>NZ_CP085704.1:522500-5966659 GCF_020691745.1 Pseudomonas sp. HN2-3
CTTAGTGATCCGGTGGTTCTGTATGGAAGGGCCATCGCTCAACGGATAAAAGGTACTCCGGGGATAACAGGCTGATACCGCCCAAGAGTTCATATCGACGGCGGTGTTTGGCACCTCGATGTCGGCTCATCACATCCTGGGGCTGAAGCCGGTCCCAAGGGTATGGCTGTTCGCCATTTAAAGTGGTACGCGAGCTGGGTTTAGAACGTCGTGAGACAGTTCGGTCCCTATCTGCCGTGGACGTTTGAGATTTGAGAGGGGCTGCTCCTAGTACGAGAGGACCGGAGTGGACGAACCTCTGGTGTTCCGGTTGTCACGCCAGTGGCATTGCCGGGTAGCTATGTTCGGAAGAGATAACCGCTGAAAGCATCTAAGCGGGAAACTTGCCTCAAGATGAGATCTCACTGGGATCTAGAATCCCCTAAAGGGCCGTCGAAGACTACGACGTGGATAGGTTGGGTGTGTAAGCGCTGTGAGGCGTTGAGCTAACCAATACTAATTGCCCGTGAGGCTTGACCATATAACACCCAAGCAATTTGCTCATGCAGATTGCGGTGGTGAAGACGCACGAACCGAAAGTTCGAATGTACATCACAACATCACATATCCGAATTCGCTAGGCTGTCCATCTGGACGTTCTGGCAACAGAATTTCTTGACGACCATAGAGCATTGGAACCACCTGATCCCATCCCGAACTCAGTAGTGAAACGATGCATCGCCGATGGTAGTGTGGGGTCTCCCCATGTGAGAGTAGGTCATCGTCAAGATTCATTTCGCAAAACCCCTATCTGCGCAAGCAGGTAGGGGTTTTGTCTTTGCGGCTGGAAAACTCCCTGTTGGTAGCGTCTGCGGGCGGCCCTTTTCCTATGCAAGGCCACTACCCATAGCTATCATGCCAGCCTTATTCCAAGTCGAGACTGGCATGCTGAAGTTGTTGAATCTCCTCAAGGATGGCCGGTTCCATTCCGGAGAAGCCTTGGGGGCAGCCCTCGGGGTGAGTCGCAGCGCCGTTTGGAAGCAGCTGCAGCACCTGGAGACTGAGTTGAACCTCACCATTCACAAGGTTCGTGGCCGCGGCTACCAGTTAGCGGCGCCTCTGGCCCTGCTCGAAGCGAAGGCGATCGCCGAGTTTGCCGAGGGCGAGCAGTGGCCAGTTTTCATCCACGAAACCATTGATTCGACCAACGCCGAAGGGCTGCGGCTTGCGGGTGAGGGGCAGGCTGCTCCTTTTCTGGTGCTGGCCGAGCGCCAGAATGCCGGGCGTGGCCGCCGCGGTCGTCAATGGGTAAGCCCCTTTGCAGAAAACCTCTATTACAGCCTCGTCTTGCGGGTCGAAGGCGGCATGCGCCAGCTCGAAGGGCTGAGCCTGGTGGTGGGGTTGGCGGTAATGCGTACGCTGCAAGGTTTCGGTGTAAAGGATGTGGGGCTCAAATGGCCCAATGATGTGCTTGTGCGTGGGCAGAAGATCACGGGCATCTTGCTTGAGCTGGTCGGCGACCCGGCAGACGTCTGTCACGTGGTGCTTGGTATTGGCATTAATGTGAACATGCAGACCAATGACCAGGTCGACCAGGCGTGGACCTCGATGCGACGTGAGGTTGGCGCCGCAATTGATCGCAATCACTTGGTGGCGATGCTCAGCCAGCAACTGCAACATGAATTGGCGCGTCACCGCCGCTATGGTTTTGCCGCATTCCAGGAGGAATGGGAGCAAGCGCATCTATGGCAGGGGCGTAACGTATCGCTGGTTGCCGGCAGCACCCGGATCGATGGGGTGGTGCTTGGTGTGGACGGGCAGGGCGGCTTGCGCCTTGAGGTCGACGGTGTGGAAAAGAGCTTCAGCGGTGGTGAGCTCAGTTTGAGGTTGCGTGATGATTCTTGAGCTCGATTGCGGTAACAGCTTTATCAAGTGGCGGGTCATTCATGCTGGCGACGCTACGATCGTGGGCGGCGGTATTGTCGATTCGGACCAGTCGCTGGTGGCCGAGGTCAGTACCTTGGCGTCGCTGCGTTTGTCGGGTTGCCGTATTGTCAGTGTGCGCAGCGAGGAAGAAACTGCTGCACTTTGTGCGCTGATCGGCCAGGCATTCCGTGTGGTGGCGCAAGTCGCAGAGCCTGCGCAGCAAGCAGCGGGGGTGCGTAACGGCTATGAAGACTATCAACGCCTGGGCATGGATCGCTGGCTCGCAGCGTTGGGTGCGTTTCACCTGGCCAAGGGTGCTTGCCTGGTGATCGACCTGGGGACCGCCGCCAAGGCTGACTTCATCGCCGCCGATGGCGAGCACCTGGGTGGTTATATCTGTCCGGGGATGCCGCTGATGCGTAGTCAGTTGCGTACACATACCCGGCGTATCCGCTATGACGATGCTTCGGCAGCGCGTGCATTGACCAGCCTTGCCCCGGGGCGCTCAACCGTCGAGGCTGTGGAGCGTGGTTGCGTATTAATGCTGCAAGGCTTTGCTCGGACTCAGCTCGAACAGGCGCGTGCGCTGTGGGGGGAGGATTTTACCGTGTTCCTTACCGGCGGGGATGCGCCGTTGGTGCGTGAAGCTGCGCCGCAGGCGCGGGTGGTCCCTGACCTGGTATTCGTTGGCCTGGCAATGGCCTGCCCATTGGACTGAGGTGCTTATGCGTTGGTTGTTTCTGCTGTTGCTGGTGCTCAACGTCTTCTATTACGTCTGGCATCAACAGGAAGCCCCGCTCAAGGTCAAGGATGTCGCCCCGCTATCGTTGTACAAAGGTAACCAACAAGAGATCCGCCTGCTGCGTGAAACAGGCGTGTCCACACCGGCCCGACGTCGCGATGAGTGCCTGGTTGTCGGTGGCCTGGCGGGTAAAGAGCAGCTTGATGCACTGCGTCAGCGCTTGCTGAGCCTGGATATCAATGCATTGCCGGTGTTGGGTCAGCTGCCGGGGGCCGATGGTCTCTGGCTTAAGGTTTCCCCGGAAAGCGAGCGGTTGCTGGACCAAACCGTACTCGCCGCACTTTCCAGTGATTTCAAAGACTTAAAACATAAAATTATTTTCTGCCAGGGTATTGCAACTGGCGAATAGCTTGATAGAATGGCGCCCGCTTCACAGGGAACACCACTCAGGTGGCGGAACTGGAAGCGGTGTCAACGCAGCTAAGTTTCAGATTTGATTGAAAAAATTTGAAAAATAGCTTGACACTAGGGCGGCAGCCAAATAGAATGCCGGCCACATCTGGAGGGATTCCCGAGCGGTCAAAGGGGACGGACTGTAAATCCGTTGCGAGAGCTTCGAAGGTTCGAATCCTTCTCCCTCCACCAGTTTTAGCGAGAGCCGCAAGCTCCGCGGGTATAGTTTAGTGGTAGAACCTCAGCCTTCCAAGCTGATGATGCGGGTTCGATTCCCGCTACCCGCTCCAAGTTTGCTGGGTTTTGCGCAAAGTGTTTCGCTCTTGTAGCTCAGTTGGTAGAGCACACCCTTGGTAAGGGTGAGGTCAGCGGTTCAAGTCCGCTCAAGAGCTCCATATAAACAAGGCAGATATGAAAATATCTGCCTTTGTTTTATCAGCGTAAGACTATTTCTTCTGCGGAGGATTGTATCGATGGCTAAGGAAAAGTTTGATCGTTCCCTACCACACGTGAACGTTGGCACTATCGGCCACGTTGACCATGGTAAAACCACTCTGACTGCAGCTCTGACTCGCGTCTGCTCCGAGGTTTTCGGTTCGGCAGTCGTTGAGTTCGATAAGATCGACTCGGCTCCAGAAGAAAAAGCGCGCGGTATCACCATCAACACCGCTCATGTCGAGTACAACTCGAACATTCGTCACTATGCTCACGTCGACTGCCCAGGTCACGCTGACTACGTGAAGAACATGATCACCGGTGCCGCCCAGATGGATGGCGCGATCCTGGTTTGCTCGGCCGCCGATGGCCCGATGCCGCAAACCCGTGAGCACATCCTGCTGTCCCGTCAGGTTGGCGTTCCCTACATCGTGGTCTTCCTGAACAAGGCTGACCTGGTAGACGACGCTGAGCTGCTGGAACTGGTCGAGATGGAAGTTCGCGACCTGCTGTCCACCTATGACTTCCCAGGCGACGACACCCCGATCATCATCGGTTCGGCTCGTATGGCGCTGGAAGGCAAAGACGACAACGAGATGGGCACCACTGCCGTCAAGAAGCTGGTTGAAACTCTGGACAGCTACATCCCAGAGCCAGAGCGTGCTATCGACAAGCCGTTCCTGATGCCAATCGAAGACGTATTCTCGATCTCGGGTCGTGGTACCGTTGTTACCGGTCGTATCGAGCGTGGTATCGTCCGCGTTCAGGATCCGCTGGAAATCGTTGGTCTGCGTGACACCACCACCACCACCTGCACTGGTGTTGAGATGTTCCGCAAGCTGCTGGACGAAGGTCGTGCTGGCGAGAACTGCGGCGTTCTGCTGCGTGGTACCAAGCGTGACGACGTTGAGCGTGGCCAGGTTCTGGTCAAGCCAGGTTCGGTCAAGCCGCACACCAAGTTCACCGCAGAAGTCTACGTCCTGTCGAAGGAAGAAGGCGGCCGTCACACTCCGTTCTTCAAAGGCTACCGTCCTCAGTTCTACTTCCGTACCACTGACGTGACCGGTAACTGCGAACTGCCGGAAGGCGTTGAAATGGTAATGCCAGGTGACAACATTCAGATGACTGTCACGCTGATCAAGACCATCGCAATGGAAGACGGTCTGCGCTTCGCTATCCGTGAAGGCGGTCGTACCGTCGGCGCAGGCGTCGTAGCAAAAATTATCGAATAAGTAGTTGATTTACTTGATCAGGCCGGTATAATGGCCGGCCTGATACAGCGTTACAGGTCAGTAGCTCAATTGGCAGAGCGACGGTCTCCAAAACCGTAGGTTGGGGGTTCGATTCCCTCCTGACCTGCCATTCACTTCGGTGTGATTGGCTTTCTTCTCACAGGATCCTCCCCGATGACTCCCAAAACTGAAGCCCAAGAATCGCGTTTTGATCTGTTCAAGTGGCTGGCTGTAGTTGCTTTGGTGGTTGTTGGCGTCGTGGGTAATCAATATTACTCCGCCTCCCCAATCCTGTATCGCGTCCTTGCATTGCTCGCCCTGGCTGCGGCTGCTGGCTTTGTTGCCCTGCAGACTGCGAAGGGTAAGTCGTTCTTTGCGTTGGCGAAGGAAGCTCGTACCGAGATCCGTAAAGTCGTGTGGCCGACCCGCCAAGAAACCACTCAGACCACGCTGATTGTCGTGGCTGTAGTTCTGGTTATGGCGCTGCTGTTGTGGGGTCTTGATTCCCTGCTCGGCTGGGCGGTCTCCTTGATTGTTGGCTAAGGGTGTCCCGTGGCTAAGCGTTGGTACGTAGTGCATGCTTACTCGGGTTACGAGAAGCATGTGATGCGCTCGCTGATCGAGCGCGTCAAGCTGGCTGGCATGGAAGACGGTTTCGGCGAAATTCTGGTTCCGACCGAAGAAGTCGTTGAAATGCGTAACGGCCAGAAGCGCAAGAGTGAGCGCAAATTCTTCCCTGGCTATGTACTGGTCCAGATGGAGATGAACGAAGGGACTTGGCACTTGGTCAAGGATACCCCTCGTGTGATGGGCTTCATCGGTGGTACCGCAGACAAACCTGCGCCAATCACTGATAAAGAAGCTGAGGCTATCCTGCGTCGCGTTGCCGATGGTAGCGACAAGCCGAAGCCGAAGACGCTGTTCGAGCCAGGTGAAGTGGTTCGAGTCATTGACGGTCCGTTCGCAGACTTCAATGGCAGTGTCGAAGAGGTTAACTACGAAAAGAGTCGCCTCCAGGTGGCGGTGCTCATTTTCGGCCGCTCTACCCCGGTAGAGCTCGAGTTCAGCCAGGTCGAAAAGGTCTAGGCGGACGAAGCATCCCATACCCCGCAGCCCTGTGTGCTGCGGGGTTTTGTCGTCACTGGGATAAAACGCAAGTCATCCGGGGAGCCTTCTGGCGTTCGTACCCGATTTTGGAGTAGCTCATGGCTAAGAAGATTCAGGCTTACATCAAGCTGCAAGTTAAGGCCGGCCAGGCCAACCCAAGCCCACCCGTTGGTCCAGCACTGGGCCAACACGGTGTGAACATCATGGAATTCTGCAAGGCCTTCAACGCCCGTACTCAGGGTCAAGAAGCCGGCCTGCCGACTCCTGTGATCATCACTGTCTACAGCGACCGTAGCTTCACTTTCGAGACCAAGAGCACCCCTGCCTCGGTTCTGCTGAAGAAAGCTGCTGGCCTGACCAGTGGTTCGGCTCGTCCGAACACCGTCAAAGTCGGTACCGTGACCCGTGCTCAGCTCGAAGAGATCGCCAAGACTAAACAGGCTGATCTGACCTCTGCTGACCTGGACGCTGCTGTGCGCACCATCGCTGGCTCTGCCCGCAGCATGGGCCTGAACGTGGAGGGTGTGTAATGGCTAAGCTGACCAAGCGCCAAAAGGCTATTGCTTCGAAAATCGAAGCTGGCAAAGTCTACAACTTCGAAGAAGCAGCCGTGCTGCTGGCCGAACTGTCCACCGTGAAGTTCAGCGAATCCTTCGACGTTGCTGTCAACCTCGGCGTTGACCCGCGTAAATCCGACCAGGTCGTTCGTAGCGCTACTGTGCTGCCACACGGCACTGGCAAGACCGTACGCGTTGCCGTCTTCACCCAGGGTCCAGCTGCTGAGGCCGCTCTGGCTGCCGGCGCTGACCGTGTAGGTATGGACGATCTGGCTGCTGAAATGAAAGCCGGCGACCTGAACTATGACGTTGTTATCGCATCGCCAGATGCTATGCGCGTTGTAGGTCAACTGGGTCAGGTTCTGGGTCCTCGCGGCCTGATGCCTAACCCGAAAGTTGGTACCGTGACTCCAGACGTAGCCGGCGCTGTCAAAAACGCCAAGGCTGGTCAGGTTCGCTACCGTACCGACAAGAACGGTATCATTCACACCTCCGTTGGCAAAGTCGGCTTCGAAGCCGTCAAGCTGAAGGAAAACGTTGAAGCCCTGATCGCTGATCTGAAGCGTATCAAGCCAGCTTCTTCGAAAGGTATTTACGTCAAGCGCGTTACCCTGAGCACCACCATGGGCCCAGGCCTGGTCATCGACCAAGGTTCGCTGAACGCGTAAGACCATGGCGGCACGACGTGTCGTGCTGCCAGCAAAAATTGGGGTCCCTGCCTGGCGGGGGCTATCCAAGACCGTAGGCGACGCAAGTCTTAAACCACCAGCCTACGCAGATGGTGCTCCCGATTCGTTATCGAATCAGACACCAAAACGACATCCGGCTTCGGCCAGATGAAACGGTAGAAACCAGGAGTAAACCCGTGGCAATTAAACTCGAAGACAAGAAGGCCATCGTCGCTGAAGTCAACGAGGCTGCCAAAGTCGCTCTGTCCGCTGTCGTGGCTGATGCCCGTGGTGTGACTGTAGGCGCAATGACCGGACTCCGTAAAGAGGCTCGTGAAGCTGGCGTTTACGTACGTGTCGTACGTAACACCCTGCTCAAGCGCGCTGTTGCTGATACTGAATTCAGTGTCCTCAACGACGCCTTCACTGGCCCGACCCTGATCGCTTTCTCCAACGAACACCCGGGCGCTGCTGCTCGTCTGTTCAAAGAGTTCGCCAAGGGTCAGGACAAGTTCGAGATCAAGGCAGCTGCGTTTGACGGCAAGTTCATTGCCGCCAACCAGATCGATGTACTGGCTACCTTGCCGACCCGTGACGAAGCTATCGCACGTCTGATGAGCGTGATTCAAGGCGCTACCAGCAAGCTGGCTCGTACTCTGGCGGCCGTTCGCGACCAGAAAGAAGCTGCTGCTGCCTAAGGCGGCGTAACCTCTTTCAAAATCATTTGTTTAATTTGATGGCTGCGAAGGCTGTCACCCCAATACAGGATTTAAGTCATGTCCCTGACTAACGAGCAAATCATCGAAGCAATCGGCCAGAAAACCGTTCTGGAAGTTGTTGAGCTGATCAAAGCTATGGAAGAAACCTTCGGCGTTACCGCTGCTGTTGCCGCTGCTGGCCCAGCTGCTGCTGCTGCCGTTGTTGAAGAGCAAACCGAATTCAACGTTGTTCTGCTTGAAGCCGGTGAGAAGAAAGTAAACGTGATCAAGGCCGTTCGTGAACTGACCGGTCTGGGCCTGAAAGAAGCCAAAGAGAAAGTCGACGGCGCTCCTCAGGTCGTAGCTGAAGGCGTTTCGAAAGAAGCCGCTGAAGACGCTAAGAAGAAGCTGGAAGAAGCAGGCGCTAAAGTCGAGCTGAAGTAATTTCGACTTTGCGATGCCAGCCTGAGCGTTGAGCACAAGGCTGATGGCTGGTGGCTTATGCCACCGGCCTTTTTCCGTTATTGGTGGCCGATCAGATCGGCCCCGATAGCGAGCTGCAAGACACCCATGTGGGTGGCGCAAACCAAGGGGTTTGCACGATTTTCTGGCTGCTCCCGCCGGGAGAAGCCAAACAAGCAGGTGACCAAGCTGGGGAACGCTGATGGCTTACTCATACACTGAGAAAAAACGTATCCGCAAGGACTTTAGCAAGTTGCCGGACGTCATGGATGTGCCTTACCTCCTGGCCATCCAGCTGGATTCGTATCGCGAATTCCTGCAAGCGGGAGCATCCAAGGATCAGTTCCGCGACGTCGGCCTGCACGCGGCCTTCAAATCGGTATTTCCGATCATCAGCTACTCCGGCAATGCTGCCCTGGAGTACGTAGGCTATCGCCTGGGCGAACCCGCCTTCGATGTGAAGGAATGTGTCCTGCGTGGCGTGACCTTCGCGGTCCCACTGCGGGTCAAGGTGCGCCTGATCATCTTCGACAAGGAATCGTCGAACAAAGCGATCAAGGACATCAAAGAGCAAGAAGTCTACATGGGTGAAATCCCCCTGATGACTGAGAACGGTACCTTCGTAATCAACGGTACCGAGCGTGTGATCGTTTCCCAGCTGCACCGTTCGCCAGGTGTGTTCTTTGACCACGACCGTGGCAAGACGCACAGCTCCGGCAAGCTGCTGTACTCCGCTCGCATCATTCCTTACCGTGGTTCCTGGCTGGACTTCGAGTTCGACCCGAAGGACTGCGTGTTCGTGCGTATCGACCGTCGCCGCAAACTGCCGGCATCGGTACTGCTGCGCGCGCTGGGTTACAGCACCGAAGAGGTTCTGAACACCTTCTACACCACCAACGTGTTCCACGTTTCCGGCGAAAAACTGAGCCTGGAACTGGTACCGCAGCGTCTGCGTGGTGAAGTCGCGGTCATGGACATCCATGACGAAACCGGCAAGGTCATTGTCGAGCAGGGTCGCCGTATCACTGCGCGCCACATCAACCAGCTCGAGAAAGCCGGCGTCAAGCAGCTCGACGTTCCTATGGAATACGTCCTGGGCCGCACCACTGCCAAGGCTATCGTGCATCCGGCTACCGGCGAGATCCTCGCCGAGTGCAACACCGAGATGACCACCGAGCTGCTGATCAAGGTCGCCAAGGCGCAGGTTGTCCGTATCGAGACCCTGTACACCAACGACATCGATTGCGGTCCGTTCATCTCCGACACCCTGAAGATCGACACCACCAGCAACCAGCTGGAAGCCTTGGTCGAAATCTATCGCATGATGCGTCCAGGCGAGCCGCCAACCAAGGATGCTGCCGAGACCCTGTTCAACAACCTGTTCTTCAGCGCCGAGCGTTACGACCTGTCCGCCGTAGGCCGCATGAAGTTCAACCGTCGTATCGGTCGTACCGAGATCGAAGGTTCGGGCGTGCTGAGCAAGGAAGACATCGTCGAGGTCCTCAAGACCCTGGTCGACATCCGTAACGGCAAAGGTATCGTCGACGACATCGACCACCTGGGTAACCGTCGCGTTCGTTGCGTTGGCGAGATGGCCGAGAACCAGTTCCGTGTTGGCCTGGTGCGCGTCGAGCGTGCGGTCAAGGAACGTCTGTCGATGGCTGAAAGCGAAGGCCTGATGCCGCAAGACCTGATCAACGCCAAGCCGGTAGCGGCGGCGGTGAAAGAGTTCTTCGGTTCCAGCCAGCTGTCGCAGTTCATGGACCAGAACAACCCGCTCTCCGAGATCACCCACAAGCGCCGTGTTTCTGCACTCGGCCCTGGCGGTCTGACCCGTGAGCGTGCTGGCTTCGAAGTCCGTGACGTACACCCGACCCACTACGGCCGCGTGTGCCCGATCGAGACCCCTGAAGGTCCGAACATCGGTCTGATCAACTCCCTGGCGGCCTATGCCCGCACCAACCAGTACGGCTTCCTGGAAAGCCCGTACCGCGTGGTGAAGGAAGGCGTGGTCAGCGACGACATCGTGTTCCTGTCGGCCATTGAAGAAGCGGATCACGTCATCGCCCAGGCTTCGGCCGCGATGAACGAGAAGAAGCAACTGATCGATGAGCTGGTAGCGGTTCGTCACCTGAACGAATTCACCGTCAAGGCGCCGGAAGACGTCACCTTGATGGACGTTTCGCCGAAGCAGGTTGTCTCGGTCGCAGCGTCGCTGATTCCGTTCCTCGAACACGACGACGCCAACCGTGCACTGATGGGTTCGAACATGCAGCGTCAGGCTGTACCGACCCTGCGCGCTGACAAGCCGCTGGTAGGTACCGGCATGGAGCGCAACGTTGCCCGTGACTCCGGCGTCTGCGTCGTAGCCCGTCGTGGCGGCGTGATCGACTCGGTCGATGCCAGCCGTATCGTCGTGCGTGTTGCCGATGACGAAGTCGAGACCGGTGAAGCAGGTGTAGATATCTACAACCTGACCAAGTACACCCGCTCGAACCAGAACACCTGCATCAACCAGCGTCCGCTGGTCAGCAAAGGTGATGTGGTCAAGCGTCACGACATCATGGCCGACGGTCCATCCACCGATATGGGTGAACTGGCACTGGGTCAGAACATGCGCATCGCGTTCATGGCGTGGAACGGCTTCAACTTCGAAGACTCCATCTGCCTGTCCGAGCGTGTGGTTCAGGAAGACCGCTTCACCACGATCCACATCCAGGAACTGACCTGTGTGGCGCGTGACACCAAGCTTGGCCCAGAGGAAATCACCGCAGACATCCCGAACGTGGGTGAAGCTGCGCTGAACAAGCTGGACGAAGCCGGTATCGTCTACGTGGGTGCCGAAGTCGGCGCTGGCGACATCCTGGTTGGCAAGGTCACTCCGAAAGGCGAGACCCAGCTGACTCCGGAAGAGAAGCTGCTGCGCGCAATCTTCGGTGAGAAGGCAAGCGACGTCAAAGACACCTCCCTGCGTGTGCCAACCGGCACCAAAGGTACTGTCATCGACGTTCAGGTCTTCACCCGTGACGGCGTTGAGCGCGACAGCCGCGCCCTGGCCATCGAGAAGATGCAGCTGGACGAGATCCGCAAGGACCTCAACGAAGAGTTCCGCATCGTCGAAGGTGCAACCTTCGAGCGTCTGCGTTCCGCCCTGAACGGCCAAGTGGTCGACGGTGGTGCGGGCCTGAAGAAAGGCACCGTGATCGCTGACGAAGTACTGGACGGTCTGGAGCACGGCCAGTGGTTCAAACTGCGCATGGCCGAAGATGCTCTGAACGAGCAGCTGGAAAAAGCCCAGGCTTACATCGTCGATCGCCGTCGTCTGCTGGATGACAAGTTCGAAGACAAGAAGCGCAAGCTGCAGCAAGGCGATGACCTGGCACCGGGCGTACTGAAGATCGTCAAGGTCTACCTGGCTATCCGCCGCCGCATCCAGCCGGGCGACAAGATGGCTGGTCGTCACGGTAACAAAGGTGTGGTCTCGGTGATCATGCCGGTCGAAGACATGCCGCACGACGCCAACGGTACTCCGGTCGACGTCGTACTGAACCCGCTGGGCGTACCTTCGCGTATGAACGTCGGTCAGATCCTTGAAACCCACCTGGGCCTCGCGGCCAAAGGCCTGGGCGAGAAGATCGACCGGATGATCGAAGAGCAACGCAAAGCTGCTGAGCTGCGCGTGTTCCTTACCGAGATCTACAACGAGATCGGCGGTCGTCAGGAAAGCCTGGAAGAGTTCACCGACGAAGAGATCCTCGCCCTGGCGCACAACTTGAAGAAGGGCGTGCCTATGGCTACCCCGGTATTCGACGGTGCCAAGGAAAGCGAGATCAAGGCCATGCTGAAACTGGCAGACATGCCAGAAAGCGGCCAGATGGTGCTGTTCGACGGCCGTACCGGCAACAAATTCGAGCGTCCTGTGACCGTTGGTTACATGTACATGCTCAAGCTGAACCACTTGGTGGACGACAAGATGCACGCGCGTTCCACTGGTTCCTATAGCCTGGTTACTCAGCAGCCGCTGGGTGGTAAGGCGCAGTTCGGTGGTCAGCGTTTCGGGGAGATGGAAGTGTGGGCGCTGGAAGCATACGGCGCGGCATACACCCTGCAAGAAATGCTCACAGTGAAGTCGGACGACGTGAACGGCCGTACCAAGATGTACAAGAACATCGTGGATGGCGATCACCGTATGGAGCCGGGCATGCCCGAGTCCTTCAACGTGTTGATCAAAGAGATCCGTTCGCTCGGTATCGATATCGATCTGGAAACCGAATAACACGTGACGCGAAGGGGAGCGGGGCTGGCACAGCCCGCTTCCTGCTCCGCCAGGAGGAAAGGCCTTGAAAGACCTACTGAATTTGCTGAAAAACCAGGGTCAAGTCGAAGAGTTCGACGCCATCCGCATCGGTCTGGCGTCGCCTGAAATGATCCGTTCGTGGTCGTTCGGTGAAGTTAAGAAGCCGGAAACCATCAACTACCGTACGTTCAAACCTGAGCGTGACGGCCTGTTCTGCGCCAAGATCTTTGGCCCAGTCAAGGACTACGAGTGCCTGTGCGGCAAGTACAAGCGCCTCAAGCACCGCGGTGTGATCTGCGAGAAGTGCGGCGTTGAAGTTGCCCTGGCCAAGGTTCGTCGTGAGCGCATGGCGCACATCGAACTGGCCTCGCCGGTTGCCCACATCTGGTTCCTGAAGTCGCTGCCGTCCCGTATCGGCTTGCTGATGGACATGACCCTGCGTGATATCGAGCGCGTTCTCTACTTCGAGAGCTACGTCGTTATCGACCCAGGCATGACCACCCTTGAAAAGGGTCAGCTGCTGAACGACGAGCAGTACTTCGAAGCGCTGGAAGAGTTCGGTGACGACTTCGACGCCCGCATGGGTGCCGAGGCTGTCCGCGAGCTGCTGCACGCTATCGACCTGGAGCACGAGATTGGCCGCCTGCGCGAAGAGATTCCGCAAACCAACTCGGAAACCAAGATCAAGAAGCTGTCCAAGCGCCTGAAGCTGATGGAAGCTTTCCAGGGCTCGGGCAACCTGCCTGAGTGGATGGTCCTGACCGTCCTGCCAGTACTGCCGCCGGACCTGCGTCCGCTGGTTCCGCTGGATGGTGGCCGCTTTGCGACCTCCGACCTGAACGACCTGTATCGTCGGGTGATCAACCGTAACAACCGTCTGAAGCGCCTGCTCGATCTGTCGGCGCCGGACATCATCGTGCGCAACGAAAAGCGCATGCTGCAGGAAGCGGTCGACGCCCTGCTGGACAACGGCCGTCGCGGTCGCGCCATCACTGGCTCGAACAAGCGTCCGCTGAAGTCCCTGGCTGACATGATCAAAGGTAAGCAAGGTCGTTTCCGTCAGAACTTGCTCGGTAAGCGTGTGGACTACTCCGGCCGTTCGGTAATTACCGTAGGCCCGACCCTGCGTCTGCACCAGTGCGGTCTGCCGAAGAAGATGGCCCTCGAGCTGTTCAAGCCGTTCATTTTCGGCAAGCTGGAAATGCGTGGTCTGGCGACCACCATCAAGGCTGCCAAGAAGATGGTCGAGCGCGAGCTGCCAGAGGTATGGGACGTGCTCGCCGAGGTCATCCGCGAACACCCCGTGCTGCTCAACCGTGCACCGACCCTTCACCGTCTGGGTATCCAGGCGTTCGAGCCTGTGCTCATCGAAGGTAAGGCGATCCAGCTGCACCCGTTGGTCTGTGCGGCGTACAACGCCGACTTCGACGGTGACCAGATGGCCGTTCACGTGCCGCTGACGCTGGAAGCCCAGCTCGAAGCGCGCGCGCTGATGATGTCGACCAACAACATTCTGTCGCCAGCCAACGGTGAGCCAATCATCGTTCCGTCGCAGGACGTTGTACTGGGTCTGTACTACATGACCCGTGAAGCCATCAACGCCAAGGGCGAAGGTCGCGTATTCGCCGACCTGCAGGAAGTCGACCGCGTATTCCGCGCCGGCGAAGCCGCCCTGCACGCGAAAATCAAGGTCCGTATCAACGAGACCGTGAACGACCGCGATGGTAGCGTCACCAAGAACACCCGCATCGTCGACACCACTGTCGGCCGTGCGCTGCTGTTCCAGGTTGTGCCGGCAGGTCTGCCGTACGACGTGGTCAACCAGCCGATGAAGAAGAAGGCGATCTCCAAGCTGATCAACCAGTGCTACCGCGTGGTTGGTCTGAAAGAGACCGTTATCTTCGCTGACCAGCTGATGTACACCGGTTTTGCCTACTCGACCATTTCCGGCGTTTCGATCGGTGTTAACGACTTCGTTATCCCGGACGAAAAAGCCCGCATCATCGGTACCGCTACCGACGAAGTGAAGGAAATCGAGAGTCAGTACGCCTCCGGCCTGGTTACCCAGGGCGAGAAGTACAACAAGGTCATCGACTTGTGGTCCAAGGCGAACGACGAAGTGTCCAAGGCGATGATGGCCAACCTCTCGAAAGAGAAAGTCATCGACCGCGAAGGCAACGAAGTCGAGCAAGAGTCCTTCAACTCGATGTACATGATGGCTGACTCCGGTGCGCGGGGTTCCGCTGCACAGATCCGTCAGCTGGCAGGTATGCGTGGTCTGATGGCCAAGCCGGACGGCTCGATCATCGAGACGCCGATCACCGCGAACTTCCGTGAAGGTCTGAGCGTACTGCAGTACTTCATCTCGACTCACGGTGCTCGTAAGGGTCTGGCGGATACCGCACTGAAGACTGCGAACTCCGGTTACCTGACTCGTCGTCTGGTAGACGTTGCGCAGGATCTGGTCGTGACCGAGATCGACTGTGGCACCGACCACGGCTTGCTGATGACGCCGCACATCGAAGGCGGTGACGTTGTCGAGCCGCTGGGTGAGCGCGTATTGGGCCGTGTCATTGCCCGTGACGTGTTCAAGCCAGGCACCGAGGACGTCATCGTTCCGGCCGGTACCTTGGTCGACGAGCAGTGGGTCGAGTTCATCGAGCTGAACAGCATCGACGAAGTTATCGTGCGTTCGCCGATCAACTGCGAAACTCGCTACGGCATCTGCGCCAAGTGCTACGGTCGTGACCTGGCTCGCGGTCACCAGGTCAACATCGGTGAAGCTGTCGGCGTTATCGCTGCACAGTCGATCGGTGAGCCGGGTACCCAGCTGACCATGCGTACGTTCCACATCGGTGGTGCTGCAAGCCGGACCTCGGCTGCCGACAGCGTCCAGGTGAAGAACGGCGGTATGGTGCGTCTGCACAACCTGAAGCATGTCGTGCGCGCCGATGGCAACCTGGTTGCCGTATCGCGTTCCGGCGAGCTGGCCATTGCCGACGAATTCGGTCGTGAGCGCGAGCGTTACAAGCTGCCTTACGGTGCGGTGATTTCGGTCAAGGAAGGTGACAAGGTCGAAGCTGGCGCCATCGTCGCCAAGTGGGACCCGCACACCCACCCGATCGTTACCGAGCTGAAAGGTACCGTGACCTTCGTGGGCATGGAAGAAAACATCACCATCAAGCGTCAGACCGACGAATTGACGGGTTTGACCAACATCGAAGTTCTGGACGTCAAGGATCGCCCTGCCGCAGGCAAGGAAATCCGTCCGGCAATCAAGATGGTCGATGCCAACGGCAAGGACCTGTACCTGCCAGGTACCGACGTACCGGCTCAGTACTTCCTGCCGGCCAACGCCCTCGTCGGCGTGGCTGACGGTGCTCAGATCGGTGTGGGTGACGTTATCGCGCGTATCCCGCAAGAAACGTCGAAAACCCGTGACATCACCGGTGGTCTGCCGCGCGTTGCCGACTTGTTTGAAGCGCGCCGTCCGAAAGAAGCCTCGATTCTGGCTGAAGTCAGCGGCACCATCGCGTTCGGTAAAGAGACCAAGGGCAAGCGTCGTCTGGTCATTACTCCGACCGACGGTAGCGATCCGTACGAAGAGCTGATTCCGAAGTGGCGCCACCTGAACGTCTTCGAAGGCGAACAGGTAAACCGCGGCGAAGTTATCTCCGACGGCCCGAGCGATCCGCACGACATCCTGCGTCTGCTGGGTGTGAGCGCGCTGGCGAAGTACATCGTCAACGAGATTCAGGACGTTTACCGTCTGCAAGGCGTTAAGATCAACGACAAGCACATCGAGACCATCCTGCGTCAGATGCTGCGTAAGGTCGAGATTGCCGAGTCGGGTGATTCCAGCTTCATCAAGGGCGACCAGATGGAACTGACTCACGTACTGGTCGAGAACGAGCGTCTGGCCAGCGAAGACAAGTTCATCTCGAAGTTCTCGCGCGTGCTGCTGGGTATCACCAAGGCGTCGCTGTCGACCGAATCGTTCATCTCCGCGGCTTCCTTCCAGGAAACCACCCGCGTACTGACCGAAGCGGCCGTCACCGGCAAGCGCGATTACCTGCGCGGCCTGAAAGAGAACGTGGTCGTGGGTCGTCTGATCCCGGCCGGTACCGGTCTGGCCTACCACAGCGAGCGCAAGCGTCGCCGTGAAGCCGACAAACCGCTGCGTGTGAGCGCCAGTGAGGTTGAAGCCGCACTGACCGAAGCGCTGAATTCCAGCGGTAACTAAGTACAGGGCAGGGCCCCGGCAAGCCCCGAACGGCCGTCGGCGACATAAATTGTTGCCGATGACCGGGCGGGGATGGCCGGGGCCTCGTCTTGACTGGGTGCAAGATCCTCCGTAGACTTTTGTACCCTTAAATTTGGTGAGGCTCCGTCTCGCCAATTTTTGGCTTTCTTGCAAGACAATAGAGTCGCAAGACAATCAGTGGAGCTAGTAGATGGCAACTATCAACCAGCTGGTACGTCAGCCGCGTAAGCGTTCGGTCGAGAAGTCCGACGTTCCTGCGCTGCAGAACTGCCCGCAACGTCGTGGCGTGTGCACCCGCGTGTACACCACCACGCCGAAAAAACCTAACTCGGCACTGCGTAAGGTTTGCCGTGTTCGCCTGACCAACGGTTTCGAGGTTTCCTCGTACATCGGCGGTGAAGGCCACAACCTGCAAGAGCACAGCGTCGTCCTGATCCGTGGCGGCCGTGTAAAAGACTTGCCAGGTGTTCGTTACCACACCGTTCGCGGCTCTCTGGATACTTCGGGCGTTAAAGGCCGTAACCAGGGTCGTTCGAAGTACGGTACCAAGCGTCCGAAGTAATCGGCCGTTTGCACACATCCATTTTTTTGAGTCGATAAGAGTAAGGTCGGGCAGGGGTCGCAGACCCACGTCCCGGGCTAACCTGAAGACCGTTTGAGGGCTTATCATGCCAAGACGTCGTGTAGCAGCAAAACGTGAGATTCTGGACGATCCTAAATACGGATCCCAAATCCTCGCCAAGTTCATGAACCACGTGATGGAAAGCGGCAAAAAGGCCGTGGCCGAGCGCATCGTTTACGGTGCACTGGACAAGGTCAAAGAGCGCAAGAACAGCGACCCCCTGGAAATCTTCGAGAAAGCTCTCGACGCCATCGCTCCGCTGGTCGAAGTAAAGTCCCGTCGTGTCGGCGGTGCCACTTACCAGGTCCCGGTTGAAGTTCGTCCATCCCGTCGTAATGCTCTGGCAATGCGCTGGCTCGTAGACTACGCCCGCAAGCGCGGCGAGAAGTCGATGGCTCTGCGCCTGGCTGGCGAGCTGCTGGATGCTGCTGAAGGCAAAGGTGCTGCAGTCAAGAAGCGTGAAGACGTTCACCGTATGGCCGAAGCCAACAAAGCGTTCTCGCACTACCGCTTCTAATTCAAGCATCAATCATTTTGCGAGGGCTTTATGGCTCGTACTACAGCAATTAACCGCTACCGTAACATTGGTATCTGTGCCCACGTTGACGCGGGCAAGACCACCACTACCGAGCGGATCCTGTTCTATACAGGCCTGAGCCACAAGATGGGCGAGGTGCACGACGGCGCCGCGACCACCGACTGGATGGTGCAGGAGCAGGAGCGGGGTATCACCATTACCTCCGCTGCCGTTACCACCTTCTGGAAAGGTTCTGTTGGTCAGTATGACAACTACCGCGTAAACGTCATCGATACCCCTGGCCACGTCGACTTCACCATCGAAGTAGAGCGTTCGCTGCGTGTACTCGACGGCGCGGTCGTTGTGTTCTGCGGTACCTCCGGCGTTGAGCCTCAGTCCGAAACCGTATGGCGTCAGGCCAACAAGTACGGCGTTCCACGTGTTGTTTACGTGAACAAGATGGACCGTGCCGGTGCAAACTTCCTGCGCGTCGTAGGTCAGATCAAGAACCGTCTGGGTCACACCCCGGTTCCTGTTCAGCTGGCCATCGGTTCGGAAGATAACTTCCAGGGTCAGGTCGACCTGATCAAGATGAAGGCTATCTACTGGAACGACGACGACAAAGGCACCACCTATCGCGAGGAAGAAATTCCTGCCGATATGCTGGAGCTGGCTGAAGAGTGGCGCTCCAACATGGTTGAGGCGGCTGCCGAGGCCAGCGAAGAGCTGATGAACAAGTACCTGGAAGGCGAAGAGCTGACCGTCGACGAAATCAAAGCCGGTCTGCGCGCGCGCACCCTGGCCAGCGAAATCGTACCGGCCGTCTGTGGTTCGTCGTTCAAGAACAAGGGCGTTCCCCTGGTTCTCGACGCCGTCATCGACTACCTGCCTGCTCCGACCGAGATTCCTGCAATCCAGGGTATCAACCCGGACGACAAGGATCTGGACAAAGACGATCCGGCTGTTCGTAAAGACGAGCGTCACGCTGACGACGACGAGCCGTTCTCGGCTCTGGCGTTCAAGATCGCGACTGACCCGTTCGTGGGTACTCTGACCTTCGTTCGCGTCTACTCGGGTGTTCTGACCTCCGGTGACTCCGTCATCAACTCGGTCAAGGGCAAGAAAGAGCGCGTTGGTCGTATGGTGCAGATGCACGCCAACCAGCGTGAAGAGATCAAGGAAGTACGCGCTGGCGACATCGCGGCCCTGATCGGCATGAAGGACGTGACCACTGGCGAAACCCTGTGCAACGCCGACAAGCCAATCATCCTTGAGCGTATGGACTTCCCTGAGCCGGTTATTTCGCTCTCCGTAGAGCCGAAAACCAAGGCTGACCAGGAGAAGATGGGCATCGCTCTGGGCAAGCTGGCCCAGGAAGACCCGTCGTTCCGCGTCAAGACCGACGAAGAGACTGGTCAGACCATCATCTCGGGCATGGGTGAGTTGCACCTGGATATCCTCGTTGACCGCATGAAGCGCGAGTTCAACGTCGAAGCCAACATCGGTAAGCCTCAGGTTTCGTACCGCGAGAAGATCACCAAGTCCAACGTCGAGATCGAAGGCAAGTTCGTTCGTCAGTCGGGCGGTCGTGGTCAGTTCGGTCACTGCTGGATCCGTTTCTCGGAGCCGGACGTCGACGAGAAGGGCAACATCACCGAAGGTCTGGTGTTCACCAACGAAGTCGTTGGTGGTGTGATTCCTAAGGAATTCATCGCCCCGATCCAGAAGGGTATCGAAGAGCAGATGAAAAACGGCGTTGTTGCCGGCTATCCGCTGCTCGGCCTGAAGGCTACGGTATTCGACGGTTCGTACCACGACGTCGACTCCAACGAAATGGCGTTCAAGATCGCCGCTTCGATGGCGACCAAGCAACTGGCCCAGAAGGGTGGTGGCGTGGTGCTTGAGCCGATCATGAAGGTCGAAGTTGTAACTCCGGAAGACTACCTGGGTGACGTGATGGGTGACCTGAGCCGTCGTCGCGGGATGATCCAGGGTAATGAAGACTCGGTGTCCGGCAAGGTAATCACTGCTGAGGTACCGCTCGGAGAGATGTTCGGTTATGCGACCGACGTTCGTTCCATGTCTCAGGGTCGCGCAAGCTACTCCATGGAATTCTCCAAATACGCCGAAGCTCCGTCGAACATCGTCGAAGCACTCGTTAAAAAACAAGGCTAATCCCCTTTAGGCAAGAGGTTCACTGTCGTGGCTAAAGAAAAATTTGATCGTTCCCTTCCCCACGTTAACGTCGGCACTATCGGCCACGTTGACCACGGTAAGACCACTCTGACCGCAGCTCTGACTCGCGTCTGCTCCGAAGTTTTCGGTTCGGCAGTCGTTGAGTTCGACAAGATCGACTCGGCTCCGGAAGAAAAAGCGCGCGGTATCACCATCAACACCGCTCACGTCGAGTACAACTCGAACATTCGTCACTACGCTCACGTCGACTGCCCAGGTCACGCTGACTACGTGAAGAACATGATCACCGGTGCTGCCCAGATGGACGGCGCGATCCTGGTTTGCTCGGCCGCTGATGGCCCGATGCCACAAACCCGTGAGCACATCCTGCTGTCCCGTCAGGTTGGCGTTCCGTACATCGTGGTCTTCCTGAACAAGGCTGACCTGGTAGACGACGCTGAGCTGCTGGAACTGGTCGAGATGGAAGTTCGCGACCTGCTGTCCACCTATGACTTCCCAGGCGACGACACTCCGATCATCATCGGTTCGGCTCGTATGGCGCTGGAAGGCAAAGACGACAACGAGATGGGCACCACTGCCGTCAAGAAGCTGGTTGAAACCCTGGACAGCTACATCCCAGAGCCAGAGCGTGCTATCGACAAGCCGTTCCTGATGCCAATCGAAGACGTATTCTCGATCTCGGGTCGTGGTACCGTTGTTACCGGTCGTATCGAGCGTGGTATCGTCCGCGTTCAGGATCCGCTGGAAATCGTTGGTCTGCGTGACACCACCACCACCACCTGCACCGGTGTTGAGATGTTCCGCAAGCTGCTGGACGAAGGTCGTGCTGGCGAGAACTGCGGCGTTCTGCTGCGTGGTACCAAGCGTGACGACGTTGAGCGTGGCCAGGTTCTGGTCAAGCCAGGTTCGGTCAAGCCGCACACCAAGTTCACCGCAGAAGTCTACGTCCTGTCGAAGGAAGAAGGCGGCCGTCACACTCCGTTCTTCAAAGGCTACCGTCCTCAGTTCTACTTCCGTACCACTGACGTGACCGGTAACTGCGAACTGCCGGAAGGCGTTGAAATGGTAATGCCAGGTGACAACATTCAGATGACTGTCACGCTGATCAAGACCATCGCAATGGAAGACGGTCTGCGCTTCGCTATCCGTGAAGGCGGTCGTACCGTCGGCGCCGGCGTCGTAGCCAAAATCATCGAGTAATCACTCGATCGATTGAAAAAACCCCCGCTCAGCGGGGGTTTTTTTTATTGGGTTGACACTAAATTGAGCCGTCTATAGAATCACGCCTCCTTTTAGCGGGCGTAGTGCGTCCGTTGGGAACAGCCTGGAGTCTGAAATCCAATGCAAAATCAGCAAATCCGTATCAGGTTGAAGGCTTTCGACCATCGCCTGATCGACCAATCCACCCAGGAAATCGTGGAAACCGCGAAACGTACTGGTGCACAAGTGCGTGGTCCAATTCCACTGCCTACCCGCAAAGAGCGTTTCACCGTTCTGGTCTCCCCGCACGTCAACAAAGACGCGCGTGACCAGTACGAGATTCGCACTCATAAGCGCGTTCTGGACATCGTCCAGCCAACGGATAAAACCGTTGATGCGCTGATGAAGCTTGATCTCGCGGCAGGTGTGGAAGTGCAGATCAGCCTCGGCTAAGACTTCGGTCTTGTCCGTGTAACGCTCTGAAATGGGCGGCCATAGCGGGTGAAAGCCCCGTACACTCATGAGGTTACAACATGACTATTGGTGTAGTCGGTCGTAAATGCGGTATGACCCGCGTTTTCACCGAAGAAGGTGTCTCCATTCCGGTCACGGTCATTGAGATCGAGCCGAATCGCGTCACCCAGTTCAAGACTGAAGAAACCGATGGCTACCGTGCAGTGCAAGTCACTGTCGGCGAGCGTCGTGCTTCGCGTGTGACTGCTGCTCAAGCAGGTCACTTCGCTAAAGCGAACGTTGCCGCTGGTCGCGGTGTCTGGGAGTTCCGCCTTGAAGAAGGCGAGTTCCAGGCTGGCGACTCGATCAAAGCTGAACTCTTCACTGCAGGCCAGCTGGTAGACGTTACTGGTCAGTCCAAAGGTAAAGGCTTCGCCGGTACCATCAAGCGCTGGAACTTCCGTGGTCAGGACAACACCCACGGTAACTCCGTGTCGCACCGTGTCCCAGGCTCCATCGGCCAGTGCCAGACTCCTGGTCGTGTGTTCAAGGGCAAGAAAATGTCCGGCCACATGGGCGCCGAGCGCGTGACTGTTCAGTCCCTGGAAGTAGTACGCGTAGACGCTGAACGCAACCTGCTGCTGATCAAGGGTGCCGTTCCTGGCGCTACTGGCGGCGACGTGGTTGTACGTCCGGCTGTCAAGGCTCGCGGTTAAGGGGAAACTGACATGCAACTTAATGTAAATGACGCTCAGGCGATCGAAGTTTCCGAACTGACTTTCGGTGGCGAATTCAACGAGACGCTGGTTCACCAAGCAGTCGTGGCCTACATGGCCGGCGGCCGTCAGGGCACCAAGCAGCAAAAGACCCGTTCCGACGTGGCTGGTGGCGGTAAGCGCCCATGGCGTCAGAAGGGTACTGGCCGTGCTCGTGCTGGTACCACTCGTGGTCCGATCTGGCGTGGCGGTGGTGTTACCTTCGCAGCTCGCCCTCAAGATCACTCGCAAAAGCTCAACAAGAAGATGTATCGCGCAGCACTGCGCTCCATCCTCGCTGAGCTGGTGCGTAGCGACCGTCTGGTCGTGGTTCAGGACTTCGCTGTTGAAGCACCGAAAACCAAAGATCTGCTGAACAAGCTGAACGGCATGGGTCTGAGCGACGTTCTGATCGTTTCGGACGCTGTTGATCAGAACCTGTACCTGGCTGCTCGCAACCTGCCGCACGTCGATGTACGTGACGTTCAAGGTTCCGACCCGGTCAGTCTGATCGCATACGAGAAAGTGTTGATCACTGTCTCGGCCGTGAAGAAATTCGAGGAGCTGCTGGGATGAACCAGGAACGCGTATTCAAAGTCCTCCTTGGCCCGCACGTTTCCGAGAAGGCTACCGTTCTGGCTGAGAAGAAAGGCCAGTTCGTATTCAAGGTTGCTACCGACGCAACCAAGCTGGAAATCAAGAAAGCTGTCGAAGGCCTGTTCAACGTAAAAGTTGAAAACGTGTCGACCGTTAACGTTCTGGGTAAAACCAAGCGTACCGCACGTGGTCTGGGCAAGCGTAATGACTGGAAGAAGGCAATTGTCTCCCTTCAGCCAGGCCAAGATCTCGATTTCAGCAGCAGTGCTGAGTAAGGAAGGGGTGCATCATGGCAATCGTTAAATGCAAACCGACTTCCCCTGGCCGCCGTTTCGTGGTCAAGGTGGTCAACAAGGAGCTCCATAAAGGCGCTCCTCACGCACCGCTGCTCGAGAAGAAGTCGAAGTCTGGTGGTCGTAACAACAATGGCCGCATTACCACTCGTCACGTTGGTGGTGGTCACAAGCAGCATTACCGTCTGGTCGACTTCCGTCGCAACGACAAAGATGGCATCCCAGCCACTGTCGAGCGTATCGAATACGATCCAAACCGTACTGCTCACATCGCCCTGCTGTGCTACGCAGACGGTGAGCGTCGCTACATCATCGCCCCTAAAGGCGTGAGCGCTGGCGACCAGCTGATCGCAGGTGCCCTGGCCCCAATCAAGGCCGGTAACTCCCTGCAGCTGCGCAACATCCCAGTAGGTAGCACCATTCACGGCGTCGAACTGAAGCCGGGTAAAGGTGCTCAGATCGCTCGTTCCGCTGGTGCTTCGGCTCAGCTGATCGCTCGTGACGGCGTCTACGTGACTCTGCGTCTGCGCTCCGGTGAGATGCGTAAAGTACTGGCTGAGTGCCGTGCGACCCTGGGCGAAGTCTCGAACTCCGAGCACAGCCTGCGTTCGCTGGGTAAAGCAGGTGCCAAACGCTGGCGCGGCGTTCGCCCAACCGTTCGTGGTGTTGCCATGAACCCGGTTGACCACCCACATGGTGGTGGTGAAGGTCGTACCTCTGGTGGTCGTCATCCGGTATCGCCATGGGGCTTCCCAACCAAGGGTGCTAAAACCCGTGGTAATAAGCGTACCGACAACATGATCGTCCGTCGTCGCAAGTAACTAGAGGGATACGACAGTGCCACGTTCTCTGAAAAAAGGTCCTTTTATCGATCTTCACCTGTTGAAGAAGGTCGAAGTGGCGGTGGAGAAGAACGATCGCAAGCCAGTTAAAACCTGGTCGCGTCGCTCGATGATCCTGCCACAAATGGTCGGTCTGACCATCGCGGTTCATAACGGTCGCCAGCATGTCCCAGTTCTCGTGAACGAAGACATGGTCGGCCACAAACTGGGCGAGTTCGCCGGTACCCGCACCTATCGCGGGCACGTGGCTGACAAGAAAGCCAAGCGTTAAGGGGTAAGGAAATGGAAGTAGCCGCTAAGTTGTCGGGCGCTCGCATCTCCGCCCAGAAAGCCCGCTTGGTCGCCGACCAGATCCGCGGGAAGAAGGTGGGCGAAGCGCTCAACCTGTTGGCCTTCAGCAGCAAAAAAGCCGCTGAAATCATGAAGAAAGTCCTCGAGTCGGCCGTTGCCAACGCCGAACACAACGAAGGCGCAGACGTTGATGACCTGAAGGTCTCCACCGTCTTCGTCAACGAAGGGCGTTCGCTGAAGCGCATCATGCCACGTGCCAAAGGCCGTGCTGATCGCATCGTCAAGCGGTCTTGCCATATCACTGTCAAGGTTGCGGACAAGTAACGGAGTCGATCAGATGGGTCAGAAAGTACATCCCACTGGCATTCGCCTGGGAATCGTCAAGGAGCACACCTCCGTCTGGTACGCAGACGGTGCTACTTACGCAGATTACCTGTTGAAGGATCTGAAAACACGTGAGTACCTCCAAGACAAACTAAAAAGCGCGTCCGTAAGCCGTATCGATATTCATCGTCCGGCTCAAACTGCACGCATCACCATCCACACTGCTCGTCCCGGTATCGTTATCGGTAAGAAAGGTGAGGATGTCGAGAAGCTGCGTCAGGACCTGACCAAGCAGATGGGTGTGCCTGTGCACATCAACATCGAAGAGATCCGCAAGCCGGAGCTCGACGCTATGCTGGTTGCGCAGAGCGTAGCTCAGCAGCTGGAACGCCGCGTAATGTTCCGTCGCGCCATGAAGCGCGCCGTACAGAACGCCATGCGTATTGGTGCCAAGGGCATCAAGATCCAGGTGAGCGGTCGTCTCGGCGGCGCCGAGATTGCTCGTACCGAGTGGTATCGCGAAGGTCGTGTGCCTCTGCACACCCTGCGTGCCGATATCGACTACAACACCTACGAAGCTCACACCACTTATGGTGTGATCGGTGTGAAGGTTTGGATCTTCAAAGGCGAAGTTATTGGTGGTCGCCAAGAAGAACTGAAACCACAAGCACCAGCGCCTCGTAAAAAAGCTGCTAAGTAAGGGGTACGCCAAATGTTGCAACCAAAGCGTACAAAATTCCGCAAGCAGATGACTGGCCACAACCGTGGTCTGGCACTGCGCGGTAGCAAAGTCAGCTTCGGCGAATTCGCCCTGAAAGCTGTTGCTCGCGGTCGCCTCACCGCCCGCCAGATCGAGTCGGCACGTCGTGCTCTGACCCGTCACGTTAAACGTGGCGGCAAGATCTGGATCCGTGTGTTCCCGGACAAGCCGATCTCCAAGAAGCCTCTCGAGGTTCGTATGGGTAAAGGTAAGGGCTCCGTGGAATACTGGGTTGCCCAGATCCAGCCAGGCAAAGTCCTGTACGAGATCGAGGGTGTTTCTGAAGAGCTGGCGCGCGAAGCTTTCGCCCTGGCTGCTGCAAAGCTGCCTCTCGCCACCTCCTTTGTTAAGCGGACGGTGATGTGATGAAAGCGAATGAACTTCGTGAAAAATCGGCACAGCAGCTGAACGAGCAACTGCTCGGCTTGCTGCGCGACCAGTTCAATCTGCGCATGCAGAAAGCAACTGGCCAGTTGGGGCAGTCGCACCTGCTCTCGCAAGTTAAGCGTGACATCGCTCGCGTGAAAACTGTGCTCAACCAGCAGGCAGGTAAGTGATCATGGCTGAAGCTGAAAAAACCGTCCGTACGCTGACTGGCCGTGTCGTCAGCGACAAAATGGACAAGACCATCACCGTTCTGATCGAGCGTCGCGTAAAGCACCCGATCTACGGTAAATACGTTAAGCGTTCGACTAAGCTGCACGCGCACGACGAAACCAACCAGTGCAAGATCGGCGACAAAGTTTCGATTACCGAAACCCGTCCGCTGGCCAAGACCAAGTCCTGGGCACTGGTTGAAGTCCTCGAACGCGCTGTTGAAGTCTAAGGGCTAGGGGTCGGAGAAATTTTATGATTCAGACTCAATCCATGCTCGATGTGGCCGATAACAGCGGCGCTCGTCGCGTCATGTGCATCAAGGTACTCGGCGGTTCGCACCGTCGTTACGCTGGCATCGGTGACATCATCAAAGTAACCGTCAAGGAAGCAATTCCGCGCGGTAAGGTCAAAAAAGGCCAGGTGATGACCGCTGTTGTCGTCCGTACCCGTCACGGTGTACGTCGCGCTGACGGTTCCATCATTCGTTTCGACGGCAACGCTGCTGTTCTGCTGAACAACAAGCAAGAGCCGATCGGCACTCGCATCTTCGGGCCAGTGACCCGTGAACTTCGTACTGAGAAGTTCATGAAGATCGTCTCGCTCGCCCCTGAAGTGCTGTAAGGAGATCCGACATGCAAAAGATTCGTCGTGACGACGAGATCATCGTGATCGCCGGCAAAGACAAAGGTAAGCGCGGTAAGGTGCTGAAGGTTCTTGCTGATGACCGTCTGGTTATCGGTGGTGTGAACCTGGTCAAGCGTCATACCAAGCCTAACCCGATGGCGGGCGTTCAGGGCGGTATCGTCGAGAAAGAAGCGCCTCTGCACGCTTCCAACGTTGCCATCTTCAACGGCGAAACCAACAAGGCTGACCGCGTTGGTTTCAAAGTAGAAGACGGTAAGAAAATTCGTGTCTTCAAGTCGACCCAAAAAGCGGTTGATGCTTGAACACTGCTAGGTAGAAGACCATGGCACGACTGAAAGAGATTTACCGGAACGAAATCGCTCCCAAGCTTAAGGAAGAACTTAAGCTGTCGAACGTGATGGAAGTTCCGCGCGTTACCAAAATCACCCTGAACATGGGTCTGGGCGAAGCGATCGGCGACAAAAAAGTCATCGAGCACGCTGTTGCCGACCTGGAAAAGATCACCGGTCAAAAGCCGGTCGTGACTTTCGCTCGTAAATCCATCGCGGGCTTCAAAGTCCGTGAAGGATGGCCGATCGGCGTCAAGGTGACCCTGCGTAGCGACAAGATGTACGAATTCCTGGACCGCCTGCTGGCGATCTCCCTGCCTCGGGTTCGCGACTTCCGCGGCCTGAATGCCAAGTCCTTCGATGGCCGTGGCAACTACAGCATGGGCGTGAAAGAGCAGATCATCTTCCCGGAAATCGATTACGACAAGATCGATGCTCTGCGCGGTTTGGACATCACCCTGACCACCACTGCTCGTTCGGATGACGAAGGCCGCGCTCTGCTGCGTGCTTTCAAATTCCCGTTCCGCAACTGATTGGAGTAGGAAAATGGCCAAGAAGAGCATGAAAAACCGCGAGCTGAAGCGTCAGCTCACGGTAGCCAAGTTCGCCAAAAAGCGTGCTGAGCTGAAAGCGACCATCGTCAACCTGAACGCCTCTCCTGAAGAGCGTTTCGCTGCCGTTGTCGCTCTGCAGAAGCAGCCACGTGATGCCAGCGCTGCGCGTCTGCGCAACCGTTGCCGCCTGACCGGTCGTCCTCACGGTGTATACCGTAAGTTCGGCCTGGGCCGTAACATGCTGCGTCAAGCGGCAATGCGTGGTGACGTACCAGGTCTGGTCAAGGCCTCCTGGTAATCGCTGCAGGTGTGATCCCGGCGGAAGGGGAGCAATCTTCCGACCGCCGGTGACCTCGCCAACAAACAAGCCCCTATATGGGGCTTGTTTCGTTTCTGCCTTGTGTCTAGAATGACCGGCTCACCTGAGCCTGGGTTTTTTACCCAACCCGCTCGGGTGGTTGTGATAGCCGCAAGGCTAATAATTCTTGTATCAGGAGCATCTAGCCCATGAGTATGCAGGACCCGTTAGCGGACATGCTAACTCGCATCCGTAATGCCCAGATGGCTGAAAAGTCCGTCGTGAGCATGCCTTCCTCTACGCTGAAGGTTGCGGTTGCCAAAGTTCTGAAGGATGAAGGTTACATCGCTGGCTACCAAGTCAGTGGCGAAGCCAAGCCCTCCCTGTCGATCGAACTGAAGTACTTCGAAGGCCGTCCGGTCATCGAGGAACTGAAGCGCTCCAGCCGTCCAGGCCTGCGCCAGTACAAGGCCGTCACCGATCTGCCGAAAGTACGTGGCGGTCTGGGCGTGTCTATTGTCTCCACCAACAAAGGTGTGATGACTGATCGCGCTGCGCGCGCTGCCGGCGTCGGCGGCGAAGTTCTCTGCACAGTGTTCTAAGGGGGGATAGACATGTCTCGCGTCGCTAAGAACCCCGTTAAGCTGCCATCTGGTGTCGAAGTCAAATTCGCCGGCCAGCAGCTTTCGGTGAAGGGTGCCAAAGGCACTCTCGAACTGAACGTTCACTCGTCTGTTGAAGTTACCGAAGAGTCTGGTGAGCTGCGTTTCGTCGCTCGCAATGGTGACCAGCAAGCTCGCGCCATGGCCGGTACTACCCGCGCTCTGGTCAACAACATGGTCCAAGGCGTAAGCCAAGGCTTCGAGCGTAAGCTCCAGCTGGTCGGTGTTGGTTACAAGGCTCAGGCCAAGGGCACCGTCCTGAACCTGGCCCTGGGCTTCTCGCACCCAGTGGACTACGAACTGCCAGCCGGTATCACCGCTGAAACACCTAGCCAGACCGACATCCTGATCAAGGGTATCGACAAGCAGCTGGTAGGTCAGGTGGCCGCTGAAATCCGCGACTTCCGTCCGCCAGAGCCTTACAAAGGTAAAGGTGTGCGTTACGCGGACGAAGTAGTCCGTCGTAAAGAAGCCAAGAAGAAGTAGGGCCTAGCAAATGACCGACAAAAAAGTTACTCGACTGCGTCGCGCTCGCAAAGCACGCCTCAAGATGCACGAACTCGAAGTCGTGCGCCTGTGCGTGTTCCGCTCCTCGCAGCACATCTATGCCCAGGTCATTTCGGCCGACGGCAGCAAGGTTCTGGCAAGCGCCTCGACCTTGGACAAAGACCTGCGTGATGGCGCCACTGGCAACATCGACGCGGCCACTAAGGTTGGCAAGCTGGTAGCTGAGCGTGCGAAAGCCGCCGGTGTATCTCAAGTTGCCTTTGACCGTTCCGGCTTCAAGTACCATGGCCGCGTCAAAGCGCTGGCTGATGCTGCTCGTGAAGGCGGGCTGGAGTTCTAAGTTATGGCAAATAACGATCAAAAGCGCGACGAAGGCTACATCGAGAAGCTGGTTCAAGTTAACCGCGTTGCCAAGACCGTAAAAGGCGGCCGTATCTTCACCTTCACCGCGTTGACCGTGGTAGGTGATGGTAAAGGTCGTGTTGGCTTCGGCCGTGGCAAGTCGCGCGAAGTACCAGCCGCGATCCAGAAAGCCATGGAAGCTGCTCGTCGCAATATGATCCAGGTTGACCTGAAGGGCACTACCCTGCAGTACGCCACCAAGGCTGCCCACGGCGCCTCGAAGGTTTACATGCAGCCTGCTTCGGAAGGTACCGGTATCATCGCCGGCGGCGCAATGCGTGCTGTCCTGGAAGTTGCTGGTGTTCAGAACGTTCTGGCCAAGTGCTACGGTTCGACCAACCCAGTGAACGTGGTTTACGCCACCTTCAAGGGTCTGAAAGCCATGCAATCTCCTGAATCCATTGCTGCCAAGCGCGGCAAGAGCGTCGAGGAGATCTTCTGATCATGGCAACCGTTAAAGTAACGCTGATCAAGAGCGTCTCGGGCCGTATTCCTAACCACAAACTGTGCGTTAAGGGTCTGGGTCTGCGTCGCATCGGTCACACTGTAGAAGTCCAGGATACTCCCGAGAATCGCGGGATGATCAACAAGGCTTACTACATGCTGCGCGTCGAGGGTTAATCGATGAAACTCAATGATCTGAGTCCAGCGCCGGGTTCCCGTCGCGAAAAACATCGTCCGGGTCGTGGTATCGGTAGCGGTCTGGGTAAGACCGGCGGCCGTGGCCACAAAGGTCAGACCTCCCGTTCGGGTGGTTCGATCGCTCCGGGCTTCGAAGGCGGTCAACAGCCGCTGCACCGTCGTCTGCCGAAATTCGGCTTCGTTTCGCTGAAAGCCATGGACCGCGCAGAAGTGCGTCTGTCCGAGCTGGCCAAAGTGGAAGGCGACGTGATCTCCGTGCAATCCCTGAAGGATGCCAACGTGATCAACCAGCACATTCAGCGTGTGAAAATCATGCTGTCTGGCGAAGTTACTCGCGCAGTCACCATCAAGGGCATCGCAGCCACCAAGGGTGCGCGTGCGGCTATCGAAGCAGCTGGCGGCAAATTCGAGGAATAAATGGCTAAGCAAGGTGCTCTCTCTTCGCTCGGTAAGGGCGGGATGTCGGAACTCTGGGCTCGTCTGCGCTTTCTGTTCATGGCGATCATCGTCTATCGGATAGGTGCGCATATCCCGGTTCCAGGCATCAATCCGGACCGTTTGGCGGATCTGTTTCGGCAGAATGAGGGGACCATTCTTAGCTTGTTCAACATGTTTTCCGGTGGTGCGCTTGAGCGCATGAGCATCTTTGCACTGGGGATCATGCCGTACATTTCGGCATCGATCATCATGCAGCTGATGACGGCGGTCAGCCCGCAACTGGAGCAGTTGAAGAAGGAAGGTGAAGCTGGCCGTCGCAAGATCAGCCAGTACACCCGCTACGGCACCGTTATTCTGGCGCTGGTCCAAGCCATTGGCATGTCCATTGGCCTGGCCAACCAGGGCGTGGCGTTTTCTGCCGGTCTAGGCTTCCATGTCGTCGCGGTTTCCACGTTTGTGGCAGGCGCGATGTTCATGATGTGGCTGGGCGAGCAGATCACCGAGCGCGGTGTGGGCAACGGTATCTCGATGTTGATCTTCGCGGGTATCGTTGCCGGTCTTCCGAGAGCAATCGGGCAGTCTTTCGAGTCTGCGCGCACAGGCGATATCAACATTTTCGCCCTGGTCGCTATCGGTTTGCTGGCAGTAGCGATTATCGGTTTCGTGGTGTTCATTGAGCGTGGTCAGCGTCGTATCGCCGTTCACTACGCCAAGCGTCAGCAGGGCCGCAAGGTCTTCGCTGCGCAGACCAGCCACTTGCCGTTGAAGGTGAACATGGCAGGGGTTATCCCGGCCATTTTCGCCAGCAGCATTTTGCTGTTCCCGGCTTCGCTGGGTGCCTGGTTCGGTCAGTCCGAAGGTATGGGCTGGCTGCAGGACATCTCGCAGTCGATCGCTCCTGGTCAGCCGTTGAACATTTTGCTGTTTAGTGCAGGGATCATTTTCTTCTGCTTCTTCTACACAGCGTTGATGTTCAATCCGAAAGACGTAGCGGAAAACCTGAAGAAGTCCGGTGCCTTTATTCCGGGTATCCGTCCTGGTGAGCAGTCGGCGCGCTACATTGATGGCGTTCTGACCCGTTTGACCATGTTCGGTGCTCTATACATGATGGCCGTCTGCCTTCTGCCCCAGTTCCTGGTGGTGGCAGCAAATGTGCCGTTCTACCTTGGCGGGACCTCGTTGCTGATTGTGGTAGTGGTTGTGATGGACTTCATGTCCCAAGTACAATCGCACCTCGTTTCGCACCAGTACGAATCCCTGATGAAGAAAGCCAACCTGAAAGGCTACGGTGGCAGCGGTTTGCTGCGCTGATACGCCCCTAAGGTTCGAGGAGTCGGTAATGAAAGTTCGTGCATCGGTGAAAAAGCTGTGCCGTAACTGCAAGATCATCCGTCGCGAAGGCGTCGTACGAGTGATCTGCAGCGCGGAACCGCGTCACAAACAGCGCCAAGGCTGATTGTGATCGTCGCTTCAAACCCAGCAGCTAGTGTGCTGCTGGGTTGATTATTCGTTTCTACAGCGATATTATCTCGCGCCCTATTTCTTGGCTTCCGGGGCGTAGGTAGCTGTCAATTGGAGTCCCACTGAATGGCCCGTATTGCAGGCGTCAACATTCCAGATAACAAGCATACTGTTATCTCGCTGACCTACATCTATGGTGTCGGTCGCACAACTGCGCAGAAGATCTGTGCAGACGCTGGTGTAAACCCAGCCGCTAAGATCAAGGATCTGAGCGACGAGCAAATCGAAACCCTGCGTGGCGAAGTCGCGAAGTTCACCACCGAAGGTGACCTGCGTCGTGACATCAACATGAAGATCAAGCGCTTGATGGACCTGGGTTGCTACCGCGGCCTGCGTCATCGTAAAGGTCTGCCGGTTCGCGGTCAGCGCACCAAGACCAACGCACGCACCCGTAAGGGCCCGCGTAAGCCGATCCGCAAGTAACCGCCCAGGAATATAGACATGGCAAAACCTGCTGCTCGTCCTCGTAAGAAAGTCAAAAAGACAGTGGTTGATGGCATCGCCCACATCCACGCTTCTTTTAACAACACCATCGTGACCATCACCGACCGTCAGGGCAATGCTTTGTCCTGGGCGACCTCCGGTGGTTCGGGTTTCCGTGGTTCGCGCAAATCCACCCCGTTCGCAGCTCAGATTGCTGCTGAGCGTGCTGGTCAAGCTGCGCTGGAATACGGTCTGAAGAACCTCGACGTTAACGTCAAGGGTCCAGGTCCAGGTCGTGAGTCCGCCGTTCGTGCATTGAACAGCTGCGGCTACAAGATCGCCAGCATCACCGACGTGACGCCAATCCCGCATAACGGGTGCCGTCCGCCGAAGAAGCGTCGCGTGTAATCAGGAGACAGAAGAATGGCACGTTACATTGGTCCAAAATGCAAACTGTCTCGTCGTGAAGGCACCGATCTGTTCCTGAAGAGCGGCGTTCGCGCTCTGGAATCGAAGTGCAACATCGAAGCAGCCCCAGGTATCCACGGCCAGCGCCGTGGCCGTCAGTCCGACTACGGTACCCAGCTGCGCGAGAAACAAAAAGTCCGTCGTATCTACGGTGTTCTGGAGCGTCAGTTCCGCGGTTACTACCAAGCTGCTGCCTCGAAAAAAGGCGCAACCGGTGAGAACCTGCTGCAACTGCTCGAGTGCCGTCTGGATAACGTCGTTTACCGTATGGGCTTCGGCTCGACTCGTTCCGAGTCCCGTCAGCTGGTTTCGCACAAAGCGATCAGCGTCAACGGTAAGACTGTAAACATTCCATCCTACCAAGTTCGTCCGGGTGACGTGGTCGCGGTTCGCGAGAAGTCGCTGAGCCAGCTGCGCATTGTTCAAGCCCTTGAACTGTGCGCCCAGCGTGGCCGCGTTGAGTGGGTTGATGTGGATGCTGCTAAAAAGTCGGGCGTTTTCAAGAACGTTCCTGCTCGCAGCGACCTGTCCGCCGACATCAACGAGAACCTGATTGTCGAGCTCTACTCCAAGTAAGGGCTAGAAAATAGGTGCATCCATGCAGATTTCGGTAAATGAGTTCCTGACTCCCCGCCACATTGATGTGCAGGTAGTCAGTCCGACCCGCGCCAAGATCACGCTCGAGCCTCTCGAGCGTGGCTTCGGCCATACCCTGGGCAACGCGCTGCGCCGCATCCTGTTGTCCTCCATGCCTGGCTGTGCAGTAGTCGAGGCCGAGATCGATGGCGTACTCCATGAGTACTCCGCGATCGAAGGTGTTCAGGAAGACGTCATTGAAATCCTGTTGAACCTGAAAGGCCTGGCTATCAAACTGCACGGTCGTGACGAAGTTACGCTGACCTTGTCGAAAAAGGGTTCGGGGGTGGTTACCGCTGCCGATATTCAGCTGGATCACGATGTCGAGATCGTCAACCCCGATCACGTAATCGCGAACCTGGCGTCGAATGGCGCCCTGAACATGAAGCTCACCGTAGCTCGTGGTCGTGGTTACGAGCCGGCCGACTCCCGTCAGACCGACGAAGACGAAAGCCGTAGCATTGGCCGTCTGCAGTTGGACGCTTCGTTCAGCCCGGTGCGTCGTATCGCCTATGTGGTCGAAAACGCCCGTGTTGAACAGCGTACCAACTTGGACAAGCTGGTCATTGATCTGGAAACCAACGGCACCCTGGATCCTGAAGAGGCTATCCGCCGCGCTGCGACCATCCTGCAACAGCAGCTGGCCGCGTTCGTCGACCTTAAAGGTGACAGTGAGCCGGTTGTTGTCGAGCAGGAAGACGAGATCGATCCGATCCTGCTGCGTCCGGTTGACGACCTGGAACTGACTGTACGTTCGGCCAACTGCCTCAAGGCGGAGAACATCTACTACATCGGCGACCTGATTCAGCGTACCGAAGTAGAGCTGTTGAAGACTCCTAACCTGGGCAAGAAGTCCCTGACTGAAATCAAGGACGTCCTGGCCTCTCGTGGTCTGTCTCTCGGCATGCGCCTCGACAACTGGCCGCCTGCAAGTCTTAAGAAAGACGACAAGGCGACCGCCTGATCGTCGTAATCACCGAACGTAGTGTTTGGTAAGGAATGAATCATGCGTCATCGTAAAAGTGGACGTCACCTGAGTCGTACCAGCTCTCACCGCAAAGCTATGTTCCAGAACATGGCAGTGTCGCTGATCGAGCACGAGCTGATCAAAACCACCCTGCCGAAAGCCAAGGAACTGCGCCGCGTTGCCGAGCCGCTGATCACCCTGGCCAAGGAAGACAGCGTTGCTAACCGTCGTCTGGCCTTCGACCGTACCCGTTCGAAGTCCGCTGTTGGCAAACTGTTCAACGATCTGGGCAAGCGTTACGCCTCCCGTCAGGGCGGCTACCTGCGCATCCTGAAGTGCGGTTTCCGCGCTGGCGACAACGCGCCTATGGCGTACGTCGAGCTGGTTGATCGTCCAGTCGGTGGTGCTGTAGAAGCTGCCGAGTAAGACGTTCTGTCTGCTACAAAAAACCGGGCCTAGTGCCCGGTTTTTTGTTTCTGTACGTATTATTAATTTCTATTGATACAAGTCATGTAATGAATTTGTCCTGAAACAACCGCTCGTCAATACTCCTATCCAAGCCGATTAGCCGGCACTTCAAGACCGATAAGGAGAGCCCATGAGCAAGATTCTCACCACCGCCAGCGGTGCACCTGTAGCTGACAACCAGAATTCCCGCTCTGCCGGCCCCCGCGGCCCGCTGCTGCTCGACGATTTCCACCTGATCGAGAAGCTCGCCCACTTCAACCGCGAGAACATCCCCGAGCGTCGTGTTCACGCCAAGGGTTCGGGCGCCTATGGCACGTTTACCGTCACCCGCGACATCACCGCATACACCAGCGCCAAGTTGTTCGAGCAGGTCGGCAAACAGACTGAAACCTTCCTGCGTTTCTCCACCGTCGGTGGCGAACGGGGTTCGGCCGACACCGAGCGTGACCCGCGAGGTTTTGCGCTGAAGTTCTATACCGAGGAAGGCAACTGGGACATCGTTGGCAATAACACCCCGGTGTTCTTCATCCGTGACCCGCTCAAGTTCCCGGACTTTATCCACACCCAGAAGCGCCACCCGCAATCCAACCTGAAGAACGCCCAGATGATGTGGGACTTCTGGTCGCACTCACCCGAGGCACTGCACCAGGTCACCATCCTGTTCTCCGACCGCGGCATTCCGGACGGCTATCGTCACATGCACGGTTTCGGCAGCCACACCTACAGCCTGATCAGTGCGGCAGGCGAGCGCACCTGGGTCAAATGGCACTTCAAGACCCAGCAAGGCATCAAGAACCTCGCCCCAGCCGACGCTGCACGCCTGGCCGGCACAGACCCGGACTACGCCCAGCGCGACCTGTTCGAGGCCATCGAGCGTGGCGACTACCCGCGCTGGACAGTGTGCATTCAGGTGATGAGTGAAGCCGAGGCGGCCAGCCGCGACGAGAACCCGTTCGACGTGACCAAGACCTGGTCGCAAAAGGACTACCCATTGATCGAAGTGGGTGTGCTGGAGCTTAACCGCAACCCGCTCAACTACTTCGCCGAAGTCGAGCAGGCCGCTTTTGGCCCTAGCAACATGGTCCCTGGTGTAGGGCTGTCGCCAGACCGCATGCTGCAAGGCCGCGTGTTTGCCTACGCTGATGCGCACCGCTACCGAGTGGGTACCAACCATCAGCATCTGCCAGTCAATGCACCGCGCTGCCCAGTCAACAGCTACCAGCGTGACGGTTCTATGGCCACCGGCAGCTACGGCAGCGCGCCGAACTACGAGCCCAACAGCTACGGCGATGCGCCCAAGCAGTCCCCACGCCATGCCGAGCCTGCACTGGCCCTCAATGGTTCGGCTGATCGCTACGATCACCGCGAGGACAACGACTACTACAGCCACGCCGGTGCGTTGTTCCGCCTGATGAACGAACAGCAGAAGGCCTTGCTGATCAGTAACATCGCCGGTGCCATGGCAGGGGTGAGCGAGGATGTGATCCAGCGTCAGCTCCAGTACTTCTACAAGGCTGACGCCGCCTACGGCGAAGGCATTGCCAAGGCGTTGGGCGTGAACCTCGCTTAACTCGAAGTGATAAGAAGAACCGCCCTCATTTGGGCGGTTTTTCAATGAATATCACTACTGTTTAGCCGATTTTTTGCCTGTTATTGCGCGTTTATCCGTGACCGCGAGCAAAACCTGGTTCACACTATGTCCATTGATGTTTTCACATGGAGAAGCAGGGCGATGCAAGGTCACCCGGACGTAATCAACTACCTCGTCACGTTGCTGAAGGGCGAACTGGCAGCACGCGACCAGTACTTCATTCACTCGCGTATGTATGAAGACTGGGGCCTGTCCAAGCTCTACGAGCGCATCAACCACGAGATGGAAGAAGAGACGCAGCACGCCGATGCGCTGATGCGCCGCATCCTCATGCTCGAAGGCACGCCCGACATGCGTGCCGATGACCTCGAAGTGGGCAGCACAGTGCCGGAAATGATCGAGGCTGACCTCAAGCTCGAATACAAGGTGCGTGCCGCGCTGTGCAAAGGCATCGAGCTGTGCGAGCTGCACAAGGACTACATCAGCCGCGACATCCTGCGCGCACAGCTGGCTGACACCGAAGAAGATCACACCTACTGGCTGGAGAAGCAGCAGGGCCTGATCAAGGTGATCGGCCTGGAGAACTACCTGCAGTCGCAGATGTAAGTTATCCACAGCCCGTGAAAAAGCCCCTGGCACCTACGGTACCAGGGGCTTTTTTATGCACAGGCGGATCAGGCCCGGTCACGCTCCAACAGCGGCTTGAGGTAATGCCCGGTGTAGGACTGCTTCATCTTGGCCAGCTCTTCCGGCGTACCGCTGGCAATGATCTGCCCACCCTTGGAGCCACCCTCCGGCCCCAGGTCCACCAGCCAGTCGGCCGTCTTGATCACGTCCAGGTTGTGCTCGATCACCACCACGGTGTTGCCGTGGTCGCGCAGGCGGTGCAGCACATCGAGCAACTGCTGGATATCGGCAAAGTGCAGGCCGGTGGTCGGCTCGTCGAGGATGTACAGGGTCTTGCCGGTGTCACGCTTGGACAGCTCGCGCGACAGCTTCACCCGCTGCGCCTCACCGCCGGACAAGGTCGTCGCCGACTGCCCCAGCTTGATGTATGACAGGCCCACGTCCATCAGCGTTTGCAGCTTGCGCGCCAGCGCCGGCACCGCATCGAAGAACTCGCGGGCATCCTCGATGGTCATTTCCAGCACCTCGTGGATGTTCTTGCCCTTGTACTTGATCTCCAGGGTTTCGCGGTTGTAGCGCTTGCTCTTGCACACATCGCACGGCACGTAGATGTCCGGCAGGAAGTGCATCTCGACCTTGATCAGGCCGTCGCCCTGGCAGGCTTCGCACCGGCCCCCTTTGACGTTGAACGAGAAGCGACCGGGGCCATAGCCGCGCGAGCGCGACTCGGGCACGCCCGAGAACAGTTCGCGGATAGGCGTGAAGATACCGGTGTAGGTTGCCGGGTTGGAGCGCGGTGTGCGGCCAATCGGGCTCTGGTCGATATCGACTACCTTGTCCAGGTGCTGCATGCCGTCCATGCTGCTGTGCGGCGCGGCTTCCAGGCTGCTGGCACCGTTCAGCGCGGTCGCTGCGAGCGGGTACAAGGTGTTGTTGATCAGCGTCGACTTGCCCGAACCCGATACCCCTGTCACGCAGGTCAGCAGGCCGATCGGGATTTCCAGGTCGACGTTCTGCAGGTTGTTGCCGCGGGCACCCTTGAGTTTCAGCGAGAGCTTCTTGTCGCGCGGTGTGCGTTTGGCTGGCACGGCGATCTTCTTGCGCCCGGACAGGTATTTGCCGGTCAGCGAGTCAGGGTGCGCCATGACCTCTTCAGGCGTGCCCTCGGCGACGATCTGGCCGCCATGCACCCCGGCCCCCGGGCCGATGTCCACCACGTAGTCAGCCAGGCGGATAGCGTCCTCGTCGTGCTCCACCACGATCACCGTGTTGCCAAGGTCGCGCAGGTGGTTGAGGGTGGCCAGCAGGCGGTCGTTGTCGCGTTGATGAAGACCGATGGACGGTTCGTCGAGGATGTACATCACCCCGACCAGGCCCGCGCCGATCTGGCTGGCAAGGCGGATACGCTGGGCTTCACCGCCCGACAGGGTGTCGGCGCTGCGGTCCAGTGTCAGGTAGTCCAGGCCGACGTTGACCAGAAATTGCAGGCGCTCGCAGATTTCCTTGAGGATCTTCGAAGCAATTTCGCCTCGGCGCCCGGTCAGGGTCAGCTCGCCGAAGTAGTTGCTGGCTTCACCGATGGGCAGGTTGGTAACTGCCGGCAGGGTTTTCTCGCCAACCCACACGTGGCGGGCCTCGCGCCGCAGGCGGGTACCGCGGCAGTCGGGGCAGGGCTGGGTGCCGAGCAGCTTGGCCAGCTCTTCACGCACCGTGGCCGACTCGGTTTCGCGGTAGCGCCGCTCCAGGTTCGGCACGATGCCTTCGAACGGGTGCGAGCGCTTGACGATGTCGCCCCGGTCGTTGAGGTACTTGAAGTCCACGCTCTGCTTGCCGCTGCCTTGCAGGATCACCTTCTGGTGCTCGGCCGACAGCTCGCCGAACGGCGCCTCCAGGCTGAACCCGTAATGCGCGGACAGCGAGCCGAGCATCTGGAAGTAATAGACGTTGCGCCGGTCCCAGCCACGTATCGCGCCCTCGGCCAAGGTCAGCTCGGTATTGACCAGGCGCTTGGTGTCGAAGAACTGCTTGACCCCCAGGCCGTCACAGGTCGGGCAGGCACCGGCCGGGTTGTTGAACGAGAACAGCTTGGGTTCCAGCTCGCTGATCGCATGGCCGCAGACCGGGCAGGCGAAGCGGGCGGAGAAGATCATCTCTTCGCCTTCCTCATCGTCCATCGGCGCCACCAGCGCGATGCCGTCGGCCAGCTTGAGCGCAGTCTCGAACGACTCGGCCAGGCGCTGCTGCAGGTCGGCGCGGACCTTGAAGCGGTCTACCACCACATCGATGCTGTGCTTCTTCTGCTTGTCCAGCTTGGGCAGTTCATCGAGCTCGTAGAGCTTGCCGTTGACCCGTGCGCGGACGAAGCCTTGGGCGCGCAGCTCGTCGAACACCGCCAGGTGCTCGCCCTTGCGCTCGCGGATTACCGGGGCCAGCAGCATCAGCTTGCTGCCTTCTGGGCGCTCCAGTACCAGGTCGACCATCTGGCTGATGGTCTGCGCTTCCAGCGGGATGTCGTGGTCCGGGCAGCGCGGGGTGCCGACGCGGGCATAAAGCAGGCGCAGGTAGTCGTAGATCTCGGTGATCGTGCCCACGGTAGAGCGCGGGTTGTGCGACGTCGACTTCTGCTCGATGGAGATGGCCGGGGAGAGCCCTTCAATGGTGTCGACGTCGGGCTTTTCCATCATCGACAGGAACTGCCGGGCATAGGCCGACAGGGATTCGACATAGCGGCGCTGGCCTTCGGCGTACAGCGTGTCGAACGCCAGTGAGGACTTGCCGGATCCGGACAGGCCGGTGATCACGATCAGCTTGTCCCGCGGCAGGGTCAGGTCGATGTTCTTCAGGTTGTGGGTACGTGCCCCACGAATCAGGATCTTGTCCACTGCGGCCTCGCTCGGCGGGCATAAACAAGGAAGTATACGGCGCGCTGCCATTACGCGGCAAAGCGTCGCGTATATGCCGTCTAGCTGTCGGACTGATAGAATCGCCGCCGGTTCACACGAGGTTAATCCATGCACGACACCCACAACGAGCGCATGAGTGGCAGCGAAACCCGCGCCGCAAGCGGCCTGGCCCTGGTCTTTGCCTTTCGTATGCTGGGCATGTTCATGGTCTTGCCGGTGCTGGCCACCTACGGCATGGACCTGGCTGGCGCCACGCCCGCGCTGATCGGCCTGGCCATTGGCGCCTATGGCCTGACCCAGGCGGTACTGCAGATCCCGTTCGGCATGGTGTCCGACCGCATCGGGCGGCGTCCGGTGATCTACCTGGGGCTGGTGATCTTCGCCCTGGGCAGCATTTTGGCGGCCCAGGCCGACTCTATCTGGGGCGTGATCGCCGGGCGCATTCTGCAGGGCGCGGGGGCGATTTCTGCGGCGGTCATGGCGCTGCTGTCCGACCTTACCCGCGAGCAACACCGCACCAAGGCCATGGCCATGATCGGCATGAGCATCGGCCTGTCATTCGCCGTCGCCATGGTCGTCGGGCCACTGTTGACCAGTGCCTTCGGCTTGTCAGGATTGTTCCTTGCCACGGCGGGGCTTGCCTTGGTCGGTATCCTGCTGATTGCCTTCGTCGTGCCCAATTCCCACAGCACCCTGCAGCACCGCGAGTCGGGTGTCGCGCGCCAGGCACTCGGCCCGACCCTGCGCCATGCGGACCTTCTGCGCCTGGACGTCGGTATCTTCATCCTGCATGCCATCCTCATGGCCAGCTTCGTCGCCCTGCCTCTTGCCTTCGTCGAACGGGGCGGCCTGCCGAAGGAAGAACACTGGTGGGTGTACCTGACCGCGCTGTTCATCTCATTTTTTGCAATGGTGCCGTTCATCATCTACGGCGAGAAGAAGCGCAAGATGAAACGCGTGCTGGCCGGAGCGGTCAGTGTGTTGCTGCTGGTGGAGGTGTTCTTCTGGCAGTGGGCTGACAACTTGCGCGGACTGGTGATTGGCACCGTGGTATTCTTTACTGCATTCAACCTGCTGGAAGCCTCGCTGCCTTCGCTGGTGAGCAAGGTGTCGCCTGCGGGTGGCAAGGGAACGGCGATGGGGGTGTATTCCACCAGTCAGTTCCTGGGTGCCGCCCTAGGCGGAATCCTCGGTGGCTGGTTGTTCCAGCACGGTGGGCTGAACATGGTGTTTCTGGGTTGTGCGGCGCTGTGTGCCGTGTGGCTGGTCGTTGCCTTGCGCATGAACGAGCCGCCGTATGTGACCAGCCTGCGCATGCCGTTGACGCCCGAGGCAGTCCGGGAAGCCGGGTTGACCGAACGCCTGATGGCCGTGCCGGGTGTAACCGACGCCGTTGTGGTGGAAGAAGAAGCCGCCATCTATATCAAACTGGATACGAAAATTTTGGACCGTACGACCCTCGAGCGTCTGGTGAACCCAGCCTCTTCGGCGTGCGAAGCCTAGGAGAACGTTATGGCCCGTGGGGTTAACAAAGTCATTCTGGTCGGCACCTGTGGCCAGGATCCCGAAGTCCGCTACCTGCCCAACGGTAACGCCGTGACCAACCTGAGCCTGGCTACCAGCGAGCAGTGGACCGACAAGCAGTCGGGCCAGAAGGTCGAGCGTACCGAGTGGCACCGTGTGTCGATGTTCGGCAAGGTTGCCGAAATCGCCGGCGAATACCTGCGCAAGGGTTCGCAGGTGTACATCGAAGGCAAGCTGCAGACCCGTGAGTGGGAAAAAGACGGCATCAAGCGCTACACCACCGAAATCATCGTCGACATGCAGGGCACCATGCAGCTGCTGGGCGGCCGTCCGCAGAACCAGCAAGGTGGCGGCGACCAGTACAACCAGGGTGGTGGTAACAACTACAACCAGGGCGGCCAGCAGCAACAGTACAACCAGGCGCCGCCACGTCAGCAGGCCCAACGCCCGCAGCAGGCGCCACAGCGTCCTGCACCGCAGCAGCCAGCGCCGCAGCCGGCCGCTGACTTTGACAGCTTTGATGACGATATTCCGTTCTGATCAGAGCGGTTAGGCGTCGCGCTACATCGAAAGCCCAGGGCATTTGCCCTGGGTTTTTTTATGTGCGAGGAAACTTCACGGGCGCAAATGAAAGGTAAGCCTCGAGAGTCAGGCATCGCCATCCAGCGCTGCCTGGGCAAACTGCACATCCAGCTCCGGCGTAGCCCCGCTGATACCGATGCCGCCGATATGCTGGCCATTCGCATCCATGATTGGCAGGCCACCCCCCAGTAGTGTGAAGCCAGGCAGTGACGCATAGGGATTCGCTGGCAGGGCAGCACTGCGCTCTGCAAGTGTTCTGGAGGCAAGCGGGAAACGGGCGGAAGTCGCGGCCTTGAGCTTTGCGACCTGGATGCTGCCGCTGCTGGTGCCGTCCATGCGGTGGAAGTGCTTGAGGTTGCCATGGTTGTCGACAATGCTGATGACGATGGCAAAGCCCTCGGCCTGGGCAGCGCGTTCGGCGGCTGAGGCCATTGCCCGGGCGGCTTCGGCAGTGATCGAGGCGGAGGGAGGCGGGGCGGCTGTCAGGGGATCAGCCAGCGAGGGTGCCGCCAGCAACAGCGAGCACATGAGGAGACTGGCACGGCCGTAATAGGTTTTCATGCAAGCATTACCCTTAGGATTTTTCGGGCAACCTAGCAGGCGACTGGCGTTTGTTGATGTAGTCCGTTTCTGAAACTGATGTCGGCCTGTCCCAAAAGGACGGCAGCGAGCCGTCCAGGGTCATTCGCCTAGTAGAAAAGCCGCGGCTCCGGCGAATCCAGCAGGCTGACCAGCTTGGTCAGGGCAAAGCCCAGTTCCGAACGGCTCGGCGTCATCAGGGCGATACGCACGCCACAGGTGGCAGCGCTGCGTTCAGGCAGGAACTGGCTGCCGCTGACCACGGTGACGCCATTGTTGCGCGCCAGGTTGGCAAATTCGTCGCTGGTCCAGGGCTCGGGCAGTTCCAGCCAGATATGAAAACTGTAGGGCTGGCTGCGGATCTTGTACTTGCCGAGGATTTCACGGGCCATCTGCTGGCGCGTGGCCGCTTCGTCCTGCTGCACCTGCACCAGTTGCTCGGCCATGCCGCTGTTGATCAGGTTGCTGGCCAGTTGTGCCATCAACGGCGATGGCATCCACACGCTGCTGCGCACCATCGACGACAGCCGCGACAGGGTTTGCGGCGGGGCATACAGGTAGCCGATACGCAGCGCTGGCAGCACGCTCTTGGACAAGCTGGTCAGGTATACCGAGCGTTCGGGTGCATAGGCGGCCAAGGGCTTGTAGCCAGGTGCTGGCTCCAGGAAGCCGTAGATATCGTCATCGACGATGAACAGGTCGAACTCGCGGGCAATGGCGGCGATGGCTTCGCGGCGCGCGTGGGGCATGATCGAGTTGGTCGGGTTCTGGTGGGTGGTGACGCACACCAGCAGGGAAGGGCGGTGCTCCATGCACGCTGTGCGCAAGGCCTCGGGAATCAGGCCGTGTTCGTCCATGGCCACACCGCGCAGGCGGCGCCCCATGCTATGGGCCAGCGAAATGATGCCTGGGTAGCAGAACGACTCGCACAGTATGACGTCGTCGCCTTTGGACAGGCTGCTGATGGCCACCAGCAGGCCATGCTGGGCACCCGAGGTCAGCACTACCTGCTGCCAGTTGGCTTCAGGCATCCAGCGCTGGATCCAGGCCGCACCGGCCTGCTTGTGCGTCGCATGGCCACCCTCGGTGACGTAATCGAGCACCTGGGCCAGGTCGGGTGACGCGGCCAGTTCGTTTATTGCCCCGCGCAGCCAGTCGGTCATGTGCGCGTCATTGGGCTTGATGATCGAAAGGTCGATCTGCCCGCTCTCGCGTTCGGCTGGCGGCATCAAGGGGCGTGCTGCCGGGGCCTGCGCCTGGCGTTGCTGCAGCACGAAGGTGCCGCGCCCCACCTCGCCCACCACCAGGCCACGTTTGGCCGCTTCGTCATAGGCTCGGCCGATGGTGCCAGGCGTCACGTTCAGTGATTCGGCCAGGTCCTTGAGTGTCGGCAAGCGTTCGCCAGCGGTCAGCCGGCCGCTACCGATGTCCTGTTCAAGGGCGTCGGCGATCATCAGATAGACCGGCTGTGCCAGGTCGCTGTAGTGAGGAACCCACATGGAAATGGCACCAGAAGCTGCAAGAACGCGAAAGCCTAGCACGAAAGGTCTGATAGGAGTAATTGTGTTTTTGTCTAGGTAAATTGCACCGATTGAGGTGGTTTCGCTAAACAAAAACGGAGGAAGGGGCGAATCGCGTTCCGGCTGTACTCGGCACCAGGCACGCGTGTCTACGGCGGTTTTTCCAGAAATCTTTTGAAATCAATGAGTTGATTGAATCGATTCAATCGGTGTTCTTTGTTGATGATGAAATAAATTGAGTCGATTCTATTTTTGTAATTACAATGATTGAGTCGATGCAATTGACGGGTGCCCTTTCTGCCTCCGCCACCCCCATCGCACAGCTGTGAACGGCTTCAAAAAAAAGACAATGTCTGCCGCCTCTGCCCGGCTTAGCACGACACCGAATGGCCACAAGCTAGCTCAATGGACTAACACTCGAAATGGAAAGCGCACACCTGCAACAAGCAGCCGAGCCTCAGACTTCACTGGAGATTCGCCTGCCTTGGGTGACTTCAAGTGCCTGGCAAACCGTACTGAACAATACCCCCCTCGATTTCGAAACCAGCAAAGAGCTCTATCCGCAGCTCAAGGACCAGGCACAGGAGGTGCTGGGCAAAGCACTCTGCCAACAGATTCGTGGCTTCGTCGAAGACCCGCAGCTGACCTGCATGATCGTGCGCAACTGCCCACGCGACCGCGACGTCCCCCCTACGCCGTACTCCGGGGTACTCAGCCCGCGCAGCACGCCGATAGCCTGCCTGGTCAGCCTGACCATGCAGAGCCTGATGGGGATCAACCCGATCGTTTATGAAGGGGAGAACGACGGGCGCCTGTTCCGCCATGTCATCCCGGCGCGTACCTCGTCCAGCCACAAAAGCTCCCACGGCTCGCGGCTGCGCTTTTCCTACCACGTCGACAACCCCGACTTGCCGTTGTCGTCCGAGCCACTGGGCAGCGCTTCGTGCTGCCCGGAGTACCTGTCGTTCTTCGGCATGCGCTGTGACCCGCGTATCAGCACAACCCTGGTCAACCTCGATGCCGTAGTGGCGGCGCTGCCCGCGGCCAGCGTGCGCGAGCTTTGCCAGCCACAGTTCGAAATTCGCCGCCCCGACTCGTTCACCGCCAATCGGCGCTGCACCGCGGAGCTGCCCGTGCTGGCACGTGGCAACGCGGGGGAGTGGTTGTGCCGTTTCGACAGCGAAAACACCCACGGGCTGAACCTGCGTGCCGAGCAAGCCCTGGCCAGCCTGCGCGGCGTGCTGGAAACCCGCCGCTTCGATGAGCCGCACCTGCTGCTGCCGGGTGACTTCATGGTGTTCAAGAACCAGCGCGTATTGCATGCCCGTGATGGCTTCGAGCCGCAAAACGACGGTGCCGACCGCTGGCTGATGCGCCTGTTCGCAGTCAACGACCTGAACCGTGTGCATTTCACCCGCGCCGATCACCTCTACGAAGTGCGCTCCTGATCTCACTCAACCACTCGATGGAAGTAATGCTATGGAACTGTTAGGCGCTTTCTGGGCGGAACACTGGCTGCTGGCGATCCTGATGCTGGGGGCGATCGCGTTCATTGCCGGCTTCGTCGACAGCATTGCCGGCGGTGGCGGGCTGTTTCTGGTCCCTGGGTTTTTGCTGGTGGGCATGCCGCCGCAAGTGGCCCTGGGGCAAGAAAAACTGGTCAGCACCCTGGGCACGCTGGCGGCCATTCGCAACTTTCTGGCCAACAGCAAGATGGTCTGGAAGGTGGCGCTGGTCGGCGTGCCGTTCTCGTTGCTCGGGGCCTACCTGGGGGCGCACCTGATTGTGTCGATCTCCCAGGAGACCGTGGGCAAGATCATCCTGGCGCTGATCCCGGTCGGCATCCTGATTTTCCTCACCCCTAAGGACCGCCCGGTCGAGGAACGCGAGCTGTCACCGCGGGTGCTGTACACCGTGGTGCCATTGACCTGCCTGACCATCGGCTTTTATGACGGTTTCTTCGGCCCCGGCACCGGCAGCATGTTCATCATCGCCTTCCACTACCTGCTGCGCATGGACCTGGTGTCCAGCTCGGCCAACTCCAAGACCTTCAACTTCGCGTCCAACATCGGCGCGCTGGTGGCGTTCATCATGGCCGGCAAGGTTGTGTACCTGCTGGCCCTGCCACTGGTGGCTTGCAACATCCTCGGCAACCACATGGGCAGTGCCCTGGCCTTGCGCAAAGGCAATGACGTGGTGCGCAAGGTGTTGGTGTTCTCGATGCTGTGCCTGTTCACCAGCCTGGGCGTGAAGTACCTGGTCTGACTTACCCAACCGGAGATAACTGATGAAAACCGCATTCGTAACCGGCGCCTCCTCGGGGTTTGGCCGTGCCATCTGTCGTACCTTGGTTGCCAAGGGCTACCGCGTGATCGGTGGCGCCCGGCGCATGGATAAACTGCAGGCATTGGAGGGTGAATTGGGGGTCAATTTCATCCCGCTGGCCCTGGATGTCACCGACCCGGTGTCGCTTGAAGCGGCAGTCGAACAGATCCGTGATGCGTCGCTGCAGATCGACCTGCTGGTGAACAACGCCGGGCTGGCGCTGGGCGTCGATCGCGCCCAGGCCAGCAGCGCCGAAAACTGGCAGCGGATGATCGACACCAATGTCACCGGGCTGGCCATGGTCACCCACAAGATCCTGCCGCAGATGGTGGCGGCGGACAGCGGGATGATTATCAACATCGGCTCCATTGCCGGCACTTACCCCTACCCAGGCGGCAACGTGTATGGCGCCAGCAAGGCATTCGTTCGCCAGTTCAGCCTCAATCTGCGTGCCGACCTGGCCGGTACGTGTGTTCGGGTGAGCAACATTGAACCGGGCCTGTGCTCGGGTACCGATTTTTCGCTGGTGCGCCTGAAGGGCGATGTGGAGGCCGTGCAGGCTCTGTACCGTGATGTGGAGGCGATTCTGCCGGAGGATATCGCGGCCACGGTGGCCTGGATTGCGGACCAGCCCGCGCATGTGAATATCAATACCATCGAGATCATGCCGGTGGCGCAGAGCAGTGCGGCGCTTAATGTGGTGCGCGATCTGCCTAGGCCGTTGGGCGCTGCTTGATTGCCCCGTTATCGTTTGGGCCAACTGGCGCCCTGACGGCTGATGGCCTCTTTGCGGGATCTTGTGGGGTTTACCGCGAAGAGGCCAGTGAGATCAATGCAACCTCCTAAGTGGCTGGAACCTGTAGCATTTGGTTTCAGGTTCAGAAATGTCTTACGGCGGATGGGTTTGTTGGCTGTGAGGTGCATGTCGGGAGAAAAGGGTGGGCACGGGGTGTTCGCCACAACAGCTTCAGCGCCTATGAGATCGAGCGCCGCCCGCGCGGCGCTTCGCGGGGCAAGCCCGCTCCCACATCTGTTTCGGGCCAGTTATGCCTGATGCATTGGCGCGCGGCCCTTTGGTGCCCGCCACAATATCGCGTCGGACAAACAAGGCGGTCGCGCGCAAATGGCACAGGCCTCACTGGCCCGAAACAGATGTGGGAGCGGGCTTGCCCCGCGAAGCGCCGCGCGGGCGGCGCTCGATCTCACAGGCGCTGAAGCTGTTGTGGCGAGCACCTGTCAGCCCCCACACCGATCCCCAACACCTCCCCTGACCCACGTCATCGCACCTTCCCGATTCTTGACTAGTCTTACCCCTTGGCGGCCATCAAAAATCCGTCACCGTGACTACCAAAAGGCGCCGGCCATGTTCCGTGCGCCCACCACCTGATCAGGAGTGCACGATGGACCTCAACCGTCGGCAATTCTTCAAGGTCGCCGCCGTCGGCCTTGGAGGCTCTAGCCTGGCGGCGTTGGGCATGGCCCCGACGCCGGCCTTCGCCGAGCAGGTACGCCACTTCAAGCTGGCGCACACCATCGAAACCCGCAACACCTGCCCCTACTGCTCGGTCGGCTGCGGCCTGATCATGTACAGCCAGGGCGATGCGGGCAAAAACGTCAAACAGAACATCATCCACATCGAAGGCGACGCCGACCACCCGGTCAACCGCGGCACGCTGTGCCCCAAAGGCGCAGGCCTTCTGGACTTTATCCACAGCCCGAGCCGCCTGCAGTACCCCGAAGTGCGCAAGGCGGGCAGCAAGGAATGGGTGCGGGTGGAGTGGGACGAGGCGCTCGACCGCATCGCCCACTTGATGAAGCAGGACCGCGACGCCAACTTCATCGAGAAAAACGCCCAGGGGCAAACCGTCAACCGCTGGCTCACCACCGGTTTTCTCGCTGCCTCCGCCGCCTCCAGCGAGGCTGGCTACCTGACCCACAAGGTCGTCCGCGCAACAGGCATGCTGGGGTTCGATAACCAAGCACGTGTCTGACATGGCCCGACGGTGGCAAGTCTTGCCCCGACGTACGGCCGTGGCGCCATGACCAACCACTGGTCCGATATCGCCAACGCGAATCTGGTCCTGGTGATGGGTGGCAACGCAGCAGAAGCGCACCCGTGCGGCTTCAAGTGGGTGACCGAGGCCAAAGCGCACAACAAGGCGCGGCTGATCGTGGTCGACCCGCGGTTTACTCGTACCGCCTCGGTGGCGGACTACTACGCACCGATTCGCACCGGCAGCGACATCGCCTTCATGGGCGGGCTGATCAACTACCTGCTGAGCACCGACAAGATCCAGCACGAATACGTGCGCAACTACACCGACGTGTCGTTCATCGTCAAAGAAAGCTATGGCTTCGAGGACGGGCTGTTCAGCGGCTACGACCCCGCCAAGCGCGTGTATGCCGACAAGTCCGGCTGGGGCTACGAGCTGGGTGAGGACGGCTTTGCCAAAGTCGACCCAACCCTGCAACACCCGCGTTGCGTGTTCCAGTTGATGAAGCAGCACTACAGCCGCTACACCCCGGAACTGGCCAGCATGACCTGTGGCATGCCGCAGGACGCCATGATGAAGATCTGGGAAGAGATCGCCACCTGCTCGGCACCGGGCAAGACCATGACGATTCTCTATGCGCTGGGCTGGACGCAGCATTCGATCGGCGCGCAGATCATCCGCAGTGCGGCCATGGTCCAGTTGCTGCTGGGTAACGTCGGCATGCCGGGCGGCGGGGTCAACGCCCTGCGCGGGCACTCCAACATCCAGGGCCTGACCGACCTCGGCCTGCTGTCCAACTCGCTGCCGGGCTACCTGACCCTGGCCGGCGATGCCGAACAGGACTACGCCGCCTTCATCGACAAGCGCGCCTCCAAGCCGCTGCGCCCGGGGCAGCTGTCGTACTGGCAGAACTACGGCAAGTTCCACGTCAGCCTGATGAAGGCCTGGTATGGCGCCAATGCCACGGCAGAAAACAACTGGGGCTACGACTGGCTGCCCAAGCTCGACGTGCCGGCCTACGACGTGCTGCGCATGTTCGAGATGATGAGCCAGGGCAAGGTCAACGGTTACATCTGCCAGGGCTTCAACCCGATCGCCGCGCTGCCGGACAAGAACCGCGTCACCGCAGCGCTGGCCAAGCTCAAATGGCTGGTGATCATGGACCCGCTGGCCACCGAAACCTCCGAGTTCTGGCGCAACGCCGGGCCGTTCAACGACGTCGACACGGCCAACATCCAGACCGAAGTGATCCGCCTGCCCACCACCTGTTTTGCCGAAGAGGACGGCTCGCTGGTCAACAGCAGCCGCTGGCTGCAGTGGCACTGGAAGGGCGCCGACGGCCCAGGCCAGACCCGCACCGACGTGCACATCATGAGTGAACTGTTCCTGCGCCTGCGCCAACGCTACCAGGCCGAGGGCGGCGCCTACCCCGATGCCCTGATGAACATCAGCTGGCCGTACAAGATCCCTGAAGAGCCGTCCCCGGAGGAGCTGGCCAAGGAAATGAACGGCTGGGCCGTGACCGACGTCACCGACCCGACCGGCGCCGTGCTCAAGGGCGGGCAACAGTTGTCGGGCTTCGGCCAGCTCAAGGACGACGGCAGCACGGCGTCGGGCTGCTGGATTTTCGCCGGCTGCTGGACCGAGCAAGGCAACCAGATGGCCCGCCGTGACAACAGCGACCCGTATGGCATGCACCAGGTTCAGAACTGGGCCTGGGCCTGGCCGGCCAACCGCCGCATCCTCTACAACCGTGCCTCCAGCGACCCGCAAGGCAAGCCATGGGACCCAGAGAAGAAGCGCCTGGTGTGGTGGAACGGCAAGGCCTGGACCGGTACCGACGTGCCCGACTTCAAGGTCGACTCGCCACCGGAAGCCGGGATGAACCCGTTCATCATGAACCCCGAGGGCGTGGCGCGCTTCTTCGCCATCGACAAGATGGCCGAAGGCCCGTTCCCCGAGCACTATGAGCCGTTTGAAACACCGATCGGCATCAACCCGCTGCACCCGCAGAACAAGAAGGCCACCAGCAACCCGGCCGGGCGGATCTTCGATTCGGTGTGGGACACCCTCGGCACCCATGATGAATTCCCCTACGCGGCGACCACGTACCGGCTGACCGAGCACTTCCACTTCTGGAGCAAGCATTGCCGGCTCAACGCCATCGCCCAGCCCGAGCAGTTCGTCGAGATTGGCGAGGTGCTGGCGAACGAGAAAGGCATCAAGGCGGGTGACCGGGTGCGGGTGTCGAGCAAGCGCGGCCATATCGATGCGGTGGCGGTGGTGACCAAGCGGATTCGCCCGCTGCAGGTCAACAACCAGACCGTGCACCAGATCGGCATCCCGTTGCACTGGGGCTTCACCGGGGCGACCCGGCACGGCTACCTGACCAACACCCTGGTGCCGTTCCTGGGTGATGGCAATACCCAGACGCCGGAGTCCAAGTCGTTCCTCGTCAAAGTGGAGAAACTCTGATGGCCAGCCAAGACATCATCGCCCGCTCGGCCACCACCACCGTACCGCCGTCGGTACGCCAGCAGCAGGAAGTCGCCAAGCTGATCGACACCACCAAGTGCATCGGCTGCAAGGCCTGCCAGGTGGCGTGCTCGGAGTGGAACGAACTGCGTGACGAGGTCGGCCACAACCACGGCACCTACGACAACCCCCAGGACCTCACCGCCGAGACCTGGACCCTGATGCGCTTTACCGAGCACGAGCGCGACGACGGCAACCTGGAGTGGCTGATCCGCAAGGACGGCTGCATGCATTGCGCCGAACCAGGCTGCCTGAAGGCGTGCCCGAGCCCGGGGGCAATCATCAAGCACGCCAACGGCATCGTCGACTTCAACCAGGACCACTGCATCGGCTGCGGTTACTGCATCACCGGCTGCCCGTTCAATATCCCGCGCATCTCGCAGAAGGACCACAAGGCGTACAAATGCACCCTGTGTTCCGACCGCGTGACCGTGGGCCTGGAGCCGGCCTGCGTGAAAACCTGCCCGACCGGGGCGATCGTGTTCGGCACCAAGGACGAGATGAAGGTGCATGCCGCCGAGCGTATCGTCGACCTCAAGTCGCGCGGCTACGACAACGCCGGGCTGTATGACCCGGACGGCGTCGGCGGCACCCACGTGATGTACGTGCTGCACCATGCCGACACGCCCAAGTTGTACGCCGGCCTGCCGGACCAACCGGTGATCAGCCCGCTGGTGGGCTTGTGGAAGGGCTTCACCAAACCGCTGGCGCTACTGGCCATGGGCGCGGCGGTGCTGGCCGGGTTCTTCCACTATGTGCGGGTCGGCCCGCAGCGGGTCGAAGAGGACGAACACCCCACACCGCCCGATGACAGCGTGCACCAGGTGGACCCGGCAGTGCATGTCTACGATCCGAAGCAGCCCGGTGGGCAAGGGGAGCAGCGGCCATGAACGACAACAAACCCATCCTGCGCTACAACGCCAACGAACGGACCAACCACTGGATCGTCGCCATCCTGTTCTTCCTGGCCGGGCTTTCCGGGTTGGCGCTGTTCCACCCGGCGCTGTTCTGGCTCAGCCACCTGTTCGGCGGCGGGCCCTGGACACGCATCCTGCACCCGTTCATGGGCGTGGCGATGTTCGTGTTCTTCTTTGGCCTGGTGGTGCGCTTCTGGCGCGCCAATTTCATCACCGCCAACGACCGCCTGTGGCTGCGCCGCATTGACCGGGTGATGGTCAACCGGGAAGACGGCGTGCCGCCTATTGGCAAGTACAACGCAGGGCAGAAGCTGCTGTTCTGGACGCTGCTGGTGTGCATGCTGGTGCTGTTGATCAGCGGTGTGGTGATCTGGCGCGCGTATTTCAGCCATTACTTCGATATTGGCGCGATACGCGTAGCGTCGCTTGCCCATGCACTGGCAGGCTTCGTGCTGATCCTCAGCATCATCGTGCACATCTACGCCGGTATCTGGATCAAAGGCTCGATCGGCGCCATGCTGCATGGCTGGGTCAGCCGCGCCTGGGCGCGCAAACACCATCAGTTGTGGTACCGCGAAGTGACTGGCGACAAGACGCCGGGCGATCACGGACGTAAAGAAGGATGAGCGTGTGAGCACGATACTCGAACCCGGGCAGATCGAAGCGTCGGCGGTGGCGCCGCCGTTCATTCATCTGCCGCCCAAGGACTTGTTCGCCCAGCGTGCCGAGCGGCTGGAGCAGTTGGCAGTGGGTAATGCCCTTGGCGATTACCTGCGCCTGATCGCCTGGCTGTGCCGCTTCCAGCAGCAGCTTGTGGATAACCCGCCCGGTGGTTTACCGGTGGCCGAAGCGCGTCAGCGCCTGTGCATAAGCCATGGGCTGCCGCCCCTTGCAGCCGACAGCCTGGTGCGCGAAGGGCCGTGGCTGGCGTGGATGCAGGCGTTGATCGAGCACTTTGACGAAGAGGCCAGCGGCCCGTTGGCTGTGGCGTTGCAGGCACTGCGCGACAGTGACGACAGCCAGCGCAAGGGGTGGGGCATCGCCTTGCTGGCTGGGCAGTTCGACGCCGTGCCGGCAGCGTTGGTGCCGTTTCTCGGCGCCGCGCTACAAGCCGCGTGGTTCAGCTGGCTGCTGGCGCTGCCGGCCGCCGAGCTCAAGCCCTCTGGCAGCCAGGCCCAGTGCCCGGCCTGCGGCTCGCCGGCGATGGCCGGGGTGGTGCGCAACCGTGGCAAGCACAACGGCCTGCGTTACCTGGCGTGTTCGTTGTGTGCCTGCGAGTGGCATGTGGTGCGGGTCAAGTGCGTGTACTGCGAGTCGAGCAAGGGCCTGCGCTATACCAGCCTGGAGGATGATCGCCACGCGCCGGGCAAGGCGCCACTACGGGCCGAGTGCTGCCCGGGGTGCAACAGCTACCTGAAGCAGAGTTACCTGGAAAACGATGCGGCGGCCGAGCCGTTGGCCGATGACTTGGCCAGCCTGGCACTGGATATGCGCTTGGATGAGGAAGGCTTTCATCGCCTGGCACCGAACCTGATGCTGGCGCCGGGTGGTGGCTGAGTGTCTACACTGCAAGTTCGAGTCGCCCTTTCCGCGGGGCAAGCCCGCTCCCACAGGTACTGCGCTTTTTCCGAAAACTGTGGAAGCGGGCTTGCCCCGCGAAAGGGCCAGAACAGACAACGGACCAGCTCAAGGTAGTACCTGATGTCTTCAAGCCTCGCCGATAACGCCCCACGCCTGCCTTCCATCGACACCCTCCTGCGCCACCCGGCCTGCCTCCCGCTGATCGACCGGCATGGCCGCGACGCCGTGTTGAATACGCTGCGCCAACTGCTCGACGACCTGCGCGAACCCACCCGCCAAGGCCAACTCAGCACCGCCGAACTGGCCGCAGACGTGCTGTTGGGCCGCACCGGCGAGCGCCTGGCCACCCAGCAACGTAGCCAGGTCCGCCGCGTGTTCAACCTCACTGGCACCGTGCTGCACACCAACCTCGGCCGCGCCTTGTTGCCGGAAGAGGCCATTGAAGCCATGCAGACCGCCGCCCGCTACCCGCTCAACCTGGAGTTCGACCTGGCCACCGGCAAGCGCGGTGACCGCGACGACCTGATCGAAGGGCTGATCCGCGAGCTGACCGGCGCCGAAGCCGTCACCGTGGTCAACAACAACGCCGCCGCCGTGCTGCTGGCGCTGAACAGCCTGGGCGCGCGCAAGGAGGGCATCATCTCCCGGGGCGAGCTGATCGAGATCGGCGGTGCCTTCCGCATCCCCGACATCATGGCCCGCGCCGGCGTGCGCCTGCACGAAGTCGGCACCACCAACCGCACCCATGCCCGCGACTACGAAGGCGCGATCAACCCGCGTACCGGCCTGCTGATGCGCGTGCACTGCAGCAACTACAGCATCCAGGGCTTCACCACTCAGGTGCCCACCGCCGAACTCGCGCACATTGCCCACCAACATGACCTGCCCCTGCTCGAAGACCTGGGCAGTGGCAGCCTGCTCGATATGACTCGCTGGGGCCTGCCCGCCGAACCGACCGTGCGCCAGGCCCTGGCCGACGGCGCCGATATCGTCACCTTCAGCGGCGACAAGCTGCTGGGCGGCCCGCAGGCCGGGATCATCGTCGGGCGCAAGGCGCTGATCGCCAAGATCAAGAAAAACCCCCTCAAACGCGCGCTGCGCGTCGACAAGATCACCCTCGCCGCGCTTGAGGCGGTGCTGGCGCTGTACCGCAACCCCGACCGGCTGGCCGAGCGCCTGCCCAGCCTGCGCCTGCTGACCCGCAGCCAGGCCGAAATCCAGGCCCAGGCCGAGCGCCTGGCACCGGAACTCAAGGCCCGCCTCGACGCACAGTGGGCCGTCAGCGTGGAGCCAGCATTGGGCATGATCGGCAGTGGCAGCCAGCCGGTTGCACGCCTGCCCAGCGCCGCGCTGTGCCTGCGCCCGCGGGTGTCGAAGAAGCTGCGCGGGCGTAGCCTGCATGTGTTGGAGCGGGCCTTGCGCAACCTTCCGGTACCGGTGCTCGGGCGCATCGACGACGATGCACTGTGGCTCGACCTGCGCCAGTTGGACGACGAAGCCCAGTGGTTGGCGCAACTGCCGGCCCTGCAGTTGGGGCCGGTGCAGTGATCGTTGGCACCGCCGGCCATATCGACCACGGCAAGACCGCGCTGCTGCAGGCCCTGACCGGGCAGGCGGGTGACCATCGCCAGGAAGAGCGCGAGCGCGGCATGACCATCGATCTCGGCTACCGCTATGCAGCCCTGGCCGAAGGTGCGCCGCTGACCGGCTTCATCGACGTGCCCGGCCACGAGCGTTTTATCCACAACATGCTCGCCGGTGCCCACGGCATCGACCTGGTGTTGCTGGTGGTGGCCGCGGACGACGGCGTCATGCCGCAGACCCGCGAGCACCTGGCGATCATTCAATTGCTGGGCATCCCCCAGGCACTGGTGGCGGTCAGCAAGTGCGACCGGGTAGCGCCCGCGCGGGTGGCCGAGGTGCAAGCGCAGGTTGCCGCGCTGCTGGCGCCGGGGCCGTATGCGGGCGCGCCGCAATTTGCCCTTTCCAGCGTCACGGGTGAGGGGGTGGCGGCGTTGCGCCAGGCGCTGCTGCAGGCTCAAGGGCGCGTGCGGCAGCGCAGTGTGCGCGGTGGTTTTCGCCTGGCCATCGACCGTGCCTTCGCCGTCTCCGGTGCCGGCGTGGTGGTCACCGGCACGGCATTGGCCGGCCAGGTCCGTGCCGGCGATACCTTGCTGTTGGGCAAAGCGGGCAAACCCGTGCGCGTGCGTGGCCTGCATGCGCAGAGCCAAGCGGCGCTGGTGGCCGAAGCGGGCCAGCGGGTGGCGTTGAACATCGCGGCCGAGCGGCTGGCGGTCGAGCAGGTACACCGGGGTGACTGGCTGGTGCCCGAGTGGCTGCATGCGCCCAGTGTCCGGGTGGATATCGAGCTCACGCTGCTTGCCGGCGAGCCCCGCCCGTTCGAGCATTTCAGCGCCGTGCACGTCCACTTGGGCACCCAGGATGTGACTGCCCGCGTGGCATTGCTCGAAGGCGAAGTACTGCAGGCAGGCCAGCGCATGTTTGCCCAGTTGCTACTCAACGCGCCGCTGCAGGCCGTGCATGGCGATCGGCTGGTGCTGCGCGATCAGCGCGCCCAGCGCACGCTAGGGGGCGGGCGGGTACTCGACCCGTTTGCGCCCAGCCGGCAGCGTCGCAGCGAGCCCCGGCTGCGCCAGTTGCAGGTGCTGCGTGATACCGAGGATCTGGAGCAGGCGTTACCGGCCTTGCTTGCCACCGCTGCCGGAGGGCTTGACCCGCAGCGGCTGGAGCGGCAGTTCAACCGCCTGCGGGTCAGCTGGCAGTTGCCGGCGGAGGTGCAGGTGATTGCCACGCGCCAGGGGCAGTTGTTGTTTGCCGATGCCCAGTGGTGCGCCCTCAAGCAGCAACTGCTGGCGCAGCTGGCGCTGTTTCACCAGCAGGAGCCCGACCAGCTCGGCCCGGACCGCGACCGCTTGCGACGCTTTGCGGCCTTGCCGCTGGAGCGCCCGGCGTTTGTAAGCCTGCTGGATGAACTGCTCGATGAGGGGCAGGTTTCCAGCAGCGGGCCTTGGTTGCATCTGCCCGATCACAAGGTGCAGTTGAGCGAGGCCGACAACGCATTGTGGGCAAGGCTGGAGCCATGTTTGCTGGAGGGGCAATTCGACCCACCGTGGGTCAGGGCCTTGGCCAATGAAGCGGGCTGCGCCGAAGCGGATGTACGCCTGCTGTTGCGCAAGCTGGCAAGGCTCGGGCTGGTGCACCAGGTGGTACGCGACCTGTTCTACCCGGCGGCGACGATCCAGCGCATGGCCGCGTTGCTGCTTGGCCAGGCGAATGAAGCGCCGATAGTGCAGGTGGCGGCGTTTCGCGATATGTTGGGCATCGGTCGCAAACGCAGTGTCCAGATTCTGGAATATTTCGACCGCATCGGCCTGACCCGCAGGGTGGCCGACCAGCGTTACATCCGCGCCGACAGCGCCCTGGCCCAGCAGCAGGCCAGGCACTGAGTTCAAGGAAGGCAATCGCGCCCGGTGGCGCGGCCGGGCTTCAAACCCGGTTGGGGACGGCAGCCGTTCCCGGGCAGGTTCGACTCCCGCTGCCTTCCGCCACTTTATTCTGACTGTTCGGGGCTCTTCGCGGAGCAACCCCTCTCGCCGCACAGATCCAGCGCAAACCACTGCTCTGCCGCTGCAGCATCCAGCCCCGCCCCCAGCAGCGCAAACATCTTGCCCAACGCCGCTTCACGGGTCATGCCGCCGCCGCTTACCAGGCCTGCGCCACGCAGGCGGTTGCCCGCCGCATAGGTATCGAACACCACCGACCCTTCCGGGCACTGGCTTATCGCAACCAGCATCACACCCCGCTGACGGGCCGCCTGCAGCGCATCAAGCAAGGCTTGGTCATCCGATGGCCCCGTGCCGCTGCCATAGCACTCCAGCAACAGCCCCTGCACGCCGCTGTCGAGCAGCGCCCGCAAATGCCCGGCCTGCAAGCCAGGAAACACTGGCATCAGCGCCAGATTGACCGGCTGACGTGGGTGCTTGTAGCCAAGCTCGGCAGGCAGGGCAGTGGCACGCTCACCGTCGCGATGACGCGGCAGCGCGGCAAAGGCATCAAAGGCCTCGCTGCGCAGCTTCGACGCCCGGCAGCCATGCAGCAACTGGCCGTGGAAGTACAGCTGCACGCCCTCTTCAAGGCCTTGCTCGCACTGGCGCAGCGCGCCGCACAGGTTGTCCCAGGCATCACTGCCCGGCACGCCGGCTGGCAGCATCGAGCCGGTCAGCAATACCGGCACCGGCAAGCCAAGCAGCAGGAACGACAACGCCGCCGCGCTGTAGGCCAGGGTGTCGGTGCCATGCAGCACCAGCACGCCATCGTGGCCGGCAACGTCCACCGCTTCGACGATGGCATCGCGCATGGCCAGCCAGTTTTGCTGCTGCATGTTGGCGCTGTCGAGCAGCGGGTTCATTTCCTGCAATGTCCACTGCAGCTGGGGGGCATCGGCCATTTGCGCGAAGTGCTCGCGCATCCGCGCATCGAAGCCGCCCGCTGGCGCCAGGCCTTCAGGGGTTTCGAGCATGCCGATGGTGCCGCCGGTGTACAGGACGAGAAGATTCTTTACTGCGCGCATGGAGAACATCCGTAGCGGTGAGCGGAGAAAGAAGAGCCGCCCGCGGGTGGGGCGGCTGGGCAGGGGAGAGTATCAGCGCTGCGGCTGGGCTTGGCCAACGGCTTTGTCAGTGGCTGTTTCCACCTGCGGGTTGGCAGGCCAGGCGTCGCGGTCCAGGTCCAGGTCGGCGAACTTGGCAGAATCGAACACCGGCTGCTTGATGCCCGCTTTGCGCTGGTCGTCGTAGTCGCGCATCACCCGCAGGCCGACCTTGAACAGCAGGGCCAGGGCCACCAGGTTGACGAAGGCCAGGCAGGTCATGGTGATGTCGGCGAAGGCGAACACGGTCGACAGGTCCTGCACCGAACCCCACACCACCAACGCCAGTACCAAGGCGCGAAACACCAGCAGCACCACGCGGTTGCGGCTGAGGAACTGCAGGCTGTTCTCGCCCAGGTAGTAGTTGTAGAGGATGCAGGTGAACACGAACAGCGACAGCGCCACGCTGACGAACAGGCGGCCCCAGTCACCAACCACGGCGGCCAGCGAGTTCTGGGTCAGGACAATGCCATCACCTTCGAAGCCCGGGGTGTAGAAGCCCGACAGCAGAATCAACAGCGCGGTGCAGGTGCAGATCACGAAGGTGTCGAGGAACACACTGAACGCCTGGACCACGCCTTGGGCGCCAGGGTGTTTCACCGCGGCCACTGCGGCAACGTTCGGTGCACTGCCCAGGCCCGCTTCGTTGGCGAATACGCCACGCTTCACGCCCATGACGATGGCGCTGCCAAGCAGGCCGGCGAACGCGGGGTCGAGGCCGAAGGCGCTCTTGAAGATGGTTTCCAGCATGGCTGGTACGTGTTCGATCTGGGTGCCGATCACGTACAGGGTCACGCCGATGTAGGCCAGGGTCTTGATCGGTACCAACAGGTCCGACACGGCAGCGATACGCTTGATGCCGCCGATGAACACCACGGCCAGCAGCACCGCCAGGGCGATACCGGTGTGGCTCGGCGCGAAGCCGAAGGCGTTTTCCAGCGAGTGGGTCACGGTGTACGACTGCAAGCCCATGAAGGCGAAGCCATAAGTGACCAGCAGCAGGATGGAGAACACCACGGCCATGCTTTTCAGTTTCAGGCCGTGCTGAATGTAGTAAGCCGGGCCACCCCGGTACAGGCCATCGCCATCGGCGCGCTTGTACACCTGGGCCAGGGTACATTCGAAGAAGCTGCTGGACATGCCCACCAGTGCGGTGACCCACATCCAGAACACGGCACCCGGGCCGCCAAGGGTCACGGCGATACCGACACCGGCGATGTTACCGGCGCCAACGCGGCCGGCCAGGCTCAGCATCAGGGCCTGGAACGAACTCAGCTGGCCTGCCTGGCCGCGCAGCGATTCCTTGAACACACTGAACATGTGCACGAAATGACGGAACTGCACGAACCGCGAACGGATGGTGAAGTAGCTGCCGAGTCCGACGATCAGCACGATGAGTAGTTTCCCCGAGAGGAAATCGTTGAGTGCTTCGAGCATTGGGAAATGACCTCGATTCTTATTCTTCGTGTGGAAAGACAGCGGGCGGCAGGCGCGCCGCTATGCGTTGGGGCGCATGGTTGGCTATGACAAGAGTGGTTACAATTTCGCATTTTGTTCTGAGTTGATGCGACTTGATGCTACACTTGCGCCATTCGCGTCACCTGGAAGCCCCTGCATGAGCGAGCATTTCGCTACCAACCTCAAACTGGCCTGCAGCCACTACCGCTCTATCTCGGAAGTTTGCCGGCAGCTGTCGATCAACCGTGCCCAGTTCAACAAGTACCTGAGCGGCCAGAGCCGTCCGACGGCGTTCAACCTCAAGCGCATCGGCGATTTCTTCGGCGTCGAGGATTACGAACTGAACGTGCCCCCCGAGCAGTTCTCCCGGCTGATCGGTGCGCGGGTGTCGGCCGTGGCCGACCAGCCCAGCGACCCTATCAGTGAATTGTTCCGGCCCTTGCACGAGCACGCCGGCAACCTGTCGCGCTACTGCGGTTACTACTTCGAGTACTCCAACTGCATGTCGGTACCGGGCTCGGTGCTGCTGTCGCTGGTGCACCTGCGCGAAGAGCGCGGCCGCTTCCTGTTCGAGCGCCAGGAGCGTCAGGAGCGCAGCAGCACCACCGACCTGCACGCCGAGGTACGTTGCCGCTACCTGGGCGCGGCGTTTCAGTTGCAAGACCGAATGTTCCTGATCGACTACGAGTCGTTGACCCTCAACGAGATGAGCCAGACCATCCTCATCCCCAGTTTCAAGAGCCGCATCACCCGCCTGAACGGCCTCAAGACCGGTGTCTCCAGCGGCGACCGGCGCAACCCGGCCTGCACCCGCGTGGTGTGGGAGTACCTGGGCGAAGAGATCAACCGCATCAATGCCTATCGCCAGGTCAAGCTGTACCGGCCGGATGACCCGCGCATCGATGACGACGTGCGCGAACGGTTGAGCGTGGGGCCGTTGAGTAATGGGTTGTTCGAGATCGAATAGGTTTTGGCAAGGGCAGGGGATGGCGTCAGGGCAGCCACCCACCCGTGTTGGACTTCCCGGGCAGGAAACCGCAAAATGACCCCTTTCCCTCAATCAACCTCTCCGGATCTGCTGACTCTATGCGTATGCGCCTAATGCTGTTGGGTGGTGGCAATGCCCTCGGGCAAGCGCTGATTCGTCTCGGGGCTGAAGAGGACATCGCATTCCTGGCACCGCGCCCGCCGGAAAACGGCTGGGACCCGGCCAGCCTCACTCAGCTGCTCGACGATCACCGCCCCAATGCCTTGGTCAACCTGGCCTATTACTTCGACTGGTTCCAGGCCGAGTCGGTCAGCGAACAGCGCCTGGCCCAGCAGGAGCGGGCGGTGGAGCGGCTGGCAGAGTTGTGCCAGCACCACCAGATCACCTTGGTGCAGCCTTCGAGCTACCGGGTTTTCGATGGCTCGCGGGCCACGGCCTACAGCGAGAAGGACGAGCCGGTGCCGCTGGGCCTGCGTGGCCAGGCACTCTGGCGTATCGAGCAGAGCGTGCGTGCGGCGTGCCCGCAACATGTGCTGCTGCGCTTTGGCTGGCTGCTCGACGAGAGCGTCGACGGCGCGCTCGGGCGCTTCCTGACCCGTGCCGAGCAACCCCAGGAGTTGCTGCTGGCCGATGACCGGCGCGGCAACCCGACGCCGGTCGACGATGCGGCCCGGGTGATCCTGTCGGTGCTCAAGCAGCTCGATTGCAGTGCACCGCTGTGGGGCACCTACCATTACGCTGGCAACGAGGCGACCACGCCGCTGGCGCTTGGGCAGGCAATTCTTGCCGAGGCCGGCCAGTACCGTCAGCTGGCGGTGCAGGCCCCCACGCCGCAGGCCCATGCCGCACGGCCGGATGCCAGCGAAGAGCCACAGCACGCAGTGCTGGCCTGCAAGAAAATCCTTCACACCTTCGGTATCAAGCCGCGCGCCTGGCGCGCTGGCCTGCCACCTCTACTGGACCGTTTCTACCGCCATGGCTGACGCCCCCATCCTGATCACCGGCGGTGCCGGCTTCATAGGCTCTCACCTGTGCGATGCGCTGTTGGACAAGGGTTACGCCGTACGCATTCTCGACGACCTGTCCACCGGCAGGTGGGACAACCTGCAGATCGCGCACCCGCGCCTGGAACTGATCGAAGGCGATGTCGCCGATGCCGGCCTGGTCACGCGTGCGGCCGCGGGCTGCAGCGCAGTGGTGCACCTGGCGGCAGTGGCGTCGGTGCAGGCCTCGGTCGAAGACCCGGTAAAGACGCACCAGAGCAATTTCATTGGCACCCTCAATGTCTGCGAAGCCATGCGCGTGCACGGTGTGCGCCGGGTACTGTTCGCGTCCAGTGCTGCGGTGTACGGCAACAACGGCGAAGGCGAGTCGATAGCCGAAGACACGCCCAAGGCACCGCTGACGCCTTATGCTGTGGATAAGCTGGCCAGTGAGCAGTACCTGGATTTCTACCGCCGTCAGCACGGCCTGGAGCCGGTGGTTTTCCGCTTCTTCAATATTTTCGGCCCGCGCCAGGACCCTTCCTCGCCGTATTCCGGCGTGATCAGCATCTTCAGCGAGCGCGCCACCCAAGGGCTGCCGATCACGGTGTTCGGTGATGGCGAGCAGACCCGCGATTTCCTCTATGTCGGGGACCTGGTGCAAGTGATGATCCAGGCGCTGGAGCAGCAGCAGGTCGAGGAGGGGGCGGTGAATATCGGGCTGAACCAGGCCACGTCGCTCAACCAACTGCTGGCGGCGCTGGAGAAGGTGATCGGCAGCCTGCCTGCGATCAGCTATGGCGCGGCGCGCTCGGGCGATATCCGCCACTCACGGGCGGATAATCAGCGCTTGCTGGCGCGCTTCGACTTCCCGCAGGCAACGCCGTTGGTCGAAGGTTTGTCCCGGCTGCTCGGCAAGGCCTGAAAGCCGCCTGACACTGTGGGAAGGTGGTCACGGAGTTATACGTGGCGCACCAACCTGCGCTGGCAATCTTCCGGCCGCAACACCCGGCCATCCTCAGTGCGCACTTGCAGCGGGGCGATCGCCTGCCCTGTGGCCTGCTCCAGCAGTGCCGAGCGCGCCTCACCCGCTTCGAACAAAAAGCGCTCACCCCACTGGCGCAAGGCAATCACCAGCGGAAACACCGAACGGCCCTTCTCGGTCAGCACGTATTCCTTGTAGGCACTCCCATCCGACGCCGGCTGCAGCTGCAGCAAGCCACTCTCGACCAGCAACTTCAGGCGTGACGCCAGGATGTTCTTGGCCAGCCCCAGGTTTTTCTGAAACTCGCTGAAGCGGCGTAAACCATCGAAGGCATCGCGCAAGATCATCAGCGCCCAGCGGTCACCGAGCACTTCGAGGGCTCGGGCTACCGGGCATTGTGCGTTTGTTTCGTTAAGCATCAGCGAAGACTCTTCGGTTGTTCTGGTTGCAGATTAAAACCACATTTGCTAGAAAGCCACATGTGGTTTTAATTTGAAACCAGTTCGGAGGGATACGCCATGCACGCCTCAAGCACTTCACCCCCTCGTCTGACCCAAGCGATGACCCTGTTGCTGGCGCTCACCTGTGCCATGGCCGTGGCCACCGTGTACGTCGCCCAGCCACTGCTTGAGTCGATGGCATTGGACCTTGGGGTAGGGCAGCAGCGCATCGGCTGGGTGGTGGGTGCTACCCAGGCGGGTTATGCGCTGGGCTTGCTGCTGATCGTGCCGTTAGGCGACCTCATCGACCGCAAGCGCCTGATCATCGGCCAATTGCTGGTTTCGGCGCTGGCGTTGGTGGCGGTCGGCATGGCTTGGGGCTGGGCGGTGCTGCTGGTGGCGCTGGCCATGGTCGGGCTGATGGCGGTCATGGTGCAGGTGATGGTGGCGCATGCCGCGACCCTGGCCACCCCCACGCAACAGGGGCAGGCGGTGGGCACCGTCACCAGCGGGGTGGTGCTGGGCATTCTGTTGGCGCGCCTGGTGTCTGGCGTGGTCGCCGACGTGGCCGGCTGGCGCGTCGTCTATTTTGCCGCAGCCGGGGTGCTGGTGCTGATGGCCGGGCTGCTCTGGAACGGCATGCCTGGCACCCGGCCTGCGGCGCAGCGGTCCAGTTACCTGGCGCTGATCGGCTCGCTGTTTGCTTTGTTCAGACAAGACCCGCTGCTGCGCCAGCGAGGGTTGTATGGATTATTGATCTTCGCCGCCTTCAGCGTGCTGTGGAGCGCCATGGTGCTGCCGCTGAGTGCGTCACCCCTGGCGCTCAACCATACCCAGATCGGGCTGTTTGGCCTGGCGGGTGTGGCGGGGGCCTTGGCCGCTGCCCGGGCCGGTCGCCTGGCCGACCAAGGGCGGGGCGATCGCACCACCGGTCTGGCCTTGGGCGTGCTGACGCTGTCGTGGCTGCCGACGGCGTTCGTCGAGCACTCGCTAGTGGCGTTTCTGCTGGGCGTGGTATTGCTCGATTTCGCTGTGCAGGCGGTGCATGTCACCAACCAGAGCCTGTTGTTGGCCGGGCGCAGCGCCCTGGCGAGCCGGCTGATTGGCGCCTACATGTGCTGTTATTCGCTGGGTAGCGGCCTGGGTGCGGTACTGGCGACCTGGGTCTATGCCCGTTGGGGATGGGCTGCGGTGTGCGGGTTGGGGGCGGGGATCAGTGCCACAGCGCTGGGCTGCTGGCTGGTGTCGAGCACCGGGAGCGCGGCCGTGGCCGCCCTCCCGGCCCGGGATCAGAACTTGTAGCCAAGGCCGACCATGTACACCCACGGGTCAACGTCGACGTCGACCTTGGTCTTGCTGTAGCCCAGTGCGGTCGGGCCGTTGACACTGGCCTTGGTGTCGATGTCGACGTACCAGACAGAGGCGTTGACCAGCAGGTTGTCGGTCAGCATGTAGTCCATGCCCAACTGGCCAGCGATGCCCACCGAATCCTGCAGTTTCAGGTTGCTGAAGCCCTGTTGCTTGCGTGCGCTGCTCAGGTCTTCATCGAAGAACAGGGTGTAGTTGATGCCCACGCCGGCATACGGCTGGAACCTGGAGTTGGGTTCCATCGGGTAGTACTGCAGCGACAGAGTCGGTGGCAGTTGCTTGATGTCGGCCAGCTTGCCGTCCAGGCCGCCGCCCAGGCCCTTGACGCCGACGGTGTGCTTGAACGGGGTGGCCGCCAGCAACTCCAGGCCGATGTGGTCGGTGAGCATGTAGGCGAAGGTCAGGCCCAGCTGGGTGTCGCTGTCCAGGGTCGCCTTGGTGCCCGACACCTTGTTGCCATCGAACTTCAGGTCGCCGCTGCTTTCGTTCGGCGCGGTAGTGATGGCGCCGGCGCGCAGAATCATATCGCCCGCCTGGTAGGCGTGGGCGGCAGGGGCGGCAAGGGCGAGGGCCACAAGCGAGGCGCCAAGCAAGGACTTGTTCATGGAAGCTCCCAGAGGACATTAATAATCGAGTAGTCCAATGGTACGGAGGCGTCTAAACAGAAAGTTTGATCCAGCTCAAAGAAGCGTCGTAACGAATTCGAAACAGTTCTCACTTCAGCTCATAAGCGTATATTTTCTCGGCTTCCATCTGGTATCCGGCGTCGGCCAGCTCGCTGCTGGAGGCTCTGACCTGCAGTTTTCCCTCGATCCAGTAGGGCTGATAGAGGTCTTCGACGCGCACGCCCATCTCGCTGAAAATATGCACGATCTGATTCGACGGCGGCGGGGGCACGTGGATGCAGGCGCCGTAGTAGGGCACTAGCAGAAACTCGGTGGTGCGGCCTTCCTCGCTGACTTCCAGCGGCACGATGTAGCCGGGCAGTTTGATCTGCTGGCCGTCCAGGCTTTGCACCACCGGTGCATTCGGCGCCTGCTGGTGGGCGGCGGGGGCCGACTCGGCAGACAGGGCGTCGCTCAGTTGTGACAGGTCGTGCAGTGGCGCCAGCTGCGGCGGGATGACGGGTGCGCCTTCGGGGATCAATGCGGGCCAGTCGAGTTCGCGAGGGTCGGTGGCCCAGGCAGGTAACGCCAGCGTGAGCAGCACAAGCAGGACGATCTGCACGGCGTGCACTGGCCGCTTCGCGGGTATACCCGCGAAGCAGGCGGTGAGGTTTGAGGTCATGACGGTTCTCAAAGGTGAATCGACAAGCCATCGGCCAGCGACTGCCGGTAGGCACGCCAGGCCGGCACGCTGCCCATCAGCAATGCTGCGCCGAGGATGATAGCCAACAGCGTCCACTCGTGCGCACTGGGCATGGCCAGTGGCAGGAACAAGCCGTAGTTGGCCTGCACATAGCCCTGCGCCCCGGCGATGCCAGCGTACAACAGCCCCAGCCCGGCCACGGTCCCCACCACTGCCAGCGACAGCGCCTCGAGTACCAGCAGCCCTGCGATATGCCAGGGGCGGGCACCTACCGAACGCAAGATCGCCATCTCCCGACGGCGTTCGTTGAGGCTGGTAAGAATGGCCGTGAGCATGCCGATCAACCCGGTCAGCACCACGAACAGCGAAACCACGAACAGCGCCTGCTCTGCGGTACCCATCAGGCTCCACAGTTCTTGCAGGGCAACCCCGGGCAAAATCGCCAGCAAGGGTTCGTTGCGGTACTCGTTGATTTCCCGTTGCAGGCTGAAGGTGGCGATCTTGCTGTTCAGGCCGAGCATGAATGCGGTGATGGCGGCGGGTTGCAGGTCCATGGTACGGGCCTGTTCGGCGCTGATGCGCCCCGCGCCACGGGCCGGCACGCCGTTGTGCCAGTCGATGTGAATGGCCTCCATGCCGCCCAGGCTGATGTGCAGGGTGCGGTCGACCGGGGTGCCGGTGCGTTTCAGCACACCGACCACGGTGAAGGGTTTGTCGTCGTGTTTGACCAGGCTGATGGCCGCCACGCCATGCGCCAGCACCAGCTTGTCGCCGAGCCGGTAGTGCAGCGCCTCGGCCACCTCGGCGCCGAGCACCACTTCGAACGGGTCATCGGCGAACGCACGGCCCTGGCTCAGTTCCAGGTGCTGCCTGCGGCCATACTGGTAATGGCTGAAATAGTCGCCGGTGGTGCCCATCACGCGATAGCCGCGGTGCGAGTCGCCGAGCGAAATGGGGATCGCCCACTTTACCCGTGGGTCTTGGGCATAGTGCTGGTAGCTGTCCCAACGGATGTTGTTGGTGGCGTTGCCGATACGAAACACCGAATACAACAGCAGGTTCACCGACCCCGAGCGGGCGCCGACAATCAAGTCGGTGCCGCTGATGGTGCTGGCGAAGCTGGCGCGGGCCTCGGTGCGCACCCGCTCCACGGCCAACAGCAGGCACACCGATAAGGCGATGGCGAAGGCGGTAAGGAAGGCGGTGAAACGGCGGTTGGCCAGGCTGGCCAGGGCAAGACGAAGCAGGTACATCAGGCCTCCCGGGGCTTGGCGGCGCGGTTGAGTTCGGCCAGGGACAGGTGCCGGTCGAACAGGGGGGCCAGGCTCTGGTCATGGCTGACGAACAACAGGCTGGCGCCGGCCGCGCGGCACTCGTCGAACAACAGGCGGATGAACGCTTCGCGGGTGTCGGCATCGAGGGCCGAGGTCGGTTCGTCGGCGATCACCAGTTCGGGCTGGCCGATCAGCGCCCGTGCGGCGGCAACCCGTTGCTGCTGGCCGATCGACAGGCTGTCGGCGCGGCGGGCTATAAGGGCCGGGTCACCCAGGCCCAGGTGGGCAAGCAGCGTGGCGGCAGCGTTATCGACGCTGCCATGGCGCTCGGCCGCCCGTGTGGCTCGGCTACGCGAGAAGCGGCAGGGCAATTCGACGTTCTCGCGCACCGAAAGAAACGGCAGCAGGTTGAACTGCTGGAAGATGTAACCGGTGTGGTCGACCCGGAAGCGATCGCGCGCGCCCTGGCCGAGGCTGCCGAGGTCGTGGCCAAGCAGGCGAATGCTGCCCTGGTTAGGCAGGTTCACCCCGCCCAGCAGGCCCAGCAGGGTGGTCTTGCCACTGCCGCTTGGGCCTTTGAGAAACAGCGCCTCGCCGGCCGCCAGATGAAAGGCGGGAATATCCAGCAGGGCCGGCTGACCTGGCCAGGCGAAGACCAGGTCATACAGTTCGATCAGCGGCTGGCCCATTCAGAACGCGACCGCAGCCTTGGCAGGCGTTGCTTCCACGCCTTTCTGGCCTGTTGGGCCGATCAGTTGTACGTTGATCTTCTGGGTTGCCGGGAAGGCTTTGAACAGGGGGGCGAGGTCGATCTGGGTGAGCGTGTCCGGGTTCGCGCAGGTCAGTTGATAATGCGCACCGATGTCGCTGTGTTGGTGGCCGTGCTCATGTTCGTCGCCATCGTCGTCGGCTTTCGGCGCGTCGCCGAACAGGGGGCTTTCCAGCGCTTGTGCATCGTCCTTGCAGCCGGCAGCCGCGGCCAGCCCGAACAGTTGCAAGGGGTGTTCGAGTTGCTGGCGCACGGCGGCCACCTTGGCCTTGTCGGCATCGCTGCTGGCGGCATGTTCAAAGCCGACCAGGTTCATGGCCGGGCTGTCCAGCTCCAGCTCCAGGGTATTGCCATCCAGCACGGCATTGAGCTTGGCCACGCCGTGCTCGTGGGCACCGAGGGTGCCATGAGCGTGATCATGGTCATGGTCATCGTGGGCATGCGCCATGGAAAGGGGCAGCAGGGCGAAGGGCAAGGCGAGCAGCAGGCGACGCATGGAAGGCTCCAGGAGCAGGCTGGGAATGATTTGGTAATGTTATAACAACTTTTCTCTACGCCGCCAGCCTGTGTGGTGCAGGTTTCATGTTGCTGTAGCATGGCCACATTGACCTGTGCTCAAGGAAAAGATCGTGCGAATTCGCGGAAAGATTGGAGATTGGCCGGTGGATTTGTCCATCGAGTTGGAGCCGGCAGAATGGGCGCAGTTGGGCGGACAGCTCGCAGTGCCAGCGGTGCCCCGAGAAACGCCTGACGAAGTGACGGGCGCGCCGCGCCAGGACGACCGCATCTGGGCCGCAGCGCAAGCGTTGCTGCGCCAGGCGGGGCAACTCAATGGCCCGCAACTGCTGGACCGTCTTGAAGCACTGGGCGAAAGCCCGGCGCAGGCCAAACGGCTGTTGGTCCGTCTGCGCCATTGCGCGCAGGTCAAGGTGACGAGTGGTGCAGATGCCCCCGTGTTTACCTGGCTTGGTTAGCCCGCAGCTCGACCCGCCTCGGACCTGGTAAATCTGCCAGTAGTTGCATCGCTGCTTGTGTTCTTAGAATAGGCCTCGCCCGTTCAGGAGCATCGGCAGATGAGCGATGAAATGCGGTCTCAGTACGATTTGTTCGGCTGGAAAGTACGGCTTGATTTCTACTCCAGGCCAGTCAATTACAGTTATGCGGTGTGGCATCAAGGCGTGGGTGACACGCGCCCTGAAGACACCGAAGCCTTTGACTTCGAGCGCGTCATCAGCCCGGGTACAAGCTGGGAGCATTGCACGGGATTGCTCGGCCTGCCTTGGCTCGAGTTTCAACCCTATCCTCATGAACGGCCCATCCTCATTCGCCGGAGGCTGGCCAGGTTCGTGCGTACTTCCATACGCAGGGATCTTGGCGAAGTCATCCGCAAAGTCAGCGAGCTCATAGCCGTAGAGGCGGGCGAACCCTACTATTTGCATCAGCAGTTCCACTTCGATGCGTTTGTCGGCACGCTGGATGCCGAGAAGGTCCTCAGGCTCCAGGTGGCCAAGGGATCGACTTTTGCTTTGGGTTATCTCGACTCCTTGAAGCGCGACGAAGAAGCCGCAGAGGGTTTTCGCGCGCGATTTGAAGCGTTACCGGACGAGCGTCGGGTCATCAGGATGCGCCGGCTGTCCATCGAACCTGGGAGTGACTGGCTGATCAAGCCACTGTATTTTGCCATTCGCATGGTGCCTGAACGGAGCCGATGGGACCCCTTCACCATGGCCTGCAACCTCTATATGACCTACCAGGCAGAGCCTGGCGGCCGCATTCCGGTGGACGGTGCCTGGGTGCTCGGCGAAGAGGGTCATGTTGCCCAGGCACTCGTGGATGACCGTATCATCCCCAGCGTCGCACCGCCCAGCCGGCACTTCATGGGGCTTGCCAGCCTGCTCTACCCGGAAGGCGGGATCAGAAGTCTCAGCGTTGGCAGGTCCGCGCCCGTGAGCTTCGTTTGGTACAAGGACCGGTTTTTCAGTCCACCAGCGGCCGTCAACTCGGAGGGCATGTATCACGCCGAGCCGTTGATCAAAGTCGTGGATGGTGTGCGCAGCCGGACCCATGTGGCGCTGACGCCGCAAACGCTGCCCGGTGTGTCATGGCAGCTTGGCGAATCTTCCAAGGGGCGTTACGAGCCTGATCGTTCGGGCTGCTGGTACTGCCCGCCGGCAGATCCTCAACCTGAATACGATCAGGATGGCAAGACGCAGAAACCCTGTGCACTCAAAGCCAGTCTTGGCGAGCTATTGACCATCGATGTGCTGGAAAGCCGTTACTACGGGCGTGTTTTTCAATCCACCTTCGTGATTGTCAACGCGTTCCCTACGCATTTTTTCAGGGTGCGCAACCACAACGGGCGTGTATCGCTAAGGTTGTACTACATCGGCATCGGGGGCGCTCAGGTAGAGGTCGACCCCCAGGTGATAGAGTGGCAAGTGGTCGCCGGGGATGGTCGCATGGCCCAGGATGGGACGTTCACCCCAGGCCACAGCAGTACATTCTCGGTGGTTCAGGCCATTGAGCCGGATGAACGACAGCGTTACTGGTATTGGGCTTTCATCGTGATCCCTGTCCCACTGATGGATGTCGACACCTTCGTCGCCATGAGCGACTCACGATAGCAGTGGCTTGTCGCTTCAATACATCGCGGCGAAAAGCTTGCGCCGATACGCACCGACCAAGGGGTGATCACCGCCCAGTAATTCGAACACCTGCAGCAGCGTCTTGTGTGGCAGACCATTCTCGTACCCGCGGTTGCGCTGGAACAGCTTGAGCAGGCTTTCCAATGCTGGCTCGTACTGCTGACGCGCCAGCTGTTGAATGCACAGTTGGTAAGTGGCTTCATCATCCAGCGGATTCTGCGCCAGGCGGCTCTTGAGGTCGGCAACTTCTGGCAGGCTGGCGGCCTGGCGCAGGAAGGTCAGTTGCGCCTTGGCACCGGCCAGGGCAGCCTTGTGCTCGTCGGTCTTGACCGCATCCAGCACGACCTCGGCTTCACCCAACTCACCGCGTTCGGCCAGGCAACGGGCGTACAGGATCAGCGCCTCGGCATTGCTGTTGTCTTCGCCAAGCAGCGCCTGCAGCAGCGCTTCGGCTTCGGCAAAACGGCTCTCGGCGAACAGCGCCTTGGCCTGTTCCAGTGGCGAAGCGGTAGGGGCGGCCGGCATTTGCACGTGCGGTTCGAGCAGTGCGCGGATCGCCGACTCCGGCTGCGCACCGGCAAAACCATCGACCGGCTGGCCGTCCTTGAACAGCACCACGGTCGGCAGGCTGCGGATGCCGAACTGGGCGACCACCTGCTGTTCTACGTCGCAGTTGATCTTGGCCAGCAGCAGCTCGCCCTGGTAACCCTCGGCGATCTTCGCCAGCAAGGGCATCAGCGCCTTGCACGGGGCGCACCACTCGGCCCAGAAGTCCACCAGCACCGGCTTGTGGAAAGAGTTCTCGATGACCAGTTGCTGGAAGGTGGCATCGGTGGCGTCGAAAATGTACGGCGTGTCTTGGCTCATCGCGACTCTCGCAAACTCGTGAATGGCACCACTATAAAGGCTCGCGGCTAGCGTGGTACAGGCTGACCCGGCGGAATTCGTGGGGCTCGGCCAGGTCTGGGAGGGTCAGTGCCTCGAGCACGCCCAATTGCCGGTACAGCGGGTGGCAGAAGTCGCGAACCCGTGAGTCCGCCACCAGGGCCTGGCGACCACGGCCGAGGAAGGCGTCGAGCAGGGGCAGGTTGGCGCGGTCATACAGCACATCGGCGACCAGGATCAAGTCGAAGCGGTCGTCCTCGGCGAAGAAATCGCTGCTGTAACCCAGCGCCACCCCGTTCAGCGCGGCGTTGGCGCGGCAGGCGTCGAGGGCCAGCGGGTCGAGGTCGCAGGCCACCACTTCCAGGGCGCCAGCGCGGGCTGCGGCAATGCCGACGATACCGCTGCCGGCGCCAAAATCGAGCACGCGCTTGCCGGCCACCCAGTGCGGGTGTGCAGCCAAGTAACGGGCCATGGCCAGGCCGCTGGCCCAGCAGAAGCTCCAGTAGGGTGGCTCTTCGAGGATGCGCCGGGTTTCTTCGCTGCTGAATGCGCGGTCCATGTTCTGGTCGTCGATCAGCCAGAGCTTCAGTTCGCATTCAGGCAGCTCGCTGGCCACCAGGCGCGCTTCGCCGATCAGGCCGCTGAGGGCCTGTTGCAGTGCCAGGGGTGCCACTTACGGTGCCTTCTCGAAGCGCAGCGGCCCGGTGGCCTGGGTCTGTGCCTGGGTAATGCGTACCGGCGGAAGGTGCATGATCAGCTGGCCAGAGCGGCTGGCACGGCCACGCAGCTCTACCCGGGCACCGGCCGGAAAAGCCTCGGGGTTGAAGCGCAACTGGTAAGGCAGCGCCTGCCCGGTGCCGCTCAGGTTGCTGCTGGCCAGCAGGCGTTGCGGGCGGTCGCGTTCGTCGATGACCAGCAGGGCCAGCTCCACATCGGCCCCGGCCGGGACTTCCAGCAAGGTACCGCTCAGTTCGCGCTGGTAGGCGGGCAGCGGGCCAAGGGGCTGGGTTTTCTTGGCCGATTTTGCTGGCGCGGGCGCCTGGGCCTGTTCGGGCTTGGGCCGGTCGCTACCGCAAGCGGCAAGCAAGGCGGCGCAGCACAGCACGACGAGCGCTCGATGGTGCATTGGGTCATCCTTCAGGGGCAGATTTCCCTGGATGTTAACCCCTTTGGCTTGTCTTGCCAGTGGGATGCGCTACCATGGCCCTCCCTTTTTTTGTTGCCTGCCACCATGCACTGTCCCTTTTGCGGTGCCAACGACACCAAGGTCATCGACTCTCGTCTTGTCGCCGAGGGCGAGCAAGTGCGCCGCCGTCGCGAGTGCGTCGCCTGCGGCGAACGTTTCACCACCTTCGAAACTGCCGAACTGGTGCTGCCGCGGCTGATCAAGCAAGACGGCACGCGCCAGCCCTTCGACGAAGACAAGTTGCGTGCAGGCATGCAACGGGCACTGGAAAAACGCCCGGTCAGCGTCGAACGCCTGGAAGCGGCGCTGGCGCACATCAAGAGCCGCCTGCGCGCCACCGGCGAGCGCGAGGTCAAGTCGCTGGTGGTGGGTGAACTGGTGATGGCCGAGCTGCGCAAACTCGACGAAGTGGCGTATATCCGCTTTGCCTCGGTGTACCGACGCTTCCAGGACCTCGACGAATTCCGCGAAGAAATCGACCGCCTGGCCCGTGAGCCAGCCAAAGAGTGAGCATGCCCAGCCAGACCGCGATTCTCGACGCCCACTACATGGCCCGTGCCCTGGAACTGGCTCGCAAGGGTGTCTACAGCACCCACCCCAACCCGCGCGTGGGCTGTGTGATCGTGCGCGATGGCGAGGTGGTGGGCGAGGGCTGGCACGTGCGCGCCGGTGAGCCGCATGCCGAGGTGCATGCCCTGCGCCAGGCCGGTGAGCGTGCCCGCGGCGCCTGCGCCTATGTCACCCTCGAACCCTGCAGCCACCATGGCCGCACGCCGCCGTGCGCCGAAGCTCTGGTCAAGGCCGGCGTGGCCCGCGTGGTGGCGGCGATGCAGGACCCCAACCCACAGGTAGCGGGGCAGGGGCTGCGGCGCCTGGCAGCGGTGGGTATCGAGGTCCACAGCGGCGTGCTCGAAGCCGAGGCTCGGGCCCTCAATCCAGGCTTTCTCAAGCGCATGGAGCACGGCCTGCCGTTCGTCAGGGCCAAGCTGGCCATGAGCCTGGACGGCCGCACCGCCATGGCCAGCGGCGAAAGCCAATGGATCACCGGCCCCGCCGCCCGTGCTGCGGTGCAGCGCCTGCGCGCCCGTTCAAGTGTGGTGCTCACCAGCGCCGCCAGCGTGCTGACCGATAACGCACGCATGACCGTGCGTGGCGCAGAGCTTGGCCTGGATGATGAAACCCGTGCCCTGGCATTGAGCCGCCCACCGCTGCGCGTGCTGATCGATGGCCGCCTGCGGTTGGCGCTGGATGCGCCGTTCTTCCTGGCTGGCCCGGCCCTGGTGGTGACGGCTGCCGCAGCAGATGCGCGGTACGCCGAGGCGGGCCACGAGCTGCTGAGCCTGCCAGGCGCCGATGGCCAGGTCGACCTGCCCGCGTTGATGCGTGTGCTGGCCCAGCGTGGCGTCAACGAAATTCTGCTGGAAGCCGGCGCAGGCCTTGCCGGTGCGTTCGCCCGGCAAGGCCTGATCGACGAGTACCAGTTGTTCGTCGCCGGTACCTTCCTGGGCTCCCAGGCCCGCCCGCTGCTGGAGTGGCCCCTGGCAACGATGAGCGAAGCGCCGCGACTGAAAATTACCGAAATGCGCGCTGTGGGCGATGACTGGCGGGTCACGGCCATCCCCCTGCCGGCGTCCGGCGTATAATGCCAGGCTTGCCCTGCGCAACCCGTTCTTGAGGAAGACCCCATGTTCACCGGCATCATCGAATCCATCGGCACTGTCCGCAGCCTGACCCCCAAAGGTGGCGACGTGCGCGTCTACGTCGAGACCGGCAAGCTCGACCTGGGTGACGTCAAGCTCGGCGACAGCATCGCCGTCAACGGCGTATGCCTGACCGCCGTCGAACTGCCGGGCGATGGCTTCTGGGCCGACGTCAGCGTCGAAACCCTCAAGCGCACCGCCTTCATCGACCTCAAGAGCGGCAGCAAGGTCAACCTGGAAAAGGCCCTGACCCCCACCACCCGCCTGGGCGGCCACCTGGTCAGCGGCCACGTCGACGGTGTCGGCGAAATCATCTCGCGCAGCGATAACGCCCGCGCTATCCAGTTCCGCGTGCGTGCACCCAAGGAGCTGGCCAAGTACATCGCCCACAAGGGTTCGATCACCGTCGACGGCACCAGCCTGACGGTCAATGAGGTCAATGGCGCCGAGTTCGAGCTGACCATTGTCCCGCACACCCTGTCCGAAACCATCATGGCCGACTACCGCGCAGGGCGTCGGGTAAACCTTGAGGTCGACCTGCTGGCCCGTTACCTGGAGCGTCTGCTGCTGGGCGACAAGGCTGGCGAACCGAGCAAGGGCAGTGGCATTACCGAAAGCTTCCTGGCCGCCAACGGCTTCTTGAAATCCTGATTGAGAAGGGGGTGCCGAGTGGCGCTCAACAGCATCGAAGAACTGGTCGAAGACATCCGCCAGGGCAAAATGGTCATCCTTATGGATGACGAAGACCGCGAGAACGAAGGCGACATCATCATGGCGGCCGAGTGCTGCCTGCCTGAGCACATCAACTTCATGGCCAAGCATGCCCGTGGCCTGATCTGCATGCCGATGACCCGCGAGCGCTGCGAAACGCTCAAGCTGCCGCTGATGGCGCCGCGTAACGGGTCCGGCTTCGGCACCAAGTTCACCGTGTCGATCGAGGCTGCCGAAGGTGTCACCACCGGCATTTCCGCTGCCGACCGCGCACGTACCGTGCAAGCTGCCGCTGCCAAGGACGCCAAGGCCGAGGACATCGTCAGCCCGGGCCACATCTTCCCGCTGATGGCCCAGCCGGGCGGCACCCTGGCCCGCGCCGGCCACACCGAGGCCGCTTGCGACCTGGCGCGCATGGCCGGCTTCGAGCCGAGCGGCGTGATTTGCGAAGTGATGAACGATGACGGCACCATGTCGCGCCGCGCCGAGCTGGAAGTGTTCGCCGCCGAGCACGGCCTGAAGATCGGCACCATCGCCGACCTGATCCACTACCGCATGATCCACGAGCGCACCGTACAACGCGTCTCCGAGCAGCCGGTGGAGAGCGAGCTGGGCGAGTTCAACCTGGTCACCTACCGCGATGCGGTGGAAGGCGACGTGCACATGGCCCTGACCCTGGGCAATATCTGCGCCGAAGAGCCGACCCTGGTGCGCGTGCACAACATGGACCCGCTGCGCGACCTGCTGCTGGTCAAGCAACCGGGCCGCTGGAGCCTGCGCGCCGCCATGGCTGCCGTGGCCGAAGCTGGCAGCGGCGTGGTACTGCTGCTGGGCCACCCGCTGGACGGCGACGTGCTGCTGGCGCACATCCGCGAAAGCGCGGGCGATGCACCGACCAAGGTACCGACCACCTACAGCACCGTGGGTGCCGGTTCGCAGATCCTGCGCGACCTCGGTGTGCGCAAGATGCGCCTGATGAGTTCGCCGATGAAGTTCAATGCGATATCCGGATTCGATCTGGAAGTTGTAGAATACGTGCCCTCCGAGTGACTTGAGGCGGCATTGACGCCCTCTACTCGAGTCCAGACCCCTGCCGAGGCCGCTTGTATGCGGCCTCGCTCTTGAACATGAGAACATCGGAATGACCCTGAAGACCATCGAAGGTACCTTCATCGCCCCCAAAGGTCGCTATGCTTTGGTGGTTGGCCGCTTCAACAGCTTCGTCGTCGAAAGCCTGGTAAGCGGTGCCGTTGATGCCCTGGTACGCCACGGTGTCAGCGAAAGCGACATCACCATCATCCGTGCCCCGGGCGCGTTCGAAATCCCGCTGGTAGCACAGAAGGTCGCCCAGCAAGGCGCGTACGACGCGATCATCGCCCTGGGCGCCGTGATCCGCGGTGGTACCCCGCACTTCGAGTACGTGGCGGGCGAATGCACCAAGGGCCTGGCCCAGGTGTCCATGGAGTTCGGTGTTCCGGTGGCCTTCGGCGTTCTGACCGTCGACTCCATCGAACAGGCCATCGAGCGTTCCGGCACCAAGGCTGGCAACAAAGGTGCTGAAGCTGCCCTGTCCGCTCTGGAAATGGTCAGCCTGCTGGCGCAGTTGGAGGCCAAGTGATTAGCGACGAAAGCGATCGTTTCAACCCGCGCGATCCAAAACCTGCGGATGCCGGCAAGCCCTCGAAAAGCGCCAAGCGCCGCGAAGCCCGTAAGCTCGCGACTCAGGCGCTGTACCAGTGGCACATGGCGCGTCAGTCGGTAAACGAGATCGAAGCGCAGTTCCGGGTCGATAACGATTTCACCGATGTCGATGGCGCCTACTTCCGCGAGATCCTGCATGGGGTCCCGGCCAAGAAGGACGAGATCGACGCGGCCCTGAAGCCTTGCCTGGCGCTGGCGCTGGAAGAGCTCGACCCTGTCGAACTGGCTGTGCTGCGGTTGTCCACCTGGGAACTGATGATGCGCGTCGATGTACCGTATCGCGTGGTGATCAACGAAGGTATCGAGCTGGCCAAGGTCTTCGGTGCCACCGACGGCCACAAGTTCGTCAACGGCGTGCTGGACAAGCTCGCCCCTTCGCTGCGCGAAGCGGAAGCCAAGGCGAACAAGCGCTGATCCCGGCGCTGGCCGACCATGGGTGAGTTCGAGCTGATCAGCCATTACTTCGCCGCCGCGCCCTGTGCGCAAGATGGTGAAGGTGTGGCCCTGGGCATCGGTGACGATTGCGCGCTGCTGGATTTGCCTGCGGGCGAGCAACTGGCGGTGTCCACCGACACCCTGGTGGCCGGCGTGCACTTCCCTGCGGTCTGCGACCCCTTGTTGCTTGGCCAGCGCTCGCTGGCCGTGGCCGCCAGTGACCTGGCGGCGATGGGCGCCACCCCCATCGGCTTCACCCTTGCCCTGACCTTGCCCGATGTCAGCGCCGACTGGCTGCAAGCCTACGCTGACGGCCTTAACCGTATGGCCCGGCGTTGCCAGCTGAGCCTGATTGGCGGTGACACCACCCGCGGCCCCTTGAGTATCACCATGACCGTGTTTGGCCGCGTGCCGGCCGGGCAGGCGTTGCGCCGTGGTGGTGCTCGCCCTGGTGACCTTCTGTGCGTGGGGGGTGAGCTGGGCAACGCCGCCGGCGCCTTGCCGTTGGTCCTGGGCCAGCGCCAGGCCGAGGCCGCACTCGCCCAGCCGCTGCTCGATCACTACTGGTCGCCTTCGCCGCAGTTCGCCCTGGGGCAGCTGTTGCGCGGGCGAGCCAGCGCGGCACTGGACATCTCCGACGGCCTGCTGGCCGACTGCGGGCATATTGCCAAGGCTTCCCGCGTGGCGCTCGAGGTGAACCTGGAGCAGGTGCCGATGTCATCCGCTCTGCAGGGTTTGCTCGGCCATGAGGCCGCCGTGCAGGCGGCCCTGACCGGTGGCGACGACTATGTGCTGGCGTTCACTTTGCCGCCGGCGCAGCTTTTATCCCTGCAGGCGCAAGGCCTGGCGGCGTTTCATGTCATCGGGCGCGTGCTCGAGGGCCAAGGCGTCAGCCTGCGTGACCGGCAGGGCCAGGACATCACCCCGCGGCAACGCGGCTATCAACATTTTAGGGAGACACCGTGACCGATCACCCCAATCAGGTGCCTGCGGAGTTCGTTCCGCCCTCGGTCTGGCGCAACCCCTGGCACTTCATCGCCTTCGGCTTCGGCTCCGGCACCTTGCCCAAGGCGCCGGGCACCTGGGGCTCGCTGGTGGCCATACCGTTCATCCCGCTGTGGCAGATGCTGCCAGACTGGGGTTACTGGCTGCTGCTGGGCGTGACCATGCTGTTCGGTTTCTGGTTGTGCGGCAAAGTCGCCAATGACTTGCGCGTGCATGACCATGAGGGCATTGTCTGGGACGAGATGGTGGGCATGTGGATCACCCTCTGGCTGGTGCCGGAAGGCTGGCAATGGTTGCTGGCGGGGTTCCTGATGTTCCGCTTCTTCGACATCCTCAAACCATGGCCGATTCGCTGGATCGACCGCCATGTGCATGGCGGGGTCGGGATCATGCTCGACGATGTCCTGGCCGGCGTGTTCGCCTGGCTGGGTATGCAGGTTCTGGTGTGGGCGGTTGCCTGAGACAGGGAGCGCGTAGATGGCCATAAGGACTGTGCTGTTGGCAATGCTGCTGGGCTTTGCTCCCTGGGTGGGGGCGGCCGAAGGTGTGCTGAAGCAGGTCCATCTGGTCAGCGAAGAATGGCTCGACTACACCAACGCCGACGGTAGCGGGGTTGCCTGGGATGTACTGCGCAAGGTGTTCGAGCCTGCCGGGGTCAAGGTCGTTACCCAGAGCGCGCCTTACAGCCGTGCGGTGGGGCTGGTCAAACGGGGCGAGGCCGATGCCTGGGTCGGCTCCTACAAGGACGAGGCTGACGACAACCTCTACCCGCGTTGGCACTTCGACATGGACCATATCTACGCCCTGGGGCTGGTCGCCAAGCCTGTGCCCACACCCAGCACGGTCGGCCGGTATCGCCTGGCCTGGGTGCGCGGCTACGACTACGCCAGCTATCTGCCCAATGCGCACAACTTCCGCGAAATCCAGCGCCGCGAGGGCATTCTGCCGATGCTCGAACATGACCGAGTGGACTTCTACATCGATGCGCTGACCGAAGTCGACTACGTGCTGGGCCAGGCTTCCGAGCCTGCGCGTTTTCGTAAAACCCATGTCGCCGAGCTACCGCTGTACCTGGCATTTGCCCACAACGAAAAGTCCAAGGCGCTGCGCGACCTGTTCGACAAGCGCATGGCCGAGCTGGTGCGCAGCGGTGAATTGAAGCCGATTTTCGAGCACTGGAAACAGCCGTATCCGTTCACCACCGACAGCCAGCCGCAGTGAGCGCTACCCGCTCCCATACAGGTTCGGCGTCTTGAGGGCGGGCCTCTGCTAAGCATCGAACTTTTCGATCTTAAGCGACGGTATTCAGCCAGCGCACAGGTGCCGACCTGCTGATACAATCGCCGCAACAGAAATTTCCTACTTATGCCAGGAGCACAACGTGCCCGTCGTCTTTGTTGCCGCCTCTAAACTCCCGACGCCCTTTGCGACCTTCACCATGCATGGCTTTCTCGACGAAGCCACCGGCCGTGAGCATGTGGTGCTCAGCCTGGGTGATATCGCGGACGGCGAGCCGGTGCTGGGGCGCCTGCATTCCGAGTGCCTGACCGGCGATGCCCTGTTCAGCCAGCGCTGTGACTGCGGCTCGCAACTGGAAGCTGCCCTGCAGGCCATCGCCCGTGAAGGCCGTGGCGTGCTGCTGTACCTGCGCCAGGAAGGCCGCGGCATTGGCCTGTTGAACAAGATCCGCGCCTACGAACTGCAGGACGGCGGCGCCGATACCGTCGAAGCCAACGAACGCCTGGGCTTTGCCGCCGACCAGCGCGACTATGCCATCTGCCTGCCGATGCTCGAGCACCTGGGGGTGAAGGCCCTGCGCCTGATGACCAACAACCCGCGCAAGGTCAAGGCCCTGACCGACATGAACATCGTCGTCGCTGAACGTGTGCCGCTGCATACCGGGCACAACCCGCACAACCGTTACTACCTGGCCACCAAGGCCGGCAAGCTCGGCCACATGCTGGGCAACGAACACCAGGGCGAGGTGCCCCAGGCGTGACCCGCGCCGAGGTCAAGCGGCGCCTGGCCCTGGCCTGGTGGCAATACCTAGCGATAGGCCTGGTGCCGCTGCCGGTGATGGCCTGGGCTTTTGGTGGCGGTGATCCATTGATCCCGGTGCTGGCCATGCCGTTGTTCATCGCCGGTGCGGCGACCATGTTCCTCAGCCTGCCGCGCTTTGGCGCTTACAAGCGTGCCTTGATCAGTACCGCCAAGGTGCTCGGCAGCAGCGAGGAGCCGGCAGCCTGGATCGAGCTGGCGCGGGTGCGGCGCCTGGCCATGCTGTATGCCTGCTTCCCTGCCTGGGTCGCCGCGCTGTCGGTGCTGGTGGGGCTGGAGGCGGTGCCGCAGATTCTTCTGGCACTGTCCACGGTGGTCGTGCTCTACCTGTACCGCATTCCTCGTCAGCTGGGCTGATGCGCGTCTTCCTCTGGCTGCTGGCGCTGTGCGCCTGTGCCGCCAGCGCGGCTGAGCCGCTGCGGGTGGTCAGCCTGGCGCCTTCGATGAGCGAGATCATGCTCGAGCTGCAGGCCGATGACCTGTTGGTCGGCATGCTCGACGGCGGCGAGCGCCCGCCAGCGCTGCAGGATGTGCCTTCTGTGGGCCGTCTGGGGCAACTGAACATGGAGCGCCTGCTCAGCTTGAAGCCTGACTTGCTGCTGCTGTGGCCGGGCAGTGTCGCGCCAGCGCAGCGTGATCAGCTCAAGCGCCTGGGCATCGCCGCGTTCAGCGCCGAGCCCCATAGCATTGACCAATTGATCGATCAGATCGAAGCCATCGCCCAGCGCGTCGGCCGTGACCAGCAGGGCCGGCATTATGCGCAAACCTTGCGCGACAGGCTGCGGCACCTGCGTCAGCAGTATCGGCGTGAGCAGCCGCTGCGGGTGTTCTATCAAGTCTGGGACAAGCCGTTGTACACCCTGGGTGGCCGGCAGGTGGTCAGCGATGCCCTGGCCGTGTGCGGCGCACGCAATGTTTTCGCCGATCTGAGCCAGCCGGCGCCCCAGGTGAGCGTGGAATCTGTATTGCAGCAGGACCCCCAGGTGATTCTGGCGGGTGACCAGGCGCAGCTGGCAAGTTGGGAGGCTTGGCCACGTCTGAGTGCTGTGGCTGGGGATCGTCTGTTGGTGGTGCCGGACAAGGGCTTGGAGCGGCCCAGCGGGCAGATGATCGAGGCCACCGCGCGCCTGTGTGCGTTGCTCGACGCTAGAGCGCCGGCGTCCAGGTGACGCTCAGCAACACGGTGCGGCCTTCCTCGCGGTAACCGTGGCTGGCGCCCTCGTAGCTGTACCGGGCACGGCTGTGGCTGTGGTCCAGCAGGTTGTCCAGCTTCGCTTCCAGTTTCAGCTCATCCGTTGCTGCCCAGCTACCCCGCAGGCCGAGCAGGCCGAAGCCGGCGAGCTGGTTGCGGTTGGCTTCGTCATCGTAGCTGCTGCTGACGGCTTGCCAGCTCCCGCCCACGCTGAACGGCCCGAATGCGCGGTCCAGGTCCAGGCTCACGGTACGGCGGGCACGGCGGGCGAGGGTATGGCCGCTGTCGCGGTCACGTGGGTCGATCAGCGCCAGCCCCAGCTGGCTGCGCCACGCGCCCCATTGCTGATCGAGTGACAGTTCAAACCCGTTGACCCGCGCCGAGGCGACATTGCGTGGGATCGAGTCCTGGCCAAAGATGATCGCATCGCGCAGGTCGGTGCGGTACAGCGAGGTCTCCAGCCGGCTGTCGGCGGCAAGCTGGCTGCGCCATTGCAACTCGTAGCTTCGGGAATGCTCCGGGTTCAGGTCGGGGTTGCTGAACTGTGGGTAATACAGGTCATTGAATGTCGGTGCCCGGAAGCCTTCGCTGTAGGACAGCAGCACATCATTGTGCGTGTTCAAGGGCACGGTAAGGCTACCGCTCCAGGTGGTCTGGCCGCCGAACTGCTGGTTCTGGTCACGGCGCACCCCCAGTTCGGTGGAGAACCGCTCGCCCGTGTAGCGATGCTGAATGAAGGCGGCGCGGTTCCAGCGGCTGTCCTCGTTGAAATCGGTGCTGGCATGCACGCGGTCTTCGTACCAATCGCCGCCGATCAACAGGTTGTGCTGCTCACCCAGGGCCAGGTCGTTTTGCCAGGTAACCTGATCGCGATAGGTGTTGAACACGGAGTGCTCATCGCTGAGCTTGTCGCGTTTGTCGTCACGGTTTTCGCTGTGGGCAAGCTCCAGGCGCGAATGCCAGGTGTCGTTGAGCTGGGCGTCGAAGTAAGAGCCCAGGCTGCTGACGCTGAAGTCGGTGTAGGGTTTTTGCCCGAAGCTTTCGAAAGTGACCGGGTCAAAGCCACCGTACGGATTGTCGTATTCACTGCGCCCGCGGCTGTCGAGCAGGTTCAGGCCTGCCTCGAAGCGTTCGCCGAAGGTGTGGCTGAGGCTCAGGTTGAGTGACTTGTTACGGAACGCATCATGATCGCCGTCGCTGGCAAAGGAGGGGCCGGTGGCGTCAATGCCGGCAGTCTCGTCCAGGCTGGCACCCAGGTTGAAGCGGGTGGCGCCGTCGCCACCGGACAGGCCCAGGCTGCGCTGCCAGGTCTGGTTGCTGCCGGCGGCCAGGCGCAGGCGTGGCTGCAGTCCGGGGCCGCTACTGCGCCGGGTGAAAATCTGGATCACGCCACCCATGGCGTCGCTGCCGTATACCGCCGAGCGGGAGCCGCGCAGCACCTCGACACGCTCTATCTGGTCAACGTCGAGAAACTGCAGGCCACTGTCGCCAGAGGTAGCGTTGGCGATGCGCACGCCATCCACCAGTACCAGGCTCTGCGCCGCCTTGGTGCCGCGGATGAAAATGCCGGGCACGCTGCCGCGCCCGCCGGTGGGGGCCACTTGCACGCCTGGGACACGGGCCAGCAGGTCGGTGACGCTGGTGGGTTGCAGGCGGTCGATGTCGGCGCGGGTGAAGATGGTATTGGCGGCGCTGGTGGCGGTGCGAGACTCGACCTGGCGGTTGGCGCTGATCAGGACGTCGGGCAGTTTCAGGGCGTTGTCGCGTTCAGCGGCCAGGAGCGGAAGTGGCAGGCACAGGAGGGTGGCGGTGAAGCTCGGGATTTTCATGGGCAGTTCCAGACTATTCGCGGGACAAGCCCGCTCCCACAGGTTTGTCACTGTTCTCGAGAAGAGTGATGTACTTGTGGGAGCGGGCTTGTCCCGCGAATGGGCCGCAAAGCGGCCCCAAGGATTACAGCCCGAGCTTGGCCATCCGAGCCTTGACCGAAGCCTCGATCCCAGCCACATCCAGCCCACACTCAGCCAGCATCTGCGCAGGCTTGGCATGCTCGACATAAAGGTCTGGCAGCCCCAGGTGCAGCAGCGGCTTGGTCACCGCCTGGCTGGCCAGGAACTCGCCCACGGCAGCCCCCGCACCGCCCATGATGGCGTTCTCTTCGATGGTTACCAGCAGCTCATGGTTGGCAGCCAGTTCGAGTACCAGTGCCTCGTCCAGCGGCTTGACGAAGCGCATGTCGACCACTGTGGCATTGATCTGCTCGGCAGCCTGCAAGGCCTCGCTCAGTTGCACGCCGAACACCAGCAAGGCGACCTTCTCACCCTGGCGGCGGATGACGCCCTTGCCGATCTCCAAGGGTTCAAGGTCGCTGCTGATCGGCGCGTTGGGGCCCGTACCGCGTGGGTAGCGCACCGCCGCCGGGCCGTTGTACAGATGGCCGGTGGTGAGCATCTTGCGCAGCTCGTTCTCGTCGCTCGGGGTCATCACCAGCATGCCGGGGATGCAGCGCAGGTACGACAGGTCGTAGCTGCCGGCGTGGGTCGGGCCGTCTTCGCCGACCAGGCCGGCGCGGTCGATGGCTAACAGCACATCGAGGTTCTGCACCGCCACGTCGTGGATCAACTGGTCATAGGCGCGCTGCAGGAACGTCGAATAGATCGCCACCACCGGCTTGCTGCCTTCGCAGGCCATGCCTGCAGCCAGGGTCACCGCGTGCTGCTCGGCAATTGCCACGTCGAAGTAGCGCTCCGGGTAGCGTTCGCTGAAGTCGACCAGGTCAGAGCCTTCCTTCATCGCCGGGGTGATGCCGACCAGGCGCTTGTCGCTGGCGGCCATGTCGCACAGCCACTGGCCGAACACAGCGGAATACTTGGGCCCGCTGGGCTTCTTCGGCGCGGCGGGCTTGTCGGCAGGTTCGAGCTTGGTGATGGCGTGGTAGCCGATCGGGTCGACTTCGGCCGGGGCGAAGCCCTTGCCCTTTTTGGTCACCACGTGCAGGAACTGCGGGCCCTTGAGGTCACGCATGTTGCGCAGGGTGGCGATCATGGTCGGCAGGTCGTGGCCGTCGATCGGGCCGATGTAGTTCCAGCCCAGTTCTTCGAACAGGGTGCCTGGGACCAGCATGCCTTTGGCGTATTCCTCGGTGCGGCGGGCGATTTCCCAGGCGCCAGGCAGGCGCGAGAGCACCTTCTTGCTGCCCTCGCGCATGCTTGCGTAGGTGCGGCTGGAGAGGATCTTGGCCAGGTAGTTGGACAGGCCGCCGACATTGCGCGAAATCGACATGTCGTTGTCGTTGAGGATCACCAGCATGTCGGCGTTGACTTCCTGGGCGTGGTTCAACGCCTCGAAAGCCATGCCGGCGGTCAGGGCGCCGTCGCCGATCACCGCGATCGACTTGCGTGCACTGTTCTGCAGGCGGGCGGCGATGGCCATGCCCAGCGCTGCGCTGATCGAGGTGCTGGAGTGGCCGACGCCGAAGGTGTCGTATTCACTCTCGCTGCGACGCGGGAAGGCGGCGATGCCGTCCTTCTGGCGCAGGCTGAGCATGCGCTGGCGGCGGCCGGTGAGGATCTTGTGCGGGTAGGCCTGGTGGCCGACGTCCCATACCAGCCGGTCGTCCGGGGTGTCGAAGACGTAGTGCAGGGCGATCGTCAGCTCGATGACGCCCAGGCCGGCGCCAAAATGCCCACCGGTCTGACCCACGGTGTAGAGCAGTTCCTGGCGCAACTCGTCGGCCAGGGTCTCCAGGTCGGCTTCGGCCAGCCGGCGCAGGCCGGCAGGCGTGTCAGCGCGGTCGAGCAACGGCGTGACCGGGCGTTCGCGGGGGATCTCTTGAAACGTCGTGGGCATCAGGCGAGTCGTTATAGGTGTGAAGACGCGGCAGTTTACCCCATTGTGGGAAAAGTGCCCATTCGACCACGGGTTGTGCGGGATTGGCGTCGGTGCTTAGTTGCGGCGTTCGACGATATAGCGTGCCAGCGCCCGCAGGGGCTCGGCATTTTCCCCAAACCCTTGCAATGCGACCAGCGCCTGGTCGCGCAGTTCGATGGCATAGGCCTTGGCGGCTTCCAGGCCCAACAGGGCCGGGTAGGTCGGTTTGTCACGTGCGATGTCGGCGCCCTGGCGCTTGCCCAGGGTGGCTGTGTCGCTTTCTACGTCGAGGATGTCGTCCTGCACCTGGAACGCCAGGCCGATGGCCTGTGCGTAGGTCTGCAAGGCATCCAGTTGCGCCTGTTCGGCGCGGGCGCTGGCCAGGGCGCCGAGGCGCACGCTGGCTTCGATCAGCGCACCGGTCTTGTGCCGGTGCATGAATTCCAGGGCTTGCTGGTCCAGTTTGATACCCACCGACCCCAGGTCGATGGCCTGGCCGCCGACCATGCCCGCCGGGCCGGCAGCCTTGGCCAGGGCCTGAACCATGGCCAGGCGCAGGGTGTCGGACTGCGGGCTGAGGCGCGTGTCGAGCAGGGCGCTGAAGGCCAGGCTCTGCAGGCCATCACCGGCCAGGATGGCGCAGGCTTCGTCGAAGGCTTTGTGGGTGGTGGGCTGGCCGCGGCGCAGGTCGTCGTCGTCCATCGCCGGCAGGTCGTCATGCACCAGCGAGTACGCGTGAATCAGCTCGACCGCGCAGGCCGCGCCATTGGCCTGTTCGGCAGGCGCACCCAACGCTTCGCAGGCCGCGTAGGCGAGCAGCGGGCGCACACGCTTGCCGCCGTTCATCACGCTGTAGCGCATGGCGGCATAGAGCCGCTCGAGCTCTTTGGTTGGCGCTTCGAACAGGGGTTCGAGGGCGGCGTCGACGCGGGCCTGGCAGTTGGCCTGGTAGCTGTTGATCATGCTTGCGGCTCGGCGTCGAAGGGTTGGGCTGCCAGCTCGCCGTCGCGTTCCAGAAGAATCTGCACCTTCTGTTCGGCCTGAGCCAGTGCGCCCTGGCAATCGCGGGTCAGGGCGATACCTTGCTCGAAGGCGGCCAGCGAATCTTCCAGCGACAACTCGCCGTTCTCCAGGCGCTCGACCAGGGCTTGCAGGTCTGCGAGGGATTGCTCGAAATCGAGGGAGGCTTTTTTGCGGGCCATGGCGGCTGTCTCGGTGGCGTTCTTAACGGCGCGACACTAGCAGAGCAGGGCAAGGGGAGCAAACTTGTGAACGTCAGTCAGGCTTTGGGGCCGCAGCGCGGCCCCGCCGGTTTATCAGGCAATCTCGGCTTCGCGGGCCACCATCGCCTCGCGATACTGCGCCAGCTCTTCAATGGTCAGCACCGGCAAATTGTACTGCCGCGCATACACCGCCACCTGCTTCCCGCGGGCCATGCTGCCATCGGGGTTCATCAGCTCGCACAGCACCGCTGCCGGCCGCAGCCCGGCCAGGCGCGCCAGGTCTACCGAACCCTCGGTATGGCCACGACGGGTCAGCACCCCGCCGTTGCGCGCACGCAGCGGGAACACGTGCCCAGGGCTGACGATATGGCGTTGCTCGGCTGTCGAGCTCAGCGCCGCCGCGATGGTGGTAATCCGGTCGTGCGCCGAAACGCCGGTGGTGATGCCTTCGGCCGCTTCGATGGTGACGGTGAAGCCGGTGCCGTGGCGCGCCTGGTTGTTCTGCACCATCGGCGCCAGCTGCAGTGCGTCCACGGTGGCTTCGTCCAGGCACAGGCAGACGATGCCGCTGCAGTCGCGAATCATCATGGCCATGGTTTGCAACGAGATGTTTTCGGCGGCGGCGATGATGTCCGCTTCGTCCTCGCGGTCGTCGTCGTCCAGCAGCAGCACGGGGCGCCCGGCCTGGAAGGCGGCGATGGCGGCAGAAAGGTTGGGGAATTGCTTTTGCAGCATAGGTGACATGAAACGCTCCTCGTGAATGATCGATGAACGTCTCGGGGCGAACAAAACGCGCGCGCAGAGGCGCCCGAATGGCCCCTGCCTGACGCCTTCTTTCATCCGGACTATGACCGTCGGCTCTGGAGTCTCACCAGATCTGCTGACCCCCGGCATGGCCGGGGCGCTCGCGGGCTCATCTTTCGATTTACCGCCGGTGGGGACTTGCACCCCGCCCTGAAGACCGGCCAAGCATACAGCACAGTGCCACCCTGCTGGCAACCCGCGCGACTAAGACCTTAGGCGACCTTCGGCGGTGAAACTGAAGCAACAGAAGGGCTCCATTGCCCTCAGAGCCCGTGGTGATCCTCTAGGCGAGGGCTTGCCCCGCGAAGGAGGCCGGAACAAGTTTACCAAGACATCTCGTCGATCAATTTCTTCAGCGAGGCCGGCAACATCGGCCCATGCCCCAATCCGTCAAACCGTTCGAACCGCACCTGCAAACCCTGCACGTCGGCCAGGTCCGCTGCCAGCGCCTGCGCCGGCTGCTCCCCATCGCTTTTCATAGATGCACGCGGGCTCGAAGGCTCGTCGCCACCACGCATCAGCAGCAACCTCGGGCGGTGATCACCCAAGCGCTGTTGCAGCCCCTGGGCTTCGCCAACAATCACCCCATCACGCCACCACAACGACGGGCTGGCCGCTGCATAGTCACTGAACTCGGCCGGCCGGGTAAACAGCGCATGCAGCACCGCCAGGCCACCATAGGAATGCCCCCACAATGTTTGCCGCTGCAGGTCGATCGGCGCCACGGCGGCCACCCTCGGCCGCATGCGCTGGCTCAGCAGGTCGAAGAATGCATCCACGCCGCCGCTGGGCTGGCCGGTCAGCGGGTCACGCTGCTGCACCTGCCCGGGTACCGACGGGGTGTAGTCATAGGTCCGCCCAGCTCGGTCGATACGCTGATCGGTCTGGTAACCCACGGCCACCAGCAACGGCGCCTGGCCGGCGGCGAGCTTGCTCAGCTGTGCGCTGTCCAGCGCGCCCAGCGCGGCATTGCCGTCGAGCATCCACAGCACCGGGTAGCCTGCGGCGGGGGCTGGGCGGTCCGGTTGGCCGACCCACAGGCGGTAATGGCGCTGGCCGTCGGCCGAGTCCAGGTCCAGCTGGCTGAAGCGGTAGGCCAGGTCCTGGCGCTGCAGCAGTGAAGTGTCCATCTTCTGCTCGCGTTCCGGCTTCGCCAAAGCGGCGGGCGCAGCCAGGGCCAGCGCCATGGCCAGGTACAGGGGCATCTTGCTCATCGGGGAATCTCGCTCGGTCGTATAGGGTGGTCAACGGCTGATAAACACCTGCCGGCCGGTCTGGCGAACCTGCAGCCTGTAGGTTTGCGCCAGCATGGCCAAGGCCAGTGGCAAGTCATCGACCGGGAACGTGCCAGACACCCGCAGCTCGCCCAGGGCAGGGTCGCATTCAAGGTGCTGGTCGGTGTAGCGCGTCAGTTCTTGCGTCCACTGGCGCAGCGGCATGTCGTCGGCCACCAGCAGCCCGTTACGCCAAGCCAGGGTGGTTTCCCGCACCGCCTCGATGCTGCCCAGGTGCTCACGGCTGAAGCGCACTTGTTGCCCGGCCTGGATGATGTGCTCGCCTGGCGCCACGCTGGCGCGCTCAGGGCGTACCTGCACAGCACCTTCATAAACGGCGACCACGGTTTCATCGGCCAGTTGGCGCACGCTGAACCGCGTGCCCAGGGCAAGCAACTGGCCCTGTTGGGTTCGCGCCAGGAGTGGGCGGGGGTCGGCAGCGGTAACGATGTACAGCTCGCCCCGGCGCAGGTGCAGCAAGCGTTGCGCGCTATCGAACAGCACGTCCACCGCGCTGTCGCTGTTGAGGGTGATCTGCGTGCCGTCGGCCAGCCGTGCGTGCTGGCGCTCGCCCAGCGACGTCCGGTAGTCGCCGGCCTGCGAGCGCCATGCCCACCAACTGAGGGGGGCGGCGCCCATCAGCAGGAGCAGCCCGCGCAGCACGGCGCGCCTGCCCGTCGGGCGGTCCAAGGTCTGCTTGGCCAGCGTGGGCGGCACGCTGCCCAGGCGCGTGAGCAGGTGCTGCGCCCGTTTCCACGCGCGCTCGTGGTCGGCACTGGCAAGCCGCCAGCGCTCCAGCTCGCGCTGTTGGGCCGGCAGCAACGGCCCCTCCTGCATCAGCATCAGCCAGGAGGCCGCCTGGGCAAGCACCTGCTGGGGGATGGCAGCGTCAAGCGTGGTAGTGCCGCTATTCATCGGGCATCTGCGTCAGGCAGGTGAGGTAGGCCTCGTGGATGTACTTCTTGACGGTCGGCAATGCGATGTTCAGGGCTACGGCGATGTCCTTCTGCTTCATGCCGTCCAGCGTCGCCATCAGAAACGCCTGCCTGACCCGTGGGCGCAAGGTGTCGAGCAGCGCATCGATCTCGTGCAAGGTTTCCAGGATCACGCTTTGCAGCTCAGGCGAAGGGTGCTCGGGTTCTGGCAGCAGCAGCAGGGCTTCGAGCCAGGCGCGTTCCAGCGACTGCCGGCGGCGCCAACTGACCAGTACGCAATTGGCGATGCGGGTCAGGTAGGCGCGTGGCTGGCGGATCGGTTCGGCCCGCGCGCCCTCTCGGCTGGTCAGCACCCGCAAGAAGATATCGTGCGCCAGATCATCGGCCACGCCGCGCCCCCACGACCTCAGCCGGTAGGCGAGCCAGTTGCGTAACCAGGCGTGATTCTCGATGTACAGCGTCTCGACGCTGCACGGCTCGGTACTGTTCGGCGGGGAAAAGGGCGCATTCATCGTCGGTTGAATCGGTACATGACGGTCGCAAATGAAAACCATTATCACTAGAATTGCTCAGATCACAAGGCCGAATCGGTAAATTCAGCCGGTGCTCATGCCCCCATATCCTTTTTTCGATCTCGTGCGACAGAGGAGGTAACAGCCCGCAGCCAGTGGTGGGCGCAAACCCTACGAGCGAGATAAGCATGCTCCCAGTACGTTGTCCTTCACCTGCTCCGCGCCCTCGACTTTGCCTGGCGCCCATCACGTTTGCCCTGCGTTGCACGATGATCGGCTGCTGCGGCGCCGGCCTGTTGAACAGCAGCCTGGCCCTGGCACAGAACACCGGCACGGCTGCGCTCGCCGCCACCCGCCTGGACGATGCCACACCGCGTGACTACAACATTGCCCCGGGCCCGCTGGGCGCAGCCCTGGGCAGCTTCACCAGCCAGTCCGGGCTACTGCTGTCCTACGACCCTGAGTTGACCCGTGGGCGTACGGCGCCGGCCTTGAAGGGCCGGTATACAGTCAGCGAGGGTATCCAGCGGTTGCTGGCCAACGCCGGGTTGCAACTGGTGCCGAGCTCGACCGGGAGCTACGTGCTGATCGCCCAGCGTGCTGCGCCGAATGCGGCGGCCGAGTTATCGCCGACGATGGTCGAGGCCGCCGCCCAGGGGCCAGAGGCGGATACCTACAGGGCGCCACGCTCTTCGGTGCACCTGAACAGCGAACAGATCGACCGCTTCGGCCGTGTTTCCGCAGGCGATCTGCTCAACGGCGTGCCCGGCGTGCAGGTCGGTGATACGCGCAATGGCGGTGCCCTGGACGTCAACATCCGCGGTATCCAGGGGCAGAGCCGGGTGGCAGTCAAGGTCGATGGTTCGGAGCAGGCCCTGGACGTCTATCGCGGTTATGGCGGCACCCAGCAACGCAGTTACATCGACCCCGACCTGATCAGCAGCCTGACCGTGAACAAAGGCCCGTCGACCAAGTCTGGGGCGATTGGCGGCACGGTTGAAATGCAGACCATCGGCGTGCAGGACATTCTGGTCGACGGCAACCAGGTCGGCGTGCGCCTCAAGGGCGACCTCTGGGACAACGGCGTAGCCCCCGCTCATCGCAGCGCCAGCGCCAAGGATGAAAACCTCACCGCGCCACCCCGCGACAACCGCGCCAGCCTGTTCGGCTCCGAGGCTGAATCTGGCAGTGCCGCGTTTGCCTTCACCAGCGAGCGCCTGGACGTGGTGGCGGCATATGCGCACCGCAATCAAGGTAACTATTTCTCCGGCAAGAAGGGCCAGGATCGCTACCGCATCTATAACCAGTACGGCAGTGAACAGCCCAGCGTGGCGAGCACCTACAACGCGGGCGAGGAAGTGCTCAACTCTTCCTCGAAAACCGACTCGTACCTGCTCAAGGCCACCTGGCGCATCGCCGACGATCACACCTTGGACTTGGGCTACCGCCGCTACGATGGGCGCAGCGCCGAAATCATGCCTTCTGACATCTACCGCTACGGTACTGCGGGTATCTACCAGTTCCCCCTGGGCGAGGTGAAGATCGATACCTACACCGCGCGCTATCACTACCTGCCTGCCGGCAACCCGTGGGTCGACCTGACCAGCAACCTGTGGATGACCGACGCCAAGACCAGCACGTTGAGTTCGTCATGGACTGCACCGGTTTCCCAGCTGTTTCGTACGGACCGCAGCTGGACACGCCAGGACAACCGCCGTATCGGCGGCGACCTGAACAACGTCTCCAAATTCCAGACCGCCCATGGCGACTTCACACTGGACCTGGGCGGCGCGTTCCAGCTTGAAGACCTGCAACCGCAGAAGAATGTGCTGATCACCCAGCACGACATCGATGCCAACCGCACCCTGCGCGATGCATCCAGGCAGGCGTTCAGCTTCAACGGCAAGCTCGAGTACCAGCCGATCGAGCAACTGACCCTGTGGGGTGGTGGCCGGTACAGCCACTTCCGCACCAAGGACAACACCGTGCTGGCCAGCGCCCGGCGTGAGGATCGCGAGGTGCGCTATATCTCGGCGAGCGGCCCCAAGGGCTGGGGCAGCATGACCTGGTTCCCCGACCAGAACGGCCAGTACACCGACGCCACCGACCCGCGCCTGAACAACGGCATCGTCTTCGGCAACAGCAACGAGCCGTTCAACGGCGTGCGCTTCAACGACTTCGGTGCGACCCGCGTGGAGGTCAACCCAGAAGGCATCAGCAGCGTGGTCACAGGCTACGACCACACCCCGCAGGGCAGCAGTAGCGGCGGCGGCTTCGCGCCGGCTTTCGGCATCAATGTCGAGCTGATACCCGACACGTTCTTCTACGTCACCTACACCCAAGGCCTGCGCCTGCCTTCACTGTTCGAGACCAGCCAGGGCACCCAGCAAGTCACCCCCGGCAAAAGCCTCAAGCCCGAGCGCTCGCAGAGCTGGGAAATCGGCGTCAGCGCCTTGCGCGACAACCTCTTTACCGCGCACGACTCGGCGGCGATCAAACTGGCCTTCTTCGACAACCACATCAAGAATTACATCACCCGCTACTACGACCCAAGCCCAGGTTTGTGGGGCCAGATGACCTTCAGCAACACCGACAGCTTCAGCACCCGTGGCCTTGAGCTGCAATCGCACTACGATGCCGGCCGCGTGTTCACCGACCTGTCGGCCACTTACTACCTCAAGACCGAAACCTGCGACGCGGCGTTTGCCAGCAAATTGCGCGCCACGGCCAACCCCTACCAGAAGACCCAGGACACGCCCAACTGCACCCCGGGCAGCTTCATGGGCTCCTACACCAACACCCAAAACCCGCCGCGCTTCTCAGGCAACCTGACCACCGGCCTGCGCTTCTTCGACGAGGCGTTGACGCTGGGCGGGCGCGTGACCTACACCTCCGGCCCCACCAGCACCCTCGACAAACCCTGGCAGTCCGGCGCCACCACGCCGCAGGTCGAGTACCGCTCGGTGGCACTGTTCGATCTGTTCCTCAAGTACAAGTTGCTGGAGAACACCGAGGTGAATGTTTCGCTGCAGAACCTGACCGATCGCTATTACCTGGATCCGCTGGCGCAGAGCTTCATGCCGGCACCGGGGCGCACGGTGCGGATGGGGATGGTGGCGCGGTTCTGAAGGAAGGTGAGGGCGATGGCGCAGCGGGTTTTGCCATCGTCCTGCATTTTCTGCAGGCATTAAAAAGCCGGCTTGTGGCCGGCTTCTCGGGGACGCTTCCGACTAATTTATGGTAAGCCGCAACCGCCTTAACTGTGTGGTCACAAGGACCTGATAGAGATGGCAAACGCCCGTATGGGGTGTCGCCGAGCCCTCTGGACCGCGGCTTGCGCCGGGCGGGGCTAAATGTGCCGCGTAGCATACAAGGGCTCGCGCAGGATGCCCAGCAAAAAATGGCACAGTGTGTTTCAGCCGGGGCGCTGCCGGCGGAAATGCGACCAGTGGAAGACCCAGCCGAGAATCTCCAGGCCCTGTGCCTGGCGTTGGGCGCGGGTGTAGCGCTCGACGGCGTAGTTGCGCCGGTCGTGGCTGTGCAGGTACAGGGTGCCATGCTGGCCGAGGCTGAGGTTGTTTACCCTGAGCGTGCCATTGTGCAGCAGGGCGTAGGTTTCGCCCTCGATCACCTTGGTCATGCCCAGGTCCACAGCCAAGGTAGCCTCCTGCGGGATCAGCGGGGCCATGTTGGCGGCAGGCATGGCCAGGCAGATCGCCTGGTCTGCAGCAACGCCCAAGGTCTTCAGTGCCTTGCAGGGCAGGCGCAGGTGTTTGCTGGCAACCGGGGCAAGCCGGCCGTTATGCAATTCATGCAGGGGCACTTGCAGCATCCGGCCGCCGTGGGCCGACAGCGGGGAGGGCGGGGTGTCGTGGGTGGGCGGTGGTGGGCCGCTGCGCAAGATCGGGTTGGGGTGCTTGGGGCCTTCACCACTGCGCAGCCAGCGGCGGTGTACACAAAACAGGTCGGCCATTTCGTCGAGACGCGCCAACGGAACACCGCGCTTGAACCAGTTGTTGACGTGCTGGGGTGTGACGCTGCGCTGGGCGGCGAAATCGGAAGGGGTCAAGCCACATTCGTGAAGCAGGGCTTTGAGGCGGTCACCGGATGTGTTCATGGCCGCGAGTGTAGCGGCCGTGTGCCAGTGCGGATATGAACCGGGTGTTGATGCGCTTTGTGCGAAAAGTGCTTGGTTGTAGGGCGTTGGAGTAGGGCGGCGTAGGACTTTTTACTGGTCGGGCCATCGTGAGCGCATAAAAAAACCCCGCCTGGGCGGGGTTTTTCAGCAATCGGTATCAGCCCTTGTAGGCAGCAACCGATTTGGTGATTGCGGCGCGGGCGGCGTCGGCGCCATCCCAGCCTTCGATCTTGACCCACTTGCCCTTCTCGAGATCTTTGTAGTTCGCGAAGAAGTGCTCGATCTGCTGGATCAGCAGGGCCGGCAGGTCGGTGTATTCCTTGACGTCGACATACAGCTGGGACAGCTTGTCGTGCGGAACAGCGATGACCTTGGCGTCGCCGCCGCCGTCGTCGGTCATGTTCAGGATGCCGACCGGGCGGGCGCGGATGACCGAACCTGGGGCAACCGGGTACGGGGTCACGACCAGCACGTCCAGCGGATCACCGTCGTCGGCCAGGGTGTTCGGGATAAAGCCATAGTTGGCTGGGTAGAACATCGGGGTAGCCATGAAACGGTCGACGAACAGGGTGTCGCTGTCCTTGTCGATTTCGTATTTGATCGGCGCGTGGTTGGCCGGGATCTCGATGGCGACGTAGATGTCGTTCGGCAGGTCTTTGCCCGCCGGAATCTTGCTGTAGCTCATTGGGCAGTGCCCCCGTGTTTGACCAAAAAGTGGCGGCGATTATAGGCACATTCCGCCAGGGCATGCCACGCCTGCCCTGATGTGCGGCCGCGTCAGGCGTGGCTTTCGCGGTAAGCGGGGTGTTCGGCCTGCAACCGGCCAAGACGCGCCAAAGGGTCCTGGCGGTAGAACAGCGACAGTTGCTGGTACACCTGTGGGTAGGCCTGCTGCAGCAGGTCGGGGGCGCTGAAGAAATATTCGCTGGTGACGGCAAAGAATTCCGCCGGGTTTTCCGCCGCGTACGGGTCGATGGCGGTTTCGGCGTCGGGGTTGAGATCCAGCTGGCGATTGAGGTCGTCATAGGCCTGTTGCATGGCACTCGCCCATTCATCCACCGGCATGCCGCTGTGCAGCGGCGGCAGGCCGTTGGCATCGCCGTTGAGCATGTCGAGCTTGTGCGCCAGCTCATGGATGACCAGGTTGTAGGCCTCCCACCCACCGCTGGCCAGCACACCGTTCCAGGCCAGAATCACCGGGCCCTGTTGCCAGGCTTCGCCGCTGTGCTCGCCGTCCCACACGTGCTCCACGCCGCTGGCGTCGCGGTGGCGCTGGGGGCTTTTGAAGTCGTCGGGGTAGAGAATGATCTCGTGAAAGCCCTGGTACCAGTTCAGCTCGCCCAGGTGCAGCAAAGGCAACTGGGCCTGGGCCGCCAGGAACAGGCGCTGTTCGTCGCTTGGCTCGACACCGGGCAGGGTGGTCAGGTGCTTTTCGTGCAGAAACAGGATGCAGGCTTCGCGCAACCAGTGGTCTTCTTCAGCGCTGATGCCGTCGAGTAACGGCAAGTGCTCGCGAACGGCCTGCCATTGCTCGGGGGCGATCGGGTAGCGCGCCAGGGTACGCTGGCGCCGCCAGGCGCTGAAAGACCACATGGCGGTGGTCAGTGCGCCTTGGCTGTACGGCCCAGGCGACCGCGCAGCAGGCCGAGCACCATCGGTACCAGCGACAGGAAGATGATGCCGACCACCATCAACGACAGATGCTGCTTGATGAACGGCACGTTGCCGAAGAAGTAACCCAAGGTCACCAGGCCACCCACCCACAGCAGCGAACCGGCGACGCTGAAGCCCAGGAAACGCGGGTAGTGCATGTGGGCGATGCCGGCGACGAACGGCGCGAAGGTGCGCAAGATCGGCAGGAAGCGCGCCAGGGTCACGGTCTTGCCGCCATGGCGCTCATAGAATTCGTGGGTGCGCTGCAGGTAGTCGCGGCGGAATATTTTCGAGTTAGGGTTGTTGAACAACCGCTCGCCGGCCGTTCGGCCAATCACGTAATTGGTACTGTCACCCAGGATTGCCGCGGCCATCAGCAGGCCCGCCAGCAGCACCGGGTCCATGCCGCCACCGGCCGCCACGGCGCCGGCGATGAACAGCAGCGAATCGCCCGGCAGGAACGGCATCACCACCAGGCCGGTTTCGCAGAAGATCACGGTGAACAGGATGGCGTAGATCCAGGGACCGTAATTGGTGACCAGCAGATCGAGGTAAGCATCGAGATGCAGGATAAGGTCCAGCGGGTTGAAATCCATGTACAGCACCTGTGTTCTTGGGCGTAGGCTCAGTTACCTGGGGATGGGTAAACTTTCACACATGACAAGTGGGCCATTATACGGCGAAGTGAGGATCATGCCCGGGGAGTTTGTAGCGGGGGGTTACCGGAGGCGGCATGGCCTGCACTGACCGCTTCGCGGCTGAACCCGCGAAGCGGCCGGAACAGGTCAATCCGGCTGGATCGGCAGGATGTAGCTCTCGAACTCGGTGTCCTTGCGAAACCCGATGGACGCGTAGGTCTTGCGCGCCGCCTCGTTATTGGCGCTGGTCGAAACCCGCATGCGTACGGCATTGGTCTGTTTGGCCATCTTCTTCGCTTCGCGCATCAGGTGATCGGCCACCAACATGCGCCGCGAGTCCTCGGCCACGTAGATGTCGTTGAGGATCCACACGCGCTTGAGCGACAGCGACGAAAAGCTCGGGTACAGCTGGCAGAAGCCCAGCAGCTTGCTATCGTCGTCATCGGGCAGTGCCAGATAGATCACCGACTCATCGCGTCTCAGGCGTTTTTCCAGAAAGCTGCGCGAGCTGTCCGGGTAGGGCAATTGCCCATAGAACTCGCGGTATTTGACGAACAGCGGGGTCAGCAGGTCGAGGTGTTCCAGGGTTGCCTTGATGATACGCATGTGCGGCCCTCAGGATCCATTTGGGGAAACAGCGGTTTGCAAGTCGCGCTCGACAGCATGCTGCCCAATGCGGGCGAGAAGCGCAATCCGCCTTCCGTGACATGATTTTTACTCTTTTCCGAGTAGGAAGTTTCCTTTTTGGCTGGCGGGGGTATCGCTGTCGAGGCTATGGACCTCGGCTTCGTCCTTCAGATTCACCCCGGAAAGCTGCCGGCGACAGGCCTCACGCATCAAATACAGCAGGCGGTGGGCCGCCATGCCGTAGCTCAGGCCTTCCAGGCGCACGTTGGAGATGCAATTGCGGTAGGCGTCAGTCAGGCCGACCCGTGGTGCGTAGGTGAAATACAGGCCGAGGCTGTCGGGCGAGCTCAACCCCGGGCGTTCGCCGATCAGCATCACGGTCATGCGTGCGCCGAGCAACTCGCCCACCTCGTCCGCCACCGCCACCCGGCCCTGCTCCACCAGCACCACCGGGGCGCTGGTCCAGCCGTCGGCTGCGGCCTGTTCCTCGAAGCGGGTCAAAAAAGGCAAGGTGTGACGGTGCACGGCCAGGGCCGAGAGGCCGTCGGCGACCACGATGGCCAGGTCGACACCGCCCGGGTTGGCCTCGGCATGCTGACGCAGGGCCGCAATCGAGTCTTCGTTCAGCCGTCGCCCCAGGTCGGGGCGTTGCAGGTACTGGTCGCGGTCGCTCGCGGCGCTGTGCACCACCAGGCTGTCGCGCCCGCGCTCAGTAAGTTGGGCCGTCAGCCCCGCATGGTCGAACGGCAGGTGCACGGCATCGCGGGCTTGGGCGTGGGCGAACTGGAAGTCCAGTTGTGCACCGGTCGGCAGGCTGGTGCCGGCGCGGCCCAGGGCGATACGGGCCGGGGTCAGCGTGCGCAGGGCCAGCCAGGGGTTGTCGGGGGTTGCTGTGCGATGGTCCATGGTCATCCCTATGCAAGCTGTGCCAAGGCCTGGCGGAATGCCGGCGGCAGGTTTTCACCGAAGCGCACCCGGCCATCGGCCTGGGTGAAGATGCCGGTACGCGCCAGCCACGCCTCGAATTCCGGGCCGGGCTTCAGGCCCAGGGTCTGGCGCGCATACAGCGCGTCATGGAACGAGGTGGTCTGGTAATTGAGCATGATGTCGTCAGAGCCTGGGATGCCCATGATGAAGTTGATACCGGCCACGCCCAGCAGGGTCAGCAGGGTGTCCATGTCGTCCTGGTCGGCTTCGGCGTGGTTGGTGTAGCAGATGTCGCAGCCCATGGGCACGCCAAGCAGCTTGCCGCAGAAATGGTCCTCGAGGCCGGCACGGATGATCTGCTTGCCGTTGTACAGGTACTCAGGGCCGATGAAGCCGACCACGGTGTTGACCAGAAACGGCTTGAAATGCCGGGCCACGGCGTAGGCGCGGGTCTCGCAGGTCTGTTGGTCGACGCCATGGTGGGCGTTGGCCGACAGGGCGCTGCCCTGGCCGGTTTCGAAGTACATGAGGTTTTGCCCGAGGGGGCCGCGCTTGAGCGACAGGCCCGCTTCGTAGCCTTCCTGCAACACGTTGAGGTTGATGCCAAAGCCGGCGTTGGCTGCTTCGGTGCCGGCGATCGACTGGAACACCAGGTCCAGCGGTACGCCCCGGTTGATCGCTTCGATCGAGGTGGTGACGTGGGTCAGCACGCAGGCCTGGGTGGGGATGTCGTAGCGCTGGATGATGGCGTCGAGCATCTCCAGCAGGGCGCAGATCGAGGCGATGCTGTCGGTGGCCGGGTTGATGCCGATCATGGCGTCGCCGTTGCCGTACAACAGGCCGTCGAGAATGCTGGCGGCAATCCCGGCTGGCTCGTCGGTTGGGTGATTGGGCTGCAGGCGGGTCGACAGGCGCCCACGCAGGCCCATGGTGCCGCGAAAACGAGTGACCACGCGGATTTTCTGCGCCACCAGGATCAGGTCCTGAACGCGCATGATCTTCGACACCGCCGCCGCCATCTCCGGTGTCAGGCCCGGTGCCAGCGCACGCAGGCTGTCTTCGTCGGCCTCCTCGCTGAGCAGCCAGTCGCGCAGGCCGCCTACGGTCAGGTGGCTGACCGGCGCGAAGGCCTGGGCGTCGTGGGTGTCGATGATCAGGCGGGTGACCTCGTCCGCTTCGTAGGGGATCAGCGCCTCGTTCAGAAAGTGCGTGAGCGGGATGTTGGCCAAGGCCATCTGCGCGGCGACCCGCTCGCCGTCATTGCTGGCGGCGACACCCGCGAGGAAATCCCCCGAACGAGCGGGGCTGGCCTTGGCCATCACGTCCTTGAGGCTGTCGAAGCGGTAGACCAGGTGGCCTACCGTGTGCACGAAACTTGCCATACAGATTCTCCAGAGCGCCGCGGAGCTGGCCCGCGGCGGGTGTCGGCGATCAGTGCAAAGCCTCTTCGGCCTTCTGGATCGCGGCGAATTCCTCTTCCGGTGTGCCCGCTACCAGGTGGTGGCGGCTGTAGAAAGCAAAGTAGGCAATTAATACTCCATAGATCACCGCAGCGCCAATCACAACCCGTGGGTCGACCAGGAAGCCCGCCACCACGGCGATGCACGCCAATACCAGGGCGACGCCGGAGGTGAAGATGCCGCCCGGCGTGCGATACGGCCGTTCCATTTTCGGCCGGCGGATACGCAGGGTGATGTGCGCAGCCATCATCAGTACGTAGGACAGCGTTGCGCCGAACACCGCGACCAGGATCAACAGGTCACCCTGGCCGGTCAGCGACAGGCCGAAACCGATGAGGCCGGGGATGATCAGCGCCAGTACCGGTGCCTTGCTCTTGTTGGTCTGGGAAAGTTTGCGCGGCAGGTAGCCCGCACGCGACAGCGCGAAGATCTGCCGTGAATAGGCATAGATGATCGAGAAGAAGCTGGCGATCAGGCCTGCCAGGCCCACCAGGTTGACGAAGCTGCCCATCCAGGTGGAGCCGCCATAGGCTTTGGACAGTGCCTCGACCAGCGGGTTGCCTGAGGCCTTGAGTGCTTCGGAACCCGCAGCGCCAGGGCCGACCACCAGAATCAGCAGGGCGAAGGCCAGCAATACCAGCATCGCGCCGATCAGGCCGCGTGGCAGGTCGCGTTTCGGGTTCTTGGTCTCTTCGGCGGCCAGTGGTACACCTTCGACAGCGAGGAAGAACCAGATCGCATAGGGGATCGCGGCCCACACGCCGACATAGCCGAACGGCAGGAAGCTGCTGGCGCCTGCGGCGTCCGTCTTGGCGATGTCGAACAGGTTGGCTGCATCAAAATGGGGCACCATGCTCACCAGGAACACGGCCAGGGCAATGGCGGCGATGGCGGTGATGATGAACATCAGTTTCAGCGCTTCACCCACCCCGAAGATGTGGATGCCGATGAACACGATGTAAAAGGCCAGGTAGATGACCCAGCCGCCGATGCCGAACAGCGATTCACAATAGGCGCCGATGAACACGGCGATCGCTGCAGGGGCAATGGCGTATTCGATGAGGATGGCCGTACCGGTGAGAAACCCGCCCCAAGGGCCGAAGGCGCTGCGGGCGAAGCCGTAGCCACCGCCTGCGGTGGGGATCATCGACGACAGTTCGGCCAGCGAGAAGCACATGCACAGGTACATGGTGGCCATCAGCAGGGTGGCGAGGAACATGCCGCCCCAGCCGCCTTGGGCCAGGCCGAAGTTCCACCCGGCGTAGTCGCCGGAGATCACATAGGCGACCCCAAGGCCGACCAGCAACACCCAGCCGGCGGCGCCTTTTTTCAGTTCACGTTGCTGGAAATAGTCTGAACCGACCTTTTCGAAGTCGACGGAAGAGCCTGCCGGCGCATTGCCGGAATGATCGCTGGGCATAGTTTCACCTGTTGTTTTTCTTGGTGGCCGGAGGGGTTCCGGCCGATGGTGATGGGTACTGCAGAAAGCGAGCCATGGAGCTACAAGCCGCAAGCTACAAGGCTCAAGAAAAAGCAGTTGGGTGCTGTACCCGCTGTTTCTTGCAGCTTGTAGCTTGCAACTTGAAGCTGTTTTTCTAGAAGAAGCCCAGCGGGTTGATGTCGTAGCTCACTAGCAGGTTCTTGGTCTGCTGGTAGTGATCGAGCATCATCTTGTGGGTCTCGCGGCCAACGCCGGACTTCTTGTAACCGCCGAACGCGGCATGCGCCGGGTACAGGTGGTAGCAGTTGGTCCACACGCGGCCGGCCTTGATGCCGCGGCCCATGCGGTAGGCGCGGTTGATGTCGCGGGTCCACACGCCGGCACCGAGGCCGAACTCGGTGTCGTTGGCAATCGCCAGTGCTTCGGCTTCGTCCTTGAAGGTGGTGACGCTGACCACCGGGCCGAAGATTTCCTCCTGGAACACCCGCATGCGGTTGTTGCCCTTGAGCAGGGTCGGCTGGATGTAGTAACCAGTCGATAGCGCGCCTTCGAGTTTTTCCACCTTGCCGCCGGTCAGCAGCTCGGCGCCTTCTTCCTTGGCGATTTCCAGGTACGACAGGATCTTCTCGAACTGTTGCTGCGATGCCTGGGCGCCGACCATGGTGTCGGTGTCCAGCGGGTCGCCGCGCTTGATCTGCAGGACCTTCTTCATCACAACTTCCATGAACTGCGGGTAGATCGACTCCTGCACCAGCGCACGCGACGGGCAGGTGCACACTTCGCCCTGGTTGAAGAACGCCAGCACCATGCCCTCGGCGGCCTTGTCGATGAAGCTTGGCTCGGCCTGCATGATGTCTTCGAAGTACACGTTAGGCGACTTGCCGCCCAGTTCGACGGTGGACGGGATGATGTTCTCGGCAGCGCATTTCATGATGTGCGAGCCGACCGGGGTCGAGCCGGTAAAGGCGATTTTGGCGATACGTTTGCTGGTAGCCAACGCTTCGCCCGCTTCGCGGCCATAACCCTGGACCACGTTGAGCACGCCTTTGGGCAGCAGGTCGCCGATCAGTTCCATCAGTACGGTGATACCCAGCGGCGTCTGCTCGGCGGGTTTGAGCACCACGCAGTTGCCTGCGGCCAGGGCCGGGGCGAGTTTCCAGGCGGCCATCAGCAGCGGGAAGTTCCACGGGATGATCTGCCCGACCACGCCCAGTGGCTCGTGAATGTGATAGGAGACAGTGCCTTCGTTGATCTCGGCGGCGCCGCCTTCCTGGGCGCGGATGCAGCCGGCGAAGTAACGGAAGTGATCGACCGCCAGCGGGATGTCGGCATTGAGGGTTTCGCGGACCGGCTTGCCGTTGTCCCAGGTTTCGGTAATGGCCAGCACTTCAAGGTTCTGTTCGATGCGGTCGGCGATCTTCAGCAGAACATTGGAACGGTCCTGGACCGAGGTGCGGCCCCAGGCGTCGGCGGCGGCGTGGGCGGCATCCAGGGCCTTGTCGATGTCTTCGGCAGTGGAGCGGGGAAACTCTGCGATCAGCTTGCCATTCACCGGGGAGGTGTTTTCGAAGTACTGCCCCTTGACCGGTGCTACGAACTCACCACCGATGTAGTTGCCGTAGCGGCTCTTGAAGGAAACCTTCGCGCCTTCGGTACCGGGATGTGCGTAACGCATGGTGTGTCTCCTGGCTATTGTGTTTGTTAGGGAGTTGAGAAGCGTAGAGCAAAGGTTGGGCCAGTGTTTTGAGGACCATCAAAATCAACCACTTGGGGCGGTTTTGTGAAACACGCCGGACACCCGCTGCGCCAGGGCTGGCACGGCCCGGGTGACACTTTGTACCGTTTGCGACACGCAGCGGTACGCTGCATTGCAAAGCCCCGCCGGGTGGAGGATGCTGGCTGAACGCTCTATCTGCGGAGAACGACAACAAATGCAGAGCAACCACCTGAGTCGCCATGCCCAGCAAGTGCACACCATTGCCCATGGTGAAGCTGGGGAGGGCGGCAGTGACCCGGCCATCGCGCGTTCCTGGCTGCGCTGTCTTGAGGAGCACCACCTCGACCCGACGCTGATCGAAGCCCCTGTGGTGCTCGAGCACGGGCGCCTGCTGGAAAGCCGCGAGCGCCTGCGCCAGGTGCTGAAAATTGCCGACAGCGAGATGAACAGCCTGCATCAGCAGCTCTCTGGCGCCGGCCATGCGGTGCTGCTGACCGATGCCCGCGGGGTGATCCTCAACTGTGTCAGCGCACCCACCGAGCGGCGTATCTTCGAGCGGGCGGGGTTGTGGCTGGGCGCAGATTGGAGCGAGGCGCGCGAAGGCACCAACGGCATCGGTACCTGCCTGGTCGAGCGCCAGGCACTGACCATTCATCAGCACGAGCATTTTCGTGGCCGCCACACTGGCCTGACCTGCTCGGCAAGCCCCGTGTTCGACCCGCATGGCGATCTGTTGGCGGTGCTCGACGTGTCGTCGGCGCGGCCAGATGTCTCGCGTCAGAGCCAGTTCCACACCATGGCCCTGGTCAACCTGTCGGCCAAGATGATCGAGAGCTGTTACTTCCTGCGTCATTTCGAACAGCAATGGTTGCTGCGTTTTCATCTGCACGCCGAGTCGGTCGGCTTGTTCAGCGAGGGCTTGCTGGCCTTCGAGGCTGATGGGCGAATCTGCGCGGCCAACCAGAGCGCGCTCAACCTGCTGGGTACCGTGCGCGGGGGCGTGCTGGGCAAACCGGTGGAGCGTTTTTTTGCCTGCAGCCATGACGAACTGTTCAGCCGCGCCGTACCCGGCGGCAGTACCATCTGGCCGTTGCACACGCGTGACGGCCGCCAGGTGTTCGCCAGCCTGCGTGGCCAGGCGCGCACGCCGGTGTGGTCGGTGCCGCGCGGCCAACCTCGGCCCCCGCGCGAAGCAGAACCCGGCATCTGCCTGCTCGACCCTGCGCTGCAAAACGACTTTCGCCGCTGTGTGCGGGTGTTCGAGCGTGATGTGCCGCTGCTGCTGCGCGGCGAGACCGGTTGCGGCAAGGAGGCCTTCGCGCAGGCGGTGCACCAGGCCAGCCAGCGAAGCGGCAAACCGTTCGTGGCGGTCAACTGCGCCTCTATTCCGGAGAGCCTGATCGAGAGCGAGCTGTTCGGTTATCGCGGTGGCAGCTTTACCGGCGCGCGCAAGGAAGGCATGCGCGGCAAGCTGTTGCAGGCCGATGGCGGCACGTTGCTGCTGGACGAGATCGGTGACATGCCGCTGGCCTTGCAGACGCGGCTGTTACGGGTACTGGAAGAGCGCCAGGTGGTACCGATTGGCGGCGAGCCCCAGGCCGTGGACGTGCGCATCGTCAGTGCGACCCACCGCGACCTGCTGGAGCGGGTGGCGCAGGGCACGTTCCGCGAGGACCTGTATTACCGCCTCAATGGCCTGGAAGTGGCCCTGCCGGCGGTGCGCGAGCGCAGTGACAAGGGCCAGTTGCTGGACTTTCTGCTGCATCAGGAAGCGCAGGGGCAGCCCGTGCAGCTCGAGCCTGATGCACGGCACGCGTTGCTGCAGTTCCCGTGGCCCGGCAACGTGCGGCAGATGCGCAACACACTGCGCACCCTGGTAGCGCTCTGCGACAACGGCCGCATCGAATCTGCCGACCTACCGACCATCTTCCACAACACCGCCCCCCCATCTTCCGCGACTACTGCATACCCCGATCGCAACCCAAGCCCGCCGCTACAAGACGCCGAGCGCCAAGCCCTGCTGACGGTACTGGAGGCAAACCGCTGGCACTTGACCCGCGTCGCCGAGCATCTGGGCATCAGCCGCAATACCTTGTATCGAAAACTGCGCAAACACGGCATAGCACGGGCTGGCTGAGCGAAACAGCGGGTGCGATTTCCTGCGCCCTGGGCTACCCTGCCTCGATGTTTTGCGAGGTCGACCATGCATATTCACATTCTCGGTATTTGCGGCACGTTCATGGGTTCCCTGGCGGTGCTGGCCAAAGCGCTTGGCCACCGCGTCACCGGCTCCGACGCCAATGTCTATCCCCCGATGAGTACCCAGCTCGAAGCCCAGGGCATCGAGCTGACCCAAGGCTATGACCCGGCTCAGCTAGACCCGGCACCCGACCTGGTAGTGGTCGGCAACGCCATGTCGCGGGGCAACCCGGCGGTGGAGTACGTGCTGAACAAGGGCCTGCCCTACGTCTCTGGCCCGCAGTGGCTGGCCGACCACGTGCTGCAGGGCCGCTGGGTACTGGCCGTTGCCGGTACCCATGGCAAGACCACCACCAGCAGCATGTTGGCCTGGGTGCTGGAGCACGCCGGCATGAGCCCGGGGTTCCTGATTGGCGGTGTGCCGCAGAACTTCTCGGTGTCGGCGCGCCTGGGCGACACCCCGTTCTTCGTGGTCGAGGCCGATGAGTACGACAGTGCGTTCTTCGATAAACGTTCGAAGTTCGTCCACTACCACCCGCGCACGGCCATCCTCAACAACCTTGAGTTCGATCACGCAGACATCTTCCCTGACCTTGCGTCCATCGAGCGGCAGTTCCACCACCTTGTGCGCACTATCCCGAGTGAAGGCCTGGTGATTCACCCCACCACCGAGCAGGCGCTGGAACGCGTCATCGGCATGGGCTGCTGGACCCCGGTACAAACCACCGGTGAAGGCGGGCAGTGGCAGGCGCGCCTGCTCAGTGCCGATGGTTCGCGCTTTGAAGTGTTGTTCGAGGGCGAGGCCCAGGGCGTGGTCGATTGGCCATTGACCGGGCAGCACAACGTCGCCAACGCCTTGGCCACCCTGGCCGCCGCGCGCCATGTAGGCGTGGTGCCAGCCATGGGCATCGCCGGGCTGAGCGCCTTCAAGAGCGTCAAGCGGCGCATGGAGACGGTCGCCGAGGTGCAGGGCGTGACCATCTATGACGATTTCGCCCACCACCCGACCGCCATCGCCACCACCCTCGACGGCCTGCGCAAGCGTGTGGGCGAAGCGCCGGTGATCGCGGTGATCGAGCCGCGCTCCAACTCGATGAAGCTGGGCGCCCACCGTGACGGCCTGCCGGAAAGCGTCAACGACGCCGACCAGGTGATCTGGTACGCCCCGGCCAACCTGGGCTGGGACCTGGCCGCCACGGCAGCGCAGTGCAAGGTGCCGAGCGTGGTTGCCGACAGCCTGGAGGCGATCATCGAGCGCATCAAAGGCCAGGCCCGCCCCGGCACCCACGTGGTGATCATGAGCAACGGCGGCTTCGGCGGCCTGCACGGCAAGTTGGCCGAGGCGCTCAAATGAGCGGGCCGCAGCGCATCACCCTGGCCATGACGGGCGCCTCTGGCGCTCAATATGGCCTGCGCCTGCTCGACTGCCTGGTGCGTGAGGACCGCGAGGTGCACTTTCTCATTTCCAAGGCCTCGCAGTTGGTGATGTCTACCGAAACCGACGTGTTGCTGCCGCCCAAGCCCCAGGCGATGCAGGCGTTTCTGACCGAGTACACCGGCGCTGCCGATGGGCAGATCCGCGTGTATGGCAAGGAAGACTGGATGTCGCCGGTGGCTTCGGGCTCCGGCGCGCCGGCGGCGATGGTGGTGGTGCCATGCTCTACCGGCACCTTGTCGGCGATTGCCACCGGTGCTTGCAACAACCTGATCGAGCGTGCCGCCGACGTCACCCTCAAAGAGCGCCGTCAGTTGATTCTGGTACCGCGCGAGGCGCCGTTCTCGACCATTCACCTGGAGAACATGCTGAAGCTCTCGCAGATGGGCGCGGTCATTCTGCCGGCGGCCCCGGGCTTCTACCATCAGCCACAGACCATCGACGACCTGATCGATTTCGTCGTAGCGCGCATTCTCAACCTGCTGGACATCCCCCAGGACATGCTGCCGCGTTGGGGCGAGCATCACTTTGGGGCGGATGATTGAAACGCGCACTGTCGGGGCTGGTGGCGCTGACGCTGCTGAGTGGATGTGCCACGGTGCGCACGCTGGATGCCAACAAGCCGGGCGCACCTGTGGTGTACGCCGGCACCCGGTTGGACCTGTATGTGATGAATGGCGGGTGCTGCCCGAAGGATCACTTCGGGGCTGAGGCCCCGGGATACCCAGGGTTGGACCTGCCCGGCAGTATGTTGCTGGACACCCTGCTGCTGCCGTTATCACTGCTGACGGCAGCGGGGGTCGGCTTCCAGGCTACCGGCGGCCTTTGATTGCCTACGCTATATCTTGCCCAGCCGGCGCAGTTCATCCGACTCGATGACCCGCACCCCGTCTTCTTCCTCCAGCGCCAAGCGCCATAGCGCCCGTGCCAGTGTGCAAGCCTCGATACCCCGGTACTTGCCAGGTATCAGCTTGGAAAACGGCGAAATCAGCTGTTCGCCGAGCCGAGGCTCGATGCGGTCCCCTAGCAGCAGCGAGGGCCGGACGATGGTCAGTTGCGGCCAGTCCTGGGCCTTGAGCGCTTCTTCCATTTCGCCCTTGACCCGGTTGTAGAAGATCGATGACTTAGGGTCGGCGCCGAGTGCGCTGACCACCAGCAGATGCCGCGCACCCAGCTCGCGGGCACGTTTGCTGAAGGCCACTACCATGTCCAGGTCCACGGCGCGGAACGCCGACTCGGAGCCAGCCTGCTTGAGTGTGGTCCCCAGGCAGCAATAGGCGATATCCACCCGCCCCGCCAGCTGCGGTAGGAATACCGCCGGGTCACCCACTGGGTTTTCCAGGTGTGGGTGTTCGGCCAGTGGCCGGCGCGTAGGCGCCAGTACCCGGCTGATGGTCGGCTCGTTGAGCAGGCGGTCGAGCAGGTGTTCACCCGTCAGACCCGTGGCACCGGCAAGCAGGACATGCTGAGGCGTCAAATACATGATGTCTCTCCCTTGTTACACACAAGCTTAGTGGTTGGCCGGCTTTTTTGCCTGCTCCTCCACGGTGGCCTGTGCAGCATTGCGTAACGCTTCTTCGGCCTGTTGCCGTCTTAGGTGCTGCCAGTGTGCCAGTACGGCTGGCGGCGCCCAAAGCTGCGGTTCCGAGGCCTCGAAACCTTCCTTTTGTTCTCTTTCGGCAACGCTGGCGCGCGCCAGTTCAAACGCTTGTTTCAGGTCGTCGGTCTGGTTCAGCGCTTCGGCGAACAGGGCATCACCAAAGTAGGTGAAATCCGCTTCTTCCGAGCAGCCGAAAGACACCCGGTCGGCGCGGGCGGCGGTGATGATCACCGTGCGATCATCCTTGAGCGGGGCGATATAGCCCCCTGAATAGCAGGCGGAAATGACGATTATCTTGTCGCGATCTTTCAGCGGTGCCAGGGCACTGGCCAGCTCGTCGGCGGGCAGGTCGGCCAGTTGCAGGCGCGGCTGGTCGAGCACCAGTTGGTGGTCCTGGCTGCCGTGGCTGGTGAGGTAGATGAACACCAGGTCCTCGGGGCCGCTGCGCTCGGCCAAGGTGCGGGCGGCGCGGGTGAGGTTCTCGCGGGTGGCCATGGGGCGGCTGGCCATATGGTCGCGGTGGTTGACCAGCGTGACCTGGCCGCGGGCGCCAAAGCGGACCTTGAGCATGTTGCTGACATAGTCGGCTTCGCGCAGAAACACGCTTTGCTGGCCGTCGCCGGCCACTACCAGGCTGTACAACTGGATCGCCGGCGCGGTGTGCGGTACCCGCGCCAGCGCGTCTTCGAGCAGGTGGCCCTGGTTGAGCAGGGCCAGGTCCAGCGGGTCGGGCAACAGCGCGCCCTTTTCGTCGCGCACGCGTACGCCGTTGACCCAGGTGCCGCCCTCGACTTTGCCGTTGGCCAGGGTCAGTCGGCCGTAGCCGTGGTAGGCATCGTTTTCGAAGCCACCGGTGTACTTGCTGCCGTCAGCCAGCTGCAGGCTGCCCTGGCCAGACAGGTGCCAGTCGACGAAACCGCCCTTGTAGTGGCTGCCATCACTGCCGAGCAGTTCGCCCTCGCCAATCAATGAGCCGTCCTTGAACGCGCCGATCCAGACGTCACCGTCGGCGCTTTCATAGCGCCCGCGGCCTTCCAGGCGGTTGTCCTTGAACTCGCCGATGTACTGTTCGCCGTCGACGCTGTCGTAGGTGCCGCTGCCTTGCAGCAGGCCATCGACGAAACGGCCGCTGAACTGGTTGCCGCTGGCATCGCTGCGCACCCCGGCACCGTTCGGTTTGCCTTTGGCGAAAAGGCCCTGGTAGCGGCTGCCGTCGGCCAGCTCCAGCTCGCCCGCGCCTTCGTACTGGTCGTCCTTGAACTGGCCGCGGTAGGTCTGGTCGGCTTGCTTGAGGGTGCCTTCACCGTCGCGCCGGCCGTGCTTGAAAGTACCGGCATAGTGGCTGCCCGGCGTGGTCAGGTCACCCAGGCCCTGGAACAGGCCCTCGGCGAACTGGCCCCGGTAGACTTCACCGTTCTGGCCGTGCCACTCGCCCTGGCCATGCCACTGGCCATCCTTGAAGCCGCCGGCGTACCAGCTGCCGTTGGGGTAGTCGATGCGCCCCTCGCCCTGCAGCAAGCCGTCAACCACCTCACCTCGGTAGCGCCCGCCGTCGGGCAGGCGTGCGTCCGGAGGCAATAGCGATTCGCCATCTCCGCACGCGGCTAGCAACAGGACCAAGGTGATGGGGAGCAATGGACGCATGGTGGAGACCGGGCAATAGGTCTGCCGAGTATGACGCAGAATCTGGGGGTGAGACAGACACACATGCCCTGTGGGCGCGGGTAAACCCGCTCCCACAAGGGTGTGCAACAGGCTTTCTGCGTGGGGAGATCAGCGCCCGCCCGGCGACACGATGATCTTCACGTTCTCCTCCTTGTTGTTGACCAGTTCTTCAAAGCCCAGCTCGACGATCTGCTCCAGCCCGATCCGGCCCGTCACCAGCGGTCGGATATCCAGCCTGCCGTCAGCGATAAAGGCGATGACATCGGCAAACTCCCCGTTGTAAGCCAGAGCCCCGAGCACCTGCTTCTCGGTGGACACCAGCTCGAAGAAGTTGAACTCGCTGGGCTCTTCGAAAATCCCCACCAGCACGCATTTGCCCGCCTTGCGCAGGGTGTCGATGGCCAGTTTTGCGGTGTGCTTGTTGCCGATGCACTCGAAGCTCACATCCGCGCCAAGCCCGGCAGTCAGTGTGCGGATTTCTGCCAGGGCATCGCACTGGCTAGGGTCCAGCACGACGCTGGCGCCCACTTCGAGAGCCTTGGCCTTGCGCGCCGAAGACATCTCCAGGGCGATGACCTTCGCCGCGCCTGCGGCCTTGGCGCACATGATGGTGCACAGGCCGATGGTGCCCGCGCCAACCACCACCACGGTTTGCCCAAGCAGGCTGCCGGCTTTTTTCACGGCGTGCATGCCGACCGCCAACGGTTCGATCAGCGCGCCGGCTTCTGGCGGGAAGCCCTGTGGCAGTCGGTACAGCAAGTTGGCAGGGACGTTGACGCGTTCTGCGAATGCGCCGTTGTTCATCAGGCCGGTAAAGGCCAGGCGCTCGCAGATGTTGTACAGCCCATGGGTGCAGTAATAGCACGTGCCGCAGTGCTGGCAGGCGTCCGCCGCCACCGGGTCGCCGACAGCAAAGCCCTCGACGCCTTCGCCGAGTTTGGCGATTTCGCCGCAAAATTCGTGGCCGAGGATGCATTGCCCCTGAATGCCGGTCAGCGGGTGGGGCGCGTCCACCGGAATGAACACCGGGCCGGCGAGGTATTCGTGCAGGTCGGAACCGCAGATGCCGCACCAGTCCACTTTGATCTGCACCCAGCCAGGCGCGGGGTCGGCAGGCAAGGGCACCTGTTCGACGCGGATATCGTGACGGCCATGCCAGACGGCAGCGCGCATGTGGGTGTGGCTCAGGTCATTCATTTTTGTTGTCTCCAGGCTCACGCGTAAGGTTCAGTGCTTGCGCAGGAAGGCGAGCAACTGCTGGTTGACCTGTTCGGCCGCCTCCATCTGCACCATGTGGCCAGCATCTGGCAGCACCAGTACTTCGGCCTCCAGCCCGTCGGCATGGCTGGCCGGGATGATCGCGTCCTTCCCGCCCCAGATCACCAGCGCCGGGTGCTGCCCCAGCACGCCCCGCAGGTCGTGGCGCTGCTGGTCGCCTTCGGCAATGGCCGACCCCAGTTGGCATAACGCCGCGTCGACGCCCTCTAGCCGCTTGAACTTGAGCATGTCCTCCAGCAACTGCCGGGTAACCAGCGCCGGGTCGGCAAACAGCTGCACCATCTGCGGCTTGAGTGCATTGCGGTTGGCAGCGGCGACGAAGCCTTGCAGGTACTGGCCGTTGATCGCTGTGCCCAGCCCGGCACTGGCCACCAGGCTCAGGCTTGCCACCCGCTGCGGCGCCAGGCGTGCCACGTTGAGGCTGACTGCGCCGCCCATCGAATGCCCGGCCAGGTGGGCCCGGGGGATCTCCAGGTGGTCGAGCAGTGCCAGTACCGCTTCGCTAAGTTCATCCAGGTCCCCGCGTTGCAGCGCCTTGGCCGACTCGCCATGCCCGGGCAGGTCGAGCGCGATGACGCGGCGTTCGGCGGCCAGCGCCGGGTGGTTGAACAGCCAGTTGTTCAAATCACCGCCAAAGCCGTGCACCAGCACCAGCGGCGTACCGCCTTCGCCCAGTTCGAACCAGCGCAACAGGCGGCCGCCCACTTCGGCTTTTTGCGGGGCTGGGCCCTGCGCCTGGTCTGCGCCACCTTCGGCGACGAACTCGGCCTGGAAGCGCTGCACCACGGCGTCGATCTCGGCCTCGTCGGCTTCGCCTTCGACCACCACCGCCAGCAGCGCACCGACCGGCAGGGTTTCATCCGGCTTGGCCACCAGGCGGCGCAGTACACCGCTGAAGGGCGCCTCGACGCTGCTGCTGATCTTGTCGGTCTCGACGTCCAGCACTTCGTCGCCCTTGCTGATGGCGTCACCTTCCTGCTTGAGCCAGGTATCCACCCGGCCCTCGGTCATCGACAAGCCCCACTTGGGCATGGTCAGCGTATGGATCTGGCTCATGCGGCGCTCCTTGCGGCTTCGATTACCTTGCGCACGGCGGCCTCGATTTTCGCCGCGTCGGGGATGTACAGGTCTTCCAGGGCGTCGGAGAACGGCACCGGCGTATGCGGCGCGGTGACCATCTCGATCGGGCCCTTGAGGGCGCCGAAGGCTTTTTGCGCCACCAGTGCACTGATGTCGGTGGCCATCGAGCAGCGCGGGTTGGCTTCGTCGATCACCACCAGGCGGCCGGTCTTCTCGACGCTTTCGAGAATGCTGTCTTCATCCAGCGGGCTGGTGGTGCGCAGGTCCAGCACTTCGCAGTCGATGCCCTGGCGGGCGAGGTTGTTGGCGGCCTCCAGGGCCACATGGACCATGCGCCCATAGGTCACCAGGGTCACATCGTCGCCGTCGCGCAGGAAGTTGGCTTCACCGAACGGCACCGTGTAGACCTCTTCCGGCACTTCGCCCTGCATGCTGTAGAGCAGTTTGTGCTCACAGAAGATCACCGGGTCGTTGTCGCGTATCGCCTGAATCAGCAGGCCCTTGGCATCGTAGGGCGAAGAGGGGCAGACCACCTTCAGCCCGGGGATGTGCGTCCACAACGAGGTGAGCATCTGCGAGTGCTGGGCTGCCGCGCGCAGGCCGGCGCCGTACATGGTACGCATCACCAGCGGGGTCACCGCCTTGCCGCCGAACATGTAGCGAAACTTGGCGGCTTGGTTGAGGATCTGGTCCAGGCAGCAGCCGGCAAAATCCACGAACATCAGTTCGCACACCGGGCGCAGACCTTGGGTCGCGGCACCCACGGCGGCGCCGACATAGCCGATCTCGGACAGCGGCGCATCCAGTACCCGGCCTGGGAACTGGTGGTAGAGGCCTTTGGTCACGCCCAGCACGCCGCCCCAGGCATCCTCTTCGCCGGGGGCACCGGCACCGCCGGCGACGTCTTCACCGATGATGAACACGGTGCTGTCACGGCGCATTTCCTGGGCCAGGGCTTCGTTGATGGCCTGCTGGTAGCTGATCTTTCTTGCCATGGTGATTCTCCTCTTGTTCTTTTAATCCGCAGCTCAGGGGTAGCTGACGTAGACGTCGCTGAGCAGGTCGGCGGGCTGTGGCTTGGGATCGGATTTGGCACGGCGCACGGCGTCTTCGATCAGGTCCTCGACACGGGCGTCGATGGCGTCCAGTTGTTCGGCACTGAGCAGGCCGGCGCGGGTGGTCTTGTTGCGGAACTGCATCAGGCAATCACGGGTTTCGCGCAGGTTCTTCACTTCATCCGGGGCGCGGTAGGTTTGCGCGTCGCCTTCGAAGTGGCCGTAGTAGCGGCTGAGCTTGACCTCGATCAGCGAAGGCCCTTGCCCGCTACGCGCCCGTTCGATGGCGGCGCCGGCGGCCTCGTACACGGCGAAGAAATCGAAGCCGTCGATGGTCACACCCGGCATGCCGAACCCGGCGGCGCGGTCGGCAATGTGGTCGCAGGCCACCGACCAGTTCGAGGCCGTTGCCTCGGCGTAGCCGTTGTTTTCGGCGACGAAGATGCACGGCAGGTTCATGATCGCGGCCATGTTCATGGCTTCGAACACGGCGCCCTCGTTGGAGGCGCCGTCGCCGAAGAAGGCCACCGACACGTCATCGTGGCCCTTGAGCTTGGCGGCCAGAGCAGCACCGGCAACCAGCGGCGCACCGGCCCCGACGATGCCGTTGGCGCCGAGCATGCCCTTTTCCAGGTCGGCAATGTGCATGGAGCCGCCCTTGCCGCCGCATACGCCAGTTCTCTTGCCGTAGATCTCGGCCATCATGCCGTACACATCCACGCCCTTGGCGATGCAGTGGCCGTGCCCGCGGTGGGTCGAGGCAATGCAGTCGCTGTCGCGCAGGTGGGCCATGACCCCTGCAGCGGAGGCCTCCTCGCCAGCATAGAGGTGGACGAACCCGGGGATCTCGCCGGTGGCAAACTCCACGTGCAGACGCTCTTCGAATGCGCGAATGGTGCGCATCACTTCATAGGCATGCAGCAGTTGTTCGGTACTGAGTTGATTGGACATCTTGTTGTTCTCCAGGGTTGTCTCAACACGCGGTTGCAGGGTGTAGCCGGTGGCCGCGAGGGACGGCCAGCAGGTGATGGCGGGCGGCGTGGGCCAGTACGGCCGCGACGTCCACGGTCAGGGGGCCTTGGTGGTCCAGGGTGATGGTGGGGGTGTCGTGTTCGGCGAATTCGATCTCGCGTTCGCCGTCCAGGGCCAGCGTGCCGCTGGCCAGGCTCAGGCGATAGGCGACACCGGGCGTCAATGGGCCGCTGGCGGTGATGCCACAGCCTTGCAGCACACCGGGCGCCAGCGGTGCGAGCAGGGCCTGTTCAGCGCCAGGGTTCAGGCGTACCCAGGCGCCGTGAGCATCCAGGCGCGAAACCGGGCACCACAGGCCGCACAAGGCGGACAGGCCAATGGCGTGGGGTTCGGCGAAGCAGGCGAACACTTCGCTGAGGTCTTCGCTGCGGCTCAGGGCCCGGGCGCCGATGAAGCGCTGGGGCGACACGGCGACTTCCACCAGGGCCCACTCGGCCAACTGCTGCTCGGGCACCTTCACCAGCAGGCGCTTGTTGCGGCGCAAGCCGATGCTGGCGGGCACGCGGCCGCTGGCGAGCAGGCCGCCGGCCAGGCCGGCGCTGGTGGCTTCGCGCAATTCAGGGAAGGCATTGTTGGTGCCGGTGGACAACGTCAGCAGTGGCGTGTCGCCTGCCTCGGCAGCAACGGCTTTGTGGGTGCCATCGCCGCCGAGTACCGCGATCATCGTCACGCCTTGCTCGACCATGCGCCGGGTGGCCAGGCGGGTATCGGCAACGGTCTGGGTCAACGGCAGGTCGATGATCTCGAGGTTCGGCCAGTGCTGATCGCGAGCGCCCGGGCCTTGGCTGGCCTTGAGCACGGCGGCGGCGATGCCGGTCATGTCGGTGGGCAGCAGAACCTTGCCGATGCCGGTGGCACCGAAGGCGGCGAGCAGGCGCTGGATCGCCGAAGCCTTGTCGGTGCTCGAATAGAGCCCGGCACTGGCAGTCAGGCGGCGCAGGTCGCGGCCAGAGGCAGGGTTGGCAATGATCCCGACAGTCGGGGTGGGTTGCGGCATGGCGCACCTCATATTCTTGTTTGCCATGGGCAGAGCAAGGTGGGTGCCAGCTTTGCTCGGCAGGCCTGAAGTGGCCGCCTTAGAGCGGTTGCGGGATAGCACCAGGCATGTGCCGGGCGGCCCCTGCGAGACGCCGCGTGCCGCGCCGGGGCCGTGTTTGCCGAGACGCTGAGACGCAGCGTCTCAAGCCAACCGGTAATCACACAGTGCTTGTCGGGGCATGCCTGGAAGCGCTTAATGGCCGCACAACGACAAAAACAGCAACGAGAACCGGAGGGCCTGAATGCTTGCCGCGAACTCCCGAGCCCATGTCGACTGCGTCAGCCGGGTGCTGAAAAACGCCGATCGCCTGCCCCAGGCGCCGGTGCCGCCGCTGATCCTCGACTCCTGGCGCCGCTCCATGGACCTGTATCGCCTCGATCCAGGCTCGCAGCAGGGGCCACGTATCCTTTCCCAAAGCCTGCTCAACGAATGCCGCGAACGCGCCGAGCTGTTCTTGCGCATCGCCAGCGATGCGGTGGCGCGGCTGCATGAACGGGTGCGCGGCGCCGACTATTGCGTCCTGCTTACCGATGCCCAAGGGCAGACCATCGATTACCGGGTCGAGTCGGCCATCCGCAACGACTGCCGCAAGGCCGGGCTGTACCTCGGCACGTGCTGGTCGGAGGGCGAGGAGGGCACCTGTGGGGTGGCGGCGGTGCTGACCAGCAAGGCGCCGGTCACGGTGCACAAGCGCGATCACTTTCGCGCCGCCTTCATCGGCCTGACCTGCACCGCGGCGCCGGTGTTCGACCCGCTCGGCGAGCTGCTTGGCGTGGTGGATGTGTCCGCCTTGCAGTCCCCGGATGATCGCCGCAGCCAGCACCTGATCCGGCAGTTGGTCGAGCAGACTGCGCGCGAGATCGAAAACGCTTTTTTCATGCACAGCGCCCAGGGCCATTGGGTCATGCGTGCGCATGGCACACCGGGCTACGTCGAGAGCCAGCCGGATTACCTGTTGGCCTGGGATGCCGACGGCCGTCTGCGGGCGCTCAACAGCCTGGCCCGCCAGCGGCTGGTGGAGCGCCTGGGCCGCTTGCCCGAGCATATCGGCGAATTGTTCGACCCGGGCCAACTGCGCTGCATCAACGAGGCCTCGGCGCAACGCCTGCCTGGCTGGGGCGAGCTGTATGGCCGGGTCAGCGCACCGCAACGGCGCCCGCAAACGCAGCGGTTGCGCCAGGCGCAGGATGCGCGCATCGAGCAGCACTTGCGCCTGGCTACGCGGGTCAAGGACTGCAACCTGGCGGTGCTGGTGCAGGGTGAGACAGGCGTCGGCAAAGAGGTTTTCGCCCGTCAGTTGCACCTGCAAAGCCTGCGGCGTGAAGGGCCCTTCGTCACGCTGAACTGCGCAGCCATCCCCGAGAGCCTGATCGAGAGCGAGCTGTTCGGTTATGTGGCCGGGGCATTCACCGGGGCTTCCAGCAAAGGCATGCAGGGGCTTTTGCAGCAGGCTGATGGCGGCACGTTGTTCCTCGACGAGATCGGCGACATGCCGCTGAATCTGCAGACCCGCCTTCTGCGTGTGCTGGCCGAGGGCGAGGTGGCGCCACTGGGAGCTGCGCGGCGTGAGCGGGTGGATATCCAGGTGATCTGCGCGACGCACCGGGATCTGGCGGCGATGGTGGCGGACGGGCGTTTTCGCGAGGACCTGTATTTCCGCCTGGCCAACGCCAGGTTCGAGTTACCGCCGCTGCGGGATCGGGAGGACCGGTTGGGGTTGGTTCATCAGTTGTTGGCCGAGGAAGCGGAGGCGTGCGGTGTCGAGGTGATGCTGGCGGATGATGCATTGCAGGCGCTGTTGCTGTATCGCTGGCCGGGCAACTTGCGCCAGCTTCGCCAGGTGTTGCGCTATGCCTGTGCGGTGAGTGAAGGCGGGTGGGTCAGGCTTGAGGATTTGCCGCAGGAGGTGCGTGGTGATGCGTTGCCCTCTGGCGACCGTAGCCTTTCCAGCCCGGCGCGGCAGCTGTTGCTCGATGCCTTGATCCGGCATCGCTGGAAGCCGGCAGATGCGGCGCGGGCGTTGGGGATTTCGCGGGCGACGTTGTATCGGCGGGTGCATGAGCATCGTATCGAGATGCCGCGGATGAAAGGGTGAGGATTGTTTGGGGGATTGTGCGGTGACGGCGCTCGATCTCATAGGCAACACACCCCTCAAGGCATGCACCTATCAGCATCACCAACTTCCTGCAGCCAATAAAAAACCCCGGCACAAGTCCGGGGTTTTCATCACATCACACTACACAATCACTCCTGGCTAGCCAGTTTGTGCTCGAGGTAATGAATGTTGACGCCGCCTTTGCAGAAACCTTCATCACGCACCAGGTCGCGGTGCAGTGGGATGTTGGTCTTGATGCCGTCGACGACGATCTCGTCCAGCGCATTGCGCATGCGCGCCATGGCTTCTTCGCGGTCCTTGCCGTAGGTGATCAGCTTGCCGATCAGCGAGTCGTAGTTCGGCGGAACCGAATAACCGCTGTAAAGGTGCGAATCGACGCGAACGCCGTTGCCGCCCGGTGCGTGGAAGTGCTTGACCGTGCCTGGGCTCGGGATGAACTTCTTCGGGTCTTCGGCGTTGATCCGGCACTCCAGGGAGTGACCACGGATCACCACGTCTTCCTGGCGGAACGACAGCTTGTTGCCAGCGGCGATGCTCAGCATTTCCTTGACGATGTCGATGCCAGTGACCATTTCCGACACCGGATGCTCAACCTGTACGCGGGTGTTCATCTCGATGAAGTAGAAGTTGCCGTTCTCGTACAGGAACTCGAAAGTACCCGCACCGCGGTAGCCGATCTCGATGCACGCATCGACGCAACGCTTGAAGACTTCCTGACGGGCCTTCTCGTCGATGCCCGGTGCCGGCGCTTCTTCCAGTACCTTCTGGTGACGGCGCTGCAGCGAGCAGTCACGGTCGCCCAGGTGGATGGCGTTGCCCTGGCCGTCGGACAGTACCTGAACTTCCACGTGACGTGGGTTGGTCAGGAACTTCTCCAGGTAGACCATCGGGTTGCCAAACGCAGCACCGGCTTCGGTACGGGTCAGCTTGGCCGAGGAAATCAGGTCCTCTTCCTTGTGCACCACACGCATGCCGCGACCACCACCGCCACCGGCGGCCTTGATGATCACCGGGTAGCCGACGTCACGGGCGATTGCCAGGGCGACTTCTTCGTCTTCCGGCAGCGGGCCGTCAGAGCCCGGTACGGTCGGAACGCCCGACTTGATCATCGCGTCCTTGGCCGAAACCTTGTCGCCCATCAGGCGAATGGTGTCGGCTTTCGGGCCGATGAAGGCGAAACCGGATTTTTCTACCTGCTCGGCAAAGTCGGCGTTTTCAGCCAGGAAGCCGTAGCCCGGGTGGATCGCGGTGGCGCCAGTGACTTCGGCGGCAGCGATGATCGCCGGGATGTGCAGGTAGGAACCTTTGGAGGGCGCAGGACCGATGCAGACCGACTCGTCTGCAAGACCCAGGTGCATCAGTTCGCGGTCAGCCGTGGAGTGCACGGCGACGGTCTTGATGCCCAGCTCTTTGCAGGCACGCAGGATCCGCAGGGCAATTTCCCCGCGGTTGGCGATCAGGACTTTTTCGAGCTTCGCAGACATCGTTGGCTCTCCGCGGTTCAAACGATGGTGAACAGCGGCTGGTCAAACTCAACCGGCTGGCCGTCTTCTACCAGGATGGCGTCGATGACACCGCCGAACTCGGCTTCGATGTGGTTCATCATCTTCATGGCTTCGACGATGCACAGGGTGTCGCCCTTTTTCACCGACTGGCCAACTTCAGCGAAGTTCGGCGAGGTCGGCGATGGTTTGCGGTAGAAGGTACCAACCATCGGCGAACGCACCACGGTGCCTTTCAGGGCCGGGGCAGCGGCTTCGGCGACCGGGGCAGCAGCAGCGGCAGCGGCCGGGGCAGCTACAGGGGCGGCAGCCATCGGGGCCGGTGCGTAGAACTGTTGAGCTGCTGGGGTCTTGCTGTGACGGCTGATACGGACCGACTCTTCGCCTTCCTTGATCTCCAGTTCGTCGATGCCAGACTCTTCCAGCAGTTCGATCAGTTTCTTGACTTTACGGATATCCATTAATCATCAACTCCCAAGGTTCGGTCAGGGGGCGTAATTGAAAACGTGTCTAGAACGTTTCTCTCAAACCCCGGCCCACTTAGGCCAGGGTCTCTGTCATCAGGGCTGTGCGTTGGCAGCCAGTTGTTCCAGCGCGGACTCCAGGGCCATGCGATAACCGCTGGCGCCCAGGCCGCAAATCACCCCTACGGCCACATCGGAAAAGTAGGAGTGGTGGCGGAACGGTTCGCGTTTGTGCACGTTGGACAGGTGCACTTCGATGAATGGGATGCTCACCGCAAGCAATGCGTCACGTAATGCGACACTTGTGTGGGTGAAAGCAGCCGGATTGATCAGGATGAAGTCCACACCCTCGTTGCGTGCGGCGTGAATACGGTCGATCAGTTCGTATTCGGCATTGCTCTGCAGGTATTGCAGATGGTGGCCTGCGGCGCGGGCACGTTGCTCCAGGTCCTGGTTGATCTGGGCCAGGGTCACGGCGCCGTAGTGGCCCGGCTCGCGGGTACCGAGCAGGTTGAGGTTGGGGCCGTGAAGCACCAGTAGCGTAGCCATCTGCGGATTCCTTGGATTTGTAGGGCAATTCGACACAGCGCGGCGAGTGTGCCGCAAAGCGACGGCAAGTGTCCAGTTCCCGGCAATAGCCAGCACGATGTCCGAGATTCGCGCGAAGTATGTGACCGGATGATTAAATCCGGTCACTGTGCCGAGGATTTTCTGCGGCCCGCCGGAAGTTATAGACCGAGTTTGCCGCGCACGCGCGCCAGAACCTCGGCAAAATCGCCGGCGTTTATCTCGCCAATGACCCGATCGCTGGTCATTTCGCTGCCGTTCGCTGCAAAGAACAGCAGCGCGGGCGGGCCGAACAGTTGGTAGCGATCGAGCAGGGTGCGCTGCTCGGCATTGCTGTCGGTGATGTCGAAGCGCAGCAGCTTGAACGCGCCCAGCTGCGCTTGGACCTGCGCGGCGTTGAGCACTTCGTGCTCGATCACCTTGCAGCTGATGCACCAGTCGGCGTACCAGTCGAGCAGCACCGGCTGGCCGGCGGCCTTGGCCTGGGCCAGGGCGGCGTCCAGCGCGGCGGGGGTAGTGATGGTCTGCCAGGCATCCGCGGGGGCGGTAGGGCCAGCACTGCCAGCAGCCACGCCGGGCGCCGGCAAGGGGCGCAGCGGGTCGCCCTGGCCATTGAGCGCCCCGTACCAGCAGGCCAGGGCGTAAACCAGCAAGGCCAGGCCCAGCAGTTGTGCCAGGCGCTGGCGCGGGGTTTTGATAACGAACTCCACGGCGCCGAGGAACACCGCCACACCGCCGGCCAGGAAGCCGACCAGCAGCAAGGTCAGCGGCCCGGGCAGTACGCGGCTGAGCAGGCCGATGGCCAGGCCCAGCAGCAGCACACCGATGGCGTTTTTCACCGTGTTCAGCCACGGGCCGCTCTTCGGCAGCCAGGCCGCGCCGCCGGTGGCAACCAGCAGCAGCGGCGCACCCATGCCAAGGCCCAGGGCGAACAGCTTGAGCGCACCGCCCAAGGCATCACCACTGGCGCTGATATAGAGCAGGGCACCGGCCAGCGGTGCCGACACGCAGGGCGACACCAGCAGGCTGGAAAGTACGCCCAGCACCGCTGCGCCGAGCAACGAGCCACCCTTGGTGCGGCTGGCGACGTTGTCGAGGCGGTTGCTCAAGGCTTGCGGCAGCTTGAGCTCGAACAGGCCGAACATGGCCAGGGCGAACACCACGAAAAACAGCGCGAAGGGCACCAGCAACCAAGCCGACTGCAGGCGCGCCTGCAGGTTGAGGCCGGCACCGAACAGGCCCATCAGCGCGCCCAGTACCGCGAAGCTGACCGCCATCGGCAGGATGTACGCCAGTGACAGCGCCAGCCCGCGCAGCCCACCGACCTGGCCGCGCAGGACCACGCCCGAGAGAATCGGCAGCATCGGCAGTACGCAGGGGGTGAAGGTCAGGCCGACGCCGGCGAGGAAGAACAGCAACAGCGATTTCCAGTTCCAGCCCTGTTCACCGGCCGCCGGCGCTACAGCGGCGGCACCGCCTTCGCCGTCGATGCTCAGGCGCTCGGTTTCCGGCGGGTAGCACAGGCCCTTGTCGGCGCACCCCTGGTAACCCACCAACAGGGTGAACGCGCGTGAGTCGGTGCGGGGTAGTTCGATGTCGAGCACACCGTGATACACCTCGACGTCACCGAAGAATTCGTCGTGCTTGGCTTCGCCCTTGGGGATGTTGGGCGTGCCCAGGGCCACGTCGGCCGGTTCCGTGCGGAACTGGAAACGGTGGCGGTAAAGGTAGTAGCCGTCGGTGGCGACGAAGCGCAGTTTGATGTGCTGGGCGTCGGCCTGGATCAGGCTGAGCTTGAAGGCTTCGTGAACGGGCAGGAAATCTGCGGCGTTGGACAGGGAAGCGGCGCCGAGGGTGGCGCTTGGGCGGTTGTCGAGCAGGCCCGTAGCGAAGGCAGGGCTGGCCAGCAGCAGGAACAGCAGGAGAAACAGGCGGCGCATGGCGGACTCGCGAGGTGGAACGTGCTGGGCATGATAACGGAGTTGGTCTGGATTTGGCGTGTGGCGTCTGGGCGAGCGACACATGGCCGCTGTTGCTTGTATCGCCTGTACCGGCCCCACAGGCAGACGATCAGACCCTGAACGCACGCACAGCCGTGCTCAGCTCGCTGCCCAGGTTCAGCAATTGCTCGCCTTGCTCGCGCCCCTCGCCAATGCGCTGCAAATTGTCCTCACCCAACGCATGAATCCGCTCGCTATGGTCGCGAATCTCGCTCACCGCGCCGCTCTGCTGTGCCGTGACATCGGCGATGCGCACTGCGGTATCGGCAATGGTGCCAATGGCGCGGACAATTTCGTCCAGCGCGCCGTCAGCGGCCTGGGCCTGGCTGGCAGTGGCCTCGGCATGTTCGAGTTGCGCCCGCATGCCCGCCACCGAGCCCTTGGCCGCCTGCTGCAAGCGGTCGATCAGCGCCTGGATCTCGCCCGTCGCACCGGTGGTGCGTTGTGCCAGGGAGCGCACTTCGTCAGCCACCACGGCAAAGCCGCGGCCCATTTCGCCGGCGCGCGCAGCTTCGATCGCGGCGTTGAGGGCCAGCAGGTTGGTCTGCTCGGCAATCGAGCGAATCACCGTCAACACACCACCAATGGTGGCAGACTCTTCGGCCAACTGTTCGATCATGCGGGCATTGCCCTGCACCTCGTCGACCAGCTCACGCAAACCGGACAAGCTCTGGCCGATCACCGTCTGGCCGCGTTCCACCGCACGCCCCGCATCATGGCTGGCGTCGGCGGCGGCGCTGGCATCGCCGGCCACTTGCTGGATGGTGGCCTCCAGTTCAGCGAGCGCGTCGCGGATTTGCCCCGTATCGCCGGCCTGGCGCTCGGCCCCGTCGTGCAGGGCGGCACTCATGCCGGCCAGGGCGTGGCTGCTGCCGGCCACCTGCTCGGCGTTGTGGCGCAGGGTGCCGACCAGGGCCACGAGGTACTGGCGCAGGCGGTTGAGCGATTCCTGGATGTCGTGCAGCTCGCGGTTGGTCTTGCCCAGGGCGATGGGTTCGGCGAAATCGCCCTCGGCCCAGTGCGACAGGGCCGGAGCCAGGCTGGTCAGGGTTCGCGCCAAGCGCCGCTGCAGGGTGTCGATGAGCAGGGCGATCAGCAGGATCAGGCCGATCATCAGGCCTTGGCTGATACGCACTTCGGCGGCGATCCGGGCATGCTCGCCGCGGACCTGCGGCTCCAGCCCGGCGATGGCCTGTTGCACCGCTTCCAGGCGCTGGCCCGCGCTGGCGGCCAGGGCGGCGCGGCGTTCGATCTGCTCGCGGGTGCGTTGCAGTTCGGCCGGGTAGCGATTGAGCAGGCTTAGCAGTTCGCGCTTGAGGCCGACGGCGAGGTCTTCCTGCTGCTCGCTGGCTTGGGTCTGCAGGCCCATCATGGCGGCGAAATCGTCGGCATTGGACTCGGCCGCTCGGGTCACGCCAAGCAACGGCAGGCTGTCGATGGCCTGGGCCTGGGCGCGGATCAGTTGCAGTTCGCGCTCCACTTCATCGGCCAGTTCAGGGCGGCCACTGCTGACCAGCTTGTCGCGTGCCAGCGACAGGCGCCCGAGGTGCACGGTGGCGTCGAGTAGCGGCAGCAGGTAGCGGTCGGCCTCGGCACTGCTGCTGTCCCGGGCGTAGCCGGCCAACTGTTCGAAGTTGGCCCCCAGTTCGCGCTCGGCCTGCAACAGCAGCGCTTGCGGGTCACCGGCCAGCTTGCCGGCCGCCAGCAGTTCGTCGGCGGTAAAGGCCTGCAGGCTGTCGAGGCTGGGGCGCAGTGTGCCGGCCAACGCCTCGGGCCATTCGGCCAAAGCCGCCTGCAACTGCTGGTTGGCCTCCATGGCGGCGGCGTGGCGCAAGGCGTCACCGCTGCCCAGGTAGGCCTGGATGTTGCGCGCTGCCTGGTTCTGGAACTGCTGGGACAGGCCCAGGTAGCGCTCCATCATCTGATAGGGGCGCTCCAGGGCACGCTGCGACCACCACAGGGTCGCGCCCAGGGCGATGCAGACGGTCACCAGCAACAGGGTGTTGAAATTGGTCAGCCACTTCAGGCGCATAGCCGCGAACTTCCTGCGGGGAGTGGGAGAAGTAAGCGCCTGAAGTTATTGCGGTTTTGTTACGCAGTGATGACGGCTGGGGCTCGCTGAGAGAAATAGATGGCATTTGGCCTTTATCGGCCCCTGCAAAGGCCTAGGGTTCGACCCGCACCACGCAGTTACGCCCCGCATGCTTGGCTCGGTACAACGCCTCGTCAGCCGCACTGGCCATGGTCAGCGCATCCAGCTCATCGTCCAGTTGCACCACGCCTGCGCTGAACGTGCAGTTCAGGTCACGCGGCTGCGCCGGATAAAGAATTTCGGCAAACCGCCGCCGGATCTCGTCCAGCACCTTGTGCGCGGCATCCAGTGCGGTATTGGGCATGACGATGGCGAACTCTTCGCCACCATACCGGCCAATGAAATCGGTCTTGCGCAGCCGTTGCTTGAGGAACAGTGCCAAGCTCTTGATCACCCGGTCGCCCATCGGGTGCCCGTGGCGGTCGTTGATCTGCTTGAAACGGTCGATATCGAGCATGGCGAAGCTCAGCGGCTGCTGCTCGCGCCGGGCGCGGTAGCAGCAGTCTTCGAGCAATTGCAGGATATGGGTGTGGTTGTACAGCCCGGTGAGGCTGTCGCGGACCATGCGTGACTTGAGGTGGCGGGCACGGGCGGCGCGGTTGCGCACGGTGGTGATCAGGTGACGCGAGCGAAACGGCTTGGTCAGGAAGTCATCGCCGCCCTCGCTCATGGCATCGAGCTGCTTGTCCAGGTCGTCCTCGGCCGACAGGTAGATGATCGGCACACTGACGTAGCGGTCATTGTGGCGGATCACCTTGGCCAGCTCCGGGCCGGTGCAGGCCGGCATGTACAGGTCGAGGATGATCAGGTCGGGCTGGAAGTCGGCCAGTTCCGCCATGGTGCGGATCGGGTCGGTCAGGCTGCGGGTGATCATGCCCGCGCTGGCGAGCACGCGCTCGGTGTGCAAGGCCTGGGTGCGCGAATCGTCGATGATCAATACCCGCAACGGGTCGTGCGGGGTCGCGCTGGTCAGCAGTTCGACCTTTTCCAGCAGGCTGGAGGCTTCCAGCGTGCCGGTGAGGAACTCCTTGCCGCCGGCGCGCACCGCCGCCAGGCGGGTAGGGGTATCGGTTTCGTGATGGCTGAAGAACAGCAGCGGAATGGGCTGCGGCAATCCCTGCTGAGCCTGGGCCTGAGCTTGGGCTGCCAGGAGCAGGCCCTGGCCGCTACCGGTGAAGTCCACGTCCATGACGATGGCCGAAGGCGGGCATTCACTGAGCGATGCGTGGAAGGCATCGGCACTGAACAGGGGCTGCACGCCAAGGCCGAAGAACTCCAGCTGTTGGGCCAGGCGCTGGGCACGCTCGTGGTCCTGCAAAAGGATGTACACCGGCTTGCGCAGGGGCAGCGGCACCTGGTTGAGCGGGTCATCCTTGCGCAGGCCGGTACGCGACAGGTGCTGGGCGGGGCACTGCTGGCTCGGATCGACTGCTTGGCTCATGTCCTGGCTACTTTTGGGTGGGTGGTATGCAGGTTCGATGATGGCTCTATGCTAGCAGCTCTTTACCTTTGGGTGAGTGCCCTCCATCAACAAAGGGTTTAGAACGAATATTCAGTTACCGACCCACTGGTCGCTTATGCGTACGGCAGTGTCTGCTTTATAGTGCAGCGACGCGGGCTTGCCGTGGCACCCTGGCGCACGCCTGTGGTCAAAGCCCCTGAACCGTCGAGACTGATTAAGGACAATGCCATGCTGGACTGGAAAAACCGCGAGGCCAAAGCCGAACCCCGCGAGCGTGTTGATGGCCGTGGCGCCGCCGCCCGTAGCTACCTGGGCGGGCTCTGGAGCCGTGCTCTGGGTACCCTGATCGGCCTGTACCTGCTGGTCTGCATCGGCCTGGGCTGGTACTGGAGCCAGGAGCCTGAGCTGTTCCCGGTGCAGCAGAACGCCCAGACCGCGGCCGAGCGCAATGGCCAGCAGATGGTGGTCGGCTACACCACCATCGAAACCCTCAAGACTGTCGCCGGTACCCTGCTGAACAAGCCGGGCGGTTACATCTCCAACGACCGCTTCCCGCCGGGGCTGTGGATGGACAACATGCCGAGCTGGGAATACGGCGTGCTGGTTCAGGTCCGCGACCTGTCCCGTGCCCTGCGCAAGGACTTCGCCCGTTCGCAGTCGCAGTCCACCGAAGACGCCGACCTGGCCAAGGCCGAGCCGCGCTTCAACTTCGACAACAAGAGCTGGATCCTGCCGTCGAGCGAGTCGGAATTCGAAGAAGGCATCAAGTCGCTCAACCGCTACCAGACCCGCCTCGCCGCTGGCGACAAAGGCGCGATCTTCTACACCCGTGCCGATAACCTGAACAACTGGCTGGGCGATGTGGCCACCCGCCTGGGTTCGCTGTCGCAGCGCCTTTCGGCCAGCGTTGGCCGGGTCAAGCTCAACACCACCCTGAAGACCGAGTCGGTGCAACCTGGCCAGGCGCCGCAGGTTGACGAGGAGGTGGTCGAAACCCCATGGCTGCAGATCGACAACGTGTTCTATGAGGCCCGTGGTCAAGCCTGGGCGCTGTCGCACCTGCTGCGTGCCATCGAGGTCGACTTCGCCGACGTGCTGGCGAAGAAGAACGCCACCGTCAGCGTGCGCCAGATCATCCGTGAGCTGGAAGCCTCGCAGGAAGCGCTGTGGAGCCCGATGGTGCTGAATGGCAGCGGCTTTGGCATGTGGGCCAACCACTCGCTGGTCATGGCCAACTACATCTCCCGCGCCAACGCTGCGGTCATCGACCTGCGTCAGCTGCTGTCGCAGGGCTGATAGTGGTCATCAGCACCAAGGAAGCCGCCCACCGGGCGGCTTCCGACCGTGAGCTGGTCGCCTGGGTCGACGAGGCCGATCAGGTACTGGGTGCCCTGCCCAGGGCTGAACTGCGTGAGCGCGGCCTGATCGGCCGCTGCACGTTCATCTTGCTGTTCAATGGTGCCGGTGAGTTGTGCGTGCACCGGCGTACTTTGAGCAAGGCGCTGTACCCTGGGTATTGGGATGTGGCAGCAGGCGGCATGGTGACGGCGGGCGAGGGGTATGCCGAATCGGCAGCCCGGGAGTTGGCCGAAGAGCTGGGTGTCGATGGCGTCGCGTTGCGCTTTCATGAGCGCTTCTACTTCGACCAGCCTGATAACCGCTTGTGGTGTGCGGTGTATTCGGCGGTGTCCGATGCGCCTTTGCGCTTGCAGCCGGAGGAGGTGAGCGAGGCGCGGTTCATCAGCCTGGAGCAGGCCCAGGCAGAAAGCCTGGGCATGCCGTATTGCCCGGACTCGTTGGCGGCGTTGCAGCGGTATAGAGCCAGTCTGTAGGTGCGGGTTTAGCCGCAAGAGGCCGTCCCAGACACCTGCGTTTCATGGCAAGGGCTACGCCCTTGTTCGTGGGTAAACCCGCTCCTACACAAGCCCCCGATTTATCGTTACACTGCGCGCCCTTTTCGGGCTGCCGCAGGATCTTGCGGCAGTAGCGCCGCCCCTGCCAGAGTGGGGCTTCGCGGTCGGCTCCCGCCGACCAGTTTTTGTCCTCAGCACAGAGGAACAAAAGTGGCCAAGAAAGCTTCTTCCTTCGCCGCCCTTGGCGGTCTCGTTTACTCCACCGATGCCGGTCGGCACTGCCCCGACTGTGGCCAGCCGGTGGATGCCTGCACCTGCAAGCAGCAAGTCGTCCCCGAGGGGGATGGTACTGCCCGTGTGCGCCGTGAAAGCAAAGGCCGCGGTGGCAAGACCGTGACCACTGTCACCGGCGTGCCGCTGCCCCTCGATCAGCTCAAGGAGCTGGCCACCACGCTCAAGCGCCGCTGCGGTACCGGTGGCGCCTTGAAGGACGGGGTTATCGAGATTCAGGGCGACCATGTCGAGCTGTTGATCGGCGAGCTGACCAAACAGGGTTTCAAAGCTAAAAAGTCCGGCGGCTGAGGCCAGCGCGCGATTTTTTGCCCAGTGCTTTCTAAACTCGTTCCTGTTGGCAGGGTCTACCCCTGAACCGGACGAACCGTCATTTTCAGCTTTTACACTGCGCCGGCCCTTTTGTTGGGGCAGTGTCTTCGACTTATCTATAGGGGACTTGAATGTCCGTACGACGCACACGCAAAGACGATGGTAGCCAATGGACCGTGGCCGACAGCCGCAGTGTTTACGGCATCCGCCATTGGGGCGCTGGTTATTTCGCCATCAATGAAGCCGGGCGCGTCGAAGTGCGCCCCAATGGCCCCCAGAGCGCGCCGATCGACCTGTTCGAGCAGGTCGACGAGCTACGCCAGAGCGGCCTGTCGTTGCCGTTGCTGGTGCGCTTCCCCGATATCCTGCAAGACCGCGTACGCCAGCTGACCGGTGCGTTCGACGCCAACATCGCGCGCCTGGAGTACCAGAGCCAGTACACCGCGCTGTACCCGATCAAGGTCAACCAGCAGGAAGCGGTGGTGGAAAACATCATCGCCACCCAGAATGTCTCGATCGGCCTTGAGGCCGGCTCCAAGCCTGAGCTGCTGGCGGTGCTGGCGCTGGCGCCGAAGGGCGGCACCATCGTCTGCAACGGTTACAAGGACCGCGAGTTCATTCGCTTGGCGCTGATGGGCCAGAAGCTGGGCCACAACGTGTTCATCGTCATCGAGAAGGAGTCCGAGGTCGCCCTGGTGATCGAGGAGGCCGCCGAGCTGAAGGTGAAGCCGCAGGTGGGCTTGCGTGTGCGCCTGTCTTCGCTGGCTTCGAGCAAGTGGGCGGACACCGGTGGCGAGAAGTCCAAGTTCGGGTTGTCTGCCGCCCAGCTGATTTCGGTGGTGCAACGCTTCCGCGATGCCGGCCTGGACCAGGGCATCCGCCTGCTGCACTTCCACATGGGCTCGCAGATCGCCAACCTGGCCGACTACCAGCACGGCTTCAAGGAAGCCATCCGTTACTACGGCGAGCTGCGTGCGTTGGGCCTGCCGGTCGATCACATCGACGTCGGCGGTGGCCTGGGTGTGGACTACGACGGCACCCACTCGCGCAATGCCAGTTCCATCAACTACGACATGGATGACTACGCCGGCGTGGTGGTGGGCATGCTCAAGGAGTTCTGCGACGCGCAGGGCCTGCCGCACCCGCACATCTTCTCCGAGAGCGGCCGTTCGCTGACCGCGCACCACGCCATGCTGGTGATCCAGGTGACCGACGTCGAGAAACACAACGACGACGTGCCGACCATCGAGAACAAAGAGGCCCTGCCGCAGACCGTGCAGTGGCTGGCCGACCTGCTCGGCCCGACCGACATCGAGATGGTCACCGAGACTTACTGGCGCGCCACCCACTACATGGGTGACGTGGCGGCGCAGTATGCCGATGGCAAGATCAGCCTCGCCGAGAAGGCCCTGGCCGAGCAGTGCTACTTCGCCGTGTGCCGTCGCCTGCACAACTCGCTGAAGGCACGCCAGCGTTCGCACCGTCAGGTGCTGGACGAGCTCAACGACAAGCTGGCCGACAAGTACATCTGCAACTTCTCGGTGTTCCAGAGCCTGCCGGACACCTGGGCCATCGGCCAGGTGTTGCCGATCATCCCGCTGCATCGTCTGAATGAGGAGCCGCTGCGTCGTGCGGTGCTGCAAGACCTGACCTGTGACTCCGACGGCAAGATCAACCAGTACGTCGACGAGCAGAGCATCGAGACCAGCATGCCGGTGCATGCGCTCAATGAGGGTGAGGACTACCTGCTGGGCGTGTTCCTGGTCGGCGCCTACCAGGAGATCCTGGGCGACATGCACAACTTGTTCGGTGACACCGACTCGGTGAACATCTACCAGAACGCCGATGGCAGCGTGTACCACGCCGGTATCGAGACCCACGACACCATCGAAGACATGCTGCGTTACGTGCACTTGTCGCCGGAGGAGTTGATGACTCACTACCGCGACAAGGTGGCCAGCGCGAAGATCAGCGCGCGTGAGCGGACCCAGTACCTTGATGCCTTGCGCCTTGGGTTGACCCGCTCTTCGTACTTGTCTTCGTGATCGTTGGGGCCGCTTAGCGGCCCTTTCCGACCGGGCCGGCGCCCCGGCAAGGCCGCTCCTGCACGGGATCGCGGTGCTTTTGTAGGAGCGGCCTTGCGTCGCGAAATGAGGGCGAAGCCCTCACCGAGGTCACACCCGGTCTTTACCTGCTGACATCGGCTGGGTGCAGAACGTCGGCATATCTGGCAACGGGGTTACCATGATCGGGCACTACGCAAAGAAGACGATGTAAAAGCCGCCGCGCGTTACATCGTCGCCAATCCCATGCGTGCCGGTCTGGTGCAGCGTGCTGGCGAGTATTCACATTGGGATTGTGTGTGGCTGTAGGTCAGCAGGTGAGGGCTGCGCCCTCATTTCGCGACGCAAGGCCGCTCCTACAGGCATCGCATAACCGCTGTAGGAGCGGCCCCGGCACTACCGAACCTACAACCCTGCACGGGATCGCGGTGCTTTTGTAGGAGCGGCCTTGCGTCGCGAAATGAGGGCGAAGCCCTCACCGAGGTCACACCCGGTCTTTACCTGCTGACATCGGCTGGGTGCAGAACGTCGGCATATCTGGCAACGGGGTTACCATGATCGGGCACTACGCAAAGAAGACGATGTAAAAGCCGCCGCGCGTTACATCGTCGCCAATCCCATGCGTGCCGGTCTGGTGCAGCGTGCTGGCGAGTATTCACATTGGGATTGTGTGTGGCTGTAGGTCAGCAGGTGAGGGCTGCGCCCTCATTTCGCGACGCAAGGCCGCTCCTACAGGCATCCGGCACTACCGAATCCACAACCCCTTTTGCTGCAACCGCCACCCAACCCACCCCAGCGTCACCGCCCGCAGCGCCATGAAGCCAAGAAACGCCAGCCACAACCCATGGTTGCCAAACCCGCTCATGCCCCACGCCACCGGCAGCGCAATCACCACCGAAACCAGCATCGCATTGCGCATTTCCCTGGCCCGCGTGGCGCCGATGAACAGCCCGTCCAGCAAGTAACTCCACACCGCCACCACCGGCAGCACCGCCAGGTACGGCAGGTACGGGTAAGCCGCTGCCCGCACGCTGTCGATATCGGTCTGCAGGTCGATGAACAGATGCCCCCCCAGCAGGAACAACACGGCAAACCCGACGCTGGTGATCAGCGACCACCCACACGCCACGACCAACGCGCGGCGTAGGCTGGTGTGGTCGCGCGCACCAATGGCGTGCCCGCACAAGGCCTCGACAGCATGGGCCAGGCCATCGAGGGCGTAGGCGGTCAGCAGCAGGCCATTGAGCAATAACGCGTTGGCGGCCACCGTCGCTTCACCCAGGCGTGCGCCTTGCACGGTGATCAACAGAAACACCAGCTGCAAGGCCAGGCTGCGCAGGAAGATATCGCGGTTGACGGCCAGCAGTGGCCGCCATGCCTGCCAGCGCTTCAACGCCGCCCAGGCGATGTGCCCAGGGTAGGCGCGCAGGGCCGGGCGGGTCAGGGCCAGCCCCAGCAGCGCGGCGCTCCATTCGGCGATCACCGACGCCCGCGCCGAACCCAGCACCCCCCAGTCCAGGCCGAGTACGAACCACAGGTTGAGCACGATGTTCAGCAGGTTGGTCGTCAGCAGAATGGCCAGCGGCGCCCTGGCATTCTGGGTGCCCAGGAACCAGCCGACCAGCGCGTAGCTGGCCAATGCAGCAGGCAGCCCGAGCAGGCGAGTGTGGAAGAAATCTTCGGTGGATTGCTGCAACGCCGCGCTGGGCTGCATCGCATGAAGTGCAAGCTGGCTGAAGGGCAGCGCCAGCAGGCCGATGATCACGGCAAAGCCCAAGGCCAGCAGCAGCCCTTGCACCAGCACCTGGCGCAACGCTGCGCCGTCGCCGCGGCCGGCAGCCTGGGCCGCAAAACCGGTAGAGCCCATGCGCAGAAAGCCCATCAGGCCGACCATGAAGGTGAACAGGGTGGCGCCCACCGCCACTGCGCCCAGCTGATGGGCATGGGGCAGGTGGCCAATGACGGTGCTGTCGACCAGCGCCACCAGCGGTACCGAGATATTGGAGAGGATCATCGGTGCGGCCAGGCCCCAGACCTTGCGGTGGGTAGGGCGGTCGCGCCAGTCGGTGGTCAGGGAGCTCATCGGTGTCCTAAGGTCATGGGGGCAGCGTTTGCAGGCCACAGTGTACCGGCCAGGCAACCAATGCGCGCGAACGCGGTCTCACCTGGCGCTCGACTTCGGGTGATGCGCCCGGCGTTGCGCTATAGTTGCTGCCCTCACGTACACGCTGCCAAAGAGTTCCCACACCATGTTCAACAAAGGATTGTTGCTGGCCTGCGCGCTGGCGTTGCTCAGTGCTTGTGACTCATCTGCGCCGGACAAACCGGCGCCGGCTGAGAAACCGGCAGCCACCACGCCCGCCGAGGTGCAACCGGCCAAGCGCGAGGACCCCGCCGTGCTCGCCAAGCGCTACGAGGGCCGCGCGCTGACGGTGCTGGATGTCTCGGAAGTGCAGCTCGATGGCGCCAGCGCGTTGTCGATCAGCTTCTCGGCGCCGCTGGATGCCAAACAGGACTTTGCCGCCAAGCTGCACCTGGTCGACACTGTCAAAGGCAAGGTCGATGGTGCCTGGGAACTCTCCGACAACCAGATGGAGCTGCGCCTGCGCCACCTCGAGCCGCAGCGCAAGCTGGTGCTGACCGTCGACAAAGGCCTGCTGGCGGTCAACGGCCAGCAGCTCGACAGCGAGTCGGTGACCCGCCTGGAAACCCGCGACATGCAGCCGACCATCGGCTTTGCCAGCCGCGGCTCGCTGCTGCCCACGCGCCTGGCCGAAGGCCTGCCGGTGATCGCCCTCAACGTCGACAAGGTCGATGTCGAATTCTTCCGCGTGAAGCCCGAGATGCTGTCGACCTTCCTGGTCAACTGGGGGCGCAACAGCAGCCTGTATTCCTACCAGTCCAAAGAAACCCTGGCCATGGCCGAGCTGGTCTACAGTGGCCGTTTCGACCTCAACCCGGCGCGCAACACCCGCGAGACCGTGTTGCTGCCGATCGCCGGGATCAAGCCGCTGCAGGCGCCGGGTGTGTACCTGGCGGTGATGCGTGCTTCTGGCACTTACGATTATTCGCAGCCGGCCACCCTGTTCAGCCTCAGCGACATCGGCGTCTCTGCGCACCGCTTCCGCGACCGCCTCGACGTGTTCGCCCAGGCCCTGGAAGGGGGCAAGGCGATGCAGGACGTCAACCTTGAGATACACGATGAGAAGGGCAAGCTGTTGGCCCAGGCCAAGACCGATGGCGAAGGCCACGCCCAGCTGCCGATCACGCCCAAGGCCGATACCTTGATTGCCACCCAGGGCGTGCACACCACCTTGCTGCGCCTGAACACCGCAGCGTTGGACCTGGCCGAATTCGACATCACCGGCCCTCAGGCCAACCCTTTGCAACTGTTCATCTTCGGCCCCCGCGACCTGTATCGCCCCGGCGAGACCGTGCTGCTCAACGGCCTGCTGCGCGATCAGGATGGCAAGCCGGTCAAGGCCCAGCCCGTCAGCGTGGAAGTACGCCGCCCCGATGAGCAGGTCAGCCGCAAGTTTGTCTGGGAGGCCGATGGCAATGGCCTGTACCAGTACCAGTTGCAATTGGCCAGCGAAGCACCGACCGGTCGCTGGCAATTGCTGCTCGATTTGGGGGGCGGGCGCAAGCAGGTCTACGAGTTTCTTGTCGAAGACTTCCTCCCCGAGCGCCTGGCGCTGGAGCTCAAAGGCAGCAGCACGCCGCTTGCGCCTGATCAGGATGCGCACATCCAGGTCGATGGCCGCTACCTCTACGGCGCACCTGCCGCAGGTAATCGCCTGAGTGGCCAGGCCTACGTGCGCCCGTTGCGCGAAGCAGTGCCGGCGCTGCCGGGTTACCAGTTCGGCTCGGTCACCGAAACCGAGCTGAACCAGGACCTGGAGCTGGACGAGGTCACCCTCGACCAGGCCGGCAAGGCGGTGGTCGATATCGAAAGCCGCTGGGCCGAAGCCCGCTCGCCGCTGCAACTGACCGTGCAGGCGAGCCTGCAGGAGTCCGGTGGCAGGCCGATCACCCGTCGCCTGGAACAGCCGATCTGGCCGGCCGAGCGCTTGCCTGGCCTGCGTGGGCTGTTCGAGGGTGAGGAGACCGACAGTGACGGCCCGGTGGAATTCGAGTTCCTGGTCGCCGACCGTGACGGCAAGAAGCTTGCGGCCAACGACCTCAAGGTGCGGCTGATCCGCGAACGCCGTGACTACTACTGGAACTACTCGCAGAGCGACGGCTGGAGCTACAACTTCAACGAGAAATTCCTCACCCAGAGCGAGCAGACCGTCAGCGTCAAGGCCGGCTCGACCGCCAAATTGTCGTTCCAGGTCGAGTGGGGCCCTTACCGGGTCGAAGTCGAAGACCCGGAAACCGGCCTGGTCTCCAGCGAGCGCTTCTGGGCCGGCTACCGCGCCCAGGACAACGCCGAAGGCGGCGCGGTGCGCCCCGACCAGGTCAAGCTGGCCCTGGACAAACCCTCCTACGCCGATGGTGCCTCGGCCAAGGTCACGGTAACGCCGCCGGCAGCCGGCAGCGGCTACCTGATGATCGAGTCCAGCGATGGCCCGCTGTGGTGGCAGGAAATCGACGTGCCGGCCGAGGGCAAGACCTTCGACGTGCAACTGGACAAACAATGGGCACGCCACGACTTGTACATCAGCGCCCTGGTAATTCGCCCCGGCGAGCGCAAGGCCAATGCCACGCCTAAACGCGCCGTGGGCGTGCTGCACCTGCCGCTGGACCGGGCCGAGCGCAAGCTCGCGGTCAGCCTGCAGGCACCGGAAAAAATGCGCCCCAAGCAGCCGCTGACGGTGAAGTTCAAGGTGGCCAAGGCCGATGGCAGTGCACCCGCTGCGGGGCAACAGGTGCATGTGCTGTTGTCTGCGGTTGACGTGGGCATCCTCAACATCACCGACTTCAAGACCCCCGACCCGTTCGCCAGCCTGTTCGGTCGCAAGGCCTATGGCGCTGACCAACTGGACATCTACGGCCAGTTGATCGAAGCCGGCCAGGGCCGTCTGGCCAGCCTGGCATTCGGCGGTGACGCCGCCATGGCCAAGGGTGGCAAACGCCCCAACACCACGGTGACCATCGTCGCGCAGCAGAGCCTGCCGGTGACCCTGGACGACAAGGGCGAAGGCCAGGCCACGGTGGACATCCCCGACTTCAACGGCGAGCTGCGGCTGATGGCCCAGGCCTGGACCGAGGATCACTTCGGCATGGCCGAGGGCAAGACCGTGGTCGCCGCGCCGTTGATCGCCGAACTCTCGGCGCCGCGCTTCCTCGCCGGCGGCGACCGCACCAGCCTGGCGCTGGACCTGGCCAACCTGTCCGGCCAAGCCCAGCAACTGAATGTCGAAATCAGCACCGAAGGCCAGTTGAGCCTGGCCACCAGCGCTGTGCAAAGCGTTGCCCTGGCTGAAGGCCAGCGGTCCACGCTGATGATCCCGGTGCAGGCCCAGGGTGGTCTGGGCCAGGGTAAGGTGAAGGTGCGCGTCAATGGCCTGCAATTGCCGAACGAGCCGGCCACGGCCTTCGAGCGTGAGTGGACCTTGGGCGTGCGCCCGGCCTACCCGGCAATGCTCAAGCACTACCGGGTGGCGCTGAAGGACCAGCCATGGGCGTTGCCCGAGGCTGACCTGGCGGCCTTCGAACCGGCGGGCCTTGAAGCCAGCCTGGTGGTGTCGAGCCGGCCGCCGCTGAACCTGGCCGAACAGATCCGTGCCCTCGAAGCCTACCCGTATGGTTGCCTTGAGCAGACCACCAGCGGGCTGTACCCGTCGCTGTACGCCGATGCCGAGAGCCTCAAGCGCCTGGGCATCAAGGGCGAGCCGGCCGATGTGCGCAAACGCAAGATCGAGATGGGCATCGAGCACCTGCTGGGCATGCAGCGTTACAACGGCAGCTTTGGCCTGTGGAGCTCGGACAGCGAGGAGGAGTACTGGTTGACCGCCTATGTCACCGACTTCCTGCTGCGTGCCCGTGACCAGGGCTACGGCGTGCCGGCCGAAGCGCTGAAGAAAGCCAACGAACGCCTGCTGCGCTACCTGCAGGAACGCAACCTGATCGAGGTCGACTACAGCGAGAGCGCCGACCATACCCGCTTCGCCGTGCAGGCCTATGCTGCGCTGGTATTGTCGCGCAACCAGCAGGCACCGCTGGGCGCCTTGCGCGGGCTGTTCGAACGCCGCGCCGACGCCCGCTCGGGTCTACCGCTGGTGCAACTGGCCGTGGCGCTGGACAAGATGGGCGACAAGCCGCGCGCCGAGCAGGCCTTGCAAGCCGGGTTGGGCATCAGCCGCAGCAAGGGCTGGATGGCTGACTACGGCAGCACCCTGCGTGACCAAGCGTTGATCCTGGCGCTGTTGCAGGAAAGCAACCTGGCCAGCAACCAGGTCGACCAACGCTTGTTCGCGCTGTCTGACGAGCTGGCGGCCAACCGCTGGCTGTCGACTCAGGAACGCAACGCGCTGTTCCTTGCCGGCCGTGGTTTGCTCGGCAAGCCGGAGGGCAAGTGGCAGGCGCGGCTGGACAGCGCAGGCGAAATCCGCGAGCTCGACAACGCAGCGTCGGGCCTGAAGCTCGAAGGCCCGTTGTTGGCTTCGCCGTTGACGGTGCAAAACGAAGGCAGCGAAACGCTTTACCAGCAGCTGACCCTCTCTGGCTACCCACGCCAGGCGCCATCGGCTGGCGGCAATGGCATGGAGATTCGTCGCGAGTACCTGGGCATGAACGGCCAACCACTGGACCTGCACAACCTGCGCAGTGGCGACCTGGTGTTGGTGCACCTGGCGCTCAAGGCCAAAGAGCGTGTGCCGGATGCGTTGGTGGTCGATTTGCTGCCGGCGGGGCTGGAGCTGGAAAACCAGAACCTGGCACAGAGCGCCGCCAGCCTGGACAACGCCAGCAGCGCGGTAAAGGAGTGGCGTGAGTCGATGCAGAATGCCAGCGTGGTGCATCAGGAGTACCGTGATGACCGTTATGTGGCCGCGCTCAAACTCGATGGCTATAGCACCACGCACCTGCTGTACTTGGCACGGGCGGTAACGCCGGGCACCTATCGCGTGCCGCCGCCGCAGGTCGAGTCGATGTACCGGCCGAACCTGCAGGCCGTGGGCGAGGGGCAGGGCGAGATGACCGTCAACGCCCGCTAAGCCACTGCTGCCCCGCGTGCTTGGGTTGTTGTAGGAGCGGCCTTGCGTCGCGAAAGGGCCGCAGCGCGGCCCCAGCGATATCAAGGTTAACGCCGAAATCCTGGGGCCGCTCTGCGGCCCTTTCGCGACGCAAGGCCGCTCCTACACACACCCAAAAAACACATCAAAGCGAGGGGCGGCAGGGCCTCAGTGAATCACCCAGCTCATCACCCACAACCCCAGCACCAGCCAGATGATCCCGAGGATGATCGACGCCCGCATGAAGGCACGGATGGCCGAGTACAGCAGCATCAGGCCGACCACCAGGGCAAGGATGCTGACCAGCGAGGTGTCCATGCCCAGCGTGCGCGCCAGGCCATCGATGAAATTGCCCCCGGCATTGGCCAGCAGGTTGAACAGCCCGCTCAATGCGTCGACGATAACTCGGATCAACGAACCCAGTGCCTGGCCCAGCCACTCGAAAAAACCTTCTACATGCATAGTTGCTTCCTGATCGACACGTCGGCGAGTTTGCCGTTTCCAAGCCTTTGGCCATCAGTTGGCCAAGTCGGTTCCCGATGCCAAGCTTAGCGTGGCCGCGCACGCGAGCGGGCAGAATTGCCCGTGCCGGTGTCATCACTCTGGTGCTGGCTGTCGGCCTGCTGTGGCTGGCTGACCGTATCTGGCCGCTGCCCATGCCAGGCGACGACCTGGCGCGGGTAGTGCTGGCCGAAGACGGCACGCCATTGTGGCGCTTTGCCGACGCCGAGGGCGTGTGGCGCTATCCGGTCAGCCCGGATGAGGTCTCGCCGCTGTACCTGCAGGCACTGCTGACCTACGAGGACCGCTGGTTCTATCGCCACCCCGGGGTCAACCCGCTGGCCCTGGCCCGCGCGGCCTGGCTGAACCTGCGCGGTGGGCGCGTGGTGTCGGGCGGCAGTACGTTGTCGATGCAGGTGGCGCGCCTGCTCGACCCGCATGACCGCACCTTGGCCGGCAAGCTGCGCCAGTTATGGCGTACGGCGCAGCTGGAGTGGCACCTGTCGAAGCGCGAAATCCTGCAGATCTACCTCGACCGCGCGCCCTTTGGCGGCACCCTGCAGGGGGTGGCGGCTGCCAGTTGGGCATATTTGGGCAAGTCGCCCAAGCACCTGACACCTGCCGAGGCGGCGCTGCTTGCGGTGCTGCCCCAGGCACCCAGCCGCCTGCGCCCGGACCGCCATCCCGAACGTGCCCAGCGTGCGCGCGACAAGGTGCTTCAACGGCTGGCCGAGTACCAGGTCTGGCCCGCCCAGCAGCTCAAGGAGGCCGCCGAAGAGCCCTTACTGCTGGCGCCGCGGCAAGAGCCGGCCCTGGCGCCGTTGCTGGCGCGGCGGCTGAACACCGCCGGTAGCCCGCCACTGATTCGCACCACACTCGACGCGGCCCTGCAAAGGCGCCTCGAAGACCTGCTGCTAGGCTGGCGTGCACGCCTGCCGGAGCGCACGTCGGCGGCGATTCTGGTGGTGGATGCACAGACCATGGCGGTGCGCGCTTACCTGGGGTCGATCGACCTGGCCGATGAGCGACGCTACGGCCATGTCGACATGGTGCGCGCCTTGCGCTCGCCCGGCTCGACGCTCAAACCGTTCCTTTACGGCATGGCGCTGGACGACGGGCTTATCCACTCCGAATCGCTGCTGCAGGATGTGCCCAGGCGCTACGGCGATTATCGGCCTGGCAACTTCTCCATGGGTTTCAGCGGGCCGGTGTCGGCCAGTTCGGCCTTGGCCCTGTCGCTCAACCTGCCGGCGGTGCAGTTGCTGGAAGCCTATGGCCCGAAACGCTTCGCGGCGCAGATGCGTGTGGCCGGCGTGCCGCTGATGCTGCCGCCCCTGGCCGAGCCCAACCTGTCGCTGATCCTCGGCGGTGCGGGCAGCCGCCTGGAAGACCTGGTCGGCGGCTATGCGGCCTTCGCCCGAGCCGGCAACAGTGCGCGCATCCGCCTGCAGCCCCAGGAGCCGTTGCTGGAGCGGCGCCTGCTGTCGCCAGGGGCGGCGTGGATTATCCGGCGTATTCTCAGTGGCCAGGCGCGTCCGGACCGTGACCCGCACGCCGAGCTGGTGCAGCGCCCGCAATTGGCCTGGAAGACCGGTACCAGCTATGGCTTCCGTGATGCCTGGTCGATCGGCGTCGGGCCGCGCTACCTGATCGGTGTCTGGATCGGCCGCCCTGACGGCACGCCAGTACTTGGGCAGTTCGGCCTGGCCTCGGCGGCGCCGTTGATGCTTCAGGTGCATGACCTGCTGAGCAACCGCGACGCCCAGCGCGGTATCCGCGTGCCGGTCGAGCAGGTGCCCGATACCATCGGCGTGGCAGCCATCTGCTGGCCGCTGGGCCAGCCGATGAATCGGCAAGACCCCAACTGCCGTCGCCAGCGTTTTGCCTGGACACTCGACGGCACCACGCCGCCGACCTTGCAGGCAGCCGACCAACCGCTGGGGATGGGCTTGCGCGAGCGCGTCTGGGTCAATGCGCAAGGGCAGCGCGTCGATGGCAGCTGCCTGGGGGCCAAGGTACGTGACATCGCCCTCTGGCCTGCGCCGCTGGAGCCGTGGCTTCCCCGCGTCGAACGGCGTGCGGCGCGCTTGCCGGCAGTCGACCCGACCTGCCCACCGCAGGCACCGGCGACTGCGCCACCTCTTTCAATCGTCGGTGTACGCCCGGGTGACAACCTGCGCCGCCCGGCAACCAGCAGCGAGCCGTTGCAGTTGCACGTTTCTGCCCTTGGCGGGGGTGGACGGCGCTGGTGGTTCCTCAATGGCCAGCCGTTGGGCGAGACCCTGGGCCAGGACAGCCTGCTGGTGCGCTTCGAACGCGCTGGGCAGATCGAGCTCAGCGCGCTGGATGAAAGTGGCGAGACCGCGCGGGTGGCGTTTCAGGTCAGCGAGTAGCCGTTCGACGATTGCCGGGCCAGCACCTACGCTTTGCAAGTGACGGGTGTGACCGGCTGGCGCCGCGGTACCCGAGGGATCATGGAGCGTCCTATGCGTCCTCTGGTCGTGCCCCTGTTATTGCTGCCTTGGGCCCTGCTGGCCCAGGCAGAGGCGTTGCCGGTGTTTCTCGACAGCCATGAAAACGAGCGTCGGCTGCCTGCCGCCAACCTGCCAATAGACACCTACCGCCCCGACACTTCGCCGCTGCGGCTGGCGCTGTCAGATGCCAATATTGCTGGTTGGGCACCTGCGGACACCCGGCTGGTGTTGCACAAGGTGCGTTTCGAGGGCGGCACGGTGTTCCCCCTGAGCGAGCTGCGCGACCACTACCAGCCGCTGATAGGGCACGAGATCACGCTGGGCGAGTTGCAACAGTTCACCGAGCGCCTCACCCAACGCTATCGGCAGGACGGTTACCTGCTCTCGTATGCCTACCTGCCACCGCAGGATGTCGCAGACGGCCGCATCCAGGTGGTGCTGGTGGAGGGCTATATCCAAGGCTACCGGCTGCAAGGCGACATCGGTTCGGCCCGCCGTTACCTGGAGCAGTTGCTTCAGCGTTTGCAAGCCGAACGGCCGCTCACACGTGAAACGCTGGAGCGCTACATCGGCATTGCCGAACGCATTCCGGGCGTTGCGCTAGGCGCCGAACTGACCGCGGCGCATTCGCCTGAGGGTGCCGCTCACCTGACGGTGCACGCGCAGCGTAGGCCGTTTGCCGCTGGCATTACCGTAAACGATGGCAGCCGTGAGGACACCCAGGCGCTGTTCACCGTGGCCAGCAATGCCCAGACCCGCTATGCCGAACAGTTCCAGGCAAGCCTGCTGCTGCCTCCCGGGGATGATCAGGCCCATTACCAGCGTTTGGCTTACAGCCAGTACCTGGACGCCGAAGGCAGCCAGTTGCTGGTATCTGCTTCGCGCTATCGCAGCATACCGGGCACCCGTATCCGCCTGGATGACGGCAGCGATCTCACCCAGAAGCGGGAAAGCGAGCGTTATTCGGTAGGCCTTGGTCAACCACTGATCGTCAGGCCGGATGAGTGGCTGACGGTGACGGGGCGCTTCTACGCGGTCAGCGAGCATCTCGAAGATCGGCCTGCGGGGCGTTTGCAGGTGCGCGAATACGACAACTACGTACGGGCGCTGTCCTTCGAGGGCAACTGGCGCAAGGCCGAGGCTCGCCGCTTGCGGATCGTCAGTGCCGGGGTCTATCAAGGCCTGGATTACCTCGGCGCGCGCAGCGACGCCGACTATGACCTCGACTTCTTGCGGTTGCGCCTTTCGGGGTTGCAGAGCGATACCCTGTTCGACGCTTGGCAGGGGGTGGTGTCGGGCGCCCTGTACTGGAGCGACGACAAACTACCCGACAGCGAACGGGCGGTGTTTGGTGGGCAGGGTTTCGGCCGTGGTTACCCCCGTGACCAGGCAGCAGGGGACAAGGGCTGGGGTGTGGCGTACGAGCTCAACTACAGCGTTCGGCACAGCGGCGGCTGGCTTAAGGTGGTGCAGCCTTATGCGGTGCTCGATGCAGCGCGTGCCTGGTACAACGCCGGCAAGGTCGAGGATGCCCGGATGGCGTCTGCTGCGCTGGGGCTGCGGCTGGGGGATGGGCGTTATTTCGATGTTGCTGTGGAAGTAGCGAAACCTCTGGCGGATGCTGCCTTGGACAGCCTGAGCCGAACGCCACGCGTGACGCTCAGCTTCACTTATCAGATGCAATGAACCCCGCTCGATACGCCCCTACGCAACACCGGCGTTCGCGATCAATGTGCGGTAAAGCGCTGATGCACCGGTGAAGAACTCGGCGTCAGCGCCAGCGCCAGTTGCGTGCGGTTGTGCATGTGGGTCAGGCGCAGCACTTGGGACACATAGAGTTTCACGGTGTTTTCAGTGATGCCCAGTTCGCAGGCGATCTGGTAATTGGTCTTGCCTTTGCTGACCAACCGCGCCACTTCCAGTTGGCGCGGCGACAGCTTCTCGAACACCGCTGGCAGCTCGCTTTCGCCTTCCTCGACATCATTGGCACGCCGATGCACACCCTGGCCGCGGGCCTTCTCAAGGTCGTGGTAGAGCTCGTCAACGGACGATGCCAGGTCTTGCAGGCGCTGGTTCAGGCCGCCCAGTTCCCTGAGGTTGCGCTGGCGTTCCAGCAATGCCTGCTCTTGGCGGCGAACGCCTTCGAGCAGTTCGTCGAGGTTCATGGGCTTTTGGTAGTAGTCGGCAAAACCTGCGCGCAAGGCGCGGATCACATCCTGCTTCTCCGCACGTCCTGTCAGCATGATCGCTTCGAACATGCGCTTGCTGCCGGCAATTTGCTTCAGTGCGCGGACCAGTTCGATGCCATCGCGCTGCGGCATGTGCAGGTCGCACACCACCAGGCCAATGCTTTGATCGGCCAGGTAGCGCTCAATGGCCTGGTCGGTGGAATTGGCAGGGACGCAAGGGTGACCTTGGCTTTCGAGAAATTCACACAGTTGCTCGACGATCAATGGCTGGTCATCGACCACCAATACCTTCACTTCACTCGACGGCTTGTTCACGATCAACTCCCTGTTCGTAAGCGGCCCTGCTCCCGGGCCAGACGCTCTGGCAGCTTAAAAGTAGTCGTAGTTTGCGAGTCTGTACAAGGCTCGTACAAGTTATCGGACCACAGATGTGATTATTGGATCCATACCGCTGTCAGAAGAAAGCCTGCCAATACGTAGGGCACGAAGGCCTGCTTGTCGCCCATCTGCTCCGTGAGGGCCTGCAAGCGCTTCTTTACCTTGGGGTTGAGCAGGGTCCACAACCGGCGACGGGTGAGCAGCCACAGCAGCACCGTGACGCCCGCCCCGATGAAGGTGCCGAGTACATACTGAGGGCTGGTGGCGAGGGCCAGTGCGCCCATCAGCTTGACGTCGTCGGCACCGAAGCGCCCGAGCATGTAGCCGGGTAGGGTCAGCAGCATGACGATGGCCAGCGCCCAACCGGCGTCGCTGGCCTCGGCGCCGATCCAGCTGTGGCCGGTAGCGAACAGCCAAGCCAGGGCGCAGGCCGCGACGCCGAGTGTTAGCAGGTTGGATATCTGGCGTTGACGCACATCCTGTTCGGAGCACAAGGCAAGCCACATCAAGAGAACAATGCTTTGCATTGGCAGGTCGCCTTCCCTAATTGTTGAACACTTCTACCCGGTCAGTCAGGTTTCCTTAACTGAAGATAGACGGGAACGTGCAGGGGAGTGCAGTTGGCAACGAAAAAAGGCGTGGTCGAAATGGATTATGTCGCGGTTGGCACAGCGCTTTTGGGGGCGGCCCTATCGCAATGCAAGGCCGCTCCCGCTAACTGCTACTTCTTGCTACCCGGCGGGTAGTTGGCCAATACCTTGGCCACGGTATTGTGAATGGCGGTATTGCGTTCCTCCGGGCTTGGCGGGTAGTTGTTCATGATCTGTTCGGCACTGCCACGCCACACCAGCTTGCCGTCACGCCCATCGAACATGTCGACCTGAATGGTGGCGACCTTGTAGTCGACACTGCGGGTTTCGTTGTACATCGGGCCGCCCCAGTAGCCGCCCCAGTAGCCACCCCACCCACCGCCGTAGTTGGTGGTGATCTGTTGCTGGCGCTGTTCGACGATCAGGTACGTGCGTACGTTCAGGTCAGGCCGTGCCGTGCCCTGCACCGGGCGCAGGCCACGCTGGTCGAGCTGGCCGGCAACCGCCTGGCGAATGCGCTGCTCGGTCAGGTCGCTCTTGATTCGGGGGTCGTCCGGGCGGTACTGCAAGCCGGGTTCTTGCCACGCCCAACTGCGGTAGGCGGCAAAATCGCGGCTGGCGTCGAAATCATGCTGGACGTTGTTGCTGGAGCAGGCCGCAAGTAATAGCGCAAATGACAGTAGAACGAGACGGCGCAACATGATGGTTCTCCGGTAGACGTTAACTGGGAGGATAGCCGCTGAGCGCCTTGTGCACAGAATCACGCAAGGCACTTTCGCGATCACGCGGCGAGTCCTTGTCGCTATTGCTTTCAGCACTGGCGCTCCACACCGGCTGGCCGTTGCGCGCGTCGAACAGATCGATGCGCACCACCATTACCTCGACCTCGTAGGTACGCACGATCGGTGCGCTGGCATAGGCACCGTAGCCATTGCGGTAGCCGCCATAACCGACGCCCCCGTAGGGGTAGGAGCCGTAGTAGGGGTCGTAGGTGTCATAGTCGCGCACTTGGCGCAGGCGTTTTTCCAGGCGCATGTCGGCGCTTACCAGTAGATCGCCGGTGCTGCCCCGTGCCGGGCGCAGGCCATGCTGGTCGAGCGCGCCGCTGATGGCATCGGCCAGTTGCGCCGGGTCGGCATTGGCCGTGCCGCTGGGCAACTGGCCGCCACGCCAGCTCCAGCTGCGATAGTGCCCATAGTCACGGGCCGGTGCCGGGTAGGCACTGGCGTCGAAGGTGGTGGCAGCCGCAGCAGGCGCGGGCGGTATGGGGCGGCCGCTGGCGACATACGGGTTGCTGCCCTGGCAGCCAGCCAAGGCGAGGGGCAGCAGGGCCAGGCACAACAGACGGTACGGCATGTATTCCTCCCGGCGGGCGGGGTCAGCGGGGGCGGCAGATCCAGTGCAGGTAGCGACCGAGCCCGGCAAAGCTTGGGTGCCTGCGGTGGGCCAGCTCCATTTCCAGAAGGTCGAGCAGTTCGGCCTTGGCCTGGAACTCCTTGGGCATGTAGTCGTGGAACACCCTGACACCACTCTGGCTTTCGACCTGCCACATAGGCTCAAGTTGCGCCTTGAGCTCACGTGGATCAAGTGGTTTCTGTGGGGTCAGGCTCTGCTTTTCACCTTCCAGGCGGTTGCTGCGCAACTTGCGGAAATGGCCCTTGAGCAGGTTGCGATAGACCAGCGCGTCGCGGTTGTAGAAGGCCAGCGAAAGCCACCCGGTGGGCGCGGTCAGCTGATGCAGCACGGGCAGGATGCTTTCGGGTTCGGCCAGCCATTCAAGCACAGCGTGGCACAGCACAAGGTCGTAGGGTTCGGTGAGTTGGCCGAGCAGGTCCTGCCACGGCGCCTGGATGAAGGTGGCCGTCTGGCCCGCTTCGGCAAAGCGCGCACGGGCACCGTCGAGCATGGGCGCGGCGGGCTCGGCCAGGGTCAGCTGGTGGCCGCGCTCAGCCAGCCACAGGGCCATGTGGCCCAGGCCTGCGCCGATATCGAGAATGCGCAGCGGGCGGTCGGGCAATGTTTCGGCCAGGTCGGCTTGCAGCACGGCCAGGCGAATTGCACCTTTGGCACCGCCGTAGATCTTTTCCGCGAAGCGCGTGGCCAGTTCATCGAAGTGACGGTCGTTCATCGCGCGAAGCGCCTCTCGCTGTCGGCCAGTTTGGCCCGTACCACCTGGTCCATGTCCAGGCCCAGCTCGCTGCACAGCAGCAACAGGTAGAGGACCACATCGCCCACCTCCTGGCCGGCGTGAGCGAGTTTGTCGGCGGGCAACTGGCGGGATTGGTCTTCGCTCAGCCACTGGAAGATTTCCACCAGCTCGGCCATTTCGACGCTGGCGGCCATGGCCAGGTTCTTCGGGCTGTGGAAGCCGCGCCAGTCGTTGTTGTCGCGGATCTTGTGCAGGCGTTCGGTGAGTTCTTGCAGGTTCATCGGGGCTCTCCTAATGCCGCATAGCTTCGGCGCAGGTCCGATGCAAAGCAAGAGGATTCGGGGGCGGCTGCGCAGCCGCCACACGGCCTAGAGCTGGTCCCAACGGCCGAGCATGTGCAGCAACTCGCCATGCCCATCCAGCCGCAGTTCCCCTGCGGGCCCGGCCTCACTGGCACTGAGCACCACCTCCGATGGCAACCGCACCGGCTTCAGGAAATCCACCTCGAAGCCATAGCCACTGTTCGGCAGGTGCCCGCGCAACGCCGCAAGCGCCATGGCCTGGCTCCACATACCATGGGCAATGGCCTTGGGAAACCCGAACAGTCGCGCACTGGCGGCGCTCAGGTGGATGGGGTTGTAGTCCCCGCACACCTTGGCGTATCGCCGGCCGATATCGCTGTCTGCATACCAGCGGCTCGCCTCTGCCAGTGGGCCCGGTTCGCGTTCTGCCAGCTCACTCGCCTGGCCTTCCTGGTGCAGCCCGCGTACCAGCATGCGGCTGGTTTCGCGCCAGAGCAGGCCCAGGCCATCTTCGGCTTCGGTGATCAGGTCGAAGGTGCCGCCCTTGGCATGAGGTTGCAGGTTGTCGGCGTACACCGCAAACCGTAACCCATCGATGCCACCCAGGGGGCGCAGCACCTCGATGCGGTTATACAGATGCACCAGCCCGAGCAGTGGGAAGGGGAAGTCGTGGCCGGTCAGCAGCTGCAACTGGAGGGGGAAGGCCATGACATGTGGATAAGTGCCCGGCAAGCGGCCATCGTCGGTGAAGTGGCAGAGCCGGCGGTAGGCCGCAAGGTTGTCGGGCTGGGCCCGAATGACGCAGCGCAGGCCTGTGTCCGGCAGGCTGTCGCCGCTGATTTTGCGTTTGCTGGCCGCGCGCAGGTAGAGGCTGGCGCGTGAGTCCGGGGCGTGTAGGTCGTGCCAATGTCTGCTCATGGTCAGGCTCCCATCAGTGCCTGGCCACAGACCCGCAGGACCTGGCCATTGACCGCACCGGAACCCGGCTGGCTGAGCCAGGCGATGGCCTCGGCAACATCCTGTGGCCGCCCGCCCTGGCCCAGTGAGCTCAAGCGGCGCCCGGCCTCGCGCAGCCCCATGGGCATGGCGGCGGTCATGTGCGTTTCGATGAAGCCGGGGGCCACGGCATTGATGCTGGCACCGCGCTCGGCGAGCTTTGGCGCCCAGGCTTCGGCGAAGCCGATCAGCCCGGCCTTGCTCGCCGCGTAGTTGGCCTGCCCACGGTTACCGGCGATGCCGCTGACCGAGGCCAGCAGGGTGATGCGCGCGTTGTCACCGAGCGCGCCAGCGTCGTACAACGCCTGGGTGAGCACCTGCGGCGCCTTGAGGTTTACCGCCAGCACGGCGTCCCAGTATTCCGGGGTCATGTTGGCCAATGTCTTGTCACGGGTGATGCCTGCGTTGTGCACCACGATGTCGATACCCCCAGGCAGTGCTTCGAGCAGTTGCGCTGCTGCGTCGTTGGCGCAGATGTCCAGGCCCAGCGCCTGGCCGCCTAGCCGCGCGGCGAGGGCTTCGAGGTCTTGCCGCGCTTGCGGCACATCCAGCAGCACCACTTCAGCGCCGTCGCGCGCCAGGGTTTCGGCGATGGCCGCGCCGATACCGCGTGCCGCACCGGTCACCAGGGCGCGACGGCCGCCAAGCGGGCGGGTCCAATCCTCGACCTGGCTGGCGCAGGTTTCAAGGCGCAGGACCTGGCCAGAAATGAACGCGCTCTTGGGCGAGAGGAAAAAACGCAGTGCACCTTCCAGTTGGTCTTCCAGTTGGTCTTCGGCACCTTCAGCGAGATACAGCAGCTGCGCGGTCGCACCGTTGCGCAGCTCTTTGGCCAGCGAGCGGCTGAAACCTTCGAGTGCACGTTGCGCGACACTGGCCAGTGGGTCGTCGAGGCTCTCCGGGGCGCGGCCGAGAATCACCACGTGGGCGCAAGGCGCCAGGCTGCGCAGCAATGGCTGGAAGAATTCGCGCAACTGCTTCAATTCGTCGCTGTCGGACAGATGAGTGGCATCGAACACCACGGCCTTTAGCTTCGGCCCCAGGCCCGCCACCCAGGCCTGTGCCTGCAAGCCTTCGGCATTGAAGCTGTAGAGTTCGTCGGTGAGGCGCGGGGCGATGGCCTCGACCCGGCTTGTCAATGGCCCGCCCCCGATTACCAGGGCGCCCTCCACCGGGCGCAGGCGGCCGGCCTGCCAGCGCTCCAGCGGGGCCGGGTGTGGCAGGCCAAGGGCGTCCACAAGGCGGCGGCCGAGGTTGGAGTTGGCAAAGCCGAGGTAGCGATCGCTCATGAGTGGGTCTCCCTGAAGGCAAGCTTGAAAGTGTGGACCAACTTTGTGGCAAGGTCGTTCGAATGCGGTAAAAACACCTAGGCTGTACGGTTTAAATTGTTTCAGGAGGAACATGCGCATGCGTTCACCTCGCCGGGTCGCGATCCTGGGCGGCAACCGAATCCCGTTCGCCCGCTCCAATGGCGCCTACGCCACCGCCAGCAACCAGGCGATGCTGACCGTCGCCCTCGAGGGCCTGATCGAGCGCTACCGCTTGCATGGGCTTCAGCTGGGCGAAGTGGTGGCAGGCGCGGTGCTCAAGCATTCGCGTGACATGAACCTGACCCGCGAATGCGTGCTCGGTTCACGCTTGTCGCCGCGCACACCGGCCTACGACATCCAGCAGGCCTGCGGCACGGGGCTGGAGGCTGCACTGCTGGTGGCCAACAAGATTGCCCTGGGGCAGATCGACAGCGGCATTGCGGGCGGCGTGGATACCACCTCCGATGCGCCCATTGCCGTCAACGAAGGGTTGCGCCACATCCTGCTGGAGGCCAACCGCGGCAAAAGCCTGGCTGAACGGCTCAAACCTTTTCTCAAATTGCGCCCTGGCCACCTGAAACCTGAGTTACCCCGCAATGGCGAGCCGCGCACAGGCCTGTCGATGGGCGAGCATTGCGAGCGAATGGCACAGGCCTGGCAGATTGAGCGCAGTGCACAGGACGAACTGACCTTGCTCAGCCATCAACGGTTGGCAGCTTCTTATGCCGAAGGTTGGCAGGACGACCTGCTCACGCCATTTCTGGCGTTGGGCCGTGACAACAACCTGCGCCCGGACCTGACCCTGGAACAACTGGCCAAGCTCAAGCCAGCCTTCGACCGCAGCGGCCTGGGCACGCTGACGGCAGGCAATTCCACACCGTTGACCGACGGTGCTTCGCTGGTGCTGCTGGGCAGCGAAGCCTGGGCGCAGGAACAGGGGCTCTCGGTGCTGGCCTATCTGGTGGACGGCGAAACCGCTGCGGTGGATTTCGTCAACGGCCGCGAAGGCCTGTTGATGGCGCCGGTGTATGCGGTGCCGCGCTTGTTGGCGCGCAATGGCCTGACCCTGCAAGACTTTGACTACTACGAAATCCACGAAGCGTTCGCTGCCCAGGTGTTGTGTACGCTCAAGGCCTGGGAGGACGCGGACTATTGCCGTGAGCGGCTGGGGCTGGACGCAGCGCTTGGCGCGATCGATCGCAGCAAGCTCAACGTCAAGGGCAGTTCGTTGGCGGCGGGGCATCCGTTCGCGGCGACGGGAGGGCGGGTGCTGGCCAACCTGGCCAAGCTGCTGGCGACGGCAGGCAAGGGGCGCGGGTTGATCTCGATCTGTGCGGCGGGTGGGCAGGGGGTGACTGTTATCGTCGAGCGGTGATCTTGCGGGAGGGCGCCACAGTCATCCCCCCAGCTGTTAGGCTTGTCCGATCAGAACTACAAGAAACCGCCATGCCGATCATCGGACACCCACGGCCCATCCCCGCATTGGACCATCTGCCCAGGCCGCTGTATGCCCGCGCCGAAAGCCTCGGTGCCGGCTCCTGGACCACCCGCCATCAGCACGATTGGGTGCAGTTCTCCTACGCCATCAGCGGCGTGCTGGGTGTATACACCCGCGAAGGCAGCTATTTCGCGCCCCCCCAGTGGGGCGTGTGGGTGCCTGCGGATGCCGAACACGAGGTGGTGACATCGATGCAGGCCGAAATGCGCAGCCTGTACGTTCGCCGCGATGCCTGTCCGTGGGCACCGGAGCACTGCCGGGTGCTGGAGGTGACGCCGTTGGCGCGGGAGTTGATCAAGCAGTTCTGCCTGCTCCCGGCAGACTACCCGGAAGGGGACAGCGCCGAGGCGCGATTGGTCGCGGTGCTGCTCGACCAGTTGCGCACGTTGCCAGAGGTGGGCTTTTCGTTGCCGCTGCCACGCCATCCCGGGTTGCTGGCGCTGTGCAATGGCCTGATCGCCGCGCCAGACCAGCCACAGACCCTGCAGCAATGGGCGCAGCAATTGGCATGTTCGGAAAAGACGCTGATGCGGCTGTTTCAGCGGGAGACCGGGTTGAGTTTTCGCAATTGGCGGCAGCGTATGCGGCTGTTGTCATCGCTGGCGTTGCTGGAGGCGGGGGATAACGTGACGGAGGCGGCGTTGGGCTGCGGTTATGACTCGACCTCGGCTTACATCGCAGCGTTCAAGCAATTGTTCGGGGCGACGCCGGGGGAGCTGAAGTTTTAACCTCCAGCGCCCTGTACCGGCCTAGGTGAACCCCAGAGGCCGGTAACAGAGGCCGGTTGGCCGATCAGGTGCGGAAGCGTCGCACCAGTGCATCCAGTTCGTTGGACAGCCCTGCCAGGCTTTGTGAGTCCTGCCGCGCAGCCTGGGCAAGTTCGGCCACCAATTGCGCATCGCCGTGGATCTGGCTGATGTGCCGGTTGATGTCCTCGGCTACCTGGTGCTGCTCTTCGGCGGCCGTGGCGATCTGCGTGTTCATGTCGCGAATCACATCCACCGACTCACGGATCTGGCCAAAGCTGTCGCGGGCCAGGCCAATGCGGCTGACCGACTGCTGCGACACTTCCAGGCTGGCGTGCATCTGCTCGGCGACTTCGGCAGTGCGGCTGGCCAGGTTGCCCAGCAGGCCGTCGATCTCGGCGGTGGAGTCGGCAGTACGCTTGGCCAGCGCCCGCACTTCGTCGGCAACCACGGCGAAGCCGCGGCCCTGTTCACCGGCGCGGGCGGCCTCGATCGCGGCGTTGAGCGCCAGCAGGTTGGTTTGCTCGGCAATCGAGCGGATGGTGCCGAGGATCGACTGGATGGCGTTGCTGTCGCGCTCCAGCTGCTGGATCGACTGGGCCGACTGCTCGATTTCCTGGCTCAGGCGATCGACGCTGTGCACCGCCGCATCGATTTGCTGCTGGCCCTCACGGGCCTGCTGCTGGCCGCTGTCGGCTGACTGCGCCGCCTGGCTGCAGGAGCGGGCGACTTCGTTGGCGGTGGCGACCATTTCGTGGAAAGCGGTGGAAACCATGTCCACGGCTTCACGCTGGCGCCCGGCAGCCTCGGCCATGTCGTTGGACACCTGGGTCGAGCTGGTGGAGGTGCTGAGGATCTTGCTGGCTGCAGCGCCGATGTGCTGGATCAGGCTGCGAATCGCGCCGAGGAACTGGTTGAACCAGTTGGCAAGCTGGGCGGTTTCGTCACGGCCGCGTACTTCCAGGTTGCGGGTCAGGTCGCCTTCGCCCTGGGCAATGTCTTCCAGGCCGCTGGTAACGCTGTTGATCGGGCGCACGATCAGCTTGGCGAAGGCCGCACCCACCACGGCGAACAGTGCTGCCAGCACCAGGGCGATGGTGCCGATCAGCCAAGTCAGGCGGGTGGTGGTCTGCATCACCTCGCTCTGCTCGATCAGGCCGATGAAGGTCCAGCCCAGTTGTTCGTCGGGGTAGATGTTGGCCATGTAGCGCACGCCGTTCAGCTCGACCTCGACCAGGCCTTTACCTGCCTTGGCCAGGGCGGCATAGCCGTCGCCGAAGCTGCCCAGTTGCTTGAAGTTGTGGCTGGCATCGCGCGGGTCGACCATCACGTTGCCGTTGTTTTCCACCAGCATCAGGTAGCCGCTTTCGCCCAGCTTGATCTGCTGGACGATCTGCGTCAGGCCCTTGAGCGAAACGTCGATGTTGACCACGCCGCCCGGGTTGCCAAGCTGGTTGGCCACGGCGCGCACGGTGCTCACCAGCACGGCGTCGTCGGCAGCCCAGTAGTAGGCGCCGGTACGCAGGGTCTTGCCTGGGTTGGCCATGGCCAGCTGGTACCAGGGGCGAGGGCGCGGGTCGTAGTTGACGAACTTCTGCCCCGCCGGCCAGCCGACATAGCCGCCGTCACTCACACCGTAGGAAAGGTAGGCGTAACCCGGGTGCGAATCGGCCAGGCGGGTGAAGAATTCGAGCACTTGCTTGTCCTGATCGCCCAGTTCATATGACGGGTTGGCGCTCATGAACTTGTTCAGGTTGTTGCCTGTAGCCGCGATCATCGGTTGCGAGGCCAGGTATTCGACGTTCTGGTTGATGCCCTGGAAGAAGATGTTCATCGCGTTGCTGACCTGGCGAATTTCCCGGCTGCTGCTGTCGAGGAATCCATCGCGGGCTTCGCCGCGCAGGTTGAGGACCACCAAGGTGGCCACGAGAACGATGGGCAAGCCGGCGATGACCGCGAATGCCCAGGTCAGTTTCTGTTTGATGCTCATCGACGCTCCCGGAATTTTTATATTGTCGACACACGAGGCAGGTAGTTACTGCATCGGCAGCGCCCGGGATTAGATGAAGGCAAATGCCCGTATTTATTAGGGAATGTCGCAGCAGGCGATGATTCGGTCGTGTTTAGGCGAATATGGCATACCAAAGCCTCGCCGCGCGGCTCAGCGGTAACATTCGCTCACCTTGCCGTTGGCCAGATCCTTGAGGATCGGACAGTCCGGCCGCTCATCCCCCTGGCAGTGGGAAACCAGATCGCCGAGGGTATCGCGCAGGCTCACCAGCTCTTCGATGCGCCGGTTCAGCTCGTCGATATGCTGCATGGCCAGCGCCTTGACGTCGGCACTGGCGCGCTGGCGGTCTTGCCAGAGCGTCAGCAGTTTGCCGACCTCTTCCAGGGAAAACCCCAGATCGCGCGAGCGCTTGATGAACGCCAGGCTGTGCAGGTCTTCTGGCTGGTACAGGCGGTAGCCGCTGTCGCTGCGGGTGGCCGGTTTGAGCAGGCCGATGGACTCGTAATAGCGGATCATCTTGGTGCTGAGCCCGCTGCGGCGGGCTGCCTGGCCGATGTTCATGGAGCCTCCTGGGCGCTGCTGGTGGGTTTCCAGGTCTTCAGCCATAGCGCATTGCTGACCACACTGACGCTGGACAGGGCCATGGCGGCGCCGGCCAGCACCGGGTTGAGGTAACCCAGCGCGGCCAAGGGGATACCGACCAGGTTGTAGATGAACGCCCAGAACAGGTTCTGGCGGATCTTCGCGTAGGTCTTGCGGCTGATCTCCAGGGCGGCCGGTACCAGGCGGGGGTCACCGCGCATCAGGGTGATGCCGGCGGCCTGCATGGCCACATCTGTGCCACCGCCCATGGCGATGCCGATGTCGGCCGCGGCAAGGGCCGGGGCATCGTTGATGCCGTCGCCTACCATCGCCACCACGCCGTCCTGTTTGAGCGCCGTCACCGTGGCGGCCTTGTCGGCTGGCAGCACTTCGGCGTGCACGTCGTCGATGCCGAGGGCGTCGGCAACCACCTTGGCGCTGCCGCGGTTGTCGCCGGTCAGCAGGTGGCTGCTGATGTGTTGTGCGTGCAGGGTATCGATAGCCTGCGCAGCACCCGGCTTGAGGCTGTCGCCGAAGGCGAACAGGCCCAGCACCCGGGGTTGTGCGCCGCGCTCGACAAGCCACGACAGCGTACGGCCTTCGGCTTCCCAGGCGTGGGCCTTGGCGGCCAGGCCACCGGGTTGCAACATGCTTTCATCAAGCAGGCGGCGATTGCCCAGGGCCAGATCACGGCCTTCCACTTGCCCGGCGATACCCCGCCCGGTCAGCGACTGGCTGTCGACCACCGCAGGCACCTCCAACTGCTGTTCGGCGCACGCATCCAGCACGGCCTTGGCCAACGGGTGCTCACTGCCGCGCTGAAGGGCGCCGGCCAAGCGGTGCAGCTCGGCGGTGCTGCCGACCAGCGCCTGGCTGTGGACCACCCGGGGGCTGCCGGAGGTGAGGGTACCGGTCTTGTCGAAGACCACCCGGTTGACCGCATGGGCACGCTCCAGGGCCTCGGCGTCCTTGATCAGGATGCCGTGGCGGGCGGCCACGCCGGTGCCGGCCATGATCGCCGCCGGCGTGGCCAGGCCGAGCGCACAGGGGCAGGCGATCACCAGCACGGCGACCGCATTGATCAGCGCGGTTTCCAGCGGGGCGCCGGCCAGCCACCAGCCAACCAGGGTGACCAGCGCGATCACCAGCACGGCCGGGACAAAGACCTGGCTGACCCGGTCCACCAGCTTCTGAATGGGCGCCTTGGCCGCCTGGGCATCTTCGACCAGGCGGATGATGCGGGCCAGCACGGTTTCGGTACCCAGTGCCTGGGTGCGCACCAGCAGCCGACCTTCGCCATTGATGGCGCCACCGGTAACGGGGTCGCCAGGTTGTTTGGGCACCGGCAGGCTCTCGCCGCTGATCAGGGCCTCGTCGGCGTGGCTGCTGCCTTCCTCGACTTGGCCATCGACCGGGAACCGTTCACCGGGTTTGACCGCTACCAGGTCACCGAGCCGCAACTGGGCGATCGCCACATCTTCCTCACGGCCATCTATCACGCGCACCGCGCGTTCGGGGCGCAGGGCTTCAAGGGCGCGGATGGCGCTGGCGGTCTGGCGCTTGGCGCGGCTTTCGAGGTATTTGCCCAGCAAGACCAGGGCAATGACCACGGCCGAGGCTTCGAAGTACAGGTGTGGCGCCATGCCGGCCGGGGCTTGTGCCCATTGGTACAGGCTCAGGCCGTAGCCGGCACTGGTGCCCAGGGCCACCAGCAGGTCCATGTTGCCGGCACCGGCACGCACGGCCTTCCAGGCCGCCACATAGAAGCGCGCACCGAGAATGAACTGCACGGGCGTTGCCAGCACAAACTGCGCCCAGGCGGGCAGCATCCAGTGCAGGCCGAAGGGCTGCACCAGCATCGGCAACACCAGCGGCAGGGCCAGCAGCAGGGCAGCAGCGACGGCCAGGCGTTCGTTGCGCAGGCGGCGCTGGGCATCGCCCTGCTCATTCTTGCCCGCATGCGGCAGGCTGGCGCTATAGCCGGCCTTTTCCACGGTGTTGATCAAAAGGCTGTCGTCGAGGGCCGCGAGCACCTCGAGGTGCGCGCGTTCGCTGGCCAGGTTGACGCTGACCTGCTCGACCCCGGGCAGTTTGCCGAGCGCGCGTTCGACACGGCCGACGCAGCTGGCGCAGGTCATGCCGCCGATCTGCAGCTCGACGGTGCGGGTGGGGACGCCGTAGCCGGCTTCACGCACGGCGTCGAGCAAGGCCGGCAGGCTGCTGGCCGGAGCCTGGACCCGGGCCTGTTCGGTGGCAAGGTTGACGCTGACCTGTTCAGCGCCGTCGACCTTTCGCAGGGCGCGCTCGACCCGGCCGGCACAGCTGGCGCAGGTCATGCCGGAAATCGGCAGGTCGAACGTGGTGGATGCGGGCATGGCTGTCCTCCTTGGATTGGCCTCCAGCATCAACCTTGCCACGTAGGCAAGGTCAATAGCCGAGGCCGGCGCGCTTCAATTCCAGCCCATTGTGACCCATGGCAATCCGGTATTTGTTGATCTGGCCCGCCTGCAGGTTCAAACGCGTGCTGCGCTGGTCTTCGATACCCGCAGCGCAACCGGGCGCTTGCCCTGGCAGTAGGCGCAGGCGCACATCCACTGGGCCGGGTGGCAGGTTGAAGGAGGTGGACTGCTCCTGGAACACGCGCCCGGAAAGCTGGTCGTTGAGGTAGACGCCAATTTCGCAACTGGTGGCCACTTCCAGGCGCTCCCGGGAGATGATCAATACGCTGTAGTCCGAGTTGCCCTCGGCGCTGGCCGGTGGCACCGCAGCCAGCGCGCTCAAAAGCCCGACGACGCCCAATGCTGCCCTGAACATGAAAAATCTCCTGCTTGCCTGATCGTCAAAGGCGCAGCTTGGCCGACGTGAGCGCGGATTTCCAGCCCGGGCGCTTGCAAGGGCTTGACCTTGACCCGATGGCAAGCTTGAAACTGCGTCAAAACCTGAAGGAGGTAACCCCATGCAAGTGTTCAATGTACAAGGCATGACCTGTGGCCATTGTGTCAAAGCAGTGACCCGGGCAGTGCAGGCGCAAGATGCCGCGGCTCAGGTCGAGGTCGACCTGGCGGGCAAGCAGGTGCGGGTGCAGAGTGCGATGGCGGTAGAGCAGATCCTCACGGCGATCCGTGACGAGGGTTATCAAGCCGAAGTGGCCTGATGCCCAGGGGCGCTTGGTGCCCCTTTTGTTGCAAATGTTTTCATGCTGATGGAGCCCTTAGCAGGTAGACTTACGCACTTGCTTAGCCTGCTATGGATTCCTGATGAACCTGCGAATGGTGCTGATCCTGGGCGCATTGAGTGCGTTCGGGCCTTTGGCGATCGACTTTTACCTGCCCGCCTTCCCGGCCATGGCGCAGGCTTTCGCCACCGATGAAAAACACGTCCAGACCACCTTGGCCGCCTACTTCCTTGGCCTGTCCATCGGCCAGTTGGCGTATGGCCCGGTGGCCGACCGCTTCGGGCGGCGCAAGCCTCTGCTGTTTGGCGTGACACTGTTTACCCTGGCCTCGCTGGCGTGCGCCTATGCCCCCAACCTCGATACCCTGGTGTTGGCGCGGTTCGTCCAGGCGCTGGGCGGCTGCGCCGGGATGGTGCTGTCGCGGGCGATCGTCAGTGACAAGTGCGACCCGGTGGCGTCGGCCAAAGTGTTTTCGCAACTGATGCTGGTGATGGGCCTGGCGCCGATCCTCGCGCCGATGCTGGGCGGGGTGTTGGTGAACCTGGCGGGCTGGCAGTCGATCTTCCTGGTGCTGAGCCTGTTCAGTGCCGCCTGCCTGCTGGCGGTCAGCCTGGGCCTGCCGGAGAGCCTGCCGGCGGACATGCCGCGCCAACCGCTGTCGGGGGCGTTGCGCCAGTACCTGCGCCTGCTCAATGACCGGGTGTTCCTCGGCCATGCCTTGACCGGTGGTATTGCCATTGCCGGTATGTTTGCCTACATCGCCGGCTCGCCTTTCGTCTTCATCAAGCTGTATGGCGTGCCTGCCGAGCATTACGGCTGGTTGTTCGGCACCAATGCGGCGGGTTTTATCCTCGTGGCGCAGGTCAATGCACGCTTGCTGGCCAAGCGTGGCCCGGCTTTCTTGCTGGTGCGCGCAGTGTGGATGTACCTGGCCGCAGGTTTGCTGTTGCTTGGCGTTGCCGCGCTGCGGCCGAGCCAATTGTGGCCGCTGCTGGTGCCGTTGTTCGTGTGCATCGCAAGCCTGGGCTGCATCATCCCCAATGCCTCGGCCTGCGCCATGAGTGGGCAGGGCGCACGGGCAGGCAGCGCCTCGGCATTGATGGGCTGCCTGCAGTTCAGCGTCGCCGCGGGCGCAGCGGCATTGGTCGGGTTGTTGCACGATGGCAGTGCGGTGCCGATGACACTGGTGATCAGCCTGTGCGGGGCACTGGTGGTCAGTGTCGCGCTGCTGACCCGGCGCTTGCAGGCCAGGCGGCCTGCGTAAGCGGGTGGGGCGCCTGCAGGCGGGTTTCCAAGGTGGCGACGAAGGCACGTGCTTCGGCCTCGCTGCGGAAACTGACCACGTGTTGGTCGAGCTGAACCTGCCAGGGGCAGATCGGGTTGCGGCTCGACGCACTGACGACAATTTTCATCGCGGCATACCTCCAATGGTGTTGAGAGCGGATGAAGTGTAGCGCTGTGCCCTGTGCATGCCATGACCGGTATCTGCGTTCTGACTGACGGTCAGTGGCGCTGTTATTTCCCACATTACTTCATGCTGCCCGGGTGTAATGCCTGGAAGCATGTAGAAGCTTCGCTTTTGTTTGCGCTATTTATGGTAGCCCGCTGTCGGTCGCATCCGAATGTACTCCGGGCGATTATTCCTCATGCGCTGTCTGTGCCCCGCAAAGTTCTGGGGCATTGTTCATCTGCGCGGTTTCGGCGCGTTCCACGAACCTGCACATCATCTCGCATGGGTAGGCATACCCAATGGACTTCAGACAGGCGGGCCGCATCCGCTGGCTGCCTGAGTGGGGTTTTCTGCGGCTTATACTGGCCCCCAGAGCCAGTGTCAGCGAGAGGGGTTTCCCTGTCGGTGCTGGCAATTATCAGGCAGGCGATCCGCGTTGCCAGGGTTGGCCATTGCATCCACATGTGAACGTGCAGGGAGTTACAGGGATATGAACGCAGTCAGCAGTATCAGCCAGATCGCCAGCCTGATGGCCGACCCCAAGCGCAGTGCCATGCTCTGGGCGTTGATCGACGGCACGCCGCGCCTGGCGAACGAACTCGCGATGATGACCGGGTTGACGTCATCCTCCGCTTGCGCCCACCTTTCGTTGCTGTCTTCGGCCGGTTTGCTCAGGCACGAAGCGCGCGGGCGTAAACGCTACTTCCGCTTGGCGACCCCGCAGGTGGGGGCTGCGGTGGAGGCATTGGCCAGCGTGCAGTTGTGCAGCGCCAAAGCGCACCCGCCCGAGGCGACTGCCACGCAACTGCCCATGTCGCTACGCAGGGCGCGGCGTTGCGGGGACCATCTGGGTGGGGAGCTTGCCGGCGAGTTGTACCACCGCCTGGTGGCGGCCGGCTGGCTGGAGGGCACCGACCGTCAACTGGTGGTCAGTGAGCGAGGGCGGGCCGAGCTGGCGCTGGTGGGCGTTTACATCGACGCCCTGGCGCCACACCAGCAACGGGGTTGCGTGATCTGCCGCTGCACCGACTGGAACAACCAGGGCCCTCACCTGGGGGGCGTGCTCGGGCAGGCCCTGTTCAGGCTGTTTCTTCAGTCTGGCTGGATGCGCGAGTCCGAGGATACGCGGGCATTGCATATCTCGGCGCTGGGCATCCAGCACATCAATCGCATTGCCCGCGTCACGACGTTGCAGGTCGGCTGACCGCAACGCCACCCGCCAATCAGACCAGCCGCGCGTCCAGGCTGTTTTGCGCCAGGCGGCGGGCCTGGTCTTCGGTCATGCCCAGGTGGGTGTGCAGGGCATGGAAGTTTTCGGTGACGTAGCCGCCGAAGTAGGCTGGGTCGTCCGAGTTGACCGTGACCTTCACCCCGCGTTCGAGCATGTCCAGGATGTTGTGCTGGCGCATGTGGTCGAACACGCAGAGCTTGATGTTCGACAGGGGGCAGACGGTCAGGGGGATCTGCTCGTCGATGATGCGTTGCATCAGGCGCTCGTCTTCGATGGCGCGCACGCCATGGTCGATGCGTTTGATCTTCAACAGGTCCAGGGCTTCCCAGATGTATTCGGGCGGGCCTTCTTCACCGGCGTGGGCAACGGCGACGAAGCCTTCGCTGCGGGCGCGGTCGAACACACGCTGGAACTTGCTAGGCGGGTGGCCCATTTCAGAGCTGTCCAGGCCTACGGCGATGAACGCATCGCGGAAGGGCAGGGCCTGGTCGAGTGTCTTGTGCGCTTCTTCTTCGCTGAGGTGGCGCAGGAAGCTCAAGATCAGGCCACTGCTGATGCCCAATTGTTCACGGCCATCCTTGAGCGCCTGGTTGATGCCGTTGAGCACCACTTCAAAAGGGATGCCGCGGTCGGTATGGGTTTGCGGGTCGAAGAACGGTTCGGTGTGGATGACGTTCTGCGCCTTGCAGCGTTGCAGGTAGGCCCAGGTCAGGTCGTAGAAGTCCTGCTCGGTACGCAATACATCCGCGCCCTGGTAATAAAGGTCGAGGAATTCCTGCAGGTTGTTGAAGGCATAGGCGCCACGCAGTGCCTCTACATCGGCCCAGGGCAGGGCGATCTTGTTGCGCTCGGCCAGGGCAAACAGCAGCTCGGGCTCCAGCGAGCCTTCCAGGTGCAGGTGCAGTTCGGCCTTGGGCAGGGCGTTCAACCAGTCATACATAGGTGGTTATCTCGATCAGGTACGGTTGTCGCCATTCTACAGGGCCTGGCCAGGCAATGCGCCCGGCCAGGCCCTGTGTTGGCTCAACCGGCGATCAGTTGCGCGGCGGCCTGGCGGTGGTTGGCGATCAGGCCCTGGATATCCAGGCCTTCGATCTGGCCGTCGACCACCCGCCACTGGCCACCGACCATGACCCGGTCGGCCCGGTCGGCTCCGCACAGCAGCAGCGCCGACAGCGGGTCATGGCTGCCCGAGAAGCGCAGCTCGTCGAGTTTGAACATCGCCAGGTCGGCTTGCTTGCCAACGGCCAGCTCACCAATGTCCTGGCGCCCGAGCAGGCGTGCCGAACCCCGTGTCGCCCAACCCAGGGCACGCTCCGGGGTGATCTGCTCGGCGCCATAGCGCAGGCGCTGCAGGTACAGGGCCTGACGGGCTTCGAGGATCATGTTGGAGGCATCGTTGGAGGCCGACCCGTCGACGCCCAGGCCCAGCGGGGCGCCGGCGGCTTCAAGGTCCACGGTCGGGCAGATGCCCGAGGCCAGGCGCATGTTCGAGCTCGGGCAGTGGCAGATGCCGGTGCCGGCCGCGCCCAGGCGGGCGATTTCGTCGGCATTGAAGTGAATGCCGTGAGCCAGCCAGGTGCGTGGGCCGAGCCAGCCGACGCTGTCCAGGTAGTCCACTGTGCGCAGGCCGAAGCGTTGCAGGCAGAAGTCTTCCTCATCGAGGGTTTCCGCCAGGTGGGTGTGCAGGCGCACGTCCAGTTCTTCGGCGAGCGTGGCACTGGCCCGCATGATTTCAGGCGTGACCGAGAAGGGCGAGCAGGGCGCCAGGGCAATCTGGATCTGCGCACCGTCACCGCGTTCATGGTAGCTGTGGATAAGCCGCTGGCTGTCGGCCAGAATCACCTCGCCCTGTTGCACCGTTTGCTGCGGGGGCAGGCCGCCGTCGTCTTCGCCCAGGCTCATCGAGCCGCGGGTCAGCATCGCGCGCATGCCCAGCTGGCGCACCACGTCGACTTGCACGTCGATGGCATTGTCCAGGCCTTGGGGGAACAGGTAATGGTGATCGGCGGCGGTCGTGCAACCCGACAGCAGCAGTTCGGCCAGTGCTACCTGGCTGGCCAGCGCCAGTTTCGCGGGGGTCAGGCGTGCCCACACCGGGTACAGCGTCTTCAACCAAGGGAACAGCGGCTGGTTGACCACAGGTGCCCAGGCCCGGGTGAGGGTCTGGTAGAAGTGGTGGTGGGTGTTGATCAGGCCCGGGGTGACCACATGCTCGCGGGCATCGAACACTTGGTCGCAGGGTTGGCTGGGGCTTTCGCCGAGGGCCAGAAGCTGTGTGATACGGCCGTCTTCGATGACCAGCCCGCCACGGGCGTCGGTGTCGTTGGCGGTGAAGATGGCAAGCGGGGATTTCAACCAGATGCGGGTCGCAGGCATGGTGCCGGCTCCTCTGAAAGTGGGTTCAGGTTAGCCAGCTCAGTGTTGCCCTGTCTGCTGATCCAGGTCCGCCGCGGGGGCGAGGCATCGAGTCTACTGCCTCGCCACGCAGCTTTCAATTCACCAGGTCAGGGGCTCACCTTTGTAGTTGATGAAGCGCAGGCCGCCCTTGCCGCTTTGCGCCTTGATCTGCTCGAGCATGCCGCGGGTGCTGGTGAGTACGTCGATCTCGGCGTTCTCGCCGCCCATGTCGGTCTTCACCCAGCCAGGGTGCATGGCCAGTACGCAAAGGCCGGGGCGCTGCTGTTCGACAACGAAGCTGTTGATCATCGAGTTCAGCGCCGCCTTGCTGGCTTTGTACAGGCAGACTTCACCGCCGTCCGGCACGGTCACGCTGCCCAGGATCGAGCTCATGAAGGCCAGCACGCCGCTGCCCTCGCGAACCTGGCCGACCAGGCGCCGGGCGACGCGGATGGGCGCCACTGCGTTGGTCATGAACAGGTCGCCGATGTCCTGGTTGCGGACGGTTTCCAGGTCTTGTGGCAGCGGGCCCATGACGCCGGCGTTGACGAACAGCAGGTCGAACACTTCGCCTTGCAGGCGTTGCTTCAGCCCGTCGAGCTGCGCGGTATCATTCATCTCCAGCTGCTCGATACGCACACCGGGGACACTGGCCAAGGCGCCGGCCTTTTGCGGGTCGCGCACCGTGGCGATGACGTTCCAGCCGTCCTCTTGCAGGCGTTGCACCAAGCCCAGGCCAAGCCCACGGGAGGCGCCGATGATGAGTGCGGTTTTTGCGGTGGCCATGTGGACGCGCTCCTTGATCGATTGCAAAAGAAAGGTATTGAGGATACTGCAGACTGGCAGTTGCCGCCTTGCCCGCCTTTGGTTAATTAATGATCAGTTGCGCCAGGCCTTGTGTGGCTGGGCGTTTGGCCTATTGGCTAACGGGTTATCCACAGGCTGTTCCACAGTTATTGTGTGCAAGCTACACGGGTTGCCGGGGCTGCCTTGTGAATCGGGTTTGGGGATAACTCTCAGGGTTTCAGTCATTTGCAGCTGTCATCAAATAGTGATCAAAATATGATCAAAGCTCTGCAGGCCTTGAAAAACCTAGCCTGCAAGAGAGTGCCCCAAGCTTATCCACAGGCAGGCCCACAGTTCATGTGCGTAATGTTCAGCGTGCTTCGAGCAGTATTCGCCCACGGCTCAGGTCGGCCAGCTGCTGTTGCAGCGCGGCCAGCTGGGCTTCACCCACCGCAATGTGCAGGTCTACACCATTGGCGGTGAACTGTTCATCCAGCACCAGGCCGTCAGCCTCTGCCAGGCGCAGTTTCAGCAACGCCAGCTCGCTGAAGCTGCAACTGCAGGTGAATTCGCTGCGTTGCACCAACAACCGCTTGGGAGCCTGTTGCAGGCATTTGTTGGCGCCGCCGCCATAGGCCCTGGCCAGGCCTCCGGTGCCCAGCTGGATGCCGCCGTACCAGCGGATCACCAGCACCACCACCTGATCGCAGTCTTGCGCTTCGATAGCCGCCAGGATCGGGCGACCGGCGGTGCCACCCGGCTCGCCATCGTCATTGCTGCGGTACTGGCCGCCCAGCTTCCAGGCCCAGCAGTTGTGGGTAGCGGCCAGGTCGCTGTGGCGTTCGATGAAGCTCATCGCCTCGGCAGCACTGGTAATCGGGCCGGCGAGGGTGATGAAACGGCTTTTGCGGATTTCTTCACGAAACTCGCAGAGGTCGAGCAGGGTAGAAGGCATAAATGGCTGTCAGGCACTCGGCTTGATGCCGCACCCCTTGAGAATGATGTGGATAAGGTTGTTGCTGGCGTCTTCCATGTCTTGCTTGGTCAGGCGGCTGCGGCCGGTGACCTGGCAGATCTGCGTGGCGAAGTCGGCGTAGTGCTGGGTGCTGCCCCAGAGCAGGAAGATCAGGTGCACCGGGTCGACCGGGTCCATCTTGCCCGCTTCGATCCAGGCCTGGAACACCGCTGCCCGGCCACGGAACCACTCGCGGTAGTCGGCGCTGAAGTACTCGTTCAGGCAACTGCCGCCGCTGATCACTTCCATGGCGAAGATCCGCGAGGCCTGCGGGTTGCGCCGCGAAAACTCCATCTTGGTGCGGATGTAATGGCTCAGCGCTTGGCCCGGGTCGTCCTCGACGCTCAAGGCGTTGAAGGTGCTGTCCCACAACTCGATGATGTTGCTCAGCACGGCAATGTACAGGCCCAGCTTGTTGGTGAAGTAATAATGCAGGTTGGCCTTGGGCAATCCGGCCTTCAGGGCAATGGTGTTCATGCTGGTGCCCTTGAAGCCATGGCGGGCGAATTCGTCTTCGGCGGCCTGGATGATGGCCTGTTCGTTCTTCTGGCGGATGCGGCCGGCGGGCTTGCCCGAGGCGGAGAGGCGATGCGCTGGGACTTCAAGGGTCATGGACGATTCCGTACGGGTCAGTGGCAGCGGCTGTCGGACAAGATTACCTGCCTACGCCGAAGTGACAAGCGTTTGCGTCAGAGACTGGCATCAGCGTGTCGCAGCCAGGCTATCCAGGAAGCTCTCCAGCACCAGGTTCGGCCGCCGCCCTTTGCGTGTCACCCAACTCAGGCTCAGGTCATAGAAGCGCTGGCGGGGCTTGAGGGCCCGCAGCCGGCCTTGCTGCACCCAGAAGCTGGCGTAGTGGTCTGGCAGGTAGCCGATGTAGCGCCCGGTGAGGATGAGAAACGCCATGCCTTCGCGGTCCGACGCGCTGGCCGTGCAGTGCAGCGCCTGGTAGTGAGCCTGGACATCGGCCGGCAGGCGGAAGGTTGGGGTGATGGCCTCCTGGCTGTTGAGCCTGTCGTCGTCTATCTGATGATCGTCGGCGTAGAACAGCGGGTGGCCGACCGCGCAATACAGCAGCGAGCGCTCGCTATACAGCGGTTGGTATTCAAGGCCTGACAGGGCGATGGTCTGTGGCACCACGCCAACATGCAGACTGCCGTCGAGCACGCCGTGCTCGACCTGGCTGGGGGCGATCATGCGGATGTTGATGCGCACGTCAGGGCCGCGGTCCTTGAGCTCGGCAAGCGCATGGGTGATGCGCATATGCGGCAGGGTCACCAGGTTATCGGTCAGGCCGATGTTCAGCTCGCCGCGCAGGTGCTGGTGCAGCCCGTTGACCTCGGTACGGAAGCTCTCCAGTGCACTGAGCAACTGCAAGGCCGAATGGTAGACCTCGCGGCCTTCCTCCGTCAGCGAAAAACCGGCACGGCCGCGCTGGCACAGGCGCAGGCCCAGGCGCTGCTCCAGGTCGTTCATTTGCTGGCTGATGGCCGAGCGGCCGATCCCGAGTACGTTCTCGGCTGCCGAGAAGCCGCCGCACTCGACGACGCTGCGGTAGATCTTCAACAGGCGAATGTCAAAATCGCTGACTTGAGCGAGTGGGTCGGGGCGTCGGCTCATTAGTTTAGTGTTGCCCTATCTGAAGATTAGAAATGCAGGCTTTTTCAGACTTTATCGCCGTGCCAATTTAGCTGCAACAACATCCATCGTTGCCTAATCGTCTTCCGAGGAACCGCCGATGAACATGCCCGAAACCGCCCCCACCGGTATCGCCAGCCAGCTCAAGCTGGATGCGCACTGGATGCCCTACACCGCCAACCGCAATTTCCATCGCGACCCACGCCTGATCGTGGCGGCGCAAGGCAACTACCTTGTGGATGACAAGGGGCGCAAGATTTTCGACGCCTTGTCTGGCTTGTGGACCTGCGGTGCCGGGCATACCCGCAAGGAAATCACCGAGGCGGTAACCCGTCAGCTTGGCACCCTGGATTACTCCCCAGCCTTCCAGTTCGGCCACCCGCTGTCGTTCCAGCTGGCTGAAAAGATCACCGAGCTGACTCCGGGTGATCTGAACCACGTCTTCTATACCAACTCCGGATCCGAGTGCGCCGATACAGCGTTGAAGATGGTGCGTGCCTACTGGCGCCTGAAAGGCCAGGCGAGCAAGGCCAAGATCATCGGCCGTGCCCGCGGTTACCATGGCGTCAACATCGCCGGTACCAGCCTGGGTGGCGTGAACGGCAACCGCAAGATGTTCGGCCAGTTGCTGGACGTCGACCATTTGCCGCACACCGTGCTGCCGGTAAACGCCTTCTCCAAGGGCATGCCGGAAGAGGGCGGCATCGCCCTGGCCGACGAGATGCTCAAACTGATCGAGCTGCACGATGCCTCGAACATCGCGGCGGTGATTGTCGAGCCACTGGCCGGGTCGGCAGGTGTTCTGCCGCCACCGAAGGGCTACCTCAAGCGCCTGCGCGAGATCTGCACCCAGCACAACATCCTGCTGATCTTCGACGAAGTGATCACCGGTTTCGGACGCATGGGCGCGATGACCGGGGCTGAAGCTTTCGGCGTAACGCCAGACCTGATGTGCATCGCCAAGCAGGTGACCAACGGCGCCATCCCGATGGGTGCGGTAATTGCCAGCACCGAGATCTATCAGACCTTCATGAACCAGCCCACCCCGGAATACGCGGTGGAGTTCCCCCACGGCTATACCTACTCGGCCCACCCTGTAGCCTGCGCCGCCGGCCTCGCCGCGCTGGACCTGCTGCAGAAGGAAAGCCTGGTGCAGGCCGCTGCCGAACTGTCGCCGCACTTCGAGAAGCTGCTGCACGGTGTCAAAGGCACGAAGAACGTCGTCGACATCCGCAACTACGGCCTGGCCGGCGCGATCCAGATCGCTGCCCGCGATGGCGATGCGATCGTGCGCCCTTATGAAGTGGCGATGAAGCTGTGGAAGGCGGGCTTCTATGTTCGCTTCGGTGGCGACACCCTGCAGTTCGGCCCAACCTTCAACACCCAGCCGCAGGAACTGGACCGCCTGTTCGACGCAGTGGGCGAGACCCTGAACCTGATCGATTGATCTTCGCGAATATGACGACAGGCGCGTGAGGTGATCACGCGCTTGTAATACCCTCTTTATCTGGAGTTATGCATGAGCATTGTTCAGCACCTGATCAACGGCGAGCTGGTTACCAAGGGTGAGCGCACCGCCGATGTCTTCAATCCGTCGACCGGCCAGGCCGTGCGCAAGGTCGAACTGGCCAGCCGTGCGACCGTGCAGGAGGCCATCGACTCGGCCAAAGCGGCGTTCCCGGCCTGGCGCAACACACCGCCGGCCAAACGTGCCCAGGTGATGTTCCGTTTCAAGCAACTGCTGGAGCAGAACGAAGCACGCATCTCGCAGATGATCAGCGAAGAGCACGGCAAGACTGTGGAAGACGCTGCGGGCGAGCTGAAGCGCGGTATCGAGAACGTCGAGTTTGCATGTGCGGCGCCGGAAGTGCTCAAAGGCGAGTACAGCCGCAACGTGGGCCCGAACATTGACGCCTGGTCCGACTTCCAGCCGCTGGGTGTGGTTGCCGGTATCACGCCGTTCAACTTCCCGGCCATGGTTCCGCTGTGGATGTACCCGCTGGCCATTGCCTGCGGTAACGCGTTCATCCTCAAGCCTTCCGAGCGTGATCCGAGTTCGACCCTGTTCATCGCGCAACTGCTGCTGGAGGCTGGCCTGCCGAAGGGCATCCTCAACGTGGTGCACGGTGACAAGGAAGCGGTGGATGCACTGATCGAGGCCCCAGAGGTAAAAGCCCTGAGCTTCGTAGGTTCGACGCCAATTGCCGAGTACATCTATGCCGAAGGCACCAAGCGCGGCAAACGCGTCCAGGCGCTGGGTGGTGCGAAGAACCACGCCGTGCTGATGCCTGATGCTGACCTGGACAACGCCGTCAGCGCCCTGATGGGGGCTGCCTACGGTTCGTGCGGTGAGCGTTGCATGGCTATTTCCGTGGCGGTGTGCGTGGGTGACCAGGTTGCAGATGCCCTGATCGCCAAGCTAGAGCCCCAGATCAAAGCCTTGAAGATCGGTGCGGGTACGTCTTGTGGCCTGGACATGGGCCCGCTGGTAACGGCTGCTGCCCGTGACAAGGTGGTTGGCTATATCGACGACGGTGTGGCTGCTGGCGCCAAGCTGGTGGTAGACGGCCGTGGCTTCCGTGTGGCGGGTAATGAGGATGGTTACTTCGTGGGTGGCACCTTGTTCGACAAGGTGACCCCGGAGATGCGCATCTATAAAGAAGAGATCTTCGGCCCTGTGCTGTGCGTGGTGCGGGTGAACAGCCTGGAGCAGGCCATGCAACTGATCAACGATCACGAGTATGGCAACGGCACTTGCATCTTCACCCGTGATGGTGAGGCGGCGCGCCTGTTCTGTGACGAGATCGAAGTGGGCATGGTTGGTGTGAACGTGCCGCTGCCGGTACCGGTGGCTTATCACAGCTTTGGTGGCTGGAAGCGTTCGCTGTTTGGTGACCTGCATGCTTATGGGCCGGATGGTGTGCGCTTCTATACCCGCCGCAAGGCGATCACCCAGCGCTGGCCGCAGCGGGCTAGCCATGAGGCGTCGCAGTTTGCGTTCCCTAGCCTTTAAGGCGTGACGTGAAGCGGGGAGGCCGGAAGGCCTCCCCGTTTTCTATATCGAGACAGGCACCAAGGCGCCGCGCGCCTATCCCTCAGGAATAACTGGCCCGAAACAAATGTAGGAGCGGCCTTGCGTCGCGATGCGCCGCGCGGACGGCGCTCGATCTCATAGGCGCCGAAAGGGTAATGGCGGGCACCTGTCAGCCTTGATGCGGCCCTTTTCCCTTTATATGTCACTTTCTTGAAATTAAGGGTTGACGCGGTTTCGAATCCCCTTATAATGCGCCCCACTTCCAGCGTAGTCGGAACGAAAAACTCCTTGAGATTCAATGAGTTGATCGAGCCAGTTAGTGGTGGAAGTGCTCCGATCGAAAGGTCGTCAGCGGTTAAGATGGTGGTTGACAGCGCTTCTAAACGCTGTATGATTCGCCTCCCGCTACGAGAGATCGCAGCGAGTCAAGTGTTTGAAGCTAAACGAGTTTCTCGCAAAAAACTTCAAAATAAACGCTTGACAGCAAGTGAGGAAAGCGTAGAATGCGCGCCTCGGTTGAGACGAAAATCTCTTAACCAACCGCTCTTTAACAAATTGAATCAAGCAATTCGTGTGGGTGCTTGTGAGTACGGACTGATAGTCACAAAGATTATCAGCATCACAAGTGACCATGCGAGAAATCACATAGTCATTTGAGATTGCTGAGCCAAGTTTAGGGTTTCTTAAAAACCCAAGCAGTATTGAACTGAAGAGTTTGATCATGGCTCAGATTGAACGCTGGCGGCAGGCCTAACACATGCAAGTCGAGCGGATGAGAAGAGCTTGCTCTTCGATTCAGCGGCGGACGGGTGAGTAATGCCTAGGAATCTGCCTGATAGTGGGGGACAACGTTTCGAAAGGAACGCTAATACCGCATACGTCCTACGGGAGAAAGCAGGGGACCTTCGGGCCTTGCGCTATCAGATGAGCCTAGGTCGGATTAGCTAGTTGGTGGGGTAATGGCTCACCAAGGCGACGATCCGTAACTGGTCTGAGAGGATGATCAGTCACACTGGAACTGAGACACGGTCCAGACTCCTACGGGAGGCAGCAGTGGGGAATATTGGACAATGGGCGAAAGCCTGATCCAGCCATGCCGCGTGTGTGAAGAAGGTCTTCGGATTGTAAAGCACTTTAAGTTGGGAGGAAGGGCAGTAAGCGAATACCTTGCTGTTTTGACGTTACCGACAGAATAAGCACCGGCTAACTCTGTGCCAGCAGCCGCGGTAATACAGAGGGTGCAAGCGTTAATCGGAATTACTGGGCGTAAAGCGCGCGTAGGTGGTTTGTTAAGTTGAATGTGAAAGCCCCGGGCTCAACCTGGGAACTGCATCCAAAACTGGCAAGCTAGAGTACAGTAGAGGGTGGTGGAATTTCCTGTGTAGCGGTGAAATGCGTAGATATAGGAAGGAACACCAGTGGCGAAGGCGACCACCTGGACTGATACTGACACTGAGGTGCGAAAGCGTGGGGAGCAAACAGGATTAGATACCCTGGTAGTCCACGCCGTAAACGATGTCAACTAGCCGTTGGAATCCTTGAGATTTTAGTGGCGCAGCTAACGCATTAAGTTGACCGCCTGGGGAGTACGGCCGCAAGGTTAAAACTCAAATGAATTGACGGGGGCCCGCACAAGCGGTGGAGCATGTGGTTTAATTCGAAGCAACGCGAAGAACCTTACCAGGCCTTGACATGCAGAGAACTTTCCAGAGATGGATTGGTGCCTTCGGGAACTCTGACACAGGTGCTGCATGGCTGTCGTCAGCTCGTGTCGTGAGATGTTGGGTTAAGTCCCGTAACGAGCGCAACCCTTGTCCTTAGTTACCAGCACGTTATGGTGGGCACTCTAAGGAGACTGCCGGTGACAAACCGGAGGAAGGTGGGGATGACGTCAAGTCATCATGGCCCTTACGGCCTGGGCTACACACGTGCTACAATGGTCGGTACAGAGGGTTGCCAAGCCGCGAGGTGGAGCTAATCTCACAAAACCGATCGTAGTCCGGATCGCAGTCTGCAACTCGACTGCGTGAAGTCGGAATCGCTAGTAATCGCGAATCAGAATGTCGCGGTGAATACGTTCCCGGGCCTTGTACACACCGCCCGTCACACCATGGGAGTGGGTTGCACCAGAAGTAGCTAGTCTAACCCTCGGGAGGACGGTTACCACGGTGTGATTCATGACTGGGGTGAAGTCGTAACAAGGTAGCCGTAGGGGAACCTGCGGCTGGATCACCTCCTTAATCGACGACATCAGCCTGCTGATGAGCTCCCACACGAATTGCTTGATTCATATGTGAAGACGATCAAGACCCTATATAGGTCTGTAGCTCAGTTGGTTAGAGCGCACCCCTGATAAGGGTGAGGTCGGCAGTTCAAATCTGCCCAGACCTACCAATATGCGGGGCCATAGCTCAGCTGGGAGAGCGCCTGCCTTGCACGCAGGAGGTCAGCGGTTCGATCCCGCTTGGCTCCACCACTCTTGCAGTACCTTGATCAAACTCAGAAATGAGCATTCGCGTCGAATGTTGATTTCTGACTTTTGTCAGATCGTTCTTTAAAAATTCGGATATGTGATAGAAATAGACTGAACACTACTTTCACTGGTAGTGGATCAGGCTAAGGTAAAATTTGTGATGTGCTCTTAATTGAGCAGCATGCGAATTTTCGGCGAATGTCGTCTTCACAGTATAACCAGATTGCTTGGGGTTATATGGTCAAGTGAAGAAGCGCATACGGTGGATGCCTTGGCAGTCAGAGGCGATGAAAGACGTGGTAGCCTGCGATAAGCTTTGGGGAGTCGGCAAACAGACTGTGATCCAGAGATCTCTGAATGGGGGAACCCACTCAGCATAAGCTGAGTATCTTGTACTGAATACATAGGTGCAAGAGGCGAACCAGGGGAACTGAAACATCTAAGTACCCTGAGGAAAAGAAATCAACCGAGATTCCCTTAGTAGTGGCGAGCGAACGGGGACCAGCCCTTAAGTTGGTTTGAGATTAGTGGAACGCTCTGGAAAGTGCGGCCATAGTGGGTGATAGCCCCGTACACGAAAATCTCTTATCAATGAAATCGAGTAGGACGGAGCACGAGAAACTTTGTCTGAATATGGGGGGACCATCCTCCAAGGCTAAATACTACTGACTGACCGATAGTGAACTAGTACCGTGAGGGAAAGGCGAAAAGAACCCCGGAGAGGGGAGTGAAATAGATCCTGAAACCGTATGCGTACAAGCAGTGGGAGCCTACTTGTTAGGTGACTGCGTACCTTTTGTATAATGGGTCAGCGACTTATATTCAGTGGCGAGCTTAACCGAATAGGGGAGGCGTAGCGAAAGCGAGTCTTAATAGGGCGTTTAGTCGCTGGGTATAGACCCGAAACCGGGCGATCTATCCATGGGCAGGTTGAAGGTTAGGTAACACTGACTGGAGGACCGAACCGACTACCGTTGAAAAGTTAGCGGATGACCTGTGGATCGGAGTGAAAGGCTAATCAAGCTCGGAGATAGCTGGTTCTCCTCGAAAGCTATTTAGGTAGCGCCTCATGTATCACTGTAGGGGGTAGAGCACTGTTTCGGCTAGGGGGTCATCCCGACTTACCAAACCGATGCAAACTCCGAATACCTACAAGTGCCGAGCATGGGAGACACACGGCGGGTGCTAACGTCCGTCGTGAAAAGGGAAACAACCCAGACCGTCAGCTAAGGTCCCAAAGTCATGGTTAAGTGGGAAACGATGTGGGAAGGCTTAGACAGCTAGGAGGTTGGCTTAGAAGCAGCCACCCTTTAAAGAAAGCGTAATAGCTCACTAGTCGAGTCGGCCTGCGCGGAAGATGTAACGGGGCTCAAACCATGCACCGAAGCTACGGGTATCATCTTATGATGATGCGGTAGAGGAGCGTTCTGTAAGCCTGTGAAGGTGAGTTGAGAAGCTTGCTGGAGGTATCAGAAGTGCGAATGCTGACATGAGTAACGACAATGGGAGTGAAAAACTCCCACGCCGAAAGACCAAGGTTTCCTGCGCAACGTTAATCGACGCAGGGTTAGTCGGTCCCTAAGGCGAGGCTGAAAAGCGTAGTCGATGGAAAACAGGTTAATATTCCTGTACTTGCAGTTATTGCGATGGAGGGACGGAGAAGGCTAGGCCAGCTTGGCGTTGGTTGTCCAAGTTTAAGGTGGTAGGCTGAAATCTTAGGCAAATCCGGGATTTCAAGGCCGAGAGCTGATGACGAGTTGCCTTTAGGCGACGAAGTGGTTGATGCCATGCTTCCAAGAAAAGCTCCTAAGCTTCAGATAACTGGGAACCGTACCCCAAACCGACACAGGTGGTTAGGTAGAGAATACCAAGGCGCTTGAGAGAACTCGGGTGAAGGAACTAGGCAAAATGGCACCGTAACTTCGGGAGAAGGTGCGCCGGCGAGGGTTAAGGACTTGCTCCGTAAGCCCATGCCGGTCGAAGATACCAGGCCGCTGCGACTGTTTATTAAAAACACAGCACTCTGCAAACACGAAAGTGGACGTATAGGGTGTGACGCCTGCCCGGTGCCGGAAGGTTAATTGATGGGGTTAGCGCAAGCGAAGCTCTTGATCGAAGCCCCGGTAAACGGCGGCCGTAACTATAACGGTCCTAAGGTAGCGAAATTCCTTGTCGGGTAAGTTCCGACCTGCACGAATGGCGTAACGATGGCGGCGCTGTCTCCACCCGAGACTCAGTGAAATTGAAATCGCTGTGAAGATGCAGTGTATCCGCGGCTAGACGGAAAGACCCCGTGAACCTTTACTATAGCTTTGCACTGGACTTTGAATTTGCTTGTGTAGGATAGGTGGGAGGCTTTGAAGTGGGGACGCCAGTTCTCATGGAGCCATCCTTGAAATACCACCCTGGCAACTTTGAGGTTCTAACTCAGGTCCGTTATCCGGATCGAGGACAGTGTATGGTGGGTAGTTTGACTGGGGCGGTCTCCTCCCAAAGAGTAACGGAGGAGTACGAAGGTGCGCTCAGACCGGTCGGAAATCGGTCGTAGAGTATAAAGGCAAAAGCGCGCTTGACTGCGAGACAAACACGTCGAGCAGGTACGAAAGTAGGTCTTAGTGATCCGGTGGTTCTGTATGGAAGGGCCATCGCTCAACGGATAAAAGGTACTCCGGGGATAACAGGCTGATACCGCCCAAGAGTTCATATCGACGGCGGTGTTTGGCACCTCGATGTCGGCTCATCACATCCTGGGGCTGAAGCCGGTCCCAAGGGTATGGCTGTTCGCCATTTAAAGTGGTACGCGAGCTGGGTTTAGAACGTCGTGAGACAGTTCGGTCCCTATCTGCCGTGGACGTTTGAGATTTGAGAGGGGCTGCTCCTAGTACGAGAGGACCGGAGTGGACGAACCTCTGGTGTTCCGGTTGTCACGCCAGTGGCATTGCCGGGTAGCTATGTTCGGAAGAGATAACCGCTGAAAGCATCTAAGCGGGAAACTTGCCTCAAGATGAGATCTCACTGGGATCTAGAATCCCCTAAAGGGCCGTCGAAGACTACGACGTTGATAGGTTGGGTGTGTAAGCGCTGTGAGGCGTTGAGCTAACCAATACTAATTGCCCGTGAGGCTTGACCATATAACACCCAAGCAATTTGCTCATGCAGATTGCGGTGGTGAAGACACACGAACCGAAAGTTCGAATGTACATCACAACATCACATATCCGAATTCGCTAGGCTGTCCATCTGGACATTCTGGCAACAGAATTTCTTGACGACCATAGAGCATTGGAACCACCTGATCCCATCCCGAACTCAGTAGTGAAACGATGCATCGCCGATGGTAGTGTGGGGTCTCCCCATGTGAGAGTAGGTCATCGTCAAGATTCATTTCGCAAAACCCCTATCTGCGCAAGCAGGTAGGGGTTTTGTCTTTGTCTCGCAAAAACACCGGGCTCAAACCGGTCAATAGTCGCCTCCCACATTTCGAGCCAGATCACTAGAATAGAGCCCACGCACCCTTTCAGAAGCTCGATATGCCCAACCCTGTCGAACCCGAAGCACTGGCCCACTTGCCGCTGGACGAACTCGTTGCTTGTCACGAATGCGACCTGTTGCTGCGCAAGCCAGTGCTGCAGCACGATGAAAAAGCCCTGTGCCCGCGCTGCGGCTACGAGCTTTATGCCCACCGGCACAATGTGGTCAACCGCAGCCTGGCCCTGGTGCTGACGGCATTGCTGCTTTTTGTGCCGGCCAATTTTTTGCCGATCATGCAGCTGCACCTGCTTGGCCAGACTTCGGACGATACGGTCTGGAGCGGGGTGGTGGGCCTGTACAATTCACAAATGCGCGGCGTGGCCGTGGTGGTCTTCCTGTGCAGCATGGCCATTCCTTTGGCAAAGCTGCTGTGCCAGTTGGCGGTACTGCTGAGCATTCGGCTGGATGTGGGGCGCAGCTATGGCCTGTTGTTCTACCGCATCTATCACCACTTGCGCGACTGGGGCATGCTCGAGGTCTACTTCATGGGCGTGCTGGTTGCGATCGTCAAACTGGTGGACCTGGCTGAACTGACCGTGGGGTTGGGGCTGTTCTGTTTTATCAGCCTGCTGTTGATTCAGGTATGGCTCGAAGTGGTGATGTCACCGCATCAGATCTGGAGTGCGCTTTCGGGGGAGGATCTCCATGCGGGCGATTGATGCAGGCATCCTGGTCTGCAATGAGTGTCACCAATTGAACAGGCAGGAGGCCGACAGCGCCTCGCAGACGTGCACGCGCTGTGGGGCCATCGTGCATGGCCGTCGACCGAACAGTATCGTGCGTACCTGGGCGTTGCTGATTGCGGCTTCCATTCTGTACATCCCTGCCAATCTGTTGCCGATCATGACCGTCAGCACCCTTGGCCAGGGTAGCCCCGATACCATCATGTCCGGCGTCATTACCCTGCTCAAGCACGGCATGGTGCCCATCGCTGCCGTGGTGTTCATCGCCAGTATTCTGGTACCTACCTTCAAACTGGTGGGTATTGGCTTGCTGCTGTACTCGGTTCAGCGCCGCCAGCCGCTTTCGGCGCGCCAACGGATCCTGATGTATCGCTTTATCGAATTCATTGGGCGCTGGTCCATGCTCGATATCTTCGTCATCGCCATCCTGGTGGCGGTGGTGAATTTCGGGCGAATTGCCAGTGTCGAAGCCAACCTGGGCGCTGTCGCCTTCGCCAGTGTGGTGATTCTGACGATGCTTGCTGCTTTAACTTTCGATCCCCGACTGATTTGGGATAACACGGAGTCGGATGACGACCATGAGTGACCTGCCTACGGCAAAAACCCGCCCAGCTTCGAACTGGTCGGCCATCTGGATCCTGCCGCTGATCGCGTTGATGATCGGGGGCTGGCTGGCATGGCAGGCCTACCGTGATGCGGGCGTGGAAATCGAGGTTCGCTTTACCACAGGTGAAGGGATCGTCGCCAACAAGACCGAAGTCATCTACAAGGGCATGCCGGTCGGCAAGGTGACGGCGTTGGTGCTGGATGCCAAGGGTGCCAACCAGGGTGTGATTGCCACCATTGAAATGAACAAGGCAGCCGAGCCGCACCTGACTACCGGCACGCGCTTCTGGCTGGTCAAGCCAAGCGTCAGCCTGGCGGGTATTTCCGGCCTGGAAACCTTGGTCTCGGGTAACTACATCGCCGTCAGCCCTGGCGAAGGGGAGAAGGCCAAGCGCTTCAAGGCCTTGTCTACGGCGCCGCCCTTGTCTGACAGTGAGCCGGGCTTGCACCTGACACTCAAGGCTGAACGGTTGGGTTCGCTCAATCGCGACAGCCCGGTGTTCTACAAGCAGATCCAGGTCGGCCGGGTGAAGAGTTACCGGCTTTCCGATGACCAGGACACCGTCGAGATCAAAGTGTTCATCCAGCCGGCCTACGCCAGCCTGGTGCGCAAACACACGCGTTTCTGGAACGCCAGCGGTATCAGCATCGATGCCAGCCTGTCGGGCGTGAAGGTGCGCAGCGAGTCGCTGTCGAGCATCGTCGCCGGTGGCATCGCCTTCGCGACGCCGGAATACCGCAAGGACAGCCCGCCAACCGACCCCAGCCTGCCGTTTCGCCTGTATGAAGACTTCGATGCAGCCCAGGCCGGTATCCGCATCAAGGTCAAGCTGAGTGACTACGAAGGCCTGCAGGCGGGTCGCACGCCGGTGATGTACAAGGGCATCCAGGTCGGCTCGCTGAAAGCGCTGAAGATGGAAGACAACCTGGGCAGCGCCATGGCTGAGCTGACCCTCGACCCACTCACCGAGGACTACCTGGTCGAAGGTACGCAGTTCTGGGTGGTCAAGCCGTCCATCTCGCTGGCGGGCATTACCGGCCTGGAGGCCTTGGTAAAAGGTAACTACATTGCCATTCGCCCGGGGGAGAAGGGCGACAAGCCGCTGCGGGAGTTCGAGGCACGGCCCAAGGCGCCGCCGCTTGACCTGAAGGCGCCGGGCCTGCACATGGTGCTGTTCGCCGATACCCTGGGCTCGCTGGAAATCGGTAGCCCGGTGATGTACCGCCAGGTGAAGGTGGGCAGCGTGCAGAGCTACCAGTTTGCGCGCAACAGCAACCGCATCCTGATCGGTGTGCATATAGAGAAGGAGTACGAGAAGCTGGTGAACGGCTCATCGCGCTTCTGGAATGTCAGTGGCATTACCCTGACCGGTGGGCTGTCGGGCATCAAGATCAAAAGCGAATCCCTACAGACGCTCATGGCGGGCGGTATCGCCTTCGACACGCCAAGGCCCGATGTGGTGCTCAAGCGCCATATTCCACGCTTCCGGCTGCATGAGAGCCAGGAGGCGGTTAACCGGGCGGGTACATTGATCACCATTCGTGTGGACCGAGCCGACGGTTTGAAGCCGGGTACGCCGATTCGCTTCCGTGGCCTGGACGTCGGCAGCATCGAAAGTGTCGACCTGACTGCAGACTTGCAGGCCGTGATGTTGCGGGCACGCATTACCGAAGCGGCGGAGCGTATTGCACGCGTCGGTACGCAATTCTGGGTGGTCAAGCCTGCGTTGGGCCTGGTGCGCACCGAAAACCTCGACACCTTGATTGGTGGGCAGTACCTGGAAGTCCAGCCGGCGGCCAAGGACAAGGGCACCCAGCGCGACTTTATTGCCCTGGCCGATGCCCCGCAGGTTGCAGGGCCGGAAGTTGGCCTGCCGTTGACGCTCAGCGCCCCGCGGCGCGGCTCGATCAAGCCGGGTGTGCCGGTTACTTACCGTGAGGTCGCGGTAGGCAAGGTGACAGGCTTCGAGCTGGGCCAGAGTGCCGACCGCGTGCTGATTCATATCCTTATCGAGCCGCGCTATGCCGCCTTGGTGCGCAGTGGCAGCCGCTTCTGGAACAGCAGCGGGTTTGGTTTCGATTGGGGGCTGTTCAAGGGAGCCACGGTGCGTACCGAATCGCTGGAGACGCTCATCGATGGCGGTATTGCCTTTGCCACGCCGGATGGCGAGCAGATGGGCAACCCGGCGCGGCCGCAGCAGACCTTTGCCCTGTTCGACAAGGCAGAGGATCAGTGGCTGCAGTGGGCGCCGAAGATCCCGATCACCAAGTGATTCAACAGGAGGGGCGCCCCGGCAAGGGCGCTCCTGCTAGAAGCGCGCGGGTAAACCGTTAGATCGCAGGCAACAAAAAACCGACCCTAGGGTCGGTTTTTTGACAAGCATGTCGCTTAGGCAGCTGCAGCTTCTTTCAGCGCCTTGATGTGGCCATTCAGACGGCCTTTGTGGCGAGCAGCTTTGTTCTTGTGGATGATACCTTTATCGGCCATACGGTCGATTACTGGTACAGCCAGAACGTAAGCGGCTTGCGCTTTTTCAGCGTCTTTTGCGTCGATGGCTTTAACTACATTCTTGATGTAGGTGCGGACCATGGAACGCAGGCTGGCGTTGTGGCTGCGACGCTTCTCAGCCTGTTTTGCACGTTTCTTGGCGGAAGGTGTGTTGGCCACCGTCGAGCTCCTCGAAAGACTTTAGGTAAATAGCAAACAAAATAGGCCGCGAATCATGCCGATCAGTCGAACGGATGTCAAGGCCACCTGCAAGGTTCCGCCGAGCGGTGCGCCAACAAGAGGGAAAGATTCCTTTCTGCTGCGCGACCTGTAAACTCGGGAATTTTGGCTCCCCTGCGAAGGCGCGGGAGTATCGCACATTCGAACGCTCTCTGCAGCGTCCTCTGTCTCTGACGTGAATCTTTTCGATGAATTTGCTGAAATCTCTGGCCGCGGTCAGCTCGATCACCATGATTTCCAGGGTGTTGGGCTTTGTGCGCGACACCATCCTGGCGCGTGTATTTGGTGCCGGCATCGCCACTGATGCCTTCTTCATCGCCTTCAAATTGCCCAACCTGCTGCGACGGATCTTCGCCGAAGGTGCGTTCTCGCAGGCTTTTGTGCCCATCCTGGCCGAGTACAAGACCCAGCAGGGCGATGAGGCGACCCGTACCTTCATTGCCTATGTCAGCGGTCTGCTGACCCTGGTCCTGGCCCTGGTCACCGTCGTTGGCATCCTTGCCGCGCCTTGGGTGGTGTGGGCGACCGCGCCGGGGTTCGTCAACAGTGCCGAAAAATACGCACTCACCACCGACCTGTTGCGGGTGACGTTTCCTTATATATTGCTGATATCGCTGTCGTCCCTGGCGGGGGCGATCCTCAATACCTGGAACCGCTTCTCGGTCCCGGCGTTCACCCCGACCTTGCTGAACGTGGCGATGATCTTTTTCGCCGTGGTGCTCACGCCGTATTTTGACCCGCCGATCATGGCGTTGGGCTGGGGTGTACTGGCGGGCGGCCTGGCCCAGCTGCTGTATCAACTGCCGGCGCTGAAGAAGATCGGCATGCTCGTGCTGCCCCGCCTGAACCTGCGTGACACGGGTGTATGGCGCGTGCTCAAGCAGATGCTGCCGGCGATTCTCGGGGTCTCGGTCAGCCAGATATCGCTGATCATCAACACCATCTTCGCCTCGTTCCTGGTGGCCGGCTCGGTGTCGTGGATGTACTACGCCGATCGGCTCATGGAACTGCCGTCCGGCGTGCTGGGCGTGGCGTTGGGCACCATCCTGCTGCCTACCCTGGCCAAGACTTACGCTAATAAAGACCGCGAAGAGTACTCACGTATCCTCGACTGGGGCCTGCGCCTGTGCTTTTTGCTGGTGTTGCCCTGCACCCTGGCAATGGCCATCCTCGCCGAGCCGCTGACCGTGGCGCTGTTCCAGTACGGCAAGTTCAGCGCGTTCGATGCGGCCATGACCCAGCGCGCCCTGGTTGCCTATTCTGTGGGCCTGTTGGCGATCATTCTGGTCAAGGTACTGGCACCCGGCTTCTATGCGCAGCAGAATATCCGCACGCCGGTGAAGATCGCGGTGTTCACGCTGGTCTGCACCCAATTGTTGAACCTGGCCCTGGTCGGCCCGCTGGCACATGCCGGGCTGGCCCTGGCGATCAGCCTTGGGGCCTGCCTGAATGCCGGCCTGCTGTTCTGGAAGCTGCGCAGCCAAGGGCTGTTCGAACCGCAACCCGGATGGACCAGGTTCCTGTTCAAACTGGTGTTGGCAGTGACATTGATGTCGGCGGTATTGCTGGCGGGCATGCACTATATGCCGGCCTGGGAGCAGGGTGGCATGCTCGAGCGCTTCGTGCGTCTCGGGGCGTTGATCCTGGCAGGTATCGTCACGTATTTCGGCTGCCTGTACCTGTGCGGCTTCCGGCCTCGGCATTTCGCCCGCAAGGCCCTGCACTGAAGCCAAGCGCACGTCAGGCGTCGGTTTTTCGCATTCCACGCCACCCCCGGGCGCTGCTGCCTGTCACCGGCGCCCGGGTGTGGTTATAATCGGCCACTTTATGAGCAAGAAGCGCGTTATGCAGCTGGTTCGAGGTCTTCACAACCTGCGCCCCGAGCACCGGGGCTGTGTCGCCACCATTGGCAACTTCGACGGGGTTCACCGCGGCCACCAGGCAATCCTGGCGCGTTTGCGCGAGCGTGGCCAAGCACTTGGCCTGCCGACCTGCGTGGTGATCTTCGAGCCACAGCCGCGCGAATACTTTGCCCCCGATACCGCGCCGGCGCGCTTGGCGCGGCTGCGCGACAAAATCGAGCTGCTGGCTGCCGAAGGCATCGACCGGGTGTTGTGCCTGGCGTTCAATCAGCGCCTGAGCAAACTCAGCGCCGATGAATTCGTCAAAGCCATCCTGGTGGACGGCCTGGGCGTGCGTCACCTCGAAGTGGGCGACGACTTCCGCTTCGGCTGCGACCGCGCGGGCGATTTCGCCTTCCTGGTCGAGGCGGGCGACAAGTATGGGTTTACCGTCGAAGCCGCCAACACCGTAATCCAGGACGGCCTGCGGGTCAGCAGCACCGAAGTGCGCAAGGCCCTGGCCGAAGGTAACTTCGAGTTGGCCGAGCACTTGCTGGGCCGCCCGTACCGCATCACTGGCCGGGTCTTGCACGGCCAGAAACTGGCGCGCCAACTCGGCACGCCCACCGCCAACATCCAGCTCAAGCGCCGCCGCGTGCCGCTGTCCGGGGTTTACCTGGCCAGCATCGAAATCGACGGCAAGGCCTGGCCGGGTGTCGGCAATATCGGCGTGCGCCCCACCGTTGCCGGTGATGGGCGCCCGCACCTGGAGATTCATCTTCTGGATTATGCCGGCGACCTGTATGGCCGGCGTCTGACGGTGGAGTTCCACCACAAGCTGCGTGAAGAGCAGCGATTCGCCTCCCTTGAGGCGCTGAAGTCGGCGATCGACGCGGACATCGCCGCCGCACGTGCACATTGGCACGCTCAACCGCTAACGAAGAGCCTGAAATGACCGACTACAAAGCCACGCTAAACCTTCCGGACACCGCCTTCCCGATGAAGGCCGGCCTGCCTCAGCGCGAACCGCAGATTCTGCAGCGCTGGGACAGCATTGGCCTGTACCAGAAGCTGCGCGAAATTGGCAAGGATCGTCCGAAGTTCGTCCTGCACGACGGCCCGCCCTATGCCAACGGCAAGATCCACATCGGTCATGCGCTGAACAAGATCCTCAAGGACATGATCGTCCGTTCCAAGACCCTGGCGGGCTTCGATGCGCCGTACGTGCCGGGCTGGGACTGTCATGGCCTGCCGATCGAACACAAGGTCGAAGTCACCCACGGCAAGCACCTGTCTGCCGACCGCACCCGTGAACTGTGCCGTGAGTACGCCGCCGAGCAGATCGAAGGGCAGAAGACCGAGTTCATCCGCCTGGGTGTGCTGGGCGACTGGGACAACCCCTACAAGACCATGAACTTCGCCAACGAGGCCGGCGAAATCCGTGCCCTGGCCGAGATGGTCAAGCAAGGCTTCGTGTTCAAGGGCCTCAAGCCTGTGAACTGGTGCTTCGATTGCGGTTCGGCACTGGCCGAAGCCGAGGTCGAATACGCCGACAAGAAATCCCAGACCATCGACGTGGCCTTCCCGGCCGCCGATGCCGACAAGCTGGCCGCTGCCTTTGGCCTGGCCTCGCTGGCCAAGCCCGCCGCCATCGTGATCTGGACCACCACCCCGTGGACTATCCCGGCCAACCAGGCGCTGAACATCCACCCGGAGTTCAAGTACGCCCTGGTCGACACCGGCGAGCGCCTGCTGGTACTGGCCGAAGAGCTGGTCGAGGCGTGCCTCAAGCGTTACAACCTGGAAGGCTCGGTCATCGCCACCGCCCAGGGTTCGGCCCTGGAGCTGGTCAACTTCCGCCACCCGTTCTACGACCGCCTGTCGCCGATCTACCTGGCCGACTACGTCGAGCTGGGCGCCGGTACCGGTGTGGTTCACTCCGCGCCAGCCTACGGTGAAGACGACTTCGTCACCTGCAAGCGCTACGGCATGGTCAACGACGACATCCTCACGCCGGTGCAGAGCAATGGCGTGTACGTCGAGTCGCTGGACTTCTTCGGCGGCCAGTTCATCTGGAAGGCCAACCCGGCCATCGTCGAGAAGCTGAGCGAAGTCGGCGCGCTGATGCACACCGAAACCATCAGCCACAGCTACATGCACTGCTGGCGCCACAAGACCCCGCTGATCTACCGCGCCACCGCGCAGTGGTTCGTCGGCATGGACAAGCAGCCAAGCACCGGCGAGCCGCTGCGTGAGCGCGCGCTCAAGGCCATCGAAGAAACCAAGTTCGTCCCGGCCTGGGGCCAGGCGCGCCTGCACTCGATGATCGCCAACCGCCCGGACTGGTGCATCTCGCGTCAGCGCAACTGGGGTGTGCCGATCCCGTTCTTCCTGCACAAGCAGACCGGCGAGCTGCACCCGCGCACCGTCGAGCTGATGGAAGCCGTGGCCAAGCGCGTCGAGCAAGAGGGCATCGAGGCCTGGTTCAAGCTGGACGCCGCCGAACTGCTCGGTGACGAAGCCGGCCAGTACGACAAGATCACCGACACCCTGGACGTGTGGTTCGACTCTGGCACCACCCATTGGCACGTGCTGCGGGGTTCGCACGACATCGGCCACGCCACCGGCCCGGTCGCCGACCTGTACCTGGAAGGTTCCGACCAGCACCGTGGCTGGTTCCACTCCTCGTTGCTGACCGGTTGCGCCATCGACAACCACGCGCCGTACCGCGAGCTGCTGACCCACGGCTTCACCGTGGACGAAAACGGCCGCAAGATGTCCAAGTCGCTGGGCAACACCATCGAGCCGGAGAAGGTCAACAACACCCTGGGTGCCGACATCCTGCGCCTGTGGGTTTCGGCCACCGACTACTCGGGTGAGATGGCGGTTTCCGAGCAGATCCTGCAGCGCAGTGCCGACGCCTACCGGCGTATTCGCAACACCGCGCGCTTCCTGCTTTCCAACCTGTCGGGCTTCGACCCGGCCCGCGACCTGCTGGCCCCCGAGGACATGCTGGCCCTGGACCGTTGGGCAGTGGACCGCACGCTGCTGCTGCAGCGCGAGCTGGAAGAGCACTACAGCGAGTACCGTTTCTGGAACGTCTACTCGAAGATCCACAACTTCTGCGTGCAGGAGCTGGGTGGCTTCTACCTCGACATCATCAAGGACCGCCAGTACACCACCGGCGCCAACAGTGTTGCCCGTCGTTCGTGCCAGTCGGCGCTGTACCACATCAGCGAGGCGCTGGTGCGCTGGATCGCACCGATCCTGGCCTTCACCGCTGACGAAATCTGGCAGTACCTGCCGGGCGAGCGCAACGAGTCGGTGATGCTCAACGGCTGGTACCAGGGCCTGAGCGAGCTGCCGGAAGGCACCGAGCTGGACCGTGCCTACTGGGATCGCGTCATGGCGGTCAAGGCGTCGGTCAACAAGGAGCTGGAAAACCAGCGTACTGCCAAGGTCATCGGCGGCAACCTGCAGGCCGAAGTCACCCTGTACGCCGACGAAGGCCTGAGCGCCGACTTGAGCAAGCTGGGCGACGAGCTGCGCTTCGTGCTGATCACCTCGGCTGCGAGCGTGGTGCCGTTCGTGCAGGCACCGGCTGACGCCGTGGCTACCGAAGTCGAAGGCCTCAAGCTGAAAGTGGTGAAGTCCGGCCATGCCAAGTGCGGCCGTTGCTGGCACTTCCGCGCCGACGTCGGCAGCCACCCGGAGCACCCGGAAATCTGCAGCCGTTGCGTCGATAACCTGACCGGTTCGGGCGAGGTGCGTCACTATGCCTAACCCGGCAGTGGGGCGCTTCGGGCGCCTTGCATGGCTTTGGCTGAGCTTGCTGGTCCTGGTCCTCGACCAGGCCACCAAGCTGTATTTCAACAACGCCTTGAGCATGTACCAGCAGATTGTGGTCATCCCTGACTACTTCAGCTGGACCTTGGCCTACAACACCGGCGCCGCTTTCAGCTTCCTCGCTGATGGCGCTGGCTGGCAGCGCTGGCTGTTCGCCCTGATCGCCGTGGTGGTCAGTGCCGTACTGGTGGTGTGGCTCAAGCGCCTGGGGCGCAACGAAACCTGGCTGGCCGTGGCGCTGGCGCTGGTGCTGGGTGGCGCCATTGGCAACCTGTACGACCGCGTCGTGCTGGGCCATGTGGTCGACTTCATCCTGGTGCACTGGCAAAACCGCCATTACTTCCCGGCCTTCAACGTGGCCGACAGCGCCATCACCGTTGGTGCGGTGATGCTGGCGCTGGATATGTTCAAGAGCAAGAAGTCCGAGGATCCGGTCCATGACTGACACCCGTATCGGCCAGAACACCGAAGTCACCCTGCACTTCGCACTGCACCTGGAAAACGGCGACACCGTCGACAGCACGTTCGACAAGTCGCCTGCCGTGTTCAAGGTAGGTGACGGCAACCTGCTGCCAGGTTTCGAAGCCGCGTTGTTCGGCTTCAAGGCCGGCGACAAGCGCACCGTCACCGTGGCCCCGGAAAACGCCTTCGGCCAGCCGAACCCGCAGAATGTGCAAATCATGCCGCGTTCGCAGTTCACCGACATGGAGTTGTCCGAAGGCCTGCTGGTGATCTTCAACGACGCCGCAAACGCCGAGCTGCCGGGCGTGGTCAAAGCTTTCGATGACGCGCAGGTGACCATCGACTTCAATCACCCACTGGCTGGCAAGACCCTGAGCTTCGAGGTGCAGATCCTCGACGTGAAGGCCTTGTAAGCCTGGAGCCGAGCATGCAAATCAAACTCGCCAACCCTCGCGGTTTTTGCGCGGGGGTCGACCGGGCGATCGAGATCGTCAACCGTGCCCTGGAAGTCTTCGGCCCGCCGATCTACGTGCGCCATGAAGTGGTGCACAACAAGTTCGTGGTCGAAGACCTGCGCAACCGCGGTGCCATCTTCGTCGAAGAGCTGGACCAGGTGCCGGATGACGTCATCGTCATCTTCAGTGCCCATGGTGTTTCCCAGTCCGTGCGCCAGGAAGCCGCTGGGCGTGGCCTGAAGGTGTTCGACGCCACCTGCCCGTTGGTGACCAAGGTGCACATCGAAGTCGCCAAGTACAGCCGCGACGGGCGTGAGTGCATTCTCATCGGCCACGAGGGGCACCCGGAAGTCGAAGGCACCATGGGGCAATACGACGCCAGCAACGGCGGCGCCATCTACCTTGTCGAAGACGAGGACGATGTCGCCAAGCTGCAGGTGCGCGACCCGGACCACCTGGCCTTCGTCACCCAGACCACGCTGTCGATGGATGACACCAGCCGTGTCATCGATGCCCTGCGTGCGCGCTTCCCGAACATCGGTGGGCCGCGCAAGGACGACATCTGCTACGCCACCCAGAACCGCCAGGATGCGGTCAAGCAACTGGCCGGTGAGTGTGATGTGGTGCTGGTGGTCGGTAGCCCGAACAGCTCCAACTCCAACCGCCTGCGTGAACTGGCTGAGCGCATGAGCACCCCGGCCTATCTGATCGACGGTGCCGAGGACCTGCAACGTGCCTGGTTCGATGACGCAGCCCGCATCGGCATCACAGCGGGTGCTTCGGCCCCCGAAGTGCTGGTGCGCGGCGTGATCGAGCAGCTCAGGGCCTGGGGCGCCACCGGCGCAGAAGAGCTGGATGGGCGCGAGGAGAACATCACGTTCTCCATGCCCAAAGAGCTACGGGTTCGCTCGCTGATCTGATCAGGAACCTGCGCACAAGGGCTCAAACAGTTCATCTGTGCGCAGGCTGAGCCTGCCGCTGGTCGCCAGTACCACCCGGTACTGGCTGGCCGCTGCGCCAGCCTGGCAGATATGCAATGTGCCACCTAGCAAGTTGGCGTTGCGCCCCTGCGGCACGCCCAATGCGCTGAACTTCACCTGCTCTGCGGTATTCGCGACAATCCTCAGAGGCCTTACCAGGCGCTGCTCGCGTAGAACCTGCTGATTGTGCGCTAGCATCACGCGCCAGCCCTTGCCCCAATCACTTTCCAACGGCAGCACCAGCACCGCCTGGCCTTGCAGCAACGCGTGGCTGCGCGCGCTGCGCAATGCTTGCACCAGGTCGCGCGCTGCGGCTGCCCTGTGTAAGTCGTCGGAGAGGCCGTTGTAGGCCGGCATCCCCAGTTGTATCAGAACGGCCGCCATGGCCAGCGCCAACATCATTTGTATCAGTGTTGCACCCTGTTGCCGCACCGTGCATTTCTCCCTGGAAGTGCTTCGCTTCAGCTTCAAGGTCGCCGGGCAATTGATCCAGTCGCCCAGTGAGTAATCAGTTGCAGGAAAAGTCGCAGGGGGCGCAGGGATGCGAGCGATGGAAGGGGGCATGACGCTGCTCGAGGTATTACTGGCCATGGTGGTGGTGGCGGTGGGCATGTTTGCCGCTGGCGCCTTGCAGGTGCGCGCACTGCAGGCAACCGACAGTGCGCGGCACGACGCGCAGGCCGCCTTGTTGGCGCACACCCGGCAGGAACGGGCCAGGGCCGCAGGCGAGCCGAAGGCGCAGCCATGAGCCGCACGCAAGGCGGCTTCGGTTTGATCGAGGGGGTGCTGGCGCTCGCCATCGGTTTGCTGCTGCTGGCAGCGGCCAGCCAATTGTTCGTGTCTGCCCATGACACTTGGCGCCTGCAGGGCGCGGCCGCACGCTTGCAGGCTGATGCCCGCCTGGCGTTGCAGCGCATGGCCCAAGACATTCGCATGGCCGGCATGTTCGGCTGCCTGCGCCTGCAGCCCGACGACTTCACCGACCCGCTAGCCCTTCAAGCCTTCGCCCAGCCCCTGCAGGTGGGCGCGAACAGCCTGAGCCTGGTAGTGGCCGAGCTGCCCGGGCACACCGGTGCCCCGGACTGGACGCTGCTGACCAACTGCATCGACGAGGCTCACGTGCACAGCGGGCGAGTTGATGGCAGCCAGCACCCCTTGGCAATCCCCATAAGCCAGTACCTCTATGTGCTGGATGGCACGACCTTGCGGTTCCGGCGGCGAGGGGCTAGCCAGCCGCTGGTCGACCATGTGCGTGAGATGCGTGTGGCGTTTGTCGAGGCGCCGCAAGGTGGGCGGGTGGATGTGCACCTGACGCTGTTCGAGCCCACCCTGGGTATCGAGCAGCAGCATGCCTTGAGCGTGGCGCTGCGCAATCCGCTGGCCGGCCCATGAAGCGCCAGCGCGGTGTGGTGTTGCTGTTGGCACTGGTGCTGAGCTTGCTGCTTGGCTTGCTTGCGGCCTCGGCCCTGCGCGATGCGCTGGTGGAGACCCGCATGGCTGGCTTGTGGCGTGACGGTTTCGAGGCACTCGAGCAAGCCGAGCAGGCATTGCTGGCAGGTGCCGCCCAGCTACAACTGTCACCGCCCCCAGCGTGCCAGCCCTGCCAACCACCACCGCGGCCGCATGACTTGCAGGGCAACTGGCAGGGCACCGCAAGCGGCTTCTTCCAGGTGCAGAACCTTGGCCAAAGTGACCGTGCCGCGCACCTGCCCGAGGGCCAGCAGGCCACCTTGTTCAGGGTGACCGCCGTCAGCCGGAAAGCCCGGTCGCGCCATGTACTGGAAGCGGTTTATGCGCTGTCAGGTGATGAGGTGCGGCGCATCCTTTGGCGGCAGCGATTGAGGGAACCCTGACATGCAGCAAGGCCTGAGCCTTATCGAGTTGTTGATTGTCGTGGCCGTGACCGGCATTCTGGCAGCCATTGCCTACCCCAGTTACAGCGAGCAGCTTCGGCGCGCCGCACGCAGCGAAGTGGTCGGTCTGCTGCAGGATGCCGCCCTACGCCTGGAGCGCCATCGCGTTCGCACCGGCCAATACGCCGAAGGCGACCCGGCACTGCCCAGCGGCAACCGTTACTACAGCCTGCACGCCCAGCGCGACAGCGACACCTTCTTGTTGCTCGCCCGCAGGCTGCCGCATGGGCTGATGGCGCAGGACCGCTGCGGTGACTTTCAGCTCGATCATGCAGGCGTGCACAGCAACCTGGGCAGCCTGGACAGCAGCGAGCAGTGCTGGGGAAGCTGAAGCATGAATGGTGCCCGGTGCATCGCGGTTTTACTTCAGGTGTTTGGATCGACAGATGAGCAAGCAAGTAGTGGTGGTCGGCGGCGGGGTTATCGGCCTGCTGACGGCGTTCAACCTGGCGGCGCACGTCGGGCAGGTGGTGGTGTGTGACCAGGGCGAGGTCGGGCGAGAGTCGTCCTGGGCGGGCGGCGGCATCGTCTCGCCGCTGTACCCTTGGCGCTACAGTCCGGCAGTGACCGCCCTCGCGCATTGGTCGCAGGACTTCTACCCACAGCTGGGCGAGCACCTGTTCGCCAGCACGGGTATTGACCCAGAAGTCCACACCACCGGCTTGTACTGGCTCGATCTGGACGACGAGGCCGAAGCGCTGGCCTGGGCGGCACGCGAGGGGCGGCCACTGAGTGCCGTGGATATCTCGGCGGCCTATGACGCGGTGCCGATACTGGGCCCGGGCTTCAAGCACGCCATCTACATGGCGGGCGTGGCCAACGTGCGTAACCCGCGGCTGGTCAAGTCGCTGAAGGCTGCATTGCTGGCATTGCCCAACGTGACCTTGCGCGAGCACTGCCAGATCACCGGCTTTGTTCAGGACGCTGGGCGTGTGACTGGCGTGCAGACGGCGGACGGTGTGCTGCAGGCCGATGACGTGGTGCTCAGTGCTGGCGCCTGGAGTGGCGACCTGCTGCGCACGCTTGGCCTTGAGCTGCCGGTGGCGCCGGTGAAGGGGCAGATGATTCTGTTCAAGTGCGCCGAGGACTTCTTGCCGAGCATGGTGCTGGCCAAGGGGCGCTATGCGATCCCGCGCCGTGACGGGCATATTCTGGTGGGCAGCACGCTGGAGCATGCCGGCTACGACAAGACCCCGACCGAGGATGCGCTGGCGAGCCTCAAGGCTTCGGCGCTAGAGCTGTTGCCGCAGCTCAAGGATGCCTCGGTGGTCGGGCATTGGGCGGGGCTGCGGCCGGGGTCGCCTGAAGGTATCCCGTATATTGGGCCGGTGCCGGGGCATGACGGGTTGTGGTTGAACTGCGGGCATTACCGTAATGGGTTGGTGCTGGCGCCGGCTTCGTGCCAGTTGTTTACTGACTTGCTGACGGGGGGGGCGCCGATCATTGATCCGGCGCCGTATGCGCCGGCGGGGCGTTTGGGCTGAGATTGCCGGGCCCGCTTGGCGGGCCTTTCGCGACGCAAGGCCGCTCCTACAGGGGCGGGATCATTCAGCTTTCACGCCACTATCGGCGCCTGCAAATGCCGGCTCGGATAGTGCTGCTCATACACCTTGCACACCCGCAGCACCTGCTCATCGGCAAACCGCCCGGCGACCACCTGCAACCCCACTGGCAACCCTTCGCGGGTAAACCCGCACGGCACCGAGGCCGCCGGTTGCTGGGTCAAGTTGAACGGGTAGCTGAACGGCGTCCATTCCATCCACTGCGCCATCCCCGAACCGGGCGGCACGTCATGCCCCGCCTCGAACGCCACCCGTGGCAGCATCGGTGACACCAGCACGTCGTAACGCTGGTGAAAGGCATTCATCCGCGCAATCAGCTCAGCCCGTGCTTCCAGCGCTTGGGTGTACTCGCTCAGGCCAACCCGCGCCCCTTGCTCGGCTATCCCGCGCAGCCCTGGGTCGAGCAGTGCCCGCTGTTCATCGCCAAAGGCACTGGCCAGCCGCGCCGCGCCGGCGAACCACAGGGTATTGAAGGTTTCCAACGGGTCAGCAAAGCCCGGGTCGACTTCCTCCACCTGCGCCCCCAGCCGGGCCAAGCGTTGCACCGCTTGCGCGACCAGTGCCTGAACCTGCGGGTCGACCTGCACGTAGCCGAAGTCGGTGCTGAAGGCGATGCGCAAACCGCTGAGGTCCTGGCCCTCGCCCAGCCATGGTGCCTGCCGGGGTGCCCCGGCCAGCCCGTCGCGGGCATCCGGGCGGGCTACGCAGTCGAGCATCAGCACTGCGTCGTCGACAGTCCGGGTCATTGGCCCGAGGTGCGACAGCACGGTCATGGCGCTGGCCGGCCATTGCGGCACGTAGCCGAAAGTGGGCTTGATGCCGAAGGTGCCGGTAAAGGCACAAGGAATACGGATCGAGCCACCGGCATCACTGCCCTGGTGCAGCACGCCCAGGTTCAGCGCGGCCGCCGCCGCCGCGCCACCGGAGGAGCCACCTGCCGTCAGGCGGGTATCCCAGGGGTTGCGGGTGATGCCGTAAAGCGGGTTGTCGGTTACCCCCTTCCAGCCAAACTCCGGCGTCGTGGTCTTGCCGATCAGCACCGCACCGGCTTCGCGCATGAATGCAGTGAAGGGCGCATCGACGTCCCACGGGCCTGCGCCGCTGGTGGTGCGGGAACCCTTGCGCGTGGGCATGCCACGGGTCAGGGTCAGGTCCTTGATCGACGCGGGCACACCGTCCAGGCGGCCACAAGGTTCGCCGCGTTGCCAGCGTTGTTCGCTGGCGCGGGCGGCGGCGCGGGCGCCTTCACCGTCCACGTGGCAGTAGGCGTTGACCGCTGGGTTGTGCTGGTCGATGCGCGCCAGTACATCGTCGATCACCTCGACCGGCGACAGCTTCCGGCGCTGGTACAGTTCAAGCAGTTCGACGGCGGTGAATTCGCCGATGGCAGTCTTGCTGGTCATCTCAATGCGCTCCCTGATTGGCGGCCTGGAACATGGCGCGCAGCAATACGTCGCAGCCGTCGGCCAGGTCCTGGGGCGCGGCGTTTTCGATTTCGTTGTGGCTGATGCCGCCTTCGCACGGCACGAAAATCATCCCGGCCGGGCCCAACTCGGCCAGGAAGATGGCGTCGTGGCCGGCGCCGCTGACGATGTCCATATGGCTCAGGCCCAGCTCGCGTGCGCCCTGGCGCACGGCATCGACGCACTGCTCGGCGAAGTACAGGGGCGGGAAGTCGGCCGTCGGCGTCAGTTCGAAACGCAGCCCGTGCCGTGCCGAGCTGGCTTCGATCACCTCCCGTACCTCGGCGACCATGGCGGCCAGGTGGGTGGGGTCGAGGTGGCGCAGGTCGAGGGTCATGTGCACCTGGCCCGGGATCACATTGCGCGACCCCGGGTGCAGGGTCAGGCAGCCCACCGTGCCGCAGGCATGCGGCTGATGGGCGTGGGCCACACGGTTGACCGCCGCGACCACTTCAGCGGCGCCAACCAGCGCGTCCTTGCGCAGGTGCATCGGGGTGGGCCCGGCGTGGGCTTCGACGCCCGTCAGCACCAGGTCGAACCATTTCTGCCCCAGGCAGCCCTGGACCACGCCGATGGTGGTGCGCTGGTCTTCCAGCACCGGGCCCTGTTCGATGTGCGCTTCGAAATAGGCGCCCACGGCATGCCCGGTGGGCACGCGCGGGCCGGCATAGCCGATACGGGCCAGCTCGGCACCTACCGACAAGCCCTGGTCATCGACCTTGTCCAAGGTGTCCTGCAGGCCGAACTTACCGGCGAACACCCCCGAGCCCATCATGCACGGCGGGAAGCGCGAACCTTCCTCGTTGGTCCACACCACCACTTCCAGGGGCGCCTCGGTGGTCAGTTGTAGGTCGTTGAGGGTGCGGATCACCTCCAGCCCGGCCATTACCCCGTAGCAACCGTCGAACTTGCCGCCGGTAGGCTGAGTGTCGATATGGCTGCCGGTCATGACCGGCGGCAAGGCCGGGTTTCGCCCTGGGCGGCGGGCAAAGATGTTGCCGATGGCGTCGATGCTGACGGTGCAGCCGGCCTCGGTGCACCAGCGCACGAACAGGTCGCGGGCCTGGCGGTCGAGGTCGGTCAGCGCCAGGCGGCACACGCCACCCTTGGCGGTGGCGCCGAGTTGGGCCAGGTCCATCAATGATTGCCAGAGGCGCTCGCGGCTGACCTGTGCGCCTTGGCCGAGCAGGTGCTGCGAGGGGTCGATGCGGGTATTCATGGGCATTCTCCTTTCAGGCGCTCAGGGCCAGGTAGCGGTTCTTGATGCTTGGGTCGTCGCGGAACTGCGCGGCGCTGCCCTGGTAGGCCACACGGCCTTGTTCGAGTACGTAGTGGCGGTCGGCGAGGGCGTCGCAGACCATCAGGTTCTGCTCCACCAGCAGGATCGACAGGCCTTCACCCTTGATCCGCCGCAGGATCTTCACCAACTCGTCGACAATCACCGGGGCCAGGCCTTCGGTGGGTTCATCGAGAATCAGCAGCTTGGGGCCGTTGAGCAGGGCGCGGGCGATGGCCAGCATCTGCTGCTCACCGCCAGAGAGGGCGAAGCCGCCGTTGCGCCGCCGCTCTTTAAGGCGCGGGAACATGCTGTAGACGTCTTCGAGCTGCCAACGGCTGCCCTTGCGCACGGCGATCTTCAGGTTCTCTTCGACGCTGAGCTGGCGGAAGATGCCGCGATGCTCGGGTACCAGGGCGATGCCCTGGCGGGCAATGTCGAAGATTTCGCGGCCGACCAGTTGCTGGCCGTCGAAACTGATCTGCCCCTGACGAGGGCGCACGATGCCGAGGATGCTGCGCAAGGTGGTGGTCTTGCCGGCGCCGTTACGGCCCAGCAAGGTCACCAGCTCGCCGTCCCCGACCTGTAGCGAAACCCCTTCGAGCACGTGGCTTTTGTCGTAGTACGAATGGATCGATTCGACGTTGAGCATCAGGCGGCCTCTCCAAGGTAGGCGGTGCGCACGCGCTCGTCGTTGCGCACCTGTTCAGGGGTGCCCTCGACCAGGATCTGGCCGTGGCTCATGACGGTAATGCGCTGGCTGATCGACATGACGATGCTCATGTTGTGCTCGATCAGTAGCACGGTATGGTCGCGGCCCAGGTCGCTGATCAGGTCGGTCATCACCGGGATATCGTCGATGCCCATGCCCGAGGTGGGCTCATCGAGCATCAGCAGGGTCGGTTTGGCACAGATCGACATGCCCACTTCCAGTACCCGCTGCTGGCCGTGCGACAGCTCGCCGGCCAGGGTCTCGGCGCGGGCCGTGAGCTTCAGGCGTTCGAGCACCTGGTCGGCGGTGTTCCAGTGGCTGCGCTTGTGCTCCACGCTGCGCCAGAAGTTCAGCGCGCCCAGGCCGTCGCGGCCCTGGGCGGCCAGGCGCAGGTTTTCGCGTACCGACAGGTTCTGGAACAGGCTGGTGAGCTGGAACGAGCGCGCCATGCCCAGTGCCACCCGGCCGTGGGACGGCTTGCGGATGATGTCGCGGTCGTTGAAGAGGATCTTGCCCGCGGTGGCCTGGCGCTCGCCGGTCAAGCAGTGGAACAGGCTGGTCTTGCCGGCGCCGTTGGGGCCGATGACGGTGTGGATGGTGCCGGCGCGGACTTTCAGGTCGACGCCTGCAACCGCCTTGAACGGCCCGTAGGCCAGCTCCAGGTTGCGGGTTTCCAGCAGGTAATCGCTCATCACAAGGTCTCCTTGGTCTTGGCCGGGGCCTTGTCATCGGCCGTACGCGACGCCAGCAAGCGCTTGCCGAGTGCCGCCAGCCCGCCCCACAAACCACCGCGCATGAACACCACCACCAGGATCAGAATCGCCCCCAGCAGCATCAGCCAGCGTGGCCACAGCTCCGACAGCACATCGCCCAGCACCACGATGGCGCCAGCCCCCAGCAGCGAGCCGAACAGCGAGCCGGTGCCGCCGACGATGGTCATGATCAGGATGTTTTCGCTCATCATCAGGTCGATGTTCGACAGCGGTGCGAAGTGCAGCAGCATCGCGTACAGCGCCCCGGCGATGCCGGTGATGGCGCCAGACAGCATGAACACCAGGATCTTGAAGTGGCGCGTGTCGTAGCCGATGGCGGCGGCGCGGGTTTCGTTCTCGCGGATCGCCAGCAGGGTGCTGCCGAACGGCGAACGGATCACCCGCAGGGCACCGGCGAAGATCAGCAGGAACAGCACCGCGACGAACACATAGAAGTGCCGAGGGTCGGCTAGGTCGACCAGCACGTGGCCGGCGATTTCGATGTTGGGCCGCGGCACGTCGAGCAGGCCGTTGTCACCGCCGGTCCAGCCGCTGAGGGTGTAGGCCAGGAAGTAGGCCATCTGGCTGAACGCCAGGGTCAGCATGACGAAGTAGATGCCTGTGCGGCGGATGGCCAGGGCGCCCACCAACAGCGCCAAGAAGGCACCGAACACCGCTGCGCCGAACAAGGCGCCGAGCATGCCCCACTTCAGGTGGATCATCAGCAGCGCCGCACCATAGGCGCCCACGCCGAAGAAGATGCCCTGGCCGAACGACAACAGGCCGGTGTAGCCGAGCAGCAGGTTGCAGGCCAGCGCCGCCAAGGCAAAGATCAGGATCTCGGTGGCCAGGGTGGCTGACGGCAAGATCAGCGGCAACGCCACCAGGCTGGCGAGTACCAGCAACAGCAGGGCAGGCGTGCGGCCAAGGCCCAGGGGCAATGCAGTTTTATTGCTCATCGTCATGCTCTCCCGAACAGGCCATAGGGACGAACCAGGATCACCGCCGCCATGGCGCCGTAGATCATCAGGCTGGCGCCTTGCGGCCAGAGGCTGCTCATCATGCTTTGCACCACCCCCACCAACAGCCCGCCGACCAGCGCACCGCCGAACGAGCCCATGCCGCCGATCACCACCACCACGAAGGCGATGCCGAGGATTTCCGGGCCGACGAAGGGCTGCGCGCCACGCAGCGGTGCAAACAGCACGCCCGCCACGCCGGCCAGGCCCACGCCCAGGGCGAAGGTCAGGGAGAACAGGCGGAAGATATTGGTGCCCAGCAGCGAAACGGTTTCGGTACTTTCGCTACCCGCGCGGACCAGCGCGCCGAAGCGGGTGCGCTCCAGCAGCAGCCACAGGCCCAGGCCGATCAGCGCGGCGAAACCGATGAGGAACAGGCGGTAGTACGGGTAGATGAAATCACCGAGGATCAGCACCCCGCGCAGCTCCGGTGGCACGGCGATGTTCTTGCCCACCGGGCCCCAGATCAGCACCGAGGCCTCCTGGATGATCAGCGCGATGCCCAGGGTGACGAGGATCTGGAAGGTGTGCGGCAAGTGGTAGATGCGTTTGATCAGCAGGCGCTCGACCGCCCAGGCCAGCGCCGCCACCGCCAGTGGGGCAATCAGCAGCGCCAGCCAGAAGTTGCCGGTAATCGCCACGGCGGTGTAGCACAGGTAGGCGCCCAGCAAGAAGAACGCGCCGTGGGCGAAGTTGACGAAGTTGAGCAGGCCGAAAATGATCGTCAGGCCCACGGCGATGAGGAAGTAGATCATCCCCAGGCCCAGGCCATTAAGCAGTTGGAACAGGTACAAATCGAGCATGAGTGTGCCCTCGACAGCGCGTGGTGCGGCTGCCTGTACGAGTGGTTTTGACTAACGCCGCGGCTTCAGGCCAGGGCGCAACCGGTGTGGTCGACTTCGATGAACGAGCGGCCGGCGCTGATGATTTCGGCCAGGTCGTCCTCGTCGCGCATCTGCGCCTGGGGCTTGCCGCGCAACAGGTAGTAGTCCTTGAGCACCTGGTGGTCGCCCGGGCGGATCAGCTCTTCGCCGGTCGGGCCCTGGAAGCGCATGCCCTGCAAGGCGGCACAGACGCTGGCGCCGTCCAGGCTGCCGGCTTTGGTAATGGCATCGAGCATCACCTTGGTGCCGATGTAGTCGGCCGCCAACGGGTAGTTGGGGTTGATGCCGTAGGCCTTGCGGGTGGCGGCGACCAGCTGTTTGTTGAGTGGCGTGTCGACCTGGTGCCAGTACTGCGCGCCCAGGTACACACCTTCGAGCACGTCGCTGCCCAGCTCCTGGAATTGGTCGAGCCCGGCCGACCACACCAGCAGCACCTTCATGCGGTCCTTGATGCCGAAGTTCACCGCCTGGCGCAGCGCGTTGGACGACTGGCTGCCAAAGTTAAGCAGCACCAGCACGTCGGGTTTGGCGGCGATGGCGTTGGTCAGGTAACCGGAAAACTCCTGCTCTTGCAGCGAGTGGTAGCTGTTGCCGATGTGCTCCACGCCCAACTCGGCGAACACCTTGCGGGCGTTTTCCAGCAACGCATCACCGAACACGTATTGCGGGGTGATGGTGTACCAGCGCTTGGCCTGCGGCAGTTGGCGGATCATCGGCACCAGCGTTTCGCGGATGGCGCCATAGGTGGGTACCGACCAGCGGAAGGTCGAGGCGTTGCAGTCCTTGCCGGTGATTTCGTCGGCGCCGACCGGCGTCATGAACACGCCGCCGGCCTTGTGGATTTCCTTCGATACCGCCAACGCCGAGGACGACAGCGTGCAGCCCTGGAAAAAGCGCGCGCCATCCTGGCCAATGGCTTCCTGTACCTTGCGCACCGCCTTGCCGGCGTTGCCTTCGGTATCGATGACTTTGTACTTGAGCGGGCGCCCGAGTAGCTGCGGGTACTCGGCGATGGCCAGGCGCGACCCCATGTCGGCGTACTTGCCGTAACTGGCGAAGGGGCCAGACATGGACTTGAGCCCGTAGAAGGTCAGCGGTTCGTCGGCGAATGCCCGGTGCGCTCCCAACGGGAGGCTACCTAGGGCACCCAGGGCAAGGCCTGCCTTGAGCAGGGTACGTCTTTGCATGAGTAACTCCTTGGTTGTGGTTATTAGGCAGGAGTGGCAATGACAAAGCGGGTGCGGCCGGGCCTGTGCGCAGGCCTCTGTCCAGGCGGATCAGTGGTGGTGGTCGAACTCCAGCAGGAAGTTGCGGGCAACCTCGCCTTCCAGCGCGGTCATGTGGTGCTCGGCGTCGCACATGTGTTCGTGCATCAGCCGGCGTACAGCGGGTTCGTCGCTGGCGCGCAGGGCCAGCAACAGTTGCTTGTGGTAGCCGATGTTGGCCGCAGCAAACTGCTGGCGCTTGGGCAGGTAGGCCTTTTTCAGCACCACCAGGTCGCGCAGCAGGTCGTTGAGGAATACCGCCATGAAGCGCAGCAGCGGGTTGGGGCAGCGATGCGCCAGCAAGGTGTGGAATTCCAGTTCGGCCAGGCGTTGCTCGCGCTGGCCCTCTTCGCTGTCTTCCGGGGTGCTGCAAAAATCGATGTTGGCTTGCAGCGCGGCGTAGTCGGCTTCGCTCAGCTGGCCCATGACCGACACGGCCAGCTCCACCTCGATGACCTTGCGCAACTGGTACACCTGCTCGCCATCCAGGTGCTGGAAGTGCAGGTGGTTGCGCAGGGCGCGGCTGGCCGGCTCGGTGCCGACCTCGTTGAGGTAGGCGCCGCCGCTGGGGCCGGTGCGGGTGCTGACCAGGCCCTCGACTTCCAGGGCCTTGAGCGCTTCGCGGGCGGTGCCTTTGGAACACTCGAAATGCTCCATCAGCTCGCGCTCGGTGGGCAACCGGTCGCCGGGGTGCAGGGCCTCGGTGACGATCGAGCGCTTGACCGATTCGACGATGACGTCGGACAGCTTCTGGCGCTTGCGTTTGGGTTTGAGCATTTCGCTATTTTTCATATTTATACGGATAAATAGGATTTAGCGAATTTTGCCCGGGTGGGTCAATGCTGGCGGAGGGGGAGGGGTCGTAAATGGTGCGAAAGGGTCGGGGAGGGATATGTGGTTAATCGGATTGATCGCATCATCAGTGCCGGCCTCTTCGCGGGGCAAGCCCGCTCCCACAGGCTACGGCTGCGCTGAAGGCATGCATTTAAACTGTGGGAGCGGGCTTGCCCCGCGATGAGGCCGGTACTGAATCAACGCGATTGGCCAGGGCCCTGTTGCAGGTGTGCCTGGCTGCAATACCACTCTTTGCCCTGCTGCAGCGCCCGGTCATTGGGCAGGTGCACGCCGCAATGGGCGCAGCGCACCATCTTCAGCGGGTCGTCGAGCTTGTGCTCCGGTTGCGATTGCTGGCTGATCTTGAACTTGCGCCACAGCCAGAACGCGGCGGCGATCAGGGCGATCCAGAAAAGTAGGCGAACCATGGTGTCCAGCTTGTCGAATGAAGAAGGCCACAGTCTAGGACGCAGCCAATAAAAAAGGGAGGCCTCAGGCCTCCCTTTCTACGTTTCGACACACTCAGTCAAAAAGACCGAAGGTCATGTAGCTGAACCACGAACGGTCCTGTTCGGCTTCTTTCGGGCCTTCCGGCAGGATCACGTCGCCGTTTTCGTCCTTCGGCAGCAGCTCTTGCGGCATCTCGGCGCGAGCGTCCTGGAACTGCTTGACCACGTCCTGGTTGGCGCGGGTTTCGCCCGGCGGCAGCGGGGTGTCGGTCTCGATCAGGCCCAGGGTTGCCTTGGACAACCAGCCACGGCCGTCAGACTCGGTCTGCTTGGGCTGGAACTCACCGTCAGCCAGGCTCGGGTGGTCGGGGTAGTTGAGCTTGAGGGTTTCCAGGCTGGTAGCGGCCAGTTCGTCCAGGTGCATCTTCTGGTAGGCCTCGACCATGATCGCGAGGCCGTCGCCGACCGACGGCGTTTCCTGGAAGTTCTCGACCACGTAGCGGCCACGGTTGGCGGCGGCCACATAAGCCTGGCGGCCCAGGTAGTAGTCGGCCACGTGGATCTCGTACGAAGCCAGCAGGTTGCGCAGGTAGATCATGCGCTGCTTGGCGTCTGGCGCGTAGCGGCTGTTGGGGAAGCGGCTGGTCAGCTGGGCGAACTCGTTGTACGAGTCGCGCGCGGCGCCCGGGTCACGCTTGGTCATGTCCAGCGGCAGGAAACGCGCCAGCAGGCCGCGGTCCTGGTCGAACGAGGTCAGGCCCTTGAGGTAGTAGGCGTAGTCGACGTTCGGGTGCTGCGGGTGCAGGCGGATGAAACGCTCGGCGGCGGACTTGGCGGCCTCCGGCTCGGTGTTCTTGTAGTTGGCGTAGATCAGCTCGAGCTGCGCCTGGTCGGCATAACGGCCGAACGGGTAACGCGACTCCAGGGCCTTGAGCTTGTTCACCGCGCTGGTGTAGCTGGAATTATCCAGGTCAGCCTGGGCCTGCTGGTACAGCTCGGCTTCGCTGAGGTTCTCGTCAATGACTTCCTTGTTAGAGGAACAGGCCGCGGTAAGCCCGAGGATGGCGATCAGCAGCAGGTGTTTCACTTGCATGGCGGCTTGCGTCCCTTTGACGGCCGCTGTCTTGGGCGGTGCCGTCCTGTTATGATGAGCGCCCCGGCCAACCCCGGGACAAAAGAAGCCGTATTTAACCACAAGCTCGCAGCCGAAACCAAAGGCTGTGCGCCCGCCGAATCGAGCATGTCCGAGATCATTCAACTTAGCGCAGAGGTACCGTCCGATCTGGGCGGTCAACGCCTCGACCAGGTCGCCGCCCAATTGTTCGCCGAGTACTCGCGTTCGCGGCTTACTACGTGGATCAAAGAGGGCCGCCTGACGGTCGATGGCGCCGTCGTGCGCCCTCGAGACACCGTCTATGGTGGCTCTGTGCTTGTTCTGGAGGCCGAACAAGAGGCCCAGGGCGAGTGGATCGCAGAAGACATCGAGCTGGATATCGTCTACGAAGACGACCACATCATGGTGATCAACAAGCCTGCCGGGCTGGTTGTGCACCCGGCCGCGGGCCATGCCAGCGGTACCTTGCTCAATGCCTTGCTGCACCACGTGCCAGACATCATCAACGTACCTCGCGCCGGTATCGTGCACCGCCTGGACAAGGACACCACCGGTCTGATGGTGGTGGCCAAGACCCTGCAAGCACAGACCCGCCTGGTCGAGCAGATGCAAAGCCGCAAGGTCAGCCGCATCTATGAGTGCATCGTGATTGGTGTGGTGACCGCCGGCGGCAAGATCGACGCCCCGATCGGTCGCCATGGCGGTATGCGCCAGCGCATGGCGGTAACCGACGGCGGCAAGCCGGCGGTCAGCCACTACCGTGTGCTCAAGCGCTTCCGTTCGCACACCCACGTGCGGGTCAAGCTGGAAACCGGCCGTACCCACCAGATCCGTGTGCACATGGCCCACGTTGGCTTCCCGCTGGTCGGCGACCAGACGTACGGTGGGCGCTTCCGCATTCCGCCGGCTGCCAGCCCAACCATGGTCGAGGCGGTCAAGACCTTCCCGCGCCAGGCGCTGCATGCGCGTTTCCTGGCATTGGCCCACCCGATTACCGGTGAAGTCATGAAGTGGGAATCGCCCTTGCCGGATGACTTCCTCTGGTTGCTGACGCTGCTGAACGAAGACCGCGAGAGCTTTATCGGATGAGTGGTCTGACGCAGGCGCTGCTATTGCCCGACTGGCCGGCCCCGGCTTCGGTTCGCGCTTGTGTCACCACGCGTCAGGGCGGCGTCAGCCTGCCGCCCTTTGACACCTTCAACCTGGGTGATCACGTTGGTGATGACCCAGCCGCCGTCGCCGAAAACCGCCACCGCCTGAGCGATGCGTTCGCCATCCAGCCTGCCTGGCTCAAGCAAGTGCATGGCCTGGCAGTGGCGGATGCCGACCCGGCCGTGGTGGCCGAGGCCGACGCCAGCTGGACTGACCAGCCTGGCATCGCCTGCACCGTGATGACTGCCGATTGCCTGCCTGCGCTGTTCTGCGACCGTGCAGGCACCCGTGTGGCAGCGGCCCATGCCGGCTGGCGCGGGTTGGCGGGCGGAGTGCTGGAAGCGTCCCTCGACCGTTTGGCCGTGCCGGCTGAAGACGTGCTGGTGTGGCTGGGCCCGGCGATTGGCCCGCAGGCGTTCGAAGTGGGCCTGGAAGTACGTGATGCCTTTACCGCGGTGCACCCGGAGGCAGCGGCTGCCTTTGTTGCGGGTGCGCGGCCGGGCAAGCTGATGGCCGACATCTATGCGCTGGCGCGTATTCGCCTGGCGGCGCGCGGGGTGACGTCTGTGTATGGCGGTGGCTTGTGCACGGTCAGCGATCAGCGTTTCTTCTCGTATCGCCGCACCCCGCAAGGTGGGCGGTTTGCCTCACTGGTCTGGTTAGCCCCCCGCTGACTGCTCCGGCCACGCCGCTAATCCATCAGGTTGATCTCCGTCAACCCCGCTACGCTTGAAACTTCCAGAATAAGCCTTATCTATAAGGTCATCTCAGGCAGGTTTCTTCATTAAAGGCGCTGTCCATCGCTCCGACCTGCCCTTACAGGAAGGTATCCCCATGCGAATAGACCGTTTAACCAGCAAGCTTCAATTAGCAATATCCGATGCCCAGTCCCTTGCGGTTGGCATGGACCACCCTGCCATCGAGCCCCTGCACCTGGTGCAGGCGCTGATTGAACAGCAGGGCGGGTCGATCAAGCCGCTGCTGATGCAAGTCGGCTTCGACATCATCAGCCTGCGCCAGGCACTGGTGAAAGAACTCGACCAACTGCCGAAAATCCAGAACCCGACAGGCGACGTGAACATGTCGCAGGACCTGGCGCGCCTGCTCAACCAGGCCGACCGCCTGGCCCAGCAGAAGGGCGACCAGTTCATCTCCAGCGAGCTGGTGCTGCTCGCCGCCATGGACGAGAACAGCAAGCTCGGCAAGCTGCTGCTGAGCCAGGGCGTGACCAAAAAAGCCTTGGAAAACGCTATCAACAACCTGCGTGGCGGCGCGGCAGTCAACGACGCCAACGCCGAAGAGTCGCGCCAGGCCCTGGACAAGTACACCGTCGACCTGACCAAGCGTGCCGAAGAAGGCAAGCTTGACCCGGTGATCGGCCGTGACGACGAAATCCGCCGTACCGTGCAGGTGCTGCAACGCCGTACCAAGAACAACCCGGTGCTGATCGGTGAGCCTGGCGTGGGTAAAACCGCCATCGCCGAAGGCCTGGCCCAGCGCATCATCAATGGTGAAGTGCCCGATGGCCTCAAAGGCAAGCGCCTGCTGGCGCTGGACATGGGGGCGCTGATCGCCGGCGCCAAGTACCGCGGCGAGTTCGAAGAGCGCCTGAAGTCGCTGCTTAACGAGCTGTCCAAGCAGGAAGGCCAGATCATCCTGTTCATCGACGAACTGCACACCATGGTCGGCGCCGGTAAAGGCGAGGGCGCCATGGACGCGGGCAACATGCTCAAGCCGGCCCTGGCCCGTGGCGAGCTGCACTGCGTTGGCGCCACCACGCTCAACGAATACCGCCAGTTCATCGAGAAGGACGCGGCCCTGGAGCGGCGCTTCCAGAAAGTGCTGGTGGAAGAGCCGAGCGAGGAAGACACCATCGCCATCCTGCGTGGCCTGAAAGAACGCTATGAAGTGCACCACAAGGTGGCCATCACCGACGGCGCGATCATTGCTGCGGCCAAGCTCAGCCACCGCTACATCACCGACCGTCAGTTGCCCGACAAGGCCATCGACCTGATCGACGAAGCGGCCAGCCGCATCCGCATGGAGATCGACTCCAAGCCGGAAGTGCTCGACCGCCTGGACCGTCGCCTGATTCAGCTGAAGGTCGAGTCCCAGGCGCTGAAGAAGGAAGAAGACGAAGCCGCGAAGAAGCGCTTGGAAAAGCTCCACGAGGAAATCGAGCGGCTGGAGCGTGAATATTCCGACCTGGAAGAGATCTGGGCATCCGAGAAAGCCGAAGTGCAAGGCTCGGCGCAGATCCAGCAGAAGATCGAGCAGGCTCGCCAAGAGCTCGAAGCCGCCCGTCGTAAAGGCGACCTGAGCCGCATGGCCGAGCTGCAGTACGGGGTGATCCCGGACCTGGAGCGCAGCCTGCAGATGGTCGACCAGCACGGCAAGTCGGAAAACCAGCTGCTGCGCAACAAGGTTACCGAGGAAGAGATTGCCGAAGTGGTGTCCAAGTGGACCGGCATCCCGGTTGCCAAGATGCTCGAAGGCGAGCGCGAGAAACTGTTGAAGATGGAAGACCTGCTGCACCAGCGCGTGATCGGCCAGCACGAAGCCGTGACTGCCGTGGCCAACGCCGTGCGCCGTTCCCGCGCCGGGTTGTCCGACCCGAACCGGCCCAGTGGTTCGTTCCTGTTCCTCGGCCCGACCGGTGTGGGCAAGACCGAGCTGTGCAAGGCGCTCGCCGAGTTCCTGTTCGACACCGAAGAGGCCATGGTGCGCATCGATATGTCCGAGTTCATGGAGAAGCACTCCGTGGCTCGCCTGATCGGTGCACCACCCGGCTATGTAGGGTACGAAGAGGGCGGTTACCTGACCGAAGCGGTACGGCGCAAGCCCTACTCGGTGGTACTGCTGGACGAGGTGGAGAAGGCGCACCCGGACGTGTTCAACGTGTTGCTGCAGGTGCTTGAAGATGGCCGCTTGACCGACAGCCACGGCCGTACGGTGGACTTCCGCAACACCGTGATCGTGATGACCTCCAACCTGGGCTCGGCGCAGATCCAGGAGCTGGTGGGTGATCGCGAAGCACAGCGTGCGGCGGTGATGGATGCGGTGGGTGCGCACTTCCGTCCGGAGTTCATCAACCGGATCGACGAAGTGGTCGTGTTCGAGCCCCTGGGCCGCGAGCAGATCGCCGGCATCACCGAGATCCAGTTGGGCCGCCTGCGTAGCCGCCTGCTGGAGCGTGAGCTGTCGCTCAGCCTGAGCCCTGAGGCGTTGGACAAGCTAATCGCAGTCGGTTACGACCCGGTGTATGGCGCACGGCCACTGAAGCGTGCGATCCAGCGCTGGATCGAAAACCCACTGGCGCAGTTGATCCTTTCTGGCAAATTCTTGCCAGGTACAGCGATTACTGCGCGGGTGGAAGGCGAAGAAATCGTGTTTGCCTGATCCCGCTGGCGAAAAAAATAGCCCCGCACATGCGGGGCTTTTTTATGGCTAAGGGTTTTTTACAGCCTGCCGCAGCCCCTGTGGGGGCGGGTTTGACCGTGTAAAGGCCGGCCTGGACCCCGTAAAACCGGGGCCTTCCAACTTTTTTTGATAACTTGCTGAAAATTTTGAAAAATTTGCTTGCATCAAAAATCGAGTGCACCTAATATACGCCCCGCTGTCAGGCACTAAGCGAATCACCAGCAACATCGGTGTTAGCAAAACAACTTACAAATCAGTAAGTTGAATGAAAAAAAGGGGTTGACAAGCAAAACGAAGAATGTAGAATAGCCGGCCTCAGCAGCGACAACGCGAAAGCGGATAGCCAAAGAGATCGAAGCTAACACAGACTTCGAAGCAGTAAAGATGTACCGAAGTTCAGTTCCGCGATAGCTCAGTCGGTAGAGCAAATGACTGTTAATCATTGGGTCCCTGGTTCGAGTCCAGGTCGCGGAGCCAATCTCGGGGTGTAGCGCAGTCCGGTAGCGCGCCTGCTTTGGGAGCAGGATGTCAGGAGTTCGAATCCCCTCACCCCGACCATTTTCAGGGTCGTTAGCTCAGTTGGTAGAGCAGTTGGCTTTTAACCAATTGGTCGTAGGTTCGAATCCTACACGACCCACCATGTAAAGAGGGCATCTCGACAGAGATGCCCTTTTTCTTTTGCCTCGAATTCTACAAGGGCCGCTCCGGCATCTGTTGTAGGAGCGGCCTTGCCGGGGCGCCGGACCGGTCGGAAAGGGGCGCAAAGCGCCCCCAGCATTCTGTCAGTGCAACTTCAACCGCGGCTCAGTACCGCGCCCAATCTTGCTACCCAGCATCATCATCGCCGTGCGGAAGAACCCGTACAGCGCCATCTGGTGCATGCGGTACAACGACACATAAAACATCCGCGCCAGCCAGCCTTCCAGCTTCACGCTGCCCATCAAGTTGCCCATCAGGTTACCCACCGCCGAGAAGCGCGACAGCGATACCAGCGACCCGTAGTCCTTGTACGCATACGTCGGCAGCGCCTTGTTCTCCAGCCGCGCCTTCAGGCTTTGCGCCAACATCGAAGCCTGCTGGTGTGCAGCCTGTGCCCGTGGCGGCACGTTGCGGTCGGTACCCGGTTGCGGGCACGCGGCGCAGTCACCAAAGGCGAAGATGTTGTCGTCACGGGTGGTCTGCAGGGTAGGGCGCACCACCAGCTGATTGATGCGGTTGGTTTCCAGGCCATCGATGTCCTTGAGGAAGCCCGGTGCACGAATGCCGGCCGCCCACACCTTGAGGCTGGCCTGGATCACTTCGCCGTCCTTGGTTTTCAGCCCATCCTCGGTCACTTCGCTGACCGCCGCATTGGTCATCACCTTCACCCCGAGTTTTTCCAGGGTCTTGTGCACCGGCACGCTGATGCGCTCAGGCAGCGCAGGCAATACCCGGGGGCCAGCCTCGATCAGGGTGATGTGCATGTCCTTGGGCTGGATGCGATCCAGGCCATAAGCGGCCAGTTCGTGGGCGGCGTGGTGCAGCTCGGCGGCCAGCTCCACACCGGTAGCACCGGCGCCGACGATGGCCACGCTGATCTGTTCGCTGGCCACGTCACCGGCGTGGGCGCGCAGGTAGTGGTTGAGCAGTTGCTGGTGGAAGCGCTCGGCCTGCTTGCGGGTATCCAGGAACAGGCAATGCTGCGCCGCGCCCAGGGTGCCGAAGTCGTTGGTGTTGCTGCCCACGGCAATGACCAGGGTGTCGTAGCTCAGCGTGCGCGCAGGCACCAGCTCGCGGCCCTCTTCGTCGAGGGTGGCGGCCAGCTGGATCTGCTTGCCTTCACGGTCCAGGCCGCTCATGCGCCCCAGCTGGAAGTTGAAGTGGTTCCACTTGGCCTGGGCCACGTAGTTCAGTTCATCTTCCGAGGAGTTCAGCGAGCCGGCCGCCACTTCGTGCAGCAGTGGCTTCCAGATGTGCGTCAGGTTGGCGTCGACCAGGGTGATGTCGGCTTGCTTGCGCTTGCCCAGGCTTTTACCCAGGCGGGTCGCCAGTTCCAGGCCGCCGGCGCCGCCGCCGACAATCACGATGCGATGAGTCATGGGGATATCTCATAAGGTTTACGGAATTCTTGGCCCTGGGGGCCGGCCGCAAACTGCATGAGGAGAGGGCGAGCGCAAGGCAGCTCATAGCACCAGTCCACTCAACAGGCGGCTAATGAGGCCCAGACCAATGGTCACGGCCACCACCAGCACCAGGAGCAGCCATGGCCGGAAGGGCCTGCGCTCGACTTGGTGCTGGGGGGCTCGTAGATACTCATCGACACGACGCTGATCTTCCGGGTTCAGTCGGCTGGTCATGGTGGGCCTCGTCAGATAGACGTATGTGACTGCACAAACGCTACAGCGTTCGTGCAAGCGCTTGGAACAAATGATAATGCGTTCTATCGCTGGCGCCGAGTGTACGCCATCGCAAAGAGTCGCTGCACTGGATCAAAGACTGATGCCCACATCGAAGACGATGCTGCGCCCCAGGTTGCCGCGTAAAAAGTCAGGCGCGTCGGGGTGGGCGAACAACACCCGGGCGAAAGTCGGCCCGACCAGCGACAACGAGCGCCAACCTTGGCGAAGGTATTCGGTAGGGGGCGGGAAGTGGGTGTTGAGGTCGAGCACTTCGCGCTTGAGGCTGGCGAAGGCGATGATGTCCAGCTCGTTCAGCTCCAGCCCGCGTTCGCGGTAGTTGTGCGCTTTTTTGCGCAAGGTCGGCGCCAGGCGCCCGAGCAGCTCCGTGGCGCTGATCCGCCGCGGGCGTGCTTCGCGGCGCACCAGTTGCGCCAGGGAAAACGCACTGCGCCGGCGCTGCAGCTCTTCGCGCCACTCATCGTTCAGGCGGCGGCCCTCGTCCAGCACGAAGAACACCTCGAATGCCGCATCGCGGAACAGCACATCCGGCGGCTCCTGGCCGGCCGGAGTGAAGTCTTCGCTGCGGTAGGGGATGTTCAACCCTTGCAGCAGGCGTTGGCATACCCAACGCTCACGCTCCCATTTGCGTGCATTGGACAGAAACGCATTGGCTTGTTCGGCCTGGATGGTAAGCAGGCGCAGGTAGTCTGAGTCATCCATGCAGACAAGCTTAGACGCTAATCGATGACGGTAAGATGCTGTTTGTGCGTAGAAATCAGCTCAACACCGGCCATTGCTGAACAACCCCCAGCAGGTGCACCAGGCCAAACCCCAGGCAGACCAGCGGGCCGACCACGATAATGGCCAGGTGCAACAGGCCGATCACAGCGTTGAGCAGCGCTGCCAGCAGCAGTGTGAGGTTGGTTCCTTCCGGCATTTTGAATGCGTCCTGCATCGCGGGGAGGCGCCAGCCTACCGCAGCCGGATGAAACGGAGAATAGGTGTAGACTCACTTTTATCCACAAGGCTGAAAGGGGTATTTACCAGGTGATCAGTGCACAGGTGTTGTCAGGCACCAGCCTCACGCTGGGCTGGCTGGGTTACGTGCCGCTGTTGCTCTGGGCGGCCAGCCGCGCCCGCTGGGTAGAGCTGTTCACCGACCGGCGCCGCCAGCACCTGCTGTTTGGTACGGTGTTCTGCCTGTTTGCCCTGTGGTTGGTCAGGCGCGATTTTGATACGGGCGTGTCGTATCACTTCATCGGCATGACGGCCGTCACCTTGTTGCTGGACTGGCCGCTGGCGGTGCTGGGCGGCTTTCTTGCGCAGTTGGGGTTGCTGGCGCTGGGTCGTCAGGACCTGGCGGCGCTGGGCGTCAACGGCCTGCTGTTGATTGGCCTGCCGGTACTGATTACCGAACTGTGCGCCATGGCGGTCGAACGTGCGCAACCGCGAAACCTGTTTGTGTATATCTTTTGTTCAGGGTTTTTTCCGGCAGCGTTGACGGTGCTGGTATGTGTGTTGGCCGGGTTGGGGATTTTGTGGCTGGACGGGCGCTTTGCCATGCCGGAGTGGCTGAGTGACTTTGTCGGCTACCTGTGGCTGATGATGTTCCCCGAGGCGTTCATCAACGGCATGGTGATCAGTGCTTTGGTGGTGTTTTGCCCGGAGTGGCTGGAAACGTTCAACCGTACGCGGTACCTGCAGGCGCCGTGGAAAGAAGACGAACATTGACCGGCCCCGTCCCGCTGCACGACCCCTGTAGGAGCGGCCTTGCGTCGCGAAAGGGCCGCGCAGCGGCCCCCGGTTTCAGCGCCACCACAAATATTGCCGGGGCCGCTGCGCAGCCCTTTCGCGACGCAAGGCCGCTCCTACAGAGGCCAATTCAGATGGCCAATTCAGATGGCCAATACAGAGGCTTAGTGCCGCGGCTCCAGGTCCCCCGAATACAGCTCATCCTCGGACTCTTCCGACCCCGCGATCTTATGTTCTTCCGCCGCCCAGGCCCCCAGGTCGATCAGCTTGCAGCGATCAGAGCAAAACGGCCGGCACGTGCTTTTCTCGTTCCATTCCACAGGTGCACCACAGGTAGGGCAGTCGACGGTCAATGGCTGGCTCATGGCTGGCCTCCTCTTAAAGTCAGGTAAAAATGATGCAGACGGTCGATCTGCTCGTGCAACGCGGCAAGGTCGCGGTCATTGACCACCACATCGTCGGCATGGCGCAGCCGCTCTTCACGGGCCAGTTGCGCATTGAGAATGGCCTGCACCTGCTCCGGGCTGGTGTTGTCCCGCTGCAGCGTACGTTCCACCTGCAACGCCTGCGGCGCATCGATCACCAGCACGCGCTGGGTCTTGCGATACTGGCCAGACTCGATCAGCAAGGGTGACACATACACGGCATAAGGCGATTCGGCCTTGGCCAGGTAGCTGAAAATCTCCTGCCCGATCAGCGGGTGCAGCAACGCCTCCAGCCACTGGCGCTGCGCCGGGTCGGCGAAAATCAGCTGGCGCAAGGCCGCGCGGTCGAGTTGGCCATCGTCCAGCAGCACGCCAGGGCCGAAGCGCTCGACAATGCTGGCCAGCGCCGGTCGCCCAGGCTCGACCACCCAGCGCGCCGCCTGGTCGGCATCGACCAGGTGCACGCCAAGCTCGACGAAGCGCTCGGCGGCGGCACTCTTGCCGCTGCCGATTCCGCCGGTCAGGCCCAGAATCCAAGGGGTGAAAGCTGCAGTGGTCATCAGAATCCAAGCAGTTGCATGTAAGAGGCGTATATTTCATCACCCCAGAGCACGGCAATCCACCCCGCAATTGCCAGATAGGGCCCAAATGGCATGGCCGTACCCATGGAATGCTTGCGCACCCGCAGCAGGTACACCCCAACCAGCGCCCCAAGCACCGACGACAGCAACAAGGACAGCGGCAGCACCTGCCAGCCACCCCAGGCGCCGAGCAGCGCCAACAGCTTGAAGTCGCCATAGCCCATGCCTTCCTTGCCGGTAACCAGCTTGAACAACCAGTACACCGTCCACAGGCTGAGGTACCCGACCACCGCGCCGCATACGGCATCGGGCAAGGGCACCCATACCCCGAAGTAATTGACGATCAGCCCAAGCCACAGCCCCGGCAGCACGATGGCATCGGGCAGTAGTTGTTGGTCATGGTCGATCAAGCTCAGGGCCAGCAAGCTCCAGGTCAGCGGCAGCAGCACCAGTGCCTCGACGCTGGCCCCGTAGCGCCAGGCCACCACCATCGACAGCAGCGCACAACCCACCTCGACCAACGGGTAACGCACGCTGATGCGCTGTTTGCAGGCCGAACAGCGCCCGCGCAACGCCAGGTAGCTGAGCACCGGGAGGTTTTCCCACGCCCGTATCCGGTGCCCGCACTGCGTGCACTGCGAGGCCGGCAGGCACAGGTCGAAACGCTCGTGCTCGGTCACCGGCAGCCCCAGCACTTCGTGTGCCTCACGCTGCCATTGGCGCTCCAGCATGATCGGCAGGCGGTACACCACAACGTTGAGAAAACTGCCCACCAACAGGCCGAGCACGGTCGCCAGGGTGATGAAGTAAGCCGGCTCCATCGCCAGGAAGGTCCATAAAGTCATGTTCAGATCAAGCTACCCAGCTGGAAGATCGGCAGGTACATCGCCACCACCAGGCCGCCAACCAGCAGGCCCAGGACCAGCACGATGGCCGGCTCCAGCAGGCTGGTCAACTGGTCCAGCGCCTGGCTGACCTGTTCCTCGTAGCGGCTGGCGGCTTTTTCCAGCATCTGGTCCAGCGTGCCACTGGACTCACCGATGGCCACCAGCTGCACCAGCAGCGGCGGGAACAGCGGTTCGGCCGCCATCGCCTGGTTCAGCCCCTGCCCATTGGCCATGCCTTGGCGCAAGCGCTGGATCGCCTGTTGATGCAGCTCGCCACCACTGGCCTTGGCCACCGTCCCCAAGGCATCCAGCAGCGGCACCCCAGCGGCATAAGACGTTGCCAGGCTGCGCGCAAAACGCGCCAGCGCCGCCTGCCCCAGCAGCTTGCCGAACACCGGCAGGCCCAACACCCGCTGAGTTATCCACAAGCGCGCCGGCCTGTGCTTGCGGTAAAGCTCGCGCGCAGCCACCGCCAACAGCACCGCACTTACCAGCAACACCGGTGCATGACGCCCCAGCCCTGTGGACAAGTCGATCACCCACTGGGTAAAGGCCGGCAGTGCCGCATCAAACCCCGCGAACAGGCTCTGAAACTGCGGGATCACCTCCAGTAACAAAACCGCCGAAACGCCCAACCCGGTCAGCAACAACAGCAGCGGGTAGATCATCGCCTTGCGCAACTTCTTGTGCAGGGCCAAGCGCTGTTCCAGCATGCCCGCCAACTGCTCCAGCTGCCGGTCGAGCGTGCCGGACTGCTCACCCACCCGCACCAGGTTGCAGTACAACGTATCGAACCACCCCGGGTGGCGCTGCAACGCATCCGCCAGCCCCAGCCCCGATGCCACATCCTGTTTCAATCGAGCCAGCAACGCCTCCTGCGCCGCATCACAGCCACTGCGCCCCATCACCTCGAACGCCTGCAGCAGCGGCACCCCGGCTTTCAGCAAAGTCGCCAGCTGCCGGCTGAAACCCGCCGGGTCGGTTTTCTCCCGCCGCTTCGGCCAACGCCACGCCCGCCCAGCAGGCCGCAAACGCGCCACCAGAATGCCCTGGCGCAGCAACCCGGCGCGCACATAAGCCGGGCTGCGCCCAGCCATTTGCCCACTGACGGCCAGGCCATCAGCGTTGGTGCCCTGCCAGGCGTAAAGACGTATCGAAGGGTTCATGCAAAGGTCCTTTTTTGCCCGCACGACAAGCCTCGAAACAGCTTGCCGCGTCCATGAGAGGGCGTGCTTCCCTGATGCTCACTAGAGTAGTTCAGCGAAGATGACGCCCAGGCGGGCAGGGGTGACAAAAGGTGTCTGTTCAGGCCTACTGCGCCGCTGCCGGCCTGGGGCCGAGAGTGACCCCAATGTGTATGCGTATCAAACAAGGAAAACGTTCATGAAAGGGCAACGCGGTATCACCCTGATCGAACTGATGATCGTCGTCGCGATCATCGGCATTCTGGCGACCATCGCCATACCGATGTACACCAACCACCAGTCCCGCACCAAGGCCGCAGCCGGGTTGCTGGAGATTTCAGCGCTGAAGACAGCCATGGACCTGCGCTTGAACGAAGGCAAGGATGTGGCAGATGTAGGCGCGCTGGGTGGGCAACCGGCGACAGCGCATTGCGCGATTACCGCCAGCGGCAACGCAGCTGCCGGCACCGGGAGCATTGTGTGCACACTGGTGGATGCACCGGCCACCGTGGTTGGCAAAGCCCTGACCCTGACCCGCTCGGCTACTGGGTGGAGCTGCACCACCAACATCGAGGAAGACCTCGCGCCGAGTGGTTGCAAAGGGGCTTGAGGGTAGGGCAATAAACGAGGGGAAACAGGGGTTTGCGTAACGGGTGCGGCAGTGGTACGTTGCGCTACACGCCGGTGTAGCTCAGTCGGTAGAGCAGCGCACTCGTAACGCGAAGGTCGCAGGTTCGATTCCTGTCTCCGGCACCACATTCAGATTGGCCAATGGCGATTTTTCGCTTGTTGGCCCTGCTAAAAAGCCCGCCTTGTGCGGGTTTTTTTGTGGCTGTTTTTACGCTGTTGATCTGCGTGCTTTTGACTTGAGAGGGCGCGGTTTTCCACTTAGCGTTACAGACTTTTCTAGATAGTGGGTATCTGTTGATTCGGTTTGGACCAATGTTTACGGGGGCAAAGCCGATTTTTTTCTAGATAACGTTTTTTCCGTTTAGAGATAATTTTGAGATGACCCAGTTTTCTCACTACGACCTGCTGCTGAGTTATTCCGCAGACTGAGGTTGGAGGGAAACACCCCAGTCCAAGTGTCCTAGCTGGGAGCAGTGTTGTACGAATTGGCAATGGCGGAGTAGAGCGTCTCGACCACTGTGGTTGAGGTCAAACGTCTTTTGTTCTGTAGGCCAGCGGCGAAGGCTGTGATAATGGAAGGCAATGACAAAGGCCATGCCATGCTGACCATCTCGAATAACGTGCATCTGCCAGATGCCGACATCGAACTGACATACATCCGCGCGCAAGGCGCAGGCGGGCAGAATGTCAACAAGGTGTCCAGCGCCGTGCACCTGCGCTTCGACATTCCCGCCTCGTCGCTGCCCGAGTTTTACAAGGAGCGGCTGCTGGCGCTGCGTGACAGTCGCATCACCGGTGACGGCGTGTTGATCATCAAAGCCCAGCAGTACCGCACCCAGGAGCAGAACCGCGCTGACGCACTGGCGCGTCTTGCCGAGTTGATCATCACTGCCGGCAAGACCGAGAAGAAACGCCGCCCCACCAAACCGACCCTTGGCTCGAAGACCCGCCGCCTCGAAGGAAAAGCCAGGCGCAGCACTGTCAAGGCGGGGCGGGGTAAGGTGGAGTTCTAACGTGGTGTTTCAGAAATACCAATGAAAATTACTTGCCCAAGGCCCGTGCTGCACGGGCGACTGAGGCCAGAATGTCCTCGACTTTGTATGCCACCGAAATGGCTTCGGTGCCTGGCTGGTGCGCGTCACCGCTTGACCTACTCACCCATCGCTTACCGATTCAAAACTCACGCGCGAAACTGGAGTGCGTATGCAAGGAGCTGCTTGTTCAGTTCATCTCGGTTCTCGCCATAGTGCGCTTCTCGATGGCAATTCGGGCAGAGCGCTACGCAGTTGTAGAATCGATCCGACAGTTCGGCACCTAGCATGTGGTGCACGTCTAAGAAACCAGGGAACGTCCGACTCTCAGTGCATCTCTCACATCGGTACTGAGCTCGTTGTAGTACAGCCATTCGTACCTTAGGGTCTCGCTTCACGTGAGACCGAACGGTGCTCACCCTCTCCCCAAGGTCACGCCCTAAAGCCGAATAGTCCGGCGCCGGGCAATCGTCATATGTGTCCTCAAAACCAGCCGGTTTCGGATCGGACGCAACCAGCTTGGCGAGATCAACAACCCTTGGCCATTGCCACAGCACATCAGCGACCTGGTGGGTATCCGGCAACCGATCATCTATCACCGAAAAAATCACGGTTGGCGCGAGCAGTTGGAGCCAGCTATCAACGGCAACGCCTTCGATGCTTGCGCAATAGTGGTAGTAAGAGTTAGATTCCTACTGTCGAGACCACTAGGCTCGATGTTTGGCCAGTCAGAACAAATCGGCTGGTACCGTGTGGAGCTCACCAGAGATCAGCGGACTTCCTTAATTTATTTAGGAGGCCGCCGTGGCCACGCGACTCAAAACCCTCGTCAAATCTCGATCTATAGCCTTCGAACGCCAAGAAGGGCGCTGCTGTTATTGCGACTATCCAATGTGGCGCGATGCTGTTGAGCGTTTTGCCCTTATACACAAAATCACCGTCAAACAAGCCAGCAAGCTTCGATGTACAGCGGAGCATCTGACCGCTCGGCAGGATGGTGGTAAGGACACAGCTAGCAATATTGCTGCGGCTTGTGTGACGTGTAATTTACGTCGGCATAGGCGCGCATTTGTACCAGAGCCTGAGGCTTACAGGGCATTGGTCCAAGCGCGCATCAGCCGGAGAAAGTGGCATTCGTTAGGTGTTCTCGGTACCGCTTAAGTACGTAGCGATAACTGGTACTCAGAATCGAAGTTTTCGAACGCGAGCAACCCCACAATGCTCGGCGACTTTTCACACAACCCCAAACCTTGCAATACCAAGCCCACACAGATAACTTGCTCAAGTCGCGGCCCATTCCGCGACCGGGTTTGGCGACCCGTACGAAAAGGCGCAACGGCGCCCCGATCACGATTGCAGGCGCTTTTTTTGCGTCCGCAGTTTCGTGTAATGGCGGCTGTGCGTGGGAGACCTTCGGGTCTGCCGGGTTCCTTTTCCTCGGTTCGCCAACCCGCGTACAGCTGCCACCCTAACCGTTTGGCGACGGTCAGCGTGGTGCATCAACCGAAAAGGACCTCATGCATGCTCACCTTAAATCCATCAAGGATCCTCGCATTCGTTCTCCGCCGCCGCCCCGCGCCGGCCCGCACCCCCCACCGTTTCTACCCCATCGACACCCATTCCTGCGCCACCTCCACCCCCCAGGAGGCCCTCCATGACTGACCACGAACGCCTCGCCACCATCCAAAGCTACGCCTGGACCCTCGAGCTGCTAGGCGAAGCCTTGGTCCAGCACGACGAGATGCTGGAGTGCGAACACAACCCGCAGCTGAGTTTTCGCAACACGGCTGGTATCCATCAGGCGATTCGGATTATTAGCCGGTTGGCCAGTGAGCAGTGTGGGAAGGTGATGGAGCTCAATGGGCAGGATCCGGGCGATTAGCTGGCCCGGTGCGAGCGGGTTTACCCGCGAAGCAGGCACTGTGGTGGATGGCACGGGCTTCGCCCGTGTTCGCGGGGCAAGCCCGCTCCCACGGGGGGCATGGCTGTTTTGGAAGTTTGAGCAAGGCAGTTGTGCCCACAAAGGCCAGCCTGGGTATTCGGGTATTCCAGGCTGGCACGGGCTTTAGAAGTCCCAGCGGGTAGTAACCATGACGTTGCGCGGTTCGCCGTAAATGGCCGAGTTATAGAAGCCGACGTTGGTGTAGTAGTACTTGTCGAAGAGGTTGTTGACGTTAAGCGTCGCCGACAAGTTCTGGGTGATCTGGTAGCGGGTCATCAGGTCCACCACCCAGTACGATTCCTGGGTGACGTCCTCGTTCACGCCTTTGGGGCTGTTCCAGATCTGCTGCCAGGCCTTGTTCTGCCAGCGTGCGCCACCGCCAAGGGTGATCTTGTCCAGGTCACCGGTGAGCTTGTAGGTGGTGTAGAGGCTGAACTGGTCTTCGGGCTCGAAGGTCGACAGCTTCACGTCGTTGCTGTCGCGCACCACCTTGTGCGTGTAGCCGCCTTGCACCTGCCAGCCTGGGGCCAGTTCGCCGGACACTTCCAGCTCGTAGCCCTTGGTGGTCGCCTTGCTGCCCTTGAACGCGTAGTTGGATGGGGTAGGGGTCAGGTTGTTGTAGGCGTCGTCCGGCACCGAGCGGTTGGTTTCCTTGACCTCGAAGTAGGCCAGGCTGGCGTTCAGGCGGCCGTCGAAGAACTCGCCCTTGACCCCGACTTCGTAGTTCTCGCCTTCATCCGGCTCGATCAGTTTGTTGTCGCGGTCGCGGTTGTAGTTTTCCTGCGGCATGAACACGTCGGTGTAGCTGGCGTAGACCGAGAAGTTTTCATTCAGGTCGTAGATGGCGCCGGCATAGGGTATGAAGCGTCCGGACTCGGTGTAGGTCGGGGTCAGGCCGGTCAGGCTGTAGTTGACCACGCGGCCGCCCAGCAGCACTTTCAGGTCGTCGGTGACGTTCAGGCGGGTGGTGAGGTAGACGCCGGTCTGGCGGATCACGTCGTCGGTGCGCTGCGACACCGGCCCCCAGTCGGGCTTGGGCAGGTTGCCGTGCCAGTTGTTGTAGTCCACGCGGTTGGGTACCGAGAAGGTTTCGTCCCAGTAACCCTTGCCATCCCAGTGGGCCTTGCTGATGGAGCCGCCGAGCACCAGGTCGTGCTCACGGCCGAGCAGGTTGAACGGGCCGCTGACATACAGGTCGGCGGAGTCGCTGGTGGTGTCGCCCTTGTAGCGTTGCGCGTTGATTTCGGCGCTGCCGTCGGGCTGCGGCTGGTCGAACTGGATGGCGCCCATCTGCGCGTCATAGCCGTTGTACTTGTGGTCCAGTTGCAGCTTGGTTACCCAGCCGTCGCCCATGTCGTGCTCCAGCGTAGCGAAGACCGTGCGGGTGTACTGCTGCCAGCTGCTCCAGTCGGTTGCGTTGCTGAACGAGCGCTTGGCTTCGTTGCGCTCGCCTTTGGAATTGAGCAGCGGGAAGCTGCCGGACCAGGTGGAACCCTTGGGGTCGTTGTCCTGGTAGTCGGCGCCTACGGTCAGCAGCGTATCGGGCGACAGGTCGAACTCGACGATGCCGTAGAACACCGAATTCTGGCTCGAATAGCGGTCGATGAACGAGTGCTTGTCCTGGTAGGCAACCACGGCCCGGCCGCGGACGTTGCCGGTTTCGGTCAGCGGGCCGCTGACATCCAGTTCGCTGCGGTAGTTGTCCCACGAGCCCGCGCCCAGGGTGGCGTGGCCCTGGAAGTCGGCGGTGGGCTTTTTGCGTACCAGGTTGATGGTACCGCCCAGCGAGCCGGCGCCGCTGAGCAGGCCGGAGGCGCCCTTGAGCACTTCGATGCGGTCGTAGATGGCCATGTCGCTCAGGGTGTTGCCGGCTGAGTAGGCAACGTTGCGCACGGCGGAGGGGATGCCGTCGTACTGGAAGTTGTTGATCGAGAAACCGCGGGAATAGTAGTTGGTCCGGTCCGTGTCGTAGGCCGACACGGTGATGCCGGGTGTGTGGCGCATCACCGCGTCGACACTGTTGAGGGCAAAGTCATCCATGTGCTGGCGCGTGACCACGCTGATCGACTGCGGGGTTTCCCTGGGTTTGAGTACCAGGCGGGTGGCCGTGGCGATGGTGCCGGGCGTGTAAGAGCCGGTGCCTTCGGTGACGGTGCCCAGCTGGTTGCTGATGACGTTGGTCGCCTCCAGCTCCAGGGCGCCACCGCTGCCCGCTGCGACCTCCACCGTGTAGTTGCCACCGCTATTGAATGCGCGAAGGCCGGTACCGGCCAGCAACTGGGCCAGGCCATCTGCAACGGAATAGCTGCCGTTCAGGCCAGCGCTGCGCTTGCCGGCGGTGAGCTGGGCATCGGCAGAAAGCAAGATACCGGCCTCGCTCGCAAAGCGGTTCAGCGCCTGGTCCAGGCCGCCAGCGGGGATGGCATAGCTGTGTGTTTGCTCGCTGGCGTCAGCCGGTACTGCGGGCAGCGCAAGCAGCAGTGGGCTGGTGCAGAGCAAGCCGGCAAACAGGCTGCGGCGCACCGCAAGGCTCAGTCGAGAACAGGTGGTTGTGGGCAGATACGGCACTCTTGACGTTCCTCTTGAGAATGCTTCTTGGTTGGATTCAAGAGGTATCCCGGACAAGTCGGCAAAACCGACAAGGGGCAGCAGCATTTTTTATCGGTGCGTGCAATGCCGCTACGCAGGACTAATCGTGGTCCAGAGGCTCGTCAGCCTGTGCACCTTTACCGGCAGGGACTGCTCAAGTGCAGTCAGTACGCGGTCTGTGTCTACCAAGGGAAAAACGCCCGTTAGCGGCAGGCCGGCGATGGTCGGGTCACAGCGCAGCATGCCGCGGCGATAGCGAGCCAGTTCTGCAACGAACTGCCCCAGCGGCATGCGTTCGGCGATAAGCCTGCCATCGTGCCAGGCGATGGCGTTGAGGTTCGCGGGCGCGATGTCACCGAACCGGGTCGCGGTAAACCAGCAACCTTGTCCGGCTTGCAGGCGCGTGGCGCGGGCCTGACGCGGGCGCAGTTCCAGCGCGCCCTCGAACAGATCGACCTGGCTTCTATCATCACGTTGGTACACGCAAAAGCGCGTGCCCAGCGCCTGGATTTCCCCGGCGGCGGTGTCCACGATCAAGGGGCGTTGCGCTGGGTCATGGCCGCTGTCAAGCAGCAACTCCCCCGCGAGCAGGCGAATGCGTCGCTCGCTCGCGCTGAACAGGATATCCACCGCGCTACCGCTGTTCAGGCTAAGCCGGCTGCCATCGGCCAGCGTGCGCTGCAGGCGTTCCCCCGTACCGCTGCGCAGGTCGGCGGTGGCCTCGCGCCAGGGTAGTTGCGATTGGGCAAGGTAGCTGCTGCCCCCGGCCAACAGCAGCGCGCCGAGCAGTTTCAGCGTCTGCCGGCGGCGCGCATCGGGCAGCTCACGCAGCACCGCCAGCGCAGTATCTGTGGGCACACCGCTCAGGGTGTTTTGCAGGTGCTCCAGGCGCTGCCACGCACGATCATGTTCCGGGTCTGCGGTACGCCATTCAGCGAAGCGACGCTGTTGTTCCTTGTCCAGCTCGCCACCCCATTGCAGCATCAGCCAATGGCTGGCCTGCTCGATGATGTCAGACGCGACGGGCGCTTCGCTGGTGGTTTTCATTCGGCGTACAGCACCTGGTAGCAGGCGGTGATGGCGCGCAGCATGTACTTTTGCACCGAGCTGACGCTGACCTCGAGGCGCTCGGCGATCTGGCTATAGCTCAGCCCTTCGAACTGCGACAGCAGAAACGCCTCGCGCACCTTCGCGGGCATGCTGTCGAGCATGGCGTCGATCTGCATCAGGGTTTCGATCACGATGGCACGGGTTTCCAGCGACGGGGTTTCTGGCTCGGGCAGGGCGGCGAGGCTCTCCAGGTAAGCTTGCTTGATACGTTGGCGGCGCCATTGGTCGATGACCAGGTTGCGGGCGATCTGCGCCAGGAACCGGCGCCCATCGCTCTGCGCCGGCAGGCGCCGTGTCACCAGCAGGCGCAGGAACGTGTCCTGCGCGATATCCGCAGCCCGCTCACGATCACCAAGGCGCAGACGCAGCCAGCCTTGCAGCCAGCCGTGGTGGTCGCGATACAGGCTATCCAGTGGTTGCAACGGGGCGTCAGTGGGCACTTTCCTCTTCCCATGAATGAGTTGCAGATAGGAATGAGTTGCAATTGTAGTGGGGAGAGGGCGACTTTGGAAACAGCCGATGCAGGAATCGGCTGAACTGCATCCTGGCGCGGCTCAAACCGCTCAGCCGACGGGTATCAACCTCGGGGTGGCCTTTTAGCCCTGGCAGGTAATACTTCTGTGTATACGCAGGCGTGTTCCTGGTGGCGCGCGCCGCTGGGAGGTGTCAGGTGAACAAATTATCCATTGTGGGTGCCGGCTTGGTCGGCGAGGCGGCGGCTCAGGTCATCGCCCGGGATGAGTTGTGCCGTGAGTTGATGTTGATCGATGTGCAGGGTGAGTTGGCACAGGGCAAGGCGCTGGATATCTGGCAGGCGGCGGTCGAGTCGGGTTCCGATACCCGGGTTCAGGGCGGGGCCAAGGCCGAAATGCTGGCGGGGTCTGAGCTGGTGGTGATTACGGCAGGGGTGCCGCGCAAGCCTGGCCAGTCGCGCCAGGATGTATTGAGTATCAACCTGCCCATTCTCGACGGCATCCTGCTGGACATCAAACAACATGCGCCGGCGGCGACGGTGTTGGTGGTGTCGAACCCCGTCGATGTGCTGACCTATCGTGCCTGGTCGCGCAGCGGGCTGGGCCGCAATAAGGTGTTCGGGCAGGCGGGGGTGTTGGATACCGCGCGCATGAAGTGTTTCATTGCCGAGGAAACGGGGTTTTCCGCTCGGGACATCACCGCCCTGGTGCTGGGCGGGCATGGCGACAGCATGGTGCCGCTGATGCGCTACTGCGCGGTCGGGTCGGTGCCATTGGCGCACTTCCTGTCCAGTGAGCAGATAGAGCGCATCGTGCAGCGCACCCGCCAGGGTGGCGGCGAGATTCTGGGGCTGAAGAAGCTGGGCAGTGCCTGCGACGCGCCGGGCGTGGCCATTGCGCAGATGGTGGATGCGATCGCCAATGGGCGAAACCGCATTTTGCCAGCGGTCGCGGTGCTGGAGGGCGAGTATGGGCGCACAGGTATTGCCATGGGTGTGCCTTGTGTACTGGCTGGGGAGGGGATTGCGCGGGTCATCGAGTTGCCGCTGGATGCGCAGGAGCAGGCGATGTTCGACCACTCTGCAGACCAAGTGCTGCGCGATATTGCTGAAATGAATGCGCTATGAACGGGGTGTAGGGCTCTGACAGGGTCGCAGGGCGCAGCGGCCCAAGGGCCCTGACTGACTGGCGTAGCGTTTGAGCAATCAGCGCACGAGCGCCGGCACGACGCGCACGTAAATCAACTCCCCCACCAACTCCACCAGCGTCTGGGTAATCACCGCCGCCGCCGCCAACCCGCGCAAGTCTTCTGGCAACGCCAGCGCCAGCGGCAGCACCACCAGCGAGTTGCGGGTGGCCGCACTGAAGGTCACCGACCTCACCTCGGCCACCGGCAAACGCATCAGCCGCGCCGTGGCACAGCCGATCAGCGGCGCCAGCAGCATGAAGCCGATGTACACCGGGATCACCGGCAGCAAGCGCGCCAAGTCATGCAGCACGGCAGCGATCTGCGAGCCGATCACCACCATCAGCACCAGTGCCATCGCCGGTACCGGCAGCCACGCCCAGGCGTCGTTCCATGCCGCTGCCACACGCGAGCGACGGGCGCTGGCGCTGGTCAGCACGGCGAGCAGCAGCGGCAACACGATCAACAGGGCAAACGCTTCCACGAATGGGGTGATGGCAATCGCCACCTCGCCGCCGTCACCCAACATCAACCCCAGGTACACCGGCAACAGCAGCAGTTGCACCAGCAACAGCACGGGCGTTGCGGCGAGTGTCTGGCGTGAGTCGCCTTTGCCGATATGGGTGAACACCACCACGTAGTCGATGCACGGTGTCAGCAACACCAACAGGGCACCGATCAGGATGGCCGGGTGCGCGACCAGGCCGCGGGTGATCGCCCATACCAGCAGTGGCACAAGGATGAAGTTGGCCACCAGCAGCGCACTGATGAAGCGGCGGTTGCCAAGGCCCTGGCGCAGGTCGAGAAAGGGGATCTGCAGAAACATCGCGTACATCAGCACGGCAATGGCAGGGGTGATCAGGGCTTGCAGGGGGTGAGCGGCGTCAGGGGCCAGCAGGCCGAAGGCCGCGGCAACCAGCACGGCAGCAAAGTAGAGCGGGATCTGGTGGGTTTCGAGTTGCTCTCTGGTCAAGGCAGGGTCCTGTGCGCGCTCGGTGGTCGAAGCGGCACAGGGTAATACGTGGGGCGCGTGCAGGCGACATCAGGTGTCGAGCCAGTCCACCCCGCGTTGTTCGATCAACAGGCTCAGGGTGCATGGCTGGGCCTGCGCATAACACGCAAGAAAGCCGCCGACAGGGTATAGGTTGTGAATTTCCAGAGGGTGGCCATCGCTGCTGATCAACTGGATTTCGCGGCGGCCATCTTCGAGCAGTGTCAGGTCGAAGGCGTTGCCGGTTTGCACATCGATCAGGCTCCACACGCTGGGCTCCTTCGACGTTGAGGTTCTGAGGGTCACCTGCCCATCGACGTTCGTGAACACGCTTTTACCCAGATGAGGGCCGCTGCGCACATACAGCCTGTAACCGGCATCGCTGTGGCGAAAGTACAGCAGCAGCGCACAGGGCGTGGCGCCCTTGTCGAACGTGATCAGCCCTGACTCCTTGCCGTGCTGCCAGTCTTCTTCCGTGCCGTTGAGCATGCCCAGCGCCCGGGCTCCGTCAAATGCATGGCCTGGTGCATAGCGTGGTGTGACCAGGATCACTGGCCCTGTGGTCAGGCAGTCCAGGCTGTTCACCGGTGATTCGGCTATCTGCAGGGTAGCCGTGAAAGAACGCGCTAGATGATCCGCCATGGAAGGCCTCCGGTTTGGCGTGGGGGAGGCCGCAGGCTAGGTCGTCTTGGGGTGGCTACCCAGCTGGAACAGGTTCCGCGAAGCTGTGCAAAACGAAAAAGCCCGGCACAAGGCCGGGCTTTTCACATCAGGCTAACGCCAATCAGTTGCCGTAAACCGGCAGCTTCTTGCAGATGGCCTTGACCTTCTCACGCACGGCGTCGATCACCGCTTCGTTGTTCAGGTCAGCCAGGATGTCGCAGATCCAGCCGGCCAGTTCCTTGCACTCGGCTTCCTTGAAGCCACGGGTGGTCACAGCCGGGGTGCCGAAACGCAGGCCCGAAGTGACGAACGGGGAACGTGGGTCGTTCGGTACCGAGTTCTTGTTCACGGTGATGAAGGCTTTGCCCAGTGCGGCGTCGGCGTCCTTACCGGAGATTTCCTGCTTGATCAGCGACAGCAGGAACAGGTGGTTCTGGGTGCCGCCGGAAACGATGTCGAAACCACGCTCGATGAACACGCTGGCCATGGCCTGGGCGTTTTTCACCACTTGCTGCTGGTACGCCTTGAACTCAGGCTGCAGGGCTTCTTTGAAGCAGATGGCCTTGGCGGCGATCACGTGCTCCAGCGGGCCGCCCTGGGCGCCTGGGAAGACGGCGGAGTTCAGCTTCTTCTCGATGTCGGCGTTGGCACGGGCCAGGATCAGGCCGCCACGTGGACCGCGCAGGGTCTTGTGGGTGGTGGTGGTGACCACGTCGGCGAACGGCACCGGGTTCGGGTACACGCCAGCGGCAACCAGGCCGGCAACGTGGGCCATGTCGACGAACAGGTAGGCACCGACCTTGTCGGCGATTTCGCGGAAGCGTGGGAAGTCCAGCACTTGCGAGTAGGCCGAGAAGCCGGCAACGATCATCTTCGGCTTGTGTTCGACAGCCAGGCGCTCGACTTCGTCGTAGTCGATCAGGCCGTTGCCGTCGATGCCGTACTGGATGGCGTTGTACAGCTTGCCCGAGGAGCTGACGCTGGCGCCGTGGGTCAGGTGGCCGCCGTGTGCCAGGCTCATGCCCAGGATGGTGTCACCGGCCGACAGCAGGGCCAGGTAGACCGCGGCGTTGGCTTGGGAGCCAGCGTGCGGCTGAACGTTGGCGTAGTCGGCGCCGAACAGCTCTTTGGCGCGGTCGATGGCCAGTTGCTCGACCACGTCGACGTACTCGCAACCACCGTAGTAGCGCTTGCCTGGGTAGCCTTCGGCGTACTTGTTGGTCAGTACCGAACCCTGGGCTTCCATGACAGCCGGGCTGGTGTAGTTTTCCGAAGCGATCAGCTCGATATGCTCTTCCTGGCGCAGAGCTTCTTGCTGCATGGCTTCGAAGAGCTCGGCGTCGTACTTGGCAATGGTCAAATCACGGCTGAACATGGCGGTCCTCAAGGATCGGGCTGAATTGGGGGGGCATTCTAACCGATTGCTTCGCGCCTGGCATATGAAGTGACGTCAAGTCGCGGACCAATGGGACTCATGTTGCAAGCCGCGCCCTGACTGGGCTGGAGTTGACTCTCAAGTCCGTTTTTTTTACGGTTGGAGCGGGTGTTACTGGAACATGAACAGGGTCTCGTTGCTGAACTGCGCCTCGAACTGATGCGCCGGCATCGGCCGCCCGAACAGGTAGCCCTGCACCTCGTCGCAACCATGCTCGCGCAAGAACTCCAGCTGCTCATGGGTTTCGACGCCCTCGGCAATCACCGCCAGGTTCAGGCTGTGCGCCATGGCGATGATCGCCCGGGCAATCTGCGCATCCTGCTCGCCCTCGGGCAGGCCGTCGACGAAGGTGCGGTCGATCTTCAACACGTCGATCGGGAACTGCTTGAGGTAGTTGAGCGACGAGTAACCCGTGCCAAAGTCGTCGACCGCAATGCTCAGGCCAAGGTTCTTCAGGCTGGCCAGAATCTGCAAGGCCTCGTTGACCTCGCGCATCAGGATACTTTCGGTCAGCTCCAGCTCCAGGCATGCCGGTGGCAGCCCGGTTTCTTCCAGGATGGTGGCGATGCGCGTGCCCAGTTGGCCGTCGGAGAACTGCCGCGCCGAGATGTTCACCGACACCTTCGGCACCCGTACCTTGGCCTTGTGCCAGGCCTTGAGTTGGCGGCTGGCTTCGCGCAGCACCCAGTCGCCGACATCCACCACCAGGCCCAGCTCTTCGATCACCGGGATAAAATCACCCGGTGGCACCAGGCCACGGGTCGGGTGGCGCCAGCGCAGCAAGGCTTCGGCGCCGGTCAGGCGCTTGCCGTCGCCGCTGAACTGCGGCTGGTAATAGAGGATGAACTCGTTCTGCTCCATGGCATGGCGCAGGTCGCTCTCCAGCTCCAGGCGCTCCAGGGCGCTGGCGTTCATTTCCGCCTGGTAGAACTGGAAGTTGTTCTTGCCGCGTTCCTTGGCGTGGTACATCGCGGTGTCGGCGTTTTTCATCAGCTGGCTCAGCTCGCTGCCATCCTGCGGGCTGAGGGCGATGCCGATACTGGCGGTGACAAAGAACTCGCGGTTTTCCAGCACGAAGGGCCGTACCAGGCTGGCGAGGATGTTCTCGGCCACATGGATGGCGCGGTTAAGGGCCATTTCACGGGTTGCGCGCGGTTGCAGCAGCAGGGTGAACTCATCGCCACCCATGCGCGCCACGGTGTCGTCGTCATCCACGCAGGCCAGCAGGCGCAGGGCCATGTCCTTGAGCATGCGATCGCCCGCGGCATGGCCGAGGGAGTCGTTGATCGGCTTGAAGCGGTCCAGGTCGAGGAACATCAGCACCACCCACGCCTTTTGCCGGTCGGCCTGCTGCAGGGCCGTGTGCAGGCGGTCCTGGAACAGGGTGCGGTTGGGCAGGTGGGTGAGGGCGTCGTAGTAGGCCAGGCGGTGGATGCGCTGTTCGCTGGCCTTGCGCTCGCTGATGTCGGTGAAGAAGCACACGTAGCTGGCCAGGTCGCCTTCGTCATCCAGCACTGCAGTGATGCCGACCCAGGCCGGGTAATGGTCGCCGTCACGGCGCTTGAGCCACACTTCGCCTTCCCAGCTGCCGCGCTGGTGCAGTTGCTTGACCACGTAGCGCAGGTGGCCTTCCTGCTGTTGCTCGACGGTGAGCATGCCGGGCAGTTGGTCGAGCACGTCGCTGACCGCATAGCCGCTGACCCGGCTGAACGCCTCGTTGGCCTGGACGATGTAGCCGGCCGGGTCGGTGATGAGGATGGCCGAGGTGGAGTGCTCGAATACCGTTGCGGCCATGCGCAGGTCTTTTTCGGCGCGGCGTTGCTGGCTGATGTCGCGGCCTACCCCGAGCACGCCTTCGAAGTGCTGCTGATCGTCCCACACCAGCACCAGGCGCAGTTCGATCGGGATCTTGCGGCCATCGGCACGCAGGCAGTCGAACAGGAACAGTTGAGTCGGCAGTTGGCTACGTAGCTGGGCCAGTTGCTCGCGGTCGCCCATGGCATTGCTGACGCGCTCCATCAGGCTGTAGATACCGGTCAGCTGCGCCGGGTTGGCAATGATCGATTGCCAGCCGTTGTCGAAGATCCACTCGGCCTGATAGCCCAGTACCGCTTTTACCGAGGGGCTGACGTAGTTCAGCTGCAGCTGGCTGTCGGTGGAGAAAATCACATCGCTGATGCTTTCGGCCAGCATGCGGTAGCGCTGTTCGCTGTCGCGCAGCGACTGGCTGGCCTCGATCTGCACGGTGACGTCCTTGCCCACGCCGATGATGCGCGTCACCAGGCCATCGGGGTCGCGGGTCAGCACCTGTTCGCGAATGTCGTAGCAACGCCAGCTGCCGTCGTGGTGACGGAAGCGCAACTGGCAGTGCAGCGGTTCGCTGTGGCCGGTTTCACGCTGATGCTGGCGCAGCGCCTGGAAGTGCGCGGCGTCTTCGGGGTGCAGCAGCAACTCCCAGAACCGGTCGCCCATCTGCGCCAGCTCGGTGCGGCTGTAGCCCAGGGTCTGGCCGAGGTGGCGGTTGCTGAAGATCATGCGCTGGCTGGGCACGTCCTGCACGTAGAGCTGGTCGGGCACGGTACGCACCACGTCCGACCAGAAGCTCTCGCGTTCGAGCAGCGACAGCTCCACCTGCTTGCGGCTGGTGATGTCGCTGATGCTGAGGATCACCGCCTGGTAGTCGCGGCGCTGCAGCGGCAGGCGGGCCATCAGCCACAGGTGCAGTTCGCCGCCCAGCGGCGCCGGCAGGCGCACTTCCAGCTCCAGCAGCGAGCGTTGTTCGATCAGTGCATCGATCAGTTGCATGCCGATGCTGTCACGGCCATCGCCGCTGCCGTCGATCAGGCGCTGCCAGGCACCCTCGTGGCATTCGACGTTGAGCAACTGGCGCGCCACCTGGTTGATCTCGGTGATCTTCAACTCCTGCAGCAGCGAGCGGCGCAGGTTCGGGTCCAGGGCCAGGCTGTGCTTGAGGGCCGCGTGGTTGCGCAGGTGGTAGCGGTCGAGCTGGCCGGGCAGGCTGGAGAGGTCGAGCACGCACAGGGCAACGCCGGTGCCTTCGAAGATTTCCTGATAGCGCCGGCGGTCTTCCTGCAGCGCGCGTTGGCGGCGGCGCATGTTGATCAACGCCAGCACCGGTAGCAGGGCACAAAACAGCACCAGCATGCACTTGCCGATCAGTGCCGGTAGCAACTTCTGCTGGGCCAGCTCGGCGTCGAACAGGCCGCGCAGCTGCCAGGTGCTGTTGTCGATGAACGCCAGCATCACGCTCTGCAGCGGCGCGGTGCTGGTCCGCGCGGTGGCATGGCGCTCCAGCACCGCGCCGCTGCGGCTGTTTTCCAGCAGCCACAGCGGGTGGCCCGGGTTGTCCAGGTGCACGGTGAGGGTACGGTAATACGCCCCGGACAGGCGCAGCAGCCAATAGCCGCGGTCCTGTTCGGTGGACTGGCGCAGCAACAGGTAAAGGGTGCGGTTGTCTGCCGAGTTGGTGAAGAAGTAGGGGCGCCCCTGGTTCAACCTCAGCAGCTCGCCAATCAATGGGCGGTCTGGGCTGCCGGCCAGGCTGTCGGCGCGGATCTGCCCGCTGGTGTCCAGCCAGGCCAGGTCACGCAGGGCGGGCAGGCGTGCGCGCAGGGTGTCGAGCAGGCTGGGCAGGGCGGCGGGCGTCGGTGCATTGACGTAGGGCTGCACCACATTCACCGCCTGCTGGGCTTTGAGCGCCATGTTCAGGCTGAGGTGGTCGGCAAGCTCCGCAGTGGCCTCCAGGCTTTGCTTGCGCAGGTCGGCCTGGGTATGGCGGAACTGGGCGAACAGCTGCCACAGCAGCAGGGCCAGCAGAATCAGGGCCAACAGCGCCAGCGCACCCTTGATCGACCCGCGCAGGGAAGCAGCAGGGGCCAGTGAAGCGGGACGCAGCGACGACGGATGAGTGAGATTGGTCAAGCGTTGGTCCTGCGATTGGGCTGGCGATGGCAGGGATTGATCATGCACGGTCGGTGCCGGTGTCTGGTTGCCAGACCGCGGTGGCGCACTATAAGGCCGGACACCCTAAATCGGCTAGCATGCCTAGGATTATGGCAAAGTGCCAGCCCGGTTGTCCGCTGGCGCTCGGCCTGCCGACGGTCGTGGTCGCGCCCCCGTGGTTCGGCAAGCCCCTGCAACCTGTGCGAGAATGCCGCCCGCTTCAATGACAACGCTTCGGAGATGTTCGGTTTTGGTTACTCACTTTTCCTCCAATGGCCTCGATTCCGCCTGTGGGCGCAGCAGTCAGACCCTTGTCAGCACTGCCGTGACCGAGGACGTATCCTGCAAGTCGTGCCAGCGTTCGCTGGTCAAACCCGAGGCGGCAGCCGCCTCGAAAAGCAAGGCCCCGTCGCTGGCCGAACTGCGCAAGACCGCCAAGGCGGCAGCAGCACCGGTTGCGGCCGCGCCCGTGGTGAAACAGCCGGCTACCCAGGCCGTCAGCAAGCCTGCCGCCAAGCCGGCCAAGGCCGCCGAGCAGCCTGCCCGCAAGGGTGGCTTCAGCGTCAAGTCTGCCTGGGCCGCGCGCCTGGCCGAGCAGGGTGGCGGTTGCCGGTTGCCGCGGGGCAAGGCCAAACAGCGTCACGTCTGAGCCTCTTCGGGCAATTGTGTTTGCTGGCCCATTCGCGGGGCAAGCCCGCTCCCACAGCCGCAATCGACCTGTAGGAGCGGGCTTGTCCCGCGAATGGGCCGTATAGCGGCCCCCTGTTGATCCCCCCACCCGGCCCTCCTATGCAACGCCGCGCGTTGGCGTAGAATGGTCGACTTTGTTCAATGACACCCCGTAAACACATCCCCCTGGCCCATTGCCGGGGCGTTCGTCGATGTCTTTACCTATTTAGAGGGCTTGGTTTTGGCTCAATACGTCTACACCATGCATCGGCTGAGCAAGGTCGTGCCGCCGAAGCGCGAAATTCTCAAGAACATCTCCCTGTCGTTCTTCCCAGGCGCCAAGATCGGCGTGCTCGGCCTGAACGGCGCGGGCAAATCGACACTGCTGCGGATCATGGCGGGCGTCGACAAGGAATTCGACGGCGAAGCCCGTCCGATGCCCGACATCAACGTCGGCTACCTGCCGCAGGAACCGCAACTCGACCCGGCCAAGACCGTACGTGAAGTAGTCGAAGAAGCGGTCAGCGTAATCAAGGACGCCCAGGCTCGCCTGGACGAGGTCTACGCGGCTTACGCAGAACCCGACGCCGACTTCGACAAGCTGGCCGCCGAGCAGGCCAAGCTCGAGTCGATCCTGCAGGCTGCCGACGGCCACAACCTCGAGCGCCAGCTGGACGTTGCCGCCGACGCCCTGCGCCTGCCGGCCTGGGACGCGAAAATCGAACACCTGTCCGGTGGTGAAAAGCGCCGTGTGGCCCTGTGCCGTCTGCTGCTGTCGGCACCCGACATGCTGCTGCTCGACGAACCGACCAACCACCTGGACGCCGACTCGGTGGCCTGGCTGGAGCGCTTCCTGCACGACTTCCCCGGCACCGTGGTAGCGATTACCCACGACCGTTACTTCCTCGACAACGTCGCCGGCTGGATCCTCGAACTGGACCGCGGCGCCGGTATCCCGTACGAAGGCAACTACTCGGGCTGGCTGGAAGCCAAGTCGGACCGTCTGGCGCAGGAATCCAAGCAGCAGAGCGCCCACGAGAAGGCCATGAAAGAGGAACTGGAGTGGGTGCGCAAAGGCGCCAAGGCCCGCCAGTCCAAATCCAAGGCACGTCTGCAGCGCTTTGAAGAAATGCAGTCGCAGGAATTCCAGAAGCGCAGCGAAACCAACGAGATCTACATCCCGGCCGGCCCGCGCCTGGGTGACAAGGTCATCGAGTTCAAGAACGTTTCCAAAGGCTATGGCGATCGCGTGCTGATCGACAACCTGTCGTTCGCCATGCCCAAAGGCGCCATCGTCGGCGTGATCGGTGGTAACGGCGCCGGTAAGTCGACCCTGTTCCGCATGCTGATGGGCAAGGAGCAGCCGGACTCGGGCAGCATCGAGATCGGCGAAACCGTGCAACTGGCCTGTGTCGACCAGAGCCGCGAAGACCTGGACGGCAGCAAGACCGTGTTCCAGCAGATCTCCGACGGTTCCGACCAGATCCGCATCGGTAACTACGAGATCCCGTCGCGCACCTACGTTGGCCGCTTCAACTTCAAGGGCGGCGACCAGCAGAAGTTCGTCAAGGACCTGTCCGGTGGTGAGCGTGGCCGTCTGCACCTGGCCCTGACCCTGAAGGAGGGCGGTAACGTCCTGCTGCTCGACGAACCGTCCAACGACCTCGACGTCGAAACCCTGCGTTCGCTGGAAGAAGCCCTGCTGGACTTCCCGGGCGCCGCGATCGTGATTTCCCACGACCGTTGGTTCCTGGACCGTGTGGCCACGCACATCCTGGCGTACGAAGACGACTCGAACGTGATCTTCTTCGAAGGCAACTACACCGAGTACGAAGCTGACCGCAAGAAGCGCCTGGGCGATGCTGCTGCCCAGCCGCACCGTGTACGGCACAAGAAGCTGGCCCAGTAAGCCCGTTTTGGATGCACAAGAATGGGGCCCTCAGGGGCCCCATTTTTGTGCCTGGCATAAAGGGGTGCTACCCCCTTCGCGGGGCAAGCCCGCTCCCACAAAATTTCCAGAGATCTGGGGCCTTTCATAGATCCTGTGGGAGCGGGCTTGCCCCGCGAAGAAGCCCGACCTGCTAACAACAATCCATCAATTTTGTATACATTTATATAAAACGCACCAAATAATTTCAAAAAAACGACATCACGCCCTGTTCTCGTGCGATTGCTTCTTGGTACATTCGAAAAAAAACCAATAAGTCCAATCCCTCTTGGTGAGATGTCTACCATGGTCGAATCTGTCGATAATTTCCTCGCGCGCCTCAAGCAACGCGATCCTGCCCAGCCCGAGTTCCACCAGGCAGTGGAAGAAGTCTTGCGCACTCTGTGGCCGTTCCTCGAAGCCAACCCCCATTACCTGCAGGCCGGTATCCTCGAGCGCATGGTCGAACCCGAGCGCGCGGTGCTGTTCCGCGTTTCGTGGGTCGATGACCAGGGCAAGGTCCAGGTCAACCGCGGCTACCGCATCCAGATGAGCAGCGCCATCGGCCCGTACAAGGGCGGCCTGCGCTTCCACCCGTCGGTCAACCTGAGCGTGCTCAAGTTCCTGGCCTTCGAGCAGGTGTTCAAGAACTCCCTGACCTCGCTGCCCATGGGTGGCGGCAAAGGTGGCTCGGACTTCGACCCGAAGGGCAAGAGCGATGCAGAAGTGATGCGCTTCTGCCAGGCCTTCATGAGCGAGCTGTACCGCCACATCGGTGCCGACGTCGACGTGCCTGCCGGTGACATCGGCGTGGGCGCCCGCGAGATTGGCTTCATGTTCGGCCAGTACAAGCGCCTGGCCAACCAGTTCACCTCGGTACTGACCGGCAAAGGCATGACCTATGGCGGCAGCCTGATTCGCCCGGAAGCCACCGGCTACGGCTGCGTCTACTTCGCTGAAGAGATGCTCAAGCGCCGCGACCTGCGCATCGATGGCCGTCGCGTGGCGATTTCCGGCTCGGGCAACGTGGCCCAGTATGCCGCACGCAAGGTCATGGACCTGGGCGGCAAGGTCATCTCGCTGTCCGATTCCGAGGGCACCCTGTACGCCGAAGCGGGCCTGAGCGACGCCCAGTGGGACGCCGTGATGGAGCTGAAAAACGTCAAGCGTGGTCGCCTCAGCACCCTGGCGGGCGAGTTCGGCCTGGAGTTCCGCAAGGGCCAGACCCCGTGGAGCCTGCCGTGCGACATCGCCCTGCCGTGCGCCACGCAGAACGAGCTGGACACCGAAGACGCCCGCACCCTGCTGCGCAATGGCTGCTTCTGCGTGGCCGAAGGCGCCAACATGCCGACCACCCTCGAGGCTGTGGATATCTTCCTGGAGGCGGGCATCTTGTACGCTCCGGGCAAGGCGTCCAACGCTGGCGGTGTGGCCGTGTCGGGCCTGGAGATGTCGCAGAACGCCATGCGCCTGCTGTGGACGGCCGGTGAAGTGGACAGCAAGCTGCACAACATCATGCAGTCGATTCACCATGCCTGTGTTCACTACGGTGAAGAGGCTGACGGCAAGATCAACTACGTCAAGGGCGCGAACATCGCCGGCTTTGTGAAAGTAGCTGATGCCATGCTGGCGCAGGGCGTGGTCTGATCCAAAACCGATGGGGCCGCTTTGCGGCCCCATCAGCCCGCCGCTCCTACAGGTGTGGGGGCGGCCTCACGCCTCACCCTCGATGGCGACTACCTCGATCGTCTGATCCCCTACCGGCCGCCGCCAAACCACTTCATCCCCAGGCCCCGCGCCTAGCAAAGCCCGCCCCAGCGGCGACCCCCAATTGATCAACCCGCGCCCCGCATCGGCCTGATCTTCCCCAACCAGCTGCACCTCGTGCGCCTGGTCGTGTTCATCGACAAACCTCACCCGGCTACCAATCTGCACCTTGCTCCGCGAAGTGGCGGCTGGCACCACCTGGGCACTCTGCACCCGGGCGCTGAAGTAGCGCAGGTCACGCTCGGCATCGGCCAGGCGCTGCTTGTCGGCACGCTCGCCCTGCGCCTGCAGCTGGCTGCGCAATGTGTTGAGTTCGGCCACCCGTTGCTGCAGTTGCGCCAGGCCCAGGGCCGTGACGTAGTTGGGCTGCTCGCTGACCCGCCGCTCTACCGGCTGGTCGGCCTGGGCGGCGGCCTGGTCTTCGTTGACGAATGCTCGGCTCATGGTGGCCTCCTTGTGCTGAAGACCATGATGGCAGGCCGCCGGTTTCAAAGGATGTCCGATTGCGACCTAGGGGCTTGCCTGACAGTATCGAGTCGATCGTCGATCGCGGTCACCCTGCTCTGGAGTGTATCGATTGAGACTTTCTCTGCTGCCCGACTCACGGTGCGGGACTGCCTGAGCGTGACGTGCTGCTGGTCTGGATCATTCAAACTATCGGTATCCGGGTTGCTGAGCAGGCCCAGTTGGAGGTCGTCTACCTGCTCTATCCTCGCACTCTGTTGTACTTGTGGCCTGCGATCACGAAAAGGTGTCGTCCGCGTAATAAGTAGCTTAGGTTCTGTACGAAAAGTATGGTCATTCATCATTGTGGGAGCGGGCTTGCCCCGCGATCTGCCGCAACGCGGCAGCAAAGCCTGAATTCGCGGCGTCTTTGACACTATTTAATATCGGGTACAGGAGCGCTTCGCACTCCATCGCGGGACAGCCCGCTCCCACAAAACTTTTCGTACAGAGCCTAAGCATCCTCTGTGCCAGCCGGAAGGAAAAACCCAACCGATAGCACTTCGACTTGAAGTGCCATCGTTAATTCTAATTACTTTATTTTTTAAATTCGAGGACCCAACTCAATGTACATATCTTGTCTGAGCAGCTGTCTGGGTCACTCAGGAAGAAGTTATCCCAGTAAGGACTGGACTGGCCATCTTCCTCCCAATCACTCCCGCATTCGTTTTCTTTGGAGAAATAATTCGACCACCCGATACGAAATTGTATATCCCCTTTCATCTCCTCATTATGGCTGACAATCTGGAACTGGAGGAGTCCGTGGAAATCGGGTATGCCGTCGGGTTTGAGGTATTCATTGTCGAACACATATTTTCTTGTGTGGTTCGGAGCTATAACCGTATCGCGTCCTGTGGCTTCAATGAAAGTCCCTTCTGTGAAATCATAACCAAGAGGCTTCAAGCCAAATGGAGTTCGATTTTCCACTAGAATACGAAACTCCCGGCGTTGAAAGTGGTGAAGCGGCGCACCATGCGCCTGCGGCACGTCATCACCTCTTTTCGCTCGCTCCTCTTGGGATCTTTCAGCTGCGTTTGCAGCTATGAGGTCCTGAATCACACCTACAATTCCCGGATTTAACATTTCTATACCTAAAGAATGACTATTGGGAGATAAAATATGCATAAAGCGTTACGGGTACTTGGCACGCCACGAACGCACTATGCGTGCGCGTAGTGCTATTCCCGTAAAGCGCACTGTGGCTGTGCCAAGCGCAGGCTTTCATTTCAAGGTAGATTACCTGTTTCCTGTGTCAAATCACGCGGCGTCGATGTGTGGAGCAGAGCACATCCCTGCGTCAAGTGATAGGCCTAATGCATTAAACCCAAAGGAATAAGTCATAAAAATTAATGTGGCGATGAGCAAGAGGAAAAATTATAAGGGTTATGACGGGAAGGGGCTGCAAGCGTTGGATAAAGTGGGAGTAAAAGCTGATCCGGCACAGGTGTATCAATGCATATACTCATTATTTGACTGTCCATAGTTGATCAATCCGGGGCGTATTGGATCGATTCATCATTTGCCGCCTCATTCCCCAGGCAGGTACTGATGGCACACTAGGGGTGGCGGTAGGCCCGCGCAGCGCCGCGGTCTTTCTCCTGCTCCCAGTCACGGTCGCGTTGGTCCCAGTAGCGGTCGCGGTACTGACGCTGCTCTTCGCTGTTCTGCAGGGCGTGACACTGGCGAAAACCATCGTCCCAGCCGCTTTCGTACTGGCGGTTGTGCAGGTAGCGCGGCACGTCCTTGCGAAAGTCGCCGACCATCAGCCCGGCAGCCTGGCGGCCGCTGCTGCAGCCATCCTGGAAGCCATCGGCGTAGGCGGGCGGGTAACCGTGGTTGAGCATCTGTTCGTGGGTCGTTGCGCACCCAGACAGCAAAAAGGCAAAGCACAGGCCTAACCAGTACCGCGACATAGCCACCAGACCCTCCAGTTGATGCGGGAGAGTCTAGGTGGCGGTTTGTCGGTGGGCCGTCAAAACAGTGTCAAAGAGTCAGTAGTGGTACCACTTCAGCTCCAGCATCACCTCGTTCTGCGCCGTCGCCAGGTGGCTGAACTCACGCGATGCACTTAGCCGCAGGCCCAGGTTGCGGCTGATTTCCCATTGCTGGTTCAGGCTTACACTGCGCCGCACCTCGCCATTGGTGAAGAAATCGCCCTTGGCCTCCAGCGTCATGTTGCCCAGCCCGTTGCGCCACAGCAGCCCGCCGTTGAAACCCGCCGCCGGGGAAATGAACTCGGCGAAGTCGTTGTGGTGCTCCACGCGTACCGTGCCCAGGGCGAAGCCCAGCAGGCCATCGGCCAGTTGCCAGGTACCGCCGGCACCGCCGTTCACATGGCTTACCAGCACCTCGTCGTCATGCTTGCCCGGCACCCGCTCCAGGCCGCCGGTCACTTGCCATGACCACGGCTTGAGCAGCGCGTTGCGCGGCGTCAGGGAGCGAATGGTGGCGAGGTCCAGGCGCTGTACCTGCCAGTCGTTGCCTTCGTACTGGCGCACTTTGAGCTGCAAGATCTCGATCTGCGCGCCCAGCGGGAAGCCGTAGGCGTTGTCGTTGAGGTCGTGATAGGCCATGCGCAGGCCGTACTCGGCGTAGGCGCGGTCTTCCCGCGTGCCGACACCGAGCTGCCAGGTGCGTGAGTCATGGCCATCTTCGGGCAGCCCGGGGCGCTCGATATCCAGCGCTGGCGGCGGGTTGCGGTTGATCGCCCGCAGCAGCTCGAAGCTGCGCGTGGCCTGGCCCGGGTCGCGCTCCTGGCCGTTGGCGCGGTAACGCTCCAGGCGGTAGGCGGCGTCCTGCACCAGCGCCTGGCGCTCGCGCGGCAGGGCGGTGAAGGCCGGGCTTTGCAACTGCGCGGTATCGGCGCTGACCGCCAGTACCTGCTGCTTTTCGTGGGGGGCCAAAGGCTCGGCGCGGGCCAGCAGTTCGCGCTCGCGTGAAGGCCGGTAGTTGACGCTGGCCACCAGGCCAGACTGGCGCACCGCCTTGACCGTGTCGGTGGGGATGGCGGTCAGCGGAAACTGCGAGGTCAGGTCCAGGCTCGGCCGGGCTACTTGCAGCAGTTCCAGCAGGCGGTAGGAGCAGTTCTCGTCGAAGAAGAAGTAATCGAACTGGATCTGCTTGAGCTCCCACACATGCTCGACCATGCGCCCGGTCTCTTGCGGGGTGAGGTCCAGCTTGTACTCCCACAGGTCGCGGTTTTCCAGGCTGCGGTACTCGGACAGCTTCTCTTGGTACGGCATCAGCGCAAACAGGCCTGGATAGCCGCCCATCAGGCCCTTCCAGGCGTACAGGATGCTGTTGTCGCTGCCTTCGATGTAGGCGCCGAAGTTGATCGCGTAGCTCAGCAGCGTGGTGTCGTCGCTGTGGGTGGTGGACTGGTCGATGCGCAGCAGTGTATGGCCGAACATCGACGATGGGCTGTTCAGGTAGGCCGCCGGGAAGATCAGCGCGGCGCTGTGCGGGTCGATCGAGGTGTACCAGGTCTTGAATTCCTGGCAGTCGGGCTGCGGCAGGTCAGTCAGCCCCAGTTGTTCCTTGAGCCAACGGGTGCGTGCCGGAAAGACGCATTGGGCATGCTTGTCGCCCAGGCTGGCCGGCGCATACAGCGCCTGCACCGTGGCCCGCAGCTCCTGGTCGGGGTGGTGCGCGCCATCCTCGGCGAGAAAGAACCGGGTGTCGTCCACATAGCTTCGCCAGCCACCGAGCTTGGCAGTCTCGTAATGGCCCAGGGCGATCCAGTAGGGGGTACTGGCCAGTTGCTGAATACGGCCTTCATCCAGCGCAGGCGCAGCATGAACAGGGGCGCAGGCACACAGCGCCAGGTAAGCGAGGCGTTTGAGCATATCGGGCAACTACTTCTTCACGATGCCGAAAAAAAGGCGAAACCCGCCCCGGAGGTGGGGCGGGGCAAGCTGCACTTAAGCCTCGGTTGCGTACTTGGCCAGGCGTGGGTCGCTCTTCAACACCGCCAGGGTGTTGCTGTGCACGGTTTCGGCCGTGACGTCGGCGCTGCTGAAGATCTGGTTGAAGTGCTGGTGGGTGACCGACTCGAAGTAGGTGCGGTCTTCAGGCGCTACACCCAGTACCACGGCATAGGTGGTCAGAGCCTCGCCCTTGCCCATGGCCATGTCTTCGGACAGTTCGTTCATCATGCCGTTCATGGCAAACCAGGACTTGCCGCCATAGGTCAGCGAAGCCTTGGTGGAGCAGCCGTTGGTGCCAGAGGTCATGCCGAAGGTGGCATTACCGGAGGTACCGTTGGTGGTGGAAGCCAGGAAGTGGGCCGGCGTACCGCGCTGGCCTTCGAACAGCATGTTGCCCCAGCCGCAGTTCGGGCCGCCAGGCGCTTCGGCCATGGCATTGAGGGAGACCACGGTGAACAGAGTACCCAGAAGAATCCGTTTCATAGCATTTGTTCTCTATTTGTCTTAACCAAGGGTCAGGGTTTCTGGCAACTCGGTTGCCAGGCGGGAAAGCTTTTCACCCACCCGCGCAGCTTGGAGTTTAGGCACGATCTAAAGGTTGCGTTGTTGATTGCGAAAAATTTGCCTGAAGCGCTGTGTTATCGCGACTGCGACATAAAGTCCCGCCGAGCCTTGCAAGGCGCGCGCGGGCAGCGCCAGAATGCTGCGTATCCGCCCCGCCGAAGTAAGGAAACCCAATGCCCGATCCTGTCGCTGCGCGCCTGCGTCTTGCGCCTGAAGCCCTGACCCGGCGTTTTTCCCCCGAGCAGTTTGCTTTTACCCACACTGACGATCTGGAGCCGTTTCGAGGTGTCCTGGGCCAGGAGCGAGCAGTCGAGGCCCTGCAATTCGGCGTGGCCATGCCCCGCCCTGGCTACAACGTGTATGTGATGGGCGAGCCCGGCACCGGCCGCTTCTCGTTCGTCAAGCGCTACCTCAAGGCCGAGGGCAAGCGCCAACACACCCCTGCCGACTGGGTATACGTCAACCACTACGAAGACACCCGCGAGCCGCGTGCCCTGGAGCTGCCTTCGGGCACAGCCGGTGAATTCATCACCGACATGAACGGGCTGATCGACAACCTGTTGTCGACCTTCCCGGCGGTGTTCGAGCACCCGTCGTACCAGCAGAAGAAGGGCGCTATCGACCGTGCCTTCAACCAGCGTTATGACCGCGCCCTGGATGTGATCGAGCGCGCTTCGCTGGAAAAAGACGTGGCCCTGTACCGCGACGCCAGTAACGTCGCCTTCACCCCGATGGCCGAAGGCAAGGCGCTGGACGAGGCCGAGTTTGCGCAACTGCCGGAGGCGGTGCGTGAGCAGTTCCACGAAGACATCGCCCTGCTCGAGGAGCGCCTCAACGAAGAGCTGGCCAGCCTGCCGCAGTGGAAGCGTGAGTCGAACAACCAGCTGCGCCAGCTCAACGAAGAAACCATTACCCTGGCCCTGCAGCCGCTGCTGGCGCCGCTGTCGGAAAAGTACGCCGAGAACGCGGCGGTCTGCGCCTACCTGCAGTCGGTGCAGTTGAACCTGCTGCGCACCGTGGTCGAGCAACTGGTCGATGACAGCAAGACCGACGCCGTGGCGCGCAAGATGCTCGAAGAGCAATACGCGCCGAGCCTGGTGGTGGGGCATCACCACGACGGTGGCGCGCCGGTGGTGTTCGAGCCGCACCCGACCTACGACAACCTGTTTGGCCGGATCGAATACAGCACCGACCAGGGCGCGCTGTACACCTCCTACCGCCAGTTGCGCCCGGGGGCGTTGCACCGGGCCAATGGCGGCTTCCTGATTCTTGAAGCCGAGAAGATGCTCGGCGAGCCCTTCGTCTGGGATGCCCTCAAGCGGGCGCTGCAGTCGCGCAAGCTGAAGATGGAGTCGCCGCTGGGCGAGCTGGGCCGGGTGGCGAGCGTCAGCCTGACGCCGCAGATGATCCCGCTCAACGTCAAGCTGGTGATCATCGGCTCGCGTCAGCTCTACTACGCGCTGCAGGACCATGATCCGGACTTCCAGGAAATGTTCCGGGTGCTGGTGGACTTCGACGAAGACATGCCCATGGTCGACGAGAACCTGGAGCAATTTGCCCAGCTCTTGCGTACCCGCACCAACGAAGAAGGCATGGCGCCGCTGACCAGTGACGCCGTGGCGCGCCTGGCCACCTACAGCGCCCGGCTGGCGGAAAACCAGTCGCGGCTGTCGGCACGCATCGGTGACCTGTTCCAGCTAGTCAGTGAGGCCGATTTCATTCGCCAGCTGGCCAGCGACGAGATGACCGACGCCGGGCACATCGAGCGTGCGCTCAAGGCCAAGGCCACCCGCACCGGGCGTGTGTCGCAGCGGGTGCTGGACGACATGCTCGCCGGCATCATCCTGATCGACACCGAAGGCGCGGCCATCGGCAAGTGCAACGGCCTGACGGTGCTGGAGGTGGGTGATTCGGCATTCGGCATGCCGGCGCGTATCTCGGCCACGGTCTACCCCGGCGGCAGCGGCATCGTCGACATCGAGCGTGAGGTCAACCTGGGCCAGCCGATCCACTCCAAGGGCGTGATGATCCTCACCGGCTACCTGGGTAGCCGCTACGCCCAGGAGTTCCCGCTGGCCATTTCGGCGAGCATTGCCCTGGAGCAGTCCTACGGTTACGTCGACGGTGACAGTGCCTCGCTGGGTGAGGTGTGCACGCTGATCTCGGCGTTGTCGCGCACGCCGCTCAAGCAGTGCTTTGCCATCACCGGTTCGATCAACCAGTTCGGTGAAGTGCAGGCGGTGGGTGGGGTCAACGAGAAGATCGAGGGCTTCTTCCGGCTCTGCGAGGCGCGCGGCTTGACCGGCGATCAAGGCGTGATCATCCCGCGTGCCAACGTGGCCACGCTGATGCTCGACGAGCGGGTACTGCAGGCGGTCGAAGGCGGGCAGTTCCACGTGTATGCGGTCAGCCAGGCCGACGAGGCGTTGAGCCTGCTGGTGGGCGAGGAGGCCGGCACGGCGGATGAAAATGGCGAGTTCACCGAGGGCAGCGTCAACGCCCGCGTGGTGGAGCGCCTGCGCGAAATCGCCGAGATGATCAGTGAAGAGGACATCAAAGAGGCAGAAAAGGAACGCCTGGAAGAGGTGATTGCGCAGGCTAAGCCGGCTTAAGTCAATAAACCGGCGCTGGCGGCGATGTGCTACCGTTCAGCGCCGGTTTTCCAACTTTCTGTGCTGTTCCTCTATGCTGGAACTTAGGACGGTATCAGCGTTCAGGATGGAAACAGCCTGAGGGTTTCAGGCTGAACAGGGCTCATTGGAGGGGACGCGGCCATGCGCAACCTCAGCCTTACTCGCCAGTGCCTGGGCCTGGTGACCCGCATCGAATGCAGCATCCGCCCACTGGCCGGCGACAACGGCATGTGGACGCTGCTGTTCGCCGCCGGCATGGCCGGCGAGCAACCTTCGGCCATCAAGGCCCAGGGGCCGTTTCACGGGCCGCTGGTGGCCGAGTCGGTGCTCAATGCCATTGTCGACAGCCTGACGCTACACGGGTATCAGGTTGCCGAAGACCCGCAGATCTGGTGCCTGCACCTGCAGGCCCAGTTGCGTCGCATCAATGGCGAGCGCTGTCGTAACCTGGGGGATTATCAGTTCCATCCGGAAAGCTAGCCGATTGCTGGGGCCGCTGCGCGCCCCTTTCGCGACACAAGGCCGCTCCCACAGCGGTGGCCGGGTGCGGCCTTGTGTCGCGATTGCGCTGCGCAGCGGAGCCGGGCTTTTGCTGCAGCAGGTGGCTGGCTATACTCGCCGTCGCTTTTTTAGTCACCTGACGAGTCCCTACCCTCCATGGAACGTATTCTCGAAAATGCGATGTATGCCTCGCGCTGGCTGCTCGCCCCTATCTACTTCGGCTTGTCCCTCGGGCTGTTGGCCCTGGCCCTGAAGTTCTTCCAGGAAGTCGTTCACGTCCTGCCCAACGTATTTGCCCTGAGCGAAGCCGACCTGATCCTGGTGATCCTGTCGCTGATCGACATGTCGCTGGTGGGTGGCCTGCTGGTGATGGTGATGATTTCCGGCTACGAGAACTTCGTCTCGCAACTGGACATCGACGACAGCAAAGAGAAGCTCAACTGGCTCGGCAAGATGGACTCATCTTCGCTGAAGATGAAAGTTGCTGCCTCGATCGTCGCCATTTCGTCGATTCACCTGCTGCGCGTGTTCATGGACGCACAGAACATCTCCACCGACTATCTGATGTGGTACGTGATCATCCACATGACCTTCGTGGTGTCGGCCTTCTGCATGGGTTACCTGGACAAGCTCACCAAGCACTGAGCCCGCCTGATAGGGTAAAACTGACGAGTGGCGTCAGTTTTACCTTGTGTATTCCCTGGCCCTGTACAAAAAATGAGCACTCATGCGGTTCCCGCTGCGAGGTGCTCTCATGAACCTGCATCAGCTCAATACCGAGGCCAGGGTTGGCCATGTCGACGAACTCAACCTGATCGCCATCGAAGGTGGTGATTACCTGCTTGAGGCCCGGGTCAAGGGCCGTGCGCATCCGCTTTCCGACAGCCGCGGGCAACGCTTGCGCGTGCACTCCGTGGAAGAAGCGCGTGACCTGCTCAAAGCCCTTCCATTGCTGTCACTGAACCTGTTGCACTGGTCAGTGCAGGACGAAATGTGCGGCATGGGCACGCACCCCGAAGAAGACCTGAAAGTACCGATTTCCCAGCGTTCGGCCTGGTAGCTGCTCCAGGCGCCCCATTGTGCTAGGCTGCTCGCCCTTTTCATCAAGGGCGCGGCTTCACTGCGCCCTGCAGTGGAGCACGACAATGTCCGAACTCAACCTGTCTACCGACGAAACCCGCGTCAGCTACGGCATCGGCCGTCAGCTGGGTGGCCAACTGCGTGACAACCCGCCACCAGGCGTCAGCCTGGACGCCATCCTGGCCGGCCTGACCGACGCCTTCAACGGCGCCGACAGCCGCGTCAGCGAAGCCGACCTGTCGGCCAGCTTCAAGGTCATCCGCGACATCATGCAAGCCGAGGCAGCTGCCAAGGCTGAAGCAGCGGCTGGTGCCGGCAAGGAATTCCTGGCCGAAAACGCCAAGCGCGAAGGCATCACCACCCTGGCTTCGGGCCTGCAGTTCGAAGTGCTGACCGCAGGTGAAGGCGCCAAGCCGACCCGCGAAAGCAACGTGCGCACCCACTACCACGGCACCCTGATCGATGGCACCGTGTTCGACAGCTCCTACGAGCGTGGCCAGCCGGCTGAATTCCCGGTAGGCGGCGTGATCGCTGGCTGGACCGAAGCCCTGCAGCTGATGAACGCTGGCAGCAAATGGCGCCTGTACGTGCCGAGCGAGCTGGCCTACGGCGCCCAAGGCGTTGGCAGCATCCCGCCGCACAGCGTACTGGTGTTCGACGTCGAGCTGCTCGACGTTCTGTAATGCCTATGGGGCCGGCTTAGCCGGCCTCAGTTCCAATCCGTCCCCCCAGGGCGCAACGCCCGCGCATAGCAGAACAGAAACAAATTCCGCACCAGCTCCTTGAGCACCCCAGGCTCACTCGAATTCAGCCCGCTCATGTCCAGGTCGCCCTGGTCGCGCAGTTCATCAAGGGCTTCTTCTTCAAGCACCGCGCACACTTCGCCGGTCTCGCGATGCAAGATGCGCAGGTAAGGGTGAGGGCGGTCCAGCCAGGCGTCGATCAGATAGGTCATGGCTATTCTCCTTGGATAGCAGTTCCAATGAGAATAATTCTTATTATCAAAATAGCAAGGGTCTATTGGCGTATTTTTGCCGAATGGTGCAGTGACCCTGTTGCAGGATCTGTCAGGGCCACCAGAAAGGTAGCCCCGTCGCACCCGAGGGTCAGACCTTGCGCACGAACTCGGACTTCAGCTTCATGGCGCCGATGCCGTCGATCTTGCAATCGATGTCGTGGTCGCCGTCGCACAGGCGGATGTTCTTGACCTTGGTGCCGACCTTGACCACCAGGGACGAGCCCTTGACCTTGAGGTCCTTGATGACGGTGACCGTGTCGCCGTCCTGCAGCACATTGCCGACCGAATCCTTTTTCACCACGTCATCGCTGGCGGCATCGGCTTCGCCGTTGGCCGACCACTCGTGCGCGCACTCGGGGCAGATCAGCTGGGTGCCATCCTCGTAGGTGTATTCGGAATTGCATTTGGGGCAGGGCGGCAAAGTGCTCACTTCGGTTCCTTAAACAGACAGGCAGTTGAAAAGGCCTATATTGTATAAGGTTTTCTCTGTGAAGTGTTTTGTCCTTGCAAAAGCATCGCGGGCAAGCCCGCTCCTACATGGACCTGTAGGAGCGGGCTTGCCCGCGATGAAGGTGGCGCGATGTTAGTGCGTACGCGCTACCGCAAACTCGCTCAGCTCGATCAACGCATTGCGATATTCACTGGCCGGCAGCACTTCCAGGCACTCGATGGCCCGCTTCACGTAGTCACGGGCCATCTGCGCGGTGTAGTCAAGCGCGCCCGAGGCTTCGACCGCTGCACGGATCTGCTCGAGGTCTTCAAGGCCACCCTTCTGGATCGCCTGGCGCACCAGCGCAGCCTGTTCAGGCGTGCCTTCGCGCATGGTGTAGATCAGCGGCAGGGTCGGCTTGCCCTCGGCCAGGTCGTCACCGACGTTCTTGCCCAGGGTCTGCGAGTCACCCTTGTAGTCCAGCAGGTCGTCGACCAGCTGGAAGGCCACACCCAGGTGGTCGCCGAAGGTGCGCAGGGCTTCGCGCTGCGCGTCGCTGGCGCCGGCCAGCGCGGCGGCGCTGTGGGTCGAGGCCTCGAACAGCATGGCGGTCTTGCCGCGGATGACCTCCATGTACACTTCTTCCGTGGTGCTGGCATCGCGCACGCGCGACAGCTGCAGCACTTCACCCTCGGCGATGACGCGGGTGGCCTTGGAGAGGATCTGCATGACCGGCATCGAACCCAGTTCGACCATCATTTCGAACGAGCGCGAATAAAGGAAGTCGCCCACCAGCACGCTCGGTGCGTTGCCCCACAGTGCATTGGCGGTGGAACGGCCGCGGCGCATGCCGGACATGTCGACCACGTCGTCGTGCAGCAAGGTGGCGGTGTGCAGGAACTCGATGGTCGCTGCCAGCAGGCGCAGGTCGTCGCCTTCGCGGCCCAGGGCCTTGCCACACAGCAGGACCAGCAGGGGACGCAGGCGCTTGCCACCGGCCGACGTGATATAGTCGCCGATCTTCGATACCAGCGGCACGCGCGAGGTCAGCTGCTTCTTGATGATCTCGTCGACGGCGCTGAAATCATCAGCCACCGCGCGGTAGAAGGTTTGGGGTTGCATCGGCTGCTCCATTAACGTTGCGCGGCATGCTAGGTCGCGGGTCCCGGTGTGTCAAGGCGCGGTGCCAGCGCCACGGGGGCGGTACTTGCAAGCAAAACCGGGGTTGCGTACAATCGCGCACCCTAACTTCCTGGGCAGCACCTGCCTTACGCAATTGCACCGGGCCGTTCCAGCCCCATGCAGCCATGCCAGCCAATACTCATCATATAAAGCGCTGGGTGAGCAGGATTATCGGAGAAATACCCATGTCTTACGCAGTAATCGTTACCGGCGGCAAGCAGTACAAAGTCGCTGAAGGTGAATTCCTCAAGATCGAAAAACTGGAAGTCGCCACTGGCGAATCCGTGACTTTCGATCGCGTTCTGCTGGTTGCCAACGGTGAAGAAGTCACCATCGGCGCTCCAGTCGTCGCCGGCGCTAAAGTTGTTGCTGAAGTCGTTTCGCAAGGCCGTCACGATAAAGTCCGCATCATCAAGTTCCGTCGTCGTAAGCACCACATGAAGCGTATGGGCCACCGCCAGTGGTTCACCGAGATCAAAATCACCGGCATCCAGGCTTAATCCCCTAGATCCCCTGAATTTATTTGGAGAATTGAACCATGGCTCACAAGAAGGCTGGTGGTAGTACCCGTAACGGTCGCGACTCAGAATCGAAACGCCTTGGCGTGAAGATGTATGGCAGCCAGGTCGTCAAGGCCGGCAACATCATCGTCCGTCAGCGCGGCACCCAGTTCCACGCCGGCTACGGCGTTGGCATGGGCAAGGATCACACCCTGTTCGCCAAGATCGAAGGCGTGATCAAGTTCGAGAAGAAAGGCGAGTTCAACCGCCGTTACGTGAGCATCGTCGCAGCCTAATCGCGACGTCGCTCCAGAAGCCCCGTCATGCGACGGGGCTTTTTCGTTTGTGGTGAGCCTCTTGCAAAGCTGTTTGTATGGGCTGCCGGCGTGGGTTTCTACGGTCGTACGGGGCCGCCGCGCTCATTTTTGCAAGAGCCTCAGGTTTTTTAAGTATTCAGCTCGTCGGAAGACGAGGGGCGGTTTTAATGAAGTTTGTTGACGAAGTATCGATTCGAGTCAAAGCCGGTGACGGCGGTAACGGTTGCATGAGCTTCCGTCGCGAAAAATTCATCGAAAACGGTGGGCCTAACGGCGGCGACGGTGGTGACGGCGGTTCGGTGTACATGGTTGCCGACGAAAACCTCAACACCCTGGTCGACTACCGCTACACCCGTCACCATGAGGCCCAGCGGGGCGCCAATGGTGGCAGCACCGACTGCACCGGCAAGAAGGGTGAAGACCTGTTCCTGCGGGTGCCGGTCGGCACCACGGTGATCGACGCCACCACCCAGGAAGTGATCGGTGACCTGATCACCCCTGGCCAGAAGCTGATGGTCGCCCAAGGCGGCTGGCACGGCCTGGGCAACACCCGCTTCAAGTCGAGCACCAACCGTGCGCCGCGTCAGACCACCCCGGGCAAGCCAGGTGATCAGCGCGACCTGAAAATGGAAATGAAGGTCCTGGCCGACGTCGGCCTGCTCGGCCTGCCAAACGCTGGCAAGAGCACCTTCATCCGTTCGGTGTCGGCTGCCAAGCCGAAAGTCGCCGACTACCCGTTCACCACTCTGGTGCCGAACCTGGGCGTGGTCAGCGTCGACCGCTGGAAGAGCTTCGTCATTGCCGACATCCCCGGCCTGATCGAAGGCGCATCCGACGGTGCCGGCCTGGGTATCCGCTTCCTCAAGCACCTGGCGCGTACCCGCGTGCTGCTGCACCTGGTCGACATGGCGCCGCTGGACGAAAGCAGCCCGGCCGATGCCGCAGAAGTGATCGTCAACGAGCTGACCCGCTTCAGCCCGTCGCTGGCCGAGCGTGAGCGCTGGCTGGTGCTGAACAAGTCTGACATGGTCATGGACGACGAGCGCGACGAGCGGGTCAAGGAAGTGGTCGAGCGCTTGCAGTGGGAAGGCCCGGTCTACGTGATCTCGGCCATCTCCAAGCAGGGCACCGACAAGCTCAGCCACGACCTGATGCGCTACCTCGAAGACCGCGCCGACCGCCTGGCCAACGACCCGGTCTTCGCCGCCGAGCTGGCCGACCTCGACCAGCGCATCGAAGACGAAGCCCGCGCCCAGCTGCAGGCTCTGGACGACGCCCGTACCCTGCGTCGCACAGGCGTCAAGAGCGTCCACGACATCGGCGACGATGACGGTTGGGACGATGATTTCGAGGACGACGAAGACGGCCCGGAAATCATTTACGTGCGCGACTGACCGGTTGCAGTACACTAAACGCCGCTCTCTGGAGCGGCGTTTTTGTATCCACTGTATCTACAGATTCGACATAGGTTGGAAGAAGATGCGAAGCAAGGTGACGGGCGCCAAGCGCTGGGTCGTGAAGATTGGCAGTGCGCTGCTGACCGCCGATGGCAAAGGCCTGGATCGCGGCGCAATGGCCGTTTGGGTCGAGCAGATGGTCGCGCTGCGTGAGGCAGGCGTGGAGTTGGTGCTGGTCTCTTCGGGGGCAGTGGCAGCGGGCATGAGCCAGCTGGGCTGGACCTCGCGACCGAGCGCGATGAACGAGCTGCAGGCCGCCGCTTCGATCGGCCAGATGCGCCTGGTGCAGGCCTGGGAGTCGAGCTTCGGCGAGCACGGCAAGCACACCGCGCAGATCCTCCTGACCCATGACGACCTGTCCGACCGCAAACGTTACCTGAACGCGCGCAGCACCCTGCGCACGTTGGTCGACCTCGGCGTGGTGCCGGTGATCAACGAAAACGACACCGTGGTCACCGACGAGATCCGCTTCGGCGACAACGACACTTTGGCCGCGCTGGTGGCCAACCTGGTGGAAGCCGACCTGCTGGTGATTCTCACCGACCGCGACGGCATGTTCGACGCCGACCCGCGCAACAACCCCGAAGCCCAACTGATCTATGAAGCCCGTGCCGACGACCCGGCGCTCGACGCCGTGGCCGGTGGCACCGGTGGCGCGCTGGGCCGTGGCGGTATGCAGACCAAGCTGCGCGCCGCACGCCTGGCGGCACGTTCCGGTGCGCATACCATCATCATCGGTGGCCGCATCGAGCGCGTGCTTGATCGCCTCAAGGGTGGTGAGCGCCTGGGCACCTTGCTGTCGCCTGAACGCGGCATGCTCGCTGCGCGCAAGCAGTGGCTGGCCGGGCACCTGCAAACCCGTGGCACGCTGGTGCTCGACGCCGGCGCCGTGCAGGCACTGCGCCAGGCCAACAAGAGCCTGTTGCCGGTTGGCGTGAAGACCGTGCAGGGCAGTTTCCGCCGTGGCGAGATGGTGGTTTGCGTCGGCCCGGACGGCCTTGAAGTGGCCCGCGGCCTGGCCAACTACAGCGCCCTCGAAGCGCAGAAAATCATCGGCCAGTCGTCCGATGCCATCGAGGCCCTGCTCGGTTACAGCGCCGAGCCGGAGCTGGTGCACCGCGACAACCTGGTGCTGGTATGAATAGGTTCAAGCGGGTGATTGCCGTGGCGGCATTGGCACTGCCGATGCTGGCCGCAGCGGAAGAGGTTGGCCAGGTGTCGACCGTGTTCAAGTTCCTCGGGCCGAACGACCGCATTGTGGTCGAGGCTTTTGATGACCCCAAGGTCGAGGGTGTGACGTGCTACCTGTCGCGCGCCAAGACGGGCGGTATGAAGGGCGGCCTGGGCCTGGCTGAGGACCGTGCCGAGGCGTCGATTGCCTGCCGTCAGGTGGGGCCGATCAACTTCAAGGGTGAGCTCAAAGACGGCGAAGAAGTGTTCAAGGAACGCACCTCGCTGGTGTTCAAGACCATGCAGGTGGTGCGCTTCCTCGACAAGAAGCGCAATACCTTGGTGTACCTGGTGTATAGCGACCGCATGATCGAAGGCAGCCCGCAGAATGCGGTGACGGCGATTCCGATCTTGCCTTGGGCTCATTGATAGGCCGGTGAAAGTTGGGAGGCCTTTGGCCTCCTTTCGCGGGGCAAGCCCGCTCCCACAAAATGGACTGCCCCCAAAAAGTTGGACAGTTCTATGCTGCCGCCTGGGTCCTGTACTCGACAGGGCTCAGGCCATTGAGCCTCAGCTTGATGCGGTCATGGTTGTAGTAGTGGATGTACTCATCCAAGCCCGCTTTCAATTCATCAACATTCTCAAACCGCTTGAGGTAGAAAAATTCTGACTTGAGCGTGCCGAAGAAGCTTTCCATAGCTGCATTATCTAGGCAATTGCCTTTACGAGACATGCTCTGCTTCACTCCACAACTGCGCAGTTTCTGGCGATACTGAGCCTGCTGGTACTGCCACCCCTGATCGGTGTGGAGCACGAGTTTCGGCTTCTCCCCCAGGGTCTTGAGTGCCTTGTCGAGCATGTTCCCAACCAGGCTGTACTGTGGGCGACTGGCCGTCTCGTAGGCGATGATTTCCCCGTTATACAAATCCATCACAGGCGAAAGATAGAGCTTCTGTTGCGCCACCTTGAACTCGGTTACGTCACTCACCCATTTCTGGTTGGGGCGCTGGGCGACGAAATTACGCTCCAGCAGATTCATCGCTATCTTGCCGACAGTACCTCGGTACGACCGATATTTCTTGGGTCGCACCAGTGACTTCAGACCCAGCCCAGTCATCAGTTTCTCAACGACCTTCTTGTTGACTAGCGGCCCCTCTTTTCTGATTGCTAGTGCAACGCGCCGATACCCGTAACGCCCCTTCTCTTTGTGATAGACCTGCCGAATTCTCTCTTTAAGCTCCGCGTATTTATCCGGCTTCTGTTGGCTCTGTACCTGGTAGTAAAAAGTGCTGCGAGCCAGTCCGATCAGCCGCAGCAGGTCAGGCAAAGGGAATCTACGTTTGAGTTTGGAAACGATCAGGACTTTTTCGCCGGTATTCGTTCCTTTTCCTCGCGCAGAGCCTTGAGCTCCTTTAGGACAGCGTTCTCCATGCGCAGATACTCAAGCTCAGCCATCAGCTGGTCTCTGGGCTTTTGCGAATCGTCGGTATCTGTGGGCTTTGCTGGTTTAATCTTCTTCGGCACTTTAATCGGCTTTTTCTGGCGGATGACAGGGGCTACAGGGCTACCACTGTAGTACTGCCGCTGCCAGTTGCCTATCTGCGAGGACTGGCCGAGGCCAAAATGCGCAGCGGTTTGGCGAAGAGAGAGACGATGCTCGTGCATGTGGCTCAGCACTTGGCGCTTGAAGTCGTCGTCATAGCGCTGCCCGTGCGAGCGCGGACTAAGGCTGGACTTGCTCTGATAGCTGGAGACCCACCGGCGCAGCAGACTGACGTCGATACCGAAACGCTGGGCTACTTTTCGGAAGCCATCGCTACCATCTAGGTAGGCTGAGATGGCTGTGAGTTTGAACTGCTCTGTGTATTTGCCCATCGGTCCCCCCAAGGGTTGGATTTTTTGTCCAACTTCTTGGGGGCAGTCCAAATTCAGCACAGTCATCACAGGCGGCGGGGTAGTTGTGGGAGCGGGCTTGCCCCGCGATTGGGCCGCAAAGCGGCCCCTATCGAAGAGTAATCAGGCCAGTTCTTCGGCCTGATCCTCACGCACGTCGGCCTTCACCTCATCCAGCCGGCTGATGAACTTCCAGTCCGCCTCATCGATGTAGATACCATTCGGCCCGCTACCGCCTTCCAGGTCGATCGCCACCTTGGCCGACACCTGTGGCTTCACACTCGCCAGAATCGGCACAAAGCCCAGTTGCAGGCTGGTTTCCAGCAAGGCCGCCTGGTTGCGTTCGTCGATGTCTGCCGCCTCGTCGAGGTAGTACGGCAGGCGAATGCGCCCGGCCAGGTCACGGTCCATCAGGTGCAGCAACAAGTACATGTTGGTCAGCGCCTTGATGGTCATGGTGGTGCCGTTGGACGCGGCGCCGTCGATGTCGGCGTGGATCACCGGCTGGCCATTGACCTTGGTGATCTCGAAGGCCAGTTCGAACAGGTCCTTGAGGCCCAGCTGGTTGTGGTTGGCCGCCACCAGCCGTGCCAGGTACTCCTTGGCCTCTTCGTTCTTGTGGTCCTGGTCGGAGTTCTGCGTCAGGTCGAACACCGACAGGGTTTCGCCTTCCTCGTACTGGCCGGCGCTGTGGATGATCTGGTCGATGTGCTTGAGCGCTTCCTTGTTCGGTGCCAGCACCACGCGGAAGCTCTGCAGGTTGGACACCTGGCGTTTGTTGATCTCGCGGTTGAACAGCGCCAGTTGGTGCTCGAGGCTGTCGTAGTCGCTACGGATGTTGCGCAGGGTCCGGGCGATGTCGGTGACTGCGGCGCGGCGCGCCTTGGCCAGGGTCAGGGCCTCATCGGTGCGGTGCGCGTAGGCGTTGACCAGCAGTTGCAGGCGGCGCTCCATGTCGTCTTCGCTGTCGAACTTGGCCACGCCCTTTAGGCGCACCTGGGCGTACAGCGCCTCGATCTGGTTGTCCACCCGCTGCAAGCCCTGCCAGCTGTCCTGGTAGTCGTTGAGCATCGGCAGCAGGTTGTCCATCGAGTCGTCGACCGCTTCCATGAACGGCGTGCCGTAAGGCAGGTCGGCCGGCAGCAGCTGGCGGCGGCGCAGGGCGTCTTCAAGGGTGCGCTGCTTGGACTCCAGGTCGCCGAGCTGGCGGCCGACCAGTTGCAGCTTGGCCGACAGTTGCTGGACGCGCTCGGTGAAGGCATCGCTGGAGCGTTTGAGCTCGTCCTGGGCCGCTTCCAGTTGTGACAAGTGCTCCAGTTTCTCGGGTTCTTCGGCCGCCAGCGTTTCGCTGCGACGGAAGTCTTCCAGCGCCTTCTGCGCATCCAGTACGGCCTGGTACAGGGTTTCCGTCTGCGCCTTGGAGGCGGAGCGGTCGGCGGCCACGGCCTGCTGGGTCTTGAGCTGCTTGAGCTCGCGCTCCAGGCGGTCCTTCTGGTCGCGCAGGGCGGCGCGGTCGGCCAGCGCCTGCAGGGCTGGTGGGTCGATGTGCGAGATATCGATGGAAAGGCCCGGAGCCTCGAAGCGCTCGCCTTTGAAGCCATCGAGCACCGCTTCCAGCGACTTCACCCACAGGTCGCTGTCGTCCAGTTCGATGCCGCGCTCGCCCAGCGGCAGGCTGAACAGCGCGCCGTTGAACAGGCGCATCAGGCGGTCGACGTCCTGCTGCGAGAACTCTTCGCGCAGGCGGGCATAGCTGTTGTTGTCGGCGTGGTCGAGCTGCTGCTTGACCTGCTTGACGCGTTTTTCCAGGTCGCGTACGCGCTCGTCCAGGTCTTCGGCAGAGAACTGCCGCGACTGGGCCAGGGCGCCGGCCAGTTCGTCGTGGGCATCCTTGGCGGCCAGCAACTGCTGCTCCAGGACCTTGACGTCATCGACCAGGGCGAAGCGGCGCTTGAGCACCGACAGCTCGCCGAGCCAGCGCTGGATGCCGGTGATCTCACGCTCCAGCCGCATCAGTTCTTGGGTGCCTCCGCGTTGGTCGTTCTGCAGCCGGTCCTGTTCGCCACGGTAGTGCTCGGACTGGATGACCAGCTCTTCCTTGCGCGCCATGGCGTATTCCTGCCAGGTGCCCAGCAGGTTGTCGAGCAGGGGCGAGAGGCGGTGCAGCTTGCCGCGCAGAATGTCGCGCTGGGCAACGCCACCGGCGAGGGCCTCGACCAGCGGGCCGGCGGCGACCAGGGCGTTGTAGTCCTGCTCCATGCGGCGCACGTCGCGGAAGGCTTCTTCACAGGCCGCGATGTAGTCGACGCTGCCCGAGCGCAGGCTGTGCTCGAAGGCGTCGAGGAACAGCTGCTTGAGCTTGGCTGCGGTGATCTCGCGCATGTGCAGCAGGTTGATGAACAACGCGCGGAAGGTTTTCAGGCTTTGCTCGCTGGTCGAGCGCAGCGGGATCATGGTCAGGTCCAGCGGCACCGAGGTGTGGCCGCCGACCAGCAGCCGACGCAGCTCGTCGGGCTTGAGCTCGTAGGCCTTCAGGCCCAGGCGCTCGAGGTTGGTGAACAGCTCTTTCTGACGCAGGCAGGTGTCGTTCTTCTGGTAGTGGGCCAGGTCCAGTTCGCCTTTGTAGGCGAAGAACTGGTGGCCGAAACCGCCGCCCGGGCCGCGGCCGACCACGCCGATCACGTGCGGGCCGTGGGGCAGGTTCAGTTCGCAGAGGATGTACGAGGTGTCGCTGGCGAAGTAGAAGCGACGCGACTGCTCCAGGCTGTACTTGCCGAAGCTCATGTCGGACATGCGCGCCAGGATCGGGAACTGCAGGGCGTTGATCGAGGCCGATTTACCCAGGTTGTTGGCGCCGTACACCGACAGCGGGTGCTCCAGCGGGAACAGGCCAAGGCTGTAGCCGGCGGTGTTGAGCAAAGCAAAGCGGCGGATGCCGTAGCGTTCCTGGCTCATGCGTCAATCTCCTGTTGCTCTTCGCGGATGGCCCGGGCCAGGGCGTCCTCTTCGCTCTCGTCGCCTTCGAATGGCGACAGGTCGAGCGGGTCGTCGGTGCGGTTGAGTTGCTCCGGGCTTTCTTCCTCGGCCAGTACCGGGGTCGGCAAAGGCAGGTCGCTGTGCAGGGTGGCGGCCAGGTCGCGGTCCTGCTGCACCGACAGGCAGACGTCGAGGAAGCGATGCATCGGCGGCAGGAAGCGGTAGATACCGCCTTCCTCGAAGGCGAAGCCGAGCTGGGTCATGCGCCGCAGGATTTTTTCTTCCAGTTCTTCGACGGTTTGCACTTCGGCCTGCAGGAACAGGTCGCGGTACTTTTCCAGCAGCGATGGCAGTTCGTCGCGGCCAATGCTGCCGCCGTCGAGCACGGCCATTGGGTCGCGGCCCTGGTCGGCCAGGTGCTCGACCAGGATGAAGGTGAACAGCGACAGGCGCTGGGCGGTCTTGTTGACCTGCGCGGCGGCAAGCTCGGGCACGAAGTAATAGAAACCACGGGTGTCGCACACCAATTCGAAGCCCAGGGCCTTGAACAGGGTGCGGTACTGGTCCTGGAAGTTCGACAGCTGAGCGTACAGCTCGGGGTCACGGCGGCTGACGTGGAAACCTTTGAACAGCTCGCGGAAGATCGGTGCGAGCTGGGACAGTTCGGAAAGATCAAGATGCATTGGCTGGGCTCGCGTTGGATTCGGCAGTCGTTCTGGCGACGTCTTCACGGCTGGACGTCAGGGCGAACGAGCGCAGGCTGACCAGGTGTTCGTGGGTGGTGTAGTCGCGGCGTTCGAGGCGCTCGCGCTGGAAGCGCTTCTCGCGCGACAGGCGCGAGAACCAGTACAGCAGTTCGTCGGTGGCGCCGTCGGGCTCCTGCTCCAGTAGCCAGACCATCAGGTCGGGCAGCGGCAGGGCCTGCTCGCAGCGTTCGAGCATTTCCTTGACCGTGCGTGGCGCGCGCGGCAACGGGTCTTTGTCGGTCTTGTGCGCCTTGGGGAAGCGCGCAGGCTTGGGCTCGAAGCGGGCCAAAGCGTAGACATAGGCCTCGACCTGGCTGGCGCTGCCGAGGAAGGTGCTCTGCGGCCGGGTGAACATCGGCATGGCCGCTTGCGGCACGGCATCGATGCCCTTGCGGCGGATCACCGACAGCGCCAGGGCGGCGCCACGGGTCACGGCGTTGTGCCGGCGCGCTTCTTCGCGCAGTGGCAGCAGCAGTTCACGGGCGTGGCGCAGGGTCAGCTGGGCGCTGGTCTGCATTTCCAGGATGCGCGCGTGGGTACGCAGCAGCATGTCGTCGTCGACCAGGTGGCCCAGGCGCGCCTGCTCGCCCAGCAGGCGCAGCAGCACGGTTTCGACCTTGCGCACGCCCTGTTCGAAGGCGCCGTCGGCGTTGACCAGCTGGATCATCGGCTCGACGTACTCGTCCCAGGTTGCGAGGACTTCAGCGTAGCGCTGGCGCAGCGGGATCTGGCGGTTGCTGGTCTTGGCCCGCTCGGCCACGGCCACCAGCGCCTGCTCGTCGTTGTCGAGCTTCTTCAGCACATCGCGCACGCGCATGTCGAGCAGGCGCAACTGGCGCGCCAGGTCGTCGCTGTCGCGGTTGTCGAAGGCATCCTGGATGTGCCCGGCAAGGCGTTCCAGGTGGCGCAGGTAGGCTTCGATCTCCAGGCACAGGCCCAAGCGGTGTTCGCGGCGTAGGTAGGCGAGGAAGTCGTGGATCTGGGCGTTGAGCTCGAAGCGGTTCGGGCTCTTGGCCACCGGCACCAGGATATCCAGGCGGATCCACACGTCGAGCAGCTGGGTGATGTCCTGCGGGGTACTCTCGACCTGCTGGCGGGCCACATGCTGACGCAGTTCGACCAGGCTCAGGGTGCCCTGGTCGAAACGTTCGCACAGCGGCTCGATCAGGGCCCAGTGTTCGGCTAGGGCGCGCAGGACGCGCTTGGGTTCGATCATGGCTTCGACTCGTTGCCAAGAAAAAGGGGGCGATTGTACTGCATACGGGGGGGAGGATTTCACCCCTTGGTCTGTAATGAGAAATGGCCTTTGTTTATTTGTGTGTATGGCGGGAGGGCTTTGGCGCCTGGAAGACCGAGCGCCGCCCGGGCGGCGCTCGGTCTTCCAGGCGCTGCAAAAACCCCGCCGTACGCGTTACAATGCCCGATTGATATAACCCCCCGGATACCCGCCTCGTGCTGACCGAACCCCGTCGCCGCGCCTACCTTTCCGCCATGCAAGTGGTGCACTGGCTGCCGCGCGCCGAACTGCCGTTCGCTGCACCGTCGCGCCCCGAACTGTTGTTGCCGGTGGCCCCGGTCGAAGACCTCGACTTCGACGTCAAACCAGCGCCCGCCGCCAACGAAGCCCCTGCCGCCCCCCAGGCGCGCAGCGGCGAACGCCCGAAAATCGAGATTCCGCGCCCAGGCAGCACCCCCAAGCCTGCCGCCAAGCCCATCGAAGCCGAAGAACCAGCCCCCGCACCGCGCCCGGTGCCGGTGCCGCCACCGCGCTTCTCGTTGCAACTGCTGCGCGCCGGCAACTGCCTGCTGCTGGTGGAGCTGGCCACCGGCCAGCCGTTCCAGAGCCGCGACCCGTCCTACTTGTTGCTCAAGGACATGCTGCGCGCCGCCGGCCTGCCCGACGCCCCACAGATCATCGGTGAGCCGGTGCGCTGGCCGCTGCTGGTGCGCGGCAACATGGACCAAGGCCCGGACGCTGCACGCGATTTCGTCCAGGGGTTCATCCAGGCCCGCCTGGAAGAGGCACCCTGCACCTGCTTGTGGTTGATCGGCCTGCCCGCGCTGCGCTTTGCCGGCAATACCGACGCGCACACCTACTACCAAACACTGAAGCTTGAGGGCCTGGGCGATGCCTGGGCCTTGCCGGGCCTTGAACTGTTGATGGACGAGCCGCAACGCAAGGCGGACGTCTGGCAAGCCATGCGCCAGCTGATGGCGCGCTGGAAGAGCGTTGAATGAGTGACTCGATCAGTTTCCGCCCGATGACCGAGGCGGATCTGGATGCCGTGCTTAAGATCGAATATGCCGCGTTCAGCCATCCCTGGACCCGCGGAATCTTTCTGGATGCGCTCAAGTCCTACGAAGTGTGGCTGATGTTCGACGGCCAGCAGCAGGTCGGCCATGGCGTGATCAATGTGATCATCGACGAGGCGCACCTGCTCAACATTACCGTCAAACCCGAGAACCAAGGTTTCGGCCTGGGCCTGCGTCTGCTTGAGCACCTGATGGCGCGGGCCTACCAGCTCAATGGCCGCGAGTGCTTCCTGGAAGTGCGCGCCAGCAACCAGTCGGCCTATCGGTTGTACGAGCGCTACGGGTTCAACGAAATCGGCCGCCGCCGTGACTACTACCCGATGGCCGGCGGCCGTGAAGATGCCCTGGTGATGGCCTGCACCCTGTTCGAGGAGTGACCCCTCGAGTGCAGGCCTTGTCACACAGGTACAACCTGATGAGGCAAGACCATGCACGACCTGCAGGAACTGATCGACAACAATGCACGCTGGGCCGATGCCATCACCCAGCGTGACCCCGATTTCTTCGCCAAACTGGCCCGTCAGCAAACCCCCGAGTTCCTCTGGATCGGTTGCTCCGACGCCCGCGTGCCGGCCAATGAAATCGTCGGCATGCTGCCTGGCGACCTGTTCGTCCACCGCAATGTCGCCAACGTGGTGCTGCACACCGACCTGAACTGCCTGTCGGTGATCCAGTACGCCGTCGAAGTGCTCAAGGTCAAACACATCCTGGTCACCGGCCACTACGGTTGCGGCGGCGTGCGCGCTGCCATGCAGGACCGCCAGCTCGGCCTGATCGACGGCTGGCTGCGTTCGATCCGCGACCTGTACTACGAAAAGCGCGGCGAACTGGCCAAGCTGGAAACCGAAGAGGCGCAGGTCGATCGCCTGTGCGAGCTGAACGTCATCCAGCAGGTCGCCAATGTGGCCCACACCAGCATCGTGCAGAACGCCTGGCATCGCGGGCAGGAGCTGTCGGTGCATGGTTGCATCTATGGCATCAAGGACGGGCGTTGGAAGAGCCTGGACACCACCATCAGCGGCTTTGCCCAACTGCCACCGCAGTATCGGTTGCGGGCGTTGGAGTAGGCGGTGTGTTGCCCTGCGTTTCTGCTTACATAACTTGAAACAGGGTGTTCGATCTCGTTGAGCAGGGGAGTGGGGATGACAGGCGCGAAGTGGCTGCTGATGGCGATGGGCATGTGGGTGGTTAGTGTCGCGCACGCCGATGACCGTGACCTGTGGATGTTCGCCCAATGGGCCGGCGATCATCAAACACGCCCCTTCCGCGAAATGCTGGTGGATGCCCGGCTGTATGGGGTGGTGCCGATCCATCAACTGCTTCGCTCGGCCTCTGACTGGAAGCTGTGCCGGGCATCCCCCTTCGCCGTGCCACCTGCCAGCCAATGGCCTGCGGTGCGCTCGACGCTGGCATTGCTCAACACCCTCGACGACCAGGGCATCCTGCGCCAGTTCGAAGTGGTCTCGGCCTACCGCGACCCCAGCCTCAACCGATGTGCGGGCGGTGCCGTGGGTAGCGCCCATACCCGCGCATTCGCCGTTGATATCCTGTTGCCGGCCTGGGCCGACCCCAACCCACTGTGCAGTTTCTGGCAACAACACGGCCAGGCCTGGAACATGGGCCTGGGCCGTTATCCGTCAGGTCGCATCCATATCGACACCGCCGGCTATCGCACCTGGGGTGGCGATGGCAGTGCGGGCTCGTCGTTCTGCGCCAGGCCCAGGTGAGCCAGGCAGGCTTGGCATTCGCTGATCACCCACTCGGCAAAACGCTGGCGCTTGCCGCCATCGTCCAGCGGCTGCGGGCTGAGCAGGTGATACGCAGAGCCGTCGCGCAAGAAGCCGAAGGGGGCCTGCAGTTGGTCGCTGTCGAGCTCGTCGCGCACCATCAGCGCTGAGCCCATGGCCAGGCCCAGGCCCGCACTGGCGGCCTGGATCGACAGGTAGAAGTGCTCATAGTCGCTGCGCTCGGTGTGCCTGGCCCGTTGCGTGCTCAGGCGCAGCCAGGTGGGCCAGGCGCTGGGCCGCGTGCGGCTGTGCAGCAGGCGTTGACCATACAGGCTGGTGACGGCGCCGGGGCGGCACACCGGGCCGATCCATTCGTCGCAGATCTTGCGGTGATGGAGTTGGCGGTCCCAATGGAAGTCATCGCGGCGCAGCGCCAGGTCGACGCCGCTGCGTGTAAAGTCCACTGGCCCACCGGCGGCTACCAGATGCAGCTGCAGGTCGGGGTGGGCGGCGTTGAAGCGGGGCAGGCGCGGGATCAGCCAGCGCATGGCGATGGTGGGCTCGCAGGAGAGTACCAGCACATTGTCGCTGGCCTGCTGTTGCAGGCGCTGCACGGCGCCTTCGAGCTGTTCGAACATGGCCTGGGTGGTGCCCTGCAGGGCGCGGCCGGCGGCAGTGAGGAAAATGGCCCGGTTGCGGCGCTCGAACAATTCGACGCCAAGGCTTTCTTCGAGCAGGCGTACCTGACGGCTGACCGCGCCATGGGTGACGTGCAGGCGCTCGGCGGCGCGCACGAAGCTTTCGGTTTCGGCGGCGATGTCGAAGTAGCGGAAAGCGTTGAGGGGCGGCAGTTTCATGCTGTGCTGTCTGTGAGAAGAACTAGCGGATAACCGCCACTATAAATCGATTTTTCCCAGTTAATAAGCCCGGGATAATCGGCGCGTCTGTGCATTTTCATCGCCTATCGAGACCCGCCAATGACTGAACTCATCGCTGTAGCCCTGTTCACCGTCCTCGCCGTCATCAGCCCTGGCGCCGACTTCGCCATGGTCACCCGCAGCAGTTATGCACAGGGCCGCAAGGCCGGGCTGGCGGCTGCGGTGGGGATTGCATTGGGCGTACAGGTGCATGTGCTGTACACCGTACTGGGCATTGCGGTGATCATCAGCCAGAGCCCGACGCTGTTCCTGTGCATGAAGGTGGTGGGCGCGGGTTACCTGGTCTACCTGGGCTACAAATCGCTGACCAACACCGCGCGCATCAGCCTGGACGGTATCGACCGGCACACTGGCGCCAGCCTTGCGGCCGCGCTGCGCACCGGCTTTCTCACCAATGCCTTGAACCCCAAGACCATGCTCTTCGTCATCAGCGCCTACACACAAGTGGTGCAGCCGGGCAGCCCGTTGGCACTGGACTTCGCCTACGGCGCGTTCATGTCTTTTGCCCACTGGCTGTGGTTCAGTCTGGTGGCCGTGTTTTTCTCCAGCACGGCGTTGCGCAAGGCGATGATCGAGCGACAGCGGCTGGTGGACCGGGTGATCGGGCTGGCATTGATCGGCCTGGGCCTGGCGGTGGCAGTCACAGGTGTGCGTTGATGTGACGATTGCAAGTTGGGGTGCTGGCCATATAGGCCGCACCCAAACAGCTCAGGCTGTGCTTTTTCGCAGGCAAAGAAAAAGGGCTTACCTTTCGGTAAGCCCTTTATCATGTTTGGTGGCTACACAGGGACTTGAACCCCGGACCCCAGCATTATGAATGCTATGCTCTAACCAACTGAGCTATGTAGCCAATGGCGCGCATTATTCCCTTGTGATGCCCCTCTGTCAACACTCATTTCAAAAAAAATTTGCACGCTTTCAAAAACTTAGCCGCCAGGGCCGGCCTCAGCGCACGATCAGCCAGTGGTCGAGCACGCCCTGCAGCTGCAATTGCTGGGTGCTGGCCAGTGCGGCAAGGCTTTCGGCAGGGCGGTCGAGGCTGAAGTCGCCGCTCACGCGTCGATGGGCGGCCTGCTCGTCGAGCATCCACAGGCGTTGCCCCTGGTACCCCGCCAGGCGCTCCAACACCTGCCCCAGCGGCATGTCGGTGGCTCGCAGGCGGCCGTTGCGCCAACTGTCGGCGGTCTTCATGTCGGCTTTTTGTACAGGGTCGATCCGTGTGGCATCGAATGTCACCCGTTCGCCGGCAGAGACCAGGCGCTGTTCGCCACCCTGGACCACCATCGCCTTGCCACTGAGCACCACCAGTTCGTTGTGGTCGGCAAAGCGGGCAATTTGCAGGCGGGTACCGAATACCTGGATGCGCGCATCGCCCACGTCCACTTCCATGGCGCGGCCATCGAGCAGTACCTCGAGGTACACCTGGCCTTGTACCAGGTGCAACTGGCGGGTACGCCCGCGCAGGTCGACGTTCATCGCGCTGGCGCTGTCCAGGTGCACGGTCGAGCCGTCGGCCAGGCGCAGGCTGCGGCGTTCGCCAACATCGGTGTGCATTTCGCTGCCCAGGCGTTGCATCAGCGGCCAGTACAGGTAGGCCAAGGTGCCCATCACCAGTAGAAACACCAGCGCCAGCCATTTGCCCAGGTGGCTGCGGCGCGCCGTTAGCTGCCGGGGTTGCGGGCGAGCCGGTGCGGGTTGCAGCTGTTGCCAGAAGGTTTCCAGCTCAGCGTAAGCCTGGGCGTTTTGCGGCACTTGGCACCAGGCGGCAAACACCTGGCGTTCGCCTTCGTCACACCCGGGCTGACGCAAACGGGAGAACCACTCCAGGGCTTCCTGCTGCGGGTCGGGCTGGAATTGCTTGGCGGGCATCGGGCTCATGGGATCGGTCTGCTCACGATAGGGGCCGTTTCGCCCAACGATGACAGGGGAATGAGTCGAGGATGCTAAATATATTGAGAACCATTTACAAGTACGTCTCGACGGAGGGGTAAAAAAGGTAGCTATGTATCTATTTGTTTCCTGATAATCGGATCCCAAATCTGCGGACGGAGATTCAGGCACATGGCCACCAGTAGCACCTCCACGGCTTCCACCAGCGCAGCGGCGAACCCTGCCAACCCGTTGGTGATGCGCATCATCGGTTTCTGCGCCCTGGCGCACCTGATCAATGACCTGATCCAGTCGGTGCTGCCAGCCATCTATCCGATGCTCAAAGCCAACTACGACCTGAGCTTCGCCCAGATCGGCATGATCACCCTGACCTTCCAGATCACTGCCTCGCTGCTGCAGCCTTGGGTGGGCTTCTTTACCGACCGTCGGCCTGCGCCGAACCTGCTGCCGCTGGGCACCTTGTGCACACTGGTGGGCATCGTCATGCTGGCCTTTGTCGGCAGTTTCCCGATGATCCTGCTGGCCTCGGCGCTGGTCGGCATCGGCTCGTCCACCTTCCACCCAGAGACCTCGCGCATTGCACGGTTGGCCTCGGGTGGGCGCTTTGGCCTGGCCCAGTCGACCTTCCAGGTGGGCGGTAACACCGGCTCGGCGCTTGGGCCGCTGTTGGCGGCGGCCATCGTCATCCCGTTCGGGCAGACGCACGTCGCCTGGTTCGGCCTGGCGGGGCTGTTCTTCTTCGCCGTGACCCTGATGCTGCGGGGCTGGTACAAGGAGCACCTGAACCAGGCCAAGGCGCGCAAGGCCGTGCAGGCTACCCATGGCATCTCGCGCAAGCGGGTGATCGCGGCGCTGATCGTGCTGGGCCTGCTGGTGTTCTCGAAGTACTTCTACATGGCCAGCTTCACCAGCTACTTCACTTTCTACCTGATCGAGAAGTTCGACGTTTCGGTGGCCAGCTCGCAATTGCACCTGTTCCTGTTCCTGGGCGCGGTGGCGGCGGGTACGTTCTTTGGCGGGCCGATCGGTGACCGTATCGGGCGCAAGGCGGTGATCTGGTTCTCCATCCTGGGGGTCACCCCCTTCACCCTCGCGCTGCCGTATGCCGACCTGTTCTGGACCACGGTGCTGAGCGTGGTGATCGGCTTCATCCTGGCATCGGCGTTTTCCGCCATTGTGGTGTATGCACAGGAACTGGTGCCGGGCAGCGTGGGCATGATTGCCGGGATCTTCTTCGGTTTGATGTTCGGCTTCGGTGGGATTGGCGCCGCGCTGCTTGGCTATGTCGCGGACCTGCGCGGTATCGAGTATGTGTATGGGGTGTGCTCGTTCCTGCCGTTGTTCGGGTTGTTGGCGGTGTTTTTGCCTAGTACTCGTAAGCGCTGAGGCGTTTGGGGGCTGCTGCGCAGCCCATCGCGACGCAAGGCCGCTCCTACAGGGATTGCGAGCGGCCCTTGGATTGACGATTCCACCTGGCTTGGCCTAGAGTGCCGCCTCTTTTCTCCAACCTGCGTAGTCAAAGCAATGCGCCGTAACCCGTCCCTGCCAAATGCTCGCCAGCCTGCACTGCAGGCACTGCGTCGTGCGTGGCCGAGTGACACGGTGCTCAAGCGTCGGCGCAGCGTGCTGTTTGCCTTCACCTTCTCGCCACACCTTGCCCTGAACTGATCTGCGCTTTTGCGTCGTCCGCCGCCCTGGCGTGCGCGCTCGTGTTTGCTCGTCTTTTCGGTTTGCAAGGAGTGGTAAATGAACATGCGTTTGCTGGCGGGCCTGTTGTTCGCCGTGTCGGTGGTGGGCTTCAGCCTGGGGGCCAGCCTGCCGTTGGTGTCGTTGCGCCTGCATGAGGCCGGCGCAGGCACCCTGGAAATCGGCATCATCTCAGCCATCCCCGCAGCGGGGATGATGCTCTCGGCGTTCATGGTCGACGCCTGCTGCCGCTTGCTGACCCGGCGGACGATCTACCTGCTGTGCTTCAGCCTGTGCACCGTCAGCATCGCCTTGCTGGAGTCGGCCTTCGACTCGATCTGGCTGCTGGCGCTGCTGCGTCTGGGCCTGGGCATCGGCATGGGGGTTGCCATCATTCTGGGCGAGTCCTGGGTCAACGAGCTGTGCCCCGAGCACAATCGCGGCAAGATCATGGCCCTGTACGCCACCAGCTTTACCGGTTTCCAGGTACTCGGCCCGGCGATGCTGGCTGTGCTGGGGGCCAACAGCCCATGGATCACCGGCGTGGTCACCGCCTGCTATGGCCTGGCCCTGCTGTGCATCGTGCTGACGGTGCCCAACGACTATGTGGAACATGAAGAAGGCGAAAAGAGCTTTGGCCTGGCCGGCTTCTTCCGCGTGGCGCCAGCCTTGTGCGTGGCGGTGCTGTTCTTCTCCTTCTTCGATGCCGTGGTGCTGTCGCTGCTGCCGGTATATGCCACCAGCCATGGCTTTGCCGTAGGCGTGGCGGCGCTGATGGTGACGGTGGTGTTTGCCGGCGACATGCTGTTCCAGCTGCCATTGGGCTGGTTGGCCGACCGGGTCGAGCGTACCGGCCTGCACCTGGTGTGCGGCCTGGTGGCGATGCTGATCGGCATCGGCCTGCCGTGGTTGCTGCAGATGACCTGGTTGCTGTGGCCACTGCTGGTGGTGCTGGGCGCTGTGGCGGGAGGCATCTACACCTTGGCACTGGTGCTGATCGGGCAGCGCTTCAAAGGGCAGGACCTGGTCACGGCCAATGCCAGTGTCGGCCTGCTATGGGGAGTGGGTAGCCTGGTCGGGCCGCTGGTCAGCGGCGCGGCGATGGATGTGGCGCCGCACGGGTTGCCGATGGCGCTGGCGCTGATGGCGGGGCTGTTTGTCTGCTTTGCCCGGCAGTCGTACCGGCGGGCAGGGCGGTTGCGCGCAGTGGCGGACTGATCACAGGCTTTTTCAGGCGGCGCCGATGCTCACCCAGTAACGCGTGCGGTAGTCGACCCGCACCGGCAGGCTGCGGGCTAGCAGTTGCAGAATCTGCTCGGTGTCGGCCAGTTGGTAAGTGCCGGAGACCTTGAGGTTTGCCACGTCGTCAGCACAGCGCAGCAGGCCCGGGCGGTAGCGCGAGAGTTCGGCGGTAAATTCCCCCAGCGGCATCTGCTGCACGCTGAGCACGCCGTCGGTCCAGCCCCAAGGGTCGCTGTGCAGGCTGACGGCCTGCAAGTTGCCGTTGGCCTGCACTTGCAGCGTTTCGCCGGCATGCAGCAACCGTGCGTGGGCAGAGGCGGGGAACAACGTCACCTCGCCACCGCGTACTGCCAGCAGCAAGCCCTTGTCGTTTTCGCGTAGCAGCAGTTGCCCGTCGCGGGTGCTCAGGGTGCCAACACGGGTATCGATGCGGAAAGGGCGGTTGTCGTTGGCGTTGCTGTCCAGGCTCACCTCGCCCCGTAGCAGCTCAAGCTGACGTTGTTCGGCGCTGTAGCGCAGGTCGATGGCGCTGTCGGTGTTGAGCTGGATGCGGCTGCCATCGCTGCCGTGCAATTGCCGGCGCTCGCCCGTGGCGGTGCTGCTGTCTGCCAGTAGCTGCGGCAGGCCCAACGGTTCGCGTGCGGCCCAGCCCAGGCTGCCGCCGGCGGCCAGCAGCGCCAGCAGTTTGAGGTGGTCACGGCGGCTGCTGCGCTGGCGTTGGCTGGCGTCGAGGGTGCTGCGGCTCAGGGCCTTGGGGAGCCCGGCCAATTCGTCGCTGAGGTTGCTGACGCGCTGCCAGGCCTTGGGGTTGTGCGGATGGCTGGCCAGCCATTGCTGGAATTGCCGCTCGGTGCGCGGGCTGGGGCTGTCGAAGCGCAGCTTCACCAGCCAGTCGATGGCCTGGTCGACCTGGGCCTGTGCGGGCGCGCCGTCAGAGGTCGACATAACGCAACCGGTAGCAGACACCCAGGGCCTTGGCCAGGTCGCGCTCGATCGTCGCGCGGGCCACATCCAGCTGCACAGCGATCTGCGTGATGCTCAGCCCGTCAATCTGGGCCAGCAGAAAGGCCTGGCGTGTACGCGGCTTCAGCGTGTGCAGGGCGCGGTCGAGGCGCTCCAGGGTATCGAGAATGACCAGCCGGTGTTCTTCGCTGGGCACCTCGGCTTTGGGCAGCAGGGTCAGGCTTTCGTGGTAAGCCCGCTCCAGGGCGCGGCGGCGGAACTGATCGATCATCAGGCCGCGGGCGATGGCGCTCAGGTAGGCGCGGGGCTCCTTTAGCGGCGAAGCCTGGCGGGCGCGCAACAGCCGCACGAAGGTATCCTGGGCCAGGTCGGCGGCATGCTCGTGGCAGCCGACCCGGCTGCGCAGCCAGCCGCTGAGCCAGGCGTGGTGGGACTGATAGAGCAGAGCAACCTCGGTCGGCTTGAGCGTGTCGGTGGTCTGCATCGTAGCGAAGGCCTGATCCGGTGAGCGTGTGTGATTGTGAATAGTTCTCAATTCTATGCGCGGAGCGCGGCGCGGATCAATGGTATGCCAGGAATTAGCCGCGCAAGATCCGGCGTTTCACCGATGAACGGTTGGGCTAAGCTGGGCCTGTCATCGACCTGTTGGAGGCGCAATGATTCTGGCTGACCTTTCGCCCGAAGCTTACCGCGAGGCCAGCCGGCACCTGGCCGCATCGGACCCGGACTGGGCACGGCACATTGCCGCGATCGGGCCGTGCCTGCACCAGGCAACGCCCGGGCGCGAGCCTTATGAGGCGCTGGTACGGGCAATTGCCTACCAGCAGTTGCATGCCCGCGCCGCCGAGTCGATTCTGGGAAGGCTGTTGGCGCTGTTCCCCGAGGGCAGTTTTCCCGCCCCGGAGCAATTGCTGGCCGTGACACCTGAGGCGATGCGCGCATGCGGTTTTTCGGCGAGCAAGACGGCCACCGTGCAGGGTATTGCCCAGGCTCGGCTCGAGGGTTTGGTGCCCAGCCGCCAGGAGGCGCTGGCCATGGCTGACGAGGTGTTGATCGAACGCCTTGTGGCCCTGCGTGGGGTAGGGCGCTGGACGGTGGAGATGTTGCTGATTTACAGCCTTGAGCGCTCGGACATTCTGCCGGTCGACGACTTCGCGGTACGCGAGGGGTATCGTCGACTGAAGGGGCTGGAGAAAGCACCGACGCCGGCGCAGATGCGCTCGCTGGGCGGTGGCTGGTGCCCGTACCGGACCGTGGCAGCCTGGTACCTGTGGCGGGCCTGATGTTTTTGCATTGGCGGTACAGGCGAGACAGACAAGAGGTAACCCGCGATGAAACCCTACACCACCCCCGAGCAGCGCTGGCAAGCCGTGCAGGCCCGTGACAGCGCCGCCGCCGGCCACTTCGTCTATGCCGTACGCACCACGGGTATCTACTGCCGACCAGGGTGCAAGTCGCGCATGGCCAAGCGCGAGAACATCGCGTTCTTCAACGATACCGCCGCCGCCGAAACCGCCGGCTACCGCGCCTGCAAGCGTTGCGCGGGTGACAGCGGTGCCAGTGCAACCCGGCGCAGCGAGCTGGTGACGCGTGCCTGCCGCCTGATCGAGGGCGCTGCCAGCGGGCCAAACCTGGACCAGCTCAGCGCGCAGCTCGCGGTCAGCCCCTTTCACCTGCACCGTCTGTTCAAGGCCGAAACCGGCCTCACCCCCAAGGCCTATGCCTCGGCGTTTCGCGCCCGACGCCTGCGTGAGCACCTGGAACAGGATCAGCGTTCGGTGACCGATGCCATCTACGACGCTGGCTACAACTCCAACAGCCGGTTCTACGAAAGTGCCGGGCAGCGCCTGGGCATGCGGCCCAAGGCCTACCGTGCCGGCGGGGCAGGGGCGACCATTCGTTTTGCGCTGGGCCAGTGTTCGCTGGGGTCGATCCTCGTGGCCCAGAGCGAGAAGGGTATCTGCGCGATTCTGCTGGGCGATGACCCCGAGCCACTGTTGCAGGCCTTGCAGGACCAGTTCCCCAACGCTCGGCTGATCGGCGGTGATAGCCATTACGAGCGGGTGGTCGCCGAGGTGGTGGGCTTTGTGGAAGCCCCCGCGCTGGGCCTTGCGCTGCCGTTGGATATCCAAGGCACGGCATTTCAGGAGCGGGTCTGGCAGGCCTTGCGTGAGGTACCTGCCGGCTGTCGGGTCAGCTACACCGACATCGCCGAGCGTATCGGCGCACCCAGGGCGGTCCGCGCCGTGGCCATGGCCTGCGCGGCCAACCGCATTGCCGTGGCCATTCCTTGCCATCGGGTGGTACGTCGCGACGGCGACATCAGCGGCTATCGCTGGGGTGTGGAGCGCAAGCAGCAACTGCTCAAGCGAGAAACGGCACTCTCCTGATCGCGTGAAGCCGCGTAGAATCCCCCGCCAAATCGAAATGCATAGAGGATTGTTCGATGAGGCGTGTCAGCCTTGCCCGTTATTGCCTAGGCGTATTGGCCCTGATGCTGGCGTTGGCCACTCCGGCCTGGTCCGCTCCGGCCCCGCCAGCCTCCAGCCTGGCGGCTGCCGAGTTGCCGGTGCTCGATGAGAACGCGAGCCTTGAACAGTTGAGTGATCGACTCGACCTGATCCGCCAGGGCGTGACCAGCAGCGCCAATGACGATGTGCTTTCGCAACTGCGTCAGGCTGCCATACAGGTTCAGCGGCAGGCCGATGCCCTTGGTGCGCTGCGTACTGCCGACGTGCAAGGCCTGGACGACAAGCTCAAGGTGCTGGGCCCGCAGCAGCCGGATGAACCTGCCAGCATCACCCTTCAGCGCAAGGACCTCGAAGCCCAGAAAAAGACCGTGCTGGCCGAGCAGGAGCAGGCCACCAAGCTGACCCAGTCGGCCCGGGACCTGTCCACGCAGATCGTCAACCTGCGCCGCAGCCAGTTCAACTCGCAGGTCACCAGCCGCGCCACCAGCCCGCTGACCCCCGCGTTCTGGCAGTCGCTGATCCGCCCCACCGATGAAGACGTGGCACGCCTGCGCGACCTGCGTGGCGAGGCGGCCGATGCCGTGGCCAGCGCGTTCAGTGCAGAACATCGCTGGTTTTTCCTCAGCAGCCTGGTGGCGGCCATCCTGGTGTGGACGCTGGTTCGTCGGCTGCTTGAACGCCTGCTGGCAGATGCGATGATCCGCTGGCTGCCCGAAGGCCGCCTGCGCCGCAGCGCCTTGGCCCTGAGCGTCAGCCTGGCGACGCTGGGCACCATCGCCGGTTCCGTGTCGCTGCTGCGCTGGGGCCTGGAAAGCAGCGCCGAGCTGGGCACGGATATCGCCAGCCTGGCTAACCACATCCTTACTCTGGTGGTGTTCAGCGCCTTCATTTCAGGCCTGGGCCGCGCCATGTTGATGCTGCAGCGCCCGTCCTGGCGCCTGCCACCGATCCACGATGAGGTGGCCAGCGCCCTGGGCTGGTTCCCTAAATTGCTGGCCCTGGCGTTGATGGTGCTGCTGACCCAGGAGCGCATTAACAGCGTGATCGGTACCAGCCTGGCGCTGACCGTGGCGACCAACGGCCTGACTGCGCTGGTGGTGGCGGTGATTTTCTCGGTGGCCTTGCTGCGCTACCGCCGCACCTTGCGCAAGCATGAGCTGGAACGCCCGACTGGCCTGGCGGGGCTGATCCCCTTCGTCATCGTGGTATGGGTGGGGCTGATCGTACTGGCCCTGTTGGCCGGTTTCCTGACCCTGGCGTACTTCCTTACGGCCAAGTTGCTGTGGATCAGCGTGGTGGCGACCTGTGCCTACCTGCTGACCACCTTCCTCGGTGACCTGTGCGAAACCCTGCTGTCGCCCCGCCAACCGGGCGGCCTGGCCCTGGCATCGACATTGGGCCTGGCTCCGCGCCATCAGGCCCAGGCCAGCACCATTTTGGCTGGCATCGGCCGTACCGTGCTGCTGTTCCTGGCGGTACTGCTGGCCTTCACGCCTTCGGGCACCAGCCCCGGTGAGTTGCTGCTCAGCCTGGGGGATTGGGATGGCACCGGTGGCAAGATGCTCGGCAACTTGAACATCGTGCCGCAAGATATCCTGCTGGCCGTGGCGATGTTCTTCGGCGGCATGTTCGGCATCCGTGTGCTCAAGCGCTGGTTGAGCGAGCGCCTGCTGCCGGAAACCGACATGGACGCCGGCATGCGTGCCTCGCTGGTGACCCTGGTGGGGTACCTGGGCTTCCTGTTCCTGGCCATGCTGGTGATGTCGACCCTGCGTATCAACCTGACCAGCCTGACCTGGGTGGTGAGTGCGTTGTCGGTGGGTATCGGTTTTGGTCTGCAGCAGATCGTGCAGAACTTCATCTCGGGTCTGATTCTGCTTACCGAGCGCCCGGTAAAGGTGGGCGACTGGGTCAGCCTGGCCGGTGTCGAGGGTGACATCCGCCGCATCAACGTGCGCGCCACCGAGATACAGATGTCTGACCGCTCGACAGTGATCGTGCCCAACTCGCAGTTCATTTCACAGAACGTGCGCAACGTGACCATGGGCAATGCCCTTGGGGTGGTCAGCGTGACCCTGACCTTGCCACTGGAAACCGATGCCAACCGCGTGCGCGACCTGCTGCTGGCGGCGTATCACGAGCACGAAGCGATACTGGATGCACCCGCGAGTTCGGTGTCGTTCAAGGACCTGACGAGCAGTGGCATGGTGATTGCGGTCAGTGGTTACGTGGCCGGGCCGCGGCAGGTGTCCGGCACCCGCAGTGACCTGCTGTTCACCATTCTTGGGCGGTTGCGTGATGAGGGGATCCCCTTGTCTTCGCCGCAGAGCATGGTGTTGCTGCAGGAAGGTTCGCGCCCGGCCGACGAGCCGGCGTGAGTTTTGGGGGGCGCCCAGCGCCCCCCGCTTCAATGCTGCTTGGCCTGCCTGATCCGCAGCAATATCACCAGCAGCACCAGCAACACCGGCGGCGCCATCGCCATCAGCGCATCCTTCGCCGTCAGCTCCAGCCCCAGCACATTCAACCCGCCATACAGCAGCTTGAACAGGTTCAGCAGGTAATAGGTGATGGCGATGATCGACAGCCCCTCCACCGCCCGCTGGATCTTCACCTGGGCATCGGCCCGGGCATTGAGGCTGTGCAGAATCCCGGCATTCTGTTCTTCCATCTCCACCTGTACCCGCGCCTGCAGCAGGTCACCCAGGTTGGCGACGTTCTTCGCCAGCTGTTCCAGCCGTTGCTCGGTCGCCGCGCAGTAGCGCACCGTTGGTTTGAAACGGCGCTCGATGAACACCCCAAGGCGTTGGCAATCGCCCACATGGCTCTCGCGCAATTCGCCCAGGCGCTCGAACACCAGCTGCGCATAAGCTTGCGTGGCGCCGAACCGATGGCGGGTTTTCACGGTGCGGCTGACCACCTGCCGCGACAGGTGGGCGATGGCGTCGAGCAGGCCTTTGGAGTCGCGTCCATCGCCCCCGGCACTGCGTTCGGAAAGGCTCACCAGGGTTTTGTCGAAGGCGTCCAGTTCCTGGCTCAGCGCCTTGGCCGTGGTCAGGGTCAGCGAGGCCATCATGCGGTAGGTCTCGATCTCCAGCAGGCGCCGGATCATGCGGCCCTGGCGGTAGGCATTGAGGCGGCGGTTGATGAACACGAAGCGGTTGGTGCCGTCGGCGGTCAGGCGAAAGTCGCTCCACACCACCGCATCGCCACCGCCGACGCAGGAGCCGCACGGGTCCTTGAAGCCGTAATCGGGCAGGTTCAGGTCCTGCTCGTCGCGCACCAGCACTTGCACCGCGTTGATCAGTTGCGCCGCCTGGGGCGCGATGGCGTCGGCCAGCACCGCTGGCAGCGGTTGCCATTGGGTGTCGGCGGCCGAGCAAGGCACTACCAGGGTCAGGGTGAAGAACTCGGTATGGCGCTCCCACTTGAACGGGTGGCCATCGAGCTGGGTAATGCCTTGCGCAGCGCCGGCATCTGCAGCCTGTGGGCAGCAGCGCTGCAATAGCGCGGTACAGGCGGCATCGCCGCCCAGCAGGGCGAGGTGGAAGACATGCGCAGGGCCATCGAAATACAGCGACGGGCGGGCGTGCAACTCGTTGTGCAAGGCGGTGCGTTGAGGGTGCATGGTGGTCCGGCCTGGTGTTGTGATTGTGGGGGTACCAGGGAGTGGGACTTGGCGGGGGGAGGGGAAAGTCACGCGCGGGAGATTTCTATTGGTTGTGCTGGCCTCTTCGCCGGCAAGCCAGCTCGCACAGGTTGGCGCACCATTCGAGTGCTGGCGCTATCCCTGTAGGCGTTGGCTTGCCGACGAAAGGGCCGCAATGCGGCCCCAGCGATATCAGCCCAGGCAGCGCGTCACATGCTTCACCGACAGATACCCCGACAACCCCCAAGGCCCGAGCTCTCGCCCAATGCCGCTGCCCTTGGTGCCGCCCCACGACGTTTCGACGAACACCGCCTGCACCGAGTTGATCCACACATGGCCAACTTCCAGGGCATCGGCCACCCGCTCTGCGCGTTCCAGGTCCGCTGAACAAACGGTGGCGACCAGGCCGAAGCGGCTGTCGTTGGCTTCGGCAATTGCCTGCGCTTCGGTGGCGAAGCGGCGTGCGCACAGCACCGGGCCAAAAATTTCTTCGGTCCACAGGCGGCTGTCTGCCGGCACGTCCACATACAACGTCGGGCTGACAAACCAGCCGTCACGGTCCAGCGCCTTGCCACCGGCCAGGCACTGCAGGCCCTCTTCGCGTGCAGTGGCAAAGTAGCTGGCAACCTTCAGCCACTGCGCCTGGCTGGTCAGTGGCCCCATGTCCACTTCTTCGCTCAACGGGTTGCCCACCCGCAGGTTGTCCAGTGCAGCCTGCAAACGCGGCAGCAGTGCATCGGCAATGCCGTCCTGCACCAGCAAGCGCGAGGTGGCCGAGCACATTTGCCCGGCGTTCCAGCTGATGCCGGCGACAATCCATTCCACCGCCTGCTCGACATCGCAATCATCGAACACCACGATCGCCGACTTGCCGCCCAGCTCCAGGGTCACCGGCCGGCACTGCGCCGAAGCGCTGCGCATCACCTGGCTACCGACGCTGTTGCTGCCGGTGAACGACAACTTGTCCAGGCCATTGTGGCCACTCAGCGCGGCGCCGGTTTCGGCCTTGCCGTTGACGATGTTCAGCACACCTGCGGGCAGGCCCAGGGTATCGGCGATCTGGCCGTACGTCTGCTCGATCAGCGGGGTAACCTCCGAGGGCTTGAGCACCACGGTGCAGCCTGCGGCCAAGGCCGGGGCAAGCTTCCAGGCGCTGGTCACCAGCGGGAAGTTCCACGGTACGATCAGGCCGACCACGCCAACCGGCTCCAGACGGGTGCGGGCGGTGAAGCCAGGCGCGGCCAGGGGTACGTCGCAGTTTTTCTGCGGCAACTGCTCAGCCAGGTCGGCGTAGTAATTGAACGTGGCAATCGCGTCGTCCAGGTCGATTTCGGCCTCATGGCGCGGCTTGCCGTTGTTGCGCATCTGCAGGGTGATCAACGCTTCGCGGCGTTGCCCGAGCTGCTCGGCAAAGCCGCGCAGGTACGCAGCACGCTGGCTGGCGTTGGTCTGCTTCCAGGCGGGCAGAGCTTCGCGGGCGGCAGCCACGGCTTGGTCGACCTGGGCGACGCTGGCGGCCATCAATTCGGCAAAGGGCAGGCCCAGGGCAGGGTCATTGACGCTGATGCAGTCGCTGCCTTGGCCTTCGACCCAGCGGCCGGCGATGTAGTGAGAAGTGGTCATGGGCAGACTCCAGTCAGGCTATTTCGGCAGTGATTAGCGGCGCATGCGGGGTGCTTTTGCAGCGCACCCAGCGCGGGCCATCAGGCCCATACACGCCAGCAGGTTCAGGGAACAGGTTGAGCAGCACGAGGTAAAGCACCCCGGCCAGCCCCAGGGTTACCGGCAGGCTCAGGTCGATGCCGCCGGCCAGGTCGCCCAGCGGGCCGACGAACTGCCCCGGCAGGTTGACGAAGCACAGGCCGACCGCCGCGCTGGGGATCCACGCCCCCATGCCGCGCCAGTTCCAGCCGTGCGTGAACCAGTAATGGCCGCCGCGCTGGCCACGGGTGAACACCTGCAGGTCATCGGCATGGTAGAAGCCGCGGCGGGTGATCAGGCCGAGGATCATGATCACCATCCAGGGGCTGGTGCAGGTGATGATCAGCACGGCGAAGGTCGACACGCTCTGCACCAGGTTGAAGGTGAAGCGGCCAATGAAGATGAAACCGATCGCCAGCACGCCGATCAGCAAGGTGGCGCCGGCACGGCTGAGCAGGCGTGGGAACACGCTGGACATGTCCAGGCCGGTGCCATACAGCGCAGTGGTGCCGGTGGACATGCCGCCGATCACCGCGATCAGGCACACCGGCAGGAAGAACCAGTTAGGCGAGACCGCCAGCAGGCCGCCGACGTAGTTGTTGGCCGCGATGTAGTCCGGTGCCTGGCTGGCGACCAGGGTGGCGGTGCACAGGCCGAACAGGAAGGGGATCAGCGTCGCGGCCTGGGCGGCGATCACGGCCAGCATGATGCGCGGCTTGGGGGTTGCCCGCGGGATGTAGCGCGACCAGTCGCCGAGGAAGGCACCGAACGAGACCGGGTTGCTCATGGCCAGGATCGCCGCGCCGACGAAGGCGGCCCAGAAACCCGCCTGGCCGAGGTTGACGCTGCCGGCGTAGCCCGCATCGAACGGACCGGCGAAGGCGACGATGCCTAGCAGAAACAGCAGGCTCGACGCCCACACGGCAATCTTGTTGACCCACAGCATGAAGCGGAAGCCGAAGATGCACACCACCAGTACCAGCACCGCGAACAGGCCATAGGCCAGGCCCAGGGTCAAGTCGGTTTCCGGCAAGCCGGCCAAGCGCTTGGCACCGCCGACCAGGGCATCGCCCGAGCTCCACACCGACAGCGAGAAGAACGCCACGGCGGTGAGCAACGACAGGAACGAGCCGACGATACGCCCGTGCACGCCGAAGTGCGCGCCCGAAGACACCGCGTTGTTGGTGCCGTTGAGCGCACCGAACAGGCCCATGGGGGCGAGGATGATGGCGCCGATGCCGACCCCGAGCAAAATTGCCCAGACCCCGGCCTGGAACGACAGCCCGAACAGCACCGGGAAGCTGCCCAGCACGGCAGTGGCAAAGGTATTGGCACCGCCGAAGATCAGGCGGAACAGGTCTAGCGGCGCGGCGTGGCGTTGATCGTCGGGGATCTGTTCGACACCGTTGGTCTCGATACCGGTCGATTGGCTCATGGTGATGCTCCAGCGCGGTTGTTGTCGGCCGGCGCGGTGCGCGGGCCTTATTGTGGGTGCGATGGCAGAGCGGCAAGGCCGCAAAAGAAGGTTCAGGCGGTGGTGACGACCGACAGGTGCTCATGGCAGGCCAGCCAGCGTTCGCCGTGGCGGCGGAACACGATGGTCTCGCGTTCAGCCAGCTGGTGTTCGTCACCGGCGATACGGATATGCGTGGCCACATCGTGCATGAAGATCGCCACGTCGCCTTGCAGGCTCACCTGGGCATTGCCCGATTCACACGCCAGCACGGCGAAGCCTTCGGCCTGCCACTGGGCCCAGAGGTCTTCATAGTCGCGGCGCGACAACAGCGGCTGGGCCAAGGTGTGGAAGAGGAAGGTGGCGTCTTCGCTGAAGCAGGCGAAGTAGCGAGCGGTGTCGTTGCTGGCAAAGGCATCGACGAGGTCGGCGGCGGCCTGCCGTACCTGGAGTGTCTGGTCCACGGGAGTGGCCTCACGGTTTTTGTGATTGTGGTGAGCGATTCTGGTGGCGGTGGGCGAGGGGAAAAATCGCTGGGGGCAAATAATCAGTTCAGGAAATTGTGAAGTGAGCGGTGGGGGCTCGCCTTGGCTGTTTTGGCGCCTATGAGATCGAGCGCCGCGTGGGCGGCGCTCGATCTCAAGAACGGACCCGACTGACGGTTACCGCAGTCGCTCATCCTTGCCTACGCTGATACTCCCTATCCGCTGATGCAAGGAGCTCCACCATGGCCTTCCAATACACGCGTCTGGACAAGAACAACGTCGCAGTCCTGCTGGTCGATCACCAGACCGGCCTGCTTTCGCTGGTACGGGATATCGACCCGGACCGTTTCAAGAACAACGTTCTGGCCCTGTCGGACCTGGCCAAGTACTTCAAGCTGCCGACCATCCTCACCACCAGCTTCGAAACCGGCCCCAATGGCCCGCTGGTCCCCGAGCTCAAAGAGCAGTTCCCCGACGCCCCCTACATTGCCCGCCCCGGTAACATCAACGCCTGGGACAACGAAGACTTCGTCAAGGCCGTCAAGGCCACGGGCAAGAAGCAACTGCTGATCGCTGGTGTGGTGACCGAAGTGTGCGTGGCGTTCCCGGCACTGTCGGCCCTTGAGGAGGGCTTCGAGGTCTTCGTCGTCACCGACGCCTCTGGCACCTTCAACGAGTTGACCCGCGATTCGGCATGGCGCCGCATGGAGGCCGCCGGGGCGCAACTGATGACCTGGTTCGGTGTGGCCTGCGAGCTGCACCGCGACTGGCGCAACGACGTTGAAGGGCTGGGGACGTTGTTCGCCAACCACATTCCCGACTACCGCAACCTGATGACCAGTTACAACAAGCTGGCCAAATAACCCGGCCATTGTCCGCCCTCTCCAAAGGGGGGCGGTGCTGTGGTAGCAAGCGAAGCGGCAAACCCCCGTGGATCGACCATACTGAACCTTCATTCGCCGCCGGGAGCGACCCATGTCGAAGTCAGCCAGGAAGAAGACCCCACAGGCACAGCCGGAAAAGTTGGGCGGCAAGGCCTACGAGAAGGCGCTCAAGCAGCTTCACGTCGAGTTGGTGAAGCTGCAGGAATGGGTCGTGGCCAAGGGCCTGAAGGTGTGCATCGTCTTTGAAGGCCGGGACGGCGCGGGCAAGGGTGGGACCATCAAGGCCCTCACCGAGCGTGTCAGCCCGCGAGTATTCCGTGTGGTGGCGCTGCCGGCACCGACCGAGCGGGAAAAGTCGCAGATGTACGTGCAACGCTACCTGGGCCATCTGCCCGCTGCGGGCGAAGTGGTGATCTTTGACCGCAGTTGGTACAACCGCGCCGGCGTCGAGCGGGTGATGGGCTTTTGCAGCGATGAACAAGCCGACAAGTTCCTCATGGTGGTGCCGCTGTTCGAGAAGATGATGGTCGAGTCGGGGATCATCCTGATCAAGTACTGGCTGGAAGTGAGCGCCGAAGAGCAGACCCGCCGCCTGCAGGACCGCATCAGCGATGGGCGCAAGCTGTGGAAGCTGTCACCCATGGACCTGAAGTCGTATAGCCGCTGGGATGATTACACCAAGGCGCGCGACGCGATGTTCGCCGCCTCGGATTCCTCCTGGGCACCCTGGTTCATGGCCCATTCCAACGACAAGCGGCGGGCGCGGCTGAACATCATCAGCCACCTGCTCACTCGCATTCCCTACAAGGACATCACCCGCGACCAGGTCGTGAAGTTGCCCAAGCGCGGCAAGGTCGGCAAGTACAAGGCGGTGGCCTACCCGTTCAAGGTGGTTGAAGAGCGCTTCTGACCCCCTCCTTGCGGGGAGCCTAAAGGATGAAATCCTATGCCACATGACGGCAGCCTGCTGCAGGCGACGGTGGTGTTCCTGCTGGCCGTGGTGCTTCTGGTGCCACTGGCGCAACGTTTGAAACTGGGGGCAGTGCCTGGCTATCTGCTGGCCGGCATCCTGATCGGCCCCTCGGTGCTCGGCTTGCTGGGCAACCCGGACAACGTCGCCCGCCTGTCGGAGATGGGCGTGGTGATGCTGCTGTTCGTGATCGGCCTTGAGCTCTCGCCCCGCCGCCTGTGGACCATGCGCCGCGCCCTTTTCGGCATCGGCTCGCTGCAGGTCGGGCTGACCGCCGCCGCACTTGGCCTGCTCGCCTATGGGGTATTTGGCCAGTCGAAGCCGGCGGCCATCGTGCTGGGGCTGGGGCTTGCGCTGTCATCAACGGCGTTCGGCTTGCAGGTGCTCGCCGAGCGCAAGGACCTGGGCAAGCCCCACGGCCGACTGGCTGTGGCGATTCTGCTATTCCAGGACATCGCCGCCATCCCCCTGATTGCCGTAGTGCCCTTGCTTGGCGGTGATGTCAGCCATGCAGATGAAGGCAACTGGCCGCTGCTGGCCGTGGCGCTCGGCATCGGCGTGATCATTATCGGCGGCCGCTACTTGATGACCCCGATTTTCAAATGGACAGTCGGCTCCGGGTTGCCGGAGCTGTCCACGGCTACTGCGTTGCTGGTGGTGTTGGGCACCGCCTGGGTGATGGAGCATGTAGGCATATCGATGGCCCTTGGCGCATTCCTGGCCGGCGTATTGATGGCCGAGTCGCCGTTTCGCCACGAACTGGAAACCCAGATCGAGCCGCTCAAAGGGTTGCTGCTCGGGCTGTTCTTTGTCGGCGTGGGCATGAGTGCAGACTTGCGCCTGTTGTTCGGCATGCCCTTGGCCGTGCTTGGGCTCACGCTGCTGCTGGTGGGCATCAAGCTGCCACTGTTGGTTGCCCTGGGCCGCAGGGCCGGCGGGTTGAACCGCGCCCAGGCGCTGTGCCTGGGCGTGGTGCTGGCGTCGGGCGGCGAGTTTGCTTTCGTGGTGTTCAAACTGGCGCGTGAGCACCAGGTATTGGAGCAGCAGGTTCACGACCTGCTGGTGCTGGCCATCACCTTGTCGATGGCCGTGGTACCGCTGGTGATGATGGGCCTGACACGGCAGTTGAGCGACGCTGAGGCGTCCCCGCCTGAGCGTCAAACCGACCACTGAACTGCACCCGTTGGCAAAATGAATGTGCGGAGGTGAAGCATGCAGCCGAGTTTCAAGCTGGACAGTGCCCTGTCGCGGGGCCTGCTCGATGTATTGATCAAGGCAGGCCTGGTGGCTGCCCTGGTGATCTTCGCCTTCCAGGTGTTTCAGCCCTTTCTGGAATTGATGCTGTGGGCGGTGATCCTGGCGGTGACCCTGTACCCGCTGCACCAGCGCATCAAACGCGGCACGGGGCTCAAGGACGGCTATGCGGCAACGCTGGTGGTGCTTTTGGTGCTGGTGGTGTTGCTGGTGCCGATCTACCTGGTGGTGGTGTCGATCAGCGAGTCGGTGGACGGCTTGGTGACACTGCTCAAAAGCGGTGCCTGGAGCGTGCCGACGCCTTCGGAGTCGGTGGCCACCTGGCCGCTGATCGGGCCGCGCGTGTATACCTTGTGGCTGGCGGCTTCCGAGAGCTTGAGCGGGGTGCTCAACAGTGTGATGCCGCAGCTCAAGGATGCCGGGCGTGTATTGTTGGGCGCCGCTGCCAGTGCCGGGGGTGCATTCTTGATGTTCATCGCGGCGATCATCATCTCGGGGGTGATCATGGCCTTCGGCGAGCGCGGCGAAGTGGCGGCGCAGCGCATTGCCATTCGGGTTTCAGGTGAGTCGCGCGGCAAGCCCATTGCAAGGCTGTGCACCGCCACCATTCGCGCCGTCGCCCAGGGTGTGATCGGCATCGCCTTCATCCAGATGCTGCTGATAGGCGTAGGTTTTGTGGTCAAGGGTGTGCCGGGCGCGGGGATCCTGGCAATCGCCATCCTTATGCTGGGCATCGCCCAGGCGCCGGCCACGCTGATCACGCTACCGGTCATCGCCTATGTATTCCATGCCGAAGGCTTCACCGTCGCGACCATCGTGTTTGCCATCTACACCTTCGTCGCCGGCCTTGCCGACAACGTGCTCAAGCCGCTGTTGCTGGGGCGCGGCGTGGATGTGCCGATGCCAGTGGTGCTGATCGGTGCGCTGGGCGGCATGGTGGTCAAAGGCATCATTGGCCTGTTCATCGGCCCGGTGATTCTGGGCGTGACCTATGTGCTGTTCTGGCAGTGGGTGGCGTTGCAGGTGCCGGAAGACCCTGCCGAACCGTCGGCTTGAGCCGGGGCCTGGCATGCCCGGACCTCGCTGGCGCCGCGCACTGGGCCTGGTGGCTTTGCTGGCAGGCTGTACGCAGGTCGGACCGGACTACCAGCCGGCGCAATCGCCCTGGCTGGACACCTGGAGCACCCCGCTGCTGGAGCAGGCCAGCCGTAGCGCCGCGGCGCCGGATTTTCGCCAGTGGTGGGCGGTGTTCGCCGACCCGTCACTGGATGCCCTGATCGCCCAAGCCGATGCGCACAACACCAACCTGCGCGTGGCTGGGCTGCGCGTCGCCGAGGCACGTGCGCAACTGGCCATCGTGCAGACCGGGCGTTATCCACAACTGCAGCAGTTGCGCGCGCAAAGCCTCTACCTCAAGCAGGACCAGTCCGGTACCGCCAACGCTCGTGATTCGGTGTTCTGGCAGTCCAGCGTGGGCTTCGACATTGGTTGGGAGATCGACTTCTGGGGGCGCTTCAGCCGTGCCATCGAGGCGGCCGATGCCCTGTACTTTGCCTCCGAGGCCAACTACGCCGATGCCATGCTGTTGTTGCGTGCACAGGTGGCCGACACCTATTTTGCCTTGCGTACCGCCGAGGCGCGGCTGGCCATTGCCGAGGAAAACGCCAAGCGCCAGGCGCGCAGCCTGGAGATCACCGAGCGGTTGTTCCGCCATGGCGAGCATGATGAGCTCGACTGGCAGCAGGCACGCACCCAGTACCTGGCGACGCAGGCGACCATCCCCGAGTTCGAAAACCAACTCAATGCCCTGCGCAACGTGTTGTGTTCGCTGCTTGGGCGGCCACCGGGGCCGCTGCCGGAGTTGCAACCTCGTTACGGGCAGTTACCACTGCCAGACCGGGCACTGTTGCAAGACGTTCCCGCCCGTTTGTTGCTGCGACGCCCGGACATCCGTGCCGCCGAGCAGGCCGTCGCGGCGCAGTCGGCGCTGGTGGGCGTGGCCGAAGCGGACCTTTATCCACAGCTGAGCCTGCTGGGCAGCATCGGCTGGAGCTTCGTGACGGCCAGCCACCTGCCCGACAGTTTCGACCTCGCCGCTGGCCCAGGCCTGATCTGGAACCCGTTCGACTATGGCCGGCGCAAGAACGCCGTGCGCGTGGAGGATGCCCGCTTGCAGCAACTGATCGAGCTGTATCAGCAGGGCGTGCGCGAAGCCGCCCGCGAGGCCGACGATGCAGCCAGCGGCCTGGTGCGCTCGTTGCAGAGCGCGGGTATTCGCGACCAGGCCTCGCAAGCCGCGCAGCGCTCGCTGAGCCTGGCCACCTCACAATACCGCGAAGGCTTTGCCGACTTCCAGCGGGTGCTCGATGCCCAGCAACTGCTGCTGCAGCAACAAGACGGTTACCTGGTCAGCCGCGGCAATGCCGTCAGCAGCGTGGTGACCTTGTACAAGGCCCTGGGCGGCGGTTGGCAGCCAGGCCGTGCATCTGTCGACCCGGCCACGCGTCGACAGATGCAGCAACGCACCGATTGGGGAGACCTGCTGGACGCGCCACCCCCTACCGCACAGCAACCCGGTGAACCGAAATGAGCGACGCCCCGCAAACACCGCCCCCGCAAGCGCCTGATCGTGGCATGCGCTGGGTATTGCTGCTGATTGCCATAAGCCTGCTCTGGTACTTGCTGGCAGACCGTTTCACGCCTTACACCCAGCAGGCCCGCCTGCAAGCCTATGTGGTGCCGGTGAGCGCCGAGGTGGCTGGCCCGGTGAAGCGTGTGGCCGTGGGCAACAATCAGGAGGTACGCCAAGGCGCGGTGCTGTTCGAGCTGGACCCGGCGCAATACCGCATTGCGCTGGCTCGCGCCGAGGCCGACCTTGATACCGTGCGCAGGCAGATCGGCGCCAACACCGCCGGCATCGATTCGGCCAAGGCGGCGTTGCTGGCGGCCCAGGCCAACGAGCGCAAGGCGCGCCAGGATGCCGAGCGGCTCAAGCGGCTGATCGAGGAAGACCCAGGCACGGTGTCGGTGCGCCGCCTGGAAGGGGCCCAGGCCACGCGCGACCAAGCCATCAGCCAGGTGGCGGCGGCCCGTGCCGAAGTCGAGCGGGCACGTGAACAGCAGGGCGGTTCACAGGCAGACAACGCCCAGTTGCGCAGCGCTGCGGCGAATGTTGAAAAGGCCCGCCTGGATCTGGCCCGCACCGTGGTGCGCGCCGATGCCAACGGTTTGATCACTGACCTGCGCACAGACGTTGGCCATTATGTGGCGGCCGGCAGCCCGATGATGACCCTGATCGCGATCCATGACGTGTGGATCAGCGCCGACATGACCGAAAACAACCTCGGCCGCCTGCGCTCCGGTACAGCGGTGCTGGTGGTGCTCGATGCACTGCCGGGGGTCGTGCTGAAGGGGCGCATACGCAGCATTGGGTATGGCGTCAGCGTGGGGCAGGGCAGCCCGCCGGGTACCCTGCCGAGCGTGCAGAACAGCCGCGAGTGGCTGCGCTCGGCGCAGCGTTTTCCGGTGATCGTCGAGCTGGACCGTGACCAGCTGGAGGACAAGACCGGGTTGCGGGTCGGCGGCCAGGCCGAAGTCATGGCGCTGCCCAGCGAGGGCAACCCGCTGAACGTGCTGGGCCGCGTGTTCATGTGGCTGATGAGCTGGCTGTCGTATGCCTATTGAGTGGCGGCGCCTGCGGGCGCTACGCCTGGCCTGGGGCGTGGCGCTGTGCCTGGCGGTCAGCTTCGGCATCGGCCTGCCCGTGCCGATCCTGGCCCCGGTGTTTGCGGTGCTGCTGTTAGCCACCCGCAGCCAGCCGCTGCCGTTGCGCGCGGCACCGGCGTTGGCGGTGCTGGTGCTGCTCAGTTGTGGCAGCGGCTTGTTGCTGATTCCACTGCTGCGCCATGCCCCGGTGAGTGGGGTGCTGTTGGTCGGCGTTGGGGTGTTTCTGGTGCTGCGTTACGCGCTCAAGGGCGGCAATGGCCTGGTGGCGAACTTGCTGGTGATCGGCCTGACCATGATCGCCGCAGCCGGCACCCATGATTTCACCTTGGCGCTGTCGGTGGTCGAGGCGTTAGCCAAAGGCATGCTGTTGGCGGCGCTGGGCACGGCGCTGGCGCATGTACTGTTTCCCGAACCTGTCGATGCCCCCGCGCAACCGTCCCCGCCACCGCTCCCCAGCGCGCGTGCCAGTTGGGTTGCGCTGCGTGCCACGCTGATCGTCATGCCGGCGTTCTTGCTGGCGCTGATTGCCCCGGATGCATTCATGCCGCTGATCATGAAGTCGGTGAGCCTGGGCCAGCAGGCCGGCGAAACCCATGCCCGCAATGCCAGCCGAGAGCTGATTGGTTCGACCCTGCTAGCCGGGCTGCTGGCGATCCTGCTGTGGAGTGCCTTGAGCCTGTTCGTGCACCTGTGGATGTTTTTTCTGTGGGTGTTGCTGTTCACCCTCTGGCAGGCCCGGCGGCTCTACCGGGCGGTGGCGACGCGGCACGGCCCTGCTTACTGGGTCAGTTGCCTGACCACGATGCTGATTCTGCTGGGGCAGTCGGTGCAAGACAGCGCGGCAGGGCAGGACGTGTACCGGGCCTTTGCGGTGCGCATGGCGCTGTTCTTGGCTGTCTCGGTGTATGCCAGCGTCTTGCTGATCTGGATCGACAGGCGCAGGGCGCGGCAGTGGGCGCACTGAGGGGGATAGGGGCGAACGGGACAACAGAAACACAAAAGCCCCCATACGGAGGCTTTTGTTGACAGGCAAACGCTGAGCGTCAGACGTTGAAGCGGAAGTGCATCACATCGCCGTCTTTGACGATGTAGTCCTTACCTTCCAAACGCCACTTGCCGGCTTCCTTGGCGCCACTTTCACCCTTGAACTGGATGAAGTCGTCATACGCCACTACTTCAGCGCGGATGAAGCCTTTTTCGAAGTCGGTGTGGATCACGCCAGCAGCCTGTGGCGCGGTGGCGCCAATGCGCACGGTCCAGGCGCGTACTTCCTGCACGCCGGCAGTGAAGTAGGTCTGCAGGTTCAGCAGCTCGTAACCGGCGCGGATCACGCGGTTCAGGCCAGGCTCTTCCAGGCCCAGGGCCTCGAGGAACATGTCCTTCTCTTCACCGTCGTCCAGCTCGGCGATTTCGGCTTCGATCTTGTTGCACACCGGTACCACGACCGCGCCTTCTTCCTCGGCGATGGCCTTGACCACGTCCAGGTGCGGGTTGTTGTCGAAGCCGTCTTCAGCGACGTTGGCGATGTACATCACCGGCTTGCTGGTCAGCAGGTGGAAGCCACGGATGACGGCCTTCTCGTCGTCAGCCATGTGCTTCATCAGGCTGCGTGCAGGCTTGCCTTCGGTGAAGTGCGGGATCAGCTTTTCCAGGATGGCCTTTTGCGCCAGGGCTTCCTTGTCGCCACCCTTGGCGTTGCGGGCAACCTTCTGCAGTTGCTTCTCGCAGCTGTCGAGGTCGGCGAAGATCAGTTCGAGGTCGATGATCTCGATGTCACGCTTGGGGTCGACGCTGTTGGAAACGTGGATCACGTTCTCGTCTTCGAAGCAGCGCACCACGTGGGCGATGGCGTCGGTCTCGCGGATGTTGGCGAGGAACTTGTTGCCCAGGCCTTCACCTTTCGATGCGCCTGCCACCAGGCCGGCGATGTCGACGAATTCCATGGTGGTCGGCAGGATGCGGTTAGGCTTGACGATCTCTGCCAGGGCAGCCAGACGCGCGTCGGGCATCGGCACGATGCCGCTGTTCGGCTCGATGGTGCAGAAAGGGAAGTTCTCCGCCGCGATGCCGGACTTGGTCAAGGCGTTGAACAGGGTGGACTTGCCGACGTTGGGCAGGCCGACGATGCCGCAATTGAAACCCATGGGTATTCCCTCTCTAGGAAATCAGGCCTTCTGGCTGTGCAGCTCGCGCATCGCCTTGGCGAAATCGCCAGCGAGGACATCTGGCAGCACGCCGAGGGCAAAATCGATGCTGGCGTCGAGCTTCTCCTGCTCGGCGCGCGGCGCGCGGCCCAGGACGAAGTTGGAGACCAGTTTGGCGTCACCCGGGTGGCCGATGCCAAGCCGCAGGCGGTGGAAGTCGTTCTGGTTGCCGAGCTGCGCGATGATGTCGCGCAGGCCGTTGTGCCCGCCATGGCCGCCGCCGCGTTTAAGCTTGGCGACACCCGGAGGCAGGTCGAGTTCGTCATGCGCCACCAGAATTGCTTCCGGCTTGATGCGGAAGAAATTGGCCAAGGCCGCCACGGACTGGCCGCTACGGTTCATGTAGGTGGTGGGGATGAGCAGACGAACGTCGTTGCCCTGATGGCTGAATTTAGCCGTCAGGCCGAAATACTTGCGGTCAGCGGTCAGCGAGACGCGCTGGGCGCTGGCAATGCGTTCAACGAAAAGAGCCCCTGCGTTATGCCGGGTCTGTTCGTATTCGGGGCCGGGGTTACCCAGGCCAACGATCAACTGGATGGCGGTCACGTCAGGGGCTCTTCCTTGGAGTTGGTGGGTTACAGCGCGCGCGGCACTGTAACCCGATCAACACCGGCGTGCGAGTGGATTACTCGGCAGCGCCTTCTGCTTCTGGAGCAACGCGTGGCGCGTGAACGTTGGCAACAGCCTTGTCATCACCGTGGGCCAGAGCGACGAACTCTACGCCTTTCGGAGCTTTCAGGTCCGACAGGTGGATGATGGTGCCGACTTCAGCGTTAGCCAGGTCAACTTCGATGAACTCAGGCAGGTCTTTGGCTTCGCAGGAAACTTCGATCTCGGAAACAACGTGGGAGATCTCGCCGCCTTTCTTGATCGGCGCTTCTTCGCCGATGAAGTGAACCGGAACCTTGGCAGTCAGCTTCTGGCCAGCAACGACGCGAACGAAGTCAGCGTGCATGATGAATTGCTTGGCTGGGTGACGCTGCATGGCCTTGACGATGACGTTTTGCTTGGCGCCGTCAACGTTCAGCTCGATCACGTGGCTGTAGGCAGCTTCGTTTTCGAACAGCTTGGCGATTTCCTTCGACACGATGGTCAGGGATTGCGCTTCTTTATCGCCACCGTAGACAACGGCAGGGATGCTCAGCGAGTGACGCAGGCGGCGGCTCGCACCTTTCCCCAGGTCAGTACGCACTTTGGCGTTCAGCGTGAAATCAGTCATTTTGTTTCTCCAAAATAGCCTCCCGAGGGCGTTTGCGACCAGCGCCAACGGGAATGGCAAAAAAGCCCCGCCCCAACAAATGCTGGGGCGGGGCGCTTCACATCAACACGTGTTCCGCTTAGCGGAACATCGCGCTGATCGATTCTTCGTTGCTGATGCGGCGTACCGCTTCAGCGACAACCGGTGCGATATCCAGCTGGCGGATACGGTCACAGGCTTGAGCAGCGGCGGACAGCGGAACGGTGTTGGTCACCACCAGCTCGTCCAGTACCGACTTCTCGATGTTCTCGATCGCGCGGCCCGACAGGACAGGGTGCGTGCAATAGGCGTAAACCTTGGCAGCGCCGTGTTCTTTCAGGGCTTTGGCCGCGTGGCACAGGGTGCCGGCGGTGTCGACCATGTCGTCTACCAGGATGCAAGTGCGCCCTTCGACGTCGCCGATGATGTGCATCACCTCGGAGTGGTTAGCCTTCTCGCGGCGTTTGTCGATGATACCCAGATCGACACCCAGGGACTTGGCGACGGCACGTGCGCGCACGACACCACCGATGTCCGGGGAGACGATCATCAGGTTCTCGAAACGCTGGTCTTCGATATCGTCGACCAATACGGGCGAGCCGTAGATGTTGTCGACTGGGATATCGAAGAAACCCTGGATCTGGTCAGCGTGCAGGTCGACGGTGAGTACACGGTCGATACCCACGACAGTGAGCATGTCAGCGACAACTTTGGCGCTGATGGCTACACGTGCCGAACGCGGACGGCGGTCCTGGCGGGCGTATCCGAAGTAAGGAATCACGGCGGTGATTCGGGATGCTGAGGAGCGGCGGAAGGCGTCGGCCATCACTACCAGTTCCATCAGGTTATCGTTGGTCGGGGCACAGGTCGGCTGAATAATGAAGACGTCTTTACCGCGGACATTTTCATTGATCTCAGTGCTGATCTCGCCGTCGGAGAATTTACCGACAGAGACGTCACCGAGAGGGATATGCAGCTGACGTACGACACGCCGAGCCAGATCGGGGTTAGCGTTCCCCGTAAAGACCATCATCTTGGACACGCGCAGTACCTGAAGGCTGAGGGTATACCTGGATGAGTATAGGAAAATGGCAGGGGCGGCTGGATTCGAACCAACGCATGGCAGGATCAAAACCTGCTGCCTTACCGCTTGGCGACGCCCCTGTATCTGTTGCTGCGAGCGCTAGGCACTCGACTTCTTGACCAGACTTTGCAGCTTGCGATGCAACATCGAAACATTGCTTCCTTTCGCCACAAACCCTGTTTGGGTCGCTGAAAGAAGGGCCAGAACTTTATCAGCTTCGGCTTTGCTTGGGAAGGCCCCAAACACACAACTTCCAGTGCCGGTTAATCGAGCTTCAGTGAATTTTCCCAGTGAATTCAACGCATTGCGAACTTCTGGGTAACTCTGCTCTACCACCGGTTGGCAGTCATTTCGACTGTTTCCCTCGGGAACGGGGCGCATCTTAAGGGGGAGGGAATCACGTGTCAACTGCGGATGTGAAAAAATTTCTACAGTACTGACAGACACTTGCGGCACCAGCACGACATACCAGGGCTCGATCGGGTCGACCGGGGTCAGTTGCTCGCCCACACCCTGGGCGAACGCCGCGTGGCCGCGCACGAACACCGGCACGTCGGCACCGAGGGTCAGGCCCAGGCCGGCCAGGCGATCTTCATCCCAGTCCAGCTGCCACAAGTGCGCCAGCGCCAGCAGCGTGGTCGCGGCGTCCGAGCTGCCGCCGCCGATGCCACCGCCCATGGGCAAGACCTTGGTCAGCCAGATGTCGGCGCCAAGGCGGGTGCCGGATTGTTCCTGCAATTTGCGCGCGGCACGCACGATCAGGTTGCTGTCGTGGGGCACCGCCTCGATTTCGGTGTGCAGGCGGATCACGCCGTCTTCACGCAGGGCGAAGCTCAGCTCGTCGCCATGGTCGAGAAACTGGAAGACGGTTTCCAGCTCGTGGTAACCGTCCGGGCGGCGGCCGATGATGTGCAGCCACAGGTTGAGCTTGGCCGGGGCGGGCAGGGTAAGGGTGGTCATCGATCAGTGCCCCAGCTGGCGCGGCTGCCAGTCCTTGACCACCAACGTCACGTCGAGGTCCTTGCCGTGCAGTTTCAGGCGCTCGGGCAACCAGTAGCCGTTCTGCTCGGTATAGCTCAGGTACTGCACCTGCCAGCCATCCTGTTGCAGGCTGGCCAGGCGGCTGTCGCCGTCCAGGGTCAGCTGGCTCTTGCTGTCGGGCGCGGGCAGGCCGCGTACCCACCAGACCAGGTGCGAAACCGGCAGTTGCCAGCCCAGTTGTTCTTCCAGCAGTGCTTCCGGGCTGGTGGCTTCGTAGCGGCCCTGGTTGGCCACTTCCAGCACCACGCCGCCGGGGCGGCCGGTCAGGCGGGCAGCGCCACGGCCCAATGGCCCGGCCAGGCGGATGTCGTAGTAGTCCTGGCGCTGCAACCAGAACAGCGTGCCGCTGCCGGAATCGCGCGGGGCGCGGATGCCGACCTTGCCGCTGATCTGCCAGCCGTCGAGGGTACTGAGTTGCGCTTTGTGCTGGCGCCACTGCTGCGGGTCGCCATGGCCCTGCAGGGCTTCACGGCTACCGAAGCCGGCACAGCCCGCGAGCAGGGCAATCAGGGTGAAGGTGATGCAATGGCGCAGGAACATGGCGTTAAAGGGTCTCTGATCCGGTCAGGCGCAGTACGGTCTTGCGCAGGATGGGGCTATCGGGCTGGGCTTCGAAGGCCTTGGCCCAGACCTGGCGGGCTTCGCGGCGCTTGCCGTTGGCCCACAGGACTTCGCCCAGGTGCGCAGCCACTTCGTGGTCGGGGAAGCGTTCCAGGGCCTGGCGCAGGTAGCCTTCGGCTTCGTCCAGGTTGCCCTGGCGATAGGCGACCCAGCCCAGGCTGTCGAGCACCGCCGGGTCATCCGGGGTGAGCTGGTGGGCCTTGTCGATCAGCGCCTTGGCCTCGGCGTAGCGGGTGGTGCGGTCGGCCAGGGTGTAGCCCAGGGCGTTCAGGGCCATGGCGTTTTCCGGCTCGCGGTCGATGATGGCGCGCAGGTCTTTCTCCATCTGCGGCAGGTCATCACGCTTTTCGGCCAGCATGGCGCGGGTATACAGCAGGTTGAGGTCGTCCGGGTAACGCTGGATGCCTTGTTGCAGCACCTGGTTGGCCTGGGCGTCCTTGTTGTTGTTGCTGTAGCTTTCCGATTCGATCAGGTACAGCTGGATGGCGTAGTCCGGCTGGGCCTCGCGGGCTTCGGCGAGCAGGCGCGAAGCCTCGGTGCCGCGGCCGTTGGCAATCAGGATGTCGGCCTGGCGCAGCTGCGCCGGCAGGTAGTCGGGGCCGGTGCCGACCAGGGCGTATTCGCGCAAGGCGCCTTCGGGGTCGTGGCGCTCCTCGCGGATGCGGCCCAGGTTCAGGTGGGCGGCGTCGACGTTGCTGTCGCGTTCGACCAGCTCCTGCAGGTAGCCCTCGGCTTCATCCCAGTCTTTGTTTTCCAGGCATACCAGTGCCAGCGAGTAGCGCAGCTCGTCATCCTCGGGGTACTGCTGGACCAGGCTGATGAACTCCCCCTTGGCATCGGCGATGCGGTCCTGCTCGACCAGGGTACGGGCGTAGGTCAGGCGCAGGCGTTTGTCATCCGGGTTGTCGCGGATCGCGCCACGCAGCAGGGGCAGCGCCTCTTTGCCGCGGTCGAGCGCTTGCAGCAGGCGGGCACGCAGCAGAATCGGGGCGATCTCGCCATTTTGCGGCGGGTGCTCCTCGAGCAGTTCGAGCGCTTCTTCGGCCTTGCCGTCCTGGTTCAGCAGGAGCGCTTTGCCGAACACCAGCTGGCTGTTTTCCGGGTACTTGACCAGCAGGCGTTCGAAGCTCTGCAGCAAGCCGTCGCGAGTGCTCTGGTCGGTCTCGGCGGCCGACAGGGCGAGGAAGTCGAAATGGGTATCGCCCTGGCCTTGCAGGACTTTTTCCATGTAGACCATAGCATCGTCGTAGCGACCGGCGCGGGCCAGCTGGATGGCGGCGGCGCGCTGGGCGTCGAGGTTGTCCGGGTCGTTGCGGGCCCAGATCAAGGCGTTTTCCAAGGCCGGCTCGTCGGCGCCGAGGTACTCGGCGATGCGGTAGGCGCGTTCGGAAACGCCAGGGTCCTGGGTTTTTTCGGCCTGGTCGGCGTAGTTGGCCAGGGCGATGTCGAAGCGGTTGCGCTGGCCGGCCAGCTCCGCCACCAACAGGCTATATAGGGTGTCTTGCTTGAACGAACCGTACACCACGGGTTTTTCGGCCTCGCCCTTGCCGGCCTCGGCAACGGGTGGCTCGGCTTTTTGCGGGGCCAGGCTCTGGCAACCCTGGAGCAGGGCGAAGGCAAGCAGCAGTGCGTAGTGTCTGTTCATAGAAAGGCTTAAAAGGACTCACCGGCGGTCGGAGCATGATGACACAAGCGCGGGGGCAAACCCACCTGCGAAGCATTTGCTTAACTGCGACCATGGCAGGGGCGCCCAGGTTCCGCCACCTGTGTGGGGGCGGCCTGTGGGGGCGGCCTTGGGTCGCGAAAGGGGTGCGTAGCGGCCCCAGGTTTTCAGGTTTGTCAGAGATATTGCCGGGGCCGCTGCGCAGCCCTTTCGCGACGCAAGGCCGCTCCTGCACGACAATAGCGAACGGTGGTTGTTCTAAAACCTGCGAAAGAGGACAATTATCGGCTTCTCGTCACAACCAGCGACCTTGCATGGCCTTTCTTGCACTTGGTATCAACCATAAGACTGCCTCGGTAGACGTACGCGAGCGCGTGGCGTTTACCCCAGAGCAGCTGGTGGACGCCCTGCAACAGCTCTGCCGACTGACCGCCAGCCGTGAAGCGGCGATCCTGTCGACCTGCAACCGTAGCGAGCTTTATATAGAGCAGGACCACCTGTCTGCCGAGGCCGTACTGCTGTGGCTGGCCGATTACCACCGGCTGAGCCTGGATGAACTGCGCGCCAGCGCCTACATCCATGAAGAGCACGATGCGGTGCGGCACATGATGCGCGTGGCCTCTGGCCTCGATTCGCTGGTGCTCGGCGAGCCGCAGATCCTCGGCCAGATGAAGTCTGCCTACGCCGTGGCGCGTGAGGCCGGTACCGTTGGCCCACTGCTCGGGCGCCTGTTCCAGGCCACCTTCAGTGCCGCCAAACAGGTGCGCACCGACACCGCGATCGGCGAAAACCCGGTTTCGGTGGCGTTCGCCGCGGTGAGCCTGGCGCGGCAGATCTTCAGTGACCTGGGCCGCAGCCAGGCCCTGCTGATCGGGGCCGGCGAGACCATCACCCTGGTCGCCCGCCACCTGCATGAGCAAGGTGTGCGCCGGATCGTGGTGGCCAACCGTACCCTGGAGCGTGCCAGCACGCTGGCCGAGCAGTTCGGCGCACATGCCGTGCTGCTGGCCGACATCCCCCAGGAACTGGCCAACAGCGACATCGTCATCAGCTCCACCGCAAGCCAGTTGCCGATCCTTGGCAAGGGCGCGGTCGAGAGCGCGCTGAAACAACGCCGGCACAAGCCGATTTTCATGGTCGACATCGCCGTGCCGCGTGATATCGAACCCGAAGTGGGCGAGCTCGACGACGTCTACCTGTATACCGTCGATGACCTGCACGACGTAGTCGCAGAAAACCTCAAGAGCCGCCAGGGTGCGGCCCAGGCTGCCGAAGAGCTGGTGTCGGTGGGCGCCGAAGACTTCATGGTGCGCCTGCGCGAACTGGCTGCGGTGGACGTGCTCAAGGCCTACCGCCAGCAAAGCGAGCGCCTGCGCGATGAAGAGCTGCAAAAAGCCCAGCGCCTGCTGGCCAACGGCGGCAACCCCGAGGACGTGCTGGCCCAGCTGGCCCGGGGCCTGACCAACAAACTTCTGCATGCGCCCAGCGTGCAGTTGAAAAAGCTCTCGGCCGAGGGCCGCCTCGATGCGCTGGCCATGGCCCAGGAACTCTTTGCCCTCAACGAGGGCTCGACGGACAAATCCCTGCAATGAAAGCGTCGCTGCTGAACAAACTGGATATTCTCCAGGACCGCTTCGAAGAACTGACCGCACTGCTCGGTGACGCTGAGGTCATCAGCGACCAGACGCGTTTCCGTGCTTATTCCCGCGAATACGCCGAAGTCGAGCCGGTTCACACGGCCTATCAGGCATGGCGCAAAGTCCAGGACGACCTTGAGGGTGCCCAGGCGCTGCTCAAGGACAGCGATCCGGATATGCGCGAAATGGCCGTGGAGGAAGTGCGCGAAGCCAAGGAGCAACTGCTGGCGATGGAGGCGCAGCTGCAACGCATGCTGCTGCCCAAGGACCCCAACGACGGGCGTAACGTGTTCCTCGAAATCCGCGCTGGCACCGGTGGTGACGAGGCGGCGATATTCTCGGGTGACCTGTTCCGCATGTATTCGCGCTACGCCGAAAAGCGTGGCTGGCGTCTGGAGATTCTGTCCGAGAACGAAGGCGAACACGGCGGCTACAAGGAAATCATCGCCCGCGTCGAAGGCGATAACGTTTACGGCAAGCTCAAGTTCGAGTCTGGTGCGCACCGTGTGCAACGGGTGCCCGAGACCGAGTCGCAGGGGCGCATCCATACCTCCGCTTGTACCGTGGCCGTGCTGCCCGAGCCCGATGAGCAGGCGGTGATCGAGATCAACCCGGCCGACTTGCGCGTGGACACCTACCGCGCTTCCGGGGCCGGTGGCCAGCACATCAACAAGACCGACTCGGCGGTTCGCATTACTCACTTGCCCACCGGTATCGTGGTCGAGTGCCAGGAAGAACGCTCGCAGCACAAGAACCGTGCCCGTGCCATGTCCTGGCTGTCGGCCAAGCTCAACGACATGCAGACCAGCGCCGCGCAGAATGCCATCGCCAGTGAGCGCAAGCTGCTGGTGGGCTCCGGTGACCGCTCCGAGCGTATCCGCACCTACAATTATCCACAGGGCCGGGTAACCGATCACCGCATCAACCTGACCTTGTATTCGCTGGACGACATCCTTGCCGGTGGCGTCGATGCCGTGATCGAACCGCTGTTGGCCGAGTACCAGGCCGATCAACTGGCCGCCCTGGGGGACTGATGACCATCATCGCCAGCTTGCTGCGCAATGCGCAGTTGCCCGAATCGCCCACCGAGCGGCTGGACGCCGAACTGTTGTTGGCTGCGGCCATCGGCAAGTCGCGCAGCTACCTGCATACCTGGCCCGAGCGCATCGTCAGCAGCGAAGCGGCCGACACTTATACCGGTTACCTGCAGCGCCGCCGCAGCGGTGAGCCGGTGGCGTATATCCTTGGGCAGCAGGGGTTCTGGAAGATCGACCTGGAAGTGGCACCGCATACGCTGATCCCGCGCCCGGACACCGAGCTGCTGGTCGAGACCGCCCTGGAGCTTCAGCCTGCGACACCTGCCAAGGTGCTCGACCTGGGCACCGGCACCGGGGCCATTGCCTTGGCCCTGGCCGGCGACCGCCCGGCCTGGCAGGTGATGGCGGTGGACCGTGTCGAGGAGGCCGCCGCGCTGGCCGAGCGCAACCGCCAGCGCCTGGGGCTGGGCAATGTGCAGGTGCGCGTCAGCCACTGGTTTGACCAGCTCGGCGATGAGCGTTTCGACCTGATTGTCAGCAACCCCCCCTACATTGCCAGCGAAGACCCCCACCTGGACGCTGGCGATGTGCGTTTCGAACCCAGCAGCGCACTGGTGGCAGGTGCCGATGGCCTGGACGACCTGCGCGTGATCATTGCCCAGGCGCCGCAGCACTTGCTGCCAGGCGGCTGGTTGCTGTTGGAGCATGGTTATGATCAGGCAGCGGCGGTGCGCGCCTTGCTGACTGAACAAGGCTTTGCCGAGGTTGCCAGCCGCATCGACCTGGGCAGCCATGAACGCATTACCCTGGGGCGCCTGCCATGCTGAGTGATCAGGAACTGTTGCGCTACAGCCGGCAAGTGCTGCTGGCGCAGATCGATATCGACGGCCAGTTGCGCCTCAAGCAGAGCAAGGCGCTGATCGTCGGCCTCGGTGGGCTGGGCTCACCTGTGGCGCTGTACCTGGCTGCGGCGGGGGTGGGCGAGTTGCACCTGGCAGATTTCGACACCGTCGACCTGACCAATCTGCAACGCCAGGTGATGCACGACAGCGACAGCGTCGGCATGAGCAAGGTGGACTCGGCGCTGCAGCGCCTGGGGGCGATCAACCCGGAGATCAGCCTGGTCGCTCACCGCCAGGCGCTGGACGAAGATTCGCTGGCCGCAGCGGTGGCTGCGGTCGACCTGGTGCTGGACTGCTCCGACAACTTTTCCACGCGCGAGGCGGTCAATGCCGCCTGCGTCGCTGCTGGCAAGCCGTTGGTCAGTGGGGCGGCGATCCGCCTCGAGGGCCAGCTTTCGGTGTTCGACCCGCGGCGTGACTACAGCCCGTGCTACCACTGCCTGTATGGCCATGGCAGCGAGGATGAACTGACCTGCAGCGAAGCCGGCGTGATCGGCCCGCTGGTGGGGCTGGTAGGTAGCCTGCAGGCGCTGGAAGCCATGAAGCTGCTGGCTGGGTTCGGCGAGCCACTGGTGGGCCGCCTGCTGCTGATCGATGCCCTCGGCACGCGCATACGTGAACTGCGGGTCAAGCGCGACCCGGCCTGCGCTGTCTGCGGCAAGCGCGATGGCTGAGCGTTCGGCGCCGATTGGCGTGATGGATTCGGGGGTCGGCGGTTTGTCGGTGCTTGCCGAGATCCAGCGCCTGCTGCCCAACGAAACCCTGCTGTATGTGGCCGATTGCGGTCATGTGCCCTACGGTGAGAAGTCGGCGGACTACATCCGCCAGCGCTGCCGACGCATTGCCGAGTTCTTCCATCAGCAAGGCGCCAAGGCCATGGTCCTGGCCTGCAATACCGCAACGGTGGCGGCGGTTGCCGACCTGCGTGAGCTGTACCCGGTCTGGCCGCTGGTGGGTATGGAGCCTGCGGTAAAGCCTGCAGCCGCCGCCACCCGCTCCGGTGTGGTCGGGGTGCTGGCCACTACCGGGACCTTGCAGAGCGCCAAGTTCGCGGCATTGCTCGACCGCTTCGCCAGCGATGTACGGGTGGTCACCCAGCCTTGCCCAGGGCTGGTAGAGCTGATTGAAACCGGCGACCTTGGCAGCCCCGCGTTGCGCCAGTTGCTGCTCGGGTTTGTGCAGCCACTGCTGGATGCCGGCTGCGATACGCTGATTCTTGGCTGCACCCATTACCCATTCCTGCGCCCCTTGCTGGCCGACATGGTGCCGGCAGACGTGGCCATCATCGATACCGGCGCCGCCGTGGCGCGCCAGCTGCAACGGCTGTTGCACGCCAACGACCTGCTGGCCGAGGGCCCGGCGCTGGATACCCGCTTCTGGACCAGTGCCGACCCGCAAACTCTGAGAAAAATCCTACCGTTGCTGTGGCATAAGTCCGACAGTGTGCAAAGCTTTGCGTTGTGAAAAAAACGTCAAAAGCAGCTGAACTATCGTACCACTGCCGATTTCTACCGATTTGCCTGGCAAGAGGCGAACACTAACAACAGCATCAGGAAGAAGGATGTTTCTTATGAGGAAACTGCTCGGCTTGGCGGCGGTTGCCGCCTTAACTTTGGGGCAAGTGGTGTCGGCGCAGGCTGCCGATGTTTCATTTTCGGTGGGGCAGACCGGTGACTCGACCATGGTCTATCGGCTGGGGTTGCAGTCGAACTGGGAGGCGAGCTGGTGGCAGACCAGCGTTGGTCGTCTCACCGGTTATTGGGATGGGGCTTACACCTATTGGCAGGGTGACGAGACGGCGAGCAACCACAGCTTGTCGTTTGCGCCAGTGTTCGTCTATGAGTTTGCCGGGGAATCGGTGAAGCCTTACATCGAGGCGGGCATCGGTGTCGCGGCCTTCTCCAGCACCGAGCTTGAAAGCAACGAGCTAGGCTCGGCGTTCCAGTTCGAGGACCGGATCGGTTTCGGCTTGCGCTTTGCCGGTGGGCATGAAATTGGCGTGCGCGCCATCCACTATTCCAACGCCGGTATCAAGCAGCCCAACGATGGTGTGGAAAGCTACAGCCTGCATTACCGTATGGCGTTGTAACCCACCTGCTTGGGCAGTGGGAGCGGGTGAGCCGCTCCCACTGCGGTAGCACCTTGCCAACCCTTGGGTCAGCGCGGCAGCGGCCACAAACTGCTAGGGTCCAGCGTCTCCAGCACCAGTTCAGGTTCTCGAAGCGGCAGTCGCCGCAGCAGTTCTTCGGCAGCGCTCTGCGCTGTCCACATCTCCGGCATAGCCTGCGCCGGTGTCACGGGGGTCTTCAATGATTGCGGCGCCACCACCGTCAGGCTGATCTGCAGTTGGTCCAGTACCTGGCGTTGCTCGCGAAACCACTGCGCGGTGCTGTTGAAACCGCTGGAAACCTGTGTGGGCGCAAACAGCTGCGAGGCTGAATAGCGATTGAGGATCGCCATTACCTGAGGCGCTTCACCCTTGGTCAGCAGCGGCAAGGCACTGGCCAGGCATTGTTCGCTGGCCAGCAGGTTGCTGGCGGCGATGGCCTCGAACAGCTCGGCATCAGGTATGGCGTCGGCCACATACTCACCGGTGCCGGCATTGATGACCAGGCAGTCCAGCGACCCCCAGTTGCCCAATAGCAGCTTGCTGGCTGCCTCGACCTGATCCAGCGCCTGCAACTGGCCCGGCAGGCGCAGCAATTGCGTGCCGTAGCGTTCGCCCAGCGTGTCCAGTGCTTCACACTCCCTGCCGCTTGCGGCTACCCGGTGCCCCTGTTCGAGCAACTGTTGTACCAATGCCAGCCCTAATCCATTAGTGGCCCCTGTCACCCAGACACTGCGAGCTCTATTCACGATACTGCCCCTTAATGCTGCCGACGCGGAAGGCCTTTGAAGGCTTCTAATGCGCGCTGGCGACTGCTGCCGAGATCGACTATTGGATTGTGATACGAATGGGTAGCAAAAAGATCCGCAGCCTTAACTGGCTGATGAATGGCTTTATCATCCAGCGCCTGCAGTTCCGGTACCCAGTGACGAATGAAGCGCCCCTGCGGATCGAAGCGCTGAGACTGCGAAACCGGGTTGAAGATGCGGAAATAGGGCACGGCGTCGGTGCCGGTAGATGCGCTCCACTGCCAGCCGCCGTTGTTGGCTGCCAGGTCGCCGTCTATCAGGTGACGCATGAAATGCCGCTCGCCTTTGCGCCAGTCGATCAGCAGGTTCTTGCTGAGGAACATGGCGACGATCATGCGCAGGCGGTTGTGCATCCAGCCGGTATGCAGCAACTGGCGCATGGCGGCATCGATGATCGGAAAACCGGTGCGCCCCTGTTCCCAGGCCGCAAGGTCTTCAGGTGCATCACGCCAGGGCAGGGCTTCGGTCTGGGCACGGAAAGCACGGTGACGGGATACCTGTGGATAACCCACCAGGATGTGCTTGTAGAACTCCCGCCAAAGCAACTCGTTGACCCAGGTCTGGATGCCGGTGCTGCCGCTGTCGAACTCGCCACGGTTGCTGGCCAAGGCCCCGTGCAGGCATTGCCGGGGCGAAATCACCCCGGCGGCCAGGTAGGCGGAGAGCTCGCTGGTGCCAGGCTTGGCCGGGAGGTCGCGCTGGTGTTGGTAGTCTTCCACCCGCTCATCGAGAAAACGCGACAGCCGTGCTTGCGCTTCGGCTTCGCCCGCTGGCCAGCCATCGCGCAAGGTACGCGGTACTGGGTCGAAGCCCAGCACATGCTCAGGTAGCGGGTCGCTGGCGATCGCCAGAGGCGCCTGGGGCTTTAGCCGTGGGGCCAGCGCGGGGAGGCTGCGGTGCAGATGCTCCAGGCAGCTTTTCTTGAATTGGCTGAAGACCTGGAAGTAGTCACCACTGCGGGTAAGGAGGGTGCCAGGGCGGAAGAACAGCTGGTCGAGGTAGCTGTGCGCCTGCACGCCTGATTGCTCCAGCCGCGCCCGCACAGCCTGGTCGCGGCGCTGTTCGTTGATGCCGTACTCGTCGTTCCAGTGCACGCTATCTATCCGATGCTGATGGCATACTGACATTATTGCATCTGATGCCTGATCCCACCTGTCAATTGAGCGGATCAGCAGCGGGATGTTGAGTGTGCCCAGTGCCTGGCGCAGCTCGCGCAGGTTGCGCAGCCAGAAGTCTACTTTGCAGGCGGCGTCGTCGTGAGCCTGCCATTGGCCGGGGCTGAGCAGCCACAGGGCGACGGTCGGGCCGCGCTCACAGGCGGCGCTCAAGGCGGTGTTGTCGTCGATGCGCAGGTCGCTGCGCAGCCAGATCAATTGCATGGTGCATTCATCTCTACAGGCCGGCGGTCATTGCCTTGAAGCAAACGCAATGCCGCCTGCGGGGTATCGAACAGGAGCAGGTCGGGGAGGTCGAGGGCGTTCAGTTGGGCTTCATGCAGGGCGAGCGTGGCGCCGCCCAGCAGTTTTGCCCCCGGCGTACCCTGCAGCGTGCGCTGCAAGGCCTTGATGTCGATGCGTGGCCCCAGGTGCAGCAACAGGGCGCGCGGTTGCAGCGCGGCGATGGCCCGTTGCAGTTGCGGGCCACCCACCGGCTGTTCAAGCACCTCGACAGGGATGCCGTTGCTGCTGAGCAGCCAGGCGCACAGCCACAGCTCAGGGTCGAAGGCGCGTTCGCTGTCTTCGGCCAGCAGCACTGGCGCACCCTGTAGCAGCTGGTTGTCGTGATACACCCGGGCGCCGAGTTTGCTGCGCAGCCAGCTGTGGAAGAACACTTGCTCAAGCCGTGCATTGAAATAGTTGCGCCAGCGCAGGTCCAGGCTGTCGAGCAGGGGTAGCAGCAATTGCTCGCACAGGGTAATGGCGGGGTACAGCGCCATGGCCTGGTTGAGTTGCTGGTCAAGTGCCCGCTGCGAGAGGTTGGCGATAGCCTCGATCAACTGCGTCTGTCGCGCCTGCCAGTTGCTTTGTGGGGCGGTGCTGGCCGGTTTATCGAGCAGTTCGCGCACCTGCCCCACCGATGCGCCGCGCTGCAGCCAGGCCAGGATCGCTTCGACCCGTTCGACCTGCTCGTTGGAATACAAGCGATGCCCTTTTGCGGTGCGCTGTGGCTTGAGCAGGCCGTAACGGCGTTCCCAGGCCCGCAGGGTGACTGGGTTGACGCCGGTGCGGCGGGCGAGTTCGCCGATCGCTAGCAGGGCCTCAGACGGCATTGCGCAACCCTAGGCTTTCGGGGTGTGGCTGCAGGTAGGCCTGCTGCATCAGGTAAGGGTCGGGGTGCTTGCGCAGGTGGTGCTTGAGCAGCGTCAGCGGTACCACCAGCGGCACCACGCCCTGTTGGTACTGGCTGATGATGGCTTGCAGTTCGGCCTTGTCCTGCTGGGTCAGGGCGTCTTTGAAGTAACCGCTCAGGTGCTGCAGTACGTTGCAGTGCGTGCCACGGCTGGCGCAGCGGCGCAGGGCCTGCATCAGCTGGCTGAAATAGTGTGGGCCGACCTGCTGCGGGTCGTCATCACGGCTCATGCTGCCCAGTAGTCGCCCCAAGGTGCGGTAGGCATGGGGGTTGTTGGCCATCAGCAGGTACTTGTAGCGCGAGTGAAACCGCACCAGGGCACCGCGGCTCAAGCCTTCGGCCAGCAGGCGCTGCCAATCGGCATAGGCGTATACGCGGCTGATGAAGTTTTCGCGTAGCACTGCGTCATGCAGGCGGCCTTCCTCCTCCACCGGCAGATCCGGGCGAAGGTTGCAGAAGGCCTGGGCATACACACCACGTCCGCTATGCAACGCAGGGTGGCCGTTATCCTGGTAGACCTTGACCCGCTCCAATCCGCACGAAGGCGACTTCTGCATGAAGATATAGCCGCAGATATCGTCGAGCTCGCCGGCCATCTGCTCGCCATAGGTGCGCAGCGGGCCGGTGAGGTCCATGCCGGGGTTGCGGGTACCGACCACTTCCGGCTGCTCCGGGTCGCCTACCAGGCGAATAGGGTCGCGCGGTACACCGAGGCCGATAGCGACCTCGGGGCAAACCGGCAGCCATTCGAAGTGCGCTTCAAGTTGCGCGCGGCACAGGTCGGATGCCTTGTGCCCACCGTTGTAGCGCACACTGTGCCCGGTCAGGCAGGCGCTGATGGCGATGCGAGGCTTGCAGTGAGCGGAAGGGGATTGCATGGCTGTCTCCGGTAAACTTGTACGCGATATCTATTTTGTACAAGTTTATTCCAGCACAGCCTTGGCGTTATGCAAACTGATTTTTTTGTACAGGCTCAGCGCCCGTTCAGTCGAGATGCTCCAGCAGCCGGCGAGCGGCTTCCTGGCCACTCAGCCAAGCCCCCTCGACGCGGCCGGACAAACACCAGTCGCCGCAGGCGTACAGGCCTTGATCGGCATCGGCCAACGCGCCCCACTCATGGTGGCTGGTGGGGCGTGCATACAGCCAGCGGTGGGCGAGGGCGAAGGTGGGTGCCGGCACCACACAGCCGACCAGTTCGGCGAATTCGCCCCATAACTGCTCGATCACCTCTTCCTTGGGCAGGTCGATATGCTGCCGGCTCCAGCTCGACGTGGCATGCAGCACCCAGGTGTCGAGATGCTCGTCACGCCCGGGCTTGCTGCGGTTGCGGGCCAGCCAGTCGAGCGGGTTGTCCTGCACGAAGCAACCTTGCATGGGGGTGTCCAGTGGCGTCTGGAAGCCCAGGGCGACGGCCCAGGTAGGCTCCATCTGCACGCCGGCGGCCACGGCAGCCAGTTTGGGCGTCGAGGCCAGTAACGGCGTTGCCTGCGGCGCAGGCACCGCGATCACCACGCGGCTGAATGGGCCGTGGCTGCAGCCTTCGGTGTCTTGCAGGTGCCAGTACTGCTTGCCGCGGAATACTTCAGCGATGCGGCAGCCAAAGTTGACCGTCACATCCTTGAGCATGCCGCGGGTGATGGCACTCATGCGCGGCACGCCTACCCAGCGAGTCTGCTCATCCGGGGAGGGTGTGAGTTCGCCGTCGCGGTAGTTGTACAGTTGCGGCTTCCATTGCTCGGCCCAACCCGCAGCCACCCATTGCTGGACCTGATCGACGAAACGCCGGTCACGGGCAGTGAAATACTGGGCGCCGAGGTCCAGCGCGCCAGCGTCGCTGCGCTTGCTGGCCATGCGCCCGCCACTGCCGTGGCCTTTGTCGAACAAATGCACGGATTGCCCGGCCTTTTGCAGCGCCTGGGCGGCGGACAGACCGGCGATACCGGCACCGATGATGGCAATAGGTACTGTCATGATGGCCTCTTCAAACCTTGCTGTGAGCAGACTACGCTGTCAGGCAAACCTGTACAATGCACAAATTTTGTATAAGGTTATTCCGCTTTATAGAGCAGGTTGGCCTATGTTTATCCGAGAGCGTCGGGTCAAAAAAGTGCCTTGTTCTAAAAATAGACCACTGCCGCATTCTGCGAGGACACAGCCATGCATATATTGCTGACAGGCGGCACCGGTTTGATAGGCCGGCACCTGTGCCAGCTCTGGCTCGGCCAGGGCCATCGCCTTACGGTTTGGAGCCGCCGGCCTGATCAGGTACCCAAACTGTGCGGTAGCCAGGTGCGCGGCATCGCCCGGCTTGAAGAACTGCAGGCGGATGATCAGTTGGATGCGGTCATCAACTTGGCCGGCGCGCCGATTGCCGATCGGCCTTGGACCGGCGCCCGGCGTAACCTGCTGTGGGCCAGCCGGGTCACCCTGACCGAGCAGTTGCTGGCTTGGCTGGGCAGCCGTGAGCAGCGCCCGGAGGTGCTGATCTCCGGGTCTGCGGTGGGCTGGTACGGGGATGGCGGTGAGCGCGAACTGACCGAGGTATCGCAGCCGGTACGCGAAGATTTTGCCAGCCAGTTGTGCATCGCCTGGGAAGAAACCGCCCAGCGTTCGCAGGCACAAGGCATCCGGGTGGTGCTGGTGCGAACGGGGCTGGTGCTGGCCAGCGATGGCGGCTTTTTGTCGCGCCTGCGCCTGCCCTTCAAACTGGGGCTGGGCGGGCCGTTGGGCGATGGCCGGCAGTGGATGCCGTGGGTCCATATAGACGACCAGGTCGCCCTGATTGATTTTCTCTTGCAGCACAAGGACGCCAGCGGTCCTTATAATGCCTGCGCCCCAGAGCCTGTGCGCAACCGCGAGTTCGCCAAGCGCCTGGGCCGGGCCATGCACCGGCCGGCCGTGCTGCCCGTGCCTGCGCTGTTGCTCAAGGCCGGCCTTGGCGAGCTGTCGACGCTGTTGCTCGGTGGCCAGCGGGCGCGCCCGGTGCGCTTGCTGGCGGCAGGGTTCACCTTCCGTTTCAATGATCTGCAATCGGCCCTGGACGACTTGTCCAGCCGCCTCTGACATAGGACGCTGCATGACTGATCACGCCCTGCTGCTGGTCAACCTGGGTTCCCCGGCCTCCACTTCGGTGGCCGATGTGCGCCGTTACCTCAACCAGTTCCTGATGGACCCGTACGTGATCGACCTGCCCTGGCCGGTGCGGCGCTTACTGGTGTCACTGATATTGATCAAGCGCCCGGAACAGTCGGCGCACGCCTACGCCTCCATTTGGTGGGAGGACGGTTCGCCACTGGTGGTGCTGACCCGCCGTCTGCAAGCCGCGATGGTCGAGCACTGGCCCCATGGCCCGGTGGAGATGGCCATGCGCTATGGCCAGCCGGCATTGCCCGAGGTGCTCGAGCGCCTGGCCGCCCAAGGCGTGCGCACGGTCACCCTGGCACCGCTTTATCCACAGTTTGCCGACAGTACGGTTACCACGGTGGTCGAGCAGGCGAAGCAGACCATCAGCGAACGCCAGCTGCCGCTGCAGATGCGTGTGCTGCAGCCGTTCTACGATCATCCCGACTACATCGACGCGCTGGTGGCCAGTGCCAGGCCCTATCTGGAGCAGGATTACGATCACCTTCTGCTGAGTTTCCATGGGCTGCCGGAACGGCACCTGAAGAAGCTGGACCCCACCGGCAAGCATGATTTCCGAGCGGCCGATTGTTGCAAGGACGCCAGTGCCGAGGAGCGCGCAGTGTGCTATCGAGGGCAATGTCAGGCCACGGCCAAGGCGTTTGCGCAGAAAATGGGTATCCCGCACGGCAAGTGGTCGGTGTCGTTCCAGTCGCGGCTGGGGCGGGACAAGTGGATCGAACCCTACACCGAGAATCGCTTGGATGAGCTGGCTGCTGCGGGGGTGAAGAAGCTGCTGGTGATGTGCCCCGCGTTCGTTGCCGATTGCATCGAGACGCTGGAAGAGATTGGCGACCGCGGCAAGGAGCAGTTCATCGAGGCGGGGGGCGAGGAGTTGGTGCTGGTGCCGTGCCTGAATGATCACCCGGAGTGGGTGCGGGTGTTGGCGGGGATGTGCGAAAAGGCTTGAATGCAAAGGGCCGCATTGCGGCCCTTTGCGAGCGGTCTGGCAAGGCCGCTCTTACACATCCAGCTTCTTGTTCTTCCAGCCGTCATTGCCCGGCAGAATGAGGTTCAGGGCAATGGCCACTACGGCGCACAGGGAAATACCCTTGAGGCCCCAGTCGTCCGGGCCGTCACCGCTGCCGATCAAGACCCCGCCAATGCCGAACACCAGGGTCACCGAAACGATCACCAGGTTGCGCGCTTCGGCCAGGTCGATCTTGTGGCGAATCATGGTGTTCATGCCCACCGCCGCGATCGAACCGAACAGCAGGCACAGAATGCCGCCCATGACCGGTACCGGAATGCTCTGCAGCAGCGCGCCGAACTTGCCGATGAAGGCCAGGGTGATGGCAAAAATAGCCGCCCAGGTCATGATCTTCGGGTTGTAGTTCTTGGTCAGCATCACCGCGCCGGTCACTTCGGCGTAGGTGGTGTTGGGCGGGCCACCGAACAGGCCGGCAGCCGTGGTCGCCAGGCCATCACCCAGCAAGGTGCGATGCAGGCCGGGCTTTTTCAGGTAGTCGCGGCCGGTCACGCTGCCCACAGCGATCACCCCGCCGATGTGTTCGATCGCCGGCGCCAACGCCACCGGCACGATGAACAGGATGGCCTGCCAGTTGAACGCCGGCGCGGTGAAGTTGGGGATCTCCAGCCAAGGCGCGGCGGCAATCTTGGCGGTGTCGACCACACCGAAGGCGAACGCCAGGGCAAAGCCCACCAGCACGCCGGAGATGATCGGTACCAGGCGGAAGATGCCCTTGCCGAACACCGCGACGATCAAGGTGGTCAGCAGCGCCGGCATCGAGATCAGCATGGCGGTCTGGTAAGGCATCAGCGCAGCACCATCACCGCCCTTGCCCATGGCCATGTTGGCGGCGATCGGCGCCATGGCCAGGCCGATCGAGATGATCACCGGGCCAATCACCACGGGCGGCAGCATGCGGTCGATGAAACCGGTGCCTTTGATTTTGACCATCAGCCCCATGAAGGTGTAGACGAAGCCTGCGGCCATCACGCCGCCCATGGTCTCGGCCAGGCCGAACTGGCCCTTGGCAAGGATGATCGGGGTGATGAAGGCAAAGCTCGACGCCAGGAACACCGGTACCTGACGGCCGGTGACCAGTTGGAACAGCAGCGTGCCGATGCCAGCAGTGAACAGCGCGACGTTCGGGTCGAGGCCGGTGATCAGTGGCATCAGCACCAGCGCGCCAAATGCCACGAAGAGCATCTGCGCGCCCGAAACGACCTGGCGCCAGAGCGGGTCGTTGAAGCCGTCCTGCATGGTCAGGCGTCCTTTTGCTTGGTGCCGAAGATCTTGTCGCCGGCATCACCCAGGCCCGGCACGATGTAGCCGTGCTCGTTGAGGCGCTGGTCGATCGAGGCGGTGTAGATCTGTACGTCGGGGTGGGCTTTTTCCACCACGTCGATACCTTCCGGTGCTGCAACCAGGACCATGGCGCGGATTTCCTTGCAGCCAGCCTTTTTCAGCAGGTCGATGGTGGCGACCATCGAGGCGCCGGTGGCCAGCATCGGGTCGATGATCAAGGCCAGGCGCTGGTTGATATCCGGTGCGAGCTTTTCCAGGTAGGTGTGGGCTTCGAGGGTTTCCTCGTTGCGCGCGACGCCAACGGCACTGACCTTGGCACCCGGAATCAGGCTGAGCACGCCGTCGAGCATGCCGATACCGGCGCGCAGGATCGGCACCACGGTAATCTTCTTGCCGGCGATTTTTTCGACCTGCACCTTGCCGCACCAGCCGTCGATCTCGTAGGTTTCCAACGGCAGGTCTTGAGTAGCTTCATAGGTCAGGAGCGCGCCGACTTCCTGGGCGAGTTCGCGAAAATTCTTGGTGCTGATGTCGGCACGGCGCATGAGGCCGAGCTTGTGGCGGATCAGCGGATGGCGGATCTCACGAGTGGGCATAGGGGGGCTCCGAAAGGCGGGCAAAAAAACCGCGCTAGATTAATCTATTCAACCTGTGCTGTCGTGTAGTCCTTTTGGACGTTAGTCCATAAATGCTTGATCTGTGACGAGCGGATGCGTACCTTTGCCCGCTTTTCCAAAATACCCCCGGAGAGCGCAATGTCCGCCGATCTCGAGCACATCCGTCAAGTCATGCGCGAAGCTGACTGTCTGTACAACGAAGCCGAAGTCGAAGCGGCCATCGCCAAGGTCGGCGAGCAGATCTGCAAAGACCTGCACGACAAGAACCCGGTGGTCTTCTGCGTGATGAATGGCGGCCTGATTTTCACCGGCAAGCTGCTGACTCACCTGCAGTTCCCGCTGGAAGCGTCGTACCTGCACGCCACCCGCTACCGCAACCAGACCAGCGGCGGTGAGCTGTTCTGGAAGGCCAAGCCTGAAGTCTCGTTCATCGACCGTGACGTGCTGATCGTCGACGACATCCTCGACGAAGGCCACACCCTCAGCGCCATCATCGAGTTCTGCAAGCATGCCGGCGCTCGCTCGGTGCACACCGCGGTGCTGATCGACAAGGACCATGACCGCAAGGCCAGCCCGGACCTCAAGGCCAACTACGTCGGCCTGCCGTGCGTCGATCGCTACATCTTCGGCTATGGCATGGATTACAAAGGCTACTGGCGCAACGCCAACGGCATCTTCGCCGTCAAGGGGCTGTGACCATGCGCCAGCCCGCGTTCATCGACCAATCGCTGTTCGCTGGGCTGGCGCAAAAGGCTGCCGCCAACCCTCGCGGGCGGCAGCACCACAATTTCCACGAGATGGAAGAGCCCTGCCACCGCATGGCGGTCGGGTTGCAGCCGAGCACGTACATCCCGCCGCATCGGCATCTGAATGACGACAAGGCCGAAGCACTGATCGTGCTCAAGGGGCGCCTGGGCCTGCTGATTTTCGATGAGCAGGGCGCGCTCATCGACAAGCGTGTGCTGCAGGCTGGCGGTGACTGCCTGGGCGTGGACCTGGCACCGGGTACCTACCATGGGTTGGTGGTGCTGGAGCCAGACAGCATCTTGTTCGAGTGCAAGGCCGGGCCGTACCGGCCGGTGGGCGAGGGCGAGCATGCGCACTGGGCGCCACGCGAAGGCCAAGCGGGCGTGGCCGAGTACCAGGCCTGGATGCGCGCGCAGTTCGATTGAGCGGCGGCTCCGGTACAGGCTGAACACAGCATGCTAGAGTGCCTGTTCATGCCAAGGAGCCTCACATGCGTGCGATTGTTCCCCTCCTGTTGGCGGTCAGCCTGCCGATCGGTGCAGCACCGCTGCACAGCCAGTTTCTGCCGCCCGATGACCTGTCGTTGCGCCAGGAAGCGCCGACTGGACAGCAACTGCTGCAGGTGACCGATTATTCGGTCGTAGTAGGTGCCCAGCGCCAGTCCGACCAGCAGCCGATCCCGATCACCGCCTCGTTGCAGATGCGCCTCAAGGGCAAGCCGCTGAGCAAGGGCGCCACCCTTGCCCAGGTGCTGCTGACCTTCGATGGCGAGCCCGGCAAAAGCTTGAAAAAACCGGTCTATGACGAAAAAAACCGCACCTTGAGCCTCAATTACCCGGTCAGCGATTACCGCGTGATCATGGACCTTTTGCGCAACGAGACGCTCTACGTGCAGTTTCTGACCTATGGCAACGGCCATATCTGGGCCGACCTGCACACCGGGACCGTACGTACGCGTTGAGGCGCGCGCCCTGCGGGGGGTAAACTGCCGGCCTTCGAAATTCCGTGATGGTCCAGTTGGAGTCGGCAATGCGTAAAGACAAGAAACAGGTAATCGGTGACGAAATCAGCGACGACTACATCAAGTCGTACCTTCAGTTCGAGCCGGCCGATGGCGTGACTTCGCCTTCTCAGCACAAGCTGATCAAGGCCTACCGCGGTCTGCGTATTGACGACTTCGAGCGTTTCGTCCGCTTCTTCGTCGAAGCTGGCCTGGACCTGGATGGCAAGGACGAGCACGGCAAGACCTTTGTCGAGGTAATCGCCGACCAGCGCGGTGCGCCGGAGTACATCGAGGTCATCGAGAAAGCTCGGGGCTGATGTGTAGCCTGTATCGCAGCCACAAAAAAACGCCCCGAGGGGCGTTTTTTCGTTTCAGCCAGCTCAGGCGTAATGCTGGGCCGGGCTGTCTTCTACCAGTTCCAGCGCCGCATCGTTGTCGGCACTGATCTTGCGGTACAGCGCAGCATCGGTTGCCAAGGTCTTCTCGCGAGCCGGGAAGATCTCCTTGAGCTTGGCAGCCCAGGCACCTTTGGCCTGCTCGGGGAAGCAGCGCTCGATCAGTTCGAGCATGATCGAAACGGTGACCGAAGCGCCCGGCGATGCGCCGAGCAGCGCCGCCAGGCTGCCGTCCTGAGCCGAGACCAGCTCGGTACCGAACTGCAGAATGCCGCCTTTTTTCGGGTCTTTCTTGATGATCTGCACGCGTTGGCCGGCCACTTCCAGGCGCCAGTCTTCGGCTTTAGCCTGCGGATAGAAGCGACGCAGGGATTCCAGGCGTTGCTCCATCGACTGCATCACTTCACTGACCAGGTACTTGGTCAGGTCCATGTTGTCGCGGGCTACGGCCAGCATTGGGCCGATGTTGCCCATGCGTACCGACAGCGGCAGGTCCATCAACGAGCCATGCTTGAGGAACTTGGTGGTAAAGCCGGCGTAAGGGCCGAACAGCAACGAGGTCTTGCCGTCCACCACGCGGGTATCCAGGTGCGGCACCGACATCGGTGGCGCGCCGACTGCGGCCTGGCTGTAGACCTTGGCCTGGTGCAGTTTGACGATTTCCGGGTTGTCGCACCGCAACCACTGGCCGCTGACCGGGAAGCCGCCGAAGCCTTTGCTCTCGGGGATGCCGGAAAGCTGCAGCAGCGGCAGGGCCGCGCCGCCGGCGCCGAGGAACACGAAGCGGGCATCGACTTCACGGCTGCCGCCGCTGTTGACGTCCTTGATGCTCACGGTCCAGCCGCTGCCGTTACGGCGCAGGCCGACGACTTTCTTGCTGTACTTGACCTGCGTGTCCGGGGTGTCGGCCAGCAGCTTGAGCATTTTGTTGGTCAGCGCGCCGAAGTTGACGTCGGTGCCTTTCGCCACGCGGGTGGCGGCGATGTGCTGGTCGGCCGGGCGGCCGGGCATCATCAGCGGCATCCAGTCCTTCATCACGGCCTTGTCTTCGGTGTATTCCATCTCGGTGAAGGCGTGATGCTGCTTGAGCAGCTCGAAGCGCTTCTTGAGGAAGGACACACCCTTTTCACCTTCGACGTAGCTCAGGTGCGGGACAGGGTTGATAAAAGCACGCGCCGAGCCGAAGTTGCTCTTCTTGCTCAGGTAGGCCCAGAACTGGCGCGAGACCTCGAACTGGGTGTTGATGTGCACGGCCTTCTTGATGTCGATGCTGCCATCGGCGGCCTGGGGCGTGTAGTTAAGCTCGCACAGGCCAGCGTGGCCGGTACCTGCGTTGTTCCAGGGGTTGGAGCTTTCCGCGGCCCCGGAGTCCATCGCCTCGACGACCTCAAGCTTCAGGGTCGGGTCGAGCTCCTTGAGCAGTACGGCCAGGGTGGCACTCATGATGCCCGCGCCTACCAGTACTACATCAACCGATTCGTTCTGCGCCATTTAACGCGTCTCCACAATCTACAGCTACCTAATTGACAGCATAGGACCTGGGTTTGCCAGGATCGCCATGTCCGACTTTTCGCAGTTCTTGCAACTTCCGCGGACACCGCCAATCAGTCTTCGGGTTCAGGTATTGAACCCCGTTTGCCACAGGTGCGGCAATTCGACTTATGGTCAAGGTGTCGTGCGTGCGTTATGGAGCGGCCTCAGATACTCATCCGGGATGAGCGCAGTTGCCGCCTGTTCAGGGCTGTTCGGGACACATCTGCTGCTTTTGCACATGCCAGACTGTTCATTTGCTCGCCACACTCTCGTGAAGTTGTGAAAAACCGTTTTTTCACGCTCTTTTGGAGACGTGAACCTCAAAAGGGGACTGCGCGATGGCAACCCACAGGTTCATGCAGTGCGAAGGGCCGGAAAAGCAGGCACGACAGCCGATGCAAGACCTGAGTGGAAGGCTCTCTGTGGGCGAAGCGGTGAAGGTGCCGGGGTCAAGCGGCAAATGCGGGGCCCGATCAGGAGACGTCCTTATAATCGGGGGGAGATTATAGCGATGTCGCGGGCAGAAAGGTCGTTATTCGTGGTTTTTATTGCAGCGTTTGTCAGGCCGGCAGGCTGCGTTGATGCCAACGGTTGTTTGCGCGCGCGCAAACCCGAGCGTTGGCGGGCAATTGGCGGCCCAGCCAGGCGAGCTGCACTTCGCTGACCTGCACCCAGCCACTGCCGCTTGGCGGCTGGCTACAGTGCTTGAACGCCAGGCATTTGCCGTCGGCGTCAAGGTGGGCATAGGGGCGGTGGCGCGGGCGTTGGAAGAGCAGGGTCCAGAGCGAGGCCATGGCGGTGAGTCCTTTGTGTTAGGGCTGGGCCAAGGATAACGGCAGGGGCATGAAACGATTGTGACAGCGCAGCCTTGGCGATGACTGGCCTGTGCGAGGCTGGGTATACTGTGCGCCTTAGCCGCATTTTCTGGAGAAACGCGCATGTTGCAACGTCTGTTGTTCGGTTTGATCGCCGTGGCCAGCCTCAGCCTGGTCGGATGTGCCCACAGCCCGCAACAACTCAGCCCGCAACCCAAGCTCACCGCCCAGCTCGCACCTGTCGGCCAGGGTCAGCCGGTGGTGGTCAAGGTGGTTGATGGTCGGGCTTCGCAGTCCCTGGGCACTCGCGGTGGCATGTACCCCGAGACCAGCACCATCAGCGTCAGTGGCAATGATGTGCTGCCCAAGCTGCAGGCCCAGGCCGAAGCCGCTGTACGCCTGCTCGGTTTCACCCCGACGCCGAACGCTAACAATGCGCCGCAACTGACCGTGACCCTGGCCGAGCTGAAATACCAGTCGCCCAAGGACAACCTGTACGTGACCGAGGCCACCATCGGCGCCACTTTCCGTGCCGACGTGGCCAACGCCAACCGCCGCTACAGCGGCCGTTACGGCGCTTCGCTGGATCAGCGCTTCGGCATGGCGCCGAACCAGGAAACCAACACCAAGCTGGTCAGTGATGTGCTGAGCGACGCCCTGACCCGCCTGTTCAAAGACCCGACCATCGGGCAGGTGCTGGCCGAGTAAGCGTTCAGTTGCCTTACAAAAAACCCGCTGCCTGGCAGCGGGTTTTTTGTGGGTGGCTGCGGGGGCTTCAGGCCGCCTGGATGTGGAAATCCAGCACGCTGAAACCGGTGGCAACATCCACCTCTGGCAAGTCTTCATGAGCATGCCCTCCCAATGCGCAATAGACCAGCCACTGCCGGTCTTGCACATTGATGGCGAAACCGTCGATCAACGCCTGTTGTTCGTCGCTCTGGGCAACGAGATAGAGGCGGTCCTGGTTTTCGGCGTGCAGCATGAACAAGCTCCGGATCGGGGAAAGGCCGACAGGGTGGCCTGTTCTGATGACGAGCATGTGACAGATGAAATTTAGTGACACTTTGTCGCCCAGGCCGGGCGCCTGGGGCGGACTTGGGTAGAATGCCGGCCTTCGTTGTCGTTCAAACCGAGGATGCGTGATGTCGTTGCAAGTGCTCTGGGGGTTTCTGGCCGCCCATCCCACCAAGCTGATCAACCTGCTGGCATTGCTGATGACCTGCCCAGGCGGCCTGCTGCTGCACAGCGCACGGCGCCGCGAGGCGGTCACGCGTGAAAGCCTGGCAATGGATGAAGGGGTGATGGATGCGTTTGACCTGAGGGTGCCGCGTTACTTCTATATTCTCGGTTTTTCGTGCCTGGCCCTGGCGCTGTTGTTGTCCTGGTTCAGTACCTGGGTCTGAAAACCTGGGGCCGCAGAGCAGCCCCAGAGTTGATCAGGCGACCGGTGCCTGCTGCCTGACCTGATACTGGTTGCGCACCGGCGTCGCATACTGCAACACCAGGTACGGCCGCTGCTCCCCGGGGCATGCCTCCAGCCGCTGCTGCCATTCTTCCTTGGCCCGCGCCAACTCTTCGGCCGGGAACACCTTCTCGGCACTCGGCACCTGCAGTGCCTCATCCTTTTCGTCCCACATTGCGTAGGCCAGGTAGTGCACCGGGAACAGCCGGTAGCCGCCGAGGATCTGCCGGTCGATTTCGGCTGCCAACTGCTTGGTGTCTTCGAAGTATTCGGTCACCGGCGCTGCAAAGTTGATGTGCACACGACCTTTGTAGCCAGTGATGCCTTTGGCGATGCTGTTGTCGTCTTCGCCCGGCGCCTTCTTGTAGGTGCCAGTGGTGGCGCGGATGTACAGCTCACGGGCTTTGGCCTGGTCGCAGGGGTCGTACTCGTAGCTGATCGACACCGGCGTCAGGTTAAGGCTCTGGATGACCGCGCCGAACGGTTCGTCCTTGCGGCTCATGTGGAACATCTTGAGGATCGCCGAGTCGGTGCGGTCGTCACCATCCTTGGCACGGCCTTCGGCCTGGGCGATCCAGATCGACGCAGTATCGTTGCGGATCGAGTGGTTGATGTAGGCCGAAAGCAGTTGGTAAGCCGCCAGCTTTTCGCGACGACCGCTGAGCGAGCGGTGCACGATGAAGCTCTTGTTCAGGCGCATCATGTCGCTGACGAAGGGCTTTTGCAGCAGGTTGTCACCGATGGCGATGCGTGGGGTCGGCAGGCCGGCGTGGTACACGGCGTAGTTGACGAAGGCCGGGTCCATGACGATGTCGCGGTGGTTGGCCAGGAACAGGTACGCGGTGCCGGCCTTGAGCTGCTCGACGCCCGAGTAGGTGACGCCATCGGTGGCGCGTTCGATGGTTTGATCGACGTAGTACTCGACTTTGTCCTGCAAGGTCGAGACGCAGGTGACGCCGGCGAACTCCTTGCGCAGGCGACGGGCGATTAGCGGCTTGAGCAGCCATCCGAGGGGGCCAGCCGCACGCGGGAAGCGGAAGTGGGTGAGGATATCGAGGAATGCCGGGTCGCTGAGCAGGCGTGCCAGCACGGCAGGGACCTCAGCGTCGTCGTACGGTCGGATGGCATCGAATTCGCCCATCATGCTCTCTTGTTGGAAACGGCTAGGGTAATAAGGTAGGGACGGGGTCCGAAAAACGGCTCGAACACACGCAGGCCCTGTAATCAGACCGGCAATTATACGCATAAGTCACCGCGGAGGCCGCGATGCTGGAAACCGACTTCTATGATTGCCCTTATTGTGGCGAACGTGTGGAAACCACTGTCGATATTTCCGGTGGCGACCAGCGCTACACCGAGGATTGCCAAGTGTGTTGCCAGCCTGTGGTGTTCATTTTGCAGGTGCACGGTGACGAATGGATGCTTGAGGTCAGACGCGAGGACGATGCCTGATGCAGCGAATCTACGAGCCGGAGAGTTTGCTGGAGGCCGAAATGCTGATGGGCATGCTGGCCAGTGAAGGTGTCTCGGTACATTTGATTGGGCGCGACCTGGTCGGTGCTGCCGGTGAGCTACCGATGCAGGGCTTGCTGGCGCTGGCGGTGCCCGACGAGCAGGCCGAATACGCACGGCAGCTGATCGATGCGTACAATGCTGCCCAGCCACTGGTTGGCGACGAACCGGAGAGCTATCCCGGTACCTTGATCTGCTAGGTTCAGAATTCGCTCATGTGTGGACGTTACGCCCTGTTTCGCTGGCCCCAGGCCCTTGCCAGTCTGCCGGGCTTTCCGGCCGGCCAGCCGGCCCAATGGAATATCTCGCCGGGGGCTTCTGTGCTGATTCAGCGCCAGCTCGACGGCCAGCAGCAACTGGCCAAGGCGCGCTGGGGGCTGACCCCGGCCTGGCTCACCGACCTTTCCCGTACGCCTGCCCATGCCCGCGCCGAAACCCTTGCCGAGCAACCGATGTTCCGCGAGGCGTTTCGCCAGCGCCGTTGCCTGATGCCGGCCAATGGCTTCTATGAGTGGCGCGGTAATGTGCGCAAACGCCCGTACTGGCTGACGCCAGGGGAGGGGGCTTCGCTGTATTTCGCAGCGGTGTGGGAGGCGTATCCGGTACAGGACCAAGTCTGGTTGAGTTGCGCGGTGGTGACCCAGGCGGCCATGAACCAGCGCCGGCCTTTGATTCTGGATGAGGCGGGGCGAGCGGCCTGGCTGGACCCTGATACGCCGATGGCGCGGTTGCATGAATTGCTGGCCAGCCCGCCGGCCACGTTGCGTGAGCGGGCGTTGGCACACTTCGTCAATGACCCGAAGCTCGATGCGCCAGAGTGCCTGACCCCGGCCTGATGCGCTGGCTGCAGTGCCGGTAAAATTCTTCCCTGCGGCTATGGCGGGCCTGGGCGACTAGGCCTAGGATACGCCGCATGTAAAAGGGAGTGTTTTCATGCGTAAGTCATTTGTTGTCAGTCTGTTGAGCGCCGGTATCCTGCTGGCAGGCTGCCAGTCGGTAAATACGACCAGCGGCGGGGCCGTCGGTGTCGAGCGCAAGCAATACATGTTCAGCATGCTCTCGACCGATGAGGTCAACCAGATGTACGCCCAGTCCTACCAGCAGACCCTCGGTGAGGCGTCGAACAAAGGCGTGCTGGACAAGTCCAGCGCCGACGCCAAGCGCGTGCAGGTCATCGCTGACCGGCTGATCGCCCAGGCGCCGATCTTTCGTCCGGATGCTGCCCAGTGGAAGTGGGAAGTCAACGTGATCAAGAGCGATGAGCTCAATGCCAACTGCGGGCCTGGCGGCAAGATCATCGTTTACACCGGCCTGATCGACCAGCTCAAGCTGACCGATGCCGAGATTGCAGCGGTGGTCGGCCACGAGATCGCCCACGCCTTGCGTGAGCACAGCCGCGAAGCGATGTCCAAGGCCTATGGTGTGGAAATGGCCCGTCAGGGCGCGGGCGCCCTCTTCGGACTGGGCCAGAGCAGCATGGCCTTGGCCGATACCGTGGTGAACTACGCCATGACCCTGCCCAACAGCCGTTCCAACGAGAACGAAGCGGACCTGATCGGCCTGGAGCTGTCGGCGCGTGCCGGTTACGACCCGAATGCCGCGATCACCTTGTGGAACAAGATGAGCAAGGCTTCCGAAGGCGCGCCGCCTGAGTTCATGAGCACTCACCCGGCGTCCGAGAGCCGTATCGCCTCGTTGCAGGCAGCCATTCCGAAGGTGATGCCGTTGTATCAGGCGGCCAAGAAGTAAGCATTCCCATGGGGGCCGCTTTGCGGCCCTTTTGCAACGCAAAGCGCCCCCAGCTTTGTGTTACCCCACCCAGCCACTGGCTTTCATCGCCGAATAAACGGCCACGACCGCCAGCACGATGAACGCGGTAGCCGCCAGGCGACGAATCAGCGTCAACGGCAGTTTATCCGCCGCAAAGTTACCCGCCAGTACCACCGGCACGTTGGCAATCAGCATGCCCAGGGTGGTGCCGATGATGACCATGATCAGGTGTGGGTACTGTGCTGCAAGCATCACCGTGGCCACTTGGGTCTTGTCGCCGATCTCGGCCAGGAAGAACGCAATCAGTGTGGTCAGGAAAGGGCCGAAGCGGCGCGCGGGGTTTTCATCGTCATCCATCTTGTCCGGCACCAGCGTCCACAGTGCAGTGGCGGTGAAGCTGGCGGCCAGGATCCAGTGCAGCGCCGAGTCGCTGAAGAACCCGCCGACCCACGCACCCACGGCGCCTGCGGCGGCATGGTTGGCCAAGGTGGCGGCGATTATACCGGCGATGATCGGCCAAGGCTTGCGAAAGCGGGCAGCGAGGATGAGCGCGAGCAGTTGCGTCTTGTCGCCGATTTCGGCGAGGGCAACGATGGCGGTGGGGACCAGCAGGGATTCCAGCATCAGGTTTCCTACGGGGGCGGGTCGACACGGCTATGACACGTACAGCCTTCCCGCCCCGGGTAAGGTGTGCGTGTCATAGGTCTTGTCAAACCGCGGATCCGTCTGTGCGGATCTCTCTATGCAGGCGCTGCATAGCGGGTCGCACGCGCCATGGCCTGTGGGCCAAGTATGTTGACGCGTGCCGGGCGAGCTGGGTGCTCGCGGGAGACTACTCCCCTAGGACGGTGCGGATTCTGCCTAGCCGAATCGGTTTCGGCAAGCGCTGTTTTTAACCGCGTGTTGCCTGGTAGATACGAAAACCGTCGGCCTCGGCGCGTACCTGGCAGTTGCCCAGCGCCCCTTCGATCAGCGGCTGGTAGCGCAGGAAGCTGTTCGCCACCAGGCGCATTTCGCCACCTTTTCGCAGATGAACGCTGGATTTTTTCAGCAAGTTCTCCGACGCCTGGTAGTTGGTGTGGACCCCGGTATGAAACGGCGGGTTGCTCAGGATCAGGCTCAAGTCGGTGGGGGCCGCGTCGATGCCATCGCCGCTGATCACTTCACCTTCCAGGCCGTTGGCGGCCAACGTCAGGCGACTGGCAGCCACGGCGAAGGCGTCGACGTCCAGCAAGGTCAGCCGGCTTTGCGGATAGCGGCGTTTCACCGTGGCACCCAGCACGCCGGCACCGCAACCGAAGTCCAGTACATGCCCGCACGGTAGGCCATCGAGGTGCTTGAGCAGCAGTGCGGTACCGCGATCGAGGCGGCCATGGCTGAACACGCCCGGCAGGCTGACCACCTGCAGTGGGCCGTCTTCGAGGTCGAGCTCGAAGCGCTCGGCCAGGCTTTGCAGCGGCGTGGCCGCTGGCGCCTGGTTGACGGTCACTTGCCACAACTGGCAATGCCGGGCGCTGTCGAGCTTGCGCGGTTTGCCAAAGGCCTGCAACTGCTTCGCCGCGCCTTCGATACCGCCGCGTTTCTCCCCGACCAGGTACAACTCGCGCCCGGCCAGGCGCGACGCCAGGGCGTTGAGCAGGTAGGCGGCCAGCTCACGGGACTTGGGCAGAAACAGCACGGCGCTGTCGAAGGCCACCGGGGGCGGTTCGACACCGTAGTGGCTGCGCCCGGCAAAGCGCCCTTCGAGCATGGCCTGGTCGCCGGCATGCCAGGTCCAGCCATGGGCCATGGGCAGGTGGCCGAGCAGATCGTCGGCGGGCGCACCGGCGATCAGCAGCGGGCCCTGGAACAGGTCCGCCTGGCGGAGCAACACTTCACTGCGCGGGTCCATGGACGACGCCTCCTGGAAAAAAGTCGCGCAGTGTAGCAGAGGCTAACGCTGCGCTCAGCTGACCACGCGGCGTGGCTGACCGGCGAAGTAGGCCTGGGCATTCTCGCTGAGCTGGCCGACGATGCGCTGGCGCGACTCCACTGCACCCCAGGCACTGTGCGGGGTGATGATCAGCCGGGGGATATCGCCTGCCAGCAGCGGGTTGCCATTGACCGGCGGCTCGACGCTGAGCACGTCGGTGGCGGCGCCACCGAGGTGGCCCTGGCGCAGGGCGTCGGCCAGTGCCTGCTCGTCGATCAGTCCGCCCCGGGCGGTGTTGACCACCAGGGCACCGGGCTTGAGCAGGGCCAGCTCGTCGGCCCCGATCATGTGCCGGGTATGCTCGTTCAGTGGGCAGTGCAGGGTCAGCGCGTCGACTTGCGGCAGCAGGTCTTGCAGCGGCATGCGGTCGGCGCGCTCCGGGCGGCCGGGGATCTGCCCGCTCAACACGCGCATGCCAAAGGCTTCCGCCAGGCGTGCCACCGCGCCGCCCAGCTCGCCATGGCCGAGCAGGCCAAGGGTCTTGCCCTCCAGCTCGACGATGGGGAAGTCCAGCAGGCAGAACTGGCTGGCCTTGGCCCATTGGCCGTCAGCCACCGCCTGGTTGTAGTCGCACAGGCGCGTGGCCAGGGCCAGCAGCAGGGCGAGGGTGTGCTGGGCCACCGACGGCGTGCCATAACCCTGGCAGTTGCACACCGTGATGCCTTGGGCGCGGGCCGCTGCCAGGTCGACATTGTTGGTGCCGGTGGCGGCCACCAGGATCAGCTTGAGCTGCGGGTTGGCCGCTAGGGCTGCGGCATCGAGCATGACCTTGTTGCTGATCACCGCGACGGCGCCCTGCAGGCGTTCGGCGACCTGCTCCGGGCGGGTGGCGGCAAACAGCTCGAACGCCTCGAACTGCGATTGCAAGGGCGACAGGTCGAGGTCACCCAGGTCCAGGGACTGGTGATCGAGGAACACGGCGCGACGCGGGCTGGGCATGGGGTTCTCCGGTGGCGGGGCGGGAAATGGGGCATGGGTTTCGGTGCAAAGCCCGAAAGGGTTAGCCGCAGTGTCTAGCCCGCGGTTACCGCGCGTCAACGCCTGCCACTCATACCTCAACGGCCCAAATCATTCCTTCGGCTGATTTGACCGTCACATTGAGCTACTACAGTAGATCCAGACTTGTCCGGCCCGCTTTTCAGAAAAGGGATACCCATGTTGCAGACCCGCATCATCAAACCCGCCGAAGGCGCCTACGCCTACCCGCTGCTGATCAAACGCCTGCTGATGTCCGGCAGCCGTTACGAGAAAACCCGCGAGATCGTTTATCGCGATCAGTTGCGCCTGACTTATCCACAGCTCAACGAGCGTATCGCTCGCCTGGCCAATGTCCTGACCGAAGCCGGGGTCAAGGCCGGTGACACGGTGGCGGTGATGGACTGGGACAGCCATCGCTACCTGGAATGCATGTTCGCGATCCCAATGATCGGCGCGGTGGTGCACACCATCAACGTGCGCCTGTCACCGGAACAGATCCTCTACACCATGAACCACGCCGAAGACCGGGTGGTGCTGGTCAACAGTGACTTCGTCGGGCTCTACCAGGCCATCGCCGGTCAGTTGACGACGGTCGACAAGACCGTGCTGCTGACCGATGGCCCGGACAAGACCGCCGAGCTGCCCAACCTGGTCGGCGAGTACGAACAGTTGCTCGCCGCCGCCAGCCCACGCTACGACTTCCCGGATTTCGACGAGAACTCGGTGGCCACCACCTTCTACACCACAGGTACCACCGGCAACCCCAAGGGGGTGTACTTCACCCATCGGCAACTGGTGCTGCACACCCTGGCCGAAGCCTCGGTGACCGGCAGCATCGACAGCGTGCGCCTGCTGGGCAGCAACGATGTGTACATGCCCATCACCCCGATGTTCCACGTGCATGCCTGGGGCATCCCTTACGCCGCCACCATGCTTGGCATGAAGCAGGTGTACCCGGGGCGCTACGAGCCGGACATGCTGGTCAAGCTGTGGCGTGAAGAGAAAGTCACCTTCTCCCATTGCGTGCCGACCATCCTGCAGATGCTGCTCAATTGCCCCAGCGCCCAGGGCGAGGACTTCGGTGGCTGGAAGATCATCATCGGCGGCAGTTCGCTTAACCGGTCGTTGTACCAGGCTGCACTGGCGCGCGGTATCCAGCTGACGGCGGCGTACGGCATGTCCGAGACCTGCCCGTTGATTTCTGCCGCGCACCTGAACGACGAACTGCAGGCCGGCAGCGAGGATGAGCGCATCACCTACCGGATCAAGGCCGGCGTGCCGGTGCCCCTGGTGGAAGCGGCGATCGTCGACGGCGAGGGCAATTTCCTCCCGGCCGATGGCGAGACCCAGGGCGAACTGGTGCTGCGAGCCCCGTGGCTGACCATGGGCTACTTCAAGGAGCCGGAAAAGAGCCAAGAGCTGTGGCAGGGCGGCTGGCTGCACACCGGTGACGTCGCGACCCTCGATGGCATGGGTTACATCGATATCCGCGATCGCATCAAGGATGTGATCAAGACCGGCGGCGAGTGGGTATCTTCGCTTGACCTCGAAGACCTGATCAGCCGTCACCCGGCGGTGCGCGAAGTGGCGGTGGTGGGTGTCGCCGACCCGCAGTGGGGCGAGCGACCCTTTGCCCTGCTGGTGGTGCGCGACGGGCAGGCCATTGACGCCAAGTCGCTCAAGGACCACCTCAAGCCTTTTGTCGAAGAGGGGCACATCAACAAGTGGGCAATTCCAAGCCAGATCGCCGTTGTTACTGAAATTCCCAAGACCAGTGTCGGCAAACTCGACAAGAAACGCATCCGCCAGGACATCGTCCAGTGGCAGGCCAGTAACAGCGCGTTCCTGTCGACTCTGTGAGCACCGTGTGGGTCGTGTACGTCAGAACACGACCCGCATGCTAGAGAGCCCGGCGCCTTGCCAAACAGCCAAAATGCGCCATGCTTCAGCACTGCCAGCGCGTCACGAAGAAAAACGTCGGTGCGAGTTGGCGGCACGGAGCGCAAATCACACTTTAGAGGGATCAAGCGCCTGTGCCTTGCTGGCTATAGTCGAGGCCAGGGGATTTTCAGGAATGGGGGAGGGCGACACGCGCAAGCCGTGTTGCCGCAGGCGCAAGCCTGCATACCGGTCCCACGGGCCGTTTCTGAAAGGACTCACTGCCATAACAAAAAAGTACATGGAGTAGCGTCGATGAAATCTGCAAACCTGTTCTGGCGCCGGGCCAAGTTGCCCCTGGCCGTCAGCCTTGCTTCCACGCTCGCAAGTCCTGCTTTCGCTGTCAGTTTCAACATTGGTGAAATCGAAGGCCAGTTCGACTCGTCGCTCTCCATCGGCGCCAGTTGGTCGACGGCCAACCCCAACAAGAACCTGATCGGGGTGAACAACGGCGGCAAAGGCCTGTCGCAGACCTCCGACGATGGCCACCTGAACTTCAAGAAGGGCGAAACGTTCTCCAAGATCTTCAAGGGCATCCATGACCTCGAACTCAAGTATGGCGACACCGGCGTGTTCGTGCGCGGCAAGTACTGGTACGACTTCGAGCTGAAGGACGAAGGCCGCGAGTTCAAGGACATCAGCGACTCCAACCGCAAGGAAGGCGCCAAGTCTTCCGGTGCCGAACTGCTCGATGCGTTCGTCTATCACAACTATTCGATTGGCGACATGCCAGGCTCGGTCCGCCTGGGCAAGCAGGTTGTCAGCTGGGGTGAGAGTACCTTCATCGGCGGCGGCATCAACTCGATCAACCCGATCGACGTGTCCGCGTTCCGCCGCCCGGGAGCCGAGATCAAGGAAGGCCTGATCCCGGTCAACATGTTCTACATCTCCCAGAGCTTGACCGATAACCTGTCGGCCGAGGCCTTCTATCAGATCGAATGGGACCAGACCGTCGTCGACAACTGCGGCACGTTCTTCTCCCAGCCAGACATCATCGCCGACGGCTGTACCGACAACCTGCGCGTGCTCAACAGCAGCCGCACGGTGCCGGGCGCGGCCCAGCAGTTCCTCGCCACCCAGGGCGTGAACATCAACGAGGAAGGGGTGATGGTGCGCCGCGGCGCCGACCGTGATGCCCGTGACAGCGGCCAGTTCGGCGTGGCTCTGCGCTACATGTTCGACCCGCTGGACACCGAGTTCGGTGCCTACTTCATGAACTACCACAGCCGCGCGCCGATCTTCAGCGCCACTGGCGCCCCACCGTCGGTGTTCGCCGGCCTGAGCGCGCTGCCTGCACAGTTGCGGGCGCTGGCACCGCTGATCGTGGCCGGTAACTCCGAGTACTTCGTCGAGTACCCTGAGGACATCCGCCTGTACGGCCTGAGCTTCTCCACCACACTGCCCACAGGGACCGCCTGGAGTGGTGAAGTCAGCTACCGCCCCAACGCCCCGGTACAGCTGAACACCACCGACATCCTGTTCTCCGGTGTTCGCCCGATTGGTGGCGCCCTGAGCAACGCGTCGCTGCTCTCCGGTACCCCAGGGCAGGACCTGCACGGCTACCGTCGCAAGGAAATCACCCAGTTCCAGACCACCCTGACGCACTTCTTCGACCAGGTAATGGGCGCCAGCCGCATGACCGTGGTGGGCGAAGTGGGTGTCACCCATGTCGGCGGCCTGGAAAACGCACGCGAGACCCGCTACGGCCGCGACCCGGTATTCGGGCCTGGCCCGCTGCCTGCCACCGGCGGTGCGGACACCTGCCAGGCACTCAATGGCAGCACCATCGCTGGCGCGGGTGCTGGGGCATCCACCACCAACCTGAATCGCAAATGCGAGAACGACGGCTACACCACCAGCACCTCCTGGGGTTACCGCGCCCGGGTCATCTGGGACTACAACGACGTCTTCGCCGGGGTCAACCTCAAGCCCAGCGTGGCCTGGTCGCATGACGTTTCCGGCTACTCGCCTGGCCCGGGTGCCAACTTCGAGGAAGGCCGCAAGGCCGTCAGCCTGGGCCTGGACGCCGAGTACCAGAACACCTATACGGCGAGCCTGTCGTACACCAACTTCTTCGATGGCAAGTACAGCACCGTGGATGACCGCGACTTCGTCGCCCTCAGCTTCGGCGTGAACTTCTAAGAATACTGATTCAGGACGACACGACATGAACAAGACCAGAAGTGTGCTGCAAGCCGGTGTACTGGGCCTGTCCCTGCTGGCGACCAGCGTCATGGCTGCGGTATCCGCCGACGAGGCGGCCAAGTTGGGCAGTACCCTGACGCCGATGGGCGCCGAAAAGGCCGGCAACGCCGATGGCTCGATCGGCCCGTGGGAGCCGCTGTCGAAGACGGCGGGTAGCGTCGACGGCAAGGGCTTCCTGGCCGACCCGTATGGCAGTGACAAGCCGCTGTTCACCATCACTGCGCAGAACGCCGATCAGTACAAGGACAAGCTTTCGCCGGGCCAGCTGGCCATGTTCAAACGCTACCCGGACAGCTTCAGGATCCCGGTATTCAAGACCCATCGTGGCTCCACGGTACCTGCCGACGTGTTCGCCGCCATCAAGAAAAACGCCACCCAGACCACGCTGGTGGAAGGCGGCAACGGCTTGAACAACTTCGACACGGCGGTGCCGTTCCCGATCCCGAAAAGCGGCCTGGAAGTGATCTGGAACCACATTACCCGCTACCGGGGGGGCAGTGTCAGCCGCCTGGTAACCCAGGCAACGCCACAGCAGAACGGCTCTTTCAACCCGGTGTACTTCTCCGACCAGTTCGTCTTCCGCGACAAGATGAAGGATTACGACCCGAGCAACCCGGGCAATATCCTCTTCTACTTCAAGCAGGAAGTGACCGCGCCCGCTCGTCTGGCCGGGACGGTGCTGCTGGTGCACGAAACCCTCGACCAGGTGAAGGAGCCGCGCAAGGCGTGGATCTACAACGCCGGCCAGCGTCGCGTACGCCAGGCACCGCAAGTGTCGTACGACGGCCCGGGTACCGCTGCCGACGGCCTGCGTACCTCGGACAACCTGGATATGTTCAACGGGGCGCCAGACCGCTACGACTGGAAGCTGGAAGGCAAGAAGGAGCTGTACATCGCCTCCAACGCTTTCAAGCTGGATGACCCCAAGCTGAAGTACACCGACATCATCAAGGCCGGGCACATCAACCAGGACCTGTCCCGTTACGAGCTGCGCCGCGTCTGGCACGTGGTCGCAACCCTCAAACCGGGCCAGCGGCACATCTACGCCAAGCGTGACTTCTACATCGATGAAGACACCTGGCAGGCTGCAGTGATCGACCAGTACGACGGTCGTGGCCAGCTGTGGCGCGTTTCCGAAGCCCATTCCCAGCCGTATTACAACAAAGAGGTGCCTTGGTACACCCTGGAAACCATCTACGACCTGCAGTCGGGGCGTTACCTGGCGCTGGGCATGAAGAACGAAGAGAAGCGCGCTTACGACTTTGGCTTCAGTGCCAGCAAAGCCGACTTCCAGCCAGCGGCCCTGCGTCAGTCGGGTATTCGTTGAGCTGATAACCTGCAACTCCGTGTGATCCCCAGAACGCCCCGGCTTGCCGGGGCGTTTCTGTTCAGCCACTGCGCAATTCGCGGCCACCTGCAGGGCCGCGATAAGGCCGGTGAATATTCCGCCAAAGCCCCGGCCTAGTGCTCGTCCATCAGGGTTGTTGCTTTTTGTCGTAGTCTTTTACAGCGCAATTGCGCCCATCATCTTCAAATGCGCTGCGTTACCCGCTAGTCTCGCAAGCATCCGTATCGCCGTTGTCTTCCCATCAGAATGAGCCGGCCATGACAGATCTGTCCCGTACGCATGGATTCGCCAGCCAGGCCCTCGGCCTGCTGGGCGGGCGTTTCTTCCGGCCACCGCTGCCGGACGGCCATGTGCCGCGTGCACGTCTGTGCCAGCGCCTGCAAGCAGGCCTGAATGGGCGGTTGCTGCTGGTCAACGCGCCGGCGGGCTTTGGTAAAAGCTCGTTGGCCATCGAGTTCTGCGAAGCACTGCCCGAGCACTGGCGAAGCCTCTGGCTTGGCCTGAGCCAGCGCGATGCCGACCCCGGGCGTTTTCTCGAGCGGCTGCTCGAAGGCCTGCAGCAGTACTGCCCCGCCTTGGGTGGCCAGGCCATGGGCTTGCTGAAAATGCGCCAGCGTCACCAGCCATTCGCCTTCGAGGAGTGGATCGACGGCCTGCTCGACGAGCTGGCGCAGTACCTGCAGGCCGATACGCCCCTGCTGCTGGTGCTGGATGACTATCACCTGGCGCAAGGGCCGGTACTCGACAGTTGCCTGCAGTTTTTCCTCAATCACTTGCCCAATGGCCTAGTGCTGTTGATCACCAGCCGCCAGCGCCCGGATTGGCACCTGGCGCGCTTGCGTCTGTCCCGGCAACTGGTCGAACTCAACGAGCAGGAGCTGCGCCTGACGCCTGACGAGTCGTTGGCGGTAATCGGCCGCCAACCCACCGGCCTGCGTGGCCAGGCACTGGACAACCTGATCCAGCGCAGTGACGGCTGGGTGGCCGGGCTACGCTTCTGGCAGCTTGCGGCCAGCGAATCAGGCGATGAGCATGCCTTGCCCCACGCCTTGCATGGCGGCGAAGGGCTGATACGCGATTACTTGCTGGAAGAAGTCATCGAGATCCTGCCGGCGGACGTACAGGCCTTTCTCTACGAAACGGCGTGCCAGGAGCGCTTCTGTGCGCCGCTCTGCGATGCCCTGCGTGGCCGCGAGGACAGTACCGCGATCCTGCGCTTCCTGCAGGCTCACCAGGTGTTTCTGGTACCGCTGGACGAGCACGGTCACTGGTTTCGTTACCACCACCTGTTCTCTGACCTGCTGCGTAGCCGCCAGGCCAGCGAACCGCTGGCGGGCCTGCACTTGCGTGCCTGCCGCTGGTTCGAGGGGCAAGGCTTGCTGGACGAGGCGGTTGAACAGGCGCTGCGTGCCGGCCACCTCGATGTGGCTGCCGACCTGGTGCAGAGCCTTTCCGAGGAGCAGCTGCTGGCCGAGCAGAACGTCGGCATGCTGCTGCGCTGGAAGATGGACCTCCCAGAAAGCTTGCTGATCAGCACGCCGCGGCTGATCGTGCTGTATAGCTGGGCGTTGGGGTTGGCTTGCCAGCTGGATGCGGCCGAAGAACTGGCCGGTTACCTCAGCCGTTTTCTGCCTGCGCCGTCGGCGACCGCGCAGAAGTCGATGCTGGCCCAGTGGCTGGCGCTGAGCGGCGTCATCGCGCGCGGTCGGGGTGATCGCGAGCGCACCTTGGCTTATTGCGGTGAAGCGCTGCAAAGCCTGCCGTGCAAGCGTTATGGCCAGCGCCTGGTGTGCCTGTCGACACTGTCCAACCTGGCCATTGCCGATGCCGACTTCTGGCATGCGCGGGGCTGGAACCGCGAAGCTCTGGAGCTGGCCCAGCGTGTCGGCAACCCGCTGTTCGAGGCCCTGGCGCACTATGATCGGGCGCGGGTGCTGCATGCCCGTGGTGAAGTGTTGCGGGCCCTGGACGAAGTGCGCCAAGGCTTGCAGCGCCTGCAGGGGCTGTCGGGGCAGCGCCTGTATGCGGTGCGGGCGCGGCTGACCCTGTACGAGGGCTACCTGCTGGTTTCGCGCCTGCAAGCCGCCCAAGGCCGTGCGCGCCTGCGTGCGGGGCTGGGTGAAGCGCGGGCCTGCCGGGACATCAGCGTGCTGATCGGCCACTGTGTGATTGCGACGCTCGATGGCCGTGAGGGCCACTTCGCCGAAGCGTTCGCCGAGCTGGCCGAGGCGGAGCGGCTGATGCACATCTGGGATGTTCCGCCGATCTACTACCTGGCCATGATTACCCTGGTCAAGTGCGAGCTGTGGCTGGCGCAAGGGCGTACCGACCTTGCCGAGTCGTGGTTGCTGCGGCTGGGGCAGACATACGGCGGCGAGCAGCCCGCAGCGGCCCCGGAGTTTCACCCGTTGCTGCCACTGCATATCGAACTGCAGCAGGCGTTGCTGGCGCGTATCCAGCTGCGCACAGCTGAATCTATTCAGCGCCTGTCTGGGCTGGTCGAACGGGGTTTGGCCAGTGGCGGCATGCTGCTGGCCGTCAGTGCACTGTGCCAGTGGGTTGCCCTGCTGCTAGGGGAGGGCCGTGACGCGCAAGCTGCCGGGCTGCTGCCCAAGGCGCTCGAAGCCGCGCAGGGCGGCGTGCTGCACCCCTTCCAAACGTTGCTCGAAAAACACCCACAGTGGCTGCACGAGCAGCTTGCAGCGCACCCCGGTTGCGCGGTGCAGGCCGAACTGCTCAAGCGCCTGCCGCCATTACCTGTGGTCAGCAGCGGCAGCGGCGAGGCGTTGAGTGGTCGGGAGCGGGCTGTGCTTGAGCTGATCGCGCAGGGGTGTTCCAACCAGCAGATCAGCGAGCGGCTGTTTATCTCGCTGCATACCGTCAAGACCCATGCCAGCCACATCAACAGCAAGCTGGGCGTCGAGCGCCGGACGCAAGCGGTGGCCAAGGCCAAATCGCTGGGCTTGCTGGCCTGAGGTAGCCCTCGCGGGGTTTGCTCGCTAAAGTAATGGCTTGAGGCCACTGCGCGCAATTGTTTAGCGCGCTGCATGCTCAACCCTCATCTTTCCCGACCGGCTGCCGATACAGCATTCGGTGGTATGCATCGCCTTGCGCGATTTTTCAATCATCCCAATACAGGTCGTGTTGATGCTGCAGTACGGGCAAAAGAGCTTTCTGATCGTCGACGACTTCACCGACTTTCGTACGTCGACACGTTCCATGTTGCGCGAGCTGGGTGTGCGCGACGTGGACACTGCCGACAGCGGCGAGCAGGCCCTGCGCATGTGCGCGCAGAAACGTTATGACTTCATCCTGCAGGACTTCCACCTGGGCGACGGCAAGAAGAACGGCCAGCAGGTGCTCGAAGACCTGATCCTCGACAAGCACATCAGCCATGAGTGCGTGTTCATCATGGTGACGGCCGAGAGCAGCCAGGCCATCGTCCTCAGTGCCATCGAGCATGAGCCCGATGCCTACCTGACCAAGCCGTTCAACCGGGTAGGCCTGGCCCAGCGCGTCGAGAAGCTGTTCCAGCGCAAGACCTTGCTCAAGCCGATCCTCCAGGCCCTGGACCGCGGTCGCCCGGCCGAAGTCCTGGCGGCCTGCGCCGAGCTGTGCAAGAAGGACCCGCGCTTCGCCCCTCTGTGCCTGCGCTACCGGGCCGATGCCCTGCGCAACCTCAATCGCTTCGACGAGCTGGAAAAGTTCCTCAAGGCTATTCTCGCCAGCCGCCCGCAGCCGTGGGTGTACTCGGCGCTGGGCAGCCTGATGCACAAGCGTGGCCAGAATGCCCAGGCTCAGGGCGTGTACGAGCAGGCACTGAAGGCCTTCCCGATCATGCCGGGCCTGTACGACGGCATGGCCGAAGTGCTGGTGGCGCAGGGCGAGAACAAGCGCGCGCAGAACATGCTGGAAGAAGCAGTGCGCCTGTCGCCGCTGTCGGTACGCCGGCAGGCCACGCTGGGCAAGCTGGCGCTGGGCAACGAGGACTTTGAAACCTCCTCGAAAGCGTTCCGCCATGCAGTGAACCAGGGGCAGAGTTCGCGCTACAAGGATGCCGAGAACAACCTTGGCCTGGTGCAGGCCTTGATGAGCAAGAACGCAGGCTTTGGCCTGGACGCCCGGACCCGCGTCGAGATCAACACCGTGCTCAGTGAAGTGGCCAAGGAAAACCCCGAGGATCAAGGCTTGCAGGTGCGCGCCCGGATGATGAAAGCCGCGAGCCTGCAGCAGGCCGGTGACGCCGAGACGGCCGCCAAGCTCACCGAGCAGGCCATGCAGCGTCTGGACAAGATGGAACAGTTCTTCTCGGTCGATGCTGCGCTGACAGTGGCTGCCCAACTGCAGGCGTCAGGGCAGGAAGCGGCCGCGATTGGGGTGCTCAAAAGCTGTGTGGAAAGCTATGGCGATGACCCCAAGGTCATGCAGAAGGTAGCCAAGCTGACGGATGATCCGGCCGTACTCAATGCGATCACCGAAGCCGTAACCCTCAACCGCCAGGGAGTGCGTAGTTACCAGGGAGGTCAGCTCGACGAAGCGCTGCAGTTGTTCCGCAAGGCCTTGGCCTTGCAACCGAAGAACATCAGCATCGCCCTCAACACCGCCCAGGCGCTGCTGCGCATCGGGGGGGATGACCCACAGCCTGCGATCATGCAGGAATGCCGCAACGCCTTGACCAGCGTTGCCGGCATCCCGGCCAGCGACAACCGCTATGACCGCTATGGCAAACTGCACATCCGAGTGTTCGGCGCATGAATCAAGACAATCAGGGGCTGGATTTTTCCACGGTGATCGCCTCCACCGTGCACGACCTCAAAAACTCCCTGTCAGCGCTGATCCAGTCCCATGACCAGTGGCTGGCGCGCTTGCCCGAAGAGTTGCGCACTGGCACCGAGCAAGGGGTGATGGAGCACGAGTTCCGCCACCTCAACGGTATGCTGGTGCAGCTGTTGGGGCTGTACAAACTGGGTGTCAACCAGCTGCCGGTCTGCCCGGACTACCACGAGCTGGACGACTTCATCGAAGCCCAGTTGGCTGCCCATCAGGAAGTACTCAAGCACAACGACATCCTCGCCACCTGGCGTATCGACACCGACAACCCGTTGGGCTTCTTCGACCGCGAACTGGTGGCGTCGGTGATCGCCAACGTCATCACCAACGCCACCCGTTTTGCCGGGCATGCCTTGTTGATCAGCATCGAGGAAGAGGCCAACCAACTGGTGATCTGCGTCAACGATGACGGCCCGGGTTATCCACAGCGCATGCTCGAACGCCAGGAAGAGTTCATTCAGGGGATCGATTCACACAGTGGCAGTACTGGCCTGGGCCTGTACTTCGCTGCGCGGATCGCGGCGCTGCATGAGAGCGATGGGGTGAAGGGGCGCATCGAGATTTCCAATGGCGGGGCGCTTGGGGGCGGGTTGTTCAGGTTGTTTTTGCCTTGATCGTTCACGTGGCCATTTCGCGTGATCAGGTGTTGCCTTTTATTGCGGCCCCAGCGTCGATTCCCAAGACGATGTAAGGGATTTCATTCTTGTGGTAGCTGGGCTTTTTTTCCAGCCAGGCGAGTGACAATGTAGATACGACGTTTCTACATTTCACTTGCAATCGCATGGAGGATTTCTAGTATGTATCTACCTTGGGAGATACTTATGCAGATCAAGATTCAGCAGTGGGGCAATAGCGCGGCCATTCGCCTCCCTGCAGCGGTGCTCAAGCAGCTGCACCTTGGTGTCGGCTCAACCCTTAGCTTGGATACGGCGGGTGAAACGCTGGTGCTCAAGCCTGTCAGGTCCAAACCTAAATACACCCTTGAAGAATTGATGGCTCAGTGTGATCTGACGGCACCGGAGCCAGAGGACATGGCCGCCTGGAGCGCGATGCGCCCAGTGGGGCGTGAAGTGTGAAGCGGGTTAAATTCGCCCGAGGCGATATTGTTCGTATCAACCTTGATCCCACTGTCGGACGAGAGCAGCAAGGCGCAGGGCGACCCGCATTGGTGCTTACACCCTCGGCCTTCAATGCTGCGGGGCTCGCAGTGATCGTGCCGATCTCCCAGGGTGGGGATTTCGCAAGGCATGCAGGGTTCGCAGTGACGCTTAGCGGCGCGGGTACGCAGACGCAAGGGGTCATGCTCTGTAACCAGATACGCACAGTGGATCTGGAGGCCAGAAAGGCCCAGCGTGTCGAGGCTGTGCCCGAGGTGGTCATCCTTGATGCACTGGCTCGCGTACAAACCCTCTTTGAATAATGGTCCCTATGGAAAATCTATCCTCAGCCCTCATCCGCGAAACCTTCCCCGTAGGCCCCCTGCAGTGCAATTGCACCCTGATCGGCGACCCGCTGAGCAAAAAGGCCATCGTCGTCGACCCAGGCGGTGACCCGGAGAAGATCCTCGCCCGCCTGCAAGCCCATGGCCTGACCTTGGTAAGCATCATCCACACCCACGCGCATTTCGATCACTTCCTCGCCTCGGGCAAGTTGAAGGAACTGACTGGCGCGACATTGCACCTGCACAAAGACGACCAGTCGCTGTGGGACAACCTGGAGATGCAGTGCCAGGTGTTCGGCGTGCCTTACACCCCGGTGCCTGCCCCAGACCGCTGGCTGAGCGATGACGAGGAACTGGCCTGTGGTTGTGGCGTAGCCTTGCATACCCCGGGGCATACGCCCGGCTCGATGAGCTTCTGGTTCGCCGATGCCAAGCTGTTGATTGCCGGCGATACTCTGTTCCGTCGCGGTATTGGCCGCACCGATTTGTGGGGCGGTGATCAGCGGGCTATCGTTCGTTCGATCAAGGAGCGGTTGTACCGGCTGGATGAAACGGCCATCGTGGTCACAGGCCACGGGCCAGATACCCGCCTGGGTGACGAGATGCGCGAGAACCCGTTCGTTCGGGCATGAACCCGCGTGAAAACGTGTTCATGGAATTTTTCTGCCGCTTGGCAATCCAAGGCTGGCATAGATCCATTCGCGGTCTGCCGCATTTATGAATTTAAGTAGGAGCTTGTCCATGTTCACCATGCGTCGTCTGATTATCGTCGCAACCGCTGCAGCCCTGATGACTGGCTGCGCAAGCCAGAACCCGTACGACAACCAGGGTCAGGCGCAGGGCTCCACGGGGATGAGCAAGACCGCCAAGTACGGCGGCTTGGGCGCGTTGGCCGGCGCTGTCGCCGGTGCCGCCATCGACCACAACAACCGGGGTAAAGGTGCGCTGATCGGCGCCGCCGCAGTGGGTGCCGCAGCAGCCGGTTACGGCTACTACGCCGACAAGCAGGAAGCCGCACTGCGCGCACAAATGGCCAATACCGGCGTCGAGGTGCAGCGCCAGGGCGACCAGATCAAGCTGATCATGCCAGGCAACATCACCTTCGCCACCGACTCGGCCAACATCGCGCCAAGCTTCTACTCGCCGCTGAACAACCTGGCCGGCTCGTTCAAGCAGTTCAACCAGAACACCATCGAGGTGGTCGGCTTCACCGACAGCACCGGCAGCCGTCAGCACAACATGGACCTGTCCCAGCGCCGCGCGCAGGCGGTCAGCACCTACCTGACTTCGCAGGGTGTGGATGCTTCGCGCATTTCGGTACGTGGCATGGGCCCGGACCAGCCGATCGCCAGCAACGCCGACGCCAACGGCCGGGCACAGAACCGTCGCGTGGAGGTCAACCTGAAGCCGATCCCAGGTCAGCAGTATGACCAGCAAGGGCAGGTTCAGCAGTATCCGTAAGTCATAAGGGTCGCCTTGGGGCTGCCAAGCAGCCCTAAGGCTTCAGCGCACGACGCTGGCCTGAATCGCCGTCAGGGCGATGGTATGCACGATATCGTCCACCTGAGCCCCGCGCGGCAAATCGTTCACCGGCTTGCGCAACCCCTGCAGCATCGGCCCCAGGCTGACCCCATCGGCACTGCGCTGCACCGCTTTGTGCGTGGTGTTGCCGGTATTGAGGTCGGGGAAGACGAACACCGTGGCTCGCCCGGCAACCGGGCTGTTTGGTGCCAGTTCCCGGGCGATGGCCGGGTTGGCCGCAGCGTCATACTGCAACGGCCCATCGATCAGCAGATCATGCTCCGCGCTTTGTGCCAGGCGTGTCGCTTCGCGGACCTTCTCGACTTCTTCATCGCTCGCCGAATCACTTGAATAACTGATCATCGCCACCCGCGGCGCGATGCCGAAGGCCTGTGCCGATTCGGCGCTCTGCCGGGCAATTTCTGCAAGTTCTGCGGCACTGGGGTGCGGGTTCATCACGCAGTCGCCGTACACCAGCACCTGCTCGGGGAACAGCATGAAGAACACCGAAGACACCAGGCTGGCACCTGGCGCCGTCTTGATCAGCTGCAGGGCCGGGCGGATGGTGTTGGCGGTGGAGTGCACCAGGCCCGAGACCAGGCCGTCGACCTCATCCAGGGCCAGCATCATGGTGGCGATCACCACCGGGTCTTCCAGCTGCTGCTCGGCCATGGGCGCATTAAGGTTCTTGCTTTTGCGCAGCTCGACCATCGGTTCGACATAGCGCCCGCGAATCAGCTCCGGGTCGAGTATTTCCAGGTCTGGCGGCAGGGTAATGCCCTGGGCGCGGGCAACGGCTTCGACGGCCTCGGGCTTGGCCAGCAGTACGCAACGCGCGATGCCACGGGCCTGGCAGATCGCCGCCGCCTGCACCAACAGCGGCTCGGCGCCCTCGGGCAGGACGATGCGCTTGTTGGCCTGTTGTGCGCGTTGAATCAACTGATAGCGGAACACCGCAGGCGACAGACGCAGCTCACGTGGGGTGCCACAGCGCTGATGCAGCCAGGCAGCGTCGAGGTGGCTGGCGACGAAATCGGTGATGAACTCGGCACGCTCGCGGTCATCCACGGGGATCTCGCGGTTCAGTGAATTGAGCTGGTTGGCCGTGTCGTACGAACCGGTACTCACCGAAAGAATCGGCAGGCCGGCTTGCAGGGCGCCGCGGCACAAGCCAAGGATGCGCGCATCGGGCTTGCTGTCGCTGGTCAGCAGCAGGCCGGCCAGGGGCACGCCATTGATCGCCGCCAGGCTCACGGCCAGAATGATGTCGTCACGGTCACCCGGGGTCACCACCAGGGTGCCAGGGGTGAGCAATGGCACGGTGTTGGCCACGGTGCGTGCGCAGATGATGATCTTGCTCATGCGCCGCTGCTCGTAGTCCCCGGCGTTGAGCACCTGGGCGCCAAGCAGGTCGGCCACATCGCGGGTGCGCGGGGCGTTCAGCTCGGGCTGGTAAGGGATGCAGCCCAGCAGGCGGAAGTCGTTGCCGCGCAGCAATGGCGAGTGCTCGCGCAGGCGCGTGGCGAAGTCCGCCATGCTTTCTTCGGTGCGCACCTTGTTGAGAACCACCCCGAGCACTTTCGGGTCGCGTGGGCCGCCGAACAGCTGGGCCTGCAGCTCGACCCGGCCGGACAGCTCGCTGAGGACCTCGTTTTCCGGCGCCGACACCAGAATCACCTCGGCGTCCAGGCTCTTGGCCAAGTGCAGGTTGACCCGCGCCGCGTAGCTGGCGTGGCGGGTCGGCACCATGCCCTCGACCACTACCACGTCATTGCCCACGCAGGCTTGCTGGTACAGGCGGATGATTTCTTCGAGCAGTTCGTCAAGTTGGCCATCGCCGAGCATGCGCTCGACGTGCGCCAGGCTCAAAGGCTTGGGCGGCTTGATGCCGTGGGTCCGTGCGATCAGTTCGGTGGAGCGCTCGGGGCCGGTATCGCCGGGGTGAGGCTGGGCGATCGGCTTGAAAAAACCGACCTTCAGGCCTGCGCGTTCAAGGGTGCGAACCAGGCCCAGGCTGATTGAAGTCAGGCCGACACCAAAGTCGGTCGGCGCAATGAAAAATGTTTGCATGCGTGCTTCTCGAAATAAAGCGGTGCAAGGAATCAACGGCCAAGGGTAGCGCTATCGGCCGCCTGTGCACACCAGCCACAGGCGAAAGCCTGGCCGATGCGCTGCTGGCGCTGAGCGGCATCGAGCACCCACGGGCGCGCCTGCCAAGGGGGTTGGTGGCGAAGGTGCTGGGTGTGGCCGCACGACAACTCGACCACCCAGTGGCCTTCTTCGTCCTGATGGAAGCCAGTGATCCGACTGATGGGCTGTTCCTCGGCCGAGGCGCGTTCGCAATCGGGCGATGGCTTGGTTACACTTGTCCGCTCTACATACTTTTGCAAAAGGTCTTGCCCCATGCTGATCGCCGCCAACAAGGCTGTCTCCATCGACTATACCCTGACCAACGACGCCGGGGAGACCATCGACAGCTCCGCCGGTGGCGCGCCGCTGGTTTACCTGCACGGTGCCGGCAACATCATCCCGGGCCTGGAAAAAGCCCTGGAAGGCAAACAGGCCGGTGACGAGCTGAATGTTTCCATCGAGCCGGAAGACGCGTACGGTGAATACCTGGCCGAGCTGGTCAGCACCCTGAACCGCAGCCTGTTCGAAGGCGTCGACGAGCTGGAAGTCGGCATGCAGTTCCACGCCTCGGCGCCGGATGGCCAGATGCAGATCGTCACCATTCGCGACCTCGACGGCGACGACGTTACCGTTGACGGCAACCACCCGCTGGCCGGCCAGCGCCTGACCTTCCAGGTCAAGGTTGTCGACGTGCGTGATGCCAGCGAAGAAGAAATCGCTCACCGTCACATCCACGGTGAAGGTGGCCATCACCACTGATTTTCTGCGCTAAGCTCAGAGAGTCGCCAGGCGCTCGGGCAAGCCATTTGCCTTCCCAATGGGAGGTGGACGGCTTGGACGAGCGCTTTTTTATTGGGCGGGTTTCGCCCACGCGGCCATCGGGAACCTGAGAGGGGATTACATCATGAGTGCATTTCACGACCTGAAGTTGGAGGCACTGAACGGCGGGGAACTGCCCCTCGCACCGTTCAAGGGCCAAGTGGTGCTGGTGGTCAACGTTGCCTCCAAGTGTGGCCTGACGCCGCAATACGCTTCGCTGGAAAAGCTGCAACAGCAGTTCAAGGGCAAGGGTTTCAGCGTGCTGGGGCTGCCCTGCAACCAGTTTGCCGGCCAGGAGCCTGGCAGCGAGAAGGATATCCAGGAATTCTGCAGCCTCAACTACGGTGTCAGCTTCCCCTTGGGCGCCAAGCTGGAGGTCAATGGGCCACAACGCCACTCGCTGTATCGCCTGCTGGCAGGGGAGGGGGCTGAATTCCCCGGTGACATCAGCTGGAACTTCGAAAAGTTTCTGGTAGGCAAGGACGGGCGTGTGCTGGCGCGCTTCTCGCCGCGCACTGCGCCGGATGACCCTGCCGTGGTTCAGGCCATCGAGAAGGCACTGGGCTAAGGTTTTTCCTCAGCCGCGCGGGGCTGTCGAACCTGGCTTGATCGCCAGCGCAGTGCCCGGTGCCTGTTGCGTCGCGCCTGCGCGTTGTTTGCAGGCACCATACAGATAGGCCTCGAACTGCTCGACAATCGCCGGCCAGCCTTGGCGGCTGGCGTGTTGACGGGCGTTCAGGCGTACTCGGCGCAGGGTTTCTTCCTCTTCCAGCAACCAGCAGGCGGCATCGATAAAGGCCGCCTGGTCCCCGGGCATGGCCAGCGCGCCGCTGTGCCCATGACGAAGATGTTGCGCGGCCGCCGCCTCATCGTAGGCCACCACCGCCAGCCCCGAAGCCATGCCTTCGAGTACCACGTTGCCAAAGGTTTCGGTCAGGCTTGGGAACAGGAACAGGTCACCGCTGGCATAGTGCTCGGCCAGTGCCTCACCGCGCTGGGCGCCACAGAACACGGCATCAGCCACCTGTTGTTCAAGGGCGGCGCGCTGTGGGCCGTCGCCGACCACGATCAGGCGCAGGCGCTTCTGTGGATAAGTCTGCTTCAGCGCGTCCAGGCACGGGCGCAGCAGCCCCAGGTTCTTTTCTGCCGCCAAGCGCCCGACATGCAGCACGGCGATATCGTCCGGGCCAAGCCCCCAGCTTTCACGCAGCACCTGGCTGCGCCGGGCCGGGTTGAACAGGCAGGCATCGACGCCGCGAGCCAGCAGTTCCAGGCGCTCGAAGCCACGGCGTTCAAGCTCCAGGCGCTGGCTGATGCTGGGCACCAGGGTGATGGCCGTACGGCGATGGAACCAGCGCAGGTAGTGGGTGAGCAGGCGTGCCAGCAAACCCAAGCCATATTGGCCGGAGTACTGCGGGAAGTTGGTATGGAAACCGCTGACTACCGGCACCCCCAGGCGCCGTGCCGCGCGCAGCGCACTCAGCCCCAATGGCCCTTCGGTAGCGATGTACAGCACATCCGGGCGTTGCCTGCGCCAGCGCCGCAGCAGCTTGTGCATGGACACTTCGCCCCATTGCAGGCCGGGGTAGCCGGGCAAGCCCCAGCCGCGGCACAGCATCAGTTGCGGGTCGTTGTGCACCGGCGCTTCGCCGGCTTGGCGTGGGCGCACGATCTCGATGTCATGCCCGCGTTGGCGCAACCCTTCGCTGAGGCGGCCAAGGGTATTGGCGACACCGTTGATCTCCGGTGGGAAGGTTTCGCTGACGAGGGTGATACGCAGGGCGGGTGTATTCATGACAAAAAGTGTCCGCCTGCAGCATTGCGCGCATGTGACGGCCTTGTGACGTGCAGGTGACGCCTGATCGCCGGTTGTTTCAACGGTGTGAATATTTGCCTGCAGGGTGCTCAAGAACCTGCCACCACCAGCCGATGAAGATGCATTCGATTACGTGCTGCGCTCCAGGAGAGCGGGAATGTTCAACAACAAGCTCAAGCAAGAAATCCAGCAACTGCGTGAAGACCTGCTGTCGGTCGAACAGGTCAAGAGCAGCCTCGACAGCGAGATGCTGGTGCTCCAGCTCGACCCCCAAGGACGGATCGAGATGGTCAACGGCAACTTCGAGAGCGAGATGCTCTACCGTGCCGACCAACTGCTTGGACGCAAACTCGAAGACATTGTCCCGGCCCATGTGAAGACGCTGGATTTCTATCAGCGCATGAAAAGTGCCATTAGCCGTGGCGAGCACCTCAACGGGGCGTTCCGCCTGCTGCGTGGCAATGGCCAGGAAGCCTGGCTGCGCTCCATCCTGCAGCCGGTCAAGAACAGCGAAGGGCGCCTCAAGTATTTCACCCTGCACTCGAGCGACCTTACCCGCACCATCGAAACCTCACGCGAGCACGAAAGCCTGATCAAGGCATTGATGCGCTCGACCGCCGTGATCGAATTTGGCCTCGATGGCACCATTCTGACTGCCAACGAACGTTTTCTGACCGCGGTCGGCTACCGTCTCGAGCAGATCTGCGGCAAGCATCACCGCATCTTCTGTGAGCCTGCAGAAGCCAATTCGGCAGGGTATCAGGCGTTCTGGGACAAGCTGCGCCGGGGCGAATACATCGCTGAGCGCTTCAAGCGCGTCGACGCCCATGGCCGGGTAGTGTGGCTGGAGGCGTCCTACAACCCGATCTTTGATGCCCATGACGTGCTGTACAAGGTGGTCAAATTTGCCACCGTGATCACCGACCAGGTCAACCAGGAGCAGGCAGTTGCCGAGGCGGCGGACATCGCCTTCAACACCTCGTTGGGCACGGACACCAGCGCGCGCAAGGCCACCGAGGTGGTCACGCAAACCGTAAGCGTCATGCGTGGGCTGGAGGCGTCGATGCAGGAAGCGGCCGAGGGTATCCAGGCGCTGGACACTCAGTCGCGGGTGATCGGCTCGATCATCAAGACCATCAGCGACATTGCCGGGCAGACCAACCTGCTGGCGCTCAACGCCGCCATCGAGGCAGCCCGTGCGGGGGAGCAGGGGCGGGGGTTTGCCGTGGTCGCCGACGAAGTACGCCAGCTGGCCTCGCGTACCAGCACTGCCACCGAAGAGATTGCCCGGGTCGTGCAGCAGAACGAGCAATTGGCCCAGGCTGCGGTGGCGATCATCGACACCAGCAAGCGCCAGGCCGAGCAGGGGCTGGCGCTTGCCGATGAGACCGGCAACGTGATCGTCGAGATTCAGGACGGAGCGAAGCGGGTGGTGGACGTGGTGGGGCAGTTTTCCAGCCGCCTGGCTCAGTGATTGTTGTTGTAGGAGCGGCCTTGCGTCGCGAAAGGGTCGCGTAGCGGCCCCCGGATTTCAGCGTCGCCGCTAATATCGATGGGGCCGCTACGCGACCCTTTCGCGACGCAAGGCCGCTCCTACAACAGCGCGTGCCAGGCTCAGTTACGCTCGCGTACCCAGAACAGGGTGGCACCGGCCACCGCTGCCGGCATCATCAGCACGTTCACCACCGGCACCATCAGCGCCAGGTAGGTGATGCCGCCAAAGCCCAGCGACTGCCAGCGCTTCTGGCGCAGCCAGGCGAGCATGTCCTGCCAGCTCATCTTGTTGTTGTCCGCCGGGTAGTCGATGTATTGGATAGCCATCATCCATACCCCAAAAATCAGCCACAGCGGCGCCGCGATCACGTTGACCACCGGGATCAACGACAGGATGAACAGGCCGATCGCCCGGGGCAGGAAGTAGCCCAGCTTGCGCATCTCGCGGCCAAAGGTGCGCGGCACCATGGCCACCAGCTCAGCCCAGCTGAACGCGGGGAAATTGTCTTCGCCGCGCACCACCACTTCGACCTTTTCGGCCAGAAAACCATTGAACGGCGCGGCAATGACGTTGGCGACCAGGGTGAAGGTGAAGAACACCATCAGCACCACCAGGGCGACGAACAGTGGCCAGAGAATGTACGTGAGGAAGTTCAACCAGCTTGGCAGGGTCGGCATCAGCGCGTCGACCCACACACTGAACTGGTGGCCGGCAAAGTAGATCAGGCCGCCGAACAGCAGCAGGTTGACCGCCAGGGGCAGCAGCACGAACAACCGCAGGTTCGGGCTCAGCACCAGTTTCAGGCCTTCGCGCAGATACTGGGGGCCAGAGAGGACAGGGGCTTGCATCGAGACACTCCGAACATAAGGAAAACGCGCTGACCTTACCGAGTTTGTTGCGCCGACGAAAGGCGGGCGATGTCGGCGAAACCGGCTGTAACAAAAGCATCAGGGCGTTTTTCGTGAATGAAATTGCTGAATAGACGATGCCTATGAGGTGGATTGTCGAAGGATATTTCCTTAATCTTTGCGACCTCGCTACAGTGCGCTCAACTTTTAGGTTCTGGACCGACGCGTTGTAGCCTTCCCCAAGGTTGCGTGGGTCCTTTTTAAATTCCAGCTGGCACCGCCGGCACACCGATGCTGGCCCCGTGCGGCCGGCTCGACAGGAGTTCGACATGTCTGAAGTACGTCATTCGCGCGTCATCATCCTCGGTTCCGGCCCTGCCGGTTACAGCGCCGCAGTCTATGCCGCCCGTGCCAACCTCAAGCCGCTGCTGATCACCGGCATGCAGGCCGGTGGCCAGCTGACGACCACCACCGAAGTCGACAACTGGCCGGGCGACCCCCATGGCCTGACTGGCCCAGCCCTGATGCAGCGCATGCAAGAGCACGCCGAGCGCTTCGAGACCGAGATCGTCTTCGACCACATCAACGCTGTCGACCTGGCCAACAAACCATTCACCCTGCAAGGTGACAGTGGCACCTATACCTGCGACGCGCTGATCGTTGCCACTGGCGCCAGCGCCCGCTACCTGGGCCTGCCGTCGGAAGAAACCTTCATGGGCAAGGGTGTTTCGGCCTGCGCTACCTGTGACGGCTTCTTCTACCGCAACAAGCCAGTAGCCGTTGTCGGTGGCGGCAACACCGCGGTTGAAGAGGCGCTGTACCTGGCCAACATCGCCAGCAAGGTGACCTTGGTTCACCGTCGCGAAACCTTCCGTGCCGAGAAGATTCTGGTCGACAAGCTCAACGCCCGCGTGGCCGAAGGCAAGATCGAGCTCAAGCTCAACGCCACCCTGGACGAAGTACTGGGTGACAACATGGGCGTGACCGGTGCGCGCCTGAAGAACAACGATGGCAGCAGCGACGAAATCAAGGTCGACGGCGTGTTCATCGCCATCGGCCACACGCCGAACACGTCGCTGTTCGAAGGCCAGCTGACCCTCAAGGACGGCTACCTGGTGGTCAATGGCGGCCGTGAAGGCAACGCCACTGCCACCAACGTCGAAGGTGTGTTCGCAGCGGGCGACGTGGCCGACCACGTCTACCGTCAGGCCATCACCTCGGCCGGTGCAGGCTGCATGGCGGCACTGGACGTCGAGCGTTACCTGGACGGCTTGGCCAACGCCTCGTTCTGATCCAACGCTCGAAAAAAACCGGCCATCTGGCCGGTTTTTTCATGCCTGCAATTTTCTGCGCCTTCAGAGGCTCAAGCGCATCGACAAGTCCACCGCCTTTACATCCTTGGTCATGGCACCAATGGAGATGTAATCGACGCCGGTTTCGGCAATCAACCGCAAGGTGCTCTCGTTGACGCCGCCGCTGGCCTCAAGTTTGGCCTTGCCTGCGGTGATGCGCACCGCTTCGCGCATTTCATCCAGGGTCAGCTCGTCGAGCATGATGATATCCGCCCCCGCACTCAGGGCCTGGCGCAGTTCGTCCAGGCTTTCGACCTCGATTTCCACGGGCTTGCCAGGGGCGATGCGGTGCGCTGCTGCCACCGCTTCAGGCACGCCACCGCTGGCGGCGATGTGGTTTTCCTTGATCAGGAAGGCATCGTAAAGGCCGATGCGGTGGTTGTCGCAACCGCCACAGGTGACTGCGTACTTTTGCGCCAGGCGCAGGCCGGGCAGGGTCTTGCGGGTGTCGAGCAGGCGCACCTGGGTGCCGTCGACCAGGTCGGCCAGAAAGCGCGCGCGCGTGGCGACGCCAGACAGCATCTGCAAAAAGTTGAGCGCACTGCGCTCACCGCTGAGCAGCGAGCGTGCCGGGCCTTCCAGGTGGAACAGCGGCTGGTTGGCCAGCGCGCGGTCGCCGTCGGCGACTTGCCAGTGCACGGCTACCCGCGGGTCGAGCTGGCGGAACACGGCGTCGACCCAGGCGGTGCCGGCGATCACGCAGTCCTCGCGGGTAATGATGGTCGCCTTGGCCAGGCGCTCGGCAGGGATCAGCTGCGCGGTGATATCGCCACTGCCGATGTCCTCCAGCAGCGCGCGGCGCACGTTGGCTTCGATTTCGGCGGTCAGGTCGGCGAGGCGTAGGTTCGGCATGGTCGGCTCCACAAGCTAGATGCCGGCGATTATAGGGCAGGGGGCCGGTGTGTACAGCGCCCTGGCGGGTGACCTTTGGTCGGTCGGTGTGAGCATCTGCGGCAAAGCAGGGTCATTTCCCCGTACGCGAAACGGCGCTGGCAGCTATCAGATTTTTTGCCGATAATGGTGCCCAGTATTTGGCGTCATAGCTTTGACGAATTATTGCCCGCTCGGGCAAGCGAGCCTGCAAGGAGTTCGGGATGCATAAAGAAGGCAAGGTGGTGCCGCTGGCGGCAGCCATCGACAGAGGGGCGCGCACGCCTCTGCCTTGCCTTCCGGTATTGCTCCTGCAAGTGCGCGACAAGGCTGCACTGCAATTGCGCCAAGGCCTGCAAGCCTTGTTCGACAACGCCGACGACACCCTGTTCGAGATGGCCGACAAGGCCTTCGAGCGCTGCGACCAGAACCTGTATTTTGAAGCGATGCGCGACGTGCGCCTGAAGCGCAAAAGCATCGAGCGGGGCTTTCTCGATACCTTCTACGACACCTTCGCCAGCATCGGCAAGGTTGACCCCTTGGGGTGCCTGGGTGAAACGCAAAGCGCAGCCAGCAAGGCGCAACTGGAGCGCGCATCGGCGCTTGAAGGGATGGTCGCGCGGGTGCTCTCGCGTGACGGCATTGCCCTCCAGCAACTGGGCCTGCGCTTGCAGGCCTTGCTCGATCGCCCTGTAGCGGAGCAGCAGAACCCGGTCGGGCCTGCTGCCCTGTGCGGTTATTTTCTCGAAGCGGGCCGCAACCTGGGGGTCGGTCTGCGGGTGAAGCTGGTGTTGCTCAAGCTCTTCGAGCGCTACGTGCTGCGTGATGTGGATGTGCTTTACGCGGAGGCCAACCAGTTGCTGGCCGCCGCCGGCGTGCTGCCCGAGTTGCAACCTGCACCGCGTCGGCGTGCCGAGGACCGGCGCATGAGTGCCGGGCGCCGGCCGGCAAACCTGGAGGCACAGGGGCAGGTGGGCGCGGACAGTGCGGGGCAAGCGTTTTTTGCTTCGCTGCAGGCACTGCTGGCCCCGTCGCGTGGGCAGATCGCACCGCGTTTGCAGGCTGTGGCCGCTGCCCAGCCGATCAGCACCGGCGACCTGCTGCGCCTGCTCTCGCATTTGCAACACTATGTACCCGCCACCCAAGCGGCAGATGACTTCGAACTCGGCCAGCAGCTTGAGCAACTGCTGTTGCGCGTCAGTGTGCGCAGTGGCACCCGCCGGCGCATCGCCACCGCCGATGAAGACATGATCAACCTGGTCGGCCTGCTGTTCGGCTATATCCACAATGACCACAACCTGCCGCCCAGCCTGCGGGCGCTGATTGCGCGTTTGCATATCCCGCTGCTCAAGGTCGCGCTGCTCGACAAGGGATTGTTCAGCCGTGCCAGCCACCCGGCCCGCCGCCTGCTCAACGAGATCGCTGCTGCTGCGATCGGCTGGGAGCAAGGCGGTGAGGGCCTGCGCGACAGTTTGCATCTGCGGGTGGAGCGAATCATTCAGCGCCTGCTCAACGATTACACCGAGGACGCGTGCCTGTTCGCCGAACTGCTCGACGAATTCCTCGCCTTCAGCCACGACGAGCGCCGCCGTAACGAGCTGCTCGAGCAGCGCACCCGAGACGCCGAAGAGGGCCGGGCGCGCACCTTGCAGGCCCGCCTGCGGGTGCAGCAGGTGCTCAACCAGCGTCTGCGCGGGCGGGTGTTGCCGCAGGTGGTGGTACAGATGCTGGTGCAGGCCTGGAGCCAGGTGCTGCTGCTGGCGTGGCTCAAGCAGGGCGAAGGCTCGCAGGTGTGGCGTGATGCCCTGGCCACCATGGACACCCTGCTCGTCAGCATTGCCCCGCACCAGGCCTGCGAGCAACTGCTGCAACAGGTGCCAGGCCTGCTCAAGGCCTTGCGTGAAGGCCTGGCTGGCGTGGCGCTGGACTCGTCCGCCACCCGCGACTTCTTCCAGCAACTGGAGCAATTGCACCTGCGTGCCTGCTCGGCTTGCGTACCGCCATTGGCCGATGACCACCCGGCGTTGCAAGAGGTACGGGTAGCCGAGGACATCGTCCTGGCCCTCGCCGAAGAGCCGGCCTGTGCGCCCTTGCACATTGCCGATGGGTTCGCCGCGCAACTGCGCCAGGTTCAGCGCCTGCGTATCGGCACCTGGGTCGAGGTGTTCGATGAAGACGACACACTGCGCTGCAAGCTGGTGGCACGTATCGACAGCAATGATCGGCTGATCTTTGCCAATCGCACGGGCATGAAGGTGCGAGAATGGAGCACTGGCAGCCTGGCCCAGGCGTTGCAGCGGGGGGATGCGCGTGTGCTCGATGACGGCTTGCTGTTCGAACGGGCGCTGGCGTCGGTGCTTGAAGGGCTGCGGCAACAGCAGGTGCATTGACCCCCTTACAATGATTCACATGCAAACGGCCTCGCCCGCAGGGCATACTGCTGTTCTGTACCCGGCGTTTTTCAGGATCTGCCACCATGCAATTGGACCGTGCCACCGGCTGGTTCCACGGAATCACCCACTGCCCTTCGCCGAACTTCAACGCGCGCCCCGAGGGCGAGTCGATTTCCCTGCTGGTGATCCACAACATCAGCCTGCCGCCCGCGTGTTTCGGCACCGGCAAGGTTCAGGAGTTCTTCCAGAACCGCCTGGACGCCAATGAGCACCCCTATTTCCAGAGCATCTGCCAGCTGACGGTGTCGGCGCACCTGTTCGTCGAGCGCGATGGTGCCGTGACCCAGTTCGTGTCATTGCTCGACCGCGCCTGGCATGCTGGCGTCTCCAGCTTCGACGGGCGTGAAGGCTGCAATGACTTTTCCATCGGCATCGAGCTCGAAGGCACTGACGACCTGCCTTACACCGATGCCCAGTACGCCACGCTGGCGCAGCTTACCCGGCAGATCCGCAACGCCTGGCCGGTCATCGGCCTGGCGCGCATCCAGGGCCACAGCGACATTGCGCCGGTGCGCAAGACCGACCCAGGCCCGGCATTTGACTGGGGCCGCTATCGCCAAACCGTGAAGGATAACGAGGATTACCCATGAGTTTTCTGGTTCTGCTGCTGGCGCTGTGGGTCGAGAAGTTCTCGGCACTGCGCCATCAAGTACAGCGCGATGGTTTTTTCCTGGGCGAAATGGTGCGCCTGGAGCGCAGCGGCAAGGTGCAGCCGTGGTGGACGCTGGCCATTCTGGTGCTGGCGCCGGTAGCGGTGCTGGTACTGCTGCTGCATGTGCTGGAGCCGGTGGCCTATGGCCTGCTGGCATTGCCGGTACACCTGCTGGTGCTGGTCTACAGCCTGGGCCGCGGCGATGCGAAGGCGGCGCTGGGGCCGTTTCGCGATGCCTGGCGGCGCGGTGATGATCAGGCCGCCCTGCACGTTGCCGAGCGCGATCTGGGCCTGGTGGCCGACGAACCGCAAAGCCTGCTGGTGCGCGTGCAGGGCTATTTGCTGTGGCAGGCTTACCAGAGCTTCTTTGCCGTGATCTTCTGGTATTTCGTGCTCGGCCCCGGTGCTGCATTGGCCTATCGCCTGCTGGCGCTGTGCGGCGAGCACAGCAATCAGCCCGCGCTCAAGGCGCGTGCCGAGCAATTGCGGCACATCATGGACTGGCTGCCGGTGCGGGTGCTGGCCTTGAGCTTCGCGCTGGTCGGCAATTTCGTCGCGGTCACCCGCGTCATGCTCCACGAACTGCTCAACTGGCACATCAGCGCCGGGCACCTGGTGGCCCGGGTCGGCCGGATTGCCGACGATATTCCCGAGGAAGAAGACAGCCAGCGTGGGTTGAGCCGGTTGGACAGCCTGTGGGAGTTGCTGCTGCGCTGCGCGGTGCTGTGGTATGCCGGGTTCGCCTTGTGGACGGTGCTGGTCTGAGCCTACCCAGGTAGCTGGCTACCAGCCAAACAGCTCGCAGGCATTACGGCTGCTGGCAGCGGCCAATTGCTCGACATCGACCCCCATCACCTGCGCCAGCGCCGCCGCGATCTCAGGCAGGTGCTCCGGGCTGTTGCGCTCACCCGGGTACATCACCGGGGCCATGTCCGGCGCATCGGTCTCCAGCACGACGCTCTCCAGCGGTAGCCGTGCCAGGGTCTTGCGCAGCCGCAACGCCTGGGGCCAGGTGGCTGCCCCGCCAAGGCCAAGGCGAAACCCGAGCTTGATGTATTCACGCGCTTCTTCGTAGCTGCCCGCAAACGCATGGATCACCCCCGCCCGCGCCGGCTTGTAGCGCTTGAGCGTGGCGATCACCTGGGCGTGGCTGCGGCGCACATGCAGCAAGGCGGGCAGTGCGAAGTCGCAGGCCAGTTGCAACTGGGCCTCGAACAGCGCCTGTTGGCGGCCCTTGTCCAGTGCTTCGAGGTAGTAGTCCAGCCCGAACTCACCCACAGCGCACAGGCGCGGGTCGCCGCGCAGGCGGTCCAGCCAGTCGCGCAGTTGCGTGAGGTGCTCGGGGCGATGCTGGTCAAGATAGACCGGATGCAGCCCAAGGGCTGCAAACACCTGCGTCTCGGCGCAGGCCAGGTCCCATACCCGCTGGAAGTTCGCCTGATACACCCCCAGCACCACCATGCGTTCAACCCCTCGCACCGCCGCGTTGGCCAGCAGGCGCGGCCGGTCGGCATCGAAGTCGGGGAAGTCGAGGTGGGTGTGGGTGTCGATCAGGCGCATGCTCAGCCCGCTGTGATCCGTTGCTTGAAGGTTCGACCGATGGCGTGTACGCCGGGTTCGTAGCGTTTTTCCTCGATTGCAGCCAGGGCCAGCTCCAGTGCGGTGGCCGCAATCAGCCCGTGCTGCTGGGCCATGGCATTGACCGGAAGCGGCAGGAAATCGAGCAGTTGATTGTCACCGAAGGTGCCCAGCTGCAGCTGGCGCGAGTCGGCGGGGCGCGCCTGCAGGGTGTCGAACACCCCTTGCAGCAGCACGTAGGAAGTGGTGACCAAGGCATCGGGCAACCCCCCTTGCTCGTCGATCAGTTGCTGCATCAGGCGTTGGCCGCATTCGCGGCTGAATGCCTCGCCCTGGTAACGCCGCACTTCACCGGCATAGCCTTGCAGCGCTTCGTCGAAGCCGCCGGCACGGGCCTGGCTGACCGAAAGCTCTGGGCGCGCGCCGATCAGGGCGATGCTGCGCGGGGCAGCGCTTAGCAGGCTGGCCGCCAACTGGCGGCTGGCATCGCGGTCATCGCTGATGACCGAGCAGAAGTGCGCTGGGTCCAGGCGGCGGTCAATGGCGATCACCGGCATGCCCTTGTCCTGCAGTTCACGGTAGCTGTCGTCTTCCACCGGTAGGCAGCTGGCGACGAACAGGGCGTCGCAACGGCGGGCGCGGAACAGTTGCTGCAGCTGGCGCTCGCTGTCGGGCTGGTCATCGCTGCTGGCAATCAGCAGTTGATAGCCCCGGGCGCGGGCGCCTTGTTCCAACTGCTTGGCGATGCGCGCGTAGCTGGGGTTCTCAAGGTCAGGGAGAATGAAGCCCAATGTGCGGGTGTGTCGGCTGCGCAGGCCGGCGGCTTGCGGGTTGGGTGTGAAGCCATGGGCCTCGACCACCGCGCGCACACGCTCGACAGTGCCGCTGCTGATGCGCTGCTGTTCGGCCTTGCCATTGATGACGTAGCTGGCAGTGGTCACGGACACACCGGCCAGACGGGCGATATCGCTGAGTTTCACCGAATTTTCCTTATTATTACCGGGGCTGGCTGCGAGGCCTGACCGGGTAGTTTGACCCGGAGTTGCCGCCGCGCGCAGACGACCATTGTCGCAATTGTCCGACAGGATGGGGCTTTTTCCTGGGGAGATTATCGAGTAACGTGGCCGCCTGGTCAGGTTAAACGTTTCAGCTGCCAAATATTCTGCCTTGGCTGCCGCCTGTGCAAGGCTGTTGAACTGGCCGTTTTCGTGAATTTCACAACAATAACCTCAGTACCCGACTTTGGGCACTGTAAAAGGAGAAGGTCATGCTCGAGCTCGCCACAGGGCAGATAGCCATGGGCCAGAAGGCCGCGGACAAGGCCGAGGCATTGCGCCTGCTGGCGGACCAACTGGTTGCCGACGGCCTGGTCGCCGAGGGTTACCTGCAAGGCCTGCAGGCCCGTGAGGCGCAGGGCTCGACCTTCCTCGGCCAGGGCATTGCCATCCCCCACGGCACCCCGCAGACTCGCGACCTGGTGCATACCACTGGGGTGCGCTTGCTGCAGTTCCCCGAGGGTGTGGACTGGGGCGATGGCCAGGTGGTCTACCTGGCCATCGGTATCGCTGCCCGCTCTGACGAACACTTGCGCTTGCTGCAACTGCTGACCCGCGCCCTGGGCGAGACCGACCTCGCCGAAGCGCTGCGCCGGGCCAGCTCTGCCGAGGCCTTGCTCAAGTTATTGCAAGGTGCGCCGCAAGCCTTGGCGCTGGATGCGCAACTGGTCGGCCTGAACCTGCCGGCCGAAGACTTCGACGAACTGGCCTGGCGCGGTGCGCGCCTGCTGCAGCGCGCCGGTTGCGTCGACAGTGGCTTTGCCGCCGTGCTGCAACAGGCCGAGCCGCTGCCACTGGGCGAGGGCCTGTGGTGGCTGCACAGCGAGCGCCAGGTGCGCCAGCCTGGCCTGGCATTCATTACCCCGCAGCAACCGTTGCGTTACCGCGACCAACCGCTCAACGGCCTGTTCTGCCTGGCAAGCCTCGGCGCTGCCCATCAGGCCTTGCTCGAGCGCCTGTGCGAAGTGCTGATCGAAGGGCGCGGGCAGATGCTCTACCAGGCCACCAGCAGCCGCGCGGTGCTGCAGGTGCTGGGCGGCGAGGCGCCGGCAGATTGGCCCAGCGCGCGCATCGTGCTGGCCAACTCGCATGGTTTGCATGCCCGCCCGGCCAAGGTGCTGGCACAACTGGCCAAGGGGTTCGAGGGCGAAGTCCGTGTGCGCCTGACCGACAGCGCGCAACCCGCCGTGTCGGTCAAGAGCTTGAGCAAGTTGCTCAGCCTCGGTGCCCGTCGTGGTCAGGAGCTGGAACTGATTGCCGAACCCGGCATTGCCGCTGATGCGCTGCCGGTGCTGCTGGCGGCCATCGAGCAGGGCCTGGGCGAGGACGTCGAGCCGCTGCCGCAAAGCGCTGCAGCGGTTGCCGTCCCGCCGCAGGAGGTGCTGCAGGCACCCGCCGCAGGTAGCCGAATTCAGGGCGTCGGCGCGGCCCCCGGCATTGCCAGTGGCCCGGCGCACGTCTGCGTCGAGCGCGACATCGACTACCCGCTGCGCGGTGAGTCCCCCGCCACGGAACGGGTCAAGCTGCGCGAGGCCCTGGCAACGGTAAACGGCGAGTTGCAAACGCTGGTCCAGCGCAGCGACAAGGCCATCGGCGAGATCTTCGTCACCCACCAGGAAATGCTCGCCGACCCGGCGTTGGCCGATGATGTCGAGCAGCGTCTGGCCCAGGGCGAGAGCGCCCCTGCGGCGTGGATGGCGGTGATCGAGGCGGCCGCCCGGCAGCAGGAGTCGCTGCACGACGCCTTGCTCGCCGAGCGTGCCGCCGACCTGCGCGACATCGGCCGCCGCGTGCTGGCCCAGTTGTGCGGCGTGCAAGCGCAGGTTGAGCCCGACCAGCCCTATGTACTGGTGATGACCGAGGTCGGCCCCTCCGATGTGGCCAGGCTGGACCCAAGCCGGGTCGCCGGCATCGTCACCGCCCAGGGCGGGGCGACTGCTCACAGTGCCATCGTCGCCCGCGCCTTGGGCATACCGGCGGTGGTCGGCGCCGGTGCAGCGATTCTGCTGCTCGATGGCGGCACGCCATTGTTGCTCGATGGGCAACGCGGTGTGGTGAACATCGCGCCAGCCGCCGCTGAGCTGCAACGCGCCTTGGCCGAGCGCGACCAGCGTGAGCAGCGCCTGCAAGCGGCCTGGGCCAACCGTCATGAACCGGCTATCACCCGTGATGGCCATGCCGTCGAAGTCTTTGCCAACATCGGCGAGAGCAGCGGTATCGACAAGGTCGTGGAGCAGGGCGCAGAAGGCGTCGGCTTGCTGCGCACCGAGCTGATTTTCATGGCCCACCCCCAGGCGCCGGACGTGGCCACCCAGGAAGCCGAGTACCGCCGCGTGCTCGATGGCCTGGGTGGGCGGCCGCTGGTGGTGCGCACCCTGGATGTCGGCGGCGACAAGCCGCTGCCTTACTGGCCGATCGCTGCCGAAGACAACCCCTTCCTCGGCGTGCGCGGTGTGCGTTTGACCTTGCAGCGCCCACAGGTGATGGAAGACCAGCTGCGCGCCTTGCTGCGCGCGGCCGACCAGCGCCCGCTGCGGATCATGTTCCCGATGGTCGGCCAGGTGCACGAATGGCGTGAAGCGCGGGCCATGGTCGAGCGCCTGCGTGAGGAAATTCCGGTGGCCGACCTGCAACTGGGCATCATGGTCGAGGTGCCCTCGGCGGCCCTGCTGGCGCCGCAGCTGGCACGTGAAGTGGACTTCTTCAGCATCGGCACCAACGACCTGACCCAATACACCCTGGCCATCGACCGTGGCCACCCGAGCCTGTCGGCCCAGGCCGACGGCCTGCACCCGGCGGTGTTGAGCCTGATCGACATGACCGTGCGCGCTGCCCATGCCGAAGGCAAGTGGGTGGGCGTGTGCGGTGAGCTGGCCGCCGACCCGCAGGCGGTCGCCGTGCTGCTTGGCCTGGACGTTGACGAGTTGAGCGTCGCCGCCCGCAGCATTGCCGAAGTCAAGGCCCTGGTCCGCCAGGCCGATCACCAGACGGCCCGCGCCCTGGCGCGCGAAGCCTTGCAACAAGACAGCGCCGCGGCGGTTCGCGCGCTGGTGGAGCGTTACTGATGGCCAAGATCCTCACCCTCACCCTGAACCCGGCGCTTGATATCACCATCGGCCTCGATACCTTGCGCCCAGGGCACGTCAATCGCAGCCAGGCGCAGCACAGCCATGCCGCCGGCAAAGGGCTGAACGTCGCCCAGGTACTGGCCGATCTGGGCCACAGCGTCACCGTTGGCGGCTTCCTTGGGCAGGGCAACCTGCAGCCGTTCGAAGCCTTGATCGACTGGCGTGGTTTTACCGATTGCTTTGTCCGTGTAGCGGGCGAGACGCGCAGCAACATCAAGCTGGTCGAAGCCGATGGCCGCGTGACCGACATCAACGGCCAGGGGCCAGAGGTCGACGAGGCCGCCCGCGTTGCGTTGCTGCGGCGGCTGGAGCAGGTCGCCCCTGGGCATGATGCGGTGGTGGTTGCCGGCAGCCTGCCCCGCGGTATCAGCCCTGAGTGGTTCCGCCAGTTGCTCGAACAACTGAAGGCTCAGGGCCTGAAAATTGCCCTGGACAGCAGTGGCGAAGCGCTGCGTGCCGGCCTGCAATGCGCGCCGTGGTTGGTCAAACCCAATACCGAGGAACTTGGCGAGGTGCTTGGCCTGGTGCTGCAAAGCCCGGCGCAGCAACGCGCGGCGGCCGAGCACCTGCTGGCCAGTGGCATCGAGCATGTGGTGGTGTCCGCCGGCGAGCAGGGCGTCAGTTGGTTCGCCCGCGACCTGGCCCTTCATGCCCAGCCGCCCAAGGTACGGGTTGCCAGCACCGTGGGCGCGGGGGATTCGCTGGTGGCGGGCATGGTCCATGGCCTGCTGCTTGGCGAGGCGCCCGCGCAGACCTTGCGCCGAGCCACCGCCATCGCCGCCCAGGCCGTGACCCAGGTCGGTTTCGGCATTCGTGACCGCGAGCAACTGGCACGCCTGGAAGCGGGCGTGCAAGTGACAGAACAACAAGAGGGTTGCCGATGAACATTGCCATTGTCACCGCCTGCCCCAACGGCCAGGTGTCCAGCGTGCTGAGCGCGCGTCTGCTGGCTGCAGCTGCCCAGCGTCGTGGCTGGAGCACCAGCGTCGAGGTGGAGGACGCCGAGCACCCCGAGCGGCAGCTGACGCCGGCACAGATCAGCGAAGCCGACTGGGTATTGGTGGTCAGCACCGGGCCAGTGGACCTGGCCCGTTTTGTCGGCAAGCGCGTGTACCAGAGCACACCGTCCCAGGCGTTGGCCGACCGCGAGGGTTTCCTCGACGAGGCGGCGGCCAAGGCCCAGCTGTTGGCCGAGGTGCCCGGCAGCCCGGTCGCGGTGAGTGGCGCTGGCACGCGGATCGTCGCGGTGACTGCCTGCCCGACCGGCGTCGCGCACACCTTCATGGCCGCAGAGGCCTTGCAGCAGGCCGCGCAGCAGCAGGGCTACCAACTTACCGTGGAGACTCAAGGGTCGGTAGGCGCGCGTAACCCACTGTCCGCCCAAGCCATCGCCGAGGCCGACGTGGTGCTGCTGGCCGCCGACATCGAAGTGCCCACGGCGCGTTTCGCCGGCAAGCGCATCTACCGCTGCGGCACCGGCATCGCCCTCAAGCAGGCTGGCGCCACCCTGGACAAGGCCCTGGCCGAAGCCAAGGTCGAACATGCCGCCGATGCCGCTGCGGCTGCCAGCGCCGGGAAGGGTGAGAAGACGGGGGTGTACAAGCACCTGCTCACCGGGGTGTCGTTCATGCTGCCGATGGTGGTAGCCGGCGGCCTGTTGATCGCGTTGTCGTTCGTGTTCGGTATCGAAGCCTACAAAGAGCCCGGCACCTTGCCGGCGGCCTTGATGCAGATTGGCGGCGAGGCGGCGTTCAAGCTGATGGTGCCGCTGTTGGCCGGCTACATCGCCTGGTCGATCGCCGACCGCCCAGGCCTGGCGCCCGGCATGATCGGTGGTCTGTTGGCCAGCACCCTGGGGGCTGGCTTCATCGGCGGCATCATTGCAGGGTTTCTCGCCGGCTACAGCGCCAAGGCCATTGCCCGTTGGGCGAGGCTGCCAAGCAGCCTGGAGGCGCTCAAGCCGATCCTTATCATTCCGCTGTTGGCCAGCCTGTTCACTGGCCTGGTGATGATTTATGTGGTCGGTCAGCCAGTGGCGGCGATGCTCGAAGGGCTGACGCAGTTTCTCGACAGCATGGGCACCACCAACGCCATCCTGCTTGGGCTGGTGCTTGGCGGCATGATGTGCGTGGACCTGGGCGGGCCGATCAACAAGGCCGCCTATGCCTTTTCGGTGGGCCTGCTGGCCTCGTCGAGCTATGCCCCCATGGCGGCGACCATGGCTGCCGGCATGGTGCCGCCGATCGGGCTGGGGATTGCCAGCTTCATCGCCCGGCACAAGTTTGCCCCGAGCGAACGCGAGGCGGGCAAGGCCGCGCTGGCCCTGGGGCTGTGCTTCATTTCCGAAGGCGCCATCCCGTTTGCCGCCAAGGACCCGCTGCGGGTGATCCCGGCCAGTGTCGCCGGGGGGGCCTTGACCGGTGCGTTGTCGATGTACTTCGGCTGCAAGCTGATGGCACCGCACGGGGGCCTGTTCGTGCTGTTGATCCCCAACGCGATCAACCATGCGTTGCTGTACCTGCTGGCGATCGTGGCGGGTAGCCTGCTGACGGCCGTGGTGTACGCGGTGATCAAGAAGCGTGAGCAGGTGGAGTTGGCAGTGGTGCCGGTGAAGGGGTAATCGAGCGTTCTGGGGCTGCGCAGCAGCCCCCCTGCCTACCGCTGATGTTTGCGCCGCAACGGCTCCAGCAAGTCCATCAGCCCGTTATGATCGACTTCATGCATCAGCGCCAATAACCCCCCCAGTTCCCCGGCCGGGAAGCCCTTGCGCGCAAACCAGGCCAGGTAGTCACCCGGCAAGTCGGCAATGATGCGGCCTTGATACTTGCCAAAGGGCATGGTCCGGGTGACCAGCAGTTCGAGGGTTTCCGGTTTCATCGGCGCACCTGGCTGTGGAAAAGCGCCGACCATACTGCAATCTGCACGAAGGCCCAAGCGGCAATCATGCAGAACGCCGCTTCGAGCATCGCTGGGCGATTATTTAAGTAATTGATTTAAAAGGATTTAATTCTAAAACAAAGGTTGGCACGAACGCTGCTCCATTACAGATGACTATCACCTGCCAAGGAGTTCGTGAACATGAGCAACCCCAACAAAGACGTGATCGATGTGCTCAACGACTTGATCGAATACAGCAAGGATGGCGAAAAAGGCTTCAAGGCCTCGGCCGAAGATGTGAAAAACCCCGAGCTGAAAGCCTTCTTCGTCCAGCGTGCCGGTGAATGTGGCAACGCCGCCGGCGAGCTGCAAAGCGAAGTACGCCGCCTGGGTGGCGACCCTGAGACATCCACCAGCATCAGCGGTGACCTGCACCGTGGCTGGGTCAACCTCAAGGCGATGGTCACCGGCAAGGATGAAGAGGCCGTGCTGAATGAGGTCGAGCGGGGCGAGGATCATGCCCTGAAAGCCTACAAGGAAGCCCGTGAGAAACTGGTCAAACTGGGCCGTGCTGCCAGCGATCCGAGCTACGCCCTGGTGGAAAAACAGCTGCAAGGTGTGCAGCGTAACCACGACCAGGTCAAGGCACTGCGTAACGCAGCCCGCGCCCGTTCCTAACGCGTAGGCCCCTCTACCCGGTTGCGGCCATTGGCCTTTGCCCGGTAGAGCGCCTCGTCCGCAGCCCCCAGTACGCTCGCCAGATCGTGCTGGGGGCCTGCTTCGTACAGGCCTATGCCGATGCTCACCGTCACTGCGCGGGTGTCATTGGCAAACGGCGCCAGCGCCGCCACGCTGCTGCGAATACGTTCGGCCAGCAGCCGCGCCCCGGCCAGATCGGTCTCGGGCAAGATCACTTGAAACTCCTCCCCACCATAACGCGCCGCCAGGTCCGCCGGCCGCCTGATGCAGGCCTCGATGCACTTGGCTACTTCACGCAGTGCATGGTCACCCCCGGCATGGCCGTGGCGTTGGTTGAACGCTTTGAAATGGTCCACATCCACCATCAGCACTGCCAACGGTTTGTGGTTGCGCTGCGCGCGCGCCCACTCCAGGCGCAGCACCTGATCCAGCCGACGGCGGTTGGCCAGGCCGGTCAGGCTATCGGTGGCGGCCAGTGTCGCCAGGCCCTGCTCGGCCTCGTGGCGACGGCGCAGTTCGCGGCCCAGCAACAAGGTCAGCCAGAGCAGGCCCATGCACAGCACGCCCGTGGCCACGCCAATCACAATCGCGGTACGCCGCCACGACTGGAACACTTCGTCGGCCGAGTGCACTACCAACACGATCAGTGGCAAGTCGGCCACGTGGGCGAAGGTGTACATGCGTGAGGTGCCGTGGGTGGCGGAGCGGGCAGTGAAGCTGCCACTGCGCTCGCCAAGGATGCGCTTGAAGTTGGGCCGCTCGGCATAGAGGGTGCCGATCAGCGGGTCTTGCGGGCGCGTGGGCTGGCGGGCCAGCAGTTGGCCGTCGGTATTGAACAGGTTGATGCTGCTGTCATCGCCGATGTCCAGGCGCTTGAACAGTTCGCTGAAGTACGAAAGGCGCAGGGCGCCCGCCACCAGGCCGGCAAACTCGCCATCGGGGCCGGAGATGCGCCGGCTGAAACTGATGCACCAGTCCAGGTCGCCCAGCCTGGCCTTGAACGGAGGGCCAACCAGCAAGCCGAGGTCGGCATTGTGTAAATGGGCCTGGAACACCCCGGTGTCGCTGAAGTTGGCCTTGCGCGGTACGGTGCTGGTGGAATCGCCCACCACGTTGCCTTGCTTGTCGAGCCAGAGCACGTCACCGCGCTTGCGGTCGACGAACGCTTCATTGAACAACAGGCGTTGGCGTAGCGCACCGGGGATCTCCGGCAGTTCCTTGCGCCCGACCGCCCAGATCAAGCCCTGCAACGACTGATCGTAAAGTTCGGCGTTGCGCAGGATGTCGCTTTCGATCAGTTGGACGATGTTGTTGGAGGCGCGGATGGCCGACAGTTCGACGCTTTCGCGCTCACGGGCCAGCAGGTAACTGACGATGGCCACGATGGCGAGCACGGCAAGGCAACTGCCCAGGTTGAGGATCAGCTCGGGGTGCGACCTGTAGAGTGCGAAACGCGGTGATCGGGTGAGCATGCTCGCTACTGCTGAGGCAGGGCCATTCGCGGCGGCGCCATTCTAGGGAACTGGGGATTGTCGGACAAGATTTGTCCGACGGAATCACGCGGTGCCGTTGCCAGTCCTGTGGGAGCGGGCTTGCCCCGCGAATGGCCCTACGCGAGGCGTGGCACCGGCTTCGCCGGTGTTCGCGGGGCAAGCCCGCTCCCACACGGTCCCTGCTAAATCAAAAAATAGGTGGGTCAGAACACGTTCAACGGATAATCGACGATCACCCGCAGTTCGTCGTTGTCGCTGTTGCTGTCGATCGACGCATAGCCCTGGCTGCCCCGGTGGGCGGCGTAACGCACCAGCACCGAGAGGTCCTTGAAGTCGCCTTCCTGGAACACGTATTTCACGTCCAGGTCACGCTCCCAGTGCATGGCATTCTTGCCATCGGCGCGGTAGTAGTCGTAGTGGGTGTTGTTCTGGTCGGCTTTGGTCAGGTCTGCCTCGCCGCGCGAGTACGACAGCGTCGTGCTCAGGCCGGGGATGCCCAGGCCTGCGAAGTCGTAGCCGTATTGCAGCTTCCACGAGCGCTCGTTGGGCGCGTTGAAGTCCGAGTACATGCGCGAGTTGTCCAGGTACACGCTGTCGCCCAGGTTGATGTAGTCGAACGGCGTATCGCCATTGACCCGCTGGTAGGCAGCCGTGACGCTGTGGAACCCGGCGTTGACGGTGAAGTGCACGCTGTAGGTGTTGTTGTCGATCTTGCCCAGCAGGGCCTGGCCGGTGTCTTGGGTGTGATAGAAGTGCACACCCGGGTTGAGGCTGACCAGGTCGTTGACCACATAGGTGTAGTCGAAGTCGGCGTAATACTGGTTCCAGATGTCCTTCAGCTCGGCGGCGTACAGGTTGGCGGTGATGTTTTCGCTACCGCTCCACGCTGCGCCGGCCCAGTTCAGGTGCTTGCTCTTGTCGTGTTCGTCCAGCGAGCCGTAGTAGGTGTCGATGCGGCGGTGGCCGCTCTGGTTGTACGGCTTGGTGAAGCTGACCTGGCCGCCTTCGAGCAGCAAGCCGTCGATGCTGGTGTTGGTCAGGCTCACACCGCGGAAGGTCTGCGGCAGCATGCGGGTTTCGCCACCGGCGATCACCGGGTTGGTGAGGAACAGGTCACCGGCCTTCAGCTCGGTGTCAAAACCCTTCAGTTTGACTGCTGCACCTGCGGTAGAGAACGAATGCGGGGCCGCGCCCAGTTCGCCGTCGTCCTTCACATGCTGCGGCAGAATGCTGGTGCCAGCATGGCCGCCACCGCCATCGAGCTTGAGGCCCAGCATGGCATGGGCGTCCACGCCGAAGCCGATCACGCCGGGGGTATAGCCCGACTCGAAGCGCGCCACTGCGCCCTGGCCCCACTCGCGGGTGTCGCGCGCGCCGGCATTGTGGTTGTCGCGGTTGAAGTAGGCATTACGAAAATGCAGGTTCAGGGAAGACCCTTCGATGAAGCCATCAGCCTTGTCTTCATCTGCCTGGGCGGCGAAAGGCATCGTTGCAGTCAATGCAATGAACAACGGGGTAAAACGAAACGCGGAAGGCACCGGTACTAGCTCCTTTGGTCTGACGGTGGGGCAGTTTTTATTTTTGAATGTGCAACTTTCTTATGGGTGACGTTACCGCCGGGCTGATAGTTAAAACACATAAAAAAAGCCGCTGATTGGCAGCGGCTTTAAAAGGCTAACATATCGGCACCTAAGGTGCCCATGGCGTAGCCAAGGGAAAACGGGAGCAGGTACGGCGGCCGATCAGCTGTCGGCATTGGCGTCGCTGGACACCTTGGAAGCGGTCTGGTTTGCGTCTTTTACGGCATCGGCCTGTTGTGCGGCTACAGCGTCGCGGGCCTCTTGATGGACGGCGGCGAGCTCTGCATTACGGGCGACGAAAGCCGGGGATTCTTCGGCCATGGCCAGGGGCGACAACAACAGGGAAGACAGGACGAAGACGCTGGCAATACCCATACTGTTGGACATTTGAAACTACCTTCTTGCGATGCAAGTGCTAATGAGGACAGGGCTAAAGTTAGTCCCTTCAGGGCACTTGAAACAGAGCGAAGTACGATAAGCACTGTTGCGCAAAAGGTAACGATCATGCGGCGAAAGCTCAGGCTTCTGCGGCAAACCCGCGCAGTTGAGCGCTTGGCAGGCGAATGCCGAAGGTGTTGGCGCCTGCTTCGCTGCGTACAAAAACCTCGCCGCCATGCATCAACGCAATCGCCTTGACGATAGCCAAGCCCAAACCATGGTTGCCACCCCCACTGTTGCTGCGCGCTGCATCCACCCGATAGAAGCGCTCGAACAGCAGCGGCAGGTGTGCGTCTTCGATCGCCGGCCCCGGGTTGCTCACGGCGATGCTGACCTGGCTCGGCCCGCTGTCGATCCGCACCTGGATCACCTGGTTGGGCGCGGTGTGCTGCACGGCATTGTTCAGCAGGTTGATCAGCGCCCGGCGCAGCTGGGCTTTCTCGATGGGCGCCTGGGCATCGCCACTGACCGCGACGCGGACCTGTGCGTCTTCGAGGATGTAGTCCAGGTAGTCCAGCGTGGTCGCCACTTCCTCGGCCAGCGAGGCTTGGGTCAGTGCGGTGGCCTTGCTGCCCTGGTCGGCGCTGGCCAAAAACAGCATATCGTTGATGATGCTGCGCAGGCGCTCCAGCTCTTCGAGGTTCGATTGCAGCACTTCGAAGTAGTGCTCGGCGCTGCGGCCGCGGGTCAGTGCCACCTGGGTCTGGCCAATCAGGTTGGTCAGCGGCGAGCGCAGCTCGTGGGCGACGTCGGCGTTGAACGCCTCCAGCCGTGAGTAGGCCTGGCTGACCCGGTCGAGCGCGGCGTTGAAGGCCCCGGCGAACTGCGCCAGTTCCGGGGCCAGGTCGTGGGTTTGCAGGCGCCCGTCCAGGCGTGGCGGCGCCAATGCCTGGGCTTCGTTGGACAGTGCCAGCAACGGGCGCAGGCCGATGCGTGCCACCCAGTAGCCGAGCACCGAGGCCAGCAGCACGCCGAGCACCGCCAAGCCAACGATGGCCACCAGCAAACTGTGCTGCGCCTGCCAGAAGGTCTCGGTGTCGATGCCGATCAGAAAGCGCAGCGGTGGGCGCTCAGCCAGCGCCGGCAACTCGCTGACCAGCACCTTGTAAGGGTAGGGCTGGCCGGGCAGGCGCAGGTCGCGCATGCCCGGCGGGCCTTCGGCAAATGCGCGAACCAGCTCGCTGGGGTGGCCATAGTCGTAGGCCGGGTCGCTGCTGACCACCCAGAAGCGGATGCGCTTGTCCTCTTCACTGAGCAGGTTGAGCTTGTTGCTGACCTTGGCCCAGTGATCGGCCGTGCCGAAACGGTTGAGGGTGGACTCCAGCACACTGAAACGCGCATCCAACTCGGCGGCCGGCAGCAGGTCGAGGCTGCGATCGACCTGGCGGTACAGCGCCGTACCGATCAGCAGGAACACGCTCACTGCCACCAGGATGAACAGCACCGACAGGCGCAGTGCGATGGAGTTAGCCCGCACGGTTTTCCAGGACATAGCCCATGCCTCGGATGGTGTGCAGCAGCTTGTGGTCGAATGGCCCGTCGAGCTTGGCGCGCAGGCGTTTGATCGCCACTTCGACGACATTCGCGTCACTGTCGAAGTTGATGTCCCAGACCAGCTCGGCAATCGCGGTCTTGGACAGAATTTCGCCCTGGCGGCGGGCCAGCACGCTGAGCAGCGAGAACTCCTTGGCGGTCAGGTCCAGGCGTTGGCCGGCCCGGCTGGCCTTGCGTGCCATCAGGTCGATCCACAGGTCGGCGACCTGTATCTGCAGCGGTTCGTGGCTGCTGCTGCGGCGGGTCAGGGCCTGCAGGCGGGCGACCAGTTCGAGGAAGGAAAAGGGTTTGCCCAGGTAATCATCGGCCCCTTCGCGCAGGCCATGGATGCGGTCTTCGACCCGCTCGCGGGCGGTCAGCATGATCACCGGCGTCTGCTTGCGCGCCCGCAAGGCGCGCAGCACGCCGTAGCCGTCCAGGCCCGGCAGCATCACGTCGAGCACGATTACCGCATAGTCACCTTCCAAGGCCAGGTGCAAGCCGTCGATGCCGTCACGCGCCAGGTCCACGGTAAAGCCTTGCTCGCTGAGGCCGCGATGCAGGTAATCGGCGGTTTTTTCTTCGTCTTCGATGATCAGCACACGCATGGTCTTGTCTCAACTGGCACTTGGCGCGGCCGCGTTGGCGGCCCGACGGCGATGGAACAGGCGCTCCAGGGCCAAGTATATGACTGGGGTGGTGAACAGCGTCAGGGCCTGGCTCACCAGCAACCCGCCGACCACGGCAATGCCCAGCGGTTGGCGCAGCTCGGCACCGGCGCCGAAACCGAACATCAGCGGCACCGCGCCGAGCAGCGCGGCCAGGGTGGTCATGATGATCGGCCGAAAGCGCGTCAGGCAGGCCTGGTGGATCGCCTGCTCGGGCGTCATGCCGTGATGGCGCTGGGCTTCAAGGGCGAAGTCGATCAAGAGGATGCCGTTTTTCTTGACGATGCCGATCAGCAGCACCACGCCGATCAAGCCCATGATGCTGAAGTCCTGGCCCATGGCCCAGAGCAGGATCAGCGCGCCCAGGCCCGCCGAGGGCAGGGTCGAGATGATGGTCAGCGGGTGGACAAAGCTCTCGTAGAGCACCCCGAGGATGATGTACACCGCCACCAGGGCGGCGAGGATCAGCCACGGCTGGCTCGACAGCGAGCTCTGGAAGGCCTGGGCCGCGCCCTGGAAGTTGCCGCTGATCGAGTCGGGCATGCCCAGTTCGCGCTGGGTGCGCTCCAGGATGCTCACCGCATCGCCCAAGGCCACGCCCGGGGCCAGGTTGAACGACAGGTTGGCAGCCGGGAACAGCCCATCGTGGCTGATCGACAGCGGCCCGGTGCTGGGCGCGGCAACGTGGGCCACGGCGGACAACGGCACCATCTCGTTGCTCAGGGGCGAGCGCAGGTAGAAGTAGTTGAGGCTCTCGGCCTTGCCACGCTGGCGCGCGTCCAGTTCGAGGATCACTTTGTACTGGTTGGTCTCGGTCTGGAATTCGCTGATCTGCCGTTGGCCGAAGGCGTCGTACAGTGCCTGGTCGACGTCGGTGGTGGTCAGGCCGAAGCGCGCGGCGGCCTGGCGGTCGATGTCGATGCGGGTGACGCTGGCCCCCAGTTGCAGGTCGTTGGACAGGTCGCGCAGTGCCGGGTTTTCACGCAGGCGGTCGGTCAGGCGCTGGGTCCATAGGTTCAGTGCCACGCCGTCGTTGCTCTTGAGCACGTACTGGTACTGGGTGCGCGACGGGCCGGAACTGAGGTTGATGTCCTGGCCGGCGCGCATGTACAGGACGATGCCCGGCACCTGGGCGAGCTTGGGCCGCAGCCGGTCGATCAGCTCGCTGGCCGAGACATCGCGCTCGCCGCGAGGCTTGAGGGCGATCCAGAAGCGGCCATTGGCGATGGTCTGGTTGCTGCCGGTGACGCCGACTGAGTGCGAAAATGCACGCACGGCCGGGTCAGCCTCGATGATCTTGGCCAGGGCCTGGTGCTTTTCGATCATCGAAGGGTACGACACGTCCGCTGCCGCTTCGCTGGTGCCGAGAATGAAGCCGGTGTCCTGCAGTGGGAAGAAGCCCTTGGGGATGGCCACGTAACCCACCACGGCCAGGGCCAGAGTGAGGCCGAACACGCCGAGGGTCAGGCGCTGATGGGCCAGGGCGTGGTTCAGGCCTTTTTCGTACCACCTCACCAGGCGCTCGCCAAAGCCGCCGTGCTGCTCGCCGGCCGGGCGGCGCATGAACAACGCGCAGAGGGTGGGTGCCAGGGTCAGCGAGACCACCACCGAAATCAGGATGGTGGCCGTGGCGGTCAGGGCAAACTCCTTGAACAGGCGCCCGACCACCCCGCCCATGAACAGCAGCGGGATGAAGGCGGCAATCAGCGAGAAACTGATCGACACCACGGTGAAGCCGATTTCGCCGGCGCCCTTGAGTGCCGCCGTGCAGCTGTCGTCCCCCGCTTCGAGGTGGCGGTGGATGTTTTCCACCACGACGATGGCATCGTCCACCACAAACCCCACCGAAATGACGATGGCCACCAGGGTCAGGTTGTTCAGGCTGAAACCGAGTACGTACATCAGCGCGCAACTGGCAATCAACGACACCCCGAGCACGCTGGACACCACCAGGGTCGCCGACCATTGACGCAGGAACAGCGCCATGACCCCGATCACCAGGGCCACAGCGATCATCAGGGTCAGCTCCACTTCGTGCAGCGAGGCGCGGATGGTTTGGGTGCGGTCCTGCAGGACCGACACCTCGATCGAAGCCGGGAGCATTTCCTGCAGCTTGGGCAGGGCCGCCAGCACCCGGTCCACGGTGTCGACGATATTGGCGCCGGGCTGGCGAAAGATCACCAGGTTCAGCCCAGGCTGGTCGCCGGACCAGGCCTTGACGTAGGCGTTTTCGGCGCCGTTGATCACCTTGGCCACGTCGCGCAGGTGCACCGGCGCGCCGTCGCGGTACGAGACGATCAGTTGGGCGTAGTCCTCGGGGTGGAACAGCTGGTCGTTGGCCGCGAGAGTCGACACGCTGTGCTCGCCGTACAGCGCGCCCTTGGCCAAGTTGAGGCTGGTCTGCTGGATGGCCAGGCGCAGGTCGGCGAGGGTCAGGCCGATGGCTGCCAGCTTCTCCGGTTGCGCCTGCACGCGGATGGCGGGGCGCAATTGCCCGGTGATATTGATCAGGCCGACCCCGTCGATCTGGCTCAGTTGGCGTGCCAGCAGGGTTTCGGTGTAATCGCTCAGGTCATTGCCGGGCATCTGGTTCGAGCTGACAGTCAGCACCAGCACCGGGCTGTCGGCCGGGTTGACCTTGCGCCAGGTCGGCGGGTTGGGCAGGTCTTGCGGCAAGCGGGCAGTGGCGGTGTTGATCGCGGCCTGGACTTCCTGGGCCGCCGTGTCGATGTTCTTGTCGAGGGTGAACTGCAGAATCAGGTTGGTCGACCCCAGCGCGCTGCTGCTGGTCATCTGGGTCATGCCGGGGATGGCACTGAACTGCACCTCCAGCGGCGTGGCCACCGACGAGGCCATGGTTTCCGGGCTGGCCCCTGGCAACTGGGCAGTGACCTGAATGGTCGGGAAGTCGGCCTCGGGCAGCGGTGCCACCGGCAGGCGGGGGAAGGCGATGGCCCCCAGCATCACCAGAGCGAAGGTCAGCAGCAAGGTAGCGATCGGGTGGTCGATGCACCAGGCCGAAACCCCGTTGCGCGCGTTCATGGCTGGCTCCGGCCGTCGGCCATTTCTGCGGGGGCCGGCGCATCGGTGGTGACTTCGACCCGCGACCCAGGCTTGAGCCGCGACTGGCCGTCGAGCACCAGGCGCTCGCCTGCCTTGACCCCGGCGATGACATTCAGCCCGCTGTCCTGGTACAGCACGTTGACCGGCACGCTGGTCACCTTGTCACCGTCCAGGCGGTACACGAAGTGGCCGTCGACGCCGCGCTGCACTACGGGGGGCGGCACCACCAGGGCATTCTCCTGCATTGCCGTGCGCAAGCGAACGGTGACCAGTTGGCCGGGCCACAGGCGCCCATCCTTGTTGTCGAATTCGGCCTTTACCCGCACCGTGCCCGTGGTCGCCGAAATCTGGTTGTCGATCAGCGCCAGGTGGCCTTCACCGAGCAGGCTGCGTTCGCCGTCGGCGTCCATGTAGGCCTGCACCAGCGCCGGGCTGGGCGCCTTGAGCAGGCTTTGCAGGGTGGGCAGCATCTGTTGCGGCAGGGCGAACTCGACGGCGATCGGGTCGATCTGGGTCACGCTGAACAGGCCCTGGGTGTCGCTGCTGCGTACCAGGTTGCCGGGGTCGACGTTACGGATACCGACCCGGCCGGTCACCGGTGAGCGGATCTGCGTGTAGGACAGTTGTACTTCGGCGTTGGCGATGGCGGCCTGGTTGCCCTTGACCGTGGCCTGCAACTGGTTGACCAGGGCCTGCTGCTGGTCGAGGGTTTGCTTGGATACCCCGTCATCGGTACTCAGCAGGCGGTAGCGCTTGAGGTCGACACCGGCGACCTGGATCTGCGCCAGGCTCTGCCCGAGCTGCGCGCGCGCCTGGTCGAGGCTGGCGCGGATCGAGCGGTCGTCGAGGGTGGCCAGCAGGTCGCCTTCCTTTACCCATTGGCCTTCCTTGACCAGCACCTGGGTCAGCACGCCTTCCACCTGTGCGCGGATTTCGACGCTGTGAAGCGACAGCACCGAGCCGATGGCGCTGGCATAGCGCGGCACGTCTTGTTGGGTGACGCTGACCACGCGCACGGGGATCGCTGCCTGGGCGCGGGGGGCGGGCGCTGGTTGACGCTGACTGAACCAGACGCCCAGCGCTACCAGAATGAGCAGCGCCAAGGCGGCAAGGGTGACAGAGCGGGACGGACGTCGCATCGGGGGCGGGCACCTTGGCCAGAAGGGGGAGACGGTTGTCTGTACTCAAGCTTATAGCCCCCGGAGAGGGTCGGCAGCATGACGGCTGGCTGACAGCGGTGACAGTTTCGGGTTTGGCGACGGTTTTGTGGTGGGGCGGAAATCGAGCGCCGCCCGCGCGGCGCTTCGCGGGGCAAGCCCGCTCCCACATCTGTTTCGGGCCAGTCTCGCCTGTGAGATAGGCGCGCGCCCCCTCGTTTATACGACACGACATTGGGGTGGACGCCAAGAGGGACGCGCGCCAATGCTTCAGGAATAATTGGCCCGAAACAGATGTGGGAGCGGGCTTGCCCCGCGAAGCGCCGCGCGGGCGGCGCTCGATCTCGAATCCGTCACAAGGCCCAAGCCATGCACCCGGCCCCCCCGCAATCCGCGTTACCCCGTCAAAACCCAATAAACGCGTAATAAACCGGCGTTTCAGAGGTCGTGCTCAGCCCAACCCCCCGCAAACTGGCCGTCAACGCTTCATCCTGCACATGCAGCGTCCACCGCGCCCCATTATCCTCCGGCACCTGCGCCAACGCTGTCGCAAAAGCCCCCATCTCCGGCAAATAAGCCGTAAACCCGTTCCCTTTCAGCGCACTGGTAGTCATGCCCAACGCCTGGCAAACCGCAACCTTGGCCGCGATGTCATCACGATCCGCCTGGCGCGAAGCCTCCACCAGCGCCGCCAGCCCCGCGTCGGCCAGCTGGCTGCCATGAATCAGCGCCGGCCCCTGCTGCCAAGCCTCGGTCGGGCAGTCCTTGTTCTCGGGTCGCAGCGGAATATGCGGGTTGATTTCCACCGGGTAGATGCGACAGACCAACGGGCGCGCGTCGTAAATGGTGCACAGGTCATTGTCGTCGAGGTTGCGACAGCGCCCCGGGTTGAAGGCCGCGAAGGTCACTGAGACGCGAGCGACCGTGTCGCCGCAGGCCACCGGGTGGGAGCGGCGCAGCACATGCTCGCGTTGCTCCTCCGGCATGCCCGGGCCATCGGCCACGAAGGCTTCTATCAATACCACCACCTGGCCCCCAGACGCCGCCCATTGGCGCGCCTCGTCGAGGGTCAGCGGCACATGGTGGCCGGTGCAGCACTTGCCGCAGCCGGTGCAGGCGAAACGCAGGTTGTCGGTCACTTGGCTTCCGGGTTCCATTCGCTGACGAACGCGCGCTGGTGCTGGCGGTCGTAAAGGCACAATTCGGTGCCGCTACGTTGCTGCATGTGCTTTTGCGGGTAGACGCCTTCGATCAGCAGGGCACTCATGCCGACTTGGTCGTCGAATTCGGCGGGCTTGCCGCGCGCATGGGCGTCCTTGAACTGGCTGGCGGCAAGGCACGCCTTGAGCATCTGCTGGCGCTGCTCGTTCCAGGCCTGGCTGCTGGAGGCCTGGGCGACACCGCTGAACAGCGCGCAGGCGACTAGGAGGGAGCTGAAAAACTTCATACGCGATTCCGGCAAATATCTTCCGAGGGGAGCGAATTATGCCCGAGTCATCCCCGACGGCAAGCCGGGGAGTTTGTCGCTTGATGTATCAACGCTCGGCAAACACCACTGCCCGCGCCGCCACCACCAGGCAATCGGTCAGCTCCGGCGAGGAGAATTTGGTAAGGATGGCATTGGCCCCCGCCAGCCTGGCTTTTTCGCTGCTCATGGCGCTGTCAAGCGAGGTATGCAGCAGGATATACAGGTGCTGAAAATCGGGCGTTTCACGCAGGGTACGGGTGAAAGCATAGCCGTCCATTTCGGACATCTCGATATCGGAGACGATGATGTTGATCTCCTGCGCGGTGCCCTGCAGTTCCAACAACACGTTGATGGCGTCCTTGGCACTGCGTGCGGTATGGCATTCGATGCCCAGGTTGCGCAGGGTGTGCACCGACTGCTGCAAGGCCACTTGGCTGTCGTCCACCACCAGGATGTTGGCGGCGGCCAGCAGGCTCGCGTCTTCTTCGGTCAGTGCGCCGTGCTGTGGCTCGGCGGCAGGCGGGGCGATGGCATGGATGACCTTCTCGATGTCCAGTACCTGCACCAGCGCGTTGTCGACCCGGGTCACGCCGGTGATGAACGAGCGGTTGCCCGAACCGAAGGGCGGCGGTTTGATGTCGGTGCTCAGGCAATGCACGATGCGGCTCACGGCCTGTACATGCAGGCCCTGGCGCGAGCGGCTGATCTCGGTGACGATCAGGCAGCCGCCGTCCGGGTCGGCCAGCGGGCGCTCGCCGATGGCGCGGGACAGGTCGATGACCGACAGCGAGTTGCCGCGCAGGGTGGCCACACCTTTCACATGGGGGTGCGATTCGGGCAGCTTGGTCAGTGAAGGGCAGGGGATGATCTCGCTGACCTTGAGCAGGTTGATTGCCATCAGCTTGCCGCTGCGCAGGGTGAACAGCAGCAAGGACAGCGAATCCGCGCGGGCATTTTGCGTGGCCATGGTGACCTTCGTGGGAATAGGGGGATAACGGGTTATCGGCGTATTTGCGTCGGGCTTTAGTGGGCGTGTTGTCGATGCCTGGCCTGATAGAGCGGGGGGGCGCAAAGCGCCCCCACGATTACCGTTCGCGCAGGGCTTCCTTGGCCCGGTTCAACGGCTTGATCAGGTAGTCGAGGATGGTCTTCTCGCCCGTGCGGATATCCACCGTGGCAATCATCCCGGGCACGATCGCAAAGTGCTTGCCGGCCTTGTTCTGCAGGCTGTCCTGCTCGGTGCGGATAAACACCCGGTAGTAGTAGATCTCCGGCTTCACCTCGTCCTGCAGGGTATCCGGCGAGATGCCGACTACTTTGCCTTCCAGCCCGCCGTACACCGAGTAGTCATAGGCACTGATCTTGACCTTGGCCGCCTGGTCGGGGTGGATGAAGGCGATGTCCCGTGGTGCAATGCGGGTCTCGATCAGCAGGCGCTCGTCCATCGGCACGATCTTCATCACTTGCCCACCGGGCTGCACCACACCGCCCAAGGTATTGACCTCGATGTCCTTGACGATGCCGCGCACCGGTGAGCGCAGGGTCAGGCGCGTCAGCGAGTCGCTGCGCCCGCGGATCACCTCGGATAGGCTGTCGGCCTCGGCGCTGGCCTTGGCCAGTTCCTCGCGTGCACGCACCAGGTAGTCGGAGCGCGCTTCGTTGGCCTTGAGCTGCAGTTCCGAGCGCTGGCGGTTCAAGCGGATCACCTCGACCCGGCTCGAGGCGCCCATCTTCGCCAGGTTCTCGGTGATCTTCAGCTCGCTGCGCACCAGTTGCAGCGAGTCCTCGATACCGGCCAGGGTCTGCTCCAGGCCACGGCGACGTGTCTGGTACAGCGCGGTCTCGGCGTCGATCAGGTCGGGTGAGTCGCGCAGGCTGTCGGGGAACACCAACGGCTTGCCGGTCACCTCTGCCTGCAAGCGGGCCTGGCTGGCCTTGGCCGCCCGGTACTTGGCTTCACTTTCGCCGACGCTCGAGGAGGTCTTGGTCGGGTCGAGCTGGGCCAGTACCTGCCCGCGGTCGACCAGGTCACCTTCGGCCACGCTCATCTGCGCGACGATGCCGCCCTCGAACGACTGGATCACCTGCTCGCGTGAACTGGGGATCACCTTGCCGGTGCCGGTGGACACTTCGGTCACCTCGAACCAGGCCGCCCACGCCAGGAACGCCGCCAGCATCAGCGCACAGAGGGTGATGATGCGGCCGGCGCGGAACACCGCCTGGTCGTCCTGCCCGTCCAGGTAGGACGCCGGGAGTTCATGGTTGCTCATGCCTGGGCTCCTTGCAGTTTCGCCAGCGCGGCATCGCGTTTGTCGTCGATGACGATGCGCCCGCCATCGAGCACGAGGATCCGGTCGACCCGCTGCAGCACGCTCAGGCGGTGGGTGGCGATCACCAGGGTGCGGCCCTGGCAGAAGCGTTCGAGGTTATCCAGCAGCTTGCGTTCGGTCATGTCGTCGAGGGATGCGGTGGGTTCGTCCAGCAACAGCACCTGCGGCTGGCGCACCAGCAGGCGTGACAGCACCAGGGCCTGGCGTTGGCCGCCGGACAGGCCCACGCCGCCTTCCAGGATCAAGTGGTCCATGCCTTTGGGCAGCCGCCGGACAAAGTCCAGCGCCCCCGTGGCGGCCAGGGCGGCGACCAACTCCTGATCACTGGCCTGGCCGGCACCCAGGGTGAGGTTTTCCCGCAGGGTGCCGTGGAACAGCCGCGAGTACTGCGGCAGCAGGCCGACATCGCGGCGCAGGTCGGCAGGGTCGAGGTGGGCCAGGGCAATGCCATCCAGGTTGATTTCGCCCTGGACCAAGTCCATGGCACCGCCCAGGGCCTGCAGCAGGGTGGATTTACCGGCACCGTTACGGCCGAGCACGGCGATGCGTTCACCCGGCTGGATGTCCAGCTGGGCGATGCTCAGGACGGGCGGGGCCTCCGGGCTGTAGCGGAAGTTGGCCTGGCGCAGCTGATACTCGCCGCGGATGGCCGGCAGGTGCACGCGGGCTTCGTTTTCGGGGTGATCGACCGGTGACTGCATCAACTTGTCGAGGCCTTGCAGGGCCACCTTGGCCTGCTGCCAGCGAGTCAGCACATGGGTCAGTTGTGCCAGCGGCGCCATCATGCGCGACGACAGCATCGACGCCGCCACCAGGCTACCGGTGGTGAGGTCGCCGGCGATCACCATCGGTGCGCCGATGACGATGACCACCGCAAACACCGCACCCTGCACGTTCTGCGTCCAGGTCACCAGGCCGTTGGTCAGGGTGCGCAGGCGCAGGTTGGTGTGGGCGCAGGCGGCGTTGTACTGGTTCCATTGGCGCTCGAAGCGTGCTTCGGCTTGCAGTGCCTTGATTTCGTCCAGGCCCTGGATGCTCTCAACCAGCATGGCGTTACGCAGCGCCGACTCACGCATCGAGGCATTGGCCAGACGGGCCAGGCGCCGTTGCGCGAGCAGGCCGGGCAGGACCATGGCCAGCAACGCCACCAGCGGGATGAACACCAGCACGCCGCCGATCAGCCAGAACACGAACAGGAACAACAGGAAGAACGGCAGGTCGGCCAGGGCCGTGGCGGTGCTCGAGGTGATCAGGTCGCGGATCGACTCCAGCTCGCGTAACTGCGAGATGAACGAGCCGGTCGACTTGGGCCGCACCGAATTGCGCAGGCGCAAGGCATGCCCATAGACCAGGTCGGAGACGCGCAGGTCGGCGCGCTTGCCCAGCAGGTCGGTCACCTTCAGGCGTAGCAGGCGCATGCTGAAGTCGAACACCAGCGCCAGCACCACACCGCCAAACAGCACGTACAGCGTGGGCAGGGACTCGGCGGGGATCACCCGGTCGTACACCTGCATGGAAAACAGCACGCCGGCCAGGGCCAGCACGTTGGCCACCAGCGAGGCGACCATCACCTGCCCATACGGGCGCAGGTCGCGCAACACGATGCGTGCGAACCAGTGGCGGTCGTAGGGGGCGGTGTAGTCGTCGGTGCGCACATCGCGCAACGGCCGCGCCGGGCGCAGCAGGGCAACCCGGGTGATGCGCCCTTTGAGGGTGTCGCGTGGCAGGCGTGAGGTCAGCCCCTGGTCACCGGCGAAGACTACCGCCAGGTCGTCCTCTTCGGTTACCGACTCGACCACTGCCAACTGGCCGTCGTCGAGTTCCAGTACCAGCGGCGTGCGCCATTGCCGCAGGCCTTTGGCATCGAAGCGCACGAAGCGCAGCGCCAGCCCGGCCTGGCGGGCCATGTGGCGAAGAATTTCATCCAGTGGGCGGGCATCTTCGACGGCCGCCAAGCGTATGCGTTGCGGCGACACGTCCAGGCGGTAGTGGTGCGCGACCTGGAGCATGACCTCAAGCCAAGGCCCCAGGTCTGGCCGTTGCTGGGCCGTTTGCTCCGGGGGCTGGCTGGGCAGGGTCACATTGACGGATTCGTTCATGGCTGGATCTCCACACCTTGCAGGTTACGCCCCTCGAGCCCGAAGGCCGTGCGCAGGGCGCCGGTGTTGTAAAGGCAGTCGACATCCAGGCGCAGCAGGTCGGAGCGGGTGCCGGCGAGTTCGAAGCGTGACTGGTAGATTTCCTGCTCGGCGTTGAGCAGGTCGAGCAGGGGCCGGGTGCCCAGGTCCAGGTACTGCCGGCCGTACAGCATGCGGGCTTCCTGAATGCTGACCTGGCGGGCCTCCAGCGAACTGAGCCGACGGCCCAGCCCTGAGGTCTGCGCCATGGCCTCGGCCAGGCCGCGACGGGCCTGCAGGCGGGCGGCATCCTCGGCCGAGTCGGCGGCAGTCAGCGCATGGCCGGCGGCGCGGCTGCGGGCGCTGATGGCGCCACCCTGGTAGATGGGCACCTCGACGTTCAGGTAGATGCCTGCCTGGGTGCGGTCCATGCGTGAGTTGTCGCGGTCGTAGTCGTTGTCCAGGTAGTGGTTGATCTGCGGCTGCAGCGACACGGTGGGGTAGGCTTCGGCCTTCGCCTGGGCCAGTTCGGCCTGGCCTTGGGCGCGTTGGGCCAAGGCCATCAGCACGGCGGGCAAGCGGTCGTCGCCTTGTGCCGGGCGCTTGCAGGCCTGGTTCAGCTCGGGTGGCGATTCCTCGGCAAGCGCCGGTGGCGTGACCCGCCCCAGCAACGATGCCAGGGTCGAGCGCCAGCGTTCGTACTGTGACTGGTATTCCTCCAGGGTGGCGCGGGCGCTTTCCACGCGGGACTCGGCCTGGACCACGTCGGAGCGGGTGCTGGCGCCCATGTCGCTGCGTTGGCGAGCCATGCCGGCGATGTCGCCCACCCCGCGGATCTGGTCGCGGGCAATGGTGATCAGTTGTTCGTAGCGGCGGGTTTCGACCCAGGCATAGGCGGTGTCGCGGGCCAGTTCGTCGACCACCAGCAGGATATTGGCTTGGGCGCGGGCGGCGGCGGCCTGGGCAGCGCTGACGGCGCTGTCGACCTTGCCGAAGTCGTAGAGCATTTGCTTGAGCGACAGGTTGAGCGCCTGGCTGTTGCGGTCGCCGCCGTAGCCGGTGTCATAGCCAGTGCGCACACCGCCGGAAATCTGCGGGTAGTAACCGGCGCGGGCAACATTGATGCCTTCGCCTTGCTTGTAGAGGTTGCCGATGGCCTCGGCGATGCTGGGGTGCCATTGCGCGGCTTGCAGCACCGCTTCGGTCAGGCCAAGGCGGTCGCCATTGGCGACGGGGGCCATGCCGATGGCAGGGCGGGCGGGCACTGCATCGGGCGCATCACGTAACAGTGATGGCCCGATCTGGCGCAGTTGTGGGTCGATGTCATCGGCCGCCTGGGCAGCCGTGTTGAAGTTCAGGGCCAGGAGCCCCAAGGCTCCCAGCAACAGCGGTGACAGCGGACTGCTTCGCTTCACATAGTTCCCTTACTGCTGTTCCGTCCTTGCCGCCGGGCGATGGCCCGGCGGGGTTGCAGCGGCCTCAGACGACATGGATACCGTTCTGCACCCACAGGTGCTGGCTTGGATCCTCCTGGGCCGTGTATTGGTTATAGTCGATGCCGTCGGCGGTTTGGTTCCCGACCAGCGCCCAGTTGTCCGTCATGTGAACCGAGTCGTTTTCATCCCCCTTGATGACCAGTGTGTCGGTGCCGGTTTCGGTGATCGCGACCACGTCCGCCAGGTTCAGGGTCAGCGCCACCGAACTGGTGTCGTTGAGGTCGATCACTTCGATGTCATGCACCCGCCCGACCAGGTTACCCAGGTCGATGCTGGCATCACCGCCGCCCCACAGCAGGGTGTCGGTACCGGTGCCGCCATCGACGCTGGCGAAGTTCTGGTCGACCACCACCAAGGTGTCGTCGCCCGCACCCCCTTGCAGGGTGATGTGGCCGCCCTGGCTGCCATCGAGGTGGTCGTTGCCGTCGGTGCCGGCGATCACTTCGCTGGAGGCCGCCGCCGCGATACTGGCCAGTGCGACACCTTCGTCGCCGGTGTCGGCCAGCAGCGAGCTGGTGGCGGTGAAGTTGGCGGCGTTGTCCAGGTTGATGGTGAGGTTGGCGGTGTCGGTGGTGCCGTTGGGGTGGGTCAGTTCGTAGGTGAAGGTTTCATGCTGGCCGATCACCGCATTGGTCAGCCCGGCGTTGAGGGTGTAGGTGTAGCTGCCATCGGCGTGCACCAGCAAGGTGCCGTAGTTGCCCGCCACACTGACCCCGTTGTAGCCCGGGATGGTGTAGGTATTGGCCGCCGTCATCACACTCAGCACGGTCAATGGCGAGCCGACGTTGTCGTCGGCCAACAGGTTGCCGGTGACTGCGGTGGCGCCGCTGACCACGAACTCGGTCAGGTGCGTGGTAGTGGCGTTGACGCTGGTGGTGATCGAGCTGGCCAGGCCGATGCCACCTGCGGTGACACGTATTTGGTAGGCGCCGGCGCCTTGGTTCTGGAACGTGTAGCCGGCACCGCCGCCAAGCAGGCTGATCAGTGAGCCGCCACCGACCGACTGCACCAGCACGTACTGGCCGGTAGCCGGGTTGAGTTTGAGCAGGTCGAGGGTGGTGCCATTGAGCAGGCTCAACAGGTTGGTGGAGTTGACTACCACTTGCAGGTTGGCCGTGGTGTCGGCGGCAACGCTGGTGGTGTAGAGGGCCTGGCGCGAACCAATCAATGGCAGGCCGAGCGTGCCCAGGGTGGCACTGCTGGTGTCTACCCGGTTGGCCAGGGTGAGGTGGCTGGTACCGGCATCGTTGACCGCATCGACTACCGTGGCCGGTGCGCCGTAGTTGCTGTCGCTCCAGATTTCCGTGGCTTGTGGGCTGTCGATGCGCACATACAGGTTGGCGGCATCGGACGCGCCGTTGGCATGCAGCAGCTGGTAGCTGAACACATCGACCTTGCCGACGCTCGATGGGCTGCCGTTAGGCGTGTAGGTGTAGCTGCCGTCGCCGCGGATCACCAGGGTGCCGTACAAGCCCTGCACCGTGGTGGCGCTGCCCGCCGAGACATAGCTGCCGTCCTTCATGACCTGAAGGACGGCGGCGCTGTCCGGGCCAAGGGCGTCGACGGCGCCGTCGGTGCCGACGTCAGTGATGACGTTCCCCGATGTTGCCGTGCCGGTGCCGGTGAACTGCGTGAGGCTGGTGGTTTCGATGTCCAGCGTGGTGGTCACGTTGGTAATCAGGCCGATGCCGCCACTGCCGACGGTCAGGCGATAGTCCCCCGCCTGCAGCACGCCGATATCAACGCGGATGCCCTGGCCCAGCGGCAGCAGGATCAGGTCGAGCAGGCCTTGGCTGGTGCCTGTGGCCAAGGTCACCCAGTTACCGGCAGCGTTCTTCACCTGCAGGGTGAAGGTCGTGTTGTCGAGCAGCGACAGCGCGCTGCTGGTGTTCAGGGTCAGCGTCGGGTCCACGGTGGTACCGGCACCTACCGTCCAGATGTAGGTCTTGGTGAAGCCCGCCAGCAAGGTCGTGAAGCTGTCCTGATAAGTCCGCGAGCTGACCACCGGAGCCAGGTTGACCTCGGCGGTCACCAGGTTGTCGCTGGCGATCACCGGGGCATTGGCGTCGACGTCGGGCGCGGTGATGTTGACGTTGCCGGACACGTTGCCGCGCCCGTCGCTGAGGGTGACCGACAGCAACTGGCCATTATCCTGAGGTGGGCTCAGGGCCACGGTGAAGTTGCCGTCCGGTTGCACCACCGCCGTCTGCAGCACGGTGCCGTTGGCACTGCGCACGGTGACGGTGGCACCCACTTCGCCACTGCCGGTGAGGCTGCTGCCGTCGGCGCTGATCACCAGGTTGCTGGCGGCCGCAGGTGGGGTCAGGTCAGGTGCGGTAAGCGCGGTGCCGGTCGAGGCATTACCCGCACCGTCGGTGAGGGTGACGCTCAGGGCCTGGTTGTCGATCTGCGCCGCAGTCAGGCTGACCACGAACAGGCCGTTGCTGCCCACTGTTGCGGTGCCCAGCACGGTGCCTGCGCTGTTGCGCACGGTGACGGTGCTGCCGACCTGGCCAGAGCCGCTGACGGCCGTGCCGTTGGCGTTGATGGTTGCCAGCGGCGCTGCCGGTGGCGTGGTGTCCGGCGCCGTCAGGCTGATGCTGGCGGACAGGTTGCCGGACGGGTCGGACTGGCGTACGACCAGCAATTGCCCATCATTTTGCGCTGTGGTCAGGGTGATGGTGAAGGTGCCGTCGGGTTGCACCACGGCCGAACCGAGCGGGCCGCTCGGGCCTTGCACGGTCACGGTTGCACCGGCCTCGCCACGCCCTGTGAGCTCGGTACCCGTCCCGTTGATGACCACGTTGGTAGGCGCAACAGGCGGCTGTACATCGATAGCCGTGAAGCTGGTGCTGCCAGACGCGTTGCCGGCCGTATCGGCCTGGCTCACGGCCAATACCTGGCCATTGAGCTGCGGCGTGATCAGGTTGATGCTGAACACGCCACCGGCATTCACCACCCCGGTGCCGAGCACGTTGTTGGCGGCGTCGCGCACGGTCACCGTAGCATTGGCCTCACCGGTACCGGTGAGTACCAGGCCATTGGCGGACAGGCCGGTCACCAGCGGGTTGGCCGGTGGCGTGATGTCGGCGGCCTGGACGAAGGTCGGTTGCGATTCGCCGCCCACCAGTGCCACCGCCGTCACGCTAAGGTGCTGGCCGTCGAGCTGCGCCGTGTTCAGTTGCAGGGTGAAGGTGCCATTGAGTGTGGCGCCGCCCGTGCCGATCAGGTTGCCTGCGGCATCGTACACGCGGATGCCGACACCGCTCGGCGCGTTGCCCGACAGGGTCAGGCCGTCGCTGCCCAGGGTCACGTTGGTGGGCGGCACCGGCGGTGCCAGCAGTGGCGTGATATAGGTCGCGACCGCCGAGGTGTTGAAGCCGTCAGACTGCGTCACCGCCAACGTGGCAAGGCTGCCGGCTGCCGGCACCAGGGTTACCTGGAAGTTGCCGGCAGCATCCACCTCGCCAGTGCCCAGCACGATGCCGCCGCGGCTGACGGTGACCGTCGCATTGGGTTCGCCTTTACCGGTCAGCACGTTGAAGGTGTTGTTGATGGCCATGTCCGTGACCACGGCAGGCGGCGAGGTGTCGTTGGTCTGGTAGCTGGCAGGCAGCGAGGCGTTGCCGGCATCGTCGGTGGACACCACGGTCAGCAGTTGGCCATTGTTCTGGGCCGGGTTGAGGGTGACGGTGAACTGGCCGTTTTCAGGTACCTCCACCGTGCCGACCACCGCGTTGTTTGGCCCGCGAACGGTGATGGTGGTGCCTGCTTCGGCAGTACCCGTCATCGAGGTGCCGGCCGGGTTGAGCAACAAGTCGGTCGGTTGTAGCGGTGGCGTCAGGTCCGGTGCGGTCACTTGCAGTGGCGCGGACGGGTTGCCGGTGGCGTCCTGGGCGATGAGGGTCAGGGTTTGGCCGTTGATCTGCGCAGCGTTCAGGTCGAGCACGAAGGTGCCGTCCGGGTCGACTGTCACCTGGCCAAGCAGGTCGCCATTGTTGTTTACCACGGTGACGCGGGCGCCGGCTTCACCGGTACCAACCAGCTGGGTGCCGCTGTCGTTGATCACGGCGATCACTGTGGCTGGCGGGGTAACGTCAGCTGCGGTGGTCGTGCTGATCGGCGAGACGTTGCCGCGCGGATCGGTCAGGGTCACTTGCAACACCTGCCCGTCAAGCTGCGCCGAGCTCAGGTCGACCACGAACTTGCCGTCGGCACCGACCTCGATGGTGCCGATCTGGGTGATGCCGACGTAGACGCGAACGGTAGCGCCCGCTTCGCCGACGCCGCTGAGCTGGTCGCCCGCCACGTTGAGCCGCAGCTCGGTCGCAGGCGCTGGTGGTGTGAGGTCGGGCGCCAGGATGTTGACCGGCGCACTGATGTTGCCGGGTGGGTCGGCCTGCTGTACCGACAGCGGTTCGTTGTTGATCTGCGCGGGTGTCAGCTCGACGCGGAAGCTGCCGTCGGCCTGCACGGTGCCAAAGCCCAGCACGGTGCCCGCAGTGTTGCGCACGGTGACGGTTGCCCCGGCTTCGCCCAGGCCGGTCACCACGCTGCCGTCGACACTGATGTCGACCTCGGTAAGCGCAGCGGGCGGGGTGAAGTCTGGGGTCTGCAGGGTGGCCACCGCCGATACGTTGCCGGCAGCGTCGGTCTGGGTGAAGCTGAGCAGCTCGCTGTTACCCAACGCCGGGGTGAGGGTGACGGTGAAATGCCCGCTGGCGTCGACCGTGGCCCTGCCGACTTCGTCGCCATTCGGCGCGGTGACGATGACCTCTGCCCCAACCTCGCCGCGGCCGGTGAGGGTGATGCCATCGCTGGAGATGGCAAGCTCGGTTGGTGCGGCTGGTGGCGTGGTGTCGGGCGCGGTGATGGCACTGGCATCCGACTGGTTGCCGGCGGCATCGATCAGCACCACTTGCACCTGCTGGCCGTTGGCCTGCGGCGTACCGAGGTCTACCTGGAAGCTGCCGTCGCCACGCACGACCGCGGTGCCGAGCACGCTGCCATCGGCAGCCAGCACGCGGACAGTGGCGCCCGCTTCGCCGGTACCGTTGAGCAGGCTGCCGCCCCCGGCGAAGGCCAGGTTCTCGGCGGCATCGGGTGCCACGCGATCAGGCGCGGTGAGGCTGATGCTGTTGGACTCGTTGCCGGCAACATCGGACTGGCTGGCGCTGAGCTGTTCGCCGTTGATCTGCGCGCTGCCAAGGCCAATGCTGAAGTTGCCATTGGCATCGACCAGACCGGTGCCGAGATCGATGCCGCCTTCACCGATCACGGTAACGGTGGCACCCGGCTCGCCGCGGCCACTGAGCACCAGCCCGTCGCTGGACAGCACGACATTGGTCAGCGGCAGCGGTGCGGTGGTGTCGGGCGCTTGCAGGCTGGCCGGCAGCGACGTGCTGCCGTCGGTGCCTACGGCGCTGACTTGCAGCACTTCGCCGTTGGCCTGGGCGCTACCGAGGTTGACCGTGAAGGTGCCGTCGTTGGCGACGGGGGCGGTACCCAGCAGTACGCCATTGGGGCCATACACGTTCACTGTGCTGCCTGGGGTTGCCGTGCCGGTCACTGCCAGGCCATCGGCAGCCAGTACCAGGTTGTCGGGTGTATCTGGCGCCAGCACGCCCGGTGCGGTGACGGTTTGCGCAGGCGAAACGTTCTGCGCGGCATCGGCCTGCACCACGCTGAGGCTTTCGCCGGTAATGGCAGCCGGTGACAGGGCCACGCTGAAATGGCCATCGGCCCCGACGGTGGCGGTGCCTAGCACGCTACCGTCCGGTGCGCGAACGGTGACTGTGGCGTTGGCTTCGCCGGTGCCGGTGAGGGTCGCGCCATTGGCCGCGACAGCAAGGTTGGTCACGACGGCAGGTGGCGTGGTATCGGCTGCGGTGTAAGGCGCGGCTGGCGACACGTTGCCTGCGGCATCGGTGGCGGTTACCTGCACGGTCTGGCCGTTGGTCTGGGCACTGTTCAGGGTGACCTGGAAGGTGCCATTGCTGCCGGCTACCGCAGTGCCGAGCACGTTGCCTGCGGCATCGCGCACGGTCACGGTGCTGCCCGCTTCTGCGTTACCGGTCAGTTGCAGGCCGGTGGCAGCCAGGGCCAGGGTGGTCGGTGCCGGTGGTGGGGTGAAGTCCGGCGCGGTGACTGCTACTGCAGTAGAGGTGTTGTTGCCCGCGTCGGTCTGGGTCACGCTCAAGTGCTGGGCGTTGAGCTGTGCGTTGTCGAGCGTCAGTGTGAAGCTGCCGTTGGCGGCCACCAGCCCGGTGCCGATGATGGTGCCATCCGGGCCGCGCACGGTCACGGTGGCGCCTGCTTCACCGAGGCCGCTCAGGGTCAGGCCGTTGTTGTTCAGCACCACATTGGTCAGCGGCGCGGGTGGGGTCAGGTCAGGGGTGCTGACGTTGACTGCCGTCGAGGTATTGCCAGCAGCATCCACTTGCGTGACGCCGATGGCCTGGCCGTTGGCCTGCGGTGTGTCGAACACCACCGTGAAGCGCCCATCGGCACCGACCACAGCGGTGCCGAGCACGGTGCCGGCGGCATTGCGGACCTGGACCGTGGCGCCCACTTCACCGCTGCCCGACAGCTGCCGGCCGTCCTGGCTGAGGACGGGGTTGCTGATGGCGGCAGGCGGTGTGCGGTCTGGCGTCGCCATGCTGGCCGGGCCAGACACGTTACCCGCAGCATCGCTGAGCGTGACCTGCAGGGGGCTGCCGGCGGTTTGCGCGCTCGGCAGGGTGATCTGGAACTGGCCGTTCTGGTTGACGGTGCCGGTGGCCAGGATCGCGCCGCTGGCATCACGCACAGTGACGTTGGCACCGGCTTCGCCTTCGCCGCTGAGCACGGTGGCCGCGCTGTTGAGGCTGAGGTTGTTGGCTGCCTGCGGCGCCTGCAGGTCAGGTGCCTGCAGGGTGGCCGCGAGCGAGACGTTACCCGCGCCATCGGCCTGGGTGATGATCAGGTTTTGCCCATTGGCCAGCGCTGGCGCGAAGCTGATGCTGAACAAGCCATTGCTGCCGACGGTCGCGGTGCCAAGCACGTCGCCCTGGGCATTGACCACGCGAACGGTCGCACCCACTTCGCCCTGGCCGGTCAGCGTGCTGCCGGTACGGTCGATGGCAACCTGGGTCGGCGCATCCGGCGCTGTGCTGTCGTTGGCCACGAGGGTGGCCGGTACCGACGGATTGCCATCGACCGAGGTGCGAGCGGTGACCACAAGGGTCTCGCCATTGAGCTGGGCATTCTGGAAGAACACCCGGAAGGTGCCATCGCTGCCAACCGTCGCCGTGCCCAGGGTGGTGCCGCCGGCGGTCACGGTGATCAGCGACCCGACGGTGCCCTGGCCGATCAGCAGGAAGCCATCGGCGCTGAGGGCGAGGCCGCTTGGAGTGGCGGCTTCGGTGCCATCCGGGCCGTCCAGCGAGACCGGGGTGGACTCGTTGCCGGCGGGGTCGATCACCACCACGTCGACGGTTTCGCCCGCCGTCAGTGGTGGGTTGACCGGTACCACGAAGGTGCCGTCCGGGGCCACGGTTTCGCTGCCGCGCTCGCTGCCGTCCGGGTTACGGATGACCACCGTGCTGCCAGGTTCGGCGCCGCCGCCGACAATGCTGCCATCCGGGCTGACGGTGACCCCCGTGGCCGGCAGTGGGTCGGTGGTGTCGGGTGCGGTGATGGTGATCGGCGCGGAGCCGTTGTTGGCGCCGTCGGTGACTACCACGGTCACGCTTTCGCCATTGGTCTGCGGGGTCGGCAGCGTCACGCTGAAGCTGCCATCGGGGTTCACCGGCTCGGTGGTTTCGTTGCCGTCCGCGTCCCGCACCGTCACCGAAGTAGCGCCTGGCGCGTTGCCGGTAACGGTGGTGCCATCCGGGCTGACCACCACGTCGGTGGGCAGTGCTGGCGGCGTGACGTCCGGTGCGATGATCTGGGTAGCCAGGGATTGGTTGCCAGCGGCGTCGGTCAAGGTCACGTCCAGCGCCTGGCCATCGAGCTGCGCAGGCGCCAGCGGTACTGTGAACTGGCCGCCAGCCGGTACCACCACACTGCCCACCAAGGTACCGTCGGGGGTGCGCACTTCAACAGTCGAGCCCGCTTCGCCGGTGCCCTGGATCGCGTTGCCGCCGGGGGTGATGGAGAGCCCGTCCGGTGCGGTAGGGGCGGTGCTGTCATCGGCGGTGAAGGTGGCCGATGGCGATGCATTGCCTTCGCTGTCGATCAGTACCACCGACAGCACTTCGCCGTTGGTCTGGGCGGGCGTGAGGGTAACGCTGAAGGTGCCGTCCTCGCCCACCGGGAGGGTGCCCAGCAGGTCGCCGGCTGCGTTGCGCACTTCCACGGTGCTACCCGGTTCGCCCTGGCCACTGAGTACCGTGCCTTCGGGGTTCAGGCCCAGGCCTTGCGCCGCTGCCGGTGCTTCGAGGTCAGGCGCGGTCACGGTGCCAGGCGTCGAGTCATTGCCGGCGCCGTCAGCCTGGGTGACGGACAGGGTCTGCCCGTTGAGTTGTGGCGGGTCGATGCTTACGCGGAAGCTGCCGTCGGCCTCGACCACGGCGGTGCCCAAAATCGCGCCAGCCGTGCCGGTGACGGTAACCTGCGCACCCGGCTCGCCGGTGCCACTAACGGTGCGGCCATCGCCCGACAAGGTGAGGCCTGTCGGGGTGTCTGGCGCTTCGCTGTCCGGTGCCGGCAGGGTGACGGCGGTAGACAAGTTGCCGGTGGGGTCACGTTGCTCCACGGTCAGTGCCTGGCCGTTGGTTTGCGGCGTGTCCAGGGTGATTTCGAAGGTGCCGCCCGTACCAACCACGACGCTGCCCAGCACGGTGCCGTCCGGCCCCCGCACGATGACCGTGGCATCGGGTTCACCGGTGCCGGTGACGGTGGTGCCTGCGTCATCGATGGCGACGCCAGTGACCACTTGCGGTGGTGTGGTATCGGGCGCCGTGAAGTCGACCGGGCCTGCGCTGTTGCCCAGGTTGTCGGTGGCTTCCACGGTCAGGCTTTCGCCATTGCGCTGCGGCTGGTTGAGGGTGACGTCGAAGCGGCCGTCGGCAGCCACCGTGGCGGTACCCAGCACGGTGCCGTCCTCGGCGCGCACGGTCACGATCGAACCGCTCTGGCCCTGCCCGGTGAGGTGGATGCCGGAGGTATCGATGGCCAGGCCCGAAGGCTGCAGCGGGCCATCCAGGTCAGGCGCGTTGACGGTTGCGCTGGAGGTGTTGCCTGCGGGGTCGCGCAGTACCACGTCCAGTTCCTGGCCGTCGGTTTGCGCGGGGGTCAGGATAACGCTGATGACGCCGTTGTCGCCGACCTGGGCATTACCCAGCACATCGCCCTGGGCGTTGATGACCTGAACGGTGGTGCCGGGCTCGCCGCGCCCGGTGAGGACGCTGCCATCGGCGCTGAGCTGCAGGTCGCTGGCCTGGTTGGGCGGGGTGATGTCGGGTGCGGTGATCTGGGTCGGCAGCGAGCTGTTGCCATCGGCATCGACGGCGACCACATCAAGCACTTCGCCGTTGGCCTGAGCAGGTGTCAGGCCGATGGTGAAGGTGCCGTCGGTGCCTGCCTGGACGCTGCCAATGACAGTGCCCTGGGCGTCGCGCACCTCAACTTGCGTGCCCGCTGGGGCAGTGCCGCTGATGGATGAACCGTCAGGCGCCAGCACCAGATCGCTCGGGCTTTCGGGCAGCGGTGCATCGGCAACGATGACGTCGATGCCCACCGAGGTGTTGCCAGCGGCGTCGGTTTGCACCAGTACGATCGACTCGCCAGCGGCCAATGGGTTGGCGAGGTCGATCACGAAGGTGCCATTCGGGGCCACCGTGCCGGTGCCGATGACAGTGCCACCGGCATCCCGCACTTCCACTTCGGCGCCGGCTTCGCCGCGACCCGACACGGCCAGGCTGCCAGCACCGGCGACGACGTCGGTGATGATCGCTGGCGCGGTGATGTCCGGTGCCACGTAGCTCAACGGCACCGAGGTGTTGCCGGCGGCGTCGACCACGGTGATGGCCAGGGTCTCGCCATTGGCCTGGGCAGGGTTGAGGGTCAGGGTGAAGGTGCCGTCGGGCTCGACGATGGCGCTGCCGATCAAGTCGCCCGAGGCGTCACGTACGTTCACCCGCGCGCCCGGTTCGGCGCTACCGGTGAGGCTGTTGCCAGCGGTAAGCACCAGGTCGGTGGGTTGCGGCGGGGCAACCTGGTCTGGTGTGTCCACCGAGCCTGGTTGCGAAACGTTGCCGGCGGCATCGGTCAAGGTCACTTGCAGGGACGAACCGTCTACAACCGCCGACGGCAGTTGCACGGTGAAGTCGCCGTCGGGGCCTACCGTGCCACTTTGCAGCAGTTGGCCTTGGTCGTTGCGTACCTCGACCGTCGCGCCAGGTTCGCCGCGACCAGAAACGGTGCGCCCGTCTTCGCTGACCACCAGGTCGGTGGCCGGCTCTGGCGGCGTGGTATCGCCGCCGTTGTCGATATCCGGCGCGGTGACGGTGCCGGCTGTCGAGCTATTGCCCGTGGTATCGGTGGCAGTGACTTGCAGTTGTTCGCCATCGACTTGGGGGGGGGTGAGGGTGACGCTGAAGGCGCCGCTTGGGCCGACCAGCGTGCTGCCCAGCTCGGTGCCATCGGCTGCCAGAACCCGCACGGTGCTGCCGGCTTCGGCACGCCCGGTGACCACGCTGCCATCGGTGGTGACGGCGAGTTCGGTGGGCGTGTCGGGGGCGGTGATGTCCGGTGCGCTGACTTGTACCGGCAGGGACGATGCACCGGTGCTGTCGATGGCCACCACATCCAGCAGTTCGCCATTGGCCTGTGCGGGTGTGAGCACGACGGTAAAGGTGCCTTCGGCACCGACCACCACGCTGCCGACCAGGGTGCCGTTGGCATCGTGCACTTCTACGCGGGTGCCGGTCTGGGCGCTACCGCTGATGCTGGTACCGTCTTCAGCGACCACCAGCTCGCTTGGGCTGGTGGGTACGGTGGCCAGCGGCACATCGTATTGCAGGGCTTCAGAGGCATTGCCGGCCGCGTCGGTCTGGACCAGGCTCAGGCGTTCGCCCGGCTGCGCGGCGGGGTTGAGGTCGACCAGGAAGGTGCCGTTGGCAAGCACGGTACCGCTGCCCAGCAGGTTGCCATCGACGTCACGCACTTCGACGCTGGCCCCCGCTTCACCGCGGCCGCTGAGGGTCAGGCCGTCGGCACCGACCACGATGGTACTGACCGCTGCCGGTGGGGTGATGTCCGGGGCATCGAACTGCAGCGGAGCAGAGGTGTTGCCGGCGGCATCCACCAGGCGGATGTCGAGGGCTTCGCCATTGGCCTGTGCAGGCGACAGCGTAAGGCTGAAGCTGCCGTTGTCGTTGACCAGGCCCGTGCCGATCAGGTCGCCATCAGCGTCGCGGACCTGCACCGTGGCACCCGGCTCGCCGCTACCGGTCAAGGTCACGCCATTGGCCAGGGCCAGGCCGGTCGGTTGCTCGGGTGCCTGCAGGTCTGGCGAGATGACCGAGCCAGGTTCGGAGGCGTTGCCTGCGGCGTCGGTCAGTATCACTTGCAGGGTACTACCGTCTTTGACGGCCGGGTCCAGGGTGAGCTGGAAGCTGCCATCCGGGTTGACCGTGCCGGTGGCCAGGAGATTGCCCTCGGCATCGCGCACCTGCACGCTGGCCCCGGCTTCGCCGCGGCCGTTGAGCTGGCTGCCAGCGAGGCCAATCACCAGGTTGGTTGGCGCCTCCGGTGGGGTGGTATCTCCGCCGTCGATGTCAGGGGCCGTGACCGTGCCCGCCGTGGAGCTGTTGCCAGCGTTGTCGGTGGCCGTCACTTGCAACACCTCACCGTCGACCTGAGGTGGGTCGAGGGTGATGTTGAAGATGCCGGTCGGGCCAACCAGTGCACTGCCAAGTTCAGTGCCATCGACCGCCAGGATCCGCACGGTGCTACCGGCTTCGGCACGCCCGGTAACCACGCTGCCATCGGTGCTGACGGCAAGTTCGGTCGGTGTGGCGGGCGCGGTGATGTCGGGTGCGCCCACTTGCACTGGCAGCGACGATGCGCCGGTGCCGTCGATAGCCACCAGGTCGAGCAGCTCGCCATTGGCTTGGGCCGGGTTGAGGATGACGGTGAAGGTGCCTTCGGCGCCGACCACGACACTGCCGACCAAGGTGCCATTGGCATCATGCACTTCCACGCGCGTACCGGCTGGGGCGCTACCGCTGATGCTGGTACCGTCTTCTGCCACCACCAGGTCGCTTGGGCTGGCCGGCGCGGTGGTCAGGGGTACGTCGTACAGCAAGGCTTCGGAGGCGTTGCCGCTTGGGTCGCTCTGCACCAGGCTCAGTTGCGCGCCCGGTTGGGCTGCTGGCGCAAGGTCAATCAGGAAGGTGCCGTTTTCGCCAACGGTGCCGGTGCCGATCAGGTTGCCATCGGCGTCACGCACTTCGACGCTGGCCCCCGCTTCGCCCCGACCGCTCAGGGCCAGGCCGTCGGCGCCGACGACAATGTTGCTGACTGCCGCCGGTGGGGTGATGTCCGGGGCATCGAATTGCAGTGGGGTGGAGCTGTTGCCAGCGGCATCCACCAGGCGCACATCCAGCGCCTCGCCATTGGCCTGCGCAGGGAACAGTGTGAGGCTGAAGCTGCCGTTGTCGTTGACCAGGCCGGTGCCGATCAGGTCGCCAGCAGCATTGCGAACCTGCACCGTGGCGCCCGGTTCGCCGCTACCGGTCAAGGTCACGCCATTGGCCAGGCCCAGGCCGGTCGGTTGCTCAGGGGCCAGCAGGTCTGGCGAGATGACCGAGCCGGGTTCGGAGGCGTTGCCTGCGGCGTCGGTCAGTACCACTTGCAGGGTGCTGCCGTCGTTCACGGCTGGGTCCAGGGTGAGCTGGAAGCTGCCATCCGGGTTGACCGTGCCAGTGGCCAGGAGATTGCCCTCGGCATCGCGCACCTGCACGCTGGCCCCGGCTTCGCCGCGGCCGTTGAGCTGGCTGCCGGCGAGGCCGATCACCAGGTTGGTCGGTGCCTCCGGTGGCGTGGTGTCACCGCCGTCGATGTCCGGCGCCGTGACCGTGCCGGCTGTGGAGGTATTGCCCGCAGCATCGGTTGCGGTGACCTGCAGCACCTCCCCATCGACTTGCGGCGGGTCGAGGGTGATGTTGAAGGTGCCGGTCGGGCCGACCAGGGCAGTGCCCAGTTCGCTGCCGTCAGCGGCAAGAATACGCACGGTGCTGCCCGGTTCGGCGCGGCCGGTGACTGTGCTGCCGTCAGCGCTTACGGCGAGCTCGCTTGGGGCAGTTGGGGCAGTGATGTCTGGTGCTGCGATTTGCACAGGCAGGGACGACAAGCCCGTGTCATCGATGGCCACCACATCCAGCAGTTCGCCGTTGGCCTGGGCCGGGTCGAGGATGACGGTGAAGGTGCCATCGGCACCCGCCACCACGCTGCCGACCAGGGTGCCGTTGGCATCATGCACCTCAACACGGGTGCCAGCTGGGGCATTACCACTGATGCTGGTGCCGTCTTCGGCCACTACCAAGTCGCTCGGGCTGGCCGGCGCGGTGGTCAGGGGGACGTCGTACAGCAGGGCTTCGGAGGCGTTGCCGCTTGGGTCGGTTTGCACCAGGCTGAGCTGCGCACCAGGCTGTGCGGCCGGGTCGAGGTCGATCAGGAAGGTGCCGTTGGCCAGTACCGTGCCGGTGCCAATCACATTGCCATTGGCATCGCGTACTTCAACGCTGGCACCTGCTTCGCCACGGCCGCTCAGGGCCAGGCCGTCGGCACCGACGACGATGTTGCTGACAGCGCCAGGTGGGGTGATGTCCGGAGCATCGAACTGCAGCGGGGTGGAGGTGTTGCCGGCGGCATCCTCCACGCGGACATCCAGTGCCTCGCCGTTCGCCTGAGCGGGGGCGAGGGTGACGCTGAACAGGCCATCCGCGCCCACCAGGGCGGTGCCGATCACCGTGCCCGCTGCATCGCGTACTTGAACAGTGGCACCCGGTTCGCCGCGACCGGTAAGGGTCACGCCTTCGGCCAGGGCCAAGTCGGTGGGTTGTGCCGGTGGCAGCAGGTCTTGCGAGGCGACCGAACCCGGCTGCGAAACGTTGCCTGCGGCATCGGTCAGGGTCACTTGCAAGGTGCTGCCATCGATCACGGCAGGGTCAAGCGCGATCACGAAGGTGCCATCTGCACCGACGGTTCCGGTCGCCAGCACATTGCCGGCGGCGTCACGCACCTGCACGGTGGTGCCCGCTTCGCCACGGCCGCTGAGCTGAGTGCCAGCAAGGCCGATCACCAGGTTGGCCGGTGTACTCGGTGGGGTGATGTCGACGCCGTCGATGTCCGGCGCGGTGACGGAGCTGGCTGTAGAGGCATTGCCTGCGGCGTCGGTAGCGGTGGCTTGCAGCACTTCGCCATCGACCTGTGGCGGGTCAAGGGTGATGCTGAAAATACCGGTCGGCCCAACCAGGGCAGTACCCAGTTCAGTGCCATCGGCGGCAAGAATGCGCACGGTGCTGTCCGGCTCGGCGCGGCCAGTAACGAGAGTGCCGTCAGCGCTGACGGCCAATTCACTCGGTGCGGCTGGCGCGGTGATGTCTGGCGCGGTGATCTGCGCAGGCAGGGACGACAAGCCCGTGTCATCGATGGCCACCACATCCAGCAGTTCGCCGTTGGCCTGGGCCGGGTTGAGCTCGAGAGTGAAAGTACCGTCGGCACCGGCAATGGCGCTGCCGATCAGCGTGCCATTGGCATCATGCACTTCCACACGGCTGCCGGCTGGGGCGGTACCGGTGAGGGTGGTGCCGTCGGCATCGATGGCCAGCTCGCTCGGGCTGGCCGGCGCGGTGGTCAGCGGTACGTCGTATTCGAAGGCAACCGAAGCGTTGCCGCTCGGGTCGGTCTGTACCAGGCTTAACTGTTCGCCGGGTTGTACGGCCGGGTCAAGGTTGATAGTGAAGGTGCCATTGGCGCCCACCGTGCCGGTGCCGATCACATTACCGTCGGCATCGCGCACTTCGACGCTGGCACCCGCTTCGCCGCGACCGCTCAGTACCAGGCCGCCAGCGCCGATGACAATACCGCTTACTGCGGCAGGCGGCGTGATATCTGGGGCATCGAATTGCAGCGGGGTCGAGGTGTTGCCCGCAGCATCCGCCAGGCGGATATCCAGCGCCTCGCCGTTTGCTTGAGCGGGGGCGAGGGTGACGCTGAACAGGCCATCCGCGCCCACTAGGGCGGTGCCGATCACCGTGCCCGCTGCATCGCGTACTTGAACAGTGGCACCCGGTTCGCCGCGACCGGTAAGGGTCACGCCTTCGGCCAGGGCCAAGTCGGTTGGTTGTGCCGGTGGCAGCAGGTCTTGCGAGGCGATGGAGCCCGGTTGCGAAACGTTGCCGGCTGCATCGGTCAGGGTCACTTGCAGGGTGCTGCCGTCGATCACGGCAGGGTCAAGCGCGACCACGAAGGTGCCGTCTGCAGCCACGGTGCCGGTCGCCAGCACATTACCGGCAGCGTCACGCACCTGCACGGTGGTACCCGCTTCGCCACGCCCGCTAAGTTGGGTGCCGGCAAGGCCGATCACCAGGTTGGTCGGTGCACTCGGTGGTGTGGTGTCGACGCCGTCGATATCCGGCGCGGTGACGGAGCTGGCTGTCGAGGTATTGCCCGCAGCATCGGTCGCGGTAGCTTGCAACACTTCGCCATCGACCTGGGGCGGGTCAAGGGTGATGCTGAAAATACCGGTCGGCCCAACCAGGGCAGTACCCAGTTCAGTGCCGTCGGCGGCGACGATACGCACGGTGCTGCCCGGTTCGGCGCGGCCAGTGATGACGGTGCCGTTGGCATTGACGGCCAATTCGGCAGGTGCGGCTGGTGCGGTGATGTCCGGCGCAGTGATCTGCGCAGGCAGGGACGACAAGCCCGTGTCATCGATGGCCACCACATCCAGCAGTTCGCCGTTGGCTTGCGGCGGGGTGAGTTCCAGGGTGAAGGTGCCGTCGGCACCGGCAATGGCGCTGCCGATCAGCGTGCCATTGGCATCATGCACTTCCACACGGCTGCCGGCTGGGGCGGTACCGGTGAGGGTGGTGCCGTCGGCATCGATGGCCAGGCCGCTCGGGCTGGCCGGTGCGGTGGTCAGCGGTACGTCGTATTCGAAGGCCACCGAAGCGTTGCCGCTCGGGTCGGTCTGCACCAGGCTCAGCTGCTCGCCAGGTTGCACGGCAGGGTCGAGGTTGATGATGAAGGTGCCATTGGCGGCCACGGTACCGGTGCCGATCACATTACCGTCGGCATCACGCACTTCGACGCTGGCCCCGGCTTCGCCGCGACCGCTCAGCACCAGGCCGCCAGCGCCGACGACAATATCGCTTACTGAGCCAGGCGGCGTGATATCCGGGGCATCGAACTGCAGCGGGGCCGAGCTGTTGCCAGCAGCGTCCAGTTGACGGATGTCCAACGCCTCGCCGTTCGCCTGAGCGGGGGCGAGGGTGACGCTGAACAGGCCATCGGCGCCGACCAGGCCGGTGCCGATCACGGTGCCTGCGGCGTCGCGAACCTGAACAGTGGCGCCTGGTTCGCCGCGACCGGTAAGGGTTACGCCTTCGGCCAGGGCCAGGTCAGTCGGCTGCGCCGGTGGCAGCAAGTCTTGCGACGCGACCGAGCCCGGTGGCGAAACGTTGCCGGCAGCGTCGGTCAGGGTGACTTGCAGGGTGCTGCCGTCAATCACGGCAGGGTCAAGCGCGATCACGAAGGTGCCGTCTGCACCGACGGTGCCGGTCGCCAGTACATTTCCGGCAGCATCACGTACCTGAACGGTGGTACCTGCTTCGCCGCGGCCGCTAAGCTGCGCGCCAGCGAGGCCGATTACCAGGTTGGTCGGTGCCTCCGGTGGCGTGGTATCACCGCCGTCGATATCCGGCGCGGTGACGGAACTGGTTGTCGAGGTATTGCCCGCAACGTCGGTTGCGGTGGCTTGCAGCACTTCGCCATCGACTTGCGGCGGAGCGAGGGTGATGTTGAACACGCCAGTCGGGCCGACTAGGGCAGTGCCCAGCTCGGTGCCGTCGGCAGCAAGAATACGCACGGTACTGCCCGGTTCGGCGCGGCCAGTGATGACGGTGCCGTTGGCATTGACGGCCAATTCGGCAGGTGCGGCCGGTGCGGTGATGTCTGGCGCATTGATCTGCGCAGGCAGGGACGACAGCCCCGTGTCATCGATGGCGACTACGTCCAGCAGTTCGCCGTTGGCCTGGGCCGGGTTGAGTTCGAGGGTGAAGGTACCGTCGGCACCGGCAATGGCGCTGCCGATCAGTGTGCCATTGGCATCGTGAACTTCGACACGGCTGCCGGCCGGCGCGGTACCGGTGAGGGTGGTGCCGTCGGCGTCGATGGCCAGGTCGCTCGGGCTGGCTGGCGCGGTGATCAGGGGCACATCGTATTCAAAGGCAACCGAAGCATTGCCGCTCGGGTCGGTCTGCACCAGGTTTAGCTGTTCGCCAGGTTGTACGGCGGGGTCGAGGTCGATGATGAAGGTGCCATTGGCGGCCACCGTGCCGGTGCCGATTACATTGCCGTCGGCATCACGCACTTCAACACTGGCCCCGGCTTCGCCGCGACCGCTCAGCATCAGGCCGCCAGCGCCGACGACAATATCGCTTACTGCAGCAGGCGGCGTAATGTCCGGGGCATCGAACTGCAGCGGGGCGGAGGTATTGCCAGCAGCATCCACCAGGCGGATATCCAGTGCCTCGCCATTAGCTTGAGCCGGAGCAAGCGTCAGGCTGAAGCTGCCATCCGCATTGACCAGGCCGGTACCAATCACGTTGCCTGCGGCGTCACGCACCTGCACCGTGGCGCCTGGTTCGCCGCGACCGGTAAGGGTCACGCCTTCGGCCAGGGCCAGGTCGGTCGGCTGCGCCGGTGGCAGCAAGTCTTGCGAAGCGACCGAGCCCGGTTGCGATACGTTGCCAGCGGCGTCGGTCAGGGTGACTTGCAGGGTGCTGCCGTCGATCACGGCAGGGTCAAGCGCGATCACGAAGGTGCCGTCTGCAGCCACGGTCCCGGTCGCCAGCACATTGCCGGCGACGTCACGCACCTGCACGGTGGTGCCCGCTTCGCCACGGCCGCTGAGCTGAGTGCCGGCAAGGCCGATCACCAGATTGGTCGGTGCGCTCGGTGGCGTAGTGTCGACCCCGTCGATGTCCGGCGCGATGACCGAGCTGGTAAGCGAAGTGTTGCCAGCGGCGTCGGTCGCCGTGGCTTGCAGCGTTTCACCATCGACCTGAGGCGGGTTGAGGGTGATGTTGAACACACCAGTCGGGCCGACCAGCGCGCTGCCCAGTTCGGTGCCGTCGGCGGCAAGAATACGTACGGTGCTGCCCGGTTCGGCGCGGCCAGTGATAACCGTGCCGTCAGCGCTGACAGCCAGCTCGCTCGGTGCGGTCGGCGCGGTGATGTCTGGCGCGGTGATTTGTGCAGGCAGGGACGACAGCCCCGTGTCATCGATGGCGACTAGGTCCAGCAGTTCGCCGTTGGCCTGGGCTGGATTGAGCTCGATAGTGAAGGTGCCGTCGGCACCGGCAATGGCGCTGCCGATCAGCGTGCCATTGGCATCATGCACTTCCACACGGCTGCCGGCTGGGGCGGTACCGGTGAGGGTGGTGCCGTCGGCATCGATGGCCAGGCCACTCGGGCTGGCGGGTGCGGTCCTCAGAGGGACATCGAACGCCACCACGGCCGACGCGTTGCCGCTTGGGTCAACCTGTACCAGGCTCAGCTGTTCGCCCGGTTGCGCAGCCGGGTCCAGGTTGATCAGGAACGTACCGTTGGCGCCGACTACACCGCGGCCAAGCAGGTTGCCATCGGCGTCGCGTACTTCCACGGTGGCGCCCGCTTCGCCACGACCGCCCAGTACCAGGCCGCCAGGGCCGACCACGATGTTGCTGACGGCATCCGGGGGGGTGATGTCTGGGACATTGAATTGCAGCGGAGCAGAGCTGTTGCCAGCGGCATCGACCTGGCGGATATCCAGCGCCTCGCCATTGGCCTGAGCTGGGGAGAGCGTCAGGCTGAAGCTGCCATCTGCGCCTACCAGGCCGGTGCCGATCACTGTGCCCGCTGCGTCGCGAACTTGAACAGTGGCGCCAGGCTCGCCGCGACCGGTAAGCGTTACGCCTTCGGCCAGGGCCAGGTCAGTTGGCTGTGCCGGTGGCAGCAGGTCTTGCGAAGCGACCGAGCCCGGCTGCGATACGTTGCCGGCAGCGTCGGTCAGGGTGACTTGCAGGGTGCTGCCGTCAATCACGGCAGGGTCAAGCGCGATCACGAAGCTACCGTCTGCACCCACGGTGCCGGTCGCCAGCACATTGCCGGCGGCGTCACGCACCTGCACGGTAGTGCCCGCTTCGCCACGGCCAGTGAGTTGATGGCCCGCGAGGCCGATCACCAGATCAACAGGGGCGTCAGGCGGCGTGGTGTCGCCGCCGTCGATATCGGGTGCGGTGACGGAGCTTGCTGTCGAGGTATTGCCTGCGTCGTCGGTTGCGGTGGCTTGCAGCACTTCGCCATCGACTTGCGGCGGAGCGAGGGTGATGTTGAACACGCCGGTCGGCCCGACCAGGGCGCTGCCCAATTCGGTGCCGTCGGCGGCAAGAATACGCACGGTGCTGCCGGGTTCGGCGCGGCCAGTGACGACAGTGCCGTCAGCGCTGACGGCCAGCTCACTCGGTGCGGCCGGCGCGGTGATGTCTGGCGCGGTGATCTGCGCAGGCAGGGACGACAGCCCCGTGTCATCAATGGCGACTACGTCCAGCAGTTCGCCGTTGGCCTGGGCCGGGTTGAGTTCGAGAGTGAAGGTGCCGTCGGCACCAGCAATGGCGCTGCCGATCAGCGTGCCATTGGCATCGTGCACTTCCACGCGGCTGCCGGCTGGGGCGGTACCGGTGAGGGTGGTGCCGTCGGCGTCGATGGCCAAGCCGCTCGGGCTGGCTGGCGCGGTGGTCTGTGGCACATCGTATTCAAAGGCAACCGAAGCGTTACCGCTCGGGTCGGTCTGCACCAGGCTCAAGTGTTCGCCAGGTTGTACGGCAGGGTCCAAGTCGATCAGGAACGTGCCGTTGGCCAATACCGTACCGGTGCCAATCATATTGCCGTTGGCGTCGCGCACTTCAACCGTGGCCCCCGGCTCGCCGCGACCACTTAAGGCCACGCCTCCGGCACCGACGACGATGTTGCTGACGGCAGCAGGCGGCGTAATGTCCGGGGCATCGAATTGCAGCGGAGCCGAGCTGTTGCCAGCAGCATCCACCAGGCGGATATCCAGTGCCTCGCCGTTTGCTTGAGCGGGGGCGAGGGTGACACTGAACAGGCCATCTGCGCCCACCAGGCCGGTGCCGATCACCGTGCCCGCTGCGTCGCGAACTTGAACCGTAGCCCCTGGCTCGCCACGACCGGTAAGGGTCACGCCTTCGGCCAGGGCCAGGTCGGTCGGCTGCGCCGGTGGCAGCAGGTCTTGCGAAACGACCGAGCCCGGCTGCGAAACGTTGCCAGCGGCATCGGTCAGAGTCACTTGCAAGGTGCTGCCGTCGATCACGGCAGGGTCGAGCGCGATCACGAAGGTGCCATCTGCAGTCACGGTGCCGGTCGCCAGCACATTGCCGGCGGCATCACGCACCTGCACGGTAGTGCCCGCTTCGCCACGGCCAGTGAGTTGATGGCCCGCGAGGCCGATCACCAGATCAACAGGGGCGTCAGGCGGCGTGGTGTCGCCGCCGTCGATATCGGGTGCGGTGACGGAGCTTGCTGTCGAGGTATTGCCTGCGGCGTCGGTAGCGGTGGCTTGCAGCACTTCGCCATCGACTTGCGGTGGAGCGAGGGTGATGTTGAATACGCCAGTCGGGCCGACTAGGGCAGTGCCCAGCTCGGTGCCGTCGGCGGCAAGAATACGCACGGTGCTGCCGGGTTCGGCGCGGCCAGTGACGACAGTGCCGTCAGCGCTGACGGCCAGCTCACTCGGTGCGGCCGGCGCGGTGATGTCTGGCGCGGTGATCTGCGCAGGCAGGGACGACAGCCCCGTGTCATCAATGGCGACTACGTCCAGCAGTTCGCCGTTGGCCTGGGCCGGGTTGAGTTCGAGAGTGAAGGTGCCGTCGGCACCAGCAATGGCGCTGCCGATCAGCGTGCCATTGGCATCGTGCACTTCCACGCGGCTGCCGGCTGGGGCGGTACCGGTGAGGGTGGTGCCGTCGGCATCGATGGCCAGGTCGCTCGGGCTGGCTGGCGCGGTGGTCTGTGGCACATCGTATTCAAAGGCAACCGAAGCGTTACCGCTCGGGTCGGTCTGCACCAGGCTCAAGTGTTCGCCAGGTTGTACGGCAGGGTCCAAGTCGATCAGGAACGTGCCGTTGGCCAATACGGTGCCGGTGCCAATCATATTGCCGTTGGCGTCGCGCACTTCAACCGTGGCACCCGGCTCGCCGCGACCACTCAGGGCCACGCCTCCGGCACCGACGACGATGTTGCTGACGGCAGCAGGCGGCGTAATGTCCGGGGCATCGAACTGCAGCGGAGCGGAGGTATTGCCAGCGGCATCCACCTGGCGGATATCCAGCGCCTCGCCATTGGCCTGAGTAGGGGACAGCGTCAGGCTGAAGCTACCGTCTGCACCCACCACGCCGGTACCGATCACGTTGCCTGCGGCGTCACGCACCTGAACCGTAGCCCCTGGCTCGCCACGACCGGTAAGGGTCACGCCTTCGGCCAGGGCCAGGTCGGTCGGTTGTGCCGGTGGCAGCAGGTCTTGCGAAGCGACTGAGCCAGGCTGCGAAACGTTGCCAGCGGCATCGGTCAGGGTGACCTGCAAGGTACTGCCGTCGATCACGGCAGGATCAAGCGCGATCACGAAAGTGCCGTCTGCACCCACAGTGCCCGTCGCCAGCACATTGCCGGCGGCGTCACGCACCTGCACCGTGGTGCCTGCTTCACCGCGGCCGCTGAGTTGCCGCCCGGCCAGGGCGATCAGCAGGTCGGTTGGCGCATCCGGCGGGGTAGTGTCGGGCGGTGTTTCGACATCCGGGGCCGTGATACCGGCGGCTGGCGAAGTGTTGCCAGCCGCATCCTGGGCGGTCACTTCCAGGGCCTGGCCTTCAGTCTGCGGAGGCTGCAAAGCAATGCTGAATTGCCCGTCGGCACCGGCTACCGCGCTGCCCAGCAGCACGCCACCGGCGCCCCGCACCGCTACCGTGGAGCCGGGCTCGGCACGGCCGGTGAGGGTTGTACCCTGTTCATTGATGGCAAGCTCGGTCGGCGCTACGGGGGCTGTTGCATCCGGGGCGGTAACACTGCCTGGGGCCGAGACATTGCCAGCGCCATCGGTCAGGGTGACTTGAAGGTTCTCGCTGTTGATCTGCGGGGGGGTAAGCGACACATTGAAACTGCCATCGGCACCCACCGTGCCGCTGCCGATCAGGTTGCCCGAAGCGTCGCGAATGTTCACCGTGGTGCCTGCTTCGCCACGCCCGGTCAGGCGCAGGCCATCGGGGGACACCAGCAGGTCGATGGGCGTGGCAGGGGCGGTGGTATCGCCTGGGTCCGAGCTGCCGCTGCTGCCACCGCCACTGTTGTCTGCAGCGGCCGCCGCGCCGCCGATACCCAGCAGGCTGAGCCCGGCAATCGCCCAGGTGGGCATCTCGCTACCGGCCACACCGATACCCGCGACCAGTTCATCCAGCGAAGCCACTTCGTCGAAGGTAAAACCGGTGAATGCCGCTGCATCGTAGTTCGCATGCCACAGGGTGCCGTCTTCACCGACGAAGACGATGTCGCTGCCGACCCCCGCCTGATCCACGGCGAAGAAGTTGCCGATAGTGACCTTCTCGCCCGACTTCAAGGTGACGATCAGGTCTTGCCCGCGCTGGGTTACGGTTGCCACTTTATCGGGAGAAACCGGCATCTGCACGACGCCTGGCCCGTTGAGACTGACATTGCCCCAGGCACTCTGGGTGGCGACTGCGGATTGCTTATCGGCGACGACGATGTTGTCCATGGATGCTCCCTGCTGGTGTGCGGCTACACTGGCTCGACTTCGCGACCCAGGGCCGGCGCAACGTGAAAGAACGTGTTGCGCGCAGCCTCGACCATGACGGCCGTGATACCGGTGGTTAGGGAGATATAGCAGCCCAGCAGGAAGCAACCAGATGGCTTTCTGGGTTAATCCTTTGGTAGATAGCCCTCAGCGAAGCCCCAGCCGACGCGCCAGCCTACTGAGGTTGGCGCGGTCCAGGCCCAGTTCGCGCGCAGCGGCGGCCCAGTTTTCTGCATGCCGTTGCAGGCAGTTTTCGATGACCTGGCGTTGGTAGTCATCCATGGCTTCACGCAGCCCACCCTCGGGCAAAGACGCCGCTTGCAGCGGGGTGGGTGAGGGCAGGGGGTGCAACGCGGGGGCGACACGCAAGTCCAGGTCGATGGCATCCAGGGTGAGGATGCGTGGCCGGTCAGGGTGCTGGCCCAGCGCCTTGAGTGCCGAGCGACCGATCAGGTGTTCCAGCTCACGCACGTTGCCTGGCCAGTCGTAGGCCAGCAGCGCGGCCTGGGCTTCGCTGCTCAGGCGCAGGCTGTTCAGGCCCAGGCGCGAACGGTTCTGTTCGAGGAAATAGCCCGCCAATAGCAGCACATCACGCCCACGTTCACGCAGCGGCGGCACGTGCAGCGGGTACACACTCAGGCGATGGTAGAAGTCGGCGCGGTAGTTGCCGTCGCGTACTTCTGTTGCCAGGTCACGGTTGGTGGCAGCGATCAGGCGCACGTCGACCCGGTGCTCACGGTCCGACCCCAGGCGTTGCAGTTGGCCACTCTGCAGCACCCGCAGCAGCTTGGCTTGCACCATCAGTGGCAGTTCACCGACTTCATCAAGGAACAGCGTGCCGCCATTGGCCAGCTCGAACTTGCCAAGGCGTTCGCCATGGGCGCCGGTGAAGGCGCCGCGCACGTGGCCGAACAGTTCGCTTTCCACCAAGGTGTCGGGCAATGCGGCGCAGTTGAGGCTGACCAGGGGCTTGTCGGCACGGTTGCTGGCCTGGTGCAGGGCTTGGGCCACCAGCTCTTTGCCGACGCCGGTCTCACCGGTGATCAGCACGGTCAGTTCGCTGCCGCCGACCAGGCGTATCTCCTCTTCCAGGCGTTTGTGCGCGGCGCTCTGGCCAATCAGCTGCTTGTCTTGGGTGCTGGCCTGGCGGTAGATCTCGGCGCGGTGGTGTTCGTCTTCTGCGCGCAGGGCCAGGTGTTCGATGCGCTCGGCCACCGTCACCGTGGCGGCGGCCAGGCTGGCGAAGGCCTGCAGGGCATCCAGTTCCAGGCTCTGGAACTGCCCTGGGGTGAGTGCGTCGAGGGTCAGCAGGCCCCACGGGCGTTCATCGACCATCAAGGGGCAGCCCATGCAGTCATGCACTTCAAGGTCGGCATCGGCGGCGGTGACCAGGCCGTCGTAGGGGTCGGGCAGTTCCGAATCGCTGGGGAAGCGAGTGGGTTGCGGGCGGCTCAACAAGACCTGGAAGCGCGGGTGCTCGCTGACCTTGAAGCGTCGGCCCAGGGTATCGGCGCTCAGCCCATCCACCGCCAGAGGCACCAGCCACTCACCGTCCAGGCGCAGCAGCGCGGCAGCGTCGCAAGGCAACAGCCCACGCATGGCCTGAAGCAGTCGACGGTAACGTTCGTGGTCGCTCAGGTCGCGGGACAGGTCGCTGACCAGGGGGAGGAGGGCGGTGAGCAGGGGCTTTGCAGTCATAAGGACTCCTATTGGTCATTATGACTATACGCCGACCTAGGTCATTATGACATGGCCTGCGTCAACCCACTGATTTTGCTAGGGATAAAAGTTGGCACGATTGGTGAAATGCCTAATGCAATCATTTCAAGCCACAGGCTCAGGAGTCGTTGCAATGCTCAATGCCGAACAACGTGCAATCATCAAGGCCACCGTACCCCTGCTGGAAAGCGGCGGCGAAGCACTGACCACCCACTTCTACAAGATGATGCTCAACGAGTACCCGCAAGTACGCCCGCTGTTCAACCAGGCCCACCAGGCCAGCGGCGACCAGCCACGTGCGTTGGCCAACGGCGTGTTGATGTATGCCCGCCACATCGACCAGCTCGAACAGCTCGGTGGCCTGGTCGGGCAGATCATCAACAAGCACGTCGCGCTGCAGATCCTCCCGGAGCACTACCCGATCGTCGGCAGCTGCCTGCTGCGTGCCATCGAAGAAGTGCTCGGCAAGGAAATCGCCACCCCTGAAGTGATCGCTGCCTGGGGCGCCGCGTATGGCCAGTTGGCCGACATCCTCATCGGCGCCGAAGAAAGCCTCTATAAAGAGAAGGAACAAGCCGCCGGTGGATGGCGCGGTACCCGCGCGTTTCGCCTGGTACGCCGCGAGCAGGAGAGCAGCGAGATCGTCTCGTTCTACTTTGCGCCGGTGGATGGCAAGCCGGTGCTCAAAGCTGAGCCAGGGCAGTACATTGGCCTGCAGTTGTTCATTGACGGTGCAGAGCAGCGTCGCAACTACTCCTTGTCGGCCCTGTGCGACGGCAAGCAATACCGCATCAGCGTCAAGCGCGAAGCCGGTGGCAAGGTCTCCAATTACCTGCATGACGAACTGGTCGTGGGCGAGACGTTGCAACTGTTCCCGCCAGCGGGCGATTTTACCCTGGCCGCCAGCGACAAGCCGCTGGTGCTGATCAGTGGTGGTGTGGGTATCACCCCGACCCTGGCGATGCTTGAAGCGGCGCTTGCGACCCAGCGCCCGGTGCATTTCATCCACTGCGCGCGCAACGGTGCCGTGCACGCCTTCCGTGACTGGATCGATGGGCTGGCCGAGCGCCACCCGCAGCTCAAGCGCTTCTATTGCTACGCAGAGCAGGATGCCGACGACCAGGCCGATGCCGTGGGCCTGCTGAGCCAGGAGCTGTTGGCGCAGTGGCTGGGGCGTGAGCGTGACGTCGATGCCTACTTCCTCGGGCCCAAGGGCTTCATGGCAGTGATCAAACGTCACCTCAAGGGCCTGGGCGTGCCTGAACAGCAGAGCCGCTACGAGTTCTTCGGGCCGGCGGCGGCGCTGGAGTAACCTGCGCCTATTGTGGGTAGGCGCCCGACAAGGCCGTGCCTACCCAGAGCACCTCATCTATATAAAGGAGAGATGAAACAGGCCCCGAACCTTTCATCTTTAATCCTCCTTTAATCACGGTATCCTTCACTCCCGGGTGTCGAGGGGCTTGCCCCTGTGCGGCACCCGGGTAGCCGCTTTTTTGCCGTGGCGCGTTGAACCGACGTCGCCAAGGCCGGTCTCAGCCATCTCCGGATAACCCGCGCAGTGCCATCACGCCGCCACCTCGGCACGCTCAAAAGGCCCTGCCCAGCGTGTAGAATTGCGCACAGGCAGGCGGACCACGCGGCCACTATCCATCGAAGGAATCGGCAATGAACGAACAAACATCGCGCCTGAATCGGGAACGGCGCTTTCTGGTGCTGCTAGGGCTGATCTGCCTGTCGCTGATCGGTGGCGCCCTCTATATGCAAGTGGTGCTGGGCGAGGCGCCTTGCCCGCTGTGCATCCTGCAGCGTTATGCCCTTCTGTTTATCGCCGTGTTCGCCTTCATCGCCGCCGCGATGCCGGGGCGCCGCAGCCTGACCTTGTTCGAAGGCCTGGTGGTGCTCAGCGCGGTGGGCGGAATCGTTGCGGCCGGCAACCATGTGTATATACTCGCCAACCCCATGGTCAGTTGCGGCATCGATACCCTGCAGCCAATCGTCGATGACCTGCCCCTGGCCAAGCTGTGGCCACTGGCGTTCCAGGTCGACGGCTTCTGCAGCACGCCGTACCCACCGATCCTCGGTCTGTCGCTGGCGCAATGGGCACTGGTCGCGTTCGTGCTCACCGCCATTCTGGTACCGCTGGGTATCTACCGCAACCGACGTCAGTCTTAGACAAAAGTCCCGAATTGTGTGAGGTCTTTTGCACCGTGTGAGATGCGCAGAAAGTTGCTCCCCGCTTGATCCAGATCAATCACGAAGCCTTGTAGAATGCGGCTTTGAGGGCTACCGGGCGGGGTGCGACAAACTGTCGCGAAGTTGATTCTTCGGGGTGCATTGTTACGTATTCTGTAAAAGACTGTTGCTCAATAAGTCATAGTCAAGGGTTGGCGACCTATCTACAATCGCCCCCAATTTCCGTTCGGCACTGCTTGCGAGTCGCAGGATTGAAGGAAGCCCCAGCGCTCCCTTTTGCTGACTTCGTCAAGTTTCGCCCAGCGGCGATACCGAGCGGACACCCCTCCGCGTTTTCCCGCACCAAATGGACTTGGTCTGAAGTACAGGCCTGTTGCCTACGAAACCATAAGCACCGCTAACACGCTTGAGCCAAGGTCCTGCAGTCGGACCCCAGGCAGGAGCGAGTACGGGCGCGAAATGCCTCACTTGGCAGGACGAAGTGTTGGCTACCAAAACACAAATTGCATTGAAGCAAGCTGATCTAGAGGTCGTGAGATGAGTAAAAAGCGTTACCCCAGACTGTTTGGCATATTGCCCTTTTTAGGCATGCTTTTACTCAGTGGGTGCAACTGGACCCTGCTCGACCCGAAAGGTCAGGTCGGCATTGAGCAAAAGAACCTCATCCTCATCGCTACCGGCCTGATGCTGCTGGTGGTGATTCCGGTCATCATCATGACCGTGGCGTTCGCCTGGAAGTACCGTGCTTCCAACAAGGCTGCGACCTACACGCCTGACTGGTCGCACTCGACCAAGATCGAGGCTGCGGTGTGGATCATCCCGATCCTGATCATCATCGCGCTGGGTTATGTCACCTACAAGTCCACCCACAAGCTGGACCCGTATCGTCCGCTGGATTCGGACGTCAAGCCGATCCAGATCGACGTGGTCGCACTGGACTGGAAGTGGCTGTTCATCTACCCGGAGCAGGGCATCGCGACGGTCAACAAGATCAACTTCCCGGCTAACACTCCGGTCAACTTCCGCGTCACCTCCGACGCCGTGATGAACTCGTTCTTCATCCCGGGCCTGGGCGGCCAGATCTACGCCATGGCCGGCATGACCACCAAGCTGCACCTGATCGCCAACGAGAACGGTGTGTTTGACGGTATCAGCGCCAACTACAGCGGTGCTGGCTTCACCGGCATGAAATTCAAGGCTACTGCCACTTCCCAGGAAGACTTCGACAAGTGGGTCGCCGAAGTGAAGCAGTCGCCTCTGAAACTGGGCAAGGCCGAGTACGAAGCACTGGCCAAACCTAGCGAATACAACCCAGTCGCGCTGTACAGCGAGGCGCCAGCGGAGCTGTTCCAGACCATCGTCGACAAGTACGAAGGCATGAACCGCGGCAAGCCGGTCCACGAAGAAGCAGGCAGCAAAGATCTGGCCACCACCACGGGTGTGGAATCGAGTACGCAACCAGCTGCCGGTGCAGAGGAGTAAGAGATGTTCGGTAAATTAAGCCTGGAGGCGATACCCTATCACGAGCCGATAGTCATGGTGACGCTTGCCATGATCGCGCTCGGCGGTATCGCTGTCGTCGGCCTTATCACCTATTTCCGCAAGTGGACCTACTTGTGGACCGAGTGGCTGACCACGGTCGACCACAAGAAAATCGGGGTGATGTACATCATCGTCGCGATGATCATGCTGCTGCGCGGCTTTGCCGACGCCATCATGATGCGTACACAGCTCGCTGCTGCTACCGGCGGCTCCGAAGGCTACCTGCCGCCTGAACACTATGACCAGATCTTCACCGCTCACGGTGTGATCATGATCATCTTCATGGCGATGCCGTTCTTCACCGGCCTGATGAACCTTGCGGTTCCTCTGCAGATCGGTGCACGTGACGTTGCCTTCCCGTTCCTGAACTCCCTGAGCTTCTACCTGCTGCTGGCAGGCGTGCTGCTGGTCAACATCTCCCTGGGCGTCGGCGAATTCGCCAAGACCGGTTGGGTTGCCTATCCGCCGCTCGCGGGCATTCAGTACAGCCCTGGAGTGGGTGTCGACTACTACATCTGGGCGCTACAGCTCTCCGGATTGGGTACGACGCTTACCGGTGTGAACTTCCTCGTCACCGTGATGAAGATGCGCGCACCTGGCATGAAACTGATGGACATGCCGATCTTCACCTGGACCTGCACCTGGGCCAACGTGCTGATCGTTGCTTCCTTCCCGATTCTGACCGCTGCACTCGCTCTGCTGACTGTTGACCGTTATCTGGACTTCCATATTTTCACCAACGAGCTTGGTGGGAACCCGATGATGTACGTCAACCTGTTCTGGGCGTGGGGTCACCCTGAGGTTTACATCCTGATTCTGCCGGCCTTCGGCGTGTTCTCGGAAGTGACTTCGACCTTCTCCGGCAAGCGTCTGTTTGGCCACCACTCGATGATCTACGCATCGGGCGCAATCGCCATCCTGGGCTTCGCGGTATGGCTGCACCACTTCTTCACCATGGGTGCCGGCGCCAGCGTCAACACCTTCTTCGGCCTGGCGACGATGCTGATCTCCATTCCGACGGGTGTGAAGTTGTTCAACTGGCTGTTCACCATGTACCAGGGCCGTGTGCGCTTCACCGCGCCGATGCTGTGGACCCTGGGCTTCATGATCACCTTCTCCATCGGTGGCATGACCGGCGTTCTGCTGGCAGTACCAGGTGCCGACTTCGTTCTGCACAACAGCCTGTTCGTAATTGCTCACTTCCACAACGTGATCATCGGTGGTGCGGTATTCGGCTACATCGCCGGCTTCGCCTACTGGTTCCCGAAAGCCTTCGGTTTCACCCTGAACGAGAAGTGGGGCAAAGCTGCCTTCTGGTTCTGGATCTCGGGCTTCTACGTTGCGTTCATGCCGCTGTACGCCCTGGGCTTCATGGGCATGACCCGTCGTCTGAACCACTCCGACAACCCACTGTGGGAACCCTACCTGTACGTAGCCGTTGTCGGCGCCGTGCTGATCCTGTTCGGTATCGCTTGCCAGCTGATCCAGCTCTACGTTTCGGTCCGCGACCGCAACCAGAACCTGGACGTGACCGGCGACCCATGGGGCGGTCGTACCCTGGAATGGTCGACTTCGTCGCCACCTCCGTTCTACAACTTCGCCCACATGCCTGAGCAGGTTGGTCTGGATGCATGGCATGAATCCAAGGAAACCGGCGTTGCCTACAAGCCGGCGACCAAGTTCGACGCCATCCACATGCCGAGCAACACCTCTACCGGTTTGTTCATGGGCCTGTTCCTGACCGTCTTCGGCTTTGCCTTCATCTGGCACATCTGGTGGCTGGTTGGCGCAAGCCTGGTTGCAACCATCGCTGTCTTCGTTCGCCACGCCGCGCGTGACGACCAAGGCTTCATGGTTCCGGCCGAAGAAGTGGCGCGCATCGAAGGCGAGCGCATGAAAGCGCTGGCCAAAGCAGGTGCTCTGCCTGCCGGCGCACGTGTCGAATCGTTTGAGCGGGTGTAATCAATGTCCAGTCAAGTAATGCACGGCGCTGCTCATGGTCACGACCATGGGCATGACGACCACCACCACGACTCGGGCCAGATGACCGTACTCGGTTTCTGGCTGTACCTGATGACCGACTGCATCCTGTTTGCGTCGCTCTTCGCCACCTACGCGGTGCTGTCCGGCAGTTTTGCCGGCGGCCCGTCGGGTCATGACATCTTCCAGCTCGATTTCGTGCTGGTAGAAACCGCGTTCCTGCTGCTGTCCTCGATCACCTTCGGCTTCGCCATGCTGAAGATGTTCGCTGGCAATAAAGCAGGTGTACTGGGCTGGTTGGCTGTGACCTTCCTGTTCGGTGCAGGCTTCATCGCGATGGAAATCTATGAATTCCATCACCTGATCGCCGAGGGCTTCGGCCCGCAGCGCAGTGGCTTCCTGTCGGCGTTCTTCGCGCTGGTCGGTACCCACGGCCTGCACGTGACTGCCGGCCTGATCTGGATGGCAATCATGATGTACCAGATCAACAAGCACGGCATCACGCCGACCGCCAAGACCCGCATGAGCTGCCTGAGCCTGTTCTGGCACTTCCTGGACGTGGTCTGGATCTGCGTATTCACCGTCGTTTACCTGCTGGGGGTTCTGTAATGGCTAACGCACACGACACTCATCACGAAGGTAATCACGGTAGCGTGAAGTCCTACATGGTCGGCTTTGTTCTGTCGATCATCCTGACCGCGATCCCGTTCGGCCTGGTGATGTTCCCAAGCCTGCCGAAGAACCTGACCGTCCTGGTCGTGGTGGCCATGGCCGTCATCCAGGTGGTAGTGCACCTTGTGTACTTCCTGCACATGGACCGCTCGCAAGAGCAGCGTTCCAACGTGTCGACGTTCCTGTTCACCGCCATGGTAATTGCACTGCTGGTCGGCCTGTCGCTGTGGATCATGTTCAACATCCACATCGAAATGATGGCCAAGTGAGGTAAGACTGCATGTCCGTTAAGCACTTTATCCAAATCACCAAACCGGGGATCATTTTCGGTAACGTGCTTTCCGTGGCAGGCGGATTCTTCCTTGCCGCGAAGGGCCATGTGGACTTCGCCCTGTTCCTGGCGGTGGTGGTTGGTACTTCCCTGGTGGTGGCGTCCGGTTGTGTGTTCAACAACTGCATCGACCGCGACATCGACATCAAGATGGAACGTACCAAGAACCGCGTCATGGTCCAGGGCGGCATGTCGCTGACCCTCGCGCTGATCTACGCCACCCTGCTTGGGGTGGCGGGTTTCAGCCTGCTGTATGTCCAGGCCAACCCACTGTCGGCGTTCTGTGCGCTGATCGGTTTCATCGTCTACGTCGGTTTCTACAGCCTCTGGCTGAAGCGTAAATCGGTGCACGGCACGTTGGTCGGCAGCCTGTCCGGTGCCATGCCTCCTGTGATCGGCTACTGCGCCGTCAGCAACAGCTTCGACCTGGCTGCAGTGACCCTGCTGGTGATGTTCAGCCTGTGGCAGATGCCGCACAGCTTCGCGATCGCCATCTTCCGCTTCAAGGATTACAGCGCTGCCAACATCCCGGTTCTGCCGGTGGCGCGCGGCATTCTTGCTGCCAAGAAGCAAATCGTGCTTTACGTGCTGGCCTTCGTGCTCGCGACCCTGATGCTTACCCTCGGCGGTTACGCCGGCCTCGGCTACATGGCCGTGGCGGCAGCCATGGGCCTGTACTGGCTGTATATGGCCTGGGGTGGCTACAAGGCCGAGGACGACAGCAAGTGGGCCCGCAAGGTGTTTGGCTTCTCCATCCTCACCGTTACCGCCCTGAGCGTGATGATGTCGGTGGACAGCCAGACCGCTGCGGACGTGCTGATGACCTACGCACGCTGATACCGCTGCCTGTTACACGAAAACCCCGGCCATGTGCCGGGGTTTTTTTATGGGTGTTCTCCTGTGCCGGCCTCTTCGCGGGGCAAGCCCGCTCCCACAGGTGTAGGGCAAGTCCCAATGCCTGTGTATAACCCTGTGGGAGCGGGCTTGCCCCGCGAAGAGGCCGGCCCTGAAAACATAAAATTCTAATTTTCAAAAAATACATCTGAAAAAATATAATAAAACAGGAAATTGTCCTTTACAGGTATCCTGTTTCGGCACTATCTTCTGATCCAGGCCGCTATATCGGCCAACGTCGCTCGGACGGTTCCGGGCGCTTACGTCTGCAGAGGAAACCATGGCCAACCCAGGTTTGCCGCGCCGCTTCGCGCGCATCGATCGTCTCCCCCCTTACGTCTTCAACATCACTGCCGAGCTCAAGATGGCCGCCCGCCGCCGTGGCGAAGACATCATCGACCTGAGCATGGGCAACCCCGATGGCGCCACCCCGCCGCACATCGTCGAGAAGCTGGTGCAGGTCGCCCAGCGCGAAGACACCCACGGCTACTCCACCTCCCGCGGCATCCCACGCCTGCGTCGGGCCATCTCCAATTGGTACAAGGAGCGCTACGAGGTCGACATCGACCCGGAAAGCGAAGCCATCGTCACCATCGGCTCCAAGGAAGGCCTGGCCCACCTGATGCTCGCCACCCTCGACCAGGGCGACACAGTGCTGGTACCCAACCCCAGCTACCCGATCCATATCTATGGTGCAGTGATAGCCGGTGCCCAGGTGCGCTCGGTGCCACTGGTGCCGGGTGTGGATTTTTTCAATGAGCTCGAACGGGCCATTCGCGAGTCCATCCCCAAGCCGAAGATGATGATCCTCGGCTTCCCGTCCAACCCCACCGCGCAGTGCGTCGAGCTGGACTTCTTCGAGCGGGTGGTGGCCCTGGCCAAGCAGTATGACGTGCTGGTGGTGCATGACCTGGCCTACGCCGATATCGTCTACGACGGTTGGAAAGCGCCGTCGATCATGCAGGTGCCCGGGGCCAAAGACATCGCGGTGGAGTTCTTCACCTTGTCCAAAAGCTACAACATGGCCGGCTGGCGTATCGGCTTCATGGTGGGTAACCCAGAGCTGGTCAATGCCCTGGCACGCATCAAGAGCTACCACGACTACGGCACCTTCACGCCCTTGCAGGTGGCCGCCATCGCCGCGCTGGAAGGTGACCAACAGTGCGTGCGGGACATCGCCGAGCAGTACCGTCAGCGCCGTAACCTGCTGGTGAAGGGCTTGCACGAGCTGGGTTGGATGGTCGAGAACCCCAAGGCGTCGATGTACGTCTGGGCGAAGATTCCGCCGGAGTATGCGCACCTGGGCTCGCTGGAGTTTTCCAAGAAGCTGCTGGCCGAGGCCAAGGTCTGCGTGTCGCCAGGTATCGGCTTTGGTGATTACGGCGACGACCACGTGCGCTTTGCTCTGATCGAGAACCAGGACCGTATACGCCAGGCGATCCGCGGTATCCGCCAGATGTTCAGGGCCGATGGCCTGACCCACAAGTAAACCGCGCGGGGCCGCAACGCGGCCCCCATCGGGCAGGAGGTTGGCCTTCCGTCTGCCTGCCCGTTATGCACGCCAATACCTTCAGCACTCATTCTTCCTGTTCAGGTATTCCAATGAGTGTATTCACAGCCTATTTCTGCGGTACCGCTTCCAACCGTTTCGATGATGCAAACCCCAATTTCTGGAACGGTGAACTGGTCTCGACGTTGGCCAGCAACGATAAAGGGTTCGAGTTCGCTCATTGGATTGCAGTCGATGGGCCTGGTAGCGGCAACCTTCAGGACGACAACCTGTTCGTCGAGCCAGGCGGCTACTTCAACTGGAGTGGCCAGTTGTTCGGCCGCGGCTGGGACGAAAACGTGAACCATGTGCTGCAAGTCATCAAGGGCGAAAGTAACTGGCAGCGCACCAAGCTTAGCGAGGACGCGTACACAAGGCTCAAAGACGCGGGCGTACCGATCCCGGATGCGTCCGCAACGGCATCCTGGTTCTGGCGAACCTACGACTATGGAGACCGCCACCCAACCCCGCAGGAATTGCAGGAGCGGATCATCAGCATGTTCCGCAAGCCGCGCCTGCCCACCCAGGTCAACCTGGTGGGCTGGAGCCGGGGTGGTATCAGTTGCCATATGCTGGCCAATGCGATGGCGCAAGACCCGGTGCTGCGAGATATCCCGGTCAACATTTTTGCCATCGACCCGGTGCCAGGCATTGGCAACATCCAGACGCAACGGGTGAAACTGGCGGGCAATGTCAGAGAGTACGTCGGTTTCTATTCGCGGGATGAGCGCTCCAAAGGTTTTGCCTGCGTGATCCCCTCTGTAGAGAGCGGCACGCACATGTGCATTTATCCGATGCCGGGCCGGCATGCCACCTTGGTCGGCAATGCGTCGGCCAATGGCGCGGGCGACGGCAAAGTGCTGACTGAGCCCGGTTTGATCGTGCGGCATTTCGCCGAAGTCTGCCTGACCCGTTGGGGTGTCGATTTGGACAGGCGACTGGCGCTGGATGACGAACAGTTGATGCAGCATCACCTGGCCATGGCCACTGCCGATGAGCAATACCAGGCCATGCGTAGCGAGTCGTATACCGTCTTCACCGAAGGCAGCAAGGACGACCGGCTGGTGCACTGCGGCGAAGCCCAGGCGCACTTCAGCCAAGTGAGCGGCGAAAGCTATGACCCAGGAGAAGGCCTTGGCCTGCAACACTGGGATGCCAGCACTTACAAGGCCCTGCGATAGGTCAGGCGGGCGGCCATCCAGTGGACTGGCCGCCTGTTTTTCGGGCTTCGGGCTTCCCGGATCAGCGGCGATTTTTTTTGCATTGCCCCTCTATCCAGCCGGCCCCGGTTGGATTGAAAATGGCGCTGCGGGCCCAGCCCCGATAACAACAACCTTCCCTCCGTGGCCTCATGTCCGAATATAACCCTTGCCTTGACTGCGGCGCCTGCTGCGGGTACTTCCGTGTGTCCTTCTTCTGGGGCGAATGCCAGTCTGCCGGGGGCGTTGTGCCTGACGACCTGGTGGTGCAGATCAACCCCACCCGGGTCGCCATGATCGGCACCGATGCCAAGCCTTGCCGCTGCGTGAGCCTTGCGGGCGAGATTGGCAAAGAGGTGGCGTGTACCATTTACGCCAACCGCTCGAGCCCTTGCCGAGAGTTTGAAGCGTCGTGGGAGGGTGGGTTGCATAACCCCAGCTGCGACGATGCTCGCGCGGCCTATGGGCTACCGCCGCTGACCCCGCCAGGGGCTAACGAGCCACATTGGCCGGATGACGGGGCTGAGGTAGCTTGAGGTTACTGAGTGGCCTGTACCCGCGAGAGGGTCATCCTGAATGGCCTGTCGGGGCGCGAGTAATGGCTGAAAGGTGCATGACGCAAGGGCTGCAGCGCTCTTGAGATCGAGCGCCGCCCGCGCGGCGCGGGCGGCGCTCGATTTGCGCCCCACCGCAAGACCCCCAAATGATCCCCAAAACACTATAAAAACCCAAGGCATCCCCCAGCCGCCCCGCTTGACGTTAAACTGTCATCTCCCCAGCAATGGACAGGAGATCCGGCGTGACCCCACCCCGCAGTTTCCCCAGTGACCTCTGCCTCGACAGCCCCCGCCTGCAATTGCGCCCGATGCGCCATGGCGATGCCGCGCAATGGCTGGCGATCATGGCCGACCCCGAGGTCATGCGTTATTGGCATCATGCACCCTGGCAAGACCTTGCCGAGGCCGAAAGCGCACTGGCCGCTGACCGCGAAGCCTATGCCAATGGCGACCAGCTCAAGCTAGGCATGTACCGCCGTGACAACGGCGAACTGATCGGCATGGTCCAACTGTTCAATATCGACGACGTTTCCCGCCGTGGCGAAATCGGCTACTGCCTGGCCAGCGCCGTACAGGGCAGGGGCTACATGGACGAGGCATTGACCTGCTTCATCGACTACCTTGCCCATACCCTGCACATGCGCCGCCTTGAGGGCGAAATCGACCCGCGCAACCAGGGCTCGGCACGCACGCTGGAGCGTCAAGGCTTCGTGCTCGAAGGCACCTTGCGGGCGCGTTGGTGCGTGGCCGGCGAGCTGTCCGACTCGGGTATCTACGGTTTGCTGTTGGAGCCACCTGTTGCTTGATGTTGTAGCGAGCATCAATGTTCGCCGAGTATCACACCACCGTAGTTGGCCTTTCGCGGCACCTACTTAGATCTGGAAGCGGGGCAGGGCCTGGGTTATGGTCGCAGCCTGTCCCGTTTTCCCCCAGGTGTGCCCCTTGCCCGTTTTCTACCTGAGCATCAGCCTGCTTTTGTACTTGCTCGCGCTTTTTTTCGATGGCGCGCTGATGAGTGGCGGCCGCCACATGCCGGCCTTGCAGATTTTGCTGTATGGGCCCTGGGGCATGCCGTTCGGGTTGTACCAGTGGTTTGCCAACCCGTTGTTGGCGGTGGCAATTCTTGCCCACCAGCGGTTCCGTCGGATGGCGTTGGGGTGCGGGCTGGCCGCGCTGTATCTGGCCGCCAGCAGCTTTGGCATCGACCGCCTGCCAGACAGCCAGAGCTACGACTTCAATGCACGCACCGGCTTTGGTGCGGGCTTTTATCTGTGGCTTGCGGCGATCTTAGTGTTTTGCGCGGGCCAGGCCTGGCATTGCTGGAAGGCCCGCAGCGCAGCCGACATGCCTGGCTGGCGCTGGCTTGATGTGGCCTTGATTGCTGCGCTGGGGGTGGCGTTGTATGCCGCCACGCAGATGCCGTCGTTGCGTTTCGAGCCGGGCAAGGTGCTGATGCCGCCGGAGCAACCGCAGTCATTTTGATACTCACAAGGAGGGTTTGCATGATCAAGCATTACCTGGCAGGCCTGGCATTGGCCTGCGTGCTGCCGCTGGCTGTGGCGGACGACTATACGCCGGCCTATGGGCAGTGCATGGACAAGGCTTCAAGCACCCTGGCCATGAGCGAGTGCATCAACGCCGAGACCCACGTGCAGGACCAGCGCCTGAACCGGGTGTACAAGCAACTGATGGGCAAGCTGGATGCCGGGCAGCAGAAGACCCTTCGGGATGTACAGCGCAAGTGGATGGCTTACCGTGATGGCAACTGTATGTTCCATGTGCAGGCCAGTGGCGGAACCATGGCACAGCTGGAAGGCGGCACGTGCGTGATGGACATGACCCGTGACCGGGCGGCGGAGCTGGAGCGGGTGTTGGGGCCCGTGTAGGAGCGGCCTTGCGTCGCGAAAGGGTCGCGTAGCGGCCCCAAAATATTCGCGGCGAAGCTGAAATCTGGGGCCGCTACGCAGCCCTTTCGCGACGCAAGGCCGCTCCTACGACGAGCGGGCCTTGAGGTATTCGCGCACCTCTACAGCGTCCCCGGCAAACTCGATACGCTCGGCCTTGGCATCGCGCTGATAGGCATACATCGGGTCGTAATACTCCGTCAGCAACCCTTCGATCCAACCCCTGTGCAAATCCACCGAGCCACAGCGCAGTTGCTCGTCCAGCGCTTCACGCATGACCGCCGACAACCGCTGGAATCGCTCACCGCCCAGGCGCTTGTGGATATTGGCCAGGCTCTGCAGCATGCGCTCGGCGAACAGCCGCCGCCCCAGCTCTTCGCCGTGCAGCGCGACGAATTCGGCGCTCAGGTTGACCACGTAGTCGCGCAGGATACGTTCGACACGGTTCTCGAAGCTGTCCTCCAGCCACACCAACGGGTACTGCTGCATGCCTTGGTACAACGCCAGCGGCACCGTGCAACTGCCGACGATACGGCCTTCATCTTCGAGCACGAACTGCTCGATGCCGCGTGCGCGCTTTTTCAGCACATCGACGGCCAGCTTATTTTCGAAGTCGATCTGCGCAGGTTGCGCCGTGGCGCGTTTGCCGAAGCTGGAACCGCGGTGGTTGGCGTGGCCTTCAAGGTCGAGCACGTTGCTCAGTTGCTGCAACACATCGGTCTTGCCGGTGCCGGTAAGGCCACCCAGCAGGACGAAATCGCAGTGCTCCACGGCGTCCTGGGTGGTATCGAGGAGGAAGGTGCGCATGGCCTTGTAGCCGCCCTTGACGCGGGGGTAGTCGATACCCGCTTCATCACGCAGCCACTGCTGGACAATCTGCGAGCGCAGGCCACCGCGCGCGCAATACAGATAGCCGTCAGGGTGGGCCCGGGCAAAGCTGGCCCAGGCGTGCAGGCGCTCACGCTTGGTCGTGCCTCTGACCAGTTGGTGGCCGAGGGTGATGGCGGCGGCCTGGCCCTGCAGCTTGAAACAGGTGCCGACCTTCTGCCGCTCCAGATCGTTCATCAGCGGCAGGTTGACGACACCCGGGAAGGCACCTTTGGCGAATTCGACGGGCGCGCGCATGTCCATCATCGGCACGTCGTTCAAGAACAGCTGGCGGTAGTCGGTGCAGTCGGGGCGCATCAAAGCACCTCGACTGCATGGCCCTGTCGCTCGACCAGGGTGCCGATGGGGGCCAGTGCCAGGCCCAGTTCGGCGGCCACAGCCAGAAACTGCGCTTCACCCTCAGGGCTGACCGCCACCAGCAGGCCACCGCTGGTCTGCGGGTCGCACAGCAGGTGCTTTTGCTCATCGCTCAAGGCGCCGATCTTGTGGCCATAGCTGTCGTAGTTGCGCAGCGTGCCGCCTGGGATGCAGCCCTCGGCCAGGTAATGCTCGACGCTCGGCAGGCGGGGGACTGCAGCGAAGTTCAGCTGGGCGGTGAGGCGGCTGCCTTCAGCCAGTTCTACCAGGTGGCCCAGGAGGCCGAAGCCGGTGACGTCGGTCATCGCCATGACACCGTCGAGCTTGCCGAAGCGGCTGCCGGGGGTGTTGAGGGTACACATCCAGTCGCGTGCCAGGCCCTGGTCCTGTTCACGCAACTTGGCCTGTTTCTCGGCGGTGGTGAGGATGCCGATGCCCAGCGGCTTGGTCAGGTACAGCTGGCAGCCTGCAGTGGCGGTGTCGTTGCGCTTGAGGTGGCGCTTGCTGACCACGCCGGTGACGGCCAGGCCGAAGATCGGCTCCGGGGCATCGATGGAGTGGCCGCCTGCCAGCGGGATGCCGGCTTCGGCACACACCGCACGCCCGCCGCGAATCACTTCGCGGGCGACCTCCGGCGGCAGTACGTTGACCGGCCAGCCGAGGATGGCGATGGCCATCAACGGGTCGCCGCCCATGGCGTAGATGTCGCTGATGGCGTTGGTGGCGGCGATACGGCCGAAGTCGTAGGGGTCATCGACGATCGGCATGAAGAAGTCGGTGGTCGAGACCACGCCGCGTTCCTCGTCCAGGGCATACACGGCGGCATCATCGCGTGAAGCATTGCCAACCCAGAGCTTGGGGTCCAGGGCCTGGGCGCCGCTTTCGGCCAGGATCACGTCCAGCACCTTGGGGGAGATCTTGCAGCCACAACCGGCACCGTGGCTGTACTGGGTCAGGCGGATTGGCTCGCTCATACGTTCCTCAGCAGATCAAATTGTTGCGCGATTGTAGCAAAGCTGGTCATTGCGCCGTGGCCCCTTATACTTTGCACGGACGGCGTGGCAGCCGCCCATTACCCCGCCACTGTCCCGGAGAATGCCCATGCTCAAACCCCCTCTGGCGCTCGTCGCCGGCCTCGTGTTGTCCTGCTGTGCCGTTGTCGCCCAGGCCGCAGAAACGCTGCGGGTCAGTGCCATCCCCGACGAAGCACCCACTGAACTGCAACGCAAGTTCAAGCCGTTGGGGGAGTACCTGGCCCGTACGTTGGGCATGGAGGTGAAGTTCGTGCCAGTCTCCGACTACCCGGCGGTGGTCGAGTCGCTGGCCTCGGACCGCCTCGACCTGGCTTGGCTGGGCGGCTTCACCTTTGTCCAGGTGCACCTCAAAGACCCCAATGCCACGCCGTTGGTGCAGCGTGAGCAGGACGCGCAGTTCACGTCCAAGTTCATCACCGCCAACCCCAATGTGAAGCGCCTGGCCGACCTCAAGGGCAAGTCGTTCGCGTTCGGGTCGATATCGTCCACCTCGGGCAGCCTGATGCCGCGTTACTTCATGCTCAAAGACGACAAGATAAAGCCTGAGGACTACTTCAGCCGTGTGGCTTACTCCGGTGCCCACGACGCCACCGCAGCCTGGGTGCAGGCGGGCAAGGTCGATGCTGGGGTGCTCAATGCCAGTGTCTGGCAGAAGCTGGTGGATGCCGGCAAGGTCGATACCAGCAAGGTCAAGGTGTTCGCCACCACGCCCACCTATTTCGACTACAACTGGACCGTACGCGGCAACATGGACCCGGCACTCAAAGCGAAAATCAAAAAGGCATTCCTCGACCTCGACCCGGCCAACCCCGAGCACAAGGCGATTCTCGACTTGCAGGCCGCCAGCCGTTTCATCGAGACCAAACCTGAGAACTACCTGGGTACCGAACAAGCCGCGCGTGAGGCCGGCCTGCTCAAGTGACGGCTATTCGTTTGCACGGTGCCAGCCTGCGCCACGGCCAGGTGCGTGCGCTTGAAGCGGTGAGCCTGAGCATCGAGCAGGGCGAGCGGGTTGCGATCATCGGCCCGTCAGGGGCGGGCAAGTCCAGCTTGCTGCACCTGATGGCCACCGCTATCCAGCCCAGTGACGGGCGGTTGGAGCTGTTCGGTGAACTGCCCTGGGCGCTGTCTGGCAGGGCGCGTCAGCGGTTGCGGGCGCGGGTTGGCTTGGTGCACCAGGCGCCGCCCTTGCCGCCGCGCCAACGGGTGGTCACGGCGGTGCTGGCGGGGCGGCTGGGGCAGTGGGGCACCTTGCGTGGCTTGCTCAACCTGTTGTACCCGACCGATGTAGCGGGCGTGCGCCAGGCGTTGGCAGAGTTGGGGCTGGCCGACAAGCTTTTCGTGCAGTGCGGGCAGCTGTCTGGCGGCCAGTTGCAACGGGTGGGCATCGCCCGGGTGTTGTATCAGCGGCCGGCACTGCTGCTGACCGACGAGCCTGTGTCGGCGATGGACCCGGTGCTGGCCGACCACAGCCTGGCATTGCTCAACCGTCACGCCCAGGCCAACGGCGTCACGCTGGTGGCCAGCCTGCACGCGGTAGAACTGGCATTGGCGCACTTCCCGCGGGTGATCGGTATCCGTGAGGGGCAGGTGGTGTTCGACAGCCCCGCCGCAGCCGTCAGCCCGCAGATGCTGGCGGCACTCTACGCCAACGAACAATTGGCGCCGCCGCCTACGCCGGGGCCTACGCCTGCGCTGACGGTACAGATCCCGCGATGCTGAAGGCCGATACCCGCGACCCAGCGGCGCTGCCACGGTTGCTGTTGACCCTGCTGGCCTTGGCGGTGTTATGGCCGGGTGTGCAGTTGAGCGAGCTGAACCCGGGTGTGCTGTGGCAGGCCGAGAACCGTCAGCAGATCGCCAGTTTCACCCAGGCGTTCTGGCCACCGGCGCATGATGCCGAGTTTTTGCTGCTGCTGTTCGAGGCCACGCTGCAGACCCTTGCCGTGGCCACGGCCGGCATGGCCCTGGCGCTGCTGCTGGCGGTGCCGGCCAGCCTGCTGGCCAGCCGCGCCTTGTCGTTGCGGGCGGCCTCGCGCGGCGGCCGGGCCGGGCTGTTGTCGCGGGTGCTGCGCATGCCGGTGCGCGGGCTACTGATCTTTCTGCGTAGCGTGCCGGAAATCGTCTGGGCCTTGCTGTTCGTGCGTGCCGTAGGGCTTGGGCCAACGGCCGGTGTGCTGGCCATCGCCATTACCTACAGCGGCATGCTCGGCAAGGTCTATGCGGAAATCTTCGAGTCGGTCGACCAGCGCCCGGCCCATGCGCTGTTGCAGGCGGGCAGTGGCCGGCTGATGGCTTTCTTCTACGGCATCTTGCCCAATGCCGGGTCGGAGGTGGTGTCCTACACCGTCTACCGCTGGGAGTGCGCGGTGCGGGCTTCGGTGGTGATGGGCTTTGTCGGTGCCGGCGGCCTGGGGCAGCAGATCGACCTGTCGATGCGCATGTTTGCCGGTGCGCAAGTGGCGAGCATGCTGCTGACATTCCTGTTGCTGGTGTCTTTTGCTGACATGCTCAGCCGCTTCCTGCGGGCGAGGCTGGCATGAACCGGGTGATCAACCTGCTGGTGCTCGGCGCGCTTGTGGCAGCGGTGGTGGCCTCGTTCGCTTACCTGGAGCTGGACCTCCAGGCGCTGGTAGGTGACGGCGGGTTGGGGCAGATGGCCGAATATGCGCGGCGCTTCCTGCAGCCAGACCTGTCCGCCGAGCATTTGCGCGCGGTGGGGCGTGGCGCCTTGGAGACCTTGGCCATGTCTGGCCTGGGTACCTTGCTGGCGGTGGTGCTGGGGATGCTGCTGGCGTTGCCGGCGGCGGGCCGGTTCGGCTGGCCGCTGCAGGCTGCGGCGCGGGTGCTGCTCAATGCCTTGCGGGCCATCCCCGAGCTGGTCTGGGCGGCGCTCACCGTGCTGGCAGCAGGGCTTGGCCCGAATGCCGGCACCCTGGCCCTGGCGTTGCACACCGCCGGGGTGCTGGGCCGGTTGTTTGCCGAGGCCCTGGAGAACGCGCCGGCCGAGCCTGCGGCCGCCATTCGTTTGCAGGGTGGCAGCCAGGTTGCGGCGTTCTGCTTTGGCACTTTGCCCAACCTGTGGCCGCAGTTGTTGGCCTACAGCCTGTACCGCTGGGAGAACAACATCCGCATGGCCAGCGTGCTGGGGTTTGTTGGGGCGGGTGGCTTGGGGCAGATGCTCTATACCACCTTGAGCCTGTTCCAGGAGGCGCAGGCCAGCACGGTGATCCTGGCGATGCTGGTGCTGGTGTTGCTGGTGGATGCGTTGAGTGATGTGCTGCGCCAGCGCTATGTGCGCGCCTGATCGGGGCTGCAAAGAGGCCCCGACAGCCGTCAGGTCACCTGCTCCCCATGCTGCGCCTCCCGTTGCATCGACTCCAGGTTGCGCTCGATCGTCTCGCAGATGGTATCCATCTGGATCTGGTGCTCGCTTAACCGGAACGGGCTCTGCAGGTCGGTGCCGATGCGCTCGATGGCCAGCAGCATGAACCCCACCACCGTCGAGGCCAGCGGGGTAAACCAGCCCAGCGACTCGACCAGCCCCACCGGCACGATCAGGCAGAACAGCGTGATGAACAGCCGCGGAAAATACACATAAGGGTAGGGCAGCGGTGTGTTGGCAATCCGCTCCATTCCGCCCTGAGCATTGGACAGGTCCACCAGCGTCGACTCCAGCCTCGCCAGGCGGATGCTGTCCAGGCGCCCGGCCTGGTACTCCCGCGCCAGCAGGGCCGCCGAGCCGCTGAGGATGTCATTGGCGAAGTTGTTCGAGCGGTTGCGCCGTTCGAACTCCGCTGGGGGGATGAACGCCATCAGTTCATCCGGGCAACGCTCACCTTTGAGGTGCGCCGCCAGGCAGTTCACATAGGCGATATGGCGGCGCAGCAAGGTGGCCTTGGCCGGGTTCAGGCTATCGTCCGGGTCGTCGATCAGGGTCAGCGTCTGCCGGGCAAAGCTGCGCGAACTGTTGACCAGGGCACCCCACAACGTGCGCGCCTCCCACCAGCGGTTGTAGGCACTGCTGTTGCGAAAGCTCACCAGCACCACCAGCGCCGAACCCAGCAAGGTCAATGGAATCAGCGGCAGGGTGAACTTGCTGTTGAAGAACAGCATGAAGTCGATGGTGACCAGCACATCCCAGATCAGCAGCCAGAACAGCGACCAGCCGATGTAACCGATGGTCTTCACGACCAGGCGGTACTTGCGGGCGATGATCTCTTTCACACGGGGTACCTCGGAACGCGGGGGATGCAGGATCGGACGCCGAGTGAGGGTTATGGTTCGGTGTAGTCTCTCTTAGGGTGTTAACAGAAGTGTCGAGCTACCCAAGTATTTGCCTCATCTGCACCAACGCCACCCGCTTCCCATCCGGCGCCTGGCGCGCCTCGATGCCGAACGGCACAAAGCCCATCTGTGGATAAAGCAGCAACCCCGCCGTGTTGTGATTGAAGCACGACACCCAAACCTCCCGTGCCGCAAACTGCTTGCGGGCCAGCTCGACCATGGCGTTGACCAGGTAGCTGGCCACACCATGGCCGCGGGCCGCTGGGGCCACGACCACGTTGCCCAGGGCGCATACACCGCCGTGCTCGGCTTTGTAGAAGTTGGCGAAGGCCAGCACCATGCCGCCGCCTTCCACCACCGTGGACCCGTTGCGCTGGGCGATGGCGTCGGTCAGTTGCGCGGGCGTGAGCGGGTAGGTGGCCTTGGGGAACATGTAGAACAGTTCGTCCGGGCCTTGAGGGAAGCAGCAGATGGCGGGGATGTCATTGGGCTGTACAGGGCGGTGGCTGAGGTGCATGGCAGGTCCTTTTACAGGCGTGTGGCTGGCGCTCACAGCGTAGCACTGCGCATGGGGCGCGGGCCTGTCGGGAGCGCCTGGCCGCCGCTCAAGGTTTGGCGGCCACCGCCACAAACCCCTTGATCGCGGCAGGCGCATGCGGTTTGGCCTTGCGTGCCAGCAGGTACTGGAAGCGCCGCCATTCCTTGTCGATCTCGCTGTACGACATGAACACGCTGACGCGCTCTTTATCGGCGAGGTCCGGGCGAGCGCGCACGTCGATCTCGTTCTTGGGGATGAACGCGACATTGATACCCACCACCTGGCCGTCATCGGCGAACACCGGCCCGCCCGACATGCCCTTGACCATGGGGCCGTCGTGCAACGAGTAGAAGACACTGCCCGGGGTGCCTTCGAGGCGTACCAGTGATGGCATGGCATGGCCCTTGCCCTGTACGGGCATCATCAGGCTGTTGAAGCCGACGGCCGTCACCGACTCACCTGGCACGTATTGCCGCCAATGCGGTACCTCACGCGCCTTGTGCTTGAAGAACACGACATCACCGAGGCCCTCGTGGACCACGTTGCGCAGGAAGGGTGTGTGTTTTGCGGTCACTGCGTAGTCTTCGTTCCACTGGATGGCACTGGCCATCAGCAACATCGGCAACGGCGCACCTGAGGTGACCACGAAAGCCTGGCTGTAGACGGGATCGGAGACGTAGGACGTTGGCACTCCATTGCACCCACTGAGCAGCATCATTGCCGCCAGACAGGGCACGGTTGTTTTCATGTGTCACACAGTCATGGAAAAATGGGAGCGCAAATATGGCCAAGTGATATCACTCTGGCAATACTTTGTGCATATATCCGACGAGTAACATCTTAAGTAGGGGGGAGGAGGCTAGCCAATAGATTCGAGGCATGGCTGCTGCCCCGCTCGTCAGGCACGCGGCGTCAATTTGATGAGGGATCAAGGGCGCGATTTTCGTGTTACTCACCACTCGCGATGAGGGTGATGAGCTCCATTGAGCTCTATTGAGCTGTATTGAGCTTGTCGGACAGTGAGAAGCTGCAGTTTGAGCCCTTGTTGCAGGCTGAACTGGATACCCTGACACTGCATAACTGTGCCAGGTATCGGCTGGGCATGAGCCAGGTGCAAGCGTGGATCGAGGCCGGACGCCCACGTTGACGAGGCGTACGCAGGGCATTGGTCGCACGTATTCATAGATCAAAACTGAAAGGAATCAAACATGCTGAAGCTCAATCCCCTGGTCCCCGAACTCATTGTTTCCGACCTCACACGAAGCCTTGCCTTCTACTGCGACATACTCGGCTTCAAGGTCGAGTACGAGCGGCCAGAAGATCATTTCGCTTTTCTTTCTTTCGGCGGCAGCCAACTTATGTTGGAACAGGACTGGCACAGTGAATCGCCTTGGCGGGTCGGGCCTCTTGAGCCGCCTTATGGGCGTGGTATCAACCTGTCCATCGAATGCCCGAACGCTTCAGCGCTGGTGTCGGCACTGGAGGCGGCCGGGTATCCCCTCAGAAACCCGGTTGAAGAGCACTGGTACCGCAGCGGTGAACTACTGTTTGGTCAGCGCAATTTTCTGCTGCTCGACCCGGATGGTTACTTGCTCCGTTTTGCAGAAGCTATCGGCAGCAAACCCTGCTAGCCGCACCTGTCAAAGCGACTACCCATTCGGGTTGATTGGATCATCGCTATCATCCAAGGCGCCATTCGATGTCCCGGTGTGTGCTGGCCATTTCTACGGATTGCCCAATTCGATCACGCTATAGGTGAACTCGTTGGCCTGCTTGGCCTTGCCGCGCGCAGACTCGGCAACCTGAACCCGGTCATCATCGTGGACCACCATTACCTGGCGGGCATTCAACGCTACAACGCCTTCCGGTTTGTTATCGAACCAAAAGGGCGAGCCGTCGGGCCCGAGGAACGGTAGCGGTGTACGCGACCCGTCCGGTTTAAGCAGTGGCAGTGGCAATGCCCACAAATAGCCACCAATCTGGTCACCCTGCTCATGGCTGGTGGTGGCCAGCAGGCGCTTGTTGAAGGGGTCGTATTCCAGGCTGGAAAGGCTCAGCGGTCTGTCGTCGCCCTGCACGCGCGGTTCGAATTGATAGGCCAGTTCGAAGGCGCCACTGATCTCGGGCTCACCGGCCTGCACTGTGATCGGCGCCTGCAGGGTTCATTTTCATTTTGCGGCTCCTTGCACGAGAGATGAAGGCAAGGGCCAGCGTAGGGAAGGGTGCTGAGCCGGGGCAGAGGGCAGTTGTGCCAAGGGGCCGCGCGACGGTGCTTGAGGATTGCTAAACGCCAGGCACAAAAAAACCGACCATAAGGTCGGTTTTTTCTGGATTTTGGTGCCCCGAGGGAGACTCGAACTCCCACTCCTTTCGAAAACGGATTTTGAATCCGCCGCGTCTACCAATTCCGCCATCAGGGCTTGTGGCGCGCAGTATAGAGAGGTGCCTCGGGTCGGTCAATCGGGTTTCATGGTCAATTTTCACACATTGGGCTAAACTTCCCGGCCCTGCCGAACCGAACATCATCATGCGCGTCGCCGATTTTTCCTTCGAACTCCCCGATTCCCTGATCGCCCGCCACCCTCTGGCCGAGCGCCATGGTAGCCGTCTGCTGGTCCTCGATGGGCCGAGCGGCGCCTTGGTACATCAGCAATTCACCGATCTGCTCGACTATTTGCGCCCGGGCGACCTGATGGTATTCAACAATACCCGGGTTATCCCGGCGCGCTTGTTCGGCCAGAAAGCCTCCGGCGGCAAGCTGGAAGTGCTGGTCGAACGCGTGCTGGACAGCCACCGGGTATTGGCCCACGTGCGCTCCAGCAAGGCGCCCAAGGTGGGTGCTCAGATTCTCATCGATGGCGGTGGCGAGGCCGAAATGGTCGCGCGCCACGAAACGCTGTTCGAGCTGCGCTTCACCGAAGAGGTGCTGCCACTGCTCGAACGCGTCGGGCACATGCCGCTGCCGCCCTATATCGACCGCCCCGACGAGGGCGCCGACCGTGAGCGTTACCAGACCGTCTACGCCGAGCGTGCCGGAGCGGTCGCAGCGCCCACGGCCGGCCTGCACTTCGACCAGGCGCTGCTGGAGCAGATTGCCGCCAAGGGCGTGGAGCGGGCCTTCGTGACACTGCACGTCGGCGCGGGCACCTTCCAGCCGGTGCGGGTCGACAAGATCGAAGACCATCACATGCATAAAGAGTGGCTCGAAGTGAGCCAGGATGTGGTGGATGCGGTTGAGGCCTGCCGTGCCCGCGGCGGGCGTGTGGTGGCCGTGGGCACCACCAGCGTGCGCTCGCTGGAAAGCGCGGCGCGTGATGGCGTGCTCAAGGCCTTCAGCGGCGATACCGACATCTTCATCTACCCGGGCCGGCCATTCCATGTGGTCGATGCCCTGGTCACCAACTTCCACCTGCCGGAGTCCACGCTGCTGATGCTGGTCTCGGCCTTCGCCGGCTACCCCGAGACCATGGCCGCCTACGCGGCAGCGGTCGAGCAGGGGTACCGCTTCTTCAGTTACGGTGATGCCATGTTCATCACCCGCAATCCGGCGCCACGCGGGCCCGAGGATCAAGCATGAGTCGCACCTGTCGAATGTCCTTCGAACTGCTGGCCACCGACGGCAAGGCCCGTCGTGGTCGCATTACCTTCCCCCGAGGCACCGTGGAAACCCCGGCGTTCATGCCGGTAGGCACCTACGGCACGGTCAAAGGCATGCTGCCGCGCGACATCGAGGCCATCGGCGCCGAGATGATCCTGGGCAACACCTTCCACCTGTGGCTGCGCCCGGGCACCGAGGTGATCAAGAAGCACAACGGCCTGCACGACTTCATGCAGTGGAAAGGCCCGATCCTTACCGACTCCGGTGGCTTCCAGGTGTTTAGCCTGGGCGCCATGCGCAAGATCAAAGAGGAAGGCGTGACCTTCGCCTCGCCCGTCGACGGCTCCAAAGTGTTCATGGGCCCCGAAGAGTCGATGCAGGTCCAGCGTGACCTGGGCTCGGACGTGGTGATGATCTTCGACGAGTGCACCCCTTACCCGGCCGAGCACGACGTGGCACGCACCTCCATGGAGCTGTCGCTGCGCTGGGCCCAGCGCTCGAAAAACGCCCACGCCGACAACACAGCGGCGCTGTTCGGCATCGTCCAGGGCGGCATGTACCAGGACCTGCGCATGCGCTCGCTGGAAGGCCTGGAAAACATCGGCTTCGACGGCCTGGCCATCGGCGGCCTGTCGGTGGGCGAGCCCAAGCACGAGATGATCAAGGTGCTGGACTACCTGCCGGACCAGATGCCTGCTGACAAACCTCGTTACCTTATGGGGGTAGGCAAACCGGAAGATCTCGTTGAGGGTGTGCGCCGCGGCGTCGACATGTTCGACTGCGTGATGCCGACGCGTAATGCGCGCAACGGCCATCTGTTCGTCGATACCGGGGTGATCAAGATCCGCAATGCGTTCCATCGCCACGATGAGTCGCCGCTGGATCCGACCTGCGATTGCTATACCTGCACCAACTTCTCCCGCGCGTACCTCCACCACCTGGACAAATGCGGCGAAATGTTGAGCAGCATGCTGAATACCATCCACAACTTGCGCCATTACCAGCGCTTGATGGCCGGTTTACGCGAGGCTATTCAACAGGGTAAATTGGCCGCCTTTGTCGACGCCTTCTACGCCAAACGCGGGCTGCCTGTGCCGCCTTTGGGCTGATTGTCAGCACTTAAATATTAAAACTCAGTAATGGAGTGCCTCATGAGCTTTCTGATTCCCGCCGCTTACGCGGACGCAGCAGCACCTGCCGCCGGCCCAGCCGGTACCGGTTTCGAGTGGATCTTCCTGGTCGGCTTCCTGGTCATCTTCTACCTGATGATCTGGCGTCCACAGGCCAAGCGCGCCAAAGAGCAGAAGAACCTGCTGGGCAACTTGCAAAAAGGTGACGAAGTTGTCACCAACGGCGGCATCGCCGGCAAGATCGTCAAGGTCACCGATGATTTCGTGGTGCTGGAAGTTTCCGACACCGTCGAGCTGAAGTTCCAGAAGGGCGCCATCGCCGCGACCCTGCCAAAAGGTACGCTCAAGGCTATCTGAGTTACCGGTTTTATTTTTCCAGTCGGGGCGCGCAACGCGCCCCGCGTCTTGAACGGGCGGCGTGATGCTGAACAAATACCCTCTGTGGAAATACGCACTGATCCTGCTGGTACTGGCGATCGGTTTTATTTATTCCGCTCCCAACCTCTACCCGGATGATCCGGCGGTGCAAGTCAGTGGTGCCAGTTCGGCGCTGCAGGTAAACCAGGCCGACCTCGATCGCGTCTCCAAGGCGCTGACCGATGCCGGTATCACCGTCAAGGGCGCCAGCCTGGGTGAAAAGGGCAGTGCGCTGATTCGCCTGACCAACCAGGAAGACCAGCTTCCAGCCAAGGATGTAGTGCGCAAGGCACTGGGCGATGATTACGTCGTGGCCCTGAACCTGGCCCAGACCACTCCGCAATGGCTGCGTAACCTGGGTGCAAGCCCGATGAAACTGGGCCTGGACCTGTCCGGTGGTGTGCACTTCCTGCTGGAAGTGGACATGGACAAGGCCATGACCGCCCGTATGAAGGTGTATGAAGGGGAGGTCAAAACCCTCCTGCGCAAAGAGCGCATCCGCTACCGCAGCCTGCCTCAGCAGGATGGCGGCATCATGCTGGGCTTCGCTGACGATGCAACCCGCGAGCAGGCACGTGCCCTGATCCGCAAGAATTTCTCCGATTTCGACCTGACTGCCACCGAGCGCAATGACCTCGCCGTGCTGCGTCTGGCGCTGACTCAGGCGAAAGTCGCCGAGATCCGCGAATACTCGATCAAGCAGAACCTGACCACCGTGCGCAACCGCGTCAACGAGCTGGGCGTGGCCGAGCCGCTGGTTCAGCGTCAGGGCGCCAACCGTATCGTGGTCGAGCTGCCAGGCGTGCAGGACACTGCCGAAGCCAAGCGTATCCTCGGCAAGACCGCTAACCTTGAGTTCCGCTTCGGTGCCGAACCTGGCGCGTCCAAGGCAACCACCGAGGTCTTCGAGTTCCGCGAGGGCGGCCGCTCCGCCCCGGTCGAGCGTGGCCTGATCATCACCGGTGACCAGGTTACCGACGCCCAGGCCAGCTTCGACGAGCACGGCCGCCCGCAAGTGAACATCCGCCTGGATGGCCACGGCGGCGAGCTGATGAGCCGCGCCACGCGCAGCAACGTCGGGCGCAGCATGGCGGTGATCTTCATCGAGCAGAAGCCGGTCACCCGCTACGTCAAGCAGACCGTCGACGGCGTCGAGAAGGAAGTGCCGGTACAGAGCTTCCAGGAAGAGAAGAAGATCATCAGCCTGGCGACCATTCAGTCGCCGCTGGGTAGCCAGTTCCGCATCACCGGCCTGAACGGCCAGGGCGAATCGTCCGAGCTGGCCCTGCTGTTGCGTGCCGGTGGTCTGGCTGCGCCGATGTATTTCGCTGAAGAACGTACCATTGGCCCAAGCCTGGGTGCGGACAACATCACCAAGGGTATTGATGCGTCGCTGTGGGGCATGCTGTTCGTCTCGCTGTTCATCATCGCCATCTACCGCGGCTTCGGCGTGATCGCCACCATCGCCCTGGCGGGCAACATGGTCTTGCTGCTGGCGCTGATGTCGCTGCTGGGCGCGACCCTGACCCTGCCGGGTATCGCGGGTATCGTGTTGACCATGGGTATGGCGGTAGACGCCAACGTGCTGATCTTCTCGCGTATCCGTGAGGAGCTCAAAGCCGGCATGTCGGTGCAGCGCGCCATCCATGAAGGTTTCAACCGCGCCTTTACCGCGATCATCGACGCCAACCTGACCAGCCTGCTGGTCGGCGGCATCCTGTTCGCCATGGGTACCGGCCCGGTCAAGGGCTTTGCGGTCACCATGTCCCTCGGGATTTTCACCTCGATGTTCACCGCCATCATGGTGACCCGCGCAATGGTCAACCTGACCTGCGGCGGGCGTGACATCAAGAAGCTGTGGGTTTGAGGGAGCTGCGATGAAAACCATCAACTTCATGGGCGTGCGCAATGTCGCGTTCGCCATCACTGTGCTCCTCACCGTCCTGGCGCTGTTCAGCTGGTGGCAGAAGGGCCTGAACTTTGGCCTGGACTTCACCGGCGGTACGCTCATCGAGCTGACCTACGAGCGCCCGGCCGACCTCAAGGCGGTACGTGCCGAACTGGTCAACTCCGGCTTCCACGAGGCCGTGGTGCAGAGCTTTGGCGCAACCACCGACCTGCTGGTGCGTATGCCGGGCGATGACCCGCAACTGGGCAGCAAGGTAGCCGAGGCACTGCAAAAAGCCGGCGGCGACAACCCGGCCACGCTCAAGCGCGTCGAGTTCGTAGGCCCGCAGGTGGGTGAAGAGCTGCGTGACCAGGGTGGCATGGGCATGCTCCTGGCCCTGGGCGGCATCCTCATCTACCTGGCCTTCCGCTTCCAGTGGAAGTTCGCCGTGGGCGCGATCATCTCGCTGATCCACGACGTGGTGGTGACGCTGGGTATCCTGTCGTTCTTCCAGATCACCTTCGACCTGACGGTATTGGCGGCGGTGCTGGCGATCATCGGTTACTCGCTCAACGACACCATTGTCGTATTCGACCGGGTGCGTGAGAACTTCCGTGTGATGCGCAAGGCGTCGCTGATCGAGAACATCAACGTCTCGACCACCCAGACCCTGCTGCGTACCATCGCCACCTCGGTGTCGACCTTGCTGGCCATCGCCGCACTGCTGTTCTTCGGTGGCGACAACCTGTTCGGCTTCTCGCTGGCGCTGTTCATCGGGGTCATGGCCGGTACCTACTCGTCGATCTATATCGCCAACGTGGTACTGATCTGGCTGAACCTGAACAGTGAAGACCTGATTCCGCCAGCCAAGACCGAAGGCGTGGACGAGCGTCCGTAAGGGCTTTTCCTACGCCGTTTGGCGAATCAAGAGGCGCGAGTATTGAACTCGCGCCTTTTTTTTTGCTCCAAGGCAGGGAGAAGGCGGGCTATGTCCCGCAGGGAAGATCAGGAGGTTCAGGTGAATAAATCAATGCTGGTGGGTGCGGTACTGGGTGCTGTCGGTGTAACTGCCGGAGGTGCTGTGGCGACCTACAGCTTGGTGAACAAAGGGCCGGAGTACGCCCAGGTCACCGATGTGCAGCCGATCAAGCAGCAGGTCAAGACACCGCGTGAGGTCTGCAAGGACGTCACCGTGACGCGTCAGGCGCCGGTCAAGGACCAGCACCAGATCGCCGGTACCGTCGTGGGTGCCCTGGCCGGTGGCCTGCTGGGTAACCAGATTGGTGGTGGTACCGGCAAGAAGATCGCCACCGTGGCCGGTGCGGTCGGTGGTGGCTATGCCGGTAACAAGGTGCAGGAAGGCATGCAGCAGCGTGACACTTACACCACGACGCAAACCCGCTGCAATACGGTCAATGACATCAGCGACAAGGTCGTTGGTTATAACGTGAAGTACACCATTGGTGACCAGGCGGGGCAGGTGAAGATGGACCGCGAGCCGGGCTCGACCATCCCCCTGGACAAGAATGGCAAGCTGATTCTCAGTGACAACCAGGCCGGGCAGTAAAGCTCACATTGGCCAGTTTGAGGAGGCGGGCTGGCGAGCCCGCTCCCAAGCCGGTCTAGCGTAGTTGTTGCTGCGCGCCTAGCTGCTTGCGAAGCCGGACGCGGTCCGGCTTGCCGGTCGGCGTCATGGGTATCCGTTCAAGCACTGCGATATTGGCACTAATGCCCAGGCGTTCCAGCCCCCCGGTCAGTTTCGCCAACCGCTCATGTGCGTCAGCCGTGTTGCCTTGCACGATCACATGGGCGCGCCGGCGATCCTGCTCCTCTACCAGTACCACCACGCGCTCGAACTTCATGGCCTGTGCGATCTGCGCTTCCAGGGCGGGGGCAAACTGCATGCCTTGTTGCGTGAGCAGGGCATCCGTCGCGCGCCCCAGCGGCATCAGGCTGCCGTCGGCAAGGCGCCGGGCGATATCGCCGGTGGCATAGGCCTGGTCCTCGCAAGGGATCGGTGCAGGTGGGAAGTACCCCGAGCCGCGGTGCGTGGAGCGGGCGATGATTTCGCCTACTTCCGGTTGCGCGGGGTCCAGCGGTTCCAGCGTCACCTCGACATCACCTACCGGGCGCATGCCACAGCCGACCTGCAGGCTCGGCGTGAAGTTTGCCAGGACCATGCCGAACTCCGTCGAGCCGTAGATCCTTTTCAGGTGCACGCCCAGGTGGCGCTCGCTTTCCAGCACCACATGGTCGTCCAGGTAGGCGCCGCCGCAGAAAGGTTTGCTCAGTGCTGGCAGGCGGATGCCGGTGTTCTGTGCGGCCTGTGCCAGCTCCAGGTACTGCGACGGCAGTGCGCTCATCACGCTGATGCGCTGTTCGTGCAGGGTGCGCAGGGTGTGCTCAACCTGGGTCGCATCACCCAGGTACAGCGTCGCACCCGTCAGCAAAGCCGGGAATACATGCAGGTCTACTGCATGCCCGCCATCGAGGCTATGGATATTCAGGTAGCGCGCACCGGCGTCCAGGCCGGCGCTGTCTACCCAATGCATGATTTCACGGTACAGCCGGTCCTGGCGCCACAGCGCAAGTTTGGGTGCGCCGGTGCTGCCTGAGGTTTCCTGCATGCGCATCAGCCCGGCGCAGTCGCGCCACGCTGGGGTCTTGAGGTTGACAGGTGTGGGCGAATAGAGGGTAAAGCCTGGTACACCAAGGCCCGCCGGCACTATGCCGGCTTCGGTGATCAGTAGGGCGGCGCCGACCTGGCCCAGGCGCATTGCCCGCTGGTGTGTGCTGCTGGCCACGCTCACGGGGCAGTGAATCAGCCCCAGGCTTGCCATGGCAAACAGCAGCGCCACATAACCGGTACTGTTGCCCAGTTGAGTGGCTACCACATCACCTTCGCGCAGGCCTGCAGCATGCAGCCTGGCGCGCAACTGGTCGATGTCCTGCAGCAGTTCGCCGTAGCTGCGGGTTTTGCCATGGCTGTCGACGACCGCCGGGTAGTCGCGATGGCGCGCAACCATGCTGAAGAACTGTTGCTGGAACATGCAGGAGGGCTCCTTGTGGGTCAGCCGAAATACAGCTTCAGGTGTTTTCCCGTGCCGTCCATGTGCATCGTGGTGCTGCCTGCCGGTGCAGGCTGGTGCCACGCTAGTAAATAGGCTGCGCGCAGCGCCTGGTACCTCCCAGAACAGGGAGGTTGTGGCGGGTTGGGCAACTGACTAGTGTCTGCGACCGCTTGCTTCTCGTCGGCGAGCACTCTATGCACGTTGATTTCAATGTGCCATGTAACTATCTTATCGACCCACCTGAATGAGGGAGTCGATATTCCCTCGCGTGTTGTCTCGCCATGAGACCACCGTCAAACGGTGCCTACGAGGAAGGGAATGACCCTACTGGTAATGGATGAGCTGCTGCGACTCAGCGAAATGGAGCGCTTTGAGGACTGGCTGGCTCACCTTAAAATCCTGACCCGCAAGCTGGGATACTCGAACTTTCTGATCGGTCTCAAGCCTGCGCCCACTGACGCCAATCAGCAGGTGCTGATCTACAGCGACTACCCTGATGCGTGGCGCACACGTTACGACGCCGAGTCCTACGCTGCGGTCGATCCGGTGGTTCAGCACTGCCTGAACGCAAACCGGCCACTGCTCTGGGACCGGGACAACTACCGCCGTCCCTCAGAGTCGGAATTCTTCGAAGAAGCCGCCGCACATGGCTTGCAGCAAGGCCTTGCGCTGCCCTTGCATGGTCCGCGCGGCGAGGCGGGCATGCTCTGCCTGAAACCCTCTGAAAGTGGTCCGCAAGCGACTGCTACGATGATCGAGTCCTTGCCTACGGCGACCCTGCTGCGCGATTACGCGATGGAGGGGATGCTCAAGGCACGCATCGAATGCTCCACACCCGTGCACCTGACGAGCCGGGAAAAAGAGGTGCTGCAGTGGAGCGCAGCAGGCAAGACCACCTGGGAAATCTCGATGATTCTGTCGTGCACGACCTCGGCCATCGACTTCCACTTCAAGAACATCCGCCGCAAGTTCCAGGTCAGCTCGCGCCAGATGGCGGTGCTCAAAGCCATCCAGCAAAAATCGATCACGCCCTGAGTGTCACTGCGGGCGTTGGGCCAGGTCGCTTTCCTCCAGGCGACCGCTGAGGTAAAGGCGCAGCAGGATATACACCGGGGCGGGCACTTGACTGGTGCATTCGATGCGGCTGGCGCAGGCCTGGCTGATGCCGAACCTTGACCAGAATTCGGTCTGGCTCTGCTTGAGGCCCAGGCGCAGGCTGATGGCTTGATGGGCGACCTCGCGCACAGCTGAGGTATTGAGTAGCTTCATCGGGAATCAATCCTGCAAAAGCCGAAAAATTAACAAGTCTGGTTAATGTCGGCCACCTCCCAAATTAGGTAGGATTTTATTTAACCGGCATGAATATACCGTGGGTGGCAATTCAAACCCCTGCCGGTAATTGCCCCTATGCTTATCTCCATTGATCGCCGCACTAACATCGACCCGCAAGCGCTGAATGCCATGCATAAACTTCGGGCACGTATCTTCAAAGTTAAAAAGATGTGGGACATCCCGCTGATCAATGACATGGAGATCGATGGCTACGATGCGCTTGACCCCTATTACATGATCATCAACCGCGATGACGAGGCGGGGTATGTCTGTGGGTGCTGGCGGATACTGCCGACCACGGGCCCGAACATGCTGGCGCATACCTTTCCCGAACTGCTGCATGGGCATCCTGCACCGTGCTCCGACGCCATCTGGGAGCTGAGCCGCTTTGCCATCGAGCTGCCGGACGGCAATCGGTTCGGCTTCTCCCAGGGCACCACGCAGGCTATTCATGCGATTGTCAGCTATGCCATCGGCTGTGGCGTGAAACAGTTCGTCACGGTGACCACGGTGGGGGTCGAGAAAATGTTGATCCGCCTGGGGTTGGATATCAGCCGCTTCGGCCCGGCGTTGCAAATTGGTGTCGAGCGTGCGGTGGCGTTGCGTATCGAGTTGAATGAGAAGACGACCTCGGCATTGGAGGCGGCCATCAAGAATAACTGCCATTGAATAGGCCGCGGCTGCCGTGCGGCTGTTATATCAATACGTTGTAAGGCTGGTGAAGTGTCGAGCACAATACGTCGCCATAAAAAAAGCACCCCGAGGGGTGCTTCTTTATAACGCCAACGGTACTTAGCGCTTCATGCTCTCTGGCAGGTGCGGCTGGATAGCCGTCAGTACTGCCTTGAAGCACTTGATGTTGCCCGCGACGATGTGGCCCTTGTCGAGGAAGTCGTGGCCACCGTTGAAGTCGCTTACCAGGCCGCCTGCTTCTTGAATCAGCAGTACGCCTGCAGCCATGTCCCACTCGGACAGGCCCGACTCCCAGAATGCATCGAAGCGGCCGGCGGCGACGTAAGCCAGGTCCAGGCTGGCGGAGCCTGCGCGGCGGATGCCTGCAGTCTGGCCAGTCAGGGCGCGGAACATGCCCAGGTAGTTGTCCAGGTCGGCCATCTGGCTGTCACGGAACGGGAAACCGGTGCCCAGCAGGGCGCCTTCCAGGCTGGTGCGCGAGCTGACGCGCAGGCGGCGGCCATTGAGTTGGGCGCCACGGCCACGGCTGGCGGTGAATTCTTCCTGGCGAACCGGGTCGAGAACCACAGCGTGCTCAAGGCGACCACGGTATTTGCAGGCGATGCTGACAGCGAAATGAGGGATGCCGCGCAGGAAGTTGGTGGTGCCGTCCAGTGGGTCGATGATCCACAGGTAGTCCTTGCCTTCTTCGCCGGTGCCCGCGTGCATGCCGGTCTCTTCACCCTGGATGGAGTGGTTCGGGTAGGCCTTGCGCAGGGCGTCGACGATTTTCTGCTCGGCGGCGCGATCGACTTCGGAAACGTAGTCCTTGGCCTCTTTCTCATCGACCTTGATGCTATCCAGGCGTTCGATGGAGCGGAAAATCAGTTCACTGGCGCTGCGAGCGGCGCGCAGGGCGATATTCAGCATAGGCTGCATGGGCGGGTCACCTGGAGATGTTAAAGAAGAAAGCCGATCATTCTAGCAGAAAACTTTGACGGCAGAAGTGTCACATTTGCTTTCATGGCGTTACGTCTGTCGGTTCTGTAAGATCGAAGGCCCTGATATCTGCCTCTGAGAGCACAACACCGTGCTGCAAAATATTCGTGTTGTTCTGGTCAATACCAGCCACCCCGGCAACATCGGCGGCGCTGCGCGTGCCATGAAAAACATGGGCTTGTCGCGTCTGGTGCTGGTGCAGCCAAAAGCGTTTCCCGATGCCGAAGCCAGTGCCCGGGCCTCGGGCGCCGACGATGTGCTGGGTAACGCCCAGGTTGTCGACAGCCTTGAGCAGGCGCTGGTCGGCTGTAACCTGGTGATGGGTACCAGTGCCCGCGAGCGCAGCATCCCCTGGCCATTGATCGACCCTCGCGAATGCGGGGCCAAGGCTGTGGAGCATGCGCTGGGCGGCGAGGAAATCGCCCTGGTGTTCGGTCGCGAACACGCTGGCCTGACCAACGACGAACTGCAGCGATGTCACTTCCACGTGCACATTCCCTCGAACCCCGACTTCAGCTCGCTGAATCTGGCCGCCGCGGTCCAGGTGCTCTCTTATGAGGTGCGCATGGCCTGGCTGGCAGCCGAGGATGCCCCGGCGAAAGTCGAGAAGGCCGACGCCAGCGAGCTGGCGACCATGGACGAAATGGAGCTGTTCTACGACCACCTGGAAAAGACCCTGGTGGACATCGGCTTCCTTGACCCCGAGAAGCCCAAGCACCTGATGGCGCGCCTGCGTCGGCTGTACGGGCGCAGCTCGGTGAACCGTCCGGAAATGAGCATTTTGCGCGGCATCCTCACCGAGACCCAGAAAGTGGCTCGGGGCGAACCGCATAAAAGGAAGGACTGACAGATGTTCGAACGCCTGCGTGAAGATATTCAAAGCGTATTCCATCGTGACCCGGCAGCGCGCAACGCCTTCGAGGTGCTGACCTGCTACCCGGGCATGCATGCCATCTGGCTGCACCGGCTGGGCAATGCCTTGTGGACGCGTGATTTCAAGTGGCTGGCCCGGCTGGTGTCGAACTTCGGGCGCTGGATGACCGGGATCGAGATCCACCCTGGCGCCACCATTGGCCGGCGTTTCTTCATCGACCATGGCATGGGGATCGTCATCGGCGAGACTGCCGAGATCGGCGACGACGTCACGCTTTATCAGGGTGTGACCCTGGGCGGCACCAGCTGGAATAAAGGCAAGCGCCATCCGACCCTGGAAAACGGCGTGGTGGTGGGGGCGGGGGCCAAGGTGCTGGGCCCGTTCACCGTCGGTGCCGGGGCCAAGATCGGCTCCAATGCGGTGGTGACCAAGGCCGTGCCGGCGGGGGCGACCGCAGTGGGTATCCCGGGCCGCATCATCGTCAAGAGCGAAGAAAACGAAGTCGAAGCCCGGCGCAAGGCCATGGCCGAGAAGATCGGTTTCGATGCGTATGGCGTCAGTGGCGACATGCCAGACCCGGTCGCACGTGCCATCGGGCAGATGCTCGACCACCTGCAAGCGGTGGATGAGCGCCTGGAGGGCATGTGCGGCGCGCTGACCAAGATGGGCAGCGACTACTGTGCCAAGGAGTTGCCGGCACTGCCGGAGGATGACTTCACCGAAGCTGCCCAGGCCGCCCAGCGCGACACTCAGTCGCATTGATCGCGTCGCGCTGAAGCCGTGGTGACATACGGGGCGTGTGCTCACGCCCCTCGTCTGCTACAATCGCGCCCGCCTCCCGACGTAAAACCCGACTAAAGCAGTAGGTCTAATAGTTGACTTAAATGCTCGGGAATCGCATACTCGCTCACATCCTGTAACTCCCGTGGTACCCAATAGCCATGCGACTGACTACTAAAGGCCGATACGCCGTGACAGCCATGCTCGACCTGGCGTTGCACGCGCAGCATGGGCCCGTGTCTTTGGCCGACATTTCCGAGCGCCAGGGCATTTCCCTCTCTTATCTGGAGCAGCTGTTCGCCAAGCTGCGCCGCAGCAGCCTGGTATCCAGTGTGCGCGGTCCAGGCGGTGGCTATCAGCTGTCGCGGGGCATGGAAACCATCCAGGTGGCTCAGGTCATCGACGCGGTCAACGAATCGGTCGATGCCACCCGTTGCCAGGGCCTAGGGGATTGCCATGCCGGTGATACCTGTCTGACCCACCACCTGTGGTGCGATCTCAGCCAGCAGATCCATGAATTCCTCAGCGGCATCAGCCTGGCCGACCTCGTCAAGCGCCGTGAGGTGCAGGAAGTTGCCCAGCGCCAGGACCTGCGTCGTGTCGCAGGCCGATCCGCCCAGTTGGACAAGATTGAGACGTCCGCCGTCGACTGACCTTTATAACAGCGACGAGCGACGCCACCGCCTGATAGGAGATATCCATGAAGTTGCCGATCTACCTCGATTACTCCGCGACCACCCCGGTCGACCCACGTGTCGCCCAGAAGATGGCCGACTGCCTGCTGGTCGACGGGAACTTCGGTAACCCGGCTTCGCGCTCCCACGTCTTCGGCTGGAAAGCCGAGGAAGCGGTCGAGAACGGTCGTCGCCAGGTCGCCGAACTGATCAACGCCGATCCGCGTGAAATCGTCTGGACCAGCGGTGCCACCGAGTCCGACAACCTCGCTCTCAAAGGTGTCGCGCACTTCTATCAGACCAAGGGCAAGCACATCATCACCTCCAAGATCGAGCACAAGGCGGTCCTGGATACCGCTCGCCAGCTCGAGCGTGAAGGTTTCGAAGTCACCTACCTGGAGCCAGGCGAAGACGGCATCGTCACCCCGGCCATGGTCGAGGCCGTGCTGCGCGACGACACCATTCTGGTCTCGCTGATGCACGTCAACAATGAAGTCGGCTCGATCAACGACATCGCCGCCATCGGTGAGCTGACCCGCTCGCGCGGCGTTCTGTTCCATGTCGACGCGGCCCAGTCGGCCGGCAAGGTCGAGATCGATGTGCAGAAGCTGAAGGTCGACCTGATGTCGTTCTCGGCGCACAAGGTCTACGGCCCCAAAGGCATCGGCGCACTGTACGTCAGCCGCAAGCCGCGTGTGCGCCTCGAGGCAATCATTCACGGCGGTGGCCATGAGCGCGGCATGCGTTCGGGCACCCTGCCAACCCACCAGATCGTCGGCATGGGCGAGGCGTTCGCCATCGCCAAGCAAGAGATGGCCAGTGAAAATGTGCGCATCAAGGCCCTGAGCGACCGCTTCTTCAAGCAGGTTTCGGACCTCGAAGAGCTGTACGTCAACGGCAGCCAGACCGCCCGTGTACCGCACAACCTGAACCTGAGCTTCAACTACGTCGAAGGCGAGTCGCTGCTGATGTCGCTGAAGGACATCGCGGTATCGTCCGGTTCGGCCTGTACCTCCGCTTCGCTCGAGCCGTCGTACGTACTGCGCGCTCTGGGCCGCAATGACGAGCTGGCGCACAGCTCGATCCGCTTCTCCTTCGGTCGCTTCACCACTGAAGAAGAAGTCGACTACGCCGCGCAGAAAGTCTGCGAGGCCGTTAACAAACTGCGTGAGCTGTCGCCGCTGTGGGACATGTACAAAGACGGCGTTGACATCTCCAAGATCGAGTGGGCCGCCCACTAAGCAGTCGCCGGCAAGAGCGGCTCCCTGATGAGGAAGGAATTGCACCATGGCATACAGTGAAAAGGTCATCGACCACTACGAAAACCCGCGCAACGTCGGCAAGATGAATGCCGAGGACCCGGATGTCGGTACCGGCATGGTCGGCGCGCCGGCCTGCGGTGACGTGATGCGTCTGCAGATCAAGGTCAACGAGCAGGGCGTCATCGAAGACGCCAAGTTCAAGACCTACGGCTGCGGTTCGGCCATCGCCTCCAGCTCCCTCGCCACCGAGTGGATGAAGGGCAAGACCCTGGACGAAGCCGAAACCATCAAGAACACCCAGCTGGCCGAAGAACTGGCGTTGCCGCCGGTCAAGATCCACTGCTCGGTACTCGCCGAGGATGCCATCAAGGCAGCCGTACGCGATTACAAGCAGAAGAAAGGCTTGATCTAAGTCGCCTGTTGCGAGGTAAGGAGTTCTGATGGCTATCAGCATGACAGAAGCCGCCGCCAACCATGTGCGGCGTTCCCTCGAGGGGCGCGGCAAGGGCGAAGGTATTCGCCTGGGCGTGCGCACCACCGGTTGTTCGGGCCTGGCCTACGTGCTGGAGTTCGTCGACGAGCTGGCTGACGAAGACACGGTGTTCGAGAACCATGGCGTCAAGGTGATCATCGATCCCAAGAGCCTGGTGTACCTCGACGGCACCGAACTGGACTTCGTCAAGGAAGGGTTGAACGAAGGCTTCAGGTTCAACAACCCCAACGTGCGCGGTGAGTGTGGCTGCGGCGAAAGCTTCAACGTTTGAGGCTGGCTGTGGGTACTCCTTGTCATTTCGCACTGTTTGACCTCCAGCCAAGCTTCCGCCTGGATCTCGACAAGCTGGCCACTCGCTACCGCGAGCTGGCCCGCGAAGTCCATCCTGATCGCTTTGCCGACGCCTCCGAGCGTGAGCAGCGCGTAGCGCTGGAAAAATCCGCAGCCCTCAACGACGCCTACCAGACCCTGCGTAATGCGCCGCGCCGAGCCCGCTACCTGCTGGCCATCGGTGGCCATGAAGTGCCTCAGGAAGTCACGGTCCACGACCCCGACTTCCTGTTGCAGCAGATGCAGTTGCGCGAAGAGCTCGAAGAGCTGCAGGACGAAGCCGACCTTGAGGGTGTCGGCGTGTTCAAGAAGCGCCTCAAGGTCGCCCAGGACACGCTGAACGAGGACTTCGCCGCCTGTTGGGACGTTGCAGACGAGCGCGAGAAGGCCGAGCGCCTGATGCGCCGCATGCAATTCCTCGACAAGCTCGCCCAAGAAGTGCGCCAACTGGAAGAGCGCCTCGACGATTAACCCGGTGTCTTTCGTGATGACGCCTAAGGTATTCAGATAAGCATGGCCCTACTGCAGATCGCCGAACCCGGTCAGACCCCTCAGCCGCACCAGCGTCGCCTGGCGGTGGGTATCGACCTGGGTACCACCAATTCTCTGGTCGCCGCCTTGCGCAGCGGTCGTAGTGAGCCCCTGCCCGATGCGCAGGGTAATGTCATTCTGCCGTCTGCGGTGCGCTACCTCGAAGGGCGCAGCGAAGTCGGGCAGGCTGCGCGCGATGCCGCTTCCAGCGACCCACTGAACACCGTGCTGTCGGTAAAGCGCCTGATGGGGCGTGGTCTGGCCGACGTCAAGCAATTGGGCGAACAGCTGCCTTACCGCTTTATTGGCGGTGAGTCGCACATGCCGTTCATCGACACCGTCCAGGGGCCGAAAAGCCCGGTGGAGGTGTCCGCCGATATCCTCAAGGTGCTGCGTGAGCGCGCCGAGCAAACCCTCGGCGGCGATCTGGTGGGGGCGGTGATCACCGTGCCGGCCTATTTCGACGACGCCCAGCGCCAGGCCACCAAGGACGCTGCGCGCCTGGCCGGCCTCAATGTGCTGCGCCTGCTCAACGAACCGACCGCAGCGGCCGTGGCCTATGGCCTGGACCAGAACGCCGAAGGCGTTGTGGCCATCTATGACCTGGGTGGCGGTACCTTCGACATTTCCATCCTGCGCCTGACGGCCGGTGTCTTCGAAGTGCTGGCCACCGGCGGCGATACCGCCCTGGGCGGCGATGATTTCGACCATGCCATTGCTGGCTGGATCATCGAGCAGGCTGGCCTGTCCTCCGATCTCGACCCCGCCACCCAGCGCCAGTTGCTGCAGGCCGCCTGCGCCGCCAAGGAAGCCCTGACCGATGCCGACGTTGTCAGCGTCCGCCACGGTGCCTGGCAGGGCGAGCTGAGCCGCGCGGCCTTTGAAGCCATGATCGAGCCGTTGGTCGCCCGCAGCCTCAAGGCCTGCCGCCGCGCCGTGCGCGACAGCGGCGTCGAGCCCGAAGAGGTCGGTGCCGTGGTGATGGTGGGCGGTTCGACCCGCGTACCCCGCGTACGTGACGCTGTCGGCAGTCTGTTCGGCCGCACCCCGCTGACCTCGATCGACCCGGACCAGGTGGTGGCCATCGGTGCTGCCATCCAGGCCGACACCTTGGCTGGCAACCGCCGCGAAGGTGGCGAGTTGCTGCTGCTCGATGTCATCCCGCTGTCCCTGGGCCTTGAGACCATGGGTGGCTTGATGGAGAAAGTGATTCCGCGCAACACCACCATTCCGGTGGCGCGTGCCCAGGAATTCACTACCTATAAAGATGGCCAGTCGGCCATGATGATCCACGTGCTGCAGGGCGAACGCGAGCTGATCAGCGACTGCCGCTCCCTGGCGCGCTTCGAACTGCGCGGCATCCCGGCGATGGTTGCCGGCGCCGCGAAGATCCGCGTGACCTTCCAGGTCGATGCCGATGGCCTGCTCAGCGTCGCGGCCCGCGAACTGGGGTCGGGGGTCGAGGCCAGCATTCAGGTCAAGCCATCCTACGGCCTGACCGACGGCGAGATCGCCCGCATGCTCAAGGATTCGTTCGAGCACGCAGGCACCGACAAGCAGGCGCGTCAGCTGCGTGAACACCAGGTTGATGGCGAGCGTCTGCTCGAAGCGGTGCAGGGCGCCCTGGACGCCGATGGCCAGCGGCTGCTCAGCAGCGAAGAACGCGAAGCCATTGAATTCCAGATGCAAGAACTACGTGATTTGCTGACCGGCACCGATGGCCCTGCCATCGAGCAACAGACCAAGCGTCTGTCGCAGGTGACCGATGCATTTGCCGCCCGTCGCCTTGATTCGACGGTCAAAGCCGCACTGGCCGGGCGCAACCTGAATGAGATCGAGGAGTAACCGATGCCGCTGGTGACATTCCTGCCGCATGAGAAGTTCTGCCCGGAGGGGCTGACCGTGGAGGTCGCGCCCGGGACCAACATCCTGGAGCTGGCCCACGACCATCACATCGAGATGGAAAGCGCCTGCGGTGGCGTAAAGGCCTGCACCACCTGTCACTGCATTGTTCGCAAAGGTTTCGAGTCGCTCGATGAAGCCGACGAGCTGGAAGAGGACATGCTGGACAAGGCCTGGGGCCTGGAGGCCCAGTCGCGCCTCGGCTGCCAGGTAGTCGTCGGTGACCAGGACCTGGCCATCGAGATCCCCAAGTATTCGCTCAACCACGCTGCCGAAGCGCCCCACTGAGGATTTTTGCATGAGTCTGAAATGGGTTGATGTACTTGAGATCGCCATCCAGCTTGCAGAAAGCAAGCCGGAAGTCGATCCTCGTTACGTGAATTTCGTCGATCTGCACCGCTGGGTGCTGGCATTGCCAGAGTTCAGCGACGATCCGTCACGCGGCGGTGAGAAAGTGCTCGAGGCCATCCAGGCGGCCTGGATTGATGAAGCCGACTAAGCGCGACGCTGCAGGTTAGGCAATCCCCTGGAACCCGCGTATAATTCGCGGGTTTAATTTTTCGCAACACTCATATTTCTGGAGTTTTCCATGGCTGTTCAACGTACTTTCTCGATCATCAAGCCTGACGCAGTTGCCAAAAACGTCATCGGCAAGATCACCACTCGCTTCGAAGACGCCGGCCTGAAAATCGTTGCCTCGAAAATCAAGCAACTGTCCAAAGCCGAAGCCGAAGGCTTCTACGCTGAGCACAGCGAGCGCGGCTTCTTCGGCGACCTGGTTGCCTTCATGACTTCCGGTCCGGTTGTCGTTCAGGTTCTGGAAGGCGAAAACGCAATCGCTCTGAACCGTGAGCTGATGGGCGCTACCAACCCTAAAGAAGCTGCTGCCGGCACCATCCGTGCTGACTTCGCCGAGTCGATCGACGCCAACGCCGTTCACGGTTCGGACTCCGAAGCTGCTGCTGCTCGCGAAATCGCTTACTTCTTCGCTGCTACCGAGGTAACCACTCGCTAAGCGAAAGCTTACGGGTGAGGGTGAATCCATGACGACATCTACTGGCAAAATCAACCTGTTGGGCCTGACCCAGCCGGAAATGGAACAATTCTTCGACTCTATCGGGGAGAAGCGCTTCCGTGCCGGCCAGGTGATGAAATGGATTCACCATTTTGGCGTCGATGATTTCGCCGCCATGACGAACGTCGGCAAGGCCTTGCGCGAAAAGCTCGAGGCTGTTGCCGAAATTCGCCCACCGGAAGTGGTCAGTGAAGACATTTCCGCCGACGGCACCCGTAAATGGGTGATCCGCGTTGCCTCCGGCAGCTGCGTCGAGACCGTCTACATTCCCACCGACGACCGCGGCACTTTGTGCGTCTCGTCGCAAGCCGGCTGCGCCCTGGATTGCAGTTTCTGCTCCACCGGCAAGCAAGGCTTCAACAGCAACCTCACCGCCGCCGAAGTGATCGGCCAGGTGTGGCTTGCCAACAAATCTTTCGGGACCGTCCCGGCCAAAGTCGACCGCGCGATTACCAACGTGGTCATGATGGGCATGGGCGAGCCTCTGCTGAACTTCGACAATGTCATCGCCGCCATGAAGATCATGATGGATGATCTGGGCTATGGCATTTCCAAACGTCGCGTCACCTTGTCCACCTCGGGCGTGGTGCCGATGATCGACGAGCTGGCCAAGCACATCGACGTGTCGCTGGCCCTGTCGCTGCACGCGCCGAACGACGCGCTGCGCAACCAGTTGGTGCCGATCAACAAGAAGTACCCGTTGAAGGTGCTGCTGGAGTCGTGCATGGGCTACATGGCCACCCTGGGTGGCAAGCGCGTGCTGACGGTTGAGTACACCCTGCTCAAGGACGTCAACGACCAGCCCGAGCACGCCGCACAGATGATCGAGCTGCTGCGTGACGTGCCGTGCAAGATCAACCTGATCCCGTTCAACCCGTTCCCGCATTCCGGTTACGAGCGTCCTAGCAACAATGCTATCCGCCGCTTCCAGGACCTGCTGCACCACGGCGGCTTCAACGTCACCACCCGTACCACCCGTGGCGAGGACATCGACGCCGCTTGTGGTCAGCTGGTCGGCCAGGTCAACGACCGCACCCGCCGCAGTGAGCGCTACATCGCCGTGCGCCAGTTGTCTGCCGACGCCGAGCTGCCAGACAGCGCCGCGCGCCACTGACCGAGAACCTAGCCATGAGCCTGCGCGCCGCGCTGTCGATCCTTGCGCTTTTGCTGCTGGCCGGCTGCGTGTCGGGCGGCGCGGGCGATCCGCTGGCCAGTCGGCAGGGGCGGGAAGAGGCGGGCAGGGCTTATGTGCAGCTTGGGCTTGGGTATTTGCAACAAGGCCTGACCGAGCAGGCCAAGGCGCCGCTTGGCAAAGCCCTCGCCCTCGACGCCAGCGATGCCGGCGCACACGCCGCCCTGGCGCTGGTGTTTCAGGCGCAGGGTGAGCCGGGGTTGGCCGAGAAACACTTTCAAAAAGCCCTGCAGGCACGCCCTGGCGATACGCGAATTCGCAACAATTACGGCAGTTTCCTTTATGCTCAGGGGCGATTTGCCGAGGCCAAGCAGATGTTTCGCCTGGCCAGCGCCGATACCCTGTATCCTGAACGCTCCCGCGTGTACGAGAACCTTGGCCTGACTGCCCTGAAGCTCGAACGTCGTGACCAGGCCCACACATATCTGTTCAAAGCGTTGCAACTCAACCCGCAGCAACCGAGAGCGTTGCTGGAAATGGCTGAGTTGTCCTACGAAAACAGGCATTATGTGCCGGCCCTGGACTACTACGATCGTTTCAGCCGGTTGAGCGACCATGACGCCCGTAGCCTTCTGCTGGGCAGCCGCCTTGCCCGGGTATTCGACGAGCAGGGCACACTGGCCGACCTGGGCCAGCAATTACAACGACTTTATCCCGGTACGCCGGAATATCAGCAATACCTGTCGGAGCAACGATGAACGCCGCGCATCCCGAAGTAGCAGTAGCGCCTGGCCAGAACCCCGGTGAGCTTTTGCGCCAGGCCCGTGAGAAGCGGGACTGGTCACAAGCCGAGGTGGCCCGCAAGCTCAACCTCACTGTCAGTTCGTTGAACCACGTGGAAACCGGCGCCTTCGACAAGCTGCCCGGGCACACCTTCGCCCGTGGCTATATCCGCGCCTATGCCAAACTGATGGACCTGGACCAGGCCGCGTTGGTCGAGGCCTTCGACCAGTACACCGGTACCCACGCCAAGGGCAGTGAAGTGCATTCGCTGGGCCGCATCGAAGAACCGGTGCGCCTGTCGCACAACATCCTGCGCGGTGTCAGCCTGTTGCTGCTGGTGGCAGTGGTCGGTGGTGGTTTCGTTTGGTGGCAGGACCAGGGCAGCTTGCGGGGCAAGGACCTGGCCAAGATCGCCCTCGAGCACGTCGAGGTCGAGAGCGCCGACGGCACCACGCAGATCCACCCGCTGGACGAGCCTGAAGACCAGGCCGTGACGGCAGGCCAGCAACCCGAAAGCGCACCGTTGCCGCTGGAGCAGGCCGCTGGCGAACAGCCGCTTGCCGCCGCCGAGCAAGTGCCGGCCAGCCCTGCGCAAACCCCAGCTGCAAACGCAACGCCAGCCCCGGCCGCGCAGGCACAAGTGCCCGCCGCAGCCACTGCGCCAACGCCAGCACCGGCTGCAGTAGCACCTGCTGCCACGGCACCTGCCGCTGCTGCCCCTGTGGTCGCCGCCGCCGAGCCGGCCGCACCGGTCGCAGTACCTGCCGGTAGCGCCAAGGTCGCCATCCAGTTCACTGCCGATTGCTGGACCCAGGTCTCCGACGGCAACGGCAAGGTGCTGTTCAGCGCCGTCAAGCGCAAGGGCGACAACCTCGAGCTGACCGGCAAGCCGCCGTTCGCGGTACGCCTGGGCTTTGCCCGTGGCGCCCAGGTCAGCTACAACGGCCAGGCCGTCGATGTTGCTCCGTTCACCAGTGGCGAGACTGCTCGCCTGAAGTTGGGACAGTAAGTCATGCACGGCGAATCTCCGATCAAACGTCGCGAATCCCGCAAAATCTGGGTCGGCAATGTGCCGGTGGGTGGTGATGCGCCCATCGCGGTGCAAAGCATGACCAACACCGACACCAACGATGTCGACGCCACTGTCGGCCAGATCCAGCGTCTGGTCGATGCCGGTGTCGACATCGTGCGCGTCTCGGTACCGGACATGGACGCCGCCGAAGCGTTTGGCCGCATCAAGCAACGGGTGAGTGTGCCGCTGGTCGCCGACATTCATTTCGACTACAAGATCGCGCTGCGCGTGGCCGAGCTGGGTGTCGACTGCCTGCGTATCAACCCGGGCAACATCGGCCGTGAAGACCGTGTACGCGCGGTGGTCGATGCCGCCCGTGACCGCGGTATCCCGATCCGTATCGGCGTCAACGCAGGCTCCCTGGAAAAGGACCTGCAGAAGAAGTACGGCGAACCGACCCCAGCGGCGCTGGTCGAGTCGGCGCTGCGCCATGTCGAGCACCTGGACCGCCTGGATTTCCAGGACTTCAAGGTCAGCGTCAAGGCCTCCGACGTGTTCATGGCCGTCGAAGCCTATCGCCTGCTGGCCAAGCAGATCATCCAGCCCCTGCACCTGGGCATCACCGAAGCCGGTGGCCTGCGTTCGGGGACGGTGAAATCCGCCGTCGGCCTCGGTATGCTGCTGGCCGAGGGCATCGGCGATACCATTCGTATCTCCTTGGCCGCTGACCCGGTCGAAGAAGTGAAGGTCGGCTACGACATCCTCAAGTCGCTGCACCTGCGTTCGCGTGGCATCAACTTCATCGCCTGCCCGAGCTGCTCGCGGCAGAACTTCGATGTGGTCAAGACCATGAACGAGCTGGAAGGGCGCCTGGAAGACCTGCTGGTACCGCTGGACGTGGCGGTGATCGGTTGTGTGGTCAACGGCCCCGGCGAAGCCAAGGAAGCCCATGTAGGGCTGACCGGCGGTACGCCGAACCTGATCTACATCGACGGCAAACCGGCGCAGAAGCTAACCAATGACAACCTGGTCGATGAGCTCGAGAAGCTCATCCGCCAGAAAGCGGCCGAGAAGGCCGAGGCCGACGCGGCGCTGATCGCCCGTGGCTGACACACAGCATTCGTAAGGACTTTTCGTGAGCAAATCGCTGCAAGCCATCCGTGGCATGAACGACATCCTGCCAGAACAGTCGCCACTGTGGCGCTACTTTGAAGGCACCGTGGCCAGTCTGCTGGATACCTACGGGTACAGCCAGATCCGCACGCCGATCGTCGAGTTCACCGAGCTGTTCAAACGCTCCATCGGTGAAGTGACCGACATCGTCGAAAAAGAGATGTACACCTTCGAGGACCGCAACGGCGATTCGCTCACCCTGCGCCCTGAAGGTACCGCCGCCTGCGTGCGTGCCGTGCTGGAGCATGGCATCACCGGCAACGGCCAGGTGCAGAAACTGTGGTACATCGGCCAGATGTTCCGCCACGAGCGCCCGCAGAAAGGCCGTTACCGGCAGTTCCACCAGATCGGCGTGGAAGTGTTCAACCTCGATGGCCCGGACATCGACGCCGAGCTGATCATGCTGACCTGGCGCCTGTGGGGCCTGCTGGGCATCCAGGACGCGGTCAAGCTCGAGCTCAACAGCCTGGGCACCAGTGAAGCCCGTGCGCGCTACCGTGATGCGCTGGTCGAGTTCCTGTCGGCACGCCTTGAGCAGCTGGACGAAGACAGCCAGCGTCGCCTCAAGAGCAACCCGCTGCGCATCCTCGACAGCAAGGACCAGAACACCCAGGCGGTGCTGGTCGGTGCACCGAAGCTCGAAGATTACCTGGACGAAGCGTCCCGCGTGCACTTCGAGGGCCTCAAGGCCCGTCTGGATGCGGCCGGCATCCCGTTCGTGATCAACACCAAGCTGGTGCGTGGCCTGGACTACTACAGCAAGACCGTGTTCGAGTGGGTGACCGACAAGCTCGGCGCCCAGGGCACCGTCTGTGCCGGTGGCCGCTACGACGGCCTGGTCGAGCAGATGGGCGGCAAGCCGACCACTGGTGTAGGTTTCGCCATGGGTATCGAGCGCCTGATCCTGCTGCTGGAGACCCTGGGCAAGGTGCCCGAGTCGATCAGCCGGCAGGTCGATGTCTACCTCTGCGCCTTCGGTGAACAGGCAGAGCTGGCTGGCCTGCGCCTGTCCGAAAGCCTGCGTGATCGCCTGCCGGGCCTGCGCCTGGTGGTCAACGCTGGTGGCGGCAGCTTCAAGAGCCAATTCAAGAAAGCCGACAAGAGCGGCGCGCTGTTGGCCCTGATTCTTGGCGACGACGAGTTGGCCAAGCAGGAAATCGGCGTGAAGCCCCTGCGTGGCCAGGGCGAACAACAGAACATTGCCTGGGATGCTCTGGCTGAGCACCTGGAAACCGCAATCGCTCAGGCGTAACGCGGTTCAACAAGCGAATAGGCGAAAAGGAGTATTGGGGTGTCGAGTACAGATGATGATGACCTGGCAGGGGTCAAGGACTGGTGGAACCGCAACGGCAAGCCACTGCTGACCGGTGCCCTGCTGGCCGGCGTGGTGGTGTTGGGCTGGAATACCTGGCACAAGTACCAGAACAACCAGTCGCAAGGTGCCTCGCAGCTGTACCAGGCATTGCTTGAGACCAGCCTGACGCCAAGCGGCCAGCCAGACGCGACCAAGGTCGCGGAACTGGCCGGCAAGCTCAAGAGCGAATTCGGCGGTACCGCCTACGCCCAGTATGGCAGCCTGTTCGTGGCCAAGGTCGCGGTCGAGAGCGGCAAGCTCGACGACGCCGCCGCCGAGCTCAAGGGTGTGCTGGACAAGCCTGCCGATACCACGCTGGGCGAAATTTCGCGCCAGCGCCTGGCCCGTGTACTGGCTGCCCAGGACAAGGCCGACGAGGCCCTCAAGCTGCTCGACGGCGACGCCGACAAGGCGTTCCTGGCCAGCCGCGAAGAATTGAAGGGTGACCTGCTGGTACAGCTTGGTCGCGCCGACGATGCCCACAGCGCTTATGAAAAAGCCAAGGCCGCGCTGTCCGATGAAGCGGCGGTCGGTGGCCTGCAATTGAAGCTGGATGACCTGGCCAAAGGGGACGCCTGACGTGATCGGTTGGAAACAAGCAGCAGTGCTGACCCTGGCCGTTCTGGCCGCGGGTTGCAGCAGCAACAGCAAGAAGGAACTGCCCCCGGCCGAGCTGACCAAGTTCACCGAGGAAGTGGTACTGAAGAAGCAGTGGAGCCGTTCGATCGGTGACGGCCAGGGCGAGACGTACAACACCCTGGTACCGGCCATCGAAAACGACCGTATCTACGCCTCCGACGTCAACGGCGAAGTCTTCGCCCTCGACCGCATCACCGGCGACGTGGCCTGGAAAAAAGACCTCGACCTGCAGGTGTCGGGCGCTGTCGGTGTGGGTTACGGGCTGGTCATGCTCGGTACCCTCAAAGGCGAAGTCATCGCGCTGGACTCCAGCACCGGTGAAGAGCGCTGGCGCTCACGCGTGACCAGTGAAGTGCTGGCACCACCAGCCAACAATGGTGACGTGGTGGTGGTGCAGACCCAGGACGACCGCCTGATCGGCCTCGATGCCGCGACCGGCGACCGCCGCTGGATCTATGAAAGCACCCCGGCCGTGCTGACCCTGCGGGGCACCGGCGCGCCGATCGTGACCAACCGCATGGCGGTTGCCGGCCTGTCCACCGGCAAAGTGATCGCGGTGGATATCAGCAACGGCGTGCCGGTGTGGGAGAGCCGCGTGGCCATCCCGCAGGGGCGTTCCGAGCTGGACCGCGTAGTGGATATCGACGGCGGCTTGCTGCTGTCCGGTGGTACCCTGTACGTCAGCACCTACCAGGGCCGCGTAGCGGGCCTGGACCTGGAAAGCGGCCGTGTGCTGTGGCAGCGTGATGCTTCCAGCTACGTGGGTGTCGCCCAGGGTTACGGTAACGTCTATGTCAGCGAAGCCTCGGGTACCGTTGAAAGTGTCGACGAGCGCTCTTCCAGCGCCCTGTGGACCAACGATTCCATGGCTCGCCGTCAGCTGTCGGCACCGGAAGTGTTCTCCAGCTACGTGGCTGTAGGTGACTTCGAGGGTTACCTGCACCTGCTCAGCCAGGTCGATGGCCGCTTCGTCGGCCGCGAGCGAATCGACAGTGATGGCCTGCGCGCCCGGCCCTTGGTGGTCGGCGACACCATCTACGTCTTCGGCAACAGCGGCAAGCTCGAGGCACTGACCGTCCGCTGAAGCTAAGCTCAAGTCCGCCAACGGGCTTGAGCCGCGGTGTAGGAAACGCCGCACAAACTCCGGCCGCTGCCTTGCAGCGGCCTTTGCATTTTCAAGAATTCAAGAGTGGAGAGCCGCATGGTTCCCGTAATCGCCCTGGTGGGACGGCCGAACGTCGGCAAATCCACCATGTTCAACCGCCTGACCAAAACCCGCGATGCCATCGTCGGTGACCTGTCGGGTTTGACCCGTGACCGCCAGTATGGTGATGCCTCCTGGCAGGGTCGTTCCTTCATCCTGATCGACACCGGTGGTATCACCGGTGACGAAGTGGGCATGGACGAGAAGATGGCCGAGCAGTCGCTCATGGCCATCGAAGAAGCCGACTATGTGCTGTTCCTGGTCGATGCCCGTGCGGGCATGACCGCAGCAGACCTGATGATCGCCGAGCACCTGCGCAAGCGGAACAAGTCGGCGATTCTGGTCGCCAACAAGATCGACAACATCGACCCTGACGTCGCCCGCGCCGAGTTCTCGCCGATGGGCATGGGCAACGCCATCCCGGTGGCGGGCTCCCAGGGCCGTGGTATCAGCGCCCTGATGGAAGCCGTGCTCGGCCACCTGCCACGCGATGCCGAAGACGAAGCGCTGGACCAGGACGTCGCCGAAGGCGAGGAAGCCGTGCGCATCCCTGGCCCGAGCGAAAAGGATGGCATCAAGATCGCCATCATCGGCCGCCCGAACGTCGGCAAGTCGACCCTGGTCAACCGCATGCTCGGCGAAGAGCGCGTGGTGGTCTACGACGAGCCGGGTACTACCCGTGACAGTATCTACATCCCGTTCGAGCGTGATGGCGACAAGTACACCTTCATCGACACCGCCGGGGTGCGCAAGCGCGGCAAGATCCACGAGGAAGTCGAGAAGTTCTCCGTGGTCAAGACGCTGCAGGCGATCAAGGACGCCAACGTCGTGATCTTCGTCATGGATGCCCGCGAAGGGGTGGTCGACCATGACCTGAACCTGCTGGGCTTCGCCCTCGAAGCCGGCCGCGCCATCGTCATCGCCCTGAACAAGTGGGATGGCATGGAGCCGGGTGAGCGCGCCTACGTGAAGACCGAGTTGGAGCGCCGGCTATTCTTCGTCGACTTCGCCGACATCCACTTCATTTCCGCGCTGCACGGCACGGGCGTGGGCAACCTGTACAAGTCGGTACAGGCCGCGTTCATGTCGGCGGTAACCCGCTGGCCGACCAGCCGCCTGACGCAGATCCTCGAAGACGCCGTGAGCGAGCACCAGCCGCCGCTGGTCAATGGCCGCCGCATCAAGCTGCGCTATGCGCACTTGGGGGGTGCCAACCCGCCGCTGATCGTGATCCACGGCAACCAGACCGACAGCATTCCCAAATCGTACTCGCGTTACCTGGAAAACACCTATCGCCGCGTGCTCAAGCTGGTCGGTACGCCGATCCGTATCGAGTACAAGGGTGGTGAAAACCCGTACGAGGGCAAGAAAAACACCCTCACCGATCGCCAGGTCAACAAGAAGCGCCGCTTGATGTCGCACCACAAGAAGGCCGAGAAGAAGCGCCGCGACAAGCGCTAACTAGCGGCAAGCTACAAGCTCAAAGCTGCAAGAAAAAGCAGGCGTTGATGCATGCCGCTTTTTCTTGTGGCTTGAAGCTTGTAGCTTATAGCTCTCAGTCCCCAGGAAAGAGGGCTCCATGATCCGCAGCAAACTGCCGAATGTCGGCACGACCATCTTCACTACCATGTCCCAGCTCGCCGTGCAGACCGGTGCGCTCAACCTCTCCCAAGGTTTCCCTGACTTCAATGGCCCGCAGGCCCTGCTCGATGCAGTGGGCCGGCATGTGGCCGCCGGGCATAATCAGTACGCGCCGATGACCGGCCTGCCGGCCCTGCGCCAGCAGGTTGCGGCCAAGGTCGAGCGCCTGTATGGGGCCAAGGTCGATGCCGATCAGGAAGTGACCATCACCCCCGGTGCCACCGAGGCGATCTTCTGCGCCATTCAGGCGGTGATCCACAGCGGTGACGAGGTGATCGTCTTCGACCCTTGTTACGACAGCTATGAGCCTTCCGTAGAGCTGGCCGGCGGACGTTGCGTGCATGTACAACTCAGTGACGGCGACTTTCGCATCGACTGGCAGAAGTTCAGCGATGCCCTGAGCCCGCGCACACGCATGGTCATCCTCAATTCGCCGCACAACCCCAGCGGCGCGTTGATCACCCGAGAAGACCTGGACCAGTTGGCGCGGCTGATTGCCGAGCGCGATATCTACCTGGTCAGTGATGAAGTCTACGAACACCTGGTCTACGACGGTGTAGGCCACGCCAGCGTACTGGCCCATGCCGAGCTGTATAGCCGTGCCTTCGTGGTCAGTTCGTTTGGCAAGACCTACCATGTGACGGGGTGGAAGACCGGCTACGTGATTGCGCCAGCGGCCCTGAGTGCAGAGCTGCGCAAGGTGCACCAGTACGTCAACTTCTGCGGGGTGACGCCTTTGCAGTGCGCGCTGGCGGACTTCATGGCCGAGCACCCCGAGCACCTCGACCAACTGCCCGGCTTCTACCAGGCCAAGCGCGACCTGTTCTGCGACTTGCTGGCGGGTTCGCGCTTCAGTTTCCGCCGCGCGGCCGGCACCTACTTCCAACTGGTGGACTATTCGCAGATCCGCCCGGACCTGAACGACGTCGACATGGCGCTGTGGCTGACCCGTGAGCATGGCGTGGCGACCATTCCGGTGTCGGTGTTCTACCAGCAACCTATCCCCGAGCAACGCCTGGTGCGCCTGTGCTTTGCCAAACGTGAGGAGACGCTGCGTCAAGCAGCGGAAAAACTATGCGCGATCTGAGTGCACTGCCCAACCTGAAAATCGCTCTGGTGCAAACCACCTTGGCCTGGCATGACCGCGAGGCCAACTATGCGCATTTCGAGGTATTGCTCGACCAGGCGGGTGACGTCGACCTGGTGATCCTGCCCGAGATGTTCACCACTGGGTTTTCCATGGAGTCGCAACGCCTGGCCGAGCCTGAGAACGGCCCGACCTACAAATGGCTCAAGGCCCAGGCCAAGCGGATCGACGCAGTGGTCACCGGCAGCGTGATCATCCAGGCCGCCGATGGCAGCCACCGCAACCGCTTGCTTTGGGCACGGCCGGATGGCGAGATCCTGCACTATGACAAGCGCCACCTGTTCCGCATGGCCGGTGAGCATAAGCACTACACCCCGGGCGAGCGCCAGGTGCAGTTCGAGATCAAGGGCTGGCGGGTGCGCCCGTTGATCTGCTACGACCTGCGTTTCCCGGTGTGGAGCCGCGATGCCCAGGACACCGACCTGTTGCTGTATACCGCCAACTGGCCGGCCGCGCGCCGCCAGCACTGGAACCGCCTGCTGCCGGCCCGCGGCATCGAGAACCTGTGTTATGTGGCGGCGGTGAACCGCGTGGGCACCGATGGCAAGGGCTTCGCTTATTCGGGTGACAGCCAGGTGCTGGACTTCCAGGGCGAGAGCCTGCTCAGCGCGGGCGAGGCGGACGGGGTGTTCACGGTGGTGTTGCGGGCGGCGGAGCTGGCGGCTTACCGCAGCAAGTTCCCGGCTAACCTGGATGCTGATACTTTCGAGCTTCACTGAGTCAGCACCGGCCCTTGTGTAGGAGCGGCCTTGCGTCGCGAACGGGCCGCGAAGCGGCCCCAGGTTATTGGCGGCAGCGCTGAAATCGATGGGGCCGCTTCGCGGCCCGTTCGCGACGCAAGGCCGCTCCTACACAAAGGCGGGCTGTATCAGTTGTGGCAGTGATCAGTACACATCCCGCCGATAGCGCCCCTCTTCGATCAATTGCTCGACCAACGCTTCTCCGAGAATGCCCTTCAGCGCGGCATCAACACCGGCAGCCATCCCTTGCAGGCTGCCACAGACATACACACAGGCGCCGTCCGCGACCCAGCGCTTGACCGCTTCGGCCTGCTGCAGCAACACATCCTGCACATACACCTTCTCTGCCTGATCCCGCGAGAACGCGAGGTCCAGGCGCGCCAGGTCACCGCTGCCCAGCCAGCCTTGCAGCTCATCACCGCACAGCAGGTCGTGGGCCCGGTTACGCTCACCGAACAACAGCCAGTTGCGCTGCTCGCCCGCGTTGATGCGTGCCTTGATCAGGCTGCGCAAACCCGCCAGCCCGGTACCGTTGCCGATCAGAATCATGGGTGCCGGCGACGCGGGCAGGTGGAAGCCACTGTTGCGGCGCAGGCGCAAGCCCAGCGCGCCATCCACCGGCAGGTACTCGGTCAGCCAACCGGAACCCAGGCCGAGGGTGCCATCGGGGTGACGTTCCTGGCGCACGATCAACTCCAGCACACCGTCACTGGCGATCGAGGCGATGGAGTATTCACGCGTGCCGATCGGTACCAGCGCATCGACCAGCGCCTGGGCGTGCAGCCCCACCAGGTGATCGCGCCGGCTCGGCAGCTGGCGGCTGGCCAGCGCCTGACCCAAGGTTTCGCTCAGGCCGTCGAGCTGCACGGACGTGTCGGCATTCAGCCCCAGGCCATGGAGGAAGGCATCGACCCGCGGCTGACCATTGCGCGGCAAGATTTCCACCAGGTCACCAGCCTGCCAGCTGGCGGGCGCTTCGGCACGCAGGCCGATCAGGTAAACCGGCTGGCCTTGGCTGCCCGGGTTCATCAGCGCGCGTTGCACCAGGGTCCAGTTGCCGAAGCTTGCTGGCTGCCAGGCCGTTACCGGCTGAGCGCCGGTCAGTTGCGCCAGTGCCTGCTGCCATTGCTGCAGGGCCGCCGGGTCGGCGCTGTCTACCTCCACCGGGCTGAACGCAGTGCTGGCGCCGCGCTCAGCCAACCAGGCCTGCAGGCGCCGGGCGAAACCGCAGAAGTGCGGATACTGACGGTCGCCCAAGGCGAGCACTGCGTAGTTGAGGTTGTTCAGCGCCCACGGCTGGCCAAGCACCTTGCGCTCGAACGCGCGGGCGCTGTCAGGGGCTTCGCCATCGCCAAACGTACTGACCACGAACAGTGCACGGCGGGCTTGGCGCAAGTCATCCTCGCCCAGTTCGGCCAAGGCGCGGACCTGCACCGGGAGGCCTGCAGCCTGCAACTGCCCGGCACTCTGCCAGGCCAGCTGTTCGGCAAAGCCGCTTTGGCTGGCGAAGCTGACCAGCCAGCTGTCGCTGCCGGCGTTGACGCTGTCGACGTTGCCGCGGGCGGCGCGCACCTGGCGCTTCTTGCGGCGGCGGTCGAGGTACAGCAGCCAACCCGTCACGAAGAACAGCGGCATGGTCAGGCTGGCGACGGTGACGATGATGCGCCCCGGCAGGCCGAAGTACTCGCCCACGTGCAGGGCGTAAACGCTCTGCAGCAACTGCGCCTTGAAGGATTTGTCGGCGTAGCGGTCGTGGTTTTTCACCTGGCCGGTGGCCGGGTCCAGCATCAGGGTGTCGAAGGCGCGCGGGTGCGCAGCGTTGTCCAGCAGGAAGAACAAGTTGGCCGGTTGCCCACCTGCCGGTGGCAGGCGCAGGTTGTAGGCGGCCAGGCCGGGGCCTGCGGCAGCCTTGAGGCTGGCCCAGATGGCGTCGTAGTCGACCACCAGCGGCGGTGCGTTTTTATCGACCTTCTGTGGCCCGTGGCGGCCACGGCCTTCGCCGCGCTTTTGCTGCTGGCCTGCTGCCGGCGCGTCGGCCAGCAGGGTGTTCAGGCCTTGGCGATACCATTCGTAAGACCAGAACAGGCCGGTGAGGGCGAACAACAGATAGAACAGCAGGCACCAGGTACCTGCCACGGCGTGCAGGTCCCAGTTGAAGGCGCGGCCTTTCTTGGCCCAGTCGAAGGTCAGCCAGACCCGCCAATTGAGTGCCTTGCGCGGCCAGCGCAGGTACAGGCCGGAGAGGCAGAAGAAGATCAGCATCAGGGTGCAGGCGCCGGTGATCTGCCGACCACTGTCGCCCATGGCCAGGAAACGGTGCAGGTTGAGCATCAGGTTGAAGAAATCCTGCCCGGCCACTTCGCCCTTGAGCTCGCCGGTGTACGGGTCGGCATAGCGCAGCTCGCCGCGGCGCTGGCCCGGCGGTGGGGTGAAGAAGATTCGCGCTGCGTTGCCCTGATGAAGGTCGACCCACAGCATCGACACCTTCTCGCCTTGCGCAGCCTCGACCCGCTGCACCAGTTCGGCGGGCGGCAGCACGCCCTCGGGGCGCACTTCTACCTTCAGCACATCGGCATTGAACGCACGCAGCAGTTCTTCCTGAAACGACCAGATCGCCCCGGTAATGCCCATCAAGGCCAGCACCAGGCCAGCGGTGATGCCAAAGAACCAGTGCAATTGGAACAGCGTCTTCTTCACCACATCGATCACCTTGTCGTGCTGCCGCAACCTGCGCGGCGTGCATTATGCCTTGGTACGCAAAAGCCCCGCTCACTGGAATGAACGGGGCTCCGGGTTGCTGCTTTAGAAGTGGACGCTGGTGGTCAGCAACGCGGTCCGGCCCGCCGCCTGGTTGGCGAAGTGGGTGGAGAACGCCTTGTCGTAGTACACCTCGTTGGTCAGGTTCTGCACGTTCAGCTGCAGGTCGACGTTCTTGGTCAGCTTATAGGCCGCCATGGCGTCGTAACGTACATAGCTGTCGACCATGGTGGTGTTGGCCACGCTGCCGTAGACGTCATCCACATAGAACGCGCCGCCACCGACGGTGAGCTTCGGCGTGATCGCGTAAGTGGTCCACAGGCTGGCGCTGTTGTTCGGCGTGTTCGGCAGCTGGTTGCCGTCGTTGGCCTTGCCCAGCGCGCCACCGTCGATCTGGCGGGCCTGCATGTAGGTATAACCGGCGAAAACCTGCCACTTGTCGGTCAGCTTGCCGCTGGCCGACAGCTCGATGCCCTGCACGCGGGTTTCACCGACGTTTTCGTAGCTGGTGGTATCTACCTGCACGCGAGCGTTTTCCTTCTCGGTGCGGAACAGCGCGGCGGCCAGGGACAGGCGCTGGTCGAGCAGGTCCCACTTGGTGCCGATCTCGTAGTTGGTAGTTTCTTCCGGCTCCATGTCGCTGCTCAGCAGGTTGCCGGCGCGGTCACTGGTGTTGCCCAGCGGGTTGCCTTCGGTGCCTTCACCCAGCATTGCGCCGGGTGGCGTTGCGGAGGTGGCGTAGGAAACGTAGATGCTGCCGTTTTCGGCCGGTTTCCAGACCAGGCCCAGCTGGCCGGTGATGAACTCGCTGGTGTCACGGCCCTTGGAAGCAACGCCCTTGCTGTTCACCACGGTAGCGCCGGCGGCATCGTAAGTGCGGTACTGGGTGTCGAAGTGGTCGTAGCGCAGGCCCATGTTCAGCAGCCAGTCAGGCGTCAGCTCCAGGGTGTCGAACACGTAGAGGGCGCGGGTGTTGCTCTTGGTGTCGGTGCCCGCGTAGTTACGCGCAATATTGCCGTTCCAAGGGTCGTCCGGGTTCGGGTTGCTCAGCGAGGTGCAGTTGTAGCCGCTGCTGGCGCCGATCATGCCTGGGGTGCAGTTGCTGTTGGCGCTGCCCCCCGGCACGGTATCGGTGTCAACGGTGTAGGACGAACGCTTGCTCTCTTCGCGGCTCAGCTCGATACCGGTGGAGAAGCTGTTCTTCATGCCGCCCAGGTAGAACTCGCCAAACAGGTCAGTCTGGTTGGTGGTGGTGGCGGTGTTGCCGACGCGGCTGTTGGCACGGCGCCAGACGCTGCCGTTGTTGACGTTGCCCTTGCTGTCGTCCGGCTGGGTCAGGATGTAGTCCTGCATGCTGTTGCCATGGCGCAGGGTGTTCTTGACGGTCAGCGAGTCGGTCAGGTCGTGTTCGATCGCGAAGGTGGCGATGTCGACCCGGCTCTTGCGGAAGTCACGGCCGGTCAGGCCGTAGAAGTTGTCGCTGTCGCCACCGTCGTTCGGCTTGCTCGGGTGCGCCGAGGTGCGCCCGCCGCTGCCCGAGGTCGGGATGGTGTAGGGAATGCCCGAGTCCGGCAGGTCGTCGCTTTCCAGGTGGTAGTAGTCGAGGTTGACGCGGGTCGGCGTGCCCAGGCCGAAGGCCAGGGACGGGGCGATGCCCCAGCGGTCGTAGTTGACCTTGTCACGGCCGGCGACGTTGCTCTCGTGGGTCATCAGGTTGAGACGACCGGCGACGGTGTCGCTGAACTGGTAGTTGCCATCGAAGGTGTAGCGTTGGGTCTGGTCACTGCCCCAGGTCCAGGCGCCGTCCAGCGAGTTGCCCAGGTGCGCACGCTTGCTCACCAGGTTGATGGTGCCGCCTGCGGCGCCTCGGCCACCGATGGCCGAGTTCGGGCCCTTGGCCACTTCCACCGACTCGATGGCGAAGATCTCACGGGTTTGCGCGCCGGTATCACGCACGCCGTCCAGGTAGGTATCGCCCTGGGCGTCAAAGCCGCGGATGAACGGGCGGTCGCCCTGGGGGTTGCCGCCTTCACCGGCACCAAAGGTGATGCCAGGTACCGTACGCAGGGCGTCCTGCAGGCTGAGGGCGTTGGTGTCCTTGATCACCTGCTGCGGAATCACCGTGACCGAGCGCGGTGTATCGACCAGCGGCGCGGTGTACTTCTGCGACGAGGCTTTCTCGACCTTGTAGTCGGTGCTGGCCTGTTCGGCCTTGCCGTTGACGCTGGTGGCATCAAGGGTAACGGCACGGTTGGCGGCAGGCTCGGCAGCGTAGGCGGTCGAGGCAGTGATGGCGACGCCGATGGCGGTCACGATCAGGCGTGGCGAACTCACAGCAGATGGCACGTAGTGACGCATTGGTAAGGACCTTCCCCAAGGTGATAAGGCGGCGGATCTTAATGTAAGCAATTGTGACTAACAATTGAGAGTCGTTACCATTCGTGAGGAATTTACAATCTTTACAGTTTGCCGTTACGGTTTTCGTCGGCTGAAACGTCTTAAGCGGCGAATGGGGCTTGTGGTGTGTAAAAGGTAATCAATATCATTGACGCCTTTACATTTGCCCAGGTGCCGCCGCCATGCTGCTTCACATTCCCGGCCTGTTCGATGCCGACGAACTCGCGCGTATCCGTGAGGCCCTGGAGCAGGCTGACTGGGCCGATGGCAAGGTCACGGCGGGTTATCAGTCGGCCAAGGCCAAGCACAACCTGCAGTTGCCTGAAGGCCACCCGCTGGCCAAGGAGCTCGGCAGCGCATTGATCGACCGCCTGTGGAACACGCCCCGGTTCATGTCGGCAGCGCTGCCGCACAAGGTCTTCCCACCGCTGATCAATTGCTACCGCGAAGGCGGCAACTTCGGCTTTCACATCGACAATGCCCTGCGCCAGCCCAAGGGCAGCGCGGAGCGGGTGCGTACCGACCTGTCGTCAACGCTGTTTCTCAGCGACCCGGACAGTTACGACGGCGGCGAACTGGTGATCCAGGACACTTATGGCGTGCAGCAGGTGAAGCTGGCGGCCGGCGACCTGGTGCTGTACCCCGGCACCAGCTTGCACAAGGTCAACCCGGTGACACGCGGCCAGCGCTATGCTGCGTTTTTCTGGACGCAAAGCCTGGTGCGCGAAGACAGCCAGCGGGCGCTGTTGTTCGAGATGGACAATGCCATCCAGCAACTCACCGCCGATGTGCCCGAGCACCCTTCGCTGCTGCAGTTGACGGGTACCTACCACAACCTGCTGCGCCGCTGGGCTGAGGTCTGAGACGTGTCATACCAATTGCGTCGTGAAGAAGTGATCGATGTTGCAGGCCTCAAGGCCATGCTCGAAGACAGCCCCGGCAAGGCTGCCCAGGCGATCCTGGCGGCAGCGGGGCAGGGGGCGGTCGAGGCACAGTTGCTGCTGGGGCAGATTCTGCTCGACGGGCGTGGCATCGAAGCCGATGCCGGTGTGGCCCGGCGCTGGTTCGGCATCGCCGCCCAGGCTGGCAATGCCATGGCGCACAACATGCTTGGGCGTTGCCTGGAACATGGCTGGGGGGGGGAGGTGAGCCTTTCGCAGGCGGCCATCCACTATGCGCGTGCGGCCGACGCGGGGCTGGGCTGGGGCCTTTACAACCTGGGCAACCTGCTGGCCACCGGGCGTGGGGTGCCGGCAAACCAGGCCCAGGCGTTGCTCTGTTACGAGAAAGCGGCGCACATGGGGCATGCCAAGTCGATGAACTTGTATGGGCGTTACCTGGAGCAGGGCATCGCCACGGCGCCCAGCCCGGCGCGGGCGGTGCGCTGGTATCGACGTTCGGCAGAGGCGGGGGACTTTCGCGGCATGTTCAGCCTGGCGCTGGTGCTGGTCGAGCGTGGACAGGTGGCTGAGGCTGGGCCTTGGCTGGAGCGTGCGCGGGTTGAGGGGAATGTGAATTTTCTGCGCAGTGCAGTGGCCACTCTGCAGGGCGCTGGACCGTTGCTGGTGGGGTATGCTGCCGGGTACGCCGAGGAACTCGAACAGCGTCGGGAATGATGTTTACAGTGCCGGCCTCTTCGCGGGGCAAGCCCGCTCCCACAGGTTATCTGTTCCTGTGGCACAGCAGGGTCCGGTGGGAGCGGGCTTGTCCCGCGAAGAGGCCGGCATTGACACACACACATGAAAACGGGGCCTTTCGGCCCCGTTCTTCATTACAGGTAGTAAGCCTTCAGCGGCGGGAAGCCGTTGAATTCCACCGCGCTGTAGCTGGTGGTGTAGGCACCGGTCGACAGCCAGTACAGGCGGTCGCCGATCGCCAGGTTCAGCGGCAGGCCGTACTTGTAGTGCTCGTACATGATGTCGGCGCTGTCGCAGGTCGGGCCGGCGATGACCACTTCTTCCATCTCGCCTTTCTTCTCGGTCCAGATCGGGAACTTGATGGACTCGTCCATGGTTTCGATCAGGCCGGAGAATTTGCCCACGTCGGTGTACACCCAACGCTCGACCGCGGTACGCGACTTGCGCGCTACCAGCACCACTTCGCTGACCAGGATGCCGGCGTTGGCGATCAGCGAACGGCCTGGCTCGAGGATGATTTCCGGCAGGTCGTCACCGAAGTCTTCCTTCAGGAAGCGGATGATCTCTTCGGCGTAGGTTTCCAGGCTGTTGGTACGGGTGATGTAGTTGGCCGGGAAGCCGCCACCCATGTTGATCAGTTTCAGCTCGATGCCGTCTTCTTCCTTCAGGCGCTCGAAGATCACCTTGACCTTGGCGATGGCCGCGTCCCACACGCTGATGTCGCGTTGCTGCGAACCGACGTGGAAGGAAATGCCGTACGGCACCAGGCCCAGGTCGCGGGCGAGGATCAGCAGGTCCATGGCCATGTCGGTCTGGCAGCCGAATTTACGCGACAGCGGCCAGTCGGCAGTGGTGGAGCCTTCGGTGAGGATACGCACGTAAACCTTGGAACCCGGCGCGGCCTTGGCGATATTGCGCAGGTCGGCTTCCGAGTCGGTGGCGTACAGGCGCACGCCCTTCTCGTAGAAGTAGCGGATGTCCTTGGATTTCTTGATGGTGTTGCCGTAGCTGATACGGTCGGCGCTGACGCCACGGTCCATCACTTTGTCCAGCTCGTAGATCGAGGCGATGTCGAAGCTCGAGCCTTTGTCTTTGAGCAGGTCGATGATCTCGACCGCCGGGTTGGCCTTGACTGCGTAGTAGACCTTGGCGAATTCGAAACCGGCGCGCAGGTCGTCGTAGGCCTTGCTGATCATCTGGGTATCGATGAGTACGAACGGGGTTTCTTGCTTGTCAGCGAACGCCTTCATTTTCTGGAAGGTGTCACGCGCGAAATAGTCTTCGACCTGGATCGACATGCTCAGGGACTCCATGGGCAAACTGAAAAGATAAGTGGCTGCAAACTGAACGTCCTCCGTATCCCCACTTTGGTTCGCCTACTCAGTACTTGAGCCGGATGGATCGTTTCCAGCATGGACGTTCGGCGCGCACTTTAGGGCGTGAAGAATGCAAGATCAACAGGCAATCCGGGCATGTTCGTCGCGGATCGACGACCTGCCATTTGAATAACCGACTCATGTGACCGGCAGATGTTCCCTGGGATGATTGAAGCGTTAAATATTGTGGAATGGACCGTTTCGGCCCTTTTGCGGGTGAAGCCGCTCCCGTAGGGATTGCGCTAATCCTGTGGGCGCGGGCTCACCCGCGAATGGCCCTGAGGTGTTCATATTTATGGCCACATTTTCCTGGCACTGCAGTGCCTGAAATCCGTATAAATTTTTTGTTACCAACTGACGGATTTGCCGTGTTTGATGAGAAACATTACTATTCGCACCCTTATCTGCCTCCCTGACGAACCCCGACCGTGTCCGGACCCAAAGGCTTCCTCGACCATTACCATGAGCTGATCGGCACCTGGACGCGCAAGCTGCGCAGTCGTCAGCAGGCCGAGGACCTCGCTCACGATGCCTTCGTACGGGTACTGGAAAACCCCCGCGAACAGGTCGAGCAGCCCCGCGCCTACCTGCACCAGACCGCCCGCAACATTGCCGTGGACGGATTTCGCCGCGAAGACCGGCGCCAGGCAATGGGGCTGGAGGCCTTTGAGGAAAGCGCCAGCCACAGTGGTGACCCTGAAGCCTACGTACACGCGCTGGAGCTGGCCGACAGTGTCGAGCGGGCGCTGGCCGAGTTGCCGCTCAACTGCCGGCGGGTGTTCATCTGGCAGAAGCTCGAAGGCCTGACCCAGGCCGAGATTGCCGAGCGCATGGGCTTGAGCAAGAACATGGTCGAAAAGTATATGATCCGCACCCTCCGACACCTGCGTGAGCATCTGGATGTGTCGGCATGATGAGTCAGGAGACCTTTTCGATGAAACGGCACGGTACCGATAGCGTCCGCGAGCAGGCGGCCGAATGGTTCGCCCGCGTGCAGGATGCGCCGCGGGATGCCGAGCTGCTGGCCCGCTTGCAAGGGTGGCTGGAGGCGGACCCACGCCATCGCGAGGAATACCAGCAGCTCGCCAGCCTCTGGCGCGCCGCCGACTTCATACCGCGCCAGCGCCTCGATGCCCTGTGCGCGCCAGAGCCCGTGCGCCAGCTGCCTCGGCGGCGTTTGCTGCGCCAGGCTTTGGCGGCCGGTGTGGCAGTGGTTGCCCTGGGGCTCGGCTGGAGTGGCTGGCAGTACCAGCGCCTCAATCATCAGGACCTGTTACAGACTGCCTTCGGTGAGCGCCGCCAGGTCGAACTGCCGGACGGCTCGCAGCTGACGCTCAACGGCGGTACGCAGTTGCAGGTCGATTTCAGCGCGGGGCGGCGGCACATTCAACTGAACGCCGGTGAGGCGATGTTCATCGTCGCCCACGACAGCAGCCGACCGTTCGTGGTCGACACGGCCCAAGGCAGCGTGACCGTCACCGGCACCCGCTTTGATGTACGGCTGGACCCGGCCGCCACCCGCGTAGCGGTCGAGCAAGGCTCGGTACGGGTGCAGGGCAAGGATGCTTCGCTGGCGCAACTGACGGCCGGCCTGGGCGCGCATATAGATGCACAAGGCAAGGTGGCGGCGCCCTACGCGGTCAATGCCGCAGCCCTGACTGCCTGGCGCCAGGGCAAGCTGGTGTTCGACAACGCCACCCTGGCCGAGGTGGTGGCCGAAGTTTCCCGCTACCGCACCCAGCCGCTGCGGGTTGCCCCCGGCAAGGTGGCACAGATGCGCCTCTCAAGCACCTTCAGCACCGACGACACCGATGCACTGCTGCGCGCCTTGCCGAGCATCTTGCCGGTGGGCATCAAAGCCCATGAAGACGGCTCTCGCGAAATAATCGCGAAATAGATTCAGGTTTATTTCAGCTCGTTCGTCTTCCTCGCCAGCTGCAACTGCCAAGCATTTACATTTGCATGCGGTTGGCGTTTATCCCGCACTTCAGGATGTCTGACGACGTGAACAACAACAAATCCTTGCCACGCTTTCGCGCCCTGGCGCTGGCTCTCGCGGTCAGTGCCGTGGCCGTCAACAGCCACGCCGAACAGGCTGGCGGCGCAATCCAGATCCAGGCACAACCGCTGGCCTCGGCCCTGAGCCAATTGGGCCAGCAGACCAACCTGCAACTGTTCTACAGCCCTGAGCTTGTGGCCGGCAAACAGGCCCCGGCGGTGTCCGGCAACCTGGCGCCGGTGCAGGCGCTGCAACAGTTGCTGCAAGGCAGCGGGCTGACCTTCGAGCTGGCCCAGGACACAGTGGTGGTAAAGCCGCTGCCGACCACCCTCGACCTGGGCAGCGGTAGCCTGGAGCTGGCGCCCACCGACATCAAGGTGGTCGGTGACTGGCTGGGCGATGCCGACCAGGCCGTGGTGCAGAACCACCCCGGCGCGCGCACCGTGGTGCGTCGCGAGGCCATGGTCGAGCAGGGTGCAATGAACGTTCGCGACGTGCTGCGCGGCATCCCTGGCGTGCAGGTGCAGGACTCCAACGGCACCGGTGGCAGCGACCTGTCGCTGAACGTTGGCGTGCGCGGCCTGACCTCGCGGCTGTCGCCCCGCTCGACCGTGTTGATCGATGGCATCCCGGCGGCGTTCGCCCCTTATGGCCAGCCGCAGCTGTCGATGGCGCCGATCTCTTCGGGCAACCTGGACAGCATCGACGTGGTACGCGGCGCAGGTTCTGTGCGCTACGGCCCGCAGAACGTCGGTGGGGTGATCAACTTCGTTACCCGGGCGATCCCAGAGAAGGCCTCGGCTGAGCTTTCCACCACCTTGGAAACCTCGCAGCATGGCGGCTGGAAGCACACCGAGTCGGCCTTCGTCGGCGGCACCGCCGACAACGGCATGGGCGTAGCACTGCTGTACACCGGGGTGAACGGCAACGGTTACCGCGAGAGCAACAACGGCAACGACATCGACGATGTGATCCTCAAGACCCACTGGGCCCCGACCGACGTCGATGAGTTCTGGCTCAACTTCCATTACTACGATGGCCGTGCCGACATGCCCGGCGGCCTGACCCAGGCCCAGTACGACAGCAACCCGTACCAGTCACTGCGCGACTACGACTACTTCGCCGGCCGGCGCAAGGATGTATCGTTCAAGTGGCAGCGCCAGCTCGACGACGCTACCCAGTTCGAAGTGCTGACCTACTACACCGACAGCTTCCGTGGCAGCGCCATCGCCTCGCGTGACATGAAGACCCTCTCGTCGTACCCGCGCAACTACCACACCTTCGCCATCGAACCGCGCCTGTCGCGGATCTTCTTCGCCGGCCCCACTACCCAGGAAGTCAGTGTGGGTTACCGCTACCTGAAAGAGGCCATGCGCGAGCAGTCGACCCGCCTGGCGCTGATCGACAACGTGCCGACGCCAACCCCGACTTCTGATGGCCATGTGTTCCAGGACCGTAGCGGCGGCACCGAGGCCAGCGCCTACTACATCGACGACAAGATCGACGTCGGCAACTGGACCATCACCCCAGGCATCCGCTTCGAGCACATCAACACCGACTGGCGCGACCGCCCGGTGCTGGACGCCAACAACCGCCCGGTGGCAGAGAAGAAGCGCAGCATCACCAGCAACGAACCGCTGCCGGCACTGAGCGTGATGTACCACCTCTCCGATGCCTGGAAGGTGTTCGCCAACTACGAGACCTCGTTCGGCAGCCTGCAGTACTTCCAACTGGGCCAGGGCGGTACCGGCAACAGCACGGCCAACGGCCTGGAGCCGGAAAAGGCCAAGACCTATGAGGTGGGTACGCGCTATGACAACGGCGGCTTCGCCGGTGAACTGACAGCGTTCTACATCGACTTCGATGACGAGCTGCAGTACATCAGCAACGATGTCGGCTGGACCAACCTGGGCGCCACCAAGCATCAGGGTATCGAAGCGTCGGTGCGTTTTGACCTGGCCGAGCTGGACCCGCGGCTCGAAGGCATGTCGGTGAATGGCGGCTACACCTATACCCGTGCCACTTACGAAGGGGAGATCCCAGGCTTCAAGGGGCGTGACCTGCCGTTCTACTCACGCCAGGTGGCCACTGCCGGCGTGCGCTATGCGATCAACCGCTGGACCTGGAACCTGGACGCCTATGCCCAATCCAAGCAGCGTGCGCCGGGCACCGGGATCAATAGTGATGGCAGCTTCAATGGTGACTACATCACCGAGCCGAGTGCCGATGGGCAATATGGGGATATTCCGGGTTACGTGACCTGGCATGCCCGTGGGGGGTATGACTTCGGGCCGCAGATGGCCAACCTGAAGGTGGCGGCGGGGGTGAAGAACCTGTTCGACAAGCAGTACTTCACCCGCTCCAGCGACAACAATGCTGGCCTCTATGTGGGTGAGCCGCGGACCTTTTATGTGCAGGCCAGTGTAGGGTTCTGATACAGCGTCGTCCCATTCGCGGGGCAAGCCCGCTCCCCACAGATGTGTGTAGGAGCGGCCTTGCCGGGGCGCCGGACCGGTCGGAAAGGGGCGCAAAGCGCCCCCAAAAAATCAGGAAACCACCGCCTCAGCCGGCGACACAATGCTGGTCTTCGCCCCACGCGATCGCCCCGAGCTCAAGTAAGCCGCAATCGACTCCTGCGTCACCTCGCCCAAGAACACCTGCTCGGCATCCAGCACCGGCAACCACGCCCGGTTGAACTCGTACATCCGCGACAGCAGGATGCGCAGGTTCTCATCGTGCGATGCGGTGGCATTGAACTGGCGCAGGAAGTCGCCGCAGGCCCCTTGCTGGCGGTGCATGTCGCGCCGGCGCACATAGCCCAGCGCCTTGTTCTGCGCATCGGTCACCACTACATAGCGGCGGTCGTGCTCGTCCAGCAGCTCCAGCGCATCGCTCACTGGCGTGTCCGGGCTGACTGACGGGGCGTTGTCCGCCGCATCTTCGGCACGCACCAGCAACAGGCGTTTCAAGGTGCTGTCCTGGCCGACGAAGTTGCTGACGAAGTCATCCACCGGGTGCGCCAGCAGGGTGTCCGGGTGGTCCAGCTGCAACAGCTTGCCGGCACGGAAGATGGCGATCTTGTCGCCCAGCTTGAGCGCTTCGTCGATGTCGTGGCTGACCATGATCACGGTCTTGTTCAACGCCCGCTGCATCTCGAAGAACTCGTTCTGAATCATCTCGCGGTTGATCGGGTCGACTGCGCCGAACGGCTCATCCATCAACAGCACCGGCGCGTCGGCAGCCAGCGCGCGGATCACGCCGATACGCTGCTGCTGGCCACCGGAAAGCTCACGCGGGTAGCGCTGCAGGTACTGCTTTGGCTCGAGCTTGATCATGTGCATCAGCTCGCGGGCGCGGTCGTGGCACTTCTGCTTGTCCCAGCCGAGCAGGCGCGGGACCACGGTGATGTTCTCCTCGATGGTCATGTTGGGGAACAGGCCGATCTGCTGGATCACGTAGCCAATGTGGCGGCGCAGGGTGACTTCGTCCAGCCCGCTGGTGTCTTCGCCATTGATGAACACCTGGCCGGAGGTGGGCGTGATCAGGCGGTTGATCATCTTCAGCGTGGTGCTCTTGCCGCAGCCCGAGGGGCCGAGGAATACGCAGATTTCGCCTTCGTTGACGGTCAGGCTGACCGCGTCGACGGCTTTGACATCCTTGCCGTTGACGTTGAAGGTTTTGCTGAGGTTCTTGAGTTCGATCATGAGCGCAGTCCTTCTGGAGTCAGGGCACGTTGCAGGGTTTGCAGGAGCAGGTCGGCGATGATCGCCAGCAGGCTGACCAGCACGGCGCCGACCAGCAACATCGACATGTCGCTGCGGCTGATGGAGGTCAGGATGAGCACGCCCAGGCCACCGGCACCGATGGTCGCGGCGATGGTCATCACGCCGATGTTCATCACCACGGCGGTGCGCACGCCGGCGAGGATCACCGGCACCGCAATCGGCAGCTCGACCATGCGCAGGCGTTGGCCGAAGGTCATGCCGATACCGCGCGCGGCTTCACGGATACCGGGCTCGACGTTGGTCAGGGCGAGGTAGGTGTTGCGCAGGATCGGCAGCAGTGAGTAGAGGAATACCGCAGTGATCGCCGGCAGCGGGCCGAGGCCTTGGCCGAACTTGGAATAGAACGGCAGCAGCAGGCCGAACAGGGCGATCGAGGGAATGGTCAGCAGCACCGTGGCGCTGGCCTGCAGCGGGCCTGCGACGGCCGGGAAGCGGGTCATCAGGATGCCCAGTGGCACGCCGACGAGGATGGCCAGGCTGACGGCGACGCCGACCAGCATGATGTGTTGCCAGGTCAGTTGCAGGACCTGGGCCCAGTCGAGGTGGGCGAAGGTGTCGAGCAGGCTCATGGCTGTACCTCCTTCAAAGGATGCTCACGCAGGAAGGCTGCGGCCACGGCGGTGGGGTTCTGGTGTTCGACGTCGACCTGGGCGTTGAGCTGGCGCATGGTTTCGTCGTCGAGCTGCTCGGCCAGCGGCTTGAGCAGGGTGGCCAGGTTGGGGTTGGCGTCTAGCACGGCTTTGCGCACCACCGGGGCGGCGGTGTAGTCGGGGAAGTAGTGCTTGTCGTCGTCCAGCAGTTTGAGGTCGAAGGCGTTCAGGCGCCCGTCGGTGGTGTACACCAGGCCGGCGAACACCTGGTTGTTGCGCATCGCGGTGTACACCAGGCCGCCATCCATCTGGCGGATGTTGCGGCGGTCCAGCGGCAAGCCGTACAGCTCGCGCAGGCCTACCAGCCCATCAGGGCGGTTGGCGAACTCGGTGTCCAGGGCCACCAGGTGGGTGCGGTCGTGCTCATCACGCAGCACCTGGTTGAGGTCGCTGATCGAGTTCACCTGCGGGTAGGCTTCGGCCACTTGCTTGGGCAGGCCCAGGGCATAGGTGTTGCTGAAGTTCGAGGGGGTCAGCCAGATCAGGCCCTTTTTTGCGTCCAGTGCCTTGACCTTGGCGTAGGTGGCCTCGGCGTTGGGCATGCGTTCGTCGATGTGGTTGTACGACACCAGCGATACACCGGTGTATTCCCACATCAGGTCGAGCTGGCCGGTCTCTTGTGCCTGGCGGGCGATGTTGCTGCCAAGGCCGGTGGTCACGCGCACATCGAAACCGTTTGAGCGCAGGTATTGGGCGGTGATTTCGGCAAGCACGGTCTGTTCGGTGAACACCCGCGCACCGATACGGATCAGCGGTTTGTCCGCTGCCTGGGCAAAACCTGCGAACAGCAGGGCCGCGCCCAGCAGCAAGGCGATTCTCTTCTTCATACGTTCCCTCTTCTTATTGGGCCAGGCCACGTTCCAGCCAGCGCCTGCTGGAGAAGCTCACCAGGGCGTCGAGCAGCAATGCCAGCAGCGCCGTACAAGCGGCGCCCAGCAGCAGCTGCGGCTGGTTGTTCAGGGCGATGCCAGGGAAGATCAGGCTGCCCAGGCTGTTGGCGCCGATCAGGAACGCCAGGGGCGCGGTGCCCACGTTCAGGGCCAGGGCCACACGCACACCGCCGACGATGATCGGCACGGCATTGGGCAATTCCACCTGCCACAGTTGCTGGCGCGGGGTCATGCCGATGCCGGTGGCGGCTTCCTTGAGCGAGGCGGGGACGTTTTTCAGGCCCTCGTAGGTGTTGCGCACGATGGGCAGGAGGGAGGCGAGGAACAGCGCGAAGATCGCGGGCCCGGCGCCGATGCCCAGGATACTGAGCGCGATGGCCAGAACGGCCAGAGGGGGAATGGTGTTGCCAACGTTGAAGAACTGCATGAAGCGTTCGGCTTTGTCGACCCGGTGCGGTCGACTTAACGCAATGCCGGCGGGGATGCCCACGGCCAACGCCGCCGCCATCGAAGCCAGCACCAGTACCAGGTGCGCTTGCAGGTAGAACCCAAGATCGTCGCGGTAACGCGCGATCGTGTCGATGCCGATCCAGTGGATCAGCAGGGCCAGGATGACGAGCACGGTGGCGCATCCCAACAGCCCTTTTCCGTAGCGTGTAGCCACAGGCGGACTCCTTGTGTTGTCGGCGAGCACACTTCTTTTTTTTGCCGGCCATCACTGGCGGCGGTGGGTGTGTTCGCGAGTAGCAGCGTGATGCGTGCGCAAGGCAGCGATCAGGCCATGAGCCGAACCCCGTCGGGCCCGAAAAAGCTGATGAAACCAGTCCCCAAGCGAAGCGGGTTGCAGGGGAGTGGACGTCTCCGAGGGCGTAAAGGTTCCCATCTGAGGCGGCATTTGGCCAGTGTTAATCACTGGGCATGTGCAAATTTTGCACGAGAAATAATCGTAAATTTTACTTCCGGGCACTGAATTGTCTGATATGGCGGGGTTTTTATTCAGGATCCAAATTGGTAGGGATTTTTCTCAAAGGAGGCAGGGTTGGTGGTAACAAAGTGGACGACGGTAGATTTTCATCGTTGTTGAAATCGAGCGCCGCCCGCGCGGCGCTCGATCTCACCGCCGACGAAAACTGCCGACATGCACGCCCAGATTTTGGTCCCCGGCCAAACTCAGGTATGATATTGCCCCTTTTCGAATCCCCCAGTCAGGCGATTTCCCATGACCAACCAGGCCGCCGAAGTCGCGAAGCGCCGCACTTTCGCAATTATTTCCCACCCCGACGCCGGTAAGACCACCATCACCGAGAAGCTCCTGCTGATGGGCAAGGCCATTGCCGTCGCCGGTACCGTGAAGTCGCGCAAGTCCGACCGCCACGCCACCTCCGACTGGATGGAAATGGAGAAGCAGCGCGGCATCTCCATCACCACCTCGGTGATGCAGTTCCCGTACCGCGAGCACATGATCAACCTGCTCGACACCCCCGGCCACGAAGACTTCTCGGAAGACACCTACCGCACCCTGACCGCGGTGGACTCGGCGCTGATGGTGCTCGACGGCGGTAAAGGTGTAGAGCCGCGGACCATCGCCCTGATGGACGTCTGCCGCCTGCGTGACACGCCCATCGTCAGCTTCATCAACAAACTCGACCGTGATATCCGCGACCCGATCGAACTGCTCGACGAAATCGAGGCGGTGCTGAAGATCAAGGCCGCGCCAATCACCTGGCCGATCGGTTGCTACCGCGACTTCAAGGGCGTGTACCACCTGGCCGGCGACTACATCATCGTCTACACCCCGGGCCACGGCCATGAGCGTACCGAGGTAAAAATCATCGAGAAGCTTGATTCCGATGAGGCGCGTGCGCACCTGGGTGACGAATATGATCGCTTCCTCGAACAGCTTGAGCTGGTGCAGGGCGCCTGCCATGAATTCGATCAGGACGAGTTCATCAACGGCCAACTGACCCCAGTGTTCTTCGGTACCGCACTGGGCAACTTCGGTGTCGACCATGTGCTCGACGCCGTTGTCGACTGGGCGCCGCGCCCGCTGGCCCGTGTGGCGCACGAGCGTACCGTGGAGCCGGTAGAAGAGAAGTTCACAGGCTTCGTGTTCAAGATCCAGGCGAACATGGACCCGAAACACCGTGACCGTATCGCCTTCATGCGCATCTGCTCGGGCAAGTACGAGAAGGGCATGAAGATGCGCCACGTGCGTACCGGCAAGGACCTGCGCATCGGTGACGCACTGACCTTCTTCTCGTCCGAGCGCGAGCAGCTGGAAGAAGCCTTTGCCGGCGATATCATCGGCCTGCACAACCACGGCACCATCCAGATCGGCGACACTTTCACCGAAGGCGAAGCACTGGGCTTCACCGGTATCCCGCACTTTGCTCCGGAGCTGTTCCGCCGTGTGCGCCTGAAGGACCCGCTCAAGTCCAAGCAGCTGCGCCAGGGCCTGCAGCAGCTGGCCGAAGAGGGGGCGACCCAGGTGTTCTTCCCCGAGCGCAGCAACGACATCATCCTCGGTGCGGTCGGTGTGCTGCAGTTCGACGTAGTGGCCAGCCGCTTGAAGGAAGAGTACAAAGTCGAGTGCGCCTACGAGCCGATCACCGTGTGGTCGGCGCGCTGGATCAGCTGTGATGACAAGAAGAAGCTCGAGGAATTCCAGACCAAGGCCATGGAGAACCTGGCCATCGACGGTGGCGGCCACCTGACCTACCTGGCGCCGACCCGGGTCAACCTGGCGTTGATGGAAGAGCGCTGGCCGGATGTGAAATTCCGCGCTACTCGCGAGCACCACTAAAAGCAGCTTCGAGCCTCAAGCTGGAAGCTACAAGTGGAAGCGAGCCTGTATTGGCCCGCCTTTCTTGTAGCTTGCGGCTTGAAGCTTGAAGCTGTTGTCAGTTTCCGGCTTTGATACTGGTCCAGATCCGGGTGCGAATGCGGTCGATCTTCGCCGGCATCGCCTCCAGCGCATACAGCTTGCCCATCACTTCGTCACTGGGGTAGATCATCGTATTGCCCTTCATCGCCGGGTCCACCAGGCCGTCAGCCTTGAGGTTGCCGTTGGCGTACTGAACGTGGTTACTGATGTTGGCCATCACCTCCGGCTGCAGCAGGTAGTTCATGTAGGCATACCCCGCCTTCTCATCGGGGGCATCGGCCGGCATGGCAACCATGTCGAACCACATCGGCGCGCCTTCCTTGGGGATCGAATACCCCACCTTCACCCCATTCTTTGCTTCATCAGCGCGGTTTTTCGCCTGCAGCACGTCACCGGAGAAGCCCACCACCACGCAGATATCGCCATTGGCCAGGTCACCGGTGTACTTGGATGAATGGAAGTAGCTGATGTACGGCCGCACCTTCATCAGCAAGTCCTTGGCCTTCTCGTAGTCCTTCGGGTCCTGGCTGTGATGCGGTAAGCCCAGGTAATGCAGGGCAATCGGCAGCAGCTCGGGGCCGTTGTCCAGCACTGCGACGCCGCAGCTTTTCAGCTTGCTCATGTACTCGGGCTTGAAGATCAGGTCCCATGAGTCCAGCGGCGCGTTGTCGCCGAGGACTGCCTTGACCTTATCGATGTTGTAGCCAATGCCCGTGCTGCCCCAGAGGTACGGGAAGCCGTACTGGTTGCCCGGGTCGTTGACCTCAAGTGCCTTGAGCAGCACCGGGTTGAGATTTTGCCAGTTGGGCAACTGCGACTTGTCCAGCTTCTTCAGGGCCTTGCCCTGAATCTGCCGGGCCATGAAGTGGTTGGACGGAAACACCACGTCGTAGCCGGAATTGCCGGTCATCAGCTTGCCATCGAGGGTTTCGTTGCTGTCGTACACGTCGTAGGTGGGATTGATGCCCGTGGTTTGCTGAAAGTGCTTGAGGGTGTCCGGCGCGACGTAGCTGGACCAGTTGTAGATTTTCACCGTGTCGGCGGCGTTGGCCATGCTGGCGGCCAGCATCAGAGGTGCAAGAAGAAGGGTGCGCATGTCGGGTTTACCTTGCTTTGTCTGTTGTTATCGAAGGCAGGCGATCAGCGGATCAGAAAATAAGCACGTAAGTCTTGCGCACGGTCTCCAGGATGTCCCAGGTACCGGTGCTGTTGGCCGGTAGCGTCAGTGCGTCTCCGGCTTCTATGTAGAGGGGCTCGCCACCCTCGGGGGTGAAGGTGCAGCGACCCTTGATGATGTGGCAGAACTCTTGTTGCACGATCTGCCGTCGCCAGCGCCCGGGGCTGCACTCCCAGATGCCGGTTTCGACGCCATCGCTGCGTTCCACGCAGGTGACCGAGGTCACCGCCACGGGCTCGCCGAGCGGCACTGCGACCGGGTTGGTGCTGTCCAGGACGGCGCTTTCAGTGTGTTTGAAGTGAGTGATGTTCATGACCGGTGGATCCTGTGTAGGTGAACGGTAAGTCAGTGCATGAAGCCTTCCATGAAGTCTGCCAGTGAGCTGGCCAGGCGCCGCCGCCACGGTGCGCTGGCGCGATTGGCGAGGGTACGGTCCTCGTGGACGAAACTCTGGATGATCGCGTTGTAGCCCAACCAGCGGCAGGGCTCGGGTGGCCAGCTGGCCAGGCTCGACAATGGGCGGTTGTCGAGTACCCAGGGTTGCGCGGTCAGTGCGTTGTGCTGGTTGAGGATCAGTGCCGCCAACGTCCGCCCGCCGAGGTTGGTGGCGCCGACCCCCTCGCCGCCGTAGCCGCCGGCCAAGGCGATGCCGCGCTGGCGGTCGCACAGCATGTGCGGTCGGAAGCGTCGGGCCATGCCCAAGTTGCCGCCCCAGGAGTGGGTGATGCGCACATGCTTGAGCTGCGGGAACAGCTCGCTGAACAGGTAGCGGCGCAGTTCGACTTCGGCTTCGGTCAGGGTGAAGTCTTCGCGCAGGCGGCCACCGAAGCGATAGCCGCCACGGGCGCCGAACACCAGGCGGTTGTCGGCGGTGCGCTGGCCGTAGGTAACCTGACGGCTGCTTTCGCTGAAGGCTTGGCCCTCGGCCAGGCCGATCTGCTCCCAAGTCGAATCGGGCAGTGGCTCGGTCGCCACCAGCAAGCTCTGCACCGGTAGCTGATGCTTGCCCAGCGGTGGCAGGCTGGCGGCGTAACCTTCCACGGCGGGCACCGTCCACTGGCAGCGGATGCGCGCCAAGGGGGTGCGAACTTCACCGGGCTGCCAGTCGATGGCAGGGGTGTTCTCGTAGATCGGCACGCCCAGCGCCTCTACCGCTCGGGCCAGGCCGCGGGCCAGCTTGGCGGGCTGGATGGTCGCGGTGTGCGGGCTGTAGATCGCGCCGTAGGCGTTGCTCACCCGCAGTTGTGCGTCCAGTTGCTCGGGCCGCAGCCAGCGGTAGTCATCCTCGGTCATGCCCTGGCGGTACAGGTCATCGAGGTAGGCACGCAGGCTGCGTTCCTGTTCCGGGTAGCGGGCGGCGCAGTACAGCACGCCACCTTTGCGGTAGTCGCAGTCGATGGCTTCGCGTTGCAGCACGGCGTGGACTTCATCGGGGATGCCATGCAGCAGGTCGATGCTGGCGCGGCGTTGTTGCGGCGACAGAGCGGCAAGCAGGCGGTCTTCGCCGAGCAGGTTGCCCATCAGCCAGCCGCCATTGCGCCCAGAGGCGCCGAAGCCGGCGATGTTGGCTTCGATCACGGCAATGTTCAGCTGGGGCGCCTGGCGCTTTAGGTAGTACGCGGTCCACAGGCCGGTGTAGCCGGCGCCGATGATGCACACGTCAACGTCAAGGTCGTTTCGCAGTGCCGGGCGCGCGCACAGCGGCTCGTCGAGCTGGTCCATCCACAGGCTGAGCGTGCGCAGGGGTTGCATCAGTTTCGGCTCCACATCCGTCAAGGTCTGTGGGCGATCCTAGTGGCGTTGGGGGAGGGCTGTCTTACGTGCGTGCACGCAGGGAAATTTGCTTGAGGTAGGCCTTGGGTGTGAGCCCGGTCTGTTCACGGAAGCACTTGTAGAACGCCGACAGCGAATTGAAGCCCGCGCTGAACGCCAGCTCATCGATCGTTGCCTCGACGCTGTCGTCGTTCAGGCTGGCCATCAGGTGCTGTAGCCGCGCCTGGTTCACGTAGCGGTAGAAGCTTTGGCCAAGCACCTGGTTGAGCAGGTAGGAGATCTGGTTGCGGCTGTAGCCGCTGGCATCGGCGACCTGCTGCAAGTCAAGTTCAGGGTCGAGGTAGGGGCGTTGACGCTGGAAGTAGCACTCCAGGTCCTGGGCCATGGTTGACAGCTGGCGCGGTGAAAGGCCCAGGCGGCTGGTGGCCGGGCGCGGGCCGCTGCCAGCTTGCCCTCGGTTGTTCTGCCGGACCAGCGTGGCGTATTCGTTGACGCGCCAGATCAGCCCGTCCTTGACGGTGATGGCCTCGCTGGACTGGAACGCCACCAGGCCTTCACCGCCCTGCACCGTGACCTGGTACTGGATGAACGCAGTGCAGCCATCGACGCGGATTCGGTCGCTGTGGACGATGTCCTCGCCGGCTTCATGGGGCAGGCAGGCGCGCACGTAGTCGCGCAGCGCGTCGAAGCCGAGCACGCGGTTCTGGAAGAAGTCGTGGTACTGGACGTCGGGGTGGTAGAGCGCGATCACGCCGTCGAGGTCGCGGTGCTTCCAGCACAAGTGGTAGCGCATCACAGTTTCGGCGGTGATGGGCGTCTGTTGCGGGCCGTCGGCTGGGTACTGGGAGGTCATGGGCAGATAGTGCCAGATCAACCGGCATTGCAGAACACGGCGTTGGCGTGTGGTGAATCCGGCATTTTGCACGGTCCTTGGTTGGCCCAGTGATTTAAGTCATTGATTCAGTTGGGTGTCATTTTTTGACACAACTGGCACATCCCCTGCACCGGCTCTAGGGCGAACGGACTTGTTGATCACTACAAAGGCGAAAAACCATGATCCCCTCTGCCGATTACCCGTATGTCGATTCACAGCATCGCTCTGGCGTGTCCTGGGCGGCCATTTTCGCGGGGGCCGCAGCGGCTGCCGCGTTGTCATTGATCCTTGTGGTGCTGGGTGCGGGGCTAGGCTTCGCGGCTACCTCGCCCTGGGCTGATGAAGGTGCCAGCGCCCAGACCCTGGGTGTTTCGGCGATCATCTGGCTGCTACTGACACAGATCTTCGCCTCAGGCTTGGGCGGCTATATAGCCGGTCGGCTGCGGGTGAAGTGGGCCAATCTGCAGGGTGATGAAGTGTATTTTCGTGATACGGCCCATGGCTTCCTTGCCTGGGCAGTGGCCACGCTGGTGGCGGCCATGTTGATACTGAGCACCGCCGGTGGCCTTGCTACTGCCGGTGCGCAGGCCGGGGCAAGCGCGGTAGGGGCTGCCGCCAGCATGGCGCCAAAGCCTGATCCCAATGCCTATTTCGTTGACAGCCTGTTCCGCAATGACGGCCCGGCACCTGTCAGTGATGACGCCGCCAATGGTATTGCGGCGCGCATTATTGCCAAGTCCATCGCGCAAGGGACGCTGGCCGAAGGTGACCGCGCTTACCTGGCGCAACTGGTGGCCCAGCGTACCCGCCTGAGCCAGGCCGAGGCCGAGGCACGGGTCGATCAAGTGTTCGCTCAGGTTCAACAGGCCAAGGTAGAGGTGCAGCAGGCCGCTGATACGGCAGCCAAAGTGGCGGCCTGGACGGCCCTGTGGACCTTCGTTGCACTGTTGTGTGGGGCATTCTTCGCCAGCCTTGCCGCGCTGCTCGGTGGCCGTCAGCGTGATCGTGTCGTATGGCTGGAAGCGGAAGGGGTGGACTACACCGCGCGTCGTACCATTCAACGTTAAGTAAGGAGAAACATCATGCGCTCATTACTGCTGTGGATGATTGGGGTGCCGATTCCGGTGATTATCCTGATTGCGATATTCATGCATTGAGATTCTTGGGGGCGCTTTGCGCCCCTTCGCGGGGCAAGCCCGCTCCCACAGGTACCTCGCATGTCCCAACCAGGCGAGGTACAGGGGGGAGCGGGCTTGCCCCGCGAAAAAACTCACACCGATCTAGAGAAACTGCTCCGCATAGTGGCACGCCACCTGTCGCGTCCCCACCTGCCGAAACGCTGGCACCTCCTTCCCACACCGTTCCGTCGCATACGGGCAGCGCTTGTGAAAGGCACACCCATCCGGCGGGTTCAATGGGTTGGGCAGCTCACCGACAATCCTGATCTTCGGTTTCAACGGGTCGGGGTGAATCGCCGGCGTTGCCGACAGCAATGCCTGTGTATAAGGATGCAGCGGCTTCTCGTAGATGTCCGCCTTAGGCCCCATCTCCGCCGGCCGCCCCAGGTACATCACCAACACGTGGTCCGCCACATGCCGCACCACGGCGAGGTTGTGCGAGATGAATACATAGGCTGTATTGAATTCCTTCTGCAGGTCCATGAACAGGTTCAGCACCTGTGCCTGGATCGACACGTCCAGCGCCGAGGTCGGCTCGTCCGCCACCAGCACCTTGGGCTGTAGCATCATCGCCCGGGCCAGGGCGATACGCTGGCGCTGGCCGCCCGAGAACATGTGCGGGTAACGCTGGTAATGCTCGGGCCGCAGGCCGACCTGCTCCATCATCTTCTGCACTTTCTCGCGCCGCTCGGCCTTGCTCAACGAGGTGTTGATCAACAGCGGCTCGGCCAACTGGTCGCCGATCTTCTGCCGCGGGTTCAGCGAGGCATAAGGGCTCTGGAAGACCATCTGCACGTCACGGCGAAGTTGCTTGCGTTCGGCCTTGCTGGCGCCCTTGACCTCGGTGCCGGCGATCTGCAGCGAGCCGGACGAGGGCTCTTCGATCAAGGTCAGCGCGCGGGCCAGGGTCGACTTGCCGCAGCCGGACTCGCCGACCACGGCCAGGGTCTTGCCGGCCTCCAGTTCGAACGACACGCCATTGAGCGCGCGCACCAGGGCGTGGCCCTTGAACAGGCCACGGGACACTTCGTAATGGCGAGTCAGCTCGCGGGCAGTGAGTACGACGGCCATCACGCCACCTCCTGGTTCAGCGGGTAGAAACAACGCACCAGGCTATGCGCCTGGGGGGCGAGGGGGGGGCGCTGTTGCCGGCAGTTGTCCTGCACGTAGGGGCAGCGCGGCGACAGCAGGCAGCCTTGCGGCCGGTCATAGCGACCGGGGACGATGCCGGGCAGGGTCGCCAGGCGCTCGGCACCCAGGCTGTGCTCGGGGATCGCCGCCAGCAGCGCTTCGCTGTAGGGGTGCGCTGGCACGTCGAACAGCTCGGGCACCTGGCCCACTTCCACGGCCTGGCCTGCGTACATCACACAGACACGTCGCGCGGTTTCGGCCACCACGGCCAGGTCATGGGTGATCAGGATGAGCGCCATGTTGCGCTCCTTCTGCAGGTTCACCAACAGCTCCATGATCTGCGCCTGGATGGTGACATCCAGGGCCGTGGTCGGCTCATCGGCGATCAGCAGCTTGGGTTCCCCGGCAATCGCCATGGCAATCGCCACGCGCTGGCTCATACCGCCGGACAATTGGTGCGGGTAAGCGTCCAGGCGGCTTTCTGCGGCCGGGATCTCGACTTTTTTCAGCAGCTCCAGGGCACGCTGGCGCGCCGCTTTGCCCTTCAGGCCCAGATGCTGGCGCAGTACTTCCTCGATCTGAAAACCTACGGTGTAGCTTGGGTTGAGCGCGGTCATCGGGTCCTGGAAGACCATGGCGATGTCCTTGCCCACCACCTTGCGCCGCTGCCGGCCGCTGAGCTTGAGCATGTTGGTGCCGTTGAACGTCAGGGTGTCGGCGGTGATGCGCCCGGGGGCGTCGATCAGCCCCATCAAGGCCATCATGGTGACCGATTTGCCCGAGCCGGATTCGCCGACGATGGCCAGGATCTCGCCGGCATCCACTGCCAGGTCCAGGCCGTCGACCACGGGTACCGCGTTGGCGTCGCCGAAGCGCACGTTGAGGTTGTTGATCTGCAGCAGTGACATGGCGTTCTCCTCAGGCGGCGTTCTTGAGTTTCGGGTCCAGCGCATCACGCAGTCCGTCGCCCATCAGGTTGATTGCCAGCACGCTGAGCAGAATGGTCACCCCAGGCAGGCTGACCACCCACCAGGCGCGTTCGATGTAGTCGCGGGCCGAGGCCAGCATGGTGCCCCACTCGGGCGTTGGCGGTTGCACGCCCAGGCCCAGGAAACCCAGGGCCGCGGCGTCGAGGATCGCCGAAGAGAAACTCAAGGTGGCCTGCACGATCAACGGCGCCATGCAGTTGGGCAGCACAGTGACGAACATCAGGCGCGGCAGGCTGGCACCGGCCAGGCGGGCGGCGGTGACGTAGTCGCGGTTCAGTTCACCCATCACTGCGGCGCGGGTCAGGCGCACATAGGCGGGCAGCGAGACGATGGCGATGGCGATCACCGTGTTGAGCAGGCCGGGGCCTAGGATGGCGACGATGGCCACCGCCAGCAACAGCGACGGCAGGGCCAGCATCACGTCCATCAGGCGCATGATCGAGGGGCCGAGCAAGTGCGGGAAGAAGCCGGCCAGCAGGCCCAGCAGAATCCCCGGGATCAGCGAAATCACCACCGACGACAAGCCGATCAGCAATGACAGCCGGGCACCCTGGATCAACCGCGACAGCAGGTCGCGACCCAGCTCGTCGGTACCGAGGATGAATTGCCAGGTACCCCCTTCGAGCCACACCGGTGGGGTCAGCAGGAAGTCGCGGTACTGCTCGCTCGGGTCATGCGGGGCGACCCAGGGGGCGAACAGGGCGCAGAACACCACCAGGCACATGAAGGCCAGGCCCATCACCGCGCCCTTGTTGCGCGAGAAGGCGTGCCAGAATTCCTTGTACGGCGAGGGGTAGAGCAGGCTTTGGTCCACCGGGCTGGCCGGTGTGACGGGTTTTGCAAGTGGACTGGTCATGGCGGGGGCCTCAGCGCTGATGACGGATGCGTGGGTTGGCCAGGCCGTAGAGGATGTCCACGACGAAGTTGACCAGAATCACCAGGCAGGCGATCAAGAGGATGCCGTTCTGGACCACGGGGTAGTCACGGGCACCGATGGCTTCGATCAGCCACTTGCCGATGCCCGGCCAGGAAAAGATGGTTTCGGTAAGCACCGCACCGGCCAGCAACGTGCCGACCTGCAGGCCGAATACAGTGAGCACCGGGATCAGCGCATTGCGCAGGCCGTGCACGAACACCACGCGGGCCGGCGACAGGCCCTTGGCGCGGGCGGTGCGGATGTAGTCTTCGCGCAGCACTTCGAGCATCGACGAGCGGGTCATGCGGGCGATCACCGCCAGCGGAATGGTGCCCAGCACGATGGCCGGCAGGATCAGGTGCATCACGGCGTCCTTGAACGCGCCCTCTTCGTCGCTGAGCAGGGTATCGATCAACATGAAACCGGTTTTCGGCTCGATGTCGTAGAGCAGGTCGATGCGCCCGGACACCGGCGTCCAGCCCAGGCTGACCGAGAAGAACATGATCAGGATCAGCCCCCACCAGAAGATCGGCATGGAGTACCCGGCGAGCGAAATGCCCATGACCCCGTGATCGAACAGCGAGCCGCGCTTGAGCGCGGCGATCACCCCGGCCAGCAACCCGACGATGCCGGCGAACAGCAGCGCGGCAAAGGCCAGCTCCAAGGTGGCGGGGAACAGGGTGAGGAATTCGGTCCACACGCTTTCGCGGGTGCGCAGCGATTCACCCAGGTCACCCTGGGCGAGCTTGCCCACATAGTCCAGGTACTGGACCGGCAGCGGCTTGTTCAGGCCCAGGCGCTCCATGGCCTGGGCGTGCATTTCGGGGTCGACCCTGCGCTCGCCCATCATCACTTCCACCGGGTCGCCGGGGATCAGGCGTATGAGCGCGAAGGTCAGCAAGGTGATACCGAAAAAGGTCGGGATCAGCAGGCCCAGGCGCCGGGCAATAAAACTCAACATTGTCGGGGTTACCTCATCAGCCGTTGTACGGCAGTGCCGCTGGTCCCCGTGTGGGCTGCCAGCGGTCGTTGTTTTTCTACTTCACCTTGGTGGTGGCGAAGTTGTTGTTGGTCAGAGGGTTGATCACGTAACCCTCCACGTTCTCACGCATGGCGGTAAATATCTTGGGGTGGGCCATGCTGATCCAGGGTTGGTCGTCATCGTACACCTTCAATGCCTCGCTATAGAGCCTTGCCCGCTCGCCGTTGTCGGTCACCTGACGGGCCTGGTTGATCAGCGCCTGGAATTTCGAGTTGCACCAGCGTGCGTAGTTCTCGCCATTTTTCGCCGCCTCGCAACTGAGCAGCGGGGTGAGGAAATTGTCCGGGTCGCCGTTGTCGCTTGCCCAGCCTGTGGAAACCAGGTCGGCCTCGCCTTTTTTGGCCCGGCGTAGCATCTCTGCCCACTCCATGACGCGAATGTCGAGCTTGATGCCGACCTTGGCCAGGTCGGCCTGGAGCATTTCCGCCGACAGCCGTGGGTTGGGGTTGGTCGGGCCACCGCCGCTGCGGGTGAACAGGGTGATGACCGTACCGTCTGGCACACCGGCCTGTTTGAGCAGCGCACGTGCCTGGTCGAGGTCGCGCGGTGGGTTTTGGTTGTCGCGGTTGAAGCCGATCATGCTCGGCGGATAGGGGTTGATGCCGACCACGGCATTGCCTTTGCCGAACAGCTGGTCGACGTGGGCCCGGCGGTCGAAGGCCATGTTGATGGCTTTGCGCACACGCACATCGCTGAGGTATTTGTGTTCGGTGTTCATGGCGATGTAGCCGGTGACCAGTGCTTCGGTATTGGCCACCTTGAGCTTGGGGTCGGCCTTGATCGACGGCACGTCCTCAGGCTTGGGGTACAGCGCCACCTGGCATTCGTTGGCGCGCAGCTTTTGCAGGCGTACGTTGCTGTCGTTGGCGATGGCGAAAATCAGGGCATCGGCCGGTGGCTTGCCACGGAAATAGTCCGGGTTGGGCTTGTAGCGTACCTGGGCGTCCTTGTTGTAGCGCTGGAAGATGAACGGGCCGGTGCCGATCGGCTTGCTGTTGAGGTCGCCGGTCTTGCCAGCCTTGAGCAACTGGTCGCCGTACTCGGCGGAGTAGATCGAGGTGAAGCCCATGGCCATGTCGCGCAGAAACGGTGCTTCAGGGCGGGTCAGGGTGATGACCACGGTGCGATCGTCGGTCTTGTCCACCGACTTGAGCAATTTGCCAAAGGCCATGCTTTCGAAATATGGGTAGCCGACGCTGGTCTTGTCGTGCCAGGGGTGTTGCGGGTCGAGTTGGCGGCGCAGGCTCCACAGCACGTCATCGGCATTGAAGTCGCGGGTAGGGGTGAAGTAGTCGGTGGTGTGGAACTTCACCCCCTGGCGTAGGTGGAAGGTGTAGGTCAGGCCATCGGCTGAGATGTCCCAGCGCTCGGCCAGGGCTGGCTGGATGTCGGTAGTCCCAGGTGTGAAATCGACCAGGCGATTGAACAGCGTTTCGGACGAGGCATCGAACGTCACGGCGGTGGTGTACTGGACGACGTCGAAACCTTCGGGGCTGGCTTCGGTACACACCACCAGCGGCTTGGCCGCAAGCGGCGCGGCGCTGCCCAGGATGAGCGCTGCCAAGGCAGCGTGGAGCGGTAGCGATTTCATGAGTACTCCCTGCAAGCATTGATTCCAGCGTAGCCGCCACGGCCTGTTTTTTTCAGTGGGTGAGGCAGGCCGTGGCGTCATCGGTCAGAGGATGTTGAACGGAATGGTGGTCACCAGGCGGAACTCGTCCAGGCTGCCATCGGCCTGCGCCTTGCTGGCGCGGTGCGCGGTGTAGGTGGCGCGGATACTGGTGTCCTTCAGCGGGCCGCTCTGCACGGCGTAGCTGGTGCCGATGCCCCACTCGTAGTGGGTCTCGCCGTCCATGCCGTTGACGTCATAGGCAGTGCCCCGGTAATGGGTGCCATCGATGCCCCAGCCGCGTGCGTTGTACAGGTTGAACTTGAGGCCCGGCACGCCATACGGCGCCATGTTCAGCACATAGGAAAGCTGCAGCGATTTCTCGTTCGGGCCGTTGAAGTCCGAGAGCAGCGAGTTGGCCAGGTAGATGCCGTTGGTTTCGTGCAGGTAGTCGAAGTACTCGTTGCCGTTGACCTGTTGCCATGACGCGCTGAGGGTGTGGGCCTGGTGGGTGAGGGCGAGCGACAGGCTGTAAGTGTCGTTGTCGATCTCGCCCATCTTCTTGCTGCCTGCATCCACGGTCTTGTAGTAGTTCAGGCCGGTGCTCAGGCTGAGCACGGCGCTGTCGCCCAGCACGTGGTTGGCGCCGAAGTAGTACTGGTTCCAGAAGTCGTCGACCTTGGTGGCGTACAGGCTGGTGCTCAGGCTTTTGAACGGCTGGTAGTTGACCCCGGCAGTGCTGGCGCGGTCGGTCTCGACGCCGGCGGCGCCGTACTCGGAGCGGAACTTGCTGAGGCTTTGTTCGGTTCGGGGCGAGACGCGGTCGAAGGTGCCCAGGTCGAACGACAGGTTGTCGAATTCGGCGCTGTGCAGGAAGGCGCCCTGGAAGCTCGATGGCAGGGCGCGGTTGCCAATGTAGGCGATCATCGGCGTGTCCACCGACTGGCGGCCGAGAGTGAGCGTGGTGTTGGACACGCGGGCCTTGATGTTGCCCAGGCCCAGCTTGCTCCACTGGCCCACGGGGTCGCCGTCGCTGTGGGTCAGCGTGCGGTTGTTGGGCCCGGCGATTGCCTCGCGGCTCTGTTGCAGGGCAATGGCATTATAGCCGGCGGCTTCGACGGCAATACCGACGGTGCCTTGGGTAAAGCCCGAGCTGTAGTTGAGGATGGTGCCCTGCAGCCAGTTCTCGCGGCTGTGGGTGTCGTGGCGAGTACCGTCGCGCTTGTAGTACTTCCAGAGCGGGGCGCGGGTGGCGCGCTCGCGGGCATACCAGTTATGAGTGCTGCCAGAGACGCTTTGGCCGTCGATGAAGCCGGTCGCCTGGTCTTGTTCACTGCTGGTCTTGAGGCTGAGTGGGACGTAGGCCTGGCTTTGGGGTTCGGCTTCGGCCACGGAGCAGACGCTACCGAGGGTCAATGCCAGTGCGGTTGAGGTGAATAGTCTCAAGGTGAAAACTCCCTTTCCTTTTTCTAGTTATTACCGGCCTTGTGAGCCGGGCGTGTTGCTGCGGTGTTGCCAGAGTTGCCCGGGGTTGCCGGGCTAATCAGGGGAGGGGTGTTGTTTGTAGCGTCTAGTGCCTAATCAACACTCACACCGGAAAAATTGTTGCGGCCAAAGGGGCTGACCTTGAAATCGGCAACCTTGATGCTGATCGGCTGGTTCACCGTGGAGTGCGCCACCGGGGTGATTGGCACCTGTTGCTTGAGCCGCTGCTGGGCCTGCCGGTAGAGGGCGGTGCGTTGTTCGCGGTCGGTCACCTGCTTGGCTTGCTTGACCAGGCTGTCGTACTGCGGGTCGCACCACCGGGAGTAGTTGTTGCTGCCGATGGCGTCGCAGTTGTAGAGGGTGCCGAGCCAGTTGTCGGGGTCGCCGTTGTCACCGGTCCAGCCGATCAGGGCAATGTCGTGCTCGCCGCTTTTCATGCGCTTGAGGTATTCACCCCACTCGTAGCTGACGATACGTACCTTGAAGCCAAGCTTGCTCCAGTCGGCCTGGAGCATCTCGGCCATGAGCTTGGCATTTGGGTTGTAGGGGCGCTGCACGGGCATGGCCCACAGGGTGACTTCGGTGCCTTCCTTGACCCCGGCCTGCCTGAGCAGTTGCTTGGCTTTTTGCGGGTCGAAGGGCGCGTCCTCAAGGCTGTCGTCATAGGACCACTGGGTCGGTGGCATGGCGTTGACTGCGCGCTGCCCGGAGTCCTGATACACCGCCTGAAGGATCGCCTGCTTGTTCACCGCCATGTCCATGGCCTGGCGCACTTGCAGGCGGTCGAACGGCGGGTGCTGGGTGTTGTAGGCGATGTAGCCGAGGTTGAAGCCAGGTTGCTGCAGCACTTCGAGTTTGTTATCGGCCTTGAGCGCCGGCAGGTCGGCGGGGCGCGGGTGCAGGGTGACCTGGCATTCGTTGCGCCGCAGCTTCTGGATACGTACCGAGGGGTCGATGTTGATCGAAAACACCAGGTTGTCGATTTTCACCTGGCCCGGCGCCCAGTACGCCTTGTTGCCCTTGAAGCGGATCTGCGAATCCTTCTGGTAGCGCTGGAACACGAACGGTCCGGTGCCGATGGGCTGCTGGTTGATGTCGCTGGGGCGTCCGTTGGCCATCAAGTGCTCGGCGTACTCGGCGGACAGCACCGAGGCGAAGCTCATGGCCAGGTTCTGCACGAAGGCGGCGTCGACCTTGTTCAGGGTGAACATCACGGTCAGCGGCCCGGTCTTTTCGAGGCGGGCGATGTTCTTGTCCAGGCCCATGCTGACGAAGTAGGGGAATTCGGTGGGGTAGGCCTGACGGAACGGGTGGCCCTTGTCGAGCATGCGGTTGAAGGTGAACAGCACGTCGTCGGCATTGAAGTCGCGGCTGGGGCTGAACGCCTTGTTGGCGTGGAACTTCACCCCCTCACGCAGGTGGAAGGTGTAGCGCAGCCCATCGTCAGACACGTCCCATTGGGTGGCCAGGGCCGGCTGCACCGCCGTGCCACCGCGCTCGAACTCGACCAGGCGGTTGTACAGCGGTTCGGCGGCGTCGTTGTCGGTGGCGCTGGTGTACTGTGCCGTGTCGAAGCCGGCCGGGCTGCCTTCGGAGCAGAACACCAGGTTTTTTGCGAGCAGGGCCGGGGAGAGGCTTATCAGGCCCAGCGCGAGCAGGGTCGAAAGGGTGGTGGCAGGGCGCATGGCAAGTCCTTGTTGGTCTGTTTCGCCGGCTCGGGGTACGAATGGCGGCAACAGTTCGCCGATCCCGCTGCGGATGGCGGCGGGGCGGTATGCTGTGATCGGATCTGGTGGGGCTGGCACCCGCCGCCTGGCGGGTGCCGGGATCTACCCTATTTGTCCACGCTGACGCCGTAGAAGGCGTTCAACGCGAACGGGCTGATCTTGAAGTCCTTCACCTTGGCGCTCATGGGCTGGTACACGGTGGAGTGGGCGATCGGGGTGATCGGCACCTGCTCCTTGAGGATGTGCTGCGCCTGCTGGTACAGCTCGGTGCGCTTGGCCTGGTCCGAGGTGGCCTTGGCCTGCTTGATCAGGTCGTCGTAAGGCTTGTAGCACCACTTGGAGAAGTTGTTGCCGTCGACGGCATCGCAGCCGTACAGGGTGCCCAGCCAGTTGTCCGGGTCACCGTTGTCGCCGCTCCAGCCAATCAGCATGGCGCCTTGTTCGCCGCCTTTTGAGCGCTTGATGTACTCGCCCCATTCATAGCTGACGATTTTTGCCTTGATGCCGATCTTTGCCCAGTCGGCTTGCAGCATTTCAGCCATCAGCTTGGCATTTGGGTTGTACGGGCGTTGCACCGGCATGGCCCACAGGGTGATCTCGGTGCCTTCCTTGATGCCGGCTTGCTTGAGCAGCTGTTTGGCCTTTTCCGGGTCGTAGGTGGCGTCCTTGATACTGTCGTCATAGGACCACTGGGTGGGCGGCATGCCGTTTACCGCCAACTGACCGGCACCCTGGTAAACCGATTCGATGATCTTCTTCTTGTCCACCGCCATGTCCAGTGCCTGGCGCACTTCGAGCTTGGCCATGGGGTTGGGTGCGTCGCTGCCCTTGATCTTGTCCATCACGTTGTAGGCGATGTAACCGAGGTTGAAGCCGGCCTGATGCGGCATCTGCAGGTTCTTGTCGGCCTTGAGCGGCTCGATGTCCGCCGGCCGCGGAAACAAGGTGACCTGGCACTCGCCCTTTTTCAGCTTCTGCATGCGCACCGAGGCATCGGTGGTGATGGCGAAGATCAGGTTGTCGATCTTCACGTCCTCGGGTTTCCAGTAGTCCTTGTTGCCCTTGAAACGGATCTGCGCGTCTTTCTGGTACTTGCTGAACACGAACGGGCCGGTGCCGATCGGCTTCTGGTTGAGGTCGGCGGCCTTGCCCCCCTTGAGCAATTGGTCGGCGTACTCGGCCGACTGAATGGAGGCGAAACTCATCGCCAGGTTCTGGATGAACGCGGCGTCGACGTCGTTGAGGGTGAACTTGACCGTGTGTTCGTCGACTTTCTCCAGCTTGGCAATGTTCTTGTCCATGCCCATGTCGGTGAAGTAGGGGAACTCGGTGGGGTAGGCCTTACGGAACGGGTGGTCCTTGTCGAGCATGCGGTTGAAGGTGAACAGCACGTCGTCGGCATCGAACGGGCGGCTTGGCTTGAAGTAGTCAGTGGTGTGGAACTTGACCCCTTCGCGCAGGTGGAAAATGTAGGCCTTGCCGTCGTCGGACACTTCCCATTTTGTCGCCAGGCCCGGAATCACGGCGGTACCGCCACGTTCGAACTGGGTCAGGCGGTTGAACACGGTCTCGGCCGAGGCGTCGAAGTCGGTTCCCGTTGTGTACTGCCCTGGGTCGAAGCCGGCGGGGCTGCCTTCGGAGCAGAACACCAGGTTGGACGCCGCGTGGGCGTGGGGGGCGCCAGCGAGCAAACCTGCGCCAAGCAGGAACGGAATGACTGCGTGTTTGAGCATGGTGGCCTCATTGTTGTCATTTTTGATTGAGGTGGCCTCGTGAGCCGACCTGAGGATACTTATGCAGGGGCTATTCCCAATGCAACACTCGGAAGGATAGTTGGCGCCAGAAATGTGGAACGACCGTACATGGATGTCGCATCAGTATAACTTTTGGCGAAGTTAAACGTTTGCGAGGGCAAAATGATGGCTTTTTGCTGAATGTTACGAGGGGGAGGAATTGTAGGCATGCACCGTCAGGGTGCGTAGGAGATGTCTGAAAACGCTAAAAGTGGCCCTGCTGTGGGGCTGGCCAGAAGGGGGCGCAACGCGCCCCACTGTGCCTCAAGGCATCTGAACTTCGATCAAGCCATCGGCATTCATGCTGACTTCGCTGGTGCCCGCCTCGATATCCGGCGCCGGTGCCGCTTCGTCACCCGCCATAGCCTTCATGGCCATCGGTGCGCTGCGCATATAAGGGCGCGGGTAACCGCTGCTGTTGAGGTTCAGGTTGACCACTTTGTAGCCCTTGCCCCCCAGTGCCTCGGTGGCCAACTGAGCGCGTGCCTTGAAGGCATTGACGGCGTCCTTGAGCAGGTCGTCCTCGCTGGCCTTGCGCGTGGCCGGGGCGATGGAGAAGTCCATGCCGCCCATTTTCAGCGCCTGCAACAGGTCGGCGGTCAGTTGCGACAGGGCTGGGAAGTTGGCGCTCTCCAGGCGCAGCTCGGCACGTTCACGCCAGCCGGTGATCTTTTGCCCTTTGCTGTCGTACACCGGGTAGCTGTTGCGGCTGCCCTGGCTGATCTTCACGTCCTTGACCTGGCGAGACTGCTGCACAGCCTTGTTCATGGTCTCGGTGATCTCTTTGGCAAGCTTGCCCGGGTCGCTGTTCTGCGCTTCGCTGTAGAGGGTCACGACCATCAGGTCGCGCGGCACTTCCTTGCTGACTTCGGCACGCAGCGATACCTGGTTGTAGCGCGGCTCTTCGGCCGCCAGCGCAGGCAGGCTGGCGAGCAGCCCGCACGACAGGATCAGGGCAGTGCCGCGACGAGGGATTTGCATGTAAGACTCCTTGGCAATAAAAGGGCGTGGGATCTGGTCTCCATTCCACGCATGGCCCATCAGACCGGGAACAGTGTAGTGGGTTCAAAAGTGCCACTATGCACCTGTGACAAAGTGTGGCGCTTTGCCGCATCGCTGCAGTGAGGCGCCCGGCTTCGGTATACTCCAGCCGATTTTCTGGAGCACTCATCAGGAGAGCTCATGCTCGCTGACGTACAACCGTTGTCCGCTACCCGTCAGAACCTCTGGCGCCTGACTGTCATCCGCGTGCTGGTCCTGGCTGCCCAGGCAGGCTCGGTGGGCGTCGCCTACTGGACTGACCTGCTGCCCTTGCCATGGTTTTCGCTGGCAGCAACGCTGGCCCTGTCGTCCATCCTGTGTGCGTTCACCGCGTTGCGCCTGCGCCTGTCGCTGCCGGTCACTGAACTTGAGTATGCACTGCAGCTTGCCTGCGACCTGTTGATCCACAGTGCCTTGCTGTATTACTCCGGCGGCTCGACCAACCCGTTCGTTTCCTATTACCTGGTGCCGCTGGCCATTGCCGCGGTGACCTTGCCCTGGCTCTATTCGTTGATCCTTTCGGGCATCGCGCTGACGGCCTACAGCTTGCTGCTGGTGCAGTTCTACCCGCTTGAAGGGCTGCCGATGGCGCGGGACAAGATGCAGGTCTACGGCATGTGGCTGAGCATCGCCCTGGCGGCCGCAGTCATCACCTTCTTTGCCGCGCGCATGGCCGAGGAGCTGCGGCGCCAGGAACAACTGCGCTCCGAGCGCCGTGAAGAGAGCCTGCGCGATGAGCAATTGCTGGCCGTGGCCACCCAGGCCGCCGGCGCTGCCCATGAGCTGGGCACACCGCTGGCGACCATGAGCGTACTGCTTAACGAAATGCGCCAGGACCACCCGGACCCTTTGTTGCAGGAAGACCTGCAGATCCTTCAGGACCAGGTCAAACTGTGCAAAGAAACCTTGCAGCAACTGGTGCGTGCCGCCGAGGCCAATCGCCGCCTGGCCATGGTCGAGCAGGACGTCACCGTCTGGCTGGACGAGGCGCTCAACCGTTGGCACCTGATGCGGCCCGAAGCCAGTTACCGCTTCCAGCGCCTCAGGGACGGCCAGGTACCTCGCCTGACGCCGCCACCTGACCTGACCCAGGCCCTGCTGAACCTGCTGAACAATGCAGCCGACGCGTGCCCGGACGACCTTGAGGTGCGCCTGGACTGGGACGCCGAGGACATTGTCATCAGCATTCGTGACCATGGCCCTGGTGTGCCCCCGGCAATCGCCGAAGCGATTGGCAAACCCTTTATTACCACCAAGGGCAAAGGCTTCGGCCTGGGCCTGTTCTTGAGCAAGGCCAGCGTGACGCGTGCGGGCGGTTCGGTGAAACTCTATAGTCATGAGCAGGGTGGCACCCTGACCGAACTGCGCCTGCCCCATGGCAAGCGAGGAGATGAATGATGAGTGAAGATATCCAGGTTGAAGGCGAAGAGCTGCCGCACCTGCTGCTGGTGGATGACGATGCCACCTTTACCCGGGTCATGGCGCGCGCCATGAGCCGCCGCGGGTTCCGCGTGAGCACCGCAGGCTCGGCTGAGGAGGGGCTGATCCTGGCCCAGCAGGACCTGCCGGACTACGCCACGCTGGACCTGAAGATGGAAGGTGACTCGGGGTTGGTGCTGTTGCCCAAGCTGCTGGAGCTGGATCCGGAGATGCGGGTGGTGATCCTCACCGGTTACTCGAGCATCGCCACCGCAGTCGAGGCGGTCAAACGCGGTGCCTGCAACTACCTGTGCAAGCCGGCCGATGCTGACGATGTACTTGCGGCGCTGCTTTCCGAGCACGCTGACCTGGATGCCCTGGTGCCGGAAAACCCGATGTCGGTCGACCGCCTGCAGTGGGAGCACATCCAGCGCGTGCTGAACGAACACGAAGGCAATATCTCGGCCACGGCGCGGGCGTTGGGCATGCACCGGCGGACCTTGCAGCGCAAGCTGCAGAAGCGACCGGTTCGGCGCTGACCCGTTCGCGGGGCAAGTCCGCTCCCACAAATCATGGGAGCGGGCTTGCCCCGCGAAAGGTCCCTGGCTGTCAGATACTTCTCTGTATCGCATCCCGATCCCCGCAACTCGCAGCCGTTGACGTATCATTAGCCCCCTGACGGCAACTCCCTGCAGGATCGCATGCTCGCCCTTCTTATCCAGACGCTGAACATCACGGCGCCCGTTTTCGCCATGCTGTTCATGGGCATACTGCTCAAACGCATCCACCTGATCGACGACAACTTCAACCGTGTCGCGTCGCAGCTGGTGTTCAATGTCTGCATGCCGGCGCTGCTGTTCCTGGGCATCTACCACGCCGACCTGGCGGCCGCGGTCAAACCCGGCGTCATCCTGTATTTCGTCGCTGCCACCCTGGTAGGCTTCGCCGTGGCCTGGGGGCTGGCCCTCTGGCGTTGCCCGCCGGCAGACCGCGGCATCTACACCCAAGGCGCATTTCGCGGCAACAACGGCGTGATCGGCCTGGCGCTGGCCGCCAGCCTGTACGGCGACTACGGTATCTCGCTAGGGGCGGTGCTGGCAGGCCTGGTGATCCTCATGTACAACTCGCTGTCGGCGGTGGTGCTGGCGGTGTACAGCCCGGACCTCAAGTCCGACCCGTGGAGCATCTGCAAGAGCATCTTCAGCAACCCCTTGATCCTCAGCGTGCTGGTGGCAACGCCCATGGCCTACGGCCAGGTGCCGCTGCCCAACTGGTTGCTCACCTCGGGCGACTACCTGGCGCAGATGACCCTGCCGCTGGCGCTGATCTGCATTGGCGGTACCCTGTCGCTGGCGGCGCTGCGTGACAGTGGCAGGCTGGCGATCGATGCCAGCCTGGTGAAGATGGTGTGGTTGCCGCTGGTTGGCACGTTGGGTGCCTGGCTGTGCGGTTTCCGCGGTGCCGAGCTGGGCATCCTGTTCCTGTACATCGGCAGCCCTACCGCAGCGGCCAGCTACGTGATGGCACGGGCGGCCAATGGCAACCATGAATTGGCCGCCTCGATCATCGTGATCACGACGCTAATGGCGGCGATCACCACCAATATCGGTATTTTCATCTTGCAGTGGGGCGGATGGATCTAGATCCTTGACTGCAAATAACAGCAATAACACTGCCTCACTGAGCTAAAGGACACTTCATGCAAGACCAGAGCACGCCCGAGCGCTTGCAGCGCGGGTTGAAGAACCGCCATATCCAGCTGATCGCGCTGGGTGGGGCCATCGGCACGGGGCTGTTTCTGGGGATCGCCCAGACCATTCAGCTGGCTGGCCCTTCCGTTTTGCTGGGCTATGCCATTGCCGGCCTGATGGCCTTCTTCATCATGCGCCAGCTTGGCGAAATGGTGGTCGAAGAGCCGGTCGCCGGCAGCTTCAGCCACTTTGCCCACCAGTACTGGAGCGAATTTGCAGGCTTCGTCTCGGGCTGGAACTACTGGGTGGTGTACGTGCTGGTGGGCATGGCCGAGCTGACGGCGGTGGGCATCTATGTGCAGTACTGGTGGCCAGACTTCCCTACTTGGGCGACGGCGGCGATCTTCTTCGTGGTCATCAACCTCATCAACCTGACGCAGGTGAAAGTCTACGGTGAGATGGAGTTCTGGTTCGCCCTGGTCAAGGTGGTGGCCATCGTCAGCATGATCGGCTTTGGTGCCTGGCTGCTGAGCAGCGGCCATGGCGGCCCGGATGCCAGCGTGGCCAACTTGTGGCAGTACGGTGGTTTCTTCCCTAACGGCGTCACTGGCCTTGTCATGGCCCTGGCCGTGATCATGTTCTCCTTCGGTGGGCTGGAGCTGGTGGGGATCACCGCTGCCGAGGCGGACAACCCGCGTCAGAGCATCCCCAAGGCCACCAACCAGGTGGTCTACCGCATCCTGATTTTCTACATTGGCGCCTTGGCGGTGCTGCTGTCGCTGTACCCATGGCAGAAGGTGGTGCAGGGGGGCAGCCCGTTCGTGATGATCTTCCATGAGCTGGACAGCGACTTGGTGGCGACCATCCTCAACGTCGTGGTGTTGACGGCTGCGCTGTCGGTTTACAACAGTTGTGTCTACGCCAACAGCCGCATGCTGTTCGGCCTGGCCAGCCAGGGCGATGCGCCGCGCCAGTTGCTCAAGGTCAGCCGCAGTGGCGTCCCGCTGACGGCGCTGGGCGTTTCGGCGTTCGCCACCGGCCTGTGCGTACTGATCAACTACCTGATGCCGGGGGAAGCCTTCGGTTTGCTGATGGCCCTGGCGGTGTCGGCGCTGGTGATCAACTGGGCGAGCATCAGCATTACCCACCTGAAGTTCCGCAAGGCCAAGCTGGGCGCGGGCATCACCCCGTTTTATCAGAGCTGGGGGCACCCGATTACCAATTACCTGTGCCTGGCGTTCATCGTGCTGATTCTGGTGGTGATGTACCTGACGCCGCCGATTCGTATTTCGGTGATGTTGATTCCAGGGTGGATCGCGGTGCTGTGGGTGGCGTTCCGGTTGAAGAAGGCGCGGCAGGCCAAGGGGTGAGGGGCTGACAAGCGCCTGGCTTGAGCCTTGTGGGGCCTGTGAGATCGAGCGCCGCCCGCGCGGCGCTCGATCTTACAGGCGCAGCAAACCGCAAGGCATGCACCTGGCAGCCATCACGCTACCCCTTACGGCACCTCAATGCTGTCGGCGCCAGGCGCGCACGGTGGTATATAGCAACACCACCGCTAGCACCGGCAGCACATAAAACAGCATGAGCCGTTCCAGGCGCCCGGCCAGTGGCATGCCGGTGGTGAAGGCCACCACATGCAGCCCATAGGCCAGGTACAGGCAAAGGAACACCAAGCCTTCAGCGCGGGTAATCCGGTACCCCGAATAAAACACCGGCAGGCTTAGCGCCGCCACACCCAGCATCACCGGCAAGTCAAAGGCCAGTGCGTTGGGTGAGATCGACAGCGGCTCTGGCGTGATCAGCGCAGTCAGCCCCAATACCCCCAGCAGGTTGAACAGGTTGCTGCCGATCACCGTGCCCACGGCGATCTCCCGTTCGCCGCGAAGGGCGGCGATCATCGCCGCCGCCAACTCTGGCAGCGACGTGCAGACCGCCACCACGGTCAGGCCGATGATGCGTTCGGACAGCCCCAGGTCGGTCGCCACCTCGACGACGGCTTCCAGCAGCAGGTGCCCGGCCAGGCTCAGCAGGCCAAGGCCGAGGGCAATCTGCAACAGGGCGCCAGACCAGAAGCGTGCGCCGCTGACGGTGATGACGCTGGGCGCGGGGTAGGTGCGGGCGTAATGCCGCGATTGGTGCCAGAGCATGCCCAGGTAGCCCACCAGTGCCAACAGCAGCAGCAGGCCCTCCCAGCGGCCCAGGTAGCCATTGGCGGCGAGCGCATACACCAGCGCGCTGGCGACGATCATCAGCGGGATATCCAGGCGCACCAGCTGGCGTGATACGCGCAGCGGGATGATCAGCGCGGCCAGGCCGAGAATTACCAGCACGTTGAAGATATTGCTGCCGATCACGCTGCCGACTGCGACATCGGGTGCGCCTTGGTAGGCAGCCTGCAGGCTTACGGTGAGCTGCGGCGCGGTGCTGCCGAAGGCCACCAGGCTCAGGCCGATGATCAATGGCCGCACGTGCAGGCGCAGGGCCAGGCGCAGGGCCACACGTACCAGTAGCTCTGCACCGCAGGCCAGCAGCACGAGGGCGACGCCCAGTTGCAGGAGGCTGAAGGTGGGAAGGGTGGCGAGGTCGAAAATGGTCGGGCTCCAGTCGGTCAGTCGCTCAGACCTTGTACCCGGACGCGCGCCGTTCCGCTACGGAGCATGCCGATTTTTTCTGCTGCGGCGCGTGACAGGTCGATCAGCCGGCCACGTGTGTGCGGGCCGCGGTCGTTGATGCGCACCACCACGCTGCGTTGGTTGGCAAGGTTGGTGACCAGCACCTTGCTGCCGAAGGGCAGGCTGCGGTGAGCGGCGGTGAGGCCATGCTGGTTGAAAGGCTCGCCACTGGCCGTGCGTTTGCCGTGGTGGCGGGCGCCGTAATAGGAGGCGGTACCGGTCTGGTTGTAGCCGCGAGGGTCGATGTCGTGGCTGGCGCAGCCGGCCAGCAGGGAGAAGAGTGCGAGGGTGCCGAGGGATCGTTTTAGCAAGTCGAAAGCTCCGGTGCTGCCGTTGGGGCTGCTGTGCGGCGATCCGACTGGCCCCGCGAACGAGGGCAAAGCCCTCGCCGCTTTTTTCAGCTCAGCCTTCGAGCTTGGCTTTGAGCAATTGGTTCACTTGCCCAGGGTTGGCCTTGCCCTTCGACGCTTTCATCGCCTGGCCGACGAAGAAGCCGAACATCTTGCCACGCTTGGCCTCGTCGGCAGCGCGGTATTGTTCGACCTGTTCGGCGTTGGCAGCCAGCATCTCGTCGAGCATCGTCTCGATTGCACCGGTGTCGGTAACCTGCTTCAGGCCACGGCTTTCGATGATGCTGTCGGCATCGCCTTCACCGGCGGCCATGGCTTCGAACACGGTCTTGGCAATCTTGCCGCTGATGGTGTTGTCGCGAATCCGCAGCAACATGCCACCGAGCTGCTCGGCACTGACCGGCGCCTGGTCGATCTCGATACCCAGCTTGTTCAGCAGGCTGCCCAGCTCGACCATGACCCAGTTGGCGGCCAGCTTGGCGTCACCGCCAATCTTCACCACTTCTTCGAAGTAGTCCGCCTGTTCACGGCTGGAGGCCAGCACGTTGGCGTCGTAGGCCGACAGGCCGTACTGGCTCTGGAAGCGCTCGACCTTTTGCGGTGGCAGCTCGGGCAAGCCGGCACGGATGGTGTCGAGGAAGCTGTCCTCGATGACCACCGGCAGCAGGTCCGGGTCGGGGAAGTAACGGTAGTCGTTGGCTTCCTCCTTGCTGCGCATGGAGCGGGTCTCGTCCTTGTTCGGGTCGTACAGGCGGGTTTCCTGGATGACCCTGCCACCGTCTTCGATCAGGTCGATCTGGCGCTGGATCTCGCTGTTGATCGCACGCTCGATGAAGCGGAACGAGTTGACGTTCTTGATCTCGCAGCGGGTGCCGAACTCGGCTTGGCCCTTGGGGCGGATCGACACGTTGCAGTCGCAGCGCAGCGAGCCTTCGGCCATGTTGCCGTCGCAGATGCCCAGGTAGCGCACCAGGGCGTGGATGGCCTTGACGTAGGCCACGGCCTCCTTGGCGCTGCGCATGTCCGGCTCGGAGACGATTTCCAGCAGCGGCGTGCCGGCACGGTTCAGGTCGATGCCGGTAGAGCCGCTGAAGTCTTCGTGCAGGCTCTTGCCGGCGTCTTCTTCCAGGTGCGCACGGGTAACCCCGATGCGCTTGATGGTGCCGTCTTCCAGGGCGATATCCAGGTGGCCCTTGCCGACGATCGGCAGCTCCATCTGGCTGATCTGGTAGCCCTTGGGCAGGTCGGGGTAGAAGTAGTTCTTGCGCGCGAACACGTTGCGCTTGCCGATCTCGGCGTCGATCGCCAGGCCGAACATGCAGGCCATGCGCACGGCTTCCTGGTTTAGCACCGGCAGTACGCCGGGCATTCCCAGGTCAACCAGGCTGGCCTGGGTGTTCGGCTCGGAGCCGAAGGTGGTGGCGCTGCCGGAGAAGATCTTCGACTGGGTAGCGAGCTGGGTATGAATTTCCAGCCCGATCACAACTTCCCATTGCATGTGTGAACTCCTCAGAAGCCGTTGGGGGCACGGGTGTGCCAGTCGGTCACTTGCTGGTAGCGGTGCGCGACGTTGAGCAGGCGGCCTTCCTGGAAGTACGGCGCCAGCAACTGCACACCAACGGGCAGGCCATCGACGAAGCCGGCCGGCATCGACAGGCCGGGCAGGCCTGCCAGGTTGGCGGTGATGGTGTAGACGTCTTCAAGGTAGGCGGCGACTGGGTCGCTGCTCTTGGCGCCGAGCTTCCAGGCCGGGTTCGGCGTGGTCGGGCCAAGGATCAGGTCGACGTCGTTGAACGCGGCCATGAAGTCGTTCTTGATCAGGCGGCGGATCTGCTGCGCCTTGACGTAGTAGGCGTCGTAATAGCCGGCCGACAGGGCGTAGGTGCCGACCATGATGCGGCGCTGCACTTCGGCGCCGAAGCCTTCGCCACGCGAACGCTTGTACAGGTCGGTCAGGTCTTTGGGGGCTTCGCAGCGGTAGCCGAAACGCACGCCATCGAAACGCGACAGGTTGGAGGACGCTTCAGCGGGCGCGATCACGTAGTACGCCGGGATGGCATGCTGCATGTTCGGCAGGCTGATTTCCTTGACCACGGCGCCGAGCTTTTCCAGCTCCTTGACGCTGGCTTGCACCCGTTCGGCGATGCGCGGGTCGAGGCCGGCGCTGAAGTATTCCTTCGGCAGGCCAATGCGCAGGCCTTGCAGCGAGGCGTTGAGGTTGGCGCTGTAGTCCGGCACCGGTTCTTCGATGCTGGTGGAGTCCTTGGCGTCGAAACCGGCCATGCCTTGCAGCAGCAGCGCGCAGTCTTCGGCGGTACGGGCCAGCGGGCCGCCCTGGTCGAGGCTGGAGGCGTAAGCGATCATGCCCCAGCGCGAAACACGACCGTACGTCGGTTTCAGGCCGGTCAGGTTGGTCAGCGCTGCCGGCTGTCGGATCGAGCCGCCGGTGTCGGTGCCAGTGGAGGCTGGCAGCAGGCGCGCGGCGACGGCAGCAGCCGAGCCACCGGACGAGCCGCCAGGCACGTGCTCGAGGTTCCACGGGTTTTTCACCGGGCCATAGTGGCTGGATTCGTTGGCCGAACCCATGGCGAATTCGTCCATGTTGGTCTTGCCCAGGGTGACCATGCCGGCTTCGGCCAGCTTGGCGACCACGGTGGCATCGTACGGCGCCTTGAAGTTGTCGAGCATCTTCGAGCCGCAGCTGGTGCGTACACCGTTGGTGCAGAACAGGTCCTTGTGGGCGATCGGCGCGCCCAGCAGTGCACCGGCCTCGCCAGCGGCGCGGCGGGCGTCGGCGGCACGGGCCTGGCCGAGGGCCAGCTCTTCGGTGACGCTGATGAAGCTGTTGATTTGCGGGTCGAGTTGCTTGATGCGCGCCAGCAGGGCGCCCGTCAGCTCTTCGGAGGAAAACGACTTGTCGGCGAGTCCGCGGGCGATCTCGGCCAGGGTCAATTGATGCATGGCAGGCTCTATCCCTTACTCGATGACTTTGGGAACCAGGTACAGACCGCTTTCGGTCGAGGGTGCGATGGCCTGGTAGGCCTCGCGCTGGTTGCTTTCGGTGACCTGGTCGGGACGCAGTCGCTGGCTGGCCTCCAGGGGGTGGGCCAGGGGCTCGATGCCCGTGGTGTCGACCGCTTGCATCTGGTCGACCAGCCCGAGAATGCTGTTCAGTGCATCGGTAGTGCGTGGCAGTTCGCCATCATTCAGCCCCAGACGGGCCAGATGGGCGATCTTTTCCACGTCGCAGCGTTCAAGCGCCATGGGGATCTCCAGGGGGAACAAAGAACGGAATAAGGTCCGTGATGAGGAACATGTCGGCATTCTGGCGGTCATACGGCCGCGATCATCTGCTGGCGTGCTCGGAAAAACGACCAATTTAACATATTGGCTCCTTGCCCAAAATCCCTGCCATTGTTAGAGTTTGCCGCACTTTTTTACCCACGCTTTCCCCAGGGTCACTTTCCCATGTTCAAGAAACTGCGTGGCATGTTTTCCAGCGATCTTTCCATCGACCTGGGTACTGCCAACACCCTTATTTACGTGCGTGAGCGCGGTATCGTCCTGAATGAGCCCTCGGTTGTTGCCATCCGTACCCATGGCAATCAGAAAAGCGTCGTCGCCGTCGGTACCGAAGCCAAACGCATGCTGGGCCGTACGCCCGGCAACATTGCTGCCATTCGTCCGATGAAGGACGGCGTCATCGCCGACTTCAGCGTTTGTGAAAAAATGTTGCAGTATTTCATCAACAAGGTTCACGAGAACAGCTTCCTGCAGCCCAGCCCTCGCGTGCTGATCTGCGTGCCGTGCAAGTCGACCCAGGTAGAGCGCCGCGCGATTCGCGAGTCGGCCCTGGGTGCCGGTGCCCGCGAAGTCTTCCTGATCGAAGAGCCAATGGCCGCCGCCATCGGTGCCGGCCTGCCGGTTGAAGAGGCCCGTGGCTCGATGGTCGTCGATATCGGCGGTGGTACCACCGAAATCGCGCTGATCTCCCTCAACGGTGTGGTCTATGCCGAATCCGTGCGGGTTGGCGGCGATCGCTTCGACGAAGCCATCGTCACCTACGTGCGCCGCAACTACGGCAGCCTGATTGGCGAGTCCACCGCCGAGCGTATCAAACAGGAAATCGGCACCGCCTACCCGGGCGGCGAAGTGCGCGAAGTCGATGTCCGTGGCCGTAACCTGGCCGAGGGCGTACCGCGTGCCTTCACCCTGAACTCCAACGAAGTGCTCGAAGCGCTGCAGGAATCGCTGGCGACCATCGTTCAGGCGGTCAAGAGCGCCCTGGAGCAGTCGCCGCCGGAGCTGGCCTCCGACATCGCCGAGCGCGGCCTGGTGTTGACCGGTGGTGGCGCACTGCTGCGCGACCTCGACAAGCTGCTGGCCCAGGAAACCGGCCTGCCGGTGATCGTCGCCGAGGACCCGCTGACCTGTGTCGCCCGTGGCGGCGGTCGCGCCCTGGAGATGATGGACAAGCACGCGATGGACCTGCTCTCCAGCGAGTGATCCTGCTCGCGGCTCATGAGCGCCCGGTTTACAGGTAGCACGCACAGTGCTACCTGTATGCGCTGGGCTGGCGTCCGTTTGGGCGTCGTTTCCGTCAACCCGCAACCAGGCTGGTGCGTTGTCCCATGTCCAATGACCTCCTGAGTCGTCCACGAGGAACGGCCCATTAAACCGCTTTTCTCCAAGGGCCCTTCGCTGGGCGTTCGTCTACTCGTATTGGTGGTGCTGTCGATCGCGTTGATGGTGGTCGATGCGCGCTTTGCCGTGCTCAAGCCTGTGCGCAGCCAGATGGGCATGGTGTTGATGGAATCGTACTGGATCACCGATTTGCCGCAGCGCTTGTGGCAAGGCGTGGCGGGCCAGTTCGGCAGCCGTACCGAACTGATCGCGGAAAACGAAAAGCTCAAGACCGAGGCCCTGCTGTTGCAGGGGCGCCTGCAGAAGCTGGCGGCCCTGACCGAGCAGAACGTGCGCTTGCGTGAGTTGCTCAACTCTTCGGCCCTGGTCAACGAAAAGGTCGAAGTGGCCGAACTGATCGGCGTCGACCCCAACCCGTTCACCCACCGCATCCTGATCAACAAGGGTGAGCGCGATGGTGTGTTCCTCGGCCAGCCGGTGCTCGATGCCCGCGGCCTGATGGGCCAGGTGGTCGAATTGATGCCTTACACCTCGCGGGTGCTGTTGCTGACCGATACCACCCATAGCATTCCGGTGCAGGTCAACCGCAATGGCCTGCGCGCCATCGCCAGCGGTACCGGCAACCCGGAGCGGCTGGAGCTGCGCCATGTGGCCGATACCGCCGACATCAAGGAAGGCGACCTGTTGGTCAGCTCCGGTATGGGCCAGCGCTTCCCGGCCGGCTACCCGGTGGCCACGGTCAACGAAGTGATTCACGACTCCGGCCAGCCGTTTGCCATTGTCCGCGCCATCCCTACCGCCGCACTCAACCGCAGCCGCTACATGCTGCTGGTGTTCAGTGACCGGCGTACCCCGGAACAGCGCGCCACCGACGCGGCGATTGCGCAGGAAGAGGCCGACCGCAAGGGCACCGCGGTGGGTGTTCAGCCTGGCGCCAATGGCGAGCAGGCCGCACCTGCCGGTACCGCAACCGCGCCCGTCGCGCCCGCAACACCGGCAGCCCCTGCCACGCAGCCCGCTGCTGCGCCTGTAGCGCCTGCGGCACCCGCCGTGCCAGCGGCAGCGCCCGCTCAACCCCGGAGGCAATGATGGCTGCATCACGCCGCAACAACGGCTGGGTCATCTGGCTGACATTCGCCATTGGCTTGCTGCTCAGCGTCTCGCCCATGCCTCAGTTCATGGAAGTGTTCCGGCCCATGTGGCTGGCGCTGCTGGTATCGTTCTGGACCCTTGCCGTGCCGAGCAAGGTCGGGATGACCACGGCCTTCGTGCTGGGCCTGGCCGAGGATGTGCTGTATGGCACGTTGCTTGGGCAGAACGCGCTGATCCTGACCCTGATCACCTTCCTGGTGCTGTCGCTGCAGCAGCGCTTGCGCATGTTCCCCATGTGGCAGCAGAGCCTGGTGATCCTGGTGATCTTCGGCATCGCCCAGCTGATACAGCTATGGCTCAGCGCGCTGACCGGCAACCGCCTGCCGACCCTGGCGCTGGTGTGGTCGGCGGTCATCAGCGCCTTGCTCTGGCCATGGATCAGCTTTGCCCTGCGCGACCTGCGCCGACGCTTGCACATAAATTGACGGCGTTGCCGCGACTGACAGGGAGATGTCTACATGAACCCGTTTTACCTGGCCTCTGGCTCGCCCCGTCGTCGTGAACTGCTGACTCAGATCGGCGTACCGTTCACTACAGTAAGCGCCCCCATCGATGAAACCCCGCTGGCCAATGAAGGTGCCCAGGCCTATGTCGAGCGCCTCGCCCGGGCCAAGGCCGAAGCTGGCCTTGCCAGCCTGAAGGGCCCGGCGGTGGTGCTGGGCGCAGACACCGCAGTGGTCCTCGATGGCCGTATTCTCGGCAAACCTGAAAACCGTGAACATGCCCTGGCCATGCTGGCCGACTTGTCTGGCCGCGAACATCAGGTATTGACCGCTGTCGCCCTGAGCGATGGGGCGCGCACCCTGAGCCTGTGCGTCACCAGCAGTGTGCGCTTTCGTGCCATCAGCGCCGATGAAGCAGCGCGCTACTGGGCCAGCGGTGAGCCTGCCGACAAAGCCGGCGGTTATGCCATCCAGGGGCTGGGCGCAGTGTTCGTCACCGGCCTTGCAGGCAGTTACTCTGCGGTGGTGGGTTTGCCGCTGAGCGAGACCGCCGATCTGCTCGCCGGGTTCGGCATCGCCTGCTGGCAACTGCCTGCGCTTTCTCCAGAGGTAACAAAGCCGCAGTAGCCAGCGCTGCCTGCGCGATCCATCATTATCCAAGACCTTTGACGAGAGCCTGCCATGAGTGAAGAGATCCTGATCAACATCACCCCGATGGAGTCACGTGTGGCGGTGGTGGAAAACGGGGTGCTGCAGGAAGTGCACGTCGAGCGCACCCAGCGCCGCGGCATCGTCGGCAATATCTACAAGGGCAAAGTGGTACGCGTGCTGCCCGGCATGCAGGCGGCGTTCGTCGACATCGGCCTGGAGCGGGCTGCCTTCATCCATGCCTCGGAAATTTCCCAGCGCGAAGGCTCGGCGGTAGAAAACATCACCGCGCTGGTGCATGAAGGCCAGGCGCTGGTGGTACAGGTGACCAAGGACCCGATCGGCACCAAGGGCGCCCGCCTGACCACGCAGTTGTCGATCCCTTCGCGCTACCTGGTGTACATGCCGCGCAGCAGCCATGTCGGTATTTCCCTCAAGATCGAAGACGAAGCCGAGCGTGATCGCCTCAAGCAGGTGGTCAGCAGTTGCATGGACAGCGAGAACATCAAGGACGCCGGCGGCTTCATCCTGCGCACTGCCGCCGAAGGCGCCCGCGCCGAAGAGATCCTGCAGGACATTCGCTACCTGCGCCGCCTGTGGGAACAGATCGGCAGCCAGATCCAGACCTGCGGCGCGCCCACGGTAATCTACGAAGACCTCGGCCTGGCCCTGCGTACCCTGCGCGACCTGGTCAACCCGAAGATCGAGAAAATCCGCATCGACTCGCGGGAAACGTTCCAGAAAACCACGCAGTTCGTCGGCGAATTGATGCCGGAGATTGCCGATCGGCTCGAGCATTACCCTGGCGAGCGGCCGATCTTTGACCTGTACGGTGTCGAAGACGAGATTCAGCGTGCCCTGGAGCGCAAGGTGCCGCTCAAGTCCGGTGGCTATCTGGTGGTCGACCCCGCTGAGGCAATGACCACCATCGACGTCAACACCGGTGCCTTCGTCGGCCATCGCAACCTTGAAGAAACTATCTTCAAGACCAACCTTGAAGCCGCTACCGCCATTGCCCGGCAACTGCGCCTGCGCAACATCGGCGGCATCATCATCATCGACTTCATCGACATGGAAGATGAAGAGCATCAGCGCCAGGTGCTGCGCACCCTGGAAAAGCAGCTCGAGCGTGATCACGCCAAGACCAACATCATCGGCATCACCGAGCTGGGCCTGGTGCAGATGACCCGCAAGCGCACGCGTGAGAGCCTTGAGCAGGTGCTCTGCGAACCCTGCCTGGCGTGTCAGGGCCGTGGCAAGCTGAAAACCCCCGAGACCATTTGTTACGAGATCTTCCGTGAGATCCTTCGCGAAGCCCGTGCCTACCAGGCCGAGGGCTACCGCGTACTGGCCAACCAGAAGGTGGTCGACCGCCTGCTGGACGAAGAGTCGGGCAACGTGGCGGAGCTTGAAACCTTCATCGGCAGAACTATCCGCTTCCAGGTCGAGTCGATGTACTCGCAGGAACAATACGATGTGGTGCTGCTCTGAGGCTTACCAAAACGCAGCACAGGATGGCCGGGCTGGCAAAACCGGTACTTGGGGCCATCATGGATAAACGACCTGGAGGGCCATGGCCATGGGACGTCTGAACCGCGTTCTTGTCGCCTTGACTCGCTGGGGGCTGGGCTTGTGTGCGCTGCTGGCGGTGCTGGTGGCGTTGTATGTCAGCCTCGGCCGGCAATTGGTGCCGTTGGTGGCCGAGTACCGAGCCGATGTCGAGAGCAAGGCCGAACAGGCGTTGGGCCTGCCAGTGCATGTCGGTGCCCTTGAGGGGCGCTGGAGCGGGCTGGCGCCTGTGCTGCGCGTTCGCGACCTGCAATTGGGCGAAGGCGCCACCGCGTTGCGCCTGGACGACGTCAAGCTGGTGCCGGACTTGTGGGCCAGCCTGACCTCCCGCGAGGTACGCCTGGCGCGTATTCAGTTAGGCGGCTTGCAACTGATCCTGCGCGAAGATGAGCAAGGCGCCTGGAACCTTGAAGGGCTGCCGAAAAAAGACGATGCCCCCCTCGACCCCGCCGAGTTGCTGCAGCGCTTGCGCCAACTGGGGCGTATCGATGTATTCGACAGCCAGGTTACCTTGCAGCCCTGGCAGCGCGACCCCCTGACCTTGACGTATGTGAGTGCCGGCCTGCAGGCCGGTGCCTCGCGCCAGGCCCTCGACGTGCGCGCAACCCTGCCGGACGGCCAGCCCCTGGCGCTGAACCTGCGCAGCCGCGCGTCGGCCAAAGCCTGGCAAGACGCTGAGGTTGCGGCATACCTGAGCCTGCCGCAGAGCGATTGGGCGCGCTGGTTGCCGCCGCGTCTGCTGGGCCAGTGGCAGGCTGACGCATTGCGCGCCGGGGGCGAGTTCTGGGTCGACTGGCGCCAAGGCCAGTTGCAACACGCGGTGGTCCGTGTCAATGCGCCAACGCTGCAAGGTGCGTATGCCGGGCGCAAGGCCGCAACCTTGGACAACCTGGCGCTGGCCGCTTGGTTCCAACGCAGCCCGCAAGGCTTCGATGTGAGTGTCGATTCCCTGGCCATGAGCATCGGCAAGACCCGTTGGGAAACCCATCTGCAGTTACGCCAGCGCCCTGGGCAGGCACCCGCCGACGAGCGCTGGGAAGTGCAGGCCGACCGCCTTGACCTCACTCCGCTGACCCCATTGATCGATGCCTTGGCACCGCTGCCGGATAACCTCATGGCCGTGGTCGATGGCCTGAAGGTCACCGGCGCGCTGCGCAACTTGCGCCTGGAGGCGCGGCCCAAGGCTGAGGGCGACCAGCGGCTGCAATTTGCCGCCAACCTGGAGCAGGTCGGTTTCAACGCCTACCACGGTGCCCCGGCGGCCGGCAACGTCAGTGGCAGCATCAGCGGCGACCTGGGCCATGGCGAGCTGCGGCTCGACACTGAGGCCTTCATGCTGCACTTGTACCCGATCTTCGCCAAACCTTGGCATTACCAGCAGGCCAATGCCCGCCTGACCTGGGCCCTCGACAAGCAAGGCTTCACCCTCGTCGCGCCGTACCTCAAGGTGCTGGGCGAGGAGGGCAAGATCGCCGGTGACTTCCTGATCCGCCTGCTGTTCGAAGAGGGCCGCGAGGACTACATGGACCTGCGCGTCGGGTTGACCGAAGGCGATGGCCGATACACCGCCAAATACTTGCCGGAAGTGCTCAGCCCGGCCCTCGACGAATGGCTGCGCAGTGCGATCGTCAAGGGCACCGTGGATGAGGGCTACTTCCAGTACCAGGGATCGCTGAACCACGGCGCCGCCCCGGAGGCTCGCAGTATCAGCCTGTTCTTCAAGGTGCGTGACGCGGCGCTGGACTTCCAGCCCGGCTGGCCTCAAGTGCAGCAGGTCGATGGTGACGTGCTGATCGAAGACAGTGGTGTGCGCATCAAGGCCCACCATGGCCTGCTGCTCGATACCAAAGTCAGTGACGTCAGTGTCGACATCCCCCACGTCGAAGGCGACCAGCACAGCCATCTGTACCTGGATGGCGATTTTGACGGCAGCCTGGGTGACGGCCTGAAAATTCTCAAGGAAGCCCCGATCGGCACGGGTGAGATCTTCGCCGGGTGGGAAGGCGAGGGCCCGCTCAAGGGCAAGGTCAAACTCGATATCCCCCTGGCACATGGGCAGCGGCCCAAGGTCAAGGTGGACTTCGCCACCGCTGATGCCCGCCTCAAGGTGGCCCCGCCAAGCCTGGAGCTGAACCGCCTGAAGGGCGACTTCAGTTTCGACTTCGACAAGGGCCTGAGCGGCAAGGACATCAGCCTGCAGGCATTCGGCAAACCGGTGACTGCGCAGATCGTCGCCGAGGGCGAGCCAGGGCAGATGCAGACCCGCATCAACGCCAGCGGCCAGGTTTCGCTGAAAGCGCTGACCGAGTGGCTGCAGTTCAACCAGGCGCTGCCTGCCTCGGGCGACCTGCCCTATCAGTTGCAGGTCAACCTGGGTAGCCGGGACAACAGCCTGAACGTCAACTCGTCGCTCAAGGGGTTGGCGATCGATTTGCCGGCCCCCTTCGGCAAGGCTGCGGCGGATACCCGCGACAGCCGCTTCAGCATGAACCTGCAGGGCCAGGAGCGGCGCTTCGACGCCAGCTATGCCGACCTTGCACGCTTTGCCTATGCCGCGCCCGGCGACAAACTGGCCCAGGGCCGCGGTGAGCTGCTGCTGGGCACAGGCCAGGCGCAAGTGCCAAGCGGCCAGGGGCTGCGGGTACGCGGGCACCTGGAAACACTGGACCTGGCGCCCTGGCAAGCGCAGATGGCCAGCCTGGGCGGTGACGACCCCGGCGGCAGTGCCCGGCAGAGCCTGCAAAGCGTCGACCTGAGCATCGGCCAGCTCAAAGCCTTCGGCATGGACCTGAATCAGGCGGTGGTGCGTCTGGCCCGTGGTGGCCCGGCGTGGGACCTGCGCCTGGACAGCAAGGAAGTCATCGGCAACGCGCGCGTACCCGACGCCAAGGCCGCGCCCATGTCGGTGCGCCTGCAGACCTTGCGCCTGCCAGCGGCGGACCCGGCCCAGGCGCAGGCCGAGGAGGGGCCCGACCCGTTGGCATCATTCGACCCGCGCAAGGTGCCTGCCCTGGACCTGAGCATCGACAAGCTCTACCGTGGCGACGACCTCTACGGCAGCGCATCGATCAAGTTGCGCCCGACCGCGCGTGGCGTATCGGCAGACGATATCGACCTTGACTTCAAGGGCCTGCGCATCGATGGCGGCGGTGGCTGGGAAGGCCCGCCGGGCAGCAGCAGTAGCTGGTACAAAGGGCGCCTGGACGGCAAGAACCTGGCCGATGTGCTCAAGGCGTGGGGGTTTGCCCCTACCGTGACCAGCCGCGATTTCCGCCTGGATGTCGACGGCCGCTGGCCGGGCTCACCTGCCTGGGTGGGCTTGAACCGCTTCTCCGGGAGCATGGATGCCGCCCTGCGCACCGGCCAGTTCGTCGAAGTTGAAGGCAGTGCCCAGGCCCTGCGCGTGTTCGGCCTGCTCAATTTCAACTCCATCGGCCGCCGCCTGCGCCTGGACTTCTCCGACCTGTTCGACAAAGGCCTGGCCTATGATCGGGTCAAGGGCCTGCTGGTGGCCAGCAATGGCGTCTACGTGACCCGCGAGCCGATTACCGTTACTGGCCCGTCGAGCAACTTCGAGCTCGACGGTACCCTCGACCTGGTCCGTGACCGGGTGGATGCCAACCTGCAGGTGAGCCTGCCGGTGACCAACAACCTGCCGCTGGCCGCCCTGATCATCGGCGCACCTGCGGTGGGGGGCGCGCTGTTCCTGGTCGATCGCTTGATCGGCGACCGGGTATCACGCTTTGCTAGCGTGCATTACCGCGTCGAGGGGCCGTGGAAAGAGCCTAGAATCACATTTGTGAAACCTTTCGAGAAATCGCGCTAGGAGTCTTCATGAAGGCAGCGGTGATCCAGATGGTCAGCCAGGACGACGTGCTGGCCAACCTGCAGCGTGCCGGCGCCCTGCTTGAACAGGCCGCGCTCGGTGGCGCACGCCTGGCCGTGCTGCCAGAAAACTTCGCCGCCATGGGGCGCAAGGATGCTGCAGCGATCGGCCGCGCCGAAGCCTTGGGCGAAGGGCCGATCCTGCCATGGTTGAAACGCACCGCGCGCGACCTCAAGTTATGGATTGTTGCCGGCACCTTGCCGTTGCCACCGGTCGGCCAGCCTGATGCCAAGGCCCATGCCTGCTCACTGCTGATCGATGAACACGGTGAAGTGGCGGCACGCTACGACAAGTTGCACCTGTTCGACGTGGACGTCGCCGACAACCGCGGCCGTTACCGCGAGTCCGACGACTATGCCCATGGCGCGCAGGTGATGGTGGCCGATACCCCGGTGGGGCGCTTGGGCCTGAGCGTATGCTATGACCTGCGCTTCCCCGAGTTGTACAGTGCCTTGCGCGCTGCCGGGGCCGAGCTGATCTCCGCGCCAGCCGCCTTCACTGCGGTGACGGGCGCGGCGCACTGGGACGTGCTGATTCGCGCGCGTGCCATCGAGACCCAATGCTACCTGTTGGCCGCAGCGCAGGGCGGCACCCATCCAGGCCCACGGGAAACCCATGGGCATGCAGCGATCGTCGACCCTTGGGGGCGGATCGTTGCGCAGCAGGCGCAGGGCGAAGCGGTATTGCTCGCCGAGCGCGACACTGATGAACAAGCGTCCATTCGGGCGCGCATGCCGGTGGTTTCGCACCGGCGCTTTTTCTCGCAGGACGCCTTGCGGCCTGCGCACACCTCGGAGTGACTATGAGCCAGATGTTATCCACCGTCAGCGAGCAGCTCCTGGCCCCAGGCGGGTTGACCCTGGACAGCCTGCAGGCTGTGCTGGGTGAGTTGGCCGGCCCGGGCATCGATGCCGCCGACTTGTATTTCCAGGGCCAGATCTCGGAAACCTGGGCGCTGGAGGACGGCATCGTCAAAGAGGGCAGCTTCAACCTCGACCAAGGCGTGGGCGTGCGTGCCCAGTCCGGTGAAAAGACCGGCTTCGCCTACAGCAACGCCATCAACCTGGAGGCACTGACCTCGGCGGCCCGTGCCGCGCGTTCGATCTCCCGTGCCGGGCAGAATGGTACGGTCCAGGCTTTCCGCAGCCAGGATGTGACGGCCCTGTATGCGCCGGACAACCCCCTGGATGTGCTCAGTCGGGCCGAAAAGGTCGACCTGCTCAAGCGTGTCGATGCCGCCACCCGCGCGCTGGACCCGCGTATCCAGCAGGTCAGCGTGAGCATGGCCGGGGTCTGGGAGCGCATTCTCATCGCGGCGGCCGATGGCAGCCTGGCCGCCGACGTGCGCCCGCTGGTGCGCTTCAACGTCAGCGTCATCGTCGAACACAATGGCCGCCGCGAGCGCGGTGGCCAGGGTGGCGGCGGGCGTACCGACTACCGCTTCTTCACCGAAGAGAAGGTCATGGGTTATGCCCGTGAGGCGTTGCGTCAGGCCCTGGTGAACCTGGAGGCGATTCCTGCCCCGGCGGGCACCTTGCCCGTGGTGCTGGGGCCGGGCTGGTCGGGCGTACTGTTGCATGAAGCGGTGGGCCATGGCCTGGAAGGCGACTTCAACCGCAAGGGCAGCTCGGCGTTCAGCGGCCGGATCGGTGAGCAGGTGGCGTCGAAACTGTGCACCATCGTCGACGACGGCACCCTTGAAGGCCGCCGCGGTTCGTTGAGCGTGGATGACGAGGGCACCCCGACCGAGTGCACCACGCTGATCGAGAACGGTGTGCTCAAAGGCTACATGCAGGACAAACTGAACGCCCGCCTGATGGGCATGGCCGTGACCGGCAATGGCCGCCGCGAATCCTACGCCCATCTGCCGATGCCGCGCATGACCAACACCTACATGCGCGCGGGCGAAAGCGACCCGCAGGAAATCATCGCTTCGGTGAAGAGGGGCATCTATTGCGCCAACCTGGGCGGTGGCCAGGTGGATATCACCAGCGGCAAGTTCGTCTTCTCCACCAGTGAGGCTTACCTGATCGAAGACGGCAAGATCACCGCGCCGGTCAAGGGTGCAACGCTGATTGGCAACGGGCCGGAGGCGATGAGCCGGGTGTCGATGGTCGGCAATGACCTGGCGCTGGACAGTGGCGTCGGCACGTGCGGCAAGGATGGGCAGTCGGTGCCGGTAGGGGTTGGGCAGCCGACGTTGAAACTCGATGCGATTACCGTCGGCGGGACCGGGGCGTGACAGGTGTGGGGGCTGCGCAGCAGCCCCTGGGCAATCAGCGCAATCCGCGCTGCAGCTCGTCGAGGTCGCGGATGTACTTGAACACCTTGCGCGCGGCGGCAGGCGGTTTGTTACGCGCCTTCTCGTGCTGGGCATGGCGGATCAGCGAGCGCATTTGCTGGCGATCGGTATCGGGGTACTCGTTGACGAAGCGTTCGAGGTCTTCGTCATTGCCGTCGATCAACCGGTCGCGCCAGCGCTCCAGGCCGTGGAAACGCTCGTTGTACTGGCGGGTCGAGCTGTCCATCTGTTCGAGCAAGGCATGGATGGCATCCAGGTCCTGCACACGCATCAGCTTGCCGACAAACGACATGTGGCGTTTGCGGGCACCGTGAGCGGTGTGCTTGCTGGCCTCGGCCAGCGCCTTGCGCAGCTCGTCGGTCAACGGCAGGCGTGCCAGGGTGTCGGCCTTGAGCGTAGTGAGGCGCTCGCCGAGTTCGACCAGTGCATGCAGTTCGCGCTTGATCTGGGTTTTGCTTTTTTCGCCGTCGAAGGCGTCGTCGTTTGAATCAACCATGGTGGCAGTCCGCTAGAAATCGCCGCCATGATAACCAGTCGGGGGCCGCTTGTCCGGCCCGGTCGTAGAATGACCCTCGCCGAACGCAGAATTTGAGTGGAGAGAACCATGAGTGCAGTCCAGAGCGTAGGTCCGAAAGACCTGCCAGCCTTGCAGGAGCAGGTCGAAGCGATCATCGCCGAAGCGCGTCGCCAGGGCGCCAGTGCCTGCGAAGTGGCGGTCTCGCTGGAGCAAGGCCTGTCCACCACGGTGCGTCAGCGCGAGGTCGAAACGGTCGAGTTCAACCGTGACCAGGGCTTTGGCATCACCCTCTATGTCGGCCAGCGCAAAGGCTCGGCCAGTACCTCGGCAAGTGGCCCCGAGGCGATCCGCGAAACCGTAGCCGCCGCGCTGGCGATCGCCAAGCATACGTCCGAAGACGAATGCTCCGGCTTGGCCGACGCCGCCCTGATGGCCCGCGATATCCCGGACCTGGACCTTTACCACGACTGGGACATCGAACCCGAGAAGGCGATCGAGATGGCCCTGGCTTGCGAGGCCGCGGCGTTCGACGCCGATTCACGCATTCTCAATGCCGATGGCACCACGCTCAACACTCACCAAGGGTGCCGAGTGTATGGCAACAGCCACGGCTTCATCGGCAGCTACGCCTCGACCCGACACAGCCTGAGCTGCGTGATGATCGCCGAGGGTGATGGCCAGATGCAGCGTGACTACTGGTATGACGTAAACCGCCAGGGCAATTTGTTGGCCGACCCGCGCAGCATCGGCCAGCGTGCGGCCCAGCGTGCGGCCAGCCGCCTCGGCGCGCGCCCGGTGCCGACGTGCGAAGTGCCGGTGCTGTTCTCGGCAGAGCTCGCCGGCGGCCTGTTTGGCAGCTTCCTGTCGGCCATTTCCGGCGGCAACCTGTACCGCAAGTCGTCGTTCCTTGAAGGCACTATCGGGCAGCGGCTCTTCCCAAGCTGGCTGACCCTCGATGAGCGCCCGCATATTCCCCGGGCCTTGGGCAGTGCTGCGTTCGACGGTGACGGCCTGGCGACCTACGCCAAACCGTTCGTCGACAAGGGTGAGCTGGTGTCGTACCTGCTGGGGACCTATTCCGGGCGCAAGCTCGGCCTGCCCAGCACGGCCAACTCCGGTGGTGTGCACAACCTGTATGTGACCCACGGCGTCGAGGACCAGGCGGCCCTGATCCGCCGGATGGGGCGTGGCTTGCTGGTGACCGAGTTGATGGGGCATGGCCTGAACATGGTCACGGGCGACTATTCGCGTGGGGCTGCAGGCTTCTGGGTCGAGAACGGCGAGATCCAGCATGCGGTCCAGGAAGTGACCATCGCCGGGAACATGAAGGACATGTTCCAGCAAATCGTGGCGATCGGTAGCGATCTTGAGACCCGCAGCAATATTCACACGGGCTCGGTGCTGATCGAACGGATGACCGTTGCCGGCAGCTGAGTGGCCGCCTGATCTACAAAACCCGGCCTGCGCGCCGGGTTTTTTTATACCTGCTTACTCCCTGCTTTGGTCGATGCCCTCTTGAAGTGATTCTATTTATCACTTAATAATGAATATCATTACCCGGTTGCTTGGCGATGGTGTTCATGAAATCCGTCCTCCACGAGTTGCCCTACCTGGAAAACTGGCGCTGGCTCAGCCGGCGCATTCGCTGCGCGCTCGAGCCCGATGAGCCGCGCCTGATCGAGCACTACCTGGCCGAAGGCCGCTACCTGGTGTGCTGCACCGAAACCTTGCCATGGACGGTGGCCCTGACCTCCTTTCGCCTGCTCCTGGATACCGCTTGCGACCGCATGCTGCCCTGGCATTGGCGCTGCCTGTGCCTGGACCAGGCCTGGCGACCCTTGCTCGACCTGCGCAACCTCGACCGCCGCGAACAGAACCAGCGCTGGCAGCCCTACGCCCTGCAATTGGCCAATTGCGTGCTGCTGCCTTCGATTTCTCCCGATGAACTGATGCAAGGATTAGACGATGAGTAATACCCGTATCGAGCGTGACAGCATGGGTGAGCTGCAGGTGCCTGCCGAGGCCCTGTATGGCGCCCAGACCCAGCGCGCGGTCGACAACTTCCCGGTCAGCGGCCAGCGCATGCCGGCCCAGTTCATTCGCGCATTGCTGCTGGCCAAGGCCGCAGCGGCCAAGGCCAACATCGAGCTGGAGCAGGTGAGCGCGGAGCAAGGTCAGGCCATCGTCAAGGCAGTCGAACAACTGCTGGCGGAAGATTTCATCCAGCATTTCCCGGTGGATGTGTTCCAGACCGGTTCCGGCACCAGTTCGAATATGAACGCCAACGAGGTGATCGCCACCCTGGCGACCCGCGTGCTGGGTAATGCGGTCAATGCCAACGACCATGTGAACTGCGGCCAGAGCAGCAACGACATCATCCCGACCACCATCCATGTCAGTGCCGCCCTGGCGCTGCACGAGCAACTGCTGCCAGCGTTGCGTCACCTGGTACAGGTGATCGAGGCCAAATCGCAGCAGGTACACCCATTCGTCAAAACCGGCCGTACCCACCTGATGGACGCCATGCCCGTGCGCATGAGCCAGGTGCTCGACGGCTGGGCAGCACAAATCAAAGGTGCGCAGGCGCACATCGAGGCGACCCTGCCGAGCCTGCAGGCGCTGGCCCAGGGTGGCACGGCGGTGGGGACGGGCATCAACGCCCACCCACAGTTCGCTGCCGGCTTCGCGCGCCAGCTCAGTGCCCTGACCCAGGTCGAGTTCACCCCTGGGCAGAACCTGTTTGCCCTGATCGGCTCGCAGGACACCGCCGTAGCCCTTTCCGGCCAGCTCAAGACTGCTGCGGTGGCGCTGATGAAAATCGCCAACGACCTGCGCTGGATGAACTCCGGCCCGTTGGCCGGCCTTGGCGAGATTGAACTGCAAGGCCTGCAGCCTGGCTCTTCGATCATGCCGGGCAAGGTCAACCCAGTGATCCCGGAAGCCACTGCCATGGTGGCTGCGCAGGTCATCGGCAATGACGCGACCATCGCCATCGCTGGACAGTCGGGCAACTTCGAGCTGAACGTGATGCTGCCGGTGATCGCCCGCAACCTGCTGGAAAGCATCGAACTGATGGCCAACGTCAGCCGCTTGCTGGCCGACAAGGCCATCGCCACGTTCAAGGTCAATGAAGGCAAGCTCAAGGAGGCGCTGGCGCGCAACCCGATCCTGGTCACGGCGCTGAACCCGATCATCGGCTATCTCAAGGCCGCCGAAATCGCCAAGACCGCCTACAAGCAGGGCCGCCCGATCATCGATGTGGCGCTGGAGCATACCGACTTGTCGCGCGACCAACTGGAAGCGCTGCTCGACCCGGAAAAACTCACCGCCGGCGGGATCTGACCCCGGCGCAGGAGACACGCCATGCAGCACTGGAAACGCACCACCGAAATGGCCAACCACCTGTTCGAGCAAGGTGAGTGGGTCGATGCACGGGAACACTACCTGCAAGCCCTGGCGCTGGCCCAGGTGCTGTTCGAGCGCTGGCATGACGTCGACGAAGCGGTGGCGGTGTTCGTCATCGCTCACCACAACCTGGCCGACCTGCACCTGCGCCTGAACCAGCCGCACGAGAGCGCCGACTACCTGTGCTCTGCGCATCAGCGCCTGCTGCAGGCCAGCCAGGAGGCCCGCTTGCCCCAGGCGCTGCGCGATGCCGCGCTGCGCCACAGTGGGCGCACCTACACCGAGTTGCTGAATTTCATCGCCGAGTACGGCCAGTACCCGCGCACCGAGCGCCTGCTCAACCGTCACGCACCCGAGGCCAGCGCGCTGGCCGCGAAGGCAGACGTGACACCCAGACCCCACGCTTACGGAATCCACTGACATGCCACACACCTTGCCTGCGTTGCCCTATGCCTACGATGCGCTGGAACCGCACATCGATGCCCAGACCATGGAGATTCACCACAGCAAGCATCACCAGACCTATATCAACAACCTCAACACCGCTATCGAAGGCACCGAATGGGCCGAGTGGCCGGTGGAGCAGTTGGTCGGCGCGGTCAAGCAGTTGCCAGAGAAGCTGCAGGCTGCGGTGATCAACCAAGGGGGTGGCCACGCCAACCACACGCTGTTCTGGACCGTGATGGCGCCACAGGGTGGCGGCCAGCCGCACGGTCAGGTGGCCAAGGCAATCGAAGCCGAGCTAGGTGGTTTCGACGCCTTCAAGGACGCGTTCACCAAAGCGGCACTGAGCCGCTTCGGCAGTGGTTGGGCCTGGCTCAGCGTCACCCCGGAAAACAAGCTGGTGGTTGAAAGCAGCGGCAACCAGGACAGCCCGCTGATGCACGGTAATACGCCGATCCTGGGGTTGGACGTGTGGGAACACGCTTACTACCTCAAGTACCAGAACCGTCGCCCTGAATACATCGGTGCCTTCTACAACGTCGTCGACTGGGCGGAAGTAGAACGTCGTTATCTCGAAGCCTTGAAGTGAGTCGATCCGGTATGCGTTCACAGGTGTTGTCCGTCAGCAGCGTGCGTCTGTTTCGCCTGGCGATAGGAACCTTGCTGTTGCTGGTCGGCACTGCGCTGTTGATGGCGCAGGGCATTGCCTGGCTGGGCCTGGAACCGCGCATGTTGCGCGCCCTCGAGGGGGGCGCACTGTGCGCGTTGGGGACGGCGCTGGGCGCGGTACCGGTGTTGGTGATACGTAATATGCCGGTGGCCCTGGCCGACACACTGCTGGGCTTCGGCGCCGGCGTGATGCTGGCGGCCACCGCGTTTTCCCTGATCATTCCGGGGTTGGAAGCGGCTCAAGGTATCGGCTTCAGCCCCTGGGGCGCGGGCGGCCTGATCAGCTTTGGCTTGATGTTCGGCGCCTTGTGCCTGTTTCTGGTCGACCTCAAGGTTTCCGGCGCCTCGCCGGAAGCCTTGGTCGGCACGGATAACCAGCCAGTGATCGCCGCGCGAATCTGGCTGTTCGTGATTGCCATCATTGCCCACAACATTCCTGAAGGCATGGCCATCGGCGTGTCGGCGGGTGGCGGTATGGCGGATGCCGACAGCCTGGCCATGGGCATCGCCTTGCAGGATGTGCCTGAGGGCCTGGTGATAGCGCTGGTGCTGGCGGGGGCGGGCATGCCGCGGTTCAAGGCGTTTCTGATCGGAGCCGCTTCAGGCCTGGTCGAACCCGTGGCTGCGGTGATCTGTGCCTGGCTGGTCAACGTAGCCGAACTGCTGCTGCCGTTGGGGTTGGCGTGTGCGGCGGGAGCGATGCTGTTGGTGGTGACCCAGGAAATCATCCCTGAGTCGCGCAGCAATGGGCATCACCGCTTGGCCAGCCTGGGGCTGTGTATCGGTTTCTGCCTGATGATGGTGATGGATACCGCGATGTCCTGAGCGGTTTACTCGCCTTCGTCGAAGTAGTTGTTGATCAGCTCGATCAAAGCTTCCAGCGCTTCGTTGTCCTGTTCGCCTTCGGTCAGCAGGTGCACCTGGGTGCCTTTGCCTGCCGCGAGCATCATCACTGCCATGATGCTTTTGCCGTCCACCAGCTTGTCGGGCGCGCGGCCCACGCGCACCTGGCAGGGGAAGCGCCCGGCCACGCCGACGAACTTGGCTGCCGCCCGGGCATGCAGGCCCAGCTTGTTGATGATGGTGATTTCGCAGGCGGGCATCGTGGGGTGGATCCTGTGGGCTAGAGGTCGCGGTGGCGGACCTGGACGTTTTTCAGTGATTGCTGCAGCAACTCGCCGAGGCGTTCGGTCAGGTACACCGAGCGGTGATGGCCGCCGGTGCAGCCGATGGCGATAGTGACGTAGGCGCGGTTGCTGGCGGCGAAGCGGGGCAGCCATTTGAGCAGGTAGCTGGAAATGTCGTTGAACATCTCTTCGACATCCGGCTGGGCGGCGAGGTAGTCGATCACCGGCTGATCGAGGCCGGAGTGCTCACGCAGCTCGGGCTTCCAATAGGGGTTGGGCAGGCAGCGCACATCGAACACCAGGTCGGCATCGACCGGCATGCCGCGCTTGAAGCCGAACGATTCGACCAGAAACGCAGTGCCAGGCTCTGGCTGGTTGAGCAGGCGCAGCTTGATCGAGTCGCGCAGTTGGTAAAGGTTTAGGCTGGTAGTGTCGATTTTCAGGTCAGCCAGATCGGAGATCGGCCCCAGCATGTCGCTCTCGACCCGTATTGCCTCTGCCAGGGAACGGTTGGCATTGGTCAGCGGGTGGCGCCGGCGCGTCTCGGAGAAGCGTTTGAGCAGCGTATCTTCGTCGGCGTCCAGGTACAGCACGTCGCATTGGATGTGCCGCGCTCGGGCCTCTTCGAGCAGTTCGGGGAAACGCGACAAGTGGCTGGGCAGGTTGCGCGCGTCAATCGACACAGCGACCTTGGGTTGCAGCAACTCGGTATTGATCAACGCGTTTTCCGCCAGCTGCGGTAGCAGGCCGGCGGGCAGGTTGTCGATGCAATAGAAACCGTTGTCTTCCAGCACATCGAGGGCGGTGCTCTTGCCGGAGCCGGACCGGCCGCTAACGATGATCAGACGCATGTTCAGGGCTCGCTCTGGACGTCCAGGACAACCTGGTACAGGGCCTCGTTACTGCTGGCTGCACGCAGACGATCACGAACCTCTTTGCGATCGAGCATGCTGGCAATCTGGCGCAGCAGTTCCAGGTGCGCATCGGTGGCAGCTTCGGGCACCAGCAGGACGAACAGCAGGTCCACGGGTGCGCCATCGATGGCGTCGTAGTCGATCGGTGCCTCCAGGTGCAGCAAGGCGCTGACGGGGGCGGTGCATCCTTCGAGCCGGCAGTGGGGGATGGCGATGCCGTTGCCGAACCCGGTCGAGCCGAGTTTTTCACGGGCGACCAGTTTTTCGAAGACGTCTTGCATCTCCAGTTCTGGCACTTGGTCGGCGATGACAGTGGCGACCTTTTCGAGGGCGCGCTTCTTACTGCCGCCCGGCACGTTCACGAGGGAACGGCCGGGGGTCAGGATGGTTTCAAGTCGGATCATGGATGAGGGGGATCAGCGGGCAGCCGTGCCTTGCAGCAGGCTTTGCTGTTTTTCCTTGTGTTTTTTCAGTTGGCGGTCGAGCTTGTCGGCCAAGGCGTCGATCGCTGCATACATGTCTTCGTGTTCCGCGTTGGCGACCACTTCACCGCCAGGAATCTGCAGGGTCGCTTCGACCTTCTGCTGCAGCTTCTCGACCTTCATGATGACCTGCACGTTGGTAATCTTGTCGAAGTGACCCTCCAGGCGCTTGAGTTTCTGCTCGATATAGTCGCGCAGCGGCGGGGTGACTTCTACATGGTGTCCACTGATGTTGACTTGCATACAGCTTCTCCTTTGTTGCCCGTGCATCATAAAGAGGCAGGTCTTGCACCTGCCCCGCAAATGCTGTGGCACATACCAGGGGCTACATCAGTCGCTTGCGCTCGCTCGACGGTGCGATGCCGAGAGACTCGCGGTACTTGGCGACGGTGCGACGGGCTACCTGGATGCCTTGTGCCTCCAGTAAACCAGCGATCTTGCTGTCACTCAATGGCTTTTTCTGATTTTCCGCCGCAACCAGTTTCTTGATGATCGCGCGGATCGCCGTGGACGAGCATTCTCCGCCTTCGGCGGTGCTCACATGGCTTGAGAAAAAGTATTTCAGTTCGTAGATACCGCGGGGCGTGTGCATGTATTTCTGCGTGGTGACCCGCGAAATGGTCGACTCGTGCATGCCCACCGCTTCGGCAATGTCATGCAGCACCAAGGGCTTCATCGCTTCGTCGCCATGGTCGAGAAAACCGCGCTGATGCTCGACGATCTGCGTGGCGACCTTCATCAGCGTTTCGTTGCGGCTCTGCAGGCTCTTGATGAACCAGCGCGCTTCCTGCAGCTGGTTGCGCATGAAGGTGTTGTCGGCGCTGGTGTCGGCGCGTCTGACAAAGCCTGCGTACTGCGGGTTGACGCGCAGCCGCGGGATCGCCTCCTGGTTCAGCTCGACCAGCCAGCGCTCACTGTCCTTGCGCACGATGACGTCGGGCACGACGTACTCGGGCTCGCTCGATTCGATCTGTGAACCGGGGCGCGGGTTGAGGCTTTGCACCAGTTCGATGACCTGGCGCAGTTCGTCTTCCTTGATCTTCATGCGCCGCATCAGCTGGCTGTAGTCGCGGCCACCCAGCAGGTCGATGAAGTCGGTGACCAGGCGCTTGGCCTCGGCCATCCAGGGGGTGCTGGCCGGTAGCTGACGCAGTTGCAACAGCAGGCATTCGCCGAGGTTGCGTGCACCGACGCCGGCAGGCTCGAACTGCTGGATGCGGTGCAAGACCGCTTCGACCTCGTCCAGCTCGATATCCAGTTCAGGGTCGAAACCGGCGCAGATCTCCTCCAGGGTGTCTTCCAGGTAGCCCTGGCCATTGATGCTGTCGATCAGAGTGACGGCGATCAGGCGATCGGTATCGGACATCGGCGCCAGGTTCAGCTGCCACAGCAGGTGGCTTTGCAGGCTCTCGCCGGCCGATGTGCGGGTGGTGAAGTCCCACTCGTCGTCATCGTTGCTTGGCAGGCTGCTGGCGCTGGTCTGGTAGATGTCTTCCCAGGCGGTGTCGACCGGCAGCTCGTTGGGGATGCGCTCGCTCCACTCACCGTCTTCCAGGTTTTCGGCACTGGCGGTGCTTTCCTGGAAGCTGTTGTCCTGGGCTTCGGCGGCCGGTTTGCTCTCGGCGTTATCGGCCATCGGGTCGCTATTGTCGAAGTCCTCGCCGTCTTCCTGACGTTCGAGCATCGGGTTCGACTCCAGCGCTTCCTGGATTTCCTGTTGGAGGTCCAGGGTGGACAGCTGGAGGAGGCGGATGGCCTGTTGCAACTGAGGAGTCATCGTCAGTTGCTGGCCCATTTTTAGGACGAGCGATGGTTTCATGGCAGGGGCTTAATACCTTGTTCGCCGGCGCGCATGCGCCATCCACTACACGAGGGCGCCGGAGCGCCAAATTCAAGCAAGTTTTATGCCTTAAATTGTAGCGTTTGCCTAGAGCACCGTAACAACTTAAACCCCGTCAAGGGTTATTTGCCGGTGCTCCAGGTGCGTCCCGGGGTCAGAGTCGGAACTCGTGACCCAGGTAAACCTCTTTGACCAGGTCGTTGGCCAGGATGGTCTCGGCATCGCCTTCGGCGATCAGTCGGCCATCATTGACGATATAAGCGGTTTCGCAGATATCCAAGGTCTCGCGCACGTTGTGGTCGGTGATCAGTACACCGATGCCCTTGGCCTTGAGATGGTGGATGATCTGCTTGATGTCGCCGACCGAAATCGGGTCGACACCCGCGAAGGGTTCGTCCAGCAGGATGAACTTCGGTGCGGTTGCCAAGGCCCGGGCGATCTCGACGCGGCGGCGTTCGCCACCCGAGAGGCTCATGCCGAGGTTGTCGCGGATGTGGCTGATATGGAACTCCTGCAGCAGGCTTTCCAGCTCCTTGCGGCGGCCGTCGCGGTCGAGTTCCTTGCGGGTCTCGAGGATCGCCATGATGTTGTCGGCCACCGACAGCTTGCGGAAGATCGAAGCTTCCTGCGGCAGGTAGCCGATACCGGCGCGGGCGCGACCGTGCATGGGCTGGTGGCTGACATCGAGGTTGTCGATCAGCACGCGCCCTTGCTCAGCCTGGACCAGGCCGACGATCATGTAGAAGCAGGTGGTCTTGCCGGCGCCGTTGGGGCCGAGCAGGCCGACGATCTGGCCACTGTCGATCGACAGGCTGACATCGCGCACGACCTGCCGACCCTTGTAGCTCTTGGCCAGGTGCTGGGCTTTAAGGGTTGCCATTTACTCGGCCTTCTTCTTGGGCTGGATCACCATGTCGATACGCTGACGCGGTGTAGTCACGTTGCCACCGCGACCGGCGGTCGCCACCTGGGTCTGGGTGTTGTAGACGATTTTCTCGCCTTCGGTGGTGTTGCCTTCGTTTTCGACCTTGGCGCGGTCGGTGAGGATCACCAGGTCCTTCTGCGACTGGTACTGGATAGTCACACCCCAGCCCTTCATCTTGTCCGGCTTGGCGGCGCTCTGTTGCTGCTCGAAGTAGGCCAGGTTGCCTACCGAGGTCACCACGTCGATATCGCCGGTGGCGGAGCGGGTGATGGTCACGGTGTTGCCAGTGATTTTCATCGAGCCCTGGGTGATGATCACATCGCCGGTGTAGGTGGCCACACCCTGCTTGTCGTCCAGATGGGCATTGTCGGCCTGGATACGGATCGGCTGATCACGGTCGTTCGGCAGTGCGAAGGCGCTCGCGCTTCCCAGTGCTGCGCTCAGGCTGAGCAAAAGGGGGAGGGTTTTAACGAGCCTCATACTGTCCTCTTACGTTAGAGAGCAGGTCCATCCTGCCTTCTTTCAAATACGCTTTCATTCCTTTGCCCGTAGTTGTGCCACCGGCGCCGTCGATTCTAACGGCTTGCTCGGTCTGCGCATATTGCTTCTGCGGGAACACGGTCATGCGTGAGCTGGTAATGATGGTCTCACGCTGCTTTTCGTCGATGCGGGCAACGCGTACCTGGTCGATCAGCTCGACCTCGGTACCGTCCGGATTGACCTCGGCGCGGGCGCTCTGCACGTGCCATGGGTACTCGGTGCCGCGGTACATATGCAGGTCGGGCGTGGTCAGCAGGGTGATTTCGCTGGCCTTGAGGTGCTCGACCTTGTCGGCGGTCATTTCATACTGCAGTTTGCCGTCGGGCAAGAATTGCAGGCTGTGGGCGTTGGTCGCGTAGTAGTCGATAGCGCTATCGTCGACCTGGCTCACCGGCTTGTCGAGGAAGCTTTCCGGGCTGACGTTCCAGTAGCCGATCGCCACCAGCAGGGCGGCGATGACCCCGAGCAGCGCAAAGTTGCGGACTTTCTTGCTGAACATGGGCAGCCTTACAGGTAGTTGGCGTTGGCAGCGTCCAGGGTGCCCTGGGCCTGCATGATCAGTTCGCAGAATTCACGGGCGGCCCCTTCGCCGCCGCGCGCCTGGGTCACGCCCTGGGCGTGCTGGCGAACGAACGGCGCGGCGTTGGCTACCGCCATGCCCAGGCCCACGCGGCGAATCACCGGCAAGTCTGGCAGGTCGTCGCCCAGATAGGCGACCTGATCATAGCTTAGGCCCAGTTCGGCGAGCAGGCCGTCAAGAACCACCAATTTGTCCTCGCGGCCCTGGAAAAGGTGAGGAATACCGAGGTTCTTCGCGCGGCGCTCGACCACCGGGGTCTTGCGCCCGCTGATGATTGCGGTGGTTACGCCCGAGGCCATGAGCATCTTGATGCCCTGGCCATCGAGGGTGTTGAAGGTCTTGAATTCGCTGCCATCTTCGAGGAAATAAAGGCGACCGTCGGTGAGCACGCCGTCGACGTCGAACACCGCCAGCTTGATGGCCTTGCCCCGTTGCATGAGGTTCTGGTTCATTTACATCACTCCGGCGCGCAGCAGATCGTGCATGTTAAGGGCACCGGTCGGCCGGTCGTCGCGGTCCACGACCACCAGGGCGCCGATCTTGTGGTCTTCCATGATCTTCAGGGCTTCGGCAGCGAGCATCTCGGCGCGGGCAGTCTTGCCGTGCACGGTCATCACGTCGTCGATCAGCGTGGTGTGCACGTCGATATTGCGATCGAGGCTGCGGCGCAGGTCGCCGTCGGTGAACACCCCGGCCAGGGTGCCATTGGCTTCGACGATCACGGTCATGCCCAGGCCTTTGCGGGACATTTCAAGGAGTGCGTCCTTGAGCAGGGTGCCGCGTGCCACCTGGGGCAGTTCGTCGCCGGTGTGCATGACATTCTCGACCTTGAGCAGCAGGCGACGGCCCAGCGCGCCACCGGGGTGCGAGAAGGCGAAGTCCTCGGCAGTGAAGCCGCGGGCTTCGAGCAGGGCGATCGCCAGGGCATCGCCCAGTACCAGCGATGCCGTGGTGGAGGAGGTCGGCGCCAGGTTCAGCGGGCAGGCCTCCTGGGCAACACGGGCGTCGAGGTTGACCTCGGCGGCCTGGGCCAGGGGCGAATCAGGGTTGCCGGTGAGGCTGATCAGCTTGATGCCCAGGCGCTTGATCAAGGGCAGCAGTGTGACGATTTCGGCGGTGCTGCCGGAGTTCGACAGGGCCAGGATGACATCGTCGCGGGTGATCATGCCCATGTCGCCATGGCTGGCCTCGGCCGGATGCACGAAAAACGCAGGCGTGCCAGTGCTGGCCAGGGTGGCGGCGATCTTGTTGCCGATGTGCCCGGACTTGCCCATGCCGACCACGACGACCCGGCCCGTGCTTGCCAGGATCAGTTCGCAGGCCTTGACGAAATTGTCGTCGATGCGCGCCAACAGGGCCTCTACGGCCTCGAGTTCCAGGCGCAAGGTGCGTTGGGCGGATTGGATCAGCTCGCTGGATTGGCTCATGTCGAAAAAGCAATGCCTGATGAAAAGGCGGCGATTATAGCCGCAATGAAAGAAACCCTCACCCTTTCGATTGCTGTGACGAATGTCATCAAAGCCTGTCTTAGGGCTGAACGACTCGCTCCCCGGCCTTGGGGCGGCGCTGTCAGCGGTGCTATAGTTCGCCGCTATTCGGCCTGCCACGGGCGCGTGTGCCTTCAAGAAGAGGGCCGGCGTCCATTAGGACGAGGCTGCACTAGCAAGGAGTCTAGATGAGTGTGGATAGCGCCTACGCGGTCGAGTTGAAGGGGGTATCCTTCAAGCGCGGTTCGCGCAGCATTTTCAGCAATGTCGACATCCGCATCCCGCGCGGCAAGGTCACCGGCATCATGGGGCCATCGGGTTGCGGCAAGACCACGTTGCTACGCCTGATGGGCGCGCAGTTGCGCCCGTCCGGTGGTGAGGTGTGGGTAGCGGGGCAGAATCTGCCGACGCTGTCGCGCAGCGACCTGTTCGACGCGCGCAAGCAGATGGGCGTGCTGTTTCAGAGTGGCGCGCTGTTCACTGACCTCGATGTGTTCGAGAACGTCGCCTTCCCGCTGCGCGTGCATACCCAGCTGTCGGAAGAAATGATCCGTGACATCGTGCTGATGAAGCTGCAGGCCGTGGGCCTGCGCGGAGCCATCGACCTGATGCCCGACGAGCTGTCCGGTGGCATGAAGCGCCGGGTGGCGTTGGCCCGTGCGATTGCCCTGGACCCGCAGATCCTGATGTATGACGAGCCGTTCGTCGGCCAGGACCCGATCGCCATGGGCGTATTGGTGCGCCTGATCCGCCTGCTCAACGATGCACTGGGCATCACCAGCATTGTCGTTTCCCACGACCTGGCCGAAACCGCCAGCATTGCCGACTATATCTACGTGGTCGGTGATGGTCAGGTGCTGGGGCAGGGCACGCCCGACGAACTGATGGGCTCGGACAACCCGCGTATTCGCCAGTTCATGAAGGGCGATCCGGACGGTCCGGTACCCTTCCACTTTCCCGCGCCTGATTACCGCGCCGACCTGCTGGGGGCGCGTTGATGCGCAGAAAATCCTTACTCGAACGTGTTCGCCTGTTCGGTCGCTCGGCGATCGACGTGGTGGCGGTGCTCGGGCGTTCCTGCCTGTTCCTGTTTCACGCGCTGGTCGGGCGTGGCGGCATTGGCGGTGGTTTCCAGCTGCTGACCAAGCAGCTGTATTCGGTGGGCGTGCTGTCGCTGGCGATCGTTGCCGTGTCCGGTGTGTTCATCGGCATGGTGCTGGCGCTGCAGGGTTACAGCATCCTGACCAAGTACGGTTCGGAGCAGGCGGTCGGGCAGATGGTTGCCTTGACCCTGCTGCGTGAGCTCGGGCCGGTGGTGACCGCCTTGCTGTTCGCTGGCCGTGCGGGCTCCGCGCTGACCGCCGAGATCGGCAACATGAAGTCCACCGAGCAGTTGTCTAGCCTCGAGATGATTGGCGTCGACCCGCTCAAGTACATCATCGCGCCGCGATTGTGGGCCGGTTTCATCTCGCTGCCGCTGTTGGCGCTGATCTTCAGCGTGGTCGGCATCTGGGGTGGTTCGTGGGTCGCAGTCGACTGGCTGGGCGTGTACGAGGGCTCGTTCTGGGCCAACATGCAGAACAGTGTTTCCTTTACCGACGACGTGTTGAACGGCTTGATCAAGAGCCTGGTGTTCGCCTTCGTCACCACCTGGATTGCCGTGTTCCAGGGGTACGACTGTGAGCCCACCTCAGAAGGGATCAGCCGCGCCACCACCAAGACCGTGGTCTATGCCTCGTTGGCAGTCCTGGGTCTGGACTTTATTCTGACCGCCTTGATGTTTGGAGATTTCTGATGCAAAACCGCACCCTGGAAATCGGTGTCGGCCTGTTCCTCCTGGCCGGGATCCTGGCGCTGCTGCTGCTGGCCCTGCGTGTCAGCGGGCTGTCGGCCAGCCCGAGCAGTGATACCTACAAAGTTTATGCGTACTTCGACAATATCGCCGGTTTGACGGTCAGAGCTAAAGTGACCATGGCCGGTGTGACGATCGGCAAGGTCACCGCCATCGATCTGGACCGTGATTCCTACACCGGTCGGGTGACGCTGCAGCTGGACAAGACCGTCGACAACCTGCCGACCGACTCCACTGCCTCGATCCTGACCGCCGGGTTGCTGGGCGAGAAGTACATCGGCATCAGCGTGGGCGGCGAAGATCAGGTGCTCAAGGATGGCGCGACCATCCACGACACCCAGTCGGCCCTGGTGCTGGAAGATCTGATTGGCAAGTTCCTGCTCAACTCCGTTGGCAAGGAACCGAAAGAAGCGCAACCGGCTAATTAAGGAGTTTCCATGATTTCGATCCTGCGACGTGGCCTGCTGGTCCTGCTGGCGGCCTTCCCCCTGCTGACCCTGGCGGCACAGACGCCCCACGAGGTGGTTCAAGGCACGACCAACGAACTGCTGGGTGACCTCAAGGCCAACAAGGAGCAGTACAAGTCCAACCCCAGCGCCTTCTACGATGCGCTCAACCGCATCCTCGGCCCGGTGGTCGACGCTGACGGTATTTCGCGCAGCATCATGACCGTCAAGTACTCGCGCAAGGCCACGCCTGAGCAGATGCAGCGCTTCCAGGAAAACTTCAAGCGCAGCCTGATGCAGTTCTATGGCAACGCCCTGCTGGAATACAACAACCAGGGCATCGTCGTCGATCCTGCCAAGGTCGATGACGGCAAGCGTGCCAGCGTCGGCATGAAGGTGACGGGCAACAACGGTGCCGTGTATCCGGTGCAGTACACCCTGGAGAACATCGCCGGCGAGTGGAAGGTGCGTAACGTCATCGTCAACGGCATCAACATCGGCAAGCTGTTCCGTGACCAGTTCTCCGACGCCATGCAGCGCAACGGCAACGACCTGGATAAAACCATCGACGGCTGGGCAGGCGAAGTGGCCAAGGCCAAGCAGGAAGCCGATCAATCGTCCGATAAGGTCGTGAAATGAGTGAAACCGGCGTAAGCATGGCCGAGCCGGGCGTACTGCGCCTGGCAGGCGTGCTGGACTATCGCAGTGGCCCGGCCTTGCGCAAGCAAGGCAAGGCGCTGGTCGAGGCTTCCAAAGAGCCGCGCCTGATCCTCGATTGCTCGGCGGTGGACAAGTCGTCGAGCGTCGGCCTGTCGCTGCTGCTGGCGTTCATCCGCGATGGCCAGGCCACTGGCAAGGTCTGCGAAGTGCGTGGAATGCCCGAAGACATGCGGGAGATTGCCGAGGTCTACGACCTCGATGAAGTGCTGGCCAGCTGATGGCCTGACACGGATGGATGGCCCCTCGGTCAGCGCAAACCTTCAGTGGGCTTCGCAGGCGAGGGGCTTTTTTGTATGATGGCCGACCCGTGCGCATCGGGCGCCGATTGAGGTTGAGCATGCAGGCCGTAGAAGTTAAAAGCTTCCTTGAAGAAAAATTGCCGGGATCCCGGGTCGAAGTTGAAGGCGAAGGCTGCAACTTCCAGTTGAACGTGATCAGCGACGAGTTGGCTGGCCTGAGCCCGGTCAAGCGTCAACAGGCGATCTATGCTCACCTTAATCCCTGGATCGCCAATGGCAGCATCCATGCGGTAACCATGAAATTTTTCAGCAGCGCAGCCTGGGCTGAGCGCACCTGAGCCAACTTGGCGGCGAGACTCCAATGGACAAACTGATTATTACTGGCGGTGCTCGCCTTGACGGCGAGATCCGCATTTCGGGCGCGAAGAACGCGGCCCTGCCGATTCTGGCGGCGACCCTGCTGGCTGACGGCCCGGTCACCGTGGGCAACCTGCCGCACCTGCACGACATCACCACTATGATCGAGCTGTTCGGGCGCATGGGCATCGAGCCTGTGATCGACGAGAAGCTGTCGGTGGAAATCGACCCGCGTACCATCAAGACGCTGGTCGCGCCGTACGAGCTGGTCAAGACCATGCGCGCCTCGATCCTGGTGCTGGGCCCTATGGTCGCGCGCTTCGGCGAGGCCGAAGTGGCTCTGCCTGGCGGTTGCGCCATCGGCTCGCGCCCTGTCGACCTGCACATCCGTGGCCTGGAAGCCATGGGTGCGAAGATCGAAGTCGAAGCCGGCTACATCAAGGCCAAGGCCCCTGAAGGTGGCTTGCGCGGTGCGCACTTCTTCTTCGATACCGTCAGTGTGACCGGTACCGAGAACATCATGATGGCCGCAGCCCTGGCCAAGGGTCGCAGCGTACTGCAAAACGCCGCGCGCGAGCCTGAAGTGGTCGACCTGGCCAACTTCATCAACGCCATGGGCGGCAAGATTCAGGGCGCCGGCACCGACACCATCACCATCGATGGCGTCGAGCGCCTTCACTCGGCCACCTACCGGGTCATGCCAGACCGTATCGAGACCGGTACCTACCTGGTCGCCGCTGCCGTCACCGGTGGCCGCGTCAAGGTCAAGGACACCGACCCGACCATCCTTGAAGCAGTACTGGAAAAACTCAAGGAAGCGGGCGCCGACATCAACACCGGCGAAGACTGGATCGAGCTGGACATGCACGGCAAGCGGCCCAAGGCTGTGAACCTGCGTACCGCGCCTTACCCGGCGTTCCCGACCGACATGCAGGCGCAGTTCATCTCGCTCAACGCCATCGCCGAAGGCACTGGCGCGGTGATCGAGACGATCTTCGAAAACCGCTTCATGCACGTCTACGAAATGCACCGCATGGGCGCGCAGATCCAGGTCGAAGGCAACACGGCCATCGTCACGGGCGTCAAGGCGCTCAAAGGTGCACCGGTAATGGCCACCGACCTGCGTGCTTCGGCCAGCTTGGTGCTGTCGGCACTGGTTGCCGATGGCGATACCCTGATCGATCGCATCTACCACATCGACCGTGGTTACGAGTGCATCGAAGAAAAACTGCAGATGCTGGGCGCGAAGATCCGTCGCGTACCGGGTTAAGAGTCTGCAGGGGCAGGGTGTGGGAGCGGGCTTGCCCCGCGAAGCAGCCACCGCGGTTATGGCACCGGCTTTGCCGGTGTTCGCGGGGCGAGCCCGCTCCCACACACGAATTGTATGCGACCGGGCTTAACGCCCGGTCGGCAGTAGCCGCTTAAGGACCGACGTTTCCCATGTTGACCATCGCGCTATCCAAAGGCCGAATTCTCGACGATACCCTGCCATTGCTGGCCGAGGCCGGTATCGTGCCGACCGAGAACCCGGACAAGAGCCGTAAACTGATCATCCCCACTACGCAGGACGACGTGCGCCTGCTGATCGTGCGTGCCACCGACGTGCCGACCTATGTCGAGCATGGTGCCGCCGACCTGGGTGTGGCTGGCAAGGACGTGCTGATGGAGTACGGCGGCCAGGGCCTGTACGAGCCGCTGGACCTGCAGATCGCCTGCTGCAAGTTGATGACCGCTGGCGTGGTTGGTGCACCCGAGCCCAAGGGCCGCCTGCGCGTAGCCACCAAGTTCGTCAACGTTGCCAAGCGTTACTACGCCGAGCAAGGCCGTCAGGTCGATATCATCAAGCTGTATGGCTCGATGGAGCTGGCCCCGCTGATCAACCTCGCCGACAAGATCATCGACGTGGTCGACACCGGCAACACCCTGCGCGCCAATGGCCTGGAGCCACAGGAAATGATCGCCACGATCAGTTCGCGCCTGGTGGTCAACAAAGCCTCCATGAAGATGCAGCATGCCCGGATCCAGAGCCTGATCGACACCCTGCGCAAAGCTGTCGAATCGCGACACCGCGGCTAAGACTCTCTACCTCCTGCGCGCGACCTCCGCTGTCGCGCCCGTCTATCCGCGTCATAGCCACTTTTCTCAGGTGCCCGCGCGGATGGACTGGTAGCCTAGGGCGCCTGAGCATTCGCTAATAATCGAGGCCCTCGCCATGACCGTGTCCACTGCAATTGCCCGTCTCAACGCCGCTGATCCGGATTTCGCCCGACATCTGGATCATCTGCTGAGCTGGGAAAGTGTGTCTGATGACGCGGTCAACCAGCGCGTGCTCGACATCATCAAGGCCGTGCGCGAGCGTGGCGATGCGGCGCTGGTGGAGTTCACCCAGCGTTTCGATGGTGTTCAGGCCACCCGCATCGAAGACCTGATCCTGGGCCGTGAGCGCCTTGAGCTGGCGCTGACCCGCATCACCCCGGCGCAGCGTGAGGCCCTGGAAAAGGCCGCCAACCGTGTGCGTATCTACCACGAGCGGCAGAAGCAGGACTCGTGGCAGTACACCGAAGCCGACGGCACCGTGCTGGGCCAGAAGGTCACGCCGCTGGACCGCGCCGGCCTGTATGTGCCCGGCGGCAAGGCGTCGTACCCGTCCTCGGTGCTGATGAACGCTATCCCGGCCAAGGTCGCAGGTGTGACCGAGGTGGTGATGGTGGTACCGACCCCGCGTGGCGAGGTCAATGAACTGGTCCTGGCAGCAGCCTGCATTGCCGGTGTCGACCGCGTGTTCACCGTCGGCGGTGCCCAGGCCGTCGCCGCCCTGGCGTATGGCACCGAGAGCGTGCCGCAGGTGGACAAGATCGTCGGCCCCGGCAACATTTATGTGGCGACTGCCAAGCGCCACGTGTTCGGCCAGGTCGGTATCGACATGATCGCCGGCCCTTCGGAAATTCTCGTGGTGTGTGACGGCCAGACCGACCCGGACTGGATCGCCATGGACCTGTTCTCCCAGGCCGAGCACGATGAAGACGCCCAGGCCATCCTGGTCAGCCCGGATGCCGAGTTCCTCGACCGCGTCGCCGCCAGCATCGACAAGCTGCTGCCGACCATGGAGCGCGCCGAGATCATCGAGAAGTCGGTCAATGGCCGCGGCGCGCTGATCCAGGTGCGTGACATGCAGCAGGCCATCGAAGTGGCCAACCGGATCGCCCCCGAGCACCTGGAGCTGTCGGTCGCAGACCCGCAAGCCTGGCTGCCGCAGATCCGCCACGCCGGCGCGATCTTCATGGGCCGCCACACCAGCGAAGCGCTGGGTGACTACTGCGCAGGCCCCAACCATGTGCTGCCGACGTCCGGCACTGCGCGCTTTTCTTCGCCACTGGGGGTGTATGACTTCCAGAAACGTTCGTCGATCATCTTCTGCTCCGAGCAGGGCGCGTCCGAGCTGGGCCACACCGCCTCGGTCCTGGCCCGTGGCGAGTCGCTGACGGCCCACGCCCGCAGCGCCGAATACCGTATCCTGACCCAAGCCAAGGGGAACTGAGCATGAGTCGATTCTGGAGCCCCTTCGTCAAGGACCTGGTGCCTTACGTGCCGGGCGAGCAACCCAAGCTGGCCCGCCTGGTCAAGCTCAACACCAATGAAAACCCTTATGGCCCGTCGCCCAAGGCGCTGGAAGCCATGCGTGGCGAGCTGAACGACAACCTGCGCCTGTACCCGGACCCGAACGGTGACCGGCTCAAGCAGGCGGTGGCCGAGTACTACGGGGTAACCCCTGGCCAGGTGTTCGTCGGCAACGGTTCGGACGAAGTGCTGGCGCACATCTTCCACGGTCTGTTCCAGCACGACGCGCCGCTGTTGTTCCCGGACATCAGCTACAGCTTCTACCCGGTCTACTGCGGCCTGTATGGCATCGCCTTCGAGCAGGTGGCGCTGGACGAGCAGTTCCAGATCCGTGTCGAGGACTACAACAAGCCTAACGCTGGCATTATCTTCCCCAACCCGAACGCGCCCACCGGCTGCCTGATGCCATTGCAGGCGGTCGAGCAACTGCTGCAAGCCAACCGTGATTCGGTAGTGGTGGTGGATGAAGCCTACATCGACTTTGGTGGCGAGACGGCCATCAGCCTGGTGGACCGCTATGACAACCTGCTGGTCACCCAGACCCTGTCCAAGTCGCGCTCGCTGGCGGGTTTGCGCGTTGGCCTGGCGGTCGGCCACCCGGACCTGATCGAGGCGCTGGAGCGGATCAAGAACAGCTTCAACTCCTACCCGCTGGACCGTGCCGCGATCGTCGGTGCGGCCGTGGCGTTCGAAGACCGTGCCTACTTCGAAGAAACCTGCCGCAAGGTGATCGACAGCCGGGAAGTGCTGGTCGAGCAACTGACTGCCAAGGGCTTCGAGGTGCTGCCGTCGGCGGCCAACTTCATCTTCGCCCGTCACCCGCAACAGGATGCGGCCGAATTGGCGGCGCGCCTGCGTGAGCAGGGGGTGATCGTGCGGCACTTCAAGCAGGCGCGGATTGCCCAGTTCCTGCGCATTACCATCGGTACCCCGGAAATGAACCAGGCATTGCTCGATGCGCTGAACTGATCAGGCAGGCTCAAGCAGCCGTCCGCTTTGATCGAACCCCGCCTGGCACTGGCTGCCAGGCGGGGTTTTTCATTCAGGGCGCAACGTTCAGTAGGCCACTTCCTCGATGTTGTAGGGTTGGCCGGCAGGCCTGTTGCGCACCGCCACCGGGGTGGCATCAAGTACCAGCACGTAGTCGTTGACGGTATCCATGCCGTCCGGGTCGGTCCATTGCCCGGCCGCGGCCGGTACTTGTGCAACCACATGCCCGTTCTTGAGGATGGTCAGGTAGCCCTTGGCGCTGCTGTGCCAGCGTAGACGCGCATTGGCTTCATCGGCCCTGGCCTTGCGCGCACCTGCCTTACCCAGCAGGGGGGGGCCGTCCAGTAGCCACTGGGCTTGCAGCGCCTGGCCCATGTGGCGCAGGACGGTGGGCGCCACCGAGGTCTGCGCGGCAAGGCAATAAAGGTTGTTTGGCCCGGGGTTTTCTTCTGGGAGGATGGGCTCGGTCAGCTCTTCGTTCATCGGTTTGTTGCTGGCGATGAAGGTGGTCTTTTCCTGCTCGGTGACGCCACCATGGCCCTTGCCCCGATAGTCGCGGCCATGGTCGGTACTGACAATCACCAGCCAGTCTTCTTGCGGGTGATTGAGGCGCCGTTCGTCGACCTTGTCCAGCAGTCTCCCCAGCCGGTTATCGGCATTGCGCAGTGCCTGTTGGTAGCGCTCGCCGAAGCCTGCAGCGTGGCCGGCTTCATCAGGTTCGCCCAGCTCAATGAAGGTGAAGTCGGCAGGCGTGCTGCCGAGAATCTGCAGTGCTCGCAGGGTGACCTGTTCATCGGACAAGCCGCTTTCGCGCACATCGTTGCCATGGGCATCTTCGAGCAAAAATGCGGTGTTGATGGGCGACCTGTGCACCACACTGGCGAGGTAGGCCGTCGGCAGTGCCTCACGCAGCCGCTTGAACAAGCTGGGAAATGCCGGGTCGACCCGCAGCGACTCGGCATTGGAGTCAACGCCATGCTTGTTGCTCCAGACCCCAGTGAGCAAGGTGACCCAGCCTGGGCCGCTGAGGGTGGGCTGCTCGCTGGCCTTGCCGGTGATGCCGCCGGTATAGGTGTACGCGTAATACAGACGTTGCTTCAGGTGGGTGGCATCGCCCAATGCCTCGTACTGTTCGAATTGCACACCTTGGATGCCGACGATCAGGGTTTTCGGTTCAGGCCCTTTTTGCGCGGGGCCGCAACCTGCCAGCAAGGCCAACGTCAGCAGAAGCAAGGCTGATGGTCGCATGGAGAGGCATCCTTGGAAGGTACAGCGAGCGTTGCAATAAAGTGCGCTGCTCACAACTGGCAGAAATACCAGGTGGTTTGCCGTCCAGAGCGCCATCCATTAAGCTTCGGTAATTCATCGGATGATTGGTTGAATGTGATGAGCGTAGCGTTGACCAAGCGTTCCCTGGTCGAACTCGCCGTGGAGCGCATGCGTGAGCGCATCCTTCAGGGCGACTGGCAGGTAGGGCAGCGACTGCCGACCGAGCCTGAGCTGGCCCAGGCGCTGGGCATCAGCCGCAACACCGTGCGTGAGGCCATGCGTGTGCTGGCGTTCAGTGGCCTGGTTGAGATCAGGCAGGGCGATGGCAGTTATCTGCGTGCTGTGCAGGACCCGCTGTTGGCTGTGCAGGCGATGTCGCGTTGCACGCCTGAACAGGCGCGGGAAACCCGCCATATCCTCGAGACCGAGGCCATCGGCCTGGCGGCGTTGCGCCGCACCGACGCAGACCTGAAGGCGCTGCGTGAAGCCCTTGAAGGCAGTGCCGGGCACTTTCACGGCGACATCGATGCCTACGTGACCTGCGACCTGGTGTTCCACCAGCGCCTGGTCGATGCCGCCCACAACCCTGCATTGAGTGAGTTGTACCGGTATTTCTCCGGTGTGGTAGCGGCAGCGCTGCAACACAACATGACCACCGTCCCACGCTGCCAGTCCACGTTCGATCTGCACGGGGAAATCCTCGATGCCATCGAACAACGTGATGCGGAGCGGGCCAAGCGCCTGAGCCGCACCCTCATCGAATCCTGACCCAGAGAAGGCCATGGCTGAATCCATCACCCGTAGCACCCCCACCGGCGAGCGGGAACTCGACGAACTGTTGATCGACGCCGAAGCCGATGACGAGCAGGTTCAGCAGCAGCCTGTGCTGCTGCGCAGGCCCTGGCTGTTGCTGCTGGGCCTGGTGCTGGTGGCGCTGAACCTGCGCCCGGCGTTGTCGAGCATGGCCCCGGTACTCGGCCTGGTTTCCGAGGGCTTGGGCCTGAGCGCGTCGCAGGCGGGCCTGCTGACCACCTTGCCGGTGCTGTGTCTGGGCTTGTTTGCGCCGCTGGCGCCGGTCCTGGCGCGGCGTTTTGGCAGTGAGCGGGTGATTTTCGGCATTCTCCTCACCTTGGCCTTGGGCATTGTGGTGCGCAGCGCGTTTGGGACGGCCGGGGTATTCTTGGGCAGCCTCATGGCCGGCGCCAGTATTGGCATCATCGGCGTGCTGTTGCCGGGCATCGTCAAGCGCGATTTCCCGCAGCACGCCGGGACGTTGACCGGCGTGTACACCATGGCCCTGTGCCTGGGCGCAGCCATGGCAGCCGGCGCCACGGTGCCCCTGGCTCAACGCTACGAGGGCAGTTGGGCGCTGGGGCTAGGCTTCTGGGCGGTGCCGGCACTGCTGGCCATGCTCGTCTGGATACCGCAGGCGCGCCAGGGGCACGGCCTGCACAAGGTTGCTTATCGGGTGCGTGGCCTTTGGCGCGACCCCTTGGCCTGGCAGGTGACCTTGTACATGGGCCTTCAGTCATCGCTGGCCTATATCGTCTTCGGCTGGTTGCCGTCGATTCTGATTGGCCGCGGCCTGACCCCGACCGAGGCGGGGCTGGTGTTGTCGGGGTCGGTGATCGTGCAATTGGTCAGCTCGCTCAGTGCGCCTTGGCTGGCAACACGCGGCAAGGATCAGCGCCTGGCTATCGTGATCGTCATGCTGGTTACCTTGGCCGGCCTGTTCGGTTGCCTGTATGCGCCGATTTCAGGGCTGTGGGGCTGGGCTGTACTGCTGGGCCTGGGGCAGGGCGGCACCTTTGCCCTGGCGCTGACGTTGATCGTGCTGCGTTCGAAGGATGCGCATGTGGCGGCGAACCTGTCGAGCATGGCACAGGGGGTAGGGTACACCCTGGCGTCGATGGGGCCGTTTGCAGTGGGCCTGGTGCACGATATGACCGGTGGCTGGGCGGCAGTGGGGTGGATTTTTGCCGTGCTGGGCATAGGTGCTATTGGTTTCGGGCTTGGCGCAGGGCGCGCGTTGCATGTGCAGGTGACCAGCGAAAAAGTCTGATGCTGATTCTGTCCATGCTGGCCCTTTCGCGGGGCAAGCCCGCTCCCACAATTGAAGTTTGTGAAGTACTTGTGGGAGCGGGCTTGCCCCGCGAAAGGGCCAGCACTGGCGCAAGCGCAGCGGGCAGATTATCTTGCATCCTTCTATTCCCAGGACGGACCTGCCCTCATGAGCGATGCCAACCGCGACCTGATCACCCGCTTCTACCAGGCCTTCCAGCGCCTGGACGCCGAGGCTATGGTGGCCTGCTACAGCGACGACATCGTGTTCAGCGACCCGGTCTTCGGCACCCTGCGCGGTCAGGATGCCTGCGATATGTGGCGGATGCTGACCACGCGCGCCAAGGGCTTCACCCTGAAGTTCGACAACGTTCGCGCGGATGCGCACAGTGGTAGCGCGCACTGGGTCGCGAGCTACCTGTTCAGCCAGACCGGCCGCACCGTGGTCAACGATATCCAGGCGCGGTTTGTCATCCGTGACGGGTTGATCTGTCAGCATGACGACAGTTTCGACCTCTGGCGCTGGTCGCGTCAGGCACTGGGCTCGCCAGGTGTGCTGCTCGGCTGGACGCCGCTGTTGCAGAACAAGGTACGCCAGCAGGCGTTCAAGGGGCTGCGGGCTTACCAGCACCAGCAGGGCAACGTACCCACTCCGTGACGCAAAGAGCAGCTGTCGTGAGCGAAGAAGTACCGAATCAGGCCGTCAAACCCTGGTATGTCTACCTGGTGCGTGCGGCCAATGGGTCGCTGTACTGCGGGATCAGTGACGACCCGCAGCGGCGCTTTCTGGCGCATCAGAAGGGGCAGGGCGCGCGTTACTTCAAGACCAGCCCGGCGCAGGCGCTGGTGTATGTCGAGCAGTGGCCGGACAAAGGCGAAGCGTTGCGCCAGGAGCGCCTGGTGAAGCGGCTGCGCAAGTCGGCCAAGGAGGCGCTGGTGGCGTCCTATCAGATTTAGAGTGCGCCCCCGCCGATATCAATCTTTACGCCGCTTCAACTGGTCCACCAACTGCGTCGGCAGCCCCTTGATGATCAAGGTGCCCGCCACTTCGTCATACTCCACCTTGTCCCCCAGCAAATGCGCCTCGAAGCTGATCGACAGCCCTTCGGCACGCCCGGTGAAGCGGCGGAACTGGTTAAGGGTGCGTTTATCCGCAGGGATTTCCGGCGACAGGCCGTAGTCCTTGTTGCGAATGTGATCGTAGAACGCCTTGGGGCGGTCCTCATCGATCAGGCTGGACAGCTCGTCCAGGGCAACCGGCTCGCCCAGCTTGGTCTGGCTGGTGGCGTAGTCGACCAGGGTCTGGGTCTTCTCGCGGGCCGACGCTTCGGGCAGGTCCTCGCTCTCGACAAAGTCGCTGAAGGCCTTGAGCAGGGTGCGGGTTTCGCCGGGGCCGTCGACGCCTTCCTGGCAGCCGATGAAGTCACGGAAGTAGTCGGAGACTTTCTTGCCGTTCTTGCCCTTGATGAACGAGATGTACTGCTTGGAGTTCTGGTTGTTCTTCCACTCGGACAGGTTGATGCGCGCTGCCAGGTGCAACTGGCCGAGGTCCAGGTGGCGCGATGGCGTCACGTCGAGTTCGGCGTTCACTGCCACGCCTTCGCTGTGATGCAGCAGGGCGATGGCCAGGTAGTCGGTCATGCCTTGCTGGTAATGGGCAAACAGAATGTGCCCGCCGGTGGAGAGGTTGGACTCTTCCATCAGCTTTTGCAGGTGTTCGACGGCTACACGGCTGAACGCGGCGAAGTCTTTTTCCGCATCCAGGTACTGCTTCAGCCAGCCACTGAGTGGGTAGGCGCCCGACTCACTGTGGAAGAAGCCCCACGCTTTGCCTTGCTTGGCGTTGTAACTGTCGTTGAGGTCGGCCAGCAGGTTTTCGATGGCATCGGAGGCGCCAAGCTCGGTGTCGCGTGCATGCAGCACGGCGGGGCTGCCATCGGGCTTCTTGTCGATCAGGTGAACGATGCAATGACGAATTGGCATGAAGTCCTCGGCGAGTCTGGGGCGGTGCACGGCCGCGCTGCAAAAGTCGTCCAGTTTACCCCAGAGACAAGGCGATGCAGTGGCCGGATGTTGGCAGAAATGCCGGTTGTTCGTTTTTTGTTCAGTTTTTTGCGTTTTAAGCCAAAACCCCTGAAAAACCTGCATTAAATCGATGTGCGCAGCGGATATTTATCTATTCCTGTGGTAGCTTTGCGCGGTCTTGCGCCCCTCGTGTGGCGCATTGCTGGCAGCACGCTAGCGTCGTGTCGAACCAAACGCCGATTTACGTATCTACATACCCGAATTGGCGCGGCCCTCCAGAATTCAGGGGCTGGCCCGATCACGTCGTAGCTCGCTGCATAACTACTGAATTTGATAGGGAAGGAACATCACCATGGCATTGACCAAAGACCAACTGATTGCCGACATCGCCGAGTCGATCGCCGCGCCAAAAGCCACCGCCAAGAACGCACTGGAGCAACTGGGCCAGATCGTTGCTGACCAACTGGAAAACGGCGCTGAAATCACCCTGCCAGGCATCGGCAAGCTGAAAGTCTCCGAGCGTCCTGCCCGTACCGGCCGCAACCCTTCGACTGGCGCTGCCATCGAAATCGCTGCCAAGAAAGTCGTCAAGTTCGTCCCAGCCAAAGTGCTGACCGATGCCATCAACAAGTAATTGTTGAAGCGTTGACCAAACCGCGTCCGGCTTGCCCGAACGCGGTTTTTTTTCATCCTTGCGTTTTGCGTCGCGCGTGCCAGGCCTGGCGAGCGTTGTCGTCCTGGAAGCTCCAGGCGACCATGCGGCTCTGCTTTTGCCCTTGGCCCATTTCGACAATGCGCACAGCCTTGGCGCCGGCCTTTTTCAGCGCCGCTTCGATGCCTGGCAGGTTGCTGGCCTTGGACACCAGGCTGGTGAACCACAGCACGCTTGCGCCGTACTGCGCGCTTTCCCCGACCATTTGGGTCACGAAGCGGATCTCGCCGCCCTCGCACCACAGTTCGTTGTTCTGGCCGCCGAAATTGAGCACGGGCAGTTTGCGCTTGGGGTCCTGCTTGCCCAGGTTCTTCCACTTGCGCTGGCTGCCGCGGGTGGCCTCCTCGCGTGAAGCATGGAAGGGCGGGTTGCACAGGGTCAGGTCGAAGCGCTCGTCGTCCTGCAGCAGGCCGCTGAGGATGTGCGTGCGGTTGGCCTGTTGGCGCAAGCTGATGGCTTTGTTCAGGCCGTTGGCCTGGACGATGGCCTTGGCCGAAGCCAATGCCACGGGGTCAATGTCCGAGCCCAGGAAGCGCCAGCGGTAGTCGCTGTGGCCGATCAGCGGGTAGATGCAGTTGGCCCCCACGCCGATATCCAGTACGCGTATCTGGGCGCCTTTGGGGATCTCGCCGGCGTTGTCATCGCCCAGCAGGTCGGCGAGCACGTGGATGTAGTCGGCGCGCCCGGGGATGGGTGGGCACAGGTAGTCGGCGGGGATGTCCCAGTGCTGGATGCCGTATTGGGCCTTGAGCAGAGCGCGGTTGAACACCCGTACCGCTTCGGGGTTGGCAAAGTCGATGCTGGGCTTGCCGTGCGGGTTGGTGATGGTGAAGCGGGCCAGGTCGGGGTGGGCCTTGATCAGGCTGGGGAAGTCGTAGCGACCCTGGTGGCGGTTGCGCGGGTGCAGGGTGGGTTTTTCGGTCATGGTCGGATCCGGTGTTGCAGGCCGTGGGGCTGCTTTACAGCCCTTTCGCGACACAAGGCCGCTCCTACAGGATAGCGGCGCCCTTCAAACCGGCGCCGTCCCTGTAGGAGCGGCCTTGTGTCGCGAAAGGGCCGCAAAGCGGCCCCAGCGGTCTATCAGATTGTTACAGCGCAGCAATACGCGCATGCTGCTCGGTGAAGTTGGCCAGGGCCTGTTCGGACTCGGCCAGCTTGGCGCGTTCCTTTTCGATCACCGCAGGCGGTGCCTTGTCGACGAACGCCGCGTTGGACAGCTTGCCGCCGACGCGCTGGACTTCACCCTGCAGACGCTGGATCTCCTTGTTCAGGCGAGCCAGTTCGGCGTCCTTGTCGATCAAGCCGGCCATGGGCACCAGCACCTGCAGATCGCCCACCAGCGCGGTGGCCGACAGTGGCGCTTCGTCGGCATCGCCGAGCACGGTGAACGACTCGACCTTGGCCAGTTTCTTCAGCAGGGCTTCGTTTTCCTGCAGGCGACGCTGGTCATCGGCATTGGCGTTCTTCAGGAACAGTGGCAGCGGCTTGCCCGGGCCGATGTTCATTTCGGCGCGGATGTTGCGCAGGCCGACCATCAGTTCCTTGAGCCACTCGATGTCGCCTTCGGCGGCAGCATCGATGCGGCTTTCGTTGGCCACCGGCCACGGCTGCAGCATGATGGTCTTGCCCTTGACGCCGGCCAGCGGCGCGATGCGCTGCCAGATTTCTTCGGTGATGAACGGCATGAACGGGTGTGCCAGGCGCAGTGCCACTTCCAGCACACGCACCAGGGTGCGACGGGTGCCGCGGGCGCGCTCGACGGGGGCGTTCTCGTCCCACAGCACCGGCTTGGACAGCTCCAGGTACCAGTCGCAGTACTGGTTCCAGATGAATTCGTACAGGGCCTGGCTGGCCAGGTCGAAGCGGAACTGCTCGAGCTGGCGGGTCACTTCGGCTTCGGTACGCTGCAACTGCGAGATGATCCAGCGGTCGGCCAGCGAAAGCTCGCAGGCTTCGCCGTTCTGGCCGCAGTCCTCGCCCTTGTCCAGCACGTAGCGGGCGGCGTTCCAGATCTTGTTGCAGAAGTTGCGGTAGCCTTCGACGCGGCCCATGTCGAACTTGATGTCACGGCCGGTGGAGGCCAGCGAGCAGAAGGTGAAGCGCAGGGCGTCGGTACCGTAGCTGGCGATGCCTTCAGGGAACTCGGCCTTGGTCTGCTTGGCGATCTTCTCGGCAAGCTTGGGCTGCATCATGCCGCTGGTGCGTTTTTCCAGCAGGGCGTCGAGGGTGATGCCGTCGACGATGTCCAGCGGGTCAAGGACGTTGCCCTTGGACTTGGACATCTTCTGGCCCTGGCCGTCCCGCACCAGGCCGTGTACGTACACGGTCTTGAACGGAACCTGCGGGGTGCCGTCCTCGTTCTTGATCAGGTGCATGGTCAGCATGATCATGCGCGCAACCCAGAAGAAGATGATGTCGAAGCCGGTCACCAGCACATCGGTGGAGTGGAACTTCTTGAGGAACTCAGTCTGTTCCGGCCAGCCCAGCGTGGAGAAGGTCCACAGGCCCGAGCTGAACCAGGTGTCCAGCACGTCATCGTCCTGACGCAGGGCAACGTCGGCGCCCAGGTTGTGCTTGGCACGTACTTCAGCCTCGTCGCGGCCGACATAGACCTGGCCGGCCTCGTCGTACCAGGCCGGGATGCGGTGGCCCCACCACAGCTGGCGGCTGATGCACCAGTCCTGGATGTCGCGCATCCAGGAGAAGTACATGTTTTCGTACTGTTTGGGCACGAACTGGATGCGGCCATCTTCCACGGCAGCGATGGCAGGCTCTGCCAGCGGCTTGGTGGAGACGTACCACTGGTCGGTCAGCCACGGTTCGATGACGGTGCCCGAACGGTCGCCTTTCGGCACTTTCAGGGCGTGGTCGTCGATGCTGACCAGCAGGCCCTGGGCGTCCAGGTCGGCGACGATCTGCTTGCGTGCGACAAAGCGGTCGAGGGTGGCGTACTGGGCGGGCAGGGTGGTGTCGACCTGCTCGTTGACGCTGCCGTCGAGGTTGAAGGCCTGGGCACTGGCCAGGACCATCGCATTCTTGTCGAAGATGTTCAGCAGCGGCAGGTTGTGGCGCTTGCCGACTTCGTAGTCGTTGAAGTCGTGAGCCGGGGTGATTTTCACACAGCCGGTGCCGAATTCAGGGTCGCAATAATCGTCGGCGATGATCGGGATGCGGCGGCCGACCAGCGGCAGCTCGACGAACTTGCCGATCAGGGCCTGGTAGCGTTCGTCGGTCGGGTTGACCGCGACAGCCGCATCACCCAGCAGGGTTTCCGGACGCGTGGTGGCAACCACCAGGTAGTCCTTGCCCTCGGCGGTCTTGGCGCCGTCGGCCAGCGGGTAGCGCAGGTTCCACAGGTGGCCCTTCTCGTCGTGGTTTTCCACTTCGAGGTCGGAGATTGCCGTGTGCAGCTTGGTGTCCCAGTTGACCAGGCGCTTGCCGCGGTAGATCAGGCCGTCTTCGTGCAGGCGCACGAAGGCTTCCTTGACCGCTTCGGACAGGCCATCGTCCATGGTGAAGCGTTCACGGCTCCAATCGACCGACGAGCCCAGGCGGCGGATCTGACGGCTGATGTTGCCGCCGGACTGATCCTTCCACTCCCAGACTTTTTCCAGGAACTGTTCGCGGCCCAGGTCATGACGGCTCTGGCCTTTGGCTTCGAGCTGACGCTCGACCAGCATCTGCGTGGCGATACCGGCGTGGTCGGTACCCGGCTGCCACAGGGTGTCGCGACCCTGCATGCGGCGGAAGCGGATCAGGGCGTCCATGATCGCGTTGTTGAACCCATGGCCCATGTGCAGGCTGCCGGTGACGTTCGGCGGTGGGATCATGATGGTGTAGGACTCGCCTGCACCTTGTGGAGCGAAATAGTTCTCGGACTCCCAGGTGTTGTACCAGGAAGTTTCGATGGCGTGCGGCTGGTAGGTCTTATCCATGCGCGGCGGGACCCTGTGCATTTATTCGGGAAAGCCGGGAAGTATAACCAAGGTGGGGGCCGCAGGCGACACGCGGCTGTCATCTGCAGGCGGGCGGTGGTTACTTCGCGGGTAAAACCGCGAAGAGGGGCGTGCGCGGGGCCGGTTTACTCGGAGCGCTTGATCAATCGTTCGATGCGCGCATCCAGTCGACGCTTGATCTCGTTCTCGATGTGCGGGGTGAAGTCATTGATCACGTCTTGCATGATCGCCTGCGCTGCCGCGCGCAACTCGCTTTCCAGGTGCAACAGGGTGTCCTGGCGGCGGGTTTGCGAATCTTCCTCAGGTTCAGCGACGGCAGGCGCGATGGCAGGTGCGGCATTGCCGCCAGGCTCGTCTAGCAACAACGGGATCTGTTCCACCGTCTCGGTCAGCAGCGGCGGTTGCAGGTCAGCGTCGCCCAGCAGTTGGCGGATCGACTCGAGGTCATCGAGCAGGTGGGCGGAGTCGGGCAAAGGGGAGGGCTTGTCCATCGTCGTCAAAGTCGCTGTAAGCGGTGGTCTTGCAGAGCATAGCCCTGTTCACGGTAGAAACGGAACCGCTCACGGGCCGATTGGCGGATGCTCGGTTCCTCGACGACGATTTCGGCAACCCGTTCGAACTGCCCTACGAACGCGGGTACGCCAGCACCCAGGTTGATCAGCAGGTCGCGGTGTTGCCCGGCATCCTCGCCAAGCCCTAAGGCCACGGTGGCATCAGCGTGCAGCTCCGCCAGGTCGTGGGGCACGAAAGCCTCGCCTTTGAAGTGCCATAGACGTTGGTCCAGTTCGCTGCGCTGCTCGGCGTCCTGGCAATGCAAGTAGACCCGGTGGCCGAGGCGCCAGGCTTTGTCGCACAACTTGCAGGCGAAATCGAGCCGCGCCGACAAGGAATCGGTGGGCAGGATGTAGAAATCGACTTTGCTCATGGTGGGGTCTGCCGGCCGGTGGCGCGCATGGCGCCACCGGTCTCACGGCATCAGGCGCCAGCGCGATCGAGCAGATACTGGGTCAGCAGCGGGACCGGGCGGCCAGTGGCGCCCTTGTCCTTGCCACCGCTGATCCAGGCGGTGCCCGCGATGTCCATGTGCGCCCAGTTGTAGGCCTTGGCGAAGCGCGACAGGAAGCAGCCCGCCGTGATGGTGCCGGCCTTCGGCCCACCGATGTTGCCCATGTCGGCGAACGGGCTGTCCAGTTGCTCCTGGTACTCGTCGAACAGCGGCAACTGCCAGGCGCGGTCGTCGGCGCGCTTGCCGGCATCGAGCAACTGGCCGACCAGGTCGTCGTTGTTGCCCATCAGGCCCGAGGTGTGGCTGCCCAGGGCAACGATGCAAGCACCGGTCAGGGTGGCGATGTCGATCACCGCCTGGGGCTTGAAGCGTTCGGCGTAGGTCAGGGTATCGCACAGCACCAGACGGCCTTCGGCATCGGTGTTGAGGATTTCGACGGTCTGGCCGCTCATGGTGGTGACGATGTCACCTGGCCGGGTAGCACCGCCGCTCGGCATGTTTTCGGCGCAGGCCAGCAGGCACACCAGGTTGATCGGCAGTTGCAGTTCGAGTACCGCACGCAGGGTGCCGAACACACTGGCGGCGCCGCACATGTCGTACTTCATTTCGTCCATGCCGGCGCCTGGCTTGAGGCTGATGCCGCCGGTGTCGAAGGTGATGCCCTTGCCCACCAGCACGAACGGCTTGTCAGCCTTCTTGGCGCCCTGGTAGTTGAGCACGATCAGGCGTGGCGGCTGGTCGCTGCCCTGGCCCACGGCGTAGAACGCGCCCATGCCCAGGTCCTTGATCTTCTTCTCGTCGAGCACTTCGACCTTGAGGCCTTTGTGTGCCTTGCCCAGTTCCTTGGCCTGCTCGGCGAGGAAGCTTGGGTGGCACAGGTTGGGCGGCAGGTTGCCCAGGTCGCGGGTGAAGGCCATGCCGGTGGCGATGGCAGTGGCGTGCTTGACGGCGCGCTCGACCTCGGCCAGGCCCGCCTTGTCGGCTAGCAGGGTGACCTTTTTCAGGGCACGTGGCTCGGCCTTCTGGCTTTTGAAACGGTCGAACACGTACTCGCCGTCGAGCAGGGTCTCGGCCAGCAGGCGGTATTTGCCGTAGTGGGCGTCGCGGTTGCTGACGGCGACATCGTCCAGGGCAAGTACGGCGTCACCACCGTTCAGGCCTTTGAGCACGCCGGCGACACTGCCGACCAGCTTGCGCCAGGCGCGATCGCCCAGGGCTTCGTCCTTGCCGCTGCCAACCAGCAGCACACGCTCGGCCTTCAGGCCCGGCAGGCTCTGCAGCAGCAGGGTCTGGCCCGGCTTGCCGGCCAGGTCGCCACGCTTGAGCACGGCGCTGATGGCACCTTCGCAGGCTTGGTCGACGGCCTTGGCAACAGCGCCGAGCTTGCGGCCTTCACCAACTGGTACGACCAGAGTGGCGGTTTTTACCGATGCAGCAGCTACGCTTTTTACAACCAGTTCCATGTCAGGGTCCCCGAATGATCGATACAGTTGGCGCTTTGTGTTCCAGCGCTCTGGGCGGGCCAGGCCGCGTGGTCGCGTACCCGTGGAAAAGCTGCCAGTTTGAGCCTGCGGCAAGGCTGCTGACAACCCTGTTTTGCGGCTTCATGCGCGGCCAAGTGACAGGGGCGGTCAATCACAGGATAATGCGCGCACTTTACATGGAGGTTCGCCTATGGCGAACCGGCATTGGTCTTGGCTGTACTAAGTCATTGTTTGGCGCCATTGTTTGGCAGTCCGCCCTGACAACCCAGGAGTGTCTGGTTTGATCGTCTTTCGTTATCTCTCCCGCGAGGTCCTGGTGACCTTGAGCGCCGTCAGCGCAGTGCTGCTGGTGATCATCATGAGCGGGCGCTTCATCAAGTACCTGGCCCAGGCCGCCCAGGGCGTGCTCGACCCGAGCGTGCTGTTCCTGATCATGGGCTTCCGCCTGCCGGGCTTCTTGCAGCTGATCCTGCCGTTGGGGCTGTTTCTCGGCATCCTCCTGGCGTATGGCCGCTTGTACCTGGAAAGCGAGATGACCGTGCTTTCGGCCACGGGCATGAGCCAGCAGCGCCTGCTTGGCATGACCATGGCGCCGGCTGCGCTGGTCGCCTTGCTGGTCGCCTGGCTGAGCCTGAGCCTGGCGCCGCTGGGCGTTGCCCAGGTGCAGCAGATCATCAGCCAGCAGGATGCCCTGACCGAGTTCGATACCCTGGTGCCGGGGCGCTTCCAGACCCTGCGCGACGGCTCGCGGGTGACCTACACCGAAGAGCTGTCGGACGATCGCGTCAACCTGGCCGGGGTGTTCATCTCCGAAAAGCGCTTCAACCAGGACAAGACCAAGGACCGGGCGCCGTCCGTGCTGGTTGCCGAAAAAGGCCACCAGGAAATCCAGGCCGACGGCAACCGCTACCTGATTCTCGAAAACGGCTACCGCTACGACGGCAACCCGGGCCAGGCCGATTACCGTGCGATCAAGTACGACACCTACGGTGTACTGCTGCCCAAGCCTGAAGTCAGCGAAGAAGTGACCGAGCGTGAGGCCATTCCCACCTCGCAGCTGATCGGCCAGAAGGGCTTGCGCGAACGTGCCGAGCTGCAATGGCGGCTGTCGTTGCCGATTCTGGTCTTCGTCGTGACCCTGCTGGCGGTGCCGCTATCGCGGGTCAACCCGCGCCAGGGCCGCTTCCTCAAATTGCTGCCGGCGATTCTTCTGTACATGGCCTACCTGACAATGCTGATTTCCGTACGCGGCGCCCTCGAGAAGGGCAAACTGCCGATCGCCCTGGGCATGTGGTGGGTGCACGGGCTGTTCCTGCTGATCGGCCTTGGGCTGATGTACTGGGAGCCGCTGCGCCTGAAGCGCGCCGCACGTCGTGCGGAGGTGGCCCATGGGTAAGCTGGATCGTTACATCGGCCAAAGCGTGCTGATGGCCATTCTGGCCGTGCTGGGGATCATCCTCGGCCTGGCCTCGCTGTTCGCCTTCATCGATGAGATGAGCGACCTGAGCGACACCTACACGGTCATGGAAGCGGGCAATTTCGTGCTGCTGACCGCACCCCGGCGCTTGTATGAAATGCTGCCGATGGCGGCGCTGATCGGTTGCCTGATCGGCCTGGGCAGCCTGGCCAGCAGCAGCGAACTGACCATCATGCGTGCGGCGGGGGTTTCCATCGGCCGCATCGTCTGGGCGGTGATGAAGCCGATGCTGGTGCTGATGCTGGTGGGTGTGCTGATTGGCGAGTACGTGGCGCCGGTTACCGAAAACAAGGCCCAGGCAGACCGTTCGCTGGCTCAGGGCGGTGGTGAAGCGCAGAGCTCCAAGCGGGGTATGTGGCACCGCCAGGGCGAGGAGTTCGTGCACATTAACGCCGTGCAGCCCAATGGCCTGTTGCTGGGCGTGACCCGCTACCGCTTCGACGACGAGCGCAAGATCGTCACTTCCAGCTTTGCCCGTCGGGCGCAGTACAACGACGACCACTGGCTGCTAAGCGATGTGCGCACCACGTATTTCCGTGGCGACCACACCGAAGTGGTGACGACGCCGCAAGAGCGCTGGGACGTTTCGGTCACGCCGCAACTGCTCAATACCGTGATCCTGGCCCCGGAGTCGCTGTCGATCACCGGGCTTTGGGATTACATCCACTACCTGTCGGACCAGGGCTTGAACAACGCCCGCTACTGGCTGGCGTTCTGGACCAAGGTGCTGCAGCCTGCGGTAACCGCAGCGCTGGTGTTGATGGCTATTTCCTTCATCTTCGGCCCGCTGCGTTCTGTAACCTTGGGCCAGCGGGTGTTCACCGGCGTGCTGGTGGGCTTCGTGTTCCGCATCGCCCAGGACTTGCTTGGCCCTTCAAGCCAGGTGTTCGGCTTCCCGCCGCTGCTGGCAGTGGTGATACCGGCCGCGGTGTGTGCACTGGCAGGGGTGTGGTTACTACGCCGAGCAGGTTGATGACCTGAACGATGCACACAAGCCGACCTCAGGGTCGGCTTTTTCATTTCTTCTGCTTGGGTACCCGCACCAGCTGGGTCTCGGAATAGATGTCATGCCAGCCGCGTTTGCGCTTGTCGATCAACGCCCAGAAAAACCCCAGGCCCAGGCACAGCCACGAAGCGATCGAGACCACGAAGCGCAACAGCGCCTGCCACAGGCTGATGGCACTGCCATCGGCGTTCTGCACGCGCACGCCCCATACCTGCATGCCCAGTGTCTGCCCGCCATGGGTCCAGAACTTGGCAAAGAAACCGAATAGCGCGAACAGCAGGATCGTCGACAACAGCGGGTCGCCATCCAGCGCACCAGCGTCGGTCAGCGCACGCATGCGGGCCTCACCGATGATTGCCATCTGGATCATCTTGTACGCGCCCGCCGTCACGATCAGCAGGGCAGTGCACAGCAGGAAGTCATAGAACATCGCCGCCAGGCGGCGGCCTAGCCCGGCAGGTGGAAAGTTACCCTGAGGCATGAGGGGGGGCTTGGACATTGCGCAGCAGCTCCAGATGGCAAAGGCTCATTCTAGGGAACTGCAGGCAAAAAAAAGCCCCTGCGCGTCAACGCAAGGGCTCTTTTTTATGGATTATCAGGCTTCTGGCTGGACTTCGTCAGCCTGCATGCCTTTTTGGCCCTGAACGGCTACGAAGGTAACCTTCTGGCCTTCTTTCAGGCTTTTGAAGCCGTTGCCCTGAATGGCACGGAAGTGCACGAACAGATCCGGACCGCTCTCTGGGGTGATGAAACCGTAACCTTTCTCGTCATTGAACCACTTGACGGTACCGTTCTGACGCTGTGCCATTTTCTTATTTCCTATGAATCTATTAATTTGATAACAGTGACTTTCATGTCGTATTGGCATGAAAGCTTACTGGGCTGGGTTGCTGGAAAGTAAGAGACGTCGAACGGGTTGTAGCAGATCGCGGCTACTGGCCCAGGTCACGAACTGTTGCGACCCATGCAAACACAGTGCAGTGACTCTACGCCAACTCCCGAGAAAAAAACAAGCCCTTGCTCGTCTGCAAAAACGGGCTTTCGCCGATAGCCGAACGATTTGTCGGAAACGGCATGGCGCCTGGGCTGGCGCCATGTTCATTCGTTATTGAACAGGTTCGAAATCGAATATGACAAACCTGTTCAAACACTTCACGTCTTGCTTTCAGCCGCGGTAGTAACGTTGTGCCACGAAAGGCATTTTGCTGACTTTCAAGGCCACCTTCTTGCCGCGTACAAGTGCAAACAGTGGTGTGTCTAGTGCGGTATGTTCGCTGTCGATATAGCCCATTGCGACAGGGGCGCCGAGTGTTGGGCCAAAGCCACCGCTGCATACTTCGCCCACTGGCTGGTCGGCTGCATCGACGATCGGTGCACCCTCACGTACCGGCGTGCGTTCCTGCGGCAGCAGGCCGACGCGCTTGCGTGCCACGCCCTGTTGCTGTTGCGCGAAGATCGCCTCGGCACCCGGGAAACCACCGGCGCGGGCACCGTCGGCGCGGCGCACTTTCGAGATGGCCCACAGCAGGCTGGCCTCGATCGGCGTGGTTGCGGTGTTCATGTCGTGGCCGTACAGGCACAGGCCGGCTTCCAGGCGCAGCGAGTCACGCGCCCCCAGGCCGATCGGTTGCACCTCTGGCTCGGCCAGCAGGCGTCTGGCCAGCGCATCGGCGGCATTGGCCGGCACCGAGATCTCGTACCCGTCCTCACCGGTATAGCCCGAGCGGCTGACGTAGCAGGCTTCACCCAGCAAGGTCACCGGGCGGAACTGCATGAAAGTCATGCCGGCCACTTCCGGGGCCAGGCGCTCCAGCACCTTGACCGCAGCCGGCCCTTGCAGGGCCAGCAGGGCGCGGGCCTCGAACAGCGGCTCAATCTCGCAGCGACTGCCGATGTGTTTTTGCAGGTGGGCCAGGTCCTGGTCCTTGCAGGCGGCGTTGACCACCAGGAACAGCACGTCGTCACCGAGGTTGGCGACCATCAGGTCGTCGAGGATGCCGCCTTGCTCGTTGGTGAACATGGCATAGCGCTGCGTGCCCACTGGCAGGTCGACGATATCCACCGGCACCAGGCTTTCCAGTGCCTGGGCCGCATCGCTGCCACGCAGGATGATCTGGCCCATGTGCGAGACGTCGAACAGGCCGGCCTGCTCACGGGTGTGCAGGTGCTCTTTGAGCACGCCCAGCGGGTACTGCACCGGCATGTCATAGCCGGCAAACGGCACCATGCGCGCACCCAGCTCCAGGTGCAGGGCGTGCAGCGGGGTCTTGAGCAGTGTTTCGGACATCGGTGACTCCTTGGTGTTGTTATCGGGTCAACATTCGATGATGTTGACGGCCAGACCGCCGCGGGCGGTCTCCTTGTATTTGCTTTTCATGTCGGCGCCGGTCTGGCGCATGGTGCGGATAACCTTGTCGAGCGACACGAAGTGCTGCCCGTCGCCGCGCAAGGCCATGCGCACGGCGTTGATCGCCTTCACCGAGCCCATCGCGTTGCGCTCGATGCAGGGCACCTGGACCAGCCCGCCGATTGGGTCGCAGGTCAGGCCCAGGTTGTGTTCCATGCCGATCTCGGCGGCGTTCTCCACCTGTTGCACGGTACCGCCCATGACTTCGCACAGGGCCCCGGCAGCCATCGAGCAGGCCACGCCGACCTCGCCCTGGCAGCCGACTTCGGCACCCGAGATGGAGGCGTTTTCCTTGTAGAGGATGCCGATTGCCGCCGCCGTGAGCAGAAAGCGCACCACGCCGTCTTCGCTGGCGCCTGGGACGAAGCGCATGTAGTAGTGCAGTACCGCCGGGACGATGCCCGCTGCACCGTTGGTCGGCGCAGTGACCACGCGCCCGCCGTAGGCATTTTCCTCGTTGACCGCCAGGGCATAGAGGTTCACCCAGTCCAGCACCGACAGGGCATCGCGCAGGCTGGCTTCCGGGTGTTGGCTGAGCTGGCGGTACAACGCCGGGGCCCGGCGCTTGACCTTGAGCCCGCCTGGCAGAATGCCCTCATGCCGGTAACCGGCCTCGACGCAGTCCTGCATCACCTGCCAGATCCGCAGCAGGCCGGCGCGGGTTTCGGCCTCGGGGCGCCAGGCCGCCTCATTGGCCAGCATCACCTGGCTCACCGACAGATGGTGTGCAGTGCAGTGCCCGAGCAATTGCTTGGCGGTTGTGAACGGGTAGGTGAGTACCGTGCTGTCCTCGACGATGCGGTCGTGCCCCGCAGCCTCTTCGTCGACCACGAAACCGCCGCCCACCGAGTAGTACTCGCGGCTGCGAATTTGCAAGCCGGCACTGTCCAAGGCGCGGAAGATCATGCCGTTGGGGTGATAGGCCAGTGGCTTGCGGATCATCGCCAGGTGCTGTTTTTCGATGAAGTCGATTTCGTGCTCGCCGAGCAGGCGCAGGCGGCCGCTGTCACGGATCGCCTGCAGGCGGGCGGGGATGGATTCGGTGTCGACGGTATCGGGGTGCTCGCCTTCCAGGCCAAGCAATACCGCCTTGTCGCTGCCGTGGCCCTTGCCGGTGGCGCCGAGTGAGCCATACAGCTCGGCCTTGACGCTGACCGTGTCGGCCAGCAGGCCGTCGCGGCGCAGGCCTTCGGCGAAGCGTGCAGCGGCGCGCATGGGGCCGACCGTGTGGGAGCTGGAGGGGCCGATGCCGATCTTGAACAGGTCGAAGACGCTCAGTGACATGGTGGTGCCTCCTTTTGAACTTTTTGGGGCCGCGCGGCGGCCCCAAAGTTCTACAGACCGCCTCAGGCGTCCTGATAGCTCTCGATCGACGGGCAGGCGCAGACCAGGTTACGGTCGCCGAACACGTTGTCGACCCGGCCGACCGGTGGCCAGTACTTGCTTTGCACCAGGCTCGGCAGCGGGTACACAGCCTGCTCGCGGCTGTAGCCATGGGCCCAATCGCCAACCAGTTCCGCTGCGGTGTGCGGGGCGTTTTTCAGCGGGTTGTCGTCCTTGTCCAGGCTGCCGTTTTCCACGGCGCGAATTTCTTCGCGGATCTGGATCATCGCGTCGCAGAAGCGGTCCAGCTCTTCCTTGGCCTCGCTTTCGGTCGGCTCGATCATCAGCGTGCCGGCCACCGGGAAGGACATGGTCGGGGCGTGGAAGCCAAAGTCGATCAGGCGCTTGGCCACGTCGTCGACGCTGATGCCGCTGGTGTCCTTGAGCGGGCGCAGGTCGAGGATGCACTCGTGGGCGACCAGGCCATTACCACCGGTGTACAGAACAGGATAGTGCTCTTCCAGGCGGCGGGCGATGTAATTGGCGTTGAGGATCGCCATTTGCGAGGCGCGCTTGAGGCCGGCACCGCCCATCATGCGGATGTACATCCAGGTGATCGGCAGGATGCTGGCGCTGCCGAACGGCGCGGCGCACACCGCGCCCTGCGGGTTCTCCAGCTGCGCATGGCCCGGCAGGAAGGGCGCCAGGTGCGACTTGACGCCGATCGGGCCGACGCCCGGGCCGCCACCGCCGTGGGGGATGCAGAAGGTCTTGTGCAGGTTCAGGTGCGAAACGTCGCCACCGAACTTGCCCGGGGCGCACAGGCCGACCATGGCGTTCATGTTGGCGCCGTCGATGTAAACCTGGCCGCCGTTGTCGTGGATGATCGCGCAGATTTCGCCAATCGCTTCCTCGAACACGCCGTGGGTCGACGGGTAGGTGATCATGATAGCGGCCAGGCGCTCGCGGTGTTCGATGGCCTTGGCCCGCAGGTCCTCGACATCGACGTTGCCACGGGCATCACAGGCGGTGACCACCACACGCATGCCCGCCATGTTGGCGGTCGCCGGGTTGGTGCCGTGGGCCGAGGACGGGATCAGGCAGATGTCGCGATGGGCTTCGCCGCGGCTGCGGTGGTAGGCGCGGATGGCCAGCAGGCCAGCGTACTCGCCCTGGGAGCCGGCGTTGGGTTGCAGCGACACCGCGTCGTAGCCGGTGGCGGCGCACAGCATGGCTTCCAGCTCGGTGGTCATCTGCAGGTAACCCTGGCTCTGTTCGGCCGGGGCGAACGGGTGCAGGTTGCCGAACTCGGCCCAGGTGACCGGGATCATTTCACTGGCAGCGTTGAGCTTCATGGTGCACGAGCCCAGCGGGATCATGCTGCGGTCCAGCGCCAGGTCCTTGTCGGCCAGGCGGCGCAGGTAACGCATCAGCTCGGTTTCGCTGTGGTAGCGGTTGAACACAGGGTGTTCGAGGATCGCCGACTGGCGCAGCAGGCCGGCAGGCAGCAGCGAGCCGGTGCTGGCGGCGAGGGTGGCGAAATCGGGTTGCGGCTGGTCGCCGGCCAGCAGTTGCCACAGCGCTTCAACGTCCGCCTGGGCGGTGGTTTCGTCGAGCGACAGGCCGACATGGCCCGCATCGACCTGGCGCAGGTTGATGCGCTGGGCACGGGCCTTCGCGTGCAGGCTGGCGGTGGCTTCGCCGGTTGCCAGGGTCAGGGTATCGAACGCGCTCTGGCCGACGACCTGGATGCCCATGGCCTTCAGGCCGGCGGCGAGGATGGCGGTCAGTGCGTGGGTGCGTTGGGCGATGCGCTTGAGGCCGTCGGGGCCGTGGTACACGGCGAACATGCTGGCGATGTTGGCCAGCAGCACCTGGGCGGTGCAGATGTTGCTGGTGGCCTTTTCGCGGCGGATGTGCTGCTCGCGGGTTTGCATGGCCAGGCGCAGGGCGGTCTTGCCGAAGCGGTCGATCGACACGCCTACCAGGCGGCCCGGCATGTCGCGCTTGAAGGCATCACGGGTGGCGAAGTAGGCCGCGTGCGGGCCACCGAAGCCCAGGGGCACGCCGAAGCGCTGGGCGCTGCCGATGGCCACGTCGGCCTCGAACTCGCCCGGCGGGGTCAGCAGGGTCAGGGCCAGCAGGTCGGCCGCCACGGCCACCAGGGCGTTGGCCGCGTGCAGGCGCTGGACCAGTTCGCGGTAGTCGAACACTTCACCGTTGCTGGCCGGGTACTGCAGCAGTGCGCCGAAGAAGGCGCTGACATCGGTCAGCTCGCGTTCGTCGCCGACCACCACGTCGATGCCCAGCGGCTCGGCACGGGTGCGCAGCACGTCAAGGGTTTGCGGGTGGCAGTGCACCGACGCAAAGAAGGCATGGCTGCCCTTGTTCTTCGACAGGCGTTTGCAGAAGGTCATGGCCTCGGCAGCGGCGGTGGCTTCGTCGAGCAGCGAGGCGTTGGCGATCGGCAGGCCGGTCAGGTCGCTGATCAGGGTCTGGAAGTTCAGCAGCGCTTCCAGGCGGCCTTGGGAAATCTCGGGCTGGTAAGGGGTGTAGGCGGTGTACCAGGCGGGGTTTTCCAGCAGGTTGCGCAGGATCGGTGCCGGGGTGTGGGTGTTGTAGTAACCCTGGCCGATGTAGCTCTTGAACAGCTGGTTGGTGCCGGCGATGGCTTTCAGCGCCGCGAGGGCGTCGGCTTCGCTCTGGCCATCTTCTGCGCCGAGCACGCTGGTGCCCTTGATGCTGTCGGGGATGACCGCAGCGGTCATGGCGTCCAGCGAGTCGAAGCCCAGGCTGGCGAGCATGGCCTGTTCGTCAGCGGCGCGTGGGCCGATGTGGCGGGCGATGAATTCGTTGGCGGTGCCGAGGTTGATGGTCATGGTGTGGTTCCTCAGGCGTCGTCGTTGGCTTTGATCAGGCGGTCGTAGGCGTCCTGGTCGAGCAGGGCGGTCACTTCGCTCATGTCGGCCGGGATGAAGCGGAAGAACCAGCCTTCGCCCATCGGGTCTTCGTTGACCAGCTCAGGGCTGTCCTCGAGCCCTTGGTTGACGGCGACTACTTCACCGGTCAGTGGCATGTACACGCCGCTGGCGGCCTTGACCGATTCGACGGTGGAGGCTTCGGTAGCTTTTTCGTAATGCTGCAGCTCCGGCAGTTGCACGAAAACCACATCGCCGAGGGCGTTCTGGGCGAAGGCGGTGATGCCCACGGTGACGCTGCCGTCGGCTTCAACGCGCAGCCATTCGTGATCTTCGGTGAAACGCAACTCGCTCATGGGAAATCCTCGAAAGCAGGGCGGTAGGCGTGGTTAGCCACGCACTTGTTGGATTTCCTATAGCAAAAATGTGGCCAATAAAATAAAACGCTTATAAATCAATGGCTTGATAAATATTCTAAAGCCTGTTGAAAATAGGGATGGAATGAAATCGATACAGAACATCCACGGCCCAAATCGCTAGTCGTGGCAAACCCTTGCAGATACACAACGGAGTAGGGGTGTATTGATTTCAATACGATGTATTGAAATCAATACGGTTACATCATCCAAGCCTGTCGGGCTACACCTGGCTCAGGCTGGCGACGCTTGACGCTGTTGCAGGCGCACCGTCAGCATCCCCGACAGCGAGATCAGCCAGAGCACCGCGAACACGCCCGCGATCGCCAGGTTCGACGCCAAGGGCAGCGCACTGACGATACCCGAAGCCAGCGACCCGAATACCAGCATCAGGCAGCCCTGCAGGCTGGCCGCCACCCCTGCGCGGTCGGGGAAGAGGGACATGGAGCGGGCCATGGCGTTGGAGAAGATAAAGCCCTGGCCGAACGCGACAAGCATGATGCCACCCAGGATGCTGACCAGGTTCAACCCAGCAGGCATGGCGGCGATGCTCAACACGCCGAGCAGGAACAGCAGCATGCCCGTCCACATCAACGTGGCCGCCTGGACCCTGCGGATCAACGCGCGATTGACCAGCGTCCCAACCAGATAGCAACTGCCCACCGCCAGTGCCGTAGTGCCGAAGTATTGTGCGTCGTGGCCCAGCCGCTCCTGGACGATATGCGGGCCGATCACGTTCCACAGCAAAAACGCCGAGAAACTCGCGCCCAGTACAATTACCGACGAGCGAAAGCGCCCGTCAGCCAGGATGCACCGGTAGCCAACCAGGGTTTGCATGGCACTGCGACGGGCAGTGGCGGGCAGCGATTCCTTGAGCCCGGCCAAAACGAACGCCATCACGATCACGGCATAGACCGCATACAGGACGAAATTGTAGCGCCAACCCAGGTAGACCTCGATCATGCCGCCCACATACGGTGCGATGACGGGCCCGAGGCCGAACGCCAGGCTCAGATAGATAATGGCCACATAGAAGCGCGGGCCCTTGACGATATCGACCAGCAAGGCACGGGCAACCACTTGGCATGCACCAATCGCAAAACCTTGCAGTGCGCGCGCCACCAAGAGCATTTCGATGGAGGTCGAGAAGGTGGCCAGCAGGCTGCCGCTGAGGAACAGCGCCAGGCCCAGGATTACCGCCGGCCGGCGCCCGCGCGCATCGGTCATGATGCCGAAAAACAGCTGGCCAATGGCGTAGAACAGCAAGGTGATGGTGATGGTGTTCTGCATGAGCGACGGGCTGGCGCCCAGCTCATGGCCGATTGACGGCATGCTGGGCGCATACAGGTCGATGGCGATCCCCCCGACGCTATTGATCAGGGGAGCAAGGAACACGATGAAATTCTCGTAACGCTTGCTTGTGTTCATGGTTACCTCCAGTGCTCCGGGCACGGCCATGCCCGGAGCCAGATGTGGTCAGGCGGATGCCTGGCAGGTGAAATGCGGCTGGCTCAGCGCCAGGGCGGGGGCATTGCCCCAGGTACTCGGCGCAGACAGGCGCGAAGCCACCACCCGTGGTCCGTGGTCGTAGTAGTTGCCCCAATTGACGCCAGGGTCCCTGAGCCTGTTGCGGTCGGCACCGCCCAGGTCCTCGAGGGTGTCTACGAGGGGGATCAGCAACTGCCGCACCTGCTCGGTGGCGGTCAGCACCACCAAGCCGAAATTTCGCAGGGCCAGTGTCTTGATCACGTTGTTGAGCAGGTACTTCCCGGCCCCGCTACCGCTATGAAACGAGGCGAACGCGCCAACTTCGGCAATGCGTGCCCGATCGATGTGGTAGCGCTCATCCAGGCTCTGGTCCAGGTAGTACTCGCTGAACAGCTTGCCGGAATCGCCGTAGCTGATCCCCGCACAGGCATAACCTGGGGCCCCACCGTTGGCGCCGGTCAGGCAGACGAACAGATCGGGCTGTGGCTCTGGTGTCGCGCCATAGTGCTTGAGGTAGTGGGCACGTACCGCTTCCTGCAGGCATCGGTAGCCAGGTCGGCCTTTGTAGAAATTACGCACGATGTACATGATGGCTTCCTCAGGCGTACATCTGATCGATGAACCGGGCTTCGATCTCGGCCCTGCGTGGCCGCCCCGTGACCGTGTAGAACTGATCACGGAAGGTGGCGATGTCAGCGATGACGCGAATCTGCCTGACCCTGGCAAAGTCGGCGAGCCGGTGCTCCAGGCGCGCCATTTCCTGGCGGACCGAGTCTGCGCAGGCGCTGCTCAAGACGATGGCGCAGGGCTCGTCCTTGCCTTCACCCATGACGATCATGTCGTCTACCAGGGCGCTCTCCTTGTAGACGTTCTCGACCCACTCGGGCGAGATGTTGCGTGCGGTAGACAGGATGATCACGTGCTTCTTGCGGCCGGTGATGTACAGATAGCCGTCGCGAAATTCGGCGATATCGCCGGTATGCAGATAACCGTCGGACAGGTCGCAGGCTGTATCGTCGGCGTTGTAGTAACCGGCACAGAGGGTCGGCGTGCGGACCAGCAGTTCACCGTCGACCAGCTTGGGTTCGATACCATCGAGCAAGGTGCCTGCCGACCCGATACGCCGTTGCGCCGGTGAGTTGAGCGAAATGATCGAAGAGTTCTCGCTCAGGCCATAGGCTTCGAACACCTGTACGCCGTGCGCCTCCAGGGCTTCCAGGACCGTCACCGGAATTTTCGCGCCGCCAGTGATGATGTGCGGGCGTTGTGGCCCGAACAGTTCCTCGACCGAGCAGTGCTCGAGCAGCAGGTTGGCCTCTTCCAGTAGCTTGGGCGGCAGGTACAGGAAGTTCGGCTGGTTGGGCGCAATCAGCTGCAGGTACTGCCGTGCGTTGCCGCTGGCTGCGCCGTATTCGGTCATGCCTTCGGGCATGAGGGTCAATGTGCCGCCCGAAAGAATCGGGATGAACACCCCCAGCACCTGCTCGATCAGCAAACTCATGGGGACGATCGAGAAGTAGTGCAGCGGCTGTTGTGGCAGACGCTTCATCACGTTATCGACCAGCAGCCCGACTGCCTCGTCGCGGATCATCACCCCTTTGGGTTTGGAGGTGGTGCCCGACGTGTGGATGATCGAAACAATCCCGTCCGGGATGAGCTCGTCCTCCTGGCGCCACTCGTCACCGATGGTGTCGTGCATGAGTTGCGCGGGGATGAAGCACGCCTTGTCCGGCAGAATAGCGTGCAGGCGGCCGGCGGTTTGCTCATCGCTGACGAACACTGCCGCCGCTTTGCCCAGTAGGCTGCCGATCTGGTCGTCGGAAAATTCGATGGGCACCGGCAGCAACACACCGCCTACTTTTTGGATCGCCAACAAGGTGTACACCCACTCGTAGCAAGAGCGCATGGCGATGCCAAACACTTTGCGTTCGCAGCGGCCAACCCGCCCCTCCAGTGCACTGGCCAGTCGCATCACGTCACGGCGTAACTCGTGCAAGGTGTAGGCGCGACCGTTCATTTCCTTGATCACTACGCGGTCTGGGGTGGCGGCCAGGTAGTCCTGCATTTTTTGGCTGATCATTGGCCGATACCTCCAATGCGATAGCTTTGCGCGCCGAATATGCGCCGAGAGGGGTCATCCAGGCGCCGGCGCCCGTGCATCACGCGCGTGTTGTCGATTACCACCAGGTCGCCCTTCTGCCAGAAGTGGCTATACGTATTGCGGGCGGTCACTTCTTTGATCTCGTCCCATATATCCAGGGCGATATCCTCGCCATCGGCCCAGGTGATAAGCGGCGGTTCATAGTTGACGCTGGGGCCGAGCATTGAATTGCAAAACGCTTGCTTGCCGCTGAAGCAACTGGTTTCAACCGCCGAGATAATCAGTTCGGACGCAATCAGGTTCTGATCGATGCGGCGATAGGTTTGGCCACTGACCTGTTGATTGACTTGGTGCAAGTGCTCGTCGGTGATGTCATCGATGGGCAGTTGCAGTTCAATGCTCAGAAAACGTTTTACATTGTTCCAGGGGATGCGCCGGCTGTAACGAATCTCGCGGTTCTCAAAACACTTTCGGGTTTTCGCAGACAAGTCGAACAGTACGCGTTGGCCGTCGCACAAGGTCGTTTCAGAGCCCACTGCTGCAGGCTCCAGGCAGTAGAACCACTGCAGGTCGGGGTTGAATGGCAAGTTACCGTTCTCACGGTGCAGCCCCATTTCATTCACACCGGCCTCGATTTCTGCCGTGTTGGACGTAGCGGCTTTGCGGGCAGGGTCGAATGTCACGCGAGCGGAATGCGCGCTGACGAACTCGTTGAAGTCCGGCAGTGTATCGGCAAAGTCGCGGTAGATAATGGCGCCACTGTGGGCGAGGTCTTCATAGAGTGTCGCACTGTTGATCGAATCGCCTACCCGCAGGGCGCGGTCGACGGCATAGATACATTCGAAACCGTAGCACGGTGTCGGTTGTCGATAGAACGGAAACACCGTGGATTGTACGTGCGCCAGCATGACTTATTCCTCCTTGAACTGTGGGTCAGGTAGAACATCGCTACCCGATAACCTCACAGTAAGTGAAAAGAACAAGCTGCTGGTTTTAAGAAATTTAAACGCCCTGGGAAAATTTAATAAAGCGGGGTCATCGTTCCGTCAACAGCGTTTGCGCCACCGCTTCGACCAGTGCGCGCAGGCTGGAAATATCCTTGCTGTCGCTGCGATCGCGCGACCAGATCATGTCGAGGGTGAAACTGGGGAAGCCCAGCGGCGGTGTGCAGACCTTCAGCCCAGGTGCGATGCGCAGGTGCGGCAACAGGCGTGCGGGCAGTGCCACCGTGGCTGGCACGGCGGCCACAATATTCACGCAGGCCTGATAACCATTGGCGCGCACCAGCACGTTGCGTGATCGGCCAACCTTGTCCAGCCAGCTGTCGACCATGTTCTTTTCCGATATCCACGGTGTCGGGAACACATGGGGCGAAGCACAGAACTCGTCCAGGCTCATGGCCTCTTCACTGGCCAGCATGCCTTGGCTGGTCACGCACACGAAATCATCACTGAGCACCGGTTGCCATTGCAGCTCGGGGTGCATCTGGTGATAGCCCGGGCCGAAGCCGATGGCAATGTCGATGTCGCCTGAAATCAGCCGGTCCACCGGCAGGTCACGGCTTAAGCGATCGAGGTGCAGCGAGGTATTGCCGTGTGTACGTGACAGTACCGCCAGCGCCTGCGGCAAGAAGGAAAGTTCGAAATACTCGGGCGCGCAGATGCGCCAGATCTTGCGCTGTGCTTGTGGCGAGGCGCTGCTGTCGTCCTCGGCGCAGCGGTTTACGGACTCGACCACCACGCGAAGGTACGGCGCAATCTTTTCCGCTTTGGTGGTGGGTTTCAGCACCCCTTGCGAAGACGAGAACAGGGTGTCGTCGAAGCACCCGCGCAGGCGCTTCAGGCAATAACTGACGGTGGGCTGGCTGATATTCATCAATTCGGCAGTCCGCTTGGCGCTGCGCAGTTCGAGCAGGTTGATGAACACCACGATGTCCTGCAGATCCAATTGCTTCAGGTAATTGCTGTGAAGCATGAAAATTCCTCCTGAATTTTCCAGTTCATTGCCTGGGCGCACCCTCACCTGGCAGATGAGCGAGCATTTGCTTCAACAACTGCGCGAATAGTTCACGCTGCTCGGCGCTCAGGGGGGCCAGTACCAGCTCCTGGATCTCAGTATGGGTAAGGACTGCCTTATCAATCAATGCCTTGCCCTGTGCTGTGAGGGCCACTTGGGAGCTGCGCTTGTCTTGATTGTCGGCAATGCGCTCGACCATCCCGGCGCTTTCCAGTCTCGTCAAGCGGTTGGTCATCGCGCCGGACGTTATCAGCAACGAGCGATACAGCTCGGTTGGCGTCAGGCGGTAGGGTGCCCCTGCACGGCGCAAGGTTGCCAGGACGTCGAATTCGCCCTCTTTGAAGCCATACTGCGCCAGGGCTTCTGCACGCATGCGCTCCAGGTGCTTGCTGATACGCGCCATTCGGCCAAAGATTTCCATGGAGGAAACATCCACGGAAGGCATCGCCTGCGCCCACTGCGCGACGACGAAATCGACATGATCGTTCATTGCTGCACTCATCGTTGAACCTGGAAATGTTTAACCAACGCACCTTCTGAACCCCCGCGCCTTTTAACAATCTTAACGTTAAGTTATCTTGGCGCGATGAAGCTCAAGGATCAGGAGGCAGCATGGCTTTTTTCATACATGGACAGCACCGTCACTATTATCATGACACCGGCTCCGGCAGCCCTGTGCTCCTGCTGCATGGCTTTGCCAACAGCGGCAGGGCGTGGATGCCGCAGCTCAGCGCGCTGCTTGGCCTCGGGCACCGTGTCATCGTACCCGACCTGCTAGGGCACGGTGCATCCAGTGATGCCCCCGAAGGCATCACCGCCCATGCCCAAGCTTTGGAAATACTGGCGCTGCTGGACCACCTCGGGCTCGACAGCGTCCAGCTGATCGGCTTGTCCCTGGGGGGCATGGTGGCCCTTGAGATGGCCTGTCATGCCCCGCACGCAGTAGAGAAACTGATCGTTGCCGGCACGTTCGCCAGCATGAACACTGCACATCGCAAGGGACTGCTCAGCGAGTGGGCGGCCGCCTTGGGCAAGCAGGATGGTTGCCTTAAACACTTCAAGTCGAGCTGGCCCGCATTGGTCGGTGCGGACTTCGCCGCCTCGCCCCGTGGTCAGCGGCTTTACCAGGCGTGGCACGCCCAGGCCGCGCAGTTACGGGCGCACAACCAGATCCGCTGGTGCGAGGGCATGAAGCAGTACGACCTGACTGGCGATTTGCAACGCATTCAGGCCGCCACACTGGTACTCGCCGCAGAATTTGACCCGATCAGCCCGAGCGCCGAAGCCGAAGCCATCTGCAACAATATCGGTCACGCTCGCCTGGCCACCCTCGCGGGCGAGGGGCATGTATTCAACATACCGCTCGCACAGGCATTCAACCAGGCAACCGGTGCGTTCCTGCAGGAGCCCCTCCATCATGACTGATACCCCCAACAAAGCCTGCGTCGGGTTGCTGGCGATACTGATCGGCTTGAACCTGCGCCCGGTCATGGCTGCCATCGGCCCGCTGCTGCAATTGCTACAGCACGACCTGGGGCTGAGCAACACCCAAGCCGGCCTGCTGACGACCTTGCCGGTGATGATGATGGGCGTGTTCGCGTTGTCCGGCCCCTGGCTGCTGCGTCTGGTCGGTGAGACCAAGGGCGTGGCTGCAGGCATTGTGCTGATTGCGCTGAGCTGCGCTGCACGCGCCTACGTCAGCACTGCCGAAGCGCTCATCGCCACAGCGGCACTGGGTGGTATCGGCATTGCGATCATTCAGGCGCTGATGCCGGCGTTCCTCAAGGGCAGCCATCCGCAAAGTGCTGGCATGCTGATGGGCTTGTTCACCACCGGTATCATGGCGGGCGCCGCGTTGGCCGCCGCCACGGCAGCACCTGGCGCCGGCCTGTTCGGCTGGCAACTGTCGTTGGGCTACGCTGCCGTCCCGGCATTGGTCGCCCTGATCGTCTGGCTGCTGCTAGCGCGTGGGACCCCTGGCAGACAGGTGTCGGCCACATTGCCCTACCGTAGCGCGCGGGCCTGGTTGCTGTTGCTGTTCTTCGGCATTGGCACAGGTGCCTACACCTTGGTGCTGGCCTGGTTGCCGCCGTTCTACATCGAGTTGGGGTGGACAGCAGCCGAGGCGGGTTACCTGCTGGGGGCATTGACCGTCACCGAAGTGCTCGCCGGCTTGCTCGTGTCATCCTTGATCCAGCGCTTTGCGGATCGCAGATACCTCTTGGTGTGGGTCATTTTGCTATTGATAGCAGGGTTGGCCTGCCTGATGGTCGCGCCGGTAGCGTTGGCGGCCTTGGCCACAGTGTGTCTGGGCCTGGGCATTGGGGCGCTTTTCCCACTCTCGTTGATCGTTGCCATGGACCACGCGGATTCACCGGCCAAGGCTGGCGCGCTGTTGGCGTTCGTGCAAGGTGGTGGGTACCTGATCGCCGCCAGCATGCCACTGCTCGCCGGTATCGTGCGTGACCAGCTCAGCTCATTGCACTGGGCTTGGGCGGTGATGATGATCGGCGCCTTCGTGCTGCTGGGGTTGAGCACACTGTTGCGTCCGCCGTTGCGGCACAAAGAAGCCATGGTTCGTCAGGCTTGAATCGGCAAGGCTGACGCGCCTATTCCGGTTACCGAGCGTGCGTGCCAGTTCGGCCGCACGCATGCCGCTGACGGGTTTTTAAAGCGCGGTGAAGAAGGGCAATGCCAAATACACCTTGATCACGATCACGTTGATGATATCGATGAAGAACGCACCCACCATCGGTACCACGAGAAAGGCTATATGCGAGGGCCCGTACCGCTGCGTGACCGCTTGCATGTTGGCAATGGCCGTCGGTGTGGCGCCCAGGCCGAAACCACAGTGCCCCGCCGCCAATACTGCCGCGTCATAATTACTGCCCATGACCCTGAACGTAATGAAGATTGCAAACAAGGCCATGACCAGTGCTTGCATGGCCAGCAGCATAAAGAACGGAAACGCCAGCGCGGCCAGGTCCCATAATTTAAGCGACATCAGCGCAATGGCCAGGAACAGTGAAAGGCTGACATTGCCCAATACTGAAACTTCACGTTCGAACACGCGATACGCCCCCAAAACTGAAAGCCCGTTGCGCAACACGACACCGACAAACAAGACGCAGACAAACGTGGGCAGTTCAAATGCAGTTCCCTTTAACAGGCCATTGAGCAACGAGCCTGCGAGTAAGCTGACGGCAATCAGCGCGAGGGTTTCGATAAAACTGAAAGAGGTGATCAGGCGCTCTTCGTTGGGTTGTTCAAAGCCCCTGGGTTGTTGTGGCTGCGCCTGCTCGATGCCGCTGGCATGAACACGCTTGACCAGCAGGCGGGCGACCGGGCCACCGATCAGGCCGCCCAGCACCAGGCCAAAGGTTGCAGCAGCCAGCGCCAGCTCGGAGGCCGAGGCCAGGCCATACTGCTCACTGAACGTCGCGCCCCAGGCGGCGCCTGTGCCATGGCCACCGGACAGGGTGACCGAGCCGGCCAGCAGGCCCATCAGCGGGTCGAGGCCCAATGCCGTGGCAAGCCCGATGCCCATGGCATTTTGTACCAGCAGAAGGCCGGTCACCACGAGCAGGAAGATGGCGACGACACGCCCACCCTTTTTCAGGCTGGCAAAGTCTGCGCTTAAACCAATGGTGGCGAAAAACGCCAGCATCAAGGGGGTTTGCAGGGAGGTATCGAACTGCACGTGAATATCAAAGTGCCGTAGCCCTAACAGGCAAAAGGCAACGACCAGGCCGCCGGCGACGGGCTCGGGTATATTGTAGGCGCGTAAGAAACCCACGCGTGCGACCAGGCCACGGCCTAATAACAATACTAAAGAAGCCGCTACCAAGGTGCCGTAAAAGTCGAGTTCAAACATCAGGGTGCTCTTTTATATCCACGGGCGAACACCCCTATTCTACGCAGCCACCCTGAGGTAAGTATTGGCACTGTGCGTAGGATAATTCCGAGGCGCGTGCTAATTTTTCAACAAATCTTATGATTTTCCCGATATGCCGTACTTGCGCAGCCGCTGTGCAATGGCGGTGTGTGAAGTTTGCAGCCTGCCGGCCAACTGCCGTGTCGACGGATAGCTGGCATACAAACGCTGCAACAGCTCCCGTTCGAAGTCCGCCACGGCCTGCTCCAGGCTCGCCACTTCGCCATCCTGGCCACGGGCCACCGAGGTGCCGGCGATGTCCAGGTCGCCAATGTCCACCAGGTTGCTCTCGCAAATGGCCGCCGCGCGGAAAATCACGTTCTGCAATTGCCGCACGTTGCCTGGCCAAGGGTTGGCCAGCAGCGCCGAATGGGTGGCCGGGGTCAGGCGGCAAGCTGGGCGCTGAATCTGTGTGCAGGCCTGCTGCATGAAGAAATGCGCCAGCATCAGGATGTCCTGGCCACGGTCACGCAAGGGCGGCACTTGCAGGTTGAGCACGTTGAGGCGGTAGAACAAATCTTCACGGAAGGTGCCTTCGGCCACCATGTGCTCCAGGTCGCGGTGGGTAGCGCTGATGATGCGCACATCCACCTTCACCTCACGGTCACCACCCACGCGGCGGAAGCTGCCGTCGCTGAGAAAACGCAGCAATTTGGCCTGCAGGTACGGCGACATTTCGCCGATTTCGTCGAGAAACACCGTGCCCTGGTTGGCCAGCTCCATCAACCCGGGTTTACCACCCCGTTGCGCGCCGGTAAAGGCGCCTGGGGCATAGCCGAACAGCTCGCTTTCGGCCAGGCTCTCGGGCAGCGCGGCGCAGTTCAGGGCCAGGAACGGCGCAGTGTGGCGGCTGCTGATGGCATGGCAGGCACGGGCCACCAGCTCTTTGCCGGTGCCGGTCTCGCCGTGTACCAGCAAGGGCGCATCCAGGGCGGCCACACGCAATGCGCGGGCCTTGAGGGTACGGATGGCCGGTGATTCGCCGAGCAGCGCGTCGAACCCTTCAGCATGGTCATGGTGCAACGCCGAAAGGCGTTCCCCCATGCGCGTCGGTGGGTACAGGGTCAGCAGGCCGCCGGCGTTGGTGATGGGCGTGGCGTCGAGCAACAGGCTCTGGCCGTTGAGCTGCATTTCGCGCATCGGCAGGTGGAAATTGTTGTCCTGCAGGGCCTGCAGCAGGCCGTTGTCGCCGAACAGTTCGCCCACCGAGCGCCCGGCCGATTCGCGCCCGCACAGGGCAATCAGCGCCGGGTTGGCCAGCAACACCAGGCCTGCGCTGTCCACGGCCAGTACCGGGTCGCTCATCGCCGCGAGCAGAGCATCGAGCTGCAGGTGGCGGCGTTGGCCCGGGAGGATGTCGACCACATCCACCGACTGCACGCCTTGCACGTCGAACAAAGCGTCGTGCAGCTCTTCGAGCACGGCGGGGCTGAGGGTTGGGGCGTCGATGTAGACGTTCGGCGGGACCATCTCCACGGCGTCCAGGTTGAGGTGGCGGGCACCGAGCAGGGCGAGGACTTCCTGGGTGATGCCGACGCGGTCGATGAAGCTGACGTGGATGCGCATGGGGAGGCGGTTGGTCATGGCCGGGGAGGGCCGTAGTATGCCTTGATAGGTGGGCTTGGCCCAACACTGCCGGGGCTGCACAGCAGCCCCAGTTCATTGTTACTCCAGATGTTCAGGCTTGATCGGGTCGCCCGACTTCACTTCGAGTTTTTCGCGAATATCGCTGAACATGAAGTCATAGATCTTGTGCGGTGACCCCAGGTTCTCGAATTTCTTCGGCGGGGCCAGGTAGGACTGGGCCTTGCGGGTCAACAGCATGAGGAAACTGGGCAGCACTTGGTCCTTGGCCAGGAAGAACTTTTCGTCCACCGTCTTGCCTTCGATGCTGCCATGCATGTGGAACTGAATGCCTCTGCCTTCCTTGGGATCCGACGCTGCCTCGTATTCGATGTTCAGGTCATAGCTGTGGTCATTGGTGTTCAGCGCGCTGCGCTCGATGTGTACATGACCAGGGTGGTACTGGGCCATGGCAAGCTCCTTTGGAAGGTCGAAAATGGCGGACGCCAGGCGCCCGCCCACTGCATTCAACGGTAGCTGATCCCAGGCGTGGCGGTGGAAACCCGGGTGCCCGCGGTGCCTTTGACGATGTCCTCGATGTTTTCCAGCGAGCTGATCACCGCCACTTTGCCGGTGTTACGGGCAAAGTCACTGGCCGCTTGCACCTTTGGCCCCATGGAGCCGGCGGCGAAGCCCAGGCGTTCGAGTTCGTCGGGGTGGGCCTGGGCAATGGCTTTTTGCGTGGGCTTGCCCCAGTCAATGTAGGCCGCATCGACGTCGGTGGCGATGATCAGAAGGTCGGCTTCCAATTGCTCGGCCAGCAGGGCAGAGCACAGGTCCTTGTCGATGACCGCTTCGATGCCTTTGAGCTTGCGGTTTTCATCGTACATGGTGGGGATGCCACCGCCGCCGGCGCAAATCACGATGCTGCTCTTTTCCAGCAGCCACTTGATCGGGCGGATCTCGAAGATGCGCTTGGGTTTGGGGCTGGCCACCACGCGGCGGTACTTGTCGCCGTCGGGCTTGACCACCCAGCCTTTTTCCTTGGCCAGGCGCTCGGCTTCTTCCTTGCTGTAGACCGGGCCGATGAACTTGGTCGGGTCTTTGAAAGCGGGGTCGTTGGCGTCCACTTCAACCTGGGTGAGCAGCGTGGCGAACGGTACTTCGAACGCCAGCAGGTTGCCCAGCTCCTGTTCGATCATGTAGCCGATCATGCCTTCTGTCTCGGCACCGAGCACGTCCAGCGGGTAGGCTTCGTCGGGCTTGTAAGACAGCGCCTGCAGCGACAGCAGGCCTACCTGCGGGCCGTTGCCGTGGGCGATGACCAGCTCGTTGCCGGGGTGGATCTTGGCGATCTGCTCGGTAGCGGTGCGGATATTGGCGCGCTGGTTGTCAGCGGTCATGGGCTCGCCGCGACGCAGCAGGGCGTTGCCGCCCAATGCAACAACGATACGCATGGGGAATGTCCTTTATCGGGAATTTTGACGGTCGACGCAGCCCCGATGGGGCACGGGCAAGCCCGCGCGCCATCGGGGCCGGTGTGGCCTTTAGAGGTCAGCCAGGGTCGACACCAGGATCGCCTTGATCGTGTGCATACGGTTTTCCGCTTGCTCGAAGGCGATGCAGGCCGGTGACTCGAACACGTCATCGGTCACTTCGATACCGTTGGCCAGGTCCGGGTACTGTTCGGCAATCTGCTTGCCGACCTTGGTGTCGGAGTTGTGGAAGGCCGGCAGGCAGTGCATGAACTTGGTGCGCGGGTTGCCGGTAGACTTCATCAGCTCGGCATTCACCTGGTAAGGCTTGAGCTGCTTGATGCGTTCGCCCCAGGCTTCGATGGGCTCGCCCATCGATACCCACACGTCGGTGTGCACGAAGTCTACGCCCTTGACCGCAGCTTTCGGGTCTTCGGTCAGGGTGATGCGGGCGCCGCTTTCTTCAGCGTACTTTTTGCAGCGTTCGACCAGATCGTCATGCGGCCACAGCGCCTTTGGCGCGGCAATGCGCACGTCCATGCCAAGCTTGGCACCGATCAGCAGCAGCGAGTTGCCCATGTTGTTGCGGGCATCGCCCAGGTAGGCGTAGCTGATGTCGTGAAGTGGCTTGTCGCTGTGCTCGCGCATGGTCAGCACGTCGGCGATCATCTGGGTCGGGTGGTATTCGTCGGTCAACCCGTTGAACACCGGCACGCCGGCGAACTTCGCCAGTTCTTCGACGATTTCCTGCTTGAAGCCACGGTACTCGATGGCATCGTACATGCGCCCGAGCACGCGGGCGGTGTCCTTCATGCTTTCCTTGTGGCCGATCTGCGAGGAGTTGGGGTCGATGTAGGTGACGTTGGCGCCCTGGTCATAGGCCGCGACTTCGAAGGCGCAGCGGGTGCGGGTCGAGGTCTTCTCGAAGATCAGGGCAATGTTGTTGCCCTTCAGGTGCTGCTGTTCGGTACCGGTGTACTTGGCGCGCTTGAGGTCGCGGGACAGGTCCAGCAGGTAGCGCAGCTCGCGCGTGGTGTGATGTTCGAGGCTGAGCAGGTTGCGGTTGTGAATATTGAACGCCATGACGGTTTCTCCTTGAATTCGGTGAGGTGCCCGGCCGCAGTCTTGTGGAGGCGGCCGGGAGTGATGGTCGTTAGTAGTCGAGCGGGTCGCGCACGATCGGGCAGGTCATGCAATGGCCGCCGCCACGGCCCCGGCCAAGTTCGCCGGCGCTGATGGTGATGACCTCGATACCGGCCTTGCGCAGCAGGGTGTTGGTATAGGTGTTGCGGTCGTAGCCGATGACCACGCCGGGCTCTACCGCCACCACGTTGTTGCCGTCATCCCACTGCTCGCGTTCGGCGGCGAAGCTGTTGCCACCGGTTTCGACCACGCGCAGCTTGACGCCCAGTTGTTCGCCGACCACGTCGAGGAACGACTTGTTCTCGCGGCGCACGTCCATGCCATAAGGCTTGCTTTCGTCGGGGCGGATGATGAACGGCACGATCTCTTTCACCACTTCCGGGAAGACCGTGACCAGGTCGCGGTCGCAGAAGCTGAACACGGTGTCCAGGTGCATCGCGGCGCGCGATTTCGGCAGGCCGGCGACGATGACTTTTTCCACCGCGCCTTTGGCGAACAGGTTCTGCGCCAATTGGCCGATGGCCTGGCGCGAGGTGCGCTCGCCCATACCGATCAGCACGATGCCCTTGCCGATCGGCATCACGTCACCGCCTTCGAGGGTGGCGTTGCCGTGCTGTTTGTCCGGGTCGCCGTACCAGACCTGGAAGTCGGCACCGGTGAACTCCTTGTGGAACTTGTAGATGGCGGTGGTCAGCAGCGTTTCCTGGCGTCGCGCCGGCCAGTACATCGGGTTGAGCGTAACGCCGCCGTAGATCCAGCAGGTGGTGTCACGGGTGAACTGGGTGTTGGGCAGCGGTGGCAGGATGAAGCTGGAGTGGCCCAGGTAGTCGTTGTACATCTTGACCACATCGGCGCCTTCGCTCTGCGGCAGGTCCTGGCCTGCCACGCCGCCGATCAGGAACTCGGCCAGATGGCGTGGCTCAAGGCCTTCGAGCCAGCTGCGCACTTCGTTGGTCAGGCCTACGCCGACAGTGTCAGGGGTGATTTTGCGGTCGAGGATCCACTTCAGGGCCTCTTTGTCTTGCACGATGTCGGTCAGCAGGTTGTGCATTTCCAGTACATCGACGCCGCGCTCGCGCATCTTGGTGACGAAGTCGAAATGGTCGCGCTTGGCCTGGTCGACCCAGATTACATCGTCGAAGAGCAGTTCATCGCAGTTGCTCGGGGTCAGGCGCTTGTGTGCCAGGCCTGGGGAGCAGACCATCACTTTGCGCAGTTTGCCGGCTTCGGAGTGGACACCGTACTTCTGTTTTTCAGCGGACATTGTTCATTCCTCCATGTGTGCGAAGACGTGGGTCAAAGGGTCAGGAAGCCGTCGTACAGGCCATAGGCAGCCACCAGGGCGCCGACGACCACGGCCGCGAAGATCAGTTTTTCCACGTTGGTGAAGACAGGTTGGCCAACCTCGCGCTTGGCCTTGGCGAACAGGATGGCCCCCGGGGCATACAGCAGGGCCGAGAGCAGCAGGTATTTCACGCCGCCGGCGTACAGCAGCCAGATGGCGTACAGCAGAGCGATGGCGCCGATGAACAGGTCCTTCTTGCGTTCGGCCAAGGCTTGCTCGTAGGTTTCATTGCGCAGTGCCAACAGGAATGCATACGCCGCCGACCATAGGTAAGGCACCAGGATCATCGAGGTGGCGAGGTAGATCAGCGACAGGTAGGTACTGCTGGAGAACAGCGTGATGACCAGGAAGATCTGCACCATGGCGTTGGTCAGCCACAGGGCGTTGGCTGGCACCTGATTGGCGTTTTCGCGGCGCAGGAACTCCGGCATGGTGTGGTCTTTGGCGGCGGCGAACATGATTTCGGCGCACAGCAGCACCCACGACAGCAGGGCCCCGAGCAGCGAGATGATCAAGCCGACGCTGATCAGCACCGCACCCCAGTGGCCGACCACATGTTCAAGCACGGCGGCCATCGACGGGTTCTGCAGTTTGGCCAGTTCCGGTTGGGTCATGATGCCCAGCGACAGCACGTTGACCAGCACCAGGAACAGCAGCACGGTGACGAAGCCGATGACGGTGGCCTTGCCCACGTCAGCGCGTTTTTCCGCCCGTGACGAGAAGATGCTCGCGCCCTCGATGCCGATGAACACCCAGACGGTGACCAGCATCATGTTGCGCACCTGGTTCATCACGCTGCCCAGCTCCGGTGTGCCCAGGCCCCAGATGTCGGCGGTGAACACGTCGAGTTTGAAGGCGAACAGGCAGATCAGGGTGAACAGCACCAGCGGCACGATCTTGGCCACGGTGGTGACCAGGTTGATGAACGCCGCTTCCTTGATGCCGCGCAGGACCAGGAAGTGCACGGCCCAGAGCAGGATCGAAGCGCCGATGATCGCGGCGGGCGTGTTGCCCTCACCGAAGATCGGGAAGAAGTAACCGAGGGTGCTGAACAGCAGCACGAAGTAACCGACGTTGCCCAACCAGGCACTGATCCAGTAACCCCAGGCTGAAGAGAAGCCCATGTAGTCACCAAAACCGGCCTTGGCGTAGGCGTAAACCCCGCCGTCCAGGTCAGGTTTGCGGTTGGCCAGGGTCTGGAACACGAACGCCAGGGTCAGCATGCCGACCGCGGTGATGGCCCAACCGATAAGCACCGCGCCAACCCCCGCGCTGGCCGCCATGTTTTGGGGCAGCGAGAAGATCCCGCCACCGATCATTGAACCCACTACAAGTGCAACTAGCGCACCGAGTTTTAATTTTCCGGATGAATCAGACATTTAACAACTCCTGCCAGGAGAAAGTTGACGACAGAATAAATCCGACGCCGGGGCCATTCGCTGACGTGGGTCAGTTCATGGTCATGTGAAGTAGGAAAAATCCTTCACATGGCTCCTGGAGAGTGCCGACAGCTTTGCCGCAGGCCTTGTGGGCTGGCACCTCCATGTACTACTAGAGCAAACGCTCTGTTCGGCCTGCGCTGCTTGAAGCTAGCCGTTTTTGAGGCTTTCGCAAATTTTTCACAAGAATTTCGAGTTTTAACAGCGCCTTCCCTAGTTGCTGGGCAGCTGCTAATTTTTACAGAGGGTTGGCATAGACAAAGCAGTTATGAGTGCTATAGCTTTTATGGCGTTAACCCATATAAGCCACCGCGCTTAATATGGCCGGCATGGCTGTTTCAAACGAATGACAGCGGGTGAAAAAAAGGGAGGCACATGAGCGAACCGGGACAGAAGCTGCGCCTGGGCGCGCTGATCGCACTGGTGGTGGGTTCGATGATCGGTGGCGGGATCTTCTCGCTGCCGCAGAACATGGCGGCGCGTGCCGATGTCGGCGCGGTACTGATCGGTTGGGGCATCACGGCGGTTGGCATGCTGGCCCTGGCGTTCGTGTTCCAGACCCTGGCCAACCGCAAGCCTGAACTGGACTCGGGCGTGTATGCCTACGCCAAGGCGGGCTTTGGCGACTACATGGGCTTCTCTTCGGCCTGGGGCTACTGGATCAGCGCCTGGCTCGGCAACGTCGGCTATTTCGTGCTGCTGTTCAGTACGCTGGGGTTCTATTTTCCGGTGTTTGGCGAGGGCAACACGCCTATCGCCATCGGCTGCGCCTCGCTGCTGCTGTGGGCTGTGCACTTTCTGGTGTTGCGCGGCATCAAGGAAGCGGCGTTCATCAACCAGGTGACCACCGTGGCCAAGGTGGTGCCGTTGCTGATTTTCATCGTCATCGCGGCGTTTGCCTTTCGCGCCGACATCTTCACCCGTGATATCTGGGGCTTGAGCAACCCGCAGTTCGGCAATGTGCTGGACCAGGTGCGCAACATGATGCTGGTCACCGTGTTCGTGTTCATCGGCATCGAAGGCGCCAGCGTGTATTCCGGGCGTGCACAGCGCCGGTCGGATGTGGGCAAGGCCACGGTGATCGGCTTTCTGGGCGTGCTGGCGCTGCTGGTGCTGGTTAACGTGCTGTCGCTGGGGGTGATGACCCAACCGGAGCTGGCCGGGCTGCAGAACCCGTCATTGGCATCGGTGCTCGAACACATCGTTGGCCCGTGGGGCGCATTGTTGATCAGTATCGGCCTGGCCGTTTCACTGCTCGGCGCCTTGCTTTCATGGGCATTGCTGTGCGCCGAGATCCTGTACGCCACCGCGCGTGACAAGACCATGCCGCGCTTTCTGGCCAAGGAAAACGCCAACCATGTGCCGGCCAATGCCCTGTGGCTGACCAACTGCATGATCCAGGGCTTCTTGCTGATCACCCTGGTTTCGGCCGGGACCTACACCAGCCTCATCTACCTGGCTTCGTCGATGATTCTGGTGCCTTACCTGTGGTCGGCGGCGTATGCGGTGTTGCTGGCGCTGCGTGGAGACTGCTACGCCGGGCAAGCGGGCCTGCGGCGCAAGGACCTGCTGGTGGCGATGGTTGCCCTGCTGTATGCGGTGTGGTTGCTGTACGCCGGTGGGCTCAAGTACCTGCTGCTGTCGGCGCTGCTGTATGCCCCCGGTGTGATTCTGTTCGCCAGGGCCAAGCACGAGCAGGGGCAGACCCTGTTCACCACGTGGGAGAAGCTGATTTTCGCTGCGGTGCTGGCGGGCGCTGCGCTGGCGGCGTATGCCCTGTATTCAGGGTTGCTGAGCTTGTGACCCGGCTACGCAAGCTTGTTCTGGGCGCGACCAGATCCACAGGTTGCCCAGGGTCATGCCGCCGATCGCCAGAAACACCGGCCAGTGGTGATCGAGGAAGGTCAGCATCAGGCCTGCGCACAGCAGCATGCTGATGGTGGCGCTGACCTTGGCCCGGCGCTGGATCACCTTGCCATTGCGCCAGTTGAACAGAATCGGCCCGAACAACCGGTGATTCTCCAGCCAGGCAGAAAGGCGCGGTGAACTGCGGGTGGCTGCCCAGGCGGCCAGCAGGATGAACTCGGTGGTCGGCAGGCCGGGAATGACGATCGCGACCAGGCCAACCCCCAGGCTTACGTAAGCCAGGATTCCATACAGCAGGCGAGCGAGTTTCGAGCGGGCAGGTTGGGTCATGGTCTCACTGCGAAAAACGGTTCGGCCACCGGTGGGGTGGCCGGGTACAGCGTGTCAAACCAGCGCGGCATCCGCCGCATAGGCGTGCTTGAGCAGCTCGGTGAAGCGCTCGAAGGCTGCGACAGCGCCCCGTTCGGCGGCGGCCTCTTCTTCGGCCGACAGCGCCAGGCCATCGAGGATGCGGGTGAACTGTTTCCAGCCTTCGGCACGGCCGCCGGCCGGTTCGCCCAAGTGGCGGGCACCGAAGCTGTCGGACAGCTCAAGGGCCACGGCACGCTTGATCAGAAACGCAGCGCCCAGTTTGGAGCCTTCGGAGACGAAGATCCAGCCCATGGCCTCGCCCAGGCTCGGATTTTGTACCGCGCCAGGGACTGCGCCGGGCACTTCGGTGTCGAGGTCGGCGAGGTCCAGGCGGGCCTGTTCGGCGCGGCAACGCTCGGCCAGGTCGGGGACGATGGCGATCAGTTGCGGGTCGTTGTACAAGGCCTTGAGTTCGGACTGGAACAGGTACTGGGCGACCACGAAGCGGGCGAAGTTTTCACGGCTGTCGAAGGGGGCGTGCGCCTTGACCAGGGCATCCAGCTCGGTGTGCGGGGCGTGGGTGATCTGGTTGAGGCGCTGGGAGCGCAGGGCTGGGCGTTCGGTCATGGGGGCAGTCCTTGGAAAAAGGGGCGTCTAGATACAAGACGAAATAGCGGGGGCGGGACAGTAAAAAAACTGGGTTTTTTTGGTGGTGGCCTTGAGGGTTGCGGCGCTCGATCTTGTAGACGCTGCAACGCTCAAGGCCTACCCAAGGGATCAGATATCCCACACCACATTGATGCCAAAGTTGCGCCCCGGCATGGTCAGGCGGTCCATGTTGGCTGGCTGGGTTACCGCAGCCTCACCCTGGCCGTCGTAGCTGCGTACCGAATCCCACTGCCAGTACTTCTTGTCGGTGAGGTTGTACAGGCCGGCGTTGATGGTGACGTCGTCGGTCACCTTGTAGAAACCGGTCAGGTCCAGCACGCCATAGCCTGGGGTACGGAACTTGGCGCTGGCGCCATCGGGTGCGTAGAAGTGGGTGTCGTCTACGCGGGTCTTGCGCTTGACCAGCGTCCAGCTCAGCAGGCCGCCGTAGTTTTGCTGCTCGTAACCCAGGCCGAACACACCCTTGAGCGGGTTGACGGTGTTCAACGGCTGGCCGGTGTCATCGTTGCGACCGTAGGCGTAGGCAATCGAGCCCTGGGTGTACAGGCCTTGCGGCGCGCCGAAGTGATCCAGGTTCAGGCGGCCCTTGACCTCGGCGCCTTTGATGGTGGCGTGCTTGATGTTGTTGGCCTGGAAGGTTTGCTCCAGGTTGGCGCTTTGCACGGCATCTTCATCGATGAAGTCGCGGTACTTGTTGTAGAACACCGCCACATCGAAGTTACCCGCGTCGAAGTTGCCACGCAGGCCGGTTTCGTAGCTTTTGCTCTTTTCAGGTTCGAGACCCGGGTTGCCCTCTACGCGGTAGCCTTGCTCCAGGTTCTGGAAGCGGCCGTACATGGACTTGGCCGTGGGCGTGCGGAAGCCTTCGGCATACTGGCCGTACCAGGTGTAATTGTCGTTGAACGCGTAGGTCAGGCCAAACTTGGGCGAGACGCGGTGCCACTTCTTGTCCGAGTCGTCCTGCGAGGTGGGTGCCGTGCCGGTGGATTCCAGGCCACGCAAGAAGGCATCGGTAAACTTGGGCTCCATGTGCGTGTAGTCATAGCGTGCGCCTGGCATGAAGGTCCAGTTGTTCCAGCGGATCTCGTCCTGGACGAACAGGCTGTAGGTGTTGATGGTCGGGTCCGGGAAGTCGCTGACCAGCACCTGGCCGTCGCGAGCGCTGTCCTGCCCGATGGCGGTGCAAGTGCCGCCAACGTTCAGGCAAGTGCCCGAACCGCTACGGGAGCCGGTGACCTTTTCATGCTTGAGCGTGGTGCCGTAGGTCAGCAAATGATCGGTTGCACCGATGCTGAAGGCTTTGTCCAGCTGGGCATCAAAGACCCATTGGCGATCCTTGTAGGTGGTCTGACGTTCACGAAGTACCTGCCGACCCGAGGCGACATACAGCTCATCGGTGGTTTGATCGGTTTTGGCAATCTGGTAGTTGAGGCTCCATTTGATATGGTCGGCGACCAAGCTATCGAGACCGAACTCATGGTTGATGCCGAAGCGTTCGCGGGTCACCGTATCGTTGCCCTGGCGCATACGATAGGAATTCATGGCACCAAAGCCTGGAATGAACGGCCCACCCACCGCACTGAGGATATTCTGGTCGCGGTCGTCCTTGTAGCGCTCGTAGGTGAACCCCAGGCGCGCATCGTCAGCGTAGTTCCAGCCCAGTTTGGCCAGCACGTTGGTGGTGCGCACGTCCTGCGGGTTGGCCTCGGTGCGGGCCAGGCCGTCACCGCTGTGGCCACCGTAGGACTCGGTCTCGTGGCCATTACGCTGGCTCAGGTGCAGCAAGCCGTCGAAGTTGCCCTGGCGGCCGGCGACGGTGGCGGAGGTCAGCCAGCTTTCGTCGGCCGAGCTGTAACCGGTCTTGAGGCGCGCACCCACGTCCTCGCCGGGCTTGATGATGTCGTCCGGGTCGAGGGTGAAATAGCTGACCGCGCCGCCGATGGCATTGCTGCCATATAGCACCGACGCGGGGCCGCGCAGTATCTCCACGCGCTTGACGATCTCGGGGTCGACGTAGTTGCGCTGGGTCTGGGCGTAAGGGCCGTAGAAGAAGCTGTCGGGGATCGACACACCGTCGATCTGGGTGAGGATCCGCTCGCCGTCGATGCCGCGGATGTTGTAGCCGTTCAGGCCGCTGCGCTGGCCGGTACCGGCCACCGAAACACCTGGCTCGTAGCGCACCAGGTCCTGGATGTTGTTGACGTTCTGCCGGTCCAGTTGCTCGCGGGTCTGCACGCTGACGGTGCTCGGCACCTGGCTGACGTCCTGGGCGCTGCGGGTGGCGCTGACGGTCACCTGCTGCAGGGCGATGACATTGCCCGTGGTCTGGCGCTCGAGCACCACGTTGCCGTTACCGATCTTGCGATAGCCAAGGCCGGTGCCCTTGAGCAGGCGCTTGAGCGCGGCCTCCGGTGGCAGCGAGCCCTGCACCCCTTGCGAGGCGACGCCATCGGCCAGTTCGGCACTGAAGCCGACCTGCCAGCCGGTGACCTGGCTGAAGGCGTTGATGGCCGAAACCAGTGGCTGCTGGCCGATGCTGAAGCGATAGTCACCCATGCGCGGGCTGCTGGCCTGGGCAGGTTCGGCGGCCAGGGCCGGCAGGCTGCAGGCGCCGCAGGCGAGCAGGGCCAGGCTCAGCAGGGACAATTGCCCTGTGCGGCGGGAAAGTGTGGACGGGCGAGTTGGACCTGTGGACATCGAAAGCGCTCCCAGACGCGCGAACTGTTATAGGTGATGACCGTTCTTGTTATCAAACAAGAATCAGTTGCATTGGCTATAACGAGACGGGCGGGGTAGCGCGATCGCGTAAAAATAATTTATCGCAGTCGCAGCACCTGCAGTGGCAACTCAGTTGAGAATCACCACAGCGGGGTATTCGTGCAACTGGGCAGAGGTGATGTGGGCCAGGGCGCGCAGGGTTTCCAGCGGTTGGTCGAGGCGATAGTTGCCCGTGACCGCGACGTCTTCCAGGCCGGCATTGCGGTTGATGATCCAGCCCGGGTAGTAGCGCCTGACCTCGGCCAGCACCTGACTCAACGGGCAGTTCTCGAACACCAGGCGGCCGTCGATCCAGGCCAGGTCCTTTTGCATGTCCGCGCGCTGGCGCTGGCCAAAGCCCTGGGGGCCGACGCTGATACTGTCGCCAGCGCTGAGGCGGATGCGCTGGTCGCTGGCGGCCTGCAGGTCGACATCACCGCGCTGCACCCGCACCTGGGCTTCGCCGTCGAGGTAACGCACGGCGAAGTCGGTGTCACGCACCTGGGCCCGTAGCGGGCCGGCCTGGACTTCGAGCGGCCCTTGCGCGCCCTCGGGCACCTGGAAGTAGGCCTCGCCCTGCAGCAGGCGCGCGACCTGGCGCCCTTCTCGCAGGTCACTGGCGAACGCCGAGTTGGTGTTGAGCAACACTTTGGCGCCGTCGTCCAGTTGCAGGCGCTGCCGTTCGCCCACCACGGTCAGGTGATCGGCCTGCAGGCGCATGGGCAGGTTGCCGAGGGTGAACAGGCCGATCAACAACACCGCGGCGGTGGCCAAGGGCTTCCAGTGGCTGCGCAGGCGCCCGCGCAGGGATCGACGTTGGCCCTGATGCAGCTGCGCGGCCGCCTGGTGCAATGGCGTGCCATTCCACAGCGCTTCTGCTTCAACATAGGCTTCGGCGTTTTCCGGTGCGGCGCTGAGCCAGGCTTCGAAGGCCTGGGCGTCGTGCGCATCGGCGCATTGCAGGCGTACCAGCCAGTCCAGTGCCTCGTCCATGGCACGGGCACGGGCGTTGGGCCCGGCAGGTGTCGGGCGAGGGACAGGGCGGTCGGTCACGGTGAATCCTTGCAAGGGTTGTTCACGAATCATCAAGGCTAAGGTCGGGTGTGGCAAGTGCTTTGCGTTGCCCGGCTGGCCGACGGTCGCATCACTTGAGGCGGTCGGCGACGCCCATGCAGATGGCCATGATCAGTTTCAACTCCTTCTGCACCGTGCTGGCCGAGACGTTCAGTTGCTCGGCAATTTCCAGGTAGGTGGCGCCATGTAGGCGGCTGAGGATGAAGATGCGCTGCTGGCGCTCGCTCAGTTGATTGAGGCTGACGCTCAGGTGCTTGAGCAACTGCTCGGCGTGGGCGGCGTCCTCGCTGCTGCTGGCGGGCGCAGCGACACTGTGCAGCACCTCGTCGGGCACGTCGTCGACCAGCATGCGGGACTGCACCCGGCGTGCGCGCAAATGGTCGAGGGCCAGGTTGCGCGCGGTCTGGAACACGAACGGTTCGATATGTTCGATGGGCCGTTCGCTCAGCGCACGGGAAACCCGCAGGTAGGTTTCCTGCAGCAGGTCCTCGGCCGTGCTGGGGTTGCCCACCATGCGTTGCAGGGTACGCAGCAGGCTGAGGCGCTGGACGAGGAAAACGGAGTTGAACCGGGACTGACTCACAGGGGGACCTGGCCGACGAAAGGTTAATGATAATGCTTATCATCCGTGCCGTTGGTCAAGTGTGGAAATGTTAGAAAAAGGTAAAGATTGTGAGTGGAGTGTGTATGGCGGTGGACATCCTGTGCTTTTGAGATCGAGCGCCGCCCGCGCGGCGCTTCGCGGGGCAAGCCCGCTCCCACATTTGTTTCGGGCCAGTCATGCCTGTGTAATCGGCGCGCGTCCCCCTTGGTGCACGACGCGATATCGAAGGGGACAAACAAGGGACCGCGCGCGAATGGATCAGGATTGATTGGCCCGAAACAGTTTCGGGCCAGTCATGCCTGTGTAATCGGCGCGCGTCCCCCTTGGTGCACGACGCGATATCGAAGGGGACAAACAAGGGACCGCGCGCGAATGGATCAGGATTGATTGGCCCGAAACAAATGTGGGAGCGGGCTTGCCCCGCGAAGCGCCGCGCGGGCGGCGCTCGATCTCACAGGCGCTGCAAATCCCGTGGCATGCTCAACGGGCCTGGCACAACGCCAGGCAGTTATCCAGCATGCGGTTGCTGAACCCCCATTCGTTGTCATACCAGGCCAGCACCTTCAGCATGCGCCCGTTGGCCCGGGTATGGTTGGCATCGAAGATCGCCGACAGCGGGTTGTGGTTGAAATCGCACGAAACCAATGGCAAGGCGTTGTAGCCCAATACCTTGGAGTGCCGGCTGGCCTCCTGGAACAGCTGGTTGACCTCGTCGGCGCTGGCGTCACGCTTGAGGTTGACGGTGAGGTCCACCAGCGACACGTTGATCACCGGCACCCTTACCGCCATGCCGGTCAGCTTGCCGGCCAGTTCCGGCAGCACCAGGCCCACGGCTTCGGCGGCGCCGGTCTTGCTCGGGATCATCGACTGGGTGGCCGAGCGCGCACGGTAGGGGTCGCTGTGGTAGACGTCGGTCAGCACCTGGTCGTTGGTGTAGGCATGGATGGTGGTCATCAGGCCTTGTTCGATGCCGAACTCGCGGTGCAGTACCTGGGCGATCGGCGCCAGGCAGTTGGTGGTACAGGAGGCATTGGAAATGATCTGGTGCGACGCGCGCAGCACGTCATGGTTGACCCCGTACACCACGGTGGCGTCAGCCCCCTTGGCCGGTGCCGAGACGATCACCTTGCCAGCCCCTGCAGCCAGGTGCGCGGCAGCCTTGGCCCGGTCGGTGAACAGCCCGGTGCATTCGAATACCACGTCGATCGCTTCGGCCTTCCAGGGCAGCTCGGCCGGGTTGCGGATGGCACTGACCGCGATACGGTCACCATTGACCGTGAGGCTTTCATGATCGGCTTCTACGCTGGCGTCGAAGGCGCCGTGCACGCTGTCGTACTTGAGCAGGTGGGCGTTCATGGCGCTGTCACCCAGGTCGTTGATGGCGACGACCTGCAGGTCCTGGCGGTAGCCTTGGGTATACAGTGCGCGAAGGACATTGCGCCCTATGCGGCCGAATCCATTGATGGCGATGCGAAGGGTCATGGCGTTACCTCTGGCGGTCCGAGTGAGGCCTGTGGCACAAAGGGGCTTCACTGAAACGGTTTTGTTGTTGGAATTACAAGATTATTCACTATCAGATAGAAAACAAGCCTTTTTAGTGGCAGTATTTTGTTTAAACATACAACGAGTGGTCGGGCAGGCCTCTCAGCGATGCCTCAAAGGCCCTGTTCTAGAGCCTAGGTCGCAATCGTTTGGAGGGGAAATGCCCGGTAAGCCGCCCATACAGTTAGCCTGGAGTCCAGTACATGCACCCGCGCATCCTTGAGGTCACCCAACGGCTGGTCGAACGCAGCCGTGCCACCCGTGAACGCTACCTGCAGCTGATTCGCGGCGCGGCCAGTGACGGACCCATGCGTGCCAGCCTGCAGTGCGCCAACTTCGCCCACGGCGTGGCCGGTTGCGGCGCCCAGGACAAGCAGAGCCTGCGGCTGATGAATGCGGCCAACGTCGCCATCGTCTCGGCCTACAACGACATGCTCTCGGCGCACCAGCCGTACCAGCACTTCCCAGAGCAGATCAAACAGGCCCTGCGTGAAGTCGGCTCGGTCGGCCAGTTCGCCGGCGGCGTGCCGGCCATGTGCGATGGCGTGACCCAGGGCGAGCCGGGCATGGAGCTGGCCATCGCCAGCCGTGAAGTGATCGCCATGTCCACCGCCGTGGCCCTGTCGCACAACATGTTCGACGCCGCGCTGATGCTCGGCATCTGCGACAAGATCGTCCCCGGCCTGATGATGGGCGCGCTGCGTTTCGGGCACTTGCCGACCATTTTCGTGCCAGGTGGCCCGATGCTCTCGGGCATCTCCAACAAGCAGAAGGCCGACGTGCGCCAGCGCTATGCCGAGGGCAAGGCCAGCCGCGAGGAGCTGCTGGAGTCGGAGATGAACTCCTACCACAGCCCCGGCACCTGCACCTTCTACGGCACCGCCAACACCAACCAGCTGGTGATGGAAGTGATGGGGTTGCACCTGCCAGGCGCCTCGTTCGTGAACCCCTATACGCCGTTGCGCGATGCGCTCACTGCCGAGGCCGCGCAGCAGGTCACGCGCCTGACCAAGGCCAGCGGCAGCTTCATGCCACTGGGCGAGGTCGTCGACGAGAAGTCGCTGGTCAACTCGATCGTCGCCCTGCATGCCACCGGCGGCTCGACCAACCACACCCTGCACATGCCGGCGATCGCCCAGGCGGCGGGCATTCAGCTCACCTGGCAGGACATGGCCGACCTGTCCGAGGTGGTGCCGACGCTGTCCCATGTCTACCCCAATGGCAAAGCCGACATCAACCACTTCCAGGCCGCTGGCGGCATGGCCTTCCTGATCCGCGAGCTGCTCGATGCCGGGTTGCTGCACGAAGACGTCAACACTGTCGCGGGCCACGGCTTGCGCCGCTACACCCAGGAGCCGTTCCTCGACAACGGCAAGCTGGTCTGGCGCGAAGGCCCGCTGCACAGCCTGGACGAGACCATCCTGCGCCCGGTGGCGCGGCCATTCTCGGCCGAAGGCGGCCTGCGGGTGATGGAAGGCAACCTTGGGCGTGGGGTGATGAAGGTTTCCGCAGTCGCCCGCGAGCATCAGGTGGTTGAAGCCCCGGCGCGGGTATTCCACGACCAGCAGTCGCTGGCCGACGCCTTCAAGGCCGGCGAGCTGGAGCGCGATTTCGTAGCCGTGGTGCGCTTCCAGGGGCCGCGTTGCAATGGCATGCCGGAGCTGCACAAGCTGACGCCGTTCCTCGGTGTGCTGCAAGACCGCGGCTACAAGGTTGCGCTGGTCACCGATGGGCGCATGTCGGGCGCGTCGGGCAAGATCCCGGCTGCCATCCACGTTTGCCCCGAAGCCTTTGACGGTGGGCCGCTGGCACGGGTACGCGATGGTGATATCGTGCGGGTCGATGGTGTCGAAGGCACGCTGCAGCTCAGGGTTTCGGCCCAGGAACTGGCCAGCCGCGACCTGCCGCCAGCACCTCAGGGCAACGACCTGGGCTGCGGGCGCGAGCTGTTCGGCTTCATGCGCATGGCGTTCAGCTCGGCCGAGCAAGGCGCCAGCGCCTTTACCTCGGCCCTGGAGAACCTCAAATGAAGGACCTGCTGGTTGGCGACATCGGTGGCACCAATGCCCGCTTTGCGTTGTGGCGTGACAACCAGCTGTACCAGGTGCAGGTTTTCGCCACCGCTGACTACACAAGCCCCGAGCAGGCGATTGAAGCCTACCTGCACGATCAGGGCATTGTCCGTGGCGGCCTTTCGGCGGTGTGCCTGGCCGTCGCCGGGCCGGTCGATGGCGATGAGTTTCGCTTCACCAACAACCATTGGCGGCTCAGCCGGCGTGCGTTCTGCAAGACGCTGCAGGTCGAGCAGCTGTTGCTGATCAACGATTTCACGGCCATGGCCTTGGGCATGACGCGCCTGCAAGCGGGCGAATTCCGCGAAGTCTGCCCTGGCCAGGCGGACCCGCTGCGGCCTGCTTTGGTGATCGGGCCGGGTACCGGCCTTGGTGTCGGCAGCCTGCTGCGCCTGGGTGAACAGCATTGGCAGGCATTGCCGGGTGAGGGTGGGCATGTCGACCTGCCGGTGGGCAATGCCCGTGAGGCGGCGATCCACCAGCAGATTCATGGCCAGATTGGCCATGTCAGTGCCGAGACGGTGCTCAGTGGCGGTGGCCTGGTGCGCTTGTATCAAGCCATCTGCGCGCTGGACGGCGACATACCGCGACACAAGACTCCAGCCGATATTACCGATGCCGCCCTGGGTGGCGAACCGCGGGCGTTGGCGGTGGTCGAGCAGTTCTGCCGCTTCCTGGGGCGGGTGGTGGGCAACAATGTTCTGACCCTGGGCGCCCGGGGTGGGGTTTACATTGTCGGCGGTGTGATCCCGCGGTTTGCCGAGCTGTTTTTGCGTAGCGGGTTTGCCGCGAGCTTTGCCGACAAGGGCTGCATGAGCGGGTATTTTGCCGGGGTGCCAGTGTGGCTGGTGACGGCGGAGTTTTCCGGGTTGCTGGGGGCGGGGGTGGCTTTGCAGCAGGTGCTGGATCAATAGAGCGAAGCAGCCCAATATCGAAACAGCAGGCGAAAGACCTGTGACAACAAGAGGGCGGGACACCTTGAGCACTGCCGGTAAATCCATCCTGATGGTCGACGACGATCAGGAAATCCGTGAGCTGTTGCAAACCTACCTGAGCCGTTCCGGCTTCCAGGTTCACGCCGAGGCCGACGGGCAGGGCTTTCGTCAGGCCCTGGAAAGCACCGCCTGCGACCTGGTCATCCTCGATGTGATGCTGCCCGATGAAGACGGCTTCAGCCTGTGCCGCTGGGTGCGCCAGCACCCGCGCCAGGCGCGGGTGCCCATCATCATGCTCACCGCCAGCTCCGACGAAGCCGACCGGGTCATCGGCCTGGAACTGGGCGCCGACGACTACCTGGGTAAACCCTTCAGCCCGCGTGAGCTGCAGGCACGGATCAAGGCCTTGTTGCGCCGTGCCGAGTTCGGCCAGGCGGCGCCGAACAGTGCCGTGCTGGCCTTCGACGACTGGCGCCTGGACACGGTCAGCCACCGCCTGTTCCACCGCGATGGCGAAGAGGTGATCTTGTCTGGCGCCGACTTCGCTTTGCTCAAGCTTTTTCTCGATCACCCCCAGCAGATCCTCGACCGTGACACCATCGGCAATGCCACCCGTGGCCGTGAGCCGATGCCGCTGGACCGTATCGTCGACATGGCGGTCAGCCGCCTACGCCAGCGCTTGCGCGACACCGACAAGCCGCCGCGGCTGATCCGCACTGTGCGTGGCAGTGGTTACCTGCTGGCTGCCCATGTCTGCTGTGCTTGCTGAGCGGCGTTGGCGCCTGCTGCCACGCTCGCTGCTGGGGCGCATGCTGCTGCTGACCTTGCTGGTGGTACTGCTGGCGCAGGGCTTGTCCAGCGTCATCTGGGTCGCCCAGCTACGTGCCAGCCAGTTGCAAGGCTTGCGCGCCAGTGCCGGCAGCCTGGCCCATTCGATGAGTGCCAGCGTCAGTTATTTCCGTTCTTTGCCAGTGGCCTATCGGCCGATGGTGCTGGACCAGTTGCGCAGCATGGGCGGTACGCGTTTTTTCGTGTCGCTCAACGACAAGCCGCTGGACATGCCGGTATTGCCCATAACACCGCGCAAGCAGGCGGTCATCGATGTGTTCCAGCAGGTGCTGCACGAGCGGCTGGGCGCGCAGATGGAGATTTCCGTGGAGTTCGTCGCCCCCGATGACCTGCGCATCTTCAACAGCGGCCTTAAGCTCGATGAGCTACCGCGCTCCTGGGCCCATTATTCGCTGACCCTGGAGCCACTCAACCCCCCGGTGCTGGTCACGCAGATTCGCCTCGGCGAAGGCGAGTGGCTGTACATCGCCTCGCTGCTGCCCGAGCCGTATACCAGCCTCGAAGCCGAACGCCTGCCGCGTCAGCAAATCGGCTTCATCGTTATGACGACGGCCTTGCTGCTGCTGTTCATCGGCCTGCTGGTGCACTGGCAAAGCTGGCCGCTCAAGCGCTTGGCGCGCGCCGCGCGGGACCTGTCGCTGGGTGCCGATGTGGCGCCAGTGCCCGAGGGCGGTGGTAGCGAGGTGGTCGAGGTGGGGCGGGCGTTCAACAGCATGCGTGAGCGCATCAGCCGCTACCTGACCGAGCGCAGCCAGTTGTTCAGCGCCATTTCCCACGACCTGCGCACGCCGATCACCCGCCTGCGGCTGCGTGTCGAACTGCTGGAAGATGAGCGCCTGCAAACCAAGTTCAGCCAAGACCTGGATGAACTGGAGTTGTTGGTCAAAGGCGCCTTGCAGTGCGTAAAAGACACCGACATTCACGAGAACATCGAGCCGGTCGACCTCAACCAGATACTGGAGATTCTCGCCGAGCCCTACCTGGGCGATGGCCGCATCACCGTCGAAGGCCAGGCGCTGGCGCCGTACCCGGGCAAGCCGCTGGCCTTGCGCCGCTGCATCGGCAACCTGATCGACAATGCCATCAAGTATGGCGAGCGGGCACGCCTGCGCATCATCGACAGCAACGAGGGCTTTGTCCTGCAGGTGGATGACCAGGGGCCGGGGGTGCCGCAGCAACAGCAGGAGCAGGTGTTCGTGCCGCACTTCAGGCTGGCCGGGCAGCAGCAGGGGTACGGGTTGGGGTTGGGGATTGCGCGCAACATCGCCCATAGCCATGGCGGGGAGGTCAGCCTGCTGAACTTGCGCGAGGGCGGGTTGCGCGTGACCCTTCATCTACCCCGCAGCCTGGACTGATGGCCATGTCACTGACCGGTGACACAACGGCAGGCCTTCGTGACATTCCAGCCAGGACGGCTGGCTAGACTCTGCACACCTCTGGCATGGAAGACGTGGCTGCATGGACTCTATCGATTCGCTGGAACATACCGCCTGGCTCACCCACGAAGGGTGGCGGCTGCTGGCGTTCGCGATGGCCTCGCAAGTGCCTGAAGGCTTCGCCAATCTCGACGCCCGTGGCCAGTTGCCGCCTTCGGCCCTTGCCGAAACCCTGACAACTGCGCGCATGACCCACAGCTTCGCCCTGGCGCACCTCCAGGGTGTACCAGGCTGCCTGGCATTGGTGGAGCATGGCGTACAGGCCTTGCGCGGGCCGCTGCATGACGCCACGCACGGCGGTTGGTTCGATCGCCCGCAAGGGCAGGGTGGCAACGGCAAGGCGGCCTACCTGCATGCCTTCGTCGCGCTGGCCGCAAGCTCGGCAGTGGTAGCCGGTGCCAGCGGTGCGCAGGGTGTGCTGGAGGAGGCGATCCGGGTCATCGAGGAACGCTTCTGGAGCGAGGAAGAGGGGGCGTTGTGCGAGTCCTTTGCCAGCGACTGGCAGCAGCCGGAAGCCTACCGTGGTGCCAACAGCAACATGCACGCCACCGAGGCCTTTCTCGCCCTGGCGGATGTGACCGGCGATGCGCTCTGGCTGCAGCGCGCCCTGCGCATCGTCGAGCGCATCATTCAAGGCCATGCGGCTGCCAGCGACTACCGCGTGGTCGAACATTTCGATGCGCACTGGCAACCGCTGCCTGAATACAATCAGGCCAACCCCACCGATCACTTCCGGCCTTATGGCACGACGCCTGGCCACGCGTTCGAATGGTCACGCCTGCTTCTGCACCTGGAGGCCGCACGGCACTTGGCCGGGTTGTCTACGCCGGCGTGGCTGCTGGCCAGTGCGCGAGCGCTGTTCGCCAACGCCTGCCGGCATGCCTGGAACGTCGATGGCGCCGAGGGCATCGTCTACACCCTGGGCTGGGACAACCAGCCCAGGGTGCGCGAGCGCCTGCACTGGGTGCATGCCGAAGCGTGCGCCAGTGCGGCAGCCTTGCTGCGGCGCACCGGTGAGCAGCAGTACGCGGATTGGTATGGCTGTTTCTGGGCATTCATCGACAGCCGCTTCATCGACCGCGTCGGTGGAAGCTGGCACCACGAACTCGACCCTGGCAACCAACCTGCAGCGGCTATCTGGGCAGGCAAGCCAGACCTCTATCACGCCTATCAGGCTGTGCTGTTGCCCACCTTGCCGTTGGCGCCGAGCCTGGCGAGCGCACTGGCGCGCAATGTAACCAAACGATGACATTCACGCATCGCTTCGTTACCTGGCGCAGCGACCGCTCTGATTAGACTCCATGCAATGCAAGCGATCGACTTGCCCGGCATAACAACAAGAAAGGTATTCCGATGAATTCGACTCTCCGCCTCGCTGCCGCGATCTCCCTCGCCTCGTTGTTCCCGCTCAGTGCCCTCGCCGCCGGCGCCAAAGGCAGTGTCGAAGTGGTGCACTGGTGGACCTCGGGGGGTGAAAAAGCGGCTGTCGATGTGCTCAAGGCCCAGGTCGAGAAGGATGGCTTCACCTGGAAGGATGGTGCAGTCGCCGGCGGTGGCGGCGCCACCGCCATGACCGTGCTCAAGAGCCGCGCCGTGGCCGGCAACCCGCCCGGCGTTGCCCAGATCAAGGGCCCCGACATTCAGGAGTGGGCCGCCACCGGCCTGCTCGACACGGATGTGCTCAAGGATGTCGCCAAAGAAGAGAAGTGGGACTCGCTGCTCGACAAGAAAGTCGCCGACACCGTGAAGTACGACGGTGACTACGTGGCCGTACCGGTGAACATCCACCGCATCAACTGGCTATGGATCAACCCCGACGTCTTCAAGAAAGCCGGCATCGACAAGGCGCCGACCACCCTCGACGAATTCTACGCCGCCGCCGACAAGCTCAAGGCCGCCGGCTTCATTGCGCTCGCCCATGGTGGCCAGCCCTGGCAGGACAGCACGGTGTTCGAAAGCGTGGTGCTGTCGGTAATGGGCGCGGACGGCTACAAGAAAGCCCTGGTCGACCTCGACGAAGCGACGCTGACCGGGCCGCAAATGGTCAAGTCGCTGACCGAGCTGAAGAAGGTCGCCACCTACATGGACCCTGACGGCAAGGGCCAGGACTGGAACCTGGAAGCGGCCAAGGTCATCAATGGCAAGGCCGGCATGCAGATCATGGGCGACTGGGCCAAGAGCGAGTGGACCCTGGCGCACAAGACCGCCGGCAAGGATTACCAGTGCGTCGCGTTCCCCGGTACCGACAATGCGTTCCTGTACAACATCGATTCGCTGGTGGTGTTCAAGCAGAAGGACGCAGGCACGGCTGCCGGTCAGCAGGACATCGCCCGCAACGTGTTGGGCGAGGACTTCCAGAAGGTCTTCAGTACCAACAAAGGGTCGATCCCGGTGCGTAACGACATGCTTGCCGATATGGGCAAGTATGGCTTCGACGCCTGCGCGCAGACGTCTGCCAAGGACTTCCTGGCCGACGCCAAAAGCGGTGGCCTGCAACCAAGCATGGCGCACAACATGGCCACCACGCTGGCGGTGCAGGGCGCCTTCTTCGATGTGGTGACCAACTACATCAACGACCCCAAGGCCGACCCGGCCGATGCGGCGAAGAAGCTGGCGGCGGCGATCAAGTCGGCCCGGTAACCGATCCCAAAGGTGTAAACCAGGCCCGCCCCCATGGGGGGCGGAGCTCTCAATCGTTTGGGAAGCAGATCATGACCACAACTACCGCCCAACTGCGGGCCTCACCCCTGGACGCTCTGCAGCGCTGGCTACCCAAGCTGGTGCTGGCGCCGAGCATGTTCATCGTCCTGGTGGGCTTCTATGGCTACATCCTGTGGACCTTCGTGCTGTCCTTCACCACCTCGACCTTTCTGCCAACCTACAAATGGGCGGGCCTGGCGCAATACGCCCGGTTGTTCGACAACGACCGCTGGTGGGTGGCCAGCAAGAACCTGTTGGTGTTCGGGGGGCTGTTCATTGGCATCAGCCTGGCCATCGGTGTACTGCTGGCGGTGTTGCTCGACCAGCGCATCCGCCGCGAGGGCTTCATCCGCACGATCTATCTCTACCCCATGGCGCTGTCGATGATTGTCACCGGCACCGCCTGGAAGTGGCTGCTCAACCCCGGCATGGGCCTGGACAAACTGCTGCGCGACTGGGGCTGGGAAGGTTTTCGCCTGGACTGGCTGATCGACCCCGACCGGGTGGTGTACTGCCTGGTGATCGCCGCCGTGTGGCAAGCCTCGGGCTTCATCATGGCAATGTTCCTCGCCGGCCTGCGCGGCGTCGACCAGTCGATCATCCGCGCCGCACAGATGGACGGCGCCAGCCTGCCGCGCATCTACTGGACCGTGGTATTGCCAAGCCTGCGACCGGTGTTCTTCAGCGCCGTGATGATCCTCTCGCACATCGCCATCAAGAGCTTCGACCTGGTGGCCGCGATGACCGCCGGTGGCCCAGGGTACTCGTCCGACCTGCCGGCGATGTTCATGTACTCGTTCACCTTCAGCCGCGGCCAGATGGGCATGGGCTCGGCCAGCGCCATCCTCATGCTCGGGGCGATCCTGGCGATCCTCGTGCCTTACCTGTATTCGGAGCTGCGGAGCAAACGCCATGCATAGCCCTGCCGAAAAACCGGCGTTGAGCATCAGCCGCATCGCCATCCACGCTGTACTGCTGATTGCCGTGCTGCTGTACCTGGTGCCGCTGGTAGTCATGCTGCTGACCAGCTTCAAGACCCCCGAAGACATCAGCAGCGGCAACCTGTTGAGCTGGCCGACCGTGGTCAGTGGCGTCGGCTGGGTCAAGGCGTGGGGCACGGTCAACGGGTACTTCTGGAACTCGATCATGATCACCGTGCCCGCCGTGCTGATCTCCACGGCCATCGGTGCGCTCAACGGCTATGTGCTGTCGATGTGGCGCTTCCGGGGCTCGCAACTGTTCTTCGGCCTGCTGCTGTTTGGCTGCTTCCTGCCGTTCCAGACGGTGCTGCTGCCGGCCTCGTTCACCCTTGGCAAACTGGGCCTGGCCAGCACCACCAGCGGCCTGGTGCTAGTGCATGTGGTCTACGGCCTGGCCTTTACCACGCTGTTCTTTCGCAACTTCTACGTGAGCATCCCCGATGCGCTGGTCAAGGCTGCGCGCCTGGACGGTGCCGGGTTCTTCACCATCTTCCGCTGCATCATCCTGCCGATGTCGACACCGATCATCATGGTCTGCCTGATCTGGCAATTCACCCAGATCTGGAACGACTTCCTGTTCGGTGTGGTGTTCGCCAGTGGTGACTCGCAACCGATCACCGTGGCCCTGAACAACCTGGTCAACACCAGCACCGGGGCCAAGGAATACAACGTCGATATGGCGGCGGCAATGATCGCCGGCCTGCCAACCCTGCTGGTCTACGTGGTGGCAGGCAAGTATTTCGTCCGCGGCCTCACGGCCGGCGCCGTCAAGGGGTAAGTCATGGCAACGCTTGAACTTCGCAATGTGAACAAGACCTACGGCAGCGGCTTGCCGGACACCCTCAAGGACATCCAGCTGTCGATCAAGGACGGCGAGTTCCTGATCCTGGTCGGCCCCTCGGGCTGTGGCAAGTCGACCTTGATGAACTGCATCGCCGGCCTTGAGCAGATCACCGGCGGCGCCATCCTGATCGACGAGCAGGACGTCAGCGGCATGAGCCCCAAGGACCGTGACATCGCCATGGTGTTCCAGTCCTACGCGCTGTACCCGACCATGAGCGTGCGTGAGAACATCGAGTTCGGCCTGAAGATCCGCAAGATGCCCCAGGCCGCCATCGACGAGGAGGTGGCGCGGGTGGCCAAGCTGCTGCAGATCGAGCACCTGCTTTCACGCAAGCCTGCCCAGCTCTCCGGCGGCCAGCAGCAGCGCGTGGCCATGGGCCGGGCGCTGGCGCGGCGGCCGAAGATCTACTTGTTCGACGAACCGTTGTCCAACCTCGACGCCAAGCTGCGGGTCGAGATGCGCACCGAAATGAAACTGATGCACCAGCGCCTGAAGACCACCACGGTGTACGTCACCCATGACCAGATCGAGGCCATGACCCTGGGCGACAAAGTGGCGGTGATGAAGGACGGCATCATCCAGCAGTTCGGTACCCCGCAGCAGATCTACAACGACCCGGCCAACCAATTCGTCGCCAGTTTCATCGGTTCGCCACCGATGAACTTCATTCCGGTGCGCCTGGCTCGGCAGGACGGGCGCCTATTGGCCCTGCTCGACAGCGGCCAGGCGCGTTGCGAGCTGCCGTTGGGCGTGGCCGGCGCTGAACTGGACGGGCGCGAGATCATCCTCGGCATCCGCCCCGAGCAGATTGCCCTGGGCACGGGGGAGGGCAATGGCCTGCCCGGCATCCGCGCCGACGTGCAGGTTACCGAGCCCACCGGGCCGGACCTGCTGGTGTTCGTCACCCTCAACCAGACCAAGGTCTGCTGCCGCCTGGCGCCGGATGTGGCGTGCAAGGTCGGCGACAGCCTGAACCTGCAGTTCGACCCGGCACGGGTACTGCTGTTTGACGCCGCCAGCGGTGAACGCCTGAGCCTGGACACCGCCAACGCTTCAGTGAAGGACAACGTGACTCACTTCAAGAGCCGTTGAATCGTCTACACCATCAATAAGAAAAAAGAGGACGCAAAGGGATGGAACAGCGCAATCGCATCAGGACCTTGGGCTCACTGGCCTTGCTTGCCATGGTTGGCAGCAGCGGGGCGCAGGCCGCCGAGGCCTTCTCCAGCGAGTCGAAATGGATGACCGGCGACTGGGGCGGTACTCGCACCGAGCTGCTGGACAAAGGCTATGACTTCACCCTCGACTACGTGGGCGAGGTGGCGGGCAACCTCAACGGCGGCTACAACGACGACAAGACCGCACGCTACAGCGACCAGTTTGCCCTGGGTGCGCACCTGGACCTGGAAAAGATCTTTGGCTGGCATGACACCGAGTTCAAGCTGGCGATCACCGAGCGCAGCGGCCGCAACCTGTCCAACGACCGCATCAGCGACCCGCGTGCCGGCCAGTTCAGTTCGGTACAGGAAGTGTGGGGCCGCGGCCAGACCTGGCGGCTGACCCAGATGTGGATCAAGCAGAAGTACTTTGACGGTGCCCTGGATGTGAAATTCGGCCGCTTCGGCGAGGGCGAAGACTTCAACAGCTTCCCCTGCGACTTCCAGAACCTGGCCTTCTGCGGCTCGCAGGTGGGCAACTGGGTGGGCGGCATCTGGTACAACTGGCCGGTCAGCCAATGGGCGCTGCGGGTCAAGTACAACATCACGCCTGAGTTCTTCGTGCAGGTCGGCGCGTTCGAGCAGAACCCCTCGAACCTGGAAACCGGCAACGGCTTCAAGCTCAGCGGCAGCGGCACCAAGGGCGCGATCCTGCCGGTGGAGGCGGTCTGGTCACCCCAGGTCAACGGCCTGCCGGGCGAGTACCGCCTCGGCTACTACTACAGCACGGCGGATGCCGAAGACATCTACGAAGACGTCAATGGCAACCCGCAAGGCATCAGCGGCGCGGGCTTCAAGTCGCACTCCAGCAAACATGGCTGGTGGGTGGTTGCGCAGCAGCAGGTCACCGCCCAGGGCGGTGATGCCAGCCGTGGTCTCAGCCTGTTTGCCAACTTCACCGTGCACGACAAGGCCACCAACGTGGTCGACAACTACCAGCAGGTCGGGCTGGTGTACAAAGGCGCCTTCGATGCCCGGCCCAAGGACGATATCGGGTTTGGGATCGCCCGCATTCACGTCAACGACGATGTGAAGAAGCGTGCTGAGCAGCTCAATGCCCAGAGCGGCATCAATGATTACGACAACCCGGGCTTCGTGCCGCTACAGCGCACCGAGTACAACGCCGAGCTGTATTACGGCTTCCACGTCACCAACTGGCTGACCGTGCGCCCCAACCTGCAATACATCAAGAGCCCGGGCGGGGTGGATGAGGTCGACAACGCGCTGGTCGCTGGTTTGAAGATTCAGTCGTCATTCTGAGCACATTTGTTGTAAATTTACGCCAATCCAATTTCGGCTCCCGGCATCCACTGGCTTGCAGTGGTTGTCGGGGATAGGCCGAGACAGCGCTATCTCAAACAACAAGAGCTTGGAACCATGCCCGAACATCCGCTACATCGCTTCTTTTCCGCACAGCGGCCAAGGCCGACATTCGAGTGGGAGCGTTACCAGCAGCGCGATGTCCTGATCATCGACCACCCCCTCTGCCAGGCTGTGTTCAGCCGGCAGGGCGCGCAGCTGCTGCACTTTCAACCCGCTGGCGAAAAGCCCTGGTTGTGGTGCGCCGAGCAGTGGCCGCAGGTGGGGGCGATTCGGGGGGGGGTGCCGGTGTGCTGGCCGTGGTACGGCCGCCACCCCAGCGAGGACCTGTGGCCGGCCCATGGCTGGGCACGGCTGCTGGACTGGAAGCTGGTGGACAGCCGCGAGGACGAGGAGGGCGTGACATTGAAGTGGCGCCTGGACCTCTGCGACTGGCAGGTCGACCTGCATGCACGGCTTGGCAGCCGCATGGAACTGCGCCTGAGTACCGAGCACCAGGACAGCGAACCGTGCCAGTTGAGCCATGCGCTGCTGGCTTACTGGCGTATCAGTGACGTGTCCGAGATAGCGCTGTCTGGGCTTGAGGATATCGAAGGCTACGACCGCCTGAGCCGGCAGGCCTGCCGCGAGGAAGGTGCGCTAAAACTCAAGGGTGGTTGCCAGAAGGTCTACCCAGGCACCCCGCGGGTGCAACTACAGGACCCGGCCTGGCAGCGCGAACTGTGCATCGACACCGGTGACAGCGATGACACCGTGGTCTGGCACCCGGGCAACCGCCCGCTGATGGGCGTGACGGGTCGCGAATGCCAGGGCTTCGTCTGTGTCGAAGCCGCCAGTGGCAGTGGCGAGGGCCTGAGCCTGGCCCCGGGGCAACGCGCGCACTTGCGTTTGCAAGCGCATCGGCTCAGTTGAGTTCGTCGTCCTCGATCGGGTAACGGCTGGCGTTGAGGCTTTCCTTGATCTTGCGCAGGTGCGGCTGGAAGTCCACGCCGCGGCGCAGGGTCATGCCGGTGGCCAGCACGTCGAGCACGGTCAGCTGGATGATTCGCGAGGTCATCGGCATGTAGATGTCGGTGTCTTCCGGCAGTGGAATGTGCAGGCTCAGGCTGCAGGCCTGGGCCAGCGGCGAGCCGGCAGCGGTCAGGCCCAGTACCGAGGCGCCGTTTTCACGGGCCACGCGCGCCACCTCGACCAGTTCGCGGGTGCGCCCGGTGTAGGAGATGATCACGAACAGGTCGCCGGTGTGGGCCACCGAGGCCAGCATGCGTTGCATCAGCACGTCGGCGTGGGCCGACACCGCCAGGTTGAAGCGGAAGAACTTGTGCTGGGCATCCAGGGCCACCGGCGCCGAGGCGCCAAGGCCGAAGAAGTGGATCTGCCGGGCCTGGATCATCATGTCCACGGCGCGGCTGACCTGCTGCGGGTCGAGTTGCTGGCAGGCGCTGTCGAGCGAGGCGATGGCGCTGCCGAAAATCTTCTGGGTGTAGGCGGCAGGGTCGTCGTCGGCCTCGACGGCGCGGCTCACATAGGCAGCGCCACTGGCCAGGCTCTGCGCCAGCTGCAGCTTGAGCTCGGGGTAGCCGCTGACGCCGAACGACCGGCAGAAGCGGTTGACGGTCGGTTCGCTGACCTTGGCCGCCTGGGCCAGTGCAGCAATGCTGAAACGGGTGGCTTGTTGCGGATTGAGCAGGATGACTTCGGCGACTTTGCGTTCGGCCTTGTTCAGCTCGTCGAGGCGTCCCTGGATCTGTTCCAGGAGGTTTCGCACGCGGTCCATGGGTGTGTCCTTGGGTCGGGAAGACAGCCGGCTGACGGAGCAGCGGGCCTTTTGCACGGTCGTCTATCGTACTGTCGGTGCGTGTGCCGCACCACTTGTCTGTAGTATTCGTCGGTAATGTTGTTAGTTTTACTACATTACCCCTTGAAAACCGTATGTGAAAGCGGTATTCCTAGACCAACTTTAGGAAAGAACCAACATCATGGCTGCGATCAGTGTCGAACCTTGCACCTTTGCCCTGTTTGGCGCCCTGGGCGACCTGGCATTGCGCAAGCTGTTTCCAGCGCTCTATCAGCTCGACCGTGCCAACCTGCTGCACCCGGACACCCGCCTGCTGGCGCTGGCACGCGAGAGCGGCAGTGCGCAGGAGCACCTGCACACCATCGAAGCGCACCTGCGTCGGCACGTTGCCGATGCCGACATCGAACCAGCCGCGCTGGGGCGCTTCCTGGGCCGGCTGAGCTACCAGCATCTGGACTTCCTCCAGCCTGAGGGCTACCAGGCGCTGGCCGAGCAGTTGCCAGGCGAGTTGCCCTTGATTGCCTACTTCGCCACGGCGGCGGCAGTCTACGGCGCCATCTGCGAAAACCTCGACAGGGCCGGCCTGGCAGCGCGCACCCGTGTGGTGCTGGAAAAGCCGATCGGGCATGACCTGGAGTCGTCGCGCCGGGTCAACGATGCCGTGGCGCGGTTCTTCCCCGAGAGCCGGGTCTATCGCATCGACCACTACCTGGGCAAGGAGACGGTGCAGAACCTGATCGCGCTGCGCTTTGCCAACAGCCTGTTCGAAACCCAGTGGAACCAGAATTCCATCTCCCATGTGGAGATCACCGTGGCCGAAAAAGTCGGCATCGAAGGCCGCTGGGGCTATTTCGACAAGGCCGGCCAGCTGCGCGACATGATCCAGAACCACTTGCTGCAGCTGCTGTGCCTGATTGCCATGGACCCGCCCAGCGAGCTTTCGGCCGACAGTATTCGTGACGAGAAGGTAAAGGTACTCAAGGCCCTGGCGCCGATCACTGGCGATGGCTTGAGCACCCGTGTGGTGCGCGGCCAGTACATCGCCGGTTACAGCGACGGCAAGCCGGTGCCCGGCTACCTGGAAGAAGACAACGCCAACGCCCAGAGCGACACCGAGACCTTCGTTGCCCTGCGTGCCGATATCCGCAACTGGCGCTGGTCGGGCGTGCCGTTCTACCTGCGTACCGGCAAGCGCATGCCGCAGAAGCTGTCGCAGATCGTCATCCACTTCAAGGAAACGCCGCACTACATCTTCGCCCCGGAACAACGTTTGCAGGTCGGTAACAAGCTGATCATCCGTCTGCAACCGGACGAAGGCATTTCTTTACGGGTGATGACCAAGGAGCAAGGCCTGGACAAGGGCATGCAACTGCGCAGTGGCCCGCTGCAGCTGAATTTTTCCGACGCCTGGCGCAGCGCGCGGATTCCGGATGCCTACGAACGCCTGTTGCTCGAGGTGATGCGCGGCAACCAGAACCTGTTCGTGCGCAAGGATGAAATCGAATATGCCTGGAAATGGTGCGACCAGTTGATCGCTGGCTGGCAAAGCGCAGGTGATGCGCCCAAGCCGTACGCGGCGGGGTCCTGGGGGCCGATGAGCTCGATCGCACTGATCACACGAGACGGGAGGGCGTGGTATGGCGATATCTGAACTGCAATTGCCGGCGGCGGTGAAGGCGCATGAACTGGCTGATGGCAAGACCCTGGCGGCAACGCTGGCCCGCGATGTGGCCGAGCGGTTGCGGGCGGCGATTGCCGCCAAAGGCCAGGCTTGCGTGGTGTTGTCCGGCGGGCGCAGCCCGGTGCCGTTTCTCGAGCGCTTGGCCGCCGAGGCGCTGGACTGGTCGAAAGTGACCGTGAGCCTGGCGGATGAGCGCTGGGTGCCGGTGGAGCATGCCGACAGCAACGCCGGCCTGCTGGCCCGTCACCTGCTCAAGGGCGCGGCGGCCAAGGCCCGCTTCATTGGCCTGTACCAGCAGGCCGAGAACCTGGAACTCGCGGCGGCCAACGCCGATCAGGCACTGGCAGACCTGCCGGCCATCGACGTGCTGGTGCTGGGCATGGGCGACGATGGCCATACCGCCTCGCTGTTCCCCACCAGCCCCAACCTGGACGACGGCCTGGCCGCCAGCAGCCCGCACCGCTGCCTGCCGATGCTGGCGCCCAGTGTGCCGCACCAGCGCTTGTCGATGACCCGCACGTTGCTGGCCAGCGCTGGCTTCATCGCGCTGGCCGTGCAAGGCCCGAACAAACTCGCTACCCTGCGCGCCGCGCTGGCGGGCAATGACCTTACCGAAATGCCGATACGCGCCTTTCTCCACGACCCCCTGGACATCTACTGGTGCCCATGAGCCAAGGATCCACAGTCATGACCACCCTTGAACGCCCACAGACTCTGCTCTCGATGGCCGACAAAGCCGCCCGGATCGACGCGATCTGCGACAAGGCGCGCATCCTGCCGGTGATCACCATCGCCCGTGAGCAAGACATCCTGCCGCTGGCCGACGCGCTGGCCGCAGGTGGCATTCGTACCCTTGAGGTGACCCTGCGCTCCCAGCACGGCCTGAAGGCCATCCAGGTGCTGCGCGAACAGCGGCCAGAGCTGTGCATTGGTGCGGGTACGGTACTTGACCGCAGCATGTTCGCGGCGGTCGAAGCGGCTGGTGCGCAGTTCGTGGTCACCCCAGGCATCACCCAGGACATTCTCCAGGCGGGTGTCGACAGCGACATCCCGCTGCTGCCGGGTATCAGTACGCCGTCCGAAATCATGATGGGCTACGCCCTGGGTTACCGTCGGTTCAAATTGTTCCCGGCGGAAATAAGCGGTGGCGTGGCAGCGATCAAGGCGTTTGGCGGCCCGTTCGGCGACATCCGCTTCTGCCCGACTGGCGGGGTGAACCCGGCCAATGTGCGCAACTACATGGCGTTGCCCAATGTGATGTGTGTGGGGGGTACCTGGATGCTCGACAGCAGCTGGATCAAGAATGGCGACTGGGCGCGGATCGAAGCGTGCAGTGCCGAGGCGATTGCGCTGCTGGACTGAAACTGAATTTGTTGTGTGCTTTACGGCTTATGGGGCGCTTGGTCGGCGCCCCTTTTTTTTTGCCTGCAGGTTTGGTGTTGCCGGTGCTGGTCTCTTCGCGGGGCAAGCCCGCTCCCACAGATAATTCACAGCCCAACAGGTAATTCCCAGTGCCACAGGTTCTGTGGGAGCGGGCTTGCCCCGCGAAAGGGCCAGTTCGGGCAATAAAAAGCCCGCATCAAGGATGCGGGCTCTTGGCCATCAAACCGCAGCTTACGCCGCCTTGGCCTCTTGCTGGCTCAGCGAGCGGTTCAGCGCACTGAACAATGCCTTGAAGCTGGCGGTGGTGATGTTCTCGTCGATGCCCACACCATGCACCGGGCGGCCGCCGGCCACGCGCAGTTCGATGTAGGCCGCCGCCTTGGCGTTGGTGCCGGCGCCGATGGCATGCTCGTTGTAATCCATGATCTCCACGGCAATCGGCAAGCCGGCCACCAGGGCTTCCAGGGCGCCATTGCCCTTGCCGCGCCAGTGCAGGGTGGTTTCGCCTTCACCAGCGACTTCCACTTCCACGGCGCTGTGGCCGTTTTCTTCCTGCAGGCGGTGGCTGACCAGTGCATACGGGGCGTTGGCCTGGAGGTACTCTTTCTGCAGCAGGCTGTAGATCTGCTTGGCAGTCATTTCCAGGCCCAGGCGGTCGGTTTCACCCTGGACCACCTGGCTGAACTCGATCTGCATGCGGCGTGGCAGGCTGATGCCGTATTCCTGTTCGAGCAGGTAGGTGATGCCGCCTTTGCCCGACTGGCTGTTGACGCGGATCACCGCCTCGTAGCTGCGGCCGATGTCGGCCGGGTCGATCGGCAGGTACGGCACTTCCCACAGCTCGCCTTCCTGTTGCTTGGCGAAGCCTTTGCGGATGGCGTCCTGGTGCGAGCCGGAGAACGCAGTGTGAACCAAGTCGCCGACATACGGATGACGCGGGTGCACCGGCAATTGGTTGCACTCTTCAACTACCTTGCGCACGCCGTCGATGTCGGAGAAGTCCAGTTGTGGGTCGATGCCTTGGGTATAGAGGTTCAGTGCCAAGGTCACCAGGTCGACGTTGCCGGTACGCTCGCCGTTGCCGAACAGGCAGCCTTCGGCGCGGTCGGCGCCGGCCATCAGGCCCAACTCGGTGGCGGCGATGCCGGTGCCACGGTCGTTGTGGCAGTGCAGGCTGATGATCACGCTGTCACGGCGGCTGATGTTGCGGCAGAACCACTCGATCTGGTCGGCGTAGATGTTCGGCGTGGCGACTTCCACGGTGGCTGGCAGGTTGAGGATGAGCTTGTGCTCAGGCGTTGGGTTCCACACTTCAATGACCGCGTCGCAGACTTCCTTGGCGAACTCCAGCTCGGTGGCGCTGAAGGTCTCGGGCGAGTACTGGAAAGTCCACTGGGTGTCCGGCTGCTGGGCAGCGTACTTGACGAACAGTTTGGCCGCGTTCACTGCGATGTCCTTCACGCCTTGCTTGTCTTGGTTGAAGACGATGCGGCGGAACGACGGGCTGGTCGCGTTGTACAGGTGGACGATGGCCTTCTTGGCCCCACGCAGCGATTCGAAGGTACGGGCGATCAGGTCTTCACGGGCCTGGGTCAGCACCTGGATGGTGGTGTCGTCCGGGATGTGGCCATCTTCGATCAGGGTACGCACGAAGTCGAAGTCGGTCTGCGAAGCGGACGGGAACGAGGCTTCGATCTCCTTCACGCCAACCTGCACCAAGGTCTTCCAGAAACGCAGCTTCTTCTCCGCATCCATCGGCTCGATCAGCGACTGGTTGCCATCACGCAGGTCGGAGCTGCACCAGATCGGCGCTGCGGTGATGGTTTTCGATGGCCAGGTGCGATCAGGCAGGTCGATGGTCGGGAAGGCGCGGTATTTCTTCGAAGGGTCTTTGAGCATGGTCATGGAAGCAATCCTTTTGTATGCGGCCGAGATCGGGCCTGCCGAGCAATAACGAGATGAAGAGGCGAGGCGACGCGATTCAACCTGGTAGTCGTGCGCTGACCAGGCAGAGGCTGCGATGTTGTCGGAGCAGAATGAGGGTGCTGGAGGTTTTCATGCTTCAACCCTAAGCCAGCGGGGTGAGGGATGGCAAGTGTTCGCGAAAAATTGAGAGGAATGCTTAAAAAAAGCTGGATGGCGAGATTTTGTAGCGCTTATTGCGGAGAGGCTTTCGGGTTTTTGCGCTGTAGGTTTTGATGGCGCAAGACACGGGAAGTGGGGTGTCAGTGCCGGCTTCTCGCGGGTAACCCCGCGAAGAAGCCCGCCCTATCAGGGCTGGAATGCACCAATGAAGATGGCCGGGTCCACCCGCGCATCATTCAGGCTGACATTCCAGTGCATGTGCGGCCCGGTAGCCCGCCCGGTCGAGCCAACCCGGCCAACCACCTCACCGCGGCGCAGCGCCTGCCCCACGGCCACATCGATTTTCGACATGTGGCAGAACATGCTGATGAAGCCCTGGCCATGGTCGACGAACACGGTACGGCCGTTGAAGAAATAATCACCCACCAAGATCACTTTGCCATTGGCCGGGGTCTTGATGGGCGTACCGGCGGGCACGGCGAAGTCCAGGCCGGCATGCGGGTTGCGCTCTTCGCCATTGAAGAAGCGGCGCACGCCGAACTTGCTCGACAGCGGGCCGTTGACCGGCTTGTCGAGAATCAGGTTGCTCGGCAGGGCCGGGCTGAAGCTGCGGTAGGCCTTGATCTGTTCGGCCAGTTCGCCCTCGATGCGCTTAAGGTCCGCCGGGTTCGGGTTGACCTGCCGCGTGTTCTTCAGGGTGATGCGCTGCTCGGGGTACTTCTTGCTCCCGACCGTGAAGGGCAGGCTGCGGCCGCCCTGGCTCAGCACGGCGGTGCCGGGCTTCTGGGTCAGCGGAATGCCGACGATCGCCAGCCAGTTGTCCTGTTCCTTGACCACCAGCACCGGCTTGCCGTCAAAGCGTGCATTCGGCGCCGTGCTGGCAGGCCCCAGGTCGACCACTGCCACGCCGCCGGGCACCGGCTTGTTCAAGGTACGGGTGATGTAGCTGGCCTGAGCGCCGCAGGCCAGCAACAGCAGGGAAAGGGCGAGCAGGGGCGCGAACAGGCGGGGCATGGGTCAGTCCAGTAGTGAGAGGGTAACGGGCGTCAGGTGGTTGTCTTCGACCCGCACCTGCAGTTCGCCTTCATTCAGGCGAGCGGTCAGGCGCTGGCCGTTGTGGGTCTGCTCGGCGCTGCGGATGGCCTGGCCGCGCTCATCGAGCAGGATGCTGTAGCCGCGGGCGAGGGTGGCCAGCGGGCTGACCACTTGCAGCGTCTGCAGTTGGGCCTGGAAGCGCTGGCGACGGTCCTTGAGCACCTCGCGCATGGCCCGGGGCAGGCGTTCGGCAAGGCTGTCCAGGCGCTGGTTCAGCAGCTTCAGGGTGCGCCCCGGGTGCTGCGCTGCCAGGCGGGTATCAAGGCGCCCCAGGCGCTCGCGGCGCTGGTTGAGGTTGCCGAGGAAAGCGCGACGCAGGCGCATGTCCAGATCGTCCAGGCGCTGGGCCTGCTGGCGCAGGCGCTCGCCTGGGTGGCGCAGGCGCCGGGCCAGCGACTCCACGCGCAGGCGGTCGTGGCTCAGGCGGTTCTGCATGCGCAGCAGCAGGCGCCGTTGCAGGCTGTCGAGGCGGTGCTGCAAGCCACTGTTGTCGGGGGCCAGCAGTTCGGCGGCGGCGGACGGGGTGGGCGCGCGGACGTCGGCGACGAAATCGCAGATCGACACGTCGGTCTCATGGCCGACGGCACTGACGATAGGCGTGACACAGGCGGCCACGGCGCGGGCCACGGCTTCTTCGTTGAAGCTCCACAGGTCTTCCAGCGAGCCGCCGCCGCGTGCCAGGATCAGCGCATCGAAACCAAGGCTGTCGGCCAGTTGCACGGCGCGCACGATCTGCGCGATGGATTCGCGGCCCTGCACGGCGGTGGGTATCAGGTTCAGCTCGACTTGCGGGGCGCGGCGGCCGAATACGCTGATGATGTCGCGGATCACCGCGCCCGTGGGCGAGGTGATGATGCCGATGCGTTGCGGATGCGCCGGCAGCGGTTTCTTGCGTTCGGCGCTGAACAGGCCCTCGGCGCCGAGTTTCTCTTTCAGTGCTTCGAACGCCAGGCGCAGCGCACCGTCACCGGCCGCTTCGACGGTGTCGAGGATCAGTTGGTAATCGCCACGCCCTTCGAACAGCGAGACTTTGCCGCGCACCCGCACCGCCAGGCCGTCACGCAGGGCCTGGCGGACCCGCGTGGCGTTCTGGCGGAACAGCGCGCAGCGCACCTGGGCGCCGCTGTCCTTGAGGGTGAAGTACATGTGGCCGGAGGCCGGGCGGGCGAGGTTGGAAATCTCGCCTTCCACCCAGACGCTGCGGAACACGTCTTCCAGCAGCACCCGGGCGCGGCCGTTGAGCTGGCTGACGGTGAGGACCTCGCGGTCCAGGCCGAGTCGTTCGAAGGGGTCTCTGATCATGGCGGGCATCATAAAGGACATCGGGGGCGGTTGTCTGTGTTGGGGCTGGGGGGTGAGAGGATTGGGGGACGTGGGGCTGCCAGGTGCAGGGCGATGGATTTTCGGCGCCCATGAGATCGAGCGCCGCCCGCGCGGCGCTCGATCTCATGGGCGCAGAATAACCACCGTCATGCACTACGGGCCCCCATCAAACCCCCAACATCGCCGCCAGAAACTGCCGCACCATCACCCCCGCATCGCGCCTGCAGGCCAATGCCACGGTACTCTCACAAGGCTCCCCCAACCCCACGAACCTGACCGATGCCGGCGCAATATCACGCATGCATTCAGGCAATAGCGCCACCCCGAACCCCGCCTGAATCAGCTGTAATTGCGTGGTCTTGCGTGAAACCACCTGGGCCGCCTGCGGGAAGAACCCAGCCTCCATGCACAACGACGCCGACAGGTAGCTCAAACCGCCACGATCACGGTGCGGGATGGAAATGAACCGCTCCCCACGCAACTGCTCCAGTCGCACGACCGCCTCTTCAGCCAAGGAGTGCCCCGCCGCAACGGCCAGCAACAACGGCTCGCTGAACAGCTCATGCAGCACCACCCCCTCATGCTGGCGCAGCACCGGCAGCCGCAGCAGGCCGATATCCAACCGCCCAGCGGCAATATCCTCCAGCTGCGCCTCCGACGACTGCTGCGCGATTTCCAGCGAGATCCCTGGGTGGCCCTGCAAGTAACAGCCCAGGCGAGCCAGCAGCGGCCCGGTCAGCGGCACGGTACTGGAATGGTTCAGGCGCAAGCTGCCTTGCAAGCCATCCCCCACGTCACGGGTGATGCGCTCAGCGTGCGCCAGGTCGGCCAGCAAGCGGCGGGCACGCTGCAAAAAGGCGTCCCCAGCAAGCGTCAGCCGTGGCCGCCGGGCGGTACGTTCGAACAACGGCGTTCCCAGGTGCTGCTCCAGCGCCTTGATCTGCCGGCTCAGCGCCGATTGGGCGATATACAGCCGCTCGGCGGCAACGCTGAAGCTACCGCTTTCAGCGATCTCCACGAAGTAACGCAACTGGCGGATCGACGTCATGTCATGCCTTTTCAAGATAGGTAATGGCGAAAAGGCATATTAGTCGGCATGGCTCATGGCTGGCTAACCTTTGCATGACCTTCCAGGAACACACGCCATGCTCACCCAATTGCCATTCTCCGGCCTCGATTGGCTGCCCATCCTGCTCGGTGTCGGCCTGGCCTACATCGTCTTCGGCATTGCCGGTTTCGGCACCGCGCTGGTGGCCGGCCCGGTGCTGATCCACTTCATGCCGCTGTCGCGCATCATTCCGCTGTTGGTGCTGCTGGACTTCGTGGCGGCCTTTGGCAACCTGCTGCCGTCGCGCCGGGATGTGGTGCGTGGCGAACTGCTGCGTCTACTGCCCTTCATGGCGATAGGCTGCACCCTGGGCGTGGTGTTTCTGCTGCGGCTCAAGGCTGACGTGTTGCTGTTGCTGATGGGGTTGTTCGTCAGCGCCTATGCGGTCTATGGCTTGGCGGTGAGGGTGCGCCCGGCGAACCTATCAGGCTTCTGGGCGGTGCCCATGGGCACGGTGGGGGGCTTGTTCGGTGCGTTGTTTGGCAGTGGCGGGTTTCTCTATGCCCTCTATCTGAGCGCGCGCCTGGAGGCGAAAGAGCAGGTCCGCGCTACCCAGAGCGCGTTGATCAGTTGCAGCACCGTGGTGCGCCTGTCGCTGTTTCTGATCGCCGGGGTTTACGCCGACAGCAGCCTGCTGTTGCTCGCTGCCTGCCTGTTGCCGGTGATGTTCGTCGGCCTGTGGGCCGGGCGCCGGCTGACCCTGAAGCTGTCCCGCGAGGCTTTTGTGCGCCTGGTCACCTGGCTGGTGCTGGCCAGCGGCCTGGCCATGATCGGTCGCTACCTGAGCCTGTGAGCGGTAGAATTGCTGCATTACCGCAGTTCGCAGGCTTGCCTCTTTAATGAACACCCAGAGCATCATCGTCCCCAAGCTTTCCACCGTCCCGGCTCACGAGGCCCGCGCCCGGGCGATCGTGCGCTGGCTGGTGCGCGAGAAAGTCATCGAGGAACAACTCACCACCTGCGGTCGCACCGGCAACCGCATGGGCCATGCCCTGGCCGACGGTGCGCGCAAGGTGGCCCTGCACCCGGACAAACTGCCGTTCGGCGAACAAGCCAACGGCCTGGAGATCATGCTCAAGCGCTGCATCTATACCCCGACCAACGGTTTTCTCGAAGAAGCCGGCTGCCCGGAGTGCCGGCGCGAGGTCGGCGAGCCGCTGTTCGAGAGCCTGGAAGAGTGGATGCCAGGGGTCAGTGACAACTTCACCTGCCCGCTGTGCGGCTTCGAAGACGACATCAACGGCTTTCTTTACCTGCAGCCATGTGCCTTTTCCAACCTGGGGTTCATCTTCAACAACTGGGGCGAGGCCGGGTTCACCCAGGCCTTTCTCGACAGCTTCGCCGACTGGCTGGACCAGCCAGTGGCCGTGGTGCAGGTAAAACTGCCACAAGGCTGACCGAAGGCCCTTATTTTGCATTGAGCGGCGCGCCGTGGATGAGTATAATGGCGCGCTTCCATTTTTCCCGCCCGGGAGCCCCCGCGATGCTGCGTATCAGCCAAGAAGCCCTGACCTTCGACGATATCCTCCTTGTACCTGGCTATTCCGAGGTACTGCCCAATGAAGTCAGTCTCAAGACCCGTTTGACTCGTGGCATCGAGCTGAACATTCCGCTGGTTTCCGCTGCCATGGATACCGTGACCGAAGCGCGTCTGGCCATTGCCATGGCTCAGGAAGGCGGCATCGGCATCATCCACAAGAACATGACCATCGAACAGCAGGCCGGCGAAGTCCGCAAGGTCAAGAAGTTCGAGGCTGGCGTGGTCAAGGACCCGATCACCATCGAAGCAGACGCCACCGTGCGCGACCTGTTCGACCTGACCCGCCTGAACAACATTTCGGGTGTTCCGGTGCTGGAAAACGGCGACCTGGTCGGCATCGTCACTTCCCGTGACGTGCGTTTCGAAACCCGTCTGGATGCCAAGGTCCGCGATGTGATGACGCCGAAAGAGCGTCTGGTCACCGTGCGCGAAGGCGCCAACAAGAACGAAGTCCGCGAGCTGCTGCACAAGCACCGCCTTGAAAAAGTCCTGATCGTCGACGACAAGTTCAGCCTCAAGGGCATGATGACCGTCAAGGACATCGAAAAAGCCAAGGCCTACCCGCTGGCCAGCAAGGACGACCAAGGTCGCCTGCGCGTCGGCGCCGCGGTCGGTACCGGCAAGGACACCGGCGAGCGCGTAGCCGCCCTGGTTGCCGCCGGCGTTGACGTGGTGGTGGTCGACACCGCCCACGGTCACTCCAAAGGCGTGATCGACCGCGTGCGTTGGGTCAAGGAAACCTACCCGCAGGTTCAGGTGATCGGCGGCAACATCGCCACCGGTGCCGCGGCCAAAGCCCTGGCTGAAGCTGGCGCTGACGCCGTCAAGGTCGGCATCGGCCCAGGTTCGATCTGCACCACCCGCATCGTCGCCGGTGTCGGCGTACCGCAGATCAGCGCCATCGCCAACGTCGCTGCCGCACTGGAAGGCACTGGCGTGCCGCTGATCGCCGACGGTGGCATCCGCTTCTCCGGTGACCTGTCCAAGGCCATCGTTGCCGGTGCTTCCTGCGTGATGATGGGTTCGATGTTCGCCGGTACCGAAGAGGCCCCGGGTGAAGTCGAACTGTTCCAGGGCCGTTCCTACAAGGCTTACCGCGGCATGGGCTCGCTGGGTGCGATGGCACAGGCGCAGGGCTCTTCCGACCGTTACTTCCAGGACTCCTCGGCCGGTGCCGAGAAGCTGGTACCGGAAGGTATCGAAGGCCGAGTGCCGTACAAGGGCGCCCTGGCTGCGATCATCCACCAGCTGATGGGCGGCCTGCGTTCGTCCATGGGCTATACCGGCAGCGCGACCATCGAAGAGATGCGTACCAAGCCGGAGTTCGTGCGCATCACCGGTGCCGGCATGGCCGAGTCCCACGTGCATGACGTGCAGATCACCAAAGAAGCCCCTAACTACCGGGTCGGCTGAGGCCTCCAGCGGTAAGTAGCAAGCTTCAAGCGGTAGTTGCGTTGCAGCAGCTACCGCGTTTTCCCCGATCAACTTGCAGCTCGCAGCTAGACGCTTGCAGTTGCACCAGAGATTGAGTCATGGCCCTCGACATTCACGCTCACCGCATCCTGATCCTCGATTTCGGTTCCCAGTACACCCAGCTGATCGCCCGCCGTGTGCGCGAAATCGGCGTGTACTGCGAACTGCATCCGTTCGACATGGACGATGAAGCGATCCGCGAATTCAACCCGCGCGGCATCATCCTCGCCGGCGGCCCCGAATCGGTACACGAAGCCAACAGCCCGCGCGCGCCGCAGGCCGTTTTCGACCTGAACGTACCGCTGCTGGGCATCTGCTACGGCATGCAGACCATGGCCGAGCAACTGGGCGGCAAGGTTACCGGGTCGGACCTGCGCGAATTCGGTTACGCCCGCGTTGACGTGGTCGGCAAGAGCCGTCTGCTGGACGGCATCGAAGACCACGTGGACGCTGACGGCGTACTGGGCCTGGACGTCTGGATGAGTCACGGTGACAAGGTCACCCAGATGCCAGGCGACTTCCACGTGCTGGCCAGCACCCCGAGCTGCCCGATCGCCGGCATGTTCGACGACGCGCGCGGCTACTACGGCGTGCAGTTCCACCCGGAAGTGACCCACACCAAGCAAGGTGGTCGCATCCTCTCGCGCTTCGTCCAGGACATCTGCGGTTGCGAAGCCCTGTGGACCCCGTCCAACATCGTCGAAGACGCCATCGCCCAAGTGCGTGAGCAAGTCGGTTCGGCCAACGTCCTGCTGGGCCTGTCTGGCGGCGTCGACTCGTCCGTGGTTGCCGCGCTGCTGCACCGCGCCATCGGCGACCAGCTGACCTGCGTGTTCGTCGACAACGGCCTGCTGCGCCTGCACGAAGGTGACCAGGTGATGGCCATGTTCAAGGAGAACATGGGCGTCAAGGTGATCCGTGCCGACGCCGAGGCGCAGTTCCTGGGCAACCTGGAAGGCGAAGCGGACCCGGAGAAGAAGCGCAAGATCATCGGCCGCACCTTCATCGACATCTTCGATGCCGAAGCCAGCAAACTGGACAACATCCAGTTCCTGGCCCAGGGCACCATCTACCCGGACGTGATCGAGTCGGCTGGCGCCAAAAGCGGCAAGGCCCACGTGATCAAGTCGCACCACAACGTCGGTGGCCTGCCTGAGGAAATGAACCTCAAGCTGGTCGAGCCGCTGCGCGAACTGTTCAAGGACGAAGTGCGCAAGATCGGCCTGGAGCTGGGCCTGCCGTACGACATGGTCTACCGCCACCCGTTCCCGGGCCCGGGCCTGGGCGTGCGCATCCTGGGTGAAGTGAAGAAGGAATACGCCGACATCCTGCGTCGCGCCGACCACATCTTCATCGAAGAACTGCGCAAGGCCGACTGGTACCACAAGACCAGCCAGGCCTTCGTGGTGTTCCAGCCGGTCAAGTCGGTGGGTGTCGTGGGTGACGGCCGTCGCTACGCCTGGGTCGTGGCCCTGCGTGCCGTCGAAACCGTGGACTTCATGACCGCGCGTTGGGCACACCTGCCGTACGAGCTGCTGGAAACCGTCAGCGGCCGTATCATCAACGAAATCGAAGGCATTTCGCGCGTCACTTACGACGTCTCGAGCAAGCCGCCTGCCACCATCGAGTGGGAGTGATCGGGCGTCCGGCTGTGGCCGGAACCCGTTAGCCAAAAAGCCCGCATTGCTGCGGGCTTTTTCGTTATTGACGGGCAGGTTGTCAGCGCCTGGCGCGTTGGCGAAAATACATGCAGTTTGTATGTAAAGGAGAGAGTGATGGTCCGTCGCACGCGCGCCGAAATGGAAGAAACCCGCGCCACGTTGTTGTCCACTGCGCGCCAGGTGTTCAGCGAGCATGGCTATGCGGGTACCTCGATGGATGAGCTGACCGCCAGGGCGGGCCTGACGCGGGGGGCGCTCTATCACCACTTCGGCGACAAGAAGGGCCTGTTGGCGGCAGTGGTGGAGCAGATCGATGGTGAGGTCGACGCGCGACTGAACAGCATCTCCGAGAATGCCGGCGATGCCTGGGAGGGCTTGCGACAGCGTTGCCGTGCCTACCTCGAAATGGCACTGGAACCCGATATCCAGCGCATTGTGCTGCGTGATGCCCGGGCAGTGCTGGGGGGCGCCTCGCAGGAATCGCATCTGCACTGCCTGGCAACGATGCAACGGCTGGTTCAGAACCTGATCGAGCAAGGCGTGCTGGCTCCGGCCGAGCCGCGGGCGCTGGCCTCACTGATTTATGGCGGCCTGGCAGAAGCCGCGTGCTGGATTGCCCAAAGCGAGGAGGGCGACGCACGCCTGACGCAAAGCCTTGCCGCACTTGAGCTGTTGCTGCGCGGGTTGCTGGCCAGGCCCTGAGCGGCTCTGGGTACGATTGTTCACAGACGCTCAGGCTGTAATTGCGCACACTGCGCTTCTTCGGCTTTGCGCAAGGACAATCGCAATGGCAGGCAACATTCCTCATGTAGTGGTGGTGGGCGGCGGTATCCTCGGCGCGTCCGTCGCCTGGCACCTGGCGCGGCGTGGTGCTGCGGTCACTGTGCTCGAGCGCGAGCGGGGCGTTGCGCGGGGTGTCACCGGGCACTCCTATGGTTGGGTGGGCACGGGCAGCCGCCTGCCGTCTGCAGACCCGGCATGCTTTGCCCTGGAACAGCGTGCGCTGGCACAGTTCCCACGCCTGACGCAGGCACTCGGCCCACTGCCGGTGGCGGCGCAAGGTGGCTTGATATGGCTCGACAGCGAGGAGCAGACCCTTGCCATGCTCGCCGAGCAGCAGGCGGCCGGGGTTTCGATGGCCGCAGTGGGGCGTGAGCGCATCCGCCAGCTCGAGCCTGGCCTGGTGCAGCCACCCGGCATGGCTATCTGGGCTCCGGACGATTTCGCGGTCGAACCTGATGTGCTGGCCCAGCGCTTGTTGGCGGCAGCGCAGGCTGAAGGCGCTCGGGTACTTGAGGCGCGCGAGGTACTGGCGCTGCAAGTGCAGGGTGCGCGCATTACCGGTGTACGTACCGGTCTGGGCATCGTGCATGCGGATGTCGTCGTGCTGGCCAATGCCATGGGGGCTCAGCGCTTGGCCCGTCAACTGGGGCAGGAACTGCCTATCCATGAAGCCCCCGCGGTGTTGCTGCGCTTCGGTGCCGCGCAGGTGCCGCTGCGCCATCTGCTCTATGGGCAGGGGCTGGAAGTGCGGCCAGGGCTGGGCGGCGGTTTGCTGTCGGCAGACGATTTCCCTGGTGAAGAGGGTATGGCCGAACTGGGTCGCGAAAGCCTGCAGGCGGTTGCCAGCCTGTTCCAGCCGGAGTGCGAACTGTCGCTGCAATCGATACGGGCGGTGTACCGGCCCAAAACCGACAGCGGCCTGCCACTGCGTACGTTCCTTGACGGGTGCGAAGGGCTGTACGTCATGGTCGCTCACCCGGGCGTGATACTGGCGCCAGCACTGGGCTACGAGGCTTGTGAAGACATTCTCAAGGGGCAGGTCCATGGCGATGCATATGCCTGCTGAACACCCGCTGCGACAAGACTTCACTTAATATTTCGCAAATGCAGGTGTATCGTATTCGCCCTTCATTGCCAGCCCTGCTGGCAGCTGGCTTGCGCAATAAACGAGGTACCCGCACCGATGTCCTTCACCCGTCGACAAATGCTCAAGGGCCTCACCGGCCTGGTTGTGGTAGGCCTGGGCGCCGGAGGCGCGGCGCGGTACTGGCTGGGCAAGGTCGAGGACGAGAATGCCGGGCACGACTACGAACTGATCGCCGCGCCCCTGGAAGTGGAGCTGGTGCCGGGCTTCAAGACCGAGGCCTGGGCCTTTGGCCCGTCGGCGCCGGGCACCGAATTGCGGGTACGCCAGGGTACCTGGCTGCGGGTGCGTTTCATCAACCACCTGCCGGTCGAAACCACCATCCACTGGCACGGCATCCGCCTGCCGCTGGAAATGGACGGCGTGCCCTATGTGTCGCAACTGCCGGTCAAGCCTGGCGAGTACTTCGACTACAAGTTCCGCGTGCCGGATGCCGGCAGCTACTGGTACCACCCGCACGTCAGCAGCTCCGAAGAGCTTGGCCGCGGGCTGGTCGGGCCGCTGATCGTCGAGGAGCGCGAGCCTACCGGGTTTCTGCACGAGCGCACCCTGAGCCTGAAAAACTGGCACGTGGACGAGCAAGGCGCCTGGCTGCCGTTCAGCATCCCCCGCGAGGCCGCGCGCAACGGCACTGCCGGGCGGCTGATCACCATCAACGGCCAGCCCGACTCGGTGACCGAGTTGCCCGCCGGCCAAGTGGTGCGCTTGCGCCTGCTCAACCTGGACAACACCTGGACCTACCGCCTGAACCTCAAGGGCAACTGCGAGGCCAGGATCTACGCGCTCGACGGCAACCCGGTCACCCCGCGGCCACTGGACGACGATTACTGGCTGGGGCCAGGCATGCGTATCTGCCTGGCGATTCGCATTCCTGAGGCGGGTGAGGAAATCTCCCTGCGCGACGGTTTCGTGCGCCTGGGCACCTTGCGTTCGGTGGCCAGCAACGACGCCCCCAGCGACTGGCCGCCAGCCTTGCCGCCGAACCCGGTGGCCGAGCCGGACCTGGAGAATGCCGAAAAGCTCAACTTCAATTTCGAATGGGTCGGCAAGGTCTCGGTCAACACCGAGAACGGCAGGCCGCCGAGCCTGTGGCAGATCAACGGCCAGGCCTGGGACATCACCGACAAGACCTGCGCCGACCGGCCCATCGCGACGCTGCAGAAGGGCAAGAGCTACATCTTCGAGCTGAAGAACATGACCCAGTACCAGCACCCGATCCACCTGCACGGCATGAGCTTCAAGGTGATCGCTTCCAACCGCCGTGAGATCGTCGAACCGTGGTTCACCGATACCTACCTGCTGGGCAAGAACGAGCGCGCCCAGGTCGCGCTGGTGGCGGATAACCCAGGCACCTGGATGTTCCACTGCCACGTCATCGACCACATGGAAACCGGCCTGATGGCCGCGATCACGGTGGTCTGATGCGCCCGCAAATCATCGATCGCAGCCGCGATCAGGAATTCATGCGCCTGGCCCTGACACTGGCCGCCGAAGGGGCGGCGATGGGTGAGGTGCCGGTGGGGGCGGTGCTGGTGCAGCATGGCCAGGTGATCGGGCAGGGCTTCAACCGGCCGATCGTCGACAGTGACCCCAGCGCCCATGCCGAAATGGTCGCCATTCGGGCTGCCGCCAAGTCAGCGAGCAATTATCGGCTGCCGGGCAGCACGCTTTATGTGACCTTGGAGCCCTGCAGCATGTGCGCGGGGTTGATCGTGCATTCGCGGGTAGCGCGTGTGGTGTACGGGGCGCTGGAGCCCAAGGCGGGGATCGTGCAGAGCCAGGGGCAGTTCTTTGGCCAGGGCTTCCTCAATCATCGGGTGATGGTAGAGGGTGGGGTGCTGGCCGAGGAGTGCGGGGCGATCTTGAGCGAGTTTTTCAAGGCTCGGCGGGCCTTGCGCTAGTCAGTGCGGGCCTCTTCGCGGGGCAAGCCCGCTCCCACAGATTCCCACATTTCTCAAGGACTGTGGGGTGCCTGTGGGAGCGGGCTTGCCCCGCTAAGAGGCCGGTGCAGGAGATCGACAGTGGCCAGGCCGGCAACGGTCACATCGGCGGCGACTGCTCTGCCGGCTTGTCCTTGTTGACCCCGGGCACATGCAAGTTGCCTTCGGCCATCTGGCCCTCGAGCTGCGGCTGGGTCACCCAGGTGAGGATGTCGTAGTAGCGGCGGATGTTGGCCACGAAGTGCACCGGCTCGCCGCCACGGGCATAACCGTACTTGGTCTTGCTGTACCACTGCTTCTGCGCCAGACGCGGCAGCATCTTCTTCACATCCAGCCACTTGTTCGGGTTGAGCTTCTCACGCTTGGCCAGGGTGCGGGCGTCTTCCAGGTGGCCGCTGCCGACGTTGTAGGCGGCCAGCGCGAACCAGGTGCGGTCGGGTTCCTGAATGCTGTCGTCGAGCTGCTGCTTGATCAGCATGAAGTACTTGGCACCGCCCTGGATGCTCTGCTTCGGGTCCAGGCGGTTGGATACGCCCATGGCCTGCGCCGTGCGCTGGGTGAGCATCATCAGGCCGCGCACGCCGGTCTTGGACGTGACTTCCGGCTGCCACATGGATTCCTGGTAGCCGATGGCCGCCAGCAGGCGCCAGTCGACCTGCTCGACCTTGGCGTAGCTCTTGAAGTGCTTCTCGTACTTGGGCAGGCGCTGCTGCAGGTGCTGGGCGAAGGTGTAGGCGCCGACATAGCCGAGTACATCGACATGGCCGTAGTAGCGGTCTTTGAGGCGCTGCAGGGTGCCGTTCTTCTGGGCCTTGTCGAGGAACTGGTTGACCTCGTTGAGCAGGCTGTTGTCTTCACCGGCCGCCACGGCCCAGCGCTGATCGCGGGTATCGCCCAGGTCGAAGGCGACCCGTACGTTGGGGAAATACACCTGGTTCATCGCCAGTTCGTTGGAGTCGACCAAGGTCAGGTCGATCTGGCCTTCATCGACCATGCGCAGCAGGTCGACCACCTCGACGGCGTCGGATTCTTCGTATTCCAGGCCTGGGTACTGTTTTTTCAGCTCGGCCAGCTGGTCGGCATGGCTGCTGCCTTTGAGCACCATGATCTTCTTGCCGACCAGGCCCTTGGCCTCTGTGGGGCGGGAGCGGCCGTTGCGATAGATGACCTGTGGAGTGACTTCCAGGTAGGGATGAGAGAATTTTGCCTGGGCCTTGCGCCGCTCGCTGCTGACCAGGCCGGCGGCGGCCAGCACCGGGCCGGAGGGCTTGCCCAGTTCGTCGAACACTTGATCAAGGTTGTCGGCGGTCTCGATCTGCAGCTTTACGCCGAGATCGTCGGCGAAATGCTTGACCAGCTCGTATTCGAAGCCGGTTTCGCCGTTGCGGTCCTGGAAATAGGTGGCCGGGCTGTTGCGGGTGATGACGCGCAGCACGCCATCCTCCTTCACGCGCTCTAGGGTGCTGGGTTTTTCAACACAGGCACCGAGCATCAGAAAGAGTCCGGTTGCGAGAAGCCATTTGGCGCAACGCTGGCGCAGAGCAGTATGGGCGAACATAGCTTGCAGTATACGCAAAGGACGAGGGCCGCCATATCTCGACAACGGTTAGCTTGTCTGGTAGCGCGTTGTGTGCTTCGGCGGGCTTGGCTGAGGATTGTGGCGCCAAACCCTCAGCAAACACGTGATTTTTTTTGACCCCGAAGTCCGGTTCCGCCGCCCGGCAGCATTGCCCTCTGGCGGGTGCCGAAAGCCGCGGAATTAGGCTAGAATGCACGGCCTCTAAGCACACCCCTTCCTGAGGCTGTCCCGACGATGTTGATCCTGCGCGGCGCTCCTGCCCTTTCTGCCTTTCGCCACGGTAAATTACTCGAGCAACTGAGCCAGAAAGTCCCCGCTGTTACTGGTTTGTATGCCGAATTCGCCCACTTCGCCGATGTCGATGGCGAGCTGACCGCCGACCAGCAGCAGGTGCTGGGCCGTCTGCTCAAGTACGGCCCGAGCGTGCCGGTACAGGAGCCGACCGGCCGCCTGTTCCTGGTCGTGCCGCGCCTGGGCACCATTTCGCCCTGGGCCAGCAAGGCCAGCGACATCGCCCACAACTGCGGCCTGCAGTCGATCCAGCGCCTCGAGCGCGGCATCGCCTACTACGTAGCCGGCAACCTGAGCGAGGCCGACGCACAGGCCGTCGCCGCCGAGCTGCACGACCGCATGACCCAGCGCGTGCTGGCCCAGCTGGAGCAGGCTTCCGACCTGTTCAGCCACGCCCAGCCCAAGCCGATGACCTCGGTCGATATCCTCGCCGGTGGCCGCGATGCGCTGGCCAAGGCCAACGTCGACTTGGGCCTGGCCCTGGCCGAAGACGAGATCGACTACCTGGTCAACGCCTTCCAGGGGCTCAAGCGCAACCCGAACGACATCGAACTGATGATGTTCGCCCAGGCCAACTCCGAGCACTGCCGCCACAAGATCTTCAACGCCAGTTGGGACATCGACGGCCAGGCGCAGGAAAAAAGCCTGTTTGGCATGATCAAGAACACCTACCAGATGCACAGCGAAGGCGTGCTGTCTGCGTACAAGGACAACGCCTCGGTGATCGTCGGCAACGTTGCCGGCCGTTTCTTCCCGAACCCTGAAACCCGCCAGTACGGCGCGGTGCAGGAGCCAGTGCACATCCTGATGAAGGTCGAGACGCACAACCACCCGACCGCCATCGCGCCGTTCTCCGGTGCCTCCACCGGCTCCGGCGGCGAAATCCGCGACGAAGGCGCCACCGGCCGTGGCGCCAAGCCCAAGGCTGGCCTGACCGGCTTCACCGTGTCCAACCTGCGCATCCCGGGCTTCGAGCAGCCATGGGAGCAGGCATACGGCAAGCCTGAGCGCATCGTCGACGCCCTCGACATCATGGTCGAAGGCCCACTGGGTGGCGCTGCGTTCAACAACGAATTCGGTCGCCCGGCCCTGACCGGTTACTTCCGTACCTTCGAGCAGGCGATCAACACCCCCCACGGCGAAGAAGTGCGCGGCTACCACAAGCCGATCATGCTCGCCGGCGGCATGGGCAACATCCGTGAAGAGCACGTGCAGAAGGCCGAGATCACCGTCGGCGCCAAGCTGATCGTGCTCGGCGGCCCGGCCATGCTGATCGGTCTGGGTGGCGGTGCAGCTTCGTCGGTCGCCACCGGCGCCAGCTCCGCCGACCTGGACTTCGCCTCGGTACAGCGCGAAAACCCGGAAATGGAGCGCCGTTGCCAAGAGGTCATCGACCGCTGCTGGCAGCTGGGTGACAAGAACCCGATCGCCTTCATCCACGACGTCGGCGCGGGGGGTATTTCCAACGCCTTCCCTGAGCTGGTCAACGACGGTGGCCGTGGTGGCCGCTTCGAACTGCGCAACGTGCCCAACGACGAGCCGGGCATGGCCCCGCACGAAATCTGGAGCAACGAATCGCAGGAGCGTTACGTGCTGGCCGTCAGCGCCGTCGACTTCGACCGCTTCCAGGCCATCTGTGAGCGCGAGCGTTGCCCGTTCGCCGTGGTCGGCGAGGCGACTGAAGAGCCGCACCTGACCGTGACCGACAGCCACTTCGCCAACACCCCGGTAGACATGCCGCTGGACGTGTTGCTGGGCAAGCCGCCGCGCATGCACCGCTCGGTCACCCGCGAAGCCGAGCTTGGCGATGAGTTCGACCCAAGCACCCTGTCGCTGGCCGATTCCGTCGAGCGCGTGCTGCACCACCCTGCGGTGGCCAGCAAGAGCTTCCTGATCACCATCGGCGACCGCACCATCACTGGCCTGGTGGCCCGTGACCAGATGGTCGGCCCATGGCAGGTGCCGGTGGCCGACTGCGCCGTTACCGCGACCAGCTTCGACGTCTACACCGGTGAAGCCATGGCCATGGGTGAGCGCACCCCGCTTGCCCTGCTCGACGCCCCGGCGTCCGGCCGCATGGCCATCGGCGAAACCCTGACCAACCTGGCGGCCTCGCAGATCGAAAAACTGTCCGACATCAAACTGTCGGCCAACTGGATGTCCGCCGCCGGCCACCCCGGTGAAGATGCCCGTCTGTACGACACGGTCAAGGCCGTGGGCATGGAGCTGTGCCCAGAGCTGGGTATCACCATCCCGGTCGGCAAAGACTCGATGTCGATGAAGACCAAGTGGAGCGAAGACGGTGTCGAGAAGAGCGTGACCTCGCCGATGTCGCTGATCATCACTGGCTTCGCCCCGGTCACCGACATCCGTAAAACCCTGACCCCGCAACTGCGCATGGACAAGGGCGAAACCGACCTGGTCCTGATCGACCTGGGCCGCGGCCAGAACCGCATGGGCGCCTCGATCCTGGCGCAGACCCACGGCAAGTTGGCCAGTGCCGCACCGGACGTCGACGATGCCGAAGACCTCAAGGCCTTCTTCGCCGTGATCCAGGGCCTCAACGCCGATGGCCACCTGTTGGCCTACCACGACCGTTCCGACGGTGGCCTGATGACCACCGTGCTGGAAATGGCCTTCGCCGGCCATTGCGGCCTCGACCTGGAGCTGGACACGCTGACCAGCAAGCCGGAAAAAGCCGCCGCCATCCTCTTCAACGAAGAGCTGGGTGCGGTAATCCAGGTTCGCCAGGATGCCACGCCAGACGTACTGGCTCAGTTCAGCGCCGCTGGCCTGGGTGAAGACTGCGTTGCGGTGATCGGCCAGCCGATCAACAACAGCGAAGTCGTCGTGCGTCTGAACGGCGAGGCGCTGTTCAAGGGTGACCGTCGCCTGCTGCAACGCCAGTGGGCCGAGACCAGCTACCAGGTTCAGCGCCTGCGTGACAACGCCGAATGCGCCGACCAGGAATTCGACGCGCTGCTCGAAGAAGACAACCCGGGCCTGTCGGTCAAGCTGGGCTTTGACGTCAACGATGACATCGCTGCGCCGTACATCAAGAAGGGCGTGCGCCCGCAAGTGGCGATCCTGCGTGAGCAGGGCGTCAACGGCCAGGTCGAGATGGCTGCCGCTTTCGACCGCGCCGGCTTCGCCGCCATCGACGTGCACATGAGCGACATCCTGGCTGGCCGTGTCGACTTCGAAGCCTTCAAGGGCTTGGTTGCCTGCGGTGGTTTCTCGTACGGCGACGTGCTGGGTGCCGGTGAAGGCTGGGCCAAGTCGGCGCTGTTCAACGCCCGTGCCCGCGATGCCTTCCAGGCCTTCTTCGAGCGTACCGACAGCTTCGCCCTGGGCGTGTGCAACGGTTGCCAGATGATGTCCAACCTGCACGAGCTGATCCCTGGCACCGAGTTCTGGCCGCACTTCGTGCGTAACCGCTCGGAGCAGTTCGAAGCCCGTGTGGCCATGGTCGAGGTGCAGAAGTCCAACTCGATCTTCTTGCAGGGCATGGCCGGTTCGCGCATGCCGATCGCCATCGCCCACGGCGAAGGCCATGCCGAGTTCGCCAACGAAGCGGCGCTGCTGGAAGCCGACGTGTCCGGTTGCGTGGCCCTGCGCTACGTCGACAACCACGGCAAGGTCACCGAAACCTACCCGGCTAACCCGAACGGTTCGCCGCGTGGCATCACCGGCCTGACCAGCCGCGACGGCCGCGTGACCATCATGATGCCGCACCCGGAGCGTATGTTCCGCGCCGTGCAGAACTCCTGGCGCCCGGATGAGTGGCAGGAAGATGCCGCGCTGATGCGTATGTTCCGCAACGCGCGGGTGTGGGTGAACTAAGGCGTGTACAAGCTCGCCTTCTTCGTCCCGGCCAGCCATGTCGAGGTGGTCAAGGCCGCTGTGTTTGCCGCTGGCGGCGGCCGCATCGGTGACTATGACCACTGCGCCTGGCAAACCCTGGGCCAAGGCCAGTTTCGCCCGTTGGATGGCAGCCAGCCATTTCTCGGGCAAGCCGGGCAGGTCGAGGTGGTGGAGGAGTGGAAGGTGGAGCTGGTGGTGGCCGACGACCTGATTACCCAGGTCGTCGCCGCGCTCAAGCAAAGTCACCCTTATCAGACGCCTGCCTACGAAGTCTGGCCATTGGCTGCCTTCTGAGCAGTCACGTGGCAGGATGTGCTGCAATGAAAAGGCCCGGCAGGCAACTGCCGGGCCTTTTCATTGGGATTGCGTTAGAGGGGGAACGCAATCCTGAGCGTTTCGTAGTAATGCTGCAGGGCATAGTTGTCGTTGTTACCGAGCTTTTTCAAGCGATCGAGTGACGCTTGCATTTCTTGCTGGCGACGCTGTATCAGGCGGGTAGGGTTACAGGCTTCTTCGATTTTTTCGGGGTTGGCGGCGGCCCAGTTTCTGGCCATTGTCTCGTACCAGGTATTGTCACCCGGGTGGCTGAAGTAGCTGCTGGCCAGATAGGCGGGTTGGCGCTGGGCATTACCCTCCCATGCCTCTTTCATCGCTCTTGCTACCCGCTCGACGGCATCTTGCGCCAGCAACGCTGCCAGCTCGTGAAGGGGGTGGGTAGCGTGGTCCTTGGCCAGCTGCGAGTGCGAAACGATGGCCTCACTGTCGGTATTCGGGTCGCTGTTGAAGGCGGTCTGCAGGGGGCCGATGCTGTCGCCTGCCCATGTCGCCAGCTTCTGCATGAGCCAGTTCTTTGCAAAGTTGACCGAATTCAGTGGCAGGTCCCGGGCCCACCTGACACCTTGTACTAGGCGCAACAGCGGGTTGCGCGCGGCGATGTCACGTTGGCGCAGGGTCAATTCATAGGCCTCTTTCATCTCGGGATAATCGCTACCCTCAAGCAAGATCGACAACGCTTGTTCATTGTCGCTGCGCTCCCCCGCCTCGATCGGCCTGAAGGCAAGGGAATTGGTCGGGAAGAGGATTCTGGCCAACGGCTCGGCCACACTGCCGATGACGTCCAAGCCGCTGAACCGGCCGGTTACCACCGGGCACGGGTGTTTTGCCCCGATAAGGTCGGTGGACCACGCGGCAACATCGGCATGGCCAATCTTGCGCAAGCACAGTTCGACGTAGTTGGAGTGGGCGAACAAGTCTTCGAGCACATGCAGTGCTTCACCGAGGTTGCGCATACCGGTGGCTGTCTTCCCTTCGGCTTTTGCAGCGTCGAGCTTTTTGCTCATATAGCGCAGTGAAGTCTTGAAATACATCATTACCGAATACTTGGGGTGCGGCACATTGAGCGGATTATCGCGCCGCACCAGTGCTTCGAACTCGGGGTCAATGGTGCGAGGGTCGATCGCCGCTTCGTCGAGGTTAATGGGGTTGTCGATGTGCTCCGAGGGCCGGTACACCCCAAGCAAGGCAGGCGTGACGGTATAGGCCTTGCGGCCTTGCGGGGTGTTCTGCAAGGCGTGGAATTTTTTCAACGCGAGAAAATCCACCAGCTTGGTCAGTGTCTGTCGGGTGAACATGGCCGGGAATTTCGCTTCTGCACCCGGCGCGCGGACGATCTTGGGGTCGATCAGTTGTGAATGATCACGCAGCCAGTTGCCAAAGTAGATTGCCTGGCACTGCTCAGCAGTAAAGCCCACGCGGGTCAGGGCCACCTTTTCGATGGTCTCGTGCGCATGCGTTGCGTCGCCATGGTCTTCTATTTCGGCAGCGAAGCGCTTGTGTCGGGTGCCCCTTTCCGGTTCGTCGGGTGCTGCTTCAAGGGCCGGCAAGGTCAACTGGATCGGGCCGTCGTAGGCGGCGCTGGTGTAATGGGCAAAACTCACGCCGTCGCCGGGGATCTGGTCGAAGTACGTCAGCATGGCGGCGTAGTGAGTCGCCAACCCTTCGGGCGCCTCCAGCAGCACGGCAGCGGTGTCAGCTTGAGTGTTATCGGCCAGGTCATTGCGCAACAGATTATCGATGTGCAAGGCGAATGCTTCGATCAGCGCGATCAGCAGGGTGGGTGTTGTTTCCGGTTGCGCGAGGGCTTTTTCGATCGCCCCCGTGTCCACATCGATCACCCGGCGCTGGTAGTCGTAGACCGCCACCGACTCGCACTGGTCGACCATGTTAAACGCTGGGTTGGTCACAGTGTCGTCGGCCAGCGCAGCCCTCAATGCTTCCAGGCGTGCAACGGGGATGTTCGCGTCGAATACCGGTAACAGTACCTGGGAGAACAGCAACTCATTCGAAGCGCGGGCAAATCTTTTCAATTGCTCCAGCGCGTAAGTGCTCTGGAAGCTCGACGTGAAGTGGGTGTCGTTTGTGCTCATGGCCATTCTCGTTGTTGTCGGAAATGGCCATGGTGCATCGCTGTTATTCAGGCGAGCAGCGGGAAGTGACTCCGGGGCCGCGGGGCATCAGCGCCTCGCTCAGGGGTGGGCAGCGGGCTTGTGCAATGCCCCGCACGCCAACAACCCCACCTCGAACAGCACCCACATCGGCACCGCCAGCAGGGTCTGCGAAAACACGTCCGGCGGCGTCAGAATCATCCCCACCACAAAACAGCCGACAATCACGTAGGGCCTGCTGCGCCTGAGCGTTGCCACATCCGCCAGCCCCACCCAGACCACGATGAAGGTTGCCACCGGGATCTCGAAGGCCAGCCCGAACGCCAGGAACAGCGCCATGATGAAGTCCAGGTACTGGCTGATGTCGGTCATCATCGCCACGCCATCGGGCGTCACGCTGGCGAAAAAGCCGAACATCATCGGGAACACCAGAAAGAACGCAAACGCCATGCCGGCATAGAACAGCAAAATGCTCGACACCAGCAGCGGCAGGGCAATGCGCCGTTCGCGGCGGTACAGGCCCGGCGCCAGAAACCCCCACGCCTGGTGCAGCAACAGCGGCATGGCGACGAACAGCGCGCACATTGCGGTTAGCTTGAAAGGGGTCAGAAAGGGTGAGGTGACACTGGTCGCGATCATGCTGGCGCCCTCCGGCAGGAAGCGACGCAGCGGTTCGGAGATCAGCGTGTAGAGGGGCTGGGCGAAGGGGAACAGCGCGGCGAACACCAGCGCGACCACTGCCAGGCAGCGCACCAGGCGCTTGCGCAGCTCGCGCAGGTGTTCGGTCAGCGGCATCGCTGCCGCAGGGTCCACGGCGAGGCTCATGAGGCATTCTCCCTGGGCACAGGGACGGTTGCCGGGTCATTGGCCGGTTGTGCGGCAAGGCTGATGCCCTGGCGCATTTCCTGTTCAAGGCGCTGCAGGGGCTCGCTGTCGAAGTTGGGCAACTCGATCTCCCGTTCCATCTGTGCCCGCAGGCCCTGCATGGCCCTGCGTGCCTGGCCCAGGCCGCGCCCGAGCGTACGTGCCGCAACCGGCAGCCGCTCGGGCCCGAGCACCAGCAGTGCGACGATGCCAACCAGCAGCAACTCGCTGAAGCCTACCTCGAACATCAGGCCTGACGGTCCGTTTGCGACTGCGCCGTAGCCTGGCCGGCCAGCGGTGCCTGCTGCTGCACCTGAGCCGGGCCGGATGGGTTGGCTTCGTTGTCACCGCCCATGGACTTGCGAAACCCTTGTATGGCCTCGCCAACATCGCTGCCCAAGCCCTTGAGGCGCTTGGTACCAAACAGCAGGAATACGATCATCAGTACGATCACCAGTTGCCAGATGCCAATGCCACCCATTGCGACCACTCCTGTAAGGCCATGAAAAGGAAGGGTAATCCTGCCTCGCGTAGATGACGCGAACATGACGGAAAGCGCCATTGCCATCTACCTGCAACAACTGGCGTGTTGACTGGCGCTTTTACGGGCCATGAGAGGCGCACGCGGATGGGCGGCAGACGACAGCAGGGCGCGGCCCTGCTGATGGTAATGGTGGTGTTGGCGATGCTCGCGGCAGGTATGGCCTGGCTGGTGGAGGATGGCCGGCGCCAGGTCGATGAAGTGCGCCTGTTGCACCAGCGGGTGCAGGTGCGGGCGATGGAACAGGCCGGCCTGGCCTATGCCGAGCAGGCGCTGCGCGACCCGGCCTGGCGGCTTAGCCCGTTGTTCTGGCAGGCGTTGCGTGGGCAGCCGCTGAACTACGACTTTGGCGCAGGCCAGGCGCAATTACGGGTACGCGACCAGCACGCCTGCTTCAACGTCAACGCTTTGCTCGGTGCCGACGGTGAACGTGCCGAGCGCCAGTTGCGCCGCCTGCTGGGCGATGACATGGCGGCCGAGCGCCTGGTCGACGGCCTGGCCGACTGGCTCGACAGTGACAGCGATGCGCGTTTGCAGGGGGCCGAGAGTGCCCAGTACCTGCGCCAGCAACCCCCACGCCTGGCGGCCAATCAAGCGATGCTCGACACCAGCGAGCTGAACCTGCTGCTGGAGCCGGACGCCACGCGCCAGCGCCGCTACCCGATGCTGTGCGCCCTGCCGCAGACCACGGGCTGGCGCTTGAACGCCAATGCCCTGGGGTTGGAGCATCTGCCGTTGCTCGATGCCCTGTATGAGGGGCGGTATCCGCGTTCGCTGCTCAGCCGCATCGTCAGTGGCCGGCCGGCGTCAGGCTATGTGGATGCGGCGGCGCTGCGCCAGGCGTTGGGGGCGGTGGATGACGAGACGTTCGAACGGTTGAGCGAAGGGTTGCTGCTCAACAGTGGGCACTTTGTGTTGCAGCTGTCGTTCGAGGAAGAGGGGCGGGTGATGCGCAGCGCGTTTCAGGTCGAGGCGCTGGGGGTGGTGCAGTGGCATGCGCGGGTGCCGGCGCAGCAGGTGCGGGTGAAGAGTCGTGAGCCGACACTCTGGTAAACCTCGCCGGCCTCTTCGCGGGCTTGCCCCGCGAAGAGGCCGGTACAGCCAGCGCGAGGCTGACTGCCCGGCGCCTGGTCAGGCGGTGCCGATCTCCCCGCCATCATCACGCTGAATCACCACGGTCGAAGCCCGCGGCCTTACCGTAGCCCCCGCCGGGGTAGCATCGGTAGCCTTGTCGGTATACGGCCAGTTCTCCGGATGCTGGATGTTCACGAACATCGATTTGTTGTCCGGGCTGAAGGCAATCCCCGTCACCTCGCAGCCGTTCGGCCCAACGAAGAAACGCCGCAGGTCCACCTGGTTCTGCGCGTTGACTGGCACCTGTTTGCCCGTGGCATCCACCAGGTCCGTCGGGATCACCGCCAGCAACTGGTCGTTAGTGTAATCGGTCAGGGTGCTCTCACCGTTGTCGGTCTCGAACCACAACACGCCCCGGCTATCGAAACTCATGCCATCGGGGCTGGCGAACTGGTTCAGCTCGGTCAGCCCGGAGCGGTTGATGTCGGCGGTGCCGGCAGCGTTGGCGCCAAACACGAAAATGTCCCAGGTGAAGCTCAGCTGATCGTCGCTGTCGTGCCAGCGGATGATGTGGCCGTGACGGTTCGGGCCACGCGGGTTGGCGGCGTCGACTTTTTCCGGGGTGCGCGCGCTGTTGTTGGTCAGGGTCAGGTAGACATCGCCATTGAGCGGGTTGACTGTGGTCCATTCCGGGCGGTCCATCGGGGTCGCGCCCACGGCATCGCCCGCACCGCGAGTGTTGAGGATGATACCCGGCAGGTCACCGTACAGCGCGCCAAGGGTGCTGCCGCCGGTGGTGGCAGTGGCCACGTCGAGCAGCAGCCACACGCCTGTGCCGTCGGCATTGAAGCGGGCCACGTAGAGCTTGCCCTGGTCCATGTACTTGGCCCCGGTGGCCAGGCGGTCGGCTGGGCTTGCGTCGGCGGCGTCCCACACGGCGGTGGAGACGAACTTGTACAGGTACTCGTTGTTCGAGTCGTCGCCCATGTACCACACCAGCGGCTTGCCGGCCACCGGCAGGCCCGGGCAGCAGCCTTCGTGACGGAAGCGCCCCAGCGCCGTCCGCTTAGTCGCCAGGGTGGCGCTGTTGTACGGGTCGATTTCGACGATGTAGCCGTAGGTGCTGGCTTCGTTGCGGTAGTCGTCGGTGGCGCTGGCGCCTTTGACGGTGACGTCGAAACGGGTGAATTCGTCGGCCACTTCGGTGCTGTCACCGGCAGCGCTTTCCCATTTGTACTGGCCGCTGGAGGTGCCCACGCCGATGCGGCGCTGGTCTTCGGGGCGGGTGCCCTTGTTGACGAAGATGCCCGGCCAGTTCTCTTCACAGGTCAGGTAGGTGCCCCATGGGGTGTAGCCGTTGCCGCAGTTGTTGTTGGTGCCGCGGCAGTGGGTGCCGGCGCTGGAGTACTTGGTCTTGACGTGGTCGGTGCCGCGCAGCGGGCCAGTGATTTCCATGCGCGAGGCGGTGGTGAAGCGGCGGTTCAGCGGGTCGTTGTCGACCACCTGCCAGCGCCCGCTGACCTTCTGCAGGCGCACCACGCCAGCGCCGTGGGCGTTGATCTCTTTGCGGATCTCTTCGGCCGGGCGCTTGCCGTTGGCATCTAGGGTGGGGCCAGCCGGGTGCAAGGCGGCAGCATCGATGTACTCGAAGTTGATCGCCAGCAGGCCGTCTTCGGAACTGCCATTGATCGGGAAGAAGTGCATGCCGTCGTGGTGCATGCCCATGGCATTGGCCTGGTCGGCCGAGGTGTTGCTGCCATCGGACTTCCACGGGCTGGCATTGCTGTTCAGCGGAGTGCCCCAGGGCGCCAGCACGTAGGCGCTGTAGCCTGCGGCGACGACACAGGCATCGGTGCGCGAACCTGGGATGGACTGGAAGCCCAGTGCCAATTTCGGGACTTCCGGTTCGGTAACAGGTGGCTCCGTCACCGGTGGCTCGGTGACAGGATCATCGTGATCGGAACCACCACCGTCGAAGCAGCCTGTCAGGCCGGTACCGGCGATCATGGCGATGGCGGCGCCCAGGCTGCCACGCATGATGCTGCGGCGGCTGAGGTAGGCGTCCATGACGTTGGCCATCGGCATATTGCCGCTGTGGTTCCGGTCCAGGTTGTCGCCGGTATCTCGACTCATCAGGGTGTCCTTATGTTTGGCTGAGTTGAAGGAAACCGCGACTTTAGAGCGCAAGTGTGATGATTCCTTGGCAGAAATGTTAACGACTGCTTAAAACTGTCGGTTCTTAGATATGTGTCCGACAGATCAATTTGGAATTGCTGTCGGATTTCTGCCATCAAACTGTCATGCGAACGCCGCAACATCCGGGCCCAACGTGAACGTGGATAAGGATGGCGGGTTCGATGGCAAGCAGTGTTAACAGGCGCGAAGTGATCAGTTGGATGGGTGTCGGTGCCTTGGCACCGTTGCTCGGCGCCTGTTCCGCCTTGCCGGGGCCGCGCGGTGGCAATGCCCGCCTGGACTTGCTCTATGTCGCCGACACCCTCGATGCCCGCCAACCCGGCCGGGCTGTGGTCCCGGCGACGCGCCTGGGGCCGGTCAGCCACCTCGGGCGTGCGCCGTGGATGACCGGTGCCAGCGCCAGCATCGCGTTTCCGCAGCTGGCGCCACTGCTCGATGCCGGCCGGGCCGACGAGGCGAACCTGGGTGGCTATGCCGTACTCGGCGCATTGCTGGAGCAACTGCGTGGCGAGGCCGGTGCAGGCAACAGCCTGACCCTGGAGAACGGCCAAGGCTGGAATGGCAGCGGCCTGGCCTACCTGACCCAGGGTGAAAGTGGCGTGCAAGGCAGCCAACTGCTGGGCAGCGAAGCGCGGGTCAGCAGTGACGAGCGCGTGCTCTGGCCACAACGCAGCGCAGCACTCTACCGCCAGGCGTCTGCCACTACGCTTGGCGCCGGGCTCGCTGACGAACAACGCCAGGCCCTTGGGCTCGAACCCCTGCAGCTGTTCGAACGGGGCGGCGCGCGCATTGCCGTGGTCGGTGTCACCGACCCTTACGCGCAAGACCAGAAAGCCTCCCTCAAACAGTGGTATCAGGCCTTGCTGCCGGTTTTCCAACAGGCCCGGCGCGAGGCCGACCTGGTGGTGGCCCTGGCCGATGTCGGTACCGGGCCGGGGCTGTGGCTGGCTGAACGGCTGCCGGCCATCGACCTGTTGCTGTGCGCGCGTGGCCAGGACCTGTGGCCAACACCGGTGCAGGCCACCCAGGCCAGCGGTCGCCGCGTGCCGGTGCTGTTCGCCGGCTGCCGGGGCAGCGGTGCGTTTCGCTTGCGCTGCCAGCAGGTGGCGGGGCAATGGCAGTTCGAGGGGCGCTTCTTCCCGACGTTCGAACAGACGCTTTCACCGGCAGCGCAGGTGCGTGCCGGGCAATTGCAGGCGCAGTTGAACCAACAGCGCGCCGGCCACGCGGCGTGGCTCGATCAACCGCTGGCCCGCGCGCCCCAGGCGCTGTGGCGGCGCGACACCCGTGGCGGCAGCTGGGACCGCCTGCTGCATCAGGCTTTGGCCGATGACGGCAGCCTGCCGGTGTTGCTGCCGGGCCTGCGTTACGACTGCCCGTTGGCGGCAGGTACAGCGATTACCCGTGAGCACCTGATCAGCCTGACCGGCGGTTACCCGGCCCCGGTGGTCGAGGCTCCGGCCCGGCAGGTCGAGCAAGTGCTGGAAAATGCCGCGGAACAGCTGTTTGGCGACCCGTTGCTGCTGGACAACAGCCAGGACCTGCCGCGCTGGCAGGGCCAGGCCTGGCAAGTCAGCTACAGCCCCCAGGGCAAACGCATCAGCGGCCTGCAGCCGAGCGAGGGGTTGTGCCGCACGTTTGGCCTGCAGTTCGCGTCGCAGGCCGGCGAGCCGCTCTGGCAGCGGGTAGAGGCCTGGCTGGCACGGCAGGCGCCTGACTGGCAACTGACAGCGCTGCAATGGCCCGAAGTGCGCTATGTGCAGGGCCACCCAGGCTGGCACCCCCGGCAGATGGCTTCGTGAGCTTCGCTTCGCGGCTGATCACTGGTGGCTGCCTGACCCTGGCCGGCTGGCTCGCTGCACAGTGCGTGTTGCAACTGGGCCGCCAGCCACAACCGGCCAGCCGCTCGCCGGCCACCGAGACGCAACTGCCGGGGTTGATGGTCGGCCACTGGCAGGCACCCGTCGACGACGGCGCGATCGTCATCACCCGTTTGCCCTTGCACTACCTCGGTGGCCTCAAGGCCCAGCCGTTGTCGGCCAGCGTGGTGGTGCTGCGCTACGAACAACAGGTGCGCACCCTGGCCCGCGGCCAGCGCCTGGCACCGGGGATCGTGCTGCAGGACATCGACAGCGATGGCCTGATTTTCAATAACCAAGGGCGGCGTGAACGCCTGCCCTGGCCGCCACGCCCCGCCGTGGCCGGCCTCAAGCGGCAAGGATGAACGATGCCTGTTAAATACTGCATGGCGGCTGCACTGAGCCTGGCCTTGTCCGTGGGCCTGCCGGTTGCGAGCGCCGAGGAGCCGGTGTTCGATGACGACGGCACGCCGATGTACGAGGTGAACTTCGTCGACACCGAGCTGGGTGAATTCATCGACAGCGTGTCGCGCATCACCGGTACCACGTTCATCGTCGACCCGCGGGTCAAGGGCAAGGTCACCGTGCGCACCGTCGACCTGCACGACGCCGATGCCATCTATGACATCTTCCTCGCCCAACTGCGCGCCCAGGGCTACGCCACCGTCGACCTGCCCAATGGCAGCGTGAAGATCGTCCCCGACCAGGCGGCGCGCCTGGAGCCGGTGCCGGTGGAGCCTGCCGGGCAGCAGGGCGAAGGCAGCGACAGCGTGGCTACCCGGGTATTCAATGTGCGCAACGCCGCTACCGAGCAGGTGCTTGGCATACTCAAGCCATTGATCGACCCACGGGTTGGGGTGATCACCCCGTACCCGGCGGCGCACCAGTTGGTCGTCACCGACTGGCGCAGCAACCTCGAACGCATCGCCAGCCTGCTGCGTCAGCTCGACCGCCCCAGCGAGACGGCGGGCAGCAGCAGTACCCAAGTCATCTACCTGCGGCACGCCACGGCCAGTGAAGTGGTCAAGGTGCTGCGCGGGCTCAGCCAGGAAGGCATGGCGCCGGCAGAAGGCGTGGCCGAGGGCGAAGCCAAGGACCGGCCGGTGATGGCCGCCCCCGGTGGCTCGGGCATTCGCCTGGAATACGAAGAGGGCACCAACGCTGTAGTCATGGTCGGCCCCGACAGCGAGCTGGCCGCCTACCGTGCCATCGTCGAGCAGCTGGATATCCGCCGTGCCCAGGTGGTGGTCGAGGCGATCATCGCCGAGGTGTCCGACAGCAGTGCCCAGGAGCTGGGTGTGCAGTGGCTGTTCGCCGACGAGAAGTTCGGTGCCGGTATCGTCAACTTCGGCAGCAACGGGGTGAACATCGCCAACATCGCCGGTGCTGCCGCCGGCGAAGACACCGAGGCACTGGGCAAGCTGTTGTCTGCCACCGCCGGGGCCACTGCCGGCATCGGCCACTTCGGCGGCGGTTTCAACTTCGCCATGCTGGTCAATGCGCTCAAGGGCAAGAGCGGCTTCAACTTGCTGTCCACGCCAACCTTGCTGACCCTGGACAACGCCGAGGCGTCGATCCTGGTTGGCCAGGAAGTGCCCTTCGTCACCGGCTCGGTGACGCAGAACAACGCCAACCCCTACCAGACCATCGAGCGCAAGGAGGTCGGGGTCAAGCTGCGGATCAAACCGCAGATCAACATCGACAACAGCGTGCGCCTGGACATCGTCCAGGAGGTCTCGTCGATTGCCGACTCCAGCGCTGCCAGTGATGTGATCACCAACAAGCGTGAGATCAAGACCAAGGTCATGGTCGAAGACAACGGCCTGGTGATTCTGGGCGGCCTGATCAGCGACGAGCTGAGTACCAGCAACCAGCGCGTACCGCTGCTGGGTGACATCCCCTACCTGGGCCGCCTGTTCCGCTCCGACGCCAGCAAGAACACCAAACAGAACCTGATGGTCTTCATTCGCCCGCGCATCCTGCGCGATGGGCCGAGCCTGGCCGGGCTCAGCGAAGGCAAGTACCGCACCCTGCAGCAGACCACCCCGCTGCAGCTGCCGGACCTTGCCGGTGCTGAAGGCGCCACGCCGCTGCTGCAGGTGTTCCCCGCCAGCCGGGCGCGCCTGGACGGCGGTAACTGGTGATGCTGCCCTATCGGCTGGCACGCCAGGCAGGCCTGGCCATGACCCCCGCGCAAGGCGGCTGGCAATTGTGGCTGCGCCGCGACGCCGACAGCGAGGTGTTGCAGGAGCTGCTGCGGGTGCATGGCCAGCCCAGTGCGCTGGCCTACCTGGAGCCCGCAGCATTCGACGAACAACTGGCACAGCTGTATCAGGGCGGCGATGCGGCCACCGCAGCGCTGATCGAAGGTATCGGCGACCAGGTCGACCTGGACAGCCTGATGAGCGAGATGCCGCGTATCGAGGACTTGCTCGAAAGCGATGACGAGGCGCCGGTGATCCGCCTGATAAACGGGCTGTTCGGCCAGGCCTTGCGCCTGCGTGCCTCGGATATCCATATCGAGACCTTCGAACAGAGCCTGGTGGTGCGCCTGCGGGTCGACGGCCACCTGCGCGAGGTGCTGCGCCCGCCGCGGGCGCTGTCGGCGATGCTGGTGTCACGCATCAAGGTCATGGCGCGGCTGGACATCGCCGAGAAACGCCAACCCCAGGATGGCCGCATCACCTTGCGGGCGGCAGGGCGCGAGGTCGATGTGCGGGTCTCGACGCTGCCGGGCATTCACGGTGAACGGGTGGTGATGCGTGTGCTCGACAAGCAGGCCAGCCTGCTGGCGCTGGACAACCTGGGCATGCCGGCCGCCGTGCTGCACGGCCTGCGCAGTTGCCTGGCGCGGCCCAATGGCATCGTGCTGTCCACCGGCCCCACCGGTTCGGGCAAGACCACCACGCTGTACGCCAGCCTCAACAGCCTCAACGATGGCAGCCGCAACATCCTCACCGTCGAAGACCCGGTGGAGTACGCCATCGCCGGCATCGGCCAGACGGCCATCAACCCACGCGCCGGGCTGACCTTTGCCAGTGGCCTGCGCGCCATCCTGCGCCAGGACCCGGATGTGATCATGCTCGGCGAAATCCGTGACCAGGAAACCGCGCAGATTGCCGTGCAAGCCAGCCTCACCGGCCACCTGGTGCTCTCGACCCTGCACACCAACAGTGCGGTGGGGGCGGTGACCCGCCTGCGTGACATGGGCATCGAACCCTTTCTGATCGCGTCGTGCCTGCGCGGTGTGCTGGCGCAGCGCCTGGTGCGGCGGCTGTGCCAGTGTGCGGTGGCGCAGCCGCTGCAAACCGCCGAACGTGACTTGTGGCCCGAGCTATGTGCGCTGGGCAGCAGTTACCACGCCGTCGGTTGCGAGCAGTGCCAGGGCAGTGGCTATGTCGGGCGCCTGGGCCTGTACGAGTTCATCGAGCTGGACGCCGGCCTGATCGCGCTGCTGTACGACGGCGCCAGTGAGCAAGCCATGCAGGATTACCTGGCCGACCGTCGGCGCAGCCTGGTAGCCATGGCCAGCGATTGCCTGGCGCGTGGCGAGACCAGCCTGGCCGAAGTGCTGCGCGTGGTGCAGGGCTGAGCCATGCCGACCTATCGTTATCAAGCCGTCGACCTGGCCGGCAAGACCCACAAGGCCAGCCTGCAGGCCGACAGCGAGCGCCATGCGCGCCAGCTGTTGCGTGACCAGGGCCTGTTCGCCCGCCAGTTGCAGCGCCACGAGGCAGGCGAGCGCCAACCCCGCCACCAGCGCCTGAGCCGTGCGCAACTGTGCGAACTGACCCGCCAGCTGGCGACCTTGACGGGCGCGGGCATCCCCTTGGTCGACGCCCTGGCCACCCTCGAGCGGCAATTGCGCCAGCCTGCCTTGCACAGCGTGCTGGTGGCCTTGCGCGGTTCGCTCGCTGAAGGCCTGGGGCTGGCGCGCAGCCTGGCCCGCCAGGGGGCGCCGTTCAGCGGCCTGTACTGTGCGCTGGTCGAGGCCGGTGAGCGCTCCGGGCGCCTGGCCCAGGTGCTCACGCGCCTGGCCGATCACCTGGAGCAGGTGCAACGCCAGCAGCACAAGGCGCGTACTGCATTGATCTACCCCTGTGTGCTGATGGGGGTGTCGCTTGCCGTGGTGATCGGCCTGATGACCTTCGTCGTGCCCAAGCTCACCGAGCAGTTTGCCCACGCGGGGCAGAGCCTGCCGTTGATAACCGCCTTGCTGATCGGCTTGAGCCAGGGGCTGGTGCACGCCGGGCCCTGGTTGTTGGGCCTGGCGATGCTGCTGACGCTGCTCGGTGGCTGGCTGCTGCGCAAGCCGCACTGGTGCCTGCGCCGTGATGAGTTGCTGTTGCGCCTGCCGCGTGTGGGCGGCCTGTTGCAGGTGCTGGAAAGCGCGCGGCTGGCACGTAGCCTGGCGATTCTCAGCAGCAGCGGCGTGGCCCTGCTCGAAGCCCTGCAGGTGGCCACCGAGACAGTTTCCAACCGGCGCATCCGCCTGGCCATGGAGCAGGTGCGCCAGCAGGTGCAGGGCGGCACCAGCCTGCACCGCGCGCTGGATGCCTGCCAACAGTTTCCGCCGTTGCTGGTGAACATGGTCGGCAGCGGCGAGGCCAGCGGCACCCTGGCCGACATGCTGGAACGGGTGGCAGACGACCAGGAGCGCGGTTTCGCCCGCCAGGTGGACACCGCCATGGCGCTTTTCGAACCGCTGATGATTCTGGTGATGGGCGCCGTGGTGCTGTTCATCGTGCTGGCGGTGCTGCTGCCGATCATGCAACTCAACCAGGGCCTGCAATTGTGAACACAAGGAGTACTTCCATGCAGCATCGTCGTAACCGTCAGCGTGGCTTCACCCTCATGGAGATCATGGTGGTGATCTTCATCATCGGCCTGTTGATCGCCGTGGTCGCACCCAGTGTGCTGGGCAACCAGGACAAGGCCATGCGGCAGAAGGTCATGGCAGACCTGGCCACACTCGAACAGGCGCTGGACATGTACCGGCTGGATAACCTGCGTTTTCCCAGTAACGAGCAAGGCTTGGCTGCGCTGGTGAAAAAGCCCGAGCAGGCGCCGCTGCCGCGTGCCTGGCGCAGCGATGGCTATGTGCGCCGCCTGCCGCAGGACCCATGGGGGACGCCGTACCAGTACCGCATGCCTGGCGAGCATGGGCGCGTTGATGTCTATTCGCTGGGTGCCGATGGTGTGCCTGGCGGCGAAGGGCAGGATGCCGACCTGGGTAACTGGGCGCTGTAAGGGTGCGCCGTGAACAAGGCTTCAGCCTGATCGAATTGCTGGTGGTGCTGGCCATCGCCGGGTTGATGACCAGCCTGGCCGTGGCCTGGCTCGACAGCGGCAAGACGAATGTCGACCAAGCCCTGCAACGCCTGGCGGCCGAAACCCGGACCCAGGCGGCCCTGGCCCGCCATGCCGGGCAGTTGCGCGGGTTGCGCTGGACTGGCCAGCGGCCGGAGTTTGTCCGCCGCGAGGGCGACGCCTGGGTGGTCGAGACCGTCGCGCTCGGCGACTGGCCCAAGGGCCTGCGCCCGGACTGGCCCGCCAGCGCGCAGCCGCATCTTCTGTTCACGCCGCAAGGCTGGGCTCAGCCGGGCTCGGTGCGCTGGCACTGGGCCAAAGGCAGCCAGCAATGGGCCTGGCGCCGCGATGGCAAGCTACAGCTGGCGCCACTGCCATGAAGCACCAGCAGCGCGGTTTCACTCTGCTGGAAGTGACCGTGGCCCTGGCGATTGCCGCCGTGCTGGCGGTGATCACCAGCCAGGTCCTGCGCCAGCGCCTGGCGGTGCAGGACAACCTGCAGCAGCACCGCCTTGGCCTGCTGTGCGCGCGCGAGCTGCAAGCCCGTTTCGTCGTCGAACAGTACTGGCCGACCAGCAACCAGGTGGGCGGCCAACTGAGCCAGGGCGGCCAGCTGTGCCATTGGCAGATGCAATTGCGCCGCACCGGCGTGCGTGACCTGCGCCGGGGCGAACTGCAGGTGTTCGGCGACCGCGACCAGCGGCTGCCGCTTGGCCAATTCAGTGTTTTTCTGGAGCGCCCATGAAGCGGCATCAGGCAGGCCTTACCCTGATCGAACTGATGGTCGCGCTGGCCCTGACCGCGCTGCTCGGCATCATGCTGGCGGCATTGGTCAACGGCTGGCTGAAGGTGCGTGAGCGGTTGCAGGTGAGCAGCCAGCAAACCTCGGTGCTGGATTTTTGCCTGGCGCTGGAGCGGCGCCTCGACAGCCCGGTGCTGCGCCGGGTGTACGAACAGCGTCTGCCCTTGGCCAGCCGCTGGTTCGATTGGCAACCCGCGAACGGCCAACTGCTGTGGGTGGCTGCCACCGGCCTGCCTGAAGTTGAAGGCGGGTCGCGCCTACAGCGCCAGCGCTTGCGCTTCGAGGCGCGCGAGCAGCGTGTGTTGCTGGAGAGTTCGGCCGACCTGTATGCCGCGACTGCTGCGCGCTGGGTGTTGCGCGAGCAACTTGAAGGGGTGAGCAAGGTGAACGTTTTGTATCACCAGGGCGGCCGCTGGCAACCCTGGCCTTCCGATCAACCGGCGCACCCCGGCCGTGGTGTGCGCCTGGAGCTGCAGCGTGATGGAGCACCGTATGTCTGCACTTTCGTTATTCCCTGGGGGCGTTCATGAAGGTTGATTGGCGTCGACGTTCGCCGGCCCGGCCTTGGCTGTTGTTGCGCCCAGGCAGCCCTTGGGACTGGCTGTTGGTCGAGGGCGGTATCGCGCAGCGCCAGGGGCAGGGCGAGCCCCCGGCGAACCTGCAGGCGCGGGTGGCGTTGATCGTGCCTGCCGAGCACTGCAGCCACTTCCAGTTGCCCGCACCGCCGGGGCTCAGGCGTGAAGAATGGCCATTGTTGCTTGAAGACCGCTTGCTGCAGAGCGCGGATGAGGTGGTGTGTGGATGTTTGGGCCGTGAAGCCGGGCAGGTGCGGCTACTGACCGTGGCACGTCAGCATCTGGAGGGCTGGCGCGGGCAGTGTGTGAAATGGGGGGGGTCGGTCGAGTGTTGCTGGGCCGAATTTCAATTGCTGCCTGTTCCTGAGGCGGGTGTGGCCTGGTGTTGGCAGAAGCCGGGCGGGTTCAGCTTGATGAAGGGGCTGAGCGAAGGCGCGGGCGAACGCTGGTTGGCCTGGCCTGATGTGCTGGGCGATGTGCGGGTCGAACCCTGGCCGCTACTGCGCAGGGTGCCGCTCGAGGGGCGCTGGCCCGACGAGTTGGCGCCGCTCGACAGCCTGCCTGGCCTGTTCGAGCAGCGACGACCTCGCACCTTTGTTGGCCCCTCGCGAGCGCAGCGTCAGCTGCTTGCCGCCTGCCTGCTGCTGGCCTGCACCTGGGGCGGCCTGTGGTTGGCCCAGCAATGGCGCCAGGTGCAGCTCTGGCAAGCCCAGGTGCTTGCCGTGACCGGCGAGCAGGCAGGGCCGCGGCAGGCGGCGCAGGCGCTCAAGCGCCTGCGCGAAGCCGAACTGCAACAGCAATTGCGTGTGCGTCAGTTGGCAGACTTGCAGGGGCGCTTGCAGGCCTGGTTGCAAGCGCATCCCGGCTGGCGCCTGCAAGCAGTGCGCTTCGACGGCCAGCGCTGGCATGTGCGCGTGGAGGGGGAGGGGGCCGCACCGCCCTGGGGCGAGATGGCCAGTGCTGTTGGGGCACAGGTGCAAGTGAACGGGGATGCATCGTCGACCCGTGTGGTTTTCGACCTGGAGGTGGCGACATGAACCGGGACTGGGTACAGCGCCATCGCCTGGCACTGGCCGGGGGGCTGATTGCGCTGCTGTCGAGCGTGCTGGTTGTACGCGAAGGATTGGCGCAATGGCACGCGCTTGGCCAATGGCGGGGGTTGGCGCAGACGGCGGCAGGTTTGCAGGGGGGCGCGCCGCTGAGCTTGGAGCGTCTGCACCAGTCGGCGCAAGCGCGGCGCATCGAGTTGCAGGAGGTGGTCGCACAGGGTGAGACCTGGCACATGCAGGGGCAGGTGGCCGATGAGCAGGCCCTGCTGGGCTGGGTCGTTTCGCTGCAGAGCGAGGGCGCGCAACCGTTGCAGTGGGGGTTGGAGCAAGCCCCCAACGGCCTGCGTTTTGACCTGGTGCTGCGGCCATGAGCCGGGGCGGCGTGGCGTGGCTGCTGTGGGTGTTTGTCCTGACCTTGCTGGTAGAGCTGCCGGCCAGTTGGCTGGTGCGTGGGTTCGGCCTGCCGGCAACGGGAGTGAGCGGCAGCTTGTGGCAGGGGCAGGCGACACAGCTTGGGCCGTTCGGGCCATTGCAGTGGGCCGTGCAGCCTTGGCGTTTGCAGGGCCAAGGGGCATTGGGCTTTCAGGGGAAGGCCTGGCAGGTGCGGGTTGAAGGCTGGCCTTGGCGTTGGCGCCTTGACGTTCAGCCCACAGCGGCGCAGGTGACTGTGCCTGCGGCCTATCGCCTGGTTGGGCAATGGCAGGGTACGCTGCGGGTGCATGGTGCGGGGCGGCGATGCCAGGCTACCGAGGGGCGTATCAGTGTCACGGACCTGGCGCTGAGTGAGCCCTGGTCGTTGGGCTTAGGGCAGGGATGGCTCGAGGTGCAGTGCCGAGGTGGTTGGCATGTGCTGGGGCAGTTGGCGCAGCAGGGGCAGCATCAGTTGCAGGTGGATGCGGACCTGCTGGGGCGACAGGCCCAGGTCACCCTCGCGCTGCAGCCCGATGCAGCCCTGACGCCGCTGCTGCGCGGTGCGCAATGGCTGGGGCCAGAGGCGACAGCGGGGCAGCGGCTGATCAGGTGGTAATCACTTGAGTGAGGTTGCGGCCATTGATAGATCGCTAACTTATTGATTTGTAAGGTTTATCTGTGGGAACGGCCAAGTCACCACGTCATGGGTGGGTTCATGAAAGCGTCGACGGGCAACGGTTACTGCGCCTTGCCTTGCACGCTCGATACCCACTGCTCGCTGCGGTTGTGCCCGCTGGTGCGCAATAGCCCCAGGTCAAGCGCATTCTCCCCGTCTGCAGCGCCCTTGCCCTTGGTGAATTCGGCCACCGCAGTGCCCAGGTCCACCGGCGAGTTGGACGCATCGATCGACACATCGCGGCGGTAGTCGCTGCCATTCAGGGTTTCACGGGTAACGGCATTGGCGTTCAGCTCGACAGCGCCTTTGCCCGATTGCAGCCTGGCGCCCACCAGGCGGGCATCGCCACCGACCTTGAGGTCAAGCCCTTCACTGCCCTTGAGCGTGGCCTGCCTGGTCACGGTGTCGCGCTGTTGGTGTGAGACCTCCAGGCGCAAAGTCGGGGAAAAACCAGGATCGGCTTTGCTCAAGGCAGCGCCGGCTTTTTTGCCGATTTTGTCACTCAGCGGCCCAGCCAGCGCGTTGGCGGCGTTGGTGTAGCCCTGCGGGTTCTTCTCCTGGCTCAGGCGCAGGTCGCCTTTCACGCTCAAGCTGTCGACGCGGTCCTTGCGGCTGGCAACACGCAGGTCGCCGCCAACATCACCGGTAATGCGCCCGGCTTCCAGGCTGGCACCTTCGATGCGCGTGTCGCCACGGCTTTGCCACTGGATTTTTTCGGCGCGCAGTTGGCTGGCATTCCACGTGTGGTTGTCACGCTTGTCCAGCGCTACCTGGGCGCGGCCATGCAGGCCGAGGGTATCGGTAGCGCCCTTGGCCATGTTGAAGCCGGCCCCGGCCGTGATGTCGAGGTTGTCGCGTTGCTCGCGGTCGCTCGAAGCTTCGATCAGCATGCCGCCGCCTGCGGCGTTGAGCTCGATTTGTTCGGCCGAGGCTTGCAGGCCCTCAAGGTGCAAGGCAATGTCCTCCCGGGCACGGGTGCTGAGGGTGAGCTTGCCCGCGCTTTCGAAGCTGGCATTGACGGCCTGGCTGGCGTCTTCGTTCTGCTTGCCATGGTTGAAGTGACCGCCGACAGCGCCACCCTTGGTCGCGCCAGTCTTGACTGCCAGTTCCAGGCCGCCACCCAGGCTGCCGCCCTTGGCCTGCTGGGTATTGCTGGCCGCAGTGATCTGCAAACGGCCACCACTTTCCAGCAAGGTATCGCCGACCTTGGCTTCACGGCTGCCGATACGCGTGCCTTCCAATACAAGGTCTGCCTCACTGCTCAGATGCACAGCGCCCTTGGCATCGATCTGCGCCACCTGCGCCTTGGTCTGCGCGCTGTTCTGCTGGTTGTGATCCAGGTAGCCACGGGTGTCGACGCCGGTGCTGCCGGGGCGGTTGCCGACCTTGGCCCAGGCATTACCGTCAAGCTGCTTTGAGGCCTGGCTGTTACGGTCAGTGGCCTGCGGTAACGACAGCGTGCCGCCGCTACGCATCACCACATCGCCGTCGCCACCGTCGATGCGCGTGCCCTCGTACTTGCCATCGCTGCCCAACTGCACCTGGATACCCTGTTGGCCATAGAGGCTGCCGGGCACGGCGGTACTGGCCAGGTCGTGTTTATCCAGCGAGCCGCCTTTACCGGCAATGCGTACATTGAGATCGTTGCCGGTGCTGGTGTCTACGCGGGCATCGCCGCCATAGGCCAGGCGCTGCACGGTATCGGCCTGGGTGTTTTCGGCGGCGCTCAGGTGGTGCTGCGTGGCATCGATCAAGAGCTTGCCGGCGTTGGCCTTCCACGCGGTGCCCTGGTCATCGATGATATCGGCCTTGACCTCGACTGCAGCCCCCGACAGCTCACTCACCTGGGCAAAGCCGCGGCGTTGGTTTTCCAGGCGCTTGAGGTGGTCTATGGTCATGTCGGCACCGGCGCTTGGCGCCACCATCGCGTCTTCAGGCGAGCCCTGCTGGAAGCGCGCCGCCTCTTCGCCCAGCACCAGCCGTTCGATGGGGCGGGTCAGGTCACGGTATTCGACGCTGGCGCCCAGGCTGCCTGCCCCGTTATTGGTGACGCTTTCACGCGCTAGGGTATTTTGCACGGCACGGTTCTCGATGTGCTTGGCGGTTACGTTCAGTTGCTGGCCGGCTTCGACGCGCGCGGCTTCGGTAAGCAAACGCTCGGCGTCCAGCTTCACGTCCCCACTGGCCTGCAACTCGCTGCGTTGGACGGTGCTGTCGCGTTCGAGCTGGCTTTGGGTGTAGTGATGGCCTGCGAAAGCGCTGCCCAGTCGATCGATACCCCCTGTCACGTTCAAGCTGCCTCCACTCTGGCTGTCGTTGCTGACGGACTCGCGTTCATTGCGGGTTGCGCCAAGGCTGACCTGTTTGGCGGCCACAGTGAGGTCGCCCGCGCTTGCCACGACCTTGGAGCCATTGACCTGCAGGTGGGCATCGCTTTGCAGATCGACCGAAGCGCCTTTCAGTTCGCTGGCGACCTGCGTTGTTTCCTGGACCTTGCCCGTCGTGTTGGCGACCTGGTAGCCCACGCTGGCTTCGTACTGGCGTGATTGCGGTTTGCCGTCCTGTGCCTCCTGGGTCTGCCGGGCGCCGGCACTGAAGCCGCGTTGCTGTTGATCGGTTTGTGTTTCGCTGCGCGACTGCGCGCTGTCGATCGTCAGGTCGCCCTTGGCCTGCACCTGCAGGTGCTTGCCGGCTTCGATTTTTGCCCCGTGGATGCGCAGTTCCTCGGCGCTGGCCAGGCGCAGGTTGCTGCTGGACGAAACGTCGCTGAGCAGTACCTGGTCCTTGCGTGTGGTGTCCTTGCGATCGCTGCCGATCAGGCCGAACAGTTTGCTGTTGCTCTGATGGTCAGTCGACGTGCTGCTGCCGTGGTCGGCCTCGATCGCCAGCAGGCCCTTTTCGCTGTACAGCACCGAATCTTCCTTGCCGTGCACCTTGCTACCTTTGATGGTGACCTGGTCAGCCGTCATGTTCAGCTTGCCGTCTGCCGTCACACTGCTGCCAACCACCGTCTGCCCTTGCGTGTCATTACCCTTGCGATCACCGAAGAAAGTCCCGGAGACCAGGTCGCCGCGGTAGTTGCGCTGTGTGCCGCTGTTCTGCAATGCAGTGGTGCCGATCTCGACTTGCCGCGCCTTGATCTGCATGTCGCTGTTGCTGTGCAGCGTGCTGCCTTGAACCGTGAGGGTATCGGCCGCAGTGAGGGCCATGCGCTCGGCATTCAACGTGCTGCCCTGGGCTGTTTCCCGGGTTTGCTCGGTGTCGCGGTCACCGCGCCACAAGTCTTTGCGGTGACGTACCTGTTCTTTGATGTGCTGGCTGTCGATGCCTGCCACGATGTCCAGTTTGCCGGCACTGTCGACGTTCAATTCGCCGCCCGCCTTCACGTCGGCGGCTACCAGGCGCATGTCAGCGCCCGATTGCAGCGTTACGCTGTCTTGGCCGTGCAACTGCGTGCCGTGCTGCTGGTTTTGGGTGGTGGTGCGCTCGCGGTTGTAGGTTTCGCGGGTGACGAAGAGAAACTTCTTCTTCCAGTTTTCGCGGTCGTGTTCGGTGTTTGCCAGGCTGTCGGCATCCAGGGTGAGTTTCTGGCCGGCCTTGACCACCACCTGTTGCGCCTGCCCTTCGACAGCCCGCAGGGTCAGGTCATGCGCGGCGCTGAGATTCAATGCGCCCCGTTCGCTGTGCAGTTCGCTGGGGTTGTCCGCCTTGCCGCTGACGTGCAGGTCGCCGGCCGAATGGATGTCGATACCGTCGCCGGCATGCACCTTTGCCGGCCCCATGCGCACCCCAGCGCCTTCAGCGGTGCTCAGCACACGGATACGCCCGGCACGCATGGCACCGAACAGCGTGGCATCGACACTGCCCTGTTCGCCGGGCAGGTGTTCGACCACCTGCCCGCTGGTGTGATCGATGCGGTTGCGGCCAACCGTGACGTTCAATTCATTGGCAGCCATGAGCAAGCCTTTGCTGTCTATTCGCGGCGCGATCAGGTCAAGGGCACCGGTGCTGTTGCTCTGGCCGTCGTCGAGTACCTGCAGGGAGCCACTGGCGTTGAGGGTGTCGAGGTATTTGAGTTGCTGGTCCTCGAATTCCGGGGTGCCGACCACGAAGCCTGCGCGGGTGGTGTTGATGAAGCTGCCGCCGTTGAGGGTGATGCCATTGGGGTTGGCCAGGATGTAGTCGGCCGGGCGGCCGAAGATTTCCTGCGGCCCCTCGATCAGCGAAGCGTTGCGGCTGATCACCTCATTGAGGATGGTCGAGGCGGCCTGGCCCTGGAACTGCGGGTTGGCCGCAAGGGCGCCGGCCAGTTGCGACTGGCCCGCCTGCGTGGCGTTGTTCAGCACTACGCCGGGGTTGCCGACGTTGTAATCGAGGAACTGGTTGTGCGACAGGCCGCTAGCGTTGGGTGCAACGATGTCGATGACCGGGACGCCATGGCCGTTGTTGATGAGTGGGGTGCCTGCAGGGCCGCTGGCAGCTTCCAGGCCGCCCGAGGCTTGCGCGGTGCTGGAGCCGAGCAGGGCGAGAAAAATGGCCCAACGCAAGGTATTGGGGTGGGTAGACGTCAGCTGCGAGAGTGTTTGCATGTTCTCGTTCTCTTTGTTGTGGGTGAATCAGATGTTCAGGTGCCACTCCAGTACCCAGAAGCCCGGCTCCAGAAGCGTGCGGGGCCGGTCGCTGGTGTACAGGGCGCGTTGATAATCGAGGCGCAGGCGACTGTCGGGCAGGCTCACTTCGATGCCGGCCGCAGCACCGGCCAGGCGCAGGACGGGGCTGTCGCTGGCGAGCTGGGTCCAGCCAAGGTCGAGGCCGACGTAGGGGCGCACTTGCAACGGTGCCGCCCAGGCGGGGCTCAGCGGGCGGCTCAAGGTGTTGCGCCAGGCCGCGCCAGTGGCGCCGGCGTAGGTGTGCAGGCGGAAGCCGCGTACCGCCGAGTCGTCGGTGGCCAGCAGTTGTTCGACGGCGGGCAGTGGGTCGGGGCTGTACTGCAGCCCGAGTTCGCTTTGCCAGCGCCAGGGCTGAGGCGCTGCGCCTTGGCGAAGGTGCAGGAGGGTGGCGCGGTATTTGACGAAATCGCTGCGCAGCCCGTTGCTGCGCATGGCCGGGTTGTCCTTGGACAGCCCCTCAAGGCCGTGGGCGACCCCCACATACCCGTTCCACAGCCCATTCTCGAGCCAGAGCCACTGCAGGCCGGCCTCGACGCTGGTGAGGGTAGGGCTCTGCAAGTCGACGACAACGCCGCCGGTGCGGTTGACCATCTGCTTGCGGTCCACCCGGGCACTGGCGCTGAGCATGCCCTGCTGATTGCGCCACAGCACACGCTCGGCGCTCACGCCCTGGAAGCGGCTGCGGCCACTGCTGGTCTGTTGCCCGTGCGGGATGGGGGCGTTGTAACGCAGTTGGCTGGCGTTGAAGGCGAATGTCCACGGACCGTAGGGGATGCTGTAGTACACCGTGATGCCCGTGCTGGTGCCCGGCGCATCGAAGACGGTGCTGGCCAGCCACAGGCGCAGGTCGTCGTTTAGGCCCAGCGGGCTGTCCAGGCCGACCCCGAGGTTCAGGCGATGGCGGCCGGTCAGTTCACTGCCGCGGTTGTCCAGGCGGCCGTCCAGATGCCAGCGCGAGGCGACTTTGTGGGGCTGAACGCGCACGCGGGTGCCGCCTTGCAGTTCGCCGGGGAGCAAGTCGGCACTCAAGTCGTAGGCACGCAGGCGGTTCAGCTGGTCGAGCCCTTGCTCCAGGTCCGGGAGGTACAGCGGCTGCCCCAGTACGCCAGGAAAAGCACCGCGCAAGGAAAGGGGCAGGTCGGCGCCCAGCTCGATCGACTCGACAAAACCTTCGCTGATGACGATATCCAGCGGGGCGTCATCTTCGGGGTGCTGGCGCAAGTAGGGGCGGCTGGTCGGGTAGCCGGCCTGGACATAGCGCTGGGTAATGGCCTTGAGCACGCGGTTGATATCGACGATGCCCATGCAAGGTTGCATCAGCGGCACCACGGTCGCCTCCAGTGCTGTCCCCGACACGTGTCGATGGCCGGCCAGGCGTAAGCCGCTCACCGCCCAGCAGTGGCTGTCGGTAGTCTGTGCACTCTGGCTGTGCTGATTACCTTGCGCAGCAGGCTCCCGTTGCCAGCGCTCAAGGCGTTGTTGCTGTTCCAGTTGCCGCAGCGTTTGCTGCTGATCGCGCAACTGTTGGCTGGCCAGGTCGTCGGCCAATGCCTGGGCGCAGGTCATCACCCCGGTCAGGCAGCAGACCAGCAGCCTGCAGGCAATGATGAGAATTCGGTACGGCATTCAAGCACCCCGCAGAGGACGTACGGATGTCGTATTCGTCTGCGTGGATGCTAAGAATTAAGTGATTGGCTTGGATGCAGTACCCTGCCTAAGCGGCTGTCAGGCGGGTTCTCGTTTAGGGTGCGAAAGCTCCTACAGGATGAGTCGGCATGCAGGACGTGTCAGGGACGAATCTCGATCAATGTACCGTCCTTGACCAGCTCCCAGACTTCCTGCATGTCGTGGTTGCGCATGGCGATGCAACCTTCGGTCCAGTCCAGTGTGTGGAAGTACCACTCGGGGTAGTCATCATTGACCGGTGTGCCGTGGATCATGATCATGCTGCCGGCACTCACGCCTTCGCGGGTGGCGCGTGCGGCATCTTTGATGTTGGGGTAGGAGATGTGCATGGCCAGGTTGAAGCGGTCGCTCTGCTTGCGCCAGTCCAGCCAATAGAGGCCCTCGGGAGTCTTGCGGTCACCTTCGCGTTCCTTCGCGCCCTTGGGCTGCTTGCCCAGGGAAATGCGGTAGGTCTTGAGCGGTTCGCCGCGGCTGATCAGTTGCAGGCGGCGCTCGGACTTGATCACCAGCACCTTGTCGATCAGCGGTTGCATGGCCTGCTGCGAGGGTGACGATGTTTGCGCTGCCGGCAGGGGCTTGCGCACGATGGTCTCGGTGAAGGCCGCCTGGGACACCGAGGTAACGCAAAGGCAGAAAAGGGCGAGCAACCAGCGCATGAAACGGTATCCCTGATGACGTTAGGTGGTAGACGTGACATTCATCGGTGGCAGGTACTCATGGCCTATGGGGTAGTGCTGCCCGATGCGGTCGCGATAGTAGCATTCTAGTGTGCGTGTGACGGTGCGGAAAGCCAGCGCGTCCCACGGTATCTCATGCTCCTCGAACAGCCGCACTTCCAGGCTCTCGATACCCACATCGAAGCGTAGGTCGGCCAGTTCGGCGCGGAAAAACACATGCACCTGGTTGATGTGCGGCAGGTCGAACAACTGGTACAGGTTCATGGGCCCGACCTGGGCGCAGGCTTCCTCGACGGTTTCACGACGGGCGGCCTGGTCGAGGGTCTCGCCGTTCTCCATGAACCCGGCCGGTAAGGTCCAGTAGCCACGGCGTGGCTCGATGGCGCGCCGGCACAGCAGCACCTGGCTACCCCAAGTGGGCAGGACCCCCGCCACGATGTTGGGGTTCTGGTAGTGAATGGTCTGGCAATACTCGCAGACATACCGCAGGCGGCTATCGCCCTCGGGTATCCGCTGAATGACCGGCTGGCCGCACGCGCTGCAGAATTTCATGCTTATCTTCCCTTATGACAGGGCTATCTTGGCGTGGCAGCCGGGCGGCCGCAAGCGCACAGGGCTTGGGTGCTTCTCGGCTTTGGTGCATCATGCAAGACAGGCCTTGGATACGAGAGTGCGCAATGCTGGACGAGCTACTTCGCCGAATGAGCAACCATGAACCCGCATCACTGGAAACCGACCGACGGTTTCCCGAAGCGGCGGTACTCTTGCCCATTACCCGCAGCGAAGCGCCCGAACTGGTCTTGACCCTGCGCGCCAAGGGCTTGTCGACCCACGGTGGCGAAGTCGCCTTCCCGGGTGGCCGGCGCGACCCTGAAGACCCGGACCTGGTGTTTACCGCCCTGCGCGAAGCCGAAGAAGAAATCGGCCTGCCCCCTGGGCTGGTGGAAGTGATTGGTCCGCTCAGCCCGCTGATCTCGCTGCACGGCCTGAAAGTGACGCCATTCGTCGGGCTTATTCCCGATTTCGTCGAGTATCGCGCCAACGATGCCGAGATCGCGGCAGTATTCACCGTACCGCTGGAATTCTTCCGCCAGGACCCGCGTGACCATACCCACCGTATCGATTACCAGGGCCGCAGTTGGTATGTGCCCAGTTACCGCTACGGTGAATACAAAATCTGGGGGTTGTCGGCGATCATGATCGTCGAGCTGGTCAACCTGCTGTATGACGCCGGCATCAGCCTGCATCAACCCCCGGAGCGTTACATCGAGATCTGAGCGGGGCCCACCCCGCCGTCTGCTACAAACCGCCGCCGTTTATCCTGAGGAGCGAGCATGAAATATCGCCTGGGCGACCTGCGGGTCGACAGCCACCCCACCAGCTGGATCGCGCCCAACGCCACCGTGATCGGCAATGTGCGCCTGCAGGCCCGTGCCAGCGTGTGGTTTGGCGCTGTATTGCGCGGTGACAACGAGCTGATCGACATCGGCGAGGACAGCAATGTCCAGGACGGCACCGTGATGCATACCGACATGGGTTCGCCGCTGACCCTGGGCAAGGGCGTGACGGTTGGCCATAACGCCATGCTGCATGGCTGCACGGTCGGCGATTACAGCTTGGTCGGCATCAATGCGGTGATCCTCAACGGAGCCCGCATCGGCAAGCACTGCATCATCGGCGCCAATGCGCTCATCCCCGAGGGCAAGGAGATCCCTGACGGTTCGCTGGTGATGGGCTCGCCGGGCAAGGTGGTGCGTGAACTGAGCGAGCAGCAGATGCGCATGATCGAGGCCGGTGCCGCGCACTATGTGCACAATGCCCAACGCTATGCGCGCGAGCTGGTAGCTGACGATGAGTGAGGTCATTGCCGTCGAGCGCCCGGTCGCTTCGCCTTGCGTCAGCATCTGCGCGCTGGACGAGCAGGATATCTGCACCGGCTGCCAGCGTACCGTGGCCGAAATCGGTCGCTGGGGGCGGATGGACAACACCGAGCGTCGCGCCGTACTGAAGCTGTGCCATGAGCGGGCGGTGGCCGCTGGGTTGATCATGGGGCAATGATTCGGCGCTGGCTGCCTCGCAGGTTTACCCGCGAAGCAGCCAGCGGTAATCTGTACGGCTTGCCCACAGATTACCCGCCATGTTCTATCTCATCGCCTATATCAGCAGCGTAGTGCTGATCAACTACGCCTTCTCCAGCGCCCCGCACCTGGACATCATCTGGTCCGCCTGGGGTGGCCTGGTGTTCATCCTGCGCGACATGGTGCAGACCCGCTTCGGGCATGGCGCCCTGGTCGCCATGCTGGTGGCCCTGGTGCTGTCCTACATCACCTCGGAGCCTGCCATCGCCCTGGCCAGCGCCACGGCGTTTTTCGTTTCCGAGCTGATCGACTGGCTGGTGTTCAGCATCACCCGTCGGCCCCTGCGTGACCGCCTGTGGCTGAGCTCGGCGTTGAGCATTCCGGTCGATACCTTCATTTTCTTCGGCATGATCGGCGCGCTGACCCCTGCCGTGATCGGCACGGCCATGGCCTCGAAGTTCGCCGGTGTCACCGCCGTGTGGCTGGCCATGGCATTTCGCGCCCGGCGGGCTGCCGCGGTCGGTTGATGGTGTAGAATACGGGTCCTTTTTCAGCGGGCGGCGCTTAGCCTGGCGCAGCCCCGGACGCCTTCGAGGACCTGAAATGACCCGTATCGGAACCCCATTGTCGCCCACCGCGACCCGTGTACTGCTCTGCGGCTGCGGTGAGCTGGGCAAGGAAGTGGTGATCGAGCTGCAGCGCCTGGGCGTCGAAGTGATCGCCGTGGACCGCTACGCCAACGCGCCGGCCATGCAGGTGGCGCACCGCAGCCATGTGGTCAACATGCTCGATGGCGTCGCCCTGCGCGCGGTGATCGAGGCCGAGAAACCGCACTACATCGTCCCTGAGATCGAAGCCATCGCCACTGCGACCCTGGTCGAACTGGAGAGCGAAGGCTTCACCGTGGTGCCCACCGCCCGTGCCACCCAGCTGACCATGAACCGTGAAGGCATCCGGCGCCTGGCTGCCGAAGAGCTGGACCTGCCGACCTCGCCGTACCACTTTGCCGATACCTACGAAGACTACGCCAAGGCCGTGGCCGATGTCGGCTACCCGTGCGTGGTCAAACCGGTGATGAGCTCATCGGGCAAGGGCCAGAGCCTGCTGCGCAGCGATGCCGACCTGCAGCAGTCCTGGGACTACGCCCAGGAAGGCGGGCGTGCCGGCAAGGGCCGGGTGATCATCGAGGGCTTCATCGACTTCGATTACGAAATTACCCTGCTGACCGTGCGTCATGTCGGCGGCACCACCTTCCTCGAGCCTGTCGGCCATCGTCAGGAGAAAGGTGACTATCAGGAATCGTGGCAGCCCCAAGCCATGAGCCCGAAGGCCCTTGCCGAGTCGCAGCGGGTGGCCAAGGCGGTCACCGATGCACTGGGCGGGCGTGGCCTGTTCGGCGTGGAGCTGTTCGTCAAAGGTGACCAGGTGTGGTTCAGCGAAGTGTCGCCGCGCCCGCACGACACTGGCCTGGTGACCTTGATCTCCCAGGACCTGTCGCAGTTCGCCTTGCACGCCCGCGCCATTCTCGGCCTGCCGATCCCGGTGGTGCGCCAGTTCGGGCCGTCGGCGTCGGCGGTGATTCTGCCGCAGGGGCAATCGCAGCAGACCAGCTTCGCCAACCTTGGTGCTGCGCTGAGCGAGCCGGATACGGCCATTCGCCTGTTCGGCAAGCCGGAAATCAACGGCCAGCGCCGCATGGGCGTGTGCCTGGCGCGTGACGAATCGATCGAAGCGGCGCGGGCCAAGGCGACCCGTGCTTCGCAGGCGGTCAAGGTCGAGTTCTGATCTGACATGGCTGGGGGCGCAAAGCGCCCCCAGCGTCTTCACAGTTCGGTATGCCGGGTCTCTTTAAGGCACAGCACAGCAATCAGACTGATCACCGCCGCCACCGAAACATACCCGCCCACCCAGCTCAAGCCGCCCATGCTCACTAGTTTCTGGGCAAAGAACGGCGCCGCCGAAGCCCCCACGATGCCACCCAGGTTATACGCCGCCGACGCGCCGGTGTAACGCACGTGGGTCGGGAACAGCTCGGGCAGCAGTGCCCCCATTGGCGCGAAGGTCACCCCCATCAGGAACAGCTCGATGGCCAGGAACAGCGCCACACCTGTGGTCGAGCCCGAGGTCAGCAGCGGTTCCATGGTAAAGCCCGAAGCCACCGCCAGCAGGCCACCGACGACCAATACCGGCTTGCGCCCGTAGCGGTCGCTGAGCCAGGCCGACAGCGGCGTGGCCAGGGCCATGAAGACTACCGCAAAGCACAGCAGGCCAAGGAACGTCTCGCGGCTGTAGCCCAGGGTGGTCACGCCATAGCTGAGCGAGAACACCGTCGAGATGTAGAACAGCGCGTAGCACACCACCATCGCCGCAGCACCCAGCAGGGTTGGCACCCAGTGCTTGGCGAACAAGTCGACCACCGGCATCTTCACGCGCTCATGCTGGGCAATGGCTTTGGCGAACACCGGGCTCTCTTCGAGCTTGAGGCGCACATACAGGCCCACCAGTACCAGGGCGGCGCTGAGCAGGAACGGAATGCGCCAGCCCCATTCACGGAATTGCTCGTCACTGAGCACCAGGGCCAGAGTCAGGAACAAGCCGTTGGCAGCCAAAAAGCCGATTGAAGGGCCCAACTGCGGGAACATGCCGAACCAGGCACGCTTGCCCGGTGGTGCGTTTTCGGTCGCCAGCAGCGCCGCGCCGCCCCATTCGCCACCCAGGCCCAGGCCTTGGCCGAAGCGCAGCAGGCAAAGCAGGATCGGCGCCCACACGCCAATGCTGTCATAGCCGGGCAGCACGCCGATGGCGGTGGTGGAGACGCCCATCAACAGCAGCGACGCCACCAGGGTTGATTTGCGGCCGATACGGTCGCCAAAGTGGCCGAACAATGCCGAGCCCAGCGGGCGTGCGAGGAAGGCGATGCCGAAGGTAAGAAAGGCCGCGAGCATCTGCGCGGTGCCCGACCCGGAGGGGAAGAACACCGGGCCGATCACCAGCGCGGCGGCAGTGGCGTAAACGTAGAAGTCGTAGAACTCGATGGCAGTGCCAATGAAGCTGGCGGTGGCCACCCGCGCGGGCGAGTTGACCGGCGCGGCAGGCGCTTGGGCATAGGTGCTGCTGGTGGTCATTAAGTAGGTCCCTAACAGTCTGGTCGTGCGCCACGGGCTTGATCCGCGAGGGTGCGTGCTGCCTCAATGGGCAGGCACCGTTGCACGGACGCCGAAGCGTATTGTTCTTTTGCTCGCTCGACTGACGATAGCCCAGGGGGGGTAGGGGCGGGAGCGGGTACTGTTCGGGGTATTGAAACAGGGCCGCAGGGCGTGTCAGAGGAGCGGACTGGCCGTGGGCCGCCGGGTGCGGGTAGCAGGCGGGACGGCGGGGCTGGGTAAGCGTGACCCGAGTATAGCTAGCGGGTCACGGTCCACACCAGTACCTTGCTGGCGCAATTGTCCTCTGTTTCGAGGATTTCCAGGCGATATCGGCCGATCTTCAGGCAAACCGCACTTTCCGGGATGCTTTCCAGCGCTTCGGTGACCAACCCGTTGAGGGTTTTCGGCCCGCCATCGCAAGGCAGGTGCCAGCCCAGGGTGCGGTTGATCTCGCGCAGCGAGGCGGTGCCTTCGATGACGAAGGTGCCGTCGGCCTGGGGGTGTACATGCGGGTTGTCCAGCCCCTGTTCGTCTTCGAATTCGCCAACGATTTCTTCGAGGATGTCTTCCAGGGTGACGATGCCCAGCACTTCGCCGTATTCGTCCACCACGACGCCCAGGCGGCGTTGCTGCTTGTGAAAGTTCAGCAACTGCATCTGCAGGGGTGTGCTTTCCGGGACGAAGTAGGGTTCGTAGCAGGCGCCGTGCAGCTTCTCCAGGGTCAGCTCTGCCCTGGGCAGCAGGTGGCTGATCAGCTTGGTATTGAGGATCGCTTCAACCTGGTTGATATCGTTGTGATAGACCGGCAGCCGGGTGTGCCGGCTGACGATCAACTGCTCGATGATGCGTTCGATCGGCTCGTCCAGATTGATACCATCGACTTCGTTGCGCGGCACCAGGATGTCGTTGACGGTGACTTTGTCCAGCGACTGCAAACCATCGAGCAGCCCGTGGCGCACTGGCTCGTGCGCTTCGTCTTCGTCGAAGTCGTCATCTTGCTGTGGGTGCAGGGCCACCGCCGTAGGCTGCGCACGGAACGGGCGCAGGATCAGCTTGGCGCAACCATCGAGCAGGCAGGCCAGTGGCTGGAGGATAGCCAAAGGCACCTTCAGCAAGCTGGCACCCAGGCTGACGAACGCCTGTGGGTTACGCCGCGCCAGGCGCCGCGGCAGGAACTCGGCAAACACCAGCAGGGCCAGGGTGGCGCCCAGGCCGGCCAGCCAGAAACCGTGTTCGCCGCTGTAGCGCTGGCCGATCAGGCAGGCCAGGCCCAGTACCAGCAGCTTGCCCAGGCTGGCGCACAGCACCAGCGCCTGAGCGGGCAGGGGGGCTTGCCCGTCGTCGCCATTGCGCAGCGAGCCATTGAGTTGCAGGCGTGCGGCATCCACAGCGCTGAACAGCGCCGACCACAGCAGCGCCAGTGCCAGGGTGCCGAATAGCGGGGCGTACGGCAGGGTGTCCATGGGCGGCCGTCAGATATGCAAGATGAATTCGCGGACCAGCTTGCTGCCGAAATAGGCCAGCATCAGCAGGCAGAAACCGGCCAGCGTCCAGCGGATCGCTTTGTGGCCACGCCAACCCAGGCGGGTGCGGCCCCACAGCAGAACACTGAACACCACCCAGGCGACGCAGGCCAGCAAGGTCTTGTGCACCAGGTGCTGGGCGAACAGGTTGTCGAGGAACAGCCAGCCGGAAATCAGCGACAGCGAGAGCAGACACCAGCCGGCCCAGAGGAAGCCGAACAGCAGGCTTTCCATGGTTTGCAGCGGCGGGAAGTTGCGGATCAGCCCGGACGGGTGCTTGTTTTTCAACTGGCGGTCCTGCAGCAACAGCAGCAGCGACTGGAATACGGCAATGGTGAACAGGCCGTAGGCCAGGATCGACAGCAGGATATGCGCGAGGATGCCGGGCTCTTCGTTGATCAGCGGCACGGTGCCCGGTGGCGCGAACTGGGCCAATAGCGCCGTGACCGCACCCAGCGGGAACAGCAGCACCAGCAGGTTTTCCACCGGGATGCGCAGGCACGCCAGCAGGGTCAGGGTGATGACCGCCACGGCGATCAGGCTGGCGGCGCTGAAGAAGTCGAGGCTCAGGCCCAGCGGGGTGATCAGCTGGAAGAACAGGGCGCCGCTCTGGGCGATCACCGCAAGGGCACCGAGCAAGCCCAGCAGCCGTTTGTCGGACTTGCGGCCCTGGGCCAGGTGCGAACCCTGGTAGAGGGTCGCAGCTATATAAAGGCCGGCGGCGATCAGGTTGGGGATGAGGCTGGGTGAGGAGAACATAAGTCCTGGTTGGCGAGCCTTAAAGAGACGGAGTTTGGCATAGTGAGCTGCAAGCTGGAAGCCGTAAGCTACAAGCAAGGGCTGATGTGCAGGCTGGGCGCTTTTCCTTGTGGCTTGCAGCTTTGAGCTTGCCGCTCGGAAGCCAAGGTGTGCGCCGCCGTTGCACTTCGCTATAATCGCCGCCTTGCTGTGCCCTGGGGGTGTGCATTTCCCCCTCGGCGTCTGACAAACCTCGGCTTTTACTGGGCCAGAAAGGATCACCATGTTCGAAAACCTGACCGACCGCCTGTCACAGACGCTGCGCCATGTCACCGGCAAGGCCAAGCTGACTGAAGACAACATCAAGGACACGCTGCGCGAAGTACGCATGGCGTTGCTCGAGGCCGACGTTGCCTTGCCGGTGGTCAAGGATTTCGTCAACAGCGTCAAGGAGCGTGCGGTCGGTACCGAAGTGTCGCGCAGCCTGACCCCGGGCCAGGCCTTCGTGAAGATTGTCCAGGCCGAGCTGGAAAGCCTGATGGGCGCGGCCAACGAAGACCTCGCGCTGAACGCCGCACCACCGGCCGTGGTGCTGATGGCTGGCTTGCAGGGTGCGGGTAAGACCACCACCGCCGGCAAGCTCGCGCGCTTCCTCAAGGAGCGCAAGAAGAAGAGCGTGATGGTGGTGTCGGCCGACGTCTACCGCCCGGCGGCGATCAAGCAGCTGGAAACCCTGGCCAACGACATCGGCGTGACCTTCTTCCCGTCCGACATCAGCCAGAAGCCTGTCGCCATCGCTGAAGCGGCGATTCGCGAAGCCAAGCTCAAGTTCATCGACGTGGTCATCGTCGACACCGCCGGCCGTCTGCACATCGACGCCGACATGATGGACGAGATCAAGGCGCTGCATGCCGCGGTCAAGCCGGTCGAGACCTTGTTCGTGGTCGACGCCATGACCGGCCAGGACGCCGCCAACACCGCCAAGGCCTTTGGTGAAGCCCTGCCGCTGACCGGCGTGGTGCTGACCAAGGTCGACGGTGATGCCCGTGGCGGTGCCGCACTGTCGGTGCGGGCCATTACCGGCAAGCCGATCAAGTTCATCGGTATGGGTGAGAAGACCGAGGCCCTCGAGCCGTTCCACCCCGACCGCGTCGCGTCGCGCATCCTCGGCATGGGCGATGTACTCAGCCTGATCGAGCAGGCCGAGCAGACCATCGACAAGGCCAAGGCTGACAAGCTGGCCAAGAAGCTGAAGAAGGGCAAGGGCTTCGACCTCGAAGACTTCCGCGACCAGCTGCAGCAGATGAAAAACATGGGCGGCCTGGGCGGCCTGATGGACAAGCTGCCGAGCATTGGCGGGGTCAACCTGTCACAGATGGGCAACGCCCAGGGCGCGGCCGAGAAGCAGTTCAAGCAGATGGAAGCGATCATCAACTCCATGACCCCGGCCGAGCGCCGTGACCCTGAACTGCTCAGCGGTTCGCGCAAGCGCCGCATCGCCATCGGCTCCGGCACCCAGGTGCAGGACGTCGGCCGGCTGATCAAGCAGCACAAGCAGATGCAGAAGATGATGAAGAAATTCTCTGCCAAGGGCGGCATGGCCAAGATGATGCGCGGCTTGGGCGGCATGATGCCTGGTGGCGGCATGCCCAAGCTGTAAAACCGATTCAGGCCAGTGGCGGCAAGCCCGCCGCTGGCCGGAACCCGCTTCGGCGGGAACACTGTCGCCTCATGAGCAGGCGGCTAAATAGCAGATCAGCAGGCTGGCCTTTTTACTTGAAGTAAAAAGGCATTTGCAAATGTCCGGATATTCCTTGAGAATGTGCGGCCTTTCGGGCACCCGTGTGCCCGCTGTGCATCATGATTTGCAGCACCGACTACAGGAACGATGTTCAATGCTTACCATTCGTCTTGCCCGTGGCGGCTCCAAAAAGCGCCCGTTTTACCAACTGACCGTAACCGACTCGCGTAACCCGCGTGACGGCTCCCACATCGAACAGGTTGGCTTCTTCAACCCGATCGCTCGTGGTCAGGAAGTTCGTCTGTCCGTTAAACAAGACCGCGTTGCTCACTGGCTGAGCATCGGCGCACAGCCGTCTGAGCGTGTTGCTCAGCTGCTGAAGGAAGCTGCCAAGGCTGCTGCCTGAACTGTATGAACGCGACGCCAGAAAAGGCTGACGACCTCATCGTCGTTGGCAAGATTTTTTCGGTTCACGGCGTTCGCGGCGAGGTGAAGGTGTATTCCTTTACCGATCCGATTGAAAACCTGTTGGATTACCGTAACTGGACGCTTCGGCGCGAAGGGTCGGTCAAGCAGGTAGAGCTGGTCAGTGGCCGTTCCAATAAAAAGGAGCTGGTCGCCAAGCTCAAAGGGCTCGACGATCGTGACGAAGCGCGTCTTCTGAGCGGTTACGAGATTTGCATCTCGCGCAGCCTTTTGCCCAACCTGACGGACGACGAGTACTACTGGTACCAGTTGGTCGGTCTGAAAGTCATCAACCAGGACGAACAGCTGTTCGGCACGGTTGATCACCTGTTGGAGACCGGCGCGAACGATGTAGTGGTGGTCAAGCCTTGCGCAGGCAGCCTGGATGACCGTGAGCGCTTGTTGCCCTATACGGCGCAATGTGTGCTGGCAGTCGACCTTGAAGCCGGTGTGATGCGGGTCGAATGGGACGCGGATTTCTAACTGATGGGTAACCTTCGCGTAGAAGTCATCACGTTGTTCCCCGAGATGTTCTCGGCCATTACGGAGTACGGCATTACCAGCCGCGCGGTGAAGCAGGGCTTGTTGCAAGTCACTTGCTGGAATCCGCGGGACTACACCAGTGATCGCCACCACACGGTGGATGATCGGCCTTTTGGCGGTGGTCCGGGGATGGTGATGAAGATCAAGCCTCTGGAAGATGCACTGGCCAGTGCCAGGCAAGCGACCGGAGCAGCGGCAAAGGTGATCTACCTTTCGCCACAAGGCCGCAAGCTGGATCAGCAAGCGGTCAAAGGCTTGGCCGAACAGGAATCTCTGATCCTGATCGCCGGCCGTTATGAAGGCATTGACGAGCGTTTTATTGATGCTCATGTCGATGAAGAGTGGTCGATTGGTGACTATGTGCTTTCCGGTGGTGAGCTACCGGCCATGGTACTGATCGATGCGGTTACGCGGCTGCTGCCCGGAGCTTTAGGGCATGTAGGCTCGGCGGAGGAAGATTCCTTCACCGATGGCTTGCTGGATTGCCCGCACTACACCCGACCTGAGGTGTATGCGGATCAGCGTGTACCCGACGTGTTGCTAAGTGGCAACCATGCACATATCCGGCGATGGCGGATGAAGCAGTCCCTTGGTAGGACCTTCGAACGACGCGCCGATCTTCTGGAAAGTCGCTCACTTTCTGGAGAAGAGAAAAAGCTGCTCGAGGAATACCTCCGCGAGCGGAACGATAGTTAACGTATCGATGGTGGATCACGTTTGTCCACCTTAGGAGCACAGCATGACTAACAAAATCATCCAGCAGCTCGAAGCAGAGCAGATGAGCAAGGAAATCCCGACCTTCGCACCAGGCGACACCATTGTCGTCCAGGTTAAAGTGAAGGAAGGTGAGCGTTCCCGTCTGCAGGCGTTCGAAGGCGTTGTTATCGCCAAGCGTAACCGTGGTCTGAACAGCGCCTTCACCGTGCGCAAGATCTCGAGCGGCGTTGGTGTTGAGCGTACCTTCCAGACCTACAGCCCGCAAATCGACAGCCTGGCCGTGAAACGTCGTGGTGACGTGCGTAAAGCCAAGCTGTACTACCTGCGCGACCTGTCCGGCAAAGCCGCTCGCATCAAGGAAAAACTGTCCTGAGTACAGTTTGCCCGGTGGCCATGGCCGCCTAGCGAGAAAAAAAGCAGCCTTCGGGCTGCTTTTTTGCGTTTTGAAACTTAAGAAAGCGATGTGACCAGACATGACTACCCGAGACCAGGAAATCCAGCGCCGCACCGAGCTTTCGGTAACCCGCGTGACCAAGGCGGTATTCCCCAACACTACCAACCATCACAACACCCTGTTTGGCGGCACCGCGCTGGCCTGGATGGACGAAGTGTCGTTCATCGCCGCCACACGCTTCTGCCGCTTGCCATTGGTGACGGTTTCGACCGACCGCATCGACTTCAAGCACCCGATCCCGGCGGGTTCGATCGTCGAGCTGGTGGGCACGGTGATCAAGGTGGGCAACACCAGCTTGCAGGTGCAAGTGGATGTGTTCGTCGAGAACATGTACCTGGATGGCCGCGAACGGGCGATCCATGGTGTGTTCAGCTTTGTCGCCATCGACGAAGACAAGCGGCCGGTGCCGGTGCTGCCCCAGGCCTGACGCTCAACCTGGCGTGGTTGCAGCGTCGGCGACCGGCAGCGGCTCGACCAGGGCGACCAAGGTCCAGCCCGACTGCGGCGTGAGTGGGTTGTCCGGGCTCGCTACATGCACCCAGCCATTGGCGTCACGGGCGAACAGCAGGTGCGCGCGGTCGCCATGCAGTGCCTGATAATTTTCCCAGTCGAAGCCTTCGGTCAGGTGGGTGCTGTACAGCTCGGCGCCGCGGTGCAAGTGATTCGCCAGTTGCTGGTAGGTCATCGCGCTTGAACCGAGCAGGTGGCCGCGGTGCTCCTCGCTGGCCCGGTGCTTGTCACTGCGCTGTTTCTCCAGGCCGCTGGCGAGTACGAACAGGCGGCTGTGGCCGAAGTCATGGCGAAAGCGGGCGCAGGCCAGGGCGTTGATCTCGCCGGCCGGCGACAGCCCCAACAGGTGGCCGAGGCCGACCAGGTCCAAGTGTGCATCGGCATGCTGCGAGGCGGGGTTGCCAAAGTAGGTCGGCAAGCCGTCCATGCGCGCGGCGCGGATGTTTTCCCAGCTCGAATCGGTCAGCAGTACACGGCAACCCAATTGCTGCAGGGATTTGCCGAGGGTGCGCGCAGGCCCGTTGGCGCCGACGATGAGAAAGCCGCTGGGGGCAGGCTCGGCGACCTTGAGCAGGCGCGCCAGCGGCCTTGCCGTGGCGCTCTGCAGCACCACGGTGCCGATGATCACGGCGAAGGTCAGTGGCACCAGCAACAGCGCATCCTGATGGCCGGCCTCGTGCAGGCGGATCGCGAAGATCGCCGATACCGCGGCGGCGACGATGCCGCGCGGGGCGATCCAGGCCAGCAAGGCCCGCTCGCGCCAGTTCAGCGAGGAGCCCAGCGTCGACACGAAGACGTTCAGCGGCCGTGCCAGCAACTGGATCACCAGCAGCAGCGCCAGCACCGCCGGGCCCAGCCCGAGCAAGGCGTGCAGGTCGAGGCGCGCGGCCAGCAAGATGAACAGGCCGGAGATCAGCAGCACGCTGAGGTTCTCCTTGAAGTGCAGGATCTGCCGCACATCCACCCCGCGCATGTTGGCCAGCCACATGCCCATCAGCGTCACCGCCAGCAGCCCTGATTCGTGCACGATCTGGTTGGCGGCGATGAAGATGCCCAGCACCGCTGCCAGCGACGCCAGGTTGTGCAGGTACTCCGGCAGCCACTGTTCGCGCATGACCTGGCCCAGCAACCAGCCGCCGGCAGCGCCCAGTGCAGTGCCGCAGAAGATCACCCCGGCAAAGGTACCCAGGCTCTGGATCAGGCCATTGCCATCGGCACTGGCAATGATGAAGCTGTACACCACCACGGCCAGCAGCGCGCCAATCGGGTCGATGACGATGCCTTCCCAGCGCAGGATATTGGCGATTGTCGCCTTTGGCCGCACTACCCGCAGCATGGGCACGATCACGGTCGGCCCGGTGACCAGGGTCAAGGTGCCGAACAGAATCGCCAACGGCCAGTCGAACCCCAGCAGCCAGTGGGTCGCCAGCGCGATCACCAGCCAGGTCGACAGCGCGCCAACGGTGACCAGGCGGTGCACCACGCTGCCGATATCGCGCCACTGCGACACGTGCAGGGTGAGGCTGCCCTCGAACAGGATCAGCGCCACGGCCAGGGACACCAGCGGCATCAGCAACGGGCCGAACAACGCCTGCGGGTCGAGCCAGCCGAGCAGCGGGCCGACAGTGATGCCGGTCAGCAGCAGAAAGAGGATGGCCGGCAGTTTCAGGCGCCAGGCGAGCCACTGGCAGGCCAGGGCGGCGGCACCGATGCCACCGATGCTGAGAAGGATCTGCTGTTCGTTCATGCGGGCTCCCTATGCTGGCGCTGTTATGAAAGACTAAGCGTCATTTCGTCGTTTGCCACCGAGTTTTCATGCCCGCCCTAGACCACCCCCTGATTGACCAGTTTCTTGATGCCCTGTGGCTGGAAAAAGGCCTGTCGGACAACACCCGGGTCTCCTATCGCAGCGACCTGGCGCTGTTCAACGGCTGGCTCCAGGACCACACCGTGGACTTGCCCGACGCCGGTCGCGAGCTGATCCTCGATCACCTGGCCTGGCGCCTCGACCAAGGCTACAAACCGCGTTCCACCGCACGCTTTCTCTCTGGCCTGCGTGGCTTCTTTCGCTACCTGCTGCGCGAAAAGCTGGTGGCGATCGACCCCACCTTGCAGGTGGAGATGCCGCACTTGGGCCGGCCTTTGCCGAAATCCTTGTCCGAAGCCGACGTAGAAGCACTGCTGCAAGCGCCGGACCTCGGCGAAGCCATCGGCCAGCGCGACCGCGCCATGCTCGAAGTCCTGTATGCCTGCGGCCTGCGGGTTACCGAACTGGTCAGCCTGACCCTCGACCAGGTCAACCTGCGCCAAGGCGTATTGCGGGTAATGGGCAAGGGCAGCAAGGAGCGGCTGGTACCAATGGGTGAAGAGGCAGTGGTGTGGCTGGAGCGCTACCTGCGCGATGGCCGCAGCGAGCTGTTGAACGGCCGTCCCAGTGATGTGCTGTTCCCCAGCCTGCGCGGCGAGCAGATGACCCGCCAGACCTTCTGGCACCGAATCAAGCACCACGCTCGGGTTGCCGGTATCGACAAGGCGTTGTCACCCCACACCTTGCGCCATGCCTTCGCGACCCATCTGCTCAACCACGGTGCCGACCTGCGCGTGGTGCAGATGCTGCTGGGCCATAGCGACCTGTCGACCACGCAGATCTACACCCACGTGGCCAAGGCCCGTTTGCAGCAGCTGCACGCCCAGCATCACCCGCGTGGATGAATGATTTTCATGTTCCGCCGGCCGGTATCCGCAGACCCCTTCAACGGTGGTGTGATGTGGTAGGCTTGAGCGGTTTGCACCAAGGGCCGCACGGTCACCGCGTTTTTTTGCAGGTGACGCCCTCCGGCCCCTGTCCGCCTTCAGGAGTTCCCATGCGTTTGACCCAGATTTTCGCCGCCGCCGCGTTGGCGCTGGCCAGTACCTTTGCCGTTGCCGCGGCAACCGACAGCAATGCCGGTGCCGAGCAGGCCATCCGCAAGTCGTTGCAGAACCTCGAACTGGAAGTGCCCGTAGAAAGCGTTGCCAGCAGCCCGCTCAACGGCCTGTATGAAGTCAAGCTGCAGGGCGGCCGTGTGCTGTACGCCAGCGCTGACGGCCAGTTCGTCATGCAGGGCTACCTGTACCAGATCCAGGACGGCAAGCCGGTCAACCTGACCGAGAAGACCGAGCGTCAAGGTGTCGCCAAGCTCATCAATGGCATTCCAGCCGCCGAGATGGTGGTTTATCCTGCCAAAGGCGAGACCAAGTCGCACATCACCGTGTTCACCGATACCACCTGCCCGTATTGCCACAAGCTGCACGCCGAAGTGCCGGAGCTGAACCGTCGCGGTATCGAAGTGCGCTATGTCGCCTTCCCGCGTCAGGGCCTCGGTTCGCCGGGTGACGAGCAGTTGCAGGCAGTCTGGTGTTCCAGCGACCGCCGCGCGGCGCTGGACAAGATGGTCGATGGCAAGGAAATCAAGGCGGCCAAGTGCGCCAACCCGGTCAGCAAGCAGTTCCAGCTGGGCCAGTCGATCGGCGTCAACGGCACGCCGGCGATCGTCCTTGAAAGCGGCCAGGTGATCCCGGGCTACCAGCCGGCGCCGCAAGTGGCCAAGTTGGCCCTGGCCGGCCAGCAGCAAGCAGCCAAGTAATTTATTCAGTACGCCGTCGTCATGGGGTGACGGCATGTTTCACGGTCGGCGCAGGTGCCGGCCGTTCAATGGGGAGTTCACAGTGAAACCGGTCAAAGTAGGCATCTGTGGGTTGGGGACCGTCGGTGGCGGAACCTTCAATGTACTTCAGCGCAACGCCGAGGAGATTGCCCGCCGTGCCGGGCGCGGTATTGAAGTGGCCCAGATCGCCATGCGCTCGCCGAACCCGAACTGCCAGATTACCGGTACCCCCATTACCGCTGATGTGTTCGACGTTGCGAGCAACCCGGAGATCGACATTGTCATCGAGCTGATCGGTGGCTATACCATCGCCCGTGACCTGGTACTCAAGGCCATCGAAAACGGCAAGCACGTGGTCACCGCCAACAAGGCGCTGATCGCCGTGCACGGCAACGAAATCTTCGCCAAGGCCCGCGAGAAGGGCGTGATCGTCGCCTTCGAAGCGGCGGTTGCCGGCGGCATCCCGGTGATCAAGGCCATCCGTGAAGGCTTGTCGGCCAACCATATCAACTGGCTGGCCGGCATCATCAACGGCACTGGCAACTTCATCCTCACCGAAATGCGCGAGAAGGGCCGTGCCTTCCCGGACGTACTGGCTGAAGCCCAGGCCCTGGGCTATGCCGAAGCCGACCCGACCTTCGACGTCGAAGGCATCGATGCTGCGCACAAGCTGACCATCCTGGCCTCCATTGCCTTTGGTATCCCGCTGCAGTTCGACAAGGCCTACACCGAGGGCATCACCCAGCTGACCACCGCTGACGTGAACTACGCCGAGGCCCTGGGCTATCGCATCAAGCACTTGGGTGTGGCACGCCGCACGGCCGAAGGTATCGAGCTGCGCGTGCACCCGACGCTGATCCCGAGCGACCGCCTGATCGCCAACGTCAATGGCGTGATGAACGCAGTCATGGTCAACGGCGACGCCGCTGGCTCGACCCTGTACTACGGCGCCGGTGCCGGTATGGAGCCGACCGCTTCGTCGGTGGTGGCCGACCTGGTCGACGTGGTCCGCGCCATGACCTCCGACCCGGAAAACCGCGTGCCGCACCTGGCCTTCCAGCCCGATTCGTTGTCGTCGCACCCGATCCTGCCGATCGAGGCCTGCGAAAGTGCCTACTACCTGCGCATCCAGGCCAAGGATCACCCCGGTGTTTTGGCCCAGGTGGCCAGCATCCTGTCGGAGCGTGGCATCAACATCGAATCGATCATGCAGAAGGAAGCCGAAGAGCAGGATGGCCTGGTGCCGATGATCCTGCTGACCCACCGCGTGGTCGAGCAAGGTATCAACGACGCCATCGTCGCTCTGGAAGCCCTGCAGGATGTGGTTGGCAAGGTCGTGCGCATCCGCGTCGAACAGCTTAATTAACGAAGAGTGCCGACGGGCCGCGCCAGCGGCCCCGGCCCCAGTCTCGAAGGTTTGCACCATGCGCTATATCAGCACCCGCGGCCAGGCACCGGCCCTGAACTTTGAAGATGTGCTGCTGGCTGGCCTTGCCAGCGACGGCGGCCTGTACGTCCCTGAAAACCTGCCACGCTTCACCCAGGAAGAGATCGCCTCCTGGGCTGGCCTGCCTTACCACGAACTGGCCTTCCGTGTGATGCGCCCGTTCGTTGCCGGCAGCATCGCTGATGCCGACTTCAAGAAGATCCTCGAAGAAACCTACGGCGCGTTCGCTCACGCGGCCGTGGCGCCGCTGCGCCAGTTGAATTCGAACGAGTGGGTCATGGAGCTGTTCCACGGCCCGACCCTGGCCTTCAAGGACTTTGCCCTGCAGTTGCTCGGCCGCCTGCTCGACCACGTGCTGGTCAAGCGCGGCGAGCGCGTGGTGATCGTTGGCGCCACCAGCGGTGATACCGGTTCTGCCGCCATCGAAGGTTGCCGCCGTTGCGACAACGTCGACATCTTCATCCTGCACCCGCACCAGCGTGTGTCGGAAGTACAGCGTCGGCAGATGACCACGATCTTCGGCGACAACATCCACAACATCGCCATCGAAGGCAACTTCGACGACTGCCAGGAGATGGTAAAGGCCAGCTTCGCCGACCAGTCGTTCCTCAAGGGCACACGCCTGGTGGCAGTCAACTCGATCAACTGGGCGCGGATCATGGCCCAGATCGTCTACTACTTCCACGCAGCCCTGCAGTTGGGCGGGCCAGCCCGCTCGGTGGCGTTCTCGGTGCCTACCGGTAACTTCGGCGACATCTTCGCCGGCTACCTGGCGCGCAACATGGGCCTGCCGATCAGCCAGCTGGTGGTGGCCACCAACCGTAACGACATCCTGCACCGCTTCATGAGCGGCAATCAGTACGTCAAGGAAACCCTGCACGCGACCTTGTCGCCGTCGATGGACATCATGGTGTCGTCCAACTTCGAGCGCCTGCTGTTCGACCTGCATGGCCGCAATGGCGCTGCCATTGCCGAGCTGATGGCGAACTTCAAGCAGGGTGGCGGCTTCAGCGTCGACGAAGACCGCTGGACCGAGGCGCGCAAGCTGTTCGACTCGCTGGCCGTCAGTGACGAGCAAACCTGCGAGACCATCGCCGAGGTGTTCGCCAGCACCGGTGAAGTGCTCGACCCGCATACCGCGATCGGCGTCAAGGCCGCCCGTGAGTGCCGCCGCAGCCTGGACACGCCAATGGTGGTGCTGGGTACTGCGCACCCGGTCAAGTTCCCGGAAGCGGTAGAGAAGGCCGGTGTGGGCAAGGCGCTGGAGTTGCCTGCGCACCTGGTCGACCTGTTCAGCCGCGAAGAGCGCTGCACGGTGCTGGCCAATGACCTGAAGGCCGTTCAGGGCTTTGTCAGCCAGCACGGTAACCGCGGCAAGCCGCTTTAACGCCAGGACCGCCACATAACCCATCGCCGGCAAGCCGGCGATGGGTTGCGCAGCAGCTTCGCTCTGTCGCTGCTTCCTTGCGCTGTTTCAGACTTTTCCTATTTAAACCGCTCGACGTCTTGCCTAGATTTGCGAGTCCTTCCTTCTTCAGGAGCGGCTCATGTCCAGGCCTTACGTGCTGATTCACCAGGCACGCCCTTCCCATCAGATTCTTCTGCATCAGGCCTTCAACGCCCAAGGCATATTCGACGTGCGCATCATCGAGGACGCGGGCGACCTGCGCGCCTGCCTGTCCGCTGGCCGCTGCCCTGACTTGCTGATCCTCGACCACGCGATGCCCACAAAGGCAGGGCATGCCGTATTGAAACGGCTCACCGGCATGCCTGCGTTGCGCGCCTTGATGTTCGTGGGTCAGGCAGCACCCGACCAGCACAATCTTGCCCTGGAGGCCAAGCAACGGGGGCTTTGGGTCATTGCCGAGCTGCCCTGGCCGCTGTCCATGACGCACCTGCAGCGTGCGCTTCAGTGCCTGGGCAGGCGTACTCAAACTGTCACGTCTGCGCCGCATGCTCACTGAAACAGCGCCAGCGTCTCGAACTTTACGCTGCGCTTGTTGGTCAGTTTCTCTATAGCCCACCACGCAGCGAGTGATCCGGATGGAAAGAATCTGCAGACTGCTCAACGAAGCCCTGACCCCTTATCAAACCCACCTGGGCATCGCCGATGCCAATGGCAATCGTCAATTGACCGTGTTTGACAGCCTTGCAGGCATCACCCTGCAGCGCACGGTAAGTCTGCGCCAGTTGCAGGAGCAGCGCCTGCTGATTGACGTGGTGGATGGTCTGCACCGTGATCTGCAGATTGCCGAAGGGCGATTGCAGCCTTGTGTCATTGCTGCGTTGCAACAGCGTCAGCAACCTCAGGGAACCTTTGCCTGACCCGGCTTTCAGACACAGTAAGGGCAGCCAGCCAGCGCTTTGCTCCGGTGTTGGCAGGCTGTTCCGGGAAGTCTCCAAGGACTTTCGATTGGCCCCGGGCGTCCTCCCCAGCGTCCGGGGTTTCTTTTTTTGCGTGATTCACGCCGGCATGGGCAAAGGCCTATTCGCCTTTGAAAAACTGCTTGCTCTGCTCCAGGTAGTCTTCCTGCAACTGCGGGTCCAGCCACCGTGCATACAGCCCCGGCAACGTGTCCCGACGCAGCGTGGGCAGCAGTTGGTCGATGTGCGCAATGGCCTCGCGCCCCAGTGGCGAGTTCGAGCAACCCACATGCAGAAACTGGTAAGGATTCACGCCTTGCACAGGGTGGAAGTGGTAATCCGCCAGTAACCCGCCTTGCTGCTGGATCAGGTAACGCACCTCTGGCCAGTACCCCATCACCATGTGCAGGCGGCCCAGTCGCTGCATCTGCAGTTGGTTGGCGGTGGCATCGTTGCCGTAGTGGCGGCTGAGCGACGCGTCTGGCAGCTGACGCAGAACCTCATCGATCTGCGTGCCATAGCTGCGCTCGGCGACGATACCGAGCTTCAACGAGGTCTGGTTCAACAGCCCGTGCAAATCGACTTCGTGGCCTGTGAGAAACGGCGCAAGCAGTGCCTCGTCTTCCTTGCGGACCACCAGCCCGCCGCTCATTACACCCAGTAACGGCATGGAAAAATGCACGTATCCGGCACGTTCCTGCGTCCACAGCAGGGTCGGGTCGCAGGTGAAGCTGCTGGCGTCCTGAAGCATCTGGATACCCCGCGCGCGGTTGACCCGGACGATGCTGTGATCGTATTCGGGCATCTGCGCGATCAACTGCGGCAGCAGGCGATCAACCACCCCCTGGCCTTTCTCCGGGCCTTCGAAAATGGTGAACGGCGGCAGGTCTCGAACCAGCCACCAGATACGCTCCTTGGCCGCGGCGGGCAGTATGGCCAGTGCGGGCAGTAGCCCGCACAGCAGGAGCAGGGGGCGCAACCAGCGGGCAACTCGCATCGGCGGCGGCAGAGGTCAGACCGCGCCTGCTGCGCGCAGGCCGGCGATGGCGGCTGCGTCGTAGCCCAGGGCAGCGAGCAGTGCTTCGGTGTGTTCGCCCAGCGCCGGCCCGACCCATTCGGTGGAGCCGGGCGTTTCCGAAAGCTTGGGCACGATGCCTGGCATCTTGAAGGGTTTGCCGTCTGGCAGGCGTGCCTGCAGAAACATCTCCCGTGCCAGGTATTGCGGGTCATTGAACATGTCTTCGGCCGAATAGATGCGGCTGGCTGGCACTTCGGCGGTAGTGAGCACCTGCATGAGCTGGTCCAGCGGCTGGCTGTTGGCCCAGCGGTCGATTACCCCGTACAGCTCGTCCCGGCGCAGGTCGCGGCCATCGTTGGTGGCCAGCGTGGGGTCATCGGCCAGGTCGGCGCGGCCGATGGCCTGCATGAAGCGCTTGAAGATCGCATCGCCGTTGGCGCCGATCTGCACATGCTTGCCATCGGCACTGGTATGGATGGAGGAGGGGGTGATGCCCGGCATGATATTGCCGGTGCGCTCACGGATGAAACCAAAGACGTCGAATTCCGGGACCATGCTTTCCATCATGGCGAAGATCGCCTCGTACAGCGCCACGTCCACTACCTGGCCCTGGCCGCCGTTGACTTCCTGGTGACGCAAGGCCATCAACGCGCCGATCACTCCCCACAAGGCGGCAATCGAGTCACCGATGGAAATACCCGTGCGCACCGGCGGGCGGTCATCGAAGCCGGTGATGTAGCGCAGGCCGCCCATGGACTCGCCCACGGCGCCAAAGCCCGGCTGGTCTTTCATCGGCCCGGTCTGGCCGAAACCGGACAGGCGCACCATGACCAGGCGCGGGTTGAGCGCGTGCAGCACGTCCCAGCCCAGGCCGAGTTTTTCCAGCACGCCGGGGCGGAAGTTTTCGATCAGGATGTCGGCGTCGGCCAACAGGCGTTTGAGGATCTCGAGGCCTTCCGGGTGCTTGAGGTTGAGGGTCAGCGACTGTTTGTTGCGCGCCTGCACGAACCACCACAGCGACGTGCCTTCGTACATCTTGCGCCATTTGCGCAGCGGATCGCCGCCATCGGGGGACTCGACCTTGATCACCTCGGCGCCGAACTCGGCACAGATACGCGAGGCGAACGGGCCAGCGATCAGGGTCCCGAGTTCGATGACTTTCAGGCCGGCGAGGGGTTTGCTGGGCGTAGGCATGGGGCATCCGTGGCAACTGGGCAGAGCCGTGGTTTTATCATAGCTCCGAAGCCGCAGATACTGCCGCGGCGCAACGAAGGGCAGGATCGGTTAGACTGTGTCACTTTTCTTTGCGCAAGAAGCCCGTCGACCATGGCCCAGCCGTCCACCACCTACAAATTCGAACTGAATCTGACCGACCTCGATCGCAGCGTGTACGAAAGCGTCAAGCAGACCATTGCTCGTCACCCGTCGGAAACCGAAGAGCGTATGGCGGTGCGTCTGCTGGCTTATGCGCTCTGGTACAACGAGCAGCTGTCGTTTGGTCGCGGCCTGTCGGATGTCGATGAGCCGGCATTGTGGGAAAAGAGCCTGGACGATCGCGTTTTGCACTGGATCGAAGTCGGCCAGCCGGACGCGGACCGCCTGACCTGGTGTTCCCGCCGCACCGAGCGCACCAGCCTGCTGGCCTACGGTAGCCTGCGAGTGTGGGAGACCAAAGTGGTGCCTGCGGTCAAGAACCTGAAGAACCTGAACATTGCCGCTGTGCCGCAAGAGGTGCTGGAGACCCTGGCCACCGACATGCCGCGCAGCATCAAGTGGGACGTAATGATCAGCGAAGGCACAGTGTTCGTCACCGATGACCGTGGCCAGCACGAAGTGCAGCTGCAGTGGCTGCTTGGCGAGCGCGGCTGAGCCGAAGCCCTTATGCGTATCGAACCTCGCCCCCTGCCGTCGACCCTGCCATTTCTGGGTAACCTGCCACCCTTGCTGACCCGCCTGTATGCCGCCCGCGGCGTGCAGAGCGAGGCCGAGCTGGACAAGAGCCTGGCGCGGCTGCTGCCGTACCAGCAGCTCAAAGGCATCGAGGCGGGGGTAGACCTGCTGGTCGAAGCGCTCGACCAGCGCCAGCGCATCCTCATCGTTGGCGACTTCGATGCCGACGGCGCCACCGCCAGTACCGTGGGTGTGCTGGGCCTGCGCTTGCTGGGCGCGGCCCACGTCGACTACCTGGTGCCCAACCGCTTCGAATTCGGCTATGGCCTGACCCCGGAGATCGTTGAGGTCGCGCTGCAGCGCCAACCGCAATTGCTGATCACTGTCGACAACGGTATCTCCAGTGTCGACGGCGTGGCGGCAGCCAAGGCAGCGGGGCTCAAGGTGCTGGTCACCGATCACCACTTGCCGGGCGAGCAGTTGCCCGACGCCGATGCGATCATCAACCCGAACCAGCCGGGCTGCGACTTCCCGAGCAAGTCGTTGGCCGGGGTCGGGGTAATCTTCTATGTGCTCATGGCCTTGCGCGCACGCCTGCGCAGCCTGGGGCGCTACCAGAACCAAGCACAGCCGAACATCGGCGAGCTGCTCGACCTGGTGGCGCTGGGCAGTGTCGCCGACGTGGTGCCGCTGGACGCCAACAACCGCATTCTGGTGCACCAGGGCCTCGAGCGCATTCGTGCCGGCCGCGCACGGCCGGGGCTCAAGGCGATTCTGGAAGTGGCCCGCCGTGACCACCGGCGCATCACTTCGACTGACCTGGGGTTCATCCTTGGCCCGCGTTTGAACGCGGCCGGGCGCCTGGACGACATGAGCCTGGGCATCGAGTGCCTGCTGTGCGAAGACGCGGCCTTGGCCCAGGACATGGCCCAGCAGCTGGACGACCTCAACCAGGACCGCAAGTCCATCGAGCAAGGCATGCAGCGTGAGGCGCTGGCCCAACTGAAGGATTTGCCGGTCGAGTTCATGCCGTATGGCCTGTGCCTGTTCGATGCCGACTGGCACCAGGGCGTGATCGGGATTCTCGCTTCGCGCCTGAAGGAGCGCTATCACCGGCCGACCATCGCCTTTGCCGATGCTGGCGACGGCATGCTCAAGGGTTCGGCGCGCTCGGTACCCGGTTTTCATATTCGCGATGCGCTGGATGCGGTCGCGGCGCGTCATCCGCAACTGATCAGCAAGTTCGGCGGCCATGCCATGGCGGCGGGGTTGTCGCTGCCTGAGGGCAACTTCCCGGCCTTTGCCGAGGCGTTCGACGAAGAAGTGCGGCGCCAGCTGTGCGAAGAGGACCTGACTGGCCGGTTACTGTCAGATGGCAGCCTGGCGGTGGAGGAATTCCACCTCGACCTGGCCAAGGCTTTGCGCCATGCCGGGCCCTGGGGGCAGCACTTCCCGGAGCCCCTGTTCCATGGTGTGTTCCAGCTGGTCGAGCAGCGTGTGGTGGGTGAGCGGCACCTGAAGGTGGTGCTCAAGAGCGAGTGCGGTTCGGTGCGGCTGGATGGCATTGCCTTCGGCGTCGACCGCGAGGTGTGGCCGAACCCGACGGTGCGCTGGGTGGAGCTGGCGTACAAGCTGGATGTGAACGAGTTTCGTGGCAATGAAAGTGTGCAACTGATGATTGCCCACATGGAGCCGCGTTGACGGCAAGGTGCTTGCCCTCCAAAGCCATGCCTCAGTCACCTCACAGCAAATCCCACGGAACCTCCCCCCCACCCAATCTGGTCTAGTCTGAACATAGACCGGACCCGGGCCACGGACGTGTAATTGAGTGCCCGGGCCGGATCACCATTGGAGTCCTTGGGAGGTGCCCTCATGAGCTTGCTGCTCGAGCCTTACACCCTGCGTCAGCTGACGCTGCCCAACCGCATCGCGGTCTCGCCGATGTGCCAGTATTCCGCCGTCGATGGCCTGGCCAACGACTGGCATCTTGTCCACCTGGGCAGCCGCGCCGTCGGTGGCGCCGGCCTGATCATTGCCGAAGCTACAGCGGTTACCCCTGACGGACGTATCACCGCCGAAGACCTCGGCCTGTGGAATGACGAGCAGATTGCCCCGCTGCAGCGCATCACCCGCTTCATCACCGCCCAGGGCGCCGTGCCAGGCCTGCAACTGGCCCACGCCGGGCGCAAGGCCAGCACCCACCGGCCCTGGTTGGGCAAGCATGGCAGCGTAAAGGTCGAAGAGGGCGGCTGGCAGCCGGTCGGGCCGTCGAAGATCGCCTTCGACCCTGAACATGCTGTGCCTCACGAGCTGTCGACAGGGGAGATCGCCGGCATCGTGCAGGCGTTCGCCGACGCCGCCCGGCGCGCCCTGACAGCGGGGTTCAAGGTGGTCGAGGTGCATGCGGCGCATGGCTACCTGCTGCATCAGTTTCTCTCGCCGCTGAGCAACCAGCGGCGTGACGACTATGGCAGTTGCTTTGAAAACCGTATCCGCCTGACCCTCGAAGTCACCCAGGCGGTGAGGGACGTCTGGCCTGCCGAGCTGCCCGTGTTCGTGCGGGTATCAGCGACCGACTGGGTCGAAGACGGCTGGAACCCGGACGAAACCGTAGAGCTGGCCCGTCGTCTGCGGGCGCTGGGGGTGGACCTGATCGATGTCTCCTCCGGCGGCACGTCGGTCAACGCCGAGATCCCCACGGGGCCTGGCTACCAGACCCGCTTTGCCGAGCGTGTGCGCAAGGAGTCGGAGATTGCCACTGGCACGGTGGGCATGATCACCGAACCGGCGCAGGCCGAGCACATCCTGCGCACCGGGCAGGCCGATGTCATCTTCCTGGCGCGCGAATTGTTGCGTGACCCCTATTGGCCGCTGCATGCCGATGATGACCTGGGGGGCAACAAGGCCACCTGGCCGGCGCAGTATCAACGGGCTACCAGCCGGGCCAACCCGATCCATGAGTCGGATTTACGGGACTGATAATGACCCCCGTGGGAGCGGGCTTGCCCCGCGAACACGGGCGAAGCCCGTGCCATCCTTCGCGGTGCTTGCTTCGCGGAGCAAGCCCTCTCCCACAGGCTCCTGCTAACGCCGCAGTGGTCTCAATGCTTGATCATCACATGCCGCACGCAGGTGTAGTCCTCCAGCCCATACACCGACATATCCTTCCCATAACCCGAATGCTTCTGCCCGCCATGGGGCATTTCGCTGACCAGCATGAAATGGGTATTCACCCACGTGCAGCCATACTGCAGCCGCGCCGCCAGGCGATGAGCGCGGCCGGTGTCGCCGGTCCACACCGATGATGCCAGGCCATAGTTGGAGTCATTGGCCCATTCCAGCGCTTGGGCCTCGTCGGTAAAGCGGGTCACCGACACCACTGGGCCGAACACTTCGTTGCGCACGATCTCGTCATCCTGCAGGGCATCGGCCAGTACGGTCGGCTCGAAAAAGAAGCCGTCGCCGTCAATCGCCTTGCCGCCGGTCACCAGGCGGATATGTGGCTGGGCAATGGCACGCTGCACCAGCCCGGCAACCTTGTCGCGGTGTTGCGCGCTGATCAGTGGCCCCAGCTCGGTGTCCTCGGCATCCTGCAAACCGTGCTTGAGGCTTGCGACGGCGTCGCCCAGGCGCTGCACGAACTGCTCGTAGATACCGTCCTGCACATACAGGCGGCAGGCTGCAGTGCAGTCCTGGCCGGCGTTGTAGAAGCCGAACGTGCGGATACCGTCGATGGCGGCGTCGATGTCGGCATCGTCGAACACCAGCACCGGCGCTTTGCCGCCCAGCTCCATGTGCATGCGCTTCACGCTGTCGGCCGTGGCGCTGATGATGTGCGCGCCGGTAGGGATCGAGCCGGTCAGTGACACCATGCGCACTTTCGGGTGGGTAACCAGTGGCGTGCCGACTGTCTGGCCGCGGCCGAAGAGAATGTTGAGCACGCCGGGCGGCAGCAGGCCCTGGGCCAGTTCGCCCAGGCGCAGCGCGGTCAGCGGCGTCAGTTCGGACGGTTTGATCACCACCGTGTTACCGGCGGCCAGTGCCGGTGCGACCTTCCAGGCCAGCATCATCAGCGGGTAGTTCCACGGCGCGATCGAGGCGACCACGCCCAGCGGGTCGCGGCGGATCATCGATGTGTGCCCCGGCAGGTATTCACCGGCCGCCGAGCCGCCCAGGCAGCGCGCTGCGCCGGCAAAAAAACGGAAGACATCGGCGATCGCCGGTATTTCGTCATTCAGTGCCGCGCTGAAAGGCTTGCCGCAATTCTGCGATTCGAGCCGGGCCAGTTCTTCGCCATGCTGCTCGATGGTGTCAGCCAGCGCCAGCAGGGCCAGGGAACGGTCTTTGGGGCTGGCCTGGGACCAGCTGTCGAAGGCCAGGTCGGCGGCACGCACGGCGCTGTCGACCTGGGCCTCGGTGGCCTCGTTGATCTGCGCCAGGGCGCTGCCCAGGGCGGGGTTGAGCACGGTCCAGGCCGGCCCGTCGCCAGCTACCAGGCGACCGTTGATCAGCATGTGCGTTTGCATGAGGGACTCCTCCAGGGTCATTTGCCGCTGCCCGCCACGCTTTCGCCGCTGCGGGTCAGGTAATAGGCGCCAAGTATCGGCAGCATGGTCACCAGCATCACCAGCATGGCGACCACGTTGGTCACCGGCACGTCGCGTGGGCGGCTGAGCTGGTTGAGCAACCAGATCGGCAGCGTGCGTTCGTGCCCGGCGGTGAAGGTGGTAACGATGATTTCGTCGAACGACAACGCGAAGGCCAGCATGCCGCCTGCCAGCAGCGCCGAGCCGAGGTTGGGCAGGATGATGTAGCGGAAGGTTTGCCAGCCGTCTGCGCCAAGGTCCATCGAGGCCTCGATCAAGCTTTGCGAGGTCCGCCGCAGGCGGGCGATGACGTTGTTGTAGACGATCACTACACAGAAGGTGGCGTGGCCGACCACGATGGTGAACAGGCCAGGCTCGATGCCCAGACGCTTGAACGCCGAGAGCAGGGCGATACCGGTGATGATGCCAGGCAGGGCAATCGGCAGGATCAGCATCAGCGAAATACCTTCCTTGCCAAAAAAACTGCGCCGGTACAGCGCTGCCGAGGCCAGGGTGCCGAGCACCAGGGCGATCAACGTGGCCAGGCAGGCGACCTGCAGCGACAGCTTGATGGCTTCGAGCACGTCGGGGCGAGCGAAGGCCACGGTGAACCACTTCAGGGTGAACCCCTTGGGTGGGAAGCTGAACGCTGCGTCTTCGGTGTTGAAGGCGTAGAGGACGATGATCAGGATCGGGAAGTGCAGGAACAGCAACCCGCCCCAGGCCGCCAGGCGCAGACCCATTGATGCATGTTCAGAGTGCATCGAATGCCCCCAGGCGCTTGACGAGGGAGAGGTACAGCGCAATCAGCACGATGGGCACCAGGGTGAACGCGGCGGCCATCGGCATGTTGCCGATCGCCCCTTGCTGGGCGTAGACCATGCTGCCGATGAAGTAGCCGGGCGGGCCGACCAGCTGCGGCACGATGAAGTCGCCCAGGGTCAGCGAGAAGGTGAAGATCGAGCCTGCGGCAATACCGGGGATCGACAGCGGCAGGGTCACCTGCCAGAAGGTTTGCCCGGGCCTTGCCCCCAGGTCTGCCGAGGCCTGCAGCAACGACGGCGGCAGGCGCTCCAGCGAGGCCTGGATCGGCAGGATCATGAACGGCAGCCAGATGTACACGAACACCATGAAACGCCCCAGGTGTGATGTCGACAGGGTGCTGCCGCCAATGCCCGGCACCGTCAACAGCGCCTGCAGCAGGCCATCCAGGTGCAGCAACTGGACGAACCACTGGGCCACGCCGCCCTTGGCCAGCAGCAGGGTCCAGGCATAGGTCTTGACGATGTAGCTGGCCCACATCGGCATCATCACAGCGATGTAGAAGAATGCCTTGGTTTTGCCGCTGGTGTAGCGCGCCATGTAATAGGCAATGGGGAAGGCCAGTACCGCGCTGGCCAGCGACACCGCCACGGCCATGCCCAGGGTGCGCAGGATGATGTCGAAGTTCGACGGGTTGAACAGCGCAGCGAAGTTGCCCAGGGTCAGGTCCGGGGTCACCGCCATGGTGAAGTCGTCGAAGGTATAGAAGCCTTGCCACAGCAGGTTCAGCAACGAGCCCAGGTAGATCGCCCCGAACCAGGTCAACGGCGGGATCAGCAGCAGCGTCAGGTAGAGGTTGGGCCGCCGGTACAGCAGGTTGGCAAAGCGGCGCAACGGGCCTGGGTTGGCAAGGCGCGCGTTCATCTCAGCGGCCCTCGTCGAGCACGGTTTCCAGCAGTGCCGTCATCGCTTCACGGGGCCAGCGCGCCTGCACCCGCTGGCCGGCCTGCCAGGTTTGCGCGTGGGCCTGCCAGCGGTCGTTGGCCTGGCTCACCGTCAACAGCTGGCCGCTGTCCAACTGCAGTTCGAAGCGGGTGGCGCTGCCCTGGTACTGCACATCGTGCAGCAGGCCGCTGACCTGCACCTCATGGCTGTCGGCGGCCTGTTCACCCAGGCGGATATGCTCGGGGCGGATGGAAAACGGCGCAGGGCTGCCGTTGAGCTGCTCGGCCAGCTCGCCACGCACCACATTCGAGGTGCCGACGAATTCGGCGACGAAGGTAGTAGCCGGCTGCATGTACAGGTTGCGCGGGGTGTCGACCTGTTCGATGCGGCCGCGGTTGAACACCGCCACGCGGTCGGACATCGACAGGGCTTCGGTCTGGTCGTGGGTGACGAAGATGAAGGTGATGCCCAGCTGGCGCTGCAGCTTTTTCAGTTCGCCCTGCATCTGTTCGCGCAGCTTCAAGTCCAGCGCCCCCAGCGGTTCGTCGAGCAGCAGCACCCGTGGGCGGTTGACCAGGGCGCGGGCGAGGGCGACGCGCTGGCGCTGGCCGCCGGACAGCTGCGCCGGTTTGCGCGCACCGTAACCGGCCAGCGCCACCATCGCCAGGGCCTCGTCGGCGCGGGCATGCCGTTCGGCCTTGGCCACGCCTTTGACCTTGAGGCCATAGGCGATGTTGTCGCGCACGTTCATGTGCGGGAACAGCGCATAGTCCTGGAACACAGTATTGACGTCGCGTTGGTAGGGCGGCACCCCGGCGGCTTCCACGCCATGGATGCGAATCGAACCGTTGTCGGGTTGCTCGAAGCCTGCGATCAGGCGCAGGCAGGTGGTCTTGCCCGACCCGGAGGGGCCGAGCATGGAGAAGAACTCGCCATCCATGATGTCGATGCTGACCTGATCGACGGCCTTGACCTCGCCGAAGGTGCGGGAAACCTGGGTGAACTGGACTGCTAGGGGCATGGCCGGTACTCAGTTGTTGCTGTGTTGCCTGTACCGGATCTTTCGCGGGGCTGCAGCGCGAATAGGCCGGTACAGGCTCAATCGACCTCAGCGCCCGCCCATGATCGCGATGTAGTCCTGCGTCCAGCGGCTATAAGGCACGAACTTGCCGCCCTGCGCCTGCGGCGTCTTCCAGAAGGCGATCTTGTCGAAGTTGTCGAAACCATTGGTCTTGCAGCCTTCGGCGCCCAGCAGTTCGCTGCCGGTGCAGGCCGCCGGCACCGCTGGCAATGAGCCGAACCAGGCGGCCACATCACCCTGCACCTTCGGTTGCAATGACCAGTCCATCCACTTGTAGGCGCAGTTGGGGTGTTTGGCCTCGCTGTGCAACATGGTGGTGTCGGCCCAGCCCGTGGCGCCCTCCTTGGGTATGGTAGAGGCCACCGGCTGGTTCTCTGCTTTCAGGCCGTTGACCATGTAGCCCCAGGAGCTGGAGGCGGCCACGCCTTCGTTCTTCACATCGCTCATCTGCACCGTGGCGTCATGCCAGTAGCGGTGGATCAGCGGCTGTTGCTGGCGCAACAGTTCGAGCACGGCCTTGTACTGGGTCTCGTTCAGTTCGTAGGGGTCCTGGATACCCAGTTCCGGATTGGCCGACTTCAGGTACAGCGCCGCATCGGCGATGTAGATCGGCCCGTCGTAGGCTTGCACACGGCCTTTGTTCGGCTTGCCATCGGGCAGGTCCTGTGGCTCGAAAACCACCCCCCAGCTGGTTGGCGCCTGCTTGAACACCTGCGTGCTGTACAGCAGCACATTCGGCCCCCACTGGTATGGGGTGCCGTAGGCTTGCTTGTCGACCACGTACCAGCCACCGTTTTGCAGGCGCGGGTCGATGTTCTTCCAGTTGGGGATCAGCGCAGTGTTGATCGGTTGCACCCGCTTGCCGGCGATCAGCCGCAGCGACGCATCGCCCGAGGCCGTGACCAGGTCGTAGCCGCCCTTGGTCATCAGGCTGACCATTTCATCAGAGGTGGCGGCCGTCTTGACGCTGACCTTGCAGCCGGTTTCCTTTTCAAAGCCGGTGACCCAATCGTAGGCCTTGTCGCTTTCACCGCGCTCGATGTAACCGGGCCAGGCGACGATATCCAGGCGCCCCTCGCCGGCCCCCAGCGCCTTGAGCGGTTCGGCGGCCTGCAGGCTGGCGCTGGCCAGCAACGCGCCGGTCAGGGCGCTGAGCAATGCGGTGTTGTGCGCTGACATGGTGTTCCCTCTTATTGGAGATCTTGGTCGGGGCAGTCATCAAGCAAGCCGTGAAACGCTTGTTATAAGCGTAGTGCGATTGTGCGAGGTATTGGCGATATCGAGTCTAGTTGGCTTTTTGCTGGCCAATGCAACATCCGGAAGCAAATCCCCCCGTGGCGATCGCTCGGGCAAGGCTTAATCTGGCTGTCCTTTTGCAACGTCTGGAGGCACTTCAATGAACACCCGCGGACTGCTCGATCAACTGCTCAAGTCTGGCCAGCAACTGCTCGACGGCCAGGCCGGCAAAGCGGGCTCAGGCAAGCCAGGCGCGGGCGCCGGCGGCCTCGGCAGCCTGTTGTCCGGTGTCGGCGGCGGCGCTTTGGGGGCAGGGGCGCTGGGCCTGTTGCTGGGTAACAAGAAGGCCCGCAAATACGGCGGCAAGGCCCTGACGTACGGTGGCCTCGCTGCACTCGGGGTGTTGGCCTACAAGGCCTATGGCAACTGGCAGGCGCGCCAGCAGGGGGCAGGTCAAGCGCCCGAGCCGCAGACCCTCGACCGCCTGCCGCCGGCTCAGGCCGAGCAGCACAGCCAGGCGGTGCTGCGGGCGCTGGTGGCAGCGGCCAAGTCCGATGGCCATATCGACGAGCGCGAGCGGGCCTTGATCGAAGGCGAATTCACCCGCCTGGACACGGACGGTGAACTGCAGCAATGGCTGCACGCCGAGCTGAACAAACCGCTGGACCCGGCCGAGGTGGCGCGTGCCGCGCAAACGCCGGAAATGGCCGCCGAGATGTACCTGGCCAGCGTCATGATGGTCGACCAGGAGCATTTCATGGAACGTGCCTACCTGGACGAACTGGCCCGCCAGTTGCGCCTGGACCCAGCCTTGCGCCAGGAACTGGAGAACCAGGTACGGCTTGGCGCAGGCCAATAGCACACGGCTTGGCTTGTCCATCAGGCAAGGATGCCTGAATACCCCGCATTTCAGCCGCAAAAGCGTAGGATGCCTGGGCTATACTTCGGCGATTTTCCCCGCTCGTTGTGAATTCCTGAGGGCTGAATGTGAAGAACTGGACGTTGCGCCAACGGATCCTGGCAAGTTTCGCCGTGATCATCGCCATCATGCTGCTGATGATCGTCGCCGCCTACTCGCGGTTGGTGGCGATCGAAAGTGCCGAGCAGGCAGTGGGCACCGACAGCATCCCCGGGGTCTACTACAGCTCGATGATTCGCAGTGCCTGGGTCGACAGCTACGTCACCAGCCAGCAGCTGGTGGGTTTGTCCAACCATCGCGAAATCACGTCGGCGGACCTGGAGCTGTTCAAGAGCTTCGAGGATCGCCTCAAGCAACATATGGCCAGCTACCAGGAGACCATTCAGGACCGCGACGACCAGATGCGTTTCGATAGCTTCGTGCAGCTGGAAGAAAACTACATCAAGATCGTCGGCCAGGTGCTGGACACCTACCGCCAGCGCAATTATGTCGAAGCCGAACGGCTGATCAACGAGGTGCTCACCCCGACCTGGGTCGATGGCCGCCAGCACCTGAACGATGTGATCGAGAACAACCGGGCCTCGGCCGAAGCCGCTACCCACGACATCGTCAGCGCCGTAAGCACGGCCAAGGGCAGCATGATGATTTCGCTGCTGCTGGCAATCGTTGCCGCCGGCATCTGCGGGCTGCTGCTGATGCGCGCCATCAGTGCGCCCATGCAGCGCATCGTCCACGCCCTCGACCGGCTGCGCTCGGGTGACCTGAGCATGCGCCTGAGCCTGGACCGCAAGGACGAGTTCGGCGCGATCGAAAGCGGTTTCAACGAAATGGCCGAGGCGCTGGCCAACCTGGTGTCCCAGGCCCAGCGTTCATCGGTGCAGGTGACCACCTCGGTGACCGAGATCGCCGCCACCTCCAAGCAGCAGCAGGCCACCGCGACCGAGACCGCCGCGACCACTACTGAAATCGGCGCCACCTCGCGGGAAATCGCCGCCACCTCGCGTGACCTGGTACGCACCATGACCGAGGTCACCTCTGCCGCCGATCAGGCTTCGAGCCTGGCCGGCTCCGGCCAGCAAGGCTTGGCCCGCATGGAAGAGACCATGCACCAGGTGATGGGCGCCGCCGACCTGGTCAATGCCAAGCTCGGCATCCTCAATGAGAAGGCCAGCAATATCACCCAGATGGTGGTGACCATCGTCAAGGTGGCCGACCAGACCAACCTGTTGTCGCTCAATGCCGCCATCGAGGCTGAAAAAGCCGGCGAGTACGGTCGTGGCTTCGCCGTGGTGGCCACTGAAGTGCGCCGCCTGGCCGACCAGACTGCCGTGGCCACCTACGACATCGAGCAGATGGTGCGCGAGATCCAGTCGGCTGTCTCGGCCGGGGTGATGGGCATGGACAAGTTTTCCGAAGAAGTGCGCCGCGGCATGTTCGAGGTCCAGCAGGTGGGCGAGCAGCTCAGCCAGATCATCCATCAGGTGCAGGCCCTGGCGCCGCGTGTGTTGATGGTCAACGAAGGCATGCAGGCCCAGGCCACCGGCGCCGAGCAGATCAACCAGGCACTGGCCCAGCTCAGCGATGCCAGTACCCAGACGGTCGAGTCGCTGCGCCAGGCCAGTTTTGCCATTGACGAGCTCAGCCAGGTGGCCGCAGGCCTGCGCGGCGGCGTGTCGCGCTTCAAAGTCTGACGGCGATGAACGACTTGCAACCCCACGCTGCTCGGGCGAGCGACGCCAAGGGCACGTTGTACCTGCTGTTTCGTATCGCTGATCAGCGCTTTGCCCTGGACGTGCACGAGGTGGTCGAGGTGCTGCCGCGTCGGCCGCTGAAGCCGATCGCCCAGGCGCCGGCGTGGGTCGCAGGTATTCTCGCGCACCGCGGCGCGCTGGTGCCGGTGGTCGACCTGTCGGCGCTGAGCTTTGGCCAGGCAGCAGCGCAACGTACCAGCACGCGTCTGGTGCTGGTGCGTTACCGGGGCAACCTGCAACTCGGGCTGATCCTTGAGCAGGCGACCGAAACCTTGCGCTGCCGCCGCGAAGAATTCCAGCCGTATGGCCTGGACAATGCCGACGCCCCCTACCTGGGCCCGGTGCGCCAGGACCACCTGGGCCTGTTGCAACTCATCGAAGTCGATGACCTGCTGACGGACGCCGTGCGCGAGCTGGTGTTTGCCGATCACAGCGGTGCACCAGGGCAAGGAGTGCCGACATGACTGAACAGCGTTTCTTCCGCTACCTGCGCGAACGTATCGGCCTGGATGTGGAGTCGGTGGGGGCGTCCATGGTCGAGCGCGCCTTGCGCCAGCGCTGCGTTGCCGTGAACGCGGCAGACCTGGACGATTACTGGCTGCGCCTGCAGCAATCGGCGGACGAGCAACAGGCATTGATCGAGGCGGTCATCGTCCCCGAGACCTGGTTCTTCCGATACCCCGAATCGTTCACGGCCCTGGTCGGGCTTGCCCATAGACGCCTGGCCCAGCTGGCCGGCGCACGCCCGGTGCGGCTGCTCAGTCTGCCGTGCTCGACCGGCGAAGAACCCTATTCACTGGCCATGGCGCTGCTGGATGGCGGCATGAGCCCTGGCTCGTTCATGATCGACGGCATCGATATCAGCCCCATTTCGGTGGCCAAGGGCGAACAGGCGGTTTACGGGCGCAATGCCTTTCGCGGCAGCGACCTGGGTTTTCGCGAGCGCTTTTTCGATGCGCTCGATGACGGCCACCGCTTGCAAGGCCGGGTGCGCCAGCAGGTCAGCCTGCAGGTAGGCAATGTGCTGGATCCGGCACTGGCCAGCCGCGATGGCCTGTACGATTTTGTGTTCTGCCGCAACCTGTTGATCTATTTCGACGTGCCCACGCAGCAGCGCGTGTTCGAGGTGCTCAAGCGCCTGACTCACGCGCAGGGCGTGCTGTTCATCGGGCCTGCCGAAGGCAGCTTGCTGGCGCGGCTGGGGATGCGCCCGTTGGGCATTGCGCAGTCGTTCGCCTACGTGCGCCAGGAGGGCGACAGTGCGCCGGTCGCCACGGCGAGCGCGCCACCCGCCAGGCGCACGCTGCCGCCTTTGGCCATGCCCGTGTACCCGCCGCCGACCCCGTCACTGACGCGGCCGTTGCGGCCCCTTGTGGCCGCTGCCAAGGCGCCACTGCCGCACGACAGCAAGGGCGAGAGCGAGGCCGAACTGCTGGCCAGCATTGCCCGGCATGCCAACGCCGGTGCCAGTGCGCAGGCGCGCGCCGCTTGCCAGCGTTACTTGAGCCAGTTCGCGCCGACCGCGCAGGTTTACTACTGGCTGGGGTTGCTCAGCGATACCGAAGGCGATGCCGGCCAAGCGCTTACCCATTATCGCAAGGCCCTGTACCTCGAACCGCAGCACCCCGAGGCCCTGGTACACCTGGCGGCGTTGCTCGCGGCCCAAGGCGACCTGGCCGGCGCGCAGCGTTTGCAGGCGCGTGCCGCACGGGTCGGTCGGGAGTCTGAACGATGAGGGGGGAATCCGCGATGCAACTGCTTGCCCAGGCCGACGAGCGCATCGACGACTGCTGGAACCGCATCGGCGTGCACGGTGACAAACAGTGCCCGCTGCTGGAGCAGCACATCCATTGCCGCAACTGCGACGTCTATGCCGCTGCCGCCACGCGCCTGCTCGACCGTTACGCCCTGCTGCAGGATGACCAGGCCGTTGCGGCGCAAGCCGCCGAGCAATCTGTCGGCCACTCCCTGCTGTTGTTCAGGCTCGGCGAAGAATGGCTGGCCCTGGCGACCGCCTGCCTGGCAGAGATCGCGCCCTTGCAGGCGGTGCACTCGCTACCGCACCAGCGTTCGCGGGTATTGCAAGGCGTCGCCAACGTGCGGGGCGCGTTGGTGCCGTGCCTTTCGCTGGCTGACCTGCTGGGGGTGCAAGCGACTGCCGGGCAACAGCGCAGCGGCCGCGAGATGCCGCGCATGCTGATCCTGGCCGCCGAAGGTGGGCCGGTGGTGATGGCAGTCGAAGAGATCGACGGCATTCATCGGCTTGACCCGGCGTTGCTGGACAGCGGCCAGGACACCACGCGCTTCACCGCAGCGGTGCTGCAGTGGCGTGGCCGCAGCGTGCGCGTGCTGGACGAACAACAATTACTGTCTGCCGTGCAGCGGAGCCTGTCATGACCCCAGAGCAAATGCGCGACGCATCGTTGCTCGAGCTGTTCAGCCTGGAGGCCGAGGCGCAGACCCAGGTACTCAGCGCCGGCCTGATGGCCCTGGAGCGCAACCCCACCCAGGCCGACCAGCTGGAAGCCTGCATGCGCGCGGCCCACTCCCTGAAGGGGGCCGCGCGCATTGTCGGGGTAGACGCTGGCGTCAGCGTTGCCCATGTAATGGAAGATTGCCTGGTGGCTGCCCAGGAAGGCCGCTTGCGGCTGGGTGCCGAGCATATCGATGCGCTGCTGCAGGGTACCGACCTGTTGATGCGCATCGCCACGCCAGGCGACACCGCCGCGCAAGCGACGCTGCCGGTGTTTCTCGCACAGATGGCCAGCTTGCTGGACCCAGGCGCCGCGCCAGCGCATATGCCAGCGGCCCTGCCGGCAGTGTCTGTACGAGCAACGCCCATCGAGCCCTTGGCGGAGCCCATGGAGGCGGAATTCGAGCTTGAACCCGTGCCACGGCGCAAGGCTGGCAAACGCGCTGGCGAAGGCGCAGAGCGGGTGCTGCGGGTCACCGCCGACCGCCTCAACAGCTTGCTCGACCTGTCCAGCAAGTCGCTGGTGGAAACCCAGCGGCTCAAGCCTTACCTGGCCACCTTGCAGCGCCTCAAGCGCATGCATGGCCAAGGCATGCAGGCCCTCGATGGCTTGCGCATGCAACTGGAAGACAGTGGCCAGAGCAGCGAAGTGCTCGAAGCCCTGGCCCAGACCCAGCGCCTGTTGGCCGAAACCCAGCAGATTTTGCAGCAGCAGGCCGCCGACCTTGACGAATTCGGCTGGCAGGCCAGCCAGCGCGCACAATTGCTCTATGACACCGCCCTGGCCTGCCGGATGCGGCCTTTCGCTGACGTACTGGCCGGGCAGAGCCGCATGGTCCGTGACCTTGGGCGCTCCCTGGGCAAGCCGGTGCGCCTGGTCATCGAAGGCGAAAAGACCCAGGTCGACCGCGATGTGCTGGAAAAACTCGAAGCACCGCTGACCCACCTGCTGCGCAATGCGGTCGACCACGGCATCGAACTGCCCGAGCGGCGCCTGCTGGCAGGCAAGGCGCAGGAGGGCGTGATTCGCCTGCGCGCCTCGCACCAGGCCGGCATGCTCAGCCTAGAGCTGATCGACGATGGCGCCGGTATCGACCTTGAGCGCCTGCGCAGCGCTATCGTCGAGCGTGCCATGTCGCCGGCCGACACGGTGGCCCGGATGAGCGAGGCGGAGCTGATGACGTTCCTGTTCCTGCCCGGTTTCAGCCTGCGCGACACCGTGACCGAGGTGTCGGGGCGCGGGGTTGGCCTGGATGCCGTGCAGCACATGATCCGCGAGCTGCGCGGCTCGATCGAGTTGACGCAATTGGCGGGGCAGGGCTGCCGCTTCCACCTGCAGGTGCCGCTGACCCTGTCGGTGGTGCGCAGCCTGGTGGTGGAGGTGGGCGGCGAAGCGTATGCCTTCCCGCTGGCGCATATCGAACGCACCTTGGAGGTGACCGCCGAACAGATCGTGCAGATCGAAGGGCGTCAGCATTTCTGGCACGAAGGGCGACACATCGGCCTGGTGGCGGCAAGCCAGTTGCTCAACCGCCCGGCAGGGCAGGACGATGAGCGCAGCCTGCGGGTGGTGGTGATCCGCGAGCGCGAGCAACTCTACGGGGTTGCCGTAGAACGCTTGATCGGCGAGCGGGTGCTGGTGGTGATGCCCCTCGACCCGCGCCTGGGCAAGGTCCAGGACATCTCCTCCGGTGCCTTGCTCGACGACGGCTCGGTGGTGTTGATCATCGACGTCGAAGACTTGCTGCGCTCGGTGGAAAAACTGCTCAGTACCGGCAGCCTGGAGCGCATCGAGCGCGGCAGCAGTGGCGCCCGTGGCGCAGCGCGCAAGCGCATTCTGGTGGTCGACGACTCGCTCACCGTGCGCGAGCTGCAGCGCAAGCTGCTGGGCAACCGCGGTTACGACGTGGCGGTGGCGGTAGATGGCATGGACGGCTGGAACGCGTTGCGCGGCGACGACTTCGACTTGTTGATCACCGATATCGACATGCCGCGCATGGATGGCATCGAGCTGGTCACCCTGGTGCGCCGGGACCAGCGCTTGCAATCGCTGCCGGTGATGGTGGTGTCGTACAAGGACCGTGAGGAAGACCGACGGCGTGGCCTGGATGCTGGCGCCGACTACTATTTGGCAAAGGCCAGTTTCCACGACGATGCATTGCTGGATGCTGTGGTGGAGTTGATCGGAGGTGCTCAGGGGTGAAGATCGCCATCGTCAATGACATGCCCATGGCGGTCGAGGTGTTACGCCGGGCGCTGGCCTTCGAGCCTGCGCACCAGGTGATCTGGGTGGCGGGCAACGGCGCCGAGGCGGTGCAGCGCTGCGCCGAGCAGTTGCCTGACCTGATCCTCATGGACCTGATCATGCCGGTGATGGATGGGGTGGAGGCGACGCGGCGGATCATGGGCGAAACCCCCTGTGCCATCGTGATCGTCACGGTCGACCGCAAACAGAACATGCACCGGGTATTCGAGGCCATGGGCCATGGCGCCCTGGATGTGGTCGATACCCCGGCCCTGGGGGCGGGCGATGCCCGAGAGGCGGCGGCGCCGTTGCTGCGCAAGATCCTCAACATCAGTTGGCTGATCGGCCAGCAGCGCAGCCCGGCCGCGCGCCCGGTTGCCACGCCCTTGCGCGAAGCATCACAGCGCCGGGGGCTGGTAGCCATTGGCTCGTCGGCGGGCGGCCCGGCTGCCCTGGAGGTGCTGCTCAAGGGCTTGCCCCCTGCATTTCCGGCGGCCATCGTGCTGGTCCAGCATGTCGACCAGGTGTTTGCCGCCGGCATGGCCGAATGGCTCAGCAGCGCAGCAGGCCTGCCGGTGCGCCTGGCCTGCGAGGGCGAGCCGCCGCAACCGGGGCAGGTGTTGCTGGCGGGCACCAACCACCATATCCGCCTGCTGAAAAACGGCCAGCTGGCCTACACTGCCGAACCGGTCAACGAAATCTACCGGCCCTCGATCGATGTGTTCTTCGAAAGTGTGGCGCGCTACTGGAGCGGCGATGCCGTAGGTGTGCTACTCACGGGCATGGGCCGCGATGGTGCCCAGGGCCTGAAACTGATGCGCCAGCAAGGTTTCCTGACCATCGCCCAGGACCAGGCCAGCAGTGCCGTGTACGGCATGCCCAAGGCCGCCGCAGCGATCGACGCGGCGGTGGAAATCCGCCCGCTGGAGCGAATAGCCGGGCGCTTGATGGAATTCTTTGCAAAATGACGATATGTATTGAATCACGCCGCCTGGCCGGCAGTGATCAGGTGAATAGGGATGAATGATCTACCGATCGAAGGTTTCGCGACCGCCAACGAAAATTCGGCGATGGTCCTGTTGGTCGACGATCAGGCGATGATCGGCGAAGCGGTGCGTCGTGGCCTGGCCCACGAAGACAACATCGACTTCCACTTCTGCGCCGACCCGCACCAGGCCGTGGCACAGGCCATGCGCATCAAGCCGACGGTCATCCTGCAGGACCTGATCATGCCGGGCCTGGATGGGCTGACCCTGGTGCGCGAGTACCGCAACAACCCGGTTACCCAGGATATCCCGATCATCGTGCTGTCGACCAAGGAAGACCCGCTGGTCAAGAGCGCGGCGTTTGCTGCGGGGGCCAACGACTACCTGGTCAAGTTGCCAGACAACATCGAGCTGGTGGCGCGTATTCGCTACCACTCACGCTCCTACCTGACTTTGCTCCAGCGTGACGAAGCCTACCGCGCCCTGCGTGTGAGCCAGCAACAGTTGCTCGATTCCAACCTGATGCTGCAGCGGCTGATGAATTCCGATGGCCTGACCGGGCTTTCCAACCGGCGCCATTTCGACGAGTACCTGGAGCTGGAATGGCGCCGGGCCATGCGCGAGCAGCAGCAGCTGTCGTTGCTGATGATCGACGTCGACTACTTCAAGGCCTACAACGATAACTTCGGCCACCTGGCCGGTGACGAGGCGTTGCGCCAGGTGGCCGAAGCGATTCGCGGCTCGTGTTCGCGGCCGACCGATCTGCCGGCGCGCTATGGGGGCGAGGAGTTTGCCCTGGTGCTGCCCAATACATCCCCGGGTGGCGCGCGGCTGATTGCCGAGAAATTGCGCCAGACCGTGGTGGGGTTGGGTATTGCCCATACGGCGCCAGCGGCTGATGCGCGGTTGACCGTGAGCATTGGCCTGGCGACGCAGACGCCGGCGGTTGGCGGGCATTGCCGGCAGCTGATTTCGGCGGCGGACAAGGGCTTGTACCAGGCCAAGAACAGCGGGCGTAATCAGGTGGGGATTGCCTGATGGCGAGATCGAGCGCCGCCCGCGCGGCGCTCGATCTCCCAGGCGCCGAAAGCCTATAGCCCAACACATCGTAAATCCCCCAAACCTACCGCCCGGCGGGTCTGCCGCCCCGCGTCTGACTCAGTTATACTCGCAGGCTTTTCACCGAATTCGCACGAGAGCCTCCCCCCATGGAAATCCAACCGATCCTGAACACCATCAAGGACCTCACCGAGCGTTCCCAGTCCATTCGGGGGTATCTTTGACTACGATCACAAGCATGACCGCCTGATCGAAGTCAACCGCGAGCTGGAAGACCCCAGCGTCTGGAACAAGCCCGAGTACGCCCAGGAACTGGGCCGTGAGCTTGCGTCGCTGAAAACCATCGTCGGTACACTGGATGAACTCGCCGGTGGCCTGAGCGATTGCCGCGACCTGCTGGACATGGCCGTCGAAGAGAACGACGAAGGCGCCGTCGACGACGTGGTCGCCGAGCTGCAGCGCCTGGAAGAATCCCTCGCTCAGCTGGAATTCCGCCGCATGTTCAGCGGCGAGATGGACATGAACAACGCTTACCTGGACATCCAGGCCGGTTCCGGCGGCACCGAAGCCCAGGACTGGGCCAACATCCTGCTGCGCATGTACCTGCGCTGGGCGGACAAGCGCGGCTTCGATGCCACCATCATGGAACTGTCCGAAGGTGAAGTCGCCGGCATCAAGGGCGCTACCGTGCACATCAAGGGCGAATACGCCTTCGGCTGGCTGCGTACCGAAATCGGCGTACACCGCCTGGTGCGCAAGAGCCCGTTCGACTCCGGCGCTCGTCGCCACACCTCGTTCTCGGCCGTGTTCGTATCGCCTGAAATCGACGACAAGGTCGAGATCGAGATCAACCCGTCCGACCTGCGCATCGACACCTACCGCTCCTCCGGTGCCGGTGGTCAGCACGTCAACACCACTGACTCGGCGGTGCGTATCACCCACGTGCCGACCAACACCGTGGTCAGCTGCCAGAACGAACGCTCCCAGCACGCCAACAAAGACACCGCCATGAAAATGCTGCGGGCCAAGTTGTACGAGCTGGAAATGCAGAAGCGCAGCGCCGCTTCCCAAGCCCTGGAAGACAGCAAGTCGGACATCGGTTGGGGCCACCAGATCCGCTCGTACGTGCTCGACGCGTCGCGGATCAAGGACCTGCGCACCAACGTTGAGCGCAGCGACTGCAACAAGGTGCTCGACGGCGACATCGACGAATACCTCGAAGCCAGCCTGAAACAGGGCCTGTAAGCTTCACTCCTGCTGAGAAGACCCTCGCCTGCGGGCGAGGGCAATGAATTCCCTGATGGAAGATGTGACCACATGAGCGACCTCAATAGCGCACCGCAAGACCTGCAACAGGAAGAAAACGCCCTGATCGCCCTGCGCAAGGAAAAACTTGCCGCAGAGCGCGCCAAGGGCAATGCCTTCCCCAATGACTTCCGTCGCGACAGCTACTGCAACGACCTGCAGAAGCAGTACGCCGACAAGACCAAGGAAGAACTGGAAGCTGCAGCGATTCCGGTCAAGGTTGCCGGGCGCATCATGCTCAACCGTGGCTCGTTCATGGTCATCCAGGACATGACCGGCCGTATCCAGGTCTACGTCAACCGCAAGACCCTGCCAGAAGAAACCCTGGCCGCCGTCAAGACCTGGGACCTGGGCGACATCATCAGCGCCGAAGGCACCCTGGCCCGTTCCGGCAAGGGCGACCTGTACGTCGAGATGACCAACGTGCGCCTGCTGACCAAGTCGCTGCGTCCGCTGCCCGACAAGCACCACGGCCTGACCGACACCGAACAGCGCTACCGTCAGCGTTACGTCGACCTGATGGTCAACGAAGAAACCCGCCACACCTTCCGCGTTCGCTCGCAGGTGATCTCGCACATTCGCAAGTTCCTGATCGAGCGCGACTTCCTCGAAGTCGAAACGCCGATGTTGCAGACCATCCCCGGCGGCGCCGCGGCCAAGCCGTTCGAAACCCACCACAACGCCCTGGACATGGCCATGTTCCTGCGCATCGCGCCGGAGCTGTACCTCAAGCGCCTGGTGGTCGGTGGTTTCGAGAAAGTCTTCGAGATCAATCGCAACTTCCGTAACGAAGGCGTTTCAACCCGGCATAACCCCGAGTTCACCATGCTCGAGTTCTACCAGGCCTACGCCGACTACAACGACAACATGGACCTCACCGAGGAACTGTTCCGCGAGCTGGCGCAGCTGGTGCTGGGCAGCACCGACGTACCGTACGGCGACAAGGTGTTCCACTTTGGCGAGCCGTTCGTGCGCCTGTCGGTGTTCGACTCGATCCTCAAGTACAACCCCGAGCTGACCGCCGCCGACCTGCAGGACGTCGACAAGGCCCGTGACATCGCCAAGAAAGCCGGTGCCAAGGTGCTCGGCCATGAAGGCCTGGGCAAGTTGCAGGTGATGATTTTCGAAGAGCTGGTCGAGCACAAACTGGAGCAGCCGCACTTCATTACCGAATACCCGTTCGAAGTCTCGCCGCTGGCCCGTCGCAACGACGACAACCCGGCCGTGACCGACCGCTTCGAGCTGTTCATCGGTGGCCGCGAGATCGCCAACGCCTACTCCGAGCTCAACGATGCCGAAGACCAGGCCGAGCGCTTCCTGGCCCAGGTGGCCGAGAAAGATGCCGGTGACGACGAAGCCATGCACTACGATGCCGACTTCGTCCGTGCCCTGGAGTACGGCATGCCGCCGACCGCCGGTGAAGGCATCGGCATCGACCGCCTGGTGATGCTGCTGACCAACTCGCCGTCGATTCGCGATGTGATCCTGTTCCCACATATGCGTCCGCAGGCCTGAGTGATCTGAGAAAGCCGCCTCTAGGGGCGGCTTTTTCGTGCCTGAAGCTTTATGTTGTCAGTGCGCGCTTTTTCGCGGGTAAACCTGCGCAAGGGCCGTCGCAGCCAGCACACCGTCCGTGAGGTAACCCCGTGTCCCCCGTAATCGCCCCGCAAGGCGCCGCCGGCATCGCCACCGCCGTCGCCGAAAGCGTGCAATACCAAGGCCGCAAGACTGCCCGCCAAGGCAGCGAGCAGCGCCGCCAACTGATCCTCGACGCCGCCATGCGCATCGTCGTGCGCGATGGTGTACGTGGTGTGCGCCACCGCGCGGTGGCCGCCGAGGCGGGTGTGCCATTGTCGGCCACCACCTATTACTTCAAGGACATCGAGGACCTGCTCACCGATACCTTCGCCCAGTACGTCGAGCGCAGCGCCGCCTACATGGCCAAGCTCTGGGCCAACACTGAGGTAGTGCTGCGCCAGATGCTGGCCCAGGGTGATGGCAGCCCGCAGGCGAGGGCGCGGCTGGCCGACGAAGTGGCGCGCATGACCGCTGACTATGTGTCCCGCCAGTTGCTCAATCGCCGCGACTTCCTCATGGCCGAGCAGGCGTTCCGCCAGGAGGCGCTGCTGTGCCCACGTCTGGCCGAACTGGTGTGCGCCCACGAGCAGATCCTTCTGCACGGTACCCGACAGTTGCTGCAGGTGGTCGGGTCGCGGCAACCGGAACAGGACGCCCAGATGTTGACGGCGATTATCGAGCAGATGGAATATCAGGGCCTGCTCAAGGATGCGAACGCGCAAGCCGATGGGCAGATGCTCGCTATGCTTACCCGTTACCTGCACCTGGTGTTGGCATCGGCCTGAGCACAGACCTGAATTTTCAAGGAGAACCTGATGAAAGCCTGGCGTGTGGTGTTGTTGACTCTGTCATTCCTGCTGCTAGGCGGTTGTCTGGTGACCTTTCACGAGCCGTTGCCGAGCAACCAGGCCGCGCCCAAGGCTCTGCTCGGCAAATGGAGCAGCAAGGACGCCTGGGGCGAGCCGCTGAAACTTGCGATCAGCCGTAGTGGCGGCGATGCCTACAAGGCCGTGGCCACGGCCAAGGGCAAGGCCCCCGAAGCGTATGTGTTCACCGTGTCGCGCCACGGCAATCGCTGGTACCTCTCGGCCGGCGTGCCCAAGCGCCTGGGCGGTAATTTCCTGATTGGCGGTTTCGAAGTCATCGATGGCAAGGAACTGGTGGTGTACAACCTCGATGTCGAGCAGGTGCAGCAGGCTGTCGAGAAGAAAGAACTGACTGGGCGCAGCACCGAGGTGCCGGAAGACAATGGTGAGGGCGTGCTGATCGACAGCCCATCGGCGCGGGTGCTGGCCTATCTGGACGACCCGGCCAACTCCGACCTGTTCGTCGAGGTGGCGCGCTTCCAGCGCAGCGGCAAGTAGTTGCCTGTAGTGCCCTCTAGCAAGGAGTCCTCAGTGGACGAGTACCAACAGACCATCCGTGCACTGTCCGACCGCATCGTCGCGGCGCAGACCCCCATTCGTGTGCTCGATGCAGTGAAGTGGGACGACAACATCCGCCACGGCTTCCTCAAGGCCAAGGGCAAAGAGCCACCTGCCGTAGACCGCGCCTATTACCAGTCGCGCCCGTTGTCGTTCGACTCCAGTGCGGTCAAGGCCGAATTCCAGAGCATCGAGCGCGACATCACCCGCCGGCTGGGCCAGTTCAACCCGGTCGGGCAGATCATGCGGCGCATGTGCAAGGAGTACCGCATGGTGGTGCGCATGCTCGAGGCGCGTGGCACCGAAGACTTCGGGCTGATCTCGCAGGAGCTCTACGGCGCCGCCTCCGACGCCTTCCATGCTGGTGACCCGACCCTGGCCGACCTGGGCCTGATGCTTTCGGACTACCTGAACAATATCGATGGCCGTGGTGACCTCAAGGACGAGCCGAAGAACCTGACCGCCAAGGAGGCCGTGGACATCCTCCAGCGCCGCCTGAACAAGGTGTTCGGCGAGGCCGAAGAAACTATCCGTGTGTTCGAGTCCGACGGCATCGTCGCCGACGCAGCGGCAGGGGCCGACTACATCAAGGTGCGCGCCGACGCCATGTTCAACAGCCGCGACGTGCGTGCGCTGGAGGTGCATGAGGGACTGGTGCATGTCGGCACCACGCTCAACGGCCTCAACCAGCCGATCTGCACCTTCCTGGCCAAAGGGCCACCCTCGTCGACGGTGACCCAGGAAGGGCTGGCGATTCTCATGGAGGTGATTGCCTTCGCCTCTTACCCCAGCCGCCTGCGCAAGCTCACCAACCGCACGCGCGCCATCCACATGGTCGAGGAAGGCGCCGATTTCCTTCAGGTATTCGAGTTTTTCCGCGCCCAGGGCTTTGAAATGGCGCAGAGCTACAGCAACGCCAGCCGGGTGTTCCGCGGCTCGGTGCCCAATGGGCTGCCATTCACCAAGGACTTGTCCTACCTCAAGGGCTTCATCATGGTTTACAACTACATTCAGTTGGCCGTGAAGAAGGGCAAGCTCGAGCAGATCCCGCTGCTGTTCTGTGGCAAGACCACCCTGGAAGACATGCGCACCCTGCGCCAACTGGTCGAGGAAGGGCTGGTGGAACCGCCCAAGTACTTGCCCGAACAGTTCCGTGACCTCAACGCGCTGTCGGCCTGGATGTGCTTCTCCAACTTCCTCAACCACCTGAGCCTGGATCGCATTGAAGCCGACTACGCGAACATTCTCTGAGCGCTGCCGCCTGCTGGTACTCGGTGTGCTCCTGCTGGGCCTGAGCGGGTGCAGCAGCCTGTTGTTCTACCCCGAGCCGGGCCAACCGTTCACGCCGGAAAGGGCCAAGCTGGAATACCGTGACGTTACTCTGACCACCGCCGACGGTTTGCGCCTGCATGGCTGGTGGCTGCCGGCCAAGGCCGGTGTCGAGGTCAAGGGCACGGTGTTGCACCTGCATGGCAACGGCGGCAACCTGGCCGGCCATCTGGGGGGCAGCTACTGGCTGCCGGAGCAGGGTTACCAGGTACTGATGGTCGACTACCGGGGTTATGGGCTGTCTCAGGGCAAACCGGGTTTGCCGGAGGTCTACCAGGACATTGCGGCGGCCATGGGCTGGCTGGACCAGGCGCCCGAGGTCAAGGGCAAGCCGCTGGTGCTACTGGGGCAGAGCCTGGGCGGCGCCATGGCCATCCACTACCTGGCGGCCCACCCCGAACAGCGCCAGCGCTTCAGCGCGCTGGTGTTCGATGGCGTGCCGGCCAGCTACCGTGCGGTCGGGCGGTTTGCCCTGAGTACGTCGTGGATGACCTGGCCGTTGCAGGTGCCGCTGTCGTGGCTGGTGCCCGACAGTGACAGTGCGATCCGTTCGGTCGAGCGCCTGGACGGCCCGCCGAAGCTGTTCTTCCACAGTATCGACGACCACCTGGTGCCGATGGACAACGGCATCCGCCTGTACCAGCACGCGCCACCGCCGCGGGTACTGCAACTGACCCGTGGCGGCCATGTGCAGACCTTCGCCGACCCGGTGTGGCGCCAAGTGATGCTGCGCTTTCTGGACGACCCGAGTCATTTCAACGGCCTGCGGCGGCTTGCCGAAGTGCCCAATTACCCTGACGAGAAGAACAAGCAATGAGTGAAGAACGCAACGCCATCCCGCTGATCCTGACCGGCGTCGGCAGCATCATCGTGACGGTGGGGGCCCTCTGGTACTACGGTTACCTGCATTTCGCCAAGCCTGAAGACGCCCTGTTGCTGCAGGATTTCACCATGTTCAAGACCCTGCCAGGCGAGGATTACAAAGTCTCGCTCGACCCGGCGCCACAGGTGGCCCAGTGCGTGGACGGTGTGCTGGTGCTGTTCGATACCCAACAGAAAGGCCTGACCGGCGTGCTGGTCGACGACCGCAAGCGTGCGGTGCGTTGCATGGGCGAGGACACACCGCAGCAGGTGCAGTGAGCTGCAATCTGCGTTGCTGCACCTGACCTTTCGCGGGCAGACCAATGAAAAACCCCGCCATCAAGGCGGGGTTTTTTCTTTCAACTAGCCAGCCTTACTGCGCCTGGCTCACCGAGCGCGGTGCCACCGGCTGGTTGTCGTTGGAGATGGTCACCTCTACCCGACGGTTCTGTGCACGGCCCGAGTTGCTGCCGTTGTCAGCCACCGGGTACTCCTTGCCGTAGCCCTGAGCGACGATGCGTGCTGGGTCTACGCCTGCACGTACCAGCGCCATGCGCACGGCAGCGGCGCGGCGCTCGGAGAGGGTCTGGTTGTAGTTGGCCGAACCGACGCTGTCGGTGTAGCCCTCTACGATCACCTTGCGCTCCGGGTTTTCCTGAAGGAACTGGGCCAGTTTGGTCACGTTGGGGTAGGCGTTGCTCTTGAGCACGGCCTTGTTGAAGTCGAACAGCACGTCGCCGAAGGTGACCAGCGTACCGCGGTCGGTCTGCTTGGCATTGAGGCTGTCCTGCAGCTTGGCGATCTGCGCATCGCGGGCATCCAGTTTGGCCTGGGCGCGTTGGGCGGAGGCGTTTTTCAGTTCGCCTTCGGCGGTGCGCAGGGCGATGGTCTGCTTGGCGACCTCGACCCGCTGGTTGGTCAGATAGGCGAGTTGGTCGACCTTTTTCTGGTCCTCGCGATCCATGTAGGCCTTGTCGGCCTTGTTCAGCCAGTCCTGGGCATCCTTGGTTTCCAGCGCCGCGACCTTGCTCGACTGCGGGTCGCTCTGCAGCGCGGAGAAGTTGGTGCGGGCCGATTCAAGGTTGGCGTTCGGGTCGTGCGAGCAGGCAGCAAGACCGACGCTCAGGGCCAGCAGGGCGGGAATCATGACGTGTTTGCGCATAGTGTTCATCCTTTGATCGAGTGCGAAGGCTAAGGGAAGTCGGGCAGGGCTCACTGAGCGCTGCGCAGGCCTTCCTCACGTACGTCCTGAACGCCCTGGCGGGCATCCTGCACGGCCTTCTGGGCCTTGGCCGCCTGAGCCTTGCGTTCGGCGAGGCGGGCGTCCCATTCGGCTTGTTCGGCCAGACGCTTGGCGTCGTCGTACTTCTTGTCATGCATGGCGATTTCAGCCTGCTTGAACTTGTCCTGGGCCGCTTTCATTTCAACGGCAGCGAACTCGGTACCGCCGGCGCTGACGGCAGAGTTCACGGCGGACTGGGTAACGGCATACTGCTCGGTGGGCGGGTTGCCCGCACAACCGGCCAGGACCAGGCTACTGCCCAGGGCCAGCGCGGCCAGCTTGAACCCGCGCACATGAGTGGATGAGGGTTTGAAAGTGCGGGTCTTCATGGTGGTCAGCTCCATTGGATCACTCCTGATAACGACGATGTCCGTAGCAGTCCATCGCTTATTCCCTGACAGTTGCCGTGTACTTCAGCTGAACGGTGCACGAGGGCAGTGTGCAGGGTTTTAGCGTGATGGCTATTTGCTCGGACTCGGGCGTTTTTCGAATAGTTCAGAAAAAAGTGCCGTTGACGGATAACTTTTTCTGACTGATTGGTCAGTGAGGTTTGCCCGGAACTTTCAGCGCCATGGGCGGTATTCCGGGCCTTGCAGGCCCGGAACAGGGGGTGGGGTGGTTATGTTTCGCTGTCGTCAGCAGTGCTGCTGAGTTCATGCAGGTGACGGCGAGACAACGACAGAAAACGCGGGGTAGGGCCGATGTCTTCGAACAGTGGGTCACCTTCTTCATCGGTGGCGATAACCTGGCGCCCCTGTACATAAGGGAAGCTGGCTTCCAGTTCCTCAAGGGCTGCCGCCACCAGTTCGCCGAGCAGTTCTTCGGCGGTACGTTTGGGGTACATGTCGATCAGCGCGGCCAGGCGCGCCTCCGACTCCAGGTCCAGATGCAGTACATGGCCGGTACGGCTCAGGGTACCTGCGGCATTCTGTTCCCAGTGCTGGGCGAGTTCACGGATTTTCATGATGACCTCTGTCAACGCCTCGAAAGGCTGCATTGCATCGGAGTGCTCTGCTTGCACTTTAGTTTGCTTTGCCGATCGCGGCTTGGCTGGGGCGCTTGCCATCGACGCTTGGCTGTGGGCACTCTTGGCCCAGTGCTGTTTCCTGAACGAGTGCGCCAAGGCTGCGCCACAGAGAGGGCCAATGACCGATATCGATGTGCGTTTGCGTGAAGATGTCCATGTGTTGGGGGAGTTGCTCGGCGAAACCATTCGTCAGCAGCACGGGGATGCGTTTTTGCAGAAGATCGAAGCCATTCGTCACAGCGCCAAGGCCGACCGCCGGGTGGCTGGCGAGCAATTGAGCTCGACCCTGGCGGACCTGGCCGATGAAGACTTGCTGCCAGTGGCCCGGGCGTTCAACCAGTTTCTCAACCTGGCCAACATGGCCGAGCAGTACCAGTTGATCCGCCGTCGCGATGCCGACCAGTCAGAGCCGTTCGAAGCACGGGTGCTGCCCGAGCTGCTGGCACGCCTGAAGCAGGCCGGGCATGGCAACGACGCCTTGGCCCGGCAGTTGGCCAAGCTGGATATCCAGCTGGTGCTGACGGCCCACCCCACCGAGGTCGCGCGGCGCACCTTGATCCAGAAGTACGATGCCATCGCCGCTCAGTTGGCAGCCCAGGACCATCGCGACCTGACCCCTGGTGAGCGCCAGCAGGTGCGCGAGCGCCTGCGCCGGCTGATCGCCGAAGCCTGGCACACCGAAGAGATCCGCCGTACCCGGCCCACCCCGGTGGACGAGGCCAAGTGGGGCTTCGCGGTGATCGAGCATTCCTTGTGGCAGGCCATCCCCAACCACCTGCGCAAGGTCGACAAGGCGCTGCACGATGCCACCGGCCTGCGCCTGCCGCTGGAGGCCGCACCGATCCGCTTCGCCTCCTGGATGGGCGGCGACCGCGACGGCAACCCCAATGTCACGGCCGCAGTCACCCGCGAAGTGCTGTTGCTGGCGCGCTGGATGGCGGCCGACCTGTTCCTGCGCGATATCGACGCCTTGGCTGCAGAATTGTCCATGCAACACGCCAGCAGCGCGCTGCGTGAGCGGGTCGGCGACAGCGCCGAACCTTACCGCGCCGTGCTCAAGCAATTGCGTGAGCGCCTGCGGGCGACCCGCGCCTGGGCGCATGCCGCCTTGACCAGCAGCCCGCCCGCCGGTGCCGAAGTGCTGGTGGACAACCGCGACCTGATCGCGCCGCTGGAGCTGTGCTATCAATCGCTGCATGAATGCGGCATGGGCGTGATCGCCGAAGGGCCGCTGCTCGACTGCCTGCGCCGTGCCGTGACCTTTGGCCTGTACCTGGGTCGCCTGGACGTGCGCCAGGACGCTGCCCGGCACCGCGATGCCCTGACCGAGATCACCGATTACCTGGGTTTGGGGCGCTACGCCGACTGGGATGAAGAGCAACGTATCGCGTTCCTCCTGGCCGAACTGAAAAACCGCCGGCCGCTGCTGCCGGCGCACTTCCAGCCCCAGGCGGAAACCGCCGAGGTGCTGGCCACCTGCCGGGAAATTGCGGCGGCGCCGGCCGCTTCGTTGGGCTCCTATGTCATCTCCATGGCCGGTGCCGCGTCGGATGTGCTGGCGGTGCAACTGCTGCTCAAGGAAGCCGGGCTGACCCGCCCGATGCGCGTGGTACCGCTGTTCGAGACCTTGGCCGACTTGGACAACGCCGGCCCGGTGATGCAGCGCCTGCTCGGCCTGCCGGGCTATCGCGCCGGCCTGCGCGGCCCGCAGGAAGTGATGATCGGCTATTCCGACTCCGCCAAGGACGCCGGCACCACGGCAGCCGCCTGGGCACAGTACCGGGCCCAGGAAAACCTGGTGCGCATCTGCCGCGAGCATCAAGTCGAGTTGTTGTTGTTCCACGGCCGTGGCGGCACCGTTGGCCGTGGCGGCGGCCCGGCGCACGCGGCGATCCTGTCGCAGCCACCGGGCTCGGTGGCTGGGCGGTTCCGCACCACCGAGCAGGGCGAGATGATCCGCTTCAAGTTCGGTTTGCCCGGCATCGCCGAACAAAACCTCAACCTGTACCTGGCGGCCGTGCTGGAAGCCACCTTGTTACCGCCACCCCCGCCGCAGCCTGCCTGGCGTGAGGTGATGGACCAACTGGCTGCTGACGGGGTGCAGGCGTATCGCAGCGTGGTGCGCGACAACCCCGATTTTGTCGAGTATTTCCGCCAGTCGACGCCGGAGCAGGAGTTGGGGCGCCTGCCTTTGGGCAGCCGCCCGGCCAAGCGCCGCGCAGGCGGCATCGAGAGCCTGCGAGCCATCCCGTGGATCTTCGGCTGGACCCAGACGCGCCTGATGCTGCCAGCCTGGCTGGGCTGGGAAACCGCTTTGAACAATGCCTTGCAACGCGGCCAGGGCGAACTGTTGGCGCAGATGCGCGAACAATGGCCGTTCTTCCGCACCCGCATCGACATGCTGGAGATGGTGCTGGCCAAGGCCGATGCACAAATCGCAGAGGCCTACGACGAACGTCTGGTGCAACCGGAGTTGCTTCCTTTAGGTGTGCGCCTGCGCGACCTATTGTCGCAGTCCTGCCAGGTGGTACTGGGCTTGACCGGGCAGCCGGTGCTACTGGCGCACAGCCCCGAGACCCTGGAATTCATCAGCCTGCGCAACACTTACCTGGACCCGCTGCACCGTCTTCAGGCCGAGCTGCTGGCGCGCTCGCGCAGGCGCGAAGCCGCTCTGGACAGCCCGCTGGAGCAGGCCTTGCTGGTCACCGTGGCGGGCATTGCCGCGGGCCTGCGCAATACCGGCTGAGGCCGCCTCTGGTTTGCCAGGCGCAGGTGTGAGGAGGGAGGCCATCAGGAATGGGGAGGGCGGTTGCGCTGAGCGCAACCGCTTGCCGGGCAGGTCGCAAGTGGCGCATTCCTGCAACTTTGGGACGCTTGTCTGGCTGCCGGGCGCTGTGTATCTTGAGCAGCCTTCTGACCGATTTATGGTCATACCCGATTTTCCGGACTTGGCCCTGGTTGCCGAATCCATTGAATTTCATAAAAAAATTTGAGGAGCACGAGATGCGCGTAATTCTGCTGGGAGCTCCCGGGGCCGGTAAAGGTACTCAGGCAAAGTTCATCACCGAGAAGTTCGGTATTCCACAGATCTCCACCGGTGACATGCTGCGTGCCGCCGTCAAGGCCGGTACCCCGCTGGGCCTGGAACTGAAGAAAGTCATGGATGCCGGCCAACTGGTCTCCGACGATCTGATCATCAGCCTGGTAAAGGAGCGCATCGCCCAGCCGGATTGCGCCAACGGCTGCCTGTTCGACGGCTTCCCACGGACCATTCCGCAGGCTGAAGCCATGGTCGCCGCCGGTGTCGACATCGACGCCGTGGTCGAAATCGCCGTTGACGATGAAGAAATCGTTGGCCGTATGGCCGGTCGCCGTGTGCACCTGGCCTCGGGCCGCACCTACCACATTCAGTACAACCCGCCGAAAGTGGCAGGCAAGGACGACGTGACCGGCGAAGACCTGATCCAGCGCGACGACGACAAGGAAGAAACCGTGCGTCATCGCCTGTCGGTCTACCACACCCAGACCAAGCCGCTGGTCGAGTTCTACCAGAAGCTGTCGGCTGCAAATGCTGGCAAGCCGAAGTACAGCCACATCGAAGGTGTCGGTTCGGTCGACGCCATCACCGCCAAGGTACTGGCAGCCCTGAGCTGATCCATCGCCTTGCATCACAACGGCCCGCTTGCGGGCCGTTGTCGTTTATACTGGCGCTCTTTTCCCTGCACCTGGAAACCCGTTCGATGACCACCCTGCTGGCCCTGGATACCGCCACCGAAGCCTGTTCCGTCGCCTTGTTGCATGACGGCAAGGTAACCAGCCATTACGAGGTGATCCCACGTCAGCACGCGCAGAAGTTGCTGCCGATGATCAAACAGCTGCTGGCTGACTCGGGGGTGGCCTTGAATGCGCTGGATGCCATCGCGTTCGGCCGTGGCCCGGGGGCCTTCACCGGCGTGCGGATCGCCATCGGTGTGGTCCAGGGCCTGGCGTTCGCCCTCGAGCGCCCGGTACTGCCGGTGTCCAACCTGGCCGCGCTGGCGCAAGGTGCGTTGCGCGAGCAGGGTGCGCAGCACGTGGCGGCCGCCATCGATGCGCGCATGGACGAGGTGTACTGGGGCTGCTACCAGGCCAGCGCCGGCGAAATGCGCCTGGTCGGCCAGGAAGCGGTACTGCCGCCCGAGCGCGTGGCGCTGCCCGACGCCAGCACCGCCGAGTGGTTCGGTGCCGGTACCGGTTGGGGCTATGCCGAGCGCCTGGCTGTGCACGTCGCCGCCAGCAATGCGGCGGCGTTGCCCAATGCCCTGGATATCCTCAGCCTGGCCAGCTTTGCCTGGGCGCGCGGCGAGGCGATCGGCGCCGAGCAGGCGCAACCTGTGTACTTGCGCGATAATGTAGCGACACCCAAGAAGCGCTGAGTGTTGTTCGTCGGTTATCGCCGATGACGCTAAAACCTTTCTCGCGAACTGTGGTCCAGTTATCACTCAAGCATTAGCGACGTAACTCTGATGCTGCTAAATTGCCATCATCGGTTCTGAGTGTTCACGCCATGCGTATCGACGGTTTCTCATCGCAGTCCTACCCGATCAAGCGCACACCGCGCAAAGCGTCGGTGCGCGATGAGGCCATCGAAGATGCCGACGTCATCGACAGCGGCGAGCAGGGTGAGCTGGCCCAGGAGGCGGCCATTCGCCGTCGCAGCGGTGGCCTGCCAGCCCGTCAGCAAGACATGATCTTCCCTCGCGCCCGTGACCGGCGTACCGCCACTGCGTTGGCGAGCTACCTGAGCACGGCCGGTTTTACCGATTGGGACATGGAAGTACTGGGGCTCGACCTGTACATTTGAGGGATGATTCCTTCTCTTCTGCCTTATTATCTGGGTTGTCCGTCATGGAGCGAAAACGCCTGGCGCGACTACCTGTACCCCGCCGATGCCCGAGCCGCTGAGTACCTTGGCCTGTACAGCCAGGTGTTCAACGCTGTCGAAGGCAATACCACCTTCTACGCCAGCCCCGCACCCGCCACCGTGGCACGCTGGGCGCAGACGATGCCGGCGCACTTTCGTTTCACCGCCAAATTCCCTCGCGAGGTCAGCCATGGGGGAGACCTGCGCGATCAGCTGGACGCGGCCGCTGCCTTCACCCGTTTGATGGCACCGCTGGGTGAACGGGTATCGCCTTACTGGCTGCAGTTGCCTGCGTTATTCGGGCCTTCGCGCCTGGCAGAGTTGAGCCATTTTCTGGATCAAGTGGGTGTACCGTTGGCCGTCGAAGTGCGCAACGAGGCTTTTTTTGCGCGCGGTGAAGAGGAGCGGCAGCTCAACCGGCTGTTGCTCGAGCGTGGTGTCGAGCGCATCTGCCTCGACCCGCGGGCGTTGTTCAGTTGCACCTCGCGCGAGCCCGCCGTGCTGCATGCCCAGGCCAAGAAACCCAAGGTGCCGCCACGCCCGGCCGCCTTCAGCCAGCATCCGCAGGTACGTTTCATTGGCCATCCGCAGCTTGAAGCCAACGAAGCCTTCCTGACGCCCTGGGTGGCCAAGGTGGCCAGTTGGGTCGAGGAAGGTCGTAGCCCCTACATCTTCCTGCACACCTCGGATAACCGCCTGGCTGCGGCGTTGGCCCAGCGTTTTCATCAACGTCTGATGCAGCGCCTGCCTGGCCTTGCACCTTTGCCGGAATTGCCACGCGCCCCTGAGGTCGAACAACTGGGACTACTCTGACCACTCCTGACTGCCTGAGGTTGAGACCATGGATGTGCAAACCCTGCGAGCCGAAGCCTTCAAGGCACTGCACGAACGCGACAGTGCCTTCGTCATTCCCAACCCGTGGGATGCCGGCTCCGCCAAGCTGCTCGCCAGCCTGGGCTTCGAGGCGCTGGCCACGACCAGCGCGGGCCTGGCGTTCAGCCTGGGCCGAGCGGATGCCGAAGGTGCCTTGAGCCTGGACGAAACCCTGGATAACGCCGGGTCCATTGTCGATGCCACGGCCTTGCCGGTAGCCGCCGACCTGGAGAACGGCTTCGGCGACCTGCCCGAAGACTGCGCACAGACCATCCTGCGGGCCGCCGAGGCGGGTCTTGTAGGGGGTTCCATCGAAGACGCCAGCGGGCGCAGTGAAGCCCCTATCTATGACCATGGCCTGGCTGTGGAACGCGTCCGCGCGGCGGTTCAGGCAGCGCGTAGCCTGCCGTTTCCGTTCACCCTGTGCGCCCGGGCAGAAAACCTGCTGCATGGGCGCCTGGACCTGGATGACACCATCCTGCGCCTGCAAGCATATGCCGAGGCCGGGGCCGATGTGCTCTACGCGCCAGGGCTGCGCACCGTCGAAGAAATTCGCGCGGTGGTGCAGGCGGTGGCGCCCAAGCCGGTCAATGTGCTGATGGGGCTGGCGGGCGTGACCCTGAGCGTCAACCAGTTGCAAGACCTTGGGGTGCGCCGCATCAGTGTCGGCTCGTCGCTGGCCCGTGCGGCGCTGGGGGCTTTCCACCGGGCCGCGTTGGAGATTCGTGACGAGGGCACGTTCGGCTACGGTGAACAGGCGCTGCCCTTTGCCCAGCTCAACGACCTGTTCCGCCGCTGAATCGCCATGCGTGCCTTGCTGGCACTGTTGCTGGGCCTGTCACTGCTGGCAGGCCTGGCCTGGCATTTTGGCTGGCGCCTGCCGGCTGCCTGGAACCCCTGGGCGCCGCTGGACGTGCGCCAGCCGCCGAACCTGCTCACCACCTTCAAGCTGTCGCGCCTGCGCGATGACCCCGCGCTATGCCGTCAGGCACTGGAAACCAGCGATCTGCGGTACCGGGCGCAAGCCGACAGCCCGGCCTCGGCCAATTGCCCGCTGCGCAACGTATGGCGCATCGAGGGCGGTCAGGCGCGGCTCAGCAGCAGCTTCCTGGCCAGTTGCCCGTTGGCGGTGGCTTACGCGTTGTTCGAGCAGCATGGGCTGCAACCGGTGGCGCAGCGGGTATTGGGGCAGCGGGTGACGCAGGTCGACCACCTGGGCAGTTTTGCCTGCCGCAATGTCTATCACCGCAAACAAGGCCGGCTCAGTCAGCACGCCACCGCCAATGCCCTGGACATCAGTGGTTTTCGCTTGCAGGACGGGCAGCGCATCGTACTGGCTCGGGACTGGCAAGCGGGGGGGCAGAAAGCTGATTTCCTACGTCAGGTGCAGCAGGTGGCCTGTGAATGCTTCAGTACCGTGCTGGGGCCAGACTACAACGCCGCGCACCACAATCACTTCCACCTCGATATGGGCCGCTGGCAGATCTGCCGCTGAGCTTGCGCAACCTCAGGCGTGAACGCGAACGTTGTTCAGCACCACCGGGCGCGCCCAGTGGATGTCGAACGCCAGGTCATTCTGCTGCTTGGCCAGCGTGGTTTCGTCGAAGGGTTCGGGGGCCGGGTCCAGCAGGTTCGTCTCGAACTCGGCGATAGGCAGGAACAGCGGGCGCGGGGAGGGGCCTGGGCCGGGCTCGGCAAGCGGGTGACCCTGGCTCATGACCACCGGGCGCAACCAGCTGTTGCTCAGGTCGAGTTCACGCTGCTGTTCGATCAGCTCGATGGCGCTGAACGGCTCGGCGGCGGGCTCCAGCAGGTTGGCTTCCAGTTCGGCCTTGGGCAGGAACAGTGGCTCGGGCGGTGCGATTTCGGTGTCCTGCACCGGCAGCGCTCGCTGGGCATCGATCAGCGCCAGCGCCCTGGCACCGCCGACCGGCTCGCCGCTGTGCTGATCGTACTGGACGAACGACTGGCTGACGCTGTCCGCTTCCTCTGCCTGTTGCTCGGCCATGGCGCGGGCAAAGAAATCCTGCCACAGGTGGCTGACGCCCCCGAGTGTCTGGGTATTCTGTTGACCGTAGTGGCCGACAGGCGACAGGTAGGTCAAACCGATGGGAAGAGTATCTGTCATGGCAGTCGCGCGCGTTGTGCTCTGGCAGAATAGCGGGATATTGCCTGTATCGGCCGTGGTTGCCGATTCATAAGGGCGTGGTTTGATTTTTTAGGTGTGGACGATGGAAGAGCAAGGCACGGGTATCAGGGTCGAAGCGATGTCGGCAGAGTATGCGCAACAGGCTACGGCGTGGGCCGAGCGCCTGGGCCTGCCGCTGCAGGACGATGCCGCGGGTTTCGCCGTGCAGGTGGGCGCTGAAGGCTTGCAGATCCAGCAACTGGGCCCGCAGGCGCCTGGGCCGGTGCGGGTGGACTTCGTCGAAGGCCAGGCCGCGCATCGGCGCCAGTTTGGCGGTGGCAACGGCCAAATGATCGCCAAGGCAGTGGGCATCGCCCAGGGTGTACGACCGCAGGTGCTCGATGCCACGGCAGGGCTGGGCAAGGATGCATTTGTGCTGGCCAGCCTGGGGTGCCAGATGACCCTGATCGAACGCCAGCCGCTGATTGCCGCATTGTTGGAAGACGGCCTGGCGCGGGCGCGGGCGGATGACGAGGTGGGCCCGATCGTTGGGCGCATGTGCCTGCTGACCGGCAACGCCATCGAGCGCATGCGTGCCTGGGAAGGGGAGCCGCCGCAGGTGATCTACCTCGACCCGATGTTCCCGCACCGGGACAAAAGCGCGCTGGTGAAGAAGGAGATGCGCGTATTCCGGCCACTGGTCGGTGATGACCTGGATGCCCCGGCCTTGCTAGAAGCCGCTTTGGCGCTTGCCAGCCACCGGGTGGTGGTGAAACGGCCACGCAAGGCGCCTATCATCGACGGGCCGAAGCCAAGCCACAGCCTGGAGGGCAAGTCGAGCCGGTATGACATTTACCCGAAGAAGGCCCTGAAGGCCTGACCGGAATGCATGCCGATTCGTGTGTTGTCGGCCAATCAGGGGTGGAAGGCGCGTATGAACACCCCCACCACCTCCCGCACATGCGCCTCGGCTTCATCCCCTTCCAGCGGCCCGGCGCAGCCGAGCAGCAACCGATAATCCGGTGCGCCCTTGACCAGGCAGAAGAAGTGCTCCGCCGCGCGCAACGGGTTGTCGATGCGCAGTAACCCGCGCTCATTCGCCCCGTGCAGCAGCGCTTCCATTCCCGCCAGCACGCGCTTGGGCCCAGCTTCGTAGAAGTACTCGCCAAAGCTTGGGTCCAGGCTGCCTTGGGCCATGATCAGGCGGCTGAGCTTAACTGCTTCGTCACTGCTGATCAGCGCCTGGAAGTTACGGGCAATGGTCAGCAGCACCTCGTCCACCGGTGCCCCCTCGGGGTACTCGAACAGCAGGTCCGGTAGCTGGATCTGGCAGGTGGCCATGACCGCCGAGCAGAACAGCGTCTGCTTGTCGGTGAAGTGGCTGTACACCGTGAGTTTTGAAACACCTGCCGCCGCAGCGACCGCATCCATGCTGGTGTTGGCATAGCCAAGGCTGAGGAACAATGTCTTGGCCGCTTCGAGGATCGCCTCGCGTTTGGCCAGGTCCTTGGGCCGGCCTGGTCCGATGGGTGCGTCGTTGGGCATTGGAGTCTGCATCTTGTTGAAGAGTCGCCCATCTTAGCGGGTCGGACGCCTTTCGGTGAAAGTGTCCATGCAATACGTGCTGTCTGTCACTGGACAGTTGTGTTGGGGCGGGAGGTGTTTGGCGGGGGATTTATAGCGCTTTTGAGATCGAGCGCCGCCCGCGCGGCGCTTCGCGGGGCAAGCCCGCTCCCACATCTGTTTTCGGGCCAGTCATACCTGTGACATAGGCGCGCGGCCCTTGGCGGTCGCCTCAATATCGCGTCGTACAAACAAGGGGTCGCGCCAATGCCACAGGCCTCACTGGCCCGAAAACAGATGTGGGAGCGGGCTTGCCCCGCGAAGCGCCGCGCGGGCGGCGCTCGATCTCACAGGCGCCAGAGGCCTCAAGCCCCACCCTGCAAAAACCACCACAGACACCCTTCCCGGCGCCGATTCCCTGATTTAATATACCCGCCAGTATAAATATTCGATGTGCTCTTCGCGAAAGGATTCATCATGTTGCGCCATGCCTTGTCCATCGCTCTGCCCACTGCCGTCGCCCTGCTCCTTGCGGCGTGCGGCCAGGAAGCCGCGCCACCTGCCGCGCCGCGCCCGGCACTGGTGATTCAGCCACAGCCGGCCGAAGCGGCTGCCGACAGCTACCCCGGCGAAGTGCGCGCGCGCTTCGAACCGGAGCTGGCCTTCCGCATTGCCGGCAAAGTCAGCAAACGCCTGGTCGAAGAGGGCCAGCGGGTCAAGGCCGAGCAGCCGCTGGCCGAGCTGGACCCACAGGATGTGCGCCTGCAACTGGAAGCCAATCGTGCCCAGATGGCCGCCGCCGAAGCCAACCTGTCGCTGGTGCGCGCCGAGCGTGATCGCTACCAGAAGCTGCTGGACCGGCAAATGGTCAGCCACTCGCAATACGACAATGCCGAAAACCTGTACCGCGCCGGCATGGCCCGCCTGAAACAAGCCAAGGCCGAGTTCGATGTGGCCGGCAACCAGGCCGAGTACGCAGTGCTGCGTGCGCCGCAGGCCGGTGTCATCGCCAAGCGCCAGGTCGAAGTCGGCCAGGTGGTCGCGGCCGGGCAGACCGTGTTCACCTTGGCCGCAGACGGCGAGCGTGAGGTGGTCATCGGCCTGCCGGAGCAGCAATTTTCCCGTTTTGCCGTGGGCCAAGGCGTCAGCGTGGAGCTGTGGTCGCACCCAGGCGAACGCTTCGACGGGCGTATCCGTGAACTCTCGCCGGCAGCCGACCCACGTTCGCGAACCTTCGCCGCACGCATCGCCTTCACCTCGGCCAAGGCGCCCGCCGAGCTGGGCCAGAGCGCACGTGTTTTCATCGCCCATGAAGGGCTGATCCCACTGTCAGTGCCGTTGTCGGCGGTCACTGCAGAAAACGGCCAGGCCTATGTCTGGCGGGTCGGCCAGGACCGCCGCCTGGAACGCACGGTAGTGCGCCTGGGGCCGTATGGCTCTGACAGTGTACCGGTGCTCGAAGGCTTGAAACCGGGCGACTGGGTGGTCGCCGCCGGGGGCCATGTGTTGCGCGAGGGGCAGGAGGTGCGCCCCGTGGATCGTACCAACCGTGTAGTGAACCTGACGGCCAAGGAGTAAGTCCCGATGGGTTTCAACCTTTCCGCCTGGGCGCTGCGCAATCGCCAGATCGTACTGTTCCTGATGATCCTGCTGGCTGCCATTGGCGCCATGTCCTACACCAAGCTGGGCCAGAGCGAGGACCCGCCGTTCACCTTCAAGGCCATGGTCGTGCGCACCGTGTGGCCCGGCGCCACCGCCGAGGAAGTGTCGCGCCAGGTCACCGAGCGTATCGAGAAGAAGCTGATGGAGACCGGCGAGTACGAGAAGATCGTCTCGTTCTCCCGCCCGGGCGAGTCGCAGGTGACCTTCATGGCCCGCGACTCGCTGCATTCCAAGGATATCCCGGAGCTGTGGTACCAGATCCGCAAGAAAGTCGCGGACATCCGCCACACCTTGCCGCCGGAAATCCAGGGCCCGTTCTTCAATGACGAATTCGGCACCACGTTCGGCAATATCTATGCGCTGACCGGCACGGGCTTCGACTATGCGGTGCTCAAGGACTACGCCGACCGCATCCAGATCCAGCTGCAGCGGGTCAAGGATGTGGGCAAGGTCGAGCTGGTCGGGCTGCAGGACGAGAAAGTCTGGATCGAGCTGTCCAACCTCAAGCTGGCGACCCTCGGCGTGCCACTGGAAGCCGTCCAGCAGGCCCTCCAGGAGCAGAACGCGGTCAGCACGGCGGGCTTCTTCGAGACGCCCAGCGAGCGCCTGCAACTGCGGGTCAGCGGCCGCTTCGACAGTGTCGAGCAGATTCGTCAGTTCCCGATTCGGGTGGGCGATCGCACCTTCCGCATTGGTGACGTAGCCGAGGTGCACCGCGGCTTCAACGACCCGCCCGCGCCGCGCATGCGCTTCATGGGTGAAGACGCCATCGGCCTGGCCGTCTCGATGAAGGACGGCGGCGACATCCTGGTGCTGGGCAAAGCCCTGGAGGGTGAGTTCGAGCGCCTGGCGCGCAACCTGCCGGCCGGTATGGAGCTGCGCAAGGTCTCTGACCAGCCGGCTGCAGTCAAGGCCGGCGTCGGTGAGTTCGTCCAGGTACTGGTCGAGGCGCTGGTCATCGTCCTGCTGGTGAGCTTCTTCTCTTTGGGCTTGCGCACCGGGCTGGTGGTGGCATTGGCCATTCCGTTGGTACTGGCCATGACCTTTGCCGCCATGCACTACTTCGGCATCGGCTTGCACAAGATTTCGCTCGGTGCGCTGGTGTTGGCGCTGGGCTTGCTGGTGGACGACGCGATCATTGCCGTGGAGATGATGGCGATCAAGATGGAGCAGGGCTACGACCGGTTCAAGGCGGCCAGCTACGCCTGGACGAGCACGGCCTTCCCCATGCTGACCGGTACCTTGATTACCGCTGCCGGCTTCTTGCCGATTGCCACGGCGGCGTCGAGCACGGGCGAGTACACCCGTTCGATCTTCCAGGTCGTGACCATCGCGCTGCTGACCTCCTGGGTTGCGGCGGTGGTGTTTGTCCCTTACCTGGGCGAACGCCTGCTGCCGGACCTGGCCAAGCTGCATGCTGCCCGTCATGGCAGCGATGGGCATGCGCCGGACCCTTACGCCACGCCGTTCTATCAGCGCGTACGGCGTGTGGTCGAGTGGTGCGTGCGGCGTCGCAAGACAGTCATTCTGCTGACCCTCGCAGCGTTCGTCGGCAGCATCCTGCTGTTCCGCTTCGTGCCGCAGCAGTTCTTCCCAGCTTCCGGGCGCCCAGAGCTGATGGTCGACCTGAAGCTGGCCGAAGGCGCGTCGTTGTCCAATACCGCCGAGCGGGTCAAACAACTGGAGGTGCTGCTCAAGCAGCAGGATGGCATCGACAACTATGTGGCCTATGTGGGTACCGGGTCGCCGCGCTTTTACCTGCCGCTGGACCAGCAGTTGCCGGCCGCCAGCTTTGCCCAGTTCGTCGTGCTGGCCAAATCGATGGAAGAGCGCGAACGGCTGCGCAGTTGGCTGATCGATACCGTCGACCAGCAGTTCCCCGACTTGCGCGCCCGCGTCACGCGCCTGGAAAACGGCCCACCCGTGGGTTACCCGGTGCAGTTCCGGGTGACCGGCGAGCATATCGAGAAGGTGCGCGCCCTGGCCCGCGAAGTGGCCGACAAGGTGCGCGAGAACCCGCACGTGGTAAACGTGCACCTGGACTGGGAGGAGCCAAGCAAGGCGGTGTTCCTGGCCATCGATCAGGACCGCGCCCGCGCCCTTGGCGTGAGCACCGCGCACCTGTCGAGCTTCTTGCGCAGCTCGCTGACCGGCACCACGGTCAGCCAGTACCGCGAGGACAACGAACTGATCGAGATCCTGCTGCGCGGCACGCAGAAAGAGCGTGGCGACCTGGCTAACCTGGGCAGCCTGGCGCTGCCCACCGACAACGGCCAGAGCGTGGCGCTGTCGCAGGTAGCGACCCTGGAGTACGGCTTCGAAGAAGGCATCATCTGGCACCGCAACCGCCTGCCAACGGTGACCGTGCGTGCCGACATCTACGATAAGGAGCAGCCGGCGACCCTGGTGCGACAGATCGAGCCGACGTTAAGCGACGTCAAGGCCAAACTGCCGGATGGCTACCTGCTCGAGGTGGGCGGTACTGTGGAAGATTCCGAGCGCGGTCAGAAATCGGTGAATGCCGGTATGCCGCTGTTCATCGTGGTGGTGTTGAGCCTGTTGATGATCCAGTTGCGCAGTTTCTCGCGCACGGTGATGGTGTTCCTTACCGCGCCCCTGGGGCTGATTGGCGTGACCTTGTTCCTGCTGGTGTTCCGCCAGCCGTTCGGCTTCGTGGCCATGCTCGGCACCATTGCCCTGGCCGGGATGATCATGCGCAACTCGGTGATCCTGGTGGATCAGATCGAACAGGACATCGCCTCGGGGATGGAGCGTTGGCAGGCGATCATCGAGGCTACGGTACGGCGCTTCCGGCCGATCGTGCTGACGGCACTGGCGGCGGTGCTGGCGATGATCCCGTTGTCGCGTAGCGTGTTCTATGGGCCGATGGCGGTGGCGATCATGGGCGGGTTGATCGTTGCGACGGCGTTGACGTTGCTGTTCTTGCCGGCGTTGTATGCGGCGTGGTTCAGGGTCCGGAAGGGCTGAGGCCGCTGGGAGGGCTTTGCCCTCCTTTCGCGACACAAGGCCGCTCCTGCGCAGGAGCGGCCTTGTCGTCTTGGCATCACAGTGCGCCAAATACCTTTTTGGCCAGGCTGGTAGCGGCCTCGGCCGGGTTCTGGCGAATGCTCTGCTCCTGCTTGGCGATCATTTCAAACAGGCCATCCAGGGCCTTTTCGGTCACGTAGCTCTCGACATTGGCGCTCTTGGCACTGCCCAGCCCCAGGGCTGAAGCTTGACCGGCAAAGTTGTTGTATTGCTGAACCACACCAACCTTGTCGGTCGCTGCCTTGACGATCGGCAGGAACTTGGCGCGGATCTGCTCGCGGCTGCTCTTGTTCAGGTACTGGGTGGCAGAGTCGTCGCCACCGCTGAGGATGCCCTTGGCATCGGTCACGCTCATGTTCTTCACCGCATCCACCAGGATTGCCTGGGCTTGCGGTACCGCCGCCTCTGCGGCCTTGTTCATGCTGTCTTCCAGGGCTGTAACCTGGTCACCCTTGCCGAACATCTTCATGGCCTTGGCGGCCTTGCCGAGGTTGCCCGGCAACTCGATGCGCACGTCCGGGTTGTTGCTGAAGCCGCCGGGGGCACTCAGCTGCTTGACGGCAATCTGCGCGCCCTGGGTCAGGGCGTCTTTCAGGCCACCGCTGGCGTCCTTCTGGGTCAGGTCGCCAAGCGACAGCGCCAGCGCGCTGGCCGACAGCAACAGGCCGGCGCACAGGGCGGTGAAACGCAGGGAGGAGCGAATCATGAAGCTTTCCTTTTGAACAGAAATAGGCGGGTATCAGCGCACGGGGTCGACTTTGACCCGTACTGGCTGCACGTCGCTGCCATCCAGCGTGACGCCGTGATGCTCGGTGTTGATGAACAGCAGCTTGCCGTCCAGTTCGATACGGGCACTCACCGCATAGCGGTGGCCAGGCTTGACCTGGGCCGGGTCGTAGGTGAGATGGAACGGCAGTGGCACGTTGCCTTTGACCGGGCCGGCCTGGCGCGCCAGGGTGACGGCAGGGGCGTCCATCAGCGACACATCCTGCAGCTCCACGCTGAGGGTGGCGGTGGGCGGCAGGGCGATGCGCTGCAGGTAGAAGACTTCACCCTCAAGGCTCGCCTGGGGCGACGGGGTGTGGCTGGAGCAGGCTGCGAGCAGGGATGCACAACACAGCATTACGAGCTTTTTCATGGAATCTCCGTTGTCCGTGGCGTTGGCTTGTGGCCAACGCCAAGGACTTTAACGGATTTGCGCGGTAGATGAAGCCTTAGAGGGCCGAAGTTTCCAGGGCATCGTCGCGATGCAAGGCTACCTGGCGGATCGACAGCCGCAGCTCTGCCGACAGCACACGCTTGGCGACCCCTTCGGCCAGCTCGGCGAGCTTGTCGTGATAGCCCAGCTTGCCTTGCGCGTCCGCTTGCAGCACCCCTTGCTCGATCAACGTCTGGATGAAGTGGCGGAACAGGCTCTTGTCGAAGAACTCCGGGGCATTCAGGCCATGCAGGATCGACAGGCGCTGGGCCATCATCACGCAGAGGTCTTCCAGTGCTTCGGCGCTCAGGCTGTGTTGGCCGCTGTTGAGCAGCAGCGAGGTAGCCATGTAGAAGCGCTGCAGGGTCTGGGTGATGTTGCGGGCCAGCAAGGTCAGCAACACGAACGGGCGCGAGCTGGGGGCCGGGCGCAGGTATACATCGTTTTCCTGGCGCAGCAGCCCTTGCGCGACCAGCGCCGCCAGCCATTGGTCGATCACCTCGTCCAGTTGCTCGGGTGCCCAGCGCAGGAACAGCTCGGCCTGCAGGTATGGGTACAGCGCTTTGACATACTGGCCAAGCAGTTCACGGCTCATCCGCGAGCTGCTGAGGAAGAAGCTCGCCAGCAGCGCCGGCAGGGCGAAGATATGCAGGACGTTGTTGCGGTAATAGGTCATCAGCACCGCATCGGCTTCATCCAGGTACAGGATGCGGCCCAAGGCGTCCTTCTGCTCAGCCAGCAGCTTCATGCCCTTCACGTGTTCGATCAGCGCCATGCCGTCGCCTTCGGGCAAGGTGGTGTGGGGCGAATACGGTACTTGGCGCAACAGCGCCAGGTACAGGTCGAGCACGCGGCACAGGGCGCGTTCGTCGAGGGCGTGACGGCTGGTGGACAGAAGCGCCAGGGCCACCAGGTTGACCGGGTTGATCGCCGCAGCCCCATTGAGGTGGCGGGCTACGGTTTCACCCAGGCGTGTGGTGGTTTCATTCAACCAGGCTGGGCGGAACTGCGGGCCATGCTCTTGCTCGCGCCAGCCGGGTTGCTGTGCATCGAGAAAGCCGGCCAAACGGATCGGCTCGCCAAAGTTGACATAGACCTGGCCAAAACGCTGCTTGAGCGCGCTGAAGACCTTGAAGATGTCGAAGATCGATTCCTTCTTCTTGCTGGCGCCGCGCAACTCGCCCAGGTAGGTGCGGCCTTCGAGCACGCGCTCGTAGCCGATGTACACCGGCACGAAGACGATCGGCGTGCGCGAAGAGCGCAGGAAGCTGCGCAGGGTGATCGCCAGCATGCCGGTGCGCGGCTGCAGCATGCGCCCGGTGCGCGAACGGCCGCCTTCGACGAAGTACTCCACCGGGAAGCCCTTGCTGAACAGCGTGTGCAGGTACTCGTTGAACACAGCGGTATAAAGCGGGTTGCCCTTGAAGGTACGGCGCATGAAAAAGGCCCCGCCACGGCGCAGCAGGCTACCGACCACCGGCATGTTGAGGTTGATGCCGGCCGCCACGTGCGGTGGGGTGAGGCCGTTTTTGAACAGCAGGTAGGACAGCAGCAGGTAGTCGATGTGGCTGCGGTGGCAGGGCACGTAGACGACTTCGTGGCCAGGGGCGATGCCCTGCACCTGCTCGATGTGGTTGACCTTGATGCCGTCGTAGATCTTGTTCCAGAACCAGCTCAGTACCACTTCAAGGAAGCGGATCGCGGTGTAGGTGTAGTCCGAGGCGATCTCGTTGCCATAGCGCAGTGCCTGGGCTTCGGCCTTGGCCAGCGGGATGCCCTCACGCTCGGCCTCATCGCTGATGGCCTGGCGCACCTGCGGGGCATGGACCAGGCCTTTGACCAGGTTGCGTCGGTGCGAGATGTCCGGGCCGATGACTGCCGTCTTGAGGTTGCGAAAGTGCACGCGCATCAGGCGCTGGGCCATGCGCACGGTGCGTTCATGGCCTTTGTTGTGCTGGACCAGTTCGCGCAGGTGGATCGGGGCAGAGAACTGCACGCGGGTCTTGCGCCCCAGTATAAGTACGGTCAGCAGCCGGCGCAGGCGCCCGGTGACCGCCCAGCTGTCGGCGAACAGCAGCTTCCATGGGCTGGACTCACTGGCGGGGGTTTGGCCCCAGAACACGCTCACCGGGATGATCTGCGCATCTTCCTCGGCATGCTGGCTTACCGCTGCGACCAGGCGTTCGAGGGTGGGCGGGGCGCCGCTCTTGTCCTGGCGGCCCAGCCAGTCGGGGTCGGGTGTCAGGTAGAAGAACGCCGCCGGCTCCTGCAACGTGCCCACGGCCACCGGTAGCACCGGGCGTGGCAGCCCCGCTTTGGTGCATTCGCGGTCGAGTACCGCCAGGTCAGTCAGTGAGGGCGAAGGCAGGGCATAGAACACCGGGCGGCTGCGGTCGAGCTTGAGCGTCAGCGACGACTGGTTGATGGTCTCGGAGCGCACCCACAGGTACAACAGGCGACGCAGGGCGCCGAAGATCAGGCGGCGCAGGGGGGAACGGGTCATGGGGTGTGTGCCCTGGGTATGATTTTCAGGTGAGTATCCAGCCATTTAGTCTGCCGTATGTGCGTAAGTTCAGCAAAAATCGGCAAAAAGTGGAGGTGTCATCAATTTTTTTTAATCTGTGTCATATACTCGGCCTGCCACTTGCAGGATATTTCGGCAAGCGGCGTCGGCACGTGGTGATGACTGCGTGCCTACAAGGCGATCTTCACAATAAAAATCCGGAGTAGTTCAGATGTCGTCTCGTGAGACTGGGAATGTAAAGTGGTTCAACGATGCCAAGGGCTATGGCTTCATTCAGCGCGAAGGTGGTGCGGATGTGTTCGTCCACTATCGGGCGATCCGCGGTGAGGGGCATCGTACCCTGGTCGAAGGGCAGCAGGTCGAGTACGCCTGCGTGCAGGGCCAGAAAGGCCTGCAAGCCGAGGACGTAGTAGGGCTCTGAGCCTCAAGCTGTAAGCCTCAAGCTGCAAGTGACCGTGTACTTGCAGCCTGATGCGATCCGTCTTGGCGCTTGCAACTTAAAGCTTGCAGCTCAAGAAGTGCGCCAGGTGATTTCCTCTTCACCGTCGGCGCTGATGCGGACCCAGCGATCGGCATCTTCTTCACCGTCTTCCTCGACCCAGCCACCCGGTGCGCAGCGGACTTCGACGCCGAGTGCGGCGTGCGCCGCGCGGGCGCAGGCGATGTCATCAGCCCACGGGGTCTGGTCGCTTTCCAGGTAGAGGCTGTTCCATTTCCCCACAGCCTTGGGTAACCAGGTGACTGGAATGTTACCGGCCTTGCACTTGAAGGTCTGGCCTTTCTGCTGCCACTCGCTGCACGGGCCCACGGCCTGGGCCAGCCAGTCGGCAATCTGCTTGTGGTCGACGTCGGCGTCCTTCAGGTAAATCTCGATATCAGGTTGGCGCATAAGGGCTCCGGGTGTGCTCAGTCTTGGCGCACGAAATAGTCATAACGCATGGAAACCGTGACCTCGAACGGCTCGGGCTGGTCGATCACCTGTGCCCGTTTTTCGGCGCTGGCGCGCCAGCCGTGCGGGGTCATGGCCAGCAGGTCGGCGCGTGCCTTGGGCGCTGCGAGGCTCAGGCGGAACTCGAGGGTTTCGCTGTGCGCGTGAGCCATGCCCTCCGGCACCAGGGCCAGGTGCTTGTCATCGGCATACGGACGCACTTCATCGTAGAGCACTTCGCGCAGCTCCATCAGGTGGCCGCTGGTCGGGCCGACCCGCATCAAGCCGCCACCGGGGCTGAGCAGGCGTTTGGCTTCGGCCCAGTCCAGCGGGCTGAACACGCTGGCGATGAACTGGCAGCTGGCTTCTGCCAGGGGCACGCGGGCCATGCTGGCGACCATCCAGGTAACCGCTGGATCACGCCGGCAGGCGCGCTTGACCGCCTCGCGCGAGATGTCCAGGGCATAGCCGTCGGCATCGGGCAGGGCGTTGGCGAGCTGCGCGGTGTAATAGCCTTCACCGCAACCGATGTCCAGCCAGGCACCGGGCTGGCGCTCGGCGGCCAGCTCGGCCAGGCGGCTGGCCACCGGGGCATAGTGGCCGGCGTCGAGGAAGTCGCGACGGGCTTCGACCATGGCCTGGTTGTCACCGGGGTCACGGCTGTTCTTGTGCTGCACCGGCAGCAGGTTCAGGTAACCCTGGCGCGCACGGTCGAAGCGGTGGCCCGCAGGGCACACCACGCCGTTGTCGAGCGGTGTCAGGGCTGCCTGGCAGAGGGGGCAGGCGAGCATCAGGCGAGCAACCGGACCAGGGTCTGGTAGTAGATCTCGGTCAGCAAGTCGAGGTCGCTGGCCAGGATCCGCTCATCGACCTGGTGAATGGTGGCGTTGACCGGGCCGAGTTCGACCACCTGGGTGCCCATGGTGGCGATGAACCGGCCGTCCGAGGTGCCGCCACTGGTGGAGGGGTGGGTATCGCGGTCGGTGACGGCCTTGATGCTGGCCGACACTGCATCGAGCAACTCGCCCGGTTCGGTGAGGAACGGCAGGCCAGACAGCGCCCACTCGACGCTCCACTCAAGCTGATGCTTGTCGAGGATCGCCGCTACCCGCTGTTGCAGGCCTTCGACGGTCGACTCGGTGGAGAAGCGGAAGTTGAACAGCGCGGTCAGTTCGCCGGGTACCACGTTGGTGGCGCCAGTGCCGGAGTTGAGGTTGGAGATCTGGAAGCTGGTCGGCGGGAAGAAGGCGTTGCCTTCGTCCCAGTGTTCGGCCGCCAGTTCTGCCAGGGCGGGGGCGGCGAGGTGAATCGGGTTGCGCGCCAGGTGCGGGTAGGCCACATGGCCTTGCTTGCCACGTACGGTCAGCTTCGCGCCCAGCGAGCCGCGGCGGCCGTTCTTGACCACGTCGCCGAGCAGGTTGGTGCTCGAAGGCTCGCCGACGATGCACCAGTCCAGGCGCTCGTTGCGCGCTTTCAGGCGCTCGACCACGGCCTTGGTGCCGTGGTGGGCCGGGCCTTCTTCGTCGCTGGTGATCAGGAAGGCGACCTTGCCGCGGTGGCCCGGGTAGTCACGCACGAAACGCTCGCTGGCCACCACCATCGACGCCAGGCTGCCTTTCATGTCGGCGGCGCCACGGCCGCAGAGCATGCCGTCGGCGTCGATCAGCGCTTCGAACGGCTCATGCTGCCACTGCTGCACCGGGCCGGTCGGCACCACATCGGTGTGGCCGGCGAAGCACAACACCGGACCTTCCTGGTTGCCATGAGTGGCCCAGAAGTTGTCGACGTCCTCGATGCGCATGGGTTCGAGGGTGAAGCCCACGGCGCCCAGGCGATTCATCATTTGTGCCTGGCAGTCGGCATCGACGGGGGTGACCGAGGGGCGACGGATCAGGTCGCAGGCCAGTTGAAGGGTAGGCGAGAGCTCGGCAGGGGCCGTCATGGGGAACTCCGGGGCAAGGCAAGGCGGAAAAACGAGGGGCGTTATCTTATATCAAACAAGCGGGCCGATGGGGCGCAAAGCGCCCCCGGATTTTCAGGCCTGCTGTGGCTGTGCAACCTTGTCCGCAGGCTTTGGCAGCGAAGACAGCAACGCCATCACCAACGCCGCCAGATACGGCAACGACTGCACCAGCAACATCGCCACCCAGAAGCGCATGTCCGAGCTTGGCAGCCCTTGCACCAGGAAGATGCCCAGTGCCGCGCCCCAAAGCAGCAACATGATGAACAGCTCTTCACGTGCTTCGGAGAGGGCCACCAGCACCCCGTGGCTGTCGGCGTTCTTCGGCGTGCGGAAGAACGGCATGCTGCTGGTGAAGAACCCGTACAACACCGCCTTGGCGATGGTGTGCGACAACGCCAGCCCCGCCAGCGCCGCGGCGAAGGCATCCTTGAGGTTGACCCCGACCGCCCGGCGGTACAGGAAGATGATCTTGCCGACCTTGAAGAAGAACAGCGCCAGGGGCGGGATGGCGAAAATCATCAGCGGCGGGTCGACCCGGTGCGGGACGATGATCATCGCCGCCGACCACAGCAATGCGCCGACGGTGAAGAAGATGTTCATGCCGTCGGCCACCCACGGCAGCCAGCCGGCCAGGAAGTGGTAGCGCTGGCCACGAGTCAGCTCGCTGCCCTTGCCGCGCAGCAGGGCGCCGGCGTGGTGCTTGATGATCTGGATGGCGCCATAGGCCCAGCGGAAGCGCTGCTTCTTGAAGTCGATGAAGGTGTCGGGCATCAGGCCCTTGCCGTAGCTGTTGTGGGCGTAGGCGGCCGACAGGCCTTTCTCGAATACCCGCAGGCCCAGTTCGGCATCCTCGCAGATGCACCATTCGGCCCAGCCGAGTTCTTCCAGGACTGTGCGGCGGGTCATGGTCATGGTGCCGTGCTGGATGATCGCGTCACGGTCGTTGCGGGTCACCATGCCGATGTGGAAAAAGCCCTTGTATTCGCTGTAGCACAGCTTCTTGAAGGCACTTTCGTGCTGGTCGCGGTAGTCCTGCGGCGACTGCACCACGGCGATCTTCGGGTCGGCGAAATGCGGCACCATGTGCTTGAGCCAGTTGCGGTCGACGCAGTAGTCCGAGTCGATCACCGCGATCACTTCGGCGTCCTTGGCGGTGTGCGGCAGCAGGTAGTTGAGTGCGCCGCCCTTGAAACCGGCCAACGGCGCGACGTGGAAGAACTTGAAGCGCTCGCCAAGCTTCTCGCAGTGCGCCTTGAGCGGCTCCCACACGGCCGGGTCCTTGGTGTTGTTGTCGATCACCAGCACTTCATAGTCGGGGTAATCCAGCGCGGCCAGGGCGTCGAGGGTCTGCTTGACCATCTCGGGCGGCTCGTTGTAACACGGTACATGCACCGATACCTTGGGCCGGTAGGCGCTGTCGGCCTGCACCGGCAGGAACTCGCGCCGTCGCTTGTGAATCCATACCGCTTCCGCCAGTTCGTGGGCCTCGGTCATCAGCACGATGAACACGCCCAATGCCCCCAGCGCCAGCAGCACGCCGACGGTCAGGCTGAACCAGGTGCTGTATTGCTGGCTGTAGTCGTAGGCGATCCACACCAGCACCGACCCACACAGGAAGGTGATGAAAGTCAGGAAGGTGCGGCCACGCTGGCGCAAGGCCGAACCATCGATCAGCAGCACGGCCAGGGCAATCATCGCCAGTACCACCGACGCCACGGCCAGGGCCCGCCACTGCGGGATGGCGACCACGGGGCCATCGAAGTTGAACTTCTGCTGGCGTTCGGCGTTGAACACGCCCCAGTAGGCGCCAACCGAACCTTCGTCGCTGGCCTTCCAAGGCTGGTCGTAGGCCTCGATGACAAAGTAGTTGTAGCCGCGGCGGTTGAGGGTGTTGACCAAGGTGCGCAGGTAGATGGCCTGGTCGGCCTGGGTGGCATCGGCACCGCCGCGCATACGGCCGTTGCTCGGCCAGCCGACTTCCGACAGCAGCAGTGGCTTGCGTGGGAACTGCTGCTTGAGCTCGCGGGCGCGGTCGAGCACGAATTCCACCGAGTCTTTCATCGGCACAAATTCCCAGTAAGGCAGGATGTGCGCGGCGATCAGGTCGACGTGCTTGGCCAGCTCCGGGTTTTCCTTCCAGATATGCCATTGCTCACTGGTGGTGACCGGCACCTTGACCGCCGCGCGTACCCGGTCCAGGTACTGGATCAAGGCTTGCGGGGTGACTTCTTCGCGGAACAGCGCCTCGTTGCCCACCACTACCCGCACCACACTGCGCGAGGTGTTGGCCAGTTCGATGGCGCTGGCGATTTCACGCTCGTTGCGCTCAAGGTCCGGGCTGATCCAGATGCCCAAGGTCACCCGCAGGCCGAATTCTTCGGCCAGGCGCGGGATATCGGCCTGGGTGCCCTCTACGGTGTAGATGCGGATGCTGTCGGTCAGCTTGCTCATCTGCTCCAGGTCCTGGCGCATCTCGTCGTCGTTGGGGTATTGGCCCTTTTGCGGGCTTTCGCCCAGACGGAACGGCGAATACGAGAAGCCGGAGATCTGTTCCGGCCAGGCAGGCGCGGACACCGGGCGGTTGATCAGCGCCCAGAACCCGGTAAATAGCGCAGCGATGGCCAGGACCACGACCAGGTTGAGGCCGAATTTGCGTGATGACATTGTCGTCCAAGTCTGTCGAATTGAGTGAATATTAAAGCAGGATTGGTAGGCACTTTCCTAACGATGGAGGCTACGGGTGCCATTGGCATATAATGCGCGCCGTTTTTTGGGGTATGAGCTTCGGGGTAGCAAGATGAGCACAGAAGATCCACGCTTTGCCGGCGTTGCCCGGTTGTACGGCGACGATGGCCTGCAACGGCTGAAGTTCGCCCATGTGGCGGTCGTCGGTATCGGCGGGGTCGGCTCCTGGGCGGCCGAGGCATTGGCCCGCAGTGGCGTGGGCGAAATTACCCTGTTCGACCTCGACGATGTCTGCGTGAGCAATACCAACCGCCAGGCCCATGCCCTGGAAGGGCAGGTGGGCAGGCCCAAGGTCGAAGTCATGGCCGAGCGCCTGCGGGCGATCAACCCGGCGTGTACGGTGCATGCGGTAGCTGACTTCGTGACCCGCGAAACCATGGCCGAGTACATCACCGAAGGGCTCGACTGTGTCATCGACTGTATCGACAGTGTCATGGCCAAGGCCGCACTGATCGCCTGGTGCAAGCGCCGCAAGATCGCCATCGTCACCACCGGTGGCGCAGGTGGGCAGATCGACCCGACGCAGATCCAGGTCGGTGACCTCAACAAGACCTTCAACGACCCGCTGGCCTCGCGGGTACGCTCGACCTTGCGCCGCGACTACAACTTCTCGCGCAATGTCAGCCGCAACTACGGTGTGCCGTGTGTGTTTTCCAGCGAGCAGCTGCGCTACCCCAAGGGGGATGGCAGCGTTTGCCTGCAGAAGAGCTTCGTCGGTGAAGGCGTGCGCTTGGACTGCTCGGGCGGGTTTGGCGCGGTGATGATGGTGACTGCGACCTTTGCCATGGTGGCGGCGAGCAAGGCCGTGGAAAAGCTGGTGGCAGGTGCCCGGCGGCCTTCGGAGCGGGTCAAGCCCGAGTAAGGCGCACGATCTGTGCAGCATTTTTCGCGGGGCAAGCCCACTCCCACAGTAGCCCGTTAACTCATTGATGAGCGGGTTCTTGTGGGAGCGGGCTTGCCCCGCGAAGCATCCAACGCCGATTCAACTGACAGAAACCAGCTCGGCCATGCGCTGCAACACCGCATGCAGCCCATTGCTGCGCGAGGGTGACAGCTGCCGTTCTAGCCCTAGCTGGTGGAACCAGGCCCGCAGATCCAGTTCAGCCAGCTCGCTGCTGGCCAAGCCCTGCACCCGCACCAGCAGCAACGCCAGCAGCCCGCGCAACAACCGTGCATCGCTGCTGGCCTTGAACTGCCACTGGCCGTCGTGCTGCTCAGCCACCAGCCATACCAGGCTTTCACAGCCATGCACGCGGTTGCGCTCGCATTTGTCCGCATCGCTCAGCGGCTCAAGCCGATCACCCCACTGCATCAGCAGCCGTGCACGTTGTTCCCAGCCACGGGCCTGTTCAAACTGTTCCAGTGCTTCGCGGGCAGGTGTCGGCACATTCATCGCAACAACTCCAGCCCTTGATCCAGCGCCTCGAAGAAGCGCTGCAGGTCATCGCTGTCGTTATACAGCCCCAGCGACACTCGAATCGCCCCCTCCAGCCCCAGCCCCTTGAGCAGCGGCATAGCGCAATGATGACCGGCACGTACGGCGATGCCTTGTTCGGTCAGCAGGTGGGCGATGTCTGCGTTATGCACCCCCTCGATGACGAAGCTGGCCAACGCCGCCTGCGGTGCACCGAGCACCCGGATGCCATCGCGGTCGGCCAGGCCACGCAGCAAGTGCTGGTGCAAGCTGGACTCATGCCGTTCGACCGCATGGGCATCGAGGCTGGCCAGGTAATCGAGTGTCGCACCCAGGCCGATAACACCTGCGATGGGCGGGGTTCCGGCTTCAAACCCCAGTGGCGCGGGGCGGAAGCTGGCGCTCTGGTACTCGGCCAGTTGCACCATTTCACCGCCAAATTGCCAGTGACGTAGCAACGCCAGCGCCTGGCTGCGGCCGTAGAGCACGCCGACACCTTCCGGGCCGTACAGCTTGTGGCTGGAAAACACGTAGTAATCGCAGGCCAACTGCTGCACATCATGACGGCCGTGCACCACGCCTTGGGCGCCATCGACCACGGTCAGCGCGCCTTGCGCCCGGGCGTGGGCCAGCAAGGCTGGCAGCGGTTGCCAGGTGCCGAGCACGTTGGACAGCTGGCTGACCGCCAGTACCCGCGTGCGTGGCCCGATCAGTTGCAGTGCCTGGTCGAGGTCGATACGTCCCTGCACGTCCAGCGGCAGAATCACCAGGCGCAGGTTGCGTCGCCGGGCCAGCTGTTGCCAGGGTAGCAGGTTGGCATGGTGCTCCAGGGCGCTGACGGCGATTTCGTCGCCGGCTTCGAAGCGGTGTTCCAGGCCGTAGGCCAGCAGGTTCAAGGCCGAGGTGGCGCCGTGGGTGAAGATGATCTGCTGCGAGTCGGCGGCATTGAGCCAGGCGGCAACCTTGTCGCGGCTGGTTTCGAACGCCTGGGTCGCCAGTGCGCCGGGCAAGTGCTGGGCACGGTGCACGTTGGCCGCGCCATGGCCGTAGTAATAGCTCAGGGCATCGAGCAGGGCTTGCGGTTTCTGGCTGGTGGCGGCGCTGTCCAGGTAGGTCTGGTGCTGCCGTTGCAGGGCGTCGATGGCGGGGAAATCGGCACGCCAGGGGGAGGGCTGGAACATGTTCGCGGGGCCTGGAATGAAAAACGGGTCTGGCATTACGCCAGACCCGATCTTATCACTTCAAACCGTGGAAGGTTCTCAGTTATGGGCGTGCAGCGCCTCGTTCAGCTCGATGGCCGACTTGTGGGTCTTGCACTCCACAGCGCCGTTCAGCGAGTTGCGGCGGAACAGCAGGTCGGTCTGGCCGGCCAGGTCGCGGGCCTTGACCACTTTGACCAGCTCGTTGTGCTCGTCCAGCAGGTTCACCTTGGTGCCGGCAGTGATGTACAGGCCGGCTTCGACGGTGTTGCGGTCGCCCAGCGGGATGCCGATACCGGCGTTGGCGCCGATCAGGCAGCCTTCGCCAACTTTGATGACGATGTTGCCGCCGCCGGACAGGGTGCCCATGGTCGAGCAGCCGCCGCCCAGGTCCGAACCCTTGCCGACGAACACGCCTGCCGACACGCGGCCTTCGATCATGCCCGGGCCTTCGGTGCCGGCGTTAAAGTTGACGAAGCCTTCGTGCATGATGGTGGTGCCTTCGCCGATGTAGGCGCCCAGGCGCACACGGGCGGTGTCGGCGATGCGCACGCCGGCCGGGACCACGTAGTCGGTCATTTTCGGGAACTTGTCTACCGAGAACACTTCCAGCAGCTCGCCCTTCAGGCGCGCTTCCAGTTGCAGTTGGGCCAGCTCGGCCAGGTCGACGGCGCCCAGGTTGGTCCAGGCAACGTTCGGCAGCAGCGGGAAGATGCCGGCCAGGCTCACGCCGTGCGGCTTGACCAGGCGGTGCGACAGCAGGTGCAGCTTGAGGTAGGCCTCTGGGGTCGAGGTCAGCGCTGCGTCTTCGGCCAGCAAGGTGGCGACCAGCGGCTTGTGGCTTTCGGCCAGGCGGGTCAGCAGGGCGGCCTGGGTGGCATCGACACCTTTCACGGCTTCGGCCAGTTGCGCTGCTTGCCCGTTGCTGAACGCAATGGCCTGGTTACCGCCTTCGTAGCCCAGGATCGGGGCAACGGCGGCGATCAGGTCGGCGCTTGGGTTGACCAGAGGTTGGGCGTAGAAGACTTCCAGCCAGGTACCCTGGCGGTTCTGGGAGCCGACACCGAAGGCCAGGCTGAACAGAGTATTGGACATGTGATTACCTCGTGCGAAATAGGGTATTGAGCGGTGATGGGCTCAGGCCAGTGCGGCGGCGTACAGGTCCGGCTTGAAGCCGACCAATGTGCGCGTGCCAAGGTCGAGTACCGGACGCTTGATCATCGACGGCTGGGCCAGCATCAGTTCGACGGCCTTGGCTTGGTCGATGTCGGCCTTGCTGGCGTCGTCGAGCTTGCGGAAGGTGGTGCCGGCACGGTTGAGGATGACTTCCCAGCCGTGTTCGTCGCACCAGCGGTTCAGGCTGTCACGGTCGATGCCTTGGGTCTTGTAGTCGTGGAATTCGTAGCCGATGGCTTTGTCTTCGAGCCAGGTGCGCGCCTTTTTCATGGTGTCGCAGGCTTTGATGCCGTAGAGCGTGTAGGTCATTGTGTACATTGAGGCCACAGGCTGCCCCAATCTCTCCATTTTCGAATGTCAGTCGCGGGATTATGCGTGAACGATGTGGTGAGCGCCACGGGGTGTGGGCGAATGGGGGGTATAGGGTAAGGTTCGGGTTTTTTGGCGCCTATGAAATCGAGCGCCGCCCGCGCGGCGCTCGATCTCACAGGCGCCAGAGCTCTGCCGCCATGCCCCCATCGCGCAAACACACGCAGCATTGTGTTACATATTCATGTGCCACTTGCGACTATGGTGCAGCGGTCCAGAATCCCCACTCGCCGCTAACATATTGTTTCAATGGCGATGTTTCACCCCGCTGTAGTTATTGATTCATAAAGGAAGCTTTCACCGATGCAGTCAGCCTATACCGTCCTCATCCTGCTGACGCTGGTAAGCGTGTCAAAACTGGTCGGCCGAATCATTCCGCTGCCGCTGCCCTTGGTGCAGATCGCCGCCGGTGCCTTGTTAGCCTGGCCGACCCTGGGCCTGCACGTGGCCCTTGACCCTGAACTGTTCCTTTTCCTGTTCCTGCCACCGCTGCTGTTTGCCGACGGCTGGCGCATTCCCAAGCGCGAGCTGTGGCGCATTCGTGGCCCAGTGGTGGCGCTGGCCGTGGGCCTGGTGCTGTTCACCGTGGTGGGCGCTGGTTACTTCATTCACTGGCTGCTGCCCAGCATCCCGCTGGCAGTCGCCTTCGCCCTGGCGGCCGTGCTGTCGCCGACCGATGCCGTGGCGGTCTCGGCCATCGCCCAGGACCGCTTGCCGACACCGCTGATGCACATGCTGCAGGGCGAAGCGTTGATGAACGATGCCTCGGGCCTGGTGACGTTCAAGTTTGCCCTGGCCGCAGCGATTACCGGGGTGTTCTCGTTGGCCGATGCCAGCTTCAGTTTCGTCCTGGTTGCCCTCGGCGGCCTGGCGGTCGGCGTTGCGCTGAGCTGGCTGATCGGCCGGCTGCGCATCTGGATGATCGCGCGGGGCTGGGACGACCCGGCTACGCACGTGGTGTTCATGCTGCTGCTGCCCTTTGCCGCTTACGTACTGGCCGAGCGCCTGGGTGTGTCCGGCATCCTCTCGGCGGTAGCTGCCGGCATGATGCAGAGCTGGCTCGACCTGCTGCCACGCCAGACCAGCACCCGCCTGCTCAACCGCAGCGTGTGGTCGTTGCTGGAGTTTGCCTTTAATGGCTTGATCTTCCTGCTGCTCGGCTTGCAGTTGCCGGACATCATCAAGGCCGTGGTGAGCCACGAGCCCACCGTGTGGCCGACCCTGGCCTGGCGCTGCCTGGATGTGCTGGCGATCTTTGCCGCGTTGATCCTGCTGCGGTTCATCTGGGTGCAGAGCATCTGGCGGGCCATCGGGGTGGTGCGCCGTTGGCGCGGCAAGCCGGCGTTGGTGCTGATGCCAACGGCGCGTTCCTGCTGGTTGCTGACCCTTGGTGGCGTACGCGGTGCGGTCACCTTGGCCGGTGTGATGTCGGTGCCGCTGCTGATGGGGGCGGGCAAGGCCTTCCCCGAGCGTGACCTGCTGATTTTCATTGCGGCCGGGGTGATCCTGTTGTCGCTGATCAGTGCCTGTATCGCCTTGCCGATCCTGCTGCGCGGTGTGACCAAAAGCCCCGACGAGCGCCTGCATCAGGAAGTACTGGAAGCCTGGCGACGTACCGCGGAGGCTGCGATTCATGCGCTGGAGGCGGAGGAGGTAATCGACGCCAATGCACCGCAGGATGCGGCCCAGGCGACCTTGGCAACCGAGCTCAAGGCGCGGCTGATGGCGGAGTACCGCGACGAGCTGAACAGTTACAACGACACGGCCGAGGCGCGGGCCCTGGCTGAGCAGATGGACTTGCTTGAGCGGCGTTTGCGCTTGCGTGCGCTGCGGGCGCAGCGTCTGGAATTGTACAACCTGCATCGCCAGCACCTGGTGGGCGATGAGGTGGTGCGGCAGGTGCTGGGGGAGTTGGATATGAGCGAGGCGAACCTGGGGGCCATCAGGTAGGTAGCGAAAGGGGCGCCAAGCGCCCCCTTCAGCTCAATCAGCGATTCTGCAGGAACGCGCGAATTCGCTCAGCCGCCTCGATGCATTCGGCCAACGGCGCAACCAGCGCCATGCGCACCCGGCCAGCGCCTGGGTTGACGCCATCCACTTCACGCGACAGGTACGACCCGGGTACCACGGTCACATGCTCGGCTTCGAACAGGTCGCGGGTGAACGCAGCATCGCAGCCCGGTACCTTGGCCCACAGGTAGAAGCTGCCATCGGGCCGCTGCACATCCATCACCGGCTGCAGGATATCCAGCACGGCAGCGTACTTGGCCCGGTACTGGTCACGGTTGTCGCGCACATGCGCCTCATCCTGCCAGGCCGCGATGCTGGCCAGCTGGGTTTGCACGGGCATGGCGCAGCCGTGGTAGGTGCGGTACAGCAGGAAGGGTTTGATGATTTCGGCATCACCTGCCACGAAGCCCGAGCGCAGGCCAGGCAGGTTGGAACGCTTGGACAGGCTGTGGAACACCACGCAACGCTTGAAGTCGCTGCGACCAAGCTCGGCGCAGGCGCTGAGCAGGCCCGGGGGTGGCGCGTCTTCGTCGAAGTACAGCTCGCTGTAGCACTCGTCGGCGGCAATCACGAAATCGTGCTCGTCGGCCAAAGCGATCAGTTTCTTCAGGGTATCCATCGGCACCAGCGCGCCAGTGGGGTTGCCCGGCGAGCACAGGAACAGGATCTGGCAACGCTGCCAGACATCCGCTGGCACGGCATCGAAGTCCGGGTTGAAACCGTTGTTTTCAAGGCACGGCAGGTAATGCGGGGTGGCACCTGCCAGCAGGGCCGCGCCTTCGTAGATCTGGTAGAACGGGTTCGGGCTGACCACCAGGCCATCATCGGCGCGGTTCACCACGGCCTGGGTGAAGGCGAACAGCGCTTCACGGGTGCCGTTGACCGGCAGGATGTGGCGGTCGGCATCCAGCCAGCCGGCCGGCACGCCGAAACGACGTTCGCACCACTGGCCGATGGCCTGGCGCAAGGCTGGCAGGCCAAGGGTGCTGGGGTACACCGCCAGCTTGTCGAGGTTGTCGGTCATGGCCTGGGCGACGAACGCCGGCGAGGCGTGCTTGGGCTCGCCGATCGACAGGGCGATGGCGCGTTTGTCCGCCGCAGGCTTTACGCTGCCCAGCAGGGCACGGAGTTTCTCGAACGGGTAGGGCTGAAGCTGGGTCAGGGCATGGTTCATCGGCGCAAGGTCTCGTCAATCGTTAAAAGGTCACGCGGGTAGGGCTGGCATCGCTCGCCTGGCCGGCCTGCAGCTGCTGCACGATGGCCTCCTGCAGGCGGCTGCACAGCTGCGGGTCGGACAGCGGCTGGTTGTCGGCGTCGGTGATGAAGAACACGTCTTCCACGCGCTCGCCAAGGGTGGCGATCTTGGCGTTCTGCAGCGACAGATCAAACTCCAGGAAGATGCGCCCGATCCTGGCCAGCAGGCCCGGGCGGTCGGGGGCGGTGATCTCGAGGATGGTCACCGGCCGCTGGGCATCGTTGAGGATGGTGACCTGCGGCGGGAAGTTGAAGTGCTTGAGCTGGCGCGGCACCCGGCGCTGAATGATCGTCGGATAGTCCTCGGGGTTGCGTAGCGCTTCGGTCAGGCCGTCGCGAATCTGTTTGACCCGCTGCGGGTTGTCGCCGATCGAGCCACCGTCGTTGTCGAGCACGATATAGGTGTCGAGGGTGAACTGGCTGCTCGAGGTGATGATCCGCGCGTCATGGATGTTCAGGTTGAGCTGCGACATGGCCGCCACGGTCACGGCGAAGAAGTCGTGTTGGTCGGGGGCATAGATGAAGATCTGCGTGCCGCCCTCGAACTCGCGCGAGGTGGTTTCCTTGATCAGCACCAGTGGCCCACCGTCAGCGGGCTGCTGGAGGATGGCGTCACTGTGCCAGGCCACGTCGGCGGCGGTGTGCTTGAGGAAGTAGTCGTCACCCAGCTGCGACCAGAGTTGCTCCACGTCGTCCGGGTCGGTGCCCTCGCGGATCAGGATGTCCAGTGCCGCGCTCTGGGTCTGGCGAATCTGCTCTTCACGGTCCAGCGGGTTTTCCAACCCACGGCGCAGCGCGCGCTTGGTTTCGGTGTAGAGCTGGCGCAGCAGGCTGGCACGCCAGGAGTTCCACAGGCTCGGGTTGGTGGCGTTGATGTCGGCCACGGTCAGCACGTAGAGGTAGTCCAGGCGGGTTTCGTCACCCACGTGCAAGGCGAAATCGTTGATCACCTGCGGGTCGGACAGGTCCTTGCGCTGGGCGGTGGTGGACATCACCAGGTGGTTCAGCACCAGCCAGACGATCAGGCGGCTGTCCCAGGCGGGCAACTGGTGGCGCTCGCAGAACGCTTGCGCGTCCACCGCGCCCAGCTCCGAATGGTCACCCTGGCGGCCCTTGCCGATGTCGTGGTAAAGCCCGGCCAGGTAGATAAGCTCGGGTTTGGGCAGGCGGCCCATGAGCTTGCTGGCCAGCGGGAATTTTTCGGAAACCGGCGTGTACTGCAGTTTGCGCAGGTGCTTGATAAGGTTGAGCGTGTGCGCATCGACCGTATAAATGTGGAACAGGTCATGCTGCATCTGCCCGACGATCAGGCCGAACTCCGGCAGGTAGCGGCCAAGAATGCCGTAGCGGTTCATCCGCCGCAGGTTGCGGTGGATGCCGATCTCGCACTTGAACAGCTCGATGAACAGGCTGGTGTTGCGGATATCGTGGCGGAACGTTTCGTCGATCAGGTGGCGGTGTTCGCGCAGCAGGCGCACGGTGTCGGCACGTACCCCTTTGATCTCCGGGTGCTGGGCCATCAGCACGAAAATTTCCAGCATGGCGAACGGCGTGCGCTTGAACACGTTCGGCTTGGTCGCTTCTATATAGCCGTCGTGCAGGCGGAAGCGCGCATTCAGCGGCTGAGTAGTGCCACTGTCCTCGTCGGCGAGGATGACTTCCTCGAAGTGCTGGATGATCAGGTCGCACAACTGGCTGATGCTCATCACCACCCGGTAGTACTGCTGCATGAACTGTTCGATCGCGCGCTTGGGGTTTTCGTCGCTGTAGCCCAGCAGCGCGGCGATGCTGCGCTGGTGATCGAACAGCAAGCGGTCTTCGGCGCGCCCGGCCAGCATGTGCAGGGCGTAGCGCACCTTCCACAGGAAGTCCTGGGAGGAGGCCAGCAGTTCGTTCTCGCTTTCCAGCAAGAAGCCTTCGCCTGCCAGTGCGTGCAGGTTCAGGGTGCCGTATTGGCGGCGGGCCACCCACAGCACGGTCTGGATGTCGCGCAGGCCACCGGGTGAACCCTTGACGTTGGGCTCAAGGTTGTACTCGGTGTCGTTGTACTTGTGGTGGCGGGCCTTGAGCTCGGCACGCTTGGCCAGGAAGAACTCCTTGCTCGGCCACATGTGCTCGGTGCTGGTGACTTCGAGCATGCGCTGGCGCAAGGCTTCGGGGCCGGCAATCGTGCGGCTTTCCATCATGTTGGTGATGACCGTGAGGTCCGCACGCGCCTGTTCGGCACATTCGTCGACGGTGCGCACGCTCTGGCCCACTTCCAGGCCGATGTCCCACAGCAGGGTAAGGAAGCGCTCGATGGCCTCGCGGTACTGCTCGTGCTCGGCGGCGCCCAACAGGATCAGCAGGTCGATGTCCGAGTGCGGGTGCAGTTCACCGCGCCCGTAGCCGCCCACTGCGACCAGGGCGATACCGTGCTGGTCGCCCCAGTCGAACTGGTTCCAGGCCTGCTGCAGGATGTTGTCGACGAGCCAGGCGCGGTCCTCGATCAGCCGGCGGATCTCGCGGCCATCGCGAAAACGCTTGTCGAGCACCTCGCCAGCCTGGCGGATGGCTTTCTTGAAGGCGGTGATAGGGCTCGCCTTGAGGGCCAGTTCCGCCTGGAACTGGCCGCGGTCGAACAGCTCGGGATCCACCTGGGGCATTGCGTCGCGTTCCTGTCGTGGGGTGCCTGGCGCGGACTCAGGCCGAGGTGCGCGCGATGGTGTCGTCCTTGCGCAGGGTAAAGATCTCGTAGCCGGTAGCGGTCACCACCAGGGTGTGCTCCCACTGGGCCGAGAGCTTGCGGTCCTTGGTGATGGCGGTCCAGCCGTCGCCCAGCACCTTGGTGTCGGCCTTGCCCTGGTTGATCATGGGCTCGATGGTGAAGGTCATGCCTTCTTTGAGTTCCATGCCGGTGCCGGCGCGGCCGTAGTGAAGAATTTGCGGTTCTTCGTGGAACACCTTGCCGATGCCATGGCCGCAGAATTCGCGCACCACCGAGAAGCCGTTCTTTTCAGCGTGCTTCTGGATCACTTCGCCGATGTCGCCCAGGCGGCAACCAGGCTTGACCAGTTCGATGGCCTTGTACATGCATTCCTGGGTGACCTGGGACAGGCGCTCGGCCCACACGGGTACCTTGCCGACGTGGAACATGCGGCTGGTGTCGCCGTGATAGCCGTCCTTGATCACGGTGACGTCGATGTTCAGCGTGTCACCGTCCTTTAGTGGCTTGTCGTTGGGGATGCCGTGGCAGACCACATGGTTGATCGAGGTGCAGATCGACTTGGGGTAGCCCTTGTAGTTGAGCGGCGCCGGGATGGCCTGCTGGACGTTGACGATGTAGTCGTGGCACAGGCGGTCCAGTTCTTCGGTGGTGACACCGGGTTTGACGTGCGCTTCGATCATTTCCAGCACGTCGGCGGCCAGGCGGCCGGCGATGCGCATCTTCTCGATGTCTTCTGCGGTCTTGATGGTGACGGTCATTACAGGCTCTCTACGGCGCCGTGCACGGCGCGAACAAACGGGAAAGGCCGGATTCTAGCAGAGCAGGGCGGCAATCGGTCGGGATAAAGGCGGCCAAGCTGCTGTCTATAGAGGGCATTCTGGCCTGAAAGCCTGGGTGCTGCAAAAGCCGCTGACGGACGCAACAGTATTCGGGTTCCGTTCGCTCGCGGTCTGTGGTATAAAATGCGCCGCTTTCGGGGTAGACCCCGTTAGCCTTAAACCCACACACGTGTCGACACGATGACCTGGGTGCCCCGAATTGCAGAATTTGCGGGTTGGTCATTGGGATGCGTGGAGGCCCAACCCGACTTACCAAGGAACTATCATGTCCCAAGTCAACATGCGCGATATGCTGAAGGCCGGTGTGCACTTCGGTCACCAGACCCGTTACTGGAACCCGAAAATGGGCAAGTACATTTTCGGCGCGCGTAACAAGATCCACATCATCAACCTGGAAAAAACCCTGCCGATGTTCAACGAGGCTCTGGCCTTCGTAGAGCGCCTGGCCCAGGGCAAGAACAAGATCATGTTCGTCGGCACCAAGCGTTCCGCCGGCAAGATCGTCGCCGAGCAAGCTGCTCGTGCCGGTTCGCCATACGTTGACCACCGCTGGTTGGGCGGCATGCTGACCAACTACAAAACCATCCGTGCTTCGATCAAGCGTCTGCGCGACCTGGAAACTCAGGCCGAAGATGGCACCTTTGCCAAGCTGACCAAGAAAGAAGCCCTGATGCGTTCGCGCGATCTGGAAAAGCTGGACCGCAGCCTGGGTGGTATCAAGGACATGGGCGGCCTGCCTGATGCCCTGTTCGTGATCGACGTTGACCACGAGCGCATTGCTATCACCGAAGCCAACAAGCTGGGCATCCCGGTCATCGGCGTTGTCGATACCAACAGCAGCCCGGAAGGTGTTGACTACATCATCCCAGGTAACGATGACGCCATTCGCGCTATCGAGCTGTACATGACTTCGATGGCTGACGCCATCATCCGCGGCCGCAACAACGTTGCTGGCGGCACCGAAGTCTACGCTGAAGAAGCGGCTGCACCTGCTGCTGAGTAATTGACGCCTGGCGTCTACTTGGCACGCAAAAAGGGGGCTCTGCCCCCTTTTTGCCACCTTGAAATCCTGCTGTCAGCAACGGCCCCGCACTATGGGCCTGCTGAGACGAAAACAGCGGATTTGCAGAATTGAACGCCCGTGACGAGCGGGTGGAATGGTTGAAAAACTTTCCAAGAGGATTTTGAAATGGCAGAGATTACTGCGGCGCTGGTCAAAGAACTGCGCGAGCGTACCGGCGAAGGCATGATGGATTGCAAGAAGGCGCTGACCAAGGCCGGCGGCGACATCGAAAAAGCCATTGACGACATGCGTGCCTCCGGCGCCATCAAGGCTGCCAAAAAGGCTGGCAACGTTGCTGCTGAAGGCGCTATCGCCATCAAGGCCGACGAAAAGTCCGCCGTTCTGCTGGAAGTGAACTCGCAGACCGACTTCCTGGCCCTGCAAGACGACTTCAAGAACTTCGTTGCTGAAAGCGTCGAGCAAGCCTTCGCCGAGAAGCTGACCGATGCCGCTCCGCTGATCGCTTCCCGTGAAGCGGCTCGCGAAGCCCTGGTTGCCAAGGTTGGCGAGAACGTCAACATCCGTCGCCTGGTGCGCGTTGAAGGTGACGTTGTCGGTACCTACCTGCACGGCAACAAGATCGGTGTTGCTGTTGTGCTGAAGGGCGGCGACGTTCAACTGGCCAAAGAAATCGCCATGCACGTGGCTGCCAGCAACCCAGAGTTCCTGCTGCCATCGGAAGTCTCGGCTGAGGCTATCGAGCGTGAGAAGGCGGTCTTCCTGCAACTGAACGAAGACAAGATCAAAGGCAAGCCTGAGAACATCGTCGAGAACATGATCAAAGGCCGTATTTCCAAGTTCCTGGCCGAAGCCAGCCTGGTTGAGCAGGCCTTCGTCATGAACCCGGAAATCAAAGTCGGCGAACTGGCCAAGAAAGCCGGCGCTGAAATCGTTTCCTTCACCTACTTCAAAGTAGGCGAAGGCATCGAGAAGCCGGTCGACAACTTCGCTGAAGAAGTTGCTGCTCAGCTGGCTGCTGCCAAGCAGTAAGACAGACCCGTCTGTCGCCCCAAAGAGGCTGCCCGCTCACGCGCGCAGCCTCTTTGTCAAAGCGGGAGTGGTTTTCAGAACCGTTCCTCGCTGACGCAGTCGCTGCGTCACGTTAGAGTTACACGCAGGCTCAAACAGCCCGCAGAATTTTACAAACGCCGCAGGAGAGATTCGCAATGGCTCAGCAGGGCAGTGGTTATCAGGCTCGCTATAAACGCATTCTACTCAAACTTAGCGGCGAGGCCCTGATGGGCTCGGAAGAGTTCGGGATCGACCCCAAGGTCCTGGATCGCATGGCGCTGGAGGTCGGCCAGCTGGTCGGCATCGGTGTTCAGGTAGGTCTGGTAATCGGCGGTGGCAACCTGTTCCGTGGTGCGGCGCTCAGTGCAGCCGGCATGGACCGCGTCACCGGTGACCACATGGGCATGCTGGCGACCGTGATGAACGCCCTGGCCATGCGCGACGCGCTGGAGCGGGCAAACATTACCGCCATCGTCATGTCGGCCATTTCCATGGTTGGCGTAACCGATCACTATGATCGCCGCAAAGCCATGCGCCACCTCAATGCCAAAGAGGTCGTGATCTTCGCTGCCGGTACCGGCAACCCGTTCTTTACCACCGACTCCGCCGCTTGCCTGCGCGCCATCGAAATCGATGCCGACGTGGTATTGAAGGCAACCAAGGTCGATGGTGTATACACTGCAGATCCATTCAAGGACCCGCATGCCGAGAAGTTCGATCATCTGACCTACGATGAAGTGCTGGATCGCAAGCTGGGTGTGATGGATCTGACGGCAATCTGTCTGTGCCGCGACCACAAGATGCCGTTGCGCGTCTTCAACATGAACAAACCCGGCGCCTTGCTGAACATCGTGCATGGCGGCGCGGAAGGAACTCTGATCGAGGAAGTTCAAAAATGATCAACGCTATCAAGAAAGACGCCCAGGACCGCATGGGCAAGTCCATCGAGGCGCTGGGTCGCCACCTGGCAGCTATCCGCACCGGTCGCGCCCACCCAAGCATCCTGGACAGCGTCAAGGTGACTGCCTGGGGTAGCGAGATGCCGCTGAACCAGGTGGCTGCGATTTCCGTCGAAGACGCCCGCACCCTGAAAATTGTCGCCCACGACAAGAACCTCAGCGCAGCCATTGAAAAAGCCATCCTGACTTCCGACCTGGGCCTGAACCCGTCCAGCGCCGGTACCACCATCCGCGTACCGATGCCGGCCCTGACCGAGGAAACCCGCAAGGGTTACACCAAGCAGGCCAGCGGCGTTGCCGAAGATGCCAAGGTTGCCGTGCGTAACGTGCGCCGCGATGCCCTCGCCGACCTGAAGAAGCTGACCAAGGACAAGGAAATCAGCGAAGACGAAGAACGTCGCGCTGCTGACGAGATCCAGAAGCTCACCGACAAGTTCGTTGCTGACATCGACGCGGCGTTCAAAGCCAAGGAAAAGGACCTGTTGGCCGTTTAAGGCCGAGGTTTTTTAATGGAAAAGACCAAGCCAGCGGCGCCGTCCTCGGTGCCGCGACACGTCGCGATCATCATGGATGGCAACAACCGTTGGGCGAAGAAGCGCCTGTTGCCCGGTGTTGCCGGGCACAAGGCTGGCGTCGATGCCGTTCGCGCGGTCATCGAAGTCTGTGCCGAATCGGGGGTCGAGGTCCTGACCCTGTTCGCCTTCTCCAGCGAGAACTGGCAACGCCCCGCCGAAGAAGTCGGTGCGCTGATGGAGCTGTTCTTCTCGGCCTTGCGCCGTGAGGCTCGCCGCCTCAACGAGAACAACATCTGCTTGCGCATCATCGGCGATCGCTCACGCTTCCATCCCGAGCTGCAGGCTGCCATGCGTGAGGCCGAAGCGCTGACCGCCGGCAACAACCGCTTCATACTGCAGATCGCGGCCAACTACGGTGGCCAGTGGGACATCGCCCAGGCTGCCCAGCGCCTGGCGCGGGAAGTACAGGCCGGCCATCTGCGCCCGGACGACATTACGCCGGGTCTGCTGCAAACCTGCCTGTCCACGGGCGAGTTGCCGCTGCCCGACTTGTGTATCCGTACCGGTGGCGAGCGGCGCATCAGCAATTTCCTGCTGTGGCAGCTGGCCTATGCCGAGCTGTATTTCTCCGACCTGTACTGGCCGGACTTCAAACACGAGGCCATGCGCAATGCCCTGGCCGATTTCGCTTCGCGCCAGCGCCGCTTCGGTAAGACCAGCGAGCAGGTCGAGGCTGGAGCTCGTGCTTAATGCTTAAACAACGCATCATTACCGCGCTGATCCTGTTGCCGGTCGCGCTGGGTGGCTTCTTCCTGCTCAATGGTGGGGATTTCGCCCTGTTCATCGGCTTCGTGGTCACCCTCGGGGCCTGGGAGTGGGCGCGCCTGGCCGGTTTGATGGCCCAGCCGCTGCGCATTGCCTATGCCGCCGTCGTCGGCGGTGCGCTGATGCTGCTGCACCTGATGCCTGACCTGGCGCCCTGGGTGCTCGGTGCGTCGGTGATCTGGTGGGCACTGGCTACCTGGCTGGTGCTGACCTACCCGCGCAGCAGCGAACTGTGGGCCAGTGCGGCCTGTCGCCTGCTGATCGGCCTGCTGGTATTGCTACCGGCGTGGCAGGGCCTGGTGCTGCTCAAGCACTGGCCGCTGGGCAACTGGCTGATCCTGTCGGTGATGGTGCTGGTATGGGCCGCCGACATCGGTGCCTATTTCTCTGGGCGAGCCTTCGGCAAGCGCAAGCTGGCGCCGCAGGTCAGCCCGGGCAAGAGTTGGGAAGGCGTCTATGGCGGCCTGGTCGTCAGCCTGGTCATCACCCTGGCAGTCGGTATCAGCCGCGACTGGGGCATCGGCCAGATTTTGCTGGGCCTGCTGGGCGCGGCGCTGGTGGTCATGGCCTCGGTGATCGGTGACCTGACCGAAAGCATGTTCAAGCGCCGTTCCGGCATCAAGGACAGCAGTAACCTGCTGCCCGGCCATGGTGGCGTACTTGACCGCATCGACAGCCTGACCGCAGCCATCCCGCTGTTTGCGGTGCTGCTGTGGGCTGCCGAATGGGGTGTGATGTGAGTGCGGTGCAACGCATCACCGTGCTTGGCGCCACAGGCTCCATTGGCCTGAGCACGCTGGATGTGATCGCGCGTCATCCCGAGCGTTACTCGGTTTTCGCATTGAGCGGTTACTCGCGCATCGATGAGCTGCTGGCGTTGTGCGTGCGCCATCGTCCCGAGTTTGCGGTGGTGCCAAGTGCCGAGGGGGCTGCACGTTTACGTGACGGCCTGGCGGCAGCAGGTTGTGCCACGCAGGTGCTAGAAGGCGAGGCGGGGCTGTGCCAGGTGGCCGCGGCTGCGGAAGTGGATGCGGTCATGGCGGCCATCGTAGGCGCGGCCGGGCTGCGACCGACCTTGGCGGCCGTCGAGGCGGGCAAGAAGGTGCTGCTGGCCAACAAGGAGGCGCTGGTGATGTCTGGCGCGCTGTTCATGGAGGCGGTGCGGCGCAGTGGTGCCGTGCTGTTGCCGATCGACAGCGAGCACAATGCGATCTTCCAGTGCCTGCCGGGTGACTATGCCCGTGGCCTGAGCCAGGTGGGTGTGCGCCGCATCCTGCTCACCGCGTCGGGCGGCCCGTTCCGCGAAACACCGCATGCGGCGCTCGCCGATGTCACCCCGGAACAGGCCTGCGCCCATCCCAACTGGTCCATGGGGCGCAAGATTTCCGTGGATTCGGCCAGTATGATGAACAAGGGCCTGGAGTTGATCGAGGCGTGCTGGTTGTTCGATGCCTCGCCCGCCAAGGTCGAGGTGGTGGTGCACCCGCAGAGCGTGATCCACTCGCTGGTGGATTACGTGGACGGTTCGGTCCTCGCCCAGTTGGGTAACCCCGACATGCGCACGCCTATCGCCAACGCGCTGGCCTGGCCAGAGCGTATTGATTCCGGGGTTGCCCCGCTGGACTTGTTCGCCATCGCGCGTCTGGATTTCCAGGCCCCTGACGAACAGCGCTTCCCTTGCCTGCGCCTGGCGCGGCAGGCTGCCGAGGCCGGCAACAGCGCGCCCGCAGTGCTCAACGCGGCCAATGAAGTGGCGGTCGAGGCATTTCTGCAGCGGCGTATCCGCTTCCCGGAGATCGCGGGTATGATCGAACAGGTGCTCGATCAGGAGCCCGTAGTGCCACTGGCATCGTTGGACGCGGTATTTGCCGCCGACCAGCGTGCCCGGGAGTTGTCCCGCGAGTGGTTGAGGCGTCACGGTCACTGATGCAGGCCTGCCAGGGCTTGTGCGAAACGTCGTTCTGCTGAACGTCATCTGGAGAAAGATATGACTGCGCTCTACATGATTGTCGGCACCCTGGTGGCGTTGGGTGTTCTGGTCACGTTTCACGAATTCGGCCACTTCTGGGTGGCCCGACGCTGCGGCGTCAAGGTGCTGCGTTTTTCGGTAGGCTTCGGCACGCCGCTGCTGCGCTGGCATGATCGGCAGGGTACCGAGTTCGTGGTGGCAGCGATCCCGCTGGGTGGCTACGTCAAGATGCTCGACGAGCGCGAAGGCGATGTACCGCCTGCGCTGGCCGACCAGTCGTTCAATCGCAAATCCGTGCGTCAGCGCATTGCCATCGTCGCAGCAGGGCCGATTGCCAATTTCCTCTTGGCCATCGTGTTCTTCTGGCTGCTGGCCATGCTCGGCACCCAGCAGATCCGCCCGGTCATCGGTGGGGTCGAGGTAGGCAGCCTGGCAGCCTCGGCAGGCCTGGCCGCTGGTCAGGAAATCGTATCCATCGATGGCAAACCGACCAGCGGTTGGTCAGCGGTCAACCTGCAACTGGTGCGCCGCTTGGGCGAGAGCGGCACCCTGCAGGTGGGCGTGCGCGATGAAGGCGCCAGCGCCGAGCGTCAACTGCAGATCAAGCTGGACCACTGGCTGAAAGGCGCTGACGAACCGGACCCTATCCAGTCCCTGGGCTTGCGCCCCTGGCGCCCGGTGATCGTGCCGGTGCTGGCCGAAATCGAATCGAAAGGGCCGGCCGCAGCGGCGGGCTTGAAGACGGGCGACAAGTTGCTGGCCATCGACGGTGTGGTCGTCACCGAATGGCAGCAGGTGGTCGATGCCGTGCGCGCCCGCCCGCATGCCAAGGTGGTGGTACGTGTGGAGCGCGACGGCGCTGCCCTGGATGTGCCGGTAACCCTGGCGCAGCGGGGCGAGGGTAAGGCCTCGGGCGGCTACCTGGGGGCAGGGGTAAAAGGTGGCGAATGGCCTGCCAACATGCTTCGCGAAGTCAGCTATGGCCCGCTGGAAGCGGTGGGCGAGGGCTTGTCGCGCACCTGGAACATGAGTGTCCTGACCCTCGAGTCGCTGAAGAAAATGCTGTTCGGAGAGCTCTCGGTAAAAAACTTGAGCGGACCGATAACCATTGCTAAAGTGGCGGGCGCTTCAGCCCAGTCCGGCGTGGGGGATTTCCTGAATTTCCTGGCCTACCTGAGCATAAGCCTGGGGGTTCTTAACCTGCTGCCCATTCCAGTACTGGATGGGGGGCATTTGCTGTTTTACCTGGTTGAGTGGGCGCGCGGTCGTCCGCTGTCGGACCGGGTACAAGGTTGGGGGGTCCAGATCGGTATCAGTTTGGTCATAGGGGTGATGTTGCTCGCCCTGATCAACGATCTGGGTCGACTTTAAAAGCTTCGCTCAATTGCGAACCCGCCGTCTATTCGCGGCGGGTTGTTTATTGCCAGTTGGAATAAAAGGACTTCATGAAACGTCTGCTGCTAACTGCGGTCCTCTCCGCACTGATGATCGCTGAAGTTCACGCCGAGTCCTTCACCATCTCCGATATTCGTGTCAACGGCCTGCAGCGGGTATCCGCCGGCAGCGTCTTCGGTGCCTTGCCCCTGAACGTGGGCGACCAGGCCGACGATCGGCGTCTCGTGGACTCGACCCGTTCCCTGTTCAAGACCGGTTTCTTCCAGGACATCCAGCTGAACCGCGATGGCAATGTCCTGATCATCAACGTGGTCGAGCGCCCGTCGGTGTCGAGCATCGAGATCGAAGGCAACAAGGCGATCAGCACCGAAGACCTGATGAAGGGCCTGAAGCAGTCGGGCCTGGCCGAAGGTGAAATCTTCCAGCGCGCCACCCTCGAAGGTGTGCGTAACGAGCTGCAGCGCCAGTACGTGGCCCAGGGCCGCTACTCGGCCGAGGTCGACGCCGAAGTCGTGCCGCAGCCGCGCAACCGCGTCGCGCTGAAAATCAAGATCAACGAAGGCACCGTCGCCGCCATCCAGCACATCAACGTGGTGGGCAACAACGTCTTCGACGACGAAGAGCTGTCGCAGCTGTTCGAGCTGAAAACCACCAACTGGCTGTCGTTCTTCAAGAACGACGACAAGTACGCCCGTGAAAAACTGTCCGGTGACCTGGAGCGTCTGCGTTCCTACTACCTGGACCGCGGCTACATCAACATGGATATCGCCTCTACCCAGGTGTCCATCACGCCAGACAAGAAGCACGTCTACATCACCGTCAACATCAACGAAGGCGAGAAGTACACCGTCCGTGACGTGAAGCTCTCCGGTGACCTCAAGGTCCCTGAAGACCAGGTCAAGTCGCTGCTGCTGGTGCAGCCGGGCCAGGTATTCTCGCGCAAGGTGATGACCACCACGTCCGAGCTGATCACCCGTCGCCTGGGTAACGAAGGCTATACCTTCGCCAACGTCAACGGCGTGCCGCAGCCCAACGATGAAGACCACACCGTCGATATCATGTTCGTGGTCGACCCGGGCAAGCGTGCCTACGTCAACCGCATCAACTATCGCGGCAACACCAAGACCGAAGACGAAGTGCTACGTCGCGAGATGCGCCAGATGGAAGGCGGCTGGGCTTCGACCTACCTGATCGACCAGTCCAAGACCCGTCTTGAGCGTCTGGGCTTCTTCAAGGAAGTCAACGTCGAAACGCCACCGGTGCCTGGCACCGATGACCAGGTCGACGTCAACTACAGCGTCGAAGAACAAGCCTCCGGCTCGATCACCGCCAGCGTCGGTTTTGCCCAGAGCGCCGGCCTGATCCTCGGCGGCTCGATCAGCCAGAGCAACTTCCTGGGTACCGGTAACAAGGTGTCCGTCGGCCTGACCCGTTCCGAGTACCAGACCCGATACAACTTCGGCTTCGTCGACCCCTACTTCACTGCCGACGGCGTCAGCCTGGGCTACAACGCCTTCTACCGCAGCACCGACTACGACGACCTCGATGTCGACGTTGCCAGCTATGCGGTCGACAGCCTTGGCGCCGGCGTCAGCCTGGGTTACCCGATCAGCGAGACCTCGCGCCTGACCTACGGCCTGAGCGTGCAGCAGGACAAGATCAAGACCGGCAAATACACCGTTGACGAGATCTTCAATTTCCTCGAAGAAGAGGGCGATAGCTTCCTCAACTTCAAAGCGTCGATCGGCTGGTCCGAGTCGACCTTGAACAAAGGCGTGTTGGCTACCCGTGGTCACTCCCAAAGTTTGACCCTGGAATCCACCATCCCGGGCAGCGACCTGTCGTTCTACAAGCTCGACTACCGTGGCCAGTTGTTCAAGCCGATCAATAACGACTACACCCTGCGCCTGCACACTGAACTGGGCTATGGTGATGGTTTCGGTGGCACTTCCGGCCTGCCGTTCTACGAGAACTACTACGCGGGTGGCTTCAACTCCGTCCGTGGCTTCAAGGACAGCAGCCTGGGCCCCCGCAGCACGCCGAGTAAGGGTACCAACCCGGGCACTATCGAAGACCCGGATCAGGATCCGCTGCCGTTCGGTGGCAACGTGCTGGTCCAGGGTGGTGTAGAACTGCTGTTCCCGCTGCCGTTCGTCAAAGACCAGCGTTCGCTGCGCACTTCCGTGTTCTGGGACGTGGGTAACGTGTTCGACACCAATTGCGGTTCCAAGCCTGATTGCGCCAAGGTCGGTTTCTCGGACATGGCCAGCTCCGTGGGCCTGGGTGTGACCTGGATTACTGCGCTGGGCCCGTTGAGCTTCAGCCTGGCGATGCCGATCAAGAAACCGGACGACGCCGATACCCAGGTGTTCCAATTCTCTCTGGGCCAGACCTTCTAAGGTCGGCCCTTGCATAACGACAACGGTTTATCCAGGAGTGCATCGTGCGTAAGTTGACTCAACTGGCCATCTTGGCCGCGGCGCTGGTCGCCACCCCGGCTTTCGCCGAAATGAAGGTTGCCGTCCTGAACTATCAGATGGCCCTGCTTGAATCGGATGCCGCCAAGAAGTACGCGGTCGATGCCGAGAAAAAATTCGGCCCGCAACTGACCAAGCTCAAGAGCCTGGAAAGCAGCGCCAAGGGCATCCAGGACCGCCTGATCAAAGGCGGCGACAAGATGCAGCAGCAGGAGCGTGAGCGCCTGGAGCTCGAGTTCAAGCAAAAGGCCCGCGACTTCCAGTTCCAGTCCAAGGAACTGAACGAAGCCAAGGCCGTTGCTGATCGCGACATGCTCAAGCAGCTCAAGCCCAAGCTGGACGGCGCTGTCGAGGAAGTGATCAAGAAGGGCGGTTTCGACCTGGTCCTCGAGCGTGGCGCGGTCATCGATGTCAAACCTCAGTACGACATCACCCGCCAAGTCATCGAGCGCATGAACCAAGCCCGTTGATATGACCTTGACCATGACGCTTGGCCAGCTGGCCGAAGCCCTCGGGGCCACCCTCAAGGGGCCCGAGGCGCTGCAGATTACCGGGCTGGCCACCTTGCAGGAGGCCGGGCCCGGTCAATTGAGCTTCCTCGCCAACCCGCAGTACCGCAAATTCCTGGATAACAGCCAGGCGGCAGCGGTACTGCTAAAGGCTGCGGATGCTGAAGGCTTTGCCGGCAACGCACTGATCGTCGCTGATCCGTACCTGGCCTATGCACGCATTTCCCATCTGTTCGATCCCAAGCCCAAGGCTGTGGCGGGAGTTCATCCCAGCGCCGTGGTAGCAGAAGATGCGCAGGTGGATGCCAGTGCCAGCATCGGCCCGTTCGCGGTCGTCGAGAGCGGTGCGCGGATTGCGGCCAATGTCAGCATCGGTGCTCATTGCGTGGTCGGTGCCCGCTGCGTCATCGGCGAGGGTGGTTGGCTGGCGCCACGGGTCACCCTGTACCATGACGTGACCATCGGCAAGCGTGTCGTCATCCAGTCGGGTGCGGTGATCGGTGGCGAAGGCTTCGGCTTCGCCAACGAGAAGGGCGTGTGGCGCAAGATTGCCCAGATTGGCGGCGTGACCATCGGCGATGATGTGGAAATCGGCGTCAATACGGCCATTGACCGTGGTGCGCTGTCTGACACGCGCATTGCCGACGGGGTCAAACTCGACAACCAGATCCAGATCGCCCATAACGTCCAGATCGGCGAGCACACGGCCATGGCTGCCTGTGTTGGCATTTCCGGCAGCACGCGCATCGGTAAGCACTGCACCATTGCGGGCGGTGTCGGCATGGTGGGCCATATTGACGTCTGTGATAACGTTTTCGTGTCCGGCATGACCATGGTGACCCGATCGATCACCGAACCGGGTGCCTATTCTTCCGGCACTGCCATGCAGCCATTGGCTGACTGGCGCAAGAGCGCCGCGCGTATCCGCCACCTGGACGACATGGCCAAGCGTCTCCAGCAGGTGGAAAAGCGCATCGATACCGTGACCTCAGGTGGCCAGCCGGCATCAGAAGGCTGATACCATTCCCTGAGCAAGAGTGAACAGACGCTAGCTGGCTCCTCTTTGGACTGCAAAAGGAGCGCGTGGTCAGCACCTGCGCTCCCTATTCTTATTACAGGCTTCCCCCCGAAATGATGGACATCAACGAGATTCGCGAATACCTGCCTCACCGTTACCCGTTCCTGCTGGTGGACCGCGTGACGGATCTGGACTTCGAGGCCCAGAGCATTCGTGCCTACAAGAATGTCAGCATCAACGAGCCGTTCTTCAATGGCCATTTCCCGGCCCACCCGATCATGCCGGGCGTTCTGATCATCGAGGCCATGGCCCAGGCGGCCGGTATTCTCGGTTTCAAGATGCTTGATGCCAAGCCGGCTGATGGCACCCTGTACTACTTTGTCGGTTCCGACAAACTGCGTTTCCGTCAGCCGGTATTGCCGGGTGACCAGCTTGTGCTGGAAGCCAAGTTCCTCAGCCGCAAGAGCATGATCTGGAAATTCGAATGCCGCGCCCTGGTGGACGGCAAGCCTGTATGCTCGGCACAGATCACCTGCGCGGAACGCTCCCTATGAATTCGATTGATCCACGGGCCATCATCGACCCATCGGCCAAGCTGGCCGATGGTGTCGAGGTGGGCCCGTGGTCGATCGTAGGCCCCGATGTCGAAATCGGGGAGGGCACCATCATTGGCCCGCATGTGGTGCTCAAAGGGCCGACCCGTATCGGCAAGCACAACCGTATCTACCAGTTTTCCTCGATCGGCGAAGACACCCCTGACCTCAAGTACAAGGGTGAGCCGACCCGTCTGGTGATTGGCGATCACAATGTGATCCGCGAGGGCGTGACCATTCACCGCGGTACCGTTCAGGACCGTGCCGAAACCACCCTGGGCGATCACAACCTGATCATGGCCTATGCGCACATCGGTCACGACAGTGTCATCGGTAATCATTGCATTCTGGTGAACAACACCGCGTTGGCCGGGCATGTGCACGTCGGCGACTGGGCGATTCTGTCCGGGTACACCCTGGTGCACCAGTACTGCCATATCGGTGCTCATGCGTTTTCTGGCATGGGTACGGCGATCGGCAAGGATGTGCCGGCCTTCGTCACGGTGTTCGGCAGCCCGGCCGAAGCCCGAAGCATGAACTTCGAAGGCATGCGCCGCCGGGGTTTCAGCGACGAGGTCATTCATACCCTGCGGCGTTGCTACAAGATTGTCTATCGCCAGGGCCTGACCGTCGAAGATGCAATCAAGGCGCTGGACGAGCCGGCAGCCCAGCACCCCGAGGTCGAGCTGTTCCGTCAGTCGATCCTGAATTCCGCACGCGGCATCACGCGCTGACATGGCCCAGCTTTGCGTAGCCCTGGTCGCGGGTGAGGCCAGCGGCGATATTCTCGGTTCCGGCTTGATGCGCGCCCTCAAGGCCCGCCATCCCGACGTACGGTTCATCGGCGTTGGCGGCCCCTTGATGGAAGCCGAAGGCCTGCAGTCCTACTTCCCCATGGAACGCCTGGCCGTGATGGGCCTGGTCGAAGTGCTGGGGCGCCTGCGCGAGCTGCTCAAGCGCCGTAAACTGCTGATCCAGACGCTGATCGCCGAAAAGCCCGATGTGTTTATCGGTATCGACGCCCCGGATTTCACCCTCAATATCGAATTGAAATTGCGTCAGGCCGGCATCAAGACCGTGCACTACGTCAGCCCTTCCGTGTGGGCCTGGCGGCAGAAGCGCGTGCTGAAGATCCGTGAAGGCTGCGACCTGATGCTGACACTGCTGCCGTTTGAGGCGCGGTTCTACGAAGAGCAGGGTGTGCCGGTGCGCTTTGTCGGCCACCCGCTGGCCGACACCATCCCCCTCGAAGCGGATCGGCAGGCGGCGCGCAGTGAGCTTGGCCTGGGCCATGGCCCGGTGGTTGCATTGATGCCAGGCAGCCGTGGCGGTGAGGTCGGGCGCCTGGGGGCGCTGTTCCTCGATGCGGCCGAGCGCTTGCGCGAGCGGGTGCCAGGTGTGCGCTTCGTGCTGCCGTGTGCCAATGCCGCGCGGCGTGCCCAGGTCGAGCAGATGCTCGAAGGGCGCGAGCTGCCGCTGACCCTGCTCGACGGCCAGTCGCACCAGGCCTTGGCGGCCTGTGATGCGGTGCTGATTGCGTCAGGTACCGCCACCCTGGAGGCCCTGCTGTACAAGCGGCCCATGGTGGTGGCCTACCGCCTGGCGCCGCTGACCTACTGGATTCTCAAGCGCCTGGTGAAAAGCCCCTACGTGTCGTTGCCCAACCTGCTGGCCCAGCGTGCGCTTGTGCCTGAGCTGCTGCAGGATGACGCCACCAGCGAAGCCCTGGCGCAGACCTTGGCCCCCTTGGTGGCCGACGGCAGCCAGCAGACCGAACGTTTCGACGAGATTCACCGCACCCTGCGCCGGGACGCCTCCAACCAGGCGGCCGAGGCGGTGCTGGCTTTGCTCAAGGACCGCTGACATGCAAATAGGACTGGATTTCAACCTGGTCGAAGACCTGGTCGCCGGTGTCGATGAAGTCGGCCGTGGCCCGCTGTGCGGGGCGGTGGTCACCGCTGCCGTGATCCTCGATCCGGCACGGCCGATTCTGGGCCTGAATGATTCGAAGAAGCTCACCGAAGCCAAGCGCGAAGCGTTGTTCGACGAAATCTGCGAAAAGGCACTGAGCTTTTGCATTGCCCGCGCCGAGGTCGACGAAATCGACCGCCTGAACATCCTTCAGGCCACCATGCTGGCGATGCAGCGCGCGGTCGAGGGCCTGCACGTTACGCCCAAGCTGGCACTGATCGACGGCAACCGCTGCCCGAAACTCGCAGTGCCTGCGGCGCCGGTGATCAAGGGCGATAGCCAGGTGCCGGCGATCGCGGCGGCGTCGATCCTGGCCAAGGTGACACGTGACCGGGAGATGAGCGCGTTCGAGCTGATCTACCCCGGTTATGGCATCGGTGGGCACAAGGGCTACCCGACGCCGGTACACCTTGAGGCCCTGGCGCGGCTTGGGCCGACGCCCATTCATCGGCGTTCCTTCGCGCCTGTGCGGGCGGCCTGGGAAGCGCGTGAAGGCGTTGTCGATTCCTTGATTTAGCCTGTCAGTGCCGCTGCGCGGCCCTTCGCGGGGCTGCACAGTAGCCCCAAAATACCCTCGCTTTTACGCTACAATCCCGCCCTTGTCGTTCTGCTACAGGATCATCCATGTCGGTTCCCTTCGTTCACCTTCGCGTGCACTCCGAATTCTCGCTGGTCGACGGTCTGGTGCGGATCAAGCCGCTGGCAAAGGCGCTGGCGGGGATGAACATGCCGGCGGTGGCGATCACCGACCAGAGCAACATGTGCTCGCTGGTGAAGTTCTACAAGACCGCCATGGGCGCCGGGATCAAGCCGATCTGTGGTGCCGACCTGTGGCTGGCCGGGGCCGACCCGGAAGCACCGTTGTCGCGCATCTGCTTCCTGGCGATGAACCCCACGGGCTACCGCAACCTCACCGAGCTGATTTCGCGGGGCTGGGTCGAAGGCCAGCGCAATGGCCTGGTGATTCTGCAGCGTGAATGGATCGCCCCCGCCAGCGAGGGCCTGATCGCTTTGTCCGCCGGCAAGGAAGGTGACATCGGCGCGGCGCTGCTGGGTGGCAGGGTTGAAGAGGCCGAAGCGCTGCTGCGCGATTGGCTGGGCATGTTCCCCGAGCGCTTCTACGTCGAAGTGCAGCGCACCAACCGCGCGCGCGACGAAGAATACGTGCACGCCGCCGTGGCTCTGGCCGACAAGGTTGGCGCACCGCTGGTGGCGACCAACGATGTGCGCTTCATCAAGCAGGCCGACTACGATGCCCACGAAACCCGTGTATGCATCGGTGAGGGCTGGACCCTGGACGACCCGCGTCGCCCGCGTAACTACAGCGACCAGCAGTACCTCAAGAGCTCGGACGAAATGGCCGAGCTGTTCAGCGACCTGCCCGACGCCATCGCCAACACCGTCGAAATCGCCAAGCGTTGCAACATCCAGGTGCAGTTGGGCAAGCACTTCCTGCCCGACTTCCCCACGCCCAACGGCATGGGCATCGACGATTATCTGCGCCATGTCTCCCATGAAGGCCTGGAGGAGCGCCTGGCGGTGCTCTGGCCCAAGGAGACCACGCCAGACTATGAAGAAAAGCGCCAGGTCTACCTGGACCGCCTGAAGTTCGAGCTGGATATCATCATCCAGATGGGCTTCCCGGGCTACTTCCTGATCGTTATGGACTTCATCAAGTGGGCCAAGAACAACGGTGTGCCGGTGGGCCCGGGCCGGGGTTCGGGTGCCGGTTCGCTGGTCGCCTACGTGCTGAAGATCACCGACCTCGACCCGCTGGCCTACGACCTGCTGTTCGAGCGCTTCCTCAACCCTGAACGTGTATCCATGCCCGACTTCGACGTCGACTTCTGCATGGATGGCCGCGACCGGGTCATTGAATATGTGGCCGATGCCTACGGGCGTAACGCGGTCAGCCAGATCATCACCTTCGGTACCATGGCCGCCAAGGCGGTGGTGCGCGACGTGGCGCGGGTGCAGGGCAAGTCCTACGGCCTGGCCGACCGCCTGTCGAAGATGATCCCCTTCGAAGTCGGCATGACCCTGGAGAAGGCCTACGAGCAGGAAGAAATCCTGCGTGACTTCCTCAAGGGCGACGAAGATGCCCGCGAGATCTGGGACATGGCCCTCAAGCTCGAGGGCGTCACCCGTGGTACCGGCAAACACGCCGGTGGCGTGGTAATCGCCCCGACCAAACTCACCGACTTCTCGCCGATCGCCTGTGACGAAGAAGGCGGCGGCCTGGTGACCCAGTTCGACAAGGACGATGTCGAGGCCGCCGGGCTGGTCAAGTTCGACTTCCTCGGCCTGCGCACACTGACCATCATCAAGTGGGCGATGGAGACGATCAACCGTGAGCAGGCCAAGCAGGGCCTGCCGGACCTGAACATCGACTTCATTCCGCTGGATGACCGCAAGACCTACGAGCTGCTGCAAAAAGCCGAGACCACGGCGGTGTTCCAGCTCGAATCGCGCGGCATGAAGGAGCTGATCAAGAAGCTCAAGCCGGACTGCCTGGAAGACCTTATCGCACTGGTGGCGCTGTTCCGCCCGGGCCCGCTGCAGTCGGGCATGGTGGACGACTTCATCAACCGCAAGCACGGCCGCGCCGAGCTGGCCTACCCGCACCCGGATTACCAGTATGACGGCCTGCAGCCGGTACTGGCGCCCACCTACGGCATCATCCTGTATCAAGAGCAGGTGATGCAGATTGCCCAGGTCATGGCCGGCTATACCCTGGGCGGTGCCGACATGCTGCGTCGTGCCATGGGTAAGAAAAAGCCCGAGGAAATGGCCAAGCAGCGCGGCGGTTTCATCGAAGGTTGCGCCAATAACGGTATTGATGGTGACCTGGCAGGTAACATCTTCGACCTGGTAGAGAAGTTCGCCGGTTACGGTTTCAACAAATCTCACTCTGCCGCCTATGGCCTGGTGTCGTACCAGACCGCCTGGCTCAAGACCCACTACCCGGCGCCGTTCATGGCGGCGGTGTTGTCGGCGGATATGCACAACACCGACAAGGTGGTGGTGCTGATCGAGGAAGTGCGCAGCATGAAGCTGCGCCTCGACGCGCCTGATGTGAACACCTCCGACTTCAAGTTCACCGTCAACGACGATGGCCGTATCGTCTATGGCTTGGGCGCGATCAAGGGTGTGGGCGAGGGGCCGGTCGAAGCCATCGTCGAAGTGCGTGCGCAGGGCGGGCCGTTCAAGGACCTGTTCGATTTCTGTGAGCGCGTCGACCTCAAGCGCGTCAACAAGCGCACCCTCGATGCGCTGATCCGCAGTGGTGCACTGGACCGCCTCGGCCCGTACTTCCATGACGAAATCAAGGCCTACCAGGCCAACATCGACCGCAACCGCGCAACCTTGCTGGCGGCGCTGGAAGAGGCGGTCAAGTCTGCCGAGCAGACCGCACGTACCGCCGACAGTGGCCATGTCGATCTGTTCGGCGGGTTGTTCGTGGAGGCCGATTCGGACGTCTATGCCAACCACCGCAAGGTCCGCGAACTCACCCTCAAAGAGCGCCTCAAAGGCGAGAAGGACACGCTTGGCCTGTACCTCACCGGCCACCCGATTGATGAGTACGAAAGCGAGATTCGCCGTTTCGCCCGCCAGCGCATCATCGATCTGAAGCCGTCCCGTGAGTCGCAGACGATCGCCGGCATGATCATTGCCCTGCGGGTAATGAAGAACAAGAAGGGTGACAAGATGGGTTTCGTCACGCTTGATGACCGCTCTGGGCGTATCGAGGCGTCGCTGTTTGCCGACTCCTTCATGGCTGCCCAGTCACTGTTGCAGAACGATGCCATGGTCGTGGTCGAAGGCGAGGTCAGCAACGATGACTTCTCCGGTGGCCTGCGCCTGCGGGTCAAGCAGGTGATGACCATGGAAGATGCCCGCACGCGTCTGGCCGAAAGCCTGCGCCTGAAAGTCGCCCATGACGCCCTCAAGGGCGACCGCCTGAACTGGCTGGGTGAGCTGATCACCCGGCACCGCGGCGGCTGCCCGATCACCCTGGAGTACACCGGCAGTGACGCCAAGGCCATGCTGCAGTTCGCCGATGAATGGTCGATCGACCCGGCCGACGGCCTGATTCAGGCACTGCGTGACCAGTTCGGGCGTGAGAACGTCTTCCTGCAATATCGTTGAATCGACGAATTTTAATCTCGACCTGAATGCGCCCGATCCCTTAAGGTAGGGCGCCAAACGGATCAACCGGCCGGCCGCCTGGCCGTAGACCCAAGACGGATGCCTATGAACCCGAATTTCCTCGATTTCGAACAGCCGATTGCCGACCTGCAAGCCAAGATCGAAGGGCTGCGCCTGGTGGGTAACGACAACTCGCTGAACATCAGCGATGAAATTGCCCGTCTGCAAGACAAGAGCAATACCCTGACCGAAAGCATCTTCGGCAACCTGACCAGCTGGCAGATCGCCCGCCTGGCCCGTCACCCGCGTCGTCCATACACCCTGGACTACCTGCAGCACATCTTCACCGAATTCGAAGAGCTGCACGGTGACCGCCACTTCTCCGACGACGCCGCGATCGTGGGCGGTACCGCGCGCCTGGATGGCCAGGCGGTGATGGTCATCGGCCACCAGAAGGGCCGTGAAGTGCGCGAGAAAGTGCGCCGCAACTTCGGCATGCCACGCCCAGAGGGCTACCGCAAGGCGTGCCGCCTGATGGAAATGGCCGAGCGCTTCAAGATGCCGATCCTGACCTTCATCGACACACCGGGCGCCTACCCGGGCATCGACGCCGAAGAGCGCAACCAGAGCGAAGCGATCGCTTGGAACCTGCGCGTCATGGCACGCCTGAAGACGCCAATCATCGCCACCGTGATCGGTGAGGGTGGTTCTGGCGGTGCGCTGGCCATTGGTGTGTGCGATCAGCTGAACATGCTGCAGTACTCCACCTACTCGGTGATCTCGCCAGAAGGTTGCGCTTCGATCCTGTGGAAGACCGCCGACAAGGCTGCCGATGCCGCCGAGGCCATGGGCATCACGGCCGAGCGCCTGAAGAGCCTGAACATCGTCGACAAGGTGATTCAGGAGCCGCTGGGCGGCGCCCACCGTGACCCGGCGCAGATGGCGGAAAGCATTCGTGCCGACCTTGTGCAGCAGCTGGACATGCTTGGCAAGCTTGATAATGACGCGCTGTTGGCTCGTCGCTACGAGCGTCTGATGAGCTACGGCCTCTGATGCATATTGCTGGGGCCGCTTTGCGGCCCCAGCGATTCCAAGCCGTGTGAGGCCCTCATGCTCAACCTCACCCCCTGGCTTCAAGCCCCCGCCTGGCACATCGCTTTCTCCGGCGGCCTCGACTCCACCGTCCTCCTGCACCTGCTGGCCGATTACGCCCGTACTCACCCAGCGCCTCCTCTGCACGCCATCCATATCCATCATGGCCTACAGCCTGCGGCTGACGCCTGGCCGGCGCACTGCACGCATGTCTGCGCCACGCTAGGCATCCCGCTCAGCGTGATACACGTCCAGGTCGCACCCGGTGCCAGCCTCGAGCAGGCTGCCCGCGATGCCCGTTACGCGGCATTCAAGCAACGGCTCGGCCCCGGTGAAGTGCTATTCACCGGGCAACATCGCGAAGACCAGGCAGAAACCTTGCTCTTTCGTCTGTTGCGCGGCAGCGGCCTGCGCGGTTTGGCCGCGATGCCGGCCCAGCGGGCGCTGGGGCAGGGCACCCTGGCCAGGCCATTGCTGGGGATTGCGCGCCAACAGTTGCAGGCGTATGCCCAAATCCAGGGGTTAAGCTGGATTGAAGACCCCTCTAACAGCGACACCGCCTTTGCCCGCAACTATTTGCGCGGCAAAGTGTTCCCCGTGCTGCAGCAGCGTTGGCCGCAGGCCAGCCAGAACCTGGCCCGTTGCGCCGAGCACCTGGGTGAAGCGCTGGGGCTGCTGGATGAAGTGGCCCAGGCCGATCTGGCCAAGGCCGGGGAGGGCGCTGCTGCGCCCTGGGCGCGGCTGGATTCCCTCGACCTTGCAGTGCTCACGGCGCTGACGCCCGCTCGTCAGCGCAATGCCCTGCAATACTGGCTCAGCGTTCGCACCCGGTTGCCCGACGCGCGTCACTGGGCTGGCTGGGCCGATCTGCGTGATGCCGCAGCCGACGCCCGGCCGGTCTGGCGCCTGGCCGACGGCCGGTTGCTGCGCAGCAACGGCCGTATCTGGTGGTTGAGCGGTGACTGGCTGCAGGCACCGCAAGGCGAGTTCGCCTGGCCCGAGCCCTCTGTGGTGCTGACATTGCCAGGCAACGGCAGTGTGCGGTTGACCGCGCCCCAGCCCCTGGCCGGGCTGTGTATCCGCTATCGCCAGGGCGGTGAAGTGCTTGAACTTGCAGGGCGCGGCCGGCGCGACCTGAAGCGTTTGCTCAACGCGCTGCAGGTGCCGTATTTCGTGCGTGCGCGCCTGCCGTTGCTCTATCAGGGCGAGCGCTTGCTGGCAGTGGCCAATCTGCCCGAACTCGGTCAGGCGGATTGCCAGCTGCATTGGCTGCCTCCGACGAACGCGCAAGGTTTGAGCTGAAGGGTACATTCCGGTAGACTACCCTCCCTTCTTGATACAACTTCTGTGCGTTCCTCGAAAACACAGCAGTTGCCGATTACCACGCAGTTTTTTGCTGGGCTGATTCTGGAAATGACGAGCGAGCTCCATGCCGGGGATACCCTGGTTTGTACAGACGCGGCAGTTTTTCGAGATGCACTGTGATTGACGCAGGTGATCGGGGGCTTCGGCCTTCCTTCGCTTTCTCCGGCGGCGCTGGCCGCCTTAACGCAGACTTCTAGGGTTTTTCATGACGCGCTACATATTCGTCACGGGCGGTGTTGTTTCTTCATTGGGGAAAGGCATTGCCTCGGCTTCCCTGGCGGCCATCCTGGAAGCGCGGGGGCTCAAGGTCACCATGCTCAAGCTGGATCCGTACATCAACGTCGATCCTGGCACCATGAGTCCGTTCCAGCACGGTGAAGTCTTCGTCACCCATGATGGCGCCGAGACTGACCTTGACCTGGGCCACTACGAGCGGTTCATCCGCACGACCATGACCCAGAACAACAACTTCACCACTGGCCGCATCTACGAGCACGTGCTGCGCAAAGAGCGTCGTGGTGACTACCTGGGCGCGACCATCCAGGTCATCCCGCACATCACTGACGAGATCAAGCGTCGCATCATCAAGGGTGCCGGCGATGCCGACGTGGCCCTGGTGGAAATCGGCGGTACCGTCGGCGACATCGAGTCGCAGCCGTTCCTCGAGGCCATCCGCCAGTTGCGTTTCGAAGTCGGCGCCAAGCGCGCGATGCTGATGCACCTGACGCTGGTTCCGTACATCGCCACTGCTGGCGAGACCAAGACCAAGCCTACCCAGCACTCGGTCAAGGAGCTGCGCTCCATCGGCCTGCAGCCTGACGTGCTGGTATGCCGCTCCGATCACCCGATCGACAGCTCGTCGCGTCGCAAGATCGCCCAGTTCACCAACGTTGAAGAGCGTGCGGTGATTGCGCTGGAAGACGCCGATACCATCTACAAGATCCCAGGCATCCTGCATGCTCAGGGCCTGGATGATTTCGTCACCGAGCGCTTCGGCCTGCAGTGCAACAGCGCCGACCTGTCCGAGTGGGACAAAGTGGTCGACGCCAAGCTCAACCCAGAGCACGAAGTGACCATCGCCATGGTCGGCAAGTACATGGAGCTGCTGGATGCGTACAAGTCGCTGATCGAAGCGATGAGCCACGCCGGCATCACCAACCGCACCAAGGTCAACCTGCGCTACATCGACTCCGAAGACATCGAGAACCAGGGCACCAGCCTGCTCGAAGGCGCCGATGCCATCCTGGTACCGGGCGGTTTCGGCCTGCGCGGCGTCGAAGGCAAGATCACTGCGGTGCAATACGCCCGTGAGAACAAGGTGCCGTACCTGGGTATCTGCCTGGGCATGCAGGTTGCCGTGATCGAGTTCGCCCGTAACGTGATGGGCTGGAAAGACGCCAACTCCACCGAGTTCGACCGCAACAGCGGCCACCCGGTCGTCGGCCTGATCACCGAGTGGGCCGATGCCACCGGTGCCGTCGAGACCCGCACCGAAGCGTCCGACCTGGGCGGCACCATGCGCCTGGGCGCACAGGATTGCCAGATCGTCTCGGGTTCCAAGGTTCACGACTGCTACGGCAAGGACGTGATTACCGAGCGTCACCGTCACCGCTACGAAGTGAACAACAACCTGCTGCCACAGCTGCTCGACGCTGGCCTGGTGGTCTCCGGTCGTTCCGAAGACGGCGCGCTGGTGGAAGTGGTCGAGTCCAAGGACCACCCATGGTTCGTCGCCTGCCAGTTCCACCCGGAGTTCACCTCGACCCCGCGTGACGGCCACCCGCTGTTCAGTGGCTTCGTCAAGGCAGCCCTGGCTCAGAAGAACAAGGCCTGATCAATGACCCAGAAGATCATTCGCGTCGGTAACATCGAGATCGCCAACGACAAGCCGTTCGTCCTGTTCGGCGGCATGAACGTTCTGGAGTCCCGTGACCTGGCCCTGAAGGTCTGCGAAGAGTACGTACGGGTGACCGAGAAGCTCGGTATTCCGTACGTGTTCAAGGCCAGCTTCGACAAGGCCAACCGTTCGTCTGTGGCGTCCTACCGTGGCCCGGGCATGGAAGAGGGGCTGAAGATCTTCGAAGAGATCAAACGCACCTTCAACGTGCCGGTAATCACCGACGTGCACGAGCCCTACCAGGCCGAGCCGGTGGCCAAGGTCTGCGACATCATCCAGTTGCCGGCCTTCCTGTCGCGCCAAACCGACCTGGTGGTGGCCATGGCCAAGACCGGCGCGGTGATCAACATCAAGAAGGCCCAGTTTCTCGCACCCCAGGAGATGAAACACATCCTGGCCAAGTGCGAAGAGGCCGGTAACGATCAGTTGATCCTCTGCGAGCGGGGTTCGAGCTTCGGCTACAACAACCTGGTAGTGGACATGCTCGGCTTCGGTGTCATGAAGCAGTTCGAGTACCCGGTATTCTTCGATGTGACCCACGCCCTGCAAATGCCGGGCGGCCGCTCGGACTCTGCCGGTGGCCGCCGCGCCCAGGTCACCGACCTGGCCAAGGCCGGCATGAGCCAGGGCCTGGCTGGTCTGTTCCTCGAGGCCCACCCCGATCCGGACAACGCCAAGTGCGATGGTCCATGCGCCCTGCGCCTGGACAAGCTGGAGCCGTTCCTGGCCCAGCTCAAGCAATTGGACGACCTGGTGAAAAGTTTTCCGACGGTAGAAACCGCGTAAAGCTCATTTCTCGGGTAAAGTACCGCCCGTTCTCTCCCTGACCGTTTGGTCAGGGAGTGCTTTTATCAGGCCTGCCTGCTGCATACCCCGCCTGGTGAAGTGCAAGGATTTCCTAAGCTGCGTTGTTTTCGTCAATTCTGGAGTGCTTACAACAATGGCAAAAATCGTCGACATCAAAGGTCGTGAAGTTCTCGATTCGCGTGGCAACCCCACCGTGGAAGCCGATGTACTGCTCGACAACGGCATCATCGGTAGCGCTTGCGCGCCGTCCGGTGCTTCCACCGGCTCGCGCGAAGCGCTGGAGCTGCGTGATGGCGACAAGAGCCGTTACCTGGGCAAGGGCGTGCTGAAGGCCGTCGCCAACATCAACGGCCCGATCCGCGACCTGCTGCTGGGCAAGGACCCTTCCGACCAGAAGGCTCTGGACCGCGCCATGATCGACCTGGACGGTACCGAGAACAAAGCCAAGCTGGGCGCCAACGCCATCTTGGCTGTTTCCCTGGCTGCCGCCAAGGCCGCTGCCCAGGACCAGGACCTGCCGCTGTACGCGCACATCGCCAACCTGAACGGCACCCCGGGCCAGTACTCGATGCCGGTTCCGATGATGAACATCATCAATGGCGGCGAGCACGCCGACAACAACGTCGATATCCAGGAGTTCATGGTGCAGCCGGTTGGCGCCAAGACCTTCTCCGACGGCCTGCGCATGGGCACCGAAATCTTCCATCACCTCAAGGCGGTACTGAAGGCTCGCGGCCTGAACACTGCCGTTGGTGACGAAGGCGGCTTCGCGCCGAACCTGGCTTCCAACGAAGACGCCCTGGCCGCCATCGCTGAAGCCGTGGAAAAAGCAGGCTACAAGCTGGGCACCGACGTGACCCTGGCCCTGGACTGCGCGGCTTCCGAATTCTACGAAGACGGCAAGTACAACCTGTCCGGCGAAGGCAAGTCGTTCGACGCCGAAGGCTTTGCCGACTACCTGAAAGGCCTGACCGAGCGCTTCCCGATCATCTCGATCGAAGACGGCCTGGACGAGTCCGACTGGGCTGGCTGGAAGATCCTCACCGACAAGATCGGCGAGAAGGTGCAACTGGTCGGTGACGACCTGTTCGTGACCAACACCAAGATCCTCAAGGAAGGCATCGAAAAGGGCATCGGTAACTCGATCCTGATCAAGTTCAACCAGATCGGTTCGCTGACCGAAACCCTGGAAGCCATCCAGATGGCCAAGGCTGCCGGCTACACCGCGGTGATCTCGCACCGTTCCGGTGAAACCGAAGACTCGACCATCGCCGACCTGGCCGTGGGTACTGCTGCTGGCCAGATCAAGACCGGTTCGCTGTGCCGTTCCGACCGCGTTTCGAAGTACAACCAACTGCTGCGCATCGAAGAGCAACTGGGTGCCAAGGCGGTTTACCGTGGTCGTACCGAGTTTCGCGGTTAAGCAAGAGATGGTAAAAAGACAGCAGCCGGAGCTGTAGGAACATTCGTACTGAATGTTCCTACACTTCCAACGGGTTTCTGTCGACGAAGCCTGGCCTCGGCCAGGCTTCGTGCTATTCGAGGCCCCGAAGTGAACAGTACGCGGCGGTCTTTTTAACCTGGATACCTTGATGCGCAGTCCCTATTGGTTGTTCCTCGTTCTGCTTCTGCTGTTGGGTGGCCTGCAGTACCGCCTTTGGGTGGGCAACGGCAGCCTGGCGCAAGTGACCGAGCTCAAGCAGCAGATCGCCGAGCAGCATGCCGAAAACGAGCGTCTGCTTGAACGTAACCGCGTGCTTGACGCAGAAGTCCTGGAGTTGAAGAAAGGTATGGAGACCGTGGAAGAACGGGCTCGTCATGAATTGGGGATGGTCAAAGAGGGCGAAACCCTCTTCCAGTTGCCGCAAAAATGACTGATACATTACCGGCCTTCTGGGCCGTGATTCCTGCTGCGGGCGTTGGTGCCCGCATGGCTGCCGACCGCCCCAAGCAGTACCTGGAGCTGGCCGGGCAGACTATTCTCGAGCACAGCCTCGACTGTTTTCTTGGCCACCCCACGCTCAAGGGCGTAGTAGTCAGCATTGCCGAAGATGACCCGTACTGGCCAGGCCTGCGCTGCGCCAGCGATCCGCGCATCCAGCGCGCGGCGGGTGGCCGCGAGCGCGCCGACTCGGTGCTCAACGCCTTGCTGCTGCTGCATGCGCAAGGGGCTTCGGACAACGACTGGGTGCTGGTGCACGATGCTGCGCGGCCGAACCTTGCGCGTACCGACCTGGACAAACTGTTGTCAGCGTTGGCCAATGACCCTGTTGGCGGCCTGTTGGCAGTACCGGCGCGCGATACATTGAAGCGTGCCGATGCTACGGGCCGGGTCACGGCCACCGTAGACCGCAGCACCATCTGGCAGGCCTATACACCGCAGATGTTCCGCCTCGGCGCCTTGCACCGAGCGCTGGCCGAGTGCCTGGTTTCCGATGTGGTGGTCACTGACGAGGCGTCAGCCATCGAATGGTCCGGCCAGGCGCCGCGGCTGATAGAGGGCCGCAGCGACAACATCAAGGTGACCCGGCCGGAAGATTTGGAGTGGTTGCGCCAGCGCTGGGCTGGGCGGCGCTGAAGTCAGCCCAGTCGGTACTCCGGCAACCCCGCCAGCCCTTCTTTCAGGTAATCCACCAATCGCCGAACCTTCGGCGACAGATGCCGTTGCTGTGGGTACAGCGCCCACACTGCCGTATTCGGTGGCTGATGCGCCTCCAGCAGGGATACCAGCGCACCACTGTTGAGGTGCTCCAGCACGTAATAGTCCGGCAACTGGCACAGGCCCATCCCCAGCAAAGCCGCGTCCAGCACGGCTTGCCCGCTGTTGCAGCGCCAGTTGCCCTGCACCCGCTGGCTGATCTCGCGGCCGTCCTGCAGCAGCGCCCACAGGTCCGAACTGCCAATCAGGCAGTTGTGCCGGGCCAGTTCCGACAGGCTGTGCGGCCGACCGTAGCGCTCCAGATAAGCCGGCGAGGCACACAGGAACATGCGCCGCGGTGCCAGGCGGGCGGCAACCAGCCTGGAGTCGGCCAGCCGGCCGAGGCGAATGGCCAGGTCCATGCCTTCATGCAGCAGGTCCAGCGTGCGGTTGCTCAGTTCCACGTCAACCCGCAGTTGCGGGTACTGCGCCATGAAGCGCGTCACCAGTGGCACGATGAAACGCTCGCCATAGGCCACTGCACAGGTCATGCGCAGCAAGCCCTTGGGTTCGCTGGCCAGGTCGCCCATCGCGCGCAGGGCTTCATCACGGCCATCCTGCAGGCGTTGGCAGTGCTGCAGGAACGTCTGCCCGGCTTCGCTCAAGGTGACGCGTCGGGTGCTGCGGTACAGCAGGCGCGTCTGCAGGCGCTCCTCCAGCCGCGCGATCTGACGGCTGATATGCGAGGACGACACACCCAGTCGCTCAGCTGCGGCGGTGAACTGGCCAGACTCGGCCACCGCAACGAATTCGTCGATGCCTTCCCAGCGGCTGCTCATTGATTATCCCTGCATGGCAATAATGTTTTGTCTTTGCCTGGATTATTCATCAAAAAAGCATGAATTACACTGCGAGACTGAACTGACCTTCTGTCTGGAGACCTTTGATGATCAAGTCCCGTGCTGCCGTAGCCTTCGAAGCCAAGAAACCCCTGGAAATCGTCGAAGTGGACGTGGCCATGCCCAAGGCTGGCGAAGTGCTGCTGCGCGTGGTTGCCAGCGGTGTCTGCCACACCGACGCCTACACCCTGTCCGGTGCTGACCCTGAAGGGATCTTCCCCTCGATCCTTGGCCACGAAGGTGGCGCGATCGTCGAGGCGGTGGGCGAGGGCGTGACCTCGGTGGCCGTGGGCGATCATGTCATTCCGCTCTACACCCCGGAGTGCGGCCAGTGCAAATTCTGCCGTTCGGGCAAGACCAACCTGTGCCAAGCCATTCGCGCCACCCAGGGCAAGGGCCTGATGCCTGACGGCACCACGCGCTTCTCCTACAAAGGCCAGCAGCTGTTCCACTACATGGGCACGTCGACCTTCTCCGAGTACACCGTGCTGCCGGAAATTTCCGTGGCCAAGATCCAGAAGGAAGCCCCGCTGGCGAAGGTCTGCCTGCTCGGTTGCGGCGTCACCACCGGTATCGGTGCCGTGCTCAACACCGCCAAGGTCAAGCCCGGTGATACCGTGGCCATCTTCGGCCTTGGCGGCATCGGCCTGTCGGCGATCATTGGCGCAGTCAAGGCCAAGGCCTCGCGCATCATCGCCATCGACATCAACCCGGCCAAGTTCGAAATCGCCCGCCAGTTGGGTGCCACCGACTGCATCAACCCGAAAGAGTACGACCGCCCGATCCAGGAAGTGATCGTCGACCTCACCGACGGCGGCGTGGACTTCTCCTTCGAGTGCATCGGTAATGTGCAACTGATGCGCGCGGCCCTGGAGTGCTGCCACAAGGGCTGGGGCGAGTCGGTCATTATCGGTGTTGCCGGTGCCGGCCAGGAAATCGCCACCCGTCCGTTCCAACTGGTGACCGGTCGCGTCTGGCGCGGTTCGGCGTTCGGTGGCGTGCGCGGGCGCAGCGAGCTGCCAAGCTACGTCGACATGGCCGAGAAGGGCGAGATCCCGCTGGATACGTTCATCACCCACACCATGGGCCTGGAAGACATCAACAAGGCCTTCGACCTGATGCATGAAGGCAAGAGCATCCGTAGCGTGATCCACTTCTGAGGTCTGCCATGAGCCTGGACAACATCTCTTGCCAGAAGAGCTTCGGCGGCTGGCACAAGCGGTACCGTCATCACTCCAAGGTGCTCGGCTGCGACATGGTGTTTGCCGTGTACCTGCCGCCACAGGCCGAACAGAGCGCGAAGCTGCCGGTGCTGTACTGGCTCAGCGGCCTGACCTGCACCGACGAGAACTTCATGCAGAAGGCCGGCGCCCAGCGCCTGGCTGCAGAGCTTGGGCTGATCATCGTCGCACCCGACACCAGCCCGCGCGGCGAGCAGGTGCCCGGCGACCCCGACGGCGCGTGGGACTTTGGCCTGGGGGCCGGCTTCTACCTCAATGCCACCCAGCAACCCTGGGCGCAGCATTACCGCATGCATGACTACGTGGTGGAGGAGCTGCCAGCCCTGATCGAGGCGCACTTCCCGGCGTCCGACCAGCGCAGCATCAGTGGCCACTCGATGGGGGGGCATGGCGCATTGGTGTGTGCCTTGCGCAACCCGGGGCGCTACCGCTCGGTATCGGCGTTTTCGCCGATCAGCAACCCGATGGATTGCCCGTGGGGCGAAAAGGCCTTCAGCCGCTTCCTGGGTGACGATCGTGCACGCTGGCGCGAGTGGGATGCCAGTGTGCTGCTGGCGGAAACGCCTGCAGGCAGCTGCCCACCGTTGCTGGTGGATCAGGGCGACCGTGACGACTTCCTCGAGAAGCAGCTCAAGCCCGAGGCGCTGGAGCAAGCGGCGCGCAAAGGTGGGCATGAGCTGACCCTGCGTCTGCAGCCTGGCTATGACCACAGCTACTACTTCATCGCCAGCTTCATCGACACGCACTTGCGCCATCACGCGGCGGCACTGGGGCGGGTATAAGCGCAGCCCCAATACGGCACAAAGCAGGTAGAATCACGCCCTGACTCAATCAGGGCGTTTTTCTATGCGTATTGGCCATGGCTACGATGTGCACCGTTTCTGTGACGGTGATTTCATTACCCTGGGCGGGGTCCGTATCCCCCACAAACATGGCCTTCTGGCCCACTCCGACGGTGACGTGCTGCTGCACGCCCTCAGCGATGCCTTGCTCGGTGCCGCTGCGTTGGGTGACATTGGCAAGCACTTCCCCGATACCGACCCACAGTTCAAGGGCGCCGACAGCCGTGCGTTGTTGCGCCATGTGGTCGGCATCGTCCAGGGCAAGGGCTGGAAGGTGGGCAACGTCGACGCCACCATCGTCGCCCAGGCACCGAAAATGGCGCCGCACATCGAGACCATGCGCCAGTTGATCGCCGAGGACCTGCAGGTGGAACTCGACCAAGTCAACGTCAAGGCCACCACCACCGAGAAGCTGGGGTTCACCGGCCGTGAGGAGGGTATCGCCGTGCACGCGGTGGCCCTGCTGCTGCCAGCATGACCGAACTGGAACTGCTGGGCCCGCGCGCATCGGGCGAACCCCTGGGGACTGCGGTACTCAAGGCCGTGGCTGAAGACTTCCAGGTCGACGAGGTGCTGGACATTCCGTTGTCCGGCCAAGGTGAGCACCTGTGGCTGTGGGTTGAAAAACGCGACCTCAACACCGAAGAAGCCGCCCGCCGACTGGCTCGCGCCGCTGGCGTGCCGGCCCGTTCGATCAGCTATGCCGGGCTCAAGGACCGCCAGGCCCTGACCCGCCAGTGGTTCAGCCTGCACCTGCCCGGCAAGGCCGACCCCGACCTGTCGCGTGCCGAGGATGCCAGCCTGCGCGTGCTCAAACAGGTACGCCACCAGCGCAAGCTGCAGCGTGGCGCGCATTCGGCCAACGGCTTCACCCTCCGCCTGACCGGCCTTGCCGCCGATCATCAGGCGCTGGACGCGCGCCTGGAAGCGCTCAAGCAGCACGGTGTGCCGAACTACTTCGGCAGCCAGCGCTTCGGCCATGCTGGTGGCAATGTCCACGACGCGCTCGACTGGGCCGCACGCAAAGCCCTGCCCGAGCAGCGCAACGTGCGTTCGCGCCTGCTCTCGGCGGGGCGCAGCTACCTGTTCAACCAGATCCTCGCCGCCCGTGTTGCCGACGGTAGCTGGGCACGTGCGCAGGTCGGTGACCTCCTGGCATTCACCACTAGCCGTAGTTTCTTTCCTGCTACAGAGCAGGAATGTTCAGATCCGCGGCTGGATATTCTCGATCTGCATCCCACCGGTGCGTTGTGGGGCGAGGGCGAAACGCCCGCCGGGGGTGCCACTGGCGAGTTGGAAGCGGCAATTGCGGCACGGCAGCCGGCACTTTGCCATTGGCTGGCCCAAGCGGGCATGGATCACGAACGGCGCATTCTGCGGCTCCCTATTGGCGGCCTGACGTGGCATTATCCGGAGCCTGATATCCTGCAACTGGAATTCGTCCTTCCGGCCGGATGCTTCGCCACCGTAGTAGTGCGCGAAGTCGTGGATCTGGTGCCGGCAGGGCAGACGGACAGCCCATGCGTATTCTGATTTCGAACGACGACGGTGTTACCGCACCAGGCCTCGCCGCGCTGCATGCTGCGCTGGTGGATTACGCCGAGTGCGTGGTAATTGCCCCGGATCAAGACAAGAGCGGCGCCAGCAGTTCGCTGACGCTGGACCGGCCGCTGCATCCGCAGACCCTGGCCAACGGCTTCATCAGCCTCAACGGCACGCCGACCGACTGCGTGCACCTGGGGCTCAACGGGCTGTTGGCGCAGACGCCGGACATGGTGGTGTCGGGGATCAACCTGGGGGCCAACCTGGGCGACGACGTGCTGTATTCGGGCACGGTCGCCGCCGCGCTGGAAGGCCGCTTCCTGGGCAACACGTCGCTGGCGTTTTCGTTGCTGTCGCGCCAGCCCGACAACCTGCCCACCGCAGCCTACATCGCCCGGCGCCTGGTGGAGGCGCAGTCGCGCCTGCAGTTGCCGCCGCGTACCGTGCTCAACGTCAACATTCCCAACCTGCCGCTGGAGCATATCCGTGGCATCCAGCTCACCCGCCTCGGTCACCGGGCGCGGGCGGCGGCACCGACCAAGGTGGTCAACCCGCGCGGCAAGGAAGGTTACTGGATTGCCGTGGCTGGTGATGCGGAGGACGGTGGCCCTGGCACGGACTTCCACGCGGTGATGCAAGGCTACGTATCGATCACCCCGCTGCAACTCGACCGCACCTTCAACGATGCTTTCGAACAGCTCGACGGTTGGCTGGAGGGCCTGCTCTGATGCGCGAGGACGATATGCTGCGCCGGGGTATCGGCATGACCTCCCAGCGCACCCGGGAGCGGCTGATACAGCGCCTGTGCGAAGAGGGCGTGGCGAACACCAAGGTGCTCGACGCGATCCGCCGTACCCCGCGCCACCTGTTCGTCGACGAGGCATTGGCGCATCGCGCCTACGAAGACACCGCACTGCCTATCGGCCACAACCAGACCATCTCGCAGCCGTTCATGGTGGCGCACATGAGCGAGCTGCTGCTTGAAGCAGGGCCGCTGGACAAGGTGCTGGAGATCGGCACTGGCTCGGGTTACCAGACGGCGATACTTGCCCAACTGGTCGAGCGGGTGTTCTCGGTGGAGCGCATCAAGGTGCTGCAGGATCGCGCCAAGGAGCGCCTGGTGGAGCTGAACCTGCGTAACGTGGTGTTCCGCTGGGGGGATGGTTGCGAGGGCTGGCAGGCGCTGGCACCCTACAATGGCATCATCGTCACCGCAGTGGCGCCCGAAGTGCCACAAGCACTGCTCGACCAGTTGGCGCCAGGCGGGCGCATGGTGATTCCGGTGGGCCCGGCAGGCGAGGCGCAGCAGTTGATGCTGATCGTGCGCGAGGAACACGGGTTCTCCCGGCGTGTCCTCGGGGCCGTGCGCTTCGTGCCGTTGCTCAATGGCCCGCTGGCCTGAACCACGGAATATTTACGGCAGCGACGAATTCTTGCGCCATCGCCCTGTCTATCTGGCGGGGTGATCCGCTATGGCGCTGCCGGTAGCGGGCTTTTGCAGCCGCCCACCTAATGCAGGTGGGCTCGGTTATAATTGCAACAATATTGCATTTCTTATCGTTATTTCGGTATTCGGCACCATGAGGGGAGCGCGGGTGGGGCACACAGGCATTCGGCAGCGCAAGGATTGGGCGGGTTTCAAGCTTCTGGTGCTTGCACTGGCCATGGGCACCTTGCTGGCGGGTTGCTCCAGCACCAGCTCGACGAGTGCGCGGGTGGTCGACCGTAACAATGCAGCGCCCAAGCGGCCGACGGTGACCTCCGGGCAATACATCGTCAAGCCGGGCGATACGCTGTTCTCCATCGCCTTCCGTTACGGCTGGGACTACAAGGAGTTGGCTGCCCGTAACGGCATCCCGGCGCCTTATACCATTCGCCCCGGCCAGCCGATTCGATTCAGCAGCGGTTCCACGGGCAGCACCACGGTGGTGTCCAGCCCGTCGTCCTCGAGCAAGACCACGGTCATCCGTCGGCCTGTTGGCAGCGCCGGCAGCGCACCTGCCAGTACCACCAAGCCGGCAACCACGGCCCCGACAACCCCTGCGCCGGTGGTGGCAACCGTGCCGGCTGCAGAGCGTGCGGTAGGGGGCTGGACCTGGCCGGCCAACGGGGTGCTGATTGGAAAATTTGCTTCAAACGGTAGTTTGAATAAAGGCATTGATATCGCCGGTGATTTGGGACAGCCTGTTTTTGCTGCGTCTGGTGGTGCAGTGGTCTACGCCGGGAGTGGCTTGCGGGGCTACGGCGAGCTGATCATCATCAAGCACAGCGATACCTACGTCAGTGCCTACGGTCACAACCGCAGGCTTTTGGTTCGGGAGGGGCAGCAGGTCAAGGCTGGGCAGTCGATTGCTGAAATGGGGTCCACGGGCACTGATCGGGTGAAGCTGCATTTCGAGATTCGCCGCCAGGGCAAACCCGTCGATCCACTCCAGTTCCTGCCACGCCGTTGATTGTTGTACCCGGCCTGTTCCTGTGATGTAGAGGGGACAGGCTCCAGCGCTGCCAGGGATACAGGTGCCGCTCGAGTCTGAGTTCGAACTCAGCAAAGGACTATAACAATGGCTCTCAATAAAGAAGCGCCGGAGTTTGACATCGACGATGACGTCCTCCTAATGGAGACGGGCATCGTTTTGGAAACGGATGTGGTGTCAGACGAACCTGCTGTACCTTCGGTTCGGACCAGGGCCAAGTCCGGCTCTTCGCTCAAGCAGCACAAGTACATCGATTACACTCGGGCACTTGATGCTACCCAGTTGTACCTCAACGAAATCGGCTTCTCGCCTCTGCTGTCGCCGGAGGAGGAAGTGCATTTTGCGCGCCTGTCGCAAAAAGGCGACCCCGCCGGCCGCAAGCGCATGATCGAAAGCAACCTGCGCCTGGTTGTCAAAATTGCCCGTCGTTACGTGAATCGCGGCCTGTCGTTGCTCGACCTGATCGAGGAAGGCAACCTGGGGCTGATCCGCGCGGTCGAGAAGTTCGACCCGGAGCGTGGTTTCCGTTTCTCGACCTATGCGACCTGGTGGATTCGCCAGACCATCGAGCGGGCGATCATGAACCAGACCCGCACCATTCGCCTGCCGATCCATGTGGTCAAGGAACTCAACGTTTACCTGCGTGCCGCGCGGGAGCTGACCCAGAAGCTCGACCACGAGCCCTCGCCAGAAGAAATCGCCACCTTGCTGGAGAAGCCTGTCGCTGAGGTCAAGCGCATGCTGGGGCTCAATGAGCGGGTTTCTTCGGTGGACGTTTCCCTTGGCCCAGACTCGGACAAGACGCTGCTCGATACCCTCACCGATGACCGCCCGACCGACCCGTGTGAGCTGCTGCAGGATGACGACCTGTCGCAGAGCATCGATCAGTGGTTGGGAGAGCTGACCGACAAGCAGCGCGAGGTGGTAGTGCGTCGCTTTGGTCTGCGCGGGCACGAGAGCAGCACCTTGGAGGATGTTGGCCTGGAGATCGGCCTGACCCGTGAGCGTGTACGGCAGATCCAGGTAGAGGGGCTCAAGCGTCTGCGCGAGATCCTCGAGAAGAACGGTCTGTCCAGCGAGTCGTTGTTCCAGTAATACGCTGTTCGCAAGCACAAGACGCCCCGATAGTTCGGGGCGTTTTTGTATGCGCGTAACAGCACTGCTGCACCGTAGCTGCCAGCCGGCATTGTGTAATGCGCCACCCCAGTAACATTGCGTGTAAGCGATTGCTTACTTGTTGTGTAAGCAATCTATGCAACCATCAGTAAATCATTGTCGTTTTCAGATCCGGTTTAATCCCAACTCATTGAAAAACATGATTTATTTGGATGCGAGGAAATGTGTCCACGGCAATATCCTGTGAGGTTCTGCGGTTGTCTGCCCCCCTGAAATCGCTAGTATTCGAACTGTGCACACGGACATGCACAGGCTTTCAGGGAGAAGGCCAAGGACATCGCAAGAAGCGATTTCATCAGGACGATGTTTGGGACAATCAGGGACTACGGAAAAAAATGTGGGCGGGTCAAACCGCCCCTTTTTTGTGCCTGCTGAAAATGAAAAAAGGCCCGCATGGGCCTTTTTCGTTTCCGGGCGCTATCAGCGCTCCAGGTCTGCAATCTTGCCAGTCTTGCCATCCCACTCTTCAGCGTCGGGCAGGGCGTCCTTACGCTCGGTGATGTTTGGCCAGATTTCCGCCAGTTCGGCGTTCAGCTCGATGAAGTTCTCCATGCCCGATGGCACTTCGTCTTCCGAGAAGATGGCTTGCGCTGGGCATTCCGGCTCGCACAGTGCGCAGTCGATGCACTCGTCCGGGTGGATGACCAGGAAGTTCGGGCCTTCGTAGAAGCAGTCCACCGGACAGACTTCCACGCAGTCGGTGTATTTGCATTTGATGCAGTTGTCGGTGACGACGAAGGTCATTTCTAGTTCTCTCCTCAGGCGACGGCGGCGGCCCTTCCTCTCAGGGCCGCGCGGTTTACGGGTATGTGGCTGCAGGCCAGGCTAATAACCTGCAGCACCAGCAAACCGCGGCGGATTCTACCAGCTTGTAGTGGGCGCCGTTATAACAGGTTCTTTAGTTGATATAGCATTTCGATAGCTTGGCGCGGGGTCATGTCGTCCAGGTCCAGCTTGCCCAGCTTCTCGATGGCCGGGTGTGGCAGGCTGGCGAACAGATCGCTCTGATGCGGGACGTGTAGCGCGTCCTTGGCCTTTGTGCTGTGCGGCTGCTCGTGCGGCAGGCTCGCCGTTTCCAGGCGGCCCAGGTGCTCGCGGGCACGCTGGATCACGGCAGTGGGCACCCCGGCCAGTTGGGCCACGGCCAGGCCATAGCTTTGGCTGGCAGGGCCTGGCAGTACGTGGTGCAGGAAGACGATTCGCTCGTTGTGCTCGGTGGCATTCAAGTGCACGTTGGCCACCAGCGGTTCGCTCTCCGGTAGTACCGTGAGTTCGAAGTAGTGCGTGGCGAACAGCGTGTAGGCGCGCAGCTGGGCCAGACGCTCGGCGGCGGCCCAGGCCAGCGACAGGCCGTCGAAGGTGCTGGTGCCGCGGCCTACTTCGTCCATCAGCACCAGGCTGCGGTCGGTGGCGTTGTGCAGAATATTGGCGGTTTCACTCATCTCGACCATGAAGGTCGAGCGCCCGCCGGCCAGGTCATCACTGGAGCCGATACGGGTGAAGATACGGTCCACCAGCGACAGCTCGCACTGGGCTGCCGGTACGAAGCTTCCGATGTGCGCCATCAGCACGATCAGTGCGGTCTGGCGCATGTAGGTGGACTTACCGCCCATGTTCGGGCCGGTGATGATCAGCATGCGGGTGCTATTGTCCAGGCCCAGGTCGTTGGCCACGAACGGCGTGGTCAACACTTGCTCGACCACCGGATGCCGGCCCTGTTCGATGCGCAGGCACGGCTCGTCGACGAAGCGGGGGCAATTCAGGTCGAGGTTCAGTGCGCGCTCGGCGAGGTTGCTCAGCACGTCCAGCTCGGCCAGGGCGGCGGCGCTGTCCTGCAGCGGTGCCAGGTGGCTGATCAGGGTTTCGAGCAAGGCATCGTAGAGCATCTTCTCGCGGGCCAGGGCGCGGCTCTTGGCCGACAGTGCCTTGTCCTCGAACGCCTTGAGCTCCGGCGTGATGAAGCGCTCTGCGCCCTTGAGGGTCTGGCGGCGAATGTAGTCGCCCGGGGCCTGTTCGGCCTGCTTGGTCGGCAGTTCGATGAAGTAGCCGTGCACGCGGTTGTAGCCGACCTTTAGGTTGGCAAGGCCGGTACGGGCCTTCTCGCGGGCTTCCAGGTCGATCAGGAACTGGCCAGCGTTCTCGCTGATCGCCAGCAGCTCGTCCAGCTCATTGTCGTAGCCGGCCTTGAGCACGCCGCCGTCACGGATCACCGCCGGCGGGTTGTCGACCACTGCCCGCTCCAGCAGGCTGGCCAGCTCCGGGTAGGTGCCGGTGATGGCCGCCAGGCGCGCCAGGTGCGGGGCTTCCAGTTCGGCCATGGCGTTCTGCAGCTCGGGCAGGGCGCCGAGGGCATCACGCAGGCGGGCGAGGTCGCGTGGGCGGGCATTGCGCAGGCCGATACGGGCGAGGATCCGCTCGATATCGCCGATTTCCTTGAGCTGCGGCTGCAGCTTTTCGAAGCGGTAGCCGTCGAGCAGGCAGCGGATAGAGTCCTGGCGCGCCTGCAGCACCTTGAGGTCACGCAGTGGGCGGTTCAGCCAGCGGCTCAGCAAGCGGCTGGCCATGGCGGTTTGGCAGCGGTCGATCACCGACTGCAGGGTGTTGTCGCGTCCGCCCGCCAGGTTGATGTCCAGCTCCAGGTTGCGGCGGCTGGCGCCGTCGAGGATCACCGTGTCGTCCAGGCGTTCGTGGCGCAGGCTGCGCAGGTGCGGCAGGGCAGTACGCTGGGTTTCCTTGGCGTAGGTCAGCAGGCAGCCGGCAGCGCCAATGGCCAGGGTCAGCTTGTCGCAGCCAAAGCCCTTGAGGTCTTTGGTTGCGAACTGCTGGCACAGCGCCTTGCGTGCCGAGTCGCGGTCGAAGTCCCAAGGCGCACGGCGGCGCGCGCCGGGGCGCTTCTCGGCGGGCAGGTCGCGCGGCCAGTCGTCGGGGATCAGCAGCTCGACCGGGTTGATGCGTTCGAGCTCGGCCAGCAGGTTTTCCCAGCCCTTGATCTCCTGCACGCTGAAGTTGCCACTGGTGATATCCAGCACCGCCAGGCCAAACAGGCGCTCATCGCCCAGCAGGGCGGCGATCAGGTTGTCGCGGCGCTCGTCGAGCAGCGCTTCGTCGCTGACCGTGCCGGGGGTGATGATGCGCACCACCTGGCGTTCCACCGGGCCCTTGCTGGTGGCAGGGTCGCCAATCTGCTCGCAGATCACCACCGATTCGCCGAGCTTGACCAGTTTGGCCAGGTAACCTTCGAGCGAATGGAAGGGAATGCCGCACATGGGGATGGACTGGCCCGCCGACTGACCGCGCGCGGTCAGCGTGATATCCAGCAGTTTCGCGGCTTTCTTCGCATCTTCGTAGAAGATCTCGTAAAAGTCGCCCATGCGGTAGAACATCAGCTGGTCCGGGTGCTGGTGCTTCAGCTTCCAGTACTGCTGCATCATCGGGGTGTGTGCGGAGAGATCAGACATTCAGGGCCTTACAGCGGGTGATCTGGTTGGCGATGGTAAACCGGCAATGGTACAGGCTTTTTCATCCAGATGCAGGCGGCTGCGGTAGGGCATGTGCGCGCAGTTCGGCGGGCAGTGATGGAGCTTCGCCGATTACTCCACTAGAATGCTCGGCCTTTTTGCCTGCCCCAGCCGTGACGTAGATGAACCTGTCCAGCAGTGTCCCTTATGTAAAGCAACAGCTGATCTACCTCCTTTATGGTGAGCGCCGGATTTATCAGCTGGAGGCCAAGTTCAGCATCCTCACAGCCCTGGCTCGCTGCAAGCCGGCCGAGCTGCCGGTGATCCGTGTGCTGACCGACCAGCCGCAGGCCTTCGCAGGGTGGCCCGTCGAGGTGATCGCGCTGGATGAGCAGACGCTGCACGCCTGGACCGGGGACGGTGGCTACACGCATCGGCGCAAGGCCTGCGCCATTGCCTATGCCGGGCAATGGGCGGACAAGACGGTGTTCATCGATACCGACACGGTCTTCCTGCAAACGCCGCAGAAGCTGTTCAGCCAAGTAGATGTCGGGCAGTACCTGGTGGACGAAATCGAGATGAGCTGGGCCGAGGCGTCACGCAGTGACTACTACCGGGGCTTCACCACAGGGCTTGCCCGTGATGGCGCTGCGCCGGCCGCCGAGCTGCAGCTGTGCAACAGCGGCGTCATGGGCTTTACCCGTGACAACGCCGGTATCGCCGAGCGTGCGATCCAGCGTATCGATGCATGGACGCCCTACGCGCAAGCGTTGCACACCATCGAGCAGATCGCTTTCTCGTTCGAGTTGCACGGGGCGCAGATCAACCAGGCGCGTGGCGTGATCAGCCACTACTTTGCAATGAAGCAATACATCCACGCCATCCTCGAGATCTTCTTCGCCCGTCACGGTGAACACTTTGCTGCCAAGATGCCTGGCCTGGCCTTGAAGGTGCCGGCGCATCGCCCGGTGCCGTCCTGGCTCAACCGGCTATCGGTCAAGTGGAGCCTCAAGCGCGTGCCACCAGAGCTGCGCGGTATCGGCCGCAAGCTTCTTTATGGCAGTGTCATCGGCAGTGACGATTACCAGCGTGCTTGCAAGGTGATCTGGTGGCGTTCGGCGATCGAGGACATGCGCAAGCTGGGCGGCCTGGATTGGACCCAGGAGTGGCCAGCCGGGCTGCCTCGTCTTGGGCCGCGCGACGAGCTTGCGTTCAGTGCGATTGCCCGGGACAGCCTGAAGGTTTCCTGAGGCTGTACTGGTCATGGGGTGGTAGGGTAGTGCCCAGTCTTCAAGGAGCCTGACATGGACCCGATCACCACGCTTGCCGCCCGCCTGGGCGAACACCTGCGCCGCTTCAACGCCCAGGTGACCACCGCCGAATCCTGCACCGGCGGCGGCATCGCCGAGGCCATCACCCGCATTCCCGGCAGTTCGGCCTGGTTCGAAGCCGGCTACGTGACCTACTCCAATGCCCAGAAAACCCGCCAGCTGCGGGTGCCCGAGGCGCTGTTCGGCCAGGTGGGTGCGGTCAGCCAGGAAGTGGTCGAAGCCATGGCCCGGGGGGCGCAAGCTGCCAGCGGCGCACGGTTTGCGGTGGCGGTGAGCGGGGTGGCTGGGCCAGACGGTGGCTCGCCGGCCAAACCGGTGGGCACCGTGTGGCTGGCCTGGGCCGATGGCAGCCATGTCTTCAGCGAACGCCGCCAGTTTGACGGCGACCGCGATGCGGTGCGCCGACAAACGGTGATCGCCGCGCTAGACGGCTTGTTACAGCTTGGTGCCGAGTAAATCGACGACAGGGGTTTGCTCGCGCGCTTCGCTGTGGAATAATACTGGCTACTTATACAGGTATTCCGGCCATCAGGGCCAAGTCGAACACGTGAGGATTTCAATGGACGACAACAAGAAACGCGCCTTGGCTGCGGCCCTGGGTCAGATCGAACGCCAATTCGGCAAGGGCGCGGTCATGCGCATGGGCGACCACGAGCGCACTGGCATCCCGGCCATCTCCACCGGTTCCCTGGGCCTGGACATCGCCCTCGGTATCGGCGGCCTGCCAAAAGGCCGTATCGTCGAAATCTACGGCCCGGAGTCCTCGGGTAAAACCACCCTGACCCTGTCGGTCATTGCCGAAGCCCAGAAGAACGGCGCCACCTGCGCCTTCGTCGACGCCGAGCACGCCCTCGACCCGGAATACGCCGGCAAGCTGGGTGTCAACGTCGACGACCTGCTGGTTTCGCAGCCGGACACCGGCGAGCAGGCCCTGGAAATCACCGACATGCTGGTGCGTTCCAACGCGGTTGACGTGATCATCGTCGACTCCGTGGCTGCTCTGGTCCCCAAGGCCGAGATCGAAGGCGAGATGGGTGACATGCACGTGGGTCTGCAGGCCCGTCTGATGTCGCAGGCGCTGCGCAAGATCACCGGTAACATCAAGAACGCCAACTGCCTGGTCATCTTCATCAACCAGATCCGTATGAAGATCGGCGTGATGTTCGGCAGCCCGGAAACCACCACCGGTGGTAACGCCCTGAAGTTCTACGCCTCCGTGCGCCTGGACATCCGCCGTACCGGCGCGGTCAAGGAAGGCGACGAAGTGGTCGGCAGCGAAACCCGCGTCAAGATCGTCAAGAACAAGGTCTCGCCGCCGTTCCGTCAGGCCGAGTTCCAGATCCTCTACGGCAAGGGCATCTACCGCAACGGCGAGATCATCGACCTGGGTGTTTCTCAGGGGCTGGTGGAGAAATCCGGTGCCTGGTACGCCTACCAGGGCAACAAGATCGGCCAAGGTAAAGCCAACGCCGCCAAGTACCTGGCTGAGAACCCGGCCATTGGCGCCGAGATCGAGAAGCAGATCCGCGAGAAGCTGCTCAAGGCTGGTGCTGCCGCCGAAGCAGGCAAGGCTGCCGCAGTCGAGGCCAAGGCCGACGACGTGGCTGATGCCGAAGCCGGTTATTGATAGCGGTTGTAGATAGCCGATTATGTCCGCCGTACTCGACACCCCCGTCGCCATTCGGCGGACAGCCATGGACCTGCTCGCGCGACGTGAGCATGGTCGCGTCGAGCTGACGCGCAAGTTGCGTCAGCGCGGCGCTTCGGATGAGTTGATCGAGCCTGAGCTCGACCGGCTCGCCGAAGAAGGGCTGCTCAGCGAAGCCCGCTACCTCGAAAGCTTCATCCGGTATCGCTCCAATTCCGGCTATGGCCCTGCGCGTATACGCGAAGAGCTTGGCCAGCGCGGCCTGGCGCGTGGCGATATCGATCAGGCATTGCGTGAAAGCGGTGTGGACTGGGCGCAGCGGCTGATGGATGTCTGGCAGCGCAAGTTTGACGGCCAGCGCCCCCATGACCCCCGCAGCCGTGGCCAGCAGACCCGCTTTCTGGCCTACCGTGGTTTCTCCATGGAGATGATCAGCCGGTTGCTTAGTGGTCGCGACCTCGACGATTACTGAAACCTCGCGGTTCCTTGTAGGAGCGGCCTTGCGTCGCGAAAGGGGCGCGTAGCGGCCCCAGGTTCTGTGTCGTTGCAGAGGGGCCGCTGCGCAGCCCTTTCGCGACGCAAGGCCGCTCCTACAGAGGCCGCGATATTCGCAGAGGCCGATTTACCCCCACCCGGCAGTGGGTGGTTCAATTGACCTTCAACGCCTCCCTGGCCCGCTGGGTCGTGTGCATGGGCTGCGGCTTGGCCCAGTTCTCCGGCAGGTTGATGAAGTCCACCAGTTCGCGCAGCCGGCCCTGGTCGCGGCCGTTGAAGGCGAACGACAGCCGGGTCAGGTGGCTGAAGTTACCTACCTCATGCTCCGCGCCACTGTCGGCGTGCTGGTGGTACTTGCCACTCAGGCGCAAATCGGCGAAACCTTCCTGAATGTCGTACAGCGCAGCCTCGCTGAGCGGGTGATGCATGCGGATCACGAACTGGTTCTTCAGCCAGCGGCTGGAGTGGTAGTTGCTGTAGAACTGGTTGATTTCCTCCACCGCCTCATCGGCGCTGTGCACCAGGCGCACCAGCTTGAGGTCGCTGGGCAGGATGTAGCGGTTCTCTTCGAGCTGGCGGCTGATGAAGGCCAGGCAATCGCGCCAGAAGCTGCCACCGGGTGAGTCGAGCAACACCACCGGCACCAAAGGGCTCTTGCCGGTCTGGATCAGGGTGAGCACTTCGAGTGCTTCATCCAGCGTGCCGAACCCGCCCGGGCAGAGGACCAGGCCATCGGCTTCCTTGACGAAAAACAGCTTGCGAATGAAGAAGAAGTGGAAGGGCAACAGCTTGTCGGTGCCGTCCACCGTGGGGTTGGCATGCTGCTCGAAGGGCAGGGTGATGTTGAAGCCCAGGCTGTGTTCGCTGCCGGCCCCTTCGTGGGCTGCAGCCATGATGCCACCACCGGCGCCAGTAATGACCATCAGGTCGGAGCGGGCCAGGGTGGCGCCCAGCTCGCGGGCCAGGGCGTACATCGGGTGTTCCAGTGGCGTTCGGGCCGAGCCGAATACCGTCACCTTGCGTCGGCCCTTGTAGCGTTCCAGGGCGCGGAACGAGTGGTCCAGCTCGCGCAGCGCCTGCAGGGTGATCTTGGCACTCCAGCGATCAGTGTCGTCGTGGGCCATGCGCAGGATGGTCAGCATCATGTCGCGGTACAGGGGCAGGTTGGGGCTGTTCGGTGCAACCAGTTGCAGTTGTTCGTCGATCTTGCTCAGGTCGATGTTGTTGTCCCTGAAATGATTGAACAACAGCTCATTGGGTTGGTAAGGCATTCAACGTCTCCTTCTGCAGCAAAACCTCTGACCGGGTCGATGGGGTGTCCCGGCCGCGACACTGCATGCGTCGCTGGCTGCTGATGCTCGAGTGTGCAGTTCGAGCGTTGCAGTAGGCCTTCAAGGCCAGGGTGCAGTAGCAATCAATCCATCTCGTCGATTCGGGTGTACTCGATATCAATCTAGACCCTCGCGCCTGATCGTGCCGCAGTCATTGCAGCCGCCGCTGGTCGGCGCGCACCCAATGGCGCTGAGGGTTTGGTTAACTGGGGAAGCGAAACGTATCGATGCAGGAGGTGGCGGTATGCATCGCTTGATCATCGAGGTGGACCAGCAGCTCTATCAGCAGCTGGAAAATGCGGCGCAGGTGCACCACCTGAGCCTTGAGGCAGAGTGTCGTCGCAGGCTTTCGGAGCTGGAGTGCCAGTCACGCTACCTACAGGCGCTTCTGGCAGAATTGCGCGCCGATGCCGAAGAAGAGCAGTGGCGCGCGCCTGATGACCAGCGGGTGGTCTAGGTCATCGGTTTACTTCTTTTTGTTGCCCGCAACGCAGCTGGCGGCATCGAATGCCTGGTCCATGACTGGTTGGTTGGTCTTGTACACCGTGAAGCGATAGACCATCACAGCGCCCTTGGACATCAGGTTACGGTAACCGCTGTTACGGCAAACGCTGTCTCCCAGCTGGCTGCGGACTTGTTCCGGGTTGCCCTGCATGCGCTCGGCATGGCTGTGGCGCACGCTCAGGTGGTTGACCAGGGCCTTGCCTTCGACGGTGTAGCCTTGGTCGAGGATGTCTTCGTTGACGGCGCGGGGCGTGCCGACGCTGCTCTCTTTGGCGACCTTCTGCAGCATCTTGTTCAGATCGTAGTCCTGCTTGGACGCCGCCTGGGCCGCCAGGGGCAGGGTGAGCAAAAGGCTCAAGGTCGGGACGATAAGGCGCAGCATGTATCTCTCCTGGTTCATTGACTGGCGGTTTGACATGCGCCGGCAGGTGGCGTTCCCTGAGGGGCGCTTGACGGCTGGTCGGGTACGCCAAAGTGTCGATTATAAGGGCCCGGGCAGTCCCGCTGCACGGCAAATGACGCCCGCTCTGGTAGACTTGCGTTTTGAGTTTCCGAGCCCTCGCAGTGTCCCTCTTCAACCTTTCCAAAGGCCTGCCAGCATGAGCCACGCGGTAGCGCGCCTGCGCGCCGAACGCCTGGCCCGCAGCAACAAGCCGTTCATTGCCCGGGGTTCTCGGGCCGTCCGTTGCCCGCAGTGCCGGGTCATTGCCAGCCATTGCCTGTGTGCCTGGAGGCCCCGGGTGCCGGCGGAGTCGGGTGTGTGCCTGCTGATGCACGACACCGAGCCACTCAAGCCGACCAACACCGGTTGGCTGATTGCCGACCTGGTCGAGGACACCTCGGCCTTCGGCTGGCAGCGCACTGCAGTCGATGACAACCTGCTGGCGCTGCTCGAACAGCCTCAATGGCAGCCCTATATCGTCTTCCCCGGCGAGTTCGTTGCCCAAGAGCGGGTAGTCAACCAGGTGGTGCGCGAGCCCGGTAAACGGCCGTTGTTCATACTGCTCGACGCCACTTGGACCGAGGCGCGCAAGATGTTTCGCAAGAGCCCGTACCTGGACCGTTTCCCGGTGCTGAGCCTTGAAGCCGAACAGATGTCGCGCTACCGCTTGCGCCGTTCCAAGCGTGACGACCACTTCTGCACGGCGGAAGTGGCCGCCATGTGCCTGGAGCTGGCTGGCGATCAGCGTGCCTCGCAGGCCCTGGACGCCTACCTGGACGTGTTCAGCCTGCACTACCTGAGCGCCAAGCGGCATTTGCCGCTGGACGAGCAGGACGATGCGCATCAGCGTTTGCATACCTTCCTATAGTCCAAGGGGCAGTGACGCCGGATTGGTTCATAATGACGGGGCTGGCAGCCAGGGTGGGCGAGGACGGCAGGGCAATTGTCTTGACCACCCCGACCGTGCTCGGCATCCTTGGCGCCGATTCGGGCACGCCGAAAATGCTGTTACCCCGGACTTTGCCGTGCCTTTCCGCCAAGCGCCCTGACTACCCCGCACGCGCCTGGCACAGAACAGGATCCTTAGATCGATGGCCACTTACGAAATCCTGATTGCCGATGACCACCCGCTGTTTCGTGGCGCCCTGCGCCAGGCTGTTACCCTGGGCCTTGGCGCCGATGTACGCCTGGTTGAAGTTGCGAGCATTGCCGAACTGGAAACCCGCCTGAGCGAGAAAGCCGACTGGGATTTGGTGCTGTTGGACCTCAACATGCCGGGCGCCTATGGCTTCTCCGGGCTGGTCCTGTTGCGTGGGCAATACCCGCAGATCCCCGTGGTGATGGTATCGGCGCAGGAAGAAGCAGCGGTTGTGGTCAAGTCGCGCGAATTTGGCGCCAGTGGCTTCATCCCCAAGTCCAGCCCGCTGGAAGTGATTCAGGACGCCGTGCGCAAGGTGCTGGACGGCGAGGTCTGGTGGCCACCGCAGGCGTTCGAGAAAGTCGACGTTTCGGCCGAGGCCAAGGCTGCCAGCGAAGGGCTGGCCAGCCTCACGCCGCAGCAGTTCCGCGTACTGACCATGGTTTGTGAAGGTTTGCTGAACAAGCAGATCGCCTACGAGCTCAGCGTCTCGGAGGCCACCATCAAGGCCCACGTGACGGCGATCTTCCGCAAGCTGGGCGTGCGTACTCGCACCCAGGCGGCCTTGTTGCTGCAACAACTTGAATCGGTTGCCAGCCACTAACTGGCTGCTTCTTCACGCTTTTTTGACCCACGCTGGATTAGTCTGCCGGCCTTTTATCGGTGAAGTGACGCACATGTCGCCATTCAAAGGCCAGACCGGCCTCAAACGCATCTTCAACGCCGCCGGCTATTCGCTGGACGGCTTGCGCGCCGCCTTCAAGGGCGAGGCCGCATTCCGCCAGCTGGTCCTGCTCAACGTACTGCTGATCCCGACGGCCTTCTGGCTGCCGGTCAGCCGCGCAGAGCGGGCGATCATGATCGCGGTGTGCCTGCTGGGCCTGATCGTCGAGCTGTTCAACTCGGCGGTGGAAGCCGCCATCGACCGTATTTCGCTTGAGCGCCACCCCTTGTCGAAAAACGCCAAGGACATGGGCAGCGCCGCGCAACTGGTGGCGCTGACCATGGTTGCCCTGGTCTGGGGTGTGATTCTGCTCTAGGCGATTGGTGGCAGCACGATCTCGTCACTGCGGGTAAAGCCCGCGGTGAAGTTGCGGCACAACTCAAGAAACTCGCGCATGGCCGACGTCTGGTACTTCTGCTTGTGCCAGATGAAATAGAACTGGCGCATCAAGTCCAGCTCCGGCGTTTCCACCGGTACCAGGCTGCCGCGGCGGAACGCATCGCGCAGGGCCAGGCGCGAGATGCAGCCGATGCCCAGGCCTGATTCCACCGCGCGCTTGATGGCCTCGGTATGTTCCAGCTCCAGGCGGATGTTGAGGTTGGCGCGATGATGGCGCATGGCCTGGTCAAAGGTCAGGCGTGTACCGGAGCCTTGCTCGCGAAGAATCCAGGCTTCCTGGGACAATGTCTGGATATCCGCGTGGCCTAGCGTCGCCAAGGGGTGTTGTGGCGCGCAGAACACTACCAGCTCGTCCTCGACCCAAGGCTGAACTTCAAGGTCAGGGTGGTTGCAATCGCCTTCGATCAGACCCAGATCAATTTCGTAGTGGGCGACCTGGTGCACGATATGCGCAGTGTTCTGCACGTGCAGCTTGACCTGGCTTTCCGGGTGCACCTGCATGAAGCTGCCGATCAGCAGGGTCGCCAGGTAGTTGCCGATGGTCAGTGTGGCGCCGACCGCCAGCGAACCGAAGGCGGACTTGCCATTGAGCAGGTCTTCGATTTCCTTGGCCTGGTCGAGCAGGGCCACGGCCTGCGGCAGCAGTTGATGGCCCAGGGCGTTGAGGCTCAGGCGTTTGCCGGCGCGATCGAACAGCTGACAGCTGGATTGGCGCTCAAGCTCGGTGATGGAGGTACTGGCAGCCGACTGCGACAGCGACAGCAGGCCGGCGGCTCGAGAGACGCTTTGATGCTGGGCCACGGCGACGAAGACTTGAAGCTGACGGAGTGTGAATCGCATATCTATATAACCGATAACACATATCTTGATAATTCAGTTAACAGATATTGTCGCTGCCCCTAAACTATCGCGCAACTGCGCGTTTTGCGCGCGCTGCGTCTTTCTTCAGGAGCCCCATCGATGAGCAACATGAACCACGAACGTGTCCTCAGTGTGCACCACTGGAACGACACTCTGTTCAGCTTCAAGTGCACCCGTGACCCGGGCCTGCGCTTCGAGAACGGTCAGTTCGTGATGATCGGCCTGCAGCAGGAAACCGGTCGCCCGCTCATGCGCGCCTATTCCATCGCCTCGCCGAACTGGGAAGAGCACCTGGAGTTCTTCAGCATCAAGGTGCCGGACGGCCCGCTGACTTCCCAGTTGCAGCACTTGAAGGAAGGCGACGAGATCATCATCAGCAAGAAGCCTACCGGTACCTTGGTCCTCGACGACCTGAACCCGGGCAAGCACCTCTACCTGCTGAGCACCGGCACTGGCCTGGCCCCTTTCATGAGCGTCATCCAGGACCCGGAAACCTACGAGCGCTTCGAGAAGGTGATCCTGGTTCACGGCGTGCGTTACGTGAACGAGGTGGCCTACCGCGAGTTCATCACCGAGCACCTGCCGCAGAACGAGTTCTTCGGTGAGTCGGTACGCGACAAGCTGATCTACTACCCGACCGTGACCCGCGAGCCGTTCGAGAACCAGGGCCGCCTGACCGACCTGATGCGCAGCGGCAAACTGTTCAGCGACATCGGCCTGCCGCCGATCAACCCGCAGGACGACCGCGCGATGATCTGCGGCAGCCCAAGCATGCTGGATGAGACCAGCGAAGTGCTGGACAGCTTCGGCCTGAAAGTCTCCGCCCGCATGCGCGAGCCGGGTGACTACCTGATCGAGCGTGCCTTCGTCGAGAAGTAAGGCGCAGGCTGGTACGAAAAAGGCGACCCTCGGGTCGCCTTTTTTATTGCTGCTGAGGGATGTGCTGTTTGTGGGGGGGAAGGTCGCTGTGGCTATTCGACGCGCGTCTCGCCGCTGTACACCAGAGTCTCCCGGCACCGCTTGCACAGGTACCGTCGCCCCTGGCGCACCAGCTTGTGCCGCTGTGCGGTAAACGGGAAATCACCTTGCGGGCACGGGCAGCGATAGATGTAGCGGGTTACCACGCGCCGTTGCACTTCATAGTTGTGGCAACGGTTGGGTGGCAGCTCATACACCCCACGCATGATCAGTTGCCACTCTTCGCCATGGGCCTGGATGCGCTCGCCAAACAGCTGGTGAGCCACAAGGTGCGCCACCTCGTGGGCAACAGTCTGGCGCAGGAAGTCTTCGTGGTTTTCGCGGTACAGCTGCAGGTTGAAGCGCAGCAGGTTCTCGTGCAGGTGGGCAACGCCGGCCTTCTGGCCGCGCAGTTTGAAGCTGACTTCCGGGCGCGGGAAGGGGCGTTTGAAGAAGGTTTCGGCTTGCTGGTAACAGGTTTCGACGCGTTGTCTGAGCAGCTCTGGCATGGCGGGGTAATTCTCCTTGCCCGGCATTATGCCGCAAGCCTTGGCGGCTTGCCGAGCCACCGGTCAGCGCACAGCCAGAGGCCGCCTTGCGGCGGCCTCTGGTTGATGCCCCAGTGTTGGTTGGATCTCGTTGGGTTGCTCTAGTTGGTGTAGACGGGCCCCACGCCCAGTCCCCAGATGATCACGGTCGCGGCCATGATCGCCACCAGTACCACAAGGCCTACCGCCAGCACCGAGCTGGAAAACAGGAAGCCTTCATCGGATGGAATGTTCATGAACGTCGGCAAGCCGACATACAACAGGTACACGGTGTAGCAGATGGCTGCAGTGCCGAGCAGCATGCCCAGCCACAGGTGCGGGTAGAGCGCCGCCAGGCCGCCGAGGAACAACGGCGTGGCGGTGTAGGTGGCGAAGGCAATGCACTGCGCCATGGACGGGTTGGCATCGTAGGTGCGCGCCATCCAGTGGATGAACGCGCCCATTACCGCCACCCCGGCGAGCATCGCCAGGTAGGACATGATGCTCATCCAGATGGCGCTTTCCATGGTCAGCATCACTGCCGGCCGGTCGCCAATCACCCAGCCGACCTGGGTGGTACCGATGAATGCGGAAACGGCAGGGATCGCCGCCAGGATCAAGGTGTGCGTCAGGTACATGTGGCTGATGGATTCTTCTTCGCCACGAATTTCCCGCCATTCCTGATCGGGATGGGTAAACAGCCCCACAACGTGATGAATCATGCCGATCACTCCTCTCAATGTTGCCAAACGCCCCCCAGATGGAGCGCAAGCGGCCCGAGGCCCGAACACCAATGCAAGCGGTAATGTGGCCTTATGTCGCAGTATAGGAAGCCGTTACCTGCACAAACCGCGCTTTTTAGAGCAAATTGCGCTGTAAGACCGCCTGCTGATTACCTTGAAGTCTTTATCGGAATGCCTACAGCGCCGCGCGGTTTGTGCGTAAAATAGCCGGCTTTTGTCACACCTCGCGGATCCAAGCGCTATGGGCACCCTCTCGGTCAACCAGAACAAACTGCAAAAACGCCTGCGTCGTCTCGCTGGCGAAGCCATCACCGACTACAACATGATCGAGGATGGCGACAAGGTCATGGTCTGCCTGTCCGGCGGCAAGGACAGCTACACCATGCTCGACGTTCTGTTGCACCTGCAAAAGGTGGCGCCGATCTCGTTCGAGATCGTGGCGGTGAACATGGACCAGAAGCAGCCCGGCTTCCCCGAGCATGTGCTGCCGGCCTACCTCAAGACCCTGGGCGTCGAGTACCACATCGTCGAGAAAGACACCTACTCGGTGGTCAAGGAACTGATCCCCGAAGGCAAGACCACCTGCTCGCTGTGCTCGCGCCTGCGCCGTGGCACCTTGTACACCTTCGCCGACGAAATCGGCGCGACCAAGATGGCGCTGGGGCACCACCGCGACGACATGGTCGAGACGTTCTTCCTCAACATGTTCTTCAATGGCTCGCTCAAGGGCATGCCACCCAAGCTGCGTGCCGACGATGGCCGTAACGTGGTGATCCGCCCGCTGGCCTACTGCAGCGAGAAGGACATCCAGGCCTACTCGGACATGCGCGAATTCCCGATCATCCCGTGCAACCTGTGCGGCTCGCAGGAAAATCTGCAACGCCAAGTGGTCAAGGACATGCTGGTGGAGTGGGAGCGTAAGCACCCGGGCCGTACCGAGAGCATCTTCCGCGCCATGCAGAACGTCGCGCCGTCGCAGTTGGCGGACCGCAATCTGTTCGACTTCACCAGCCTGAAGATCGACGAAAGCGCCACGCCGCGTTTTCTCGACGTGCTGAACATCTGACCCCATGCGCGATTACCAGTGGCTGCATGAGTACTGCCTGAACCGCTTCGGCTCGGCCCAGGCCCTTGAGGCCTTTCTGCCGCAGCCACGCACGCCTGCGCAACTGCGTGACATCAGTGACGATCGCTACCTGTCGACCTTGGCCCTGCGCGTGTTCCGCGCCGGGCTCAAGCACAGCCTCGTAGATGCCAAGTGGCCGGCATTCGAGCAAGTGTTCTTTGGCTTCGATCCGCACAAGGTGGTGCTGATGGGCGCCGAGCACCTGGAGCGGTTGATGCAGGACGAGCGCATCATCCGCCACCTGGGCAAGCTCAAGAGCGTGCCGCGCAATGCGCAGATGGTGCTTGATGTGGCAAAGGAGAAGGGCAGTTTCGGCGCGTTCATCGCCGACTGGCCGGTGACCGACATCGTCGGCTTGTGGAAGTACCTGGCCAAGCAGGGCAACCAGTTGGGCGGCTTGTCGGCACCGCGGTTCTTGCGCATGGTCGGCAAGGATACGTTTATCCCGACCGACGACATGGCCGCCGCGCTGATTGCGCAGAAGGTGATTGACAAGCAACCGACCAGCCAGCGAGACCTGGTCTTGGTGCAGCAGGCGTTCAACCAGTGGCACGAAGAGAGCGGGCGGCCGTTGTGCCAGTTGTCGGTGATGCTGGCGCATACCGTCAACCATTGAGATTAGCGTTGCCCCGCGAATGGGCTGCAAAGCAGCCCTGAACTCAAGCCCCTTCGCCCGCCAGGCGCCGCTCATGCTGGAACTTCCAGCGCACGAACAGCAGCGCGCTGACGAACAGCCCCAGGCTCACGATCACCTCAATCCAGCCAAACACCGCCCGCGCCGGGTCGAACGCCGCCAGCACCCCCTTGATGAAGTAGATGTTCACCACAAAGCAGGTCCAGGCATGCGCCCGGGCACTGCCCGTGAGCATACCCGGCAGCAGCAACAGCAGCGGCACCAGCTCGACGGCCAGAATCACCTCGACCCGTGCCCCGTGCAAGTTGGCGAACCACAGGTTGTTCGCCACCAGCAACGCCATCAGCCCAAAAAAGCAGGCCAGGCTCAACGTTCGCGTCAGGCGTAGGCGCGGTGCCAGCCAGTCCAGCGGCGGCAACACCTTGGGCTTTCTAGCCACGCGCGGCCTCCAGGGCCTTGGCCGTGGTTGCCAGGCGTTGGCCGAGGGCGCGGCACAGGGTGATTTCGTGCTGATCGAGCTCACGCTTGCCGTCGGCACCGGCATGGTGGCTGGCGCCGTACGGTGTACCGCCGCCACGCGTCTCGAGCAATGCCGACTCGCTGTAGGGCAGGCCCATCACCAGCATGCCGTGGTGCATCAGCGGCAGCATCATCGACAGCAAGGTGGTTTCCTGGCCACCGTGCAGGCTGGCGGTGGAGGTGAACACCCCAGCCGGCTTGCCGACTAGCTCACCGCCCAGCCACAGGCTGCTGGTGCCGTCGAGGAAGTACTTCAGCGGCGCGGCCATGTTGCCGAAGCGGGTCGGGCTGCCCAGCACCAGGCCGGCGCAATGGCGCAGGTCGTCGAGGGTGGCGTACAGCGCGCCGCTGGCCGGGATGTCCGGGGCCACGGCTTCGCATTCGGTAGAAATCGCCGGCACCGTGCGCAGGCGTGCCTCCATACCGGCCATTTCGATACCGCGGGCGATGTGCCGGGCCATCTCGCTGGTGGAACCATGGCGGCTGTAATACAACACCAGGATGAAGGGCTGGCTCACGGCAGGATCTCCAGCACCTTCTCCGGCGGGCGGCCGATCACGGCGCGGTCGCCGGCCACCAGGATCGGCCGCTCGATCAGCTTGGGGTGCTGGGCCATGGCGTCGATCAGTTGCGCGTCGGTCAGGGCCGGGTTGGCCAGGTTCAGGTCCTTGTATTCGTCTTCGCCAGTGCGCAGCAGCTGGCGCGGGGCGATCCCCAGCTTGCCGAGCAGGGCCGCCAGGGTGGCGGTGTCCGGCGGTGTCTCGAGGTAGCGCACGATGGTTGGCGTCAGGCCACGGGCTTCGAGCAGTTCCAGCGCGCCGCGGGATTTAGAGCAGCGCGGGTTATGATAGAGCGTCAGGTCAGTCATGTCGGGTCGCATCCAGCTGGGTGTGGCGGCTATTCTAACCGCAGCGACTGAACCATTTGCTTGAAACTTCGAGAAGGATTGACCCATGGCAAGGCGTTTGGCAGCAGTACTGGCCATCACCGCGAGCCTATTGCTCGGTGGTTGCGGTGCCGACTACGGCGTGGACCAACACGGCAACACGGTAAAGGCCGAGCAGATCGAGGGGCACTGGCTGGTGCTCAACTACTGGGCCGAATGGTGCGGCCCGTGCCGTACCGAAATCCCTGAACTGAACGCGGCGGCCAAGCAATGGGCAGCGGACGGTATCAAGGTGGTTGGGGTGAACTTCGATGGCTTGCAGGGCCAAGACCTGAAGCAGGCTGCCGACACCTTGGGCATCGGCTTTACCGTGCTGGCGCAGGACCCGGCCGAGCGTTATGAACTGCCACGCAGCGAGGCGCTGCCGGTGACCTACATCATCGACGACAAGGGCAAGGTGCGTGAGCAACTGATGGGTGAGCAGACCCTGGAAGGGCTGCAGGCCAAGATCAAGGCGCTGAAGGGCGCTTGATGTAAATGGGGCTGCACAGCAGCCCCATTACCTTCAGCCTTCCTCAGGCCAGAACCGCAATGGCTTGCCCTCGGCCGGCCAGAAGCGCATCTGCTCCACAGGCGACACATCCCAGCGCTGTACGGTCTCCAGCGCCTGCAGGAAGCGTTTTTCCTGCTCCATCAGCGCCGGTGCGCACAGTTTGCGGGTTTTGCCGACCTTGCCGAAGCTCAGCTGCTCGCCGTCCAGCGTATAAGGTGCAAACCAGTGGTTGCAGCCACCATTGCCATACGCGCGACCATCACTGGCCAGGGTCAGGGTGAGGTGGCTGTAGTCGATCAGCGGGCGCTCGCCGATCCACTCCAGCACATAGCTGCGCTCCTGCTGCAGCTTCGACGGTTGCGCGGCGCAGCCGAGCAGGCCGGTGGCAATCAGCACGCCGGTCAGCAGATTTTTCACGCAGCGCTCTCCTGGCAACGCGGGCACAGGTGCTTTTCGCCACGGCTGGCCCAGCCCAGCTCAGCGATACGTGCGCTGGCAGCCGGTTGGCGGGCTTTCTTGCCCAGCTTGGCGTCCACCGCGAACTCGAAATCCAGCAGTGCGTCGCACTGGTCGCACGCGACCTGCCAGTTGAGGATTTCCAGTTCGTTGAACACCGGGCCGCTGGCCACGGCGACCCACTGGCCGCGCGGGTTGATCAGGTGTCGCACGCTTTCCACGGACAGGCGCATGGACAAGTCCTTGCTGCCCTTGAGGGTGACCAGCAAAGTGTCGCCCTTGTGCATCGAACCGCCGTTGCCGGTCACCTGATAGCGGCCGGGTACCAGGGCGCGGCACTCGATCAGGGTGTGTTGCGGGTTGAATAGGGTGTAGCGGAAATCGTGCTCGACCATGGGTCCTCCAGAAATGCCGCGTATCCTAGCATTAACCCAATACCAGATTCTGTGGATTGCCTGCCATCCAGCAGTTGATGTTGTCCAGCGTGGTGGTGGCGATGGCGTCCAGGGCTTCGCGGGTCAGGAAGGCCTGGTGGGCGGTGACGATCACGTTGGGGAAGGTCAGCAGCCGGGCCAGCACGTCGTCTTGCAGTGGCAGGTCGGAGCGGTCTTCGAAAAACAGCTGGGCCTCTTCCTCGTACACATCCAGGCCAAGGTAGCCGAGCTGGCCGCGCTTGAGCGCGTCGATCAGGGCCGGGGTGTCGACCAGGGCTCCTCGGCCGGTGTTGATCAGCATTGCCCCGGGTTGCAACTGCGCGAGGCTCTGCGCGTTGATCAGGTGCCGGGTGTGCTCGGTCAGCGGGCAATGCAGGCTGATGATGCGCGCTTCGCGCAGCAACTCGGGCAGTGCCAGGTAGCGGGCGCCGAGGGCCAGCAGCTCCGGGTTGGGGTAGGGGTCGTAGGCCAGCAACTGGCAGCCGAAGCCGGCCATGATGCGGGCGAAGGCAGCGCCGATCTGGCCGGTGCCGACCACCCCGACGGTCTTGCCGTGCAGGTCGAAGCCGGTCAGGCCGTGCAAGGTGAAGTCGCCTTCGCGGGTGCGGTTGTAGGCCCGGTGCAGCCGCCGGTTGAGGGCGAGGATCAGGGCCACGGCGTGCTCGGCCACGGCGTGTGGCGAGTAGGCCGGTACCCGCACCACGGCCAGACCCAGGCGTTGGGCGGCGTTCAGGTCGACATGGTTGTAGCCCGCCGAGCGCAGGGCGATCAGGCGCGTGCCGCCCGCAGCCAGGCGCGCCAGCACCTGGGCGTCGAGTTCATCGTTGATGAAGGCGCAGACCACCTCGTAGCCATCGGCGAGGGGCGCGGTGTCCAGGGTCAGGCGGGCAGGCTGGAAGTGCAGGTCCAATAAAGTGCCGGCGGCGGCCTGGGTAAAACTCTCCTGGTCGTAGTGCTGGCTGCTGAACAACAGGGCGCGCATGGTCGGGCTTCCTTTACGAGGGGCTGGGTATTTTAGCCGCCTGGCCTGTCAGGCATTCAGGTGAGCCTGACAGGCCAGCCGGTTGATCGCGCTGTCCAGCTCATCCAGTGCCTGCTGTGCAAGCGGATGCTCCTGTTTGAGCAAGGTCTCGCTGCGCTGGCATGCCGCCCGTAGTTGCGGCACGCCGCAATAACGCGAAGCGCCGTTGAGGCGGTGTACCTGCTCGATCAGCGTGGTGTGATCGTGCGCTTCACGCGCAGCGCGTATCGCCTCGCGATCGGATTCCAGCGACGCCAGCAGCATGGCCAGCATGTCGGCCGCCAAGTCGGGCTTGCCGGCTGCCAGGCGCAAGCCCTCCTCGGGGTCCAGCACCTTCAGTTCGTCACTGTTGGCCAGTTGTTCTGCCAGGCGTTCCTGCTGTGGCATGCCAAGGCTCAGGCCGGTCCACTTCATCACCACCTGGGCCAGCTGCCGCTCGCTGATCGGCTTGGTCAGGTAGTCATCCATGCCAGCATGCAGCAGGGCGCGTTTCTCGTTGGCCATGGCATGCGCGGTGAGGGCGACGATCGGCAGCGGGCTGCCGTTCTGGGCGTTTTCCCACAGGCGGATCTGCTCGGTACAGGCGCGGCCATCCATGCCGGGCATCTGCACGTCCATCAGCACCAGGTCGAACGGCTCGTCCTGTACTGCCTGCACCGCCGCGTAGCCATTGTCCACCGCCAGTACCTCGGCACCGAGGTCTTCGAGCAGGGTCTGCACCAGCAGCAAGTTGGCCGCATTGTCATCAACGCAGAGGATCTTCGGCTGACGCTGGCCGCTGTGGACGTTTGGCTCGCCGAGCGGGCGACGTGGCTGCACCAGCTCCAGCAACAGCCGACGCAGCTTGCGCGTACAGGTCGGTTTGGACAGCAACTGGCCATGCCCATTGGGCAGGTAGGGGTGATACAGCGCCTGCTCGGTGGTCGGGCACAACACCACGCATTGGCATTGGTAGCGCTCAAGGTGCAGGTGATATTCCCCGAGCTGCTCTGGTGTGAGGTTGCCCAGGTTGGCGCCGAGCACCGCGAAGTCGAACGGGTGGCCAGCCTGGTGGGCGGCCTGCACGGCATGCAGCAACTGATCGAAAGAAGCGAACAGGCTGACGCTCAGGCCGCAGTCCTCAAGCTGATGCTCCAGTGCCTGGCGCGCCAGCTCATGGCTGTCGACGATGGCCGCGCGCCGCCCCAGCAGCGGTTGCAGCGGCAGGTCTTCGGCATCGTCGTGGGCCTTGGGCAGGTTGAGGCTGATCCAGAACTGCGAGCCTTCACCCGGCGTGCTGTCGACGCCGATCTCGCCGCCCATCTGCTCGATCAGGCGCTTGGAAATCACCAGGCCCAGGCCGGTGCCACCGGGCTGGCGAGCCAGCGAGTTGTCGGCCTGGCTGAAGGCCTGGAACAGGGTGCGCACATCCTGCGGAGACAAGCCGATACCGGTGTCCTGCACGCTGATGCGAAGCTGTGCGCTGTCTTCGCGTTCGTCCTCGAGCATGGCGCGCACGACGATCGTGCCTTCGCGGGTGAACTTGATGGCGTTGCTCACCAGGTTGGTGAGGATCTGCTTGAGGCGCAGTGGGTCGCCGACCAGTGAAGACGGGGTGTCACGGTAGATCAGGCTGAGCAGTTCGAGCTGCTTGGCGTGGGCGGCAGGGGCGAGGATGGTGAGGGTGTCCTGGACCAGGTCGCGCAGGTTGAACGGAATGCTGTCGAGCACCAGCTTGCCGGCCTCGATCTTGGAGAAGTCGAGGATCTCGTTGATGATCCCCAGCAGGTTGTCGGCGGACTTCTCGATGGTGCTCAGGTAATCCAGCTGGCGCGGCGTCAGTTCGCTTTTCTGCAGCAGGTGGGTGAAACCGAGGATGCCGTTGAGCGGGGTGCGGATCTCGTGGCTCATGTTGGCCAGGAACTCCGACTTGATCCGGCTGGCCTCCAGGGCTTCCTTGCGGGCCATGTCCAGCTCGATGTTCTGGATCTCGATGGTTTCCAGGTTCTGGCGCACGTCCTCGGTGGCCTGGTCAATGCTGTGCTGCAACTCTTCATGGGCGCTGTGCAGGGTCTCGGCCATGCGGTTGATGCCGCGGGCCAGCTCGTCCAGCTCATGGCTGCCCATGGCCGGCAGGCGTTCGTCGAGGTGGCCGTCCTTGAGCTGATTGACCGTGTGCTTGATGCGTTTGATCGGGTCGTTGATGGTGCGGCTCATGCGCAGGGCCAGCAGGCCGCTGAGGGCCAGGCAGGCGAGGATCAGCAACAGGCTGGTGAACAGGTTGCGGTAGCCCCGCAGCAGGGTGCCGTCATGCGACAGTTCGATTTCGACCCAGCCCAGCAGGCGTTCGGCCTCGGCTGGCACCGCATCGGTGGCCAGGTCGCGGTGGTGGCCGAAGACCGGCATCAGGTAGCGGGTGGCATCATTGCCGGTGCGTTGCAGCAACTGGGTGCCGGTGCCGCCGCTTGGCGGCTGGTTGAGCATGCTCGGGCCGGCATGGGCCAGGCGCGTGCGGTCCGGGGCAAGGAAGGCAACGGCGCGCACATCGGCTTGCTCCAGGGTCTGTGCGGCAATCCGCTCCAGTTGCGCGGGCGCCAGGCGGGCCATGGCGGGCGCAGCCAGTGGCGCCAGTTGCTCGGCGATCATCTTGCCGCGTTGCAGCAGCTGGGTGCGCAAATCGCTTTGCTGCAACCAGGTGAAATAACTGCCCAGTACCAGCGCCATCAGGCCGGCAGGCAGCAGGGCCAACAACAGGACCCGGCTTCTGATTCCCAAACGATCGAGCACACTTGCCTCCTGTCATGTGCCTGGACGCCGTCAACCGCGTGACGGACCAAGCCGGGAAGTTACTCCGCCTGTTCCGGTATTGCACTCATTTGTCTGTCTTTTCGTGGCCTTGGCAAGGCATTGGTCGCAGGGCGGTTGCTTACAGCCGAGCGGATGCTCAATAATTGCGCAATTGAGAATGCATGGCAGTTGCTAATGAATCCCGTAGCTATTCACGCCTCCAACATCCTCGCGATCGAGGATGACCCGGTACTGGGCGCCTATCTGCACGAAGAGCTGCAGCGGGGCGGTTTCCAGGTGACCTGGTGCCGCAATGGTCTCGAAGGACTTGAAACGGCAGGCCGTCAGGCCTTCGATGTGGTGCTCATGGACATCCTGCTGCCCGGGCTCAACGGCCTGGATGCACTGGCCCAGTTGCGCCTGCGCAGCGCCACGCCGGTAATTCTGATGTCGGCGCTGGGCGCCGAGGCCGATCGTATCAGCGGTTTTCAGCGGGGCGCCGACGACTACCTGCCCAAGCCCTTCAGCATGGCCGAACTGCAGGTGCGCATCGAGGCGATCCTGCGGCGTGTGGCCCTGGAGCGGCGTCATCAGCCGCAGCAGGAAGCCGTTTCAGGCGGTTTGCAGTTTGACGAAGTGCTCAGCGATGTACGGCTCGAAGGGCGCCTGGCCGGCCTCACCCCGAGCGAATACCGGCTGCTCGAGATCCTCAACCGCAACCTGGATGAGGTGCTGAGCAAACCCTTCCTTTATCAGCAGGTTCTGCAGCGTGGTTACTCGCGGCATGATCGCAGCCTCGACATGCACGTCAGCCAGATCCGCCGCAAGCTCAAGGGCATCGGCTACCAGGAGCGGCAGATCCGCACCGTCTGGGGCAAGGGCTACGTGCTCAGCGCCAGCGAAATGGAGTAAGCCATGCTCGACCGCCATTCACTGTTCTGGAAGCTGGCCATTCTGTTGGTGGGCTTCTGCCTGCTGATGATCGGCCTGAGCTACACCTGGGGCCGGCACATGGAAACCCAGAACGCCTTCCTTTCCGAGCCGGCGCGGCAGTTGCTGCGCGGCTACGCGGCCGAGGCCGAACGGGCCTGGCGCAGCGGCGGGCGAGCAGGGCTGGACCAGTGGGTGGGCGAGATGCACCAGCGCGAGCGCGGCTGGGTCGGCGTGCTCGACAGCAACCTGCGGCCGCTCGACAGCGCCACCCTGCGCCCCGATATCATGCAAAGGCTGACGCGCCTGCGCAGCGTCGACTGGCCCATGAGCCGGCGCAGTGTCGACCAACCTTGGCTGCGCATTCCATTCCCGGGGGCGCCGGAGCAGGGCATGCTGGTGATCGAGCTGCCTGAGCGCCTCAACCCCGGCCAGTACCGTGTGCTGTGGCGGGTGGTGACCAACGGCATCATCCCTGGTCTGTTCACCCTGCTGCTGTGCGTGGGCCTGTACCGCATGCTGATCGTGCCACTCAACCAGTTGCGTGAGCAGGCCAATGCCTGGCGCGCCGACCAACTGTCGGCGCGCCTCGACCCGCGCACCATTGCCCGGCATGACGAGCTTGGCGAACTGGCCCGGGCGTTCGACCAGATGGCCGACCGGCTGCAGGGCACGGTGGCCCTGCAGCAGCAGATGTTGCGCGACCTGTCCCACGAAATGCGCACGCCGCTTAGCCGGCTGCGTGTGGCCTGTGATGGCGAAACCGACCTGCAGGGCCTGCGCGAGCGGCTGGCGCGTGAGGTGGACTGCATGCAGCAATTGGTCGAGGGCACCTTGCAACTGGCCTGGCAAGACGCCGAGCGCGCGCCGATGAACCTGGAGCCGATCCAGGTCCAGGCGCTGTGGGAGCTGCTCGCCGAAGATGCCAGTTACGAAAGCGGCTGGTCACCCGCGCGGCTGCGCTGTGAACTGCCCGCCAGTTGCTGGGTGCAGGGCAATCTCAATTACCTGGCCCAGGCGCTGGAAAACCTGCTGCGCAATGCCATCCGTCACTCGCCGGCCGACGGCCTGGTACGCCTCGGCGGGCAGCGCGAGGGCAACCACTGGTGGCTGTGGCTGGAGGATGAAGGCCGGGGCGTGGCCGAGGAGGACCTGGAACGGATCTTCGCGCCGTTTTCCCGGCTGGATGGTTCGCGCCCCGGCGACGGCGGGTTCGGCTTGGGCTTGAGCATTGCCCGCAGCGCCATCCAGCGCCAGGGCGGGACCTTGTGGGCGGAGAATGGCAAGCGGGGCCTGCGCTTGTGGATGCGCCTGCCCGTGCATGAACCCGCAGCCCGCGAACAGGGCGACAAGCGGCCGCAGCGCCCCGCTTATAGCGTGTAGCTATATGCATCGCAGATTGCGTGATATGGCCGGGAAAGGTTTGCCGGTATGATAGGCGCCCCTGCCGTCCGGATTGTGAAATACGCCATGACCTTGCAGTACCCAACCATCGCCGATTGCGTCGGCAATACGCCCCTGGTTCGCCTGCAGCGCATTGCCGGAGAGACCAGCAACACGCTTCTGCTCAAGCTCGAAGGCAACAATCCCGCCGGCTCGGTCAAGGACCGCCCGGCGCTGTCGATGATCACCCGCGCCGAACTGCGCGGCCAGATCAAACCTGGCGACACGCTGATCGAGGCCACCTCGGGCAACACCGGCATCGCCCTGGCGATGGCGGCAGCGATCAAGGGTTACAAGATGATCCTGATCATGCCGGACAACTCCACCGCCGAACGCAAGGCCGCCATGACGGCCTACGGCGCCGAGTTGATCCTGGTGACCAAGGAGGAGGGCATGGAAGGTGCCCGTGACCTCGCCGAGAAGCTGCAGGCCGAAGGCCGCGGCCTGGTGCTCGACCAGTTCGCCAATGGCGACAACCCGATCGCCCACTACAACAGCACCGGCCCGGAGATCTGGCAGCAGACCCAGGGCAACATCACCCATTTCGTCAGTTCCATGGGTACCACCGGCACCATCATGGGCTGCTCGCAGTACCTCAAGGAGCAGAACCCGGCGGTGCAGATCATCGGCCTGCAGCCGATGGAAGGCTCGGCTATCCCGGGCATCCGTCGGTGGCCGGAGCAATACCTGCCGAAAATCTTCGACGCCAGCCGCGTGGACCGCGTGGTCGACATGTCGCAGCAGGAAGCCGAAGACATCACCCGCCGCCTTGCCCGTGAAGAGGGCATTTTCTGCGGCGTGTCTTCCGGCGGTGCGGTCGCGGCGATGCTGCGCCTGTCTCGCGAGGTGGAAAACGCGGTAATGGTCGCAATCATCTGCGACCGTGGTGACCGATACCTGTCCACTGGCCTGTTTGACCCGAGCTAAATGTCCAAGAAGAAAAGCAACAGCGGCCTGCGCTTCCAGCCAGCCGGTGGCAACCGTAGCCCTCAGGTTCCCGTGGGCAAGAAACAGCGCCTGGATATCGAGCGCCTGGCCGGTGACGGCCGTGGCATCGCCTTCCATGAAGGGCGTACCTGGTTCGTCAGCGGCGCGTTGGCCGGTGAGGCCGTCGAGGCCCGCGTGCTCAATGCCCGCGGCAAGGTGGTGGAGGCGCGCCTGGAACGCGTGCTGCAGGCCAGCCCCGAACGGCGCGAGGCGCCGTGCCGGCACTATGCGCGCTGTGGTGGCTGCAACCTGCAGCATTTGCCCCACGAAGGGCAACTGGCGCTCAAGCAGCGCACGCTGGCCGAGCAACTGCAGCGGGTTGCCGGCATACAACCCGACGCATGGGCCGCCCCGCTGAGCGGGCCGGAATTCGGCTACCGACGCCGGGCGCGGGTAGCCGTGCGCTGGGACATCAAGGCGCGTCAGCTGGAAGTCGGCTTCCGTGCCGAAGCCAGTCAGGAGATCATTTCCATCGACGAATGCGCGGTGCTGGTACAGCCCTTGCAGTCGATTCTGCGTCACTTGCCGACCGCCTTGCGTGCGTTGAGCAAACCGCAGGTAATCGGCCATGTCGAGCTGTTCAGCGGCACTGCCGAAGCCGTGCTGGTACGCCATGTCGCGCCGCTGGCGGAAGATGACCTGGCACGCCTGCAGGCATTTTGCAGCGAGGCCGGGGCGCAGCTCTGGCTGCAGGGTGAAGGTGAGCCGGCGCCCGTGGATACGGCCGCGAAACTGGGCTTTGCCCTTGAGCCCTGGCAGTTGGAACTGGCCTGGCGCCCCGGCGACTTCGTGCAGGTCAACGCGCAGGTCAACACGGCGATGATCGAGCAGGCCCTGGCCTGGCTCGCACCCACGGCCGACGAGCGTGTGCTGGACCTGTTCTGCGGCCTGGGCAACTTTGCCCTGCCGCTGGCCCGCCAGGCCCGTGAAGTGGTGGCGGTGGAAGGTGTACAGGCCATGGTCGATCGGGCTGCGGCCAATGCCCGAAACAACAATGTGCATAACGCACGGTTTTTTCAGGCCGATTTATCGCAGCCTTTGGCAGGTGCCGAATGGGCCGCCGAAGGCTTTTCTGCGGTACTCTTGGATCCACCGCGCGACGGTGCTTTCGAGGTGGTGCGAGATATCGCCCGCCTCAAGGCCAAGCGGCTGGTCTACGTATCGTGCAACCCGGCCACGCTGGCGCGAGACGCCCAGGTGCTGGTCGGTCAGGGGTACCGGTTAAAAAGGGCCGGGATTCTCGACATGTTTCCTCAGACGGCGCATGTCGAGGCCATGGCGTTATTCGAGGCGGGCTAGCAGACTGGCCCGTTGGTGGGGTTGCCAGGGAATGGCGGCCACACAGTGGAAGCCTGCGTACCCGCGTGGTGCGCTGTATGGAAAGGTAAAACAAAGATGGTACAGGTGAGAGTGCACCAGCCGGTCAACACCGACGGCAGTATCAATCTCGAAGCATGGCTGGATCATGTGGTAAGCGTCGATTCGGCCCTGAATCGCGCGGAACTCAAAGAAGCCTGCGAGTTCGCTCACGAAGTCGAGAGAAAGGGTAACCCTGCCAAGCATTCCTGGGCCGACGGTACGTCCAGCTTCCAGGCGGGCCTGGAGATCGCCGAAATTCTCGCCGACCTCAAGCTCGACCAGGATTCGCTGGTAGCGGCCGTCATCTACCGCTCGGTGCGCGAAGGCAAAGTGACCTTGGCCGAAGTCAGTCAGCGCTTTGGGCCGGTGGTGTCCAAATTGATCGACGGCGTGCTGCGCATGGCGGCCATCAGTGCCAGTCTCAGCCCGCGCCAATCGTTGGTGCTGGGCTCCCAGGCGCAGGTCGAGAACCTGCGCAAGATGCTCGTGGCCATGGTCGACGATGTGCGCGTGGCGCTGATCAAGCTGGCCGAGCGCACCTGTGCAATCCGCGCGGTCAAGGCTGCCGACGACGATAAACGCCTGCGTGTCGCGCGCGAAGTGTTCGACATCTATGCACCACTGGCTCACCGCCTGGGTATCGGTCACATCAAGTGGGAGCTGGAAGACCTGTCTTTCCGTTACCTCGAACCCGACCAGTACAAACAGATCGCCAAGCTCCTGCACGAGCGCCGGCTGGACCGCGAGCGCTTCATCAGCGACGTGATGAACCAGTTGCAGAACGAACTGCTGGCCACCGGCGTGAATGCCGATATCAGTGGCCGGGCAAAACACATCTATTCGATCTGGCGCAAGATGCAGCGCAAAGGCCTGGAATTCAGCCAGATCTACGATGTGCGCGCAGTGCGCGTGCTGGTGCCGGAGATCCGCGACTGCTACACCGCATTGGGCATCGTTCATACGCTGTGGCGGCACATCCCCAAGGAGTTCGACGACTACATCGCCAACCCCAAGGAGAACGGCTACCGCTCGTTGCACACGGCGGTGATCGGCCCCGAGGGCAAGGTGCTGGAGGTGCAGATCCGTACCCATGGCATGCACGAGGAAGCCGAACTGGGCGTGTGCGCGCACTGGCGCTACAAGGGTACCGACGTCAAGCCCAGCTCCAATCATTACGAAGAGAAGATTTCCTGGCTGCGCCAGGTGCTCGAGTGGCATGAAGAGCTGGGTGACATCGGCGGCCTGGCCGAACAGCTGCGGGTCGACATCGAGCCTGACCGGGTCTATGTGTTCACCCCCGACGGCCATGCCATCGACCTGCCCAAGGGCGCTACACCGCTGGACTTCGCCTACCGCGTGCACACCGAAATCGGTCACAACTGCCGCGGCGCCAAGATCAACGGGCGTATCGTGCCGCTCAACTACAGCCTGCAGACGGGCGAGCAGGTCGAGATCATCACCAGCAAACACGGCAACCCCAGCCGTGACTGGTTGAACTCCAACTTGGGTTACGTCACCACCTCGCGGGCACGGGCGAAGATTGTCCATTGGTTCAAGCTGCAGGCACGCGACCAGAACGTGGCGGCCGGCAAGACCTTGCTCGAACGTGAACTCAGCCGCCTGGGCCTGCCCCAGGTGGACTTCGAGCGCCTGGCCGAGAAGACCAACGTCAAGACCGCCGAAGACATGTTCGCCTCGCTGGGTGCGGGTGATCTGCGCCTGGCGCACCTGGTCAACGCCGCCCAGCAATTGCTCGAGCCCGAGCGCATCGAGCAGATCGAGCTGGTGCAACGCAAGCCCACCGGGCCGCGTACCGGCAAGCGCGGCGATATCCAGATCCAGGGTGTCGGCAACCTGCTGACGCAGATGGCCGGCTGCTGCCAGCCGCTGCCAGGCGATGCCATCGTCGGCTATATCACCCAGGGCCGGGGTGTGAGCATCCACCGCCAGGACTGCGCTTCGGTGCTGCAACTGGCAGGCAAGGAGCCAGAGCGGATGATCCAGGTCAGTTGGGGGCCGATCCCGGTGCAGACCTACCCGGTCGACATCGTCATCCGTGCCTACGACCGCCCAGGCTTGCTGCGTGACGTGTCGCAGGTACTGCTCAACGAGAAGATCAACGTGCTGGCGGTCAACACCCGCTCGAACAAGGAAGACAACACGGCGTTGATGTCGCTGACCATCGAGATTCCAGGCCTGGATGCGCTTGGGCGCTTGCTGGGGCGGATCTCGCAGTTGCCGAACATCATCGAGACGCGGCGTAATCGTACGCCTTGAGACTGGGGTGGCAGCTTCGCGGGTTCACCCGCGAGCAGCCACCACCGGAGGACCTTGCTTAATGACCTACACCCTCGAAGACCTGCTGCACCTCATGGCCCGCCTGCGTGACCCGCAACATGGCTGCCCGTGGGATTTGCAGCAGGACTACGCCAGCATCGTCCCGCACACCCTCGAAGAAGCCTACGAGGTCGCCGACACCATCGAGCGCGGCGATTTCGAGCACTTGCAGGGCGAGCTCGGCGACCTGTTGTTCCAGGTGGTCTACTACAGCCAACTGGCCCGGGAAGAGGGGCGTTTCGCCTTTGACGGGGTGGTCGACAGCATCACCCGCAAGCTGATCCGCCGCCACCCGCACGTATTCCCCACCGGCGAGCTGTACGCACCGGTGGGCACGCCCAGCCTGAGCGAGGCCGAGGTCAAGTTGCGCTGGGAACAGATCAAGGCCGAAGAGCGCGCCGAAAAGAGCGAGCCTGAACAGCTGTCGCTGCTCGATGATGTGCCTGCGGCATTGCCGGCGCTGTCGCGGGCAGCCAAACTGCAGAAGCGTGCGGCCACGGTCGGTTTCGACTGGCCTGACGCATTGCCGGTGCTGGACAAGGTCCGCGAGGAGCTGGATGAAGTCCTGCAGGCCATGGCCGACGGTGATGCCGATGCCCTACAAGACGAGGTCGGCGATCTGCTGTTCGCCACCGTCAACCTGGCCCGCCACCTCAAGCAAGACCCGGAGCATGCCCTGCGCCGCGCCAACCGCAAGTTCGAGCGACGTTTCCGCTTTATCGAACAGGCATTGCGCGACAGCGGTCGGCCCATCGAAGATTGTAGCCTTGACGCGCTGGATGCCCTTTGGGGTGAAGCCAAACGTCAGGAAAAGAACCTGCCCAGCTGCGGCTGAGCTGTTGCATAAGTGAGTGAATTCATGAGCCTTTCCCTTCGCGACCAATTGCTCAAAGCCGGTCTGGTCAACCAGAAACAGGTCTCGCAGACCAACAAAGCCGAAAAGAAACAAAAGCGCCTGGAGCACAAAGGCCAGGTCGAGGTGGATGACACCCAGCAGCGCCTCGCCAAGGAAGCCATGGCTGACAAGGCCAAGCGTGACCAGGAGCTTAACCGCCAGCAGCAGGAAAAGGCCGAGCAAAAGGCCCGTGCCGCGCAGGTCAAGCAGTTGATCGAAGCGACTCGCCTGCCCAAGCTCAACAGCGAGGACTACTACAACTTCGTCGACGACAAGAAGGTCAAGCGCATTGCCGTCAATGCCCTGATGCGCAGCAAGCTGAGCAATGGCTCGCTGGCGGTGGTCTCTTTCGCTGGCGGCTACGAGGTGATTCCGCGTGAGGCGGCGGTGAAGATCCAGGAGCGCGACCCGCATCGCGTGCTGCTGCTCAACACCCACGTCGAAGAGGCCAACGAGGATGACCCTTATGCGGCTTACAAGATCCCTGACGACCTGATGTGGTAAGCATGAAAAACCCCGCCTAGGCGGGGTTTTCTTTTGAAGGCGGTGTCATTGCGTGGCGCGCAGGTTTTCCAGGTCTTCGAGCTCTACCCGATACTGGTGGGCTTCATGTTCGTTGTGAAACATTCCGACCAGTTGGCCCTGCTGGTGCACATCCCAGATCCGCACGCCAGCGGCCAGGCCTTCGTGGGACATTTTCGATTCGTCGCGTTCGGTTACTTGGACTGTCATCGGTAAACTCCACTTTTCAGTTGGCTGCGGCACTGTGTCGCAGGTCTTCTTTATAGAGTTTGTTAGCAGCCTAAGTAAATAAAACGGGCATGAAACAAGTTTCATGTAAGGGCGGCCAGGCAAAAAGAAGCCCCGCACAAGGCGGGGCTGCAGGTGCTTCAGGCTGCGGTTGATCAGTTACCCTTCACCGCCTTGCCATCGACCGTGCCATCCTGCAGCACGATCACATACTCCTTGCCATCGGTTTCGACCTGGCGCAGTTGCACCAGCAGGTAGTCCCAGTTCTTGGCGAACCACAGCTCGGTGATGCGCTTGCTTTGGCTCGGGTCGCGCACGCGCTCGACCTTGACCGCATCGACCTGGCCGGTCTTGGTGGTGACCTTCTCGGTGCCCAGTACGCGGAAGTCGTAGGTGTCGATCTCGTCACCGTCGACCACCTGGTAGGTCATGCTCTTCTTGCCGGCGGCCACGTCATGCTGCAGCGCCAGCTGGTAGGACGACTTGTCGAGCACGCCGCGGTTGAGCGGCAGGCTGACGGCATCGCCGCGGTCGCTACCGGTGACTTTCTTGCTGTTCCAGTCGAAGTTCAGGTCGACCTTCTTCGCCTTGCCCAGGCCGCCACGTTCGAAGTGATACTTCTGCGGCAGCAGGGTGTCGTTTTCCAGGCGCAGGGTGCTTTGCTCGGTCAGGCTGGCGATCATCATGGAAGCCCGGAAATTGAGGTCCCAGGTACCATTGGCATTCTTGACCAGGCTGCGTTCGGCGGTGCCGCTCATGGGCAGCTGCTTCCAGTCGGCGGTGTAACTGGCCGAGAAAGGCTTCAGATCAGCTGCCTGGAGGGGCAGGGCGAGCACGGCGAGAGCCAAAAGCAGGGCGCGACGCATATATTCTCCTAGGGTCGAATCAAGTGACCGCTGGCCGCCAGAGGCTGGCCATCCAGTAACGCACCGTGTTCACCCAGACGCAAGCGTCCTTCGGCGAACCAGTGCACCGCCAGCGGGTAGATCTGGTGTTCCTGGTGGTGAACCCGCTGGGCCAGGCTTTCAGCGGTGTCGTCCGACGTCACCGGTACCACAGCCTGTACGACCAGTGGGCCGCCATCGAGTTCCTCGGTGACGAAGTGTACGCTGCAGCCATGCTCGGCGTCGCCTGCCTCCAGAGCCCGGCGATGGGTATGCAAGCCCTTGTACTTGGGCAGCAGCGACGGGTGGATATTGAGCAGGCGGCCCTGATAGTGGCGCACGAAACCGCCACTGAGGATGCGCATGAAACCGGCCAGCACCACCAGGTCGGGCGCAAAGCCGTCGATGCGTGCCATCAGCGCCGCATCGAAAGCTTCGCGGCCGTCGAAGCCGGTGTGGTCCAGCACGGCGGTATCGATGCCAGCGGCTGCAGCGCGCTGCAGGCCGTAGGCATCGGCGCGGTTGGAAACCACCGCACGGATGCGCACCGGGCTGTCTTCACTGCTGCAGCTGTCGATCAGGGCTTGCAGGTTGCTGCCGGAACCCGACAGCAGTACCACTACATTGCAGGTCTTGCTCGGCATCAGTGTGCCTTGAGGTTCTGCAGCTCGACCTGGGCGGCGCCTTCTGCGGCCTGCTCGATGCGGCCGATGACCCAAGGCTGTTCGCCTTCTGCACGCAGCACGTTCAGGGCGTTTTCGACCTGGTCCTGGGCCACGCAGATGACCATGCCAACGCCGCAGTTCAGTACGCGGTGCATTTCATGCTCGTCAACGTTGCCTTGTGCCTGCAGGAAGTCGAATACCGCCGGGCGCTGCCAGCTGGCCACGTCGACCACGGCCTGGGCGTTCTTTGGCAGTACGCGCGGGATGTTGTCCAGCAGGCCGCCACCGGTGATGTGGGCCATGGCCTTGACTGCGCCGGTCTGCTTGATCAATTGCAGCAGCGGTTTGACGTAGATGCGGGTCGGCGCCATCAGCAGGTCGGTCAGTGGCTGGCCGTCGAGCTGGGTGTTTTCGATGTCCGTGCCGGACACTTCGAGGATCTTGCGGATCAGCGAGTAGCCGTTGGAGTGCGGACCGGAAGACGGCAGGGCGATCAGCGCGTCACCGGTGGCAACCTTGGAGCCGTCGATGATCTCGGCCTTTTCCACGACGCCGACGCAGAAGCCGGCCAGGTCGTAGTCTTCGCCTTCGTACATGCCTGGCATCTCGGCGGTTTCGCCACCGACCAGCGAGCAACCGGCCAGTTCACAGCCGGCACCGATGCCGGTGACTACGGTGGCGGCGACGTCGACGTTGAGCTTGCCAGTGGCGTAGTAGTCGAGGAAGAACAGCGGCTCGGCACCGCATACCACCAGGTCGTTGACGCACATGGCGACCAGGTCCTGGCCGATGCTGTCGTGCTTGTTCAGGTTCAGGGCAAGGCGCAGCTTGGTGCCGACGCCGTCGGTGCCGGAGACCAGAACCGGCTGCTTGTAGCCGGCCGGGATCTCGCAGAGGGCGCCGAAGCCGCCCAGGCCACCCATGACTTCAGGGCGTGCGGTGCGTTTTGCCACGCCCTTGATGCGTTCGACCAGTGCTTCGCCGGCGTCGATGTCTACACCGGCGTCCTTGTAGCTCAGGGAGGGTTGCTTGCTCATTGATCCAGGCCTTTAGGAGGGAGGGATTCTTAAAAACGACCATGACGGCCAAGGCCGGCTGTGTAAGCGGCGGCTGCCTGAAACGTCAGAGGTCTGCGAAGGCGCGCGATTTTATCAGGGTTGCCGTGCAGCGGCCATCCTCAGGCCGACGGGCAGGGGTCGAAAGCGTTAAAAAGGTGATGGGGGGAGGGGGCTTGCTTGGGTTTTTTGGGGAGGTGGGCGAATTGAGGCGTGAAGCGGATGGTTTGAAAGTTGTGTCGCCTATGAGATCGAGCGCAGCCATTGGCGCGCGCCCCTTTGGCGCTACCATCAATATCGCGTCGTACAAACAAGGCGGTCGCGCGCAAATGGTACAGGCCTCACTGGCCCGAAACAAATGTGGGAGCGAGCTTGCTCGCGATGCGCCGCGCGGGCGGCGCTCGATGTCAGCCCCACCGCCTGACTCAAGACAAACCCCAAAGAAAACCATCCTTTCACTGTCTGCGACTGGTTGCCGCGCGAAGCGCTGTATAAGGTATAGACAGGACGATCATGCGAAAGGCCCCGCGCGCAGGAGCATTTGTCATTCCACCGCGGTCACAGTCTGCACGTTAACGGCCCGTTTCACCTAGTTTCTGGACAGGAATCCTTCATGCATCTTCTCAAAAATCTGGCAGCGGGATGCCTTGCCCTGGTGGCTGTCGCCGCCCAGGCCGAAACCGTCTCCGGGCTCTACCAAGTGCGTGAGCCGCTTGCAGGGCAGGGCGCCGAAGCCCGTACCCAGGCAACCGGCAAGGCCCTCGATACCTTGATTCTGCGCCTGACCGGCGACCCGAAAGCGGCGCAAAACCCGGCTTTGGCGGAGTTGCGCAAGGACCCGCAGCAAATCATCAACCAGGTCGGTACCGAAGCCGGCCCGCCCGAATCGGTGCTGGTCGAGTTCGACCCCGGCAGTACCGAACGTGCCTTGCGCAAGGCCGGCCTGGCCCTGTGGGGCAGCAACCGGCCGTCGATCATCGGCTGGTGGCTTAACGACAGCGTCGAAGGTAGCAACCTGGTCGGCGACGGCCAGGCCACTGCCCAGCCACTGCGCCGTGCGGCACAGCACCGAGGCTTGCCATTGCGCTTGCCGCTGGCCGACCTGCAGGAGCAACTGGTGGCCAACGCCAAGCAAATCGAGGCCAGTGACCCAGCGCCGCTGCGCGAAGCGTCCGAGCGCTACGCGGCCGATGCACTGCTGGCGGTCCACGCCCATGAAGCGGATGGCAAATGGCAAGGCAGATGGCAGTTGTGGGTGGGTGACCAGCGCGAGCAGGGTAATGCCGAGGGCGCCGACCAGGCGGCCTTGGCCGACGCGGTGATGCTGGCGGTGAGCAGCCGCCTGGCGCCGCGCTATGTGACCCGCCCTGGTGCCAGCAGCCAGCTGCAGCTCCAGGTGCAGGGGATGAACCTGCAGCGCTACGCCGAATTGAGCCGGGTGCTCGAACCGTACGGCGCGCGACTGAAGATGGCCGAAGGCAGCACGCTGACCTACGGTGTCACCGCCAACCGCGAACAATTGCGTGCCCAACTGGGGCTGGCCAAGCTGCAGGAAGTGCCGGCCGAGCAGGTCCCCGCTGCACCCGTGGTCCCCGCGCCTGCACCTGGCGCTGCCGCAGAGCAGCCCGCAGTGCCCAAGCCGTTCGACGGCCTGCGTTTTCGCTGGTAAGGAGTACCGACCGTGACCGATATGCGCCGCTGGATCTGGCTGGGTGCGGCACTGCTGTTCGCCGTGCTGCTATATAGCTTGCACAACATTCTTGCCCCCTTTCTGATCGGTATTCTGCTGGCTTATCTGGCAGACCCTCTGGTTGACCGCCTGGAGCGCCTGGGGCTGTCACGCACCTGGGGCGTGGTGGTGGTGTTCAGTCTCTTCACCCTGCTGTTCATGGCCCTGCTGCTGGTGCTGGTGCCGATGCTGGCCAAGCAGCTGCTGCGCCTGTACGAGCTGGCGCCGCAGATGCTCGACTGGTTGCAGCATCAGGCGTTGCCTTGGGTGCAACACCGCCTTGGCCTGGCCGATGGCTTCTGGAAGTTCGACAAGATCAAGGCAGCCATTGGCGAGCACATGGGCCAGACCACCGACATCGTCGGCATCGTGCTGTCCCAGGCGACGGCTTCGAGCCTGGCCTTGATGGCCTGGCTGGCCAACCTGGTGCTGATCCCGGTGGTGGGGTTCTACCTGCTGCGTGACTGGGACCTGATGATGGCCAAGTTGCGCAGCCTGCTGCCGCGCCAGCGCGAGTCGCAAATAGTGGGGTTGGCGCAAGAGTGCCATGAAGTCCTGGGCGCGTTCGTCCGCGGCCAATTGATGGTGATGCTCGCGCTGGGCGTCATCTACTCGGCAGGGCTGATGCTGGTGGGGCTCGAACTCGGCCTGTTGATCGGCATGCTGGCGGGGTTGGCAGCCATCGTGCCGTACATGGGCTTCATCATCGGTATTGGTGCGGCGTTGGTCGCCGGCCTGTTCCAGTTCGGTGGCGACCTGTATCCGATGCTGGGCATCGTTGCGGTGTTCATGGTCGGCCAGGCGCTGGAAGGCATGGTGCTGACGCCGTTGCTGGTGGGCGACCGTATCGGCTTGCACCCGGTGGCAGTGATCTTCGCCATTCTTGCCGGTGGCGAGTTGTTCGGCTTCACCGGTGTGCTGCTGGCGCTGCCGGTGGCGGCAGTGATCATGGTGCTGCTACGTCATGTGCATGATCTGTACAAAGAGTCGGACATGTATGACGCCGATGTCGATCCGCAGTTGTAAATTACCCAGTCAGACCGAGCAGGGCAGGTCGCAAGCCTTTGATTTTGCTTGTGCTCTTCTGCTCCCTGATTGTGCCGTCCGCGTTGCGGGTATAGACTTTGCACACTGTCCACCAAAGGCCCCCTGTGGTCCCAGCGACCGCCCGCGAGCATGAAACCACCGATCCAGTTGCCCCTGGGTGTGCGCCTGCGCGATGACGCCACCTTCATCAACTACTATCCGGGCGCCAATGCTGCGGCATTGGGCTACGTCGAGCGCCTATGCGAAGCCGACGCCGGCTGGACCGAGAGCCTCATCTACCTGTGGGGCAAGCAGGGTGTCGGCCGCACCCACCTGTTGCAGGCCGCCACCCACCGCTTCCAGCAGTTGGGCGAACCCGCCGTTTACTTGCCGTTGGCGCAACTGCTCGAGCGGGGTGTCGAATTGCTCGATCACCTCGAACAGTACGAGCTGGTGTGCATTGACGACCTGCATGTAATTGCTGGCAAGGCCGACTGGGAAGAGGCCATGTTCCACCTGTTCAATCGCCTGCGTGACAGTGGCCGTCGTTTGCTGCTGGCGGCCTCCAGCTCGCCGCGCGAGCTGCCCATCAAGCTCGCCGACCTCAAGTCGCGGCTGACCCTGGCACTGATCTTCCAGATGCGTGGCATGTCCGATGAAGACAAGCTGCGTGCCTTGCAGTTGCGTGCCTCGCGCCGTGGCCTGCACCTCACCGATGAGGTCGGGCATTTCATCCTTACCCGCGGTACCCGCAGCATGAGCGCACTGTTCGATCTGCTCGAACGCCTCGACCAGGCATCGCTGCAGGCGCAGCGCAAGCTGACCATCCCTTTCCTGAAAGAAACCCTGGGCTGGTAAGCCCCTGAAAATCCTGGGCTAGAGCGGAAAAACGAAAAAGTCACATCTTTTTCGATAAAATTTGCAAATGGCCATGATAGAGGGCATAGTTTCCCCCTTCTAAAGGATTACAGACACGGTCGTGCCCATGCTAAAGCGCTTCGCACCCCTCGTGCCCCTCGCACTCGTGACCCTGCTTTTCGGCTGCGCGGCCCAAGGCCCGGTATCCCAGCCCCAGGATCACACCCCGATCGACGCCCAATCGGCGTTCAAGGCCAAAGCCTCGCCTTCGTCCGTATTCGGCGAACCGGAAGAGCTGGCCACCGAAGATGATCTGGCGGCCTTCTCCAGCAACAGCAAGCCTTATCAGCTGCCGGTTCTGGCTGACAGCATTCTCGAGCGCGGCATGGCGTTGATCGGCACCCGCTACCGCTTCGGTGGTACCTCGGAGAAGTCAGGCTTCGATTGCAGCGGCTTCATCGGTTACCTGTTCCGCGAAGAAGCCGGCATGACCTTGCCGCGTTCGACGCGTGAAATGATCAACGTCGATGCCCCGAAAGTGGCCCGTAACAAGCTCAAGCCAGGCGACCTGCTGTTCTTCAGCACCAATGGCCGCGGCCGGGTCAGCCATGCCGGCATCTACTTGGGTGACAACCAGTTCATCCACTCCAGCAGCCGCCGCAGCGGTGGTGTGCGCATCGACAGCCTCGGTGATCGCTACTGGAGCAAGACCTTCATCGAAGCCAAGCGAGCCTTGGCGATGGCGCCGACCAACATCGCGCGCAACTGATACCCAGATGATGTACCGTGCCACGGCGGCGATGCTTTAAAAAAGCTCGCCGCCGTGCGCATTTACAGAAAGCGTCTAATCTAAATTCTCAACACTTTTCGGCTGCGGTCCAGCGGTCTCAGACAGGATGTTCTGGCCATGGTAATGATGGCGCGCTTCGCATTCCTCTCCCTGGTGGCATTGCTTGCTGCCTGCTCCAGCCGCGCGCCTGCGCCGGCCCCTGTGGTCAAGCCGCAGGTCTCCTACAGCCAACTGCCTGATGCTTCGCCGATTGCCGACGACGTGTTGATCCGCGCGATCGGGCTGGTGGGCACGCCTTACCGATGGGGTGGCAATACGCCTGACTCCGGGTTCGATTGCAGTGGCCTGATCAAGTATGTCTATCGGGATGCCGCTGGCATCAGCTTGCCGCGCTCGACGCGGGAGATGATCGTCATGCGTGCGCCGACCGTGGATGCGAAGGCGCTGCAGTCAGGTGACCTGGTGTTCTTTGCCACCAGCGGCGGGTCGCAGGTCAGCCATGCCGGCATCTACGTGGGGGAGGGGCGTTTCGTGCACGCACCGTCCACCGGTGGCACGGTGCGTCTGGACTACCTGTCCAACAGTTACTGGGCCAAGGCTTACCTGCAGGCCAAGCGGGTGATTCCCCAGGGGCATCTGGCGCAAAACCCCTGATCGCCTGAAGGCGGCCCGGCAAGGCCGCCTTGACTCACCGTTACCGCGCAGCGCTCACCCGCCAGATCATATTGCCCACGTCATCCGCCACCAGCACCCCACCGCGCTGATCGTTGATCACGCCCACCGGCCGGCCCATGGCCTTGCCATTGCCATCCAGAAACCCGGTGAGCAGGTCGACGGGCTTGCCGACAGGCTTGCCGGCACTGTCGAACGGCACGAAAATCACCTTGTAGCCACTGTGTGGCTTGCGATTCCATGACCCGTGCTGGCCCACGAATGCGCCTTGCCCGAAAGGCGCTGGCAGCACACCTGGCTTGGCGAACGTCAGCCCCAGTGAAGCCGTGTGCGGGCCGACGGCATAGTCCGGCACCAGTGCCTGGGCGACCTTTTGCGGCGCCTGTGGCTGGACCCGCTGGTCTACGTGCTGGCCGTAGTAGCTGTAGGGCCAACCATAGAAGCCGCCGTCCTTGACCGAGGTAATGTAGTCCGGCACCAGGTCGCTACCGATTTCGTCACGCTCGTTGACTGCCGTCCACAGTGCGCCGCTGTGTGGCTCCCAGGCCAGGCCATTGGGGTTGCGCAGGCCGCTGGCGTACAAACGCTGCTGGCCGCTGGCCGGGTCCACCTCCCAGATCGCCGCCCGCCCTTGTTCCTTGTCCAGGCCGTTTTCCCCCACATTGCTGTTGGAGCCAACCGTCACGTAGAGTTTCTTGCCATCTGGGCTGGCGATCACGTTCTTGGTCCAGTGATGGTTGAGCGGCCCGCCCGGTAGCTCGACCACCTGCTGGCCCTTGTCGCGTATCTGCATGGCCCCGGGCTCGTAGTGAAAACGCAGCAGCTTGTCGGTGTCGGCCACATAGAAGTCCTTGCCCACCAACGCCATCCCGAATGGGGAATTCAGGCCTTCCAGGAAGGTACTGCGAATTTCTGCGACGCCATCATGATCGGCATCGCGCAGCAGGGTGATGCGGTTGGCGCTGGGTACAGCGGCGCCGGCACGTTTCATCGCCTTGCCCATGGCCCAGCCACGCAGGCCTTTGCCGTCCTCGGGTTTTGGCGGCGCGTTGGTTTCGGCTACCAGCACGTCACCGTTGGGCAGTACATAGAGCCAGCGAGGGTGGTCGAGTTTGTCGGCGAAGGCCGCTACCTGCGTGCCCGTTGCAGCCTTGGGCTTGCCGCCGTCCGGCCAGCCGATGGCAGGGGCGATGTTGATGGTCGGAATCAGCGTTGCATGGGGTTCTGGCAACTGCGGCGAGGGGCCACTGCCTTCGCTGACGTTCAACAGTGCTGTGTCGCCGCAGCCCACCAGGCAGGCACTGATCGCCCAGGGTAAGACGTAGCCGATGTGGCGCATGTTCAATGCCCTCAGGAGATGATCTTTCATTATTCATAGCACGGCGCAACATGACTGGTTCAGCCCGGGGCGAATAACACCCGGCTGCGCAAGGCCATGCTCAGTGGTTATCTTCGTTCCTGCGCCCCGTTCGATTGACGCTCCCGCCCCAACCCTCTAACCTTCGCGGCGTGTTTCAGGTGCCCTGCCAGCCTCGTCTGAGCAGGGTGAAACTGGGAAGCCGGTGGGCGCCAGCAAAGGCGCGATTCCGGCGCTGCCCCCGCAACGGTAGGTGAGTCAAAGGTCGCGCACAGCCACTGGATGCCAGCATCCGGGAAGGCGCGCAGGCCCGGGCCAAGGCCCGCTCGCAAGCCCGGAGACCGGCCTGATACAGCCAACGGCATCACGGAGGGTGATGCGCGGTGCACCGTGGCCTACGGCCACTGCTCCTGCGCGCTCTGTGTCTGCCTGCCTATCGACCTGTCGCCGCCTTTCGCGTGGCGTCAGCCTGCGGAGACCCCTGATGAGCGAACCCACCGAACGCGACGAACGCCACTTGGCGCGCATGCAGCGCAAAAAGGCGATCATCGACGAGCGTATCGCCAATTCCCCCAACGAATGCGGCCTGCTGCTGGTGCTGACGGGCAATGGCAAGGGCAAGAGCAGCTCAGCTTTCGGCATGCTCGCCCGTGCCCTGGGCCATGGCATGCAGTGCGGCGTGGTGCAGTTCATCAAAGGCCGCAACAGCACTGGCGAAGAGCTGTTCTTCCGGCGTTTTCCCGAGCAGGTGCGTTATCATGTGATGGGCGAAGGCTTTACCTGGGAGACCCAGGACCGCCAGCGTGACATCGCCGCCGCTGAGGCCGCTTGGGCGGTGTCGCGCCAGCTGCTGCAGGACCCGACCGTGCAGTTCGTGGTGCTCGATGAACTCAATATCGCCCTCAAGCATGGTTACCTCGACCTCGACCAGGTGCTGTCCGACATCCAGGCCCGCCCGCCGATGCAGCACGTGATCGTCACCGGTCGCGCGGCCAAGCCTGAAATGATCGAGCTGGCCGACACCGTCACCGAGATGGGCATGCTCAAGCACGCCTTCCAGGCGGGTATCCGTGCGCAGAAAGGCGTCGAACTGTGACTCAGATGCGACACTGCCCGGCGGTATTGATTGCAGCGCCGGCTTCCGGCCAGGGCAAGACCACCGTCACCGCCGCCTTGGCCCGCCTGCACCGCAACCTTGGGCGCAAGGTTCGGGTGTTCAAATGCGGGCCCGACTTTCTCGACCCGATGATCCTCGAACGTGCCAGCGGCGCGCCGGTCTACCAGCTCGACCTGTGGATGATCGGCGCCCAGGAAAGCCGCCGCCTGCTGTGGGACGCAGCCGGGGAGGCCGACCTGATCCTGATCGAAGGGGTCATGGGGCTGTTCGACGGTACGCCGTCGAGCGCGGACCTGGCGCGCCACTTCGGCGTGCCGGTGCTGGCGGTAATCGACGGCACGGCCATGGCCCAGACCTTTGGCGCCCTGGCCCTGGGGCTGGCGCGTTACCAGACCGACCTGCCGTTTGCCGGTGTGCTGGCCAACCGGGTCGGCAGCCTGCGCCATGCGCAGCTGCTCGAAGGCAGCCTGACCGAGGGGTTGCGCTGGTATGGCGGCCTGTCGCGTGAACGCGGTATCGAACTGCCCAGCCGTCACTTGGGGTTGGTCCAGGCCAGCGAACTGAACGACCTGGATGCCCGCCTGGATGCTGCGGCCGAGGCGCTGGGTGCCAGTTGCGATGCTGCTTTACCCCCGCCGGTGGCGTTTGCCGAGCCCGAGCCACAGCCGGCCGCCGTGTCATTGGCCGGTGTGCGCATTGGCGTGGCCCGGGACGAGGCGTTTGCGTTCACCTATGGTGCCAACCTCGACCTGCTGCGCAACCTGGGCGCGAAACTGGTGTTTTTCTCGCCACTGCATGACCGTGAACTGCCAACCGTGGACAGCCTTTACCTGCCGGGCGGCTACCCCGAACTGCACCACCACGCGTTGGCGGCCAATACCGCCATGTGCGCGGCGATCCGTGACCATCACGGGCAGGGCAAGCCCTTGTTGGCCGAATGCGGCGGCATGCTCTACCTGCTCGACGCACTGACCGATGTGGCGGGGGAGCGTGCCGAACTGCTCGGTTTGCTGGCGGGCGAGGCGACCATGCAGAAACGCCTTGCAGCCCTGGCCTTGCAGGCCGTGGAGCTGCCGGAAGGTACCCTGCGTGGGCATACCTACCACCACTCCCTGACCAGCACCGAGCTGACACCGATCGCCCGTGGCCTGAGCCCCAACGGCGGGCGTGGCAACGAGGCGGTGTATCGCCTGGGACGTCTGACGGCATCCTACGTGCACTTCTACTTCCCCTCCAACCCTGACGCGGCGGCGGCGCTGCTGCGACCATGAGTCAACACGCTTTCAGCGACGCCGAGCGCGCCGCCGTGTACCGGGCCATCGGCGAGCGCCGCGACATGCGTCATTTTGCCGGTGGCGAGGTGGCCCCGGCGCTGCTTGGTCGCCTGTTGGCCGCGGCGCATCAGGCCCCCAGCGTCGGGCTGATGCAGCCCTGGCGGTTCATCCGTATCACCCAGCGTGGCCTGCGCGAGCGCATCCAGGCGCTGGTCGAGGAGGAGCGGGTACGCACCGCCGATGCCCTGGGTGAACGGTCCGATGCGTTCATGGCCCTCAAGGTCGAAGGCATCAACGATTGTGCTGAGCTGCTGGTGGCCGCCTTGATGGACCAGCGCGAGCCGCACATCTTCGGCCGTCGCACCTTGCCGGAAATGGACCTCGCCTCGCTGGCCTGCGCCATCCAGAACCTGTGGCTGGCGGCGCGAGCCGAAGGCCTGGGGATGGGCTGGGTGTCGTTGTTCGACCCGCTGGCCCTGGCCGAGCTGCTGGGCATGCCTGCCGGCGCCAAGCCGGTGGCCGTGCTGTGCCTGGGGCCTGTGACCGAATTCTATCCGGCGCCAATGCTGGTGCAGGAAAACTGGGCCGAACAACGCCCCTTGAGTGACATGCTGTATCACAACCAATGGGGAGAGCGGCCATGAGCGTTGCCTTGCTGACCGTGGCCGGGGTGGCCCTGGATGCCTTGCTGGGCGAGCCGCAACGGCGCCATCCACTGGTGGCGTTCGGCAACATGGCCGCCAACCTGGAGCGCCGCCTGAACGCTGGCGGGCGCGGTTGGCGCAGCCACGGGGTGAGCGCCTGGTTCATTGCCGTGGTGCCGCTGACCCTGGTCGCATTGATCCTGTCCTGGCTGCCGTACATCGGCTGGCTGGTGGACGTGCTGGCGCTGTATTGCGCCCTGGGGCTGCGCAGCCTTGGCGAGCATGTGTTGCCGGTGGCCAACGCGTTGCGCCAAGGCGACCTGGAAGAGGCACGGCGGCGGGTCGGCTACCTGGTCAGCCGCGAAACCCGCGAGCTGGACGAGCCCGCCGTGGCCCGGGCAGCCACCGAGTCGGTGCTGGAGAACGGCAGCGATGCCGTTTTTGCCGCGCTGTTCTGGTTTGTGCTGGCTGGCGCGCCCGGTGTGGTGTTGTACCGGCTGAGCAATACCCTGGATGCCATGTGGGGCTATCGCAACGAGCGTTTCGAGCGGTTTGGCTGGTGCGCGGCGCGTATCGACGATGTGCTCAACTATATTCCCGCAAGGCTGGTGGCGCTGACCTACGCGCTGCTCGGCAAGACTCGCCTGGCCCTGGCCTGCTGGCGCAACCAGGGGCCACTGTGGGACAGCCCCAACGCAGGCCCGGTGATGGCAGCCGGTGCCGGCGCGCTGGCGGTCGAACTTGGCGGCCCGGCGGTGTACCACGGTGAGCTGCACGAGCGGCCGCGCCTGGGCGAAGGGCCGATGGCCGATGCCGACGCCATCGAGCGCGGCTGGAGCCTGGTGCAGCGGGGTGTGTGGCTGTGGGTACTGGTGATTTGCCTGGGGGCTTACTGGAATGCTTGAACACGGTGGTCGTCTGCTGCGTGCGGTGCATCAATACGGCATCGCGCGTGAACATTGGCTCGACCTGTCCAGCGGCATCGCCCCTTGGTCTTACCCGATCCCGCCGATTCCCCTCGACGCCTGGGCGCGCCTGCCGGAAACCGAAGACGGCCTGGAAGAGGCCGCGCGGCAGTATTACGGCACTCGCCAGCTACTGCCGGTAGCCGGCTCGCAGGCCGCGATCCAGGCCTTGCCGTTGTTGCGCCCGGCTGGCCGGGTTGGCGTGCTGACCCCTTGCTACGCCGAGCATCCGCACGCCTGGCAGCGGGCAGGGCATCAGTTGCTGGAGCTGGATGAAGCCGAGGTCGAGGGCGCGCTCGACAGCCTCGATGTGCTGGTGCTGGTCAACCCCAACAACCCGACCGGCCGCCAGGTCAGCCGCGAGCGCCTGCTCGACTGGCATGGCCGCCTGGCAGCCCGCGGAGGCTGGCTTGTGGTCGACGAAGCGTTCATGGACAACACCCCCGCTCATAGCGTGGTCGACTGCGCCGAGCGGCCAGGCCTGATCGTGCTGCGTTCGTTTGGCAAGTTCTTTGGCCTGGCCGGTGTCCGGCTGGGCTTCGTGGCGGCTCAAGCAAGCCTGCTGCAGCGCCTGGCAGAGCTGCTTGGCCCTTGGACTGTCAGTGGCCCGACGCGGGTGCTGGCTCAGGCCTGTTTTGCCGACCACACCGCCCACCTGTTGCAGATCGACCGCTGCGCCGCCAGCAGCCAGCGGCTCGCGGCCTTGTTGCGCAGCACCGGCCTGGCCCCGAGCGGTGGCTGCGACCTGTTCCAGTACGTGCGCAGCGAACGTGCCGCGCACCTGCATGACTTTCTCGCCCGGCACGGCATCCTGGTTCGCCTGTTCGCGCTGCCGGCCGCCGTGCGCCTGGGCTTGCCTGCCTGCGCTGCGGACGAACAACGCCTGGCCCGGGCCCTGGCCGACTATCAAAAGGAAACGGCATGACCACGCTCATGGTGCAAGGCACCACCTCCGATGCCGGCAAGAGCACGCTGGTGACCGCGTTGTGCCGCTGGCTGCTGCGCCAGGGCGTCGGCGTGGTGCCGTTCAAGCCGCAGAACATGGCGCTCAACAGCGCGGTGACCGCCGACGGTGGCGAAATTGGCCGGGCCCAGGCCGTGCAGGCCCAGGCTTGCCGGCTGGCGCCGCACACTGACATGAACCCGGTGCTGCTCAAGCCCAACAGCGACACCGGCGCCCAGGTGATCATCCACGGGCGCGCGGTCACCAGCATGAATGCAGTGGCCTATCACGACTACAAGGCCACCGCCATGCAGGCCGTGCTGGCCTCGCACCAGCGCCTGAGCGCTGCGTACCCGGTGGTCATGGTCGAAGGTGCAGGCTCGCCTGCGGAGATCAACCTGCGTGCCGGCGACATCGCCAACATGGGCTTTGCCGAAGCGGTGGACTGCCCAGTGATTCTGGTGGCCGATATCAATCGGGGCGGGGTCTTCGCGCACCTTGTTGGCACTCTAGAATTGCTGTCGCCGAGTGAGCAGGCACGGGTCAAGGGCTTTGTCATCAACCGCTTTCGCGGTGATATCGCCCTGCTTCAGCCGGGCCTGGACTGGCTGGAAGCGCGCACCGGCAAGCCGGTGCTGGGCGTGTTGCCGTATGTCACCGACCTGCACTTGGAGGCCGAGGACGGCATAGATGTACGCCAGGCAGCCAAGCATGAGCGTGTATTGAAGGTGATCGTGCCGGTGTTGCCGCGCATCAGCAACCACACCGACTTCGACCCGCTGCGCCTGCACCCACAGGTCGACCTGCAATTCATCGGGCCAGGCCAACCGATACCGCCTGCGGACCTGATCATCCTGCCCGGCTCGAAAAGCGTGCGTGGCGACCTGGCGCAACTGCGCGAGCGCGGCTGGGATACCGCCATTGCCCGCCACTTGCGCTACGGCGGCAAGCTGATTGGTATCTGCGGCGGTTTGCAGATGCTCGGGACGCAGGTGCACGACCCGCTGGGGCTGGAAGGGCCGGCGGGCTCCAGCCCAGGGCTGGGGCTGCTCGAATACGCCACGGTGCTGGAGGCCGACAAGCAACTGCGCAACGTCACCGGTACCTTGAACCTGGAACAGGCGCCGGTGTCCGGCTACGAAATCCATGCCGGCGTTACCCAAGGCGCGGCCTTGGAACAGCCTGCCGTGCAGCTTGATGAGGGGCGCTGCGACGGTGCCATCAGTGCCGACGGGCAGGTCCTCGCCACGTACCTGCATGGCCTGTTCGAAGGCAGCGAGTCGTGCGCCGCGCTGTTGCGCTGGGCCGGGCTGGCGGACGCACAGACCATCGACTACCAGGCCCTGCGCGAACGTGATATCGAGCGCCTGGCGGACCTGGTGGAAAAGCACCTGGACACCGCGCACCTGCGCACACTGTGTGGAGTCGCCTGAAATGCGCAACCTGATCCTTGGTGGCGCGCGCTCCGGCAAGAGCCGCCTGGCCGAACAGTTGGCCAGCGACAGCGGCCTGCCGGTGACCTACATCGCCACCAGCGAGCCGCAGGACGGCGAAATGAACGAACGCGTGCGCCTGCATCGCCAGCGCCGGCCTGCCGACTGGGGGCTGATTGAAGAGCCCCTGGCGCTGGCTGCCGTGCTGCGCCGCGAAGCAGCCGCAGGGCGTTGCCTGCTGGTGGATTGCCTGACCCTGTGGCTGACCAACCTGCTGATGCTCGACGACGACCAGCGCCTGGCCGAGGAGCGTGATGCGCTGCTCGACTGCCTTGAGCAGTTGCCGGGTACCCTCATTCTGGTCAGCAACGAAACCGGCCTGGGTGTGGTGCCCATGGGCGAACTGACCCGGCGCTATGTCGACCAGGCCGGCTGGTTGCACCAGGCCGTTGCCGAGCGCTGTCAGCGCGTGGTACTGACCGTGGCTGGCCTGCCCCTTATGCTCAAAGGACCTGCACTATGACTCAAGCCTGGTGGCGTGACGCCTGCCAACCCCTCGACAACGCCGCCATGGACCAGGCCCGCGCCCGTCAGCAGCAGCTGACCAAACCTGCCGGTTCGCTCGGCCAGCTGGAAGGCCTGGCTGTGCACCTGGCGGGCCTGCAAGGCCGTGAGCGGCCCGCACTGGACCAGCTGGCCATCACCATTTTCGCCGGTGACCACGGCGTGGTCGAGGAAGGCATTTCAGCCTACCCGCAAGCGGTGACCGGGCAGATGCTGCGCAACTTCGTCGGCGGTGGCGCGGCGATCAGCGTGCTGGCCCGCCAGCTGCACGCCAGCCTGGACGTGGTCGACCTCGGTACCATCGACCCTACGCTGGAGCTGCCCGGCGTGAGGCATTTGCGCCTGGGCGCCGGCACCGCCAACTTCGCCCGCCAGCCCGCGATGACCGAGCGCCAGTTGCAGGCCGCGCTTGAGGCGGGCCGTGACAGCGCCCTGCGGGCGGCCGAACAGGGTGCGCAGTTGTTCATCGGCGGCGAAATGGGCATCGGCAACACCACCGCCGCCGCCGCCCTGGCCAGCAACCTGCTGGGTTGCCCGGCCCGTGAGCTGAGCGGCCCAGGCACTGGCTTGGACACCGCCGGTGTGCGGCACAAGGCCGAAGTCATCGAGCGTGCGCTGATCCTGCATGGTCTGCGCGCTGACGACCCGCTGCAGGCGCTGGCATGCGTTGGCGGTTTCGAGATCGCCGCCTTGGCCGGCGCCTACATCGCCTGCGCGCAAGAGGGTATCGCGGTGCTGGTGGACGGCTTCATCTGCAGTGTCGCCGCATTGGTGGCGGTGCGCCTCAACCCGCAGTGCCGGGCATGGCTGCTGTTTGCCCACCAAGGCGCGGAGCCAGGGCACAAGGCCCTGCTCGAAGCACTGCAGGCCGAACCGCTGCTGGCGCTGGGCCTGCGCCTGGGTGAGGGCAGCGGTGCCGCCCTGGCGGTGCCTTTGTTGCGCCTGGCCTGCGCACTGCACGGGCAGATGGCGACGTTTGCCGAGGCCGCCGTGGCGGACCGCCCGGCATGATCCTCGACCTGCTGCGCCACGGCGAAACGGAGCAAGGTGGCCTGCGTGGCAGCCTTGACGATGCCCTGACCGAAAAGGGCTGGGCGCAGATGCGTGACGCCGTCGCCGAGGCTGGCCCATGGCAAGTGCTGGTCAGCTCGCCCTTGCAGCGTTGTGCACGGTTTGCCGACGAGTTGGGGGCACGGCTACACCTGCCGGTACAGCGCGAGGCGGGTCTGCAGGAGCTGCATTTCGGTGATTGGGAAGGGCGCAGCGCGGCGCAGATCATGGAAGACCAGGCCGACGCCCTGGGGCGTTTCTGGGCGGATCCTTACGCGTGTACGCCGCCCAACGGTGAGCCGGTCGAGGCGTTTGCCGAGCGCGTTCTGGCTGGCGTCGAGCGCCTGGGCCAGCAGCATGCCGGCAAGCGTGTGCTGCTGGTCACCCACGGCGGCGTGATGCGCCTTTTGCTGGCCCGGGCGCGTGGCATGCCCAGGGAGCACTTGCTGCAGGTGGAGGTTGCCCACGGCGCATTGGTCCGCCTGGTGCTGCGTGACGACGGCCAATGGGCCGAGGCGCACTGACATGCTGGCGTTCTGGATTGCCTTGCAGTTCCTCAGCAGCCTGCCGGTGCGCTTGCCCGGTATGCCCGAGCCACGCCAGGTGGGCCGCTCGCTGTTGTGCTACCCCCTGGTAGGGTTGCTGTTCGGCCTGCTGCTGTGGCTGGCCAGCGATCTTCTGCACGGCGCGCCCACGGCCCTGCATGCAGCGCTGCTGCTGACGCTCTGGGTGTTGCTCAGTGGCGCACTGCACCTGGACGGCTTGGCCGACAGCGCCGATGCCTGGCTCGGTGGTTTCGGTGACCGTGAACGCACGCTGCAGATCATGAAGGACCCCCGCAGCGGACCGATTGCCGTGGTGACCCTGGTGCTGGTGCTGCTGTTGAAATTCTGCGCCTTGTGGGCATTGGTCGAGCATGGGGTGGGGGTGGACCTGATCCTGGCGCCGGTGGTTGGCCGGGCGGCGATGCTTGGCTTGTTCCTCTGCACGCCTTACGTAAGGCCCGGGGGGTTGGGGCAGGCGCTGGCCGAGCATTTGCCACGTGCTGCTGCCGGGTGGGTCTTGTTGGGTAGCGCCGTCTTGTGCCTTGCCGTTGGTGGTTGGCCCGTGATCTGGGTACTGGTGGCGGTGCTGGGCGTGTTCGCCTGGCTGCGGCACGTCATGTGCCGGCGTCTGGGTGGCACGACCGGCGATACCGCCGGGGCGATGCTGGAGTTGCTGGAGCTGACCGTGGTGGTGGGGCTGGCACTCGCTCTCTGAGCGACTGCAGCAGGGCGAAGAAACTTCCAGCAACGTAACCGCAGCCACGCCCATCATGGACTTGGGCTTATCATCGGCCTCCCATTCACGCGGCCAGGGAGGCCCCTTATGCGCCACTGGATCTTTGCCAGCCTGTTTGCTTTTCTCGCCTTGCCCGTCACCGCTGCTGATCTGATCAGCTTCTGGAATACGCCCCGCCACGGCGGCAACAGTTTCAATCGGCTGGCTCCCGACCAAGCCTACTTCAATGCCTTGCGTGCCTATGGCGCTACCTGGGTTCGGCTGTCTTATGACAAGTGGCAGCCGGCGCAGCGCGACTTCCTGCTGGGTAGCGCTGATGACTATCAAGGCCTGGCCGCAACCGATCTGGTGCAGCTGCGGGCTGTGCTCGACCGTGCTCATCGGGCCGGGCTCAAGGTCGTCATTGCCCCCCTTTCCCTGCCTGGCATGCGTTGGTCGCAGAACAACCAGGGCCAGTTCGACGACCGCCTCTGGCAAGACAAACGCTACTGGTCGCAGGCCGCTGCGTTCTGGCGGGACCTGGCGCGTGAATTGAAGGACCATCCCGCCATCGCGGCCTACAACCTGATCAATGAACCTGCGCCTGAAAAACAGGGCGGTCTGGCCGAACATGCTGCCCCTGAGCAGATGAAGCGCTGGTATGCACAAGCGCAGGGTAGCGCCCGCGACTTGCCAGCGCTGTATGAGCAATTGGTGGCGGCCATCCGTGAGCAGGACCCAGACACACCGATCATGGTCGATGCAGGCTGGTATGCCGCCGCCGATGCTTTTGGTTACTGGCCCGCGCCGCTGACAGACAGCCGGGTGCTGTACAGCGTACACATGTACGAACCCTATTCCGCCACCAGTGCGCCGAACATGACGCGCAAGCAACCCTTTGCCTACCCCGGCCCTGTACCGTTCGCCGGGCTGACGCAGCAGTGGGATGGCCAGCGTGTGCAGCAATACCTGCAACAACCGCTGGCCTGGAGCGAAGCGATGCACGTGCCACGCTCACGCCTGGTGGTGGGGGAGTTCGGTTGCATGCGCCGGTTGCCAGGCTGCCAGCGCTACCTGGAAGACGTGCTCACGGTGCTGGATAGCAACAAGTTGCATTGGGCGTTCTACAGCTTCCGTGAAGACAGTTGGGATGGCATGGACTACGAGCTGGGCAGTGCCAAGGTGCCGTGGCGCTACTGGCAAGCCATTGATCAGGGCGCGCCGGACCCTCTGGCACGCAAGGCTACGGCGGAATTCGAGCCGATCAGCAAACGCCTGAAGCCTGAATGACCTTTCGCTGATAGTTGAAATTTCTTGCAACACTCATGACGCGGGTATATACACGTATCCATGTTGACCAGTGAATGCATCTGCACCCATTTACGTCGAGCCGCCCGTGGGGTGAGCCGGCATTATGACGAGGCCCTTGCCGGCTTCGGCGTCAATGTCGCCCAGTTTTCCCTGTTGCGCCACTTGCAGCGCCTCGACCGCCCCAGCATTACCAGCTTGGCCGAGGCCATGGGCCTTGAGCGCAGCACCTTGGGGCGCAACCTGCGCGTGCTGGAAGCCGATGGCCTGGTGGCCTTGGCAGGCGGCGACGACCAGCGCAACCGTGTGGTGCTGCTGACCGAGCCAGGCAAGGCGCTGTTGCAGGCGGCTTACCCGGCCTGGGAGCAGGCTCAGGAGCTGCTGGTCGAGCGCCTGGGTGTTGGGCAGCGCGATGAGTTGGTACGTTTGCTGGAACAGCTGGCCTGAAGTGATACGACTATAAACGGGTATATACCCGTAAACCTTGCGATGTGCTGGAGATAACGACAATGACTTCGGTGTGGCGAACCAGCGGGTGGGTACTGATGGGGGCAGCGCTGATTCTGGCGCTGTCCTTGGGTGTGCGACACGGTTTTGGCCTGTTTCTGGGGCCGATGAGCGCCGACTTTGGCTGGGGGCGTGGGGTGTTCGCCTTCGCCATCGCCTTGCAGAACCTGGTGTGGGGGTTGGCGCAGCCGTTCGCCGGTGCCTTGGCCGACCGCCTGGGTGCGGCGCGGGTGGTGATCATCGGCGGCATCCTGTACGCCGTCGGGTTGATCCTGATGGGCATGGCCGATTCGCCCTGGTCGTTGTCGTTGAGTGCCGGGCTGCTGATCGGCATCGGCCTTTCCGGCACCTCATTCTCGGTCATCCTGGGTGTGGTCGGGCGCGCCGTGCCTGCCGAGAAACGCAGCATGGCGATGGGGATTGCCAGTGCTGCCGGTTCATTCGGCCAGTTCGCCATGTTGCCAGGCACGCTTGGCCTGATTGAGTGGCTGGGCTGGTCCACTGCGCTGCTGGTGTTGGGCCTGCTGGTGGCATTGATCGTGCCGCTGGTCGGCATGTTGCGCGACCGCCCGTTGCCTAGCCATGGCGCTGAGCAGACCCTGGGCCAGGCCTTGCGTGAGGCCTGCTCGCATTCGGGGTTCTGGTTGCTGGCGCTGGGTTTCTTCGTTTGCGGCTTCCAGGTGGTGTTCATCGGGGTGCACCTGCCGGCCTACCTGGTCGATCAGCACCTGGCAGCCACCACGGGCACAACGGTGCTGGCACTGGTTGGCTTGTTCAACATCGTGGGCACCTTCACCGCCGGCTGGCTGGGTGGGCGCATGTCCAAGCCGCGCTTGCTCACTGGGTTGTATCTGCTGCGCGCGGTGGTGATCGTGTTGTTCCTCTGGGCGCCCGTGACCCAGGTCAGTGCCTACCTGTTCGGCATCGCCATGGGCTTGCTCTGGTTGTCTACCGTACCGCTGACCAATGGCACGGTGGCGACGTTGTTCGGCGTGCGCAACCTGTCGATGCTGGGCGGTATCGTGTTCCTGTTCCACCAGTTGGGCGCCTTCCTGGGTGGCTGGCTGGGCGGGGTGGTGTATGACCGCACGGGCAACTACGACCTGGTCTGGCAGATTTCGGTACTGCTCAGCCTGCTGGCTGCGGCGCTCAGCTGGCCAGTACGTGAGCGCCCGGTCGCCCGCCTGCAGGCCCAGGCCGCATGAACCGCTACCTGGCCCAGGGGCTGCTGGCCGCTGCCGCTGTCGCTCTGCTGGCGCTGGTAGGGTGGGGCTGGCACAAGGGTGGGCTGGCGTTGATGCAACTGGGCATGAGCGTTTGTTAAGCGCTACCCTGCAAGTTCATGGATTGTCTTGCCGGAGAAACGAACGATGCGTGCACATTGGTTGATGGTGCCTGTGCTGGGCCTGCTTGCCGCCACGTCGAGCTGGGCTGCGGATTGCCCCGCCTTGTTGCAGGGCAGCCTGCCGGAGTTGCGTGGCAAGGGGCAGGTCGACCTGTGTCAGCGCTTTGCCGGCAAGCCGCTGGTGGTGGTCAATACGGCCAGCTATTGCGGGTTCGCGCCGCAGTTCGAGGGGTTGGAGGCAACGTACAAGGCGTACCACGAGCAGGGGCTGGAGATGCTCGGTGTACCCTCCAACGACTTCAAGCAGGAAGACCCCGATAGCGAAAAAATTGCCAACGTCTGCTACGCCAATTATGGCGTGACCTTCACCATGACCAAGGCCCAGGCGGTACGCGGCAAGGATGCGATACCGCTGTTCAGCGAGCTGGCAAACCAGAGCAGTGCGCCGAAGTGGAACTTCTACAAGTATGTGGTGGACCGCAAGGGCAAGGTGATCGGCAATTTTTCCAGCCTGACCAAGCCGGATGACCCCGCCTTCAGGGCTGCGATCGAGAAGGCCATCGCATCGCAGCCGTAGTGCTTTTCCTTCGATTCAATGAGGGTGAACAGTGATCGCCACCAGCCGCACCACCAGCGGCCTGACCATCAACACGCAGACAAACGCCACCGGCATGGCCAGTTGGTAAGCCTTCAGCACATTGCCCAGGTACTGCGGATTCACCCCAGCATTGGCGGCCGTGATCACAAAGCACATCAACAGCGCCATGATCGATGACATGTAGAACGCGAAAACGTAGGGTGTGGCGCTGGGGCGCAGTTTGCGCCGGCTGCGTGTCGGGGGCAGGTCGTTCATGCGAACTCCAGAACAGTAAGTGAGGGCGCAGGTTAGCAATCACCTCTGCAGGGCTTGTAGACCACCGTGGTTGAGTTCTTTATAAAGAGATTCTTACGAATCCAAAGGGCGCAACATGGACCTGCTCAATGCCATTCGCAGCTTCATCAAGGTGGTCGAAGCCGGTAGCATCGCTGCAGGTGCACGCAACCTGGGGCTAAGCCCGGCGGCAGTGAGCCAGAACCTGGCACGGCTTGAAGCGCATCTGCAGGTACGCTTGCTCAGCCGTACCACGCGCAGCATGGCGCTGACGCCGGCGGGTACGCTCTATTACGAGCGGGTCAGGCAGGTAGAGCGTGATCTGGCCCAGGCCGAGCTGGCCGTCACCACGCCCGACAGTGAGCCCCAGGGCCGGCTGTGCATTGCGTCGACCTCGGCCTTCGGTCGCCATGTGCTGGCGCCGTTGATCCCAGCATTCAGTGCCCGTTATCCGCAGCTTTCGATAGAGTTGGTAACGACTGATCGGCGGGTCAACCATGCGCGCGAAGATGTGGATGTCAGCCTGCGCATCGCCCCGCAATTGGAAGACCAACTGCTGGCCAGGCACATCGCGCGTATCCCCTTCATTTGCTGCGCCTCGCCCGGTTACTTGGCCAGCGCCGGTGTACCTGCCACGCCCGAAGCCCTGCGCGAGCACCGCTGCCTGGTGTTCCGTTACCCGGTGGATGGCCGCTTCCTGCGGTGGGGCTTCATGCGCGACGGCATGCGTTTCGAGGCGGAGTTTGGCACCGTGCTGATCAGCGACGATATCGATGCCCTGACCCAGATGGCGCTTCACGACGGCGGGATCACCCGGCTGGCAGCCTTCATCGTTCAGCCTTACCTGGCCACGGGCGAACTGGTGCCTTTGTTCGAATACAGCGACAGCGGCCAGGCCTATGCCCAGACCGAGCCGATGGATATCTACCTGTGCCTGGCTGATCGTTTCGCCATGACCGCCAAGGTACGTGCCTTCACGGACTACCTGCGCGAATGCCTGGGTGACAGCTGGCAGGTCCAGGCATGAAAAAACCGCCACAAGGGCGGTTTCTCCATGCGCGGGATGACTCAGAAGCGGTAGGTAAGGGAGGCACCGACGCCGTGAGCGCTGTTCTCGTACTTGGCCTGGTAGCTGCCTTTGGTCGCGCTGACCTGGTTGACCTTGGTGTCTTCCTCCCACAGGTAGGAGTAGGCCACGTCGATGGTCATGTCTTCGTTCGGGCTCCAACCCGCACCCAGGCTGAACACCTTGCGATCGCCAGTCGGGATGCGCGGTGAGCGGTCGTGGTTGTTGGTTGGCGACTGGTCGACGGTGAAGCCGGTACGCAGCACCCACTCCTTGTTGACCTTGTAGGACGCGCCGATGGCGTGTGCCCAGGTGTCGTGCCAGTTCTGCTCTTCGGTGATGGTCTGGAACGCGGAACCGGCCAGCGGCGCTGGCACATCGTTTTGCACGGTGATGTCTTTCAGGCGGCTCCAGCGGGTCCAGGTGCTGCCTGCGTACAGGGTCCACTGGTCGTCGAGTTCGTGGGTGACCGAAAGGTCGACGGACTCTGGCGTCTTGATCTTCAGGGTGGCGTCGAACTTGTTACCGTTGAACGGCCCGATCAGCGGGGTGCTGACGCGGGTCTTGCCTTCGAGCTTGTAGTCGACCATCGAGTGGTAGGTCAGGCCGATGCGGGTGCTGTCGGTGGCCTGGACCAGGATACCGATGTTGTAACCCACGGCGGTGTCGTCGCCCTTGATCTTCACTTCGCCATCGTTGCGGCCAGGGGTGAACGGGTTGATCAGGCTCGAACCCAGTTCACCCTTGATGCGGTTGATGGTTGGGCCGAAACCGATCGAGACCTTGTCGTTGAAGGCGTAGCTGATGGTTGGCTGGAAGGTCACGACCTCGACGTGGCTCTTTTTGCCCCAGTAGCGGGCGGCATCGTCGCTGCCGTAGTCGGTCACCAGGCCGAAGGGCACGTACACGCCGAAACCGACGCTCCAGTGATCATCGATCGGCTTGACGTAGTACCCCATCGGTACGCCGACCAGCGGCACCATGTCACCGTCGGTTTCCCCCCCGAGGTTACTGCCACGGCCCGAGATATCGGACTTGGCGATGACGGCGGCGCCGCCCACGGTGATCTGTTCGCGTTTGAGGCGGGACATGCCGGCCGGGTTGCCAAACACGGTGCTGGCATCATCGGCAGAAGAAGAACGTCCCGCGAAACCTGTCCCCATGCTGCTGATGCTCTGTTCGTTCAGGGCGAAGCCGCTGGCGAGCAGTTGGCTAGAAGCAAGCGCAACGGCTACGCCGAGGGAGGTTTTGAGCATTACTTTTTTCATTATTAGAAACTCCTTGGGATCTCCGGGGCGAAAAGCTACCAACAAATCGCGCGCCGCGCTATAGCCTCAATCACAGGAGATAGAGCGGTTTTGTAGGACAATCCGACCAAAATTCCATTTTTTCCAGTAATGCTGTAGGGCGTTTCCTAAGATGCCTGAGGCAATCTCTGATCTATGCAGGTGTGCCAGGCTTGAGTGAAGTCGCGCAGGCGACCCTGGGGGTGGAAAACCTGCCGCCAGATACGCGCCAGGCCCAGCAGGTCGTCAGCCGCCGGCAGCGCCGTGGCTTGGGCTTCGACAAGCATCCAGGCAATGGCGGTGGAGTAGCGCAGGTTTACCGTGAGTTCCAGGTGGGGGCCGCCGAGAAAGGCGTGTTGGCTGGCCAGGCCACGGACCAGGCTGGCGAGGTCCGGATCGCGGGCGAGATACTCGTCCCAGAGCGCCTGGTGGCGGGTTTCGCCGATGCGGTAGAGGCCATGGCCACGTCGGTCGTGCAAGGCTGAGCCGAGTGCCGACTGGCTGGCGGCAATGCCCAGTAACAACGCTTCGGCGCTAGGGCAGTGACGGTTCAGGTAGACCAGGGTTGGCCGGATCACATACAGACACAATTCATTCGCAGCGATACCCATAATGCCCTCGAGCAAGTAAGGGCCGGACGGGCGCTGGAGCTTGGCAGCTGGTGAATGATCAGGCCCGCCGGAAGCGGTTAGCACCGCTCGAGTTGAAGTGTAGTGTGATAATCGTGGTGTAAAGAGCTGTTTTTAAATCGATTGCTGCCTGACGTCCTTGGCTATATGCCGTGCGGCAATTACGCCAAGAACGATCGGGCAGGGTGTCGAAACAGCGATTCAGCGCTTGAATACCGAGGTATTCGCCGCTCACGCAGTGAGCGACTGACGCGTCCGGGCGATTACCGCCTGCAGGGGTTCCTTGCGGCTGTACTGATCGGCGTACAGGCGTTCGGTGTGGCAGGCGACGCCGTGTTCGTCCACCAGGGTAAAGCTGAAGCTGCCCTTGCGAGGGGCAACGATAAGGCACTTCAACGGCGAGAAGGCCTGGGAGAGGGTGCCAATGGCAGCCTGAATGTGAGGATGAGTTTGCATATTATTGGAGGTTCCTGCTTTAAACACGGAGGATATGATCCGTGCATGATAGAAACGTTCCAGTGACGCCTTTATTAAGGGACGAACGAACCTGACTGGAACAAAGCAGCCAGAGGGAGCGCAATCAAATAGTGGGCGCTTGGGCTGACTGGTAGGTACTTCAGAGGGCAGGCAGCACACCGGGGCCAAGGTTCTAGGCCATCGGGGTGGGATCCTGATCAATCTGCTAGGTGATTCGAGCTTGGGCAGCGTATGGCTGGCGAAGGAATCATCGAGTGGGCCGGTCCTGGTTTCAGCAGGCTTCGCTGTTGGGGGAGCGATTCTGCAAGGACGCTTAAGGCCAATTGACTTTCAGCTTGGTACTAACGAGGCACACCTTACCGAGAATAGAACGGTTTGGCAAATGTTTCTGCAAGGGTGCAGGCTAGCCGAGCAGTATGGCGCTTCTTTCGCAGGCTGGGAAGAGGGGCAAATGGCTGGCATTGCCGTGGATGTACTCATTTTGTGCACTCGAATGAGGGCTTGTGGTGCACTTGTGCACATTTGGCGCGCAAGCTGTAACACGGCGGCAACAGGCGCCGAGAGCCTCGCCAATGACTTGACTGGGGGGCTAAGTCAATGAAAAAAAACACTAATTTTTGCTGGTGAAAAAATCGTCAGTTTGACTGGAGCCCCCAATTCACGGGGGTTTTGGGGCCACCGAAGGGGGTTGTCCACCGAGTTATCCACAGGAACTGTGGATTGTCCCGAGCGCTTGCTCTAGGACGGGCGTGCCAGCAAACCAGGGAACTGTCTGACAATCTTCGGGCGCCCGTAGACCGGTTGGTCATCCACTTGAAAACGTCAAGAAAAGATCATCGAAATTATTTTTCAATCCTCCATAAATCGACAGGCCACGCCAGGAAAAATGGAGTAGAGTGGCGCGCCTTTCGAGTTACCTTTCCTGTTGCTCATGAAGTTTCGCAGTAAACACCTCGCCAACCCGGCTGATGCGTCGTCAGTGCCCCCACCCAAACGCTTTTCCCTGAAAGTGGCCCTGTGGCTGCTCGACAGCCCGCGCCTGGGTGACAAGCCTCAGGTCAAGCACCTGGCTGGTCGCCTGCTGAAACAGCCGGCCCGCCAAGGCGTGGTGGTGGCCCAGAGCCGATTGGGGCAGATGCTGTGCCGTGATTGTGGCAACGCCCGGGACCGGCGCATCGGCCACGAACTGCTGCGCCAGGCTGCCCGTGCCGGTGATCGGCGGGCGCAGCTGGAGTATGCAAGGTTATGCCAGGCCAACGCGCCTGAGCAGGCCCGCTACTGGCTGGAACTGGCGGCCGCGCAGGGCTCGCAGGAAGCGCGGCGGCTGCTGGGGCAGTGGTTTTCAGGCTGAGCGCTGCTTGGCTACTAGCGGCCCTTATGCGGGCGCAGGCAACCTGCCTCCCAGGCTGATAAGCTGCGCAGCATTCATCAAGGTTCGATCGGGGTAACCATGACAGTGGATCTGGCCAGCATTCTGCTGGGCTTGGTGGTAGGTGCAGTGCCCTGCCTGGGTTGGCTCATGCAGGTGCAGCGTCGCCAGGGGGCCCGGCAGGGTGAACAGGCCCTGCTCGAAGAGCGCCTCAACGCCGCCCAACTGTCCCTGGCCGGGCTGCAGGCGCAACTGGAGGCCGGTCGCGACGAGATCAGCGACCTCAGCGAAGCCAACACCGTCAAGCAAGCCCAGCTGGCAGCCCAGGGCCGTGAACTGGAACTGTTGCAGATCGACCGCGACAACGCCCGCGATGCCGCCCACGCCTGGAGCCTTGAACGCGCCAACCGTGAAGCCGAGCTACGGCGCCTGGAAGCCCAGACCGCACGGCTGGACGCCGAACTGCGCGAGCAGCAGGAGAGCCACCAACAGCGTCTCGAAGACCTGCAAGAGGCCCGCGACACCCTGCGCGCGCAGTTCTCCGACCTGGCCACGAAAATCTTCGACGAGCGCGAGCAACGCTTTGCCCAGACCAGCCAGCAGCACCTGGGGCAAATGCTCGACCCGCTCAAGGAGCGTATCCAGGCCTTTGAGAAGCGCGTCGAGGAAAGCTACCAGCAGGAAGCACGCGAGCGTTTCTCGCTGGGCAAAGAGTTGGAGCGCTTGCAGCAGCTCAACCAGCGCCTGTCCGATGAAGCCACCAACCTCACCCAGGCCCTGAAAGGCCAGAAAACCCAGGGCAACTGGGGCGAGATGATCCTTGAGCGGGTACTGGAGCACGCCGGCCTTGAGAAGGGCCGCGAATACCAGACCCAGGTCAGCCTCAAGAGCGCCGATGGCGAACGTTTCCAGCCCGATGTGCTGATCATGTTGCCTGGCGACAAGCAGGTGGTGGTGGACGCCAAGGTCAGCCTCACGGCGTACCAGCAGTTCGTCGGCAGCAATGACGAGGCCGCGCTCAAGCAGCACGTGCAGTCGTTGCGCAGCCACGTCAAAGGCCTTTCGAGCAAGGACTATAGCCGCCTCGAAGGCTTGCACAGCCTGGATTTCGTGCTGCTGTTCGTGCCCATTGAGGCCGCCTTCTCGGCAGCCCTGCAGGCCGAGCCCAACCTGTTCCAGGAAGCCTTCGACCGGCACATCGTGATTGTCAGCCCGACCACGCTGCTTGCCACCCTGCGGGTGATCGACAGCCTGTGGAAGCAGGAACGCCAAGGCCAGAACGCCCGCGAGATTGCCGAGCGCGCCGGTTGGCTGTACGACAAGTTCGTGCTGTTCATCCAGGACCTGGACGAACTGGGCAGCCGCTTGCAGCAGGTAGACAAGGCCTATGCCGCAGCGCGCAACAAACTGTGCGAGGGGCGTGGCAACCTGGTCAGCCGCTCCGAGCAGCTGAAGTTGCTTGGCGCCCGTGCCAGCAAGAGCCTGCCGGCAGACCTGCTGGAACGGGCGCTGTCTGATGAAACCCCGGCGGGCGAAGCGCTTACTGAACCAGGCTCAGATGCCGATTGAGCAGGGCGCGCAAGGCGGCCGGCTTGACCGGCTTGGCCAGGTAATCCAGGCCTGACGCGTGCACCAGGGCGATGGTCTCTTTACTGCCGTCGGCGCTGATCACCACCCCAGGCACCGGCTCGCCCAGCCGTGCGCGTAGCCAGCCCATCAGTTCGGTGCCGGTCTCGCCGTCGTCCAGGTGGTAGTCCACCAGGGCCAGGTGCGGGCGCATGCCCTTGGTCAGCAAAGCCTCGCATTCGGCGCGGTTGCGCGCGGTCCAGACCTGGCAGCCCCAACGGCTGAGCAGGCTGTTCATGCCGATCAGGATGCTGTCTTCATTGTCGATGCACAGCACGTTCAGCCCGGCCAGCGGCTGGCCAGACTGTTCCACCGGCGCACTCGGTGCGGGTGCAGCCTGGCGGGCAATCGGCACGCTGACGCGGAACACCGTGCCTTTGCCGGGCCACGAGCGCACTTCGAGCGAATGGCCGAGCACCCGGCACAGGCCATCGGCGATCGCCAGGCCCAGGCCCAGGCCTTTCTCGGCGCGGGTCTGGTGGCTGTCCAGGCGTTTGAATTCCTGGAAAATCTCCTGCAGCTTGTTGTCGGCGATGCCGGGGCCACGATCCCAGACTTCCAGCCACAGGCGCTCACCCTGGCGACGGGCACCGAGCAGAATCGGGCTTTTGCCATAGCGCAGGGCGTTGGTCAGGAAGTTCTGCAGCACCCGGCGCAGCAGTTTGATGTCGCTGTCGACCCGCAGGCGGCTGCCGCGCAGGCGGAACTCCAACCCTTTTTCGGCGGCCAGTACCTTGAACTCGGCGCCCAGGGTGTCGAACAGCTCATTGAGGGCGAACGGCTTGGCGTCCGGGGTGATCTTGCCGTTCTCCAGGCGCGAGATGTCCAGCAGGTCACTGATCAGTTCTTCGGCCGAGCGTAGCGAGCTGTCCATGTGCTGCACCAGTTGCTGGGCCTCGTCATTCATGCCTTCGGCCTGCTGCGACAGGGCGGCCGAGAACAGCCGCGCGGCGTTCAGCGGTTGCATCAGGTCGTGGCTGACCGCGGCCAGGAAGCGGGTCTTGGACTTGCTCACGGCTTCGGCCTGGCTCTTGGCTTCGGACAACGCCTGGTTGAGCTGCGACAGCTCATGGGTGCGTTCCGCCACCCGTTGCTCCAGGCCCTCGTTGGCATCGCGAAGCGCCTGTTCGGCTTCGCGGAACGGGGTGATGTCGGTGAAGCTCATGACAAAGCCGCCGCCGGGCATCGGGTTGCCGATCAGTTCGATGACCCGGCCGTTGGGGAACAACCGTTCGGAAGAATGCGCGCGACCCTGGCGCATCCAGTGCAGGCGCCGGGCCACGTGCACCTGCGCCTCGCCTGGGCCGCACAGGCCGCGCTCGGCGTTGTAGCGGATGATGTCGGCAATCGGCCGGCCCACGCTGATCAGCCCGTCAGGGTAGTTGAAGAGTTCCAGGTAACGGCGGTTCCAGGCCACCAAGTGCAGGTTCTGGTCGACCACGCTGATGCCCTGGTTGATGTTTTCGATAGCGCCTTGCAGCAGCGCGCGGTTGAACTGCAGCACCTCGCTGGCTTCGTCGGCGATGCGCACCACGTCTTCGAGCTGCATGTCGCGGCCTTCGATGGCGGCCTTGACCACGGCGCGGGTCGACGAGGTGCCAAGCACGCCGGCGAGCAGGCGTTCGGTGTGTTCGATCCAGTCGCCGTCGGCGTTCTGGTTGGGGTTGAAGCCTTTGCCCTGGCGGTAGGCGAAGCGGATGAAGCTCTGCCGGGCACGTTCTTCGCCGACGAAGCGCGAGGCCAGGGTCAGCAAGTCGTCGATCTGCACGGCCAGCAGCGGTTTGCTGCTGGGCCGGGCGCTGGTCTGCTGGCCGATGAAGCGCCCGGCCTGCCAGTGTTCCGACACCCGCGTGCGCGACAGCACCGAAACCCAGGCGAACAGCGTGAAGTTACCCGCCAGCGACAGCACCACGCCCTGGGTCAGCGGGCTGATCGGCAGGTTCAGCGGGTTGCCATGCAGCCACGCCAGGCCCGGGAACAGCGCCAGCGACCAGCCCACGCTGTGGGCGGCAATGGGCAGCACCAGGGTGTAGAACCACAGGAAGATGCCGGCGGCCAGGCCTGCGAACACGCCGCGCCGGTTGGCCTGCTTCCAGTACAGCGCGCCGAGCATGGCCGGGGTGAGCTGGGTCACCGCGGCGAAGGCGATCTGGCCGATGGTCGCCAGGCTTGCGGTGGAGCCCAGCAGGCGGTAGCTGACATACGCCAGCAGCAGGATGACCACGATGGTCACCCGGCGTACCGAGAGCATCCAGTGGCGGAAGGCTTCGAATGGCCGCTCGGCATTATTGCGGCGCAGCAGCCAGGGCAGCAGCATGTCGTTGGAAACCATGGTCGACAGGGCCACGGCCTCGACGATGACCATGCCGGTGGCGGCCGAGGCACCGCCGATGAAGGCCAGCAGGGCCAGGCTCGGGTGGGCTTCGGCCAGGGGCAGGCTGATCACGAACGAGTCGGACATCACCGTACCGGGCAACAGCATCTGCCCGGCCAGGGCGATCGGCACCACGAACAGCGCGGCCAGGGCCAGGTACATCGGGAACACCCAGCGGGCCAGGCGCATGTCCTGCGGTTCGATGTTCTCCACCACGGTGACATGGAACTGCCGCGGCAGGCAGATGATCGCCATCATGGCCACTGCGGTCTGCACCACCATCGAGGGCCAGTTGATGGTCTCCTGCCAATAGCTTTCCAGCTGGATCGACTGGCGTGCCTGGCTGAACAGGTCGTCGAAGCCGTCGTACAGGTTGAACACCACGAAGATGCCCACGGCGAGAAAGGCCAGCAGCTTGATCAGCGACTCGAAGGCGATCGCCAGCACCATGCCGCGGTGGTGCTCGGTCACATCCAGGCTGCGCGTGCCGAACACGATGGCGAACAGCGCCAGCACCAGCGACACCACCAGTGCGGTGTCTTGCACCCGGGTGCCTGTGGCATCGGCATTGGCACCGATCAGCAGGTTGACGCCCAGCACGATGCCTTTGAGCTGCAAGGCGATATAGGGCAGCACGCCGACCAGGCAGATCAGCGCCACCACCACCGCCAGGGTCTGCGATTTGCCGTAGCGCGCGGCGATGAAGTCGGCGATCGAGGTGATGTTCTGCTGCTTGCTGATCAGCACCATCTTCTGCAGTACCCAGGGTGCGAAGATCATCAGCAGCACTGGGCCCAGGTAGATCGGCAGAAATGCCCAAAGCTGTTCGGCGGCCTGGCCGACCGCGCCAAAGAAGGTCCAGCTGGTGCAGTACACGGCCAGCGACAGGCTGTACACCCAGGCACGCAGCTTCGGCGGCAACGGTGTGCTGCGGCGGTCGCCGTAAAAGGCGATGGCGAACATGATGGCCATATAGGCCAGGGCGACCACGGCGATCAGCCCGCTGGACAACGACATGAAAACTCCGGAGCAAAAAAGATAACGCGGTCCCGATCAACCAGTCTGGCACGCAGGCGGCGGTTCGTCAGCGCAGACGATGGTCGCAGTGGCGAGTCGTCGCAGGGCGTTGCTCAAGCGGCAGCGCCAACATCAATGCCTGCGGGTGCCCATCCAGTAGAACACTGCCGCCAGTATCACGGCGTACGGCCGCTGGGTAGTGCTTGACGGCGGCGAGCATTGCCATCTCCTTGTCGTGCGGGTTTGCCGGGTATCAGCATAAGGCAGCAGAGGGCTTGCCAGCAGCAGCTTTTACCCTGCAGATTTGTGGCTTTCCGCGCCCGGCGCGCCTCCAACGCTAAAAGCCCCTCAGGAACAAGGACGATGAGTCTTCCCTCGCAATTCACCTTGCTCGGCAAGCGGCGCTTCTTGCCGTTTTTCATCACCCAGTCGCTGGGTGCGTTCAACGACAACCTGTTCAAGCAGTCGCTGATCCTGGCGATCCTGTTCAAGCTCAGCCTGGGCGACGGTGACCGTTCGATCTGGGTCAACCTGTGCGCCTTGCTGTTCATCCTGCCGTTCTTTCTGTTCTCGGCACTGGGTGGGCAGTTTGGCGAGAAGTTCGCCAAGGACGCGCTGATCCGTGCGATCAAGCTGGCCGAGATCGGCATCATGGCCATTGGCGCGCTGGGTTTTATCACCAACCACCTGGCGCTGATGCTGGTAGCCCTGTTTGGCATGGGCACCCATTCGGCGCTGTTCGGGCCGGTGAAGTACTCGATCTTGCCCCAGGCCCTGCGTGAAGAAGAGCTGGTGGGCGGTAACGGGCTGGTGGAGATGGGCACCTTCCTGGCCATCCTGGCCGGCACCATCGGCGCGGGTGTGATGATGTCGTCGGGCAGCTATGCCACGGTGGTGGCGGGTGGCGTGGTCGGCACGGCCGTGCTGGGCTACCTGGCCAGCCGCTGGATCCCACGGGCCGCCGCCGTGTCGCCGCAGATGCAACTGGACTGGAACATCTTCAAGCAGTCTTGGGTGATCCTGCGCATGGGCCTGGGGCAGACGCCTGCGGTGTCGCGCTCGATCGTCGGCAACTCCTGGTTCTGGTTCGTCGGCGCCATCTACCTGACCCAGATCCCGGCGTACGCCAAGGACTGGCTGCACGGCGACGGCACGGTGGTCACTCTGGTGCTGACCCTGTTCTCGGTGGGCATTGCTCTGGGTTCGCTGCTGTGCGAGCGGCTGAGCGGGCGCAAGGTGGAGATCGGCCTGGTGCCGTTCGGCTCGTTTGGCCTGACCCTGTTCGGCCTGCTCTGGTGGTGGCATTCCGGCGATGTGCCGGCTGCGCCTGTGCCGCACGACTGGCTGGCGCTGCTGGGCATGAGCCAGGCCTGGTGGATTCTGTTGTCGATCGTGGGGCTCGGGGTGTTCGGCGGCTTCTACATCGTGCCGCTGTATGCGCTGATCCAGGCGCGCACGGCCGAGGACCAGCGGGCCCGGGTAATCGCTGCCAACAACATCCTCAATGCCTTGTTCATGGTGGTGTCGGCGGTGCTCACCATCGTGCTGCTGGGGCTGGCCGAGCTGAGCATCCCGCAGCTGTTCCTGGTGGTGTCGTTGCTCAATATCGCGGTCAACGCCTACATCTTCAGCATCGTGCCCGAGTTCACCATGCGCTTTTTGATCTGGCTGCTCAGCCACTCGATGTACCGCGTGGAGCACCGCGACCTCGAACGCATCCCCGACGAAGGTGCGGCGCTGCTGGTGTGCAACCATGTCTCGTTCGTCGACGCCCTGCTGCTCGGCGGCGCGATCCGCCGGCCGATCCGCTTCGTCATGTACTACAAAATCTACAACCTGCCGGTGCTCAACTTCGTGTTTCGCACCGCAGGCGCCATCCCGATTGCCGGGCGCAGCGAGGATGAGGGCACGTACGAGCGCGCCTTTGCGCGCATCGCCGAATACCTGGCGGCGGGTGAGCTGGTGTGCATCTTCCCGGAGGGCAAGTTGACCGGCGACGGCGAGATCGATGCGTTCAAGGGTGGGGTCAGCCGGATTCTCGGTGAAACCCCGGTGCCGGTGATTCCCCTGGCGTTGCAGGGGCTGTGGGGCAGCTTTTTCAGCCGTGATCCGGGCAAGGGGTTTTTCAAGCGCTTGTGGTCGCGGGTGACCATCGTGGCCGGCGCCGCAGTCCCGGTGGAAGCAGCGCAGCCTGAGTTGTTGCGCGAGCAGGTCAGCCGCTTGCGCGGCGACCTGCGTTAAACGGGCGTGGTCAGCTGGCGCTGACTTTCAGGCCGATCAGGCCACAGATGATCAGCGCCACACTGACCAGCCGTACCAGGGCCATGGACTCGCCGAACAGGATGATCCCGGCGATCACCGTGCCCACGGCGCCAACGCCGGTCCAGATGGCGTAGGCGGTACCCAGCGGCAGTTCTTTCATGGCCAGGCCCAGCAAGCCCAGGCTGATGACCATGGCGCCGACGGTAAGCACGGTGGGGAGCGGGCGGCTGAAGCCGTCGGTGTACTTCAGGCCTACCGCCCAGCCGACTTCGAACAGGCCGGCGAAAAACAGGATGATCCAGGACATAGGTGCCTCCATTGTTGCCAACGATGGGGCCGTCCCCGGAATGGTCACGCGGTGCGTCGTGAGGCCGTCCCCACAGTGGGCAATAGGGTGCACATTTTCTGATGGCTGGGCAAGTCAGTGCCTGGCAGGTTCGCCACGTTCATCTACCGGCAAAGGCGCTTCCATACGGCGGAACCAGGTCGACAGCAGCGCCCCCGAAATATTGTGCCAAACGCTGAACAGCGCGCTCGGCACCGCCGCCAATGGCGAGAAATGCGCCGCCGCCAAGGCTGCCCCCAACCCTGAGTTCTGCATGCCCACCTCCAGTGCCAGCGACTTGCGCTGGGCCAGTGGCAGTTTGCAGAGCTTGCCGGTGAGGTAACCCAGCAGGTAGCCGAAGCTGTTGTGCAGCATCACCACGGCCATGATCAGCAGGCCCGACTCGGCGATTTTCGCCTGGCTGGCCGCCACCACCGCACAGACGATCATGACGATGCTCACCACCGACACCAGTGGCAACACCTGCACCGCCGCCTGCACCCGCGCGCCCAGCAGGCGCTGGGCCAGCACGCCGAGCACGATCGGCAGCATGACCAGCTGCAGGATCGACCAGAACATGTCCATGAACGAGACCGGCAGCCAGGCCGAGGCCAGGAACCAGATCAACGCCGGGGTCAGCAGCGGGGCGAGCAGGGTGGTGACGGCGGCAATCGCCACCGCCAGCGCCAGGTCGCCCTTGGACAGCCAGACCATCACGTTCGAAGCCGTGCCGCTAGGGCAGCAGCCGACCAGGATCACGCCCACGGCAATCTCGGGCGGCAGGTGGAACAGCTGGCACAGTAGCCAGGCCATGCCTGGCATGATCACGAAGTGCGCCACCACCCCCAGCATCACCCGCCAGGGCTGGCGGGCGAGGGCGGCGAAGTCATCGAGCTTGAGGGTCAGGCCCATGCCGAACATCACCAGGCCCAGCAACGGTACGATGGCCACTTTCAGGGCGATGAACCATTGCGGTTGCAGGAAGGCCAGCACGGCGAATACCAGCACCCAGAGGGCAAAGGTATTGCCGACGAAGCGGCTGAGGGCGGCGAGGGCACGCATGGGCAGGTCCTTGTACTTATAGAGATGCAGTTTTCGAGGGCCTCTTCGCGGGGCGAGCCCGCTCCCACAGGTACCCCGATGAGCTTGAGATCAAGCGGGGTACCTGTGGGAGCGGGCTCGCCCCGCGAAGAGGCCGGTACTGGCTGAGAATACGTCCCAGCCCAGCCCCGACATTTCATGCCACTCAGACCCCTTGCGGAATCTCCTCCCCACCCAATGCCTCGAACAGCACCGGCAGGAATTCGGTAAAGGTCATCATCATCAGCAGGAAGCTGGCATCGAACTGCTGCTGGGCTTCATCGCCGCCATCCTGTTCTGCCTGCTCTTGCAGCAGCTCCTCGAACTTCAGGCGCTTGATGACCATCTTGTCGTCCAGCACGAACGACAGTTTGTCCTGCCAGGCCAGGGCCAGCTGGGTGACCACCTTGCCGGTGCTCAGGTGCAGCTGGATTTCTTCGCTGGTCAGGTCCTGGCGCTTGCAGCGCACGATGCCACCATCTTCGGCAGTGTCGCGCAGCTCACACTCGTCCAGTACATAGAAGCCTTCGGCGGCTTGCTGCGACTTGACCCAGTCGGTCATGGTGGCGACGGGTGCGATCTTCACGGTTGCCGGGCGTACCGGCAGCGAGCCCATCACTTCACGCAGGGTCGACAGCAGGTCTTCGGCACGCTTGGCGCTGGCCGAGTTGACCAGGATCATGCCCAGGCGCGGCGCGATGGCGGCGAAGATCATCGAGCGCCGAATGAAGGCACGCGGCAGGAAGGCCTGGATGATCTCGTCCTTGATCTGGTCGCGTTCCTTCTTGTAGACCTTGCGCATCTGCTCGGTCTCGATCTCTTCGACCTTTTCCTTGACGGCGTCATTGACCACGCTGCTTGGAAGGATACGTTCTTCCTTGCGCGCGGCGATCAGCAGGAACTCGCCGCTGACGTGCACCAGGGGAGCGTCTTCGCCCTTGCCGAACGGCGCGACGAAGCCATAGGTGTTCAGCTCCTGGCTGGCGCAGGGACGGGCCGGCTTGCTGGCCAGGGCGGTTTCCAGCGCTTCGGCGTCGAATGGAACATCCTGGGTCAGGCGGTAGGTCAGCAGGTTCTTGAACCACATGAGGGGCAATCTCTCCTTAATGCATAAGGCGGGCATTATTCTCCGAGCAGTGGTTCCCGTCCAACCCTGTCAGAGGGCCAGCACCTATATATAGAAGAAGAAAAGACCAGCGTTGCTAGGTCTTTGAAAGGCTTCGAAAAATTTTTTAAAAAAGTCGAAAAAAGTGCTTGCCAGGGTGGGGGCTCATCCGTAGAATGCGCGCCACACCGAGACGAAAGGGTGATTAGCTCAGCCGGGAGAGCATCTGCCTTACAAGCAGAGGGTCGGCGGTTCGATCCCGTCATCACCCACCACTCGATGTATAGCGCAGCGGTAGTTCAGTCGGTTAGAATACCGGCCTGTCACGCCGGGGGTCGCGGGTTCGAGTCCCGTCCGCTGCGCCATATTCAACTTCCAGGGCCCACTGAACACCCGGAAGTTACAGGAAAAGCGACCTTAGGGTCGCTTTTTTTGTTTCTGCTTTTTGAGGTGTTCTGCGGTTCAGCACGGCCCCTGTGGTAGCGGGCCGGCGTTGGCGGTGCAAGGCCGCATCAACGCATGCGTTCTTCCTTGCGCAACGTCAGCACTTCAACCCCTGCTTCGGTCACCGCCACCGTATGTTCCCACTGCGCCGACAGCGCATGGTCGCGGGTAATCACCGTCCAGCCATCCTTCAAGGTCCGAGTGCCACGCCCGCCCTGGTTGATCATCGGTTCGATGGTAAACACCATCCCGGGCTTGAGCTTCATGCCCATGCCGCGCTGGCCAAAATGCAGCACCTCGGGCCCTTCGTGCATCTGCTGGCCAATGCCATGGCCGCAATACTCGCGCACCACGCTAAAGCCGGCTGCCTCGGCATGTACCTGGATGGCATGGCCAATGTCGCCAAGCGTCGCCCCGGGGCGCACTTGCTCGATGCCTTTCCATAGCGCGTCGTAGGTCGTTTCGACCAGCCGACGTGCCTCGTCGTTGATCGGGCCAATGCAGTACATTTTCGACGAATCGGCGATGTAGCCGCCTTGTTCAAGGGTGATGTCGACATTGATGATCGACCCCTCGTTGAGCACCTCATCCGCCTTCGGCATGCCGTGACACACCACGTGGTCCACCGAGGTATTCAGGGCGTAAGGGAAACCGTACTGGCCCTTGCTTGCCGGCCGAGCCTTGAGCGTTTCGACGATATAGCGCTCGGCGTGGTCGTTGATCTGCATCGTGGTCACGCCGGGGCGTATGAAACCATCGAGTTCAGCGAACACTTGGGCCAGCAACCGGCCGGCGTTGCGCATCAGGTCGAGTTGGGCGGGGGTTTTGAGGATCACCTGGGACATGGGGAGAAGGCAGTAACTCTGGCAAAAATGTGCCCCAGCATAGCGCCATGGGCCTTCGCGGTGCCACCGCATGGTGCGGCAAACCGGCCCCGCACGGGCGCGCGGGCCGCCAGCGAAGAGGCCCGCACAGCTGGCCCGCTAATTGCTGACTGACCCCTACCCAGGGCAATCAATGCCGATTGCCCGCACCTCTTCACGACAAAGGCGCCGTGTTGCCCCGCTTGCCATGCAAGCGGGGGCAGCCGGCGCCTTTTGCGTTTCCCAAGGAGACCGGCCCATGAGCAGCAGCGAAGTACGCAGTGTCTGCCCGTATTGCGGCGTCGGCTGTGGCATCGTCATGCGCGTTGCCGATGGCAAGGTCAGCAAGATCAGCGGCGACAAGCAGCACCCCAGCAACTTTGGCCGCTTGTGCACCAAGGGCCTGACCGCGCACGTGCCGCTGACCGCCGCCGGGCGCATGGAGGATGCCTACCTGCGTCAGCAGCGCAGCCAGCCGCCGGTGCGCGCCAGCATGGATCAGGCCATTGCGGCCACCGCCGCACGCCTGCGCGGCATCGTTGACCAGCACGGCCCGGATGCCGTGGCGCTGTATGTGTCCGGGCAGATGTCGCTGGAGGCCCAGTACCTGGCCAACAAACTGGCCAAGGGCTTTATCCGCACCCGCCATATCGAGTCCAACTCGCGCCTGTGCATGGCCAGCGCCGGCAGTGGCTACAAACTGTCGCTCGGTGCCGATGGCCCACCTGGCAGTTACCAGGACTTCGAGCATGCCGACGTATTCCTGGTAATCGGCGCCAACATGGCCGACTGCCACCCGATTTTGTTCCTGCGTCTGCTGGACCGGGTCAAGGCCGGCGCCAAGCTGATCGTCGTCGACCCGCGGCGCAGCGCCACCGCCGACAAGGCCGACCTGTTCCTGCAGGTACGCCCCGGCAGCGACATGGCCTTGCTCAACGGCCTGTTGCATCTGCTGCACCGCAACGGCCACACCCACCCCGACTTCATCGCTCGCCACACCGACGGCTGGGACGAACTGCCAGCCTTTCTCGACGACTACAGCCCCGAGCGCGTGGCCGCCATCACCGGGCTGGCCGAGGCCGACATCATCAAGGCCGCCGAATGGATCGGCCGTGCCAACAACTGGATGAGCTGCTGGACCATGGGCCTGAACCAGAGCATCCACGGTACTTGGCACTGTAACGCCCTGTGCAACCTGCACCTGGCCACCGGCGCTATCTGCCGCCCCGGTAGCGGGCCTTTCTCGCTGACCGGCCAACCCAACGCCATGGGCGGCCGCGAGATGGGCTACATGGGGCCCGGCCTGCCAGGCCAGCGCTCGGCGCTGGTGGAAGGCGACCGCGCGTTCGTCGAACAGCAGTGGCAACTGCCACCAGGTACCCTGCGCAGCGAAGGCGGCGAGGGTACGGTGGCGCTGTTCGAACAGCTGAAAGCAGGGGACGTGAAAGCCTGCTGGATCATCTGCAGCAACCCGGTGGCCAGCGTCGCCAACCGCCAGCAGGTGATCGACGGCCTGCGCCGGGCCGAGCTGGTGATCTCCCAGGATGCGTTTCTCGACACCGAGACCAACCGCTATGGCGATATCCTCCTGCCTGCGGCACTGTGGGCCGAAGGTGAGGGCGTGATGATCAACAGCGAGCGCAACCTCACCTTGATGCCACGCGCCGTGGCGCCTCCTGGCCAGAGCCTGCCGGACTGGCAGATCATCGCCCGGGTGGCCTGCGCGATGGGCTATGCCGATGCGTTCGATTACGCTGATGCCGAAGCGGTGTACGACGAGATTCGCCGCTTCCATAACCCCGCTACCGGCTACGACCTGCGCGGCATCGGCTACACCGACCTGCGTGCGCAGCCGCGCCAGTGGCCATGCGCACCAGGGCGTGACAGCGACCGCAGCCCATTGCGCTACCTGAACGATGGCAGCAGCCAGACGCTGCTGCACGACGCCCAGGGCCAGCGCCCGGCGCTGGCGTTCCCCACCGCCAGCGGCAAGGCCCGCTTTTTCGCTCGGCCCTGGTTGCCGGCAGCGGAGTTGCCGGATGACGCCTACCCCCTGGTGCTCAACACAGGCCGCGTGCAGCACCAGTGGCACACCCTGACCAAGACCGGCAAGGTGCCGGCGCTGAACAAGCTGGAGCCTGGCCCTTTCATCGAAATCCATCCCGAGGACGCCGCACGGCTTGGCATCGCCGAAAAGGACCAGGTGGCCATTCGCTCTCGCCGTGGTCAGGCCGTGCTGCCGGCGCGCATCAGCGACCGGGTCATGCCAGGTAACTGCTTCGCGCCGTTTCACTGGAACGACCTGATCGGCGAGCAGTTGGCCATCAATGCCGTCACCTGTGATGCGGTCGACCCACTGTCGCTGCAGCCCGCCTTCAAACACTGCGCCGTGGCCCTTGAGCGGGTTGCCGGCGAACGTATCGACGCCCTCGACCTGAGCGGCGCCACTGCCCACCCGGAGTCTGCCCACATGCCGACCGCCACCCTGTTTCGTCTGCTTGGCCTGGACAACCTGCCGGCCCCGGCGCTGGCCGAGCAAGAGCGCCATTACCTGCAGGGCTTCTTGCTTGGCCTGGAGCAGGCCCGCGCCGAGGGTGTGCCAAGCCTGCCGGCTAGCGCGCCACTGGCCGCTAACCGACGGTGGTTCGTTGATGGCCTGCTGGCGGGCGTGTTCGCGCAGCCTTCGGCGCTGCCCAGCCGGGTGCTGGAGGCGCCGCAGCACCAGGTGCTGTGGGCCTCGCAGACCGGTAACGGCGAGGCGCTGGCCGAGCGCTGTGCCGAGCGCCTGCGTGACGCCGGCTTGGCGGTGCGCCTGAATTGCATGGATACACTCAGCCCGCAGCAGTTGCGCGGTGCTGCCAGTGTGGTGCTGATCGCCAGTACCTTCGGCGATGGCGACGCGCCCGACAGTGCGGCGCTGTTCTGGCAGGCACTGCAAGGCGAGGAGGGCGGCCACTGCGCCGATGTGCCCTATGCCGTATTGGCCCTGGGCGATTCCAGTTACGGCCAGTTCTGCGGGTTTGGCCGCAAGCTCGATCAGCGCCTGGCCGAGCTGGGTGGGCGGCGACTGCTGCAACGGGTGGATTGCGAGCCGGATTACGATGAGGCATTCGCCACCTGGCTCGACGCCTTGTTGGCGCGGTTGGCTGACGCCGCCGCGCCCCACGCCAGTGACGCGCCTTCGCCTGCGCAGGCCTGCAGCAAGCAGCAGCCATGGTCGGCCACCTTGCTGGAGAACCGCGTGCTCAATGCCCCGGGTGCCAGCAAGGAGACGCGCCAGTTGGTGTTCGACCTGGCTGGCAGCACCTTCAGCTACCAGGCGGGCGACGCCCTGGGCGTATGGCCGCGCAACTGCCCGGCGCTGGTCGAAGAGCTGCTGGCGCTGATGCGGCTCGATGGCCAGACCCTGGTCGAGGTCAAAGGCCAGGCCTCACTGCCGCTGGCCGATGCCATGGAGGCGCACCTGGAAATCGCCAAGGTCACCCCGGCGCAGTTGCAGGTGTTCAGCCAGAGCGCCGAGGCCCTGCGCCGGTTGCTCCAGCCCGAGCACAAGGCCGAGCTGCAAAACTGGTTGTGGGGGCGGCAGTTGGCGGATGTGCTGCGCGAGTTCCCCCAGGACCTGCCCTTGGCCACCTGGCTCGACCTGTTAAAACCCTTGCAGCCACGCCTGTACTCGATCAGCTCCAGCCCGTTGGCGCACCCTGGCCAAGTTCACCTGACCGTCTCGACCGTGCGTTACGGGCAGCGCAAGGGCGCTTGCTCGACCTTCCTCGCCGACCGCGCGCACGGCATCAAGGTGGCGATCTTCCCGCAGGCCTCGAAGCATTTTCGCCTGCCCGAGGACGATAACGTGCCGGTGATCATGGTTGGGCCGGGCACCGGCATCGCGCCGTTTCGGGCGTTTCTCGAAGAACGAGAAGCGCGTGGGGCACGCGGGGGCAATTGGCTGTTTTTCGGCGAGCAGTATGCGGCCAGCGACTTCTATTACCAGGCACAGTTGCAGGCATGGCAAGCGACAGGCCACTTGCGTCTGGATACCGCGTTCTCCCGCGACCAGGTCGAGAAAATCTATGTGCAGCAGCGCCTGCACGAGCAAGGCGCCGACCTTTGGCGCTGGCTGGAGGCGGGTGCCTACTTTTATGTGTGCGGTGATGCCCAGCGCATGGCCAAGGATGTGGACAGCGCGCTGCGCAGGGTCGTCGCCGAGCACGGTGGCATGAGCGAGGCCGCGGCGGATGCGTATGTTGAAGGGTTAAGCAAGGCCAAGCGTTATCGGCGCGATGTGTATTGAGTGCACCGGGATGGGGATGGGTGCACCTTGGCTGTGCGGTTTTTTCTGGAATGTCCGATGACTTTTCTGGCCCTGTCGCGTTTGAACAGGCGATACAGCATTTGGCACATTCCCTGCTTTATCACGTTCACAACACGCCCCACTGATCAACGGCGATCAACCAGGGGCACACCCTGATGAGTACAGGCAAAGGCGCCTGGAGCTTCCGCTCCAGGCGTTTTTTTTTGATCGAGGATCGGCTATGACGGCAACAGCGAACGGCAGGCAACGAGAGCAACTGGTGATTGTCGGCAACGGCATGGTCGGCCACCACTGCGTCGAGCAATTGATCGAGCGTGGCGCCTTGCAGCATTTCGAGGTGCGGGTGTTCGGTGAAGAGCGCCAGCGTGCCTACGACCGTGTGCACCTCTCCGAATACTTCGGCGGCAGCTGCGCCGAGACCCTGGCGATGTGCGAGCAGGGTTTCTACCCCAGCCAAGGCGTGCACCTGCACCTGGGCGAAGCGGTGGTGGAGATCGACCGCACGCGCCGCGAGGTGGTTACCACCCAAGGCCGCTACGCGTACGACCAGTTGATACTGGCCACCGGCTCCTACCCGTTCGTCCCGCCGATCGAAGGGTCCAGCGGCAACGCCCGCCTGGTCTACCGCACCCTCGACGACCTCGATGCAATCCGCGCCGCCGCCAGCAATGCCCAGCGTGGTGTGGTGGTGGGTGGCGGCCTGCTGGGCCTGGAGGCGGCCAATGCACTCAAGTCCCTGGGCCTGGAAGCGCATGTGGTGGAGTTCGCCCCACGCTTGATGCCCGTGCAGCTGGACAGCGAGGGCGGTGCGGCGCTCAAGGCACAGATCGAGGCCCTGGGCGTGGGCGTGCACCTGTCCCGCGCCACCCAGTCGATCAGTGCCGGTGAGGGCTATCGCTACCGCATGAACTTCGACGGCGGCGAACACCTGGAAACCGACCTGATCGTGTTCTCCGCCGGTATCCGCCCGCAGGACGCCTTGGCCCGCGCATGCGGGTTGGACATAGCCGCGCGAGGCGGGGTGGTGGTCGACAACCACTGTCGCACCTGCGATGCGCGCATCTTCGCCATCGGCGAGTGCGCGTCGTGGAACGGCAGCGTGTTCGGCCTGGTTGCGCCGGGCTACAGCATGGCCCGTAACCTGGCGGCGCTGCTGGTGGGGGATGCTGCGGTCGCCTTCACCGGTGCCGACATGTCGACCAAGCTCAAGCTGCTGGGCGTGGATGTCGGCTCGATCGGCGATGCCCATGGCGCCACGCCGGGCTCGCGCAGCTACCGCTTCATCGACGAAGCCAACGCCGCCTACCGCCGGCTGGTGGTGGATGCCAGCGGCAAGCATGTGCTGGGCGCGGTGCTGGTGGGTGACAACAGCTACTACGACACCCTGTTGCAGTACGCGCAGAACGGTATAGCCCTGCCTGCCGACCCGGCCGCGTTGATCCTGCCACAAACGGGCGGCGCGCCGGCCCTGGGTGCCGATGCCCTGCCCGACAGCGCGACCATCTGCTCGTGCCACAACGTCAGCAAGGGCGCGGTCTGCGCCGCCATCGACAGCGGCTGCAGCGACCTTGCCTCGGTCAAGGGCTGCACCAAGGCGGCCAGCGGTTGCGGCGGCTGCGCGGCCTTGCTCAAGCAGGTGTTCGAGCACGAACTCACGGCCCGCGGCGTGACGGTCGACAAGAGCCTGTGCGAACACTTTGCCTACACCCGCCAGGAGCTTTACGGGCTGGTACGGGTTGGCGGTATCCGCACTTTCCATGACCTGCTCGTGCGCCATGGCAAAGGCCATGTCGGCTGCGCTATCTGCAAGCCGGCGGTGGGCAATATCCTTGCTTCGTGCTGGAACCAGCCGATCATGGACCCGGCGCTGGTACCGCTGCAGGACACCAACGACACGTTCATGGCCAACATGCAGAAAAACGGCACTTACTCGGTGGTGCCGCGCATACCGGGCGGTGAAATTACCCCCGACAAGCTCATCGTCATTGGCCAGGTGGCCAAGAAGTACGACTTGTACACCAAGATCACCGGCGGCCAGCGCATCGACCTGTTTGGGGCCCAGTTGCACGAACTGCCGCTGATCTGGGGCGAGTTGATCGAGGCCGGCTTCGAGACGGGCCATGCCTACGGCAAGTCGACCCGCACGGTGAAGTCATGCGTGGGCAGCACCTGGTGCCGTTATGGCGTGCAGGACAGCGTGGCCATGGCCCTGCGCCTGGAGGACCGCTACAAGGGCCTGCGCAGCCCGCACAAGCTCAAGTTCGCGGTATCCGGCTGCACCCGCGAATGCGCCGAAGCGCAGAGCAAGGACATCGGCGTGATCGCCACCGACAAGGGCTGGAATCTCTACGTCTGCGGCAACGGCGGCATGCGCCCGCGCCACGCCGAGCTGTTCGCCACCGACCTGGACGACGACACCTTGGTACGCCTGATCGACCGCGTGCTGATGTTCTACATCCGCACCGCCGACAAGCTGCAACGCACCTCGGTATGGCGTGAAAACCTGGAGGGGGGGTTGGCCTACCTCAAGCAGGTGATCCTCAACGACAGCCTGGGCCTGGCAACCGAGCTGGAAGCACAGATGCAGCATGTGGTCGATCACTATGAATGCGAATGGGCCAACGCCCTCAACGACCCGGAAAAGCTCAAGCGCTTCCGCACCTTCGTCAACGACCACCGCGCCGACCCGGACGTGCACTTCGTCCGCGAGCGCGAACAACGCCGCCCTGCTGCAGCGTTGCACCTGATTCCCACTGTCGAGGAGGCTGTCTGATGAACCTGTCAAATACTGCTGTAGCGCACCAACCCAACTGGCAAACGGTCTGCCAGGCCCGCGACCTGGTTGCCGATTCCGGCGTGGTGGTGTGGCACGAGGGGGCCCAGGTGGCGCTGTTCTATCTGCCAGGGCAGGAGCAGGCGTTGTATGCGTTGGACAACCGTGACCCGCGCTCGGGGGCCAACATCATCGGCCGTGGGCTGGTGGGGAGTGTGCAGGGCCAGCTGGTGGTGGCGGCGCCGCTCTACAAGCAGCATTTCAGCCTGCACAGCGGGCATTGCCTGGAGGATGCCGCGCAGCGGCTGCGGGTGTGGCCGGTGCGCTTGAATGGTGAGGCGGTCGAGTTGGCGGGGGGCTGATGAATTGTTGAACCCCCGGACGCTGTTCGCCGTAGGATTTTCGCCGTATGGGAGATCGAGCGCCGCCCGCGCGGCGCTTCGCGGGGCAAGTCGGATCGCCGCACCGCCGCTCCCACATCTGTTTCGGGCCAGTTATGCCTGATGCATTGGCGCGCGGCCCTTTGGTGCCCGCCACAATATCGCGTCGTACAAACAAGGCGGTCGCGCGCAAATGGCACAGGCCTCACTGGCCCGAAACAGATGTGGGAGCGGCGGTGCGGCGATCCGACTTGCCCCGCGAAGCGCCGCGCGGGCGGCGCTCGATCTCCCAGGCGACAAAAACGCTGCGGCGAGCACTATAAAAGCTGCCCACTCCCCCCAATGCGGTAAGCTTCAGGCCATGAACCTCGACACCCGCATCAAGTACCGCCACCTGCTGTGCTTCCTGGAAATCGCCCGGCAGGGCAGCCTGGCCAGGGCTGCCGATAGCCTCGCCATCAGCCAGCCAGCGATTTCCAAGACCCTCAAGGAACTCGAAGAGCTGCTGGAAGCACGCCTGTTCGAACGCAGCCGGCACGGCGTCGAACTGACCCCGGCCGGCACCCGCTTCATGCGCTACGCCGGGCCCAGCGTACAGGCCCTGCGCGATGGCGTGAGCAGCCTGCGCGGCGAAGCACGGGCGCCGTCGCAAGTGCGCATTGGCGTGCTCTCTACCGTCGAGGGCTTGTTGATGCCCGAAGTGCTGTGCCGCCTGCATCAGCGTCATGAGGCGTTGCTGATCAGCGTGGTGACGGGGGCCAGTGCGCAGTTGCTCGGGCAGTTGCGCCTGGGTGAGCTGGAGCTGGTGGTCGGGCGCATGACCGATAGCCCGCAGATTCAAGGCCTGTCGTTCGAGCACCTGTACAGCGAGTCGATGAGCCTGGTCGTGCGGCCGGGGCACCCGCTGCTGGCCACCACGCCAGTGGAACGGGCGCAGGTGGGGCGCTATCCGCTGGTCTTGCCACCCCCTGGCACCACCATTCGCCAGCACGCCGACAGCCTGTTCGTTCAATGTGGTGTGCAGCTGCCGGCGCAGCGCTTGGAGACCTTGTCGTTGGCCTTGAGCCGCCGCTATCTGCTGGGCAGTGATGCCGTGTGGGTGGCACCGCGCGACGCCGTGCTGATCGACCTTGGCCGTGGCGAACTGGTCGAACTCGACCTGGGCGTGCGCGAGCCGGGCGGCTCGGTCGGCATCTGTCGCAATGCCGCCTTGCCGCAGAGCCTGCCGGGGCAGTGGGTGTGCGAGGTGCTGCGCGAGGTGGCGGGGCAGTACCGCGAGGGTAGCTACCCCTGAACCCGTGCTGTCAGCAGGGCACTGAGCGCCTTGAGGTTGTCATCGCTCAGGCTGCCGCTGGCCGCCATCAGGCGTAGCTGCGCCTGCAAGATGGCATAGCGCTGGCGGGCCAGTTGCAGGCGGGTGCGGGTTAGCTGCTGCTCGGCATCCAGCACGTCGCTGCTGATGCGCGCGCCTGCCTCGAAGGCGTGCGTGGTGATCCGCAGGTCACTCTGGCTGGAGCGCATGGCCTGTTGCAGGGCCTGGTACTGACTGATGCCGCCCGTCAGGTTGAGGTAGGCCTGGCGCGCCATGAAATCAGCTTCGCGCCGTGCATCTTCCAGCTCATCTTCGGCCGCGCCCTGCAGGGCACGCGCCTCGCGGGTACGGCTCTGAGTACCGCCACCGGCATACAGCGGCACGCTCAGTTGCACGCCAACCACCGTCTGGGTGTATTTCTCCTCGGGTACGGTGACGTCGTAAAGGCTGCCACCGACCGAGGCAAAACGGCCATGCGCGGCCACCAGGTCGAGGGTTGGCAGGTGGCCGGCTCGTTGTTTTTCCACTTCCTGCTCGGCGATCAGTTGGCGCACCTCGGCGGCCTGCACCTTCAGGTTGTGCTGGCGTGCCTGGTCGGTCCAGGCATCCAGCCGGGCCGGTTGCGGGCCACTGAACGCCACCTCGTCATCGAGCCTGGCCAACTCGCCCGGCGTGCTGCCGGTCAGCCTCGCCAATGCCTGCTGGTTGAGGCGCAAGGCATTGCCGGCGGCAATCTGTTCGGCCTGCGCCAGGTCGTAGCGGGCCTGGATGCGCTGCACTTCGTTTTCGGTCCCCGAGCCCTCGCGCCGAAAGCGCTGTGCCTTGTCCAGCTGCTGGCCAAGGGTCTGCATTTGCTGGCGGCTGGTGCCCAGTTGGTCTTCGGCAAGCAACAGCTCGAAGTAGGCGTCGGCCACGCGCAGTATCAGGTCCTGGCGCGCGGCCAGCAGGTCGATTTCGCCCGCCGTTGCCAGGGCCTTGCCCTGTTCATGGCCGATGACGTTCTGCCAGCGCAGCAGGGGCTGGATCAATACCAGCGCGTAGGCATTGGAGTTGTCGCGGTTGCGGCTGGCCGCCCCGCTGTGCTCGCGGTCGACCCAGGCTGCGCCGCTTTCCAGGGACAGGTGCGGCAGCAACGTGGCGAGCCCCTGCGGGGCCTTTTGCGCGGCCGCCAGCTGGCGTTGCTGGGCGGCGGCATAGGCCATGTCATGCCCCAGGGCCTGCTGGTAGGTCTGGTACAGGTCGCGGGCCTGTACGGGGCTGGCGCAGACCAGCGCCAGTATCAGCACCGCTAGGCGGATTCGTGTGCATTGTCCGAGCACGTCGCGGACTCCTTTGCAAGTGAGGGCTTGTGTTGGCGGGGGTTGCGCATCAGTAGCACCATCGGGACGCCGATCAGCATCACCGCACCGAGCAGGCCGAAGAGCATGCTGAAACCGAGCATCTGCGCCTGCTCCCGGGCCTGGACGAAGGCCAGCAGGGCGTTGGCCTGGTCAGCGCCGAGCAGCTCGGTGGAGAGCCGCCGCGGGTCGAGGCTGGCCAGGTCCCAGCCGCTGGTGACCAGGCGGTTTTCGTCGACATGCTCGGCGAGCTGCCGGTAGCGCGCCCAGGAAAAACGCGTGAGCAGGGTGGCGGCGATGGCGATACCGACGCTGCCTCCGAGCTGGCGCATCAGGTTGAGCACGCCCGAACCTACCGAGATCAGCTGTACCGGCAGTTGGCGCATGGCCAGGTTGGTCAGCGGCACGAAGATCATGCCCAGGCCGAACCCCCGGATGATCAGCGGCCAGTACAGTGTGTCAGGGTTGCTCTGCAGGGTGAACTGGGTATGCAGGTACATGGCGTAGCCGTAGACCAGGATGCCCACGCAGATGAAGTAGCGCTCATCGATGCGGTTTTCCTGCGACAGCTTGCCGATCACCAAGGTGCTGACCGCGCTGGCCAGGGCCCCAGGGAAGATCACCAGGCCGCTCTGGTAGGCACTTTGTTCGAGCAGCGTCTGTAGCAGCAGGGGCACCATGAACAGCGTGCTGTACAGGCCGAAACCGACGCAGAAGGCGCACACCGAACCCAGCAGGAACTCGCGGTTGTTGAACAGCGCCAGGTTGACGATCGGGTTGCTCACCCGCCGCTCCCAGTAGCAGAAGCCCACCAGGCCAAGCAGCGCCAGGGCCAGGCACAGCAGGCTGAGGTCCGACTCCAGCCAGTCCCAGTGCTCGCCGCGCTCCAGCAGGATCTGCAAGCTGCCGACACCGACGGCAAGCAACAGGAAGCCCAGGTAGTCGATGCTCTGCGGGCGCCGCTCGTTGGGCGAGTCGCCCACGCACAGCCAGGCCAGCAGCAGGGCCAGCGCACCAATGGGCAGGTTGATCAGGAAGATCCAGTGCCAGGAGAACTCATCGATCAGGTAGCCCCCCACCGACGGGCCGAGGGTCGGCCCCATCATCACCCCGACGCCATACAAGGCCATGCCTGAGCTGACCTTCTCCTTGGGGAACACGTCATAGATGATCGCCTGCGAGATGCCTAGCAGGCCGCCCCCGGCCAGGCCTTGTATCACGCGCCACAGCACCAGCTGCCAGAGCTCCTGGGACACGGCGCAACCGAGTGACGCCAGCACGAACAGCGCCGATGACACCAGGTAGTAGCGGCGCCGGCCAAACCAGGCAGACAGCCAGCCGCTGGCTGGCAGGATCACCACATTGGCCACGATGTAACCGGTAGAGATCCAGGAGATTTCGTCCACCGACGCGCCAAAGCTGCCCATCAGGCTTGGAATGGCGACGTTGACGATGGTCACGTCGAGCAGCTCCATCATCGAGATCAAGGTAACCGTCACGGCCACCAGCCAGGGCGACTTCATAGTGCCTGCCCGCTGTCGCGGGTATCGACCTCGACGAACACGCTCATGCCTTGGCTAAGTGCCTGTTGCATGGCCGTGGGCAGTTGCCGGAACTCGATCCGTGCCTGGATGCGCTGCACCACCTTGGTGAAGTTGCCGGTGGCGTTCTCCTGCGGCAGCAGCGAGAACCGCGCACCGGTGGCCGGTACCAGGCTGTGCACCACACCCTCGAACTGCTGCCCGGGAAAGGCGTCGACGCTGATGCGTGCCGGTTGGCCGACCCGTACTCGGCCGATCTGGGTTTCCTTGAAGTTGGCCACCACCCACATGCGCTCGGTGCTGACCAGGCTCAGCAGCTTTTGCCCGGCCACTACGAATTGCCCAGGCTGCACATCCTTGTGCACGATGACCCCGGCCCGTGGCGAGGCCTGCCGGGTATCCTGCAGCTCGATACGGGCCAGGGCCAAGGCCGATTCGGCTGCCTTGATCCGGTACTCTTCCACCTTCAGTGCCGCCTGGTTGGCCAAGGTGCCTTCACGGGCGGCAGTGGAGTTGTCCCGAGCAGCCTGCAATTGATGGTTCAGGGCATCGAAGCGCGCGCGCGCGGCTTCCAGGTCCTGGGTGCTGACCACACCCTGCTCGGCCAGCCGTTGCGTGCGCCGATAGTCGCTGCGGGCCTGCTCGGCGTTGGCCACCAGTTGTCCGATGGTGGCCTGTGCTGCCTGGCTGCGTGCGGCGGCACTGCGCACCTGGCTGTCCATCAGGCCAGGCATGCCGCCCTGGCCTGTGGCGACCAGCGCGCCCAGATAATTGGCTCGGGCCTGTTCGAGCCGCTGCTGGTATTCGTCCTCACGCACCTGGAACAGCAGGTCTCCCTGGTTCACCCGGGTGTTCTCGTGCACTGGCACTTGTACCACCACGCCGCTCAGCCTGGCCCGAATAGGGATGATCACGCCTTCCACTTCGGCGTTGTCGGTGCTGACGTACTGCTTTGCGTATTGCCAGCGTTGCAGCCCCAGTACGGCCAGGCCTGCGATGACCAGCACCGATACTGCCAACTTGGTGTACTTGCCTTTCACCATGTCACACGCTCTCGTCCTTGTCGTTTAAGGCCATTGCCCCTTGCCTGCGGTGCGCGCAGGCAAGGGGCAATGCTCAGCTGGCTGCCGCCACGCAAGTGGCTTGCGCAGTCGCGGTGGCGCGCTGGTCGAGCAGTTCGAACACGCCGTCCCACAGCACGGTACGGGCCACCAGCGCATCGGCTGCACTCTTGGCCAGCGCCTGTTGCTGTGCGGGTTCGCTGACGATCTCGGCGATGATGCGTTTGGCCGCCGGGCCGTGATCGTCACCGTCCATCTCGATGTGGCGCTTGAGGTAGTAGGTCAGCATCGGCACGCTGGCTTCCTCGATCGCCCAGCGCTGCAGCAGGCCGCCGAACATGTCGGGGATGATGTCCTCGCGGCCGAAGAAGAAGTACGCCAGTACCTGCTCGGTCGAGCCGTGCAGGGCAACGTCGAGGGTCTTGCTGACGAACACCTTGGCCGGCAGCGGGATGTCGACGTTGGTCAACGCCTGGGCCAGTGGCACGCCTGCTTGCAGCAGGGCCTGGAATTGACGGAACGGGCCAGTGTCGGCGCCAATCTCGTCCATGGCGCTGAGGTACAGGTCCAGGTGGCTGATGAAGCCGCCGCCAGGGTGCTCGTCGGTTTCTTCGCCGGTGACGATCTCGTTGATCAGCCGCGCGGCAATGATGTGCCGCGGCGGCAGCCAGGGCAGGCTGACGCAGGTCAGGTCGCGCTGGATACGCTTGAGCAGCGTCATGAAATCCCACACGGCGAACACGTGGTTCTCCATCAGCAGGCGCACGTCATCCAGCGAGCTGATCCTGGCGAACAGGGGGTGTGCCAGCAGGGTGCGGCGTTCATTCTCGATCATTGCATCTACATCAAAAGACATACTCGGCTCCTTGAGTGTGGGGGCGGTGTACCGGGCGCAAATTACTGCCCGGGGCGGCCTGGCGGTGGCATTGCTTGCCAGGCGCCGGCATAGGGGAAACGTGCCTTGCAGTAGCGCAAGGCGCCGAAGAAACGCGGTTCGAGCAGCGCCTGGCGGCCTTCGTACCAACCGCTGGCGAGCAGTTGGCGGTGCAGCCGTGGCAGGCGCCAGCACGGCACCCGCGGGTACAGGTGGTGCTCCAGGTGATAGTTGGAACCCAGGTGCAGCAGGGTGCTCAGCCAGGCGGTGCGCGAGCGTGCCACCGGCCGGTCGACGCAGGCCTCGAAGGCATGCTCCTGATAGGCGTTGAGCGCGGAAATCAACAAGGCCAGCAACAGGCACCCAGCCATCGCCGGCAGTAGCACCGGCCACTGCGTCGCCAGCGCCAGCCACAGCGCCGGCCACAGCAGTTGGCAGGCCAGATTGACCCTGGCCAGCAAGCGGATCTGCTTGTCCGGAAGCGGCAGCGTGCCTTCGACCTTGGCGCCGGGCAGGGCCAGGCGCACGGTCTGCAGCAGGTACCAGGCGGTGGCATGCAGGCGTGACACCAGCAGCCGGGTCACGGCCAGGCGATAGCGCCGCAGCAGGCGCCAGTCCGGGTCCTTGGGGCTGCCGTTATGGCGATGGTGCTGCCAGTGGTCGACGAAGTAGCCGGTGACGCAGAAGCCGGTCAGCATCGAGCTCAGCAACACCGCCAGCATGCAGCTGTACAGGCGGTTTTCGCTAAGGTTGAAGTGGAAGCCCTCGTGACCCAGGATGCCCTGCAGAAACAGGCCGTAACCCGCCGGCAGCAGCAGTGGAAGGGCCAGCGGCCATGCCTGCGGCAGCTGGCTGAGGGTCTCCACCAGTACTGCCAACGGGACGGCGAACAGCAGCAACGCATAGCCGACCACCCAGGTGGTTTCCAGCGCCGACGGCTTGAGCAGGCTGCGGTCCGGGCGTAGCGTGGGCTTGTCCAGTGCCAGTTGCGTCATCGGCCTGCCCTCAGTCGATCAGTTCGGGCTTGAGCGACAGCTGCCCGGCGTTGCTCAGGCGGCGCAGGCGCAGGCTGATGAACGCGTCGACCACGCTCGGCAGCCAGCGGGCGGTGTACATGGCCACGCTGCCGAGGAAGGTCAGGCCACGGTTGCGCAGGCCACGCTGGGTGCAGGCACGTACCAGGCCATTGCTGGCGTCATCGAGTTTTTCTTCCAGCGACAGCAGCACGCGCTCGCCGCGCTTGAAGCTGACCAGGCGCTTGACCGACAGGCCGACCCGTTCGGCCGGGTCGTGAATGGCCGTGTCGATGAACCCAGGGAACACCGTTACCACGTCCAGTTGCCCGGGGTACTGCATACGCAGTACATCCGAATAGGCACTCATGGCCCGTTTGCTGGTGGCATAGGCGGCGACGTAGGGCGCGTTCACCAGGGCAAACAGCGAAGACACGTTGACCACCTTGCCCTGCGTGCGCAGCAGCGCCGGCAAGAACCGCGAGGTCAACTGCCAGGGGGCCAGCAGGTTGATTTCCAGGGCGCGGCGCACGTCGTCGTTAACCCCCGTCTCGCCGCGCTCCAAGGTCAGCACCCCGGCATTGTTGACCAGGATGTCGATGTCGCCGAAGCGCTCCAGGATCGAGGCGGCGGCTTCGTCCAGGCGCTCGCGGTCGCACAGGTCGAGCAGGTAGTAGGCATCGAAGTTGAGGGCCGTGTGCGGTTCGAGCCGGTCGATGCCGATCACGGTTGCACCTTGCTGCTTGAGCTTGCGCGCGGTTTCCAGGCCTAGGCCGCGTGCCGCGCCGGTGATGACGACGATCTTGTTGAGCAGTTTCACAGGGTGACTCCATTGGCAATGCTGAAGGTGGCGCCATGCAGGTAGCGGTCGAGGTTGGCCGTCATGCTGAAACGCCCGGGAGGGTGGAACTGCAGGCCACGGGTGCTGGCCAGCCAGTCGCAACTCAGGTTCGAGCGGATGAAGGCCAGGCCACCGAGCATCTGGTGGGCCAGGTCGGAGGCGCTGGCCAGTTGCTGCTCGATGCCGTAGCGGGTCAGCAGCAGGCGCGCGAGCAAGTCATCGGCGTCGCCTTGCAGCTGATCGACCTCATGCGCCAAGCCCTCCAGGGCGCTCAGGCACAATTGCAGTTGGCAGGCCAGTTGCACCCGTTGCTGGTCGCTCCAGCGGCGCTCGTCGATCGCCCGCTCCACCAGGCCCATGCAGGCCCCCAGGTAACTGGCGCTGATCAGCAGCTCGAACCAGATGAAACCGATGGTCTGTACATCGCCCAGCTGCGACTTCAACCCGGCGGAGAAGATCATCTTCTCGCTGACGTACACATCCTCCAGGCGCAGTTCCAGGCTCTGTGCACCGGCCAGGGCGCTGTTGCCCCAGAACGGGTGGTGGCTGATGCCCGGTGCGGACGCGGGGATGAGGGCGATCATCAGCTCTTCGCCGTGCTCGCTGGCCCGGCTGAAGCTGGCAGTCAGCAGGTCCATCGAGCGGGTCAGGCTGCACGGTTGCTTGCTGCCGCTCAGGCGTACGCCGTCGGCCAGTTGCAAGGCTTCCATGCCGGCATCGAGGATGCCGCCACCGGGCACGCCCTCAGCGAAGCCGGACGCCAGCAGCAGGCGCTGCCGGGCGATGGCTGACAACAGCAGGCCTTCGGCGCCTGTGCCCTTGGCGGCAACCGCGACCAGGCTGGCCACGGAAAACTGATGCATGGTGCTGGCCACAGCCAGCGAGGGCGACAAGGCGCCGAGGGCAAGCTGCACATGCAGCGCTTCGCGCGCGCTGGCCCCCAGGCCACCGCCAGCCCCGGGCACCAGCAAGGCAACCGGCCCGTTCTGCTTGAACCAGTCCACCACCGGGCTGCCTGCCGCCTCGCGCTGCTCGAATGGCAGTTCTGTCAGCAGGTCGGCGAAGCCTGGGGCAAAGCGGTTCAGGGTTTGCCTGGCGTTTTGCAGGAGTGGCAACGGCATGGCATCAATCCTTAATCTGGCTGTTCGGGAACAGGCCACTGATGATGGCGCTGATGTTGTCGTGGATGGCTTGCCGCGCTACCGGGTCGAGCATGTCGGCAAGCATCGGCAGGCCCAGGTCGAAGCACGAGCGGAAGGCAATGCTGGCGCCCTCGGCGGTTTCGCTGACTTGCCAGGAGCCGGAGAAGTGGTCGATGTCGCCTGCGGTCTGGCGGAAGTGGATATGCAGGTTGTCGGGGTCGAAGACATCGCGTTCCTGCCACTTGAGAATGCCGCTGTGGAAGTTCACCTCCCAGTTGCTCAGCACCTCGTGCTCATGGATCGATTCGATCTCGATGTTGCGCACCGATTCGCACAGCTGGGGGTAGAGGCTGAAGTTGCTGATGGCGGCGTAGACCTGTTCGGCACTCTGGCTGGGAACATGGGCGGTCAGGCTGACTTCTTTCATTTCGGTGTCCTATTCGAAGGTGCGGGCAAGGGCGCGGGCGAAACCGCCAAGCAGCCATTCAACGTCGCTGTCGCTGTACAGGGCTGGCGGTGTCAGGCGGATTACCCGGTGATCGTTGAGCGAATGGTTGACCACGATGCGTTGGTCGATCAGGTGCATGACCATGTTTGCCGCCAGCCCGGCGTCGACGAACTCGAGGCCGAGCAGCAGGCCGGCGCAACGCAACTGCACCTGTGCGCCGCGCGGGTGTTGCCGCAGCACGCTCTGCAGGCCCAGCTGCAGGCGTTGGCCCAGGGCTGCGGCGCGCTCCACCAGCTGTTCGCGCTGCATCACGTCGAGGGTCGCCATCACTGCGGCCATGGCCAGCGGGTTGGCGCCGAAGGTGGAGGTGTGCATCAACGGGTTGCGATTGAGCGGCGCCTGCATGTCGGCGTTGCAGACCATGGCGCTGACCGGCACGCAGCCACCGGACAGGCTCTTGCCGACCAGCAGGATGTCGGGCACCACTGCCTCGTGGTCGCAGGCCCACCAGCGACCGGTGCGGCCCAGGCCAGACTGGATTTCATCGGCAATCAGGATTGCGCCGTACTGGTCGCACAGTTTGCGCACCTGCTGCAGGTAGCCGGCCGCAGGCACGATCACCCCGGCTTCGGCCTGTACCGGCTCAAGGATCACGCAGGTGCGTTCGGGTTGTGCCTGCAATTGCAGGCGTAGCGCCTCGGCATCGCCAAAGGGCACGAAATGGCTGTCGCCCAGGCGGTCGGCGAACGGTGTGCGATACAGAGCCCTGCCGGTGACCGCCAGTGCGCCAAGGGTCTTGCCGTGGTAACCACCCTGGGTAGAGATCACGTGCTGGCAGCCATTGAGCCAGGCCAGCTTGAGCGCCGCCTCGGTGGCTTCGGTGCCGGAGTTGCAGAAGTACACATACTGCAGCGGGTCTGGGCATACCGCAGCCAGGGCCGCAGCGGCCTGGGCCTGGAACGGGTTGAGCATCAGCTTGCTGGCCATCGGGTGGCTGTGCAGCTGGCGGCTGACCTGCTCGACGACCTGCGGGTGCGAATGCCCGAGCAGGAACACGCCATAGCCACCGGCATCCAGGTAGCGATTGCCGTCCATGTCGTACAGATAGACGCCTTCGGCACCCACCTCGATGGGCAGGTTCATCATCGAGGCCAGGCGGGCATAACCCGCATTGACATGGTCACGGTACTGCGCGCGCACGCGCTCGGCATCAAGCCCTTCGGGCAGGGGGGTGAAGCTGTTCATCGTTCAGGCCTCCATGGCCAGTTCGCCACGGCGCTCGCCCGCTGCCGGAATCTTCAGCATGCGTTGCATGGCCGAAAGCTTGGGCGCCAGGCATGCCAAGGTAAGCGCCAACTCCTGGCGCGGTGAGCGCTGGGCCAGGCGCTGGGCCGGCAACAGTTGCTCCAGGGAGCTGGGCAGCGGCTGCAGCAGGCTGGCGTAGCGGCACAGTTGGGTCGCCCGGCCGAGGGCTGCGCGGATGTTCTCTTCGAGGGCCGGCAGGAACACCGGGCGTACCAGGCGTTCGTAGATGTCCGGGTTCATGCAGCGCGGGCGCTGGAAGGGTGTGCTCTGGTCTTGCATTTGTTCGCACATGAGGTCGAGCAGGGTGCGGATATCCAGCGCCTGTGGGCCGTTGGTGAGGAAGTAGTCGTCACCGATCAGGCGCTGATCCAGCGCACTGGCGATGCCGGCAGCTGCCACGTCGCGGGCGATGACATCGACACGGCCGCCCTCAGGGCAGGGGATGATCGGCAGGTAGCCCGACATCATCAGCCCCATGGTCAGGTGAAAGCCCTGCAGCATGGGCATGTGGCCGCTGTGGCTGTCGCCGATGATGATCGACGGGCGAAAGATCGAAACCGGTACGCCGGCCTCACGCACCAGGGTCTCGGCTTGGCGCTTGACCACTTCGTACGGGGTCGAGGGCATCACCCCTGGGTGGTAGTCACAGGGGTGGGTGAAGGCAGTGCTGATGTGGTACAGCGGTACGTCGGCATCGCGGACAAACTGCAGCACCTGCTCGGTGCCTTGGTAATTGACCGAGAACACTGCTTCGGCATGGCCATCCAGGCGGGTAATAGCCGCGCAGTGGATGACCCAGTCGACCCGTTTGGTCAGCGCCAGGTAGTCCGCGTGGGACAGGCCCATGTGCGGTTGGCAGATGTCACCGCGCAGGGTTTCGACCCCAGGGTGGCGAATGCTGCTGCGCCGGGTCAGGCAGACCAGGTGATAGCGCTCGGCCAGTTGGTCGATCAGGGTATCGCCCAGTACACCGGCTCCGCCGGTAAGGAAAACGGTCAGCCGCGTTTGTCCAGACATGGACTAGCACTCCTTGCTCGCTAGGTTGATGAAGTGGCCCGTCTGCCTGGCAGCCGCAAGGGGGCCAAGGAACCGGAGCGATTAAAAAAGCCGACCTGTGTGCCTGTGTTTCAGTGGCAACGGCCGGCAAGCGGCCCTGCGCCTGGGTGGAGACCCCGATCGGCGCGGGCTGGAGGGGATGATGGCGATTTAGAACTGCTGATTCTTGAACGAATCGCTTGTATTGCGCAGTACCACGGCGACGCGGCTGGGCGACATGCCGACCATGCGCCGCATCATGCGGGTGAGGTGGGCTTGGTCGGCGAAGCCGCCGGCGATGGCGGCATCGCTGAGGCTGGCGTCGTGGGCGAGGGCATGGCAGGCACGTTCGAGCTTGCGCCAGATGATCCATTGCGACAGTGGCACGCCCATCTGGTGCGTGGCGAAAAAGCGCAGGCGTGGGCTGGACAGGCCTACCGCGCTGGCCGCGCGCGACACCGCGCCGATGCCCGCCCAGTCCTGGCGCAGCAGGTGCAGGGCATTGGACAGGCGTGGGTCGAAGCTGTCGGGGGGCACCAGCTTGAGTTCCAGGGCTGCGACTACCTCATCGAAGTTGGCCGCCTGGCGCACGCAATCGACGATGTCAGGGCTGACCGCTGCCTTGCCGCTCTCGTCGAGCAGGGCTTTCAATGCGCGGCCAAGCGGCGCGTCCGGGTAGAAGTAAAGGAAGGCAACGCGGTCGGCGTTGGGCAACGAGCGATGGTCGACGGAGGGCCCGATCAGTACCCCCGGTGCACTGAGGGTATGGTTACCGAACTCCACGGTGATGTCGTAGCGCAGGCCGATGCACAGCTGGATGGCGACGTGGGCGTGGGCTGCGGTTTGGTCGGTCTTGCCGGTGTAGCCCAGCCAGTAATCACCGAAAGTTACTGCTCCGTCCCATCTCATTGTGCATCCCTGAAGCCCGTTCTAGACAGCCTGGCCGCGCCCGGGCCAGCATCCTGAAAGCGGCAGATGATAGCGTTATGGTATATCTTGGTCGATACAAAGCGTAACGAATGATCTTTTGCACTAATTAAGGCTTTTCTGATGCATGCAAGGCTGTTGAACTAATCAGTGTTTACCCGCTCCTATGCCGGTAGCCATTGGTCACGGCCGCCTGCTAAGCTCGCGGCTTTACCCTGATTGCCCTTATGGCGCATGAACAAGGAAATAGCATGAAACAGCATCGTTTGGCGGCTGCGGTTGCCCTGGTAGGCCTCGTATTGGCTGGCTGCGACCAACAGGCCAGCAGCCCCGAGCTGAAGACTCCGGCACAGAAAGCCTCCTACGGTATCGGCCTGAACATGGGCAAAAGCCTGGCTCAGGAAGGCATGGAAGACCTTGACTCCAAAGCGGTCGCGCTGGGCATCGAAGACGCGGTCAGCAAGAAAGAGCAGCGCATCAAGGACGAAGAGCTGGTAGAGGCCTTCACCTCGCTGCAGAAGCGCGCCGAAGAGCGTCTGGCCAAGGCCAGCGAAGAAGCCGCTTCCGCTGGCAAGAAGTTCCTCGAAGACAACGCCAAGAAGCCAGGCGTGGTCACCACCACTTCGGGCCTGCAGTATGAAGTGATCAAGAAGGCCGACGGCCCGCAGCCCAAGCCGACTGACGTGGTCACCGTTCATTACGAAGGCAAGTTGACCGATGGCAAGGTGTTCGACAGCTCCGTCGAACGCGGCAGCCCGATCGACCTGCCGGTCAGCGGCGTCATCCCAGGTTGGGTCGAAGGCCTGCAACTGATGCACGTCGGCGAGAAGTACAAGCTGTTCATCCCGGCCGAACTGGCTTACGGCGCCCAGAGCCCGAGCCCGCTGATCCCAGCCAACTCGGTACTGGTATTCGACCTTGAGCTGATCGCCATCAAGGACCCGGCACAACTGCAAGGTGCAGAGCCGGAAGCCGAAGCACCGGCGCAAGCGCCTGCCGAAGCACCAGCAGAAGAACCGGCCAAGTAATACTGGCTGCTTTTGCAGAAAACGCCCCGTCTTGACGGGGCGTTTTCGTTTCGGCGGTAGGCGCTTGGAAGAACCTCTGTCGGCTGATACTGTCCGAGCAATAGCAGCGTGATGAAGTAGGATGCTTCTGACGCAAATCGTTTGCGCAACTGAAACGACTGTGTAAAAAACGCCCGATCTGACCGGGACCCTTGCCTAGTGGGCACCTGACGTCAGAAACTTCGCCCTGTTCACAAGGTTATCCACAATAAATGTGGATAACCTCCCTCTCGGAGGCTCCATGAGCGCACCCTGGAATTTCGCCCGTTTCCTGCCGCTGGCCGAGCGCCTGCTCAGCCGCGGGCGGTTACCGGCCCTGCTGTTCGCCGTGGCCCGCAAAGGCCCACGGATCGGTCAGCTGCGCGAGGATGTAAAGCTGCTGCAGTCACTGTGCCTGGCCTGGTGGCGGGGTGAGTACCGCGCCATCAGCCCCAAGGCATTGGTGACCATCGTTGCCGGCCTGCTGTACTTCGTCAGCCCTATCGATGCCATCCCCGACTGGTTGCTGGGGGTCGGGTTCCTCGACGATATTGCCGTGCTGGGCTGGGTGCTGAAAACCGTCGCGGATGAGCTGGGGCGTTTCAAAGCCTGGCGCGACAGCCAGGCGCCAGAGCGGTTGCGGGTGGTCGAGCGCTTGCCGAACTCCCCCGAAGCCTTGCGCCTGGAACGTAATACGCAGTGAAATCAGCCTGAGCTGCACACACTCCCGTACTTGGTAATATAATTGGCATAAGGATTATGCCTATGGATTACATGCCGTAATCCCACGTAAGGGGGTTGTAATGGGTATTCAGGTTATTAGCCGGGACGGTCAGCCCGAGTACGCAGTCGTTCCCTGGGAGCAGTACCAGGCACTGTTGAAGGCAGCAGGGCAGGCGCCTGCCGAGGCAAGCGCCAGTGAAACGCCGGTCAGTGCCGCCAGTGCGCCCTTGCCGGCTTTCAGCGAGGTGGCGCAGATACGTGAGGCAAAGGGCATTGCCCCTGAGCTACTGGCGCGCAACGTCGGTGTCAGCCCGGCCTATCTGGCCATGATCGAATCAGGCGAGCGACAGCCGGACGCCGCCATCCGCCGCGCCCTGGCCTGGCACCTGGGCGTGGCGGGTTGGAGTGAGCCATCATGAGCCAGGTCAGGATCAGCCGCCAGCACTGGCAGAACCTGCTGGACGAGCTTGACCTGGCCCGTCGTCAACGTCATTTGCTGACGTATCGCGCGCTCATCGAGCGCTTGCAACTGCCCAGCCCGGCCATGCAGACGCTGACTGCCGCGTTGGAGTACCTGGCCGTGATCGATGCGCGCGCCGAGCAGCCGTTGCGCAGTTCGCTGGTTATCAGCCAGGGCGCCAGCCGCCTGCCGCGTACCGGGTTTTTCGAATGCGTCGAGCGGCTGGGCCGCTTTGCCGGGCCGGTTGATGGCATGGAGGCGGCGTCGTGGCATGCCTCGGAAGTCGTCAGGGTATTTGAGTACCCCTATCCGGAAACCGCCTGACAGCCACCGCTCCTACAAAAAGGGCCGGGTGTTTTCACACCCGGCCCTTTTGTTAAACAGCGCAGCACATCAGTGCTTGGCCACCTGCGAGCTGGCGCTCAGGTAGTCGAGCAGTATGCGCCCCGTTTCGGACAGGTAGGCGTCGTCTTCCGGCTTGGTGGTTTCATCCTCGGCCGGCAGCGCGTCCTCGTCTTCCTTCTTCAGCTCCTTGAGCGGCTCTTCGCCCTTGGCCTTGCGGCGGATGTTCTCCAGGGCCAGTTGCTTGCCCTCGATCTCATCGTGGCGGGCACGGCGGTCCTGTTCGTTGAGGCTGACGGTTTTCTCGCTCATCAGCTTCTGAGCCAGGGCCAAGCGGTCGCGGATGTAGGTGAACTCGGCATCCTTGACGCTGCGCGCTTCATGCTGCGCCTTGAGCTGGGCCAGGTACGGCTTGAACGGGTCGGCCGCAGGCTTGACCACCGGGCGGATGGTGTCCCACGGCATGGCCTCAGGCAGGGCGCTCTCGCCGATTTCCTTGGTGTCGATGATCGACGGGTAGTCGATGTCCGGCAGTACGCCCTGGTGCTGGGTGCTCTGCCCGGAAACCCGGTAGAACTTGGCCAGGGTCAGTTTCAGTTCACCATGGTTGAGTGGCTGAATGGTCTGCACGGTGCCTTTGCCGAAGGTCTGGCCACCGATGATCAGTGCGCGGTGGTAGTCCTGCATGGCGCCGGCGAAGATCTCCGAGGCCGAAGCCGAGAGGCGGTTGACCAGCAGTGCCAGCGGGCCTTTGTAGAAGGCGCCCGGGTTTTCGTCCTCGAGCACGTCGACGCGGCCGTCGCTGTTGCGAACCAGCACCGTCGGGCCCTTGTCGATGAACAGGCTGGTCAGCTCGGTGGCTTCCTGCAGGGAGCCGCCGCCGTTGTTGCGCAGGTCGATGACCACGCCGTCGACTTTCTCTTTCTGCAGTTCGGTGAGCAGTTTCTTCACGTCGCGCGTGGTGCTCTTGTACTCCGGATCCCCGGCACGGTAGGCCTTGAAGTCAAGGTAGAAGGCCGGGATCTCGATAATGCCCAGCTTGTAGTCACGGCCATCCTGCTTGAGCTTGAGCACCGACTTTTTCGCCGCCTGCTCTTCAAGCTTGACCGCCTCGCGGGTGATCGAAACGATCTTGCTGGTCTGGTCGCTCGGGGCATTGCTTGCCGGGATAACCTCCAGGCGTACCACCGAGCCCTTCGGGCCGCGGATCAGCTTGACCACTTCGTCCAGGCGCCAGCCGACCACGTCGACCATTTCCTTGTTGCCCTGGGCCACGCCGATGATCTTGTCGGCCGGGGCTACCTGCTTGGTCTTGGCCGCAGGGCCTGCTGGCACCAGGCGCACGATCTTGACCTGGTCGTTGTCGCTTTGCAGCACCGCGCCGATGCCTTCGAGCGACAGGCTCATGTTGATGTCGAAGTTTTCCGCGTTGTCTGGCGACAGGTAATTGGTGTGCGGGTCGTAGGACTGGGCGAAGGTGTTGATGTAAGCCTGGAAGATGTCTTCGGCACGGGTCTGGTCCAGGCGCGCAAGCTGGTTCTTGTAGCGCTTGGTCAGGGTTTCCTGGATCTGCTTGGGCTCTTTGCCGGCGATCTTCTGGCGCAGTACTTCGTCTTTCACGCGTTTGCGCCACAGGTCGTCAAGCTCGACCTGGTTCTTCATCCACGGGGCGTCCTTGCGGTCGATCAGCAAGGTTTCCTTGGCGGTGAAGTCAATCTTGTCGACGCCCTTGTTCAGCTCGGCCAGGGCAAAGTCCAGGCGCTGCTTGACGCGGTCGAGGTAGCGTTTGTAGATGGTGAAGCCAGGGTCGAGGTTGCCGCTTTTGAGGAAGTCGTCGAACTGCGTCTTCCACTTGTCGAATTCGGCGATGTCGGCTGCGGTGAAGTAGCTGCGCGCCGGGTCCAGCAGCTTGATGTAGCTGTCGTAGATGATCACCGAGCGGGCGTCATCGAGCGGTGGCTTGCTGTAGTGATGGCGCTTGAGCAGCTCAACCACGTTGAGGCTGGCGACGATTTCGTCGCGGTCCGGCTGCAGGCTGTCCCACTTGTTGGCGGCCGCCGCATTGCCGCCGAGCGTGAGGCTGCCCAGGCCGATCATCAGGGCCAGGGCGGTGCTGGGTAGGAAATGCTTCATGCTGATTCGACGTGGAGGCAATTGATCACGCATAGTAGGCCGTCTTTTCCGTTGCCGGTTCCATGGAGCCGGGCAAATACTGCAAAAAGCCTGGGGTAAGCGTCCCCAGGCCCAGTCATGATTCAACTATGGAGGCACTGTGAAGGCATTGCAAGGCGTTGACGGACATGTGGAGTGGGTCGAGGCCGAACGCCCGGCCCTTGACGCCGGCCAAGTACGCATTCGCGTGGCGGCTGCGGGGCTTAACCGCGCCGACCTGTTGCAGATTAAGGGCCTGTACCCGCCACCGCCTGGCGCCAGCCCGTACATGGGCCTGGAGTGCGCCGGGGTGATCGAGGAAGTGGGCCCGGGCGCCGACTGGCGCATAGGCGACCGGGTGTGTGCGCTGCTGGCCAGCGGCGCGATGGCCGAGGAAGTGGTGGTGGATGCCCGCCATGTGCTGCCGGTGCCCGAAGGCCTGAGCCTGCAGGAAGCGGCGGCGCTGCCCGAGGTGTACGCCACGGCATGGTTGAACATCTTCCAGTTGGGCGCCGTCAAGGCGGGCGAGAAGGTGCTGGTGCACGCCGGTGCCAGTGGCGTTGGCTCGGCTGCTATCCAGCTGTGCAAGGCGTTTGGCAACCCGGTGTATGTCAGCGTTGGCTCGCAGGACCGCTTGGCCTATTGCCAGGCCCTGGGCGCTGCCGGCGGTGTGGTGCGTAACGAGAACCTCGAAGCGCTGGAAGGTCTGGGGCCATTCGACGTGATTCTCGACCCGGTCGGCGCCAGTTACGGGCCGCTCAACCTCAAGTTGCTGGCGCGTGACGGGCGCTGGGTGATCATCGGCCTGATGGGCGGGCGCACGTTCGACCTCGACCTGGCGCTGGTGCTGGGCAAGCGCCTGGAGATCACCGGGTCGACGCTGCGTAACCGTGATGATGGCTTCAAGGCCGAGTTGCTGCGCGAGTTGCTGCAGCAGGTGTGGCCGTTGTTCGCCGAAGGGCGTTTGTCGCCGCAGTTGGTGGACACCTACCCGGTGGAATTTGCCCAGGCGGCCTATGCCGAACTTGAGAGCAACCAGGTGTCGGGCAAGCTGGTGATGGTGATCGATCCCAGTTTGGTTTGAGATTGCTGGGGGCTGCCAAGCAGCCCCCATGATCCTCAAGCCCAGCTCAAGATGGGCCACCCATTGATCTGGGCATGTTCGCGCAACACCGCATCCGGGTTCACCACATGTGGGTGGTCCACCTTCAACAACAGCGGCAAATCGTTGCGCGAATCAGAATAGAAACTCGCCCCCTCCAGGTTCTCCTGTTCCTGATCCAGCCATTCCAGCAAGCGGGTGATCTTGCCCTCACGGTAGGTCAGCACGCCGTGGGTCTTGCCGGTGTACACCCCGTTCACCGCCTCCAGCTCGATCGCCAGGTACTCGTCCACCCCCAGCCGCGCCGCAATCGGCCCAACCAGGTGCGTGCCCGAGGCGGAGATGATCAGGACACGGTCGCCACGCCTGCGATGCTCGGCAATGCAGCGGCAGGCGTCGCCGAAAATGATCGGTTCGATGACGTCTTCCACCCACGGCTGCACCAGGTGTTCAACCTCTTCCAGGGTGCGCCCGGCAATGGGCTCCAGGCTGAAGGCCATGTAGTCCTCCATCTGCAGGTGGCCCTTGCCATAGGCCTCCATCAGCTCATGGTCGCGACGCAGGAATGCCTTGCCGTCGACCCAGCCCAAGCGGGCCATCTGCTCGCTCCACAGCGAGGCGCAGTCACCGTGGATCAAGGTTTCATCCAGATCGAAAATTGCCAGTGCCATTGTTGCTGTCTCCTAGGCCACTTCACGTAGCGCCGTGGGGTCGATCGACAAGGATACCCGCTGGCCGTCCGCATGCAGGTCGGCGGACGAGCGGTTGAGCACGTCGACCACCAGTTCCACGTCGCGCACCCGCACGCGGTAACGGATGACGTTGCCCAGCAGGCTATGGCTGCGCACTTCACCGTCCAGCTCGCCATTCAGGCCCAACGTGATGGATTCCGGGCGGATGGCCAGGCGGTTGGCCACCGGGCGTTGCAGCAGGCGGCTGGCGCTGTCTGGGTCGAGCAGGTTGTAGTTGCCGATAAAACCCGCGGCGAACAGGTCCACGGGCGCGGTATAGAGGGTTTCGGCATCGCCGCTCTGAACGATGCGGCCCTGGTTCATCAGGAAGATGCGGTCAGACATGGTCAGCGCTTCTTCCTGGTCATGGGTGACGAAAATGGTGGTCAGCCCCAGTTCACGCTGGATGGCGCGGATTTGTTCGCGTAGGTGCTTGCGGATGCGCGCATCCAGCGCTGACAGCGGCTCGTCGAGCAGCAGCAGGCGCGGGCGGGTCACCAGCGAACGGGCCAGCGCCACGCGCTGGCACTGGCCACCGGACAACTGGTGCGGGTAGCGCCCGGCGAAGCTGCCCAGCTCCACCAGATCCAGCACCTCACGCACCCGGGCAAGGCTTTCGTCAGCCTTGACCTTTTGCATGCGCAGGCCAAAGGCGACGTTCTGCTCCACGGTCATGTTGGGGAACAGCGCGTAGCTCTGGAAGACCATGCCGATGCCGCGCTTTTGCGGGCTCAGGGGCACGATGTCCTGGCCATCGAGCAGTATGCGCCCGCTGTCCACCGGGGTCAGCCCGGCGATGCAGCGCAGCAGGGTGGATTTGCCGCACCCGGAGGGGCCGAGCAGGGTGACGAATTCGCCGCGTTCGATCTGGCAGTCGATATTCTCGAACACCGGGGTGCCGGCATAGCGTTTGTGCAGTTGCTGTACGCTGACGAAGCTCATGTCAGGTCTTGTCCTTGTTCAGGCGGTTGGCGACCCAGGTGAGTACCAGCACGAAGGCGAAGTACGAGATCACCAGCGCGCTGTTGAAGTGGCCGCTGCTGTTGCGCATGTTGTTCAGGTACACCTGCAAGGTCTCATAGCGGGTGCCGACCAGCAGGTTGGCGAAGACGAACTCGCCGAACAGAAACGAGAACGACAGCAACAGGGCAACCATCAGGCCTTTGCGCAGGTTCGGCAGCACCACCAGGAACGCCGCCTGCCAGGTGCTGGCCCCGAGCAGTTGGGCGGCGTCCATCAGGTCGCGCAGGTTGATCGCCTGCAGGTTGTTGGTGATCGCCCGGTACATGAATGGCAGGGCGATGGTGAAGTAGCAACCGATCAGGATCCACGGCGTGCCGACCATGGCCATCGGCCCGCTGCCGTACAACTGCAGCAGGCCCACCGATGACACCACCGGCGGCACCGCGAAGGGCAGCAGGATGAGGACGTTCATCAGCGCGTCGAGTTTGGGGAAATGGTAGTGCACCACGAACAACAGCGGCAGGATCAAAACCACCGACAGCAGCAGCGCCCCCACGCACACCAGCAGCGACTGGCCAAAGGCGGCCAGGAAGCGCGGCTCGCTCCACAACGCCACGTACCACTTCAGGGTCAGCCCGCTGGGCAGCAGGCTGGCCGACCAACTGGTGGCCAGGGAGTAAAGCAGGGTGCCGGCCAGTGGCAGCAGCATGATCATGAACAGCAGGTACACCACCATGCGGTGGTAGAGGTTGGAATGGCCATCAGCGCGCATGGTAGCTCCTTTTCAGCAGCCATTGATGAACCACCGTGACCAGCGTCATCAGCGCCACAAGCACCATGGCCAGGGCGCTGGCCAGGTTGGGGTCGAGGCTGATGTCACCGGCCACCAGGCCGGCGATGCGGATCGTCAGCACGTTGAAGTTGCCGGTGGTCAGCGCATAGACGGTAGCGTAGGCACCCAAGGCATTGGCCAGCAGGATGACGAAGGTGCCGAGCAGCGCCGGGGTCAGCACGGGTAGGCCGATATGCCGCCAGTATTGCCAGTGGTTGGCGCCAAGCAGCGCGGCCGATTCACGCCAGTCTTCACGCAAAGCGTCGAAAGCGGGGTACAGCAACAGCACGCCCAAGGGGATCTGGAAGTAGGTGTAGACCAGGATAAGCCCGGTCTTGGAGTAGATGCTGAAGTCTTCCAGCAGGCCGATCTGCTTGAGCAGCAAGGTCAGGGCGCCGTTGAAACCGAGCAGAATGATGAATGCAAACGCCAGCGGCACGCCGCTGAAGTTGCTGGTCATGTTGGCGAAGGCACTGACGAAGTCGCGCAGGCGTGAATCCACCTGGCGTAGCGAGTAGGCGCCGAGAGTGGCGATGACGATGCCGAACAGGCTCGACCAGAAGCTGATCTCAAGGCTGCGTTGCAGGGCCTGCAGGTAGAACTTCGAGGCGAACACCTTGCTGAAGTTCTCTACACCCCAGCCCGCTTCCGACTGCACGCTGTTGATTGCCACCCAGGCCAGCGGGGCAATCTGGAAGATGACGAAGAACACGGCGAACGGCAGCAGGCAGAGCAGGGCAAGGTAACGGCCGCGATGGCTGGCATTCACTTGAGCAGCTCCCGGCACACCGATTTGTCGTGGGCCACGCCGAGCAGTTCGCAGAGGGTCCCACACAACTCGGTTTGCAGCGGTTTGGCTGCAGGGTCGAGGCTGAACCCGTCGCCAAAGACGAACAGCGGGACCTCGCGTTCCTCGGCCAGCAGGCCGTTGTGCGAGCGGTCGTTGTTCATGCCGTGGTCGGCGGTGACCAGCACCTGGTAGCCCTCTTCGAGCCAGCGCGGCAGGTAGTCGGCCAAAAGGATATCGGCACTGCGCGCCGCGTTGCGGTACTGGCTGCTGTCCAGGCCATGGCGGTGGCCGACATCGTCGATGCTCATCGGGTGCACCAGCAGAAAATTCGGTGCGTGACGGCGGCGCAGGTATTCGGCGTCGGCCAGCAAGTGCGAATCGGGGTAACGGTCGTCCCAGTAGAACAGCCCATGCTGGATCGGCAGCTTGGGCGCATGGGTGTGGCGGTCGCGCTGGGCGTCGAAGGGCGAGCGGTTGTATAGCTCGCTCATCCAGTGATAGGCCGCCGCCGCCGTGCCCAGCCCCGCTTCGCGGGCGTAGTGGAACACGCTGCGCTGGTTGGACAAGCGGTTGACGTTGTTGTGCACGATACCGCTGTCGATCGGCGATACGCCGGTGAGAATGCACTCGTACAGCGGGCGCGACAGTGATGGCAGCTCGCATTCGACGCGGTACAGCGCGGCGCGATCGGCCTCGACGTAGGCATGCAGGTGGCCCATGGCATGGTGGGCGACCTGGTGGTTGAGGCCGTCGAGCAGGACCAGGATGACGTTGTGTTGCATGGTGGCTCCAGTCAATAACCGCGTTGCCTGCTTCGCGGGGCAAGCCCGCTCCCAGGTGCACCACAGTGCTCAAGGTTGTGGTGACTCTGTGGGAGCGGGCTTGCCCCGCGAAAGGGTCGGTAGAGGCGCTAGACAGCTACCCCCTTACTCCATCTCGATGATCACTTGCTCGTTCCACATCTGCGGCAGCTTCTTCGAGGTCGCTTCCCAGACTGCGGCATCCTTGATCGGCTGCGCAGCCCCGTACTGGTCGTTGGGCAGCAGCTTGGCCTGCACATCAGCCGGCAACTTCAGGTGCTCGGCGCGGATCGGCCGGGCGTGGCCGATGGCCAGGTTGGTCTGCCCTGCATCACTGAAGATGTACTCACGCGCAAGCTTGGCCGCGTTCGGGTGCTTGGCGTACTTGTTGATGATGGTGGTATAGCCCGACGTGACCGAGCCGTCCGAGGGGATCAGCACCTCGAAGCGTTTGGGATCGATCTGATCACGGTAGCTCAGGCCATTGAAGTCCCACACCACGCCGACCTCCACTTCGCCCTTCTCCAGGGTTTGGATGGTCGGGTTGGCCAGTGACAGGCGCTTCTGCTGGGCCAGTTTGGTGAACAGCTGCAGGCCCGGCGCGATATTGGCTTCGTCACCCTTGTAGGCGATGGCAGCGGCCAGTACGCCGTTGGCGGCCTGGGCAGCGGTGCCGACGTCGCCGATGGCGACCTTGTACTTGCCTTTTTCCAGGTCATGCCAGGTTTTCGGGCGCTCCTCTTCCTTCACCAGGTCTTTGTTGATGATGAACGCGATGGTGCCGGTATAGGCCAGCGCCCAGTGCCCGTCCTTGTCCTTGGCCCACTCCGGCACCTGGTCCCAGGTGCTCGGCTTGTACGGCTGGCTCACGCCCTGGGTCACCGCAATCGGCCCGAAGGCGGCGCCAACGTCGCCGATGTCGGCGCTGGCGTTGTCCTTCTCGGCAGCGAACTTGGCGAGCTCCTGGGCCGAGCTCATGTCGGTGTCGCTGTGCTTGAGGCCATACTTGCTGGCGAGGTCTTCCCAGGTGCCTTTCCAGTTGGCCCAGGCATCGGGCATGCCCACGCTGTTGACGGTGCCTTCCTTGCGGGCGGCGTCTTCCAGGGCCTTGAGGTCGGTGCCGGCGGCCATGGCCGTGGTACACAAGGCGATGGCCGAACCGAGCAGTGACGCCATGAAGAACTTTTTCATCCGAAGCTCCTTGGGTGGGTGCCGTTTGCGATTGTTGTCATGAATGAAGCTATTGCCGACGACCTTTGGTCTAGGTCAGCAAACCTTGAGCCAAGGTAGGTCGCTTGCGTGACAGTTTGATGTAGGGAGAGGCCTGAAGCGGTGGCTCCGGTTGCCTGAAAATACAGCGTAGACCAGATCCCAAGCCCTGATTTGCCTGGCTTGGCCCGAATCTGGCAAAGCCCTTGTGGCGCCTTTGTCACGGGATGTTCATCAGCCCTGCCTAGGCTTGCACTACGCTCCAGATGCCCTGTCATGGGGCTGGACTAGTCCAGATAGGTAACCTTTGATGCAGCCAACGCCACCGCGTGCGGTAACAGCCATCTGCCACGCCCTGCAAGAGCAGATCAAACACGGCCTGCTGGCGCCGGGGGGCAAGCTGCCGGCCGAACGCAAGCTCAGCGAGGTGTTCGACACCACCCGCATCACCCTGCGCGAGGCCTTGGCGCAGCTGGAAGCCCAGGGGCTGATCTATCGGGAAGAGCGCCGTGGCTGGTTCGTCGCGCCCCAGCGGCTGACCTATGACCTGATCGAGCGTAGCCACTTTCATGCCATGGTGCGTGATCAGGGGCGGGTACCGAGTACCGAGTTGCTGTCGGCGCGGCTGCAGCCTGCCTCGGCCATTGTCTGTGCACGGCTGCGCATGCCGGCGTTGTCCAGTGTGGTGCGTATCTGCCGGTTGCGGCGTATCGATGGGCGGGCGGTGCTGTATGCCGAGCATTACCTCAACCCCGCGTACTTCCCCGGGATTCTCGAGCAGGACCTGGCCCAGTCACTGACCGAGATCTACGGTCGCGTCTATGGCATTGGTTACGGGCAGGTGTGTTTCGAGATCTTGCCCACGGCGTTACCGGTGGACGCAGCAGCAGCGCTGAAGGTGTCGGTCGGCAGCCCTGGGCTGCATATCACCCGGGTCAACAGCGACCAGCATGGGCATCTGATCGACTGTGACCTCGAGTATTGGCGGCATGATGCGATCCGCATTCGTGCCCAGGCCGGTTGAGGGGGGACGCTAGCTGGACGAACCGGCTTCGCTCATGCCGCCACCGCCCGCCGTCACCACCTGCACCGACAACCGCGGCGTTGCCAGGTCCAGCCCGGCCTCATCCAGCTGGCGCTTCAACGCCAGGTTGAACGCCCGTGACACTTCCCACTGCTTGATCGGCGCGGTCTTGAAGCGTGCCCGCAAGATCGCCGAGCCCGACTCGAAGCTCTCTACCCCCTGCAGCTCCAGCGGCGACCAGATATTGCGGCGCATCAACGGGTCGTTACGCAGCTTCTGCCCGACCTCGCGGATCAGTGTGATCGCCTGGTCGATGTTCATGCTGTGCGGAATCGCCACGCGGAATATCGCGTAGCCGAACTCCCGCGAGTAGTTCTTGATGCTCTTGATCTCGCTGAACGGGATGGTGTGCACGATGCCGTCGATGTCGCGCAGGCGCACGGTGCGAATGGTCAGCCCCTCGACCGTGCCCAGGTGCCCGCCGACATCTACGTAGTCGTCGATGGCCAGCGAATCCTCGATGATGATGAACAACCCGGTGATCAGGTCGGCCACCAGTGACTGCGCGCCAAAACCGATGGCCAGGCCGATCACACCGGCACCGGCCAGCAGCGGGGTGACGTTCATGCCCATGTTGGCCAGGGCGACGATCACCGCGATGATGAAGATGGCCACGAACATCACGTTGCGGATCAGCGGCATCATGGTTTGCGCGCGGGCGTTGGCCAGGCCGCGGCGCGAGCGTACCAGCGCATGGTGCACGGCCGTGTCGGCCAAGATCCACACCAGCCAGGCGGCAATCAATGTGCCGGCCAGGCCCAGCAGGCGCAGGCTCACTTCATGGCCGTCGCCCTCGGCGAAGCTGATCATCGACAGGCCCCACACGCGCAGCCCCAGTTCGATGAACAGCAGCCAGATGAACAGGTGCACCAGGGCGTAGGCGAAGTTGCGCAGGCGCTCGGTGTACACCGCCTGGCGCTTGTTGGCGCGCTTGGGGTTGGCGGCGTGGCGGCGCACCAGGCCGTTTAGCACCATGCACACCACCACCAGTACCGTGCACATCAGCGACTGGCGCAGGGCGGTGCTGGTGTCGCCGGCCGAGATGAAGGTGGCGAACAGCGAAATGGCCACCAGGATCATCGCCGGTACGAACCAGAAGCTGCCCAGAATCTCAATGGTGTCGCTCAGGGTGCGCCGGGTCAGGCGCCGGTCCAACGGTTGGTTGCGGATCAGGTGGGCGATCGGGCGGCGGAACCGCAGAATGAACAGCCCGGTGCAGATCGCTGCGATGACATTGGCCAGGGTTGCCAGGGCGTGTGCCAGGTGGGTGCCGAGGGCGACGGTCATGCGTGGGTCGCTCATGGCTTCGCCGAAGGCGGCAAAGCTGCCGATCAGCCACAGCGGGCGGAAAGCCTGGTGCCGCAGGATGTGCAGGGCGCGGTGGCGATGGGGGCCGTCGAGCAGCGAGAAGGCGATCACGCAGATGGCCGAGAAGCAGGTGCCCACCACCAGCGCGTACGCCAGCACCATGGCCATGGACTTGCCCAGCGAGGAGGGCAGGGCAAAGCTCAAGTACACGGTGAACACCAGGGCCACCAGCCAAGGCCCGAGTTTGCGCAGGGCAAAGCGCACCAGGTCCCAGGTCCGGGGGTGCTGGGGCAATTCTTCGGTGAGGCCGAAGCGTAGCCGTACCCGGTGGCCGACCCAGTTGAAGGCATACGCCAGCAGGCTCCAGACGGCGATGATCGCGGCAAAACCGAACAGGATCGCCGGCCATTGGTGCACCGGCACCATCAGTTCGGTCAGTTCAGTCTGGGCCTGGTCGATTTCCATCGACCAGCGGTGGAAGGGGCTGGCGTCGCCGCTGAACTGCCGTTCGAAATCATGCAGCGCACCGCCGATCAGGCCTAATACGCCTTGTTCGACGGTGGGTTGCGATTGCTGGGTAGCGTCGCGCAGTTTTTTCAGGTCGGCCAGCAGCTTGGCACGCTGCTGGTCGTTTTCCAGGTTCTTGATCACCTCGTCCAGCGACTTGCCCAGCGGCTCGGTGGCCGCAGGCTGGGCAGGCGTACCGGCGCCGAGCAGGCTCGGCAGGCCAGCGGCCTGAACCGGGGAGATGAGCAGAAACAGCAGCAGGGACAGGTAACGCAGGAGGGCAGGCACCGGGAAATCTACCTCAGGTCAAACGATTGACCGAGTGTAGAGGTTTATGTGGGCAGTTTCTCCAGGATCTTCCAGCAGGTGAGGCCGAAGATGCCCAGCGTGCCGATCCACATCATCAGCACACCGATGTTGCGCTCGCGCAGGCTGAAGCCGATGGTCAGCAGCAGCAGGAACAGGAACACCGGCACGAACAGGGACAGGAAGGGGGACATGGACAGCAATCCTTTTGCAGTGGGGCCATGTAACAAGCATAGCGGTTAGCAGGCGAAGCGGGTTGATCCGAGGCAGTAGCAAGACCTGTTTCGGCTTCTTCGCAGGGGTGTGCTGTGAAGAAGCCGTCAGTTACACCCTTACACTCAGGGCAGCTCGCGGCTGCGATAGAACGCGGTCAGCACCTTCACCAGGTGCGCCAGGTCGTGGCTGCCGCACAACTCGCGGATCGAGTGCATGGCAAAGGTCGGCAAGCCGATATCGACCGTGCGCACGCCCAGGTGGCTGGCGGTGATCGGACCGATGGTCGAGCCGCAGCCCATGTCGCTGCGCACCACGAAGCTCTGCACCGGCACTTCCTCGGCCATGCACAGGTGGCGGAAGAACCCGGCGGTTTCGCTGTTGGTGGCGTAGCGCTGGTTGTTGTTGACCTTGATCACCGGCCCTGCGTTGAGCTTGGGCCCGTGGTTGCCGTCATGCCGGTCCGCGTAGTTGGGGTGCACGCCGTGGGCGTTGTCGGCCGAGACCATCAGCGAGCGCTGAATGGTGCGCACGTAGGTGTCGCCTTCGGGCAGCAGGCGTTGCAGGGTCTGCTCCAGCATCGGGCCGTCGGCGCCGCAGGCCGAGCACGAGCCGACTTCTTCGTGGTCGTTGCACACCAGCACGCAGGTCTCGTCGCTGTCGGCGGCCAGCAGTGCCTGCAGGCCGGCATAGCATGACAGCAGGTTGTCCAGGCGGGCACCGGCGATGAAGTCACGGTTGATGCCGATCAACGCGGCATCCTGGGTGTCGTAGAAACTCAGCTCGTAGTCCAGCACCACGTCGGCATTGAGCTCGTGCTCGCGGGCCAGCTGCTCGGTGAGCAGGGCGCGGAAGTCGATGCGCTCATCGCCGGCGACCTGGGCCAGGATCGGTGGCAGTTCGTTCTGCGGGTTGATCTGCCAGCCTTCGTTGGCGGTGCGGTTGAGGTGGATCGCCAGGTTGGGGATGACCGCGATGGGCAGCTTGAAGTCGATGAGCTGGCTCTCGACCTTGCCGTCACGGCGGAACGTGACCCGCCCGGCCAGGGACAGGTCGCGGTCGAACCAGGGCGCCAACAGCGCACCGCCGTACACCTCGACGCCCAGCTGCAGGAAGCCTTGGCGCTGTAGTTCGGGTTGTGGCTTGACCCGCAGGCACGGGCTGTCGGTGTGGGCGCCGACCATGCGGATACCGCTCAGCAGGGGCGCTTGCTTGCCCAGTTTGATGGCGATGATCGAGGAGTCGTTGCGGGTGACGTAATACCGACCGCCAGGCACCGTGGCCCAGCTGTCGCGCTCGTCCAGGCGCTGGTAGCCGGCTGCCTCGAGGCGCAGGGCCAGGCTGGCAGTGGCGTGGAAGGGCGTGGGGGAGGCCTTGAGGAAATCGATCAGGCCAGTGTTCAGTGCTTCGCGCATAACTCACTCCAGACAGCAGTGGCGCGAGTTTAACGCAGATAGATCACAAATTGTGTCGGGCCAGTCGCGGGCAAGCCCGCGAAGGTCATCAGAAGGGTGCCGGGCACTCGAACTTCAACCGTTCCCCGGAAACCGGGTGGGTAAAGCTCAACATCGCGGCATGCAGGCACAAGCGCTCATGCGCTGCCAGGGCCGCAGGGTTGGCGTACAAGCGGTCGCCCAGCAGCGGGTGGCCGATCGACAGCATGTGCACGCGCAACTGGTGCGAACGCCCGGTAATCGGGGTCAGCTCGACCCGGCAGTAATCGCCGCAGCGTTCCAGGATGCGCCAGAAGGTCAGGGCATGCTTGCCCTGCTCGTGGTCCACCACATGCCGAGGCTTGGTCGGCGGGTCGTAGCGCAGGGGCAGGTCGATGCTGCCGCTGTCCAGCGCCGGCTGGCCCCAGCACAGGGCGGTATAGGCCTTCTCGGTCTCGCGGTCGTGAAACTGGCGCGACAGCTCGCGGTGGCTGTCGGCATCGCGGGCCAGCAGGATGATGCCGGAGGTTTCCCAGTCCAGACGGTGCACGATCAGCGCATCGGGGTAGCCGTTTTGCTGCAGGCGGGTGATCAGGCAGTCCTTGTTGTCATCGGCACGGCCGGGTACCGACAGCAGCAGGGTTGGCTTGTTGACCACCAGGATGGCGGCGTCTTCGTGGAGGATCTGGACGTTTGACAGCGGCATTGCGTGGTCTCGGTTGAATCAGGGGAAAAAAGCGGGGCCGCTTTGCGGCCCATTCGCGGCACAAGGCCGCTCCTACAGGGGAACGGGAGCCCTTGTAGGAGCGGCCTTGTGCCGCGAATGGGTTGCAAAGCAGCCCCAGCTTTCAGCCAGATCAGCGATCCGGCAGGGTAATGTTCAGCTCCAGAATCGAGCAGCTGCCCTGGTTCTCCAGCTCGATGTGCACATCATCGTTGCCGATGTTCACATACTTGCGGATCACTTCGAGCAGTTCTTTCTGCAGGGCCGGCAGGTAGTCCGGTTCGCTGCGTTGGCCGCGCTCATGCGCCACGATGATCTGTAGACGCTCTTTCGCCACCGACGCGCTGGTCTGTTTCTGTCTGCCACGAAAGAAGTCAAAAAGGTTCATGGTTTACTTGCCTCCAAACAGGCGCGCGAAGAATCCTTGCTTCGGCACTTCGATGAACCGCAGGGGCTTTTCTTTGCCCAGCAAGCGGTCGACGGTGTCGCTATAGGCCTGGCCGGCATCGCTCTGGTCGTCGAGGATGACCGGAATGCCCTGGTTGGAAGCCTTGAGCACTGCCTGGGACTCGGGGATCACGCCCTTGAGTTTGATCGCCAGGATGTCGGTAACGTCGTCGATGCTCAGCATTTCGCCTTTTTCGACGCGCTCGGGGTGGTAGCGGGTGATCAGCAGGTGTTCCTTGATCGGCTCTTCGCCGTTCTCGGAGCGGCGCGACTTGCTCGACAGAATGCCCAGCATGCGGTCCGAGTCACGTACCGAGGAAACCTCAGGGTTGGTCACGACAATGGCTTCGTCGGCGAAATACATCGCCAGGTGCGCACCTTTTTCGATACCGGCCGGGGAGTCGCAGATGACGTACTCGAAGTCTTTCTTGAGCTCCATCAGCACTTTCTCGACGCCTTCCTGGGTCAGCGCGTCCTTGTCACGGGTCTGGCTGGCGGCCAGCACGTACAGATTCTCGAGGCGCTTGTCCTTGATCAGGGCCTGCTGCAGGTTGGCTTCGCCGTTGACCACGTTGACGAAGTCATACACCACGCGGCGCTCGCAGCCCATGATCAGGTCGAGGTTACGCAGGCCGACGTCGAAGTCGACGATGACCGTCTTGTGGCCGCGCAGTGCGAGGCCGGTGCCGATGGCGGCGCTGGTGGTGGTCTTGCCCACACCCCCCTTGCCGGAAGTAACGACGAGAATCTTGGCCAAGGTGTTTCACCCCTAAATAAGTTGGGACAGGTGTCCCAGCAATATGCAAAAAACGGCAACAGGTAAAAAAGTTGCTCTAAAAATGACGGCAAGTATCCGTTAAAGACGGGTGATGTTCAACACGTCACCGGACAGGCTGACTTGCACGCCGGAGCCCCACAGCGGGTCGCGGCGCAGGTCTTCGCAGACCTTGTACTGGCCAGCGATCGAGACCATTTCCGCAGTCATCTGCTGGCAGAAGATGCGCGCTTTGGTGTTGCCCTTGATGCCCGCCAGGGCGCGCCCGCGCATGGCGCCGTACACATGGATGTTGCCATCGGCCAGAAGTTCCGCACCCGGGCTGACCGAACCGGTCACCACCAGGTCGCCACCCTGAGCGTAGATCTGCTGGCCGCCACGCACGGGCGCAGTGATGATGCGCGTCGGGCGCACCTGTGGCTCGACCGCAGGCGCAGGCGCCGGGGCTGGCTCGGGCTGCTTCACCTCAGGCTCTGGCTCCAGCGGCCGCTCGCGGGCACCGGACGGCGGCAGTACCGGCAGGTCGATGGCGATCGCTGCGGCGATGTCTTCGATGCGGTTGGCGCGGATCGCCAGGGTACGCAGGCCATGATGGCGGCAGATACGCATCAGGCCGGGCAGGTCGATCGCGCCTTCGCTGGCCGGCAGTTTGTCCAGCGCCAGCACCAGCGGCGTGTTGCTGAAGAAGTTGGGCGCCTGGGCGACTTTGGCCGCCAGTTGGCGGTCAAGGGCTTCAAGGTCATTGCGCGCCAGTTCCAGCACTGTGATGGCGAGCATGCTGCCCTTGAGCTGGAACACGGAGGCGGTGTCGGGGGTCTGGTTTAGGCTCATGGTCTGCATAGACGGCTTGTTGCGAAAAAAGTGCCCTGACTTATAACGAGAACACCCGTTGCCCGCAACATGCGCTGATCCGTTGTAGAATGCGCGGCCTTTGTCTTTCCGGAAGCTTCAATGGAACGCCCGCGTTTTCGTCCCTATTTCCTCCACCCACGATTCTGGGGCCTGTGGCTGGGCCTGGGCCTGCTGTGGCTGGTGGTCCAGTTGCCGTACCGGGCCTTGCTGTGGCTCGGAAGCGCCCTGGGCGCGCTGATGTACCGGGTGGCCGGTGAGCGTCGACGCATTGCCGCGCGCAACCTGGAGCTGTGCTTCCCGGAGCTGTCTGTCGACGAACGGCAGCGTTTGTTGAAGGCCAATTTCGCCTCTACCGGTATCGCCTTCTTCGAAATGGCCATGAGTTGGTGGTGGCCCAAGGCCAGGCTTGCGCGCCTGGCCCATATCGAAGGCCTCGAGCACCTGCAGGCAGCCCAGCAGGCAGGGCAGGGCGCGATTCTGATGGCCGTGCATTTCACCACCCTGGAAATCGGCGCCGCGCTGTTGGGCCAGCAACACACCATCGATGGCATGTACCGTGAGCACGGTAACCCGCTGTTCGACTTCATCCAGCGCAGCGGCCGTGAGCGGCATAACCTCGACTCGCTGGCGGTGGAGCGTGAGGATGTGCGCGGCATGCTCAAGCTGCTGCGTTCCGGCCGGGCGATCTGGTACGCGCCAGACCAGGACTACGGTGCCAAGCAGAGCCTGTTCGTGCCGCTGTTCGGCATCCCGGCAGCGACCGTGACCGCCACGACCAAGTTCGCCCGTTTGGGCAAGGCGCAGGTCATCCCGTTTACCCAGAAGCGCCTCGAAGACGGCAGCGGCTATCGTTTGGTGATTCACCCGCCTCTGGCAGATTTCCCTGGGGAAAGCGAAGAGGCGGACTGCCTGCGCATCAACCAGTGGATCGAAGGTGTATTGCGCGAGTGCCCCGAGCAGTACCTGTGGGCGCACCGGCGCTTCAAGTCACGGCCCGAAGGGGCGCCCCGGCTGTACGACAAGAAAAAGCGTTGATCGTTGAGCGGTCAGTGAGGCATCGATGTCCCCAACCACCGGCCTGATCCTCTCAGGCGGCGGCGCCCGCGCCGCCTATCAGGTCGGCGTACTGGCCGGCATCGCCGAACTGCTGCCACCCGGCGCGCCCAATCCCTTCCCGGTCATCGTCGGCACTTCGGCCGGCGCCATCAATGCGGTCACCCTGGCCAGCGGCGCCACCCGCTTTACCGACACCGTGCAAAACCTCACCGCGTTCTGGCAGAACTTGCGCAGCCACCGGGTGCTGCGCAGCGACTGGCCGGGGGTGGTCCGCCAGGCCAGCCGCTTCGTCGGCCACAGCCTGCTGGGCCTGGGCGGCCAGACGCCGGTGGCGCTGCTCGACAGCAGCCCACTGCGTGCCCTGTTGCAGGCGCAGCTGAACCTGGACGGCATCGGCCATGCCCTGGCCAGCGAACAGCTACGCGCCGTCGCGGTGACTGCATTCGGCTACGAGTCCGGCCAGGCGGTGACCTTCTACCAAGGGCGGGGCACCATTGATGCCTGGTTGCGCCACCGGCGTATCGGCGTACCGACAGCGTTGAGCATCGATCACCTGCTAGCCAGTGCGGCGATCCCGCTGTTGTTCGCGCCGGTCAGGCTGGGGGATGAGTATTACGGTGATGGCGCGGTTCGTCAGTCGGCGCCAATCAGCCCGGCCTTGCACTTGGGGGCCAGCCGGGTGCTGGTGGTCGGGGTCAGCGGCAACCCGCAGCGGCCGTCGCCGCCGCTGCCTACCCAGCGCGTGTTCAGGGGGCAGCAACCGAGCCTGGCGCAGATTGGCGGGCACATGCTCAACAGCACCTTCATCGACAGCCTGGAAGACGACATCGAACTGCTCCAGCGCCTCAATCACCTGAGCCACCTGCTGCCTGCCCACCTCGATGCACGGCGCCTGGGGCTGGCGCCGGTGGAGGTCCTGGTGGTAGCGCCCAGCCAGCCGCTGGACGAAATCGCGGCACGCCACCGGCGTGAACTGCCAGCGCCGTTGCGGCTGTTCCTGCGTGGGCCGGGGGCGACGCGTACCAGCGGTGCGGGGGTGTTGAGCTACCTGCTGTTCGAGGCCAGTTACTGCAGTGAGCTGATCGAGCTGGGGCGGCGCGATGCCTTGGTCAAGCGGCGGGAGCTGGAGCAGTTTCTGGGGATTTGATGGAGGCAGTGCTGGCCTCTTCGCGGGGCAAGCCCGCTTCCACAGGTTTGGATACAACCCCAAGGGAGTGAAGATCCTGTGGGAGCGGGCTTGCCCCGCGAAGGGGCCGACAACTACTTACTCGGCAATTTGCAACTTGCGCGCCTGGGTATACACATACCGAACCTTCTCATACTCGAACGGCGAGTTGAGCTGCCCATAGCGGAAGTTGGTGGTGTAACGCTTGTCCACCACGCGCAGGGCAAAGATTTCCGGGTGGTCGGTGCTGGCCTCGGCCACGTTCAGGTAATTCACCGCCTGCTCGCCGGCATAGTCCACCACCAGCCCGGTGGTATCGCGCAGGTTCGAAGGGCCCAGCACCGGCAGCATCAGGAACGGCCCGTCCGGCACGCCATAAAAGCCCAGCGTCTGGCCGAAGTCTTCACTCTGGCGGGGCAAGCCCATCTTGGTCGCCGGGTCCCACAGCCCACCCACCCCGATCAGGGTGTTGAACATCAGCCGTGCGGTAATTTCGGCCGAACGCTTGGCCTTGAGTTGCAGCACGCTGTTGAACAGGTTCGGCACATCGCCCAGGTTGTTGAAGAAGTTGCTCACCCCGGTGCGCACGAAGCGCGGGGTGACGTATTGATAGCCGCTCACTACCGGCAGCAGCACCCATTGGTCGAGGCGATAGTTGAAGTGATAGATGCGCCGGTTCATCGACTCCAGCGGGTCGTAGACGTTCAGCGCCTCCAGCGTGGAGCGCTCGAACTCGCGCTGGTCGAGCCCGGGGTTGAATTTGAGCTCGCGCAGCGGGTCGATAAAACCATCGGATTCAGGTGCCAGCGAGGCGCCGGTAATCTGCGGGTCGGCCTCGATCACGCTGGCCCGCGGTGCCGTCTCTGCGGCCAGGGCGTTGCCGGCGACAAGCAGGGCAGTGGCGAAGAGGAGTTTGTTAACCACGGAAGAACTCCAGCATGGCGTCGCTGTTGACGCGGTAGTTGAGGTTGCCGCAATGGCCGCCATGGGGGTAAAGGGTCAGGCGGTCGCCGAACACCTTGCGCAAGAAGCCGATATCGCCGGGGCCGAGGATGACGTCGTCGGCGTTGTGCATCACGGCAATCTTCGGGCTGTCGCGCAAGTAGTCTTCCAGCGCGTACAGGCTGACCTGGTTGACCAGCTGCAGGATGCTGTTGCCGTCGGTGCGGGCGCGCCACATGGGGATCACCTGCTCGGTCATGTAGCAGTCGAAATCGCACTGCAGGGCACGTTTGAAGAACGGCGTAAGGCTACTGCCCTCGGTGATCGGAAACTTCGGCGGAATGATCAGGCCGCGGCGGTTGATCAGGTCGGAGGTAAAGGCGATGTCCGCTGCCGAAAAACGGAACGAAGTGCCGATCAGCATCGCCATCTGCTCGTTGGACAGGTGCTGGCGTGACTGCTGGAAGTCGTATAGCAGGGCCTCGTTGAGGTCGATGTAGCCTTTGTCCTGGAAGTAACGGGTCAGCTTGGTCAGCATCAGTTCGTAGAAGGTGGTGCTGCGGTCGATGCCCTTGACCTGGGTCTGCACCAGTTTGTCGAGGTTGTTGATCGAGGTGTACAGGTTGACCGGCGGGTTGAGCAGCAGCACGCGCTTGAAGTTGAAGCTGCGCCGGGTTTCGTCCAGGTGGCTGACGAACGCCGCGTCCAGGGCACCGAGGCTGTAGCCGGTGAGGTAGAAGTCGCTGACCGGCAGGCGCGGATGCTGGGCCCGCACGGCCTGCATGACACGGTACATGTCTTCGGCGTCTTCCTGGCTGATACCGGGGGTGGCGAAGCGCGAGGCCGCACTCATGAAGTCGTAGCTGGTGGGCGAGGACAGTTGCACCACGTGGAAGCCGGCCTGGTAGAACAGTTTTTTCAGGTATTCGTTGATGCTGCTCGAATAGGGCGCACCGGTACCGGCGATGACGAAGATCAGCGGTGCTTCGCGGTCTTGACGGGCCAGGCGGTACTTGAGTTTTTTCACCGACCAGAAGTTGTCGGGCAAGGTGAATTCACGCTCGGGGCGCAGGTTGAGGCTGTAGTCGGCCTGGTCGATTTCATCGTCGCTGGGCAAGGTCGGGCGTTGCTCGGGCGGCGTGGTGGCGATGGTTGCCTCGAACGGGTTGGTCAAGGGGTAGCCATAGCTCGCGGCGTCGATGTCCCGCGCCGAAGCGGCCGCAGCCATGAGCAGGCCGCCGAGCAAGGCAGCGAGGCGCAAAGTTCGAAGCATGTAATCCCCCAAAAAGACGCAAGGTGGTGCAATGTGCAGGCTAGGACCACGGCGGCATGGGCAAAGTTGCCAAGTGCGGTGGCCTTTGGTGTGCTCGTTATCTGCAACATAGCTGCAGGATGGTGATTTTGCCTTACAACAGGGCTTGGGCGATCATGCACGATTTCGATTACTGCTATTGGAGAACTGGATGTCTCGGTCGTTGCCGATCGTTGCCCTGCTGCTGTTCCTGCCGTTGTGGCTGGCCGCCAGCTATGGCGTACGTTATGGGCTGATGGAAGATGCGCAGTGGGTGGGGCTGTGTGCCGCGCCCGGTGCGTTCTGGCAGTGCCAGGTGCGTTCGCTGCTGGGGATGGGCATCCATTTTCAGGTAATCGCCTGGAGTGGGCTCGGCCTGGCGCTGATCGCGCAGGTGGTCGCCGGGCGGGCCGGCAGGTGGCTGGCAGGCGCTGCGCTGGTGTTCGCGATCCCGGCGCTGGTGCTGTATACCGCGAGCATTGCGGTGTTTGCCGTGGTGCTGGCGGGGTTGCGGCTGGTGCGGCAACCCCGCTGACGGGGCGTTGTGGTCACTCGGCCCTGCGCAGTCGCAAACTGCGCCACAAGGCCGCTGTCATCAGCACGCTCACTACCGCCCAGCCCCAGGCCTGCTGGTTCTGCAGGCCTTCGAGGTACAACTGCGGCGCCACCCCCGCCCCTACGATAAACGCCAGCAACGCGGCCTCGGCCCGCCGCGCCAGCACCGGCCGCAGCAGGTAAACCACCGCCGGCAATGCCAATGCAGCGCTGGGGAAACTGCGATAACGCGGGTCGAATACCAGCGCCAGCATGCTCACCGCCGCCGCAAAGCCTGCGGCGAGCAACAGCCAGCCCGCACGGGCCTCGAACCAGGCGAACAGGCGCGCACGCCACCCTTCAGCACGCACCAACGCCAATGCCGCATGGGCCAGCACCAGCAGGTTGAGCCCCACCAGCAGCGCGGCCCACAGCCATTCCCCGGCAAAGCGCGCATGGCTGCGCATCAGCTCGCCCCACAACCCCAGGCAACCCGCGCCAAACGCTGCCAACAACGGCAACAGCACGGCCCCAGCGGTTGTCGCGGGGCGCCCGGCCAGCAGCAGCACGGCCAGCATCAACGCCGTACTGGCCGCCAGCCACTGCGGCCAGTAGGGCAGGTTGCTGACCGGCCCTTCGAGCACGCCCTTGTCCTGCCGGTCGGCATCGTAAAGCCCCCAATAGCCGCCCACGGCGCCTTCGCTGGCACGCTTCCACGGTTGGTCGAAGGCCTCGATCAGGTTGTACTGCCAGCCATGCTGTTCGGCCAGGCTGACGAAGCCGCGGATGAAGCGCGCCTCGTTGACCCGGCTGGGCACTGCGGTTTCGCGCTGGCGGCCTTCACTGGGCCAGCCGGTCTCGCCGATCAGGATGCCCTTGGGCGCAAAGCGCGTGCCGAATACACGGCGCACCTCGGCGACATGGGCCAGGGCATCGTCGATGCCGCGCGGGTCGTCTTCCCAGTAGGGCAGCAGGTGAATGGTCAGAAAGTCCACGGCAGGGGCCACCTGCGGATGCTGCAGCCAGAATTCCCAGACATCGGCATAGGTCACCGGTACCGTGACCTGGCGCTTCACTTTGGCGATCAACTCGGCCAGGCGCGGGCCGGTGACCTCCTTGCGCAGCAGCGCCTCGTTGCCGACGATCACCGCGCTGACCACGTCAGGGTAGGCGTTGGCCGTGGCGATCAGCAGGTCCACTTCCTTTTCGGTGTCCACCGGGTTGGCGTTGACCCAGGCGCCGAGCATCACTTTCAGGCCATGTTTGCGCGCCAGCAGCGGGATTGCCTCCAGGCCGGTCATCGAGTACGTGCGGATGCACTGGAAACGCTCGGCCAGCAAGGCCAGGTCGGCGTCCATGCGCGCCGGACGAAGGCGAAACGGCTGGTCGAAGGGCGACTGATCCTTGTCGAACGGTGTGTACGAAGCACACTGCAGTTTATGCGTGGGGCTGGCCGCATCGGGCAGCTGTACCGGCTTGCCAAGCCCGTACCAGAGCGCCCCCAGCCCGATCAGGGCAAGCAGGCAGGCAAACAGGTAGAGCGGCAGGTGCAGGCGGGTAGGGCTGGGCATCGGGCGGTCCATCGTCAGGCGCAAAAGGGTAGATAGTAGCCCGGCGCCAAACCTTTGGCATGCAAGGATCGCGCAGGCTGGCGTGAGTCAATGGCGCTAATGGCATAGTGCTGTCGCATATGGGGCGGTTGGATGTCGTACACGGAGCAGGTTGCTCTTTGTTGCAGGAAGATGATGCAATCTCCGAGACCTGACGAGGGGATGCTTTGATGGCGACTTTGAAGACAGTGCGACGTTTCCTGGGGGCGGGCACCGCCCTGGTATTGGCCATGAGCGCTGCGCAGGCAATGGCTAAAGAAGTAAGCATCGGTTACGTGGATGGTTGGGCCGACAGCGTGGCGACCACCAACGTTGCCGCCGTAGTGATCAAGCAGCAACTTGGCTACGACGTGAAGTTGCAGGCCGTGGCCACTGGCATCATGTGGCAGGGCGTGGCGACCGGCAAGCTCGATGCGATGTTGTCGGCCTGGCTGCCGGTGACCCACGGCGAGTACTGGGCCAAGAACAAGGACAACGTGGTCGACTACGGTGCCAACTTCAAGGATGCCAAGATCGGCCTGATCGTCCCTGAGTACGTGAAGGCGAAGAGTATCGCCGACCTCAAGACCGACGAAAGCTTCAAGCAGAAGATTGTCGGCATCGACGCCGGCTCCGGCGTGATGATCAAGACCGACCAAGCCATCAAGGACTACGACCTGACGGGTTACAAGCTGCAGGCAAGCTCTGGCGCCGCGATGACGGCTGAACTGGGCCGTGCCTACTCCAAGCAGCAGTCGATTGCAGTGACCGGTTGGGTGCCGCACTGGATGTTCGCCAAGTGGAAGCTCAAGTTCCTGGAAGACCCGAAGGGTGTTTATGGCGCTGCTGAAACCGTCAATAGCATCGGTAGCAAAGAACTGGCGACCAAGGCGCCGGAAGTGGCCGAGTTCCTCAAGAAGTTCAGCTGGCAGTCCAAGGACGAGATCGGCGAGGTGATGCTGGCGATTCAGGAAGGTGCCAAGCCTGAAGCGGCAGCCAAGGATTGGGTGGCCAAGCACCCGGATCGGGTCAAGGAGTGGACCGGTAAGTAAGCGCTAGGATTGTTGATCTTGGGGCTGCGCAGCGGCCCCAAGCTTTGTTACACATATCGCAAAACACTGTTGCATCTAAGACTAAGGTCGTCTGGTTGGCGTCCAACGGCAGCATAAAGTGAAGGTGGGTTCTCCCTGATCTGTGCTGCTAGGACAAAAACAATGAACGACAGCATTTACCTCTCGATACAAAACAGCCCGCGCTTCAAGGAGCTGGTCACCAAACGCGAACGGTTCGCCTGGATTCTCTCGGCGATCATGCTCGGACTCTACTGCGCCTTCATCCTCCTGATCGCCTATGGTCCTCAGATTCTGGGCGCCAAGCTCAGCCCTGAGTCGTCGATTACCTGGGGCATTCCCCTGGGCGTCGGCCTGATCCTTTCGGCATTCGTGCTGACCGCCATCTACGTACGCCGCGCCAACGGCGAGTTCGATGAGCTGAACAAGGCTATCCTGAAGGAGGCGCAACAATGATTCGCCACGCCAAAGCCCTGGCCGTTCTGGCCTGCGGCGTTTTCGCACCCGCCGTGTGGGCCGCCGATGCCCTGACCGGCGAGGTGCAGAAACAGCCGCTGAACGTTTCCGCGATCGCCATGTTCGTGGCCTTCGTCGCCTTTACCCTTGGCATCACCTACTGGGCCTCCAAGCGCAACAAGTCGGCGGCGGACTACTATGCTGCCGGTGGCAAGATCACCGGTTTCCAGAACGGCCTGGCGATTGCCGGTGACTACATGTCGGCGGCCTCGTTCCTGGGTATTTCTGCCTTGGTGTTCACTTCTGGCTACGACGGCCTGATCTACTCGATCGGCTTCCTGGTCGGCTGGCCGATCATCCTCTTCCTGATCGCCGAACGCCTGCGCAACCTGGGCAAGTACACCTTCGCCGACGTGGCCTCGTACCGCCTCGGGCAGAAGGAAATCCGTACCTTGTCGGCCTCCGGCTCGCTGGTGGTGGTGGCGTTCTACCTGATCGCGCAGATGGTCGGCGCCGGCAAGCTGATCGAGCTGCTGTTCGGCCTCGACTACCACGTGGCGGTGATCCTGGTTGGCATCCTGATGTGCCTGTACGTACTGTTCGGCGGCATGCTGGCCACCACCTGGGTACAGATCATCAAGGCCGTGCTGCTGCTGTCCGGTGCCAGCTTCATGGCGCTGATGGTGATGAAGCACGTCAACTTCGACTTCAACACCCTGTTCTCCGAAGCGATCAAGGTGCACGCCAAAGGTGAGGCGATCATGAGCCCTGGCGGCCTGGTCAAGGACCCGATCTCGGCGTTCTCCCTGGGCCTTGCGCTGATGTTCGGTACCGCCGGCCTGCCGCATATCCTGATGCGCTTCTTCACCGTCAGCGACGCCAAGGAAGCGCGCAAGAGCGTGCTCTACGCCACAGGCTTCATCGGCTACTTCTACATCCTCACCTTCATCATCGGCTTCGGCGCGATCTTGCTGGTCAGCACCAACCCGGACTTCAAGGACGCCGCAGGCGCCCTGCTGGGTGGCAACAACATGGCAGCGGTGCACCTGGCCAATGCCGTGGGTGGCAGCGTGTTCCTCGGCTTCATCTCGGCGGTGGCCTTTGCCACCATCCTGGCGGTGGTAGCGGGCCTGACCCTGGCCGGTGCCTCGGCGGTGTCCCATGACCTGTACGCCAGCGTATGGCGCAAGGGCAAGGCCAACGACAAGGACGAGATCCGCGTGTCGAAGATCACCACCATCGCCTTGGGCGTGCTGGCGATCGGCCTGGGTATCCTGTTCGAGAAGCAGAACATCGCCTTCATGGTCGGCCTGGCGTTCTCGATTGCCGCCAGCTGCAACTTCCCGGTACTGCTGCTTTCGATGTACTGGAAGAAACTGACCACCCGCGGCGCCATGATCGGTGGCTGGCTGGGCCTGGTGAGTGCAGTGGGCCTGATGGTGCTTGGCCCGACCATCTGGGTGCAGATCCTCGGCCACGAGAAGGCGATCTACCCGTACGAGTACCCGGCGCTGTTCTCGATGCTGATTGCCTTCGTTGGTATCTGGTTCTTCTCGGTCACCGACAAGTCCAAGGCAGCTGAAAACGAACGTGCGCTGTTCTTCCCGCAGTTCGTGCGTTCGCAGACTGGCCTGGGCGCTTCCGGTGCTGTCTCGCACTGATCGTTGAGGTCATAAAAAACCGCGATACGGGTGATGCCCGTATCGCGGTTTTTTCATTCATGGCCGGCTAGATCATGCCTAACAACAACAGCACCAGCAGAATCACCAGCACTACGCCGACGATGCCGGATGGGCCGTAGCCCCAGCTGCGTGAGTGTGGGAAGACGGGTAAGCCACCGATCAGCAGCAGGATCAGGATGATGATGAGGATCGTGGTCATGGCGGAGTCCTTGCGTGGTTAGGGGTCAAGGGCCTCGGACTGCTGGCCTCTTGTTAATTCGGACCGGTGCCGCTTGTGAAAGATTCCATTTGCTCGGTACTGACCGCTTGGTCATGCCCGCCCATTCACTACCCTGATGGATCCTGCCTGATGCCAATGCCTTGATTAGACTCGCCTGACAACCCATCAGAACAAGGCCTGCCACCATGCAAAACCGCATCATGATTACCGGCGCCGGGTCCGGCCTGGGTCGCGAGATCGCCCTGCGCTGGGCACACGAGGGCTGGCGCCTGGCGTTGGCCGACGTCAATGAGGCAGGCCTGCGCGAAACACTGGAGCTGGCCCGTGAGGCCGGTGGCGAGGGCTTCGTGCAGCGCTGTGATGTGCGCGACTACAGCCAGCTCACCGCCCTGGCCCAGGCGTGCGAAGAGCGCTTTGGCGGCATCGATGTGATCGTCAACAATGCCGGCGTCGCCTCGGGCGGCTTTTTCGCGGAGCTGTCGCTGGAGGACTGGGACTGGCAGATCGCGGTCAACCTGATGGGCGTGGTCAAGGGCTGCAAGGCATTCCTGCCGTTGCTGGAGCGCAGCAAGGGCCGAATCATCAACATCGCCTCGATGGCCGCGCTGATGCAGGGCCCGGGCATGAGCAACTACAACGTGGCCAAGGCTGGCGTGCTGGCGTTGTCGGAGAGCCTACTGGTCGAGTTGCGCCAGTTGCAGGTGGCGGTGCACGTGGTGTGCCCGTCGTTCTTCCAGACCAACCTGCTCGATTCGTTCCGTGGCCCGAACCCGGCCATGAAAGCCCAGGTCGGCAAATTGCTGGAAGGCTCACCGATCAGCGCGGTCGATATTGCCGCGTATATCCACCGGCAAGTCGCCGCCGGCGAGTTCCTGATCCTGCCGCACGAGGCCGGACGTCAAGCCTGGCAGCTCAAGTGCGAGGCGCCCGCGCGACTGTATGACGAGATGGCCGAAGTGGCGGTGAAAATGCGCGCCAAAGCCCCGGCGCGATGATCTGTCTGTAGGGGGTTTTACCTATGAATGTAGGTCTGTTCTGAATTGCCCCGGAGCCATTGTGTAGCCATCTGTACCCGAGGCAGGCTCCGGTTTTCCCTGTCGCAGGAGGATCGGATCATGCTGGTAATAGGGCGCGAAGTGGGCGAGGTCATCACTATCGGCGATGACATCCGCATCATGGTGGTGGAGACGCGAGACGGGATGGTGCGTTTCGGGATCAGTGCGCCGCGCGAGGTGCCAGTGCACCGCGCTGAAGTGTACAAGCGCATCAAGGAGGGTGAGGCGCGCAAGGCTCGTATTGCCTGAAGGTCAGTCCAGCAGTTCGCGTGGCACATCGTGTTTGGCCAGTAACTGGCATTGCTGGCTTTCCGGGTCGAACAGGATGAACGCCTGGCCCTTGGCCAACGCCTGGCGCACGCGCAGCACGCGGGTTTCCAGGGGGGTATCGTCGCCATTGTCGGTGCCATCGCGGGTGACGAAGTCCTCGATCAGCAGGGTCAGGGTTTCGGCTTGCAGTTGGTCGTAGGGGATCAGCATGGGCAGGGGCGATTCTGGGGAATTAAGTGTGTGGGCATGCTACGCGAAAAGTTCGAGGGTTTGGGGCCGCTGTGCGGCCCCAGGGGCTCAGCCTTTATTACCAACCAGGCTGTCCACCGCCGGCACCCGGGTATCGCTCTCCATCTGCGCATCGTGCTCCAGCTGGTGGCTGAAGCGTTCGAGCGAGGCATTGGCCGGCTGCGAGTCGCTGGCGAATACCGGTGGGCTCAACAGGTACGCTGACAACAACCGGCTGAGCGCCGCCAGGCTGTCGATGTGGGTGCGCTCATAACCGTGGGTGGCATCGCAACCGAACGCCACCAGCGCGGTACGGATGTCATGCCCTGCCGTTACCGCCGAGTGGGCATCGCTGAAGTAGTAGCGGAACAGGTCACGCCTGACCGGCAGCTCATGGTCGCCCGCCAGTTTCAGCAGGTGGCGGGACAGGTGGTAGTCGTAAGGCCCTGAAGAGTCCTGCATGGCCACGCTCACCGCATGCTCGCTGGAGGCCTGCCCTGGCGCTACCGGGGCAATGTCGATACCGACGAATTCGCTGACGTCCCAGGGCAGGGCGCCTGCCGCGCCAGAGCCGGTTTCTTCGGTGATGGTGAACAGCGGGTGGCAGTCGATCAGCGGCTGCTGGCCACTTTCCACCACCGCCTTGAGCGCCGCCAGCAAGGCGGCTACCCCGGCCTTGTCGTCCAGGTGACGGGCACTGATGTGGCCGCTGTCGGTGAACTCGGGCAAGGGGTCGAACGCCACGAAGTCGCCAATCGATACCCCCAGGGCTTCACAGTCGGCGCGGGTGGCGCAATAGGCGTCCAGGCGCACTTCGACGTGGTCCCAGCTCACGGGCATCTGGTCGATGGCGGTGTTGAAGGCATGCCCGCTGGCCATCAGCGGCAACACGCTGCCGCGGAACACGCCAGTGTCGGTGAACACACTGACCCGGCTGCCCTCGGCAAAACGGCTCGACCAGCAGCCAACCGGGGCCAGGGCCAGGCGGCCGTTATCCTGCACCTGCCGCACGCTGGCACCGATGGTGTCCAGGTGGGCGGACACGGCCCGGTCGGGCGAGCTTTGCCGGCCTTTGAGGGTGGCGCGGATGGTGCCCCGGCGGGTCAGCTCGAAGGGGATGCCCAGTTCGTCCAGGCGTTCGGCTACGTAGCGCACGATGGTGTCGGTGAAGCCGGTGGGGCTGGGGATGGCGAGCATCTCCAGCAGGACGCGTTTGAGGTAGTCCAGATCGGGTTCGGGGTGGTGATGTTCAGACATATGCACTCCTTACCGGCCTTTTCGCAGGCTCACCGCAGCGATAACCTGTGGGCGCGTGCTTGCCCCGCGAAGAGGCCGTCATTGATTCACGCCAACGCCCGGCTATGCGGGAACAGCAGGTCGACAAAGCGCTCGGCTGTTGGCTGCGGTTCATGGTTGGCCAACCCGGCCCGCTCGTTGGCTTCGATGATCACGTAATCCGGGTGTTCGGCATCACGCACCATCAGGTCCATGCCCACCACTGGAATATCCAGCGCCCGTGCAGCCCGCACGGCGGCATCCGCCAGCACCGGGTGCAAGCGCTCGGTCACGTCCTCCAGCGTGCCGCCGGTGTGCAGGTTGGCGGTACGGCGCACGGCCAGGCGCTGGCCGGCAGGCAGCACGCTGCCATAGTCGAGGCCGGCGGCACGTACGGTGCGTTCGGTCTCATCGTCCAGCGGTATGCGGCTTTCGCCACTGGTCGCGGCTTGCCGGCGGCGGCTCTGGACTTCGATCAGCGCCTTGATGCTGTGCTTGCCGTCACCTATTACCTGGGCCGGGTGGCGAATGGCGGCCGCTACCACTTCGTGACCGATTACCAGGATGCGCAGGTCCTGGCCGGGGTGGAAGCTTTCCAGCAGCACGCGACTGTCGAAACGCCGGGCATGTTCGATGGCCTGGCTGACGTCGTCATAGGTGGTCAGGTTGACCGCCACGCCCTGGCCTTGTTCGCCATCCACCGGCTTGACCACCACAGCGCCGTGCTCGTCGAGAAACGCCAGGTTGTCGTCGGCATTGCCGGCCAGTTGCTGCACCGGCACGTGCAGGCCGGCGTTGTGCAGGGTCTGCTGGGTCAGCCGTTTGTCCTGGCAGAGGGTCATGCTAACCGCGCTGGTCAGGTCGCTCAGCGATTCGCGGCAACGCACCCGGCGCCCGCCGAGGCTGAGGGTGAACAGCCCGCCTGCGGCATCGTCCACCTGCACCTCGATGCCACGCCGATAGGCCTCGTCGACGATGATCCGCGCATAGGGGTTGAGCCCGGTTTCAGGGCCTGGGCCGAGGAACAATTGCTGGTTGATGCCGTTCTTGCGCTTGACCGCGAAGGTCGGCAGGTTGCGAAAGCCGAGCTTGTCGTACAGGCGCTTGGCCTGGCGGTTGTCATGCAGCACCGACAGGTCCAGGTAGGCCAGGCCTCGGCTCATGAAGTGCTCGATCAGGTGGCGCACCAGCACCTCACCCACGCCAGGGCGGGTGCAGTGCGGGTCGACGGCCAGGCACCACAGGCTGCTGCCGTGCTCAGGGTCGTCAAAGGCCTTGCTGTGGTTCAGGCCCATGACGCTGCCGATAACCGCGTGGGTGTCTTCGTCTTCGGCCAGCCAATACACCGGCCCGCCGAGGTGGCGTGGGGTCAGCAGTTCGGGCTGCACCGGCAGCATGCCACGGGCCTGGTACAGGCCGTTGATCGCCTGCCAGTCGGCGTCACTCTGTGCCCGGCGGATGCGAAAGCCGCGGAACACCCGTTGCGCCTGGCGGTAATCGGTGAACCACAGGCGCAGGGTGTCGGACGGGTCGAGAAACAGCTGTTGTGGCGCCTGGGCCAGCAGCTGCTGCGGCGCCGCCACGTACAGGGCGATGTCGCGCTCGCCGGGGCGCTCTGCCTGCAGCGCCTCGGCCAAGCTGGCCGGGTCCGGGTAGGTGTGACCGATCAGTAGCCGGCCCCAGCCGCAGTGCAAGGCACGTGGCTGGTCGTGGGGCTCGCTGCCATCGCCGGCCAGGCGCGCCTGCAAGCGCTCGTAGGACGGTGCCTGGCCGCGCAGCAGGCGCTGGCCGTAGGCGATTTCGTGGGCTTTCATCGATCAGATTCCTTGTTCGCTCAGCCACAGGTTGAGCGCTGCCAGCTGCCACAGCTTGGAGCCACGCAAAGGGGTCAACTGGCCGTGCGGGTTGCTCAGCAAGCGGTCGATCATGGCCGGGTTGAACAGCCCACGGTCCTGGCTGGGGTCGGTCAGCAGCTCGCGCACCCAACCCAGCGTTGCGCCTTCCAGGTGCTTGAGGCCAGGGACCGGGAAGTAACCCTTCTTGCGGTCGATCACTTCATGCGGGATCACCCGTCGGGCGGCCTGTTTGAGCACCTGCTTGCCGCCATCGGGCAGCTTGAAGCGCGCCGGGATGCGTGCCGACAGCTCCACCAGGCGGTAGTCGAGGAACGGCGTACGGGCTTCCAGGCCCCAGGCCATGGTCATGTTGTCGACCCGTTTGACCGGGTCATCGACCAGCATCACCGTGCTGTCCAGGCGCAGGGCCTTGTCTACCGGGTCGCGGGCGCCGGGGCGGGCGAAGTGTTCGCGGACAAAATCGCCTGCGGCGTCGCTTTCCAGCAGCCAGGGCGCTTGCACGGTGTCACGGTACTCGGCGTGGCTGCGGTCAAAGAATGCGTCGCGGTAGGCGCCGAAGGCATCCTCTGCGCCGTCGACTTGTGGGTACCAATGGTAACCGGCGAACAGCTCGTCCGCGCCCTGGCCGCTTTGCACGCCCTTGCAGTGCTTGGCCACTTCGCGCGACAGCAGGTAGAAGGCGATGCAGTCATGGCTGACCATCGGCTCGCTCATGGCGCGGAACGCGGCCGGCAACTGGTCGATGATCTCGTGTTCGGCGATGCGCAACTGGTGGTGGCGGGTGCCGTAGTGGCGGGCGATCAGGTCGGAATACTGGAACTCGTCGCCGCGTTCGCCGCCGGCATCTTCGAAGCCGATGGAGAAGGTCGACAGGTCGTCTACGCCGGCCTCGCGCAGCAGGCCGACCAGCAAGCTGGAGTCGACACCGCCGGACAGCAGCACCCCAACATCCACCGCAGCGCGCTGGCGGATCGCCACGGCATCACGCGTGGCGTCGAGCACGCGGGTGGTCCAGCCTTCCAGGTCGAGCTCACGCTCGTCGGGGTGGGCGCCGTATTGCAGTTGCCACCAGGTCTGGCGTTCGACTTCGCCGTGACGGTCGACGCGCATCCAGGTGCCCGGCTCGAGCTTTTGTACATTGGCCAGCAAGGTGCGCGGCGCCGGTACCACGGCGTGGAAGTTGAGGTAGTGGTTGAGCGCCACCGGGTCGATGACCGGGTCGATGTCGCCGCCCTTCAGCAGTGCAGGCAGCGTCGAGGCGAAACGCAGGCGCTCGCCGTTGCGCGACAGGTAGAGGGGTTTGACGCCGAGGCGGTCGCGGGCCAGGAACAGGCGTTGGTTGTCACGCTCCCAGATGGCCAGGGCAAACATGCCGTTGAGCTTGGGCAGCAGGGCTGCGCCCCAGGCGTGGTAGCCCTTGAGCAGCACTTCGGTGTCGCCGTCGGACCAGAAGGTGTAGCCCAGGTCCTGCAGCTCCTGGCGCAGCTCGGGGAAGTTGTAGATGGCACCGTTGAAGGCCAGCGACAGGCCCAGGGTATTGTCGACCATCGGCTGCGCCGAGCCGTCGGACAAATCCATGATTTTCAGCCGGCGGTGGCCGAGGGCGATCGGGCCTTGGCTATGAAAGCCCCAGGCGTCCGGGCCGCGAGGCGCCAAGTGGTGAGTGATGCGCTCCACAGCGGCCAAGTCGGCCGGGCGTGGGGCTTGGTCGATGGGGGTAAAACGTAACTCTCCTGCTAATCCGCACATAAGTCCTTACCGGTTTTTCCGTTGGGGAGGCGGCGCCCGGAAGCAGGCGCCTTAAGGAACTGACCGGGGAGGTTTGCAGGAGTTTTAGATCAATCTGTTATATGGGTGGGGTGCTGGGGGTTTGGCTTGGGGGGTGTTGCGCCTGTGGGAGCGGGCTTGCCCCGCGAAGCGCCGCGCGGGCGGCGCTCGATCTCACAGGCGCAACTGATCTCCAGCCATGCCCCAACCCTTTCACTTACCGCGAATCAACCTGCGCAACGCAAACCGGTTCGGATGGCACGCTTCAGCCACTGCACGAGGCACCGGCAAGGGCTCGCCACACACCCATGCAGCAATCAATTCGCCCGACAGCGGCGCCGTGATCAACCCCCGTGACCCGTGCCCACTGTTCACATACAGCCCGTCGAGCCAGGGGCAGTCCACTTCCGGCACCTGCCGCGCATCCCTGGCCAGCACGGCAAAGGTTTCGGCGAACACCAGCGGGTCGGCCATCGGCCCGACGATCGGCAGGTAATCGGGGCTGGTGCACCTGAACGCTGCACGGCCCTGCAACTGCTCGGCGTCGAGCGAGGCAATACCCAGTCGCTGTGCCAGGTCGGTGGAGATCTCATCCAGCAATGCCAGGTTGCCTGTATGTTCGGCAACGGTCGGCGCCAAGTCTTCACTGTGGAAGTCGAAGCTGGCGCCCAGCGTATGTTCGCCCTCCCGAGGGGGCGCTACATAGCCGTCTGCGCACACCACCGTGCGCAGGGCACGGCTGCCGTCGGTCGCAGGCAGGCGGGTGATCTGCCCGCGGATGCGCTTGAGCGGCAACTGTGCGCAGGGCTCGAAACGCCGTACATCGGCGGCACCTGCCAGCACCACCAGGGGGGCGCTGGCCAGCAGGCGCTCGCCATCCCAGGCCTGCCACAGGTCATCGACCTTGCGCAGCGCGACCGCCTCATGGTGCACCAGCAGCCGAACCCCGGGGTGCTGCAACTGCGCCAGGCACAGGGCCGGCGGGTGTACCCAGCCGCCTTCCGGGTAGAACAGGCCGCCTGCCGGCAGGGCCACCCCGGCAAGCGCCTCGGCTTCTTCACGGCCCAGCGCGCGCAACAGGTCAGGGTCGAAGGCTGCGGCCAGCTTGCCCTGGCGTTCGGCTTCCTTGTTGTCGAACGCCAGTTGCAGCACCCCACAGGCATCCCAATCGCGGCCACGCTGCAGGCTTTCGAGCTGGCGCCTGGTATAGCCGAAACCGGCCAGGATCATCTGCGAAAGGGCGGTGCCATGGGCGGACAGCTTGAGGTACAGCACCCCTTGCGGGTTGCCGGACGCTTCCCGGGCGGGGGCGTCGTGACGTTCCAGTACCGTAACCTGCCAGCCACGCCTGGCCAGGCTGGCGGCAGTGGCACTGCCCGCCAGCCCGGCCCCGATCACCAAGGCTTCGCGCGGCCCTTCGACACTGTGCGGGCGGCCATACCAGGGCACGTACTGACGGGTGGCTGTCGGCCCAGTGTAGGCGCCGCTCATCACCTCCCACTTCTTGCCGATCCCCGGCACTTTCTTCATGGCGAAGCCGGCTTCGACCAGGCTGCGCCGCACCCAGCCAGTGGTGGTGAAAGTGCCCAGTACGGTGCCCGCGTGTGACAGCCGCGCGAGTTGCGCGAACAGTTCAGGGGTCCACATGTCGGGGTTCTTGGCGGGGGCGAAGCCATCGAGGAACCACACATCGATGTGTGCATCGAGCTGCGGCAGTTGTTCGAGCACATCACCGATCAACAGCGTCAGGGTGACCCGACCGTTGTCGAAGGTGAACTGCTGGAACCCCGGGTGCACCGCCACGTACTGCTCAAGCAATGGCTCGGTAAAAGCAGCCAGCTCTGGCCACAGGCGTACTGCCCTGGCCATGTCGGCGTGGCCGAGCGGGTACTTTTCGACACTGACGAAATGCAGGCGGGCGTCGGCATGGGCGTGTTCGTCAAACAACTGCCAGGCGCAGAAAAAATTCATGCCGGTGCCAAACCCGGTTTCGCCGATCACCAGGCAGGCGTGCGGCGCCAGGTCGGCGAAGCGTTCGCCCAGGCGCGTCTGGCCGAGGAAGACATGTTTGGTTTCTTCGATGCCTTCGTTGACCGCGAAGTACACGTCGTCGTACTGCCGCGAATGGGGGCGGCCCTGGTCGTCCCAGTCGATCTGGGCATGCTGGAGGAGGGTGGACATGGTGGGCTCGGTTGCAGCGGATGCCGGGATTTTATGCCATCTACGCTCTTTGCGCAGGTTGCAGCGGCACAGCCACAGCACAAATCCGCTAGTCTTGTTTATCCATTGAAGGAGCCACTGCATGTTCGAATCCGCCGAAATCGGTCACAGCATCGACAAGGAAACCTACGACGCCGAAGTGCCTGCCCTGCGCGAAGCGCTGCTCGAAGCCCAGTACGAGCTCAAGCAGCAGGCGCGGTTCCCGGTGATTGTGCTGATCAACGGCATCGAAGGGGCTGGCAAGGGCGAGACGGTCAAGCTGCTCAACGAGTGGATGGACCCGCGCATGATCGATGTGCTCACCTTCGACCAGCAGACCGACGAGGAACTGGCCCGGCCACCGGCTTGGCGCTACTGGCGGGCGCTGCCACCGAAGGGGCGGATGGGGGTGTTCTTTGGCAACTGGTACAGCCAGATGCTTCAGGGGCGTGTGCACGGGGTATTCAAGGACGCGGTACTCGACCAGGCCATCACTGGCGCCGAACGGCTGGAACAGATGCTGTGCGACGAAGGCGCGCTGATCATCAAGTTCTGGTTCCACCTCTCCAAGAAACAGATGAAAGCCCGCCTCAAGGCGCTCAAGGACGATCCACTGCACAGCTGGCGGATCAGCCCGCTGGACTGGCAGCAGTCCGAGACCTACGACCGCTTCGTGCGGTTTGGCGAGCGCGTACTGCGCCGTACCAGCCGTGACTACGCGCCCTGGCACGTGGTCGAGGGGGTCGACCCTTACTATCGCAGCCTGGCGGTGGGGCGCATTTTACTGGAGAGCCTGCAAGCCGCACTGGCCAACAACCCCAAGGGCAAGCACCACGGCAACGTCGCGCCGTTGGGCCGCAGCATCGACCAGCGCAGCCTGATCGGCGCCCTGGACATGACCCTGCGCCTGGACAAGCAGGATTACCAGGAGCAACTGGTGACCGAGCAGGCGCGCCTGGCCGGCCTGCTGCGCCACAAACACATGCGCCGGCATGCCTTGGTGGCGGTGTTCGAAGGTAACGATGCGGCCGGCAAGGGCGGCGCGATCCGCCGGGTGGCAGCCGCGCTGGACCCACGCCAGTACCGTATCGTGCCGATTGCCGCGCCCAGCGAAGACGAGCGGGCGCAGCCGTACCTGTGGCGGTTCTGGCGGCAGATACCGGCGCGGGGCAAGTTCACCATCTTCGACCGGTCCTGGTATGGCCGGGTGCTGGTGGAGCGGGTCGAGGGTTTCTGCACCCCGGCCGACTGGATGCGCGCCTACAGCGAGATCAATGATTTCGAAGAGCAGTTGGTGAATGCGGGCGTGGTGGTGGTCAAGTTCTGGCTGGCGATCGACCAGCAGACCCAGCTGGAGCGCTTCGAGGAACGCGAGCAGATACCGTTCAAGCGCTACAAGATCACCGAGGACGACTGGCGCAACCGCGAGAAGTGGGACCTGTATACCGAGGCGGTGGGCGACATGGTAGACCGCACCAGCAGTGAGATCGCACCGTGGACGCTAGTCGAAGCCAACGACAAACGCTGGGCACGGGTGAAGGTATTGCGCACTATCAATGAGGCGCTGGAAGCGGCATTTGCCAAAGACAAAAAATAGCCCCAGTGGGGGTTCAGCCATGCCGCGGCGGAATGACCTGATGAATTCTTTTCACGGCTGTTTGCCCCGCTGCCGCCCGTCAAGCCCGTAGAATCCAACCACCCCCACCACGGGCTTGAACGAGGGCTTTATGCACACCACTTCCGGACGCAGGGTCTATGGCCTGTTCCTGGCACTTCTGACCGCGCTGCTGTGGGGCATCCTGCCGATCAAGCTCAAGCAGGTGCTGCTGGTGATGGACCCGGTCACCGTCACCTGGTACCGCCTGCTGGTTTCCGGTGGGCTGTTGTTCGCCTGGCTGGGGGCCAATCGCCGGCTGCCAGCGTTCGGCAAGCTCGGGCGCAAGGGCAAAGGGCTGGTGGCTGTGGCCGTGCTCGGCCTGATGGGCAACTACGTGCTGTACCTGATCGGCCTCAAGCTGCTCAGCCCTGGCACCGCACAACTGGTTGTACAGGTCGGCCCGGTACTGTTGCTGGTGGCCAGCGTGTTCGTGTTCAAGGAGCGGTTCAGCCTGGGGCAGGGGGTGGGCCTGCTGATTCTGATCGGGGGGTTCGGCCTGTTCTTCAATCAGCGCCTGGAAGAACTGCTGACCTCGCTCGGCGCATACACCACAGGCGTGTTGACCATTTTGCTGGCGACCAGCATCTGGGTGTTTTACGCCCTGAGCCAGAAGCAGCTGCTGACGGTATGGCACTCACAGCAGGTGATGATGGTGATCTACCTGTGTTGCGCCGCGCTGCTCACGCCTTGGGTGCATCCGCTGGAAGCGTTGCAACTGTCGCCGCTGCAGGGCTGGCTGCTGCTGGCCTGCTGCCTGAATACCCTGGTGGCTTATGGTGCCTTCGCCGAAGCCCTGGCGCATTGGGAGGCTTCGCGGGTGAGTGCGACGTTGGCGTTGACGCCGCTGGTGACTTTTGTGGCAGTGGCTATTGCGGCCTGGATGTGGCCGGCGTATGTGCATGCCGAGGACATCAATGCCCTGGGGTATCTGGGTGCGGTGACGGTGGTGCTGGGGTCGGCGTTGGTGGCGCTGGGGCCTTCGTTGGTCGCTGGCTGGCGGGCGAGAAAGGCCCGCCTGGCGCAGGTGCATCTATAACCTGCGCCGCTAAGGGCCAGTAGCGGCAGCCGCTGAATCAGCCCTTGCCGCCCGGTGCCAGCATGTTCTCCGGCCGCACCCACTGATCGAACTGCTCATTGGTCAGGTACTTCAACTCCAGTGCCGCCTCGCGCAAGGTCTTGCCCTCGCCATACGCCTTCTTGGCAATCTCCGCTGCCTTGTCATAGCCGATATGCGGGTTCAGCGCCGTCACCAGCATCAAACCGCGCTCCAGGTGCGCCGCCATCTGCTCGGCGTCGGGCTCGATGCCGGCCACGCAGTGTTGCTGGAAGTTGCGGCAACCGTCGGCCAGCAGTTCCACCGACTGCAGCAGGTTGTGGATGATCACCGGTTTGAACACGTTCAGCTGCAAGTGGCCCTGGCTGGCGGCAAAACCGATCGCCGCGTCGTTGCCCAGCACCTGGCAGGCCAGCATCGACAGCGCCTCGCACTGGGTCGGGTTGACCTTGCCAGGCATGATCGAGCTGCCCGGTTCGTTGGCTGGCAGGCGCACTTCGGCAAGCCCCGCACGTGGGCCGGAGCCGAGCAGGCGCAGGTCGTTGGCGATTTTCATCAATGCCACGGCCAGGGTCTTCAAGGCCCCGGCCAGGCTGGTCAGCGGTTCATGGCCGGCCAGCGCCGCAAACTTGTTGGGCGCGGTGACGAACGGCAAGCCGGACAGCGCGGCCAGCTCTGCGGCGATGGCTTCGGCGAAGCCGTGTGGCGCGTTCAGGCCTGTTCCCACGGCCGTGCCGCCCTGGGCCAGCTCACAGACCGGGGGCAGGGTGGCGCGGATGGCGCGCTGGGCATAGTCGAGCTGGGCGACGAAGGCGGAAACCTCCTGGCCGAAGGTGATCGGCGTGGCGTCCATCATGTGCGTGCGGCCGGTCTTGACCAGCTTCTGGTGGCGCGCCGACAGCTCGGCCAGCCCTGCCGACAGCTCGGCGATCGCCGGCAGCAGCTGTTCATGCACCGCCTGGGCTGCGGCAATGTGCATGGCCGTGGGGAAGCAGTCGTTGGAACTCTGCGAGCGGTTGACGTGGTCGTTGGGGTGCACCGGCGTCTTGCCGCCGCGGCCCTTGCCGGCCAGTTCGTTGGCACGGCCGGCGATGACTTCGTTGACGTTCATGTTGCTCTGGGTGCCGCTGCCGGTCTGCCAGACCACCAGCGGGAACTGATCGTCATGCTGGCCGTCGAGCACTTCGTCGGCGGCTTGCTCGATCAGCCGGGCGATTTCGGCCGGCAGGTCACCGTTGCGATCGTTGACCCGTGCTGCAGCCTTCTTGATCAGCGCCAGGGCGTGCAGCACCGCGAGGGGCATGCGTTCTTTGCCAATGGCGAAGTTGATCAGCGAACGCTGGGTCTGCGCACCCCAGTAGGCGTCCTCAGGAACTTCGACCGGGCCCAGGCTGTCTGTCTCGATACGGCTCATTCTGCGCTCACTCCTTTGTGGTTCGAAATCGCAGTTTAGGCCCTGATTCGACAGAGCGGTTCCATCGCTCGTCGTCCCCACTTGAGCACATCGCCACCACAGCGCAGAATGCTCATCTCTGAGGTACCCGCCTCCCTCTCTTGAAGGAAATGCAATGACCCGTCTCCGTGTCCTCTGTGCCGCCGTCGCCCTGGCCTGTGCCAGCGGCCAGGTACTCGCTGCCACCGCCAGTCACAACGCTGCCGCCGAGAAATTCCTGACCCTGGCCAACGCCGACAAGCTGGGCACTCCGGTCTATATGCAGGTCCAACAGATGTTCGCCCAGCGCTTTGCCCAGACCAAAGCGCCTTCGTCGAAGCAGCCGGTACTGGAAAGCTACCAGGCCAAGGCCAATGCCGCCCTGGACAACGCCATCGGCTGGAACAAGCTGAAGCCGAAAATGGTCGACCTGTACACCGCGACCTTCACCGAGACCGAGCTCAAGGACCTGGTCAAGTTCTACGAGTCGCCGCTGGGCAAGAAAGTGTTGCGCGAAATGCCAAAGGTTACCCAGCAGTCGGCGCAGCTGACCCAGCAGAGCCTGGAACCTGCAGTGCCGGTGGTCAACAAGCTGCTCGAAGACATGACCAAAGAGCTTGATCCGAACGCTGGCAAGGCTGCCGTCCCCGCCAAGAAGTGAGTAACGCGTGATGAGCATGCAGCACCGCATCGAGCAACAACTGGCAACGCTGGCGCCGCAACACCTGGAAGTGCTCAATGAAAGTCACATGCACAGTCGTGGTCAGGAGACCCACTACAAGGCAGTGATCGTCAGCGAGCAGTTTGCCGGGCTGAACAGCGTCAAGCGCCACCAGAAGGTCTACGCCACCATGGGTGAGCTGATGGGCGAGATTCATGCCCTGGCCATCCACACGTACACTGCCGAGGAGTGGGCCAAGGTGGGTGTTGCACCGGCCTCGCCGGTGTGTGCAGGCGGTGGGCACTGAATCCTTTTTGTTGATCTGGTAGAATCTGCACCATCCGGGGGCCGCTTTGCGGCCCCCTGCTTTTTGTCCAACCCGGTCCGCCCCTTACGAGGGCAACCACCAGGAGATTCAGTTTCATGTCACAACCGATCGTCGTCGCGGCGCTGTACAAGTTCGTCACCCTGCAAGACTACGTCGAACTGCGCGAGCCACTGCTCAAGGCCATGCTCGACAATGACGTCAAAGGCACCCTGCTGCTGGCCAACGAAGGCATCAACGGCACCGTGTCGGCCACCCGCGAAGGCATCGACGGCCTGCTCGCCTGGCTGCGCAGTGACCCGCGCCTGGTGGATGTCGACCACAAGGAATCGTACTGCGACGAGCAGCCGTTCTACCGCACCAAGGTCAAGCTCAAGAAAGAGATCGTCACCCTCGGCGTACCGGGCGTTGACCCCAACCAGCAGGTGGGGACCTACGTCGAGCCCAAGGACTGGAACGCCCTGATCAGCGACCCTGAAGTGCTGCTGATCGATACCCGCAACGACTACGAAGTGGCCATTGGCACGTTCAAGGGCGCCGTCGACCCCAAGACCGAAACCTTCCGCGAGTTCCCCGACTACATCAAGGCCAACTTCGACCCGAGCAAGCACAAGAAGGTGGCGATGTTCTGCACCGGGGGCATCCGTTGCGAAAAAGCCTCCAGCTACATGCTCGGTGAAGGCTTCGAGGCGGTCTATCATCTTAAAGGTGGCGTCCTGAAGTACTTCGAAGAAGTGCCTCAGGAAGAAAGCCTGTGGGACGGCGATTGCTTCGTCTTCGACAACCGCGTCACGGTGCGTCATGACCTGAGCGAGGGCGAATATGACCAGTGCCATGCCTGCCGCCATCCGATCAATGCAGAGGAACGCGCGTCCGAGCACTACTCGCCAGGTGTGAGCTGCCCGCACTGCTGGGACAGCCTGAGCGAGAAGACTCGCCGCAGCGCCATCGACCGGCAGAAGCAGATCGAGCTGGCCAAGGCGCGCAACCTACCGCACCCGATCGGTTACAACTACAAAGCCGAGGCCTGATGCATGTCTGCACGCCTGCTTTATGTGATGGACCCGATGTGCTCCTGGTGCTGGGGCTTCGCGCCGGTGGCTGCGGCCCTGATCGCCCAGGCACGTGATGCCGGCGTGCCGACCCGCGTGGTGCCAGGCGGCCTGCGCACGGGCGGCAGCGCCCTGGATGCCTCGACCCGCAAGTACATCCTCGAACATTGGCAGGCGGTGGCCGAAGCCACCGGTCAGCCGTTTCGTTTCGAGGGCGCCATGCCCGATGGGTTCGTCTACGACACCGAGCCTGCCTGCCGCGCCCTGGTCACTGCCCGCGAGCTGGACGCCGAGCGCGTCTGGCCACTGCTGGCGCTGATCCAGGGCTCGTTCTACGCGGCCGGCGTCGACGTCACCACCGCGCCGCAACTGGTCGAACTGGCCGAACAGGCAGGCTTTAACCGTGCGGCGTTCGCCGAGGCCTTCGCCCGCGCCGACACCCGTGTGGCCACCGCCGCTGATTTCACCTGGGCGCAGGACCTGGGTATTGCCGGTTTCCCCACCCTGCTGGCCGAGCGCAACGGCCAGCTGGCGTTGCTGACCAACGGCTACCAGCCGCTGGAGCGCCTGCAACCCTTGCTCGGCCGCTGGCTGCAGCAGGCTGCCTGTGCTTGATGTGCCTGGGTCACCCGACCCTGTGCCTGGGAAGCCTCACAGTGCGGCCGATCGCCTGAGCTGGGCGGAAATCCGCCGCTTGGCCCTGCATCACAAGAAAAACCTCTGGTCCGCCAATCTGATTGCCGTACTGGCGGCCTGTTGCAGCGTGCCGATCCCTTTGCTGCTACCGCTGCTGGTGGACGAAGTGCTGCTTGGCAACGGCGATGCTGCGCTGAAGTGGATGAACCAGGTGCTGCCGGCCAACTGGCAGGTGGCCGCTGGCTATATCGGCCTGATGCTGGCGCTGACGCTTTGCCTGCGCCTGGCGGCCCTGGCCTTCAACGTGGTGCAGGCCAAGCTGTTCGCCGGGTTGGCCAAGGACATCGTCTACCGCCTGCGCATCCGCCTGATCGAGCGGCTCAAGCGGATTTCCCTCAAGGAATACGAAAGCCTGGGCAGTGGCACCGTGACCACTCACCTAGTCACCGACCTGGACACCCTCGACAAGTTCGTCGGCGAGACCCTCAGCCGCTTCCTGGTGGCCATGCTGACCCTGACCGGTACGGCGGCGATACTGATCTGGATGCACTGGCAGCTGGCGCTGCTGATCCTGTTGTTCAACCCCCTGGTGATCTACTTCACCGTGCAGCTGGGCAAACGGGTCAAGCACCTGAAGAAGCTTGAAAACGACAGCACCGCGCGCTTTACCCAGGCGCTGTCGGAAACCCTCGACGCCATCCAGGAGATCCGTGCTGGCAACCGCCAGGGCTACTTCCTCGGTCGGCTTGGCCTGCGTGCGCGGGAAGTGCGCGACTACGCCGTGGACTCGCAATGGAAAAGCGACGCCAGTGGCCGCGCCAGTGGTTTGTTGTTCCAGTTCGGCATCGACATCTTCCGCGCTGCGGCGATGCTTACGGTGCTGTTATCCGACCTGTCGATCGGCCAGATGCTGGCCGTGTTCAGCTACCTGTGGTTCATGATCGGCCCGGTGGAGCAACTGCTCAACCTGCAATACGCCTACTATGCCGCTGGCGGTGCCCTGAGCCGGCTCAACGAGTTGCTGGCGCGTGCCGACGAGCCGCAGTACCCGGCCGCCACTGACCCGTTTGCGGGGCGCGAAACGGTGGGCATCGAGGTTCGCGACCTGCGCTTTGCCTATGCCGAGGAGCCAGTGCTCGACCACCTCGACCTGTCCATTGCCCCGGGCGAGAAGGTGGCCATCGTGGGGGCCAGTGGCGGCGGCAAGAGCACCTTGGTGCAACTGCTGCTTGGCCTGTACAGCGCCCAGGCGGGGACCATCCGCTTTGGCGGTGCCAGCCTGCAGGAGATCGGCCTGGAGACCCTGCGTGAAAACGTCGCGGTGGTGCTGCAGCACCCTTCGTTGTTCAACGACAGCGTACGCGCCAACCTGACCATGGGTCGCGACTGCAGCGACGACGCCTGCTGGCAGGCGCTGCGCATTGCCCAGCTCGACGCCACCATCGCGGCTTTGCCGCAAGGCCTGGACAGTGTGGTCGGGCGCTCTGGCGTGCGCCTGTCCGGGGGGCAGCGGCAACGGCTGGCCATCGCCCGGATGGTGCTGGCCGAACCCAAGGTGGTGATCCTCGACGAAGCCACCTCGGCGCTGGATGCCGCCACCGAGTACAACCTGCACCAGGCCCTGGCACGTTTCCTCGATGGCCGTACCACGCTGATCATCGCCCACCGCCTGTCGGCAGTGAAGCAGGCTGATCGGGTGCTGGTGTTCGATGGCGGGCATGTGGCCGAAGATGGCGACCATCAGCAACTGATTGCCGACGGTGGGTTGTACGCCAAGCTATACGGGCACCTTCAGCAAACCTGAGCCCCCCAACAGGCTGAATAGGCTGCCAGGCTGTCATAAAAATCCCCTCCACGCAGATGGCAAATGGCCTACGCTGTGCTTGTCTGGGTTGATTCGAGCCTTATCTGCTCTGTGACAGGGACTCCATGAAGGGACATCGCACTCTAGAAGCGCCGAAGTTGCTCGGTATCATCTGGCCCTTCATCGCCGTCGTGGTTTTCCAGGCGGCGCTGGGCAGTATCAGCCTTTATACGCTCTCGGCGGTGCGGGCCTATGTAGCGGGCGAGAGCTTGTGGTCCAAGGCTCAGAAAGACGCCATCTATTACCTCAACCTGTACGCCGACAACCGTGATGAAGGCACGTACCAGCGTTACCGCCAGGCCATCACGGTGCCCCAAGGCGACCACCAGTTGCGTGAGGTACTCGATCAGCCCAACCCAGACCTGAACGCTGCGCGCCAAGCTGTGTTGCAGGGCGGCAACCACGCCAACGATGTCGAGCGCATCATCTGGTTCTATCGCAACTTCCGCAACATCAGCTACATGCAGACGGCCATCGACTACTGGGACATCGGCGACCGCTACCTGGGCCAGCTGGATGTGCTTGCCAGCGAAATGCGCAAAGGGTTTGCCGACGGCCCGGTCGATGCCCGCACCATCAGCGACTGGAAGGCCCGTATCGTCGCCATCAACGAAGGGGTCACCCCGGCCGCCAGGGCCTTCAGCGACGCGCTGGGGGAGGGGTCGCGCGTGCTGCTGCAAGTGTTGCTGATCACCAACTTGCTCACCGCGCTGGTCCTCATCACCATCGCCTGGCGCCGTTCCAGCAAGTTGCTGGCCCAGCGCCAGGCATTCGCCAGTGCCTTGCAAGCAGAAAAGGAGCGGGCGCAGATTACCCTGCAGGCCATTGGCGATGCAGTCATTACCACCGACGTCGAAGGCAGCATCGGCTACATGAACCCCGCCGCCGAACAGCTTACCCACTGGCAGGCCGGGCAGGCCCAGGGCTTGCCGCTTTCGGCGTTGTTCAGCCTGGTGGACGAACAGGCCGAGGAAGATGGCCGCAGCCTGGTCGAGCAGGTACTCAGCGGCAGCCTCAGGGGTGGCGCCGAGCATGCCAGGCTGATCCAGCGCCTGGATGGCAGCACCGTGTCGATCAACCTGGTGGGTTCGCCCATTGTCAGCGACGGGCAGGTCAGTGGCATCGTGCTGGTACTGCACGACATGACCCAGGAGCGCCAGTACATCGCCAACCTGTCCTGGCAGGCGACCCATGACGCCTTGACCGGCTTGGCCAACCGCCGCGAGTTCGAATACCGCCTGGAGCTGGCGCTCAACGGCCTGGCGCGCCAGGCGGGGCGGCATTCGCTGATGTTCCTCGACCTGGACCAGTTCAAGCTGGTCAACGATACCTGTGGCCATGCTGCGGGTGACGAGCTGTTACGGCATATCTGCGCCGTGTTGCAGTCCGGCCTGCGTGAAGGCGACACCCTGGCCCGGCTGGGCGGTGACGAGTTCGGCGTGCTGCTGGAAAACTGCCCGCCGGACCAGGCCGAGCGCATTGCCGAGCAGTTGCGTCAGATGGTCCAGAGCCTGCATTTTGTGTGGAAGGGGCGGCCGTTCGTCACCACGGTGAGCATTGGCCTGGTGAACATGGCGCAGGCACCCGGCACCCTGGAAACCTTGCTGCGCGCCGCCGACATGGCCTGCTACATGGCTAAGGAAAAGGGTCGCAACCGGGTCCAGGTGTACCACGCCGACGACAGCGAGCTGTCCATGCGCTTTGGCGAGATGGCCTGGATACAGCGCTTGCACGTGGCCCTTGAAGAAAACCGCTTCTGCCTGTATGCCCAGGAAATCGCCGCGTTGAAGGCCATCGATGGCCCTGGGCATATCGAGATCCTGCTGCGCCTGCATGATGAGAGTGGCCGTACCATCCTGCCCAGCAGCTTCATCCCGGCGGCCGAACGTTACGGCCTGATGACCGCCCTTGACCGCTGGGTGGTGCGTAATGTGTTTCAGGTCATCCGCCAGTGCCTGGATGAAGGCCGCGAAGGGCCATTGTCCATCTGCGCGATCAACTTGTCGGGGTCGAGCATTGGTGACGACAAGTTTCTCGAGTACCTGCAGCGGTTGTTCGTCGAGTACGCCATCCCGCCGCGCATGATCTGCTTCGAGATCACCGAAACCAGTGCGATTGCCAACCTTGGCAGTGCTATTCGCTTCATCAACGAACTGAAAGGGCTAGGCTGCAGGTTCTCGCTCGACGACTTCTGTGCCGGGATGTCGTCGTTCGCCTATTTGAAGCATTTGCCCGTGGATTTTCTGAAGATAGACGGTAGTTTCGTCAAAGACATGCTCGACGACCCGGTCAATCGAGCCATGGTGGAGGTCATCAACCACATCGGTCATGTGATGGGCAAGCGGACCATTGCCGAGTTCGTCGAAACCCCCTTGATCGAACAGGCCCTGCAGGAAATCGGCGTGGATTACGCCCAGGGCTACCTGATCGAACGCCCCCAGGTGTTCACCTGTGACAGTCTGCAACGCCAACGGATCGCCGCCAGGCCTCTGTTGCAGCGGGCACCTGGCACATTTCGCTAGCTAGACAGCGGCTTTCGCTGACACAAGACGTCCGAAAAATCACATGGATCAAGGAGCTGAAAGTGATTGATGCATTCGTTCGTATCGGGCCATTGATGGACCCCGCCAGTTACCCCCAATGGGCTCAGCAACTCATTGAAGAGTGCCGCGAAAGCAAGCGCCGGGTGGTCGAGCATGAACTGTACGAGCGCCTGCGCGATGGTCGGCTGAAGCCATCGACCATCCGTCAGTACCTGATCGGCGGCTGGCCGGTGGTCGAGCAGTTTTCGCTGTACATGGCCCATAACCTGACCAAGACCCGCTATGGCCGCCACCCTGGCGAAGACATGGCGAGGCGCTGGTTGATGCGCAACATCCGGGTCGAACTCAACCATGCCGACTATTGGGTGCACTGGTGCCATGCCCATGGCATTCACCTGCATGAGCTGCAGGCCCAGGAAGTACCGCCTGAATTGAACGGGCTAAACGACTGGTGCTGGCGGGTGTGTGCCACCGAAAACCTGGCGATTTCCATGGCGGCGACCAACTATGCCATCGAAGGCGCGACCGGGGAGTGGTCAGCGGTGGTGTGCGCCAATGACACCTATGCCCTGGGCTTCCCCGAGGACCAGCGCAAGCGCGCCATGAAGTGGCTGAAGATGCATGCGCAGTACGACGATGCGCACCCGTGGGAAGCGCTGGAAATCATCTGCACCTTGGCGGGGGAGAACCCGACGTTGGGGTTGCGTACCGAATTGCGTCGGGCGATCTGCAAGAGCTACGACTGCATGTACCTGTTCCTGGAGCACTGCATGCAGCTGGAAGGGCGTCAGCAGGGGCGGGTACGGCCGGCGTTGGCGGCAGGCTGATCGTCTGCCTGTGCTGGCCTCTTCGCGGGCTTACCGACAAAGAGGCCAGCACAGACAGCCCACAAATCACTGGGCGTTGAACGCCTGCCCATTCACCCCGGTGCTGTCCGGCCCCATCAGGTACAGGTACACCGGCATGATCTCTTCCGGCAGCGGGTTGTTCTGCGGGTTCTCGCTCGGGTAGGCCTGGGCCCGCATCGCCGTGCGCGTGGCGCCTGGGTTGATGCTGTTGGAACGCACGGGTGCAACCCCTTCCAGTTCGTCGGCCAAGGTCTGCATCAGGCCTTCGGTGGCGAACTTCGACACCCCGTAAGCGCCCCAGTAAGCCCGGCCTTTGCGCCCGACGCTGCTGGAGGTGAACACCACCGAGGCGTCCTCCGACAGCTTGAGCAGCGGCAACAGGGTGCTGGTGAGCATGAAGGTGGCATTGACGTTGATGTGCATCACGCGCATGAAGTTGTCACCCGACAACTGCTCCAGTGGCGTGCGCGGGCCGATGATCGAGGCGTTGTTGAGCAGGCCGTCGAGGCGCCCGAACTGGTCTTCGATCATGACCGCCAGCTCGTCGTACTGGTGGGGCAGGGCGGTTTCCAGGTTGAACGGGATCACCACCGGTTGCGGGTGCCCGGCGGCCTCGATCTGGTCGTAGACCTCGTTGAGGTTGGCTTCGGTCTTGCCCAGCAGCAGCGTGGTGGCGCCCAGTGCGGCATAGGCCTTGGCGGCCGCGGCACCGATGCCGCGGCCGGCACCGGTAACCAGGATGACCCGGCCTTTGAGCAGGTCGGGGCGGGCGGTGTAGTCGAACATTGTCTATTCCCTATTTCTATGGGCGGTGCTGGCGCTTGACGCTCAGCAGCCGCACAGCGCGCTGTCGATCACCTTGCGCAGTTCCAGCGGGTGGTCCACCACCACGTCGGCACCCCAGTTGTTGGGGTTGTCTTCTGGATGAATATAGCCGTAGCGCACCGCCGCCGTGCGGGTGCCGGCATCGCGGCCAGACTCGATATCGCGCAGGTCATCGCCGACGAACAGAACGCTGGCCGGGTCCAGGTTCAGGGTCTTGCAGGCCAGGATCAGCGGCTCGGGGTCGGGCTTGCTGTTTTTCACGTGGTCCGGGCAGATCAGCAGCGCCGAGCGCTCGGCCAGGCCCAGGCGTTGCATGATCGGTTCGGCGAAGCGCATCGGTTTGTTGGTGACCACGCCCCACAGCAGGTTGCCTTTTTCGATGTCGGCCAGCAGCTCGCTCATGCCGTCGAACAGCTTGCTGTGCACCGCGCAGTCGCGCTGGTAGCGCTCGAGGAATTCCAGGCGCAGGGCCTCGAAACCTTCGGCTTCCGGGTCCATGGCGAAGGTGGTGGCGACCATGGCGCGGGCGCCACCGGAAATCACCCCGCGGATCAGGTTGTCGTCCACCGCCGGCAAACCGCGTTCGGCGAGCATGCTCTGGCAGATGGCGATGAAGTCCGGCGCCGTGTCGAGCAGGGTGCCGTCCATGTCGAAGAGTACCGCTCGCAAACGCATGCTCATTCCTCGCGCAGGGTCTGGATCATGTAGTTGACGTCCACATCGCCGCACAGCTTGTAGTGCTTGGTCAGCGGGTTGTAGGTCAGGCCGATGATGTCCTTGACCTCAAGGCCGGCAACGCGGCTCCAGGCGCCAAGCTCCGAGGGGCGGATGAACTTCTTGAAGTCGTGGGTACCGCGCGGCAGCATCTTCAGCACGTACTCGGCGCCGACGATGGCCAGTAGGTAGGCCTTGGGGTTGCGGTTGATGGTGGAGAAGAACACCTGGCCGCCGGGCTTGACCATGCGGTAGCAGGCGCGGATCACCGACGAAGGGTCGGGGACGTGCTCGAGCATCTCCAGGCAGGTGACCACGTCGAACTGCTCGGGCATCTCTTCGGCCAGCGCCTCGGCGGTGATCTGCCGATACTCCACCTCGACACCGGATTCCAGCTGGTGCAGTTGGGCCACCGCCAACGGTGCCTCGCCCATGTCGATGCCGGTTACCTTGGCGCCACGCAGGGCCATGGATTCGCTGAGAATGCCGCCACCGCAGCCCACGTCCAGCACCTTCTTGCCAGCCAGGCCGACCCGCTCGTCGATCCAGTTGACGCGCAACGGGTTGATTTCATGCAGCGGCTTGAACTCGCTTTCACGGTCCCACCAGCGGTGGGCCAAGGCTTCGAACTTGGCAATTTCGGCGTGGTCGACGTTGCTCATTTAAGAGTCCTCTGAAACTTCGCTAAATTGGGCCGGAGTATACCCGAGCGCTCAAGGCCGAGGGTCGCTATAATCGCCGGCTTTTGATATCCGAACGACGGGGAGAGGCGATGCGCGAGCGACTTTTGGCGGCGGAGAAGGTGACCGCGATCCGCTGGCAAGGCGGCGTTCTGCATCTGCTCGACCAGCGCTTGCTGCCGTCGCAGGAATGCTGGCTGGCCTGCGACAATGTCGCGCAGGTGGTGGCAGCGATCCGTGACATGGCCGTGCGCGGCGCATCGGCCATCGGTATTGCTGCGGCCTACGGCCTGGTCCTGGCCCTGGAAGAACGGCTGGCCGAGGGCGGCGACTGGGAGCTCGACCTGGAAGAGGACTTCCTCAGCCTGGCCGAGGCGCGCCCCACTGCTGCCAACCTGTTCTGGGCGCTGAACCGCATGCGCGAGCGCCTGCAGCGCCTGCGCCCGGAAGACGACGTGCTGGCGGTGCTGGAGGCCGAAGCGGTGGCGATCCATGAAAGCGATCGCGAAGCCAACCTGACCATGGCCCAACACGGCATCGAGCTGATTCGCCGTCATCAGGGCAATGCCCAGACCCTGCTCACCTACGGCAATGCCGGCGCCCTGGCCAGCGGTGGTTTCGGCACCGCGCTGGGGGTGATCCGCGCGGGGTACCTGGAAGGCATGGTCGAGCGGGTCTACGCCGGCGAGACCCGCCCCTGGCTGCAAGGCTCGCGCCTGACTGCCTGGGAGCTGGCCAACGAAGGCATCCCGGTCACGTTGTGCGCCGATTCGGCCCTGGCCCACCTGATGAAGACCAAGGGCATTACCTGGGTGGTGGTCGGTGCCGACTGCATTGCCGCCAATGGCGATGTGGCGAGCAAGATCGGCACCTATCAACTGGCGGTCAGTGCCATGCACCACGGTGTGCGCTTCATGGTGGTGGCGCCGAGCACCAGCATCGACCTCAACCTGGCCACGGGCGAGGATATCCCGCTCGAAGAGCGCGATGCCGACGAGTTGCTGGATTACGCTGGCACCCGCGTAGCACCGGATGTCGAGGTGTTCAACCCGGTATTCGATGTGACCCCGGCGGACCTGATCGACGTGATCGTGACCGAGCGTGGCATGGTCGAGCGCCCGGATACCGCCAAGCTGGCTCAATTGATGTGCCGCAAGCGCCTGCACTGAAGGGGTGTCCGGCGCGGCATCATTGGCGGCTGTGAGAAACCATGGCGTACACTTGCCGGCCGCCTTTGTGATAACATCCGGCAGTTTCCAAGACCGCCCATCACGGCGGCCAAATTTGCGCAGATCCATGGCACAACTCATTGATTTGTCGTAAGTCGTCGCACCACTGCGCGTCGCGGCGGCGAGCTTCGTTCGGCCCTTGATGGAGCTGCGAAGTTTCACCAGAAAAAGGAATCAGGCTTCTCATGGGCGAACTGGCCAAAGAAATCCTCCCGGTCAATATCGAAGACGAACTGAGACAGTCTTACCTCGACTACGCGATGAGCGTGATTGTCGGGCGAGCGCTGCCCGATGCACGTGACGGCTTGAAGCCCGTGCATCGTCGCGTTCTCTATGCGATGAGCGAACTGGGCAACGACTGGAACAAACCGTACAAGAAGTCCGCCCGTGTGGTCGGTGACGTGATCGGTAAGTACCACCCGCACGGCGACACTGCGGTCTACGACACCATCGTGCGTATGGCCCAGCCGTTCTCGCTGCGCTACCTGCTGGTCGACGGCCAGGGCAACTTCGGTTCGGTGGACGGCGACAACGCTGCAGCCATGCGATACACCGAAGTGCGCATGGCCAAGCTGGCCCACGAGCTGCTGGCCGACCTGCACAAAGAGACTGTCGACTGGGTGCCCAACTATGACGGCACCGAGCAGATCCCTGCGGTCATGCCGACCCGGATCCCCAACCTGCTGGTCAACGGTTCCAGCGGTATCGCCGTGGGCATGGCGACCAACATCCCGCCGCACAACCTCGGCGAGGTCATCGACGGCTGCCTGGCGCTGATCGACAACGCGGAAATCACCATCGATGAGCTGATGCAGTTCATCCCGGGGCCGGACTTCCCGACTGCCGGCATCATCAACGGCCGTCAGGGCATCATCGAGGCGTACCGCACCGGCCGTGGCCGCATCTACATGCGTGCCCGCTCCGAGGTCGAGGACATCGACAAGGTCGGTGGCCGCCAGCAGATCGTCGTCACCGAGCTGCCGTACCAGCTGAACAAGGCGCGCCTGATCGAGAAGATCGCCGAGCTGGTCAAAGAGAAGAAAATCGAAGGCATCACCGAGCTGCGCGACGAGTCCGACAAGGACGGCATGCGCATTGTCATCGAGCTGCGTCGCGGCGAGGTGCCGGAGGTAGTGCTCAACAACCTCTATCAGCAGACCCAGCTGCAGAGCGTGTTCGGCATCAACGTCGTGGCATTGATCGACGGTCGCCCGCGCCTGCTCAACCTCAAGGACCTGCTCGAAGCGTTCGTCCGTCACCGCCGTGAAGTGGTCACGCGCCGTACCGTGTTCGAGCTGCGCAAGGCCCGCGAGCGTGGCCACATCCTTGAAGGCCAGGCAGTTGCGCTGTCCAACATCGACCCGGTCATCGCCCTGATCAAGGCTTCGCCGACGCCGTCGGAAGCCAAGGAAGCGCTGATTGCCACTGCCTGGGAGTCCAGCGCTGTGCAGGTGATGGTCGAGCGCGCCGGCGCCGACTCCTGCCGCCCTGAAGACCTGCCAGAGCAATTCGGCCTGCGCGAAGGCAAGTATTACCTGTCGCCGGAACAGGCCCAGGCGATCCTCGACCTGCGCCTGCACCGCCTGACTGGCCTCGAGCACGAGAAGTTGCTGGCCGAGTACCAGGAAATCCTCGAGCAGATCGGCGAACTAATCCGCATCCTCAGCAGCGCCGAGCGCCTGATGGAAGTGATCCGCGAAGAGCTGGAAGCGATCCGTGCCGAATACGGCGATGCTCGCCGCACCGAAATTCTCAACGCCAGCCACGACCTCAACTACGGTGACATGATCCCGGAAGAAGAGCGCGTGGTGACCATCTCCCACGGTGGCTATGCCAAGACCCAGCCGCTGTCCGCCTACCAGGCCCAGCGCCGTGGCGGCAAAGGCAAGTCGGCGACCGGTGTGAAGGACGAGGACTACATCGAGCACCTGTTGGTCGCCAACAGCCATGCCACCCTGTTGCTGTTCTCCAGCAAGGGCAAGGTGTACTGGAAGAAGACCTACGAGATCCCGGAGGCCTCCCGCGCTGCCCGTGGCCGCCCGCTGGTCAACCTGCTGCCGTTGGAAGAAGGTGAGCGCATCACCGCCATGCTGCAGATCGACCTTGAAGCCCTGCAGCAAAGCGCCGATCCGGATGAAGAGCTGGAAGACGGCGACGAGAGCGTGATCGAAGGCGAAGTGGTAGAAGCCGAAGAAATCGACGAAGAAGATGGCGACACCCTTGAGTGGGTGGCTGAGCCGACTGGCGCGTACATCTTCATGGCAACCGCTTCGGGTACCGTCAAGAAAACCCCGCTGGTGCAGTTCGCCCGTCCGCGCTCCAACGGCCTGATCGCCCTGAAGCTTAAAGAAGGCGACACCCTGATTGCCGCGGCCATCACCGACGGTGCCAAGGAAGTCATGATGTTCTCCGACGCCGGCAAGGTGATCCGCTTCGCCGAGAGCGTGGTGCGCGAAATGGGCCGTACCGCCCGTGGTGTGCGCGGCATGAAGCTGGGCAAGGGGCAGCAGATCATTTCGATGCTGATCCCTGAGTCCGGCGCGCAGATCCTTACCGCCTCCGAGCGTGGCTTCGGCAAGCGTACGCCGTTGTCCAAGTTCCCGCGTCGCGGCCGTGGTGGCCAGGGCGTGATCGCCATGGGCACCAAGGGGCGCAACGGTCTGTTGATCGGTGCCATCCAGGTCCAGGAAGGCGAAGAGATCATGCTCATCTCCGACCAGGGCACCTTGGTGCGGACACGGGTTGGCGAGGTGTCCAGCCTGAGCCGTAACACCCAGGGCGTGACGCTGATCAAGCTGGCGGCGGACGAAACGCTGGTCGGCCTGGAGCGTATCCAGGAGCCATCCGAGGAAGAGCTCGACGAGTTGGTCGAGGCGGGCCCGGAGGGTGACGCGCCGGAGGCTGTCGATGATGACGGCGCGGGTGCCGAAGAGGCACCGCAAGAGTAAGCACACGCAACAACCCGAACGGGGCGACCAAGGTCGCCCCGTTTGACTGATTGAGCAGGCCGCTCCTACAGGGGCGGGGCCAGCAAGTGACGATTTGTTCTATTTTGGCAGAGCGAGAGTGGATGTGAGCAAACGAGCCTTTAACTTCTGCGCAGGCCCTGCTGCGCTTCCTGACGCTGTCCTGCAGCGCGCCCAGGCCGAAATGCTGGACTGGCATGGCAAGGGCTTGTCGGTGATGGAAATGAGCCATCGCAGCGACGATTACGTGGCCATCGCCGAGAAGGCCGAGCAGGACCTGCGTGACCTGCTGTCCGTCCCCTCCAACTACAAGGTCCTGTTCCTGCAGGGCGGTGCCAGCCAGCAGTTCGCCGAAATCCCACTGAACCTGCTGCCGGAAAACGGTACCGCCGACTACGTCGAAACCGGCATCTGGTCGAAGAAGGCCATCGAGGAAGGGCGCCGTTTCGGCAACATCAATGTCGCCGCCAGCGCCAAGCCCTACGATTACCTGGCTATCCCGGGCCAGAACGACTGGAACCTGACCAAGAACGCAGCTTACGTCCACTATGCGTCCAACGAGACCATCGGTGGCCTGCAGTTTGACTGGGTTCCCGAGACCGGCGACGTTCCGCTGGTGGTCGACATGTCGTCCGATATCCTCTCCCGCCCGATCGATGTGTCGCAGTTCGGCCTGATCTACGCCGGCGCGCAGAAAAACATCGGCCCAAGCGGCCTGGTGGTGGTGATCGTTCGCGAGGACCTGCTGGGCCGGGCCCGCAGCAGCTGCCCGACCATGCTCGACTACAAGGTCTCGGCCGACAACGGCTCGATGTACAACACCCCGGCCACGTATTCCTGGTACCTCTCGGGCCTGGTCTTCGAGTGGCTCAAGGAGCAGGGTGGTGTCGAAGCGATGGAGCAGCGCAACCGCGCCAAGAAAGACCGCCTGTACGGCTTCATCGACGCCAGCGACTTCTACACCAACCCGATCAGCATCAATGCCCGTTCGTGGATGAACGTGCCGTTCCGCCTGGCCGACGAGCGCCTGGATAAAGCGTTCCTGGCCGGTGCCGACGCCCGTGGCCTGCTCAACCTCAAGGGCCATCGTTCGGTCGGCGGCATGCGCGCCTCGATCTACAACGCCCTGGGCCTGGAAGCGGTTGAAGCGCTGGTTGGCTACATGGCCGAATTCGAGAAGGAGCACGGCTGATGTCCGAACACGAGTTGAAGGCGCTGCGTGTTCGCATCGACAGCCTCGACGAGAAGATCCTCGAGCTGATCAGTGAGCGCGCCCGTTGTGCCCAGGAAGTTGCCAGGGTCAAGACCGCCACGCTCGCCGAGGGCGAAAAGCCGGTGTTCTACCGCCCTGAGCGCGAAGCAGCTGTGCTCAAGCGGGTCATGGAACGCAACAAGGGGCCGCTGGGCAATGAAGAGATGGCGCGGCTGTTCCGCGAGATCATGTCGTCCTGCCTGGCCCTGGAAGAGCCGCTGAAAATCGCCTACCTGGGCCCTGAAGGCACCTTCACTCAGGCCGCGGCGATGAAGCACTTCGGCCATGCCGTGATCAGCCGCCCGATGGCGGCCATCGACGAAGTGTTCCGCGAAGTGGCGGCTGGCGCCGTCAACTTCGGCGTGGTGCCGGTGGAAAACTCCACCGAGGGTGCGGTCAGCCATACCCTGGACAGCTTCCTCGAGCACGACATGGTGATCTGTGGTGAGGTCGAGCTACGCATCCACCACCACTTGCTGGTGGGTGAGAGCACGAAGACCGACAGCATCACCCGCATCTACTCCCACGCCCAGTCCCTGGCCCAGTGCCGCAAGTGGCTGGATGCGCATTACCCGAACGTTGAACGCGTGGCGGTCTCGAGCAATGCCGAGGCAGCCAAGCGGGTCAAGGGTGAGTGGAATTCGGCAGCGATCGCCGGCGACATGGCGGCGAACCTGTATGGCCTGACCCGCCTGGCCGAGAAGATCGAAGACCGTCCGGACAACTCGACGCGCTTCCTGATGATCGGCAACCAGGAAGTGCCGCCGACCGGCGACGACAAGACCTCGATCATCGTTTCGATGAGCAACAAGCCAGGTGCCCTGCACGAGCTGCTGGTGCCGTTCCATCAGAACGGTATCGACCTGACCCGCATCGAGACTCGTCCGTCGCGCAGCGGCAAGTGGACCTACGTGTTCTTCATCGACTTCGTCGGCCACCACCGTGACCCGCTGATCAAGGCGGTGCTGGAGCAGATCAGCCAGGAGGCTGTGGGGCTGAAGGTGCTGGGGTCGTATCCGAAGGCGGTGCTTTGATTGATGGCCTTGGGGCTGCACAGCAGCCCCAGTGGCCCCGCAGACTGTCTTGATTTCTGAACAGGGTTCGCACTCGTGGTAGATGCCGTAACAAACAAACCCGCGCCAATCATCGGGCGCCTGGTCGTCGTAGGCCTGGGCCTGATCGGCGGCTCCTTCGCCAAGGGCCTGCGCGAAAGCGGCCTGTGTCGCGAAGTGGTCGGCGTCGACCTGGATGCCCCCTCGCGCAAGCAGGCCGTGGCCCTGGGCGTGGTCGACCGCTGCGAAGAAGACCTCGCCGCCGCTTGTGTCGGCGCCGACGTCATCCAGTTGGCAGTCCCCATCCTGGCCATGGAAAAGCTCCTCGCGCGCCTGGCCCCGCTCGACCTTGGCAACGCCGTGATCACTGACGTCGGCAGCGCCAAGGGCAATGTGGTTCGCGCCGCGCGCCAGGTGCTGGGTGAGCGGCTGTCGCGCTTCGTCCCCGGCCACCCGATCGCTGGGTCCGAGCAAAGCGGGGTAGAGGCCTCCAATGCCACCCTGTTCCGCCGCCACAAAGTCATCCTCACGCCGCTGCCGGAAACCGACCCGGACGCCCTGGCCAAGGTCGACCGCCTGTGGCGCGCACTGGATGCCGATGTCGAACACATGCCGGTCGAGCGCCATGACGAAGTGCTGGCTGCCACCAGCCATCTGCCGCACCTGCTGGCCTTCGGCCTGGTCGATTCGCTGGCCAAGCGCAATGAAAACCTCGAGATCTTCCGGTACGCTGCGGGGGGCTTTCGCGATTTCACGAGAATCGCTGGCAGCGACCCGACCATGTGGCACGACATCTTCCTCGCCAACCGCGAAGCTGTCCTGCGCACGCTTGATACATATCGCAGCGATCTCGACGCCTTGCGCGACGCGATCGATGCAGGGGACGGGCATCAGTTGCTGGGTGTATTCACCCGCGCACGTGTTGCCCGCGAGCATTTCAGTAAAATCCTGGCCCGCCGGGCCTATGTGGACGCTATGAACGCCAACGATCTGATTTTCCTGGCCCAACCGGGTGGCCGCCTGTCCGGACGAATCCGCGTACCGGGCGACAAGTCGATTTCCCACCGCTCGATCATGCTCGGCTCGCTGGCCGAAGGCACGACCGAGGTCGAAGGCTTCCTCGAAGGTGAGGATGCGCTGGCGACCTTGCAGGCCTTCCGTGACATGGGTGTGGTCATCGAAGGCCCGAACCAGGGTCGCGTGACCATCCACGGCGTCGGCCTGCACGGCCTCAAGGCGCCACCCGGGCCAATCTACGTGGGCAACTCCGGCACCTCGATGCGCCTGTTGTCCGGCCTGCTGGCCGGCCAGGCGTTCGACGTGACCATGACCGGTGATGCCTCGCTGTCCAAGCGCCCGATGAACCGGGTGGCCAACCCCCTGCGTGAAATGGGCGCAGTGGTCGAGACCGGCCCCGAAGGCCGTCCACCGCTGACCATTCGTGGTGGCCACAAGCTCAAGGCGCTCACCTACACGCTGCCGATGGCCAGTGCGCAGGTTAAATCGTGCCTGCTGCTGGCCGGCTTGTACGCCGAAGGCAAGACCACCGTCACCGAGCCTGCGCCGACCCGTGACCACACCGAGCGCATGCTGCGTGGCTTTGGTTATGCGGTGCAGACCAATGGCCCGGTGGCGTCGCTGCAGTCCGGCGGCAAGCTCACTGCAACCCGCATCGAAGTGCCTGCCGATATCTCGTCGGCGGCGTTCTTCCTGGTCGCGGCCTCGATCGCCCAGGGCTCGGAGCTGGTGCTCGAGCATGTCGGCATCAACCCGACTCGTACCGGTGTAATCGACATCCTGCGCCTGATGGGCGGCGATATCACCCTGGAGAACCAGCGTGAAGTCGGCGGCGAGCCGGTGGCCGACCTGCGCGTGCGCGGCGCCCAGCTGAAAGGTATCGACATCCCTGAAAACCTGGTGCCATTGGCCATCGACGAGTTCCCGGTGTTGTTCGTTGCCGCTGCCTGCGCCGAAGGGCGCACCGTGCTGCGCGGTGCCGAAGAGCTGCGGGTCAAGGAATCCGACCGCATCCAAGTGATGGCCGACGGCCTGATCAGCCTGGGCGTGAAGTGCGAGCCGACCCCGGATGGCATCATCATCGACGGCGGCCAGATTGGCGGCGGTGAAGTGCACGGCCACGGTGACCACCGTATCGCCATGGCCTTCAGCGTTGCCTCGCTGCGCGCCAGTGCGCCGATCCGTATCCATGACTGCGCCAACGTCGCCACCTCGTTCCCCAACTTCCTGGCGCTGTGTGCCGAAGTCGGCATTCGTGTGGCTGAAGAGGGCAAGTCGTGAACACCCAGGCGCCAGTCATCACCATCGACGGGCCAAGCGGTTCGGGGAAAGGCACAGTTGCCGGGCTGCTGGCCCGCGAGCTGGGCTGGCGGCTGCTGGACTCCGGCGCGCTGTACCGTCTGCTGGCCTTCAACGCGAGCAACCACGGTGTCGACCTGACCAACGAAGAGCTGCTCAAGCAGCTTGCCGCCCATCTGGATGTGCAGTTCATCGCGGCCGAGCCCGGTAAGCTGCAACAGATCATCCTCGAGGGTGAGGACGTCAGTAACGTCATCCGCACCGAAACCGTCGGTGCGGGCGCCTCGATGGTGGCTTCGCTGCCCGCCGTGCGCGATGCCTTGCTGATGCGCCAGCGCGCATTCCAGGAAGCTCCAGGCCTGATTGCCGACGGGCGTGACATGGGCACCGTGGTGTTCCCGGATGCGCCATTGAAGGTCTTTCTCACCGCTAGCGCGGAGGAGAGGGCACGTCGCCGTTACCTGCAGTTGAAGGGCAAGGGCGAAGATGTTAGTCTGTCGAGTCTGCTGGATGAGATTCGTGCACGCGATGAGCGTGACACCCAACGTGCAGTGGCCCCGCTGAAACCAGCGGCCGATGCCATTCAGTTGGACTCCACCGAGTTGTCTATCGAGCAGGTGTTGCAACGTATCAGGAGTGAGATCGCACTGCGCGACCTTCACTGATCGCCAGGAGAGCAGGCAGGTGCACCAGTCAACGTCCTGCCCGCTTTCCTTTTAAATAACGAAACCCACATTGTCTGGAATGTGGCGATGGGCGTCTGTTTCGCCCGAATCTACAGGAATTAAAATGAGCGAAAGCTTTGCAGAACTCTTTGAAGAAAGCCTGAAAACCCTCAATCTTCAGCCGGGTGCGATCATCACCGGTATCGTTGTCGACATCGACGGCGACTGGGTTACCGTACACGCTGGCCTGAAGTCCGAGGGCGTCATCCCGCTCGAGCAGTTCTACAACGAAGCTGGCGAGCTGACCATCAAGGTCGGTGACGAAGTTCACGTTGCGCTGGACGCGGTCGAAGACGGCTTTGGCGAAACCAAACTGTCCCGTGAAAAAGCCAAGCGCGCCGAGTGCTGGATTGTTCTGGAAGCAGCTTTCGCCGCCGAAGAAGTGGTCAAGGGCGTTATCAACGGTAAGGTTAAGGGCGGCTTCACTGTCGACGTTAACGGCATCCGTGCGTTCCTGCCGGGCTCCCTGGTTGATGTCCGCCCTGTGCGCGACACCACCCACCTGGAAGGCAAAGAGCTGGAATTCAAGGTCATCAAGCTGGACCAGAAGCGCAACAACGTTGTCGTTTCCCGTCGCAGCGTGCTGGAAGCCGAGAACAGCGCCGAGCGCGAAGCCCTGCTGGAGACCCTGCAGGAAGGCCAACAAGTCAAAGGTATCGTCAAGAACCTCACCGACTACGGCGCCTTCGTGGACCTGGGCGGTATCGACGGCCTGCTGCACATCACCGACATGGCCTGGAAGCGCATCAAGCATCCTTCCGAAATCGTTAACGTTGGCGACGAAGTCGACGTTCGCGTTCTGAAGTTCGACCGTGAGCGCAATCGCGTTTCGCTGGGTCTGAAGCAGATGGGCGAAGATCCGTGGGTTGCTATCACTGCCCGCTACCCAGAAGGTACTCGCGTACAAGCTCGCGTTACCAACCTGACCGACTACGGCTGCTTCGCTGAGCTGGAAGAAGGCGTTGAAGGTCTGGTACACGTTTCCGAAATGGACTGGACCAACAAGAACATCCACCCGTCGAAAGTCGTTCAGGTTGGCGACGAAGTGGAAGTCATGGTTCTGGACATCGACGAAGAGCGTCGTCGTATCTCCCTGGGCATCAAGCAGTGCAAGTCCAACCCATGGGAAGACTTCTCCGGCCAGTTCAACAAGGGTGACAAGATCACCGGTACCATCAAGTCGATCACCGACTTCGGTATCTTCATTGGTCTGGACGGCGGCATCGACGGCCTGGTTCACCTGTCCGACATCTCCTGGAACGAAACCGGCGAAGAAGCCGTACGTCGTTTCAAGAAGGGCGACGAGCTGGAAACCGTCATCCTGTCGGTCGATCCAGAGCGCGAGCGCATCTCCCTGGGCATCAAGCAGCTGGAAGACGATCCGTTCTCCAACTTCGTTGCTGTCAATGACAAGGGCGCTATCGTCAAGGGCATCGTGAAAGAAGTTGACGCCAAAGGCGCCATCGTCACCCTGGCCGACGACATCGAAGCCACTCTGAAAGCTTCCGAAATCAGCCGTGACCGCGTTGAAGATGCGCGTAACGTTCTGAAAGAAGGCGAAGAGATCGAAGCCAAGATCATCAGCGTTGACCGCAAGTCCCGCGTTATCAGCCTGTCGATCAAATCGAAAGACGACGCTGAAGAGCGTGAAGCCATCCAGAGCCTGAAAAACGCTCCGGAAGCGGCTGCCGACACCACCATGGCTGCGCTGCTGCGCGAAGCAATGGCCAAGCAGAACTAAGTTCTGTTTGATCGGTAAAAAGGGCGACCCTCGGGTCGCCCTTTTTTTTGCGTTTGCGTGGGCTTTTTGGTGTTTGCCTTTAGTTTTGGGGCGCCTGGACGATCGAGCGCCGCGTCACCGTAAATCCACCGCAGAACACCCATAGGCCCTTGCCGGCTAGACCATTCTTGTAAAACTTCAATCTTGATTTTTTTTATTAAGTCAATAACCGCCCTGTTCAAATCCTTCCCGGCGTGCTACAAACTGGATAAGCAATGATCTAGCTGCTTGATAACGAAGGGAAAAATATGACGAAGTCGGAGCTGATCGAACGTATTGTCACCCATCAGGGGCTGCTCTCCTCGAAGGATGTGGAGCTAGCCATCAAGACCATGCTTGAGCAGATGTCACAATGCCTGGCCACAGGCGATCGCATCGAGATTCGCGGATTCGGCAGCTTCTCGCTGCACTATCGTGCGCCCCGTGTCGGCCGCAACCCCAAGACCGGCCAGTCGGTCAGCCTCGAAGGCAAATTCGTGCCGCACTTCAAGCCCGGCAAAGAGCTGCGTGATCGGGTCAATGAAGAAGACGAGGCTGAAGCCTGATCAACCAAGGAGCAATCTGATGCGGAACCTCAAGCGCGCCCTCGCGGCGGTGTTCGTGCTGTTGTTGGCGGCTGTGGTGCTGTTCTTCGTGCTGGAGAATCAGCAGGCGGTCTCGCTGGTCCTGTTCGGCTGGGCGGCACCGGCCGTGCCGGTTGCGGTGCTGGTGCTTGCGGCCCTTGTCATTGGTTTGGCGGTTGGGCCATTGCTGGGCGCCTACGGCGTACAGCGCAGCAAGCGCAAGATTCGCGCTTCTGCCCGTGAGGCGGCGCTAAGCGGTAACTAAGGAAATCTCTTACGCATACTTGGGGCGTTTCCTCTATGCCTGAAACGGCTGTCGTGAAGTAATAGCGGACTTCATTGTCGGCCCAGGCGAGTACGCGGCAGCATGGAATTCCCCGTCCTTTCTCATCATGGCGGCACCCGAGGTGTCACCGGTTCTTGTCACCAGCTTCACCTTGACCACGGTGTCAGCCTGCTGATCGATTGTGGTCTGGAGCAAGGTGCCGATGCATCGCCGGGCGCAGAGTCCGCACCCCTTGGTTTCGACGTGGGTAGCGTCCAGGCGCTGATCCTCACCCACGTGCACATCGACCATGTCGGCCGTATTCCGGCGCTACTGGCAGCCGGCTACCGAGGCCCCATTCTCTGTAGCGAACCTTCTGCAAAGCTTCTTCCGCTGGTATTGGAGGATGCGTACAGGTTGAGCATCAGTCGTGAACCGGTACACGTGGCACATTATCTCGACATCCTCGATGAGCTGATCATATCGGTGCCGTTCGGGCATTGGCATGATGTTGCCGTTCGCGCTGGTGTCGAATGCCGCATCCGCTTGCAGCGTGCTGGCCACCTGCTGGGCTCTGCCTATGTAGAGTGCGATGTGCGCTTGGTTGAGGGTGATAGTCGTTGGGTGTTCTCGGGGGATCTGGGCAGCGGTCGTAATCCCATGTTGCGCCCTGTGCAGCCGCCAGAACGTGCCGACGTGCTCGTACTCGAAAGCACCTATGGTGACCGTCTGCACCCGCAGCGCAGCAATCGCCGGCGCCAGTTGGAAGCCGCCATCGATCATGCGCTGGCAGACCGCGGAACCCTGCTTATCCCCGCATTCAGTCTCGGCCGGACCCAGGAGTTGCTGTACGAGATCGAGGACATCCTGCATCACAAGTCATTGCTGTCTGATACGGCAGCATCCGCGCGCGATGGCCTCGATTGGTCACAGTTGCCCGTCATTCTCGACTCGCCCCTGGCGCAGCGCATCACCAGCGCCTACCGTGAACTGCACGATTACTGGAGCGCCGAGGCCAGGGGGCGAGTGGGTGAGGGGCGCAATCCGCTGGGGTTCGACCAACTCGTTGCCGTTGATACCCATGCCCGGCACCAACAGGTGGTCAATTACCTCAAAAGTACGGGCCGTCCAGCGATCGTGCTTGCGGGTAATGGCATGTGCTCGGGCGGCCGTATCGTCAACTACCTGAAGGCGATGCTGGAAGACCCGCGGCATGAGGTGCTTTTTGTTGGCTATCAAGCAAAAGGCACGCCTGGCGCCGCCATACAGGCAAGCGAAGGCAAACAGGGCTTGGTGCAGATTGATCTGGACGGGCAGGGGTATGAGATACGTGCGAAGGTGATGACCGTCGAAGGCTACTCGGGGCATGCCGACCAGGCGGGGCTGGTGCGGTTCGCTTCGCAAGGCGCGCAGCCGGCCAGCCATGTGGTGCTGGTTCACGGTGAGCAGGCGGCAAAAAAAACCTTGGGCAAGGCTATTGAAGCGCAATTCAAACAGCAGGGATGTACGGTAACGGTCAGCGTTCCTTGAGCGGCCGATCCATGCAGAGGCAGGTTGGCAATTTCGCCAAATGGGGATCTATCTCCACGTTATGCGATGAAATGCTACGTACTATCCGATGGATGGCGGCTTTTTTTCGCGTGTGTGTGGAACTTGCAATCGCAAATGAGAGACTTACCGTGGGTGTTGCGCCAAGGGGTTGAAGCCGCTGGCGCAGGGTAGTAGCTTGATGGCCGTGTGTTGGCATGGGTTGCAGCAAAACATTAGCAAGCTACAGTTTATTAATTGATGGCCAAAGGATGGCGATCCTTGGGTAACTACAATAACATGCGTCAACATCGGGAAGTGGCTAGGGCAATAGTAGTGGGTTGCTTGTCTTCTGGTATTCCGGCGGTCGTGGAATGGCAGTGGATTAGTGGTGATGGCGCAATGACTCTATTCCGCAGGCCAGCGCTTGCCATCTGGTAGCTTCCGCGCCCGCTACCGCGAGGGTTCAGGGCACTTCATGCAGCACCGATACCGCCACGCCCAGAAGGATAAGTCAGTGTGACGCAAGCCCCTTTGAAAATTGCTGTGGTCAGCCAGTATTTCTACCCTGAGAACTTCATCATCAATGATATCGTTCGGGAGTTGAGTGCGCTGGGCGTGCATGTCGAAGTGTTCACGGGCAAACCTAACTATCCAGGTGGAGAGGTTTTCCCAGGTTATACCGCCAATGATCCTGTCGAAGATCGCTTCGCCGACACGGTTACAGTTCACCGTGCGCCCCTGCGGCCGCGCAAGCACGGTGGCGCGAAAAACCTCATCCTTAATTACCTGTCGTTTGTTGCCAATGGTGTCAAGTATTTCAGGCGCCACGCAAAGCGCAGCAAGTTCGATATCTATTTCGTCTTTGCGCCGTCACCGATCATTTCCGTCATCCCTGCCCTAGCGATGAAGCGCGTACACCGCGCGCCGGTTTTTCTGTGGGTTCAGGATCTGTGGCCAGAAAGCCTGGAAGCTACCGGCTTCGTGCGTAACAAGTTCCTTCTGTCCATTGTCGGGCTGCTGGTGCGCGGGCTGTACTGGGCGGTCGATGTGTTATTAGTACAGTCGCGGGCGTTCATCGAGCCGGTCAAGCGCTATGCGCGGGCAGACAAGATCAACTATTACCCCAATTCTTACCTGCAGCAAGACGAGTCTGGCGAAGTCAGCCCCTTGCCCGAATCGCTGACGGCGCTGCTGCGAGCGCATTTCTGCGTCGTCTTTGCCGGCAACCTTGGCAGTGCCCAGGGGTTGTCAACCGTCATCGAAGCCGCACGTACCCTGCAGGCCGAGCAGTCGCAAGCCAGAATCGTGATGGTAGGCACGGGTAGCAAGGCCGTATGGCTGAGCGAAGAAAAACACAAGTGGGGGCTGGATAACCTGATCATCACCGGGGCCTACCCGCGGTCGGCAATGGCTGAACTCTTCGCGCTCAGTTCGGCGTTGCTGGTTACACTCAAGCGTGATGAGATTTTCAGTTTTACAATTCCAAGCAAGGTGCAGGCTTATCTGGCAGCCGGCCGGCCGATCATTGGTTGCCTGGACGGGGAGGGTGCCCGCGTGATCAACGACGCTGGCGCCGGTATAACCTGCCCGGCGCAAGACGGTGCCGGGCTCGCAGCCTGCATACAGACGATGCAGACGATGCCCATGGAGCGGCGCGAGCAGATGGGCGCCAAGGCACGTGCCTACTTCTTGAAACATTTCGAACTCAGGGCGCAGTGCAAGACACTGGTGCGAATGTTCGAACAACGGATTGAACAGGACAAGACGACGCGATGAACATATTGGTATTGGGTGTCTCGGGCATGTTGGGGAGCGCCGTCTTCCGGTATTTCTCGGCGAATTCGCAACATCGTGTATTGGGCACCCTGCGGTCCTCGTCCGCGCTCAGGTATTTCACGCCGCAACAGTCAGAGTGCCTGTTGACCGGGGTCGACGTGCTCGATGCCGACGCGCTGATGGCGGCGTTTGCCAAAGCGCGCCCCGACGTGGTGATCAACTGCGTGGGCCTGATCAAGCAACTGGCCGATGCCAAGGACCCGCTGACCGCCTTGCCCATCAACGCCATGCTGCCTCATCGGCTGGCAACCTTGTGTCGGGTAGCGGGCGCGCGCCTGATCCATGTCAGCACCGACTGTGTGTTTTCAGGTACCAAGGGCATGTACCGTGAGCAGGATGAGTCTGATTGCACCGACCTGTACGGTAAATCCAAGTTCATCGGCGAACTGCATGACCTGGACGATGCGGTGACGCTGCGCACTTCGATCATTGGCCATGAATTGCAGAGCAACGCCTCGCTGGTTGACTGGTTCCTGTCCCAGCAAGGCAGCGTCAAAGGTTTCAACAAAGCGATCTTCTCTGGGCTGCCGACTGCCGAGCTGGCCCGGGTCATGCTGGAGTACGTGATTCCAAACCCCGCCTTGAAGGGGCTTTATCACGTCTCGGCCGAGCCTATCGACAAATATGAGCTGCTCAAGCAAGTGGCGCAGGTATACGGCAAGGACATCCAGATCGTGCCGGATGACAAGCTGGTGATCGACCGCTCGCTGGACTCCTCGCGCTTTCGCGCCGATGCCGGGTACCAGCCGCCAACCTGGCCGGCGCTCATAGAATTCATGCACGCACAGCGTCAATAACGTATTACAAGGAGCGCACACGTGTTCGATAACAAAATTCTAATGATCACCGGTGGTACCGGCTCTTTCGGCAATACGGTACTCAAGCGTTTTTTAAACACCAGGGTCAAGGAAATCCGCGTCTTCAGCCGTGACGAGAAGAAGCAGGAAGACATGCGTATCGCCCTGGGTAATGACAAGGTGAAGTTCTACATCGGCGACGTGCGCGACTATCAAAGTGTTGCCGAGGCGATGGTCGGGGTCGACTACATCTTCCATGCCGCAGCGCTCAAGCAAGTGCCGTCCTGCGAGTTCTACCCCATGGAAGCGGTCAAGACCAATGTCATCGGCACCGAGAACGTGTTGAACGCGGCCATTGCCAACGGCGTGAAGCGCGTGGTGGTACTCAGTACCGACAAGGCGGTGTACCCGATCAATGCAATGGGCATTTCCAAGGCCATGGCCGAAAAGCTCATGGTCGCCAAGTCGCGGATGATCCCTCAGCAAGGCCCGGTGATTTGTGCGACCCGTTACGGCAACGTGATGGCTTCGCGTGGCTCGGTGATTCCGCTGTTCGTCGACCAGCTCAAGGCCGGTAACGAGTTGACGGTGACCGACCCGAACATGACGCGCTTCCTCATGTCGCTGGAAGACTCCGTCGACCTGGTGCTGCACGCATTCGAAAATGCCGAGCAGGGCGACATCTTCGTGCAGAAAGCGCCAGCGTCGACCGTCGCAGACCTGGCAGAAGCACTCAAGCAGCTGTTCAAGCGGGAAAACCCGGTAAAAGTGATCGGCACCCGCCATGGCGAGAAGCTCTATGAGTCGCTGATTTCCAGAGAAGAGATGGCCAAGGCCGATGACATGGGCCGTTACTACCGTATCCCTGCTGATAACCGCGACCTGAACTACAAGAAGTACTTTGTCGAAGGCGAGCAGCATATCTCCGAGCTGGATGACTACACCTCTCACAATACCGAGCGGCTTGATATCGAGGGCATCAAGGCCCTGCTGCTGAAACTCGACTACATCCAGGAAGAACTCAATGCTTAAGGTCATGACCCTGGTCGGTACTCGGCCCGAACTGATCAAGATGAGCCGCGTCATCGCTGAACTCGATGAGCAGGCTAACCACATCCTGGTGCACTCCGGGCAGAACTACGATTACGAGCTCAACCAGGTGTTCTTCGACGACCTGGGTATTCGCAAGCCGGACCACTTCCTGGGCGCCGTGGGTACGACGGCGGCCGGTACGATCGCCGAAGTGATTGCCAAGTCGGATGAAATCTTCGAGCTGGAAAAGCCCGATGCGCTGCTGCTTTACGGCGATACCAATACCTGCCTGGCGGTGATCGCCGCCAAGCGTCGCAAGATTCCTGTTTTCCATATGGAAGCGGGTAACCGCTGTTTCGATCAGCGCGTGCCGGAGGAGCTCAACCGCAAGGTGCTCGACCACCTCAGCGACATCAACATGGTACTGACCGAGCATGCCCGGCGTTACCTGTTGGATGAAGGTATTCGCCCGGAAACCATCATCAAGACCGGCTCGCACATGCAGGAAGTGCTCGACTACTACCGGCCGCGAATCGATGCCTCGACGGTGCTGGAGCGTGAGGCGCTGGAGGAGGGCAAGTACTTCATCGTCAGCACGCACCGCGAAGAGAACGTCGATACGCCGCAGAACTTGCGCGACCTGCTTGCCTCGTTGCGCGCGCTTGCCGATGCCTATGGCCATCCGATCATCGTCTCGACCCACCCACGCACCCGCAAACGCCTCGAAGACCTGGGCGAGAGCCTCGATCACCCGCTGATCCGCTTCGTCAAACCTTACGGCCTGCTGGACTACATCCGCCTGCAAATGGGTGCGTTGTGCGTGCTCTCCGACAGCGGGACCATTACCGAAGAGGCTTCGCTGCTCAATCTTCCAGCAGTGACCATTCGTAATGCCCATGAGCGGCCCGAAGGCATGGACGAAGGTACGCTGATTATGTGCGGCCTCACGCCGGATCGCGTACTGGATGCCGTTCGCGTGGTGATCAGCCAGCATGACCGCACCCATCGGGTGATGCCGGTTGTGCAGGACTACCTCGGCGGCCCGGTGTCCAAGCAGGTCGTGCGTATCGTCTACAGCTACACGGACTACATCAACCGCACGGTCTGGTCCAAGTAAAGCAACTCGCCAAGGCTGCCCGTCGGTTGATCGCGGGCAGCCCTGCATCTCTGCCGTGCCCAGCACCGGCATGCCCAGGCGTGCCGCCCCCCGCCCCCCGCAATGCCTGCCCCTCTGTTACGCGAGGCCCGGTGGTGCGACCGAGTGGGGCAAAGGCGACTGCCGAAACAGGCCGCATGGAGGATTGAACAGCACATGAACAAGCTGGTGGTTATTGGGGGAAGCGGCTTTGTCGGCCGGCACTTCCTGGATTCATGCAGTGCACTTCGTGACACCGAAGTCGTCTATGCGATTCACCGTACCGAACCTGACTGGTTGCGCGCCGCCAACGTGCGCATCGAACGGTTCGATGTGAATGACCCCGAATCGCTGGCGGTCATCCTGGCGCCCGGTTGTACCGTGATCAACCTGCTCAGGCCAGATGGCAGCGGCTGGTTCGAACCTGCCATCGTCAATGTGCTGAAAGCCTGTGAGCAAGTGCCGGTGAAGCGCTATGTGCATGTATCCAGTATCGATGTCTTCGGCGCTGCCCCGGACCCGGTGGTCGATGCCGCTACCCCGATCCAGCCCCGAACCCCCTACGAGCGCGAGCATGCCGCTGCCGAGACCTTGGTGCGGGCGGTGGCTGCCAGCCGTTTTGAAGTACTGGTGCTGCGCCTGGGTGCGGTGTTTGGCGATGGTGGGTTGAACATCGTGTCGTTCGTGCGTGAAGTTTCCAGTGCCCCGGCCTGGAAGCTGGGCTTGCGCCGGGTGCTGTACGGGCCGCGGCGGATGCACCTGGTCAGTGTCGAAAAGGTGGTGCAGACGTTGGTGTTCGTGGCGCAAGTGCCCGAGATACGTCAAGGCGAGGTGGTGCTGGTGACCGATGATGCGGCGGCCGAGAACAACTTCGGCTACCTGCAGGATGCCCTGCTGAAGGCATTCGGGCGACCATCGATCAGCTACCTGCCGCATGTGCCCCAGGCCCTGTTAGGGCTGCTGCTACGCCTGCGCAAGGTCAGCAATGCCAACCCCATGCGACGGTTCAGCGAAGCCCGGCTTGCCGAATGGCGGCAGCCCCCGACGGCAGACTTCAAGCAACAACTGCACCGCTACATTGCAGTGCTCAAGGAGTCGGCATGAAGGTACTGCTGGTCAACATTTCACTCGATGCCAAGCTGGGCGGTGGCACGGCCGAGCGTACCCGCCACCTGGCCACCCATCTGGCAAAGGCGGGGAGCGGTTGTGCAGCCATCGCCATGACCGGCAACTCTTGGCAGCGCGAGTTCGATGAGCACGGCGTGCAAAGCTACATCACCGGCCGTATCGGCCAGCACTTTCCCATCCCGTTGCTCAACCCCTGGCGTGCCTGGCGCCTGGTGCGCAATGCCGATGTGCTGCACATCATGGGTTACTGGAACCTGCTGAGCGTGGCCATGGGCCTGCTCGCGCTGTTCGCAAGGCGCCCCTACGTTTTGTGCCCGGCAGGGGAATTCGCTTCGGTGGGGGCGCCATCAACGATCAAGAAAGCCTTCCACTTGAGCGTCGGGCGCTGGTTGATCAAAGGCGCCTCGGGCTTCATCGCGATTACCGACCTGGAGCAGGGCGTGATTGCGCGGGTAGCTGACGTCCCTCAGGCCAGTGTGCCGGTGATCGGCAACGCCGTGGCCGAGCCAGGCGAGCAGCAGCAGGCACCCAGCATCGCTGTTCCAGACGAACCCTTCATTCTGTTCATGGGGCGGCTAGCCCCGGTCAAGGGGCCGGATTATCTGATTCAGGCCTACCTCGATACGCCGGCCGCGCAGCGGTACCCGCTGGTGATGGCCGGGCCGGATTTTGGCATGCAACAAGCTTTGCAGGCACAGGTGAGCGCGTCAGGGTTGGCCGAGCGGATCCACTTCATCGGTTTTCTGAATGAGGCGCAACGCACCCAGGTCTATCGCCAGGCGATGCTGCTGGTCATCCCGTCGCGCTCGGAAGCCATGTCGCTGGTTGCACTGGAGGCAGGCGTGGTCGGGCTGCCGGTACTGCTGACCGACACCTGCGGGTTCAACCAGGTCGAGGATGTACAGGGCGGCATGGTGGTTCCAGCCAGCGCTGACGGCATCGCTTCGGGGTTGCAACGGATGCTGGAAGATGAGGCTGAGCTCAAGGCCAAGGGCGCGCGGCTCAAAGCCTTCATCCTTGGGCATTACACCTGGTCGGCGACGGTTCAGGTCATGCTGCGTCGCTTCACCCAACTGCTGCGCAGTGGGTCGATGAAGGATTGAGGTTGCGCCGTGCCCGTAGCACGGGCTACGTGCACGGCGCCAGCGGCTTCAGGTAGCTGGCTGCTGCAGGTTCGATGCAGACTTGCGGCGCCCGGCCAGCGTCGAGCTGCAGATGAACATGGTGAAGGCATAGGGCATCCAGACGATGGGCCGCTGGTAGATGCTCAGCGCGAACAACGCGAAGAACAGCAACACCCACAACCGGCGCTTGGCATTATGCGTAATGGCCAAGGTCAGGCTTATCATGCTCAGGGCGAACAACAGCGACCCTATCAGGCCGAAGTCCGTGAGCAATCGCGTGACAACCTGGGACACCCCGCCATACACCACGCTGGAGTCAGCGCCCATGCCGAACAGCAGGGTTTTGGTGTCAGCATCGAAATAGCGCGCCAACAGTTTGTCCATTTCCGGCAGCGACCGGTTATTGAGGTACTGAGTCTGGCGAAGGTGCTGTTCTGGCTGCTGGGCTGCCGGCACTTGCGGCGTTGTCGCAGCATCACTGGCTGACCCGTTGGCGGAGTCGGCGGCGGGTGAGAACAGTAGATCCCCACTCTGAGTCACTGCTTTTTCATCGGCTGCCTGCGTGGCTGCCTGCGCGACAGGTGGCGGCGGTGCGCTGGGCTTGATGATGCCCAGCACCAGCAGGCCGAACAGGCCAAGCACGGCCAAGGGCAGCAACGTGATCGGTGAACGGGCCTGTACCAGGCGGAACAGGAAGCCCAGCGATGCCATGACGATAAAAGCCAGCGAGAACGACAGCACGCCGCCGACGAAAATGATCAGAAACGGGAAGGGCTTGAGGCGGAACCGGTTTCCTGCCAACAGGAAGGCGGCGAGGGTGCCGACCATGCCGGGTTCATCGTACATCGCGCACAGCCGATACAGTTCGCCTCCCCAGGGAAGCGACAGGTTGTTGCCCGACAACAGCAACGCACCCGGGGCATGCAGGTAGTACCCACCTGCTTCGGCCATTGTCGGGTTGAGCAGGGGCACGCGGTCCAGCGTAATGGGGATGTTGGCGATGGCGCACAGGGATACAACGATGCCGGGGATCAGGCTGATAGCAAAGATCCAGCCAAACCACTGCAGCACCTTGCCGCGTCGCTGGTCGGAAAACACACACAATGCCATCAGCGTTGGGAGTACGAAATACCAGCGTGTGGTGGTGCCGTCGATCTTGGGCAGCATGCTGATATAGACCACGAACAGGCAGATCAGGATGAACCCTGGCAGCTCGCGCCGGCGTGGCCGATCACCGAGCAGGAATGCAACGACGGCCAGGCAACCTGAGAGCAGCCCTGCAACCGCCATATGCCGCAACGAATACCAGAGAAAATACGGGTTCAGCGTCACCCATGCACACAGTGCAAAAAGCGGCGCTACGCATGCATCGAGGGACGGGGTCGCGCTGTAAGTCCTGATAGCTGCTGTCATCGTAGGGGATCTGCCTGATCACACCTGGGCATGCCGCTTGCTGGGTTCAGCAGCGGCATGTGCCTGGTCTGTAATAATGAGGGTTGACCTAACTGTGACAAAAGTTGAGCGAAAGTGTGCGCTACAAAACACGACGTTCGTCGGAATTTTCTTACAACTGCGACAGCGGCTAAGGGGTCGGTATGAGGGATGCCTGACCTGGCCGTGGCGCAGTCACCAGGATGCGTGCCAGATATAACCCTGCGATGAAACCCAGCAGTTCGATCAGGAAGAAGAACTGCACGCGAGGGAAGTTGGTTTGCACCACCAGATACGCCAACGCTACGCCTATGGTGGCTTGGGTGAAGATATTGCCGACCAGCTGGCTGGCCAGCCGTTCGGCCAGGGTGCCGACCAGGAACAACAACGCCAGGCCCCCTGCCAACAACGCAAGATTACCGCTGTAGAGCAGGATGGCAATCGGGCCCGGAATGGTCATGAAGGTGAAGTTTTCGAAGGTCTGGTACTGCGCATCCGACATCCGCTGGTAAATTGCCTGGGTGCCGCTTTCCGGGCGCTCGGCGAGGCTGCGGACAAACAGCGGCCAGCCGGTGTCCTCGTGGCTGACGACTGCCAGTACGCCTTCCAGGCCTACCCAACGGTCCACCACCAGCTTGCTCAGTTCCATGAGCATGCCTTTCCAGCGTTCGCGCTTGATCTGTGCTGTTTCTTCGGGTGGCATCACGGGCAGCGGTACTGCCTGGGTGGCGATGCGCAACAACGGCATGGCGGGGGCGAGCATGGCCGTGACGGCTTGGGCGGCGTCGGCGGGGACCAGGGTCATGCCGCCGAGCGCGAGGTTCGGTTGAGCGCTGGTTTGGTTGGCGGCGCTGGCCAGTAGCTGGCTGCTGACGGCAACCGGCGCCCCGACCGGCCTGGCCTGGGCGAACGAATGCAGGCGATCGGCGGAAACCAGCAGCAGCGAGGCCACGAACAGCGCTGCGGTGACGGCCAGGATCCTGACCCACTGGACCACGCGTAACGCCGTGACCAGCTCACGGCTGTGGGTAAGGTAGACCACGAACGGAGCCGCAACGTGGAGGATCATTTGCGCCCGGCTGCCCATGGAAACCGCCGTTATCGCGCCTTCCAGAATGAGGATGTAGAACAGCACCTCCAGCTTCATCCTGCGTGCCTGCACCAGCCAGTAACCCAGGGTGGCCAGAAGGATCAGGTTGCCCCAGGCGATCATGAACGATACCAGCACATAAACGACGCTGGGCAGCTTGAGGGCGGGTTCGGTGCCTACCTTGAGAATGGCGTACTTGAAGTTGAGTGCCAGCAGCAGGCCAGTCAGCGCGAACGCCAGCCACAGGGCAGGTACCAGCAGTGCCCGGGGCTTGTCGACAGAGATGGCCACCGGGGGCCGCTGGCGTGAGGCGATGGTTTGGCAGACCAGCAGTGTGGCGAAGGTGATGTTCAGCGCCATCAGCGCGGCGTCCCACAGCTGCGGCGAGTCGTCGAAGGCGCCTATCGGTTCGATGAACTGGGTATCCAGGATGAAGTGCAGCACCAGCTTTGCCCAGCAGCCAAGGATCAGAAAGGCCAGCAGGAAGAACGAAAAGAAGCTGGTGCGGTTGTTCAGCACGCTGCGCACCAGCAGCGCCGCCAGCGCGCCATTGAGCAACAGCGGCAGCAGCGAGGCAGGATAATTCAAGGCCGCCGCGACCGTGGCAATGGCCACGACCATCATCGCCGTGGCTTGCAGGTAGCGATTGCCCAGCAAGTGCCCTTGGACAGCTTGAATCATTGACGCACCCCGGTGTTGCTGTTCAGTTGAGTGTTGCGCTGACGCTGCCCTGGCCAAGGTTCAGGCTTTGGATTTAGGCCTGACGATAGTCAATACATAGCTGACCATCTTGCGTGACAGGAGCGAAGAAGGGTCGAGCAGGGCCGCCTTGCCCATGCGCGCCAGGAACAGCGTATAGCGGCCAGAGAAGCCGTGCATGAAGCCAGACAGCATCAGGGCATTGGCCAGCGCCTTGCGCTTCCAGCCCAGGATGGAGGGCGACAGCCCGCGCGTCTGGTATAGGCTGTTGATGACCCGAAGCGGCTCGTCGGAGCGTTCGGCGTTGCAAGGGTTGTAAGTGGTCGAGCCGGAATGGATGCGAAAATCTGCAAGCGGTGTCGGCACGCGGGTAAAAGGCCCGTGTTGGCAAAGACGCAGGAAGAAGTCCATGTCGGGGATGTTGCGCAGGCCAGTGTTCCAGCCGCCCACTTGCTCCCATACCGAACGGCGGAACAACGCCCCCGGCCCAGGCAGGCACTGGAAGTTGGCGATCAGCAGGCGCTCTTCATAATCAGGGGTGTGCACGGTGCGTACAGGTTTGGAGTCTTCGTCGATGACGCAGAAGTCCGGGTAGGCCAGCACCGCCTCGGGCGCTTGGGCCATGGCGGCGACAATGGCCTCGACCGCGCCCGGATGCAGCCGATCATCAGCGCTGAGGTAGCCCAGCAGCTCACCGCTGCTCTGTTGCCAGCCAAAGTTCATCGCTGCGCTCTGCCCGGCGTTGGCCTGCCGATAGCGAATGAAATTGCCCGGGTGCTGCTCGAGCAGGGCAGGGGTCTCGTCGCTCGAACCGTCGTCGACGACGATCAGCTCGACATGCGGATAGGTCTGCGCAAGCACACTGTCGATCGCATCCAGCACATAACGCCCAGTATTGTAGGTAGGAATGACGATCGAAACCTTGGGCTGTATGTTACTGGCGACCATGAGAGACCTTTCGACGGTAATAAAGGCGCACGAAACGGCGCAATGAAGTGTAATCCGCAGTGGTGTTCAGATTGAATATCCGCTTGACGCAATAGATTTGCGCCAGTGACTGGCAGACCCCGCCGAGGCTGTATACCACGGCTAATCCGATGATTCCATACAGCCACATCGCCAGTAGCCCGACGGCGATCATGCACGCGCCACTGACTACCGAAATGCGCATGGCGACATGTTGCTTCTGCAGCATCATCAGTACGAATCCGGCAGTGCCTGCGTAGGTCTGCGCCAGTTGCGACATGCCCAATATGGCGAAAATATAGTAAGCATCGGCATAGTCGCTGGACCATACGTGGGTCAGCAAGAACTGGCCGCACGCAATGAACAGCAGATAACCCACCAGGCCGAGCAGCGTCGCAGCACCGGCACCGACCCCCAGCACGCGTTGCAGGTAGCGCTTCTTGCCACGCACCCAGATGCGCCCGATCGACGGTGCTACCACGGTGTTGATCACTGCCAGCGGTATCAGTACCAGCGCCGCCAGGCGCGTGGCCAGGCCATAGATGGCCAGCCCTTCGGCATCGCCAAACCAGGCGATGATCCACAAGTCGGCCTGCGACATCACGAACAGCACCACGGTGGTGGTGAGGTTGGGACGGGTTTCCCGTAGCAGGGTGGCATAACCGATGTCTGTCGCGGGCTTGCTGGCGGCTTGCGCCCGATACCAGCGCCTGAGGCTGTAGGCACCCAGCAGCGCGGTACAACTGGCCCCCACTGCGCCCGCCAGGACCAGCATGTCGAGGTTGAGTTGCAGTTCGCCCCGCCAGGCAAGGATGACGGTCGCCGCACTGGCCACACTAGCCCCGGTGGTGAGGAAGCTGGCCTGTACGAAATGGCCAAGCGCCCGGTGCTGCTCGGACAGGATGGTGGTCATCGCGGCCAGGACCATGCTGATCGAGACCAGGGGGGCAATGGCGTGAAGCAGACGCAGCAAGTCGGCGCCTTCATAGCGCGAAAACACCTGCATGAAGAGGTTGAAGCCGATCGCCAGTGCCAGGGTGGAGAGTACGGCAATCAGCAGTGTACGGCGGATTACCTGCTTCACCTGCCCGCTATCGCGGTGCCCTTGGGCTGTGGAAATACAGGCTGGTGCGGTGATGCTCAAGCCCAGTTGCCCCACGGTGGCGAGGGCCGCGATCAGCGATTGGGCCAGAAAAAACACGCCTACCGAAGCCTGCGGCATGGTCAGCGGAATGATGATGCCGGTCAGGGCTCCCGCCCCAAGAAGCAGAAAACGGCCAAATATAGCGGCAATACTCGCGGCAATCGGGGAGGAGAGCGCGTTGGTGACTTTCCCTTTGGACATGAGTTCTTATTGGCACTTGAATGGGAGCAGGGATTCTGTTTTGTTTTGCAAACCCTGTCCATGGTCTGCAAGCAGCGAGCTTAGGGCACTTTGATATCGATTAGCCGATTTGTAGTTTTCTTTCAGATTCTTTAGGGTCGTGTGCATTGAGTCAGTTTGATGACGCGCAATAGGCTATTGTGTCGTCGTTCAAGGCTGGTTTTTGTCGGAAATTTCATCGCGTGATGCAGATGCCTTCCGTTGTCATGCGATCTATCCGATAGTAATAGCCAATAAACCAAAAAAAGCGATCAGGTGAGAATGAGAGTACTTTTGACTGGCGCGTCCGGCTTTGTGGGCGCAGCGGTGCTGCAGGCGCTCAGTCGCAACGCAAATGTCGAAACCGTCGTACCTTTGCGTTCACCCCTGCGCCATGTGCCTGCCGGGGTCATCACTTACCCCATTGGCGATCTCACAGACGACCAGACAGCCGAATTGCAGGCGCACAAGCCCGAGGTTGTCGTGCATTGCGCATCGCGGGTGCATGTCATGTCGGATACCGCCGTCGACCCGTTGGCCGAATTTCGCCGGATCAACGTCAACGGCACCCTGGCGTTAGCCCGTGCGGCGAGTGCTGCTGGTGCCCGACGTTTCGTCTTCGTCAGTTCGATCAAGGTCAATGGCGAGCAGACCGAACCCGGCAAAGCGTACACCGCAGACGACCTGCCACGCCCGGTCGACCCATATGGCGTCTCCAAGCACGAGGCAGAGCAGGGCTTGCTGGCGCTCGGCGCACAGACCGGCATGCAGATCGTCATCATTCGCCCTGTGCTGGTGTATGGCCCGGGCGTGAAGGCCAATTTCCTCAGCATGATGCGCTGGCTCGACCGTAGTGTGCCCTTGCCCTTTGGTGCCATCCACAACCGCCGCAGCCTGGTGGCGCTGGGCAACCTGGTCGACCTGGTGCTGACCTGCATCGACCACCCGGCAGCCGCTGACCAAGTGTTTCTGGTGAGCGACGGCGAAGACCTGTCCACCACCCAACTGCTCGGGCGCATGGCCCAGGCGTTGGGCAAGCCGGCACGTTTGCTGCCGGTGCCGGCCTGGGTGCTGAGCAGCGCTGCCAAAGCGTTGGGCAAGGCCGCGTTGTCGCAGCGCCTGTGTGGCTCATTGCAGGTGGACATCCGCAAGACCCGCGAATTACTCGGTTGGCAACCACCTGTGAGCGTGGATGCGGCACTTCTGGCAACTGCCAGGCACTATCAGGAAAACGACAAGAAATGATGCTTTTGTGGTCTCTTCCCGCTGTACTGGTGCTGTCCTTGTTGATGACCGCAGGCCTGCGCCGCTACGCCTTGGCACGCAGCGTCATCGACGTGCCCAATGCCCGCAGCTCGCATACCGTACCGACGCCCCGTGGCGGTGGTGTCGCCATTGTCCTGACCTTCCTGCTGGCCATCGTCGGGCTCATGCTGACCGGCGCCGAGGGCATCCACTCGCTCGTCGCGCTGGGCGGTGGGGGTGCCCTGATCGCGATCATCGGCTTCATGGATGACCACGGCCACATTGCCGCACGCTGGCGCCTGCTCGGGCATTTCGTCGCCGCAACCTGGATGCTGGCGTGGATGGGCGGGTTGCCACCGCTGGCACTGTTCGGCTGGGTGCTGGACCTGGGGTGGCTGGGCGGTGTGCTCGCTGCCGTATACCTGGTCTGGTTGCTCAACCTCTACAATTTCATGGACGGCATCGACGGCATCGCCAGTATCGAGGCCATTACCGTGTGCCTGGGCGCGGCGTCGCTATACTCTCTGACGGGCCTGGGCAGCCATGCCGTTCTGCCCTTGTTGCTGGCCGCTGCTGTCGCCGGGTTCCTGTTCTGGAATTTTCCCCCAGCAAAAATTTTCATGGGCGACGCAGGCAGCGGTTTCCTCGGTATCGTCCTCGGCGGCCTGTCGCTGCAAGCTGCCTGGGTTTCACCGCCGATGCTCTGGTGCTGGCTGATTCTGCTCGGCGTGTTCATTGTCGATGCGACCTACACCCTCGTCAGGCGCTTGTTGCGCGGCGACAAGGTCTATGAGGCTCATCGCAGCCATGCCTATCAGTTTGCTTCCAGGGAATTCGGCAAGCATCTGCCGGTCACACTCGCGGTTGCCGTGCTGAACCTGTGCTGGCTGCTGCCGATCGCGTTCTGTGTTGCAAAGCTTGGCCTGGATGGCGCCGTGGGCGTGGTGCTGGCCTATATCCCATTGATTGTGTTGGCGGTCCGCTTCCACGCAGGCGAATGTGAAGATTGACACTAAGGTAATGTGAGCAACTCGATGTCAGGGAATTTCTGGAAACGTTTCAGAGGAGCGATGGATAAGGTGCGCGCTAAACTGCTTGCTCTACCTCGTAGGCATAAACGCTTGCTGCAGGTGTTGACCGACATCGTGCTGATCTGGGCCGCCCTGTGGCTGGCCTTTGTGGTTCGCCTTGGCATCGATGAGCTGGCCAACCCCATCATCGACCACGGCTGGCTGTTCCTCACCGCACCGGTGGTAGCCATCCCCCTGTTCATCCGCTTTGGCCTGTACCGCGCGGTGATGCGCTACTTCGGCAACGACGCGCTGATTGCCATCATCAAGGCCGTGACCCTGTCGTCGCTGATCCTGGGCTTTATCATCTACTGGGCCAGCAACCATCAGAACGTCGTACCCCGGTCCATCACCTTCAACTACTGGTGGCTGAGCCTGATCATGATCGGCGGGCTGCGCCTGGCCATGCGCCAGTACTTCCTCGGCGACTGGTTTGCAGCCGCCGTGCAGCACGTGCCCTTCGCCAGCCGTGACAACGGCCTGCCCAGGGTTGCCATCTATGGCGCTGGCGGTGCCGGCAACCAGCTGGTCGCCGCCTTGCGCACCGACAAGACATTACGCCCAGTAGCGTTCATCGACGATGACACCAGCATCACCGACCGGGTAATCGCCGGCCTGCAGGTTTACCGCCCCGAACAATTGCAGGAAATGATCGACGCCACCGGCGCCCAGGAAATCCTCCTGGCCATCCCGTCTTCCACCCGCACCCGACGTCGCGAAATCCTCAATTTCCTTGAAGGTTATCCGCTGCACGTGCGCAGTATTCCGAGCTTCGTCGACCTGGCCAGCGGCAAGGTCAAAGTCGACGACATCCAGGAAGTGGACATTGCCGACCTGCTGGGCCGTGACACCGTGCCGGCGCAGGCCGACCTGCTAGAACGCTGCATCGTCGAGCAGACTGTCATGGTCACCGGCGCCGGTGGTTCGATCGGCTCGGAGCTGTGCCGGCAGATTCTCGGCCAGTCGCCGAAAACCCTGCTGCTGTTCGACCACAGCGAGTTCAATCTCTACAGCATCCTCTCCGAGCTGGAGCAGCGCATTGCGCGCGAATCGTTGTCTGTGTGCCTGATCCCGATCCTCGGTTCGGTGCGCAACCAGGCGCAACTGCTCGACATCATGAAGACCTGGCGGGTCGAAACTGTCTACCACGCCGCGGCCTACAAGCACGTGCCGATGGTCGAGCACAATATTGCCGAAGGCTTGCTGAACAACGTCATCGGCACCTTGCACACAGCCCAGGCCGCCTTGCAGGCTGGGGTAGCCAACTTCGTGCTGATCTCCACCGACAAGGCGGTACGCCCGACCAATGTGATGGGCAGCACCAAACGCCTTGCCGAAATGACCCTGCAAGCCCTGAGCCGCGAAGTAGCACCGGTGCTGTTCGGTGATAGCGGCAAAGTCTCGCAGGTCAACAAGACCCGTTTCACCATGGTGCGTTTCGGCAATGTGCTGGGTTCTTCGGGCTCTGTGATCCCGCTGTTCCACAAACAGATCAAGGCCGGCGGCCCACTGACCGTTACCCACCCGAAAATCACCCGCTACTTCATGACCATCCCCGAAGCCGCGCAGCTGGTGATCCAGGCCGGCTCCATGGGCAAGGGCGGTGACGTGTTCGTCCTCGACATGGGCGAGCCGGTGCGGATTGTCGAGCTGGCAGAGAAGATGATTCACCTGTCCGGGTTCAGCGTCCGTTCCGAACGAAACCCGATGGGCGACATCGCCATTCAGTTCACCGGCCTGCGGCCAGGGGAGAAGCTCTACGAGGAGCTGCTGATTGGTGACAACGTGATTGCCACCCGGCATCCAATGATCATGAGTGCCAATGAAGATTTCATGTCGTGGGACGTGCTCAAGGATGCGTTGCGGGAGCTGTTGGCGGCGGTGGCGCATGACGACTTTGTGCGGGTTCGGCAACTGTTGCGGGAGACGGTGATCGGGTATGCGCCGGATGGCGAGATTGTGGACTGGATTTATCAGCAGCGGCGGTTGGAGCCGTGAGGTAATGAGCTAAGGGTAGGTGTTCGGGTGTGCGCCGGGTACTTCAATGCGGTTTGCAGATGTAAGTGCGTGGCGTGCCCGGATGAAGAATGACGCTTTCACTCTGCGCGGTGTGCTTGTGAGGCTGTCGGCACCCGCTCGTGAGCACCTCGCGGCAGCCTTTGTCGTCCTTGGTGCCCTCAATATTTAGATATACAATTCGCGGCTGTCGAACGAAACGAGCCGGGATGTCGATGTCTACAATCAGGGTTGATATACAAGTCCTAAGGGGACTTGCCGTTGCATTTGTGGTGCTTGAACACTTGGCGATCCCTGGATTTCAGTATGGATACCTGGGTGTAGATATTTTCTTCGTGATCTCAGGCTTCTTGATCACATCGATTGTGTCCAAGGGACTGGCGCGCGATAACTTTTCATTCAAGCAGTTCTACCTCCGTCGAGCAAAGCGCCTGCTACCGGCGTCTTTCGTTACCCTCCTGGCGACAATCATTGCAGCTAAATTCTTCCTGCCACCGATGCAGATCGAATCGATGAAGCAGCAAGTCATTGGCGCGTTGACGTTCTCCACGAACTTTGTATTGCTTAGCCAAGCTGGATATTTCGATATCGAATCCGCCACCAAGCCACTGCTGCACATGTGGTCGCTGGCGGTAGAGGAGCAGTTCTACTTCGTCGTTCCTGCGCTCCTGGCTTTCACGCCCGCCAAGCATTGGAAAAAGATCCTCATTGTGCTTGCCATTGCAAGCTTCATGGGTTGCCTCTACCTTTCTGCAAGCAACCCGTCAGCGGCGTTCTACTTGCTCCCCACTCGAGCATGGGAGCTACTCATTGGTAGTGTCGCGTCGATGGTCGTTCATAACGGCATTGTCAAAAGCGTCTCGTTAAAACTGGCAGTACCTGCTTTTGCGGTTCTGTTGGCGTCGCCATTTGTTAACTCGGGCCTTTCGCATCCGGGCCTCGATGCCGTGGTGGTTTGCTTTGCAACGGCGATTATACTGCTGGCCAATCACCGTTTATTGAATGGTCAGGCGCGGATGCTGTTCGTCAATAAGCTTGGCGATCTTTCGTATTCGCTGTACCTCGTTCACTGGCCAATAATCGCGTTGGCTAATGCCTCGATCGATACTGATAGCCTGGTTGTCAAAGGTGCATTACTCGCGGCATCGCTCTTGTCGGCTATTGCGTTGCACAGGTGGATAGAAGAGCCGTTCAGGAAAATGCCTTATGGCTTCAAGCCGTCGATGGTCGTTTTCCCTGCGCTGACCCTAGCGTTGTTCGGTCTTTCGCATACGTTCCTGAAAGGCCAGTCTGCTGAGAAGATAAACGAACTGTTCGCTCCAAACTATGGGCTTGACAGGTCTTGCGGTGCCAATATTTATAAAGATACTGAGCAGTGCCGGACTTCGGCAAACCCCAAGATTATTGTTTGGGGTGACTCTTTTGCCATGCACAACATTCCAGGAATGTTACAGTCGCAGAAAATCGACATTCGCCAGGCTACCCGCAGCGCATGCGCGCCCTTCTTGAACGCAGCGCCCAATACGAAGCGTAGCGACTTCGAGGTGCAGGCGCGGCAGTGTGTAGGGTTCAATGACAGTGCTTTCAAATTTATTAGTGAGCACCCATCGATTACGACCGTTATTTTGGCAGGGTCGTACGGGCAGTATGTGCAGGATACATTCGAGACGATTTCTTTTGACGGGGGCGGTGCGATGCAAATCGCTAAATCGACACCCGAACGTGCGAAGCAAGATATGCACAATGTTGTCGAAAAGCTTAAATCGCTTGGAAAGGACGTGGTGATTATCTCGCCTCCACCACGTATTGATAATGCGCTTGTTTCGTGCATTCAGAATGAAGTGGCCAAGCCCTCATTCTCTGATCCGTCGGCTAAATGCATGCTGGCAAGGTCAGCCTTTGACCGGGCGAATAAAAAGATGAATGACCTGATGAAATACGCTGAAACGGCCCTGGGTGCCAAGGTGGTGTACTTGTCTGATGTCTTGTGTGACGAAAAGGCGTGTAAAACCATCATCGATGGGGTCCCCATCTATCGTGACAATGGGCACCTGAGCATTACAGGTTCGGTAAAACTGTACCAGAAAATGCCCAATATCCTCGCCGGCGTGAAAGGCAATACGTAGGGCTGTCCGGGTATTCGATGAGTGGCATGCAGTGGTTGCTCTAATGGCGGCCACTGCTTGAAAGTCAGATGTCAGCGTTGGGTTTGCCTTGCCTGGTTAACGTGTCAGGCAACTGACGCTTCGTTTATTGGAAGTTTGTTGATCTTGCGGGTCCTTGTAAAATGCCACCACTACGAGTTCGCCAGGTGTATCAGGGATAGGGAATCGTGCGCGCGGTGACGGCTCGTACCAGCGTACATCATGGCGAACGCCATCAATCAGCAAATAGAAAGCGAAGTTGCCATTTTCATAGATCTTGCCGTCCATGACCAATGAGCAATGCGCGAAAATTTCACTTTCTGTTCTGTAAGCCGCCACCGTGATTTTGGCGCCGTCGGACACCAGGGGGGCTTTGCCTGACGCGTCGTTGATCGCGGGGTTATCACCACCAATCGACTTTTGCTTGGAGGTTAACTGCGAGAGCGCTTCTTTGTAATAGCCCTCACAATAATGGAAGGGCGATGCGCCCCAGCGATGAGACTCATCGGCGGTTAGGAGTTCAGGCGGGAAGGTGAGGAATTGGTTGTCTTCCAGCTGGCTATGAAGCGCAGCATACATCCATTCCAGCTCCTGGTTGGCCTTGTTTACTGCAGTAAGGGTAACTGGGAAGTTTGAATCGCTCGGTGTTTCAAACTGGGAAGCCCAGTAGACTTTATTGACAAGTACGCTGTCCAGCTTGTTGTGCTGCTTCAGCAGCTCAATGAACTTCTGCATGCCTTCAAGCCACAGCGCTCTGCGTTCTTCAGTGCCTTGCTGAATTAATCGAAACCCTTGTATGTCGCTGTCAGCCAGCAGGCCGCTTTCGGTAAGCTCGCTTGAGTGGGTGATGACTTGGCCTGTCGGCAGGGCGACGAGGTCGAACCGCTCGTCAATCAAGTCGATCAATATGATGTCGGCGCTGGACAGTCGTTCAGGCTGGAGGATCAGCTCTTTGGAAAAGTCATACCCGACCATACGTCGTCGGAAAGCTGAGGGTATACGGTCTAATGCCGCATCATTGGCATAGGGCGAGCTCGACAGTGACGCCATTGAAGACCTGGCAAAGTAATCGGTTAACTTAAAGACCCGGCTATCCTCTAAGTTGAATATATCTCTGGATACACAGCTACCGTAAATCAGTAAGTTCTTGATCACTGTTCCTGTCAGCCTCATGTGGTGATGTTTCAAACAGCAATCCATAAGCGGGCATGCTGCGTACGTCTCGGACAATCCATTATCCCTAGGCTCCAGTAGGAATGCAACGCAGTCGCGCTCTCGGGCTGGAGTACATGCGTACTCTTAACAAGCATTCAGTTAACGCTCGGGATGTCCCGCGATGAGGGGGTCGAGATGGGGGGAACCCAATGACGCGCCTTTGGCCTCGCTTGGGTTCCTGCTGCACTGCACGTCGCTATCGATCATATCGATTTGAGCGGGGTGTACAACTCGCGTGCAGTTGCTCTTCCCGCGGCATAAACCTCTTTCTCGCGGTCCTTGATTGACTCACGGTAGAACTTATCAAAAGCTTGATACGTGAGTTTTAGTTGCTCATCATCCGTGGCTTCGGACAGTTGCTTGGCAAGATGGACTGCTCTCGCTTGCCCGTAATCCGGAAGTTGTGGGGCTTCAATCGAGTAGGAAAAAAACTGATTATCTAAAAGCTGGCCCCCCAGATTTTTCGACATTGTTAAAAGGGCTTGTTCGATGGTTTCATCGACAAATCCCATGTTTGTCAGTTTTCTGAATTTTAGCAGTGCAATCAAGGCGCCGATGTGGCCGTTATAAATCCGGAAGCGCATGGTGCCGTCCGGCTGGCTTTCAGTGCCTAACTTCTTGAAATGCTCTGCGTCTGTCTCCAGGGGGGTGAAGACATATTCGTAAAGCCAGAGGTCGCCACGCGAGTCTTTCTCGGATAACTTGAGCTTGGTGTCGTTGGATGTTATCGTCGAAATGAGCTTCAATGCTTTGTTTAAATGTTTCTCATCATGGGTGGCTTCAAATATGCGCATGTAGCCGTAGGCGGTGTACGCATTCATGAAGGCGCCATAGAAAGGTTTTTTCATGGTGGCCCAATACATTGGGAATGAAAAATCGTTTCTGATGTAGTTGTGATTGCCCAGTGTGTCAGTGTAGATAGAGGCCGCCAGGTCCAGGTAGTCGATCTGGTCGAGTATTACTTTTGACGGGCCCTGAATCTTGCAGGCGCTCGCCAATGCACAGGCGTTAATAGCGAAGGCGAAAGGGTTGAAGGGTTGATTGAAATCAACCACATACTGCTCTGGCCATTGCCTGTATAGGTCGAGGTGATGCTTTGGTTTCCACTTACCGCCTTGTGGGCCCGTTCCCATGGCTCTGTCGAACCAGTCGGTAGTGAGCGCTTCGTAGTTAATGTGCATAGGTAGCCTAACCTGAGTGTGGGGCGGTGACAGATTGATTATTATTGAGGTGCTGGGCGCTGATTGTGTGAGGATTGATTGATCGTTTATGCAGGTATAAGTCTGTTGGGGGGCACAGACCCAGGGTGGGGCGCCGAGCGCAATGCAGGTCAGTGATTGACACTAAAAGATATTCCCACTGTGAGTGCTCGGCAGTGGGAATATTCGTCTTTCGATGCGCGGGTGCCGGAGCAGCTTATTGCTGCTTTTCTTGCCAGTAGATGCTCACCAGTGCTGGGTTTTTATCATTGATCAAAACACCAATGGTTGGAGAGTTTTTCTTCATGTAATGTACTTTAACTGCCGCGGATTCAGCGTTTGGCTGCTCGGCAGCAACATACCCCAGTGCGCGGAAGCGCTCGTCGACTTTAGCCTTGGTTTCAGCTTGAGCCAGGTTGTACTGGATTTCGAAAGTCTTGAAAGTACCGTTTTCGATAGGTTTGGTAACATTTTTTGTCATGTTACCTTCGAGCGTCAGCTTTTCGCCGGAAGGAAGTTGGATGTCAGTCCCTTTTTCTTCATTGCAGCCGCCCAAAGCGAGCAGGCAGGACAAAACCGCGACGTAGGTGATTTTTTTCATGTTAAGCGTTAGACCTTGGGTTTGTTAATGTAAATTTAAACTCTGAATTCTAGCAAACTTGTCGACCCTTGACTATTCAGTTTGCTCGAACTCCGAATGCTTGGGTGATGTGGTCAGCAAGTCGAAGGCCATCCTCCTTTTGATAGCTGTTCGCGAGTATTTTTGTATGAAATCATTTCGAGCTGTGGGGCCCAGTTCCAGGCTCCTGAATGATCTGATAGCGGCTTCGAGATCACAGGGGCTGAATACCGCCGTATTGTGAATGCGTCTGCTTGCAAATCGACCTGGGTACCCGGACAAACCTGCCAAAATAGGTTTCTGGGTTGCTGCGTACTCGAACAGCTTGGAGGGCAATACTCGACGGAACGCCTTCATGTCATTCAAGTGCAAGAACAGTACATCGGCTTCACGATAAAGCTTCAATAAAGAGTCACGTTTCATCGGGGGCGCGAGATAGACGTTCGTCACCTGCTCGCGAGCCAGTGCTTTCTTCAAGCGCTCGATGGCCCCGCCAGATCCGATCAGATGAAAGTCGGCTTCATCCTCGAGGTGCTTGGCCAATTGCGGGACAATGAGGTGCAGGCCTTGCCCGGTACCAATGTTGCCTGCGTACACAATTTTCAATCGGCGCGGTAGCGCAGGCAGGTATTGCGTGACGACCGGTGCCGTCGGCAACGGCGGCGGCGTGAGGAAGAGCTCATCGATCCCGTTGGTATGCAAGGTGAATACCTTGTCGGGGTAGCGCTTGTTAAAATAGGGCGTAAACCCAGGTGAAATAAGATTAACTTTGTCAGCCTGTCGGATCGTGCTAGCTTCAATAGATGAAAAGACAACAGAAGCTAGTTTGCCGAGGGTAGGTGGCAGTACCCCTTGCAAGGTGTCGACAAAAATATCTCGAATGTCCAGATACAGCTTGGTACCTGTTTTTCGGGAGATGTAAGCGCCCAGCGAGGCTGTCATCAAGCGCGAAGAGGTGGCAAAGATCAGGTCGTACTGTTTGCTGTTGGCTACTTTGCATACTTGGTAGGCAAACGAGCCGAATGAAAACGCCTGGTCAATGAAACCACTTTTATGGGCAGGCACCGCCAGTCGCCGTACGGTCAGGCTCGGCGACTGCTCAAAGCTCGAGGCCGTGGTCTTGAAGGTATGGTACCGGTTGGGCTGTGTGGTAACGACATCGATTTCCACATGGTCGCCGACATTATCCAAGAGTGCTTTTACCAATGCCTCGGCACGGAAGGAGCCTGCCGACAGGTCCGGCGGGTAGTAAAAACTCAAAAAGAGAATGCGTGTCTTCACGGCCGGGTTACCTGGTGTGAGCGTGGGTGAGCAGCACCCGCTCGTAGAGATCAACTAAACACTTTTCCTGGCTTTCCCAATTCAAGTTTTGCGCCGTCTTCCTGGCGTTGCTGGCGAACCGTGCGCGCAGCGCGGGGTCTTCCAGCAATTGAATGATTGTGCGGCTGAGGGCTTGCTCGTTATTGGCCGGTACCAGCAGGCCGATGTCATTGCTTCTGACAATCCTGCGGATTTCAGGGAAGTCAGTGGCAATCACCGGTAGCCCGGCGATTACATACTCGAAGAGTTTGTTCGAATCCGTGGTGTAATGATTGAGGCAGGTGTTTTCAATAGGTTGCACACCCACGTCGGCAGAGGCCGTATAGCTTGGCAGTTCGGCCAGGGCCACCGTTGGAATGAAATGCACTTTGTGCTGCAGGTTCAGTTCTTGCGCCAACTGCGTGAGCGGTTGGGTCAACCGGCCTCCGCCGATCAGCACAAAGTAACAATCAGGCACGTGCTGCGCCGTGCGGACCAGTTTTTCCAGCCCGCGGCCTTGCTGTAAACCACCTTGATAAAGAACGATCGGCCACGGCTCGACCAGGCCGAGCTCTTCTCGAATGCGGTTCGAGGGTGGGCTTTCAATCAGCCTGGGTCGGTTTTGTAGAACCAATGGCCGCTCCACGCCATAGGCGCGAGCAAAGTACTTGGCCCGTGCATCGGTTGTGGTGATCGTGCCATTTGCCGAGGGCATCAGCTGTTTTTCTACAAACCCGACGACCTTCCGCAGGCTCTTGTAGCCTTCTCGGCTGGTACTGATTTCGTGTGCGTCGTACACCAGCCTGGCGCGTGACAACTTTGCTGCCAGCCAGGCGGTGGGCAGGGTATTGACGTCATGCGAGTGCACGACCGTCGCCCGGTACTCAAGCATCTTGAACAGCAGCGCGAGGTGCGTCCACCCGCGTGATACAGCTCTTAGAACAAGCAATTTCAGGCTGGGCTTCACCGGCGCGGACTGCTGAGACTCGCCACCGGCTTTCACCGCAGGCTGCAGGTTCTTCTTACGCAGTTTCCAAAGCGGCGAGCGGGCCACTCGAACAACTTCTATGCCATCGTCGAGCACCGCCTGCTGTTGGGTGACGCCTGGCGTGTGCAGTGCGAACACGCGAACTTGATAACCGGCCCGTTGCAGCGTTTGAGCTTCCTTCATCACGCGCGCGTCGTTGAGGAACTCATTCCATACAATCATCGAGACTTTCGTCATTGCGTCGCGCCCTCTACAGCTGTGGGTGTATCAAAAATCTCGATGCAGCTGACGATGTCAGGTGTCAATGCAAGGGCTGCCGAATAGTCTTTACGCACAATATGTCTTTCCAGCATGTACATCAGTGCAGCCAGCCAGACCTTTTGCTGCTCGGCGTTAGCAAGTGCCGGGCGCTGGTCGCTAGAGCCGAGCGTTTCGAAAAGCGCATCTTTTTGCGCGATTGGCCAACTGCAGCCAATCGCTTCAATGCGCCAATTACTCCAGTGGCTGAGGACAAAGCCGGAGGAGGGGGACGCCAGTAGTGTGTTATTGGTGACATCCAGGGGCACGATCTGGCGAGGAAGCTCGGCCAGTTGCCGGGTAATGCACGGCAGGGTGTTGATGATGCGCTCGACACGTTGAGTGTCGTCATCATTGATACACGCCAGACGGAGCGAGCTGATCGTGGCTTCATCAAGACGTTGTTCGAGGTACAAGCGCGTGCGGGTGAATTGGGCAATCAGCTCTGCAGCGGGCTCCAGTAGTATCAGCCTCTTTGCCACGCCAAGTATGCCTTCGCCAATCTGCCGGCCGGCCAGCTTGTCAGACGCTTCAAATCGATAGACATGGCAATCTATATTGCTGACCTTGTAATGACCCACAAAGGGCAAGACTGGCAAGCCGCGTTGCGTCGTCAGCAGCGCCCGTTCCTGCAGCGCCGAGGATGAGATGTTGTTGCCAAACACTTTGACCAGCAGGCTGTGCTCAACGGCGTCATCGGCGAACTGCAGGGTGAAGGCGTAGATATCGGTAAAGCCCACCTGATGCCATTGCATCTGATAGCTGTCGACCGCCTCAGCATTCAGTTTTTGAAGCAGCTCGCGCACCCATTTGTCTCTGTTTTCTGCCTGCAGGATATAGTCCAAGCCATTGCTTTGCGGGCGCAGTTCGATGAGCGGCTGAGACTGATAAAACAGCGCATTGACCTGCCGATGCTGAATGCGCAGGCCGATAACGTCCAGCATCATGCTCGACAGCCGCTGCAAGCCCTGGCGCATGATCAGAACGGCGATGACGGCGTTGAAAATCTTGGTGTGCTGGAAATACAGGAAGTCAGTCACCAGGACGAAGAAACTCAGCAGGAACCCTGTTGCCGCCAAGGCATTCAGAATAGGGCTGTAGTGCTGGTGGAAGCTATCGCGAATGCGCTTGCTGTGGTTGTAGGCCAGCACGCAAACGGTCGATGCTACGGCCAGATACGCGAAAATCGCCAGCAGCAGGCTCGGGTATACAAAGGCAAGCGCCACCGTGCTCAAGCCGAAAAAAGCCCCCCCTGCCATCGCTCGGTTGAAGCGAGAGTAGGCGTTGGTGGCAATTTTTTCCTGGTTCTCGAACAAATTGAGCTTGGACGTGCGAGCGAGGAGGGTCTGGGTGCCTTTACGGCACAGCAGTGCGGTCGCCAGTTCCGCCAGCAGATAGGCGATATAGGAAAGGGCCGCCGCTGCCGTCAATGCATAGATCAAATGATCCTTCTCGAGCGTATGCAGGATCGAAGGAAAATAGGCAGGCGTTTTTTCTGAGCCCAGGAGAATGATGACTTTGAGGGGCAGGAAGAAAGCCAGTAAAAGAAATATCTGGCTCGCCAAAGTACTGATTTGCACCAGGCCGGTAATGATCGGCACCACCTTGACGAATTTCACGCCCAGGGAAATACACCAGCCGATGGTGGCTTTTATCTGCTGCTGAAGTTTCATGCTAACGTGAAACCGTATAAGCAAATGTGAGGTGCGCGTGCATTATTTTTCCTGCCAATAAATATTGGCGAGGGTCTCATGCCCACCTTCTTTGGCGCGCGTCACAAAAATAGCGCCGATCGGTGGCTGGGACTTTTTGTAATACTGCACTTTGAACTGGGTTGCATCATTGCCGATAATCTTGCGCGTGTAGCCGTTGTTTTTCAGGACAGCGTAAACGTCGTTTTCAGCGATTTTGTCAACGCCGGCATAGACGAACTCATGCATGCTCATGAAGCCCGCGCTGTTCGGTTTCTTATACGACTTCTGATGTGTGCCCCGGAGGAGCACATAGGTAGCGTCACTCAGGCGCAGGGTGTTGGCCGATTTTTCCGCTGGCATCACCTCGCCTGTCGGTTGTTGATCGCAACCGGCCAACATCGTCAGGAGTGCAATAAGGAAGAGGTACGGTTTCATGATCTGATCACTTCAATTGATGATCCGCGCCAGCAATTGTTTGGCGAGGGTTCTGTAATAGGTGCCGTGGTAGTAATACGGGCAAAACGCCCATTTGTGCTCGTTTTTTGAGACGTGTTGCACCATCTTGGCAAATACTTGTTTGGCGATGGTTCTGTAGTACGGGCTGTCATAGTGATACGGGCAATAGGCCCAGCGAGGCGCCCCCCCTGCAATCAAGCCAGCGTCCTTGCCGCCGATTCTCTCGACTGGGATCGTCGAGTTCTCCAGGCCTTCCAGCATCGGGTCAATGATTGCATTGTTGAGGTCGATGAGGTTCTCGAAGGTGCTCCCGGCGAAGCTTGCAACGGTTTCCTTGCTTTTGTACTGGCTCGCCCAGTTGGCCTGGTGCACGAAAATGTTCGGGCACAGGCTAGCCAGGCGCTCAAGGAACATGGGCAGCGCCCAGGTGCGCAATTGCTTGGCCTCCTCACTCCAGGGGGCCTGCAACTTGAACTCGATACCGCAACGCGACAGGGTTTTGAGCATGAGCGGGCTGGCCGAAACGATGGAACTTCCAAGCGTTGCGATGCCGATGCTTTCGTCAAAAAAATCGACAATGACGATGTCGGGCCGAGCTTGCTCAAGCTGTTTCCAGTGGTCTTTGGAGGCGTCCCACTGAACACGTTTAGCCTCGGCGTCTTCGGTATCGACCTTGAACCGGGCATCGAGGCAGGGCGGTGCCATGTAAGAGATGACCGACGATTGAGACATGTAAAAACACACCTCGAAGCGTTCGAGGGCTTCTTGTTGAAACGTGAACAAATTGTGCGAAGCACTTGAACCGAGAATGGCAACGCGAATCTTCCCTGCCTTCGCTTTCACGGGGTTCGGGCGCGAGGCCTTCACTTCAAGGCGAGCTCTTTGCGACAGGAGTTTGTTCAATACTTCTTGGTCGGCACCAAAGACGTTCTGTTGTTCAGCCTTGATTTGCTGACGGACCGTATTTAGCTTTTCAAGGTATTTGTGCGGCATGCCCAGCGGAGACTCTCGCAGCAGCTGGGTCAGGTATTCAAGCTGGGCAGTCTGTAGGCCGAACCGCGCAAACAGCGCCGGATCAAACCCTTTCACGCACTCGGGCGAGCTGAGTATGCGTGCGCGCGCGCCAAAGAAGTACGAATCGCTGAGCGGGTGCTTGGTATACAGATAAAGCGGTTCCGCTCTGCTCAGATGAATGTGCTCGGCGGAAATCCGATGCTGTTCCAGCGTCGAGACGACCAAGTGGTGCGCATACTGAGTAATGGAGTGCGACTTGGGGCCTGCTGTCTTGTCCACCAGGGTCAGTGCAAGTGCCAGCGTGTCGTATTCGACCGGGCGATAGCACTCATCCGAAGGCAGGAATTCGATACCGTTTTTCAGCGATATCAGCAGCACCTCCGAGATGTTGTGCTCGGAGGTGGCCTCGGCCTGGATCAGGTCGATGACGTGCTCATCAATGCAGTCGTCATCATCCATGCGCGAAGTTACCAGGACCGCCTCGTCAACGTCCTTGATCAGGCGCAGGATTTCGCGACTGACCATAGAATAGTCGCTGACCCGAAGCGTGCGCGCATTCAGGCCAGAACCACGCAGCAACGTCTCCAGTCGCGTCCGGTGCAGTGTCGGCAGTGCTTCATCAACGAAGATGATCCATTCGAAACCCTGATTGCTCTGGTTGGCCAAAGACGGGAGGGCAGTATTGCTAAAGACCTCCAGCCTGTAGGACAGCCACAGTTCATCCTTGATGCCGATACCAAAATTGGTAAAAACGAAATGCTTCAAAGCGGGTTTCATCATCGTCTTCAATGATTCTGTATCACAGCAACTTCCCGCTCGGCCATCTTGACGCTGGCGCTTTGCTCGCGAACACGCTTGGCTGCAGCTTTGGACTTCACGACGAAGGTGCTGCCATTGAGGTACATGTCCTCGATCGCTTTCGCCAGTTGCTCGTGGCTTTCGGGTTCGACCACGTAGCCGGATTGGTTGTCGACGAACTCGGGTACTGCCGCGACGGCGGTAGTCACAGGTACCAGGCCTGACGACATGGCCTCATCACGGGATACGCCTTGGGTGTCCATGCGGCTCGGGCACAGGAAAATGCCGTAGTCCTTATGGGTTTGAGCGATCTCCGTGTGGTTGAGGAAGCCCTGCTGGATTTTCACGTTGGCGTAGCTGCGTAGCGGAGCCAGCGTTTCTTCAAACAGAGGGCCATCACCGATCAGGCAGAACTCCATGTCATTGAACCAGGGCTTGCTCGTCAGGCTCTGGATTGCCTTGACAGTCAGGTCGTTGGCGTAGGTCTTCGAGGTGTAAGGACGAATCGAGAGCACCTTCTTGCGCTGCTCGGCCGACTTTTCCCGATGGTCGAACAAGTCGGTGTTGATCGGGTTGTGAATGATCTCGTACTGAGCTTCCGGCAGGCGGAACCCGAGGTCTTCCATGACTTCTTCGGCGAAGTAGCGAGACACGAACACCAGCTTGAGGTTCGGGTGCATGGGTTGCAGCAGCCCACGCCAGAAGGTCATGCGTTTTTCGCTGGCGAGCTTGCCCAGGTGCAGTTGTTCGTCGGTCGCGAAGTTGAACTCACGACGCCACCAAGGCTGAATATCCGCGCCGTGTACCCAGACAGTGATGCGTGTGCTGTTCAGGAACGGACGCAGCACATTCCACATCTGCTCGTCGAGGAAATGCACGAGGATCGATTTGTAGCGATTCTTCTCGAGCATCTTCGTCAAGGTCGATGTGCAACCTGTGACTACATCGATGTTCTGGAACTCGTGGTAGCTCACGGTCTCATTGGGGCGCAAACGGAACACGTCTACATCGATACCGTGTTCCTGGTAGGCCGTTACCCGGGTGTGCACGAACTTGTTGCGGTACAAGTCGGAGTAGGTCGGGTAGTGATTGGTCAGCAGCAGGTGCTCGCCACGGCCCATCATTTCAGAGGGCTGCAGGTTGCGATGCCCCAGCACCAGTGCTTTCAGGTCGGTGCTGCCCGCCGCGTAGGCGCGCAGGCCAAAACGCACGAACACAGCTTCTGGCGGAACATCGGCGGTCTGGTTGCGGTTCGGATACTGCATGACGTGGCTGATGCGCTGTTTGTCGGCATCCAGGAACAGCACGACCAACTGCAGGTTCAAGCCGGGTGTGCAGTCGAGGAACAGCTTCAGGCGGCCCTCTTCGCAACCCAGTTCATCCACACGGACTTCCTGTTGGGCGTAGATGTATTCGTGCTTGCCGTCTGCGAGCTTGGAGTGCACGCGCCAGTTATCGCCGTCGACGATCAGGTCCACGAACTTGTTGCGAATGACGCCAAACATGTCGGCCAAACCGCGGCCAGTGATCTCAGGCGCATCGTGGCTGACCTGCAGCGGCGCGATCGACTGTGCCCGGGCTTGCAGCTGATCGATGGTCATGCCCAGGTTCAGCTCGAGGTCGTTGACCTTGGTGCTGACAGCCTCGTGCTGTGCCGCGGCGTTCTCGCAGTAGTTGAACGGATCAATGGCCAACCCTTGAGCATGGGTGTACTGCAGTGATTGCAGGTTCTTCAGCCAGCTGCGCAGGGGTTGGGCGGCGACGATCTCGGTTGCCACCAGCGAACGGCGGGCGGCAAGTGTTTGCGTCGGGCGGTAGGCCTGTTCGTTGGACAGCAGTTCGGCTTGCTGGCCTTTGCAGGTGAAGTGTGCAGCTTTACCAATCACCTGAGCACGGCTGTAGCGGGTTGCCAGTGCCAGGTCGAGCAGGTAGTTGGGGCCGTAGTAGTCGCCAGGCACGAAGGCGGCAACCCAAGGGGTATTGCCAACCAGCTCACCGAGAGAAGTCTTCTTCAGTTGGGCAGGCTTGAGCACCAGGATTCGCGGGTCGTCAGTCACGATGCTGCTCTGGTAGGCATCGCTGATGATGACCATGCGCACCTGGCTGTAGGTCTGACGGTTCAGGTGAGCGCGCAGCATGTCGAATTGCTGGCGATCCTGAGCCTCACAGACAACCACGATCTCCGGCAGGCGCTGGGCCTTCGAGGTGCCGGTGACTTTGCTCATCACGTATTCCAGACGCTGGGTATAGGTGTGCTCCTGCATCACTTTACGCAGGGCGGCCAGCCTCAGCTTGTCGCTGTTCAGCGGGTCTTCTGCCAGCAGTTGCAGGCGACGGAGCATCTCTTCGCCATTGTCGGTGGTTACGACCAGGTCGCCGAACAGCAGGCGCACACCGCGCGAGAAGTTGCTCACGGTCAGGGTGTTGCAGCCGAGCAGTTCGAAGACACGTCGGGCAAACATCGATTGCGACTGTTTGATCGAGTTGAGGTTGATCGCGTAGCGGTAACCTTTGTATGCCGTGTCGATTTTCTCGAAGGGCAGGGTGCCGACGATGTACGGTTGGTATTCCTCGGGGAACTGATAGTTGACATCGTTTTTACCGAAGTTACGGTCGAAGATTTCCAGTGGGCGGAACTTCGGCAGCTCGGTGACGAAGTTGCCCAGGTCGCGGGTGCGCTCAGGGTAACGGGCGTAGTAGGCACCGGCGAAGCAGAAGGCATCCTTGCGTTCGTACAGTTCGATCGGGTTGTGCAGCGCAGGCTGGCAAGCGAACGGCAGCAGGTAGACGCGGTCGTGACCGAGTGCGCCCTTGTAGCGGTGGATGCAGTCGATATCGGTGGTGAACACGTGGTCGAACTGCTTGGCCGTGGTCAGGAAGGTCTCGAAGTGGACCGGGTCTTCCTTGTTCCAGAAGACGGTCGGCACTTTGTTCTGGCGGCACCAGGCGAGAATGTCTTGCAGCTCCTGGCCGTTGTGGCCAACCTTGCTGCCCCACAGGTCATCCTTGCCGCGCCAGGCGGACTCGATGAACAGCAGTTCTGGACCGAAGCCTTCGATTTCCACTTTCCAGTTGGCTGGCGTGAGTGGCATCAGGTCGCATTCGTAGCGGTACGAGCCGAAGGTGAACTCATCCATCACGCACGCTACTTTCAGGCGGCTGACGGGCTGGTCGGCCTGGCGCAGCAGGGTAGTGCGGCTCTGCTCGCTGGTTGCCAGGGCAGCTGGCAGCTTGAGGTAGTTCTCGTCCTGCACCACAGGTGGCGGCGGCAGCAGTGCCTTGAGCGGTTCGTTGGCCAGCAGTTTCTGCTCGTTTTGCTGGCGTTGCTGGTTGGCCTTGCGGTACAGCCGCAGCAGGCGCACCGGCAACTTGACCAGGCCGCCCAGGGAGCTGGCGCTGTTCTTGATCTGGTAGCCGAGCTGGTAGGTCATGCTGGAACGCGTCTTGACCAGGCGCTGTTCAGCCAGGTGACGCTGGGTGTTGGCTCGGCCCAGGTTTTCGTTGAGCTCGTCGATCTTGCGTTGCTGAGCTGAGCTGCGTTCCAGCAGCTGATTGAGGCTGGCCTTCAACTGCGGAATCTGTTCGCCGGTGAGGGCGCGGTACTTCATGTTTGCCGCACCAAGACCTGCCTTGGACGAGTTGAGTTCGGCTTCCAGTTGCTGACGCAGGCCCTGCCATTCTTCGTTGGTGGCGGCGAGACTGGCTTCGGCAGCTTGGCGGCTGACGCTTTCCAGCTGGAGTTGCTCTTCGAGCATGTCCTTGGCTTGATTCAGCGACGCAATGGTCTCTGCCAGCGAGGCCCGGGCTTCTTCGGACTGGGTGTTGGCGAGCGTCAGCGCCTGCAAGCGGTCTTCCAGCACGGCACGTTGTTCAACCAAAGCATTGATGGAGTTGACTTGTGCTGCATGCTCGCGCTGGCTTTGTGCCTGAACGTCGTTCATCACCTGCAACTGGACTTCCAGCTCAGTCTGACGGTTCTGCAATGCGGTAATCGTGGTCGCGTGTACGGCATTGGCCTGCTGGCTCTGAACCTGCAGTTCGTTCATGGTCTGGCGCTGATCGGCCAGCTCTGTTTCCAGTTCAGCTTGACGGGCTTTCAACAGAGCGATGGTCTCAGCCTGAGCAGCGTCGGCCCGTTGGGTTTGGGCCTGCAATTCGTTCATATACTCCAACTCGCTTTCAAGTTCGGCTTCCAGTTCCGCTTGGCGCATGCGCAGCGTAGTGATCGTGTCGTCTTTCTCGGCAATATCCTGATTGCTTTGGGTTTGCAGACGGGTCATTGCCTGAATCTGGTTTTCCAGCTCGGCTTCCAGTGCTGCCTGGTGTGCTCGCAAGGCAGTAATGTCTTCCATGTGGGCTGTATTGGCCTGATGGGTTCTCTCCTGTAGCTCGGCAGCCTCCAGCAGCTGGTTTTCCAGCTGTTCATGGCTCGACTGCAACGCTGCAATGGTGTCGAGGTGCATTGCGTTGGCCTGATTGGCCAGGTCCTGCAATTCGGCGGCCTGTTGCAGTTGGCTTTCGAGGTCGGCATGGCCCGACTGCAATACTGCAATGGTCTCGAGATGAGCTGCGTTGGTCTGGTTGGCCTGGTCCTGCAGTTCGAAGGCCTGTTGCAGTTGGCTTTCAAGGTCGGCATGGCCCGACTGCAACGCTGCAATGGTGTCGAGGTGGGCAGCGTTGGCCAGGTCGGTCTGGCCCTGTAGCTCGGCTGCCTGCTGCAGCTGGGCTTGCAGGTCGGCATGGCCAGACTGCAATGCAGCGATGGTGTCGAGGTGGGCGGCTTCCTGCTCTTGAGCCTGAGTTTGGTACTCGCTCATGGCTTGCGCCTGGTCTTCAAGCTTGGCCTGGACTGCCGCTTGATGTGCGCGCAACGCCGTAATGGTGTCTATATGCTCGACATTGGTCTGTTGTGCCTGCGCCAACAGGTCGTTCGACTGTTGCCGTTGGTTTTCCAGCTCGGCTTCCAGTGCCGTCTGGTGGGCGCGCAAGTCGGTGATGGTGGCAACGTGGCCCTCGTTGACCTGCTGTGCCTCGGCCAGTTGTCCGGCTACCGAGCGGAACTGGTTTTCCAGGTCACTGTGCTGCTCACGAAGCGCGCTGATGCTATCGCCCAAGGCAGCGTTTTCTCGCTGGTCCTCGGCGCGCAGTGCAGACATCTGCTCGAGCTGGGCTGCGAGCGCATCGTGCTCCGCCCTCAATGTTTCGAGTCTTGCGGCCTTGTGCGCTGCCCGCTCTTCAGCGGCAGTTCGCTGCTGTGCCGTTGCCTGCAGTTGCTCTTCGATGGATTGATGCAACTGCTGCAAGGATTCCAGCGCTGCTTCCCGCTGGCTGAGTTCCGAGCTGAGCTGGCTGATGTGGCCGGCTTTTGCGTCGGTACTTTGCTGGGCTTCTTGCAACTGAGCCTGAGTGCTTTGCAGTTGCTCTTCCAAGGCCTGCTGCTGCCCTGCAGAGGTGGCCAGGTTGTCATGCAGTGCGCGATTGCTTTGAGCCAGCTGAGCAAGTTCGTCGCTTGTTTCGCTCAATTGCTTGCGCGCGTCTTCATGCTGGCTCAGCAGCGTGTCATATCGTTGCTCGGCGTCTGCAAGGCTCTGCACGCTGGCTTCTTCGAGCGCTGCAAACTGTTGCTCCAGAAGGGCGTACTGCTCCGCAGCCGTAATGCACTTCTGGTTTGCCTCGGTCAGTTGCGCTTTGACGGCGTCGAGTTCTTCGCTCAGTTGTTGAACGTTGCGAACGCTGGCTTCAAGGGACTCCCGGCTCGACTGTTCAAGCGAGGCGATATCCGCTTCACGTTCCTTGAGCTGACGGGAGAGGGCCTCGGCCTTCTGTGCTTCAGGTTTAAGCAGGGCTAGCTGCTCGGTCGCTACGCGATACTTCCTGTTGGCTTCTTCCAGCCGCTGTTTGATTTCCTCAAGCTCCTGGACCCGCTGGGCCTTGGCATCGAGGATTTCACGGTTGGATTTCTGCAGGGTTGCAATGTCCGCGTCGCGCGTTTGCAACTGCTTGGACAATGCCTCGGCCTTCTGGGCCTCAGGCTTGAGTTGGGCGATCTGCTCGGTGGCGCCGCGATACTTCTTGTTCGCCTCTTCCAGACGTTTGCTGATCGCGCCGATGTTCTCGCGCAGGGTGCGCTCGATGGACTCAAACGCCTTTTCCAGTTCACGTACGCGCTCGACCGTCAGCGAGTCGATGATGCCGGGTTTATGCGTTTCGCTTTTAACGGCGACAATGCCCAGCCACTTGCCCAGCATCTTGATCTCGATGATCTGCAAGTGCTCGGCCAGCAGCCGGAAAGGTTCCATCAGGTAGAACGTGTGCTTGTGGTCAATGAAGTCATTGACCCCGAACGGCACGGTGATCACCAGGCGGCCACCCTGCTTGAGCAGTTCGTTGGCCTTTTCGACGAACAGCTCCGGGCGGACCAGGTGTTCGAGTACTTCGCTGATGACGACGGTGTCGGGTTCGACCTCGAGCGTGTCCAGCGCGAGGAAGTCAGAATTGATATACGTGACGTTTTGCTGGATGTGGGCCGGCTCGGTCGACAGGTAACCCTTGGCCTCTTCGATGGCCTGCGGGCTGGTGTCCACACCGGTGACCTGGCAGCCTTCACGTGCCAGCAGCAGGGGCACGATGCCCTGCGAGCAGCCGACATCCAGGATCCGGCGCCCTTTGACCTGGGCGCAGATCCAGTGGATGCGGGCTTGGGTTTCCCGCATGAACTGATCACCCAGCTTGCCGTAATAGGCTTCCATCACACGGTCATGAATATCGGCCAAAGGTGACGGCAGCTCATTGTTCACGGTAGGTTTCTCAAGCGTGGTGTTGTTCATGCGGACTGTTCCATCAACCCTGGGTAACGCCTGCGGCGTCGATCACGAATGCAGCATCGCGGACGGTGAAGGTGCCGCGGAATTCACGGTGCTTGACCAGCAGCACGTGAATGTCGGCGCTGTCCTGGGCGAAGTCGAATTCCACGTGCTCGTGGCGCGACAGGCGCTGCGGCAGGGCTTCGATGTTCGGCTCGACCAGTTGCAGGGTGGCTTCCAGCTCGTTGCCCAGGCGCTCGGCAATGCTCAGGGCCGGGCTTTCGCGCAGGTCGTCGATGTCGGCTTTGAAGGCCAGGCCGTAGCAGGCGATCTTGACTTGCTGGGCCGATTTGCCCGGGTTCTTGATCAGGAAGTTGGCCAGGGCCATCTTGACCTTGTCGATCACCCACTCAGGCTTGCTGTCGTTGACCACACGGGCGGTACGGATCAGGCGCGCCTGCTCTGGGGTCTGGCTGACGATGAACCATGGGTCGACGGCGATGCAGTGGCCGCCTACGCCTGGGCCAGGCTGCAGGATGTTGACGCGCGGGTGGTGGTTGGCCAGGCGGATCAGTTCCCAGACGTCGATGTCCAGCTTGTCGCAGATGATCGACAGTTCGTTGGCGAACGCGATGTTCACGTCACGGAAGCTGTTTTCGGTCAGCTTGCACATTTCGGCGGTGCGGGCGTTGGTCACGATGCACTCGCCTTCGACGAAGGTGCGGTACAGGCGTACGGCAGCGTCCGAGCACTTCTTGGTCATGCCGCCGATGATCCGGTCGTTTTCGACCAGCTCACGCAGTACGTGGCCTGGCAGGACGCGCTCAGGGCAGTGAGCGATGCGGATGTCGGAGTCTTCACCGTGGGTCTGCGGGAAGCTCAGGTCCGGGCGCGCCTGGGCCAGCCAGAAGGCCATCTGCTCAGTGGCGCCGACCGGGGAGGTCGATTCCAGAATGACCAGATCGCCCTTTTTCAGTACTGGAGCGATGGCTTTGCTGGCGGACTCGATGTAGCTCAGGTCCGGCTCGTGGTCGTCCATGAACGGGGTCGGCACGGCGATCAGGAAGGCGTCGGCAGCTTCCGGAACGGTGGAGGCACGCAGGAAACCTTCGGTCACGGCAGCGTGAACGACCATGTCCAGCTCAGGCTCGACGATGTGGATTTCGCCGCGGTTGATGGTGTCGACCGCGTGCTGGTTGACGTCGATGCCGATGACCTGCTTCTTGCGGGCGGCGAAAACGGCGGCAGTTGGCAGGCCGATATAGCCCAGACCTACGACAGAAATCTTGTTGAAGCTCATGCTGCGTCCTTGGAGTTAGAGAATACGGAAAGGGCATCGAGGATTCGCGCGCACGCTTTTCCGTCGCCGTAGGGGTTGTGGGCCACGCTCATCTCGCGATAGGTCGCTTCATCAGTGAGCAGTTGCACCAGGTGTTGCTGGATCGAGTCGACGTCGGTGCCAACCAGTTTGACGGTGCCAGCCGCGACCGCTTCCGGGCGCTCGGTGGTGTCACGCATGACCAGTACCGGCTTGCCGAGGGCTGGGGCTTCTTCCTGGATGCCACCGGAGTCGGTGAGGATCAGGTACGAGCGGCTCATCAGGTAGACGAACGGCAGGTAGTCGAGCGGCTCGATCAGGTGGATGTTGCTGACCCCGGCCAGCAGGCGGTTCACCGGCTCGCGCACGTTGGGGTTGAGATGCACCGGGTACACCACGTCCACATCCGGGAACTGGCGAGCGGTCTGCACCAGGGCTTGGCAGATGCGCTCGAAGCCATCGCCGAAGTTTTCGCGGCGGTGGCCGGTGACCAGCACCATGCGGCGGTTGGCGTCGAGGAAGTCGAACTGGCTTTCGAAGTGGCTCTTCAGCGCTGGGCTTTCCAGCTTGCGAACCACTTCCAGCAGCGCGTCGATCACGGTGTTGCCGGTGGTGTAGATGGTCGCGGCGTCGGTGCCTTCCTTGAGCAGGTTGTCACGCGAGGTCGAAGTCGGCGCGAAGTGCAGCGCTGCAAGCGTGCCGGTCAGGCGACGGTTGCCCTCTTCAGGCCACGGCGAATACAGGTTGTTGGTGCGCAGGCCAGCTTCGACGTGGGCGATCGGGATTTGCTGGTAGTAGGCCGCCAGGCTGGTCGCCAGGGTCGTTGCGGTGTCGCCGTGGACCAGTACCACATCCGGCTTGAACTCGGCCAGTACGGGCTTGAGCCCCTGCAGAATGGCCGTGGTCACGTCTGTCAGGTCCTGGCCTGGCTTCATGATGTTCAGGTCGTAATCGGGCGTGATCTCGAACAGCTCCAGTACCTGGTCAAGCATCTGGCGGTGCTGGCCAGTAACGCAGACACGGGACTCGAAACGGTCGTCCTGGTCAAGGTTGAGGGCCAGAGGTGCCATTTTGATGGCTTCTGGGCGGGTGCCAAATACGATGAGGGTCTTGAGGGACACGGCGACGGTCTTCTTTGTGTTGAGTGAAGGCGGTTGTTACTGGGCTAGGGCTGTGAAACTCAGGGGTTGTGCAAGTCGGCCGGGGGGGTTGGCCTGGCTGGCACCGCGTACGAGGAAGCGAGCGGTTCCAGTGGGGGGTGTGAAAAAAAATTCATCTTGCTCGGATCCTTCAAGCACAGCGGTTGTCCAATGGCCGCAAATTTATCACTTAGTCATCAGAATGACATCCCGTCTGGCACGTTTTTTTCCCCTGATTCAGGGGAAATGCTTATTGACATCGAAATATCGGATCCGATTTTTCTCGGAGCAATCAACAAAAACGATTGTTTGATGTTATTCAGGCATCATGCCAATAGAGACGATGTGGCGAGAGTTCGCGACGAGCGGGTAGGGGCCATATCCGGCAAGGCTTGTAGGAAAAGCAACAGCGTTTGGTCTGAATGAAACGCAGGTTAAACGGGAATTCACCTAAACGCCATCGTCTATCTCAACTAGTTCATGAAGTTAGCGCGAAACATGGCATTGCGCCATTATTTCTGGGGGCGTGAAGTTGGTTTTCTTGCTGTTCGATTCGGTAACGATTCGCTGGGGTGAGTGCCTGTTGCGAAATCAGGCGAACCGCTAGGGTTGATTGCGCAGCCACAGGAAAACGGCTGTTCGATTAGACCAACTCAAGGAATATTCATGATGCGTAATACCGTACTGTCCTACCTGCTGCTGCCGCTATTCGCCAGCCTGTCCTTTACCCTCAGCGCCGCTCCCGCGACTACCACTGCGGTACCAGACCCAGTGCCAGTGGTCAGCCATGTGGCGGCGCAGCCGTTGCGGGTGGATCTGAACAAGGCTGATGCCGCTACCCTGCAAAAAGAGCTCAACGGGATTGGCAAGGCCAAGGCTGAGGCCATCGTTGCCTACCGGGAGACCCATGGTCCGTTCGCCTCGGTGGATGAGCTTTTGGAGATCAGGGGTGTCGGTAGCGCGTTGTTGGAGCGTAATCGCGACAAGGTGATGGTGGAGTAAGCGAAGGGGGGGGCTTGCCCTGCTTAATTGCGGGGCAAGCAAGGTGCTCCCGCCAGGGGAGGACTGGGGCTGGCAACAGTGGCTAGCGGTCCTGCGAATCCTTGGCATCCGCCTCGGCATTGCGCTCGTGCACCTTGCGCAGCTGGTCGTCGGTCAGCGGCAGTTTTTTCGCTGTATCTCGCAGCATCATCAAGCCGCCGACAATCGAGCCGAGGGCTAAGATGAGTATCAGCCAGGCATACCAGGGCATTGTCGTTCTCCTTTGATCGTCAGTGGGCGGCGCTTGTACGCATGTTGAGCAATTGCCGGATCCTTTGGTTCAATTATAGGAGCCGTGCACCGCAGGGCCAATTCCATGACCCGCGGCCCCCAAAGCCTGCGCCACTTCGTTTACAATGCGCGCCGTTTTCGACTTGCCAAGAGACCCTCACCATGTCCGCCTGCCAGACGCCCCTGATCGTCGCCCTCGATTTCCCTACCCGTGAGGCCGCTCTGAAGCTGGCTGACCAGCTCGACCCTGCGCTGTGCCGGGTAAAGGTGGGCAAGGAACTGTTCACCAGCAGTGCCTCCGGCATCGTCGAGACCCTATGTGCCAAGGGCTTCGAAGTGTTTCTCGACCTCAAGTTCCACGATATCCCCAACACCACGGCAATGGCGGTAAAGGCCGCCGCCGAGATGGGGGTGTGGATGGTCAACGTACATTGCTCCGGTGGCCTGCGCATGATGTCGGCTTGCCGTGAAGAGTTGGCCAAGCGCAGTGGCCCCCAGCCATTGCTGATTGGCGTGACCGTGCTGACCAGCATGGAACGTGAAGACCTGGCCGGTATTGGCCTGGATGTCGACCCGCAGGAGCAGGTACTGCGCCTGGCGGCGCTGGCCGAGAAGGCGGGTATGGACGGCCTGGTGTGCTCCGCGCTGGAAGCACCGGCGCTGAAGGCTGCGCACCCGCTGCTGCAACTGGTGACCCCGGGTATCCGCCCGGCCGGCAGCGCCCAGGATGATCAGCGCCGTATCCTCACTCCGCGCCAGGCACTGGATGCAGGTTCGGACTATCTGGTGATTGGCCGGCCGATCAGCCAGGCCGCAGACCCGGCGCAGGCGCTGGCTGCGGTGGTGGCGGAGATTCGAGGGTAAACACCCGCGTATATGAAAAAGGCCAACACGCGCGTGTTGGCCTTTTTCATATACGGCTGATGCCGAGAGTGCTGGGGCTGCTGCGCAGCCCTTTCCGACCGGTCCGGCGCCCCGGCAAGGCCGCGCCTACAGGGGTTAGACCTTCAACACCAGCTTGCCAAAATTCTCCCCGCTGAACAGCTTGAGCAGCGTCTCTGGGAAGGTATCCAACCCTTCCACCACATCTTCCTTGCTCTTCACCTTGCCACTGGCCAGCCAGCCGGCGATCTCCTGCGCGGCCTTGCCATAGTCCTTGGCATGGTCGAACACCACAAAGCCTTCCATGCGCGCACGGTTCACCAGCAGCGACAGGTAGTTGGCCGGGCCTTTGACGGCTTCCTTGTTGTTGTACTGGCTGATGGCGCCACAGATGACGATGCGGGCCTTGAGGTTGATGCGGGTGAGCACGGCGTCGAGGATCTCGCCACCGACGTTGTCGAAGTAAACGTCTACGCCTTTGGGGCATTCGCGCTTGAGGCCGGCGAGCACGTCTTCGGCCTTGTAGTCGATGACACCATCGAAGCCCAGCTCGTCCTTGAGGTATTGGCATTTTTCGGCGCCGCCGGCGATGCCGATTACGTGGCAGCCTTTGAGCTTGGCGATCTGCCCGACGATGCTGCCCACCGCACCGGCGGCGCCCGAGATGACCACGGTGTCACCAGCCTTGGGCTGGCCGACTTCGAGCAGGGCGAAGTAGGCGGTCATGCCGGTCATGCCCAAGGCCGAGAGGTAGCGGGGCAGGGGCGCGAGGCTGGGGTCAATCTTGTGCAGGCCTTGTGGCTCGCCGGTGAAGTAGTCCTGTACGCCGAGCGCGCCGCTGACGTGGTCGCCGGGCTTGTAGTCGGGGTGGTTCGAGACCACCACTTCGCCGACGCCGAGGGCGCGCATTACCTGGCCGAGGCCTACTGGGGGAATGTAGGACTTGCCTTCGTTCATCCAGCCGCGCATGGCGGGGTCGAGGGACAGGTACAGGTTGTGCACCAGGACTTGGCCTTCGCCGGGCTGTTCGGCGGGCACTTGCTCGAAGCTGAAGTCGTCACGGCGCACGGCGCCGACGGGGCGTTTGGCGAGCAGGAAGCGGCGGTTGGTCTGGGTCATGTCGGGTCCTTGTGGGCAGTGGAAGGTGAAGTGCATTCAATCTACCTTGCTGATGCAACCAGGTGGGTAACATCACTGGTAAGCATGGTAGACCAACCGTTGGCCTGATGATGCTGCCCAGCTTGGCTGGGCGCTGACTATGCTTGGCTGCGATATCACAAATGGCCGCGTCAGGAGCAAACGATGAGCATGACCTTTTCCGGCCAGGTAGCCCTGGTCACCGGCGGCGCTGCGGGTATTGGCCGGGCGACGGCGTTGGCTTTTGCCCGTGAAGGCTTGAAAGTGGTGGTGGCCGATCTCGACCCGGTCGGCGGCGAAGCCACGGTGGGCCTGATCCACGATGCGGGCGGCGATGCGATGTTCATCGCCTGCGACGTGACCCGGGAGGCCGATGTGCGCCAGCTGCATGAACGGCTGATAGCCGCCTATGGCCGGCTGGACTACGCCTACAACAATGCTGGCATCGAGATCGAGCAGGGCCGTTTGGCCGAGGGTAGCGAGGCGCAGTTCGACGCCATCATGGGCGTCAACGTCAAGGGTGTGTGGCTGTGCATGAAGTACCAGCTGCCGCTGCTGGTTGCCCAGGGCGGTGGGGCGATCGTCAATACCGCATCGGTGGCAGGGTTGGGCGCGGCGCCGAAGATGAGCATCTACAGTGCGTCAAAGCACGCGGTGATCGGCTTGACCAAGTCGGCGGCAATCGAATATGCCAAGAAAGGCATCCGGGTGAACGCGGTGTGCCCGGCGGTTATCGACACCGACATGTTCCGCCGTGCGTATGAGGCGGACCCGCGCAAGGCCGAGTTCGCAGCGTCGATGCACCCGGTGGGGCGCATCGGCAAGGTCGAGGAAGTTGCAGGTGCGGTGCTGTACCTGTGTAGCGATGGCGCGGCTTTCACCACCGGGCATAGCCTGACTGTGGACGGCGGAGCGACGGCGATCTGACTTGCGGTGTGTGTGTAGGAGCGGCCTTGCGTCGCGAAAGGGGCGCGTAGCGGCCCCAGCAATCTATGCGGCGAAGCTGAGACCGCGGGGCCGCTACGCAGCCCGTTCGCGACGCAAGGCCGCTCCTACAATCAGTGGCGTACCTGCACCAGCGGCTTTTCTGGCAAAGCTGCTCGGGCAGACACCACAAGTGCCAGGCCAACCAGCACACACCCCAGCACCAGCACCCCACCAAACACCAGCAAGGCCACCCGCGCGCCCAACCGGTCGCTGAGCAACCCGGTAAAGATCACCGGCAAGCTGAACCCCAGGTACGCCAGCAAGAAGAACCCGGCACTGGCTCGGGTTTTCTCGCTGCCGGCCAGTTGGTTCACCGCCGCCAGGCCGCCCAGGTAGATAAACCCATAACACGCACTGCTGGCCGCCACGGCGCCCAGCCAGACCGCAGCCAGTTGCCCGCTGTCGGCACCCCAGGCCAGCACCGCGTAGCTGCACGGCAAAATCACCAGCCCCAGCAGTGTGGCCTTCAGGCTCGAAAGGCGACGGGCCATCGGCTGGAACAACAAGCCGCAACTGATCACACAGAAGGTCGAGAACCCTGACCACGCGCTCAGGCCATGCTGGCGCAGGATCCCCGGCAGCAGGGCGATGACCAGGCCCACGCAGGCCCAGGCCAGCAGAATGGCCAGGCCATAGGCAACGCTGCCACGCGGGTAGTACGGCAGGCGCAGCATGGCGCTGCGTTGCGCCGGGCATGGGTCGGGCAGGCGCCACACCAGCACCAGGGCAACGACGGCCAGCAGCAGTTGCAGGTGGAAGCTGCCAGGGGTCAGGCTTGGGCCGCGCAACAGGAACAGGCTGGTAAGCGCCGCGCCCAGGCCAAAGCCCAGCGAGGTGCTGGCGGTAACCCAGTTGGCAGCGCGGCTGCTGCCGTCGCTGCCCATCAGCTCGCTCATGTAGGCGGTGGCCGTGGCCGAGGCCAGGCCGGTGCCCAGGCCCAGGAACAGCCGCGCCAGGCCGAGGGTTTGCAGGCTGGGGGCCAGCAGCATCAGCACCGTGGCGACCATCGATAGCAACAGCGCGGCGATTATCAGCGGCCGGCGCCCGACGCGGTCGGCCAGCCCGCCCAGGGCCAGCAGCACTGGCAGCACGCCCAGCACGTAGCCGGAGAAGGCCACTGCGGTGGCGGCGGCGCCTTGCCCGGAGAGGTCGGCGTAGGTGATGTAGAGCGGGGCCTGGAGGTTCACCGCCAGGGTGATCAGGCACAGGGCGAAGGCCAATCGGGTGGAAGCGCAGGGCATGGGTGGGATCCTGAAGTTTATGTATCTGCCCCGCGAAGAGGCCCTGCCCACACTGACCTTTATCCGCCGCCGCAACCAGACACACCCACCGCTCATTTATGCTTAACTGTTCGCTCAAAATCCGCGAACACTTACCATGCACTTCTCCCTGGACCGCTCCAGCAGCACCCCCCTGGTGCAACAACTCACCGACCACCTGCAAACCTGGATCGACCAGCAGCGCCTGCGCCCCGGGGCGCGCCTGCCGTCGATCCGTGCACTGGCGCACAGCCAGGCGGTCAGCGCGTCTTGTGTGATCGAGGCCTATGATCGCCTGGTCGCCAGCGGCTGGCTGGAGGCGCGGCACGGCACCGGTTTCTTCGTCGCCGAGCGCAAACCAGGGGGCGGGGCCGATGATGGCCAGCCCTGGGGCGAGGCCGGCGATGGTCACTGGCGGCAATTTCGCGAGGGCCATGACGAACTGCTCAAGCTCGGTTGTGGCTGGTTGCCCAACAGCTGGCGTGCCACCACCGAGCTGGCCCAGGCCGTACGCCTGGTCAGCCGCGGCAACCCGCAAGACCTGCTCGACTACTGCCCACCCCTGGGCCTGGCCAGCTTGCGCCAGCAACTGCACAAGCGCCTGGCGCGCCTGGATATCGCCGCCGGCCCGGAGCGCATCCTCACTACCCAGGGAGCCAGCCATGGCCTCGACCTGTTGGTACGCACGCTGCTGCGCCCAGGCGATACGGTGCTGGTGGAAAACCCCGGTTACTACAACCTGTTCAACCTGCTGCGCCAGCACCAGGTGCGCATGTTGCCCGTGCCGCGCCTGGCCGAGGGCCCAGACTTGGCTGCGCTGGAGCGCTTGCTTGCCGAGCATCGCCCACGATGCCTGTTCATCAACAGCCTGTACCACAACCCGACGGGCACCAGCCTCACCCCCAAAGTGGCCTACCGCCTGCTGGAACTGGCCCGCGAGCACGACCTGCGCATCATCGAAGACGATATCTACGCCGACTTCCAGGAGGGCCCGGCAACGCGCCTGGCTACACTGGACAGCGAACAGCGGGTGATCTACATGGCCAGCTTCTCCAAGACCCTGAGCAGCTCGTTGCGGGTCGGCTACCTGGTTGCCGAGCCCTTGTTGCTGGCGCGGCTGGCTGAACTGAAAATGGTCAGCGGCATCGGCACATCGCGGTTTGCCGAGCAGGTGGTCGGGCAGATGCTGGCCAACGGCAGTTACCGCAAAAGCGTGCAACGCCTGCGGTTGCGCCTGGGTCAGCACATGGCCAAGCTGCTTGGGCAACTGGAGCAAGCAGGCTGGGAGGTGTTCTGTGAACCCTATGGCGGCATGTTCGTCTGGGCCAGGGTACCGGGGCGTGACTTCGCCAGCCTCGAGCAACTGGCGCTGGAGCATTCGGTGCTGCTCACCCCTGGTAGCGCCTTCGATTACCAGGGCGCCGCCAGCGCCTGGCTGCGCATCAATGTCGCTTACGGGCAGGATTCTCGCGCCCAGACCTTCTTGAAATACGCAGGGCGACCCCCAGCACACTGATAGCGACACGCTCATAGCTATTTGACACTATTCTGGCGTCAGGCCCTTGTGAGTGGACTGGCATCGTTGCCACGCTTGGCCTTCGGCAAACCTGACAAGGTGAAGGGGAATCGGCGATGGGTGCGACCAAGCACGGTGTTCTGGCCAACCTGGGCATGGCCCGCAAACTGGGCCTGGGCTTTACCCTGGTGCTGTTGCTGACCCTGGCGGTGGCGGCCATTGGCATCGCCGCGTTGCACAGTGTGGGCCAGCGCTTTGACGGCTTGCGCCAGCTGGCCCAGTTCAATACCGACCTGCTCAGGTTGCGCCAGCACGAACAAGCCTTTGCCCTGAGCTCTGATATCAAGCAGGCCGAGGCGTTGCGCAGCGGTTTGCAGGGGTTGGCCGAGCGCGCCCGTGGCTTGCCGGCGCTGGCGGCGGCCGAGGCTGAGCTGGGCGCTTACGGGCAGGCGTTCGAGGCCTTTGTCGAGGCGGTGCAGGCCAAGGAGCTGGCGCTGGACATGGCCAGTTGGTCGGTGTCCAGCGTGGCCAACAACCTTGATGTGCTGCAGGCCGGGCTGGCCGATGACGGCACCTACACCCTCAAGCAATCCCAGGGCCAGCAGGGCGGTGAGTTTCTTGAGCAGGCTGGGCAAGTGGCGCAGGTTTCACGGCTGATGCTGCAGGCGATGGACGAAGCCCGCGTGCGCCTGGAAAAGAGCCGCAAGGGTGAAGAGGGCGTCGGCCAGGCGCGCATCGCCCAGACCCTCGAAGCCGCGAACCTGGTCGAACAGCTCAAGGGCGCCGTCAGCGATGCCGGCTACCAGAGTGTGCTGGGTGAAGTAGCCGGGCACATCGGCAGCTTCTCCGACAAGCTCAACGAATACACCGACCTGCTGGCCAAGGAGCAAGGCCTCAAGGCCGAGTTGCAGGCGCGGGCCGAGCAGGTCACCGGCCGGGTCGACCAGGCCTACCTGGGACAGGAGCAGGCCTTGCAGGGCGAATTGTCCCGCAATGCCCTGGCCATTGCCCTGGCCACGGGGCTTGCACTGTTGGCCGGCGTGCTGGCTGCCTGGCTGATCACTCGCGCGGTGGTTGGCCCGCTCAAGCGCGTCATCGCCCGCGCCCAGCGCATTGCTGCGGGCGAGTTAGGCCTGGAGGCAGAAGCGCCGCGCAGCGATGAGGTTGGGCAGTTGTTGCAGGCCATGCAGCAGATGGCGGCCGGCCTGTCGGGCATTGTCAGCGGGTTGCAGCAGGGCATCGAGCAACTGGCCGGCAGCGCCCAGGCGTTGTCAGCGGTGACCGAGCAGACCAACCGCGAGGTGGGCAGCCAGAAGGAGGAGACCGAGCAGGTGGCGACCGCCATGCAGCAGATGACTGCCACTGTGCACGATGTGGCGCGCAATGCCGAGGAGGCAGCGCAGGCGGCCCAGTCGGCCGACGACAAGGTCGAGTCCGGGCAGCAGGTGGTGCGTCAGAGCATGCAGCGTATCGAACAGTTGGCGACAGCCGCAGAGGCGGCCAGTGCCGGCATCGACAGCCTCAGCGCAGAGATCCATACCATTGGTGATGTGCTCGAAGTGATCAAGAGCGTCGCTGAGCAGACCAACCTGCTGGCGCTCAACGCCGCGATCGAGGCGGCTCGTGCCGGCGAGCAGGGGCGTGGGTTCGCGGTAGTGGCTGACGAGGTTCGGGCGCTGGCCCGACGTACCCGGCAATCGACCGAGCAGATCGAAAGCCTGGTCGCCAGCCTGCGCGGCAATGCCCAGCAGTCGGTGGCACAGATCCGCGGCAGCACCGAGCTGGTGCGCCTGGCGGTGGCCGATGCGTTGCAGACCGAAAGCGCGCTGGGCAGCATCGCCGTGGCGGTTTCATTGATTCAGCAGATGAACCAGCAGATTGCGGCGGCGGCCGAGCAGCAGAGCTCGGTAGCCGAAGAGATCAGCCGCAGCGTCACGCAGATCCGCGGCAGTGCCGATCAGGCGGCGTTGGCGATGCAGGACAACGCCAGGTCGAGTGTCGAGCTGGCGCAGTTGGGCACTGATTTGAAAGGGATGGTGGGGCATTTCAGGTTGTGAGCCTGGCCCCTATCTCTGTTGCCTGTACTGGCCTCTTCGCGGGGCAAGCCCGCTCCCACAGTATGGACTGCCCCCAAAAAGTTGGACAGTTCTATGCTGCCGCCTGGGTCCTGTACTCGACAGGGCTCAGGCCATTGAGCCTCAGCTTGATGCGGTCATGGTTGTAGTAGTGGATGTACTCATCCAAGCCCGCTTTCAATTCATCAACATTCTCAAACCGCTTGAGGTAGAAAAATTCTGACTTGAGCGTGCCGAAGAAGCTTTCCATAGCTGCATTATCTAGGCAATTGCCTTTACGAGACATGCTCTGCTTCACTCCACAACTGCGCAGTTTCTGGCGATACTGAGCCTGCTGGTACTGCCACCCCTGATCGGTGTGGAGCACGAGTTTCGGCTTCTCCCCCAGGGTCTTGAGTGCCTTGTCGAGCATGTTCCCAACCAGGCTGTACTGTGGGCGACTGGCCGTCTCGTAGGCGATGATTTCCCCGTTATACAAATCCATCACAGGCGAAAGATAGAGCTTCTGTTGCGCCACCTTGAACTCGGTTACGTCACTCACCCATTTCTGGTTGGGGCGCTGGGCGACGAAATTACGCTCCAGCAGATTCATCGCTATCTTGCCGACAGTACCTCGGTACGACCGATATTTCTTGGGTCGCACCAGTGACTTCAGACCCAGCCCAGTCATCAGTTTCTCAACGACCTTCTTGTTGACTAGCGGCCCCTCTTTTCTGATTGCTAGTGCAACGCGCCGATACCCGTAACGCCCCTTCTCTTTGTGATAGACCTGCCGAATTCTCTCTTTAAGCTCCGCGTATTTATCCGGCTTCTGTTGGCTCTGTACCTGGTAGTAAAAAGTGCTGCGAGCCAGTCCGATCAGCCGCAGCAGGTCAGGCAAAGGGAATCTACGTTTGAGTTTGGAAACGATCAGGACTTTTTCGCCGGTATTCGTTCCTTTTCCTCGCGCAGAGCCTTGAGCTCCTTTAGGACAGCGTTCTCCATGCGCAGATACTCAAGCTCAGCCATCAGCTGGTCTCTGGGCTTTTGCGAATCGTCGGTATCTGTGGGCTTTGCTGGTTTAATCTTCTTCGGCACTTTAATCGGCTTTTTCTGGCGGATGACAGGGGCTACAGGGCTACCACTGTAGTACTGCCGCTGCCAGTTGCCTATCTGCGAGGACTGGCCGAGGCCAAAATGCGCAGCGGTTTGGCGAAGAGAGAGACGATGCTCGTGCATGTGGCTCAGCACTTGGCGCTTGAAGTCGTCGTCATAGCGCTGCCCGTGCGAGCGCGGACTAAGGCTGGACTTGCTCTGATAGCTGGAGACCCACCGGCGCAGCAGACTGACGTCGATACCGAAACGCTGGGCTACTTTTCGGAAGCCATCGCTACCATCTAGGTAGGCTGAGATGGCTGTGAGTTTGAACTGCTCTGTGTATTTGCCCATCGGTCCCCCCAAGGGTTGGATTTTTTGTCCAACTTCTTGGGGGCAGTCCAGTAAGCACAGTCTCTGTGGGAGTGCAGTCTCTGTGGGAGCGGGCTTGCCCCGCGAAGAGGCCGACACAAGCTACAAAAACCGTCAGGCTCTACGTGGGTTGAGGATCAGCAAGGTCAACACCCCCGCCACGATCCCCCAGAACGCCGAGCCAATGGAGAACAGCGTCAACCCTGAAGCCGTGACCATGAAGGTGATCAACGCCGCCTCACGCTCACGCGCCTCACCCATGGCTACGGTCAACCCGTTCATGATCGAGCCGAACAACGCCAAGGCCGCAATTGACAGCACCAGCTCTTTCGGCAGCGCGGCAAACAATGCCGCCAAGGTCGCCCCGAATACCCCGGCAATGCCATAGAAAATCCCGCACCACACTGCCGCGGTATAACGCTTGCTCGGGTCTTCATGGGCGTGCGGCCCGGTGCAGATCGCCGCGCTGATCGCCGCCAGGTTGACCCCGTGCGAGCCGAACGGTGCCAGCAGCAACGAGGCAAACCCGGTAGCCGAGATCAGCGGCGAGGCGGGCACCTGGTAGCCGTCGGCACGCAGCACGGCCACGCCGGGCATGTTCTGCGAGGTCATGGCCACCACGAACAGCGGAATACCGATGCTGATGGTCGCCGCCAGCGAGAAGCTCGGCGTTGTCCATACCGGCGTTGCCACTTCCAGGCTGAACCCGCTGAAGTCCAGCAGGCCAAGGGCGCCGGACAGCGCGGTGCCGACCAGCAGCGCAGCCAGCACGCAGTAGCGCGGTGACAGACGTTTGACCAGCAGGTAGCTGAAGAACATGCCAAGCACCAGCAGCGTGCGGTGCTGGGCGGCGACGAAGATCTCGCTGCCGATCTTGAACAGGATGCCGGCCAGCAGCGCCGAGGCCAACGAGGCCGGAATACGCTTGACCAGTCGCTCGAAACTGCCAGTCAGGCCGCAGATCAGCACCAGCACGGCGCAGGTGATGTAGGCGCCGATGGCCTCACCATAACTCACCCCGCCCAGGCTTGTGATCAGCAGCGCGGCGCCGGGGGTCGACCAGGCCACGGTGATCGGCGTGCGATAGCGCAGCGACAGGCCAATGCTGCACACCGCCATGCCGATCGACAGCGCCCAGATCCAGGACGAAATCTGCGCGCTGGTCAGCCCTGCCGCCTGGCCGGCCTGGAACATCAGCACCAGTGAGCTGGTATAGCCGGTGAGCATGGCAATGAAGCCGGCGACAACCGCCGACGGGGAGCTGTCTGCCAGGGGCCGCAGGCGGGCGGAGGTGGCATCGGTCATGAAAAAAATCCTTGTAAAGGTGTAAGCAGTTTTTTCAGACTAACGCGAGCAAGGTTGATCCTTGCCATACAGCGGCCATTGCTTTTAGCCGTACAGTCGCCAACTATTGGGCACGAATGCACAACTGCATGGGAGGGGAGGGCGATGTACAAGGTCTATGGGGACTACCAGTCGGGCAACTGCTACAAGGTCAAGCTGATGTTGAGCCTGCTGGGTCGGCCGTATGAGTGGCACCCGGTGGATATTCTCAAGGGGGAGACCGAGACCCCCGAGTTCCTGGCGATGAACCCCAATGGCAAGGTGCCGGTGCTGGAGCTGGAAGACGGCACGTACCTGTGGGAATCCAACGCCATCCTCAACTTCCTTGCCGACGGCAGTGACTTCCTGCCTACCGAGCCGCGCTTGCGCACGCAGGTGTTGCAGTGGCAGTTCTTCGAGCAGTACAGCCATGAGCCTTACATCGCCGTGGCGCGGTTCATTCAGTTCTACCTGGGGCTGCCGGATGACCGGCTGGAGGAATACCGCAAGCTGCACAAAGGTGGCTACAAGGCGCTCAAGGTCATGGAGCGGCAGTTGCAGATGACGCCGTACCTGGTCGGCGAGCGCTATTCGATTGCCGATGTGGCGCTGTATGCCTATACCCATGTGGCCCAGCAGGGTGGGTTCGACCTGGCGGACTACCCGGCGGTCAGGGCCTGGCTGGAGCGGGTGGCCAGCCACCCTCGGCATGTGCCGATGGTGGGCTGAGCCGGCCCGTGCCTAGAGGTCAGGCGAAGCGCTTGTCCAGGTAGGCAATGATCGCCTTGGACTCGTACATCCAGCTCACCTTGCCGTCTTCCTCGATGCGCAGGCACGGCACTTTGACCCGGCCTCCGCCTTCGAGCAGCGCCTGGCGATGCACCGGGTCGTTCTTGGCGTCACGCAACGCCATCGGCACATTCAGGCGGTGCAGGGTGCGGCGGGTCTTGACGCAGAATGGGCAGGCATGGAACTGGTACAGCGCGAGGCTACTGGCCGCTTGCTCGACGCGCGCCTGGGCGGCGGCATCGCGCTTGCGCTTGGCTGGGCGGCTGATCCAGTCGCCGAACACGATGAGCTGGCCGAGGCCAACCCGTAGGGCTTTGACGATCATGGGCAACTCCTGAAAAGAAAAGCCGACCCCGCAGGGTCGGCTCGGGATCACCAGCCGATCACTTGATCAGGCTGAGGAACTCGCTGCGGGTGGCCGCGTTTTCGCGGAACTCGCCCAGCATCACCGAGGTGATCATGCTCGAGTTCTGCTTCTCGACACCGCGCATCATCATGCACATGTGCTTGGCTTCGATCACCACGGCCACGCCAGCGGCGCCGGTCACCTTCTCGACAGCTTCGGCGACCTGGCGGCTGAGGTTTTCCTGAATCTGCAGGCGACGGGCGTACATGTCGACGATGCGGGCAACTTTCGACAGGCCCAGAACCTTGCCCTTGGGCAGGTAGGCAACGTGAGCCTTGCCGATGAAAGGCAGCATGTGGTGCTCGCACATCGAGTACAGCTCGATGTCCCGGACCAGCACCATCTCGCTGTTATCGGAGGTGAACAGCGCGCCGTTGGTGACTTCTTCCAGCGTCTGCTCATAACCGCGGCAAAGGTACTTCATGGCCTTTGCAGCCCGCTTGGGCGTGTCGAGCAGGCCCTCACGGGAGACGTCCTCGCCGATCTGGCTGAGAATCTCGGTGTAGTTCTGTTCCAGGGACATGTATCTACCTGTGGGAAAAATCGCAAAAACGAAGGGTACGGCGGCAAGGGCGGCGCTGCAAGCGCGGCGTTACTCGTCGCGTCCTTCAAGCATGGTTCGTTTGAGCATCACGTAGACTGCGCCGGTGCCGCCATGGCGCGCATTGCACGAGGCAAAACCGAGCACTTGCGGGTGCTGACGCAGCCAGGTGTTGACGTGACTCTTGATCATCGGGCGCTTGCCGTCGAGGCGTGCGGCCTTGCCGTGGGTGACGCGCACGCAGCGCACTTCCAGCTTGGTGGCCTCGGCGATGAAGTCCCAGAGGGTCTCACGGGCTTTCTCGACGGTCATGCCGTGCAGGTCGAGGCTGCCCTCGAAGGCGATCTGGCCGAGTTTGAGTTTGCGCAGCTGGGTTTCTTGCACGCCGTCACGGCGCCACATCAACTCGTCTTCGGCGCCGACGTCGATGACGAACTGGTCGGACATGCCATCGATCACCAGTGCCTTGTCGCTGCGCACGGTGGCCGCCTGCCGCAGGCCGGCCAGTTGCTTGCGGTCGGCCTTGGGTTTGCCGACCTCGGCACGGTCGTGCTTGATCGGCTTGACGCCGCGCACTTCGGCATGGAACAGGGAAAAGTCGTTGTCTTGCATGATGCCTCCACGTGGGCGGCGTAGTTTACGCGACTGTGGGCGGCTGTGCAGCCATGTGTAGTCTGCGCGGGCTTCTTCGCGGCATCAGTGGAAACGTCAGTCGTGTTTTTTCATCAAATGCGGCGACAGGTTCAGCTCACGGCCACGGCGCAGGCGAATGCGGCTACGCCGCCAAAACCTCACGCCCAGCCACAGCAATAACAACCCCCCTGCCGTGAGGGTGGCCGACAGCGGCCGGTTGGCATTGAGTTCGGCCAGGGCCGGGTAATTGCCCAGCAGGCCGGCGATGCCGGCCATGGCCAGCAGCACACCCAGCGTTGCCAGCAGGGCCGACAGGCCGGCGGCCAGGCGAGCGCCCCAGTTGCGTGGTTCGCGCGGGCGCAGGCGCTTGGCGTCGAAACTGCCTTTAAGCTTCATTCCGATTTTCTCTGTGGATATCCGGAATTCGACCTGCGCTCGCCCGTTGGGTTCCGCCCGGCTGCCGGGCGGTAATTACCGGCCTTTGGATCAGATCAGGCTGGCGGTAGGGGCGACACAGGCGAAGTTGTCGGCCATCACGGCCATTTCACACTGGTGGATCTGCGCGGCCGGGATCACCCCGTCCTTGAACGCCAGGTCGCGGGTCGCCGAGGCGTCTTCCACCAGGGTGCACCGATAACCATAGTCCTTGGCGCGGCGCACGGTGGTGCTGACGCTGGAATGGCTCATGAAACCGCAGACGATCAGGTCCAGGTGGCCAAGCTCCTGCAAAGTGTCGTGCAGCTTGGTGTTCTTGAACGCGTTGGGCATGCGCTTTTCAATGACGATTTCGCCATCGTGCGGCTCCAGCCCGGGGATGAACTGGCCGCCGCTGCCTTGTGGGTCGAAGCGGCCACCGACAGTGCCCAAGTGGCGGACGTGGATGATCGGGCGGCCGCTCTTGCGCGCAGCGTCGAGCAACCGGGCGATGTTGGCCACGGCCTCGTCCATGCCCGACAGCGCCAGGGGACCACTCAGGTACTCCTTCTGCGCATCGATGATGATCAGGCTGGCGTGGCTCAACTTGGCCGGCGGGTAGTCGCGGCCAGTGAGGCGGAACATCGTGGTTGGAACGGACATCAAGGGCTCCTTGGAAGGGCTTTTGTATACCTATTGTCCCTTGCCTTGGCGTCAATGGGAATGGTTGACATCGCAAGCGGCGTAGTTACTGGCCTGTGGCTAGCCTTTGAGCGACCCGAAGGAACATTTGTGCGGGTTGGGCTGTTAGACTTTTGTACGGTCTGAATTAGGAGTACCCCGTGATCACATCCCGTCTGCGCACGCTGCGCGACTACATCCGCTGGGCGGTCAGCCGCTTCCACGAGCGCGAGCTGTTCTTCGGCCACGGTGCCGACAACGCCTGGGACGAAGCCCGCTTGCTGGTGCTGGGCGCCGTGCACCTGCCGTGGGAGGTGGCCGACAGCTACCTGGACTGCATGCTCGAGGACGACGAGCGCGTGCGCCTGCAGCACCTGTTGAAGCGGCGCATCGAAGAGCGTGTGCCAACAGCCTACTTGTTGGGCGAGGCGTGGTTTTGCGGCATGTCGTTCATCGTCGACGAGCGGGTGCTGGTGCCCCGTTCGCCCATTGGCGAGCTGATCGAAAAACGTTTCGAGCCGTGGCTGGCGTCAGAGCCTGCGCGCATTCTCGACCTGTGCACAGGCTCCGGTTGCATCGGCATCGTGGCGGCCGAAGTGTTCCCCGAGGCTGAAGTGGTGCTGGGTGACCTGTCGTTCGATGCCCTTGAGGTGGCGAACCAGAACATCGAACGGCATGGCCTGGACATGCGCGTCTACACCGTGCAGGGCGACGGCTTCGATGGCCTTCCAGGGCAGCGTTTCGACCTGATCCTGTCCAACCCGCCGTACGTCGACGCCGAAGACTTCGATGACATGCCGGCCGAGTACCACCACGAGCCCGAACTGGGCCTGGCCTGCGGTAACGATGGCCTGGACCTGGTGCGGCGCATGCTTGCCGAGGCGGCAGACCACCTCAACGACAAGGGTTTGCTGATCGTCGAAGTGGGTAACAGCCAGGTGCACGTCGAGTCGCTGTACCCCGAGGTGGATTTTGCCTGGCTGGAGTTCGAGCGTGGCGGGCATGGGGTGTTCATGCTGACGGCCGAGCAGTGCCGCCAGCATCAGGAGCTGTTCAAAGCCCGCGTTTGACTTGGGGCCGCAGCCACCCTTTCAGCGGGTTGCAATCCAGATCAGCAACCCGGCCTGAAACACCGCAAAGGCCACCAGGCAGGTGATGGTAAAGCGCAACCCGCCGTCTTCGCGCCGGTACTTGGCCACACGCTCATCCCGCTCACGCAGTTGGCCTTCCTTCTCTTGCAACTGCTGGTCGGCCTGCTGCAGCAGGTTGGCCGCGTCGAGAATCTCGACCCGCTGCAGCCGCTCGTTGCTCCAGGCGGCCTTGAGCTGGCCCACCGTGATTTCCACGGTGCGGCCTTTCAGGTGCTGAGGGTCTTCATATTCGACCTTGATGCCAACCCCATGCAGGAACTGGTCGCGGCGCAGGCGTGAATCCTCGCTCAGGGCATCCTTGTTCGGCAGTGCCATGCCTTCGACCTGGTAATGCGACCACTTGCGCTGCAACCATTGCACGGCCTGGGCCAGCATGAAGCGGCCGATGCCGCGGTTCAGCGGCTCCAGTTGCAGGCCCTGGTCGCTGCCAATGCGCACCCGGCGCTCGGCGTGGTCGACGCGGATGTCCAGGTGGTTCTGCTCTTTGCGCACTTTTTGCCCAGGCAGCTGGATTTCCATACGCAGCAGGCTGTGCGCCTTGTCGTGGCGCTCGGCATAGCCGAACTGCACGAACCGCAGCGGGCGGGCGCCGGTGGCGCGGTCGGTGGGCAGGGGCGCCAGGCGCAACAGCTGGAAGTGTTCGACGGCAAGGTCTGCCCAAGGCAGCGTGGCGCCGTCCTCGGGTTGTGGCTGTTCGGCCGGGTCTACGGCGGTAGGGGCAATGGTCATCAGGGCTGTCCTTATGTACGTGCTGGCAGCCTGAGGGGGCACTGCGTGCCCCTTTCGCGACGCAAGGCCACCCCTACAGGGCATCGCGTGCTTTTTTGTAGGAGCGGCCTTGCGTCGCGAAAGGGCTGCGCAGCGGCCCCGGATTCTCGCCACCACCCACGTTATCGGCAGCGGCGTTCAAGACCTGAGGGTCAGGCCGATGGCAAATGCTGGATGAACGTCACGATTCGCTCCCCCAGTTCGCGAGCCAGAGGCAGCTCTGGGTTGAGGTAGCTGTCACGTTGCTGGCTCATGCCCTTGGGGCTGATGCGCAGCATGTGGTTCATGCCATCGATCAAGACCAATTGCGCATCAGGTTTAGCTGCCTTCAGGCGTTCGGCATCGGTCACGTCTACCTGCACGTCATTACGGCCCTGGACAATCAGCGCCGGCATCGGCAGTTGCGCGAACGCCGCCGCCGGGTTCTGCCGGAACAGCGAAATCAGGTAGGGCTGCACGCTGGGGCGGAACACCTGGCGCAGCGGAGCGGGTACGTCCAGGCTGGTCTGCCCAGCCTGCAGGCGGTCGAGCAAGGCACTGCCACGGGCCAGTTGGGCGGGCGGCAGGCGCTGGGCCAGCTGTTCGCGCAGCACCTCAGCCAGCGGCCGGCCGCTGCCGGCCAGGGTGATCACCGCGCTGGCGCCGGCCTGCTCGGCAGCCAGGCTGGCGATCAGCGCGCCTTCGCTGTGGCCGACCAGAATCAGTGGGCCGAAACGCGGGTCGGCCTTGAGCTTGCGGCTCCAGGCCACCACATCGGCGACATAGCGCTCGACGCTGAGGTCACGTTCGTCGGGCGTCGCCGGTTGGCTGGCGGCCACGCCACGTTTGTCGAAGCGCACGCTGGCAATGTGGTCGCCGGCCAGCAACAGGGCCAGCCGCTTGAGGTTGTCGATACGCCCCGAGGCCGGGTTGTTGCCGTCGCGGTCCGTCGGGCCGGAACCAGCGATGATCAACACCACGGGGGGCGGGGTGGCCTGCTGCGGCAACAGCAGGCTGCCGTGCAGCACGCCCTGGCCGGTGTCCAGGTCGATGGGGCGTTGCAGGACGGTGGGGGAGGCGGCCTGGGCGAGGCTGGCACAGAGCATGAAAAGCAGGGCGACGAGGCGCGGCATCATGGGGTACTACGGTGGGGAGGTGATGAATATGACCTAATGTTTGCGTGAAGGTTCGCAAGGCCAGTACAGACGACCATTCCTGTTGAAATTTTCCGTATACTGCCGCTTTCGTTCATCTCAGGCAGACTCGCGGAGCGTCCATGTCCGGCAATACCTACGGCAAGCTGTTCACTGTCACCACCGCTGGCGAAAGCCATGGCCCGGCGTTGGTCGCCATTGTCGATGGATGCCCACCGGGCCTGGAGATCTCCCTGGCCGACCTGCAGCATGACCTCGACCGGCGCAAGCCCGGCACCAGCCGGCACACTACCCAGCGCCAAGAGCCGGACGAGGTGGAAATCCTCTCCGGCGTGTTCGAAGGGCGCACCACGGGCTGCTCGATCGGCCTGCTGATCCGTAACACCGACCAGAAGTCCAAGGACTATTCGGCGATCAAGGACCTGTTCCGCCCGGCGCACGCCGATTACACCTACCACCACAAGTACGGTGAACGTGATTACCGCGGCGGCGGGCGCAGCTCGGCCCGCGAAACCGCCATGCGCGTGGCGGCGGGGGCCATCGCCAAGAAGTACCTGGCCACCCAGGGCATCACCGTGCGCGGCTACATGAGCCAGCTCGGCCCGATCGAGATCCCGTTCAAGACCTGGGCATCGGTAGAGCAGAACGCCTTCTTCAGCCCCGACCCGGACAAGGTGCCGGAGCTCGAGGCCTACATGGACCAGCTGCGCCGCGACCAGGATTCGGTTGGGGCCAAGATCACCGTGGTCGCCGAAGGGGTGATGCCGGGCCTGGGCGAGCCCATCTTCGACCGCCTCGACGCGGAACTTGCCCATGCGCTGATGAGCATCAACGCGGTCAAGGGTGTGGAAATCGGCGCGGGCTTTGCCAGTGTCGCCCAGCGTGGCACCGAGCACCGTGACGAAATGACCCCGGAAGGCTTCCTCAGCAACAACGCTGGCGGCATTCTTGGCGGTATTTCCTCGGGGCAGCCTATCGTTGCGCACCTGGCGCTGAAACCGACGTCGAGCATCACGGTGCCGGGCCGCTCGATCGATGTGAATGGTAATCCGGTCGAAGTGATCACCAAGGGGCGTCATGACCCGTGTGTCGGCATCCGCGCCACGCCGATCGCCGAGGCGATGATGGCCATTGCGCTGATGGACCACCTGCTGCGTCACCGTGCGCAGAATGCCGAGGTCAAGGTCAGTACTCCGGTGCTGGGCCAGCTCTGATTCGTCGGTGCCAGCCTCTTCGCGTGTTTAGCCGCGAAGAGGCCGGCACCGGCAACAACAAAACTGGCTGAGCCACCATGCCCCCGATTCCCTACTGGCGCCTGTCCAGCTTCTACCTTTTCTACTTCGCCCTGCTGGGCTCCACCGCCCCCTTCCTGGCGTTGTACTTCGACCACCTGGGTTTCTCCCCGGCGCGCATCGGCGAGCTGGTGGCCATCCCCATGCTGATGCGCTGCATCGCGCCCAACCTGTGGGGCTGGCTGGGCGACCGTACCGGCCAGCGCCTGCTGATCGTGCGCCTGGGGGCGTTGTCCACCTTGGCCAGCTTCGCCCTGATCTTCTTCGGCAAGAGCTACGCCTGGCTGGCGCTGGTCATGGCCTTGCATGCGTTTTTCTGGCACGCGGTGCTGCCGCAGTTCGAGGTCATCACCCTGGCCCACCTGCACGGGCAAACGTCCCGCTACAGCCAGGTACGCCTGTGGGGCTCGATCGGTTTCATCCTGACCGTGGTCGGCTTGGGTCGGTTGTTCGAGTGGCTGAGCCTGGACATCTACCCGGTAGCCCTCGTCACGATCATGGCCGGCATCGTCGCCGCCAGCCTGTGGGTGCCCAATGCCCAGCCGGTAGAGCAGGGAGAGCGCAGCGGCGCGGGGGGCTTCGTGCAGCAGCTACGGGCGCCTGGGGTTATCGCGTTCTATGTGTGCGTGGCGCTGATGCAGCTCAGCCACGGGCCGTACTACACCTTCCTCACCCTGCACCTGGAGCACCTGGGCTACAGCCGTGGCGCCATCGGCCTGTTGTGGGCGCTGGGGGTGGTGGCCGAGGTGCTGGTGTTCATGGCCATGAGCCGGGTCTTCGCGCGGTTTTCCGTGCAGCGGGTGCTGCTGGCCAGCTTCCTGTTGGCCGCCGTGCGCTGGCTGTTGCTTGGCACCTTGGCGGATGACCCGGCAGTGCTCGTGCTGGCCCAGGTGATGCACGCGGCTACTTTCGGTTGCTTTCATGCCGCTTGCATTGCGTTCGTCCAGGCCAGCTTCGGCGCGCGCCAGCAAGGCCAGGGCCAGGCGTTGTACGCGGCACTGTCGGGCACCGGCGGTGCGCTTGGCGCCTTGTATTCGGGCTACAGCTGGAACCTGCTGGGGCCAGCCTTCACCTTTGGTATGGCCAGTGCCGCAGCCTTGGCCGCAGCCGTTATCATTGCCCTTTGTTCGCAATCGACCAGGACCCGCCACTGATGAGTATCCTCAGCGTTTTCCACCCGTCCAGCCCGGAGCTGCCGAACAAGCTGCTGACCCACCACGACGATATACAGGCCACGCTGGCCGAGCAGGGCGTGCGCTTCGTCCACCGCCCGCTTGAGCTAAGGGTTCGCCCCGGCAGCGCCACAGACGAGGTCATGGCCGCGTGCGGCGACTACCTCGATCAACTGATGACCGGCCATGGCAGTACGGTCTTCGCGGTACTCAACCGTGACGGCGCGGACCCGCTGCAGGCCGATGTGCGTGATGAACACGTGCATGACGCCGAAGAGGTGTTTGCGGTCGTCAGCGGGCGGGCGCAGGTGGGCTTGCGCCTGGGTGGGTTCGTGTATTCGGTGCTGTGCGAGAAGGGTGACCAGCTGGTGGTCCCGGCCGGCACGCGGCGCTGGGTAGAGCTGGGGGAGACGCCGTTCTGCGTGGCGTTGCGGTTGTTTGGCAGTGAGCAGGGGATGCAGGCGAGGCTTACTGGGGACGAGACTGCCCGAGCGTTCTTGGGCATCGACGAGCTGTGATACGTGTACCGGTTTCTTCGCGGAGCAAGTCTGCCCCGCGAAGAAACCGGCAAAAGAATCAGCGATAGGTCGGCAATGCAAACCGTTGCTGGCTCTGCAGCATGGTAATGACGGGCAGTTCGCTCGCCTGTTCAGCCAGGTCACGGCGAATGGCGCTGATCGCCCAGGACAGCTGCTCGGCGCTGTGCAGTTGCCCGTAGGTCAACACGCGGCGGGTAACCTTGCCATCAGCGGCACGCAGGGTCAGCAAGACACCACCATCGGGGCGGGGCTGGGTAGCGACCTGGTAGGCCGAAAACACCGAGACGAACTTTTCCTGGATGAGGTCCATATCAACTCCTGACTGTTGTGTGGCAGACGTGAGTTGATGGTTGCAGCGACCGTGCCAAAAAACTTTCTAGCTAAAAGTCCTTTAAAATCAATGTCTTGAGCTTATTTCGCCAGGGCTGTCTCGTGCAACCTGCATGGTCGTGCATTTTGCACAGTGCATTTTGCACGAGCCCTGAGTTAACTATCGGCTCGATAGAATCTGAACCTTTGACCCGCCGGGCTTGCCTGACAAAAAATTAGGCAATCATTTCTGCCAGGAGGTTCAACATGTCCACCCAACCCGCGCCCGCCGCCATGACCGATGACGAAACAGCGGCCTTTGCCGAGCAGGTCTTCGAGCGTGCCCGCCAAGGCGATGCCGACATGCTCGGGCGCTTGCTTGCCAGCGGTCTGCCGGCCAACCTGCGCAATCACAAGGGTGACACCCTGCTGATGTTGGCCAGCTATCACGGCCACCTCGACGCGGTTCGCGTGCTGCTGGAACACAGCGCCGACCCGCTGCTTGCCAATGACAATGGGCAACTGCCGATTGCCGGCGCTGCGTTCAAAGGCGACCTGGCGATGATCCGTCTGCTGCTGGAGCACGGCGTGCCGGTGGATGCCGCCGCCCAGGACGGGCGCACCGCGTTGATGCTGGCGGCCATGTTCAACCGCCGCGAGATCATCGACTACTTGCTGGCCCAAGGTGCCGACCCGGCGCGCCAGGATGCCCGTGGCGCCACCGCGCTGATGGCCGCGCAAACCATGGGCGCAGTCGATGCGGTAGCGCGCTTGCAAGCGCTGGCCGGCTAACCCTGAGGGGGCGTTTGCGGCTATCCTTGGCGACTTTTCACCCGCCGCAGGCCCCCTACATGAAAAACCAGTTGCTCGAACTCATCACCCTCATTGGCGCCGGCTGCATGCGCGAGGAAGACATCGAGCGCATCGCCGACGAGGCCGCACAGGCCTACGCCGACCCAGCCGCCTTCCTGGCGGCCAATCCGGACATCAACTACGACGACAGCTTCCCCATTGCCTTGGGTGAGTGGGTCGTGCTCGGCAGCCTGCCGGACACCGTGTTGTTCCAAGCAGACAGCTACCAAGAGCTGTTCCAGAACATCACCGATTCGTTCGACAAGAGCGTGCCATTCACCCTCAAAGCCAAGCAGCTGGCGCGCACCGAGCCGCTGACCGCACTCAATCGTATCCAGGTGCAGATGGGGGCCTTGAACAAGGAGGCTGGTGGTTATGTGCTGCTCAATTTCAGCCAGTTGCTGGATGATGAGTTGCAGATGGTGATGGTGGGCCAGCACGACTTGGCACGGGTGCAGGAGCTGGGGGCCGAAGTCGGGATCAAGGTCGAGCCGGCTTTGGAGGCTTTGAAGGTCGCGGTTCACGTTTGACCTGATCGCTTGCTGTACCGGCCTCTTCGCGGGACAAGCCCGCTCCCACAGGTTTAGTGCACCTTCAGACTTGTGGGAGCGGGCTTGTCCCGCGAAGAGGCCGGCACAGACAACCGAGCGCTTCAGCCCAGCGCGGTATCCAGGAACATCATCACCCCGAACCCGCCCATCAACCCCAGGGTCGCCGCCGTCTGGTGGCCGTTGCGGTGGGTTTCTGGAATCACCTCGTGGGACACCACGAAGATCATCGCCCCCGCCGCCAACCCCATGCTAATCGGGTAGGCCAAGGCGAAGCCGGTGGAAATGCCCAGGCCGATGACTGCGCCCAGCGGCTCCATCAAGCCCGAACCGATCGCCACCAGCGCCGCCTTCATGTTCGACAGCCCCGTGGCCCGCAGGGCCAAGGCCACGGCCAGGCCTTCAGGGATGTCCTGGATGGCGATTGCGCTGGTCAGCGGCAGGCCGATGTTCATGTCGCCATTGGCGAAGCTCACACCAATTGCCATGCCCTCGGGCAGGTTGTGCAAGGTAATTGCCAGCACGAACAGCCACACCCGGTTGATGCGTTCTGCCTCTGGGCCGCATCGGCCAGTGCTTTCATGTTCGTGCGGGGTGAAACGGTCCAGGCCCAGCATCAGCAGCACGCCCAGGCCCATGCCCAGCACCACGGTGAAGGCCGCCGCCGGGCCGTTGCCGGTGATCTCGCGGGCGGCGTCCAGGCCCGGCAGAATCAGCGAGAATGAACTGGCTGCCAGCATCATGCCCGCAGCAAAACCGAGCATCACATCCTGGGTGCGCGCGCTGACATCGCGCAGCACCACGGCCAGGACTGCCCCCAGGGCGGTGGCAGCAAAACCGGACAGGCCGCCCAGCAACGCCAGGTGCAGGTTGTCGGCATGGTCACCGCTGACCGCGTTCCACAGGCTCGCCGCCAGCAGCACGACGACCGCTAGCAGGCTCAAGCCCAGGCCGGCGCTGAGCCAGGGGGTGTTCACCACCTGTTGTCGCCAGGCGCTCAGCAACGAAGGGGAAGTGGCCGTTTCGGTATGGGCGGGTGGCATGCGAACCTCGAATCAGTGAATACAGGCAGTCTAAGCAAGGACCCGCGCAATCGGCCAAGGATTCCCTTCTATCGACGTGATAGCTGGCTATGCTGTGCTGCAACGTCTTTGCAGGGGAGTAACGGGCATGGGGTCCACATTCAATGGCCTGGTTGGGCTGATCATTCTGGCGCTGGATATCTGGGCGATCCTCAATGTGATCAAGAGCGGCAGCGAAGTGGGGGTCAAGGTGCTGTGGATTTTGCTGATCGCGCTGCTGCCGGTGATCGGGCTGGTGATCTGGGCGATTGCCGGGCCCAGGGGCAATATACGCATCTGACGCCCTGTGTGTAGGAGCGGCCTTGCGTCGCGAACGGGCTGCGCAGCGGCCCCGGCGATTTTTGCTGCGCCACAGAACCCGGGGCCGCTGCGCGACCCGTTCGCGACGCAAGGCCGCTCCTACACACGCACACACACACACACACAGGCAACGGTCGTGAAATAAGCAGAAATGCGGCCGTGACAAAATTTTCACATTGGTTTAAACAGAATCCGCACCCGCACAATGCTGCGTTGGTATAAGCCAGCGCCATCTCCGCAAACCCGCAATCCTAGGACCTTCCCATTCATGGCTAACACGGATGCCTTGAGACAGGGCGCGCGAGCGTCGTTCGCGCCGACCCTGAAATCCCACCTGGCCTACACGCTGCTCAGCGCCCTGGTCATCATGCTGATGCTCAGCCTCGTGCGCCTGGCGCTGTTGGTTTACAACAGCGACATGATCGGCGATACGCCCTATGCGACCGTCGCCGAAGGCTTCCTCAACGGGTTGCGCTTCGACCTGCGGGTGGTGGTGTACATCAGCATTCCGCTGCTGCTGGCCATTCTCAGCCCCTGGGCCATGGCCCGCCGTGGCGTGTTCCGGCTGTGGCTGACCATCGCCTCGAGCGTGGTGATGTTCCTCGGCCTGATGGAGCTGGACTTCTACCGCGAGTTCCACCAGCGCCTCAACGGGCTGGTGTTCCAGTACATCAAGGAAGACCCCAAGACCGTCATGAGCATGCTCTGGTACGGCTTCCCGGTGGTCCGCTACCTGCTGGCCTGGGTCGTTGGTACCTGGCTGCTGAGCCTGCTGTTCAAGGGCGTCGACCGCATGACCCGTGGCAGCCAGTCGGCCGGCGCTACCCTGCAGCGCCCTGCAGCAAAGTGGTACAACCGGCTGGCGGTGTTCATGGTGATCCTGCTGGTGGCCGTGGTTGCTGCCCGTGGCACCCTGCGCCAGGGCCCGCCGATGCGTTGGGGTGATGCCTTTACCACCGACTCCAACTTCGTCAACCAGCTTGGCCTGAACGGCACCCTGACCCTGATTGACGCAGCCAAGAGCCGCTTCGGCGAAGACCGCGCCAATATCTGGAAGCCTGTGCTGGACCAGCCGCTGGCCACGCAGACCGTGCGCGAGCAACTGCTGACCGCCCACGATACCCTGGTCGACGCCGACGAGGCTGCGATCCGCCGTGACTTCGTACCGCCAGCCGAGCGCACCCTGCCGATCAAAAACGTCGTGGTGATCCTCATGGAGAGCTTCGCCGGCCACTCGGTAGGCGCCCTGGGCAGCCCCAACAACATCACCCCGTACTTTGACAAGCTGGCCAAAGAAGGGTTGTTGTTCGACCGCTTCTTCTCCAACGGCACCCATACTCACCAGGGCATGTTCGCCACCATGGCTTGCTTCCCCAACCTGCCAGGCTTCGAATACCTGATGCAGACCCCGGAAGGCGGCCACAAGCTGTCTGGCCTGCCGGCACTGCTCAGCGCCCGCGACTACGACGATGTGTACGTCTACAACGGTGACTTCGCCTGGGACAACCAGTCCGGTTTCTTCGGCAACCAGGGCATGACCACCTTCATTGGCCGTAACGACTTCGTCAACCCGGTGTTCTCCGACCCGACCTGGGGTGTGTCCGACCAGGACATGTTCGACCGTGGCGCCGAGGAACTGGCCAAGCACGACGGCAAGAAGCCGATCTATGCGCTGCTGCAGACCCTGTCCAACCACACCCCGTACGCGCTGCCCAAGGACCTGCCGGTAGAGCCGGTCACCGGCCAGGGCCGCCTGGACGAGCACCTGACCGCCATGCGTTACTCCGACTGGGCCCTGGGCCAGTTCTTCGAGAAGGCGCGCAAACAGCCGTACTTCAAGGAGACGCTGTTCGTCATCGTCGGTGACCACGGCTTCGGCAACCACCAGCAGGTCACCGAACTGGACCTAGGCCGCTTCAACGTGCCGCTGCTGCTGATTGCCCCGGGCATCCAGGAGAAGTTCGGTGCGGTCGACCACACCGTCGGTACCCAGGTCGACATCGTACCGACCATCATGGGCCGCCTGGGTGGCCAGACCCGCCATCAGTGCTGGGGCCGCGACCTGCTCAACCTGCCTGAGGGCGACCAGGGCGTTGGCATGATCAAGCCGTCGGGCAGCGAGCAGATCGTTGGCCTGGTGCAGGGTGACCGCATCCTCATCGAGTCCAAGGACATGAGCCCGCGCATGTACCGCTACCAACTGGGCAGCGAGTTCAAGGCCGAGCTGATCGAAAGCCCGGACCAGCCGGAAATGCTGAAAAAGCTTGAAGCGTACATCCAGACCGCGACCAAGAGCCTGTTGGACAACACCGCAGGTGTCGTGCACGGCACACCGAAGTAACGCTGCAACAGGGGCCGCCGTGCGGCCCCTCGTCGGCAAGTGTGGAAGCGGCCCGAACGCCACCACAGAGTCCTGCCAACTGAACAATTGCCCCCGCCCAAGGTCAAGCTATACAGACGTCACACACCCGGCGTTGTTTGATTGAGAGGGCTCGTCCAATGAAAGAGTGGGAAGTCATCTTTGCCGACCAGAAAGGCGAACCGACGTCATTGAAGCTGCGGGCCGAGCAGTGCCCCAGCGAAGAAGACGCGGCCCGTGCTATTCGCTCGCAGCTGTTTCCGGTCATGGATGAGCTGGACCTCAACGACTTCCAGGACCGCACAGTATCCCCCACGGCACGCTGGCTCAAGGAGCAAACTGGCGTGACCATCACCGATATTCACGAAGCGCCCTGATCCGTGCGTTGACGTGGTGCCTGCCCAGGCACTACGCTGGAGCCAGGTGCCAGCCTTTTCTGCGGGCCGGCACCTTTCAATTCGCGTCTTGCATCAGCTCTATACAACTCGATCTGCCCGGCACCGCCGGCAGGTACGTAGTGCCCGGAAAGTCTATCCATTGCTTTGCAGGAGGACGATTCATGAGCAGCCAGAACGACGATATCAGCAGCAATGTCCTGCGCCAGATGAAAGCTGGCGGTTTCGATTTCACCCGTATCCATCCCATCGAGTTCTACGCAGTATTCCCAGACGAAGCCGGCGCACGTCGTGCAGCCGGGCAATTTCGTGGCGAGTCCCTCAACGCCCAGGTGCGCGAAATGAAAGACGGCGCCTGGTACCTTGAACTGAGCAAGGTCATGTATGCCACTTATGGAGGGATTGGCGACTTCGAAGATACGTTCGAGCAGCTCGTGTCACCCTACGGCGGCGAAGTCGAAGGGTGGGGTGTCAAGCACGAGCGGTTGTGCGCCTGACACTCATGGACCGGGGGCTGCCAAGCAGCCCCAGCATCTCAGCGCTTGCGCCCAGCCATATGCCCCAGATAAGCCAATAGCGCATCCAGCTCCTGGTCGCTCAGCACACCCTCTGTAAACCCCGGCATCTTCGCCTGTGGCCAGCGCCGCAGGCTCTGTGGGTCACGTATCAGCTGGCGCAGAAACGCCGGTTGGAAGTACTCGGTAGGGTTGTGCGGCAGGTTCAGGTCCGGCCCCAGCTGGGCGTCACCTGCACCATTGAGGCGGTGGCAGGCCAGGCAGTTCTGCTGGAACAGCGCAAAGCCCTGGCGCACCGGGTGCTCGGCCGGCAGCTTCGGGTCTGGCAATAGCGCGGGGAAACGCTGTTCGACCGAGGCCAGGCGGCGGATGGTGGCGATCTGAAACGGCCATTGTTCCGGGCGTATGCCACTGGCTTGCGGTGCCGTCCATACCAGATAGAACGGCCCGGCACTCGGTTTGCCTTTGCCCAGCCCTGGCCACGGTTTGGCGGGGTCTTCGATCGCCAGCCAGGCACGTGCCGGCCCTTCCTGCAGCAGTGGGGCGGCGGGCATTTCGGCAGCAAAACCATCCAGGGCCACGGCTTGCAGGTGGGCGCTGGCGCCTACCCCCTGCAGCAACGCAGCCAGGGGTACGGCCCGATAGTGCATGGGGCGCTTATAGGAAACGTCCTGCTCGATGCGGATGTCCTGGGCCTGCGGGTGGCCAAGCAGTTCAGCGCTGCTCCACTGGCGCGAGTGTGCACCCGCCTCCAGGTGCAGCTGCGCCGCCGACAGTGGCAGGCTCAGTAGCAAGGCGAGTAGGGCAAGGCATTGGCGCATGGTTAATCTCCGACCATCAAGGCCGGCAGGTTACCTGTGCGTTGCCTGTTGGCGCCACAGCCGCCGTCAGCCGAACAAACGTGTCAGGTTCGGCAGGATCAGCAGTAAAGTCGTGGCAAAGACAATGAGCCCCGCTTGGCGTATTTTTGATTGTCTGAACATGGCGGACCGCCTTCTTGTTGTTATTCCTGAATACCCGTTGGCTTCCTTGTCGCGTCTCGGGTCGATCGCAGTGGCGACTGTTGTCGCCTGGTCTGCTTGCCTCTTGAACGTGCATATACAACCAACAGTAGGGTGTGTGGCATCCATGTTTGAGAACCCTTTGTTCTAATTGTAAGGTCAGTTAATTTCATTGCGTTATGAGGCCAATTGCCAGCTGGCTGGCATGCTCTCACTAGACCGCTGCGTTGGCGCCAACGATACGCCGGCAAAATATGACCGTTCGTCAGTGCGGCCTACTTGCTTGTACGTGCCTTTCGCGGCAGTCTCTACAGCAGATTCCCACCCATGTCGTTCAGGACTATCCCTATGTCGTTACGCATCTGCATCCTGGAAACCGATGTCCTGCGACCGGAGTTGACGGCGCAGTACCACGGCTATGGCAGGATGTTCGAGCAGCTGTTCTCGCGTCAGTCGATCGCCGCCGAGTTTCGTGTGTACAACGTGATGAACGGCGACTACCCCGCCGACGATGAAGTGTTCGATGCCTATCTGGTGACTGGCAGCAAGGCCGATTCGTTCGGTTCCGATCCGTGGATCCAGCAACTCAAGGCCTACCTGTTGAAGCTTTACGCACGCGGCGAGAAGCTGCTGGGCGTCTGTTTCGGCCATCAACTGCTGGCCCTGACCCTGGGTGGCAAGGCTGAACGGGCGGAGCAGGGCTGGGGGGTGGGTATCCACCGTTACTCACTGGCGGCACATGCGCCGTGGATGGACCCGCAGATGTCCGAGCTGACCTTGCTGATCAGCCACCAGGACCAGGTGACCGAGTTGCCGCAAGGCGCTACCGTAATTGCCTCCAGCGACTTCTGCCCAAACGCCGCCTACCACATTGGTGACCAGGTGCTGTGCTTCCAGGGGCATCCGGAGTTCGTGCACGACTACTCCAAAGCGTTACTGGATGCGCGCCAGGCGTATCTGGGCGATGAGGTTTACCACAAGGCCGTGGCCAGCCTGGCCACCGAGCATCAGGGCGACCTGGTGGGGGAGTGGATGTTGCGGTTTATTGAGCAGCCGGTGAACAAGGGTAATCTGGCGTGAGGGTTTGGGGTCGCCAAGCGGCCCCGGCAATCTCACAACCAACCCGATTTCTTGAAGCTGGCATACAACCCCGTGCACCCCAGCCCAATCACCCCCAGCACGCCAAAATACCCGTACTGCCACCCCAGTTCGGGCATGTTCTGAAAGTTCATCCCATAGATCCCGGCAATCGCCGTAGGGAAGGCCAGTATCGCTGCCCAGGCCGCGAACTTGCGCTGCACGATGCTCTGGCGCGACGACTCCAGCAACATGCCGATCTCGATGGTCTGGCTGGCGATATCGCGAATGCCAGCCAGGTCCTCCATCTGCCGCGTAACGTGAATTTGCACGTCGCGAAAGTAAGGGCGCATGTTCTTGTCGATGAACGGGAAGCTCAAACGCTGCAGTTCCTCGCTCACCTCCACCATCGGCGCCACGTAGCGGCGTAAGCGCAGAATATCGCGGCGCAGGCTGTGCAGGCGACGGATGTCATCTTCCTGCAGCGAGCCACCGAGCACGCTCTGCTCCAGCTCCTCGATCTCGCCATGAATGGCTTCGCTGACCGGTTGGTAGTTCTCGGTCACAAAATCCAATAGCGCGTACAGCACGAAGTCCTCGCCGTGTTCCAGCAGCAAAGGCCGCGCCTCGCAGCGTTGGCGCACCAGGGCATAGGATTTGGAGTGGCCGTTGCGACAGGTGATGATGTAGCCATTGCCGGCGAAGATGTGGGTTTCGATGAACTCCAGCTTGCCCTCATGACGCACCGGCGAATAGGTGACGATGAACAGCGCGTCGCCAAAAGTTTCAAGCTTGGGCCGGCTGTGTTTTTCCAGGGCATCTTCGATGGCCAGCTCGTGCAGGTTGAACTGGCGCTGCAGGGTGGCCAGCTCCTCGGCGTTGGGCTCCTCCAGGCCGATCCAGACGAAGTGGCCAGGCTTGCACGCCCATTCGCTGCCTTCGTCGATGCTGATATTGGTGACTTTTCTGCCGGCGCTGTACACCGCCGATGCCACGACTCGACCCATGGTTGTCCACTTATTCGGTTGAACACGGTTTACAGCTTGGGCTGTAAGGCGCTTGAGGGCAACCTAGTGGCTCGCCAGTTCAGCTTCCATGCGGTCGATGCACTGCTGCATCTGGCTGCGGCACTGCTCGATCAGTGCGGGGATGTCCCGCTGGCTCAAGCCTGCCGTGGCAATCGGTGGCAGCGAGCGCACGATCACCGTTCGCCGCCGCCAGCTGTTCAGGCTCAGGCGCCGGGCATAACGGCTGACGCACACTGGCACGATCGGCACGCCGGCTTCGATGGCCATGTGGAAGGCGCCTTTCTTGAAGGCCAGCAGGTGCTCGTCCGGGTTGCGGGTGCCCTCCGGGAAGATCCAGATCGAGGTGTCGTTATGCAGAACATGCGTGGTCTTTTGCAGTGCCTTGCGCGCCTGGTAGGGGTTCTTGCGGTCGACCAATACGTTGCCGCCCAGCCAGAACAGCTGGCCGAACAACGGGATCCAGCCCAGGCTCTTCTTGCCGATGGCCACGGTGCGCTTCGGCACCACCTGGCCAATGACGAACAGGTCGAAATTGGACTGGTGGTTGGCGACGATGACGCACCCGGGAGGGTGATCGAACAGCGGGCCGACTTCGGCCTTTAGCCGGATACGCATCAGCCAGGTGGCCGGCACGCTATAGAGCCGGGCGAAGAGCCGGCTGTTGTCGGGGTTGAAGGGGCGGCACAGGCCGATCACCAGGCCTATGCCGCCCACCAGCAGAAAATGCAGGCCTAACAGGAGCATGCGCAACGAATAAAGCATGACGAGACTCACACCAGACAGTCGAATTCCAGTGTACGACTGTACACTGGAAGAGGCAAATGTCGGGGTGGGTCTTTGGCTTAACCCATCGGGTTCTGGTCCAGCTCGATGGCTTTATCCAGGGCATCGAGCAGGCCCTTGCGCACCTTGAGCTTGGTGTTCTTGTGCGCGAGCATGTTCAGCTTCTTCAATTCACGGGCAGCGGCCAGCGCTGCTTCGTGCAGTTGCTCGGCCGGCACCACCTTGTCGAGGAAGCCGGCGTCCAGCGCCCCTTGCGGGTCGAAGATCTCGGCATTGATCACCGAGCGGTGGAAGGCCGAGCGGCGCAGGCGGTCACGGGCCAGCTCGATGCCGGCATGGTGCATGGTCATGCCGATCTGCACTTCGTTCAGGCACACCTTGTACGGCCCTTCGACGCCGATGCGGTAGTCGGCCGACAGCAGCAGGAAGGCACCTTTGGCCACGGCATTGCCAGGGCAGGCGACGATCACCGGGAACGGGTGCGACAACAGGCGGCGGGCGAGGGTGGAGCCGGCGGTGACCAGGCTGATCGCTTCTTTGGGGCCGGCGGTCATGACCTTGAGGTCGTAGCCGCCAGAGAGTATGCCCGGCTGCCCGGTGATGATGACCACGGCACGTTCCTGCTCAGCGCGGTCGAGGGCGGTGTTGAAGGCGATGATGACATCCGGCGAGATGGCGTTGACCTTGCCGTTGTTCAGGGTCAGGGTGGCGATGCCGTCTTCGGCGTGGTAGGTAATCAGCTCGCTCATGGCAGAGTCCTTTGGGTGGCGTGCTTGCGACGTTACCCAGCACTGCCTGCCAGGTAAAGCAGCAAGGCTGACTGGCCGGTCAGCGTTTGCCCGGCATGCCTTGGCGCGCCGGGGCAGGGCCTGTGCAGGCGGTAAAAGCGCAGGCGAGAATGGCAGCATTGCCCTGGCGACCTCGGGTTTTCAGTGAATTTGCATAAACGCATGAAATTTCTGAAAAAAATGCTTGCCAAAGAAAAGCTCTTCCACTAAATTAGCGCGCCTCGACAGGCTGAAAGGCTTGAAGAGAAACGGTGAAGTGTCCGAGTGGTCGAAGGAGCACGCCTGGAAAGTGTGTATACGAGAAATCGTATCAAGGGTTCAAATCCCTTCTTCACCGCCACATTCTACAAAAAGCCCCCGCGCTGAAAAGCGCGGGGGCTTTTTGTTTTCACAGCACTAATGGCGCTGCTGCGTGGCCCCTTGCCATCCTGTGGGGGCGAGTAACCCCGCCCCCACAGGCGGTTGATCAGTAGCTCACGGATGCCGACAAGCGTGCCGTGCGCGGCGCGCCCTGGAACAGGTAGTTGTCCCCCAGGTAATCCCCCACATCGCGCCAGTAGCGTTTATCGAACACGTTATCCACGGTCAACCGCAGCACCGTGTCATACCCCCCGATGCGCGTGCGGTAACGGCTACCCACATCAAAGACGGTATAACCTCCCACCTCGACATTGCCCGCCTGGCTGGCATATTTGCTGGCGCTGTAGCGCGCACCTCCGAGTAACGCCAGGCCCGGTACCGGCAGGCTGTATTCGGCCTGCAGGGCCGCACGCAGCTTGGGCACGTTGATGGCCTGGTGGCCTTCGTAAGCATCGGTCCCGCTGTTTTTTACCCGCGCGCGGATGGCGGCGGCGCTGGCCTGAACCTGCAGGTTCGAGGTCACCCAGCCGCTGGCACCCAGCTCCAGGCCGGTGTTCTTCTGTTGGCCTTGCTGGACGTAGGTGAAGTTACCCTCGCCATCCGGGCGTGCGTATTGGTACGCCTGGCGGATCTGGAACAGCGCGGCAGTGAAACTTAAGCCCTGCCAGTCACGCTTGATGCCCAGCTCCAGTTGGCGAGACAAGGTCGGGGCGAGGATTTCGGCAGCGTTGCTGGCAAACCAGGGGGCGGTGCCACCGGCCGACAAGCCTTTTGAGTAGCTTGCGTACAGCGTGGTGTCCGGGCTCGGCTTGTAGATCAGCGCGGCATTGGGCAGCAATTGGTACTGACGGGTATGGCGCCCGGCAACACCGGTTTCGTCCCAGGTTTTTTCGTCCAGGCGCACTTCGCGAGCGCCGATCACGGTCTGCCACTGCTCGTTGAAGCTGATGCGATCATTGACGAACAGACCGTACTGGCGGCTGTCCAGGCGTCGCTCGCTTGAGCCGATCGGCTTGTCGGAGGGGGCGAGGGCTGGCGCGCCGGTGTAGATGTTGCCGGTGCCCAGCCACTCGTTGTAATAGGGCCGTTGATCCACGGTACGGCGTTGGGCGCTGCCACCGACTGTCAGGTCGTGCCCCACGCCCAAGGCATCGAAGCGGCCATTGAGCGTGGCTTGTGCCTCATCGGTGCGGCGCGTGTCATCCGGGCTGCGGTAGTCATAGATGTCGTAGTCGCCATTGCTGGCGAAGAACGCGCCCTCGCTCGAGCCCCACGCAAACGCGCTGTAATCGTCGATCACCACCTTGCTGCGCGATGCACTCAACGTCCCGGTCCATGTCTCGCTGAAGCGGTATTCGAAGCGCCCACCCAGGTTCAGCGAATCGTTCTGCACCGGCTTGGCCCACTGTTGGTAGGCCAGGCGATCATCCGGGTCGATACCGTGGGGCACCTGCGTGCCGCCGAGCAACTGGTAACCGGGAACCGAGCGCTGCTCGCGGTGCTGGTACTCGGCGTCCAGCTGCAAGGTAGCATCCGGGTTGATCTGCCAGTCAAAGGCCAGCGAGGCGAAGTCGCGCTTGCCGTCGGCATGGTCGACATAGCTGCGGATGTCCTCATGGGCCAGGTTGGCGCGCAGGCCGAACTGCCGCTCACTGCCGAACCAGCCGCCCAGGTCGGTGGCCAGGTAGCGCTCGCCCTGTTCGTTGGTCGACACCGTCACGCTACGCACGTCTTCGGCGCGTTTGGTCACGTAGTTGATCAGCCCGCCAGGCTCCGAAACGCCACTCAGCAGGCCGGACAAGCCCTTGAGCAGCTCCACTTGCTGCTTGTTTTCCAGGGCCACGTTCTGCTCGCCAGCGAGGGTCTGGCCATTGATCCGGTAGCTGCTGGCGGCATTGAGCGCGAAGCCGCGTACGTTGAAGTTTTCGTAATAGCCGATGGGCGCATAGCTTTCACCCACCGAGGCATCGCTTTGCAGCACTTCGCTGAGCTTGCGCACCTGGCGGTCCTCCAGCAGTTGCTGGCTGAACACGCTGACTGAGGCCGGGGTGTCGAGCAGTGGCGCGGCCTGCAAGCCTGCTACCGACGCCTCGCGTACCTGGTAGCCGTCGTCGCCATAGCGGTCGGAAACCCGCAGTGGCTCCAGCATGACGCTGTCTTCGGCAAGACCATGAGGGCAATGCAAGGCCAGGCCCAGGCTGAGCAAGCTCAGGGGCAGGCGGGGGCGAAGCGGGGGCATGCGGGGCTCCTGAAGGCCGGTACGGGCCGTGAAAAAGGCGGCATCTTAACAGTCGCCTTCACCCTGAAACGATCAGGGCCTCGCGATATTCAGTGGTTGCTGGCCGGGCGCTTGTGCTGGCGCCAACTGTCGTCGATCTTCGACCAGGTCTTGCCATCGGTGACGGCCAACAGTTTGCGCCCATCCTTGAAGGTGGCAAGGAAGGTGGCTTCTTGCTCCTTGCCGCCCAGCCAGAGCCCGGCCAGCAACCCCACCGGGCCGGCCACCAGGGCGCCCGCCACACCCCAGCCGAGGGCAGTGCCCAGGCTGCGGCTGGACTCCAGGCTGGCCAACCTGAGGTCGCTGATGCGCGTGAGGGAGATCCGCTCGCCCGGCGAAGGGCTGCGCGGGGTCTTGAGTGTGAGCGATCCGTTGCGATACTCGCCTTCACCTTGCAAGAAATCGCCGGATTGCACCGTGAGTCTTGTCATTGGGTCGTCCTGTCAGAAGGGCATTGTCCAGCGCCTACTGAGCGCTGCCTGCCCTGGCAAGTCAACGGCCAAGCGACGGAGGGTAGTGCGTTGCAGTGTCGCGGCTCAAGCGCTTGCGCTCGGCCAGCGCCCAGGCCAGCAGCGCCACTGTACCGATCACCAGCCCGGCAACGACGATGCCGATCCAGCCTTGGCGCTGGAACAGTTGCGTGCCCAGCAGCGACCCCAGCGCACCGCCGATGAAGTAACAGGTGATGTAGCCGGCATTGAGCCGCGTGCGTGCCTCTGGCCGCAGCGCGATCACCGCATTCTGGTTGCTGACGTGCACCAGTTGCACTGCCAGGTCGAGCATCAGCACCCCCAGCAGCAGGGCCGGCAGCGAGTATTCGGCAAAGCCCAGCGGCACCCACGACAGCAGCAGTACCACCAACCCCACCGTGGTGCCCAGCGAGCCCTTGCCGCGGTCAGCGAGGCGCCCGGCCCAGTTGGCCGACAGTGCCCCCGCCGCGCCGGCCAGGCCGAACAGGCCGATTACCGCATCCGAGTAAAAGTAAGGCTCTTGTGCCAGCAAAAATGCCAGCGGTGTCCAGAACAGCGCGAACAGGCTGAACGCCAACAGGCCGAGCAACGCCCGCAGGCGCAGCACCGGTTCTTCGTAGAACAGGCGGAATATCGAGCCGATCAGCGCCGGGTATTTCAGCCCGGCAGGGTTGTGATGCTGCGGCAAGCTGCGGTACAGGGCCAGGGCAGTGATGGCCATCAGCACGGCGGCCAGTACGTAGATACTGCGCCAGCCCCCCAGTTCAGCCATGAAGCCGGCCGCCGTGCGGGCCAGCAGGATACCCAGCAACAAGCCGCTCATCAGGGTGCCGATCGCGCGCCCGCGCTGATGCGGCTCACTCAGGGTTGCGGCCATGGGTACCAGGATCTGCGCCACCACCGAGAACAGGCCGGTCAGCGCGGTGCCCAGCAGCAACCACGGCAGGTTCGGCGCGCAGGCGCTGATGACCAGGCCGAGGGTGGCGATGGCGGTCATCACAGTGATCAGGCGGCGCTGTTCGAACAGGTCGCCCAGCGGTGCCAGCAACAGCAGGCCGGCGCCGTAGCTGAGCTGGGCGGCGATGACGATGCTGCCGGCGCTGGCGGTACTCAGCCCGAATTGCTGGGCGATGCTGTGCAGCAACGGCTGGGCATAGTAGTTGCTGGCCACGGCCAGGCCGGTGGCGGTGGCCATCAGCAGAATCAGGGCGCGACTGAGGGTTGGGGTGTTCATGGGGATCTCGAGGGCAGGGGGCTTTATTCTAGGGCCGGTAGGGGTAGGGCAGTTGAGTTTTAGTGCCCTGCACCCCGCCGCCTTCACCACATCAAGCCGCAAAGCCACCATCGGCCGTCAAACTGGCCCCGGTGATATACCCCGCCTCCGGCCCCGCCAGGTAAGCCACAAAACTGGCAATCTCATCCACCTGCCCATAACGCCCGATCGCCATCAGCGGTATCAGGCTTTCGGCAAACTCGCCGCTGGCCGGGTTCATGTCGGTGTCCACCGGGCCGGGCTGCACGTTGTTGACGGTAATGCCCTGCGGGCCAAGGTCGCGGGCCATGCCCCGGGTCAGCCCCACCAGTGCCGACTTGCTCATGGCATAGGGTGCACCACCGGCAAACGGCATCCGCTCGGCGTTGGTGCTGCCAATATTGATGATGCGCCCACCCTGGCCCATGTAGCGCACGGCTGCCTGGCTGGCGACGAACACACTGCGCACGTTCACCGCCAGCATGCGGTCGAAATCGGCCAGGTCGAACTCGGCAATCGGCGCCACGGTCAGCACGCCGGCGTTGTTGACCAGGATGTCGAGCCCACCGAAGGCCTTGGCGGTGTCATCCACCGCCAACTGCACGGCTGCGGCGTCGGCGCTGTCGGCCCGCAGGGCCAGGGCCTGGCCGCCGTTGCCGATGATTTCCTGGGCCAGCTGTTCGGCCGGGCCGGCCGAGCTCACGTAGGTGAAGGCAACCCGTGCGCCTTCGCGGGCCAGGCGGCGGACGATGGCCGCGCCAATGCCACGGGAACCGCCTTGGACCAGGGCAACTTTACCGTCGAGTGGGAGTTGTTTGGACATGCTGATCTCCTGCTGGGAAGCAAGGCCGAATGCCTTGGATGGGCGCAGTATCGGTGGCTAATTACCTGCTGATAAGATGGCAATCACTATCAGCAGAGTAAACCTTTGGTTGTGAATCATGGCCATGGAGTCTTTCAACGCCCTCGAGTGCTTTATCCGTAGCGCCGAGGTTGGCAGTTTTGCCGAGGCTGCCCGCCGTCTGAGCCTCACGCCTGCCGCAGTCGGCAAGCATGTGGCCCAGCTGGAGGCCCGGTTGGGCGTGCGCCTGTTCCAGCGTAGTACCCGCAAGCTGACCCTGACCGAAGCGGGCCAGCGCTTTCTGGGGGAGGTGAGTGACAGCTTTCGCACCATCCAGTATGCCGTGGCCAACCTGGCCAGTGCCGAAGGCCAGCCGGCCGGGTTGCTGCGGGTGAGCATGGGCACGGTGTTCGGGCGGCTCTATGTGTTGCCGCTGCTGGGGGAGTTTTTGCGTCGTTACCCTGCTATCACCCCAGACTGGCATTTCGACAATCGCCAGGTCGATTTGATCGGCCAGGGTTTCGATGCGGCCATTGGGGGTGGTTTCGAGCTGCCATTGGGCGTGGTGGCGCGCAAGTTGACACCCGCCCATCGGGTGCTGGTGGCGGCGCCTGGCTATCTGGACCAGCGCCCACCCATCGATGGCCCGCAGGCGTTGCAGCGCCATGACGGAATCCTGATTCGCTCACCCCAGACCGGACGGGTGCGCTCTTGGCCGCTGACCAGCCGCTGGCAGGAGCAGCAGCCGTTGCTGCTGCGTCAGGCGATGACCATGAGTGATTCGGATGCGGCTTGTGCGGTTGCGCAGCAGGGTTTGGGCATCGCATTGGTCAGTCTGCCGTTTGCGGTACCTTACCTGCAGGCAGGGCGACTGCAGCGGGTGTTGCCGGACTGGTATGTGGACGATGGGCATATCAGCTTGTATTACGCCGAGCACAAACTGTTGCCGAGGAAGACGCGGGCGTTCATCGATTTTGTCGTGGAGCAGTTTGCGCAGCAGGGGTTGGCGGGGCAATTCGATGCGTTGCAGCGCCTTTAGATGAATGTTGCCTAGCCCGGCCTTTTCGCGGGGCAAGCCCGCGCCCACAGGTACCGCACAAGTCTTGGGTTAAGTGAAGATGATCTTGTGGGAGCGGGCTTGCCCCGCGAAGAGGCCAGCTCAGACGACCTCACTAATGAACAGAACCTGTGCCCCCAGGCTCACCTCATCATCGACCCGCTTGCCCATCAGCTGTTGCCCCAGCGGCGAGCGTGGTGTAATCACCGTCACCAGCTCGTCCCCGTCGCCAATCTTCAACCCCGCCGCCTCGGGTCCGAGAAACAGCCGGCGCTGCTGGCCATCCTCATCCTCAAGGGTCACCAGATTGCTCACCTGTATACCCCGCAGCGGGTCGTAGTCGCGCAGCAGCAGTTGCTGGTAGATCTGCAGCGCCTGGCGGATCTCGGCCGTGCGGCGCGCCTGGCCGGTGGCGAGGTACGAGGCTTCCAGGCCTAGCGTGTCGTACTTGTTCTCGGCGATGTTCTCTTCGGCGGTGGCGGCTTCGTACGCGGTCTGCGCCGCGCGGCTCAGCACGTCCACGTCATGTTCGAGGGTCGCGACGATGCGCGTGAGAAGCAGGGGCTTGTCCATCTTCAGTAACAGAACTCCAGCACATTGGCCTGGCTTTTATCGGTAGGTGCGGTGCGGTTCTGTTGCAGCCAGAACTGGCACTTGGGGCTGTTGAGGTTGCGCGGGTTACCCTGGGCGGCCTCGGCGGCCTGTTGCCGTTCCTGTTGTTGCAGGATGCCCTTGTAGCGCTCGAACATCTCACCCTGCGCATCCACCGGGGGCGCGGCGGGTTGGCCGAGGGCAGGGGCCAGGGCCTGGGCAACCGGCTGCACCTGCTCGGGCCACAGTTGCACTGCCAGCCACAGGCTCACGGCGATGGCCACGGCACCCAGCCACAGGCCAATGGCCACGCACAGGGTCAGCTGCAAAGGCTTGAGGGTGATCTTCAGTTCGCGGTGGCGGGGCATGGCGGCCTCCTGGCAGGGTGGGGCGGCGTGCATTGTCGCACGCTGCTGGCGAATTTTACCCGCAGGTGCTTTTGTCGACGACAATTTATCCGCAGAATCCGCGGTTTTCCGCACCATGAGGGGGAGGGCACATGAAGGCCACCTGGGACATCTTTTGCACCGTCGTCGACAATTATGGCGATATCGGCGTGACCTGGCGCCTGGCGCGGCAACTGGTGGACGAGCACGAAATCGCAGTGCGCCTGTGGGTGGACGACCTGAATGCCTTCGTGCCGATGTGCCCCGGGGCCGATGCCGCAGCGTTGCAGCAGTGGCAGCAGGGCGTCGATGTGCGCCAGTGGCCGGCCGAATGGGTGCCGATTGAGCCCGCAGATGTGGTGATCGGCGCCTTCGCCTGCCAGTTGCCGGCGCACTATGTCGAGGCCATGCGCGCCCGGGCGAAGCCGCCTCTGTGGCTGAACCTCGAATACCTCAGCGCCGAGCACTGGGTGGAAGGCTGCCACGGCTTGCCGTCCCCCCAGGCCAACGGCTTGCGCAAGGTGTTCTTCTTCCCCGGCTTTACCGAGAAGACCGGCGGCCTATTGCGCGAGGCCACGCTGCTGGCGCGGCGCCAGGCCTTCGAACAGTCCGCCGAGGCCCGCCAGGCGTTCTTGCAACGGCTTGGTGTGTACCCCGAGGTGCAGGCGCGGCTGATCTCGCTGTTCGCCTATGAAAACACCCAGCTGGGCAATTGGCTGGATGCGTTGGCGGCAGGTAGCCAGCCGACCCACCTGCTGGTGCCGCAAGGGCGCATTCTGGCTGACGTCGGCAGCTGGCTGGGCCAGGCCCGGCTGGAGGTGGGCGATGTGCGCGTACGTGGGGCGCTGACCGTGCAGATTTTGCCGTTCGTCAGCCAGGACGATTATGATCGGTTGCTGTGGAGCTGCGATTTCAACGCCGTACGCGGCGAAGACTCGTTCGTGCGTGCGCAATGGGCCGGGCGCCCGATGCTGTGGCACATCTACGTGCAGGACGAGAATGCCCATTGGGAAAAGCTCGAAGCGTTCCTTGAGCATTATCGACACGGCCTGTCAGCCGATGCCTCTGCCGCCCTGGTGGCATTGTGGCGTGCCTGGAACATGGACCGTGACGTCGGCCAGGCGTGGCAAGCGGCCCAGCAACACTGGCCAGAACTGCAGCAACATGCCCGTGATTGGGCGGCCCGTCAGGCCACTCGGCCAGACCTTGCCATGGCGCTGGTACAGTTTTACCGAAATTGGCTATGATATGCGGCCTCGATTTTTATAAATCCATCCAGATTCGGATACTTCGCAATGAAAACTGGTAAAGAACTGAAACCCGGTACCGTACTGCGGATCGACAACGACCCGTGGCTGGTGCAAAAAGCTGAGTTCACCAAATCGGGCCGTAACAGCGCGATCATGAAGACCAAGCTGAAGAACCTGCTGACCGGCTACAAGACCGAAACCGTATACGGTGCGGACGACAAGCTGGACGACGTGATCCTGGATCGCAAAGAAGCGACCCTGTCGTTCATCAGCGGTGACACGTACACCTTCATGGACACCACCGACTACTCCATGTACGAGCTGAACGCCGAAGATATCGAAGCCGTTCTGCCGTTCATCGAAGAAGGCATGGACGACATCTGCGAAGCCGTCTTCTTCGAAGGCCGCCTGGTGTCGGTAGAACTGCCGACCACCATCGTGCGCCAGGTTGACTACACCGAAGGTTCCGCTCGCGGCGACACTTCGGGCAAGGTCATGAAACCTGCCAAGCTGAAGAACGGTACTGAGCTCAGCGTTGCTGACTTCATCGAAATCGGCGACCTGATCGAGATCGATACCCGCGAAGGCGGTTCGTACAAAGGCCGCGCCAAGAAGTAAGTGTTCTTGAGATGCAGCAAAAAACCCGGCCTCGGCCGGGTTTTTTTATACCTGTGTTCAGACCGTTACATGCAGCCTTACATCCACATTGCCGCGGGTGGCATTGGAGTAAGGGCAGACCTTGTGCGCCTTCTCCACCAGCCCTTCGGCATCGGCCTGGGCCAGGCCTGGCAGGTTGATGTGCAGGTCGATGTCCAGGCCGAAACCACCCTCAATCTGGCCAATGCCCACCTTGGCAGTGATCAAGGCATCTGCTGGCAGGGCTTTCTTCTCTTGCCCGGCAACAAACTTCAGGGCACCGATGAAGCAGGCCGAGTAGCCGGCAGCGAACAGCTGCTCTGGGTTGGTGCCTTGCCCCCCCGCGCCGCCCAATTCCTTGGGGGTGCTCAGCTTGACCTCCAGCTTGCCGTCGCTGGAGCGGGATTTGCCGTCGCGCCCGCCGGTGGAGGTGGCTTCGGCGATGTACAGCGGAGTGACCTTTTGCATCTTGAGCCTCGCTAACGTGCTGTGCGCGACCTGGGGTGAGGTGGCGCTGGGTGGGTGTGGGATTTAAATTAGCGCGCAATTAGTTTGCGCGCAAGATAAATATTCACCGCTCATCTGAATGGCCATCTCACAGCATAGCGCTCAGAGGTTTTTCTGCAGGTTTTCGCGCAGGTCCAGCAGGTCGGCTTGCAGCTGTTGCAGGCGCTGCAAGCTGCGCCCGCTGGCCTTGAGGATGCACGGTGGCACCTGTTTGGCCTGTTGCTGCAGGTCGCGGCCCTTGTCGGTCAACTGCACCAATACCACCCGTTCGTCCTCGCGGCTGCGGGTGCGCTTGAGCAGGCCTTCGCTTTCCAGGCGCTTGAGCAGCGGGGTCAGCGAGCCAGGGTCGGTGAGCAGGTGCTGGCTGATCTCGCCCACGGTCAGGCCGTCGCGCTCCCATAGCACCAGCATCGCCAAGTATTGCGGGTAGGTCAGGCCCAGCGCCTGCAGCAGCGGTTTGTAGACCTTGGTCATCAGCAACGAGGTTGAATGCAGGGCGAAGCAGACCTGGTTGTCCAGCAGCAGCTCGTCACAGGAGGCTTGGGTGTCGGCGTTCATGCAGGTCCTTGGAATCATCAATGGGAAAATCTAGCACGCTGATCATCAGTGCGTTCACTGCCAGCGCAGTTCACTGCGCAGCGCCAGGTCCCAGGGTGGAATGGGGCTGAAACGGCTCTTGAGAAATTCGAGCAGCAAACGGCTGCGAGAGTTCGTTTCATGTGCAAGGCGCAGCGCATAAATACCGCTGCTCTCGGCTGCCGGCAGGCCGCCGTCGCAGAACAGCGCAATCAGTTCGCCGCGCAGCAGGTATTCGCTGATCAGCCAGGTGGGCAGGTGGGCGACGCCTAAACCGGCCAGGGCGCCAAACAGCAGGGTTTCGGCGTTGTTGGCGGCCATGCGCATGCGTGTTGGCCGATACAGTCGGGCCTGGCCCGCCACGTTGAAGCGCCAGGCGAAAGGTGGTGCCAGGCCGTCCCAGTCCAGGCCGTCATGTTCAGGCAGTTCGCTGGGGCACGCCGGTACGCCACGGCTGGCCAAGTAGGCTGGGCTGGCGCAGGCGATGCGCACCATGTACGCCAGCGGCGTGGCCACCAGGCGGGTGTCGGCCAGGGGACCCGCGCGCAACACCAGGTCGACCTCGCCCAGGTGGCTGCCGTGCAGGTCGACGAAGCTGTCGATCAGGCGCAGGTGCACGTCCAGCCCCGGGTACGCCACCAGAAAGTCGGCGATGGCCGGGGCCAGGTGGCGGCGGCCGAACGCGGCGGGGGCGTCGATGCGGATCAAGCCTTCCGGGGCGCTGCTCAGTGACACGGCTTCGGCGCGGGCCAGGCGCAGTTCCTCGATGATACGCCGTGCGCGCTCGGCAAAGGCATTGCCTGCCGGTGTGGCACGCACCGCGTGAGTGCTGCGGGTGAACAGGCGGCTGCCCACCGCGTTTTCCAGGTTGTCGATGCGCCGGGCCACGGCCGAGGGCGTCAGCGGGTGGCGCCGAGCGGCGGCGGAAAAACTGCCGGTTTCCAGCACATCGAGGAATAGGCTGAGTTGGTCGGTAAGGATGTCAGGGCTCATGGCGGCTCGGCTTTGCAGAAAACGCACAGCCATTGTGCGCTGCTGTGCGTTTCCCCACCAGCCCCGACTCGGTAGCATGCGCCCATTGCTAAAGAACGGCACAAGAGGCCCTGATGATCGAGTGGTTGTTGTATAGCGTGCTGGGCGCAGCCCTGGGCACCATGGGCGGTTTGTTCGGCATCGGCGGTGGGCTGATTGCCATCCCGGCGCTGGGCGTGTTGTTCGGGCTGGACCAACAGCTGGCGCAGGGCACTGCGTTGGTCATGGTGGTACCGAATGTGTTGCTGGCGCTGTGGCGCTACCACCAGCGCAATCGCATCGAACTGCGCCATGCGCTGCCGTTGGCGTTGTGCAGTTTGCTGTGCGCCTGGCTGGGTTCGATCTGGGCGGTGGGCATAGATGCCCAGGCCATGCGCCTGGGGTTTGTCGGTTTTCTGGTGGCGCTGGCCATCTGGAACGTGGCGCGGATGTTCTTGAGGGTTGCGCCGCCAAGCCCTGAAATGCGCTATGCCTGGCCATGGCTGGGGGTGCTGGGCAGCTTTGCCGGAACCATGGGTGGGCTGTTCGGGGTGGGGGGCGCGGTGGTTGCGACGCCGATACTGACCAGTGTGTTCGGCACCACGCAGGTGGTGGCGCAAGGGCTCTCGCTGGCATTGGCGGCGCCCAGTACGGCGGTGACGCTGCTGACGTATGGCGTGCACCAGAGTGTCGATTGGGCGGTGGGAATACCCTTGGCGGTGGGTGGGTTGCTCAGCATCAGCTGGGGCGTGAGGTTGGCGCATGCCTTGCCAGAGAAAGTGTTGCGGGCGATGTTTTGTGTGTTTCTGGTGGTGTGTGCGGTGATGCTGGGGTTTGAGCTTTGAGCTTTGGGGGCCGCGGTGCGGCCCTTTCGCGACGCAAGGCCGCTCCTACTTGAAGCCTTCGACGATGTAGTCGGCCATGCAATCGGTGATCGGCGAAGGGTTCTGCGTACTGCGTACCAACATCACATTGGCAACCGGTAACTGCGGCAACCCATCGTTTTCGCCGAGAATCCGGATATTGCCGCCCACCAGGCTCTGCAACTGCGCCGTTACTGCCAGCCCCGCCGTGACGATGGCAAAGATCGCCGCCAGGCTAGGGCTAGTATAGGCAATGCGGTAGTCGATGCCCTGTGCCTCCAGCGCATTGCAGGTCCAGGCGCGGCAAAAACAGTCGGTATTGAACAGCGCCACCGGCATGGGCCGTTGCTCCTGTGGGCAAAAACCTTCGGCCGCAGCCCACACCAGGCGCTCCTGGCGCAGCAACTGGCCAACTTCGTTGCCCGGCTCGCGGGTCACGATGGTCAGGTCCAGGTCTTGGCGCAGCATCAACTGCTTCGACGAGTCGCAATGCACCTCCACCTGCACCAGCGGGTAGGCCTGGGCAAAACTCGACAGGATGGTCGGCAGAAAGCGCATGGCGTAGTCGTCCGGCGTGCCGATGCGCACTACCCCGACCATGTGCGGCATGCGCAAGGTATTGAACACTTCCCCGTGCAGCTTGAGGATGCGCCTGGCGTAGCCGAGCAGTACCTGCCCCTCGGCGGTAAGGCGCACCTGGCGGCCATCACGCTCGAACAGCTGGCGCTGCAGGATATCTTCCTCCAGGCGTTTCATCTGCATGCTCACCGCCGACTGGGTGCGGTTGACTACCTCGCCGGCGCGCGTGAAGCCGCCTTGTTCGGCAATGGCGACGAAAGTGCGCAACACGTCGGCATCGAGACTTTGATACTGGGACATAGCATCAATCTCCGAGATGCATGGCATCAGAAACATTCGTTGGATTGATCTTAAGCCCGGCGTGAGACTGGAGCCATCAACACGGAGGGCTTCACGATGAAAGGTCATGTCAGCAGCATTCAGCAACCAGTCGTCTCACTGAACCACCTGTGGCATGCAGCGCTGCAGCGCCCGGCGCGCTGGCTCGAGCTGTACCGTCAGCGTCGGGAACTGGCCCGGCTCAGCGATGCGACATTGCACGATCTGGGGTTGAGCCGGGCGGATATCCAGCAAGAGGCCGAGCGGCATTTCTGGGATGATCCGCTGCGTAAATGACGGCGCCCGAACCTCAGCGCCGAACCTGCTTGAGGGTTTCGGCAATCAGAAACGCCAATTCCAGCGACTGGTCGGCGTTCATCCGCGGGTCGCAATGGGTATGGTAGCGGTCCGACAAGCCATCCTCGGTAATCGGCCGGGCACCACCGATGCACTCGGTGACGTTCTGCCCGGTCATTTCGATATGGATACCGCCGGCATGGCTGCCTTCGGCCTGGTGCACCTGGAAGAACTGCTTCACCTCATCGAGAATCTGCGCAAAGTCGCGAGTCTTGTAGCCGCTGCTGGCCTTGATGGTGTTGCCGTGCATCGGGTCGGAGCTCCACAGCACCTTGCGGCCTTCGCGCTCGACGGTGCGGATCAGCCCTGGCAGATGGTCGCCAACCTTGTTGGCCCCCATGCGCACGATCAGGTTCAGGCGGCCAGGGTCATTGCTTGGGTTGAGGGTGTCGATCAGGCGGATCAACTCCTCGGGGTTCATGCTTGGGCCAACCTTGACCCCGATCGGGTTATGCACGCCACGCAGGAACTCCACATGGGCGCCATCGAGCTGGCGCGTGCGGTCGCCTATCCACAGCATGTGCGCCGAGCAGTCGTAGTAGTCGCCGGTCAGGCTGTCCTGACGCACGAACGCTTCCTCATAATTGAGCAGCAACGCTTCGTGGGCGGTGAAGAAGCTGGTCTCGCGCAGTTGCGGCGCGCTGTCCAGCCCGCAGGCCCGCATGAAGGCCAGGGTCTCGTCGATGCGGTTGGCCAGCTGATGGTACTTGTCGGCCAGCGCCGAGTTGGCGATGAAGTCCAGGTTCCATTTGTGCACCTGGTGCAGGTCGGCAAAGCCGCCCTGGGCAAAGGCGCGTAACAGGTTGAGGCTGGCGGTGGCCTGGTGGTAGGCCTGCAGCAGGCGGTCCGGGTCGGGGATGCGGCTTTTCTCGTCGAAACCGATGCCGTTGACGATGTCGCCACGGTAGGCGGGCAGGGTGACGTTGCCAATGGTTTCGTCGCCCGAGGAGCGTGGCTTGGCAAATTGCCCGGCCATGCGCCCGACCTTGACCACCGGGCAGCCGGCAGCAAAGGTCATGACAATGGCCATCTGCAGCAGCACCTTGAAGGTGTCGCGGATCTTCGCCGCCGAAAACTCGGCAAAGCTCTCGGCGCAGTCGCCGCCCTGCAGCAGGAAGGCGCGGCCTTCGGTCACCTCGGCGAACTGCCGGCGCAGCTCGCGCGCCTCGCCTGCGAACACCAGTGGCGGGTAGCTGGCCAGGGTCTGCTCGACCTTGAGCAAGTGCGCGGCGTCGGGGTAGGTCGGTTGCTGCTGGATCGGCAGGGCACGCCAGCTGTCAGGGCTCCACGGTGCGTTCATCTCGGGCTCGATGTTGTCGGTTATAGGCTTTTGGCCATGGTAACAGTTGCCGTCGTGCTTGTTGCATCGGGGGTGTTGGCGGACAATGCGCGTTTTTGCACGGGCGAGTGGCGAACATGACGGCGGAACGGGAAGAGCGGCTACTGGCACGGGTCGAAGATGCCTTTGGCGTCATCAGCGTGTACGAGGTGGACGACTACCGTTTTCTCGAATTCGGCGATGCCATCGAGCAGAGCTGCGTGTTCACCGCCGACCCGAGCTGGCTGGAATATGACTACACCCGCGCCATGCTGGTCGGTGCGCTGTGCCACGAGCAGCCAGAGAGTGCGCTGTTTCTGGGCCTTGGCGCGGGTACGCTGACGCAGGCGTGCATGAAGTTCCTGCCGCTGGAGGACATCGAGGCCATCGAGCTGCGCGCGGACGTGCCGCGCCTGGCCATGGAATACCTGGGCCTGGACGATGACCCGCGCCTTTACGTGCGGGTGGGAGATGCCCTCGAACTGCTGCCCAGCGCCGAAAAGGCCGACCTGGTTTTCGTCGACCTCTATACCGACCACGGCCCGGGTGTCGGGCACCTGGCCTGGACCTTCCTGGAAAACTGCCAGAAGCAGCTCAACCCAGGCGGTTGGCTGGTGATCAACCAATGGGCCTGCGATGACGGCAAGCCGCTGGGCGCGGCGCTGCTGCGCGGGTTGTACCACCGCCATTACTGGGAGCTGCCGGTGAAGGAGGGTAATGTGATCCTGCTGGTACCGGCGGACTTGGAACAGATGCTGGACCTGGACGGTTTGCGGGCGCGGGCCGAGGCGCTGACGCCGCAGTTGGGCTATAGCCTGGCCAGCCTGATCCGTGAGATCCGGCCGGCGACCTGAAGGCCGGTAGCGTAGGGTTGGCAGGAATCGATTCAGCCTGCGGTTCGCTGATGGCGCGATACTGGCCCTTGCCCCCGAAAATTTTCCTCACGTAACCCGTTAATTCGGGTATAGTACGCGCCGGTCTTTTAGCGGACCTCAAAATCAGGTGGTGCAAATCCTCCGAGTCCAGCTTCGGCTGTTCGTCCGCTAGGCGGACCTTCCCAAGTTTTTCTTTTTCAATCGTTTTCGCAAATCCCCGCCGCCAAAGCTGCCTGGGTGACCTTCTGGTCTTTCAAGGCATGTGCAGCTTTGGAGCATGGGTCTTTGCGGATGCACCTAGAGGCAGACCCATGACCCAGGAAACCGGCGGATTCGCCGCTCTCGAACTCAATCCGAATATTGTTGCTGCTGTGCTGGCTACCGGCTATGAAGAGCCGTCCGCCATCCAGCATCAGTCGATCCCGATCATCCTCGCCGGTCACGACATGATCGGCCAGGCGCAGACTGGCACCGGCAAGACCGCTGCCTTCGCCCTGCCGATCCTCAACAAGATCGACGTGAGCAAGCGCGAACCGCAAGCCCTGATCCTGGCGCCAACCCGTGAGTTGGCGCTGCAAGTTGCTACCGCTTTCGAAACCTACGCCAAGCAGATGCCGGGCGTTAACGTGGTCGCTGTTTACGGTGGTGCCCCGATGGGCCCACAGCTGCGTGCCATCCGTAACGGCGCACAAATCGTCGTTGCTACCCCGGGCCGTCTGTGCGACCACCTGCGTCGTGACGAAAAAGTCCTGTCGACCGTACAGTACCTGGTACTGGACGAAGCCGACGAGATGCTCAAGCTGGGCTTCATGGACGACCTCGAAGTGATCTTCGATGCCATCCCGGCCAGCCGTCAGACCGTACTATTTTCCGCAACCCTGCCGTCGTCGATCCGTTCGATCGCCGAGCGTCACCTGCGTGAACCCAAGCACGTCAAGATCCAGAGCAAGACCCAGACCGTTACCGCGATCGACCAGGCTCACCTGATGGTGCATGCCGATCAGAAGATCCCGGCTGTGCTGCGTCTGCTGGAAGTCGAAGAGTTCGACGCGCTGATCGCCTTCGTGCGTACCAAGCAAGCCACCCTGGACCTGGCCGCCGCGCTGGAAGCCAAAGGCTACAAGGCTGCTGCGCTGAACGGTGACATCGCCCAGAACCAGCGTGAGCGCGTCATCGACTCGCTCAAGGATGGCCGCCTGGACATCGTCGTCGCTACCGACGTCGCTGCCCGTGGCCTGGACGTACCGCGCATCACTCACGTGTTCAACGTTGACATGCCGTACGACCCAGAGTCCTACGTACACCGTATCGGCCGTACTGGCCGTGCCGGTCGCGAAGGCCGTGCGCTGCTGCTGGTAACCCCGCGTGAGCGCCGCATGCTGCAGGTGATCGAGCGTGTTACCGGGCAGAAGGTTGCCGAAGCTCGCCTGCCCAATGGCCAGGCCGTTCTGGATGCACGCATCAAGAAGCTGACCTCGAGCCTGGCGCCGCTGGTGGCCGAATCGGAAGCCACTCATGGCGACCTGCTCGACCGTCTGACCGCCGACCTGGGTTGCAGCCCGCGTGCCCTGGCTTCGGCCTTGCTGCGCAAAGCAACCAATGGTCAGGCGCTGGACCTGGCTGCGGTAGAGCGTGAACAGCCGCTGGTACCGGGCGTTGGTGCTCCGCGTGAGCGTACCGGTGAGCGTGCCGAGCGCAGTGACCGTGGTGACCGCGGTGACCGTGAGCGTCGCGCGCCAATGCCGCTGGCCGAAGGCCGTGTGCGTTGCCGTACTGCCCTGGGTGCCCGTGACGGCATCGCTGCCAAGAACCTGTTGGGTGCGATCCTCAACGAAGGCGGCCTGGCCCGTGACGCTATCGGCCGTATCCAGGTACGCGACAGCTTCAGCCTGGTCGAGCTGCCGGAAGACGGCCTGGAGCGTTTGCTGACCAAGCTCAAGGATACCCGTGTGGCTGGCAAGCAGCTGAAGCTGCGTCGCTACCGCGAGGATTGATCCTGGCGTAATAAAAAAATCCCCGGCATGCGCTGGGGATTTTTTTTGCCTGTGCCGGCTGCTTCGCGGGGCAAGCCCGCTCCCACAGGTATGGCATTGGGCTTGAAAGCACTATCCATCTGGACTGCCCCCAAAAAGTTGGACAGTTCTATGCTGCCGCCTGGGTCCTGTACTCGACAGGGCTCAGGCCATTGAGCCTCAGCTTGATGCGGTCATGGTTGTAGTAGTGGATGTACTCATCCAAGCCCGCTTTCAATTCATCAACATTCTCAAACCGCTTGAGGTAGAAAAATTCTGACTTGAGCGTGCCGAAGAAGCTTTCCATAGCTGCATTATCTAGGCAATTGCCTTTACGAGACATGCTCTGCTTCACTCCACAACTGCGCAGTTTCTGGCGATACTGAGCCTGCTGGTACTGCCACCCCTGATCGGTGTGGAGCACGAGTTTCGGCTTCTCCCCCAGGGTCTTGAGTGCCTTGTCGAGCATGTTCCCAACCAGGCTGTACTGTGGGCGACTGGCCGTCTCGTAGGCGATGATTTCCCCGTTATACAAATCCATCACAGGCGAAAGATAGAGCTTCTGTTGCGCCACCTTGAACTCGGTTACGTCACTCACCCATTTCTGGTTGGGGCGCTGGGCGACGAAATTACGCTCCAGCAGATTCATCGCTATCTTGCCGACAGTACCTCGGTACGACCGATATTTCTTGGGTCGCACCAGTGACTTCAGACCCAGCCCAGTCATCAGTTTCTCAACGACCTTCTTGTTGACTAGCGGCCCCTCTTTTCTGATTGCTAGTGCAACGCGCCGATACCCGTAACGCCCCTTCTCTTTGTGATAGACCTGCCGAATTCTCTCTTTAAGCTCCGCGTATTTATCCGGCTTCTGTTGGCTCTGTACCTGGTAGTAAAAAGTGCTGCGAGCCAGTCCGATCAGCCGCAGCAGGTCAGGCAAAGGGAATCTACGTTTGAGTTTGGAAACGATCAGGACTTTTTCGCCGGTATTCGTTCCTTTTCCTCGCGCAGAGCCTTGAGCTCCTTTAGGACAGCGTTCTCCATGCGCAGATACTCAAGCTCAGCCATCAGCTGGTCTCTGGGCTTTTGCGAATCGTCGGTATCTGTGGGCTTTGCTGGTTTAATCTTCTTCAACACTTTAATCGGCTTTTTCTGGCGGATGACAGGGGCTACAGGGCTACCACTGTAGTACTGCCGCTGCCAGTTGCCTATCTGCGAGGACTGGCCGAGGCCAAAATGCGCAGCGGTTTGGCGAAGAGAGAGACGATGCTCGTGCATGTGGCTCAGCACTTGGCGCTTGAAGTCGTCGTCATAGCGCTGCCCGTGCGAGCGCGGACTAAGGCTGGACTTGCTCTGATAGCTGGAGACCCACCGGCGCAGCAGACTGACGTCGATACCGAAACGCTGGGCTACTTTTCGGAAGCCATCGCTACCATCTAGGTAGGCTGAGATGGCTGTGAGTTTGAACTGCTCTGTGTATTTGCCCATCGGTCCCCCCAAGGGTTGGATTTTTTGTCCAACTTCTTGGGGGCAGTCCAATCTGTGGGAGCGGGCTTGTCCCGCGAAGAGGCTCGTCAGTCGAACCGATAGATATCCATTCCCAGTGCGCCCAAGGTGAACCTCTGGTGCACCACGCCGAACCCGCCCCCAGCCCCCAGCGCAAAAAACAGCGGCAACAAATGCTCATCGCTAGGGTGGTTACGCACTGCAAACGGCGCCTGGCGTCGGTAATCCAGCAACGCCGCGCGGTCATCCTCGGCCAACCGCTGCACTACCCAATCCCGAAACGCCAACGCCCAAGGCTCGATCGCGTCCGGCCCGGCATGCCAGTCCAGCTCGCCGAGGTTGTGAGTGATACTGCCCGACCCAATCAGCAGCACGCCCTGCTGGCGCAACTCGGCCAGCGCCTGGCCGACCTGTAACTGCAAGGCAGGCCCCTGTTGGCTGGGCAGCGAAACCTGAATCACTGGGATGTTGGCGCTCGGGTACATCAAGCTCAGCGGTACCCAGGCGCCATGGTCGAAGGGGCGGTGCGTATCGGTACGTGCCGGCAGGCCAGCAGCGCCCAGTAACGCACATACCTGTTCGGCCAGTGCAGGCTCGCCGGGTGCTGGGTACTGCACGGCGTACAGCGCCGGGGGGAAGCCGTGGAAGTCGTGCCAGGTCTCGGGCTGCTTGCTGCCGGTCACCACCAGCTCGCGGCTTTCCCAGTGCGCCGACACCACCACGATTGCCTTGGGCTGCGCCAAGGCATTGGCCAGCCCGGTCAACGCCGGCCCGCTGGCGCCCGGGTGCAGGGCCAGCATGGGGGAACCATGGGAAATGAAAAGGCTGGGCAGCATGGTGAGGTCCTGAGGGTTAAGATGCTGTCATCTTCGATCAGTTACCGATCGAAATCCAAACCAAGTTTTCTGCGCTTTCTATCGAAGCGCTCGATCAGTATAGGAGCAGTCATGGAGCCAGCGTTCTGGCACAAGCGGTGGGCCGACAACCAGATCGGCTTCCATCAAGCGCAGGTCAATCCCTACTTGCAGGCGCACTGGCCAGCGCTGGCGTTGGCGCCTGGCAGCCAAGTGCTGGTGCCGTTGTGCGGTAAGAGCCTGGACCTGGCCTGGTTGGCAGGGCAGGGCCATCGCGTGCTGGGCGTGGAGCTGTCGCGGCGGGCGGTAGAGGGCTTTTTCCGTGAGCACAGGCTTGAGCCCGAGGTGCTGCACAGGGGCGAATTCGAGGTTTGGCGCAGTGGCGGGGTAGAAGTGTGGTGCGGCGATTTCTTTGCCTTGCAGGCGCAGGACCTGGCCGATTGCGCGGGGTTCTATGACCGCGCGGCGTTGATTGCCTTGCCGCCCGAGATGCGCTTGCGGTACATGCAGTTACTGGCTGAGGGGTTGCCGTCGGGTAGCCAAGGGCTGTTGGTGACGCTGGGTTATGACCAGGCGCTGTTGCCCGGCCCGCCGTTTTCAGTGGCGGACGCTGAGGTTCGGCAGGGGTTTGCGGGTGGCGAGGTGCAGGCGCTGGAAGCCGTGGAAATTATCGAGCAGAGCGAAAAGTTTGTTCAGGCGGGTGCGACGAGCCTGCTTGAGCGGGTGTATCGCATACAGCTCTGATGGGGTAGCCGCGTAAAAAAGGGCGACCGAAGTCGCCCTTTGTTTTTAGCGGGTGGCTCAACCGCGGCGACGCAGCGCCTCGATGCGGTCTTCCAGTGGCGGGTGGCTCATCAGCAGGCCTGCCAGGCCGTGTTTGAGGCCGCCATTGATGCCAAAGGCCTTCATGGTGTCCGGCATGTGCACCGGCAGGCCTTGCTCCACGCGCAGGCGCTGCAGGGCGCCGATCATCGCGGCCGTGCCGGCCAGTTGCGCACCGGCTTCGTCGGCGCGGTACTCGCGGCGTCGCGAGAACCACATGACGATCATGCTGGCCAGGATGCCCAGGATCAGTTCGGCAACGATGGTCGCCACGTAGTAGGCGATGCCCTGGCCTTCTTCGTTCTTGAAGATGACCTTGTCGACGAAGTTGCCGATGATGCGGGCGAAGAACATCACGAAGGTGTTCACCACGCCCTGCACCAGTGCCAGGGTGACCATGTCACCGTTGGCCACGTGGCCGATTTCGTGGGCCAGCACCGCACGCACCTCATCGGGCGAGAAGCGCTCGAGCAGGCCCTGAGATACGGCCACCAGGGCGTCGTTACGGTTCCAGCCGGTGGCAAAGGCATTGGCCTCGTACGCGGGGAAGATACCCACCTCGGGCATCTTGATGCCGGCCTCGCGCGACAGCTCTTCGACCGTTTGCAACAGCCACTGCTCGTGGCGGGTGCGCGGCTGGGAGATGATCTGGGTACCGGTGCTCATCTTCGCCATCCACTTGGAGATGAACAGCGAGACGAGGGAGCCGGCAAAACCGAACACGGCGCAGAACACCAGCAGGCTGCTGAGGTTGAGGTCGACCCCGTTGGCGGCCATGAACCCGTTGAAACCGAACAGGCTCAGGGTAATGCTTGCAACCAGCACCACCGCGAGGTTGGTGGCTACAAACAACAGAATGCGCATCATGGTTGTTACGTTCTCCTGACGGATGAGTGTGTTGCTTACTGCGGGGTATATAAGGGGCAAGCCGTGCCGATTCAATCGGGCGACTATTTCAAACTGTGTACGGCGGAGTATGGCAGAGGAAAAGGCTGGGGCTGTGAGGCAGAGCGTTGCAGGATGTAAGAGACATCATATGGGATTGCGGGGGGCTGCTTTGCAGCCCATTCGCGGGGCAAGACGGATCGCCGCACCGCCGCTCCCACCGGAATTCCACAACCCTCAGGTGCGGGGTTGCATCAGTGGGAGCGTGCTTGCCCCGCGAACGCGCCGGAATTTACTGCGAATAACCCTTGAGGAAGTTCCCGATCCGCCCGATTGCCTGCTCCAGGTCATCTACCCGCGGCAAGGTCACCACTCGGAAGTGGTCCGGCCACGGCCAGTTGAACGCCGTGCCCTGTACGATCAGCAGCTTCTCTGACAGCAGCAGGTCGAGCACGAACTTCTCGTCGTTGTGAATCGGGCACACTTTCGGGTCGATCTTCGGGAACGCATACAGCGCGCCCATCGGCTTCACGCAGCTCACGCCGGGGATCGAATTGAGCAGCTCGTAAGTGCGGTTGCGCTGCTCCAGCAGGCGGCCTTGTGGCAGAACCAGGTCATTGATGCTCTGGTAGCCGCCCAGGGCGGTCTGGATGGCGTGCTGGGCCGGCACGTTGGCGCACAGGCGCATGTTGGCCAGCATGTCGATGCCTTCGATGTAGCTCTGGGCGTGGTGTTTGGGCCCGGAAATGATCAGCCAGCCTGAGCGGAAGCCCGCCACCCGGTACGACTTGGACAGACCGTTGAAGGTCAGGCACAGCAGGTCTGGCGCCAGCGAGGCGGTGCTGATGTGCACGGCTTCGTCGTAGAGGATCTTGTCGTAGATCTCGTCGGAGAACACCACCAGGTTGTGCTGGCGTGCCAGCTCCAGCATGCCCAGCAGCAGCTCTTTGGAGTAAACCGCGCCGGTCGGGTTGTTCGGGTTGATGATCACCAGGGCCTTGGTGTTCGGCGTGATCTTGGCCTTGATGTCCTCAAGGTCAGGGAACCAGTCGGCCTGCTCGTCGCACAGGTAGTGCACCGGCTTGCCGCCAGCCAGGCTCACCGCAGCGGTCCACAGTGGGTAGTCCGGGGCCGGAATCAGCACTTCGTCGCCGTTATTGAGCAGTGCCTGCATCGACATGACGATCAGCTCGGACACACCGTTGCCCAGGTAGATGTCCTCGATGGTGACGCCTTCGATCTCTTTTTGCTGGCAGTACTGCATCACCGCCTTGCGCGCGCTGAACAACCCCTTGGAGTCGCTGTAGCCCTGAGCGGTGGGCAGGTTGCGGATCACATCCTGAAGGATTTCGTCCGGCGCCTCGAAGCCAAACGGCGCCGGGTTGCCGATGTTCAGCTTGAGGATGCGGTGGCCTTCCTCCTCCAGGCGTTTGGCGTGCTTGAGCACTGGGCCGCGAATGTCGTAGCAGACATTGGCGAGCTTGTTCGATTTGCTGAACTGCATGATGGGGTCCCGGTTGAGAATACGCGCAACGCCCCGTCGAAAGGTTTGAAAGGGCAGGGCGCGGGTGCCAGACTGAACGCCTGGCACACGAAGCCAACTAATATACGTGCCACCCGCGTTACGGAAAAGACGGCGCGGGGTGAAATTAAGCCTGCCGAGGTCCCTACATGCAAAAGATCGACAAGACACTTGAACAATGGCAGTCGATGCTCGACCCCGAGCAGTACCAGGTGTGCCGCCTGAAAGGTACCGAGCGCCCGTTCAGTGGCAAGTACAACAGCGAGCGCCGCGACGGCATCTACCACTGCATCTGCTGCAACCTGCCGCTGTTCGATGCCCAGACCAAGTTCGATTCCGGCTGCGGCTGGCCGAGCTTCTACGCGCCGATCGAAGACCGCGCGATGATCGAAATCCGCGACACTACCCACGGCATGATCCGCACCGAAGTCACCTGCGCCCGCTGTGATGCCCACTTGGGCCACGTGTTCCCCGACGGCCCACCGCCGACCGGCCTGCGTTACTGCATCAACTCGGTGTGCATCGACCTGCAACCGCGCGACTGACCGGAGCCCGAACATGGCTGGATCGATGCTGGATATCCCCTGCGTGACATTGGGCGGCGAGCACAAGAAACTCGGTGACTTCCCAGGCAAGGCCCTGCTGGTGGTCAACACCGCCAGCCAGTGCGGCTTCACCCCTCAATACAAGGGCCTGGAGCAGCTGTGGCAGCACTATCGCGAGCGTGGCCTGGTGGTACTGGGCTTTCCCTGCAACCAGTTCGGCAAGCAGGAGCCGGGCGAAGCGAGGGAAATCGCGCAGTTCTGCGAGCGCAATTTCGGCGTGAGCTTCCCGTTGTTTCGCAAGGTCGAGGTCAACGGGCCCGGTGCGCACCCGCTGTTCGTCGAGCTCAAGCAACGTGCCCCGGGCCTGCTGGGCAGCCAGAAGATCAAGTGGAACTTCACCAAGTTCCTGCTCGACCCGGCCAGCGGCCAGGTCACGCGCTATGCGCCGACCACCAAGCCGCAGGCCCTGGAAGCGGATATCGAGCGCCTGCTCAGCCGCTGACGGGCACCCAGTGATCGACCAGTGCCAGTAGCTCTTCGCGGCGAAACGGCTTGGCCAGGTAGTCGTTCATGCCTGCGGCGCGGCAGCGCTCACGCTCCTCGGGCATGGCGTTGGCGGTCAGCGCGACGATCGGCAGCTCAGGCCAGCGCCCGCTCTGGCGAATGCGTCGGCTGGCTTCGTAGCCATCCATCACCGGCATGTTGCAGTCCATCAGCACCAGGTCGAACTCGTCCTGCTCCAGGCATTCCAAGGCCTCGGCACCCTGGCTGGCCACTTGCACCTGGCAGCCGAGCTTGGCCAGCATGCCCTTGGCCACCAGCTGGTTCACCGGGTTGTCCTCCACCAGCAAAATCCGCGCGCGGCCTTGTTCCGCAGCCGTGCTCGGGTTGGCCAGCGGGTGCTCGGGCTCATGGCCTTGAAGGGTGCGCCGCAGGGTCTGGTACAGGGCGTTGCGGGCCAGTGGCCGGGCCAGTTGATGCAAAGGCGCCAGGCTGACGGACTGCTCGCTGGAGAGGAAATTACCATAGGCGGTCACCAGCAGGAGGGGCGTTTTCATCGCTGGGCGCAGCTCGAACAGATGCTCCAGGTCATCGGTGATCAGCAGGTCGATCTGCGTGGCATCCAGGCCTGCGCTGCTGTCATGGCGCTGGTACGCCAGGCCCCAGGCGGGTAACAGGTCTTGCAACAGTTCATGCAGCCCGCTGCCGGCATTGCTCAAGGCCACCACACGCCCCTGCAGCAGCGCGGGCGGGATAGCCTCGGTGTGGACGGTCAGCGGCAACTCTGCGCTGAACCGGCTGCCAAAGCCCGGCTCGGACTGAATATGCAGATGGCCGTGCATGGCCTTGCACAGGTTGCGCGTCAGGGCCAGGCCCAGGCCGGTGCCGCCGTACTGGCGGGTAATGCCGGCGCCTGCCTGGGTGAACGGCTGAAAGATCCGCGCCTGGGCCTCTTCCGGGATACCTATGCCGGTATCGCGAACCTCCAGGCGCACACCGCCGACGATCTTTGCCAAACGTATGTCGACGCGGCCGAAACGGGTGAACTTGAGCGCGTTGGACAACAAGTTGCTGACCACCTGGCGCACCCGTGTCGGGTCGCCGAGCACGCTGCTGGGGAAGTCGCGGGCGATCAGGCAGGTCAGTTCGACGCTTTGTGCGGTGTTCTGTGACAGCAGGTTGGCGGTGTCCTCGACCATCGAGCCCATGTCGAAGGCGATACGCTCCAGTTCCAGCTGGCCGGCATCGAACTTGGACAGGTCGAGAATATCGTTGAGCAGCTCCACCAGCACCTTGCCCGAGTCGTGGGCGATGGTCATCTGCTGGCGCTGCTCGTTGGGCAGCGGGCTGTCCAGGGCCAGGGCGATCATGCCGAGCATGCCGTTGAGCGGGGTGCGGATCTCATGGCTCATGTTGGCTAGGAAGGCCGCCCGCGCCTGGGCCATGTCGAGGGCGCGACGGCGGGCTTCTTCGAGCTCTTGATTGGACTGGCTCAGGCTGCTGTTGCTGGCCTTGAGCTGGTCGGTGCGCGCCGAAACGATGTCTTCCAGCTCGTTGAGGTACTGGGTCAGGCGGTTCTCGGCGGTGCGCCGCTGCTCGATCTCGGTGGCCATGCTGACGAACTGCTGGTTGGCGACCTTGACCAGCACGCCGATTTCATCGTGCTCGTGGCCGTGGGGGCATTCCAGCCGGGTTTGCCGTGGCTTGCGCGGGTCGCTGGCGCTGAGCGCACCGATCACGTTCACCAGCGGCTTGGTCAGCATCATGTAGAACAGCGCCAGCAGAATGCCGGTCAGCACCAGGCTGCGGGCAAAACCGGTGAGCAGGGTGACGCCGGCGCGGTCGAGGAAGCGGCTGCCGAAGGCATAAGTGTCGACATCCAGGTACAGGGTGCCAAGGTATTCTTCGGGCATGTGGGCAAGGAACAGGCGGTCCTGCAGCTGGCGCTGTTCGCCGAACAGAAAGTCGCTCAGCGGCCGGTAGCGGTCTTCCAGGCGCGGGCGCTCGACGTCGGCCAGCACGGTGTCGTTGTTGTCGATCAGCCGCGCGCGGACCACCGCCGGCGATTGCAGCAGGCCGCGGGTCAGCTCCAGGGCCAGTTCCGCATCGATGTTGTAGGCGATGCGTGAAGCCGGGTTGTGGCTGATTTGCAGCAGTGCACGCACTTCGCGGTTGATGGACGCGTCTTCGCTGGCATAATCGATGCCGATCTGGATGAGACTGAGCAATGTTCCCAGGATGAAGCCGACCAGGACTGTCAACCGGGCTTGCTTGTATGACAGGCGATTGGTGAACTTTATATCCATGAGTCCCGAGCCGGTTTCTCGTCCCTTGCGCTGCGCAAGCATAGCCGATCAACCCCGGCTGCTGGCGGCTATTGCCGCCCCGAATCTGAATGTGTAGGAGTCGTCATGGACGCCCGCTTGATTGCTTTCCTGGACCGCGCCGAATCGGTATTGGCGCGCCTCGAACCCCTGTTGCCGGCACTGCGCCCGGACATCGACTGGCACACCACTCTGGCCGCCCGCTGGCAGCGCGATGGCCGCAGCGGTTACCTGATGCCGCTGGAAGTCAGCCTGGACATTCGCCTGTCCGACCTGATTGGCGTCGACCAGCAGCGTGACCAGTTGGGCCGTAACACCCACCAGTTCATCAACGGCCTGCCGGCCAACCACGCGCTGCTGTGGGGCTCGCGCGGCACCGGCAAGTCGTCGCTGGTGCGCGCCCTGCTGGCCGAGCACGCAGGTGCCGGCCTGCGCCTGATCGAAATCGAACGTGACCATTTGGCCGACCTGCCGCGGGTAGTCGAGCAACTGCAGAAACTGCCGCAACGCTTCATCCTGTTCTGCGACGACCTGTCGTTCGAAGCCGGTGAGGGCGACTACCGGGTGCTCAAGAGCGTCCTCGACGGCTCGCTGGAGCAGGCTCCGGACAATGTCCTGTTGTACGCCACCTCCAACCGCCGCCACCTGGTGCCCGAGAAAGAGAGCGACAACGAGAACTGGAAGCGGGTCGATGGCGAGCTCCACCCCAGCGAGGCGGTGGAAGACAAGATCGCCTTGTCTGACCGTTTTGGCCTGTGGCTGTCGTTCTACCCCTTCACCCAAGACCACTTCCTCAACGTGGTCGAACACTGGATCGGCCAGTTGGCGCGCCCTGCCGGGCTGAGTTGGCAGCGTGACGAAGCCCTGGACATCCTCGCCGTGCGTTGGGCCACCGGCCGCGGCAACCGTAATGGCCGTTGTGCCTATCAGTTCGCCCGCTACTGGGTCGGGCTGCAATTGCTGGAGCAGAAATAAATGATCGACCTCAATGCCAGTGGTACCGGCCTTGACGGCTACCGCCTGCTGGCTGCGCAAGTGCAGGCGCTGTTTGCCGACGAGCGTGACTTCATCGCCAACGCCGCGCAGTTTTCGGCGTTCTTGTATAACCAGGTGGATGACCTGAACTGGGCGGGGTTCTACCTCAACCGTAACGATGAGCTGGTGCTCGGGCCGTTCCAGGGGCAGGTGGCCTGTGTGCGGATTCCGTTCGGCAAGGGTGTGTGCGGTGCAGCGGCGGCTACGCGGCAAACCCAGCGGATCGAGGATGTGCACGCGTTCCCGGGGCACATTGCCTGTGACAGTGCGTCCAACAGCGAGCTGGTGATCCCGTTGGTGAAAGAGGGGCGGTTGATTGGCGTGCTGGACCTGGACAGCCCGAAGCTTGGGCGTTTCAGTGAGGATGATCAGCAAGGTATGGAGCGCCTGGTGGCGATCTTCCTGGAATTGACCGACTGCTGAGTGGGTTTGCCTGTACCGGCCCCTGTGGGAGCGGTACAGGATTACCGAATCAGTCGTACATTGCTTTTTTCTTCCAGGTCTCTTCCTCATCGGTCTTGAGACCTTCATTCAATTCATTCTGCTCGTTCTGTGCCGGCTCCATCTGGTCCAGCACCTGCGCATTGGCGCGGGCCAGCAGTTTCTCCAGGTAGGTCAACTGCTCTTCATACACTTTCGGCTCCGGCTGCTTGCGCAGGTACTGCACACCACGCTCGAAAGCCAGGCGCGCCTGGCCCGGCTGGCCCTTCTGCAGGGCCTGCTGGCCAAGGTTGTTGAAGAACTCGATGTGCAACAGCACCAGGATATGACGGACTTCCTTGACCCATTGCTTGGCCTCGCTGGCGGGCAGGAAGCCTTCCTGGGCGGCGCGGGCTACCTGGTTGTGCAGCGCTTCAAGCAGAAAACGCACGTCCTTGGCCTTGGCCTCGGCCTGGATCGGGTTGGGGGGGTTGTTCACCGGGATCTTTTCGCCCAGGGCAATCAGGCCTTCGAGTTCGGCAATCCGCGCCTTGAGCTCGGCGTTGTGCTTGTCCACCGCCAACTGCCGCTGGTTGAGGTTCAGCTCCAGGCGGGTCAGCAGCAGTTTGAGCGCCGGGGTCATGAACTGGCCGGGAAAGGTCTCGGTGATTTCGCCACAGCGACGCAAGCGATCGGCCAGCTCGACTTTCAGCCGCGCGCGTTCGAGCTTGCTGTTTTCGACCACATTGTTGAGGTAGCCGATCACGATCAGTAACGCGATACCCGCCACGATGAGCAGGGTGATCAGAAGTGGTGTCACCGTTAATGCCTCATGAAGAAGTTATGCATCAGTGTAGGAGCAGGCTTGCCCGCGAGAGGCCCTGGCAGGCAAATCTCTTTTTATATCGGCCACGTGCCCTATAACTACAATAGCGCTACCGGATGCCGGCACATTGATACCGAGCTTGCCGAGGTGCCGTCAGAAAATCAACGCCAAACCTCGGGTACTCCTTGGCAGGGGCACTCAGATGGACCGAAGTCATTGATTTAAATAAATTTCTACAAAGGGGTTGACGGCTCCCCGTCGCATCCATAGAATGCGCGCCACTTGCAGCGTAAAGCACACAGCGGAACGCGGCAGGAAGTGAAAGCAGCATGTAAATGCTTGCAGCGTGTCCCCTTCGTCTAGTGGCCTAGGACACCGCCCTTTCACGGCGGTAACAGGGGTTCGAGTCCCCTAGGGGACGCCATTTGCGGGAATAGCTCAGTTGGTAGAGCACGACCTTGCCAAGGTCGGGGTCGCGAGTTCGAGTCTCGTTTCCCGCTCCAGTTTCTCCGGCAACGCTTAACGGCGGGGCAGGAAAAGAAAGCCCAGGCTGAATCGTGAGGTTCAATACCTGGCGCACTGAAAAGTGTTGTGTGTCCCCTTCGTCTAGTGGCCTAGGACACCGCCCTTTCACGGCGGTAACAGGGGTTCGAGTCCCCTAGGGGACGCCATTTGCGGGAATAGCTCAGTTGGTAGAGCACGACCTTGCCAAGGTCGGGGTCGCGAGTTCGAGTCTCGTTTCCCGCTCCAGTTTAAATACTGTGGCGTCTATGCGGTACAGTGGTGGTGAAGGTCTTCAGTGCGTTCACGCCGGTAGCGGTAAAGCTTCACAATGCGGGAATAGCTCAGTTGGTAGAGCACGACCTTGCCAAGGTCGGGGTCGCGAGTTCGAGTCTCGTTTCCCGCTCCAAACACGTAAACGACAGAAGGGACGAAAGTCCCTTCTGTCGTTTTTGTCGTTTGGGTTTTTATCCTGTCCGGTGCTGCCTGGCAGCACTGGACAGGGGGCGCATTTACTTGTAGCTGATGGTGAAGTTCAGTGCGCCTTCAGCCAGGCCAGGCTCAACTTTCGAATCTGTTTGATAGTAGCGAGCCTGGAAGTCCAGGCGAGTCTCGCCGATTGCCAGCCTCTTCACTGGCACTTCCTCTTCCAGCAGCATGCTCGACCCGTCATCGCGTAGCAGCTGAATACCAATTCCCTTGGCTGTCGAGTTGCTGGTCAGGCTGAACAAGCCCTGGCTCCGGTCCAGGCTGCTCGATCCTCGGGCGCCGTCCAGGCGAATATGCGCCATGGCCACACTGCCTGAGCTGTCATCCTGGCAGTCGTTCAGGCGAATGTGAAAGGGCACTTTCACGGTGGTCGAGCCCGTCCCGGTGAAGTCGGCCAGCGTATGGTCACCGAGTTGCACGGGGTCGGCACTGACCGCATCGGGCCTGAGTGTGCACTGGGCATGATTGATCGTGGCCCTGAGCCTGAAATCCATGACATCGCCTCGCATATCGATGATGCCGCGGAACATTTCTTCGTCGATACGCTGTGGCCCGGGTGCGATGGGGCCAATCTTGATCAAGGTTACCGTTGGTTTGAACCAGTACATCTGCGCGGGGCTGGGCGTGCGTTTGCGCATGGCGCCGGAGTAAGGAATGGCGTTCGGCGTGCCTGGGTCGGCGCTGAATCGATTCGAGTAGCTCACCGCGTTGCCATCGAAAGGTTCACCTACCTCAATCGTTGCCCCAATACCGGGAATCTTGGTTTGCAGAATAGGGATCTGCCGGGCGCTATTGCCCGCCAACGGCGTGGACAGTACGGCGATAGGGGCAGTATTGGTCAATATGGCGAACACTTCTCTGCCACTTTCAAAGTGGCACATCAGGCGGGTGCGCGCCTCCAACAGTGGGCTTGCAGTGGCAATGACCGTGCCATTCGGTGCATCGCGGGGCATCCATACTGATCCCATGTCCACTTCATAGTTTATCGGGCCAGAATGGCCGGGATCATAGGTGCAGTCAGCCAGCGCAACCTGTGCGAACGGCCACAGCAGGAGCGCGTAAGCTGCCAGGGATACGGGGCGAAAACGTGGGCGTGAAGTAATGTGCATGGGAGTCTATCCGCAGAGCGTGATCGGGTCATTGAGGCTGGCACTGCACGGTTTGCAGGTAATAACCGCCATCCTGGTGCATGTCTTCGAGATTGATGTGTATCTGGCAGTGCGGCGTCTGCTGGTTGGTCCAGCTCACGTGCAGTGTCTGCTGCGGCGCCTCGATGGCGACCAGGGCCTGGCCTGCCTGGCCGACTACCGCCAATGTCTGGTCTTGCTCATCCTTGACCACCGAACCGAAGGGCATTGGGCGCCCATCGGGCTGTTGCAAGGTAAGCACCAGGCGGGTCACCCGCCGTGCCTCGAAGCGTGCCTTGACCAGCGCGCCGCGCTGCGGCACCACTTGCAGGGTCCCGGTTTCGATGATCGCGTCCGGGCCCAGATCATCGGTTTCGAGGATCAGCGTGTTGCTGCGGTAGGGCCGCAAGTGTGGGACCAACAGGTAGCCATCGCTATTGGTGCGCGCCTTGCCGGTGTTCTGCACGCCAACGCCGGCGATGTCCGGGACATGCACCAAGGCAGCCGTTTCGCCCAGATAGTTGCCCAGTGTCAGCCCTTGGCTATGGGCCAGCAGGGCGCCACTGGCATTCACCGATACGCTGCTGTAGTCGGCACCTTGCGTGTAACCGGCGCCAAGGCTGACTTGTTCGCCCAGGTAGCCGAGTGACAGTTCGGCGCTTTTGCGTTGCTGCTCGTCGTTGCTGGCCGAGAGGCGATAATCCAGGTTCTTGTCGTTGAGGCTGCCCCCCAGGCTTGCGCGCTGGTTATAGGCGCCATTGGAACGGCGCACGTCGAAGGTCGCGCTGCGATAGCGTGGTGAATCCAGCGGCAGTGAAAAACTCACGCCGAACAGCCTGTTTTCGGCGCGGTTGCTGCTTAAAGTCTGGGAGGCAAAAAAGTTGATACCCAAGTTGCTGTACTGGGTGTTGTACTGCAGCTGGTACTGGCGTCGCTGGAAGTTACTGTTCCAGTAATCGTCCTGGGTCAGGGTCAGGCTCAACGAGCCACGCTTGCCCAGGTTCTGATAGACAGAGGCCTCGAGGCGGCTGCGGCGGTTGCCCAGGTAATCGGCGGCGGCGTAGCGTTGTTGCACGGCTTCGTCGAAGTCTCTGTACCCTTCGGTGGAATAGCGATACCCAGCGAAACGTAGGTTGGTGTTGGTCTGGAAGCTTTTGCCGTAGCGCATGGCGAAGCTGTTGCCGGTAACCTGGCCGAGGCTGCTGCCCAGGTCACTACGGGCATGGGTGACATCCAACGACAAGCCGCCTATCGAACCGAAATCGCGTGCCAGGCCGAAGGCTCCGGCGCGGTAATAGTCGCTGTTCATCGCGCCGCCGTACAGGGTGGTGTCCCAGGCACCGCCGCGGGCAAAGGTGCCTTGCCAGAATTTGGGGGAGTCGATGTGTTCGGCGCCGTTGTAGCGGCCGAGGCTGGCGGTATAGCGCCAGATGCCTTCGCGCAGCAGGTTGCCCAGTGACGAATAGGGTTGGGTGAAGCGGCTCACCTGGCCATCGCTTTCGGTGAGAACGATCTCTAGCTCACCGTGGCCGGCGCCGACGCTCAGGTCGTCGATTGCATAGGGGCCTGGCGCGACGTAGGTGGCGTAGATCGGGTACCCGTTGTGCAGCACTTCCAGCTTGGCGCGTGTTTGTGCCACGCCGCGGATGACCGGCGCATAGCTCTGCATGGCATCGGGGAGCATTTCGTGGTCCGAAGCCATCTGCGCGCCCTTGAACGGTAGGCTGCGGAATACTTCGCTGTTGGTGAAGGTTTCGCCGAGGGTCAGGCTGGCGCGCAAGGCCGGCAAGTCGCGGCGGGCATAAGTGCTGCTGCGGGTCCAGCTGTGTTGGCCAGTGTGGTCCTGGCGCAATGCCTGGTTGCTGCGCAACTGCCAGGCGCCCAGGTTCAGGCCGCTGCTCAGGTACAGGTCCTGGCTGCTGCGGCTGCCACCTCGACCGCGGCTGTGCTGGGCGGACGCCTGGTAGTTGACGAAGGCTGCGTTGATGCCTGGGTCCCAGCGCTCTACGGGCACCTGCCCGCTGATGTCGCGGCGCAGGGCGATTTGTGGAATCGATATGCTCAAGCGCAGCAGCGCGGGGTTGAAGTCCACCTCCGCTTGCGGCACCAGGCTTGGCAAGTCGATGCAACTCGCGTCGCTGGGCAGTGGCACCTCCAGGGCCTGCTCGCGCAGCCCTAGTTCACGCAACAGGTCGGCGCTCAGGCACGCTTGCAGGCCCTGGCCGTTAAGGGGGGCGTGGAAGTCCAGTTCGTGCTGGCCTGCCGAACCCAGGTTGACGAGCAGCTCGACCCGGTAGCGTCCTGCGGCTAGCGGGGTGTTCGCCTGCAACCCCTGCAGCGCCTGTTGACCGGCGTCCTGTGGCTGGCCGGGGGCCTGACGCATGAAGGCAGTGTGGAACTGCGCCGGGGCGGTTGTGGCCAGTGCCGGTGGTGCGAAGGCCAGCAGCAGTCCGCCACCGGCAATGGGCAAAAGCGAGGCAAAACGCGGACGCGACGGCAGTGGCCTGCGCCGTTCAAGCTGTGGCATGGAGCTTTCCTGGTCGATTCAACTGCTCAAGACGTTGGGCAGGGGGGTGAGCTGATGGCCAGAGGATATGAAGGATGGGGAGGCGGGGGATGTAGGAAAATTCTGTTCTGAGGAGCGGAACATCTGTACTGTCGCGGCTTGCAGGTTAAGACGGGGGAAATCCCCTGCCGCTAAAGGCGGCAGGGAATCAAGAGCGGATTAGAGTAAAAGTTAAAGGGAGGACAAGGCGTTTAGTAAAGAAAAACTCCAGGGTCTAGTGACGGGAGCCCAAGGTGCCCCAGATGCCCCGGAAGTGGGTAAGGTGAAGTAGAATTCTCCCGGTGTTCCAGGTGAATAAATTGCCCTGTTTTTGGTAGTGAGGCTCCGCCATTGCGTATTATTTTCCATGTTCTTGAACACCTGACTGGAGGTTGAGCGAACACTTGAATTGCCTGCTGTAGTCTGAGCACTCATGGGAGTACCCCTAGTAATGATGGGATCTCCTCCCGTTGTTGATAGCTTTATCGGCGAGCGCGGTGAACTAAATTTAGGGCGTGGTAGCTTAAATTTAGAGCCTGGCTGCATAAGTGGGTGTTTGGTCCAATGCTTTAGCTCCTTCACTACCTTGAGAGCCATCCCTCGCCCAATCCCGAACATCAGCCCCCCCACGATCTGCAACGCGTTCGCGAGCATGTAGTACGTATTCGCCAGGTTTTCATCATCGGTATCTATCGCCGCGATCTGCAACCCGAGACCCGCCGCCTGCATGCCGAGCCCGGCAATGGCGACGACATAGCCAATGCTCAAGGGCGCAGTCCAAGGCATCGTCACGACGGAAATCACCAGGAACAATCCTGCGATACCTACGCCAAGCCATTGCGCCCAACCTCCTTTCGGTCTCTCGATTGGATCGATGTAAGGCGGGTGGTAGCTGCGGTCGGTGGGGTTTTCCTTGCCATAGCCATAGGCGCTGCGATGGCCGGTGGGGTCACGCCAGTTCACCGGGTCGCCGAGGCAGTACAGGTAAGGGTTGATGCCTGACTCTTCGGGGGCGAGCGAATCGGGGCTGTGGAAACGCATGAGGCTGGGGTTGTAGGCGCGATAACCTCGGCCCAGCATGTACCAGCCGAACAGCTCGTCGCGCAACTCGCCGAGGAACCCAAGCAGTGTGCGCAGGCCGTTATCTTCCGGGCGTTCGCCATAGGCGCTGTACGTGGTCGGGTGCAGTTCGCCGGTAGCCTCCTGTTTCGGCCGCAAGCCGTCGGCGTCATATTCGGCGAGGACAGTACCTTGGGCATCGCTGAGCAGCAGACGGCTGTCCTGCAACTGGTCCCCTCGCCATTGGTTGAGGCCAAGCGCCATCTCGTTCTGGTACAGGTAGTGGGTCAGCAGGCCGTCCTGCACGGTGCGGTCGACCTGGTTGCCCTGGTAGCGACGCAGTACTTCGGCTGCGGTGCCGTAGCGCGCGGCATACAGCTGGTCATGGCCGTCATAGCGATAACTGGCCAGGACCTGGTCGTCGTCATCGGCGTCGCGTACTTCCTGCAAGCGCCCCACACTGTCATAGACCAGGCGCCGCCCCCATTCGTCATTGAGAGCATTGCCCAGTTCGTCATACCTGAAGGCTTGGCGGGCCGGGTAATCGGTAACCAGCGTGTGGGCCACTGCGGCGAGCTGGAAGCTGCCATCGGCCAGGTAGGTGAAGTCGGCGTCATCCTGTTCGCCATCGTCGAACCAGGTTCGGCAACGGGTCAAGTTATCTTGTTCGTCGAAATCGAACTGCTGGCTGATGATCGGCCGGCCTTTGGCGTTGCAAGGCAGCAGGGTGCCTTCGCTGTCATGGAAGGCCAGGCGGTTGAGCGCGTCGTACTCGAAGTTCTCCTTGAGCAACACGGTGCCGTCTTTCTCCAGGCGGCGCTCAAGCAGCAGGTCGTCATCTCGCCACACCAGATGCAACTCATGGGCCACGCCGCCGTCAACGCTCAAGGTGCGTTTTACTTCGCGGCCGAGGGTGTCGTGTTGCAGCGAGCACAGCACGCGGCGGCCACTGGCCTCATCGACCGTTTCGGTGCTTTCAAGCAGCCCCTCTTCGTCGTAGCTGAATGCGGCTTTCAATGACTGCTGGCGAGTGTGGGCAATTCGCCCCTGGGCGTCATACGCATGCACGACTGCCTTGCCGTCACTGTCCTGGCGCGACAGCAGGCGACCTTGCGGCGAGTGCGCGTAGTCGACGTGATAGCCGGTGCTGTCCTTGCTGTCCCATTTTTCCTGGAGCAGATAGCCCAGTGGGGTGTACGTGTAGCTGCGCGTCCCTTGGGTATCTTCCTTGGCACTCGTGATCGCCGCACTTTCTTCGTAGTCGAAGCTTGCCAGGTTGGCTGCCGTCCCTTTGCCGCCCTGCTGGCGAGTCGTTTCGATCGTCTGCGGTTGTTCGGTCAGCTGAGGTTTGTAGCCATAGGTAATGACGCGCTTGTCCTGGCCGGGGTTGCCGTTTTCCATGCGGTAGGCGGTGCGCTGATGGACCAGGGTCTGAGAGCCTTGGTACGTGTAGTCTTCTACCCGTGGCCCTACGCTGATTTTCTCAAGACGTTCCAAGCCATCGTATTCACGTTTGCAGACAGGCCGAGCAACGCCGTTGGCAGCTTTGCGCACCTGGAACAGCGTGGTCAGCTCACTGAGGCTGTGCGCCGCGAATTGCCGCTCCAGCAGGCTGTCATCGGGGCGCTGGGTCTTGTGCATGCGGCCCCAGGCATCGTAATGGTAATGGGTCGAACGCAGGGTGGGCGCGTCGAGGTTGCCTTGGAGTGCGAGCGTCTCCTTCGTGCTGCGGCCAAGCCCGTCGTAATGGTAGTCGTGTCGGCCAACTTCGCGGTTGCCGTCCAGGCGATACTCATACACGGGCTTGTCAAACCGGTTGAACTCACTGACCTGCTGTCGGCGCTTAAGCGTCGGTTTTTTGGCGCTGGTGATCCATGTCTGGATACGGTTGCCATTGGCGCCGAAGGGTGAGAAGTCCCGGTGTTCGATTACACCATCGGGTCGCTCGACCTTGCAGCGCTGGCCCCAGCCGTCGTAGCTGAAGCTGAAGTCTACTGCCACTACCCGTTCTTCACCGTCTTGTGTGTAGTGGTCGTAAAGGGTCTCGCCGGCCTGGTTTCCTAGAGGGTCATAGCGTGCCTGGTAGTGCACAGGCAGTGTCTGCGGTTGCTTGTTTTCGTCGAGGGTTTGCAGTTCCTGGCGCAGTGTACGGCTAGCGCCGTCCAGATAAGTACGGGTGAGTACGCCTTTGACGTCGGTCGCTTCTTCGAAAGCCTGGCCACGATCGTTCTGGTTGAGCAGACGGTACGCGTAGTGGCGCGTTGCGGCCTCGGTGGTGTCTGCGCCCACGGTTTCTTCCTGCATCCGGTTGAGCTTGTCGTGGCGGTAGCGGGTGATGACGCCGTTGAGGTCCTGTTGCTGATACAAGCCACCGGTGGTGACATGCTGGATCTGTTCGATCTTGCGCTGTAGGGTGCCGCCTGGGGCTGTATAGGTATGCTCGGTCGACAGCAGCGTGGGCAGCCCGGCTTCGTCATCCAGCCGTTTGTATTTCCATTGACTGCGAGCGGTGGTGCCATTCAGGGTCGTTGACTGATGGTCCATGCGGCCATACAGGAACGCATTGCTGCTGTCCTCCAAATACCCGCATTCTGTCTTTTGCAGCGATTGCTCCTGCTCTTTGCTTTCATTGTCGATCAATACCTGGAAGATCTCTTCCTCGTTGCGTAGCAACCAGTCTTCCTGTGCTTTGTACCCCTGCGCAGGCGGTAGAGGTGCGAGCTGGCGGTATTGATAACGGACGCGAATAGTTTGTGCTGGCTCGTGACCTGGCTCCACCGAGCAGTCGGCTGGATATACCGTCAGGCTTTCCAGAGTGCCGACGAAACCTTCCGGATTGGCCGGGTGGTAGGTATTGACCGTACGGATGCCGTTGGCTTGGATCTCCTCGGTCAGGTTGCCGAACGCGTCGTAGTCGGTGGTGACGTTTTCTTCCCGATACTTCCGCGAATCATTCGCCAGTCTCCAGACCTTTGTCATGACGTGGGGTAGCTGGAACTTTTCCGGCTGGTTTTCGAAACGCTGGCCGGCCACTTCGTGGTAGGTGGTGCTGACGGTTTCGACGCAGTTGTCCTGGCGCGTGACCTGTTCGTTCAACAGATGGAAACGGTTGAACGTTCGGGTGATGGTGCGTGCGTCGACTTCGGTCGGGTTGCCGGCGTCATCCGGCTCGCCGGGCACTCTGTAGCGGGCGGTGGAGGTGTATTGGTAGCGGTTGCCGACGAGCTTGTACAGGTTGTCCAGGCCATCGTCCCTCCAGACGATGCCGGTGCCACCGTAGCCGAGGAAGTTCTCCGGGCTGTAGTCGTACTCGGTGACCATGTCTGGCTGGCCAGCACCGGGTTGCACCACATGCCGTTCGACGTTGGGCAGCCAGCGCGTCATGCCATCGGCAGCCGGCGGGAAGCGATGCCCTCGGGTACGGTAGTAGACCCGCTCGGTTCCACCGAGGGGGTTGTCCACCCTGCTGACGCAGCGCAGGTTGCCGAAGCGCTGATACTCGAAGTGCCAACTGGCCTGCTCGTCGGTCGGCAGCACCACATCGGTCAACTCGTCGGCACCGTTGCGCGACAGGGTGTAGCGGGCCCAGGGCTCGACCTCGGGGTCGTCGCTGGGGTGCAGGTCGAGCAGTACCTCGTGGTTGCTGCTGTAGTCGATGGCCAGCAGGTCGCGGCCACTGTCGTCGCTCACCCGAACCAGCCGTGGCCCGTCGACATCGCGCTCGTACTCCAGGGTCAAGCCGTGGCCCGAAGGCGCCAGCACGCGCACGGGCAAGGCAATATCCCGGTCGTTGTCCTGCGGCTCCAGCACCTCGACCAGGCCCGACTTGTGCACCAGGCGATAACGCACCCGCTGTTGGTCCGGTTCGCTTTCGTTATGGAAGTGGAAGCTCTCCAGTTTGCGCTCGGCGATCAACGGCTCCACACCCGGACCGTTGTCACTGACCTTGAAGCGCTCCCCGGAACCCAGGCTGAGCATGCTGGCGCGAATCTCGAACTGGCTGAGGTTCAATGCCCAGCCAATGCCAAAGCCTGAGTCCTGGTCGTTCATCGGGCTGAAGTTCAAGCGCAGGGGCAGGCGTGGGCCGCAGAGGTTGTTGCCGATCAGTTCGGGGAGTTCGATGCCCAGGTTGTATTGGCCCGTGCGCGGATCGACGTTGTTCTGGACGAAACTCATGAAGTTGAACGCATTGGAATTCAAGAACATTATTGTCATCTCCCATTCAAGATGAGCATTAGCGCTGCAGACGCTCAGCGCGCGGCGGCGCGGCCGAGGTAACGACGCGCACACTGCGAAGTTCGTCGCGCTGGATGGTGCCATGCTTGGCAATCACCATGACCCCGATACCCTGTTCGATGAAACTGCCAACGTCATAGGTGTTCAGGTAAGTAATTTCTTCATTGTCCAATGCGGCATTGTTGCGTGTGGTCTTGAGTTCAATCCACCAACTGGCATCGTCCGGCGTGCCATTATCATTTCGGGTCAGGAGGATCTTTGTTGCCGACGGAAAACTGTTAAGTTCAATGAAGCGAGGGTCTTTGTCTTTACAGTCCCCTTGGTTCATTCTCAATACGACAGTTTGATTGCTGCCGGCGTCCGGAATATGCAGGGAGCAGAAGTCGTTACTTTCTGTTGATTCCCTGATGATAATAACGCCCGTGGCCTGTGTGTCCTTCTTGCCTGTCATGAACACGCTCCTGAATATCTTGGATATCGTTGGATTCACGTACCCTTCCTGTCCTGAGCCTAGGGCAATGCGCAGTGCCGCGCACCTGTCAAAAATATCAGGTGTCACCCGTTTGTGTTTCGGTACGGGTGGGCGCCGTCGACCTGTTAATTATGCTAGTTGTCGCGCGTTGGCCGATTCGCTATTAATGCCTGCAACCGCTCCGCCACTAATCGTTTTTTGCATGATGGAGTAATGCGGCATGACGCTCATCCGTAACTTCGCCCACTGGTTTAAGCGTGCGTCTGCATCCACGACACTTCGTGATGCACGCCCACACAACAATGACCTGCCCAAACCTGAAATAGAAGGGTTGACGCGTTACGATGAAGTCGACTTGCTCGCGTTGGGCACCGACACGTTGAGGACATACATCAACTATCCCGGCATCAAGGCGGGGGATCTGATTTTTCCACGCTGGGTGGGAGCTGCGCCCAGTGGGGAGAGCTTTGACTATTTCAGAGACCCTTTCCGTGTCCCTAGTGGTGTCGATCCAACCGTGGGTGTGCTGTACACCATTGGCAATGATGAAGTGCAAAGCGCTGCCGGTGGCTGGGCGTTTTACTCCTACCAGCTCCATGAAGAACGGCCCGACATGGAGTCTATGCGGCGTTTTTGCTATGTGGGCGTGCGGCCACGGCCAAGTGCCGAAACCTTGTCGGTGGCCCTGGCCGCACCGTCGCATGACCTCGTCGTTGCCTGGCGGGCGCTGGGCGCCTCCATGGCGCTGGTAATACCGCCCTACCAGGCCATGCAACCCGGCGATAGGGTTGCGATAACGCTAACGGGTAAGAACAATCGCGGGGACCCGATCACCTGGAAAAAAAACCTCAATGTCGAGGTTCCTGGCCAACATTTGCAAGCCGCCGTTGACTCAACCTGGGTGCGCCGGTTGGAGGGAGAGTACTTCGATGCCGAGTATGTCATTGACTTCAAAGATGGCCGTTCGGCCGTATCGCCCGTACAGCGGTTTCGCGTGGACTCGAAGATTACCCTACCAGATCGCCTGCCGGCGCCCAGCGTGGATGGCCACGTGCCCGGTGCCCCCTTGGACCCTACGCGTTTTCGCGATGGTTTGACGATCAGGGTTCCACCTTACCTGGATCAGGGCATGGCTGTCTCGGACCGTCTGCTGCTGTATTGGCTGTCCAGTGACAATGTGTATCAGGTGTTGCGTGTTGACCCAAGTTCGATCGACAGCGGTGCCCTGGTGTTCACCCTCGAACCCCGTTGGCTGATGAGCAGCCAGGGGCAAGCGGCGACACTCGGTTACCAGTTCGCTCGCGAAGGCAGCAGCCTTGCCTCTGAGCTGCTGACCGTGCAAGTGCTGCGCTCGCGGGAGTTGCCAGCGCCGATAGTGCTTAATGCCGTGGCAGAAAAAGACGGTGGTCTGTTGGCAGCTTACCTTGTCACCTCTGGTGCACTAGTGGATGTGCCTGACGATGTCGACATTCTCAAAGATGAGCACATCGAAGTGCACTGGGAGGGGCATGCCGAGCGGGGACGGGAAATTGTTACCCAGCCGATCAATACCAACAAGCCACGCCGCTTTCACGTAAGTGCGGGCAGCATTGCGGCCAACATGGAGCGTAATGAAAACGCCGTGGCGAAGCGGTTCAAGGTGTTTTATCGCCTGGTGCGGGATGACGGCAGCTATGTCGAGTCAGAGCACTTCATGCTGCGCATACTGCCTATTGAACCCACCCAGTATCCGCAGCTTCAATGCCCGGTCGCGAGGGGAAGCGACTTGTATCTGGGGGACGTCCCAAGCGGGGCAAGCTGCACCCTCGCTCCCTGGGTGTTCATTGCCGAAAAGCAATGGGTGACGGTGTGGGTCACAGGCGTTTTTCGCGCTGAGGTGGAAGAGGTTATATGGGACGCTGAAGTGACCCCCCAGCAAGTCCGCAACGGCCTTGAACTGCTAATACCCAGGAATCTGCTTGAGCAGCAAATGCTCAATCAAAGTTTGACTGTACATGCACATGTCAGTTTCGACGACAAATACCATTATTTTGAAATGCGCTCACTGCGCTTGACGCTGCGCGGCGGACGTTCAAGTACGCGCTGAAGAGCAGCAGGGCGACAAACATTGGAGAAGGAACCATGGCCAGAATGACCCATTCGCAAAAGCTCGTTCATCTCGCACAAGCGCCACGCACTCTCGGCTGGGGCGAATTACGTTTGGCCAGTGCGATGGCGCATGACAAATCTTGCCACAGTAAAGGGGCATGATCATGATCAACAATTCCAAGGAAGCCCTGCTGGCTCGTCTGGAAGAGGGTGATGTCATGCATGGCTGGGGCGCGATCATGGCATTGGGCCGTGAGCCGCTCGAGCAATTGCTCATGCTGCGTTATCTCGAAGGCCTCAGCCAGTCGAATTTTCTTGAGCACATCACTGGCAGCTACTTTACCGACGGTCAGCGTAATGACCAGGCAGTGTTCGAAGGGCTGGTGCTGGGGCCACCACAGCTTTCCTTTGCTGGGGTCTCGGGGGCAGGAAATCGCTTGACGGTGATCATGCCGTTTATCTCTGGCGAATACGCGTCGTATTCACGGGTTGTCGCCCAGCCACCCAGGCTCAAGAGCAGCCATGGCCTGCGTGAAGAGATGGGCTACCACGTGCAGATGTCGGTTGCCTTGCTGACCGTCGATGATCCTGCAGCCAATCAGGCCCGGCTGGTGCTCGACCTGAGTCAAGCCGAAGAGTTTGTCACCAACCTGGGTGAAAGCGAGACGGCTCGGCGGGCCATGGGGCGCTTCATACAGGCTGAAATGGCGAAGCATGAGGTGTTCAACCATCAGTTCGTGCTCTTGACCTGTGAGCTTACCGGGCAGGATGCGTTCGCTGTGCGTGGCCTCAATGTGCGCACCCAGGCTGCACCAGAGGGCACGGGGCGTGAAGGTGATGGGGCCGCGATTGTGCAACTGGACCTGCGTGGCCGCCGCTTTGGCGGGACATGGCCGGGGCCAGGCGTGTTTCCTTATCTGCTGCCCGATGGCAGTCAAGGCGTGACGGTGCTGGCCGAGCAGTTGCGCGTCCCTTTGCTTGGGGAGCTTGGGGAGCTTGGGGAGCTTGCCGAGCGTTTGCTGCGGCACTTGAGCTTGCCGAAGGCGTGGCGGTTTGCCATGAAGGAGGAGCACACCCCACATGACAGGGTAGTGTTCGGGAGCATTGAGGCCAGTTCCGCAACGCGTCAGGTCGAGCCGATGCAAGCGCGCCTTGGCCGCGAACAGACCACGGATTTCAAGGTGCAAGGCCAGGCTGTGGCGCAATGGACGGCAAGGAACATCAGCCACCCTCGGTCGACCGGGCAAATCAATGCGCAGGGGCAGTACCAGGCGTCGGATATTGCGCACTTCGCACGGGAAAGTCAGGTCATCCTGGTCAGTGCGCAGCTGGGCGAAGAAGAACCCGGAAGCGTCAATGCCGCGCTGGTGGTCGAATCTATCGATTCTTTGGTAGTCACGCCACGGGTTGCGGTATGGCGTAGTGGGGAAAGAGCGATTGAGTTCAATGTTGCGGGTCATGCTGGCCTGACCTGGGAACCGACGCTATACGGTGAATTGACCCTCCAGAGCGATGGCTCGCTAAGCTATGTGCCCCGTGAGCCTGAGCAGAGTCCTGCCGTCCTGTTGGAGCGCATCCGTCTCACTGATGGGATTAGCGGCGACACAGCCGAGGTCACGGTGGTGATTCTCGCCTACCCGGCTGTGCTGAACGTCTTGCCATTCCACGTGCCTAAAGTGCCCCATGGCAGCTCGGTGCCCTTCGAGGTGCAAAACGACGAGGCCGATGCCTGGCTCTTGTTCGGCGAGGGGCACATCGACCCTGACTCAGGCGTATACACGCCGCCGGAATCGCCTTCAACCTCGGTCGCCGTGGTCATGGCCAATATCCGTGACCGTGATGCGGGGTATGCCATCATCGAGCTGATGCGCGAGGACGCGCAGGTTTCTATGATCAGTGAACGCTACAAGAAAGTTTTGATCTTCACGGTGACGCCCGTGCCGATTAACGGCACCGTGGCCTATGCCAACGGGTTGCAGCAGATCGCCCTGGATATCGTCATCCAGACTGAGGACTTCCGCAACAGCGAGGGTGACTTGGTCAAGGATCCGGTCAGCGACCTTGAGCTGTCCACATTGCGGGTGCTCGCGGAGAACGGCAACCCGATCGAGTATGTGCTGGAGGGGGGGGAGGGCTTGGACCCGGCGCAAGGGCTGCGCTGGGGGTGGAGCAAGTCACGCAATCGCTATGACTATTACCAAGGGGCTCGGCAGGTGACGGCCAAGCCCATGGCAGATGAAGGCAAGGTCTCCTTGCGCGTATACGTGCAAAGCACTGAAGCCGAAATCAGGAAGTTCCATGCCGAGTTCAAGGGGTATGACAACCGTACGCAGAACTCAAGAACCATCGGCAAGGAGGCAGGTGAAGTCGAGTTGACCGGGCGCCCAACGCCTTTCTGGGCACTGAACAACTACGAATTCAAACCCAGGCGGGTTGCTTCGGAGGGAGGCAAGATCGTCGGGCAGGACACCTTCAACTATTACAAGTACACCACTGACTATTGGGAACTCTCCGGTGCCACCCAGGAATATGGCAATCTCAGGTTTTACCAGGTCAGTTTCGACCATGCGTCGATCGTTCGTTGGGAGAGCGAGCAGCTCGCCGAAACGTTCTGCAGTTACGTAGGGTATGCCTTCAGGCCGGTATTGCCACCCGGTTCACCTGGTGTGCCGTTGGGCGTGTCGTACGAGTCGGCCTTGGAACTGCTGACGCTAGAGCGCGCCGTGAACTACCACGGCAAGCTGGATTACAACCTCAAGCCAGGCGAGGACCTTGCTCAAGGTACCCTGCTGTTGACGCTGGACAGGGTCTGGGACATGCCGTACTGGTACGACGGCATGGCGCCCGGTGGGGACTATCGCTCGTCCCTCGAAGGGGTCATGCGTTTCACCTTGATCGACCATCAGGGCAATCGGCACCAGTTGAATGTCAACTTCCTTCCTGAGGGTCAACCTGACAGCCGCAACCAGCTCGAACTCAGGATGGGTAGCGCGAAGGCAGCAGCCATTGACTCGGCCGTGCATTCCAACGCCTTCAACTTCATGAGCTTCATCGAGAATGGCGTCGACCCACGCACGGGCCAGTACAGCCTGGGTATTCAACTGCCCGAACTGATCGGCAACAACCTCTGCGGCCCACGCCTGCCCCTGCGCTTGAACTTCAGCCCGATGAACGACCAGGACTCAGGCTTTGGCATTGGCTGGGCGTTGAACCTCAGCCAGTTCGAGATTCGCGCCAGCATGCTCAGCCTGGGTTCCGGGGAGCGCTTCAAGGTCAGTGACAACGGTCCGGGTGTGGAGCCGTTGATCGCCGAGCGCAAACTGGAGAGCTTCCACTTCCATAACGAAAGCGAACCGGACCAACAGCGGGTGCGTTATCGCCTGGTGCACAAGTCGGGCCTGGTCGAGGTGCTGGAGCCGCAGGACAACGACCGGGATATTGCCTTGCCCGTGCGCGTGCTGGCGCCTTCGGGCCACGGCTTGACCCTGGAGTACGAGCGCGATGTCGACGGGCCACGGCTGGTTCGGGTGAGCGACGACAGTGGCCGCGACCTGCTGGCCATCGACTACAGCAGCAACCACGAGGTACTGCTCGACCTGCACCCCAGCGACGACCCCGAGGTCGAGCCCTGGGCCCGCTACACCCTGTCGCGCAACGGTGCCGACGAGTTGACCGATGTGGTGCTGCCGACCGACGAGCAGGCCAGTTGGCACTTCGAGTATCAGCGCTTTGGCAACCTGCGCTGCGTCAGCAGGGTGGACAACCCCCTCGGTGGAACCGAGCGGGTCTACTACCGTACCCAAGGGCATCGCTTCCCGCCGGCTGCCGATGGCCTGACGCGCTGGCTGCCCAACGTCGAACGGCATGTGGTGCAACCCGGTGCTGGCCAGCCAGAAATGGTCACCGAGTACGACTACAGCCCGGAGAACTTCCTCGGCTACGGTGGCACCGGCATCGTCTGGAGGGACGATGGCCTGGACAACCTGTACAAGCTCGTCGGCAACCGCTACCAATACACCTCCACCGCCCGCTACAGAGTGCCCGGCGAGCCGGATGACGCCGGCAACCCGACCGAAGTCGACGCACGCACCATCACCCGAACGTTCAACCGCTTCCATCTGTTGAACGAACAGGTCACGCGCCAGGACGACTGCGTCGAAACCGTCAGCACCACCTACCACGAAGTGGCCGGCCAGCGTTTCGAAAACCAGCCGGAAAAGTTCCAGCTACCCCACGTCATGACAAAGCATTGGAGCCTGGCGAATGATCCGCGGCAGTATCGGGAAGAAAACGTCACCACCGACTACGACGCGTTCGGCAACCTGACCGAGGAGACCCAAGCCAACGGTATTCGTACGGTGCATGAATACTACCCCGCCGATGCTGAAGGGTTCGTTCAACATCCGCAAAAAAACTGGGTGTATCCCGCCACTGACGGCGAAGCAGGCGCCGATGTTCTGCGGACCGATTATGCGTACTACGTGCTGGCGCCTCTGGACAACCTTGCTGGCGGTGAATGGTTGCCTGAGCGTGAAACGCTGGTGCGCGATACCGATGGCACGACGCTGCGCGAAACCACCACCAGGTACTACCAGGATGCGGCTGACCGCTTGAGTTACGGACGGCGACAGAGCGAAGAACGCTGCCATGGCGAGGCGGTGACCAAGGTGGGGTATGTCTATGTCGAAGACACCTTCCACTACGATAAAGACGATAAGGTCGGCCACCCGGTTGTCAGGACCACCGAGACCCTCGAAGGGTTCGATCATGGTCAGGATCATGGGGATGAGCAGGGTGTGCGTGATACGCGCAAGGAACTGACACTGCTGCAATCTGTGCTCATTGGCGAGCCGGTGCTCAATCGTGACGATAACGACGTGGAAATCAGCTACTTCTACGATCGGGTGGGCAGAGTGTTACGTGAGACCGTGTCACCGAACGATTCCAAGTACAAAGCGAGTCGTCATTACACCTACGCGCTGGCGGCTGCTCCAGGCCAACAGGCGGTGCAGACGCAAGAGGACGTCAAAGGGGTCGTCACCTGGAGTTATGTCGATGGCCTCGGCCGTGAGGTCCGGGAAGAGCGCCAGGATACTGACTTCGGCCTGACTCCGCTTGCTCGCAAGGCCCCGCGCATCAGTTTTACGGTGGCGTTCGATGCCTTGGGCAACAAGGTCGAGGAGGTCGAGTACGACTGGTTGGAGCGCAAGAACTTGAAGTTGATGACCCGGTATGAATACGACGGATGGGGGCAGCCGTGCTGTGTCATCGGCCCGGACGGGGTGCGCGTTCACGAGCGAATCGATCAGCAGGGCAGTACCCAGTGGCGCAATGGGCCGGTGGTGACGCAGTATCGCGAGTCGGCTGACGGCGAGACGCTCACCGGCGAAACGGTAACCTGGTTGAACCGCTTCGGCGAGCCTGCTCGGGTGGAGCGTTTCTACACCGACGGCAAACCGTACAGTGTTGATCAATCCTTCCATGACGGCCTGGGCCGCCTGGCGCGTGAGGTCGACGCCCGTGGCGAGCAGGTGACGTTCACCCGTGATGCTTTTGACAGGTTGGTAGACCACACCCTGGCCAATGGTGCAGTGGTGCATCGCGACTATGCAGCACACAGTGGTGAGGACTTACCGACCCTGATCAAGGTTGTCCATCAGGATGGTGCAACCGAAAGCGTGCTGGGCCATCAACTGTTCGACGGCCTTGATCGGATGATCGTTTCGATCACCGGAGGGCGCCGCCGGGCCATGCAATATGAGCATGGTCAGCGTCAGCCCAGGTTCGTGAAGACGCCGAAACAGCACATGATCGAGTATGAGTATGCGCCACCATTGGGTGAAGAACCTTTGGGGCGGCGCCTTGTCGACGCGAACGTCAATGCGCGGTACGAATATGATGCGCAGAACGCCAGGTTAATATCCTGCCTCGAACAGCCCGAAATGGAGGGGCGAGCGCTGAATCCGGCCCAGTTCCAAGGGCTGGCGCGTGAGTATTTCTCCAACGGCGAGCTTAAATCGGAAACGCGCACGCTGGGGCAGGAAGCACCTTTCGAGATGCACTATGTGCACAGCCTGCGCGGTCGTCTCGTGGCCTATACCGATGTGCTGGGGCAGTTGCAGTCCTATGAGTACGACGACAAGGGGCGGCTCGAGAAGACCTCTCTGGGGGCAACGTCCAGCGTATTTGAATATGACGAACTCGGGCGCACTCGGCGTTTCACCACGGTGGAGGGCGATGAGGGTGCAGGTCAGCGCCTGACGACCGAGTTGGAATATGATGATTTCGAGCGGGAGCATCTGCGGCGCTTTATTTTTACCGATGCCGTACAAGAACTGGAGCAGGAATACAGTGTGGTTGATGCCATCGTGCGCAAGGCACTGACGGACATTGGAAACAAACCGGCGGAGAACGCGTTATTACGTGAGGAACACTTCGAATACGACGCGCGGGCCAGGCTCGTGTATTACACCAGTGAGGGGCCATTATCCCCCGTCGATCCTTACGGTGTGGTCATTGAATCTCAGGACTTCTACCTGGATGACCTTGATAATATCGAGGAAGTGCGCACCTGGCATGCCGATGGGCGTATCGATGTTGTTTACGCATTCGACAACCCGGACGACCCGGCACAATTGACGGGCCTTGAGGTGACGAAATTGCGCGGCGAAAAGTATGTTAATGCCGCCGGGCGCTGGGAACTTTCAGAGGGGACAGTTGAAACCCTGGCACGTCAGGACATTGTTCTTGAGTACGACCCCGATGGCAATCTTGTTCGGGATGAAGCCGGTCGTATCCTTGGCTACGACCCTTTGGGGCGTCTCGTCAGTGTTGAACTGCCTGAGGGAGGGGAAGTCGGCAGTTACGGTTACGATCCAATTGATCGGTTGGCAGATCAGTCGACCCTTTAGTACACCGTTATCTATAAGCGTGCCGTCGGCCAGTCGAGGGGGCGGCTGGCCTGCACGTGATCGTGGAAGTCAAACTCTCATATAGGTGTAGCCATGAAGATTATTATCTACTCTGAAAAAGCCCGCTGACGCGGCTAATAGTTTGCAACTGGTGCACGCGGCTGCTGGCGATGCGCAATTTTCGTTGCGCGATGGGCCGGTCGACCTCGGCGCCTTTTCATACGACTTGGTACAGCGGGGCAACGACTGGTTCCTGGACGGCGCCAGCAAAGTGATCAGCCCGGGCACAGCGTCGGTGCTTGCCCTGTACAGCGCGGCACCAACCGTGTGGTACGGGGAGTTGAGTTCGTTGCGCAGCCGCATGGGTGAACTGCGCCTGGATGAGCGCAAGTCCGGCGGCTGGGTCAGGGCCTATGGCAACAAATACAACGTCGCACAGGCCAGCGGTATGGGCTACCAGCAGCTTGAGGTAAAAGCCAAGCCTGTGCCGCGCAGTTTCACTTGGCCATTGGTGCCCAAGGCCACGGGAACAGCAGAAACCGTCAGGCTGGCGCTGGACGGGATTGGCGCGCCGCTCGAATACCAAGGGCAGAGCAGGCGATACGAGATCCCCTTGGCCAAGGTGGTGGCCCATGCCGGCAAGATTGTCGAGGTGCGCTATCGGGTTGTAGCAAAGGAGGGCGAATTGCTTTCGGCTGTGCGTAAGGTGAACGTGCAGGCGCCACCTACCAGTGCTTATCGAAGCCCGTATGTGCAAGGCGCCGGCGTGTCGGGGACGCAAGTTTACCTCAGCAAGGTTGGCACCTGGACCGATGTGTTGATGGACCCCTGGTACCTGATGTTCCCTGAGCAAAAAGTAACAATCGAAGTATCAGGAGTCTTGCCGGGGAGCGGCGAGGTCAAGGAAACGCTGCTGGATGAGTATGAGGTCAAGGCGTCTGATTTGACCGCAGGCATCAAGACACGCCTTGATAAGGCATTCTTGCAGAGGCTCGTGGTTCCCAGTTCGTTCACGATCACGTCAAAATTGAGTTTCGATGGCGGGGAGAGTTGGCGGATGACCAGGTCGATCAATCTAAGCCTGTTCAGTTGAGCGAGTGGCCTAATGGCGCGTCACGGTTTGGCTCGTGGGGGCGCTCAAACCACCGTAATCGTTGATGATGGTGAACGTGAGCGCTATGTCCTGATTACCTGTTTGCGCCGGTAATGGAAAGTGCTGTCGCCCCATGGGGATGGCCATTGCCTTGGCGTCGAGCTGTTCGCCGTTGACCTCGAGGCGGCCGAATGTGAAATGGAAGGGGGTCGGGTTGTCCACGACCAACTGCCAAGCACCATCGAGCTGTTGAGCAGACCACTGCAGTTCGTCGAGCCGGGTTTCAGGTTTTTCCTTGAGCTGGCTTGGGCGGTAGAACAGCTTGATGCGTGTGCGCAGGGCAATGTTCAGCACGTTGCGGGCATCAGGGTCGACCTGCGGTAACTCCTGGACATTGAAGTAGAACAGCGACTCGCGATCGGTTGGCAGGTCGTTCGGCAGGACATTGATCTGTACCAACTGCTCACGGCCAGAGTCCAGGCGGAACAGTGCCGGTGAGGCGAGCAGCGGGACACTCGTGGTGGTGTCATCACTTGCCGTGTTGACCCAGACTTGAGCTGCATAGGCAGCTTTGCTGGGGTTGGCGACTACCAGCGAAGCGCTGCGCTTGTTGCTGGGCAACACGATGCGTGTGCTGTCGATGGTCAGTGCTGCCTGGGCAATGGGGGCCAGCAAGCTCAGGCATGTGGCGGCCACTGTGGCACGAAGTGCGGAGAAAAGAGGAGGCATGGACATGCGGAAAACCTGGACAGATGTGGCTTGATAGCGGTCCAGGCGCCTGTAAGCGCCTGGATTGAACATTTAGCGGATGTCGACTAGGAAATCGACGCTGGTGTCGATTCTCCCTTCAGGCACGCTATCCTCTGTAGTTTTCAGTCGGGCGGTAAAGTGCATATCGGTTGGAAGGTTTTCGTCCAGGTCATGGGCTTTGGATTCGGTCTCCGGTGGCAGCGGGGTGCTGCTCCGGTCGAGGATCTCCAAGGCTAGGTTGCTGGTGTAGCCCACACCACTTTGCAATGCGTACAGCTTGCCAGACGGGTCGGCACCGAAGCGCGGAGAGAACTTCACGAAGGCCTTCTTGGTGGGGTCGATGTTACAGGAGGCGTCAGGCGTGATGCGCAGGGAGAACGGCACCATTGCGGTGTTTTGATCCGCAGCAGTGAAGTCCCGCGAGCGGAAGTGGCCCAGATGGATAGGCTGGCTTGGGCCGCCTGGGTGTACCACTTCGATAGGGCAAGTGCCGCCAGTGGTGACGGTGCCCTGGAAATTGATAATGCCTGTATTGGCCATGGCCGCGGTGCTGGATAAGCTGATGGCTAATGCCACAAAGTGTTTTTTCACAATGATGTCCAAATGACGTGTTAAGTAAGGCCTCAAGCTGAACAACAACGATGCTCCGCTCGATGGCACGGCTGCAGAGTAGGCTGAATCAAGCACCTGATCTGTAGGAAAGTTCGCGTTGCTTGCCTGAATTTTACGACACGTCATTCGGTTTTTTACGAGCCCTGCCCGCCGCTGAAGCGAGTGGATAACAGCGCTTGGCGGTCAGTGAGTACTGCCGTGCCCTGGCTTGCTCAACAACTGCTTTTCCTGATGCCAGTCAAAGGGCTCGCCATTCTGTTCGGCTTCAAATCGATGCTCTTCCAATTGCTGGTACAGCGCCAGTTCTTCGTCTGGCATGAAGTGCAGGCAATCGCCAGCAAAGAACCACAACAGGTCGCGCGGTACCAGGTGTGCGATTTGCGGGTAGCGCTGGATTACCTGGCAGATCAGGTCTTGGCCCAGGTATTGGCTCTCCAGTGGGTCTTGTGGCAACAGCTTCAGCAGTTCGTCGAAGCGTTCGAGGAACAGGGCGTGGCTTTCTTCCGGCACCTGCTCTGCGTCACCCAGTGCAACCAGGATGGTGCGCAGGTGCTGGAGCAGTTGCAGGTGGTATTCCAGGTTGGGGTTAGCCATGGAATGGGTCCTCGGTATGGCTGAAACGGGGGGCGGAGTATACGCCGCGCCCCCTTTCGAGCGAAGGGTCAGCGCACCTTGCCCGGTTCAGCCAGCAACTGCGCCTTGTCGAATGCATCGACGTCGATCACTTTTCTGCGCGCGTTCTCGGCTTCGTGCAGACGCAGGCCTTCACCAGGCTGCAGCACTCCGGCCGCGAGGGCTGCGTCGATGGCGGACTGGCCGGCGGTTGATTGGACGTCCCCCTCCTTGATGGCTTGATGCAATGCCTTGCGCAGTGGCGCCGTGTCGTCCAGTAGATCGCTGGCTCGCTGCAGCGCTGCCACCGGGTCGCCTTCTGCCTGGGGCCTGTAGCAACCGGCCAGCAGCTCTTCCAGTGCAGGGTCACCCTTGCTGCGGCCGATCAGTTCGGCTACTTCGGCATCCAGTTCATCACTGGGGCCTGTATGACGACGGCCGAACGGAAACACCAGCACGCGCAGCGCGCAGCCCATGAAGCGGTTGGGGAAGTTGTCGAGCAGACGGTCCAGCGCATTTTCCGCCTGGCCGAGACTCTCCTCCATTGCCCAGCGCAACAGCGCTCGCATGTGCTCCGGGGAACCCAGATCGTGATAGCGCTTGAGCGCGGCAGAGGCCAGGTACAAGTAGCTCAGCACATCACCCAGGCGTGCGCTCAGGCGTTCGCGGCGCTTGAGTGCCCCGCCCAGCAGCATCATCGACAAGTCGGCCATCAGTGCAAAGGCTGCCGCCTGGCGGTTGAGGGCGCGGAAGTAGCCCTGGCTCAGGGCATCGCCCGGCACTTTTTCCAGGTGGCCCAACCCCAGTCCATACACCAAGGTGCTGGCCGCATTGCCGGCGGCGAACATGATGTGCTTCAACAGCAGTTCATCGAACTCGATCAGCGCCTGGTCACGGTCTTCGCGAGCGGCCAGTGCCATCTCCTTGAGTACGAACGGGTGGCAGCGGATGGCGCCCTGGCCAAAGATCATCAGGTTGCGCGAGAGGATATTGGCGCCTTCGACGGTGATGAAGATCGGCGCCCCTTGCCAGTTGCGCCCCAGGTAGTTGTTGGGGCCCATGATGATGCCCTTGCCGCCGTGTACGTCCATGGCGTGCTGGATGCATTCGCGGCCACGTTCGGTCAGGTGGTACTTGAGAATGGCCGACAACACCGAAGGTTTCTCGCCCAGGTCCACGGCCTTGGCCGTCAGCAAGCGGGCGCTGTCCATCAGCCAGGCGTTGCCGCCGATGCGGGCCAGCGATTCCTGGATACCTTCGAAGGCGGCCAGCGGCACGTTGAACTGTTCGCGAATATTCGCGTACTGGCCGGTCACCAGGCTGGTGTACTTGGCCGCGCCTGTGCCTACGGCTGGCAGCGAGATGGAACGGCCCACCGACAGGCAGTTCATCAGCATCATCCAGCCCTTGCCGAGCATGTCCTTGCCGCCGATGAGGAAGTCCAGGGGCACGAACACGTCCTTGCCACTGTTAGGGCCATTCATGAAGGCCGCGCCCAGTGGCAGGTGGCGCTTGCCGATTTCAACGCCAGGGGTATCGGTCGGGATCAGCGCCAGGCTGATACCGAGCTCTTCTTCTTCGCCAAGCAGATGGTCTGGGTCATAGGCCTTGAAGGCCAGGCCCAGCAGAGTAGCGACCGGGCCCAGGGTGATGTAGCGCTTCTCCCAGTTCAGGCGCAGGCCGATGACCTCTTTACCGTGCCATTGGCCTTTGCAGATGACACCCGTGTCAGGCATGGCGCCCGCATCGGAACCGGCCAGCGGGCCGGTGAGGGCGAAGCAAGGGATATCGTCACCGCGGGCCAGGCGCGGCAAGTAGTGGTTGCGCTGTTCGTCGGTACCATAATGCAGCAGGAGCTCGGCCGGGCCCAGTGAGTTGGGGACCATGACGGTGGAGGCCAGGTCGCCGCTGCGCGTGGCCAGTTTCATGGCCACCTGGGAATGGGCATGGGCAGAGAAGCCCTTGCCGCCGTACTCCTTGGGGATGATCAGGGCGAAGAAGCCATGCGTCTTGATGTGCTGCCAGGCCTCGGGCGGCAAGTCCATGTCCTGGCCGATTTGCCAGTCACTGACCATGGCGCAGAGCGCTTCGGTCGGGCCATCGATGAAGGCCTGTTCCTCTTCGGTGAGTTTCGGCGCCGGGTAGGCGAGCAGGGTGCGCCAGTCTGGGCGGCCGCTGAACAGCTCGCCATCCCACCACACGGTGCCAGCATCGATCGCTTCGCGTTCGGTTTGCGACATAGGCGGCAAGGTGCGCTGGAACCATTTGAACACAGGGCCCGTGAATACCTTGCGGCGCCAGTCAGGCAGCACCAGCAGCGCGGTTTTGGCTGCGAGTATCAGCCAGATCACCGCTAGCAGCCAGCCGGGGGCCTTGCTGAAGATACCCATCAGCAGCGTATAGATGGCGATGATGCCGAGTATCTGCAAGGGCGGCAGGCGCCGGTGCGTGAGGTACGCAGCGCCGATCACCAGAACCACCAACCACAACAGCAACATAATCACTCCTCCTTGGAACCAGGGGCTAGAGCTAACCCACAGAGCTTAGACGCAACGCTATGAACGGCATCGTCAGAACAGTGACAGGGTGTGGCAGCAGGAGTTTCAGGGCATCGTCTGTCTATGCTGGTACAGGCGGCGCAGGTCTGGAGTAGACTTCAGGCCTCTGCACTCATAAGGACGTTGCCATGCTGAAGATCTGGGGCCGCAAGAACTCGAGCAATGTGCGCAAGGCGCTGTGGATCGCCCACGAGCTGGGCCTCGACTTCGAATCCATCGATGCCGGCGGCGCTTTCGGCGTGGTCAACGAGCCGCACTACCGTGCACGCAACCCCAATGGCCTGGTGCCGATGCTCGAAGATGGCGACCTGACCCTGTGGGAGTCCAATACCATCGTGCGCTACCTCTGCGCCGAATATGGCCAAGAGCAGGGTTGGTACCTGGACGACCCGCGGCAGCGGGCCCTGGCAGACAAGTGGATGGACTGGACCACCTCGTCCTTCGCCACCCCGTTCCGCCCGTTGTTCTGGGGCCTGCTGCGCACGCCTGAAGACCAGCGCGACTGGGTGGCGATCAACGCCGCACACAAGCAGTGCGCGCAATTGCTGGCGATTGCCGATGAAACCCTGGCCAGGCAACCCTACCTTTCCGGTGACCAGATCGGCATGGGCGACATCCCACTGGGTAGCTTCATCTATGCCTGGTTCGAACTGCCCATCGAACGCCCAGCCATGTATCACCTGGAGGCCTGGTACGCGCGCCTCAAACAGCGCCCCGCCTATCAGGCAGCGGTGATGACAGCGCTGACTTGAACCTGCCTCGATAGTCACTATCAATACACATGACTGTACTTGTGCGGCCAGCCCTAGCACCATGGCCGCACTCACTGCGCCAGTGATTTGCCCTGGCGTGTCCTGACCTTTTCACTCGGTACGTGACCCGCTATGAGTTCTGCCCTGTCCATTCGACAGCTGACCAAAACCTACGGTAATGGCTTCCAGGCCCTCAAAGGCATCGATCTGGACGTCGCCGAAGGTGACTTTTTCGCCTTGCTCGGCCCCAACGGCGCCGGTAAATCCACCACCATCGGTATTCTTTCGACCCTGGTCAACAAGACCAGCGGCACGGTCAACGTGTTCGGCCACGACCTGGACCGCGAGCCTTCTGCGCTCAAGCGCTGCCTGGGCGTGGTGCCGCAGGAATTCAACTTCAACCAGTTCGAAAAGACCTTCGATATCGTCGTCACCCAGGCCGGCTATTACGGCATCCCACCCAAGCTTGCCAGGGAGCGCGCCGAGCAGTACCTGACCCAGTTGGGCCTGTGGGACAAGCGCGACGTGCAGTCGCGTTCGCTGTCGGGTGGCATGAAGCGCCGGCTGATGATTGCCCGTGCGCTGATCCATGAACCGCGCCTGCTGATTCTCGATGAGCCCACCGCTGGTGTGGACATCGAGCTGCGCCGGTCGATGTGGAGCTTCCTCACCGAGCTCAACCAGAAGGGCATCACTATCATCCTCACCACGCATTACCTGGAAGAGGCTGAGCAGCTGTGCCGTAACATCGGCATCATCGACCACGGCACCATCGTCGAGAACACCAGCATGCGCCAGCTACTGGGCAAGCTGCATGTCGAAACCTTCGTCCTCGACCTCAAGCAGGACCTGCCCGCCGCCCCTGTGCTACAGGGCTACCCGTGCCGGTTGATCACCCCGCATACCCTGGAGGTGCAGGTGGACAAGGACATCGGCATCACGGCGCTGTTCGGCCAGCTGGCGCTGCAGAACATCGAAGTGCAGAGCTTGCGCAACAAGACCAACCGACTTGAGGAGCTGTTCGTGTCCCTGGTGGAAAAAAACCTGTCGAAGGTGGCCGTATGAGTGTGGAACTGCGCACCAACTGGGTCGCCCTCAACACCATCGTCTACCGTGAAGTGCGGCGCTTCCTGCGGATCTGGCCACAGACCTTGCTGCCGCCAGCGATCACCATGGTCCTGTACTTCGTCATCTTCGGTAACCTGATCGGCCGGCAGATCGGCGACATGGGTGGTTTTACCTACATGGAGTACATCGTGCCCGGGTTGATCATGATGTCGGTCATCACCAACTCTTATGGCAATGTGGTGTCGAGTTTCTTCGGCAGCAAGTTCCAGCGCTCGATCGAAGAACTGATGGTGTCGCCGGTATCGCCGCACACCATTCTCGTCGGCTATGTGCTGGGCGGCGTATTGCGTGGGCTGGCAGTGGGGGTGATCGTCACGATCCTGTCGATGTTCTTTACTCACCTGCAGGTGCATCACCTTGGCGTCACTGTCGTCGTGGTGCTGCTGACGGCCACGATTTTCTCGTTGCTCGGCTTCGTCAACGCGGTGTTCGCACGTAACTTCGATGACATCTCGATCATCCCCACTTTCGTGCTGACGCCGCTGACGTACCTGGGCGGGGTGTTCTATTCGATCAATCTGCTGCCGCCGTTCTGGCAGGCCGTGTCAATGGCCAACCCGGTGCTGCACATGGTCAACTCGTTCCGCTACGGCATCCTAGGGGTGTCGGATATCAGCATTGGCACGGCGATCACCTTCATGCTGGTCGCCACTGCGGTGCTCTACACCCTCTGCATTCGCCTGCTGGTCAGCGGCCGCGGCATGCGTGCATGAGCATTTGAGCTTGCGCCGGCGCCACTGCCGGCCAACCCACCAGCGCCAGTACAGCATGGTGGTGAAGTAGGCGAGGATGCCCAGCACCACGCCGCACACCACCGAGCCCAGCAGGAAGGGTTGCCACACGGTCGACAGCTGGTCGGTGATCCATTCGAAGGTCAGTTCGTCGGGCAGTGTGCGCGGCGGGATCTGCAACAGCCAGGCGCCGGTCATGTAGGTGATGAAGAACACCGGTGGCATGGTCAGCGGGTTGGTCAGCCATACCAGGCTGACGGCGATTGGCAGGTTGCCACGTACCGGGATCGCCAGCGCAGCGGCCAGCAGCATCTGCATGGGGATGGGGATCAGCGCTGCGAACAGCCCCACGCCCATGGCCCGAGCCACCGAGTGCCGGTTCAGGTGCCAGAGGTTCGGGTCGTGCAGCAATTTGCCGAAAAAGCGTAAGGACTTGTGTTCCCGAATGCTGGTCGGATCCGGCATGTAGCGTTTGAAAAGACGGCGCGGCATGTAGGCTCCCGGGGCGTTTATCGGGGCAGTATGCCTTGAATCCCTAACCGCCTCGTTTAGAGTTTGTGACAATTGTTGAGCAAGGTTTGCCAGCATTTGCGCTATGCCTCAGAAGGTCATTTCGCTTCTGGGGCTCTACCTTATGCGCACAGGGATGTTTGCGCTCGCACTCGGGCTGCTTTGCCTGGGTTTTCTTCCCGTATTGCCATCGGTCGGATGGCTGCTTGTACTGTTGCTCGGCGCCGTCGCCAGCCTGTTCACCCGGTTGTGGCCATTGGGCTGCTTTGTGCTGGGGCTGTGCTGGGCGTGCTGGTCGGCCCAGCTCGCGCTGGACGATCGGCTCGCGCCTGGGCTTGATGGCCGCACAGTGTGGCTGGAGGGCAGGGTAGCCGGCCTGCCGAGCCGCACTGCGCAAGGTGTGCGGTTCGAGCTGGAGCAGGCCGCTTCGCGGCGTGGCGCATTGCCACGGCGCTTGCAGCTGAGCTGGTACGACGGGCCGCCACTCAGGGCGGGCGAGCATTGGCGTTTGGCGGTGACCTTGCAGCGCCCTGCCGGGCTGCTGAACCCGCACGGGCCTGATCGCGAAGCACAGTTGCTGGCCCGGCGGATTGGCGCCACTGGCACGGTCAAGGCTGGGCAGGTGTTGAGCGCAGTGGCCGGTGGCTGGCGGGACGAACTGCGCCAACGCCTGCTGGCGGTCGATGCCAACGGCCGGCAGGCGGCGCTGGTGGCGTTGGTGCTTGGGGATGGCGGGGGCCTGGCCCGCGAGGATTGGCAGACGTTGCAGGCCACGGGTACGGTCCACCTGCTGGTGATCTCTGGGCAGCATATCGGCCTGGTCGCGGGCCTGCTGTATGGCTTGGTCGCCGGGCTGGCGCGGTGGGGGCTTTGGCCCGCACGGCTGCCCTGGTTGCCCTGGGCGTGTGGCTTGGCCATGGCGGCAGCACTGGCCTATGGCTGGCTGGCCGGCGCTGGCGTACCGGTACAGCGCGCCTGCCTGATGCTGGCCGTGGTGCTGCTCTGGCGCCTGCGTTTTCGCCACCTCGGCGCCATGCTGCCGTTGCTGCTGGCGCTGGTCGCGGTGCTGCTGGTTGAACCGTTGGCGGGGCTGTTGCCTGGGCTCTGGCTGTCGTTTTCTGCTGTGGCCATTCTTATCTATTGCTTCGGCGCCCGGTTGGGCGGCTGGCGGCCCTGGCAGGCCTGGACGCGGGCGCAATGGGTGATCGCTATCGGTTTGCTGCCGGTGCTGCTGGCCACTGGTTTGCCGGTGAGCCTGAGCGCGCCGCTGGCCAACCTGCTGGCGGTGCCGTGGGTCAGCCTGGCGGTTTTGCCGTTGGCGTTGCTGGGTACGTTGCTTTTGCCCCTGCCGGGCTTCGGGGAGGCGCTGTTGTGGCTGGCTGGTGGCTTACTGGATGTGCTGTTCAGGGTGTTGGCCGTGGTAGCGGGCTGGCGGCCAGCCTGGGTGCCGCCGGCTCTGCCGCTGTGGGCCTGGGCGTTGGTTGGCGTGGCCGCGCTGTTGGTGTTGTTGCCCCGTGGCGTGCCCATGCGCGGGTTGGGTGGGGTCATGCTGCTGGCCCTGTGGGTACCCAGAGAGCCGGTGGCGGCAGGGCAGGTGGAAGTCTGGCAGTTGGATGTCGGCCAGGGGCTGGCGGTACTGCTGCGTACCCGTCATCACAGCCTGCTCTACGATGCCGGGCCGGCCAAGGGTGAGTACGACCTGGGCGAGCGGGTGGTGCTGCCAACCCTGCGCAAGTTGGGGGTGGGCAGCCTTGACCTGATGTTGATCAGCCACGCCCACGCCGACCATGCGGGCGGTGCTGGGGCTATCCACCGTGGGCTGCCGGTCAGGCGGATGCTGGGTGGCGAGGCGCTGGAGGGCCTGGCGCTGCAACCATGTGTCAGTGGGGAGCAATGGGAATGGGATGGCGTGCGCTTTTCGCTATGGCGTTGGGCTGAAGGGCAGAGCAGCAATGACCGCTCTTGTGTGCTGCTGGTCGAGGCGCAGGGGGAGCGGCTGCTGTTGGCGGGGGATATGGAGGCGGGTGCCGAACGGTCATGGCTGGCGGCCCACGGGGCGACACGTATCGATTGGTTGCAGTCACCGCACCATGGCAGCCGTAGTTCGTCCACCGAGGCGTTTATCCGCGCTACGGCGCCGCGCGGGGTACTGATTTCGCGGGGGCGTAACAACAGTTTTGGTCATCCACATGCGCAAGTGGTCGAACGTTATCGGCGGCATGGGCTGGCGATTCATGATACGGCGGTGGAAGGCGCGTTGCGGTTGGTGTTGGGGGCGCAGGGGGCGGTGGAAGGTGTGCGCGGGCAGCGGCGGTTTTGGCGGGGTGGGGAATGAGTCCCTGAAGCGCTACCGCTGAAAACCCGGCAGCCAATTCCCTGACCTTCGGCAGATGAGCCCCCTGCGCTCCTATGATAGAGTGGCGGCCTTTTTCCGAAGGGGCGTTTACTGTGTGGGAATTGGTCAAGTCCGGTGGTTGGATGATGCTGCCGATCATTCTGAGTTCCATCGTTGCCATGGCTATCGTCGTCGAGCGCCTGTGGACCCTGCGCGCCAGCCGCGTGACCCCGCCACACCTGCTGGGCCAGGTCTGGATATGGATCAAGGACAAGCAACTCACCAGTGACAAGCTCAAGGCCCTGCGCGCCGATTCGCCGTTGGGCGAAATCCTCGCTGCGGGCCTGGCCAACTCACGCCATGGTCGCGAGATCATGAAAGAGTGCATCGAGGAGGCCGCGTCGCGCGTCATCCACGACCTTGAGCGCTACATCAGCACCCTCGGCACCATTGCCGCGATGGCCCCGCTGCTGGGCTTGCTGGGCACCGTATTGGGCATGATCGACATCTTCAGCGCCTTCATGGGCTCGCAGATGACTGCCAATGCCGCTGTGCTGGCCGGCGGTATCTCCAAGGCACTGGTCACCACCGCAGCGGGCTTGATGATCGGTATCCCGGCGGTGTTCTTCCACCGCTTCCTGCTGCGCCGCATCGATGAGCTGGTAGTCGGTATGGAGCAAGAGGCGATCAAGCTGGTGGAAGTGATCCAGGGCGACCGCGAAGTCGAAGTGGCCGGAGGCAAGGCGTGAAGTTTCGGCGCAATCGCCAGCGGGAGAACGTCGACATCAACCTGGCGTCGTTGATCGACGTGGTGTTCGTCCTGCTGCTGTTCTTCGTGGTCACCACCACCTTCACCCGCGAGACCCAGCTGCGCGTCGAGCTGCCCGAGGCCGCCAGTGCCGAGCAGCCGCCGGCCGATGAGGGCAAGCGGGTGGAGATCACCATCAGCGCCGAGGGCGTGTATTCGGTGAACAACAACCTGCTGCCCAAGAGCGACCTGGCCACCTTGAGCGAGGCCATCGAGCAGGCGGCGGGCGGTGATCACAGCTTGCCACTGGCGATCAGCGCCGATGGCAAGACCCCGCACCAGGCCGTGGTTACCGCGATGGATGCGGCCGGCAAGCTCGGCTTCAGCCAGTTGCGCATGACCACCGTCGAGGCCGCCCAGGGGACGCCTTGATGGCCTTCGCCGACCGATTGCTCGCTGCCTGGTACGCCGGGCATCCGGCCCTGGCGCTGCTGCGCCCGCTCGAAGCCCTGTACCGCCGTGTGGTGATGCGCAAGCGTGCGCGTTTTCTCAGGGGTGAAAGCGTCAGCTACCGAGCCCCGGTGCCGGTCATCGTGGTGGGCAATATCACTGTGGGCGGTACTGGCAAGACGCCGATGATCCTCTGGCTGATCGAGCATTGCCGAAAGCAGGGGCTCAAGGTCGGGGTGGTCAGCCGCGGTTATGGCGCCAAGCCCATGCATCTGCCCTGGCGCGTCGAGGCCGATCAGCGCGCCGAACAGGCCGGTGATGAACCGCTGTTGATCGTGCGGCGCACCGGCGTGCCGCTGATGATCGACCCTGATCGGTCCCGCGCCGTACAGGCGCTGCTGGCCAGCGAGCCGCTTGACCTGATCCTGTGCGATGACGGCATGCAGCACTACCGCCTGGCGCGCGACCTTGAGCTGGTGCTGATTGATGCCGCACGTGGCCTTGGCAATGGGCGTTGCCTGCCGGCCGGGCCACTGCGTGAACCGGTCGAACGCCTGCAAGAGGCCGATGCGGTGCTGTTCAACGGTGCCAGCGCTGATTCGCAGGCAGGTTTTTCCTTCCGCTTGCAGCCGTCCGCGCTGGTCAATGTGCGCAGCGGCGAACGTCTCGGCCTTGATCTGTTCCCGGCAGGCCAGCGCCTGCATGCGGTGGCGGGTATCGGTAACCCGCAACGTTTCTTCAATACCCTGCTGGGGCTAAACTGGCAGCCGGTGCCGCACCCTTTTGCCGACCACGCACAATTCAGCGCCGACCGCCTGTCGTTCACACCGCCATTGCCGCTGGTGATGACCGAGAAGGACGCGGTCAAATGCCGTGCCTTCGCTGCCAACGACTGGTGGTACCTGGCCGTCGAGGCGCAGCCGTCGCCGGCGTTCAGCGCCTGGTTCGACAGCCAGCTGCGACGCTTGCTGCCCGGGCACCGTAAGCCCTGAGCCCCTATTCAATTGCCGGCCACCTGGCCTCAAGGAAGCTTCCATGGACACCAAACTGCTCGATATCCTGGCCTGCCCGATCACCAAAGGCCCGCTCAAGCTCAGCGCCGACAAGACCGAGCTGATCAGCAAGGGCGCGGGCCTGGCCTACCCGATCCGCGACGGCATCCCGGTGATGCTGGAAAGCGAAGCGCGTACCCTGACCGACGACGAGCGTCTGGACAAATGAGCCTGGACTACACCGTGGTGATTCCCGCCCGCCTGCGCTCCACGCGCCTGCCGGGCAAGCCGCTGTTAATGATCGCCGGCAAGCCGATGATCCAGCACGTGTGGGAACAGGCACGTAAAAGTGCTGCCAGCCGTGTAGTCATCGCCACCGACGATGCCAGTATCGTCGAGGCCTGCCAGGCGTTTGGCGCCGAAGTGCTGCTGACCCGCGCCGACCATGAGTCCGGCACCGATCGCCTGGCCGAAGTGGCGGCGCGTCTCGGCCTGCCTGCCGACGCCATCGTGGTCAACGTGCAGGGCGACGAGCCGCTGATCCCGCCGGTGATCATCGACCAGGTGGCGGCGAACCTCGCGGCCCACCCGGAAGCCGGCATCGCCACCCTGGCCGAGCCGATCCACGAGCCGCAGGCCGTGTTCAACCCCAATGCGGTCAAGGTCGTCAGCGACAAGAACGGCCTGGCCTTGAGTTTCAGCCGTGCGCCGCTGCCCTGGGCGCGTGATGCCTTCGCCAAAGGCCGCGACCAACTGCCCGAAGGTGTGCCCTACCGCCGTCACATCGGCATGTATGCCTACCGCGTGGGCTTTTTGCAGGACTTCGTTGGCTGGGGCCCGTGCTGGCTTGAGCAGACCGAGGCGCTGGAGCAGTTGCGCGCCCTGTGGCATGGCGTGCGCATTCATGTCGAAGACGCCATCGAGGCGCCCGCCGTGGGTGTCGACACCCCTGAAGACCTGGAGCGCGTAAGGCGCCTGCTGGAGGCTTGATGCGCGTCCTGTTCGTTTGCCTGGGCAACATCTGCCGCTCGCCCACCGCCGAGGGCGTGCTGCGTCATCAGTTGCAGGCCGCAGGGCTTGCCGAGCAGGTGCACGTGGCGTCGGCTGGTACCGGTGACTGGCACGTCGGCAAGGCCCCTGACGGCCGTACCTGCAAGGCCGCGCTGGCCCGCGGGTATGACCTTTCGCAGCAACGCGCCCAGCAGGTGAGCGTGGCGCACTTTGCCGAGTACGACCTGATCCTGGCCATGGACGAGAGCAACCTGAACCACTTGCGTGCCCTGCGCCCGCATTCGGCGTCAGGTGAGCTCGACCTTTTCCTGCGCCGCTATGGCGCGGAGCTGGATGAGGTGCCAGACCCGTACTACGGTGGCGCCGCCGGTTTCGAGCAGGTGCTGGACCTGATCGAGGTGGCGTGCCAGGCATTGGTGGTGGAAATCAAGGGGCGGTTATGACAGCGCTGTGGCAGGAGCAGGTTTCGCTCAAGCCTTTCAATACCTTCGGCATTGACGTCAAGGCCCGGCATTTCAGCCAGGTGCATGATGATGACGAGGTGCGCGAAGCGCTGGCCCAGGCGCAGCAGCGCGGGCTGCCGGTGCTGGTCATCGGCGGTGGCAGCAACCTGCTGTTGACCGGTGATATCGATGCGCTGGTGCTGCACATGGCCAGCCGTGGCCGCCGCGTGCTGAGTGATGATGGCGAGCGCGTGGTGGTTGAAGCCGAGGCGGGTGAACCCTGGCATCCGTTCGTGCAGTGGACGCTGGCGCAAGGTTTTTGCGGGCTGGAAAACCTCAGCCTGATCCCGGGCACCGTGGGCGCAGCACCGATGCAGAACGTGGGCGCCTATGGCGTCGAGATCAAGCATGTGTTCGCCGGCTTGACCGCGCTGGATCGTCAGACCGGTGAGTTGCGTGACTTTGGTCTGGAGGAGTGCGCCTTTGGCTATCGTGACAGCCTGTTCAAGCGTAACCCTGGCCGCTGGTTGATCTTGCGGGTGCGCTTTGCACTGAGCCATACGCTGCAGGCTCACCTGGATTATGGGCCGGTGCGCCAGCGCTTGGTGGAGCAGGGCGTTGAGCAGCCCAGCGCGCAGGCGATCAGCGACGCTATCTGCAGCATTCGCCGGGAGAAGTTGCCGGACCCGGCCGAATTGGGCAATGCCGGGAGTTTTTTCAAGAACCCGGTGGTCTCTGCTGAGCTTGTCGAGGGTATTCGTGGGCGTTTCCCGGGCGTTGTGGCTTACCTTCAGGCTGATGGCCAGGTGAAGTTGGCGGCGGGGTGGCTGATCGAGCAGGCGGGCTGGAAGGGGTATCGCGATGGCGATGCGGGCGTCCATCGGCTGCAGTCGTTGGTGCTGGTCAACTATGGCCAGGCGAGCGGGGCGCAGTTGCATGACTTGGCGCGGCGCATCCAGGCGGACATCCGCGAGCGGTTCGGGGTTGAGCTCGAGATGGAGCCTAATCTGTACTGATTGTTTGGCGCGGGCCGTTCCTGCGGCCGCGCAACCACCAGGCCACTAGGCAAGAAAAAGCCCCGCCAGTTCGCACTGGCGGGGCTTTTTCATTCAGCCGTTGGCATCAACCGTGATGAGGCTTGTGCTCATCAGCGGTTTCCAGGGCCGGCTCTGCAGCTTCCTGCGCGGCCTTGGCAGCAGCTTCAGCTTCACGCTTGCGGCGACGCACTTCACGTGGGTCGTTCGGCGCGCGGCCGTTGGCCAGCATGACGGTAGCAGCTTCAACCACGGCAGGTGCTTCGACCGGTGCAGGCTCGACAACAACTGGCGCTGGCTCCACGACCACTTCGGGTTGCGCTTCGACAACCACGGCAGCCTGCTCGGCAACCACGGCTTCTTCAACGGCTACCGGCGCCTGCTCGATTTCGCCGGCTTCAACTGCTGGCGCTTCGACTGGGGCTTCGACAGGCGCTTCGGCAACGACCACCGCTTCAGCGGCAGGGGCCGCTTCGACGACTGGCTGCGGCGTCACTTCGACCACGGGCTCGGCGCTGGCCTCGACCACGGCGACAGGCTCGCTGAAAGGCTGCTCGACCACTGGGGCAACAGCAACTTCCTCGGCCTGTGTAACAGCTTCGGCCTGCTCGGACGGTTTTGCCGCTTCGCTGTTGTCGGTTTCGACGACTTCGGCGGTGGCGCGCTCGGCCTGCTGGTTGGCTTGCGCTTCGGCATCGGCGCTGATGTTGCTGCTGGCAACAGCTGCGGTGACGGCCAGGCCGGCAGCCAGTTCGGCACCCAGCTCGGTGGCCTGGTGCTGTTGTGGCTGCTCTTCGCTGCCTTCGTCTTCGCTGCCTTCGATCAGCTCACCGTTGGCATTGCGCTGACGCTCGCGACGGTTGCTGCGACGACGCTGGCCGCGGGAACGGCGACGTGGACGCTCGCCATCTGCGCCTTCCTGCTCGTCCTGCAGCAGTTCATCGTTCGGCAGTTGCTCTTCGGCAAGCTCAGCAGCCTGCTCGGCCGCTTCTTCGGTGGCACGTGGCTGGCGCTCTTCACGCGGCGGGCGTGGGGCACGCTCTTCGCGTGGGGCGCGTTCTTCACGAGGGGCACGCTCTTCACGCGGTGCACGTTCTTCGCGAGGTGCACGCTCCTCACGCGGTGCGCGTTCCTCACGAGGGGCACGTTCTTCACGCGGTGCACGTTCCTCACGTGGTGCACGTTCTTCACGGGCTACACGCTCTTCACGTGGCTGACGCTCTTCGCGTGCAACCGGTGCCGGCATGGCCTCCAGTGGCTCGCGCAATTCGCGTACCGGGCGCTCTTCGCGGTTGCCACGACGGTCTTCGCGTGGCTGGCGTGGTTGGCGCTCTTCGCGAGGTGCGCGTTCTTCACGCGGGGCACGTTCTTCACGTGGCGCGCGTTCTTCGCGAGGCTGGCGCTCTTCACGCGGGGCGCGCTCGGCACGCTCTTCGCGTGGTTTGCGCTCTTCGTCGCGGCGGCCATTGCGGTTGCGGCTCTGCTGGCGGCCGTTACGGCGTTCTTCGTTGCGTGGCGTGCGATCAGCGGCTGGCTTTTCGGCCGTGACGGCCGGTGCGGCGACCGGTTCGTCCTTGCCGGCGAACAGGCTGACCAGCGACTTGACCAGGCCTTTGAACAGGCTCGGCTCTGGGGCGCTTGGCGCTGGGGCTACCGGTGCGGCGGGCTGCTGAGGCTCTTCGACAGCGCTCGGCACCGGCGCACTGGTGCGGGCCGGGGCGGTCTTGACCGCAGCCTCCTGGCGAACCAGGGTGCGCGTGGCGGCGGGTACCGGCGTCGCTTCTTCGGTCTCGGTGGCGGCGATCTCGTAGCTGGACTGGTTGTTCAGCACTTCCGGGTTGTCATCGCGCAGGCGCTGGACTTCGAAGTGCGGGGTTTCCAGGTGATCGTTCGGCAGGATGATGATGCGTGCGCGGGTGCGCAGTTCGATCTTGGTGATCGAGTTGCGTTTCTCGTTGAGCAGGAACGCGGCGACCGGGATCGGCACCTGGGCGCGCACTTCGGCGGTGCGGTCTTTCAGGGCTTCTTCTTCGATCAGGCGCAGAATGGCCAGCGACAGCGATTCGACGTCACGGATGATGCCGGTGCCCGAGCAGCGTGGGCAGACGATGCCGCTGCTTTCGCCCAGCGATGGGCGCAGGCGCTGACGGGACATTTCCAGCAGGCCGAAGCGCGAGATGCGACCCACTTGCACGCGGGCACGGTCGGCTTCGAGGCATTCACGCACACGCTCTTCAACGGCGCGCTGGTTCTTGGCCGGGGTCATGTCGATGAAGTCGATGACGATCAGGCCGCCGATGTCGCGCAGACGCAGTTGGCGGGCGATTTCCTCGGCCGCTTCCAGGTTGGTCTGCAGGGCGGTTTCCTCGATGTCGCTGCCTTTGGTGGCGCGCGCCGAGTTGATGTCGATGGAGACCAGGGCCTCGGTCGGGTCGATCACGATCGAGCCGCCGGACGGCAGGTCGACGACACGCTGGAAGGCGGTTTCGATCTGGCTTTCGATCTGGAAGCGGTTGAACAGTGGCACGCTGTCTTCGTACAGCTTGACCTTGCTGGCGTACTGCGGCATCACCTGGCGGATGAAGGTCAGGGCTTCTTCCTGGGCGTCGATGCTGTCGATCAGCACTTCGCCGATGTCCTGACGCAGGTAGTCGCGGATGGCGCGGATGATGACGTTGCTTTCCTGGTAGATCAGGAACGGCGCAGCGCGGTCAAGGGAGGCTTCCTTGATGGCGGTCCACAGCTGCAGCAGGTAGTCGAGGTCCCACTGCATTTCTTCGCTGCTGCGGCCAAGGCCGGCAGTGCGCACGATCAGGCCCATGTCGCCCGGCACGGTCAGGCCGTTCAGGGCTTCGCGCAGTTCGTTGCGCTCTTCGCCTTCGATGCGGCGGGAGATGCCGCCAGCGCGTGGGTTGTTGGGCATCAGCACCAGGTAGCGACCGGCCAGGCTGATGAAGGTGGTGAGGGCGGCGCCTTTGTTGCCGCGCTCTTCCTTCTCGACCTGGACGATGACTTCCTGGCCTTCGCTGAGGACGTCTTTGATGTTGACGCGGCCTTCGGGGGACTTCTTGAAGTACTCGCGGGAGATTTCTTTCAGCGGCAGGAAGCCGTGACGTTCGGAACCGAAGTCGACGAAGGCGGCTTCGAGGCTAGGTTCGATGCGGGTGATCTTGCCTTTGTAGATGTTGGCCTTTTTCTGCTCACGCGCGCCGGACTCGATGTCCAGGTCGTAGAGGCGTTGGCCGTCCACCAGGGCTACACGCAACTCTTCGGGTTGAGTTGCGTTAATCAGCATTCTTTTCATGTTGTACCGTCGGTTTCCGGGCTGCCGGAAACGGCGTTCGGCACACACGACGTCTCATGGTCGGTGCCAAGGTGCGCAAAGGGTGGCGGGCCACCCCCGTGTCGAGCGACGTTCGGCACCAGCCGGTTGCCCAGCCTGCCGTTGTCACGACGACGCGTCCTGTTTGCTGCGGTGCCTACCAGGCCCTTGTGGCTTTCGAATAGGTATCCGAATCAACCCAGCGGGCCAAGTGCACTCAGTCAGGAGGAGGAATCAACCTTCAGCCGTGGACGCCCGGAGGCATCTGTTTCAGGACCTTATCCGCTCGCCGGCCATTTCAGTGGGCCGGTGGCCGGACGCGGTGCTACACGGTCCGAGGGCTGTGCATCTCCACCCTGCACGTATCCCTGATAATTCGGGTGCTGCCGCGCGCTGAATCCGCAACGGGTTGCATTTTTCGCCAGCGCAGGTTGAGCGCTGGCGCCATTCATGTCCAAGGCAGGTATTTCCGAAGCATTCGCCGTGCGTTGCGTGCAAACGTCGGGGCGGGCAGAGGTGCAGCGAAAAGAAGCGGGTAAGCAGGTGAAACACCGCACTTGTCGTTTTTTTTCAGTCTTCTCTACACAGCGCTGGTGGCGATTCCAGGCAATTCGGTAAACTGGCGAAAACCCCGTAGGACGGCCTCGCGTCCTGGAGAATTGCGAAGGTCAGGGACCGGCGAAGAGCCTGGTGCCGCTGGCCTGCCGCTTTTGGCGGCGTTCGCGACTATAGCAGCAATGATTAAGTGCTTCAATTCCATAAAAAATTGTTATGATCCCTTGATGACGACCAATACCCCTCCGACTTCCGGCGTTCAGCTGATCGAAGTCGCGCCGGAGCTTGCCGGCCAACGCATCGACAATTTCCTCATCACGGCGCTCAAGGGCGTGCCCAAGACCTTGGTTTACCGCATCCTGCGCAAGGGTGAGGTGCGGGTCAACAAAGGGCGCGTCAAGCCTGAATACAAAATTCAGGCTGGCGATATCGTACGGGTACCGCCCGTCCGCTTGCCTGAGCGTGATGCACCTGCGCCCGTAGCCCAGGGGCTGCTGCAGCGCCTTGAAGCGGCGATTGTCTACGAAGACAAGGCGCTCATCGTGATGAACAAGCCGGCGGGTATCGCCGTGCATGGCGGCAGTGGCCTGAGTTTCGGGGTGATCGAGGCGTTGCGTCAGCTGCGTCCGGATGCCAAGGAGCTTGAGCTGGTGCATCGCCTGGACCGCGACACGTCCGGCCTGCTTATGATCGCCAAGAAGCGCAGCATGCTGCGCCACCTGCATGCCGCCCTGCGCGGCGACGGTGTCGACAAGCGCTACATGGCGTTGGTGCGTGGCCACTGGCCGACCGCGAAGAAGCAGGTCAATGCGCCGTTGCTCAAAAGCAACCTGCGCTCTGGCGAGCGTATGGTCGAGGTCAACGAGGAGGGCAAGGAGGCGCTGACCCTGTTCCGCGTGCTGCGCCGTTTCGGTGAGTTCGCCACCATTGTCGAAGCGCGTCCGATCACCGGCCGTACCCACCAGATCCGCGTGCACACCTTGCATGCCGGGCACATGATCGCCGGCGACAGCAAGTACGGCGACGAAGACTTCAGTCGCGAGATTCGTGAGCTGGGTGGCAAGCGCCTGTTCCTGCATGCCTATGCCCTGACCGTGCCACTGCCTGACGGTGGCGAGCTCAAGCTGGAGGCGCCGGTGGATGAAGTGTGGGCCAAGACTGTAGAGCGTTTGAGTGCGTCCTGAGCGATGAAAAAGTCTTATGAGCTGCTGATCTTCGACTGGGACGGCACCTTGGCCGACTCCATCGGGCGCATCGTCGAGGCCATGAATGCTGCCGCCGAGCGCGCCGGTGAGGCGCCGAGTCACGATGACGCGGTCAAGGGCATCATCGGCCTGGCCCTGGGCGAGGCGATCCATACGCTGTATCCGCACCTGACACCCGTGCAGCTCGAGCGTTTTCGGCAGCACTATGCCGACATCTACACGGCGCTTGATCAAAAGCCGTCGCCGTTGTTCGAGGGTGTGGTCGAGTCGCTGGATGCCTTCCGTGCCGAGGGTTACCGCTTGGCGGTAGCAACTGGCAAGGCCCGTCGAGGCCTGGATCGGGTGCTCAGGGCCAATGGCTGGGAGCAGTTCTTCGATATCACCCGCGCCGCCGACGAGACCCGTGGCAAGCCACACCCGCTGATGCTCGAGGAGATTCTCAGCCATTGCGGTGTCGAACCTGGGCGCGCGTTGATGGTCGGTGATTCGGCGTTTGATCTGCAGATGGCCAGCAATGCGGGCATGCACTCGGTGGCTGTCGGCTATGGCGCGATGTCGCTGCAGGCACTGGCCGAGTTCGGCCCGCAGGTGTGCATTGATCATTTCTCCCAGTTGCGTGAGTGGCTGGTCGGTTCCGCGTAATTTCACTTCCAAGGCAGGTGAGCATGGCAGACGAATGGAAAGCCCCTGAGTCCGAACCCGAGGAGCGCGAAGAGCGCAAGAGCTGGAAGCTGTTGGAAAAAACCCTGCTGGCGAGTGTCCAGGAGCAGCGCCGCGCACGGCGCTGGGGGATTTTCTTCAAGCTGCTGACCTTCGTTTACCTGTTCGGCATGCTGGTCTTGTTCACGCCGTTGATGGACATGGACAAGGCCGCCTCGCGCAGCGCCAGCCATACGGCATTGATCGAGGTGCGCGGCGTGATTGCCGATCAGGAGGCCGCCAGTGCCGACAACCTCGTCAAGAGCCTGCGTGAGGCGTTCAAGGACGCCAAGACCAAGGCCGTGGTGCTGCGAATCAACAGCCCGGGTGGCAGCCCGGTGCAGGCGGGCTATGTCTATGACGAGATTCGCCGGCTGCGTGCCGAGTACCCGGCGATCAAGCTGTATGCAGTGATCACCGACCTGGGGGCTTCCGGTGCCTATTACATCGCCAGTGCGGCGGATGAGATCTATGCCGACAAGGCCAGCCTGGTTGGCTCCATTGGGGTGACGGCGGCGGGTTACGGGTTTGTCGGTTCGATGGAGAAGCTGGGGGTCGAGCGGCGCACCTATACCGCAGGTGAGCACAAGGCCTTCCTTGATCCGTTCTCGCCAGAGAAGCCTGATGAGCGGGCTTTCTGGCAGGGCGTGCTGAATACCACGCACCAGCAGTTCATCGCCATGGTCAAGCAGGGGCGGGGTGATCGGCTGAAGGATAAGGAGCACCCGGAGCTGTTCAGTGGGCTGATCTGGTCGGGCGAGCAGGCCAAGGCGCTTGGCTTGGTGGATGGCTTGGGCAGTGCCAGCTATGTGGCGCGGGAAATTGTCGGCGAGAAGGAATTGGTGGATTTCACGGTTCAGGAATCGCCGTTTGACCGGTTCTCCAAGCGGATCGGCGCCAGTGTGGCGGAGCACCTGGCCATGTACATGGGGTTCCAGGGGCCTTCTTTGCGCTGAGGGTTGGCCGTTGGTTGTACGGCACCCTTTTGCAGTACCCATGGAGGTCGAGCACCGCTCGATCTCCATGGGTGCTAAAAATGCGGGATCGAACTACGGAATCACCACCCCTTCCTTGGTCAGCATGTCTACCAGCCGAATCAGCGGCAACCCGACCAGGCTGGTCGCATCGCACCCATGCGTGCTTCGAAACAAACTCACCCCCAGCCCTTCGGCCTTGAAGCTCCCTGCGCAATCCAGCGGCTGTTCCGCCGCCACGTAGCGCTCCACGCGCTCTCGGCTCAGTTCCCGCATCGTCACCGTAAACGGCACGCAATCGACCTGGCATTGCCCTGTAGCGCTATTGAGCAGCGCCAGCCCGGTCAGGAAGGTGACCTGCTGCCCGCTGGCCTCCAGCAGTTGCTCGCAGGCCCGCTCGAAGCTCAAGGGCTTGCCAAGGATCTGTTCGCCCAGCACGGCCACCTGGTCCGAGCCGATGATAAGGTGCCCGGGGTGGCTGCCCGCCAGTGCCTCGGCCTTTTGCCTGGCCAGGCGCCGAACCAGCTCCACGGCAGGCTCGTCACCCAGGCGCTGCTCGTCTATATCGGGGCTTTCCCAGGTGAAGGGCAGGCGCAGGCGGGCGAGCAGTTCGCGTCTGTAAGGTGAACTGGAAGCCAGTAATAAGGGCAGCATGGTAGACTCCTGATCTGTTGTACTCATCCTATCACGCGATTTGCCGCCGAATTTCCTTTGACAGGGGCGGGGGCCATCCCTAGAATGCTGCGCCTATGTTGAATGACCCGATTCCACCTCACGTTGACCCGCGCAAATTAGCCGATCGTGGCGTAACCCTTAACGGTTCGCTGCAACTCGCTGATTTGGAAAGACTCTGCGACCCGCTTTCCGACAATGTCGGTACGGTGCAGGCGAAATTAAATTTTGAACGAGATGAACAGCACGTGGTGGTTATCCACAGCGAGCTTGACGTCGAGGTCAAGATGGTTTGCCAGCGTTGTCTTGAGCTGGTCACCCTGCCGATCCACAGCGAATGTACTTACGCCGTGGTAAAGGAGGGTGCGAATACCCAGTCGTTGCCGAAAGGCTATGACGTGCTGGAACTGGGCGAAGATCCATTGGATCTGCAGGCGTTTATCGAGGAGGAGCTTCTGCTCGCCTTGCCAATCGTGCCTGCTCATCATCCGGAAGAATGCCAGCAGCCGGCGGGCGCAGACGAGCCCGATTCGAGCAAGGACGAGGTATCGCGGTCCAACCCGTTCAGTGTTTTGGCGCAGTTAAAGCGTGACCCAAACGTTTAGGAGTTAATCAATTATGGCTGTTCAGCAGAACAAAAAATCCCGCTCTGCCCGTGACATGCGCCGTTCGCACGACGCCCTGTCGGAAAACGCGCTGTCGGTAGAGAAAACCACCGGTGAAATTCACCTGCGCCACCACGTATCGCCAGAAGGCGTATACCGTGGTCGCAAAGTGATCGACAAGGGCGCTGACGAGTAATCCTTGTCCGCTCAGATCATCGCGATCGACGCAATGGGCGGGGACTTCGGTCCCCGCAGCATTGTCCAGGCTAGCATTGCCTGCCTTTCGGCTACCCCCTCGCTGCACCTGACCCTCGTCGGTCAACCCTCCCTCCTTGAAGATCTTGTCAGCGGCCTTGCAGCTGCGGATCGCGCGCGCCTGCAGATTGTCGCGGCAAGCGAGGTGATCGGTATGGACGAGCGGCCTTCACAGGCGTTGCGCGGCAAGCCGGACTCGTCGATGCGCATTGCGCTCGAACTGGTGCGTGACGGCAAGGCCCAGGCCTGCGTGAGTGCCGGAAATACCGGGGCGCTGATGGCGTTGTCGCGCTTCGTGCTCAAAACCCTGCCGGGTATCGATCGGCCCGCCATGGTGGCGGCGATCCCGACCCAGGCGGGGTACTGCCAGTTGCTCGACCTGGGCGCCAATGTCGATTGCAGTGCCGAGAACCTTTACCAGTTCGCCGTGATGGGCTCGGTGGCTGCCCAGGCCTTGGGCGTTCATCGCCCGCGCGTGGCGCTGCTGAACATCGGCACCGAGGACATCAAGGGCAACCAGCAGGTCAAGCTGGCGGCCACGTTGCTGCAGAACGCCCGCGGCCTTAACTATGTGGGTTTCGTCGAAGGCGATGGCCTGTACCGTGGCGAGGCGGATGTGGTGGTGTGCGACGGCTTTGTCGGCAACATCCTGCTCAAGTCCAGCGAAGGCCTGGCGACGATGATCGGTGCGCGCATCGAGGCGTTGTTCAAGGGCGGAGTGCTGGCCCGTGCTGCCGGCGCCTTGGCCATGCCATTGCTCAAGCGCCTGCAGGCCGACCTGGCGCCCGCGCGGCACAATGGTGCAAGCTTTCTGGGGTTGCAGGGTATCGTCATCAAAAGCCATGGCTCGGCGGGCGTGCAGGGGTTTCAGAGCGCCATTCAGCGCGCGTTGATCGAGATCCAGGAAAACCTGCCCCAGCGGCTGCATGGTCGCCTTGAAGACCTGTTGCCTTAGGCATTTCGCCGATGAAGTGCTTAAATGTGACCGCTTGGTCCGCGTATCCATCCAAGTTTTCAGATTCCGCGCCAGGCTAACGCCCGGCGTACCCTATCCGACGACAAGATCATAAGGGCTTGTTCAATGTCTGCATCCCTCGCATTCGTCTTTCCTGGTCAAGGTTCCCAGTCGCTGGGCATGCTCGCCGAACTCGGCGCCCAGAAGCCGGTGATCGTCGAAACCTTCAAGGAAGCTTCCGAAGCTTTGGGCTACGACCTGTGGAAGCTGGTCCAGGAAGGTCCGGAAGAGCAACTCAACCAAACCGACAAGACCCAGCCGGCCATCCTTACCGCCTCTATCGCCTTGTGGCGCCTGTGGCTGGAAGAGGGCGGCGCAAAGCCTGCGTTCGTTGCGGGCCATAGCTTGGGTGAATACAGCGCGCTGGTCGCCGCTGGCAGCCTGTCGCTGAAAGACGCAGTCAAGCTGGTCAAGCGCCGTGGTGAACTGATGCAGGAGGCTGTGCCGGCCGGTCACGGCGCCATGGCCGCAATTCTTGGCCTGGGCGACGATGAAGTGAAGGCCATTTGCGTCGAAGCGGCCGAAGATGAAGTGGTCAGTGCAGTGAACTTCAACTCTCCGGGCCAGGTAGTCATTGCCGGTAACGTTGCGGCGGTGAACCGTGCCATCGAGTTGTGCAAGGCCAAAGGCGCCAAGCGTGCCTTGCCGCTGCCGGTCAGCGTGCCATCGCACTGTGCCTTGATGAAGCCTGCCGCCGAGCGTTTTGCCGAGTCGGTCAACGCCATCGAGTGGAAGGCCCCGCAGATCCCGGTGGTGCAGAACGTCACCGCCGCCATCGCCGCCGACCTCGATGCGCTCAAGCACGACCTGCTGGCGCAGCTGTACCAGCCCGTGCGCTGGGTCGAATGCGTACAGACCCTGGCCGCCAATGGCGCCGTCAATCTTGTTGAATGCGGCCCAGGCAAAGTCCTTGCCGGCCTCAACAAGCGTTGCGCCGACGGCGTGACCACCTACAACCTCAATACCCCTGATGCCGTCGCCGCCACCCGCGCGGCGCTGGCCTGAATTGGAGAAGCTTGCATGAGCCTGCAAGGTAAAGTTGCACTGGTCACCGGCGCCAGCCGTGGCATTGGCCAGGCCATCGCCCTCGAACTGGGCCGCCAGGGCGCGACCGTGATCGGCACCGCCACGTCCGCCTCCGGTGCCGAGCGCATCGGCGCTACCCTGAAAGAGCACGGCATCACCGGTACCGGCATGGAGCTGAACGTGACCAGCGCCGAGTCCGTCGAAGCGGTGCTGGGCGCCATCACCGCGCAGTTCGGTGCACCGGCCATCCTGGTCAACAACGCAGGTATCACGCGCGACAACCTCATGCTGCGCATGAAGGACGACGAGTGGTTCGACGTGATCGACACCAACCTGAACAGCCTCTACCGTCTGTCCAAGGGCGTGCTGCGCGGCATGACCAAGGCGCGTTGGGGTCGTATCATCAGCATCGGCTCGGTCGTCGGTGCCATGGGTAACGCTGGTCAGGCCAACTATGCCGCCGCCAAGGCTGGCCTGGAAGGCTTCAGCCGCGCCCTGGCGCGTGAAGTGGGCTCGCGAGGCATCACCGTCAACTCGGTGACCCCAGGCTTCATCGACACCGACATGACCCGTGAGCTGCCAGAAGCGCAGCGTGAAGCCCTGCAGACCCAGATTCCGCTGGGCCGCCTGGGCCAGGCCGAGGAAATCGCCAAGGTGGTTTCCTTCCTGGCGTCCGACGGCGCAGCCTATGTGACCGGTGCTACCGTGCCGGTCAACGGCGGGATGTACATGTAAAACTGCAACTCAATGTGACGGATTTCGTAAAAAAAGAGTCATACTGCGAGCCTAAAATCCGTTATAAAGCTGCAACCAGATTCCAGGCAGAGGGTCGGGTGACTAATTCGAAGGTGCGTTTAGCTTGAAAAGCGAACGTCTTTCTATAAAATTGGTCACCGGCCAGCTGCCTGACATATGTCCATTAGGAGTGAAAACTAGGTATGAGCACCATCGAAGAACGCGTCAAGAAAATCGTCGCCGAGCAACTGGGCGTCAAGGAAGAGGAAGTGACCAACGAGAAGTCCTTCGTCGATGACCTGGGTGCCGATTCGCTTGACACCGTTGAGCTGGTGATGGCTCTGGAAGAGGAATTCGAGACCGAAATCCCAGACGAAGAAGCCGAGAAGATCACTACCGTTCAAGCCGCTATCGACTACGTCAACAGCCACAAGGCCTAAGACGTTTTAGTCGACGCTACTTGTCGGGAAAAACCGCACTGCCTTTGCTGGCGTGCGGTTTTTTCTTTGCGAGCCCCCCTTGGCTCAAGGGTATCGTTCACCGCGCACCGAGAGCCTGTTGTCATTTCATTCCATCGCATGAATGCAATGCCAAGAGACTCTGTTATTAGAAAAGGAGAGTACTGTGTCGCGTAGACGCGTCGTGGTCACCGGTATGGGTATGCTGTCACCACTGGGTACAGATGTACCGAGTACCTGGCAGGGCATTCTGGCTGGCCGCAGTGGCATCGGTCCGATCGAACATACGGATCTGGCTGCCTACTCCACCCGTTTCGGCGGCTCGGTGAAAGGCTTCGAGGTCGAGCAGTACCTGTCGGCCAAAGAGGCCCGCAAGCTTGACCTGTTCATCCAGTACGGCCTGGCGGCCGGTTTCCAGGCGGTGCGTAATGCCGGCCTGGAAGTGACCGACGCCAACCGCGAGCGTATTGGCGTGGCCATGGGCTCAGGCATCGGCGGCTTGACCAACATCGAAGAAACCAGCCGGACCTTGCATGAGCAAGGCCCGCGGCGCATTTCGCCGTTCTTCGTGCCGGGTTCGATCATCAACATGATCTCCGGCTTCCTGTCGATCCACCTGGGGCTGCAGGGGCCGAACTACGCCATTGCCACCGCCTGCACCACGGGCACCCACTGCATCGGCATGGCCGCGCGCAACATCGCCTACGGTGAAGCCGACGTGATGATCGCCGGTGGCGCCGAGATGGCCGCTTGCGGCCTGGGCATGGGCGGCTTCGGTGCCTCGCGCGCGCTGTCGACCCGTAACGATGAGCCAAGCCGTGCCAGCCGTCCTTGGGACAAAGGCCGTGACGGCTTTGTGCTGTCCGACGGTGCTGGTGCGCTGGTTCTCGAAGAGCTTGAGCACGCCAAGGCCCGTGGCGCGACCATCTATGCCGAGCTGGTTGGTTTCGGCATGAGCGGCGACGCCTACCACATGACCTCGCCACCCGATTCCGGTGAAGGTGCTGCCCGTTGCATGGCCAATGCCCTGCGCGACGCCGGCATCCAGCCTGAAGAGGTCAGCTACATCAACGCCCATGGCACCTCGACCCCGGCGGGCGATGTGGCCGAAGTGGCTGCGATCAAGCGTGTGTTCGGCGAGCATGCCTACAAGCTCGCGGTCAGCTCGACCAAGTCGATGACTGGCCACTTGCTGGGGGCTGCGGGCGCGGTGGAAGCGATCTTCAGCGTACTGGCAATCAACAGCCAGATGGCGCCGCCGACCATCAACCTGGATGAGCCGGACGAGGGCTGTGACCTCGACTTCGTGCCGCACCAGGCGCGCAGCATGCCGATCGACGTGGTGCTGTCCAATTCGTTTGGCTTTGGTGGCACCAACGGCTCGCTGGTGTTCCGCCGGTTCGCTGGTTGATGCACAGCTGGCTCGACGGCCAGCCGGCGGATGCAGTCAATCTGCAGAACCGCGGCCTGGCCTACGGCGATGGACTGTTCGAGACCATCGCCGTGCGAGGCGGCCGGCCGAGCTTGATGGCCGGCCACCTTGCACGCCTGGCGCTGGGTTGCGGGCGCCTGGCCATCGACGTCGACCTGGCGTTGGTCGAAGACGAGATCCGGCGTTACGCCAGCCAGCTAGGTGATGGCGTTGCCAAGCTCATCCTCACCCGTGGCGACAGCCAGCGAGGCTATGCCCCGGTTGCCGGTGCGGCGCCACGGCGCATCCTTCAGGGCGGCCCGCTGCCCAGCTATCCTGTCGAACATGCCGAACTCGGTGTGCAATTGTTCCCTTGCCAGACCCGGCTTGGGGAACAACCGCTGCTGGCCGGCCTCAAACACCTCAATCGCCTGGAGCAGGTGCTGGCGCGTGCCGAATGGCAGGGCGGCGAGCATGCCGAAGGCCTGATGCGTGATGGGCAGGGCAGGGTAGTCGAAGGGGTGTATAGCAATTTGTTTCTGGTGCGTGACGGTGTGCTGCTGACCGCAGACCTCAGCCGCTGCGGCGTCGCCGGCGTGATGCGTGCCGCGTTGCTGCAGCAGGCCCAGGCAATGGCCATCCCCGTACAGGTCCGCGACCTGGCATTCGATGAACTGGAGCAGGCGGATGAGGTATTCGTGTGCAACAGTGTCTATGGTGTCTGGCCTGTGCGGGGTTTTGCCGCGCTGAACTGGTCGCCGGGCCCACTCACCCGTAAACTGCAGGCCGTTGCCCGTACGTTACTGGATACCTGAATTCGTGAGACGCAAATTCCTGCTGCTGCTGGAAATGGGGTTGATCCTGGCCGGCCTGGCTTTGGGCTGGTCGGCCTGGAAGGTCAACTCGGTCCTGGAGCAGCCCTTGCACGTGACGCAGGAGCGCCTGCTCGACGTGCCCAATGGCACCAACCCCAACCGCATGTTTTACCGCATGCAGAACGATGGGCTGCTCGATGACGCCTTCTGGTTGCGGCTTTATTGGCGCTTCAATATGGCTGGCACGCCCTTGCACACTGGGGAGTACCGCCTGACCCCGGGGATGACGGTCGAGCAGTTGTTCGACGCGTGGCGCCGTGCCGATGTGGTGCAGTACAACCTCACCCTGGTCGAAGGCTGGACCTTCCGCCAAGTGCGCTCGGCCGTTGCCAAGCACGAAAAGATCAAGCACACGCTGGACGGCCTGACGGACGCCGAGGTGATGGACAAGCTTGGCCACACCGGCGTGTTCCCCGAGGGCCGCTTCTTCCCGGATACCTATCGCTTCGTGCGCGGCATGAGCGACATCGAGTTGTTGCAACAGGCCTACATGCGCCTGGACGAAGTGCTGGCCAAAGAGTGGTCGGAGCGCACCACCGACCTGCCGTATCGCGACCCTTACCAAGCGCTGATCATGGCCTCGCTGGTGGAGAAGGAAACCGGCATCCCACAAGAGCGTGGGCAGATTGCTGGCGTGTTCGTGCGGCGCCTGCGTCTGGGCATGATGCTGCAGACCGACCCGACCGTGATCTATGGCATGGGCGAGCGCTACAACGGCAGAATTACCCGTGCCGACCTGCGCGAACCGACGCCCTACAACACCTACACCATGACTGGCTTGCCGCCGACGCCGATCGCGATGGTCGGGCGCGAGGCTATTCACGCTGCGCTCAATCCGGCCACTGGCACCAGCCTGTACTTCGTTGCCCGCGGCGATGGCAGCCATGTGTTCTCCGACGACCTGGACGACCACAATTCGGCGGTGCGCGAGTTCCAGCTCAAGCGGCGTGCGGATTACCGCTCGAGCCCGGCGCCGCAGGCCCAGCCGGGTGCCAGCGAGGCCACCGAGCCCGATGCGCCCGCAGCGGACCAGCCGTCTGCGCAGCCTGAGCCCGACGCGGCCCCCGTGCAGCAATCGGCCCCGGCCGGCGACCCCGCAGCGGCCGATGCACCGACGCCCGAAGAACAACCTTAAGGACTGCCTGTGAGCGGCTTGTTTATTACCCTGGAAGGCCCCGAAGGCGCGGGCAAGAGCACCAACCGCGAATACCTGGCGGCGCGCCTGCGCGAACATGGCCTGGATGTGCTGCTGACCCGCGAGCCGGGCGGTACACCGCTGGCCGAAAAGGTGCGCGAGTTGCTGCTGGCGCCAAGCGATGAAAGCATGGCGGCGGATACCGAGCTGCTGCTGGTATTCGCTGCGCGCGCCCAGCACCTGGCGCAGGTGATCCGGCCTGCCCTGGCCCGGGGGGCGGTGGTGCTGTGTGACCGGTTTACCGATGCTACCTACGCTTATCAGGGCGGGGGGCGGGGATTGTCCGTCGAGCGCATCGCCACACTGGAGCAGTTCGTCCAAGGCGACCTGCGCCCAGACCTGACCCTGGTCTTCGACCTGCCGGTCGAAGTCGGCCTTGCCCGTGCTGCCGCACGTGGCCGCCTGGACCGTTTCGAGCAGGAAGGCCAGGCATTCTTCGAGGCGGTGCGCCAAGCCTACCTGCAGCGTGCCCATCGCGCGCCGCAGCGCTACAGCCTGCTGGATGCCGCGCAGCCCCTGGAGGCCGTGCAGCGTGCCATCGACGCACTGCTGCCGGGTATCCTGGAGCGTTGCCGTGGCTGAGGCCTACCCCTGGCAGCAAGCCATCTGGCAGCAGTTGGCCGGTCGCAGCCAGCACGCACACGCCTACTTGCTGCATGGGCCGCAGGGTATCGGCAAGCGAGCCCTGGCCGAGCGCCTGATGGCGCGTTTGTTGTGTCAGCACCCTCAGGGGCTGGATGCCTGCGGCACCTGCAAGTCCTGCCTGTTGCTCAAGGCCGGTAGCCACCCGGACAACTACGTACTGGAGCCGGAGGAGGCCGACAAGCCGATCAAGGTCGATCAGGTGCGCGACTTGGTGGCCTTCGTGGTGCAGACTGCGCAGTTGGGCGGGCGCAAGGTCGTGTTGATCGAGCCGGTCGAGGCGATGAACGTCAATGCGTCCAATGCGTTGCTCAAAAGCCTTGAAGAACCTTCGGGCGATACCGTGCTGCTGTTGGTTACCCATCAGCCCAGCCGCCTGCTGCCGACCATCAAGAGCCGCTGCCAGCAGGTCGTCTGCCCGCAGCCCAGCCTGGACCAGAGCCAAGCCTGGCTTGCCAATGCGCTGGCCGACAGCGATGAAGCCGAGCGCGAAGAGCTGCTGACCCTGGCCGCAGGTTCGCCGTTGAGGGCGGTCAGCCTGCAGGCACAGGGCATACGTGAACAGCGCGCGCTGGTCACCGATGGAGTGAAGAAACTGCTCAAGCAGCAACAGTCCCCCAGCCAACTGGCCGATGCCTGGAGTGGTGTGCCGCTGTTGCTGCTGTTCGACTGGTTCTGCGACTGGTCGCACCTGATCCTGCGCTATCAGTTGACCCAGGACGAAGAAGGGTTAGGCTTGGCCGATATGCGCAAGGTCGTGCAGTACCTGGCGCAAAAGAGCCGCCAGGCGAAGGTGCTGCAGGTTCAGGCGTGGGTCCTGGAGCAGCGCCAGAAGGTGCTGGGCAAAGCCAACCTCAATCGCGCCCTGCTGCTCGAAGCGCTGCTGGCTCACTGGCAGCAGTTGCCGGGCGCCCGCTGACTTTCCCTTTTATTCATGTGTGCCGTTATCCCATGCTCGTAGATTCCCATTGCCACCTTGACCGTCTTGACCTGAGTGCCCACCAGGGCTCGCTCGATGCTGCCCTGCAGGCTGCGCGTGAGCGCGGGGTCGGGCATTTTCTGTGCATTGGCGTCAGTGCCGACAACGCCGGGGCGGTCAAGGCCCTGAGTGAGCAGTACGCCGATGTCGACTGCTCGGTGGGGGTGCACCCACTGGACCTGGCGCCGGGCGAGACCCCAGCGCTGGAGTGGCTGTTGCGTGAGTTGGCGCACCCGCATGTTGTGGCGATCGGCGAAACCGGCCTGGACTACCACTACGAGCCGGAAGCGGTCGAGTTGCAGCAGGCATCGTTTCGCCTGCACTTGGAGGCATCGCGCCAGACCGGCAAACCGATGATCGTGCATACCCGTGCAGCGCGGGCCGATACCCTCGCGCTGCTGCGCGAGGCGAACCTGCCTCAGGCCGGTGTGCTGCACTGCTTCACCGAAGACTGGGACATGGCCAAGGCGGCGCTGGACCTGGGCTATTACATTTCGTTGTCGGGCATCGTCACCTTCCGCAATGCTGACGCCTTGCGTGAGGTGGCACGCCAAGTGCCGGTCGACCGCCTGCTGGTGGAAACGGATTCGCCTTACCTGGCGCCGATTCCGTATCGGGGCAAGCCGAACCTGCCGCAGTACGTGCGCGAAGTGGCCGAGTATGTCGCCTCGTTGCGTGGGGCCAGTTATGAGCAGTTGGCGGAGCAGACCACGGCGAACTTCAAGCGCTTGTTCCCCTTGGCACGTGTGGTCTGAGGCACCCCTTCAAACAGGCAAAAAAAACCCGGGTTCTGGGGGAGGGAATCCGGGTTAAGACCATTAGGAGTAAAACAAAGGTACGCGGTCCCTGAGCACCTTTATCGGCGCGCCACTTGGGGGGGATGCGCCGCGCCAACAGTTCAAGTATTGGTCAGGTTTGGCGCAGTGCCAGTCCCTATTGGTCGTTTTTTAAACAGATTTGGAATACGCCCGGTATCCATCCCCGCTCTCAATGCATGGCCAGCCGGCGAACCTGCTGCACAGCTTCGTCAATTAGCTGCTCGCTGGTATAGAAATGCGGTGAAAATCGCACGCCAGCGCCCCGTAGAGCACAAATTGTGCGCTCAGCCATCAATGCCTTTTGAATCTGCACGCTATCCTGCCCTTTGATACTGAATGTGACGATGCCCGCCCGCCTGTCGGGATCAGCGGGTGTCTGCAGCAAAACGCCAGGCACCGCAGCCAAGCCTTGATAGAGCTGCGCCACGCGCTGCTGCAAGCGCTGCGCTACCGTGCTGATCCCGACCTCCTCCAGCAGCGAAAGGCTCGCCTCCAGGGCGCAGGCACCGAGCATGTTCGGGCTACCACATTCAAAACGCCGCGCGCTACGCGCCGGCTGCCATTGGCGCCGCTCGAAATCGCCCAGGTGCTCCAGCATGTGCCAGCCATACGCATTGAGCTCAAGCTGCGGGCGTATTTCGGCGCGGCAATAGAACAGCCCCAACCCCTCGGGGCCGAGCATCCACTTGTGGCCATCGGCCATGGCGAAATCGCATTGAAAGCGCTGCACGTCGAAGGGCAGGGCGCCGACCTGCTGGATGGCGTCGACGCAAAACAGCACATTGCGTACCCGGCAACCTTCACCAAGGCGGGCCAGGTCAAGGCGCAGGCCGCTGCCGAATTGCACGGCGCTGATCGCCAGCAAGCGGGTGCGTGGCCCGCAGGCCGCCAGCAACGTGGCCTCGGGGTCGGGCCCCGCCAGGCTGGCCTGGATCACCTGCACGCCACGGTCGGCCAGGGCTTCCCATACGACGCGGTTGGAGGGGAATTCCTCGTCGCTGATCACCACTTGGTCGCCGTGCGCCCAGTCCAGGCCAAAAGCGACCAGCGACAGCCCTTCGGAAGTGTTCTTCACCAGGGCGATGTCGCCGGGCGAGGGGGCGTGGATCAGCCGCGCCAGCCGCTCGCGCAGGCGCCGCTCGGTCGCCAGCCAGGTCGGGTACTCGCTGGCACCCAGGCAAACGTTGTCGCGGGCAAAGCGTGCCACCGCCTCGGCAGCCCGGCGTGGCCAGGGGGCGATGGCCGCGTGGTTCAGGTAGCGCAGCCCCGGGGTTTGATCGAACTCATCATGAAACATAGACATGGTTGGATGATCCGTGCAATTTCCCGCAAGTTAGGCATAATAAACCGCTTCGATCGTCAACCAGTCCTTCCTATGCAGAAAGAACCTCGTAAGGTCCGTGAGTTTCGCCGTCGCGAACAGGAAATCCTCGATACGGCGCTCAAGCTGTTTCTCGAACAGGGTGAAGACAGCGTCACCGTCGAGATGATCGCCGACGCCGTGGGTATCGGCAAAGGCACGATCTACAAGCACTTCAAGTCCAAGGCGGAGATCTACCTGCGCCTGATGCTCGACTACGAGCGCGATTTGAACGAGCTGTTGCATTCGGCCGACGTCGACCGTGACAAGGAAGCCCTGTCGCGCGCCTACTTTGAGTTCCGCATGCGCGATCCGCAGCGCTACCGGCTGTTCGACCGCCTGGAAGAAAAGGTGGTCAAGGGCAATCAAGTGCCGGAGATGGTCGAGCAGTTGCACAGCATCCGCGCCTCCAACTTCGATCGCCTGACCCAGCTGATCAAGGGCCGTATCAGCGAAGGCAAGCTCGAAGACGTACCGCCGTACTTCCACTACTGCGCGGCCTGGGCCTTGGTGCATGGCGCCGTGGCGCTGTACCACTCGCCGTTCTGGAGCAACGTGCTCGAAGATCAGGAAGGTTTCTTCCAGTTCCTCATGGACATCGGCGTGCGCATGGGCAACAAGCGCAAACGCGACCCAGAACCCGCCAACTGACAGAGCAGGGCCGCTGCGGGGCCCTTGCAGTTGACCCGGCATGAACAAGGGGCTTGCAAAAACCTGATTTATGAGTCAGGTTTTGCCAGCCCCGCTTCATCCATGCCGGAGTCATCCATGATTGTCGATCGTCAAGGCAGGCGCTTTCGTAACCTGCGTGTCAGCCTGACGGCTGCCTGTAATTATGCCTGTACCTACTGCGTGCCCGATGGCAAGCGCCTGGTGGCGGCGCAGCACGAGTTGCCTGCCGAGGCGTTGGCGCGGGGCGTTGCCTACCTGATTGAAGCCGCTGGCATCGAGCGTTTGCGCATTACCGGCGGTGAGCCGTTGGTCAGCCCTAGGCTGGACGATTTTCTGGCTGCCCTGGCCAAGCTCCCCCTCGACGATATCTCGCTGACCACTAACGGCCAGTTGCTTGCGCGCAAGTTGCCACAGCTACGCGCAGCAGGCATCCGCCGTCTGAATGTTTCCCTCGATACCCTGGACCCACTGGCCTTTCGCCGCATCGCCCGCGGTGGCGACCTTGTCAGCGTGCTGGCGGGCATGCAGCAAGCCAGCGCGCAGGGTATGCAGATCAAGGTGAACATGGTGCCGATGCGCGGCCAGAACCTCGACCAGGTTCTGCCGATGCTCGATTACTGCCTGGCGCGGGGTTTTGAGCTGCGCTTCATCGAGCTCATGCGCATGGGCCATCTGGCCAATGACCGCAATGCTTTCCTGCAGCAGTTCGTTGGCCTTGACCACTTGCTCGGGCTGATCGGCGCCGAGCATGCCTACGAGCAGGTGGACGCGGCGGTGGATGCCACTGCCCTGCGCTACCAGGTCCCCGGTAAAGGCCATTTCGGTGTGATCGCCAACGAGAGCGTGCCGTTCTGCCGGAGTTGTTCGCGGCTGCGTTTGTCATCCACCGGTTGGCTGCATGGCTGCTTGTCGTCGAGCAATCGCCACTTTGTCGGCGACCTGTTGGAAAAGCCGCGTCATCAAGCGCTTCCCGCCTTGCAGCGGCTGCTGGTCAAGGCCTTGGCAGACAAGCAGGATGTGGCGTTTTCCGGGGGGGTGACAGTGATGAAGGTGATCGGCGGCTGAGTCTGGCGCAAAAGCTGCATCCGCCGGCTATTCGCCGGTTTTTCGTCGCCGGCCACTGGAGGAAAGATGCGTAGCCTGGTCTTGCTGCTGGCGCTGATGGCGTTGGGCGGCTGCATGAATGTCAGCGATATGGGCGAGGGCGTCCGTTACCACATGAGCGATGCCGGTCTGCTCGACCACAGCGATACCCGCCGGACCCTGTCGATCCGTCTGCAGCCCGACTCGTTCATCTTCATTGGCCAGGGCGCGTTCATGCCCCCCGGTAAAGGCCCGTTGCCGCGGCAAAATGTGGTGGCCGACGAGGCGTTCAAGAGTTTCGTCGAGTATTTCCCGCTGGTGCGCCGTGCCCAAGGCCCGCTTGGCCTGGAGGAAGCGATGGCCGAGGCGCGCTCGGTGGGCGCGGACTATGTGCTGTACACCCGTTTCGCGCGCACCGACGACCGTATCGGCAACGGTGATGAGTGGTATGACGAGCAGGCGGTCGACCGGCTGGGTTGGGATACCGGAGTGGTGCAGATGATGCTCATCGAAACCAATACCCGCTACCTGATCGACACGGCCCGCATCAAGAGCCGTGGCGGTTTGTTGACGTTCCACGACAACACGCCGGAAGATTTGCTTGCCGCGCCGATGCGCGAGTACGCTCGTAGCCTTCTGGGCATGAGCGAATGAGGCAAGTGTGATGAGCGATTCCGGCAAGGCCAATGATCTTCTGGCACAAATTCCCAAAGCAAAGGGGCTGCCGCCGGTGCATCTGTGGAACCCGGACTTTTGCGGCGACATCGACATGCGCATCGCCCGCGATGGCACCTGGTATTACCTGGGTACGCCAATCGGTCGCAAGCCGATGGTGCGGCTGTTTTCCACGATCATCCGCCGCGATGGTGATGACTACTTCCTGATCACACCGGTGGAGAAGGTCGGTATCCGTGTCGATGATGCGCCCTTTGTCGCGATTGCCCTGGAGGTGCTGGGCAGTGGTGAGCAACAGGTGCTGCGCTTTACCAGCAATGTCGATGACCAGGTCGAGGCGGGCCCGGCTAATCCGTTGCGGGTCGAGATCGATCCTGTTACCCAGGAGCCTTCACCCTATGTGCTGATGCGCAGCAACCTCGAGGCGCTGATTCATCGCAATGTGTTCTATCAGCTGGTCGAGCTGGCGATGCCGCGCATCATCGACGACGAGGAGTGGTTAGGGGTCTGGAGCCAGGGTGAGTTCTATCTGATCGGGCGTACCTGAGATCATGGGCCGTAATAGGCCTCCTTGTTTTTCGCTGCATTGGCCATTTTCCCCAGGCACCACCGGGCCTAACCTGCTGGCAGTCGCCCATCAGGAGTAACCCATGAAACCCTCATCTTTTGCCATTGCCTCGCTCATCAGCATTGGCCTGCTCGCTGGCCATGCCCCCGCCTGGGCACATGGCGATGCCCCCGATCAGGTTCAGGTCCTGCAAGAAAAACTGCCCAGCAACGCCCCCGGTAAAAAGGCGGTGATGCTCACCGTCAGCTATGCCCCCGGCCAGGCGTCGCCCGCCCACCAGCACCCAGGGGCAGTCATGGCCTACGTAGTGGAAGGTGCGGTGGTATCAAAGCTCAATGATGAACAAGAAAAGACCTACAAGGCCGGCGAGTACTGGTACGAGGCGCCTGGGACCGTGCACAGCGTGTCGCGCAATGCCAGTAAAAGCCGGCCTGCCAAGCTGTTGGTGTGGAGCCTGGTGGATGAAGGCAAGCCTGTGACCGAGCCGCTGCAGCAGTAGCAGTCCCGGAAATGAAAAAACCTCCAGTGCTTGCGCAACTGGAGGTTTTCAGTGTTTGGCTCCGCGACCTGGACTCGAACCAGGGACCCAATGATTAACAGTCATTTGCTCTACCGACTGAGCTATCGCGGAATCTGCGTCCATCTTACTGATCACCAAGGGGAAGTCAAGCTTCCCCTCGGTAAACTAGAGCAGAATCAAACAGTTACAGTACTTCGACGATGGCCTTGGTGACCACGTGGATGTTGCTCTGGTTCAGTGCCGCTACCGCGATACGGCCAGTGTCCAGCGCGTAGATGCCGAACTCGTTCTTCAGGCGCGCGACCTGCTCAACGGTCAGGCCCGAGTACGAGAACATGCCAACCTGGCGGCCGACGAAGCTGAAGTCGCGCTTGGCACCGTAAGTCGCCAACAGCTCGACCATCTGCTTGCGCATGCCGTGGATGCGCTGGCGCATTTCACCCAGCTCGTCTTCCCACATCTGACGCAGCTCATCGTTGTTGAGCACGGTGGCGACGATGGTCGCGCCATGGGTCGGCGGGTTGGAGTAGGTGGTGCGGATCACGCGCTTGACCTGCGACAGCACGCGGGTGCTTTCGTCCTTGGAGCCGGTCACGATCGACAGTGCGCCCACGCGCTCGCCATACAGCGAGAACGATTTGGAGAACGAGCTGGAGACGAAGAAGTCCAGGCCCGACTCGGCGAACAGGCGTACGGCGAAGGCGTCTTCGGCGATGCCGTCACCGAAGCCCTGGTAGGCCATGTCGAGGAATGGCACGTGGCCTTTGGCCTTGACCACTTCAAGGACGTTTTTCCAGTCGTCCAGGGTCAGGTCGACGCCGGTCGGGTTATGGCAGCAGGCGTGCAGGACGATGATCGAGCCGGACGGCAGGCTGTTCAGGTCTTCGAGCATGCCGGCGCGGTTGACGTCGTGGCTCGGGGCGTCGTAGTAGCGGTAGTTCTGTACCGGGAAACCTGCGGTCTCGAACAGCGCGCGGTGGTTTTCCCAGCTTGGGTCGCTGATGGCCACCACGGCGTTGGGCGACAGGCGCTTGAGGAAATCGGCGCCAATCTTCAGAGCACCGGTGCCGCCAACGGCTTGCACAGTGACGACACGGCCGGCGGCCAGCAGCGGCGACTCGGCGCCGAACAGCAGCTTTTGCACGGCCTGGTCATAGGTGGCGATGCCGTCGATCGGCAAGTAGCCGCGCGAGGCATGCTGGGCAGCACGCTGGGTCTCGGCTTCGATCACGGCGCGCAGCAGCGGAATGCGGCCTTCCTCATTGCAGTAGACGCCCACGCCAAGGTTGACCTTGTCGGTACGTGGATCGGCGTTGAATGCTTCGTTGAGGCCCAGAATAGGGTCGCGGGGTGCCAGCTCGACAGCGGAAAACAGGCTCATTGTTACCTTGGCTCTGAATGGAGAGTGATAGGACGTACACGCTCCAGCCCGAATGCACTGAAGCGGTGCACAAACGGGGAGTCAGTATAGTGATACCGACCGGTCACTGCGACACTCTGGCACAGCTTTTCCAGGCATTTGCGCAAATATTTTTTGACCATTGGTCTATTTGCCGTGTCCACAGCAATAAGCGTTCACACCCGGGGCTTGAAACCGGCCCCGAATGGGCGCATTTGGGTATAGACTACTGGCTAAATTTACAGTTGCTGCAGCACCGCGAGGTCCCTCATGTCCGAGTTCCAGCTCGTCACCCGTTTCCAGCCGGCCGGCGATCAGCCCGAAGCCATTCGCCAGATGGTCGAAGGCATCGAGGCCGGGCTGTCGCACCAGACGCTGCTCGGGGTGACCGGCTCGGGCAAGACCTTCAGCATCGCCAACGTCATCCAGCAGGTGCAGCGCCCGACCCTGGTGCTGGCGCCTAACAAGACCCTGGCCGCGCAGTTGTATGGCGAGTTCAAGGCGTTTTTCCCGAACAACGCGGTCGAGTACTTCGTTTCCTACTACGACTACTACCAGCCCGAAGCCTATGTGCCGTCGTCCGACACCTTCATCGAGAAGGACGCGTCGATCAACGACCACATCGAGCAGATGCGCCTGTCGGCGACCAAGGCATTGCTCGAGCGGCGTGACGCGATCATCGTCACCACCGTGTCGTGCATCTATGGCCTGGGCAGCCCCGAAACCTACCTGAAAATGGTCCTGCACGTGGACCGCGGCGACAAGCTCGACCAGCGCGCCTTGCTGCGCCGCCTGGCCGACCTGCAGTACACCCGCAACGAGATGGATTTCGCCCGTGCCACCTTCCGCGTGCGGGGCGATGTGATCGACGTGTTCCCGGCCGAGTCCGACCTTGAAGCCATCCGTATCGAGTTGTTCGATGACGAGGTGGAGAACATCGCCGCTTTCGACCCGCTCACCGGTGAGGTCTTTCGCAAGCTGCCGCGTTTCACCTTCTACCCCAAGAGCCATTACGTCACCCCGCGCGAAACGCTGCTGGGTGCAGTCGAGGGCATCAAGGAGGAGCTCAAGGACCGCCTCGAATACCTGCACAAGGGCAATAAATTGGTCGAAGCGCAGCGGCTGGAGCAGCGCACTCGTTTCGACCTGGAGATGATCCTCGAGCTGGGCTACTGCAACGGCATCGAAAACTACTCCCGCTATCTGTCCGGCCGCCCCTCGGGCGCACCGCCACCCACCCTCTACGATTACCTGCCAGCGGATGCGCTGCTGGTGATCGACGAATCGCACGTCAGCGTTCCCCAGGTCGGCGCCATGTACAAGGGTGACCGCTCGCGCAAGGAAACCCTGGTTGAGTACGGTTTTCGCCTGCCCTCGGCGCTGGACAACCGGCCCATGCGTTTCGATGAATGGGAGGCGGTCAGCCCGCAGACCATTTTCGTTTCGGCAACCCCCGGCCCTTATGAAGCGGAACATGCCGGGCGGGTGGTCGAGCAGGTGGTGCGACCGACCGGTCTGGTCGACCCTCAGGTAGAAATCCGCCCGGCGCTGACCCAGGTCGATGACCTGTTGTCGGAGATCCGCAAGCGTGTCGATGCCGGCGAACGGGTGCTGGCGACCACGCTGACCAAACGCATGGCCGAAGACCTCGCCGATTACCTGGCCGATCACGACGTGCGGGTGCGCTACCTGCACTCGGACATCGACACTGTCGAACGGGTAGAAATCATCCGCGACCTGCGCCTGGGTACCTTCGATGTGCTGGTGGGCATCAACCTGCTACGTGAGGGGTTGGACATGCCGGAAGTGTCGCTGGTGGCGATCCTCGATGCCGACAAGGAAGGCTTCCTGCGTTCCGAGCGGTCACTGATCCAGACCATCGGCCGGGCTGCGCGTAACCTCAATGGCCGGGCCATCCTCTACGCCGACCAGATGACTGGCTCGATGCAGCGGGCCATCGACGAGACCGAGCGGCGTCGGGAGAAACAGATTGCCTTCAACCTGGCCAACGGTATCGTGCCCAAGGGGGTGGTGAAGGACATCACCGATATCATGGAAGGTGCCACGGTGCCTGGCTCGCGCAGCAAAAAGCGCAAAGGCATGGCCAAGGCCGCGGAGGAGAGCGCCCGCTACGAGGCAGAGCTGCGCACGCCGGGCGAAATCACCAAGCGTATCAAGCAGCTGGAAGAGAAGATGATGCAGTTCGCCCGCGACCTGGAGTTCGAGGCTGCGGCGCAGTTGCGCGACGAGATTACCCAGTTGCGCGAGCGGCTGATTACCAGCTGATGCTTCGCCACCTGCACTGGCTTTTTCGCGGCATTACCCGCGAAGAGGCCAGTGCAGCCAACGCCCATTCAATGCGCTTCGCCAGCCTTCAACCCCTCCGGCAGCTTGCGCGTCAGCAGCACTGCCACCATGCTCACCGCCAAGCCGATCCCGACAAAATGGAAGGCGTCGTTGTATGCCATGATCTGCGCCTGCTGATGGGTGATTTCACTGAGTTTGCCAAGCGCCGCCGTATCGCTGCCCAAGCGCTCCGCCAGTTGTGCCAGGCGCTCTGCCACCTGCGGATTGCTCGGCACCAGTGACTCGCGCAGGTAGTCGAAGTACACCTTGGTCCGCGCATCCAGCAAGGTGGCAAGTAGCGCGATGCCGATGGCGCCCCCCAGGTTGCGCAGGATGTTGAACAGGCTCGACGCCGACCCGGCATCCTGCTGCTGAATGTAAGCGGTGGCGATCAGCGAAATGGTCACCATGATCATCGGTTGCCCCAGCGCCCGAATGATCTGGACTTGATTGAACTGCGGCCCTGCAAAGTCCGGGTTGAGCACCCCCGAGCCAAAGCTGGCGGCGCCGAACAGGCAGAAGCCAATCGCGCAAAGTATCTTCGGCGAAATCACCTTCATCAGCAGGGGCACCAGCGGAATCAGAAATAGCTGCGGCACGCCCATCCACATGATCACTTCGCCGATCTGCAAGGCGTTGTAGCCCTGGATCTGCGCCAGGTACAGCGGCAACAAGTAGATCGAACCGTACAGCCCGACGCCCATGCCCAAGCTGGCGATGCTCGACAGGCCGAAATTGCGATTGCCCAGGATGCGCAGGTTGATCAAAGGGTGCGGCTTGGAAAACTGCAGGATCACAAAGGTAATCAGGCTGATCAGCGCGACCGTGCCCAGGCTGACGATCAGGTTCGATTCCAGCCAATCCTTGCGATGGCCCTCCTCGAGGAAAACCTGCAGGCAGCCCAGGCCCACGCCGAGCGTGACGATGCCGGCATAGTCAGTGCTTTTCAGCAGTTCCCAGTGTGCTTCTTTCTTTTCCAGCCCATACAGCAGGCCCGCGATCATCACCAGGCCTGGCGGGATGTTGATGTAGAAGATGTACTCCCAGCCCCAGTTCTCGGTCAGCCAGCCCCCCAAGGTCGGGCCGATCGAAGGCGCGAAGGTGGCGGTCATGGCGAACATGGCCATGCCCTTGGCACGGTGGTGTTCGGGCAGTTTGATCAGGGTCAGGGTGAACGCGAGCGGGATCAAGGCGCCGCCGGTAAAGCCCTGCAAGGCACGGAACATGATCATGCTCTCCAGGTTCCAGGCCATGGAGCAGAGCAGCGACGACAGTAGAAAACCGGCCGAAACCCACACCGCCAGGCGCCGGGCGGATAGCAGCTGCACCAGCCAGGCGGTCAGCGGGATCATGATGATCTCCGCAACCAGGTAGGAGGTGGAGATCCACGAGCCTTCTTCCAGGGTCGCGGAAAGCGCGCCCTGGATGTCCTTGAGCGAAGCGTTGGTGATCTGGATGTCGAGCACGGCCATGAAGGCGCCGAGCATCACGCTCATCACCGCAATCCAGTCGCGCCGGCTCGGCTCGGCAGTGGGCCTGAGCAGTTGATCACCGGCCATTGCGGCCATCGTCCTCGGCGCGGATATCGACGGTGGCGGTAACCGACATGCCGGGGCGGATGCGGCCGTGCAGCGGGTTGTCGGCACTGAAGGTCAGCTTCACCGGAATGCGCTGCACCACCTTGGTGAAGTTACCGGTGGCGTTGTCGGGTGGTAGCAGGCTGAACTGGGCGCCGGAGGCTGCGAACAGGCTGTTGACCCGACCCTCGACAGGCGTGTCCGGGTAGCTGTCGAACAGCAACTCGGCACGCTGGCCAGGTTGCATGTGGCCAATCTGGGTTTCCTTGAAGTTGGCCTGCACCCAGATGTCTTCGTCGGGCACGATAGACAGCAGGTAGGCGCCGGCCTGCACCACCTGGCCGTTGCGCGCGCTGCGCTGGCCGATGGTGCCGCTGATCGGGGCGCGGATCTCGCAGCGGGTCAGGTTCAGTTCGGCCTGGGCAAGGTCGGCGCGTGCATTGGCGATCTGCGCGTCGAGGCGTTTGAGCTCGGCAGCCAGGGCATTGACCTGCTGGCGCTGGCCTTGCAAATCGGCGCGTGCCTTGTCGACCTGGGAGCTGGCCACATGGCGTTCTGCCGAGAGTGTGGTAACCCGCTCTTCGGACACGAAACCCGGCTTGCGCAGGGCCTCTGCGCGGTTGAGGTCCAGCCGTGAGCGGTCGAGCGTGGCCTGGTTGGCGGCGACCTGGGCCTGGCCAGCGGCGATCAGGCTGCCCTGTTGCGTCAGGCGGCTTTCGGCCTGTACGTGTTCCGCTTCACGGGTGGCCAAGGCCGCACGGGCGCGCTCGACGGCGAGCTGGAAGTCAGCGGCTTCCAGGCGTACCAGCAGTTCGCCTTGGACGACGTGCTGGTTGTCCTGCACGCGCACGTCATCGATGCGTGCGCCAAGTTGGCTGGAAATACGGGTGATCTCGCCTTGAACGTAAGCGTTGTCGGTACTTTCATAAAAGCGCCCCTTGAAATACCAGTGCGCCAGGAAGGCGAGGGCGATGGCCGCCACCACGACGAAGAAGATCAGCAGGCGGCGTTTGAGTTGTGCAGGCATGAGACGATGGTTCCAGAAATGTAAGCAAATTTAACAGTGAGCGACGGCCCTTCGACAAGTGTCGTTCGCGCCATTGCTGGAGCCCGGTGCCTGCTCCCTGCTAACATCCCGCCTTTGTTTCATCTTTCGTTCGAGACCTTCCATGACCACCGTACGCACGCGCATCGCGCCATCGCCCACGGGCGACCCCCATGTTGGCACCGCCTACATCGCCTTGTTCAACTACTGCTTTGCCAAGCAGCACGGCGGTGAGTTCATCCTGCGCATCGAAGATACCGACCAACTGCGCTCCACCCGCGAGTCGGAACAGCAGATCTTCGACGCCCTGCGCTGGCTCGGCATCGAATGGAACGAAGGCCCGGATGTTGGTGGCCCGCACGGCCCTTACCGGCAGAGCGAACGTGGCGAGATCTACGCCCAGTACGCCAAGCAACTGGTCGATGCCGGCCACGCGTTCTACTGCTTCTGCACCGCCGAAGAGCTGGAGCAGATGCGCGCCGAGCAGATGGCCCGTGGCGAGACCCCGCGCTACGACGGCCGTGCCCTGTTGCTGAGCGCCGAGGAAGTACAGCGCCGCCTGGACGCCGGCGAGCCCCACGTGATCCGCATGAAAGTGCCGAGCGAAGGCATCTGCGTGGTGCCGGACATGCTGCGCGGTGACGTCGAAATCCCGTGGGACCGCATGGACATGCAGGTGCTCATGAAGAACGACGGCCTGCCGACCTACTTCCTGGCCAACGTGGTCGACGACCACCTGATGGGCATCACCCACGTTCTGCGTGGCGAAGAGTGGCTGCCGTCGGCTCCGAAGCTGATCAAGCTGTACGAGTACTTTGGCTGGGAGCAGCCGAAGCTGTGCTACATGCCGCTGCTGCGTAACCCGGACAAGTCCAAGCTGTCCAAGCGCAAGAACCCGACCTCGGTGACCTTCTACGAGCGCATGGGCTTCATGCCCGAGGCGATGCTCAACTACCTCGGTCGCATGGGCTGGTCGATGCCGGATGAGCGCGAGAAGTTCTCCCTGGACGAGATGGTCGAGCACTTCGACCTGTCGCGAATCTCGCTCGGTGGGCCGATCTTCGACATCGAGAAACTGTCCTGGCTCAATGGCCAGTGGCTGCGTGAGCTGCCGGTCGAAGAATTCGCCACACGCCTGCAGAAATGGGCGTTCAACAGCGACTACATGATGAAGATCGCCCCGCACGTGCAGGGCCGGGTCGAAACCTTCAGCCAGGTTGCACCGCTGGGTGGTTTCTTCTTCGAAGGCGCGCTGAAGCTTGATGCCAAGCTGTTCGAGAGCAAAAAGCTGTCGGGCGACCAGGTGCGTCAGGTCATCCAGTTGATTCTGTGGAAGCTCGAAAGCCTGCGCCAGTGGGAGAAGGACCGCATTACCGGCTGCATCCAGGCGGTGGTCGAGGCGTTGGAGCTGAAGCTGCGTGACGCCATGCCGCTGATGTTTGCCGCCATTACTGGCCAGGCCAGCTCGGTGTCGGTGCTCGATGCCATGGAAATTCTCGGCCCGGACCTGACGCGCTACCGCTTGCGCCAGGCCCTGGACCTGCTCGGTGGCGTGTCGAAGAAAGAAAACAAAGAGTGGGAAAAGCTGCTGGCGACTATCGCCTGACGTGGCGTTAGCGCGAACCTGTGGGCGCAGGCTTGCCCGTTACCACAGGTTCAAATGCTTAGAAAACCATGGGAGAACAAAGGGCAGGGCGGTAAGTGATTGTTATCTGTGAAAAAATTTTTGGATAATTTCAAAAATTCGTTTGACAGCCGTGCAATCCGATCTTAATATGCGCCCCGTCCACAGCGATGAGCGAAACGAAACGCCAGCCACCCAGCCAGCGATTCTGCTCAGAGCGACATTGTGGGGCTATAGCTCAGCTGGGAGAGCGCCTGCATGGCATGCAGGAGGTCAGCGGTTCGATCCCGCTTAGCTCCACCAAATTCCGCTTAGCAGCCAAGGCTGATAAGCAAGACCGGGTCCAGCAACCGGGTCTTGAAGGTAAGAAGGTTCGTCCCCTTCGTCTAGTGGCCTAGGACACCGCCCTTTCACGGCGGTAACAGGGGTTCGAGTCCCCTAGGGGACGCCAGTTTTGCACAAGCGATGTTTCATTGTGTCGCTGGGCCGAGAGGCTAGAAATCCGGGGCTATAGCTCAGCTGGGAGAGCGCCTGCATGGCATGCAGGAGGTCAGCGGTTCGATCCCGCTTAGCTCCACCAATTTTGCCGCGGTACGTGAAAACGGACCGGCACGAAGGTTACGTCCCCTTCGTCTAGTGGCCTAGGACACCGCCCTTTCACGGCGGTAACAGGGGTTCGAGTCCCCTAGGGGACGCCACTTTTACCCGCGTTTTGCGGGGCTTAAAGAGGCTCATTCGTATATTGGATGAGCCTTTTGTTTTCGGGGCTATAGCTCAGCTGGGAGAGCGCCTGCATGGCATGCAGGAGGTCAGCGGTTCGATCCCGCTTAGCTCCACCAATTTTGCCGCGGTTTGTGAAAATGAACCGGCACGAAGGTTACGTCCCCTTCGTCTAGTGGCCTAGGACACCGCCCTTTCACGGCGGTAACAGGGGTTCGAGTCCCCTAGGGGACGCCATGTTTACCCGCGTTTTGCGGGACTTTAAAGGCTCATTCGCTTATTGAATGGGCCTTTTGTTTTTTCCCCTCCAAATATTCCCGGTACCGACAGGTGGCTGAGAATTTCGCTTGCCAAAAAATATTATGCCTATCATATTACGAGCATAATATTTGAGGTGGCCATGAACGACAAAAAGAGCAAGACCCGCGAACGGATTCTCGAGGCAGCGCGCAGTGCCTTGATTCAACATGGCCCGGCAGAGCCGAGCGTCAGCCAAGTCATGGGCGCCGCCGGGCTTACTGTCGGGGGGTTCTATGCCCATTTCGACAGCAAGGACGAGCTGATGCTCGAAGCGTTCCGCCAGTTGCTGGGCGAGCGGCGGGCCTTGCTGGCCCAGGTCGACCCTAGCCTGGATGGCGAAGCACGCCGCGCCTTGGTGTCGGCCTTCTACCTCTCGCGCAAGCACCGCGACGCTGAAGTTCATGCCTGCCCGCTGCCCAACGCCCTGGGCGAGATGCAGCGGTTGCCAGAGGTGTTCCGCGAGGTGCTGGCCGAGCACATCGAGCTGATGACCGCGAAAATGGTCGATCGCCCCGAAGACAGCGACAAAGCCCTGGCCGACCTTGCACTGATGGTCGGTGGCCTGGCCCTGGCGCGTGCCCTGGGCACTGGCGAGCTGTCCGACCGTGTATTGCGTGCCGCCAAGTCGGCGGTGATCTGAATAACCACAAGGCGGGAGCAAGGCGATGACTACCCTGAGCTGGATTCGTGGCATCAATGGCACCCTGGGCCACCTGGCGCCGGAGCATGTGGCCGGCAAGATGCGCCGCGCCTTCATGACCCCGCGCACGCTGCCGCCAAGAGCGTGGGAACTGCCACTGCTGGCCAAGGCCGAGCGCATCACCCTGCGCTTCGGGCTTTCGGCGTTGCGCTGGGGCAAGGGCCCGACGGTATTGCTGATGCACGGCTGGGAAGGGCGCCCCACGCAGTTTGCCGCGTTGATCGAAACCCTGGTCCAGGCTGGGCACACGGTAGTTTCGTTGGAGGGGCCGGCGCATGGGCGTTCGCCTGGCCATCAGGCTCACGTGGTGCTGTTCGCCCGCGCGCTGCTGGAAGCGGCGGCCGAGCTGCCGCCGCTGCGTGCAGTGATCGGGCATTCCATGGGCGGTGCCAGTGTGCTGCTGGCGCTGCAGATGGGCTTGCGCGCCGAGGCGGCGGTGAGCATCGCGGCACCGGCGCGATTGCTCGGCGTGTTGCGCGGCTTCGCTCATCACCTGGGGCTGCCGGCGCGGGCGCGGGCAGCGTTCATTCGCCAGGTCGAGCGGGATGTCGGGATGCAGATCGCACGCCTGGATGTCAGTGGTTATCAACTGGAGCTGCCAGGCTTGGTGGTGCATGCCGCTGACGATGGCCTGGTGGCCGCCGAAGAGGCCCAGATCATCCACAAGGCCTGGTTCGACAGCCGCCTGATGCTGTTGGAGGAGGGCGGGCACCAACGGGTGCTGGCCGACCCGCGTTTGGGCGAGGCAGTGCTCGAGCTGTTGAGCCGTGCCAGTGCGCCGGCGCGGCAAAGCGCCTGAGCATCCGTTACACTCGCCAGGACTGTGGAGCGCAAAGCGCCGCAATCTCCCCCAAAGAAACCTCTCAGGAGCGCGCATGAGCTGGGACCTGGCAACACCCTTCATCATCGACCTGCGCGTCGGCAGCGAAGACATCGACGGCCTCGGCCACGCCAACAACGCCGCCTACGTCACTTGGCTCGAGCGCTGTGCCTGGCGCCATTCCCAGCGCCTGGGTCTGGACCTGGCCGAGTACCGGCGCCTGGACCGCGCCATGGCCGTGGTACGCCACGAAATTGACTACCTGGCCGCCGGCTACGAAGACGACGAGCTGCAACTGGCAACCTGGATCATCGAATGGGATCAGCGCTTGCGCATGACCCGCCGCTTCCAGCTCAAGCGCCCACGCGATGGTGTGACCCTGCTGCGTGCGCAGACCACCTTCGCCTGTATCGAGTTGTCCAGCGGCAAGCCCAAACGCATGCCGGTCGAATTTATCGAGGGTTACGGCCAAGCGCTGATCGGTGCCTGAAGGCGTACGGTTTTTTGCTAAACTGCCGCCTTTTCCCGCCGAGACCCACACATGCAAATTGCCCTGGCCCCCATGGAGGGGCTGGTCGACAACATCCTGCGCGACGTCCTGACCCGAGTGGGTGGCATCGATTGGTGCGTCACCGAGTTCATCCGCGTGTGCGACCGCCTGTTGCCGCCTTCCTCGTTCGACAAGCTGGCGCCTGAGTTGCGCCAGGGCGCAAGGACTGCGGCCGGCGTACCGATGCGTGTGCAACTGCTGGGCTCTGACCCGGTGTGCCTGGCCGAGAACGCTGCGCTGGCCTGTGAGCTGGGGGCGCCGGTAATCGACCTGAATTTCGGCTGCCCGGCCAAGACCGTGAACAAGTCGCGTGGCGGCGCGGTGCTGCTCAAGGAGCCTGAGTTGCTGCATGCCATCGTCCGCGAGGTGCGCCGAGCGGTACCGGCGGACATCCCGGTCACTGCAAAGATGCGCCTGGGCTTCGACAGCCCCGACGGTGCACTGGAGTGCGCCACGGCCCTGGCCGAGGGCGGTTCGGCGCACCTGGTGGTGCATGCGCGGACCAAGGTCGAGGGCTACAAGCCGCCGGCTCATTGGGAATGGGTGGCGCGGGTGCAGGATGTGGTCAAGGTGCCGGTGTTCGCCAACGGCGAGATCTGGACCGTGGACGACTGGCGGCGCTGCCGCGAGGTCAGTGGTGCCGAGCACATCATGTTGGGGCGCGGGCTGGTGTCGCGGCCCGACCTGGGCCTGCAGATCGCCGCTGCCCGCGACGGCCGAGCGTACCAGCCCATGAGCTGGGATGACCTGCTGCCGCTGCTGCGCGAATTCTGGCGCCAGGCCCAGGCCAAGCTGTCCCCGCGCTATGCGCCGGGGCGGATGAAGCAGTGGCTGGCGATGCTGACCCGCAGCTACCCGGAAGCGGTGGTGCTGTTTGCCGAGCTGCGTCGGGAAGATGATTGCGCGCGCATCAGCCGCTTGCTGGGGGTTGAGGCGCAGGCCTTCGAGGCATGTGTGGCCTGATCTGCCGCTGTGCAGTAAAAGCGGGAAAACAGAAAATTTTTTTGTAGCCCCTCTTGAAAGCCGTTTCACCGGCCATATCTTTTGAGTACGCGATGCCGAAGTCGGGTCGCGTAGTGACTTACTTGCTGAATCTCAGGAGTTTATGACCATGACTACCGCTTTCTCTCTCGCTCCACTGTTCCGTCATTCCGTTGGTTTCGACCGTTTCAACGACCTGTTCGAATCCGCGGCACGTAACGAGGCCGGTAGCAGCTACCCGCCCTACAACGTGGAAAAACATGGCGAAGACCACTACCGCATCGTGGTTGCCGCTGCCGGTTTCCAGGAGCAGGACCTCGACCTGCAGGTCGAAAAAGGTGTCCTGACAGTCTCCGGTGGCAAGCGCGACAGCAGCGCCGCTGAAGTGACCTACCTGCACCAGGGCATCGCCCAGCGCGCCTTCAAGCTGTCGTTCCGCCTGGCCGACCACATCGAGGTCAAGGCCGCTGGCCTGGCCAATGGCTTGCTCAGCATCGACCTGCTGCGCATCGTGCCTGAAGAAGCCAAAGCCAAGCGCATCCCGATCAATGGCGATAAGCCAGCGCTGAACTAACAGTCAGCCGGTCGGTAACGAGAAGGGCACCTCAGGGTGCCCTTTTCGCATTCCGGCATCAGAAATCTGCCGGTGCCTCCAGCAACATTTGGCGGAACTCCGACAATGGCAGTGGCCGGCTGTGCAGATACCCTTGGTACAAGTGGCAGCCCAACTGCTCGAGAAACGCCAGTTGCTCGGTCAACTCCACGCCTTCGGCGATCACCGCCAGGTCCAGGCTGTGGGCCATGGCGACGATGGCGCGGACGATTTCGGCGTCATTGGGGTCGATCGGCGCATCGCGCACGAAGGTCTGGTCGATCTTCAGGGCATCCACCGGCAAACGCTTGAGGTAAGTCAGTGACGAATAGCCCGTGCCGAAGTCGTCCATGGCAAAGCTCACCCCGTGGCGCTTCAGTTCGCGCATCTTGCTGATGGTGTCTTCGAGGTTCTGGATGACGATGCCTTCGGTGATCTCGAGCTTGAGCATCTGCCGTGGCAGGCGGTAGTCGTCCAGGCTGCGCAGGACCCGCCCGACGAAATCGTTCTGGCGGAACTGCCGCGGGCTGATGTTCACGCACAGGCTGAAGTCATTGGCGTCGATCAACCCATCCATGAGCATGTGCGCGCACGCGTCGCAGGCTTCGTCGAGGATCCAACTGCCCACTTCCAGAATCAGCCCGCTTTCTTCCAGCACCTGGATGAACTGCGCCGGCGGCTGCTGGCCGAGTTGCGGGTGGTGCCAGCGCAGCAACACCTCGGCACCAACGATACGGTTGTCGCGGGCATCCACCTGGGGCTGGAAGTGCAGGGCCAGCTCACCCCGGGCCAGCGCCAAGCGAAGGTCGTTTTCCATGCGCAAGCGCTCGCTGGCGGCCTTTTGCATGGTGGTGTGGAACAGCTGGGTGGTGTTGCGCCCGGAGTCCTTGGCCCGATACAGCGCAATATCGGCGCGTTTGAGCAGGTCTGCCGGGGTGGTGCCGTGATCGGGTATCAGCGCCACGCCGATGCTGGGGGTCACCTGCAGGCGTTGGCCATCCAGCGACATCGGTTCGGCCAGCAGTTCACGCAGGGTATCGGCCAGATCGCGCACCTTGCTTTCGACCTGTTCGCGGCTGCCCTCCAGGCCGCTGAGCAGCACCACGAACTCGTCGCCGCCCAGCCGCGCAACGGTGTCTTCCAGACGCACGCTGGCCTCCAGGCGCGCGGTGATGATCTTCAACACGGCGTCGCCCACCGGGTGGCCGAGCGAATCGTTGATGTGCTTGAAGTGATCGAGGTCGAGAAACAGCAGCGCACCCCGCAGGTTGTGGCGTTTGAGCAGGGCGATCTGCTGGCTCAGGCGGTCCATCAGCAGGGCGCGGTTGGGCAGGTTGGTCAGCGGGTCGTGGTACGCCAGGTGGCGGATCTGCGCTTGGGCATTCTTCAGCTGGCTGACGTCGCGGGCGGTCAGCAGCAGGCAGTCGGTCTCGTTCAGGGTGATCGGTTCCACCGACACTTCGACGGTGAGGATATCGCCGCGCTTGTTGCGCCCGAGCATCTCCCGATGGTGCACCCGGCCCCGCTCCTTGAGCTCGGCGAGCAGGGCGCTGCGCTGCTTGTCGTCGGCCCAGATGCCCAGCTCGTAAACGCTGCGCCCGACCACTTCCGCCGCGCTGTAGCCGGTCAGCCGGCAGAACCCGTCGTTGATTTCCAGGTAGCGGCCGCTGTAGCGCTCGGTGATGGTGATGGCGTCGGGGCTGGAGTGGAAGGCCTTGGCGAACTTCTCTTCACTGGACTTGAGCGCCGCTTCGGCGCGTTGCTGCTGGGTGATGTCGCGCAGGGTGGTGACGCTGCAGGGCTGGTCATCGACACTGATCAGGCAGCTGGATATCACGCAGGTCAAGGGTGAGCCGTTGCGGTGGTTGACCACCACGGCCACGTTGCTCAGGGCCTGTTCGCGGATCACTCGCTCGATACGTTGCGCGCGTTCGATGGACTCTGCCCACAGGCCGATTTGCTCGGCGGTGTGGCCGATCACCTGGTCGGCGTTCCAGCCGAAGGTCTGGGTGAAGGCCGGGTTGATCTCGATGAACTGGCCGGTGTCCTGGCGGGTCACGCAGATCGGGTCTGGGCTGACCTGGAACAGACTGGCGAACTTTTCTTCCGAGGCGCTCAGGCGCTGTTCGCGCTCTACCTGGTCGGTGATGTCCAGCAGCGTGCCAGCCATGCGCAGGGGGTTGCCCTGGTCGTCCCGGTACAGCCGCGCACGGCTTTCGATATAACGCGAAGTGCCGTTGTCCAACTGTACCCGGTAGGTGATCTGGTAATTGCCCGCAGGCCCTTCGCGCAGGCTGCGGTAGGCCTGGCGCATGACGTTGCGCTCTTGCTCCGGCACACCTTCGAAAAAGGCATCGAAGGACTCATGGAAGGGGATGGGGTCAAGGCCGTGCAGTTGCGCCGCGCGGGCCGAGCCATACAGCATGCCGCTGGGGATGTGCCAGTCCCAGGTGCCCAACTGCGCCGAATCCAGGGCCAGATCGAGTCGCTCCTGGCTGTCCTTGAGGGCCTGCTCGGCGCGCTTGCGCTCGGTGGTGTCGACGAAGGTGCTGAGCAGAAAGGTCACGCCCTCCAGTTCGATGCCCTGGGTGCAGAGGATGCCGTCATGCACCTTGTCGTTGCTGGCCCGGAACTGCACCTCGAGGATCAGCGGGCCGCTGCTGGCGCGGGTGGCGTCGAGCATCTGCTGGCGTTGCTCGGGGTGCACCCACAGGCCCAGCTCCAGGCTGGTCTTGCCGATTACCTGGCTGCCCGGCCAGCCGAACATGTCCTCGAAATGCTGGTTGACCTCGAAGATCATGCCGTCGTGGCGACGGGTCAGCAGGATGGCATTGGGGCTCAGGTGAAACAGCGTGGCGAAGCGCTTTTCCGAGTTGATCAGCGCCGTTTCCCGCTCGCGCTGGCGAGTGATCTCGCGGATCACCCCGATCATCTGCGGCCGGCCATGGCGGTCGTGGGTCAGGCTGCCGTTTATCTCCAGCCAGTGCAGGCTGCCATCCGGCCAGCGGATGCGGTGGCGCATGGCCTGCTCCACGGGCTCGCCGTTGACCACTGCCTGGAACAACTGGCGGGTGCGCGCGCGGTCTTCCTCGGGCAGCAGGTCGAGGTAATCGATGTCGTTGGGCAGCGGGCGTTGCGGGTCGAAGCCGAACAACGCCTGGGTGCCGCGTGACCAACTGACCCGACCGGTTTCGATGTCCCACAGCCAGGCTCCCAGGTGGGCACCGTTAAGCGCGGCCAGCAGCTGTGGGGCGTTTTGCCAGGCCTGCTCGGATTCCTGAGGGTCAGCCGCAGAGATACGCGGCAGGCGCGGAAAGCGGTTTGCTGATTTGGGCATTGGTACCAGACCTTTGGCGTTTGAGGCGTCCTTGAGTTGGAAATGCCGAACTGACGACCGGTCAGGCGGACCCTGCGTGACTGTCGAGCAGGGCCATGAAGGCCCTCGCCGCATTCGATAGCGTTCGCTCCGTGTGCAGTATGTAGCCTAGCTGGCGCGACAGCTGTATGCCGGGTAAAGCGATGGGTGCAACCTGATCGTCGAGCATGGTGCGGGGCAGCACGCTCCAGGCCAGGCCAATGGAAACCATCATCTTGATGGTTTCCAGGTAGTTGGTGCTCATGGCGATGTTCGGCGTCAGCCCCTGGCTTTCGAACAGGCGCTGGACGATGTGGTGGGTAAAGGTGTTGCCGCCCGGGAACACCGCCGGGTGGCGGGCGACATCGGCCAGGCTGACCGCGTGGTTGCTGGCCAGTGGGTGCTCCGGTGCCGCCACGAAGTCCAGGGCGTCGTTCCAGACCGGGATCGCCTTGATCAGGTGGTGGGGCTCGGGTGCCAGGGTGATGACGGCAATTTCAGCGCGGCCATGGAGTATCTCGTCGTAGGCCGCTTCTGAATCCAGGAACTGAATATCCAGTGCCACCGAGGGGTACTGCCGGGTAAAGGCCCGTAGAAGCGGAGGCAAGCGGTGCAAGCCGATATGGTGGCTGGTGGCCAGGGTCAGTCTACCGCTCACCTGTCCCGTCAAATTGGTCAGTGCGCGTCGAGTATCATCGAGCACATTGAGTATTTGATAGGCCCGTGGCAGCAACGCCCGGCCAGCTTCGGTCAGGGTCACTTCACGCCCCAGCCGGTCGAACAGGCGCACGTCCAATTGCTGCTCAAGGCCGGCGATGCGTTTGCTGATGGCAGGCTGGGTCAGGTGCAGGCGTTCGCCGGCCCCGGAGAAGCTGCCGGTTTCGGCAATGGCGATAAAAGCACTGAGGTTGGCCAGGTCCATCTCTCTGATTCCTGATGGTTATGCAAAGTATGAAAATTATGAATTTGAGTTATTCAATCTATCGCCATAGCATCGTCCGTACAAGCCAAGGGGTCTTTGGCATAGAAAGACGCTGATGAGGAACAGTCTGATGGCTGGCAAAACGCTCTACGACAAACTCTGGGAAGCCCATGAGGTCAAGCGCCGTGATGACGGCTCGTCCTTGATCTACATCGACCGACACATCATCCACGAAGTGACGTCGCCCCAGGCCTTCGAAGGCCTGCGCCTGGCGAACCGCAAGCCATGGCGCATCGACACCAACATCGCCACGCCCGACCACAACGTGCCGACCACGCCAGAGCGCAAGGGCGGTATCGAAGCCATCGTCGACCAGGTGTCGCGCCTGCAAGTGCAGACCCTCGACGAAAACTGTGACGAGTACGGCATCGTCGAATTCAAGATGAACGACGAGCGCCAGGGCATCGTCCACGTCATCAGCCCGGAGCAGGGCGCTACCTTGCCGGGCATGACCGTGGTCTGCGGCGACTCGCACACCTCCACCCACGGTGCATTTGGCGCCTTGGCCCACGGCATCGGCACCTCGGAGGTCGAGCACGTGCTCGCTACCCAGTGCCTGGTCGCCAAGAAGATGAAGAACATGCTGGTGCGCGTCGAAGGCCAATTGCCTGCCGGTGTCACCGCCAAGGACATCGTCCTCGCCATTATCGGCAAGATCGGCACCGCGGGTGGCAACGGCCACGCCATGGAATTTGCCGGCAGCGCTATCCGTGGTTTGTCCATGGAAGGCCGCATGACCATCTGCAACATGTCGATCGAGGCTGGTGCCCGTGTCGGCTTGGTGGCGACCGATGCCACCACCGTTGCCTATGTTGAAGGTCGCCCCTACGCGCCGAAGGGCGAGCAGTGGGAGCAAGCGGTAGCGTCTTGGCAAGACTTGGTTTCCGATGACGACGCGGTGTTCGACACCGTGGTCGAGCTGGACGCCGCGCAGATCAAGCCGCAGGTCAGCTGGGGCACTTCACCCGAGATGGTGCTGGCGGTTGACCAGCGCGTGCCGGACCCGGCCGCCGAGGCCGACTTGGTCAAACGTGGCTCGATCGAGCGTGCCTTGAAGTACATGGGCCTGACCGCCAACCAGGCGATCACCGATATCCAGCTCGACCGCGTATTCATCGGCTCCTGCACCAACTCGCGGATCGAAGACCTGCGCGCCGCAGCCGAAATCGCCAAGGGCCGCAAGGTCGCTGCCACCGTCAAGCAGGCCATTGTCGTTCCGGGCTCGGGCTTGGTTAAGGCGCAGGCCGAACGTGAAGGCCTCGACAAGATCTTCCTCGAAGCCGGTTTCGAGTGGCGTGAACCGGGTTGCTCGATGTGCCTGGCGATGAACCCGGACCGCCTGGAAAGTGGCGAGCACTGCGCCTCGACGTCCAACCGCAACTTCGAAGGCCGTCAGGGTGCCGGTGGCCGTACCCATCTGGTCAGCCCGGCCATGGCTGCCGCCGCCGCGGTGACGGGCCACTTCATCGATGTACGCGAGTTGATCCAAGGGAGCGCAGCATGAAAGCTTTTACCCAGCACACCGGCCTTGTCGCGCCATTGGACCGTGCCAACGTCGACACCGACCAGATCATTCCCAAGCAGTTTCTCAAGTCGATCAAACGCACCGGCTTCGGCCCCAACCTGTTCGACGAGTGGCGTTACCTGGATGTGGGCCAGCCCTACCAGGACAACAGCAAGCGCCCGCTGAACCAGGAGTTCGTGCTCAACCACGCACGCTACCAGGGTGCCAGCGTGTTGTTGGCGCGGGAGAACTTCGGTTGCGGCTCCAGCCGCGAGCACGCGCCCTGGGCGTTGGATGAATACGGCTTTCGCAGTGTCATCGCACCGAGCTTTGCCGACATCTTCTTCAACAACAGTTTCAAGAACGGTCTGTTGCCGATCATCTTGAGCGATGAGGAAGTCGACGAGCTGTTCAAGCAGGTGGAAGCCAACCCTGGCTATCAGTTGACCGTCGACCTGCAAGCCCAGGCCGTGACCCGTCCTGATGGCAAGGTGCTGCACTTCGAGATCGATGCCTTCCGCAAGCACTGCCTGCTCAACGGCCTCGACGACATCGGCTTGACCTTGCAGGACAGCGATTCGATCAAAGTCTTCGAAGGCAAGCACCGCGCCAGCCAGCCCTGGCTGTTCCGGGATGCCTGATTGACCGGCTCCCTCATTGGCAACGCTGCCGATGTGGGAGCGGGTTCGCCGGCGAAGCCTGCATAGGCAACACAACACCAAAAGGATTGCCCCATGACCAGCACCACCCACACCGATGTGGTCCAACGCCAGTTCGGCGAACAGGCCAGCGCCTACCTCAGCAGCGCGGTACATGCCCAGGGCACGGAATTCGCGCTGCTGCAAGCCGAGCTGGCAGGCCATGCCGAGGCGCGTGTACTGGACTTGGGCTGTGGTGCCGGTCATGTCAGCTTCCACGTCGCGCCTCTGGTGGCGGAAGTGGTCGCCTACGACCTGTCGCAGTCGATGCTCGACGTGGTCGCCAGTGCCGCTGCCGAGCGTGGCCTGGGCAATATCACCACCGAATGCGGTGCCGCCGAGCGCCTGCCGTTCGCTGACGCCTCGTTCGACTTCGTCTTCAGCCGCTACTCGGCACACCACTGGAGCGACCTGGGCCTGGCCCTGCGCGAAGTGGGCCGCGTGCTGAAGCCGGGTGGGGTGGCGGCGTTCATCGATGTGCTGTCACCCGGCAGCCCGTTGCTCGACACCTACCTGCAAACGGTCGAAGTGCTGCGCGACACCAGCCACGTGCGCGATTATTCTGCCGCCGAGTGGCAGCGCCAGGTCAGCGAAGCCGGCCTGCACGCCCGTAGCCACACGCGTCAGCGCCTGCGCCTGGAGTGGAGCTCGTGGGTAGAGCGCATGCGCACGCCCGAGCCGCTGCGTGTGGCCATACGCCAATTGCAGCAAGCCATGGGTGAAGAAGTGCGGCAGTATTATCAGATTGAAGCCGACGGCTCGTTCAGCACCGATGTCATCGTGTTGTGGGCCGAGCGCTGAGTTTATTTCGCTGCGGCCGAGCTGGCCGCAGCGCTTGAATGGATAGAGGAAAGCATGAGCAAGCAGATTCTGATTCTCCCAGGTGATGGCATCGGCCCGGAAATCATGGCCGAGGCGGTCAAGGTGCTGGAGCTGGCCAACGACAAGTTCCAGCTGGGCCTGAGCCTGGCGCACGACGTGATCGGTGGCGCGGCCATCGACAAGCATGGCGTGCCGCTGGCTGACGAGACCCTGGAGCGTGCGCGCCAGGCCGATGCCGTGCTGCTGGGCGCCGTGGGCGGCCCGAAATGGGACAAGATCGAACGTGACATCCGCCCTGAGCGTGGCTTGCTGAAAATTCGCTCGCAACTGGGCCTGTTCGCCAACCTGCGCCCGGCCATCCTCTACCCGCAACTGGCCGATGCTTCATCGCTCAAGCCAGAAATCGTCTCGGGCCTGGATATCCTCATCGTCCGCGAGCTGACCGGTGGCATCTATTTCGGTGCGCCACGTGGTCAGCGTGAACTCGAAGGTGGCGAGCGCCAGGCCTACGACACACTGCCCTACAGCGAAAGCGAAGTGCGCCGCATTGCCCGCGTCGGTTTCGACATGGCCCGTGTGCGCGGCAAGAAGCTGTGTTCGGTGGACAAGGCCAACGTCCTGGCTTCGAGCCAGCTGTGGCGCGAAGTGGTCGAAGACGTGGCCAAGGACTACCCGGATGTCGAACTGAGCCACATGTACGTCGACAACGCTGCCATGCAGTTGGTCCGCGCGCCCAAGCAGTTCGACGTGGTAGTGACCGATAACATGTTCGGTGACATTCTGTCGGATGAAGCTTCCATGCTGACTGGTTCCATCGGCATGCTGCCTTCGGCGTCGCTGGATGCCGACAATAAAGGCATGTACGAGCCGTGCCACGGCTCGGCGCCAGACATCGCCGGCCAGGGCATCGCCAATCCGCTGGCGACCATCCTGTCGGTGTCGATGATGCTGCGTTACAGCTTCAACCAGCAGGCTGCAGCAGAGGCCATCGAGCAGGCCGTCAGCCTGGTGTTGGACCAAGGTTTGCGCACCGGTGACATCTGGTCGGCCGGCTGCGACAAAGTAGGCACGCAGGAAATGGGCGACGCAGTAGTCGCAGCGCTGCGGAATCTGTAATCTCTCTGGCCCGCCACCGTTTTAAGTCGGTGGCGGCCCACTTTTAGCAAAGGTGTAGTTGCGATGAAACGTGTAGGTCTGATCGGTTGGCGCGGTATGGTCGGTTCCGTGCTCATGCAGCGGATGCTGGAGGAGCAGGATTTCGACCTTATCGAGCCGGTGTTCTTCACCACCTCCAATGTCGGTGGCCAAGGCCCGAACGTGGGCAAGGATACAGCTCCGCTCAAGGACGCGTATTCGATTGAAGAACTCAAGACCCTCGACGTGATCCTGACTTGCCAGGGCGGCGACTACACCAACGAGGTCTTCCCCAAGCTGCGTGAAGCTGGCTGGCAGGGTTACTGGATCGATGCCGCCTCGTCCCTGCGCATGCAGGATGACGCGGTCATCATCCTCGACCCGGTCAACCGCAAGGTCATCGACCAGCAGCTCGATGCCGGCACCAAGAACTACATTGGCGGCAACTGCACGGTCAGCCTGATGCTGATGGGCCTGGGCGGCCTGTTCGAAGCCGGCCTGGTCGAGTGGATGAGCGCCATGACCTACCAGGCAGCTTCCGGTGCCGGCGCGCAGAACATGCGTGAGCTGATCAAGCAGATGGGCGCCACCCACGCGGCCGTGGCCGATGACCTGGCCAACCCGGCCAGCGCCATTCTGGACATCGACCGCAAGGTTGCCGAGACCATGCGCGGTGAAGCGTTCCCCACCGAGAACTTCGGTGTGCCGCTGGCCGGCAGCCTGATTCCGTGGATCGACAAGGAGCTGCCGAACGGGCAGAGCCGTGAAGAGTGGAAGGCCCAGGCTGAAACCAACAAGATCCTCGGTCGTTTCAAGAGCCCGATCCCGGTCGACGGTATCTGCGTGCGCATCGGCGCCATGCGATGCCACAGCCAGGCGCTGACCATCAAGCTGAACAAGGACGTGCCGCTGGCCGACATCGAAGGCATGATCAGCCAGCACAACCCATGGGTGAAACTGGTGCCGAACCAGCGAGAGATCAGCATGCAAGAGCTGACCCCGACCAAGGTCACCGGTACCTTGAACATTCCGGTGGGTCGCCTGCGCAAGCTGAACATGGGTTCGCAGTACCTGGGTGCGTTCACCGTGGGTGACCAGCTGCTGTGGGGCGCCGCCGAACCGCTGCGCCGCATGCTGCGGATTCTGCTGGAGCGTTGATCGTTCTGGTTTGACCGAAAACCCGCGCTGGCGACAGCGCGGGTTTTTTTATGGTGGGTTACGCCTGGTAGCAAACGAATGGCTGTGTTGGCCTCGTCGGGGCAATGCGAGTAAAGTGCCGCTCCCCGTTTCGCCTGAGGCAGCCCGTAGCATGAACCCTTCTCTCGATATCGCCGTCGTCGGCGCCACCGGCAGCGTCGGTGAAACCCTGGTACAGATTCTCGAAGAACTGGCGTTCCCGGTCGCCACCTTGCACCTGCTGGCCAGCATGGAGTCCGCAGGCAGCAGCGTGATGTTCGCCGGCAAGAAGCTCAAAGTCCGCGAAGTGGACAGCTTCGATTTCGCCCAGGTCAAGCTGGCCTTCTTCGCCGCAGGCGCGGCGGTCAGCCGCAGCTTCGCCAGCAAGGCCCTGCAGGCAGGCTGCACGGTCATCGACCTGTCCGCCGGCCTGGACGATGCCCTTGCCGTGGTGCCTGAAGCCAATGCCGAACGCCTTGCCGGCCTGACGCTGCCTGCACGCATTGCCAGCCCTAGCAGCGCAGCCGTTGCCCTGGCCGTTGCGCTGGCACCGCTCAAAGGCTTGCTGGACATCGAACGGGTTCAGGTGATGGCCGCGCTGGCGGTGTCCGCGCAGGGGCGCGAAGCGGTCAGCGAACTGGCCCGGCAGACCGCCGAGCTGCTCAACGCCCGCCCCCTGGAGCCGCGCTTCTTCGACCGCCAGATGGCGTTCAACCTGCTGGCCCAGGTCGGCGCCGCCGACGAACAGGGCCACACCGCGCTGGAGCGGCGCCTGGTCAGCGAATTGCGCGTGCTGCTCGGGCAGCCTGAACTGAAGATTTCGGTGAGCTGCGTTCAAGTCCCGGTGTTTTTCGGCGATAGCTTCAGTGTGGCCGTGCAGAGCCGTCGCCCGGTCGACCTGGCTGCGGTCAACCAGGCCCTGGAGTCTGCCGACAGCGTCGAGTTGGTGGAGCGCGACGATTATCCGACCCCGGTTGGTGACGCAGTGGGCCAAGACGTGGTCTATGTTGGTCGTGTACGCCATGGTGTCGATGAAGACCAGCAGCTCAACCTCTGGCTGACCACCGACAACCTGCGCAAGGGCGCGGCGCTCAATGCTGTGCAGGTGGCACAATTGTTGATTAAAGACAGGCTGTAAAAGATACTGCGAGCACTTTTGTCCTGCTCTGCATGCAGGTTTCGGGACGATTCATACAAGGGAAGAGGTCATGCTTCGAATTCGCAAACTGGTTCTGGCCATGGCGGCTGCCTCGGCGCTGTCGTCGGGTATGGCCAATGCCCTGGGCCTGGGGGAGCTGACTCTCAAGTCGGCACAGAATCAGCCGCTGGACGCCGAGATCGAATTGCTCGATGTGCGCGACCTCACTGCCGCCGAGGTGGCGCCGAGCCTGGCGCCGCCGGAAGAGTTCAGCAAGGCGGGGGTGGCCTTTCCGACTTACCTCGAAGACCTGACGTTCACACCGGTGATCAACCCCAACGGCAGGAGCGTGCTGCGCGTCACTTCCAGCCAGCCGCTGCCGGGCTCGGTGGTCAAGTTCCTGGTCCAGGTGATGTGGCCGCAGGGGCGACTGCTGCGCGACTACAGCGTCCTGCTCGACCAGGCCAAGGCGCAGGGCAAGCAACCGGCGGCGGCCAATGTGGCGCCGGCGGTGACGGGTGCGAGCAACTACACCACCCAGCGCCGCGACACCTTGTGGCAGATTGCCGCGCGCAACAGCCAGGGCGGTTCGATACAGCAGACCATGATCGCGATCCAGGCGCTGAACCCGGACGCCTTCATTGGCAACAACATCAACCAGTTGAAGGTTGGCCAGGTACTGCGCTTGCCCGATCAGCAACAGGTGCAGAACATCCCTCAGGGTGAAGCGGTTCGCGACGTGGCCGAGCAGTATGCGGCCTGGCGTGAAGGCCGGCGCCTGGGGCCGCGTGCCCGCCAGCTCGACGCCACCCGCCGTGGTGCTGCCGACGCGGCGCCGGAGCGCATTGCCCAAGGTGACAACCTGCGCCTGGTCAGCCCCGGCAACCAGGCTGGCGCAGGGCAGGCCAAGGCGCTCAATGACAAGCTGGCCGTGGCCCAGGAAAGCCTCGACACCAGCCGCCGTGACAACGATGAGCTCAAGAGCCGCATGGCAGACCTGCAGAGCCAGCTGGACAAGCTGCAGCGTCTGATCGAGTTGAAGAACAACCAACTGGCCCGTCTTGAGGCCCAGGGCGCGGCCGGTACGGCGCCGGTCGCCGCCGCGCTGCCAGGCGAGCCAGCACCCACGAAACCGGCGGCAAATGCCCAGCCAGTGGTCAAGCCTGCGCCGGCCGCTGTCGACACCGCGCCGAAAAACGTGCCTGCCGCCAATGCTGCGCCGGCTGCCCAGCCGCGCGGCGCCTTCGACGATGTGCTCGGCAACCCCTTGCTGCTGTGGCTGATTGCAGGGTCTGCGTTCCTCGTGCTGCTGCTTCTGCTGGTGCTCTTGATGCGCAAGCGCAAGGCTCAGGAAGAGGCAGAGAAACACCTGCGCATGGCGCGGGCCTTGGCTGAGGAAGAGCAGGGTGCGGGGCTGGACATGGCCTCCGACAGCTTTGAAGGCCTGGATGTTACGGCACCGAGCGTCACGCTGTCGCCAGCCGTGGTCGCGGCCTCTGCCGCAGCTGCTGCCGCCGCGGAAAAACCTGCGGTCCCGGTCACCGAGCCTGTGCTTGAGCCCGACGCCACTGCCGCGCTGCTGGCCGAGGTCGAGCAGAGCGTTGAAAGCGGCCGTCTGAATCATGCCGCCGAGCTGCTCGAAACCGCCCTCGCCGCAGAGCCCGGCCGTGATGAGCTGCGCTTGAAGCTGATGGAAGTGTATGCCCGCCAGGGTGATCACAGTGCGTTCGTCGAGCAGGAGCGTGTGCTGCCGGCCACCGAACAGAACGTGGCTCAGGTTCAGGAAATCAAAGGCCGCTTCCCAGCCATGCTGGGTGTGGCCGCCGCCGGTCTGGGCGCGGCAGCGCTGGCTGCTGAAATGGATGAGCAGTACGTGCAGGGCCTGCTGCAGGACCCGCCTGAGGCACCGGTGGTTGAAGACGTTGTTTCCGAGGGCATGGCAGAGCAAGCGCTTGAGCCTGAGCCGGAAGACGAGCCAGCGGTACTGGAGCAGCCCGATTCGGTCGCTGAGGCAGCGCTGGATGACATCGTCGAGCCTGAAACCGAGGCCTTTAGCGAGATGCCTTCGCTTGAGGAATCGGACCTGGACAGCGCCTTCGATCTGAGCCTTGACGAAGACCTGCCCGAGGAAGATCCACTGGCAGCGCCGCTGTTGGACGAGCCGGTACTGGACGAGACTGTACTGGATGAATCGGTGCCGGATGAGCCCGTACTGGACGAGGTGCAGGTAGAGCAACAGCCGGCCGTCGTGGACGCCGAGCTGCAAGCCGAAGCCGAAGCCGATGCTGATTTCGAAGCGATGCTGGCGCAGGCCGAGCCGCAGCCGGTTGCGGACCTGGACGACTTCGACCTTGATGTCAGCGAGCCGGTTGCCCCGGCTGTCGCCGATGAAACCCCGGTGGATGTCGCCGCCGAACTGGCCGCCTTCGACAGCGTGCCGGAGTTCGAGCCGATCACCGAGCTCGACCTGCCGTCCGATTTCGACCTGTCGCTGTCGCTGGACGACGATTCGCCGGCCGCCAAAAGCTTTGCTTCGGAGCTGGACGACGTCAACGCAGAGCTGGACAAGCTGTCGCAGAACCTCGAGTCGCCTTCGCTGGAACCGCACTTCACCACTGAGGATGCAGTGGCGCAGCCGGAGCCGGAGCCGCTGGATGACCTGGACTTCGACTTCTTCTCTGGCAGTGACGAAGTAGCCACCAAGCTCGACCTGGCGCGTGCCTACATCGACATGGGCGACCACCAGGGGGCGCGTGACATCCTTGATGAAGTGGTCAAGGATGGCGACGGGACCCAGCGTCAGGAAGCCGAGGAGCTGTTGTCCCGGTTGGTCTGATTCTACTGCTGAAGCGTTGTCGCCGGCGTGTCGGCGACGGCGCCATGACAGGCGTTACCCCCAACGGCAGCCCAACAGGGCTGCCGTTGTCGTTATAATCCCGCCATTGCGTATTCACCACAGGTTTCATGCTCTTGGACATCATCGACACCGCCGCCGAATCCGCGGCCGAAGGCTACTCCCGTATCGCCCTGGGCGTGGAATACAAGGGCTCGCGCTATCGCGGCTGGCAGCGCCAGGCCAGTGGTGTGCCCAGCGTCCAGCAAGCCCTCGAGCAGGCCTTGTCGAAAGTGGCGAACGAGCCTATCTCGGTGATCTGTGCCGGGCGCACCGACGCCGGGGTACACGGCTGCGGGCAGATCGTGCATTTCGATACGCGCGCCATCCGCGACGAACGCGCCTGGACCCTGGGTACCAATTTCAACCTGCCCCACGACATCAGTGTGGTCTGGTCGCGCCCGATGCCGTCAGACTTCCACGCCCGGTTCAAGGCCACGGCGCGGCGTTACCGCTACGTCATCTACAACGACCCGATCCGCCCGGCACACCTGGCCGAGGAGGTGACCTGGAACCACCGCCCGCTGGATGTCGAACGCATGGCCGAAGCCGCCGCGTTCCTGCTGGGCACCCACGACTTCAGCGCCTTCCGCGCCAGCCAGTGCCAGGCCAAGTCGCCGATCAAGCACATCCATCACCTGCGCGTCACCCGCCATGGCCAGATGATCGTGCTGGACGTGCGTGCCACGGCGTTCCTGCACCATATGGTGCGTAACATCGCCGGTGTCTTGATGACCATTGGCGCGGGCGAGCGGCCAGCCACCTGGGCACGTGAGGTGCTGGAGGGGCGCAATCGCCGTGAAGGCGGGGTGACGGCGCATCCGTACGGCCTGTACCTGGTGCAAGTGGAGTACCCCGAAGCCTTCCAATTGCCCAAGCGTTACATCGGCCCACACTTTCTGACCGGCTATGAGGCATTGGCTGACTGACGGACGAAAAGTCATTTGCTAACATCCGGCCTTTCACCGCTATAGCAGGGTTCGCAGTCCATGAGCAACGTTCGCAGCAAGATCTGTGGTATTACCCGCATCGAAGACGCGCTGGCTGCCGCCGAGGCGGGGGCTGATGCCATCGGCTTCGTGTTCTACGCCAAGAGCCCGCGCGCCGTGGACGTGCGCCAGGCGCGTGCGATCATTGCCGAGCTGCCGCCATTCGTGACCACGGTCGGGCTGTTCGTCAACGCCTCGCGCTGCGAGCTGAACGAGATCCTCGAAGTGGTTCCGCTGGACCTGCTACAGTTCCACGGCGACGAAACCCCGCAAGACTGTGAGGGTTACAACCGCCCCTGGATCAAGGCCCTGCGGGTGCGCCCAGGCGATGACCTGGAGGCGGCCTGTCGGCTTTACGCTGGCGCCCGGGGTGTGCTGCTGGACACCTACGTGCCCGGCACACCTGGGGGGACTGGCGAGGCCTTCGACTGGTCGCTGGTGCCGGCCCGCCTGAGCAAGCCGGTCATCCTTGCCGGTGGGCTGTCTGCACAGAATGTCGGCCAGGCCATTGCCCAGGTGCGGCCTTATGCGGTGGATGTCAGCGGCGGGGTGGAACAGGCCAAGGGCATCAAGGATGCGGCGAAGATCGAAGCCTTCATGCGCGCGGTGAAACAGGCGTGACAGTGGATGTGACGGTTGGCGGCGCACCATCGTCCATAGCTATCGCAGCCCCTGCGGGGCGGCCGTCGGTGCGACGGTCGAACAACACATTAACGGTGGAGCGGCGCGAAGGAAGCCCCGGCGGCCGGTCCATCATCGTTTCATAAAAGATATTGAGCTCAAGGGCAGGGCAGGCCGGTCACGCTGGCCCCCGCCCGCCGATACTGGAGAAAGAAAGCATGAGCAACTGGTTAGTCGACAAACTGATCCCTTCGATCATGCGTTCCGAGGTGAAAAAGAGCTCGGTGCCTGAAGGCCTGTGGCACAAGTGCCCGGCTTGCGAGGCCGTGCTGTATCGTCCGGAGCTGGAAAAGACCCTGGATGTCTGCCCCAAGTGCAACCACCACATGCGCATCGGCGCACGTGCGCGTATCGACATCTTCCTCGACGCCGAAGGCCGTGCCGAACTGGGCGCCGAGCTGGAGCCGGTCGACCGCCTGAAGTTCCGCGATGGCAAGAAGTACAAGGACCGCCTCACCGGTGCGCAGAAGCAGACCGGCGAGAAAGACGCCCTGATCTCCATGAGCGGCACCCTGATGGGCATGCCAATCGTGGTCAGTGCGTTCGAATTCTCCTTCATGGGCGGCTCCATGGGTGCCATCGTCGGTGAGCGTTTCGTGCGCGCCGCCAATTACGCCCTGGAAAACCGCTGCCCGATGGTCTGTTTCTCGGCCTCCGGCGGTGCGCGCATGCAAGAAGCGCTGATCTCGCTGATGCAGATGGCCAAGACCTCGGCCGTGCTGGCGCGCCTGCGTGAAGAAGGCATCCCGTTCATTTCGGTGTTGACCGACCCGGTCTACGGCGGCGTTTCCGCCAGCCTGGCGATGCTCGGCGACGTTATTGTCGGCGAGCCAAAGGCACTGATCGGTTTTGCCGGCCCCCGCGTGATCGAGCAGACCGTGCGCGAGAAGCTGCCAGAAGGCTTCCAGCGCAGCGAGTTCCTGTTGGAGCATGGCGCCATCGACCTGATCATCTCCCGTGGCGAGCTGCGCCCGCGTCTGGCCCGCCTGCTGGCGCAGATGACCGGCCAGCAAACCCCGGAGCAGGCACGTGAGGCGGCTGCGGTCGCGTGATGAAACAAAGATCCCTGGGCGAATGGCTCGCCTACCTCGAACAGTTGCATCCATCGGCCATCGACATGGGCCTGGAACGTTCGCAGAACGTGCTTGCCCGCCTTGCGCTGGGCAAGCTGGCGCCGCGCGTGGTAACCGTCACCGGTACCAATGGCAAAGGCTCCACCTGTGCCTTTGTCGCTGCGATGCTGCGTGCCCAGGGGCTCAAGGTTGGCGTGTACAGCTCGCCGCACCTGTTGCGTTACAACGAGCGGGTGCTCATCGATGGCCAGGAGGCCAGTGATGAGCGCCTGTGCGATGCCTTCGCCGCCGTCGAGGCGGCGCGGGGCGAAATTTCCCTGACCTATTTCGAGATGGGCACCCTGGCGGCGTTCTGGTTGTTCTACCAGTCGAAGCTGGATGCCGTGGTGCTCGAAGTGGGCCTCGGTGGCCGTCTGGACACCGTGAACGTGGTCGATGCCGACCTGGCGCTGGTAACCAGTATCGGCGTCGACCATGTCGACTACCTGGGTGATACCCGTGAGTGCGTCGCCTTCGAGAAGGCCGGTATCTTCCGCGCCGGCAAGCCGGCGCTGTGTGGCGACCTCGACCCGCCGCAGCCCTTGCTGGACAAGGCACAGGAGCTGGCAGCGCCGTTGTACCTGCGTGGCCGTGATTTCGACCTGGCAAGCAGCGACGCTGCCTGGCACTGGCGCGGGACCACGGCCGAACGTGGCCGGGTAGAGCTGCGCGATCTGCCATTGCTCGACCTGCCCATGGAAAACGCCACCTTGGCCCTGCAGGCCTATTTGTTGATGGGCCTGCCATGGGATGCCGGGCAAATCCGCCAGGCATTGCTCGACACCCGCATCACCGGGCGCCTCGATCGCCGCCAACTGAACTGGCAGGGCAAGCCGGTGGAGTTGCTGCTGGATGTGGGGCATAACCCGCATGCCGCCGCCTACCTGGCGCGGCGCCTGGCCGCTCGACCGCCCAAGGGGCGCCGCCTGGCGGTGTTCGGCCTGCTCGCTGACAAGGACCTGCAGGGCGTTGTCGAACCCTTGCAGGGGCTGGTCGACGACTGGGCGGTGGCACCACTGGATACACCTCGCAGCCGTCCGGCCGCAGAACTGGCGAATGCCTTGACGAACCTCGGCGCCTCGGTGAAGTCTTATGCCAGCGTCGACGCCGCCCTCGAAGGGCAATGCGCGCAGGCGACGGCGGATGACCAGATCCTGCTGTTCGGTTCGTTTTTCTGTGTCGCCCAGGCCCTGGAGTGGTTGGCGCGGCAGGCCCCGGAGGGTTGAGTAGATGGCAGTGCTGGATAAGGGGATGAAACAGCGCATGGTCGGTGCGTTGGTGCTGGTAGCGCTGGCGGTGATCTTCCTGCCGATGCTGTTCACCCGCGAGGACGAGATGCGCCAGGTACGGGTTGAAGCCCCGCAGGCACCGGCCATGCCGAGCCTGCCCGAGGTGAAGGTGGAGCCGGTCGCCGTGCCGGAGCCTCAGGTCATTCCTGAGGAGCCACAGCAGCCCCCGGTAGTGATCGACGAGGCTACTGCGCCAGCGAGCACGCCAAGCCAGCCGATCACGCCGTCGCCACAGACCCAGGCCCAGGCCGCCAAGCCGTCAGTACCCGCACAGAAGGTGGAAACCAAGCCCGCCGCTGCGCCGGCGCCTGCCGTCGCAGCAGCCAAGCCCGCAGCGCCGTCCAAAATCGACGTCAACGGGTTACCGGTCAGTTGGTCCATCCAGCTGGCCAGCCTGTCCAACCGCGCGGGGGCAGAAAGCCTTCAGCAGACCTTGCGCAGCCAGGGCTACAACGCCTACATCCGCTCTGCAGGCGGTATGAACCGGGTGTATGTCGGGCCGCTGATCGAACGCGCCGAGGCCGAGCGTGTGCGTGATGCAATCAACCGCAAGCACAGCCTCAAAGGCTTCGTGGTGCGTTTCCAGCCTGAACGCGGTTGATGGTGCCAGCGCGGTCCGCTCCCACAGGTATCGCGCAGTTGCTGATCGGCCCGACATTCCGCTTACTCCCAGCCCGCTGCTCTGATAAAATGCGCCGCCTCAAACGTCTGTAGGCGGCACCGTGGCATTTACCTGGGTTGATTGGGCGATCATTGCGATCATCGCCGTCTCCACACTGATCAGTCTCAAGCGCGGCTTCGTCAAGGAAGCCTTGTCCTTGCTCATCTGGATCATTGCCGGTGCGGTTGCCTGGATGTTCGGTGGCTCGCTCTCGGTGTATCTTGAAAGCTATATCCAGACACCGTCGATGCGTACCATCGCCGGTTGCGCCATTCTATTTGTCGCCACCCTGCTGGTGGGGGCCATGATCAACTTCCTCATCGGCGAGCTGATCCGCGTGACCGGGCTGTCCGGCACCGATCGTTTCCTCGGCATGGCCTTCGGCGCCGCGCGGGGGGCTTTGCTGGTGGTGGTGGCCATCGGGCTGCTCAGCCTGGGGCCGGTTCAACAAGACACCTGGTGGCAGGAATCACGCCTGATACCACAATTTCTCTTGGTCGCTGACTGGTCGAAAAACCTGATTCTCGGTTTCACCAGCCAGTGGATGTCCAGTGGGGTGATCAGCACACCGGCTGATCTCCCGTTCAAGGAACAGTTGCTCGGGCCCGCAAAGCCCTGAGCGCTATTCACTCAAGTTTCGTCAAAGTAGGGGTTGCGTCGCATGTGTGGCATCGTCGGTATCGTCGGTAAGTCGAACGTCAATCAGGCGCTGTATGACGCGCTTACGGTCCTCCAGCACCGCGGCCAGGACGCTGCCGGTATCGTGACCAGCCATGACGGCCGGTTATTCCTGCGCAAGGATAATGGCTTGGTGCGCGACGTCTTCCAGCAGCGCCACATGCAGCGCCTGGTGGGCCACATGGGCATCGGCCACGTGCGCTACCCGACCGCGGGCAGCTCGACCTCGGCCGAGGCCCAGCCGTTCTACGTCAACTCGCCGTACGGCATTACCCTGGCGCACAACGGCAACCTGACCAACGTCGAGCAGTTGGCCAAGGAGATCTACGAGTCCGACCTGCGCCACGTCAACACCAACTCCGATTCGGAAGTGCTGCTGAACGTGTTCGCCCACGAGCTGGCCGTGCGCGGCAAGCTGCAGCCAACCGAAGAGGACGTGTTCGCTGCGGTTTCTCACGTGCACAGCCGTTGCGTCGGTGGCTACGCGGTGGTGGCGATGGTCACTGGCTACGGTATCGTCGGTTTCCGTGACCCGAACGGTATTCGCCCGGTGGTGTTCGGTCAGCGCCACACCGACGAAGGCGTGGAATACATGATCGCTTCCGAAAGCGTCGCCCTGGACGTGCTCGGCTTTACCCTGATTCGCGACCTGGCGCCGGGCGAAGCGGTGTACATCACCGAAGAAGGCCAGCTGTACACCAAACAGTGCGCGAAGAGCCCGAAACTGCAGCCGTGCATCTTCGAACACGTCTACCTGGCCCGCCCGGACTCGATCATGGACGGCGTCTCGGTGTACAAGGCGCGCCTGCGCATGGGTGAGAAGCTGGCCGAGAAGATCCAGCGCGAACGCCCAGAGCACGACATCGACGTGGTCATCCCGATCCCGGACACCAGCCGCACTGCGGCCCTGGAGCTGGCCAACCACCTGGGCGTCAAATTCCGCGAAGGCTTCGTCAAGAACCGCTACATCGGCCGTACCTTCATCATGCCCGGCCAAGCCGCACGCAAGAAGTCGGTGCGCCAGAAGCTCAATGCCATCGAGCTGGAATTCCGCGGCAAGAACGTGATGCTGGTGGACGACTCGATCGTGCGCGGCACCACCTGCAAGCAGATCATCCAGATGGCCCGCGAAGCGGGCGCCAAAAACGTCTACTTCTGCTCCGCAGCCCCTGCGGTACGCTACCCCAACGTCTACGGCATCGACATGCCGAGCGCTCACGAACTGATCGCCCACAACCGCACCACCGACCAGGTGGCCGAGTTGATCGGCGCCGACTGGCTGATCTATCAGGACCTGCCTGACCTGATCGAATCGGTCGGTGGCGGCAAGATCAAGATCGAGCACTTCGATTGCGCGGTGTTCAACGGTGAGTACGTCACCGGCGACATCGACGCGGCCTACCTCGAGCGTATCGAGCAGGCCCGTAACGACCTGGCCAAGGTGAAGACCCAGGCGGTCAGCGCGATCATCGACCTCTACAACAACTGATTAGGGAGCGACGGCATGACGGATCAATGGGATGCCGGGCGCCTGGACAGTGACCTCGAGGGTGTCGGTTTCGACACCCTGGCGGTGCGCGCCGGGCAACACCGTACACCGGAGGGCGAGCACAGCGAAGCGATGTTCCTGACCTCCAGCTATGTGTTTCGTACGGCCGCCGATGCGGCGGCACGCTTTGCTGGCGAAACGCCGGGTAACGTCTATTCGCGTTACACCAACCCGTCCGTGCGCGCCTTCGAGGAGCGCCTGGCGGCCATGGAAGGCGCCGAACAGGCCGTGGGCACCTCCACCGGCATGGCGGCAATCCTGGCGGTGGTGATGTCGCTGTGCAGCGCGGGCGACCATGTGCTGGTATCGCAGAGCGTGTTCGGCTCGACCATCAGCCTGTTCGAGAAGTACTTCAAACGCTTTGGTGTGCAGGTGGACTACGTGCCGCTGGTCGACCTTGGCGGTTGGGAAAAGGCCATCAAGGCCAATACCAAGCTGCTGATCGTCGAGTCGCCGTCCAACCCGTTGGCCGAGCTGGTCGATATCGCCGCCCTCAGTGAAATCGCCCACGCCGGTGGTGCCATGCTGGTGGTGGACAACTGCTTCAGCACCCCGGCCCTGCAGCAGCCGCTCAAGCTTGGCGCTGACATCGTGTTCCACTCGGCGACCAAGTTCATCGACGGCCAGGGCCGTTGCATGGGCGGCGTGGTGGCGGGGCGTAGCGAGCAGATGAAAGAAGTGGTGGGCTTCCTGCGTACCGCAGGCCCGACCCTCAGCCCGTTCAACGCCTGGATCTTCACCAAAGGCCTGGAAACCCTTCGTTTGCGCATGCGTGCGCACTGCGAGAGCGCCCAGGTACTGGCCGAATGGCTGGAGCAGCAGGACGGCATCGAGAAGGTGCATTACGCCGGCCTGCCAAGCCACCCACAGCACGCGCTGGCCAAGCGCCAGATGAGCGGCTTTGGCGCCGTGGTGAGCTTTGAGGTGAAGGGGGGCAAAGAGGGCGCCTGGCGCTTTATCGACGCCACGCGGATGATCTCTATCACCACCAACCTGGGCGACAGCAAGACCACCATCGCCCACCCGGCCACCACTTCCCACGGCCGTCTGTCGCCGCAGGAGCGTGAAGCGGCGGGTATCCGCGACAGCCTGATCCGCGTTGCCGTGGGCCTGGAAGATGTCGCTGACCTGCAGGCTGACCTTGCACGTGGGTTGGCGGCACTGTGATTGAAATCAGAGGCGGTGCACCGGGCCATAACGGTCGGGTAGCCCTGGTGACCGGTGCCGCTCGCGGTATCGGCTTGGGGATTGCCGCCTGGTTGATCTGTGAAGGCTGGCAGGTGGTGCTAAGCGACCTGGACCGCCCGCGTGGGGCCAAGGTAGCCAAGGCGTTGGGTGACAACGCCTGGTTCATCACCATGGACGTTGCCGACGAGGCGCAGGTCAGTGCCGGGGTGTCCGAGGTACTGGGGCAGTTCGGGCGGTTGGACGCGCTGGTGTGCAATGCAGCGATCGCCAACCCGCATAACCAGACGCTGGAAAGCCTGAGCCTGGCGCAATGGAACCGGGTGCTGGCGGTCAACCTCAATGGCCCGATGCTGCTGGCCAAGCATTGTGCGCCGTACCTGCGTGCGCACAATGGGGCGATCGTCAACCTGACCTCGACCCGTGCGCGGCAATCCGAGCCTGACACCGAGGCCTACGCGGCGAGCAAGGGCGGCCTGGTGGCTTTGACCCATGCCTTGGCCATGAGCCTGGGCCCGGAGATCCGCGTGAATGCGGTGAGCCCGGGCTGGATCGATGCGCGTGACCCTTCCCAGCGCCGTGCCGAGCCGTTGACCGAAGCCGACCATGCCCAGCACCCGACGGGCAGGGTAGGGACGGTGGAAGACGTTGCGGCGATGGTGGCCTGGCTGCTGTCGCGCCAAGCGGCGTTCGTCACCGGCCAGGAGTTTGTGGTCGATGGCGGCATGACCCGCAAGATGATCTACACCTGAGCTGTAACACTATGAGTTGTAAAGGAAAGGGGCCGAGAAGGCCCCTTTTTTGTTTTTTCGGCGGCGCATATGCCAGTGGTGTAGCGATGGCAGCAGGCTTGCCCTTGAACAAGCCAACAGGAACAACCCAAATGGCACAGGGTGTGGAAACCGCTTTTTTGCCTTTTTTGAAAAAAAATTCAATGGGGGTATTGACTTAGCATCGGTACCTGCGTAAATTTCGCGGCCTCAGCGAAGCAAACGCAACAAGCAACATCGCGGGGGTGATTAGCTCAGCCGGGAGAGCATCTGCCTTACAAGCAGAGGGTCGGCGGTTCGATCCCGTCATCACCCACCACTTCCTGAGCGTTCCTGACGCAAGACGCTTCGAAAGAAGCCGATCGCCAGAGAGGAACAAGGCCTGATAAGCCATTATGCGCAGCGGTAGTTCAGTCGGTTAGAATACCGGCCTGTCACGCCGGGGGTCGCGGGTTCGAGTCCCGTCCGCTGCGCCACTTTTTAGTAACAGATGGGTGCCTTGCACCGGTCTGAGACCGAAAGGCAAATATGCCTGAGGTCGATCCCAGTTTCAATCGGGCGCAAGCCTGAATGATACGCAGCGGTAGTTCAGTCGGTTAGAATACCGGCCTGTCACGCCGGGGGTCGCGGGTTCGAGTCCCGTCCGCTGCGCCATCTTCGTTTCGAGGCCCCTTGAACGCCTCGAAGCAACAAAAAGAGCGATCAACGTGTCGCTTTTTTTGTGCCTGATAAAACTGTGCCTCTGGCCAGTAAGCAGGCAAAGCAGGTTTCACCGGGCGCAAGCCCAAGCGATACGCAGCGGTAGTTCAGTCGGTTAGAATACCGGCCTGTCACGCCGGGGGTCGCGGGTTCGAGTCCCGTCCGCTGCGCCATCTTCGCCTCGAGGCCCTGAACACCTCGAAGCAACGTGAAAAGCGACCTTAGGGTCGCTTTTTTCGTTATCACGGCCAGCTCGGCCACCTTTACACGAAGCTGACAGACTCTTCACGGATGAACGGTTTCAGTGTCTGTGCGCGCTGATGCACAATAGGCACCTTCTCGACTTACCCGGAATTCGCAATGACCAGATCATCCGTCTTTGGTGCGCTCGGGCTGGCCCTGGTGCTGGCGGGCGTGACCGGTTGTTCCTCGAAAAAAACGGCCATCTACGAGCACGAGAACTTCGACGACTCGGGGACGTTCTCGCGCAGCTTTCCGGTGACCGATGCCGGCTCCTGCGAGGCCGCTCGCCGTGCCTTGCTCAGCCAGGGCTATATCATCACCAGCAGCGGTGCCAACCAGGTTACCGGCAACAAGAGCTTCCAGCAGAACAGCGAAAACCACCTGCAGATCAGTTTCAACGTCACCTGCGCGCCAGACGTGAGCGACGAACAGCGTTCGACCATGTTCGCCAACGCCCTGCAGGATCGCTACAGCCTGAAGAAGTCCAATACCTCCGCCAGCCTGGGTGTGGGCGTGCTGGGTTCGGTGTCGATGCCGATCGGTTCGAGTGACGACTCGATGGTCAAGGTGGCCAGCGAGACGGTGACTGCGGCGCAGTTCTACGACCGGTATTTCGCACTGGTGGAGAGCTATCTGCCCAAGCCCAAGAAGGTCAGCAAGGCCAAGGTCGAGCCTGAGGCGCCTGCGCCGAAGGTAGAAAAGCCCGCAGTTGACCTGGGGCTGCCAGAGCAGGCGGCTGCCGCCCCAGCAGCGGTTCCCGCAGCCGCCCCAGCGCCTGCCGCCGTTGCCCCGGCCGCCGAGGTGCCAGCGGCGCCTGTGGTCAATGACAGCCAGGGCTCGCAACCTGTAGCACCGCCGGCAGAGCCGGCACCGATCCAGGCGCAACCTGCTGAAGCCCCGCCGGCCACCCTCTGAGCCTCTTTGCGCCTGCGGCTACGCGCGGGCACAGCACACATTCCCTGTTACAGACGGGCGCCGATAGCGCGTTCGATACCTGCTACGTTTACTTCTCATGAGCTTGTCATCATTCCTTCACCCAACCTGCTTAGGTTGAAGGCGACACCTACGAAGACAGATGAGAAAAGAGGACGCAGGGCAATGGACGAATATCAGGAAGAGCTGCTCGAGTTCCAGGCATACGAACTGGATACCCCGGAACCTGCCGAGGACGCCACCGAGCTTTAGCCGGCCTGCCGCTGACTGCGGCGAAACTCCCCCGGCGTGAGGCCGGTCCAGCGCTTGAATGCGCGCTGGAAAGCCTCTGCCGAAGCAAACCCCAGCAGATAAGCGATTTCGCCGAAAGCCAGCGCCGTGTCACGGATGTAGGTTTCGGCCAGGTCGCGCCGTGTCTCGTTCAGCACGTCGCGAAAGCGCGTGCCTTCCTCAGCCAGCTTGCGCCGCAATGTCCAGGTGGGCAGTTGCAGGCTCTGGGCCACTTCGTCCAGGTCCGGTTCGCGGCCGCCATTGAGTAACGGGCCGAGCAGGTGCGTGATGCGTTCACCCAGGCTGCGTACCCGTGTGCGCTGGAGCAACTCGGCTTCGCAGAGTTGCAGCAGGTGCTGCCAGGTGCTCGGGCAATGCTGCGGGTTGGCTATCTGTAGCGTGGCGCGGCTCAGGCGCAGTTGATTGCCAGCGGCTGCGAACTGCACCGGGGTACAGCACAGCGGCTGATACTGAGTGGCATAGTCGGGCGCTGCAAATTCAATATCCAGCCGTTCGGCCTGCAGCACGGTGCCTGTCAGGTCGCCCAGTTGTGCCAGCCAGCCGGCGAGCAACGAATCGACCACGAAACGGTTGTACGTGTTGTACGGGCTGATGGAGTAGAAGCGCAGCCAGGCGCCCTGGGCATCTTCCTGAAAGCTTGAGTGGCCCCGGTAGTTGGCAGCGTACAGCGGCTCGAAGCGCAGCAAGGTGCGCGCCGCTTCGCCCAGGGTTGGCGCCTGGGCCGCCGTGATGCCCGCCAGGCCGGCATGGGCCAGGCGGCTGAGGCGCCCCATGTGCAGGCCCAGGGCCGGCTCTGAGCAGAGCGTGATGGCGGCATGCCCAAGGTGCATGTAGCGGGGGATCGACAAGCGTGCGCCCGCTTCGGCCAGGCGCGCAGCATCGAGGCCATAGCGCCGCAGCAGGGGCGCTGGGTCATGGCCCAGCGCGCGCACAGCCCCTGCCAATGGCTGGACGAAGCCTACCGACAGGTCACCCAGGCGCACGCGGGGGCGGGCCACGGGGTCACAACCACAGGTTCAGCAGGCGGGCGCCATGGCTAGGGTTGCCCGCCAGCAGTTCGCCCGATTGATGGGCAAAGCCCTGGCCGTCGCCGGCCTGCTCCCAGAACTGCCCGCGCATGAACACGCTCATGCTGCTGACACCTGCGCCAGCCGCCTGGGTCAGGCGCTGCCAGGCGGTTTGCTCGCTTACCTCGCCACGCTGCAAGGCAAGCTCGGCCGCCGCTTGCTGGTGGCGGTTGCCGCGCCAGGGCGCCTGCCAGCTACCTTTGCCGCTGAGGAACACCGGGTTGGCGATCAGTTGGACCGACTGTTGCTCCAGTTGCTGGTGGTTTTCCGGGTACCAGCTGTCACTGCCGATCAGTACACCGAGGCGCCCGGCGGGGGTTTGCAGGACCTGCAGCGGGTGCTGGCGGCCATCATGGATGTAGCGGCGCATTTCGCTGTCTGGGTACTGCTGGCGCTGGGGCTGGCCCAGCAGCGAGCCGTCGCCGGCAAACACCACGCTGCTGTTGTACAGCGGGCCACTGCCGGCGTGCAGCACGCCCTGTTTGACATAAGGGGCAGGGAGCACGATAGAGCCAGCCACCAGGGTTACCCCAAACTCCTTGGCCAGGCCACCGAACAGCTGCTGATAGTCGGCGGCCATCTGCTCGGCCTTCATGCGCAAGTGCGCGTCGGTGCGCCAGTCGTCGGCGTTGGCGCGCAGCATCGCCAGGCCATAGCGCAGCGGGTTGCTCAGCTCCAGCCATTGCAAGGCCTCGCGGCTCTGCGTGACCTGGTACAGCTCGTTCTTTTCGCCGCGCGCCCACAGCCAGGTGCCGATGTGCTCCGGCAACACCACCACCGTGCGTGGGCCAACCAGCCCCTGCATTCGGGCCTGCTGCAGATAGGCCGAGAGCTTGCGGTGCAGGCGCTGCAGGTTCTGGTAGTCACTTGGGTAAAGCAGCGGCTCGACGCCCAGCAGGTTGCCGTGTTCGCCCGGCACGCCATGGTTGAGCGCGAGCTCGATGCGCAGGTCGGACAGGTAATGGCCTTCCGGGCGCTGCTGGGTCCAGAAGCCGTAGCCGCACACGGCGGCGATCATCACCAGCGCCAGGGCGCTTGCCAGGAGTTTTCGCATGAAGCGGTACTGCGCCTTGGAAGTCAGAGTTGTCTAGGGTAGCCGTGCTGTGAGGGAGGATCAATAAGTTGTCAGTTTCGATCATTGAGCCTGTTCAAACGCCTGTTTAATGTCATCGGCAGATAAACGACGGGCCCGCCGGCTGGCGAGGTACCCGCATTCCGTGATCACGCCACATGGGGACCTTCCATGGCTGCCGACCTTTATCCGCACCTGCTCGCACCGCTCGACCTCGGCTTCACCACCTTGCGCAATCGCACCCTGATGGGCTCGATGCACACCGGCCTTGAAGAGCGGCCCGGTGGTTTCGAGCGCATGGCGGCCTATTTTGCCGAGCGCGCCCGGGGTGGCGTCGGCCTGATGGTCACCGGCGGCATCGCGCCTAATGATGAAGGTGGGGTCTATTCTGGCGCCGCCAAGCTCAGCACCGAAGAAGAAGCCGACAAGCACCGCATCGTGACTGACGCGGTACACGCCGCGGGCGGCAAGATCTGCCTGCAGATCCTGCATGCCGGGCGCTACGCCTACAGCCCGCGCCAGGTCGCGCCGAGTGCGATCCAGGCGCCGATCAACCCGTTCAAGCCCAAGGAGCTGGACGAAGCGGGCATCGAGAAGCAGATCGCCGACTTCGTCAATTGCGCCGTACTGGCCCAGCGTGCGGGCTACGATGGCGTCGAGGTAATGGGTTCGGAAGGCTATTTCATCAACCAGTTCCTCGCTGCCCACACCAACCACCGCACCGACCGCTGGGGTGGCAGCTACGCCAACCGCATGCGCTTGGCCGTGGAAATCGTCAGCCGCGTACGTGAGGCCGTGGGCCCGAACTTCATCATCATCTTCCGCCTGTCGATGCTCGATCTGGTCGAGGGTGGCAGCACCTGGGATGAAATCGAGCTGTTGGCCAAAGCCATCGAGCAGGCCGGTGCGACCCTGATCAACACCGGCATCGGTTGGCACGAGGCGCGCATCCCGACCATCGCCACCAAGGTGCCGCGTGCGGCGTTCAGCAAGGTCACCGCCAAGCTGCGGGGGGCGGTGAACATTCCGCTGATCACCACCAACCGCATCAACACCCCGGAAGTGGCCGAGGCGGTGCTCGCCGAAGGCGACGCCGACATGGTCTCCATGGCGAGGCCGTTCCTGGCCGACCCGGACTTCGTCAACAAAGCCGCCGCCGGGCACGCTGATCAAATCAACACCTGCATCGGCTGCAACCAGGCCTGCCTGGACCACACCTTTGGCGGCAAGCTGACCAGTTGTCTGGTCAACCCACGCGCCTGCCACGAGACTGAGCTCAACTATCTGCCTGTGCGCGCGGTGAAGCGTATTGCCGTGGTCGGTGCAGGCCCAGCCGGCCTGGCGGCCGCCACTGTGGCCGCTGAGCGTGGCCACCAGGTGACGCTGTTCGATGCCGCTGGCGAGATCGGTGGGCAGTTCAACGTGGCCAAGCGGGTGCCGGGCAAGGAAGAGTTCTTCGAGACCCTGCGCTACTTTGCCAACAAGCTCAGCAGCACAGGCGTGGACGTGCGCCTGAACACCCGCGTCGATGTACAGGCGCTGGTGGACGGCGGCTTCGACGAGGTCATCCTGGCCACCGGTATCGCGCCACGCATCCCAGCGATCCCGGGGGTGGAGCACGCCAAGGTGCTCAGCTACCTGGATGTGCTGCTCGAACGCAAGCCGGTCGGCGCGGCCGTCGCGGTGATTGGGGCCGGCGGTATCGGTTTCGATGTGTCCGAATACTTGGTGCATCAGGGTGTGGCAAGCAGCCAGGACCGTGACGCGTTCTGGAAAGAGTGGGGCATCGACACCCAGCTTGAGGCCCGCGGTGGCGTGGCCGGAATCAAGGCCGCGCCGCACGCGCCGGCACGCCAGGTGTTCCTGCTGCAGCGCAAGGCGTCCAAGGTAGGTGACGGTCTGGGCAAGACCACCGGCTGGATCCACCGCGCAGGGCTGAAGAACAAACAGGTGCAGATGCTCAATGGCGTTGAATACCTGAATATCGACGACGCCGGTTTGCACATTCGTGTCGGCGGCGGTGAGCCGCAACTGCTGGCGGTGGACAACGTGGTGATCTGCGCCGGGCAAGAGCCGCTGCGTGAGTTGTACGACGGGCTGGTGACCGCAGGGCAGTCGGTGCATTTGATCGGCGGCGCGGACGTGGCAGCGGAGCTGGATGCCAAGCGGGCGATCAACCAAGGCTCGCGCCTGGCTGCCGAGCTTTGATAGGGCCGGGGGCTGCTTTGCGGCCCCCCGCTGTTTCACTGATAGACTGATGAATCCGCCTCAGGCCCCGATCCATGTCCATCGATTTCTTGAACCTCCCCCAGGCCCCTCTGCACCCCCTGACCCTGCCTTGGCTACAAAGCGCCAACGTCGAAGCTGCCATCTTGCGCCTGGACCTGATCGACCCCTTGATCAGCGGCAACAAGTGGTTCAAGCTGCGCCACCACCTTGCACAAGCCCATGAAGCAGGCGCCCCCGGCCTGATCAGCCTGGGCGGTAGCCACTCCAACCACTTGCACGCCCTGGCCGCCGCCGGCAAACGGTTTGGCTTCGCCACCGCCGGCTTGCTGCGTGGCCATGCCCAGGACACCCCGACGGTGCGTGATCTGCAGACGCTGGGCATGCACGTGCACTGGCTGGGCTATGGTGGCTACCGTGCGCGCCATGAAGCGGGGTTCTGGCAACCCTGGCAGGCACGTTACCCCGGCTGGCACTGCATCCCCGAAGGCGGTGGCGGCATGGCGGGCGCGCAAGGCTGCGGGTTGATCGTCGCGCAGGCGCGTACACAGCTGGCCGGCATCGGTTGGGACGATTACAGCGCCTGGTGGCTGGCCGTGGGTACCGGTACCACGCTGGCTGGCCTGGTGCTGGAAGAGGCCGGCGCGCATGACGTGCACGGCGCGCTGGCGGTGCCAGGCGATCATGGCGTGGCGGAGAATGTGAGCCAACTGGTCGGCGACAGTGGTTATAGGCTGCACGATGCCTGCCGGGGCGGCTTTGCCCGGGTCGACGACGAACTGTTGGGGTTCATCGACGCCTGCGAGCGCAGCACCGGCGTGCCGCTTGAAGCGCTCTACACCGGCAAGGCCTTGCTGGCGCTGCGTGAGCAGGTCGAGGCCGGCGTATTCCCGCCCGGCACCCGCCTGATCGTGCTGCACACCGGTGGCCTGCAAGGCCGACGCGGTTACTTGTAGGGCAGCATGCGCAGCAGCGTGTTGTCGCGTTGCACGTAGTGGTGATACAGCCCGGCCAGCGCATGCAGGCCGATCAGCCAGTAACCCCAGCTGCCGACGCGCTCATGCCAGCCTTTGATGAACTTGGCTTGGTCCGGGTCTGCGCCGATCAGGTGGGGCAGCTCGAGGCCATAGAAGGGTACCGGCTTGTCGGCGGCGCTGAGAATCAGCCAGCCGGCCAGGGGCAGGCCGATCATCAACAGGTACAGTGCCAGGTGCATCAGGTGGGCAAGGCCGGTCTGCCATGCAGGGGGCTTGGGCAGAATGGGCGGGGTGGGGCGGCTCAGGCGTACCGCCAGGCGCAGCCAGACCAGCACAAACACCGTCAGGCCCAGCATGAAGTGCAGGTCCTTCATTAGGTTGCGCTCAGCGCTGTCCTTGGGGAACAGGCCGCGAAACTCGATGCAGGCGTAGACGGCGGCCAGCAGCACCAGCATCAGCCAGTGCAGGGCGATGGACAGGCGCGCGTAATGAGGCGTCGGGGTGAGTGAAACCATGCTTGATCCTCGTCATCAGGTTTAAGGTGGCGCTCTTGCTGGCGCTCACGGGTAACTGTAACTGCTGATTTGAGGGGATGCTTTGCGCTGGGTCGGTGAAAGGTGTTTGGCCGGTGGGGCAGGGCTTGAGGTTTTTAGCGCCTATGAGATCGAGCGCCGCCAGCGCGGCGCTCGATCTTCTGGGCGCCACAAACCTCAAGCCCTGCGCACAAACCCACCTACTCGCTCAGCGCCGGCCAGCCATCGGCCACCAAAAATACCCGCTCTACTTCATGCCAGGCCCCATCGGCCTGCATGTGCAACCTGACCAGCATCTGCGCCGGCGCCTGCTCATCCAACCCCGCCAGCCAAGCCTCGAACTGCTGCACTGTCCAGCACGCCTCGGCCGTGACCCGCGCTGGCGCCAACCAGGCATTGCGCGGCAGGGGCTGCCAACGTTCAGCTGTGGCCCTTGGCCAATCCCGCCGGCGTAACCAACGCCCGCGCAGATGCAGCGGGTTGGCCCCCTCAGGCGGTTCTGCATGCCCTGGCCATGGGTAGAACAGATAACCCGCAAGCCACAGATGCGCCTGCACCTGCTGCACGCCAAGCCCGGCCAGCGCCACACGGCTGTGCGCACCACTAGACATGGGCAACTGATGCCCGGCCAGGTGCGCCAGCTTGCTGCCCAATCGGTCGTAACACCCCGGCCCGAGCCACTGCGCGGGGTCGCGGCCACCGCTGTGGTCCGGCCCCAGGTAAAGCTTGATCGCCAGCTCCAGGTGGTGGGTGCCTTCAGCGTCGCGCAGCAAGATATCCAGCTCGCCCAGCGTGCGCCCACCTTCGCGGATCGCCAGGTTGGCCGCCAGCAGCTCGATACCCGGCGCCTGGCCCAGGGCGAACTGCCACAGGCTTTCGTAGTAAAGCCCCAGGCGCCGGCTGGTCAGCCTCGCCAGCCCGTCACGCAGCGGCTGGTCATCGGCATCCAAGGCCAACAACCAGGCTTTCAGGCGCTGCGGCTCATCGGCCCAGGCACTGCCTGCCAGCGGGTGGCGCTGGGGGCAGGGCGGGGCGCTGAGCAGCGGTGGGGACAGCAGTGTCCAGGCCAGGTCGCGCACGGCAGGGCGGCGCAACTGGCGGGGCAAGTCGTGGAGTTCGGCGAAGGGCATCATCCAGCGAGCATAGCCGGTTTGCCGCTGCCCGGTCGTTTCGCCCATAATCGGCGCATAGTCACCCGCCGCAGAGCCTCGCAGGAGCCCCATGGAGCAATTTCGCAATATCGGTATCATCGGACGCCTTGGCAGCTCACAGGTGCTCGACACCATTCGCCGACTGAAAAAATTCCTCATCGAGCGCCACCTGCATGTGATCCTCGAGGACACCATCGCCGAAGTGCTGCCCGGCCACGGCCTGCAGACGTCCACGCGCAAGCTGCTGGGCGAGGTCTGCGACCTGGTCATCGTCGTTGGTGGTGATGGCAGCCTGCTCGGCGCCGCCCGCGCCTTGGCCCGGCACAACATTCCGGTGCTGGGCATCAACCGCGGCAACCTGGGCTTTCTTACCGATATCCGCCCCGACGAGTTGGAAGAAAAGGTCGCCGAAGTGCTCGACGGTCACTACCTGGTAGAAAACCGCTTCCTGTTGCAGGCCGAAGTGCGCCGGCACCACGAGGCCATCGGCCAAGGCGATGCGCTCAACGATGTGGTCCTGCACCCCGGCAAATCGACGCGGATGATCGAGTTCGAGATCTACATCGATGGCCAGTTCGTCTGCAGCCAGAAGGCCGACGGCCTGATCGTCGCCACCCCGACCGGCTCGACCGCCTATGCGTTGTCGGCGGGCGGCCCGATCATGCACCCCAAGCTCGACGCCATCGTCATCGTGCCGATGTACCCGCATACCCTGTCGGGCCGGCCGATCGTGGTGGACGGCAACAGCGAACTGAAGATCGTCGTGGCCAAGGACCTGCAGATCTATCCGCAGGTCTCCTGTGACGGCCAGAACCACTTCACCTGCGCCCCCGGCGACACCATCACGGTGAGCAAGAAGCCGCAGAAACTGCGCCTGATCCATCCGCTGGACCACAATTACTACGAAGTCTGCCGTACCAAACTCGGCTGGGGCAGCCGCCTTGGCAGCAGGGACGACTGATGCTCGATCCGGCGCGAAGTTTCGACATCATCGGTGACGTGCATGGTTGTGCGCTGACCCTTGAACGCCTGCTCGACGCCCTGGGTTACAAGCGTGTGGCGGGCGTCTGGCGCCACCCACGGCGCCAGGCACTGTTCCTCGGTGACATCGTCGACCGTGGGCCGCGTATCCGCGAGGCCTTGCACATCGTGCACGACATGGTCGAGGCCGGTCAGGCGTTCTGCATCATGGGCAACCATGAGTACAACGCCCTGGGCTGGGTTACCCCGGCCCTGCCCGGCAGCGGCAAGGCCCATGTGCGCGAGCACACGCCACGCCACGCCCGGCTGATCGACGAGACCCTGACCCAGTTCGCCCACCACCCCGGCGACTGGCATGACTTCGTCAACTGGTTCTATGAATTGCCGCTGTTCGTCGACGCCGGGCGCTTCCGCCTGGTGCACGCCTGCTGGGACCCCCGGTTGATCGAGCCGCTACGCCAGCAATACCCGAATGGGCGCATCGACCAACACTTCATCCAGGCCTCGGCCGTGCCCGGCAGTTTCGCCGCCACGGTGTGCAATCGCCTGCTGCGGGGCACCGACATGCGCCTGCCGGACGGGCTGACCCTGACCGGTGGCGATGGCCTGACCCGCGCCTTCTTCCGCACCAAATTCTGGGAAGAAGACCCGCAAACCTATGGCGACATCGTGTTCCAGCCCGATGCCCTGCCCGAGGCAGTCGCCAGCACGCCGCTCAGCCATACCCAGAAGAACGCCTTGCTGCGCTACGCCGAGGACGAACCCTTGCTGTTCGTCGGCCATTACTGGCGCAGCGGCCGCCCGGCGCCGATACGCGACAACCTGGCCTGCCTGGACTACAGCGCCGTGCTCTATGGCAAGCTGGCAGCCTATCGGCTGGATGATGAAACCCGTATCGACCCGCACAAGTTCGTCTGGGTCGACGTCGATCGCCCACAGGCCAATCAATGAACATAATCGAAGTGATGCGTCTGCCGCTGTCGGTCGACCTCAGCGGCTTCGTCCATCTGCTGCAGCGCTTGCAGGTGCCGCACCGGGTCAGCGAAGAAGGCGATGCCCAGGTGCTCTGGGCGCCCGATACCCTGGCCGAAGACGTGCTGCAACTCTACCAGCGCTTCCCGGACGGCAACGCCGACCTTGAGCTTGCCCAGGCGCCAATGGCAGCGGGTTCAACCGCGACTGCCGCCACCCAGCCCTCCCTGAAGGACCAGGCAAAAGCCTGCAAGGTCACCACCGTGATCCTGCTGCTGTGCTTCATCGTCGCGGGCCTCACCAGCCTTGGCGAAAACTTCTCGACCATCGGTTGGTTCACCTTCCTCGATTTCCGCGTACAAGGCGACTACCTGTACTTCACCCCACTGGCCCAAGGCCTCGCCGAGGGCCAATGGTGGCGCCTGGTGTCACCGATGCTGCTGCACTTCGGCGTGCTGCACCTGGCCATGAACAGCCTGTGGTACTGGGAGCTGGGCAAGCGCATCGAACTGCGCCAGGGTCCGTGGCTGTTGCTGGGCCTGACCCTGTTGTTCAGCCTGGTGTCCAACCTGGCCCAGCACTACACCAGCGGCCCGAGCCTGTTCGGCGGCCTGTCTGGCGTGCTCTACGGCTTGCTTGGGCATATCTGGCTGTACCAGTGGCTGGCGCCCAACCCGCACTTCAACCTGCCCAAGGGCGTGCTGGTGATGATGCTCATCTGGCTGGTGGTGTGCCTGACCGGGGTGGTCGGCCAGCTCGGCTTTGGCCAGATCGCCAATGCCGCCCACGTCGGCGGGTTGCTCATCGGATGCCTGACAGGGCTCTTGGGTGGCGGGATGGCCCGGCGTAAACTGTCGGCTTGAATTAGGAGACGCTATGTCCACTTTCGCGCAAATGATCGAAAACATTACCCCCGAAATCTACGAGAGCCTGAAAACGGCCGTGGAGATCGGTAAATGGTCCGATGGCCGCAAGCTCACTGTCGAACAGAAAGAGCTGTCGTTGCAGGCCGTGATCGCCTGGGAGATGCAAAACCTCCCCGAAGATCAGCGCACCGGTTACATGGGCCCACAGGAATGCGCGTCGAAGTCGGCGCCGATCGCTAACATTCTGTTCAAGTCGGACTCGGTACATTGATCGAACTCGCTCGTGGCTCTTTGAGCAAGATGGCGGTGCGCCTGGAAGCACCGGTCGTGCAATACAGCTTTCGCCTGGGTGAGGAGCAGGTACCGGTCAACCCGTTGATCGGCCAGCGCCTGCGCCTGGAGTACCTCGGCGCCATTCATTGCAGCCATTGCGGCAAGCGCACCAAGACCAGCTTCAGCCAGGGTTACTGCTACCCGTGCATGACCAAGCTGGCCCAGTGCGACATTTGCATCATGGCCCCGGAACGCTGCCACTACGACGCCGGCACCTGCCGCGAGCCGTCCTGGGGCGAGCAGTTCTGCATGACCGACCACGTGGTCTACCTGGCCAACTCGTCGGGGGTCAAGGTCGGCATCACCCGCGCCACCCAACTGCCCACCCGCTGGCTCGACCAGGGTGCCAGCCAGGCCCTGCCGATCATGCGCGTGGCCACCCGCCAGCAATCAGGTCTGGTCGAAGACGTGCTGCGCAGCCAGGTACCCGACCGCACCAACTGGCGTGCACTGCTCAAGGGCGACGCCGAAGTGCTGGACCTGGTCGCCATCCGCGAACAGATCTTCGATGCCTGCGCCGACGGCCTGCGCGAGCTGCAGGCACGCTTTGGCCTGCAGGCGCTGCAGCTGCTGCCGGATGCCGAGGTGGTGCAGATGCGTTACCCGGTCGAGGCCTACCCGACGAAGATCGTCAGCTTCAACCTGGACAAGAACCCGGTGGTGGAAGGCACGCTGCTGGGCATCAAGGGCCAGTACCTGATTTTCGACACCGGCGTGATCAACATTCGCAAGTACACGGCCTACCAGTTGGCCGTGCTCCAGTAAAAAGGACCTGCACATGCGTACCGAACAACCGCAAGTGATCTACCTCAAGGACTACCAGGCGCCCGAGTACCTGATCGACGAGACGCACCTGACCTTCGAGCTGTTCGAGGACCACACCCTGGTCCATGCGCAACTGGTCATGCGCCGCAACCCGGCACGCGGTGCCGGCCTGCCGCCACTGGTGCTCGACGGCCAGCAGCTCGAACTGCTGCGCGCCTCGCTGGACGATCAGGAGTTGCAGCCAAGCGACTACCAGCTTGAAGCCGACAGCCTGACGGTCCACCCCAAGGCCGAGCGCTTCACCCTCGACACCAGCGTGAAGATCCACCCCGAGAGCAACACCGCGCTGGAAGGCCTTTACAAGTCCGGCAAGATGTTCTGCACCCAGTGCGAGGCCGAGGGTTTCCGCAAGATCACCTATTACCTCGACCGCCCGGATGTGATGAGCACCTTCACCACCACGGTGATCGCCGAGCAGCATCGCTACCCGGTGCTGCTGTCCAACGGCAACCCGATCGGCAGCGGGCCGGCTGAAGAGGGCCGGCACTGGGCGACCTGGGAAGACCCGTTCATGAAACCGGCCTACCTGTTCGCCCTGGTGGCCGGTGACCTGTGGTGCGTCGAGGACAGCTTCACGCGCCAGTCGGGCCGCGACGTGACCCTGCGTATCTACGTCGAACCCGAGAACATCGACAAGTGCGACCACGCCATGGTCAGCCTGAAGAAGTCCATGCGCTGGGACGAGGAAGTCTACGGCCGTGAGTATGACCTGGACATCTTCATGATCGTCGCGGTCAATGACTTCAACATGGGCGCCATGGAAAACAAGGGCCTGAACATCTTCAACTCGAGCTGCGTGCTGGCCCGCGCCGAAACCGCCACCGACGCCGCCCACCAGCGGGTCGAAGGCGTGGTCGCCCACGAGTACTTCCACAACTGGTCGGGCAACCGCGTAACTTGCCGCGACTGGTTCCAACTGTCGCTCAAGGAAGGCTTCACGGTGTTCCGCGACGCCGAGTTCAGCGCCGACATGAACTCGCGCACGGTCAAGCGCATCGAGGACGTCGCCTACCTGCGTACCCACCAGTTCGCGGAAGATGCCGGCCCAATGGCCCACCCGGTACGCCCGGACAGTTTCATCGAAATCTCCAATTTCTACACCCTGACCGTGTACGAGAAGGGTGCCGAAGTGGTGCGCATGGTCCGCACCCTGCTGGGCGCCGAGGGCTTCCGCAAGGGCAGCGACCTGTACTTCGAACGCCACGATGGCCAGGCGGTGACCACCGACGACTTCATCAAGGCCATGGAAGATGCCAACGGCGTCGACCTGACACAGTTCAAGCGCTGGTACAGCCAGGCCGGCACGCCGCGCCTTGAGGTGAGCGAAGCCTATGACGCGGGTGCCCAGACCTACAGCCTGACGTTCCGCCAGAGCTGCCCGCAGACGCCGGAAAAGGCCGACAAGTTGCCGTTTGTGATCCCGGTCGAACTGGGCCTGCTGGATGCCGAAGGCAACGACCTGCCACTGCGCCTGGCCGGCGAAGCCGCCGCTGCCGGCAGCAGCCGCGTGCTGTCGGTGACCGAGGCCGAGCAGACCTTCACCTTCGAAGGCATCACGGCCAAGCCGCTGCCCTCGCTGCTGCGTGGTTTCAGCGCGCCGGTGAAGCTGAGCTTCCCGTATGACCGCGACCAGCTGATGTTCCTCATGCAGCATGACAGCGACGGCTTCAACCGCTGGGAAGCGGGCCAGCAACTGTCGGTGCAGGTGCTGCAGGAGCTGATTGGCCAGCATCAGCGCGGCGAAGCGCTGAAGCTCGACCAGCGCCTGATCAGTGCGCTTGGCACCGTGCTGGGCAACACGTCGCTGGACGCTGCCATGGTCGCCGAGATGCTGTCGCTGCCGGGCGAGGCCTACCTCACCGAGATCAGCCAGGTGGCCGACGTCGATGCCATCCACGCCGCCCGCGAGTTCGCTCGCCAGCAGATCGCCGAGCAGTTGTTCGATGGCCTGTGGGCGCGCTATCAGGCGCACCGCGAGGCCTCGCGCAGCACGGCCTACGTCGCTTCGGCCGAGCACTTCGCCCGCCGCAGCCTGCAGAACATCGCCCTGTCGTACCTGATGCTGAGCGGCAAGCCGCAGGTGCTGGAAGCGACCCTGGAGCAGTTCGACCAGTGCGACAACATGACCGAACGCCTGACGGCCCTGGCGGTACTGGTCAACTCGCCGTTCGAGGCTGAGCGGGCCAAGGCGCTGGCAACCTTCGCCGAGCACTTCAAGGACAACCCGCTGGTCATGGACCAGTGGTTCAGCGTGCAGGCCGCCAGCTCACTGCCGGGCGGGCTGGCGCGGGTCAAGGCACTGATGCAGCACCCGGCGTTCACCCTGAAAAACCCGAACAAGGTGCGCGCGCTGGTGGGTGCCTTTGCCGGGCAGAACCTGGTCAACTTCCATGCGGCGGATGGCTCGGGCTATCGCTTCCTGGCAGACCTGGTGATCGAGCTGAATGCGCTGAACCCGCAGATTGCTTCGCGTCAACTGGCACCGCTGACCCGCTGGCGCAAGTATGACGCTGCGCGTCAGGCGTTGATGAAGGGCGAACTGGAGCGGATCCTCGCTTCTGGGGCGCTGTCCAGTGATGTGTATGAAGTGGTGAGCAAGAGCCTGGCTTGATTGCCAGTGGGGCCGCAAAGCGGCCCCAGCCTTTTATGTGCTTAACAAAACATAACGTCCCGCTCGTTGTATCCGCGCAACGTTCCCCGCTACGATCCCCCCAAGCTATTGCAGGCCTCTACCACAGGCTTTTCGCAGTACCTGCAAGGCATTGACCCACTAAGAAGAACACAACAGGGGACAGTCATGAGGGAGCAGCTGATGGCGCAGCCCAGGCGTGGTGCCTGGCCGCTGGCCGCCGGTGCGATGCTGGCGCTGGCATTGGGAATGTGGACGGGCAGCGTCGAAGCCGCTGCCGCCGACGAATACTCGACCGAATCGGCCAAGGCCAGCCAGAGCCTGCTGATCGACGCCGCCCACGCCGGCAAGCGCCTGGTAGTGGTGGGCGATCGCGGTCATATCCTGTTCTCCGACGACCAGGGCAAGACCTGGACCCAGGCGCGGGTGCCCACCCGGCAACTGCTCACCGCCGTGTTTTTTCTCGACGACAAGCGTGGCTGGGCAGTCGGCCATGATGCGCAGATCCTCGCCAGCACCGACGGCGGCGCGACCTGGAGCAAGCAGTTCGAAGACCTTACCCGTGAAGCCCCGTTGCTCGATGTCACCTTCCTCGACGCCCAGCACGGGTTTGCCGTAGGTGCCTATGGCGCCTTGCTGGAAACCCGGGACGGCGGCCAGCACTGGCAGGACGTCGCCGAGCGGCTGGACAACCCCGACCAGTTTCACCTCAACGGCATCGCCGTGATCAAGGGTGCCGGCCTATTCATTGTCGGCGAGCAGGGCAGCATGTTCCGCTCCAGCGACAACGGCCAGGCCTGGGCCAAGGTCGACGGCCCTTACGAGGGCTCGTTGTTCGGTGTGATCGGCACCGCCCAGCCGCAGACCCTGCTGGCCTACGGCCTGCGCGGCAACCTGTTCCGTTCAACGGACTTCGGTGACAGCTGGCAGCCGATCGCGCTCAAGGCCGCGCGCGGCGCCCTCGAATTCGGCCTGGCAAGCGCTACGCTTGTCGAGGATGGCAGCGTGGTGCTGGTCGGTAACGGCGGCAGTGTGTTGCGCAGCCATGACGACGGGCAAACTTTCAGCGTCTACAACCGCGCCGACCGCATCGCCCTGGCCGGCGTCACTGGCCTGTCCACGGGCGGCTTGCTGCTGGTGGGGCAGGGTGGTGTGCACCTGGCCACCGCCGAAGGTGCCGACCAGGCTGCCGAGGAGCCGCGCCCATGACCAGCAGGGAGAGCATCACCATGCACCCGCATCATCAGGACAAGGCCACGCTGCTCGAACGCCTGATCTTCAATAATCGCCCCGTGGTCATCGCCCTGTGCGTGCTGGTCAGCATTTTCCTGTTCTGGCAGGCCACGCAGATTCGCCCCTCGACCAGCTTCGAAAAAATGATCCCGCTCGAACACCCGTTCATCGAGCAGATGATGGAGCACCGCAACGACCTGGCCAACCTCGGCAATACCGTGCGTATTTCCGTGGAGGCGGTCAACGGCGACATCTTCGACAAGGACTACATGGAGACCCTGCGCCAGATCCATGACGAGGTGTTCTACATCCCCGGTGTCGACCGCGCCGGGCTGAAGTCGCTGTGGAGCCCCAGCGTGCGCTGGACCGAAGTGACCGAAGAAGGCTTCTCGGGTGGCGAGGTGATCCCCAATACCTACAACGGCTCGGCCGAAAGCCTCGACGCGTTGCGCGACAACGTGCTCAAGTCCGGCCAGGTCGGGCGCCTGGTGGGTAACAACTTCAAGTCCACTATCGTTGACGTGCCGCTGCTGGAGAGCTACCCCGACCCGCAGGACCAGGGCAAGCAGGTCAAACTCGACTACCAGCAGTTCTCGCATCAGCTGGAAGAAAAGATCCGCGACAAGTTCCAGGCACAGAACCCCAACGTGAAGATCCATATCGTCGGCTTCGCCAAGAAGGTCGGCGACCTGATCGACGGCCTGGTGATGGTGGTGATGTTCTTCGGCGTGGCCCTGGCCATCACCTGTGTGCTGCTGTACTGGTTTACCTGGTGCATCCGCAGCACCATCGCCGTGCTCATCACCACCCTGGTGGCGGTGGTCTGGCAACTGGGGTTGATGCATGCGGTGGGCTTCGGCCTGGATCCGTATTCGATGCTGGTGCCCTTCCTGATCTTCGCCATCGGCATTTCCCATGGGGTGCAGAAGATCAACGGCATCGCCCTGCAGTCCAGCGACGCCGACAACGCCCTGACTGCGGCCCGGCGCACCTTCCGCCAGCTGTTCCTGCCCGGGATGATCGCCATCCTCGCCGATGCCGTGGGCTTCATCACCTTGCTGATCATCGACATCGGGGTCATCCGCGAGCTGGCCATCGGCGCTTCGATCGGTGTCGCGGTCATCGTCTTTACCAACCTGATCCTGCTGCCGGTGGCGATCTCCTATGTGGGCATCAGCAACAAGGCCGTCGAGCGCAGCAAGAAGGATGCGACCCGTGAACACCCGTTCTGGCGCCTGCTGGCCAACTTCGCCAGTGCCAAGGTGGCGCCGGTGTCGATTGGCCTGGCCTTGGTGATGTTCGCCGGTGGCCTGTGGTACAGCCAGAACCTGAAGATCGGCGACCTCGACCAGGGCGCTCCGGAACTGCGCCCGGACTCACGCTACAACCAGGACAACAACTTCATCATCAGCAACTATTCGACCAGCTCGGACGTGCTGGTGATCATGGTCAAGACGCCGTCGGAAAGCTGCTCGATCCACTCGACAATGGCGCCGATCGACGAGCTGATGTGGACCATGGAGAACACCCCGGGCGTGCAGTCGGCGATCTCGCTGGTGACCGTGTCCAAGCAGGTGATCAAGGGCATGAACGAGGGCAGCCTGAAATGGGAGACCCTGTCGCGCAACCCGGACGTTCTCAACAACTCCATCGCCCGCGCCGACGGCCTGTACAACGCCGACTGCTCGCTGGCGCCGGTGCTGGTGTTCCTCAACGACCACAAGGCCGAGACCCTAGAACGGGTTACCGCCGCCGCCAAGGCCTTTGCCGACAGCCACAACAAGGAAGGCCTGCAGTTTTTGCTGGCAGCCGGCAACGCCGGGATCGAGGCGGCCACCAACGAGGTCATCAAGTCGGCCGAACTGACCATTCTGGTGCTGGTGTACATCTGCGTGGCGGTGATGTGCCTGATCACCTTCCGCTCGTTCGCCGCGACCTTGTGCATCGTCCTGCCGCTGGTGCTGACATCGGTGCTGGGTAATGCACTGATGGCCTACATGGGCATTGGCGTGAAGGTCGCCACCTTGCCGGTAGTGGCCTTGGGCGTGGGCATTGGCGTGGACTACGGCATCTACATCTACAGCCGCCTGGAAAGCTTCCTGCGCGCAGGCCTGCCGTTGCAGGAGGCCTACTACGAAACCCTGCGTTCGACTGGCAAGGCCGTGTTGTTCACGGGGTTGTGCCTGGCCATTGGCGTGTGCACCTGGATCTTCTCGGCGATCAAGTTCCAGGCCGACATGGGCCTGATGCTGACCTTCATGCTGCTGTGGAACATGTTCGGTGCGCTGTGGCTGCTGCCGGCGCTGGCGCGGTTCCTGATCAAGCCCGAGAAGATGGTGGGCAAGGAGGGTGGGTCGATTTTCGCCCACTGATTGCTGTATCTGGGGGCCGCGTTGCGGCCCCTTCGCGACGCAATGTGGGGGCGGCCTTGCGTCGCAATGGGCTGCAAAGCAGCCCCAGGGTTATAATGCCGGCACCTCTCTAACTGGTACCCCCCATGTCCCCCCTTGCCACCGCCCTCGCAGCCTGCGACATGCTGCTGATCGACGGCCTGCACGCCTTCGACTTCACCGCCAACGAAACCGGTCTCACCGTCGAATGCATGGACGGCCGCCAGCTGCGCCGCTGGGCTTTTACCGCCGAACAGGTCGCCACCGCCATCGCCACGGGTGACGAGTGGCAGCTCAGCGATGCCCAGGGCGAGCATCGTCTAGTCTGTATGAGTGCCTTTCGTGCCCCGGATGAAGACGACGATGAAGCGAATCTGGACGAGCCTGCTGACCGCTAGCCTGATGACCCTGACCCTCAATGCCCAGGCTGCCACACTGCTGGTGGGCAGCTACACCGATGGCGCCAGCCAAGGTATCTACCGCTACCAGTTCGACAGCACGACAGGCCATATCGACCCCACCCCGCAACAGGTGGTCAAGAGCGTGAGCCCCTCCTGGCTGGTGCTCTCGGCCGACCAGCGGCAACTGTTCGCGGTCAACGAAACCGTTCAGGGCCACGTCAGCAGTTTCAGCGTGAGCAGCAAAGGCGAGATCAACCCCCTCAACCAGGTGGCCAGCCGGGGCGACGAGCCAACCCACGCCAGCCTCAGCCGCGACCAGCGCTACCTGTTCGTTGCCAATTACGCGGTCAAGCCAGACCCCGGTGGCAGCCTGGTGGTGATCCCGGTGGCCAAGGACGGCAAGCTCAAGGCGGTGGTGCAGCAGGCCCGGCACAAGCCAAGTGGCGCCAACCCCGAACGCCAGGCCGGCGCCCATGTGCATTCGCTGGTGCTGTCGCCGGATGGGCAGCACCTGTATGCCAGCGACCTGGGCGCCGACAAGGTGTTCATCTATCGCTACGATGGCGCCAGCGCAGACCACCCACTGACACCGGCGATTCCTGCTTCGGTGGCCTTGCCGCCGGGCAGCGGCCCGCGCCACCTGCTGTTCGACGGCAAGGGGCGACATGCTTACCTGACCCTGGAAATGAGCGCCGAGGTGGTGATGTTCGATGTTCAGGAAGGCAACCTTGTCGAACGCCAGCGCCTGCACCTGACCGAGCGCCAGGATGCCGCGGCCAAAGCCGGTGGTGGCTTGCACCTGTCGGCGGATGGGCGCTTCCTGTATGTCAGCAATCGGGGCACGGCCAACGAGATCGTGGCGTTCAGCGTAGGTAAGGATGACGGCCAACTGGCGTTCTTGCAGCGCCGTTCGGTCGAAGGTGATCACCCTCGGGAATTTGCCCTGGACCCCAGCGACAACTTCCTGCTGGTGGCCAACCAGAAGAGTAACCAGATTGTGGTCATGCGCCGCGATCCGCGTAGCGGCAAACTGGGGGACACGGTGCAGACGCTGCCACAGGATGCGCCGTCGGACCTGAAATTCATCGAGTGACTATCGATCAGCGTGATAATGGTTACTGTCGCAATGAATTTCTAGCGGCGACCTTGGCGGCGTAAGTTTGACCCAAGGCCCAAACGGGCCAACGTCAAACCACCGCCGTCGAGGTAAGCCCAGATGAACTTCAATCTCTTCCCGGTCATCGCCGCATCCGCCATCTCCGCTTCGGTCGTGCTGCCGGCACAGGCCCATGCCGACACCAGCAGCAAGGCGTCCAGTACCCACAGCTATACCGAGCAGTACCTGCGCCAGAGCGCGCATTTTCATGCAGCCTTGAGTGGCAAGCACGGCCACTGAGCACTACCCGGCTTTTGTGTAGGAGCGGCCTTGCGTCGCGAACAGGGCTGCGCAGCGGCCCCAGCAATCTGTGTAGCGACACAGAACTTGGGGCCGCTACGCGCCCCTTTCGCGACGCAAGGCCGCTCCTACACAAGGGCCGTGTCAGGTCACTTGGCCATGACAGCCTTGAACAGGTCCGACGCCAGCCACCCCTCCAGCCAGCTCCGCACCCGCGGATAAGCCGCCTCGGCGAACCACTGCGGTTCGACCCCGGCAAACTGGCGCATCAGGGGCAGCAACGCGGCATCGGCCAGGCTCGGATGATCGGCCAGCAGGTAAGCCCGGCCTTCAAGCAGTACTTCAAGCGCTGCCAGCCAGGTTTCGGCCTGCTGGCGGTAGTGCTCGCGGGAATGCTCAGGGTATCGCTCGGCGTACTTGTACAGGTTCACCTGCGCCTTGAACGTGGAGTCGTTACGGGCGATCAGCGCCTCGGCCTGTTGCGCCGCCGCCGGGTCCGCCCGTAGCCGCCAGTCCTGCGGGTCGTTGCGTTCCAGCGCCCAGCGCATGATGTCCAGGCTTTCCTCCAGCACGCCGGTACCGGTGTCCAGCACCGGCACCGTACCCTTGGGCGACAACGCCAGCAGCGCGGCCGGTTTGTTCTTCATCGCCACTTCCTCGACCCGTATCTCGCACCCGGCATAGCGCAGGGCCAGGCGCGCGCGCATGGCCCAGGGGCAGCGGCGGAACGAGTAGAGGATCACCCGCACACCTCGACGTCACTCAGGCCGTTGCCCTGGCGGCGCACCTGGATCTGCACCGGGATGCGTTCATGCATCTCCTGCACGTGGGAGATCACCGCGACCTTGCGGCCCTGAGCCTGCAAGCCGTCGAGGGCATCCATGGCCAGTTGCAGTGATTCTGGGTCGAGGCTGCCGAAGCCTTCGTCGATGAACAACGATTCGATGCGCAGGGTGCTCGAGGCCATCGACGCCAGGCCCAGTGCCAGGGCCAGCGATACCAGGAAGGTTTCACCGCCCGACAGCGAATGCACCGAGCGCAGCTCGTCGCCCATCTCGGTGTCCAGCACCAGCAGGCCCAGGGCACTGCCGCCGCGCTTGAGGCGGTAGCGACGCGCCAGCTGGCGCAACTGGCTGTTGGCATGGTGCAGCAGCAGGTCGAGGTTGTAACCCTGGGCGATCTTGCGGAACACATCGCCAGAGGCCGAACCGATCAACGCATTCAGGCGCGCCCAGCGCTGCCATTGCTGATGGGCCTGTTCGATGTCCTCGGCCAGCGCCTGATACGCCAGTTGGCGACGCTGGTCTTCGGCCTGGGCGGCGCGCAGCTCGGCGCACTGCTGTTCATGGTTGGCCAGCAACGCGCGCAGTGCTGCGAGGGACTGCTCAAGGTCTTCGGCCGTGGCCTCGACGCTGGCTTGCGCGGTATGTTGCTGCAGGCGCTGTTCACGCTCCTGCAACAGCACGCGGCCTTGTTCGATGGCCTTTTGTGCAACTTGCAGGCGCTGGCGCAGTTCGCCCACTTGTGCGTCGTCCATGGCCAGCAGGCGGTCGAGGCCGCTATCGTCGAGCTCGGGGTGTGCGGCGCGCCACTGAGCGATTTCACCCTGCAACTGCTGGTGTTCGTGGTCCAAAGCCTGCTGGCGGGCGCTATTGGCCTTGAGTTCGCCGGCCAGCTGCAGGGCATGGGTGCGGGCCTGTTGCAACTGCTCGGCAGTCTCGGCTTCGCCTGTGCGGGCGTGCTCTACCTGTTGCTCCAGATGGCGTTGCCAGTCCTCGGCACGCGGGTGTTCACCCAGCAGCTCGGCCAGGGCGGCGCGGGCCTTGTCCATCTGTTCGGCCAGCCCGCTGACCTGCAGTTGCAGTTCTTGCTGGCGCTGCACGCGGGTTTGCTGCTGGTCGTGCAGGCGCTCCAGCTGTTGCAGGCGCTGCTGATGTTCTTGCAGTTCGTCCTTTTGCTGGTCCAGCTGTTGCTGGCGCTGGGCGATCTGCTGGTCGAGGCTGAGGAAGGCCTGCGCCGGCTCATCGCGCAGGGCCTGCAGCACAGGGGGCGGCAGCAGGTTGGCGAAATCGGCCAAGGCCTGCTCAAGGCGTTCCTGGTCGGCGGCCAGAGCTTGGTGCTGCTGGTCCAGGCGGCGTTGTGCCTGCTGTTGGGCTTCGCTCGCGGCTTGCAACTGCTGATTGAGGCGGGTGGCATCCCTTTGCAGGGTCAGCAGCGTGGCTTGGCGCTGTTCGTCACGGCCGATTTCCTGGTCGAGGCGGCGCAGTTGGCTGTCCAGCCAGGCACTGCGGGCCTTGTCTTCATGGGCACTGAGTGCGGGCCACAGGGCATGGGCCGCCAGTTGCTCGGCCAGCGGCTGCAACTGCTCACTCAGTTGCGCCTGTTGATGCTGATACTCCTTGATCTGGCCATTGACCACACCCACCTGGGTGCGCAACTCGATCAGGCGGGAATTGAAGTGCTCGACCTGTGCCAGGGCCGTCGCTTCTTCGGCCTGGTCATGCCGGCCCAGGCTTTGCAGCAGCGCTTCGGGCTGATGGAAGGGATGCTCGGCGCTGCCACAGACCGGGCAGGGTTCGCCCTCGTGCAATTGCGCACGCAGTTCTTCGACGCTGGTGCTGCGCGCCAGGCGCTGACGTTCCAGCAGTTGCCGGGTGAGCGCCAGCGCCTGCTCGGCAGCTTCAAGCTCGGCCTTGGCGGCGGTGCCTTCGCCAATCAGTTGCTGGCGTTGCTGCAGGGCCAGTTGCTGGCGTTCGCGCAACGACTGGATACCCTGTTGCAGCTCCTGCTCGCGGGCATGCAGGCGCGACAGTTGTTCCACGGCACGTTGCTGTTTGCGGTTTTCCTGCAGCATGCCGCCCAGCAGGTCGAGCTGTTCGGCCAGGGCCTGGGGCTCTGCTGCGGCTTCGCGGAACAGCACTTCGAGGGCGTCGCGCTGGGTTTGCAACTGCGCATTGGCCTGGCTGGCCTGGGCCTGCAGGCCCGGCAGCTCTTCGCCGCCCTGGTTCAGGCGGTTGCCGATCTGCAGCAACTGTTGTAGCTGTGGGCGATAAGCCTGCCAGGCGCTGGTGAGGGCAGCCAGGGGGGCACTCTCGGCCAGAGCAGTGTCGATCTGCGCCAGTTGCTGCTGGCCGCGCTGCTGGTGCTCGGCCAACTGCTGCAGTTGTTGCTCGAGCTCGGCGGCGGCCAGGTCGGCCTGCTGGCCGGCCTCGCGGGCCTTGGCCAGTTCTTGCTCCAGGCGGGTGAGGGTGTCTTGCTCGGCGAAAGCCTGGCGCAGGCGCGGGGCGTTTTCGCCCTGGCTGGCCTGGGCCTGGCTCAGCGCCTGACGGGCTGATTCGAGGGCCCGTTCAAGTTCGCCGATGCGGCCTTGCAGGTCGCTCTGCTGGCGGTGTTGTTCGCTGAGCTCGCTGGCCAACGGCGCGAGCTGCGCCGCCAGGGCCTGCTGACGGTGGAACTGGTGGCGCTGGGGCGCCAGGCGCTCCAGGCGCTCCAGGTCCAGGCGCTGATCGGTGAGGTGCTGCCAAGCCTGCTCGGCGGCCTGCAATGCTGAGCTGGCTTCGCCCTGCTGTACCTGCAGCTGGCGCTGTTCATCGAGCCAGGTACGTTGCTGCTCGAGCTGGCGCTCTTGCGCCTGGTCGGCCTTGAACTGCTGCTGTGCCTGCTCCAGGCGCTGGTCGAGTTCGGCACGGGCATCGCTCGGCATGGGCAACAGGTGGCTGGCGCGGTCCTTCAGGGCACTGTGCGCCTCGCCGGCCTCGCGGGCCTTGCTGAAGGCACGCTGGCCAAGGCGGGTATAGATCGCCGTGTTGGTGAGCTTTTCCAGCAGTTCGCTGCGTTCCTTGTCGTCGGCCTTGAGGAAGGCGCCGAACTCGCTCTGGGCCAGCATCACCGCGCGGGTGAACTGCTCGAAGTTCAGGCCCAGGCGCGCTTCGACCAGTTGCTTGTATTCCTGCTTGCCACTGGCCAGTACCTGCTCGCTGTCCAGGTCATAAAAGCTCTGGCGGCTGTGTTGCAGTTTGCCGTTGGCCTTGTCGCGGGCGCGGTTGGCTTCCCAGCGGGCACGGTAGCGACGGCCGTCGATGCCGACGAAGTCGACTTCGGCGAAACCGCTGCCGGTGCCTCGGCGCACCAGATTGCGTGGGTCAGAGGTCGGGATCTCGCCGTCGGCGTCCGGCACCTTGGCTTCGCGGCCAATGTCGTTGAGCCGGGGGACAGTGCCGAACAGGGCCAGGCACAGGGCATCGAGCAGCGTGCTCTTGCCGGCGCCGGTCGGGCCGGTGATGGCGAACAGGCCGGCGCTGGCCAGGGGCTCAGCGGTGAAATCGATGTCGATCGGGCCGGCCAGGGATGCCAGGTTCTTCAGGCGGATGGCGAGAATCTTCATGGCTGTTCCTCTTCCAGCTGTGCGTCCTGCAACAGCAGGGCGAAGTCGGCCAAGGCCTGTTCATCGGCGGGGTTGCCGTAGGCTTGCTCCCAGGCGCGGCTGAACAGGTCTTGCGGGGTCATCTGGGACAGTTCGACGAAGGCCAGGTCGTCGTCCTCGGCGCTGGCGCGCCCGGCATATTCGGCGCCAATGCGGATCAGCCGCACGGCTTTGCCTTGCAGGGCGCCTTCGATTTGCTGGCGCAGGTCGGGCTGCGGTTCGTCCAGCACGACGCGCACTTCGAGCCAGGGCTGGCGGTTAGGGTCTTCGAGCAGGTCGATCACCGGCAGTTCGGCGAGCTGTGCCAGCAGCTCGCCAAGCGGTGCCGGGCCGATGCGTTGCAGGGCCACGGCGCGAGGCACCGGGCGCGCTTCGACGCTGACCAGCTCGGCACCGTCCAGCTCTACCTCCAGCACCTGGTGCGGGTAGTTGATCTCGGCGAACGACAGCGGGATCGGCGAGCCGCTGTAGCGAATGCGGTCTTCGCGGTTGACCTTCTGCGGCTTGTGCAGGTGGCCCAGGGCGACATAGCTGATGGCCTTGTCGAACAGCTTGGCCGGCAAGGCCTCGGCGTTGCCGATGATCAGGCTGCGCTCGGAGTCTTCCGACACGGCGCCGCCGGCCATGTGGGCATGGCTGATGGCGACCAGTGCCTGGTCCTTCTTGCGTTTTTGCAGGGCGGCGGCAATCAGTTGCTGGTGCACCTGGGTGATGCCTTGCAGGTAGTCGTCACCCAACTGCGGGCCGGTCACTTCCGCGGGGCGCAGGAAGGGCAGCGCCAGGCACCAGGCGCTGATTTTGCCGCGGGCGTTGGTCAGTGGGATCAGCAGGCGCTCGGCATCCAGCTGGCCTTCGTCGAGCCAGTGCACACGGCCCAGGGCGTGAGTGCGCAGGCGGCGCATCAATGCTGCGGGCAGTTCGATGCGCGAGCCGGAGTCGTGGTTACCGGCGATCATCACGATGTCCAGCTTGGGCTGTTGCTCGTGGGCCTGGACGATGAAGTCGTAGAGGCGCTCCTGGGCTTTGACCGGTGGGTTGACCGTGTCGAAGATGTCGCCGGCGATCAGCAGCGCATCCGGCTGGCGCAGGTGCAGTTGGCCGAGCAGCCAGTGGAGGAAGCAAGCGTGTTCGAAATCGCGTTCCTGGCCGTGCAGGCTTTGGCCCAGGTGCCAGTCGGAGGTATGAAACAGACGCATGGATGACCTGTTGGTGTCGAGTCGAGCAAGCGGGGGGCTTGGCTTGGATGATGGGCGTTGCGCAGGGGGGGTATGGTAACTCAATGGTGGGGGAGAGGGGCATGCCTGGGGGGATTGCATGTGGGGGAATGGATGTGGGCGTACAGGTGCATGTCATGAGTCTTTCAGCGCCTATCAGATCGAGCGCCGCCCGCGCGGCGCTTCGCGGGGCAAGCCCGCTCCCACATCTGTTTCGGGCCAGTTATGCCTGATGCATTGGCGCGCGGCCCTTTGGTGCCCGCCACAATATCGCGTCGGACAAACAAGGCGGTCGCGCGCAAATGGCACAGGCCTCACTGGCCCGAAACAGATGTGGGAGCGGCGGTGCGGCGATCCGACTTGCCCCGCGAAGCGCCGCGCGGGCGGCGCTCGATCTCATAGGCGCTGAAAATGCCAAGCCCTGCACCCGCTGCACCCCACATGTCACTTCGGATACAACGGCGGCAACCCCCCCGTATCCCCGGAAGGCAGCAGCACCTGCTCGGCCGGCGGAATGGTACCGATCGCCCGCCACAAATCCTCACCCTGCCAATACTGCCCACTCTCGCTATACAACGCCCCATTCAGCCCATCCAGCGCATCGGACAACGGCACGAAACGCGCCGCCATCTCCGCCAGCGTCTGCGGTTGCTGGCGTGCCCAGGCGTCGAGCGCCTGGCGCGTGGCCTGCGGGTCGTTGGCCTGGCAGGCGCGCTTGAGGTCGTCCAGCAGGGTGCGTGGGCTGGGGCCTTGTTGTGCGGCGCGCAGCACCGCCGGTTGCGAGCGCGCCCGCCACCACAAGGTGAAGCCCAGCAGCGTGGTCAGGGCCAACACCAGCGTGGCAAGCTGCCAAGGCCACAGCAAGCCGCTGCCAGAACGGCTGTCGCCGACCGGGGTGTCGGCGCTCAGCGCCGGGTTGTCCTGCACGTTCAGGGTTCGCGCCGGCAGGCTGGTGTGCTCGAGGTGATCTTCACGGGTGTTCCACCACGATACTTCCAGCGCTGGCAGGGCCAACTCGCCACTGTGGGTAGGCACCAGGGCCTCACGCTCCTCGCGGTTGGCGGTCATGCCGCGGTCGTTGATTTCGTTGCGCAGCAGCGGCTGGTCGGGGTAGCGGCGCAGGCCGGTGATCTCGGTGGCCGGCAGCGGCGGCAGCTGAGTGCTGGACAAACCGTCAGCGCGCAGGGTGATGTTGCGGGTGAGGGAATCGCCAATCTGCGTCTGCTGGCTGCCTGGGTCGGGGTTCCAGTGCTCTTCAAGGGTCAGGCTGCGTGCGGGCAGCCACGGCGCACCGGCCGGCCAGGCCGCCGGAATCGGGCGCACGGCGAGGCGCAGCGGCAGCGAGCTGACCTGCACCTGGCGGCCGGCACGCGGCGCGGCGGCGGGCGATTGTTCGTCGTCGACGCTGGCGGCGGCGGTGGCGGTAAAGGTCAGGGGGGGGATCTCCAGGCCGCCGCTCTGCTGCGGATAGACGGCATAGCGGGTTTCAATCACCCCGTGGCGCACGCCGTTGATTTCCTTTTCGTAAGTGCGCGACTCGCCCAGAGGCTCGACCTTGGCGTTGTCCAGCTGCAGCGGGCTGAGGCTGCTGTCGTCATACAGCGCCACCGAATGGTAGATGCGCAGGGTCAGCACCGCCTGGGCCTGGACATACACATCGGTGCTGTCCAGGGTCGCTTCGATGAACACTTGGGAGGCGCTTTCCTGGCGGCTGGCATCGGCCTGCAGCACTTGCAGGTCGATGGCCTGGCTGCGTGACTGGCCCAGTTGCAGTTCCGGGATGCGCAGGCTGCCGCTGCGCCGTGGCAGCAGGGTGATGATCCAGCGGGTGCTGGCGCGGGTTTCGCCGTCGAGGGTGTGCAGGCTGTTCAGCTGACGAGTGCCGCGCACCTCGAAGTCGCCCTCCAAGGCACGCAGGTCGGGCTTGCCAAACTGGGTCACGTCCTGGCTTTCGAGGGTCAGTTCCAGGCTTTCGCCGGCGCCCAGGCGGGTACGGTCGACGCTGGCTTGCAGCATCGGTTCGGCCTGGGCCAGCAAGGCCCATAAGAAACCGAGAAGAAAGACGCCGAAGCGACTCATTGTGGGTTGTCCTGATGCAATTGCTGTTCATACCAGAATTTGCGCCGCAGCAGTTCCGCCGGGTTATCGGGGATCTCCCGCAGCCACTGTTCAAGGGCTTGACGCTGTTCGGCGTCGAGGCTGGTGGACACCGGGCGCTGGGGTGGCTGGATGATATCGTCGTCGGCGCCGCCCTGATTGCCCGGTGTGGCCTGGCTGTTGTTGCTGCCTTCGCCGGGTTGTTCGGCGTTGGCGTGTTCGTCACTGCCGGGCGTGCCCTGTGCCGGGTTGCTAGCCGAGCTGCTGTTGCCTTCGGTTTCGCTTCCGGGTGTGCCTTGGGCTTCGCTGCTGGCGGCTTGCTGTTCGGCCTTGGCCTCACGCTGTTGCAGCATTTGCTGGACCAGCGCCTGGTTGTCCAGTGCCGGTTGCAGGTCGGGTTGGCGCTCCAGGGCCTGGTCATAGGCGTCCAGCGCGGCTTCCAGCTCACCACTGCGGGCCAGGGCATTGCCTCGATTGTAGTGCGCTGCCGCCGTATTGCCTTCGGAGAAGGCCTGGGCGGCACCGGCGTAATCGCCGGCCTGATACAGCGCCATGCCGCGCCATTGCGCGTCCTGGAAATGGCGCGCGGCGCTGGCCGGGCGGTTCTGTTCGAGCAGGCGCTGGCCTTGCTGGTCGGGGCGCAGCCACAGGTCATTGAACTCGAACGCCTGGCTGGGCTGCGGCAGCGCCAGCAATAGCGGCAGGCAGAACAGCCAGCCGCGACGGCCGGCGCAGGCCGCCAGCAGCAGCAGTGGAATCAGCAACCAGTAGCCCTGGTCTGCCCAGCTATCCAGTTGCAAGGTCTGGCCGTCGTTACGTAAGGCGCGCGGGTTGTCGAACAGGCCCAGGCCGCGCAGGTCGAGGTCGTCGACCCGGGCATTGCGGTAGCGCCCGCCGGTGCTGCTGACAAATGCCTTGAGGCTGGCGCTGTCCAGGCGTGGCAGCAGGATGCCGCCCTGGTCATCCTTGAGGAATTCGCCGTTGGCCTGCCGCACCGGGGCGCCGTCGCGGCTGCCGATGCCCAGCATCAGCAGGCTTGGGCCCTGGCGGCCGAGGGCCTGGACGATGCCTTGGCGTTCTGCTGCGCTGAGCGAGGAGCCAATCAACAGCAGGCGGCCTTGCCCCAGGCCGCTCTGGGCCAGCAAGGCCAGGCCTTTTTGCACCGCCAGGTCTGCGCGCTGGCCGGGTTTGGGCATGATCGACGGGTCGATCGCCTCCAGCAGGTTGCGGGTGGTGCCCAGGTCGTCGGACAGCGGCACCAGGGTGTGGGCGGACCCTGCGTAGACGATCAGTGCGGTCTGGCTATCGTGGCGGTGTTCGAGCAGGTCGAGGACCTTGCGCCGGGCCTGCTCCAGGCGGTTGGGTGGGCTGTCCTCGGCGAGCATCTGTGGGGTCAGTTCAAGCAGGATCACCAGCGGGTCGGCCGGGCGTTGGCGGTTTTCTTCCACGCGTTGCCAGCTCGGCCCGAGCAGCGCCATGACCACCAGTGCCCAGGCCAGGCCCAGCACGACCCAGGGCAGTTTGCTGGTGCTGCCGCTGCCGCCCCCAAGCAGCACGGCATGGAAGGCCGGCGGCAAGATCATCTGCCAGCGCCCGGCGCGTTTGCGCCGGTGCCAAAGCTTGAACAGCAGCCAGCCGAGCAGCGGCACGACCAGCAGCCAGAGGGGGCGCAACCATTGTGGCCAGAGCTCGATCATCGCCGCCTCCTCAGCCGCAGGCGTTTGAGGCGCTGGCGCCATTCCGGATGCGGCTGCAGAAAGCGCGGTTTGCGCAGCAGGCGCTGCAGCCGGTTGTCGGGCCATTGCACGGCCACTACCAGCAGCACGCTGAGCAACAGCGCCAGGGCCAGTGGCCAGGCATACAGGGCCTTGGCGGTGCGCGCCTGGGTCGGCTGCTGGGCCACCGGCTCCAACTGGTCGAGGGCGTCGCCGATGGCGTCCAGTTCGGCGCCGTCGTGGGCGCGGAAGTAGGCGCCGTGGGTCATGTCGGCGATTTCCTTGAGCGAGGCTTCGTCCAGGTCAAGGCTTGGGTTGAGGCCCAGCAGGCCTGGGGTGCCGCTGGCCTCTGGGTTGGCACCGATGCCGATGGTATAGATGCGCACGCCTTCCTGGGCGGCCAGGCGGGCGGCGGTCAGCGGGTGGATCTGCCCGCCGTTGTTGGCGCCGTCGGTGATCAGCACCAGCACCCGGCTCTGTGCCGGGCGCTGGCGCAGGCGCTTGACCGCCAGGCCGATGGCGTCACCGATGGCGGTGTTCTTGCCGGCGATGCCGATCTGCGCTTCGTCGAGGAAGGTACGCACGGTACGCCGGTCGAAGGTCAGCGGGGCCTGCAGGTAGGCCTGGCTGCCAAACAGGATCAGGCCGACCCGGTCGCCTTCGCGGTCCTGAAGAAAGTCGCCCAGCAGCGCCTTGACCAGGTCGAGGCGGCTGATCTCGTCGTCCTTCCACTGCATGTCGGGGAAGTCCATCGAGCCCGACACATCCACCGCCACCAGCAGGTCGCGACCGCTGGCCGCCACCGGTACTGGGTCGCCGAGCCATTGCGGGCGGGCTGCGGCCAACAGCAGCAACAGCCAGATGATGACGAAGGGCGCCTGTTGGCGCCAGGTCGGCAGGTTGAGCCGCGCCCGGCGCCCGGCAAGGCCTTCCAGCTCGTTCAGGAAGCCCACCTTGAGCACCGGCTCGCCACTGTCGGCGGCGGGCAGCATCATGCGTGCCAGCCACGGCAGCGGCAGCAGGGCGAACATCCACGGCCAGGCCAGTTCAAACATGCTTGCGGATCCAGGTTTCGACAGCCTGGCTGAGGCCGACGATGGCTTTGTCGTCGAGTTTGCACTCAGGCTTGTAGGCGCCTTCGACCAGCACCATCCAGCGGGTCAGGCCGGCGGCCGGGCAGCGGTTGTCGAGAAATGCCAGCCACTGGCGACCGTTGAGCGTGTGGCTGTTGGCACCGGGGTAGTGGCTGCGGCACAGGCGCTTGAGCAAGCCGTTGATCTGCTGCAGCCAGGCGCCGGCCGGGGCTCCGTCATAGGGGCGCGGCAGGCGAGCAAGTTCGGCCAGGGCGGCCACGCGCACTGGGTCGAGCGGTTGCTCGGCACGCACGATGCGGCGTTTGCCGGGGCGCCAACGGCGCATACGCCACAGGCCCCAGGCAAGCAGCGGCAGCAAGGCCAGCAACACCCACCAACCCGGTGCCGGTGGCCACAGGCCGATTGCCTCTGGGGTGATCAGCGGGTGCAACTGGTCCAGCGGGTTCATTTGCTGCTCCCCGCGCGCTGGGCGTTAAGGTACTCGCGCAACTGCTCGATCATCTCGCTTTGGGTGCTCAGCGGCATCAGCACCACGCGCAGCTTCTGTGCCATCAGTTCCCAGCGCTCGATACGCGACTCGGCTTGCTGGCGGTAAGCCTGGCGCAGGCTGGCGTCCAGGGTGTCGAGCTCCAGTTGCGCGCTGCGCTGGGCGAAGCGCAACAGGCCGGCAGCGGGCAAGGCGTGGTCGAGCGGGTCGGAGACGGGCAGCAGCAACAGGTCGCAGTGGCGTGAGAGCATGGCCAGGTGTTGCTCGACCTGGTCGGTCAGCGCGCGTTCGTCGCAGATGATGATCGCCAGGCTGCCAGGGCGCAGCACTTCGCGCGCCCGGCGCAAGGCCAGGCCAAGGCTGTCGGCCTGGGGCGTGGCTTCGGTGTGCAGCGACTGGTTGACCTTGGCCAGGCGGTTGAGCAACTGCAGCAGGCTCTGCTTGCTGCGCCGCGGCTTGATTTCGTGGTGTTCGTTGTCGCCGAACACCAGCCCGCCAATGCGGTCGTTGTGCCCCAGCGCTGCCCAGCCGAACAGTGCTGCGGCCTGGGCTGCCAGTACCGACTTGAACATCAGCCCCGAGCCGAAGAACAGCCGCTGGCTCTGCTCGACCAGAATGAAGATCGGCCGCTCGCGCTCTTCATGGAACAGCTTTGTGTGTGGCTCCTGCGTGCGCGCGGTGACGCGCCAGTCGATGTTGCGCACATCGTCGCCGGCCTGGTAGACGCGCACCTGGTCGAAGTCCACGCCGCGTCCGCGCAGCTTGGAGTGGTGCAGGCCCACCAGCGGGCTGCGCTGGCCAGGCCGGGAAAACAGCTGGATTTCGCGCACGCGGTGGCGCATGTCGATCAGCTCGGCAAGGCCGATACGGATGCCGGGCTCGGCCAGCTGCGCGGTGGGCATGGGCTCAGGCAACGGCGACGACGTCGAGGATACGCTGGACCACCCGGTCCTGGTCGATCCCCGCAGCCTCGGCCTCGAACGACAGGATGATGCGGTGGCGCAGCACGTCGAACAGCACCGCCTGGATATCCTCGGGGCTGACGAAGTCGCGCCCGGCCAGCCAGGCATGGGCACGTGAGCAGCGGTCCAGCGAAATCGAGCCGCGGGGGCTGGCGCCGTAGGCGATCCAGTCGGCCAGTTCGGTATCGAACTTGGCCGGGGTACGTGTGGCCATCACCAGTTGCACCAGGTATTCCTCGACGGCGTCGGCCATGTACAGGCCGAGGATTTCCTTGCGCGCGGCGAAGATCGCCTGCTGGCTGACCCGGCGCTCGGGCTTGGTCTCGCCGCCCAGTGCTTCGCCGCGGGCCTGCAGCAGGATGCGCCGCTCCACCGCAGCGTCCGGGAAGCCGATTTTCACGTGCATCAGGAAGCGGTCGAGCTGAGCCTCGGGCAGCGGGTAGGTGCCCTCTTGCTCGATGGGGTTCTGGGTGGCCATGACCAGAAACAGCGGTGACAGGTCGTAGGTACTGCGGCCCACGCTGACCTGGCGCTCGGCCATGGCTTCGAGCAGCGCCGACTGGACCTTGGCCGGGGCGCGGTTGATTTCGTCGGCCAGCACCAGGTTGTGGAAGATCGGCCCCTGCTGGAACACGAAACTGCCGGTTTCCGGGCGGTAGATTTCGGTGCCGGTAATGTCGGCAGGGAGCAGGTCGGGGGTGAACTGGATGCGGTGGAACTGCGCTTCGATACCCTCGGCGAGCTCCTTGATGGCCTTGGTCTTGGCCAGGCCCGGGGCGCCCTCGACCAGCATGTGGCCGTCGGCCAGGAGCACGATCAGCAGCCGCTCGACCAGCTTCTCCTGGCCTAGGATCTGGGAGGAAAGAAAGGTGCGCAGCGCGATCAGCGCTTCACGGTGTTCCATCGGCGACGGTTCCTGGTATTGGGCCGCAGGCGCGCTGGGGGCAGCTGCCTCGGCAAGGGGTGATACTTTAATCTATCCGGGGGGGTGGCGACTAATGGCGGCTGGCAAATTTATCCAGGCCGTTGCCTGCGGCGTCATCGAAAAGTCCCGTGCAAGGTTCGGAGTCGGCTGATGGTTTGCCGCTGCGTCCTGACGCCTGCCGGTGCTCTTTGGGCAAGCAGGATGCACCTCGCAGCGGGTGCCGGGGCATTTGTCGCGGGTCTACCTGAGCATCATGCGTGAGTTGGCGCTGCGCGCGGGCGTGCCGTTTGCCGAGTTGGGCAACGATGAGGCCTATGCGGTGCCGGATGAGTTGGGCGAAATCAGCCGCAAGCTGCATGATTTTGCCTTGGGGCGTAGTGACCACGCGCATTTGACCGAGCAGGAGCAACGGCTGTTGCGCGAGCGCTACATTCATACATCGGCGAACTGGAACCCTGTTAAAGGGCTGCGCAATAGCACGCTTGACTTGCTGTTCGTCAACCGGCCCGGTGAGGCGGGGCGGGTGGTGCATTCGGATGGCAGTGTCCGTGGCTGAGGGTAGGAGCGGCCTTGCGTCGCGAAAGGGGTGCGAAGCAGCCCCAGGATCTCAGCTTCGCCGCATAGATTGCTGGGGCTGCTTCGCAGCCCTTTCGCGACGCAAGGCCGCTCCTACAGGGCGTGCGTTACTGGGGCGCGAGCGCGTCCAGCAGCCCTTTGAGGTAGGCACTGCCTTGTGGGTCCAGCGGCTGCAGGGGCAGTCGCGGTGCGCCCACATCCTGGCCCCGCATTTTCAGCCCAGCCTTGATGGTGGTGGGCAGGCCACGGCGGGTGATGTACGCCAACAATTCGTATTGGCGGTAGAACAGCGCACGCGCCTCTGCCAGCTCGCCGTTCTGCACGGCGTCCCACAAGGCCAGGTTCAACGCGGGGATCAGGTTTGGCGCTGCGGTGCACCAGCCCGTGGCGCCGGCAACCAGGGCTTCCAGGGTGAGCGGGTTGCAACCGTTGTAGAACGCCACCTTGCCTTCGGTCGCGGTGTACAGGCGGTGCATGCGCTGAATATCACCGGTGCTCTCCTTGACCATGGTGACATTGGCGACTTCGCCCAGAATACGCAGGATCAGCTCTACCGACAGGTCGGTGCCGCTGGTGCCCGGGTTGTTGTAGAGCATGATCGGGATGTCGATCGCCGCGCCGACCGCTCTGTAGTGGTCGACCACCTCGGCCTCGGTCAACTTCCAATAGGAGACGGGCAACACCATCACCGCCGTGGCGCCGCACGCCTGGGCCAGGCGGGCACGTTGCACGGTACGCGCGGTGGTCAGGTCCGAGACGCTGACCACGCTGGGTACGCGGCCGGCGATCTTCTCCAGGCTGAAGCGAACCACAGATTCCCACTCGCTATCGGACAGGTAGGCGCCTTCGCCGGTACTGCCCAGCGGGGCGATAGCGTGCACGCCGGCCTGGATCAGGCTGTCGATGGATCTACCCAGTGCGTTCAGATCGACGGAGCCGTCTGCCGCGAAGGGGGTGATGGTGTAGCCGATGACGCCGCGAATTACAGGTGTAGACATGACCAGGTACCTTTGCCGTTGTTCAGGAAGGGGGACAACTTCGATCAGCCCAGGCAGTCGCCATGGGCACGCAAGGCACGACGCGCGTAATAGCTGAACGCGGCGCCATGGCGTTTTGGCGTGGAAATCCAGTCATGGGCTTCTTTGCCAAGTGCTTCGGGGATCGGGCGGATCTCACCGGCGCCCATGGCCAGCAGCTGCATCCTGGCGGCGCGTTCGAACAGTAGAGCAAGCACACAGGCTTCCTCGATCGAGCGGCCGGCGATCAACAGGCCATGGTGTGAAAGCAGGATCGCCCGCTTGTCGCCGATGGCCCCGGCGATGATCTCGCCTTCTTCATTGCCCACCGGCACACCCGGCCATTCCTTGAGGAAGGCGCAATCGTCGAACAGCGGGCAAAGGTCCATGTGCGAGATGGCCAGCGGCACTTCGAGCATCGACAGGGCGGCGCTGTGCAACGGGTGGGTATGGATGATGCAGTTCACGTCGGGGCGTGCGCGATACAGCCAGCTGTGAAAGCGATTCGCTGGGTTGGCCATGCCGTGGCCGTGCAGCACGTTCAGGTCTTCGTCGACGACCAGCAGGTTGGAGGCCGAAATCTCGTCGAAGCCCAGGCCAAGCTGTTGGGTGTAGTAGGTGCCAGGCTCCGGCGCCCGTGCGGTGATCTGCCCGGCCAGGCCGGAGTCGTGGCCGCCGTCGAACAGGATTCGGCAGGTCAGGGCGAGTTTCTGCCGCGGGGTGTAAGTGTTGTCGGCCAGCGCAGTCAGCATCTGCTGCTGGGCATGTTTGACGAGCTGGTCCTTGGGGGTCTGCATGGTCGTGGTCACGGAGAGTACCTGCATGAGAAGGCGGTAATGACTACCTGGCTGGCACAGCGTGCAAGCTAGGACACACATCGATACTAATGACACTTCGTGTCATAAGCAAGCAATGTGTCATCGCTTCTCGATGATCAGATACAGGTCGCCATGAAAGGCCCGCGCTTACCGTCCCCCGGCAGCGCCGCCATTTTCCAGGATCCTGGCCCCCGATCCCTCCTTGCCCAGCACGTCCTCGGGGTTGCGCAGCGGGCAGTCTTGCAACGACAGGCAACCGCAGCCGATGCAGTTGTCCAGGCTGTCTCTCAGGGCCTCCAGCGTGCGAATGCGGGCGTTCAGGTCTTCTCGCCAGGCCGATGACATCTCGCCCCACTGGGCGGCCGTGAGTTTGCTGTTCGGCGGGTAGCGGCCCAGGGCGCGTTTGATTTCTTCGAGGGGGATGCCGGTGCGCTGGGCCACCTTGATGATGGCGATGGTGCGCAGCACCAATGCGGGGTAACGCCGCTGGTTGCCGGCGGTACGGGTGCCGGCGATCAGCCCTTTGGATTCGTAGAAGTGCAGGGCGGAGACCGCCACGCCACTGCGTTTGGCGACCTCGCCGACGGTGAGCAGCCGCGAGCTGTCGGTGGATGATTTAACTGTCACGCCGGTTGACCTCAAGTTAGCTTGAGCTCTTATAGTCCCGCCCGATCGTTCCTGCAACCACCCAGCAGGTGCGCATCTGGCCAATGGCCGCCTAGTTTCAGCGAATTGCTCAAGTAGCCCAGTGCTCGCTGAAAGACCGGGTGGCACTCGGCATAGGGCAAATGGTCGAGCGCAGCCCAGAAGAACTCGAACGTATGGCCATGGTCATCCAGTGTCTGGTGAAGCCATCGCTCAGGTAGAACACCCTCTGCCCGGCACAGGTGAAACGACCAGGTCTGCCCAAGATGGCCGGAATCCCAGCACCCCAAATCGTCCCCGATCGTGGCGTTGTGGATACCAGACTCTTCATGCAATTCACGCAGGGCGGCTTCCCGCGGCGTTTCGCCGTTTTCAATGGAACCCTTCACCAGCTGTACGCCCGCCAGGGGATGACGGAACAACAGAATACAGGGCGGCGACGAGGGAGAGAGGACGACTGCGCACGCCTTGTCCGGGAGCATGTTGATTTCCGTATCGATAAACAGGGGGGCAGCATCATACGCGCTCATGCGCTCGCAGGTGTCGACAGCGCTTGCAGGCAGCACGCAGCCGCTCACTTGCCGCTGATCACCCGGGTCCACAGCCGGGTGCTCAAGCGCATGCCCGCCGGTGACAAGGTCTGGATCGGGAACAGCGTATCCAGCACGGCCTGGGGCGGGTACACCGCCGGGTTGTCGCGCAGCGCCGGGTCCACATACGGTAATGACGCCGCATTGCCGTTCGGGTACTTCACCGCATTGCTGATATGCGCCATGACCTGGGGGTCGAGCAGGTAGTTGAGGTAGGCGTAGGCTGCATCCAGGTGCGGCGCAGCTTTTGGAATCACCACCATGTCCACCGCCACCGTCGAGCCTTCACGGGGAATGCTGTAGCCCAGGTGCACGCCGTTGTTGGCCTGCTGCGCGCTGTTCATCGCCTGCAGCACATCGCCGCTGAAGCCGATCGCTACGCAGATGTTGCCGTTGGCCAGGTCGCTGACGTACTTGGACTGGTGGAAGTAGCTGATCGACGGGCGAATCGCCATCAGCGCCGCCTCGGCATGCTTCAGGTCTTCAGGGCGCTCGCTGTGCGGGTCGAGCCCCAGGACCTTGAGGGTGATTGGCAACACCTGCGTCGGGTTGTCGAGGAACGCCACGCCACAGGCACTGAGCTTGCGGATGTTTTCTGGGTTGAACAGCAATTGCCAGGACTGGGTGACATCGGTGTCGCCGAAGATCGCCTTGATCTTGTCGACGTTGTAGCCGATGCCGGTGGTCACCCACATGTAGGGGATGGCATGGCGGTTGCCGGGGTCGCTGGCCTGCAGCAGTTGCATCAGCTTGGGGTCGAGATTGTTCCAGTTGGGCAGCTTGCTGCGGTCGAGCGCCTGGATGGCGCCGGCCTTGATCAGCCTGGGCAGGAAGTGGTTGGACGGGCTGACCAGGTCGTAGCCGCTGCCGCCGGTCATCAGCTTGGCCTCGGTCGTCTCGTTGCTGTCGATAAGGTCGTAGGTGGGCTGGATGCCGGTGCGGCGGGCGAACTCGGCCAAGGTGTCATCGGCAATGTAGCCGCTCCAGTTGGCGATGTTGACCGATTCGGCGGCCTGGGCCGTCAGGCTGAACAGCGCCGCGGACAGCACGGCCATGCAGGTACGTTTCATCATCTTGCCCTCTGTTGTTGTAAGTGTTCGCAAGTGCTCATGGCAGTCAACGTTCGCGCCGCGCGCGGCGTACTTCCCAGGCCATGCGCAGGGAGGCGCCGATATCGAAGAACGGGCGTGGCGGCAGGTAGCCGGGTTGGGCCTGGCCGAGCACGTCGGTGAGCAGCGCCGAGGTCGATGTGCTGGCCATGTCGACCAGCAGCCTGCCCCACAGGGTGCCGCGGGCGACGCCCGAACCGTTGCAGCCGGCCACGGCATGCAGCCCTTCATCGATCCGCGCGAAGCACGGCTCGCCGGAGCGGGTGCCGCTCAGGTGGCCGGTCCAGGTGTATTCGAGGTCCGTGGCGGCCAGCCCGGGGAAGCGTTTTTCCAGCCCTTGCAGATGTTGCTGGCGACGGGCCTGCAACTGCGTGCCATTGAGGTCGCGCTGGCGGTACTCCACCGTGTTGCGAATCAACAGCCGTCGGCCCGGCAGCAGGCGCAGGGTCGCGCCGCCCGGCAGGGTCGACAGCACGCCCCAGGTGCGCTCGCCGAACTGGCTTTGCCAGCGAGCCTCGGTCAAGGGGCGGGTGATGCTGGCGCTCAGTTCCAGCGCGAAGGTGCCGCTATGGTGCACGCCGACCCGGGGCAAGAACGCCCCGACGCAGGCCAGCACTTGGGGCGCGTTTATAACGCCGGCTTCGGTCTGGGCCTGCCAGCCACGCCCGGCGCGGCGAAGGCTCAGCACCGCGCTGTGCTCGTATACCTCCACCGCCTTGGGCAGGCTGTCGGCAAGGCCGCGCACATACTTCGCCGGCTGCAGCAGTGCGTTGCCACCGGCGCAATGGATGGCGCGGGTGTAGAAACTGCTGCCAAGGCGCTGCTGCAACGCTTCGCCTTCCAGGTAGCGAGCGTTGGCGCCAACGGCCTCCAGTGTGTGGATCACGGCGTCGGCCTGCTGCAGGTGCGCGGGTCGATGCACGGCAAAGTGATAGCCCGCGTCATCGTATTCGCAGGCGATACCCAGCTCGCCGATACGCTGGCGCACCTCCTGTGCGGCCGCCACACCAATGCGCGAAGCCACGGCAAAGCCGGCAAAGCCTGGGTTGCCGAGCAATTCATTGGGCGAGGGTAGTTCATGGCTGACGGCAAAACCCGAGTTGCGTGCCGAGGCACCCTGGGCCACTCGCTGCCGGTCAAGCACGACAATGCGTTGCCCTGGGAAACGTGCGGCCAGCGTGTGGGCTGCGGCAAGGCCGGTGATGCCGCCGCCAATGATCAGCCAGTCGCAGGCGTGCTGGCCTGAAAGGCGCGGGTGCGGGGCAGACTCGCCCGCCAAGGCGATCCATCCACAGCGGTTGTCGATTGCCATCAGCTCCTCCACAATCAATGCGCACCGGTTATCGGTGTTGGTCTTGGGTGCGCCTTCAGGGCTTAATCTACGAGGGCTGTGGCCTTGTTTCTAACGCTAAAATTTCATTCAGCTATTCTTGAAACGCATGGATAAAATCTTTCGTGTGCCCTCGCTTCAAGCCCTTCAGGCGCTTATCCACGTAGCGGACAGCAGCAGCTTTACCGAGGCCGCCAGGCAGCTGCACTTGACCCAGAGTGCGATCAGCCGCCAGGTTCAGCAGCTGGAGGAGCATTACGGTGTGGCGCTGTTCGACCGCACCAGCCGCAAGGTGGCGCTGACCGAGCAGGGCCGTGATGTGTATGCGGTGGCTTGCGAAGCGCTGAACGGTCTGCGGGCCCTGGCGCAACGGCTTTCCCCGGCACCGGTGGATCGGCCGTTTCGTATTCGTATCTTCGTGTCACTGGCGGTGCGCTGGCTGCTGCCCAGGCTGAGCAGCTTCTACGCACTCAACCCGGCGTTATGCCTGTCCATCGAAACCGTGAGCGGGGAGGTGGTGGACACCAGCGGGGATTGCGATGCCTACGTGCTGTATTTGCGTGACGGCCTGGATGGTCGACCCTTGACGGTCTTGTTCGATGAGTACCTGGTGCCGGTCTGTGCGCCAAAGCTGGGCGACGGGCAGTTGCCGCCACGCTCGCTGAAGGCGCTGGGTGAGCATGCGCTGATCCATGGCTCGACCGCGCGTCACGAGTGGAACCTGTGGCTGCAGGCGCACCAGGAGGGCCCCGAACGCAGTTACAAACACCTGATGTTCAACCTTGACGACCTTGCCCTGGATGCTGCCGCCCGCGGCCTGGGCGTGGCCATGAGCGACCAGGTGCTGGCGCACGACGCACTGGCCCGGGGCGACCTGATCGTGCCGTTCGGCGCACCGCTGAAGACCGGTGGCGTGTACGCGCTGTGGTTACGCGACAGCGGCGTCGCGCACCCGGCCTGCAAGGCGGTATTGCAGTGGTTTGAGGCGCAGCTGGAGCGCACGCGCCAGGCGAATAGCGAATGGCATGATCTGGGCGTGACCAGGTCAGCGCCCTGATGTAGTCCATTGCCGAAACAAACTTCTGCCTTCGCGGCCCTTCAGGCTTGCATCAGACCTCGCAGACGAACGTCCCGGTCCCCTGCAGAATGTTCTGCAGCGTTTCCTTCACCTCGTCCATATCGCTCAGTTCGCTGGTCAGGATGATCTCCAGCGTTTCATCCCCCTTCAAGGCATCGCGATCCCCGGCCGCCACTTCGATCAGCAGGCGCTGGGCAGTCAAGGTCACCTTCAAGCCATCCAGCGTCGAGGGCTCGTCATCGAGCGTCAGGTCGACCGTGTCTTCATCCGGGTAACGGGTGAGCAGGACCATCTGACCCTTGTCGCCGTGGCAGCAGAGGGTCGCCATGTTGTCTTCCTCGTCATCGCAAGGGTTGGCGAAGAGCAGGGCGGTCTTGATTTGCATGAACAGGCTCGGGTCAAAGGAAACGGAAGGGAATTCTGACAGTCTTGTGTACATCCATAAACGTAAAGTTACCGCCCCTTGACCGAAATTGTCGCAGCGCTGCAAGCGTTGGTGACTACTCAGTCGTTAAGCTTCGGCGAGCCCTGAGCGTGCCACGCACGTTCAACGCCTGGTTTAACCGTCCGCCTTGCCACGGGTTGGCTATCGTTGATTCGTACACGGCGCACGCGAGCGACGCTTCAATTATTACAAAGCCCAAGCGGAGTACCACAGATGGCGTTTTTCACCGCAGCCAGCAAGGCCGACTTCCAGCATCAACTGCAAGCGGCTCTGGCGCAGCACATCAGCGAACAGGCACTGCCACAAGTGGCCCTGTTCGCCGAACAGTTCTTCGGCATCATCTCAATGGACGAACTCACCCAGCGCAGGCTTTCCGACCTGGCTGGCTGTACCCTTTCTGCCTGGCGCATCATCGAGCGCTTCGACGCCGAACAACCCCAAGTGCGGGTGTACAACCCTGATTACGAACGCAACGGCTGGCAGTCGACCCACACCGTGGTCGAGGTGTTGCACCACGACCTGCCGTTTCTGGTGGACTCGGTGCGCACCGAGCTCAACCGCCGCGGCTACAGCATCCACACCCTGCAGACCACCGTACTGAGCGTGCGCCGCGGTGCCAAAGGCGAGCTGCTCGAGCTGCTGCCCAAGGGCACCCACGGCGAGGGTGTGCGCCATGAGTCGCTGATGTACCTGGAGATCGACCGTTGCGCCAACGCCGCCGAACTGACGGTGCTGACCCGCGAGATCGAACAGGTGCTGGCTGAAGTGCGTGTGGCGGTCGCCGACTTCGAACCGATGAAGGTCAAGCTGCGCGAAGTGGTGGCGCAGGTCGAGCAGACTGCGTTTGGCCCGGCGCAGCACGAGAAGGGCGAGGTGAAGGCGTTTCTCGAGTGGTTGCTGGACAACCATTTCACCTTCCTGGGCTACGAGGAGTTCACCGTCCAGGGCGGCAGCGATGGCGGCCAGATGGTCTACGACGAGCAGTCCTTCCTCGGCCTGCCGCGGCGCTTGCGCGTGGGGCTGACGTCTGAAGAGCTGCGCATCGAAGACTACGCCGTGGCCTACCTCAACGAGCCACTGTTGTTGTCCTTCGCCAAGGCCGCGCTGCCCAGCCGTGTGCACCGCCCGGCCTACCCGGACTACGTGTCGATTCGCCAGCTGGACGCCGAGGGCAAGGTGGTCAAGGAATGCCGCTTCATGGGCCTGTACACCTCTTCGGTGTACGGCGAGAGCGTGCATGCCATCCCTTACATTCGGGTCAAGGTTGCCGAAGTCGAGCGCCGTTCGGGCTTCGATCCCAAGGCTCACCTGGGCAAGGAGCTGGCCCAGGTGCTCGAGGTGCTGCCGCGCGACGACCTGTTCCAGACGCCGATCGACGAGCTGTTCAGCACCGTCATGGCCATCGTGCAGATCCAGGAGCGCAACAAGATCCGCGTGTTCCTGCGCAAGGACCCGTACGGCCGCTTCTGCTACTGCCTGGCCTACGTACCGCGTGAGATCTACTCCACCGAAGTGCGGCAGAAGATCCAGCAGGTGCTGATGGAGCGCCTGAAAGCCAGCGACTGCGAGTTCTGGACCTTCTTCTCCGAGTCGGTACTGGCGCGGGTGCAACTGATTCTGCGGGTCGATCCGAAAAACCGCATCGACATCGACCCGCAACAGCTGGAAAACGAAGTGATCCAGGCGTGCCGCTCGTGGCACGACGACTACTCGACCCTGGTGGTGGAGAACTTCGGCGAAGCCCAGGGCACCAACATCCTGGCCGACTTCCCCAAAGGCTTCCCGGCGGGCTACCGCGAGCGCTTCGCTGCGCATTCGGCAGTGGTCGACCTGCAGCACGTGCTGGGGCTGTCCGAAAGCAAGCCGCTGGCCATGAGCTTCTATCAGCCATTGACCCAGGTCGGCGAGCGTACCCTGCATTGCAAGCTGTACCACGCCGACACCCCGCTGGCGCTGTCCGATGTGCTGCCGATCCTGGAGAACCTCGGCTTGCGCGTGCTGGGCGAGTTCCCGTACCGCCTGCGTCACGCCAATGGCCGTGAATACTGGATCCACGACTTCGCCTTTACCTACAGCGAAGGCCTGAGCCTGGACATCCAGCAGCTCAACGACACCTTGCAGGACGCGTTCATCCACATTGTCGGCGGCGACGCCGAGAACGACGCCTTCAACCGCCTGGTGCTGACCGCCGGCCTGCCTTGGCGCGATGTGGCACTGCTGCGTGCTTATGCCCGCTACCTCAAGCAGATCCGCCTGGGCTTCGACCTGGGTTACATCGCCAGCACCCTGAACAACCACACCGACATCGCCCGCGAGCTGACCCGGTTGTTCAAGACCCGCTTCTATTTGGCGCGCAAGCTTACCCAGGACGACCTGGACGACAAGCAGCAACGCCTGGAACAGGCGATCCTGAGCGCCCTGGACGATGTTCAGGTACTCAACGAAGACCGCATCCTGCGTCGCTACCTGGACCTGATCAAGGCCACCCTGCGGACCAACTTCTACCAGCCGGACGGCAACGGCCAGAACAAGTCGTACTTCAGCTTCAAGTTCAACCCCAAGCTGATCCCCGAGCTGCCAAAGCCGGTACCCAAGTTCGAGATCTTCGTCTATTCGCCACGGGTCGAGGGTGTGCACCTGCGCTTTGGCAACGTCGCCCGCGGCGGCCTGCGCTGGTCGGACCGCGAGGAAGACTTCCGCACCGAGGTGCTCGGCCTGGTCAAGGCCCAGCAGGTGAAGAACTCGGTGATCGTGCCGGTCGGCGCCAAGGGCGGCTTCCTGCCGCGCCGCCTGCCACTGGGTGGCAGCCGTGACGAAATCGCCGCTGAAGGCATTGCCTGCTACCGCATCTTCATTTCCGGCCTGCTCGACATCACCGACAACCTCAAGGACGGTGGCGTGGTGCCGCCGGCCAATGTGGTGCGCCACGACGATGACGACCCGTACCTGGTGGTGGCCGCCGACAAAGGCACCGCGACGTTCTCCGACATCGCCAACGGCATTGCCATCGACTACGGCTTCTGGCTGGGCGATGCCTTCGCCTCGGGCGGCTCGGCCGGCTATGACCACAAAAAAATGGGCATCACCGCCCGGGGCGCGTGGGTTGGCGTACAACGCCACTTCCGTGAGCGCGGCATCAATGTGCAAGAAGACCCGATCACCGTGATCGGCGTCGGCGACATGGCCGGCGACGTGTTCGGCAATGGCTTGCTGATGTCCGACAAGCTCAAGCTGGTGGCGGCGTTCAACCACCTGCACATCTTCATCGACCCGAACCCGGAGCCGGCCAACAGCTTCGCCGAGCGCAAGCGCCTGTTCGACTTGCCGCGTTCGGCCTGGAGCGACTACGACACCAGCATCATGTCCGAAGGCGGCGGGATCTTCCCGCGCAGTGCCAAGAGCATCGCCATCAGCCCACAGATGAAAGAACGCTTCGCCATCGAAGCCGACCGCCTGACCCCGACCGAGCTGCTCAATGCACTGCTCAAGGCGCCGGTCGACCTGCTGTGGAACGGCGGCATCGGCACTTACGTCAAGGCCAGCACAGAAAGCCACGCCGATGTCGGCGACAAGGCCAACGACGCCCTGCGCGTCAACGGCAACGAGCTGCGCTGCAAGGTGGTGGGCGAGGGCGGCAACCTCGGCATGACCCAGCTCGGCCGGGTCGAGTTCGGCCTCAATGGCGGTGCGACCAACACCGACTTCATCGACAACGCTGGTGGCGTCGACTGCTCGGACCACGAGGTCAATATCAAGATCCTGCTCAACGAAGTGGTGCAGGGTGGCGACATGACCGAGAAGCAGCGTAACCAGCTGCTCGGCAGCATGACCGAAGAGGTCGGCGCGCTGGTGCTGGGCAACAACTACAAGCAGACCCAGGCGCTGTCCCTGGCAGCCCGTCGCGCCCGCGAGCGGATCGCCGAATACAAGCGCCTGATGGCGGACCTGGAAGGGCGTGGCAAGCTGGACCGTGCCATCGAATTTCTGCCGTCCGAAGAGCAACTGGCCGAGCGCCTGGCCGCAGGCCAAGGCCTGACTCGCGCCGAGCTGTCGGTGCTGATCTCGTACAGCAAGATCGACCTCAAAGAGCAACTGCTCAAGTCGCGGGTGCCGGACGACGACTACCTGACCCGCGACATGGAAACTGCGTTCCCGCCCTCGCTGGTCAGCAAGTTCGCCGATTCCATGCGTCGCCACCGCCTGAAGCGCGAGATCGTCAGCACCCAGATCGCCAACGACCTGGTCAACAACATGGGCATCACCTTCGTCCAGCGCCTGAAGGAGTCGACGGGCATGAGCCCGGCCAACGTGGCGGGTGCGTATGTGATCGTGCGCGACATCTTCCACCTGCCGCACTGGTTCCGTCAGATCGAAGCCCTGGACTACCAGGTGCCGGCCGAGGTCCAGCTGACCTTGATGGACGAACTGATGCGCCTGGGCCGCCGCGCCACCCGCTGGTTCCTGCGCAGCCGTCGCAATGAGCAGGACGCCGGGCGCGACACCGCGCACTTCGGGCCGAAGATCGCGCAACTGGGGCTCAAGCTGGACGAGTTGCTGGAAGGGCCGACCCGCGAGCGCTGGATGGTGCGTTACCAGGGCTTTGTCGAAGCCGGTGTGCCTGAACTGCTCGCGCGCATGGTGGCCGGTACCAGCCACCTGTACACGCTGTTGCCGATCATCGAGGCGGCTGATGTCACCGGCCATGACCCGGCGCAGGTGGCCAAGGCGTTCTTCGCGGTGGGCAGTTCGCTGGACCTGACCTGGTACTTGCAGGAAATCAGCAACCTGCCGGTGGAAAACAACTGGCAGGCCCTGGCCCGCGAGGCATTCCGCGACGACATCGACCTGCAGCAGCGGGCGATCACCATCTCTGTGTTGCAGATGGCCGATGCGCCGCAAGACATGGATGCCCGCGTGGCGCTGTGGGCCGAGCAGCACCGGGTGATGGTCGAGCGCTGGCGTGCGATGCTGGACGACCTGCGCAATGCCACCGGCACGGACTATGCGATGTATGCGGTGGCCAACCGCGAGCTGGTCGACCTGGCAATGAGCGGGCAGGCGGCGGTGGTGCCTTCATAAGTCGCAGGCTGTAAGCTACAAGCTGCAAGCAGACCTTCGCAGGTTTCGCTTGCAGCTTTTGTCTCCGCCACCATTGGCTGTCTTGGCGCAGTCCCGCTTTTTTCTTGTAGCTTGAAGCTTACAGCTTGAAGCTTTCTTACTTGAACCGACGCTCCACGCCTTTTTCCACCAGAATCTTCGCCGAAATCTCCTCCACCGAAAAATGCGTGGAATTGATATTGGGAATGTTCTCCCGGCGGAACAGGCTCTCTACCTCGCGGACTTCGAACTCGCACTGGGCAAAGCTTGAGTAGCGGCTGTTGGGCTTGCGCTCGTGGCGAATGGCGGTCAGGCGGTCGGGGTCGATGGTCAGGCCGAACAGCTTGTTGTGGTGCTTTTTCAGCACCGCTGGCAATTGCAGGCGCTCCATGTCGTCTTCGGTCAGCGGGTAGTTGGCCGCACGGATACCGAACTGCATGGCCATGTACAGGCAGGTTGGCGTCTTGCCGCAACGCGAGACCCCGACCAGAATCAGGTCGGCCTTGTCGTAGTAGTGCGTGCGCGCGCCATCATCATTGTCCAGGGCGAAGTTGACCGCTTCGATGCGCTCCATGTAGTTGGAATTACCGCCGATCGAGTGCGATTTGCCGACGGAATACGACGAATGGGCGGTCAATTCCTGCTCAAGCGGGGATAAAAACGACGAAAAGATGTCGATCATGAAGCCGTTCGAGGTGGCCAGGATCTCACGGATGTCCTGATTGACGATGGTGTCGAAGATGATCGGCCGCACGCCATCACGCTCGGCAGCAGCGTTGATTTGCTGCACCATGGTTCGCGCTTTGTCCGGCGAATCGATGTAGGGACGGGTGAATTTGCTGAACGGAATGCTTTCGAATTGAGCGAGCAGGCTTTGCCCCAGGGTCTCGGCAGTGATGCCGGTGCCGTCGGAGATGAAGAACGCGGTTCTTTTCATTTGCACCCTGGGCCTTAAGCTGATGACGTTTCTTGGATATGATAAGTTCGGTTTGCCGAATGCGGCTGTCGGCATTCTCACTTATTTTCCAGGTACAGGCCACAAACGCCCGGCCAAGTCAAAGAAGACAGGCGGGCGCCTTTGAGCTTTTCCAACACAGTTAGTGGAGAGATCACCTTGGTAGAGTACGTAGTTTCCCTCGAAAAGCTCGGCGTCCATGATGTGGAGCATGTGGGGGGCAAGAACGCATCCCTGGGCGAGATGATCAGCAACCTTGCGGGTGCTGGTGTATCGGTGCCGGGCGGCTTTGCCACTACGGCGCAGGCGTACCGCGATTTTCTCGAACAGAGTGGTCTCAACGAGCGTATCCATGCCGCGCTCGATGCGCTGGATGTCGATGACATCAATGCCCTGACCAAAACCGGCGCGCAGATTCGCCAGTGGGTCATGGAAGCCGAATTCCCGGCGCGTCTGGATTCGGAAATCCGTACGGCCTTCGCTGAAATGGCCGCAGGCAACGACAACATGGCCGTAGCCGTGCGCTCGTCTGCCACCGCCGAAGACTTGCCGGACGCCTCGTTCGCCGGCCAGCAGGAAACCTTCCTCAACATCCGTGGCGTCGACAACGTGATCCGCGCGGCCAAGGAAGTGTTCGCCTCGCTGTTCAACGACCGCGCCATCGCCTACCGCGTGCACCAGGGCTTCGACCACAAGCTGGTGGCCCTGTCTGCCGGTGTGCAGCGCATGGTCCGTTCGGAAACCGGCACCGCCGGTGTGATGTTTACCCTCGACACCGAGTCGGGTTTCCGCGACGTGGTGTTCATCACCGGCGCCTATGGCCTGGGTGAAACCGTGGTGCAGGGTGCGGTCAACCCAGACGAATTCTACGTACACAAGAACACCTTGCAGGCTGGCCGCCCGGCGATCCTGCGCCGCAACCTGGGCAGCAAGGCGATCAAGATGGTCTACGGCGACGAAGCCAAGGCCGGTCGTTCGGTCAAGACCGTCGAGGTCGACCGTGCCGAGCGCGCCCGCTTCTGCCTGAGCGATGCCGAAGTCAACGAGCTGGCCAAACAGGCCATGATCATCGAGCAGCACTACCAGCGCCCGATGGACATCGAGTGGGCCAAGGACGGTGACGACGGCAAGCTGTACATCGTTCAGGCCCGCCCTGAAACGGTGAAAAGCCGCTCCAGCGCCAATGTCATGGAACGCTACCTGCTGAAAGAAAAGGGCACCGTACTGGTCGAAGGCCGTGCGATCGGCCAGCGCATCGGCGCCGGCAAGGTCCGCGTGATCAACGATGTGTCCGAGATGGACAAGGTGCAGCCCGGTGACGTACTGGTCTCCGACATGACCGACCCGGACTGGGAACCGGTCATGAAGCGCGCCAGCGCCATTGTCACCAACCGCGGCGGGCGTACCTGCCACGCGGCGATCATTGCCCGTGAGCTGGGTATCCCTGCAGTCGTCGGTTGCGGTAACGCCACTCAGTTGCTCAAGGACGGCCAGGGCGTGACAGTGTCCTGCGCCGAGGGCGACACCGGCTTCATCTTCGAAGGTGAGCTGGGCTTCGACATCAAGCAGAACTCGGTCGACGCCATGCCGGACCTGCCGTTCAAGATCATGATGAACGTCGGCAACCCGGACCGTGCCTTTGACTTCGCCCAGCTGCCCAACGCCGGTGTCGGCCTGGCGCGCCTGGAGTTCATCATCAACCGCATGATCGGCGTGCACCCCAAAGCGCTGCTCAACTACGCCGGCCTGCCGGCAGAGTTGAAGGACAGCGTCGACAAGCGCATCGCCGGCTACGACGACCCGGTCGGCTTCTATGTCGAGAAGCTGGTCGAAGGCATCAGCACCCTGGCGGCAGCCTTCTACCCGAAAAAGGTCATCGTGCGCCTGTCGGACTTCAAGTCCAACGAGTACGCCAACCTGATCGGCGGCAAGTTGTACGAGCCGGAAGAAGAAAACCCGATGCTGGGCTTCCGCGGTGCTTCGCGTTACATCAGCGAATCGTTCCGTGACTGCTTCGAGCTCGAGTGCCGTGCCCTGAAGCGCGTGCGCAACGAGATGGGCTTGACCAACGTCGAGATCATGGTGCCGTTCGTGCGCACCCTGGGCGAAGCCAGCCAGGTCATCGACCTGTTGGCCGAAAACGGCCTGGCCCGTGGCGACAATGGCCTGCGCGTGATCATGATGTGCGAGTTGCCGTCCAACGCGATTCTGGCCGAAGAGTTCCTCGAGTACTTCGACGGCTTCTCGATCGGCTCCAACGACCTGACCCAGCTGACCCTGGGCCTGGACCGTGATTCGGGTATCATCGCGCACCTGTTCGACGAGCGTAACCCGGCCGTGAAGAAGCTGCTGGCCAACGCCATCCAGGCGTGCAACAAGGCCGGCAAGTACATCGGCATCTGCGGCCAGGGCCCATCGGACCACCCGGACCTGGCCAAATGGCTGATGGAGCAGGGCATCGAAAGCGTGTCGCTGAACCCGGACTCGGTGCTCGAGACCTGGTTCTTCCTGGCCGAGGGCCAGGGCGCAGCCTGATACAGTGGATTGCGGGGGCGCGTCTGGCGCGCCCCCGCCTGGTTTGATCCAGGGCGAGTTCCAGTAATGGTTCCCGCCCTTTTTTGTGCACCAAGCAACCTTATGCAAAGCAGCAGCACTTTATTTCCCGTGGCCTTGCTCAGCGCTGAGCGGCGAGGCGACTTGAGCGAAGACGTGTACCGGATCAAGGCCGGCAACAGCCCTGACCCGAGCGTCGAGCTGGCCGTGACCCGCCTTGGCCTGGCCGATCAGGGTCAGGCTCAAGGCGTACCGGTCATTCTTTTGCACGGCAGTTTTTCCAATCGGCGCTTCTGGTATTCGCCCAAAGGGGTCGGCCTGGGCGCGTTTCTGGCCCGCGCGGGTTTCGATGTGTGGATCCCGGAGATGCGCGGCCATGGCCTGTCGCCGCGCAATCGCCAGTGGCAGCACAACCGTGTCGCCGACTATGCCCGCGATGACTTGCCGTTGATTGGCGCTTTCGTGCTGGAACAAACCGGCCAGGCGCCGCACTGGCTTGGCCATTCCCTGGGCGGGACAACCTTGGCCGCTGCACTGGGTGGCGGCTACCTGCCAACCGAGCAGGTGGCCAGCGCCGCGTTCTTCGGTACCCAGGTCAGCCGCGTGTACTGGCCGTTGAAAGTGCCGCCGGTGGTGTGGGGGGCGAAGCTGCTGCTCAAGCGCTGGCGGCAGATTCCCGGGCAGCGGCTTAAGCGTGGCCCCGAGGACGAACCGATCGGCTTGGCACTTGAAAGCATGCGCTGGCATGGCCTGTTCGGGCGCTTTGGCGACAAGGACAACGACTGGTGGGCGGGCCTTGCGCAAGTGGATGTGCCGGTGCTGGCCGTGGCCGGTACGGGCGATTACCAGGACCCGGTCTGGGCTTGCCGCAAGCTGTTCGACCAGTTGGGCGGGGAGCGCAAGCAGTTTCTGCGCTTGGGCCGCGAGGAAGGCTTCGATGCGTTCGGGCATGTCGACATGCTGGTCAGCAAGGCCGCGCAGGCGCAGGTCTGGCCGTTGGTGGAACGCTGGTTGAGGAACCCGTCTATGCCGGTGCATGCATCGACTGTTGTGGCGCAGGCTGTGCCAGCCAGCTGATTCCATGCTGCCTGCGCTGGCCCCTTCGCGGGGCAAGCCCGCTCTCACAGGTGCCCCACTGTTCTTAAGGCAGTGAAATACCTGTGGGAGCGGGCTTGCCCCGCGAAGAGGCCAGTGCCGAAGGAATGCAACTGACTGCTCGGTCCCGGATGACGTCAACAGCTTCCTCGGTGTAGCCTTGGCCCATACCCGCTTTCGTTGTGACTGACAGGAGCTTCCCATGCAGCATTACGTAACGCCCGACCTGTGTGACACCTACCCTGACCTGGTCCAGGTGCTCGAACCTATGTTCAGCAACTTCGGCGGCCGCGATTCGTTCGGTGGCCAGATCGTCACCCTCAAGTGCTTCGAAGACAACTCGCTGGTCAAGGAGCAGGTCGAGCTCGACGGCAAGGGCAAGGTTCTGGTGGTTGACGGTGGCGGTTCGCTGCGCTGTGCGCTGCTGGGCGACATGCTGGCCGAGAAAGCGGCCAAGAACGGCTGGGAAGGCCTGGTGATCTACGGCTGCGTGCGTGACGTGGACATCTTGATCCAGACCGACGTCGGCGTGCAGGCCTTGGCCAGCCACCCGAAAAAAAGCAACAAGCGTGGCGTCGGCGAGCTCGACGTGCCGGTGACTTTCGCCGGGGTGACCTTCCGCTCGGGCGAATATGTGTATGCCGACAACAATGGCGTGCTGGTTTCGCCAAGCCCGCTGAAAATGCCGGAGTGATGCGCCGCACGCGCTGATGGAGCTTTGATGTTCGAGGAAGACAACGCGCAGTGGGGGCTGGTGCATGCCCTGGTGCTCGATGGCAAAGGCGGCGCGCGCTCGATTGCCCGTACCGAACTGGACGACCTGCAACTGCACCCCCAGGAAAGCCTCTGGTTGCACTGGGACCGCAGCCATCCACAAACCCGCACCTGGCTGCTGCGCGACAGCGGCCTGAGCGAGTTCGCCTGCGAACTGCTGCTGGAAGAAAACACCCGGCCGCGCTTGCTGCCGCTGGTGGACGAACAGTTGTTGCTGTTCTTGCGCGGGGTCAACCTCAACCCGGGCGCCGAACCTGAAGACATGGTCTCGGTGCGCATCTTCGCCGAGGCGCAACGGGTCATCTCGCTGCGCTTGCGGCCGCTTCGGGCCAGTGACGAGATGCTCCAGTTGCTCGGCGAGGGCAGGGGGCCGAAGTCAGCTTCGGCGTTATTGCTGCTGATGGGTGAGCTGCTGACCGAGAAGGTCCAGGGCCTGGTCAGCGACCTGTCCGAGCTGGTCGACCTCGAGGAAGAAAAGGTCGAATCCGACGAGCGGTACACTCCCGAGCAGGGTAGCCTGCAGCAGATCCGCCGCCGTGCGGCCGGCTTGCGACGTTTTCTGGCGCCGCAGCGGGAAATCTACGCACAGCTGTCACGCAGCAAGTGGAGCTGGTTCGCTGATGCCGATGCCGACTACTGGAACGAGTTGAACAACAGCCTGATCCGTTACCTCGAAGAGCTGGAGCTGACCCGCGAGCGGGCCGCATTGGTGCTTGAAAGCGAGGACCGGCGGCGCAGCGAGCGCATGAACCGCACCATGTACCGCTTCGGCATCATCACCTGCATCTTCCTGCCCATGAGCTTCATCACCGGCTTGCTGGGCATCAATGTCGGCGGCATTCCGGGGGCGGAAAACCCCTACGGCTTCTTGTTTGCCTGCATCATCGTGCTGGGGCTGGCGGTAGGGCAGTGGTGGCTGTTCCGTCGGCTGCGGTGGGTCTAGATGTTGAATTCCTTGCCCGCGAAGCAGGCGACAGCGGTTCATTTTGCACCACACGCCCCCAGGCGATGTGTGACCCATGCCCCGGCGCTCTCGTCTCTGACAGATACTGCGCGAGGTGCCCATGCACGATCCGTTTGAAGAATCCCTGCGCGACCTGCTCAAGGCGTCGCCGTCCGGCCAGGACCGAGACGACGCCGCCTGCCTGGGTCGTGTGCTGAAAACCGCCAACCGCCAGGTCGGTGCGGGTGATCTGTTCAGCCTGCTTGGCCGTTGGAGCCAGGCGCTGCTGATCGCCGTCAACAATGGCTCGGCGCATGTAGCGCCGGTGCGCAGAAACTCTACCCGCAACGCTGCCACCGGCAGCAAAGCAGATAAGGCCGATTGAATATGGAACTGGATCTCTGGACCCAAAGCCTGGTCACCGCCATGACTGCCCTTTGGACCAAGGTGGCGAACTTCATCCCTAACCTGTTCGGCGCCCTGGTCGTGGTGCTGCTCGGTTTCGTAGTGGCCAAGCTGCTCGATACGCTGCTGTCCAAGCTGCTGGCCAAGCTCGGCCTGGACCGCCTGATGGCAGGTACCGGGCTGACCAAGATGCTGAGCCGCGGTGGCATCCAGGTGCCGATTTCGACCCTCATCGGCAAGATCGTCTACTGGTTCGTACTGCTGATCTTCCTCGTCTCGGCCGCGGAATCGCTGGGCCTTGAGCGGGTTTCGGCGACCCTCGACATGCTCGCCCTGTACCTGCCGAAAGTATTCGGCGCGGCGCTGGTGCTGCTGGCCGGTGTGCTGCTGGCGCAGGTGGCCAATGGCCTGGTGCGCGGCGCTGCCGAAGGCATTGGCCTTGAGTACTCCGCAGGCCTTGGGCGTATCACCCAAGGCCTGGTGATCATCATCAGCATCTCGGTGGCCATCAGCCAGCTCGAGGTCAAGACCGACCTGCTCAACCACGTGATCGTCATCGGGCTGATTACCGTTGGTCTGGCCGTTGCCTTGGCCATGGGCCTCGGCAGCCGCGAAATCGCCGGGCAGATATTGGCCGGTATTTACGTGCGTGAGCTGTATCAAGTCGGCCAGCAGGTGCGGATTGGAGAGGTCGAAGGGCATATCGAGGAAATCGGCACGGTCAAGACGACGCTGTTGACCGATGATGGCGAACTGGTGTCGCTGTCGAACCGTGTGCTGCTTGAGCAGCGCGTCAATAGCCGCTAACCGCACAAAAGCTGTTAATGTATGCCGCCGCGAAATCGACCCCCGGGGTCGCGCGGCGACATTGACCTGACTGTCGGCCAGATTCGTTTTGAATAAAGTTCATTCGCCGCCCATGCGTTATGACCCCCGCGAGCTCACCGACGAAGAGTTGGTGGCGCGTTCGCATGAGGAGCTGTACCACGTTACCCGCGCCTATGAGGAGCTCATGCGGCGCTACCAGCGGACCCTGTTCAACGTCTGTGCGCGTTATTTGGGGAACGACCGGGATGCCGACGATGTCTGTCAGGAGGTGATGCTCAAAGTGCTGTACGGGCTGAAGAACTTCGAGGGCAAATCGAAGTTCAAGACCTGGCTCTACAGCATCACCTACAACGAGTGCATTACCCAGTACCGCAAGGAGCGCCGCAAACGTCGGCTGATGGATGCCTTGAGCCTGGACCCTGTTGAAGAGGCGTCCGAGGACAAGGCTCCGAAACCCGAAGAAAAGGGCGGGCTGGACAAGTGGCTGGTGCATGTGAACCCGATCGACCGGGAAATCCTGGTGCTGCGATTTGTCGCAGAGCTGGAATTTCAGGAGATCGCCGACATCATGCACATGGGCCTGAGCGCGACGAAAATGCGTTACAAGCGCGCGCTAGACAAGCTTCGGGAGAAATTTCACGGGCTCGATGAAACTTAAGCGTGTGCAAATATCTCTAACGAATCGGCGAGTTCTGCTAGACTTGCCGTCGAGTTGTCCCCCTTGTTGTTGGTGGGACTGCTTAACTATCACCAGATGGGGATTTAACGGATGAAATTGAAAAACACCTTGGGCTTGGCCATTGGTTCGCTTGTAGCCGCCACTTCGATTGGCGCTATGGCACAAGGTCAAGGCGCCGTCGAAACTGAAATCTTTTACAAAAAAGAATTCTTCGACAGCCAGCGCGACTTCAAGAACGACGGCAACCTGTTCGGCGGCTCGATCGGTTACTTCCTGACCGACGACGTTGAACTGCGTCTGGGCTACGACGAAGTTCACAACGCTCGTGGCGAAGACGGCAAGAACATCAAGGGCTCGAACACCGCCCTGGACGCCGTTTACCACTTCAACAACCCGTACGACGCCATCCGTCCGTACGTTTCCGCTGGTTTCTCGCACCAGTCGCTGGGCCAGACCGGCCGTGGCGGTCGTGACCACTCCACCTTCGCCAACGTTGGCGCTGGCGCCAAGTGGTACATCACCGACATGTTCTACGCCCGTGCCGGCGTTGAAGCTCAGTACAACATCGACCAGGGCGACACCGAGTGGGCCCCGAGCGTTGGCGTTGGTCTGAACTTCGGCGGTAGCCCGAAGCAAGCTGAAGTTGCTCCGGCCCCAGTTGCCGAAGTCTGCTCCGACAGCGACAACGATGGCGTCTGCGACAACGTCGACAAGTGCCCAGACACCCCGGCCAACGTCACCGTTGACGCCGACGGCTGCCCGGCTGTTGCCGAAGTCGTTCGCGTTGAGCTGGACGTCAAGTTCGACTTCGACAAGTCGGTCGTCAAGCCTAACAGCTACGGCGACATCAAGAACCTGGCTGACTTCATGAAGCAGTACCCATCGACCACCACCACCGTGGAAGGTCACACTGACTCCGTGGGTCCAGACGCTTACAACCAGAAGCTGTCCGAGCGTCGTGCCGACGCTGTCAAGCAAGTACTGACCAATCAGTACGGCGTAGAATCCAACCGTGTTGAATCGGTTGGCTACGGCGAGACCCGTCCGGTTGCCGACAACGCCACCGAACAAGGTCGCGCTGTTAACCGTCGCGTTGAAGCGCAAGTAGAAGCCCAGGCCAAGTAATTGGTTTGATGCTTCATGAAAAACCCGGCCTCGGCCGGGTTTTTCTTTGTCTGTGATTTAGGGGGTGACACTGAGATTCTGGGGCTGCTACGCAACCCTTTCGCAACGCAAGGCTGCGCTTACAGCGCCGGTGACGACCTCGCCGATCACCAGAATTGCCGGGCTGCTTAGCCCGAACGCCCGCGCATCCTCAACCATCCCCTGTACATCACTGCGGCATTCGCGCTGCTGCGCCAATGACGCATTCTCGATCATCGCCACCGGCATATGCGCAGCCATCCCGCCGGCCAGCAGGCCTTGGCGAATCTGCTCCAGCCGCGCAACGCCCATGTACACCACCAGCGTCGTACCGCCCTGGGCCAGCGCCGCCCAGTTCAGCTCGCTGTCATCCTGGGTGTGTGCCGTTACCAGCGTCACGCCGCGGCTCACCCCGCGCGAAGTCAGCGATATACCGCATTGCGTCGCGCCTGCCAGGCCCGCCGTGATGCCGTTGACCAGCTCCACTTCGATGCCATGCCCTTGCAGCCAGGCAGCCTCTTCGCCGCCACGGCCGAAGATGCACGGATCGCCCCCTTTGAGCCTGACCACGCAGCGCCCCTGGCGCGCATGGCGCAACATCAGGCGCTGGATAAAGGCTTGAGGCGTGGACCGGCAGCCGCCGCGCTTGCCCACGGCCATCACCCGTGCCTGGGGGCAATGCTCAAGCACTGCGGGGTTGACCAGGTCGTCGATCATCACTACCTGGGCTTGCTGCAATGCGCGCACGGCCTTGAGGGTAAGCAGTTCGGGATCACCAGGGCCGGCGCCGACCAGCCAGACTTTCGCATTCATCGTTGTTTCCTCTTCGGCAAGGTGTACTCAGCCCTTGAGCAGGACGAGCAGCACTATCAGGTTGCACAGCAGGGACAGCAGGGCCAGGGTGCGCCAAACTTTCAGCGGTTCGCGCTCCAGCAAGGGGCGGGGGCGGTGGGCCAGCTCCTGGCGGTCGCCGCGTTCGAGTAGCAACAACCAGTGCTCGGCGGTTTCAAAGCGTTGCGCCGGGTCGGCCGCTACCGCTTGCAGCAGGTTGTGCTGCAACCATTCCGGCAGGTCGGGGCGATAGCGCGCAGCGTTGACCGGCTGGCTGAAGCGTGGCCGCTGGAACGGCTCCACTTCGCCATAGGGGTAGTGCCCCGTCAGCAGCTGGTAAAGCGTCACGCCGACGGCATAAAGGTCTTGCCGCGGGCTGGGTGGTTGGCCGTCGAAGGCTTCCGGGGCGATATAGGATGGCGTGCCAGGCAGCTCGTGCTGCGGGTCTTCAGACAAGCCGGGGCAATACGCCAGGCCGAAGTCCAGCAACCGCAACTGTCCATCGGCGCCCAGGTGCAGGTTGTCTGGCTTGATGTCGCGGTGCAGCAAGTTGCGCCGATGCAGCACGCCGACCGCTTGCAGCAGTTGACGGGCGATCTCCAGCCACTGCGCCAAGGGCAGCGGCCCGTGCTCGGCGAGCAGTGCCGAAAGGCTCTGGCCGGGGTGTTCGCGCATCACGTAATACAGGTGCTGGCGCTGGCTGGCGACGTGGAGTTCGGGGAAGTGTCGCCCTGCGACCCGGCGCAGAAACCACTCTTCCATCAGCAACCCTTGGGCGGCCCCTGGCTCCTGTTCGCGCGCGCTGGGCAGGGTCTTGAGCAGCCAGGGCTGGCCGTGGCCGTCACGTACCCGGTACAGCAGCGATTGACGGCTGTGCGAGAGCAGGGTGTCGACCTGCCAACCATCGAGCGCCTGGCCTTCACGCAGGGGGCCGGGTACAGGCCACTGTTGCAACTGCGCCAGGGTATCGCCCAGGCTGGCCGTACCCAGCTGTTGCACCTGCACCAGCAGGGCGCTGGCGTTGTCCTGGCTGCCATTGAGGTGAGCGCTGGCGACCAGCGTGTCAGCGGCCAACTGCAGGTCGGGTTGCTCGCGCAATACCGCCTGGATGTGCTGGTCCCCCAGGCTGGCCCAGACGCCGTCGCTCACCAACACATAGCACTCGCCCGCCTGCAGTTCACCTTCCAGGTAATCGACCAGCAGTTGTTGGTCCAGGCCCAGCGCGCGCTTGAGCACATGCTGCATACCCGGTTGGTCCCAGACGTGGTCTTCGCTCAGGCACCGCAGGTGCCCTTGGTGCCAGCGGTAGACCCGGCAGTCGCCAACATGCGCCAAGGTAAAACGCCGCCCGCGTAGCACCAGGGCGCTGAGCGTGGTCAGCAGCGGTTGGCCGCTACCCTGGGCACGCAGCCAACGGTTCTGCGCCAGCAGCAGGCGGTCCAGCGCCTGCGCCACGCTCCAGGTGGCGGGGGTGGCGTAGTAGTCCAGGGCCAGGGCCTGCAAGCTGGCGCGTGCTGCCAGGCCGCCATCGGCGCATTGGCTGACACCGTCGGCGAGGGCGAACAGGTAGCCTTTGCTGGCGGCCAGTTCCGGCGCCGGCGTGACCAGGCGCAGGGCATCCTGGTTTTCCGCGCGCGGCCCGGTGGCACTGGCGTGGGCAAAGCTCAGTTGCAGGCTCATCGGCGTGCCTCAGACCCGCGCCGCAGTCACGGCGGCCGAGCCCCAGGTGGTGCGCCAGCGCTGTTTGACGCCATGCAGGCCGAACCAGGCCAGCAGGCCGAGGCTGGCGAACAGCCACAGCCCCAACTGGTAGTCACCGGTGTGCTGCTTGATGGTGCCAAGCCCCGCAGCCAGCAGGAAGCCGCCAATACCACCGGCCATGCCGATCAGCCCGGTCATCACGCCGATCTCCTGGCGAAAGCGTTGCGGCACCAGCTGGAATACCGCGCCATTGCCGGCGCCCAGGCCGAGCATGGCGCTGACGAACAGCGCCAGGGCAGCGGTTGCGCTGGGCAGGTTGAAGCCGACTGCGGCGATGCAGATGGCGGCCACGCTGTACATGCCCAGCAAGGTGCGGATGCCACCGAAGCGATCGGCCAGGGCGCCGCCGAGTGGGCGCATCAGGCTGCCGGCAAAGACGCAGGCAGCCGTGTAGTAGCCGGCGGTGACCGGGCTCAGGCCATATTGGTCACTGAAGTAGCCGGGCAGGGCGCTAGCCAGGCCGATGAAGCCGCCGAAGGTGACGCTGTAGAAGAACATGAACCACCAGCTGTCGCGGTCACCGAGGGCCTTGAGGTAGTCGGCCATGGCCTTGCGCTTGGGCCGCTCAGGTGCGTTGCGCGCCAGCAGGGCAAATACCACCAGGGTCAGCGACAGCGGGATCAGGGCGAAGCCGAACACGTTGTTCCAGCCAAAGCCTGCGGCCAGGGCGGGCGCCAGCAACGCCGCGAACACCGTGCCCGAGTTGCCGGCACCGGCGATCCCCATGGCCTTGCCCTGGTGCTGAGGCGGGTACCACTGCGAGGCCAGTGGCAGCGAAACGGCGAACGAGGCCCCGGCAAAACCCAGGAAGACGCCCAGCAGCAGGGCGTGCTCGTAGCTGTGCACGCCCAGGTACCAGGCGCCGGCCAGGGCAATGATGACCACGACCTGGCCGATCAGGCCGGCGGTCTTGGGCGACAGGCGATCGACCAGCAGGCCCATGGCGAAGCGCAATATCGCACCGGCCAGAATGGGTGTGGCCACCATCAGGCCACGTTGCTGTGCACTCAGCTGCAAGTCGGCGGCAATTTGCACCGCCAGCGGGCCGAGCAGGTACCAGACCATGAAGCTCAGGTCGAAATACAGGAACGCAGCGAACAGCGTGGGCACATGCCCGGATTTCCAGAAGCTGGTACTCATTGAACACCTCACTCGGCAAAACAACGGAACGAAAAAGACGCCGCTACCCGGCCCACGGCTGTGGAGGGGTGAGCGACGTCTTTGTCGGGATCAAGTGGGGCAACCGCCGTTGGCTACCGGTGTGGTTTCTTCAGCAAGAGCTGGGCCAACTCGCTCCTTCGGGGTTCAGCCCAACATTTCGTGCATGGCGATGATCTGCTCGGCCACCTGGATCAGCTTTTGTTGCCGGCTCATGGCCTGGCGGCGCATCAGGGTGTAGGCCTGCTCTTCGTTGCAGTCCTTCATCTTCATCAGCAAGCCTTTGGCCTGTTCGATGCGCTTGCGCTCGGCCAACTGCAGGTCGCGCGCCACCAACTGCGCCTTGAGCGCCTGGTCGCTCTCGAAGCGGGCCATGGCCACATCCAGGATTGGCTGCAGCCGCGCAGCGTGGATGCCCTCGACGATGTAGGCGCTGACCCCCGCCTGGATAGCCTGGCGCATCACGCCCGGGTCATGCTCGTCGGTGAACAGCACGATGGGCCTTGGGCGGTCGCGGCTGACCAGCACCACTTGTTCCATCACGTCGCGATCCGGTGAGTCGGTATCGATCAACACGACGTCCGGGTGCACCGTTTCGACGCAGGCGGGCAGGTCGATGGTCAGGCCCGGGGCTTCGATGACGTCGAAACCGGCCTCGCTCAGGGCCGCCTTGAGCCTGCCCAGCTTGTTTTGAGTGTCGTCGATCAGCAGGATACGCAGCATGTTCATCCCCCTCACAGGCCAGCGCAGGCTTCGGGTGTGTCGCCCAGGGCATGCAAGCGGAAGCTGCGGGCATAGCCGTAGGGGTCGCTGCCGTCCCAACGTGTACCGTCGATCAGCAGGCTGCTGCGCATCGGCAGGCCGTGGCAAGGGATGCCGAGGGTGTCTGCGGCTTCGCGATAGAGCCCCAGTTGCTGGACCTGGCTGGCCACGCCGAGGTAGTCGGGGTCGTCGCGCAGCAGGCCCCAGCGGCGGAACTGGGTCATGAACCACATGCCGTCGGACAGGTACGGCAGGTTGGCTTGGCCCTGGTCGAACAGGCGCAGGGCGTGGGGGTCTTGCCACTGGTTGCCCAACCCGTCCTGGTAGTCGCCAAGCAGGCGTGGCTCAATGTTGCCCACCGGGGTGTCCAGGTAGGCATTGGCGCTGAGTAGCTGTGCGGTGCTGCGGCGGTTCTCAGGGCTTTGCTCGATGAAGCGGCTGGCCGCGAGGATCGCCTTGATCAAGGCGCGGGCACTGTTGGGGGACTGCTCGGCGAAGGTGCGGGCGCACGCGAGGACCTTCTCCGGGTGGTCCGGCCAGATCGACTGGCTGGTTGCCAAGGTAAAACCCTGGCCCTTGCCGACGGCATCGGCTGACCAGGGCTCGCCGACACAGAAACCGTCGATGCGGCCTGCCTGGATATGCGCGGCCATCTGTGCCGGCGGTACCACCACGCTGTCGACATCGCGCAGCGGGTGGATGCCTTGGCTCGCCAGCCAGTAGTACAACCACATGGCGTGGGTGCCCGTGGGGAAGGTCTGGGCAAAGGTCAGGCGTGCGCCATGCTGGTGCACCAGGCGCGCCAATGCCTCAGGGCTGGTCACACCCTTGCGTTGCAGGGCAGGGGAAAGGTTGATGGCCTGGGCATTCTGGTTCAGCCCCATGAGCACGGCCATGTCACTGGCTGGCACACCACCGATGCCCAGGTGCACGGCATAGGCCAGGCCGTACAGGCAGTGCGCGGCATCCAGTTCGCCGCTGACCAGTTTGTCGCGCAGCCCCGCCCAGGAACCCTGGCGCTTGAGGTTGAGGGCCAGGCCGTGCTGCTGGGCAAAACCCTGGGTGGCGGCGACCACCACCGAGGCGCAATCGGTCAGGGCCATGAAGCCAATGTTCAGGCTGGGTTTTTCCGGCGCGTCGCTGCCGTTGACCCAGGCCAGGGGCGTTGCTCGGGGTGCTGTGTTCACAAGGTTCCTCGCCCGTACTGAAAAGGCAGTGCGGTGTGCGAAGCAACGCATGTGCCAAGCGGCCGAGGATTTACTGTCATGCCAGCCGTGCGCTGGCTATAATCGCCCCCTCATTCACCCCGAGCCTTGCCCGCCCATGTATACCCTGGCCCGCCAGCTGCTGTTCAAGCTTTCCCCGGAAACCTCCCACGACCTGTCCCTGGACCTGATCGGTGCCGGTGGCCGTCTTGGCCTCAATGGCATGCTGTGCAAGCAGCCGGCGGCTTTGCCGGTGTCGGTCATGGGCTTGAACTTCGCCAACCCGGTGGGCCTTGCCGCTGGCCTGGACAAGAACGGCGCGGCCATCGATGGCTTTGCTCAGCTGGGCTTCGGCTTCGTCGAGATCGGTACCGTCACACCGCGCCCGCAGCCGGGCAATCCGAAGCCGCGGATTTTCCGCCTGCCGGAAGCCACGGCGATCATCAACCGCATGGGTTTCAACAACCTGGGCGTCGATCACCTGCTCAAGCGCGTGCGAGCTTCGCGTTACAACGGCGTGCTGGGCATCAACATCGGCAAGAACTTCGACACCCCGGTCGAGCGTGCGGTCGATGACTACCTGATCTGCCTGGACAAGGTCTATGCCGACGCCACCTACATCACCGTCAACGTCAGTTCGCCGAACACGCCGGGGCTGCGCAGCCTGCAGTTTGGCGACTCGCTGAAGCAGTTGCTCGATGCCTTGGCCGAGCGCCGCGAGCAGTTGGCGGTTACGCAGGGCAAGCGCGTGCCGTTGGCGATCAAGATCGCCCCGGACATGAGTGATGAAGAAACCGCACTGGTGGCTGCTGCGTTGATGGAATCGGGCATGGACGCGGTGATCGCCACCAACACCACGCTGAGCCGTGAAGGCGTCGAAAGCTTGCCTTATGGGGGCGAAGCCGGTGGTTTGTCGGGTGCTCCGGTACTGGCGAAGAGTACTCACACGGTGAAGGTGCTGGCAGGTGAGCTGGGCGGCAAGCTGCCGATCATTGCTGCGGGTGGCATCACCGAGGGGCGTCACGCCGCCGAGAAAATCGCCGCCGGGGCCAGCCTGGTGCAGATCTACTCGGGCTTCATCTATAAAGGCCCTGCGCTGATCCGCGAGGCAGTGGATGCTATCGCCGCGATGCCACGACAACCTTCAGGTTTTTAACCGGCCATAAAAAGGGCCCCATCAAGGGGCCCCTGGGCCTTCGCCCGCCGCCCGGATGGGGCGTGCATGGTAAATCGAATTCAGTGTCCTCGATCAGCCAACGGCGTGATTTTCGTTGAGTCTATGGATGCCAGCGGTGCCAGTCATGCCGTCCCAGTTATCACCGCGACCTTCACGCCAGCCGTTGATCCAGGCTTGGCGAACAGAAGGAAGATTGAACGGGCAAAGTTCGCGGGATTTGCCGGTGACCCCGTATTGGTAGCCACGTGAATATGCTCTTTCCAACGGATCACGCTTAAGTCTTCTCATAGGGTGTTGCCCTCACTTGTTGACTGTAATGTCCCGTCGGCCTCTCCGAGGCCGGGCAGAGTCTTTCTGCCGGTTTGCGCTCGCTGCCGGCGTGGCGAGCTGAAGGTGCCGCCTCGTTGCGAAGCGGCCTAAGACCAGTTCTAACGAATGCGAGTCACGGTGTGAATGATCGATTTGTCATAAGCACGTAACCTTTCCAAGGGTGAAGTGATAAGTAAATAAATGCGACTCAACCTTATTTGCCGTTGAGCCCGCTATGATCGGGGTTTGCCGATCATTGACGTCATTTCGCCAGCGTTGCTGGGCCATGACAGAATTATTTTGAAATGCGACGAAGGGTCACATCGGTCCCTGAATCGCTCGAATTTTTCAAACTGCCTGATGATCTAAGCTGTCTTTGCCCCTGGCGAAGTGCTGATCGGTCAGGCGGCCCGGTCGTTCTGCTGCGCAGTTGTGCAGGGGAGGGCCACTCGGATGCCTGCTGGAAGGGTGTTCGGGCAAACATCGCGGGGCGATGCGTCGCCTCGTCAGTCAAATAGCCAAAGGCTCTGGAATCCTCATGTCGGACCGTTTCGAACTCTATCTCACCTGCCCCAAAGGCCTGGAAGGCCTGCTCGCCGAAGAGGCCAAGGGCCTCGGCCTCGATGAGGTGCGCGAGCACACCTCGGCCATTCGCGGCGCCGCCGACATGGAAACCGCCTACCGCCTGTGCGTCTGGTCGCGCCTGGCCAACCGGGTGTTGCTGGTGCTCAAGCGCTTCAACATGAAGAACGCCGACGACCTCTACGATGGCGTCAACGCGGTTGACTGGGCTGACCACCTGGCCGCCGACGGTACGCTTGCGGTGGAATTCAGTGGCCATGGCTCGGGCATCGACAACACCCATTTCGGTGCGCTCAAGGTCAAGGACGCCATCGTCGACAAGCTGCGCAACCGTGAAGGCCTGCGCCCGTCGGTGGAAAAGATCGACCCCGATGTGCGTGTGCACCTGCGCCTGGACCGCGGCGAGGCGATTCTCTCGCTCGACCTGTCCGGCCACAGCCTGCACCAGCGCGGATACCGCTTGCAGCAAGGCGCCGCGCCGCTCAAGGAAAACCTGGCGGCGGCTGTGCTGATCCGCGCCGGTTGGCCGCGCATCGCTGCCGAAGGTGGCGCCCTGGCTGACCCGATGTGCGGTGTGGGTACCTTCCTGGTCGAAGCCGCAATGATTGCCGCCGATATGGCACCTAACCTCAAGCGCGAGCGTTGGGGCTTCAGCGCCTGGCTTGGCCATGTGCCGGCACTGTGGCGCAAGGTCCATGACGAGGCGCAAGCGCGCGCGCAGGCCGGCCTGGCCAAGCCACCGCTGTGGATCCGTGGCTACGAGGCCGACCCGCGGCTGATCCAGCCTGGGCGCAACAACGTCGAACGTGCCGGCCTGAGCGACTGGGTAAAGATCTACCAGGGCGAGGTCAGCACCTTCGAGCCGCGGCCAGACCAGAACCAGAAAGGCCTGGTCATCAGCAACCCGCCTTACGGCGAGCGCCTGGGCGACGAAGCCAGCCTGTTGTATCTCTATCAGAACCTGGGCGAACGTTTGCGCCAGGCCTGCATGGGCTGGGAAGCGGCGGTGTTCACCGGGGCGCCGGAGCTGGGCAAGCGCATGGGCATCCGTAGCCACAAGCAATACGCATTCTGGAACGGTGCGCTGCCGTGCAAGCTGCTGTTGTTCAAGGTGCAGCCTGACCAGTTCGTCACCGGCGAGCGTCGCGACCCTCAGGCTGAAAACGGCGAGGCCCGGCGCCAGGAGCCACAGGCAAGCGAGCCAGCGCGCCTGTCGGAAGGTGCGCAGATGTTCGCCAATCGTCTGCAAAAAAACCTCAAGCAATTGGGCAAGTGGGCCCGTCGCGAGCAGGTCGACTGCTACCGCCTGTACGATGCCGACATGCCCGAGTACGCCCTGGCAGTAGACCTCTACCACGACTGGGTGCACGTGCAGGAATACGCGGCACCCCGCACGATCGACCCAGAGAAGGCCCAGGCGCGTCTGCTCGATGCCCTGGCCGCGATTCCGCAGGCACTGGGTATCTCGCCCCAGCGTGTGGTGCTCAAGCGCCGCGAGCGCCAGAGCGGCACCCGCCAGTACGAGCGCCAGGCCACCGAAGGGCGCTTCCAGGAAGTCAACGAAGGCGGCGTCAAGCTGCTGGTCAACCTCACCGACTACTTGGATACCGGCCTGTTCCTCGACCATCGCCCGATGCGCATGCGCATCCAGCGCGAGGCTGCCGGCAAGCGCTTCCTCAACCTGTTCTGCTACACCGCCACGGCAACCGTGCATGCGGCCAAGGGCGGCGCGCGCAGCACCACCAGCGTCGACTTGTCGAAAACCTACCTGGACTGGGCGCGGCGCAACCTGTCGCTCAATGGTTTCTCCGAGCGCAACCGCCTGGAGCAGGGCGATGTGATGGCCTGGCTGGAAGCCAACCGCGACACCTATGACCTGATCTTCATCGACCCGCCGACCTTCTCCAACTCCAAGCGCATGGAAGGTGTGTTCGACGTACAGCGTGACCATGTGCAACTGCTGGACCTGGCGATGGCGCGGCTGGAGCCAGGTGGCGTGCTGTACTTCTCCAACAACTTCCGCAAGTTCCAGCTTGATGAGCACCTGATGGCGCGTTACGCGGTAGAGGAGATCACCGCCCAGACGCTGGACCCGGACTTCGCCCGCAACAACCGTATCCACCGCGCGTGGCGCCTGCAATTGCGCTGAAGCGACGAGGTGCATTGCGCCGCTAATGGCCAATAGCTATAACTGACGGCAGGGCAAGATAATCCGCAGGACGCTGATGTGACGAGATGGGTTTATGTCCAAGTTTGGCGTACGTGCGAGGTTTCTTGGCCTGTGCAGCGAAGGGGTGTCCGCCTGGGCCGTGGCGCTGGTGGCCTTGGTGGCTGGCGGCCTGCTGTCGGCCACCCTGGCGCTTGCCGCGCACACCTTTTACAAGCAGCAACTGCGCCAGCGCTTCGAGTTGCTGGCCAGCGAGCGCTACAGCCGCATCGCCGAGCGTTTTGATGATCAGCAGCAGCGCCTGGACGGGCTGCGGCGGTTTTTCAGCTTCTCCAATGAAATCACCCCCCGCGAATTCGATGGTTACGCACGGCCCTTGCTGCAGCGCACTTTGGCTTACGCCTGGGCGCCGCGCGTAGAGGCGGCGCAGCGTGCCGATTTCGAACAGCGCACCGCGGCCTGGCTGGGCCAGGGTTATGTGATCCGCGATCAGGATGCGCAGGGCAACTGGCAGCCGGCGCCACTGCGTGACCACTACTTTCCGGTGCTCTACACCCAGTCAGCTGATCAGCCGGCACTCCCTTACGGGCTCGACCTTGCTGGCCAGGGCGCGCGCCAGGCAACCCTGGCGCGTGCGCTGGAGCCTGGCAGCATGGCGGTGTCCGAGCCCCTGCAGATCATGGATGCCGAGGCTGGGCGGCCGGCAGCACAGGCAGGTGGCCTGCTGATGGTGGCGCCGGTGTTCTCCGACGCAGCGCCGCATGGCGCGGCGGCGGGGTATGTGATGGCGTTGCTCAACCTGCGCGAGCTCATCAGCGATGGGTTGCCGGCCCTGGCTGATGACAATCTGGTCGTGCGCATCGAAGACCCTTCCGGGCTGCAAGGGCCTGAAGTGGTGTTCGACTCCCAGAACGAGGCAGCACCCCTGGCGTTGGCGAGCAGCCAGTTGCTGCACCTGGCTGACCACCCATTCCAGATGCTTGTGCGGCCGAGTGTGGCGTTTCTGAAGGCCAACCGTTCATCGGCTGCGCTGACGGTCGGGCTATTGGGCGGGCTGTTGAGCTTACTGCTCAGTGCCTTGCTCTACAGCCTGTTCAGCCAGCGCCAGCGCGCCTTGACCCTGGTCGAGCAGCGCACTGCAGAGCTTCGAGTCAGCGAGCAATCCCTGCGCGGCACTCACAACCAGTTGCGCAGCGTGCTGGATGCCGCGACCCAGGTGGCGATCATCGCTACCAACCTCAAGGGGGTGGTCAGCACCTTCAATGCCGGAGCCGAGCGCATGCTTGGCTATACGGCCAGCGAGGCGATCGGCCAACTGCGCCTGGAGGACCTGGTGCTGCCTGAAGAACTCAGCCAGCGCGCCCATGCCTTGAGCCAGCGCTACGGGCGGTGTATTGCCGGTGGCCTGGCGATGTTTGCCGAAACGGTGCAGGAAAGCGGTGCCGAGCCTGGCGAGTGGACCTTGCTGCGCGCCGATAACAGCCATCTGCTGGCCAACATGCTGGTCACGGCCATGCTCGATGAACAAGGCCTATGGGTCGGCTACCTGGCGATCTGCATCGATGTCACGGAACGACGCCGGGTGCATGAGGCGCTGGCGGCGCGTGACCGGCTGCTGGAAAAACTCAGTGCCGAGGTACCCGGCGGCATCTATCAGTACCGCCTGGATGCCGATGGCAGCTCGTGCTTCCCGTATGCCAGCAAAGGCCTGTACGACATCTACGAGGTCGACCTGCAGCAGCTGCACGAGGACGCCACGCTGGTGTTCGAGCGTATCCACCCCGATGACCTGGACCGCGTACGCCGGTCGGTGCGCTACTCGGCCGACCACCTCACGCCGTGGCGCGAGGAGTACCGGGTCTGCCTGCCGCGTGCGGGCTTGCGCTGGGTGCGCGGCGAAGCGACACCAGAGGTCGGCGATGCGGGGTGTACCCTTTGGCATGGCTACCTGACCGACATCTCCGACCTCAAGGGGGTGGAGGAGGAGTTGCGTGCGCTGTCGGTGACCGACGCGCTGACCGGTATTCATAACCGGCGCTATTTCCAGGAGCGGCTCAAGGTCGAGCTGGATCGCGCTCAGCGTGATGGCTTGGCGTTGGCGGTGATCATGCTCGATATCGATCACTTCAAGCGCATCAACGACCAGTTCGGCCACGCGGTGGGTGACCTGGTGCTGCGCAGCCTGTGCCAGCGCATCGCCTTGCGTTTGCGACGAACCGACGTGTTCTGCCGGCTGGGCGGGGAGGAGTTCATGGTGCTGTGCCCGGGTAGCGATGCCGAGCAGGCGCGGCTACTGGCGATAGAGCTGTGGCAGGGTGTGCGCAACGTACCGATCGAAGGGGTAGGCGAGGTGACCGCGAGCTTCGGTGTGGCGGGTTGGCGGCCAGGCGAGGGCGCCGATGCCTTGCTGTGGCGCGCGGATGCCGGGGTGTATGCCGCCAAGCAAGCGGGGCGGGACCGGGTGGAAGGGGAATTGACCTGAGCCCTGCACGGGCTCGGTGGCCGGCAGACGCGGGGGGCCGTTCCTGCGGCCCCCACCGGTGTTTAGGCCGAGACTTGGTCAGTTGGCCGCAGTACTGGTGCCCAGTTTCGGCTGGCGATAGAGGTCCAGCAGCACCTGGTCAAGCACCTGCGATGCGCCCCACGGCTTCGGGTCATTGAGAATGGCCGCGACCGCCCAGGTATGCCCGTTGCTGTCGCGGCTGAAGCCCGCGATGGCCCGCACGGTATTCAGGGTGCCGGTCTTGATGTGCCCCTCACCGGTCATGGCCGTGCGTTTCAGGCGCTTGCGCATGGTGCCGTCCATGCCCACCAGCGGCATGGAGCTGATGAACTCGGCCGAGTAGGGGCTCTTCCAGGCAGCCTGCAGCAGCGCGGCCATCTCGCGGGTACTGACGCGTTCGGCGCGCGACAGGCCGGAGCCGTTCTCCATCACCAGGTGAGGTGCAGTAATGCCTTTTTTCGCCAACCACTGGCGAACGACGCGTTGCGCCGCACGGGCATCATCGCCATCGGCATCGGTACGGAACTGTGCACCCAGGCTGAGGAACAGCTGCTGGGCCATGGTGTTGTTGCTGTACTTGTTGATGTCGCGGATCACTTCCACCAGGTCGGGCGAGAAGGCCCGTGCCAGCAGGCGTGCGCTCTTGGGCACGTTCTCGATGCGATCGCGGCCCTGGATGCTGCCACCGAGCTCGTTCCAGATCGCCCGCACGGCGCCGGCGGCGTAGGTCGGGTGATCGAGCAGCGACAGGTAGGTCTGCGAGTTGCAGCCATCGCCGAGTTGGCCGCTGACCACCACGCTGACGCCATCGGCCTGGGGCACAGGGTTGTAGCGCACGTCACCCTTGCACTGCTTGGACGCCACGGGCTTGACCTGGTTATCGATGCGGATGTTGGCAATCGGCGGTTCGACGGCGATGGTCACCTTGCCACCATCGTTGCGGGCGACAAAGCGCAGTGCCTTGAGGTTGACCAGCAACGAGTCAGGCTTGACCAGGAACGGCTTGTTGACGTCGCCGCCATCATCGTTGAACTGCGGCAGGTTGGGCTGCACGAAGTGGCTGCGGTCCAGTACCAGGTCACCGCTGATGGTGCGCACGCCGTTGGCCCGTAGGTCACGCATCAGCAGCCACAGTTTTTCCATGTTCAGCTTCGGGTCGCCGCCACCTTTGAGGTACAGGTTGCCGTTGAGCACACCGTTGCTCAAGGTGCCGTCGGTGTAGAATTCGGTCTTCCACTGGAATGTAGGGCCGAGCAGTTCAAGCGCTGCGTAGGTGGTGACCAGCTTCATGGTCGAGGCCGGGTTCACCGAGACATCGGCGTTGAACACGGTCGCGGCGCCTGGCCCATCCAGCGGCAGCATCACCAAAGACAGCGCAGTGTCTTGCAGCTTGTTGGCTTTAAGCGCCTGCTGCACCTTGGGTGGCAGGCTGGTATTGACGGCGGCGGCCTGGCTGGGCAGGGCGAAGGGCAGGAGCAGGCCGGCGAGAACGAGGGGACGGAGCGTTTTGATCATATTCAGTAAATACCCTGCGGCGAGGGAGAAGGACATTGGGGCTGTAAGAGATGATGGCCCCAGGACGAAATAGAACGCGCATTATGCCCCAAGCTTAGCCACGATGGGCCACGTTCGACACAAAAGCGACGCCAACAAAAAAGGCCACCCCGAAGGGTGGCCTTTTCAGCGTGCAAGCCGCTGGGTAGCGCAGGTATCACTCGGCCGCGTTGATCGCGTTGCCCGGATACCATGCGTCGAGCAGCGGGCTGACTTCGATCTTGGTCAGTTCGCTGCGGCCCTTGAGCCAGGCTTCGACGGCAGCACGCTGCTCTTCGGTGACCGAACCGCGTTTGGCCGAGCACACCAGACCGAAATCGTCACCGCCTACGTAGTCGAGGCCGTTGGCGTCCATGGCTTCTTCCAGGAAGGCATCGAGGAATGCGTCGATCGCCTGATCATCCAGGTCTTCCTTGAAGTCCAGGTTCAGCTCGAAGCCCAATTCCTGAAACTCGTCGACACACAGCTTTTTGCGCAGGCGGCGGGAGCGGTTAGTGGCCATGAAACAATCCTCTTAGGTAATATCGCCGCGCAGTCTACCAGCTTCGGCGTGTGGCTGCCTTGCTCATTCAAGCCCGCCGGTAGCCTTGATGTCAGCGGCCAACGCCTTCTCCACCCGGCGCATGTGCCGGGCCAGTGCCTGGCGCCGTAGGCGCAGTTGCGGTGTCGGCAACGTGGTGTTCTGCAGCGCTTCGCACGCCGCCATCAGCTCGGGCGCCTCCAGCATGCGGGCGGCGCTGAGGATCTTGTGCGCCTGGTCGGCAACGGCGTCGGCGTCTTGTGCGGGCAGGCTCATCAGAATCACCAGGTCCGTTTGCAGGCTCTCGTGCAGGGCGGCCAGAAAGCGCTGGCGGTCGTTCGGGGCTTGGCCGACGATCGTGCCCAGGCCCTCCAGGTCGAACAGTTTGCGCCGCCATGGCTGTCGGCCCCGTGGGCTGATGCCGGCCAGGCGCTGGCTCAGGGTGGTCAGGCTGATGGGTTTGAGCAGGCAGTCATCCATGCCGGCATCCAGGCACTTGCGCATGACCTCGGGCTGGGCGTTGGCGGTATAGCCGAGGATGGTGCAGCGCGATCGCCCGTATTGCCGTTCTTCGGCACGTACGGTACTGGCCAACTGGTAGCCGTTCATGTGCGGCATGTTGCAGTCGAGCACCAACACATCGAAGGCGCCTGCGCGCCACAGGCCCAAGCCTTCACGGCCATCCCTGGCGCAGGTGTGGCCCAGGCCCAGGTAACCCAGCTGCTGCGCCATCAACTGCAGGTTGGCGGGATGGTCGTCGATCACCAGCACGTTCAGGCGTGGATCGGGTACGTCGACAGGTTCGATCACCGGCCTCTCGACAGCGTCGGCGCTGACAACTTGCAACGGCATTTTCAAGCGAACCTGGGTGCCGACATCTTCGAGGCTCTTGATGGTCAGCGTGCCTCCCATCATTTCGCACAGGCTCCGGCAGATCGCGAGGCCAAGGCCAGTGCCTGCGCGGGCACCCTGGCTGTGCGGGTTGGCCTGGATGAATGGGTTGAACAGGCGTTGCAAGTCATCGGCGTGAATGCCGATGCCGCTGTCACGTACTTCCAGCTCTAGAGTCGGGTAAGAGGAGGCTTCTGCTTCCTGCAGGCAAACGCAGATGCGTACCTGGCCATGCTCGGTGAACTTGATGGCGTTGCTGACCAGGTTGGACAGCACCTGCTTGAAGCGCAGCGGGTCGAGCAATGCATGGCAGCGGGCCGCCGGTTCGATCATCACCTCCAGGGCCAGGCCCTTCTGCCGCGCCTGGCCATCGAAGATACGGCCCACCGACTCGACCAGTGCGGCCAGGTCGACCGGCTCCGGAGTGAGTGACAGATGCCCGGATTCGATGCGCACGATATCGAGGATATCGCCGATCAGCCCCAGCAGGTCCTTGGCCGAATGGTGGGCCAGTTCCAGGGCTGAACGGTCCACCCGACCCTGGTCGGCACGTTTGACGGCAAGTTCGAGCATGCCGATGACGGCGTTCATCGGCGTTCGGATTTCATGGCTGATGGTGGCCAGGAACGTGCTTTTGGCGCGGTTGGCATCTTCGGCTTGCTGCTTGGCCTGGCGCAGTTCCTGAACCAGCTGGCGCCGTTCGCTGATATCGATCCAGCCGCCGATGATGCCTTGTACTTCGCCCAGTGAGTCGCGGTATGGCAGGATCCAGTGGTAGATGGTCATTTCGCGGCCTTTGACCCGCAGCGGCCGATCGATGATCAGTGGGGTCCCGGCGGCCATGACCTTCAGGTAATCGGCCTGGATCTGGTGAGTATGTTCGCAGTCAGCGAACAGGCTTTGCTCCAGGCGCTTGCCCATGACCTCTTCGCTGCAGGCCTGAACGGCTTCCAGGTAGCTGTCGTTGCAACTTTGCAGGCAACCTTCGCGATCACGCACGTACATGGGGTGCGGTGTGCCGTTGAGCAGCGCACGCATGAATGCCAGCTGGTCGTTCAACGCCCGCTCGGCGCTTTGACGCTGCTTGATCTGCAGGCGCAGGCGGGCATTCCAGATCAGTGCCAGCAGCAGCAACAGCCCGGTACCCAGCAGCACTTGCCAGGCGAGCCGGCGAAAGCTCTGCCAGGTGCTGTCGTCATGCAGGCCGTAACCACGCCAGCGGTTGTTGATCACCCCCAGCTCTTCCGGCGGAATGCTCAACAACGCTTTGTCGAGGATCGATACCAGCGTCTGTGAATGGCTGGCGGCTGCCATGGCGTAGCTGGCCGGCTCGCTGCCGACGGTGGCGCGTATGACCAGGTCGGGGTGGGTGGCCACCGCATGGTTGGCGTCTATCAAGGTGGTGATCACGGCATCTACAGCACCGCTTTTGAGCAGCGCCGTGGAATAGAAGGAGCTCTCGGTCTCGATCCAGCCAATGTGCGGATAGCGCGTGGAAAGGTCATCCATCGCGCTGTAGCGGGTAATCGCGATGCGTCGGTCCTTCAGTTGTTCCAGAGAGGTGTATTGCCCATTGCTCGCTCGGCTGACCAATACATAGACACTTTCAAGGTAAGGGCGGCTGATTTGCAGGGTCTGCTCGGCCTCACCGTCGGTAGTGAGCGCCGCAATCACATCCACCCGGCCGTCCTTGAGGCGGGCGATCATGTCGGCAATGCCGCTGGCGCGCTGCACCTCGAAACGCAGGCCGGTGCGCAGGCGGATGAGCTCCAGCAGGTCGGCGGTGATGCCCCTGAAATATCCCGAACCATCGAAGAAGGACAAGGGCGCCGCAGTATCGTCGATGGCCACGCGCATGACCGGGTGGTGTTGCAACCAGAATTCCTCAGCCTCTGTCAGTTGCAGCTTGCGGTCAGTCAGGAGCAGGTCGCTGCCGGCACTCCAGCGCTTGAAGATACTGGCGCGCACGGCTGCAGGCTGATTGTCGAGAATGGCGTTGACCAGTTCCAGCAGCAACGCATCCGCCTTGCGCATGGCAAAGCTGAAGCCGATCGCTTCGTGCTTGCTGAAATTGGCGATGCGCAGGCCGGGCAGGTGGCCGCGATTGAGCTGGTAATGGGTGGAGATGGTGTCGCCGATGAACACGTCGGCCTGGCCAAATGCAACGGCATTCAAGGCCTGGGAAGACGAGCCGAAGGCCAGCACCTGGGCCTTGGGGTAGGCACTGCCTATCTCCTGCCTCGGCAGGTAGTGGTAGAGCATGCCCAGCCGCATGTTCTCCAGGCCCAGGTCCAAAGGGCGGCGTTCGTCCTCACGGGTGACCAGCACCGGCTGGTCAATGGCATAGGGGTGCGACAGTGCCAGACCGTCCGTTGTCGCTTCATAGCCGTTGGCACTGCCGAGCAGGTCGATATCGCCGCGTTTGAGTGCCTCTACCGCTGCCTGTCGGCTGTTGAAGCGCAGCACGCGTACAGGCAGCTGCAGGGCGAGGCTGATCAGGTTTGCATACTCGGCGGTGAGGCCTTGATAGTCGCGGCCGCCACTGGTGATGTCGAAGGGCGGATAGTCGGGCGCAGAGGTCCCCAGCACCAGTTCGTGTCGGCTTTCGAGCCATTGGCGTTGCGGGGCCGTAAGAGAAGGCTGTGCTGGCATTACCGATGAGCGTGCCAGCAGGGCATACGCGGTAACTCCGTGGTGGTTGGCGTGTATTGCGCCGCTGACCAGTGCCAGGGCGAGTAACAGCCGGGCGATATGGCGCGCCATGAAAACCCTCAGACCAGTGCGTTGCGTTTGGCCATTTCGATCAGGTCCACCAAGGTCTCGACCTGGAGTTTGTGCATCAGGCGCTTCTTGTAGGTACTCACCGTCTTGTTGCTGAGGAACATGCCTTTGGCGATTTCCTTGTTGCTTCGCCCTTGGGCAAATAATTGCAGGACCATGAGTTCACGGTCATTGACCTGGCGGAAGAGTTGCAGGTCGGCATCTACCGTTTGATTGTGTTTGATTGCCTGGCTGGGGAAATAGTTGTAACCGGCAAGTACTGCCTTGATCGCGCTGAGCAGTTCGCTGAGGTCTTCCTGCTTGCACACATAGCCCGCAGCGCCCGAGTGCATGCAGCGTACGGCGAACAACGCCGGGGATTGGGCGGTCAGCACCAGAACCTTCAACGGCAGGGACATGGCCTGGAAGCGGGAAAGCACCTCTAGGCCGTCTAGCTTGGGGATGCTGATGTCGAGGATGACCAGGTCAGGGGCGGTTTCTCGAATCATCTGCATGGCGTCAACGCCATTGTCCGATTCGCCGACGATCTTGTAGTTCTGATTTTCCAGCAACATACGAACGGCCAGGCGGATAACGGGATGGTCGTCGACAATAAATACGGAGTGCATGTTCAACTTCCCTGCGGGCGAGTGAGGGTGACGGGTGGCACCTTATCCCAGTTGGAAGTCGTCGGGCATGTGAGGAAGGGCTATTCGCTGTATATGGGAAATGGCTTACAGGATAAAACAAATCGGGCTACGAATTTGGCCTGTGGAGCTTGATGTCAAACCTTGTTTGGTAACTTTTCATTGACTGTTATTCGTGGTGTTTAATCGGCACCTACACAAGTAGGAAGTTTCCTTCAAGAAAGGGTGCAGCCAGAGGCTGTGCTCGGGCTGCACCTGACGGGCTCAGGTCGGGCTGGAGCGCCCCGTCATTTCGCGGGCCATTTCACTGGCATAGCTGTCGGTCATGCCGGCGATGAAGTCGATCATGCGCAGGAAGGCGCTGTGCAATGAGCCATGCGGGTCCGGTGCATTGTTGCCGATCAGGTCGAGTACACGCCGGCTCTTGAACGAGGGGGTGCGGCCGCCATGCTGTTCGAGGGCCGCGCCGCAGAAGGTGTTCAAGAGGATCTCGAGCGTGGTGTAGGCGCCGATTTCGTGCAGGGTCTTGCGTTTGTCCTGGAAGATCTTGTTGCGCGCCATGTCCTTGGCTTGCAGCACGCAGTGCTTGGCCGGGCCGTGCATATGTTCGACCAGGTCGCCGGGCAGATGCCCGGCGAGCAGTGCCTGTTGCTGTTCGACGAAGGCGTGGGCGGCGGCGTTGGTCAGGTGTTCGATGGCCTTGCCGCGCAGGATCGCCAGCTTGCGCCGTCGCGAGTCGCGCGGGCCGAGTTGGCGATAGGTTTCCGGCAGGTCGTCGCCCACCAGGCCGAGTAGCAGCGCCTCGACTTCGGCATACTCCAGCAGCTCCATCTCCACGCCATCTTCCAAGTCGATCAGCGCATAGCAGATGTCATCTGCGGCCTCCATCAGGTAGACCAGCGGGTGGCGCGCCCAGCGTTGATCTTCCAGTTGCGGCAAGCCGAGTTTGCGGGCGATCTGTTCGAGCAACGGCAGTTCGCTCTGGTAGCTGCCGAACTTGTGTTTCTTGTAACCCAGGGCATCGGCATGGCGGGCGCTCCAGGGGTACTTGAGGTAAGTGCCGAGGGTGGCGTACGTCAGCCGGGTGCCGCCGTCGAACTGGTGATACTCCAGTTGGGTGAGTACGCGAAAGCCTTGGGCATTGCCTTCGAAGTTGAGGAAGTCGGCGCGCTCGTCATCGCTCATGTCGTCCAGCCAGCCACGCCCTGCTGCCTGCTGGAACCAGTGGCGGATGGCGTCTTCGCCGGAGTGGCCGAACGGCGGGTTGCCGATGTCGTGGGCCAGGCAGGCCGATTGCACGATCATCCCGAGGTCGCTTGGTTCGCACCAGTCTGGCAGGCTGTCACGCAGGGTTTCGCCCACCCGCATGCCGAGCGAGCGGCCGACGCAACTGACTTCCAGGGAATGGGTCAGGCGCGTATGGATATGGTCGTTGCTGGTAACCGGGTGTACTTGAGTCTTGCGCCCAAGCCGGCGGAAGGCGCCGGAGAAGATGATGCGGTCGTGGTCCTTGTGGAAAGGGCTGCGCCCGAGTTCTTCGGGGCTGTACAGGGCTTTGCCCAGGCGTTCGCGGGTCAGCAAGGTATGCCAGTCCAAGGCTCGATCTCCTGTCGGTCGATGGGCATAGCTTCCTGTGTCGTGAGTCACCATGCAAGCTGAAGGTTTACGCGATCACCGGCGGGTGATCGCGTCTGTTCAGGTGATGCGAAAACGTCAGTGCCGGCGGCTGCCCTGCAGGTACAGCCGGATCAGTGGCAGCAGGCTGCCGCCCAAGCGCACCAGCCGTGTCAGGTTGCCACTGCGCACGCCCTTGCCGGTGAGAAAGCCCAAGGCGACCACCGCGCCAATCCCCCACAGCGGCGCATGCTTGATGCCAAGCCCCTCGTGCAGCGAACTGCCCATGCCGCGCATGCGCTGCAGTGGCTCAAGCAGTTGCCCCGACTCGTGGCGGATTTCCTGGCGGTGCATCTCCAGACGCAGGCGCAACAGGGCCTTGCGCAGTTCGCGAGGGTTACGGGTATTGGGTAGTTCAGGCAGGCTCATGGCAACAGGCGCTCCCGGTCCTTGGCAAGTTCCTCGAGGGTCGCGCCGAACGGCGATGACTCGTCGAACACTGCAGCCTTCAAACGCAAACCGCAATACAACGCGGCCACACCGTAGAACACGCACAGGCCGATGATGCCCGCCAGGCGATAGCTGTCCCACAGCAGCACCAGCAGCAGCCCGGACAGCGCCGTCAGCAGCAGCAGGGCGAACACCAGTGCCAAACCTGCGAACAACAGCAGACTCAAGGTGCGGCCCTTCTGCTCCTGCAGCTCGATACCAAACAGCTCGATGTGGCTGTGCAGCAGCCCGAGCATCGCCGCGCCCAGGCGTTTGCCCGAAGCACCGGCGCCGATGGCGTCATTCTCCATGGGAACCCCTCAGCGCCGATTGGCCAGCAGGCCGATCAACAGCCCCACGCCCGCCGCAATACCGATGGCCTGCCAGGGGTTTTCCTGCACGTACTGCTCGGCGGTGCCAAGGGCTGCCTGGCCGCGGTCGCGCACCGATTCCTGAGTCAGTTGCAGGGTTTCACGGGCCTGAGTCAGGCGGTCATGGATCTGTTCACGCAATTCGTCAGCCTGATCGCCTGCCAGGTTGGCGGTGTCGGCGAGCAGCTTCTCGGTGTCGCGGACCAAGGCCTGAAAGTCAGCCATCAATATCTCTTGAGCAGTCTTTGCCGATTTGCTGGCCATGGGTCTCTCCCTGTTGATGAGTCTTGGTAGTTCGAGTGATAGCACATGCCGAAGGTTCAAGTGGCTGTGCGGGTAACTGGGCTGGTATGGGCCTTGCTAAGGCTTTGCCACGTAGCGGGGCGCCGCTGGCGCGCACTGCGCCGATTCGGGGCGCCCTGCGTGACGAACTACCGTAAACCTTAACCCAATCCTCGACAAACCCAAGAATAAACCATGCAGGCCTCGCCCCATTCAGCAAACGGGGCAGGGGGCTGGCACCGATTCGGTGCAGGGATGCAGGTTCTTGAACTGTCCTGGTGCCTTTTCCGCAGGTCTGCCTATTCATGGAACACATGCACAGCGCGATGGACTCCCTGGTCCACGGTTCGAATACCCTGTTCATTCTCATGGGCGCCATTCTGGTGCTGGCCATGCATGCTGGCTTCGCCTTTCTCGAAGTGGGCACCGTACGGCACAAGAATCAAGTCAATGCCTTGTCGAAGATCCTCAGCGACTTCGCCATTTCGGCGCTGGTGTACTTCTTTATCGGCTATTGGATCGCCTACGGCGTGAGTTTCTTCCAGCCGGCGGCGCAACTGGCCGTCGACCATGGCTATGCGCTGGTCAAGTGCTTCTTCCTGCTCACGTTCGCAGCTGCCATCCCGGCGATCATCTCCGGGGGCATTGCCGAGCGTGCGCGTTTCGTTCCGCAGCTGTGTGCCACCGCGTTGATCGTGGCGTTTGTCTATCCGTTTTTCGAAGGCGTGGTGTGGAACGGCAACTTCGGTGTGCAGGCCTGGCTGCACGCACGCTTCGGGGCGCCGTTCCATGACTTTGCCGGCTCTGTCGTGGTGCATGCCATGGGCGGCTGGCTGGCGCTGGCGGCAGTGGTGTTGCTGGGGCCACGGCGCGGGCGCTACCGCGACGGCCGCCTGGTGGCTTTTGCACCTTCGAGCATTCCGTTTCTGGCGCTGGGTTCGTGGATCCTGATCATTGGCTGGTTCGGCTTCAACGTGATGAGCGCCCAGACCTTGCAGGGCGTAAGCGGCCTGGTGGCGATCAATTCGCTGATGGCCATGGTCGGCGGCACCCTGGCGGCCTTGCTGGCCGGGCGCAACGACCCGGGCTTCCTGCACAATGGGCCGCTGGCCGGGCTGGTGGCGATCTGTGCCGGTTCCGACCTGATGCACCCGATTGGCGCGCTGGCCACCGGCCTGGTGGCTGGGGTGCTGTTTGTCTGGAGTTTCACAGCGGCGCAGAACCGCTGGAAAATCGACGACGTGCTGGGCGTGTGGCCGTTGCACGGCCTGTGCGGTGTGTGGGGTGGCATTGCCTGTGGCGTGTTCGGCCAGGCCGCCCTTGGTGGCATGGGCGGTGTCAGCCTGGCCAGCCAGTTGCTGGGCAGTCTTATGGGGGTGCTGGTGGCATTGCTCGGAGGCTTTGTCGTCTATGGGGTGATCCGAGCGCTGCATGGCTTGCGCTTGAGCCACGAGCAGGAGTTTCAGGGCGCGGACCTGTCGCTGCACCGCATTGGTGCGACCAGCCAGGATTGAGCGAGGCCAGGTGCGCAGTGGGCGGGACGGACCTAGAATAGGCTTTTCCAAAGCCAAACCGAGAACTGCCCCATGCTGCCTGAATGCCAATTGTTCGGCACCCTCGGCTGCCACCTGTGCGAAGTGGCCGAGGCTGTGCTGATGCCTTTCGTCGATCATGGCCTGTTGGTGGAGCTGGTCGACATTGCCGATAACGAGGCCATGTTCGAACGCTATGGCCTGATCATTCCCGTGCTGCGTCGCTGTGACAATGGCGGCGAGCTGCATTGGCCGTTCGATGCCGAGCAAGTGGTGGCGTTTCTCGCGCAATGATCGCCCAATGGGCACGCGTTCCTCACGCCATGGTTGGGATTACAAGTCGATGATCGGGTGCCGGCCACTGCTGCCGGTGTCCTTGAACTGTCATCGAGAATCTAACCATGTTCATCACGCCTCATTTCACCCTGGATGAAATGACCGCTTCGAAAATCGCCGCAAGGGAAGGGTTTGACAACACCCCTACACCTGAGGTACTGGCCAATCTAACTGTCCTGTGCGGCGTGCTTGAAAAGGTACGTGCGCTGCTCGGCATGCCGATCATCATCAGTAGCGGCTACCGCTGCAGTGCGCTTAATCAGCGTGTCGGTGGGGCACCGTCAAGCCAGCATGTGCTGGGGTTGGCAGCCGACTTCACGGTGATCGACGTCAGCCCGCGTGAGGTGATACGCAGAATCAGCGACAGCGACGTACCCTTCGATCAACTGATCCTGGAGTTTGACCGGTGGGTGCATTTGTCCGTGACCACTGGCACTCCGCGGGGCCAGGTGCTGACCATTCGCAGAGGCACCGGTTACCTGCAGGGGTTGCAATGACGCGCTGGCGAATTGACGTGGAGGAGGGGAGGTCCGTATGCTGTATATAAATACAGTGTTCGAGGGGAAGGCCATGCTCAACGTCGAGCAACTCAAGTACAGCGTCAACCACATGCCCGTCGAGCGGGTGTGCGACGCCGTTCTGGAACTGCGCCTCGAAGGCCTGGTGACTGAAGACCGAACGCCGTTCGGCAAGGTTCACTTCAATACCTGTTTTGCCGAGATCGAGGCATTGTTCCAGCGTGCCGGTTACCACCGTGGGCTGGACGTCGTAGGTTACCAGGGTTTGTTATATGCCCTGTACGACCCCAACCGCTGGGAGGCCGTGCAAGTACTGCGCTGGTTGAAGGCGCGCAGCGAGGCGACGCTACAGGCTGGTTGAGGTGGAAGGCTTGGAGGATAATGCGCGGCCTCCAACCTTTTGAGCGCTGCCATGACCACGCCTTTCGACCCTGCCCGCCAGCAAGCCAGCACGGTGTGCCTGCCCCCCGGCAACTGGGCGACGGTGCTCGATTGCCTGTGTGACCATTTCAAGGCCATCGAACGGGCGCAGTGGCTTGACCGCTTTGCCCGCGGCCGCGTGCTCGATGCGCAGGGGCAGGCAATCTCTGCTGGGCTGGCTTATAAACGCGGCATGCGCTTGCACTACTTCCGGGAAGTGCCAAATGAGCGGCCGATCCCTGTGCAGGAAACCCTGTTGCACGTGGACGAGCATTTGGTGGTTGCCGACAAACCGCACTTTCTGCCGGTGACCCCGACCGGTGAGTATGTCGAGCAGACTTTGCTGCGCCGGCTGATTCGGCGTCTGGACAACCCGCATCTGGTGCCTTTGCACCGCATCGACCGGCATACCGCAGGGCTTGTGCTGTTCTCCGCCAACCCCCAGACGCGCAGTGCCTACCAGCGCTTGTTCCCCGAGCGGCGGATCGACAAACGCTACCAGGCCATCGCCGCAGCCATGCCCCAGCACAACTTCCCGCTGGTGCACAAAAGCCGCCTGGTGCATGGCGAGCCGTTCTTCCGCATGCAGGAGGTGGAGGGCGTTGACAACAGCGAAACCTTGGCCCAGGTGCTGGAGACGCGTGGCGAGTTATGGCGCTACGGTCTGTCGCCGGTGACCGGCAAGACCCACCAATTGCGTGTACACATGGCGGCATTGGGCGCGGCAATCTGCAACGATCCGTTCTACCCCGAACTGCTGCAGACCGATGACGATTATCAGCGGCCTTTGAAACTGTTGGCGCAGAGCCTGCGTTTCGAAGATCCGTTGACGGGTGAGGAGCGGTATTTCGAGAGCCGGTTGCAATTGGACTGGTAGGAGCGGCCCGCCAAGGCCGCCCCAATATCACACAAGGCTCGGTGTCTTAGCGGTTGAAACGCTCCACCAGCGAATACTGGCTACCGGCAGTGCTGGTCAGTTCCTCGCTGAGCAGCGCCGAATGCTGGGCCTGTTCAGCTGTCTGGTCGGCAAGGTCGGCAATGGTGCTGATGTTGCGGCTGATCTCGTCGGCGACGGCAGTCTGCTCTTCGGTAGCGGCTGCGATCTGGGTCGCCATGTCGGTGATATTGGCCACCGCTTCGCTGATACCGACCAACGCTTCATCGGCCTGCATGACCCGGTCGACCCCTTCCTGTGCCTGGCGGTGGCCGGTTTCCATGGTCAGTACGGCGTTGCTGGCTGTCTGCTGCAGCTTGGCGATCAGGCCGTGGATCTGCCCGGTGGATTCGGCAGTGCGCTGGGCCAACTGGCGTACCTCGTCGGCCACGACCGCAAAACCACGGCCCATCTCTCCGGCGCGGGCGGCTTCGATGGCGGCGTTCAGCGCCAGCAGGTTGGTCTGGTCGGCGATGCCCTTGATCACATCGACCACACCGCCGATTTCGTCGCTGTCCTTGGCCAGTTGCGTCACCGTTGCACCGGTTTCACCCACTGCCGCCGACAGGCGCTCGATGGCCTCACGGGTTTCACCGGCAATCTGCCGGCCCTGGCTGGTCAGGCGATTGGCTTCCTGGGTGGCGTCGGCAGTGCGTTGCACATGGTTGGCCACTTCCTGGGTGGTGGCAGCCATCTGGTTGACGGCGGCCGCCACTTGCTCGGTTTCCACCCGCTGGCGCTCCAGCCCCGAAGAGCTCTTGTGGGCCAGGGCATCGGATTGCCGCGCCTGTTCGCTGAGGTGTTCTGCACTGTCCTGCAGGCGTGTCAGGCAGGTTTTCATGCGTGCATCCTGGCTGAGCATGGCCATTTCCAGGCGGGCCTGAACGCCGCGGCTATCGGTGTACATCTGCGCGATGAGGGGGTCGGACGTGGTTTGTTCCGCCAGGCGCAGCAGGCGCTTGAGGCCACGTTGCTGCCAGCTCAGGCCGAGCAGGCCAAGGGGCACCGACAGGGCCGCCGCCAGGCCGAAGCCCCAGGAGTGGCCAAGCCAGTTGCCAATCAGGAAGCCCACCTGGCTTACCAGAATGAACGGCAGCCAGTCCTGCAGAATCGGCAGCCATTGATCACGTCGCGGCACCGCCGACTTGCCCTGGTTCAGGCGCTGGTAGAGGCCTTCGGCTCGGCGGATCTGTTCGGCGGTGGGTTTGACCCGCACCGATTCGAAACCGACCACCTGGTTATTGTCGAAGATCGGCGTGACATAGGCGTTGACCCAGTAGTGGTCACCGTTCTTGCAGCGGTTCTTGACGATGCCCATCCAAGGCTGGCCCTGTTTGAGGGTTTGCCACATGTGGGCGAACACGGCCGCGGGCACATCCGGGTGACGCACCAGGTTGTGCGGCGCGCCGGTCAACTCTTCGCGGGTGAACCCACTGATTTCGATAAACGCGTCATTGCAGTAGCTGATCACGCCCTTGGCGTTGGTGGTGGAGATCAACCGCTGCTGGGCAGGGAAAGTCCGTTCTCTCTGGGTAATCGGCTGGTTGTTACGCATGGGTGGGTAATCCGCAAAGAATCCGCAAGGCTTTCGTGAGGTATCGGCAAGCCGCTGGTTTTATTGAATGGATATTTAATGGGCTTGATTTGTGGCAATAAGCCATTATTCGGAATGAGCTAGGGAACAGGCACGTTTGATCAAAATGGCGTCATTTTTGCGTTTTTAAGGCTGTTTGGTGACGTGTGAGTCTGATGATGACTCAATGGCTGGCCAAGAGCCAGTAGCCGATAGCGGAATGAGGCCGCCGAGAGAGGGTGGAGGGGGGTGGTGGCGTTGGCTGGGGATTTGCGGTGCCTGTGAAATCCCCAGCCAAGCCTTGCATCTCAACCAGCAATCAACTGGCGCAATACATAATGCAGAATCCCCCCCGACTTGAAGTACTCCACCTCATTCAAGGTATCGATGCGGCACAGCACCTCGATCTGCTCCTGCTGCCCGTCCTCGCGGGTGATACGCAGCGTCAGGCTCATGCCTGGCCGTAGATGAGCACCGCTCAACCCCAGCACATCGATGCGCTCCCTGCCGGTCAGCGCCAGTTGCTTGCGATCGTGCCCGGCCTTGAACTGCAGGGGCAGCACGCCCATGCCCACCAGGTTCGACCGGTGGATGCGTTCAAAGCTTTCTGCCAGCACCGCCTTGACCCCCAACAGATTGGTGCCCTTGGCGGCCCAGTCACGGCTGGACCCTGTGCCGTATTCCTGGCCGGCGATCACCACCAGCGGCGTACCCTGGGCCTGGTACTGCATGGCGGCATCGTAGATCGACAGCTTTTCGCCCGTTGGCACGAATAGGGTATTGCCCCCTTCCTCACCCCCAAGCATCTCGTTGCGAATACGGATGTTGGCGAACGTGCCGCGCATCATCACCTCGTGGTTACCCCGGCGCGATCCGTAGGAGTTGAAGTCCCGCGGTTCCACACCCTTGCTGCGCAGGTAGCGCCCGGCGGGGCTGTCGGCCTTGATGTTGCCGGCCGGGGAGATGTGGTCGGTGGTGACCGAGTCGCCGAGCAGGGCCAGCACGCGTGCACCCTCGATGTCCTCGACCTGCGGCGGCGGCCCGCCGATGTCGTCGAAGAACGGTGGATGCTGAATGTAGGTCGATGCCTCCTGCCAGACATACGTGGCCGCTTGCGGCACCTCGATGGCCTGCCACTGCGCGTCGCCTTCGAAGACTTCGGCGTACTCCTTGTGGAACATCGCGGTGTCGACCTTGGCAACGGCGGCGGCAATCTCCTGCTGGCTGGGCCAGATGTCGCGCAGGTACACTGGCTGGCCGTCCTTGCCAGTGCCCAACGGGTCGCGGGTCAGGTCCAGGCGCACGCTGCCGGCCAGGGCGTAAGCCACTACCAGCGGCGGCGAGGCCAGCCAGTTGGTCTTGACCAGCGGATGCACGCGGCCCTCGAAGTTGCGGTTGCCCGAGAGCACCGAGGCAACGGTCAGGTCGGCGCTGCCGATGGCTTGCTCGATCGCTTCATCCAGTGGGCCGGAGTTGCCGATGCAGGTGGTGCAGCCGTAACCCACCAGGTCAAAACCCAACTCATCCAGATACGGCGTCAGCCCGGCAGCCTTGAAGTAGTCGGTGACCACCTTGGAGCCAGGGGCCAGCGAGCTCTTGACCCAGGGTTTGCGCTGCAGGCCCTTCTCCAGGGCCTTTTTCGCCACCAGCCCGGCGGCCATCATCACGCTGGGGTTCGAGGTGTTGGTGCAGGAGGTGATCGCGGCGATGACCACTGCACCGTCGCGCAGGGTGTGGGTCTGGCCTGCATGGCTGTAGTCGATTTCGCCCGCCTGATCGGCGTTGCCCACCGCCACACCGCCGCCGCCTTCGCTTTCCAGGCGGCCGACTTCCTTGGCCAGTGGCTTGGGTTGCAGTTCGATGAAGTGGTCAAACGCCTGGCTGACCTGGCCCAGGGCGACCCGGTCCTGCGGGCGTTTGGGCCCGGCCAGGCTGGCCTCGACGTCGGTCATGTCGAGGGCCAGGGCATCGCTGAACACCGGGTCCTGGCCAGGCAGGCGCCACAGGCCTTGGGCCTTGCAGTACTGTTCGACCAGTTGCACTGTCTGCTCGGGGCGCCCGGTCAGGCGCAGGTAGTCAAGGGTCACCTGGTCGACCGGGAAGAAGCCGCACGTGGCGCCATACTCGGGGGCCATGTTGGCGATGGTGGCACGGTCGGCCAGGGGCAGCTCGGCCAGCCCATCGCCGTAGAATTCGACGAACTTGCCCACCACCCCTTTCTTGCGCAGCATCTGCGTCACGGTCAACACCAGGTCGGTGGCGGTGATGCCCTCGCGCAGCTTGCCGGTCAATTTGAAGCCGATCACTTCCGGGATCAGCATCGACACGGGTTGGCCGAGCATCGCGGCTTCGGCCTCGATGCCGCCAACACCCCAGCCCAGCACTCCCAGGCCGTTGATCATGGTGGTGTGCGAATCGGTGCCGACCAGGGTGTCGGGGAAGGCATAGGTGCGGCCGTCTTCTTCACGGGTCCAGACGGTGCGGCCAAGGTATTCCAGGTTGACCTGGTGGCAGATGCCGGTGCCCGGCGGTACTACCCGGAAGTTGTCGAAGGCGCTCTGGCCCCAACGCAGGAAGGCATAGCGCTCGCCATTACGCTGCATTTCGATGTCGACGTTCTCGCTGAACGACTGGGGCGTGCCATAGCGGTCGACCATCACCGAGTGGTCGATTACCAGGTCGACCGGCGACAGCGGGTTGATCCGCTGCGGGTCGCCACCGGCCTTGGCCATGGCGGCGCGCATGGCTGCCAGGTCGACCACGGCGGGTACGCCGGTGAAGTCCTGCATCAGCACCCGGGCAGGGCGGTACTGGATTTCCCGGTCGGAGCGGCGCGCCTCCAGCCATTGGGCAATGGCGCGCAGGTCGTCACCGGTGACGGTCTTGCCGTCCTCCCAGCGCAGCAGGTTTTCCAGCAGCACCTTGAGCGACATGGGCAGGCGTTGCAGGTCGCCCAACTGGCGGGCGGCCTCGGTAAGGCTGTAATAGTGGTACGTCTGGTCGGCGACCTTGAGGGTCTTGAGGGTGTTCAGGCTATCGAGCGAGGGCATTGCCAACTCCTTCTGCGCCGGTGCCCGGCAAATCTGGGTGTTTGCCGGTGTCACCGCTCTGTTTCGATCCGCACGGTACGGACCTGGCTGAATGGTCAGGTTAGACCGGTTTGGCCTGCCTGACCCTTTTCTGGACCGGCGGGACGTGTCGCAGGTTCCGAACTTCCTTTATCATCGCCGCCCTGCCGGCGCCTGTGGTGCGCCCGCCGTAGTGGAGTGAGAGATGAGTACCCTGTTCATGCATTGCCGGCCCGGTTTCGAGGGCGAGGTCTGCGCCGAGATCAGCGAACATGCCGCCCGCCTGGGGGTTGCCGGCTATGCCAAAGGCAAAGCGCAGAGCGCCAGTGCCGAGTTTGTCTGCACCGAGGACAATGGCGCCGAGCGCCTGATGGGGGAACTGCGCTTCGCTGAGCTGATCTTCCCGCGGCAGTGGGCCCGTGGCAGTTTCGTCGAGTTGCCGGAGAGCGATCGCATCAGCGTATTGCTCGAGCACCTGGCCAGCCTGCCTGTGTTCGGCAGCCTGTGGCTGGAAGTGCTCGACAGCAACGAAGGCAAGGAGCTGTCGACGTTCTGCCGCAAGTTCGAGGTGCCGTTGCGCAAGGCCCTGGAAAAAGCCGGTCGCCTGGTTGAAGACGCCAGCCGTCCACGCCTTCTGCTGAGCTTCATCACTGGCCGGCGGGTATTTGTCGGCCAGGCTGCGGCCAACAACAGCGCGCTCTGGCCAATGGGCATCCCGCGCCTGAAGTTTCCCCGTGAAGCGCCCAGCCGCTCGACCCTCAAGCTGGAAGAAGCCTGGCATCAGTTCATCCCCCGCGAGCAGTGGGACCAGCGCCTGGGTGATGACATGACCGGTGTCGACCTGGGCGCCTCGCCTGGCGGCTGGACCTATCAGCTGGTGCGCCGCGGAATGTTGGTCACCGCCATCGACAATGGCCCGATGGCCGAGAGCTTGATGGACACCGGGCTGGTCCAGCACCTGATGGCGGATGGTTTCACCTGGCAGCCGAAGCAGCCGGTGGACTGGATGGTCTGCGACATCGTCGAGAAGCCGGCGCGGACCACCGCATTGATCGAAACCTGGCTGGGGGAAGGGCTGTGCCGCGAGGCGGTGGTCAACCTCAAGCTGCCGATGAAGCAACGTTACACCGAGGTGCGGCGCCTGCTCGACCGCATGCAGGCCACGTTCAAGGCGCGCAAGATCAGGGTTTCGATCGCCTGCAAGCAGCTGTATCACGACCGTGAGGAAGTGACCTGCCATCTGCGCAGGCTGGACCTGAAGCCGCGTTGAGTGCGTGGGGCGGCGCGCGGCCCTTGGTGCGCGCCGCACGATGCGCGACAATGATGAATATTTTGGAGCCGCCCATGACTGATTTCACCCCCGACGCCGTCCTCGATGCCACCGGCCTGAACTGCCCCGAGCCTGTGATGATGTTGCACCAGCACGTGCGTGGCCTGGCTGCAGGTGGCTTGCTCAAGGTCATTGCCACCGACCCGTCGACCCGCCGCGACATCCCCAAGTTCTGCAACTTCCTCGGCCACGAACTGCTGCAGCAGCAAGAGGACGCGGGCACCTTCCTGTACTGGATCCGCAAGAAAGCCGACTGAGCCGCTCTGGAACACGCCGCGCGTAGCGCCTACACTGCGTTCCCCTGACAGGAGAGCGCCATGCTGATAGTTGCCGACGAGAACATTCCGCTGCTCGATGCCTTCTTCGAAGGTTTCGGCGAGATCCGCCGCTATCCGGGCCGAAGCCTCGATGCCGCCAGCGTCAAGGACGCCGATGTGCTGCTGGTGCGCTCGGTGACCAAGGTCGACCGCCAACTGCTTGAAGGCAGCCGTGTGCGTTTTGTCGGCACGTGCACCATCGGCACCGACCACCTCGACCTGGACTACTTTGCCGAGGCTGGCATCCACTGGAGCAGCGCGCCGGGCTGCAATGCCCGCGGCGTGGTGGACTATGTGCTGGGCAGCCTGCTGACCCTGGCCGAGCTGGATGGTGTCGCGCTACCCAAGCGCACGTACGGCGTGGTGGGCGCGGGGGAGGTCGGTGGCCGCCTGGTGCGTGTGCTGCATGGCCTGGGCTGGAAAGTGCTGGTGTGCGACCCGCTGCGTCAGGCCGCCGAAGGGGGCGATTACGTCAGCCTCGAGGCGGTACTGGAACAGTGCGATGTGATCAGCCTGCACACCCCCTTGCAGCGGGGCGGCGAGTACCCCACCTGGCACCTGCTGGGCCAGGCGCAACTGGCACGGTTGCGCCCAGGGGCGTGGCTGATCAATGCCAGCCGTGGCCCAGTGGTGGACAACGATGCCTTGCGTGAGCTGCTGTTGGACCGTGAAGACGTGCATGCCGTGCTCGATGTGTGGGAAGGCGAACCGCAGGTCGACTTGCAACTGGCCGACCTGTGCACGCTGGCTTCGCCGCACATCGCCGGCTACAGCCTCGATGGCCGGCAGCGGGGCACTGCGCAGATCTACCAGGCGTTGTGCCGTCACCTGGGCGAAGCGGAGCAGGTGCGCCTGGCCGATTTGCTGCCCAAGCCGCCGCTGGCGCAAGTTGAACTCGATGCCACTACAGACCCGGCCTGGGCCTTGGCCACCTTGTGCCGCGCCGTGTACGACCCGCGCCGTGACGATGCAGACTTCCGCCGTAGCTTGAGCGACGACCCGGCCGAGCAGCGGGCGGCATTCGATCAGTTGCGCAAGCAGTATCCGCCTCGGCGTGAAATCGAAGGGCTGGCGGTGCGGATTCGTGGCGAGTCGCCGCAACTGGCGCAGTTGGTCAGTGCGCTGGGTGGGGTGTTGGTCTGAGTGATGTGCCTGCGTCGGCCTTTTCGCCGGCCGAGGCAATAAAAACCCGGCGCAGGCGCCGGGTTGCAATGAATTAGCCGATCAGCCTTTACGGGCTTTGGTGCCCCGGCTTTGTTCCAGTTCCTGGCAGGCTTTCTGGATCATCTGCTCGGTGATTGGAACCTCGCGCCCTTGGGCGTCGATGATCGAGCCGCACACCTGGGGTTGCGGGTTGTTCTGGGGTTTCGGGGTATCGCTGCTGTGCTGCAAGCTCATGTCCTGTCTCCTCATCAGGTTCAAGCTCAGGGTAATCCTGCGCCGTGACTGGCCTGTGACAGATCCTCGACTGTCACGGCCCTGACAGTCCAACAGAAACGGCGGTAAAGCTCCAGAGCCCTTTTAGATCGAAAGGCTATAGTCACCCCCAAGCGTTCCTCGCGCTCCGATGAGTGGTAGTCTGCTGCTTCCTTGCCGCTTTGGTTGCCGCCATGCCCGAATCCGTCTCCCCTGGCCAACGTCGCGCCCTGCGCCTGGGTTGGCAGTTCGTTCGCCCGTATCGCCGGCAAATGCTCCTGGCATTGCTGGCACTGGTGGTCACGGCGGCAATCACTCTGTCCATGGGGCAGGGCATCCGCCTGCTGGTTGACCAGGGTTTCATGACCCGCTCCGCGCACCAGCTCAACCAGACCATTGGCCTGTTCCTGCTGTTGGTGCTGGCACTGGCGGTGGGTACCTTCAGCCGCTTCTACCTGGTGTCGTGGATCGGCGAGCGCTGCGTGGCTGATATCCGCCGTGCGGTGTTCGATCACCTGGTCGGGCTGCACCCTGGGTTTTTCGAAGACAACCGCAGCTCCGAGATCCAGTCGCGGCTGACGGCTGACACAACCTTGCTGCAATCGGTGATCGGCTCTTCGCTGTCGATGTTCCTGCGCAATGCCTTGATGGTGGTAGGGGGCGTGGTGCTGCTGTTCATCACCAACCCCAAGCTCACCAGCATCGTGGTGGTGGCCTTGCCGCTGGTGCTGGCGCCGATCCTGCTGTTCGGCCGGCGCGTGCGCAGCCTGTCGCGGCAGAGCCTGGACCGGGTGGCGGATGTCGGCAGCTACGTCGCCGAAACCCTGGGGCAGATCAAGACCGTGCAGGCCTATAACCATGAGCCGCTCGATCGCGAACTGTTCGCCAGCACCGTCGAGGCGGCCTTCAGCGTGGCCCGGCAGCGTATTGCCCAGCGTGCGTGGCTGATCACCCTGGTCATCGTGCTGGTGCTCGGCGCGGTGGGGGTCATGCTCTGGGTCGGGGGCATGGACGTGATTGCCGGGCGTATCTCGGCAGGCGAGCTGGCTGCCTTCGTGTTCTATAGCCTGATCGTCGGCAGTGCGTTCGGCACGCTCAGCGAGGTGATCGGTGAGCTGCAGCGCGCCGCCGGTGCGGCCGAGCGCATTGCCGAGCTGTTGGCGGCACGCAGTGCAATCCTGCCACCGCGCGTAGCCGCCTCACTGCCTCAGCGGCGTGCTGTCGGGCGTATTGCGTTGCAAGACGTGCATTTCGCCTACCCGTCGAGGCCTGCGGTTGCAGCCATCGACGGCTTGAGCCTGGCGATCGAGCCGGGGCAGACCGTGGCCCTGGTCGGGCCTTCGGGCGCCGGCAAATCGACCCTGTTCGACCTGCTGCTGCGCTTCTACGACCCTCAGCAGGGGCGCATCCTGCTCGATGGCCAGGCCATCACTGAACTCGACCCGGCCGAGCTGCGCCAGCAGTTCGCGTTGGTGGCGCAGAACCCGTCGCTGTTTCGCGGCACGGTCGAGGCCAACATTCGCTATGGCCGCCCAGGGGCGACGCTGGCCGAGGTCGAGGCAGCGGCGCGCGGTGCGCATGCCGACGAATTCATCCAGCAACTGCCGCTGGGCTACCAGACGCCGCTGGGGGAGGGTGGCATCGGCTTGTCGGGCGGGCAACGGCAGCGCTTGGCGATTGCCCGGGCGCTGCTGGTCGATGCGCCGATCCTGTTGCTGGATGAGGCTACCAGCGCCCTTGATGCGCAAAGCGAACACCTGATTCAGCAGGCGCTGCCCAGTGTGATGGCCGGTCGCACCACCTTGGTGATCGCCCATCGTCTGGCCACGGTGCAGCACGCCGATCGCATCGCGGTGATCGACAAGGGGCGCCTGGTGGCAATAGGCACGCACCGCCAGTTGATCGAAGAAAGCCCGCTGTATGCCCGATTAGCCTCGCTGCAGTTCACCACGGGCTAGCCTGTCGTGGTTCTGTAACAATTCTGTAGGAATTGCCTGACACTATTTGTCTCAATTGTTGTGCAAGTGCTCAAGCCGGCTGCTATCGAACGATGGCAGCCTTTTTTTTGCGAGTGAGCCTACGGGGACATGGAATGTCTTACCCGGCGCCGCAAGCGTGCGCCGTTCCTTTCCTTTGGTCTTGAGATCGCGATGTTGCGTAAATCCCTCAGAGTGCAAATTCTCGCCCTGCTCGGCGGCAGCTTGGTAGCGATGTTGCTGATCGCGCTGGTGTGTTTCCAGTTTCTGTCTTCCAGCGTGCGCGGCTACGCCGAGCTGGTGGATGGGCCCTTGCGGGCTTCGCAATTGATCGATGAGGCCAACCTGCAGTTCAAGATCCAGGTGCAGGAATGGAAGAACGTGCTGCTGCGCGGTCGTCAGCCCGCCGAGCTGGACAAGTACTGGCAGCAGTTCCAGGCCCGCGAGCAGCAGGTGCAGCAGGTGCTTGGGCAACTGATCGACAGCAGCGATGCCAAGCTCAAGGCGCCGCTGCAACAGCTGCGTGCCAGCCATCTGCAACTGGGCCAGGCTTACGCGCAGGGCCGCCAGGCGTTTGTCGCCGCAGGTGGTGACCCGGTTGCAGGCGACCTTGCGGTCAAGGGCGTGGACCGTGCCGCCAGCGAACAGATGAGCGAGCTGGTCGAACAACTGCGCGCCGATGCGCGCGAGCGTGCATCGAGCATCAACGCCAGCGCAGAGCGTACGGTGTGGCTGGGCTTGCTGGTGATGCTGGGCTCGGCGGTGCTGGTCGGCCTGTTCAGCCTGTGGCTGGTCAATCGCAGCTTGATCGAGCCGATTCGCCAGTTGATCGAGTATGTCGCGCAGTTGAGCCAGGGGCGCTTCGTTGCGCGTGTGGACAGCCGCCGTGAAGATGAACTGGGGCGCTTGGCTCGTGCGGCCAATACCCTGCGTGATTTTCTTGCCGAGACAGTCGGCCGGCTCAAGGACAATGCCCAGGAGCTGGAAGGCGCCAGTGGCCAGCTGCGCAGCATCGCGGCTGACATGGCCCAGGGCACGCATGACCAGTTCCAGCGCACCGATCAGGTGGCGACGGCCATGCATGAGATGTCCGCCACCGCTCAGGAGGTGGCTCGCCACGCCGCCGACGCCGCCCGCGCGGCCGATGATGCCGATCACAGTGCCCAGGCTGGCGAGCAGGTGATGCAGCAGACCATCGACATCATTGGCGTGGTCAACCGCGAAATCGCCGGTACCGCCGCGGTGATCCGTGACCTGGAGCATGACAGCACGCGGATTGGCAAGGTGCTCGAAGTCATCCGCGGCATTGCCGAGCAGACCAACCTGCTGGCGCTCAATGCAGCCATCGAGGCGGCCCGTGCGGGCGAGGCCGGGCGCGGCTTTGCGGTGGTCGCCGACGAGGTGCGCAGTTTGGCCCAGCGCACCGCTGCATCGATCGCCGAAATTCACCAGATCATCGAAGCGGTGCAGTCGGGTGCGGTAGAGGCGGTCAAGGCCATCGAAAGTGGCCAGCAGCGCAGCGAGGAGGGTGCCGAGCAGGTGCAGCAGGCGGGGCAGATGCTGCAGCGCATCACCTCGGCGGTGGAGGCGATCCGTGACATGAACCGGCAGATCGCCACGGCGGCCGAAGAGCAGACCAGCGTGGCCGAGGACATCTCGCGCAACCTGATCGAAATTACCCGCATCGCTACCACCAACCAGGCAGCTGTGCAGCAGACCGAGCAGGCCGGGCAGCGTTTGCATGGGTTGTCCGGGCAGTTGGGGGAAGTGACTTCGCGGCTGACGGCCTGACCCTCCGGCGCGGGGAAATCCGCCACTGTTGCGCTGAACCTGGCGCAACTGTGGCGGATTGTCGCCATGCGACCGGGTGTCTCACCCCTTAGCCATTGGTCTAATGCCAGTTGGCACACTCTCTGCTTTAGGGCGCCAATCCTTCACTTCAATCGGATTGCGCTACTAATGAAAAAAATCCTGCTGACGCTCCTTTGCCTGAGCGTCATCGGCTGCTCCAAACCCGCAGAGCCGGACAAGACCGTCGACGTCCTGCTGATCGGCGGCGGCATCATGAGTGCCAGCTTGGGCACCTACCTTACCGAGCTGGAGCCGAACTGGAAGGTCGACGTCTACGAGCGCATGGACCAGGTGGGCGAAGAAAGCTCCAACGCCTGGAACAACGCCGGTACCGGCCACTCCGCGTTTTGCGAACTGAACTACACCAGTGTCGGCACGGATGGCAGCATCGACATCAGCAAGGCCGTGGGCGTCAACGAGCAATTCGAAGTCTCCAAGCAGTTCTGGGCCTACCAGGTCGAGCAAGGCGTGCTGAACAACCCGAAAACGTTCATCAACAACGTGCCGCACATGAGCTTTGTGTGGGGCGACGACAACATTGCCTTCCTCCACAAGCGCGTCGCTGCCCTGCAGCACAGCTCGCTGTTCCGTGGCATGCAGATCAGCGAAGACCACGAGCAGATCCGCCAATGGGCGCCGTTGGTGATGGAAGGCCGTGACCCTCAACAGAAGGTCGCAGCCACGCGCATGGCGATCGGCACCGACGTGAACTTTGGCGAGATCACCCGTCAGCTGTTCGCCTCGATGACCCGCAACCCTAACGTCAGCGTGAACCTTAGCCATGAAGTGCGTGACATCGTGCGCAACGATGACGGCACCTGGCGGGTGGTGGTGGCCGACCTGGCCAATGGCGGCAACGAAGTGGCGGTCAACGCCAAGTTCGTCTTCATCGGTGCCGGTGGTGGCGCGCTCAAGCTGTTGCAGAAGTCGGGCATCCCCGAAGCCGAAGGCTATGCCGGGTTCCCGGTGGGTGGCCAGTTTCTGATGACCGACAACCCGGACGTGGTTGCGCGCCACCAGGCCAAGCTGTACGGCAAGGCGTCGGTCGGTGCACCGCCTATGTCGGTCCCGCACCTGGACACACGTATGATCGACGGCAAGCAGGTGCTGCTGTTCGGCCCGTTCGCGACCTTCTCCACCAAGTACCTCAAGCACGGCTCGCTGCTGGACATGTTCGCGTCGCTGAACAGCCACAACATCCTGCCGATGGTGAACGCCGGCATCGACAACATCGACCTCAGCACCTACCTGATGGGGCAATTGATGCTGAGCTTCGACGACCGCATGAATGCCCTGCGCGAGTACTTCCCCAATGCCAAGAACCAGGACTGGAAGCTGCTGCAGGCCGGCCAGCGCGTGCAGGTGATCAAGAAGGACCCGGTGCTCGGTGGCGTGCTGCAGTTCGGCACTGAAGTGGTCGCTGCCCAGGACGGCACTATCGCCGCGCTGCTGGGGGCCTCGCCAGGCGCTTCGACTGCCGCGCCGATCATGCTGACGGTGCTGGAGAAGACCTTCAAGGACCGCCTCAAGAGCCCTGAATGGCAGGCCAGGCTCAAGCAGATCGTACCCAGCTACGGGCAGAAGCTGAACAACAACCTTGAGCTGACCAACCAGACTCGGGCATGGAGCAGCGAGCGTTTGCAACTGCTGTACGTGCCCGTGCAGGCCGAGCAGTAAGCCGCGCCTGCCGCCCCCTGTGCATGCAGGGGGCATTTTTGGCGCACAACAAAAAGCCCGCGCAAGGCGGGCTTCTTGAATAGGATTTGGTCGGAGAGACAGGATTCGAACCTGCGGCCTTCTCGTCCCGAACGAGACGCGCTACCTGGCTGCGCTACACTCCGATGAACGAAATCCTACTGCATCCCTTTTTTGCACGCAAGCCCTTGTTGTTAAAAGGGCGTTTGCCAAAAAGGGAAGCCAGATCACAGCTCTTTGACGGTACGGATCTGGTCTTTGTTCAGGCGCGTACGCTTGCCATCAAGTTGCTCGAATTCGTAGAAGCCCGAGTCCTCGTCGAACGAAGGGGTGTCCACTGCCTGGATCTCGCGACCATCGTTCAGGGTAATGACGGTTGGCGATGCGCAGCCAGCGAGGGCGCCCAGGCCCAGGGCAAGCAGAAAGGCGGGAAGGGTCCGTTGAATCATCGTGTTTCTCCAGTGCGATGGTGCTAGATGACAGTTATGACGCAGGGCGTCCGCGCAAGTTCCTTTACAGTGCAGCATAGCGGCAAAACCTGAGTATTGACCAAGGGCAAGGGCAAGGGCACAGGGGCGCGCCGCTGTGTCGGGGGTGTGCTGTGTTATAAATGCGCCATCCCATCTTCTTGTGACGGACACCCATGAAAGCCAAGGCAGATACCCCCTTCGTGCCGCTGAACATCGCCGTGCTGACGGTCAGCGACACGCGTACCTTCGACACCGACACCTCCGGCCAACTGTTCGTCGACCGCCTGACTGCGGCTGGTCATCAACTGGCGGCGCGGGTGTTGCTCAAGGATGACCTGTACAAGATTCGCGCCCAGGTCGCGACCTGGATCGCCGAGGAAGGCGTGCAGGTGGTATTGGTTACTGGCGGCACCGGTTTCACCGGCCGCGACAGCACGCCCGAGGCCGTGGCCTGCCTGCTGGACAAGCAGGTGGACGGTTTCGGTGAGCTGTTCCGGCAGATCTCCGTGGCCGATATCGGCACCTCTACCGTACAGTCGCGCGCGCTGGCAGGCCTGGCCAATGGCACGCTGGTGTGCTGCCTGCCGGGCTCGACCAATGCAGTGCGCACCGGCTGGGACGGCATCCTCGCCGAACAGCTCGATGCCCGCCATCGCCCGTGCAATTTCGTGCCACACCTGAAGCAGGCAGCGGCCTGTGAAAGCCGTGGCTGAGGTCAATCAGGCCCGGCCGCTGATGCCGGTGGAAGACGCCTTGGCGCGGTTGCTTGCGCTGGCAGAGGCCGCACCGATCCGGGAAACCGAAAACGTGCCGTTGGCCGAAGCCGAGGGGCGAGTGCTGGCCAGCGACCTGGTGGCGTCTCTCGACCTGCCGCCTTGGCCGAACAGCGCCATGGATGGCTACGCCCTGCGCCTGGCGGACTGGCAGGGCGAGCCCTTGCCGGTCAGTCAGCGTATCTTTGCCGGCCATGCCCCGCAGCCCCTGCAGCCAGGTACGTGTGCGCGCATCTTCACCGGCGCACCGGTGCCGGCCGGCGCTGACTGTGTCGAGATGCAGGAAAACGCCGACGTGACTGACGACGGTCGGGTACGCTTCCTCGAACCATTGAAAACCGACCAGAACATCCGCCCACAAGGCCAGGAAACGCGTCAGGGCGAGCAGGTGATGAGCGCCGGTACGCGCCTGGGGCCGATCGAGCTGGGCTTGGCTGCAACCCTCGGCCAGGCCCGCCTGGACGTGGTGCGCAAGGTGCGCGTGGCCGTGCTGTCTACCGGTGACGAGCTGATCGAGCCTGGCCAGCCCTTGGGACCAGGGCAGATCTACAACAGCAACCGTCGCCTGTTGGTCAGCTGGTTGCAGCGTTTGGGGTGCGAGGTTCGGGATGCGGGTATTCTGCATGATGACCTGGCGCGTACCCGTGAATGCCTGGGGGCACTGGGCGATGTTGACCTGATCCTGTCCACCGGCGGTGTCTCTGTTGGCGAGGCCGATTACCTGGGGGCCGCTTTGCGTGAGGCCGGCGAACTGGCCTTGTGGAAGCTGGCTATCAAGCCGGGCAAGCCACTGACCTTCGGCCATTTTCGCGGTGTGCCGGTGATCGGCCTGCCGGGTAACCCGGCTTCCACGCTGGTCACCTTTGGCCTGCTGACGCGGCCGTACCTGTTGCGGCGCCAGGGTGTGGCCGATGTCACGCCGCTGCGCTTCGACATGCCGGCAGGCTTCGACTGGCCCAAGCCAGGCATGCGGCGCGAGTACCTGCGCGCCCGCATCGAGCATGGCCAGGTGCACATCTACAAGAACCAGAGCTCTGGGGTGCTGCGCAGTGCGGCCTGGGCCGAAGGCTTGGTGGAGGTGCGCGAAGGCAGCACGCCCAAGCTGGGTGACAGCGTGCCGTTTATCCCGTTCAGCGAGCTACTTGGCTGAACGACCGAGCCAGCCTCCCACCAATTGCGTAGCGTCGGTGGGCTGTGCCTGGTGCAGGCGCATGTGCACGTTTTCCAGTTGCTGCGCCGCGACACTCCAGTCGTGACGCTGGCGGGCGAATTGCCGGCCGGCTTCGCTCAACTGCGCCATGCGCCACGGCTGGTTGAGCAACTGGGTGATCAGCAGCGCCAGTTGGTCGCCATCGTCGCTGCCCAGGTAATGCTCAGCGTTGTTCACGGCCAGCCCTGAAACACCCTTGCTGGTGGTGATCACCGGCAGCCCGGCAGCCATCGCTTCGAGCACCTTGGCCTTGGAGCCCCCGGCATAAAGCAGGGGGGCGAAGAACAGTGCCGAGCGGCGCTGCAGCTCGCGCAGGTCGGGGCGATAACCGACCCATTCGATGCGTGGGTCGTTCCAGTGCAGCCTCCAGCTGGCGGGCAGGGCATGGCCGGCAATGGCCAGGCGCACTGCTGGGTTGCTCATCCACACCTGCGGCATGATCTCTTCCAGCGCCCATTCGATGGCCTCCAGGTTGGAGCCATATTCGAAGTTGCCGACAAACAGCAGGCGCTGGCTGTGCAGCGAGGGTTGCACCTGCTGATAGAAGTCGCAGTCAACGCCACTGACCACCACGTTCACCGGGCGGCCGCTGATCTGGGCGATCAGCTCGGCGTCATGGCTGCTGACGGCCACCACTTCAGTGGGTTGGCGCAGTACCCGTTGCTCCCAGCGCCGATAGCGCCAGCGATCAAATGCGTTGAGTGGGCGCAGCCACAGCGGCAGGCGGTCATGGCGAGCGCCGCCCATGACCGATTCCAAGGTGTGTTCGCTGAGCATGTAGGGCAGGCCGCGGGCCTGCAGGGCCTTCTCGAACGGTTGGAAGCTGTAGCTGTGCTCGATCTGGATGACGTCCCAGGGCTCGTCCAGCAATTGCTCGAAGCGGTGCCTGAGGCAGGGCGCCAGGCCATTGATGATCGCCCGCATGGGGTAGTCGATGATCGGTGATGCCAGCAGGTTGAGCGGGCTGTGCAGGGCACGCCTGGGCATTACGATCAAGCGTTCGAGCAAGGGCTCGAGGGCTTCGCGGGCAGCGTCGCTCAAGGGGATCTTGGACTGCACCAGCAGGGTGATCCGGTGGCCACGCTGGGCGAGTGCGCGCATCAGGTGGTATTGCCGGGTCTTGCTGCCGCTGGTGGTCGGCCAAGGCAGGTAGGGCAGTGTCCAGAGAATGCGCATGTCCCGGAATCCTCGCAACAGATCGCGGATGAAAAGACGCGCCCATCGGCAGTCAGCTGATCACTGCTGCCGGGGCGCGTCCATGGCTATCGGAAATAGGGGCCCAAGGTTGACCGAGTCAATATGCTGACTCGCGGGGTGATTTCCAGCGCTTGGGTCAAATACTTGTCAACTGTGCGTTTTCTGAGCATAGCCGGGCATTGGCGGGTGTGTGGAAAATGGCTGAAATCCATTGTTTATTGTGTTCGGTATGCAACGATCAGTGTGCGTCAGTGGTCGAGATCAGGGTTGGTCATTTTTCTCGGAGAAGCGCGATGCAAGGGCGCAAGGCAATGATGATCCTGCACGGCAAGCAGGCGATGAACGAAGCGCTGCGCAGTGCCGTTCTGGCGATGCGCGAGACCGGCTGGGTGCTGGATGTGCGGGTAACCTGGGAGGCCGGGGATGCCCAGCGCCTGGTGGCCGAGGCACTGGCAGCCGGCTACAGCCATATCGTCGCCGGGGGCGGTGACGGCACCTTGCGCGATGTGGCAGAGGCCATGGGCCTGGCGGCGACCGACGCCAGCCTGGCGCTGATGCCGCTGGGCACCGCCAATGATTTTGCCAAGGCTGCGGGGGTGCCCTTGGAGCCGGCAGAGGCGCTGGCGCTGCTGAACAACCCGGCGCAACCAATCGACCTGGGGCAGGTCGGTGATCAGTTGTTTCTCAATATGGCCACCGGTGGCTTCGGCAGCCAGGTCACGGCGAACACCTCCGAGGACCTGAAAAAGGTCCTGGGCGCTGCTGCCTATCTGTTCACGGGGTTGTCGCGTTTCAGCGAGTTGCAGGCGGCGTCGGTAGAGCTGCAGGGCCCGGATTTTCACTGGCAAGGTGACGTGCTGGCACTGGGTATCGGCAATGGCCGGCAGGCCGGCGGTGGCCAGGTACTGTGCCCGGATGCGCTGGCTGACGATGGCCTGCTCGACATCGCCATCTTGCCGGCGCCGCAGGAGGTGGTGGGGGCATTGCGCGACCTGGTGGCCGGCGATGGGTTGTTTGTGCGGGCCAGGTTGCCGTGGGTTGAAATCAAGAGCTCGCAGGGCCTGGACATCAACCTCGATGGCGAGCCGTTGCAGGCCGACAGCCTGCGCTTCGAGGCAAGGCCAGCGGCGCTGCGCCTGCACTTGCCGGCCGGGTCGCCGTTGCTCAGTCGTCCAGGCTGATGATTTTTTCGCGCACCGCGTATAGCACCAGGCCTGCCACATCGTGAATCTGCAGGCGTTTCATGATCTGCGAGCGGTGGGTTTCCACGGTTTTTATCGAAAGCCCCAGGCCGCTGGCGATCTCCCGGGTCGATTTGCCCCGCACGATCAGGCGCAGGATTTCCAGTTGGCGGGCAGTCAGGGTGTGGCGCTCGCCGCTCGGTTGCTTGCGATGCTGAGTGTGCAGCAATGCCTGGTTGATGACCGTGTGCGCGATTGCCGGGCTGAGGTAGCGCTCGCCGTTGCGCAGGGCGCACAGGGCCTGCTCCAGTTCGGTGGCGCTGGTGTCCTTGAGCAGGTAGCCATGGGCGCCGCTTTCCAGGGCGCGCATGATCAGGTCCGGGTCGGTGTGCATCGACAGGATCAGCACCTTGCAGGTGCTGCCGCTGGCGCTGAGTTGGGTCAGGGCATCCAGGCCGCTGGTCGAGCGCATGGAGATGTCCAGCAAAACGATATCGGGTGCCAGCGTGCGCACCTGCTCAAGTAACAGATTGCCGTCGTCGGCCTCACCGACCACGCAGTAGCCAGGGATGTCGGAGACCAGCGCGCGCACCCCGGCGCGTATCAGTGAGTGGTCGTCGACCAGCAGCAATTTACAGGTCATGGGCGGTCAAGGTCCTGGCGCGTTCCCGGGTGCGCGGCGGCCACGGGAACAGGGCTTCGATCTGCGTGCCAAGGCCCGGCTGGCTGGTGATCTGCAGGCGGCCTTGCAAGGCTGTCACGCGTTCCTGCATGCCAGCCAGGCCACGCTGGCCCGACGCGGCCGGGTGCCTGGCGGGGAGAAAACCGCGACCATCGTCCTCGATCTTCAAGGCAAGCCCGGCGTGGCTGCGTTGCAGGCGGATCGACAGGTTGCGCGCCTGGGCATGGCGCAGCATGTTGGTCACGGCCTCCTGGGTGATGCGAAACACGGCCATCGCGACGGCTTCGTCAATGCCCCTGAGGCGCTGGTTGCATGCCAGGCTCCAGTGCACGTCGGTGTTTTCCAGCGTGCGCAGCAGGTGCGCGCGAAGGCTGGCTTCGAGCCCAAGGCTGGCCAGTTGCCGCGGGTTGAGCAAGGCGGAAACATCGCGCACGTTGCCAAGGGCGTCGTCGAGCGTGGTGCGCAGGGTATCGCAGTGGCTGTGCAGTTCATCGGGCACCCGCCGTTGCAGCCATTGCAACTGAAGCTTGGCGGCGGTGAGCAGTTGGCCGATGTCGTCATGCAGTTCGCGGCTCAGCTGCTGGCGCTCGCCTTCTTGAACCTTGAGCATGCGCTTGGCCAGTTCTGCCGGGTGCAGGCGGATCGACCCTGCCCCCAGGCTTACCTGCAGGCCCACGCCGAGCATCGCCGCAGCGTGCAGCAGCAACAGGCTGGCTGGCATCGGTTTGCCGGCCATGTACAGCAGCAGGTTGGCGACCACCGAGGCCACGCACAATACTATCGTCGTCCAGCGCAGCAGCGCAGTACGGGAGCAGCAGCGCAGGGGAGTCTTCAAGCGTGGGAACATAAATAGAGAAGCCACTGAAGTGTTGCTGATGGAGGCCTTGCACACGTCTTGCTAGAGGCTCTGGCGCATTACTTTCGAAGTTTTGCCGGGTCACGTCCTCAATCAGCCTTGTTACAGACTGCAGGCATTCGCTGGCGAGCATGGTAACACTTCGCGTGGCGTTGGTCGCTGCTGGGCAACGCTTTGAAACCTCATGGTTTACGGGGTATTCCGGGACGTCCGTCCGATTAGCGCAAGTAGCAAAATGCCATCCGTTATTCGGCTGGCAATCACTTTCAGAGCAACTAGCGGGTTAATGCCAGCGGTATTGCGGCCGACACTTGGGGGAACTTCCAAGTTAGACCATCGTGGGCTTGAACAAGGCCCTTAGTTGCTCTTCGGGTGAGTTAATGCGCAGCGCGAGGGCGCGTGTCGGGGGTAGCGTCTACGTGGGGGTGAAGGCAGCGGCTGCCCTGTTCTTCGCACGAGGCACACGTTTGCGGTAGCGGTTGTTCCAAAACACTGGCCAATTCAGTAAGCAGCGTGACCTGTTCACCGCTATCAAGGTTCAGCTGCCCGGTGCTGGGGTCTGTCAGCTCCAGTTGCCAGGCCAGCAGAGTCAGGCAGGCATCCGTCGCCGGCAAGGCCCCACGCAGCAGGCGTTGCTGCTCGCAGGCGGGTGCCAGCAGTTGCTGCAATACGGTGGTGTAGTGGGCAACCTCAACCAATTGCAGGCGGCTGGCACGGCGGGCCAGGGTGTCGAGGGCGGTGTTCAGGCACTTGCAGGCATCTGCATCGTTGTCGATCAGCTCCAGGTGCTGCAGGCACTCCTGGGACTGAGTCAGCAAGACATGCGCATCCAGCAGAAACTCCTGCAGGGCAGCTTCAAACGATAAGGCACTGTCCATCAGGACGCTCCAGCGCTTGGAGCTGCAGCAAGGGGCGGACACGGCGATACGATAGCGAGCAAAAGCCTGACTCCATTCATGCAATGAGAATGGTGTCACATTAATGGCTAATGGATATCGCGAACATCAGGTTGCACCCGATTGCCACTAAGGGTTTCCCTGATGTGCGGCTAGGGTGCAACAAGGTGCAAAGCGGCAGACAGCCACCGTGAAGTGCCCGCAGTAAAGCATGATGGTAAAGTGATATCAATTGCCTCGGCGGCATTTTCCAGCAAGGGTCAAGGTGTGCGTGAATCCGCCGATACAGGGTGAAGAACTCAACTTTTCGACTCAAGCCTGGGGGCTTCCAATGGCTGGCATTCTCGACACGGTAGACCAACGCACGCAATTGGTGGGTGAGAACCGCCTGGAAATTCTGATGTTTCGCCTGGCAGGTCGGCAGCTGTTCGCGATCAACGTGTTCAAGGTGCAGGAGGTGCTGCAACTGCCCAAGCTGACGCTGATGCCGCAGCGCCATGCCTTCGTCTGCGGGGTGGTCAACCTGCGTGGGCAGACCTTGCCGGTGATCGACCTGTCCCAGGCGATTGGCATGCGCCCACTGCAGCCTGGGCCGGACAGCACCATCATCGTGACGGAATACAACCGCTCGGTGCAGGCCTTCCTGGTGGGTGGCGTGGACCGCATCGTCAACATGAACTGGGAAGCGATCATGCCGCCGCCTACCAGTGCCGGGCGCCAGCATTACCTCACCGCCATCACCAAAGTCGACGAGCAACTGGTCGAAGTGATCGATGTGGAGAAGGTGCTGGCTGAGATCGTGCCCTACAACGCCAAGGTCTCCGGCGAACGCCTCGCCGACCCGGTGCTGGCCCGCGCCAGAGGGCGTGAAGTGCTGCTGGTGGACGACTCCAGCGTAGCCCTGGCGCAGTTGCGCGACACCCTGTCGCAACTGGGCATGAAGTTGCACGTGGCCAGCGATGGTCTGAAAGCCTTGCGCCTGCTCAAGAGCTGGGCCGATGCCGGTGAGGATGTTTGCGAGAAGCTGCTGATGGTGTTCACCGATGCCGAAATGCCGGAGATGGACGGCTACCGGTTGACCACCGAGATCCGCAGCGATGCCCGCCTGCGTCAGCTCTACGTGGTGCTGCACACCTCGTTGTCGGGCAGTTTCAACGAGTCCATGGTCAAGAAGGTTGGCTGTGACAACTTCTTGTCCAAGTTCCAGCCGGATCGTCTGGTCGAGGTGGTCAAGCAGCGGCTGCTGCTGGATTCCGCTACTGCGTGATACCGGGCCCTGCGGGGTATAAGCTTGGCGTTTTGAATGACGCGAGGCGGCAGGGATGTTTCTGAGTGAGTTGTATCGGTACCCGGTGAAGTCGGGGCGGGCGCAAAGCCTGCAGGCGTCACCGGTTGGCCAATTGGGGTTGTTGGGTGACCGTCGCTGGATGGTGGTGGAGGCAGACAATGGCCGCTTTCTCACCCAACGTGCCTGGCCTCAGCTCGGCCAGCTCAGGGCGAGCTACGATGCTGCCGGGCAGTTGTTGCTGGAGGCCCCAGGGCAGGCGCCACTTCGCGTGCCCGTACCGCTTGCAGACGACGACCTGCGGGGGGTGACCCTCTGGCGTGACACCCTGCGGGTACCGGATGCCGGCGATGCGGCAGCGCTGTGGCTGTCGGCGCTGCTTGGCAAGGACGTGCGGCTCGTCTATTGCCCGGAACAGCGGGCGCGTTATCTGCCCAATGGTTATGGCCTCAACAGTGACCGTGCGGCGTTTCCGGATGGTTTTCCGCTGCTGTTGATCGGCCAGGGTTCGTTGGACGAATTGAACCGGCGCATTGGCCGGCCGATGGAGATGCTGCGGTTCAGGCCGAATCTGGTGGTGCAGGGTGCAGAGCCGTTTGCCGAGGATGGCTGGAAGCGGATTCGCATCGGCGCGCTGGAGTTTCGAGTGCTCAAGCCCAGTGTGCGTTGCATTTTCACCACGATCGACCCGTTGACCGGCGAGCGCAGCGCAGACCGCGAGCCGATGACTACGCTCAAGACGTTCCGCGAGAAGGAGGGGGATGTGTTGTTCGGCCAGAACCTGGCCGTGGATGGCAGTGGCGTACTTGAAGTAGGTATGGAAGTCGAGGTCTTGTAGGCGCGGCCTTCCGTTGCGAAAGGGCCGCGCAGCGGCCCCTACACGACCCCGACGCAGCTACATATCGTCGAAGTACCGCTCGTGCCAATCCACCAGCGGCTGCGGCGAGTTGAGCTTCTGCCCGTAGATCACCGAATACGACAGCACGTTCTGCACATACTGACGTGTCTCATCGAAGGGTATCGATTCGACCCAGACATCGAAGCTCAAATGCTTGGCGCCCTTGAGCCACTGGCGTACTCGTCCGGGGCCTGCGTTATAGGCCGCAGAAGCCAGTACCCGGTTGCCATTGAACTGGCTGTGTACCTGGCTCAGGTACGCGGCCCCCAACTGGATGTTCTTGTCCGGGTTGAACACCTGCGCAGGCGAGGCCAGCGGGATGCTGAACTTGCGCGCGGTTTCCTTGGCGGTGGCCGGCATCAGTTGCATGAGGCCGCTGGCGCCCACGCTGGAGCGTGCATCTTCCATGAAGGCGCTTTCCTGGCGGGTGATGGCAAACACCCAGCTCGAATGCAGCCCACGGACCTTGGCCTCGCGCACCAGGGTGTCGCGGTGGGCCATCGGGAAGCGGATATCCAGGTCATCCCAGTACTTCGCCTGGCTGATGGTGCGGATGGCCGGGAAGTACCAGCGCAGGTCGTAGGCCAGGCGTGCCTGGGCGACCATCTCGTCGCGGTTGAAGTGGCGGCTGACGTGGTACCACTCGCGGCGCCCATCGACGATCTGCCCGCGGGCATGGAATTCCAGCGCGCGCTGGATGCCCGGGGTGTTGCGCACCTTGCTGACCAGTTGCGGGCTCAGTACCAGTGGCTTGTTGTTCAACTGGTAGGGGGTCTGCGCCCGGTCGGCTGCAAGGAACCCATAGAAATCACGCTCGCGCGCCACGGTCTTGTACAGCAGGGTGACCTGCGGGTTGTTCGGCTGGGCCAGCTCAAGGCTGCGGGCTTGCCAGTACTTCCAGCGGCTACTGCTGGCCAGGTCCTGGGGCAGGCGTTTGGTCAGCTCGTAGGCATCCTCCCAGCGGCCCAGGCGCAGCAGCAGGCGCAGGCGCCATTCGCTGACGGTGTTGTCACGCAGCTCGGGGTCGTAGCGGGTCATCAGGTCGAGCGCGCGAGGGTCGTAACGGCGCGCCAGGGTCAGGCCGATTTCGCGGGCGATGGCGACTTTTTCATCGCGCGAGAAGTGCATGCGCTGGGCGTAGTCGTCGAGCAGCGCCATGGCCCGCTCCGGGTCCTGCCGGGCCAGGCGGCGCAGGCCGAGGCTGACCACGTCGGACATGGCTTCGTTGACCGGGCTGAAGCGCGATGGCTGGTTGAGCAGCTCGGGTTTTTGCGCCACGTCGATCAGCAGACGCCCTTGTGGGCCGAGCGTGGTCAAGGTCTTGACCAGGTTGTTGGCCAGGCCGTAGTTGCGTGCCTGTGCCGCCAGTTTGGCGCGGTTCCAGCGCTTGGCCTCGGTCAGTTGGCCTTCGGCGGCCCACATGCCGAACAGGGTGTCACAGGCCGCCGGTTGCGACTTGCCGACGTTCCACAGCTTGTCGGCCGTGGCATACCCTTCGGCGCGCAGGCCGTGGCTCAACTGGTACTGGCCGTTGAGGCAGTCCAGTTCGGTGAAATTGAGTTTGGGGTCGTAGTACTTGACGAAAGTATTCCATTCGCCGCGCTCGGCCAGCCAGCGCAACCAGCGCAGTTTCATCCAGTTGGACTGGGGCAGGTCGCCATGCTTGGCCAGGAACCCTTCGATCTCCTCGTTGCTGGCGCTTTTCAGGCGCGCGGTCAGCTCGTCGTACGTGAGGTAAGGCGTCAGCGGGTAGTCGCGCAACTGTTGGGCATAGCGCAGGTAAGGGCCTTTGTCGCCCTTGGCCAGGGCGCGCTTGGCCTCGTCGTAGTACTGGCGTTGTTGAGTGAGGTCGAGGGCCTGCGCCGCGCTGGCGGTGGCGGCGGTAAGCAGCAGGCAGGATGCAATCTGTAACAGGCGGCTGCGCATGATACGTCCGGGCAGTTGAACCATGGGGAAGTGACGGCGAAGCCAGCACTGTTGGAAGCTATGGCCTTAGCTTAGCCGTTTGCCGGCGGCAGATGAAAGCACAGTGCTTGTATCAAGACATTAAGTTCGACCAGATGTCGTAAAGCCCTCGCAGGGTGGTCAACTTAATGCCCTCGGGCCCCAAGTCAGGTAGAATGCGCGCCCGATTTCTGGAGACCAATATGACCCTGCTCAAATTCAGCGATGTGTCCCTCGCATTCGGCGCCATGCCGCTGCTGGACAAAGTGTCCTGGCAGATCGCTCGTGGTGAGCGGGTGTGCATCATCGGCCGCAACGGCACCGGCAAGTCGAGCATGATGCGCCTGGTCAAGGGCGAACAGAAGGGCGACGACGGTGAGATCTGGCGCGCCCCGGGCCTGAAAATCGGCGAGCTGCCGCAAGAGTTGCCGCTGGCCGACGAGCGCAGCGTGTTCGATGTGGTGGCCGAGGGCCTTGACGGCGTGGGTGCGCTGCTGGCCGAGTTCCACCACCTGAGCCAGAACATCCAGGGCGACGAAGACCTGGAAAAACTCATGCACGTTCAGCACGAACTCGAAGCCCGTGACGGCTGGCGCCTGCAGCAAGTGGTGGATAGCACCCTGAGCCGCCTGCAACTGCCCGCCGACAAGACCCTGGCCGAGCTGTCCGGTGGCTGGCGCCGCCGTGTGCTGCTGGCCCAGGCGCTGGTGTCCGAGCCTGACCTGCTGCTGCTCGATGAACCGACCAACCACCTGGACATCGGTGCGATCGCCTGGCTTGAAGAGGCGCTGCGCGGGTTCAATGGTGCGGTGCTGTTCATTACCCACGACCGCTCCTTCCTGCAAAACCTCGCGACCCGCATCCTCGAACTGGACCGCGGTGGCCTGATCGACTGGAACGGCGACTACGCCAGCTTCCTGGTGCACAAGGAAGCCGCGCTGGCCGCGGAAGAAACCGCCAACGCGCTGTTCGACAAGCGCCTGGCCCAGGAAGAAGTGTGGATCCGCCAGGGCATCAAGGCCCGCCGTACCCGCAACGAAGGGCGTGTGCGTGCCCTCAAGGCCTTGCGCGTCGAACGCGGCGAGCGCCGTGAGCGTCAGGGCAAGGCGAACATCCAGATCGAAGCGGCCGACAAGTCCGGCAAGCAGGTCATGGTGCTGGAGAACGTCAGCTTCGCCCATGCCGAAGGCCCGATGCTGGTCAAGGACTTCTCCATGGTCCTGCAGCGCCAGGATCGCATTGGCCTGCTGGGTGCCAACGGTACCGGCAAGACCACCTTGCTCAAGCTGATGCTCGGCGACCTGGAGCCTACCTCGGGCAAGGTCGAGCGTGGCACCAAGCTGGAAGTGGCGTATTTCGACCAGATGCGTCATCAGCTCGATCTGGAAAAAACCGTGATCGACAACCTGGCCGAAGGCCGTGACTTCATCGAGATCGATGGCCAGAACCGCCACGTGCTGAGCTACCTGGGCGACTTCCTGTTCAGCCCCCAGCGTGCCCGGACCCCGGTCAAGGCGCTGTCGGGTGGCGAGCGTGCACGTTTGCTGCTGGCCAAGCTGTTCAGCAAGCCGGCCAACCTGCTGGTGCTCGACGAACCGACCAACGACCTGGACGTGGAAACCCTCGAACTGCTGGAAGAGGTGCTGGCCAACTACAAGGGCACGGTGCTGATGGTCAGCCACGACCGGGCCTTCCTCGACAACGTCGTCACCAGCACCCTGGTGTTCGAAGGTGGGGGCAAGGTACGCGAGTATGTCGGCGGCTATGAGGACTGGATCCGTCAGGGCGGTTCGCCCAAGCTGCTGGGGGTAACCGAGAGCAAAGGCGGCAAGTCCGAACTCAACAGCGCAGTGGTTGAGAAGCAGGAAGTGCAAGCGGCACCGGCGCCGGTGGCGGCTGCTGCCGATGCCTCGAAGAAGAAGCTCAGCTACAAGCTGCAGCGTGAGCTGGAGATGCTGCCTGGGCAAATCGACGAGGTCGAACAGCGCATGGCGGCGGCCCAGGAAGAGGTCAATGCACCAGGTTTCTATCAGCGGTCGATCGAAGAGACCACCGCGGTGCTGGCCAAGATCGAGCAGTTGCAGGCAGAGCTGGATGTGCTGGTAGAGCGCTGGGCCGAGCTGGAAGGGTGATCAGCTTTTGATCTGCACTGGCTTCTTCGCGGGTAAACCCGCGAAGAAGCTGGCACAGGTCAACTCATTCCTTCTTCAGCAAGCGCACTGCCAGCACATCGCAGGGTGCGCCGTGCAGTACATCGTTGGCGGTGGAGCCCAGCAGCAACGCCAGGCCATGCCGGCCGTGGCTGCCCACGACGATCAGGTCGCACTTCTGGTCCTTGGCCAGTTGGTGGATTTCCTGGCGTGGCTGGCCGTAGGTCAGGTGCGAATCGCCGCGCTGGATGTCCGGGTACTTGTTGAACAGGCGGTCCATGCGCTCTTTGGCCTGGTCGAACTGCTGTTGCTGCAGTTGCGACAGGTCCATGGGGACGTCACCGCCAAAAGCCATGGCCATGGGTTCGACGATGTGCACCAGCGAGACCTTGGCGTTGTACGGCGCTGCCAGCGCCATGGCACGCTTGATCACCGGGTCGCATTCCTCGGTCAGGTCGACGGCAACCAGAAGATGTTCGTAGGACATGAGCGGTACTCCTGACAATCGCGATAGAAGAAGTATGGTCGCTTTCGGGCGGGTCTTCCGTGAAAAATGGCTAACCAGCTCATTTGCAACGCTTTATGGGGTCTACTGATATGACGGTATTGCTGGTGGTGTCAATCCTTGCGCTGATTCTCAGCCCGCTTTCCTGGTTGCGCACATCGCGCAAGCAGAGCGAGCAGATGAACCTGCGCCTGGAAGCGCGGCGCATGGGGCTGGCCATGCAGCTGGCGCCCCAGCAGTGGCCGCACTGGCTGGTAAAGGAGCCGCCAAGCCCCTGCCCGCAGTACCATCGCGCACGGCGCCGGGGGCGTGAGGACAGCTTCTGTTACTGGCAGGTCACGCCGGGCGTGTGGTGGAACCAGTGGCGCGAGCCGTGTGAGGACCCGCGCCTTGCCGAGGCCTTTGCGCGCTTGCCCGCCAGCGTCTACAAGGTCGAAGCCGACCCGCGCATGATCGCCTTGTACTGGACCGAACGGGGCGATAAATCTGTATTGCAGGATATTGCCCAGGTCTTCGAAACACTCGCCTGACACATGGCTTAACGACAAAGCGGCGGCTTGGCAGAGCCCCTGAAGGGGTGGGGTGCCAAGTCGCCGCTTTGCGTTCTGCTGCGCAGAAAAGGCCAGGCAGGCCGGGAATGCTTGAAGCCATTGGCAGTGTAGTCGGCTGCCAGTGAAATGCCGGAAAAATCTTCCCCTCGCAGGGTCACTCCCTCCTCCTCGTGGTCAATCGCTGACATGAATGCCCCGTGATCACTGACGTCATGCTTTGTACCCAGACGCTACAAAATGACCGGAAAGTCGTGTTTTCGCTCTGTGCGTGAGCATTTGACAACGCTGATCTTTTCGGAGAATGTGTGCACACCCAAATCAAACGGGCGTATGAATTGAGCGTTTGTATGTCACACGGCTCGTTCATAGTCCCGACTAGCGCGCTGACGGGTGTGCCTGGGGCAGGGCCACATGGCCTGCCTGGGCAGCAGCGACCGGCGTGTACAGTTAGCTTCCATATCGTGGAGATCAGTTGATGATTTACGAAGGTAAAGCCATCACGGTTAAGGCTCTTGAAAGTGGCATCGTCGAACTCAAGTTCGACCTCAAGGGTGAGTCCGTCAACAAATTCAACCGCCTGACCCTGAACGAGCTTCGCCAAGCCGTCGATGCCATCAAGGCCGACGCTTCGGTCAAAGGCGTAATCGTCAGCAGTGGCAAGGACGTGTTCATCGTCGGCGCCGACATCACCGAGTTCGTCGACAACTTCAAGCTGCCCGAGGCCGAACTGGTCGCTGGCAACCTGGAAGCCAACCGCATCTTCAACGCCTTCGAAGACCTCGAAGTGCCGACCGTAGCCGCCATCAACGGCATCGCCCTGGGCGGCGGCCTGGAAATGTGCCTGGCGGCCGACTACCGGGTCATGTCCAGCAGCGCCAAGATTGGCCTGCCTGAAGTCAAACTGGGTATCTACCCAGGCTTTGGCGGTACTGTGCGCCTGCCACGCCTGATCGGCTCGGACAACGCTGTCGAGTGGATTGCAGCCGGCAAGGAAAACCGCGCCGAAGACGCCCTGAAAGTAGGCGCCGTCGATGCCGTGGTCGCCCCGGAGCTGCTGCAGGCTGGTGCCCTTGACCTGATCAAGCGCGCCATCAGTGGCGAGCTGGACTACAAGGCCAAGCGCCAGCCGAAACTGGAAAAACTCAAGCTCAATGCCATCGAGCAGATGATGGCGTTCGAGACGGCCAAGGGCTTCGTCGCCGGCCAGGCTGGGCCGAACTACCCAGCGCCGGTCGAAGCGATCAAGAGCATTCAGAAAGCCGCCAACTTCGGCCGTGACAAAGCCCTGGAAATCGAGGCCGCTGGCTTTGCCAAGCTGGCCAAGACCTCGGTTGCCGAGAGCCTGATCGGCCTGTTCCTGAATGACCAGGAGCTCAAGCGCAAGGCCAAGGCTCATGACGAAATCGCCCATGACGTGAAGCAGGCTGCCGTGCTCGGCGCCGGCATCATGGGTGGCGGTATCGCCTACCAGTCGGCGGTCAAGGGCACGCCGATTCTGATGAAGGACATCCGCGAGGACGCCATCCAGCTGGGCTTGAATGAAGCCTCCAAGCTGCTGGGCAATCGCGTCGAGAAGGGCCGCCTGACCCCGGCGAAGATGGCTGAAGCACTCAATGCCATCCGTCCGACCCTGTCCTACGGTGATTTTGCCAACGTCGATATCGTCGTCGAGGCCGTGGTCGAGAACCCTAAGGTCAAGCAAGCTGTGCTGGCAGAAGTCGAAGGCCAGGTGAAAGAGGATGCCATCCTCGCGTCCAACACCTCGACCATCTCCATCAACCTGCTGGCCAAGGCGCTCAAGCGCCCCGAGAACTTCGTCGGCATGCACTTCTTCAACCCGGTGCACATGATGCCGCTGGTCGAAGTGATTCGTGGCGAGAAGTCCAGTGATGTGGCGGTTGCCACCACCGTGGCCTACGCCAAGAAGATGGGCAAGAACCCGATCGTGGTCAACGACTGCCCGGGCTTTTTGGTCAACCGCGTGCTGTTCCCGTACTTCGGCGGCTTCGCCAAGCTGGTCAGTGCAGGGGTCGACTTCGTGCGCATCGACAAGGTCATGGAGCGCTTCGGCTGGCCCATGGGCCCTGCATACCTGATGGACGTGGTCGGCATCGACACCGGCCACCATGGCCGCGACGTCATGGCCGAGGGCTTCCCGGACCGCATGAAAGACGAGCGCCGCTCGGCGGTAGACGCCCTGTACGAGGCCAACCGCCTGGGCCAGAAGAACGGCAAAGGCTTCTACGCCTACGAGACCGACAAACGCGGCAAGCCGAAGAAGGTGTTCGATGCCGCCGTGCTCGACGTGCTCAAGCCGATCGTGTTCGAGCAACGTGAAGTCAGCGACGACGACATCATCAACTGGATGATGGTCCCGCTGTGCCTGGAGACCGTGCGCTGCCTGGAAGACGGCATTGTCGAGACCGCCGCCGAAGCTGACATGGGTCTGGTCTACGGCATCGGCTTCCCTCCGTTCCGCGGTGGTGCGCTGCGCTACATCGACTCGATTGGTGTCGCCGAATTCGTCGCCCTGGCCGATCAGTACGCCGACCTGGGGCCGCTGTACCACCCGACCGCGAAGCTGCGCGAAATGGCCAAGAGCGGCCAGCGTTTCTTCAACTGAGCGGCCAACGCAAGAGTAGAGCGAGAGATTTGATATGAGCCTCAATCCAAGAGACGTGGTGATTGTCGACTTCGGTCGCACACCAATGGGCCGCTCCAAGGGTGGCATGCACCGCAACACGCGCGCCGAAGACATGTCCGCGCACCTGATCACCAAGCTGCTGGAACGCAACGGCAAGGTCGACCCTAAAGAGGTCGAGGATGTGATCTGGGGCTGCGTCAACCAGACCCTGGAGCAGGGCTGGAACGTCGCCCGCATGGCCTCGCTGATGACCCCGATCCCGCATACGTCGGCGGCGCAGACCGTCAGCCGTCTGTGCGGGTCATCGATGAGTGCGTTGCACACCGCCGCCCAGGCAATCATGACTGGCAATGGCGATGTGTTCGTGGTCGGGGGTGTCGAGCACATGGGCCACGTCAGCATGATGCATGGCGTCGACCCCAACCCGCACCTGTCCTTGCATGCCGCCAAGGCTTCCGGAATGATGGGCCTGACGGCAGAGATGCTCGGCAAAATGCATGGCATCAGCCGCGAACAGCAAGATCTGTTCGGCCTGCGTTCGCACCAGCTCGCCCACAAGGCGACGGTCGAAGGCAAGTTCAAGGACGAGATCATCCCGATGCAGGGCTATGACGAGAACGGCTTCCTGAAGGTCTTCGATTTCGACGAGACCATTCGCCCGGAAACCACGCTCGAAGGGCTGGCGTCGCTCAAGCCTGCGTTCAACCCCAAAGGTGGCACCGTTACCGCCGGTACTTCGTCGCAGATTACCGACGGCGCTTCGTGCATGATCGTCATGTCTGGCCAGCGTGCCATGGACCTGGGTATCCAGCCATTGGCGGTGCTTCGCTCGATGGCCGTGGCCGGTGTCGACCCGGCGATCATGGGCTACGGCCCGGTGCCGGCGACCCAGAAAGCCCTCAAGCGCGCCGGCCTGACCATGGCCGATATCGACTTCATCGAGCTCAACGAAGCCTTCGCTGCACAGGCCCTGCCAGTGCTCAAAGATTTGAAAGTGCTCGACAAGATGGATGAGAAGGTTAACCTGCACGGCGGCGCCATTGCTTTGGGCCACCCGTTCGGTTGCTCTGGGGCACGGATTTCCGGCACCCTGCTCAACGTCATGAAGCAGAATGGCGGTACTCTGGGGGTCGCTACCATGTGCGTCGGCCTCGGCCAGGGCATCACCACTGTCTTCGAACGCGTCTGATCGCGTTGCGGGACAGCAGCCGGGGCCATGTGCCCCGGTTTTTGTTTTTTACAAGATTTGTTCAAGAGGGTGAGTAGCATGCAGATACAGCCAGGCGTATACCGGCACTACAAGGGGCCTGAGTACCGTGTCTTCAGTGTTGCGCAGCACTCCGAGAGCGAAGAGTGGATGGTGTTCTACCAATGCCTGTATGGTGATTACGGGTTCTGGGTACGCCCCCTTTCGATGTTCCAGGAGTCCGTCGAGGTTGACGGCGAGCAGGTGCCACGCTTTGCTTTGGTCAAGGCCGAAGAGGGGCTGCCAGGGTTGCTTGGCAAGTCGCACGTGTGAACGACCGCGCTTGACCTCACTCTTTTGCCACTATATATAGCGGTGCCGCGTCTGGCACCTGACGCGTTTTTCATCTTTCAGATTCAGGAATACTCCGATCCATGGGCAAATCGCTGGTCATTGTGGAATCCCCGGCCAAGGCCAAGACCATCAACAAGTACCTGGGCAACCAGTACGTGGTGAAGTCGAGTATCGGCCATATCCGAGACCTCCCCACCAGCGGTTCGGCCAGCGCTAGCAAAGAGCCGGCCGCCAAGCGTGGCAAGGCTGCGGGTGAGGCGCCGGCCCTTTCGCCGAAAGAAAAGGCACGCCGCCAACTGGTGGCGCGCATGGGTGTCGACCCCGATCACGGCTGGAAGGCCAAGTACGAGATCCTGCCTGGCAAGGAAAAGGTGATCGAAGAACTGCGCCGCCTGGCCAAGGACGCCGACACCATCTATCTCGCAACCGACTTGGACCGCGAAGGGGAGGCCATCGCATGGCACCTGCGCGAAGCCATCGGTGGTGACGACAGCCGCTACAAGCGCGTGGTGTTCAACGAAATTACCAAGAAGGCCATCCAGGAGGCCTTCTCGCAACCGGGCGAGCTGGACATCGACCGCGTCAATGCCCAGCAGGCGCGACGCTTCCTCGATCGCGTGGTGGGCTACATGGTTTCGCCGCTGTTGTGGGCCAAGATTGCCCGTGGCTTGTCGGCCGGCCGGGTCCAGTCGGTAGCGGTGAAGCTGGTGGTCGAGCGCGAACGCGAGATCCGCGCCTTCATCCCCGAAGAGTACTGGGAGATCCACGCCGACCTCGGCACCGCCAAGAACGCCAAGGTGCGTTTCGAAGTGGCGCGCGAGAAGGGCGAGGCTTTCAAGCCGCTGAATGAAGCACAGACCATGGCTGCACTGGAGAAGCTCAAGGCTTCCAGCTACAGCGTGGTCAAGCGTGAAGACCGCCCGACCAGCAGCAAGCCGTCGGCGCCGTTCATTACCTCCACCTTGCAGCAGGCGGCGAGCAACCGCCTGGGCTTCGGGGTGAAGAAAACCATGATGATGGCCCAGCGTCTGTACGAAGCCGGCTACATCACTTACATGCGTACCGACTCGACCAACCTGTCGGCTGATGCCCTGGACATGGCGCGTGGCTACATCGAGCGCGAGTTCGGCAAGCAGTACCTGCCGGAAAACCCGCTGGTGTATAGCAGCAAGGAAGGGGCTCAGGAGGCGCACGAAGCGATTCGTCCTTCCGACGTCAACACCCACCCGACCAAGCTCAGTGGCATGGAGCGCGACGCAGAGCGCCTGTACGAGTTGATCTGGCGCCAGTTCCTGGCCTGCCAGATGCCGCCGGCGCAATACCTGTCCACCAGCGTCACTGTAGCCGCTGGCGACTTCGAGCTGCGTGCCAAGGGCCGTATCCTCAAGTTCGACGGTTACACCCGTGTGCTGCCGCAACAGAGCAAGCCTGGCGAAGACGACGTACTGCCGGAGATGGTCCAGGGTGAAGCGCTCAAGCTGATCCAGATCGACCCGAGCCAGCACTTCACCAAGCCACCGGCGCGGTTCACCGAAGCGAGCCTGGTCAAGGAAATGGAAAAGCGCGGCATCGGCCGCCCGTCGACCTACGCCGCGATCATCTCGACCATCCAGGACCGTGGCTATGTGACCCTGCACAACCGCCGCTTCTACTCCGAGAAGATGGGCGACATCGTCACCGAGCGCCTGTCCGAGAGCTTCGCCAACCTGATGGACTACGGCTTCACCGCCGGCATGGAAGAAAACCTCGACGACGTGGCCCAGGGCGAGCGTGACTGGAAGAACGTGCTCGACGAGTTCTACGGCGACTTCAGCAAAAAACTGCAGACAGCCGAGTCGGCCGAAAACGGCATGCGTGCCAACCAGCCGACCATGACCAACATTGCCTGCAAGGAATGTGGTCGCCCAATGATGATTCGCACCGCCTCGACGGGCGTGTTCCTTGGCTGCTCGGGCTACACCCTGCCGCCCAAGGAGCGTTGCAAGGCAACCGTCAACCTGGTGCCGGGTGACGAAATTGCAGCGGACGATGAAGGCGAGTCGGAATCCCGTGTTCTCTTGGGCAAGCACCGCTGCCCGATCTGCGCCACGGCGATGGACGCTTACCTGCTGGACGAGAAGCACAAGCTGCACATCTGCGGTAACAACCCGGACTGTGTGGGCTACGAGATCGAAGAGGGTAGCTACCGCATCAAGGGCTATGAAGGGCCGAGCCTGGAGTGCGACAAGTGTGGCAGCGAGATGCAGCTCAAGACCGGCCGCTTCGGCAAGTTCTTCGGTTGCACCAACCCTGCGTGCAAGAACACCCGTAAGCTGCTCAAGAGCGGTGAGGCGGCGCCACCGAAGATGGACAAGGTGGACATGCCGGAGCTCAAGTGCGAGAAGGTCGATGACACCTACGTGTTGCGTGACGGTGCTTCGGGGTTGTTCCTGGCGGCCAGTCAGTTCCCGAAAAACCGCGAGACACGTGCACCACTGGTGTTGGAGATCGTCCCGCACAAGCATGAGATCGATCCGAAGTACCACTTCCTCTGCGATGCACCGCAGAAAGACCCGGAAGGGCGTCCAGCGGTAATTCGCTACAGCCGCAAGACCAAGGAGCAGTATGTGCAGTCCGAGGTCGATGGCAAGCCGACCGGCTGGAAGGCGTTCTACGACGGTAATGCGTGGAAGGTTGAAGACAAACGCTGATTGGCGTTGAACTGGGGGCCGCTTTGCGGCCCCCAGTCATTTCAGGGACATTCAGCTTGCGGCCGGGCAGGGCTTGCCGGAAACTGGCTGCAATCGTTCTGCATCTCAGGGGAGGGCATTAAAATGGCCCAGGAACTCTACACCCGCACCAATCAGAAGCTGTTCTTCGCAGGCCTCGCACTCGAGTCCATGGCCAAGGCCGAACAGGGCCAGGCAATGAACGCCCAGGGCCTGGTCCAGGCCGAACGCGAATCGGCACTGTTCCACCTGTACGGTGCTCTGCTGGGGCTGTGCCATGAGATCGGCGGTTTCTACCGCTTGCCGGCAGGGGCTAATGTCGAGCAGCTGCTGGCTGGCGATGCTTTTAATGAGATTGCTATCCCGGAGGTGGCCGAGCTGCTGGAATTGTCCCGCCAGCGGGAAACCTGGCTGGCGCAAATGCTCAGTGCTTATGCCGATCTGTTCCGACCACCGGTCGCGAAAAAAACGCCTAAAACCGATGTCACCCAGCCGTTGATCCAGGCCGTCAATCTCGATGAGCCCGAGCAACCCGCGCTGTCGCGTGAAGAATTGGAAAGCTGGCGCAGCAACCTCAAAAGCTTGGTGAGACGTTTCCGTGACGCGTTGAGTGAGTGCTGATAGCCGCTGCGGCTGGTACAATGCTGGCCTTTCGTGGAGAACAGCCTTTTATGTCTACGTCTTTTCTGGAAATTGTCGAGTTGCCTGATGGCCGGATCGAACTGCGTCGTGCGGAGGATGAGGGCTCTCTGGTAACCCTGGATTTCTCGGAAGACGCCAAGGTGTTCCTGCAGGGTCAGCATGTGGAAGTGGCCAAGGCCATGCTCAGTGTGGGCGTGCAGATGGCAGGTCGCCTGATGGACGGCGAGCTCGAACGCGAAGAAGGCCCTCGCGTTCTGCATTGATCGGCGTGCAGGGTATCAGCGGTTTCTGAGTGACAGGCAAAGCCTGAACATCAGCCGAGGCGGATGTTCAGGCTTTGTGCGTTTCCGGCACTGGCTGAGCGAAGCAGCAGTTGACGCGCGCTGGCATTGACGCTGCCAAGCCAGCTGACCACGGTGTGGCTGCGGCCCAGGCGCAGCGCTTCGCAAGTGAGTTGCAGTGGGCTCTGATTGCCACGAGGGTGCAGCAGCAGGATGCGTTCGCGGTTGAGGCCGGCATCGCGCAACCAGGCCTGGGTCAGGCTTGCGGGTGGGGCGATCAGGGTCAACCAGCGGGCATCGTCCTCTTCGCTCAGTTCGCGCAGCACCGGGGCCAACAGGCTCTGGCAGTGCCCGGCAGCGCCGCGCAGCGACAGCTCGCTGAACAGATCGGGCTGGCTGATCTTGCGCGCCTGCTCACTGGCTTTCAGGCCGGGCAGGATGGGCTGGGCTAGAAATGCTTCGAACAGTGGCAACTGGGCTTGCTCGGGTGCGTGAATGAACTGCTGCATGGCGCCTCCTGGATCAGCGGCGTATGACGCCGACGCTCAAGCCCTCGATCACCAGTTCCTGTTCTTTCAGGTCGACTTCGATGGGGGCGAATTCGGGGTTTTCGGCAAGCAGCCAGACCTTGGTGCCTTCGCGCTTGAAGCGCTTGACGGTCACCTCGTCACCGATGCGGGCGACGACGATCTGGCCATTGCGGGCTTCGCGGCAGGTGTGCACTGCCAGCAGGTCGCCGTCGAAGATGCCGACATCCTTCATGCTCATGCCGTGTACGCGAAGCAGATAGTCGGCGTGAGGGTGGAAGAAGCTCGGGTTGATGTTGCAAGATTGCTCGATGTGCTGCTCGGCGAGGATCGGTGCGCCGGCTGCGACCCGGCCAATGATCGGCAGGCCGTTCTCTTCGGCCTTGGTTTCAAGGCCCGGGATACGGATGCCGCGGGATGCGCCCGGGGTCATCTCGATGGCGCCTTTGCGGGCAAGGGCCTTGAGGTGCTCTTCGGCGGCGTTGGGCGATTTGAAGCCCAGCTCCTGAGCGATTTCAGCGCGCGTCGGAGGGAAACCGTTGTCTTCAAGGCAACGTTTGATGAACGCGAGAATTTCGGCTTGGCGTGGCGTCAGTTTCAACATGGTGAGCGCTCTGTCTTTTTATACAGTGACTGGGATTATATACAGTACTGGATGAGCTGCAAGCGCCAAGCAGCAACAAAAAGTGCCGCGCGGGCCAACTTGTCGCTTGCAGCGTGTAAAGGGGCGCTTTTAAATGGCGACCGCCCGGTCACCGAGCCTTGACAGAAGCAGGACTGAAACGTATGTTTCAAACACCTGTTTGTCTGGCGGAATAATCATGGCCCAATCGGAAACCGTTGAACGCATTCTCGATGCTGCCGAGCAGTTGTTCGCGGAAAGAGGGTTTGCAGAAACGTCGTTGCGGCTGATTACCAGCAAGGCCGGGGTGAACCTGGCAGCGGTCAACTATCACTTCGGTTCCAAGAAGGCCCTGATCCAGGCGGTGTTCTCGCGCTTCCTTGGGCCGTTCTGTGCCAGCCTCGAGCGTGAGCTGGAGCGTCGTCAGGCGCGCCCGGAGCAAAAGCCCAGTCTCGAAGAGCTGTTGGAAATGCTCGTCGAGCAGGCCCTGGCCGTGCAGCCGCGCAGCAATAACGACCTGTCCATCTTCATGCGCCTGTTGGGGCTGGCTTTCAGTCAGAGCCAGGGGCACTTGCGCCGCTACCTGGAAGACATGTACGGCAAGGTGTTCCGCCGCTACATGCTGCTGGTCAACGAGGCTGCACCACGGGTGCCGCCGCTGGAGCTGTTCTGGCGCGTGCATTTCATGCTCGGCGCCGCCGCGTTCAGCATGTCCGGCATCAAGGCCCTGCGTGCCATCGCCGAGACCGATTTCGGCATCAATACCTCGATCGAACAGGTCATGCGCCTGATGGTGCCATTCCTGGCTGCGGGCATGCGCGCCGACAGCGGGGTTACCGACGAAGCGATGGCAGCGGCCCAGCTGCGCCCACGCAGCAAGACCAGCGCCACCACCGCCAAGGCCTGAAGGCTGGGCGGGGCAGGGCGCTTCGGCTAAGCTAGCGCCCATGCCCGATCTCGATTTTTTGCACATATCCCTTGCCGACCAGTGCCTCTATGGGTTCACCCAGGGGCGGCTGTGCGTGCGCATGGTGGTTTCTACGGCGCGCAACGGCGCTGGCGAGCGCAACGGTTCGGGCTGCACCCCGCGCGGGCTGCATCAGGTGCGGGCAAAAATTGGCACGGGCCTGCCGCTGAACGCAGTGTTGCGCGGGCGGCGCTGGACCGGCGAAGTCTGGTCGCCCGAGCTGCAGGCGCAGTTCCCCGGGCGTGACTGGGTGCTCACCCGCATACTTTGGCTCAGTGGCTGCGAGCCGGGCGTCAACCGCCTGGGTGCGGTCGACACGTTCCGGCGCTATATCTACCTGCATGGCACCCCGCTGAGCGAACCTTTGGGCGTGCCGCTGTCCCATGGCTGCATTCGCCTGCACAACACCGATTTGGTTGCCCTGTTCGACCGGGTGCCGGCCCATTGCCGCGTGCGCATCGAACAGGCGGCTTGCCCCCAGTGGGCTTCTTTAAGTCTTCAATGAAGGATTTCCCATGACCGTCAGCCTGCAAGGCTCCCTGATGGTGGACATCGCCGGTAAATGGCTGACCGCCGAAGACCGTCACCTGCTGCGCCAGCCTGAAGTGGCCGGCTTGATCATTTTTGCCCGCAACATCGACAGCCCGCGCCAGGTGCGCGAACTGTGTGCGTCGATCCGCGCGATTCGCCCTGAGTTGATCCTGGCGGTCGACCAGGAGGGTGGTCGGGTACAGCGGCTGCGCCAAGGTTTCGTGCGCCTGCCGGCCATGCGTGCGCTGGCCGACAACGACAACGCCGAGTACCTGGCGGAACAATGCGGCTGGTTGATGGCCACCGAGGTGTTGGCTGTAGGCCTGGACCTGAGCTTTGCGCCGGTGCTGGACCTGGATCACCAGCGCAGCGCCGTGGTCGGCAGCCGCGCCTTCGAAGGTAACCCGCAGCGTGCCACGCAGTTGGCGGCGGCCTTTATCCGTGGCATGAACGCTGCGGGCATGGCGGCCTGTGGCAAGCATTTCCCGGGGCATGGTTGGGCCGAGGCCGATTCCCATGTGGCCATCCCCACTGACGAGCGCAGCCTTGAGCAGTTGCGCCAGGCGGACCTGGTGCCGTTCACCCGGCTCAGCGGGCAACTGGCGGCGGTAATGCCGGCGCACGTGATCTATCCGCAGGTCGACAACCAGCCGGCGGGCTTCTCGCGGCGTTGGTTGCAGGACATCCTGCGGGGCGAGTTGGGCTTTGACGGGGTGATCTTCAGTGACGACCTGTCCATGGCCGGTGCGCACGTGGTCGGGGATGCCGCCAACCGGATCGAGGCGGCCTTGAGCGCCGGTTGCGACATGGGCCTGGTGTGCAATGACCGGGCGGCGGCGGAGCTGGCATTGAGTGCGGCGCAGCGGCTCAAGGTCAAGCCTTCGCCGCGCATTGCGCGGATGCAGGGGCAGGGCTTTGCACGTACCGATTATCGCCAGCAGCCGCGTTGGCTGGAGGCGTTGGGGGCCTTGAAAGAGGCGCAGTTGATCGACTGAGTTTGGCCAAGAGGCGCATGTCTTGAGGCTTGAGGTGTATTGGAGATCGAGCGCCGCCCGCGCGGCGCTCGATTCTGAAGGCGCCGTAAACCCCAAGCGGACGCCGTAAGCTCAGCGCCCGCGCTTGCCAGGCAGCGGCGCGAACAGCGCTTCGATCTCCTCATCCCCCAGCCGCCACTGCCCTGCCTGCCCACCATCGAGCAGGCTCGAGGCCAGTGCCGCCTTCTCCTGTTGCAACAACTGGATTTTCTCTTCCACGGTGCCGCGGGTGATCAGCTTGAACACGAACACCGGCTTGTCCTGGCCAATGCGGTAAGCGCGGTCGGTGGCCTGGTTCTCGCTTGCCGGGTTCCACCAGGGGTCGAAGTGGATCACCGTGTCTGCAGCCGTCAGGTTCAGCCCGGTGCCACCTGCCTTGAGGCTGATCAGAAACACCTCGCTGTCCCCCTGCTGGAATGCCTGCACCGGTGTGCGGCGGTCACGGGTGTCGCCGGTCAGCAGGCTGTAACGGACTTTGCGCTTCTGCAGTTCCTGCTCGATCAGTGCCAGCATCGAGGTGAACTGGGAGAACAACAATACCCGGCGGCCTTCACTGAGCAGCTCTTCGAGCATTTCCAGAAGCGCCCCGAGCTTGCCCTTGTCGGCCTGGTTGCCCTTGGTTTCAACGCCCTTCACCAGGCGCAGGTCGCAGCACACCTGGCGCAATTTGAGCAGGGCGTCGAGGATGATGATCTGGCTACGCGAGGCGCCATTGCGGGCGATCTCGTCGCGGACCTTCTTGTCCATGGCCACGCGCACGGCTTCGTAGGTGTCGCGCTGGGCATCGCTGAGCTCGACCCAGTGGACCATTTCGGTCTTGGCAGGCAGCTCGGTGGCTACCTGCTCCTTGGTTCGGCGCAGCAGGAACGGGCGGATGCGGCTGGCCAGGTGGGCCAGGCGCTCGGTATCGCCATGGCGTTCGATCGGGGTCCGGTAGGCCTGGTTGAAGTGCTTGAGGTCGCCCAGCCAGCCAGGCATCAGGAAGTGGAAGATCGACCACAACTCGCCGAGGTTGTTTTCCATGGGCGTGCCGGTCAGGCACAGGCGTTGTTCGGCCTGCAATTCGCAGACGGCGAGGGCCGCCTTGCTGGTGCTGCTTTTGATGTTTTGCGCCTCGTCGAGCACCAGCAGGTGCCAAGGCTGCGCGCGCAGGTGTTCGAGGTCGCGGGGTACCAGGGCGTAGGTGGTCAGGACCAGGTCGTAGTCGTGCAGCGCGGCAAAATGCTTGCTGCGCCCCGGGCCGTGTAACGCCAGCACGCGCAGGTCGGGGGCGAAGCGTTGGGCTTCGTCGAGCCAGTTCGGTACCAGGCTGGTCGGCATCACAGCCAGGGCCGGGGCGGTCAGGCGCCCGGACTGTTTTTCCAGCAGCAGGTGCGCCAGGGCCTGCAGGGTCTTGCCCAGGCCCATGTCATCGCCGAGGATGCCGCCGGTACCCATTTCGCGCAGGGCCTGCAACCAGTTCAGGCCTTGTTGCTGATAGGGGCGCAGGGTGGCGTTCAGCTGCGTGGGCGGCGCGACCTGCAGGTCGCGCGCATCGCGCAGGCGCTTGCCCAAATCGCGCACATGCGCACCACCTTCCCAGTGCAACGGCAGGTGATCGAGTTCGTTCAGGCGCGCGGCATCTGCACGGTCCAGGCGCAGCGAGGGGCCTGCGGCGTGTTCATGCAGGTACAGTTCGCCAAGGGTGCCCATGACGGCCTTGATGCGGCCGTAGGGCAGGGCGACGCGCAACGCAGGGCTGTCGAGGCGGCCGCGGTTGAGGTCGATCAGCAGGTGTTCGTCATCGCTGCGCCGGGCCAGTTCGGTGGCGCGCAGCAGCTCCGGGTTGCTGCGCAGCAACTGCAGCACGATCGGCAGCAGGCTGTGGCGCTGGCCATCGACCACGATGCCCAGCTCCAGGTCGAACCATTCATGGCCGGGGGCTTCGTCGATGTTGGCGTACCAGTCGTCCACCTCTTGCAGGTTGAAGGCAAAATCACGGTGGATATCGATCACCCAGCCGTCTTCACGCAGGCGCGCCAAGTCGTTGCGGGCAAAGTGCAGCCAGGCCTCGTCATCCGGCAACTGGTGCATCTCACCGGCGCTGTCGGGCAGGGCTTTGCTCTGCCGGGTGGCGGCCTTGAAGCCCAGGTCGCGCAAGGCTTTGCGCAGTGCCTGCTCGGCTTTGGGCTGGCGGCGAATGCGCTGGCTGGTGGCGTCGACCAGGCGGGTCAGTGGCTTGTCGTCGTTGCCACTGGTGCGCAGGCCATCGTAGTCGAACGACAGCGCGGCGCGGTGCTGCATCTGGCGCTGCATGCGGCCGGTCTTGGGCATGTAGGCGCTGAATTCGAGGCTGCCCAAGGTCAGGTGAGGGCGCGGCTGGATGTCATCGATCTGTTCGCTGCGCACGGTTGTGGGGGTCGGCACCTGCCGGTTCAGCGCATTCAAGCGATGGCTCAACGGAATGATCAGGTGCTCGGGAACCGTGGGTGCACTCGCCAACTGACTGGCAATGAACGGGTCAAGGTCATGCAGCAGCTTGCCGGTCTGCCCGTTCTGGGTGTCCACGTAATAGAGTGGGTCGAGCGGCAGTGCCAACCGGTGGGCATGTTCATCATGGTGCCAGGCGCCGCGATAGCTACCGTTGTCCAGTCGCACCCAGCGAAATTCGGCAGGCAGGTCCGGGCCTTGGGCCAGTGGAGCCTGTTGTTCGTCGTACAGCAAGCGGCCGGTGGCCAGCGCATACTCATAGAGTTCGGCGCCCTTTTTGCCTTCCAGTCGCGCAATCGGCAGGCTGTAATCCTTGCCGAGGGCATCGATCAGCCGGAGTGCGCGCAAGTCCTCATCGGTCACGTATTTGGGCGTGTAGTAGATGAGCTCGGGCATCGAACTGGGGCGGCCCAGCTTCAAGGTGCCATCGGCCTGCCGGGTGCCTTTGAAAACGCTGAGCATGCATTGGCCATGGTTGTTGCTCACCACGTAGTAGAGTGCGGGGCCTTTTCGCTTGGCAGGCTCCGCAGTGGGTGCTGCTGGTAGTTCCAGCGCCTCCACCCAGTGCGCGAGTTCGGGGGGCAGTTCAAGGGATTGCTGCGCTGACTGCGTGGCAGCAAGGGGCTGGTCTGGCGCGCCTTCGATAAAGTCCGGGCCACGTTCCAGCACATAGAGCGCCGCCGCGCAGTGTTTGCAATTGTCACCGACCGGGCACGAGCACGTTCCCTCGCATTCAAGGCCGTCCTCGGTCATGTCCAGTTCGATGCGTTGGTGGTATTCGCGGCCACCGGAACCCGCACATTGAGCGCGGATGGTCAGGTCGAGGATCGATACGATCTTGCTCCTGCCATCCTCGGCATAATCCAGGCCGCGCTGCAGGGTTTTGCGGTCAAACGTGAACGTCCACCCGTCATGCTCGCGGACGAAGAACTGCGCATCGCTCTCGCTCACATCACTGCTCCATCATCTCCGGGTCAAGCGCCGGCAGTTTGCGCATCCCGGCCGGGGTCACCTTCAGCAGCACCGCCAGGTGCCCGCCGTCGAGGAAGGTCAGCTGGCCGGCCTTGACGTTGCTGTTGCTCTGCTTGAATTGCTCGCTGCGCAGCACGCTACCGTTGCTGTCGAGCTGGTTGACCCAGAAGTTGGCCTGCACGGCAATGAAGCGGCCTTCGGCGATGCTCAGGTTGCCTTCGATGGGGAAGTGGCCGAACTGCTCTTCACCCTCGCTCAGGGCGATGCGGCTGGGCTCGCTGCCGGCCTGCTGCTGCCAGGCCTTGTGCATGAGCACGGTGTAGTCGGCGGTGGCCTGCAGGCGGGTGACCTCGTCCTCCAGGCCCAGCGGGCGCTCGGCCGCCTTGTCCAGGGGGTTGCCGTCGGCGCGCCAGTTTTCGGGCGCGAACGGGCTGGTGAAGGCGGGCACGCTGTTTTGCCGCACCAGGATCATTTCTACCTGATACACCCCTTCGGCGAAGGCTGTTGGCGCGAACAGCGCCAGCAGCAGGGTCAGGCAACGGATGGCACGCATGGATCTTCCTTAGGCAGGCTGTGGGGTCAGGCGCTCGAACAGCGCCTCAAGGGTGTTGAAACGTTCGTCGGGGCGCTCCATCGGGACCAGGAAGCGGAACTGGGTGGCGCCTTCGAATTTGTAGCGTTTGGGCTGGCCCTGGATCAGCTTGATCAAGGTCAGCGGGTCGACCGGTGTTTCGGCCTCGAACTCGAGTTTGCCGCCGTTGGGGCCGGCATCGACTTTCTTGATGCCGAGCTTTTCCGCCTGCAGTTTGAGTGAGGTCAGGCGCATCAGGTTCTTGGTCGGCTCGGGCAGCAGGCCGAAGCGGTCGATCATCTCGACCTGCAGGTCCTTGAGGCCCTCTTCGTCGGCCGCCGAGGCGATGCGCTTGTAGAGGATCAGCCGTGCATGCACATCGGGCAGGTAGTCTTCGGGGATCAGCGCTGGCAGGCGCAGGTTGATCTCTGGGCCGCCACCGAGCGGTTGCTCCAGGTTCGGCTGGTTGCCCTTGCGGATCGCCTTGACGGCGCGTTCGAGCATTTCCATGTAGAGGGTGAAGCCCACGGCCTGGATCTGCCCGCTCTGGCCTTCGCCAAGCAGTTCGCCGGCGCCGCGGATTTCCAGGTCGTTGGTGGCCAGAACAAAACCGGCCCCCAGGTCCTGGGTATTGGCGATGGCTTCCAGGCGTTTCTCGGCGTCGCTGCTGACCTTCTGCCGTGCCGGGGTCAGCAAGTAGGCGTAGGCCTGGTGGTGGCTGCGCCCGACCCGGCCGCGCAACTGGTGCAACTGGGCCAGGCCGAACTTGTCGGCACGCTCGATGACAATGGTGTTGGCGCTGGGCACGTCGATGCCGGTCTCGATGATGGTCGAGGCGATCAGCACGTTGAAGCGCTTGTGGTAGAAGTCGCTCATCACCTGTTCCAGCTCGCGCTCGCGCATCTGCCCGTGGCCGATGCCGATGCGTGCTTCCGGCACCAGTTCGGCGAGGTCTGCGGCGCATTTTTCGATGGTTTTCACATCGTTGTGCAGGTAATACACCTGGCCGCCGCGCAGCAGTTCACGCAGCAGTGCTTCTTTGACCGTGCTGTTGTTGTGCTCCATGACGAAGGTGCGCACCGACAGGCGTCGCGCCGGCGGCGTGGCGATAATCGACAGATCGCGCATGCCGGCCACGGCCATGTTCAGGGTGCGTGGAATTGGCGTGGCGGTCAGGGTGAGGATGTCCACCTCGCTGCGCAGCGCCTTGAGCTGTTCCTTCTGGCGTACGCCAAAGCGGTGCTCTTCGTCGATCACCACCAGGCCCAGGTCCTTGAAGCGGACATCGTCCTGCAGCAGCTTGTGGGTGCCGATGAGGATGTCGATCTTGCCCTCGGCAAGGTCTGCCGCAGCGCTGGCCACTTCCTTGGCCGACTTGAAGCGGCTCATCACTTCGACGGTTACCGGCCAGTCGGCGAAGCGGTCGCGGAAGCTGTTGTAGTGCTGTTGGGCGAGCAGGGTAGTAGGCACCAGTACCGCCACCTGGCGGCCGCTGTGCACGGCGATGAAGGCCGCACGCATGGCCACTTCGGTCTTGCCGAAGCCCACGTCGCCACACACCAGGCGGTCCATCGGCTTGGCCGCGAGCATGTCGGCGCGCACGGCTTCGATGGCGTTTTGCTGGTCGGGGGTTTCCTCGAAGGGGAAGCCGGCACTGAAGGTGGCGTAGTCGGCGGCCGGGTCGGCGAAGGCATAGCCTTTGCGGGCGGCGCGGCGGGCGTAGATGTCGAGCAGTTCGGCAGCGACATCGCGCACCTGTTCGGCGGCCTTGCGCTTGGCCTTCTGCCAGGCCTCGGAGCCGAGCCGGTGCAGCGGCGCCAAGGCGTCGTCGCTGCCGGTGTAGCGGGCAATCAGGTGCAGGTTGGCCACCGGCACGTAAAGCTTGGCGTTCTCGGCGTATTCCAGGGTGAGGAACTCAGCGGCTTGGCCGTCGATCTCCAGGGTCGCCAGGCCCAGGTAGCGGCCCACGCCATGGTCGATGTGCACCACCGGCGCGCCTTCGCGCAGCTCGGTGAGGTTCTTGATCACGGCATCGTTGGCGGCTTCGCCACGTTTGTCGCGGCGCCGGCGCTGCATCACGCGCTGGCCGAACAACGGGCTCTCGGCCACCAGGGCGATGGCCGGGTCGTCCAGCACCAGGCCCTCGTCAAGCGGCGCGACGGTGATCGCCAGGCGCTCGGAGCCGGTGATGAAGTCGGTCCAGCCTTCGACGGTGTGTGGGCGCAGCTTGAGGCGCTCGAGCAGTTCCAGCAGTACTTCGCGACGGCCCGCCGATTCTGCGGTGAACAGTACCCGCCCGGGGAACTGGTCGAGGAACCCGGCCAGCGCGGCCAGCGGCTGATTAGCCTTGGCCTCGATGGCAAGGTCCGGCAGGGCGCGTGCGGGGAAGCGCTCACGGCCGACGCCAGGGTCGACGTCTTCGGCGCTGACCACCACCCGCGGCCATTGCTTGAGCTGGGCGAAACAGTCTTCGACCGGCAGGAACAGTTCGGCAGGCGGCAGCAATGGCCGGCTCAGGTCGCCACGGCGGTCTTCGTAGCGCCCGCGCACGTCGTTCCAGAAGTGCTCGGCCGCCTGCTCGACACCGGGCAGGGAAAACACCTGGGTATCGCTGGGCAGGTAGTCGAACAGGGTCGAGGTTTCTTCGAAGAACAGCGGCAAGTAGTACTCGATGCCGGCCGGGATGATGCCGCTGGCCAGGTCCTGGAAGATCGCGCTGCGCCGGAAGTCGACGTCGAAGCGCTCCCGGAAGCGGGCCTTGAAGCGGGTCACTTCCTCTTTCTGCATCGGGAACTCGCGCGCCGGCAGCAGGCGTACCGAGTCGACCTTGTCGATCGAGCGCTGGGTCTCGGGGTCGAAGGTGCGCAGCGTTTCGATCTCGTCATCGAACAGGTCGATGCGGTAGGGCAATTTGCTGCCCATGGGGTACAGGTCGATGAGGGCGCCGCGCACGGCGAACTCGCCATGCTCGTACACCGTGTCGACGCAGCGGTAGCCGCTGGCTTCGAGGCGCGTGCGCATCTGCTCGACGTCGATGGTCTGGCCGATGTCCAGCACCAGGCTGCTGCCCAGCAGGAAGCGGGTCGGCGCCAGGCGATGCAGGGCGGTGGTGATCGGCACCACCAGGATGCCGTGGCTCAGCTCCGGCAGCCGGTACAGGCTGGCAATACGCTGGGAGATGATGTCCTGGTGTGGCGAGAACAGGTCGTAGGGCAGGGTTTCCCAATCGGGGAAGGGCAGCACCGGCAGGTCTGGGGCAAAGAAGCGCAGCTCCTGTTCCAGACGGTCGGCGGCCTGGCTGTCTGCCGTCAGCAGCAGGGTAAAGCGGCCAGCGCTGCTGGCGGCTTCGGCAATGGCAAGGCTGAGGGCGGCACCGGGCAGGTTGCCCCAGGTTTGTTTGCCGGCCGTGGCCGACAGTTGCGGTAGGCGCAGAACTGACACGGGAGATTGCACTCCAAGCGTTGCGGCAAAGAGACCGATTGTACCGGTGCCGGTGCCCGCTGTCAGGCTCCAAAGGCCATGAACACTGGCTCTGGCTGCCGCGACAGGCGCTCATTGCCCGTTCCGCGTTGGGGCGTCATAATGTAGCCCCTTTTTTCTGTCCCTACATGTGGAAGGTTCCCGTGACTCAGAAGCCCGACCAGTGTCTTGGTGAGTGGATTGATCGTGAAGCGTTGGCTGAAGCGATGATCCCGCTTATCGGTCAGCTCTACCGCAACAACAACGTGGTGAGCTCGATTTATGGCCGCAGCCTGATCAACCGTTCGGTTATCTCGATCCTCAAAGCACACCGCTTTGCGCGTCATCGTCAGGCCGACGAGACCGAACTGTCTGTCCACGAGACGTTCCCCCTGCTCAAGGCCATGAGCGAGCTGAAACTGGGCGCCGCTTCGGTCGACCTGGGCAAGCTGGCCAACAAGTTCAAGCTAGAAGGCAACGGCCGCAGCGCCGAGCAGTTCGTGCGTGAAGAACTGGCCGACGTGGTTGGCCAGCAGAACGCTTCGGCGCGTAAAGGCACCGACGTCGTGCTGTACGGTTTCGGCCGTATCGGCCGCCTGCTGGCGCGCATCCTGATCGAGAAGACCGGTGGTGGCGATGGCCTGCGTCTGCGTGCCATCGTCGTGCGCAAAGGCGCCGAGAACGACCTGGTCAAGCGTGCCAGCCTGCTGCGCCGTGACTCGGTGCACGGCCCGTTCGATGGCACCATCACCATCGACGAAGCCAACAACACCATCACCGCCAACGGCAACCTGATCCAGGTTATCTACGCCAAGAGCCCGAGCGAAGTCGACTACACCCAGTACGGTATCGACAACGCGCTGATCGTCGACAACACCGGCGTATGGCGTGATGCCGACGGCCTGGGCCAGCACCTGGCCTGCCCGGGCGCTGCCCGCGTGATCCTCACCGCACCTGGCAAGGGCGCGCTGAAGAACATCGTGCACGGCATCAACCACGGCGAAATCGCTGCTGATGACAAGATCATCTCGGCCGCCTCCTGCACCACCAACGCCATCGTGCCGGTGCTGAAGGCTGTCAACGACCAGTACGGCATCATCAATGGTCACGTCGAAACCGTTCACTCGTTCACCAACGACCAGAACCTGATCGACAACTTCCACAAGGGCAGCCGCCGTGGCCGCGCCGCGCCGCTGAACATGGTCATCACCGAGACCGGTGCCGCCACTGCTGCCGCCAAGGCGCTGCCAGTGCTCAAAGGCAAGCTGACCGGCAACGCCATTCGCGTGCCGACGCCGAACGTCTCGATGGCCATCCTGAACCTGAACCTGGAAAAGGCCACCACCCGCGAAGAGATCAACGAGTACCTGCGCCAGACGGCCATGCACTCGGACCTGCACAAGCAGATCGACTACGTCAGCTCGCAGGAAGTGGTTTCCACCGACTTCGTCGGTTCGCGCCACGCCGGTGTGGTTGATGCCGAAGCCACCATCTGCAATGACAACCGCGTTGTGCTGTACGTCTGGTACGACAACGAATTCGGTTACAGCTGCCAGGTGGTTCGCGTGATGGAAGACATGGCCGGTGTGAACCCGCCAGCGTTTCCGCGCTGATTCGCTTGTAAGGCAATGAAAAAACGGGAACCTTCGGGTTCCCGTTTTTTTGTCCTGACTATTGTGTTGTCCGGGCTGCCTCTTCGCGGGGCAAGCCCGCTCCTACAGGATGAGTGACATCCTCAAGGTTGAGGGTTTTTCTGTGGGAGCGGGCTTGCCCCGCGAAGAGGCCGTCCCGGATAGTCGAGTAAGCGAATGTGCGTACAGTCCTTCTCCTGGCATTGATGCTCCTCACCGCCTGCAACCAAGGCCCGACCCTGGAGCGCCTGGGCGGCCCTACCATGGGCAGCAGCTACAGCATCCAGTACGTGCGCGAGCCCGCAGGCCCGCCCCCGGCCCAGGTGCAGGCGGCAGTCGAGGCAATCCTGCAGGAGATCGACCTGCACTACTCGACCTATCGCAGCGATTCCACCGTCAGCCAGTTCAACCAGCTCGCGGCCAACCAGTGCCTGGCGCTGCCGCGCGACATGCTCGACCTGGTCCGTTTCGGCCAGCACCTGGCTGTGCAAAGTGCCGGCGCCTTCGACCTCACTGTCGAGCCCTTGCTCGACCTCTGGGGCTTCGGCCCCCAGGCTCGTCACGAACAGGTGCCCGACCCGCAGGCCCTGGCCCAGGTGCGCCTTCGCGTGGGCTACCAGCACCTGCGCATCGAAGGCCAGGCGCTGTGCAAGGACGCCCCCGTCGAGCTGGATTTCAACAGCATCGCCGCCGGCCACGCCGTCGACCTGATCGCCGAGCGCCTGCGCGCCATGGGTATTACCAGCTTCATCGCCGAAGCCACTGGCGAGCTCAAGGCCGTTGGCCGCAAGCCTGATGGCAGCGCCTGGCGCATCGCCCTGGAGCTGCCCCGTGAAGACCGCCAGATCGCCCGCCAGGTCATCCCGGTGGATGGCCTTTCGGTATCGACCTCGGGTGACTATCGCCATTATTTCGAGGAGAATGGCCGGCGCTATTCGCACACCTTCGATGCCCGCCTCGGGCGCCCGGTCGCGCACGACCTGGCCGCCGTCACCGTGCTCGATGCCTCGGCGCTGCAGGCCGATGGCTACTCGACCCTGCTGCTGATCCTCGGGCCGGAGCGCGGCTGGGATTTCGCCATCAGCCATGACCTTGCCGCTGTGCTGGTGACTCGGGCCGAGGGTGGCTTCGTCTCCCGAACCACCCCTGCGTTCGAACGGGCAATGAAAGGCGAGTGAAAGCGCAAGGATGGATGATCGCCAGGGAATCGGTGAACCACATGTAGTGCAGGCAAAATTGGCCTACGACGCGACCAAGGGTTAATGTGCGCGGCGTTCACGCTTGATTAGACTGCAACCGAATTTTCTCATGGCGCCCCGGCGACATGATCGCGCCCCGCGAGCCACCGTGACTCGCGGGCCAGTTCTGAAGGAGTACGCATGGCTGTCTACAACTACGACGTAGTGGTGCTGGGTTCCGGCCCGGCCGGAGAAGGCGCGGCAATGAACGCCGCCAAAGCAGGGCGCAAGGTGGCGATGGTCGACAGCCGTCGCCAGGTCGGCGGCAACTGCACCCACTTGGGCACCATCCCGTCCAAGGCACTGCGTCACTCGGTGCGGCAGATCATGCAGTTCAACACCAACCCGATGTTCCGTGCCATCGGCGAGCCCCGCTGGTTCTCCTTCCCGGACGTGCTCAAGAGCGCCGAGAAGGTCATTTCCAAGCAGGTCGCCTCGCGCACCGGCTACTACGCGCGCAACCGTGTCGACCTGTTCTTCGGCACCGGCAGCTTCGCCGACGAGCAGACCGTCGAAGTGGTCTGCCCCAACGGTGTGGTGGAAAAACTAAACGCCAAGCACATCATCATCGCCACCGGCTCGCGCCCTTATCGCCCGGCCGACATCGACTTCCATCACCCACGCGTCTACGACAGCGACACCATCCTCAGCCTCAGCCACACCCCGCGCAAACTGATCGTCTACGGCGCCGGCGTGATCGGCTGCGAGTACGCCTCGATCTTCAGCGGCTTGGGCGTGCTGGTCGAGCTGGTCGATAACCGTGGCCAGTTGCTGAGCTTCCTGGATTCGGAAATTTCCCAGGCGTTGAGCTACCACTTCAGCAACAACAACATCACCGTACGCCATAACGAGGAGTACGAGCGGGTCGAAGGCCTGGACAATGGTGTGGTCCTGCACCTGAAGTCGGGCAAGAAGATCAAGGCCGACGCCTTGCTGTGGTGCAACGGCCGTACCGGCAACACCGACAAGCTGGGCCTGGAAAACATCGGCATCAAGGTCAACAGCCGTGGCCAGATCGAGGTCGACGAGGCCTACCGCACGACCGTGCCGAACATCTACGGCGCCGGTGATGTGATCGGCTGGCCGAGCCTGGCCAGTGCCGCCCACGACCAGGGCCGTTCGGCTGCCGGCAGCATCGTCGACAATGGCAGCTGGCGCTTCGTCAATGACGTGCCGACCGGCATCTACACCATTCCGGAGATCAGCTCGATCGGCAAGAACGAGCAAGAGCTGACCCAGGCCAAGGTGCCGTACGAAGTGGGCAAGGCTTTCTTCAAAGGCATGGCGCGTGCGCAGATCGCTGGCGAGCCGCAGGGCATGCTGAAGATTCTGTTCCACCGTGAAACCCTGGAAATCCTCGGCGTGCACTGCTTCGGCTACCAGGCTTCGGAAATCGTCCACATCGGCCAGGCCATCATGAACCAGCCGGGTGAGCTGAATAACCTGAAGTACTTCGTCAACACCACCTTCAACTACCCGACCATGGCCGAAGCTTATCGGGTAGCTGCCTACGACGGCCTGAACCGGCTTTTTTAAGCGGCTCCGGCCGGTGGCCTGAGCCGGTCGGGGAGACCGATTTCAGCCCTACCCGAGGGTGGTCTTGGCCAAACCGGGAAAGTCTGTAATCAGGCTGTCCACGCCAAAATCAGCGAGCCGGCGCATCAGTGCCGGTTCGTTGACTGTCCACACCGACACGTGCAACCCCTGGCCCTGTGCCTTGAGCAGGCGCTCGGGGGTGCACAGTGTCCAGTTCAATGCCAGCAGCTCGCAGCCGTAGTTCTGCGCGACCTTCAGTGGGTCGAGCCAGGCGTATTCGGCCACCAGCCCGCGCGCCACGTCCGGCACCAGCTCCAGGGCAGCACCCAGCACTTCGCGTGAGCTCGAGGTGATGGTGACTTTGTCCAGCAGGCCGTATTGCTGGGCCAGTTCACGAATCGCCAGCACCGTGCTGGCGGCGCGGGTGCGCGAGGCGCTCTTGACCTCCAGCTGCCAATGCTCGAAAGCGCATTTTTCGAACAGTTCTTCCAGTTTCGGGATGGGGCAGGGCTGCACCCAGCCCGGGCCGCCCTTGCGCGCGTCGATCTTGGTGAGGTCGGCCGCCGGCTGCTCGACCACCTTGCCGCGACGGCCGGTGGTGCGTTTGAGGGTCGGGTCGTGGATCACCATCAGCTCGTTATCGGCCGACAGGTGCAGGTCCAGCTCGCAGCGATTGACGCCGTGGGACAGGCATTGGCGGAAGCTGTTCAGGGTGTTTTCGGGGGCTTCGCCCTTGGCGCCGCGATGGCCGTAGATCAGGGTCACGTTCGTTCCTTCAATTCAAAGGGAAAGGCTCAGGAAGCAGGGTCGTTCTGTTCCAGTTGCTGGCGCCGTTGCTGTTGCTGGCGCTGCAGGATGTAACGGGCCAGCAGTTGGCGCTGGGCGTCGGTCATGTCGATGAATTCGGTGCCGAGCTCGAAGCTGCCGTCCGGGCGCGGGTCGCAGTGGCTGACCTTGCCGCGCAGCAGCAGGCCGTGGGCGCGGGGCATCAGCACCATCTTCACCTTGACCCGGGTGCCAGGGGTGATGGGCTGGGCCTGGCTGGACTCGATGCCGCCTTCGGAGATGACCACTGCCTGCGGCTGGCCGATTTCGCCGATGAGGGTCTGCGCGACCACGGCGCTGAGCAGGTCGAGGCGTTTGCTCTGCGCCCGCAGAAACGCCGCGAGGGTGCGGTCCTTGTCACTCAACTGGCGCAGCAGGTGCTGGGCTTCGAAGTCGGACAGGTGCAGCTCGCTGAGCAGGTTGAACAGCGGTGAATCATCCTGCAACACTTCTGGCTCAAGGGCTTCGGCCGCACTCAAGGGGCTGATTTGAAGTGCGATCTGATCTTCGATGCGGTAGTATTCGCGGCGATCTTCTTCGTCTAATGTCGTCATGGCGAACCCATGGTAGCGGCGGTGGTCCGAGTGTAAAGCCGCCGTAAGCGCCTCGCCACAAGGACGTTCCCTTTCATCCGAACAAGCCCCGACATGTTCAGACCTCTTTTCGCATTTATCGGCACGCGTTATACCCGTGCCAAACGTCGCAATCACTTCGTCTCGTTCATTTCCCTGACCTCGATGATCGGCCTCGCCCTGGGCGTGGTAGTGATGATCGTGGTGCTCTCGGTCATGAACGGCTTCGACCACGAGATGCGTACCCGCGTGCTGGGCATGATTCCCCATGCCACGCTCGAGAGCGGCCAGCCGCTTGACGACTGGCCTGCGCTTGCCCAACAAGTAAAGCAGAATCCGCAGGTGGTGGCGGTTGCGCCCTTCACCCAGATGCAGGGCCTGCTGACCCATGACGGCAAGGTGCAGAAGGTGCTGCTCAATGGCATCGACCCGGCGCGCGAACGCGAGGTGTCGATCATTGACAACTTCGTCCAGCAAGGCCGTCTCGACCAGCTGGCGCCGGGCGAGTGGGGCATCATGATCGGCGACAAGGCTGCGGCCAAGCTGGGTGTCGCCATCGGCGACAAGCTGACCTTCGTCGCCCCCGAGGTCAGTGTGACCCCGGCCGGCATGTTCCCGCGCATGAAGCGCTTCACCGTGGTCGGTACCTTCCACGTGGGCGCCGGCGAGATCGACGGTTACCTGGGCCTGACCAACATCAACGACCTGTCTCGCCTGCACCGCTGGAAGCCGAACCAGGTGCAGGGCCTGCGCCTGAAGTTCGACGACCTGTTCCAGGCACCGCGCGTGGCCTGGGACATCGCCCAGCACTTGGGTGACCAGGAGTTCTACAGCCGTGACTGGACTCGCACCCATGGCAACCTGTACCAGGCGATCCGCATGGAGAAGGCCATGATCGGCCTGCTGTTGCTGCTGATCGTGGCGGTGGCGGCATTCAACATCATTTCCACCCTGGTAATGGTGGTCAACGACAAGCGCGGCGACATCGCGATCTTGCGCACCCTTGGCGCCACGCCTGGGCAGATCATGGCCATCTTCATGGTGCAGGGTACGGTGATCGGGGTGATCGGCACCTTGATCGGCGCCGTGGTCGGCATCCTGGCAGCGCTCAACGTGAGCGCGGCGATTGCCGGCATTGAGACGCTGATCGGGCACAAGTTCCTCAACGCCGACGTCTATTTCATCGATTACCTGCCGTCGCAGATCATGGCCAATGACGTGTACATGGTCTGCGCCGCGGCGCTGGTCCTGAGTTTCTTCGCCACCCTGTACCCGGCCTGGCGTGCGGCCCGCACCCAGCCTGCAGAGGCGCTACGTTATGAGTGAGTCGCGCATGAGTGATAAAGCCGTTCTGAGTTGCCGCAACCTGGGCAAGTCCTACGACGAAGGCCCGGAGTCGGTACAGGTGCTGTCGGGCCTGCAGCTGGAGCTGCACCCGGGTGAGCGCGTGGCCATCGTCGGCAGCTCGGGCTCTGGCAAGAGCACCTTGCTCAACCTGCTTGGCGGCCTCGACACGCCCACCCAGGGCAGCGTCTGGCTGGCGGGTGAGGAACTGTCGGCCCTGGGTGAGCGTGCGCGTGGCCTGTTGCGCAACCGGGCACTGGGTTTCGTTTATCAATTCCACCACCTGCTGCCGGAATTCACCGCGCTGGAAAACGTCTGCATGCCGCTGCTGATCGGCCGCACGCCAATCCCGGAAGCCCGTGAGCGCGCTGAGGCGCTGCTCAAGCGGGTCGGCCTGAGCCACCGGCTCACGCACAAGCCAGCCGAGCTGTCCGGCGGCGAGCGCCAGCGTGTGGCGATCGCCCGTGCACTGGTCAACCGCCCGGGCCTGGTGATGCTCGACGAGCCTACCGGCAACCTCGACCACCACACCGCCCAGGGTATTCAGGAATTGATGCAAGAGCTGTCCAGCGCCTCGCGCACGGCGTTCCTGGTGGTAACCCACGACCTCAACCTGGCGCGCCAGATGGACCGCGTGCTTAAACTCGACGACGGTCACCTGGTGGCGATCTGAGCCGCCTGCACGGGGTGGCCTGAGCCGCCCCGCAACTCTTTCATTGGGTGTTTTACATGTTCAGACCCTTGCCCTTGTTCATCGGTGCTCGCTACACCCGTGCCAAGCGCCGCAACCATTTCATCTCGTTCATCTCGATGACTTCGATGATCGGCCTGTCCCTGGGCGTGCTGGCGATGATCGTGGTGCTGTCGGTAATGAACGGCTTCCAGCGTGAAATGAGCTCGCGCATCCTTGGCCTGGTGCCGCATGCCAGCATCCTGGGCGTGCAGCCGCTGGACGACTGGCGCACGGTCGCCGATGCCGCGCTGAAAGACCCGGCAGTGATGGCCGCCGCGCCGATCACCGAGATGGAAGGCATGCTCTCGTACAGGGGCGCGATGCAGCCGATCCAGGTCAGCGGCATCGACCCGGCAGAGGAAGGCAAGGTCTCCATTGTCGGCCAGCATATTGTTCAGGGCCGTTTGCAAGACCTGCAGCCGGGTGAGTTCGGCGTGGTGATCGGTGAGCTGAGTGCGCGCCGTTTCCGCCTGAACACCGGCGACAAGCTGACCCTGATCGTGCCGGAAATCAGCAAGGCACCGGGTGGCATCACCCCGCGCATGCAGCGCCTGACGGTGGTCGGCATCTTCAAGGTTGGCGCCGAGTTGGACGGTTCGCAAGCCTACATTCACGTCGCCGATGCGGGCGAAATGCAGCGCTGGGCACCCGGCCAGGTGCAGGGCGTGCGGCTGAAGCTGCATGACCTGTATGCGGCGCCGCAGGTGTCCAAGGCCATCGTCGCGGGCCTGGGTGATGCCTACCGCGCCGATGACTGGTCGCATACCCAGGGCAGCCTGTTCAGCGCCATGAAGATGGAAAAAACCATGATCGGCCTGTTGCTGATGATGATCATCGCGGTCGCGGCGTTCAACATCATTGCCACGCTGGTGATGGTGGTGAACGACAAGGGGCCGGATATCGCCATCCTGCGTACCTTGGGCGCCACGCCTGCGCAGATCATGGGCACGTTCATGGTGCAGGGTAGCTTGATCGGTGTGGTGGGGACGTTGATCGGGGGTGTGCTGGGGGTGATTGCCGCGTTCAATGTCAGCCAGATCGTGGGCTGGCTGGAGCGAGTCAGCGGCCAGCACATCTTCACTTCGGATGTGTACTTCATCAGCAGCCTGCCTTCGCAGCTGCAGTGGGGGGATGTGGCGATGATCTGTGCGGCGGGGTTGGTGATGAGCTTTTTGGCGACTATTTACCCGGCTTATCGGGCATCGCAGGTGCAGCCGGCGATTGGCTTGGCGGTTTGAGGGCTGTTTGAGCGTCTGGGGGCGCATTGCGCCCTCGGTCACCGACCTTCAGGCAGCTCGATCACAAAGCGCGTCCAGCCGTTTTCACTCGTCGCAGAAATGCTGCCGCCATGCGCTTGCACGATCGAGCGGGTAATCGCCAACCCTAATCCTGCATGCTCGCTACTGCCTTCCCGTCGCGCCGGGTCCACCCGGTAGAACCGATCGAACAAGCGTGGCAATGCAGCCGGTTCGATCGCAGCCCCGGTATTGGCCACGCATATCCGTGAACCAGGCCCCAACGTCACCTGTACCTGCCCACCCGGCGGGGTAAAGCGCAAGGCGTTGTCGAGCAGGTTGGACAGTGCCCGGCGCAGCATATGGCGGTCCCCCTGCAGCAGCAATTGGCCTTCGCGCAACAGCCTTACATCAGAGTCTTCGGCCAGCGGGGCATAGAACTCCAGCAACGCATCCACATCCTCGTGCAAGGCCAGCGCAGCCTGCCCGGGCACCAGCAAGCCGTGGTCGGCTTTGGCCAGGTACAGCATGTCGTTGATCATCTGTGCCATCCATTGCAGTTCCTCCAGGTTGCCATGCAGCGCCTCGCGGTACTCTTCGAGGCTGCGCGGACGGGTGAGGGTGACCTGGGTGTGGGTCAGCAGGTTGGACAGCGGCGTGCGCAGTTCGTGGGCGATATCGGCCGAGAACGCCGACAGGCGCTGGAAGGCATCGTCCAGGCGTTGCAGCATGGCATTCACGGTGGTGGCCAGTTCGGCCAGTTCTTCCGGCATCTGCGCCACTGGCAAACGGGTGGTCAGCGAGCGTGCCGACACGCTGGCGGCGACCTGGCCCATCTGCCGCAGGGGCCGCAGCCCGCGGCGTACGGCCCAGGCGCCGAGCAGCGCCGTAGCCAGGGCCGAGAGGCCGACGGTGAGCCAGATCAAGCGCTGCATGCCCTGCAGAAAATGTTGATGGTGGGTGATGTCGAGGTACAGCGTCAGCTGCGCGGATTGCGGGTCGGCCGGCTTCAGGGGCATGGCCAGGCTGCGGTAGTCGGTGCCGTCCGTGTGCAAGGTCGCAAGCCCGGAGGGCGGCGTGGTGTCGGGCAACTGCGTGCGGCTGTCGAACCACGGTGTGCCGTCTTTACCGCTGATGCGCAGGGCCAGGTCAGCCTGGTGGCTGAGCTCATCGCGCAGGGCCGGGAGCCGGGTCGCAAGCTCGGCGGGTGTGGCGACACCGGCGAGTTGCGTGCGAAACAGCGACAGGCGTGATTCGAGCAGTTGTTGGTCCAGCTCGATGAAGTGCTGTTCGCTGGCACGGTTGAACAGGATGCCGGCACCCAGCGAAACAGCAGCCGTGCAGGCCGCGAACAGCAGCGCCAGGCGGCTGCCGAGGGAAAGCCTGCGCATCAATCTTGACGTTCCTCCAGTACATAACCCATGCCGCGCACCGTGTGGATCAGCTTGTTGGCATGCGGGTCGTCGATCTTCAGGCGCAGGCGGCGAATCGCCACTTCGATGACATTGGTGTCGCTGTCGAAATTCATGTCCCAGACTTGCGAGGCAATCAGTGACTTGGGCAACACCTCACCCTGGCGCCGCAGCAGCAGTTCGAGCAGGGCGAACTCTTTGGCGGTGAGGTCGATGCGCTGGCCGGCACGCTCGGCACGGCGGCGGATCAGGTCCAGGCGCAGGTCGGCCAGGCTCAAGGTGGTGTCCAGGCTGGGGCTGGCGCCGCGGCGCAGCAGGCTGCGTACCCGTGCCAGCAGTTCGGAGAAGGCGAACGGCTTGACCAGGTAATCATCCGCGCCCAGCTCCAGGCCGTGCACGCGGTCCTCGACGGCATCGCGGGCGGTGAGGAACAGCACAGGTGTGTCCAGGCCGGCCTGGCGCACGGCTTGCAGAATCTGCCAGCCGTTGCGGCCTGGCAGCATGACATCGAGGATCAACAAGTCGTGATCGCCGCTTAGCGCCAGGTGCTGGCCGGTTTCGCCATCGGCCGCCAGTTCGGTGGCAAAGCCTGCTTCGCTCAGGCCTTGGCTGAGGTACTGGCCGGTGCGGGCCTGGTCTTCGACGATCAACAGTTTCATGCGGTGTCCACACTATCGGGAGGCAGCCCTGTGCGGGCGGTGTGATGACTGAAATGATACGTGACTATATCAAGGGCCGCCCAAGCGCCGCCCAAGCTGACAAAGTTGTAATCTTCCTGTCAGGTAGTTGCCAGCCGGCCTTTTCTAAAGTGGCCTTATCCCCGCTGTAAGCTTTGGAGTCATCATGAAACACCTGTTCATCGCCGCCGCCTTTGCCCTGGTAAGCCTGTCCGCCCTGGCTGACGGTGGCAAAAGCTTCGCCTTCGGCGAGCCGGCCCCGGCGGCCAAGGCTACCCGCACGGTCGAGGTCGTGCTCAAGGACATCGCGTTCGAGCCCAAGCGCCTGCACGCCAAAGCTGGCGAAACTGTGCGTTTTGTCTTGATCAACGAAGGCAAGTTGCCCCACGAGTTCAACCTGGGCGACAAGGCCATGCACGCGGAGCACCAGAAGCAGATGATCGCCATGCAGGGCAAGCTGTTTACCGCAGGCATGCACCACGAGGGCATGGACCACGGCCAGATGGGCCACGCAGACCATGGCCATGACGCGGGCAACACCGTGCTGGTGCAACCGGGCCAGCGTGCCGAGCTGACCTGGACCTTCCGCCAGTCGGCGCCCATCGAGTTCGCCTGCAACGTGCCGGGGCACTACCAGGCCGGCATGGTCGGGCCGCTGACCATCGAGTGACTTGCCCTGCAAGGCGGGCGGTAAAAACGGTAGACTAGGGGTATTTCGAACCTTCAGGTCAGTTTCCATGCATCCCGCCGCCGAACACTCCCCGCTGGGCAAGTCCAGCGAATACATCGCTACCTACTCCCCTGAGTTGCTGTTCCCGATCCCGCGTACTGCCAAGTGGGCCGAGCTGGGCGTCACTGCCCAGACCCTGCCATGGCAGGGCGTGGACTACTGGAACTGCTTCGAGTTGTCGTGGCTGTTGCCCTCGGGCAAGCCGGTGGTAGCGATCGGTGAGTTCGCCATCCCTGCCGATTCGCCGAACATCATCGAGTCCAAGTCGTTCAAGTTGTACCTGAACTCGCTGAACCAGACGGTGTTCGCCGCGATTGGCGAGCTGCAGGCTTGCCTGGTGAAGGACTTGTCGGCAGCCGCTGGCAAGCCGGTCAGCGTCAAGGTTCGCACCTTGGCTGAAGTCGAGGCCCAGGGCGTGGTGGCGTTGCCGGGGCAGTGCATTGATGCACTGGATGTGGCCATCAGCAACTATGAACAGCCGCAACCGGAGCTGCTGCGCTGCAACCCGGAGCGTGTGGTCGAAGAGACCGTACACAGCCATTTGCTCAAATCCAACTGCCCGGTCACCGGTCAACCGGACTGGGGCAGCGTCGTGGTCGAGTACAAGGGCAGGGCGCTGGACCATGCCAGCCTGCTGACTTACCTGATCAGCTTCCGTCAGCATGCCGACTTCCATGAGCAGTGCGTGGAGCGGATCTACCTGGACTTGAGGAACCTGCTGCAGCCCGAGTATATGACGGTGTATGCGCGGTATGTGCGACGAGGGGGGCTGGATATCAACCCGTATCGCAGCACCGGGGCGATCAGCCCGAATAACGTGCGCCTGGTGCGTCAGTAATTCTGACATGACGGGGGCCGTTTCTCGGCCCATTCGCGGGGCAAGCCCGCTCCCACAGGTACCGCGCTGCCCTCAAGTACAGCCAATAGCCTGTGGGAGCGGGCTTGCCCCGCGAATGGGCCGAGAAACGGCCCTTGCTATTTCAGATCCCCATGCTGTGCAGCGAGTTGGCAATGCTGCGCAGGGTGGCGGTCAGGTCGGGGTGATCAGCCTCGAAGCGTTCAATCGCCAGGTTCACGCCATCCACCAGGTTGTTGTCCGGCGTGGCTTCTTCAAGCTTCAGTTGCGCTTCTATCTGTCTGGCTTCCTCATGCAGGGCGGCCAGCTCTTCTTCCGAAAGCGGTACGTTCCGGTCCAGTTGCTCGCGCAAGCTGTTCAGACGCTCTTGCAATTCGCGGGCAGGCATTGGCTTTTCTCCATCAATGGCTTGGCAAGGCATGGACCTCAGCGAAGCGGCAAAGGTTCTGGCCTGCTTTCAATGTAATCCACTCGCAGCCGCTTTGCATGATCCGCATCAAAGGTGCTGTATCAGGGTTTTTCACCCTTGCGGCGCCGTTGGGCAATGTCCTGCAGGCAGGTGTCCAGCGCTTCGAGGTGATCGATCACCGAGTGCACGCCCAGGCTGAACAGTTCGAGGGTGGCCTTGCCGCGGGCCAGGTCCCGCTCCTGTTGGCTCATGGCTTGCCAATGGCGGGAACTGAGGTCGCAATAAGGGCTGCAGGCGGCCAGGCCCACGGTCCACAACCCGGCGTTCAGGCCCGATTGCAATAGCGCCGGTTCGCCACTGACCAGTACGCAGCCATCCAGGCGCGCGCTGTCCAGCGCCATCAGTGCCTGCCAGCAGGCGTTCGGTGCCGGCCAGCGCATACCATTAACCGAATGCCCCGGCAACCAGTCGGGCAGCACGTTGGCCAGGCGTTTGCCTTGCGTGGCACTCAGGTCGTCCAGCCAGATGCAGGGCACCTGGCGCTGGCGCAGGCTGGCCAGTGTTGCCAGGGCGCCGGGCGCGGGCAGCGGGTTGCCGTTCGCCCCCTGGACCAGGCAGCCACGCAGGCCGAACAGCACAGCAGTGAAGGCGGATGCATCGTGCATGGCAACTTCCCTGAAATAGTCCGCAGGCTATGCCGCCATTGTTACTGGGCGATGACGGTGCAACATGCGCTCACAAAATCTTGAGCAAAAATGTGTAATGCTGGTGATCAGCCCGTAAGCCCTTATACTTGCGCCTTACCAGCAGCGCGCCCGGTGCGGCTGCGGCCAAGAAATTCGATGGAGAGACATCTATGCGTAGGATCGGTGCCGGTGTGATCGAGCGAGTCACCCAGGCCTGTGTCTGCGCCAGCTTGCTGCTGGCGCCCGTGGCGGCTACCCAGGCGGCCACCGAGGACGACCCGTGGGAGGCGGTCAACCGACCGATCTTCAGGTTCAACGATACCGTCGACACCTATGCCCTCAAGCCATTGGCCAAGGGCTACGAGGCGGTGACGCCGCAATTCCTCGAAGACGGCATCCACAATGTCTTCCGCAACCTGGGCGACGTGACCAACCTGGTCAACAACGTGCTGCAGCTCAAGCCGCATGCGGCAGGGGTGGACACCGCACGCTTGATCGTCAACACCACGTTCGGCATCGGTGGCTTCTTCGACGTCGGCACCAAGATGGGCCTGCAGCGCAGCGACGAGGACTTTGGCCAGACCCTGGGTTACTGGGGCGTGGGCAGCGGCCCTTACGTAGTCATCCCGTTGCTGGGCCCAAGCACCGTGCGTGATGGCCTGGCCAAGTACCCTGACAGCTACACCAAGCCCTACCGCTATATCGACCATGTGCCGACGCGCAACTCAATCTTTGCACTGGACGTGATCGATACCCGCGCCAGCCTGCTGTCGGCGGAAAAATTGATTCAGGGCGACAAGTACATCTTCATTCGCAACGCCTACCTGCAGAACCGCGAGTTCAAGGTCAAGGACGGCGAAGTCGAAGACGACTTCTGATTCTTGAACAAGGGGCTGCCCTGCAGCCCCCGCGTCAATGCATGGCCAGGATGCGCAGGCCGAACTTCTGCTGCCCATCGGGCTGATCGGCGATCCACACCACCTCGGTGCTGGCGTGCAAGCCCTTGAGCGCCGGGTGATCAGAGTCGATCCGCACCTCAAGCGTATCCCCCACCTGAAAGCGCTGCGGCGCCTGCACCTGCATGCCCCCGCTGGACAGGTCCAGGCACACCGCCGCAATCACCTGGCCTTCGTGCAGCAGGCTCACCTCGGTATCGATGCGCATGCGGATGAAATCGCGTTTTTCGCTGTGGTTGGAGGGCGTCTGAGGCATGCTGCATCCTTCCCTTTGGGTTGCACGGTCGGCTTTCTTATAACTCCCGGTGATTTGGCCTGTAAAGAGCAGCGAGGTCGACCCTCGTACGCTTGAAACGCCTGGCGGATGGGAGTACCGTCTGCGCCTTACAGGGTAGCGCTGATAGTTGCCGGGCGGGTCTTCTTGTCCTACAACTCAAGTAGAGTGTTACCACAGAGTATTCCCGTAGCTGGCCGTCAGCTTTGCCGACACCGCTGCACCAACCCAAATCGGCGCCGTTCGCCCACATGCAGAAAACCAGTGCAACGCTGTTGATCATCGATGACGACGACGTGGTCCGTGCGAGCCTCGCCGCCTATCTTGAAGACAGTGGTTTCAGCGTCCTCCAGGCCGGTAATGGCCAGCAGGGGCTTCAGGTCTTCGAAGAACACCAGCCCGACCTCGTGATCTGCGATCTGCGCATGCCGCAGATGGGCGGGCTCGAACTGATCCGCCAGATCAGCGAGCGCGCGCCGCAATTGCCGGTTATCGTGGTGTCCGGTGCCGGCGTCATGAGCGATGCGGTCGAGGCCTTGCGCCTGGGCGCTGCCGACTACCTGATCAAGCCGCTGGAAGACCTTGCCGTGCTCGAGCATTCGGTGCGCCGGGCGCTCGACCGTTCGCGCCTGGTGCTGGAAAACCAGCGCTACCGCGACAAGCTCGAAGCGGCCAACCGTGAGCTTGAAGCCAGCCTGCACCTGCTGCAGGAGGACCAGACCGCCGGTCGGCAGGTGCAGATGAACATGCTGCCGGAAAGCCCCTGGGTAGCCGGCGAGTTCGCGTTCGAGCACCAGATCATCCCGTCGCTGTACTTGTCGGGTGACTTCGCCGACTACTTCCGTGTGGATGACCGCCGCATCGCCTTCTACCTCGCCGATGTCTCCGGGCATGGCGCGTCGTCGGCCTTCGTCACGGTGCTGCTCAAGTTCATGACCACGCGCCTGTTGTTCGAATTCAAGCGCGGCAGCAAGATGCGCGAGTTCAAGCCTTCGCAAGTGCTCAGCCACATCAACCGCGGGCTGATCAACTGCAAGCTGGGCAAGCATGTGACCATGGTCGGCGGTGTCATCGACGAAGACACCGGCCTGTTGACCTATGCCGTGGGCGGCCACTTGCCGCTGCCGGTGCTGTACACCCCGGGCAATACCCGCTACCTGGAAGGCCGCGGCCTGCCGGTGGGGTTGTTCGACGAGGCCAGTTACCAGGACCTAGTGGTGGAGCTGCCGCCTGTGTTCAGCCTCAGCTTGATGTCCGATGGCATTCTGGACCTTTTGCCGGGTGACACGCTCAAAGATAAAGAAGCCGCCTTGCCAGAAATCGTCAAGGCAGCGGGTGGCAGCCTGGATGGGCTGCGCCAACGATTTGGATTGGCTACGCTTGGGGAGATGCCGGATGATATCGCCCTATTGGTGTTGAGCAGGAACCTTCAATGAGTACCGGTAGAATTCAGTTCGCCGAGCAAAGCGGTACCTTTGTACTGAAATTCGTCGGTGAAGTGCGCCTGACCTTGTGTTCGGCGCTGGATGCGACGATCGAGAAAATCTTCACTGCGCTGAATTTCTCGGCCATCGTCATCGACTTGACTGAAACCGAGAGCATCGACAGCACCACCTTGGGCTTGCTGGCCAAGTTGTCGATCCTGTCGCGCCAGAAGGTTGGGCTGCTGCCGACCGTGGTCACCACCAACCCGGATATTTCCCGGTTGCTGCAGTCGATGGGCTTCGATCAGGTGTTCAACATCGTCGATCGTCCGATACCGTGCCCGGAGTGCCTGACCGACCTGCCGTCGCAGGACCAGAACGAAGAGGTGGTGCGGTCAAAGGTGCTGGAGGCGCACAAGATCCTGATGGGCTTGAATGACTCCAACCGTGAAGCCTTCCATGACCTGGTGAATGCGCTAGAGCGCACCTGACTCATGCCTTTACCGGCCCGTGGTCGCGGGCTTACCCCGCCAAGAGGTCGGTAAAGGTTAAAACCATCGCTTATTCCGGCGCAACGAACTCTGTCACTTCCCGCCCACCGGCATCCAGCTGAAACACCCGCGCCGGCCGCCCTTGCTCATCAAAGAACACCTGCCCCAACCCCGCACCATTCCACAGCCGTTCCCCCGCCTTGCTATGGTTGGGCGTACGCGGCACCACCTCCATCTCCCGCCGCTTGGTAAACCAGTTGAGCGGCGAGCGTGGTGAATACAGCCAACGGTTCAGCCGGTCGAGCACATCGAGCAGGCGCCTGGGGAACTCGTTCTTGATGCCGCTGCTGGTGATCTGCCACAAGTGCGGGCTGCGCTGGCGATGGCGAATCAGTACTTCATACACGAATGAATAATGCACGTCGCCGGAGAGCACCACGTAATGCCCCGGCGTGCGCGAGTGGCGGAAGATATTCAAAATTACCTGCGCCGCGCCGCGGTGTGCCATCCAGTTCTCGGCATCCACCAACAACGGGTAGCCCAGCCAACTGAACACCTTCTGCACGGTTTCGATCAGTTTTACCCCGAAGATCGGCGCGGGTGACACGATAATCGCCGAGGGATGATCGAGCAGCGCCTGCTGCAGCTCGCTCAACGCTTCCCAGTCGAGCAGGCCGGATGGCTTGGCCAGGCTGCTTTCGCTGCGCCAGCGGCGGGTGCGGGTGTCGAGCACCAGCAACGGCGGGTTGCTGGGCAAGCTGTACTGCCAGCCCTGGAACTGCAACGCTTCGCCGATCAGTTCGTCCTGTGCCTGGCTGTCTAGCGTTGTACCTGTCAGCACCTGGCAGCGCTCGACCAGCCCCGCGCAGCCATCCGGGTCGTTGCCCCAGCCCTGGCACAGCAAGTAGCCAAGCAACGCGTTGCCGATGATGCGCCGCGAGAAGGGGTGGCCATAGGCGGTTTCTTCCCACTGTGCCGAGAGGTTCCAGTCGTCGGTGATGTCGTGGTCATCGAAGATCATCAGGCACGGCAGGTGGGCCATTACCCGTGCCACCTGGCCCAGGTTGCTGGCGAAGGCCTCGATCAGTGGCAGCTCTTGCCGATACCGCGCCTGGCGCTCATCAGTGAGCCCGGCGGGCATGTCCAGGTTCACCAGGCGCCAAGGCTCGGGTGACCATACCAGCAGGTACATGGCCATGACTTCAGCGAAGGTGACCAGGTGGTTGTCGGCATTGCTTGACGAGAAGATCGGCTTGCGTTTGCCGCCGAAAAAGCGCTCGCGCAGGCTTTCGTTCTGTTCTTGGGCCGGCAGCAGGTCTGCACGGTGGTAATAGCTGGCCGGGTGCTGGTACAGCGCTGTGCTGTCGGCCACCACCGCACCATCGAGCTGTTCGTCGAACAGCCCCAGGCGCTCGATCAGGCTATGGATGGCCCGCAGCATGGGGCCGGCAACATCGTCGGCATACACCTGGTCACCGCTCATCAGCAGCACGGCAGGGCGCTGTTCGGGCTGTTCGCACTGTGCCAGCAAACGGTCGGCGCAGAGCAGGCCATCCGCGGCAGGGTGGTGCGGCTTGCGACAAGAACCATGCAATAAATGGTCGAGGCGGTCCCGCAGCACAAAGCTTGGGCGCTGGCAGCCTGGGTAGAGCAGGTGGGGTGCCCACTCGGCGATGCCCTGGCCATCGATGCGCAAGTCATAGCCCAGCGCCTGGTTGCAAGGGAGGGGCTGGTCGAAGTGGATATCCAGCAAGTGGATAAACGCGTGCTGGCCTATCGGGATAACCTGGCAAGTTGCGTTGGCTGTACGCGCTGCGCCGTCCAGGGTGAATTCGGGTTGCAAGGGTTGCGTGGCGACCAGCCAGATGGCCAGGCGCTGGGGCTCTAGCCGGCGCAGTACCGGGCCGGCAAGAACGAGGGGTAGGGATGAGGTCATCAACAGCTCTGTTGGCTAGACAGCCCATCCACCCGTGCAGCGACAGCACTGCACCAGTGGCAGCGGGCTTGCCCGCGAATAGGCCATCGAATTCAAAATACCTCTGAAGCCTGGCGCTATTCAGCGCCAAACCAAAAACGGGCGGAAAATGCTGAGCATTTCCCGCCCGTCAGGCAAACCTAATATGTATCAGGCTTTTTCAGCCATCAGTTTCTCCAGCTTCTCCTGATCGCGGGCAAACTGACGAATACCCTCGGCCAGCTTCTCGGTGCCCATGGCATCTTCGTTCATCGCCCAGCGGAACTGGCTCTCGCTCAACACCTGCTTGGCCTCGCCAGCGTTGCCCGGTTTGAGCACGCGCGGCAGCTCGCCCTGATCATCGCTCAGTTGCTGCAGCAGCTCGGGGCTGATGGTCAGGCGATCGCAGCCTGCCAACTGCTCGATCTGGCTGATGTTGCGGAAGCTGGCGCCCATGACCACGGTGTCGTAGCCATTGGTCTTGTAGTAGTCGTAGATGCGCGTGACCGATTGCACGCCCGGGTCCTCGGCGCCCACATACTCCTTGCCGGTGCTTTTCTTGTACCAGTCGTAGATACGGCCCACGAACGGCGAAATCAGGAACACCCCGGCATCGGCGCAGGCCTGAGCCTGGGCGAAGGAGAACAGCAGGGTGAGGTTGGTCTGGATGCCTTCCTTCTCCAGCTTCTCGGCGGCGCGGATGCCTTCCCAGGTGGAGGCCAGCTTGATCAGCACGCGGTCTTTGCCGACCCCGGCTTTGTCGTACAGCGCGATCAACTGGCGGGCCTTGGCCAGCAGGGCCGGTTCATCGAACGACAGGCGGGCATCCACTTCGGTGGAGATTCGCCCAGGGATGGCCTTCAGAATGCCCGAACCCACCGCCACCGCGAACTTGTCGCAGGCCAGGTCCACATCGCCGTTGGCATCGCCCTTCACCTGCTTGAGCAGTTCCGCATAGCCGGGCATGGCAGCCGCCTTGAGCAGCAGCGACGGGTTGGTGGTGGCATCGACCGGTTTCAGGCGGGTGATGGCGTCCAGGTCCCCGGTGTCGGCGACCACGGTGGTGAACTGTTTGAGTTGTTCCAGCTTGGAGGTCATGGGCGTGCTCTGTCCTGTGCAATGACTCGACATTACCCGAGCCCCGGCGGCCGCTCAAGGCCCGTCGAAGCCGGGCGTGCAAAGCGGCCTTGCCGGGGCATCGGGCCGGTCGGAAAGGGCTGCGAAAGGTGATGATTCGAGTCCCCTCCCGCCGCGAGGTTCCCAAGTCTGCTGGACTATCTGCTTTTCAGCGCTTCGCCCAAGGTGCCGGATTCCCCTTCCTGGAGCCGTTTGCCGTCGGGCATGATGATTTCCAGCGTGGTCCCCGCAGGCCGAGGTGCTGGTTGTGCCGCCCGCGCCTGCGCCTTCCTCGCTTCAACCCTGCGCTCGATCATGGTCGGGTACTGCGAGGCCACCAACAGGATGATGGCGACCGGAGCAAAAATCGCCAGTGCCACACCCCAAGTGCCCTGGGAACGCGTGCGCCTTTTCAACGCCCCTCCATCAGTTCCGCCGCTTGATCAAACACCGCCAACGGCTCGGCCGCCTTGTGAATATCCGCCGACAGCAACTGCCGGAACCGCCGAGCGCCCTTGAACCCCTGGGCCAGCCCCAGAATATGCCGGGTGATGTGGTGCATTGCCCCGCCACTTTCTATATGCGCCACGATATAAGGCCGCAGCAGCGCCAACGCCTCGCTGCGGCTGACCACCGGCGCCTCGCTGCCAAACAGTTGCTGGTCGACATCGGCCAGCAGGTAAGGGTTGTGGTACGCCTCACGCCCCAGCATCACCCCGTCGAACGTTTCAAGGTGCGCCTGGCATTGCGCCAAGGTCTTGATCCCCCCGTTGAGCACAAACTCCAAGTCCGGGAAGTCCGCCTTCAACTGTGCCGCCACGTCATAGCGCAACGGCGGCACCTCACGGTTCTCCTTGGGCGACAGCCCCTCAAGAATCGCGATCCGCGCATGCACGGTAAAACTCCGGCACCCGGCCTCACGCACCTGGCCGACGAAGTCGCACAGCTCGGCATAGCTGTCACGGCCATTGATGCCAATGCGGTGCTTCACCGTCACCGGCGTCGAAACCGCATCCCGCATGGCCTTCACGCAATCGGCCACCAGCGCCGGGTGGGCCATCAGGCAGGCGCCGATCATGTTGTTCTGCACCCGGTCGCTCGGGCAGCCGACGTTGAGGTTGACCTCGTCGTAACCGGCCTCTTCGGCCAAGCGCGCGCAGGCCGCCAGGTCAGCCGGCACGCTGCCACCCAGTTGCAGGGCCAGCGGGTGCTCGGACGCGTCGTGACGCAGGAAACGGTGGGCGTCGTTGTGCAGCAGGGCGCCGGTGGTGACCATTTCGGTGTAGAGCAGGGTGTGCTTGGAAAGCAGGCGCAGGAAGAAGCGGCAGTGGCGGTCTGTCCAGTCCATCATCGGTGCAACGCTGAAGCGGCGTGACGGCTCATGGCGCGTGGTTTGTGGCTTTGAAGCTGATTCTAGGGGCATTCTGGTCTACGCATTTTGTACCATTTTTCGGGGTTTTTGGGCGTTTTTGGTGTGACGGTGGTACGATGTACCACCGCCAGCCACGCTTGTACCACCGGAAATCATGGCAACGATTAGAGCAAGGAAAAAGGCCGATGGAACGGTTAGCTATACCGTCCAGATCCGCCTCAAGAAAAAGGGTGTCATAGTCTACCAAGAAGCCCAGACGTTCGCCCGAAAGCAGGCAGCTCAGGCCTGGGCGAAGCGACGAGAGACAGAGTTGGCAGAGCCGGGCGCGATCGAGCGGGCCAACCGTGGTGGGCACGCAGTCAAGGACATGATTGATCGCTATCTGGTGGAAGCCGAGAAAGCCCGGCCGCTGGGTAAGACGAAGCGGCAGACCCTCTTGGCTATCAAGAACAGTTACCTCGGGGAAGTGGTCGACTCAGACATATCTCAGCAGGTGCTGGTGGACTATGCCCTCTGGCGTATGAGCCCTGAAGGCGGTGGTATCAAGCCGCAGACAGCCGGCAATGATCTGGCTCACCTTGGGTCAGTGTTGTCGCTGGCCAGAGCAGCGTGGGGGTACGAGATAAACCCCCAGGCTATGCCCGACGCACGGCTTGTCCTGAAGCGTCTCGGCTACAACATGAAAAGCCGTGAGCGGGATCGCCGGCCAACGCTCGAAGAGCTCGACAAGGTGCTTAAGCATTTTTTCGAGATGCTTGCACGGCGTCCGACAGTCATTCACATGCCGAAGGTCGTGGCGTTTGCCATCTTTTCTACGCGCCGTATGGACGAGATCGCTCGCATCATGTGGGAGGATCTGGATGAGCACCGCCAAGCGGTGAAAGTGCGGGACATGAAGAATCCCGGGCAGAAGATCGGCAACGATGTGTGGTGCCATCTGCCGGATGAGGCGTGGGCGATTGTGCAAAGCATGCCTCGTCAGTGCACTGAGATCTTCCCTTACAACACCGACTCTATCGGCACGGCCTGGTCCAGGGCATGCAAGATGGTTGGCGTGGAGGACCTGCATTTTCACGATCTGCGCCACGAAGGTGTGAGCAGGCTGTTCGAAATGGATTGGGATATACCGAGGGTGTCGAGTGTTTCCGGCCATCGAGACTGGAACTCGCTGCGGCGTTATACCCATCTAAGAGGGCGAGGCGATCGATATGTGGAGTGGAGTTGGTTGGAGCGGATTATCCAGGCTTCAGTCACCCTAGGCGCCCGCGTTGAGCAGTTGGTTAGGGTATGAGCAGAGTTGGCCATCACTTGCACTCGTCTCGACGAGTCGGTTGTATCGGACCTCGTTAGTGCATTGTATCCGTTGATCGACACGAAATGGCCATGATCTACCCTGTGTGTACCACCGCCTTGGGGCTATCCGTCTCGGAGGAGTGGCCGCTTTCGACCTAAGCTTTGTTGAGAACTTCTGGTGTGATTCGAGTAGTTAAAAACCATCCCAGAATTCGCGCCTTTATGCGAACTCTGGGTCAGCTGAGTAGCCAAGCTTTTTCAGTTTTCACGTAGGGCCGCGCTCTCTTAAGAGCTATTGGGGGCACACACCCTGGCCCATTACATGGAGCCCTCTCGAGTATTGATGGGGCTGTTTGGGATGAACAATTTCTTAATCGTGATGATCAAAGTACTACTTGGTGTGAGCTACGCGATCAGTGTCAGTCACCTTTAAAGTTACGCGCTTAGAGTTACATGGAGCGTCACCATTCTGCGGTTTTAATCCGCAGATTAGACCCTGGTTAGCTTCTCCAGGATCTCTGGTATTTCATCGTATTTTTCGTACCAGATTACAGTTACGCCAAGTTCCATCATCAGGCCCTCATTGAGGGCGTGATGTGTATCCAGGAATTTTTTTGCTGCCTCTAGGTTCTTTATTGCACCTTTTTTTTCTGCCCCGGTAGAATCGAAACAAAATTCTTCTATCGAAAGCCTCTTCATAAATGCAAAGTGCTTGTTAAGTTCAAGGCTGCGTGCAGAGATATCCATTAGCCTCCGCAGATTTGGATCAGTCATAGACAGGCCGATCATCAGGCAGTTATTTTCCCTCAAGCAATTCAGCTGCACTAGGTTCGACCAGTGATATGCGTTAGTGTAGATGTGATGATAGCCTTCTTCAGAAAAGACGAGTGTGGATTTTTCTAACGACGGGTAGTTGGTGCGATCTTCAGGAAGAAAACCATGCACGTGGTATACGGGTAGTTCATCTGGATCGTAGACTTCAGCCTCAGTGTAAACGCTTCGATGTGAGATGCCCACATTGGAAAGCTGTTTCTCTAATAAGTCGTCAAAGTTATAATTCACCACAGATCTCACCCGTGCGCCAGTGCGGCGAGGCATACAGGTTGCAGCAATGGCACGTAATAATCTGGAATTGATGTTGTAGTTTTTGTTTCTGAGTTCGTAGAGGCTCTTAGTTATGGCGTCAACGAATGCGCTTGCTTCGGCAGAGCTGCCTACAAGCCCTTTTCTGAGATATCTTGCGCCCATAAGAGCTGAGGATTCAGAGACTTTATTCAATCGCCCAACCAGCTCTTTTATATCAGAGCTATCGATTGCATTGTCTTCGTCAAATTCTTGAGATAAGTATGCCACAAAAAGAGAATTTAATAGGTTTTCCCAGTTCGGCATTCCCGCGCTACTAGAAACTCCGGCCCCAAGAAATAGAGAGAACTGCCCCCGCTCATAGCTGTCCTTCAATTTCTCTATAATGGCCTCTCGATCAGCAACCCAATCGGCCGCCGGAGTTTTCACGGCTGCCTCTAGTCGCAGTGAGAACAAGTTGTTAACGATTTCTGATGCTTTGGCTCTGTGTCTGTTTACTATTTTGTTTATCTCTTCAGGTCCCCAATAAATTATCTTAACGGCACTATTGGAAATTCCTAGGCCTAAAGGCATTTCGTTCTTAAAATTCTTAGATAGAGGTTTTGCACTTATAAATATAATGCTTTTTGGGCGTTTTTCAGGGTCGGTGAGGCTTAAGTAGCTGAAAATCGTCGATGCCCAAGCTTCTTTGAAACTCTTTATATCTCTAGGTGGGTTGAATCTTATTTCAAACAAGGCTGGGCCTGGGATGTCATCAATCCCTTCAGGAGCCACTGCGTCGCATGGGAGATTTCGATCTGAATTAGACTCTAACGACTTCCCCTGAAGTGATAAGTGATGTTTGAGTAAATTTATAATAAAAGTCTCAAAGGAGTAGTAGCTTTTTGGTCCGCCCTCATCTAGTCGGGCTACAATATCATCTATGAGCATTTTTTTGCCTTCCGATTTTTGGGCAAAACGATATCACACCATTCATGAGCTGACGGCCATTTCTTTTCCAGTTTGGAAGCTTCAACGTTGCTCTAAAGGCCGGCGCTGTGAACCTCCGCTTCCGGTCGATAGATGACCTCTATGAGACGCAGTAATCGGTCCGGATCGCTCACTATCACCTAAAGGTTTGGGCATTTCCGCCGTTCCGATCCAGTCGATTCAGGGACGGTTGATAGCTGCCGATCGTAGGCGGCCATCAACGCAAGGTTGATAAGGTGTATTCGACTGCGGGGAACGACGGATGCAGCCAGATGTCCGCGAATACGGCTGCCCCCTGATCAAGTGGGGTGCATTTTCCGTATCAGCCTCTCCATCACCTCCTATTTAGTTGCGCACACTCTTTGCGCGCGGCATCCCGCTGCTGGTCCAGGTAGAGAGCCAGATCGGCAATGTGTATGCCTCGGGCGCTTTTCTGGCTCGGTTCAAGTCGGGTGATGGGCAGCTTGATCTCCCCGGCCAGCACCTTGCGTTGGAATACGAGCGGCGTGAGGTGCGTGAAGTAGTCAGCGCATACCTGGTCGAGCGAGATAATCGCCATGCCGTTGTACTGCGCCATCAAAACAAAGGCTGTGTTCACGCGAGGGCCTCCTGTTGCTCCGAGTTCGGCTGTGTGCTGCTGGGCTGAGCGGATTGCCGGCCCTCATTGAACTGGCTCAGCACCTGCTTGCTGGCAAGGTTGAACAACTCGTCGGCGGTAACCGGCGCTACGGACTGCTCGAAGTTGCCCACGGCCTCAAACCGAGTTCGGTACAGCCCGGCCTGGCCGAGCCAAGCGACGGCGTGATATTCGGCGTCGGATACGGGGCAAGGTGTCGCAAGGCGCTCGCCTTGAGAGCCGAGTTTGCACTTCTTGCAGATGTGATAACCGCCGTCGTAAGGGTCCACTGTTTCCCAGAGATGCTTGTGCGTGGTTATGCGTCCATCAACGAGGCAGCTTCGTTGGATAACGGTGGTCATGCTGCAGCCTCCGCAGTCGATGCCGTGGCTGGGGTGCTGCGCAACTGGGCGTGAATGCGCTTGGCGAGCGAATCAACACTGAGTGCCTGTGCTGTAGCCAGGATCGCCTGCTGATCCGACTTCAAGGCTTTCATGGTGCGATGAGCGAGCTGCAGTGTTTCGCCGACCTTTGTCAGCAGCTCGTAATCGGCCCTGGTCACCGGCATGCCGGTGTAGGACATGATTCGCTCCTCGAGCTCGCTGATGGTGAGCTTGAGGTTTGCCACGGTCTTGAGGTGTTTGCGTTGGTCGGCTTCGCGTTGTACGGCGAGTTCTGCCAGTTCTTCGTTCAGCGTTCTGAGCCGTTGGGCATGCGTGGCATTGCGTTCCGCCAAGCCAATTTCCTTGCCTTCTTCATGTGCCCGGCGACGGGCTCCAGCGAGCAAGTAGGGCAGGATCGCCAAGACGAAGAGTAAGACGATCCCGGCGCTGAGTGCGTATTGGTAGGGTTGCATGTGCTGTGCTCCGAACTGCCCGCCATCGGTGCAAGTGAGAGGTCGACGGCGAGCTGGTTGCCCCTGTAGACCGGGGCCGTCTGGTTTAAGCCGACTGCTTTGTCTCTTCCGACTGGCGGTCGAGGTACTCGGCCAGGTCGTGGAGGTAGATCACGTGTTGTGCCTTTGCCGAGTTGTGCAGCTTCTTGAGCTTCAACTTGATCTGGCCTTTGTTGATCAGCTCCCGGAAGCGGCGGTCAGTCCCGATGTGGGAGAAGTAGTGCTCCCTTACAGCCGTCAACGTGGGGCAGGGCGTGCTCCACTGACTGCGCAATTGCTCCAGCGTGCTGCTCATGCGCGCTCCCCGAGCCCCTCTTGGGCGGGCCGGAGCTGGGTGCGGATGACTTGAGCGAGGTGCTCTTTGCAAGTGCCGGTGGCGGCTGCGCAGATCTCGCCCAGGTCATTGGTCACTACTGCGCCAACCGGTAGCTCAGGGTTGGTGGTGGCGGTGATGTAGGCTATCTGATCGGCGCGGATGACGGTGTTTACGCTGTCTAGCGCCTCCCTCAAGTCGATGTCTTCCTGCGAGATTTGGCCAGATTCGGTTCGGCCGTTCGCCACGTCTTGGAGGAAGTCCCGCAGGGCCATGTACTTGGCAGAGTCGCCACGCTTGAGCGTGATCGAGCTGGTGAGCGGGCCAAAGCGAACGCTCAGGCGGTGGGCCTGGCTATCGTTCTCGACTTCAATCTCCGCGTCCATCGTCGTTTCTGGCCGAAACATATGGCCGTGTCGTATCCGGCGCGTCCCAGGTGCAGGAACGGCTCGGCACGTTCAAGCGGATGGCGTCCAAGGTCACGGCCGAGGCCAGCCGGGTGGCGGGAAGGGTGAGCCCTTCGCTGTCCAACATCCTGCCCACCGGCGGGCTGCTGGGCTCGGCCACGCCGCTGCCCGAGGCGGTCGCGCCGTTCCCGCACCTGCTGATCATCCAGCCGCATGACCCGAAGCTGCAGCCGTATTACTTCAACCTTGATACAGCCGCGTTTGACGAGCTGCGGCGGCAGGCGACGTACCGCTGGGCTGGCCAGGAGCGCCTGCGCCGCAGTGTGGCGCAGCAGGCGGTGGGCTTGGGTGAGGAAAAAATCACGCTCAAGGGCGCGATCTTCCCCCACCACAAGGGCGGCATTAAGCAGTTGAACGTGCTGCGCAGCATTGGCCGCAACCTGCAGCCGTTGAACCTGGTCACGGGATATGGCGAGGTCCTGGGCAACTGGTGCCTGGTCAGCATCGAGGAAGAGCAAAGCCACCTGCTGCCAGGCGGCATCCCCCGAAAACAAGGCTTCACCCTGGAGTTTGTGAGCTATGGCAACGACCTGCAGAACGTCTGACGGGGATCTGCTCGATGTGATCTGCCAGCACCATTATGGGCACCTCAACGGCACCGTCGAAGCGGTGCTAGAGGCCAACCCGGATCTGGCCAGGGAGGCGCAGCCTTATCGCGCCGGCCTGCTGATCCGTTTGCCCGATCTGTCGGCGCCGGCGGTCGAGCTGCTGCAGCTGTTCGGCTAACCCGCGTTACGCGTAACCAAGCCCCGCCCTGTGCGGGGTTTCTTGTTTCTGGAGCAAGCATGAAACCCACGTTTCAAATCGTCGCGGATGGCAAGGACATTACCGCCTTGATCAATGACCGCCTGTTGCTGCTGCGCATATCGGACAAACCCGGCATGGAGTCGGACGAGTTCGAGCTGCGCATTGACGACCGCGCCCAGGCTGTCGCGCTGCCGGCGCGCGGTGGCCGGGTGGAGGTGTTCCTGGGCTATGAGGGCCAGCCGATCACGCGCATGGGCGCCTTTACGGTGGACGAGGTGCAGGTATCTGGCCCGCCGGACGAACTGACCATACGCGGCAAGGCCAGCGACATGCGCGGCAGCGGTAAGACCGTTCGCAGCGGTAGCTGGGAAAACGTGCCGCTGTCGCAGATCGTCACCGAGGTGGCCAAGCGCAACGGCTGGGAGCCGGTGTGCCCGGTGACAACCAAGGTCGAGCGCATCGACCAGCGCAACGAATCGGATTTTAACTTCATCACGCGCCTGGCCCGGCAGTACGACAGCACCGCCAAGGTGGCCGAGGGCAAGCTGCTGGTCATGCCTCGGCAGGGTGGCAAGACCACAACCGGCAAGTCGCTGCTGGTCGTGACCATCAACAAGACGGACGTCGCCCGGTACCAGTTCCGTCTAGGAGATCGCAGCACGCAAAAGGCTGTGAAGACCCAGCATCAGGACCAGAAAACCGGTGCCTTGAAGGTGGTGCAGCTGGACAACGGCGAGTCGCCCGATGGTCTGCCTCCGGTCCACACCGACCGCCATATCTACCCCAACAAGACCGCCGCCGAGCAGGCCGCCAAGGCGCGGCTGGCCGCGTTCAACCGCAGCACCGCTGCCGTGCGTCTGGAGATGGCCGGGCGTACCGACCTGTTTGCCGAGTGCTCGATCAACGCCCAGGGCTTCAAGGTCGGGCTCGATGGCGAGTACCTGGTGGATGCCGTCGAGCAGGTGTTTACCCAATCCGGGTGGACGACGACGGTGGAGTGCAACGGCGGCAAAAAGGGCAAGGCCAAGGCCTCGGGCAAGAAGAAGAAAGAACAAAAGCCGCTCAGGGTTGAGCAGCTGTAACCCCACGGCCGCACGCGGCTATCACTGGAGAACGCAATGGCTATCTCGGTTCAACAACTGCAACAAATCCTCCCCAACGCCGGCCGCAAAGCCGGCGTTTTTGTTCCTGGCCTCAACGCGACAATGGGCAAGTACTCGATCATCACGCCCAAGCGTATGGCAGCATTCCTTGCCCAGGTCGGCCATGAGTCTGGCCAGCTGCTGTATGTGCGTGAGCTCGGTAACGAGGCCTACTTGGCCAAGTACGACACCGGCCGCTTGGCGCAGCGTCTCGGCAACACCCCGCAGGCTGATGGCGATGGCCAACGGTACCGTGGCCGTGGGCTAATTCAGATCACCGGACGTGACAACTACGAGGCCTGCAGCGAGGCGCTGTTCGGCGACAGCCGCTTGCTCAATACCCCTGATCTGCTCGAGCAGCCGGTTTATGCATCGCTGTCAGCTGGCTGGTACTGGCAGCGGGCGGGGCTCAACAGTCTCGCTGACAAGGTGACGCATGCTGATGATGCGGCTTTCGAGTCGATCACCCGCCGCATCAATGGTGGCCTGAATGGTTTGAAAGATCGCCAAGCGCTCTACAAGCGAGCTCTTGAGGTGCTGCAGTGATGTCACTTAACGTGCGCATCGCGTTGCTCGCCATAGCGGTAGGGCTGTGGGTTGGTGGTCGCGGTGCCTGGGTGTGGCAGGCGAGCGACTACGGGAAGCAGCTCGCCGAACAGGCTGCGGATTTTGGCCGGCAACTGGCGGACAAGGATCGAGCCTATGGCCGTGAACGTGAAGAAGCCTCTGTTGCTGCCCTCAAGAAGTTGGCGGAACAGCAGGCGCAACGGCGCACCCTGGAAAATCACCTGCAGGAGCAGAGCCAGGCGCATTGGAAGGAGATGAACGATGCTCACCAAACTCAAGCTCGCCTGCGTGACAGGCTTGCTACCGCTGATCTGCGGTTGTCAGTCCTTGTCGACGCCGGAGCCTTTGCCGCCCCGGGTTGTGACGGTGGGGTGCGAGAAACCGCCGGCACCGGAGGCGTGGTACATGGCGCCTTACGCGCCCAACTTGACCGAGCGCATGCTCAACGAATTGTCGCCATCACCGACGAAGGCGACCGGGGGCTGATCGCGTTGCAGGCCTGCCAGGGCTACGTGCGCGAAGTCACCAAGTGAAAAGAGGCGAGCCGGGTGGATGCGTCAACATCCAGCCCGGCCCGCCGAACCCGCAGACCCTTCCTGCAAGTCCAGCCGTGGCCTCTGCCTTGTGCACAAAGCGCGGCGAGCCTAACACCTGTCTATCCATACAGTAAAGACTTGCATACCTATGACCTCTCCAATCATTCCCTGGATGGGTGGCAAACGCCGCCTGGCCGACCGCTTGATCCCCCTCTTTCCCACTCATGAATGCTACGTCGAAGTCTTCGCCGGCGGTGCCGCGTTGTTCTTCATGCGCCCCCAGCCCGCCCCGGTGGAGGTGCTAAACGATCTCAACGGTGACCTGGTCACCCTCTATCGCGTTGTGCAGAATCATCTGGAAGAGTTCGTGCGCCAGTTCAAATGGGCGCTCAGCTCCCGCCAGATCTTCGAGTGGCAGAAGATGACACGCCCCGAGACCCTGACTGACATCCAGCGCGCCGCTCGGTTCTTCTACCTGCAGCAGCACGCCTTCGGTGGCAAGGTCACCGGGCAGACGTTCGGTACCGCAACTACGGGGCCGGCCATCAACTTGTTGCGCATCGAGGAGAACCTGTCTGCGGCGTGGCAGCGTCTCGCCGGCACTTACGTCGAGAACCTTTCCTGGCTCGACTGCGCCGAGCGCTACGATCGGGCACACACCTTCTTCTACATGGATCCGCCTTACTGGCAGACCGCTGGTTATGGGCTTAATTTCCCGTTCGAGGAATACGAGCGCATGGCCAATTTCATGCGGCGCTGCAAGGGCAGGGTCATGGTAAGTATCAACGATCACCCGGATATCCGGCGCGCCTTCGATGGCTTCCACTTCGAGTGTCTAGATATTCGCTACTGCAACACAAACCAGCGTCAAGGCACGGCCGAGATGACAGGCGAGCTGGTGATCATGAATTGGCAGCCTTCAGTGTTGGAGCAACTTTTCTAGCTGTCGTAATTGAAGCCATCGGAAGCACATTCTCACGGCGGAGCAGGGGCACGAGCGTGTTGAGATCAGGTGTGCGTAGAATCCCTGCGCCTGGCACTGCACAGAAAATTCACTGACCGATGTGCATAGGAGGGTGCAAGGATGCCCTAATTAAATACAGGTGCGTATTAGCTAAAGATTCTCTTTCTCAGACGATGCAACGTGCTAAAGCTTTCCTTTTTAGGCGAGGCTGGGAAACCAGATAGCCAGCCATCGTACTCTTCGTCCCTCGGCAGTAATCCTTCCTGCTCTGCCTTGCTCCAATCGAAATCGCTTACCTTCGGAGCATCGCCACGAAAGTTTTTCGTATATTTTTTTGCAACATGCAGGCCATGCTCCCGAAGATCTTCACTTAGCTTCATGCTGAAGAATATCACGTCGTTAGTATACAGCCACAGTGCTTGAACATAGCATCCGTATTCTATGTTTGCTTTTCCCTCAGCATACGGGATGCCAAGATAGAAATGCTCTATTTTTGCTCCTTGTGGAAGGTCATCTTCTTTTATTTTCTCAAGAAGATGATTTCGTCCTCGTAAAGTGTCATTCAAATTTCCTATGGCGTCAGCCAGCCCTGTTACTGATGCTATGGCCCGACCCGTAGTGGAAATTTGCCCCATTACGATGTTTTGAAGGGCTGAAATCGGCGGGGCGACCTCCTCTAAGCGGTCGAGATTAGGAGACATCTTGAAAGGCTCCTTCCCTGCGCCGTTGGCTTTTTCTTGCTTGTAAAGCTCGAACAATAAACAATCGCTGTCATAGCTCTCTTTAAGTTTTTTTATATGTTGCTTCTTTAGGGCGTATGATAGATTCGTTATAGTATAGGATAACATGATGCCTGCATTCGTACTGCGCAGCTCTTTCTGCAGTTCATCACGGAGTTTATGGCGAGCTGCAATACGTTGGGCTGCCCACGCACCCAGCCAAGCACCTGCCAACGCCCCTATAACAGTGGTGAACAGCGACCAATAGTCAATAGAAAAGTCCAAACTCGGCAGCCACGATGCCGAAGCTGTGAACACACCGTTTACTGGCTCCCACAATTGTGTCATTGCATCCCCTTGGTTTGACTCGTGGCAAATAGCCGGCAATCATAGCCGCAGTAGTGGGTGGCCGCTACCTGCTGCGCTGAGCACCGTGGTCGTACTCCGGTTTCTTTCAAGTGGGTTCTTTCCTGTCCCCAGCACACCCACATGTGGTGAACGCGCTTCGTCGTAGCGGTCGAGCGCCCCAATCGGCTCGTAGATCGGATAATGTCCACACACATCCACCTCTCGCCTCCCAGAAATTTCGCCGCCTAGGACGTGGAGGCAGTGATGGTCCAATCGGTGGTGATGAGGCACAAAGTGTGTGAGCCGCACGCCATGCATTCCCAATGTGCGGCCACTGTTACGCTTATGCCCGAATGTAGAAAGGCACGCAGGTCCCTGCGTTTACGGGTGGTGCCTTTTTCTGCTCATGTTCCAGCACAATTGAAAGCTTGTTTTATAATGAGTAAAAGACTTGCCTAGGGGTGGTGTTAATCTTTCTTTTTTACAATTTCAATAAGTTTTTTTACTTCGTCTATATTGAGCTTTTCTAGTGCTTGAAATATTGGTGGCTTCTCAGTGTGCTTTCCATCTAGGGTGGATGAAGCATTAAAGGCTATAGCATCAATGGCTTTGGCGATAAGTTCTTTTTGCAGTTCGTCGCCACTGACCTGAAGATCGCTCAGTTGTTTTTTGTAGCTCTCGTATGAGGCCGCAAATGCTTCTTTGTGGGCATATTCCTGCTGAAGGCGCTCATATTGACTTCTTCGGGTGGCAGAAAATATAGCAAGCCAGATTACAGGTAGTACGATTGGCGATCGCATAAGAAGATTTCGAAGTATTTCTTGCCAATCAGTAGCTTTTATAAAGGTAATGCTTGGCGGCCACAGAGATAGTGAGTCTGTTACAAGAAGTAGACCGCCGATAAGCAGTGCTGCCATAGAAGAATAAAATGCGACCGTATATCGCTGAATTGGTGTACTGAAGTAATCTTTCAAGGTTTTGTAGGCAGACGCTAAGCCCGCACTGGTCGCACCTGGTAAAAGGGCCTCAATCGAAGTGTATAAAGTTTTATGGCGATTTTTTTGCTCGACTTCAAAGCTGTTGAGTTGACGTAATCTCTCTTCCAGTTCTTGTTTGAGGCCACCTTCAGCTATCTCGTCGTCATCACCTTTTTTTACTCCGAATATTTTATTGTGGAACTTTGTTAGGTCATTGGTTTGCTGGGTGCTAGAATCTAGCAGTTCACTTAGTTCGCTATTGATTTTAACGATTTCTTGTTGGTTTGTCTTTATGCCTGCAAAAGTTGATTCTGGGCCCTCAAGCAGGGATTCTTTAAGCTCACTTATTGCTTTGTGATGTTCGGTGATTTCTTTTACTGCAGATCGAGTGTATTCCTCTGCGGGTGCAAAGTCTGCGTCTCCCTCATACAGGTATTTGTCAAGTTCTTTGACTTTTGATTCTATGTCGTTGAGGTAGCTCTGCTGTTGCCTAGATTTCTCAATGGTTTCATTTAGCTCGGTTGTTATATTGGCGATGTGGCGGTTGTAGTTTTCTGCGTGTTGCTTCAGTGTGTCTGAATAGGCCGCTGTGGCGGCGCTGTAAGCTGGAAGCACTTCTCGGGGAAGTACCATGTATGGCCGTATATAAGTGAGTAAGTTGTCCGCGTGCTCGTTGGCTTGTACTAAATGGCTGGCGGCTCTTGATGCGGTATATGCGGTTACTTGATTGAGGCACGCATGGCTTTGATTGTAGCAGTTATCTAGTACTGATTTTGGGGTGAGTTCCGCATCGATGCTTTTAATGATCTCGTCGATGAAGTATGCAACTTTATTTAAGCGGGCAAGTTCTTCTACGGTTGTTGTAATGGTTTTGTCGTCAACATCCTGCTCGCTGATGGTGCCCAAGAGACTTGGCCATATCGACATGAAATTGCTGGATTGAAACTGTTGAACCCATCTGGTCAATTTGGTATCCGTCCTTTTCCATGTTTGCAAGCGTTAACCAAGGCTCGAAACGTCTGTCCATTTTAGAATGCACTGAGGACATTCTTCACCCGGGTTTCCGCTGGGTACAGTAGTTGTATGGTTCTGCGCAGCCTCTGAGCAATAGAGGGAGCCAACCCATGGCTAACGCGCCAGTACGATGGGATAGTAGCTAAATGATATTCTATAAGGAATGGGCGGATGAGAGGATTTGGGTCAAGGTTGGCTCAGTCAGGGGGTTGGGTGGTACAAGTTTGGTACATGAAGGTGGGGTGCGATGCTTCAAGCCTTTCTATGAAGGGGTTTTAGGTAAAGTATGCCCAATCCATCATCGGCGCGACAGAAAACCTCCTAACGACCAAATCGCCTGAGGTTGCTGGGGTTTCTGCTTGTTTCAGTGGCATTTTGGGGTCTCTGTTTGTCGTCGCTTTTTCCGGTTCTTGCTGGTTTTGCTACAGGCGTTGCTTCTGTTTAGCAAATCAGCCATGGAGCAAATCCGATGGGAGCCATCACGCAGCGCAAGCGCAAGGACGGGTCATCTGGCTTCACAGCCCAGATCCAAATCATGAAGGAAGTGGCGGCAGTTTATCAGGAAACCCAGACCTTCGATCGCAAGCGCAGAGCCCACTTCTGGATCCGGAATCGAGAGGCCGAGCTCTACGAGCCGGGCGCGATAGCGGAGGCGAAACGCCAAGGCATCACTGTTAAGCCGATGATCGAGCGGGCAAGCTGAAATGACTGCGACGCCCGTCGATCAGGCCAGGCGCCGCATGCAATCCACGCTACCTCCTGCCGTTAGCTATTGCTGTTGATGCCGGCAAGGATGTTAGGCATTTTCTGGTACAGCTTCACAGAACCGGTATTGCTCAGGTGGCCTGGATCTCGGTAGATCGGCACGCCATCGATGATGGTTTTGCACGACTTGGCATCGCAGAGTGCGTCGGACAGGTAGATCACCTTGGCACCGAGGCTAGTCTCGGCGTACTTCATCAGGTTGAGCACATTTTTGTGGGAGCGCTCGAACAGCTTCCTGTCGAGCAGGCATTTGCTGGATTGATTGGTGAGCGATGGACTGGCCATTTCGGCCTGAATGCAGCTCACGATGGTGGTGTTGATGGGGGGTGGCGGAGAAATGATGACTACCTGTTTACCCAGTGCCTTCAGCTTCTCGACGACCACCTGCATATCCTTCATGGCGCGCTCTGGGGTCGACTTTTCAATCTGCATTACCCCGCTGGTGTCGAAGGAAATCGACTCGAAGGTGTCTTGCATGTATTGGCCATAGGAGCCGGCCAGGATAACGGTCTTGATCGACGGGGTGTCGCTGATGAACTTGAAGGTGCTGTCATTGAAGCCAACGCACTGACGCGCTTGCGCTTCGAAGTCGCTGCGCTTGGTATTGGGCGCTGTGTTCAGGAAGGGCGCACAGGCACTGCGGGTGGCTTGGCGGATGTCAATCTTCTGCGCTTGCGACAGTCCAGGGATGTTGTGCATTGCATAGGAATCGCCCCACACGATGATCTTCGGATCTTGCGAGGTCCGGCACTTCTCGGTGTCTTTGTAGATGTTGGTGCCGCAGGACCGGTCAAGGCCGTAGTTCGGTGCGAACAGCTTCTCGATCTTCTCCGCCGACTGGACCTTGAGGAATGAATGCGAAAGGCCGAACAGTGCCAGGGTAAGGGCAGGGAAGACGACCAGCGATGGCTTGAAGCCGTACTGCATAACCCGGAAAGGCTTTTCCACCAGGTTGTACAGTGCGATGGCCGTGACCAACGAAGCGGCTAGCAGGGTCGCTTTCACCGTCATGCTCTCGGTGCCGATTGAGGCGTTCGCGATCGCGATGATTGGCCAGTGAACCAGGTACAGGGAGTAGGAAATGTCGCCCGCTTTCTCGATGGGTGACCAAACCTTGCTATTGATCAGTCGGTGGTTCGCCAGAAGAACGATGGCAGTAGCGAAGCAAACCACCACTGCGTCAAGGCCAGGGTGCGACAGGCCAGAGTTGAAGAAGGGCGATGCCAGCAGTACGGCGAATGCCGGAATTGCCAGCTTCGACGTGACGTTCTTGACGGAGGCGCTGTGCACGAACATGGACGCGATGCTGCCGATCAGCAGTTCCCAGGCTCGGGTCGGGAGCAGATAGAACGCTGCCGACTGGTTGCTCAAGGACAGGTACAGGCAGCCCACGAAGCTGGCGATGGCGAGCACCACCAGGATCTTGCGCCAATGCCTGGCCGGGGTGAAGGCCAGCAGCGCTGGGACAAAGAAGTAGAACTGTTCTTCAACCGCGAGCGACCACATGTGCAGCAGGGGCTTGGTCGCAGACTCGAGGTCGAAGTAACCCGCCTGGCTCAGCAATACAAAGTTTGTGGAGAAGGTCAGCGCACCGATGATCTGTTGCTTCAGCGATTCAATCTGCATGGGTGGCAGGAAGAGTTTCGCCGCAATGATAGTTGCAAGGATCGTTACGAACGAAGCAGGCAGCAGGCGTTTGGCGCGGCGAAGATAGAATTCTTTGAAGGAGAACTTATCGCGCGCTAGTCCTCTTGAAACTATGGATGTAATCAAGAAGCCAGAGATGACAAAGAATATGTCTACGCCCAGATATCCATAGTGGAATCCCGGGATAGCCAAGTGTTCTAGAACGACGAATAAGACGGCAAGCCCGCGTAAGACTTGTATATCAACCCTGATAGTAGACATCGAGATCCCGGTTTGTTTTTCTGCGACAGCCGGAAATTGTATCCACAAATCCCCCCGGAACCAATGACTATCGGAGTTGTCAGGCTGCCTTTTGGTGCTCGGACCGCGATGCCGGAAATCGTCCCTGCGTCCTGGCGCAGGAACGATTTTGCCAGTTGCCTAGCCAGGCAAGCTCATATGCAACAACGGAAATGGCCGCCCCTCGCCATCCAGCGCAGAGCGCCCCGTTTGCACAAACCCGTAATGCAGATAAAACCCCACGGCCTCGGGGTTCTGCTCGTTCACATCAACGCTCAATGCGCTGCGCGAACTGCGGGCGTAATCCAGGAGCGCGCGGCCAATGCCTTGCCCACGCAAATCGGGATCGATAAAGAGCATTTCCACATGGTGCTGATTCAGCCCGATAAAGCCCTGCGGGCAGTCGTCAGCATCGACTGCAACCCACAGCTCGACCGCGGGTAGGTAAACGTCGCGCAGCTGCGGTAGCAGCGCGTCTATGTCGGATGCCTGCAAAAAATGGTGAGTGGCGCGAACGGCGCGCAGCCAGATGTCGAGCAGCAGCGAGTGGTCGGCGGCGTTGGCCTGACGAATGATCATGGAAGCAACCTTTTGCACTTGATGACGGATAGCGGCACGCCATTGAGTGGCGACCGTATAAGTGTCGGCATCATGAATGCCCGCTTCGCGATTTAACGCCTGGGCGGTGCACAGCAGAGGTAGCCGAAAAGGAAGGGGCTGAAAAATACTGGGCGCCGCAGGGGGCGTCAAGGCCAGAGCCCCTGCAAACACCAGGTGCTCAGATCGAACGCTGGTTCACCCGCGCGGTAAGCTGTTCGGCGCTATACGGCGATGGCTTCATGCGGCCGCTGTCGTTTGAACGACTGCGAGCCGCCGCATACCTGCATCACGGCCAGGGTTTTGCCTTGGGTGGGGCGCACGGCGCCAAGGGCCAGGGGTATCCAGTCGATCTGTGCCTTGAACACGGCCGACAGGGCGCCATGTGCGCATGAACAGGACTTGCATGGAAGGATCGCTCGTGGGGTGGCGGATTTAGCCGCAGGCAGCTGCGCGGACAGGGCGGTCGTCCATGTTCTGCAGGCGGGAGGTGTTCTCTTCGAGCCCCAAGTTGGCGATGAGCAGGGTGGCGCGGGCGCGGGTCTCGTCGCCAGGTTCTTGAAGACCTTGGGTGGGGTAATCATGGAGGGGCTTTACATATGAATAATCGAATATGCGGATATCCATATGTATTGTTCAGGCTCGAAAATGGCATCAAAAGGGTGCAGGCCTTGAAATGGACAAGACAGTACCAGAAGGCACCGGCACGCTGGGTTTGACCGTAGGTTCAGCGTCGTGCATGGACGGCGTGATAAAGGGCAAGCGCCTGTTTCGCGTTAAAGCCGGCAACTGCTGCAACCATGCCATCGAGCAGGCCTCGCTGCTGCTGGATTGCTCACGACGGGCATCGTTCATCGGTGTGATGGACGACGAACCTGTGCTGGTCTGGGCTTCGCACTTTCTTTGCGAAATGGCCAAGGCGCTGATGGATGATGCGCACATGGGTATGCGTAAACAACGCTGATGCGTCTCGGGGCTGTTGGCTGTTGCCCCCGCAACAGTGTTTCGCAAACAGTGCTTGAATTGGCTCGGGCGGCCAAACCCGTTAAGGTGTCGCCCCTCGCAAGGACTGCCCCGCTTCAGGACGTTTACGATGCCACTTTCGCCTAGTGCCACGCCGCCATTTGGCTTGCTCAGCGGTCGCCGGTTCACACCCGCTGCGTCACTCGAACCATTGCTTGAGGGGCATTCGCAACTGCTGGTTCCCGGCCCGGAAACGGTCTGGGCCATCGGCGAGGTCGACCTCGGTGCTTCGATGCACCTGCTGCGTTTCTATCTGGACGATGAAGACTATTGGCTGCAAGTGCTGATGAACGGTAGCGAAGTGGGTGATACCGTATTGTTCGGTTATCACAGCGCTGTACCGATCCGCGACACGTCGCACCTTCAGCGCCTTGTCGGCAGCCAGTCCAAGGTCGGCCTGCCGATCTACGAACACGACGACTACCTGTATTCCCGCCAGTGGGGCCAGGAGGCAGGCCAGGCCAAACTGGTTCCGTTGCACGAGCGCGTGACCAGCCCTGATGCGCGCTATGGCATCCAGCACCTGTCGATGCTCTACGCCCGCGATACCGGCCTGCCAGAGCGTCGCGAATTCCTGCTGCTGTCAGCGGAGGAGGACGAGCAGGGCAACGCCACTTTCACCACTTCGTTGGGCGTCACCCTGCACCCCACGGACTTTCACGTAACCTGACAAGGACTCACCATGCTCGACGCTCTGCGCCTGTCGCTCAATGCCACTGCAGTGACTGGCTTCATCCTTTATATCAGCGTGGCACTGTTGCTGTTCTGGCTGTTCCAGTTCATCTATACCCGCCTTACTCCGCACCGCGAGTTCGCGCTCATTCGTGAGAACAACCCGGCCGCGGCCATTGCCCTGGGCGGCTCGCTGATCGGCTTTTCGCTGCCGGCCAGCAATATCATTGCCTACAGCGTCGGCATCCTCGACGTGGTGGCCTGGGTTGTGATTGCGGCAGTGGTGCAGTTGCTTGCCTTCGGCCTTACCAGCCTGGTGCTGCGCGGCCTGTCCAGGCGTATCGCCGCAGGCGAACTGGCCGCTGCCATCTACGCTGCCAGCGTGGCGATCAGCGTCGGCTTACTCAATTCGGCTTGCATGACCCCGTCGGCCTGACGCACTAGGAGCCCCCATGAAATCCCCAATGAGACGAAGCTCCGTCAAGCTGGTGCTGGCCAGCTCGCTGCCCTTGGCGTTGACCGCGTGCAGCCCGCAAGAAGAAACCTACACCGTCAGCCAGCAGGTGAACTACGGCAGTGTCGAAGCCTGCGTCAACGACAAGGTGCCGGAGAAGGCGTGCAACGATGCCTACAAGCAGGCGCTGGCCGAGTACCGGCGCACCGCCCCGACCTATGTATCGAAGCCCGACTGCGAAGCCGAATTCGCCCCTGACGGTTGCCAGATAGGCGCCGGTGGCCGTTACATGCCCCGCATGAGCGGGTTCGAGCTGGACACCGCAGGTGAAGTCACCCAGTCCCAGGTCGATGCGGCCCACGCTCAGGGCGGCGGCTATGGCCATGTCGCCACCGCCGTGGTCGCTGGCATGCTGCTGGGGCAGATGACCAACAGCGCCGACCGCCGTTATCGCGCGCAGCCGCTGTATACCTACCGCGATGGCGCCGGGCAGCGCAGTGGCCTGCTTGGGCAGCGATATGGTTCCGCCGGGGGCATTCAGCGCAACAAGGATGAGCAGAGCAGCAGTGGCGGTTCGTCCGGCGGCGGCGGTGCTGGCTATGGCGCCTCAGGCCGCACGGCGTCGCGCTCAGCCGTCTCTGCGTCCATCTCGCGGGGTGGGTTTGGCAGCCAGGCCACGGCCCGCAGTGGCTGGGGCGGCAAGTCCGGCAGCTTCTTCGGGGGGTAGGCATGCGCAAGGTCGAGCTCGCAGAGCGCCCAGGTTGGCGCGCCACTGCCCAACAAGAGGGCTTTGCCTTCCACACCCTCGATGGCGAGCGCTACTGGGACGAGCGGGGCTACTACCAATTCAGCCAGGCCCAGGTCGAGCGCGACTTGCAGGCCCCGACCGAAGCACTGCACGCGATGTGCCTGGACGCCGTTGATCGTATCGTCGACAGCGAGGCGCTGATGACGCGCCTGGCCATTCCTGCGGCATTCTTCGACCTGGTGCGGCACTCGTGGCTAGCGCGGCAGCCGCATCTGTATGGGCGCTTTGACTTCAGCTATGACGGCCATGGCCCGGCGAAACTGATCGAGGCCAACTACGACACGCCTACCTCGCTGTACGAGGCGGCGGCGTTCCAGTTGATCTGGCTTGAAGAGCAGATCCAGCGGGGCGTTCTGCCCGCGCATGCCAGCCAGTTCAATACCCTGGCCGAAGACCTCATTCAGGCGTTTGCCGCGCAGCAGGGGCAGGGCACGTTCTACTTCTCGACCATCTCGGGCTCGGTAGAGGACCGTGGCACAACGGACTTTTTGCGCAAGATGGCCGCGCACGCCGGTATTCCCACACGGCATATCGACCTGGAGGACATCGGCCTGAATGGCGAGGGGCGTTTCGTTGACCTGAAGGGGCAGCCGATTCAGCGCTTGTTCAAGCTGCACGCCTGGGAGCACATCTTCCACGAAGCCTTCGGCAAGGCCATCCCAGGTTGTGACACGCAGTTCATCGAGCCGCCGTGGAAGGCGCTGATCTCCAACAAGGGCATCTTGCCGTTGCTGTGGGAATGGCACCCAGGGCACCCCAACCTGTTGCCGGCCTTCATCGACGATAGCCCTTCGCGGCCTGTGCCCAAGGGCTGGGTACGCAAGCCGTATTTCTCGCGGGAAGGGGCCAATGTGGACATCCGCACCGGCGAGGGGCAGCGGGTGTTCGAAGACGGGCCCTACAACGATGCGCCGTACATCCTGCAAGGGTTTGCGCCGTTGCCCAGGTTTGCTGACAGCTACACGCTGATCGGTTCGTGGGTAGTCGGTGACACAGCGGCGGGTATCGGCATCCGTGAGGATGACTCACTGATTACCAAGGACAGCTCGCGGTTTTTGCCGCATGTCGTGCTGGACTGACGGGCCGCGAAGCGGGGCAGCTGAAACCCCCTGAACCTCACGTCGGTTTCAGGATGCGCCTGGTCGTTCGCATGCAACCCTGCGCCGCCACAAGTGCCATGCTTGCAGGATGCCCTCGGGCCAGTGCGCGCAGACGCACGGCCATGGGCAAGGAGGCTGCCGACACCACGCAACCGTGACGTGGCCGGTACGCCGCAGCAGAACACGCCGGCCCCTGCCTCTACAACGCCAAGGCAGGGTCCGTGATGCCGAGGTCCGCTGTATGCCTGATGAACTGCTCCACCTGCCTTTGATCCACAGCATCCTGGCCCGTGAAAAGGAGACCCCCGGCGCCCTGTTGCCGATCCTTCACGCCATTCAGCAAGGCATCGGCTTCGTCCCCGATGCCGCTGTCGCCGAAATTGCCCATGCCCTGAACCTCAGCCTGGCCGAGGTGCGCGGGGTGATCAGCTTCTACCACGACTTCCGTACCACGCCGCCTGCACGCCATACCTTGCGCCTGTGCCGGGCCGAGTCATGCCAGAGCCGTGGCGCCGAGGCCTTGGCCGCGCAACTGCGCGACCAATTGGCGCTGGACGACCATGGCACCAGCGCCGACGGCGCCATCAGCCTGCGCCCGGTGTACTGCCTGGGCGCCTGCGCCTGCTCGCCAGCACTGGAGCTGGACGGCCAATTGCACGCACGCCTCACGCCTGAGCGCCTGCGTGCCCTGGTAAACGGTTGCCTGGAGGGCGAAACATGTTGAAGGTGTTCATCCCCTGTGATTCGGTAGCCCGCGCCGTGGGTGCCGACCAGGTTGCCGAGGCCGTGCAGCGCGAGGCCGAACGCCGGCAGTTGGCGGTCGATATCCAGCGCACCAGTTCGCGTGGCCTGTACTGGCTGGAGCCGCTGCTTGAATGCGAAACCGCACAAGGGCGCCAGGGTTTCGGCCCGGTCACGGTGCACGATGTGCCGGCGCTACTCGATGGCTTGGCAGGCGAGGCCCACGAACATGCCCTGGCCTTGGGGCCGGTTGAGCAAATCCCTTATCTGAAAAGCCAGCAACGCCTGCTGTTCGCCCGGGCCGGGGTAACCCGGCCGCTGTCGCTGGACGACTACCGTGCCCACGGCGGCTTTGCCGGCCTGGAACACGCGGTGGCGCTGGACGGCGCCGAGGTGGTTGCCGCAGTGCTTGATTCCGGCCTGCGTGGCCGTGGCGGTGCGGCGTTCCCGGCTGGCATCAAATGGCGCACCGTGCGCGATGCCGGGGCTGGGCAGAAGTACGTGGTCTGCAACGCCGACGAAGGCGACTCCGGTACCTTCGCCGACCGTATGCTGATGGAAGGCGACCCGTTTCTGCTGATCGAAGGCATGATCATCGCCGGCCTGGCCGTGGGGGCCGACAAAGGCTACATCTACGTGCGCTCGGAATACCCCGACGCCATTCGCGTGCTCGACCAGGCCTTTGCCATCGCCCGTGACGCCGGCTACCTCGGTGTGAACGTGGCCGGCAGCGGCAAGGCCTTCGACCTGGAAGTCCGGGTTGGCGCTGGCGCTTATATCTGCGGCGAAGAAACCGCGCTGCTGGAGTCCCTTGAAGGCAAGCGCGGCATCGTCCGCGCCAAGCCGCCCTTGCCGGCCCTGCAGGGCCTGTTCGGCTTGCCGACCCTGGTGCACAACGTACTTACCCTGGCCTCGGTGCCGATCATCCTGGCCAAGGGCGCGGCGTTCTACCGCGACTTCGGCATGGGCCGTTCGCTGGGCACCATGCCGTTTCAGCTGGCCGGCAATATCCGCCACGGCGGCCTGGTGGAGCGGGCGTTCGGCCTGACCCTGCGCGAGCTGGTGGAAGGCTATGGCGGCGGTACCGCCAGCGGCCGGCCACTGAAGGCCGCGCAGGTCGGTGGGCCGCTCGGTGCCTGGGTGCCGCCCAGCCACTTCGACACGCCGCTGGACTATGAAGCCTTCGCCGCCATGGGCGCGATGCTGGGCCACGGCGGTGTGGTGGTGGCCGATGACACCCTCAACATGGCCGGCATGGCGCGCTTCGCCCTGCAGTTCTGCGCCGAGGAATCCTGCGGCAAGTGCACGCCCTGCCGCATCGGCTCGACCCGTGGCATGGAGGTGGTGGATCGGCTGATCGCCAGCACCGATTTCACCGAGCGCCACGACCACGCCCTGCTGCTGCGCGACCTCTGCGACACGATGCAGTACGGCTCGCTGTGCGCCATGGGCGGGATGACGGCCTACCCCGTGGCCAGCGCGCTCAAGTACTTCCCCGCCGATTTCGGTCTGACTCAGACGGAGGCCGCACAGTGATCAATTTTTTCGACCCCGAGACCGATCTTGGCACCCCGGCCCGCGACAGCCAGGTGCAGGTCAGCCTGAACATTGACGGCCGCGCGATCAGCGTGCCTGCCGGTACCTCGGTGATGCGCGCCGCCGCCATGCTCGGCACCAGCATCCCCAAACTGTGCGCCACCGACAGCCTTGAAGCGTTCGGCTCGTGCCGCATGTGCATGGTGGAAATCGACGGCATGCGCGGGTATCCCGCCTCCTGCACCACCCCTGTCAGCGAAGGCATGGTGGTGCGCACCGAAACCCCGCGCCTGGCCGGGCTACGGCGCAATGTGATGGAGCTGTACATCTCCGATCACCCGCTGGACTGCCTGACCTGCTCGGCCAACGGTAACTGCGAACTGCAGACCGTCGCCGGCCAGGTGGGGCTGCGTGAGGTCCGCTACGGCTACGACGGCGCCAATCACCTGGCTGAGAAGAAGGACGTCTCCAACCCGTACTTCGACTACGAACCCAGCAAATGCATCGTCTGCAGCCGCTGCGTGCGCGCCTGCGAAGACATCCAGGGCACCTTTGCCCTGACCATCACCGGGCGTGGTTTCGACTCGCGGGTGGCGGCGGCTGGGGGCGATAACTTCCTGGCCTCCGAGTGTGTGTCGTGCGGTGCTTGCGTGCAGGCGTGCCCGACCGCCACCTTGACCGAAAAGAGCCTGGTGCAGCTCGGCCAGCCCGAACGTGCGGTGATCACCACCTGCGCCTACTGCGGTGTCGGCTGCTCGTTCCGTGCCGAGATGAAGGGCGACCAGTTGGTGCGCATGGTCCCGGACAAGAACGGCGGCGCCAACCACGGCCACGCCTGCGTCAAGGGCCGCTTCGCCTGGGGCTATGCCACCCACCCGGACCGCATCACCAAGCCGATGATCCGCAAGCGCCTCGAAGACCCGTGGCAGGAAGTCAGCTGGGAAGAGGCGGTAAACTATGCGGCCAGCGAGTTCCGGCGCATTCAGCTCAAGTACGGGCGTGATTCGATTGGCGGCATCACCTCCAGCCGCTGCACCAACGAAGAGGCTTACCTGGTGCAGAAACTGGTGCGCGTGGCGTTTGGCAACAACAACGTCGACACCTGCGCCCGGGTGTGCCATTCGCCCACCGGCTACGGCCTCAAGCAGACCCTCGGTGAGTCGGCCGGTACCCAGAGCTTCGATTCGGTGATGCAGGCCGACGTGGTGCTGGTGATTGGCGCCAACCCCACCGACGCCCACCCGGTGTTCGGCTCGCAGCTCAAGCGCCGCCTGCGCCAGGGCGCGCGGCTGATCGTCATCGACCCACGGCGCATCGACCTGGTCGACTCGCCCCACGCCCGCGCCGAGCTGCACCTGCAACTGCGCCCTGGCACCAACGTGGCCATGCTCAACGCCCTGGCCCATGTGATCGTCAGTGAAGGCTTGCTGGCCCAGCGCTTTATCGACGCGCGCTGCGAGACCGAGGACTTCGCCCGCTGGCGCGACTTCGTCAGCCTGCCAGAGAACGCGCCGGAAGTACTCGGCCCGGTCTGCGGCGTGCCTGCCGAGCAGATCCGCGCCGCAGCCCGGCTGTACGCCACCGGCGGCAATGCGGCCATCTACTACGGCCTGGGTGTCACCGAGCACAGCCAGGGCAGCACTGCGGTGATGGGCATCGCCAACCTGGCCATGGCCACCGGCAACATTGGCCGCGAAGGGGTAGGGGTGAACCCACTGCGTGGGCAGAACAACGTGCAGGGTTCGTGCGACATGGGCTCGTTCCCGCACGAACTGCCCGGCTACCGGCATATCTCCAACGAAGGGGTACGTGCCGAATTCGAGCGGGCCTGGGGCGTGACCTTGCAACCCGACCCGGGCCTGCGCATTCCCAACATGTTCGAAGCGGCCCTGGATGGCAGCTTCAAGGCGCTGTACTGCCAGGGTGAGGACATTGCCCAGAGCGACCCCAACACCCAGCACGTCACTGCGGCCCTGCATGCCATGGAGTGTGTGGTGGTGCAGGACATCTTCCTCAACGAAACGGCCAAGTTCGCCCACGTGTTCCTGCCGGGCAGTTCGTTCCTTGAAAAGGACGGCACCTTCACCAACGCCGAGCGGCGTATCTCGCGGGTGCGCAAGGTCATGGAGCCGCTGGCCGGCAAGGCCGACTGGGAGGCCACGGTGGCCTTGGCCAACGCCTTGGGCTACCCGATGCAGTACCGCCACCCGTCCCAGATCATGGACGAGATCGCCCGCCTGACGCCGACCTTCCACCGCGTCAGCTACGCCGAGCTCGACCGCCATGGCAGCCTGCAGTGGCCGTGCAACGATGCCGCGCCCGATGGCACGCCGACCATGCACATCGACCAGTTCGTGCGCGGCAAGGGGCGCTTCATGCTCACGGGTTACGTGCCCACCGACGAGAAGGTCAACAGCCGCTACCCGCTGTTGCTGACCACCGGGCGTATCCTCAGCCAGTACAACGTTGGCGCCCAGACCCGGCGCACCGGCAACGTTGCCTGGCATGATGCCGACCGCCTGGAGCTGCACCCGACCGATGCCGAGAGCCGTGGCATTCGCGACGGTGACTGGGTGGGTATCGGCAGCCGTGCCGGGCAGACGGTGCTGCGCGCCAAAGTCAGTGCGCGGGTGGCGCCGGGGGTGGTGTACACCACGTTCCACTTCCCTGAGTCTGGCGCCAACGTGATCACCACCGACAACTCCGACTGGGCCACCAATTGCCCTGAATACAAGGTGACGGCGGTGGAGGTGGTGAAGGTGTTCCACCCGTCTGAATGGCAGAAGCGCTACCAGGACTTCAGCGACGAACAGCGCCGCCTGCTCAAGGAGCGCCGCACCGCCGAGCAACCGGAGAACGCCGAGGTGCGCCGATGAGCAGCGACAACCTGGTCAAGATGGCCAACCAGATTGCCCATTATTTTGACAGCGAACCGAACCGGGTGCTGGCGGTGCAGGGGGTGAGGCAGCACTTGCAGAGCTTCTGGACGCCGGCGATGCGCCGGCAGTTGCTGGCGTGGAGCGAGGCCAATGGCGGGGAAGGCCTGGACCCAAAAGTGCGCGAGGCGCTGACCTAGCCCTTCGCGCGAGGCAACGCCTTGCCTGTGTAGGAGCGGCCTTGCCGGGGCGCCGGACCGGTCGGAAAGGGCCGCATAGCGGCCCCAGGTTCTGTGGCGCAGCAAAAATCGCCGGGGCCGCTTCGCGCCCCTTTCCGACCGGTCCGGCGCCCCGGCAAGGCCGCTCCTACAAAAGCATGCTGATGCTGTGCTGGCCTACCCGCGGGCCAGTTCCGTCAGGTGGGCAATCGCTTCTTCGCTCTTGAGCACCAGCACATCCCCTTCGAGCGAGTCGAGCACCACCTCCGACGTATTGCCGATCAAGGCACCGGAAATCCCCGTGCGGGCCACCGTGCCGATCACCGTGACCACGGCGCCGAACCTCTTCTCGGTATGGGGTATCAGCACATCGGCCGGGCCTTCGGCGACATGCAGGCGTTCATCGCTGATGTCGAACTCGGCCTGAAACGCGCGGCAGGCTTCGCGGTAGCGCTCTGCAATGGTCTCGCTGAGCTGGTAGACCGGGTCCGCAGCCGACAGCATGGGGGAGGGGTGCGCACTGATGACGTGCAACTGACCTTTAGCCAGGCCGGCAATGGCATAGCCATGGTCGATGATGCTTGCGTGCAACCGGCGGTGATCCTCATCCTGATTGCCGACATCCACGGCCGCCAGAATCACCCCGCCCGTCCATGGGCGCTCGGTTTTCACCATCAGCACCGGGCTGGGGCACAGGCGCAGCAGCTTCCAGTCGCTGGGCGTCAGCAGTGCTTTTTTCAGGGGGTTGTCCGGCCGGTGCTCCTTGATGACCAGCTCGCAGCCTTCAGCTTGCTGCACCGCGATGATCGACTCGTGAAGGGTGTCGTGCCAGGCCTGCTCAAAGGTCACGTTGTCATACCCGTCATCGTGCAACTGGCTGCACAGCAGGCTGAGCAGCGCGCTGTGGTCCTGCTTCTTGTCACACATCAACAGGTGCAGGCGCGCGCCGGTAACCCCTGCGATTAGCTTGGCGCGGGTCAAGGCCCGGCTATGGGCATGCGTGGGGTCGAGGACGACGAGGATGCTGCGGACGGCTTGCATGGGCTTGAGCTCCGTTCAAAGATGGCGGCCAATGCCTGACTATAGTCGGCGCCCCACTCGCCGCCGCTTGATGTACATCAAGCATAGTCACTGGCGCTGCCGCTTGCCGCCGGTATAATCGCCGGCCTTGCCTGTTCTGTCTGGTTGCACGTTTATGTCCTTGATCCCCGAAATCGACGCCTTTCTCGGCTGCCCGACCCCAGATGCCTGGATCGAAGCGGCGCTTGCCGACCAGGAAACCCTGCTGATCGACCACAAGAACTGCGAGTTCAAGGCCGCCAGCACCGCCTTGAGCCTGATCGCCAAGTACAACACGCACCTGGACCTGATCAACATGATGTCGCGTCTGGCCCGTGAAGAACTGGTGCACCATGAGCAGGTGTTGCGCCTGATGAAGCGCCGGGGTGTGCCTTTGCGCCCGGTGTCGGCCGGGCGTTATGCCTCGGGCCTGCGCCGCCTGGTGCGTGCCCATGAACCGGTCAAACTGGTGGATACCCTGGTGGTGGGGGCTTTCATCGAAGCACGCAGTTGCGAGCGCTTTGCCGCACTGGTGCCGCACCTGGATGAAGAGCTGGGTACCTTCTACCACGGCTTGCTGAAAAGTGAAGCGCGCCATTACCAGGGCTACCTGAAGCTGGCCCATCAGTATGGTGAGGCAGCGGACATCGCCCGCCGGGTGGAGCTGGTACGTGAGGCCGAGGCCGAACTGATCCAGTCACCGGACCAGGAGCTGCGCTTCCATAGCGGTATCCCGCTGGCGCAGGCCGCCTGAAACCGGTCAGGCGGCGCTGCGGCCGTTAGCGCTGCTTAGTAACGGCGGCCCAGCAACAGGCCGACCACCAGGCCGAAGCCTGCGGACACGGCAACGGTCTGCCAGGGGTGGCCGCCGATGTAGTCCTGGGTGGCATCCACCACCGGCTGGGCCTTGTCACGCACATTGCTCGCCGCCTGGCGGGCCTGGCGCAGTTTCAGGCTGACTTGGGCGCGCAGGGTTTCTGCCTCCTCGCCAACCAGGGCTGCGCTGTCGTTGAGCAGCTTTTCGGATTCTTCGATCAATGCCTGCAGTTCGCTGAAGACCTGATCCTTGATCTGATCGCTGGCGGCTTGTGCGGCGTTTTTTCGGGCCATGAACTCATCCTCGTCAATGGGGGGGTGAACAATGGATGCCGGCGCGTCGGGAAAGTTGCGCCGGCTTTCCGGTGACGCATCGCTACGGTGTAAGATAGCGGCCATTTTCAACAGGCAGGTACCTTCATGAGTTTCAATCTGGCCAACAAGAGCTTCGAGGAACGGGCGCAGATCGAGGCAGAGAAGGCGCGGTTGTTCGAAATGTGGCAGAGCAACCTGGGCAAGGCCAAGGGCGAAGCGGCCCGGCTGATTTCCGAAAAGCCACGGCGCAAGGGCAAATGGGCCGAGTGGGTGCGTGCCGAGCTTGAAAGCATGTCGCCGCCCGAATACGCCAGCATGGTGCGCAGTGAGGTCAACAAGATGATGGCCGCCGCCAACAACAGCCGCTGAGGCTGGTTACCCGCCAGCGCCTGCAGCCTTCGGCAAATCCAGCGTGCCTTCGTCGGTGAAGCGGACGGTGCCCAACCACCCGCCTGCCAGTTTGCCGCGCAGTACATAGGGTAGCCCTTGCAGCGAATTGCGCTGGCCCAGGCCATACGCCTGGCGCAGGAAGGAAAACGCGGTGACGCTGACCGGCACCACGATCACCGCTTCGTCGAACCGGCCTATATTCCCCTGCTGGTCACTCACCCCGGCGGCCAGCGGCTGGCCGTTGACCTGCAGGTCGAGCGCGATGCCGTTGTAGTCGATCGGGGTTTCGTTAGGGTTCTGTACGCGTATTTTCACCGCCATGCGCAGTTCCAGCTCCTGGCCGGGCAGCGGCTCGATGCCGATCACGCTGATGTTGAGCGGGTCGCGCGCTTGGAACAACGCACAGGCGCTGAGGCCGAACGCCAACAGCAGTACCAGGCAGCCGCGGGCACAGCGGTGCAAATGGGCAGTCATGGGTTGCAACCTTGCCAGAAGAATTCAAGCGTCAGTGTGGCAAATGCTCTCTGACGTTGAAAGTGGCGTGCACAATGAAAGATACTGTTTCTCATTAACGCCCGACAATTCCTCTTACTGGCCTTTCTCCTACCTCATGCTGACGTCTCCCGTGTCTGGTCTGCTGGCGAGTTTCCAGGAGCACTACGACGACCTCCTGCAGTTCCTGACCCGGCGCATGAGCGATCGCCAGCGCGCTGCCGACGTCGCGCAGGAGACGTACCTGAAGCTGGTGAAGATCGACCAGCAAGCGGTCACGGTGCTGCATGCGCGCAGCTTCATCTTTCGGGTCGCGGGCAACCTGGCGATCGATGCCTTGCGCCGTGAGCAACGCAACGCTGCCCGTCACGATGACAGCGATGGCACAGGGGAGGTGGCCTGCCCGGCGCCGGCGCCCGAGGCGGCGTTGCTTGCCCGCGAGCGCCTGCAGATACTCGACGAGGCGCTGTTGCAGCTGCCCAGCAATGCCCGCCAGGCGCTGCTGCTCAACCGCATCGAAGGCCTGACCCAGGCACAGATTGCACAACGGCTGGGCGTTTCCGAAAGCATGGTGGCAAAATACATCGGCCAGGCGCTGCGCCATTGCCGTGACTGGCTCAAACACAACCATGACTGAGCCTTACGCCATGCCTGCAGCCCAACCGCTCAGCGACCTCAGCGACGATGCCATCGATTGGCAGGTGCTGTTGCACGCGGGCAATGCCACGGCGGCGGACCACGCCCGCTACCAGCGCTGGTGCGCATTGAGCCCGGCGCATGCCGAGGCGGCGCGCGAGGCGCAAGCGCTGTGGCAAGACATTGGCCACACCCCGACCGCCCAGGTTGTCGCGCCACCACCCGTGCGGCGCCGACGGCACTGGGCGGCCGGCTTGGCGGCCTCGGTGGTGGTGCTGGCCGCAGGCTTTACCGGCTGGCAGCAGGCCCCAATCTGGCTGGCGGACTACCACACCGGGCTGGGGCAGCGGCAGGCTATTACCCTGGCCGATGGCTCGCGGGTACTGCTGAACAGCGGCAGTGCCTTGACGGTGGCATTTACCGACCGCGAGCGCCGAGTGGTGCTCAATGCTGGCGAGGCCTTGTTCGAAACGGCCAACGACGCACGGCCCTTTGTGGTCGATACCGAAGGCGAGGCGGTGCGGGGCACGGCGGCGACGTTCAGCGTGCGCCGCGATGGCCGCGTGGTGCTGGCCCAGGGCGAGGCCACGGTGGGTGAGCGCAGGGTGCCGGTGTCGCCCGATGCCAGCGCACAGACCGCCTGGCAGCGCGGCAAGCTGATTTTCAACGGCAAGCCGCTGGGGCAGGTGCTGGCGGAGCTTGAGCGTTACCAGCAGGGGCGCATTTTGCTGTCCGATACCACGCTGGCCGCCCTGGAAGTGAGCGGGGTGTTCGACCTCGATGAGCCCCAGGCACTGCTGCGTACCTTGGAGCAGCGTTATGGCCTGAAGGTCACCTACCTGCCCTGGTTGGCCGTGGTGCACTGAGCCTGCAAAAAATAATCGAAATATTTTTCATCTGCCGCTGCAAGTTCATGCAGGCCAGATCGTCGTAGTGGGACTGATCAGCAACCCATTCTCATTTACGACTTGTCTGGAAGCTCATTCGTGGCCCTTACGCTCAAGCCCTTGCACCGCCGCAGCGGTTCTCTCCATCACGCCTTGCTGTCTTGCAGTGCCCTGGCCATGCTGGCTGGCCCGCTGCAGGCGTTGGCCTCGACCGCTGCGCAAGCGGCCCAGGTCGAAGCCCGCCAGGTGCAGTTGGACGTGCCGGCCCAGCCACTGGACCAGGCCCTGACGGCGTTCGCCGACCAGGCCGGTTTGCACTTGCTGTACACCACCGGTGATGTGTCGGGCCTGAATAGCCAGGCCTTGCAGGGCAGCTACAGCATCGAGCAGGCGTTGCAGCAGTTGCTGGCCGGCAGCGGCATGGGCTGGCAGTTCAGCGATGCCCGCACCGTTACCCTGCGCAAGGCGGACACTGCGCCGCAGGCTGTCAACTTGAAGCCCATCGAAGTCAGCGTCGCCTCGCGCACGAGCACCGCCATCAGTGAAATCCCCGGCACCGTCTGGGTGGTCGACCAGCAGCAACTGCGCGAGCAGATCGACAGCGGTGTGAGCCTGAAGGAAGCCATCGGCAAGCTGGTGCCGGGCCTGGACCTGGCCCCAGAGGGGCGCACCAACTACGGCCAGAACATGCGTGGGCGCAATGTGCTGGTGATGATCGACGGGGTCAGCCAGAACAGCTCGCGCGGCCTGTCGCGCCAGTTCGACAGTATTTCGCCGTTCAACGTCGAGCGTGTCGAAGTGCTGTCGGGTGCCAGTGCCCTCTACGGGGGTGGCGCCACCGGCGGCATCATCAACATCGTGACCAAGAAGGGCGAGCCCGGCCCGGCACGCTTCGAGACCCAATTAGGAGCCAGCAGCGGTTTCAACAACAGTGACGACCTGGCCACCCGCATCGCCCAGTCGATCAGCGGCGGCAACGAGCGGGTCAGCGCCCGCCTGGGCATCTCCGGCGAGCAGAATGAAGCCTTTTACGACGGCGCTGGCGACCAGATCTTCATCGACAATACCCAGACCGACCTGCAGTACAACCGCACAATCGACGTGCTCGGCACCTTGGGCCTGACCCTGACCGACGAGCAGAGCCTGGACCTGCTGGCCCAGTACTACGACTCGGGCAACCACGGCAGCACGGGTATCTACTTCCCCAACCTCAACCACAACGCCCCCTCGGACCTGGAAGACGCCGAACTGCGCAGCGGCTATTCCTCCGACCTCGAGCCACGCACCCGGCGCCTGTTGCTCAACGCCAACTACCATCACACCGATGTGCTGGGCCAGGACTTCTACCTGCAGGCCTCGTACCGCAAGGAAGACGACAACTTCTACCCGTTTCCGTACTACAACCGCGCCACCCCCACCGGGTCGCGCGGGGTGTACTTCGCCGCATCACAACAGAACTTCGAAGTCACCAGCCTCAAAGGCCTGTTCGCCAAACAATGGGATGCGCTCAAGCTGACCTACGGCGTCGACCTGGACCGCGAGCGCTTCAACGCCGAACAGACCACCTTCGATGCCCTGACGTCATCCGAAAGCGGTGGCCTGGAAATGGACAAGGCCAGCAAGGCCGCGCGCTACCCCAGTTACCGGGTTGACGGTGTGTCGGTGTACGCCCAGCTCGACTGGCATGCCACCGACAACCTGACCTTGTCCGGTGGCGCGCGGCGCCAGCAGATGGACGTGGATGTCAGCGATTTCAAAGGCGTACCCGGCGGCAGCAACGATTATCAGGTCAGCCTGTACAACGTCGGCGCCATTTACGATTTCAAGAATGGCCATCAGCTGTGGACCAACTACGGTGAAGGTTTCGACCTGCCAGACCCGGCCAAGTACTACGGCAAGCCAGGCCTGAGCGTCGCCGACAACCCGCTGGCCGGTATCAAGAGCCGCCAGGTCGAACTCGGCTGGCGCTTTGCCGACTTGGACTGGGACGCCCAGGCGGCGCTGTACTACATCTGGTCGGACAAGATCATCAACGTCGACTCGCAAACGCTGACCATCAACGTCGAAGAGCAGAAGAGCCGCGACTTTGGTTTCGAAGGTGCGTTGACCCGTCACTTCCAGAGCGGTTGGGAGGCCGGTGGTACCTTGCACCTGACCCGTTCCGAAGAAGAGGCCGCCAACGGTGGCTGGAACAAGCGCGATGCCCGCTATGCGTCGCTGTCCAAGTCCACCGCGTTCGTCGGCTGGAAGGGCGATGGCCGCAGTGCGCGGCTGCAGGCCAACCACGCATTCAGCCTCAAGGACGATGCCGATCACGAAATCGACGGCTACACCACTTTCGACCTGCTGGGCAGCCAGGACACTGGCTTCGGCACCTTCAGTGCAGGCATCCAGAACTTGCTGGACAAGCAGTACAGCACGGTCTGGGGGCAGCGTGCGACGTTGTTCTATGCACCGACCTATGGGCCAGCGTACCTGTATGACTACCAAGGGCGTGGGCGCACCTACACCCTGACCTGGAGCATGGCCTACTGATTGGCGCAGCCTGAAAACCCTTGGGCTACAGTGACGGGCAGCCCCCTTTGCCGAGGTGTCCGTCATGCGTCGATCGCTGTGCCTGTTGTCCGTGTGCCTGGCCCTGCCGCTGCAGGCCCAGGAAAAGGTCGTCAACCTCTACAGCTGGGCCGACTATGTCGCCCCGCAAACCCTTCAGCGCTTTGAGCGCGAAACCGGCTACAAGGTGCGCTACGACACCTTCGACACCACCGAGGTGCTGGAGACCAAGCTGCTGACCGGGGGCAGCGGCTACGATGTGGTGGTGCCGTCATCCACCGTGCTGGCCCGTGCCCTCAGGGCCAATGCCCTGCAGCCGCTCGAAGCCCAGGCCATGCCGGGTTATGCCAACCTCGACCAGGACCTGCTGGCCAAGCTGGCCGAGGCCGACCCCGGCAACCGCTATGCGGTGCCCTATACCTGGGGCACTTTGGGCCTGGGGGTGAATGTCGAGGCCGTACGCCAGCGCCTGGGCGATGTGCCGCTGGACAGCCTCGACCTGTTGTTCAAGCCCGAGTACGCCAGCCGCCTGAAGGACTGCGGTATCGCCATGCCCGACTCGCCGCAGGAAGTGATCGGCCTGACCTTGAACTACCTGGGCAAGGACCCCTACAGCCAGGACAAAACCGACCTTGCAGCGGCGCAGAAACTGCTGAACCAGCTGCAGCCTTCGATCCGCTATGTCGCCAACGGCCGGCAGATCAGCGACCTGGCCAACGGCAGTGTGTGCCTGGCACTGACCTACAACGGCGATGCGGCGATGGCCGCCGACCAGGCCCGCCGTGCGGGCAAGCCGTTCGAGTTGATCTACCGCATCCCCCAGGAAGGCACCGTGGTCTGGCAAGACAACCTGGTCATCCCCAAGGATGCGCCGCACCCTGAAGCAGCCCGGGCGTTCATCGCCTTCATGCTCAAGCCGGAGTCGGTTGCGGCACTGACCAACACGCTGTTCTTCGCCAATGCCAATCGCGCAGCCACGCCCTTGGTGGACGAAGCCGTGCGCAACGACCCGGACATCTACCCGCCTACCCAGGTACGTAAGCGGCTGTATGCCGACCGCAGCATGGCGCTTTCCGACCTGCGCCAACGCAACCGCCTGTGGATGGCCTTTCGCACCGGCCAGTAAACCCGCCCGTGCGGGTCCATACTGAAACATCAGGAATTATCTCCAGCTGCATTCACACTTTTGCCGCGAACCCCTCGCGCCTTAGGCTATCAAACGCACAAGGCGCGGCATTTTCGTACAGGAGGTGAAGCATGAACCTGACCCTGCCAATCCTGGCCATCGGCCTGGCGTTGTGTATGCCCGCGCGCGCCGCGCCGGTTGCGCCCTTGCAGCTCGCTGCCAGCAACAACAACCCGTACAACAGCCCGATCCAGCGTGCCAACCCTAACAGTCGGCAAGGCAGCATGCCTGCCACACCGCCGGTGCGCGGCCCTTCGACCGACCCCTACCAGCGCACGCCGTCACTGGACAACCGCGGCATTGGCAACGGTGACAACCTGCGTCGCCAACAGCAGACCCCTAATCTGGAACCCACCCGGCCACCGCGCGATAACCCACGCGCGCCGTGAGCCCCGTTGCAAGGAACCCTGAATGACCAGAGCTACCTGGCTGACCACCGTGACCGCTGCCGCGCTGCTGCCTTTGCTGGCACAAGCGGCCTCCGAACAGCAGTTCCCCAGCGAGCAAGGGCAGTTGACTGTCAATACCGTGGCCGACGGCCTGCGCAACCCTTGGGCACTGGCCTTCCTGCCCGGTGGCAAAGACATGCTGGTCACCGAACGCCCCGGCAACCTGCGGCTGGTGAACGCCGAAGGCAAGGTCGGCCCGCCCATCAGCGGTGTGCCCAAGGTCTGGGCCGAGGGCCAGGGCGGCTTGCTGGATGTGGTGTTGTCGCCGGCATTCGGCAAGGACCGTACCGTTTACCTGTCCTATGCCGAAGCGGGCGATGACGGCAAGGCCGGTACGGCGGTTGGCCGGGGCCAGTTGTCTGAAGACCGCGCGCGGTTGGAGAACTTCACCGTGATCTTCCGCCAGCAGCCCAAACTGTCGGTGGGCAACCACTTCGGCTCGCGGCTGGTGTTCGACCGTGAGGGTTATCTGTTCATCGCCTTGGGCGAGAACAACCAACGGCCAACCGCCCAGGACCTCGACAAGCTGCAAGGCAAGATCGTGCGCATTCTGCCCGACGGCGAAGTGCCCAAGGACAACCCCTTCGTCGGCCAGGCCAACGTGCGGCCCGAGATCTGGTCGTTCGGCCACCGTAACCAGCAGGGTGCGGCGCTCAACCCCTGGACAGACACGCTCTGGACCCACGAACACGGCCCGCGTGGCGGTGACGAAATCAATATTCCGCAGCCCGGCAAAAACTACGGCTGGCCGATTGCTACCCACGGCATCAACTACTCGCTGCTGCCGATTCCGGAGGCCAAGGGCAAGCATGTGCAGGGCATGGTCGACCCGCACCATGTCTGGGAGAAGTCCCCTGGCATCAGCGGCATGGCGTTCTACGACAGCCCGACATTCAAGGGCTGGGACCATAATCTGTTCATTGGTGCACTGGCCAGCCAGGAGCTGATTCGTCTGCAGCTCAAGGGCGACAAGGTCGTGCACGAGGAGCGCTTGCTGGGGGACCTCAAGGCACGAATCCGTGATGTGCGGGTAGGGCCGGATGGCTACTTGTATGTACTGACCGACGACAAGGACGGCCAGTTGTTGAAAGTGGGGCTCAACGAAGGCTGAGGGGCAGGGCCGGCTTGCCGGCGAGGGGGCCGGTACTGATAATGCCGCATGACCCCAGACCCGCAGACCCTCTACCAACAAGCCCTGGCCGACCACGGCTATGTCCACGACCCTGCACAGGCCGATGCGATCAACGCGCTGCAGGCCTGTTTCGAGGCAGTGGCACATGGCCGCCCGACCCAGGGCATCTACCTCTGGGGCCCGGTCGGCCGTGGCAAGACCTGGCTGATGGACCAGTTCCACCGCTGCCTGCAACTGCCCAGCCGACGCCAGCACTTTCACCATTTCATGGCCTGGGTGCACCAGCGCCTGTTCCAGCTCAACGGCACCGCTGACCCGCTGCTGGCCCTGGCCCGTGAACTGGCCAGGCAGATTCGTGTGCTGTGTTTCGACGAGTTGTTCGTCAACGACATCGGCGACGCGATCATCCTCGGGCGGCTGTTCCAGGTACTGTTCGATCAGGGCGTGGTGATCGTCGCTACCTCCAACCAGCCACCAGACCAGCTCTACCGCGACGGCTTCAACCGTGACCGCTTCGTGCCGGCAATTGCGGCCATCGAGCGGCACATGCGGGTGCTGTCGGTGGCCGGTGATCAGGACCATCGCCTGCACCCGGGCGCGCAGCACCAGCGTTACTGGGTGGTCGAACCCGGTGAGCGAGGGGTGCTCGCCGAGGTGTTTCGCCAACTCAGCCCGGCAGACCCGGGGAGCGACCAGCCGTTGGCCATAGGCTCCAGGCAGATCACGGTCATCCGGCGCAGCGAGCAGGCCATCTGGTGCCGCTTTAGCGACCTCTGCGAGCAACCCTTGGCGGCCACCGAGTTCATGGCGTTGTGTGACCGCTTCCCCTCGATTCTGCTGGAAGGGGTACCGGCGTTGGGCGGCGAACAACGGGCCGGCCGCATCGCCCGGGGTACAGAAGATGGCGCGGCGCGGGTCGCGGCAGGGGACCGTGAACTGCCGGCGCTGTCGCCCAAGGACGATGCGGTGCGCCGGTTCATTGCGCTGGTCGACGAATGCTACGACCGCCGGGTGGCGTTGTATGTGGAGGCGCAGGTACCGCTCGATGCGCTGTACACGCAAGGGTACCTGGCGTTCCCGTACCAACGCACCCTGAGCCGCTTGCGCGAGATGCAACTGCAGCGCTTCGGCTCGTAGGCTTAGCGCTCCAGCCACTCGATCAGGGTCCGGTTGAACCGCACCGGCTCTTCGATCTGCGGCGCGTGGCCCATGCCTTCGAATGTCACCAGTTCACCCTGGGGGATCAGCCTGGCCACCTGCGGCCCCAGCACCTGGTACTTGCCCAGCTGTGCCTTGACTTCTGGCGGTGCGATATCGCTGCCAATGGCCGTGGTGTCCTGATCGCCGATCAGCAGCAGGGTCGGCATCTTCAGGTCCTTGAACTCGTGGTACACCGGCTGGGTGAAGATCATGTCGTAGATCAGCGCCGAGTTCCACGCCACTGCTTCGTGGCCCGGGCCTTGGTTCAGGCCTACCAGCATCTGCACCCAGCGCTCGTACTCCGGCTTCCAGCGCCCGGCGTAGTACGTCTTGCGCTCATACTCACGTACCCCTGCGGCATCGAGCTTGAGCTCCCGTGCATACCACTGGTCCACCGTACGATACGGCACGCCCAGGGCTTTCCAGTCCTCAAGGCCGATCGGGTTGACCATCGCCAGGCGCTCGACCTGCTGCGGGTACATCAGTGCATAGCGGGTGGCGAGCATGCCGCCTGTGGAGTGGCCCAGCACAATGGCCTGCTTCACGCCCAATTTGTCGAGCAGGGCATGGGTGTTGTCTGCCAGTTGCTGGAAGCTGTACTGGTAATACGCGGGTTTGCTGGAGGTGCAGAAGCCGACCTGGTCCGGGGCGATGACCCGGTAGCCGGCCTTGCTCAGGGCATTGATGGTGGTTTCCCAGGTGGCGGCGCAGAAGTTCTTGCCATGCATCAGCAGCACGCTGCGGCCGTTGGCCTGACCTTGGGCAGGCACGTCCATGTAGCCCATCTGCAGGGGTTGGCCCTGGGATTTGAAATCGAAATGCTTGAGCGGGTGAGGGTAGCTGAACCCTTCGAGCTGTTTACCGTAGGTGGGCGACTCGGCGGCGATGGCCGGGCCGCCGACAAGGCAGGCCAGAGCCAGGGCGGTTGCGCGCAGCATGGGGGCACTCCGTGTAGGGCCATGTAGGAATTGGCGACTGTAACAGTGAGTTGACCCCCGCAAGCGGCAAAGGTGTTACCAGGCGTGAAACCAGCCCAGAGTGATCATTGCCACCACCGCGTAACGGCCGGCCTTGGCCAGGGTTACCAGCAGCATGAAGCGCCAGAACGGCTCGCGCATGATCCCGGCGATCAGGGTGAGCGGGTCGCCGATCACTGGCATCCAGCTCAGCAGCAGCGACCACTGCCCCCACCGCTGGTAGCGCTGCTGGGCACGCTCCAGCTGGACGGCGCTGAACGGGAACCAACGCTTGTCACGCCAGTGTTCGATGGCCCGCCCCAGTAGCCAGTTGACCACCGAGCCGAGCACATTGCCCAGGGTAGCCACCAGCAGCAAGGTTACCCAGGCATCGGGCTGGCGCAGCAGCAAGCCGACCAGCACCGCCTCCGATTGCAGCGGCAGCAGGGTGGCGGCGCCGAAGGCGCTGAAAAACAGCGCCCATAAGCTGAGCATCAGTAGTTGGCGACCACGGTGTCCTTGCCATCCTGGGTCACGCCGATGACCTGGTAGGCGTCTTTGTGGTCACCCATTTCCATGCCCGGCGAGCCCATGGGCATGCCCGGCACGGCCAGGCCCTTGAGGTCGTCGCGCTTGGCCAGCAGGCGAACCTGTTCGGCCGGTACATGGCCTTCGACGAACTTGCCGTCGATCACCCCGGTATGGCACGAGGCCAGGCGCGGCGCCACGCCCAGGCGTTGCTTGACCGCGCTCATGTTGGGTTCGACGTGGTCATTGACGGTGAAGCCGTTGTCGCGCAGGTGGCTGATCCAGGCCTTGCAGCAGCCGCAGTTGGGGTCGCGGTACACATCGAGGGTTTCGGCGGCCTGGGCCAGGCCGGTGATGGCCAGCAGGCCGACGGTGAGCAGGTGTTTGCGCAGCATGGTGAAGCACTCCTTTAGAAACGCAGGCGGATACCGGCCACCAGGCGGGTCTGGCCTGTGTCTTCGCCGTCTTCGCGGGCCTGATCGGCGCGGTTGCCGTGCAGGCGATTGAAACTGACCCCGAGGTAGGGCGCAAAGCCACGGCTGATTTCGTAGCGCAGGCGCAGGCCGACCTCGCTGTCAGCCAGCCCTGTGCCTTGCTCGCGGCCGCCATCGTTGCGGCCGAAGAAGTTGGCTTCCAGGGTGGGTTCGAGTATCCAGCGGTTGGTCAGCAGCATAGCGTAAGCGGCTTCCAGGCGCAGCGCGGACTGTTGCCGCTCGCCGGCATAGGCGGTGGCCTCCAGCTCTACGCCATACAGCGGTGTGCCCTGGATGCCGAAGGCTGCCCAGGCCTGGCCGCTGGCGGGCTTGAAGTCTTGGCGCAGGCCGCCGACCAGTTCCCACCAGGGGCTGATGGCGTGGCCCCACAGCGCCTGCAGTTCGGCCTTGTGGGTCTGGCCTTGCTCGCGCTCGCCTTCGCTGCGCAGCCACAGCCGGTCGATATCGCCGCCGACCCAGGCGCTGGCGTTCCAGTTCAAGGCACTGCCGTTGTCCACATGCTGGTATTCGAGCTGGTCGACGATCACTGCCCAGTTGAGCGCGCGGTCATGCACCTGGTGCCCTGGCAGCGGCGCGAAGGCGGCGTGGCGGTCGGCGTCGCTGAACATCGGCAATGGTGTGCGCGGTTGCTGCGCAGGCGGCGTTGCATGGTTCATCTGGCGGTGGTCCATGGGCATGGCGCCGTGGTCCATGTGCTGCATGCCGGCGGCCAGGACGCGCTCACTGGCGAGCAATGCCAGCAGGGCTACGCCGGTGATGATGCGGCGGTTGTTGGGCTCATTCATCGACCCGTACCTCGCGGAACATGCCGGTCTCCATGTGGTAGAGCAGGTGGCAGTGGTAGGCCCAGCGGCCCAGGGCGTCGGCAGTGACCCGGTACGAGCGGCGGCTGCCAGGCGGGATGTCGACGGTATGCTTGCGCACCTGAAAGCGCCCGTGCTCGTCCTCCAGGTCGCTCCACATGCCGTGCAGGTGGATGGGGTGGGTCATCATGGTGTCGTTGACCAGGGTGATGCGCACGCGCTCGCCGTAGGTCAGGCGCAACGGTGCGGCATCGCTGAACTTGACCCCGTCGAACGACCAGGCGAAGCGTTCCATGTGGCCGGTCAGGTGCAGCTCGATGTCGCGTGACGGTTCGCGGCCGTCGGGGTCGGGGTAGGGGCTGCGCAGGTCGGCGTAGGTCAGCACCCGCCTGCCATTGCCGCGCAGGCCGATGCCTGGGTCGGCGAGGTTGGGCTGTGGGGCCATGGTCTGCATGTCCACCAGTGGGTTGTCGGTTTCGCTGGCCGGGTGCTGCTGCATGGCGGGCATGGCCGAATGGTCCATGCCGGCCATATTGCTGTGGTCCATGCCGGCCATGGCGCCGTGGCCCATGTCGGCCATGCTCAGCACCGGCCGAGGGTCGGGCTGCGGCACCGGTGCCTGCAAGCCGCTGGCGCGGGCCAGGGTGCCGCGGGCGTAGCCGCTGCGGTCCATGCTCTGGGCGTACAGGGTGTAGGCGGGCAGGTTGCCGACGGTTACCAGCACGTCGTAGGTTTCGGCCACGGCGATGCGCAGTTCGTCCACGCTGACCGGCGTCACCGGCAGGCCGTCGGCGGCGATCACCGTCAGTTTCAGGCCGGGGATGCGAAAGTCGAAATAGGTCATGGCCGAGGCATTGATCAGCCGCAGGCGCACGGTTTCACCCGGTTGGAACAGGCAGGTGAAGTTGCCGTCCGGCGGCTGGCCATTGAGCAGGTAGGTGTAGGTAGCTGCGCTGATATCGGCAAGGTCGGTGGGGCTCATGCGCATGCTTGCCCAGCCCATGCGTTCGGCGACCGTAGCGCGCCAGCCATTGTCAGCCACGTCATCGATGAAGTCACCGAGCGTGCGCTTGTGGTAGTTGAAGGCGTCGGACTGCTTCTTCAGTGTCGCCAGCAGCTGCTCGGGAGGTTGGTCCGACCAGTCGCTGAACAGCAGCACATGGTCACGCTGGTAGCGGTGCGCCTCGGCTTCGCGGGGTTCGATGACGATCGCCCCATACACCCCCGCCTGCTCCTGCAGCCCGGAATGGCTGTGGTACCAGTAGGTGCCGCTTTGGCGCAGGGTGAACTGGTAGAGGTAGCTGCCCCCAGGCTCGATACCGGCAAAGCTCAGGCCAGGGACGCCGTCCATGTTGGCCGGCAGAAGGATGCCATGCCAGTGGATCGAGGTGGCCTGATCGAGGTGGTTGCGCACGCGCAGGCTGACCGTATCACCTTCGCGCCAGCGCAGCACCGGGCCGGGCAGGCTGTTGTTGACGGTGAGGGCTGTGCGCGGGCGGCCGGTGATATTGACGGCGCTCTGGCCGACCGACAGCTCGAAGTGCTGCCCGGCCAGGTCGCGGCCATCGGCTGCCTGGGCCAACGGCCGCCACAGGCCCAGGCCTGCCAGTGTGGTGGCGGCGCCCAGGCCTTTGACGAAGGTACGACGGGAGGGGGTGCGCAACATGGCGAGGCCTCATGCGAGAGAGCCCCGATGTTCGCTTGTGCCGGCTGTCAGCCAGCTGAGCTGCACATTACAGCGTTGTCAGGCGGCGGCTTCTTCGTGGCGCAGGTCGCGCATCAGCAGGCCGTACTCCAGGGAGACCTGTTCAGGGATCGGCAGGTACACCACATGGCCGTCCCCTGGGGCCACTTCGAGGGCTTGCTGCTGGCGGCCGCACAGGCGGTGCAGGTCGAAATGGTAGTTGCCACGCGGTGTCATCAGCTCCAGGTGGTCGCCCACGGCGAAGCGGTTCTTGACCTTGACCTCGGCCAGGCCGTCCACGCGCGCGCCGGTCAGCTCGCCGACGAACTGCTGGCGTTCGGACAGTGAGTTGCCACGCTGGTAGTTCTGGTACTCGTCGTGCACATGCCGGCGCAGAAAACCTTCGGTGTAACCGCGCTGGGCCAGGGATTCAAGGTTGTCCATCAGGGCGCGATCGAAAGGCCGGCCGGCCACGGCGTCATCGATCGCCTGGCGGTACGACTGCACCGCGCGGGCGCAGTAAAAGTGCGACTTGGTCCGGCCCTCGATCTTCAGCGAGTGCACGCCCATGCCGGCCAGGCGCCCGACGTGCTGGATGGCGCGCAGGTCCTTGGCGTTCATGATGTAGGTGCCGTGCTCGTCCTCGAACGCCGGCATCGCGTCGTCTGGGCGGTTGCTTTCGTGCAGCAGGAAGACGTGCTCGGTGGGCGCACCGAGGCCCAGGGTCGGCTCGACCTGGCGCACGATGTCGCCCGTGGCGTCTTCGCCGGCGGGCGTGGCCTGGTACTTCCAGCGGCAGGCATTGGTGCAGCTGCCCTGGTTCGCGTCGCGCTTGTTGAGGTAGCCCGACAGCAGGCAGCGGCCGGAATAGGCCATGCACAGCGCGCCGTGGACGAAAACCTCCAGCTCCATGCCCGGCACCTGCTGGCGGATTTCTTCGATCTCCTCCAGCGACAGCTCCCGCGACAAAATCACTCGGCTTATCCCCTGCTGTTGCCAGAACTGCACGCTGGCCCAGTTGACCGTGTTGGCCTGCACCGACAGGTGTACTGGCATCTCTGGGTAGTGCTGGCGCACCAGCATGATCAGGCCGGGGTCGGACATGATCAGCGCATCCGGTGCCATTGCGATCACCGGTGCGAGGTCCTTGAGGAAAGTCTTGAGCTTGGCATTGTGCGGGGCGATGTTGACCACCACGTAGAAGTGCTTGCCCAGGGCATGCGCTTCCTGGATGCCCAGCGCCAGGTTGGCGTGGTCGAATTCGTTGTTGCGCACCCGCAAGCTGTAGCGCGGCTGGCCGGCATAGACCGCGTCGGCGCCATAGGCGAAGGCATAACGCATGCTCTTGAGGGAGCCGGCGGGGGCCAGCAGTTCGGGCTTGGCGGGAGGGTTCATGGACGCACCGGGGCAAAAGGTGCGGATGCTAAGCACCTGCCGGCCACAGCGTATTGACCTGAATCAACGGAGCAGCGGCACTTTTGCGGCAGCGGCGGGCACTAATGTCCAAGAACCCGCGAGGAAGTGCCATGAACCCAACCGCTCTACAGAACAAAGCCCTGGCAGTCCTCCTGACGCTGGTGACCATTGCCTTCGTCTGGATCCTGCTGCCGTACTACGGTGCGATCTTCTGGGCGGTGATACTGGGCATCCTGTTTGCCCCCTTGCAGCGGAACCTGCTGATCCGCTTTGGGCGGCGGCGCAACCTGGCAGCGTTCACCACCTTGATGGTGTGCCTGCTGGTGGCGGTACTGCCGGTCATCATCACCAGTGCCCTGCTAGTACAGGAGGGCGCCACGCTGTACCAGCGCATCGAGAGCGGGCAACTGGATATCGCCGGCTACGTCGAGCGCGGCAAGGTCATGCTGCCGGCCTTCGCGCAGCACAGCCTGGACAGCATGGGCATGGGTAACCTGGATGGGCTGCGCGACAAGATCACCAAGTGGGCCACGCAAGGTAGCCAGGTGCTGGCCAGCCAGGCATTCAACTTTGGCCAGGGCACGTTCGAGTTCCTGATCAGCTTCGGCATCATGATGTACCTGCTGTTCTTCTTTCTGCGTGAGGGGCCGGAAGTCGCCAGGCGAGTGCGGTTGGCGGTGCCACTGCCCGAGCACCAGAAGCGCCGGTTGCAGTTGAAGTTCAACCGTGTGGTGCGGGCGACGGTCAAGGGCAACGTGCTGGTTGCCATTACCCAGGGCGCGCTGGGCGGTCTGATCTTCTGGGTGCTGGATATTCCGAGTGCGCTGGTGTGGGCGGTGCTGATGGCGTTTCTGTCGCTGTTGCCAGCGGTGGGGGCGGGCATCGTGTGGGCGCCGGTGGCGGCGTACTTCCTGCTGACCGGGGCGATTTTGCCGGGGGTGATCCTGAGCGCTTTCGGCGTGCTGGTGATCGGCCTGGTGGACAACGTGCTGCGGCCGATTCTGGTGGGCAAGGATACGCGCATGCCAGACTACCTGATCCTGGTTTCCACCTTGGGCGGGCTGGCGGTGTTCGGGCTCAACGGGTTCGTGATCGGGCCGTTGATCGCGGCGTTGTTCGTGTCGAGCTGGGCGATTTTTGCCGCGACCAAGCCGCAGGTGCAGTTACCGGAATAAAGGTTGCGCCGCTGATGCTGGACGCTGGGCAGGGGCTTTCGTTTACCCTGTAGCCGTTATCTGCCTACGATGCCCGAGTATGGATACCCGCCACAGCGACAAACCCGGCTTCACCTACCAGGCGGTCTACCGCTACCTGCTCGACTGGATCGAGGCGGCGCCTTGCGACGTGGAGCAGCGCATGCCGTCGTTGCGTGATCTGGCCCAGCGGCTGAGTGTTTCGGTCTCCAGCACCAAGTACGCCTATGCGCTGCTCGAGGATCAGGGGCGGGTGATTGCGCGGCCCAAGCGGGGCTACTTCACCGTCACCCGCAGCGCGCCGTTGCGCAGGGAGCCCTCCGCGAGCTTGCTCGACACCGTGTTTGCCAGCGCTCGCCAGCCTGGCATGCTGGCCCTTGGCAGTGATGCGCCGGCCATGCTGCTGTCGCTGGATAAACCGCTGCTGATGATCGAACGGGAGCTGGCGCGCCAATACCCGCGTGCCCAAGTGCCGCTGTATCAACCGTTCGGTGAACCTGAATTGCGCAGCGTGCTGGCGGGCATTTATACCCGCTCGGCGCAGCTTTGCTGGCAAGCCGAGCACGTGTTCATCGGTGCCGACCTGCGCAGCATGCTGGAGCTGGCGGTGCGTGCCCTGAACCTCGAAGGCGAGGTGGCGCTGGTCGAGTCGCCCTGCAGCTGGGCGGTACTGAGGCAGTTGCAGGCCGCGCGCATGACCATCATCGAAGTGCCCTTGGGCGACGACGGTCGGTTCGACCTGCAGCACTTGCAGCAACTGCTGAGCAACGCGCCGGTACGCCTGGCAGTGCTGTCCTCAACCACCAATGCGCCTCAGGGTGGCCTGATGCCGGCCGAGGACAAACAGCAGATCTGCCGCTGGCTGGCCGAGCGCGAGGTGTGGCTGTTCGAGAACGACGGTTATGGCGAACTGTGTTTCCACGAGGCGGCGCCGCGCTATCGTGATTTCGCCGACCCCGACCGGCTGTTGGTGTTCGCTGCCTTCGACAAGGTGATCGGTGCCGAGGCGCCTTATGGCTATCTGCTTTGCAAGCGCCATGCCGAGCGCTTGCAGCACGTGTTTCTGGAGCGCGGTTTTCGGTTGTCACCGATTCGCCAGAAGGCGATCGCCAAGTTGTTCACCTCGCGTCGGGTAGAGCAGCATCTGCAACGCCTGCGGCCTTTGCTGCGCGCTCGCATGCTGTACATGAAGGCGTTGCTGGAGGCCCACGGCCAAGGCTGCCTGCGTATCGTCGAGCCGCAGGGCGGGGCGAGCCTGTGGCTGGCGGCGACCCGGCCAGTGGACATGCGCCGGGTCTTCGAGCGGCTGTTGGCCCAGCGCATCGTCATCGCGCCGGGGGAAATCTTCAGCCAACGTGGCCTTTGGCAGGGCCACCTGCGGCTGTGCTACACGCTGGACTGGGACAAGGACATTCGCCAGGCGCTGCAACGCCTGGTCAAGGCGATTCAGGACGAGGCTCAGACCCCGTAGCAGTGATGCATTTCGGGGAAGGCGCCGTTGCGCACTTCGTCAGCGTAGCGGGCGCAGGCCTCGCGGATCACCTGGCCTACGTCGGCATACTGCTTGACGAAGCGTGGCACGTGCTCGCCGCCCAGCCCCAGCAGGTCTTCGGTGACCAGCACCTGGCCATCGCAAGCGGGTGAGGCGCCAATGCCGATGGTCGGTTTGTCGGTGGCCTCGGTGATGGCGCGGGCAATGGGTTCGGCCACGCCTTCGAGCACCAGGCTGAAGGCTCCGGCCTCAAGGTTGGCCTGCGCATCGGCACGCAGTGCAGCGCCACTGTCGGGGCTCAGGCCTTGGGCCTTGTAGCCGCCCATCACATTGATGAACTGCGGCATCAGGCCGATGTGCGCCATGACCGGTATGCCGCGCGCGACCAGAAACGCCACGGTGCTTGCCAAGGCCTGGTTGGCCTCCAGCTTTACCGCGTCGCAACCGGTGCTGGCGAGTACCTGGGCGCAGTTGCGAAACGCCTGCTCATGGGATTCCTGGTAGCTGCCGAATGGCATGTCGGCGATCACGCAGGCCAGGCGCGTGCTGTCTACGACCGCCCGGGTATGGCCAATGATTTCGTCCAGGCGCATGCCCAGGGTGGACGGGCGGCCGTAGCCGACCATCGCGGTGGAGTCACCCACCAGAATGAAATCGACCAGGGGGTCGATGACCTTGGCAATAGCGCTGGAGTAGGCCGTCAGCGAAACGATTTTCTGCCGGCCTTTCATGGCCACCAGCTGCGGTACCGTCAGCCGTCTGTTGCGGGTATGCGTGCTCATCGGTGTTCCCTTTGCGGTGTAATCGTCAGGAAAGAGGTGGCCCGATTATTGAGTTTCGCAGTCACGGCGCAATGTACAGAATGGCCCTGGAAAACAACCCAGATGCGCGCCTGGGGCTGCAAGGCAACCCCAGGCGCCAAGCGCGACGGTCAGCAGGCCTGCGGCATCTCGCCCTTGGCCAGGCGCTGGTTGATATCGGCAATCACCTCGGGCAGCTCGTTGATGGTGTCGATCAGGTAGTGCGGGCGGGAACTGGCGAACAGCGCATGAATGCGCTTGCGCTCGCTCTCCAGCGCCTCGGCACTCAGCGCCTGGTAGCCTTCCCAGGTCAGCCCCAAGGCATTGCCGGAGCACACCAGGGCCACGGTCCACATGCCCGCACGACGGCCTTCGAGGATACCCGGCACGGTGTCATCGACCTTCACACAGGCCGCCACGTCATCGATGCCCAGGGCAATCACGTTGGCCAGGGCCTGGGCCGGCCATGGGCGGCCATTCGGGGTTTCGTCGGTGGCCACTACATGGTCGGCCACGTAGCCGTTCTGCGCGGCCAGCGCCACCACCTTGTCCATGACCACCTTCGGGTAACCCGAGCACGAGCCGATCTTCAGGCCGCCCTGGCGCAGGCCGGTGAGGGTGTCCAGCGCGCCGGGGATCAGCGCCGAGTGCACGGCGATTTTTTCGATCTGCAGCGGCATGAAGCGGTTGTAGAGGGCGGTGACGTCATCGTCGGTCGGGGTGCGCCCGAACACCTTGCGGTAGCGCTCGGCGATGTCTGGCACGTTGCACAGGGTGCGGATGTGGTCCCACTTGCCCATGCCCATCGGGCCACGGGCTTCTTCGATGGAGACCTGGACATCGAACTCGGCGAAGGCTTCGACGAAGATCTGCGTCGGGGCGAACGAGCCGAAATCGACCACGGTGCCGGCCCAGTCGAGGATGGCGGCTTGCAGCTGTGTTGGGTTGCTGTAGTTCATGTGCGCTAATTCCTGAAGTCGGGTGGGCAAAGGGTCAGATGGTCAGTACTTCCATTTCCCGCAGTACGTCGGCCACGGCATTTACGGCGGCCTGCATGCCGTCTGGCCCGACCACGCCGATGCAGCCGACGCGGAAGGTTTCGACCTGGGTCAGCTTGCCGGGGTAGAGGATGAAGCCCTTGGCCTTGACCCGCTCGTAGAAGTCCTTGAACTGGTAGCGGGCGTCGTTCGGGGCATGGAAGGTGACGATGATCGGCGCCTGGATGTCGGCGGGCAGGAAACTGCGCAGGCCGATGGCGGCCATGCCGTCCAGCAGCGTCTTGCAGTTGTCGGCGTAGCGCTGGTGGCGGGCGGGCAGGCCGCCTTCCTCGTTGTACTGTTGCAATGCTTCGTGCAGCGCCGCGACCACGTGGGTGGGTGGGGTGAAGCGCCACTGGCCGGTCTTGGCCATGTAGGTGTGCTGGTCGTACAGGTCCATGGCCAGGGAGTGGGCGTTGCCTTCGGCTGCGGCCAGTGCGGTTTTTTCGGCGAAGACGAAGCCCATGCCAGGTACGCCTTCCAGGCATTTGCCGGAGGCGGCGATCAATGCCTCGAAGGGGACTGCACGGGCATCGATCGGCAGGGCGCCGAACGAGCTCATGGCATCGATGATCAGGCGCTTGCCGTGGCGTTTGATCACCTGGGCGATCTCTGGCAGCGGGTTGAGGATGCCGGTGCTGGTTTCGCAGTGGATCAGCGCCACGTGGGTGACACCCGGGTCGGCAGCCAGCAGGCGGTCGACGTCGGCGGCGGTGGTCGGCTGGTCTTCGGCGGTTTCGAAGGTGCTGTAGGTGCGCCCCAGCACCTTGCAGATCTTCGCAAGGCGTTGGCCGTAGGCCCCGTTGATCAACACCAGCACCTTGCCGTCACGCGGAACCAGAGTGCCGATGGCGGCTTCCACGGCGAAGGTGCCGCTGCCTTGCAGGGGCACGCAGTGGTGGCTGGCGCTGCCGTCGATGATCGCCAGCAATTGCTCGCAGACGCTGGCCGTGAGTTGGTTGAAGTCGCGGTCCCAGGAGCCCCAGTCCACCAGCATGGCTTGGCGGGTACGGGCTGAAGTGGTCAGGGGGCCGGGGGTCAGCAGGATCGGGGCGTTGCTCATTCCGTGGTTCCTCACAAGCGGCGGGTGGTGAGCCGAAAAATCTGGCGCTGAAACTACGGAGCCAAGGTTGCAATTCACTGTGCTATCAATCAAATTGTTTGTTGTTATGCCAGCCATAAGTCGGGCCGATAGATATGAACCTGTTCCAGCTGCGTGCCTTCGATGCGGTGGCGCGTGAAGGTAGCTTCACCCGCGCTGCGGCGCGGTTGTTCATCAGCCAGCCGGCCGTCACCGGCCACGTCAAGGCGCTGGAAGAGCACTACCAGATCACCTTGTTGCGGCGTACCGCCCGGCGCGTGGAGCTGACCGAGGAGGGCACGCGGTTGGCAGCCATCACCCGCGCCATGTTCGGCCTGGCGGAGGAGGCCCAGGCCATGCTCGAGGCCAACCGGCAATTGCTGACCGGGCGCCTGGAAGTGGCCGCCGACGGCCCGCACCGGGTCATGCCGATGCTTGCGCTGCTGCGCGAGCGCTACCCGGGCATTACTGTCAACCTGCGCCTGGGCAATGCCCAGGAAACCCTGGCTGCGTTGCTCAGCGAGCATGCCGACGTGGCCGTGCTGACCGAGATCGAACCGCGCAAGGGCCTGCATTTGCAGAGCCTGTGTGAATCGCGCCTGTGCGCCTTGCTGCCGGCGGGGCATGCCTGGGCCAGTGGCGAGGGGGACTTGCCGCTGGCCGAGCTGCACCAGCAGATCATGGTGCTGCGTGAGCCGAGCTCCACTACCCGGCGTACCTTTGACAAGGCCTGCGCCAAGGCGGGCGTGCAGCCGCGGGTACTGTTGGAGCTGGACAGCCGCGAGGCAGTAACCGAAGCGGTGGCCTCGGAGCTGGGCATTGGCGTTGTGTCGTCCACTGAAGTGGCCCATGACCCACGGGTGGTGGCTCGGCCGCTGGCCGGCGATGGTCTGCTCAACCAGCACATGATCGGCTGCCTGGAGCGCCGCCGCGAACTGCGCCTGATCCAGGCCTTCCTGAGCCTGGCGGCGGGGCTGTGATGGCTGTTTTCAACTGGGCGCCCTAACATGGCCGGCACAGAACCGACAGGACTGTCGATGAGCGATAAAGACACTATCTCCATGCAGCTGGTGCGCGAAGCGCTGTTGCAGACCTGCCCGAAGGGTGAACCCGACAGCGGCTTGCTGGCGCGGGCTGGCATTGCCGTCGAGCACTTGCACCTGCCCGCTGCACGGGTCAGTGCCGACGCCTATGCCCGCCTCTGGCGTTTGCTGGCGCGGCGCTGCAATGACGAGTTCTTCGCCATGGACCCGCGTGGCCTGCGCAGCGGCAGCCTGGCGTTCATGTGCCGGGCGAGCATGGGCCAGCCGAGCTTGGGCACGGCGCTGGAAACCGCGTTGGCGTTCCTGTCGCTGATGCTCGAAGACCTGCAGCCAAGTTTGGTTCGCCAGGAAGGCCTGGCCGAGATCGTCATCAACGAGCCGCGTGACGAACCCCGTCGCGCCTTCACGTATTTCACCTTCTGGATGATCGTGCATGGCGTGGCCTGCTGGCTGGCCGGGCGGCGCATCCCGATCCTGGCCATCGACCTGCGCTGTGCCGAACCCCCCTTCTGTGATGACTATCGGGTGATGTTTTCGGAGAACCTGCAGTTCGAGCGCCCGCGCACGCGCATGATCATCGCCGCCGAATGCCTCGAGCTGCCACTGCGGCGCAGCGAGGAGGAACTGCAGCGCTTTCTTGCCGAAGCGCCGGGCAACATTCTGGTCAAATACCGTGACCCCGCAAGCCTTGGGCGGCGTATCCGCACCGACCTGCTGCGCCTGGCCCCGGAGCATTGGCCCGACGGTGACAGCCTGGCGCGCCAGTTGTGCCTGTCGCCCTCGACCCTGCGCCGGCGCCTGGCCGAGGAGGGGCAGAACTACCAGGGCTTGAAAGACAGCGTGCGCCGTGAGCTGGCGATCGCCTGGTTGAGCCAGGAAGAGGCGGCCATGGGCGAGATCGCCGAGCGTCTTGGGTTTGCCGACAGCAGTTCGTTCTACAAGGCGTTTCGCAAGTGGTTTGGCTGTAACCCGGGGCACTACCGGGCATTGATTCAGGCACGCGATTCGGGGCACTGAGGGCGCTGCCGTGGCAAGGCCGCGCGGGCCGCTTCCCTCTGCGTAAAGCGGCCTGCGGGAACAGCAGAGCATGGATACCGAGCGCCTGATCAGCGGGCTCACCCAGTCCTACCTGCGTGCAGCCAAGCGCGCAGCGGGGTGAACGAGGGCGGCCAAACCGGTCATCCAGATTGACAGCTTTGGCCATTGCCGCCGCGATTGAGCGGCGCGAACATCGTCGGACTGATGGTTAAACTCCAAAAACAAGAACCAGGAGTCAGACGATGCGTGATTACGCCGAGGCCGTTCGAGCGTTCGACCTTGCCCAGGCCGCCAGCACGGCGCTGCATGGCAACCTCGCTGCCCTCAATGCCTGTGTCGAATGCTGTGATCGGCATGCCGGTGACGGCAAGCTGGCGCTGATCCACGAGGACCGCGAGGGCAACAGCACGCGCCACAGCTTCGATCAGCTGAAGGCGCAAGCTGCCCGTTTTGCCAATGTGCTCAAGGCGCAGGGCGTGGGTGCCGGCGACCGGGTTGCCGGCCTGATGCCGCGTACCCCCGAGCTGCTGGTCACCATTCTCGCCACCTGGCGCCTGGGGGCGGTGTACCAGCCGCTGTTCACCGCGTTCGGGCCTAAGGCCATCGAACACCGCCTGGAGCAGTCCCACGCCCGGGTCGTCGTCACCGACAGCCACAATCGCGCCAAGCTGGACGATGTGCAGGCCTGCCCGACGATCATCACGGTCAACGCCCGCAGTGGCGAGCTGGATTTCCAACAATGCCTGGCGACGGCCTCAGCCGTCTGTGAGCCCGTCATGCGCTCGGGCGATGACCCGTTCCTGCTGATGTTCACCTCCGGCACCACCGGCCCTGCCAAACCCTTGGAGGTGCCGCTGCGCGCGATTGTGGCCTTCCAGGGCTACATGCGCGATGCCATCGGCCTGCGCCCCGAGGACAACTTCTGGAACCTGGCCGACCCAGGCTGGGCGTATGGCCTGTATTACGCGGTGACCGGCCCGCTGTCGCTGGGCCACGCCACCACCTTCTACGATGGCCCGTTCAGCGTCGAGAGCTGCGCGCGGGTCATCAACAAGCTGGGCATCACCAACCTGGCGGGCTCACCCACGGCCTATCGGCTGCTGATTGCCGCGGGTAGCGAGTTCTCCGCGCCGATCAAGGGGCGCCTGCGGGTCGTCAGCAGCGCGGGCGAACCGCTCAACCCGGAGGTGATTCGCTGGTTCGCCGACGAGCTGGGTGTGACCATCCACGATCATTACGGCCAGACCGAACTGGGCATGGTGCTGTGCAACCACCATGCTCTCAAACACCCGGTACACCTGGGGTCAGCCGGGTTCGCCATTCCCGGTCACCGCATCGTCGTGCTGGATGAACAGGGCGCAGAATTACCGGTCGGCCAGCCAGGCATCCTGGCGGTTGACCGCGAGCAATCGCCGCTTTGCTGGTTCGGTGGTTACCACGGTGTGCCTACCCGATCTTTCGTGGGCAAGTACTACCTCAGCGGCGACACTGTCGAGCTCAACGCTGACGGCAGCATCAGTTTTGTCGGCCGCAGCGACGACGTGATCACCACCTCCGGCTACCGGGTTGGTCCGTTCGATGTGGAAAGCGCGCTGATCGAACACCCGGCAGTCATCGAGGCGGCGGTGATCGGCAAGCCCGACCCCGAGCGCACCGAACTGATCAAGGCCTTCGTGGTATTGGCCAACGGTGTGTCAGGCACCGCTGAGCTGGAAGAGACCTTGCGCCAACACGTGCGCCAGCGCCTGTATGCCCACGCCTACCCGCGTGAAATCGAATTCGTCAGCGAGCTGCCCAAGACCCCGAGCGGCAAGCTGCAACGCTTCATCCTGCGCAACCAGGAAATCGCCAAACAACACGCGCTGCTGGCCGCCAGCGCCAGCGCCTGAGGGAACCTACCATGCAGATCATCAACAAACATTTCATCGTCAGCGGCGCGGCTTCCGGGCTAGGTGCCGCCACCGCGCAAATGCTGATCGAGGCGGGTGCCAAGGTCATGCTGGTCGACCTCAATGCCCAGGCCGTCGAAGCCAAGGCGCGTGAACTGGGCGACAACGCCCGTTTCGCAGTCGCTGACATCAGCGACGAGCAGGCCGCCAAGGCTGCGGTCGACGCCGCCGTCAGCGCGTTTGGCAGCATTCATGGCTTGGTCAACTGCGCCGGTATCGTCGGCGCCGAGAAGGTCCTGGGCAAGCAAGGGCCGCATGGGCTGGCGAGCTTCGCCAAGGTCATCAACGTCAACCTGATTGGCAGCTTCAACCTGCTGCGCCTGACGGCGGCGGCGATGGCCGAGGGCCCGGCTGACGAAGGCGCTGAACGGGGTGTGATCATCAACACCGCGTCCATCGCCGCCTATGACGGGCAGATCGGCCAGGCCGCCTACGCCGCGTCCAAGGGCGCCATCGCCAGCCTCACGCTGCCAGCGGCCCGTGAGCTGGCGCGTTTCGGTATCCGCGTGATGACCATCGCCCCAGGCATTTTCGAGACGCCCATGATGGCCGGCATGACCCAGGAAGTGCGCGACTCGCTTGCCGCTGGCGTACCGTTCCCGCCACGCCTGGGCCGCCCGCAGGAATACGCCGCACTGGCCCGCCACATCATCGAGAACAGCATGCTCAACGGCGAGGTGATCCGCCTCGACGGCGCACTGCGCATGGCTGCCAAGTAAGGAGAAATGAACATGACCCTCGCCAACGACCCGATTGTCATCGTCAACGCCGTGCGCACGCCCATGGGCGGCCTGCAGGGCGACCTCAAGAGCCTGACCGCGCCGCAACTGGGCGCCGCCGCAATCCGCGCCGCCGTCGAGCGCGCCGGCATCCAGGCCACCAGCGTCGAGCAGGTGCTGTTCGGTTGCGTGCTGCCGGCAGGCCTGGGGCAGGCGCCTGCACGTCAGGCGGCGCTGGGCGCCGGCCTGGATAAACACACCACCTGCACCACCCTGAACAAGATGTGCGGTTCGGGCATGCAGGCGGCGATCATGGCCCATGACCTGCTGCTGGCCGGCAGCGCCGATGTGGTGGTGGCCGGTGGCATGGAGAGCATGACCAACGCGCCCTACCTGCTGGACAAGGCCCGCAGTGGCTACCGCATGGGGCATGGCAAGATCATTGACCATATGTTCATGGACGGCCTGGAAGACGCTTACGACAAAGGGCGCCTGATGGGCACCTTCGCCGAGGATTGCGCGCAGGCTGGCGGCTTTAGCCGCGAAGCCCAGGATGCCTTCGCCATCAGCTCGCTGACCCGCGCCCAGGACGCCATCAAAAACGGCCGCTTCAGCGCCGAGATCGTCCCGGTAGAGGTCACCGAAGGCAAGGAAAAGCGCGTGATCAAGGATGACGAACAACCGCCCAAGGCGCGTCTGGACAAGATCCCGCAGCTCAAGCCGGCCTTCCGTGAGGGCGGGACGGTGACAGCGGCCAACGCCAGTTCGATTTCCGACGGCGCCGCGGCACTGGTGCTGATGCGCCGTAGCGAAGCTGAAAAGCGCGGTTTGAAACCCCTGGCCGTCATTCATGGCCATGCGGCGTTCGCCGATGCTCCGGCGCTGTTCCCCACCGCGCCGATCGGCGCCATCGACAAACTGATGAAGCGCACCGGCTGGAACCTGGCCGAGGTGGACCTGTTCGAGATCAACGAAGCCTTTGCCGTCGTCACCCTCGCGGCCATGAAGCACCTCGACCTGCCGCATGACAAGGTCAACATCCACGGCGGTGCCTGCGCGCTGGGCCACCCGATCGGTGCCTCGGGTGCGCGGATTTTGGTGACCTTGCTGTCGGCCCTGCGCCAGAACAACCTGCGCCGGGGCGTGGCCGCCATCTGCATCGGCGGTGGCGAGGCCACGGCCATGGCCGTCGAATGCCTGTATTGAGGTGAACCATGCTGGTAACTGACGAGCAACAACAAATCGCTGACGCTGTCCGTGACTTTGCCCAGGAACGGCTGCGGCCGTTCGCCGAACAGTGGGACAAGGCGCACCGCTTCCCCCGTGAAGCCATCGACGAGATGGCCGCGCTGGGCCTGTTCGGCATGCTGGTGCCGGAGCAGTACGGGGGCAGCGACACCGGCTATGTAGCCTACGCCATGGCCCTTGAAGAAATCGCCGCAGGCGACGGTGCCTGCTCGACCATCATGAGCGTGCACAACTCGGTGGGTTGTGTGCCGATCCTGAAGTTTGGCACCGAGCAGCAAAAGCAGCAGTTTCTGACGCCGCTGGCCAGCGGTGCGATGATCGGCGCCTTCGCCCTGACCGAGCCCCAGGCGGGCTCCGATGCCAGCAGCCTGAAGACCCGCGCGCGTCTGGAGGGCGATCACTATGTGCTCAACGGCAGCAAACAGTTCATCACCTCCGGGCAGAACGCCGGTGTGGTCATCGTGTTTGCGGTGACCGACCCGCAAGCGGGCAAGCGCGGCATCACCGCTTTCATCGTGCCCACCGATGCGCCGGGCTACCAGGTGGCGAGGGTCGAGGACAAGCTAGGGCAGCATGCCTCGGACACCTGTCAGATCGTTTTCGACAATGTGCGCGTGCCCGTTGCCAATCGCCTGGGCGAAGAAGGGCAGGGCTACAAGATCGCCCTGGCCAACCTTGAGGGTGGGCGTATCGGCATTGCGTCCCAGTCGGTCGGCATGGCACGTGCCGCGTTCGAGGTGGCGCGCGACTATGCCAAGGAGCGCCAGAGCTTTGGCAAGCCGTTGATCGAGCACCAGGCCGTGGCGTTCCGCCTGGCTGACATGGCCACGCGCATTGCCGTGGCCCGGCAGATGGTGTTGCATGCCGCCGCGCTGCGTGACGCCGGGCGCCCTGCGCTGGTGGAGGCGTCGATGGCCAAGCTGTTCGCCTCGGAAATGGCCGAAAAGGTCTGTTCGGATGCCTTGCAGACCCTGGGCGGATATGGCTATCTGAGTGACTTCCCGCTGGAGCGGATCTACCGCGACGTTCGGGTTTGCCAGATCTACGAAGGCACCAGCGACATTCAGCGCATGGTCATTGCGCGCAATCTTTGAAGGAGCAGTCTGCATGGCATTCGAAACCATCCTGTTGGACATCCACGGCAAGGTCGGCCTGATTACCCTCAACCGGCCCCAGGCGCTCAATGCACTCAACGCGCAGATCGTGGGCGAGATCAACCAGGCCCTGGACCAGCTGGAAAAGGACCCGAACATCGGCTGCGTAGTGCTGACAGGCTCGGCCAAGGCGTTTGCCGCCGGTGCCGACATCAAGGAAATGGCCGACCTCAAATACCCGCAGATCTACGTCGATGACCTGTTCAGCGATGCTGATCGCATCGCCAACCGGCGCAAACCGATCATTGCTGCGGTGTCGGGTTTTGCCTTGGGTGGCGGCTGTGAACTGGCGATGATGTGCGACTTCATTCTGGCCGCTGACAATGCCAAATTCGGTCAGCCTGAGGTCAACCTGGGCGTATTGCCCGGCATGGGCGGCACCCAGCGGCTGACCCGCGCAGTCGGCAAGGCCAAGGCCATGGAACTGTGCCTGACCGGCCGCCTGATGGGCGCCGAAGAGGCAGAGCGCGCCGGCCTTGTGGCGCGCATCGTGCCCCAGGTCGAGCTGCTTGAGGAAGCGCTGAAAGTGGCTGCGACCATTGCCAGCAAGTCGATCCCGGTGAGCATGATGGTCAAGGAGAGTGTCAATCGGGCCTTTGAAGTTACCCTCAGTGAGGGCGTGCGGTTTGAGCGTCGAGTGTTCCATGCGGCCTTCGCCACTGAAGACCAGAAGGAAGGCATGAGTGCCTTCATTGGCAAGCGTGAGGCGCAGTTCAAGGATCGCTGAGTGCGTTGTACTTGCCTTGAGAGGTGGCGCGCTTCTTCTCGAATGCACCCGCCCTCTCAAGGCATGCCCGCCCAGGGCGCCGACCAGCGGATTCTGGTCAATGGGCGTAAATTCCCCCCCAATTGCAGTTGCTCCACGCGACGTGGCGCCTTAGACTGCCGCCCCCTGTAAAAGAGTGCCGGTTGGCGCTTGAAGAATTCCGCTGCCGACGCGCTGGCGTCGGCGGCACCCGAATCGCCCAATGCACATTTTTTCATAGAGAAATCGATGACCAAGGAACAGTTGCTGGCCATGTCGGCCGATGACTACATGAGCGCTGAACAGCTGGCCTTTTTCACTGGCCTGCTGCAAGCGATGAAAGTCGAAACCCATGAACGCATCGATAAGAACCGCATCATCATCGAAAGCCTGGAAACCCCGTCGGATCCAGCTGATGTGGCCTCGGTCGAAGAAGAGCGCCACTGGTTGGTCAACGCCATCGAGCGTGACCAACGCCTGCTGCCGCAGCTGGAGATGGCCCTGGGCCGAATCGCTGACGAAAGCTTTGGCTGGTGCGATGACAGTGGTGAGCCCATCGGCCTGCAGCGTCTGCTGATCAGCCCGACCACCAAGTACTGCATCGAAGCCCAGGAGCGCCACGAGCAGCTCGACCGCCACCAGCGGCAGATCTGATCGAGCGCGGTGCGTGAGCCCCACGGAGAAATCCCTGGGGCTTTTTGCGTTGTTGCGGCAAACGCTGCTGAATTTGTTGCTTGTGGCGTAACACTGCTGTACCGAGATGCGCTGTTTCCTGCCTGCAGGCAGGCGTATCATGGCTTTATCGTTAGGGTGCTAATTAAATTCCGGAGGGGATGATGAATAGCCGAGTCGATGTAGCCGTGATGATTGGCTCCGGTGTGCCTGCCACCTTGCAGGCGCTGGGCAAGCGCATTTGCTGGGTGGTGCTGGTCAATGGTGAGCGCCGCGGTACTGCGTTCGCCACGCGTGATGAGGCTGTGGAATGCCAGGCGGCCTGGTTGCAGCAACTCAGGAAGGGCCTTGCCGCTTGAAGGCGGTCGCAAGAAATGTTGTTTGCCTCTCGACGGATTTCGGTGTTTTCGTGCATATTCCTTCCCCAGTAATGCGCTGATGGATTTCAGAGCCCGTTCTGTCGGGTGCTCTGCAACGCCCTATCGCATCTTTTCTGGCGGCTTTATTGTCAGGCATTACACTTCCCGCGTTGGGAATTTGCCGAAAGCCTGTACTGAGGCCAGATCTGGCAAGCCAGAGTAAAGAATCCTGCATGCTGCATCGCCAGCAGGCACAGACATCAGCGCATCGCTTTATTACTCTTTTCGCCTATCGCTATGTAATGGCCGTGCCTCACCGAGCGTGTGTGGGGGCGGGATGTAACCGGTTGAGGATCACTTCATTGGCAGTCAGCACTCTTGATACCCACGCCTTGTTCGCCCTGGGCGATTTGCGCGGTAAATTGGCCCAGCTGTTCCAAGGCCGCTTTATCTATGTCACCGAACAAAGTCCTGAAGGCTTGTATATGGCCGAGATCGACACCGAGAGCGCATTGGTGGTCGATGACAAGCAGCGCCTGGAGCTGAAAGTAGGCGATCACTTCCGTGCCGCCGTACTGCCCAGCCGCGAGGGCGGCAAGTTGGAAATGCGCTTTCGTGACATCAAGCTCAACGTCTACGGCGTGGGCGACTATGCCTTTGTTTCGGTGCCTGAAGGCGAGGGCATCGTGCTGCGCGAGGGCCATGGCGTGATGTTGGTCTTTGCTGCGCAACAGCAAGTGCAGGAAGGCCTGGGCAAGCTGCTCAAGGCCGTGACCGGCAAAGTCGCGAAATGGCGCAAGGGTGAGCTGACCACCTTCAAGGCAAGTGAATGACTGACGGCAACGGCTCGCCCGTTTCGCGTGCCGAGTTCCATCAGCAGCACCAGGCGGATGCGCTGGCGCAAGCCGAACGCCTGTTGGCTCGGCGTGAGGACTTGCAAGGGGCTTGGCTGAACTGGGTGGCCGGTGAACTGTATCGGCTCGGCCCGCCACCGTATGCCGCCATGGTCCGACGCGAGCTGCAGCGCCTCAGCCAGGGCTGAGGCTGCACGCTGTCAGTGGCCGCGGTCGCCGCCGCTGCTGACTTCCTCGGGCACCGCTTCTTTCGACATGCGCTTGCGAAACAGCGCAGCCCTGGCCAGCAAGAGCGTGGTGACCGGTACGGTGATCGACAGCAGTATCGGGATCAACCAGGCGTGCAGGATGGGCGCTTCCTTGAGCCACGAGAAGTAGATGATCGAGGCCAAGGCCACGCACCATGCGCCGAGGGTCGAGGCCAGCGCGGGTGGGTGCATGCGCTGGAAGTAATCCTTCAGGCGCAGCAGGCCCACGGCACCGATCAGGGCAAACAGGCTGCCGATCAGCAGCAGCGCGGCAGTGACCAACTCCAGCCAGAAGGGCAGTGCTAGCGTTTCGGTCATTCGATCACCTCACCACGAAGCAGGAACTTGGCCAGGGCGAACGAGCCGACAAAGCCGAACAACGCAATCAGCAGCGCACCTTCGAAGTAGGTGTCACTTGCATAGCGAATCCCCAGTACCAGCATGGTCAGCATGGCCAGGATATACAGGTAGTCCAGCGCCAGAACCCGGTCCTGGGCGGACGGGCCGCGGAACAACCGGATCAGCGCCAGGGCCATGGCCAGGGCGAAGATGAACAGGCTGGCGAGTACAGCGTTGGCGAGCAGGCCTGTCATTGGAAAATCTCCATCAGCGGGCGTTCATAGGTGGCCTTGAAGTGCTCGATGAAGGCGGCTTCATCCTCCAGGTCGAACACATGCAGCAGCAGCACGCTGCGGTCCAGTGCCAGCTCGGACCAGACCGTACCCGGTACCACCGTGGTGATCATCGAAAGCGCGGCCAGGCCATGGGCATCACGCAGGGCCAGCGGGATGTGCACGAATGCCGAGCGCGGCGGCTGTTTGCCGGCGCGCAGCACGCCACGGGCCACCAGCAGGTTGGACACAATCACATCAAGGCCTACCCGGCCAATCAGCTTGGCAATCACCAGTGGGCGCCGCACATGGGCATGCTGGGGGCGTAGGGGTGCCATCAACAGCGGTGCAAGGATGCCGAGCAGGGCAGCGAGCAGCAGGTTGCCGGCGCTGACCGACAGGTTCAGCAGCAACCACAGGCCAAACAGCGACACCGACAGCAGCGGGGCGGGGAACAGACGGTTCATGGCTGCAGCTCCACGTCGAGGGAGGTCGGGCCAGGGATCGGTTGGGCAGCCATCACCGCTTTTATGTAGGTGTCCGGCGCCTGCAGGCTGGCAGCCGTGTCCTGGGTGTAGCGCAGCAACGGCTCGGCTTTGAAGCTGAGGATGATGCACAGCCCAAGCAGGATGACGATCGGCAGGCACTCATAGCGACGCAGCACAGGCGAGGGGCGCTCCTCGGGCTTCCAGAAGCGCTGAATACCTACGCGGCCAAAGGCGATCAGCGATGCCATGCCGGAAAGTACAAGCAATGCCACCAGGCCCCAGCCAGCTGTTGTCAGCGGTTGCTCCGGCGCTATGCCCAGCCCCAGCGGGTTGAACAGCGCACTGATCAGGTTGAGTTTGCCGACGAAGCCCGAAAGCGGCGGCATGCCGATGATCAGCAACGCACAGGCGATGAAGCTCAGGCCGAGGAAGGCCATGGTCCATGGGATGATCTGGCCGATCACGACCTTTTGTTCATCATCGAGGTTGATGCCCTTGGGCGGGTGCAGCGACTCCAGGGGCGAAGGCATGGCGTCTTCTTCTTCATCCAGCGGCACTTCGTTGGCCGAGCGCGAGCGCTCGACCAGCTCGGCGAGCAGGAACAGGGCGCACAGCGCCAGGGTCGAGTTGACCAGGTAGAACAATGCCGCGCCGGTGAGCACCGGTTGGGCAAAACCGACGGCCGCGAGCAGCGTGCCGGCGGAGACCAGGATGCTCAGGGCAGCCATGCGTTCCAGGCGTTGTGCGGCCAATATCGATACGGCGGCCACCGCCAGGGTGACCAGGCCGCCGTAAACCAGCCACTCGCCACCGAAGTGCGCCGAGGCGCCGGCTTGCCCGGAGAACAGCAGCGTCCACAGGCGCAGCACGGCATACAGGCCGACCTTGGTCATGATGGCAAAAAGCGCGGCAACCGGTGCGCTGGCCGAGGCGTAGGCAGGCACCAGCCAGAAGTTGAGGGGCCATATGCCGGCCTTGGCCAGAAACGCCATGGCCAGTATCGCGGCGCCTGCGTGCAGCAAGCCGCGATCGGCCTCCGGCACCAGCGGGATCTTCAGCGCCAGGTCGGCCATGTTCAAGGTGCCTGTCACGCCATAGAGCATCGCCGCGCCCACCAGAAACAACGACGAAGCGAACAGGTTGATGGCGATATAGTGCAGGCCGGCCCTGACCCTTGCGCGGCCCGAACCGTGCAGCAGCAAGCCATAGGAGGCTGCCAGCAGCACCTCGAAGAACACGAACAAGTTGAACAGGTCGGCCGTCAGGAATGCACCGTACAGCCCCATCAGCTGGATCTGGAACAGTGCGTGGAAGCTGGCACCGGCGCTGTCCCAGCGGGCGCGGGCAAACAGCAGGGCGCTGAAGCCGATGATGCCGGTCAGGGTCAGTAGCAATGCCGAAAGATGGTCGACTACCAACACGATGCCGAACGGTGCCGGCCAGTTGCCTGGCAGGTACACACCGATCGATTCGGCCTGGCCCTGGGTGCGCACCCACAGCAGCAGGCTGACCGCGATGGCCAGGCCGGCGAAGGTGGACAGCAGGTTCAGTTGCGCCTTGATGCGCCGGTGTTTCTCGCCCAGCAACAGCATCACCGCAGCGGTGATGAGGGGCAGCAGGATGGGGGCGACGATCAGTTGACTCATGCCACTCATTCGTCACGCTCCCGGCCATCCACATGGTCGGTGCCGGTCAACCCGCGTGAGGCCAGCAGCACCACCAGGAACAGTGCGGTCATGGCGAAGCTGATGACGATGGCAGTCAGTACCAGGGCCTGGGGCAGGGGGTCGGTGTAGTGCAGCAAGTCCTGGGTCACGCCGTCCTTGATGATGGGCTCCTTGCCGATGAACAGGCTGCCCATGCTGAAGATGAACAGGTTGACGCCGTACGACAGCAGGCACAGGCCCATGATCACCTGGTAGGTCCGTGGGCGCAGGATCAACCAGACCCCCGAGGCGGCCAGTACGCCGATGGCGACTGCAATGACTTCTTCCATCAGGCGGCTCCTGCTTGGCTGGATTTCGACGGGTTGCCCGGGCGGTAGGCGCGCACCGACTGGTGCGCCAGGGCAGTGAGGATCAGCAGGGTCGAGCCGACCACCACGGTGTACACGCCGATATCGAAGAACAGCGCGCTGGCCACGTGCACATCCCCCAGCACGGGCAGGTGCAGGTGTGCCGTGTGCGTGGTCAGGAACGGGTAACCCAGCAGCATGGCGCCGACCCCGGTCAGGGTCGCGCACAGCAGGCCAGTGCCCATCCAGCGCAGCGGCCGCAAGCTCATTTGCGCCTCGACCCATTGGGTGCCGGCGACCATGTACTGCAGGATGAACGCCACCGACATCACCAGGCCGGCGACGAACCCGCCGCCAGGCTGGTTGTGGCCGCGCATGAACAGGTACATCGATACCAGCAGGGCGATTGGCAGCAGCAGCCGCACCAGCACCGCAGGCACCATCATGAAGCCCAGCGCGGTGTCTGTGGCGTGACGCGGGTTGATCAGGTCTGTGACCACGTCGGGCGCCAGCTGGCGCTGCTGGGCGGGCAACTGCATGCTCTCCTTGGGCGGGCGGAAGCGTCGCAGCAGGGCGAACACGGTCAGGGCCACGGCGACCAGCACGGTGATTTCACCGAGGGTGTCGAAGCCACGGAAGTCGACCAGCATCACATTGACCACATTGGTACCGCCCCCTTGCGGCAGGGCGCGGCTCAGGTAGAACGAGGAAATGTCGTTGGGCGTTGGCCGGGTGAGCATGGCGTACGACAGCACCGCCATGCCGCCACCCACCAGCACCGCCAGCAGCAGGTCGCGCAGGCGGCGCATGCGGGCGCGCTCCAGGCTGCCCGGCAGCGGTGATACGCCTTCGATACGGCGCGGCAGCCAGCGCAGGCCGAGCAGGATCAGTACAGTGGTGACCACTTCCACGACCAGCTGGGTCAAGGCCAGGTCGGGCGCCGAGAACCAGACGAAGGTGATGCAGGTCATCAGGCCGCAGACGCTGACCATGATCAAGGCGGCCAGACGGTGGTATTTGGCCTGGTAGGCGGCGCCGATGGCGCAGGCGATGGCGATCAGCCAGAGTGCGACGAACACGCCGGAACCAGGGATTTTCGGGCGCTCACCCCAGGTCAGCCCGCTGTACAGCATGGGCGTGAGGCCGGCCAGGAAGGCCGCCAGTACCAGCATGAACAACTGCGATTGCAGGCGGCGCGTGGTCAGCAAGCCTTCGATTCGGCGGGCCAGCAGCATCAGGCGCACCAGGCCGTGCTCGAACAAGCGCTTGCCGTTGAACCGCTCGATCAGTGGTGGGTAGGGGAAGCGGCCCATGCGCAGTTGCTTGCGCAGCAGCAGGTAGAGCACGATGCCGCCGCTCATGGCGACCAGGCTCATGATCAGTGGCGCATTCCAGCCGTGCCAGATGGCCAGGCTGTATTCCGGTAGCGTACCGCCCACCACCGGCAGGGCCGCCGCAGCCAGCAACGGGCCGACCGACTGGGCAGGGAAGATGCCTACCACCAGGCAGGTGAGCACCAGCAGTTCGACCGGCGCGCGCATCCAGCGGGGTGGTTCGTGAGGTGTGTGGGGCAGGTCCTGGGCGGTTGGCCCGAAGAAGACATCGACGGTAAAGCGCAGTGCGTAGGCCACGCTGAAGGTACCGGCCAGCGTGGCGATCACCGGGAGGGCGGCTTCGACCCAGGCCGTGGAGCTGATGAACACTGTTTCTGCGAAGAACATCTCCTTGGACAGGAAGCCGTTCATCAGCGGCACGCCGGCCATCGAGGCGCTGGCCACCATGGCCAGGGTGGCGGTGTAGGGCACCAGGCGGATCAGGCCGCTGAGGCGCCGGATATCGCGCGTACCGCTCTCGTGGTCGATGATGCCGGCGGCCATGAACAGCGAGGCCTTGAAGGTGGCATGGTTGAGGATGTGGAAGACGGCGGCGACCGCCGCCAGCGGGCTGTTCAGGCCCAGCAGCAGGGTGATCAGGCCCAAGTGGCTGATGGTGGAATACGCCAGCAGGCCCTTGAGGTCGTTCTGGAACATCGCGGCAAAGGCGCCGAGCAGCAGCGTGATGGCGCCAGCCCCGCCGACGATCCAGAACCACTCCTCGCTGCCTGACAGCACAGGCCAGAGCCGCGCCAGCAGAAACACCCCGGCCTTTACCATGGTTGCCGAGTGCAGGTAGGCGGACACAGGGGTCGGCGCCGCCATCGCGTGGGGCAACCAGAAGTGGAACGGAAACTGCGCACTCTTGCTCAGGGCGCCGATCAGGATCAGTGGCAGCAGCACCGGGTACAGTGCGTGCTGGCGGATAACGTCACCCGCGGCCAGCACCTTGTCCAGGTCGTAGCTGCCGACCACGTGGCCCAGCAGCAAGGCACCGACCAGCAGGCACAGGCCGCCGGCACCGGTCACCATCAGCGCCATGTAGGCGCCGCGGCGGGCGTCGGCGCGATGGTGCCAATAACCGATCAGCAGGAAGGAGAAAACGCTGGTCAGCTCCCAGAAGAACACCAGCTGGATCAGGTTGCCAGAGATCACCAGGCCCAGCATGGCGCCCATGAACGCGAGGAAGAAGGCGAAGAAACGCGGCACCGGGTCTTGCGGTGACATGTAGTAGCGGGCATACAGCGACACCAGTGTGCCGATGCCCAGTACCAGCAGCGAGAACAGCCAGGCGAAGCCGTCCATGCGCAGCACAAGGTTCAAACCCAGGCTGGGCAGCCAGAGGAATTCCTCGCGAATCACGCCACCGTGGGCGACCTGAGGGTACAGCAGTGCTACCTGGACCGTACCGACCAAGGCGACGAGCCCCGCCAATATGGACTCGGCGTTACGTGCGTTGTGCGGCAGCACGGCTGCCAGGCAACTGCCCACGAACGGCAGAAGCAATAGCACTATCAAGGACATAGCGTTCTATTCTGGAGAGGTTTGCAAGGATCATACGTGCCGATCAGTTGATCACCAACACGCAAGCTGTCGCAGAATCGTACAAATACGCTGTGACAAGGTGTTTTTTTATAACAGTTTTTTACAAAGCATAGCTGGAGTTGGCCGCTTTACAGGCCGGCTTGCTGCTCGCGTTCGGCCTGTGCTTCGCGTGCCTCGGCGTCTTCGCGGGGGCGGCGCACCTTCAGTTCGCTGACCACCACTGCGATCACGATCAGCAGCCCGCCGATCAATGCAACGCCAGGCAGGCGCTCGCCGGCGAGGCGCCCGACGATCCCGGCCCACACCGGCTCGCCGGCATAGATCAGGGTGGCGCGGGTGGGCGAAACCGACTTCTGTGCCCAGTTCATCGCTACCTGGATCACGGCGCTCATGGCGCCAAGCCCCAGGGCACTGGCCAGCAGCAGCCAGGAGAAGTCGGGGATGCGTTCCTGGGTCGGTACGATCATCAGGAACGACAGCAACGAGGCGGTCGCCAGCTGCACCACGGTTACACGGCGCACATCGACCTGGCCGGCATAGCGGCTGATCAGGATGATTTCGCCAGCAATGGCGATGGCGCTGACCAGGGTCACTATCTCGCCTTCGCTGAAGTGCAAGGTGCCGCCCTCTGGCCCGGCCAGCAGCATCAAGCCGCAGAATGCCAGGCAGATGCCAATGCTTGGCATCAGGCCGGGCCGGCGGCCGAGCACCAGCCATTGCAGCAGCGGCACGAAGGGCACATATAGCGCGGTAATGAAGGCTGACTGGCTGCTGCTGATGGTTTGCAGGCCCATGGTCTGCAAACCGTAGCCCAGCATGATCGACACGCCGATCAGCACGCCGGCCTTGAGCTCGGTAAGCGTCAGCCCCGGCAGTGCACGCGCCGAGACCACCCCCACGAACAACGCCGCCGCAGCGAAACGCAGGCCGACGAAGAACATCGGGCCGCTTACCGTCATCACGTTATGCACCAGCAAGAAGGTGCCGCCCCACAGCATGGTGATGAAGACCAGCACCAGTTCAGCCTTGCTCAGGCGAAAAGAGACGGCAGTGTTCGGTTTGCGGCTGGGGTGGGTCATGGTCTTGCACACTCGGAGGGGCCGGCGCACAATCTGCGCAAAGTGGGCAGTATACTGCGCAGCCACGATCAGCGAGCAACAACGTGCACAAAAATCCCACACACCGCGCCTCGGTGCTGCAGCATGTCAGCCTCAACGTTCGGCGCCTGCGTAACGCAGCCGGTATGAGCCAGTCGGCCCTGGCCGAGCGCTCTGGCGTCAGCCGGCGGATGCTGGTGGCGATCGAGGCGGGTGAGAAGAATGTCAGCCTCACCACCCTCGATCTGATTGCCGAAGCCCTCGGCGTAGCATTCAGTACCTTGATCCAGGCGCCTGAGCAGCGCGACCCGAGCCGTATCGATGAACTGGCCTGGGCTGGCGAACATCCGCAAAGCAAGGCGGTGCTGCTGGGTAGCAGCACCGCCCGGCGTGAGGTCGAGCTTTGGGAATGGACGTTGGCGCCGGGCGAGTGCTACCTCAGCGAGGCGGATGCCGATGGCTGGAGCGAGCAGATCTATGTGGCCGAAGGGCAGCTCACACTGGTCATCGAAGACGCCGAGCACCGCTTGCAGGTCGGCCAGTTTCATGTGTTCCCCAGCAACTGCCGTTATGCCTATCGCAATGATGGCGCCGTGGCTGTGCGCTTTGTCCGCAACGTGGTGATCTGACCCTTGCAGGAGCGGCCTTGCGTCGCGAAAGGGGCGCAGTTCACAAGCGTCAAGCCTTGGGGGGCAACAGGTCGTCGGTCTTCACCACCTTGGCATAGGCAAATGCCAGTGCAGCCATCGCCGAGTCGTGCACATGGGCCGCCGGCACCTGTTTACCATTGAAATCCAGGGGCAGGGTGGCGCAGGCATCGTGGGCCACGGTCACTTCGTAGCCAAAATCGGCGGCGGCTCGGGTTGCTGCATCGATGCACATATGGCTCATGCTGCCGACGATGGTCAACGCCTGAACCCCATGCTGGTCCAGCGTATCCTTGAGGCCGGTGCCGAGAAACGCATTGACCTTGTGCTTGAGTACCACGGGTTCGCCGGTCACGGGCTCGACCTTGGCATGGATGGCCGCCCCTGGTGACTGCGGCGTGAAGAACGGCGCATCGGCGCTTTCGAATTCATGCCGCACATGCACCACCAGGTCGCCCCGGTCGCGTGCGGCGGCCAGCAGCCGGGCGGCGTTGTCGGCTGCCTGCTCGGCGCCGTCGAGGGTCCATTTGCCACCGGGGAAATAGTCGTTCTGGATGTCGATGATGATCAGCGCTTGCTTGCTCATGTTGCCTCCTGCGGCGGTAGTCGTTGAATGACCATAGCGTGTGTACATCGACCTGAGGGTTCAACTGCAGCGCTTTTGCGTCTTCTGACGAAAAAACCACTTGACCTTGACTTAGCTTGAGGTTTTACCCTGCTCACCATCACGCTGATAGCGTCCAGAGCAAGGAGACTGTTCATGAGGGCGACGCCTCACTCTCTGTGGTTTACCCAGATGATCGAATATGAAGTCCCGGCCATGCGCCAGGTGGCATTGGCCCAGGCGTTGGTGGCGCGCAGCGAGGAACTGGCAACGCGCTGTGAAGGCTTGCAGGGCGTGAGCATCCAGGCCAGTGACGATGGCAGCCGGGTCTTGCAGTATCTGCAATGGCAATCGCGGCAGGCTTGGGCGGCAGCTGCGGCTGACTTCGCCGAGGAGCCTTTCTTCGACCTGCTGTGCCAGCATCAGGCGCGCGGCGTCAACTTTGCTGCCTACCAGACATTGCGCAGCCTCGTACGTGGCGCCGATGGTGGCCTGCACTGCCAGGTCGGCGAGCCTCAGGCATACCAGGGCGCGTAGTGCGGGTAGCGATCCAGGCGCGCGCCTACGACCATTTCGCCGATCCAGGAGGCAAGGATCGAACTGTAGGCTTTCTGGCTCTCTTCGCTGGACAGCGCGTGGTCGGCACCGTCGACGATGCGGTGGGTCAGCGAATGGGCGCTGACGAACGCCGAGCGGTAGCTCATCAGTGTGCTGTGGGGCACATAGTCGTCTTGTTCAGACTCCACAAGTAATACATCACCACCGAATTCCGCGCACGCGGCCAGGGCACGGTTGTCCGTCGGGCCAAGCGGGCGTTTGCGGTAGGCGTTAAGCCGCTGCCGATCAAGGGTTTGCTTGGGGTTATCCCACTCGTCGTCCCAGTACATGGCGGGTACCCGCAGTGCCAGCCATTTCACTGGCCGCAGCCGGGTCAGCAGAGTGGCCAGGTAGCCACCGTAGCTGCTGCCGATGATGGCGATGGCACTGCTGTCCACGGACGGGTGGCTGACCAGGCGGTCGTAGGCGGCCAGCAAGTCGTTGAGGTTCTGTTCGCGGGTGACGGTCAGGCGCTGGCTTTCGGTCTTCTCGTGCCCGCGCAGGTCGAAGGTCATGCACACGCAGCCCAGCCCGGTGATATGCCGGGCGCGGGCCAGGTCGCGTTGCTGGCTGCCGCCCCAGCCGTGGACGAAGAGTATGCCTGGCATCTTGCTGCCAGGGCTGACCAGGGTGCCGACGATGGTGTCGTTCTCGACCTGCAGTTCGATGGTTTCACTCTGAATGGTCATGTTCGCGAATCCGTGCATATTTGCTGAGTTGTCCGAGTTCACTGTCGATTCCTTGGTAAAAGAGGGTGGCGTCAGTGGGCAGGTCGGGCGTACCGAACACTTCATGGGTGGAAGCGCGAACCCGTTGCAGGGCGGGGTCATCGGCGAAGGCCTGCAGGGCCAGCAGTTCTGCACTGCTGGCACCCCCTAGGCGCCAGGACTGTTCAAGCACGCCGCTGCGCACATGGCCTTGGGCGGTGGTGCCGCGCGCGATGTCGTAGTTGCGCCTTGATGCGACGAAGCCCGGGAAGTGCTGCTCGGCCGCCCGTTCGTAGGCCATGGCCTGGTTGATCGCCAGGCGCAGGTGGTCTTCCAGTGGCAGTTGCAGCAGTGCCTGATAGTCACCGCGCACCACGATCAGGTCGGAGCCGCCATAAACCTCTGTGCCTTGATGGTCGTGGGTCAGCTGCTGGGTGCCGTGGTAGCTGCAGGTCAGGCCGGCGACCCGCACTTGGCCGACACTGAAGGTCTGTACCTCGCTCAGGTCTTCTTCAAGTACCAGGCCCCACACTGCCAGGGCCTGATCATCCATGTCGGCCAGCAAAGGCTCCAGCGCATCCGCTGTATCGATTACCTGTTGCCCGCGGCCGGCGCAAGCCAATACCGGCTTGATGCGCACTGGGCCGTCGAGCAGCAGCAAGCGTGCCGCAGTGCGGGCATCGGTTTTGCTGAACACGGTGTAGCCCCGCAGCAACGCATCGCTGGCCTGCAGGGCGAAGGCGTCGGTCCAGCCTGGCGGGAAGCTGGCGTCGGCCGGCAGCGGATGGGAGATCGCCTTGGTCGCCATGTAGGGATAGGCGACCAACCCGCCGAACAGGTCCTGCTCGGTACGGATACCCAGCGCGGCATGGCGCTGTGGGTCGACCAGCGTTTCGGTCGGTACATAGTAGTAGCGGTCTGCAGCAGTGGCAGGTGCGGCAGGGTCTAAGCGTGGGCAGCCCAGCAGTTGTGCCAGGCCATCGGCGAGCTTGAGGTGGGCGGCATGTTGGTGGTCGGGCGTGTGCTCGCGGGTGTCGAGCAGCACAACGCCGGTTTTCGAGTCGCAGGCAGCGGGCATAAGGGTTGGCCTGTCTGCAATGAATGTACTGTGTGTGAATCCGTCGTTTTGGGGAAGTTCATCGGGATGTGATCGGCGGTCCGTGCGACTCTGTAGGGTCAGTTGTAGGAAACGTCTTGATTGCAGAGGGCGTGCCGGGCATTGCATGCCGTTAGCCGGTCGCCGCGATTGCAGGGCTCGGGTGGCTGTTCCATTATCGACAGCCTGGATTAGCCAAGATGTTTCGCAGGAGTGCGCATGAACGTTCAGACCACGATTGAGCAGAGTGTGCCGGAGCGCCTGATGCAGGTGCGCCAGGCAATGGCCGCAGAGGGCATCGATGCGCTGCTGGTGCCATCGGCCGATCCCCATCTTTCCGAATACCTGCCCGGCTTCTGGCAGGGGCGCCAATGGTTGTCCGGTTTCCACGGCTCTGTCGGCACGCTGGTGGTCACGGCGGGCTTTGCCGGGCTCTGGGTCGACAGCCGCTACTGGGAGCAGGCCGAAAACGAGCTGGCCGGCAGTGGCATCGAACTGATGAAGCTGCTGCCAGGCAAGCCGGGCGCGTTGGAGTGGCTGGGTGAGCACATCGCGCCGAAGGGGGCCGTTGCCGTGGACGGTGCCGTCATGGCCCTGGCGTCGGCGCGGCTGTTGGGCGAGCGGCTGAAGGCCCGCGAGGTAAGGTTGGTGACTGACAAGGACCTGCTCGGCAAGGTTTGGCAGGGGCGCCCGCCGTTGCCAAGCAACCCGGTCTATCAGCACTTGCCGCCACATGCGACGCAGAACCGGGCGGACAAACTCGCCCAATTGCGCGACAGCCTGAAGGCCAAGGGCGCCGACTGGCACTTCATCGCTACCCTGGATGACATTGCCTGGCTGTTCAACTTGCGCGGCAGTGATGTGTCGTACAACCCAGTCTTTGTTTCGTTCGCTCTGATCAGCCAGCAGCAGGCGACTGTGTTCGTGGGGCGCGACAAAGTCGATGATCATCTGCGCCATGTGTTGGCGGTAGACGGCATTGAGGTGCGTGACTACGCCGATATAGGTCAGGCCCTGGGTGCGGTGCCCTCAGGGAGCCGGCTGTTGCTCGACCCGGCGCGAGTCACTTGCGGCCTGCTGGAAAACCTGAGCCCTGGGGTGGAACTGGTCGAGGGGATCAACCCCACTACCCTGAGCAAGTCGTGCAAGCGTGAGGAGGACCTTGTGCACGTTCGCCGGGTCATGGAGCAGGATGGCGCCGCCTTGTGCGAGTTCTTCGCCTGGCTGGACGCAAACCTGGGCCGGGAGGTCATTACCGAGTTGACGGTCGATGAGCAACTGAGCGCCGCGCGTGCCCGACGCCCCGACTTCGTGTCGTTGAGCTTCTCGACCATTGCGGCCTTCAACGGCAATGGTGCGATGCCTCATTACCGCGCCACCGAGCAGTCGCATGCCACGCTCGAAGGTGACGGCTTGCTGCTGATCGATTCGGGTGGGCAGTACCTGGGCGGCACCACCGACATTACCCGGATGGTGCCGGTGGGCAACCCGACGCTTGAGCAGAAGCAGGATTGCACGCGTGTGCTCAAGGGTATGATTGCATTGTCGCGGGCCACCTTCCCGCGCGGGATCCTCTCACCACTGCTCGATGCCATTGCCCGGGCACCGATCTGGGCTGATCAAGTGGACTATGGCCACGGCACCGGTCATGGGGTGGGCTACTTCATGAACGTGCACGAGGGGCCACAGGTAATCGCCTATCAGGCGGCAGCCACGCCGCAAACTGCGATGCAGGCGGGCATGATCAGCTCAATCGAGCCAGGCACCTACCGGCCGCGCGAGTGGGGCGTTCGTATCGAGAACCTGGTGGTCAGTCGTGAAGCGGGCAAGAGTGCTTTTGGTGACTTCCTGAATTTCGAGACCTTGACGCTTTGCCCGATCGATACGCGCTGCCTGTTGCCCGAGTTGCTTGCCAGGGAAGAGCTGGACTGGCTGAACGGTTACCACGCGATGGTGCGTGAGCGCCTTGCGCCTTTATTGAAAGGCGAGGCGCTGGCCTGGCTGCAGGCGCGCACCGCGTCGCTGTGATAACCGGCCAATGAAAAGGGCAGCGTTCGCGCTGCCCTTTTCAATTGCGTGTGGTCATCACTTGCAGATGACGATCATGCTGCGGCTGGTATAGCCGGCCGGGTTGATACCGAACAGGTAGTCGCCGGGTTCTTCGTCGGTGTCGCCCGAGCGCGCAATGACCTTGTAGCCACGTGAGCTGCAAGACGTCGCGGCCTTGCTGTAGCAGTTGTCCCAGGACGAGGAAAGGCCAGAACAATTGATATGCAGGCCTTTCTTACCCCTTTTGACCTCAGTCTTGGCCGTGGCGGCACATCCAGCAATAGCCAAGATGGCCAGGATGAGCAAAATACGTTTCATTCCTGTCCTTAAATGCAGGGCGGAGCAGCTGTCTTGCCCTGTCGTTATCGCTTTGGTTCTTCCTGAAGTTTCCCCAGCGTCCGTGTTCGCTCCAGTAGATAGCGTAAAGATGTTGAAGCTGTGACAGCTTAATCAGCGAGACGGGCCGCTACAATCACTATTCCCGTCACAAATGAAAATATTTCTCATATCAGTCGGCGGCGACGGGTGGGGTGGGCGTCTGTCGCATGGACAGCGTGGTGCCTACCGATGCGACGATGATCGCCAGAATTGCCAACCATTGGGTGGTACTGAGTACTTCGCCGAGAAACAGCAGGCCGGACAGCGCGCCAAAGGCCGGTTCGATACTCATCAGCGTGCCGAAGGTGCGTGCAGGCATGCGTGTCAGGGCGACCATTTCCAGGCTGTAGGGCAGGGCGGTGGACAGTACCGCGACAGCCAAGGCCATTGGGATCACGGCTGGGGTGAGCAAGGCGCTGCCGGCGTGGATTACGCCGATAGGGGCAACGAACAGGGCGGCGACGACTACCCCGAGTGCGGCACTCTGGATGCCGTGCTCGGCGCCGGCGCGTTGGCCAAACAGGATATACAGCGCCCAGCACACGCCTGCCCCCAATGCGTAGGCGGCGCCCACCGGGTCAAGTGCTTGCCCACCATCGCCTGCCGGCAGCAATAGCAACAGGCCAACAATCGCCAGGGCGATCCAGAGGAAGTCGATCGGGCGGCGCGAAGAGCAGATCGCCACGGCCAGGGGGCCGGTAAATTCCAGTGCCACGGCAATGCCGATAGGTACCGTCTGCAGAGACATATAGAAGAGGAAGTTCATGCCGCCGAGTGCCATGCCATAGATGATGACATTGCGCAGGGTGTTGGCGGTCATGCGGACACGCCATGGGCGCAGGATCAGCAGCATGATGATGCTGGCGAAGATCAGGCGCAGCGCGGTGGTGCCCTGAGCGCCGATGATAGGGAACATGCTTTTGGCCAGTGACGCACCGGATTGTATCGATGCCATGGCGATGAGCAGCAGGCCGATGGGAAAGAGCGTGGCGGCCAGGCTGCGGGCTTGGGTGTTCATTTATGTGCGGCGATCCTTGAGCAGGCGTGGGTGTGCACTATAGTGCGCACTTGTGGGGCTGCGGGGCAATGGGTTATTGGGTGTAAGGGTGGTGGCCGCGCGCCAATCCCTCACCAATAACTGGCCCGAAACAAATGTAGGAGCGGCCTTGCGTCGCGATGCGCCGCGCGGGCGGCGCTCGATCTCATAGGCGCCGAAAGGGTAATGGCGGGCACCTGTCAGCCTTGATGCGGTCTTTTCTGCGGTTATTTCACTTTAATGAACATTAAGGGTTGACGCGATTTCGAATCCCCTTATAATGCGCCCCACTTCCAGCGTAGTCGGAACGAAAAGCTCCTTGAGATTCAACGAGTTAAATAGTCAAGACGAAGTTTGAAGGGCTCCGATCGAAAGATCGTCAGCGGTTAAGATGGTGGTTGACAGCGCTTCTAAACGCTGTATGATTCGCCTCCCGCTACGAGAGATCGCAGCGAGTCAAGTGTTTGAAGCTAAACGAGTTTCTCGAAAAAACTTCAAAATAAACGCTTGACAGCAAATGAGGAAAGCGTAGAATGCGCGCCTCGGTTGAGACGAAAAGCTCTTAACCAACCGCTCTTTAACAAATTGAATCAAGCAATTCGTGTGGGTGCTTGTGAGTACGGACTGATAGTCACAAAGATTATCAGCATCACAAGTGACCATGCGAGAAATCACATAGTCATTTGAGATTGCTGAGCCAAGTTTAGGGTTTCTTAAAAACCCAAGCAGTATTGAACTGAAGAGTTTGATCATGGCTCAGATTGAACGCTGGCGGCAGGCCTAACACATGCAAGTCGAGCGGATGAGAAGAGCTTGCTCTTCGATTCAGCGGCGGACGGGTGAGTAATGCCTAGGAATCTGCCTGATAGTGGGGGACAACGTTTCGAAAGGAACGCTAATACCGCATACGTCCTACGGGAGAAAGCAGGGGACCTTCGGGCCTTGCGCTATCAGATGAGCCTAGGTCGGATTAGCTAGTTGGTGGGGTAATGGCTCACCAAGGCGACGATCCGTAACTGGTCTGAGAGGATGATCAGTCACACTGGAACTGAGACACGGTCCAGACTCCTACGGGAGGCAGCAGTGGGGAATATTGGACAATGGGCGAAAGCCTGATCCAGCCATGCCGCGTGTGTGAAGAAGGTCTTCGGATTGTAAAGCACTTTAAGTTGGGAGGAAGGGCAGTAAGCGAATACCTTGCTGTTTTGACGTTACCGACAGAATAAGCACCGGCTAACTCTGTGCCAGCAGCCGCGGTAATACAGAGGGTGCAAGCGTTAATCGGAATTACTGGGCGTAAAGCGCGCGTAGGTGGTTTGTTAAGTTGAATGTGAAAGCCCCGGGCTCAACCTGGGAACTGCATCCAAAACTGGCAAGCTAGAGTACGGTAGAGGGTGGTGGAATTTCCTGTGTAGCGGTGAAATGCGTAGATATAGGAAGGAACACCAGTGGCGAAGGCGACCACCTGGACTGATACTGACACTGAGGTGCGAAAGCGTGGGGAGCAAACAGGATTAGATACCCTGGTAGTCCACGCCGTAAACGATGTCAACTAGCCGTTGGAATCCTTGAGATTTTAGTGGCGCAGCTAACGCATTAAGTTGACCGCCTGGGGAGTACGGCCGCAAGGTTAAAACTCAAATGAATTGACGGGGGCCCGCACAAGCGGTGGAGCATGTGGTTTAATTCGAAGCAACGCGAAGAACCTTACCAGGCCTTGACATGCAGAGAACTTTCCAGAGATGGATTGGTGCCTTCGGGAACTCTGACACAGGTGCTGCATGGCTGTCGTCAGCTCGTGTCGTGAGATGTTGGGTTAAGTCCCGTAACGAGCGCAACCCTTGTCCTTAGTTACCAGCACGTTATGGTGGGCACTCTAAGGAGACTGCCGGTGACAAACCGGAGGAAGGTGGGGATGACGTCAAGTCATCATGGCCCTTACGGCCTGGGCTACACACGTGCTACAATGGTCGGTACAGAGGGTTGCCAAGCCGCGAGGTGGAGCTAATCTCACAAAACCGATCGTAGTCCGGATCGCAGTCTGCAACTCGACTGCGTGAAGTCGGAATCGCTAGTAATCGCGAATCAGAATGTCGCGGTGAATACGTTCCCGGGCCTTGTACACACCGCCCGTCACACCATGGGAGTGGGTTGCACCAGAAGTAGCTAGTCTAACCTTCGGGAGGACGGTTACCACGGTGTGATTCATGACTGGGGTGAAGTCGTAACAAGGTAGCCGTAGGGGAACCTGCGGCTGGATCACCTCCTTAATCGACGACATCAGCCTGCTGATGAGCTCCCACACGAATTGCTTGATTCATATGTGAAGACGATCAAGACCCTATATAGGTCTGTAGCTCAGTTGGTTAGAGCGCACCCCTGATAAGGGTGAGGTCGGCAGTTCAAATCTGCCCAGACCTACCAATATGCGGGGCCATAGCTCAGCTGGGAGAGCGCCTGCCTTGCACGCAGGAGGTCAGCGGTTCGATCCCGCTTGGCTCCACCACTCTTGCAGTACCTTGATCAAACTTAGAAATGAGCATTCGCGTCGAATGTTGATTTCTGGCTTTTGTCAGATCGTTCTTTAAAAATTCGGATATGTGATAGAAATAGACTGAACACTACTTTCACTGGTAGTGGATCAGGCTAAGGTAAAATTTGTGATGTGCTCTTAACTGAGCAGCATGCGAATTTTCGGCGAATGTCGTCTTCACAGTATAACCAGATTGCTTGGGGTTATATGGTCAAGTGAAGAAGCGCATACGGTGGATGCCTTGGCAGTCAGAGGCGATGAAAGACGTGGTAGCCTGCGATAAGCTTTGGGGAGTCGGCAAACAGACTGTGATCCAGAGATCTCTGAATGGGGGAACCCACTCAGCATAAGCTGAGTATCTTGTACTGAATACATAGGTGCAAGAGGCGAACCAGGGGAACTGAAACATCTAAGTACCCTGAGGAAAAGAAATCAACCGAGATTCCCTTAGTAGTGGCGAGCGAACGGGGACCAGCCCTTAAGTTGGTTTGAGATTAGTGGAACGCTCTGGAAAGTGCGGCCATAGTGGGTGATAGCCCCGTACACGAAAATCTCTTATCAATGAAATCGAGTAGGACGGAGCACGAGAAACTTTGTCTGAATATGGGGGGACCATCCTCCAAGGCTAAATACTACTGACTGACCGATAGTGAACTAGTACCGTGAGGGAAAGGCGAAAAGAACCCCGGAGAGGGGAGTGAAATAGATCCTGAAACCGTATGCGTACAAGCAGTGGGAGCCTACTTTGTTAGGTGACTGCGTACCTTTTGTATAATGGGTCAGCGACTTATATTCAGTGGCGAGCTTAACCGAATAGGGGAGGCGTAGCGAAAGCGAGTCTTAATAGGGCGTTTAGTCGCTGGGTATAGACCCGAAACCGGGCGATCTATCCATGGGCAGGTTGAAGGTTAGGTAACACTGACTGGAGGACCGAACCGACTACCGTTGAAAAGTTAGCGGATGACCTGTGGATCGGAGTGAAAGGCTAATCAAGCTCGGAGATAGCTGGTTCTCCTCGAAAGCTATTTAGGTAGCGCCTCATGTATCACTGTAGGGGGTAGAGCACTGTTTCGGCTAGGGGGTCATCCCGACTTACCAAACCGATGCAAACTCCGAATACCTACAAGTGCCGAGCATGGGAGACACACGGCGGGTGCTAACGTCCGTCGTGAAAAGGGAAACAACCCAGACCGTCAGCTAAGGTCCCAAAGTCATGGTTAAGTGGGAAACGATGTGGGAAGGCTTAGACAGCTAGGAGGTTGGCTTAGAAGCAGCCACCCTTTAAAGAAAGCGTAATAGCTCACTAGTCGAGTCGGCCTGCGCGGAAGATGTAACGGGGCTCAAACCATGCACCGAAGCTACGGGTATCATCTTATGATGATGCGGTAGAGGAGCGTTCTGTAAGCCTGTGAAGGTGAGTTGAGAAGCTTGCTGGAGGTATCAGAAGTGCGAATGCTGACATGAGTAACGACAATGGGAGTGAAAAACTCCCACGCCGAAAGACCAAGGTTTCCTGCGCAACGTTAATCGACGCAGGGTTAGTCGGTCCCTAAGGCGAGGCTGAAAAGCGTAGTCGATGGAAAACAGGTTAATATTCCTGTACTTGCAGTTATTGCGATGGAGGGACGGAGAAGGCTAGGCCAGCTTGGCGTTGGTTGTCCAAGTTTAAGGTGGTAGGCTGAAATCTTAGGCAAATCCGGGATTTCAAGGCCGAGAGCTGATGACGAGTTGCCTTTAGGCGACGAAGTGGTTGATGCCATGCTTCCAAGAAAAGCTCCTAAGCTTCAGATAACTGGGAACCGTACCCCAAACCGACACAGGTGGTTAGGTAGAGAATACCAAGGCGCTTGAGAGAACTCGGGTGAAGGAACTAGGCAAAATGGCACCGTAACTTCGGGAGAAGGTGCGCCGGCGAGGGTCAAGGACTTGCTCCGTAAGCCCATGCCGGTCGAAGATACCAGGCCGCTGCGACTGTTTATTAAAAACACAGCACTCTGCAAACACGAAAGTGGACGTATAGGGTGTGACGCCTGCCCGGTGCCGGAAGGTTAATTGATGGGGTTAGCGCAAGCGAAGCTCTTGATCGAAGCCCCGGTAAACGGCGGCCGTAACTATAACGGTCCTAAGGTAGCGAAATTCCTTGTCGGGTAAGTTCCGACCTGCACGAATGGCGTAACGATGGCGGCGCTGTCTCCACCCGAGACTCAGTGAAATTGAAATCGCTGTGAAGATGCAGTGTATCCGCGGCTAGACGGAAAGACCCCGTGAACCTTTACTATAGCTTTGCACTGGACTTTGAATTTGCTTGTGTAGGATAGGTGGGAGGCTTTGAAGTGGGGACGCCAGTTCTCATGGAGCCATCCTTGAAATACCACCCTGGCAACTTTGAGGTTCTAACTCAGGTCCGTTATCCGGATCGAGGACAGTGTATGGTGGGTAGTTTGACTGGGGCGGTCTCCTCCCAAAGAGTAACGGAGGAGTACGAAGGTGCGCTCAGACCGGTCGGAAATCGGTCGTAGAGTATAAAGGCAAAAGCGCGCTTGACTGCGAGACAAACACGTCGAGCAGGTACGAAAGTAGGTCTTAGTGATCCGGTGGTTCTGTATGGAAGGGCCATCGCTCAACGGATAAAAGGTACTCCGGGGATAACAGGCTGATACCGCCCAAGAGTTCATATCGACGGCGGTGTTTGGCACCTCGATGTCGGCTCATCACATCCTGGGGCTGAAGCCGGTCCCAAGGGTATGGCTGTTCGCCATTTAAAGTGGTACGCGAGCTGGGTTTAGAACGTCGTGAGACAGTTCGGTCCCTATCTGCCGTGGACGTTTGAGATTTGAGAGGGGCTGCTCCTAGTACGAGAGGACCGGAGTGGACGAACCTCTGGTGTTCCGGTTGTCACGCCAGTGGCATTGCCGGGTAGCTATGTTCGGAAGAGATAACCGCTGAAAGCATCTAAGCGGGAAACTTGCCTCAAGATGAGATCTCACTGGGATCTAGAATCCCCTAAAGGGCCGTCGAAGACTACGACGTTGATAGGTTGGGTGTGTAAGCGCTGTGAGGCGTTGAGCTAACCAATACTAATTGCCCGTGAGGCTTGACCATATAACACCCAAGCAATTTGCTCATGCAGATTGCGGTGGTGAAGACACACGAACCGAAAGTTCGAATGTACATCACAACATCACATATCCGAATTCGCTGGGCTGTCCATCTGGACGTTCTGGCAACAGAATTTCTTGACGACCATAGAGCATTGGAACCACCTGATCCCATCCCGAACTCAGTAGTGAAACGATGCATCGCCGATGGTAGTGTGGGGTTTCCCCATGTGAGAGTAGGTCATCGTCAAGATTCATTTCGCAAAACCCCTATCTGCGCGAGCAGGTAGGGGTTTTGTCTTTTCCGGCTTGCACTCTCTATCGCGCTGCCGGGCACCCGACAATGAAATCTGCGTCATCTATGCCTGATTAATCGCGGGGTAGTGCTACCCTCGCGGAAATACTCAGCATGGATACCCATCATGGAAATGAACTGGCACCAGGCCCTGCAAGAGAGTCTGAGCTGGCTTGCAATTGCCTCGTTCATCACCTTGGTCTGCTTCACCGCAGCCGCCACACTGGCAGTACGTTATACCCGCTGGGGCAGCCAGTTCTGGCAGCTTGCCGGGGCATATTTCAGCTTCAGGCGCAGTTGGCGGCCGTTGTTGGTGTTTGCCTTGCTACTGGTGCTGACACTGTTCTCGGTGCGCCTGAACGTGCTGTTCTCATTCTGGTACAACGGGTTCTACAGTGCCCTGCAAGGCCTCGACCAGAATGCCTTCTGGTACCTGCTTGGGGTATTTGCGGTGCTGGCGACCATTCACGTATTGCGCTCGCTGTTCACGTTCTACGTGACACAGGCTTTCAGCATTCAATGGCGAGTCTGGCTCACCGAGCGCTTGACCCGCGACTGGATGCATGGCGATGCCTATTACCGTAGTCAGTTCCTCGCTGAGCCGGTAGATAACCCTGACCAACGTATCGAGCTGGACGTAAACGCGTTCGTCACCAACTCGGTGTCGCTTGCGCTCGGCGCGGTCAGCGCGCTGGTCTCGCTGGTAGCCTTCACTGGCATCCTCTGGGGGTTGTCGGCGCCGCTTGAAGTGGCGGGGTACGAGGTACCACGGGCGATGGTCTTTGCCGTTTACCTGTATGTGATCGTCGCCACCTGGATCGCCTTTCGTCTCGGGCGCCCGCTGATTCGCCTGAACTTCCTCAACGAAAAACTCACCGCCAACTTCCGTTACGCCCTGATGCGTCTGCGCGAAAATGCCGAAAACATTGCCTTCTACCAGGGCGCGGATGTCGAGCGGGGTACGTTGTTGGGCCGCTTTGGCGCATTGATCGTCAACGCGTGGGCATTGGTCTTCCGAAACCTCAAGTTCAGCGGCTTCAACCTGGGCATCAGCCAGGTCGCCGTGGTGTTCCCGTTCATCCTCCAGGCGCCGCGCTTCTTCAGTGGCGCGATCAAGCTGGGTGACGTCATGCAGACCTCCCAGGCATTTGGCCAAGTGCAGGATTCGTTGTCTTTCTTCCGTGAGTCCTACGATGCGTTTGCCCAATACCGTGCCACCCTCGATCGTTTGACCGGCTTCCTGGATGCCAACGAGCAGGCCAGTTCACTGCCGCGCGTCAACACCGAGGAACAGGCGCACGCCCTGGATATCACCCGTTTGCAGGTGCTTCGCCCCGATGGCCATCACCTGATCGCCGACCTCGCCCTGAGCCTGCGTGCCGGTCAGGCGCTGTTGATCAAAGGGCCGTCGGGTAGCGGTAAAACCACCTTGTTGCGCGCCCTGGCGGGCCTCTGGCCATACGCCGAAGGTGAGGTGAAACGGCCTACGGGGCATCAGGCGTTGTTCCTGTCGCAGCGGCCCTACCTGCCGTTGGGTGACCTGCGTACCATCATCGCCTATCCCTCGGCCAGCGTGCCCGAGGACGAAGCGCGCATGCAGCAGGCTTTGCGCCAAGTCAACCTGGCCCACCTTGCCGAGCGCCTAGATGTCAGTTGTGACTGGTCGCACATACTCTCGGTCGGTGAACAACAACGCCTGGCGTTTGCCCGCGTGCTGTTCAACCAGCCCCAGGTGGTGTTTCTCGACGAGTCCACCTCGGCAATGGATGAAGGGCTGGAGCATGCGCTGTATGCGCTGTTGCGCAGCGAAATGCCAGACACCTTGCTGGTCAGTGTCGGCCACCGCAGTACCTTGGCGGCGTTCCACACCCACCGCCTGGAAGTGGATGGGCATGGGGGGTGGTCAGTACAGGAGCAGCACCCGGCGCAGGTTCCGGTTTAGCGACATTGCACACGCGGATAACGGCAAGACGACGTCAGGGCTGGTGCTCGGTATGCTGCATCACGATCAACTCGGCACCGTCGTTGCGCACATTCCCTACGTCCTTGCCCACCGCAAACCACTCGAACGCCTCCACCGGCAGGCATCGCTCCCGCGCCAGGCGTTCGGCTTGTGCGGCTGGCACATCAGCGTCAATCCACGCGCGCGCGTCCGCCGGCCCCAGCACCAGAGGCCGGCGGTCATGGATGTCGACCATTCCCTCATCACTGGCGGCGGTGATGATCACGAAGCCATCGCCCTCGTTGGGCGCCAGCCCCGTGTGCACTTCGGCCAACGCGGCCATGAACATCGGCGCGCGGCTTTTCAGGCGGATGTAATAGGGCTGCTTGCGCTTGGCATCGTGCGGGTCGGCCACCCATTCGTACCAACCATCCGCCATTACCAAGGCCCGCCCCTGAGGCCACAGGGCCTTGAAGAACTTGCCGGTGGTCACTGTCTCGACCCGCGCATTGATGGGGGTCGGGTGTTTGCGAGTGGCCCAGAAAGGTGCCCAGCCCCAGTGGCAAGGGTCGATGCGCAGGCCGTGCTCGGCATTGTGCAGGATCAGCACCCGGCTGCCGGGGGCAACGTTGTAGCGTCCGATTGGCAGGTTGTCGTAGCCGCTGATTACGTCCTGTTCGGCGTCCAGTTCACGCAGGTAATCGGCCAGGCCCTGATATTGAGCGAAGCGTCCGCACATGGCATGTACCCCCACTTGTCGAAATTTCCTACGCCGAAATTGACCTGATACTCAGCAGGTCGATACTGTATCTATATACAGTTAATTTCAAGGTCGTACCATGACATCCATCCTGGGCCCCATCACCTGCGGTAGCGGTGTTGTTCCACGTTATCTGTTCCGTATCCCGGCAGGCTTTCCGTCACCGGCGGCGGATCACATGGAGCAGCCCATCTCGCTGGACGAACTGTTCAACCTGCGCGCCCCGCACATGTATCTGGTCAGGATAGACGGCGACAGCATGCAGGGCGCCGGGATCTTCGACTGCGACCTGGTGCTGGTCGACCGCTCCCTCGAAGCGCGGCATGGCCAGATCGTGATCGCTGCGGTCAATGGCGAGCCGCTGTGCAAGCGGCTGCACCGCATTGGCGGACAGGTGGCGTTGCGCTCGGAGAATCCGCGTTACCCGCCGAGGTACATCCTCGAAGGCGACGAGTTGACGATCTGGGGCGTGGTGACGTTCAGCGTCCGCAGCCATGACCTGAAATAGCGGCGCAGCCCGTTCAGCGCAGCAGGCGAAGCCCTGCAAAGGTAGCCCCGGCGCACACTGCGTGGGATCTTCGGCAAGGCCTTGGCGGGTGGCCATGTGCTGGGGTTTCTCGACGCTGCGCATCGGCCTTGTGGTTACGTTCGAAACTGTAGGAGCCCTGGCCCAAGATGCAAATCGGATGAGCGGGTAGCAGCATCCGCGCAGCGGTGTGTTTAACTGTATATAAATACAGTATTCGTGTTGCCGCCCGATGAATCCTGCTCCCGTTTTCGCCCTGATCGATTGCAACAGCTTCTACGCCAGTTGCGAGCGTGTGTTCCGCCCCGATCTGTTGCGCACACCCATCGTCGTGTTGAGCAACAACGACGGCTGCATCATCGCCCGCAGCGCCGAGGCCAAGCAGTGGGTGAAGATGGGCCAGCCGTATTATCAGGTGAAGGAGCTGCTGCACCGCCATGGCGTCGTGGCTTTTTCATCCAACTACGCGCTGTACGGCGACATGAGCCAGCGCGTAATGACGGTAATCGAAGGCATGGTCCCGGCACTGGAGGTGTATTCCATCGACGAAGCCTTCGCGGACCTGGCCGGCGTGCCTGGCGACCTCGACTACCTTGGCCGTTGCATTCGCGAGCGGGTGCTCAAGCACACCGGCATTCCTGTGGGCGTTGGCATCGCCGGCACCAAGACCCTGGCCAAGCTGGCCAACCATGCGGCCAAGCGCTGGGCGGTGCACAGCGGCGGGGTGGTCGACCTGCGGGTTGCGTCGCATCGTGAGTGGGTGCTGAAAAAGTGCGACGTGTCCGAGGTCTGGGGCATCGGCAAGCGCCTCACCGCGCACCTGCAGGGCTTGGGCATCCGCACGGCCTGGGACCTGTCCCGCGCCGAGCCGGGCTTGTTGCGCAAGACCTTCAGCGTGGTGGTGGAAAAGACCGCGCGCGAACTGGCCGGCACGCCGTGCCTGCAACTGCAGGACATCGATCCGCCACGCCAGGAAATCTGTTGCAGCCGTATGTTCGGCCAGCGCCTGACCGAACTGGCGCCCATCAAGGAAGCAGTGGCCACCTACGTGATGCGCGCCTCGGAGAAGCTGCGTGGCCAGGGTTCACTGGCGAGCAAGATGCGTGTCAGCATCCGTACCGGCATGTTCAACCCGGACGAAGCCAAGTATGCCAATGGCGTGGTGGTGCAGTTGCCATACCCTACCGATGACGTGCGGCTGCTCACGCGCATGGCCCTGGAGGCGGTGGGCCGGGTGTATCGGCAGGGCTTTCGCTACAGCAAGGCAGAGGTGTTGCTGTTGCAGTTGTGCCGGCGCGGGGAGTTCACCGGCGACTTGTTTACGCCGTCGCAGACGCTGCAGACGGAGCGGGTGATGAGCGTGATCGACGGTGTGAATGCGCGCTGGGGCAGGGGCACGCTGCGCAGTGCGGCGGTGCCGGCGGCGGCGCAATGGGCGATGCGGCGTGAGTTGATGAGCGCAGGCTTTACCACGCAGGTGGATGGGTTGTGGCGGGTAAACCGCGCGCCCACAGAGCGCTGATGCACCTAAATACTCAAGCGCACCGCCAACGCCGCCAATGTCACCAGCAACACCGGACCGTCAGCAGTACCCCGACCTTGAAGTAATCCCCCCAGCCAATGCTGACCCCTTTGCGCGCCAGCACATGCAGCCCCAGGTTCGACACCACCAGCGGCAGGCTGGCGGTGTCGGCGATGAAACCTGCGCCCATCACGAAGGCCAGAGTCGCGGCAGGCGAGAAGCGCAGCGCCAGCAGCATCGACATGACGAGGTCTCGATGGGCCAAAGAGGCCGCCACAGAGTAGGGCAAGCTCGGGCGTTTCAGCAAAGTTCCGTTACAAACATGTAAGTTTCGTAAATAAGATTTAAACTCATTTGAGAATCACTATATTTACCACCCCTATTGACCTCCACATTGTGTTTGCGAGGGCGGTGGGCGAGGGCTCTCCGGCCTGGCAAGGATGTGCCTTTCGCTCATGAACCGCAGGAGATGTACCGATGCAATCCAGAACCTCACCCAACAGCCTGGCCCTGGCGTTCGTCGCGCTGGCCTCGCCGGCCATGGTCGCGACCGCAGCCCACGCCGAAGAGCAACGCACGGGTGAAGTGCTGGAAGTACCGGCTGCTGAAAATACCCTGGTCATCCAGGACACCCTCGTCACCGCCGAGCGCGAGGCGCGGCAGGCACTGGGTTCGTCGATCATCACCGAAGAAGACATCAAGCGTCACCCTCCGAGCAATGACCTGTCCGAGCTGATCCGTCGCGAGCCCGGGGTCAACCTGACCGGCAACAGCGCCAGCGGTGCGCGCGGCAACAACCGGCAGATCGACCTGCGCGGCATGGGGCCGGAAAACACCTTGATCCTCATCGACGGCAAGCCTTCCAGCGCCCGTAACGCCGTGCGCTACGGCTGGAACGGCGACCGTGACACCCGTGGCGAAACCAACTGGGTGCCGGCTGAAGCGGTCGAGCGCATCGAGATCCTGCGCGGGCCGGCGGCGGCGCGTTACGGCTCCGGCGCCATGGGTGGGGTGGTCAACATCATCACCAAGCGCCCGACCGATGAGCTCAAGGGCAGCGTCAGCCTGTACACGCAGATGCCCGAAGACAGCGCTGAGGGTGCCAGCCGCCGCGCCAACTTCAACCTGGGCGGCGGGCTCACCGAAAACCTTGGGTTCCGCCTGTACGGTGGCCTGGCCAAGACCGATGCCGACGACCTGGACATCAACGCCAGCCATGCCAACAGTGCGTTGTCGGCTGGCCGCGAAGGCGTGCGCAACAAGGACATCAACGGCCTGTTGAGCTGGAAGCTCAACGATGAGCACCGCCTCGAAGCCAGCGCCGGCTACAGCCGCCAAGGCAACCTCTACGCCGGCGACACCATGAACAGCAACGGTGGCAGCAATGTCGAGCTGATCTCCAGCCTGTATGGCCACGAGACCAACGTGATGCAACGCAACACCTACGACCTGACCCACCTGGGCGACTTCACCTGGGGCACCAGCAAGACCACCCTGGCCTATGAATACGTGCGCAACTGGCGCCTCAACGAAGGCCTGGCCGGTGGCCCGGAAGGCGCGATCAACGACAGCGGCGCGGCCATGTCGCGGCTGCGCAATACACGCCTGAGCAGTGAAGTGAACCTGCCGTTCGCGATGGGCAGCACCGAACATGTGCTGACCCTGGGGGGGGAGTACCTGTACGAGTCGCTGAACGATCAGGGCTCGTTCCGCCCGCAGAGTTTCGACCCGAGCGGCGGTGGCAACGACGCGATCAGCGGCTTCGATCGCAGCAACTCGAAGATGACCGCCAAGAGCTACGCGCTGTTCGTCGAAGACAACATCATTGTTGGCGACACCACCGTCACCCCGGGCCTGCGCTTCGACCACCACGAAACCTTCGGCGACAACTTCAGCCCTAGCCTGAACCTGTCGCACAAGCTGACCGAGGCGCTGTCGCTCAAGGGCGGTATCGCCCGGGCCTACAAGGTGCCGAACCTGTACCAGTCCAACCCCAATTACCTGCTCTACAGCCGGGGTAACGGTTGCAGCGTGCAGCAGACCAACTCCGGTGGCTGCTACCTGCAGGGCAACGCCGACCTCAAGCCCGAGATCAGCGTCAACAAGGAGATCGGCCTGCTGTACGACCGTGGCACCTGGCGTACCAGCGCGACCTACTTCCGCAACGACTACAAGAACAAGATCATCGGTGACACCGATGTGCTCTACACCATCAACAGCGGCCGTCGCGTGACCCAGTGGGAGAACGCCGGCGAGGCGCGCGTGGAAGGTATCGAGGGCAACTTCTTCATCGAGCTGACCCCGACCCTGGACTGGAACACCAACCTGACCTGGATGCTCGACAACGACAGCCGCGAGACTGGCGAACCGCTGTCGGTGATCCCGGAATACACGGTCAATACCACCCTCGACTGGCGCGCCACCGACAAGCTGTCGTTCCAGGTCGCGGGTACGTACTTCGGCAAGCAGAAATCGCCGACCTACAACTACCGCACCCAGGAAAGCTACGACCAGGATGCGCAGCAGGATGTGGAAGCCTACGGCCTGGTGGACGTGAGCACGGGTTACAAATTCAACGCCAACTATGACGTGCGGGTGGGGGTGAACAACGTGTTCGACAAACAGATCCTGCGCGGTGGCAATGCCAGCAGCTCGGGGGCCAATACCTATAACCAACCGGGTCGGGCGGTGTTTGCCTCGTTGAACATCACCTTCTGACCCCTGGGGCCGCTGTGCGGCCCTTTGCGATCGGTCGGCGCGAAGCAAGGCCGCTCCTGTACGCAGGCGCGGCCTTGCTTCGCGCCCCATCATGACCTTTGAGGGACACCCGATGATCCAAGCCCCCGCCTGGCTGCAGATCCTCTCCCGCAGCGCGGCCGCACTGTTTGGCGGCTACGCGCTCAGCTACGCCGCCAGTGCCTGCCTGGCCCGGTTGTTGCCGCTTTCAGCCGCCGATGCAGTCATTGTCGCGACCCTGCCAGCGTTCGTCTTCTACACCGGCGCAATCCTCTGGGCCTTTGCCAGCCGTGATGCCGTGCGCGCCTGGGCACCCTTGGCCCTCGCCGCACCGCTGGCATTGCTCGGCTTCTGGCCGCAGGCATTGGGGTGGCTGGCATGAAGAATACCTTCACACAATCGATGGCCTGGCTGCATACCTGGGCCGGGCTGATCTTCGGCTGGCTGTTGTTCGCCATCTTCGTCACCGGCACCCTGGCGGTGTTCGACAAGGAACTCGACCACTGGATGCAGCCAGAGGTCCCGGCTACCGAGGTTTCCCAGGCCGATGCCGCGCGACGGGCCGTTGCCTACCTGCAGGCCCATGAACCGCAGGCCGGCAACTGGGGCATCAGCCTGCCGACCGAACGCTCGCCGGGGTTGCGCGTATCCACCGGCGACCGTCGCCATGGCGGTGGCGTGCAGCTCGACCCGCGAACCGGCGAGGCCATCGAGGTGCGTGACAGCGTTGGCGGCAACTTCTTTTTCCGCTTCCATTTCACCCTCGACCTGCCGCGCAACTGGGGCATCTTCGTGGTTGGTGCGTTGGCGCTGGTGATGCTGGCCGCATTGGTCACCGGCATCGTGATCCACAAGAAAATCTTCAAAGAGTTCTTCACCTTCCGGCCCAACAAGGGCCAACGTTCGTGGCTGGACTTTCACAATGCCAGCGCTGTGCTGTTGCTACCGTTCCACCTGATGATCACCTATACCGGGCTGGTGATCTTCATGCTCATCTACATCCCGGCAGGGGTCGATGCGCTGTTCGAAGGCGACAGCCGCGCCTACTTCAATGCCCAGGGCAATGCCCGCCTGGAGCAGCCTCGGCAGCTGGCCAGGCAGCCGGGCCAACTGGTCGATGTAGCACCCTTGCTGGCCCAGGCCGAGGCTCGGCTGGGGCCGCTGGGCGGCCTCAACATCCGCAACCCCAACACGGCCGGTGCGCGCATCGAAATCCGCCCCGAGCTGGGCAACCGCATCGCCCTCGCCAAAGGCCAGGCCATGGTCTTCGATGGCGTCAGTGGCGAGCTGCTCAGCGATGTACCGCAATGGCGCGCGGCCCCCCTGACCCAGCGGGTGATGGTCGGCCTGCACTTCGCGCAGTTTGGCGGTTACCCGATGCGCTGGTTGTACTTCATCTGTGGGCTGGTCAGTTGCGTGATGATCGCCAGTGGGTTGGTGCTGTTCTGCGTCAAGCGTGGGCGCAAGTATGGCAACGGCACGGCCCAGGCTTCGGCGCGGCGCTGGTACCGGGTGGCCGAAGTGTGCAATGTCGGTTTCATCAGCGGCTTGCTGCTGGCCTGCGTGGCCCTGCTGTGGGCCAGCCGCGTACTGCCGGTCGAGCTGGCGCAACGGGAAAGCTGGGAAGTGCGTACGTTCTTCGGTGTGTGGGTGTTGGCGCTGTTGCATGCAGGCGTCAGGCCGGCCCGGCGGGCTTGGGTCGAGCAACTGCTGCTGGTGGCCGTGCTGTGCATCGGCTTGGGCGCACTGGGCGGCGTGGGGGATGCGATGCGCGTGGGGGTGGTACTCAGTGCCCTGGTGATGGGCGTTTTGCTGGGGCTGGTGGCGTGGCGGGTGGGCAAAGCGGTACCGGCGCCGATCCGGGCCAAAGCTGGGCGCAATGTGGAGGCTGGCGCATGATGATGTGGGTCACAGGTGGCGTGTTGTTCGCCTACGTCGGCATGCTCGGGCTGTGCCAAGGCCTGGAACGGCATTACAAGCAGGTATGGCAGCGGCCCTGCCCACGTGCGCTGCGTGTGGGGTTGCGCGGCGCGGGATGGCTCGCGTTGCTGGTCAGCCTGCTGTTGTGCGCTCAAGCCTGGGGGTGGGCCATGGGGCCGGTGGCCTGGCTGGGCGCGATGTCGTTGTCGGGGATGCTGCTGGTGATGCTGCTGCCGTACTGGCCACGGCTGGCCGTCGGCTTGGCGGCGGTTGTGCCTGTGTGGGGGATGGTGCAGCTGTTTGGGTGATGCCCGTTACTGAGCAGGGGTCAGGCCCAAAAGCCAAACAGCAGCAACGCTGCAACGCCTAGGCCCATTGCAATCGAACACCCCCCCAACGACAGCGCCGCGCGCCCTTGGCGGTACCAACCGTCCTGGCCAAGTTGCCGGGCCGGGGCCAGCAGGCTGCGCCAGCGCAACTCGGTGTCGTGAAACGCCTGCAAGTTCGCCGGGTCGGCATCCAGCCAGCGGCGAAAGTCGATGCGCTCGCACGCGGTCACGTGGGGGCTCTGCAGGCGCACGTACCATTGCCCGGCAACGCTCGCCAGCACATCGAGGCGCGAACGGCCTGCCTGCAGCGCCTGGTTCATATGGCGCTCGATGCTGCTCAACGGCAAATCAAGCCGGGCAGAGAGGGTGGCGAAATCCAGTTGGTCAAGACGGTTGAGCAGGAACACTTGCTGGACGCGTCGGGGCAGGCGTTTCAGGGCATGCAGCAGGGCGTCTTCGGCAGCGTGCTCGGCAGTGGCGGTGGGGTGTTCAAGGGGCAGCAGCAGACGTGTCATGGACAGCTCCTTGCTCAAAAGGGGAGGTGTGGGGGCATCTTCCTTGATGCCTCATCAGCGTAGGTGAAACGAGATTGATTCTCAAGTGCTGATTCGGCAAAGTTTTGTAATGAGCGTTCACGGTCTGACACACTTTTGCTATCATGCCGGCCACTCACGATCTTCATTAGCCTGAAGAGCAAAAAAAAAGACCCGGCAAAAAGCCGGGTCAAAAACCGTGATTAGCCTGATGAGGAGATAATCTGAGAGCGACCTAAGCTCCAGGTTATCCAGCAGATCTCGCGATCAGCTGAGTGCAATAATAATCGTTATCATTTGCCAGTCAAATGATTTTTCGCTAATTCGGTAAAATAGTTTTACCGATGCGCTTCCTTGTCCCGGCAATCGGGGCCTTTGCCGTTACCCGGCCATCACGTATCTCCCTTCCTTGTTACCTACAAACCCGTCTGCGCGGTGCGTTTGTGCTCCAGCAGTGCGCGCGCCATGTCCATCATGTGCATCAATGCGAAGGTCAACTCGCGCTGGGTGCCTTGCTGATGGACAGCGGTTTCCTGCGCCGTGGCGGCGGCGCAGCGGAGCAGGGCGATGGCGTGCTCCTGGGCTTGCTCACCGCTTACGCCTTCGTGGAGCGTCCAGATCTTGTTCTCGGTACTGGGGCGCGTCGGGTTGGGGTTGAGGTAGTAGTCGAGGGCGCGGCGGGCCGCTTCGCTGTCGAGATCTGTTTCGTCGTTTTGCGGTGGTTTCATCCTGATACCTGCGAATGCCAATAGGGAAAGGGTTCAGGTCGATACTAATACCTAAAGTATTTTCGCGCTTTCTGATAAATAATACTGAATGTTTATTGAGCGCCGGAAGGCAGTCCGTATCGTGCCAGCGATGAATATGGATAAATGGATTGCCCTCGTCCGTGACCGGATGGAGGAGCTAGGGCTTACTCAAGAGCAGCTTGCCGAGCGCGTTGGCGTGTCGCAAGGCAGCGTAGGGCATTGGGTGAACAAGCGGCGACAACCGAAGATCGAGTCGATGAACCGAACGTTCATCGAGCTTGGCATGCCTCATTACAATGTCAGCTTACGGCTGCGCATCGTGGGGCAGGTTGGCGAGGTGCGAGGCATCTATGATGTGGATGATGCCGACGACGACCTGGATCTCATGCAATACATCGTGTGTTTCCGCTACCCGGTACTGAGTTGGGATGAACTCGGTGCAGAGGCGCTGGCGGAGCCTGTTGCATACGAGCAGACGGACTACATGGCCCAGGGCAAGGCGTTCTGGCTGACCGTTGAAAACGATGCGATGAGTGCCGCCAGTGGCCGCAGTGTGCCGCAGGGCATGCGCATGCTGGTGGACCCAGGGGTGGAGGCTGAGCCGGGGCGCTTGGTCATCGCCCGCCAACCGGGCAAGCAGGCGATTTTCCGTGAGCTGGCCGAAGAGGGTGGCCAGCTGTACCTGAAGGCGCTGAACAGCAGCTACCCGGCACTGTTGTGCGAGGAGGGCTGCGTGTTTCTGGGCGTGGTCGTGCGGGTGCATGGGGCGTTTTGACTGCTGGTTTTTGTAGCGCCCATGTGATCGAGCGCCGCCCGCGCGGCACTCGATCGCATAGACACCCCAGGCCTCAAGCCGGCCCGCCTTGAATCATTCCACCAATTCGACCAGCACCGTCCCTTCGCTGACCATATCCCCTTCCTGACAGAACAGCGCCTTCACCGCCCCAGCATGCGGTGCGCGAATGCTGTGCTCCATCTTCATCGCCTCCAGTACCACCAGCGCGGTACCGGCCTCCACCACCTGCCCCGGCTCGACCAGCACCCGCACGATGCTGCCGTTCATGGGCGCGCCCAGGCCACCTTGGTGGCTATGGCTGGCCTCAGCCTCGGCAATCGGGTCGAAGGCTTCGATGGCGTGCATCTCGCCCTCCCAGCGCAGGTACAAGGTGCCACCGCGGCGTATCGCCAGGTGCTGACGGCGCACGCCTTCCTGGTCGTGCACCAGTTGCTCGCCATCGAGCTGCCAGGTAGAGGCCGCGCTGTGTTCCAGCGCCACTGCCTGGTCCTGCCCGGCACTGGCCAGATGCAGACAGCTACGCGCTGGCAGCCCCAGGCGCAGGCCGTTGCGCTCAGCCCACGGCGAACGGTTGTCGTCGTCCCGTTGCTGACCGGCCTGGCCCTGTAGCCAGGCTTCGGCGGCCGCCTCCCAGAAAGGTGCTGGCAGCGCTTGCGGGGCGGGCAGCAAAACATCCTGGTGACGCGGGATGAACCCGGTGTCGAGCTCGGCCTCGGCAAACGCCGGGTGGGCGAGAATGCGCCGCAGGAAGGCGATGTTGGTCTTCAACCCGCCGATGGCGAACTCGTCCAGCATCGCCAGCAAGCGCAGGCGAGCCTGTTCACGGTCCTCGCCCCAGGCAATCAGCTTGCCCAACATGGGGTCGTAGAACGGCGACACCTCGTCACCCTCGCTGACTCCGCTGTCCACCCGACGGCCTTCGCCCGGGGTCGACTCGCGGTACAGGGCCAGCTTGCCAGTGGCTGGCAGGAAGCCGTTGGCCGGGTCTTCGGCATACAGGCGCACCTCGATGGCATGGCCGATCAGCGGCACCTGTGCCTGCGTGATCGGCAATGCCTCGCCGCGCGCCACGCGGATTTGCCAGGCCACTAGATCAAGGCCGGTGATGGCTTCGGTAACCGGGTGTTCGACCTGCAGGCGGGTGTTCATCTCCATGAAGAAGAACTCGCCGCGGGCATCGAGCAGGAACTCCACCGTGCCCGCACCCACATAGCCGATGGCCTGAGCAGCGCGCACCGCGGCCTCGCCCATGGCCTGGCGCTGCGCGGGGGACAGGCCAGGGGCAGGGGCTTCTTCGACCACTTTCTGGTGGCGGCGCTGGATCGAGCAGTCACGTTCGTTGAGGTACAGGCAGTTGCCGTGCTGGTCGGCGAACACCTGGATTTCTACGTGGCGTGGCTTGAGTACGTACTTTTCCACCAGCATGCGAGCATCGCCAAACGACGATTGCGCCTCACGCTGCGCCGAGGCCAAGGCGTCGGCCAGTTGGCTTTCGTCCTCGACCACTTTCATGCCTTTGCCGCCACCACCGGCGCTGGCCTTGAGCAGCACCGGGTAGCCGATGCGTTCGGCGGCGGCACGGAAGGTGTCCAGGTCCTGGGCTTCACCGTGGTAGCCCGGCACCAGCGGCACGCCGGCCGCGTCCATCAGGGCCTTGGCCGCCGACTTGCTGCCCATCGCGTCGATGGCGCTGGCCGGTGGGCCGAGGAAGATCAGCCCGGCGTCTTCGATGGCGCGGGCAAAGCCTGCGTTTTCGGAAAGAAAGCCATAGCCCGGGTGGATGGCTTGGGCGCCGCTGGCCTTGGCCGCGGCAAGCAGTTTGTCCACCAGCAAGTAGCTTTCGGCGGCCTTGGTGCCGCCGAGGTCGACGCGGATATCGGCTTCGCGGCTGTGCCGTGCGTCACGGTCGGTGGCGCTGTGCACGGCAACGGTGGTCAGGCCCATGGCCTTGGCGGTGCGCATCACCCGGCAGGCAATCTCGCCGCGGTTGGCGACCAGCAGGGTGGTCAACGGGGTGCGGCTCATGGGCGCGGCTCCTTGTTATCGTCGGTTTGCCAGGCTGGGCGGCGCTTTTCGAGGAAGGCGCGCAGGCCCTCCTGGCCTTCGGCGCTGACGCGGATGCGAGCGATGGTGTTTTCGCAGTAGCGGCGCAGGGCAGGGCTCAGCTCGCCGTCATCGACCTCGCGCAGCAGGTCTTTGCTGGCGCGCAGGGCTTGCGGGCTGTTGAGCAGCAGGTTGGCCACCCAGGCTTCGACCTGGGCATCCAGTTCATGGGCCGGGTACACCTCGGCCAGCAGCCCCAGTTCACGGGCGCGCACGCCGCTGAAGCGTTCGGCGGTCAGGGCATAGCGGCGCGTGGCGCGCTCGCCGATGGCCTTGACCACGAACGGGCTGATGACCGCCGGGGCCAGGCCGATGCGCACTTCCGAAAGGCACAGCTGGGCGTCTTCGGCGCCGATGGCCATGTCGCAGCAACTGATCAGGCCCAACGCGCCACCAAAGGCCGCGCCTTGCACCACGGCCAGGGTCGGCGCCTTGAACCGGTGCAGGGTGTACATCAGCTCGCCCAGCTCGTGGGCGTCATCGAGGTTGGTGTTGAAGTCCAGTTGTGCCGACTGTTGCATCCAGGCCAGGTCGGCGCCGGCGCTGAAGTGCCGGCCACGGCCACGCAGCAGCAGAAAACGCAGGCTGCTGTCTTCGGCTAGCTGGCCGAGGGCGACGATCAGCTCGCGGATCATCTGGGCGTTGAAAGCGTTGTTCTTGTCTTCGCGGCTGAGCCACAGGGTGGCGAAGCCGCGAGGGTCGTTGACCACTTCAAGGGTGCTGAAATCGCTCATGGATCACATCCGGAAAATGCCGAAGCGGCTCTGTTCGATCGGGGCGTTCAGCGCGGCGGACAACGCCAGGCCGAGCACGTCGCGGGTCTGTGCCGGGTCGATCACGCCGTCGTCCCACAGCCGGGCGCTGGAGTAGTAGGGGTGGCCCTGGTGCTCGTACTGGTCGAGGATCGGCTGCTTGAGCCTGGCCTCGTCCTCGGCGCTGAAGGGCTGGCCGCTGCGCTCGCTTTGTTCGCGTTTGACCTGGGCTAGCACGCCTGCGGCCTGCTCGGCGCCCATCACGCCGATGCGTGCGTTAGGCCACATCCACAGCATGCGTGGGTCGTAGGCGCGGCCGCACATGCCATAGTTGCCGGCGCCGAAGCTGCCGCCGATGATTACCGTGAACTTCGGTACCTGGGCGCAGGCCACTGCGGTCACCAGCTTGGCGCCATGCTTGGCGATGCCGCCTTCCTCGTACTTCTTGCCGACCATGAAGCCGGTGATGTTCTGCAGGAACAGCAGCGGGATGCCGCGCTGGCAGGCCAGTTCGATGAAGTGCGCGCCCTTTTGCGCGGCCTCGGCGAACAGAATGCCGTTGTTGGCCAGGATCGCTATCGGGTAGCCGTGCAGGTGGGCGAAGCCACACACCAGGGTGGTGCCGAACAGTGCCTTGAACTCATCGAACACCGAGCCATCGACCAGGCGGGCAATGACCTCGCGCACGTCGAACGGCTGCTTGGCGTCTGCCGGTACCACGCCGTACAGCTCATCGGCAGGATACAGCGGGGCGATCGGCGCCTGGCGCTGCAAGGTGCCCAGCTTGTGCCAGTTGAGGTTGGCCACGCTGCGCCGGGCCAGGGCCAAGGCGTGTTCGTCATTGTCGGCGTAATGGTCGGCCACGCCGCTGATGCGGCAGTGCACATCGGCGCCGCCGAGGTCTTCGGCGCTCACCACCTCACCGGTGGCGGCCTTCACCAGCGGCGGGCCGGCCAGGAAGATGGTGGCCTGCTGGCGGACCATGATCGCTTCGTCGGCCATGGCCGGCACATAGGCCCCGCCGGCGGTACACGAGCCCATCACCACGGCGATCTGCGGGATGCCCAGCGCGCTCATGTTGGCCTGGTTGAAGAAGATCCGCCCGAAGTGCTCGCGGTCAGGGAACACTTCGTCCTGACGCGGCAGGTTGGCGCCACCGGAATCGACCAGGTAGATGCACGGCAGGCGGTTCTGCAGGGCGATGGTTTGCGCGCGTAGGTGTTTCTTGACCGTCAGCGGGTAGTAGGAGCCGCCTTTGACCGTGGCGTCGTTGGCCACGATCATGCACTCCACGCCTTCGACTCGGCCGATGCCGGCAATCACGCCCGCAGCGGGCACGTCTTCGCCATACACCTCATGGGCGGCCAACTGGCCGATTTCGAGGAAGGGTGAGCCTGCGTCCAGCAGGCGGTCGATACGCTCGCGCGGTAGCAGTTTGCCGCGCGAGGTATGCCGCTCCTGGGCCTTGGGGCCGCCGCCCTGGGCGATGTGGGCAAGCAGGCCACGCAGGGCCTGGACCTGTTCGAGCATGGCCGCGCTGTTGCCGGCGAACTCCGCCGAACGCGGGTTGATCTGGGTGTGCAAGGTAGCCATGTGCGCCCGTCCCTTGTGCTCAGCGGGTTTCGTTGAACAGTTCGCGGCCGATCAGCATCCGGCGGATTTCGCTGGTGCCGGCGCCGATCTCGTAGAGTTTCGCGTCGCGCAGCAGGCGCCCGGCCGGGAACTCGTTGATGTAGCCGTTGCCGCCGAGAATCTGGATAGCCTCCAGGGCCATTTGCGTGGCGCGTTCGGCGGTATAGAGGATGACCCCGGCAGCGTCCTTGCGGGTGGTCTCGCCACGGTCGCAGGCCTGGGCCACGGCGTACAGGTAGGCGCGGCTGGCGTTGAGCTGGGTGTACATGTCGGCGATCTTGCCCTGGATCAGCTGGAACTCGCCGATGCTCTGGCCAAATTGCTTGCGGTCGTGGATGTAGGGCACTACCAGGTCCATGCAGCTTTGCATGATGCCAGTCGGGCCGCCGGAGAGCACCACGCGCTCGTAGTCCAGGCCGCTCATCAGTACGCGTACGCCGCCGTTGAGCTGGCCGAGGATGTTCTCTTCGGGCACCTCGACGTCATCGAAGAACAGCTCGCAGGTGTTGGAGCCGCGCATGCCCAGCTTGTCGAACTTGTTGCTGCGGCTGAAGCCGTTCCAGTCACGTTCGACGATGAACGCAGTGATGCCGTGTGCGCCCTTGTCCAGGTCGGTCTTGGCGTAGATCACGTAGGTGTTGGCGTCGGGGCCATTGGTGATCCAGGTCTTGCTGCCGTTGAGCACGTAGCGGTCGCCGCGTTTTTCGGCGCGCAGCTTCATCGAGACCACGTCGGAGCCGGCGTTGGGCTCGCTCATGGCCAACGCGCCGATGTGTTCGCCGCTGATCAGCTTGGGCAGGTACTTGAGCTTTTGCTCATGGGTGCCGTTGCGGTTGATCTGGTTGACGCAGAGGTTGGAGTGCGCGCCGTAGGACAGTGCCACCGAGGCCGAGCCCCGGCTGATTTCTTCCATCGACACCACATGGGCCAGGTAGCCCAGGCCAGCGCCGCCGTATTCTTCCGATACGGTGATGCCCAGCAGGCCCATGTCACCGAATTTGCGCCACATGTCGGCAGGGAACAGGTTGTCGTGGTCGATTTGCGCGGCACGCGGCGCCAGTTCGGCGGCGACGAAGCTGCGCACCTGGTCGCGGAGCATGTCGATGGTCTCGCCCAGGGCGAAGTTCAGGGAGGGGTAATGCATGGGGGCACCTTCTTGTTCTTGAAATAGGGAAAGCACAGTGTCTTTTTCACCTTTACGTTAACGTAAACCTGCCTTCTATTACTGTCAATCTCAGCATCACCTTTACGTAAACGTAAATCTGCGCCAGAGTATCTCCCGCTTGCTCCAATCGTGCCCAGAACAACCACAAGAAGGGACACCCATGAGTCAACCGAGCTATACCCGCGGTCGCCAGGACCGGCCCTTGCTGACCCTGACCATCGGCCAGGCCTTCGACGCCACTGTGGCCCGTTACCCCGACCGCGAAGCGTTGGTGGTGCGCCATCAGGGCCTGCGGTACACCTGGGGGCAGTTGGCCGAACAGGTCGATGTACACGCCCGCGCCTTGATGGCCCTGGGCGTGGGCACCGCCGACCGGGTCGGCATCTGGGCGCCCAACTGCGCCCAGTGGTGCATCCTGCAACTGGCCAGCGCCAAGGTCGGCGCGATTCTGGTCAACATCAACCCGGCCTACCGCGTGGGTGAGCTGGAATACGTGCTGCGGCAGTCTGGCTGCCGCTGGCTGGTGTGCGCCGATACCTTCAAGACGTCCGATTACCACGCCATGGTCCAGGAGCTGGTACCGGAACTGGCTGCAGCGGCCCCCGGTGAGCTGGCCAGCGAACGCTTGCCCGATCTGCACGGGGTGATCAGCCTGGCCTGCAACCCGCCGCAGGGCTTTCTGCCCTGGCCTGCGCTGGCAGAGCGGGCAGGGCAGACGCCTGCCGAAGCCTACCAGGCCCGCCAGCAGAGCCTGCAGTTCGACCAGCCGGTGAACATCCAGTACACCTCCGGTACCACTGGCGCACCCAAGGGGGCGACGCTCAGCCACTACAACATCCTCAACAACGGTTTCATGGTCGGCGAGAGCCTGGGCCTGACCAGCGACGACCGCATGGTGATCCCGGTGCCGTTGTACCACTGCTTCGGCATGGTCATGGCCAACCTCGGTTGCATTACCCATGGCAGCACGATGGTCTACCCCAATGACGCCTTCGATGCCGAGCTGACCCTGCGAGCGGTTGCCGAAGAGCGCGCCAGCATCCTCTACGGCGTGCCCACCATGTTCATCGCCATGCTCGACCACCCGGCCCGCCAGGGCATGGACCTCTCGACCCTGCGCAGCGGCATCATGGCCGGCGCCACCTGCCCGATCGAGGTGATGCGCCGGGTCATCGACCAGATGCACATGGCCCAGGTGCAGATCGCCTACGGCATGACCGAGACCAGCCCGGTATCACTGCAGACCGGCCCGGATGACGCGCTTGAACTGCGCGTGACCACGGTCGGCCGCACCCAGCCGCAGCTGGAGAACAAGCTGGTGGATGCCGACGGCTGCATCGTACCCAGGGGCGAAATCGGCGAATTGTGCACCCGTGGCTACAGCGTGATGCTGGGATACTGGGACAATCCGCAGGCCACGGCAGATGCCATCGACCCCGCGGGGTGGATGCACTCGGGCGACCTGGCGGTGATGGACGAAGAGGGCCATGTGCGCATCGTCGGGCGCAACAAGGACATGATCATCCGCGGTGGCGAGAACATCTATCCACGCGAGCTGGAGGAGTTCTTCTATACCCACCCGGCGGTGGCCGATGCGCAGGTGATCGGCATTCCGTGCAGCAAATATGGCGAAGAGGTGGTGGCCTGGATCAAACTGCATCCGGGGCATAGCGCTACGGTTGATGAGCTGCACGGCTGGTGCAAGGCACGTATCGCGCATTACAAGGTGCCGCGGCATTTTCGCTTTGTCGACGAGTTCCCGATGACGGTGACGGGCAAGGTGCAGAAGTTTCGGATGCGCGAAATCAGCTCGGCGGAAATTCCGGCGGTCTCTGCGGGTTGACAGGTTTGCGCTGCCGGCCTCTTCGCGGGTAAGCCCGCGAAGAGGCCAGTGCGGCCACTGTAAAAGCCTCTATCCTTAAGCCTTCACCGGTGGCTCCTGGCTCGGCGGGTCGCCCACTGTCGGCGGTACCGTCGGCTTGATCGGCAGCTCGTCCGGGTCTTCTTCCGGTACGGGCGGCGGCAAGCTGGGGTCGTCGATGTTGGGATCGGGTGTCTCCGGTGGAATGGGAATGTTCATGGCCTGACCTCGCGTGGGTGAATGAAGAGGTGCTGCAGGCTCTGACTGTCAGGGGCTGCCATTCGCTCAATTTTTTTTGAACCCCCACGCCCGCGCTCGGCTCTGAACCCTTACCGCCACCAGCCCAAGGGAGCAAGGTCCGATGTCACGAAACGAGCCCTTCCAGAGCGTGCCTGCGGCGAATGATCACCCGGAGCAGGCCATCAGCCTGTCCCAGGCGTTGCTGGCGCCGCGCATCGTGATCGAAGGCACGCAACCCGCGCTCGACGGTGGTACGTTCGCCGTCAAGGCCATCAGCGGCCAGGCGGTCGCAGTCAGCAGCAAGGTCTACAGCGACGGCCACGACCGCCTGGCCGTGATGCTCAATTGGCGCCAGGCGAACAGCCGGCGCTGGCACTGCGTGCCGATGCAGTCGCCGGGCAATGACCTGTGGCTGGCCGAGTTCACCCCGACCGAGCTCGGCCCGCACCTGTTCAGCATCGAAGCCTGGATCGACCCGTTCGCCACCTACTGCCACGACCTGGAGAAAAAGTACCACGCCGGGGTGGAGGTGAAGCTGGAGCTGGAAGAAGGCAGGTTGATGCTGGGCAAAGGCATCGAGCTGAGCCAAGGCGCGTTGCGTGACGAACTGCAAGCCGTGCAGCAGCGCTTGCCTGGGTTGAGCGCCGATGACCAAGTGGCGGTGTTTCTGAGCGAGAGCACCGCGCGCCTGATGAGCGAGGCCGAGCACCGCAGCTACTTGACCCGCAGCAGTGACTTCCCCCTCGACGTCGACCGCCCCGCCGCGCAATTCGCCAGTTGGTACGAGCTGTTTCCGCGTTCGATCACCGACAGCCCCGAGCGCCACGGCACCTTCAATGACGTGCACGAACGCCTGCCGATGATCCGCGACATGGGCTTTGACGTGCTGTATTTCCCACCCATTCATCCGATTGGCAAGCAGCACCGCAAGGGCCGCAACAATGCCTTGCAGGCAGCGCCCAGCGACCCGGGCAGCCCATACGCCATCGGCAGCGACGAAGGCGGGCACGATGCCATTCATCCTGAATTGGGCACCCGTGAAGACTTCCGCCGCCTGGTAGCCGCCGCTGCCGAGCATGGCCTGGAAATCGCCCTGGATTTCGCCATCCAGTGCTCCCAGGACCACCCGTGGCTCAAACAGCACCCTGGTTGGTTCAGCTGGCGCCCCGACGGCACCATCCGCTATGCGGAAAACCCGCCGAAGAAGTACCAGGACATCGTCAACGTCGACTTCTACGCCCCCGACGCCGTGCCTTCGCTGTGGCTGGCGCTGCGCGATGTGGTGGTCGGCTGGGTCGAGGAGGGCGTCAAGACCTTCCGCGTCGACAACCCGCACACCAAGCCGTTGCCATTCTGGCAATGGCTGATCGCCAATGTGCGCAGCCAGCACCCGGACGTGATCTTTCTCGCCGAAGCCTTCACCAAGCCTGCAATGATGGCGCGCCTGGGTAAGGTCGGCTACGCGCAGAGCTACACCTATTTCACCTGGCGCAACACCAAGCAGGAATTGCGCGAGTTCTACGAACAGCTCAACCAGCCACCGTGGAGCCTGTGCTACCGGCCCAACTTCTTCGTCAACACACCCGACATCAACCCGTTTTTCCTGCACACCTCAGGGCGTGCCGGTTTTCTCATTCGCGCGGCCCTCGCCACCATGGGGTCGGGGTTGTGGGGCATGTATTCGGGCTTCGAGCTGTGCGAAGCCACACCGCTGCCCGGCAAGGAGGAATACCTCGATTCGGAGAAGTACGAAATCCGCCCGCGTGATTTCACCCAACCCGGCAACATCATTGCCGAGATCGCCCAGCTCAACCGAATTCGCCGGCAGAACCGCGCCCTGCAGACGCACCTGGGGGTGGCGTTCTTCAATTGCTGGAACGACAACATCCTGTACTTCGCCAAGCGCACGCCCGAGCGCGACAACTTCATCCTGGTGGCCATCAGCCTGGACCCGCACAACGCCCAGGAAGCCAGCTTCGAGTTGCCGCTGTGGGAGTTGGGGCTGGACGACAATGCCGACACGTTGGGTGAAGACTTGATGAACGGCCACCGCTGGACCTGGCACGGCAAGACCCAGTGGATGCGTATCGAACCCTGGCATCAGCCGTTTGGTATCTGGCGCATAGAAAAGGCCCGTTAGTCCCTCAGGGGCGGTGCTGAACCCGCAATTGAAAGGAGTCACCCATGGCCAAGCGTTCCCGCCCGGCAGCCTTCATCGACGACCCGCTGTGGTACAAGGACGCGGTGATCTACCAGCTGCACATCAAGTCGTTCTTCGACGCCAACAACGACGGCATTGGCGATTTCGCCGGGCTGATCAGCAAGCTCGACTACATCGCCGAACTGGGCGTCAACACCCTCTGGCTGCTGCCGTTCTACCCCTCGCCACGGCGCGACGACGGCTACGACATCGCCGAGTACAAGGCCGTGCACCCCGACTACGGCAGCATGGCCGACGCCCGGCGCTTCATTGCCGAGGCGCACAAGCGCGGCCTGCGGGTGATCACCGAACTGGTCATCAACCATACCTCCGACCAGCACCCGTGGTTCCAGCGCGCCCGCCTGGCCAAGCGCGGCAGCAAGGCGCGCGACTTCTACGTGTGGTCGGATGACGACCAGAAGTATGACGGCACACGCATCATCTTCCTCGACACCGAAAAGTCCAATTGGACCTGGGACCCGGTCGCCGGCCAATACTTCTGGCACCGCTTCTACTCGCACCAGCCCGACCTCAACTTCGACAACCCGCAGGTGCTCAAGGCCGTGATCGGGGTGATGCGCTTCTGGCTCGACCTGGGCGTCGACGGCCTGCGCCTGGACGCCATCCCCTACCTGATCGAGCGCGACGGCACCAACAACGAAAACCTCCCCGAGACCCACCGGGTGCTCAAAGCCATCCGCGCCGAGATCGACGCCAACTACCCGGACCGCATGCTCCTGGCCGAAGCCAACCAGTGGCCCGAAGACACCCGCCCGTACTTTGGCGAGGGCGACGGCGACGAGTGCCACATGGCCTTCCACTTCCCGCTGATGCCGCGCATGTACATGGCCCTGGCGATGGAGGACCGCTTCCCGATCACCGACATCCTGCGCCAGACCCCAGAGATCCCCGCCCACTGCCAGTGGGCGATCTTCCTGCGCAACCACGATGAGCTGACCCTGGAGATGGTCACCGACCGCGAGCGCGACTACCTGTGGAACTACTACGCCGAAGACCGCCGCGCGCGTATCAACCTCGGCATCCGCCGCAGGTTGGCGCCTTTGCTGCAACGCGACCGCCGGCGCATCGAACTGCTGACCAGCCTGCTGCTGTCGATGCCCGGCACACCGACCCTGTACTACGGCGATGAGCTGGGCATGGGCGATAACATCTACCTGGGCGACCGCGATGGCGTGCGCACCCCCATGCAATGGTCGCCGGACCGCAACGGCGGGTTCTCCCGCGCCGACCCGCAGCGCCTGGTGCTGCCGCCGATCATGGACCCGCTGTACGGCTACCAGACGGTCAACGTCGAAGCCCAGGCCCACGACCCGCATTCGCTGCTCAACTGGAACCGCCGCCTGCTGGCGGTGCGCAACCAGCAGAAGGCCTTTGGCCGGGGCAGCATTCGCATGCTCACACCGAGCAACCGGCGCATCCTCGCTTACCTGCGCGAGTACGTCGACCAGGACGGCAACAGCGAGGTGATCCTGTGTGTGGCCAACGTGTCCCGTGCCGCACAGGCCGCTGAACTGGAGCTGTCGCAATACGCCGATAAAGTGCCGGTGGAAATGCTCGGTGGCAGCGCCTTCCCACCGATCGGCCAGTTGCCTTTTCTGCTCACGTTACCGCCGTATGCGTTCTACTGGTTCCTGCTGGCCTCGCACGACCGCATGCCCAGCTGGCACATCCAGGCTACCGAGGGGTTACCCGAATTGACCACACTGGTGCTGCGCAAGCGCCTGGAAGAGTTGCTCGAAGCGCCTTCCAGCGAAATACTCGAAGGCTCGATACTGCCGCAGTACCTGCCTAAACGGCGCTGGTTCGCCGGCAAGGAAGGGCCGCTCGACCAGGTTCGCCTGCGCTATGGCGTGCGCTTCGGCACCGCGACCACACCGGTGCTGCTCAGCGAGCTGGAGGTGCTCAGCGACGGTGTGGCCAACCACTACCAACTGCCCTTCGGCCTGTTGCCCGAAGAGCAGATCAAGAGCGCCTTGCCCCAGCAGCTGGCGCTGTCGCGGGTGCGCCGTGGCCGCCAGGTCGGCCTGATCACCGACGCGTTCGTCCTCGAGCCGTTTATCCGCGCCGTGCTACGTGCCTGCCAGGAGCGCCACCGGCTGCCGTGCGGCAATGGCCTGGGCGAGCTGCGCTTCGAGTGCACCGATCAACTGGCCGGGCTGGGGCTTGGCGAAGACAGCCCGGTGCGCTACTTGAGTGCCGAGCAGTCCAACAGCTCGGTGGTGGTCGCTGACCGGGTGGTGCTCAAGTTGATCCGCCGGGTCAACCCGGGCATTCACCCCGAGCTTGAGATGAGCGCCTACCTGACCGCGGCGGGCTTTACCAATATTTCGCCGCTGCTGGCGTGGGTCAGCCGCGTGGACGAGCACGCCACCCCGCACCTGCTGATGATTGCCCAGGGCTACCTGAGCAACCAGGGCGATGCCTGGGCCTGGACCCAGAACACCCTGGAACGGGCCATCCGCGACGAAATGGAGCCGTCCAGCGCGGCCAGCGAAGCCCACACCGATGCGCTGGCCGAACTCGACGGCTTCGCCGCCTTGCTCGGCCAGCGCCTGGGCGAAATGCACCTGTTGCTGGCGGCACCGACCGAAGACACCGCCTTCCAGCCGCGCCCAAGCGATGCCCGGGACAGCGAACGCTGGAGCAGCCAGATCAGTGCCGAACTGACCCACGCCCTCGACCTGCTGGCCCAGCACCGCGACAGCCTCGACAGTGACAGCCAGGCGCTGGTAGATGACCTGCAGCAACAGCGCGACGGCCTTGCCCAGCACATCGATAACCTCGCGCACCAAGCCCAGGGCGGCTTGCTGATGCGGGTGCACGGCGATCTGCACCTGGGCCAGGTGCTGGTGGTGCAGGGCGATGCCTACCTGATCGATTTCGAGGGTGAGCCGTCCCGCCCCGTGGAAGAGCGCCGGGCCCGGCACAGCCCCTACAAAGATGTCAGCGGCGTGCTGCGATCCTTCGACTATGCTGCTGCGATGATTCTGCGCAGCGCCTCTGCCGTGGACCTTTCCGACCCTGCGCGCAAGGCGCGGCAACGGGTGGCCAGGCAGTACCTGCACCAGTCGCGGCATGCCTTTGTCGAAGCCTATGGCCTGGCCACCGCTGCCATGCCCCACGCCTGGCAACAGGCGGAAGGCGAGCGTGCCGCGCTGGAATTGTTCTGCCTGGAAAAAGCCGCGTACGAAATCACATACGAAGCTGAAAATCGACCGAATTGGCTGGCCGTGCCTTTGCATGGCTTGCATGGACTGATCAGTACCTGGGGAGAGTCATAGATGAATGCAACCACGCGTGAAAACGGCGGTCTTCGGCAACGGGACCTCGACGCCCTGGCCCGCGCCGAGCACGCCGATCCATTTGCGGTACTTGGCCCCCATGGCGATGGCGCGGGTGGGCAGTTCGTGCGCGCCTTCTTGCCCACTGCCCTGAACGTGCGCGTACTGGCGCGCGACGATGGGCGCGTACTCGCCGAAATGCGCCAGGGCAGCCTGCCGGGGCTGTTTACCGCGCACCTTGATGAGGCACAGCCGTACCAGCTGCACATTGCCTGGGCCGGCGGCGAGCAGGTGACCGAAGACCCGTACAGCTTTGGCCCGCAGTTGGGCGATATGGACCTGTACCTGTTCGCCGAGGGCAACCACCGTGACCTGTCGGGGCGCTTCGGTGCGCAGCCGATGCAGGCCGACGGCGTCGACGGCGTGTGCTTCTCGGTGTGGGCACCGAATGCCCGACGGGTGTCGGTGGTGGGTGACTTCAACAACTGGGACGGCCGCCGTCACCCCATGCGCCTGCGTCACAGTGCAGGGGTCTGGGAGCTGTTTGTGCCACGCCTTGGCGTTGGCGAAACCTACAAGTTCGAGGTGCTGGGCAAAGACGGTGTGTTGCCCTTGAAAGCCGACCCGCTGGCCCGTGCCACCGAACTGCCGCCGAGCACGGCGTCGAAGGTGGCCAGCGCGCTCAGCCACCCCTGGCAGGACCACGACTGGATGGCGCAGCGTGCGCAACGTCACGCCTACAGCGCGCCCCTGTCGATCTATGAGTTGCATGTCGGCTCGTGGCAATGCGAGCTGGATGACCTGGGCGAAGTCGCGCGTTACTACAACTGGCGCGAGCTGGCCGAGCGTCTGGTTCCCTATGTGCAGGCGCTGGGCTTCACCCACATCGAACTGATGCCGATCATGGAGCACCCGTTCGGCGGCTCGTGGGGCTACCAGCCCCTGTCGATGTTCGCGCCCACCTCACGCTACGGCAGTGCCGAAGATTTCGCCGCCTTCATCGACGCCTGCCACCAGGGCGGCATCGGTGTGATCCTCGACTGGGTGCCGGCGCATTTCCCCACCGACGAACATGGCCTGGCGCGTTTCGACGGCACCGCCTTGTACGAATACGAGAACCCGCTGGAGGGTTACCACCAGGACTGGAACACGCTGATCTACAACCTTGGGCGTAACGAAGTGCGCGGCTTCATGCTGGCCTCGGCGTTGCTCTGGCTCAAGCAGTTCCACATCGACGGCCTGCGGGTCGACGCGGTGGCATCGATGCTCTACCGCGACTACTCGCGCAAGGCCGGCGAGTGGGTGCCCAACCGCCATGGCGGGCGCGAGAACCTGGAGGCCATCGACTTCATCCGCCACCTCAATGGCGTGGCGGCGCACGAGGCTCCTGGCGCGTTGATCATCGCCGAAGAGTCCACCGCCTGGCCGGGCGTCAGCCAGCCGATCCAGCAGGGCGGGCTGGGCTTTGCCTACAAGTGGAACATGGGCTGGATGCACGACACCTTGCACTACATCCAGAACGACCCGGTGCACCGCACCTATCACCACAACGAGATGAGCTTCGGGCTGATCTATGCCTACTCCGAGCATTTCATCCTGCCGATTTCCCACGACGAAGTGGTGCATGGCAAGCATTCGCTGATCGACAAGATGCCGGGCGACCGCTGGCAGAAGTTCGCCAACCTGCGGGCCTACCTGACGTTCATGTGGGCGCACCCGGGCAAGAAGCTGTTGTTCATGGGCTGCGAATTTGGCCAGTGGCGCGAGTGGAACCACGACAGCGAGCTGGACTGGTACCTGCTGCAGTACCCCGAGCACAAGGGCGTGCAGCGCTTGGTCGGCGACCTCAACCGGCTGTACCGCGAGGTGCCGGCGCTGCACGAACAGGATTGCCAGCCCCAGGGCTTCCAGTGGCTGATCGGCGACGACGCGCAAAACAGCGTGTATGCCTGGCTGCGCTGGAGCAGCAATGGCGAGCCGTTGCTGGTGGTGGCCAACTTCACCCCGGTGCCGCGCGAGGGGTACCGGATTGGCGTGCCGTTTGGCGAGCGCTGGGAAGAACTGCTGAACAGCGATGCCGAATTGTATGCAGGGTCTAATGTAGGCAACCTGGGGGCCGTGGAAAGTGACCAGGTATCCAGCCATGGGCAGCCATTGTCGCTGGCGCTGAACCTGCCGCCGCTGGGCGTATTGATCCTCAAACCGGCCTGATCGATCGGCCAACTCGGTTGCGTTGTAGGAGCGGCCTTGCGTCGCGAAAGGGCTGCGCAGCGGCCCCAGCAATCTCTGCGGCGAAGCTGAAATTCAGCTCTGCGGCGAAGCTGAAATCCAGGGGCTGCTACGCACCCCGTTCGCGACGCAAGGCCGCTCCTACACACAAACCGGGGTTACCGGCTACCAGCGCATCCGCACCCCAAGGCTGCCGATCAACCCATTCAGGTCATTGTCATCCACATCGCTGCTGTAGTCGGCACTCACAAACAACGCCACATTCGGCGTCACCCGGGCTACCAGCCCCAACCCCAATTCCACTGTGGTCGAATACCGCGAGCTGGAAATTTTGTCGACCTGGTCCAGCTTCACCTCGTCGGCATTGCTGAAGTCATACCAGACGTTGGTCCGCACGTAGGGTTCGATCGGCATGCCACGCACCTCGTAGCGCCCGGACAACTTGGCACCGACCCGGCCGCTCCAGCTGGGCTGGCTGTCGAATGCCTGCAGCGTCTCCTCCTGCACGCGGCTGCCGGGGAAAAACTGCTGGTTGATCAACTGTGCCTGCGGCTCGATCACCCAACCCCCGCCCAGGCCGATCGGGTAGCCACCTTCCAGCGAGAAGGTCATGGCATGGCCGCTGTCGTCCAGGCGCTGGCCGCTCTCGCCACGGCCATTGATATCGATACGCGAGCCCATGGCCACGGCATCCAGGTGCCAGCCCCGTTCATGGGTCATGCTCCAGTACACGCCCAGGCTTTCGCCACTCAGGTTCACGGCATTGCGCTGCTTGTCGCCCAGCAGCGGGCGAATGCCATTGAAGCTGCTCTGCAGGTTGTTGTGGCCAACGAAGATGCCCGCGCGGTGCACATTGCCCGCCGTGGTTTCACGCATGAACAGGTCCGGGCCGATCATCAGTTGCTGGCTGGGGGCCTCTAACTGGTCGGGCGGCTGTGCACCGGTGCGCGGGGCACCAGGGAAGAATTGCGACCACTGGCTGGCGACCAGGTCGGCTACTCCCTGGTCGTGGCGCTCGGACATCTTTTCCGAGAATGCGTTGAGGGTACCGATGTTCAACCCGCTGGCGCTGACCGGGTCGAGCGATAGCTGCGGGACCGCCGCTTGTTGCAGAAAACGGGGGGAGGTCGGGTCGTCCTGCAAGTCGAATGCGAAAGTTTCCACCGGGGTTGCCAGAAGCAGCGACGTGGAAACCGCGCAGAAAATGCTGTCGAAGCGCAAGGGATTCGAGGTTCTTTTCATGGCGGATCTCCGTAGTTTTTGTGGTACAGCCCAAGGACCTGGCCTGTTGTCACGAGCTGTACGGCAAAAACAGGGGGCGACCCAAACCAGCACGCCTGCTTTCGCAAACGCGCACGAAGGCGCGAGCTAGAGGCCCGGCGCGAGATCTTTACGACTAGATACTGTTCAGCTAAGGAGAGGTCTGGGCTTGCGTCAAGAAAGCGTGAAGGATCTGTTCATAGCCTGTGATTCGGTACAAGTAGCTGATTTGTTGAGTGAAATACTCGGGGATATCGAAGTTCGCTATTTACCGCTGCTTGGCTATGAAGAATGATTGCTACAGCTTGACCTCGACGGCCAGCGGCAGATGGTCGGAGAGGTGCGTCCAAGGTTTGTGCCCCAGAATCCGAGGTGCATGGCTTTCGGCGTTGCGCAGGTAGATACGGTCCAGGCGCAGCAGCGGCATGCGCGCGGGGTAGGTGCGCGCCAAGTGCCCGTGGTGGCGCTCGAACGCTTCGTGCAAGTCGTTGCGCAGGCCCAAGGTGCGATTGCCGCGCAGCTTCCAGTCGTTGAAGTCGCCGGCGATGATCACCGGGGCGCCTTCCGGCAGTGATTCGAGCAACCTGCGCAGCAGCTGCAACTGTTGCTGGCGGTGGCTTTCCAATAGCGACAAGTGCACGCAGATGGCATGCACCTGGTGTGGGCCGGGCACATCGAGGATGCAATGCAACAGGCCACGGCGTTCGGGGCCGGTGATCGAGATGTCGAGGTTGCGGTGCTCGATGATCGGGTACTTCGACAGCAGGGCGTTGCCATGGTGGCCGTCGGGGTAGACCGCGTTGCGGCCGTAGGCGAAGTCGCTCCACATGCTGTCGGCGAGAAATTCGTACTGGGAGGTTTGCGGCCAACCGGGGTAGCGCGCAGCGTGGCGGTCGTGGCTGCCCAGCACTTCCTGGAGGAAGACGATGTCGGCCTGGGTACTGCGCACCGCCTCGCGCAGTTCCGGCAGGATGAAGCGCCGGTTGAAGGCGGTAAACCCCTTGTGGGTGTTGACCGTGAGTACCCGCAGCCGATGCACGGCCGGGGCCTGGTTGACGGTGGCGAAACCTGCACTGCCGGCTTCGAGGTTCACAGTGGCTCCTCTGTTAAAACGTCACGCTCGGCCTTTGTAGGAGCGGCCTTGCGTCGCGAAAGGGTCGCGCAGCGGCCCCAGCAATCTCTGCGGCGAAGCTGAAATCCAGGGGCCGCTGCGCAGCCCTTTCGCGACGCAAGGCCGCTCCTACAAGGGACCGGTCAGGGCCCTTCGGGTTCACTCTTCCTCGCGTTGCAACACCATCAATAGCATTGAGCGCCCCTTCACCTCGAACGTGCTCTCGAACGCCAAGTGCTGCCCCTTGCGCAACTCTGGCCGGTCGGTATCCACCAGGCAGCTCCAGTAATCACCGTCAGGCACGGTCGGCAACTGGAACGGCACCACGTCATGATGGGCATTGACGATCAGCAGCACCGTCGCCTCGGCGCCTGGCCGGGCGATGCCGCTGACCTGGGCACGCCCGTCGATCAACATGCCCAGGCACCGGCCATGGGGGTCTTCCCATTGCTCGACGCTCATCTCGCTGCCATCCGGCGCCAACCAGGTGACATCCTTGACCCCGATCGCCTCGTTGTAGTCGCCCACCAGAAAGCGTGAGCGGCGCAGCACCGGGTAGGCCAGGCGCAGGCGGGTCAGGCGCTTGACGAAGGCCAGCAGCGCGGCGCCCTCGTCGTCCAGGTCCCAGTTGACCCAACCGATCTCGCTGTCCTGGCAATAGGCGTTGTTGTTGCCGTGCTGAGTGCGGCTGAACTCGTCGCCGGCGACGATCATCGGCGTGCCTTGGGCAAACAACAGGGTGGCGAAGTAGTTACGCATCTGGCGCATGCGCAGGGCATTGATTTCCGGGTCGTCGGTGGGGCCTTCGGCGCCACAGTTCCACGACAGGTTGTTGTCGGTGCCGTCCTGGTTGTTCTCGTCGTTGTCCTCGTTGTGCTTGTTGTTGTACGACACCAGGTCGCGCAAGGTGAAACCATCGTGGGCGGTGACAAAATTGACCGAGGCATAGGGGCGCCGGCCGCGGTTGTTGAACATGTCGCCCGACGCGGTCATGCGCGAAGCGAAGTCGGCCAGCTGGCCTTCGTCACCTTTCCAGAACGCCCGCACGGTATCGCGGAAGCGGTCGTTCCACTCGGCCCAGCCGGGCGCGAAGTTGCCCACCTGGTAGCCACCGGGGCCGCAGTCCCAAGGTTCGGCAATCAGCTTGACCTGGCTCAGCATCGGGTCCTGGCGGCAGGCGACGAGGAACCCGTGGCGTTCGCTGTAGCCGTCATGGTAACGGCCAAGGATGGTCGCCAGGTCGAAGCGGAAGCCATCCACGTGCATCTCACCGGCCCAGTAACGCAGTGAGTCGGTGACCAGTTGCAGCACGCAAGGGTGGCTCAGGTCCAGGGTATTGCCGGTGCCCGAATCGTTGATGTAGTAACGCTTGTCATCGGGCATCAGGCGGTAGTAGGAGGCGTTGTCGATGCCGCGCATGGACAGCGTCGGGCCACGCTCGTTGCCTTCGGCAGTGTGGTTGTAGACCACATCCAGAATCACCTCCAGGCCGGCGTCATGCAGGTGCGCAACCATCTCCTTGAATTCGGCGATCTTGCCGCTGGCCAGGTAGCGGGGGTGGGGGGCGAAAAAGGCAATGCTGTTGTAGCCCCAGTAATTGTTGAGGCCCTTGTCCAGCAGGTGCTGGTCGTTGACGAAGGCGTGGATCGGCAGCAGTTCGATGCTGGAAACGCCCAGGTCCTTGATGTGCTTGAGCAACTCGTCATTGGCAAGGCCGGCGAAGGTCCCGCGCAGCGCTTCGGGCACCGCCGGGTGGCGCATGCTGATGCCGCGGGTATGGGCTTCGTAGAGGATGGTGCGCTCCCACGGTATCTGCACGCGCTGATCGCGGCCCCAGGTGAAGGCCGGGTCGATAACCTTGCATTTGGGCACGAATGGCGCGCTGTCACGCTCATCGAACGACAGGTCGCCGTCGGGGTGGCCGATGGTGTAGCCGAACAGGGCCTCGGACCATTTCAGGCTGCCGACCAGTTGCTTGGCGTAGGGGTCGATCAGCAGTTTGTTGGAGTTGAAGCGGTGGCCGTTCTCGGGCTCGTAAGGGCCGTAGACGCGGTACCCGTAGACCAGGCCCGGGTGCGCGTCGGGCAGGTAGCCGTGGTAGATCTCGTCGGTGTACTCGGGCAGTTCGATGCGTTCGATTTCCTGTTCGCCGCTGGAGTCGAACAGGCACAGCTCAACCTTGGTGGCATTGGCCGAGAACAGGGCGAAGTTGACCCCAAGCCCGTCCCAGGTGGCGCCGAGGGGGAAGGGCATACCTTCGCGAATGCGCGATGGGGCGACTGACCGGGTTTTCTTCGGGATGCGGGGGCTCATGGCGGTCCTCGTGTGGCCGTGGTGAAGGGGGAAACAGTGCAGCGTCTGTGCCGTCTTCTTCGCGGGGCGATCCGACTTGCCCCGCGAAGAGGCCGGTACAGGTTTAACCAGCAGCCGGCTTCTTCACCGCGCGAGGCTTCTTCACCGCTGCAGGTTTCTGAACCGGCTCTGCTGCTACCTTAGGCTTGGCCGGCGCTTTCTTGCGTGGTGCTGCCTTGGGCGCAAGCGCTTCAGCCTCGGCGAGCTTGCGCGCCATGTCCCAGTGGCGCTCCTCCTCACCGACCGGCTTACCTTCCGATTCCCAGATCTGGTAGGCAAATTCACGAATACGTTTTTCATCGACACTCATCATGACGCTCCTGATGCTCAAGATTGTTGTATCAACACATTGACTGGAAATTCCGACAGTACGGCGCTCAACGGCAGCTCCTTTGAAAGGCTGACCGCAGCACAGGGGAAAAGTCCCGTCGAGTTGGCAGACGACAAGGCAAACGGCAGTATCAGCCGGGTGTCGTCCCAGTTATGGGCCGGGATCAACGGTGTAGGGGCGCTACCGAGCAGGCCACTGGCCAGGCGCGGCGCAATCACGATGGCGCGCTCGTCGTCACCCAGGCGGGCGAAAGCCAGCACTTTGTCGGCATGCCGGCCCTGCACGGTCAGCGGCAGGTAGGCGCCACGGCGAAACAGTTCGGCATGCGCCTGGCGACAGTCCAGCACCCGCGCCACCAGCGCTTGCTTGATGCGGCCATCGCGCCAGTGCGCCAGCAGTTCGGCGACCGGCGTGGCGTCGTCCAGGGTGCGGCGCCTGCTGGCGTAGTCGACTGGGCGGCGGTTGTCCGGGTCGACCAGGCTGAAGTCCCAGTATTCATTGCCCTGGTACAGGTCGGGCACGCCGGGCACGGTCATGCGCAACAGCGCCTGGACCAGGCCGTTGAGCGCGCCTGGGCAGGCGATGAGCTGGGCGGCATCGGCCAGCGACTTGCGCAACTGCTGGTTTTCGCCATCGAGCAGCAGGCCATCGATGTAGCGTGCGCAGGCGGCCTCGTAGGCGTCGTTCGGGGCGCTCCAGCTGCTGCGCAACTTGGCTTCGCGCAGGGCCTTCTGCTGCCATTGCCGCAGGCGCTCGGCGTACTGGCGCAGTGCGCCGTCATCGTGTGGCTCAAGGCTCAGCGGCCAACTGCCCAGCAGCGTCTGCAGCAGCATCAGCTCATCACCGGGGCTGGGTGCCAGGCCATCGTCCAGTTGCGCCCGCAGGGGCGCCGCCAGCTCGCGCCAATGCTCCACGCGGCTGGCCAGCCACGGCCCGCGTTCGCTGAGCACCGCCAAGCGGGCGCGGGTGTCTTCGCCGCGTTTATGGTCGTGGGTAGCGGTGGCCAGCAGGCTGTCGGGGAAGTCGCGCAGGCGCCGCTGTGCCTCGTTATGGAAATACGCTGGGCCCGCGCTGAAGCGCTCGGCCTCGAAGCCCACGTCGTTACGCGACAGCAGCCGCGCACTGCGGTAGAAGGCGGTGTCTTCCACTGCCTTGGCGGCGCTGGGTGCGGTCAGTTGCTGGAACCGCACGCAGGCATGGCGCAGGTGCTTGCGCGGCCGGCCCGGTGGTAGGCCACGCCAAGGCTGGCCACCCAGCCATCGTTCGAGCTGTTCGAGCAGTGGCCAGTCCGCCTCGCCAAGGTCCTGGCGGGCAGCGGCCAAGGCCTGCTGGAAGAACGCTTCGTCCTCGGCTGGGCGGCCGCAGGCGTTGAAGTAGGTGCGGTACACCGGGTAATGCGCGACCAGCGCCTGCAAGGCCCGGCGGATGGCGCCAAGGGTCAGGTCACGGGTCATCAGGTCGTCGCGAGCCACTTGCAGCAACGCCTGGGCCACCGATTCGCAGTCACCGGCCAGGCTGGCGTTGAGCACCAGGTGGCGGGCCAGGCGCACCTCCTCGGTGAAGTCCGGGCGTTCGCTGACGTTGGCCCAGAGCTCGGTCAACGGCGCTTCGCCCGCCGGGTCGTGTTGCAGCAGCGAGACCTGGTTCATGAACTCGTAGCCGGTGGTGCCGTCGGTGAGCCAGTCGCGGTGCAGGTGTTCGTTGGCCCCGAGAATCTTCTCCACGTAGATCGGGAAGTGCTCCAGCGCCGCATGCAAGGGCCGCCGGGCCAGCAGGCCATCGACCCTTCGGCGCAGTTTGCGGCAATAGCCGCGTGGGTCGGCCAGGCCGTCGATATGGTCGATGCGCAGGCCGTCCACCAGGCCGCGTTCGATCAGTTCGAACAGCTTGGCGTGGGTGGCTTCGAATACCACGGCGCGCTCGACCCGCAGGCCGCCCAGCTCGTTGATATCGAAGAAGCGCCGCCAGTTGATGTCGTCGGCGGCGGTGCGCCAGCTGGCCAGGCGGTAGGTCTGGCGTTCGAGCAGCAGGTGCAGGCGCTTGAAACCGGCCTCGCTGCGGCTATCGAAAGCGAGCAGGGCCGCGTCGAGGTCGGCGCCGTCCTTTACCAGGCGCGCCAGTTCAGCCTGCAAGGGCAGGGCGTCGGCCAGCGGTTGGGCGCTGTCGTGCAGGGCAGTGAAATGCGCGGCCAACGCCTGCAAGGCGGGTTCGGGGCTTTGCGCGAGGATCCAGCCGTAGTCGATCGGGCAGATGGGGAACCGGTGTTCGTAGTGGGCAATCTGCAGCACACCGTGGTGCTTGTCGAACGTCAGCGGCATATCGCCTTGCTTCAAGGCCGCCCCGTAATCGCTGCCCAGGAAGGGCAGCAGCAACTGGCCGGCCAACAGCGGGTCGCTGGAGTGCCACTGGATATCGAAGAATGCCGCATACGGGCTACGCCGGCCCCAGGCCAGCAGGCTTTGCCACCACGGGTTGTCGGCGCCGCCCACGGCCATGTGGTTGGACACCGTGTCGAGGATCAGCCCCATGCCGTGCTGGCGCAGTGCGGCCACCAGGCGCTCCAGTGCAGCCTCACCGCCAAGCTCCGGGTTGACCTGGGTCGGGTCGACCACGTCGTAACCGTGGCGGGAGCCGGCGCGGGCCTTGAGAATCGGCGAGGCATACAGGTGGCTGATGCCTAACTGGGCAAAATACGGCACCAGCGGCACGGCGTGATCAAGGGTGAAGTCGCTGTGAAATTGCAGGCGCAGGGTCGCGGTCAAGGGCTTCATCGGTCACGCTCCCAGGCTTGTTCACGGGCCTGGGCCAGCAGCTCCAGGCGCCGTGCGGCGTCTTCGTCGTCGAGCAGTTCGCGCACCGGCAGGGCGAAGCGCCGGCGCCAATTGGGGTGCCCTTCGGTGGTGCCGGGCAGGTTGGGTTGTTCGTCGCAGCCCAGCAGGTCTTCAAGTGGCACCAGCACCAGCGGGGCGCGGGTATGGCCGACGTAGCGCAGGGCGGCATCGATAACCGCGTCGTTGTCGGGCAAGGGGCCGTAGTTGGCCTCCAGGGTGCGGCGCAGGCCGTCGTGTTCTTGCTGGCGCTCCTGGCGCCAATGGAGTTCGGTGGCGGCGTCGATCAACTGCAGGCGATGGCTCCAGTCGATGTCGCGGTTCTGCAGCCAGCCGGCCAGCGGGGCCAGGTCGTGGGTGCCGGTGGTGGCCAGGGCGCTGTCCGGCCAGTCGAGAATGGGCCTGAAGTGGCCGGGTTGGGTCTGCTCGAAGGGCAGCACACGCATGCCCAGCACGGCCTTGTCGGCCAAGTGTTCGCGCAGGCCTTCGGGCACGGTGCCGAGGTCTTCGCCGAGGATGATCGCCTGGTGGCGCACCGACTCCAGCGCCAGCAGGCGCAGCAGGTCTTCGAGGGGGTAGTTCAGGTATGCGCCCTCGCTGGGCTTGGCGCCCCGGGGGATCAGCCACAGCCGACGCAGGCCCATGACGTGGTCGATGCGCAGTCCACCGGCATGGGCCATGTTGGCCCTCAGCATCTCGATGAAGGCGCGGTAGCCATTGCGCTTGAGGCCTTCTGGGGAGAACGCGCAAATGCCCCAGTCCTGCCCCGAGCGGTTGAGAATGTCGGGCGGCGCGCCGACCTTGAGGTTGGCCAACAACTCGTCTTGGCGGCTCCAGGCCTGGCTGCCGGCACCGTCGGCGCCTACCGCCAGGTCGGCGATCAGGCCGACGGCCATGCCATTGCCACGGGCGGCCTCCTGGGCTCGTTGCAGGCTGCGTTCGGTCAGCCATTGGCAGAAGGCGTGGAACTCGACCTTGGCCGGGTAGGCATTGGCGAAGGCTTCGACCTCGGCGTGGTAGGGGTCGTGCCAGGCACTGGGCCACTTGCGCCAGTCGGCGCCCAGGCCATGCTCCACCGCTTGTGCCTGCAGCACCTCGAAGCGGCAGTGGTGCTCCAGGGCCTGGCCGGCGGCTTCGCGGTAGCTGTCGAAGTCCTTGCGCAGCGGGTGATCGCCCTGGCTGAAGTCCTGGTACAGCGCTTCGAGCAGGCGCAGGCGGGCACTGGCAGCGCGGGGCCAGTCGACCAGCGGGCGTTGCTCCAGGTCTTCGAGCTGCTGCTGCAGCCCGCAGGCTTCGATGGCCATGCGCACGGCGCGCTCGCCAAACAGCGCGGCCGGGCTGGCATAAAGGCTGTTGAGCAGCAGGCGGCTGGAGGGCGAGTAGGGGCTGTAGTGCTGCTGGTCGATGGACGACAGGGCGTGGATCGGGCTGATGGCCAAGGCGTCCGCACCGCGCTCGGCGGCCGTACGCGCCAGTTGCTCCAGCGCCAGGCAATCGCCGTAGCCGCCATCGCCGCTGCGGCGCAGGCTGTACAGCTGCACGGCCAGGCCCCAGCAGCGCGGCGGCGGTTGCGGCACGCTGTCTTCGAGGCTGTAGCAGCGCGACGGCGCCACCGCCACGGTGAAGGTGCGGCCGTCGATTTCCAGGCTGTGGTAGCCCAAGGGCAGTTCGCCGGGCAGGCGAGCCTGGCTGTCCAGTGCCAGGCTGTGCTGGCTGTGGTCTTCCAAGGTGCAACGCACCGCGCTGCCTGCGCTGAAATAGCGGTGCAGGGCCAGCGGTTGGCCCAGCTCGACGGTCAGCAAGGGCGGCAGGTGCTCGCTGTCCTCGGCGGCCTCCACAGCGCGCAGGCTGGCCTGGATGGCGGTCTCGTCGGCGGCGGGGTGGCCCAAACCTTCGAGGACGTTGCGCAGTACGGCGTCACTGACTTGCTGGGGCCGGGCGTTGGCATCGATCCAGTCACGGCTGAGCCCGACGCGGGCCGCCAGACGGTGCAGGGCGGTTTCGCTCATGGGCGCTCCTGGCCAGGGGGAATCAGGCTGACCACGCAGCTGTACGCGGCCAGATGGGTATCGGGGTGGCGGTTGTCACTGCTGTCGAACAGCCGTGTTGCGGCAGGGGGTAGTTCCACGGCTTGGGGGCTTGCGGCCAGGTTCAAGTCGATGCGCAAGGTGTTGCCATCGCCCAGCCGCCAGCGTGCGCTGAGCGCTTTGTCGCCGTGCACGTCGGCGCCCAGCGCACGGCTGCCAGGCAGGTGCGGGATGACATGGCGACGGCGCAGGTCGAGCAACTGCTGATAGAGGCCGTGCCAGCCGGCAATGACCTCGTTGTGCTGCGGGCGTGATGACTCGAATGTCTGCTCGGCGTTGGGGTCGGGAATGCGCTCACGCTGCGCGGGGTCGGCAAATGCGGTGAAGTGGGCGAATTCGCCGCGTCGGCCTTCGCGCACGGCATCGGCCAGTTCATCGTGAAAGTCGGTAAAGAACAGGAACGGGCGGCAACTGCCGTCATCGTCGCCCATGAACAGCAGCGGGATCATCGGCGCCAGCAGCAGCAGGCCCGTGGCCGCACGCAGGGCTGGCGGCGGGCACAGGCGGGTCAGGCGTTCACCCAGGGCGCGGTTGCCGATCTGGTCGTGGTTCTGCAAGAACAGCACGAACGCGCTCGGCGCCAGGTGCCCACTGGGTTCACCGCGCGGCTCGCCATGGCGGTTGGCCTGGCCCTGGAACACGAAGCCTTCCGACAGGCAGCGGGCGAGCTGGTCGATGGGGCGCTGTTTGTAGTCGGCGTAATAGCCTTCGGTTTCGCCGGTCAGCAGCACGTGCAGGGCGTTGTGGCCGTCGTCATTCCACTGCGCGTCGAAACCTTGCTCCAGCAAAAAGGCCTGGTTGTGCTCGTTCTCCAGCACCAGCCACACATGCCGGCCAGGCTCCACCGCAGCGCGTACCCGTTGCGCCAGCTCGACGAGAAAGTCTGGCTGGTCGATTGCGTGCACCGCATCCAGGCGCAGGCCGTCGCAGCGGTAGTCGCACAGCCACATCAGGGCGTTCTGGATGAAGAACTCGCGCACCTCGGCGCGGCGGAAGTCGATGGCCGCGCCCCACGGCGTCTGCTGGTCTTCGCGGAAAAACGGGCTGGCGTACTGGTGCAGGTAATTACCGTCCGGGCCGAAGTGGTTGTAGACCACGTCCACCAGCACCATCAACCCTTCGCCATGGGCCTTGTCGACCAGCGCGCACAGCTGCTGCGGACTGCCGTAGGTATTCTGCGGCGCGAACGGCAGCACGCCGTCGTACCCCCAGTTGCGTTCACCCGGAAACTGCCCCAGCGGCATCAATTCGACAGCACTGATGCCGATGGCGGCCAGGCGTGGCAGTTGCCGGGCAACCCCGGCATAGCCGCCCAGCACGCCGACGTGCAATTCCTGAATGACCGCTTCGTGCCACGGGCGGCCCTGCCAGGGGTGTTGCCAGTCGTAGCTGGCCACATCCACCAGTTCGCTCGGCCCCTGCACGCCCTCGGGCTGGTAGCGCGACGCGGGGTCCGCTACCTGCAGTTTGCCGTCGATCCGATAGTGATAGCGATCGCCGGCCTGGCACGGGGCGGTGCCGGTGTACCAGCCATCATTGTCGGGCAGCAGCTCGACCGGCGGCTGCTGCTCGATTTCCACGCTCACGCTGCGCGCATCCGGCGCCCAGAGGGCGAAGCGCGCCGACGTGGCGTCCAACAACTGTGCGCCATGCCTGTGCATCTTCGATTCTCCGCTCAGTTGTGGCTGAACTGTGCCTGCTTGACCAAGTCCTCATAGAGGCGAGCGTAGGGTTCCACCGCCTGGCACCAGTTGAACGGCTGGGTCATCGACAGGCAGCGCATGGCGTTGAGCAAGTCTTTCTTGCCGTACACATAGAAGGCGCGGCTCAGCGCTTCGCGGTAGCTCTCGACGGTCGATTCGTTGAACAGAAAACCCGTGACCCCACACTCGATGGTATCGGCCAGGCCGCCGGTGTTGCGCGCCACCGGCAGTGAACCGAAGCGCTGCGCGTACATCTGGCTCAGGCCGCATGGTTCATAGCGCGACGGCATCAGCAGGAAGTCGCTGCCGGCGAACATGCGCCGCGCGTCGGTCTCGTTGAAACCGATGCGCACGCCGATACGGCCCGGGTGGCGCAGCGCCAGTTCGCGCATGGCCTGTTCTTCTTCCGGCTCACCACGGCCGATGATCGCGATCTGCCCGCCTTGCTCGACGATGTAGTCGGCCACACCCAGGGTCAGGTCGAGGCCTTTCTGGTAGACCAGGCGCGAGACCACGGCAAACAGCGGCCCCTCGGAGGGTTCGAGCTCGAACAGCTGGCGCACGGCTTCGGCGTTGCGCGCCTTGCCGTCCCAGTCATTGATGCTGAAGTTGTGTTGCAGGTGCTTGTCGGTGGCCGAGTCCCAGCTTTCGTCGATGCCGTTGGGGATCCCGCCCAGCAGGCCTTGCTGGGCCTTGGCCGCAAGGAAACCGTCCAGGCCGCAGCCAAACTCGGGGGTGGTGATTTCCCGGGCATAGGTGGCGCTGACCGTGGTGATGTGGCTGGAGTAGGCCAGGCCGGCCTTGAGGAACGACAGCTTGCCGTAGAACTCCATGCCTTCCTGCTGCATGGCGTGCTCGGGGATTGCCAGCTCCGGGCTGCAGCCACGGCTGTAGACGCCCTGGTAGGCCAGGTTGTGGATGGTGAACAGGGTCGGCGTGTTCAGCCCGCGCCAGTGCATGTAGGCCGGGGCCAGGCCTGCAGGCCAGTCGTGGGCGTGCACCACTTCGGGCTTCCAGTGGATCATGCCTTCGCCGGCAGCAATCTCGGCTGCAGCCAGGCCCAGGCGGGCGAAGCGGATATGGTTGTCGGGCCAGTCGCGGCCATTGTTGGCACCATAGGGAGTGCCGTCACGCTGGTACAGCTCAGGGCAGATCAACACATAGATGACCAGGCCATCGGCCAGGTCCATACGGCCGATCTTGCACGGCGGCAGTGCGGCGTGGCCGCCCAATTCGCCGACGATGTGAATCGGGTTGTCGCTCTCCATCACCTGGCGATAGCCGGGGATCAATACGCGCACATCGTGCAGGTGCGCCAAGGCGCGGGGCAGGGCGGCAGAGACGTCGCCCAGGCCGCCGGTCTTGACCAGGTCGGCGATTTCAGAGGTGACGAACAGGATCTTGCGTTTGTTCGGGTTGTGCTGGCGCTGTGCGCCGGGTGCCTTGCCTGTCGTGGCGAATTCCGGGGTAAGCGGCTCGCGGTTGTCCGGTTTGAATGACTCTACGTGAGGCTCGACAGCGGCACTGATCATACTTCTCTCCGTCCCTATGCTTGGCCGGGTGCTGGCACCCGCGGCGTTATCTCGTGTTGGTTCTCTCTGGTTCAAATCCGTGTAGTGCTATCCATGCCCCTGAGTCGTGCGCGCAGGCACAGCGCGATCAGCATTCCGGCCGAAGGCGATTGGACTGAATGGGGTTGGTGGGCCGAAGCGGGGGAGGTCCCTTTGCATTTGGCCTACTTAGTTCCTGACCCACCGCCGTTTGTGAAAGTTCGACTTTTTTACGTCACTCTTTCTATGAGCAAATGGCGGGCCGAAAGCTGAGTGTAGGAGAGAAGAAGTAAAAAAGGTGACCCACTGGTCACTTTCGTTATGGCCGGTTTAGACGCAAACGTTGGCGTCTGCGACCCGATGTGAACGGGGTGCTCGAGGGTAGGGCACAGGGTTTCAGACGCGCATCATTTCGTCGCGCAGAGAACGGGGTTGCCCTGTTTTGGTGCGCCCGCAGAGGCAAGCGGAGAGGGGGAGGTACAGCAGCGTGGGAGCCGGTCAGCCCCCACCGGGGAAGGTCACGATCAGAGATTGATAGCTTTGTCGCCGGAGCGAGCTTGCTCAAGCATCATGTGCAACTGAGCGACCTGCTGACGCAACTGGTCACGTTCGTCTTTCAACTTACGCAGCTCATCACGGCGTACGGAGACATAGAGGGTCTGGGTTGGAGTAGCAGGCATCAAGGTACCCATGAGCACACCTCGCGGTTTTGGCTGGTGACAGTTAAAGCGTAGTCGCTTCACGCGGGGCGCATTCTGAATTCTTTCGCCGCCCATGGGAACTTTTTTGTTTATCGTGGTCTCGCCGTTCGTCGCTGAACCCTTGGGCGGTACGCTGGACTAATCTGAAACGCTTAACTGCATCATCATCCATTTTCGAAACGGGAGCATCGGCTCATGCAACTGGGAATCGTCGGGCTGGGCCGCATGGGCGGCAATATCGCAAGGCGCCTGATGGGCGCCGGCCATCGCACCGTGGTGCACGACCGCAACCGCGACGCCGTCGTCGGGCTGGAGGGCGAGGGCGCACAAGGTGCCCACGACCTCGGCGCCCTGGTGCAAAAACTCAAGGCCCCGCGTGCGGTGTGGGTGATGTTGCCGGCCGGTGACCCTACCGAGCAGACCATTGCCCAACTGGCCGACCTGCTGGAACCGGGCGATGCGATCATCGACGGTGGCAACACCTTCTATAAAGACGACATGCGCCGTGCCGCCGATCTGGCCAAACGTGGCCTGCACTATCTGGACGTGGGCACCTCTGGCGGCGTGTGGGGGCTGGAGCGTGGCTACTGCATGATGATCGGGGGCGAAAAGGACGTGTTCGAGCGCCTCGAGCCGCTGTTCAAGGCCTTGGCGCCCGGCGTCGGCGACATCCCGCGTACCCATGGCCGCGAGGGCGAGCACCAGCGCGCCGAGCATGGCTACATCCACGCAGGCCCACCCGGTGCCGGGCACTACGTGAAAATGGTGCACAACGGCATCGAGTACGGCCTGATGCAGGCCTACGCCGAAGGCTTCGACTTGCTGCGCAGCAAGGGCGGCAACGAGCTGCCCGAGGACCAGCGCTTTGACCTCGACGTGGCCGAGATCGCTGAAGTCTGGCGCCGCGGCAGTGTGGTCACGTCCTGGTTGCTAGACCTTACCGCCGATGCGCTGGTGGCCGACCCGCAGTTGGCGCAGTTCAGTGGTTCGGTGTCCGACAGTGGCGAGGGCCGCTGGACCATCGACGCCGCCGTGGAGCAGGCCGTGCCAGTGCCGGTGCTGTCCAGCGCGCTGTTCGCCCGCTTCCGTTCGCGCCAGCAGCAGGGCACGTATGGCGACAAGATTCTCTCGGCCATGCGCCTGGGCTTTGGTGGGCATGTCGAGAAGAAAGGCGAATGACTAAACAGACGATCCCTGCAGCGCCTCCCTGCACCCTGTTTCTGTTCGGCGCCAATGGCGACCTGGTCAAGCGCCTGCTGATGCCGGCGCTGTACAACCTCAGCCGTGACGGGTTGCTGGACCGCAACCTGCGCATCGTTGGCGTCGATCACAATGCCGCCACCGCCGAGGCGTTCGCCGAGCGCCTGCACGCCTTCATGCTGGAGCGTGACAAGGGCGGCGAGGGCAGCGCCAAGTGCCTGGACGAAAAACTGTGGGCGCGGCTGGCCAAACGGCTGGACTACCAGACCGGCGACTTTCTTGACCCGGCCACGTACCAGGCGATTGCCAAGCGCATCGAAGCGACCCGTCATGGCAACGCGATCTTCTACCTGGCCACCTCGCCACGTTTCTTCCCCGAAGTGGCCCTGCGCCTGGGCCAGGCCGGCCTGCTCGACGAGTCGGCCGGTGGCTTTCGTCGCGTCGTGGTGGAGAAACCCTTTGGCACTGACCTTGCCAGCGCCGAGGCACTCAACGCCTGTTTGCTGAAGGTGATGGGCGAGCGGCAGATCTACCGCATCGACCATTACCTGGGTAAAGAGACGGTGCAGAACATTCTGGTCAGCCGCTTCTCCAACGGGCTGTTCGAGTCGTTCTGGAACAACCACTACATCGACCATGTGCAGATCACCGCCGCCGAGACCGTCGGCGTCGAAACCCGCGGTGCGTTCTATGACAACACCGGGGCCCTGCGCGACATGGTCCCCAATCACCTGTTCCAGTTGCTGGCGATGGTCGCCATGGAGCCTCCGGCCGCCTTTGGCGCCGATGCCGTGCGCGGCGAAAAGGCCAAGGTGGTCGGCGCCATTCGCCCGTGGTCGGCGAAGATGGCGCTGAAAAACTCGGTGCGAGGCCAGTACACGGCGGGCAAGCTGGGGCGCAAGCGCTTGCCCGGCTATCGCCAGGAAGCCAATGTCGGCGAAGACAGCCAGACCGAGACCTACGTGGCACTCAAGGTGATGATCGACAACTGGCGCTGGGCCGGCGTGCCGTTCTACCTGCGTACCGGCAAGCGCATGAGCGTGCGCGACACCGAGATCGCCATCTGCTTCAAGCCCGCGCCCTATGCGCAGTTCCGCGAGTCGGAGCTGGAGCGGCCCAAGCCCAACTACCTGAAGATCCAGATCCAGCCCAATGAGGGCATGTGGTTCGACCTGCAGGCCAAGCGCCCGGGGCCTGAGCTGGTGATGGAGAACGTCGAGCTGGGCTTTGCCTACAAGGACTTCTTCAAGATGACCCCGGCGACGGGCTACGAAACCTTGATCTACGACTGCCTGACCGGTGACCAGACGCTGTTCCAGCGGGCCGACAACATCGAGAACGGCTGGCGCGCGGTGCAGCCCTTTCTCGATGCCTGGGCCAAGGATGGCGAAGTGCACGAATACCCGGCAGGTGAAGATGGGCCAGAGGCTGGCAATGAACTGCTGACCCGTGACAGGCGGGAATGGCACCGTTTGGGGTGACCTGATCAAGTTGGGTTGCCAGTGCCGGCCTCTTCGCGGGGCAAGCCCGCTCCCACTGGTGCGGTGTTGTACCTGTGGGAGCGGGCTTGCCCCGCGAAGAGGCCGACCCAGGCGACCAACCGGCTCAACCGAAAGGAGACTCAATGCCCGCCCACATCGAAGACTACGCCTTGCTCGGCAATTGCCGCAGCGCCGCCCTGGTCAGCCGCGATGGCTCCATTGACTGGCTGTGCCTGCCCCGCTTCGACGCCCCCGCCGTGTTTGCAGCCCTGCTGGGCAATGAAGAAAACGGCCGCTGGCGCCTGGCCCCTTGCGACCCGGTCGAGCACACCAGCCGGCAATACCTGGAGGACACCCTGGTGCTTGAAACCACCTGGGTCACCGCCTCTGGTCGGGCGCGCGTGCTCGACCTGATGCCCCTGGGCGAGGTCAACTCGGTCGTGCGCATCGTCGAAGGCCTGGCCGGCGAAACCAGCTTCGAGATGGACCTGGTGCTGCGTTTCGACTACGGGCGCAGCGTGCCTTGGGTAGAAAAGCTCGACCCCCTGACCCTCAGCGCCGTAGCCGGCCCTGACCGCCTGATCCTGTGCAGCACGGTCCCCTCGCACGCACGTGACCACCACACTGTCGCACGCTTTCGTGTCGGTGCCGGCCAACGTCAGGTGTTCAGCATGCGCCACCAACCCTCGCACCTGCCTGTGCAGCCCGATTGCGATGTCGAGGCGGCGCTGGCGCAAACCATCAACCAATGGCAGGCCTTTGCCGCCCGCTGCCCGGAGGTCGGTCCCTACACCGCCCTGGTGCGGCGCTCGCTGCTCACGCTTAAGGCCATGACCTACGCGCCCACCGGCGGCATCGTCGCCGCTGTCACCACCTCGCTGCCCGAGCGCATAGGTGGCGAACGCAACTGGGACTACCGCTTCTGCTGGCTGCGCGACGCCACCATGACCCTGCTGGCGTTCATGAACCTGGGCTACTTCGACGAAGCCCAGGCCTGGCGCGAATGGCTGTTGCGTTCGGTGGCAGGCAACCCCGAACAGATGCAGATCATGTACGGCCTGGCTGGCGAGCGTGACCTGCAGGAGTACACCCTGCCATGGTTGGCCGGTTACGAGCACTCGCAGCCGGTGCGGGTGGGCAACGCGGCGGCCGGGCAGATGCAACTGGATATCTACGGCGAGCTGGCCGATGCCATGACCCAGGCGATCAAAGGCGGCTTGCCTCGGCACCCACGCAGCGCCGCGATTGCCCGTTTGATCCTGCCGTACGTGGAGCGCATCTGGCGAGACCCGGACGAAGGTATCTGGGAAGTTCGCGGTGGCAGGCAGCATTTCGTGCATTCCAAGGTCATGGCGTGGGTGGCGTTCGACCGCGCGGCGGGGTTGGCCGAAACCACCGAAGAGGATCGCGAGCGCGGGCGGCACTACCGCCAGGTGGCAGACGAGATTCGCCGTGAGGTGTGCGAGCGCGGGCTGGACCCGAGCGGGGCGTTTTTTGTCCAGGCCTACGGCGCCAACGAAATGGACGCCAGCCTGTTGCAGATTGCATTGACCGGCTTTCTGCCGGCGGAAGACCCACGGTTTTTGCGCACGCTGGCAGAAATCGAAAAGCGGCTGCTGAAAAATGGCCTGTTGTCGCGCTATGACACCGACAGCTGCAGCGACGGCCTGACACCCGGGGAGGGTACGTTCCTGGTGTGTTCATTCTGGCTGGCCGATGTCTATGTGCTGCTAGGCCGGCAAGCCCAGGCACAGGCCCTGTACGAACGCTTGAGCGGCCTTTGCAACGACCTGGGGTTGCTGGCGGAGCAGTATGACCCGGCAGGCAAGCGAATGCTGGGCAACTTCCCCCAGGCGTTCAGCCATATCGGCATCATCAACACGGCGCTGAACCTGCACCGCGCGCAGTGCCCGGTGCGCGATCGGGCGCGTTGTGGTTAGGTCTGCGTGTGTGCACTGACTCAAGTAGACTGGGCCATTACCCATTGGCAAGGAGCACGCATGAGCGTTCGTGGCCACGATCGACAGATCGACAACATCGAATTCAATGTCAGCGATATCGCACGGAGCAAGGCCTTTTATGGCAGCGTCTTCGGCTGGCGCTTCACCGATTACGGCCCTGCCTACACCGAATTCAGCGATGGTCGGCTGACGGGTGGCTTTACTACAGGCGAGCCGGTACGCCCGGGTGGCCCGCTGGTCATCCTGTACGCCGACGATCTCGACGCCACGCAGCAGCGGGTCGAGGCCGCCGGTGCGCAGATCAGCCGTGCCACGTTCTCGTTCCCCGGCGGGCGAAGGTTCCACTTCGTCGACCCGGACGGCTATGAACTGGCGGTGTGGACGGCCCAAGCTTGATGGCCAACCACAAGATCGAGATCCGCCGGCGTAACATCGAGAAGATTCTCCAGGCTGCAGAAAAGGTGTTCGCCGAGAAAGGCTATGGCGCCACCTCGATGGGCGATATCGCCGAGCAGGCCGAGTTGCCGCGCTCCAACCTTCATTACTACTTCAGCACCAAGGACGACCTGTTCCGCGCCGTGCTGCAGGACCTGCTGGATGTGTGGAAGCAGGATGCGCTGTGTTTCGAGAACTTCGATGACCCACGTGTGGTGCTCACCAGCTACATCCGCGCCAAGATGGGCCATTCGCGTTCACGCTCGCTGGGCTCGAAAATCTGGGCTGAAGAAATGCTGCACGGCGCGCCCGTGCTGGGCGTGAGCCTGGACGAAAGCCTGGTGCCCTGGGCGAAGCTGAAGGAGACCAAGATTCGCCGTTGGGTGGAAGACGGGCGCATCCTGCCGGTAGAGCCGTCTGCGCTGTTGTACATGATCTGGGCATCGACCCAGCACTATGCCGACTTTGGCTATCAAGTGGCGTTGCTCAATGGCGGCGAGCCCTTGTCGGACATGGCATTCGAAAACGCAGTGCAGACGGTGACCAGTGTCATCCTGCGTGGCATTGGTTTGGAACCTTGATATGACCTTGAGTGAACGGGCTGCACGCAGCATCCACGATGTACATGATCTGATCCATGCAGTATTCACCCGGCCCGCTGCGCGAACCGAGGCGCTTCGCAGCGAGTTGATGGCGGTGTTTGCCGACAACTTCAGTATGGTCACCACGGCGGGCGCGATCGTTGATCGGCAGCAGGTAGGGCAGTTGTTCGAGCGGGGGGCCGGGGCTCGGCCAGGGCTGGAAATCGAGGTCAGTGACGTGCAGGTAGTGTGGCAGGCGGGGGCGAGTGTGGCGGTGCGCTACAAGGAGACGCACCGGTTGCAGGGGCAGGAGACTGCGCGGTATTCGTTGGCCATTGTGGAGTGTGACGAGCAGCGGGTGGTGTGGGTGTACCTGCATGAGACAGCGGTGGCTTGACCAGAGATGGGGCCGCTTCACAGCCTTTCGCGGGGCAAGCCCGCTCCCACAGGATTTCTGCCTGCCTGAAAAAGCACACAACGCCTGTGGGAGCTTCAGCCTCAGCTCGCCTCGCGATAGGGGTTACGCGGGTCTTGTGTCCAGTTCAGGTAAGGCTTGCCGGTATCCTGCGCCACCATGTCGATGCAGTTTTCCACCGGGCAGGTGATCTGGCACAGGTTACAGCCCACGCATTCCTCCTCGATCACGCTGTAGATGTGGGTGCCATCAGCCTTGGCCGTGCTGGCAATGGCCTGGTGCGACGTATCTTCGCAGGCGATGTGGCAGCGCCCGCAACCGATGCAGGCGTCCTGGTCGATGTGTGCCACTGACTTGTAGTTGATGTCCAGGTACTTCCAGTCGGTGGTATGCCCCACGGCCTGGCCTCTGAACGCCTCCAGGTTGCGGTGCCCATGCTGGTCCATCCAGCGGGCCAGGCCATCTTTCATGTCTTCGACGATACGGAACCCATGTAGCATCGCGGCCGTGCACACCTGCACGGCGCCACTGCCCAGGGCGATGAACTCGGCAGCGTCACGCCAGTTGCCGATACCGCCGATGCCGCAAATCGGCAAGCTACGTGTCTCGGGGTCGCGGGCGATCTCCGCGACCATGTTCAGGGCGATCGGTTTGACCGCCGAACCGCAGTAACCGCCATGGGTGCTCTGGTCGCCGACGATGGGGTGGGCCACCATGCGGTCCAGGTCAACGCTGGTGATCGAGTTGATGGTGTTGATCAACGACACCGCATCCGCCCCGCCGCGGTGCGCGGCGCGGGCCGACTGGCGAATGTCGGTGATGTTCGGCGTGAGCTTGACGATCACCGGCAGGGCGCAATAAGTCTTGCACCAGCGGGTGACCATCTCCACATACTCCGGCACCTGGCCGACCGCCGCGCCCATGCCACGTTCAGGCATGCCGTGGGGGCAGCCGAAGTTCAGTTCGATGCCATCGGCGCCCGTGGCCTCCACCAGGGGCAGGATGAACTTCCACGATTGTTCCTCGCACGGCACCATCAGCGACACGATCAACGCGCGGTCGGGCCAGTCCTTCTTCACCTGGGTGATCTCACGCAGGTTGATCTCCAGCGAGCGGTCGGTGATCAGCTCGATGTTGTTGATGCCCTGCACCTGGCGGTTGGCGCCGTAGTGCGCTGAGTAGCGCGACGACACGTTGACCGCCGCCGGGTCCTCGCCCAGGGTCTTCCAGACCACGCCGCCCCAGCCGGCCTCGAACGCGCGGACCACGTTGTAGGCCTTGTCGGTGGGTGGCGCCGATGCCAGCCAGAAAGGATTGGGCGCCTTGATACCGGCGAATTCGATAGACAAGTCGGCCATTTACGCAGCCTCCACATTGAGCATGAGTTGGGCATGGATGGCTTCAGCGGCCAGCTTGCCGTGTTGCACGGCCTGGACGGTGAGGTCCTGGCCCATGGCGGTGCAGTCGCCCCCCGCGTAGACACCCGCAAGGCTGGTGCGCATGTGCGCATCGACGTGGATGCGTTCACCGTCGCGGGCCAGTTGCGCGGCCACGGGGTCGATGAGGCTGGCGTCGTCGAAGCGCTGGCCGATGGCCTTGAAGATCGCATCGGCGGCCAGTTCGAAGGTTTCGCCGGTGTCGCGCAGGCGCCCATCCGCCAGTGCCGTGCGGGCGAAGCGCATGCCGCGCACCTTGCCGGCGTCATCCAGCAACACGGCATCGGGGCGCGCCCAGGTGTGCAGGCGCACCTGGTTGGCCTTGGCGATGTCCTGCTCGTGGTCGGTGGCGCCCATGTCGGCGTGGCCGCGGCGGTACACCAGGTTGACGTCACGGGCGCCCAGGCGGCTCATCTGCACGGCCATGTCGATGGCGGTGTTACCGGCGCCGATCACCAGGCAGCGGTCGGCCAGCGGCAGTTGGCTCAGGTCGTCGGCCTGGCGCAGTTCGCGGATGTATGCAGTGGCGGCGAGCACGCCGGGCGCCTCTTCATCGGCCAGGCCGAGCTGACGCACCGCATTCAGGCCAAGGCCCAGGAATACTGCATCGTACTGATCGCGCAGCTCGCCCAGGCTGAGGTTGCTACCCAGGCGTTGACCGTGGCGGATTTCGATGCCGCCAATACCCAACAGGAATTCCACCTCGCGCTGGGCGTAGTCGTCCACCAGCTTGTAGCGGGCGATGCCGTACTCGTTGAGGCCACCGGCCTTGTCGCACGCTTCGAAGACCACTACGTCGTGCCCATGCATGGCCAGGCGGTGCGCGCAGGACAACCCGGCCGGGCCTGCGCCGACCACGGCGATGCGCTTGCCGGTGGCCGGCGAGCGGGTGAAGGGGTGCTCGGTGAAGTGGGCGTTGTCCAAGGCATAGCGCTGCAGTTGGCCGATCAGCACCGGTGCGCATTCCTGGGCGTTGTTGCGCACGCAGGCTTGCTGGCAGAGGATTTCGGTCGGGCACACACGGGCACAGCTGCCGCCGAGGATATTCGCCGAGAGAATGCGTTCGGCAGCGCCTTGCAGGTTCTCGTCACTGATGCGGTGGATGAACGAGGGGATGTCGATTTCGCTTGGGCAGGCATTGACGCAGGGGGCGTCGTAGCAATACAGGCAGCGGGCGCTTTCCACGGCGGCCTGGCGGGCGGTGAGGGGCGGGGCGAGGTCGCCGAAGCGCTCGGCCAACTGGTCGGCGCCGGCCCGGGGGCGCGGCAAGTGGTTCAGGGCATCGATCACGGTTGTTAGCCTCTCTTTTCTTTTTTGGATGTGGCAGTCAACGGCAATACGGCGCCGCCCGGCCTCTTCAGGGCCGGTACGGCAGTGCGGGTGCTGTGGGTAAGGCTCAGCGCTGGACGGGTGTCGGGCGCTGCTGCTCGGCGCGTCGGCCCAACACCTCGTACACCGAGGGGTAGGCCGGGCGCTCCACGTAACGGCCGGCGCCAGGTTCGGCGCGCAGGTCGCCATCGGCCCAGACCACACGGCCCTGGCTGATGGTGTGGCTGGGGATGCCGCGCACGGTGCGGCCTTCGAAAATGTTGAAGTCCACGCGCTGGTGGTGGGTCTGCGCCGAGATCAATCGCGTGCCCTCTGGGTCCCACAGCACCAGGTCGGCATCGGCACCGACGCGGATGGCGCCCTTGCGCGGGAACAGGTTGAAGATCTTCGCGGTGTTGGTGGAAGTCAGTGCGACGAACTCCTGCATCGACAGGCGCCCACTGTTGACCCCGGCATCCCACAGCACGGCCATGCGGTCCTCGATACCGGCGGTGCCATTGGGGATGCGGCTGAAGTCGTCGCGGCCCATAGCCTTCTGCTCGGCGCAGAAACAGCAGTGGTCGGTGGCGGTGGTGTGCAGGTTGCCCGATTGCAGGCCGCGCCACAGGGCTTCCTGGTGTTCCCGTGGGCGGAAGGGCGGGCTCATCACGTAGCCGGCGGCGGTGGCCCAGTCCGGGCTGCGGTAGACGCTGTCATCGAGCAGCAGGTGGCCGGGCAGTACTTCACCGTACACCGGCTGGCCTTTGGCCCGGGCATAGGTGATCTCGTCCAGCGCTTCGCGGCTTGAGATGTGCACCACATACAGCGGCGTACCGATGGTTTCGGCAATGCGGATGGCGCGACTGGCGGCTTCGCCTTCGACCTGCGAAGGGCGCGACAGGGGGTGTGCCTCGGGGCCCGTCATGCCCTGGGCCAGCAGTTTTTTCTGCAGGTGGTAGACCAGTTCGCCGTTCTCGGCATGCACGGTGGGCACCGCGCCCAGTTGCAGGCAGCGCTCGAAGCTGGCCACCAGCGTGTCGTCGGCGGCCATGATGGCGTTCTTGTAGGCCATGAAGTGCTTGAAGCTGTTGACCCCGTGCTTGGCCACCAGCTCGCCCATTTCTTCGGCGACCTGCTCGCTCCACCAGGTGATGGCGACGTGGAAGCCGTAGTCGCAGGCGCTCTTCTGTGCCCAGCCACGCCAGGTGTGGAAGGCCTCCAGCAACGACTGCTGCGGGTTGGGGATGACGAAGTCGATGATCGAGGTGGTACCGCCGGCCAGGCCTGCAGCAGTGCCGCTGAAGAAGTCCTCGCTGGCCACGGTGCCCATGAAGGGCAGTTGCATGTGGGTGTGCGGGTCGATGCCGCCGGGCATCAGGTACTGCCCAGTGCCGTCGAGGATTTCGCAGTCGGTGGGGGGGTCGAGGTTTTCGCCAATGGCGCGGATCACACCCTCGACACACAAAACATCGGCGGGGTAACGCTCTTCGTGGGTTATCACGGTGGCACCACGGATCAACAGGGACATGCCGTCTTCCTCGCAGGCTGACCGGTCTGGGCCGGTTCTTGAATTGTTATCGGCCAGTGGCTGAAGGGTAACTTGCAATCCTGTCAGACCTGACAAGAATAAAATTTAGATGGTGATTTGAGATTGTTCAAGAAAATAATTTATTAGCTTATAACATTTATAACTTATTGATATTAAAGGGGAAAATATAAAAATCACCAAAATGGTGAGGCCCTTCACCATTTTGACGCACTTGACAAGAAGCCAAATTGGTCAAGATTTTCCATGCAAAATCAGCTGCTTGATAACCGGTTCGAAGGGCCGGCTATCCTGCTCAAAAAACCAGGCTGCACCAGATTGAAACCAAAGGCAGGGTGCAGGGGCGGCCGAAGGTGGTATGCGCAGCAGGCGAGGGGAACACCGTACTTTCGCCAGGCGCAGATAAATGCTTTGCAGTTCAGTTGATTACCTCCGGTAGGCGGCGGCCACCCGGGACGGCGCAGGCCAACCCGGCACGCAATTTGAGTACGGCCACAACCGCCAGGCCGGACCGGAGGAGCAGTACTGGTGGTGTGTGTACTCCGGCCATCGCGTTAGCCCGATGAGCAAACAATTAGAAAAACCTGGAGAAGGCCCCATGCAACAGAGCAGATCGCAAGTGATCGAGCAGGAAGGCCTGTTCGAGCTGGAGGCGGGCAGTGACGTGCTCGACAGCCCGCGCTACAACCACGACATCGCGCCCACCAAGGTGCACCAGCGCACCTGGAACAAGTGGCACATCACTGCCTTGTGGGTGGGCATGTCCATCTGCGTACCCACCTACACCCTTGGCGGTGTGCTCACGGCCTACTTTGGCCTGAGTGTGGGTGAAGCGTTGCTGGCGATCCTGCTGGCCAACCTGATTGTGCTGATCCCGCTGACCCTCAACGCGTTCCCCGGCACCAAGTACGGCATCCCCTTTCCGGTGCTGCTGCGTTCCTCGTTCGGCATCCTTGGCTCTAACGTGCCGTGCTTGATCCGCGCCGTCGTCGCCTGTGGCTGGTTCGGCATCCAGACGATGTTTGGCGGTCTGGCCATTCACCTGTTCCTCGGTTCGATGTTCGATGGCTGGAAGGCCCTGGAGGGCACCGGTGAGGTCATTGGCTTCATGATCTTCTGGGCCCTCAACCTGTGGGTGGTGCTGCGCGGGGCGGAGTCGATCAAATGGCTTGAAACCCTTTCAGCGCCATTGCTGGTGGCGGTCGGCATCGGCCTGCTGGTGTGGGCTCTGCCGCACATGTCGATGACCGAGTTGCTGGCGCAACCGCCCAAGCGGCCCGAGGGCGCCAGCGTGGTCAGTTACTTCTGTGCCGGGCTCACCGCCATGGTCGGTTTCTGGGCCACGTTGTCGCTGAACATTCCCGACTTCAGCCGCTACGCGAAAAGCCAGAAGGACCAGATTCTGGGGCAGATCTTCGGCCTGCCGCTGACCATGTTCCTGTTCGCCGCCCTGGGTGTGGTGCTGACCGCCGCTTCGGCGTCGCTGGTGGGCGAAACGGTGTCGGACCCGGTGAGCCTGATCGGCAAGATCCAGAGCCCAGGCTGGGTGGCCCTGGCCATGGCACTGATCGTGATCGCCACACTGTCGACCAATACTGCGGCGAACATTGTGTCGCCAACCAATGACTTCCAGAACATCGCCCCACGCCTGATCGGGCGTAGCCGTGCGGTGTGGCTGACCGGCCTTATCGGCTTGGCGCTGATGAGTCACGAACTGCTCAAAAAGCTTGGCTTGATCGTTTCCGACCTGAGCCTTGAGAGCGTCTATTCCAACTGGTTGCTGGGCTATTCGAGCCTGCTTGGGCCCATTGCCGGGATCATGGTGGTGGACTACTTCCTGATCCGTCGCCAGCGTCTGGACCTGGCCGGGCTGTACCGTGACGACGTGTATCCGGCCTGGAACTGGGCGGGGTTTGCGGCCTTCGCACTGCCGGTGGCGCTGACTGTCATGGCCATCGGCAACAGCAGTTTCAGCTGGTTCTACGACTACGGCTGGTTCACCGGTTCGCTGCTGGGTGGGGCGCTTTACTACGTCCTCGGCGGCGTGGCGGCGCGCAGCCCGACGCGGCTGGCCAAGCCTTTGCCGTGACCGCTTGCCAGTACCGACAACTAGAAATGCCTGAGGAGAACGATCATGACCCCAGCCAAGCAAGTGCTGCATTCCACCCAACGCCACGTCGACAGCGCGCGCCTGTGGCAATCGTTGATGGACCTGGCCCGCCTCGGCGCCACGGCCAAGGGCGGCGTCTGCCGCCTGGCGCTGACCGACCTCGACCGCCAGGCCCGTGACCTGTTCGTCCAGTGGTGCGAGGCGGCCGGTTGCAGCGTCAGTGTGGACGCGGTCGGCAACATCTTTGCCCGCCGCCCGGGGCGCAACCCCAAGCTGCCCCCGGTGATGACGGGCAGCCACATCGATACCCAGCCCACCGGCGGCAAGTTCGATGGCTGCTTCGGGGTGATGGCTGGGTTGGAGGTGATCCGTACACTCAACGACCTGGGCGTGGAAACCGAAGCACCGCTGGAAGTGGTGGTGTGGACCAACGAAGAAGGTTCGCGCTTTGCGCCTTGCATGATGGGCTCGGGGGTGTTTGCCGGGAAGTTCACCCTGGAAGACACCTTGGCCAAGCGCGATGCCCAGGGCGTCAGTGTTGGCGAGGCGCTCAACGCCATCGGCTACGCGGGCCAGCGCGCCGTGCTAGGCCACCCGGTGGGGGCTTATTTCGAAGCGCATATCGAGCAGGGGCCGATTCTTGAAGACCAGGCCAAGACCATCGGCGTCGTGCTTGGGGCCTTGGGCCAGAAGTGGTTCGACCTGACCTTGCGCGGTGTAGAGGCCCACGCAGGCCCGACGCCCATGCACCTGCGCAAGGATGCCCTGGTGGGGGCGGCGGCGGTGGTCGAGGCGGTCAACCGCACCGCCCTTGGCCATCAGCCGCATGCCTGTGGCACGGTGGGTTGCTTGCAGGCCTACCCTGGATCGCGCAACGTGATTCCGGGTGAGGTGCGCATGACCCTGGATTTTCGCCACCTTGAAGGTGAGCAGCTGGATGCGATGATCGCCGAGGTGCGTGGGGTGATCGAAAGCACTTGCGCCAAGCATGGCCTGGCGCATGAGCTGACCCCCACGGCGGATTTCCCGGCGTTGTACTTCGACAAGGCGTGTGTCGATGCGGTGCGGGATTCGGCAGATACACTGGGGCTGGCGCACATGGATATTGTCAGCGGCGCCGGGCATGACGCGATCTTTTTGGCTGAGCTGGGGCCGGCGGGGATGATTTTTGTACCGTGCGAGAATGGCATCAGCCATAACGAAATCGAGAATGCCACGCCGGAGGATCTGGCGGCGGGGTGTGCGGTGTTGTTGCGGGCGATGCTGGCGGCTTCGGAGGCGATTGCCAGTGGGCGGTTGGCGGCTTAAAGCCGCTAGGCCCTTGGTTTGAGGTTTCAGCGCCCATGAGATCGAGCGCCGCGCGGGCGGCGCCCGATCTCATGGGCGCCACACCCCCAACGGCATGCACCTGTCAGCCCAACCCCAAATCTACCCAACCGCCACCAGACACCCATCGCGCCCAATGTGATACCGCTGCAGGTCCCGCGCCAAGGTCAAATGCCCGTGGTAATGGGCCAGCGCCTCGACCCGAACATCATCAATGGATGGACTACGCCGCGAATCACTCTGATACCGCGCACTGAAATGCGTCAGCACCAGGTTACGTACACCCGCGGCCTCGGCAAACCGTGCCACTTGCGCCGCCGTGCTATGGCCGAATGTAGCCCCCGTGCGTTCGACGATCGCCTGGGTGAAGGTCGCCTCATGCACCAGGACATCCACGCCCTTGGCGACCTCCGCCAGCAGTTCGGGCCTGTCGTTGTCACCGCACACAATCACTCGCCGTGCCGCTCGCGACGCACGCAGGTAGTCATGCCCGTGCAGGGTTCGCCCCTCATGTTCCACCGACAGCCCCTTGGCCAGGTCACCCCACAACGGCCCGCGAGGGATGCCCTCGGCATCCAGGCGTTGCACGTCCAGGCGCGGCCCAGGGTTGAGCTCGGTAAACACGAAGCCAACGCTCGGCACCCGATGCGACAACTGCACGGTACTGACCTGCAGCGTCTCGCTACGCCAGTCAGCCAGGCTCTCTACTGCCAGCAGGCGCACTTCGAAAGGCAGGTAGCTGTCGCTGGCAGCCAGGCTCAGCCTCACCCAATCATGCAGCGCAGCGGGCAGGATCAGGTCCAGCGGCTGGGTACGCCCGCTCATTCCGGCACTGGCCAGCAAGCCCGGCAGGCCGAAGCAATGGTCGCCATGAACGTGGGTGATGAAAATGCCGCGTAGGTCGCGTATCGATAACGGCGTGTGCAGTAGCCGGTGTTGCGTGCCTTCGCCGCAATCGACCAGGTACCACTGGCTGCCGCTGGCTTCGATCACGGCGGTGGCACTGACGTTGCGGGCCTTGGTCGGCACACCGGCACTGGTGCCTAGAAACAGCAGGTCCATGATCTGCCTCCTTCAGTTCAACCGAGCAGCGACAGGTCGCGCAGCATGGCTTGCAACCCTTCGGGGACAAGCGGGCCGATACTGTCGAAGTCGGCGCTGTCGCACCACTTGGCGCGAAAAGGGTTGCCGTTGGATTCGCGGCCTTCCAGCCACGGCTGCTGGTACAAGCTGGCGTCATCGAAGCGGGCATCGAAAACCTGCACAATCTCATGCCCCGGTGCACCGGCATAGGTGAACAGGCTCTCCAGCGTACCAAGCAAGCGCACATCGCTGATCGACTGCCCCAGTTCTTCTTCGATTTCCCGGGCGATGGCTGCACTGCCCCGTTCACCAAACTCGATACCGCCACCGAGCGGTCGGCACAGTGTCCGTTGCGTCACAGGGTCATCGAAGACGTTGACCAGGATCTTGCCCTGGTGATGGAACACGCACAGGGCAAGTGAGCGAATGCGCGGCTCGAGCAGTGGCTTGAGGAAGCTGCGCTCATAGCTGAGGATAAACCGTTGCTCAGTGGCCAGGGCCACCGCGGCGATGCATTCGGGGTCGGTCTCCGCCTGTTTGCGGTATTGCTCGTAGGCCGCCAGGCTGGGAAAACTGAACAGGCAGTAGGCAACATTGTTGGCGCCTTCGGCAGGCAGGAAGTAGCCGTGGTGCTTGCCGCCCATGCGCGTAACCAGGCCCATCCACAGGCGCGAATAGGCCTCGAACGCTGGCAGCTGGTAAGGGTCGACGGTGTATTTGACGTGGCAGGTGATCAACGGCTCGTTCCTTCGAGGGGATGCGGGGCGCACACCTTAGCTTGATTGCCCCGCGTCGTCGACGAGCAGCCGTGCGGCGGGCTAGCCCTCCTGGCGCCAGATCAGCTTGCTGGTGTCATAGCCTTGCTTGCGGGCTATCGACAGCAGCTGTTCGCGCTCCTGGTCGGTGACCGCCGGTGTGCGCGAAAGCAGCCACAGGTACTCGCGGTTAGGGTGCCCGACCAGGGCTACGCGGTAGTCCTTGTCGTGGTAAAGCACCCAGTAGTCACCCTTGGTCAGGCCCGGTGCCAGGCGGCTGAACCAGTTGTCGAACTGCACCCAGAGCTTGTCGGTCTTGCCTGGCTGCTGGGCTTCGGCGATGCCCTTGGCTTCATTCCATTGGCCGTCCTTTTCCTTGCAGCGGTTGTTGACGTCGATGCGGCCGTCCTCGCGCAGGCCGTAGTGCGCTTCGGATTGCACGCAGTTGCGCTGGAAGAACATCGGCAGGCGTGCCAGCTCGTACCAGGTGCCTTGGTAGCGTTGCAGGTCGACCTGCTGCGTGGTGGGGGGCGTCTTGTGTTCGTCGTTGGACCCGGCGCAACCGATCAGGGCAAGGGTCATGCAGGAAAGCAACAGTGCCGAGCGCATCGCCATGGCGAACCTCCTTGAAGCGGATGGGGACTTACTGTGATTCGATGCTGGGTAGGGGGAAAAGTTGTATCGGGTTGGGTGTGGGATGTTTGTCTTTAGGATTGCAGCGTCTGAGATCGAGCGCCGCGCGGGCAGCGCTCGATCTCACAGACGCAGCAAAACCCAAGCCAGGCCCTCACAACCAGTAGGTCACCGCCCACCACCCCAGCCCACCCATGACCACGGTATAAGGCAAGGCCATCCACACCATTCGGCCATACGACAGCCGGATCAGCGGCGCAACCGCCGAGGTCAGCAGAAACAGGAACGCCGCCTGCCCATTAGGGGTCGCCACGCTCGGCAGGTTGGTACCGGTGTTGATCGCCACCGCCAGCGTCTCGAAATGCTCGCGGCTCATGCCACCATTGAGAAACGCCTGCTTGACCTCGGTAATGTAGATGGTAGCGACAAACACGTTGTCGCTGATCGCCGACAGCAAACCGTTGGCCAGGTACAGCATGCCGGGTTGTTGTTCGGCGGGTAGCGCCAGTACCCAGGCGATCAGCGGGCTGAACAGCTGCTGTTGATGGATCACCGCGACCACGGCGAAAAACACCACCAGCAGCGCGGTGAACGGCATGGCGTCCTGGAAGGCACGGCCTAGGCGGTGCTCATCGGTAATGCCGGTAAACGCGGTGATCAGCACGATCACCAGCAGGCCCACCAGGCCAACCTCGGCAATGTGCAGGCCCAGGCAGATCATCAGGATCAGCGCGGCGCTGCCTTGCACCCACAGCGCGGCTCGCTGTGCCGCGGTGCGCGCGGCATCGTCTTCGGCGGCGTAGGCGGCCAGTACCTGGCGCACACGCTCGGGCATCAGCGTGCCGTAGCCGAACAGGCGCAGTTTTTCCAGCAGCACACAGGTCAGCAGCCCGGCGCCGAGCACCGGCAACGACACGGGCGCGACCTTGAAAAAGAAGTCGGCGAAGTGCCAACCCATCTCATGGCCGATCAACAGGTTCTGCGGTTCGCCCACCAGCGTGCACACGCCGCCCAACGCGGTACCGACCGCACCGTGCATCAGCAGGCTGCGCAGGAAGGCGCGGAACTGGTCGAGGTCTTCACGGTGCAGTTGGGGGATCTGCTGGTCGCTGTCGAGCGCGCTGTCTTCGCGCGGGTTGGCGCCGGAGGCGACACGGTGAAAGACCGCGTAGAAGCCTACCGCAGCGCTGATGATCACCGCCGTAACCGTCAGGGCATCGAGAAAGGCCGAGAGAAACGCCGACAGCACGCAGAACAGGACCGACAGCAGCGCTTTCGAGCGCACGCCAAGCAGGATCCGCGAGAACAGGAACAGCAGTAGTTCCTTCATGAAGTGAATACCGGCAACCATGAACATCAGCAGCAGGATCACCGGGAAGTTGTGCTGCAGTTCTTCGTACAGCGCCTGAGGCGTGGTCATCTCCAGCAGCAGTGCTTCAACCAGCAACAATCCGCCAGGCATCAGCGGGTAGCACTTGAGCGCCATGCCCAGGGTGAAGATGAATTCGATCACCAGCACCCAGCCCGCCGTGACCGGGCCTGCAGTCAGCAACAGCAATGGGTTGAGCACCAGGAACAGGCCGATGACGGCCTTGTACCAGAGCGGTGACTGGCCCAGGAAATTGTGCGCGAGCGCGCCGGCCACGGAGCGTGACATGAATATGTATCCTTATAATTCGGCAATGCCGCACGGTGCCGGATCGGGCCGCCTTAGGCAAGGTGTGCAGTCCCGTTTTTGGCACAAGTGCGGCCTCGCGGCTGGGTTACCATCCTGCGCTATGAACCCTTCAACCGCAGGAGTGCCGCACGTGACCGAGTACAGCGCGTTCAAGGTCGAACTGACCGACAACATTGCCCACGTTCAGATCAACCGCCCGGAAAAGGTCAACGCCATGAACGCGGCCTTCTGGGAAGAGATCATCGACATCTTCCAGTGGGTCGACGACACCGATGCCGTGCGTGCCGTGGTCATCAGCGGTGCGGGCAAGCATTTTTCCGCCGGCATCGACTTGATGATGCTGGCCTCGCTCGCTGGCCAGATGGGCAAGGACGTCGGCCGTAATGCGCGCTTCCTGCGCAGTACCATCCTGCGCCTGCAGGGCTCGTTCAACGCCGTGGACAAATGCCGCAAGCCGGTGCTGGCGGCGGTGCAGGGCTACTGCATTGGGGGCGCCATCGACCTCATCTCGGCGTGCGACATGCGCTACTGCAGCCAGGATGCGCAGTTCTCGATCAAGGAAATCGACATGGGCATGGCCGCCGATGTCGGCACGCTGCAACGTTTGCCACGTATCATCGGCGACGGCATGATGCGTGAGCTGGCATTCACCGGGCGCAACGTCGAGGCCGATGAGGCGCTGCGCATCGGCCTGGTCAACCGCGTCTATGATGATCAGGCCGCGCTGCTCGACGGGGTCTTTGCCATTGCCCGCGAGATTGCCGCAAAATCGCCGATCGCCGTGGCCGGCACCAAGGAAATGCTCAGCTACATGCGTGACCATCGCATTGACGATGGCCTGGAGTACATCGCCACCTGGAACGCCGCGATGCTGCAGTCCGAAGACCTGCGCGTGGCAGTGGCGGCGCACATGAGCAAACAGAAACCGACGTTCGCCGACTGACAGCTCGGGGGGCGCTCAGCAAGGAACCCCCAACATGTCAGCACGCTGGACTACCGCAGTACTCGACCCGCAGATCACCGGGGGCTGGGCCGTCGCCCGCAGCCCGGAAGGGTTCCTGGTGGACGACAACGGCGCGCTGTTCCCCCGCGAGTGGCTCAAGCGCCAGGACCTGGACGTACTGTGCGAGCATGGTATCGGTCACTTCGATGGCCAGCCGGTGTTCCTGCTCGAACTGCGCACCGCCACCGACGTGCCGGGGTGTGCCTGGCGTGGGTTGCGTGCGTTCATGCTCGAAGGCGACTTCGCCCTGTACAAGGTGCTGGGCTACGCCGCGCAGATCGGCACCTGGGCCCGCGAACACCGGTTCTGCGGCAGTTGCGGCCAGGCGATGACGCAAATCCGTTGGGAGCGGGCAATGTATTGCCAGCCGTGCGACCTGCGCAGCTACCCACGCATTTCGCCGAGCATGATCGTGCTGGTCACCCGCGGTGACGAGATTCTGCTGGCGCGCTCGCCGCGTTTTGTCACCGGTGTCTACAGCACCCTGGCGGGCTTTGCCGAGCCAGGCGAGTCGGCCGAGGACTGCCTGGTACGCGAGGTGCGTGAAGAGGTGGCGGTCGAGGTGCAGAACATCCAGTACGTTGGCAGCCAGTGCTGGCCGTTCCCCCATTCGATGATGCTGGGCTTCCATGCCGAGTACGCGGGCGGGGAGATTGTGATGCAACCGGACGAGATCGAGGACGCCCAGTGGTTCAGCGTGCACGACCTGCCGCCGCTGCCGGCCGGGCGTTCCATCGCCCGCTACCTGATCGACCTGTATGTGGCTCGGCGTTTAGGCCTGCCCGAACCAGTGCTGCCACGCTAGGCGCACGGTCAAGGCCAGCACCACGGTGATGAACACCGGGCGGATGAACTTGCTGCCGCCGCTGATCGCCGTGCGTGCGCCGAAGAAGGCGCCGACCATCACCGACAGGCCCATGGCCAGGCCGACGATGTAGTCCACCTGCCCGGAAATGATGAACACCGTCAGCGCCGCGATGTTGCTGACGAAGTTCATGCTGCGTGCCACGCCGCTGGCGCGCACCAGGTCGATGGGGTACAGCAGCAGGGTGCTCACGGTCCAGAACGCGCCGGTGCCGGGGCCGGCCACGCCATCGTAGAAGCCCAGGGTGAAGCCTTGCGGCACTTGCCATTTCTTCTTGATCGGCGCATTGGCATCCAGCGGTGCCTTTGGCGTGCCGCCGAACAGCAGGTAGACCCCGCAGGCGAAGACCACCACCGGCAGCATCTTGTTCAGCCATTCGGCGGGCAGGTAGTGGGCGATCACTGCGCCCAGCGAGGCGCCGACCAAGGTGGCGAACAGTGCCGGGCGCCACTGCGCAGGGTGGAACAGTTTGCGCTTGTAGTAGGTGAAACCGGCGGTGGCCGAGCCAAACGTGGAGCTGAGCTTGTTGGTGCCCAGCACCAGGTGCGGTGGCATGCCGGCCGTCAGCAATGCCGGGGTGGTGAGCAGGCCACCACCGCCGGCGATGGCGTCGATGAAGCCGGCGACGAAGGCGACCAGGGCCAGGATCAGCAGCGTGAGGGGTTCTACGGTGAGTTCGAAGGGCATTGGTATCTGGCAGGCAGGGAGGCAAGGGTGCGGCAAACGGCCGCGCTAGAAGTGGGACATGGTAATCCTGACGAGTGGGTGTTGCCAGTGCGGGCCGTTTCGCGGGTAAACCCGCTGCCATAGGGGCCCGCACTGGCACCGCTTCAGTTGCGGATGAACGCCAGCAAATCGGCATTGATCACATCGGCATGGGTGGTGGGCATGCCGTGCGGGTAGCCTTTGTAAGTCTTCAGCGTGCCGTTAGGCAGCAACTTAGCTGACAACGGGCCGGAATTCTCGTAGGGCACGATCTGGTCATCGTCGCCATGCATCACCAGAACCGGTTGGTTGATGCCCTTCAGGTCTTCGGTGAAGTCAGTCTGCGAGAACGCAACGATGCCGTCGTAGTGCGCCTTGGCGCTGCCGATCATGCCCTGGCGCCACCAGTTGCCGATGATGCCTTCAGCAGGTTCGACGCCAGGCCGGTTGTAGCCATAAAAGGGCCCTGTCGGCACGTCGCGGTAGAACTGCGCCCGGTTATCTGCCACCTGGGCCTGGAAGCCGTCGAACACCGACTTGGGCAGGCCGCCCGGGTTGGCAGGTGTTTGCACCATCAGCGGTGGCACGGCGGCAATCAGTACCGCCTTGGCGACCTTGTCGCCGGGGTAGCGCGCCATGTAGCGCACCACTTCGCCGCCGCCGGTCGAGTGGCCTACATGCACCGCGCCCTGGATGCCCAGATGTTCGACAACGGCCGCCACGTCGTCGGCGTAGTGGTCCATGTCATGGCCGTCCCACACCTGGCTGGAGCGCCCATGGCCGCGGCGGTCGTGGGCGACCACGCGAAAGCCCTCGGCCAGGAAAAACAGCAGCTGGGCGTCCCAGTCGTCGGCACTCAGCGGCCAGCCGTGGTGGAAGTGGATGACCGGCGCATCGCGCGGGCCCCAGTCCTTGTAGAAGATCTGAACGCCATCCTTCGTGGTTACGTAGCTCATGGTCGCGGCTCCTCTGTGCAGGGGGATTGCCAAGTGAGCTATTGAGAACAGGAGAGATTTTGGTCTTGTCAGTACCGGCCCTTTCGCGGGGCAAGCCCGCTCCCACTACAATCTCCAACCTTGTGGGAGACCTGTGGGAGCGGGCTGGCCCCGCGAAAGGGCCAGCACTGACAATCAAGTCATTACAGGAACCATCGATATTCTCTGGCACTGACCTCCTGCATGAACGCCAGATGGTCCTGACGCTTGTTCTCGCAATACACCATCACGAACTCTTCGCCCAGCCCCTCATTCACCGCCGGGTGATTGCGCATCGCGGCTACGGCGCTGAGCATGTCCTTCGGAAAGTCGATACCGCTGCCACGGTCTTCGTTCAGCGGCGCAATCGGCTCCCGCGCCGCATCCAGCCCATGCTCCATGCCACACAGGATCGCCGCCAGCACCAGGTACGGGTTGGCGTCGGCACCCGCCAGACGATGCTCGATGCGTAAATTGCGCGCATCGGACTCGGGAATGCGGATGCACGCATCGCGGTCCTCGAAGCCCCAGCTCGCACGGCTGGCAGCGTTGACCATGGCGCCATAGCGGCGAAATGCATTGTGGTTGGCGGCAAAGATCGGCATGCAGTGCGGCAGGGTCGCCAGGCAACCTGCCACCGCCTGGCGCAGCGGGCGCTGCCCGTCGGCGGCCAGCAGGTTGTTGCCGTCGTTGTCATACAGGCTTACATGCACATGCATGCCGCTGCCCGGGGCTTGCAGGTAGGGTTTGCTCATGAACGAGGCGCGCAGGCCATGCTTGAGCGCCACGCCACGGGTGCTGCGGCAGAACAGGGCTGCCCAGTCGGCGGCGCGCAGGCCGTCGTCGCAGTGGCCGAAGTTGATTTCGAACTGGCCCGGCCCAAGCTCCGCGGTGATGACATTGGCGTCGACGCCTTGCGCGTTGGCCGTTTCGACCATGTCGCGCAGCACATCGCTGAAGCGCGATAGCCGCTCGATGTGCATGTTGGGCTGATCGTCCGGGTCATCGCTGAACGGGTCGCGCGGAAACTGTGGCAGGCCTTCCTTGAGTGCCCGCTCAAACAGGTAGAACTCCAGTTCGAACGCCACGACCGGGCGAATGCCGCGCCGGGCCAGGCGCTGCAACACGCGGGCGAGCACTTCTCGTGGCTCGAACTCGATGGGCGCTGCGGTGCCATCGGAGCTGATCAGCATCTGGCCCAGCGGCTCGCGCTCCCAGGTGACCGGCTTGAGGGTGCCGGGGATCAGGCGCCGCAGCGCATCCGGGTCTCCATCGTTGAAGCAATAGTCGCCAATCGGGAACAACCCGCCCTGTACCCCCAGCAGCACGCAGTTCTGTGGCAGTTTCAGCGGGCTGCCGGCGGCGACCTTTTCCAGCATGTCGATGGGGTAGCGCTTGCCGTAGAAATGCCCGGGGATATCCAGGCTCAGCAGGTCGACGTGGCGTACGTCGGGGTAGCGGGCACGGAACGCGCGTACTTCACTGAGCAGATCGGGAAAACCTGTGGTGATGGTCATGCTGTGCTCTCATCGGAAGACCCAGAGGACCCGGGTCGTCTGGTCGGTCAGGTTGGCGTAGCGGAACTGGTTGTGCGGGGGGAGCTGAAAGCTGTCGTTGCGCCGCAGCGTCACCGCCTCGGCGTGGCCTTCGCGCCAAAGCGTCAGCTCGCCTTCGAGGACGAAGCCGCCTTGCTCGGAACTGTCGTTCAGGTGCCCCTCGCCACTGCTGGCGCCAGGCGCCAGGTGGCTTTCGAGCATGGAGAAGCCGCCATTGAGGGTGGGCGATACCAGCACGTCGCTGATGCCCTCGGCGTAGTAGATCGTGCGCCGTTCACCGGGCCGGGTGACCCAGTCCAGCGGGCGCGGCTGGCCGGCCTGGTAGAAGTAGGTGGTCGGCACGTGCAGGGCTTCGCTGATGGCCGTCAGGTCGGCCACGGTCGGGCGCGACAGGCCGCGCTCGACCTGCGAGAGAAAGCCCAGTGAGCGCTTGACCTTGCCGGCCAGCTCGTCAAGCGTCAGCCCGCGGTGCTTGCGCAGGTCGCGGATCAGCACCGCCAGTGTTTGAACTTCATCAGACATGGTCGCGCAACCTGTACCAGGCTTTGGCCGCGGCCTCCAGCGGTGCGGCTATCAAGTCGCCGCCAGGGAAGCGACCGTTGTCGATGCCTTGGTACAGCGTCAGCAGGTCGTCGTTGCCGAGGATCGCATCGCTGACCGCCCGCGCCCCAGCCAGGGTAGGCAGCACGCCATGACCGGAGAAACCCTGCAACCAATAGCGCTGGCCGTCACGGCCGATGTCGGGCGTGCGCTGGATGCTGCAGTCGATGTGGCCGCCCCAGGCAAAGTCGATGGCCACCCCAGCCAATTGCGGGAACACCCGTTCAAGGTAGGGGCGGGTGGCGCCGGCCACGTCCTTGGGGATGCCGCCCAGGTAGGTGCAGCCGCCGCCGAACAGCAGGCGGTTGTCGGGGGTAAGGCGGAAATAGTCGGGCACGAACTGGTTGTCGATCACGCAGCTGTTGCGCGGCAGTAATGATTTGGCGAAGTCGGCTTCCAGTGGCGCGGTCGTTACCTGGTAGGAGCCAACGGGCAGCAAACGGCGCGACAGTGCCGGGTCGAGGCGGTCGATGTAGGCGTTGCAGGCCAGCACCAGGACCTGGCTGTGCACCTCGCCATGGCCGGTGCGGGTGACATACCCGTTGCCGGTCTTCTGGTAGTCGAGCACCTGGCTTTGCTCGAAGATGTGCCCGCCGGCTGCCTCGATAGTGCTGGCCAGGCCCTGGGCCAGCTTGAGCGGGTTGAGGTGTGCACCTTTGGCGTCATACAGCGCAGCCTGGTAGCGCGGGCTGTCGATCCACTGGGGCAGCTCATCGCGCCCAATCAGGCGCAGGGCGTCATAGCCCCACTTGGCCTGGGCGTCATGCAGGGCATCCTCAAGCATCTTCACCCGCCGTGGCAACACGGCGGTCCACAAGCTGCCAAGCCGATAGTCGACATCGAAACCATGGCGTTGCGGCAGTTCACGCATTTCATCGGCGGCCCAGCACATGCTGTCCCACAAGCGCCTAGTGCGTTCGATGCCGAGGGCTTTTTCCAACGGCGGCATGTCGCATGACCAGCCCAGCAACGCCTGGCCACCGTTGCGCCCGGACGCAGCCCAGGCCACACGGCTGGCTTCCAGCAGCGTCACTCGCTTGCCGGCCATGGCCAGGCGCAGGGCGGTGTGCAGGCCGCTGAACCCGGCGCCGACAATCAGCACGTCAGTGTCGTGTGGGCCTTGCAGAGTAGGGCGTAGAGGAATAGGGGTGGGGTAGGTCTGGGCGTAGTAGGTGGCAATGTGTTGCGCGGATTGCTTGAACATGCCGGGGCCTCATGAAAATTTTTATCATTATTTTCATGAAAATTTAGCAGGTAAATTTCACGGCGCCAGTTTGTTTGTCGGGTTTTGTGGTTTTGGCATTGCAAGGGGTCAGGTTGCCGCCTTTTTCCTCGGTTGCCTTGGCTTGCCTGCGGCCGCCTTGCTTGCGGTGGTTTTGCCTTTCCCGCCGCCCCGGCGCTTCTTTTTCCAGGGCGGCGCGGCGCCGGCTGCCGGCCCTGTGATGGTCATGCGCATGCCGCTGCAGCGCTCGACCAGCTTGCCCATCCAGGCCGACTGCCGGGCGACGAACTCTTCCAGGCTCATTTCACCGCTCTGCACCATGTCCAGGGCCTGCTCCCAGATTGCCGTGGTGCCGGGGTCGGCGATAGCGCGTGGCACGGCGTCGATCAGGCTGAAGGCCGCAGGCGTAGCGGCCAAGGCCTTGCCGTGCTTGACCAGGTAGCCGCGGTCGAGCAGGCCCTGGATGATGCTGGCCCGGGTCGCTTCGGTGCCGATGCCGGTGGTTTCCTTGAGCTTCTGTTTCAGCCGAGGGTCATCTACCAGTTTGGCGACGTTCTTCATCGCCTTGATCAGGTCGCCTTCGGTGAAGGGCTTGGGCGGCTGGGTCCACATGTCCTTCAGCTGCAGGCTTTGTACGTTGCAGTCCTGGCCTTCGCGCAAGGCTGGCAGGACCTGGGCTGGCGCTGCCTCGCGGCCTTTGGCCGGGGTCAATGCCTCGGGCAAGGCACGCCGCCAGCCAGGCTCGACGATCTGCTTGCCCACGGCGCGCAGGGCATGGCCCGCACAGTCGAAATCGGCCTGGGTGCGGTCGTACTCGTGGTTGGGCAGAAACTGCGCCAGGTAACGGGCACGTATCAAGGTGTAGACCGCTTTGTACTTGGCGGGCAGGCGCGCGGGGTCGCTGGCCGCTGCTGTGGGAATGATGCCGTGGTGGGCACTGACCTTGGCATCGTTCCAGGCACGGGAGCGGCGCTGTGGCTCAAGGTAAGGCTGCAGCGGCGCAAGGCTGCTATCGGCGCGCTGCAACGCTGCGAGAATGGCGGGCGCCTCGGCGTGCTGGCTCAGTGGCAGGTAGCCGCAGTCGCTGCGCGGGTAGGTGATCAGCTTGTGGGTTTCGTACAGGGCCTGGGCGATGTCGAGGGTTTCCTGGGCGCCGAGGCCAAACTTTTTCGAGCACAGCTCCTGCAGGGTGCCCAGGTCGAAGGGCAGGGGGGCAGCTTCGCGCACGCGTTCTGTCGCCACCTTGACCGCTCGGGCCGTGCCCGCGTTACTCATATCGGCGGCAGCCTGTTGCGCCAAGGCCGGGTTGAGGCACCGGCCCTGATCGTCACAGGCGTCCTCCGGGGCCCGCCATTGGGCATTGAAGCCTTGGCCGGCATGTTCGAGTTGCACGTCGATGGCCCAGAACGGCACTGGCACGAAGTCGGCGATGCTGCGATCGCGGTCCACCACCAGGCGCAGGGTCGGCGTCTGCACCCGGCCTACCGGCAACACCCCTTGGTAGCCGGACTGGCGGCCGAGCAAGGTAAACAGCCGGCTCATGTTCATGCCGATCAGCCAGTCGGCACGGGAGCGGCCCAGCGCCGAGTGGTAAAGGCTGAACGTCTCCTGGCCGGGCAGCAGGCGCGCCAGGGCCTTGCGGATGGAGGCATCGTCGAGTGCCGACAGCCACAAACGCTGGATCGGCCCGCGGTAACGGCAGTGCTCGACCAGTTCGCGGGCGATCATCTCGCCTTCGCGGTCGGCGTCGGTGGCGATCACCAGTTCGCGCGCTTCGCCGAGCAGGCGCTTGACGGCCTTGAACTGGCTGGCGGTCTTGGGTTTGACCAGCATCTTCCATTTTTCGGGAATGATCGGCAGGTCGGCGAGGTTCCAGCGCTTGTAGCGTTCGTCGTAACTGTCGGGCGGGGCGGTTTCGAGCAGGTGGCCAATGCACCAGGTCACGCAGACTTCGGTGCCTTGCCAGCAGCCGTCGGCCTTGCGAGTGGCGCCGAGTACTTTGGCGATGTCTTTTGCCTGGGAGGGTTTTTCGCAGAGGAACAGGCGCATGGCCGCAAACGCTTCATCGGGGGTGATGGGCACTAGGATGCGCAAGCAGGGGCGCAGAGGCAAGTTTTATCTGGATGGATGTACAGGTTTTGTCGGTCGAGATGTTTTGCCTGCGCTGCCCCTTTCGCGGGGCAGTGCAGGCAAACGCTTAGGGATCAGGCGATTTCGCGAGAGTCGCGCACCATGTCCACATGCGGGATGCCGGCTTCAAGGAACTCTTCGCTGACGACGCGAAAGCCCAGGCGCTCGTAGAACGGCGTGGCGTGCACCTGGGCACTGAGTGTCTGCTGCTTCAGGTCGCGCTGCTGGGCTTCGATGATGACCGCATTCATCAGTGCATCGCCCACCTTCAGCCCGCGCCAGTCCTTGAGTACCGATACTCGGCCGATAGTGCCGTCGGGCAGCAGGCGGGCGGTACCGATCGGGTAGTCACCCTCCAGGGCCAGGAAGTGCACCGCAGTCGGATCGTCCGAGTCCCACTCGAGCTCTGGCGGTACGTGCTGTTCGGCAATGAACACCGCTTCACGGATACGCCGGATGTCGGCGTTGTCCTTATGCCAGTCGGCGAGGCGCACACGAATCTTATTCATTGGCGAATCCCAGGCTTCCTTGTTTGATCAGCTGCTGTACCAGCATAAGGCCATCTTCATCCTCCAACCACTCTGCAAGGTTTTCGATGTGTAACGCGTCCGCCGCACAGACCAGCTTCAGCAGCTCACGCAGCTTGGCGGGCAGTGGGCAGCTACGGCCGCTGGCGAACAGCATCAGGTCGTCATTGAGCTCGGACCAGGCCATGCGCGCACTTGGGTTACGGATCAGGATGGCGCCATCCTCAAGGGCTTCGATCAGCTCTTTCTCGTTCAGCTCTTCACCCACCACCTGCTCCGGGTAGCGCGGCTCGGTCATGAACTGGCCGAACCAGGTCAGCAGCAGGTCCTTGTCACCCATGTGCTTGTCGAGCAGGCCCTTGAGGCGGTCGAGGGCATCGTGCTGGATCTGGTGCGGGTCGCTGACCGGCTGCGCGTCGGCGTCGCTGTAGCGCTCTTCGTCCGGCAGGAACTGGCCGAGGAAGTCGGTGAAGTGGGTCAGCACTTCGGCGGCGCTCGGGGCACGGAAACCGACCGAGTAGGTCAGGCAGTCGTCCTCGGCTACGCCGTAGTGGGCCAGGCGCGGCGGCAGGTAGAGCATGTCGCCGGGCTCCAGGGTCCACTCACCGCTCTGTTCGAAGTCGGCCAGGATGCGCAGGTCGGCGTGCTCGATCAGCGGGCTGTCGCTGTTGCACATCTGGCCGATCTTCCAGTTGCGCTTGCCGTGGCCTTGCAGCAGGAACACGTCGTAGTTGTCGAAGTGCGGGCCGACGCTGCCACCGGGGGCAGCGAAGCTGACCATCACATCGTCGATGCGCCAGCTGGGCAGGAAGCGGAACTCTTGCAGCAGTTCGGCTACTTCCGGGACGAACTGGTCCACGGCCTGTACCAGCAAGGTCCAGTCACGCTCGGGCAGGGTGGCGAAGACATCTTCCTCGAACGGGCCGCGACGCAGTTCCCAAGGGCGTTCGCCGTGTTCGAGCACCAGGCGCGATTCGACTTCTTCTTCCAGCGCCAGGCCGGCCAGTTCGTCGGGTTCGATCGGGCTGATGAAGTCGGGGAAGGCCTGGCGTACCAGCAGGGGCTTCTTCTGCCAGTAGTCGCGCATGAATTCGCGGGCAGAGATGCCGCCCAGCAGCTGCAGTGGAGTATCAGGATTCATGTTCAACCTATTGAAAAAAGGTAATTTTCGTCCGGGAATAAAAACGCCCGGCTAAGCCGGGCGTTGAACGCGACGGTCAGCTTAGATGCGTTTGGCCTGTGCTGCCGCGTTACCGATGTAGGTAGCAGGGGTCAGCAGCTTGAGCTCGGCCTTGGCGTCGGCTGGCATGTCCAGGCCGTCGATGAAGGTCAGCAGCGCTTCAGGGGTGATGCCCTTGCCACGGGTCAGCTCTTTGAGCTTCTCGTAGGGGTTCTCGATATTGAAGCGGCGCATGACCGTCTGGATCGGCTCGGCCAGCACTTCCCAGCAGGCGTCCAGGTCGGCGGCGATGCGTGCAGTGTTGACTTCCAGCTTGCCGATGCCCTTGAGGCTGGCTTCGTAGGCGATGACGCTGTGTGCGAAGCCCACGCCCAGGTTGCGCAGCACGGTGGAGTCGGTCAGGTCACGCTGCCAGCGCGAGATCGGCAGCTTGCTGGCCAGGTGCTGGAACAGCGCGTTGGCGATACCCAGGTTGCCTTCGGAGTTTTCGAAGTCGATCGGGTTGACCTTGTGCGGCATGGTCGACGAGCCGATTTCGCCCGCGACGGTCTTCTGCTTGAAGTAGCCCAGGGAGATGTAGCCCCACACATCGCGGTCGAAGTCGATGAGGATGGTGTTGAAGCGGGCGATCGCATCGAACAGCTCGGCAATGTAGTCGTGTGGCTCGATCTGGGTGGTGTACGGGTTGAACTGCAGGCCCAGCTCGTCTTCGATGAAGGCGCGGGCGTTGGCTTCCCAGTCGATCTGCGAATAGGCCGACAGGTGGGCGTTGTAGTTGCCTACGGCGCCGTTGATCTTGCCCAGCAGCGGCACGGCGGCCACCTGGGCGATCTGGCGCTCCAGGCGGTACACGACGTTGGCCAGCTCTTTACCCAGGGTGGTCGGCGAAGCCGGTTGACCGTGGGTGCGCGACAGCATCGGCACGTCGGCCAGGGCGTGGGCCTGGGCGCGGATGGCGTCGGCGATCTGGCGCATCAGCGGCAGCAGCACTTCGTCACGGCCGGCGCGCAGCATCAGGGCGTGGGACAGGTTGTTGATGTCCTCGCTGGTGCAGGCGAAGTGGATGAACTCGCTGACCTTGGCCAGCTCAGGCAGCTGGGCAGCCTGCTCCTTGAGCAGGTACTCGATGGCCTTGACGTCGTGGTTGGTGGTGCGCTCGATTTCCTTGACGCGTTCGGCGTGCTCAAGTTTGAAATCGGTGGCCAGGGTGTCCAGCACGGCGTTGGCTTCGGCGGAGAACGCCGGCACTTCGCCGATTTGCGGGTGGGCGGCCAGGCGCTGCAACCAGCGGACTTCGACCAGGGCGCGGAAACGGATCAGGCCGTATTCGCTGAAAATGGGGCGCAAGGCCTGGGTTTTGCCGGCATAACGGCCGTCTACAGGGGAAACCGCAGTGAGCGAGGAAAGCTGCATGGGGTGTTCTCGGACAGTCAGGCTTTTGGAAGGGCGCATATCATACATGAAAAATGCCTGTAGGAGCGGCCTTGCGTCGCGAAAGGGCTGCGCAGCGGCCCCGGCAATCTATGCTGGGGCGGCGATTCTGGGGCTGCTGTGCAGCCCTTTCGCGACGCAAGGCCGCTCCTACAGGTCCGGCGTTTTTCTTCAGGACGGCGTGCGCATCATGTCGTACAGTTCGTTGAGCAGCTTGCGGCGGCTGAACACCAACTGCCAGCGATGGCCGCCCAGTTGGCGCCACAGGCGCGCGGCGCGGATGCCGGCCAGCAGCAGGGCGCGGATCTTCGAGGCGTTGCTGGGCTGCTGCAGGAAGCGCATGTCGCCGTGTACCTGAATACGCTGGCGCAAAGTGCTCAGGGTGTCCTGGTACAAGGCTCCACTGGAAGCGATGACGTTTTCATGAACCAGGCCGAAATGGTCGGCCTGCGACTGGATCTGCGGCAGGCGGTTGCCGATGGTGTCGAGCAGGTCGCCGCGCTTGGCCAGCTGGCGTTCCAGGCCCAGCATCGACAGGGCATAGCGCAGTGGCTCGCGCTGCAGGCTGCTGGGGTCGCGCTCGAGCGCGCCGACCAGGGCGCGGTAACCGTCGCGCAGGTTGAGGTCGTCACCGCCGAACACCTCCAGGGTGTCCTTGGGGTCGCGTACCAGCAGGCTACCCAGCATGCAGCCGATGTTGGCCTCGCTGGCCTGGCCGGTGCGGGCGATGCGGTCGACCAGCACGGCGGCCTGGAACACACCGCCCAGGGCAATCAATTGCTCCTGCAGGTTGCTCATGCGCGCGGGCTCCAGGGCTCGGCGGTCTCGATCACGCCGCCACCCAGGCATACCTCGCCGTCGTAGAACACCACCGACTGGCCGGGCGTCACGGCCCGCTGCGGCTCGTCGAACACCGCGCGGTAGCCGTTTTCGCTGCGCTCAAGGGTACAACCCTGGTCGCCCTGGCGGTAACGCACCTTGGCAGTCAGGCGGCGTGGGCTGGACAGGTCGATTGGGTTGACCCAGTAGATGTCCGAGGCCAGCAAGGCGCGGGAGAACAGCCACGGGTGCTCATTGCCCTGGCCGACCACCAGCACGTTGCGCGAGAGGTCTTTGTCGAGCACGTACCACGGCTCGTCACCGGCATCCTTGAGGCCGCCGATACCCAGGCCCTGGCGCTGGCCGATGGTGTGGTACATCAGGCCATGATGGCGGCCGATGACTTCGCCGTCGGTAGTCTGGATTTCACCTGGCTGGGCCGGCAGGTACTGCTTGAGGAAGTCGCTGAAGCGGCGCTCGCCAATGAAGCAGATACCGGTGGAGTCCTTTTTCTTGGCCGTGGCCAGGCCGTGCTTTTCGGCAATGGCGCGGACTTCGGGTTTTTCCAGTTCGCCGACCGGGAACAGGGTGCGGGCGATTTCCTTGCCGCCGACGGCATGCAGGAAGTAGCTCTGGTCCTTGTTCGGGTCCAGGCCCTTGAGCAGCTCGGTGAGCTCACCGGTGTCGCGGCGGCGCACGTAGTGGCCGGTGGCGATCAGGTCGGCACCCAGCGACAGGGCGTAGTCGAGAAACGCCTTGAACTTGATTTCGCGGTTGCAGAGGATGTCGGGGTTGGGCGTGCGGCCGGCCTTGTATTCTTCGAGGAAGTGCTCGAACACGTGGTCCCAGTACTCGGCGGCGAAGTTGGCGGTGTGCAGCTTGATGCCGATGCGGTCGCACACGGCCTGGGCGTCGGCCAGGTCTTCGCGGGCGGTGCAGTATTCGGTGCCGTCGTCCTCTTCCCAGTTTTTCATGAACAGCCCTTCCACCTGGTAGCCCTGTTCCATGAGCAGAAGGGCGGAGACGGAAGAGTCCACGCCGCCGGACATGCCGACGATGACGCGGGTCTTGGCGGGGTCTTTGAGTGCTGGGCTGGTCATGGCTACCGATGTGTATCAGAGGGGAAAAACGCCGATTCTATCAAACCCGAGGCCGCGCGTCAGTCGCGCAGCAGGGCGAGGCTGTGCAGCGGGCCGGCCAGGTAATCGTCGAGGCAGCGCGCCACCAGCTCGCTGCGCCAGCGGCTAGGGTCGGCGAGCAGCTCGTCGCGGGTCAGCCAGACGGCGCGGACGATGTCGCTGTCCAGCCCCAGGTCGGCGTGATGGCGCACCGGGCGTGCGGCGAAGCAGATGCGCTGGTAGGTCACGCCATTGCTGGGTGCGGTGTACAGGTAGATGCCGACCACGCCGGTCAGTTCGACTTCCCAGGCGGTTTCTTCGAGGGTTTCGCGCAGGGCGGCCTGGGGCAGGGTTTCGTTGGGTTCCAGGTGGCCAGCGGGCTGGTTGAAGACATGCTGGCCAGCTTTGAACTCTTCGACGAAGAGGAATTTGCCCTCATGCTCGACGACGGTGGCGACGGTGATATGGGGTTGCCAAGACACGGTCGATTCTCTCCCTAAGTAGCAAGTTTCAAGCTGCAAGCCACAAGTCGAAGCAGTACGCGGGCTGCTTTGATTTGTGGCTTGCAGCTTGCGGCTAAAAAGCACAAACCCCGGTGCGTGGCCGGGGTTTGCGGTGTTACATCAAGCGAACCTTACAGAGCGGCAATGGCGCTGTTGAAGGTCTGGCTTGGGCGCATTACCTTGGCGGTCAGCTCGGCATCCGTGGCGTAGTAGCCACCGATGTCGGCCGGCTTGCCCTGAACGGCGTTGAGCTCGGCGACGATGGTCGCTTCGTTCTCGGCCAGGGTTTTAGCCAGCGGGGCGAAGCGCGCCTGCAGGGCGGCGTCGTCAGTCTGGGCGGCCAGGGCTTCGGCCCAGTACAGGGTCAGGTAGAAGTGGCTGCCGCGGTTGTCGATACCACCGACTTTGCGCGAAGGCGACTTGTTGGTGTCGAGGAACTTGCCGGTGGCTTGGTCCAGGGTGTTGGCCAGGACCTTGGCTCGCGGGTTGTCGTAGGTGTTGCCCAGGTGCTCCAGGGAAGCGGCCAGGGCCAGGAACTCACCCAGCGAGTCCCAACGCAGGAAGTTCTCTTCGACCAACTGCTGCACGTGCTTGGGTGCCGAACCGCCAGCGCCGGTTTCGAACAGACCGCCGCCGTTCATCAGCGGCACGATCGACAGCATCTTGGCGCTGGTGCCCAGCTCCATGATCGGGAACAGGTCGGTCAGGTAGTCGCGCAGCACGTTGCCGGTCACCGAGATGGTGTCCTTGCCTTCGCGGATGCGGGCCAGGGAGAACTTGATGGCGTCGACCGGTGCCAGGATACGGATGTCCAGGCCGGTGGTGTCGTGATCCTTCAGGTACTGCTGCACCTTCTCGATCATCACGCCGTCGTGGGCGCGCGCCGGGTCCAGCCAGAACACCGCCGGGGTGTTGCTCAGGCGGGCACGGTTGACGGCCAGCTTGACCCAGTCCTGGATCGGCGCGTCCTTGGTCTGGCACATGCGGAAGATGTCACCCGCTTCGACGTTCTGCTGCAGCACGACCTGGCCTTTGCCATCGACCACACGCACCACGCCATCGGCCTGGATCTGGAAGGTCTTGTCGTGGGAGCCGTACTCTTCGGCTTTCTGCGCCATCAGGCCGACGTTCGGTACGCTGCCCATGGTGGTCGGGTCGAAGGCGCCGTTGGCCTTACAGTCTTCGATGGTGGCCTGATAGATGCCGGCGTAGCAGCGGTCCGGGATGATCGCCTTGGCGTCCTGCAGCTCACCAGCGGTGTTCCACATCTTGCCCGAGTCACGGATCATGGCCGGCATCGAGGCGTCGACGATGACGTCGCTCGGCACGTGCAGGTTGGTGATGCCTTTGTCGGAGTTGACCATGGCCAGGGCCGGGCGAACGGCGTACAGCGCCTGGATGTCGGCTTCGATCTCGGCCTGCTTGTCAGCTGGCAGGTCCTTGATGCGGGCGTACAGGTCGCCGATGCCGTTGTTGGCGTTGAAGCCCACTTCAGCCAGTGCGGCGGCGTGCTTGGCCAGTACGTCGTTGTAGAACGCTTCGACGATGACGCCGAACATGATCGGGTCGGAGACCTTCATCATGGTGGCTTTCAGGTGCACCGACAGCAGCACGCCAGAGGCCTTGGCATCGGCGATCTGCTCGGCGATGAAGGCTTGCAGGGCCTTGCGGCTCATGGTGGCGCAGTCGACGATCTCGGCAGCTTTGACCGCAGTCTTGGCTTTCAGAACGGTGGTGGTGCCGTCTTTGCCGACCAGCTCGATGCGCAGGCTGTCGTCAGCCTCGATCAGCGCGGCCTTTTCGCTGCCGTAGAAGTCGCCTTGGGTCATGTGGGCAACGTGCGACTGCGAGTCGGCAGCCCAGGCGCCCATCTTGTGCGGGTGCTTGCGTGCGTAGTTCTTGACCGACAGCGGGGCGCGGCGGTCGGAGTTGCCTTCGCGCAGCACTGGGTTGACGGCGCTGCCCTTGATGCGGTCGTAGCGGGCGCGGGATTCTTTCTCGGCCTCGGTGGACGGCTCGTCGGCGTAATCGGGGATGTTGAAGCCTTTGCCTTGCAGTTCCTTGATCGCGGCCTTGAGCTGCGGTACCGAGGCGCTGATGTTTGGCAGCTTGATGATGTTGGCTTCAGGCGTGGTAGCCAGTTGGCCCAGTTCCGCCAAGTGATCGCCTACTTGCTTCTCGGCGCCCAGTTGCTCCGGGAAAGCCGCGAGTATACGGCCAGCCAGGGAAATGTCGCGAGTTTCGACGGCGATGTCGGCCGAGGCGGTGAACGCTTCGACGATCGGCAGCAGCGAGTAGGTGGCGAGGGCAGGGGCTTCGTCGGTGAAGGTATAGATGATCTTGGAACGGGTGGGCATGCGGTTTAACTCTCTATGTGCTGAGCGTACTCGAGTCTCGAGGTGCGCAGGGTAGGCGCTTCGCCCTGGCGACGCCATGAGCGGAAAGTCGAGAGGCTGCGAGCGGTGATGGTGGATGCATCAGTCGAGCGTCAAGTGCTGAACTGCGGTAACAGCCCAGGCTTCGTGGCCGTTCTTGGCCAAGGGCGAGCCGCATTTTCCAAGGGTTCGCCCCGATGACCCTACGGTCGCGGCGCAGTATATCAAACCAATCGGGCTATTCAGCAAGGCGAAGTGACATCGGCGCCATTTATAAGACCAAAGACGTAGGGGCAATGTGGCGCGTTGTCGCAGCGCTTGCAGGTCAGCAGATGTGGTTTAGGCTCAGTGGATCGCACGATGTCCAATCACACCCGAAAGCGGAGTAGTGCAAGCATGGGATACCAGAAAATCAAGGTTCCGACCGACGGCACCAAGATCACCGTCAATGCAGACCATTCGCTCAATGTGCCCGACAACCCCATCATTCCCTATATCGAAGGCGACGGGATCGGCGTCGATGTCTCGCCGGTGATGATCAAGGTGGTGGATGCTGCCGTACAGAAAGCCTACGGCGGCAAGCGCAAGATTGCCTGGATGGAGGTGTACGCGGGCGAGAAGGCCACACAGGTCTATGACCAGGACACCTGGCTGCCGCAGGAAACCCTCGATGCGGTGCGTGAGTACGTGGTGTCGATCAAGGGCCCGCTGACCACGCCGGTCGGCGGTGGCATCCGCTCACTCAACGTTGCCTTGCGCCAGCAGCTTGACCTGTACGTGTGCCTGCGCCCGGTGGTGTGGTTCCAGGGCGTGCCGAGCCCGGTGAAGAAGCCTGGCGATGTCGATATGGTGATCTTCCGTGAGAACTCCGAAGACATTTATGCGGGCATCGAATGGAAGGCCGGCTCGCCCGAGGCGAACAAGGTGATCAAGTTCCTCAAGGAGGAAATGGGCGTCACCAAGATCCGCTTCGACCAGGACTGCGGCATCGGCGTCAAGCCCGTCTCCAGGGAGGGCACCAAACGCCTGGTGCGCAAGGCGTTGCAATACGTGGTGGACAACGACCGCGAATCGCTCACGCTGGTGCACAAGGGCAACATCATGAAGTTCACCGAAGGCGCCTTCAAGGACTGGGGTTACGAGGTGGCCCGTGATGAGTTTGGCGCCGAGCTGCTCGACGGCGGCCCCTGGATGAAGTTCAACAACCCCAAGACCGGTCGCGAGGTCATCGTCAAGGATGCCATCGCCGACGCCATGCTCCAGCAGATCCTGCTGCGCCCGGCCGAGTACGATGTGATCGCCACCCTCAACCTCAACGGTGACTACCTGTCTGACGCCTTGGCGGCGGAAGTGGGCGGTATCGGCATCGCGCCGGGCGCCAACCTGTCCGACACCGTGGCCATGTTCGAAGCTACCCACGGCACCGCGCCCAAGTATGCCGGGCAGGACAAGGTCAACCCGGGCTCGGTGATTCTGTCGGCAGAGATGATGCTGCGCCACATGGGCTGGACCGAGGCGGCCGACTTGATCATCAAGGGCACCAACGGCGCGATTGCCGCCAAGACCGTGACCTACGACTTCGAGCGCCTGATGGAAGGGGCGAAGCTGGTGGGCAGTTCAGGCTTTGGCGATGAGATGATCAAGCATATGTGAGGCAAGAGAAAACCGGTCGCTTGGCTAAAGAGGCGACCGGTTTTTTCGTATACCGACACGGAGCAGGGTTCAGGCTCTGGCGGTTTCGCTCGCGGTCTGGCTTTGGGCCTTGGCAGCCGCAGCGGTAACGGCGTCCATTATCTTGACCGCGTGCAGGCCTTTGGGGCCCTGGATGATTTCGAATTCCACGGCCTGGCCAGCCTTGAGCGTCTTGTATCCGTCCATCTGGATGGCCGAGTAATGAGCGAACAGGTCATCGGATTTACCATCCTCGTTGATGAATCCGTAGCCCTTGGCATTGTTGAACCACTTGACTTTACCGCTTGCCATCCCTATGTCCCTCTGCAAAGGACTCCATCACTGGAGTATCATCCACTTCATCCGCATACGAACCATGCGAAAAATCTGGTTGACTGCGCGGATCTTTATCGACCACGGTGGGTTCTTATTGGTTGTAACACCGTTTTGCCGATAGTCAAGGTCAGGCGGCGCGTGCGCCGTAGGCGAACTTTGCGCTCAACCGACAACTTTAACCTGTCGATCATGATGAAATTCTTTCCATGCATGCACCTAGTGAGATTCGACTAACATTCAATCAGGATCGCCCGCAATCGAATGAGGACGACGGCTCAGGTCTTGCTGTCCAGGAAGCCAAGCCGATCCTGCAGGCGCCACCGATGTACAAGGTGGTTTTGTTCAATGATGACTACACACCGATGGATTTCGTCGTCGAAGTGCTCGAGACGTTCTTCAGTCTGAACCGCGAGCTGGCGACCAAGATCATGCTGACCGTCCATACCGAGGGGCGGGCAGTGTGCGGATTGTTTACCCGTGACATCGCCGAAACAAAGGCTATGCAGGTCAACCAATACGCCAGGGAAAGCCAGCATCCGCTACTCTGTGAAATCGAGAAGGACGGTTAATCGCCGACCACTTGGGTATGAGGTGAAGCTATGTTAAACCGCGAGCTCGAAGTCACCCTCAATCTGGCCTTCAAGGAGGCTCGTTCGAAACGTCATGAATTCATGACCGTCGAACATCTGCTGCTGGCACTCCTTGACAACGAGGCTGCCGCGACCGTTCTGCGCGCCTGTGGCGCCAATCTCGACAAACTCAAGCACGACCTGCAAGAGTTCATCGATTCCACCACGCCCCTGATTCCGGTCAACGATGAAGACCGCGAGACCCAGCCAACCCTGGGCTTCCAGCGTGTGCTGCAGCGTGCCGTGTTCCATGTGCAAAGCTCCGGCAAGCGCGAAGTGACCGGCGCCAACGTGCTGGTGGCGATCTTCAGCGAACAGGAAAGCCAGGCCGTGTTCCTGCTCAAGCAGCAGAGCGTGGCCCGGATCGACGTGGTCAACTACATCGCCCATGGCATTTCCAAGGTGCCGGGCCATGGCCCGAACACTGAAGGCGACCAGGAAATGCAGGACGAGGACGGTGGCGAAACGTCATCGTCGAGCAACCCGCTGGATGCTTACGCCAGCAACCTGAACGAGCTGGCCCGCGCCGGGCGCATCGACCCGCTGGTCGGGCGCGAGCAGGAGGTCGAGCGCGTCGCGCAGATTCTGGCGCGTCGGCGCAAGAACAACCCGCTGCTGGTGGGTGAGGCCGGGGTGGGCAAAACTGCCATTGCCGAAGGCCTGGCCAAGCGTATCGTCGACGGTCAGGTGCCTGACCTGCTGGCCCAGAGCGTGGTGTACTCCCTCGACCTGGGTGCGCTGCTGGCCGGCACCAAGTACCGTGGCGACTTCGAGAAGCGTTTCAAGGCGCTGCTCGGCGAGCTGCGCAAACGCCCGCAGGCGATACTGTTCATCGATGAGATCCACACCATCATCGGTGCCGGTGCGGCGTCTGGTGGGGTCATGGATGCATCCAACCTGCTCAAGCCGCTGCTGTCGTCTGGCGACATTCGCTGCATTGGCTCGACTACCTTCCAAGAGTTTCGCGGCATCTTCGAGAAGGACCGTGCCCTGGCGCGACGCTTCCAGAAGGTCGATGTCAGCGAGCCTTCGGTGGAAGACACCGTTGGCATCCTGCGCGGGCTCAAGGGCCGGTTCGAGAGCCATCACAACATCGAGTACAGCGACGAAGCCCTGCGCGCCGCCGCCGAGCTGGCCTCGCGCTACATCAATGACCGGCACATGCCGGACAAGGCCATCGACGTGATCGACGAGGCGGGTGCCTACCAGCGCCTGCAGCCAGAGGCGAACCGGGTCAAACGCATCGACGTGCCGCAAGTTGAAGACATCGTCGCCAAGATTGCACGGATTCCGCCGAAGCATGTCAGCAGCTCCGACAAGGAACTGTTGCGTAACCTGGAGCGTGACCTGAAGCTGACCGTGTTCGGGCAGGACCCTGCCATCGACTCGCTGTCGACCGCGATCAAGCTGTCTCGTGCTGGGCTCAAGGCACCCGACAAGCCGGTCGGCTCGTTCCTGTTCGCCGGGCCTACCGGTGTCGGCAAGACCGAAGCGGCGCGGCAGCTGGCCAAGGCGCTGGGCGTAGAGCTGGTGCGCTTCGACATGTCCGAGTACATGGAGCGGCATACCGTTTCGCGCCTGATCGGTGCCCCGCCCGGTTATGTCGGGTTCGACCAGGGTGGCCTGTTGACCGAGGCAATCACCAAGCAGCCGCATTGCGTCCTGCTGCTGGACGAAATCGAGAAGGCCCACCCGGAAGTCTTCAACCTGCTGCTGCAGGTGATGGACCATGGCACGCTGACCGACAACAACGGGCGCAAGGCGGACTTCCGTAACGTGATCCTGATCATGACCACCAACGCCGGGGCTGAAACCGCGGCGCGGGCTTCGATCGGGTTTACCCATCAGGACCATGCGTCCGATGCCATGGAAGTCATCCGCAAGAGCTTCACACCGGAGTTCCGTAACCGTCTGGACACCATCATCCAGTTTGGCCGCCTGAGCCACGAGACGATCAAGAGCATCGTCGACAAGTTCCTCATCGAGCTGCAGGCCCAGCTGGAAGACAAGCGTGTGCTGCTGGAAGTCAGCGATGACGCCCGCGGCTGGCTGGCGGCCTCGGGCTACGATGTGCAGATGGGTGCGCGGCCAATGGCGCGGCTGATCCAGGACAAGATCAAGCGGCCACTGGCCGAGGAGATCCTGTTTGGCGAGCTGGCCGAACATGGTGGCGTGGTGCACGTCGACCTGCGCGATGGCGAACTGGTGTTCGACTTCGAGACCACGGCTGAGGTGGCGTGACAGTGGGGCCGCTATGCGGCCCTTTCTCACCGTACCTACAGGTTACCGCGATCCTGTAGGAGCGGCCTTGCGTCGCGAAAGGAGGGCAAAACCCTCCCAGTTCTCCAAGCCAAAAAAAAGCCCGGCACATGGCCGGGCTTTTTCATGGCTTGGGCTTAGCGCGCACGGTAAGTGATGCGGCCTTTGCTCAGGTCGTAAGGTGTCAGTTCGACGCGGACCTTGTCGCCAGTGAGAATACGAATGTAGTTCTTGCGCATCTTTCCGGAGATGTGCGCGGTTACGACGTGCCCGTTTTCCAACTCCACGCGGAACATGGTGTTGGGCAGGGTGTCGACGACAGTACCTTCCATTTCGAAGCTGTCTTCTTTCGACATGCAGTTGAGCCCTCGGTGTCCAGTGTTGGCCCGACGCATAACCGCACCGGGCAAAAAAGTGGCGTGGATTATGCCGGAAAATAGTGTTTCAAGCCAATGCTTTCAGTTGAGGGTGACCCAGCGCTGGTTGATCAGCAGCTCGATGGGGCGATACTGCGTCTTGTAGTTCATCTTCTTGCAGTTCTTGATCCAGTAACCGAGGTAAACCGCCTCAAGATTCTGGCGCAGGGCTTCGGTGATCTGCCAGAGGATGGCGAAACGGCCCAGGCTGCGGCGCTCTTCATCGGGCTCGTAGAAGGTGTACACCGCCGACAGGCCGTTAGGCAGCAGGTCGCACACCGCCACCGCCAGCAGGCGCCCTGCCAGGCGGAACTCGTAGAACCAGCAGAACGGCAGGTCGCGCACCAGGAAGGTGGAGAACTGGTCGCGGCTGGGCGGGTACATGTCGCCGTCGGCGTGACGGGTCTCGATGTAGCGCCGGTACAGGTCGAAGTACTCTTCCTTGAATGCCGGGCGTGCCGCGGTCACGGTCAGGTCGGCGTTGCGCTTGAGGATGCGGCGCTGCTGGCGGTTGGGGATGAAGCGCGCCGTCGGAATGCGCGCCGGCACGCAGGCATTGCAGTTTTGGCAGTGGGGGCGGTAAAGGTGGTCGCCGCTGCGCCGAAAACCCATTTCAGACAGGTCGGCATAGACGTTCACGTCCATCGGCTGGCTGGGGTCGAGAAACAGCGTGGTGGCCTGCTCCTCGGGCAGGTAGCTGCAGGAGTGGGGCTGAGTGGCATAGAACTTCAACCGCGCCAACTCTGTCATGATCAACCCCTTCGGTGAGACTTTGCCTTTAAGTGTAAGCCAGCTCTGGGAACTCGCCTAGGGAACCCAGGTGGCGCTGTTGGGCTGGTCGAGGTAGCGCGCGAGGTACCCGGCGAACTCGGCGCGGCTGATGGCGCGGGCGCCAAGGCTGTGCAGGTGGTTGGTCGGCATCTGGCAGTCGATCAGGACAAAACCGGCCTGGCGCAGGTGCGTGACCAGCGTGACGAAGCCGACCTTGGAGGCATTGTCGGCACGGCTGAACATCGACTCGCCGAAGAACAGGCGGCCCATGGCCAGGCCGTACAGGCCGCCGACCAGCTCACCGTCCTGGCGCACTTCCACTGAATGGGCATGGCCGCGACGGTGCAGCTCGCAGTAGGCGGCGCGCATGGTGTCGGTGATCCAGGTGCCGTCGGCATAGTCGCGGGGTGCGGCGCAGGCGGCGATCACGGCGGCGAAGTCGGTGTCGAAGGTGACCTGGTAGTGGCCCTGGCGGATGAACTTGGCCAGCGAGCGCGAGACGTGCAGCTCATCTGGCAACAGCACCGTGCGGGGGTTGGGTGACCACCAGAGGATCGGCTGGCCCTCCTGGTACCAAGGGAAGCAGCCATGGCGGTAGGCCTGCACCAGGCGTTCGGGGCTCAGGTCGCCGCCGGCGGCGAGCAGGCCGTTGGGTTCATGCAGGGCCTTTTCCAGGGGCGGGAAGGTCAGCGAGTCGCGGGTCAGCCAGGTGAGCATGGTCTATTGTGCGGTGGGGGAGGGGAGCGGCCAGCATGGCGCGGCTGAAAAGCAGGGTCAATCGCTGTCGTTCATTCGCCAAGGTACGGGCAACCGTTTAGGTAATTTCCTGCACATTCATGAGGCCACAGGCACCATCCGGGACATTTGCTGTCATACCTGTGCAAAAACACAGCATAAGCCTTTGTCACAAAAGAAAATGCATGCTCAAATTGCAGCTAAGTGAAAGTAGCCCCCTCAAGCCCATGTGCGGCGCGCCGTCATGGCGGCTGACGGGCAGTAATGTTAAAAGTAGTGGTTCATTGGCCATGCATTGGCCGATCACTATTGGACGCGCAGCACGCGCAGGAATAGACGCGTTTTGAAGAAATCCACCGCAACTCCAGCTCCCTTGCCAGTGCCCCTGTGGCGGCAGCAGCTGCACTATCGCCTGAAGGAAGGTGCGTTGATCGCCGTCGGCGCCATGTGCCTGTACCTGTGGATGGCGCTGCTGACCTACGACACGTCCGACCCTGGCTTCAGCCACACCAGCAACGTCGACCAGGTGCAGAACGCCGCCGGGCGAGCAGGGGCCTACTTCGCCGACATCCTGTTCATGGTGCTGGGCTATTTCGCCTACATCTTCCCGCTGCTGCTGGCGATCAAGACCTTGCAGATCTTCCGCGAACGCCACCAGGCCTGGGAATGGAGCGGCTGGCTGTTCTCCTGGCGGCTCATCGGGCTGGTGTTCCTGGTGCTGTCGGGCGCGGCCCTGGCGCATATCCATTTCCACCCGCCGGCGAGCATACCGTTCTCTGCCGGGGGCGCCCTGGGCGAAAGCCTGGGCGAGCTGGCGCGCAACCTGCTGAACGTGCAGGGCAGCACGCTGATGTTCATTGCCTTGTTCCTGTTTGGCCTGACGGTGTTCACCGACCTGTCCTGGTTCAAGGTGATGGACCTTACCGGCAAGATCACCCTTGACCTGTTCGAACTGGTGCAAGGCGCCGCCAACCGCTGGTGGGAAGCCCGCAACGAGCGCAAGCGCCTGGAGGCGCAGTTGCGCGAGGTCGATGAACCTGACTTCGGCGTGGCGCCCATGGTGGCCCAGAAGCGCGACCCGGCCAAGCCACAGCTGCGCGAGCGCAGCGTCGAGCGTGACGATGTGCCCGCCCGGCCTGTAGCCGCGCCGCCTGCTGCGCCGCGTGAACCCGTGGTGGCGCGTGAGGCCGTTGTGCCCCGCGAGCAACCTGCGGCCCCGGTAATCGTCCCGCCCGCGCCGGCCAAGGCGCCGGAACCGAGCAAGCGGGTGATGAAGGAGAAGCAGGCGCCGCTGTTCGTCGACAGCGCCGTGGAAGGCACGTTGCCGTCCATTTCCATCCTCGACCCGGCCGAGCAGAAGAAGATCGAGTATTCGCCAGAATCCCTGGCCGGCGTCGGCCAGCTGCTGGAAATCAAGCTCAAGGAATTCGGCGTGGAAGTCTCGGTGGACTCCATCCACCCAGGCCCGGTCATTACCCGTTACGAGATCCAGCCAGCGGCCGGGGTAAAGGTCAGCCGTATCGCCAACCTGGCCAAGGACCTGGCGCGCTCCCTGGCAGTGACCAGCGTACGGGTGGTCGAGGTGATCCCGGGCAAAACCACTGTGGGTATCGAGATCCCCAACGAAAACCGGCAGATGGTGCGCTTCTCCGAAGTGCTGTCGTCGCCGCTGTTCGACGAATCCAAATCACCGGTCGCGCTGGCCCTGGGCCACGACATCGGCGGCAAGCCGGTCATCACCGACCTGGCCAAGATGCCGCACCTGCTGGTCGCCGGTACCACTGGCTCCGGTAAGTCGGTGGGTGTGAACGCGATGATCCTGTCGATCCTGTTCAAGTCCGGGCCCGAAGATGCGCGGCTGATCATGATCGACCCGAAGATGCTCGAACTGTCGATCTACGAAGGCATCCCGCACCTGCTGTGCCCGGTGGTCACCGACATGAAGGATGCCGCCAACGCGCTGCGCTGGAGCGTTGCCGAGATGGAGCGGCGTTACAAACTGATGGCCGCCATGGGTGTGCGTAACCTGGCCGGCTTCAACCGCAAGATCAAGGATGCCCAGGAAGCCGGCGAGGTCATTCACGACCCGCTGTACCGCCGCGAGAGCATGGACGACGAGCCGCCAGCCCTGAAGACCCTGCCGACCATCGTGGTAGTGGTGGACGAGTTTGCCGACATGATGATGATCGTCGGCAAGAAGGTCGAAGAGCTGATCGCGCGTATCGCCCAGAAGGCGCGGGCTGCCGGTATTCACCTGATCCTCGCCACCCAGCGTCCGTCGGTTGACGTGATCACTGGCCTGATCAAGGCCAACATCCCGACCCGCATGGCGTTCCAGGTGTCGAGCAAGATCGACTCGCGCACCATCATCGACCAAGGCGGTGCCGAGCAGTTGCTTGGCCACGGTGACATGCTGTACATGCCACCGGGCACCAGCCTGCCGATTCGCGTGCATGGCGCGTTCGTTTCCGACGACGAAGTGCACCGCACGGTGGAGGCCTGGAAGCTACGTGGCGCGCCGGACTACAACGACGACATCCTCAACGGCGTCGAAGAGGCTGGCAGCGGCTTCGAAGGCGGTGGTGGTGGCGGTGACGGCGACGATTCGGAAAGCGATGCGCTGTATGATGAGGCGGTGCAATTCGTGCTAGAAAGCCGTCGAGCCTCCATTTCGGCGGTGCAGCGCAAGCTGAAGATCGGCTACAACCGCGCCGCACGCATGATCGAGGCGATGGAGATGGCCGGTGTGGTCACCCCCATGAACAGCAACGGCTCGCGGGAAGTGATTGCCCCAGGCGGCCCGCGCGATTGATGAACACATTGCCGGGCGCCTCGAGGGCGCCTGGTTCATAGACTGCCCTACGAGGATTTCCATGCGCGCGATTCGCATGCTGTTGGTTTCTGCCCTGGCCATGGGCTCTGTGTCGGCCCACGCCGGCGAGCTGGACGTAAAGCGCCTGACCCAGTTGCTGGAAAAGTCGCAAACCATCGATGCCAAGTTCTCTCAACTGACGTTGGGTGCCGATGGCACCAGCCTGCAGGAAACTGCCGGGCAGATGACCGTGAAGCGCCCGGGCCTGTTCTACTGGCATACCGATGCCCCGCAGGAGCAGGTAGTGGTGTCCGATGGCAAGATGGTCACCCTGTGGGACCCGGACCTGGAACAGGCCACCATCAAGAAGCTTGATGTGCGCCTGAACCAGACCCCGGCGTTGTTGCTGTCCGGTGACGTGTCGAAGATCAGCCAGAGCTTCGATATCGACTCCAAGGAGCAGGGCGAAGTGATGGACTTCACCTTGAAGCCGAAAACCAAGGACACCCTGTTCGACTCGCTGCGTGTTTCGTTCCGCAAGGGCCTGATCAATGACATGCAACTGATCGACAGCGTCGGCCAGCGCACCAACATCCTGTTCACCGGGGTGAAGGCCAACCAGGCGGTGCCGGACAGCAAGTTCAAGTTCGATGTCCCGAAAGGCGCGGACATCATCCAGGAGTAAGCGGAGCCCGTGATGGACCTGTTTCGAAGCGAACCCGTCGCCCAGCCCCTGGCTGCTCGCCTGCGCCCGTCCAACCTGGACGAGTACGTCGGCCAGGAGCACCTGCTGGCGCGCGGCAAGCCGCTGCGCGAGGCGCTGGAGCAGGGGGCTTTGCACTCGATGATCTTCTGGGGCCCGCCCGGGGTCGGCAAGACCACCCTGGCGCGGTTGCTGGCGCAGTTCTGTGATGCCCACTTCGAAACCGTCTCGGCGGTGCTGGCGGGGGTCAAGGAAATTCGCCAGGCGGTCGAGGTGGCCAAGCAGCAGGCGGCCCAGTATGGCCGTCGGACCATCCTGTTCGTCGACGAAGTGCACCGCTTCAACAAGTCCCAGCAGGACGCTTTTCTGCCCTATGTGGAAGACGGCACGCTGATCTTCATCGGCGCCACCACTGAAAACCCCTCCTTTGAGCTGAACAATGCCTTGCTCTCGCGGGCGCGGGTGTATGTGCTCAAGAGCCTGGACGAGCCGGCCCTGCGCAAGTTGGTCGACCGGGCCCTCAGCGAGGAGCGCGGCCTGGGTCAGCACAACCTGCGGGTTGGCGACGAGGCCTTCAAGATGCTCATGGCTGCCGCCGACGGCGATGGCCGACGCATGCTCAATTTTCTCGAAAATGCCTCGGACCTGGCTGAAGATGGCAGCGAAATTGCTGTCGAGCTGCTGCAAAGCCTGCTCGGCGACAGCCGCCGCCGTTTCGATAAAGGGGGCGAGGCGTTCTATGACCAGATCTCGGCGCTGCACAAGTCGGTGCGCGGCTCCAACCCCGATGCGGCCTTGTACTGGTTCGCGCGCATGCTCGATGGTGGCTGCGACCCGCTGTACATCGCCCGCCGCGTGGTGCGCATGGCCAGCGAAGACATCGGCAACGCCGACCCTCGTGCCTTGAGCCTGTGCCTGTCGGCCTGGGACGTGCAAGAGCGCCTGGGCAGTCCCGAGGGGGAGCTGGCAGTCGCCCAGGCCATCACCTATATCGCCTGCGCGCCGAAGAGCAACGCGGTGTACATGGGCTTCAAGACCGCCCTGCGCGAGGCCGCCGAGCACGGCTCGCTGGAGGTGCCGCTGCACCTGCGCAACGCCCCGACCAAATTGATGAAGCAACTGGGCTATGGCGATGAGTACCGCTACGCCCATGACGAGCCCGATGCCTACGCGGCGGGTGAAGATTACTTCCCCGACCAGCTTGAACCCCGCCAGTACTATCAGCCCGTCCCCCGTGGCCTGGAGCTGAAGATCGGCGAGAAACTTCGGCACCTGGCCGAGCTGGATCGCAGCAGCCCCCGGCAACGGAGAAAACCGTGATTGCACTGATCGCCGCCGTCAGTGCGGGCGGTGTCGCCGGCACGTTGCTGCGCTTTGCCACCGCGAACTGGGTGGTTGCCCACTGGCCACGGCACTTCTATCTCGGTACGCTGGCGGTCAACCTGATCGGCTGCCTGCTGATCGGCCTGCTCTACGGCCTGTTCTTGCACAAGCCGATGGTGCCGGCCGAGCTGCGCGCCGGCCTGATGGTCGGCTTTCTTGGCGGCTTGACGACGTTTTCCTCTTTTTCGCTCGATACCGTACGCCTCATGGAAAGCGGGCAGATGCCCCTGGCTTTGGGCTATACCGGTATCAGCGTGGTGGGCGGGCTGCTCGCGACCTGGGCCGGCCTGTCCCTGACCCGATTCTGAACCAACACTTACATATAACGAGAGAACGATATGCTCGATTCCAAACTGTTACGCGGCCAACTTCAGGAAGTGGCGGATCGCCTGGCCTCCCGTGGCTTCAGCCTGGATGTCGCGCGCATCGAATCACTGGAAGAACGCCGCAAGGCGGTGCAGACCCGCACCGAGCAGCTGCAGGCCGAGCGTAACGCCCGCTCCAAGTCCATCGGCCAGGCCAAGGCCAAAGGCGAGGACATCGCGCCGCTGATGGCCGATGTCGAGCGCATGGCCAATGAGCTGGCAGCCGGCAAGGTCGAACTGGACGGCATCCAGGCTGAACTGGACGCCATCCTGCTGACCATCCCCAACCTGCCGGACGCCAGCGTGCCGGTCGGCGCCAGCGAAGACGACAACGTCGAAGTGCGCCGTTGGGGTACGCCGACAGCGTTCGACTTCGAGATCAAGGACCACGTCGCCCTGGGCGAGGTCAGCGGTGGCCTGGACTTCGAAGCCGCTGCCAAGCTGTCTGGCGCACGCTTTGCCGTGCTGCGTGGCCCGATCGCCCGCCTGCACCGCGCCCTGGCGCAGTTCATGATCAACCTGCACACCGGCGAGCACGGCTACGAAGAACACTACACCCCGTACCTGGTACAGGCACCGGCCCTGCAGGGTACCGGCCAGCTGCCCAAGTTCGAGGAAGACCTGTTCAAGATCACCCGTGAAGGCGAAGCCGACTTCTACCTGATCCCGACGGCCGAGGTTTCGCTGACCAACCTGGTCGCGGGTGAAATCCTCGATGCCAAGCAGCTGCCGCTCAAGCTGGTCGCCCACACCCCGTGCTTCCGCAGTGAAGCCGGCGCTTCGGGCCGTGATACTCGCGGCATGATCCGCCAGCATCAGTTCGACAAGGTCGAGATGGTGCAAGTGGTCGAGCCGTCCAAGTCGATGGAAGCCCTGGAAGGCCTGACAGGCAACGCCGAGCGTGTGCTGCAACTGCTGGAGCTGCCGTACCGCGTACTGGCGCTGTGCACCGGCGACATGGGCTTTGGTGCGGTGAAGACCTACGACCTGGAAGTGTGGGTGCCAAGCCAGGACAAGTACCGCGAGATCAGCTCCTGCTCCAACTGCGGTGACTTCCAGGCCCGTCGCATGCAAGCCCGCTGGCGCAACCCGGAAACCGGCAAGCCAGAGCTGGTGCACACCCTCAACGGCTCTGGCCTGGCGGTAGGCCGCACCCTGGTGGCGGTCCTTGAGAACTATCAGCAGGCCGACGGTTCGATCCGTGTGCCTGAGGTGCTCAAGCCGTATATGGGTGGCGTCGAGGTCATCCGCTAAATGGATTACCTGCCACTGTTCCACAAGCTGCAGGGCGGCCGGGTACTGGTTGTCGGTGGCGGTGAAATTGCCTTGCGCAAGGCGCGCCTGCTGGCTGATGCCGGCGCCGCGCTGCGCGTGGTGGCGCCCGAGGTTGATGGCCAATTGGCTGCATTGGCCCGGGAAGGTGGCGGTGAGGTGCTGGTGCGCGGTTATCAGGCGTCCGACCTGGTCGGTTGCCGGCTGGTGATCGCGGCCACCGACGACCCTGGGCTCAACGCCCAGGTGTCGGCCGATGCCCAGTCGCTCAACCTGCCGGTCAATGTGGTGGATGCGCCGGCCCTGTGCACGGTGATCTTCCCGGCCATCGTCGACCGCTCGCCGTTGGTGGTGGCTGTCTCCAGTGGCGGTGATGCGCCGGTCTTGGCGCGCTTGATCCGCGCCAAGCTGGAGGCGTGGATCCCTTCGGCGTACGGCGAACTGGCCGGGTTGGCCGCGCGTTTCCGGCACCAGGTCAAACGCCTGTACCCGGACGTCAACCAGCGTCGCGGTTTCTGGGAAAACGTATTCCAGGGCCCGGTTGCCGAGCGCCAGCTGGCCGGGCAGGGCGCCGAGGCCGAGCGCTTGTTGCAGGCGATGGTCGAGGGTGCGCCGGTGCAGCAGGGCGGTGAGGTGTATCTGGTAGGCGCGGGGCCGGGCGATCCGGACTTGCTGACCTTCCGTGCCTTGCGCCTGATGCAGCAGGCCGATGTAGTGCTGTACGACCGCCTGGTGGCCCCGGCCATCATCGAGATGTGCCGGCGTGATGCCGAGCGTATCTACGTGGGCAAGCGCCGCGCCGAGCATGCCGTGCCGCAGGACCAGATCAACCGTCTACTGGTCGACCTGGCCAAGCAGGGCAAGCGTGTGCTGCGGCTCAAGGGTGGCGATCCGTTCATCTTTGGGCGGGGTGGCGAGGAGATCGAGGAACTGGCCGAGCAGGGCATCCCGTTCCAGGTGGTACCGGGTATTACTGCGGCCAGTGGTTGCTCTGCCTACGGCGGCATCCCGCTGACCCATCGCGATTATGCGCAGTCGGTGCGCTTCGTGACCGGGCACCTGAAGGACGGGACCAGTAACCTGCCTTGGAATGACCTGGTGGCGCCGAACCAGACCCTGGTGTTCTACATGGGGCTGGTGGGCTTGCCGACCATTTGCGCCGAGCTGATTCGTCATGGGCGTGCGGCCAGCACACCTGCGGCGCTGGTGCAGCAGGGGACGACGCGTAATCAGCGGGTGTTCACCGGTACCCTGGCGGATTTGCCGGGCCTGGTCGCCCGGCATGAAGTGCATGCGCCGACCCTGGTGATTGTCGGGGAAGTGGTGCAGTTGCGTGAGAAGCTGGCTTGGTTTGAAGGGTCGCAACAAAGCTGAAATCGAACGGGGCCGCTTTGCGGCCCCGGCGTTATCAGCTATTAAGCCATATCCCATGCCCCGCCAAACGCTCCCGATCATGCGCCAGGCCAAACTCCTGCAGCGGCCCCTTGGGCACGATCCCATTCGGGTTGATGGTCTTGTGGCTCATGTAATAGTGCTTCTGGATGTGCTCCATATCCACCGTCTGCGCCACCCCTGGCCACTGGTACAGCTCGCGCAACCAGTTTGACAGGTTCGGGTAATCGGCCAGGCGCCGCAGGTTGCACTTGAAGTGCCCGTGATACACCGCGTCGAAGCGCACCAGTGTGGTGAACAGGCGCACATCGGCCTCGGTCAGGTACTCACCAGCCAGGTACCGCTGGCGGCTCAGCAGCGCTTCCAGATGAGCCAGCTCATTGAACACCTCGTCGAATGCCGCTTCGTACGCGTCCTGCGTCGTGGCGAAACCTGCGCGGTATACGCCATTGTTCACCGCTGGGTAGATCCGCTCGTTCAGTGCATCGATCGTTGGGCGCAACGGCTCTGGGTACAGGTCCAGGCGATTGCCGGTCAACTCGTCGAAAGCACTGTTGAAGATGCGGATGATCTCGGACGATTCGTTGTTGACGATGCGCTTCTCTTTCTTGTCCCAGAGCACCGGCACGGTGACACGCCCAGTGTAATGCGGGTCATCCTGGGTATAGCGTTGGTGCAGGAACTCGAGGCCGTCGAGGTGATCGCCGCTGGAGCCCTGCTGCTGGTCGAAGGTCCAGCCGTTTTCTTGCATCAGCCAGCTCACCACCGACACATCGATAAGCGGCTCCAGGCCCTTGAGCGCACGCACGATCAGGGTGCGGTGGGCCCATGGGCAAGCCAGCGAGACGTACAGGTGATAGCGGCCGGCTTCAGGCGCGGGCAGGGAGTTGCGGCGCTGGGCGTTTTCGCGTTTAAAGGCACCGTCTTTGCCTGTTTCATACCACTGGTCGTGCCAGCGGCCGTCGATCAAAAGGCCCATGCTGAGCTCCTTGGAACAAAGTTGTTTGTCGTTGGAGCCCAGTCTAGGGAATATCGTTCGAACAAATAGCGCAAAGACTCGGGGTCTTTGATCGATTAAATCGATGTGTTGCGTTCGCTCCAGTAACGGCGCGCGGTGGCGAAGGCGTCTTCACGATGCTGGCCAAGGCCGCGCAGGGCCAAAGCCATGGTGGCGACCACCGCCATTTCGCCGTAACTGTCCTCGGCATCACCTTGCCACACGGCAAGCAGCTGCTGCGGTTGCAGGCTAGGCGGTTTGACGTGACGCCGTTCGCTCAGGGCTGGCCACTCTTCATCCCAGGCCTCGCCAGCGGTGGTGCCGTAGAGGTGGCTGATGACGTCGGGGTTGACTTCGATTTCGCCGCCGTCGCCCTTGATCACCACGGCGTGGTCGCCGAGCAGGCGGCTGGCTTCGCGGTGCACCGCCTGGTAGCCCGGGTGGAAGATGCTCTGCAGGCCGCAGCGTGCGCCCAGCGGGTTGAGTACCCGTGCCAGCGAATGAATCGGCGACCGCAGGCCCAGGGTGTTGCGCAGATCAATCATGCGTTGCAACTGCGGCGCCCAGTCCTGCAGCGGGAGGAACGCCAGGCGCTGCTGGTCGAGCGCGGTACCGACTGCCGACCAGTCACGGCACAGTGGGATATGCAGCAGTGCAAGCAGTTGTTCGGTGTACATGCGCCCGGCGGTATGGGCACCGCCACCATGCATCAGGATACGCACGCCGTTGTTGGCCAGGCACTTGGCGGCCAGCAGGTACCAGGGCAGGTGACGTTTCTTGCCGGCATAGGTGGGCCAGTCCAGGTCCACGGCGATGTGCGGGGCCTGCAGGTGCGCGCGCAGGGCCTCGGTGAAGCCGGCCAGTTCCTCGGCGCTTTCTTCCTTGTGGCGTAGCAGCATCAGGAAGGCACCCAGTTGAGCGTCTTCGACCTTGTCCTCCAACAGCAAGGTCATTGCTGCATGGGCTTCCTCGCGGGTCAGGCCGCGCGCGCCGCGCTTGCCTTTGCCAAGTATGCGCACGAATTCGGCGAACGGGTGTTCGGCGGGGGTTTGCAGGGTGAGCGGGCGTGGTTCGATCATATGCAGTTGGTCGGCTTGGGCAGGCCCGCCAGCTTGGCGGCAAGTTTGGCGGGAGTGCCGTTGAACAGGCGGTTCAGGTGCGCGCTGTTGCCCTTTTCGGGCCCCAGCTTGAGGGCGGTGTACTTGATCAGTGGGCGTGTGGCCGGGGAGAGCTGGAATTCCTGGTAGAACTGGCGCAGCAGTTCGAGGATTGCCCAGTGGTCCTCGGTCAACGGGATGCCTTCGCGTGCGGCGAGGGCATTGGCAACGGCCGGTGACCAGTCTTGCAGGTCGACCAGAAAACCGTCTTTGTCCAAGGCAATCGGCTGATCACCAACATTGAGGGTACTCATAACCAGCTGTTGACCTTGTCGTAATGCAGTGACAGCTGGACGAATGCGGCGTAGTCCACGGGCGTGGCCAGGTGGTTGGCAACTGCGCGGGCTTGTAGGTCTTCGTCGAGGGCGAACAGGCGCTGGCTGAGGTTTGCGCCCTGCAACAGGCGCTGTGGTTCGCTGCCGGCGTGCAGTGCATAGACCGCATCGCCACACAGCAGCAGTGCATCGTCGGCACCTAGCAGGCGCAGGCAGCTGGCCAGCCGGTTGTCGCCAAAGGGCGAATGGGCAATTACATGCAGGGTCGTCATCAGAGCGTTACCACCTGGTCGAAACGGGCGATCAATGCAGCCAGGGCCGCGTCGTCCAGCACTTGTACGGGCAGTTCCAGGGTGTCGGCTGCCAGGCCGCGCTGGCGCAAGCTGTGGCTGCAGGCGAACAGTGCTTCTACGCCGAACATCGGCAAGGCCTGCAGGTTGGCGCCAAGGTTTTTCTGTTGCAGGGCGGTGGGCTGCTGGCCTGGGGCAAGCTGGAACACACCGTCATCGAGGAACAGCATGCCCAGCGGCAGGTCGAACGCGCCCCCGGCCAATGCGATGTCCAGCGCTTCGCGGGCCGATGGGCCGTTCCAGGGGGCCTGGCGGCTGATGATCAACAAGGACTTGGCCATTTCAATCGCCTCCGAAGCAGATCAGGCGATCGGCACTCTGCGCCGCCTCGTGCAGTTGGCCGAGCCCCGACAGCTCCCAGGGCTTGGGCAGGTTCGCGGCCGGGCGTTGATAGCGGCTGGCCTCGGCTTCGTCGAGCACGCCACGGCGCAGGGCGGCGGCAATGCACACCACAGCGTCCAGTTGGTGGCTGTCGATGAAGGTGCGCCATTGGGCGGCGACATCCAGCTCATCCTGAGGGGTAACCACATTGGCCGAGGCACTGTGTACCCCGTCCTGGTAGAAGAACAGCCGGGCAATCTCATGCCCGCCGGCCAGCACCGCCTCGGCAAAGCGCAGCGCGCGGCGCGAGGAGGGCGCATGGGCCGGGGAAAATACCGCGATAGCGAATTTCATGGACAACTCATGCAAGGGAATGCCGCCATGATAAAGCAAAAAAGCCCATCCCCGCTCATGCAAGGGCCTTGTGGCCTTGCGCAAAGGGGTGGGCTTTTCAACTGAGGCGCCGAGTGATCAGGCGCGCTCTTTACTCTCTGGCAGGAACCAGTTCAGTACCAAGGCGCAGATACCGCCGGTAGCGACGCCGGACTCCAGCACATTGCGGATCGCCGCTGGCATGTGGGCCAGAAACTCTGGCACCTGAGCCACACCCAGGCCCAGCGCCAGCGATACCGCGATGATCAGCAGGGCGCGACGGTCCAGCTGAGTGCTGGCCAGAATGTTGATGCCCGAGGCCGCTACCGCGCCGAACATGACCATGGCTGCGCCACCGAGCACCGGCTCCGGTACCGCCTGGATCACCCCGGCAACCGATGGGAACAAGCCCAGCAGCACCAGCATGACAGCGATCCAGATGCCGATGTGGCGGCTGGCGATGCCGGTCAGCTGGATAACGCCATTGTTCTGGGCAAAGATCGAGCTGGGGAAGGTGTTGAACAGGCCAGCCAGCAGCGAGTTGGCGCCGTTGACCAGCACCCCGCCCTTGATCCGTTGCATCCACACCGGGCCTTCGACTGGCTGGCGCGAGACCTTGCTGGTAGCCGTGACGTCACCGATGGCTTCCAGCGACGTCACCAGGTAGATCACCAGCATCGGAATGAACAGCGCCCACGAGAAGCTGAGGCCAAAGTGCAAAGGTGTTGGCACCTGGAATAGCGCGGCCTCGTGCATGCCGGTGAAGTCCAGGCGGCCCAGATAGCCGGCCAGTGCATAACCGACCGCCAGGGCGATGACGATGGCGCAGCTGCGCATCCAGACCACCGGGATGCGGTTGAGGATGACGATGATCGCCAGCACCACACCCGACAGCAGCAGGTTCTCGCCATTGGCGAAAGTGCCATTGGCCATCGCGCCAAAGCCGCCGCCCATGCTGATCAGGCCGACCTTGATCAGGGTCAGGCCGATCATCAGCACGACGATGCCGGTCACCAGCGGGGTGATCAGACGTTTGACGAACGGCAGGATGCGCGACACGCCCATTTCCACGAAGGAGCCCGCAATCACCACGCCGAAGATGGCTGCCATCACGCCTTCAACCGGCGTGCCTTGCTTGACCATCAACGCGCCACCGGCAATCAGCGGCCCGACGAAGTTGAAGCTGGTGCCTTGGACAATCAGCAGCCCCGCACCGAACGGCCCGAAGCGCTTGCACTGGACGAAGGTGGCGATACCGGAGATCACCAGCGACATCGACACGATCAGGTTGGTGTCACGTGCCGAAACGCCAAGCGCCTGGCAGATCAGCAGGCCCGGCGTGACGATTGGTACGATGATCGCAAGCAGATGCTGCAACGCCGCCAGCAGGCCGATCAGCAGCCGCGGCTTGTCCTCAAGGCCAAGCACCAGTTCATTGGCAGGCGCCGATGCGCCTGGGCTGTGTTCGTGTGAGCTCATTGCACAAAGCTGCCCTGGGAGAAAAAAGGAGCGCATTCTACGGGCTGAGGCGCGTCAGGGGTAGTGGCAAGCACGATGGCAGCATGATCGGTGGCTATTCACCCAATAAGCTGACTTTTAGGTCAATCTCTGCACATGAAAAAGCCCGCCGAAGCGGGCTTTCCTTTTACTGCATTCGACCAATCGCAATCAGTCGTCGCGGCCCATGATGCCGAACAGCTGCAGCAGGCTGACGAACAGGTTGTAGATCGATACATACAGGCTGATGGTCGCCATGATGTAGTTACGCTCACCGCCATGGATGATCGCGCTGGTCTGGAACAGGATGCAGACCGACGAGAACAGCACGAAGCCAGCGCTGATCGCCAGTTGCAGGCCGCTGATCTGGAAGAAGAAGCTGGCAACCACTGCACCCAGCAGCACGAAGAAGCCTGCGGTGATGAAGCCGCTGAGGAAACTCATGTCCTTGCGGGTGATCAGCACGTAGGCCGACAGACCACCGAACACCAGCGCGGTCATGGCGAAGGCCGAGCTGACCACTTCAGCGCCACCGGCCATACCCAGGTAGCGGTTGAGGATAGGGCCGAGGATGAAGCCCATGAAGCCGGTGAGGGCAAAGGTGGACACGATGCCCCAGGCCGAATCACGCAGTTTGTTGGTGAGGAAGAACAGCCCGTAGAAGCCGATCAGCACCACGAAAATATTCGGGTAGCCGACACGCATCTGCTGGGCAACGAAGGCCATAACACCGCTGAAGGCGAGGGTGAGTGCCAGCAGGCTGTACGTGTTGCGCAGGACCTTGCTGATCTCCTGCTGCTCGACCTGCTGGCCGTGGTGTACGGCGTAATCCTGTTCGCGCATGGCGACACTCCTTGGTAAACCTGTGGTTTCAGACGTTCAGATGCTAGGAGTCTATCAGAGCTCCTGCAACCGGCGACATAGAGAGTTTGACAGCGTGTTTCATTACGGTATTATGGCGGCCGCAAAACGAGCTGGAAGCGTGGCCGAGTGGTTTAAGGCAACGGTCTTGAAAACCGTCGATGGGCAACTATCCTAGAGTTCGAATCTCTACGCTTCCGCCATATTCAAAGCCCTGATTATTCAGGGCTTTTTGCGTTTTTGGGCATGCAAAAATTGTCATCAAGTGCACCCAGTTGGCCGCTGACCGGTCTGCTATGAAGCGATGTTTTCCTAACTGGAATATTGATTCTCACTTCAAGGGGCGAAAGAAAGCCCGCGAAAGCGCCCCTGCTAAGGTGGAAAAACCAGAGGCAGAAGGCGAGTCAGCGTTGGGCTTTTTGCTGCTGCATGCGCTGCAAACGCGAAACCGCGATCTGCACGGCCGCTGCCACGAGGCAGAGCAAGCCGATTTTCCAGCTGCCCTCAAGCCCGAAGTGCTCGGCTAGCTTGCCGGCGATGAGCACGCTAAAGAAGATGGCGGCAGGTAGGATCAATTTATTCATGGGCGCTTCCAACGGCGAATGGCATAAGGCGTACAGGGTACACAATTCGCGTCGTGAGGCTTGGTCATCTTTGCCTGGCTGAACCTTTCGCAGGGTTACTTTTGCGCCAGTTACCGAGAGCCTACGGGGCAGGCGCAGGCATGACCGACGCACCTTTGACCAATGTTCGCCAAGGGCGCGCACCCGCCGTACACGAAAATGCTTGGGCTCACTGCAATGTTGGCGGTCTGATCGTACCTTGCATATTGCTCAACACCGCCTCGATTCGCGCGATCTGTTGCGCAAGCTGATCCGCTTCCTTGTCATTGCCTTCCTGCCTGAGGCGGTCACGCGCCCGGCGCAGTGTCAGCAGGTTTTTCTGTAGTTTCAGGGCTGAGGAGTCGAACGGGTCCATGCTTTTCTCATGCGGTAGGCGTCCGTGCCGTTGTAGGAAAACTGGACCGTATCAGCTCGATTTTGCCGATGAAACTGATGTTTCATACAGGGCGACGTTGCTGCCTAGAGTTGTCCTACGAATCACAGGATAAAATCCTACAAATCTTGAATCTGACCATTTCAAGAAGTGTGTTTCAGATGGCGCTCAATACCGCGGATTGACGGGTATTGAAGCGAGTTCGATAGCGTCATCAGTTACAGTGATCTGTAGCAGGCGCGCCGTGAGCTTCGAAATCTTGTGTAGCAATTAAGGCCCTGAAGCGGGCCGCTGGCGAGGTTAATGGGCCGCGGCTTGAGCAAATGCATATCAGACAGCATCTGCTACGATCCCTGATTTCCCTGGCCAAGGAGAGGCGTATGCATTACATCGTGATCGAGCCCCACCGCAGCGAATACCCGCACCCGCTTCGTTTCGTCAAGGGCACGCTGCTGGATATCGGCCCGCGTTATGAGGGGGAGCCGGGTTGGCAGGACTGGTACCTGTGCTCGTGCACCGGCCAGGAACCGGGCTGGGTGCCGGCCCAGCTCATCGAGCCGATCAGCGTGGGGCGGGGCAGGGCGCTTGATGACTACTCGGCCCATGAACTGGACGCCGACCCGGGGCAGTTGGTGCAGATACTTCGCCCGCTCAATGGTTGGATATGGTGCCGGCGCCAAGGCGATGGCGAGCTGGGCTGGTTGCCAGCAGAGAAGCTCAAGCAACTGAGTTGATTCAACTTGTTTCGACGAAATGTAGCGCACCTGCGGTGCATCTGATCTGCTTTTTTTCTGCAAACCTGAATCTGTAACCGTATCAGGCCAAGTAAGACAATATGCCCATCCCCGCATCACACTGTAGAGGTTCCGATGGGCAAGCTGACGCTGTTCCTGGGTGGTTTTCTGCTCCTGACCATTCTGATAGGTCTTTTAGGCACCATCCCGCCAAGCTGACATTCACCACACTTCCCCCTCTGCGGCCCGTCTGATTCGCCAGATGGGCCCGCACGTGCGCGCCCTTCGCCAACCCCGCCCGATCGCTATCGCTGGACCAGCGGTAGCTGCAAGTCATTCTCAAGTGCAAATGGCTCGTGTAGTCTCCCGCCGCCGTCATACGGCCCGCATGGACGGGCCGGTCTTTTGCCTTGGAGTCGAACATACATGGAATGCAAGAAAGGCACTTCAGCCATGCTGGAGTGGCGTTGCCGTTTTCTCGCTGAAGGCTCCCTCGACGAGGAGGGCTACGATGAGGCGCTACGCAGTGCCGGCGTGCTGGAACAGTCGGGAGTGATCAGCACCCTCGAATGGATCAAACTGGTCAAGCTGGCCAATTCGGCGTTGCTGCATGTGCGATAAGTCGTTCTTTGCGCTGGGAAATCTGTCCACAAAAAACGTGGGTAGGTCTGTGGATAAAATGCTGTAAGCCAAGCCGGAAGCGGGCTCTGTTAAATTGAGCAGAATTTGAACAGTCCTTTTCGGGTGCTTGGGTCAGGCCGACAGCCCGGCGCGGCGCAGGGCCTGCAACAGCTCACGCACCCGTGCGGGCAACTCGCCAGCGGGGTAGACCGCGTGCATTTGCGGGTCCTGGCCTGTGCTTGAAGTCAAGTGGTATTGCGGGCACACCCGCACCAGGCGCCCGGCTTCGACCTGGGCTTCGCCAACCCAGGCTGCCAGGCGCGCGATACCGCCCCCTGCCAAGGCGCTGTGGTACACCGCATCGCCCGAATCCAGGCGAAGCCGTGGCGTCGGGCGCAGGCTGGTGATCTGGCCATCACGGCAGAAGTGCCAGGCTTTGAGTATGCGCGGGGCGGTATGCAGAATCAGTGCGTGGTCTTCCAACTGATCGGGGTGTTGCGGGTTGCCCGCCATGGCCAGGTAACCTGGGCTTGCATAGAGATGGCGGCGGTAGCTCCACAGCGGATAGCCGATCAGCTCGCTGGATTGCGGAAAGGCACCGCGCACCACGAAGTCGAATTTGTCCAGCAGTGGGTCCAGGGCGGCATCGCTGTACTGAACGTCCAGGGTCACTTGTGGATGGCGTTGGGAAAACGCGGCAAGTACCCGTGGCAGCACATGTTCAGCGAGCAATTGCGGCACGGCAAAACGGATCCAGCCTTGCGTACTGCCGCTGAGCGCGGCCAGCTCATCGGCTGCATCACGTTGCGCATCCAGCAAGCGTTCGGCATGGGGCAACAAGCGCTCGCCGGCTTCGGTGAGGGTCACGGCATTGGCGTTGCGGTTGAGCAGTTTGCTGCCGGCATTGTCTTCCAGAGTTTGCACCGCACGCGTCACTGCACTGGGTGAGCGGCCCAGGGCGCGCGCTGCGGCAACGAAGCTGCGCTTGTGCGCCACACTGACGAACGCCTGAATCTCCCGCAGCATGTCCAATGCCATTGCCTAGCCCTCGTTGCAGTTTTCGCAATGTGGCATTTCAACACAAGTGCGGCACTTTGATTAGCCTTGCAGGCTGACTCACTGCCTGGAGCTGTATCATGATGGATATCGCCGTACTTTCTGTATTCGCCTTTGCCGCCGGTTTGATCGACGCCGCCGTGGGCGGTGGTGGGCTGATTCAGATTCCGGCGTTGTTCAACGTGCTGCCCACCGCGCAACCGGCGGCCTTGCTGGGCACCAACAAGCTGGCCTCGGTGTGTGGTACGGCCTTTGCGGCGCGCTCGTTCATTCGCAAGGTCACGCTGGACTGGGGGCTGATTGTGCCCGCAGCGCTCAGTGCCTTCGTCATGTCGTTCGTCGGCGCCGCCACAGTATCGCTGGTGCCGCCCAGCGTGATGCGCCCGGCAGTGCTGGTGATGATCGTCCTGATGGCGATCTACACATTCTGCAAGAAGGACTTCGGCACCTTGCACAAGCCCACGCAGATCGGTCGCAAGGAGCAGTGCCTGGCGGTGCTGATCGGCGGCGCGATCGGTTTCTACGATGGGCTGTTCGGGCCAGGCACCGGCAGCTTCCTGATCTTCCTGTTCATTCGCTTCTTCGCCCTGGACTTCCTGCATGCCTCGGCTTCGGCCAAGGTGGTGAACATCGCGACCAACCTGGCGGCGCTGGTGTTCTTCGTGCCGTCGGGCAACGTGTTGTACGCCATCGCCTTGCCGATGGCGGCATGCAACATTCTCGGCGCTTTGACCGGCACCTGGCTGGCGGTGCGCAAGGGGGCAGGGTTCGTGCGCGGGCTGTTCCTGATTTTGCTGTGCGTACTGATCGCCAAGCTGTCCTGGGACTTGCTGGCCGGGTGAGTCAGACCACCTGGCGCTGTGCCTCGGCCTGTTCGACACGGTTGCGGCCATGGGCCTTGGCCCGGTACAGCGCCTGGTCGGCGCGCGCCAGCAGTTCGTCCAGGCTCGGTGCCGGGGTCTCGGCGGCGCAGCCGTCCAGGCCGATACTCACGGTAATCTGCAGGCGATGGTCGGCCTGCACCACATGCAGGTCCTGCACCGCCCGGCGCAGGCGTTCGGCGGTGAATTTGGCACGCTCCGGCGCAAGGCCCGGGAGGACCACGACAAACTCCTCGCCGCCCATGCGTGCGAACAGCTGCCCTTCGTGCAACTGGTCTTGCAGGGTGCGGGCGAACTGGCGCAGCACTTTGTCACCGACCGCGTGGCCATGCGCGTCATTGATCGCTTTGAAATGGTCGATGTCCAGCATCATCAAGGTCAGCGGCAGTGCCGGGCCGTGTTGCTGGCGGCTGTCGAGCAGGGCGTTGGCACGGCGGGTGAACGCGCTGCGGGTCAGTACACCGGTCAGGTGATCGATGGTGGCCTGATGCGCCAGGCGCGCCAGCAGGCTGCGGTTGGCCTGGCTGACACAGGCCACCACCAGCGGGCCGAGCACCAGCATGGCGATGCCCAGGCGCGCCGACATCAGCGTAGTGACCCCCGGTTCGCTTTGCGGCACGCTGAAGTGCATGAGGTTTTGTGCGACCGCGACGATCAGCGTGCTGCCAGCGGTGAGCGTCAGCAGCGAGACCAGAAACGGCGGGTAAGTCCAGGCACACCACAACAGTGCGGCAATGGGGAAGGCAATGGCGCCTGGCCCACCAAAGGCAATGCTGAAGGCCAGCGAAGCAAGCAGCACCAGCAGGGGCGGCAAACGTACCGGCTGGGCGCCGCTGCGCATCAGGGCGCGTACCGAGGGGGCGGTCAGCAGCACTGGCAGCACCAGTACGCCGGTCGAGAACTGTTCGCTGAACCAGGCCAACCAGGTGGCCGGCAGGGATTGCTCGAACCAGGGGGCGGCCATGACCGAGGCCAGGCTCGCCGCGACCATGGCACCGGCCGCGCAAGCGGCAAACACGCTGAGCACGCCATGCGGGCTGCGCATGCGGCGGTGCAGGCGCGGCACGCGTGCCAGCAACTGCCACACGCTGAACACCATGCCGAGGTTGCACAGGTTGAACCACAAGGCCGGCATCCAATCGCTGCCGCACAGCAGGTCGGCCGCCACCATGGCCAGCCACACCAGTGTGAAACCAAGGGCATTGGCCTGACGGGGGTAACGCAACAGCACGCCGACCAGTACCGCATTGACTGGCCAGAACAGCGACAGGGACTCGATCGGGCGTGCCAGGATGCCGCCCAGGGTCAAGGCAAAGGTCAGGCAAAGCAGAGCGACGTAGGACAACAAGCGCGATTGGGCTGGAAAAACCATGAACTCGACCGGCAAGCGGAAACGAAATCCAGGACAACGCCTTGAAGCACCTGGGGCAATTACGTATCAGTGTGTTTCCACAGGGCAGTGGGTGTCAATCTGCCGCGATCCGGCTGGATAATAGCAAATTGCCTGCACTCCCTGTCGATTTCATCACAAGCCGAAGAACCACGGCACCATCAGTACGGTGACCAGCATCACCAGCAAGGTAAAAGGGACGCCGACTTTGACGAAGTCACCGAAGCGGTACTGCCCAGGCCCGAGCACCAGGGTGTTGACGGGTGACGAGACGGGCGTCATGAACGCTGCCGATGCGGCGAGGGCCACAGTCATGGCGAACGGGTAGGGCGACATGCCCAACTGGGTGGCGGTGCTGATTGCTACCGGTGCCATCAGCACGGCGGTGGCGGTGTTGGAGATGAATAGGCCGATCACCGCGGTCACGGCAAACAGGCAGGCCAGAATGGCCCTCGGTCCGGCGTCGCCGAGCAAGCTGACCAGGCCGGTCACTGCCAGGTCGATACCGCCGGTTTTCTGCAGGGCCAGGGCAAAGGGCAGCATACCGACGATCAGTACCAAGCTCTGCCAATGGATGGCCCGGTAAGCGCTGTTCATGTCGATGCAGCGGCCCGCGCCCATCAACAGGCAGCCGATCAAGGCGGCGATGACATTGGGCACCGCGCCGCTGACCATCAGGCCGACCATCACCGCCAGGCTCAGCAAGGCCTGCGGTGCGCGCCTGCGGGCCGGGGCGACCTGATCGACTTCGGCGGGCAGGCTCAACACTAAAAAGTCGTGGGGGTTGCTTTGCAGTTGACGCACGGCTTTCCAGGGGCCTACCACCAGCAGCGTATCGCCCAGGCGCAGCTTTTCTTCCACCAATTGCTCTTCGATGGCGGCCTGTTCACGGCGCAAACCCACCACGTTGAGGCCGAAACGGCTACGGAACGCCAGCTCGAGGATGCTCTTGCCGACCAACTGCGAGCCGGGGGGCAGCGACACTTCGGCCATGCCCAGCTCCTGGGACTGGTCGATGAAGTACGCCGCCTTGAAGTGCAGGGGTTCCAGTTGCATGGTCTGGCACAGGCTGCGCAGGTCGTCGCGGTTGGCGAACAGGTCGAGCAACAGCACGTCACCTTGGTGCAGCACGGTGTTGGAGTCGGCCGCGATGACCCGCGTGGTGAACTTGTGCTGGCGTTCGATGCCGATCACGTTGGCGCCATGCCGGGTGCGCAGCTCCAGCTCGCCCAGGGTATGGCCGATCAGCGGCGAGTGGGGGCGGATGCGCAGGCGCCGCTCGCGGCCGTTGAGCTTGTAGTCCAGCACCAGGTCGAGCAGCGTACGGCGGGTTTCCACGCGGCCGTCCTTGCGCACTTCACCATTGAGCCAGTGGCGCGTCAGCAGCATGTAGCCGATGCCCAGCACCAGCACCACCAGGCCGAACGGGGTAAAGCTGAAGAAGTTGAAGCCCTGCTCGCCATGGCGCACCAGTTCACTGTGCACCACCACGTTGGGGGGCGTGGCCACCAGGCTGAGCATGCCGCTGATCAGGCCGGCGAAGCTCAAGGGCATCATCAGGCGGCTGGGTGACAGTTTGAGGCGCGCGGCGATGCTCAGCACCACCGGTATGAAGATCGCCACCACCCCGGTCGAGCTCATCACCGAGCCCAACCCCGCTACCGCCACCATCAGCAATACCAGCAGGCGCACTTCACTGTTGCCGGCCCGCTCGCTCATCCACTCGCCAATGCGGTAGGCAATGCCGGTGCGTACCAGGCCTTCGCCGATCACGAACAGGGCCGCGATCAGCACCACATTGGGGTCGCTGAAGCCGGCCAGGGCCTGTTCCACGGTAAGGATGCCCGATAACGGCAGGGCGAGAATCACCATCAGCGCGACCACGTCCATGCGCGGGCGGTTGATGATGAAGAGGACGACGACGATGGCCAGCAGGCCGAGGACCCAGAGCAGCTCTTGGTTCATGGGGAGGGGGTGTTCCTTCACACGGGGGCACGGTAGACAGTAGCAGCCAGTGTGCCAGCTTGCGGTGAAGTGTATGTTGACGTGTTGCAGGGTTTCACAAGCAAAAGGGGCTGCCGAGCAGCCCCTTGGTCACCGGGATCAGTGACGGTGACGGCGGTGCTTCTTGCCGTTGTTGTCGCCCAGGTGGTTGCCGATGGCACCCCCTGCAGCACCGCCCAGGCCGGCACCGATGGTCGAACCGGCAGAGCCACCGACCTTGCCGCCCAGCAGCGAACCACCCGCCGAACCCAGGCCACCGCCGATGGCGGCTTCGGTGCGATTGCCCTTGCGTGCGCCTACCGCACTGCCGGCCGCGCCGCCGACACCGGCACCAATCGCAGCGCCGGTGCTGCCGCCGATCTGTTGACCGACAACGTTACCCAGTACACCACCCAGGCCACCGCCAATGGCGGCGGTACCGTCACCGGCGAAAGCGCCCTGGCACAGCAGCAGGCCGAGAGCAAGGGAAGGTAGAGTCAGACGCATGGTACGAACCTCAAAAGGAATCATCAGGTTAAGGTGCCGCGCAACGGGCGGCGGGTCAGGGGTGCAAAGACGCTTCAGCGGTAGTAGCGGTCACCGCGGTATTGACGATTGTCATCGTCATCATCGCGGTCATGCCGATGATGGTGGCGCTGGCCACGGTCGCGATCACGCCAGCCATCGTCGTCGTCATGGTAGCGATGGCTGTGGCAACCAGCGGTCAGCAGGATGGCGGCAACCAACGAGAAGCTTGCAAGGCGGGTCATCACGATATAGGTCCTTGATCCGCAAAGGTTTACGGGGCACTTCCTGAGACTGGGAACGGTCCATTTGGTTTCCTTGGCAGGCAAAATTTTGTCAGGCGCGCGATCAGCGGCGTGCCTGCCGGCTGCTGTTCTGTCCCGCTCGGTCATGGCCGAGCCGCGGGTCGGCCACTAAACTGCACAGCAAGCCGCAGCCAAGACGGCAAACTGCCACACGGTGAATCACGATGATCGCCCACACCCCCACGTTGTTCGCCGCCGTTGCCCTGGTTGCAACCATTCTGGCCTTCTGCCTGCTGCTGGTCGGGCGCAGCAACCGCCGCGACAACCTGATGCTGACCGGTTGCGGGCTGCTGGTGCATGCCTTGGCCTATGTGTGCTACACGCTCTATGCCCAAGCGCCGTTATGGGTGAGCTATGGCCTGGGCAACAGCTTGCTGTCCCTGGCCTTGGCGTTCTATTCGGCCAGCCTGTTCCGGGTGCGCGAGCAAGTGATCCCGTGGCGGATGATCTTCGTCATTCCCGCCGTCATGCTGGTGGGGCTGATGCTGCTGCTCGATACCCTTGAGCCCCGCATGTTGCTGGCGACGCTGGTGCTGATGCTGCAGTGTTCGATGATCCTGTATTGGGCGCGGCGTTACGTCGAGCGGCCGGGCAGGGCGCACCTGCTGCTGCAGATCGGTGCGCTGATCAGCCTGGTCGGGCTGGGCATGCGCGCCGTGGCTGTGGCCAATGGCACGGCCGTGGAAATGCGCTACGACACCAGTAACCTCAAGCAAAGCATTTCGGTGGCGATCGGCACTGCCACGGTGATGATGTATTCGATCGGGCTGGTGCTGATGGCCAAGGAACGCAGCGAATCACGCCTGCAGCACCTGGCCCTGCGCGATGTGCTCACGGGTACATACAATCGCCGGGCGATCCTCGAGCGCTTCGTCGTCGAGCTGGACCGCGCCCGGGACGCGCAGAGCAGCCTGGCCGTGGCCATGATCGACATCGACCACTTCAAACGCATCAACGACCTGTACGGGCACCTGGCCGGTGACGAGGTCCTGTGCCATTGCGTGCGCCAGTTGCAGCAACGCTTGCGCCAGGGAGACAGCCTGGGCCGCTATGGCGGCGAGGAATTTTTGCTGCTGTTGCCCGAAACCGACCGCGTTGGCGCAATGGCGGCGCTGCAGGGCTTGCGTGAGGCCATTGCCCGCAGCCCCGCACGCTTTGCCAGCGATGAAATCGAGCTGCGTTTCAGTGTCGGATTGTGGTGCAGTGTGCCCGGCGCCAACGACAACACTGCCAGCCTGCTTGCTCAGGCCGATGCAGCGCTGTACCAGGCCAAGGCCGCCGGGCGCAACACGGTGCACATGGCGGCCTGTGTGTAGCTCGGCAGGGTCAGGACGCGGGGTGGATGGCCAGGACCACACCATTGGTGATCTGCACCAGCACATAGTGCTCGCCCATGCGCACCCAGTGGCTTTCCTTTTCGGGGGCCGGCAGACCTTTGGTTTTCCAGTCTTTTACCGTCTGGTCATCGCGTTTGTATTGGTCGGGGGCCTTATCACCTACCTTGAGTTCGCGGTTGTGGGTTTCCGGCCCGGTGATGCTCTCTTCGGCCGAGGGCGCGGCAGAGGCGGCCAGCGGTAGGCAGGGCAGGGCGGCGAGCAGCAGTGAAGGCAGCAGGTGATGCAGTTTCATGGCGGTTTCCTTGTGACGGCATGTCCTTACTGCGACAGCGGCGTGCCGCCAACAATTCACTCGCGGTGCCTGCCAGTGCTAGAGTCGCCTTCTTTTTTGCCCTGAGGGTTGAACATGCGAGCAATTCTGCCGATGGCCGCGATACTGATGCTGGTCGGTTGTGCTTCTGCGACCATGGAAACGGCACGTGGCGGCAAGCCGACCGCGCAGCTCGATTCGCACAAGGCGCCCGCGCTGGTAGCCCAGTGCATCCAGTTCAGCTGGCAGGAAGAGGCGGTGTTCGGGGTCGATGTCAGTGGCTACCTAGAGCCGCGCAAGCTGGGTGGTTTCACGGTGTATACCCGCGATGCCGAAGCGTTCGTGGATATCTATCCGCAAGCAGACGGAACGCGGGTCGACTACTACGCGCAAAACAATGACAGTGTGGCCCTGCAACGGCGCGCGGCGGCGGCGACCTGCCTGTAATGATGAAGGCCTGACCAGGGCTGCCGAGACACGACACGTAGACAAGGACGTAAGCATGGACCGATCACTGCAACTCAACCGCAGCAGTTGGGACGAACGAGCCCCCTTGCATGCGGCCTCGAAAGACTATGAGGTCGAACGGCTCGTCGAGCACCCTGCGCATCTTTCCGAAACCGTTCGCTTCGACCTGCCGTTGCTAGGCGATATCAGCGGGTTCAACACCGTTCACCTGCAGTGCCACATCGGTACCGATACCCTCTCGCTCGCCCGCCTGGGCGCGAAGGTCTGCGGCCTGGATTACTCCGGGGCTTCGCTGGCCGAGGCGCGGGCACTCGCCGAGCGCTGCGCGGTGCCGATCGACTATGTGGAATCGGATGTCTATGCCGCCGACCAGGTGTTGCCCGCAGGTAGCTTCGACCTGGTCTATACCGGCATCGGCGCACTCTGCTGGCTGCCCCACATCGAACCGTGGGCGCGTACGGTGGCAGCCCTGCTCAAACCGGGTGGGCGGTTGTTCCTGCGCGATGGCCACCCGATGCTGATGGCGGTCAACGAAGACCATCAGGACCGCCTGTTGATCGAGTATCCGTACTTCGAGCACGACACTCCGACGGTCTGGCATAACGACCAGACATACGTCGAAACCGATCAGCGCCTGGTCCATACCGAGACCCATGAGTGGAACCACGGCCTGGGCGAGGTGATCAGTGCGTTGCTGGCGCATGGGCTGCAACTGACAGCTCTGGTCGAGCACCAGAGCATCCCTTGGGAGGCGCTGCCGGGCCAGATGGACAAAGGTGCCGACGGCGAGTGGCGCTTGCGCCAGCAGCCGTCACGCCTGCCTTTGAGCTACACCCTGCAGGCAATCAAGGCCTGATCAGGACAGGTAACCGCCGTCGACGTTGAGTGCGGTGCCGGTGGTGTAGCTGGAGGCATCGCTGGCCAGGTACAGCACCGCGCCGGCCATTTCCTTGGGGTCGGCCACGCGCTTGAGCGGGATCTGCTGCAGGGCGGCGTTGAGGATGGCGTCGTTCTTCACCAGTGCCGAGGCGAACTTGGTGTCAGTCAGGCCTGGCAGCAGCGCATTGCAGCGGATGCCGAACTGCGCGCATTCCTTGGCGAAGACCTTGGTCATGTTGATCACCGCCGCCTTGGTCACCGAATAGATGCCCTGGAAATGCCCCGGCGAGACGCCGTTGATCGACGCCACATTGATGATGCTGCCGCCGCCGTGTTCGCGCATCAGCTTGCCGGCTTCCACCGACATGAAGAAGTAACCACGAATGTTGACGTCCACGGTCTTCTGGAAGGCGTTCAGGTCGGTGTCCAGCACGTTGCAGAACTGCGGGTTGGTGGCGGCGTTGTTGACCAGGATATCCAGGCGCCCGAACTGTTCGCGGATACCGGCGAACACCTGCTGGATCTGCTCCATCTTGCCGATGTGGCAGGCCACTGCAGTTGCCTTGCCCCCGGCGGCAATGATCGCCTCGGCGACCTGCTGGCAGCCGTCCAGCTTGCGGCTGGAGACGATCACGTGGGCGCCCTGCTGGGCCAGCAGGTGGGCAATGGCTTCACCGATGCCGCGGCTGGCGCCGGAAACGAAGGCGATCTTGCCGTCAAGGTCGAACAAGTGGGTCTTGGACATGCTGTTTTCCTTGTTGTCTGTCGTCAGAGCGTGGTGCTGGCGATGACCTTCAAGGCCATCTGCTCCAGCAGCCGGTTCATGTGGATGAACTGAGCGAAGCGCTTGTCCTGGGTCTGGCCGTGGTAGTAGCGGTAGTAGATCTGTTGCACGATGCCGGCGAGGCGGAACAGGCCATAGCAATAGTAGTAATCGAAGTTGTCCAGGCGGATACCGGAGCGCTCGGCGTAGTAATCGACGAACTGGCGACGGCTCAGCATCCCAGGGGCGTTGCTGGGTTGGCGGCGCATCAGTTGCATCGGCGCCGGGTCACCCGCTTCGATCCAGTAGGCCAGGCTGTTGCCCAGGTCCATCAGCGGGTCGCCAATCGTGGCCATCTCCCAATCCAGCACGCCGATGATGCGCATCGGGTTGTCGGCATCGAGGATCACGTTGTCGAAGCGGTAGTCGTTATGAACGATGCCGGGGCGCGGATGGTCGGCGGGCATCTGCTCGTGCAGCCAGGCGATGACCTGCTCCCAGCGTGGCGCATCCTCGGTGATGGCTTTTGCATAGCGGCTGGTCCAGCCCTCGACCTGGCGCTGCACATAGCCTTCCGGCTTGCCTAGGTCGGCCAGCCCGCAGGCCTGGTAATCGACTTGGTGCAGTTCCACCAGGCGGTCGATGAAGCTTTTGCACAGGGCTTCGGTCTTGGCGGCGTCAAAGTTGAGTTTAGCGGGGATGTCCGAGCGCAGGATGATGCCCTTGACCCGCTCCATCACGTAGAACTCGCCGCCTATCAGGTGCTCGTCGGTGCAGTGCACGTACGCCTTGGGGCAGTACGGGAAGCCATCGTTGAGCTGGTTGAGAATGCGGAACTCGCGGCCCATGTCGTGGGCCGACTTGGCCTTGTGGCCGAACGGCGGCCGGCGCAGTACAAAGTCGCGGCCCGGGTAGCTGACCAGGTAGGTGAGGTTGGAGGCGCCGCCAGGGAACTGGCTGATGCTCGGCAAACCCGCCAGGCCGGTGATATGGGCCTTGAGATAAGGGTCGATGACGGCCGCGTCGAGTTCTTCGCCGGGGCGTACCTGGGTGGACTGATCGGTGAGCGTCATGCGTTTTCCTTATTATCGATCGCAAGGACTATTGGCTAATTTAATGGCCTGCGGGAACTGGAACAAGCGTCCTAGTAGTCATATAGACAAGGGTGTTGCAGGTGGATCAATCGCCTTGATGGGGTGGGCAAAAAAAAACCGAAGCCGGTCAGGCTTCGGTTTTTTCATCGCTCGGCGTGCCCGTCACTCAGGAAGGGAACAGCTCGCTCAGTTTCATCGACAGCATCATGTCGCCCTCGACGCGCAGCTTGCCGCCCATGAAGGCCTGCATGCCGTCGGTCTCGCCACTGACGATACCCTTGAGGGTCTCGCTGTCCAGCACCAGGGTGCAGTTGGCGTCTGGGTTCTCGCCTTCCTGGATGTCGCAGGCACCGTCCTTGACGATCAGCGCGTACTTTTTGCCTTCGTCGGTGATGTCGAAGCCGAACACCAGGTCCAGGCCGGCGGCAGCGGCTGGGTTGAACTTCTCTTGCATCTTCTTAACGGCATCAGCTACGGAGGTCATGGCGCATTCCTTATAGAGTGATTTTCACGTCCCCGCAGGGACACAACAAGCCGGGCTCATCGGTAGGTAATGAGCTCCGGCGCCCTCAACAGCTGCACATGGGCTTGGCTGTTGAAGGAAGCCAGTGCCACGTCGCGGCCGCGGAACTTCAGCTGGCTGAGCGACGTGTTGATAATTTGCCAGTTCAGTGCGAAAGCCTGGCTGGGGGTAATGCAGGTGACCAGGTGGAGCAGGGCGGCGATGGTGCCGCCGGAGGTGAAGATGGCGATGTTGTCGCCACTGCCTGCGGCTTCGAGCACACGTTGCAAGCCCTTCTGGACGCGGGCGGTGAAGGCCTGCCAGGTCTCCAGGCCGTCGTCGGCATGCTCGCCATCGTGCCAGCGCTGCACCATCAAGGCGAACAGGCGCTGGAATTCACTGCGGTGCTGCGCGCCATTGCGCAAGATGTGCAGGGCGTTGGGTTCGTGCTCCATCAGCCCCGGCAGCAGGGCGTGGATCACCCCGTCGGCATCGAATTCATTGAACGCCGCGTCGGTCTCGACAGCCGGTACCGCGCAGCCGCTGGCGTGCAAGGCCTCCAACGCCAGGCGTGCGGTATCCTGCTGACGGCGCAGGTCGCCGGCCACGCAACGATCCAGCCGCACACCGAGCTGAGCCAGGTGTTCGCCCAGGGCCTGGCTCTGACGCACACCGACGGCTGAGAGGACGTCGTAGTCTTCGGCACCAAAGGAGGCTTGGCCATGTCGGATCAGGTAGAGGTTGCCCACGAAGGTATCCGGCCTGTTGGAGGTTGCTGCGAGGTTAGGATGTGCCACACAGGCTGTCAACGAAAAAACATACAAGCGTTTGAAAAGGTTGTTTGAACTGTGTTGCCAGCGTTTACACCGGCTAGCAGCGCCTCAGGCGCACCGGTATGCTTGTAGCAGTTACGCGCTGAACTGGCGCCAGTCTTTGAAGGAGTCAACGTGGAGTTTCTTGCCGAATACGCAAGCTTTCTCGCTAAAACCGCCACCTTGGTGATTGCCATCCTGGTGGTGTTGTCGGCCATTGCCGGTTTGCGCGGCAAAGGGCGGCGCAAACCGGGCGGGCAACTGCAGGTCACGCGCCTGAACGAGTTCTATAAAGAGCTGCGCGAGCGCCTGGAGTCGGGTTTGCTCGACAAGGCCCAGCTCAAGGCCTTGCGCAAGCAGCAGGCAAAGGCGGAAAAACAGCAGAAAAAAGCCAAGGCTGAAGAAAAGAGCCGGGTCTTCGTGATCGATTTCGATGGCGACATCAAAGCCTCGGCCACCGAGAGCCTGCGCAACGAGATCACCGCCCTGCTGACCCTCGCCACCCCGCGTGACGAGGTGGTGCTGCGGCTCGAAAGCGGCGGTGGCCTGGTGCACAGCTATGGCCTGGCCGCTTCGCAACTGGCGCGTATTCGCCAGGCAGGCATCCCGCTGACCGTGTGCATCGACAAGGTGGCTGCCAGCGGTGGTTACATGATGGCCTGCATTGGCGAGAAGATTGTCAGCGCACCCTTTGCCGTGTTGGGTTCGATTGGTGTGGTGGCGCAACTGCCCAACGTCAATCGTCTGCTGAAGAAGCACAACATTGATTTCGAGGTGCTCACCGCCGGCGAATACAAGCGCACCCTCACGGTGTTCGGTGAAAACACCGAGAAGGGCAGGGAGAAGTTCCAGGAAGACCTGGACATCACCCACCAGCTGTTCAAGGATTTTGTCGCCCGCTATCGGCCACAGCTGCACATGGACGAAGTGGCCACCGGCGAAGTCTGGCTGGGCGTGGCAGCGCTTAACCGCAAGCTGGTGGACGAGCTGCAGACCAGCGACGAATACCTGAGCGACCGCGCCCGCAACGCCAACCTGTTCCACTTGCACTTTGCTGAGCGCAAGAGCCTGCAGGAACGCATCGGCATGGCCGCCAGCGGCACGGTGGAGAACACCGTGGTGGGACTTTGGAGCAAACTCGGCCGCTTGCGCTAACACCTTGAACCCCTTGAAATTTTTTTCTGTTCAGGGGGTTGCAAGGTTCATTGAATGCAGACATAATGGCGCCCATCGAAACGCAGCGAACTTTGAAAAAGGTTCAGTGTTTCAAGGGGATAGCAAAGCGAAAGCGGCTAACTCCAAACTTTGAGGCCGAGTAGCAAAGTGGTTATGCTCCGGATTGCAAATCCGTCTACGCCGGTTCGATTCCGACCTCGGCCTCCATTATTCGAAAGCCCCGCAGATTAACGTCTGCGGGGTTTTTCTTTGTGGGTCGAAAAAGACAGGGGTTCCGAAACTACAGAGGTGGAGTTCCGAAACTTCAGCCTTTTGAGGGCTTGGCGATGGCGCCGACGCGGCGGTAAACGCGCTCCATATCGTCCCTGCGCATGGAATTGATGATGCAGGTGCCGCCATCTCTGGTGAGGCGTTATGGTTGAATAGGGGAGGGGGCTGGCTAATGGCACTACGCCACGTTTTGCGGGGCATTTCGATCCTTGGTATAACGCCCGTCCATTTCACAGGAAGGAACCTCATGAAGCGCACCCTTACTACAATGCTCGCTGCTGCACTCGCTATGGGCTTGGCCGGCTGTAAAGAAGAAGCCGCCGATACTGCCGCCTACGAGCCCACTGCCGAACATTGCCAGCCGGACTACCTCAAAACGCTTCCAGACAACAAGGCCCGGGAAGACTTGGTCGAAAAGTGCATGACCGGTGGCTCGTACAAGAAGTCAGAGCCGAAGACCTGGTAACGCCCGTCCTTCGTCAGTCATCGCCGCCTCATCAGGGGGCGTTTTCGTTTTCCGGGAGGGTGAATCCGTCTACACCGGTTCGATTCCGACCTCGGCCTGCACATTCAAAAGCCCCGCAGATTAACGTCTGCGGGGTTTTTCTTTGTGGGTCGAATAAAACAATCGTTTCCGAATCTGGCCATTGCGTGGTGGGGCACACGCGCTCACCCGTTCGGCGATAGATGCGCTTGGTGTGTGCGCCGAGTGCTGACTCAAAAAGCGAATTACACCGCAGACGGCTGTGCTGTCTTCTTGCCTAATCGGATCAATTCGTTTGAGAAACACAGTCCAGTGAGGATGAGCCCGGCCCCCCAGTACAACGTGTCTCGCGGTACCTCATTAAGGACCACGAACGCCAGAAGTGCGGCAAACAGCGGTTCAGTCAGTTCCAGTGCCTGAACTTGTGATGGCTTTAAATACTCGATGGCTTTGGTGGTGCAGAAGAAACCGAGGATGGTCGGCAATGCAGCCAGGGCCACCAAAGCCATGACCGCCACCGGTGACAGCTCTCCCATGATGAACCCATTGGTTGCAGCCGGCATCAGCAGGTAAAGACTCCCGAAAAACAATAGCTGCCGAGTGAAATGCAGTCCTCCAGAAACGCCCATGCGCTTCATGGCAACCGAAAACGCGCCATAACCGCAGCCTCCAATCGACGCGAGCACTGCGCCTTGCAGCGAAAAACCTTGTTCCAGGTCTGCTCCAAAAACCACGGCAATACCGGCTATCGTCAATCCGGCACCTACCGCTGCGTTGGCGGTGATTGGGTCCTTGAGGACTATCCGGCCTAGTAATAACGAAGAAATGGAAGCACTTGCCATCAGGATCACCACCACGCCCGCTGCGGCGTAATGGTTATAGGCCGAGGTTTCAAAGTGGAACAACACAAAAATGCCGAGAAAGGCGCAGACGGCTGCCTGGAGCCACTTAGCCGTATGCCAGGGCCGCTTGAGGAATAGCAGCAAGACTGACAGCAGTAGGCAGCCGAGTACGGTCTTTATCAGGGCGATACTGCTGGGGCTGAACCCACTGTTCATCAGCACCTTGCTGAATACTCCGATTGTTGCATTCAGTGCAGCGGCGCAAAGTGCAAAGAGGACGCCTTTGCCGAATTGAGATTGCATCAGTACATTCCTTGTTAATGTATGCTGGATTGCTCGTAGGCGAGGCTAAGTGTCGATCCTTTTGACCAACCAAACGGTCTGAAAGTAACTATTTGGTCTGCGAAGAAAATAGAGTGCCTTAAGGGCAGAAATAAATGCCAATGTGCGCAGAGGGCAAGCAACTCTGTAGAGGGCTAGATTATTGCTTCGTCACGTAGTCCTTGACGTAGCGCACCGTGTTCTCGATAGCACGTGTCATGTTGGGATGGGTTAATTGATACTTCCGTTCCAGTTGTCTACTCATACCCATATCGAAGCGCTGCACCTGAATAAAATTTAATGACTCGGCGCTGATCGCGAACCGGGTCGCCAGTCCGGGAATGGTCAATAGCGACCTGAGCAACCCTATTGGTACATGGCGGCGGGGTGCCTTGACGTCTAGCGTTTTTGCGATCTGCAGAAGCATCCCTTGTAAGCTCGGTGTTCGCTCATAGAGCGCCAGGACCTGACGGTTGGCCATGAAGGGGTCGAAGGCCACGCAAATCATCATCTTCACCAGGTAATCGACGCTGACTAATGGTAACCAATGCCTGACAGAGCCGGGTACAGCTTTGAACTGGCCTTGTGCCAGGTTTCGAATCAGTTCGGAAAACGGTTGGCCTTCCAAGATATGTCCGTTCTCGCTGTGGCCACACACCGTAGCAGGATGAACAATCGTGTAATCCGCGTCTGCGTCTTGCATGTAGCGGATGACAGCAAAATGGGATTCGAGTTTGCTGCCTTCATAGCCACCTACACGGGCGTAGACCGCAGGCCAGTCTGTGTTCTCAGGGCATGTGATATCAACTCCGATACTGTTGAGGTGGGTAAGGTTTTGTAGCATGAAACCGCCCACCATCAGCAGTCGGATGCGTTGGCTAGCCGCAAGCTTGGCCACGCTCAGAGCACCTTGAACATTAATGGCGCGAGCACGCTCCAGTGTCAGCCCCCAGGAGAATTGCGCAGCGAGGTGGAAAATCACAGTGGCCGAAGACACGTTTTGCTTGTCTGCCTCGCTGAGTCCAAGCCCCTCCCTGCTGATATCGCCCTCAACGGCATGGATAAACGCAGGGTTACCTCCCAGTTGGCCTACCTGTTCCCTGAGACGCTCTATGTTTCCAGGGGTGCGCATAAGCACCCAGGTCTTGTGCCCTTTCGCCGTAAGACGGCTCAGTAGATGTTGGCCCACAAACCCACTGCCACCTGTGATGAAGCATTCCGCACTCATGACTGAATCCTTGTTTAGCTGATCGGCGCAGGCTAAGGTATAGAGCCTACTCTACAGTCAAGGATTTTTTACCGTGAACATTGGTGAGTTGGAGCGCCGGAGTGGGATCAGCCGCCACGCATTGCGCTATTACGAACAGCTCGGCCTTATCGTGTCTCATCGACAAGCCAACAACTACCGCAGCTACAGCGAACAGACCGTTGTCGATTTAGCCTTCATTCAGAGTGCGCAGAGCGGAGGTTTTTCACTCGCAGAGATTGCGGAAATTCTTGCGGCCAGGCGGGGTAATAACATCGATTGCGCGCACGGTGTGGTTTTGGTAGCCGCCAAGATGGCCGAGATTCAAACGAAGATCACCACACTGCAAGCCGCTTATGTTTTTCTAAGCGCGGAGCGTGCGAAGCTTGAAGCCAGTGCTCTGGCCAACGGACAAACTATTCCTCTACTGCCTGACCATGGTCATGTCTAAGGCGCAATGTGCAAGAGCAAGGCATCCCGGCCAGGTCAGACTGTAAAAGTGCAAGCCCGCCGAGGTGGCGGGCTTGCAGAGATGGCAGTTTAAATGCTCATGCGTTCAATCTTCGACGTGTTGCCCAACAGATCGAGCGGATTGCCCCAGGGCCGCGATAGGCTGGGGTACTTGACCGGACTCTACTACGGAGCGGCCAATGATCTCAGAGCCGACCATACTGATGTGGCCGCTGTCAAAGTAGAGAAGCGTATCTTTGTCGTAAGCCGAGCACGTTCCGTTTTTGCAGATTTGCGGCCGGACATCGAACGTGGTTACGTTGGCGTACTGGCTTGCGAGTTCCTTGAGATAGAGGTTGACTTCGCTTTCGCCTTGATCTGGAATCATCGCGGTTGCTGGACAGTTCATTCCTGGGATGCGAATGGCTTTTGCCGTACACATGCGGTCCAGGCCTACGAATACGGGGACATTCAGGGCAATGATCACCTGATTGTGGTTGCCGGCCAGTTCAGCGATGGTATCGGCGAACTTTTCCTTTCCGCCCTTCACAGCATAGGCTGCCCATGATGCTCCGAGGATTACGGTTCTATAATTCTTGGACTCGGCGAACGCTCGCTCATTGAAATCATTGCAGGACTTGGCGCGATCCGGACCAAGAAGGCCTTTCGTATCACGCACCGGAGGGCACGACGAATGAGAGATATTTCGGATGGAGAAGTGAGCGCTTTCTCCTACAGCCTTCAGATACCCAACGTAATGCGCTGCGTTTGAGTCGCCCCAAAGCAGTGTTTGCGCAGGCACTGTCTTATCACCATTGACGCACTGATCCTCGGTCCATTTTTTCGGATCGTACTGCATCATCTGGCAGTTGAATGGGAACCGGCTCGCAGGTTTCGTGTTGTAGTCGTGTAAAGAGATTTCTCTCTTGTATGCCGCTCCTGCTGCGGTTGGCCAATAACCATTGTTCTTCACCAAGACGTATCCCAGTACCATTACACCCGCGCTGGTCGCAATGATCGGCCCAGCCTTGGTGATCAGCCACATTGGAGTGCGAGCCCTGAAAGGCGTCTCTATCAGGTGATACGAGATGAGGGTGAGTAGGCACATCAGCAGTGCGCAGGCGATGCCACCTGACAGCGTCGGCTCACCGTATGCGTAACGGTAGAACGCCAGAACAGGCCAGTGCCAGAGGTAAAGCGAGAATGAACGCAGCCCCACATAACGGGCGACTGGGGTCCCAAAAATTCTGGATAGAAGGTTTCTTTGGTTAGTGCCTGAAAGGATCAGCAGTGCCGCGCCCAGGGACGGAATAATCGACCGAACGCCAGGGAAACCATTCTTCTCGTCAAGATAGACAATCGATCCGGCAACCATGGCCAGGCCCACTGCACCTGCCACGTTGGCAGCGGAGGCAGGGATGCGTCGCGAGTCCTGCCACAGGAACAGAAGGGCACCGACCAGAAGTTCGCCTGCCCTGGAAGGCAGCATGTAATAAGCGAACGAGGGGTCGCGAGCCAGGAAGTACTCACTCACCGCGAAGGAACCGATAGCGAGAATGACGCCGGCTGCCACCAGCAGGCGCTTACCTCCGACCTTCATGGCGATGATCATCAACGCCGGCCATATCAGATAGAACTGCTCTTCGACGCCGAGCGACCACATGTGCAGCAGTGGCACGGTGTCGGACGAAGCGGCGAAGTAACCCGTGTCCAGGAAGAGCCAATAGTAGACGTTAGCTGCAGAAAGGGTAGCGCCGATGGCCGACTCCGAAAGAGACTTGACGTCGGCAGGCAAGAGTAAGAACGAGCCAGCGATTAACGTGACGATTGTTACAAATGCAGCTGCAGGTAGGATCCGACGGACACGGCGACCGTAAAAGTCAGCGAAAGAGAAGTTGGGCCCTTTTCCGTAGATGATCCCTGTGATCAGGAAGCCGGAAATGACGAAAAAAACGTCAACGCCGACGAAGCCGCCAGGGAGCCATTGCTTGTTGAAATGGAAAATTGTGACAGCCAAAACGGCCAGAGCCCTGAGCCCGTCTATGTCCGGTCGATAGGCTAAGTGTTTGCCTTGCATTTCTGAATTCCCTGTCATGGGGGCTGAATAAACGGCGGATGATACCTTTTTGCCTGCATTCGCGGGCATTTTTGTGCTTGGTGAAATCGGCGACGGATGTGCCCTGTCTATCTCCATAAATCGCGAGGCGAGGCGACACTTCCTGCAATCGGCAAGTCGTTTTCCAGCATCGTGTCGAATAGCTAGACGGTATGGCGGATGAGTTAATAAATCGGTGTTGGCGTCATAGCTTCCTTCTACGCAGCCATTCATCAGCAACGTCGCCCAGTGTTACGGGCTCGCCGCCCTTGATCCAGGCCATGAAGGTGCGATCGAACTTGAAGCCATCGCCGCATTCGCCGACCATGAACTGCCGGACCTTCTGCGTGTTGCGGTAGTTCTTGTCCAGCGGGGTTGCACGGGTGATCGGCCCTGCGTGCCAGTCAAAACTCATTCCCTGCTCCTTGGGTGGCAAAGTCGCCCGCAGCGTAGCACTGCTCGTGCTGCAGAACACTGACGGTGTAAGCACCCTCTGTGCCCGGCCACACACGGGTAGGCAAATTTTTAAGTAGCGCTTATGTAGCCGGAGGAGGAGTATTGATGGCTTCCCGGCGCAATGTCGGAGGGAGTCATCTCAATGGATCGCAAGCCCAGCAATCAGGAAGTCGCAGTAGCGATCGGCATAAGCGAAGCGGAAGTCCTACGATACCGAAGCGAAACGTTGTTGCTCGGCGATGGCTCATGGCTGATCCACTTCACGTTCGTGATGCCCAAAGAGCTTCGGTTCGGCTTGACCGGGAGCTTTTCCCACATCTTGAAAGCGCCGCCGCCTTTCGGTGACCGGCGGATGGAGGCTCTTTAAGGCTGGCACTTGGGGGAGGGGAAGGGGAATTCACCCCGTCAGTGACGGATGAGGCGTATAGTGACAAACGAGTTGCTGCATTCCAGTGACTTCCCTATCGAGGTTCAGTCATGAATGCCTCCCATCAGTCCCCCACGCACAAAGCCCACCTGCGGCTCGACGAGCAGATCAAAGTATTCCTCTCAAAAGGCGGGTCCATCCAGGAGGTGGCTTCCGGTATTGGCGCTTCCGATCGTGTCGGCCCCAGGCAGCCTTCTGCCAGGTGGTCCAATTCGAAGGGCTAGGCCTTGCGTTTGAGACGTTAAAGCAAAACCGGCCAGTGGCCGGTTTTTTTGTGGGCTTTCAGCTGTCTGCTGATGGGCGTGTGGGGAAATGCTGAGGATACAGCGCCCTGTCCACCTCCAGCTTTTCAGCGTCGCCAATACGCTTGCGCACTTCGGCGTAGAACTGCTGGCTCTGATTTTGGAACCTGATAAAGTCGCGGTCGCACTCCGCCTGCGCGGCCATCAGCTCCAGGCCGGCAAGCCCCTGGGTGGACTTGCGCGACAGGACATAGGCCTGCCAAGCGTTTTCAACCTTCAGCAGCCCTCTAGCGAACGCTTTTGTCTCGATTGTCGCCATTGAAACACCCTCTTTGAGCCAAATAGGCTCGTCGGTGTGGATCGCCAGAGCGACGATGGGCAAGCGCGTTGAAACGCCGATTACCAAGGCATCGGATAGCTGAGCTTAGCGTGTTTTCTGGGTGACGCCGCATAGTGGTTGGAGCGAGGAAAGGGGCTAGGCCCAACCTGGGGTCAGGCAATTATTAAGCGGCAAAAGAAAAGCCCGCCGACAATGGGCGGGCTAAAGAACGTACGGAGCAAGGCCAGTGTGCCAAGCAGGTTGTCGATAATATGTGAAGAGGGTGTCATACGGCTGTCGTTTGCTACGGGTATTCAAGCCAGGTGTTTCCCCGTCTTCAACAAACCCCCGCGCAAAAAAAAGCCCGCCATTAAATGGCGGGCAAGGAACGCTTGAAGGGAGAGCCTGCAGACTGCCCGCGCCCGGTTAACCCAGCATTAAGCGGCCATCCATTGACCTTGCCCGCTGTTCAGCCTATATAGGCCTCCCGCCAATCCAGGAGCCAGCATGCGCGACGAAGACCACCTGCACGAACCCGAGCATGACCACCTGCTCGACCACGAATTCCTCTACGACGACATCGAGCACGAAGCAGATGCCCAAGGCGCGCTAGACGAAGTCGAAGAAGATGAGGAAACGCTGGATGATCTCGATGACGAGGACCGTGATCACCCAGCCTGGCACGACGACTGCGAAGACGATTGAGTCAACGGCGGTCCAGCGAGAAACGCCCGGGGCCGCTCACTGCCAGCAACAGCAAGCCGCCAATGATGCTCAAGTTTTTCAGGAACTGAGTCATGTTGGCGCTGCGTTCGGGGTCGACCATGTTCCAGAACGGGTGGCCGATCAGCGCGGTGCCCAGCACGAACAGTGCGAATAGAAACGCCAGTGGGCGGGTATAGAACCCCAGAATCAGCACGATGGCGACAAAGAACTCCATCACCACTGCAACTGCTGCGGCAAGCATTGGCGCAGGCGCGCCTAGTGATGTCATGTAGCTGACCGTACCTTCAAAACCAGTCAGTTTGGCCCAGCCGGATACAACAAACAGAATCATCAACAGTATGCGGGCAATCAGGATGATGACGTCGCGTTGACCATCGAACAGGGAGTAGCGCATGGCGGCGTTCCAGTGGACGGGGACAAACTCCACTCTAGCAGTTGCGCCGGGAATTTCCGTAGGACGAAAAAAGGCGCCACAAGGGCGCCTTTTCGAAGGAATTTGGTGCGAGTGGCGGGACTCGAACCCGCAAGGCTCACGCCGACAGATTTTAAGTCTGCTGTGTATACCAATTCCACCACACTCGCACTTGAATGGGTCTGAGCGACCGGCATGCTTCTAAGTCAATGCTTTTAAGTAGAAGAGCCTTGCATTCAAGCGCGCTTTATAACCCATTGTTATAGTTGAGTCAACCGCAGCACCTATGATCAAGGGTGTGAAGGGTGCTCGAATGGGTGATTGACACCTTGCTGTCATTACGCCACTGTTGCCCCTCATTTGGATCCAATGGCTATGAAACGATGACTCGGGCCAGTCCGTCCGATGCTAGTGGTCGTGTGGTGCGCCCGCGGTTTATATGGCGTCTGTTGTTCGCCCGGGTGACACTGCTGGGGGCGTTTCTCTATGTGAGCCTCATCAGCCTCGGCGGTTATTTGCTGATGCTAGGGTTTGACGCCGAGCACCCGCAACCCCAGCGCATGATGGCTTTGGCGGGCGGCGGCGGCATTCTGCTGCTGGGCCTGTGGCTGCTCAAGGTGGCGCTGCCGCGTCGAGTGAGCCCTGTACTGGTCGACCGTGACCGCTGACAAACAGTTGCCACAGGGCGGATGCAGGGTGACACTGCTGGTTAGGCCTATTTTCTACCTCCCGCTGTGCCTGTGGAGTTTGCATGGTTTCAGCTGACTGCCTCGATCACCCCGTCATTCCCGCTCACCGCTATGAACAACTGGTTCAGTCGGTGGTGGACTACGCCATCTACATGCTCGACCCGGATGGGCGCGTGGTTTCCTGGAACGCTGGCGCCGAACGGATCAAGGGCTACCGCGCAGATGAAGTGATCGGCCGGCATTTCTCGTTGTTCTTCACGCCTCAGGATTGTGCCGAAGGGCGCCCCGAACGCCTGCTTCGCCAAGCGCTGGAGCAGGGGGTGGCGCAGGATGAGGGGTGGCGCGTGCGTAAGGACGGCTCGCAATTCTGGGCGATGGCCGCGCTGGACGTGATCCGTGACGATCTCGGGCAGATCGTCGGCCTGGCCAAGGTTACCCGGGATATCACTGACCGGCGCGATTCTGCGCTGCAGCTCGATGCTGTGCGTGCCCAGCTGTTCCAGGCGCAGAAGCTCGAAGCCCTTGGTCAACTGACCGGTGGGCTGGCGCATGATTTCAACAACATGCTGACCATCATCCTGAGCTCGGCACGGCTGGCCATGAACGCTCAGGACCCGGCGCGTATCCAACGTATGCTGCAACACATTGTCGACGCGGGGCAGCGGGGTACCGAACTGACCCAGCAACTGCTCAGTTTTGCCCGACACCGCAAACTCGATGTCAGCCGCGTCGCGCCCTTGGAACTGATCGCCGCCACCCGTGGGCTGCTGGAACATTCGCTGCCCAGTGACATCGACCTGGAGCATCACCTGCCGTCAACTTTGCCATCAATAGAAGTGGATGCAGGGCAGTTGCAGATGGTGCTGCTGAACCTGTTGTTCAATGCCCGCGATGCTATCCCGGGCAGTGGCCAAATCCGTATGGCGGCCGAGGTTGTCGAGCTTGTCGGTGAGGTGGAGGGGTTGCATGGCAGCTTCGTGTGCTTCGAGGTGCAGGACAGCGGAAGCGGGATCGCCCCTGACGTGCTGCCACGCATTTTCGAGCCGTTCTTCACCACCAAGGCATTCGGCAAGGGCACCGGCCTGGGCCTCAGCCAGGTCTATGGCTTCGCCAAGCAGAGCAATGGCGCCATCAGCGTCGACAGCGTGCTCGGCAAGGGCACCTGCATGCGTCTTTATTTACCCACGTCTGACCCACAAGCAGATCGCCAACTCGACAGGTAGAAACCATGGCACAGGCACTCAAGCGGCTGGTGACGGGGATCGAAGGGCTCGATGCGCTGCTCAGGGGTGGGCTGGTGGCGGGGGCGTCGTACATCATTCAAGGCCCACCCGGCGCGGGTAAAACCATTCTCGCCAATCAGTTGGCCTGTCACCACGTGCAGACTGGCGGCAGGGTGCTGGTGGCGACGTTGCTCAGTGAATCCCACGAGCGGCTGTTCCAGTACCTGGGTACCCTTGAATTTTTCGACCCGAGCCTGGTTGGCGACCAGATCCAGTTCGTCAGTGCCTTCGACGCCCTCGAGCAGGAAGGGCTCGATGCCGTGGTCAAGTTGCTGCGCCAGGAGATCGGGCGCCAGCAGGCCAGCCTACTCATCGTGGACGGTGTGCTCAATGCCCGCGTGCGTGCGCAGACGCACCTGGACACGAAAAAATTCGTCTCGGAACTGCAAGGCCACGCAGCTTTTGCCGGCTGCACCGTGTTGCTGTTGACCAGTGCACGGCTGGACGAAGGCAGCCCGGAACACACGATGGTCGATGGGGTGATCGAGCTGGGCGAGCAACTGGTCGGCAGCCGTGCCGTACGCCACATTCAGTTGCGCAAGACGCGTGGCAGCGCAGCCTTGTCGGGCCGTCACGAATGCCTGATCGACGAAGCGGGCATGCATGTGTTTCCGCGGCTGGAGTCGCTGCTCGGTCACCTCAGTCAGAAGGGCAACGCCACGCTGAGCCGGGTCTCTTCAGGCATCCTGAGCCTGGATGAAATGTGCGGTGGCGGGCTGGCCGCTGGCTCGGTCAGCCTGTTGATGGGGCCTTCCGGTATCGGCAAGACGTCCCTGGGCCTGGCATTTCTGGGCGCATGTACCGCGCGGGCGCCAGGGGTGCACTTCGGTTTCTACGAAACGCCCGAACGCTTGCGCCTCAAAGCGGCGTCGCTGGGCTACGATTTTGCCGCACTTGAGCGCGAAGGTGCCCTGCAGTTGTGCTGGCAGCCCACCACGGAGGGTTTGCTGGACCAGGTTGGCGCGCGCTTGCTTGAACGTGTCGAGGCGCAAGGCAGCAAGCGTGTGGTGATCGACAGCCTGGGTGCCTTCAGCCGTCTGGCGATCGACCCGACGCGGCTCAACGCGTTTTTCCGCGCCTTGACTGCTGAGCTGCGAGCACGTGAAGTCAGTGTGCTGTTGACCTGGGAAATGCGTGACATCTTCGGTTCGGAAATCACTGCGCCGACAGCGGACCTGTCGAGCATCGTCGACAACCTGATGCTGATGCGCTTCGTCGAGCTGCAGTCGCAGCTGCGGCGCATGCTGTCGATCCTCAAGGTGCGTGACAGCCACCATGACCCTGCGTTGCACGAGCTGCTGCTCGGCCCCCAGGGCATCACCTTGCGCAAGGCCTTCGAGGGCGCCAGCGGCGTGCTCTCTGGGGCCCCTGTGCCGCAGGGGAGCGGGTGACGGGCCCTCTGATGAACACCATTCTGATCGTCGATGACGAATACCTGATCGCCGACATCCTCGGCTTCGCCCTTGAGGATGAAGGTTATCTGGTGGAGAAGGCGAGCAATGGCCTCAAGGCCCTGGAAGCGCTCAAGGAAAAACGCGTCGAGCTGGTGATCACCGACTACATGATGCCCCTGCTCAATGGCGAAGAGCTGGTGCGCTCGATGCGCGATGAGCTGCACCTGAGCGACCTGCCGGTCATCTTGATGAGCGGCGGCCAGGTTAGCCAGGCCAACCACGGGTGCCCGGAACTGTTCGCCGCGGTATTCGACAAACCCTTCGATATGGACAGGATGATCGCCAAGGTGCGCGAACTGGTGGGCACCTGAGGCACCGTCGATCAAGCGCGTCCGTGCGTCTTGAGGCGGGGTCGCTCAGTGCGAGTCGTCGTGTTTTTCCGGGGCCGGGCTGCCAGCCTGGATACGCTTGAAGATCTCTTCGCGGTGCACCTGGACATCTTTCGGTGCGTCGATACCAATCCTCACCTGCATCCCTTTGACGCCCAGAATGGTGACTTTGATGTCATCGTTGATGACGATGCTTTCGCCAACCTTACGGGTGAGTATCAGCATGTAGTTCTCCTTGGTAATGTTGAAATCCGTCGGGCTATTTGCCGCGGCGGTGGGAGCCAGTCCCTCTTCCTTCTCATTAAAGACGCTTTCGGCGGATAGGAATTCCCCGACAGACAAATTCTGTTGCGTGTCTTCAGTTGCAGGCGCCGATAGTTACCGCAAGCGGATTGTCGGCGAAGGTGCTCGGTGGCAAGAATAGGGGGGTTCAGCCCGTATTGGAAATTTCTCTGCATCATGGCCTAAATAGACAGTGTCAATGATCGTACTGTTCCTCTAGTGCCTGAAGAAATAACAGCAACGCGACTTCCTCCGGGTCCAGGCCCTTGCGGTTACGCTTGCGCGGCAAACTGGCCAGCCGCCCGAGGGCAAAGTGTTCCAGCACCGCCGGGTGAATGTAGCAGCGTCGGCACACCGCCGGGGTGTTGCCCAGGCGTGTGGCGACCTGTTTGACGATGGCCGCGACCTGGCGCTTCGCTTCGCTTTCCGGCTCCCATGCCAGCGGCCTGAGCAGATCCAGCGCCAGGCTGCTGCCGGCCCAGGTGCGGTAGTCCTTGGCAGTGAAATCGGCGCCAGTGAGTTCCTGCAAAAACTGGTTGATCTCGCTGGAGCCGACGCTGCGGCGTTGGCCGTCTTCGTCCAGGTACTGGAACAGCGCCTGGCCCGGCAGCTCCATGCAACGCTTGAGCAGGTTTGCCAGGCGCCGGTCATGCAAGGTGACGTCGTGCTCGACGCCGCGCTTGCCGCGGAACTGGAAGCGGATGGTGCCGCCTTGCACCTTGACGTGGCGGTTGCGCAGCGTGGTCAGCCCGTATGACTGGTTGTCGCGCAGGTAACGCTGGTTGCCGATGCGGATCAGGGTGTGGTCCAGCAGGCTCACCACCAGTGCCATGACCTTTTCCCGGTCCAGGCCCGGGCGGGCCAGGTGCGTTTCCAGTTGCAGGCGCAGTTTCGGCAGTGCCTGAGCAAAGGCCAGCATGCGCCCGTATTTGTGCTGGTCACGCAGTTCGCGCCATTGCTCATGGTAGCGGTACTGCTTGCGGCCACGGGCGTCGCGGCCAGTGGCTTGCAGGTGACCCTGCGGGTCGGCGCAGATCCACACTTCGCTGTACGCCGGCGGAATCACCAGCGCGGCGATGCGCGCGAGGGTGTCGGCGTCGCGCACCCGTTGGCCCTCGGCGTCAAAGTAGATGAAGCGGTCGCGCCAGCGCCGCCGGCTCAGGCCCGGTTGGCTGTCGTCAACGTAATGCAAGGTGCGGGGCAGGGGGCAGTCGAGCATTGGCGGCAGGCCTCGATCAGGTCACTGATCAATGGACAACGGCCGCGTGGTGGTTGCTCAGCCCAACAATGCCACCGACTTGATCTGGGCAAACAGTGCCTGGCCCGGGTGCAGGCCCAACTGGTCTGCCGAATAGCGAGTGATACGCGCCAGCAAGGCATTGCCGCCGGCATCCAGGCTGACCAGGACATGGGCCGGGTTGTCTGCCGGGCGGCTTTCACGCACCCGCACCGGCAACCGATTGAGGATGCTCGAGGCGCTGTCTGCGGCCAGGGCCAGGCTTACATCGCGGGCCTGAACCTTGACCCGCAGGGTACTGCCCATGACATGCGCAGGGTGGGCGATGCGCAAGAGTGGCGCGCTACTGCCGGGCAGGCGTAGGTCGAGCAAATCGTAATGAGGGTCATGACCGACCACCAGGCCTTCGAACACCACCCCGGCGTCCTCGCCCTGGGCCAATGAAAGGTCGAGGCGCGCCAGCGTTTCGCCGATCGGGCCGCTGGCCACGGCCTGGCCTTGCTCCAGCAACACCAGGTGGTCTGCCAGCCGCGCCACTTCGTCCTGGGCGTGGCTGACATACACCAGCGGGATCTCCAGCTCGTCATGCAGGCGCTCCAGGTACGGCAGGATCTCGCGCTTGCGCGGCCCGTCGAGGGCCGCCAGTGGCTCGTCCATCAGCAACAGCCGTGGGCTGCTGAGCAGCGCACGGGCAATGCCGACGCGCTGGGCCTCGCCGCCGGACAAGGTGGCCGGGCGGCGTGCCAGCAGGTGGCCGATGCCCAACAGTTGGCAGGCCTGATCAAGGCTGACCTTGCGCTCGCCCGGCGCAATTCGCCGCCAGCCGAACTCCAGGTTGCTGCGTACCGACAGGTGCGGGAACAGGCTGGCTTCCTGGAATACGTAGCCCACCGGTCGCAGATGCGGCGCCTGGAAATAGCCGCTCGCGCTGTCTTCCCAAACCTCGCCGTTGATCTCGATATACGCGCTGGCAGCCCGCTCCAGCCCCGCCAGGCAGCGCAGGCATGACGTCTTGCCCGAGCCGGAGTGGCCGAACAGCGCGCTGATACCGCGCCCTGGCAGCAGCAGGTCGACATCCAGGGTAAAGTCGTCGCGCGCCAACTCCAGGCGCGCCACAATCGATCCAGTCATTTCAGCTCCAGCCAGCCTTGCCGCGGCGCCCAGCGTATAGCAATAGCAGCACCAGGAACGAGAACACCAGCATGGCACCGGCCAGCCAGTGGGCTTGCGAATATTCCATGGCCTCGACGTGATCGAAGATCTGTACCGAGACCACGCGGGTCTTGTCGGGGATGTTGCCGCCAATCATCAGCACCACGCCAAACTCGCCCACGGTATGGGCGAAACCCAGGATGCTCGCGGTGACGAAGCCGGGGCGGGCCAGCGGCAGTACCACATGAACGAAGGTGTCCCAGGGGCTGGCGCGCAGGGTGGCTGCAACTTCCAGTGGCCGTTGGCCGATAGCGCCAAAGGCATTTTGCAGCGGCTGCACCACGAACGGCATGGAATAGATCACCGAGCCGATCACCAACCCCGTGAAGCTGAACACCACGCTACCCAGGCCTAGCGCCTGGGTAGCCTGGCCGAGCCAACCGTGCGGGCCGAGGGCGATCAGCAGGTAAAAGCCGATCACCGTCGGTGGCAGCACCAGCGGCAACGCCACCACGGCGCCCACCGGCCCGCGTAACCACGAACGCGTGCGTGCCAGCCACCAGGCGATGGGCGTACCGAGGACCAGCAGAATCAGGGTGGTCAAGCTGGCTAGTTTGACGGTCAGCCAGATTGCCCCCAGGTCACTGGCGTCCAGTGGCATCAGATTTCATAACCGTAGGACTTGATCACCGCTGCGGCTTTCGGGCCCTTCAGGTACTCGACCAGCGCCTTGGCGGCGGCATTGTCTTTGCCCTTGTTGAGGATCACGGCGTCCTGGCGGATGGGGTCGTGCAGCGCGGACGGCACGATCCAGGCCGAGCCGCTGGTTACCTTGCCGTCCTTGTAGATCTGCGACAGGGCAACGAAGCCCAGCTCGGCATTGCCGGTGGATACGAACTGGAAGGCCTGGGTGATGTTCTGGCCTTCGACGATCTTGCCCTTGGTGGCCTCGGTCAGGTTCAGTTTGTCCAGCACCTGCGTCGCGGCCAGGCCGTAAGGGGCGGCTTTAGGGTTGGCGATGGACAGGTGCTTGTAGGCGTTCTTTTTCAGCACTTCACCCTTGGCGTCCACGTAACCTTCCTTCGCCGACCAGAGGGCCAGGGTGCCGATGGCGTAGGTGAAACGCGAACCGGGTACGATTTCGTTTTCTTGCTCGAGCTTGGCTGGGGTGCTGTCATCGGCGGCGAGGAACACTTCGAACGGCGCACCGTTCTTGATTTGTGCGTAGAACTGCCCGGTGGCACCGTAGGCTGCAACCAGCTTGTGGCCGGTGTCTTTCTCGAAGTCCTTGGCGATGGCCTGGATCGGTGCTGTGAAGTTAGCTGCGACCGCGACCTGAACCTCGTCGGCCCAGGCAGTGTTGAGGCAGATCAGGCTGGCCAGGGCAGTGGCAGCCAGGTGCAGTGGGCGGATTCGCATGAAGACAGCTCCTTGGGATTATCGTTATAGCGTTAACTATATAGCGATACGCCATTGGCCGGGAAGGGCCTGAGGGCAACTGTGTTATAGGCGTTCGCCAACCGGGTTCAGCGCCCGATTTGTTGCAGGGCCTTGTCGGCGATATCCTGGGTCAGCTCACCTGCCGGCAAGTGCCTGCCCAGGCGCAGCGCCTGGCCTGACCAGAGGTTGCTGAAGTCGCTGTTGCCCTGGGGGTCGGTGATTGCGCGCAGCGGCATCAGCGCGCCACCCGCCAGCGGAAAGCGCGGTGCCAGCTCGCTCATCGGACCCAGCTCGCGCATGACGCGATTGATGATGCCCCGCGCTGGGCGGCCGGTGAACAGATTGGTCAGTGCGGTTTCGCTGGCCGGCGCGGTGTCCAGAGCGTGGCGGTGAGCGGCAGAAACCTTGGCCTCAGGGCAGAACAGGTAGGCCGTGCCGATCTGCACGGCCGACGCGCCGAGGGCCAGGGCCGCGACCAGGCCGCGGTGGTCGCCGATGCCGCCGGCTGCAATCACCGGCACCTTGACCGCATCGGCAATCTGCGGCACCAGGGCGAAAGTGCCAATCTGGCTGGTGATTTCTTCGCTGAGGAACATGCCGCGATGGCCGCCGGCTTCATAGCCCATGGCGATGATCGCGTCGCAGCCGTGGCGCTCCAGCCACACCGCTTCTGCCACCGTGGTGGCGCTGGACAGCACCTTGGCGCCGGTTGCCTTGACCCTCTGCAGCAACTGCGGCGCGGGCAGGCCGAAATGGAAACTCACCACTTCAGGGCGCAGTCGCTCGACCAGTTGGCAGCTTTGCTCATCGAAAGGCGCACGGTTGGAGACCGGGGTAGGGGCCTCGAAGTCGGCACCCAATTCGCTGTAGTAAGGCTTCAGTGCCTGCTTCCAGCGCGCATCGCGCTCGGCATCGGGCAGCGGTGGCTGGTGGCAGAAGAAGTTCAGGTTCAGCGGGCGCCCAGGGCAGGCGGCGCGAAATGCTTCGATCTCTTCAGCGATCTGCGCGGCGGTGAGCATGGCGCAGGGCAGCGCACCGAGGCCGCCCGCAGCGCCCACGGCAATGGCCATGGCCGAGCCGGTCGCACCGGCCATCGGCGCCTGGAGAATGGGCAGCTCGATGCCCAGCAGATCGAGGATGCGACGGTCAGGCCACTGGCTCATGCGATTCTCCTTGCGGGGCAGCGTGATCGGTACGGCAGTGCACGTGGGCGTTTACAGGGCCTTGCTGACCTGGATGTCGCTGATCTTCACGGCATCGTCGCCGTGGATCTTTTGCAGCGCTTGCAGGGCCTGCTCCACGGAAGCCTCGGGCATGAACGCGAATTCAAAGCGGCGCTCGCCGTCGAGTTTGTATTTGATGACGTACTTGATGGTCTGGGTCATGGCGGTCTTATCTGAGTTTCGACGACGAGCGACGGATGATCTTGATCTTGTGGGTCAAGGTCGGTTTGCGCGTTACCGAGATCGGGCGAGTGGTCACGGTATCGAGGGTGATGTTCCAGAAACCGGTACTTGGCACGGTGATCTTTGCCGGGAACTGGTCAAAAGCACCCCCGTGGTAGGTGTGCCGGCCGCCATTTTTGAAACTGCGGAAGTTGGCGTCGTTCATCAGGCGGATGTTGCAGCGCTGGGAGCACTCGATGACGACGATATCGTCTTCGTTCAGGTGCTCGCGCTGGTGTACGAATTTCATGTGATGCTCCGCAAGGTTTGGATCTGCAAAGGCGAAAGATACCACGATGTAGCGTTACACTGCCGCGCCTGTTGGCCAGGCGTAGATAAATCTGCCAAAGCAGGGAGCAAAACAGCCCGGCGGTGGTCGAACGGGATTCTTGAAAGGCAGAGGTGCTGCAAATGAAATGGATGGTAGCGGCGTTGTCCCTGACGCTGGGTGGCTGTGTCAGCGTTTCGGAGCTTGAACAATCGCGCGAAACAATGGATGTGATCTCTGGCAAGACGCCGCGTGAATACGCAGATTGCATCAAGCAGAAGCTGGCCGATACCCGTGATCCGTTGGTCGAGGAGCCGCGAGGCGACGGCCTGCGCCTGATCGTGCCGCAGAAGCTGACGTCCGGGGCCGGGCCTGCGGCGCTGGTCGATATCGACAAGCGTGGCAGCGGCAGCAGCATCAAACTGCGTGAGCGGTTGAACAACTTCCCGCTGCGCCTGGGCGACGTGCGCACGGCGACGACGCAGTGCATTTCTGGCCATTGATCTGGCGCAATTGATTCGCGGTTAAAAAGCCAATAACCCTCGCTTGGCGAGTCTGGCGTTGTTGCGATTTGCCTTACGGGGCTAGTATCCATTTGCTTATGTTTTTTAAGCCTAAGCTTATAACAAAAGAAATGGAGATTCGTGATGACACCGTTGAGTCGAGTCGTGATCGGCAGCTTGCTGATCCTGGCCTGGCCCACGGCGCATGCCGCCGATGGCCAGAAAATCTTCACCCAGGGCGGGGCGAACCCCGCCGCCATGGCCTGCCTAGGTTGCCATGGGCCAGACGGCAAGGGCATTGCCGCCGCTGGGTTCCCCCGTTTGGCCGGGTTACCCGCCGGCTACCTGAGCAAACAGTTGCACGACTGGCGTGATGGCACGCGCAAGCAGCCGGTGATGGAACCGCTCGCCAAGGCTTTGAGCGAAGACGAGATCAAGGCGGTCAGCGCGTACCTGGCCAGCCTACCGGCCGAGCCAGCGGCTGACCTGCGCCGCCAGCAGATTGCCGATGACCCCACCACGCGCATGGCCCTGTACGGTGATTGGGGGCGACAGATACCCGGTTGTGTGCAATGCCACGGCCCTGGTGGCAGTGGTGTAGGTGAGCATTTTCCGCCCTTGGCAGGCCAGCCTGCGGCTTACTTGATGGCGCAGCTCAATGCCTGGCGCGACGGCAGCCGCAGCAATGACCCCAACCAACTGATGGTCGGCGTGGCCAAGGCCATGACCGATGACGAGGTCAAGGCCATTGCCGAGTTCTTCGCCCGCCCCGCCCGCCAGGAGGTCACGCCATGAAGCCCTTGATTCCCGCCGCGCTGCTGTTGGCCATGGGCAGTGCCCAGGCGGCCCCGATCGCCATGGAAGACCAGTCGCAGTTGAAGGTGCCAGGCGTGCAGGCCGCGCCGCAGTTCGTGCCGCCCGCCGAAAGCGAGTTGCCGGACAATGCCTTTGGCAAGATGGTCCGCGAGGGCCATGCCTTGTTTGTCGATACCCGACGCAAGATGCCGGAAGCCGTGGGTAACGGTTTGAACTGCAGCAACTGCCACCTCGACCAGGGGCGGCTGGCACACTCCGCGCCGATGTGGGGCGCGTACCCGATGTACCCGGCCTATCGCAAGAAAAACGACAAGGTCAACACCTATGCCGAGCGCATCCAGGGGTGTTTCCAGTTCAGCATGAACGGCAAGCCGCCGGCGGCAGACAGCCCGCAGATGACGGCGCTGTCGGTGTATGCCTACTGGTTGTCGACCAAGGCACCCACAGGCGTCGAGATCGCGGGTCGCGGCTATCCGGACGTGGCGCAACCCCAGGGTGGCTACGACTTCAAGCGCGGCCAGCAGGTTTACCGTGAGCAATGTGCGATTTGCCATGGTGACAACGGCGAAGGGCAGAAGGTGGCCGGTGAGTACGTGATGCCGCCGCTGTGGGGCAAGGACTCCTACAACTGGGGGGCCGGTATGCACCGGATCAACACGGCAGCGTCCTTCATCAAGTACAACATGCCACTGGGCAAACCGGGCAGCTTGAGCGATCAACAGGCCTGGGATGTGGCGGCGTGGATCAACCGCCACGAACGGCCGCAGGACCCGCGCTTGGTGGAGGGGTCTGTGGAGAAGACGCGGCTGAAGTTTCATGCCAATGACGGGGTGAACCTGTATGGCCAGCAAGTCGAGGGGGTGTTGATCGGGCAGGGAACGGGTAGCTGACGGGTTTGCTGCGCCGGCCGCCTTCTTTTGTCATCTGCCCGTCACCGCCCTGCAACCACCTTCGGGTTGCAATGACCGCCATCATCCTCAAGGAGCGCGGCCATGGAACTCTGTGTGATCGGGGCGGGGTATGTCGGCTTGGTAACGGCGGCCTGTTTTGCCGAAATGGGCAACCGGGTGACCTGCCTGGAACGTGATCCGCAGCGCTTGATGCAGTTGCGCCAGGGCCAGAGCCCGATCCACGAGCCAGGCCTGCCGGCACTCTTGCATAGCGGCATGCAGGCGGGCCGCCTGCTGTTCAGCGATGATTGGCAGCAGGCGCTGGCCAGTGCCGAGGTGGTGTTTATCGCCGTGGGCACGCCCAGCCAGGAGGACGGTTCGGCCGATCTGCAGCATGTGCTGGGCGTTGCCGACAGCCTGGGGCGCCACCTGACACGCCCAAGCCTGGTGGTGAACAAGTCGACAGTACCGGTAGGTACTGCAGAGCGGGTGGCCCGGCACATTGCAGTCGGTTTGCGCGCGCGTGGCGCAGGCTTTGCTGTCGAGGTGGCGAGCAACCCCGAGTTTCTCAAGGAGGGCAGCGCCATCGATGACTTCATGCGCCCCGACCGCATCATTATCGGCAGCGACAGTGCGGCGGCCGGCCAGTGCCTGCAGCGGCTGTATGCACCCTTTGTGCGTAACTGCGAACGCATTCTGTTGATGGCGCCCCGCGCCGCCGAGTTCAGCAAATACGCCGCCAACGCCTTTCTGGCCACCAAGATTTCCTTCATCAATGAGCTGGCGGGGCTTTGCGCACAGCTGGATGTGGACATCGAGCAGGTGCGCCGGGGCATCGGCAGTGATCGGCGCATCGGCAGCCATTTTATCTATGCCGGGTGTGGCTACGGCGGTTCGTGCTTCCCCAAGGATGTCCGGGCCCTGCTTCGCACTGCCGAGCAGCAGGGCTACCAGGCCGCGATTTTGCAGGCGGTGCAGGCACGCAACGACGAACAGAAGACCTTGCTGTTCAAGGCGCTGCACCAGCACTTTGGCGGCTTCATGCGTGGGCGTAGCGTCGCGCTCTGGGGGCTGGCCTTCAAACCGGGCACTGACGACCTTCGCGAGGCGCCCAGCCTGGTGCTGATCGATGCGTTGCTTGCGGCGGGGGCCCGGGTACAGGCCTGCGACCCGGTGGCACTTGGCGGCATGCAGGGGCGTTATCCGCAGGCCGTGGCCAGCGGTCAGTTGCGCCTGAGCGAAGACCCTTACGCCTGTGTCGAGGGCGCAGACGCCCTGGTGCTGGTGACCGAATGGAAGCAGTTTCGGCAGCCGGATTTCGTGCGTGTGCGGGGGCTTATGCGTATGCCAGTGCTATTTGATGGGCGCAATATTTACGATCCCTTGGAACTATCTACACTGGGTTATCTCTATCATGGCATCGGTCGGCCTCAGGCGGGGCATTGTAAGGTGACTGCCGCCTGATTAGACTGCGCCGAATTCCACAGGCCTAGCCTTTGTTTAAGGACGTATATGATCAAGAAATGCTTGTTCCCGGCCGCCGGTTACGGCACCCGCTTCCTGCCCGCTACCAAAGCCATGCCCAAGGAAATGCTGCCGGTGGTCAACAAGCCACTGATCCAGTATGGCGTTGAAGAAGCGCTGGATGCCGGCCTGAACGAGATCTCCATTGTGACCGGCCGTGGCAAGCGTGCCCTGGAAGACCACTTCGACATCAGCTACGAGCTGGAAAACCAGATCAAGGGCACCGACAAGGAAAAGTACCTGGTCGGTATCCGTCGTCTGCTCAACGAGTGCTCCTTCTCCTACACCCGTCAGACCGAGATGAAGGGCCTGGGCCACGCGATCCTCACCGGCCGCCCGCTTATCGGTGACGAACCGTTCGCGGTGGTGCTGGCTGACGACCTGTGCGTCAACCCGGAAGGTGACGGCGTACTGACCCAGATGGTCAAACTGTTCAAGCAGTACCGCTGCTCGATCGTCGCCATCCAGGAAGTCGACCCGCAGGAAACCAACAAGTACGGTGTGATCGCCGGTGAGATGATCCGCGACGACATCTACCGTGTCACCAACATGGTCGAAAAGCCTGCACCGGAAGACGCGCCTTCGAACCTGGCGATCATCGGCCGCTACATCCTGACCCCGGACATCTTCGATATCATCGCCAATACCGAGCCGGGCAAAGGCGGCGAAATCCAGATCACTGACGCCCTGCTGCAGCAGGCCAAAGATGGCTGCGTGATTGCCTACAAGTTCAAGGGCAAGCGTTTCGACTGCGGTGGCGCCGAAGGCTACATCGACGCGACCAACTTCTGCTTCGAGAACTACTACAAGACTGGCAAGGCTTACTGATAAGCCCCGCTGGTCTGCAAGCCACCCCTCGGGGTGGCTTTTTTGTTTGCGGCGGCCAACGGCGGTATGCTGGGCGCCAGCCTAGGAGACTGAATAAATGGCCTACGATTTTGATCTGTTCGTGATTGGTGCCGGGTCCGGCGGTGTGCGCGCAGCGCGTTTTGCCGCGGGCTTCGGCGCGAAGGTGGCGGTAGCCGAAAGCCGCTACCTGGGCGGTACCTGCGTCAACGTCGGCTGTGTGCCGAAAAAACTGCTGGTGTATGGCGCGCATGTCGCAGACGAGCTGGAGCAGGCCGCAGGCTTCGGCTGGACCCTGGAAGAAGGGCATTTCGACTGGGGCACCCTGATTGCCAACAAAAACCGGGAGATCGAGCGCCTCAACGGTATCTACCGCAACCTGCTGGTCAACAGCGGGGTGACCCTGTTGCAGGGCCATGCACGCCTGACTGGCGCCAACGAGGTGGAAGTCGACGGCCAGCGCTATACCGCCGAGCACATCCTCATCGCCACCGGCGGCTGGCCGCAGGTGCCGGACATCCCTGGCAAGGAACTGGCCATCACCTCCAACGAAGCGTTCTACCTCAAGGCGTTGCCGCGCCGCGTGCTGGTGGTGGGCGGTGGCTACATCGCCGTCGAGTTTGCCGGCATCTTCCAGGGGCTGGGGGCCGATACCAGTTTGCTGTACCGGGGCGATCTGTTCCTGCGCGGGTTTGATGGTTCGGTGCGCACGCACTTGAAGGAAGAGCTGGAAAAACGCGGCCTCGATCTGCAGTTCAACGCGGATATCCAGCGCATCGACCAGCTGGACGACGGCAGCCTCAAGGCCACCCTCAAGGATGGCCGCGAGCTGGTTGCCGACTGCGTGTTCTACGCCACTGGGCGGCGGCCGATGCTCGACAATTTGGGCCTGGAGAACACGGGCGTCGAGCTGGATGCACGGGGCTACATTCGCGTCGATGAGCAGTACCAGACCACCGCGCCGTCGATTCTGGCCATTGGCGATGTGATCGGTCGCGTGCAGCTCACCCCAGTGGCGCTGGCCGAAGGCATGGCCGTTGCGCGGCGCTTGTTCAAGCCCGAGCAGTACCGCCCGGTGGACTACCAGAACATCCCCACTGCGGTGTTCAGCCAGCCGCCGATCGGCACCGTTGGCATCACCGAGGAACAGGCGCTGGAGGCCGGCCATAAGGTGCAGATCTTCGAGAGCCGTTTCCGGGCCATGAAGCTGACCTTGACCGACATCCAGGAAAAGACCCTGATGAAGCTGGTGGTCGATGCCGAGACCGACAAGGTGCTGGGCTGCCACATGGTCGGGCCGGATGCCGGCGAGATCGTGCAGGGCCTGGGGATTGCGCTGAAGGCGGGCGCGACCAAGCAGCAGTTTGACGAGACCATCGGCGTGCACCCGACCGCGGCTGAAGAATTCGTGACGATGCGCACCGTTACCCGCTAAAAGCACCTCTGGCCTTTGTAGGAGCGGCCTTGCGTCGCGATGGGCGGCGAAGCGGCCCCAGGATCTGTGTTTCGACGCCGAAATCCTGGGGCCGCTTCGCCGCCCATCGCGACGCAAGGCCGCTCCTACATAAAGCAACCGCCGTTCAGCGCTATCTCTTCTATTAATAGACCCTGGTTATAGCCAAAACCAATCGCCAGCATCAGGTTTGCCAATGAGCCTTTCTGGGGGCCAGCGGTTAGGATTCTCTCCGTCAACTGATTTCAACCCCATGAAGGAGCGTCTCTCATGCCTATCATCAACAGCCAGGTCAAACCGTTCAACGCCACCGCCTTCCACAACGGCGAATTCGTTCAGGTAAGCGAAGCCGACCTGAAAGGCAAGTGGTCTGTCGTGTTCTTCTACCCGGCCGACTTCACCTTCGTTTGCCCGACCGAGCTGGGTGACCTTGCTGACAATTACGCAGAGTTCCAGAAGCTCGGCGTGGAAATCTACGGCGTGTCCACCGACACCCACTTCACTCACAAAGCCTGGCACGACACTTCGGAAACCATCGGCAAGATCAAGTACCCGCTGATCGGTGACCCGACCCACGTCATCTCGCGCAACTTCGACGTGCTGATCGAAGAAGCCGGCCTGGCCGATCGCGGTACCTTCGTGATCAACCCGGAAGGCCAGATCAAGATCGTCGAAATCAACGACGGTGGTGTAGGCCGTGATGCCAGCGAACTGCTGCGCAAGGTCAAGGCTGCCCAGTACGTCGCTGCCCACCCAGGCGAAGTCTGCCCGGCCAAGTGGAAAGAAGGCGAGGCTACCCTGGCGCCATCCCTGGACCTGGTCGGCAAGATCTAATCGTCGTCCAACAAGTGCCTGCGCGACGATCATGCTGCGTTGAAACTGATCGCCGCTCGGCACTTCACGAACGAATAGACGTTATGCGCCAGTCGAGGGCGGTAAGCAGCCGCCAAAGCTGAAGTACTTACCGCCCCGCCAAACGCCCGGGCGCTGTTGCCTGGGCGTTTTTGTATCTGAAGATTGAAAAAGGAATCGCCCGTATGTTGGACGCCACGCTTAAATCGCAACTGAAAACCTACCTGGAGCGGGTCACCCAGCCGATCGAGATCGTTGCTTCCCTCGACGACGGCGCGAAATCCCGCGAATTGCACGACCTGCTGGTGGAAATCGCCGGCCTGTCGAACCTGATTACCCTGCGCGCGGACGGGACCGACGCTCGTCGTCCATCGTTCTCGCTCAATCGCCCTGGGGCTGACATCAGCCTGCGTTTCGCCGGCATCCCCATGGGCCATGAATTCACCTCCCTGGTGCTGGCGCTGCTGCAAGTCGGTGGCCACCCGTCCAAGGCCAGCGCCGAAGTGATCGAGCAGATCCAAGGGCTGCAAGGCGAATTCACCTTTGAAACCTACTTCTCGCTGTCGTGCCAGAACTGCCCGGACGTGGTCCAGGCGCTGAACCTGATGGCGGTGCTCAACCCCAACGTGCGCCACGTGGCCATCGACGGCGCGCTGTTCCAGGACGAAGTCGAATCGCGCAAAGTCATGGCGGTACCGAGCATCTACCTGAACGGTGAAGTGTTCGGCCAGGGCCGCATGGGCCTGGAAGAGATTCTGGGCAAGATCGACACCAGTGCCGGCAGCCGCCAGGCCGAAAAGATCAACGCCAAGGACGCTTTCGATGTACTGATCGTCGGCGGTGGCCCGGCCGGCGCTGCGGCCGCGATCTATGCCGCGCGTAAAGGTATCCGTACCGGTGTTGCCGCCGAGCGTTTCGGCGGCCAGGTGCTCGACACCCTGGCCATCGAGAACTTTATCTCGGTGCAGGAAACCGAAGGGCCGAAACTGGCCACTGCGCTGGAAGAACACGTCAAGCAGTACGACGTCGACATCATGAACCTGCAGCGCGGTGAAGCGCTGATCCCGGCCACCGATGGCGGCCTGCACGAAGTGCGTCTGGCGGGCGGTGCGTCGCTCAAGGCCAAGACCGTGATCCTGGCCACCGGTGCACGCTGGCGCGAAATGAACGTGCCGGGCGAGCAGCAATACCGTGCCCGGGGCGTGGCTTACTGCCCGCACTGTGATGGCCCACTGTTCAAGGGCAAGCGTGTGGCGGTGATCGGCGGCGGCAACTCGGGCGTGGAAGCGGCCATCGATTTGGCGGGCATCGTCGCCCAGGTGACCCTGATCGAGTTCGACAGCCAGTTGCGTGCCGACGCCGTGTTGCAACGCAAGCTGCACAGCCTGCCGAACGTCAAGGTGATCACCCGCGCACTGACCACCGAAGTGGTCGGCGATGGTGAGAAGGTGACGGGGTTGCGCTACAAGGATCGCGCCAGCGATGAGCTGCATGACCTGGCGCTGGAAGGCATCTTCGTGCAGATCGGCCTGTTGCCCAATACCGACTGGCTCAAAGGCACCGTCGAACTGTCGCCGCGTGGCGAGATCATTGTCGATGCCAAGGGCGCGACCAACATCCCCGGCGTGTTTGCCGCGGGTGATGTGACCACCGTGCCGTACAAGCAGATCGTCATTGCCGTGGGTGAGGGCGCCAAGGCTTCGCTGGCGGCCTTCGATCACCTGATTCGGGCTTCGGCCCCGGCGTAAGTCAGCAGCAGCCTGAGGGTGTCTATCATTACCCCAGACACCCTCAGGAAGCTCACCATGACCCTGATCAGCCGCGAACCCTGGTGGCTAGTGCCACCCAAGCCCGGGCAGAAAGAGCAGGACCTGCACTGGGGCTTCCTCGAAATCTACGCCGACGGCCGCACCGTGTTCGTCGACCAGCGCCCCAGTGAGCGGGAGCTGGCTGAGCGCAAGAGCTGTCGCAATTTCCCCGACCCCGAGCACTAATGGCTCAGCCTTCGAGTTCGGCCAGGCGCGCCTCCAGCGCTGCAATCCGGGCTTCCAAGGCCTCCATGCGCTCTTCCGAAACACTGCCACCGCTGCTGCGGGCACCGCCTTCCTGTTGGCGTGCGGCCATGATCGCTTCGATTTCTGCCGGGTCGCCCAATGCATGGGTATAGCGGTCTTCGCGCTGGCCTGCCTGGCGCGGCAGGTGCAGGGCAAGGTCCCTTGAAATCAGGCGTTCCAGCTGGTGCTGGATCTGCTCGGTGTCATCGAATTCATGCAGGCGGTTGCTGCGGCTGAGCAACTCGTTGAGGGTTTGCGGGCCGCGCAAGAACATCAGGCCCATCAGCACCAGTTGCGCCGGCACCAATTCCAGGGCCTTGTCCACCCGCTGCTCCCAGCGGTCGGCGCGGCTGCCCATCTGCAAGCGGGTCATGCCTTGGCCTTCGAGCGCCCGCAGGGCCTGGCCGACCTGGCCTTGGGTGAGGTTCATCACCGGTTCCCGGCTGGTCTTCTGGTTGCAGGCCAGGACCAGGGCATTGAGGGTCAGCGGGTAGCTTTCCGGGCTGGTGGCCTGCTTTTCGATCAGCGAGCCGAGAATGCGGATCTCGGTGCTGTTGAAACGGCCTTCACCTACGGTTTCGTGTTCGGACATGGCCCTGTCTCATTGCGAGGAAAAGGCCACTAGCGTAGGTAAAGCCGTTGATTAAGGCAATTGGGGCCGCAACACGGCCCCGACAGCCTCACGCCCCGCGTCGTTCCTCAGCCTGGCACGCCGCCGCGGTGAACAGCACGTCGGTCGACGAGTTCAGCGCAGTCTCCGCCGAGTCCTGCAGCACACCAATGATGAAGCCCACCGCCACCACCTGCATGGCAATCTCGCTGGGGATGCCGAACAGGCTGCACGCCAGCGGGATCAACAACAGCGAACCACCTGCCACGCCCGAGGCGCCGCACGCACAGACAGCCGCCACCACGCTGAGCAGCACGGCAGTCGGCAGGTCGACCGGGATACCCAGGGTATGCACAGCGGCCAGTGTCAGTACGGTGATGGTGATCGCTGCGCCCGCCATGTTGATGGTCGCGCCCAGCGGGATCGACACCGAATAGGTGTCTTCATGCAGGCCAAGACGCTCCGACAGGGCCAGGTTGACCGGGATGTTGGCCGCCGAGCTGCGGGTGAAGAACGCCGTGATACCGCTCTCGCGCAGGCACAGCAGGGTCAGCGGGTACGGGTTGCGGCGAATCTTCCAGAACACGATCAGCGGGTTCATCACCAGGGCCACAAACAGCATGCAGCCGATCAGCACGGCCAGCAGGTGCAGATAGCCGAACAGGGCATCGAGGCCCGACTGGGCGAGGGTGGCACTGACCAGGCCGAAGATGCCCAGCGGGGCGAAGCGGATGACCACGCGCACGATCAAGGTAACCCCGTTGGACAGGTCCTCGACCACAGTGCGGGTGGTTTCGCCGGCATGGCGCAGGGCCACGCCCAGGCCAATCGCCCAGGTCAGCACGCCAATGAAGTTGGCATTGAGCAAGGCGTTGACCGGGTTGTCGACCGCGCTCAGCAGCAGGTTTTGCAGGACCTCGGTGATACCGCCCGGCGCACTCAGCGTGGCGTCGCCGGCACTCAGCACCAGGTGGGACGGGAACAGCATGCTGGCCACCACGGCCACCACCGCTGCGGCGAAGGTGCCCAGCAGGTACAGCCACAGGATCGGCCGTATGTGGGTTTCCTGGCCGTGGCGGTGGTTGGCGATCGAGGCCATGACCAGAATGAACACCAGAATGGGTGCCACTGCCTTGAGGGCGCTGACGAACACCTTGCCGAGGAACGCCAGGTCGCGGGCGACGTCGGGTGCGAGCAACGCCAGGGCGATGCCGGCCAGCAGGCCGATGACGATCTGCGTCACCAGGCTGGTGCGGTTGAGAAGGCGGAAGAAGGGGGTCATATGCAGCGATATCCCGGCATGTTCAAAAAGGGCGAGACTTTACCATAGACCTTTGTCGGGCAGGTTCGCGGTCTTCAGGGTTCACGCGCGAAGCGGCGAGCACATCACCAGTGGAACAACTCCCGTCGCGCCCCCTCGGTAATGGCGACGATCCCTGGGTGCTTGACCTTGCGCTCCACCGAAATGGCATAGAACGACTCATGCACCGCTTCGGTCTGCCCGATCAGTTGCACGCCATACTGGCGGCACACTTCCTCGGCGATCACGCTGGGCGCCACGAAAATGCCGCTGCCCGATTGGCCAAACGCCTGCATCAAGGCGCTGTCGTCGAACTCGCCAACGATCCGCGGCTGTACCTGCTGTTCCCCCAGCCAGCGCAGCAAACGGCTGCGCACCACGGTCTCCTGGCCCGGAATCAACAGCGGTGCATCGTCGAGGCAGGCAGGGAAGGGGCCGGCAAGGCGTTGCGCCAACGCCTGGGTGGCGAAGAAACTCAGGCCACACTCGCCGAGCTTCTGGCTGTAGCCCTTGATATCCAGGTGGTTGGGCATCGGGCTGTCGGAAATGACCAGGTCCAGGCGCTGAATCGCCAGGTCCGCCAGCAGCCGCTCGAGTTTGTCTTCCCGGCAATTGATGCGCAGCACCTCGTCCAGCTCCATGGTCGGCGCCAGCAGGCGATAGACGATGGATTTGGGGACAACGTCGGCCACCCCCACGCGAAACAGAATCTGCTCTTGCGGACCGGCGCGCAGCATGGCTTCCAGCTCGCCGCCGAGTTGGAACATCTGCTCGGCATACACCAACGTCTGGCGGCCGGTCTCGGTCAGCTCCAACTGCCGACCGACTCGCTGGAACAATTCAAGGCCATACGTCTGCTCGAACAGGCTGATCTGCCCGCTGATGGTCTGCGGGGTGAGGTTCAACTGCTCGCTGGCACGCGCGATGCTGCCGGTCTTGGCCACGGCCCAGAAGTAGTGCAACTGGCGATAGTTGAGCATCGGTGTATTTCTCGATTCGTAAAAACCGAAGTATAACCGCTGAAAATACGAATTTTCCTGATGTATTCGCCTCTCTAGAATGCGACTCCATGAGGCGCGTTGCGCGCCGCCGGAATATCGACAAGCGAGGAACCCATGTTGCAGCTTAAATCCATTGGCACGCCTTTGGTGCTGGCCCTGGCCCTGTTCACCCTGGCCGGCTGCGATCAGGCTGAAAAATCTGCCCAGCAGATGCTCGACCAGGCCGCCCAGTCGGCCAAGCAGGCCATCGACAAGACCAACGAAGCGGCCCAGCAGGCCCTGAGCGATGCCATCGGCAGCGAAGGCCAGCCGCCCAAAGATGCTGAAAAGCACGAAAAGACCCAGGACATCTGACCCCAAGACCCGATGCAGGATTGATTAAATGGAATATTTGCTGGAACTCGCCGCAAGCCCGACCGCCTGGGTCGCCCTCGCCACCTTGGTGGCCATGGAGATCGTGCTCGGCATCGACAACCTGATCTTCATCTCCATCCTGACCAACAAGCTACCCATGGAATACCGTTCCAAGGCGCGGCGCATTGGTATCAGCATGGCCCTGGTCATGCGCCTGGCGCTGCTCAGCACCGTGGCCTGGATCGTGCAATTGACCGAGCCGGTGATCGATGTGTTCGGCCACAGCTTCTCGTGGAAGGACATGATTCTGATCGCAGGTGGCTTATTCCTGCTGTGGAAGGCCACCAAGGAAATCCACGAGAACGTCGACCCGCATGGTGCCAAGGAAGAGTCCAAGGCCGGTTCCACCATCACCTTGGGTTTTGCCGCAGCCATTGGCCAGATCCTGCTGCTGGATATCGTCTTCTCGATCGACAGCATCATTACCGCCGTGGGTATGACCGAGCACTTGCCGATCATGATCATTGCCGTGATCGCTGCCGTGATCGTAATGCTGGTGGCGGCCGACCCGCTGGCCAAGTTCATCAATGACAACCCGACCGTGGTGATGCTGGCCCTGGGCTTCCTGATCATGATCGGCATGACCCTGATCGCCGAAGGCATGGGGGCTCATGTACCGAAAGGGTATGTGTACGCAGCGATGGCCTTCTCGACCTTGATCGAGGTCCTCAACATCATGGCCCGTCGGGCGCGGCTCAAGCGCGAAGCGGCAGAAGGTTGATGTAAAAGGCGCAGGCCCACCGCTGGCCTTGAAGCCAGGGGTGGGCCCCGCGAATGGACCATCACAAAAGCGTGAGTTTAATGCGCCTCCACTTGCCGCCGTACCCTGTGCCCAACCTGAGGTTTGGCCAGGCCCTGCGGGGGCAGGGAGTGATGATGGGAATGACGCCGCACGATACGCAGTACACCCCACAGCATGGCGGCTGCGACGCTCAGCCACATACCTACCAGCATGAGGATTGCCAGGGTCAGGCTCATGTGTGCCTCCTTCTCTCGGGCAAGCGCGCTGTCAGCCAGGGCTCGCCTTACAGACACTGCTTTAGTCTAGCTCGACCCGTGTGACGTTCCATTGATCAAAGGTCTATTGCTTGGTCCGATTGGCTACAAGCCTGTGTCGGACTATACCCGCGCACCTGTGGGCCCTATGATCTGAGCCCAGAGCCGGGCGCTGCCTGCCTGGCATCGGAACAAGCGAGTGCCCATGGAGCAAGTTTCCTTCAAACCGCTGGCCTCAGCCCCCCGTCGGCTGCTGCTGGCCTGCCTGATGGCGGCCAGCCTGGCCGGTTGTGCCAGCGCACCGCCCGCGAACCTGAAAGGCCTGCCGCAGCGGGTCGAGATCAGCAGCGTGCCGTTCTACCGTGGCAATGCCAACCACAGCGGCGCCATGGCCCTGGCAGCGCTGCTTTCGCAGCAGGGCGCGCCGATCACGCCAGGCCTGCTGGACAAACCATTGAACCTGCCCCAGGGCGCCGAAACGCTGGACACCAGCATCCCCCGCGTGGCGCGTGACTACGGCATGGTGGTGTACGCGCTGGACAAGCAGATGGACGCCTTGCTGACGCAGGTGGCGGCGGGCAACCCGGTTTTGCTGCGTTACGAGGAGGGTTCAGCCTGGTGGAGCGAACCACGCTACGCGGTGCTGATCGGTTATGACCGCTACAAGCAGCGGGTACTGTTGCGCTCAGGCATGCACCGCAGGCAACTGATGGCCTTCGATGATTTTGCTTCGGCCTGGGCCAAGCAGGGCAGTTGGGCGGTGCTGGTGCAACCGCCGCGGCAACTGCCCGCCCAGGTAGACCGGCAACGCTGGTTGCAGGCGGCCGACGAACTGGCCCGGGCAGGGCAGGAAATTGCCGCGAAGCAGGCCGTGAACAGCCTGGGGCGGTAAACGTACACCGGCCTTTTGAAGAGGCCGGTGCCAGGTTACCGAGGCATCAATCAGAAGCCCAGGCGGTCACGCAGGCTGTAGTACCAGGCACCGATGGCGCTGAATGGCACACGCAGCATCTGGCCACCCGGGAACGGGTAGTGCGGCAGGCCTGCGAACGCATCGAAACGCTCGGCCTGGCCACGCAGCGCCTCGGCCAGCACCTTGCCTGCCAGGTGCGTGTAGGTGACGCCGTGGCCCGAGCAGCCCTGGGAGTAATAGATGTTGTCGCCGATGCGGCCAACCTGCGGCAGGCGCGACAGGGTCAGCAGGAAGTTGCCGGTCCAGGCGTAATCGATCTTCACGTTCTGCAACTGCGGGAAGGCCTTGAGCATCTTCGGACGGATGATTGCCTCGATGTTCGCCGGGTCACGCGCGCCGTAGACCACGCCGCCACCGAAGATCAGGCGCTTGTCGCTGGTCAGGCGGTAGTAGTCGAGCAAGTAGTTGCAGTCTTCGACACAGTAATCCTGCGGCAGCAGGGTACGTGCCAGGTCATCGCTCAGGGGCTCGGTGGTGATCACCTGGGTGCCGCACGGCATGGACTTGGCGGCCAGCTCTGGCACCAGGTTGCCCAGGTAGGCGTTACCGGCGACGATGATGAACTTGGCGCGCACCTTGCCTTGCGGTGTGTGCACGACCGGGTTGGCGCCACGCTCGATACGGATGGCCGGGGTCTGCTCATAGATGATGCCGCCCAGCGACTCTACCGCGGCCGCTTCGCCCAGGGCCAGGTTAAGCGGGTGGATGTGGCCGCCGCTCATGTCCAGCATGCCGCCGATGTAGCTGTCGCATGCGACTACTTCACGGATGCGCTTCTGGTCCATCAGCTCGAGCTGGTTGTGGCCAAAGCGTTCCCACAGGCGCTTTTGCGACTCCAGGTGGCCCATCTGTTTAGGGGTGATGGCTGCGAACACGCCACCGTCTTTCAGGTCGCACTGGATATTGTACTTGGCGACACGCTCACGAATGATGCGGCCACCTTCGAATGCCATCTGGCCCAGCAGTTGTGCCTGCTTTGGGCCGACGGTGCGCTCGATCACGTCGATGTCACGGCTGTAGCTGTTGACGATCTGGCCGCCGTTGCGACCGGACGCGCCAAAACCAACCTTGGCGGCTTCGACGATGCTGACCTTGAAGCCGTTTTCCAGCAGGAACAAGGCGCTGGACAGGCCGGTGTAGCCGGCACCGATGATGCACACATCGGTTTCCACCTCACCCTGCAGCGCCGGACGTGGCGGCACCGGGTTAGCCGAGGCGGCGTAGTAGGACTGGGGGTAGGGGGTGTTGGCCATGCTCGAGAAACCTCGTGTGTTATATTTTTAACGAATGTAGCGATGCTATCAATAATAATAAACACCCGCTAGTCGTCCGTTGAAAATCCTTTACCCGGCCGTCGCCGAAGCTTTCCTATAAAGAGGTTAAGATTCAGTAAGTTAGCGCGAAAAAAAGTGTTGACATGGTTTTCGGAATGCGTAGAATGCGCACCACACGACAGGCACATAGCTCAGTTGGTTAGAGCACCACCTTGACATGGTGGGGGTCGTTGGTTCGAGTCCAATTGTGCCTACCAAATCGAAGAAGGGGCAATCCGAAAGGGTTGCCCCTTCTTTCATTGGGCGGCCTACCGGGGCGTCGATCCGGTCGAAAAGGGGCATGAAGCAGCCCCTCCGGTCAAAACCGAAAGTTTTTGATTTTTCTGAAAAAAAAGCTTTACAGGTACGCATTCGATCACTAATATGCGCACCACACGACAGGCACATAGCTCAGTTGGTTAGAGCACCACCTTGACATGGTGGGGGTCGTTGGTTCGAGTCCAATTGTGCCTACCAAATCGAAAAAGGGCGATCCACACGGATCGCCCTTTTTTATTGCCCGCTAAACAGCTGCCGGCAACCACAACGCCAGTTGTGGAAAGGCGATCAACAGGGCGATCAGCACCAGCAACGCCAGGCAGAACGGCAGCGCGCCGTACACCACGTCCATGAAGTTGCCCCGGCCACGAATGCTCTGCACCACGAACAGGTTCATGCCGAACGGTGGCGTAATCTGGCCCATCTCGCACAGCACGATCAACACCACCCCAAACCACAACGGATCGAAGCCCAGTGCGACGATGATCGGCACGATCAGCGGCGCGGTGGTGATCAACATGGCCAGCGTGTCCATGAAGCAACCCAGCACGATGTAGAACAGGATGATCGCCAGCAGTGTGGCCGTGGGGGAAAGGTTCAGGTCAGTGACAAAATGGACCAGCGTGGTGGTCAGGCCAATGGAGGCCAGCACAAAGTTGAGAAAGAACGCCGACAAGGTGATGAGCATGATCATGCCGGTGGTGCGCAGGGTTGCCTCGAACGCCTGACCCAGGCTCTGCCAGGTGAATGCCCGGCGCCATAGGCCCAGGCCGAAGGCGCTGAGCACACCCAGCGCGGCCGACTCGCTGGCGGTGGCGAAGCCGCTGTAGATCGAACCAATCACCAGGGCGAAGATCGCCAGTGGCGGCAACAGGTCAGGGAGGCAGGCCAGGCGCTCGGCCCAGCGCGTAGGCGCCTTGCGGCCGTCCAGCTGTGGCCGAATCAGGCAGGCCAACACGATCAACGCGATAAACAGCACGCTCAGGATGATGCTGGGAACGGTCGCGGCCAGGTACAGCTTGGGCACTGACACGTTGGCGATAAGGGCAAACAGGATCATGTTGATCGAGGGCGGAATCAGGATGCCCAGTGTGCCACCGGCGGCAATCGAGCCGAGAAACAGCGGCGCGTTGTAGCCTTTGCGTTCCTGCTCGGGGATGGCCAGGGTCGAGAGGGTGGCCGCAGTCGCCACGCTGGAGCCGCTGGTGGTGGCGAACAGTGCGCTGGCGCCGATGTTCGAATTCATCAAGCCACCTGGCAGCCACGACAGCCACTTTTCGACGGCCTGGTACATGCGCCCGGCCACGCCTGAACACACCAGCAGTTCACCCATCAGGATGTACAAAGGGATCGCCACCAGAAGGAATTCGCTACTGGTATTCCAGGCAATTTCACCCATGGCGCTGCTTAACGGCAATGTCGAGAACAGCTGCGACAGGGACATGCCCAGCAGGCCGACACTGACTGCAGCGGCCACGCTAAGCGCCAGCAGTGCGAGCAGCACGATCAGGGTGAGGCTCAGCATGGCTTTTGCTCCGTGCCAGCAGCGGGGCTACCGTGGTAGCGCTCCTGCTGAATGTCCTCCTCGACCGAGTTGATGCCGATCAGTTTGCTGACAGCGTGCCAGCGGCCGTGCAGCAAGTGGCGGGTGCAGGTGACCACCAGGCTCGACAAGGTCAGGGCAAAGAACACGTAGCCGGCGAACCAGAGTGATTGGGGCAGCCATTGTGGTACCTGCAGTGGCGTGTTTGACACTGAACGGTATTCGATGGAGTCCCACAGCACGTTCCACGCGTGGTAGGCCAATGTGCTGGCAAGCACCAGCATGCAGGCGAGGGCGAACAGGTCGAGCGCGACCCTGGGGCGCAGGCCAAGGCGGGTGTAGAGGATGTCCACGCGGATATGTGCGCGCTTCAGCAAGGTGACCGGGAACGCCCAGGCGCTGGTGATCGCCAGCACGTAACCGGCTATTTCGTCGGCGCCGCCCATGGAGATACCCAGGGCCTTGCGCAAGATCAGGTCGATGCCGATCAGAAGGGCGCAGGTGAGCAGCGCGAAGCCGCCGACCCAGGTACTGGCCTTGGCAATGGCGCTGATGGCTCCCATGCTTGAGCGGGCGGTGTGCATGTGGGCAGTCTCCGAAGCAGGGTAACTCATGGGGCCAGGCGCATGCCGATGGCATCGCCCACGGTGGCATTCCAGCGTGCCACGCAAGGTCCGCCGCAGCGTTTGCCCCAGTCGTTGGCAATGGTCAGTGCGGCCTGGCGCAGGGTCCGCTTCTCTGCTGCGGTCGGGGCCGAGGCGGTCATGTGTGCGGGGTGATGAATCTGGCAGTCAGGGCCGCCGACATTGCAGGCCTGGGCATAACGGTTCTCCTGGGCGGTCGTTTGCCACAGGGCCTGCTCCAGCACTTGCGATTGCACCTGCAGCAATTGCTGTACCTCGGGCGGCAGTTGCTGCCAGCGCTTCAGGCCGATGCCATAGAAGCCGATCGACCAATCCACGGGCAGGTTGTAAAGGTAGCCTGCAACGTCGTACCACTTGGCGGCGTTGCCCGAGCCAATGCCGGTGATTGCGCAGTCGATGACGCCGGTTTGCATGGCGGTTACCACCTCGGCAAAGGGCAGGGTGACGGGCGCCGCGCCCATGGCCTTGACCAGCTCGGCCATGTTGCGCCCGCGAGTGCGCACTTTCCTGCCCTTCAAGTCAGCCAGCGAGTGCACGGCATCGCGGCAAAAGAAGACCTGCGCGGTATAGGGGACGGTGGCCAGCAACTTGATGCCGTGACGCTCGGCCATGCGTTGTTCGAGCACCGGCTTGTAGGCGTTGGCGACCCTGTGGGCGGTGTCGATGGTATCGGCCAGGCCGGGCAGGTCCACACCTTCGAAGGTGGCATCGTCGCCGGCGACGAAGGCGAACACGCCCATGCCGATATCGACTGCGCCAAAGCGCATCAGGCGAATGATCTCCGGCCCTTTCAGGCCACTTTCCGACAACCCCAGCAGTTGCGCGGTGACCCTGCCTTGCGAGCGCGCGGGCAACGTCTGATTCCAGAACGGCTGTTCAACCGCCCGGAACGTGTAGTTGTGGCTGCCACCGCCCACCACGTTGAAGCGCATCACGGGGTAGTCTTGCGCGCGCGCCAGCGAGGTACCGAGCAGCGCGCCGAACGCCAGGGGGATGAGCAGCGAGCTGAGTTTCACGGTAGTCCTCTTGTGCTTGTTCGGGAGCTACTTTGGGGCTGTTCGATCAACGAGGGCGGGACGCGGCCTCGATGGTGGTTCGCGAACCGACGATATCAGGGAATTTCTCACCCTTGGCCAGCCGTGCCAGCGTGTGCTTTTCGTTGTGCTGGAAGTCGATGGCCCGCTGAGCCATTTCGATCACCTGGCCGGGGCGCAGAAACACCATGCCGTTTTCGTCTGCCACCACCGCATCGCCGGGGTGGACAATCACCCCGCCACATTGGATGGCGGTACAGAACTCGCCTTCCAGGCCCATCACGCGGGTGGTAATCGCGCTGGCACCGCGTGACCACACTGGCACACCATGCTCGCGTATTTCGCCCAGGTCGGTGACGTAGCCGTCGACGATGATCCCCGCCACGCCAGCCTGCTTGGCGGCGTAGGCCATGGCGCCGCCCAGGGCGGCGGTCATGCGTTCACCGCAGCGGTCCACCACCAGAAAGTCGCCTGGGCGCACGCAGCCCATGGCGTAATGCAGAATCCCGCCATCGTTGCCTGGCATCCTCACGGTCACCGCGGTACCCACGGCCCTGACATTCTGAAAGTGTGCCTTGATGTGCGGGCTGGCAATACCGTGGGTAATGAAATGGCCGATGGTCGCCGGTTCGGCGTTGATCAAGACTTCAAGTTCAGCGGCGCTGATCGGGGCGGGCAGTGCTTCGATAATATACATAGGGTGTTGTTATTAGGCCGGATGCTTTTTCGAAGGGTTTCGGTCATCCTAACAAGCACGCTTAACGGTCGATAATAAAAATCCGTAAGCAGTAACCGGAGCAGTTTTTATCATGCGAATCACGCTGATGCAGATCGAGGCGTTCTACTGGACCGCCCGCCTCGGGGGCGTTCATGCCGCCTCCCGTCATCTTCACCTGACGCAACCTGCAGTGTCGGCGCGTATCAAGGAAATGGAATCGCTGCTCAGCGTCAAGTTGTTCGACCGCAGCAAGCAACGCATGAGCCTCACCGCAGATGGCCATACCGCTTTGCGCCACGCCGAACAGGTGCTCAACAACAGCACGCAACTCGAGCAGTTTGCCGCGCAGCAGAAAAAGCACCGGCGCTTGCGCCTGGGCGCGGACGAATGTTCGGCGATGGTCGGGCTGACGGCGGTAATCAGCGATATAAAGGCGCACTTCCCAGAGATCACCCTGGAGATCTCCATCGATGTCGGTGCGGTGCTCAACCGCAAGCTGAACGACCACGAACTCGACATCGCGCTGCTGACCAACCCGGCCACGCGTGAGGATGTAACCGATGTATTCCTCGGCTGGATGACCTTCCAGTGGGTGGCGGCGCGGCACCTGGACGTGGCCCCGGGGCCTTTTCTGGCGCAGCAGGCCCGGCAATATTCGATTGTCACCCACAGTGCGCCCTCGACACTGTATTCAGTGGTGGACCGCTGGCTGATGGAAAGTGGCTCGGTCAGCCATGCCTTTCATTCGAGCAACTCGCTGGCCTTTATTGCCAAGATGGTAGCGGCAGGGCATGCCATAGGTATTTTGCCGGTACCCTTGATTCGCGACCTGCTGGCCGTCGATTTGTTGAAGACATTGCCTTGCGATCCGCCGATCCCGCCGGCCAAGTTCTGCCTGTCTTATTTGACCGAACGCCCGGATATGCAGCTTGATACCTTGGTTTCGATCATCCGGGCGACCTTGGTCAAACAGAATTTTCTGGTCGATTGATCAAACCGGGTGTGCCCGGCCACGGCGCAGGCGCCTTGGCCGGGCCGGCGTTCAGGCCAGTGCGCGTTTAACGGCCGAGATCTGTTGCCCGGCCTGGTTGAGCCAGGACAGGTCGCTGCCCATCAACAGCATGTCGCTGCCCATTTCGATGAGGCGCTGCGCGGTGGCCTGGTCTGCGGGGAAGCACGGCACCATGACCTGGATCGCGCGGGCATGGCACTTCTCGATCAGCAGCTCAAGGCGTTGCAGCACTTCGGGGTTGCCAAGGCGGTAGTCGACCGGCAAATGTCGCGACAATGAATAATCGGCAGGGCCGAAGTGCACGGCGTCGATGCCCTCCACGTCGAGTATTTCATCGATGTTGTCAAAGAACTCGTAGCTCTCGGCCATCGGCACGATCACGCTGCGGGTATTTTCGGCCTGGGTGTAGGTGGCCCAGTCGAAGCCGGGCCCGGCGAACCCTGCCGAGCGCACCGAACTGTCACCGCCGCGGCGCCCCAGCGGGGGGAACTTGCTGTAGCGGATGATTTCGCGCATCTGCGCCGCCGTGTGGACCTGCGGCACGATCACGCCCGAAGCGCCCATCTCCAGCGCCTTGCGGATGTCCCACTCCAGCGTGCCACGCACCCGTACAAGGCAGGGGATGGCCGTGCTGTTGGCGGCCAGCAAGAGCTTCTCCATGTGGCTGTCGACACCCAGCGCAGTGTGCTCGGCATCGATGAAGACGAAGTCCAGGCCCCAGTTGCCGGCCACCTCGATGGGCATGCAGGCCGTACTGTAAATGTTCATGCCGAAGGTAGCACGGCGTGCCATGCGCGCCTTCAGCGTTGTGTGTGTGATGTTTGGGTTCATGATTAAGGTCTGCCTTGGGCTGATATCAGAGGCGATAGGTTTCGGGCAGGCGGTCGCGGAACGGGTGCACCTCGAACACGCCAGGGTCACGTATCAGCGATTTGTTGCGAGCCTTGGCCAGGTCGATTTCGACGCTGTACACACCGTCTTCCAGCCCTGCGCGTACCAAGGTCTTGCCGGAGGGTTCGATGATGTGGCTGGTGCCGATGAACTGCATGCCTTCATCCATGTCGTTGCGGTTGGGCGCGACGAAATAGACCATGTTCTCGGCCGCGCGCACGGTGCTGAAAATGTCCGGCAGCATGCGCGCCTGCTCAGGCCAGGCGGCAGGCAGCACGACAATATCGGCGCCTTCGAGCGCCAGCGTGCGGACGACCTCCGGGAAACGGATTTCATAGCAGATGGCCAGGCCGATACGGCCGATCTCGGTGTCGAACACCGGCGGCGCCCACTCGCTCGGGCGGTCGGTGAAACGGTCGCCGATCATGAACGGCAGATGGCGTTTGCGGTGCAGGCCGATAATGCCCTGTGCGCCGATCAGCGCGGCGGTGTTGTACACCGAGGCTTCATGCCGTTCGTAGAAACCGACCACGATCAAGATGCCGCTCTGCGCCGATACCTGCAGCAGCGGTGCCAAGGCATCCAGGGTAATGGCGCCGCGTTCGAGGTCTTCGCGGCTGTCGAAGGCGCCACCGGTAATCAGGCATTCGGCAAAGGCGATCAGGCGCGAGCCTTCAGCCGCAGTCTGACGTGCCAGTTCGGCAACCTTTTCTAGGGTGAGGGCCGGGTTGCCGGCCACGGGATGAATCTGGGCGACGGAGATTTTCATGCGGGTCCTTGTGGTAATTGAAGGGCGCCGCCGCGGGCGGCGCGGGTAATGTCACTGCGCCTGGTAGCCCATGGCCTGGTAGACCTTGCTGACCAGTTCGGGGTTGATCTGGGCGGCGTACTTGTCGACCACGGGGCGGATCCTGGCCTGGATCCGCGCGACCTCTTCGGCCGGCATGTCGTTGACCTGCATGCCGTCGCTGCGCAGTTCGGCGATGGCCTTGCTGTCGGCCTCGCGGGAGATCCTGCGTTGCTCCAGGCGCACTTCCTGGGCCACCTCGGTCAGCAGTTGCTGCTCATCGCGGTTGAGGGTGTCCCAGAAGGTCTTGCTGATCAGCACAATCTGCGGGTTGTAGTTATGCCGGGTCAGGCTCAGGTACTTCTGGACCTCGTTGAAGCGCGAGGCCAGGATCAGCGCCGCCGGGTTTTCCTGGCCATCCACGGTGCCGGTCTCCAGTGCCGTGTGCACCTCGGTGAAGGGCAGGGGGGTGGGGTTGGCACCCAGCGCAGCCCACACGTCGAGGAACAGCGGCGATTGCTGCGCGCGGATCTTCAGGCCGGCAATGTCTTCAAGGCTTTGCACCGGGCGCGCATTGTTGGTCAGGTTGCGTACGCCCAGCTCCCAGAACGCCAGGCCGACCAGGTTCTTTTCGGGCAACTGGTCGGTGAGCATCTTGCCCACTTCGCCATCGAGCATGGCATCGACCTTGGCGGTGTCGGTGTACAGGAACGGGAAGTCGAGGATGCCGAAGTCGGTGACGTGGTTGATCATCAGCCCGGCGTTCCAGGTCATCATTTCAACCACACCGCCTTGCAGCGACGACAGCACTTGCACGTCGCCACCCAGGACGCCATTGGGGAAGGTGCGTACCTTGATCTTGCCATCGCTGCGCTCTTGCACTTTCTTGGCGAACAGCTCCATGCCGATGGCCGGTGGCGTGCCCTTGGGGCTGGTGGCGGCGAACTTGATCACACGCGGATTGTAATCGGCGGCCATGCTCAGGCTGCTGGAGAGCAAAAGGGCGGCGATGACGGCGAGCTTCTTCATGGTGTGTGCCTTTTATTGTTGTAGGGGATCAGTGGCCGAACCACTGAGCGGGGACGGTGACCAGTTCGGGGAAGATGACCAGCAGGAACAGCACGATGATTTCGGCGATCAGGAACGGGAACGTGCCCTTGAGCAGCGCCTCGTAGCGCATCCTGCCGATGCCGCACACGACGTTCAGCACCGTGCCCACGGGTGGGGTGATCAGGCCGATCGAGCAATTGATCATGAACAGCACGCCGAAATAGATCGGGTCGATGTTGGCGGCGGTTACTACCGGCACCAGGATAGGCGCAAGCAGCAGTACGGTCGGCGTCAGGTCCATGACCATGGAGATCACCAGGATCAACAGCATCAACACCACGATCAGCAGGCGTGGGTTGTCCATCACTGGCTGGATCAGGTCGATGATCTGCCCCGGGATGTCGGCGATGGTGATCATCCAGGCGGGTATCGAGGCAGCGGCGACCAGGAACATCACGGCGGCGGTGGTCTTGCCGGCGCGCAGCAGCAGGTCATTGAGCGACTTGAGGCTGAGTTCGCGGTAGATCAACGACGACACCAGCAGGGCATAGACGCTGGCAACCGCACCGGCCTCGGTGGGGGTGACCACGCCAAAGCGCAGGCCTACCACGATGATAACCGGCAGCATCAATGCCCAGAAGCTGTCGACCAAGGCCTTGAGGCGCTGCTTGGCACTGGCCTTTGGGCTCAGCTCGACCTCGGTATTGCGCCGCGACATCAGCCACCAGGCCACGACCAGGGCGGCGGCGATCATCAGCCCCGGGGCAATGCCGGCAAGGAACAGCTTGGTGATCGACAGGCCGGAAGCCACCCCCAGCACGACGAACCCGATACTGGGCGGGATGATCGAACCGAGCACCGAGACCGAGGCGATCAAGCCGCCGGAGCGGTCGCGGTTGTAGCCGGCGATGACCATCATCGGCAGCAGCAGCGCGGTCAGCGAGGCCGCGTCCGCCAGTGCCGAACCGGACAGGCTGGACAGCAGCACGCCAGCGAAGATGGTGACGTAGCCGAGCCCGCCGCGCAGGTGGCCGACCAAGGTGATGGCCAGGTTGATGATGCGCTTGGACAAGCCACCGCTGTTCATGACCTCGCCAGCGATGATGAACAGCGGAATGGCCAGCAGGGGGAAGCTGCCTGCAGAGTTGATGATGTTCTGCGCGATGATCTGGCCATCGAACAGGCCCAGCAGCCACATCAAGGCAACGCCGCAGAGGATCAGGGCGTAAGCGATGGGGGCGCCGATCAGGATGGCGGCCATCAGCACGCCGACGAAGACAGACAGGGCCATTATTCGACTGCTCCGTGTTCGGCTGCCGAGGGTTCGGCCGGGGTGTGCGCGGGCAGGGTGCCCGTGAGGTTTCTGACCAGCTGGGTAAAGATCAGCAGGCCGCTGAGTATGCAAAAGACCAGGCCTGCACCATGGAACAAGGCCATGGAAATGCCTGTGGAGGGGGCGCCTACATGCAGGTTGATCACGGTCTGTTTCCAGCTGCCGTCAAGGAACAGCCAGGTCACGTAGAGCATCAGCACTTGAGTGAGCGCCAGCAGGCATCTGGCCACGCTGGGGGAGACCCGCCGGGTAACGATGTCGACGCCGATGTGGCCATGTTCGTGAAGCATCAGTTGGGCGCCGGCGAACACCAGCCAGACGAAGGCCAGGCGCGAAATCTCCTCGCTGAAGAACAGGCCCGAGTTGAAGCCGTAGCGCAGCACGACATTGGTGAAAATCAGGCAGGTGATGGTGACAAGGCACCCGATCACCAACGTCTTCAGAACCAGGAAGTAACCATCGATCAGTGTTTTCATGGCGCCTCCTGGAGCATCACTGCCCAGGGAGCGCCGAAAGCGCTTGGTGCGAGAACGCGGACAGGAACATCCACCTGTAAGTGTGAGCGGGGCATGGAGTCACCTTTTTATTATTGGACATACGTCGTCGTACGACTGTGTGGATTGTTCAACGAAACGCCCGGTGTCTGCTGCCTCAAGTTTTTTATCAGGGGGATAAGAAATAGCGATCAGTGGGCTGGCGCCGCGCGTGCAAGGGACTGCCGTCGCAGCGTCGCGGTAGCAGGGTGTAACGTATGGTCGCGGTCCTTGCCCTGGGTCGGCATGCTAGAATCCGCCCCTTCGAATCTGGAGGTACACGCGTGCGCAAACTGGCTGTGGTAATGGCAGTGCTCGCCCTGGCGGGCTGTGAAAACGAGGTCGAAGGCGTGCACAAGCAGGTGGCCGAGCACCTGCACAACCCCAAGACGGCCAAGTTCGGCAACGTGCGGATCGACACGAATGGCACCCTCTGCGGCCAGGTCCGCGGCAAGGACGATGCCGGGCAGTACGAAGCCTACCGCAGCTATGTGGCGATCAAGCGTGATGGCCAGTACCAGATCATCGTCGACGACAGCGGCAACAACCTGCGCATCCGCGAACTGTGTGGCGGTGCCGACCTGCAGCGCCGCGCCGAGGCGCTGGCCGGTGAGCCGGCCCCTGAAGGCTGGGATGTCGAAGTGGTGCAGGGGGCGAACATGGGCGCATTGAGCGACATGACGGCGCGCCTGATCGAGAAGGGCATCCCGTCTTCTGTCGAATACCGCAACGGCAAGCCGGTCGTGCTGATGGGGCCGTTCCCCACCAAGGAAGAAGCCGAGGCGCGCAAGGCCGAGGTGATGGCCAAGCTGGGGACCGATTCGGTGGTGATCCAGCACGGCGCCCAGCGCTGAGGGTTATCCAGGCTGCAAGGCAGGCCGCAAGGGCTCTATCGCAAGCAGCCGACCTGTCATCTGCGACCAGTGCGGGCTATGCTTGCACTGGGAGAGCTGAACGGGGAGGGGCCTCATGTCTACACTGGAGCGGGCCATTGTCGTGGCAGCCAAGGCACATGAAGGGCAATACGATAAGGGTGGGGCGGCGTACATCCTCCACCCGTTGCGCGTGATGATGCGGGTTTCCACGCCCGAGCAGCGGATCGTCGCGGTGCTTCATGATGTGATTGAAGATACCCCGCTGACCCTGTCCGACCTGGCGCGTGAAGGTTTTGCACTGAAAATTCTCGCCGCCTTGCTGGCGCTGAGCCGACGTGACGGCGAGGCCTATCAGGACTTCGTGGTACGGCTGGGCGTCGACCCGCTGGCGCGTACCGTCAAATTGGCCGACCTGGCCGACAACAGCGACCTCTCGCGCATCGCCTGCCCAGGCCCTGCCGACCTGGCGCGGCTGGCCCGTTACCGGGAGGCCAGCGCCTACCTGCAGACACTGGCCTGACCCTCAGCCGCAGGCCTTGAGGTTCACCGGCCCGACGAATGCGTTACCACGCCCCATCACGCAGGCCACCTGCTGGTTGCGTTGCAGCTCCCAGGCCTGCGGTGGGTACGTCTTGTTCCAGGCTTCGAACAACTGGCGGTCCTGCTTCGACAGGCGCAGGTTGTACTGCTTGCTCATGTAGAAGTAGGTGCGCGCGATCATGCCGCGGATCGAGGGGCGCGGCATGACCTTCTTGGCCTTGAAATCGACCTGGGTCAGGCAACTGCCGTACTGACCCCGCTGTTCGGGCAGCCAACCGAAACTGAAGTTGCTGCGGTCGCCGTTGACATTCTTATCCGATCAGGCCCCGCATTGACATTTTATAGATCTTGCAAAAAACTCATATAAATCAATGCATTCTGTAATATTAAGACTCCGTTGAATTTTGTCAAATCGTGTCAATGTTGACTTTTTGGGGGTGCGCCAAAGGCAGTTTTTTCCCGACGAACGGTACGCTCTGAGCTGGCTTCTTGTAAGCTCAATGCCCAACTGCCCCATGTCAGTAGCTTTCAAAAAACCTCAGTTACTCATGAGATTGGGGGCTGAAAGGCGTTTACAAACCTCTGCGCTTATTTACAGCGCACCTAGCCCATTCCCTCTTCAGGTAGTGCCTGAGTCCAATTTGCCGGCAACCTCACGCAACCTTTGAAATCAACGTGGCTGTTAAAACTCACCACTGGTATCGCGATGCTGATCACTGGCGGTTAAGCGAGGCTGGAGTGGCGAGGTTTCTGGTGCGATAGGTTTTGCAAGGTTTCAGAATGACTGGATTAGGCAAAAATAACTATTGACGGGAATACTGTGTTTATATACAGTATAATCATCTTCCGAAGGTTTCCTCTCCATTTGGTGAGCTGTACGACCCATGCGATGTACCCCGGCAGAACCACGTTACAAACTGGATGATTGTGATGTGGCATTAAGCCCCCTAGTGGGGCTTTTTTCGTTGGCTTTGTAATGTGAGCTACTCACGACCTTCGCAGTACGGCAGAGGCCAGCAACTATGCTTTGCTAGCAAGGATTTCGAGGTGTGGGATAGAGGCGAAAATGCCCTTGTACGGCAGTCAGGTCTAGATCCTGGGAAGAAGCCGGGTCGCGCCGAAAGGCGGACTGCAAGCCCACGCTATCTACACCCTACGATTAGCTTCTTTCCTAACCGGTCAGTCTGCCCTATTGGTGCTACGCGCAACTTCGGTGATCATGGCCAGCTTCTGAGGAGGGCATCCCGTTGAGGCGACGGGGTAAATGGTCAAGTGAGGAACTACGTGGCTTTAAGCACTTATGGGGAACAGGTCTGCTACAAATGTGTTCACGATGCCTACCTTGGCGGCCAGATCAGGCGTACCGGGATATCTGCCGCCTGCACCCTCTGCAACGCCACTCGAAAGTGCATTCCCTTGTCCAAGGTCGTGTCCCGCGTTGAGAGGATCCTTGATGGCTATGTCATGGAAGGCGAGTACTACCGAAATTTTAGTGACGGGGGCGACAGTCAGGAGGGGGACAGCCTGGATACTTGGGTCAGCGTGATCTTCGGCTGCGACAACATCGAGCCTATCGTGGAGGTCGTGTGTGACGGCCTATTCTCCTACAGTTTGGACACCAATTACTCCGCACGGCCATACAGCCTGGACGACATCGGTCACCAGTGGCGGGAGTTCCAAGACGGGATGAAGCACGGTAACCGCTTTTTCAACGTCAGCGCCAAAAAGTTCCTGGACTGGATTTTCAAAGACCTAGGCAAATACTCAGCCTCCTCCGATGAGCACGCTGTGGTTCGACTACTCACGCCAGGGGAGGCCCCATTCATTTACAGGGCTCGTACATGCATGAGCTCATCGAGCGTTAGAGATATTGCCGCCAACCCGTCGCGCAACCTGGCCGCTCCTCCGAGAGAGCGTGCAGGGGAGGGTAGGATGAATCCAGGTGGCGTCCCTGCGTTTTATGGCGCATTCGAGCGAGAGACGTGCATTGCTGAGTTACGTCCACCAGTTGGCGGTACGGTGGTGAGTGGCCAGTTCAAATTGAACAGGGCGGTGAGGGTGCTGGACTTCGGGCGTTTTGAGGAGGCGGATCTTGGCCCTGCACCGAGCTTCTTCGACCCTAAGCACCAAGCGAAGACTGGACGCCAGGAGCTCCTGAAATACCTGCACAACGAGATCACAGTACCGGTGCTGCCAGGGGCTGAACGAGACTACCTGACGACACAGGTCATTGCGGAGTACCTGGCGACCCACTGCAAGCCTAGGATCGATGGTGTGATCTTTAAGTCGGTGCAGCAGGGCGCGGGCAGCAACATCGTTCTGTTCTCACACGTGGCCTGTCCTATTTTGGCGTCCTGGGGGCGAATACAAGATAGCTTCGGTACCAATGCAGACGGGCAGTCTGACGGGCCTTGCATTGAATATGTCGGCGGCAGCCTTGTTCAGCACGCTATTTGCGAGGTGCAGTACAAGGCCGAAGACGTGCGTCTGCGGGATGGGATGACAAAGTTCGTTGTGGACTCCCAGTTCTGATCGAAATCCGTCATCCAGGCAGGGGCGGCAGGTAAAAGCAATATGGCTAGTGGCTATATGTCCATCTCGGCCAATCTCTCCATCATCATGGGCCTTGATCAAGGAGCTCCTCACGTGGAAATTGCCTCGCTGAAGGTGCCTGCTGACCTACACGCTGCTAGGAGGTCAGGGATACACCCAGTATTCAAAATTTTGCGTAGGTGTCTTCGTACTTATCGCCTGTTCTTTGAAGATTTTCGTGGTCACGATTCCAAGCATTCTGACTGCGGTCTTTAGAGTTACTCTCTGATGAAAGTTATTTGGTGATGGCCAGGTGTTATGAAACTTCAAATGATGCTGAATCGTGGTTGTAAATTGTCTTACAAGGTTGCCCATAATTCCTTTTCCACTCTGTCCGTCCGCCCATCATCCCACGCAAGCTTTACCAAGTGCTTTGATTTTGCGCCCAAATAAACGGCTGCGATCAGATCAACCGACTGGTGCACGTCGAGTAGTTGAAGCGGAAACTTGCTTTCGATGTCGCTTTCAAGAATGACTTCATTGCCTTCAGGGAAGTCAATCGTTACGTGGCGCGCAGGGGCTTTGCCTTTGTTGAAGACCCTTAATTTGTATTTGCTATTGCCCAGCTTTAAGAAATTAACACCTAGATCGGCCTGCTTGTCCATTTCTACCCCAGCGGCCTCCTTGTTCAGAAGCAGCTCATTCAGCTTTGCCTGGCTCTTAATAACATCCTGCTGCCGGTTGTTGAACTGAACCGTTTTGAAGGTGGCGTACATAGAAAAAAGCAGAGCCAGGGTGGCGATGATGTCTCCGGATTCGAAGGTGACGTTGATCATTTGAGCTTGAACCCTTTGCTGCCCTTGAACGCTGTTTGAAGACGCTTACGCAAATCGTCGGCCACTGCCTTCGAGATCTCTGTCTTGATCTCTCCAAGATGCGCCTGGATGTTCTCCTCGTTCTCGCGGCGCAGATCTTCCCTTGTGATCACGCGCTCACAACCAGTGCACGTTACGCTGTAACTTTCGGGTGATTCGCTTTCGAACTTCGTGCCGGCGCAGGTAGGGCAGTGGAGGGGGATCGTGCGGGAGTGCTTGTCCAGATTCATGCCATAGCCTCTGTGAAGTTGTTTCGCTTAGATTAGCCCATCACGGGAGACCTTTCAGTGACTGAGGGTTGTTCGGGGTACAGGTTTGCTGTCTGAATTTTGATGGCAGACAGAGGGGCTGCAGGCCGACGCGTTATGGCCCGTGGCCGCTTGTCCATCGTGGCAATCCTCTGCATCATCATGGGCTCTCGATCAAGGAGCTCATCACATGGAAATGACTTCGCTGAGGCTACTCCACCGCAGCATGATTTCGATTGGCAGCGACATGCAGCAATTTTTGGTGAGAACTGGAGCGGCGAGTTTCGACTGCCTTTTCTCCACGCGGGACACACCCTTTGTGCTTACGCTCACAGCCCGAGGGAAAGCGCGAGGGTTTTTCCGGTTCGATGTCCTGGCAGGCTATCGGATTCGTGATTACCTGGGTGATATGTACGGTGACCTGTTGGAGGTTCTCAAGGAAGACGGTACTAGTGGGCAACGTCTGATCCCCAAGGAGTTCCTGGCACAACTCAACGATGCCATTCCCACCAAGGCCACCGAGAAGGCCCATCCAGCCCCTCCGGACATCGTGCGCTTGCGACCGGACATCATCGAGGACAGGGAAAAGCCTTTCTTCAATTGCTGGTCATACTGGACGCAGGGTCAGAAGCCTAGTGCTGAGAATCAGCACAAAACGCTGCTTCTCTTGGGCCCTGATGCCTTGCGCCACAGCCAGGAGCGCAGCGCCTCCTCTCGTTGGAGTTCTACCGACACGGGCGGATCATGGACTAAAGATCTTTCGAAATAGCCAGCCAAACTGCCGAGCGTTGAGCAGGTACCTATTGATGATGGAAAGAATTTCCAATAGGTACCGAGCGCTTTCGCTTTAGGCGATAGCCTATGCGCACTTTCTCCAATCAGGTATACCCGAGTGTCCTACGCACCCACTGAAGCTGTTCAGCACTGCGAAACCCTTCTGCGCGAGATGATGGGAAGCTTCCGGGCAAACGATATTTGGCCCAACGTCCAGAACATCATAGGAAGCATGCTGAAGCGCCGTATCGAACTGATTGAGGTCTATGAGGAGGTTCACGCTTCCCTCTCCCAGAAGCCCCGAGCGATCTACATGTTCTGGGACGTATTCGTCCATGCGGCTGACGGCTGGAACCCTGAGAAGAACCGAGCAGCGCGGCAGGCTCGGGAAGATTTGATCGGCGTTAACACACAAATCAGCGACCTCGCTGATCAGCTAGCCGCACTGCTCGATCGCCGAGATGACCTTCACAACTACTCGGGGTTTAGCTCAAATACGCAATCTCAGATCCTGGATATCGTGCACGAGGCTTCGGAGCACAATGGCCTGTATGAGAACTACGTGAAACCAGACGTCGAGCGGCTCCTGTACCAGTTCGATCCGAAATATTGGCCAACCCTGAGCGAAGTGATCCAAACGATTGGTACCGATGCGGAAATGGCAGAAGTGACTGCCAATGACCCAGCTACTGAAGCTGCGACTGCCAGCCGTAAATCGGGCCGTTCAGATTTTGTAAGAGCGTTTCTGGCTCGTATTGATGACAACCGTGTGCGCGAGTGTGGCTTCATACCTAACAGATTCGCGCTCTCTGACGGCAGCTTGGCATCGCTCGTTAACTGTGGGCTTGGCTTAGCTGTGGATGAGTTGGTGGACGCTGATTTCATCAAGCGCTTCCGGCAACGTGAGCGTCAGGTGAAAAAGGCTGAATCAGCATCAGCATGATTCTTCAGAGCTCGACGAAGGCTGCAGCCTACAGGTGCTGGATACTCCAGCCCTGCTCGCGAAGCTGAATGCAGTTGGCCTCGAACACTTCTTCCTCGCCGAGCGTTCGCCTGCTGATGGCCAAGCACAGCAGGTGCGTCGGGCGGGTCATCGCAACATACATGGCAAGCAAGCGTTGGACGATTCTCTTACGCGGCCTGGTACCTCCGTGGCTTTTTTGCCCAGCAAGCCAAGGCATGAGGGCATCGATAAAGTGTTCGTAGTTGTAGGTTTCGAGTACAAGCGTTGCGGTATGGGTTTGCCCCTTGCAGGAGTGAATAGAGCCGAGCCTGATGTCCAGGACGCCCTGATCTTGAGTGCTCCGGAAGGTATTTACTGGAAGCTGGACAGCGCCTTCGTGAAGAGCCTCTCCATCCTCCGGCACCCAAGCAAGGTATCCCTGAGCTGCCTCCGGCTGCTCATGCGTACCGGCGAGGACAGATGCCAATGACCAGAAACGCTGAACGAAGGTTGCCCAGGACTCGTCGCTAAGGACATGAGATGCAAATAGCAGATCAACCACCAGCTTTTGGTAGCTAGCCAAATCGTTCAGGTCGGTGAACAGCTGCTGGACTTGGACGTGCTGTCGATTTCCCACTTTGATTCTGGTGTTGGGGTTGGAAAGGTTCACCAGGTGGAGAAGCCCTTTCGCGATCTCTTCGACGCAGTGGTGAGCAGTATCGCTCTTGGCGAGACCACGCTTGGCTTGACGAACACGCTCGATCAGAGTGGGTGGACGGTACGCTATTACCGCTGCATCGCGATCATAACCCTCCCAGTAATGTCCGACCGTCTTGGGGTAGTGCAGCTGATCTGTGTCGTCGGGGTCGATGTCTTTGTGGGTGTAGCCAACGGCACTAACTATCGCCTTCTCGTGAAGGGACACTGGAAGCTGTTGGAATGCGAGTCGCGCATAAGCATCCAATACAGCGCTACAGTCCCCATCAGGAAAAACAAAGATGGTGTGGCGAAGGGGCCCTTGCTCTCCTAGGTTGCGCCGCCCTGAGAGCCTGCCCGCGACGGCATGGAGGGCCAAAGGATTTGCCAATCTGGCTATCGACTCATCGAAGCGAAAGCTGCTGGAGATATCGACTGCTCGATTCCGATCAGGGAAGTCACTGCCACTGGTGTGGGCGTCCGATTCGAAAATTGCCTGATTGGAGTCGCCAACTCGAACCACGCATATTGCAGGATTTTCACGGTGAAAAATGGCGCTGAGGTACTCGTTCTGCATCGCCGAGGTGTCCTGCATCTCGTCGATGAAAACGCATGGGAAACGGTACCGCAGCCCCTCAGCTACGCTTGGCCGCGCAGCCAGTTGAGCACTGCCCAGCACGAAGATTTCGTCATAACAAAAGTATCCTCGCTTTGCTGTGTCCACGACTGCTTTGGCCATGATTTGGTAGCTCTGCGTACCTGGCCCGCAGGGAAGGTTTCCTTTGGAAACCCTAATGCATGGGTTGGCAAAATCTGCATTGGCTAGCCGCAGCAATGAGGTGTCGAAGGTTCTTCGGGACAAGAAACTGCGCAGGAACCCCCTGTCCTCCGGTGGCAAAGACCTGAACCGCATTCGGTGGGTCAGCTCATCATCGATTGCGGTGAAACGATATTGAGCGGAAAGGAGCCAGGGTGTTGCGAGGAAGCGTCTGACAAAGCCATGAATCGTGTCGATGTAGTGAGGATAACTCAACAGTCTCCGGCCAACGTCGGTGTTCCCGAGCCGCTGCTCGATTTCATGGCGAGCGACGTTGGTATGGGACAGCACGCAGATCCCACGTGTGCGGCTTTTCCATTTGCGGGCAAGGATTGCGAGCTTGGCGACCACCAGCGTAGTTTTCCCGCTGCCTGGGCATGCCGACACATCGAGCGTTTCCCGAGATCGAAGAAATGCCAAGCGCTGCTCATCCAGGCCCTCCAGCTTCATAAGACCAGAGATCCACTCGATGTCCTCGTCGGTGATCTCGGGCACTAGGTCGCGGAATGCGGTCATGGAGTTTGGCTCTGCGATTGCTGCTGCGAGGTTACGCTCTGGGGCATTTCCCAGCGAGAGGTAACGTACGTGATCGCTTCAACAAGGTAGCCGGGGAGCCTTTCAGCCAAGCCCTCAGGGCTGACCACGATCCTTTGATAGCGCTGCTCCACAATATCTACGAGGTACTGAGCTGTGATCGCTTTGGAGGCAATTTTGCGGTGGAACATGTCATAGATAGTTGAGCAGATTTGCTCAGGAGTCATACCCGCGTTTTGAAGTCCCTCGTACTCAGAGATGGCTAGCGTGATTACCTCATCATGCGTTGTCCGCAGAGCATGAATGGCATCGTCCTTAGCAGCCAGCCGGGCGGCTACTAGAAGTTCACGGGCCATGCCGCTAAAGGCCAGGTCGTACTCCAGTGTCCATTGTCCCGCCACGAACGTTTGTACGTTCTGTTCGTCGTTCGCTTTGCGCGAGTTTCTCCACTCAGCCAGCCGTCGAAGCCGGGTTTCCTCATCGGTGCCGAAGTCGCTGATCGCTCGCCACTTCCGCCTGCCATCATCCCACTTGGGGTCGTCATCATTTTCGACCAAACCGAGAATCTGCGGTGCGCAATTTGGCATGACGTCCATGTCTGATATGCAGGCGACTGGAATTTTGAGAATGCCATGCTCCGGGTGCGCACGCTGAAGGATCCGGGCATATCGCCCCAAACCAACGCCCCCGACGTTCACCACCGAGACGCCATGGCGAGTCAGGTCTCGTCCGAGCGACTTTGCCAATGCAGGTAACAGGATCGCTTCAGCATCGCCCTCGACGACGAGCAGGCCGCGTGCGAAAAACAAATTTGCCTTGGTCACGTCTAGGAAGCGGGCGAGGAATCGATAATCTCCCTTATCCAGCTTCGTGTGTTTTTTGCCGAGTGAGTAAGCCTTTCGACCGTGCATGAGCACTAGGTTTTCCAACGCGATCTTCGAGCTGAGATTGGGTGAATGGGTAGTGAGGATGACTTGAACAGGGCGCGTTTCGCTTTCCTGGTTGACCTCATTTGTAGTCGAGCCATCCTCACGAGAGGAAAGAGAAGATGGAGTCTCGGTGCCTTCGCTCCATGGCAGAGGGTCTTCCTCTTGCTGATCGTCCACCGTCGGTTGACCAACTGAGGATGAGATGGGTTTGGGCGTCGCTGCAGCAGTCAGAAACTCCATCAGGCGAAGTTGTCGCTGTGGATGAAGATGGGCCTCGGGTTCTTCGATGAGCAACAGAGGCAGTCCGTCTGGCTCCTTGCCAAGCAGCAGTAGCTCACACGCCATGAACAACAGATTGTTAGAGCCCAGCCCGTACTCGCCACGACCCTCTCGTGATCCTTGGTCGAGCAGGCTCAGTTCCATCCGCTCCAGGATCTGTCGTAGGCGGGCCGACTCCGAGATGCCCTCAACAAAATTGATGCGTCCATGTAGCTGATCACCTTCAAGTGAGAGGTGGGACAGGTAGTTGTCGTTGACCGAGTCTTGGGCGGCAGCCACACCTGGATGGAGATTTACCAGATGCCGTAGATAGCCCGCCAAACCGGCAAGGCTCAGCGAGGCAGGGTTCTCAAGCGGGTTGTCGATATCGAATCCGGTGCCGTCTTTGATGCTGGGGAAGTTTTTGAGTACCTGAGAGAGGCGCGATCCACGTCCTGGAGACATTTCCCGCGTGGCATCTCGAAGGGGACGCAGGTACGCAGCAGCTAGCAGCTGGCGGACGTTGGTATCGATGCTTGGGCCACCGCCGCTATGGCCACTGCGGACAGCAATATCAACCCATCGACGCGCGAGGGCATCGTCTGTGAGTCTGCGGGCAGTCCAGTGGATGTAAAAGACCGCTGCTCCACCGTTGAAGGTGACGTACTCCGACAGCGCGCCCTGATCTGCGACAGACAAATCCGAAAACTTGGCAATGATCGTGATTTGGCTCGCCTGAGCCCCTTCCATCGGGATGTGGAAGTCTTCGGGTTGCAAGCGTACGTACTCTCCGTCACGCGTCTGGAGGACGAATCGCAGGGCATCGATGACCGACGATTTACCCGCGTCGTTCTCTCCCACCAACGCCGTGACACCCTTGTTGAATTCGATGACAAGACCGTTCGTGTCGGCGCCGAACTGACGAAAATTCTGAACCTTCAGTGCTGACAAATACATCCGTGTGTTCCTGTCATAGAGGCGTGCGGGGCAGTAGGCCGGTCTGCAAATAGTACTGGAAACCGTGCAGGCTGTTTGCCTGTCACTGAAACCCAAGTGGACACCTTGCAATTCTGCAGCTGTCTCGTTAGTCTCTGAGGTGCGCAAGGTAGGCGTATCTCACCCGTCAGTGAAAGCTCGAAAGAGCACTACCTGTAACACCACGATCTCCTAGGCCATGATTTTTTGCGGCCCCAGTAAGACGTAGGCGGGTGGCGTTGATTTTGGGGTTGGAGAAAATTATGAGCACATCATCCTCGCTCCCCGAGCACTCTAGCTTCATCAAGACCTTGCCCCAGACACTCAAGGGCATCAAGAAACGAGCTAAGAAAATCTGTCTGCCCGGCCAAAAGCATGCCGAGGCGCTCGATATGGTTGCGCGTGAACTGGGCTATCGCAATTACCGCCAGGCACAGCAGAAGCTGGCATCAGGGGATGTACCGCCGGAAACGGCTTCGAACCAAAACCGGCACTCCGTGTTTCTCTCTGCTTACTGGCGGGACGTGGACACCAGACCTCGTTCGGCGGGTTGTGAAACGTTGGAAATCTTTCTCCCGCGTCCGGTGAACAGCATCGTGTCGAAGCACCAGGCAACCTATGCCCGCAACCTTGAGGGGTTCCGGCAAGAGGCGGCTGATCATTTTGAAATGATCTCCAATGCGAATAGCCAGGTTCGGGCTTGGGAGCTGCTGGTTCGTGCGGCGTTCACGCTGCAGTTCATGCAGGTGAGTGGACTGCACCCAGCCACCTCACAGAAACAAAGGCAGGCGCTTGAGCTGCTCACGGACTTTCCATTGAAAGACCACCTCTCTTTGTGGATCGATCCTACATCTGGCACGTGGGTCGCGTTGGACGAACCCTATGGGCACGTGAATGATGTGTCGAATGTCACGAAACGCGCTGCCTGGATCTCGGATAAGGCTCTGCACCTCACCAAGCCAATCTGGGCAGGCCTGTACTACCCGGATAACGCTGTACCACATCTGATCTCCCCGAACGAGGCTTTGGTGACCAAGATCACTGGAAGCCTCGAAGCGCTGTCGCCAATTGCGACAGTGCCGTCTGAGGATCAACCTTGGTCTGGTACTTCCGAATCCTACAACGCTCGGTTCACCAGCCCTGCGAGGAAAGCGAGTGGTGTCGCTCGACGGGTTCGTCCTGGCACCACTTATGGCTTCAGCAAAGGTGCAGTCGAGTATCACCGGGAAGCCGGTCATCCTTTGCACTGGCGTCCTGAGAAGCCATTGAGCCAGCCAGATCACAAGCGGGTTGGGCAGAACTCCAGTGCCTGATGATCTCGCCTATGCCGTTCAAGGCATATGACAAGCTTCGCAAGTGGTGCTCGACCTTGGAAAACTGGATGTTCCAGGAATACCGGGATGGCGATCGTCAAGCGGGCTTTCTACGAGAACTACTACGGCGGCGAGCCCTCCAGGTATCTCACGGTGCCGGAACAAGTCTCCGCTCTGATGCGTATTCGCGAGATCGTTATCGAGGGGTATGGTGAATGCAAGCCGCGCCGAGACCTGTTGAAGGATCTGGAAGGCGCTGTGGCGATCATCGAGAGCCAAGCTGCTCAATAGTCGCCTCAACCCGATAAATTAGCCGTCTACCACCAGGCATGGATATGGTGGTAGGCGACTTACGGGAAGCGTGTGTACGAGCTCCCGCCCTCGACCTTCAGGGAAAAGGATGTGTCACGTGATTCATGATCTGTTTTCGAAGCGTCAACGCCGTCAGCGCGGTGAAATGCCGGGTGTTTTGCAGTGCGACACCCTGCCAATCGATTCGAAAAAGCAGGTGGGTATGTTGATTGAGCAGGCCCTCAGTAAGGCGATTTTCAAACCAGCCACTATGCAGGCAATCGACAAGTTGCTGAGGGTTTTGTGAGCTTCGAGGAGCCCACGGTCTGCTTTGCGAGAGGTGAGGGTGAGGCCGCCGGCCTTGTGGTTCAGAATCCTTGTACTAATTGATGTAGCCAGTTCGGCATCTGAAGCTACAGTTTCTCGAATGGAATACTCCACCGGCAGGGAACGACTTATGCGAATAGCCAAATTGGTTGTACACAACTTTCGTGGTCTCCGGTCTCTCTCTTGGCAGCCTGGCTCACAAGCAATGAACTGCATCATAGGCCCTGGAGATAGCGCTAAGACCACAGTGCTCGATGCCATCGAGGCGACGTTATCTCCAAGATGGATCACGTTCAGCGAGTCAGATTTTCATCTCGGCAACAGCCTAAACTCCATCAGAATCGAAGCGACGATTGCCGAGCTCTCAAATGCGTTGCTATCCGACCAACGCTTTGGTTTGTACATTCGGGGGTTGGCCGATGACGGAGCTGTGCACGATGAGCCAGAGGCGCATCACGATCCAGCTTTGACCATTCGGCTCACAGTCGATGCGACCATGGAGCCGGTTTGGGAGCTGGTTTGCGATCGTTACCCCACACCACGCGTGCTTTCAAACCGAGATAGGTCATTGTTCGGTGTGGTGAGGTTGGCCGGTGAAGAAGCCCGTCATCTGACGTGGGGGCAGGGATCTGTTCTTGCGAGGATGACAGGCGATACCGAGGGCGCAGCGAACCAACTGGCAGATGCCTATCGTGTGGCAAAGCAGACTGCCAACCTTTCCTCAATTCCGTCACTAGTAGAGACAGCAGCACGTGCGGAGGTGCTCGCCAAGCAACTGGGCGCGTATGTGCATGATGCGTTCGGGCCTGATCTGGAATTGGGGCGCGGAGGGTTCAGCTCGGGCTCAATCGCGCTTCACGATGGCACCACCCCTTTGCGGATGTCCGGGCTTGGAACCCGCCGCTTGGCAACCTTGGCTATCCAACGCGCTTCGATCAAAGAAGGTGCAATTGTGTTGGTGGACGAGATCGAGCAAGGACTTGAGCCTCACCGTGTACTCGGCGCGGTCTCAGCACTGCGAAGTGCCCAAGAGCATGCCAAGTCCAGCAGTTCTCCCACCGGTCAGCTGCTAATAACAACGCATTCAGAGGTTGTGCTCTCAGAACTGAAAAGCCATTCCTTGTTCATTATGCGACGTGGCTGGGAGGGTGACGCGTTCATCAATGCGGTGCCTACTGAAGCGTTCTCCAGAATCCTCAAACACGCCCCTAGGGCGCTCTTCGCGCGGCGAATACTTGTCTGTGAAGGTGCGACGGAATTGGGGCTCATGTTGGGGCTGCGTGAGTTGTTTCGCACCCGACATAGTGATGTCCCGATTGAGCACTTGGGGGTCGCAATCGTGGACGGAAATGGAGCAGCGGCGCCGTTGCTGGCCACGGCATTAGCGGGTCTGGGTTATACGACTGCGCTTTTCAGAGATTCGGATCAACCTCTGAAGGGCAATGCGATGGGACTGCTTCAAACCAATAACGTCCAGGTGTTTGAGTATGGAGCATCCATGTGCACTGAGACCGCGTTATTCAGTGCCGCCTGGCCAGACGTTGCGGACAAACTGATCGGTTCAGCCGTAGCCTCACTAGGCCAGGCCACAATTCTTGCTCAGCTACGCCCTGCGTTTCCTGCCAGCGACGTGACGGCCTCTACGGCGACTTGGGTTCCGCCCATTCCAGGTACGGATCCCATCTGGCTGTGTTTGGCGAAACTCGCGATTCAGTTCCGATGGTTCAAATCCGAAGAGCGTGGGCGCGGTATATCGGCAGTTGTTGACCAAATTGTCCAGCAGGGTCAGCCGTGTCCGCTTTCGCTGTGTATCCGGGGACTGGAGAGTTGGGTCTATGGCCAGTGATTTTAGTTGGCTGATGGGGCTGAGCGCCCGGTCGGTAGTAGCTCCTGCTGGCCATGGCAAAACTGAACTTCTTGCCAGAGCAGCCGCACAAGGGCAGCGTACCTTGATCCTAACTCACACCCACGCGGGCGTACATGCCATCGCCGCGCGTATCAGGCGAATGGGGATTGCGAAGGATTCCGTTACGATTGATACCATCGCCAGCTGGGCCAGCCGCTACGCCTACGCGTTTCCCAAACTATCAGGCAATCCACCTCGTAACCCCAAGGGAGCCGAGTGGAATCAGGTCTATCAAGGGGCTCTGAATGTGTTATCGAGCCCCATTACTTGGCGAATTGTCCAAGCATCGTACGACCGTGCATTCATCGATGAGTATCAGGATTGTGAGGGCTTTCAACATGCCATTGCAGTAACGCTGTCCCGAATCATCCCGACCCTCGTCTTCGGCGATCCCATGCAGGGAATCTTTGAGTTCGTCGAAACCAAGATCAACTGGGGCGAACGGGTGATACCGGACTTTCCGGTGGCTGCTGAGTTGGAGGAGCCGCACAGGTGGAGTACGTCTAATCCCGCACTTGGAAAATGGATCGCGGACACCCGTAATCGCCTTATTGCCGGGCAGCCTGTTGACCTAAGGCAGGGGCCAATTACCTACCTACAGACGGACAATGCTTTCGATATGGGGCTATTTTTTGATGGCTTCGACGATCGAGAGGGTTCAACGGCTGCGATCCATTGCCGTCGAAAGATTTGTGACAGCCTGGCAAGTGCAACACGTGGTGCGTTCCAAGCGATTGAGGAGATCGCAGCCGCGCGCCTTATGGCTTTCGCCGCTCAATGGGACGCCTCCCTGGCTAGTCGGCAAAAAATTGAAGCGTTACGGTCGCTGCTAGGCGATACCATGCACAGAAACCTGGCCCAGCTTACGGTACCCGATAGTCTCTACGAGATCGACGCACGCCGGCAGGCTGCATGGAATGCGTTAATCGACACAGGAAGTGCGCAAAGCGGCAGCGACGTGATTTCTCATGAGCGAGGTCACCCTCTATCCCGTACCTTTAGAGGCGAGCTCCTCAACGACGCCAAGCGTGCGCTCATCGAACTGGCCTGCGGACGCAGTGAGTCTTTGACTCAAGCATGCCAACATGCCCGACATCGGCTGAGCCATACCGGTCGACCTCCAATCAAGCGGGTGATATCGACGCCATTGTTGTTGAAAGGCCTGGAGTTCGATCATGTCCTGGTACCGGACGCGACTCATTTTCTGACAGAGCGATTTGCTGCCGCCAAGCTCTTCTACGTCGCGATTTCGCGAGCTAGGCATTCGCTTTCTATCGCATCCTCCAATCCAATTCTCCTTTTCCCAAGGCCGACTCTCTAGGCCACAGACAGATACCGATCAAATTACAACGCAGCTTTTTGGCCACCACTGTGCAAACGCCAGGGGCGTAATGCGAAGGCGCGACGTTCTGTTTTGGGCATGGGCGGATCCCACGTTTCACGACCGTATACATGATGAGGCGCTTGATAGCGGAGTGGTCATTGACGATCGGGTCAGGCTTACTGGCGTCGGAGATTTGTAAGTGTCCATCGAGGCGAGTCTTGGAGAGGCAATTCTTAACGAAGCAAGCTACATTCGGCCAGGTGAGCCTATGACCCAAGTCTTGGAGTGGGGCGTTGACAGGGCGGGAGCAGTTGCCGCTCATATCGATTCGCCAATAGTTGATGCGGCAGCTTCAACTGGCCCCTCTACTTTGCTACATCAGAGTGGCCTCAACTGAACGCAAGCCCGTGAAACAAATGCTGGCACCTGCCTCCAAGGCATGAGTTTATTACTTCAGTACCCGTATTCGTTCATTAATTTGCGCAGGAATTCACGCCGCCTCTGAGCGATACACAGAATGAGGAAATCTCGCTCGTAGTCCTTGGTCGAGAGGTGCCCGGCATCTACAAGACCATGGATGTAGCCTTCCGCTTTGCCTCTAGCTTTGAGCAGTGCCTCAATTGTCGTGCTTTGATAAATGTCTTCGGCTAGCAGTCGCCACCGTTTCTTTTGGTGTTGCCCGACTGGGTCGTCCGAAAACTTTGGGGCGCTGATCAGGGTATTTAAATCGGCACGTGCGTCAGGTGTGTTCAAAGCGGGTTCTCAGAACAGTGATATCTGTACCGAGGTTATCACGCGCACACTTAATGGCCTGCTGTTGGCTGGTTTACGTAGGCGCTGTCGCGAAGGAACGACTTCAATGATGGCGCAGGCTTTCGATGGCGGCTTTGAAACTTGGAGTTCGATATGGGGCACCTTAGCCTTGAGGACGTCTACCCCGACGACGTAGAAAAATACGGCCATCTTCGGGTGGGATTGACCGACCTCTACGTAAAAGAAAATCACGCCACTTATGGTGTGGTTACGCGTGGCGAATACCTCGAGCTGACCAGTAGGTTACTGCGTGACGTAGCAGTGCAACTGATCATCAGCGCTAGGCTCGCCGCGTTGCCTGAGGACTACGATCCGTGGATCAGTAGGATTGAGCGCAATCGCGCTTTACGCACTAGGTACGGAGTCAAATTCGATCCCTGGGGAGATGATTGATAGGGCCTCACGGCCAATTGCTTGTGGCTGGTCATCCCGATGCAGACTGCGTGAAAACGCACTGGCAAGGCCACCAATGGACGCCCCTACTTCTTCGGGGGCGTTTGGTTTTCAGCTGAGAAAAGATTTTCAGCTCATCAATTCCATCACCTTCCTGCGCACGCGAAGACATTCATTGCCGCCCCAGGTTTACGCGGTCACCGCCAACGCCGTTTCTGCTCGCGTTTCCCGAGCTAAAGGGACGAGAACAGCGCATTACCAAATAGCCGTTGCTTGAGATTGCCACGTGGGCGTTACATGCTCGATCTGCGCCGTCTCATCATCTCGTGAAGCTTTCGCACTCGCTGGACGGGCAATACTATGATCGCCTGCGTCGTCTAGAGTCTTGAACGCTGTATATCGCGGTTTTTTGAAAGCAATCGGCAGAAAATTGAATAGTCCGTATCGGGAACGGGCTCTGGGCTTACTCACCCTTTTTGTGCTTATGAGGCTTCAGGCGGGGATGATCCTTCTGCTTTTCTGGCGTGACTCTCTGCCGTTTGTCTGGAGTGCCGTCGTCGTTCGTTCTTTTGGGGCCAGGTTTGATACTCATGGTCGATCTCCTTGACTCAGTTTCGTCAAGTCACAGCGTAGGCAAATAAGTGTTCTGTTTCCAGGTGCCTGGAGTAATACCTTCGGCTCGAATGAACGTTCGGCAGAAGTGAGACTGATCAGAGAAGCCACACTCTAGCGCAATGTCTGCGAGGAGCATTCTAGAGGTTTGAAGTAGCTGCTTGCCCCGCAGAATCCGCTGCTCTCGCATCCACTCTTTGGGTGAGAGAAGAGTACTTCTCTTGAACTGGCGGGTGAAGTGGCTGCGCGACAGCGCACAGGCCTGTGCGATAGCTTCCACTGAGATATCCCCGTCCAAGTTATTGAGCATCAACTGTTTGGCGCGATGGATCTGCCAGGGTTTCAGTTGTCCGGTCTTTTTAGCCAAATCCTCAAATGACAACGCGCTTTTTTCCCTGTTCATCCTGATTCCTTTTCCCAGTGGCCGGTTGAGTTGCTCAATCCGGCAGTCAGTCGATGGGTGAAATCTAACGGATGTCGCTTCGTCGCGGGGAGGCAGTTTTGCGCGATTACAGGCGCAAAATTGCCCACTTTCGGAAGCGTTCGCGATGCTAGCCTTTGCCTTCAGACACTCGAGTCGACCTCGTTCGACTCGTCATTTTCGAGGAGAAAGCAATGGCTGCTTCACAACCATACGGTGAGAACACCGCTTACTGGGGAGTTTCATGGGAGGAAAGCTATGGCTATCTGCAGGCCAGAAAGGTCGGAAATCAAATCTACATCTCGGGCCAGTTTAATCACGATGAAAACGGCAATCTTGTTGCTCCTGCGCCCTCAGATAACGAGAGAAAACCCAGCGATTTTTCGTCGATAGGAGAGCAGATGCGCGCCTCTTACGACAACATCGCCAAGTTGCTCGCGCTCTACGGAGCAACCCTTGATGATGTCGTCGAGGAAACGCTCTATGTATTGGATGTGGATGCGGCATTTGCCGTGGTAGGTGATGTACGCAAAGCCGCATATCGCACTGAGCGGCCTCAGTGCGCGAGCAATATCATCGGTGTGTCCAGGTTGGCCCAGCGCTCGCAGTTGATTGAAATCGTTTGCAAGGCTGTGATTGGATCTGGTGCTGAGTAAGAACCGCTCCCGGTTACGGTCTATGTAACCGGGAGATCCAAACGCCCTTCGATCAAAGGTTTTTGATGAGCTACGGCGGCTGCGCAAAATGTCATGAATGCTTTGACTCTCCATGACTTTCGAATGTCTTGGTGCGTAAGCAGCCAGAGTTCATCTTGTAGTTCGCGTACCACTGGGCCGACACGTGTTAGCCCAGGCGTGATGTCACCTAGCATGCAGGGAAGAAACCCGTAACCAAGACCTGCCGTAATGGCGACGCTCGCCGCTGCAACTGAGTCGGTACGATAAGAAATACAGTCGGCGCTGACTCTGTCCTCGACGTAGTTTTTGGCCTTTAGTCCGCATAATCCTGCGGAATAGGACACCCACGGCTTACCATCAGCGAACGGTGTATTGGTCGCTTGTTTGACGCTACCGTATGGTGCCCAGGCAATCGAAGCGAGTTTGCGCCCGACGAGACTTTCAGATGGTTTTTTGGTCGCTCTCACCGCTACGTCAGATTCATCGCGGGCGAGACTTAAGGTCTCGTTGCCAACCAGAACCTCGATGGCAATCCCTTCATTGATTGCCTTGAAGTCCGCAATGATCGGCGTGAGGAAATACAGAAGTAGGGAGTCACTGGTAGTGATCCGCAACTTTCCAAGTGGCCCTTGACCTGCACGAGAGACTCGACGTGTGACGCTGACGATATCAAGCTCTACGCGTTCGGCGAGCGCCCGTAACTCAACGCCTTCGGGCGTCAGCGTGTACCCAGAGCGACGATGATCAAATAAAGCGACCCCTAAGGCCTTTTCTACTTGAACCACACGACGCGATACGGTGGATACATTTATTCCTAACCTCTTTGCAGTCGCGCCTCGGTTGCCGCATTCGCTTAGGGTTTTGATGATTCGCAAGTCGTCCCAAGAAAGCTGACTTACAGCATCGCTTAGATTCTGGGTGACGCCGGATGGTACGGGCGGATTGGTTGAAGCATTTTTTGATGATGGTTTCACGCCAAGCATCCCAAACTTAGGTTGCTCATCATACGAAATGGCTGGAGGCTAACCAAGAAGTCACTTGCACGAACGGACTCTAACCAAGTAATCCGTCAGGACGTCCTGGTTAGGTAGGCGGTGTCAGGCGATAGGCATAGTGCTCGGTCTTTACCATCCAATCCCTGACCCACCTTCGTCGTGGAGCCTTCTTCACTGCATGACTGGATAATCGGTGTAGCCAGTTTCAGTGCCACCGAAAAAACTCGTCGCGTCGGCTTGGTTCAATTCGGAATTAGCTTTGATGCGGTCGGGCAGGTCGGGGTTGGCAATGAATTTGCGACCAAACGCAATGATGTCTCCGCGCCCGCTGGACAGTGCTTGTTCGGCAGTGTCCGCTTCATACCCACCAGCAAGCATCAAGACGCCGGTGAATTGCGTGCGAAGGTGCTTGATAATGGCATCCCAACGCGGGTCATAGTTTTCGTCACGTGTGATTCCGACTATCGCTGGTTCAACCAAGTGCAGATAGGCGAGGTTCATCGTGTTGAGCTGTTTGGCGATGTAGCCAAATGTGTCCTCGGGAGTAGCGTCGCCCATACCCATGAAACGTCCCATGGGGGTGAGCCGCACCGACACTCGGTCAGATCCCACTTCTTCGATGACCGCCTTCGTCACTTCGAGTAGAAAACGGGCGCGGTTCTCGATGCTGCCGCCGTACAGATCATCACGTTGATTACTGTTGGAGTCGATGAACTGGTCTAGCAGATAGCCGTTGCCGGCGTGAATTTCAACGCCGTCCATGCCCGCCAAGATGGCATTTCGTGCAGCCGCTCGGTAGTCCAGAATGATCGATTGGATGCCCTCAATTGTCAGCGCTTGAGGAACAGGGACGGCGCCCCATGTTCCGTTACCGTCTTCATCGACGATGAACGTCTTTCCATCGGGCACTGCCACTGCGCTGGGGCCGACTGGGAGTCCACCATTGGGTTGAAAGCTTTGATGGGAAATCCGGCCTACGTGCCACAATTGAAGGAAGATCGTTCCGCCCTCGTTGTGAACCGAGTCGCTCACCGTTTTCCAGCCTGCAATCTGCTCTTCTGTGTAAATGCCAGGAGTCCAGGCGTAACCTTGACCTTGCTGAGAAATTTGAGAAGCTTCGGTAACGATCAGCGCAGCCCCCGCACGTTGACGGTAGTATTCAGCATTCAAAGCTGTCGGGACATTTCCAGGCTGTCCGGCGCGGGAACGAGTGAGCGGAGCCATTGCAATTCGATGCTTCAGAGTATGGCGACCGACTTTGATAGGCGTGAACAGCTTCATAGGTAACTCTCTTAGTAATTGGCGGAAGGGGTGAGGTCAAATCAGGCCTCTACCCTAAGCCTCCTGGCGCAACCGATGTATCCGTCCACTCAGCAACGCTCTTTTGCGTTCTTCGCAAAATGCGTTCACCCGAGTGCGTCCGGTGAAGCCACCTATGGAGGCAACCGGACGCAAGCTTTGGCAGTGAAGAGTGAACGCGGCGATCTACACCAGACCATTGAAAGCCCGCTTCAAACAGTTCTCGAGGATCGACTATTGGATAAGCTACTCGCGCTGAAAATGTTCGTTGCAACCGTGGATGCAAATGGCTTTTCTGCAGCTGCGCGAAGTCTCGGTGTTGCCACATCGAGTGTGACCAGAATGGTCGACTCTCTGGAGGCGGATCTGGAAACTGTTCTGTTGAATCGCTCAACTCGCCAGGTCTCCGTATCGGACGCGGGCATGGCTTACTATGTGAAAGCTCGTAAAATTTTAGAGTATGTGGACGAAGCAGACGCCTCGATTATGGATTCCACAGACGAGCCGAGCGGCCCACTACGCATATCTGTTCCAGCAGCCTTCGGTAGACGAATGATTGCAACCCATCTCGATAGCTTCATGTCGCGTTTTCCGAAGCTCGAGCTGGATATCACCCTGACAGACTCAATCGTGGACATGTTCGCCGACCGTGTTGACCTGTCGATTCGGTTGGGCTCACCAGGTGACATGGATGGCGTTGTATGTCGCGTTTTGGGATCCTTTCGCAGGTGTGTCGTGGCCAGTCCAGGCTATTTGAGCAAGCATGGTTCTCCAGTCAATCCGGAAGATTTGCAGCAGCACTCCTGCTTGCGTTTCAACTATGGCGCTTCCCAACAATTCTGGAGCTTTAGGGACGGTGAGACGCTCACGAAAGTTGCAGTAACGGGGCCGTTCAAAAGCAATAACGCTGAGGTCTTGAGAGATGTGGCGTTAGCGGGTAGGGGGGTAGCGCTTTTACCGGATTGGCTCGTTGGTGAGGACGTTACGGCTGGTCAGTTGACTGCTTTATTCCCCACTCATGACGTCAATCCCGATAGCGCCAGTAATGCCATTTCCGCGCTTTATCTGCCCAATCATCGCGGCTCACACCGAGTGAATGCGTTCATCTCATTCATCCTGGAAATTCTCTCGCCTGATAAACAGCTGGATAAATTGGGAGCATCCCGGCTGGCCCGTACAGTTGCGTAGAACGCAACGTCGTATTGCACAACCGCTGTATTCTCTGAAAAGCCCCTGCCTCGTACCTTGGATGCATCGGCGTTCGGGATGTATTCGAACGCACTAGCAGACAGCTTAGGAGGTGCGAAATGGATGAACGCAATGTACGTAAGGCGTTAATCATCGGTGGGTCATTGGGAGGGCTCTTCGTCGCAAACGCTTTGCGCACGATAGGTTGGCAGGTGGATGTCTTTGAGCGTTCCCCTACGGCTTTGGACAGTCGCGGTGGTGGGATTGTGCTTCAACCGGAGGTGGTAAATGCATTCAGGTTCTCGGAGATTCCGACCTCTCATGCATTAGGAGTACGGTCAAAGAATCGTATCTACCTGTCCAACGACGGTGCAGTACGCCACAAGCAAGTTGCTCCCCAAACGCAAACCTCCTGGAGCACTCTTTACAGTCACTTACTCGCTGCATTGCCCGATGAACACTATCACCGGGGGAAGAAGCTCGTCGACCTAAAACAGGATGAGGATGGAGTCGTAGCCTTGTTCGAAGACGGGACTACAGCGACTGGCGACATTCTGGTTGGGGCGGATGGCGGAGGTTCAACTGTTCGTCAGTTGGTATCGCCAGACTCTCGACCTACCTACTCAGGCTATGTCGTGTGGCGGGGGTTGGTCGATGAAAGAGATCTGCTCGATGAAGCTAAAAATCGAATTTATGAAGATTTTGTGTTTCAGCAGAATCCTGGATCGCTGATGCTCGAGTACATGGTTCCAGGAACTGATGGTGCCACTGAAGTCGGAGAGCGTCGATTCAATTGGCTGTGGTATCGCAAGGCATCTAAAGGGCCAGTGCTTGATGCCATTTTGACCGACAAGGAAGGGCGTCGACGAGATCATTCCGTCCCTCCAGGAGCTCTAAGTGAAGAGCAAGAGACTGCATTCCGAAAATTTGCCGAAGAACACACGAATCCCGCATTCCGTCAGCTGATTCGCCAGACCCAAGAGATTTTCGTCCAGTCGATCATGGATCTAAAAGTTTCACAGATGGTGTTCAACAGGGTGCTTCTAGTCGGTGATGCCGCTTTCATACCGCGTCCTCATACGGCTGGTAGTACCGCCAAGGCCGCCGCTAATGCAGTAGCCCTTGCAAAAGCGCTGACTGAAAACACACCAATCGACGAGGGGTTGCGGCGCTGGCAGCGGACGCAGATGGACGATGGCGCACGGATGAGCGACTGGGGAGTTGATATGGGGAATCGCATCATGGGTATCGGTGAATTTTCGGGAGCTGCGTAATGAGTAAGGTGACGTTGCATTATTTGTATGACCCATTTTGCGGCTGGTGCTACGGCGCGTCGCCTTTGATCACGGCTGCGGGGCAAATCGACCAGATTGATATCCAAGTCCATGGGATTGGCATGCTTTCCGGAGAGAACAGCAAGCTCGTTTCGCCTGAATGGCGTGACTTCGTGCGTCCTCATGAGGAACGTATCACTGCGTATAGTCACCAAGTTTTTGCAGAGGCTTACGTCAAGGGCGTTCTGGAGAGTCAGGACGTCTTGCTCGACTCCTCGCCTCCGATAGGGGCCATGCTTACCGCCGAGAAACTCGATGGTCGCGGCTTGGAAATGCTCAAACGACTTCAGAGGGCGTATTACATTGAAGGACGACCCATCGCGACGCCGCAGACCATCGCGCAGGTTGCAGAAGAGCAAGGCTACGACACTCAAGAGTTCATGTTGGCCTTTGATGAGGTGTCGCAGACCGCCCTTGGAGAGCACTTGGAGCAAAGTCGCACGTTGATGGAGAGATTAAGTGCTCGTGGAGTACCCGCTTTCTTTCTTGAGGTTGATGGCGAATACGAGCTGTTCCATTTCGGCCATTATCTAGGCAAGCCTGCTGAAAGGTTCAAAGGCGACATCCTGAAGCGACTGGGAGATTGAGTCGTTCAGTCGCGTGTACAGAGCCAATCGAGTGATCTCTGGGTCACGTGTGATCAATGGGCGCTGAACAAGCGCCCATTTTTTTGCGTTGCGTAAAGTGGGGGAGAGGTCAGTAACCGTCTGATTGTCCGCGCAGGTGACAGGGATAGCTTATGCGCCAGGTTTCTTGATGGATGCCCAAGCTGCGTTACCGAGGTGTTCTCGATAGTCCCTGGGGCTTTTCTCTACCCGTTTTGAAAGCCAAGCTCTTGAATAACTCTCGGACTGCCCGATTATCAGCGAAGGCAGAAGCTCCGCAGGGATATGGGAAAGGAGTTCATCTGCGCCGAGATTACTCATCCGGACGAGCAGATTTTTATTCCTCTGTTTGTTTCGCGCCGCCAGATCTTCCTTGAAGGGCCCGGTGGCCACGGAGGAACGTGCTTGCAGAACGAAGCGTGCCCATTCGGGTTGGTCATCGACCCAGTCGACGTAGCTGTAAACAAGCGCCCTAATGCCCCCTTCCACTGATACCGCGTTGTTCAAGTATTCGTCCCTAAGACTTTCCTGATCATCCAGGGCTGCGTAGAACAACGCGGCCACCAACCCCTCCTTACTTTTGAAGTGGTGGTAAACGGCTCCCACGCTCGCACCGCATTCAGATCGAATACCCTCAATCGTAGTGGAATCGATGCCTTCGACGTTGAACGAATGCAGGGCTTGGCGAAGGATGGCGCGCTTAAGATCAGCACGCCTGCCGGGAAAGACGCGATCTAGGAGATCTGTTGCGTGCATTACTTATGCTCAAAAATCGAATGATACGGCGTCAACCGTCAGCTAGGAAGTCAGTTGACATGCTCATTTTTACAGAATAATGTTCTGTAACCGAATAATATTCTGTTTCCACTCAAGGGGTGTGTCATGAGTCAGGCTCTCAGCATGTTCAACAGCGTAGGTTCTTCTGCATTCACCAACATGGTGTGCCAGATGGCGCCTTACTTCAGTACGATTGGCCCGGAAATCACTGAGTTGAGGTCAACGTATGCTGCCGTGACGGTGCCGTTTCGAAAAGAAATCACAAACCACTTGGCATCCGTACACGCCATTGCGCTCTGCAACGCTGCGGAGCTAGCAGGAGGCATGATGACTGACGCGTCTGTCCCGCCAGGTGCGAAATGGATTCCTAAGGGTATGGTCGTGGAGTATCTGGCGAAGGCAAAAACCAACATCCGAGCTATCGCAGATGGCAGCACTGTTGACTGGGCAACGGCAGGAGACAAAGTTGTGTCTGTCGACATTTTTGATGAGGGCGATGTAAAAGTTTTCACCGCCAAGATCACTATGGGTGTGAAGTTGACTTGATGTGCCCTCCCGGCGCCGACCTCGCGGTGGGCGCTGTACTTCCTCGCATCACGCGTTACCTGCGTATATGTTCGGATGTTCGCACCTTTACATTCCAGTTAACCGGTCGTGTCCATTCGCACTGTGCACCTATTTGCATGCGGTGCTCGAGGAAAAAAGCGGGCTTCAAGGGAGGGGAAAAGCAATTGACCGACTGTGCCGTACATTCATTTTGACGTAGGGATACGCCAGCTGGTTTAGCAGTCCTGAGACTGGGACGAACTGGGTTGGAGACTTTGCCGGACGCAGTAGAAATGTCATGCGAAAGTGAGGGGCTGTCTCTTGGTGCTTTGAGGCTACGTTGAGACGTGGACATCCTCTCACCATGCCGTGATGGTGGATTGGCGAAAATAGCTGCCCGGCACGTTGACGGGCTTCAGGAGCATCAGAGCTCTTGTCGTGATTTGCCGTGGTAAACCCGCAGTACGTCGGCAAGGACTGACAGGGCAATTTCTGCGGGAGTGCGGCTCCCGATGTCCAAACCTATGGGCATATGCAGTCTGTTCACTTGATCGTTATCCAAACCACCGATACGGATTAAGCGCTCGGCGCGTGCGGATGATGTGCGCTGAGATCCCATAGCTCCAATGTAGAAAGCATCGGTATTGATCGCTTCCATGAGGGCGAGATCGTCGATCTTGGGATCGTGAGTTAGAGCTACAACGGCAGTGGCCGCGTGGCATCCGTACTTAGCGATGTACATGGATGGCAATACCGGAAGAACCTCGACGCCACCGATTTTGAGGTGCTGCACCTCTTCGCGAGGATCACAAGCAATGACCTCGAATCCTAACGTCTTCGCGAATTGGCCGCAGATCTGCGCCACCGGCGATAGGCCGGCCAATACTAGGCGCATTGCAGGGCCAATCGAAATGGCCGCGCGCGTTGGATTATATGTGACCGCCTGACCCCCGACGGTTGCATGAGCCATTGAGAAATCGCCTTGATCTAACTCTACTTCACGGGTCAACCTCTGTTGTCCTTTCAGCGCACCGAGTAAATCTTCAAGGTGCGCAATCCATTTCCCGCAAGGTGTACGGTGCTCAACCAGGAGTTCAAGTGCTCCTCCACAGGGAAGCTGTAGCCGTTCCCGCTCCTCGCTGCTTTTACCGTAAGTGAGGTATTGAGCAGGACTTCGGAATTTCCCTTCCCCAATGCCTCGGAGAAATTCCTCCTCAACACAGCCCCCAGACAACGAGCCCTGAAATTGCATGTCTTCAGTAGCGACCAACATCGCTCCTGGTGACCTTGGTGCTGAGCCAAAAGTGGACAGCACCGTGCATAGCCACACATCACGGTCTTCTCGAGCCCATTTCAAGGCATGCTCAAGAACGATCACGTCCAAATGTTGCATCTGATCCTCCATGCACCAAGTAGGACAATTCAGGGCTGGTCACCTTATCCATGGGCTACGCTCGATGATCGAGTCAGAGGCAACTTGAGGCGACGTTGCCCAGTTGCGTTGGCCAAGGCATTGCCAATAGCGCCGGCCATTGGCCCTTGAACGATCTCCGCAGCTCCCAGGAACGGTTGCCCGGGCTGGTCGATCAAATGCGCCTCCACCTTTGATGGGAGCTGCGGGAACCTGAGAATTGGATACCCGCTCCAGTCGTAGCTGCGCACACCGTTCGCGTCGTAGTCCACGGCTTCATACAGCGTCCAACTCGCGGATTGAATAATTCCGCCTTGGACTTGATTCAGGAGACCATCAGGGTTAACGATCTGACCCACATCGACAGCTGTCACCACGCGGTCGATCTCGACCTCGCCTGTCTGAGGGTGGACGGTCAGCTCGACCGCTATCGCGCAATAACCCATGATGTTTTTGTATCTGGCGAACGCGAAACCCACACCTGCCCCGGGTCGGTTGGTTTTGTTTGGCCATCCGAAAGCATCTCTTGCTTGCTTGATAACGGCCTTGGCTCGTGGATCTGCAAGATGGGCCAAGCGGAACTCGACAGGGTCGGTTCCAGCCTTTGCAGCGAGTTCGTCGATGCAGGCCTCAATGGCAAAAATATTGATATGGGCACCCAGCGACCGCATGGCCGATGTGCGAAAGGGCATCACGGTAACGAAGTTCATATCGATGTTGGTGGACGCGACTGTGTACAGGGGTACTGCGTTGCGGTCGCCATCACCTTCTGGCTGTGCGATTGGGATCGACGGTGCGGATTTGAAAGGGCGTGCAATTAATCGCGCCGCAATCAGGCGTCCGGCGTTAACGATCCGTTCGTTATGCGGCGTCGTCCACAGCTCGTAGTTCCAGTTTTGAAGCTTCCCCTTTGCATCCAAACTGGCTTGAACCTCAGTAACCATCGCCGAGCTGTAGGGTTCCCAGAGGTTCTCCTGCTCTCGCATCCACTGTACTCGAATGGGCTTACCCGGGACTCGCATTGCGATCAACGCGGCGTCTGCCGCCGCATCATCAGCCCCGTTATGGCCATAACAACCAGAGCCTTCCGCATGAATGCACCGAACGCGTTCTGGAGGCAGTCCTACCATTTGCGCTATGCCCGTTCGTAGTGGGTAGACGCCTTGGCTATGAGTCCAAACGGTGAGAATTCCATCCTTGAACCAAGCGACTGCGCACGAGGGGCCAATCGAGCCATGCATCAGGTATTGCTTAGTGACTTTCGCCTTGAAGGTGGGGCCGGATGGTAGTGTAGGCTTGCCTTCATGGCTGATCGGGAATCGGGTCGCCGGTAGCCGAGTGAGCAGTTGGTGAATGTGTTGGGCGTCAGGAATCACGTCCCCGCCGCTCCAGCGGCTTAGCGCGTAGCCATCGCGCATTGCCTTGATCGCTTGCCACTCGTCTCGTGCCACAACTGCCAGATAATTCCCATCCTGGATAACCTGAACGACGCCTGGAAGGGATTTGATCGACTGTGCGTCGAAACTTTCGAGGGTGCCGTTAGGCCGTGGCGGACGAATTACGCGTGCATGCAGCATTTCTGGGAGGCGCATATCCTGTACGAATGCGGCACCTCCGCTGACCTTCGCCGGTATGTCCAAGCGCTGCACTGAGTGGCCGATAAGCTTGTAGTCCGAGGGAGGCGTCAGGATAGGGTCGGCCTTTGCATAGCGATGCAGATCGACACCTTGTACCGCTTGTACGTAGGTCATGCGCTGGCCAGACGCACTTTCGATGACACCGTTGTTGGTTGTTAGTGAATTGAGATCTGCTCCCCACTGGTGGGCGGCTGACTCCATCAGCAATTGTCGAACTTGTGCGGCGGCATTGAACAGCGCGGTGCCGCTGTCGAACATGGTGTGGCTGCCGGCGGTGTAGCCCTCATTAGGGGTAAGCGCAGTATCAGCAGTCAGGAAGTTAATGGCGGAAGGAGTAACTCCGAGACGCTCCGCTGCAATTTGAAGTAGCGCGGTTTTGACCCCTGTGCCTAGCTCAACCTTGCCGGTATACACGGTGATTCCATTGGCATCGATTTGAACCCACGCATCCAGGTAAGGGTTAGTACGAAGGCTGCCTGGTAAGTCCGGCGCGAGAACGACAGTCCCAAGCGTGTCGACCTCGGTATCAGCCAACACTCGTCCGATGGGCAGTAGTGAAAAAGTTACTACCAATGCTCCACCACGCAGGAATGCGCGGCGACTCACATCAAACTCATTGCCCATGACTGGCTCCTGCTACGTGTTTGATCGCTTCAATGATCCGCAGGTGGGTGCCACACCGGCAAAGGTTGGTTGCCATATGTTCACGAATTGTCGTTTCGTCAGGGTGAGGATCTCGCTCAAGCAGCGATTGCGCGCGCATAAGCATCCCAGCAATGCAGTAACCACATTGTGCTGCCTGCTTGTCGATGAATGCCTGCTGCAGCTTCCCTGGTCGCTCTGCCGAGCCAAGGCTTTCGACTGTACGGATTGTTTTGGACTCAAGACTTGAGCAGGGTGTGAGGCACGAAAAAACCGGCTTGTCATCAATCAACACTGTGCAGGCACCGCATTGGCCCAAACCGCAACCATACTTCGCACCGTTTAGATTCAGGTGATTGCGCAGGGCGTAGAGCAATGGCATATCGGGATCAAGCTCCAACTGGTGAAGTGATCCATTGACGTTGAGAGTCGTGCTAGTCATTTCGCCTCCGGGCGCAATTCTTGGAGAGTGGATGAAAGGTCTGTCCATGCATGGCCTGGTTTGTATTGATCACGCAGGTAGATAGCCAAAACAGTCAGCTGTTGATTGTTAAGGCTGTTGGCGAAGGCCGGCATGGTTGGGCCTGGCGCGCCGGGAGCGGGTGGTACACCCTCCAAAACTGTTTTGATGAAATTGCGCGAAGTGTCGGCGGTTAGCGCCGAGGTCTGCGCCAGAGCAGGCCGTCCATCGATTTGTCGCATAGGTGCTGCGTCACCGTGGCAGCCCGCACATGAGCCTTGAAAGAGATCTGCTCCCATTTTTTTATAGGCTGCGCTGATCGGTTCACCCTTTTCCGGAGAGGGAACAACAGGGGCGCCCTGAAGGCTTAGAAGATATTCTGCAATCGAGTCGACCTCGCTTACTTCCATTTTCGCCAAGCCGAGACTGACTGGTCGCATTGGGCCGGCTGGGGTGCCATGACCCACTACAACTTCTGCGCGTAGATAGCTAACGAGTTGATCCTTCGTCCAGGGATTTTCACCCTCAGCCATTCCTAAGAGCGTGGGTGCATGCCACCCATCAACGACGCCACCAGCCATCCGTTCCCCAGATTTTTCAGCGCCGAGAGGGTTGAGAGGCGAATGGCAGGCCGCGCAGTGTCCTGCACCTTCAACCAGGTACCGCCCTCGATTCCATGCCTCTGACTGCCCAGGCTTTGCGGCGATGGGGTCGCCATGAAGAAATAGTAGATTCCAAAAGAACACCAGCGGCCTGATGTTCATAGGAAAGGACATTTGATTCTGCTTTGAGGGTGAGTGAACAGGCGGCCCGCTCATTAGGTATGCATAGGCGTCGTTGATATCGCCGTCTGTCATCCGGCGGTAATGAACGTAAGGAAATGCCGGGTAGAGATAGTGGCCGTCTCTAGCGATGCCCTCGCGCATTGCGCGTCTGAACGCGGGATATGACCAGTTACCAATACCTGTCTCCATATCTGGAGTGATGTTAGTGGAGTACAAGGTGCCGAACGGAGTAACCAGGGGCAGGCCTCCTGCCAGATATTTTCCACCAGGCGGGGTGTGACATACCGCGCAGTCACCGGCCTCAACGACCTTGGCCCCTCGCACTATCTGAGCACGGTCGAACTTTTCCACCGACGCGATGGGCGCGATTGCGGGGCGCCACATCCAAACGAGCACGCACGCGCCTGCGAAGATTCCGAGCCCCAGCAATGTCAGCCACACTTTTTTTGCTTTCATAACCGTACCGTTCATTGTTGGCGTAAACCGCAGTCAGTCTGCGAATAACCTTGTTGCAGTGGGTTGCTCAGTTCGAGCGTGCTTGAACAACTGATGTGGCTTACGCCGTTGAAGTCGTTTACGAAGAATGACCCTCTCTGCCTGAACGAGCCTTCGTTGCTCGTCACCCCTGATGAGGCACTCTCGGAGTTCGTGAACCTTACGGGCCGGGCTCTAGGATCTGTATCCATCAAGCGCGCAAAGTAGCGTTGCTTCGTACGCAACACTGCATGACGCTGAACGGTCGAGGCGCCGATATGGGGGTAGCCAGGGGTACGAGGTATCTGCCATTTGAGAGGAAGCGGCGTCCCTCATATTTTTCATATGTGGCTATTCAGGCGTTCGGAGATGTCGAGGGTTTGTCGGGAGGTAGTGACGCTGCAGGCGCGAAATCTCAGTCGCTGGCATGAGATGCGGTGGCGGGAAGGGTAGTGATCCGACCGTTTATTTCATTATCTGTATATTAGCTTTGGCCGGTGCACGTGAGATCGTGCACCCAGCGCCTTCAAACTCAAATTGTTGTGAGGCCTGAATGCTGTTCTACAGATTTAGAGCAACACTCGATGTGGTTTGTGGATCGGTGCTCTTCACCTGCATCGGGTGCTCATTCAGTGAAATGAGCACATTCTTACAAGCGGGGCGCCCGACTTTTGAGCTAAAAGCCGATCAATTTCGACTATTTTTCGTCATCCCTGTGAATTCGTGAGCCATGGACAAATTATTAGCACTGAACATGTTTGTTGAGACGGTTAGGTGTGGCGGATATTCAGCTGCCGCGCGCAAGCTTGGTATCGCGACATCTTCAGTCACTCGCCAGGTTGCTGCGCTGGAGGCGGATCTGGGCGCCGTCCTTCTGAGCCGCAGCACCCGTCACAACATTCCGACAGACGCTGGCGCAACTTACTTTGAGCGTGCAGTGGCGATTTTGGAAGCAGTGGCCAATGCAGACAGTCTTGTCAGCGACAGAGGGGGTGAGGCTCGTGGCCGCCTGCGTATCAGTGTCCCGGTAGAATTTGGGCGCAGAGTGATTGCGCCGCATATAGGTCGCTTTCTTGCGACATACCCAGAGCTTGATGTGAGCTTGAGTCTGAGCGATGAAATTATCGATCTTTCCAAGGAGCGTGTGGATGTGTCAGTGCGGTTAGGAACCGCAGTGTCCAGCGACGATATTGTTTGCAAGCCGGTGGGGCAGTTCGAGCGATGGATCGTCGGTAGTCCAAGCTATTTGGTACAGGCACGTCTACCGTTGACTCCGCACGACCTGCTTGAACATCCATGTTTGAAATTCGACTACGGAAGCGCCCAGCAGAATTGGCAATTCCGGAAGGGTGAGGAACTCTTCTCAGTAGCTGTGACAGGCCGGTTGCAGAGTAATAACGCGGATATTTTGAGAGAAGCAGCACTGGATGACCAGGGTCTGACTCTGCTTGCGGACTGGCTGGTAATGGACGATGTCCGAGAGGGGAAGCTGACTCGTGTTTTACCGGACTTTCAGGTCAATCCTGGGAATGCCAATGCAAGCATCAATGTCATGTTTTTACCCAACCATCGGGGTTCCTCTCGCATCAAGGTCTTTGTCGAGTTTCTTCAGGAGCTCTTGAGTAATAGATGAGCCTGCTCGCAAAGCTGTCTTGCGTGGAGTGTGGCTACTGGCTTTTTTTGAACTGATTTAGCCTGCTTATACACATTAATAGGCAGAGCCGAAATGAAGAACGAAATATCGCTGGTCTTTGACTTTCTTGATCCTTGGGGTTGGGTTGCGGAGCGTCGATTACAGCTAGCCATGCGCAAGGCCGGAGTCACTGATCTGATCACCTACCTACCTTGCCGGACTTCATTGTCGAGGAAGGCGGTAGGAAACCACTTCGGTACCTACCAGCAGCTTCGTTTCGGGAGTCAGGCAACGATTTATGAGAAGCGACTCATCGCAGAGGCGTCCAGCCTAGGTCTCGCGCTTGACTCTTTGAATGTCGAAACGATCCCTGACCCTTGGATCGCGATGCTCGTCCTTACCAAGGAGCATCGACATGCCCCGGCGTTGTTCGAAGCAATCTACGGTGCCATCTTCCGTGATGGACGTGACGTTGGTGATCCCCATGTGATGGCAGAGCTACTGCAGAGTGCGTCCTCTGACATCACCATGCAGGCTTTGTCTAGTGATAGCGCCGTAGCCGATGAATTGCTTAAGCGCGAGTATGCGGTGGCGCACTGGTCTCACAATCTGACTCCCTGCATCCGAATAGGTGAGTCAATCGTCTCGGGCGCCCAGCCTCCCTCTATTCTCGAGCGCCTTTTGATGGCGTCCGCGTCCTCCACTGCAGCGGCGCCGAGTAGGGCCGTGAGTTCCGCTGGCCGTTGCGTGACACGCAACATCGTTGAGCGCTGAGCTCCAATTATCAATCTGCTCATAGTTGCTTAAAGTGATGGCAACCGGGCAGTTGCTAAGCCACGTAGAACACCACTCAATCATCGCTGCCAGTCAGCGTTAAACCTGAATCCTTCGATTAATGACCACCGGGAATTCTCCGGACGGGCAGGCTGCTGCCTGGAAAAAATTAGGAGTTTTAAACATGAGACTCAATCGGGTAATTCCCACAGCACTTTCAGCTATCGCACTCGCGGTATTTCTGGCCGGCTGTAAGTCTGAAGAAAACGCCCCGGCGCCTGCTCCTCCGGTAGTCGGTGTTATTACAGTTCAGCCGCAGGACTATGTAATTAAGACTGAGTTGCCTGGTCGGACTGCACCTTACCGTGTCGCCGAGGTTCGCCCTCAGGTAGACGGCATCATTCAGCGTCGTCTATTCAAGGAAGGCACCGATGTGAAGGAGGGCCAGGCGCTCTACAGCATCGACCCGGCCCCTTACGAGGCGACTCTCGAGCATGCCCAGGCCATTTCATCGCAAGCACGCTCGCTGGTCAGTCGGTATCGGCAGTTGGTTGCTCAACAAGCTGTCAGTCGTCAGGAGTTCGACGATGCTCAATCTAAAGCTTTGGCCGCCGACGCTGACCTGAAAAGTGCTCAAATCAATTTGCGCTATACCCACGTCCAGTCCCCTATCAGCGGTCGCATCGGTAGATCAGCAGTCACAGAGGGCGCGTTGGTAAACAAAGGTCAGAGTGACGCTCTTGCTACGATCCAGCAGCTCGACCCGATCTATATAGATATCACTGAATCGTCTTCCGCTTTGCTTAAGCAGCGTGAAGACTTCAGCAAGGGCAGGCTGCAAGCGTCGAGTGGAAGCGCTGCCACCGTCAATCTTACCCTCGAAAACGGAAGCGTGTATCCGGCACAAGGACGGCTTGAGTTTTCCGAAGTTTCAGTAGACCCCTCCACCGGTTCCGTGACGCTGCGTGCGGTATTCCCTAACCCAGATCACGTGCTGCTACCGGGTATGTTCGTACGCGCCCAGTTGCAAAGCGGAGTTAAGACCGGCGCCATTCTCGCCCCTCAGCAGGGCATAACACGCGACCTCAAGGGCACTCCAAGTGCTCTGGTCATCAACTCCGATAGCGTCGTCGAACAGCGCGTGTTGGTTGCGACTCGTACTGTCGATAACAAGTGGCTGGTCGAGAAGGGACTCAATCCTGGTGATCAGCTCGTGACCGAGGGACTTCAGTTTGTAAAGCCGGGCATGAAGGTCACGACTCAGGTGGCTTCCAACATCTCAGCTGAAGCATCCAGCACCGTCGCTAAGGGGAACTGAGCCATGTCCAAGTTCTTCATTGACCGTCCCATTTTTGCTTGGGTAATTGCACTCATCGTCATGATCGCCGGGGGGTTATCTATTCTGAAACTCCCCGTTAATCAGTACCCAGATATTGCTCCTCCAGCAATTTCGATCCAGGTTACCTATCCAGGTGCATCAGCTCAGACCGTTCAGGATACTGTCGTTCAGGTCATCGAGCAGCAGCTCAACGGTATTGATAGCCTTCGCTACGTCAGCTCCGAAAGTAACTCTGACGGGACGATGACGATTACGGTGACCTTCAACCAAGGCACCAATCCCGATATTGCCCAGGTGCAGGTGCAGAACAAGCTGAACCTGGCTACACCACTCCTACCCCAAGAAGTGCAACAGCAGGGTATCCGCGTCACTAAGGCCGTCAAGAACTACCTGATCGTCGTAGGTGTGGTTTCCGAGGATGGCAGCATGTCCCGGGAAGACCTCGCGAACTACGTGGTTTCCAACATGCAGGATCCACTCTCACGAACTCCTGGAGTTGGCGACTTCCAAGTCTTCGGCGCCCAATATGCGATGCGGATCTGGCTTGATCCAGCCAAGCTGAACAACTATCAACTGACGCCCGTCGATGTGAAGGCTGCCATCCAGGCACAGAACGTCCAGGTGTCATCGGGCCAACTCGGCGGTTTGCCCGCGCTGCCAGATCAGCAGCTTAATGCAACGATCATTGGCAAGACTCGCCTGCAAACGGCGGATGAGTTCAACGATATCCTTCTCAAGGTCAACGAAGATGGCTCGCACGTAGTCCTGAGCGATGTTGCAAATATCACGCTCGGTGGGGAAAACTACAGTGTCGATGCTCAATTTAACGGTAAGCCTGCTTCCGGCATTGGCATCCGCCTCGCGCCCGGCGCAAACGCACTTGATACCACTCGTGCGATTCGTCAAACCCTGGATCACCTGGAGCCGTTTTTCCCCCACGGCATGAAGGTGGTCTACCCCTACGACACAACACCGGTTGTTCGCGACTCCATCCTGGGCGTGTTTCATACCCTAGGAGAGGCCGTTGTTCTGGTGTTCTTCGTCATGCTGCTGTTTCTCCAGAACATCCGCGCAACGATCATCACCACGCTCACTGTGCCAGTGGTTCTACTGGGCACATTTGGTGTGCTGGCTGCCGCAGGTTTTACGATCAATACCTTGACGATGTTCGGCATGGTGTTGGCAATCGGGCTTTTGGTGGACGATGCGATTGTGGTGGTGGAGAACGTCGAGCGGGTCATGCACGACGAGGGGTTATCGCCTAAAGACGCCACACGCAAATCGATGGAGCAAATTCAGGGAGCCTTGGTAGGTATTGCAATGGTGCTCTCGGCAGTCATGCTGCCTATGGCTTTCTTCGATGGCTCGACCGGTGTGATCTACCGTCAATTCTCGATCACCATCGTGTCGGCCATGGCGCTCTCTGTTCTGACCGCTTTGGTGTTCACTCCGGCTCTCTGCGCAACTTTGCTGAAGCCTCATCGTGCTGGTCATGGGCTGGCGCATCTTCGGTTTTTCCGAGCATTCAACAACGGCTTTGAACGAGGCGCGGCTCGCTATGAGCATGGCGTGGCTGCCCTGTTGCGCCACAAAACCCCGGCATTTCTGGCCTATCTCCTGATTTCGGTTGGTATGGTTTTCCTGTTCAGCAAAATCCCCACAGCCTTCCTACCTGAGGAAGATCAGGGCGTCATTTTCACGCAAATTCAAACGCCCGCCGGATCCACTGCTGCTCGCACTCAGCAAGTGCTCGACCAAGTGAGAGAATATCTGCTGGCAAGCCATGAGCAGGGCGGTGAAGGGAACGCTGTAGACGCAGTATTTACTGTTAATGGGTTTAACTTCGCTGGCCGAGGTCAGAGCTCGGGCCTGTCTTTTGTCTTGCTTAAACCTTGGGAGGAGCGGGGACTGGCCGATACCGCAGATGAGGTGGCCAAGCGTGCACAAGCCCATTTCAAAACAATGAGAGATGCGATGGTTTTCGCCATCGTTCCACCTGCCGTACGTGAGTTGGGTAATGCTTCGGGCTTCGACGTTTTCCTGCAAGATCAGTCGGGTCTGGGCCACGAGGCACTGGTCGAGGCGCGTAAGCAATTCTTGCAGTTGGCCTCGCAAAGCAAAGTGCTGTCAGCTGTTCGGTTGAACGGCCTCAGCGATGAGCCCCAGTACCAGCTGCTCATCGACGACCAGCGAGCTCGCGCTCAAGGCGTCACCCAGACAAACATCAATACGACGCTGTCGGTGGCATTCGGCGGCAACTATGTGAACGACTTCATTGATCGAGGCCGCGTTAAAAAGGTCTTCGTGCAAGGTGAGGCCAGCGCGCGCATGGCTCCGGAAGATCTGGATAAGTGGTTCGTGCGAAACGATGCCGGAAAGATGGTTCCATTCTCGGCGTTCGCATCTGGCAAATGGGTATATGGCTCGCCCAAGCTGGCTCGTTACAACGGTGTGCCCGCTGAAGAGATTCTGGGTGTCCCAGCTCCCGGCTATAGCACCGGCGAGGCCATGGCAGAGGTTGCATCCATTGCTAGCCAGTTGCCTCCGGGCATCGGTTACTCCTGGACAGGGCTCTCTTATGAAGAGCAGTTGTCCGGCTCCCAAGCACCGGCTATGTACGCGCTCTCCATTTTGATTGTGTTCCTCTGTTTAGCTGCGCTGTATGAGAGCTGGTCGATCCCTCTGGCTGTGATGCTTGTGGTTCCACTGGGGGTAATTGGTGCGCTCCTGGCGACACTGCTACGTGGTCTTTCCAACGACGTCTTCTTCCAGGTAGGGCTGCTCACCACAGTAGGCTTGTCCGCGAAGAATGCGATTCTGATTGTTGAATTCGCCAAAGCTTTGCATGCCGAAGGAATGAGCTACGCCGACGCTGCCATTCATGCCGCACGCCAACGCCTACGCCCCATCGTCATGACCTCCATGGCCTTTATTCTTGGCGTAATCCCGCTCGCTATATCCCACGGTGCGGGATCGGGCAGCCAGCACGCAATTGGTACGGGTGTTATTGGCGGGATGTTGACTGCCACCGTTCTAGCGATCTTCTGGGTGCCGTTGTTTTATGTGGCCGTATCTTCCTTCTTCGGTCGTAAGGCCAACCGCTCTGAAGTTGTAGAAGTAAATCAGGAGGCAGCAGTATGAATACTCGAATCGCTTCTTTGATGCTCGCGGGATTCCTGTTGGGTGGCTGTTCCATGATCCCAGCTTACGAACAACCTTCGTTGCCCGTCGCCTCGATGTATCCAGGGGCCACAGCCACCGAAAAACAGAATGCGGCAGATCTTCAGTGGAGAACTTTCTTCGATGATCCAGCATTACAACGGCTGATCCAGGCCGCCTTACAAAACAACCGCGACCTGCGTGTGGCTACGTTGAACGTCGCTGCCTACCAGGCTAAGTACCGAATTCGCAAAGCAGACCTTTTACCTGTGGTGACAGCGGATGCCAATGGCTCCCGGCGGCGTGTACCTGCAGACCTGTCGCCTACTGACCAAGCCAGCGTGGATGGGCAGTATTCGGTGGGGCTCAACATGAGTTACGAGCTGGACTTTTTTGGCAGGATACAGAGCCTCAGCGAGGAAGCGTTGCAGGAGTATCTGGCTACGGAGCAGGCGCAATCTTCCGTCCGACTCAGTCTTGTCGCAAGCGTCGCAAACGCATGGCTGACTTGGAAGGCAGATCAGCAATTGCTGCACATTACGGCTGATACTGTGAACACCTATCAACGCAGTTATCAACTCACGCAAAGCAGCGCCCAGGTTGGGACGGCCACGGCTTTAGCGGTTCGTCAGACAGAGACGTTGCTGCGAGAGGCTCAAGGTAAGTATCAGCAGTATTTGCGGCAGGTAGCACAGGATTACAACCTGCTGGTGACACTGGTGGGTGAGAGCTTGCCTTCTGATCTGCCTGCAGCTGAGTGGAACCATCCACTCATGGCAGAAATTCCTGTAGGTCTTCCTTCTGACTTGTTAACTCACCGTCCAGACATTCTGGAGGCAGAGCACCGGCTCAAAGCTGCGAATGCCAACATCGGTGCGGCCCGGGCGGCGTTCTTCCCGAGGGTAAGCTTGACGGCTGGCGGAGGAACCTCCAGTGACGAGCTTTCGAACTTGTTCAGCGCAGGATCTGGCGCTTGGAGTTTCGCTCCCGTTATCAGTCTCCCAATCTTTAACGCCGGTAGCCTGAAGGCAAGTTTGGACGTCGCCAAAATCGGGAAGGACATCAATGTGGCCCGCTATGAAGGTGTCATTCAGGTTGCCTTCAAGGAAGTGAGTGACGGGTTGGCCGCCACTCAAACCTACCGTCAGCAAGTTGAATCGCAGCAGCAACTGGTGGATGCAAGCGCCGAATACTACCGGCTGGCGGAGAGTCGATACCAGACGGGTATCGACAGCTCGCTGACGCTGTTGGACGCTCAACGCACGCTTTTCTCGGCGCAACAAGCGTTAGTGGTTGATCAATTGGCAGCCAGGATTGCGTCGGTCGACCTCTACAAAGCACTTGGTGGTGGTTGGGGTAAGCCAGCGAGCTGATAACCGAACGGTAGTCGATGAGAGAGGTCATCCAGCCTCTCTCAACGACTTGGAAGGGTAGTCGATAAACTCACTTTTTGTCACGAACACGGTGACAAATTTTCTGGGACAGGGAGTACTCGCATGCCTTATTCACGCAAGAATGAAGAGTGTGTAGTTCACAACACGTCTGAACCACCTAACGCAACAGATCAATCAGATCGTAATGTGAGGGTGATTGACGCAGTCCTGGATAAGGAAAAGGAAGGCGGCTGTTTAAGCGCTTTGCAGACAAAAAAGGCACAACTTTACATGATACAAAACATGAGTTCGGGAGTGCTGATTTCAGCGGTTGCGCAGGCGTGCCATCTATCACGAAGTCATTTTTCGCGCGCATTCAGAAATAGCACGGGTTGCAGCCCACGCGACTGGATTAGACGGGCAAAATTGCTCCAAGCTGCAAAGCTGCTCACGTACACAGATCAGGCGATAGCTGAAGTAGCCTTGGCGTGCGGATTCGCGGATCAGTCTCACTTTACCAGGGCCTTTGCTAAAACACTTGGGATCAGCCCTGGAAAATGGCGAGCATTGAGAACCTCCGTCGCGAAGGACGATACTGGTTCGTTGCACTTTTTTGGGTAACGCTGGGAGTGCCGGCACTAGGCAGTTTGGCTCAAGATAGGAACTCTTCTTGCACCTCAGGATTGCTTTCGGCTAACGGTGGTTTCTCATGAACCCTACAAACTAGCCAAAGTCATCCGAAGAATCATGTAGCCACCCTCCAACACTGCCAACATCCGTCTCGTCCCCTCGGCGCGGTGCGCATTTCGTTACGGCGCCGTTGAGCGAGCTTGAGCTATACCGGCCCATCATCTGGGTATAGTCTTTTATCCAGCTGTTAAGTCGAGGATCCCTAGCGCCCAATCCAGAGGAAAAAACGTTCGAGGGAAGCCGCAGCTTGCAGCTAGCATATGATGGCACTTTGGTTTCATCAACATTAGGCTTCTTTTTCTCATTCCAAGGATGGTCATGAACCAATTCTTTTTAGCGGCATGCATGTGCTTCGCACTCACCGGCTGTGCCACCTCCAATTACACAGTTGGCAGAGACTTCTCCTCTGCGAGCGTCGCCCAAATACAGAAGGGGAAGACGACTACCAGCGAGGTGGTAGCGTTGTTCGGCGAGCCTTTTGCTAAAAGTGCAGTGAGCGAGACTGACGAGAAATGGATTTACACCTACACCAATGGCTCGGCCCATGCACAAAGCTATGTGGTCACGATGAAGGTGACATCTACTGGCACTCAGAAAACCCTAGACGTTCTGATCCGCAATGATGTGGTTATCAATTACACGTTTAGCGAAGGCCCTGCGCCCGGTTCAACCATGACGACAAACTGAGTTCGCTAGTAGCTGTGAACCGTGCGAGCACATGAAGGTGTCGGATGGGTCTTGCATGAAGACCTGTGACAGCACCAGGTGGGCAGCCGGTGATTTCGTAGGCGCTCTTGTAGCGCTTGCTCTGCGGAGGATAAGTTCCTCCGCTTCGCTACTGCCTACCCTTCCCGCGCAAGCTGAATGTTGACCCGCTCCTTTACCTTCACTACGACATCCAATACATGACCGAGAACACCGCTGAAGCCCAGATGATTGTTAAAACAATCGAGTAGCCCAAGAGCTGTTTGTCCATGTGTGCCGCTTCAACGAACCGTATGAGAATGGTGAGCGTCTTGTCAGCTCTCCACAAGGCTGTCCCAGAGCCACTATCGGTGTGTCGTGACGAAAAGTATGCCCTCTACCCGATCAACCTCCGCTCAAACAAGAATGAACAACCGCCCGATGCAGCCCTCCAAATGTAATTACTGGAGGATCTCAAATGCAGCCGAAAACCGAAGGACTAGAAGAGCAAGGGCCTAGTGGTGTTCCTTTCATCAATGATCCGAACAAGCCGACATCGCCGCCTTTGAATGATGCTGACGACACAGACGCACTAGAGGCAGAGGAAGACATCGAGGACGATGGCCAGTCGATCTAGGTTCTATGAGTAACGTTACGAAATCGCCATCACCGCTCAAATGGTGACGGTAAGGCCAGGCGTATTGGGGGTAAGGAGGTCAGATGGATAATTACCACATCACTAAATCAGACAAGCTTTGGGCTTTGACGAAAGAGGGCGCTCAGCGGGCTTCTAAAACCGCTGTTACGAAGGCGGAGATCACTGCCATAGCGTCCGAATTTCTCCAAGGGAAAACGGCTTCGCTGAAGATTCATAAAGAGGATGGGACGATTCAGGAGGAAAGGACATTTCCTCGCTCGGCGGATCCGCAAGAAACCAAGGGTTAGGGCCTGGAGAACGCATCAAACTCCACCTTCTCTCGGTGGAAGACTTCCCTGGTCACGTATGTAAACCCTCCGCGCATTGTCGGCTCGTCTACAATCGAGCCTTGCGTGAAGCGATGCGCAACAGATTCCATTGTGTTGATTCTTTTTCTTTTACCCAAAAAAAAGCCCGCAATGGAAAGCGGGCTGGGAAACAAAAGAGAATTTGCTCTCCCACAAAGTGGGTTGAGGAAGCTGCGGTTGAGGTGAAAACCGTAAGTCCCATGCTAGCAAGTGCGCGGAAGGCTACATGGAATTACCTCCCTTGGCTAGCGGGGTCGATTATAGGACGCCCGTAAGCGCTGGACGAAATCTGAAGGCTCCTTGGAGACTACTATGCTCCGCTCTCGCGTTGATGCCCTCGGTGTGGTTCCAACTTCCTCTGCTCGAGTTTTTTCATAGCGCTCGCGGGAAACCAGTTTGCCTCCGCGCGTCCGTTAGCGTGGCGCATTTGTTTCTCTTGATTGATAGCGCCGGCTGGAAAGTTTGGAGGTAACGCTGGAATACCTAAGCTTCTTCCCAAACTAACGCGGCGGTCTCGCGCCATCTCACCTCAGTAACGCCGTAACGCTCGGCCTGCGGTTTTGAAATGACCTTCAGTGGGGGCCTGCCAGGTTTTGGAATGGGTGCTATTCCAGCGTCGCAGCTCGCCCAGTGCCATGCGTCTACGTTGTGCATCGTTTTAGCACGAATGATGAATGACTTTGGTTGCCCATGGAGCTTGTAATCAATTACAAAAATATCTGTTTGGCTCATGAGTTCCTCCTTACGCTCATAGCCAAATGAGTGGTGTGAAAAGGAAAAATTCCAACGTTTTTCTGAGCGGTACGTATTCTGGCTGGCGAGCTCATTTAACTAGGCAAGCAGCGATCACAATGCACTGGGCAGCGGCGTTTTAGACGCTCAAGGGAATGCTGCTGCTAGGAACTGCGGATATCGCGCATCGGCCTGTCCGGTGGCGTCTGAAATGCTTTGTCGAATTATCCATTTTGTGCGCCTTGACGACAGTTCCTGATGGGCAACACTTAATAGACTGTGAAACCAGGACGAGCGATATGATTTCGGCCCTCGAGCTCCGACATATTATTGAGTGCGGATTCCTGCCACTGGCCTGCGCATGCACGCTGAATCCGGATGGTTCACTGATGATTAAGGTCACCGACCCATCAACGGGCAGTGTCGAGCTACTGGTGACGGGTATTACGACCACGACCCTCACGTCTAGCCGCGCGATTGCCAGTCTCATTGGTGAGCTGCGCGCCGAGATGTCTGTACGCAAAAGCACTTTTGAGTCTCACGAGCGTCGTGCTTAAAAGTAATAGCCATCCGGTGGTCTGGATTTACAAAGCACTCTTTGATGTCAAACTGACATCGGATCATAATGCTCCATCGATTTTATGGAGATGCGCACTCGTGCACGCCGATAGAACCCAGCAGCTTGAACAAGCGCTGCTTGCTGTCATCGCTTCAGCCACAAGAATGGGCGTCAGCAGTGATGTGCTGTGTGCCGAAGCTGTCGGCGGCCTTATGGCAAATCACTACTGGAAGTGGGCAGATCCCGAGCAGAAGCACGGAGCTGCCGACGAGATTGATAGCGCCCTTGTTCTGCTTTCCAATCCTCCGTTGACCACCCATGAATTACAAAGCCGTAAGCGTGGTCTTGAGGCTGATCAGCCTTTGTAAACTGGTGTTCCAGGTTGTAGTGACGTCGCTATGGCTACCATCAGCTCATCGAGCGACCAGGGCTTGTGCAGGTAAATAGTGCCTCTGGGTACCGTTTCAGGCTCTATTTCGTAGCCTGAGGTCAATATAGACGCGATGGTGGGCCAGCGACTGTTTACCATCTCTATAAATTCGATGCCTTGAACCTGGCCGGGGACGCCATGATCTGCAATCACCAGGCGACATTTATCTGGTGTTTGTAAAAGATGAGTCAGCGCGTCGTCCGCCGTCACGAACGAGACTGCCTCAGCGCCAATCTCCGAGACGATCTCTCCCATCAGTGACCGCAGGGTGTGGTCGTCCTCAACGATGACTATGTGACCTTCAATTGGCAGAAAACCTGCCCACTTCGCTATCACTTTTTGTTCCTTAGCCGGGCCAAAGCATACCGACATCGGTCAATCGGACGTCGAGTCTATGCCCATTTCTGCTTTCTGTGTTTTCTGTGCAGCCATTTGATGATTCAAGTCACACAAGCGCATGAGTCGCTAAAAAAACGTTCACGGAAAGGATCGGCCCCCCACACACCTAAATTTTAAACCTCCTGGCCCAATTGGAGGTCGACTGCTGGAGCCTAAGAGACTGGCAGCCAGGAGCTAACATTTATGATCGGTGTCGTGATACCTGCCCATAACGAGGAAAACCAGATTGCTGCTTGTCTTTCATCTGTGTTGCTAGCCGCCGCGCACCCTTCATTGGCCGACCAGGAAATACGGATAGTTGTCGTTCTAGATGACTGCTCTGACCAGACCGATAAGATCGTTGAAGCGCATGGTGTATTTAGGCTCGATGTTTGTTATCAGAACGTGGGCAAGGCTAGAGCTACGGGTGCAGATCTCGTGCTGGCAGCCGGTGCAAACTGGCTAGCATTCACTGATGCCGACACTGTGGTGCCACGCGATTGGTTGGCACGTCAGATCGAGTTCAAAGCAGATGCAGTCTGTGGAACCGTCGAGGTGGACAGCTGGGCTGACCATGGCGAGTTGGTACGCTTGAAGTACATGGAGCGCTACGAGTTCATCGAAGACCATAGACATATCCACGGTGCCAATCTAGGTCTGAGTGCTGAGGCCTATCTCAAAGCGGGTGGCTTTCAGCACCTCACTGCGCACGAAGACGTCGGCCTGGTCGCTGACCTCAGCAGAATCGGTGCTCACATCATCTGGACTGCGAAAAATCCCGTTATTACCAGTGCTCGGAAGGATTACAAGTGTCGCAGTGGATTCGGTGAGTATTTGTCCAGTCTCGGTGAGTCCCTGAAGATGCCTGTCCTTGATCCACATGTGAGTACTGGCCTATCCCTTTGACTCTGGAGGTGGGTGTGGAATACATCGATTGGGTGCAATGGCCAGCCATGGTGGTAACAGTAGCGTCTGCCTGGTTTATTGGTTCGCAGCGGGCCTATAGACGGATGATCGCTTTTTGGGGATTTATCCTTAGCAACGTTCTCTGGGTGGTGTGGGGGCTCAACGCCGACGCCTATGCGCTGATTGTGCTTGAGTGCATTCTTCTAGGAATGAATGCCCGAGGCTTCAAGAAAAACCTCACCGCATTCCGGTCTGCTAGCTGATACCTTCGGCGCAGAAAGCTATCGCACCAGAAACCCCGTACGAATCCATGAATGAGCTCAGATTCTGGAGTTTCCCTTTCAGATTTTACCTCCCCAATGATCGGTACCAGTCTGCGTAGGGGGTATTTGAGACCTGGTGCCGGTTGTCGTCTGGGCTTCCATCGTTCCACCAGACCGGGCCGCGCTCCCCGAGCGCGACTTTTGCCACCTGAACCTTCTCTCGAGCGTTCGATATTTGCTGACCATCGTCAGACGCTTTTGCCAGCTTCACTTCTCGCCGCGCGCTCATCAGGTCATTCACCAGCCTCTGACGCAAAGCATCTGGCAACGATGGATTTGTGCATCGCCATAGCTTTCCTTCAACAACGAAGTAGCGACCATCTGGCGTGACGGGGTTCATTGCTCTGATGCCTTTGGGACACTTTCTGGAATACCGGTGATATCGACGTTGATCTGATCAGTCTCACCCAACGAGCTGTAATGCTCCCGAAGTTTTCTCAGCTCTCGTGAGCCCAGTTTCTCCAGGGCCAACGTGGCATCTTGTGCATCTTTGGTGGCTCGAATCAGCTCATCGATTTTCAGATGCAGTATGTCGTTATCTCGGTTTTGAGTGTTTTGAATCAGGAACATCATGAGGAAGGTGATGATCGTTGTAGAAGTGTTGATGATCAGTTGCCAGGGTGTCGTTGTAGTGGAAATATGGCCCAGTCATGGCCCACACAGCGATCAGTACGATAGCGAGGAGGAAGGTTTTTGAACTGCCGGCCCAGTTGGAAAGCGATTGGCAGAAGCGTGCGAATTTCATGGTTGCAGACTCTTGTTGTGGATAACTGATTGACCTCAGTGAGTCTTTGAAATTCTTTTTTACAAATTCTATTTCATGGGCTAGTCGCACGAATTTTCTTCGATTGTTAAGTCCCGGCTCCGCTGGCTTACCGGGCGGAGGAAGCCATAAGTCAAATGCTCTGAACCTATTCATCAGCCATCGACTCCACCGGTAAACATCTCGTCCGGGCTAGCAAAAATGAATGTCTTCAGAGATTTGCTTACGCCATTCCAAGAGCAGCGGCTACGTGCCTTGGATGCATGGCATTGTGCGCTCGAAAACAGAGTGCTGCGGATGGATTGCCCCGATGCCTACCACGAGGAACTGGTGCGTCAGACCGATGAGATGGATCGCTTGAAGATGGTTACCTGGAGCGAATGGCGAGATCTACGGATGGAAGCTGATCGGGCTTATCTGAAGGCTGTTGCAGGTGGCGATTATCACGGCTGCCCCAAGAGCAGGCTGGAGGAAATCGAAGATGGCCATCGCCCAAGAGACCATTGATTACCTGCGCGAGCACTCGCTGCTGCTCACGACGGCAGAGTCCTGTACTGCCGGCAAGATCGTGACGTGGCTGTCTGAAGTAGAGGGCGGCGGTGAGTTTATTGAGAGCGGTTATGTGGTGTATTCGCCCCAGGCCAAACAGCGTTTGCTGCATGTCAGCCCGTACACCATCGCCACTTTCAATCTTACGAGCGTTGAGGTGGCCCGGGAGATGGCCCTGGGGGCGCTGCAAGACAGCACCGCCACTGTTGCTGTCGCCACCACGGGCATCCTTGGGCCTGAAGATGTCGACGGTATCCCCGCCGGTACCATCTGCTTCGCCTGGGCGTTTCAATCTAAAGGTGCAAAAGAAGTGTTCAGTATCGAGCAGCATTTTGTCGGTACTCGCTGCCAGGTTCAGAGGCAGGCAACGGAGTATGCCCTGCGTCAGATTCCTCATTTCCACCGGCGTGTGATGCGCTCTGAACCGGGCCAAGCTGATGAATGAAGATTCCAATCATCCGGATCTGAAAAGCCGCGAATATCCTATCAAGGAAGACATGGAGTATCAGGTCAAGGTATGGCGCTTCGAGCGAATCGGTTGGTATGCGCTGGTTCTGCTGATGGTTTTGGGGCTGGCAGGGTTGTTCTCCCGGGGAGTGCTGAGCTCTAGGGAGTTGCACAGTAATGACGGCACTCTGCAAGTGGAATACGAGATGTTCCATCGCAATGGCTCTACCAACTCCATGAAAATCAGCCTGAACGCAAAGCCAGACTCTACGGTTGAACTGGAATTGGGTGGAGAGCTTCTCGATGGCTTCAGCATCGAGACTTTGCAGCCTGAGCCGGCACGCTCTCGGAGTTCCGCAAAAGGCATGCGGTTGTGGGTGCAGACCGATGCCGAAGGCCAAGCCAGTCTTTTCCTGACATTGCGCGGTGATGGGCTAGGACTGTTTCGCAGCAGCGTAGTCGTTCCTGGTGTGAGCGACGTAAAACTTACCCAGTTCATTTTTCCGTAGGTGATTTATGGATTCAGTATTACGTGCGGCGGCGATGTATGTGGCGCTCATGGTGCTGTTCAAGATCGCCGGAAGACGTTCATTGGCTGAGCTGACGACCTTTGATTTTGTGCTGTTGATGATCATCGGCGAGGCGACTCAGCAAGCCTTATTGGGCGACGATTTTTCGCTGACCAATTCGATGCTGGTGATTGTCACGCTAATAGCCGTAGACGTTGGCCTTTCGCTGCTCAAACAGCGTTCGGGATGGGTTTCACGCCTGATCGATGGTGAGCCGACGATCATTGTCGAGAACGGCAAACTCTTGCACGGGCGCCTACGCCATGCACGTTTGGTGGAGGCTGATGTGATGGAGGCGGCGCGATCCAGCCAAGGCATTGAAAAGCTGGAAGAGATCAAGTTTGCGATCATTGAGCGCAACGGCAAGATTTCGGTGATTCCACGGGAGAGTTGACGGACGAATACCCTTTTCCGACTTCGACATATTACTTTGAACACTCGACCGCGCGTTGACCCTAACGGATACCAGTCTCAGGAGGGTTGGATCATGTCAGAAGCTATGAGTTACTTCTCGATTGCGGTGGCGGTCATCATTTTGCTCGTCGACCTTTGGGCAATTGTGAGCGTGTTCCGGAGTGAAAAAACAGTTGGAGTGAAGGCGGGATGGGCCATTGCGCTCATCGTGTTTCCGGTGATTGGATTGATCGTGTGGGGAATTGCAGGACCGCGCGGCGTCAAGCAGGGCCCAACGTCCCCGGAGCACAGCAAAGGTTAAGAATTGCCCGTCTGTCGTCAGCGGCGAAGCTTTTTGAAATTAACCGAAGCGCGCTCCCTTCAGATGAATATGGGTTGGCATTCGATTTTCTGTCGGATGAATCGCAACCCAGATTCGCCTGAGGAGAATGTCATGTTCTTACACAACAAAAGACTTCAATACACCGTGCGAGTAGCCCAGCCCAATCCTGGTCTAGCAAACCTTTTGCTCGAGCAATTCGGAGGCGCCCAAGGAGAGCTAGCTGCAGCTTCTCGCTACTTCACTCAAGCTTTGGCAGAGGATGATCCAGGTAGGAAAGACCTGCTGATGGACATAGCCACTGAAGAGCTCAGCCATCTCGAAATTGTGGGTTCAATCATCGTGATGCTCAACAAGGGCGCCAAAGGCCAATTGGCAGAAGGCGTTGAAGAAGAGGGGGAGCTCTACCGCGCGATCAACGGCGCCGGCAACGACTCCCATATCACCAGTTTGCTCTATGGGGCCGGCGCACCACTCACCAACTCTGCAGGGGTACCGTGGTCGGCGGCTTACGTTGACACGATTGGCGAACCGACAGCAGACATGCGCTCCAATATCGCTGCAGAGGCCCGAGCGAAGATTGTCTACGAACGCCTGATGAATGTTACCGATGATCCTGGAGTGAAGGAGGCGCTCGGGTTTCTGATGACACGAGAGATTGCCCATCAGCTCTCGTTTGAAAAGGCCTTGCATTCGATCCAGCCAAATTTCCCACAAGGCAAGCTGCCTGGCATGCCTGAGTTCACCAATGTCTACTTCAACATGTCCCAAGGTGAAGGAAGCACACGTGGGCCATGGAATCAGGGTGATGATTGGGAGTTTGTAGAAGAGCCAGCACCCGCAGTGGATGGTGGCGACGGATTGGCGAGCGTCGAGCTCAGTGCCGAGGACGAAGCACTGCTGATGGACATGAAGGCCAGGACAATGTCCGACCCTGACAGCAACCCTGTCACCGGGGCCGATCTAGGCGCCGGAGCTCAAGGTGAACCTCAGCCGTAAGTCAGCAACCGCACGCTTTCGAGCGTGCGGTTTCATTTCTGTTTACCAACCAGAGGGTAATGCAATGTTGACCAGACAACAGCCGCGTAAAGAGCAAGACTTCGGAAAATTGTTTCACACCACCTGTGTTTCTTACGAGCGAGAGGCTCAGCGCGCCTCCAGAGAGTTTTGAATTCCTTCGTTGAAAAACCTGTGGCACAAAAATAAGGAGGTTCAATGTCGGAGCCGTCCACTCACTTGAACGCCCAGCCACGTAGCCGCCATCAATGGTTAATCCGAACCGGCTGGGGCGGACTGGTCTTCTGGCTGCTTCTAGCGGTCGTTGGCGTCCTATTGCTGATCAGCGGTTACGGTGCACTTACCGGTGCGAACAGAAGCAATCTGCATTTGGCGGTGGTGGGTGGGCTGTCCGGCTTTGGTGCAACCGCACTAGGGGCAGTCCTGGCGATTGCGATGCGCGAAATTGCCGCCCGTACGCAAGACATCATGCTGGGTTTCGCAGCCGGGATGATGCTTGCTGCCAGCTCTTTCTCACTCATACTTCCCGGGATTGAGGCGGCACGGGAGCTTTGCGGCAATCAATTTCTCGCAGCCTGCATAGTGATTGCAGGGCTGGGTCTGGGCACAGCATTGATGGTGGGGCTAGATCGATTCATTCCTCACGAGCACGAGAAAAGTGGTCGACGAGGGCCTCAGGCACAACGTATTAATCGGGTCTGGCTGTTTGTCCTGGCTATTACGCTGCACAACCTCCCAGAAGGTATGGCTATCGGGGTGAGTTTTGCGAGCGGCGACATGAAGGTCGGCTTACCCCTCACCACCGCAATCGCCATCCAGGACATTCCCGAAGGTTTAGCCGTTGCGTTGGCATTGCGTGTCACTGGTCTTTGCGCATGGCGTGCGGCGTTAATCGCAATTGGTTCAGGCCTCATGGAACCACTGGGCGCGGTTGTGGGCTTGGGCATCTCGACCAGCTTCGCGCTGGGCTATCCCCTGGCTCTCGGTCTTGCTGCCGGTGCAATGATCTTTGTCGTATCGCATGAAGTGATTCCCGAGACCCATCGCAATGGCCATGAGACGCCGGCAACGATGGGATTAATGCTCGGTTTTGGGGTGATGATGTTCCTCGATACGGCATTGGGTTGAGCGCGGAATGCACTTCGTCGGCGCCATGGCGAGAAACTTGGAACAGCTAGCTCCGGGCCTGGGTCAGTCCTCTTGTACAGCCGGTGAATGGCTTGTCGCGCTCTCAGCACATGTCCTCTTTCGGACAGTGCCCACTCGACTAGAAGGAATGCACCCGATGGCTAGAAAAACTGTTGAAGACCTGTTTATCCACGAATTGTCGGACATCTATAGCGCCGAGAAGCAAATCACCAAGGCGCTGCCTCGATTGGCCAGGGCGGCGACCAACCCGCTTCTGGCTGATGCCTTCACCTCTCACCTCGAAGAGACTCAGGGTCAAATCGAGCGAATTGATCAATTGGTCGAGTTGACTGGATTGAAGCTCAAGAGGATGAAATGCGTGGCCATGGAAGGGCTGGTGGAAGAGTCCAAGGAGTTGCTGGACGAAATAGAGAAAGGCGCCGTGCTTGATGCCGGTTTGATTGGTGCGGCACAAAAGGTGGAGCACTACGAAATCGCCAGCTACGGCACGCTGATCGCGATGGCCAAGCACCTCAAACTGGATGACGCAGTGGCGCTTCTGGCGGCAACTCTGGCCGAGGAAAAAGGCGCAGATGAAAAGCTGACGAAGATTGCGGAGCAAGGAGGCAATCAAGCAGCGACATTGAAGAAGTAGCCGCTAATGAAATGCGGTTGCACTGGCCCTCACACCACGGCAGCGAGATTTTTCGCGCCGTGGTTTTTTTAGGCTGTCCGTATCCCAAGATTGATCAGGAGTTAGTTACAACAACGCTTTCATCGATCACGGGAATAGGAGTTTCATTGCTTCCCGGCGTCAGAATGACCTTCCTGCAGTCCTCTTCCTTCTTGTCAAAGATCCTGTAGCCCTCTGCAGCTTGCTCCAGGGCCATCCGGTGGCTGATGATGACTTCGGGAGCGAGCCGACCCGTTTCGATGTGCTCAAGGAGTTCGGGCAAATACTTCTGCACGTGAGTTTGCCCCATCTTGAAGGTCAGGCCCTTATCGAAGGCGTCGCCGAAGAGGAATCCGTGGATAAACCCCGAATAGACGCCGGGCACGCTCACAACGCCGCCTCGTCTAACCGCTGCAATACATTGGCGTAGTGCTTTGCCGCTACTGCCCTCCAGCTTCAACGTAGCTAGCACGGTTTCTGTGGTGCTGCCTTTGGCTTCAAAGCCCACCGCATCGATCACAGCATCAACGCCGCGCATGCCTTTGGTCTGCCTAATGATCGTGTCGGCGGGGTCGTCGTCCTCGTCGAAATTAATTGGAATCACGCCATAGGTTTTCTGCGCATAAGCGAGGCGATAAGGGTGGTGATCGACCATGAAGATCTGCTCTGCACCGCGCATGCGTGCGCAAGCGGCGCTCAACAAGCCGACGGGGCCTGCGCCATAAATGGCAACACTCGAACCATTGCCAATTTCAGCATTGGTCACCGCCTGAAAAGCGGTGGGTAGAATATCGGAGAGGAACAGGACTTTTTCGTCAGACAGGGTACCCGGCACTTTGAACGGCCCTGTATTGGCCTTAGGCACCCGGACATACTCAGCCTGTCCACCCGGTATGCCCCCATACATATGGCTGTAACCAAACAGCGCGGCGCCAGGTGGAATCGCTTTTTTATTGATGATCGCGCCGCGACCGGTGTTGGTCGTTTCGCACGCAGCAAACAAATCCATCTGACAGAAAAAGCAGCTTCCGCAAGCGATAACGAATGGGATCACTACGCGATCACCAGGCTTGACAGCAGTCACTGAGGATCCTGTCTCCTCGACGATACCCATGAATTCATGGCCGAAAATATCGCCATGTTCGACTGTGGGGATTTTTCCTCGATACAGGTGAAGGTCTGAGCCGCAGATCGCAGTGGCGGTCACGCGAAGAATGATGTCTTCACTGTCCTCCAGGACAGGATCGGGAACCGTGTCGACTTTTACGTTGTGCGTGCCGTGATATGTGAGAGCTCTCATGGTGTGCCGCCTCTTTCATCGCTTGATGGTAAGCGGGAGAGGTTATGCAGAGGAGCTAAGTTCAGAGTTTGAGAAATCAGCAAGACTGGCGGTCTGCTTGTCCTGATGCCACGAATTGAAGAGTCGATGAAAAGTTGGTTGGAGCAGCCCACGTGTAGCGCAGGCGCTTCCGGTCGTTAAGGCCTTCAGCAGGCGGTTTCAGACGCTTCCAACGAAGAGCTCTGGGTAGAGTGAGTGAGTTGCTCCACCAGCTCGTCTATGGGATCCGGCAGCTTTGGAGCCTTCGTCAAAATCAGGCATTGCCGATTGCCAATAAACTCTTCAACCAGATAGAGCGAATCGCCAACGTCGACCCCCATTTCCTGCAACGCTTCGTCAGGGATGCGAACAGCGCCATCGCCATTCCAATCTTCAATGGTGATTTTGACTGAAGTATTCATTCGGTTCTCCATACAACAGCTTCAGATGTTTACGACTCAAGGCTGCATACACGGCGTCTTGGCCAGCGCCGTGATCTCATGCTGCTAGTAGCAAGACAATGACCGCATCCGAATGGTTCGATGTGTTGGAGCAGGACTCGATAAGGATATGGATTCTTCGGGCACCTGGGCCCGGCTAATGTCAGCACGTTTCGACAAGAATATTCACGACATCGGCATGAGACTCCTGCTTGGCAGAACCAGCGTCCAGGGAGCGCCATGATGGGAAAGTCAAATAGGCCACCCGTTGCTCCAACTGTTCGGTGTTTTCAGTTCGCAGCCAGCACTGGCGATTACCAATGACTTGTCGAAAAGGGGTAGAAGAAATGCTCAGCCACATGACCATGACTGACGAGCAACGCAAGTCAGTAATCCTGCAGTATTTTCGTGCGTTCGATAACGGTGGTACTGCACCTGATGGCAGCAGCATTCTTGAGCTGTTTGCACCGGATGCTCAGGTGTATTTCCCAAAGTGGGGGATTGCGACTGGCCGTGAACAAATCGGCAAGATGTTTGCCGATTTAGGTGCGCGGTTGGTTTCGATCACTCACGACTATGCACATTTCAATTGGGTATTTTCGGGTTCAGATACGGTGGTCGTGGAAGGGGTTAGCCATGGCGAGCACGTGGATGGGAAATGGAGGGCCGGCGATCCCACATGGGGAGCAGGTTACTGGTGTGATGTGTTCGAGGTCAGGGACTGGCTGATCACAAGGTGTTTTATCTATCTCGACCCTGATTATGGGAGTGCGGATGTCGAGCGTTATCCTTGGCTTAGCCGACCGCCGGTGTGATAGCGAGGCCTCACATCCACATGAGGGATACAGACGCGGGTCTATGTGAAGTTAAGACGTGCGCTTATGGACGGATTACCGGAACGCTTGCGCTATTGACCATGTTTTTCGGAGCCCACAGCCCGTCCATAAACCTGCGAGTCGGGTGCTCAGGAAAAACGCTATGTGTCGCGCCTAAGCTACCCAAAGCAAAAGCTACGAATGTTGCAGTAAAGATGGTTTTTACGCTGATCATAAACCGTACCGTTTGTGGCTAAAAATGAAGGTCGGAAGGCGGGGACGCGGGCACCGATCAGGTGCCCGCTGCCAGGGTCAACTCACTTTTCGCTGAGGTGCGCCGTGTACCATCGTGTAAGCGTAATCAACGCCCATCCCGTACGCGCCGCTGTGCTCGAGTACTAGCTCCATCACAGCTTCGTAAGTGTCCTTGTGAGCCCAATCGCGTTGAAACTCGAGCAGCACTTGCTGCCAGGTAACAGGCACCGCGCCGGCTTGAATCATTCGCTGAACCGACATGTCATGTGCCTCTTTGGTTGTGCCGCCCGAGGCGTCCGTGACGATGTACACCTCGTAGCCTTCAGCAAGCGCATCCAGCGTTGGAAAGTTCAGACAGACCTCAGTCCATAGTGCAGCAATGATGAGTTTTTTACGGCCCGTCGCTTTGACGGCTTCGACCAGTTTTTTGTCCTCCCAAGAGTTCATCGAGGTGCGTTCGATGGGCTGATGATCGGGGAACACGTTGAGCAATTCTGGCCATATGTAGCCACTGAAACTCTTCGTTTCAACTGATGTGAAAATGGTAGGGACGTTGAAGATTTTCGCGGACTTGGCCAAACCAATCGCGTTGTTCTTCAGCGTCTGCCGATCAATTGACTGTACGCCGAAGGCCATTTGTGGCTGGTGGTCGATGAGAATCAGTGCGGAGTTGGTCGGGTTCAACAGTTCACGAATAGACATTTTAGTGATTCCTCAAGGCATTGATGTTGGTGGCCGGAATGGATATGCCGGTTCAGCGGATGAGCTGTTGCGGCGGCTTGGAACACAATCTACGACCGGTGACGACATCCAACAATTAGCCTGTTTTGAGAATCATTGATTCCGAAATCGGGACATTCGAGTCTGTTGCTTCAGTGTTCCAATGCTCGTCGAGGAGAAAGCTTTTTAGATTGGTGGGCCTCTCTGCTGGGGAGCCTATTGCCTGACGCATTTGGTCGATTACTTCGTCGAAAGCACATTCGTTCAATGCACGACGTATCGCCGCATATATATCTATGGTTCTTAGCCATCCTGGCTCTTCCAGATGACGGAGCCGACTCATGAATCGGAACGACCTACGCCGCCTCGATCTCAACCTATTGGTGATCTTTGAAGCGCTAATGTTTGAAAGGAATCTCACGCGGGTCGCCGCAAGGCTCTTCATGGGGCAGCCAGCTGTGAGCGCGGCACTGGGGCGGTTGCGCGACCTCTTTGATGATCCGCTTCTCCTGCGCAACGGTCGCACGATGGAGCCCACTGCTCGTGCGCTGGACATATTGAAAGAGCTCAGGCCGGCGTTAGATACGATTTCTGATGCGGTCAGTCGGGCGAAAGAATTCGATCCATCAACCAGCTGCGCTACATTTCGAATTGGTCTGTCGGACGACGCGGAGTTTGGATTGTTTCCCCCACTGCTGGCCCGCCTTCGAAAGGAAGCTCCGGGGATCATCGTAGTGGTGCGTCGGGCGAATTATCTGTTATTACCGTCTCTTCTAACGTCTAACGAAGTCTCTGTCGGTATCAGTTACACCACTGACCTGCCCGCGAACGCTACGCGTAAAAAGCTGAGAGATATTGGAGTTAAAGTGCTTCGGGGGGACACGCGTTCTACCCCTCTGACCCTCGACGAATACTGCGAACGAGGTCACACCATGGTGTCCTTTTCTGGCGATCTCAGCGGCAATATTGATCTCGACCTTGCGAAGGTTGGGCGTACGAGGTCTGTGGTAGTAGCAGTACCTCAGTTCAGCACTCTTCGAGCGCTACTGGTCGGAACAGATTTGATCGCAACCGTTCCCGACTATGCAGCATCTGCGCTCGTCGAGGGCAGCGGTTTGCGCGCGGAAGATCCCCCCTTTCATATCGAGCCTGCCGAGCTATCAATGGTTTGGAGCAGAGTGCACGACAACGATCCAGCGGAGCGCTGGCTACGCTCACGCATCTTTGAATTCATGTCGCAGGAAACGCGGCCAATCCTCTGACTGAATACCGAACTAGGACTTGAATGGCATGAGGTGCCTTCATCGTTTGCGCATGTCGGCGACCGTCTGTACCACATATGGCCCCATTATTTTCAGATTTACGCCATGTGTACATCTCGCTTCACGAATGCGTACTCACGGCAGCACGTTTATTCAATAAGGATTTTTTTTTCCGTTCCATTATGGACATCGAATCCGGAGCAGGCCTACATCAAGTCGTGGCTCCGAACAGTTTCCAGGGAGTAACCATGTACTCGAATTCTAATGATCGTCTGCAGGATTTGGGGCTTCTCTTCCTCAGAGTAAGCGGTGCTGTTTTTTTGTTATGTGTTCACGGGTTACCGAAGCTTTTCGATTTCAACGCTCAGTTGAAGCTGATCGAAGACCCATTTCACATGGGGGCAACTACAACGCTCTGTATGGCGCTTTTTGCCGAAGTGTTGTGCCCATTTCTGATTATCGCAGGCGTGCTAACACGGCTTGCTTGTTTGCCAATTTTGTTTTTGCTACTGGTCGCCTTGGTGGTGGTTCATCCGGAGTGGACGATTGATCAGGCTCAGTTTGGATGGCTTTTGACCATCATTTTTACCTGCGTATTAATTACGGGCCCTGGTGGTCTCGCCCTCAATAGTCGGCTGGCTGGGGTGCTCCGTTATGCCTGAACCCGCGCCGTCTCAATTGGCCCATTGCATTTTTTTCCGAAACGAGATTGCCGGTTTGTCACCGGTAGCTTCCAGCCTTTTCCTTAAGGAGCTCCTATGAACGTCGACCTGATTCTCTTCAACGGAAATTTTCACACTGTCGATCATGAAAAGCCTAAGGCAAGTGCCGTGGCTATCGCGGGCGGTAAATTCGTCGCTGTAGGTAATGATGCCGAGATCATGGGCATGCGCACTGGCGTTACTCAAGTCATCGACATGCAGAAGCGCACGGTCATTCCAGGGTTAAACGACTCGCACCTGCACCTGATCCGTGGTGGCCTCAACTACAACCTGGAACTGCGCTGGGAAGGCGTGCCCTCGTTGGCCGATGGTCTGCGCATGCTCAAGGCTCAGGCTGAACGCACCCCGACTCCGCAGTGGGTGCGTGTAGTTGGTGGCTGGAACGAATTCCAGTTCGCCGAAAAACGCCTGCCAACTATCGAAGAGCTGAACCAGGCGGCCCCGGACACCCCTGTATTCGTTCTCCACCTGTACGACCGCGCGCTGCTCAATCGTGCCGCATTGCGCGTGGCCGGCTACACCCGTGACACACCGAACCCACCCGGTGGCGAAATTGTGCGCGACAGAAATGGCGATCCAACCGGCATGCTGGTGGCCCGCCCGAACGCGATGATTCTGTACTCGACTCTGGCCAAGGGCCCGAAACTGCCACTGGAGTATCAGGTCAACTCGACGCGTCAGTTCATGCGTGAACTGAACCGTCTGGGCCTGACCAGCGCCATCGACGCCGGCGGTGGTTTCCAGAACTATCCAGACGACTACGAAGTGATCAACCAACTGGCCGACGCCAAGCAGTTGACCGTGCGTATCGCCTACAACCTGTTCACCCAAAAGCCGAAAGAAGAGCTGGAAGATTTCAAGCACTGGACGAGCACCGTCAAGTTGCACCAAGGGGACGACTTCCTGCGTCACAACGGCGCCGGCGAGATGCTGACCTTCTCGGCTGCTGACTTCGAAGACTTCCTGGAGCCGCGTCCCGATCTACCGCCAGGCATGGAGCAGGATCTGGAACCGGTGGTGCGCCATCTGGTCGAGCATCGCTGGCCGTTCCGTCTGCACGCCACATACGATGAGTCGATCTCTCGCATGCTGGATGTGTTCGAGAAGGTCAACCTCGACATCCCATTCAACGGCATTCCGTGGTTCTTCGACCACTGCGAAACCATCTCGCCGAAAAACATCGAGCGTGTGAAGGCGTTGGGCGGCGGCATCGCGATTCAAGATCGCATGGCGTTCCAGGGTGAGTATTTCGTTGATCGTTATGGCAAACAGGCCGCTCAGGCCACGCCGCCAATTAAGCGCATGCTGGCCGAAGGCGTGCCTGTAGGTGCTGGTACAGACGCCACCCGCGTCTCTAGCTACAACCCGTGGACTTCACTCTACTGGATGGTCAGCGGTCGCACCGTTGGCGGCATGGAGTTGTATCCGGAGGGGCTGTCTCGCGAGACGGCGCTGGAGCTGTTCACCCGTGGTAGCGCCTGGTTCTCTTCGGAACAGGGCAAGAAGGGTCAAATCAAAGTGGGCCAACTGGCCGACGTGGTTGCGTTGTCCCAAGACTTCTTCAGCGTGCCCGAGGAGTCGATCAAATGGATCGAGTCCGTGCTGACCATCGTCGACGGACAGGTTGTCTACGCCACCAACGAGTTCGACCAACTGGCGCCGCCAACCGTGCCGGTTCTGCCGGACTGGTCGCCAGTAGCGATGGTGCCTGGGCATTGGCGCCAGGGTGCTCCACTGGCTGCAGCCGTTCACCAGTGCAGCGGCCCATGCGGGGTGCACGCGCACAGCCATGACACGGCCCGGCAATCGAAAGTGCCTGTTAGCGACTTCCAGGGCTTCTGGGGCGCCTTCGGCTGCTCCTGCTTCGCGTTTTAACGAGCAAAAGAAACCTTGCCAGGCTTTCCTGGCAAGGCCACTCGCCGACGTCATTTGTTGGCATAGCACCACACATCGCAACTCAACTATTGGAGTCAATCATGACCGCTCCTTATAAGCGTTTGGACATCAACGATGCGGTTGTCCTGCTGGTCGATCACCAGACCGGTCTGATCTCGCTGGTTCAGGATTTCTCGCCGAACGAGTTCAAGAACAACGTGCTGGCTCTGGCCGATTGCGCCAAATTCTTCCAACTGCCGACCATCCTTACCACCAGCTTCGAATCCGGCCCGAACGGCCCGCTGGTGCCAGAGCTGAAAGAAATGTTCCCGGATGCGCCGTACATCGCTCGTCCAGACCAGATCAATGCCTGGGACAACGAAGACTTCGTCAAGGCGATCAAGGCGACCGGTCGTAAGCAACTGATCATCGCTGGCGTTGTGACTGATGTCTGCGTGGCGTTCCCGACCCTTTGCGCTCTGGAAGAAGGCTTCGACGTATTCGTTGTGACCGACGCTTCCGGTACTTTCAACGAAGTCGTGCAGCAAGCAGCATGGGCTCGTATGACCGCTGCCGGCGCACAACTGGTGAACTGGTTTTCCGTCGCCTGCGAGCTTCAGCGTGACTGGCGCAACGACATGGAAGGCTTGGCCAATCTGTTGTCCCAGCGCATCCCGAACTACCGCAACCTGATGAATAGCTACTCGGCATTTACTGCCAAGTAAGTGAGCCATGAGGCCAGGGACGGCTTCATTGCTTCCAGAAGGGGGCCCAGTAGAGAAAGGAAACGTACAGCCATCAGCATTAGCCAGACTCACAATAAATCGCCTGCACCCATCTCCCCTCGCTTGATTCAAATTCAGGGATGTTCCTCCTCTGATCCCTCCTCACTGTCGCTCTTCGCTAAGGTTTATGCGTCTTAAGCCTCGTTCGTCTGTGTAACGCCAGACTAATTTTGATCCCAGAAGTGAAGTGCAAATCCGACAACTAATGTTCAATCTCTCGAGCGATGCGGTGGATGCCATGGTCTCTCATCGCAATGAAGGGCGGCAGCTTGTCATTCGTACCGCATGCGAGGATGACTGGCTGGAGGGAGTATCCAGGACAACGGCTAGGGTATATCCGGTGGCAATCAGGACAAAGTGTTCGAGCCCGTTTTCACAACCAAGGGCAGCGGCCTGACCTGGGCTCGCTATCTGCAAGTCATCGTTAGCGCTCAGCATGGTTGCTTAGAGGTCGATCCCAATAACAGCCAAGGATGCCGCATGCGTTTTCGGCTGCCCCCCCGCAGGTTGAGTGACACACACTCCTAGGCAAGGGTCGTCATCGAGACGTGGTGGTGTCCTCTTTTGAGTGCGTGCGCGAGTCAAACGGATATCGAGAATTGTCTCTTTTTTTGAATCAGTGAGTTCGTTTTTAGCTGGATTGTTAGTGAGGATCGTGTTCCCTAAAGTACACCTCATGCCGCAGCCAATGAGCAGAGCGCCACGGCTGGCACCATTTTCTAACCTACTCTCTCAATTCAAAAAGGAATGCATACATGACTCCGTACAAGCGCCTGGACAAGAACGACGCCGTACTCCTGCTGGTTGACCATCAGACTGGCTTGATCTCCTTGGTTCAGGATTTCTCCCCTAACGAGTTTAAGAACAACGTTCTGGCCCTGGCTGACTGCGGTAAGTTCTTCGACCTTCCGACGATCTTGACTACCAGCTTTGAACAAGGCCCGAACGGCCCATTGGTTCCTGAACTTAAAGAGATGTTCCCCGATGCGCCGTACATCGCTCGCCCAGGACAGATCAACGCTTGGGACAACGAGGACTTCGTCAAGGCAATCAAGGCCACCGGTCGCAAGCAACTGATCATCGCCGGTGTGGTGACCGACGTGTGTGTAACCTTCCCGACCTTGTCGGCACTGGCGGAAGGTTTTGAAGTGTTCGTAGTGACTGATGCTTCCGGCACCTTCAACGAAACTGTTCAGCAGGCCGCTTGGGCCCGTATGACCGCTGCCGGTGCACACATGATGAACTGGTTCTCGGTTGCATGCGAGTTACAGGGCGACTGGCGCAATGACATGGAAGGCTTGGGTAATTTGCTGTCCCAGCGTATTCCCAACTACCGCAATCTCATGAATAGCTACTCGGCATTTGCCGCGAAGTAAGCAGAAATTTGTAACGCCCTCACGTTCGCCTGGCTCGCTGCCAATGATCTCTTAAGAGGTCATTGTGCAGAGACCAGGTTTTTCCTCGTTTGAGCCATAATGGCGCGAGTTTTTTACGCTCTCGCAGATCTGCCGATGGCGCTCTCAGCTTGCCTGAGCTAAGGACTGAACAGCCAGTTCAGATGTCAGGAAATCCAAGAAGGCTCGTGTTTTCAGCGGCACCCTTCGGGCAGTCGGGTAGACCGCATTGATCGAAATAGGCGGAGCCTCCCATTCTGGCAACACCTGCACCAACCTGCCGCTCGCGATGGCACGCTCAACGATAAACAAAGGTAGAAGGGCTATTCCCATCCCTGCTTCAGCACCACATGCCAGCATGTCTCCATTGTTAGCTTGGAGTGGCCCGGTGACGTGGACGCGTTCCGATTGCGCGCCGTTGCACAACTGCAGCGTCGTTCCTCCCTGCAGGTATCCGTAGTTCAGGCATTTATGGCGTGTCAGATCTTGTGGGGTCAGAGGTGTGCCGGCTTTGGCGAGGTAATCTGGAGACGCGACCAGTAAGCGAGGGGCAGGGGATAAGTGGCGCGCGATCAGAGACGAGTCCGCGAGACTCGCGATTCGTATAGTCACATCGAACCCTCCCTTGATCGGGTCAACTTGCTGATCGCTGAGCACCAACTGCAGCTCTACTTTGGGATGCAACTCGTGAAACTTTGGCAATAACGGGCCCAGCCTGCATAAGCCGAATGACATGGGGGCATTGACTCTCAACACGCCGTGGACTTCGCAGAGTCCGCTTCGAGCGCGAGTTTCAGCTTCGTCAACAGACGCAATCACTTCCCTGGCAGCCTCGTAGTACTCCGCTCCAGCTTCGGTGAGATGCAGGCTACGAGTGGTGCGCAAGAGGAGTTGAATTCCAAGACCTTCCTCCAACGCCTGTATCTGCTTGCTAACCTTCGACCTAGGCATCTCCAGGCGTCGTGCTGCTGCCGCAAAGCCATTAGCGTCAACGGTGGCGATAAACGTACGCATGCAATCGATCCGATCCATGTTGCCCCTTAATCTGAAGCTGTGTGCTTTTGGTAGATCTGATTTTTGAGCTATTTGCTAAACATCAAAATTGATGGAACGCCAAGAGCGTGAACCTCACCAATGTTCAAACGAGAGACCCAGACAACTAGTGAATGGCTGGCAGCGAAACGTGCATTTCAATGTAATTAGCTTCCTGATTTGAAGTCTTCAGACGCCATACGTGGATTTGGTAGCTGACTGCAGCTCATCTCATCGCAGGCGTCTGATCAGCGATATCAGAATTGGTGGGCGTAAAACAGAGAGTACGATTCAATACCGTCGTTTGGCTGGGCTAAGCCTGCGTTGGAATAATGAATTACTCGAACGCCGACCCGCTGTGTATCGTCAATCTTCACACCAGCACCCAGACGATCTTCGAAGTTGAAGCTCGACCCCAGCTTTTGATCTCCTGCACTGGTGCCGGAGAAGAACGACGCACCGATACCAGCCTCGATGAAAGGCTTATAGAAACCGTCGCCGAAAACGTATTCGAAGACGGGAGCCGCAGATATGGAATGCCTTCCGCTGGCTTCATCACCACCTTCCCAATACGTGTAGCCAACATCCCAGTAGCCGCCGAGATGACCAGTGGATGATTCAAGCCAACGCTTATCCCATTGCCAGCCCAGACCTGCGCGGTACGTCATGTCGCCCTGAGTAGTAACACCAACGGCCCCAGATGTCTCTGCAGCTTGGATCGACGCCGACACACTCACGAGCAGCGCTGCGAACAGTGATGGAAAAATTTTTGCCACGTGAAAATCCCGTATGAGTTTGATCGTTCAAGAGCGATTCGTCTGATTCGCCCATACGAAATTCTGATAGAGCTACGCGGAACGTTCTAGGCCATATGTGCTGTCGTGGAGGGAAACTGACTCACAACGCCTGCAGGGCAGCATCGAAATTCAGTTGAGCCGCGCTCTGAAATCGATCCGTCGCCCAATTCAAGTCGTTGATTTAACTTAGTTTGTTCAAATAAACCATCGTGGGTCATACACCAGAGATCATCAAATACCCTCAACGGGCTGTCAATTTATCGTTCGATAATCTAAATTGTTGGTGATCGCGCGATCAATACTGCCGTTCGGTGCTCTACGCCATAGAAAACAATAAGAAGGAGATCGATCATGGAATGTCCTTGCTGCATTTCGAAGACCCGCCGTCAGTTGCTCGGCATGATGGCAGTCACTGCGGGAGGTCTTTTAGTGTCCCGATTGGCACCTGCCTCGACAGGTTCGATTGGCAAAGGAGCCAACACGCCGGTGAAATCGGTCGATATACATGCGCATTATTACCCTGAAGAATTCTTACACCTCGTGGGAAGCGAAGGTAAGGCCTTCGGTGGAAGCTACACGCGGCAAGCAAACGCTTTCAGTTTCGCGACCCCAGCCGGATCACTGGGGCCATTGCCTCTAAAATTTATCGATATACAAGCTCGCTTACTCGACATGGATAACTCTGGTGTCGACGTTCAGGCTCTCTCTCTAAGCGTGCCCATGGTGTACTGGGCGGATCGCCAGCTTAATGCCCGCATGGCACGAGTCTGGAACGATGCTGCGTCTGCCGTTCACCGCCAGCATCCGCAACGTTTTGTTGTATTGGCGACGCTCCCAATGCTGGATGCACATGACTCAATCGCCGAGCTTGAGCGCGTAGCTGATTTGCCCGGGGTGCGGGGAATCTATATGGGCACAAATATCAACGGTTTGGATTTGGACGATCCGCGCTTCGCACAAGTGTTTGCTCGCATTGAACAGCTAGGCCTGCCGGTGTTCTTGCACCCACAACAGACAGTGGGGGGTACTCGTTTGAGCGAGTATTACCTGAGCAATTTGTTAGGTAATCCGTTTGATACAGCTATTGCGGCTTCGCACCTGATATTGGGAGGAGTGCTAGATCGCCACCCACAATTACACTTCTCATTACCCCATGCGGGAGGAGCGCTACCAATACTCGTCGGGCGTTTGGACGCTGGCTGGACATCTCGCCCAGAAACCCGACGCCTGGCTGAGAAACCTAGCAGTTATCTAACGCGATTTAGCTACGACACCGTATCCCACTCTGTGCCAGTCCTGGATTTCCTGATCGCGAATGTGGGTATTGACCATCTAGTGTTGGGTAGCGATTACTGTTTCGATATGGGCTACGAACAGCCAGTACGATTCATAGAGAATTCCGGACTAGACAGCCGCGAGAAGGCAGCAGTGCTCGGTGGAAATGCTGCGAGAATCCTAAGGCTTCCTGGATGACTGTAGCAATACACATCTCGATGCAATGGCCGGTCTGACCGGCCTTTTTTTCGTCTGACCGTCACACGCATTTCGGTGTTAGCGAACATCTAGTGTTGTCTACTAAGATGATGCGACAGTGTTCATCGATGCATCAATCGGAGTGATGGCCGATATCAGGATGCGTAATTTTCTAAGAAATCCAATTAGCGCCATAATTGATTCCAGAAGCAAGAAAACGGAATGTTCTAATCACTCTCTGGAAATCATACTCATGAAATACGCCATACTCGCCTCCCTTATGATGTTTAGCGTTTACGCATCGGCTAATAGTGATGTGAAGGGCGATGTTGCCCAAGCTGTACCGGAACAATACAATTATTCTGAGCATCTGGATATCGCAAAAGTCATCGACATTACGACTGCGAGTAACTCAGTAAGTCCTTGCGCTCCGGTAGATGCGCACATGGTGTATGTAGATCACAACGGCGTCACTCACGACCTGCAGTATAAAATGCTCGGCGGTGATTGCCAAAGTGGCTGATAATTTCAAGGCTTACTCGTTAACGAGAGAAAGGAGGGGCTTCTTGTTGAAGTTGCCCTCCTTTTTTATTTGTTTCGATTCGAGCGGATAAGGCTGAGATTTATATGAACGAAATTCTTAGGCTGTACAGGCTTCAGAATAATGCCAGTTGGTAGTTGATAATTACGCGGTTCTCATCTTGTTGTCGATTGTTCGGGATGTTATTTCGCACCATCGCGTTCTTCCACATAAAGCCCAATCCTTTAAATGGGCCTGATTGGATAACGTATGAGAGAGTTACGTCACGCTCCCATTCGCTGGAGCTACTCGACGAAAGGGTATCTATATCGTTCCCTTTGACGTACACGACTCCCGCGCTAGCCCCCGGTAGGCCAATCTTTGCGAAATCGAAAGAATAGCGAGCTTGCCATGATTTTTCGCCCGCACGAACGAATTTTTGGATCTGCATTTCCGTAATAGTGTACGTTGTTGGGCCGTCACCCTGATTTAGATAAGGGAAATCACTTTTGCCATCGCTAACTTCGTACCCTAATCCGAAGGTGCTGCCGGCGACCGAGTAGGTAAATAGTCCACTGTATAGATCATTATCCACTTTACCCTTTAACGTACCGTTCCCATAGTAACCCGTTGTGAAGTACCCAGGATCGTAAGCGTTTGCACCGTCATCGGTACTGATAAAATATCGCAGATCACTGGTCAGGATGCCGGGCCCAATATCTAGGCTATGAGTCAGGCCAAAGAAGTTTTGTTTATAAAAATCTTTGAGATTGCCGTAGTAGTATTGCAGGGTTAAGTTTTTATTCGGTTTGTAGTCGACACCTGCATAAACGAATTTGTTGCTGAAATGCCCGGTGGCTGCATTATTGGCTCCGGCGATTGACATGTTTTCATTGTTGCTGGAGTTTCGGCCTTTCACTTTGTCTATTTGTCCTCCAGTCAGGGTGAGATCTTTGATGTCCGTGGATGTCACTTGAGTGCCTTGCCAAGTTTGCGGTAGCAAGCGACCGTCGTTGCTGAAAATTACAGGCAGCTTAGGCACCAGCGTTCCTAGTTTAAGTTCAGTGTTGGAAACTTTTACCTTTCCGGTCAGTCCTAAACTGGACATGTCATTGACTGCATGGTCGCCATCACTGGGAAAGACCACGCCACCATAATTAGAGCCGGTCGGATTTCCGTGTTTACCGCCGCTGGAGTCCAGCCGGATGCCCAACATACCCAAAGCATCAACCCCAAAGCCAATAAGTCCTGGCGTATAGCCAGAGTTGAATTCGAGTTGAAAAGCTTGACCCCATTCTGATTGATAACTTTGGTTGGCTGCTTTCTGGGCGGGTGTCGCGGCATCTCGGTAATCGCTATTGATATAGAAATTGCGCAGTTTAATGACAGCCTTACTGTCGTCAAAAAAACCAGTCGCTTGGGCTTGTTGTGCCAATATAAATATTGTCAGCGATATAGGGAAAGTAGGCTTCATTTCTTCACCAAATTTTTAATTTTTATTTTGAGGGGTGTGTAGCTACTTGCAAGTACGTATATTTGGTGTAAGAGGCAAATGACCAAAACAGCGTTCAGTCGAAAAATATTTGCCTCTCGCAGTGGTTTTCAATCGCACACTAGGCGGATTTATGTATTGACTGTAAATAGAACCTCGGCTTAATCAGCTTTAAGCCGCGCCTTCCAAGATGCTGGCGTCCCCAGTTCTGTGTCGACTAACTGGTTTTCAAACCGATTGCGCTCAGCTTTGGCACGTGCGGATTGATCTGTAACGGAAAACCAGAAAATACTCATGAAAGCCACAGCCATCGAGAAAAGAGCTGGGTATTCAAATGGGAACCATGCTTGTTCATGATGCAAAATCTTAACCCATACAGTGGGGCTAAGAATGCACAAGACGACTGCGGAGATTAATCCCATTGATCCGCCTATCACTGCACCACGTGTGGTTAAGCCCTTCCAGTAGATTGAAAGTAACAGCACTGGGAAGTTTGAGCTTGCGGCGATGGAGAACGTTAAGCTTACGATGAAAGCGATATTCTGTTTCTCGAATGCTATCGCCAGCAGGATCGACAGCACTCCCATCACGATGGTTGTGATCCGAGAGACGCGCATTTCCTCACGGTCGCTCGCGGTGCCTCGACGCAGTGCGTGCGCATAGAGGTCGTGCGAAACGGCAGATGAGCCGGCTAGAGTTAACCCTGCAACCACGGCCAATATTGTGGAAAACGATACTGCACACATGAAGCCGAGAAACACATTCCCGCCGACCTTGTGTGAGAGGTGGATGGCGACCATGTTTACGCCGCCCAATATGCCGCCTGACGCGTCCCGATATTCTGGGCTACTGGCAACGAGTGCGATGGTGCCGAAACCGATTATGACGATGAGGGCATACCCTATGCCTACAAGGCCTGTTGCGTAGAGAATGCTCTGGCGGGCGGCCTTTGCATTTCCCACGGTGAAGAATCGCATAAGGATATGTGGAAGACCTGCTGTACCGAAGATCAATGCCAGACCTAGGGAGATCGCAGACACTGGATCAGTAATCAGCCCGCCCGGGCTCATGATAGCGTTACCCGATGGGTGCACCTGCGCAGCTTGCGTGAACAATTCGTTCAAGCTAAATCCGAATTTAGATAGAACCATGAAAGCCATGAAGATACAGCCAGTCAGCAATAACACAGCTTTAATGATCTGAATCCAGGTCGTCGCTAGCATGCCCCCGAAGAACACATAGATGACCATGAGCGTACCCACGAGCAGTACAGCGGCGGTGTAATCGAAGCCGAACAGTAATTCCACCAGCTTTCCGGCACCTACCAACTGAGAAACCAGATAAAGCAGAACGATTACTATCGAACTCGATGCAGCAAACGCGCGGATGGGGCGTTGCTCCAAGCGGTAAGACAACACGTCAGCAAGGGTGTATCGCCCTAGATTGCGTAACGGCTCCGCAATCAGAAACAGGATGATTGGCCAGCTGGCAAGAAAGCCGATGGAATAAATCAGTCCATCGAATCCACTTGTGAAAACCAGGGCTGAGATACCCAAGAGTGATGCCGCAGACATATAGTCTCCGGCGATAGCCCATCCATTTTGGAAACCAGTGATTTTTCCGCCCGCAGCGTAGTGATCAGCGACGCTGTTGTTTTTACGTGCAGCCCATCGGGTGACGAACAGGGTAAAAATTACGAAAGCCAGGAACATTCCGATGGCAATGAGGTTGTACTTGTGTGCTGGGGCGGGAACGTCAGCCGCGTTTACCGCTACCGAAGTAATGGTGGACGCGAGCGCAATGAATAGACGCTTCATTTTTCGAAGCTCCTGATGATTGTTTTTATTTTGGGGTCATAGCAGGTGTTTGTGCGCCACACGTAGACAGCGACCAATAGCGTCGTAAACGCAAGCATTCCAAAGCCAATCGGCACACCCCACGTCATAGGTTGCCCCTCGACAATAGGTGTACCTAAGGTGGCGGGTATAAAGGCTAAGGACAGAACAAAACCGAAGTAAACTGACAGCATTAGAGCCGTCATACTCCAGGAAAATATCCGTCGCTGCTTTACCAGAGCACGAAAATCAGGATCTTCCAGAATAGGATTTTGGACTGTCTTCTCAACCTGGCCAGAAGAAAGTGCCGGGTCGCTGTCCTGGGAATATGCATGTTCCATGGTCGTCTCCTGCAAAAGGCTTGCTGCGTTATCGAAAATTAACCGGCACTGCGGTCTCGCGCATCACAGCCTCCGGCGTTCGATACAGCTCAGCCATTTCGCGCTCTTCTTCGCTTTTCAATTGGGCCTGCATGTATGCACCTAGGTGCCTCGCATGCTGAACAACAGAAGCCCCGAAGCGACAACGTCGCTCGCTGTAGTCAGCGAGGGCCTTCTCGATGGATTCATGTCGATCAAGAGCCTCAACAATTGCGAGTGCATCACCCGCAGCCTTCGTAACGCCCATACCGCAATGAGGGCGAGCGACAAAAGCCGCGTCACCAAGCAGAGCGACACGCCCAAAATTCATCTTGGGGACTTCCAAATCATAGATTGGTTGGAATAACGGCTGTGCCGCCTTCGTTACAACCTCCGCAAACTGTGGTGCGAGTAAAGTTCGCGCGGAATCGTACATAGAGTCCAGCACATCACGGCGTATCAGGCCTGGGGGAATTCCACCTTCAAATTGCTTGCCACTTTCGTCTCTGAGCAAATCGCGCAATTCATCGTCGCCGCTCGTACGGTACCAAACGAAATTGTAACGACGCTCGCCAACACGAGTGCTGTTGGAATGCCCTGCCACGGGATATCCAAGGATTTGCTCATGCGGGGGCAGACAGAAGGCGAATTTGTCGAAAAGAGCCGCGTGGGCGGAGTCTGAAAGCGCGTTCTCGTCGACTAGGCCTCGCCATGCGATATACCCCGCGTACTGCAAGTGCACGTCTGGCAAAAAATGCTGGCGGATTGTTGACCGAACTCCATCGGCAGCGATGACCATGTCTGCCTGGTGTACAGTCCCGTCAGCCAAAGATACGTTCGCATGCGTTTCGGTGCTTTCAACCGCGACGACGTTCCCACCACAGCAGTACAGCGAGTCGGGAAATGCATCTCGGAGAACCTGGTACATTTTTCCCCAGGCAGTCAACGTCTGTGGAAGCGCATTCTCGAGCACTACAGCTCCCTCTTGAGCCAACGTGACACGTGAAAGCACATTGATGCCCACAGACGCGTCGAGGGGAATGCCTGCAGCTGCCATTGCCTCGAACAATTCGGGATGTGTGACGATGCCGGCACCCCGTCCCGCTAGTTCATCGGGTACTCGCTCGAAGACTTCAACATCCCAGCCTTTACGTAGCAGCATGTTCGCTGCAAATAGGCCACCCAAGGAACCTCCCACCACGATGGCACGGCGTTTGTTCGACGTAGCGGTCATGAGAGATCTCCTAGCGAGGCAGCTACATAGGAGTCGTAAGAACCAACAGCCTCAATTTCTGATGCTGGAAAATTGAGTTCAATGGTGACGCCCGATGGATCTTCAATAAAGACTTGGTGTAAGCCGAGGCTCGGAACTGTTCGATCACGCCATGCAATGCCCTCGGCTTTGAACACGTTCCAGAACCCAACCAGGCCCGTAACCAAGAATGCAATATGGTCAACGGTACCTGTCCCGGTTGAGGGGATAGCTTTATCGCCCAGATACTTCTTCAGACCTTCAGGGTTGTTGGGATCGATCCCGATAATGTGGACTGTGCCAAATTCCTTCTCATCGCCACCCATGTATAACCACACGCCTGGAAAATCGAACGGCGGACGGTAACCCGGGGTGAAACCAAGCACGTTTTCATAAAATCGACTGGACTTCTCCAAGTCGAACGACCGAATCGAGTAGTGGGCGAGCTTCAAGACTTGCATGGTGCCTCCAGCGTTTTTTGTAGTTATTTATCATTCGATAAACATTACGTCGTGGCGAAATTGAAGTAAATAGGCGCGGGAGCAAATTTATCCCGGCTGGCGGTAGCTGAGTCACGGATGCAGCGAGGAGCAGCGCATGCTTTAGCGCTTGGAAGGGGCCTTCCAGAGATGTTGGGAGCGCGTAAGCCACCCAGTCACCTGGTCAGCGGCGGAGTCAGGCAGGTGATGAGTGGTCGGCAGAACAGGAGGCATATGAGGAGCGGAAGGTACGCTATGGCAATTGCGGGCGATCACGTTCGCTGGGGAGTCTCTGCAATGTCGTTATCGACTTGCTGCAGCACGTGAGGACTGCCGTGAAGGAACGCGTCGACCATTTGCTCGATCAGAGCATCAATGTCCTCAGTGACCGGCAAATCGTAAATCCACTTGCGTACGCCGACATAGAAAATGCTGGCATGCAGGCTCCAAATCAATTCCAACTCTTTGTCATTGATGGTTTCACCTGAGGATGGGGCTAACCCATGAGCGTGGCGAATTTCTGCGATGACTGGAATGAAGACTCGCTCACGGAGCTTACCGAGATAGCGATCATTGATGCCTTCTCGCGTCAGTCCAGCGAAAACGAAGATACGTATCCATTCCCTGCGCAGTATCACCCCGGCGTATGAGGTGTAGAAACGTACCAAGCGTGACTGGAGGGGCTGTGAGCGATCCTTGATCACCGATTCCCACGAGGTATCCCACCGATAAACCTCGTCGTAGACGCGGTCAATCAGCGCCTCTTTGCTCGGGAAATATCGATAGAGCAAGGGCTGGGTGATATCCAGTTGTCTCGCCAACTCACGGGTGCTGCCCGAGAACCCATAAGTAGCGAAATGCTCAATGGCTTTGAGCACAATCTGTTTTTCCCTGACCTCTGGTGAAAGGCGCCGAGTCGTCGATTTCACGGGGGGAACGGAGTCCGAAGGCTCACTCAGCTCACTGTTATCCACATTTTTTGAGTCTTGCATAATGCCTCACTAGAGCTTCCTTCCAACATCATACAAAACAAAAGAATGCACTGGCTATGTACGGCACAGCACGTTCTAGTAAACGTCACGCATGATGCAGTGCTCGGAAATTTTTCCCTTACAGCTACGGAGAGGGCGATAGCGGCCCGGGAAATGTCGTTTATGAGACAGACTAGATAGCAAAGGCGACATCTTCGGTTGTCCACCCTTGAATAGTTTTTTTCAAAACGGAGCTTTTATATTTGTTATCAAAAGCAAGGCAGCTTTGCATGGGTGGATACCGCCGTATCTCAGATGACCTTCGATTTTTAGTCTTTTCAGCAACCTGCCAAGCTGAGTTGAAGCTTGCGACGATGAGGAGATTTATTTGGAAATCATCGAAGTGTTGGCACTTGTAGCAAAGTCGCTTCTTCGAGGCCGACAGGTCTTCGGCTAGCTTTTTTAATCTGAAAATTCATATGAAATTTTTAGGGTTGAGTGCTCGCGCCTTGTTATCCCGAGTGCAGCGAGAAATTTAAACTCAACGCCTGTTCCAATCTCGGCGGTAGTGCCGTTCCAATTGCTGTGAAGGAAACGTCCGAGGAGCCGCACCCGATGGGCCGACCTGCGTCAGCTCGAAGCCGTATCTGTTGTCCTCTCAGACTATCAATCAGCGAACGAAAACTCCGCCTGGTGAGTCGTTTCGGTCTGCCACCTGACCCTAGAGGATGCAGTCGGAGTGGGGGCTATGGAGGTCACTCCATCAGTGATGTGCAATTCCTTAAGTACTCCCATGCGGGCGAGTTCAGTGACCTCATCTTCAATCTGTTTGATCAATGATCTGATCGGCTGTCCGGAATCAGTGGCAATCGTCATCGCTACCAGCGTCAGTGGGCTCAAACTCAGCCTAGGGCAAAGGGTGTGCATCATCTCCAGTGTCGGGCTGCTCTGGGCACGCTCAAGTTTGGATATGTACGTCCGACTGCTGACTTGAGCCAAGTCTTTTTGCGTCAGGCCTCGGGCACCGCGCATCGCTTTGAGCACGGAAGCAAAGGCAGTTTTCAGCGACATACAACATTTCCGAATCTGGAGGCTGTGGCAGCCCACGCGCAGCGTGGGCGTTCCAGAATGGAGGCTATCACATGGCCGTTGTAGCGGGGGCGACTGCAAGGTTTTGCGTAGATTGAGTGAGTTCCTCCACCAGCTCATCGATGGGATCCGGTAGCTTAGGAGCACTTGTAAGAATCAGACATTGTCGGTTGCCAACAAACTCTTCAACCAGATAAAGCGAGTCCCCAACGTCCACCCCCATTTCCTGCAGAGCTTCATCAGGGATACGAATCGCGCCATCGCCATCCCAATCTTCGATGGTAATTTTGATAGAAGTATTCATCTCACTCTCCATACATAGATTTAAGTGGCGGCTCCGACTCAACGCTCGGATTTGTTAGGCAATCAGGCCTGGCAGTAGGGGAACGCTTCAGCCGTCGCACGCTTGGAAAAACTCCCTACCCACGTTGCAAGCTTTCACTAGACAGTGCGTTGGATTCGGCGTGGCCAGGGCCTGCTGCGTAGGTTCGCGACCTATCAGCAAGGCAATCCCGGTGTCTGAAAGGTTCATATCACGCGGACTGAAAATAACGGCTGGGATGGACAAAATTTGAATCCTGAGCCCGCGAGCGGTCGGGCCTTATCTCTTGGGTGATCGCATTAATTTGACCACCTGTTTGCATTCGACTTGTTCAGCCATTTGCGTCGGATTTGACCAGCGCACAGGTACATCGTGACCTGCAGAAATCAACCCCTCGTAGACATCCAGATCTGGTCGGTTTTATGGGGTTCAGCTTGGATGCCCTCTGCTAGTTGTCAACACCAATGCGAAACCCTGATCAAAAAACCATTGCCGCCCCTAAACTAGCTTCACAGGGGCGGGATTCGCCGCCCCTGTGAAGGACTTCAGATAAGCCCTTTGTCCTTGAGTTCTCGCTGGACACGGCGTTTGATTTTCGCGATTGGCGGGTCTTCGACAACCCTAGATTGCTGGTTAAATAGCGAAGGGAACCGGGACTTGGCCATGGCTACAGGCACCAACGCGAAGGAACCCCACTTCAACTGCCAAGCGTGAAACTCCGCTTCTGTCTCGATGACGTATAGCGGTTCGTCAAAAATTTCACGGAAGTCCATGGCGCTGAGCCTGCCATGACCAGGAGTCGGTACTCGCACCTCGCGTCCCCGCTTGTCCCAGCCAATGAAGTACGAGTCAAACCCAACTGATGTCCAGGTACAATCATTCAGGCGTACATGGTCGACATCTTCCTTAGGCAGCCGCAAGGCACATAGCCTTTGCATGAGGCCTAGGTAAAAATCACCAATGCGATCAGATGGGGCGGTTTTGACGCATCCTTTAAAGTGATTGCAGTCCTGGTACCCGAGCCGTTTAGCCAGGTAGTTGAGATACTGGGAGTGCTTAAGCTGTGGCGCACCCGCCACCTTCGTTTCTTTGAAGGTTTCCAGGATGTATTCAGCAGAAAAACTCATGGCATTAGCTCCACTGTCATGGCCTTTAAAGCACCTTAGAGGACAGATCCTCGCAGATCTTATGCGCTTTGCTGGGCTTGCTTCGAGCCGGGCTGGCCGCAGCTACTGCACCGTACTTTCCCACGTAGCAGGGCGGTGTACAGCAACCTGGGCTCTGGGCCCTGATCTGCAGGATAGCAAGGGTCGAAATTCATGTGCAGGTTCTCATGTCGGGTGGATTTCCTCACTTGCGTCTGCGCATGCCACAATGGTGGACTGTTTTACGATGCACGTTTCAGCCTTCGCGATCGCCATTCTTGACGGAGTGGTGTCCACCTACCGAGTTGCGGCATGTTGCGCTGCTTCCGTCCTACCTAAAGGGTTCGTGCCTACTCATCTCGTGAGTGAGAGGTAATTGGTGCCATGATATGTTCCCGACAAGGGTGGCCTGCAAGCTTGAGTCCAGAAAAGCCGTGTCCGGGCTTCTAGTTTGTAAAGTAATGAGCAGGACTAATGGCTTTTTGCGACTACTTGGTCAAAGTGCTGGTAGCATATGCCGGGAGGCTGCCTATAGGCTGTATTTATATACAGTATTGGAATAATGGCTATGTACCCTCAATCCAAGCCCGGGTATGCCAGGCGCAGATTTGCCGGAGCGCACATAAACGGCGCGTGTGCCCGGTTTGCTAGGTCACGTGGCTGGTCAGGGAAGCATGCCAAACATTGGAACGAGTATGGATACGACACAATCCCAAGATGCGACGCTGCCCGGCGACGCTGCCTTGCCGTTCGACGCGACCCTCTTGTTCAAGGCTCTCCAGTATCAACTGCTCGTCGCTGTAGAGCATTGTTATGACCTGGCTCCCGATGAGTGCATGTGGTTAGAAGTCATGGGGGATGTCACGGTTCCTGGAAAAGTGCAGGCGGAGGTCAAGCTTTACTCCGACAACCTCACCGACAGCCACGCCAACTTCTGGAACACGGTGAAGAACTGGCTCCATGAGAAGTTTGATCGCACCTCCTTCAAGCGCCTGGTGCTGCTCACGACTCAGGAGTACGGGGCGCAAACCCTGCTTAAGGGTTGGAACACGGCCACTGCCGCCCAGCGCCTCTCGATCATGGAGGAAATCGCTGGGCCCGCACCAACCGCTGGCGACGAGAAGGCAGAGGTCGAGCCTGATGCTGGGAAAGTCACTCCCAAACCTTCCAAATCTCGATCGCTCCAACAGTATGTATTGGCCTCCGAGCGTCGTGATGCGTTGATAGAAGTGCTGGAGCGGATGCACATCACCACAGGCTCAGAGTCGCTTGAGCAACGTCTCAAAACTTATGAGACTCGCCACCTCAAGCCTATCCGAACTTCTAAACACCAGCAGTTCATCTACGAGTTGCTGGGCTTCGTTTACAGCCCTGAGCTTGTCATCGGCGGGTGGAAGATCACCCATCAAGCCTTTACTGACAAATTGTCAGAGCTCACGCATCGGTATATGAAGCACCCGAAAACTTTTCCTCCTGTGGACATGGCAACTCTGAAGAAAAGCGTGGACGTCGAGGAAATCCGGCCCATGCCATTTGCTCAGAAGATCGTGGAAATCGGGGGAGAGCAGTATCTGAAGCGGGCTGCGTTGCACCGGGTGGTGGCTCAGACCACGATCTCCGATCTATACAAGGACGGCGTGCTCTTTAAGCATATGTTGGATACCTACATGGGCAACCATTTGACCCAGCATCAGTTTGGGCGTGAGCACGCGATGCTTGGATGCTCGGGGATTGCTTGCCAGACCCAATTGAATACCCAGTCCATGATGTTCTTCCTCGATCGAAACGGTCTGCCGGCTGAGCCTTTTTGTGGCTTGGAGCACACGATGATCGAGTTCCGCAATGGCATCTACCACATGCTGGCTGGTGAGCAGCCTGAGGACGAGGATGACGAGTTTCACTGGAAGCTATGGCGATGAATACACAAGCCTCTGATCACCTGTATACCCTGCACAGAACGCCTTTCGCCCTGGCACCTGTCATCCAGAGCTTCTATCAGCACTGGGAGCCAGTCGAGAAAGATGTCCTCCTCAGCTACCTCATCCTTCCCCTAGTCACTTACAAGCCGATGCATGCTTTCCTGCACAGAGCTCGACGGGACAGCTCAGTCCGGACGATGGCTGCTGATGTGGAGAGACTCATAGGTCTGGCCTTGCGCGTAGAGGAATTCAAGCCAATCACCAATGCCGCGTTGCTGATCCTGGCTGCGGAAAAAAGTCTGGAAATTACGCCTGACCTTTCTGTGCGGACTCTTCAGAAACCCCGGTCGGCCAACGCCGACAAGGCGTTGTTGAAATACGGTCAGAAGCTGGCAATGGTGCTTTCCGGTGAAAACGTTGTTTCTATTTACAGGATGTTGGGGCTCAAATCGCTATGAAGTGTTATGTAGAGTACATCGGTGTCGTAGACAAAGAGCACGGCGTCCACCACGTTCCCTTCAAGCCTGGTCTCAACATCGTGACTGGGAGGTCTTCCAAGGGCAAGAGCGCGATCCTCGACATCTTCGATTATTGTCTGGGGAGCTCGGAAGATACGATCCCCGAGGGCATCATCACCGATCGTGCCAAGCTTTTTTTCACCGTATTGCGGTTCCCTACCATCACAGTTGTCACGGGGCGTGAGGCATCCGGCAACCGCTGTTTCCTGCGCGAGATCAGCGGGCCAGCGATGGACAACCTGCTTGAGCTCATTCAAGACGTGGCCGCGTTCTTCTCCCCGAGTTTCTTCCAGCACAAAAGCGAATTCATCAAGAGCCTGGGTCGCTATTTCGGCGTCACGTTGGAGAACATCGACACGGATCCGATGCAGAAAGAGATGACAGGGAAGTGGAGCGCGACTCCGTCGGTACGCAGCTTTCCTTCCTTCATGCTGCAGCATCAGAACCTTGTGGCCAACAGGCATGCGATTTTCTACAGATTTGAAGAAAAACGTAAGCGTGACCAGGCGATTGACCAGTTCAAGATTTTCATGAACATCGTTGGCGAAGACTATTTCGACCTAGCTAAACTCCGCACCGAGGCTCTTTACGAGCTGAAGCGCGCCAAGGCTCAAATACCCAAGCAGGACAAGGTCAAAGACGAGTACCTGACTGAGTTCTCCAACTTGCTGAAGGAATACGAGGCGCTTTCCGGCCAGCCGCTGACCGAGCTCACTCCTGAGGAAATCTGGCAAAAGCCCAAACCCGCTCTGGAGCGTTTCACGGGTATCTCAGTCAGAGTCGATGGCCAATCGAGCACATTTGAAACCAGAAGGACGGAGCTGCGCGAGCAAAAGGCCGAACTGATGGCCAGCATCCAGAAGGCGCTCAATACTCGCTATTTGCTGAAGGTTTCAACAGAGCAAGCTTCGGGTTTCGCAGAGTCGATTACAGCACTGCCCATCCCCAAGGCCAGCAATCTGGAACACGCGGTCTGCCCCGTTTGTGCATCGCACTCAGATGTGGCTGAGGATGAGGCCGGCAAGCTGTCGGCAGCCATTCACTGGCTGAATGGCGAGCTCAAGGTCTCTACCTATGCACGAGAAGGCTTCGGTGAGGAGCGTCGCACGGTCGACGGCGAACTCAAGAGGCTTCGTGCTGAGCTCGCAGTGGTTGAGAGAGCGCTCAAGCCTTTGGATGATGAAGCTGAACGGCTGGAGAAGTCCAAGTCAGTCGACGGCGGCGCTCAGAAGACCAAGATCAAGCTTGAGCTGGCAGTAGAGAGGCGCATCGCGAACCCGCCATCTGAGATCAAAGGAATGGTCGACTTCTGGCAAAAGGAGGTCGATAGGCTCGATGAAAAAATGGCTCAATATGACGTTGAGTCAAAGCTTTGGGCATTGCAGAGCGACATCAACACGACAATGGAGACCCTTGGTAAAGATTTCGATTTTGAAGACACCTATAAGAGCGGCTCGTTGAAATTCGATGTTGAAACCTTCGATCTCTGGCACGAAAGGCCTATCGGAGGGGGGCGTGTCAAAAATGTGTACCTGCGGAGCATGGGCAGCGGTGCGAACTGGTTGTACTCCCACTTGACCCTGTTCATGGCATTGCACTACCAGTTTGCCGCTCATGAAAAGTGCAAGGTGCCGCCGATTCTATTCTTGGATCAGCCGACCCAAGTCTATTTCCCCTCGATAGATGATGCCGAAGACTTTAAGGCGGATGAGTTGCGGGGAGATAGGAAGAGGACGAAGACAGTAGATGAGGACATCAATGCCGTGTCCAAGATGTTCACCAATCTCGCAAGGTTCTGCGATGTCACCTTTAAGGAAACTGGGGTCATGCCGCAGATCATCGTATGTGACCATGCCGACAAGCTGTCTCTGCTGGGTGACTACGTCTTTGAAAACTTCGTTCGTGCTCGGTGGAGAACGCGAGGCTTGATCGCAGAGTAACCCTGAGTGCCAAGGGAGCCGACCTCCCTTGGCCCATTTGCTGATGATGGCTGAGGCCGTGTTGAAGACTGATGTTGAAGCAGAGACCTGGCGTCTATCCTGTTCGGAGTATCCTGGGAAGCTGGCTCAAATGCTCCAAGACGCGCTTGATTGTTACAGCCGAAGGCCTGGGCTAGATGACCTATCCCGTATCCATCTTGCAACGCTGACCGACCTCGGATTTCAGGTGCTTGGTGAAGTGCTAGAGAGCCGATCCCGGCATGCCTGGCACATCCGTCACAGCGATCATATCGAGCTTCGCTGGCAGCTTAGAGAGCACCTCAAGCGACAACTGCAAATGCGGCTTATACACGACGGTCTAGCGTCCAGTTCCATTCGTGACGAGCGCTTCGCCGCTGATCTTGGCCTCTGAGGAACGGGATGCCGAGTAGTCTTTGGCAAGGATTTTTCATGGCATGCTTGGGCAGTAAGGCATAGTCTTGGATCGAGGTAATTCAGGAGAAAAGCCATGCCTGCAGCTTGCGATCCGAGTGCTCCCAAGGAGTCCGTTAGTCTTAGTATCAACGCTGAGCTGCTCGCTAGGGCGGGGGAGTTGGGTGTGAATCTCAGCGGAACCTTGGAGCAAGCCCTGGCGGAAGCCATTACTCAGCGCGAGCCCCGAGGTGCAGAAAATCGAAAGGCCGAACCTGCGGCGTCAGTGGGGGAGATTGATCCCGTGCTGTTGGCTGCTGCAATTGGTTTATTTGGCAACGAGGCGCAGGCAGTGAGTTGGCTGAATACACCTGCTTGCGCACTTGGTCACAAGTGTCCAGTTGAAGCTGACATCCAAGAAGCCTCGGATTTGGTCGGGCGGATTGCGCATGGATTTGGCGCATAGCAGTCATTTCCTTGGTCTCGGCAGAACGCGGCGCATCGCTTCAATATGCCCCCCCCCTCTACCTTCCCGTGATCGCGGTTCGGTGCTCAAGGCATCGTCCAGCTCAGCTCGTTCGTTACGATGTGGTGCCGGGCTCGACACTGGAACGTGATCTGCCTTTGTCGTATCCATTTGAAGTCCACATGGATATCTCGGGTTGGTAGATTTCTTGGACGGTTTCAGACAAACGTTCATGGAAGCGACAAAAAATTCAAATTCGCGACAACCTGTTCACCCCCCCCTCTTGAAAATTTTTAAACGAGACGGAGCTTTATTATTTGAAGACAAGAGAAAAGCACTGCTGCCCCAGGCGCTGCCGTTCCAGCAGAATCACGCTGTGTTTTTCATCCGATACTTGCGGTTTTTGCCTACTCGGTTTTCCGGCCTTGAGGGGGGGGCGGCTACCGTAGCTCGGCTTGGGGGTCATGGGAGAGATCGCTTTTCTTTGCATCCGTAAGGATGCTGCTTTTATTTTGGTTACAAACCAAACGCGATAAATTTGAAAAAACTATATGTAGTGTTTTTTCTCTATTATTTTGCTTGTTTAATCTATATGTGGTGTTTTGCGATGGGGTCTCGCTGTGGGCTCTGCCTCTTAGACAATCGTTGCCCTAGTCGCAGGACTACCTGCTGGCCGCAGCTTAGTGCTGGAAGCAAAGGGAAGGGCTGGTTGCGGTGTAGAATGTCTGGCCTGATGGCTTCTGTGGCCCGTCGGTGGGCGAAAGCGTGAAGGCTATTTTCTATAATCCGTAGTGTGTGAGCCCCCGAAATATGAATGAAAGCCTAAGCGAAGATGAGATGCGAGCAGCGTTGTTTGGCGCTGCTACTTCGCCTGTGAGCGAGCCAGTTCAACATCCTATCCAGCGCGGACTGGCCGCTTCTACCTCAAGGGGTAAGCGCCTGTCCTCCAGGTTACGTGTCACCATGCACGTAACGAGGGAGTTCGAGGGGGATGAGGAAGTGTTTGTTCATGATGCAAACACGCTCAGTACCCTGAGCGCGGAGGGTGAAGCCAAAGCGGCGGCCAAAAAGAAAAAATATCGCTACTTCGACGTGATTTCAGTGACCCCTGTCCAGGTTTGAGCGGCTGGTACGCAACTGGTAGGAGTCGCTCTCGCAGCGGTTTGCAGCATGGGGGTAGGCAGAACGCGCACGACCAAGACAGCCGCTCTTGATGGATCATTTTCGCCGAGCTGACCATCTGGCAGTACATACCTGAAATTGAGAGAGAACCATGCCTTCCAAGCGTGAGCAACGTCCCGATACAGTGATCTGCGGGAATTCTGAATGCGCGAATACGATTAGTTTCTCGACGTACCGCTACGGGTATGTTGATGACCAAGTTGAACGAGAACGTGTTCATTGGCGGGCATACCCGCTCCTCGATGGCGACTCTGTATTGTGTCTGTGCGGGCACTTCACGGCTTACTACAATCCCGCGACGCGCACTCCGCCCTCCAGGTAAGTGGCCGCCATCACCTGAGACCAACCCTATGCCGGTCATAGCAGCAGTGTTTGATGCGTTTGGAACCACGGTTCAAATCAAGTGTAAGCGTCATCCATTTCGCAAACTGCTGCGTATTGGAACTCAGCATGGCCGCAAGCCTAACGCTGGTGATCTTCATCGCCTCATGACTTCCAGCCTAGGGCTACAGGATGCCGCAGAGTTGTTCGGTATCAGCTTGAGCGCGCACCAACTGAGATCGTTGCAAGATGACCTTGACGAAGAGCTGGAGTCGATCTCGGTTTATCCCGATGCGATCGAAGGAATCCGGCTGCTCAAAGCCGAGGGACTGGCGGTGGGTATCTGCTCTAATCTGGCCATGCCCTATGGGCCTGTGCTCAGAAATCTACTAGGTGATGTTGATGGTTTCGCCCTGAGCTATGAGCTTGGGGTGATGAAACCTAACCATGAGATCTATCGCGAGGTGTGCCATCAGCTGGGAGTGCGCGGTGAGCTGGATACGAACGCCTCTGGAGGGCGCATCGTGATGATCGGTGATTCTCAGCTATGCGATAGAGATGGGCCTGATGCTATCGGGATGTGCGGCTACTACTTGGATCGGAGCGGTAATAAGGCGGTATCCAACCTTGTTGAATTTGCGGAGCTCGTACTGAGGCACGAGCATTCTGATGACGGTGTGTTGCGCTAATGAGCAGTCGACGCAAGGAGCCCCGTTCAAGCTTCGAGTCGGATGCCTAGGGCGCGAGCATTATCGGCCAGGGCGGCGGCTCGCGCTTTTGCGTCTCTGCACTCCGCCGTTTTACAAATCAGCAACTTCGGCTAGCAATTTGAGCACACGGGTTGTGCCCGCACAGAGCTATCTTGAGCGCGGTCAAAGATGGACTAGAGCTGAGGATATGACGACTTAAGCAAGGCTAAAAAAGATCGAAGAGTGGCCTTGATATCCTTGCTCTGGCTCTCGGCATTTCTCAGATTTTCATAAAGCAATCCCGTCACCAACCCTCGAAACATCTCAATGGTGGCAGCCTTGTTCAAGCATTGCGGAAGCTCACCATTTTCAATGGCCTGCTCTAGCAGTTGATCGATTTGGCGAGTGAAACATGCCTTCGATTTCATAAACCGTTGATGGATTACACCTGAGTCACCGAGCCCTTGGTAGATCAAGATTTCTGAGAGGTGCCGGGGCTTTTGGTCGCGAGTGATTGTCACCATCGCGTCAATGATTTTTTCCCATGCACCGTTCAGGCTGGAGTCGTTCGATAATGCCAGCTCCAAAGGGTGTTCTACTGAGGTGAGCACGCACCGAGAGCATGAAAGCCGGTGAAGTGATGTTGCTGGACGTCAGGCCAGGGGATGAATTTGCCGAAGGCCATTTGCCCGGTGCGTTGAACATTCAGTTGGATCAGCTGGTGGACTGGCTTGAAGGAATGCCCGAGCCGATGCAAGTCGTGGCATACTGTCGAATGAAGCTGTCTCGCTGTTGAGCAAGCGTGGCTGGCCTGCCAAGCGCCTGGATGGGTAGCAGCGGGGTTTGCACTGGAGGTCAGTTAGCGGAAGCTTGCTCGACAGGGAGCGCCTTAAGAGCTTGCAGGCAAGCTTCCGTCCGACTCGGGCTGATCGATTCTGTCACCAATGCCAGGTGATGCGCTGGCGTTGCATGCAGCATTTGGAAGCTCAGATCAATGTGCCAAGCACTTACCGAGCTAGGTGAATCGCCCCGGGTTTCGTAGACACCTCCATGCCTTAAACTGAGGCCAATCAGGAGGTGCCATGAGCAACCCACGTTATCCCGAAGAATTCAAAATCCAAGCGGTCAATCAAGTGACCGAAAAGAAGCTGCCTGTCGCTGATGTGGCGGCGCGTCTTGGCGTGTCGACGCATAGCCTCTATGCCTGGATAAAGCGTTACAGCAAACCTCAGGCAGAACGGCAGCAAGACGATGATCAGCACGCGGAACTGAGGCGTCTGCGAGCCGAACTCAAGCGGGTCACCGAAGAGCGAGACATCTTAAAAAAGGCCGCCGCGTACTTTGCCAAGGAGTGCGGTTGAAGTACGCCTTTATCAAGCAGCGAGCGGGCGACTATTCCATTCGGCGGCTTTGCCTGACGCTGAAAGTCCATCCCAGTGGTTATTACGCTTGGTTGTCTGAGCCGCAATCTGCACGCGCTAAAGACGACCAACGATTGCTGGGTTTGATCAAGCATTCATGGCTGGAGAGCGGCGGTGTTTATGGCTATCGCAAAATTCATGACGATCTGCGCGAGGTCGGTGAGGATTGTGGTCGGCATCGTGTGGCGAGGCTGATGCGTCTTGAAGGTTTGCGCTCTCAGACAGGGTATCGACGCCGCCCTGGCAAGTACGGCGGTAAGCCAGCGGTCGCCTCACCCAATTTGCTGAAGCGCCAGTTTGATGTCGTAGAACCCAACAAAGTTTGGGTCACCGACATCACCTACATTCGCACGTATGAAGGCTGGCTGTATTTGGCGGTCGTGCTGGATCTGTTTTCTCGTCAGGTCGTCGGCTGGTCAATGAAATCGCAGATGACCAGTGATTTGGCCATTGATGCGTTATTGATGGCGGTTTGGAGGCGAAAACCGAAACAGGAGGTGATGGTTCACTCCGACCAGGGCAGCCAGTACAGCAGCTCCGATTGGCGCAGTTTTTTGAAAGCGAACAATTTGGTTGCCAGCATGAGTCGCCGAGGCAACTGTTATGACAACGCCGTGGCCGAGAGCTTTTTCCAGCTTCTAAAGCGGGAACGGATCAAGCGGAAAATCTATTCCACGCGCGAAGATGCTCGTAGTGATGTGTTCGATTACATCGAGATGTTCTACAACGCAAAACGCCGGCATGGTTTCAACAATCAACTGTCACCGGTAGAGTTTGAAAAGCGTTACGCAATGAGCTTGCAAGGTGTCTAGAGAATCCGGGGCGATTCAAGGCAATACGCTGACCTAGTCATCCTATGGTTTTGGATGGCTGATGGCCGAGGCTTCTAGAGCGAGCCCGAAAGGTCAGGGAGAAGCCGGAATTGTTCGCTTCCAGAGAAAACTCACAGTTGATCGACTAATTTTTAGCTGCCGGGCCGTCTCCGCTTGTGTCAGTCCAGATTTCTTACAGTCCTGAACCTTTTGCAGCTTGTCTAGATCTGCTGGGCGCGCTGCTGGCCGTTTCAATACCTCAGCCCCCGCAAGATGGGCGGCGATGTCCTCGGGGCTGACTCGCTCCTGTAGCGCCTTCAAATCCTCTTTTGCCTCGGCCAGCAGCATGGCCGTGGGCTTTTGGTCTCGTGTTGCCAATACCAAGGCCATCAACGCCAAAGGGCTCAGCTCCAAGACGGCAGCGAGCTCAACGAATTTATCCAACGAAGGGGTGCTCTGAGCGCTTTCGAGCTTGGTGAGATAGGTGCGCGACGTGGCCTGCGCCATTTCTTCTTGAGTCAGTCCCAAGCTACCTCGGACGGCTCTTATGACTGCTGCGAGCGCTGGTCTTATCGGCGTCAATGCGAATGCCCTCGAAAACCGAGGATGTAGCCACGTTGCGTTGTACAGTTACACATCACATAGTGTATAAAACTGGTCGAAAGGCTTTCTGAGCCTGGCAGGGCTATGAGGTGACTGATGCTGAGGTGCGTCTGCATACGGTCGAACCATCGCCGGCAGAAGTGTACGAGCCCATCAGCTCTGGCAATGTTGGCGCACTGCTGATGATCAATTAATCGCTAAATCGTATCGTAACCCACCGTCTCCGGCGGGTTGCAGGTCAATGGAGGCCTGGCTGTGAGAGTGCGGATTTACTCCGACCTGCACCGCGAATTTGAGGCTTGGGAGCCCCCGGAGTGTTCAGGGGTCGACCTGGTGATTTTGGGCGGTGATATCGATAAAAAGGGCAGGGGGGTCAGATGGGCCAATCAAGCTTTCAGTTGCCCTGTGGCGTACGTCACTGGGAACCACGAATTTTATGATGGTCACATTGATCGTACTCTGTTGAAGATGAAAGACGGCGCCGCCGGCCATGTTCATATTCTTGAAAACGAGACATTGGTGCTGGGCAATCTAAGAGTCCTCGGCACGACAGGCTGGACTGATTTCTCATCTACTGGAGATCAGATCGCAGCAAGCAACATGGCGCGCGAGTGGATGGGCGATTTCAAATACATTCGTACCGACTCAAATTACCGGCGTTTGAGGCCCGATGACGTCATCGCCAGAAATCATGCCGCCAAGGCTTGGCTGAGACAGGAGCTGGCTAAAAAATTTGAAGGCAAAACATTGGTGGTGAGTCATCACTCTCCTTCTCCGCTCGTCATCGGAAACGAGCACGAGGGGCATCTGACTGCTTCGTACACAAACGACTGGCAAGACCTCATTCCTCTCGCGGACGTGTGGGTGTTTGGGCATACGCACAAGGCTGCGGACGTTGAGTTGGCAGGGTGCAGAGTCATATCGAACCCCAAAGGCTATCCAAATGAAAACACGGGCTTTGATCCCGATTTTGAGATCCAAATCTGATGCCTAGTCTCTTGAGCAAGCGACCTGAGTTCGCTGTCGATGCCATTCCGGTTGCACAGGGCGCGCCATCCGAGGTGATCAGAGCGCAGAGCATCGATTGGAATGTCCCTGTCGACGCGTTCTTGGTCGATGCTGCTCGGGCCGGGAGGAGATATGCCGCTTTGGTCTACGGCGATCGATCAGGGATGAACCAGGATGGTATGACCATCGCCACACCGCCACTTGAATACGTCGAGGCCAAGTCGGGTTTCAAATTGATGCGGAGCGTCAGTGGCGAGGACTACTACGTGATCACTAGCGAGCTGAACATCTAGCCGCGCAACGCCAGGTATCAATAAGGCCGGATCGCACGATTCTGCCTTCGGTGCAATGTTCCAGATCTTTCATCCGCCATGTCTGATTGATGGCGGCGATGTATGGCGCTGTCGATGAGATTTACGCGCAAGCCTCAGTGGTTAATAAGTGCACTTAAGGATAATGCATGTCTGAACTTAAAAAGATTACAGTTACAGTTAAGAATTACGACCTTCAAGCGAGTGGTGATCTAGATGCCCTCTATCGAAATGTTCGGTACGAGGATGAGGAGGGCAGAACGTCTTACTTTAAGGAAGTTGTGATGCTCAACTATCTGAGGAAGCACGGTGCGATCGTTACTGATACTCGATGCACCTGGTACTATAAGCATCTTTCCAAAAAGTCGATTGTTCTCGTAGCGTTTGAGAAGAATAACGGCAAGGTTGAGTATGATTTAGAGCATATGCGGGTGGTCGCTAGGTCTAGTGTTATCAAAGGCATTATCTTTGCGGCGGCGGCCATCCCTGCGGGGCTTGTCATCGCTACAGCCACCTACGGCGTCGGCTTAATATTCATCCCGGTTGGATTTTTTTATGCGTATAGAAGCGCTTTCAAAATTCCAGGCTTGCTCCGCCGAAAGACACTTGTGCGTGACCTGGCTGAGCATGGGATTGTCGTTCGATAACTGCGCTTGTAGCCACGACTTTGAGAACGCGAGCTGCTGTTGTCGCAGAGAGTCGGGCTTTCTCTGCCAGCAGGCCGCTGCCATCAATAAGTAGCCTTGCCATCGGGGCTTTTTTCGTCAACAACTGCTCGGACTGACATCCAGCTCTCAATTTCTGTTCCTGTAGGCACGCTAAGTAGAGCCCAGTGAGTGGCTGCGCTGGGTTCGGAGGTTTCTTCCTGACAGACCTGATAGCTTGGGTCGTTGCTCAACTGTTATGGGCATTTTGAGAAAGTGAGAAGGAGCCAGATGTGTCAGTTTTGAAGAGGTCGGCCAGGCATGTGGTCGCAATGGTTGGTGTCATTTGCATCCTGTGCCCAGGAATCGATACAGGCGCTGCCGCACAGGTACTGGGGGACGGCGCATGGCTGGAGCTCAGCAGTTCTAGCCTGGTGCATGGTACGACAGGGCAGGCCCGTGTAGTCATTCAGCAAGGCGCTGAGGTTGCGGCGCTGAATGCGCCGTATGAAATTGCGGGGCATGGGTATGGCGCTGCCAGCATCAAGGTGCGTACTCATTGCGGCCCGATGACGTTCATGGTTATCAACGGTGAACTGAAGCCATCAGAGACCGAGCGTCTCGGAAAGTATGGGGGAGAGGCGAACTGCGGGCTTGGGCAGCGGCTGAGCCGAGCCGGAGACTGGCACCTAGTTTCTCAGTAGCTATTCAGGCCGAGCGTTTGCAGAGGTCAGTCAGCCATCGCTGCCTCTGCGCCATCGAGCCAGTTTTTTAAGCGCCCCCGCTGATCAACTTGGATGAGTGGGGGCGATGCATCTTCAAAGCGTTTGTAAGCGTGCCCTATTCATGCTCATTGCCATGTGAGGCGATTGAGCGCGAGCCAACGTTGCCTCAAGCGGAGTAGACAGGCGTGAGAAGCTACGCCCGAAAGGGACTCGATGTCGTGCCTGGGGTAAGTCAAAGTACCCCGAGTTGTCAGAGGCTTCGGTTCAAGCGGCGGGGGCGGGCTAATCGTCAATATTCAGCGCGATGTGGTGGATCAGTTCCCTGGGGCGGGGGTTACTGATCAGTTCGTAGATGATGTCTCTTTTGCTGCGAGGCAACTTCTTCACGACGTTCTTGCCCGCGTGGCGGACTGCTTCATCCGAGCCATGGATTCGGTCAGCGAGCATCAGAACGAGGATGGCATCGGATAGGGTCATGCGCGTCTCGTTGCTTGAGGGGCGTTAAAAATGCTGGTGAGCCACCTTCCCATTCTCCCACATCGCGCGGTATCACGGCTCGGGGAGGCACTGCCAGTGCGCGGTGGCACCGGCAAGGCTCATATCTCAAACCATCTATTTCAGATCTTCTTGCTCAGATTGTCGTAGAAGGTTGCGTTCAGCGTTGCTGCCCAGTCAATAGGCAGCAGCTCAGTCCAGCTTAGCGCTTCAAGCAATGTCACCAAGCCCAGTCCATAGGCATTGTCCGGCGCTGACTCAACGCAAAGGCCTGCCCAGTATTTGCTGTCAAAGAAAAGCGAGGATTTGAGACCGTCTGCACCCAGGTTAACTGTCTGAGTGGCGATGTGGTTGTTACCTAGCACCATAAGATCCGGGGTGAGCTCGTTGAAGGTGCGCGGCAATACCACGTCCGCTGAAAATTTTCGTGCGAATACTGCGCAGAACGGCTGATTCTTCAGCGGCGGAAAGGTGCGAGGCCAGTCTCTGATCTTTCCGTTGTAGACAGGCCCAGCTGCTTCGTACTCAGTGTTCACGCGGGAGCGGCGAGTGAGCATGAGCCGCTTCACGGCCTCGGCCTGACCGATCGCTTTTTCCAGTACGCCGGCATCCGAAATGGAATGCTTGCATTCGATGTAGGCGTACACAGCGTCCACCGGGATCTGTTCCTTCACGGGGAACTGGCGGCTCAAGCTGCTGCGCAACGTTGGACTCGCCATCTTGTCGTAGATGATGACGTCGTCACCAGCCGTCGTGCCATCCTCGGCAACAACGAAGCCCCGGCAGACACCATATTTGGCAGGAAGCAAATCCTCCAGAAGGGCACAAAGGGCGAGCTCGAATTCGTCGCCAAGGTCGAAATTGTAGATCGCCTCGATGTCCTGAAGGCGTGCCTCCACCTTCTTGGCTAACCTCTCGATGTAGCCACCGTACAAGCCCATGTGATTCTCTCTCCGCGTCATGTGAACCTTGGCCCCGGCCTTTGGGCGGGCCCGAAATTTTCATCGTGGCCGGTGACTGACGCGCTACGTTGCTTAAGCGAGGAGCTCACTCGTCCAGATGATCATCCTGTAGTCGCCCAGGGCGACCACTGTCTAGCGCTGTGCTAGGGACGGATCGTGGGCCAAAAACGTCTTCACCGCCACCCTTTTTAGGTTAGAGTCTCACGCATGGATGCGCAGGTTTTGTCAGGCTCAATGCTTGTAATCACTGGCCTAACCTGCGATTAAGGCCTATAGTGACCTTAAGGTAAATAGCTTGTCTTAGGAGCTGATATATGAAACTCGAAGACCGCATGAGCCGTTCAATCAAGCAACGGACGAGCATCGTCGTGTTGCGTTCAGATTTTTCGAAAATGGGCAGCGATTCGCAAGTGGGCCGCGTTTTGGCTCGGTTTGTCGAGAATGGCGTGCTTGTTCGCGTGAGCAAAGGCGCTTTCGCGAAAGCGCGCATCAACCAGTACACGGGCAAACCAACGCCCGCAGGCACGTTGGAAATGATTGCTGCTGAGCTGTTCAGCAAGCTAAAAATTTCGATTGCCCCCAGCACCCTTGTTGCCGAGTACAACAGCGGAAAGTCGACTCAGATCCCCATGGGAACGGTAGTCAACACTGGGCGCCGACGTATCTCCCGTAAAGTGATTGTAGGAAGCAACGCTGTCGTCTATGAAAACTCTGTCAGAGCAGCTGCGGGTTAATATTGAAGATGCGTCAACAGCGGGCATTCTGAAAAGCATGCCTGCTGCCGTCGCAGAGAAAGATCAGCACATCACTGATGCCCTTCATGCCCTTTCGCAAATTCAAGTCACCCACGTCGCCGCTCAGTTGAACCGGAAAAAGGGCGATCCCCAGCCTGCAACGGTCAATGTGGAAACGCGAATGGTTTTCGCGGGCGGCACCTGCCTTTCGAAGGCCTATGGTCTGATCGAGCGGATGTCGGAAGACATCGACATCAAGGTCGAGTTGGATGCGCCGCCTGAAGGCTATGCCTTTTCAAGAGACCTTGGTGATCGCAGCCGCCTGAAGGCGCTGCATGCGGCGGTCGAGAAAGCCCTGGCTGACCTTGATTTCCACTGGATCAAAGTCGAGCGTAATCCAACTCGCAGGGACGGAAGTCGGTATTACTGCCTGATGGTATCGTACGGAGCGCATTTTCAAGATGCGACAGGCACCCTGCGCTCGCAGCTGAAGATTGAGCTCGTTTGTCGGCCACCCATGATCCCCTCGGAAACGCAGAACCTGGGCTATATGCTGGAAAAACTGAGTGGGAGCAACGACCCTTTCCTGTTCTCCATGCAGTGCATCACGGTCGCCGAAACCCTCGCGGAAAAAGTGCTTTCACTGCTGCGGCGCTGCGCCAGTAGCTGGGATGGACGCCAGGTCGGTGAGTTCGACACCGCGTTGGTACGCCATGTGTACGATGTGTGGCGTATCGCGACCAGCCACCCTGAAGCGATAGAGCCTGCTGCAGGTGTTTTCGCCTCGTCGGTGGCCAAGGACGTCGCTGAGTTCGGCAGGCAGCATCCTGAATTTGGAGCGGATCCGTTCGGGGTCTTGCGACAAACCCTTGAGGTTGCTGCCACCCACGATGGCCTTAAGGCTAATTTTGAGCAGCGCCTTATGCCCCTGCTTTACGCTCATGAGAGACCTGACTACGAAACCTGCTTCGCCGCGTTCGCCGATGTTGCACGGCAGTTGCTCGATCGCGTTGCAGCGGGCGAAGAGGCGGGCAACAAGGTTGTTGCTTAGGCTCTCAAGTCAGACCAGATGAGCTATCGCTGAGCGTACCTGGTGTCGTGAGCAATTGCGCGCGGGCCCTAGCCGATGACAACGGGCCCGCTCAGCATGTCTCCTGCCGATCCCATCAACCAAGCATGTGGATCGCCACCTGAGCGACGTTGCGGGCGTCATCTATGCCTCGGTGGTATGTGCCTTTCCATTGCATGCCTAGCATTTCCACCGCAGGCTGCAGGCCGAGCGCGCGGCAGTCGTAAACCTTCCAATGCCATTTCTTCAAATTGGTGTGGCGCATCCCGTCAAGCATAGGTCTGGAATTTAAGCGCGAGGCATCTTGCTGAAGCTGCTTGAAGTCGTAATCGCCCCATGAACACCACATTGAGTTGGGGTAGTCCACGAGGAATGCATCAAGCATCTGGGCCACCCGTACGTAATCAGGTGCTGCGTCCACGTCGCTCTGCTTGATTGTCGTTAACGTTCGACAAAAGTCGGTGAGCACCGGATGCAGGGTAGGCCGGACAAAGCTCTGAAATTGGTCGACTACTTTCAGCGAGGACAGATCGATCACCGCCAAGCCGATCTCAATGGTTTCCATGTCCTCGCGTTGCACGATCAACTGACGTGGTGGCTCTCCGGGCTTGGCGTCCTCATCACACGTAGCCTCAAGATCAATGCACAGTAGGTATCGGTAAGGGCTCAGAATATCCCTTAGGGCGCCTAAATGCTGGGGCTTACGAACAGGTACCATGCTCAGCTCTAATCTTTGAATTGAAGAATGATGGCCAGCTTCTCGTTGGCCATCTAGAAAACTATCCGATGCCACTGCGGGTTGTCCACCGGACGACCCATCTCGACAGCACAGCACGTGCCGGGTTTCAACGCAGGTCGATCATGGCGCAGATATCAACTGAGAGATGGACGTTAACGCTGCCTCGGTAACGATGACATGATCAACCCTCACCTTGCGTCTTTTGCCAGAGTTATCAAACATGAGCAGCCGTCACACCGGAAGCCGTGCCCCCCGGTTAATCACTTGCTTTAGTGTGGTTGTAGAAAGGGTGATCCATGTCGTCAAAACCCATGTAGTAGGGGATGCCGTCGCAGCTGAGGCTGTTTCGAACGGTGAAGTAGGTAGCATTAACCCCAAACTCGGTGGCCAACCCCTTAGCAATCTGTTTGCAGTAATGCTCGTCAAAGCCAGCGGGTAACGGCACCAACAGGGCGATATCAAGGAGATAACGGCCTTCAGTACTGACAATGAGGCGGTTTGCGGCAAGCAGGGCTCTGACCAACTCCGACCCGTTGTCCGGAATCCATACCCAGGATTTACCGTAGGCGTCATCGCGATCGCTTGGCTCATGGCCTCCCGACCTCGTGATAATCCTGACAATGCTATCTACTTCGTTGTTGATCTCCTCTACACGCTCTTCGGAAATGGAGAAATAGCCAGAGAGATCGATAGAGTGCTCGTTAATCAGATCAGAGACCCGGCTCGGATCCTGGATGCTACCATGCTGTTCCACCTTACACAGCGGTATCACGAAACGGATCATCGCCTGATCGATAATCCCGGCGTCCACCAAGGTCAGGATGTCATAGATCACTTTCTCTACGTCTTCCTGATCCTGAACCAGGATGCCCATTCCATTGAGGCCGGAGTCTCCAAGACTTAACCCTGGCATCTCCGCCAAAGTCTCGACCAAGTCCTCCCCATCTGGCTCGAAATGAGATTCTTCACCTTGGTAGCGCCACCGCCACTCGCGCTCATGCGTCCAGTCAATGGTTTTGACGTCACCGATGTTATAGGCGACGTAACGGTATTGCTCACCGATAGGCAGGGTGTCGTTATCAAAAACCCTGTACGGATGGGCGTCCTTGAGCTCCCAAGCGGGTTGGCTTAACCCGTAGATCACTGGGCGCGCGCCTAGGCTGAACATCGCCGCCTTTGGAATCATGAAGGCGTAACGACCGACATTCTCGCCTCTGGCCAAGCGCTCGTTGCTGGACTGCACAAAGGCCGCGAGTGGCATATCTGTGAAGCAGACTGCTGGCGACTTGCCGTAGATGGTTGGCCTCTCATTCCGAAATGACCAGGTCGCAAAGATCTTGTTGTGCCGGAGCGCGCAGCGCATCAGGAACAGCGAATCCAGCACGCTGGACTCTGCGACGTTATTGAAACGGGCATGCTCCGGAAAGAGGATGCCATCAGAGCTGAATTGGTCGACGTCCCGGAAGAAATGGATGAGGTAGTCAGATAGATCAAATCGAATGTTGTTGAGCATGGTGCGTCCCTGCGAGATACGATGGTGGCAGAATCCTAGCGCGACGTGATTGTCGCTTTATGACACAGCACTGACCCAGTGGAGCTGCTCAGCACGTGGAAATATGCCAGTTGGAGAGGCCCCTCGGCGCGTCAAAGCAGGACTCGCGACCGCATTGAGGCCCGGATGGTACGGTCAAACCGTTCCGCAAAACGGTGACCGATTCCGGCAAAAAGCACGCTGGGGAGGCGGGCCGGGGTTTATAGGCAATCACACAGTCGACGTTTGCCATCGCTTGGCAGTGTGAAATGCGAGTGAACCGAACATCAACTCAGTGTTGAATGCACCGAGTCGCGATACAACGAAATCGGGTGGTAGCACCTGGTGCATCACTGGGCCAGAATTGGTGCTCCCTGAACGCAGGTGCTAGCCCGCTGGCGATTCAGGCATTAGGGATAGATGCATAAGGGGAGTTCGAGTTTTGAGTAATTACCAAGGAATGCGGTGGTTCAAGGCTGACTTTCAAGTACAGACTCCTGAGGACAGCAAAAACTGGGACGATGTGGAGCTCCGTTTGGGCAACCCAAGACGTCCTAGAGTTGATGGCATGCCCTCGTCGGCGGGTATCCAAGAGAAAGCCCAGGTATTCCTGCGGCGGTGCCATGAGCTTGGATTGCAGATCGTCGGCCTGACTGATCACAACTTTTCAGAGCAAACCGATCCCGAAGATTGGTTTTTAACCCACTTGCTCAGGCAGAACAAATCCGTTGCCAAAGCCCTCGGCAAAGATCCGATCGCTTTTTTTCCTGGCTTTGAAGTGGACATCGGTTACCACGTCCTTTGCCTGTTCGAGACCACGAGCAGCGTCGAGGATTTGGTAAGGGCTAACGGTGTGCTCACCAAGCTCGGGCTGCCGTCGCACGAGCGATTTGACCGAGGGGAGCCTCTGCCTCTCCGGCATCGTGGTGGGACTGTCAGCCTTGCTGAGCTGATCGACATAGTCCAGAAAGAGTATGGTGGGTTGGTAATTCCAGCGCATGCTGATCAAAACGACGGTTTGTTTGCCGACGCAGCCAACAGGCTCGATTACCAACATCCCGACCTCATGGCCGTTGAGGTCACCCAGTATCCTCTTAATGCAAAGACCTCAGGTATCTTGGGCGGTAAAAACCCTCATTGGTCGCGACCAGGTCAGCAGCCAGCGTACGTGCGATCCTCGGATGCCAAGTCTCTCAAGACGGATGAGCAGGGCGAACCGAAAGCCAATTCACTTGGCTACCGCCACACCTGGCTGAAATGTTCGAAACCGTCTATCGAGGCGCTGAAGCAGGCATTTTTTGATCCCCTTTCCAGGATATGTCTTGACGACGCGAGGCCAAGTGATTCTGAGCGACATCCAAGAATTAGCTCTATAAGCATCTCCAATACCCGGTACCTGAAAGACCAGCGGATCTGTTTCTCTCCCAATCTGAATACTGTGATCGGAGCGCGGGGCTCAGGTAAGTCCACCATCCTTGAACTGCTCCGGATGATGTTTGCGCGCGCGCAGGGCGAATCTCTCTCAGAGAAGACGGTGGCGAAGGCCAGTCGCGCCCGGCAAACACTCCTTGAAAATGCGGAAATTCAAGTCGAGTGGGAGGGCGTTCCAGGCCAAGTAGATGTCCTGTCGTACTCGCCCGGAAAGGGAGTGTCTCTGATCCAAGGCCAAGCCCATGATCTTGCGACCTACCTGCGGCAGATCCCAGTACAGTTCTACAGCCAGCAGCAGTTGAGTGACCTCACGGCGCCGAACGGTCAGCCACAGTTGCTGAGAATGCTTGATGAAGCCTGCATTGATGATTTGAACAAGCTGGCTGGCGAAGAGCGTATTTTGATCGCGGAGATCAAGCGGCTCTTCGCGGCGCGGGATCAAGCCAAGGCGATCACCGATCAGATCGTCTCCCTGACTCAGGAGATGGGTGAGCTTGAGCGTCAATGGCAGGCGCGCAAAGACGTCCAGGAGGAGGCCGCCGCCTACCAGCAAGCTCAGCGAGCAAAGCGCTTCCTCCAGGAGAAACGTGATCGGGTGGATAGTGATGCCGGGATCCTTAGATCTTCTCTTGATGCCTTGGACTCCGTGGAAGGTAACTCAACCGTCGTCGCCGATGTCTGGCCCCATGCCGAATGGATTACAGGTCATGCGAGACAGGCGGACGCGCTACGGCAGCGTTTCAAGGAGAAGCTTTCGGCGGTGCTGAATGAGATGCTCGCAGAGACCGAGACGCTGTTTGATCAAAATGTTGAGCGGCATGAGGTGATCCAGACGCTCGATGCCGCGCGCACGGCGTTCGTAAAGGCCTGTGATGAAAAGGGAATCCAGCCGCAGGATGTTAGCCGCCTTCAGGAGCTTGACCGTAGCAAGCAGGCCAAGCAGTCAGCGTTGGATGAAAAGAACCGCGAATTTAATGCCTTGGATGGTACAGAGGTTTCTCTGGAACAGTCATTGGCCCGGCTGTTCTCCTTATGGGCAGAACAGGCGGCGTGCCGCACTGCAGCGGCTTCTGAGCTTACTCAAAAGACCGGTGGGGCCATAAAGGTTTCGATAAGGCCTATGGCTTATCGGGAGCATTTTGAGAAGCTTTGGGTGACCATTGAACCTGATAGACGCACTCGTATAGGTAGAGAATGGTTGCTGATAGGCCAGGCGTTGCTGAACAGCTTTTCCGAAGCTGCAGAGAGGCATCCTTCGCCTTGGGAGCACATCGAGTTTGTATTGACTCACCCAGAGAAGGGGCCAGAGGTCTTGCGTCAATTCCAAGGTGAAATTGGGGACTATCTCTTCAAGCAAACCGATACTTGGCGGGATTTTCGTTTAAGCCGCATTCCCGATGTCGTCGACATCGAGCTTTACCGTGCTGACCAGACCTTGGTCGGTAACCTGGAAGGCGGACAGCTTTCGGAAGGCCAGCGGAACACCGCTATTCTTCACATGTTGTTGGTGAAGGGTGATGGCCCAATCGTGATTGATCAGCCTGAAGATGAGGTCGATGCGAGCTTTATTTACAGGGAGCTTGTGCCTCTTTTGCGCCAAGCTAAGCAAACACGCCAGGTGATCCTCGCAACCCACAATGCGAACCTCCCTGTTAACGCTGATGCTGAACTCGTGGTTGCGCTTGAATCACGCCAAGGGAAAGGGTGTATTCTTGCGCAGGGAGGTCTCGACAAAAAGGACGCATCGCATGCGGTGCTTGAGATCATGGAAGGGTCTGAGGAGGCGTTCCGTCGCAGGCGCCAGAAATACCATTACTGAGGTGACAGTTTTCGCACTGACTGGCGTCTAGCAAGCGCCGCATCGGCGCCGGCACGCATGTCCAGTCGCTCAGTGGCGAGCCAGATGACGTCGATGTGGATCATTGCTTAAGGCTGCGCATGCAGCTGTGCTTGAGGTCATGCATCCAAGAGAGATGGCTAGGGAAAGATCACGTGGTCGAGGTCAAGCTCCCTGCAAACTCCTCTGAGGCGGTCGCCTTGCTCCTTACCCCAGACTGGCTCAATGCTGAAGCCGTAGGCGATTTTTCCACTGACATGGTTGATCAGCCCCTGGACTGACTGAAAACCCCGACTCTCCGCATGGGCCATGGCATCAATCGTAGGGTGGGACAGGTAGTAAAGGTGATCGCTGACGTACTTCTTGTACGATTTCGGAAGCCGGGGTTTTTTCCCGTCAACCAGCAGGCCCAAAACGATCTTGCGAGTGCCTGGCGTAACGATCTTGGTCTTGGCTTTGTTGAGCCAAAACCCTTCATCAACTAAGCGATTGTTGATTGCCTTGATGTGCTGTGTCGCTTGTGACCGGTCAAATTCTGCTCTTGACGAGAACACTAGATCGTCAGCGTATCGAGAGTACGTTAAGTCATTCTCAGACGCGAAGTATTGAAGGCTTTCATCCAGAGACCGCATCACCAGGTTCGCGATTCTGGGGGAAGAGGCGGCACCCTGGGGGAGGTGGCCAATGCGAGTGTCGCCGGTATAAGGAAGTCCTTCGGGAGGCGTCTTGTTTTTGTATCTTCGATCAGGATTGCCGCTGACTCTTAAGCGCGTGCACAGCCTGGCCAGCTCGAAAGCCACAAGCGGTTGATACCCTAGCGACTTGAACAGCTCGTATACCTGCGGCTCCAAGATGGACTCAAAAAAATTGGTCAGATCGAGCTTGATCAGCCAGCGTGCGCCGCAATGCAGCGCTGCCGCATCCAATACCCCATGGCGATTATCGTAGGCATAGCTGGCTTCGTGGGGCTCAATGCGAGACAGGATGTGGTTATTGATCCATCTCTGCACCCGAAGCAAATCCTCGCAGGGCGCACAGATGTACCTGAATCGATCTGGGCTATGGCCCACATTAGGTTTTTTGAGCCTGAAGACCTTGTACGCCTCTTCCTCGTTTTCCCGGCTGACCGTTTCATGCAAAAAGGGGTACGTGGTGCCGATCAGATGAGAGAGGTGATTCAGGCTGAAGATCGGCGGACAGCCGTGCTTCATCTGCTTCGCTGTGTCGATAGCGTTCTGCAGGGTCGCCTCAGACACGCCTTCCTGGCGGCCTGCTTTGAGATAGCGCTGAGGGCTCCAGCGATTCATCTACCTTTAGATTCCGCCCTGGCGGAGGGAGCCTTCTGATCGCCAGACATCGCCAGCGAGTAAAGGAAGGTTCCCACCTCCGGTAGGCGTGAGATCGTTCCAACGGCAAGCATAATTTGCTCCCTTATCGTCCCGCACAACGCACGGGATACTAGATTCCGCTACTGCGGAGCCCTCAGCTGCTGCGGATAATACGAAGCGAAAGGGTCGTCGGCTACAAAAAGTTTCCGCCCTTCGCGGCGCAGGGTGCGGATGGTTTTTTGCCCTGCTGCTGTCAGCGCCCCTGTGTCGGTTAGCCAACCTCTTTTCTGAGCAAGGTATTTAGCGCTGAGGAGTGAGTCGAGTGATAGCGGCAGAACGCGTCGTAGCTCAGCAATCCGCCGTTTCCCTTGGGAATAGGCGAGTAGCACGATCATGGCTGACTTGGTCTCATCGGGTGCTCTCTGGAAACGGAGTGACCTGGATATCTCGCTGAGCTGCAGGGCCTCCAAGGCCTTCTTGGTGACGCTACCCATCTTGATTTCGGTCGACTGCCAAAGGTTGTCGGTTACGCGTTTGGGAAAGAGCGGGGCCCATCGTCTGTTACCTGTGTTTTTCTCCGAGACGAAGATGGCGGGCATGTTGTTGGGCGCTCCATGCTCAAAGGCGAGCAGGGCTGCGGTTCTTTCGAAGCCCAGGGGAGTTGAGCTATGAGCCCCGTAGGTTTCACATAGCTCAACCATTTCATCCAGTTCTTCATCGAAACTGTTAAAGAGCGTAGGGCACTCGGTCACAACCCGGACGTCTGGAGCGAACCGGTGCTTCTGGACTCTAGTGATACCCTGCTGAGTTCCGCTGTAAGCGAGTACCCAGAATTTCACGAACTTAAACGAATGCCAGCTTCTGATTGAGGCCACGTTCCACATCGCGTCAAGCATGTCGAAAGCCCGTTTCCCACTACCGATGAAATCAGTAAAAATCACGAAGTTACGTACCTTCGACTTTCTTACATTTTCCGCTGTGGGTTGAAGTAAAAAGCGGTTAGGATTTGAACGGCATACCGTATTACCAATGAATGCCACAACTCCTTCGCTGCCCACATCCTGTGTTGTGTATGTCAAAGATTGAACAGCCTGCATCGCAGCGCCATATGCTCTGAAGTGTCTCTTCTTCGGCTTGGACTTGGACTCTGATTTTAAAGTCAGCTGTTGCTTGTAAACAGGGGGAGGTAGTGTAGCCCGTGTTTTCTGAAGCTCGCGCTCAACAAACAGTGCTGAAGGCTGTTTGAGTGGGAGCTCAGTTTTAATTAGCTTGGTTAGGCTGTTTTTGAACTCATTGAGAGGGCAGTAGTTGATCGAATCCAGCAAAGTTTCGGCCAGTTGACGGTCGGAGGGGTTGGAGAACTGGCTTAGCCAAAGCTGTGTCTTCTCTTGTTCCTTCAATGGCTGCACGGCGTTAGTTCCTTTTTATTGCTTGGCTGGTTCATCTGTGATCTTGGGAATCTAGGTTTTTCCAGAGTGGTGCATCCGCTTGGCAGGGCATTTTTGGTCAGGGGGAGTGTCCCGCAAGGGGTACCTAGGACAGCATAATGAGGTCGGTTGGTTTGCCGAGTCCAGTGGCGAGCTTCGGCAGGTAGAATGTGAAGGGGGGGGCTGGACTGGCTGCGGTGCCATTATCCTTTTGACTAATGGCCACGGTTCGGATTGACATCAGCCAAACGCCGGGTCTCATGGCGATGGCCCGATGTAAAGGAGGTGAGCATCATGGAGTTCGCAGAGCCGCTTCGCCATCACGCGGAGCAGGTATTTGGGTGCAAAGTAAAGGCAGCGGTGTGGATGATGCATCCAAGAGCTGCGTTTGAAGGCCGCAGTGCACTGGATTACGCCCAGAGCGACTTAACCTATCAGCGTGTCATAGATGAGCTAGAACGAATCAAGCATGGGTTCGCATGCTGATTTGATCGCCAAGTGAAGGATTGTGCTCGTACGTTTCACCAGTAGCACTCGGCCCTCAGTGCGATCATGAAGCAAGCCAAGCTATTGAGGTGGTTGGCCCTCGACTTGGGGGTTGGCCTGCTTGAATCTTGCGATCACGGGCCGACAGGTCTCTGCCGACATTTGTCCACAGATACCGTTGTCAGTCTTCACTTGTCCATGGGGGCGGTGGCACTGGGCGTGAGTATCAGAGTGACGCAAAGCTATTTTGTCCTGATCAACCTCTCGCCCAGCCTTAAAAATTAAGCTGCCTAGAGGACGCCGGTATTTACCCCACACTTATTGATCCCGACCGCCCTCACCACCTGGCATCAAGTTTTCTTGCAGTTACCCGCCAGGCGAAAATGCTGATTAACCGCATCTGCTTCACTAACGAAAGACACGCGATTTTTTTCTGACACAGCATCATATGAAGGGCAATCCGGGCGGTGGTAAACCAAGGTTTTCCGGTTGCCAATAATGGCGACATTGACTGATTTTTTGTTTGTCCCAGCTTGAACTGGCGTAGCGTTGGTCTCTACCTGGCGGGTTGTGGTTGACGTCGAGCCTTTGCCTCCTTTGCTGAGGTCGGCATTCAGAAAAATGGGTGCATGATCAGATACGCTGGTACGACCCTGAGCATGGGTCAGACCCAAATGTTTTGGATAGTCGAACACCTGCACCGAATTGATCTTGATCGTCGAGTCCTTGCTGACAAAAATATTGTCGTAGAGGTTGGCGAATTTTCCGTCCGTGGTAGAGAGGGTGGACGCACCATTCAATACCAGTGGTCTCGCACTTGAGTCCAAACTATCCCAGGCGGGGGAAGTGGGTGGGGTATTGAAATCACCCATCAGCATAATCTGGCTGTTGCCCGGGTATGTTTCTTTCAGCCACGACCAATAGTTAGAGAGTGCTACTATCTCTGAGGCACGGTCAGCTTGGCTTTTGCCATACAGGATGTGGACAGTGGCAACAACGAAATACGAATTGTCAGCGAGGGATTTGAATCGAGCAGAGTAGGGCTCTCGTTCAAATGTATCCTTGCGATCGAGGTAGGTCACAGCGCCGTCCTCATAGGCGATAGCCTCATTCTTCCACACGAAGCCGTACATTTCTTTGTAAGTGGATCGGCCCACAGCGTGTGATGCCATGAAGCTCCATTGCTTGCCGGTTTGGCTGGTCAGCTCCTTCGCTAATGCGGCAAGAGCGTCTTCACTCATCAATTCCTGGACGGCAAGAAAATCGACCTTCTTCGCAACCTTCGCTATTGCGACAAAATCCTTCGTGTCCCGAATACTGAGATGTTCGAGGTTCCAGGTTCCGATGTTAGTGGCCGCGAAGGCATTCGTGCAGCAAAGAAAAAGAAAAACGGAGATGTGGCGGAAAAACTTAAGCATTTTAAACTCTATGGCGAATTTGGTAATCATGAACTTTTGATGGCGTCAATCGTCTTCATCATCTGGCGAAGCTGCTTGCTAAGTTCACTGTTACGAAACTGAAGATCGGCGTTCTCAGCTTTCAGGTGCTCAATGGTGCTTACGAGACTTCTATGGCTATCGACCATCTGATTGCCAATGGCCGCAGTGAGCGCCTCAGAGAGGCGAAGATTGGTCAGGCGTTCGATCTCAGATGTTTGAGAGCGAAGCTCGTTCCGTATGACCTCCTTCGTGCGCTTTATTCTTGGGTTGTATTTGGTGGCTGAAATGCTTGTCCACAGTTCTTCAAGCTCAGCGTTCTTTTGAACGATCAACTCACTGAGTTCAGGTTGACGGCGTTTGTTCAGTAAGCTGTCATGGACACCACTGTCTTTGGCAATGTTGCGAGCTACGATTCTCCTGTCTTTAATACTGAGATTTTCGCCTGCCTCCATAGATGCTTTAATGCGATCAAACGCCTTACATACATTCAGGTAAAGGTTGCGCTTCGTTTCCGAAGTCACCCAGGAAGGTTCTTCGGGAGCATCAGTAGTGTTGGAGTATTGCCCAAGGCTGAATTTCATACTGTCACCTTCTCTTCCAAACGGCGCTCGATTTTCCGAACGACTTCACCGCTCATATTGCCGAGTGCCTTTAGAGGATGGTTCTCCGCAATAAATTGATGTGAGATTGCTGTGCGCTCAAGCTCCCGTTTTTGCAGGCTATTGTTCATGCTGTGGGGGCATCCAGCGCAGACTTCCGGCATGCTGCGTTGATCTACGTTCGGCGTGCCGGTTTTAGGATCATGGCACTTCGCGATGTGCTGCTCATTGGCACGCAATGCGCAATAGCCCCATTCAAATGCGGTGAACCGCTCGAATTCATTTGCCAACGCACTTAGGCGGTCATCGAATTCATCTCCTGTGAGTACGGAGATTTCCGCCATTTCTTTATCAATGCGCTTGGCCGCTGGGCCATAGAAGCGATCGTCAAGTTTGCCATGTGCAATCCGGCCCATAATCTCTTTGGCGTAGTCGCGCTCCAGGCTGATCCGAACTGACTCGCTCAGTTTCTCGCGAGTATAGCGCCGCGTGTGGAATGAGCCGTATGAATGGCGGAAATGTTCGCGGATTTTCTCCATGACATTCCCATCAAATCGACGCAGTGCAAATTCTGCGAACGTATGACGGGCTTGGTGAGGTGACACCTCACTATGAAGTTTTCCTGCTTCAGGGTATTTGTCTACGACATGAGTCTTATAGAACGACTTGAACCAACCCCTCAAAGCGAACAGGCCATAACCTGCATCTGCCAACCATTGCTCGTCGCTGAGCGTTCCAACTCCACGGGCAACATGAAAGGCTTCTGATCTGTAAGCCCTGTGCAATAATGGTAAGTTGAATTTATCCGTATCCACTGCGGACAAGTTTTTCATGAGTGTTGCTGCTTCTGCGGCAAGTCCGTGTAGAGATCTTGGATGCGCGAGGCCTGATTCTGTTTTGTAGTTCTCTGAGGTAAACCACCAAGAGCCGTCTGGTTCTTGCTCGTAATCTGCAAGTCGCATTCCATTGATTTCAGAAATACGAAAGCCGCTCAATAGCGTGATGACGGTCAGCGCGGCCTTGGTAAGTTCACCACAAAAATCACTGAGTGCGCCTTGATTTTTCCATGGCAAAGATTCGAAGTGCCCTGTGGTTGCTGCATCGATTGCGGTTCCGAGTTCTACCGCAGACGACGCCCAGCCTCGTTCAAATCGGGACAGTACATAGTCTGGTGCCTGCATCCTTCGATATAAGGCGAGACGATCCTTTTCGCCGAACCAGCTTTTTATCTTCGTCTTTTCCTTGCGCCACTGAGTAAAAAATATAGTCGCAATTTTTGCTTCATCGGATTCAATCTGTGTGATTGCTTCGGCGAGCATCAACGAAGCGCAAGTCATAGGTATTGAACCGTAATTTCCGCCTTTACTCCACTCGGCGTAGTCTACTTCCAGTTCTTTGAGTAACGGCTCCATTGTGCTTTTTTTGAAGGGCACGGTCATCCGATGGACGACACCGTCCACGAGTTTCCCGGAGTGGAGCATGGTATAAGTACGTTCGAGAATTTTGCAGAACATTGTCATTGTTGAGACGCCGAGAATGAGACCTCCGTCCTCATTTTTCTCCTTCTTTATCATAAAGGAGCGAAGCATTTGCTGAATCTCAAGCCTCGATAGCGACTGTAGTGCTCGATCCGAAAAGTGAACCTCCCAGTACTCGCAAAGCTCACGTAAGTATGCAATTTCCTGGCGCGCACTTGAAAGGCTACTCACAACAATTCGACCTTTGTCGTCTGCGTAGCCCCGTGATATATCTCCTTTCAAGAAACACATCTGTGCATACAGTCTTTTTTGTATGGAGCATTTCCAGGAAAAATTGACAATGTAAAAAATTCCCGTGATTGGATCCTGAATCTGAAAGGACTCATCACCATACTGATTGGCTATTTTTTGGGGTTCCGCTAACATGGTAAACAGCGCGGACTGGGTTGCGTTATTTTGCATCGCGTGTTTACCTTATGACAGGAGTGGGGAAGGTGTAGTTTTTAAGTATGTCCTTTCCCTGAACAATGGTTTTTTGGTCAAATTTCTCAAGCGCGTCCTCTACATACGCTGCTTGCATTGCAATTGAAAAAGCTTTTAATTCATCTTCAACGGAAAAGTTCTTTAGCTGGTTAATGCACTCATTTCGGTAACTCATAAGCAGGGCGGCTGTAATGCCATTGGTAATGATGAACGTTTTACTGTCTTTCTCAAGCTGTCCGAATGGGGAAATGGTGAAGCCTGCCATTTGAGCGGACAACAGCAATTCGTCAAACTCTTCCATTTCATTCGCATCAGATTTTGCCTTAGACCAACCGAGCATCTGTTTTAGTTCGGTCACGCTAATCATTACTTCATCACGAATGGCCGCTTGAACTTTGCGCGCGTCCTGCACCATAAGATGACCGACCTCAGATGCAAATAATGCCCTTTTTTTCAAGCGATACTTGGTTTCGCTTGCGTGCATATAAACGACTTCTTTTACGCCTGGTGAGTGCGCAGTCGCATCGGCCCCTACAACCTCTTGTGAATACTTTTCAAATGCCTCATTGCCTGGGTTGCCACCGTCGGTATCTAAGATGGCGCGCGATTGGGCAATCGCGGTAACACTGATTGTTTGACGTTTTGCGGGGCTTGGATTTTGGCCCGTGATGCCAATTGCTGCATTTTCATACCGTCGCTTTTTATTGTCCCAGATGGGGCGATTATTTATAGCAACACGACGAATGATATCTGCGAGAGTTTCAATTTCGTTATCTGCATTATAGATCGCGTGGTATTGCAGTGTGTTCTGAAAAGCGGCCATTACCAAAGGCCTGTATACCACGCTGTCAATTCCCTGGATGTTGCTCGTAACGGGAAGATCAAAAAGCAAATCTCCTGTTTCAGGAAAACGCTTGTAGAAACTCATTTTCAGATTGTCAAAATCAACGTAGGCGCGGTATTGCAGAGACTTTGAGCGGTGCATCGGTACTTCGCGAATTGGGGTCTCGCTTCGGTTTTTAATGAAGATGGGGGATGCAACGCTTGGCGTAATTCGAAGATCCCCTTGTCGCATATCCAAGATGCCGGACAATTGAACCCTGTCAGTAGCCAGCAACCACGAAAACGCCACCTCTTCACAGGGGGTGTGCTTTATAAGGTACAGGTAATCGATATTATGGAAGTATAGTTTGTGGTCACTGTTTTCTGGGTAGATGTCTAACGCCCCGGAGTCACGAAGGCCGGCCTTAATCAGACGGTTTGCCTCATTGATTGTTAAAGGCGATGCCTTTTCGATCTGAGCGTAAGCAAAGTCAGTACTGTTATGTAAGAGTCGTTCTTTTAGGCGCAGATTGTCGCTTTTGAGTATGGCCCCTGCGAGTGCTTTGTATGCAGTGCTGCGATCAGTCTGGCTTGTGCTATATTTAAGTTTTTCGTAATCTCCGTCGCACTTTTCAAGAAGGTTAGTGACTTGTTGCATTACGCCGTCATCACTGAGGAGTTCTAAGCGCTGCTCATTCATCTCCTTGAGAAATTCACAGCAAAAACGTATAGTCGACCTCACAATCTTCAATTCGTCTTTTTCGGGCTGGTCGGTAATTTGCCCTAAACTCGGAGTTGCCTGACCCGACCGATTGGAAGCGGAAGGGATGTATACCATGGCCTCTCGAACGGCTGCGGCAGCATCGGCAAGTGCAGGGTTCTCGTACGCCGCGTTAAGAAAACTCTCGAATGTCGTTCGATATACCGACATGTAAACGCAAATGCTATTAAGTTTAGCTTTCTTTTCAGTGCGTAGATAACGTGTGAAATCTTCCATAAATGCCGCTGGTAGTGCCCGCGCGCCTGGATACTCGGTGATTGCCCAATTTGCGAGAGCATTAAATCTCAAAATTCTACTATATGCATCGAGTAGCGAATTTTTTTTACATTCGGTGCTGTTGAAGTATCTCAATAGGGAGCGGAAAATTGGGCAATTATGAAATTGCTCTGGTATCTCTACGCGGCGCTGTTCGACTTTCTTACCCTTGGCACTTTGCATCGCAACGATGGCATACGTATCTGACGGACTGAAGTTGTGAACAGGATTGGGGGCAAGCGTCGATAAGCTTGCAGGGGTGTCCGTAACAGTCTCAGTAGTATCAGTCATCATGATCATCGTTTAGCGCACGCCTAATTTTTTCACGACGTTGAAGTTTTCCATCGAAAATTACATATTCTTTGGTAGTAGCTTCATCCTCATGCCCCATTTGTTCGGGAACATATTGCCACGGGTCATATCCGTGTTTGTAGCAGAAATCAACAAGGTTCGTGGCGTAGGTGTGCCGTAGTGCATGAAAGGTCAGCTTGAGGAAGCTGGGCTTCGTCACAAAATGCAAGTATGGATCTTTCGCGTGAAGTTCATCCAGTACATCGTCTATATTTGCGGACGCAGCGACGCGTGCTGATTTGAAAATATTAGTGGCGTGCCCGGAGAACAGGGCTTTTCCATTTCGCGTGCAAATTAGCGGGCCATCGGCAATATCCTTCCGCCTTCCTTCCAGAAAGTGTTTGATTTTTTTAAAGGCCTTGGGTGGAATGTCAACTTTCCGAAGCTTCTCGCCTTTCCCAATGATTGGTACCGTTATTGTTTGGTCACCGGCCTTCTCGGCTTGAGCAATGCGTTTTCTCAAGTCACTCGTTTGTAGATTTCTAGAGTCGGTCACTTCGGCACTACGTAGGCCGCAGTAATAACCAATGTGGAGCACTAGCTCGTCCCGTTCTTTTTCGAATGCGGACTGGGCTTTGATGCAGCCCAGGAGTCTTTCGAAGATGCCTTTTTCGACGTACTTGTTGTAGAGGTCAAAGTTGACCCTTTTCTTCCCGTCACCCTGTTTCTTCTGTTCGTCGGAAATGAAGTGGTAGGAGAAGGATGCTGGAGCGTCAAGCATGCCGAGCTGCCAGGCGTGCGCGTAGAACAACCTAAGCGTGGTGATATGGCGCTCGATCGACTTGTCGGAACACAACCTAGCCACCTTCAGATGGCCATACAGATAGCCTGACATGTCTACGTTTGTGAGCAGCTTCCAGTCTTGATCGTGGGCTTGTAGCGCCTCGAAGAAGCTTCGTAGGTCATGTGCGCAGGAGCGGATGGAATTCGGCAGCTGGCCTTCTTGAGCGAGGTGTATCAGGAAGAGCGTGGGGGCGGGGACGATGCTCTGTTCTGTGAGCGGGCCGTCTTCGAGGATTGCGTAGGTGCTGAGGGGGCTACCTGACCAGTTGATCTCCCTCACATATTTGACTTTCACCGTTTCGCTTCCCTACCTCGTGAAGCACCATTTGCTTCTTATAGTCAAGCTAATCAGTAGGTTATGTCGCTGTCAATGCACCCGGTGAAAGATTGTCAACGTTTCCTGAAAAATGGGACTCTCTCGGATAAACCTCGCCAATGCTGGGCACCAGGTTGTGCAGGTCGGCCTCGGCGCGTTTGTACACCTCATCCTGTTGCGAGCATTGTTTGCGCCCTCCGGCCTGCCAGCACTGGCGCTGGTGGCCAATGTGCCAGGCCGGCACGATGTGCTCCCATTCGATGCGCGAAGCCCGTTGCGCATTCTTGCGCGGGGCATAACCGCAAGAGGCAAGGTCGACCTTGTTGCCTTTATATTTGCAGCCGCAATAAAACTCCGTCGACTGGGGCGCGTACAGCTTCCAGGCGACTTTCTTGGCCTCCTGGAAGGTGCGCGGGGCATCGGCTTGGGCAAGCGGGGTGGCCAACAGCAGGCAGATTGCAGCGAAAAGCGAAACTCTCATGCGCGGTCAGTCTTCCTTGGGCACGGTCCAGAAAATCTGCACGCCACCGTCGTCGCGATGGGCGAGTGTGACGTTGTCGTTTTCGGCGATTTCCTCAAGCAGGGTTTCCCAGTCGTCCGGGGATTCCTGCTCCAGGCGGAAGATCAGCGCGGCGCGGTTGCGCTGGGCGGATTGGCTGTTGATGATCTTCTGGATACGGACACCCAGTTGTTCATAGCTGCTCGGCGTTGCTGAGGAGGTGCTGGCCACAGGCATTTCCTTGTTTTTGCTGTATGTGCATACAGTATTTCACTGTAAGTAAATTCGCAACTGCCTGTGAGGCGAAAGAGTGTGTGACTGAGGAGAAGGATTGATACCATTCAGCCCATCACCCCTCCGCCATCATTCGCGCGCGCTGTGCATGGCCACAGCAGCGACGCCTTGGGCGTGGCCCGCAACGGGTCAGGCGCAAGTTTCAGGAAGCTTCACATGTACCCACTCCCTTTGCATCGACCTGCCCACTTGCGCACAGGCCTGGCCCTGTTGCTGACCGGTAGCATGAGCCCCTTGAGCCATGCCGGCAGCGAGGCAACCGATGTGCTGATCACCGACCCTGTGGTGGTCACCGGCGCCTATGCGCCAACCGGTAGTTTCGACTTGCCTTTTTCGATCGATACCGTCGACCTTTCACAGGGCAATGACGGCCAGTTGGGCGTCAACTTGTCGGAAGTGCTGACCAAGGTGCCTGGCCTGGTGGTGCAGAACCGGCAGAACTACGCGCAAGACCTGCAGGTGTCTTCGCGGGGTTACGGCGCACGCTCGGCCTTCGGCATTCGTGGCCTGAAGCTGCTCAGCGACGGCATTCCGGCCAGTACCCCGGACGGGCAGGGGCAGGCGGCCTCGCTGAACCTGGATGTGGCCGACCGTATCGAAGTACTGCGTGGCCCGGCCGCGACCCTTTACGGGAGCAACGCCGGCGGCGTCATCCAGATGTTCAGCCGGGACGGGCAGGGGCCTGCCAGGGTCGGGGCCGAAACCACCTTCGGCAGCGACGGTTTCAACAAGAATCACCTGTCGGCCGAGGGCGGTAACGAGACGGCCGGCTTTGTGCTCGATGCCTCGCGCATGGACACCGACGGTTACCGTGACCACAGCGCTGCCCGCCGCGACCAGACCTTCGCCAAGGTGCACGTCAGGCCAGACGCCGATTCACGCCTGGCACTGATCTACAGCAGCCTTGAGCAAAACAACACGCAAGACCCGTTGGGGCAGACCTGGAGCGCTTACCAGCACGACCCGCGCTCCACCGCGACAGTGGCTGAAACCTACAACACCCGCAAAAGCATCGACCACCAGCAGTTGGGCATGAACTACGAGCGCTATTTTGGCGATGCCACGTTGCAGTTCAATCTCTATGCGGGGCAGCGCAGCGTCATTCAGTACCTGTCCATCCCCAAGACGGTGGCCTCCAACAACCAGCGTGGCGGTGGGGTCGTCGACTTCGACCGTGAGTTCCACGGTGGCACCTTGCGCTGGATACAACCGGTTACCGCCGCACCCGGCAACCTGACCGTCACGGTGGGCGCGGACTACGACCAGAGCAAGGATGACCGCCGCGGCTACCAGAATTTCAGCGGCGACACGCTAGGCGTCAAAGGCGAGTTGCGCCGTGACGAGCAAGACACCGCCACCAGCCTGGACCCATACATCCAGGCGCATTGGGAAATCGGCGACTGGACCACCCAGCTCGGCGTGCGCCACAGCACCATGCAAATGCGCGTCGATGACCACTACCTGGCCAATGGCGACGCCAGTGGCAAGAAGAAATATCAGCAGAACACGCCATCGCTGTCAGTGATGTACGCGTTCACTGCCGACTTGCGTGGTTACGTGAGTGTCGGCAAGGGTTTCGAGACCCCGACCCAGGCCGAGATGGCTTACGCGCCCGGCCTGGTCGAAAGCTTCAATTTCGGGCTCAAGCCTGCCACCAGTACCCAGTATGAACTGGGCGTGAAATACCGGCTCGGTGAGCGCACCCGGATCAACGCAGCGGTCTACGAAATCCACACCGATGATGAAATCGTCGTGGACCGCTCCACCGAAGGCCGCACTAGCTATCGAAACGCTGGGCGAACCTTGCGCCGCGGTTTCGAGGCGAGCCTGCACAGTGACCTGAGCGATCAGTGGCAAACCACCGTGGTCTACACCCGCACCGATGCCCGCTATGCCGAAGATTTTGCCCAAGGCACGCAGACTATCGACAGCGGTAACCGGCTGCCTGGGGTACCGCTGAACAACCTGTATGGCGAGCTGGTATGGAAGCCTGCGACGTTCGTCAGCATGGGGGTTGAAGGGCAATACCGCAGCAAAGTGTATGTGGAGGACAGCAACAACGCCAAGCCGGCGCCTGCCTATGCCGTGTTCAACTGGCGAACGCGCTTTGAGCAGCACGTCGGGCCTTGGACGTTTCATCAGCTGATCCGCTTGGATAACCTGCTTGACCGGCAGTACGTGGGGTCGGTGATCGTGGGCGACAGCAACTCGCGTTACTACGAAGCTGCGCCTGGGCGCTCGTGGTATGCCGGGGCAGGGTTGGAGTATCAGTTCCGCTGATGTGATGCGGTGCTATATCCGCTGAGGGTTCAGGCGAAGCGTTCGAACCGATAAGGGCTTGGATCGATCAGCGGTGGCGCTTGCGAAACCAGGTCTGCGGCCAGTTGGCCGGCAGCCGGCGAGGTGCCGAAGCCATGGCCGGAAAAGCCGGTGGCCAGGGTCAGGCCGGGTAGGGCCGGCACCGGCCCGATGACCGGGTTGGAGTCGGGGGTGACGTCGATGGTGCCGGCCCAGGCTGCGGCGATCTGTGCCTGCTCGAAGACCGGCCAGGCCGCCTTGAGGTTACGCAGGGCTTCGTCATTGAGAGCGGTGTTGGCCTGCGGGTCCTGAACCCTGACGCGTTCGAAGGGCGTGACTTGCGAGGCCTTCCAGTGCCGGGCCAGGGCCAGGTCCTTGAAGAAATACTTGCCGAAACTGATGCGCAAAAAATCACGTTGCGCCCGCAATTGCGGCAGGTAGCGCCTGCCCAGCAGCACATGGTCCCAGGTCAGGAACGCATCGAGCGCGCCGCGTTGGGTGATGATGTAGCCGCCATCCTTGTGTTTGCGAAACGAAAAGTCCGGTGCGCCCACGGCGATGTCGGTCGGGCCTTGCAGCGGGTGGGTACGCAGCACGGAACAGGTCAGCGGCAAGGTTGGCAGGTCGATATCGAGGTTGCCGAGAAACTTGCGTGACCACATGCCCCCGGCCAGCAGCACCTGCTCGCAGCGGATCTCGCCTTGTTCGGTGACCACGCCGCTGACCCTGCCGGCGGCGGTGACCAATGTGCGCACGGCGCAGTTTTCCACGATCACTGCGCCTTTGGCGATCGCCGCCCGGGCAATGGCGCTGGCTGCCAGGGTTGGCTCCGCGCGGGCGTCGGAGGCGGTGTAGATGCCCCCGGCCCATTCGGCACGGCCACCGGGCACCCGGTTGGCAATCTCTTTGCTGCTGAGCAGGCGAGAGTCCAGGCCAAGGTGCTCGATGCTCTTCAGCCAGCTCTCGTGCATGCCCATTTGCGTGTCGTTACGGCCAATGAACATGATACCGGCTTGCCGGTAGCCGACATCGCAGCCAACCCGTTCTGGCATCTTCGCCCACAGCCGATCGGCGGCCAGGGCCAGCGGAATGTCGTGCGCATGGCGGTTGGTCTTGCGCACCCAGCCAAGGTTGCGCGACGACTGCTCGCCCGCCAGGCGGCCCTTCTCCAGCACCACCACCGGGATGTTGCGCTCGGCCAGGGTCAGGGCTGCGGTCAGGCCGATGATGCCAGCGCCGATGATCACCACGCTGGTGGCCTGAGGGTGGGTGGTACTGGTGTGCACAGGATCGATGACGGGGGACATGGCTTCACTCGGCGGCAGTGTGAACAGAACGTGGCGGGTTCAAGGCGGGCAGGTCACTGGCCCAGCCGGATCAACGAGACCTGCGCGCGGGAGGCACCCCGGTACGCCGTCACTTCCAGCTCGACCTTGTACACGGTCGACCCCAGCGGCGGGCAGGTGACGGTGGTGGCCGGGTCGACGCCCCTGAATTTCTCGCCGATCACGTCCATGACCTTGGGAACATCGTTTGGGTCCTGGATGAACACGCGCGAGCTGATCACATCGCCCAGCCCAGCGTCGACGGCCGCCAGCGCGGCTTCGATGTTGGCGAACACCTGATGAGTCTGTTCGATCACGTCTTCGGGGATGATCTGGGTCTGCGGGTTGCGGCCGGCAGTGTTGGACACGTAGATCCAGTTGTCTACCGCCACCAGGCGGGAGTAGCTGGCCATGTCTTCGAATTTGGAGCCGGTTTTCAGTTTGGTGATGTGCGTCATGGGGGAGCCTTTTGAGGTGAGGAGGGTCAGCTGAGGACGGGTTTTTCCCAGAGGTTGAGCTTTACGCCGATGCCTTTCTCGACAGCGTTGCGGTACACCACGGTGCCCCAGGCGACGTCTTCCACGGGCATGCCGCCCACCGACATGATGATGATTTCATCGTCGTTCAGACGCCCTGGCGCATCACCGCTGATGATCTTGCCGATGTCTTCGACCTGCGCGGCGTCGAGCGTGCCTTCGGCGATCATGTCCATGAAGCGCACGCCTACCAGCGGCACATGGTTGTGCGCAGGCTTGGGCAGTTCGTCGAACCACGCTTCGTACAGCCCGGTGTTGTCCACCACCTTGCGCACGTCCGAACGCTCCATGCCTGCATCGATGCTGCAGGGGGCGGGCATCGCCAGAAACGCGCCGGGCTTGACCCATTCGCGGCGTACCAGCGGGTAGGTGCTGGGGTCGCCGACTTCGCCCGAGCTGCAATAGCTGACCAGGTCGGCATCACGCACCACCTCTTCCAGGGTTTGCACGACCTGGATGCGCGTGATCTGCGGGAAGGTGGCCTTGACCCAGGCCACGAACTCATCGAGGTTCTTCTGGCCACGGCCTTTGATCTTGATCGTGTCGATCAGCGGGCACACGGCCATGAACGCGGCGACCGTGGTCTTGCCCATCACACCTGGCCCGGCCAGGCCGATGACCTTGGCGTCCTTGCGGGCCAGGTGGCGCGCGCCAACACCGGGGATGGCGCCGGTGCGGTACGCCGACAGCAGGTTGGCCGACATGTGCGCCAGGGGCGCGCCAGTGTCGGCGTCGTTGAGGGTGAACATCAGGATGGAGCGCGGCAGGCCCTTTTCCCGGTTGGCGATGTTCGAGCCATACCATTTGGCGCCTGCGGTGCGGAAGCTGCCGCCCAGGTAGGCGGGCATGGCCATCATGCGACGGTCTGCGGTGGGCTTGGGCATGTGCGGGAAGGGCGACTGTTCGGGGAACGTGATCATCGCGCCGTGGGAATCGTTGTTCGGGCCGGCCATGCGGTAGTCGCCCTGGTAGAGCAGGTTGAACATCGCTTCCATGGTGTCGACACAAGCGGGCATGTCGGTCACGCCGGCGCGGATCATGTCCTGCTCGGACAAGTAGATGAAGTCAATTCGGGTATCGAGGGTCATGGCGGGTCTCGCAGGGCGGCCGTTGTCAGGGACGACGGCGTCATCGGGTTTTGTTGTTGTGGGCTGGCGCTAACACGTGCGGCCAGTTTCGCTAACGGCTGGCAGGGCGTCTTGTGCCTGCGTGCCAGCCGTTTTGACCTGCCGTGCCATCGGCGTATTGGCAAGACGGTGACTGCCATCAGGGCCTAGAAGGGCACCGCGATGGTCAGCTGGCTGTAGACGTTGGTGCCGTTGCCACCCACCTGGTTGCCGCCGTTGCTTTCGCCCTTGCGTGGCTGATACAGGCCGACCAGCGGGCTGATGACCAGGTGCTCGTTGACCGCCCATTCCAGGTACAGGTCGAGCTCCCTGGCATCGAGGTTGAGGCTGTCGCGGGTGCGCACGGTATCGAAGTCGAAATACAGCGCACCGACCGTGAGGTTTTCCAGCGGGGTAGCCTTCACGCCAACATGGTGAATGCCGGTGTTGCTGTTGAACGGGCCGGCGTAGTTGGCGGCGACCTCACCCTGGAACCAGGTGCCATAGCCACTGGACAGGCCACTGAACAGCGAATCCCAGCCTGCCGAGTAGCGCGTGTAACGGTAGGTCACCTGGGGTGCCCAGGGCAGGTCGGCGAAGGTGTAGCCGGCCTGCAGGTACCAGGCTTTTTCCGGGCCGCCTTGCTTGTCTTGCCACGCGTATTCGAAGGCGAAGCTGGCGTTGTCGATGCCGGCGCTGCCTTCGCCCCGCAAGCTGTAGACATCCATGCCCTCACGCGCCTTCTGGAAGGCGCTGGCCCATTGGTCGGTCACGTCGATGCCGTGCACCCAGGTCAGCCCCAAGGTGCCCAGGGCATGGGTGTAGTCCAGCGTGCCTGCGGCCAGTTCGGTCTCGGCCTGTGCGCGGTTGTCGGACTTGAGCCACAGCAGGCTGCCATGCAGGCCATCCTGCCCGCCCAGGCGCAGCACGGCGGTGCGGTCGAAGGCATGGCGCGCCGCCAGGTAGTAGGCACCGCCGCGGTCCAGGGTGCCATCCGCCACGCCGTTGCCCAGGTTGGGCCCGTCGTCGTTGATCAAGAAGCCACTACCCAGGCGCACCACCTGGCGCCCTGCGGAGATATCCACGCCATCCTTGCCCAGCCAGGGCAGCAGATCGCCCGAACGCCAGCCCAGGTAGGCGTCTTCGATCTTGGTGGTGCGTTCGGAGCCATCGGTATTGCCTGCGGCATCGCCATCGCCCCAGGTGGCGGAACTGACCCAGTTCAAGGCGCCATAAAGGCTGCCGTTGCCGGCCAGGCCCTGATCGCCGCTAACGCCATACTTGATGAAGCCCTCGCGCCAGGTCGAGCCACCGGGGGTGCCGTCATAGTTCTTGCGGCTGTTGAACATGCCCCACACCGCGAGCATGTCGGCATTCAAGTGGCTGTCGTCGTCGGCGTAAAGCTCGTAGGCCGGCGCGGCCTGGCTGGCCAGTAAGGTGGCCAAGGCCAGGGCGGACAGCCGTTGCGGTTTGAACATTGCACTTCCCTCGATTGTTCTCGGCACCTTGCAAGGCGGCCTTTGTTTTTCGGGGGCACCCGTGTGGGGACGAGGCGCCGTCGCGGTTGGCTGCGACGGCCTATTAGCGCGTGGATGGCAGGGTGGGGTCTTGTTCGTGGCTGCCAAGGCGTTTGCACGCCTTGGCCAGGCCTGTTCGATTGGCCTATTCAGTAACGGATCATCACCGACTTGAGCTCGGTGAAGTCATCGATGAACGCCGAGCCGAACTCGCGGCCGATGCCGGACGCCTTGATACCGCCAAACGGCACGGCCGGGTCGAGCAGGGTGTGCATGTTGACCCACAAGGTGCCGGCCTGGATTTCCGGCACCAGGCGCATGGCCTTGCCCAGGTCGTTGGTCCATAGGCTGGCGCTCAGGCCATAAGGCGTCGCGTTCATCAGGTGCAGCAGTTCGTCTTCGTCGTCGTAAGGCAGGAAGGTCGCCACCGGGCCGAAGGTTTCCTGGTTCAGCAAGGTGTCGCTGGCGGCCTTGGCAAGGATCACCGTCGGTTCGACGAAGCAGCCCGGGCCCTCGCCAATCTGCCCGCCATGGATGATCTGGCTGCCCTCGGCGCGCGCGGTGGCGAACAGCTCGGCCAATTTCTGCTGGTGCGGCTTGTTGGCCACTGGGCCGAACTGGGTGGCCTCATCCAGGGGGGAGCCGACCTTCAGCTGGCTCAGGCGCTGGGACAGCGCATCGAGCAGCGGGTCGATGCGCGAGCGGTGGACGAAGAAGCGCTCACCCGCTGCGCAGATTTGCCCTGAGTGCAGGAAGCCTGCCTCGATGATGCCATCGACGGCCTTGTCGAGCGCCACGTCAGGCAGGAATGCCACTGAGTTCTTGCCACCCAGCTCCAGAGTCGCCCGGGTCAGCTTGGCGCCCATGGCGGCCTGGCCGACGGCGATGCCGGTAGGCACCGAGCCTGTGAACGAGACCTTGTCGGTGCCGGGGTGCTCGATCAATGCCTTGCCCACCAGGCCGCCACCGGTCAGCACGTTGAGCGCGCCCGGCGGCAGGCCGGCCTGGCTGGCCAGTTCGGCGATGCGCAGCAGCGTCAGGGGCGTGAACTCGCTGGGCTTGAGGACGATACTGCAGCCGGTGGTCAGGGCCGACGCGAGTTTCCAGATGGCGATCATGGTGGCGAAGTTCCACGGCACGATGCCCACGACCACGCCGATCGGTTCGCGCAGGGTGAATGCACTGTAGCGCTCACCGGCGAACGAGGGCAGGGACGGGGTGATGGTCTGGCCGGTGATCTTGGTGGCCCAGCCTGCGTAATAGCGCAAGAAGTGCGCGGCCTGCTCGACTTCGAAAGCGCGCGAGATACCGATCAGCTTGCCCGACTGCAAGGTTTCGAGCTGGGCCAGTTCTTCGCGGTTGGCTTCCAGCAGGTCGGCCAGTTTGAACAGCACGGCGGCGCGGGCGGCGGGGCTGGTGCGCGACCACGTGGTGAAGCCCTGGCGGGCCGAGCTCACGGCATGCTCCACATCGGCCTGGTTGGCGTCGGCGATGCGGGCGATGGTTTCGCCATCGGCCGGGTTGACCACCGCAAGGGTCGCAGACGATTGGCTGGCCAGGTGTTGGCCGTGAATGAACACGCCATGTTGTCGGGCCATGAATGCGGTGACCGCGGGAATAAGGGTAATGTCGCTCATGCAGGCTCCTGAGGCAGAGACGCGGCCCGGCAGGCCGCCAAAGCGTCGAGCATAGTGAGCGTGCACGGTGTTGATCTTGCATCTCCCTGACGCCGGCATGACGCTGCCTGCCAGGCGTGATGGCATTGGCAGGCAGCAACAAGGGCCACGGCAGCCATGGGCAAGACGCCCTGCCGGCTGCGGCGCACAGTGGCAGCGCAGGGAGGCAAACAACAGCCGTGCGTGCAGGTTCGCTTGCCGCGTTCAACGCCACAAAAACAAGCCGGGGCATAACGATGTCACTCAACAATAAGCTCACCGAGCATCTCAACCGGGGCACTGTCGGGTTCCCCACGGCGCTGGCCAGCACCGTCGGGCTGATCATGGCCAGCCCGGTGATCCTTACCGCGACCATGGGCTTTGGCATTGGCGGCAGTGCCTTCGCCATGGCCATGGTCATCGCGGCATTGATGATGCTGGCGCAGTCGACCACCTTCGCCGAGGCGGCGGCGATACTGCCGACCACAGGGTCGGTGTACGACTACATCAACTGCGGCATGGGCCGGTTCTTCGCCATCACCGGCACCTTGTCGGCCTACCTGATCGTGCACGTGTTCGCCGGTACCGCCGAGACCATTCTGTCTGGCGTCATGGCCCTGGTGAACTTCGAGCACCTCAATACCCTGGCGGAGTCCGCAGGTGGCTCGTGGCTGCTCGGCGTGTTCTTCGTGTTGGCATTCGCGGTGCTCAATGCTTTTGGCGTCAGTGCCTTCAGCCGCGCCGAGGTGATCCTGACCTTCGGCATGTGGACCACGCTGATGGTGTTTGGCGTGCTCGGCCTGATCGCTGCGCCGGCGGTTGAGCTGGAAGGGCCGTTCGGCGCTTCGCTGGTCGGCACCGACCTGATGACCATCCTCTCGCTGATCGGTATGGCCATGTTCATGTTCGTCGGGTGTGAGTTCGTCACCCCGCTGGCGCCGGAACTGCGCCGTTCGGCCTGGGTGTTGCCGCGGGCCATGGCGTTGGGTTTGTTTGGCGTGGCCAGCTGCATGTTCATCTACGGCGCAGCGATGAAGCGCCAGGTGGAAAACGTCGTGCTCGATGCCGCCAGCGGTGTGCACCTGCTCGACACGCCTATGGCCATCCCGCGTTTTGCCGAGCAGGTGATGGGCGATATCGGCCCGGTGTGGCTGGGTATCGGCTTTCTGTTTGCCGGCGCTGCCACCATCAACACCTTGATGGCCGGGGTGCCGCGCATCCTCTACGGCATGGCGGTGGATGGTGCACTGCCCAAGGCTTTCAGCTACCTGCATCCGCGCTTCAAGACGCCTTTGCTGTGCATTCTGGTGGTTGCGTTGATCCCGTGCCTGCACGCCTGGTACCTGGGGGGCAACCCGGACAACATCCTGCACCTGGTACTGGCGGCGGTGTGTGCCTGGAGCACCGCTTACCTGCTGGTGACGTTGTCGGTGGTGATCCTGCGCATCCGTCGTCCGGACCTGCCACGTGCCTACCGCTCGCCGTTGTTCCCGCTGCCGCAGATCCTCTCCAGCAGCGGCATCGTCATCGGCATGGCGTTCATCACCCCACCGGGCATGAACCCGGCCGATATCTACGTGCCGTTCGCCATCATGCTGGCCGGCACCGCGACCTATGCGCTGTTCTGGACGCTGTGCGTACAGAAGGTCAACCCGTTCAAGCCGGCGCGGGTCGAGGATGTACTGGCACAAGAATTCGCGGCAGAGCCGGGCCCTGCAGTGGAGCACATGCAGCATGATCAGACATTTGCGTGAGCGCCTGCTGGCGCCGCGTGCCCCAACCGGTTACCGGCCAGGGGCTACGCTGGGGCTGCTGTCGCGTAACCTGGGGCAGGTACAGATGCACCTGCTGGAACCCGCCCGCGCGGTGCTCGACAACCCCGCCCAAGGCTGGCGTGCCGAGGTGCGCGAGTGCGTCGAGGCGCACTTGCTGATGCACGTGGTGACCTGCGAATTCCACCTGTGCCTGCCTGCCCTGCAAGGGGGCGAGGTGAGGCTTGAATTGCGTCACGCTGGTGCAATCCGTCGTACGGGCCTGGCCTGCGTGTACCGCAGCGGTGACAAGGCGCGCTTCATCCAGGCACGTGACCTGCTGCTGAGCAATGCGCAACTGACCGCTGCGCTCATGCCGCTGGATTTCAAGCGCCTGGCCCTGGAATGCCGCGATGGCCACTGGTGGCTGACCCTGGAACACATGGGCGGCAGCGAAGTGGTCAACCGCATGCCGGCGTTCCGGCGCTACATCCAGATCAGCCCGCCGCAGCGGGCGCACCTGATGACTTCGGCCGCTCGCCGTTGCTGTACCACCAGGGGGCCTACTCGATGGTGCTGCCCCATACCCGCATGACCCAGCGTGCCGAGGGCCAGGCGCCGAGCAGCCACTTCCAGGGCCGCCTGCAGCACAACCTGTACTACCTGATGACCCAGGCGTTGCGGGCCTACCAGGGTGACTATCAGCCACGCCAACTGAGCACCGGCCTGCGTACCAGCGAAGCGCGGATGCTGATGGTGCTGGAGAACGATGCCGGGCTAGGCCTGAACGACCTGCAGCGTGAAGTGGCGATGCCGGCCCGGGAAATCGAGGAAGCGGTCGCCAACCTCAAGCGCAAGGGGTTGATTGCTAATGAGGAGGGCCGTGTGCGGCTTTCGGTCAAAGGTGTGGACGAGACCGAGATGCTCTGGACCATTGCCAGGGAGCAACAGGACAAGGTGTTTGGGCAGTTCAGCGATGAGCAGATGGACACCTTCAAGACGGTGTTGAGGGCGATCATCCAGGGGTAGGGCATTGCAGACTGGGGCCGCGTTGCGGCCCTTTCGCGACGCAAGGCCGCTCCTACAGGCACAGCGCATGGCTCTGATGGTAGGAGCGGCCTTGCGTCGCGAAAGGGGCGCAAAGCGCCCCCCAAAGGTTGTCAGTAAACGCCGCCCCCATCACCGACCGCAGCCGCCCCCCCCTTGAACGCCCCCGCCAACGCCGTGAGCCCACGCATCAGCACCGTGGTATCCACCCCCACCGCCACAAACGCCGCGCCCAACGCCATGTAGCGCCGTGCCAGCGTCTGGTCCGCGCTGAGGATCCCCGCCGCCTTGCCCGCCTGGCCGATACGCACGATCGCGTCCTCGATGGCCGCTTGCACTTCAGGATGCCCAGGGTTACCCCGATGGCCCATGGCGGCGCTCAGGTCGGCCGGGCCGATGAACACGCCATCGACACCCTCGACCGCCACGATCTCATCCAGGTTGGCCAGCCCTTCCATGTTCTCGATCTGCACCAGCAAACACATTTGCGCATCAGCCTGGTCGAGGTAGCCGGGGATGCTGTTCCAGCGTGACGCCCGCGCCAGCGCGCTGCCCACCCCGCGTATGCCCTTGGGTGGGTAATGCATGGCCTGCACCAGCTGGCGCGCCTGCGCGGCGCTTTCCACCATCGGCACCAGCAAAGTCTGCGCGCCGATATCCAGCACTTGCTTGATCAGCGCGGTATCGCCAATCACCGGGCGGATCACCGCCTGGCTGGCGTAAGGCGCCACCGCCTGCAACTGCGCGAGCATGCTGCGCAGGTCGTTGGGTGCGTGCTCACCGTCGATCAACAGCCAGTCGAAGCCGGCGTTGGCGGCAAGCTCCGCGCAGTATGCATCGGCCAGGCCGAGCCACAGGCCGATCTGCGCCTCGCCACTGCGCAGGCGTTGTTTGAAACGGTTGACGGGCATGTCCATGGGCAAGTCCTCAGACGAAACGGCAGGCAATCGAGCCGAGTTGGTCGTAGTCGACGTGGAAGGTGTCGCCCGGCCGTGCGGCCACCGGGCGCGTGAAGGAGCCGCCCAGGATGATCTGCCCCGGCTGCAGCGTGACGTCATACGCGGCCAGCTTGTTGGCCAGCCAGGCGACGCCCTTGGCCGGGTGGTTGAGCACCGCAGCGCTGACCCCGGACTCCTCGATCACACCGTTGCGGTACAGCACGGCTGGCACCTTGCGCAGGTCGATCTCGGTGGGGCGCACGGCGCGCCCGCCCATCACCACGCCCGCATTGGCGGCGTTGTCGGAAATGGTGTCGAACACCTTGCGTGTGGCCTGGGTCTGCGGGTCGACCTGCTGGATACGGGCGTCGATGATCTCAAGCGCAGGGATCACCCACTCGGTGGCGTCCAGTACATCGAACACCGTGACATTCGGGCCCTTGAGCGGCTTGCCGAGAATGAAGGCCAGCTCCACTTCGACGCGCGGCACGATGAACCGCTCGAAGGGGATGTCGGTGCCTTCATCGAACAGCATGTCGTCCAGCAGGGCGCCGTAGTCAGGCTCGGTGATGTTCGACGACACCTGCATGGCGCGTGAGGTCAGGCCGATCTTGTGGCCGACCAGCTTGCGCCCGGCCGCGATCTTCTTGGCGACCCAGGCGCGCTGGATGGCGTAGGCATCTTCGATAGTGATAGCGGGTTGGTCGAGCGAGAACTGGCGCACCTGTTCGCGCGTGCGCTCGGCCTGGTCGAGGCGCTCGGCCGCCTGTTGGATGAAAGCGTTATCAAGCATTGTCAGAGTCTCTGCGTTCAAGGGTTGACGATGGCGGCGCGGGTGCGCAGCACCAGCAGGCCGCCGAGGGTGATGAAAGTGGCGAGCACATACAGCGCAAGGCTGGCGCTTTGCGTGGTGTCGCGGACCCAGCCGATGAAGTACGGTGTGGCGAACGAGGCGATGCTGCCCAGCGAGCTGATCAGGGCAATGCCAGCCGCCTGGGTGCGGTCATTGAGAAACGCCGGGGGCAGTTGCCAGAACATCGGCAGGGCGGCGCTCGCACCCATGCCTGCCAGTACCAGGCCGGCCAATACCGGCAGCGGCTGAGAGGGCGCAAGGGCGGCGATCGCGATACCGGCAGCGGCCATCAACAGCGGGATGGACAAGTGCCAGCGGCGCTCGCGGTGGCGGTCGGACGAGCGCCCGCAGGCCAGCATGAACACGCAGCCGGCCAGGTACGGCACGGCGCTGAGCAGGCCGACACTGGCGTCGCTGGCGATGCCGGCGGTGTGGATCAGGCTGGGCATCCAGAATGCCAAGGTGTTCACCGCCAGCATCACCGCGCTGTACACCGCCACCAGCAACCACAGCGCAGGGCTGGCGAGGATGCCGGCGAACGAGGTAACCGGCTTGCGCTGTTCTTCCTGACCGAACTGAGCGCGCAGGGCGGCTTTTTGCTGCGCGTCGAGCCAGTTCACCTGCTCGAAGCGTTCCGGCAGGGTGGCCAGCACCACCAGGCCAAGCAGGATGACCGGTGCGCCTTCGAGCAGGAACATCCACTGCCAGCCACGCAGGCCCGCAGCGTCATGCATGAACGCCAGAATACCGCCAGACAGCGGCCCGCCGACCACCCCCGCCAGCGGCACGGCGATGGCGAACAGCGCGGTGATCTGCGCCCGGCGGCCGGCCGGGTACCAACGGTTGAGGTACACCAGAATGCCTGGGAAGAACCCGGCTTCGGCCGCGCCCAGGGCGAAGCGCAGCAGGTAGAACGCGCTGCTGCTCTCGATCAGCAGCATGCAGGTCGACAGCGCGCCCCACACCACCATCAGGCTGGCGATCCAGCGCCGTGGGCCGAAGCGTTCGAGCATCAGGTTGCTGGGCACGGCGAACAGCGCGTAGGCAATGAAAAACAGCCCGGCGCCCAGCCCGTAGACCGTGTCGGACAGGTGCAGGTCCTGGCTCATCTGCATCTTGGCGAAGCCGATGTTGATGCGGTCCAGGTGGGCGAACAGGTAACACACCAGCAGCAGCGGCATCAGCCGCCAGGTGATGGCCCGGTGTGTACTGTCGATGAGTGTGGCTTGCGCCGTGCTGCGCGAGGCGTGCTCCAGTGTGCTCATATTCTTGTACTTGTAGTGGATGAGACGTTGAGAGGGGCTGGCCGTGGCTTCAGGCCGGCGTGTTGAACAGCGGGTGCAGGGTGCTGTGCTTGGCGTCGTAGACCTGCGCGGTGCTCTCGTCGATCTGCACGGTGATGCCGATCGGGCGTTGCTGCAGCAGCCCGTCCAGGTGTTGTTTGAGCACTTGCAGCAGGCTGTCGCCCACCGTTTTGTGAACCTCGGCAGCGCGGCCGCTGCCCATCCGCAGGTTGGCGTACAGGAAGCCATAGTCGCCGTTGCCATCGGCTACCGCGCAGTGGGCGGCGGGGTAGGCCAGCACGCGCGTACCGCCGGTGGGGAATACCGCCTTGCCGGCGGCATCGCGTTGTTCAAGCATGGTGTCGGCCAGGGCGCGGCACAGGGCCGGGATGTCGGCGTCGGCTTCCAGGTCGGGGGTGTAGAGCAGAACCAGGTGTGGCATGAAGGGCATCCTCAGGGCAGGAATGCCTGGCCGCCGGGCAGGGCGGCCAGGCAGCGGGGTCACAGGCGGCTGGTGGAAAGCACAGCGGCCGGGTTGGCGGCCTGTGCGGCGGGAATGGCCGAACCATCCTGGGGGGTGACCGGGAAGATCGCGTTGATCTGGCCGGTGCCCGACGAGCCGAAGTAGGGCGTTACCACGTCGGCCTTGCCGTCGTACTTCGACCAGCCCAATGCGCCGAGCAGCATCGCGGTGTCATGCATGAACCCTTCGCCGTGGCCCTTGGCAGCGTATTCGGGGAGCATGCCGCAGAAGTCCTCCCATTCGGCGTTTTCCCACATCTTCACCACGCGGTGGTCCAGGGTTTCCAGGAATGGGCTCCACACCTTGGTGGCGAAGTCCGGCGCCTGGCCGTTCTGCGCGAAGCGGTGGGACAGCGAACCGCTGGCCAGGAACGCCACGGTGCCGTCGTAGTGGTCTTCCACGGCCTTGCGCATGGCCCAGCCGAGGCGCGCACTGTCGGCCAGGTAGTGGGAGGTGCACAGCGCCGAGACCGAGACCACTTTGAAGTGCTGGTCCTGGTTCATGTAGCGCATCGGTACCAGGGTGCCGTACTCCGGGCCCAGGGTGGTGGCGTGGTGGGCCATGGTCTCGACGTTGAAGCGGTTGCACGCTTCGGCCAGGATCAGCCCCAGGTCCTTGTTGCCCGGGAACTCGTACGCCATGTTGCTGATGAAGTGCGGCAGTTCATTGGAGGTGTAGACCCCCTTGAAGTGCTCACCACAGAGGATGTGGTAGTTGGCATTGACCAGCCAGTGGGTGTCGAACACCACAATCGTGTCGACCCCCAGCTCACGGCAGCGTCGGCTGATCTCGTAGTGCCCGTCGATGGCGGCTTGCCGAAAGCCCTGACGCGGGCCAGGCAGCTCGGACAGGTACATGCTGGGCACGTGAGTGATTTTGGCTGCGAGCGCCACTTTACCCATGATCAGACTCCTTATTCTTGTAAGTCCCGCAGCGCCGGGGCGGGTTTGCTCGGCGCTGCAGGAGGATGATCACACGCCCCAGCGCGGGATGTGGTGGCTGCCCATGGAAATGCACACGTTCTTGATCTCGGCGAACACTTCGAAGCTGTATTGCCCGCCTTCGCGACCGGTGCCGGAGCCTTTCACACCACCGAACGGTTGGCGCAGGTCACGTACGTTCTGGCTATTGATGAACACCATGCCGGCTTCGATGCCGCGCGCCAGGCGGTGGGCCTTGCCGATGTCCTGGGTCCAGATGTAGGAGGCCAGGCCGTACTCGGTGTCGTTGGCCAGCTGCAGCGCTTGGGCCTCGTCCTTGAACGGGATCAGGCACACCACCGGGCCGAAGATTTCTTCCTGGGCGATGCGCATGCTGTTGTTCACGTCGGCGAACACGGTCGGCTGGATGAACTGCCCCTTGGCCAGGTGCGCTGGCAGGTTGGCCGGGCGCTCCAGGCCGCCTGCGACCAGGCGTGCGCCTTCCTCGATACCGATGCGGATGTAGCCGGTGACCTTGTCGTAGTGCTGCTGGGTGATCATCGAGCCGACTTGGGTTTTTAGGTCGGTCGGGTCACCGACGATCAGGCGCTTGGCGCGGGCAGCGAACTCGGCCACGAACTGCGAGTACACGCTTTCCTGGATGAAGATGCGGCTGCCGGCGGTGCAGCGTTCGCCGTTCAGCGAGAAGATGGTGAACAAGGCCGCGTCCAGGGCGCGCTCTAGGTCGGCATCCTCGAAGATCAGCACCGGTGACTTGCCGCCCAGCTCCATCGAGTACTTCTTCAGGCCTGCGGTCTGCATGATCTTCTTGCCGGTGGCGGTGCCGCCGGTGAACGAAATCGCCCGCACGTCCGGGTGACGCACCAGCGCATCGCCGGCAGTGGCGCCATAGCCTTGGATCACGTTGAGCACACCGTTGGGGATGCCGGCTTCAACGGCCAGGCGGCCGAGTTCATTGGCGGTCAGCGGCGACAGCTCGCTCATCTTCAGCACCGCAGTGTTGCCCAGCGCCAGGCACGGTGCGGTCTTCCAGGTGGCGGTCATGAACGGCACGTTCCACGGCGACACCAGGGCGCAGACACCCACCGGCTGGTACAGGGTGTAGTTGAGCATCTGGTCGTCGACCGGGTAGCTGTGGCCGTCCATGCGCGTGCACACTTCGGCGAAGAAGTCGAAGTTGTGCGAGGCACGCGGGATTAGTACGTTCTTGGTCTGGTGGATCGGCAGGCCGGTATCGAGGGTTTCCAGCTCGGCCAGTTTCGGCACGTTCTGCTCGATCAGCTCACCCAGCTTGCGCATCAGGCGGGCGCGTTCCTTGGCTGGGGTGTTGGCCCATTTGGGGAAGGCTTCCTTGGCCGCAGCAACCGCCTGGGCCACTTCCTCGGCACCGCCGCTGGCGACTTCGCAGATGGCATCGCCGGTGGCCGGGTTGTAGTTGACGAAGGTGTCTTTGCTCTCGACCTCACGGCCGTTGATCCAGTGCTTGATCATGCTGCTGATGCCTTGTTGTTCTTGAAGAAGTCAGCTTCGCTGACGATACGGTTGACCAGGCGACCGACGCCTTCTACCTCCACCACCACTTCATCGCCCGGCACCACGTCGGCCAGGCCCTCTGGGGTGCCGGTGGCGATCATGTCGCCAGGTTGCAGGGTCATGAAGCTGGAGAAGTATTCGATCAGGTAGGGGATGTCGAAGATCATGTCCGAGGTGCTGCCTTCCTGCTTCAGCTCGCCGTTGATCCAGGTGCGCAGTTTCAGGTTGCTTACATCCGGCACGTCGGCGGCGTCGACGATCCACGGGCCGACCGGGGTGGTGGCGTCGCGGTTCTTCACCCGTAGGTTGGGGCGGTAGTAGTTCTCCAGGTAGTCGCGGATGGCGTAGTCGTTGCAAACGGTGTAGCCGGCAACGTAGCCCAGGGCGTCCTCGCGCTTGACGTTCTTCGCCGCTTTACCGATGACCGCGACCAACTCGCACTCGTAGTGCATGTAGGCGACGTTGTCTGGGCGCCAGGTGACCTGCTTGTGGCCGGTGTAGGTGCCGGGTGACTTGATGAACGCCAATGGCTCGGTGGGCGGCGAGAAGGCAAGCTCGGCAGCGTGGTCGGCGTAGTTCAGGCCAAGGGCGAACATGCTGCCGGTGGCCGGCGGCAACCAGGTCACCTGGTCTTCATGCACCAGACGGCCATCGGCCAGACGCAGGTGCTCGTCTTCGACGGTGACGGTGTGGGCTTGGCCGTCGAACTGGATACGGGCGTGTTTCACAGGGTGAGTCCTCATTCGGCGACGATGTGGTTGGTGAGCTTGCCCAGGCCGTCGATCTCGACCTCGACGCGATCGCCCGGCTGCACATCGACGCGGCCTTCGGGGGTGCCGGTGATCAGGATGTCGCCTGCATGCAGGGTCATGAATTCGCTGAGTTCGGCGATCAACTGGGCCACTGTGCGCACGCAGTTGGCGGTGGTGTTGTGCTGGCGCAGTTCACCGTTGACCCACAGGCGCAGGCCGAGGGCGTCCGGGTTGGCGACCTGGGCCGCAGGCACCAGCTCGGGGCCGACCGGGCAGAAGCCATCGCGGCACTTGGCCTTGACCGCAGGGCGGTAGTAGCTGGTTTCAGGCAGGCTGATTTCGTTGACGATGGTGTAGCCCGCCACATAGGCGAGTGCGTCTTCGGCGCTGACCCGGCTGGCGTCCTTGCCGATCACCACGCCCAGCGCAGGGCCCGGTTGCAGGCGCTCGACACCGGCCGGGTACAGCACATTGCCCTCATGGTGATTGCGGGTGTTGGGCGTCTTGATGAACAGCACCGGCTTGACGGGCGGTTGTTTGTAGGGCGCTTCGTGAAACGCCGCTTCGTGCTGCTGCAGCAGACCCTGGTAGTTCAGCGCAACGCCGAACAGGGTGCCGGTCGCAACGTCATGCAGGGCATGGCTCATGCTTTTCTCCAGGCGGTGCAGGGCGATAGTCGCTCTGCCGAGATTGTTAACGTGTTAATGTTATAGTTAATATGTTAACGAAGGTCAACACATCCGTCAGTGGTATCTGCCGGGCAGCCGGGGCACCATGGGTGAACGTCAACACGGTCAAGCGATTTGCGGGTAAGCAGGCATGAGCGATCGGCATCCGATTCCGAACATCAACATCGGCCAGGTCTACGACCAGCGCTACAGTGACAGCGAGGTGCATTACGACCGGCTGGGTAACCTTGCCGGGTTCTTCGGGCGCAACATGCCCGTGCACCGTCACGACCGGTTTTTTCAGGTGCATTACGTGAAGTCCGGCACGGTGCGGGTGTACCTGGACGATCAGCAGTACATCGAGTCGGGGCCGATGTTCTTCCTGACGCCGCCGACGGTGGCGCACGCCTTCGTCACCGAGGCGGACAGCGACGGCCATGTGCTGACGGTGCGTCAGCAGCTGGTCTGGCAATTGATCGAAGCGGACGCCAGCCTGCTGCCGGCGGGGGTGCAGGTACAGCCTGCCTGCGTTGCCCTGGGCAACGTGCCGGCCGCGTACAAGGCCGAGGCGCGCCGGCTGGAGCGCTGGCTGGATGCGCTCAGCGATGAGTTTGCCAGCCCCCACCCGGGGCGCGAGGCGGCACTGCAGTCGCTGACCCGGCTGATCATGGTCAGCTTGCTGCGGCTGTGCCCCAACTCGCTGGAGTCGACGCCGGCCCGGCATGAAGACCTGAAAATTTTCCACCGCTTCAATGCGCTGATCGAGGCGCACTACCTTGAGCATTGGCCGCTGGCGCAGTACGCACAACAGATCGGCGTGACCGAAGCACGCCTTAACGATGTGTGCCGGCGTATTGCCGACTTGCCGTCCAAACGCCTGGTGCTTGAGCGGCTGATGCAGGAGGCCAAGCGCCTGCTGTTGTTTTCCGGCAGCACGGCAAACGAAATCTGCTACCAGCTGGGCTTCAAGGACCCGGCCTATTTCAGCCGGTTCTTCAACCGTTACGCCAAGCTCACGCCCGGCGAATACCGCCAGCGGCAAGCCCAGTTGCAGTGATATGGCCACGTCGGTACGCCCGGATCGGGTTGTGAGTGTTTGATCCGGATGGTCGCAGCTTGCCCCTTGGCCTTGAATGGGTTTTCCATGGAACAGATTGCACTTTCCAGGTGCCTTGTCCCTTTTCGCCTATGCCCCTAATCTTGCCCGTTGTACTCCTATCACAGGCGCCAACATGACCAAGACTCAACCCTCGCTGACGCTGAGCCTGCTGCAGGCCAGGGAGGCTGCGATGGCATTTTTCAGGCCATTGCTGAACGAACATGACCTGACCGAACAACAGTGGCGAGTCATCCGTATCCTCAGCCAGCAGGGCGAGCTGGAAAGCTACCAGCTTGCGCACCTGGCTTGCATTCTCAAGCCGAGCATGACCGGGGTATTGAGCCGGCTTGAACGCGACGGCCTGGTGCGCCGGCAAAAGGCCGCCCAGGACCAGCGGCGCATGTTCGTGAGCCTGACCGAGCGTGGCGAGGCCTGCTTCGAGTCGATGCGCGAGGGTATGGAGGCCAACTACCGCAAGATCCAGCAGCAGTTCGGCGAAGACAAGCTGGAGCAACTGATGGGCTTGCTGAATGAGCTCAAGCGCGTTGCGCCGTAGGCTTGGCTGAAGGGAAGGGCCGGCGCAGGCAGCGCACCGGCCTTGCTGCTACAGCACTCAGTATTCCCAGAAGATACGCTGCAGCTCTTTGCTGTCCTGGGTCTTGGTCATTGCCACCATGGCCAGGATGCGGGCTTTTTGCGGGTTGAGGTCGTGGGCCACGACCCAGTCGTTCTTGTCGTCAGGCTGCTCGGCGTTACGCAGCACGAAACCGCCCTGGTTGACGTGGGACGAACGGATGATCTGCACGCCGTTCTTGCGCAGCTCTTGCAGCGCCGGCACTACCCGCGACGACACCGAGCCATTGCCGGTACCGGCATGGATGATCGCCTTGGCGCCGTTCTGCGCCAGTGCCTTGTAGGCGGTGTCGGTCACGTTGCCGTAGCCGTAGGCGATGTCCACGGCAGGCAGGCTGCTGATCTGCTTGATGTCGAATTCCGAATTGACCGTGTGGCGCTTGGCCGGCAGGCGGAACCAGTAGGATTTGCCTTCCACCACCATGCCCATTGGGCCCCAGGCGCTCTTGAACGCTTCGGTCTTGATGTTGACCGACTTGCTGACATCGCGGCCGGACTGGATTTCATCGTTCATGGTCACCAGTACGCCTTTGCCGCGCGACTGCTTGTCGCTGGCCACGGCCACGGCGTTGTACAGGTTGAGCATGCCGTCTGCCGACATGGCGGTACCGGGGCGCATCGAGCCGACCACCACGATGGGCTTGTCGGTCTTCTCTACCAGGTTGAGGAAGTAGGCGGTCTCTTCCAGGGTGTCGGTACCGTGGGTGATGACGATCCCGTCGACGTCGTTGCTCTCGGCCAGTTCGGCGACGCGCTTGCCCAGTTTCAGCAGGTCTTCGTTGGTGATGCTCTCGGAGGCGATCTGCATCACCTGTTCGCCGCGCACATTGGCGAGGTCTGCCAGCTCCGGTACGCCGGCGATCAGCTTGTCGACGCCAAGCTTGGCGGCCTGGTAGGTGGCACTGTTGGCCGCGCTGGCGCCCGCACCGGCAATGGTGCCGCCGGTGGCGAGGATGACCACGTTGGCCAGTTTCTGTTGGGTTTCGGCTTCCTTGGCCGAAGCCGTGGTCGGCAGGATCAGCAGCAGAGCGAGTGCGCTGGGGGCGAAGGTTTTAAGTGCAGCATTCATAGTTATTGTTCTCTCTTCCTAATGAGGCGATTGCTGAAGTGCAACTAACGCTAGGCATGTTTCGTACCAGCCTAGATGCGGCTTGTGGTAGGAGCGGCCTTGCGTCGCGAAAGGGCCCCGAATTTATGCGTCGCTGCGGATATCCCGGGGCCGCTATGCGGCCCTTTCGCGACGCAAGGCCGCTCCTACAAACATCAGGTTTAATTCGGGAACCCGAACAAGCATAGGAAAACCTGTTCGGTTTTTCGGATAAATTCCGGATACTCTGCCCCAGGGCGTGACTCAGGCCCAGCCAGCCAAACGGATTTGACAAAACCAGGTCCTGTTTCCATAGTGAGTCAACGCAAACGTTTGCGATCCGATAAAAAACACAAGATTCGGAGTCATCGTCCATGAAACTGCCGTTCCCCGGTCGTCTGCTGGCCCTCGCTGTCGTCTCCACCCTGTCCCTGGCCTTGCCGCTGTCTGCGGCCCACGCCGAAGAAAAACCCAAAGTCGCCCTGGTGATGAAGTCCCTGGCCAACGAATTCTTCCGCACCATGGAAGACGGCGCCAAGGATTACCAAAAAGCCCACGCCAGTGATTTCGACCTGGTCGCCAACGGCATCAAGAACGAAACCGACACCGGCGAGCAGATCCGCATCGTCGAGAACATGGTCAATTCGGGGGTCAAGGCGCTGGTGATTGCGCCGGCGGACTCCAAGGCCCTGGTTTCTGCGGTTAAAAAAGCCATGGACAAAGGCGTGGTGGTGATCAACATCGACAACCGCCTTGACCCCGAGTTGCTCAAGAGCAAAGGCATCAGCGTGCCCTTCGTCGGCCCCGACAACCGCAAGGGCGCACGCATGGTCGGTGACTACCTGGCCCAGCAAAAGCTCAAGGCCGGTGACCAGGTTGGCATCATCGAAGGCGTGTCGACCACCACCAACGCCCAGCAGCGCACGGCAGGCTTCAAGGATGCCATGGACGCTGCGCAGATGAAGATCGTCGCGGTGCAGTCCGGCAACTGGGAAATCGACAAAGGCAGCGCCGTCGCCGCCGCCATGCTCAACGAATACCCCGAGCTCAAGGCCCTGCTGGCCGGTAACGACAGTATGGCCTTGGGCGCAGTGTCGGCGGTGCGTGCGGCAGGCAAGGCCGGCAAGGTACAAGTGGTCGGTTACGACAACATCAACGCCATTAAGCCGATGCTCGAGGATGGCCGCGTGCTCGCCACCCTCGACCAGGCCGCCAGCCAGCAGGCGGTGTTCGGTATCCAGGCGGCGCTGAAGATGATCAACGGCGAGAAGCCGGGCGTGGATGCCGACAACGTCATCCAGACCCCGGTCGAACTCATCACCCAGCCCTGATACCCGCCAGGAGAGAGGGCTATGCCTGCTACGGCAAATGAAGTGGTGCTCGCCGCCAGCGGGCTGGGCAAGACCTACGCCCAGCCCGTGCTCGGTGACGTCTGCCTGAGCCTGCGGGCCGGTGAAGTGCTGGCCCTGACGGGCGAGAACGGCGCCGGCAAGAGCACCTTGTCCAAGCTCATCAGTGGCCTGGAAGTGCCCACCACCGGGCACATGACCTACCGCGGCCAGGCCTACGCACCTGGCAGCCGCAGCGAGGCGGAGCGCCTCGGTGTGCGCATGGTCATGCAGGAACTCAACCTGCTGGCGACGTTGACCGTGGCCGAAAACCTGTTCCTCGACAACCTGCCCAGCCGCTTCGGCTGGATCAGCCACAAGCGCCTGCGCCAACTGGCCACGGCGGCCATGGCCCAGGTCGGCCTGGACGCCATCGACCCGGACACGCCAGTCGGCGAGCTGGGCATCGGCCATCAGCAGATGGTCGAGATCGCCCGTAACCTGATCGGCGATTGCCACGTGCTGATCTTCGACGAACCCACTGCCATGCTAACCGCCCGCGAGGTGGAGCTGTTGTTCACCCAGATCGAGCGCCTGCGCCAGCGCGGCGTGGCCATCGTCTATATCTCCCATCGCCTTGAAGAATTGCAGCGCGTGGCGCAGCGGATTGTGGTGCTGCGCGACGGCAAGCTGGTGTGCGACGAACCGATCCAGCGTTACAGCAGCGCCGAGTTGGTCAACCTGATGGTCGGCCGCGAGCTGGGCGAACACATCGATCTGGGCCGCCGCGAGATTGGCGCGCCCTTGCTGCAGGTCGATCGGCTCAGCCGCGGCGACAAGGTGCGCGACGTATCATTCCAGGTCAGGGCAGGGGAGATCTTCGGTATCTCCGGCCTGATCGGCGCCGGCCGCACCGAGCTGCTGCGCCTGATCTACGGTGCCGACCGCGCCGACAGCGGCAGCATCGCGCTGGGCCAGCCGCCACAGGCCGTGACGATCGACTCACCGAAGGCGGCGGTAAAAGCCGGCATCGCCCTGATTACCGAAGACCGCAAAGGCGAGGGCCTGCTGTTGACCCAGTCGATCGGCGCCAATATCGCCTTGGGCAACCTCGGCGCGGTATCGCGTGCCGGTGTGTTAGACGGCGCGGCAGAAAGGGCCCTGGCCGAGCGCCAGATTCAGGCCATGCGCATCCGCAGCGCCGGCCCGCACCAGGCCGTGGGTGAATTGTCGGGCGGCAACCAGCAAAAGGTGGTAATCGGCCGCTGGCTGGAGCGTGATTGCCAGGTGCTGCTGTTTGACGAGCCGACCCGAGGCATCGACGTCGGCGCCAAATTCGACATCTACGGCCTGCTGGCTGAGCTGGCGCGGCAGGGTAAGGCCCTGGTGGTGGTGTCCAGCGACCTGCGCGAACTGATGCTGATCTGCGACCGCATTGCCGTGCTGTCGGCCGGCCGCCTGATCGACACGTTCGAGCGTGACCACTGGAGCCAGGACCAGCTACTTGCCGCCGCCTTTGCCGGCTATCAGAAACGTGACGCACTGCTGCATGACGCAGCGCCCAGGACGGATGCATGAAAACCACCCCCCTCGACAGCCAAAGCGCCGCCCCCGTGCGCCGCACTGGCACGTATTTCGGCCTGGGCACCTACCTGGGTCTGGCCGGCGCCTTATTGGCGATGATCGTGCTGTTCTCGTTTCTCAGCAGCCACTTCTGGTCGTACGCCACCTTCAGCACCCTCGCCAATCAGATCCCCGACCTGATGGTACTGGCGGTCGGCATGACCTTCGTGCTGATCATCGGCGGCATCGACCTGTCGGTCGGCTCGGTGCTGGCGCTGGCGGCCTCCACGGTCAGCGTGGCCATTCTCGGCTGGGGCTGGGGCGTGCTGCCCTCGGCGTTGCTCGGCATGGCCGTGGCCGCCCTGGCTGGCAGCATCACCGGTGGCGTCACCGTGGCCTGGCGTATCCCGTCGTTCATTGTCTCGCTCGGCGTACTGGAGATGGCGCGCGGTCTGGCCTATCAGTTCACCGACTCGCGTACTGCCTATATCGGCGACGCCTACGCCTGGTTCTCCGACCCGGTCGCGTTCGGCATCTCGCCGGCCTTCATCATCGCCTTGCTGGTGATCGTGCTGGCGCACCTGGTGCTGACCCGTACGGTGTTCGGCCGCTACTTGATCGGTATCGGCACCAATGAAGAGGCCGTGCGCCTGGCCGGCATCGACCCGCGCCCCTACAAAGTGCTGGTGTTCGCCCTGATGGGCCTGCTAGCCGGCCTGGCAGCGCTGTTCCAGATCTCACGCCTGGAAGCCGCCGACCCCAACGCCGGGTCGGGCCTGGAGCTGCAGGTGATCGCCGCCGTGGTAATCGGTGGCACCAGCCTGATGGGCGGGCGCGGCTCGGTGATCAGTACCTTCTTTGGCGTGCTGATCATCTCGGTGCTGGCCGCAGGGCTTGCGCAGATCGGCGCGTCGGAACCCACCAAACGCATCATCACCGGGGCGGTGATCGTCATCGCCGTGGTGCTCGACACTTACCGTAGCCGGCGTGCAGGCCGGCGGAACTGAAAACATGGCAACCATTAAAGATGTCGCGGCACTGGCGGGTATTTCCTACACCACCGTGTCCCATGTACTGAACAAGACCCGCCCAGTCAGTGAACAGGTGCGCCTGAAGGTCGAGGCCGCCATCGTCGAACTCGACTACGTGCCCAGTGCCGTGGCGCGTTCGCTCAAGGCGCGCAGCACCGCCACCATCGGTTTGCTGGTGCCCAACAGCGTGAACCCGTATTTCGCCGAACTGGCACGAGGCATCGAAGACGCCTGCGAGCGTAACGGCTACTGCGTGATCCTGTGCAACTCCGACGACAACCCGCAAAAGCAGCGCAGCTACCTGCGTGTGCTGCTGGAGAAACGCATCGACGGCCTGGTGGTGGCGTCCGTGGGCGAGGACAGCGACCTGCTGCACAGCCTGGCCTGCGTGCGCACGCCGATGGTCATCGTCGACCGTGAGCTGGATGGCGTCGACGCCGACCTGGTACGCATCGACCACGAGCACGGCGCCTACCTCGCCACCCGGCACCTGCTTGAGCTTGGCCATCGCGACATCGCCTACATCGGCGGCCCGGCCGAAACCGGCGTCAGCCAACTGCGCCTGGCCGGTTTCCGTCGCGCCATGGGCGAGGCGGGCGCAGCGGTGGGGGCGAGCCGCGTGCTGCATTGCGACTTCACCAGCCCGGGCGGCCACGGGGCGGCGGCACAGTTGCTGGATGGCAATCGGCCCACGGCGATTTTTGCCGGCAACGACATGATCGGCTTTGGCGTGCTGCGCGCTGCGGCCGAGCGCAATATCAACGTACCGGGCGAGCTGTCGGTGATCGGCTTCGATGACATTGAGCTCAGCCGCTACGTGTACCCGCCGCTGACCACCGTGGGCCAGTCGATCCGCGAGCTGGGCGAAAGCGCTGCTGCATTGCTGCTTTCACGCATCGCCACGCCCCGGCAAGGCTCGGCGGAGCAACGCATCGTTGCCCCGCGCATCGTGCAGCGCGAGTCCACCGGGCCACGCCCGGACCTGTTCAATGATTACCGCTAAGGAATTCCCATGCATGCCAAGGTAGTGGTGGTCGGTAGCCTCAACATGGACCTGGTGGCCCGCGCCCAGCGCCTGCCACGGGCCGGTGAGACCCTGCCCGGCGAGGCCTTTTTCACCGTGCCTGGCGGCAAGGGTGCCAACCAGGCGGTGGCGGTGGCGCGGCTGGGCGGCAGCGTGGCGATGATCGGCAACGTGGGCGACGACGCCTACGGCCAGCAACTGCGCAAGGCGCTGGAAGTAGAAGGTATCGACTGCCAGGCAGTGAGCGTGTGCGAAGGGGTTTCCAGTGGTGTGGCGCTGATCACCGTCGATGCCGCCAGCCAGAATTGCATCGTCATCATCCCTGGCGGCAATGGTTTGCTGACACCGCAGGCGGTGCAGCGCTTCGACGCGCTGCTGCAAGCGGCCGAGGTCATCATCTGCCAGTTGGAGGTGCCGTACGACACCGTGGCCTGGACGTTGGCGAGGGGGCGTGAGCTGGGTAAGCAGGTCATTCTCAACCCGGCACCCGCCACCGGGCCGTTGCCACCGGCATGGTTCGCCCATATCGATTACCTGGCCCCCAACGAAAGCGAGGCCGAAGCCCTGACCGGGATCGCCGTCAGCGACCAGGCCAGCGCCCGGCGCGCCGGCGAACGGCTGCTGCAACTGGGGGCTGGCAAAGTGATCATCACCCTCGGCGCCCAAGGCGCCTTGCTGGTGACCGAACAGGGCCATCGGCACTTTCCCGCGCCCAGCGTGCAACCGCTGGACACCACGGCGGCAGGCGACACCTTCATCGGTGGCTTTGCTGCCGCCCTGGTGCGTGGGCTGGAGGAGGGCGAGGCGATCGCGCTCGGCCAGCGCGCAGCGGCCTTGTCGGTCACTCGCGCCGGGGCGCAGCCGTCGATCCCTTACCTTGCGGAGCTGCAGCCATGAAGAAGACCGCGCTGCTCAATGTCGCCCTGTCACGGGTCATTGCGGGGTTGGGGCATGGCGATATTCTGGTGATCGGCGATGCCGGGTTGCCGGTGCCGCCGGGCGTCGAGCTGATCGACCTGGCGTTGACCCCGGGCATACCGGATTTCGCCAGTGTCTTGCGCGTGGTGCTGAGCGAGTTGCAGGTGGAGCGGCATGTGCTGGCCGAGGAAATGCAGAAAGTGGTGCCGCCCGGGCTGGTGGAAATCGAGCGCTTGCGCGGCAAGTTGGGCAAACGGGAATGGATGCCCCATGAAAATTTCAAAGTGCTCTCACGCAGCGCGCGGGCCGTGGTGCGCACGGGGGAGTGCCAGCCGTACAGCAACATTGCTTTGATCTCAGGCGTTACGTTCTGATCGCATCGCCGCGCCTACAAAACCCGGTAAATACCCCAAGGCAACAGGAGTGCCTCATGCTCAAACCCCTGCTACAAGGACTCACTTTCATGGCTGCAGCTGCCACCACCACCCTCCAGGCCGCCCCACGCGACCTGATCATCGACACCGACCCCGGCGCCGACGACGTGGTCGCGCTGTTCCTGGCCATGGCCTCGCCCGATGAGCTGAACATCCGCGCCATTACCACCGTGGCCGGCAACGTGCGCCTCGACAAAACCTCACGCAACGCCCGCCTGGCCCGCGAATGGGCTGGCCGCGAAGACATCCCCGTCTACGCCGGGGCAGGGCGCCCGCTGGTGCGCGCCCCCATATACGCTGCCGACGTCCATGGCGAAGAAGGCCTGACCGGCGTTCCGGTGCATGAGCCGAAAAAGCCCCTGGCCCAGGGCAATGCCGTGCAGTACCTGGTCGACACCCTCGGCGCCGCCAAGCCCAACAGCATCACCATCGCCATGCTAGGCCCGCAGACCAACCTGGCCCTGGCACTCATCCAGCGCCCGGAAATCGCCAAAGGCATCAAAGAGGTGGTGGTCATGGGCGGCGCCCACTTCAATGGCGGCAACATCACCCCCGCCGCAGAATTCAACCTCTACGCCGACCCGCATGCCGCCGAGGTGGTGCTGGCCAGTGGTGTGCCGCTGACCTATCTGCCGCTGGATGTCACCCACAAACTGCTCACCAGCGAGGCACGCCTCAAGCAGCTTGCAGCGGTGAACAACCGGGCCAGCCAGCGGGTGGTGGACATTCTCAACGCCTACATTACCCATGACATGGACCTGTACGGCATGCCCGGCGGGCCGGTGCACGACGCCAGCGTCATTGCCTACCTACTGAAACCCGAACTGTTCAGCGGCCGGCGCATTCACTTGGCCATCGACAGCCGCGAAGGCCCGACCTTGGGGCAGACTATCGCCGACTGGTATGGCGTGCTTAAACAGCCCGCCAACGTGATGTGGGTGGAGGAGGGAGACGCCCAGGGCGTGTTCGACCTGCTCAGCGCGCGCCTGGCTCGATTGCAATAGCCGGATGGGGTGCGAAGCGTTCGAGCACCTGGTCGATGAAGCTGCGCGCCGCTTCACTGCCGCGATCGCGTACCAGCAGGTCGATGGCAATCAGTAGCAACTCTTCCGGTGTGCTGGGGCTGTAGGCGCTCTGGCCCTCGGCCCATTTGACCTTGATATCGGCATCGATGCTGTGGCTGCTCATGAAAGGCTCTCACTGGGGGCCTGGGACGGAAGGGCGAACACCGGACCCTGGTGTTCGCTGGAGGCACGGTGCGCTCCACTTTTTGCAGTAAATCATGCCGTTGCGTCAATGACTCTGCGACTTAAGAATAAAAAGCTTTGCGCAGCAAACCAAGCCCATTGTGCAAAATCCGGTCACGATTGCATTTCGCCTCCTAGGGCGTGTTCAGGCAGACTTGTGCGGTTTTGCAACAAACTATGCGCGCAGCTGTCGGATCAGACAGTGCCCAGATCGATTTTAGGAGGATTCATGTTTCGTACCCGTGCTTACCTGGCAACCCTGGCGATGGCTGCTGTCCTGGCTGGTTGCAGTACAGGTGGCAACTCTGGTGGTGGCGCCCCTGCCGCGCCAGCAGGCAACGACGGTCGTTGTGAGGCCAGCGGTGCCGATTTCGCCATCGGCAAGCCGGGCAGTGCAGAGCTTCTGGAGCAGGCGCGCAAGGCCAGTGGCTCGCAGATGGCACGTATCCTCAAGCCGCATGACGTGGTGACGCTGGAGTACCGCTCCGAGCGTCTGAACCTGAATGTGGACGAGCAAGGTGTGGTCACGCGCGTCAACTGTGGTTGAGCCTTTGCAAACCCCATAAAAAAACCCGCCACCAGGGCGGGTTTTTTTACAGCTACCCGAATTACTCCGGACGAACCTGTGCAGCCTGCATGCCCTTCTGGCCTTTTTCGGCTACGAAGGAAACAGTCTGGCCTTCTTTCAGGCTCTTGAAGCCGTCAGATTCGATGGCCTTGAAGTGTACGAACAGGTCGTCGCCGCCGCCTTGTGGGGTGATGAAGCCGAAGCCTTTCTCATCATTGAACCATTTAACGGTGCCGGTTTGGCGATTGGACATGGGGTGAATCTCCAGATTTGATTTTTTTCAGTAGTGCGATGTTGCCGAGGCTTCGAAGCACAGGACACATCATAGTCTAATTCTGCGCATCTAGCGCCTTTTACCTTCGCCAAATGTTGATCCAGCGCAAACACGGGGTGGCGAACCCCCCGGCTTTATGGTTTCAGCCCTTCATGCACGCTTGCTGCACGACCTTCTGTGCCTTCTGCATCAGGGCGGCGTCAACGCCGTCCTTGCTGTCCAGGTCCTTGATTTCCTCAGTGCTGAAGTTCTTTTCGATAGCGGTTGCGCCACAGGTGCAGTGCTGCTGCGCCGATTTGGCGTCCAGGCCCTGGCCGGTGGCGGCCTCGGTGCACTGGGTCATGTAGTTTTGCTTCGCGCCAGCCGGGAATTCACCCGCATTGGCGGCCACAGGTAGCAGCAGGGCGCCAGCAACGCTCAGGGCCAGAAGAGACGGAAATCTCATAACCAGACACTCCTTGGTTTAGGTCTCATCAAGAGTAGGATGCTTCCCAAAGTCTGATAGGGAATTTTCCGCGGAAGTTCACCCCTGCGGTGTAATTTCCAAATATTTCTGCATAGCGCCCAACCCCGCGTGCTAGCATGCTCGGCTTGCAGCACCGCAGCCGCGGCCTGCAGCTATTTCTTACTTTCCAGTCACTCTGGTTCGCCCCTGGTAAGCCGAAAGGCTTCTGCCACTGTGAGGCAGGCTTTCTCTTGAGAAAGACAGCGCGGATCTTGTACTGGCTCATCCCAACCCACGTGACCTTTGGTAGGGGTCACCACTAGGAGAGGAGGCGCCATGCCCACTATTACTCTTCCCGATGGCAGTCAGCGCACGTTTGATCACGCCGTATCCGTAGCCGAAGTCGCAGCCTCCATTGGTGCAGGCCTGGCCAAGGCCACCCTGGCCGGCAAGGTTGACGGCAAGCTGGTCGACGCTAGCGACCTGATCACTCACGACGCCACCCTGCAGATCATCACCCCTAAAGATGAAGAGGGACTGGAGATCATCCGTCACTCGTGCGCCCACCTGATCGGCCACGCGGTGAAGCAGCTGTACCCGACCGCCAAGATGGTGATCGGCCCGGTGATTGACGAAGGCTTCTATTACGACATCGCCTATGAGCGCCCCTTCACCCCAGAAGACATGGCCGCCATCGAAAAGCGCATGCTGCAGCTGATCGAGAAGGACTACGACGTCGTCAAGAAGATGACCCCGCGCGCCGAAGTCATCGACGTGTTCAAGGCCCGTGGCGAAGACTACAAGCTGCGCCTGGTCGAAGACATGCCGGACGAACAGGCCATGGGCCTGTACTACCACGAAGAATACGTCGACATGTGCCGCGGCCCGCACGTGCCGAACACGCGCTTCCTCAAGGCATTCAAGCTGACCAAGCTGTCCGGCGCCTACTGGCGCGGCGATGCCAAGAACGAGCAGCTGCAACGCGTCTACGGCACCGCCTGGGCTGACAAGAAGCAGCTGGCTGCTTACATCCAGCGCATCGAAGAAGCCGAAAAACGCGACCACCGCAAGATCGGCAAGCAGCTCGACCTCTTCCACCTGCAGGAAGAAGCCCCGGGCATGGTGTTCTGGCACCCGGACGGCTGGACCGTCTATCAGGTGCTCGAGCAGTACATGCGCAAGGTCCAGCGCGACAACAACTACCTCGAGATCAAGACCCCGCAGGTCGTTGACCGTATTCTCTGGGAGCGTTCCGGCCACTGGTCCAACTACGCCGAGAACATGTTCACCACTTCGTCGGAAAACCGCGACTACGCGGTCAAGCCGATGAACTGCCCGTGCCACGTGCAGGTGTTCAACCAGGGCCTGAAGTCGTACCGCGACCTGCCGATGCGCCTGGCCGAGTTCGGTGCCTGCCACCGTAACGAGCCGTCCGGCGCCCTGCACGGCATCATGCGTGTGCGTGGCTTTACCCAGGACGACGCGCACATCTTCTGCACCGAAGACCAGGTAAAGAAAGAAGCCGCCGACTTCATCAAGCTGACCCTGGACGTCTACAAAGACTTCGGTTTCAGCGACATCGCCATGAAGCTGTCGACCCGCCCAGCCAAGCGTGTGGGCTCTGAAGAGCTGTGGGACCGTGCCGAAGGTGCACTGGCCGATGCCTTGAATGAATCGGGCCTGGAGTGGGAATATCAACCGGGGGAGGGTGCCTTCTACGGCCCGAAAATCGAATTTACCCTGCGCGACTGCCTCGGCCGTAACTGGCAGTGTGGTACCCTGCAGTACGATCCGAACCTCCCAGAGCGTCTGGATGCCAGCTACATCGCCGAAGATAACAGCCGTAAGCGCCCGGTCATGCTGCACCGCGCCATTCTCGGCTCGTTCGAACGCTTCATCGGCATGCTCATCGAGCACTATGCTGGCGTGTTCCCGGCTTGGCTGGCGCCGACCCAGGCGGTGATCATGAACATCACCGACAAACAGGCCGATTTCGCCCTTCAGGTAGAGAAATCTCTGAACGGTAGCGGTTTCCGTGCCAAGTCGGACTTGAGAAATGAGAAGATCGGCTTTAAAATCCGCGAGCATACTTTGCTCAAGGTCCCGTACCTTTTGGTTATAGGGGATCGCGAAGTCGAAACGCAAACCGTCGCTGTGCGTACTCGCGAAGGCGCAGACCTGGGCTCCATGCCCGTCGCGCAATTCGCTGAGCTGCTGACACAAGCGGTTTCCCGGCGTGGTCGCCAAGAATCGGAGTAATGACTATTAAGCGTGAAATGAGAAACGATAAACGTGCTGCACCGAAGGCCCCGATCAACGAGAATATCTCGGCTCAAGAGGTTCGCTTAATCGGTGCTGACGGTGAGCAGCTGGGCATCGTCTCGATCCACGAAGCGCTTCGTATCGCTGAAGAAGCGAAGCTGGATCTGGTAGAAATTTCTGCCGACGCCGTACCTCCTGTCTGCAAGGTCCTCGACTACGGCAAAAGCCTCTTCGAGAAGAAAAAGCAGCAGGCTGCGGCGAAGAAGAACCAGAAGATCATCCAGATCAAAGAAATCAAGTTTCGTCCAGGGACGGAGGATGGGGATTACCAGGTAAAACTACGCAACCTGGTACGTTTCCTTACCGATGGGGACAAGGCCAAGATCTCTCTGAGATTCCGTGGTCGTGAGATGGCCCACCAGGAGCTGGGCATGGAGCTGTTGAAGCGGGTCGAAGCTGACCTCGCCGAATACGGCACCGTTGAGCAGCATCCTAAGATGGAAGGACGCCAGCTTATGATGGTCATCGCCCCCAAGAAAAAGAAGTAATCTCCCGGGCACGGCAGGCCTGATGATTATGTGTAATTTTATCGAATGCGGAGTTCCAACATGCCAAAAATGAAAACCAAAAGCGGTGCTGCGAAGCGTTTCCTGAAAACGGCTACCGGCTTCAAGCACAAGCACGCTTTCAAGAGCCACATCCTGACCAAAATGTCGACCAAGCGTAAGCGTCAACTGCGTGGTAGCAGCATGCTGCACCCGTCTGACGTCGCGAAAGTCGCGCGCATGCTGCGCGTTCGTTAATTCTGGTCAAAGATAGAGGAAGTTACTCATGGCTCGTGTAAAGCGCGGCGTTATCGCTCGTAAGCGTCACAAAAAAATTCTGAAACTGGCTAAAGGTTACTACGGTGCACGTTCGCGCGTATTCCGTGTTGCCAAGCAGGCTGTCATCAAGGCCGGTCAATACGCCTACCGTGACCGTCGCCAGAAGAAGCGTCAGTTCCGCGCACTGTGGATCGCTCGTATCAACGCTGGTGCACGCAACAACGGCCTGTCTTACAGCCGTCTGATTGCTGGCCTGAAAAAAGCGTCGATCGAAATCGACCGTAAGGTTCTGGCCGATCTGGCAGTGAACGAAAAAGCGGCGTTTGCTGCGATTGTCGAGAAAGCTAAAGCCGTTCTGGCTTAAGTACCCGCGACAATCACCCGGCGGCGCTTGCGCCGTCGGGCATTGAACGTCATCGATAGGGGAAGAGCCTTCAAAGCTCTTCCCCTATTTTCGTATCTGGAGTCTGTACATGGAAAACCTGGATGCGCTGGTCTCCCAAGCCCTTGAGGCCGTAGAGCGCGCTGAAGACATCAATGCCCTGGAACAGATCCGGGTTCAATATCTCGGCAAGAAAGGCGAGCTGACCCAGGTGATGAAGACCCTGGGCAACCTGCCAGCCGAAGAGCGGCCGAAAGTCGGCGCGCTGATCAACGACGCCAAGGAACGCGTCACCGTGGTGCTCAACGCACGCAAGGCCGCCTTTGAAGAAGCCGAGCTCAGCGCTCGCCTGGCTGCCGAATGCATTGACGTCACCCTGCCAGGCCGTGGCCAGACCACCGGTGGCTTGCACCCGATTACTCGTACACTCGAGCGCATCGAGCAGTTCTTCACCCACATCGGCTACGGCATCGCCGAAGGCCCAGAGGTCGAAGACGACTACCACAACTTCGAAGCGCTCAATATCCCCGGCCACCACCCGGCCCGGGCGATGCACGACACCTTCTATTTCAATGCCAACATGCTGCTGCGCACCCACACCTCGCCGGTGCAAGTGCGGACCATGGAGTCCACTCAGCCGCCCATCCGCATTGTCTGCCCGGGCCGCGTCTACCGCTGCGACTCGGATATCACCCACTCGCCGATGTTCCACCAGGTCGAAGGCCTGCTGATCGATCGCGATATCAACTTTGCCGACCTCAAGGGCACCATCGAAGAATTCCTGCGCGTGTTCTTCGAAAAAGAACTGGCCGTGCGCTTCCGCCCGTCGTTCTTCCCCTTCACCGAGCCGTCCGCCGAAGTCGATATCCAGTGCGTGATGTGTTCCGGCAACGGCTGCCGCGTGTGCAAGCAGACCGGCTGGCTCGAAGTCATGGGCTGCGGCATGGTCCACCCGAACGTGCTGCGCATGTCCGGCATCGACCCTGAAGAGTTCCAGGGCTTCGCCTTCGGCATGGGCGCCGAGCGCCTGGCCATGCTGCGCTATGGCGTCAACGATTTGCGTCTGTTCTTCGACAACGACCTGCGCTTCCTCGCGCAATTCCGCTAGGTCAATGCCCGACGCAACTTTCAGGAGAACAGCATGAAATTCAGTGAACAGTGGCTGCGCGGTTGGGTAAACCCGCAAGTCTCCCGTGACGAACTGGTCGCCCGCCTGTCCATGGCCGGCCTTGAAGTCGATAGCGTGACCCCCGCTGCCGGCCAGTTCAGCGGCATCGTCGTGGGCGAAATCCTCGCCACCGAACAACACCCGGACGCCGACAAACTGCGCGTCTGCCAGGTCAGCAACGGCCAGGAAACCTTCCAGGTAGTGTGCGGCGCCCCCAATGCGCGCCCGGGCATCAAGATCCCGTTTGCCATGATCGGCGCCGAACTGCCAGGCGACTTCAAGATCAAGAAGGCCAAGCTGCGCGGCGTCGAGTCGTTCGGCATGCTGTGCTCGGCGGCTGAGCTGCAGATCAGCGAAGAAAACGACGGCCTGCTCGAACTGGCTGCCGATGCCCCGGTTGGCCAGGACATACGCCAGTACCTGAGCCTGGACGATGCCAGCATCGAAATCGGCCTGACCCCGAACCGCGGTGACTGCCTGTCCCTGGCCGGCCTGGCCCGCGACGTCAGCGCGCTGTACAACGTCCCGGTCACCCGCCCGGTAGTGCCAGCCGTGCCGGCTGCCCACGATGAAGTGCGCCCGGTCGAAGTGTCCGCCCCGGCTGCCTGCCCACGCTACCTGGGCCGCGTCATCCGCAACGTCGACCTGTCCAGGCCGACCCCACTGTGGATGGTCGAACGCCTGCGCCGCAGTGACGTGCGCAGCATCGATGCCGCCGTCGACATCACCAACTACGTGATGCTCGAGCTCGGCCAGCCGATGCACGCCTTCGACCTTGCCGAAATCAACGGCGGCATCCGCGTGCGCATGGCCGAAGAGGGCGAGAAGCTCGTCCTGCTCGACGGCCAGGAAGTTGCCCTGCGCGCCGACACCCTGGTTATCGCCGACCACACTCGCGCCCTGGCCATTGCCGGCGTCATGGGTGGCGAGCACAGCGGCGTCAATACCGAGAAAACCCGCGACCTGTTCCTCGAAAGCGCCTTCTTCGAGCCGATCTCCGTTGCCGGCAAGGCCCGTTCCTACGGCCTGCACACCGACGCCTCGCACCGCTACGAGCGCGGCGTCGACTCGCAGCTGGCCCGCGAAGCCATGGAACGCGCCACCGCGCTGATCCTGGAAACCGTCGGCGGCGAAGCCGGCCCGATCGTCGAGGCCGTCAGCGAACAGCACCTGCCGCAGGTCGCCCCGGTGACCCTGCGCGCCGAACGCATCACTCAAATGCTCGGCATGCAGATGGACCCAGCCCAGGTCGAGCAACTGCTCAACGCCCTGGAGCTGACCACCACGGCCAATGGGGCAGGGCAGTGGACCGTCAACGTCCCAAGCCACCGCTTCGACATCAGCCTGGAAGTCGATCTGATCGAAGAGCTGGCCCGCCTGTACGGCTACAACAACCTCCCGGTCCGCTACCCACAAGCGCGCCTCGCGCCCCAGGGCAAGCCGGAAACCCGCGGTGACCTGCCGAACCTGCGCCGCCTGCTGGTTGCCCGTGGCTACCAGGAAGCCATCACCTACAGCTTCATCGACCCGAAACTGTTCGAGCTGTTCAGCCCTGGCGTAGAGCCACTGCTGCTGGCCAACCCGATCTCCAACGACATGGCCGCCATGCGCGCGTCCCTGTGGCCGGGCCTGGTCAAGGCGCTGCAGCACAACCTCAACCGCCAGCAAGACCGCGTACGCCTGTTCGAAAGCGGCCTGCGCTTCGTCGGCCAGCTCGGTAACCTCGAGCAGCAGCCGATGATCGCCGGCGTCGTCACCGGCAGCCGCCTGCCAGAAGGCTGGGCGAACGGCCGCGACGGCATCGACTTCTTCGACGTCAAAGCCGACGTCGAAGCCCTGCTGGGCTATTCCGGCGCCCTGAGCGACTTCACCTTCAGCGCCGGCAAACACCCCGCCCTGCACCCAGGCCAGACCGCCCTCATCGAGCGCGACGGCAAGCCAGTCGGTTACCTCGGCGCCATCCACCCGGAGCTTGCCAAAGCCCTGGACCTGGACCGCCCAGTGTTCCTGTTCGAGCTGGTGTTGGGCGACGTGGTCGAAGGCCGCCTGCCAAAGTTCAGCGAACTGTCCAAGTTCCCAGAAACCCGTCGTGACCTGGCCTTGATCGCAGGACGTGATGTAGCTTCTAGCGCGGTGCTTGAATTAATTCGTGACAATGCAGGCGAATGGCTCACAGACCTCAGGCTGTTTGATGTCTACCAAGGTAAAGGCATTGATCCTGATAGAAAAAGCCTGGCCGTCGGCTTGACCTGGCAGCATCCATCGCGCACTCTTAACGACGATGAGGTGAACACTACCCTGCAAAACATCCTCACCTCGCTTGAACAAAGGTTGAACACCACGTTAAGGAAATAACGGCATGGGTGCTCTGACGAAAGCTGAGATGGCCGAAAGGCTGTACGAGGAGCTGGGGCTTAACAAGCGTGAGGCCAAGGAGTTGGTCGAGCTGTTTTTCGAAGAAATTCGGCACGCACTTGAAGAGAACGAGCAGGTCAAGCTGTCCGGTTTCGGCAACTTTGACCTTCGCGACAAACGCCAGCGGCCGGGCCGCAACCCCAAGACTGGGGAAGAGATCCCGATCACCGCTCGCCGCGTCGTCACCTTTCGTCCAGGGCAGAAGTTGAAGGCCCGGGTTGAGGCCTATGCTGGAACCAAGCAATAACGACGAACTGCCCCCCATACCGGGCAAGCGCTACTTCACCATTGGTGAAGTGAGCGAGCTTTGTGCGGTAAAACCGCACGTGCTGCGGTATTGGGAGCAGGAGTTCCCTCAGCTGAACCCTGTGAAGCGGCGGGGGAATCGGCGGTATTACCAGCGCCAGGATGTGCTGATGATCCGCCAGATTCGGGCGCTGCTTTATGATCAGGGGTTCACCATTGGCGGGGCGCGGTTAAGGCTCTCCAGTGATGAGGTGAAGGATGAGTCAAGCCAGTACAAGCAGCTGATTCGGCAGATGATTGTTGAGTTGGAGGATGTGTTGGTGGTGTTGAAGAAGTGATCTGCTCCGACGAATGGAAATTTTTTGAGAAAAAGCTTTCATTTATCAAAAGGTTAGGGTAGATTCTTCATCGTTCTCAGCAGTATCGAGAATAGAGTCGGGGCGTAGCGCAGCCCGGTAGCGCACTTGCATGGGGTGCAAGGGGTCGAGTGTTCGAATCACTCCGTCCCGACCAATAATCCCAATGACTTAGGCCATTTCCGCAAGGAGTGGCCTTTTTCATGTGCGTGACTTTTGCGTGACTTCTCAGGTTTTTACGCCTGCCTCCTCTTCTGATTTGTCAGCACCGGCCCACGCGAGTCCGTCGCTGAGGCTTTGTTTGCCGCTTCTATCAGCTGCCAGCTCTGCACCAGAGTAGTGGCGGTCTTGTGTCTCAGAAACGATTTCCGATCTTCCTCTGTTGCACCTGCTGCTTTCAGGGGCCTACCGAAGGTGTGCTTCAGGTCGTCTTTGACCAAACTCAAATCATCAGTACATTTGTTGATTACTATTTCTGATGCTTTTCAAAGCGAATATCACCTTCTGGTAAGGTCTTCACGGGCTGCCAGCCGAGGTTTCGATAGAAGCCACTCGCGCGGCTAGCCTCAGCCGTTTCTAACCAGATCGTCTGGTGGTGTTGAAATAGGAAAGTCTCTGCTTTATCCATCAGTCTGCGCCCTAATCCGTTTCCTTCGAATTCGGGTAGAACGAAAGCGGCAAACACACATCCGTCCTCGACATTGGCCATGGAAAAGCCTACAGGGGCACCATTGACCTCGGCGACCCAAGCGCATGGGGCCTCTATAATTGCCTGTCGTATCGTTCTAGGAGTAATCCCGATTTCCGCGAGCTGATCAAGGGATAAGTGATTTTCGTGAACGCTGGTTCGAATATCAAAAATGGCATCGATATCCGCGAGGTTGGCGAGTCTGATTGTTTTTTCCATGATGTCCTCCTTTATAGCCCCTCTCGAATGAAAGTATCCTTTCACAGCTGGCGCAATGAACGGTGGCCCCCTTTGTACGGCAGTAACTCCGTAATCTTACTCGCCCACTGCATCGGCGGCCGTGTCAGCAGGTCTGCTTTCCTGTGCGTCAGGGTCCCGCATTCTTCGCGCTGCGGCAGAGTGTGGTTACGAAGGCTGGATGAGTGGCCAGCCGGACAGATGCGCTGCCGTTAGCCTTCAGGTAGGGTGCTACCGCATACGAATTCCTTCGAGCCAAGGCGGTGTGACCCGTACTCAACGACGTAGCCATCACCAAGGCGCTCCGCCTCCGCCTTGGCTGTCTTCTGGTCTGCATAGACGTCGACAAAATGCCATGGATGCCTGTCCCGAAGGACGCCCCACCCAAGCACCCAGCCTTCTTTGGCGGGGTCTGGAGGCAGGTTTTTCGCTAAGCTGCGGATGCCCATATAGCGGTCCTCTGAAGCGATAGCTATTAAAGCGCCGGATTCACGAAGTTCTACAGCATTGAGGATCTTAGTTCCATATACGCATAGTGTGCTCGCGGTTCTACGCGCATCCCGGTATCGTCTATTGAGACGATCAACTCAGATCCAGACGTCGTTCAAAGCCGTCCGCTCACCGCCTTCATGGCCGGTATTCACCACGCCGCGTGGCTCGATCATCATCAGTTTCGCTTCCCCCTGCGCCGCTGTCCTGTGTTCCACCTCACGTGGCACGACATACAATTCGCCGGGGTTCACATAAACGCAGCCCTCTGGCAGATCGATGCGCAAGGTGCCTTCAAGCACAAGAAACGCTTCATCGGTCTCCGGGTGCGAATGCCAGATGAATTCACCTTCGATTCGCACAACCTTGAACTGGTAGTCGTTCATTTCCGCGACCACCCTGGGGCTCCACTGCTGTTCAATCAGTGAAGCCTTCTGGGTCAGGTTCACAGGGCATGATGCGCGTTGCGTGTTGGCGTCGGACATGACGGATCCTCTGTAGTTGAGGTGATCAGCCTACCCAACCCAACGCACGCCGCTCTTGTACGATCCTGCAAGTCAGCGGGCAGGCCGCAAGCGTTCCAGCCAGCGCAATGGCGACACGCCATAGCTGCGGGTGAAGTGCCGTGTCATGTGGCTCTGATCGTGAAAGCCCGCAGCCAGTGCTGCATCGACCAGCGTGAAGCCATCCAGCATCAGCCGCCGAGCAGTGTCCAGGCGCCGCAGCGTGACAAAGCGGTAGGGGCTGGTGCCATAAAGGGCGCGGAAGTCGCGTGACAAGCTCCATTGCTCGCGGCCGCTGGCCTGTTCGAGCATCTCCAGGGTGATGCCCTGTTGAAGGTGTTCCATGATGAATGCCCGGGCGCGCTCGGCCGAGCGGTAGTCCAGGCGTTTGCGGCCGCGGGGCTTGCCGCCGACCGCACGCAGCGCCATGGCCAGGTCATAGACGGCGTCCTGCTCCTCCAGCGTTTCGAGTGGGTGATCCAGTGCCTGCACGAAGGCTTCACTGGCGCGGTACAGGCGCGGGTCGCTGGTCAGCCCGCCGGCAATGAAGGGCAATGGCTCACCGCTGAGCACGTTTTGAATCAGCGCCGGGTCGATGTAGGCCATCCGGTAGCGAAAGCCCGCATCCGTACCCGCCATACCATCATGGACTTCGTCAGGGTGGAGGACGAGCGTATTACCCGGTACGCCGTGGCACAGCGCCCCCTTGTAGTGAAAGCTCTGCACGCCGGCGAGGGTGCGGCCGATCGAGTAGGTGTCGTGACGATGCGGGTCGTAGCCATGGCTGCCGAACCATGCTTCGATCCGCTCCACGCTGCCGGTTTGAGCGCTACGTATGACCCAGTCCGAGGTGGCAGCGGGGCTTGCTTTTCGTACCATGAAGGGGCTTTCCTGCGAGTTACCTCGCGTGATGGTCACATGAAAACGGTCGCTTTCTGTAAGGCCGCTCTCAGCCAGAGGCCCTGAACCTCTAAAGCAGATCGGCGGTCCCAGGCGCTGTCTGAAGTGAGGTGTCGCAGACAGTTTCCAGCCTTCCTAACGTACACCCCAATAGCGTTAGAGCCGCCTAGAGCGTAATGCTGTTCACGTGAGTTTTCCATCGCTTGGAGTGGGGCCGCTTTGCGGCCCATCGCGGCACAAGGCCGCTCCCACAATGTTCGCGCATGCCCTGTAAATAGCGGCATAACGCGGTCGGTGGAGCGGCCTCGGCATTCTTATGTGAACAGCAGCAGACCATGCCAACGATCGCTTCATTCTCTCCGCGCCCCTTCAGGGTGCGAAGTGGCCTGGAATAACAGCCTTCATGCACCAGCAGTGAGCGTCTAGTGGTAGCCACTACCCGGCATTCCGCTTGGATTACAGTTGGCGTGGAAGTTGCTGGCATTTTGATATCTGCGTCGCTTATGGTGAACTTAATGTCGCTTTCAAGTAGTTCCATGCAGTTGTCATCGAGCGAGCGGGGTTGGCTGCCCTGGTTCGGCAAAGCCGGCAAGTTCAGCATGAGGTGGGCGTGCCGCCTCAATCGTTCGAACTATGTAGAAATCGAGCAGACGTTCGAAGCCATTGCCCAGACGCGGGTGCAATTGCTGCACAACTGGGCGCGCGAACAATGGGATCACCTGGCAGAGTTGGCGGAATGCCTGGCAGCAGACTTCGCTCATATTCAGCCCTCGGCATTACTCGACAAGCTGGCACAGGCCGAAGATTTTTCGGAACTGAGTGTGATTGACTGCACGGGCAACGTCAGGGTATCCACCTGGCCAAAGCGTGGCAGTACGCAGAGCGAGCAGCTCGCGGCGTTGGCCCAAGGCCTGAAAGCGCCATTTCTTCACGGGCCCTACAGCGACCCGATGACCTTGCAGATCGGCCCATCCTCGTCGCGTTTTCACGATGAGGTGACGCTGATGTTCTACCAGCCGATCAGGCACGCGGGCAACGTCCTGGGCTGCCTGTGTGGCCGGGTCCCCAATGATGTGCTGGGCGACCTGATCCAGCGCGAGGCCGGGCATATTTTTGCCGAGTCGGGCGACAACTATCTGTTTATGGTGCAATCGCGTTTCGACCTGACCGTGCAACCAGGCACCGCTTTGTCCCGTTCGCGCTTTGAGGACGGGACGTTTACCCATGGCGAAAACCTCAAGAGCGGCGTGCGTACGCCCTGGAGCACTGTGCAGGTGCAGCGCCATACCGAGCTGGAGCTGCGCTTCACCGACCCCGCGACGCGTGAGCTGCACCCCGGCGTGCGGGAAACCATCCGGCGTGGTACCAACCTGTTCGTGACTTACCCGGGTTATTCGGACTACCGCCATGTGCCGGTGGTCGGCAAGGGCGTGACCTTCCAGTTACCAGGGTCGCCCGACCGTTGGGGCATGATGTGCGAGGCCGACTTGGAGGAGGTCTATCGCCGCCGTTCGCTGAGCTACCGGTTGATGAAACCCTACGTGGCGACCATGGTTGGGCTGTTCGGCTGTAATTACCTGGTGCAGCATTACGCCGGATTGCCACAGGGGGTGAACGACGCCATCCAGGCCCTCAGCATGGTCGGTGCTACGCTGCTGTTCGGCGTGCTCGGGCCAAGGCGCCTGGCGGCCAGGTTGAACGGCATGAGCGGTGTGCTGCGTACCATCGCCGAGGGTGAGGGCAACCTGCGCCAGCGCCTGGACACTGGCGCCCTGGCCAATGACGAGAGTGGCGACATGGCGCGCTGGATCAACAGTTTCATCGACCGCCTGGACGCCGTGGTGGGGCAGGTGGTCAAGGCCAGCCGCACGGTTGCCAGCACCAACCAGATGATGCTCGGGCGCAGCCAGGAAGCGAGCGTGAGCTCTGTCGAGGTGGCCGATGCGGTGCACCAGATGATGATCATCATGGAGGAACAGCTCGGTGAGCTGCAGCAGGCTTCGGTCAGCGCCGAACACATGAAGCAGGCCATGGACGAGGTGGTCAGCCGCGCCCGCGAGCAGTACCTGGCTGTGCAGGCGGGCACCCAATCGATTCGCGATGTGGTGGCCCGCTCGGCCTCTAGTGTGCAACTGCTCGACAGCCGCATGGCGCAGATTGGCAATATCACCGGGCTGATCAGCGACATTACCAACCAGACCAACCTACTGGCGTTAAATGCCGCCATTGAGGCGGCACGGGCGGGCGAGCATGGCCGTGGGTTCGCGGTGGTGGCCGATGAGGTGCGCAGTCTGGCGGCCCGCACCGCGCGGGCGGCCGACGATATCCGGCACATGGTCGAAGGCCTGCAGAACGAAACGCAGCAAGCGGTGAGTTTTATGGAGGAGGGCGTGCAGAATGTCGATGATAGTTTGCGCCTGGCCGAGGATGCGTCGTCGGAGAACGTGCAACTTCACCAGGCGGTGGAGGGCATGTTCGCCATCATCCAGCAGCTCAACCGCCGCAGCATCGAGTATGGCAAGACCATCGAACAGGTTAACCACTCCTCCAGCGAGATGCGCCAGACCGCAGTGGTGCTGCAAAACAGCGCGCAGAAGGTAAAGGTGGATGCCGGCAAGCTGCAGAAGCTGGTGGGGCAATTCGAGGTCAGCGGTGATGGCGAACGGGTCGCTGCTGCTTGAGCGCCGACGGCGCCTCACACAAGTAACCCAGAATTCGCGTAAAAAAAAGCGCGAATTCTGGGTTGTCCGCTGCCAATTAAAAGTAGGTAGTTACCCCAGCAAAATACGCCCGGCCAGGCACGTAATAGCTGGTCGAGTCATCACGCGGGTCTTCATCCAGCAGGTTCTGCACGCCGACATTCAGGGTGAGCCAGTGGGTGGCTGCCCAGTTGGCGGTCAGATCGTACGTGGTGTACGGCTTGACGAAGTCGGTACCCAGGCCGCGTTGCTTACCCACGTGCTGAGCTGACAATTCGGTACCGAACCGTTCGGTGATCTGCCAGTCGATGGCGCTGTACAACGACAGCTTCGGCGAGCTGATCAGGTCTTCACCGGTCGACAGGTTGCGGCTTTCGAGCATGTAGGTGGCATTGGTGCGCCAGCTGGCGTTTTCCCACAACGGCACTTTGGTGCTGCCTTCCCAGCCGCGGGTGCGGGCTTTGTCAGCATTTTCCAGCATGGTCCACCAGCGGCCCTGGAAATACCCCAGCGGCGCATACTCGATTTTGTCTTTGAAGTCGGTGTGGAAGTAAGTGAGGCTGGCCTCCCAACCGTCGCGGTCGAAGGAGACGCCAATCTCTTTGTTGGTGCTGATTTCCGGACGCAGGTTCGGGTTGCCTGCCATCCAGCAACTGCCGGTCACATAACCCAGCGGGCGCAATGATGTACAACCGCGACCGCCAGAGTTGGTCGCCGCGCCAGCACTGCCTTCTTTCAGGCTGGGGGCACGGAAGCCGCGTGACACGCCACCGCGTACGGTCCAGTCAGGGTGAGGGTGATAGACCACGTAAGCACGTGGGCTGTTGTGGTTGCCGTACTCGTCGCTATGGTCGAAGCGGTTCCCCAACGTCAGCGATAGGTTGTCGAGCAGAAACAGCTCGTCTTCGATAAACAGCGCGGAATAGTCGCCCTCAAGCTCCGCGCCGCCCACCGTTGCCCCTTGGTAATCAACCGGTACGGTGCCCAGCGTGTCGGTGTTGGTCAGTTGCTCGCGTTTCCATTGGCCGCCAACGGTGAGGCGCTGGTTTACCAGCAGTTCAAACGGGATGTTAAGGCTACCCTCGACGATTTTTTCTTCGGAGTTGGCCTTGCCCTCGCTGAGTTCGTTGTCGAACTTGTTCAGGTAAGCGTCGATACGCGAGGTACCAAAGCCCCAATCGCCGTGGTGAGAGACCACGAAGCTATCACGGGTCAGGCGCCCGGCACCGAAGCCCTCACCGACCGTGTCACCCCAGTCACCGAAGGTTTTCTTCGACGACCACGAACGCTCCACGCCTTGGATAGCCTCGAAGGACAACTCATGGTTGTCGTTGATCTGCCAATTAAGCAAGGCATTGACGCTGTGGTCTTTGGAACCGCCGGCGCCGTCGTTGTAAACGAAGTCACCTAGTGCATCGAGGCGCGGCTCGGCTTCGTCGGCAGCGCGCCGAGTAAGGTTGGCGCCCAGGCGCAGCCCCAGGGAGTCGGTGACAGGGCCAGAGAGGTTAACGCTGGTCTGGTTGGTCTGACCGCGGTCGGAGTCTTCTGGGATCGTGGTATTGACGTTGAGCGAGCCGCTCCACTCACGGGATACCTTGCGGGTGATGATGTTGATCACACCACCCATGGCGTCCGAGCCATACAACGACGACATCGGCCCGCGCACGATCTCGATCCGCTCAATCATGTTCGGCGAGATCCAGTTGATGTCCTGGCGACCCAGATCACGGCGGTAGTTAGTGTCGGCGGAGCTGCCGATGCGTTTACCGTCCACCAGGATCAAGGTGTATTTGTCGTCAAGGCCGCGCAGTTTGATCTTCGACTGCTCGCCCACGGGGCCGTAACCCCCGGTAACGCCGGGGATGCGGCGTAGCAGGGTGTTCAGGTCGTAGACCGGCTGGCGCTCGATCTCCTCCCGGGTGATGACGCTGACGCTGGCCGGCGCATCTCGCACATCCGTGCCGCCGCCCGTGGCGGTGACGAACGAGGCTTGCAGTTCTGTGGCGGGGAGCGGTTCAAGCTCGTGAATTTCCTCGGCCTGCACCGCAGTCGCGGCGAGCAGTGCGACGGTGAGCAGGGGACGGGAAAAAGGTGGGAATGGCATCGTGTAACTGTCCTTGTCGAGCGGTTGGATTCCAGGGGCAGAATGCAATCGGGGCGGGACATTAACGCAAACGAGAATCATTTAAAAGAAAATGTGAAAAATAATTTACCTAGAATTTACAAAAATTGACTGTGGGGAGGGGGGGTGCAGTCAGGGGATGGCCAGGCGGGTACCTGCATTCCTGGGCGCTGTATGAGTCCGTGGTGGTAATTGAGTTGCTGGGCCGCTTTTGCGGCCCTTCGCGGGGCAAGCCCGCTCCCACAAGTGGTTACTTTTGAGTTTTCAGCATGCCCAGCTCGGCATCGTCAAGCAGGGCCTTGGCCAGGGCGCAGAGGTAGTGCGAGGCCCAAAGCAAGTGGGGTTTGTCTTCCATCAGGCCGTCGATGGACAGGTCGCGGGCGTAGATGCCCTTAGTGCCGCGTTCCCGGCTCAGTCGGCATTTGCACCTGCGCCAATGCCACCTCAAGCAGTCTGCGCAAGGTTTCAAGCTCGTGCATCGAGGTCATGATCAATAAGGAGGAGGGCGACTTGGGTTGCATGAACATCGCCTGCTGGGCAACGGCTTCGGCAGGGACTATCTTCAGCATCAAAAACGACCGCAACGAAAAACAGGCGCAGCGAGTATCTTTGGGAATTGACTACAAGATAGGGTTTAAATCTGATTTTCTAGACCGTTCGCCGTAATAACTTGCGACGCTCGGGCTTCGAAACTAACCCGTGACAGGCATTCAAACCAAGGAAGGTCATGACTAACTTAAAACCCGCAAGCTGCCTCCTGTTGTTGCTGGCCATGACCACCCTGGCCGCCTGCGTCCCCTGGAAGCGCGAACGCGCTGCCTACGCGGACCTCTGCCAATCCGAATTCCAGTTCAAAGTCCCAGGCCCGCAAGGCGAGACCACCCTCTACCTGGAAATGTACCTCTACGACCACGCCGCCCAGTGGAGCGACCGGCCATTTTCGCAGGGCTTGTACGTCGACTATCCCGGCGAGAAGTACTCGCGGCCGGAGTTCTACGTACAGCTCATCGCCTACAACAAAAACCGCCAACGCCCATCGTCTGGCAACCGTGGAGAGCCGCCGATCCCGATCCTGTACGACAGCCGCCAGGCCTACATCACCTTCGAAGACGGCTCGCGCCTGAGTGCGCGGCCAGAGGTCTACCTGGGCATCGACAAAACCTACGACTTTCCGCTGGTGTACCCACCCTCAGCGCGCCCATCGCCCTACAACATCAACAGCGACGAAGTGCAGCGCCACATCCCCAAAATCACCAACAACAAACGCTACGGCTCCGCCTATGTGATTTTCCAGACGGACAAGTTCAACGCCGATGCCAAGTGGATCATCCACCTGGGCGCATTAGAGGCCCAAGGCCGAAAACTGCCGATCCCACCCATCGAGCTCTGCTACCACCCCGTGAAGAAGTGGATCGGTATCGAGCCTTTGATGCGGCCTTGAAGTAATGCATTGACCGACAATGCAAAGCCTGTGTGCGGCGAGCCGGTCTTCACCGCGCAGGCGTGAGCGGCCAGCGTCGCACATTCGCTTGAACTGCCCAACTGCAGGGGTGCCTAACGTTCATCAACCTGAGGGCGGCACGATGACTGAGCGCAAAGACGATACGCAACAAAGCCAGGTACCGGCGCATTCCACGGAAGAGGAAAAGGCCAAGCTCAAGGACAAGAACAAGGACGGTATCCCCCCGGGCGCTGAATAAGGCCGGGGCGTTCGGTGTAGTCGTGCACCCCGGTTTCAAGCGCCAATAGGCGCTGCCGGGGCACGCTCTCTCTATTGAGGCGTTGGCACGCAAACTGGAGAACTATCATGGCAATCGATCACAACGGCCCCGATGCGCCCTATCCAGGCCCAGAAGAACTGGCACCTGAAACCGGCGCGGTCCATGGGTCAGGGCTGGAGCAGACTGAGTCTGAACCCAAACAGGGCGCGGGCGAAAAATGGTCCGAGAAACGACCGGAAGACTGGAACCCTCCACCCGGCGACCCAGGCTCGGGTCAGGACGCCCAGGATGACGCGGCGCAAAAGGCTGGCCCTGATGAAGGCGAAGTACCATTGCCGGCGGACGATGAGTCGCCGATTGAGGAAGAGATGAGGGATGTCGACGCCAACAATTCAGTGTCCAGCGAGCATCCGTAAGCTCGCTGGGTGACCCAGCGTTTCATCCGAGGCGTACAGCGATGAACAGTGACCACACCGCGCAAGGCGGCAGCAACCGTGACCTGCCCACTTCGCCCGACCCTGCCGTGAACCCGGACAACCCTACAGTCCCGAACCCTGATGACGACCCGCTAATGAATGAGCAAGAGGACGCAGATTGGCCAGCGCGTGATGGCGCGACGGACGAGGAACGGCAGAGCGTTGAACAGCCCTATGAGTATCAAGCCCCTCGTAAACGATCGGATTGAACGTTTCAGCACGCAGTATCGTCGGTACTTCCAAGTCCTTTGCATTTGGAGGTACTCACCATGAAATACCGCGCACTTGGCAATACCGGCCTGCTGGTTTCGGAGCTGGTCATCGGCACAGTCCCGTTCGGCGGCCGGGGCGCATTCGAAAAAACCGGCAGCGTGGACGTAGCGCTGGCCAGGCGCATGTTCGACATGGCCTTCGACGTTGGGGTCAACCTGGTCGACACAGCGGACCTTTACTCCCACGGCCTGGCCGAAGAAATCGTCGGCCAGGCGCTGGGGCAGCGGCGCCAGTCGATCATACTGGCCACCAAAGCGCGCAGCCCGATGGGCGAAAACCCCAACGACAGCGGGGCTTCGCGCTATCACCTGATCCGCGCCTGCGAGGCGAGCCTCAAGCGCCTGGGCACCGACCATATCGACCTCTACCAGATTCACAATTGGGATGGCATCACGCCAGTTGAAGAGACGCTGTCGGCGCTGGAGCAATTGGTGCAAAGCGGCAAGGTGCAATATTTCGGCACCTCCAACTACACCGCGTGGCAGATGATGAAAACCCTCGGCACCGCCCAGCTCAAGGGCTGGCAGCAGCCGGTTACCCAGCAGATCTACTACACCCCCGAGGCGCGCGAAGCCGAGTATGAGCTGCTGCCGATGGCGCTCGACCAGGGTATCGCCACACTGGTGTGGGGGCCGCTGGGGGAGGGGTTGTTGACCGGCAAGGTACGGCGCGGGCACAAGACCCCGAGCGGCACGCGCCAGGGCAATGACTGGCCAGAGCCCTACGTGCACGACCAAGAGCGCGCGTACGGCATCATCGAGGCACTCATCGAGGTGGGGCAGCGCCATGGCTGCTCGCCGGCGCGGGTGTGCCTGGCCTGGCTCAAGGACCGGCCCGGTATCACCAGCGTGATCACGGCGGCGCGCACGGCCGAGCAGTTGCACGATAACTTGCAGGCGGTGGAGCTGCTGCTGACCGCCGAAGACCAGCAATTGCTCGAACGGGTGACGCGGATTGCGCCGCAGTATCCGTACTGGCACCGGATTGCGGCGGGCATGGATCGAATCGACCCGGCCGAGGCGCCGTTCATTGAGTTGCATCGGCAGACCATGAAGCAGCAGAAACAGTAATAGCTTGCGCCATGAGGCGGTGCCTGGCGTAGAGGTGCCACCTCTTTCAGGTCACGACGCCCGTGGGGCTCCCTGACGGTTAGTCGTTGTGCTCGGCTGCTCGCCCTCCTGCGCTCAATAAGTGCGCGTGCAATTGCGAGGTCAGCATTTCAATCCTCTCGCTCATCTGCTTGGTGGCTTCGGTCAAATGGGTATTCACCTCCAATAGCTGCTGCAATTGTTTACTGTGCGTCTCAGCATCGCGCTGGCGGCGTTGGTTGGCCATGGCAATGGCTTCGCGGTGGCGGGCATCTGCCTCGGAAGAGGCCTTGTCACGATCGGCCTGGCGGGTTTGAGCGAGCAGAATCAGGGGCGCCGCATAGGCCGCCTGTAAGCTGAACGCCAGGTTGAGCAGAATGAACGGGTAGGGGTCGAAATCGGACAGCCCTGACAGGCTGATGCCCACCCAGATCAATACCACGAGTGACTGTGACCCTAGAAACAAGGGCGTGCCAAAGAAGCGGGCGAAGGCTTCTGCCTTGCGGGCGAACGCGTCGTTGCCAAACACCGGTTGCATGTGCGCATGGGCGCGGTGAAACCTGAGATGGTCGACGTGCTCGGAAGGCTCGGAGACAGAGGGCTGTGCAGGTTTGGAAGGGTCCATCGGCGGGCTCCGGATGGCTGGGGCATGTCCAAACTAGCTTAGCCCGCAGCTACGCAATGGCCGCATGGCCTAAAGTTCAGTAAACCGCTTCACTGAAAAAGGGTGTCGTAATGGCCAAGTTGCACGTGTTGATTGCCGCAGTAACCTCAATGGCGCTGTTAGCGGCCCCTGGCGCTTCGTACGCCGACCCGGGAAACGGTAACGGCAATAACAAAGGGCACGGGCAAGGTAAGGGGCAGGGCCAGCATTCCCAAGGGCAGGGCAATCCTGGCGGTAAAAAGTCGAGCTCGGGTGGCGGTGACTGGCACGGCGGGCCAGCAATCGACCGAGGCGATGTGCTGGGCATCTTGAGTGGCCATCGCAGCTATTGGAGCCCAGGCCCTGCATTGCCGCCTGGCATTCAAAAGAACCTGGCGCGCGGCAAACCGCTGCCGCCGGGTATCGCCAAGAAGCTGGATGGCCGGTTGCTTGGGCAACTGCCTCATTATGAGGGCTACGAGTGGATGCAGGCGGGGGGGGACTTGCTGCTCGTGGCGGTCGCGACCGGGATTATTTACGAGGTTGTGAACGGGGCGTTCGATTGAGCCGCCGAAGTTAAGCGGCCAGAGAGGAATCTGGCTTGATTGGCATCCCCGCCGCGGTGCCAAATTTAGATGAGAATGCTTGAAAATGGACTTGAAGGTTTTATTTAGTATTGTGAGTGCAGTGACGACAATGATGGCTGCGGCCAAGGTTATTATTGACCTTTCGGTGGGTACCAAGGCCCGTCTCAAAGACGACTATCGCTTTGCGAAGGAGTTTTTCAGTGACCTTGATGCTGAACGGCTACACCCCCTGGCGGTGGAACGCGGCTACCATGCCATAGCTGGCACGCGAGGCATCAACGCTACCGATATTGCTTACTTGATATCGCTGGATAAGCCTCAGCGACGGTTAACGGATTACGTTTTTTCACGTGCCTATGTTGATATGGACGCGTCGAATCATAAGATAGCGTTCAAGCAACCTTACAGGACCGCGTTCTCCAGGCGGTGGCGTAAATGTTGGGAGTGCCTGAAGTATGTTGTGCTCGCCGCCATTGCGCTTGCCCCATTCTTGGTGGTTGGCGTTCTTCGCTATGACCTTGAATATCTGATGCTTCTGATAGTCACCGTGCCCATATTTGGTACGTTGGCCGTCAATTCATTGGTTAATTATGTGAGGATTGGCTGTGCGGAAGAACTCGTGAAAGAGCAGCGCCTGCATACACCGCTTATTCAACTCGAAAATGTGGGCAAGGCCGTCGCTCGGCACCGGGCTTAATCTGCAGGGGAGCGCATTTGGCTCAAAAGGCCAAGTGCTTTGGCAGTGGCTCGGAAGAGCCACGGCTGCTGATCTAAATGGTGGCAATTTTGCCATTCAGAACAGTCACTTCAATTACGCCCTTATCAACCGCTTCTGCATCACAATCGTACGTTCCTCGCCACAAAATACATCCCGCACCTTGCAGAACCCCAGGCCTGCATAGAACCCTTCAGCAGTAACGGAAGAGGGCACTCGCAACCCTTCCAGCCCTCGGGCAATCGCTTCATTTTCGATCACCTCCATCATCTGCTTGCCGACCCCATGCCCCTGAAATTCAGGGTCAACGAACACACTCCTGACCACATCTGCGTCAAGGCTGGCGGTGGCAATCACTTGGCCCTCATTCAATGCCACGAATACCAGGCGTCGAGTGAGCAGTTCAAGAATGGCGTTTGCGCTAAACGATGCTTCCACGCGCAATATCGTGCCGGCATCGTAGTCAGCTGCGTTCGACCGGCGTAATGCAGCTATCACGACGCGGCTTATGTCCTCGGCATCTTCTGGCTTCGCCAAGCGGATATGGCAGTTCATCACTCGGTTCCTTGTGTAGTGCCTGCTTTGCAGATCAGAACATATTTTTTGCACTGGCGGGGTATGGCACCGGCGTTGCCGGTGTTCGCGGGGTAAACCCGCTCCTACAGGCAGTGTGGAAGCGCCATAGAAGAAGCTGATAGCAAATCGCTACCCTCTGTATTCCAAAATAAACGAAGCCCCCTGTCAAAACGCTCCTACTCTCTCCGTCGATGGACCAACCTGCCCCCCGGAGCAAATCATGGAAAGATTAGCGTCGTCGCCCCCGCACGCCCGTACCCCCGTCACCGTCGTCCCAGAATCGCGCTTCATGCAGAACTACCGCGTGGCCAGTGCGGTGCACGGTGGCAGCTCGGCATCGGCCATCGTCAATGGCCGTGGCGATGTGGAGCTGTTCACCAGCGGCAGCAATACCGAGGTCTGGAACATCTACCCCGACCCGCAAAGCACCACGGCCAACAGCGCGACAGCCACCGGGCTGACCGGTGAGGTGATCGCCACCGGCCTGACCCCGAGCGGCGACATCGTGCTGTTCGCCGCCCAAGGCACCAACCTGCTGTACTGCGTCGAGCAGCCCACATCGGCTTCGCGCTGGTCGGCGGTGAAAATGATCGATGTGCCGTTGCCTTCCAATGCCATCCGCATTGCGCGTATCACCACCACGCGCATCAACAACAAGCTGTACATCGGGGTGCTGATCGAAGCCAAGGGCCTGGTTGGCACACTGTACAACTTCAGCTGGGGCGTGTGGGCTGGGCGTGCACCGGCCTCGCTCAATGGCACCACCTTGCAGTTGCAGACCCTCAACGCGGTGTGGACGGGCAACAGCGACGCCAATGTGGCGTTCTCGGTGTTCGATACGGTCATCCTCGAATACACCCTCAGCACCGGGCAGCTCGATCGGCCGGCGATTGCCGCCAACTTCCGCAGCCTGGATGTGGCGGCGGCGACCGATGAGGTGGGCAATACCCAGGTGCTGGCCGTTCTTTCCGATGGCAATGCCTATTGCCTGGTCGGGGGTGGCAAGCAGCCGTACAGCTGGGCGCAGTTGACGGTGGCGTCGTCGTTCAAGCAGGTGGCTGTGCTGCCTTCGCGCCCGGCGCTGAATGCGCTTTTGCTGGGCGTGGACAATACGCTGTACCACGCCAGCCAAAGCGCCCCTTCAGCCACCGGCTGGTCGCAGCCGACGCCGATATACAACGGCGTGCAGTCGTTTCAGGCGACGGTGGAAGACGGCGGGCTGGCGGTGTTCGCGATTCAGGCGCAGCAAAACACCGTCACTCAACTCACCCGCGAAACCCTCAGCGGTAACTGGAATATTGCGCCGCTGCAGGTGCAGGCGGGCGGCAAGATCGAGGACTTCGCTTCGTACAGCACGGATGTCACGTTGTTCAGTGAAGTGGGCACGCCACTGGCCGATACGCCGGTCGAAGTATGGACCGAGGAGCCGTCGCGGCTGGCCATCAATGGTGGGGTCTACTACGCCACGCCGCGCCGGCCGGTGCGGTTGTTGACCAACAGCGCCGGGGTGCTGTCGATTGCGCAGCAGGTCAGTGCGTTGGCGGCTCCGGCGATTTTGGTGGCGGTGCCGTCGTTGATGTCGCCCGGCGAGCGCATCGAGATCCGTCAGGATGCCGAGGTGCAGGACAGGCTCAGCGTCACCACGGGCGAGGAGTTGATGAACGCCAAGCTGGCCGGTGGTGCGCCGTTGCTGCGCGATCAGTACCACAAGCAGGAAACCGCCAACGCGGTGGCCGAGGCGGTCAGCCGCAGCATGCAGTTGGCAAGCCCGCTGTACCGCAAGGCTTCGGCGGCAACGCCGTATGTAGACCCGCGCCGGCCTCGCGCTGGGGTTTCGTTGCGTAGCGATGCGCTTGCAGGCGCGCGCTTGCTCGACCTGGCGCTGGTGCCGGAGCAGCACTGGCATTTGAGTGTTCAGGATGGCGAGGTGCGCTTTACCGATTTGTCCGCCGATGCGGCGTCGGGGCTGCTGATGGCCTTGCGCAGTAGTTCGCTGTCGGGCGGGTGGTTCAGCTGGTTGACCGACATCGGTGATTTTATTGCCGGGGTCGCTCAGGGCATCATCAAGGTGGTCGATTTCGTAGTGACCACGGTCAGTGCCGGGATACAGGCGGCGTTTCACTTTGTGGTCGACGGCGTCACCTACCTGTTCGAAACCCTGGTGGACACGGTCGAGAAAGCGTTCGACCTGGCCGAGGCGGTGTTCTCGGCGGTGAAGGTGTTCTTCCAGCAGCTCTACGAATGGCTGGCATTTCTGTTCAACTGGGGCGACATTCTGCGCACCCATGACGCCATTGCCCACATCGTCAACACCGGCTTCGACTTCCTGGTCGGCGCCACCGGGGGTATCCAGCGTATCGTCGATGGCAGCATCAACACCTTGCAAAGCCAGTTGCAGCAGTGGTTCGCCGAGGCCCGCAACACCTTGGCCGGCAGCTACAGCCTGGGTGGGTACGAGCAGGCCAATACGCCGGATGACCCGGCCACGTCCAAGGCGGTGGCCAACAACATCGTCTACAACGGCCTGATCAACAACGCGCCGGCCGCACAGTCGAACATGGCTGCCGCGGCGCTGATCCAGGAGGCCGACGGCCCGTTCACCCAGTTCATGGAGGCGCTGGCGAACTTGGTCGACTTTACCGAGTCGTCCCAGGCGTTCGCCCAGGCGCTGGTGTACCTGCAAGACCTGGGCACGGCGCCGGACGAGATCTTCCGCAAGCTGCTGGCAGCGCTGATGAGCGTGGTCGAAGGGGTGCTGCAGGCGGTGCTGTCGGGCGTGCAGGCGGTGATCGATGCGATGCTGAAAACGGTCGCGACGCTGATCGCGGGCCTCAAAACGCTGATGAATGCCAAGTGGAACATTCCGTTTGTCAGTGACCTTTACCGGCTGATCACCAACGGCTCGGACCTCACCACCCTGGACTTGATGTCGTTGGTGCTGGCGGTGCCGGGCACGGTGCTGTTCAAGATCCTGCAAAACAAGGCGCCGTTCCCGGACCAGGCGAGCGTGCTGCGCTTCAAGGCCGCGTTCAATGCCGACACGCTGCTCACCGCCACCGGGCTCAAGCCGGCTGGCCGACAGGTGCTGGCGCAGGCCGAGGATGGCTGGAGCGGTTGCCTGCCGCGCGACCTCGCGCTGCTGACCGGGGTGTTGGGCTCGGTGGCCTACTTCTTTTACGGCAGCCTCACTGCCCTGGGCGACATCATGCCACCGGAGGCAGGGCCGCCAGCGATCGTCGCCTACGTCGCGCTCACCCTGGAGACTGCTGCGCAATTGTGCAGTTGCCCGTGGATCTTCTCCAGCGGCGTGCCTGGCTGCGTCACCGCCGACGGTGCCAGCCGCACGCTGTGGATTTACACCTGCGTAGGCGTGCTGCTGGATGGGATATTTGTGCTGGGCGCCAACAAGATGCCCGAAAACCGCGACGACATGGGCGTGGTTGCGACCTTCCTGTATGGCCTGGGCCACCTCGGTGCAGCCATCCCCGCATCGCTTGGGCAAAGCGCCTCGGTCGTGGCGCTGAACATCGTCCCTTGCCTGCCGGAAGTGTGCAAACCCTTGCGTCTGAAACGGGTGGTACTGGCTACCGAAGGCCTTTCGCTGGTGGGCCAGGCGGCCCTCGATGTGATCTGTTACACCTCGACCACGGTGCTCAATGTGGTGTCGGTGTCTGCTGCAACCCAACCCACCCTCGTCGATGCCAGTGCGCTGCGCACCGGTACTCGTTCGATGTAGTCAAAAAGGAGTTTGGCAATGTTGATCGTAACCAAGAACCCACCCGTGGTCGGCCATGGCCAGGTGCTGCGCGGGCCGTCCGTGCAGGCACCCAGCCGGATAGCCGCCTTGCAAGGTGCCTACGACAGAGGCATCTACCTGCGCCCCAACCTGAGCAGCGAGGGCACGGTGCCGGCCAGTTCGCCCTTGTCGGCATCGCCCGATATCTGGATCGCGGGCACCCAGCCAGTGGCCAACTTCCAGACCGCGTTGGCCACGCCTAACAGCTATGCGCAACAGTCGCCTGGCACCATTACCCAAGGCACACCCAATTACATCTATGTACGCGGGCGCAATGGCGCTGCCGTCAGCAGCTCGACCAAGGTGCTGCTGTACGGCGTACCCTGCGCCTCCATTCAGTGGCCCAGCGAGTGGGCCAAATACGGCATCCCTACGGACCGCGACCACCCGGACGGCACGAACCCGCATTACGACTCATCGATCGTCAACCTGGCATCGTCGAGTATCGGGGTGACGGCCGACACCTTTGTCTGGAGCAACCCGCAACCGCCAACCGGGGGCAGTGACCACTATTGCTTCATCACCTGGATGAACAACGCCGGTAACCCGTTCCCGGATGTGTTCTCGCAACTGGACATGGCTGCGCTGATCACCAACAACCTTCAGTTCGGCTGGCGCAACGTGTCGATGCAGTCCGGGCGTTCGCCCACCCGGCAAATGGCATCGCAGCTGATCATCCCCAGCGACGTGACCGCAGGCAGCCGCGAGTACTCGTTGCAGGTCACCAACATGGGCTTCCCGACCACGGGCTGGACCCTGTCGATGAGTTGCAGCCAGCTGGACTCGAAGGGCAACAAGATTGCCATCGACAACGTCGCCATGCCTGCCCTGGGGCAGTTCGTTGGCGTGCGCTGCACACTAGTGCCGGGCTTCAGCGCGCTGCTCACCCTCAACCTGTACAAGAACAACGGGCCCGACTCGCAGCCGGGCGCCTCGATCGACATCACCCCGACGTACTTCTCCGACGGCTCGCCGCAGGAGCTGCAAGAGGCACTGGACCGGGGCCTGGTGGACTTCGCCATGTCGCATGCCCTGCACCGGGCCTATGCCGGCACCGAGGTCGCCGATATTCGTCCACGCCCGGTGGTGCCGCTGGGTGCTGACGGCTTGCACGTCATTTGATGATTACAGGGAGTTAAACGTCATGAGCGAAACAGTCGTCAATTTGTTCAGCAGCAGCCAGCCCGCCAGCCAGACGCTCTACCTGCGCAACAACCTGGCTTCCACCGGCAGTGTGCCGTTCAAGGGGCCGCTGGGCCTGTGCCCGGACATCATCCAGAGCGACCAGCCGGTGGACAACGCGCAAAGCGTGTTCAGCACGGTCAGCAGTTGGGAGCAGGCCTACAACGTGCAGCCGGTCGCCGCCGCGCGCAACTACTACTACCTGCGTGGCATGAACGGCGGCAGCGAGACTGAGAGCAATGCGCTTTCCCTGTACTTCGCGCCGGCCCAGGTGTTGTTGCTGCCGGCAACGTTCAGGGGCAACGCGCTGACCACGGTCGATGGCCTGGACTGCACGCAGGCCAGTGCACCACCAGGGCATATCGGTGTAGGTGAGCAGGCCTTCCTCTGGAAGCCGCCGGCCTTGCCGGCTGACAGCTACTTCAACCTGATTGCCCAGGTGAGCGCGGGTGCTCATCCTGACCCGCTCCCGCAGGTGCGGGACTGGCTCGACCTGGCCAAGTTCATTGGCCAGACCCCGACCTTCGGCATTCGCTCCCAGGCGCTGGTCAGTGACGACCCGTGGGTACGCCGTCAGCAACTGAACGTGCCGGCGAACTTCACCACCGCGCCAATTACCATCACCCTGTCCGCAAGGGGGCTGGCCGGTACCCGGGTGAGCGTGTTGTGTGACACCGTGACTGCGCTACAGACCCCAGTGCTGCTGGGGCCACTGACGCTTGGCAGCGATGGCACGCAAACCGGTGCGGTGTTCATTCTGCCAGCCGGCTATTCGGCCAACCTGGCCGTGCAGTTCTGGAACCCGGACAAGCAGAAGGTCGAGCCGGGCGCGAGCTTGTCGGTGACCTTTGGCTACCCGATCAACCCAGGTGCGGAACTGGAGCGGGCGATTGCCGACAACCTGGTCAACCTTCACCTTCACGGTGCGCTGGATGACAAAGTCAGTGCGTCGATCCAGCCCAAGGCCATGGCGATTGTGAGCCAACTGACGTTCACCTTTGTTTAGGTGTCGTTAAGCGTTCAGCCAGTGGTGCCCGTGTTTCCACCAAGCGGACACCACTGGTCTTGCCAGGCGCCCTGTTCGCCACCCCAAAAGGCACGTGGACCATCGGCAAATCCCCCGCCGGCGATTGCAGGTGGCTGCGCTGGTCATCAAAAAACACATGGGGTTTGAGAATCGACAGCACCCGGGGTTTTTCCATCCCGCCAAGGAAGAAGCATTCGTCCGGCGACACCCCCCAATCTTTCAGTGTGGTTACCACCCGCTCGTGCGACGGTGCGTTGCGTGCGGTGACGATGGCAATGCGCAGGATGCGTGTGTAGTCAGGGTCTTGTGCCAGCTTCTGGTCTTCGAGCGTGCGAATGTGTGAAAGCTTGCGGTAAAGGTCGGCCAACGGCCCGGGCTGGTGGGGGATGGCTTTGCGTGCTCGCTCATGGGCCTGGAAGTCGTCCAGGTTGTCATTCTGCTTGTACACGCTCTCTGCCTCGTCATCGGCAATTACCCCGTCAAAGTCGAACGCCACGCGCAGTTCGGTATCGATCTCGTCGTCATAGATTCGCGTCGGCAGCACCAGGCCGGCCGGGTAGCTGGCGTCGATGGCGCGCTGCACATCGTCCTCGTTGGCGCTGAGAAACAATGAGGCGTTGAACGCCGGGATGTACTCGTGGGGCGAGCGGCCGGACATGAACGCGGCGCGGGTGATGTCCAGTGTGTAGTGGCTGATGGAGCGAAACACCCGCAAGCCGGTCTCTGGCGAATTGCGCGAGAGCAGCACCACTTCCACCGGCAGTTGATCGGGGAATGCCTGGTTGATGCTGAGGAAGCGGCGGATGAAAGGGAAGGCGACCCCTTTCGGGAACGGTTCATCCAGGTTCTGCTCCTGGTGCTGGCGGTAAGCCTCGACGCCTTCGGTCTTGTAGATGTCGTCAGACACGGTGAGGTCGAAGAGTGCGCTGGAGGCCACGCCGATGACCAGTTTGTGTTCGATGGGGTAGGGCATGAACGTGCTCCGTGAAGGGTGCTGGTAACGAGTATACGGGCATGCAGGCGGGGCAGGCCTCAACCTTCCGGCACCAGCCCCAGCAGCAGTTGCACCTGGCGGCGCAACTGGCTCACATGCTCGCGCTCCGCGCGCAGGGCAGACCGCAACTCGTTGTTCTCCTGCTTGTGAATGCGTGCGGTTCGCTCCAGTTCGCGATCGCCCTGCAGCAGGTTCCACATTTCACCCTGGCGGGCATGTGTCAGGCAGGCAATCAGCAGGGTGATGCCGGTTGTGCCAAGCAGGGTGATTTCGAGGGCGTCCATGGTTGCTTCCTTGAGTAGTGGCGGTTTGCCTGTAGCGGAAAGATATGTCTAGTTTGGCTACATGTCCATATTGGAGACTTGTACAGGTAAAGGAATGGTGCAGGTTTTGCTGGTTTATTCACGGCAGTTGAAGGGGGGATGACAGGCGACATGGCAGCGTGTTCTGCGCGCATGGGCGCAGCTTGCGGGGCGTGGGCGCGGTACAAGGGGGGGTGCGAGTCGCCAGGGGGGCCTGGGCTGCATATGCCTGGTTAGTTTACATATCCAGCCAGCCTTGCATTAAAACTGGGTGGACACGTAATATTAAGCGACACGTCAATTGGCTGAGCATGCACTGCTGCTCCTCACGCAGGAACCCGTATGAAACGCACGCAACGCATGGAGCAAACCCGTTGGGACCTGGCCCTGCGCTACCGTCTGATTGAAACGGTGGTCTGGTGGGAAGGCCGCCTGACCACCAATCATCTGATGCAGAGCTTCGGCATCAGTCGTCAGCAGGCCTCGAAGGACATCAACACCTACATCAACGACTACGCGTCGAAGAACCTGGTGTACGACAAGCAGATCAAAGGCTACGTGCCGACGCGGCAGTTCAAACCTTTGTTCATCGACGACAGTGCCAGCGCCTACCTCGACCTGCTCAACCAGAACAACGAGCGCGCACCACACATCGAAGGCCTGGCGTTGGCCTACGCCCACACCGAGGTGCTCAAGGTTCCGGACCGCTCGGTCAAGCCCGAGGTGCTGCGGCCGCTGCTCAAGGCCTGCCGCGAGAAGCGGCGCCTGGATATCGAGTACGTGTCGTTCAAAAGCCCGGAGCCCGAAGGCCGTACCATCGCGCCGCATACCCTGGTGTACACCGGGATGCGCTGGCATGTGCGGGCCTATTGCGAAAAAAACCGCATGTACCGCGACTTCGTCCTCAGCCGTTTGCGCGGTGTACCAGAGCTGCACGACGCTGAAACGGAAAACGGCATCGAGCATGACCTTGAGTGGAACACCCCGGTCGATGTGATCTTCAAGCCGGACGAGCGCCTGACACAGGCGCAGCGGGCCATCATCGAGGTGGACTTTGGCATGGCCGACGGCCAGTTGCTGGTGCGCAGCTCGCAGGCTCTGGTGAAGTATGTGGTCAAGCGCTTCCAGGTGAACCCCAACGTGCATGATGCAAGGCCCGAGGCGCAGCAGTTGGTGCTGGCGAACAGGGCGGAGCTCAAGCCGTGGTTGAACCTGGACTGAATGCACAGTGCCGCAGACAGCAGAAAATCTTCTTGTAGGGTGTAGTGAACAGATGGATCGAAACACGTTTCTTGCGCAGCCGGATGTGCGTGGCTTCATCGAATGGCTTCAGGTCAACTTGCCGACACTGGATGTGCACCTGCGCTTCAAGCCCAGCCATCAGGTCAAGGGTGGCCTGAATCAGCGGGTGGTGGGTATCGAACAGGTGCTCGCGCTGTATCGCTGGGGCAGTGCCTGGCAGGATGCACAAACCGGGCAGTGGGTCACGTCCATGGACTGGGCCAGCACCACCGCTTCGTTGCAGCTTTTGCGCAGCCGGTTGGCGGCAGCGTTGGCGTCAGGCTGCGATGATGCGGCCTACAACGCCTGCTGCGCCGTACTGAAGTGGGGCGGTGTACGCGGGGCCATCCCGTTCCTGGGGGCGCTACGCCAGCAACAGCAACTGGTGAGTTACCTCAAGGCGTGCATACCGTTGTTCGACCTGGGCGCAGGCCAAACGCTCTCTGCGCTGAATGCCGGCAGCATCCAGCGCTTCGATGCGGGGCTGACCAAGATCCACTCGCTGATCGACACCACCGGCTCGCCCATCTACGACAGCCGGGTCGGCGCCGCCATTGCCATGCTCTATGCGCTGTACCGCCAAGGCAAAACCACCCCTGCGCAATTGCGTTTCCCGTCTGGCGGGGCACGCGGTGACCAAGTGCGTGACCCGGGGGCGCTAGGCTTTGCAAAAGCACCGCAGTTCTTCACCAAGGCGGTGCCGGGGTATGCGTGGGCGCGCAGCCAGGTCGAGCTGGGGTGGATCATCCAGGCTACGCTGACGGGCGCTGGGCAGCTGTTCGAAGGTTCGCTGCAGGCGCGTAGCCACAGCTTCGAAGCGGCGTTGTTCATGCTGGGTTATGACCTGCGCTGCCTGCTTCCAGAGGCTGCCTATGCGCCCGCGTCCAGTGAAGGCGCCGGGGGCGGCAGCACCCGCTCGACCTGGGTGCCGACCAGCGTAACCTTCCCGCAGGTGTTCATCGACTATCTGCACTGCAGCCAGGCTGCCGGGCACAGCGTAAGCCTGAAGGACTTCCGGCAGTGGCAGGTCGAGGTCAAGGGCCGCACGGCCAACACTGCACAAGCATACTGTGCACCTTTGCAGCCACGCGAGTTCGACCTGGTCAGTTTCAACCTCGAGCAACTCGCGTGCATCGCGCAGGGGGGCGCGCCAGGGTTGGAAGTGCTCAGTGGCGGCGTTGCGCAGTTCATTGCAGGTGACGAGTACGAGCAGGTCTATCTGACCAACGTGTACCTGAGTGGCAAGGTTGCCGAGCTGGCGCTTGAGCATTCGGTATCGCCTGCCGAGTTGCTGGTGCGCTCAGGGTTAGCAGGCAACCCTGATACTGCGAAGCCTGAAACCGCGAAGCTGATTCTGCGCACGGGCCGTGCACTGGGAGAGCATTTTGGGTTACTGGAAAACCAGCGGCCGACGGACTTGTTCAAGGCCTTTTTTGGCGAAGCCTTGACGGATCTGGACGATCAGTTGATGGCTGTCTGAGCCAGCTGGGGCCGCGAAGTGGCCCCACAGGTTTCAAAGCCAGCAGCAAACAGACCATTAGCTTTGCCATTATTAGGCCGCTATGTATAATCCCGCCAAAACCCGCATCCCAGAGCGTTTTTACATGGATGGTCAGCTTCTTGATGCGCTTCTAATAGAGGCCCCTCCAGCCGCACTGCCCGCCACTGCATAACCCCGTTACACCCAGGCCAGTACTGAGCGTTGGCGAAGCCATGCCCAGCACCAGCCCGCACGCATTTCTACAAGGATATTCATGAAAAAGCGTTTCGTTCTCTGTGCCCTGGCGTCCGCCTTGGCAGGCTGCAACTCCGAATACAACTTCGACGAAGTCACCAGCTACACCGGCACTGTCGGTTCGCCACATGCGCTGTACCTGGAGCGCAAGTCCGGCGAGCGGGTCAATGGCACCGTGGTGCACAAGGTAGGTGACCGGGTACTGCAGTCGTTCAAGGTGGAAGACGGCAAGGCGGTCGGGGAATGGAAGGAGTTCGACCAGGATGGCAAGCTGCTGGTCGAAGGCCAGTTGCAGGACGGTGCCTTCGTCGGCCCCAAGAAAACCTGGTGCAAGGGTGAATTCGCCGACCATCTGGAAAACGTTCTGACCCTCGAAGGCGGCCGCCGCAGCGAGCAAAGCTACGACTGCGCCACCGGCCTGCAGGTCGCTGACAGCACGGTGCTTCCGACCGTTGATTTCCGCAAGCCCTCCATCCGTGTGGGCACCCAGCGCGAGTGGCGGGTCATCGACGGCGAGCAGAAGCTCACCCTGCTGGAAACCTTTGCCAGTGACGGTACCGGCAAACTCGATGGCCCGGTGGAGCACTATGACTACAAGGGCAACCTGAAAGACCGCGCCACCTACAAGGCCGGCGAGCTCGAAGGCGTGCGTGAGACCTGGACGGCGTTCACCGATGGCACGTCGGTACCGGCCAGCAAGGTCACCTACAGCGCAGGCAACAGGAACGGCCTGTCCGAGATGTACTTTGTCCGCGGCTGGCCGGCCGGCACCGTGGCGGAGAAGGGCAGCTACAAGGACGACAAGCAAGTGGGCGTGTGGGTCAGTTATCAGCCTGGGTATGCCCAGGTGCGTGATATCGACAGCCCGCCAGACACCTCGCCCATGGCCATGCGCGTATGGGATGCCGCACAAGGCCAGGCGCGCAATTCGGACTGGGCGAAAGAGATCAAGGACCTGGACGCCTTTGCCTACCTGCTCAAAAGCTCCGGCATCAACGTCAACCAACGTATCCATCATGAGAACAAGCCGCTGATCGTCGGCGCCGCCGACAACGCCTATGACTACCTGGTATCGATTGGCGCCGACCCGATGGGCCGGGATGTCAACGGCAACACTCGCCTGATCGACTGCCTGGCAGGTAGCGACTACAACAGCTGCAGCTTCGCCCACATGATCACCCTGGCCGGCAAGGAAGACCTCAAGGCCCACAACGTCTATGGCGACACCGCGCTGTCGACCTTCTGCAAAAAAGCCGGCGAGCTGCAACGTCGCCGTGGCGCGGGTCAGCAACCTGAAGCGCTGTTCCAGGCACTGCTCAAGGGCAGTGACGTGAACGCCAAGGCCTACGGTGGCGAGACGGCCCTGCACGCCTGCATGGCCCAGCGCGACCATAGCTACGCCGAGGCGTTGATCGCGGCTGGCGCGAACTTGAATGCGGCGGATGTCGATGGCACCACGCCCGTGGCCGCAGCCTTCTTCGACGGTTACAACCTGGCTGCAGGCGGGCACCGCGTGAGCTGGTCGGACAACGTGATTCGCTTCGCTGCCAGCTACCAGGGCAAGTCCGACTTCACCTTCGACACGCCGCTGGCAGGGTTCGGCAAGTCCATTCGCCAGCTGGTGCTGGAAAACGGCGATACCGCCTCGGCGATGTTGATCGACTCCCTGGTGGGTACCGCCAAGGGTTGATTGCCGTTCTGGCGGCACCCGGCTTTCGCCTAGGGCGCGAGGCGTGCCGCCGCCTCTTTAGATGAATGACTGACAAGGAATACCTATGCGTCGCTTCAAATACGTGCTGGCAGCATTGCCATTCTGTGTACTGGCTGGCTGCGGCAACGATGCGCTGGATGGCACCTACGAGGCCGAGACCACCGTGATGGGCTTCAGCGCTGGCAAGCAGACTGTCGAGTTCTCCAGTGACTACATCGTCTCTGCGGGCAACAAGATCAAGGTCGACGAGTGGGAGCGCAAGGACGATGTGGTCGTGGCCCGTGATGCCAACGGCGTTGCGCTGATCAACGTGCGCGTGCTGGACGGCGGCAAGCGGCTGGAGTCGATTGGCGGCAACAACATGGCCAAGCAGGTGTTCGTGCGGGTGGATTGATCGCCCGCGTCTTGGGGCTGCCATGCAGCTCCAAAACGCCAGTTTTCGACATTTCAAGCATCCCGGCAGTGGATCCGATGATGTCATTTTGATAGCTTGCCGCCCATGATCGAGCTATCCGGATAGGGATGATGAACCAGCCATACCAACACAGGACGCTGTCGCCGCTCGCCAACCTGATTGTCGACCGTGCGATCGAGAACACCAACCGCAAGCTCGTGGCCGGTTTTCGCAACAAAAAGAATTCCCAGCCCAACGCCAAGTCACCGGACCCGCTACAGGCCGGCAAGGACACCCTCGTTGCCACCTCGGCGCAAAGCGCCATGCAGGTTGCCAACCGGGGTGTCGCCTGGAAAGAAATCCTCTTCAAAAGCCTGTCGGCCGGTATCGGTTCGCTGGCCACGCTGCAATTCGACGGCGCGCTCTCGGTAAGCGCCAACGACGCCTCCAGCCTCAACGACTTGCCCGACAAGCCCGGCGTGTACGTGGTGTACGACGCCAGCGGCCAGCTGGCCTACATCGGTGACAGCACCAACATGCGTCAGCGCTGGCAGGACGGCCACATGAACGAATACCGCGGCCGGGCCAACAGCGAAACCCGCAAGCCCTACAAGCTGGCGGACCAGCTTGAGGCCGGGTGCACCGTGAAGTTCGTGGTCATGGACTCGGCCGAAACCGCCGCCGCCCTGGAAGCGTTCCTGATCAAGAACGAAAAGCCGCCGGTCAACCGCAAGCAAGAGCTGAAGGAAGAGCAGGGCATCCGCAGCAACATCGAAGCCAAGAAATTGAAGGACGCGATGGGCAGTGCCGGCGAGGTGGCCATGGGCGCTGGCAAGGAGGCGCTGAAGAACTCGGGGTGGCAGGTATTCGAGCAACTGACCGCTGCCGCGATCATCGCCATCAAGGATGAACTCGTCGACCTGTTCATGGGCGGCACTGCGCGCCTCAAGGCCCGCGTCGAGCGCTTTCTGCAAAAGATCTGGGCCGTGGTCGAGCGTATCGTCGCCGCGCCCCTGAAGCTGCTCAACGGCGTGGTCGAGTTCATCGTCAACGCCCTGTCCAAGGCGGTCCGCCAGGTCTACAACCTGAGCCGCAACCTGTTCGACCTCGCCCATGGCGCCTGGCAGCTCTACAAGGGGGCCCAGTCCATGCCAAGGGAAGAACTCATCCAGAAGATCGTCGAAACCGTGGTGGTCAGTGGCACGCTGATTTTCTGGGACGGCATCGAGCCGGTCATCGAGGCGCAGTTGCTGCCCTTGGTTGGCGTGGCTGCGCCGTACATTTCCTGCGTGATCGCGGCCATCGGTTTCGGGCTGTGCAGTTACCACCTGCAAAAGGTCGTGCCACCCATCGTGGCCTTCCTGGTGGACTTCAAGAGCGGCTGGCACGAAGCGCTGGAGGCCAAGCGCGCGGCGGCGTTGCAACTGATCCAGGTACAAGAGAACGAATGGCTGATGGCCGAGGGCCTGATGGAATACGCTCAGTCGGTCGACACCCTGGCCCGTGAGGCCGGCGCCCACCGCGAGCGCCTGGCGCAGCATCGGGCAGTGCGGGCGATCGACTACTCGGCACTGCTGCAATCGAACAAAAACCGTATTACCCAGGAGTCCTGACAGGTGTTCAACACTACAACCGACCTCGCCGCCAAGCTCTTTGGCCAAGTCAGGCTGGCCGAGTCGCTGCCCGTACCCGCCCCTGCGTCGCTGCCGGCGCCCCGCGAGGAGCACGACCAGCTCAAGGACTTCGAGCACGGGCTGCGCAAGCTGCACGAGGCCATCGTCAACAACAAGGGGGCGCGCGAGCAGCTCGAGGCGTTCAAGCAGCAAGGCACCTGGGATTCGTTCTGGGGCGGCCTGACGGGCAAAAACGACAAAGACCTGGCCGACATGGTCAGGCAGGTGGGTGAGAGCCTGGCCGTGACCCAGAGCGTGGTGCAGTTGTTGACCCAGTTGCACACGGCCAACAACAAGGTACTGCGCGGCTTCAATGACGCCCTGGTGCGTGAGATCGAACGCCTGCAGGCCGACGCGGTGACGCTGGAGGGCAACCAGGAAGGGGCCCTGGTGGTGCTGTGCGAATTCAAGCAGCAGATCGACGACCTGCTGGCGATGGCCGATGGCTACGCCTATTGCACCCAGGAGGTGGAGCGGCTGGCCTGGGCCCAAGGCAAGCAGGAGACCGAACTGACGGCCCTGGATGCCAAGATCGATGCGCAACACCAGAAGCTGGTGACCAGCACCCTGGCCCGGGTGCAGAAAGAGGCCGTGATCAGGAAGAACCTGGAGCACCATCAGCACAAGATCGCCGCCCAGGAAGGGCAACTTGAGGAGCTGAAGAAAAACCTGAACGCCAGCAACCTGGCCCGGGAAAGCCTGTCGACCACCGTGACCACGGCATTGAAGAAACTCGCCCTGGCCACCAGCACCCAGGCCCAACGCGTGGACCGCATGGAGGCGCAGCTGGCCACGCTGCTGGACAGCCAGCGCCAATGCCAGGCCCAGCTGACGCAACTGGCCGCACCGGGTTGGGTTGCCTACCTAGGCCGCAATGCCGTGTCGCTGGTTGCACTGGCTGCGGCGGTGTTTGCCTTGGGGCTGAACCTGCGGGGGTGATTTGATATTTACCTAGGTTAGGTATACGTTACATTAACTTAAATTTGTTACGTATACAGAACATGGATCCCTCTTTTATCATTGCACGCCTGGGTCAACAAGTTCGGCAGCGCCGGTTGAGTCGTGGGTTCACTCAAGCCAAGCTGGCGGCATTGGCCGGTGTTACACGTCAGAAAGTTATCGCGATAGAGCGAGGCGATCTATCTGTAGGTATGGCCGCCTATGCTCGAGTGGTGGGCGCTTTGGACTGCGAGTTCGCGCTAGTGCCCGCAGCCATGCCCACGTTGGATGAAATTCAGGGAGTATTCGACTGATGACGGCCATGCTACGGGTAGCGACACCGGGAGGGGAAAGCGGGACAGTTTTCAGCTCCGCTGACGACTATCTGTTTCGCTACCGTGAGGATGCTTCGGCTCATGCAGCGATCAGTCTACTGATGCCATTACGCCTGGATGAATACCGACACCGGGAACTGCACCCGATATTCCAGATGAATTTGCCTGAAGGCTATGTGCTGGAGCAATTGCGTAACCGTCTGGCCAAGGTGGTGAATGTCGATCCGATGCTGCTATTGGCGCTCTCTGGTAGCAGCTCGCCAATTGGGCGGGTGGCAGTGAGTTCATCTGAGGTCGATGCATTGTTGCGTCGCCAGCAGTTCCCCGGCGAGCGACTGGACGAAATCCTGGCCTGGGATGGTGCAGAAGATATTTTTGCCGGTCTTGTTGACCGATACATCTTGCGCGCTGGAATATCGGGCGTGCAGCCCAAAGTTTTGGTGCCTGAGGATCAGAGCGATGCGCCGCAACGTTTCACCTCGAAAACGTCTGACCTGATCATAAAAAGCGGGCGGGACGAGTTCCCGGGGCTGGCAATCAACGAGTTTCTCTGCATGTCCGTGGCCAAGGAAGTAGGGATCCCAGTGCCGGAATTCTACCTGTCCGATAACGCCAAGCTTTTCGTCATGCGGCGCTTTGATCGGGACGGGCAGCTCAATCCGATCGGCTTTGAGGACATGGCCGCATTGATGGGGCTTTCGGCGCAGCAGAAGTACAGCAAGAGCTATGCGGCTATCGCCAAGGCCATTCGTCTGTTCTGCCCGCAGGACCACGTGCAAGGTTCATTAGCGCAACTGTTTGCCATGGTGAGCCTGACCTGTATCGTTGGAAATGGCGATGCCCACCTGAAAAATTTCGGCTTGCTGTACTCCGATCCTTCCCAGCGTAATGCGCGGCTGGCACCGGCGTACGACATCGTCAATACCACAGCCTACATCCCTGAGGATGTGTTGGCCCTGGACCTAGGCGGTAACAAGTCGTTGTTTGCTTCAAGGCAGGGCTTGATGGACTTTGCTGTCACCTGTGATGTGGCTCGGCCAAAGGAAATCATTTGCGAACAGTTGCAGGCGTTGGAGCAAGTACTGGCTCGCTCTGCTGAACTGTGCGAACAAGTCCCCGATGTGGTGAGGGCAATTCGGCAGTCTGCCGGGCCGTTCATCAGTACCTTTGGCTAACGTCCAACCCTTATTACTGCCCACTGTTCAAAACCTGACCTGCAGCAACGCCTCTTCATCAATCCGCCACTATGCTGACCCGGGCACTCTCTCAAGCTCACTCAGCCAGACACGGAGGTATTTATGAAAGCTGCTGTTGTTGCCAAAGGGCGTCGCGTGGACGTGGTGGAAAAAACACTGCGGCCGCTGGCGCACGGGGAAGCGTTGCTGAAGATGCAGTGTTGTGGCGTTTGCCATACCGACCTGCATGTCAAGAATGGCGATTTCGGCGACAAGACCGGTGTGATCCTGGGCCACGAAGGGATTGGCGTGGTCGTGGAAGTGGGGCCGGGCGTGACCTCGCTCAAGCCAGGTGACCGGGCCAGCGTTGCTTGGTTCTTCCAGGGCTGCGGGCATTGCGAATACTGCAACAGCGGCAACGAGACACTGTGCCGCGCGGTGAAGAACTCCGGTTACACGGTCGATGGCGGCATGGCCGAGGCGTGCATCGTGGTGGCGGACTATGCGGTAAAAGTGCCGGACGGGCTGGACTCGGCGGCCGCCAGCAGCATCACCTGCGCCGGTGTGACCACCTACAAGGCGGTGAAGTCGTCGAATATCCGCCCTGGGCAATGGCTTGCCATCTACGGCCTCGGTGGCCTGGGCAACCTCGCCCTGCAGTACGCCAAGAACGTCTTCAATGCCCGGGTCATCGCCATCGACGTCAATGATGAACAACTGGCCTTCGCCCGCGAAATGGGCGCCGACCTGGTGGTCAACCCGCGCGATGAGGACGCAGCCAAAGTCATCCAGGCCAAGACCGGCGGCGCCCATGCGGCGGTGGTCACGGCCGTGGCCAAAAGCGCCTTCAACTCGGCGGTCGATGCGCTGCGTGCTGGCGGTCGGCTGGTCGCGGTTGGGCTGCCACCTGAAGCCATGAGCCTGGACATTCCACGCCTTGTGCTCGACGGTATCGAGGTGGTGGGTTCGCTGGTCGGTACCCGTCAGGACCTGCAAGAAGCCTTCGAATTTGCCGCGCAAGGCAAGGTGGTGCCGAAGGTAACGCTGCGCCCGATCGAAGACATCAATGACATTTTCGAAGAGATGCAGGAAGGCAAGATCAAAGGCCGCATGGTGATCCACTTCGCCGATTAGCCCAAAGCCGGCCCGCGTTCGCGGGCCGTTTTTATACCGGCGCAGCGGGTTACACACATGCTCATGCCGGTTGCCGGGTGCGCAGTAACAGTGCCGCTACTGCGCAGCCGATCAATGCCAGGCACGCCAGGTAGAAGGCATCACTGTAGGCCATCAGGTAAGCCTCGCGCCTGATGGTCGCGGCCAACCCTTCCAGCGCCTGTTGCTGGGCCGGCAGCCAGCTCTGCACGGTCTGGCTGATGCGCTCCTGCACACTGGGTGCGAACACCGTGACATGTTCGTGAATGCGCTCACTGTGATAGCGCTCGCGCGTTGCCACGATCTGCGTCAGCGTGGCGGTGCCGATGGCGCCACCCAAGTTGCGCAGCATCGAAAACACCGCCGAGGCCGAGCCCGCTTCACGTTTTTCCAACCCTGCCACCGCCAGTACCGACAGCGCGACCATGATGAACGGCTGGCCAATGCCGCGCACCACCGTGGACGGGATGATGACGTTATCGGCGCTGTCGATGTTCAGGCTCGCGCCCAGCCAGCAGCCTGCAGCCATGATCAGAAAACCACTGGCCACCATGAACTTGGCGCTGGTCCAGGCCATCAATTTTGGCATCAACGGCGCCAGCAGCAGTTGCACCACGCCATAAGCGATCAACGCGACCCCCACATCCCGGGCGCTGTAGCCCTGCAGCTGGGAGAGGTAGTTGGGCACCAGGAACACCAGGCCAAAGGTGGCGGCGCCAAAGATGAACATGGCGATGCTGGCGACCCCGAAGTTGTAGCGCCCCAGCAAGCGCAAGTTGATGAATGCGCGCTGGCCGTACAACTGGGTGAACACGAATACCGCCAACGCCAAGCCTGCGATGATCGACATGCCGACGATGTACGTCGAGCCGAACCAGTCCAGCCGGCCGCCTTCCTCCAGCACGATCTGCAAGCCGCCCAAGCCCAGGACCATGGCCGCTATGCCCACCCAGTCGCCCCGACGCAACAGGGCCAGTTGCATGGGTTTGGCTTCGATCGACCAGGCGATGGCGAGCAGCAGTGCGACGCCGGGAAACAGCTGCAGGTAGAAAATCCAGCGCCACGAATAGACATCGGTCAACCAGCCGCCAATGGAAGGCCCCGCCGCCTGGGCCACGCTGTTGGCCAGGCTGAACAGCGCCATGCCCATGGCCATCTTGCTGGCGGGCAGTTCGGTGATGATCAACTGAAAGGAGAGGGGGATGAGCACTGCGCCGGCTGCGCCCTGGATCACCCTGAGGGTGATCATTGCCTCCAGATTGGGCGCCCACGAGCAGGCGATCGATGCCAGTAGGAAGATGAACGACCCCGTCCACATCACCCGGCGCATGGAAAACACCTCGACCAGCCAGGCCGTCAGCGGAATCATGACAATCTCTGCCACCAGGTACGCGGTGGAAATCCACGAGCCCTCTTCGAAGCTGGCACCCAGCGAACCGCGGATTTCAGGCAGCGCCGCGCTGGTGACGTGCACGTTCATGCCGGCCATGAAGCACCCAAGCAAGCCGCCGAACACCGCCACCCAGGCCCGCAACGGTACCCTTTGCTCAGTGCTCATCGGCCGGCTCCACGGGGCGCGTGTCGACCGTGGTCACCACCGACATGCCGGGCAGTATCTGCACGCCGTCTACGGGTTGGTCGAGCACGATGCGCACCGGAAAACGCTGGACGATCTTGGTGAAGTTGCCGGTGGCGTTGTCCGAAGGCAGCAGCGCAAAAACATTGCCGGACGCCGGCGAGAAGCTCGCCACGCGGCCTTGCACAGGCTGGCTGGCGAAGCTGTCGATACGCACCTGCACCGGTTGCCCCGGGCGCATGTGGGCCAGCTGGGTTTCCTTGTAGTTGGCGACCACGTAAGTCTGCTGCAACGGCACCACCGCCAGCAACGGCTGGCCTGGCACCACATACTGCCCGGCGCGAACGCGGCGCTGACCGACTACGCCATCGATGGGCGCGCGGATGACGGTGTCCTGTTCATCCTGTTCGGCCAGCGCCTGGCGGGCCTGGGCACGGCTCAAGGCCGCCGTGCGTTGCTTGATGTCGGCATCGGCCGCCAGCGCCAGGGCCTTGGCCATCGTCAGTTGCGAACGCTGTTCTCGTAAGCGTGCCTGCGCGCCCTGCAGCGCGGCACCCGCTTGTACGGCACTGGCATTGGCCGCTTCCAGGCGCTGCACGGTGGCTGCGTTGTCACGCACCAGGCCACGGTAGCGCTGCATGTCCAGCTCGCTGCGCTGGCGCTCGGCGCTGGCACTGTGCACGGCCGATTCGGCCTGGAAGATGGCCTGCTGTTGCTGGTTGATACGCTCGCCAGCCACTTGCTGGCTGGCCTGCGCCGCCGCCAGCGCGGCCTGTGCTTCGGCCACCCCGGCAGTGGCCTGGTCGAGGCGTGCACGGTAGTCGCGGTTGTGCAGGCGCACCAGCACATCGCCTGCCTTGACGGGCTGGTCGTCCTCCACTTCAACCTTGGCCACATAGCCGGCCACGCGCGCGCTCAGGGCCACCCAGTCGGCGCGTACATAGGCATCATCGGTGGTCTCCAGGTAGCGCCCGGTAGTGAACCAGTACCCGCCGAAGGCCAGCGCTGCCAGCAGCGTCAGGCCACCACCGGCGTACAGTGCCAGGCGGCGACGGGGCCTGCGGGCAGTGACAGCCGCCTGGGGCTGGTCACCCGCCAGCGTGTTCTTTGTAACGGCAACATTCATGATTGGCTTCCAGTAGCGGGAGTGGAGCGACGCACCCGGCTTGGGGCCGGTGCCGGTGATGATTGCCAGCGCCCGCCCAGGGCGCGGAACAGGTTGATCTGGGCACGTGCCAGGCGGCCTTGGGCCTCGACATGGCTGGCCCTGACTGCGATCAGGTCGCGCTCGCTGTCCAGCAGCGCCAGTGCGTCGAGGGTGCCGGCGCGGTAGCTGCTTTGCGCCAGGGCAAAGCCGCGTTGGCCCTGCACCAGGGCTGCTGCCAGGGCCTGGGTACGTTGCCGTTCACCGTCAAAACGGGCCAGGGCCTGGCGTACATCCTTGAGTGCCGCCAACGCCACCCCGCGGTAATGAGCGATTTGCGCCTGTTGCAAGGCCTGGGCCTTGCTCACCCGTGCGCGGTTGGCCTTGATATTGGGGAACTCCCAGCGAATCAACGGGCCGATGGCAAACATCAGCGCACGGCTGTCGCCCAGGTTGGCCAGGTGGTGATCCGACGAGGTCAACGAGGCGCCGAAGCTGACCTTCGGATACAGGTCAGCCTTGACGATGTCGACTTCCAAAGCGGCAGCCTGCAGCTCGCGTTCGGCCTTGCGCACGTCTGGCCGGCGTTCGAGCAGGCGCCAGGCGTCGCCAGCAGGCAACGGCGCGGCGAGGGTCGGGATGGTCTGGCAGGGGGCGCCGTTGTCGATCAGCGCCGCCGGTTCCTGGCCACTGAGCATGCTCAGTTCGTACAGGGCCATGCGCCGGCGTGCCTCCAGCATCGGCAGTTGCGCCTGTACCTGTTCGCGTAAACCCACCAGGCGCACAGCATCGAGTTCGGTGGCGACGCCAGCCTGACGCTGGCGCTCGCTGAGCTGCACACTGCGCTGCAACGTGTCCAGGGACTGGCTGGCTGCCGCGATGCGGGCGCCGTAGACGCATTGGTCGATGTAGGCGCGGGTGGTCTGGCTGACCACCTGCAGGTGCACCAGCTCCAAGGCCTCGCGGCTGGCCTCGGCCTGTACCCGTGCCCGTTCGATGGCCGCGCGCACCTGGCCCCAGACGTCTACCTGGTAGGCCAGCTCGATGGCCGGGTTGAACGCCCATTGCGATGGCGCATGGCTGTCGGTGGCCTCGGCCAGGGTCTGGTCATCGGCGCTCTTGCCATAGCTCGCGGCAAACCCGAGGGAAGTGCTGGGCCAGCGCTTGGCGTCGAACTCGCCAATGCCGGCCAGCATGGCCTGCACATTGGCTTCGGCCTGCGCCAGGTCCTGGTTGTGCTCCAGGGCCTGCTGCACCCAGGCGTTGAGCTGCGGGTCGTGATACAACGCCCACCAGCGCGCGGGCAGCGCCTGGTCGCTGACGTCGGCAGGCAGGCGCAGCCCGGGCAATGCCTGGAAGGGGTTTGGGGGGAGGGCGCCTGTGGGGTGCCCAGTGCACGCCGACAGCACGCTGAACACGCCGATGGCGGCAGCCCGCCTGGCGGTGCTGGAAAGGGATCGAATTGGCATCACGCAAGCCGTATTAGGGGTCGTGAGGCCAGATTAACGAGGGCTGGGGTAGCCCCGCTGCCGCAAGCGGGACAACCCTGCGCGCAACTGGGACAACCTCAGCCTCGGCGCTCAGGGCGTTGGCGCGGCGCCCGTGCCCAGCACGTTGACCTGCCAGTCGCTGGGGTTGTAGCCAAGGATGCGCTTGAACATCGCGGCAAAGGCGCTGGCGCTCTGGTAGCCGTGGTCCAGTGCCACGTTCAGGATTGGCTTGCCATCGGCCAGGCACTGCTGGCTGAGGACCATGCGCGTGCGTGCTCGCCACTCGCCATACGACATGCCCACCTCACGCTGGAACAGCCGCGCCAGGGTGCGCGCGCTCATGTTCAGTTGCGCGCCGCACTGCTCCAGCGTCAGGTCCTGGGCCGGGTCTTCGAGAAAGCCCTCGCACCAGGCGCGCAGCCGTGCATGCTGCGGCACCGGCACGTAGGCATCGATGCGCTCGGCCGTTTCCAGCTCACGCTGGATCAACGCCCGGGCGTGCTCGCCCAGCGGCTCGTCGCGCTGCAACATCCGTGACCCCGCCAGGATCAGCTCGCGCAGCAAACCGGACACGGCGATGACATGGCAGCGCGTGACGTGCGAACCCAGCAACAAGGTGCGCATCGACACTTCACCTTGCATGCGGATTTCGTGGCCGACCCCAGCAGGTATCCACAGTGCCTGCCCACGGGGGATCACCCAGTTACCGCCATCGCTGCACACCCGCATCACACCGTTGGCGGCATAGATCAGCTGATCCTCGGCGTGGCAGTGGCTGGCAACCACCTCACCGTGCCGATAGTCCATTCCCAAAGCTTGCATGCCGATCTCCCCAGCCCTGTGTGGCGCGCGATTGGATCCAATAATATCGCAAGGCAATCGGCTGTGGTTGCTAAGTGCGCAGGGGCGAGGGCGAGTTATGCATTTTAATTGCGCTCAGGGTTGCGATGTTGGCGGTGCGTGGCGCAGCGGCCAACCCTGATGATGCTCGACCAGAAAGTCCACGAACACCCGAACCCGTGCCGGCATCGCCGGGCCGCCGACGAACACCGCATGAATCGGCTCCCGGTCGCCGGGGTTGTAGGCCTCCAGCAGCGGCACCAGTTGTCCGCTGGCAAGGTCATCGCCCACCGTGAACGTACCGATGCGCGCGATGCCGGCCCCCAGCCTGGCCAATTGCGCCAGCGCCTCGCCGCTGCTGCACTCCAGGTTGCCGCTGACTTTAAGGGCAAACGCCTGCCCGTCACGGCGAAACGGCCAGTCGGGCTCGGCACGTCGGAAGTTGAAGCGCAAACAGTTATGGCGGGCCAGGTCTTCAGGTTCGTTCGGGGTGCCGCAGCGTTGCAGATAATCGGGCGAGGCAACGATCACCTGGCCGGTGTCGCCAATGTAACGGGCACTCAGGGAACTGTCCGGCAGGTGGCCGAAACGCAGCGCGACATCGGCCTGGCCGCCGGCAATGTCGACCAGTTCGTCGCCTAGCGTCAGGTCGACCAGTATCTGCGGGTACAGGGCGCTGAACTGCGCCAGCAAGGGCACTACCGTAAGCCGGGCATGCCCCAGCGCGGCGCTCACCCGCAGGCGCCCGCGCGGTACGCCCTGGTCGGTGATGGCATCCTCGACTTCATCCATGTCGGCGAGGATGCGCCGGGCGCCACGCAAGTAGGCTTCGCCCTCCGGGGTAAGCGAAATGGCCCGTGTGGTGCGCAACAGCAGGCGGGTGCCCAGGCGCTGTTCGGTGCGCGCGATGATCCGGCTGACCGCCGATGGCGTCAGCCCCAGCGCCCGCGCCGCCGCAGACAAGCTGCCCGCGTGCGCGACCTTGGCAAAAATTTCCATCTCGCCGGACCTGCCGTTGAAGTCCATTTGTGCCTCGCGCGCAAAGGTGATTGGCAAAAATGCGGTCTAGTGCATTAACGGAGTGGATCGTAGCATTTGCGGCACAGATAAGGAGCCCGTTATGCGCATCAATCCACCCCTCGTCGCACTCGCCATCGGTGCCTTTGGCATCGGTGTCACCGAGTTCGCCCCCATGGGCATGTTGCCCAGTATTGCCACAGACCTCGGGGTCTCGATACCTGCTGCCGGGCTGCTGGTCAGCGCCTACGCGGTGGGGGTGCTGATCGGTGCCCCGTTGATGACCCTGGCCACCGGCAAGGTGCCGCGGCGTTACCTGTTGATTGGGCTGATGGCCATTTTCACCCTCGGTAACCTGATGTCGGCGCTGGCGAGCGATTACGTCAGCCTGCTCGTGGCCCGCGTGGTGACCTCGCTCAACCATGGCGCGTTCTTTGGTATCGGCTCGATCGTGGCAGCCAGTGTGGTGCCGCCGGAAAAACGCGCAGGCGCCGTGGCCGCGATGTTCATGGGGTTGACGCTGGCGACCATCGGCGGTGTGCCGTTGGCGACCTGGTTCGGTGAGTTGTTGGGGTGGCGCACTTCGTTCTGGGGGATCGCGGGCCTGGGCTTGGTGGCCATGTCGGTGCTGTGGTACGCGCTGCCCAATGTGCCGCTGCCCAAAAGTGATGGGGTAATGGCCGAAATCCGCGTGCTCGGCCGTGGGCCGGTACTGGCGGCATTGGCGCTGACCGTGGTCGGCTCCAGCGCGATGTTTACCGTGTTCACCTACATTGCGCCCATTCTGCACAGCGAGGCCCAGGCCTCCACCACGTTCATCACGGTCATGCTGGTGTTGTTCGGTATCGGCCTGACCTTGGGCAACGTGTGGGGCGGCAAGGCGGCGGACCGCTCGGTCGATCGTACGCTGATCGTCTCGCTGGCGGTGTTGATCGCTGTGCTGCTGGTGTTTCCGCTGCTGATGCCCTGGTCGCTGCCCACGGCACTGGCGGTGCTGGTGTGGGGGGCGGCCAGTTTTGCCTTGGTGCCGCCGCTGCAGATGCGCGTGATGGAAGCGGCCAAGGACGCGCCTAACCTGGCGTCTGCGGTGAATATCGGCGCGTTCAACCTTGGCAACGCAATAGGCGCTGCGCTGGGTGGGGCGGTGATCAATGCGGGGCTGGGTTACCCGGCGATTTCCCTGGCAGGTGCGTTGATGGCGGGTTTGGGGTTGCTGATGGTGCTGGCGTTTGCCTGGCGCGCGCGGGGCGTGGCAGCGTCGAAGGCCGCCTTGGTATAACACAGCCTGAATTGCGCCCCAGATGTTGGACACCCGCCCATCATTTGGGGCGCAGCTCAGGCGTTCCAAACCCTGGTCTGAACCTGGATAGGCGGATGGCGCTTGCCCGCAACGGCCATCGTCACTGTGCCCCGGAGCGCGCTTCAGCTAGCATGCGCTATCCCCCGCCTCAGACCTGAACCTCTGCATGACTGTCTTCTACCTCAAACTCTTCATGACCCCCACCCTGATGCTGGCCATTTCGCTGGCTGGCAAACGCTGGGGCACGCAAATTGGCGGGCTGCTTTCAGGGCTACCCGTTACCTCGGCGCTGGTCATGCTGTTTCTCAGCCTTGAACAAGGCGAGGCGTTCGCCTCATTGGCCGTACCAGGGGCATTGGCCGGGGTGGCTGCCGTGCAGGCAACCTGCTTGTTCTACTACGGGGTGACCCGACGTGTAGGCGCCTTGGTCGGCTGCATCGCAGCGCTGGCGTTCTTTGTGTTGGCGGCGTTGGCAACCAGCCACCTGGGCGGGGTGGCGTTGTCGGTCATTGCCACGCTGCTACTGGTCATCGTCATCGTCGTGGCCACCGCCAAACCGGCAGACGCCAGTGCCGCACGCTACGTGCCGACGCCTCGCTGGGTCATCCCGATGCGCATGATGACCGCCACCTTGCTGCTGCTGGTGATCACGGCCAGCGCGACCTTGCTCGGCCCTGTGGTCAGCGGGATGCTGGCGCCGGTCCCAGTCATCGCCTGGCCGCTGGCGGTGTTCGCCCACGTCCAGGGCGGGCGCCAGGAGCTGGCTGCGATCATACGCGGCAACGGCATTGGCGCCGTGGGCGTGGTCGGCTTTTACCTGACCTTGCAACACACGCTGTTGCAGTGGGGCGCGGTCATGTCGATCGCCATTGGCGTGTTGCTGGCAGTGGTGGTGACCTTCGTATTGGCGAAGGTGCTGGAGGCACGCTGAGCAGGGGGCGGCTTCAGTCAGTGCCTCCGGCCGCCCCAGCGTTAAAGGCCTGTGTTTAAGGCGTGCCGTTTCTGCCATGCAGGCAAAACGCGCGGCGCTGGCTCAGCCGCTCGTAGTAGGCCCTGACTGCCGGCAGGTGAGGGTGCTCGAACGGGGTCTCGAACCAGCGGTTGACCGACAGGCCGATAGGGATGTCGGCCAGCGTGAACCGGCTACCGGCCACATAAGCGCCGGTGGCGGCGAGCTGGCGCTCCAGAATCTGCATGTGGCGGCCCCATTCTGCGCAACCGGCGGCCAGTGCTTGAGGGTCCTGGTGGGCAGGGGAGTGCCTGACCAGCGACATGAACGCGTAGCTCCACGACCGGTTGAGGTCCGATGCTTGCCAGTCGATCCATTGATCGATGCGCGCCCGCGCTTGTGCCTCGGTGGGGTAGATGGCGCCCTGGTCATGGCGCGTTGCCAGGTAGCGGATGATGGTGTTGGATTCCCATAGGGTGAAATCGCCGTCCTGGATCACCGGGATCATGGCGTTGGGGTTCAGTGCCAGAAATTCGGGCGTGTTGGTGGGTTGGAAGCCCGAACCCCAGTCTTCCCGCTCGAAGGGGATATCGAACTCGGCACAGGCCCAAAGGACTTTTCGCACATTGATGGAAGAAGCTCTGCCCAGTATCCGTAACATGGTTTGCGTCCTTGTCTGTGGAAGCCTGATCCTCGTTCACGGCATGACCATGGTCAAGGACAAAGCGAATACGGTGATCAGGCCTATGCTGGTAGCGTCACTGCCCGTACTACTGGGGCGTTGAATGCTTGCCTGGGCGCCACGAAATTGGCACCCTTGGGCCGCTTGAATCGTCAGTACCACGACAGAAGGAAGTTTGTGTTGAGCTGGGACAAAGTCGGGAAATGCCTCGTAGCGCTGCTGATTGGCCTGATGGTCATACTGGTGGCCTATGTGGTGATCAAAGGCCGCCCTCGCCTGGAAGCCTCCCTGACCTATGCCTACCTCACTTACCCGAGCCAGTTCAGCGAGCGGATCAGCAAGGCCAGCGAGCTGCTGAAGTACGAGCAGTTGCAAGGGCGCATCAACAGTATCGGCCAGGGCGAGTTGAGCCATGAGCAGGTCGACCGGTTGATCGAACTGGCCCAGGCGCCTTATGCCCAACTGTTCGCCAAGCCGTTCGAGGCGGGGTTGGTGGACCACCGCACCGGTCTGCTCATCGACCTGCGCAACACGGGTGATGCGCCGGTGCGCCAGGTAACCATCCGCCTGCCGGCCAAGGGCCTGGTGCAAGTGCGCGATGCCGCGGGTAACGACACCATCATCGAGGCCGCCACGCCCGTGGTCGAAATACCGGCCATTGAGCCGGGTGGCGCCTGCAAGGTGTGGGTGTACTTCGATGCGGACTACTCGCAGATCCGCCAGGGCGGCGTCAGCATCCGTCACGCCGACGGCGTGGCCGATGTGCAGGTGTACCGCGAGTTCAGCGGTTTTCCCGCGCTGGTGGCGCGCTACAGCCGTGAGCTGATGGTGCTGTTGGGGGTGCTGGGGTTCGGCGTGCTGGCGTTGGCCTACGCCTGCCTGTCACGCCGCCGCATGCCGGTGTTGCCGTCCTGACGTACGTGCCCAATCACTGACAGTCATCGTGCAGCGCCAGGCTCTGGCGCATTTGTTCCAGCAAGGCCTCGCGCAGCGCTTGCGGGCCCTGCACGCGTATCGACCCTGCCTGTGAAAGCAACCAGCCCATCAACGCCCGGCCGTCGTCGACGGTCGCTTGCAGCGAGGCGCCGCCGTCCTGCTGCGGGGTGAGTTGCATGTCTGAGGACAGGGGCTGGTGTTCAAGACGACGGGCAAGTGCATCGTCGACCCAGGCACGTAGCACGACCTGGCGTACCGGGCTGAGGGCATCCGGTTGCAGGTGCCGCGCCTCGCCCAGGCTCAAGCCAGGTTGCCAGTACCAGCCGTAGGGCATGCCTTTGCTGTTGCAATGCAGTGGGAACAGCGCCGACAGCTCGACCAGGTCGCGCTCGACGGTGCGCTTGCTGGTGCTGTGGCCCACGGATGACAGAGCAGCCTGCAACTGCGTGGAGCTCATGCCGGGGTGGCGGCCTGGCAGTAGCTTGAGCAACTGCCACTGGCGGGCGATGGTGTGGCGGGTAGGGTGGCTGGGCAAAGGAGGCTCGTCCATGAATGCCAGGCGCTTGGCGCTCCTGGGTGGTGGCATTTGGCTATCTCGCAGAGCATACCTTGCCAGAGGATGGGATCCAAACTTTTAGCAGGCCATGGCTTGTCATTGCCCGAGGCATTGACCAAAATATAGGTCTTAATTGATGTCGATAAATATGCAGAATATCTTCGCCGATGTAGCGGTAAGCGTGTCGGAACTGAAAAAGAACCCAACTGCGGTCATGTCCGGTGCCGCAGGGATGCCCATCGCCGTGCTCAATCACAATCGGGTGATGGGGACATGGTGCCGGCTGAGCTTTATGAAGCCATGATGGAGCGGCTCGAAGATATCGAGCTAAGCGAACTGGCAAAGTCTCGACTGGGTGAAAAAGGCGTATCGGTGTCTTTGGATGAGCTATAAGTCATCCAAAAAGCGGTAGAGGAAGGTTCGTCGCAAGCACAGCTTCATAGTGCGCGGATGATCAACCAACCCAAATCTACAGATGCCCTTTCTCCAAACACTGTTGCAACGCCTGGATAAACACCTCTTCCGCCCGACTCAGCCGCTGCTCCCTGTTCCACAACAGGTGTATATCCACATCCGCGATCCCCTCCTGCGGCGGCAGCTTCCATAACAGCCCGGCGGCCACATCCGGCGCCACCACGTGTTCTGGCAGGCAGCCGATGCCGAACCCAGCAATCACCAGGCGGCGCACCTCTTCAAGGCTGGGCGAGGACGCCACGATGCGTCCGGAAAACCCTTGCTGGTCACGGAAGATGGTCAGCGGCGAGAGCATCCCGCCAATCTGGTCGCTGGTAAAACTGACGAAGTTCTCACGCTGCAGGTCGCCCTCAAGCTGGCCGAACAAGGCATGGTGCTTGCCGCAGAAAAACGCATAGCGCTGGCGCAGAAACAGCCGCTGCTCCAGCCGCGGTTGAGGCCTTCGGTTGAGGCTCAGGCCTGCGGTGGCGGTCTTCTCCTGCAAGGCGGCGACAATGTCGGAGCTGCGCATCACGTCGATTTCCAGCTCTACCCGGGGGTGCTGGCGGTGGAAGTCGGCGAGAAAGTCGTCAAAGCGCTCGCTGACGATGCGGCTGATGATCAGCAGGCGCACTTTGCCCACCAGTTCGTCAGCCGGTTGCTCCAGCAGCCCGCCGATCTGCGACATCTGCCCGTACACCTCGCCAGCCAGCAAGAACATCTGCTCGCCCATTTCGGTCAGCACGAAGCGCGGCCCGCGGCGGGCGATGAGTTGCCGGCCAAGCTGCTCCTCCAGGCGTTTGAGCGCCTGACTCACCGCCGGCTGGGTAAGGTGCAGGCGGGCGGCGGCGCGGCTGATGGACAGCTCCTGGCCGATGACCCGGAAGGTGCGCAGCAGGTTCCAGTCGAGGCGGTCGTTGAGCAGGCGGTCAGACATGGTCGGGCTCGAATGATAAGCATGGCTAATAGTGCGAATAATAAATAGAAAATTGACTAATCATAGCCCTGGGACGATAAATCGCAGCCATGCATCGACCAGGCGCCACCAGAGCGCCCCGTGATTTCCGATAACTCCTGCCAGAAAAACAAGCAAAGGAGCCCAGCATGAAGCCCACCGCTTCGCCCCAGCCGCGCCGTGCCGCCGCCGCCGCGTTCATCGGCACCATGATCGAGTGGTACGACTTCTACATCTACGCCACCGCCGCTGCACTGGTGTTCGGTGCGTTGTTCTTCCCCTCCGACGACAGCCTGTTCAGCACCATGGCCGCCTTTGGCACCTTTGCCGTCGGTTTCTTTGCCCGCCCGCTGGGCGGCGTCATCTTCGGCCATGTGGGCGACCGCATCGGGCGCAAGAAGTCGCTGGTCATCACCTTGCTGATGATGGGCATCGTCACCGTGTGCATCGGCCTGCTGCCGACCTACGCGCAGATCGGCGCCACCGCGCCGGTGCTGCTGATTGTGCTGCGTATCGTCCAGGGCATCGCCGTGGGCGGGGAGTGGGGCGGGGCGGTGCTGATGGCGGGTGAGCACGCGCCGAAGGGTCGACGCAACTTCTTTGCCTCGTTTGCCCAGCTGGGTAGCCCGGCGGGCCTGATCCTCTCGCTGCTGGCCTTTGGCGCCGTAACCCGGCTGCCGGAAGACCAACTGATGAGCTGGGGCTGGCGTGTGCCGTTCCTGGCCAGCGCACTGTTGCTGCTGGTGGGCCTGGCCATCCGCCTCGGGGTCAACGAATCGCCGGAATTCATCGCCAGCCGCGAGCAGGCCGAAAAGGCCCACCGCAAGGAGCAGGCGCCGGTGTTCGAAGTGCTGCGCACCGCCTGGCGCCCGCTGCTGCTGTGCATCGGTGCCAATACCCTGGGCATTGCCGGGGTCTACTTCACCAACACCTTCATGATCAGCTACACCACCCAACAGTTGCACCTGGATCGCTCGCTGATCCTTGAATGCCTGTTCTTCGTGGCGGTCATCCAGTTTTGCCTGCAACCGCTGGCCGCCTGGTTGTCCGAGAAAGTCGGCGCTACCCGCTTCCTGGCCCTGGTCGCACTGCTGGCGATGGCCTCGCCGTATCCGATGTTCGTGCTGGTCAGCTCGGGCCAGGGCCCGTTGATCGTGCTTGGCATCGCCCTGGCGGCGGCCTGCATGGCGTCGTTCTATGCGGTGATCGCCGGTTACGTCAGCGGCATGTTCGAAACCCGCGTGCGCTACACCGCGATCTCTCTGGCCTACCAGATCTGCGGTGCAATTGCCGGGGGCCTGACGCCGCTGATCGGCACCTGGCTGGCCCACACCTTCAGCGGCCAGTGGTGGCCGATGGCGGTGTTCTACACCTTGATCGCCTCCATTTCGCTGCTCTGCGTGCTGGCCTTGGCGCGCCAGTACACCCGTAGTCAGCAGCTGGAAATGGCCTGATCCACCCGATTCGATCTGGAGTACCTGTACATGTTGAAAAGCAATGGCGAACGCCTGTGGGCGAGCCTGATGGCCATGGCCGAAGTCGGTGCCACGGCCCGTGGCGGCAGCTGCCGCCTGGCCCTGAGCGATGAAGACAAGGCCGGCCGAGAACTGTTCAGCCACTGGTGCCGCGAGGCCGGCCTGACCCTGTCGGTGGATGCCATCGGCAACCTGTTCGCCCGCCGCGCAGGCACCGATGCGCAGGCTGCACCGGTGATGATGGGCAGCCACCTCGACACCCAGCCCGAAGGCGGCCGTTTCGATGGTGTGTACGGTGTGCTGGCGGGCCTTGAGGTAGTACGCCGGCTCAACGACCTCGGCATCCGCACTCGCAAGCCGCTGGAGATTGCCGTGTGGACCAACGAGGAAGGCGCACGCTTCACGCCGGCCATGTTCGGCTCGGCAGTGTTCACCGGTACCCTTGACCTGCAGCAGGCGCTGGCTATTCGCGATGCTGCGGGCATCAGCGTCGCCGATGAGCTGCAACGCACGGGGTATGCCGGCCAGCGCCCCTTGGGCGGCAAGGTCGATGCTTATTTTGAAGCGCATATCGAGCAAGGCCCGATCCTTGAAGACAACGCCAAATGCATTGGTGTGGTCAGTGGTGGCCAGGCGATTCGCTGGCTCGACGTGACGGTCGAAGGCATGGCCGCCCACGCCGGCACCACGCCGATGCCGCTGCGCAAGGACGCCCTGTACGGCGCGGCACGAATGATCCAGGCGGTGGAGCAACTGGCCGCCGATTTCGCCCCCCAAGGCCTGACCACGGTGGGCGAGCTGTCGATTGCCAAGTCTTCGCGCAACACCATCCCAGGTGTACTGCGCTTCACCGTCGACTTGCGCCACCACCGTGACCAGGCCATTGAGGCGATGGAGCAAGAGCTTGGTCTGAAACTGCAGGCCATCGCCGCGCAGCGTGGCCTGCAGGTACGCATCGAGCGCCATTGGATGAGCCCGGCGACGCCCTTCGACGCCGCTTGTGTGGCCGCCGTGCAACAGGCCGTGGACGGCCTGGGCTATGCCCAGCAGGCGATTGTCAGTGGCGCTGGCCACGACGCTATTCTGCTCGCCCGTTACTGCCCGACAGCCATGGTGTTCATCCCCTGCGTCGGTGGCCTGAGCCACAACGAGGCTGAAGACGTGCTGCCCGACGATGCCCGCCAGGGCGCCGATGTACTGCTCAACGCCGTGCTGGCCCGTGCCGGCCGGGTCGAACAAGGAGAAGCCTGATGCGTTGCTACTTTCACCCCGAACAGCTGCTGCACCACCCGCGCAGCTACTACTCGCGCGGCGCCATGCGTACCCCGCAGGAAGTCCCTGAGCGTGCCCAGCGCCTGTTGCAGGCGGCCAAGGACCTTGGCTTCGACATTCGTCAGCCCGAAGATGCCGGCCTGGGCCCGCTCAAGGCGGTACACGGTGAGGCCTATCTGACGTTCCTCGAAGAGGCCCATGCACGCTGGAAGGAAGTGCCCGAGGAGTGGGGCGACGAGGTCATGTCGAACATTTTCGTGCGCGAGCCCAATGCCCTGCGCGGCATTCTCGCCCAGGCTGGCCGCTACCTGGCCGACGGCAGTTGCCCCGTGGGTGAGAACACCTGGCGCTCGGCCTACTGGTCGGCGCAAAGCGCAGTGGCCGCCGCCAAGGCCATTCTCGGGGGTGAGCCTGCGGCCTATGCGCTGTGCCGCCCACCGGGGCACCATGCGCGTTTCGATGCGGCTGGCGGCTTCTGCTACCTGAACAACGCCGCCGTCGCGGCCCAGGCCTTGCGCGGCCGTTATCGCCGCGTGGCGATCCTCGATACCGACATGCACCATGGGCAAGGGATTCAAGAGATTTTCTACGACCGTAATGATGTGCTGTATGTGTCGGTGCACGGTGACCCGACCAACTTCTACCCGGGGGTGGCCGGGTTCGCGGACGAGCGCGGCGAGGGTGTGGGGGAGGGCTACAACCTCAACCTGCCGATGGCGCACGGGGCCAGTGAGGCGGATTTCATGAATCAGCTTGAGATTGCGCTGAGTGCGGTGAAGGACTTTGGTGCCGAGGTGCTGGTGTTGTCGTTGGGGTTCGATATCTACCAGCTGGACCCGCAGAGCAAGGTGGCGGTGACCACCGATGGGTTTGCGGCGTTGGGTGAGCGGGTTCGGGCGCTGCGCTTGCCGTGTGTGATAGTGCAGGAGGGGGGGTATCACCTGGAGAGTTTGGAGGCGAATGCGCAGGCGTTTTTTGGGGATAGGGTGGATTGGCGTTAGGGTTTGGGTGGGTGTCAGGGCTGCCAGGTGTTCGCCACGGCAAATTCAGCGCCTGGGAGATCGAGCGCCGCCCGCGCGACGCTCGATCTTCCAGGCGCTGCAAATGCCATGGCAAGCCCTAAACCCACTAAACCCCACCCCGCCGCACATGCTTCACCAGCACCTTCTCCAACAACTCCCACATCGCAGGGTCGGTACTGAACGCCACATTGAACCGCATCCACCCCGTCGCCTTGGCATCCACCATGAACAACTGCCCAGGCCCAAGCATGATCCCTTGCTCCAGCGCATCGTCCAGCAACGCCGCGCTATCCGGAATCGCCGGATGCCGGGTCCAGATGTACATCCCTTCGTCCGACTCGGTGAACAACTCGAAACCCAGCCGATGCAAGTGCCGGCCCACTTCCTGGTGCGCCTCGGCCAAACGCTGGCGCAGCCGTTTGAGGTGCTTGCGCCAGCGCCCGTCGATGATCGCGGCATACACCACGCGCTCCATCACCTGCGAGGTGGTGAGGCCCGAGCGCATTTTCAGGTGTACCAGTTTCTGCATCAGCTCCGGGTTGGCCATCATGTAGCCAACCCGCACGTTGGGCGAAATGCTCTTCGAGTAACTGCCCACGTACACCACCTGCTGCAGGTGGTCGAGGCTGGCCAGGCATGGCTGCGGCTCGGAGACCATGTCGGCGTACAGGTTGTTCTCCACCAGGCGGAAGCCATGCTGGCTGGCCAGTTGCAGCAAACGGTGCAGCTGCGGCAGCGGGGTGCGTGAGCAGGTCGGGCTGTGCAGGTGCGGCTGGGTGAAGAAGGCCGTCGGGCTGTGGTGCGCCAGCAGTTGTTCCAGCTGGTTGAGGTCGTAGCCGTTGGGCGTGCGCGGTACGCCGATTAGCGTCGCGCCCTGGGTACGTAGGATGCTCATCAGGTTGGGGTAGCCGGGGTCGTCCACCAGCACCACGTCACCTGGGCGTACCAGGGTGCGCGCGGCCAGGTCCAGGGCTTGGCTGGCGCCGTGGGTGAGCATCAGTTGCGCCGGGTTGGCGACAATCGACAGCTCCTGCTGCAGGTTCTGCGCGGTCAGCGCACGCAGTTCCGCCAGGCCCATGGGGTCGCCATAGCCAGACAGCTCCAGCGGGCTCCCGGCGACCTGGCGCAAACCGCGGCGCAGGCCGTCTTCGTACATCCAGTCATTGGGCAACCAGCCGCAGCCGGGCTTGAACGGCAGTTGGCGGATCTCGAAGATCTGCTGCAGGTACCATTCAGAGTTGAACGTTGGTCGACTGGTGTCGGCCTCGGCATTGTGTTTTTCCAGCAACTCGCCGGCCGCGCGATTGATGAAAAACCCCGCGTTGCCCCGGCTTACCAGCAGGCCCTGGGCGACCAGACGATCATAAGCCTCGACCACGGTAAAGGTACTCACCGAGTAAGTCGCGGCAAAGGCGCGGATAGACGGGACCTTGGCCCCAGGCTTGAGCGTCTGGTTGTCGATCAGCTCGCGCAGTCCATCGATGATCTGGTTGACCAGCGGGGTTGGGGAGTCTGGATGTAATTCGAACATTCGGGGGCCTTCAGGGTGCTTGGCGCCAGGCGCCTGCAAGGTGTATTGCATGGGCGGCCTGTACAGTGCAGTGCGAGATTCATGCCACTGTGCATGGCTCTCTGCGTCGGACATTTTTACATTAGGTGTCGGATATCGCCACATAAAGCATGTTCAGTTCGCTCGAAGGGCAAACCTTCGGGCGCGTCAGCAGGCCGCCATGGATGGCCTGCGTGTGTTTGTTCACACCATCCTGCCCGCATTAGCACTGATGTACAGGTGAGGCCGCTAGCCATCGGGGCCTCACAGTTTTCCTTGGATAAAAAGAAGCACGGGGTACACAACTGATGGACGCAACATCCACAACCACCACCGCGAAAGGCGGGCACGAGAGCAAGCTCAGTGCCTCCCTCAAGTCGCGCCACCTGACGATGATGTCGATCGCCGGGGTTATCGGCGGCGCCTTGTTCGTCGGTTCCGGCAGCGTGATCCACAGCGCCGGCCCGGCCGCTGTCCTGGCCTACCTGGCAGGCGGCATCCTGGTGGTGCTGATCATGCGCATGCTCGGCGAAATGGCGACGTCCTCGCCTGACACCGGCTCGTTCTCCACCTACGCCGACCGCGCCATTGGCCGCTGGGCCGGTTTCACCATCGGTTGGCTGTACTGGTGGTACTGGGTAATCCTCATGGCGTGGGAAGCCTACGTGGCGGGCAAGATCCTGCACGGCTTCTTCCCTGACGTCAGTGTCAACGTGTTCGTGCTGGCCACGACCCTGCTGCTGATCACCGTCAACTTCTTCAACGTCAAGCACTACGGTGAGTTCGAGTTCTGGTTCGCCTTGATCAAGGTGATCGCCATCGTCTGCTTCCTGGTGGTGTGCACCGCCGCCGTGATGAACGTCTGGCAGTTTGGTGAAGTGCGCGGCATCAGCCAGCTGACCGCAGAAGGCTTCATGCCTAACGGCATCACCACGGTGATTGGTGCCTTGCTCGGGGTGATGTTCGCCTTCCTCGGTGCCGAGATCGTGACCATTGCGGCATCCGAAGCCAAGGACCCGGCCGCACAGATCGTCAAGGCCACCAACTCGGTGGTATGGCGTGTGTGCCTGTTCTACGTCGGCTCGATCTTCCTGATCGTCTGCCTGGTACCGTGGAACGACCCGCACCTGGGCGTCTCGGGCTATGGCGCCTACCGCCGTACCCTGGAGCTGCTGGGCGTTCCGTATGCCGAGTTGCTGATGAACTTCGTGGTCCTGACCTCGGTCAGCAGCTGCCTGATCTCCGGTCACTACACCGCCTCGCGCATGCTGTTCTCGCTGTCCCAGCGTGGCGATGCGCCGTCGTTCTTCAAGATCACCCGCGCCGGCACCGGCGTACCGGTGTACGCGATCATGGGTTCGTGCGCCGTGGCGGTAGTGTGTGCGCTGATCAACTTCAGCGAGACCCTGCGTCCGAAAGATGTGCTGGACACCCTGATGAACACCACCGGCATGATCGCGTTGCTGGTGTACCTGGTGATCGCCTTCTCGCAACTGCGCATGCGCCGCAAGCTGATCGCCGAAGGCAAGGAAGTTCGCCTGAAGATGTGGCTGTTCCCGTGGCTGACCTACCTGGTGATCGCGTTCATCGTGGCCGCCCTGGTGACCATGGCATTCATGCCTGACTACCAGATCCTGGTGATCTCCACCGGCATCGCTGCGGCGGTCGTGGTGGCCATGGGCGTCGTGCATCAGATCCGCAGCGCCAAGCGCCACTAAGCCTTAGTCGCTGTTCGAAACGGCCGGCTCCCTTGGGGACCCGGCCGTTTTTGCGTTCAGGGCCTGGCTTTTTTCACTCGCATGCCGGTCAGGCATGTGGAAGCGCTGGTTCATCCAGGGTGAGCCGAGCAGGGCGGCGGCAGCGATCAGGGTCAGGATGGCCAGGGCCAGGTATGTTTTCATAGGCATGCGCATGTAAGGACTGACTTCAAGCATAGGCAGTCAGTTCCGGCCTGCGAGGAACCCCTAACAGGCAGCACATGGCTTATGCTCAGCGCATTGCCCGCCCAAAGGAGCCGCACATGGCCTGGTCCGCCACCCAGTATTCCCTCTTCGAAAATGAGCGCACCCGCGCCGTACGCGACCTGCTGACCGCCGTGCCGCAACGCCCGGTGCGTCATGCCACGGACCTGGGCTGCGGCCCGGGCAACTCCACCGAAGTGCTGCTGCAGCGTTACCCCGATGCCCAGGTAATGGCGCTGGACAGCGACCCCGACATGATCGACAAGGCCCGTGAGCGCAAACGGTTGTGTGTGCCCCGGGTACGCTGCGCCATTGCCGACATTGGCAAATGGACCGCGCCGCAAGCACAGGACCTGATCCTGGCCAATGCCTCGCTGCAATGGGTGCCCAACCATGCTTCGCTGTACCCGCACCTGATCAGCCAGTTGAGCGAGGGCGGCAGCCTGGCGGTGCAGACCCCAGACAACCTCGACGAGCCGGCGCACCGGCAATTGCGCGAGATCGCCAGCCAAGGCCCGTGGGCCGCCAAGTTTGCCGACTTCCAGTTGCCGCCCAGGCACAATGCGGCGTTCTATTACGACCTGCTCAGCCCACTGTGCACGCGGGTGGATGTGTGGCGTACCACTTACCATCACCCCTTGGAGGGTGGCGCCGAAGCCGTGGTGGAGTGGTTCAAGGGCTCGGCGTTGCGGCCTTACCTGGCCAGGCTGGACGAGCACGAGCAGGCAGGCTTCCTGCAGATGTACCTGCAGGCGATGCAGCGCGACTACCCGCCGTCCACCGACGGCAAGGTATTGCTGCCGTTCCCGCGGTTGTTCGTGATCGCTACCCGGTAGGGCGGCGCCAGCGCCAAAGCACGTAACCGTAAATGCCGACATTGAGCAGCAACACCACGGTGCCCAGCAGCACCTGGGTCTGTGGTGTCAGGCCGGCGGGGTAGATGAGCGGCCAGATGTAATGCTCGACGAAGCCGCCCTGGTAGCCCGCATCGCCAGCGGCGCTGCGCATGCGGTTTTCCCAGCTGGTCAGCGGGCAACCCAGGTGCAGGTATTCCACCGCCAGGCCCCAGGCCAGGGCTGGAATGTGCACCAGCAGGGCAGGGCGCCAACGCAGCACCAGCAGGCCGCCGAACAGCACCAGCAGGATGAAGGCCAGGTGCAGCAGCACCAGCGTGTCGGCGGTCAGGCGAAAGAGCATTGGCAGTTATCCAGGCGGTAGGGTGACGCGAGCTTTGCGTTAGCGGGAAGCGATGGAGCGGATTTACAACCCTTCCTGCACCATTTGCAAGAACGTCGCCAGCACCCGCCGTGTACGCTGCTCGCTCAGGCACACCAGCGTCTCGGTCAAGTGCCGCTGGCAATCGACGATCGGCAACGCACACACGCGCGCATCGGCGCCAAACTCCGCCGCCGACACCACCCCCACGCCAATCCCCACCACCACCGCTTCACGTGCCGCTTCCCGGCCCTCTACCTGGATCGCCGGCCGAATCCGCAAGCCGGCCCGCTGCATCTCTTCCTCCAGCGTCTGTCGCGTCACCGACCCAGGCTCGCGCAGCACCAGCGGTGTGTCATCCAGGTCCGCCAGGCTGATCGAGCCGCGGCTGGCCCACGGGTGGTGATGGGAAACGAACGCCACCATCGGGTCGCGGCGCAGTGGCAGGCAATGCAGGCGCTCATCGTCGACATCCCGCCCCAGCAGTGCCAGGTCGGCCTGGTAGCTGAACAGCCGGGCCAGCGACTCATCGGTGTTGCCGGTCTCGATCTTCACCTGGATACCCGGGTAGCGCTGGCAGAACCGGGCGATCTGCGGCAGCACATGCACCGGTGCATCCACCGCCAGCACCAGGCTGCCGGTGTGCAGGGCGCGCGAGTCCTGCAGCAGCTCAAGGGCTTCGGCTTCGCAGGCGAACAGGCGTTGGCTGATGCCCAGCAGGCGCTCGCCCAGGTCGGTCAATTGCACCGAGCGCTTGTTGCGGTGAAACAGCAGCACGCCAAAGCGCTCTTCGAGCTTGCGCACCTGGTCGGAGACTGCCGGCTGGGTAAGAAACAGCTTTTGCGCCGCACGGGTAAAGCTGCCGTGAACCGCCACCGCGTGGAAGGCCTTGAGTTGAGCGTGTGAGACCGACATGACGACTCCAGTAACAAGCTGAGCTTATGTGTGAAATACGATAAATCGATTTTATTTATCAGTCACCAGCTGTTTCCATAGCTCTCAGCCCAACGCTGGTGCCACAAGCGCCAGCCGGGCCATGGTGCTCTTGCAGCGCCATCTGACCCGATGACGGGCCACCGTCATCGCTGTGCGCAACACAAGAACAAGACAGGCGTTTCTTCACATTCTGCCGGCACACTTGAGCAAGAGGTCAGACTCACATGAACCATTCCCTAGCCACGTTCAAACGCTGGCGTATGCAGATTTTCGCAATTACCTGGCTGGCTTATGCCGCCTTCTACTTCACCCGCAAGGCCTTCTCGGTGGCCAAGCTGGGTATCGCCGAAGACCCAAGCTTCATGCTCGACAAGGCCGCCATGGCCAACCTCGATGCCATCTACCTGGCTGCCTATGCGGTGGGCCAGTTCACCTGGGGCATGCTTGCCGACCGCTTCGGCCCCCGCGTGGTGGTGCTCGGCGGTTTACTGATTTCGGCGGCGGCGGCCGTGGTGATGGGCAGCTACGCGACCTTCCCGATCTTCGCCACCTGCATGTTGATCCAGGGCTTGGCGCAGTCCACCGGCTGGGCCGGCTTGTGCAAGAACATCGGCAGTTTCTTCCCCGCCGCGCAGCGCGGCCGGGTGCTGGGCCTGTGGAGCTCGTGCTATGCCTTCGGCGGCCTGGTGGCCTCGCCGTTTGCTGGCTGGTGGGCCTACACCCTGGTCGGTACCTGGCACGCAGCGTTTTACTCCAGTGCCGCCGTGGTCGCGCTGGTGGCCGTGCTGTTCTTCTTCCTGCAGCGCAACAAACCTGAAGACGTCGGCTTGCCCGCCGTCGAACCCGAGCCGCAAAGCATGGCGCCGGGCGCCAACCTGTGCAGCGTCTGGGCGCCACTGCGCGAGATCATGCGCAACCGCACGGTACTGACCCTGGGCCTGGCCTACTTTCTGCTCAAACCGGCGCGCTACGCCATCTTGCTGTGGGGGCCGGTAATCGTCTTCGAGCAGATGCCATCGGTGGGCAAGGTCGGCGCGGCGATTATCCCGACCGCCTTCGAGCTGGCTGGGCTGTTGGGGCCGATCATGATTGGCCTGGCCTCCGACAAACTGTTCGGCGCGCGGCGCATGCCGGCCTGCGTGATCAGCTTGCTGCTGTTGACGGTGACCCTGGCGGCGTTCATGGCGGCCATGCACAGCGGCAGCGTCGTCATGGTGGTGGGCCTGCTGTTTGTCATGGGCCTGACCCTGTACGGGCCGGATTCGATGATCAGCGGCGCGGCTGCCATCGACTTCGGTACGGCCAAGGCCGGTGCCACTGCCGCGGGCTTCGTCAATGGTTGCGGCTCGGTGGGGGCGGTGCTTGGCGGCCTGCTGCCCGGTTACTTCGACAGCGTCACGGTGTTCATCGTGTTCGCCGGTTGCGCACTGTTCTCGGCCCTGGTGCTGTTGCCGCACTGGAACAGCCGCCCAGCCACCCTGGCCGAAGCCAATGACGTGGCACCCAACACCAGCATGGCGATCAAGCCACTGCGTACCTAAAGGAAAGCGAGCGAATGAGACCCTTCTGGCTGCAACAGGCCCTGGATTCGGAGCAGGATGCGCTATGCGCGCCGCTGCAAGGCGACGCGCGTTGCGACGTATGCATCGTTGGCGGGGGCTACACCGGCCTCTGGACTGCACTGATGCTCAAGGAGGCGGCGCCGGCGCTGGACGTGATGCTGATCGAAGCAGACATCTGCGGCGCAGGTGCCAGTGGGCGCAACGGCGGTTGCGCGCTTTCCTGGTCGGCCAAGTACTTCACCCTCGAACGCTTGTTCGGCACGGCCGAGGCGGTGCGCCTGGTGCGCGAGTCGGAGCGCAGCATCGCGGCCATTGGTGCGTTCTGCGCGGCCAATGGCATCGACTGCGACTACCGCCTCGACGGCACCCTGTACACCGCCACCAACCAGGCCCAGGTGGGCGCGACCGATGCGGTGATCGCGGCGCTGGCGCAGCAGGGCATCAACTCATTCGAACGCCTGCCGCTGGAGGCTGTGCAGCGCCTGGCCGGTTCGGCGCGGCACCTGGAAGGCTGGTTCTCCCCGGCGGCCGCCACCGTGCAGCCTGGGCGGCTGGTGCGTGGCCTGCGCCGTGTGGCCTTGCAGCGCGGGGTGCGCATCCATGAAGGCACGGCCATGGCCAGCCTGGAACACGGCGCGCCAGTGCAGGTGCGTACCGCCCACGGGACGGTGCGCGCCGACCGCGTGGTGCTGGGCCTCAATGCCTGGATGGCGCGGGCCTTCCCGCAGTTCGAGCGCAGCGTGGCCATCGTCTCCAGCGACATGGTGATCACCGAGCCGTGCCCCGACCTGCTGCGCGAAATTGGCTTGAACAACGGCGTCAGCGTGCTCGACTCGCGGATCTTCGTGCATTACTACCACAACACCTCCGATGGCCGGCTGATGCTCGGCAAGGGCGGCAATACTTTCGCCTATGGCGGGCGCATGCTGCCGGTGTTCGACCAGCCTTCGCCGTACCGGCCGCTGCTGCGCGAAAGCCTGGGCGCGTTCTTTCCGGCCCTGGCCGAGGTGCCGCTGGCGGCCAGCTGGAACGGCCCGTCGGACCGCTCGGTGACCGGCCTGCCGTTCTTCGGCCGGCTGGACGGGCAGGGCAATGTGTTCTACGGCTTTGGTTATTCCGGCAGCGGCGTCGGGCCGTGCCACATGGGCGGGCAGATCCTCTCGTCGCTGGCGTTGGGGTTGGACAACCCGTGGTCCCGTTCGCCGCTGGTCAACGGCCCGCTGGGGTTGTTCCCGCCCGAGCCGATTCGCTACCTGGGCTCGCTGATGGTGCGCAATGCCATCCGTCGCAAGGAGCGCGCCGAGGACCGCGGGCAACGGCCACGGCACCTGGATGTGCGCCTGGCGCGTTTCGCGGCGGCGGCCGGCAAGGCCGACAAAGCATAAGATTTTTTGTCGATCACAGGCCCGAGGGCGTATAAACTGCACCCACTTTTTGGCCGGTCGCTTCCTGAACTGGCCGTTGAAACAAGAGAGTCGACATGGGCGCACAGTGGAAAGCCAAACATAGAGAAACAGCGGCCAATGCCAAAGGCAAGGTCATGGGCAAGCTGTCAAAAGAGATTCAGATCGCTGCCAAATCGGGCGCCGATCCCGACATGAACCCGCGCCTGCGCCTGGCCATCGTGCAGGCCAAGAAGGCCTCGATGACCCGCGAGACTCTGGATCGGGCAATCCGCAAAGGTGCTGGCCTGGACGGTGATGCCGTGCAGTACCATGCGGTGAGCTACGAAGGCTTCGCACCGCACCAGGTGCCGCTGATCGTCGAGTGCCTGACCGACAACATCAACCGTACCGTCGCGCAGGTGCGTGTGCTGTTCCGCAAGGGCCAGCTGGGTGCAAGCGGCTCGGTGGCCTGGGACTTCAACCACGTCGGCCTGATCGAAGCCACCCCGAACGGCGATGCCGACCCGGAAATGGCCGCCATCGAAGCCGGTGCCCAGGACTTCGAGGAAGGCGAAGAAGAGGGTTCGACCCTGTTCATCACCGACACCACCGACCTGGACGCTGTGCAGAAGGCCCTGCCGGAGCATGGCTTTACCGTGGTCTCGGCAAAGATCGGCTACACGCCGAAGAACCCGGTGAGTGCTGCCAGCCTGAGCGCTGAGGCGTTGGCCGAGGTCGAGGCGTTCCTCGAGGCGATCGACGAGAACGATGACGTGCAGAACGTCTATGTCGGCCTGACTGACTGATTTGTGCCTCTGGGGCCGCTTGGCGGCCCTTTCGCGACGCAAGGCCGCTCCTACTGGTACAGCGCTGTACCTGTAGGAGCGGCCTTGTGTCGCGAAACGAGGGCGCAGCCCTCGCCTGCGGCCCGGAGACGAACACCCATGAACCCAACTTTCGCCTCCCTCAGCCTCGCCCACCTGCGTACCCTCGACCACCTGCTGCAGCTGAAAAACCTCAGCCACGCTGCCGAGCGCCTGGGCGTCAGCCAATCGGCCCTGAGCCGCCAACTGGCCCACCTGCGCGAAGCCTTCGACGACCCGCTGCTGGTGCGCCAAGGCCGTGGCTACGTGCTCAGCGAATATGCCGAAGCGTTGGTCGAACCCCTGCGCCAGGTACTCGAAGAACTCCAGGCCCTGCGCCAACCGGCCGTGTTCGACCCGGCCCGCTGCGAACGGCGCTTCTGCCTGGCGGCCTCCGACTACGTCGCCGAGCACATGCTGCCGTTGCTGGTGGCGGCGCTGGAGCACGAAGCTCCCGGCGTCAGCCTCGAATACCGCACCTGGCAAGCCGGCCAGTATGCCTTGCTGGCCAGCGGCGAAATCGACCTGGCCACCACCTTGTTCGACGAGTCGCCCGCCAACCTGCATGGTCGCTTGCTCGGTGAGGATCGCGCCGTCTGCCTGATGCGCCGCGATCACCCGCTGACAGCCCATCACACGCTCAGCCAGGCGGACTACCTGGCGCACAAGCATGTGCGTATCTCCGGTGGTGGCGACAAGGACAGCTTCATCGACCGCCACTTGCGCGCCCAGGGCCTGCAGCGGCGGGTCAGCCTGGAAGTGCCGTTTTTCTCCGCCACGGTGCAGGTGATCGGCAACAGCCAGGCGGTGGCGACGGTGCCCGAGCACATTGCCCGGCAACTGTGCCGCCTGCATGACCTGGCCTGGCGGCCCCTGGGCTTTATCGACCACAGCCAGCGCTACTGGGTGGTCTGGCACCAGCGCCTGCAGGCCTCGGCCGAGCACCGCTGGTTGCGCAACCGGGTGTTCGAATTGTGGCGCCAGTCGCAGTTCGGCGTGCACGGTGGGCATGCGCCAACGCCATAGGAGGTATGCGCGAAGCGGGGTTCATTGGGGGGCAGGCGGCACTTAGACTGAAAGGCAGCAAACTGCCCAAAGGAGACCGCCCGTGACCCCCGAACAATTCCGCCTGTACGGCCACCAACTGATCGACCTGATCGCCGACTACCGCCAAACCGTGGGCGACCGCCCGGTGATGGCCCAGGTCGAGCCCGGCTACCTGAAGGCAGCCCTGCCAGCATGTGCCCCGCAGCAGGGCGAACCGTTCGAGGCGATTCTCGACGACGTCAACAAACTGGTCATGCCAGGCCTGTCCCATTGGCAGCACCCGGATTTCTACGGCTACTTCCCCTCCAACGGCACGTTGTCGTCAGTGCTGGGTGATTTTCTCAGCACCGGCCTGGGCGTACTGGGCCTGTCGTGGCAGTCCAGCCCGGCCTTGAGCGAACTGGAAGAAACCACCCTTGACTGGCTGCGCCAGCTGCTGGGCCTGTCAGGGCAATGGAGCGGGGTGATCCAGGACACCGCCTCGACCAGTACCCTGGTGGCGCTGATCTGCGCCCGCGAACGTGCCAGCGGTTACGCGTTGGTGCGTGGCGGCCTGCAGGCCCAGGCCAAGCCGCTGATCGTCTACGTCAGCGCTCACGCCCACAGTTCGGTGGACAAGGCCGCACTGCTGGCAGGTTTTGGCCGTGACAACATTCGCCTGATCCCCACCGACGAGCGCTTCGCCCTGCAGCCGGCTGCCCTGCAAGCAGCCATCGAGCAGGACCTGGCGGCGGGTAACCAGCCGTGTGCGGTGGTTGCGACCACCGGCACCACTACCACCACGGCACTCGACCCGCTTCGCCCGATCGGTGAAATCACCCAGGCCCATGGCCTGTGGCTGCATGTCGACTCGGCCATGGCCGGCTCGGCGATGATCCTGCCGGAGTGCCGCTGGATGTGGGATGGCATCGAGCTGGCCGACTCGGTGGTGGTCAATGCGCACAAGTGGCTGGGCGTGGCCTTCGACTGTTCGATCTACTACGTGCGCGACCCGCAGCACCTGATCCGCGTGATGAGCACCAACCCCAGCTATTTGCAGTCGGCGGTGGATGACGAGGTGAAGAACCTGCGCGACTGGGGCATCCCGCTGGGGCGCCGGTTCCGTGCGCTGAAACTGTGGTTCATGTTGCGCAGTGAGGGTGTCGAAGCGCTGCAGGCACGCTTGCGGCGTGATCTGGAGAATGCCCAGTGGCTTGCCGAGCAGGTCGAGGCGACGCCGGGCTGGGAACTGCTGGCGCCGGTGCAATTGCAGACGTTGTGCATCCAGCATCGGCCGGCGGGGCTGGAAGGGGAGGCGTTGGATGCGCATACCCGCGGCTGGGCCGAGCGGCTCAATATGTCTGGGGATGCCTATGTGACGCCGGCAACCTTGAATGGCCGGTGGATGGTGCGGGTGTCGGTGGGGGCGCTGCCTACCGAGCGTGAGCATGTCGAGAAACTGTGGCGGGGGCTGCAGGCAGTGGTCAAGGGCTGAAAATGCAGGGGGCCGCAAAAGCGGCCCCCTACGGTCTATCAGTGGCTTACGGTCTGGAGGCTACCTTTACGGCTGGCCTCATACGCTTCTTTGTCCATCGGCTTGGCCTGCGGATTGCCCAGGTCTTCCATCGCCATACGGTGGGTTTCCGGTGCAATGTAAGCCGCCAGGGCGCAGATGCAGGTGATGAAGAACGCCATGCTACCGACCACCAGCGGAATGTTGTCCGAGCCTGGCGGTGCCACGATGGCGAACAGCGCGGGCAACATGGCGGTCAGCATGGTGCCGATGTTCTGCGCAATGGCCATGGCCGAAACACGGTAACGGGTGTGGAACAGCTCGGGGTAGAAGCTTGGGAACACCGCGTTGTAGCCCTGGTAGACCATGCCCCACATCACGATCGAGGCGGCGAAGGCCAGCGGCACGTTCTGGATGCTGATCGCATACAGGTAGACGAAGGCCAGCAGGCCTGAGCCCAGGCACCCGGCGATCATGGTCGGGCGACGGCCGATCTTGTCGGAAAGGTTGCCGACAAAAGGAATCACCAGCACCGCAACGATATTGCCGACCACCGGGATCCACAGGTACACGCTCTTGTCGAAGCCGATGCCATAGGCCGGCTGCACCGCGTAGGCCGCGCCGAAGATGGTGGCGACCACCGGAATCACGTTCATCAGTGCCATGAACATCACCAGCACCATGTGTTTCCAGCTATGGCGGAAGGCCTCGCTGACCGGCGACTTGGCGACTTTGTCCTGCTTCTCTTCCTTCACGAACGCAGGCGTCTCGTGCACTTCCTTACGGATGATGAAGCCGGCGATCAGCACCACGGCGCTCATCAGGAACGGAATGCGCCAGCCCCAGTCATTGAAGGCTTCGCTGGGCATGAAGTAGGCCAGTGGCAGGAATACCGCCGCCGCCAGAACCTGGCCGGCCTGCACGCCTTGCAGGGTGAAACTGGCGTAGTAGCCACGTCGGCCGAATGGCGCATGCTCCATGATCATCGAACTGGCCCCGGAAATCTCGCCGGCCACGGCAAAACCCTGGATCAGGCGCAGCACCACCAGCAAGACGGGGGCGAGGATGCCGATGTCGTGGTAGGTGGGCAGCAGGCCCACAGCCATGGTCGACAGGCCCATCAGGAACATGCACAGCAGCAGTACGTTCTTGCGCCCGCGGGTATCACCCCAGTGGCCGAGCACAAAGGCCCCGACCGGGCGGGCCAGGTAGCCGACACCGTAGGTAGCCAGCGAGGCGATGATCGCCATCTTGGGGTCGGTATTGGGGAAGAAGATCTGCGGGAAGATCAGGGCCGCAGCCTGGGCATAGATGAAGAAGTCGTAGTACTCGAGTGCCGAGCCTATCCATCCACTGGCGGTCGCTTTCTTGGCTTGAGAGCTGGAGTGAGCCATCGTTGTCTCCGTTGTTCTTGTTGGTTCCCGCACGGCGCATGGCGAACGTGGGGTTATCTCGGGAGTGGGGTCAAACGTGAAGTGCGGGGGTATTCCGCGCCAAGGCCGTGACAGACAGCCAGGAGACAGGTGCGGAACGCAAGGCCAGAGCAGTGTTCATAGGTCGGTACCCGGTTTTATTGAACTTATTATGTTGTGACGTTGGGCTTGTCAGCGCAGGTTCTGCCGAACGACCGTCTTGGCAAAGGGCATCGGTCGGTGTGCCTGCGTCTGGTTTCATGTTGACCACGGGTTGGCGGTGTAGCAATTCGCGAAATCGGGTTTTGTTCGGTAATCGAACACAAAACTAACCATTCCGTACAAAGGGATTGATGAGGCGACTTTACCTGCGAATAATCGATCGTGCCAGGTACTGTCACAGTAGGTTTCCTGCGCCGTCGTCCCCTAACAACAAGGAAATCCCGCCATGCAGCGTTCGATTGCCACCGTGTCCTTGAGCGGCACCCTGCCGGAAAAGCTCGAAGCCATCGCCGCCGCCGGCTTCGACGGCGTCGAGATATTCGAGAACGACCTGCTTTACTACGCTGGCAGCCCGCGCCAGGTTCGCCAGATGTGCGCCGACCTGGGCATCGCCATCACCTTGTTCCAGCCGTTCCGTGATTTTGAAGGCTGCCGCCGCGAGCGCCTGCAGAAGAACGTCGACCGCGCCGAGCGCAAGTTCGACCTGATGCAGGAACTGGGTACCGACCTGGTGCTGGTGTGCAGCAACGTTCAGGCCGACGCCCTGGGCGACGAACAGCTGTTGGTGGACGACCTGCGCCTGTTGGCCGAGCATGCCGGCCAGCGAGGCCTGCGCATCGGTTATGAAGCCTTGGCCTGGGGCCGCCACGTCAATACCTACCAGCAGGTCTGGAACCTGGTGCGCCAAGCCGACCACCCGGCCCTCGGGGTGATTCTCGACAGCTTCCATACCTTGTCGCTCAAGGGCGACCCCAGCGCGATCCGCGACATCCCTGGCGACAAGATCTTCTTCGTGCAGATGGCCGACGCTCCGATCCTGGCCATGGATGTGCTGGAGTGGAGCCGGCATTTCCGCTGCTTCCCGGGGCAGGGCGAAATGGACCTGGCCGGCTTCCTCGCCCCAATCCTTACCACCGGCTATCGCGGCCCGCTGTCACTGGAAATCTTCAACGACGGCTTCCGCGCCGCGCCGCCTCGGCAGAACGCCGCCGACGGCTTGCGCTCGCTGCTGTACCTCGAAGAGCAGACCCGCCTGCGCCTGGAGCAGGAGGCCGTGGCGGTGGAGCCGGGCGTGCTGTTTACCCCGCCTGCGGCCAGCGCCTACGACGGCGTGGAATTCCTCGAGTTCGCCGTCGACGAGGCGGTGGGCGCACGCCTGAGCAGCTGGCTGAAACGCCTGGGCTTTGCCGATGCCGGCAAACACCGCAGCAAGGCCGTGCAGCTGCTGCGCCAGGGCGACATCAACATCGTCCTCAATGCCGAACCCTACTCGTTCGGCCACAACTTCTTCGAGGCGCACGGGCCTTCGTTGTGCGCCACGGCGTTGCGGGTCAAGGACCAGCAGGCTGCGCTGAAGCGCGCCACCGCCTTCCGTGGCCAGCCGTTCCGCGGCCTGGTCGGCCCCAATGAATGTGAAGTGCCTGCCGTGCGGGCACCCGATGGCAGCCTGTTGTACCTGGTAGAGCCGGGCAGCGCTGGCCAGACGTTGTACGACACCGACTTCAGCCTGGACAAAACCGCCAATGCCAGCGGTGGCCTGCGCCGTATCGACCACATGGCGCTGGCGCTGCCGGCCGAGTCGCTGGACAGCTGGGTACTGTTCTACAAGAGCCTGTTCGATTTCGCTGCCGACGACGAAGTGGTGCTGCCGGACCCTTACGGCCTGGTCAAGAGCCGTGCCCTGCGCAGCCAGTGCGGCACCCTGCGCCTGCCACTGAACATTTCCGAGAACCGCAACACGGCCATTGCCCATGCACTGTCCAGCTATCGCGGCTCGGGTGTGCATCACATCGCCTTCGATTGTGACGACATCTTCCGTGAAGTAGCGCGCGCCAAGCTGGCCGGTGTACCGCTGTTGGAGATTCCGCTCAATTACTACGACGACCTGGCAGCGCGTTTCGACTTCGACGACGAGTTCCTCAGCGAATTGGCGTACTACAACGTGCTGTACGACCGTGATGCCCAGGGTGGCGAGCTGTTCCACGTCTACACCGAACCGTTCGAGGAGCGTTTCTTCTTCGAGATCATCCAGCGCAAGGGTGGCTATGCCGGGTATGGCGCAGCCAACGTCGCCGTGCGCCTGGCGGCGATGGCCAAGGCCCGCAGCGGGGTGGCGCGCAAGCCGGTCCTGTAACTGCCTCAGAACTCATGTTTCATTGAGTCAGCAGGGGCGTGTGTCTGCACTCGTCGAAGATCCTTCGGCGTAGGCTCAACGCCCCTCGGCCACCATCAGCAGCGCCTGCGGCACCGCACTTTGCGGGTGCTGCGGCTCCTGCAGGCTGACCAGGCGCAGCCCGGCCATGTCCAATGCATTGAGCCAACTGGCCAGCGTGCGGAAATACCACGGCATCGGCCGCCAGGCCCCGGCAAACCCTGCGAACGACTCTTCCCGCCAGCCATCCTGATAATCGCCCGCTGCCACGCTCCAGGGGTGCAATGTCTGGATCACCAGAGCACCACCGGCTGCCAGCAAGCCCTTCAGTGCTGCCAGCAGTGCAATGATGTCCTGGTGCAGCAGCGCGAAATTGGCACAGATCAGGTCATAGTCACGGCCAACGTTGACGTCGCCCTCGGCTAGCTGGGCGTAGCTGGCAAGGTGCACCTGCGCGGACCCTGCCGCGCGTGCCGCGGCCACCAGAGTCTGATCGCCATCCACCCCGGCCGCCTCGATGCCGCGGTCGGCAAGTGCCCGCAGCAACCAGCCTTCACCACAGCCAAGGTCCAGCACGCGCTCGGGTTGGCGGCCCAGAATGGCCAGCAGGATGGCCTGGTCGGTAACCTGGCGGCGGCTCTCGATGGCGCCGCTGCGCACCGCGTCGATCCAGGCTTGGGCGTTGTGCTGCCAGCTGTGCAGCACGGTATCTTCGGGGTTGGGCATGAGGGTGTCCGCAGCAGTGGGTTGGTTCAAGCATAGGCCGCCATCGCGGCCCCTTGGGGGCTACACGCTGGCCGAGACATTGAACTTGATTTGCGCGCTGACGCTAATGTGGTGTTTCAGAAATACCAATCAAAGTTACTTACCCAAGACCCGTGCCGCACGGGCGACTGAGGCCAGAATGGCCGTGGCTTTTTTAAGGGGGGTTGTGGATGCCTTGAGACTGTATGCGGGGCCACCAGGTGCCTGGCTTGGCATTTTCAGCGCCTATCAGATCGAGCGCCGCCCGCGCGGCGCATCGCGACGCAAGGCCGCTCCTACATTTGTTTCGGGCCAATTATTCTTGGGGCATTGGCGCGCGGCCCCTTGGTGCCCCCCTCAATATCGCGTCGTACAAACAAGGCGGTCGCGCGCAAATGCCACTGGCCTCACTGGCCCGAAACAAATGTAGGAGCGGCCTTGCGTCGCGATGCGCCGCGCGGGCGGCGCTCGATCTGCGCCCCACCTCCAAACCCAAGACAGGCACCTAGCCGCCATCACTTACTGACCATCAGTTCCGGCCCCAGGTAGTCGTTGACCAGCTCGATATCATCATCCCCCAGGCTGCCCACCGATGACGCCAGGCGCAGGCGCGACATCAGGTAGTTCAGCTTGGCCTCGAACAGGTCATGACGCGCGTCGAACAGCAGTTCTTCAGCGTTGAGCACATCCGAATTGGTGCTGGTACCACCCTCCTTGAAGCCCTTGCGCGTCGAGGTCAGCGAGCGTTCGTTGGACGCCACGGCCTTTTCCAGCGCCTGGATACGCATGGCCCCACTCTGCACACCGCGGTACTCACGGGTGGTGCCCGAGATGACTTCCTGACGGGTGGCGTCGAGTTCGTCCAGTGCTTTCGAGCTGTTGGCGCTGGCCTGACGGGTCAGCGCGCTGGTGCTGCCGCCGCTGTACAGCGGGATGTTCAGTTCCAGCCCGATCGAGTTGTACTGGTTGCGCTGATTCAGCTCTGAAATCGACTGGCTGCTACCTGCGGTGTAGCCCGCCACAAAGTCCAGCGTCGGCCAATGCCCGGCCCTGGCCCGGTTGACCTCTTCTTCGGCAAGCTCATAGCTGTGCCGGCGTGCGTGAATCAGCGGGCTGTCGGCCTGGGCCTTGACCAGCCAGTCCTGCAGGTTGCCCGGTAGCAGTGGCGGGGTGCTGAAGCCCGGCTGCAGGGTGGTCAGCGATGCCGGGGTTTCACCGATGTATTCCTCAAGCGTGCGGCGGGCGTTGACCAGGTTGTCTTGCGCCTCGATCAGGTCGGCCTCGGCCAGGTCGCGACGGGCGACCGATTCGTCGATGTCGGTCACCGTACCGGCGCCCAGCTCCATCCGCCGCTTGGCCGAGGCAAGCTGCTCTTCGAAGGCGTTCAGCTTGGCCTTGGCCAGGGTGATGGTTTCGCTGGCCAGAAGTACATCGAAGTAGCTGTCGGCCAGGCGCACCGCAGCATCCTGGCTCTTGGCGTCGAACACCGCGACGCTGTAGTCGGCACGCTGCTCGCCCTGGCGGTACTCAGCCATTTTCTGCTTGTTGAACAGCGGCTGGCGCAGGCGCACGCTGGCGCCCTTGGAGTCGTAGTCCAGATCGTTCTCGAGGCTGTTCTGGTGCTGGGTGCCATTGACCTTGTTGTAGTAGGCAGTGGCATTGATCTGCGGCAGCAGGCCGGCCTGGCCAATGGCCCGGTTCTCCATGCCGGCTTGTTTTTCATGCTCGGCGGCGCGGTAGACAGGGCCTTGGTATTGCAACAGGTCCCAGGCTTGTTTCAGGTCCATGGCACTGGCCGGCAAGGACAACCCCAACAGGCACAACAACAGGCAGTGTCGGTTCATTTCATTGCTCCTTGAAAGCACTGTCCACGCGTTCGAGCATTGGCTTGAGCAGGTAACTGAGCAGGTTGCGCTCACCGGTCTTGATGGTGACGGTGGCGGGCATGCCGGGCCGTATGTGGTTGCTGCCCAACAGGCTCATGCCGGCGGGCGAGACGTCCACCTGGGCCAGGTAGAAGGGTTGCTTGCTCTCTTCATCAAGCAGGCGGTCGGCAGAGATGGTCTTCACCCGGCCAGGAATGTTCGGTGTCTGGGCGTGGTTGAAGGCCGGGAAGGCGATGTCCACGGCAAGGCCTGGGACCATCTTGTCGATGGCCTGAACCGGGATCATCGCGTCGACCTGCAACGGCTCGTCCAGCGGGACCACTTCCATCAGCTTGGCGCCGGGCTGGATCACCCCGCCCACCGTGGCGATGCCCAGCGCCTGGACCATGCCGTCGATGGGCGAGCGGATCACCGTGTGGGTCACTTCGTAGTCCAGCGCCCGCAGGCGGTCGGCCAGCGTGGTGTTTTCCTTGGCGGTGTCGGTCAGTTGCGATTCGACCTCTTTCAGGTAGTCGTGCTGGCGCTGCAGAATGCGCAGCTTGATCTCGGTGGTCTGGCTGCGCACCCGGGCGATATTGTTGAGGTTCTCGGCCTGGCCGGCGGACAGGTCGGCGTTGCTGCGTTCAAGTTCCAGCAGGCGGTTGCGTGGCACATACCCTTCGGCCGCCAGCACGCGGGTGCCTTGCAGTTCCTGGCCGAGGAAGTTGATCTGCGAGGCGCGGGCGCCATACACCTGCTGCAGGCCCTTGAGCTGCACGGCCGATGCCGCCAAGTTCTCTTCGAGGATGCTGATTTCGCCAGCCAGGCCGGCGCGGCGGGTATCGAGCAAGCGTTGCTGCAAGTCCATGGCGGCCAGCAGGCGCGGGTCAGTGCCGAAACGCGTGAGCAAGGCTGGGTCGAAGTTCACCGTGTCGCGGCTGTCGCGCTCGGCTTCCAGGCGGTTTTCCACGGTCTTGCTGACAATGTACTGGGCGCTAACTGCGCCTTGTTCGGCGACGGCGCGCAGGGCATCGAGGCGCACCAGTTCCTGGCCCTTTTTCACCACTTCGCCTTCGCGCACCAGGATCGCCTCCACGGTGCCGCCACTCAAGTGCTGCACCGCCTTGCGGTTGCTGGTGACCTTGACCGTGCCGGTGGCGACCACGCCGGCATCCAGCGGCGCCAGGCACGACCACAGCAGGAAGCCGCCGAAGCCGGCAACGACCAGCCATACACCCCAGCGCGCCGGTTTGCCGGCATCCAGGTCGATCAGGTTTTTCGCCTCGGCGGGGATCAACTCGGTAGGTTGGCTCATGTGCATGATCGGTCACTCCCGTACTTTTACCGACGCCAGCGGCGCCGCTGTGCCCGCCGGTATCACGCTGGCTTTACGCAGCGCAGCGAAGACTTCGTCGCGCGTGCCCAGCATCTGCACGCCGCCGTCACGCAGCATCAGCACTTTGTCGACGGCGCACAGCACGTTGGGCCGATGAGAAACCAGTATCACCGTGGCGCCACGCGCCTTGAGTTCAGCCAGGGCATCGACCAGGGCCTTTTCACCGACGTCGTCGAGGTTGGCGTTGGGTTCATCCAGCACCACCAGGTTGGGTTCGCCGTACAACGCACGGGCCAGGGCAATACGCTGCTTCTGGCCACCGGACAGTGGGCTGCCATCGGTACTCAGGCGGGTGTCGTAACCCTGCGGGAAACGCAGGATCATTTCGTGCACACCGGTGCTCTTGGCGGCGCGGATGACCGCCTCGCTGTCCACCTCGGCAAACCGCGCGATGTTGTCGGCGATGGTGCCTTCGAACAGCTCCACGTCCTGCGGCAGGTAGCCGAGCCAGGGGCCGAGTTCGCTTTTGTTCCAGTTGAAAATGTCGGCGCCGTCCAGGCGCACCTTGCCGGCTTGGGTCGGCCAGACGCCAACCAGCAGGCGGGCGAGGGTGGACTTGCCCGAGGCGGAGGGGCCGATGACGCCCAAGCTTTCGCCCGGCGCCAGGCTGAAACTGACCCCACGCAGAATGGTGGTGTTGGTGCCGGGGGCGCCGGCGAACACATTCTCCACAGCGAGCATGCCCACCGGCCGTTGCAGCGACATGCTCGGTGGCCGGCGTGGGTAGTCCTGCAGCAACTCGTTGAGCCGGCCCCAGGCCGTGCGGCAGCCGAGCAGTTGCTTCCAGGAGGCGATCACCTGTTCAACCGGCCCCAGCGCGCGGCCGGTGAGGATCGAACAGGCGATCATCATGCCCGGGGTGATCTTGCCTTCGATTGCCAGCAGCGCGCCGGTGCCGAGAATCAGCGATTGCAGGGTAATGCGCACAAAGCGCCCGGTACTGCTGATCAGGGCTGCACGGTCGGAGGCCAGGGTCTGCATCTGCAGGATGCGCAGGTGGCTCTGGTACCAGCGCTTGCTGATCGACGGCAGCATGCCCATGGCCTCGATGACTTCGGCGTTGCGCAGGTTGTTGTTGGCGTAGTTGGCGGAGGACAGTGCCGCGTGGTTGGCCTCGGCCAGCGGTTTGTGCGTGGCCTTTTCGGTGAGGTACGCCAGGCCCGCGAGGATCATCGAGCCGATCATCGTGACCAGCCCGAGCAGCGGGTGGATCAGGTAGCAGACCAGCAGGTAGATCGGCGTCCACGGCGCATCGAAGAAGGCGAACAGGCCATTGCCGGTCAGAAACTGGCGGACCTGCGCGAGGTCTTGCAGGGCCTGGGCCGGGTTGCCCCCGGCGCGGTTCAGGTTGCGCTCGAAGGCGGCGCTGAAGATGCGTTGGTTGAGGTCCATGTCCAGGCAATTGCCTACCCGGATCAACACCCGGGTGCGGATCATTTCCAGGGCGGACATCAGCAGGAACAGCCCCACCACCAGCAGGGTCAGCATCGTTAACGTGGTGATATTGCGGCTGACCAGGGCGCGGTCATAGACCTGGAGCATGTACACGGCTGGCGTCAACATCATGACGTTTATCACGCCGCTGAAGCCTGCCAGGGCGTAGAAGCTGCGGCGCAGGCGAAAAAGCGCCTCGGCCAATTCGGAACGGGTGCGCGGCTGCTTGTGCATCTGGGGCCTCCCTCTTCACAAAACCGGAGGCCGTTGCGGCGTCCCGGACAGCTCTAGCTGTGGCTTCTGATCGGCTCGCAGGCGGGTCGCTCTATAGGCGGGTTGTCCGAAAACGCTGCGTTGCTCCCACAAGCAGCAGCGTAGGTTGCAGAGAAATGTCTTGTAATATCATTTTGCTCTATAAATGCATTGAACTTCTCATAAGTCACGTAAAAACAGCGAGTTGCAACGCATTATCATCGAGGGTCATTTTTACGGCGGCTTATTGACAAGGTTTGACTCTACGACTTTAGTCTTGGTTATTCGGGCCCTGAATGGTTACCGGCAAGGCCGTACCTACAGGGATCGCGTTTGACCAGAAGTCATCGCCTGTACATCCCCGGAAAACCGAACCACGCACTGCGCACGTCAAACGACTGGGCGCGGGAAGGACCCTGTTGCCCCGCTTGTTTCTTCGATACATCGAGGGCAATTGAAATGGCCAATTTCAGCAAGTCGGACCTGGAGTTCATCCTCAAGCAGATCTTTATCGCCGAAGCCCACGCCAAGGGCGCCAACCTCATCGATCTGCTGCCCAATAGCCAGGTGCCGTTCGGCTTGCGCACCGTGGACGGCAGCTTCAACAACCTGGTGACCGGGCAAAGCGAGTTCGGCGCTGCCGACAACGCCTTCCTGCGCCTGCTCGACCCCGCCTACCGTGCGGCCTACGCCGGCACCGGCACGGTGGTCGACAGCCAGCCCCGCACCATCAGCAACCTGATCGTCGACCAGACCGCGAACAACCCCGCAGCGGTTGAGGCCAACGGTGGCGCCGCGCCGGTGATCAGCCCCGGCCTGGATGGCGTGTTCGGCACCGCCGACGACAAGCCTGTGTTTTTCATCCCCAACCAGTCGGCAGACGCGGGCCTGACCGCCGGCTTCAACGCCTGGATGACCTTCTTTGGCCAGTTCTTCGATCATGGCCTGGACCTGGTGACCAAAAGCGCCACCGACATCGTGTTCATCCCGCTGCAGCCCGATGACCCGTTGTTCGTGCCCAACAGCCCGACCAACTTCATGGTGCTGTCACGTGCCGTGCGCACGGCCGGCGCCGATGGCGTGGTCGGCACGGCCGACGACAGCCAGCCCAATACCACCTCGCCCTTCGTCGACCAGAGCCAGACCTACAGCTCGCACCCCTCGCACCAGGTGTTCCTGCGCGAGTACATGCTCAACGCCGCCGGCGACCCGATTGCCACCGGGCGCCTGATCACCAACCGTGACCTGGGCGCCGACGGCATATTCGGCACGGCCGACGACGGCGATGGCGAGAGTGGCGGCATGGCCACCTGGGCCGTGGTCAAGGCCCAGGCCCGCGACGTGCTCGGTATCAACCTGACCGATGCCGACGTGCATAACGTGCCGCTGCTGGCGACCGATGCCTATGGCAACTTCCTGCGGGGGCCCAACGGCATGCCGCAGGTGGTGATGCGCATCAGCAACGGCGCCGACGGTATTGCCGGGACTGCCGATGACGTGACCCAGTTGGTCGAAGGCAATCGCGCCGCGCCCATCAGCCTGGCCAACGCCGTGAGCACCGGACATGCCTTCCTCGACGACATCGCCCACAACGCCGCGCCGGTGGTGGTCGGCGGCGTGCTGCAGGCCGACGCCGACAGCGACGTGGGCAATGCGCAGCCGGTGGGTGCAGGTGGCAACAACCTGACCTATGACAACGAACTGCTCGACGCCCACTACATCGCTGGTGACGGCCGGGTGAACGAGAACATCGGCCTGACCGCCGTGCACCACGTGTTCCACTCCGAGCACAACCGCCTGGTCCAGCAGTCCAAGGACACCATCCTTGCCGCGGGCGACCTGGCCTTCCTCAACGAGTGGCTGGTGGATGACGTTGCCGCGATACCGACCACACCCGGCGCTATCGCGGCCTTGGTGTGGGATGGCGAACGCCTGTTCCAGGCTGCCAAGGTCGGCACCGAGATGCAGTACCAACACCTGGTGTTCGAGGAGTTCGCACGCACCATTCAGCCGCAGATCGACGAATTTCTGGCGCCCAATGGCTATGACACCTCGATCAACCCGGCCATCCTCGCCGAGTTCGCCCACGTGGTGTACCGCTTCGGCCACTCGATGCTGACCGAAACCGTCGACCGCCTGGACCCTGAGTTCAACCCGATCCTCACCGACCCCAACAACCCCGATCAGCAGCTTGGCCTGATCGCCGCCTTCCTCAACCCATTGGCGTTCGCCGGCAGCGGGGCGACTGCGGATGAAGCGGCAGGGGCGATCATTCGTGGCGTGACGCGCCAGGTCGGCAACGAGATCGACGAGTTCGTCACCGAAGCGCTGCGCAACAACCTGCTGGGCCTGCCGCTCGACCTGCCGGCACTGAACCTGGCACGCGGGCGCGATACCGGCATCCCCACCCTGAACGAGGCCCGCCGTGAGTTCTGGGCCGCGACCGGCGACAGCCAGCTCAAGGCCTACATCAGCTGGGTCGACTTTGCCGACCACCTCAAGCACCCCGCATCGCTGGTCAACTTCATCGCCGCCTACGGTACCCATGCCTCGATCACCGGGGCGACCACCATGGAAGACAAACGCGCCGCCGCCATGGCCCTGGTGTTCGGGGGCGAGGGTGCGCCGGCCGACCGCCTCGACTTCCTCAACGGCACCGGTGCCTGGGCCAACGTGACCCTGGCCGGCAAGGACGGGGTACTGGGCACTGCAGACGACGTGACCGGGGTGACCATCACCGGCGTTGACACCATCGACTTCTGGGTCGGTGGCCTGGCCGAGCAGAAGATGCCGTTCGGCGGCATGCTCGGGTCGAGCTTCAACTTCATCTTCGAAACCCAGATGGAGGCGCTGCAGAACGGCGACCGGTTCTACTACCTGTCGCGCATGGCGGGGACCAACTTCGGCACGGAGCTTGAAAACAACTCCTTCGCCAAGCTGATCATGCTCAACTCCGATGTCACCCACCTGTCCAACACCGTGTTCCTGACGCCCACCTTCACCCTCGAAGTGAACCAGGCCAACCAGTTCACCGGGCTGGGTGCCGACGGCAAGGCCGACCCGACTGGCGGCATCATGATCTACGGCCAGGAAATCGTGCCCCTGGTGATCCGCGACAACCCCGATACCGTGGGCGCCGACAGCAACTACCTGCACTACACCGGCCTGGATCATGTGGTGCTGGGGGGTACTGCAGGCAATGACATCATCATTTCCAGCGAAGGTGATGACACGCTCTACGGCGACGGCGGCAATGACCGCCTCGAAGGCGGCGCGGGCAACGATGCGGTGTTGGGCGGCGCGGGCGATGACATCATCACCGATTCGTTTGGCGACAACCGCCTGGAAGGCAACGCCGGCAACGACGTGATCGTCGCCGGCAGCATGGGCGTTGCCGGCAACCTGATCCTGGGCGGCGACGGCCAGGACTTCATCATCACCACTGAAGACATCAGCACCACCTTCGGCGGCCAGGGCGACGACTTCATCCTAGGCGCCAAGACCAACCTGCCACCGACCGGCAACGAGGGTGATGATTGGATCGAGATGGGTACCCAGGACGGTGCGCCCGGCGACAACTTGGCGCCCCTGCTGGGTGACGAAGTGATCGGCAACGACATCTTCGTCGGTGGCCCTGGCTTCGACGAAATGATCGGTGAAGGTGGCGATGACATCTTTGTCGGCAGCGATGCCCAGGACAAGATGGAAGGCATGTCTGGCTTCGACTGGGTGACCCACAAGAATGACAAGGTCGGTGTGACTGTCGATCTGAGCCTGGCCGCATTGGCGCAGCCCCATGGTAATGCGCCAAACCAGAATAATGGCGTGTTCAGCCCGGTCGGTGCGTCACCGGCCTCGATCCTCGACCGCTTTGCCGAAGTCGAGGGGTTGTCCGGTTCCAGGTTCGGCGATGTACTCAAGGGTGACGACGTCGATGCGGTCACCATCCTCAATCACGGCGGCACCACAGGCAGTGCGCTGACCAACGTGGCGTTGATCCACGGGCTGGAGCAGTTCCTTGCCGATGCAGGTTTACCCACCACCGGCTTTGCCACCGGCAACATCATCCTGGGCGGCAACGGCAGCGACCTGATCGAGGGCCGTGGAGGCGATGACCTGATCGACGGTGACAAGTGGATCAACGTGCGGATTGCGGTGTACGCCGCCGACGACGTCAACCATACCGGGCCGGAAATCGCCAGCTTCGACAGCATGGTCGACATGATCCCGTTCATGCTCGACCGCACCTACAACCCCGGCCAGCTCAAGGCCGTGCGGGAAATTCTGCCGGGCAGCTCGACCGGTGGTGCAGCCTTCGATACCGCGGTGTTTTCCGGGCTTCAGGCCGACTACGTGGTCACCCAGAACACCCGCGGCACGGCCGATGTGGCGGACGATGTGTGGACGGTAACCGATACCGTCGGCAATGACGGCACCGACACTCTGCTGCATATTGAGCGCCTGCAATTCTCCGACGGCCAGCGCGTGCTGGTGGCGGGCGTGAACGCTCAGCCTACCGGCAGCCCGACCATCACCGACAGCAATGCCGGCGCGATCACCGTGGGCGACATGCTGACCGTGAGCATGGCCGGGGTGCTGGATGGCGACAACATTTCACCGACCAACCCACAAGGGCTGCTCAACAACACGTCGGTGTCCTACTACTGGCAGTTCGAGGCCGACCCGGGCAGCGGTGTGTTCGAAGACATCATCCTGTTGCCGGCCGGCGACCTGGCGTTCCAGAGCGCCGATGGCACCGCGTTCAAGGTCTCGCCGGACCTGGCCGGGTTGTCGCTGCGGGTCAAGGCGATCTACCAGGATGCCCACGGCACCACCGAAGTGCTGTTCTCGCAGCCCACTGCCGTAGTCGAAGCGGGCGCGCCCGTGGTACCAACTGCACCAACGCCGGTGGTCGATGCCAGCGAAGGGGGAGAGGGTCTGCACATGGTCCGCTCCGACCTGAACTTCATACTGGCCCAGATCAAGATTGCCGAGGCCGATGCTGCCGGGCAGGATATCCTCTCGCTGATACCTAACATCCGGGCGGCCATGGGTCTGCGGACGGTCGACGGCTCGAACAACAACCTGATGAACCTCAACGGTATCAACAACACCCAGTTCGGTGCTGCCGACAACGTCTTCCCACGGCTGACAGACCCGGTGTTCAACCCGGCCGAAGGCGCGCCGGCCGGCTTCTTCGGCCCTGGCTCGCCGGCCATTCCCGGGTCTTCCTATCAGCAGACCAGCGGAGCGGTGTTCGACTCGCAGCCGCGTACCATCAGCAACCTGATCGTCGACCAGACCTCGAACAACCCGGCAGCTTATGCCACGGCCTACGACCCAGGCGCGGACGGTGTGCTCAACTTCGGCACGCCGGGTAACGACGACGTGCTCAAGGATGGCGTACGGGTGGTCGCCAGCCCTGGCATGGATGGCCAGTTCGGTACCACTGACGATCGCGATGTCTACCTGTTCGAAAACACCACGGCGGATGCTGGGCTGTCTGCACCGTTCAATGCCTGGATGACTTTCTTCGGGCAGTTCTTCGACCACGGTCTGGACCTGCTAACCAAGGGGGGATCAGGCACGGTGTTTATTCCATTGCAACCGGATGACCCGCTCTACGTGCCTGGTGGCAACACCAATTTCATGGTGCTGACCCGCGCCACCAACCAGCCAGGGCCAGATGGTCTTCTCGGCACCGCCGACGATATCCGCGAGCACACCAACACCACCACGCCGTTCGTTGACCAGAACCAGACCTACAGCTCGCATCCCTCGCATCAGGTATTCCTGCGCGGCTACCAGATGACCGACCAGGGCCCCGTCGCCACTGGCCGGCTGATCACCAACCGTGACCTCGGTACCGATGGCAAGTTCGGCAGTGCGGACGACAGCGAAATTGGCGGCATGGCGACCTGGAAGGTGGTCAAGGCGCAGGCTAACGACCTGCTCGGCATTCACCTCACCGATGCCGACGTCGGGAATGTTCCGCTGTTGGCAACTGATGCCTATGGCAACTTCGTCAAAGGGCCCAATGGCTACCCGATGGTGGTGATGAAGGGCGCCGATGGGCTGGGCGGCACGGCGGATGACGTGCTGGTCGAAGGCAACCCGCTGGCGCCGATCGACCTGACCAATGCCGTGCGCACGGGCCACGAGTTCCTCGCCGACATCGCCCACAATGCCGTACCGGTGTTCAACGCTGGCGTGCTGGCGCCCGATGGCGATGCCCTGGTGGGCAACGCCGTGCCGGTCAACCCGCAGACAGGCGCCAACCTGGCCTACGACAACGAGCTGCTGGATGCGCATTACATCGCGGGCGATGGCCGGGTCAACGAAAACATCGGCCTGACCGCCGTGCACGCGATCTTCCACGCCGAGCACAACCGGCTGGTGGCGCAAACCATGGACACCGTGCTCGATGCCGGCGACGTGGCCTTCCTCAACGAGTGGCTGCTCAACCCGGTGACCGCACTGCCTGCCAGCCAGGCCGAGATCGATGCGCTGGTGTGGAATGGCGAGCGGTTGTTCCAGGCGGCCAAGTTCGGCACCGAGATGCAGTATCAGCACCTGGTGTTCGAGGAGTTCGCGCGCACCATCCAGCCTCGCGTCGACCTGTTCTTCGCCCCGACCCAGGTGTATGACGTCGACCTCGACGCCTCGATCGTTGCCGAGTTCGCGCACACCGTGTACCGCTTCGGCCACTCGATGTTGACCGAGACCGTCGACCGTTACGATATCGACTTCAACGTGGTCAAGGACCCGGCCAGTGCCAACCCCGAGCAGCAACTGGGCCTGATCGCCGCGTTCCTCAACCCATTGGCGTACGCCGCCAGTGGGGTCACGCCAGAGGATGCGACCAGTGCCATCGTGCGCGGGGTGACGCGCCAGGCCGGTAACGAAATTGACGAGTTCGTCACCGAGGCGCTGCGCAACAACCTGCTGGGCCTGCCGCTCGACCTGCCGGCGATCAACATCGCCCGTGGCCGCGATGTGGGGATTCCTTCGCTCAACGCCGTGCGCCGCGACATCTACGAGCAAACCGGCGATACCCAACTCAAGCCGTACACCAGTTGGGTCGATTTGGTGCAGCACCTCAAGCATGCGGAGTCGTTGATCAACTTCATTGCCGCCTACGGCACGCACAGCACCATCACCGGTGCAACCACCCTGGTGGACAAGCGCGCGGCAGCCATGGCGCTGGTGTTCGGAGGCGACGGAGCGCCGGCGGACCGCCTGGACTTCCTCAACGGCACTGGGGCCTGGGCCAACGTGACACTGCCCGGCAAGGATGGTGTGCTGGGCACTGCCGATGACCTGAGGGCTGTGACAGTGACCGGGGTCGATGCCATCGACCTGTGGATCGGTGGCCTGGCCGAAGCGAAAGCACCCTTCGGCGGCATGCTCGGCTCGACCTTCAACTTCGTGTTCGAAAACCAGATGGAAAAACTCCAGGACGGCGACCGCTTCTACTACCTGGAGCGCACCTCTGGCCTGTCGATGAATGCCGAGCTGGAAAGCAACTCGTTCGCCAAGCTGATCATGGCCAACACGTCGGCCACCCACTTGCCGGGCCTGGTGTTCTCGGACCCGGCGTTCTACCTCGAAGTGGACCGCAGCAAGCAGTTCAACGATGGCCTGGGCAATGCCGACCCGCTGGGCGATAACGGTCAGCAGGTGGTGTTCCGCGACAACCCGCTGACTGCAGGGCCCGACACCAACTACATCCGCTACGCCGGTGAAGAGCACATCGTGCTGGGCGGCAGCAACGGCGATGACATACTCGTCTCTGGCGGTGGCGACGACACGGTCTGGGGCGATGCCGGCAATGACCGCATCGAAGGCGGCAACGGCAACGACCAGCTGCGCGGCGGTGCCGGTGACGACATCATCAGCGACGTGGGTGGCGACGACAACATCCAGGGCGGCGACGGCAACGACGTGCTGCACGGCGGTAATGGCGTCAACCTGATCATCGGTGGTTTTGGCAACGACTTCATCGTCACCGGTGAAGACGCTTCCGAAGCCATTGGCGGCCAGGGCAACGACTTCATCCTGGGTAGCAAGGCCAACGAACAGGACATGGGCAACGAAGGTGACGACTGGATCGAGAAGGGCACCTCGGACGGTGCGCCTGGCGACAACTTCGACCCGCTCGGCAACGACCCGGTGATCGGCAATGATGTGTTCGTCGGCGGCAACGAGAACGACAAGTTCAACGGCGAAGGGGGCGACGACATCATGGTCGGCAGCCTCGGCTTCGGTGACCGCTATATCGGCGGCTCGGGCTACGACTGGGCGACTTTCAAGGGCCTCGCCCAAGGCGTGAGCATCGATTTCACCGACCGCTTCTTCGATGTGCCGCCGGTGCCGGGCTCGGGCGCTTCGGCGCAGGTACGCTTCGACATCATGGAAGGCCTGTCGGGTTCGGCGCACGGTGACTTCCTGCGTGGCGACAATGAAGATGCCGCCTCGCTGCCCACCGCCGGTGCCACCGGCAGCGTGCTGACCAACATCAACCTGATCAACGGCCTGGCCGACCTGCTGGCTGCCGGTGCGACCTTCTACGACGGCGGCAACATCATCCTTGGCGGCAGCGGCAGCGACCTGCTTGAAGGGCGCGGCGGCGATGACATCCTCGACGGTGACAAGTGGCTCAACGTGCGCATCAGCGTGCGCGCCAACAGCGATGGCACCGGCCCGGAAATCGCCACGTTCGACAGCATGGAGCCGATGGTGCCGCTGATGCTCAACGGTACTTACAACCCGGGCCAGCTGGTGATCACCCGGGAGATTGTCAGCGGTACCGACAACTATGACACCGCCTTGTTCTCGGGGGTTGCGACCGACTACAGCGTCGTGGTCGATGGCAATGCGGTCATCGTCACCGACCTGGTGGCGGGGCGTGATGGTGTCGATCGGCTGACCGGCATCGAGCGGCTGCAGTTCTCTGACCGCGCCATTGCCTCTGGCGTCGGCACGGCCGTCAACGCCGACCCATCGGGCCACCTGGCGATCCTTGACGATGCCACGGGCGGGCGTGAGGACACACCGGTTGCCGGCCAGTTGCTGCGTGTCTCTGACCTGGCGGTGCACGATGCCGACAACGTCAGTGCGGCCAACCCGACGGGTGCGGTCAACGGGCCTGTGGCCTACTACTGGCAGGTCGAGCAACTGCCGGGCTCGGGTGTCTATGAGGACATCACCTTCGTCGCCGCAGGCGAAGCATCGCGGGCGATCGGCAGTACCTATCGGGTGACGGATGATGTGGCGGGGTTGAGCATTCGGGTACGGGCGGTGTATCAGGATGCCAAGGGCACCCTGGAGATCGTCGACTCCGCGCCAAACAGCGCACCGAGCGCCGGGCCGGCCGTGACCGGGCTGCTGGTGCAGAACCAAACACTGACGGCCGACCCGGCGACCATCGTCGACGCCGACGGCCTGAGCAATCCGCAGTTCAGCTTCCAGTGGCAGTCGAACCGCGGTGTCGGTTGGGTCAACATCGCGGGCGCCATCGGCAGCACCTTCGTCCTGACCCAGGCGCAGGTGGGGCAGAACATGCGGGTGGTGGTCAGCTACGTGGATGACTTCGGCGTGCAAGAAAGCATTGCCTCCGACATCCTCGACCCGGTGGCCAACGCCAATGATGCACCGACCGGTGCGGTTCTGATCAGTGACACTACGCCAGTCCAAGGGCAGACGCTGACGGCCCTAACCGGCAGCATTGCCGACCTGGACGGGCTGGGGGCGTTCAGCTTCCAGTGGCAGCAAGGCACTGGCGGCGTCTTCAGCGACATCATTGGCGCCACTGCGGCCACCTTCACCCCGGGCCTCAACCATGGGAACCAGCAACTGCGGGTGATCGTGCGCTACACCGACGGCTTCGGCACCCCGGAGACACTCACCTCGGCGGCGACTGCTGCAGTGCCAGGGTTGACGCTGGTCGGCACCAACGGTAACGACATTCTGATCGGCAGTACGGGCGATGACGTGATCTCCGGCCTGGACGGCGCCGACCTGCTGTTTGGCGGGCTTGGCAACGACATCCTCAACGGTGGGCTTGGCAACGACAGCCTCGACGGCGGGCTTGGCGCGGATACCATGACCGGCGGTGATGGCAACGATACCTATGTGGTGGATAACGCTGGGGATGTGGTGATCGAGGCGGCGGCGGGCGGTTCGGATACTGTGCGTACCACGTTAGCCAGCTACAGCCTGGGTGCCAACGTCGAGAACCTGACCTATACCGGGGTGGGCAACTTCGTCGGTAGCGGTAACGCGCTGGACAACATCATGGTCGGCGGTGTCGGCAACGACCTGCTCAATGGCGGTACCGGTGCCGACCGCCTGGTGGGTGGTCTCGGCAACGACACCTACGTGGTGGATAACGCCGCAGATGTGGTGATCGAGGTCGCGGGGGCCGGTACGGATACCGTGCGCACCACGCTAGCCAGCTACAGCCTGGGTGCCAACCTCGAGATCCTGACCTATACCGGGGTGGGCAACTTCGTCGGTAGCGGTAACGCGCTGGACAACATCATGGTCGGTGGTGTCGGCAACGACCTGCTCAATGGCGGTGCCGGTGCCGACCGCCTGGTGGGTGGCCTCGGCAACGACACCTACGTGGTGGATAACGCCGGGGATGTGGTGATCGAAGCCACAGGGGCTGGTACGGATACCGTGCGTACCACGTTAGCCAGCTACAGCCTGGGTGCAAACCTCGAGAACCTGACCTATACCGGCATAGGCAACTTCATCGGTAGCGGTAACGCGCTGGACAACATCATGGTCGGCGGTGTTGGCAACGACCTGCTCAATGGTGGTGAGGGTGCCGACCGCCTGGTGGGTGGTCTCGGCAACGACATCTACCTGGTAGACAATGCTGCAGATGTGGTGATCGAAGCTACAGGGTCGGGTACGGATACCGTACGTACCACGCTAGCCAGCTACGGCATGATCGACAATCTTGAGAACCTGACCTATACCGGCGTGGGCAATTTCGTCGGTGTCGGTAACACGCTGGACAACATCATGGTCGGCGGTGCTGGCAACGACCTGCTCAATGGCGGTGCGGGTGCCGACCGCCTGGTGGGTGGTCTCGGCAACGATAACTACGTGGTGGATAACGCCGGGGATGTGGTGATCGAAGCCACGGGGGCCGGTACGGATACCGTGCGTATCACGCTAGCCAGCTACAGCATGAGCAGCAATGTCGAGAACCTGATCTATACCGGGGTGGGCAACTTCACTGCTAGCGGTAACGCGCTCGACAACATCATCAGCGCAGGCGCTGGCAACGACTTGCTCAATGGCGGTGCAGGTGCTGATCGCCTGGTGGGTGGCCTCGGCAACGATACCTACGTGGTGGATAACACCGGGGATCTGGTGATCGAGGCCGCGGGGGCCGGTACCGATAGCGTGCGTACCACGCTAGACAGTTACACCCTGGGTGCCAACGTCGAAAACCTGACCTATATCGGAGTGGGCAACTTCGTCGGTAGCGGTAACACGCTGGCCAACACCATCAACGGGGGCACTGGCAACGACAGCCTCGATGGTGGCCTGGGCAATGACATCCTGAGCGGTGGGGCGGGCAACGACACGCTGTTCGGTGATGATGGCAACGACATCTTGTCAGGTGGTAGCGGCAGCGACTTCCTCAACGGCGCGATTGGCGATGACAGGGTCAACGGCGGCGCGGGTGATGACACGATGATCGCCAGCGATGGCAACGATACCTTCCAGTTCGGTGCGGGGTCTGGCGCCGACCTGATCATCAACTTCGATGCCAACCTGGTGGGCGGGCAGGACTTGCTGGATATCTCCGCGTTCAACATCACTGCGGCGACCTTCGCGGGCAACGTCACCATCGCCGATGTCGGTGCCGATACGCTGGTCAGCATTGGCGCTACCGACTCGATTCGCCTGGTAGGGGTTGCCGATGCCACGACTGTGACGGCAGCGGACTTCGTGCTGGCGGGGTGAGTCGCAAAGGTGAGGGCAAGGGATGCCCTCCAGGCTTGACATTGGGGCTGCTTCGCAGCCCATCGCGACGCAAGGCCGCTCCTACAAGAGATCGCATATTCCTGTAGGAGCGGCCTTGCGTCGCGATGGGCCGCAAAGCGGCCCCAACTCACTTCCGGTCTAACGCGGCATGCAGTCTCAGCTCTTCATCGATGAACGCCGCAATCATCGCCCGGTACACCCGTTCCACCACGTCGGGCGATGCCCCGGTATCACCGGCAATGGCACGCACTTTGGCAATCACCTGCTCGACCCGCGCCGGTGCGCGCACATCGTCGCGGGTCTTCTTGAAAGTCGCCGCCTGGGCGACCAGTTGGCCACGTTGGGCAAGCAGTGCGACCAGGTTCTGGTCGATGTGATCGATGCGCGAGCGAACGTCCTCGATCGAGGTGCAGCGTACGTCCATGTGGCGGGCTCCTTGAGGGTGTCGCAGCACAGTAGCACAGGCACGCTCGAATGCAGCTCAATGCCCCACCAGCTCACCCAGCAGCCGCTGCTTGTAAGCCTGCAACACGGTACTGTCACGTTCGCGCGGGTGCGGCAGGTCGATGCGCAGGTCTTCGCGGATTCTGCCCGGGTGGGCATCCATCACGATCACCCGGTCGCCCAGGTAAAGCGCTTCCTCGATGTCATGGGTGACCATGATCACGGTGCAGCGCTCCTGCACCCAGATGCGTTGCAACTCCTGCTGCAACCTTACCCGGGTCAGGGCATCCAGGGCGCCCAGCGGCTCGTCCAGCAGCAGCACCTTGGGTTTGTTCACCAGCGCCCGGGCAATGGCCGCGCGCTGGGCCATGCCGCCGGATAGCTGGTGCGGGTAGGCCTGTTCGTAACCGCTCAGGCCTACCAGGGCGATATGCTCAGCTACCAGGCGGTCCTTGTGTGTCGCCGGCATGGTGTGGTTCTTCAAGGCCAGGGCGATGTTCTGCTGCAGGGTCATCCACGGGAACAGGCGGTGGTCCTGGAACACGATGCCGCGTTCCAGGCCCGGCCCATGGACGGGCTGCTGGTCGAGCAGGATCTGCCCCTGGTAGGCTTGGTCGAGGCCGACGATCAGCCGCAGCAAGGTGGACTTGCCACAGCCACTGGCGCCGACAATGCTGACGAATTCGCCGGGCTGGATGTTCAGCTCGATGTCCTTGAGCACCTGCATCGGCTTGCCCTTGAGCGCGTAGCTTTTGCTCAGGCCGCGAATGCTCAGTGCGCCGTGGGTGGCGGTGGTGGGTAAAGCGTGGGCGATGGCGTTCATGATCGGGCCTTTCAACGGGTCGGGCGCCAGCGCAGCAGGCGGCGGGAGAGGAGGGTGCAGAGCCAGGACATCAGGTAGCCGCACAGGCCGATGCACAGCACGCAGACCACAATGATCTCCATGCGTGCGCCGGCCTCGGCGTTCATCATCAGGCTGCCAAGGCCTGCCCCCGAGGACAGGAACAGCTCGCTGCCCACCGAGGTCACCCAGGCGAACGCCAGCGCCTGCAAGACGCCGGCGGCGATGCCCGGCAAGGCGGCGGGCAACAGGATCAGGCGCAACTGCTGTGCGCGGCTGAGCATCAGCACCCGGGCCGCTTCGCGGTGCTGGCCCTCGACCTGGCGCAGGCTTTCGAAGGTGTTGAGCACCATCGGGTACAACGCCGCCAGGCTGACGATGAGCAGCTTGGCACTTTCGCCGTTGCCAAAGCACAAGGCGATCAACGGGATCCAGCCCAGCATCGGTACCTGGCGCAGGGCGTGGAACAGCGGCGCGATCAGGCGGTTGGCCGGTGCCGACAGGGCCATCAGCGCCCCCAAGCCGATGCCACCGACAATGCCCAGCGCCAGGCCTGTGCAGGTTCGCAGCAGGCTCGCCCACAGGTTGACCAGCAGCTCGCCGCTGCCCAGCAACTCGACCCAGGCCGCACCCACCTGGGCCAGCGGCACAAAGGCATAGGCGCCAGCGGCGTCCTGGCGCGAGGCATACTCCCACGCTACGAGCAGCAGCAATGGCAGCACCAGGCCACGAAGACTCTTCAGGTTCATCAGCAACTCCTTAGCGGCTCTGCCAGCGGGTAAACCGTCGCTCGACGCGACGCAGGCCGAAGTCCAGGGTAAAACCAATCACCCCGGTGATCACCACCCCGACCATCACCACATCGATACGCAGCATCTGCCGGCCCATTTCGATCATCTGCCCCAGCCCACTGTCTGCAGCCAGCAGCTCGCACGCCACCAGCACCACCCAGGCGCGGGTCAGGGCCACGCGCACGCCGGTGACGATCGCGGGCACGGCAGCGGGCAGGGCGATAAGGCCGACCAGCGTGGTCCAGTGCAGGCGGTACACCGCTGCGACTTCAAAGTGGCTGCGCGGGATGGCGCGCACCCCTTCACAGGTGGCCAGGGCCACGGGGAAGAACGCGGTCTTGGCGACGATGACGATCTTGAAGGTTTCATCGACGCCGAACAGCAGCACGAACATCGGGATCAGGGCGATGCTGGGGATTTGCCGGAGGGTGTGAAACAGCGGCGCGCAGTAGGCCTCCACGGTTTTTGACAAGGCCAGGGCGGTGCCGAATGCCAGGCCCGCCAGCGCACCGACGACAAAGCCCAAGGCCAGGCGCGAGAGGCTGCCAGTGAGGTGCTCCTGCAGTTCGCCGGTGGCCAGCAGGTCGGTGAAGCTGTGCCAGACCTCCAGCGGCGGGATAAGCAGGTTGGCAGGGAACAGCCCGGCGTTGGCCAGCAGGGCCCAGAGGGCGAGCAGGGCCACGGGGGAAATCAACCAGGAGAGGAGCGAGAGCAAGCGCATGGCAGGCCTTGGGGGGAGCAGACGATGGAAAGGGCTATCGCAAGAGCTGTGCCAGGCGGCCGGGGCCCGGAAATACGGCGGCTGAGGAAGGGGTGATGCTGGAGCAGCACAGGGCTGCTGCTCCAGCAGCAGGCTGCCAGCAACATGGGGTCTTCGCGGGTGAACCCGCGCCCACAAGGATCAGAAGTCGTAACTGACGCTTGTGTAGTAGAACGCCCCCTGTGCGCCCTCGGGGCTGGTGATGGAATACTTCGGCACCCCATACAGCTGCGCGCCTTCCAGCTTGTCCGGGTGGCTGTCGAACAGGTTGATCGCGCCCGCCGACAAGGTCAGGCCCAGGTCAAAGCGGTACGACACATCCAGGTCGGTCACCCATTGCGCGCCGAAGGTCTGGTCCAGCGTCGGGTTGGCGGCGTTGCGGCTCTGCCACTCGCCATAGCGTCGCTGCGCCACGGTGACGCTCCAGCCGTCGTACAGCCAGTTGGCGCTCAAGGTCAGCTTGTCTTTGGGCGTACCGTCCTCGATCAGGCCCTGGGTGTTGCGGCCGATGATCTGGTTGCCGGGGATGCTGCCAACATCGTCCAGCCCGGTGATGCGGGTATTGTTGCGTGCATAGCCGCCATTGAAGTCCAGGCGCCCCCAGCGGCCCACGTCCAGTTGGTAGCGGCCGGCCAGTTCGAACCCGTCGGTGCGGGTGTCGGCGATGTTGCTGTAGAACGCTGCGCTCTGGATGTTGGCGTAGGGCGTACCCGCGAAGATCGGGCCGACCACCGAGGCCGGCAACTGGTCGGACAGGGTGATGCGGTTGTCGATGTCGATGCGGTAGGCATCGAGCGTGACCGAGGCATTCGGCAGCGGGCGCCAGACCAAGCCTACGGAGAAGTTGGTCGACTCCTCGGGCTTGAGCGACTTGCCGCCCAGCAGCGCTGCCTCCGGGCTGTCGGCGCGCAGGGTGCGTTGTTGCACCTCGACCCAGTTGCCACTGCCCGGCGGCTGCTCGACCACCTGCACACTGAACGACGACAGCCCGCTCTGCACCAGCGACGGTGCGCGGTAGCCGGTGCTGGCGCTGGCCCGTGCGGCGATTTGCGGGGTGAAATCGTAGCGCAGCGACAGCTTGCCGTTGGTGGTGTCGCCAAAGTCCGAATAATGCTCGCTGCGCACCGCGACGCCAGCCTGGAATTTCTCGGTCAGCTGGGCTTCGACATCGAAGTAGGCACCGATCACCCGGCGGTCGAGCGACACGGCATCGACCTGGGTGATGCCTGAGTAATAGCCCGGAATCCGTCGGCCAGAGACTGGGTCCAGGGTGTTGAACAGCGGCCCGTTGGACCAGCCGGCTGCATCACCTGCCGTCAGGTCGTAGTTTTCCTGGCGCCAGGCCAGCCCTGCCGAAACGGTCAGCGGCTTGAACAGCCAGTCGTTGGCGAAGTCGCGGGTCCAGTCCAGGGTCAGGTTGGTCTGGTCGGCCTCGCGGCGGCCGGTGTAGATCGTCGATGGGCTGGCGTTGCCCCAGCTGGGGTTGATCGCGTCGCGGTCGGTAGAGTCGACGCGGTTATTGCCGTAGTTCAGCGCCAGGTCGAAGTGGCCCAGGGTTTCGTCTTCGAAGCGCAGGCCGCCGGTGACGGCGTAGTCTTCCAGGCCATAACGGGTCACCGGCAGACGGCCGTCGGGGTAGCGCGCCAGGGCCACGCTGCCATAGTTGTTGCGCAGGGTGGTGGGCGGGTCGAAGAAGTTCTCGGCATCGGTGTTCTTGTGCGCGTAGGTGGCGAAGCCGTAGGCGCTGAGGCCCTCGGTGAGGCCCATCTCGGCGTTGGCGGTGAAGTTGTACTGGTCGGAAACGTTGCCCGAGCCCCAGCGCCAGTTGCGGTAGCGGTTGTTCTGCTCGCGCGGGGTGTCGATGCTGGTCGAGCCGGGGTAGAACAAGCGGTTGTCGTCACGGGTATCGCTGGCCGGGTCCTGGCTGCCGGCGTCGAAGGCCAGGGTCAGGAAGCCGTCGTTGGGCAGGGCAAAGCCTTTCCAGCCGCTGAGCTTGCGCTGCAGGCCGTCGCCCTTGTTGTAGCCGCCGAAGCGGTAGCCGGCGTTGCCGCCTTCATCGCGCGCCTTGAGCACGATGTTGATCACCCCGGCGATGGCGTCCGAACCATACTGGGCAGCAGCGCCATCGCGCAGGATCTCCACCCGTTCGATGGCTGACAGCGGGATCAGGCTGAGGTCCACCGCTGCGGCACCGCGGGCGTTGACCAGGCCCTGACGGGTGACGTTGGCGCTGGTGTGGCGGCGTTTGCCGTTGACCAGTACCAGCACCTGGTCGGAGGCCAGGCCGCGCAACGAGGCGCCCTGGGCGATGGAACCGGCGAATGCGCCCTGTGGCGACTGCGGGAAGCTGAACGACGGTGATAAGGCGGTGAGCGCGGCAGACAGGTCGCTGGCGCCGGTTTCCTGCAGTTTCTCGCCGCTGAGGACGTCGACCGGCGCGGCGCTCTGCAGGGCAGTGACGTCGCTGCGGTGGGTGCCGACCACGACCACGGTGTCGAGGTTGGCGGCGGGTTCGGCGGCGAATGCGGGCACGGCAAGGCTGCCGATGGCCAGGGCGATGGCGCTGGCCAAGGGGGTGTAGTGGGGCATGGGAATAATCCTTAGTAGGCGTTGTTGCCTTGCGTCGCGATGGGCCGCGCAGCGGCCCCTTTGTGAGAAAAATCAGAACCGGCTGGTGACACTCAGCCCGACCGTGCGCGGGTCGCCGTAGGTGATCACGTACTGCCCGGCAGTGCCGTTGGGCCGGCCATGCACCTGGTAGCGGCGGTCGGTGAGGTTGTTGACGAAGCCGCTCACGCTCAACTTGTCATCAGGGCTGAACCAGGTCAGGCGGGCGTTGGCCAGGGTGTAGTGCGGCTGGCTGAGGGTCTCGTCGGCACTGCTCTGGCGGTCGGCGAGGAAGTATTCCTTGTCGCGGAAACTCACGTCGCCGCCGGCCACCAGCTTGCCGCCGACCTGAAGCGGTATGGTGTAGTCGGCACCCAGCGACACCACGTTGCGTGGCGAGCGCACGAAACTGTTGCCGCTGTAGTCACCGGTCACCGCGCCCGTGGTGGGGTTGGTGTTCTTGAAGTCGGTGTACTCGGTGTCGAGGAACGACACCGCCGCGCGCAGGTGCAGGCGGTCGGTCGGTTGGCCTTCGATCTCAAGCTCGGCACCTTTGACCGTACCTTTGGCACCGTTGGTCAAGGCGGTGGTGAGTACACCATTGTTGACCGTCAGCAGGTTCACCTGGATGTCCGAGTAGTCGTAGTAGAAGACGTTGGCGTTGACCGTCAGGCGGCGGTCGAACCACTCGGACTTCAGGCCAAGCTCGTAGGCATCCAGTTCTTCCGGGTCGACCGTGGTCAACTGCGCAAGGCTGGTCGACAGCCCGGTGTTGAAGCCGCCGGAGCGGAAGCCATGGGCGTAGCGGAAGAACACCCGCAGGTTGTCGTTGATGCGGTACTCGGGGGTCAGGTCGTAGGTCCAGGCTTCCCAGGTCTTGTCTTCCTGGCGGTTGCCGTTGCTGCCCACGCCGCCCAGCGGGATCAGCGGGCCGTTGGCCGTGGCGCGGGTCAGTTGCACCAGGTCCAGGTCGATGTCCTTCTTCTCCTGGGTCCAGCGCAGGCCGCCGGTGACGCTGAAATCATCGGTGAAGTCGTAGGTCAGGTTGCCGAACAGCGCGTAGCTGTCGGTGCGGTGGTCATAGCCCAGGTCGCGCAACGCAGTGGTGCCAACCTGGTTCGAGCCGGTGCCGTTGGGCGTCGGGCCTGGGGTGACGATGCGCTGGGCCGAGCTGTCCAGGTCTTCATGGAAGTAGTGGGCGCCCGCCAGCCAGTGCAGCGGGCGGTCTTCCGGCGATGCCAGGCGCAGCTCCTGGGACCACTGGCGGTAGCTGTTGTCGGTGATTGCCGCGCCGTTGACTTCATAGGGGGTGTAGTCGGCGTCGCTGGTGGAGCGGTTGCGGATGTAGTCGTAGGCACTGATCGAGGTCAGGGTGTAATCGCCCAGGTACCAGTTGAAGGTCAACGACGCGCCGTCGTGGTCGAGGCGGTAGTCCTCGTTGACGTTGAGCGCGATATCGCGGCCATTGGGGCGCTCGTAGCCGACGTTGTAATAACGGCCCACCGGCAGCGAGCCGTTGCTGCCGTCGCCCTTGAACTGGCGGCTGTGCAGCTTGAGCAGGGCGTCCAGGTTGGGGTTGAGCTGGGCCAGGAACTGCAGGCGGATCGCCTTTTTGTTCACGTCGCCATAGGTGTTGCCGTCGAAATCGTTGTTCTGGAAGCCATCGCGTTCTTCGGAATACAGCGATACCCGCCCGGCCAGCTTTTCGTCCACCAGCGCGCCACCGATGGCACCGGTGACGATGCGCTCGTTCTTGCTGCCGAAGCCGACGGTACCGTAGCCGTCGGTGTCGAAGGCCGGCTTTTTCGAGATGACATTGACCGCACCGGCGGTGGTGTTCTTGCCATACAAGGTGCCCTGCGGCCCGCGCAGGATCTCGATGCGTTCAAGGTCGAACAGGGGGCCGCCCCCGGCGATCGGTGCATTGAGGTAGACGTCGTCGGCGTAGATGCCCACCGGGAAGACCGTCGCCGCACCGGTATCACCGGTGCCCAGGCCGCGGATGTACCAGCGCGGGCGGCCATCGCCGTCGGGGTTCTTGGCCGAGGCGTTGGGCACGAAGGTGGTGATGTCGCCCATCGAGCGCACGCCATCGGCGGTGATGCTGGTGCCCTTGATCGCCGACACGGCGACGGGCACTTCCTGCAGGGTCTGCTCGCGATGCTGGGCGGTGACGGTGACGGTTTCCAGGGCTGGCTCGGCCTTGGTGTCTTCGCCGGCGGCGACGGCTTGGCCGCCGGTGCTGGCCAGCAGCAGTGCAAGGCTGATCTGGCGGGCTAGTGGATGGCGCTGGTGCATGGTGAATCTCCCCGTATGTAAAGCGTTGTTGGGGAGAGCTAGAGCAGGGACTGTGCCAGGTTGATAAATTATTGATTTATATAGGTTATTTGATTTGATTTGTAGGTTGTTGCCGATCTGGCAGCAGTGGGGTGCTTGGCGGGTGCTGCTGGGGCAGCAGCTGCTCATCAGGAATGCTGGGGCAGCCAAGCGGCCCCCCTGCAATCACACCGCCAACCGCGAAGTCGAGCCGATCACACTCTCCAATACCCTGAAGTCGATCCATTCGCGCACGTCGAACCGGCGCGGTATGAACCCCCACCTGAACAAGAACTCGGTAAAGTCCTGCAACGCGTCGATCGAACGCCCATCCAGCGTCGTGCGCAAGCGCCGGTGGGCATCATCACCGTAAGCTGCCGCTACCCAGTACTCGCTGGTGTTCAGTTCGCGCGCCAGAAAACGCCGGGTCTCCTCCGGGTTGGCCCAGGCCCACTGCTCGGTGCGCAGCACGGTGTCGACCAGTGTGCGGCTGGCATCGAAGTGCTCTTCCAGCAGGTGCCTGTCCACGGTCAAGGTGCGCGGCGTACCGTTGTTGCTGCGGATCAACGGGTCGGGGTGGCTGCCGGTGTCGACCACCACCCGCAGGCCGAACTCGTGGGCCAGGTGTACCGCGTGGGCGCCCTTGAGGAAGATCGCGTCGATGTCGCCGCGCAGCAGGCCGATCAGCTCATTGTTGCGCCGGCTGAAGCGGCTGGTGTCCAGGCTCACTTCGGCGCCGTACAGGTGCTGCTTGGCATCGTCGCTGTAGGTGCCGCCGTAGGGGTAGTCGACCCGTTCGACATCAGCCACGCTCAGGCCTTCGAGCTTGAGCGCGTTCTCCAGCCCGCGCAGGGCCTGCGCGCGGGTGAAGTCGATCTGCACGTTGGCCCACTTGGGCAGGCCGAAGCGGCGGTTTTTCAGGTCGCGGATACTGCGCACACCGCTTTCTTCGGTGGTCAGAATCAGCTGCACCTCGTCGCTCCACGACAGCCCCAGCACCCGGGTTTCGACCCCGCTGGCATAGGCCCAGATCGCCGGGATGTTGCCACCGTGGCGCACGGAGTTCTGCAGGTGATGGTCGTAGTGGGCTTCGCGCACCTCCCGTTCGCTGGACTCGCGTAACGACTGGATGTTGGTGCCGAACGGCGCAAAAGCTTCGGCCAGGCGCCCGGATTGCACGGCAATGCCGAGCCCGGTGGGCACAGGGCTGTGGGTGTACCAGAGAGTTTCCAGTGGCTTGGTCATGGGGTAATGGGCTTCCTGTCCAGGGGGGTGGGTGCCAGCAAGTGGTCCAGCGGTTGGCGGTCGATCCAGTCGCGTACCTCGAAACGGTTCGGGATGAAGCGCCAGCGTTTGAGAAATTCGACAAAATCTTGCAGGGCGTCGATGGCCTGCTCCTCCAGCCGGGTGCTCAGGCGCAAGTGGGCATCGGCGCCGTAAGCGACCGTGACCCAGTATTCGCTGCTGTTGGTTTCCCGGGCCAGGTAGCGGCGGGTTTCGTCGGGGTGCTGATGGGCCCAGCGCTCGGCGCGCAGTACTGACGACAGCAAGGTGCGCACCACCTGCGGGTGCTGCGCCAGCAGGTGGCTGTCCACCGCCAAGGTACGCGGCGTGCCGTTGTTGCTGCGGATCAGCGGGTCGGGGTGGCTGCCGGTGTCGATCACCGTGTGCAAGGCAAAGGCATGGGCCAGTTGCACGGCGCTGGCGCCCTTGAGGAAGATGGCATCGACCTCGCCGCGCAGCAGCCCGGCCAGCTCCAGGTTGCGGCCTTCGCTTTGGCTGCTGGATACCGGTGTACCGGCCACATTGCGCACCGGGCGGTCGCTGAAGGTGCCGTCGTAGTGGTAGTTGACCAACGCCACGTCGCCCACTTGCAGGCCTTCGAGCTTCAGGGCGTTTTCCAGCCCACGCAAGGCCTGGGCGCGGGTGAAGTCGATCTGCGCCGAGGCCCAGTCGGGCAGGCCGAAGCGGCGCCCCTTGAGGTCTTTGACCGTGTGGATGCCACTGTCTGGGCGGGTCAGGATCAACTGCGCCTCATCGGCCCAGGACAGCCCGATCACGCGTGTGTCCCGCCCTTGGGCACGGGCCCAGATCGCCGGAATGCTGCCACCGTGGCGCACCGAGTTGCGCAGGCTGTGGTCGAAGTGCGATTCGCGCACCGCCTGCTGGTCGGCCTCGCGCAGCGACTGCACCTGGGTGCCGAGGCTGGCCAGGTCGTCCTGCAGCCAGCCTTGCTGCACGGCGATGCCCAGGCCGGTGGGTACTGGGCAGCGGGTATACCACAGGGTGTCGAGGGGGTTGCTCATGTGCTTGCTCCGGTCGGCTTCAGGCGTTGGCCTTCAAGGGGGTGGTGGCCGCAGCCTGCTGTACCAGCGGCAGCACTTCCTGGCCAATGCGCAAGGCCTCTTCCAGGTGCGGGTTGGCGGCCAGGATGAAGGTGCTGAAACCGGCATCACGGTATTCGGCCAGGCGCTCGGCGATGTGCTGGTGGCTACCCACCAGGCCCACGGTCGGGCCGGGTTTGGCCTTGGCGAAACCGGCCCACAGGTTGCGTGCCAGGACCAACTCGTCGAACCCTTGCAGGTGTTGGTGGTAGGCCGCCTGGCGCGCGCCGCCGACCGAGTCGGAGCCGCTGACGAAGCCCTTGGCAGAGGCGCTGGCCTTGCCTTCCAGGCGCTCGAACTGCTGGCGCAGTTCACGCCAGGCCTGCTCTTCGGTCTCGCGGGCGAACAGGTCGACGCGCAGGCCGAAGCGCACCGTGCGCCCTTGTTTGTCGGCCAGCTCGCTGACCCGCTCGATATGGGGTTTGAGCTTGTCGATCGGCTCCGCCCAGTTCAGGTACACATCGGCGTGGCGTGCAGCCACCTCCAGCGCGGCATCGGAAAACCCGGAGAAGTACACACCCGGCTTGCGTTCGTGTTGCAGGCCCGCTGGCAGGCTGCCGTGTTCCAGGCGATAGATGTCGCCTTCGTAGGAGAACGTGTCCTGCTGCCACAGGCCCTGGATCACATCGAGGAATTCGCCGGTGCGCTTGTAGCGCAGGTCGTGTTCGAGGAAGTCGCCGTTGGCCCGCTGGCTGGCCGGGTTGCCGCCGGTGATGATGTTCCAGTCCAGCCTGCCGCCGCTCAGGTTCTGCAGGATGGCGGCCTGTTGCGCGGCATAGGCGGGGAGGGTCCAGGTGGCCTGGAACGCGATCAGAAAGCGTATGCGGCGGGTTTCGCGGGCCAGCGCGGCGGCGGCGATCCACGGCTCGGGGCCGGTGGGCAGCAAGGCCCCCTCGAAGCCCGCCAGTTCAGCGGCCTTGGCCACCTGGGCGATGTAGTCGATGTAGGTGAAACCATCGCTGTCGCCATTGGGCAGGCGACCGGGGGCGATGTTGCCGGGGCGGTGGTGGGGGTTGCCGCGGTTATGGCGGTCGGTGGACAACTGCGGGCCATCGGTGCCCAGGGGCAGGCGCCAGAAGAATTCGGTGGTCATGGGGGCTCCTGAAGGGGGCGGTTGTGCGGATGGATAGGCAGGTGCAACCGCTGTGCCATGCACGGCGGCAGCCTTATGGGGCAGGGGTTTGCGCAGAGGGCAGAGGGCCGGGTGCTGCTGTGGCAGCAATCGGTAAGCAGTGGATGCTGGGGGAGCAGCATGAGAGAGCCTGCGAAGTGCAGGGGCATTTGAGGTCATGGGGAAGCCAGGTCGCATGGCTTTGGATTTTTAGCGCCTGGGAGATCGAGCGCCGCCCGCGCGGCGCTTCGCGGCGCAAGGCCGCTCCCACATTTGTTTCGGGCCAGTTATGCCTGAAGCATTGGCGCGCGGCCCCTTGGCGCCCGCCTCGATATAGCGTCGTACAGACAAGGGGGCGCGCGCCTATATAACAGGACTCACTGGCCCGAAACAAATGTGGGAGCGGCCTTGCGCCGCGAAGCGCCGCGCGGGCGGCGCTCGATCTCCCAGGCGCTAAAAATCCCAAGGCATGCCAGCCGCTACATCACACCAGCGCCCCTGCAACAACCTCCCCGGCACTGCGCAAATACGCCTCATACAGCGCCGCATAAGCCCCCCCACGCTCCATCAGCTCAGCATGCACGCCGTGCTCCACCACCTGCCCATGCCGGACCACGGCAATACGGTCGGCATCGCGGATGGTCGCCAACCGATGGGCAATGATGATCGCTGTGCGGCCCTGGCACAGCCGGCGCAGGGCTTGCTGGATGCGCCGTTCGGTATGCACATCCACCGCTGAAGTGGCTTCGTCCAGCACCAGCACCGCCGGGTCGGCCAGGTAGGCGCGCACCAGGCACACCAGCTGGCGCTGGCCGTGGCTGAGGTGCGCGCCCAGCGGGCCGACTTCGGTGTGGTAACCCTGGGGCAGCCGTTCGAGCACCTCGTCGGCCCCCAGCTCGCGGGCTGCCGCTACCAGCCGTGCAGCGTCGGCACCGGGGGCGGCAAGGCGCAGGTTGTCGAGGATGCTGCCGCTGAACAGCACGTTGTCCTGCAATACCACACCGACGTTGCGACGCAGGTCATGCTGGGCCAGTTCGCGCAAGTCGATGCCGTCCAGTTTCACGGCGCCGCTTTGCACCTCGTAGAACCGCGTCAGCAACTGCACCAGGGTGCTCTTGCCATGCCCGGACGGGCCGACGATGGCCAGGACTTCGCCGGCGCGGATATGCAGGTCGAGCCCGTCGATCACCGGGCGCGGGCTGTTCGGCGCATAGGCAAAACCCACGTGTTCGAAGTCCACCTGGCCGCGTGCCCTGGCCAGCGGGCGGGGCGAGGGGGGGTCAAGGACCTGTGGCCGGGTGTCCAGCAGCAGGAAGATCCGCTGCGCCGAGGCACTGCCGGTGGCGTAGCGTTCGAACAGGTCCGACAGCTCTTGCAGCGGCCCCAGGAACAGGAACACATAGAACAGGCTCTCGGCCACCTGGCCGACGCTGACCTTGCCTTCTGCCAGGCCATGGCCGCCGACCAGCAGCAACACCGCCATGCCGGCCGTGCTCAGCAGTGCGGTGAACGGCGCAAACCAGCCGGCGCGCAGGCTGCCGTGTATCAGGGCCTGGTTGAAGTCCTCCAGCAGGCGCCGGTAGCGCGCCTGGTTGGTCTGTTCCTGGCCGCACTGCTGAATCAACCTCACCCCGCTCACGCTCTCGACCAAGTGGGCGGTGAAACGGCTGCGCTGTTCGGCGACCTTGGCCCAGTTGCGTTGCGAAACCCGTTTGAAACGCCAGGTAGCCAGGGCCAGCAGCGGCACCGTGGCGGCCAGGCTGTAGAAGAAGCTTGGCTCGATACGCCACAGCATCACCGCTGCCAGGCCGCAGCGCAGCAGGGCACCGAGCAGCTCCGGCGGGCCTTGCACCAGCAGCGGCTCCAGAGCATCCACATCACGATCGGCGCGCGAGATGATGCGCCCGGCGCGCGTCTGGTCGAAGTAGCTCACCGACAGCGCCTGCACATGGGCGAATACCTTCACCCGCAGGTCGTTGAGCACGCGGATCGCCGCCCGCCCGGCAATGAACTGCGACACCCCCGCCAGCAGGAAGCGCCCCAGCCAGCTGGCCGCCAGACCCAAGCCCAGCCACAGCACCAGGCGTTCGTCCAGCAACCAGTGATCGGCGCTGGGTACCAGGCCCTTGTCGAGCAGCTCGCGCACGAACCAGGGCCGCAGAAACACCGTGAACACCAGCAGCAGTTCGATGCCGATCACTACCAGGATCTGCCGGCGAATCGGCCGCAGCAGTGGTAGCAGGCGGTGCAACATGCCACGGTCCAAGGCCTGGCGCGCCAGATGTTGTTCGATCTCGATGTCGCTGGGGGTCTTGTTGCGCGTATCAGTCATGGTCGATCCCCAGCAGGTCGCGGTAGTGGGCATTGTTCGCGCTCAGCTCGGCATGGCTGCCACTGGCGCTGATGTGGCCGTTTTCCAGCATCAGCACGCGGTCGGCCAACAGCAGGGTCGAAAGGCGGCTAGTGATCAGCAGCAAGGTCGGCCCCTGGCCTGTGCTGCCGCGCAGGCGGCGGATGTTGTGCAGCACCTGGCGCTCGCCCAGGGCGTCCAGCGCGCTGGTGGCGTCGTCCAGGCAGAGGATGTCGGGCGCGCCGAGCAGTGCCCGGGCCAGGCACAGGCGCTGGCGCTGGCCGCCGGAGAGGGTCACGCCGCGGTCGCCCAGCGGGGTGTCGAGGCCGTGGGGCAGGCGTTCGAGTACGTCCTCTGCCGCCGCCAGGCGCAGCCCTTCGCGCAGTTGTACAGGGCTGGCTTGCGGGGCCGCCAGGCGCAGGTTGGCGGCCAGGCTGTCGGAGAACAGAAAGCTTTCTTGAGGCAGTACCTGCACGCGCCGCCGCAAGGCGGCCAGGTCGAGCTCACGCACATCGTGCCAACCTGCAGCGTCACTGCCGACCAGCACAGCGCCGCCCTGCACGTCGGCCAGGCGCGGCAGCAGGCTGGCCAGCAGGCTCTTGCCGGTGCCCGTGGCGCCGACCAGTGCCACCACCTCGCCGGGCTGCAGGGTCAGCGAACAGTCATGCAGGATGTCGCGCTCACCCGCTGGCGCACCGACCCGTACCTGGGCCAGTTTCAGCCCCAGCGGCCCCGGGGGCAGGGTGGCTTGGCCGCCGACGATCGCCGGGCGCTCGTCCAGCAACTGCCAGATACGTTCGGCACTGGCACGGGCGTCGGCGAAGGTCTGCATGACCCGGCCGATGCCTTCGATACGGAACACCAGCGTGGTGGCCACTAGCAGCGAGGTGACCAGCTCGCCGATGCCCAGCGTACCCGCTGCCACACAATGGGCGCCGTACACCAGGATCCACACATGCCCCAGTGCCACCACCGCCTGTGGCAGCGGAATGCGCGAGCTGGCGTAGGCCAGGGCTGCCCGTGCGTGGCCGGTGAACACGTTCACTTGGCTGGCGAAACGCTCGATGCGCTGGCCCTCCAGACCGAATGCCTTGATCACCCGTACACCACCGATGCCTTCGGCCAGGTCCTGGCTGACCTGGTCGTAGGCGGCGCCTACCGCTCGGTCAAGGCTGACCAGGCGATCGGTCTGCACGACGAACAGCCACAGCCCGGCCCCGGTCAGCAACAGTGGCACCAGGCCGAGCAGCGGGTCGTACCCACTCAGCAGCCCCACGGCCGCCATCACCACCAGGGGTGTTTCGATGATCTGCCGCCAGAAGGTGATCAGCGCATCACGCACCTTGTCGGCGTCGCGGGTGGTGCGGGTTACCAACTCACCCATGCCGTGGCGCCAGTGGTAGCCCAGGTGCAGGCGCTGCACCTGGGTCAGGATACGTTCACGCAGGCGCGTCAGCAGGGCCTGGCTGAGCACCAGCGACAGCACCGCTGCCGCGTACTGCAGCAGGCCACGGCCCAGCGCGATGGCCAGCAGCAGCCACAGCCAGTGCCAGGCCACGGCGGCGTCCAGGCCGCCATCAGCCAGGCGCACCACGGCACGGCCGGCGCTGACATCGTCCACGGCGTGGCCGATCAGCCATTGCTGCCAGACCAGGCCAAGGTTGCCAGCGATGTACAACGTGGTGACAAGCGCAAAGCGCCAGGGCATTTCACGATAAATGGCCAAGGCACGAAGAAGCGGATGGTTCATGAAAAGGCTCGATCAAAAGCGACACGGCCCCTGTAGGAGCGGCCTTGCGTCGCGATGGGGGCGCAAAGCGCCCCCCCCGGGTTCAAAAGCTCAACGGCGCGTCGCGCCCTGCGCTTCCTTGGCATTGAGCACAGCGGTGTACTCCCCCGGATCGGCACCATTGAGGTAATAGTTACCCACGTTATGCAGCCGCCAGCGAATCGGGTCATGGGTGGTATGCACCCGCGCGTTTCGCCAGAATCGGTCAAGGTTCCACTTGCTCAACGAAGCGCTGGCCCCCAGCAGCGAAAACAGGTCGCTGGCGATCTTCAGCGACGCGCCATCGGAATGCGCACGGGCAGTCGCCACCGAGAGAATCAGCTCGTCCTGCAGGGCCTTGTCCTCCGGGTCACGCTCATGCGCGTCGAACACCCGCGCAGCATCACGCAGCACTGACTCGGCCCCGCGCAGGGCCACCGCGTACTCGCCTATCTGGCGAATGACATGCGGCTCGTCGCTGGCGCGCTCGACGCCACTTTCCACCCAGGCCCGCGCATGCTCGCGCAGGTAGTCGACGCCCGCCTGCAGCGCGCCGGCCGCGATGCCGGTGTCGATGGCCGCGTGGAGAATCTGCGGGAAGGTCAGGCCGGTGCGCTTCATCGGGCCGCTGCGCCGCGACAGATAGCGCTCGTCGAGCACGATATCGTCGAAGTTCACCGTGCCGCTGACCGAGTTCTGCTGGCCGAAGGCCTGCCAGTCGTCGACCAGGGTCAGCCCGGGAGTGTCGCGGTGCAGCAGGACACCAACGCCGCCGTCCTCGCTGGCGGCGGTCAGCGAAATCCAGTCGGCGAGGTAAGAACCGGTGGAGTAGAACTTGCTGCCATTGAGCACCAGCTTGCCATCGGCGCGGCGCTCGACGCGGGTCTTGAGGGCGAACTTGTTCTTGCCGCCGACCTCGGCCAGGGCATTGCCAAAGCGCTTGCCGGCCAGCACGTCGGCGATCAGGCGGTCACGTACTTCGCTGGCGTAGCCGGTGAAAATGCCGCGCAGCATCACGTTGTGAATCTGCAGCAACTGGCCGACGCCGCCATCGGCAATGGAGATCAGGCGCACGGTTTCGACGAGGGTTTGCACCGAGGCACCCAGGCCGCCGAATTCGGCCGGTACGCCAATGGCGGTGAGGCCGCTGCTGGACAGCAGTTCGGCCTGGCGGCGCGGCAGTTGGCCGTTGTTGGCCGGGTCGGCGGCGAGTACCGCGATCTGTGCGGCGACCTCGCGGGCAGCAGCGATGGCTTCGGCCTCGCTGGTCAAGCGGTGGGTGGGGCTGGGTTCTATGGCGCTCATGGAAAGGTCTCGGTTTGCTTGAGGGGCCAGTGCGCCTGCTGCGCGGGCAAACCTGCCCCACAGGGCGTGCACGGCCCCTGTGGGGGCGGTTTACCCGCGAATGGCTACACCGCGGTCAAATGCCCTTGAGCAATATCTTTGCCACCCCTCGCCAGGCCCCATTCCACGTGGCCCTCGCCAGCTTTTGCTGCCCCAGCAGCAGTGCCCCTGCTGGTCTGGCAGCAGCCCGCCCGCAATCCTGCTCCGTGCCCAGCAGCCAGGGCCTGCGAGCGACTACGAGTTCCGCGTAAATCAAGGCCTCCAGCGGTTGGCACGCACGCTGCAATGGGGCTTTCACGACGCCCAAGGAGCCACCCCATGACACGTGCTACTGCCGCAACGCAAACCGACGACCCTACCGCCCTGGACCGCATCTGGTTCACCCGCTGCCCTGTGCCCACCGCCTCGGGCATTGCCTACAAGCTTGGCTGGCTGGACGAAGAGTTCGCCCGTGACGGTTTGCCGGTCTCGACCCTGCAAGAGGCCCGTCAGCTCGGCCACCACCATTACGATCACCAGCTGCCAGGGCTGTTTCGCGAAGGCGGTAACGTGCCGGCACTGGCCGCCCGTGCCGCCGGTTCGCCAAGCCGGCTGATCGGCCTGACCTGGATCGAAGAATGGCAGACCATCCTGGTGCGCCCCGACGCAGGCATCCGCAGCGCCGCCGACCTGCGCGGCAAGCGCCTGGCCCTGCCGGCCTGGGGCGACAGCCGCCCCGGCAGCATTGCCCGCGCCATGAGCCTGCAGGGCTACAAAGGCGCCCTGGCCTCGGCCGGCCTGCAGCTGGATGACGTGCAACTGGTGGAGGTGGCGCTGCTCGACCAGGCGAGCGCCGCTACCCCGCAACTGGGCCTGCAGCGCCTGTGGTCTGGCCTTGATTACCTGGTGCGCGGCGAAGTCGACGCCGTCTACGTGAAGGGCGCGGCAGCTGCCGATGCGGCGCGGCGCCTGGGCCTGGTGGTGGGCGTCGACCTCGACCTGCTGCCCGACCCGCGCCACCGCATCAACAACGGTACGCCCAGGCCGATCACCGTGCACCAGAGCTTGCTCGACAACCATTTCGACCTGGTCGCGCGCTTCCTCGCCCAGACCTTGCGCGCTGCCGAGTGGGCCGCGGGCAACCGCGAGGCACTGAACCGCTTCCTCGAAGACGAAACCCGCGCCGGTAGCCAGGGTGTGGCCGACGCCTACCGCGGGGCCTTCCACACCACCTTGGCGCCGGACCTGTCCGAGCAACGCCTGGCCTTCCTCGGCAGGCAAAAAGACTTTCTGTACCTGCATGGCTTCCTGGAAGCCGATTTCAGCCTCGCCGACTGGGTCGACCCACGGCCCCTGCAAGCTGCCCATGAACTGCTGGCCCAGCGCCGCGCCTGACCTTGCACTAGCACCCGGAGATTGAACATGACCGTACTGATCAACGAACGCCCCGTCACTGCCGAACTGCAAGCCTTCATCGACCAGGTGGTGGCTGAAGCCGAAGCTGCGTTTACCGTGTTCCGCGAGACCAACACCATCACCGCCAATGGCACGGTCGGTTTCATCGAGCGCGTGCCCGGTGAAGAGCTGCTGGTGTCGGTGAACTACGGCGGCCCCTGGAACCACCGCAAGCCGCTGCAGGCCACCGTGACCGACTTCTCTGGCAACGTCATCGTCGGCAAGGGCAAAGGCGGCCTGGGCCGCTACACCAAACTGTTCCACACGCACCCTGACATCACCACGGTCTCGCATGTGCACAGCCCTTACCTCGGCGCCTGGGCCCAGACCCACCGCACCTTGCCGTTCCACTATGTGCCGGTGCAGCGCTATCAGCTGGCCAGGGAGTTGCCGGTGTACATCGACCGGCGTCAGGCCGAGGTGGACTTCATCCTCGACAAGATTGCCGAAAACCCGTTCAACCTGGCCATTCTGGAAGCCAACGGCGGCTCCACCGTGTGGGGCAAGCAGGGGCTGCGGGCAACGGCCGAGTTCATCTTGTTGCTGGAGGAGGGCGCGCAGATTCAGTTGCTGGCTGATGCACTGGGCGGCTCGCGGCCCTATGGCCCTGGGGTGCTGACCCAGCAGTGGAAGATGAGTGGGTTGTATGAGCGCGCAACCGAACTGGGGCTGGTGCCAGGCATCGATCGGCGTAGCTGATGCGATAGCTGGGGCTGCATAGCAGCCCCCCAAGGCCTACTCACCCGCTCAAGGAACAGCCCCATGGCAGTAAAAATTCTCTGGTACCTCACCACCCCCGACGGCCCCTATCCCTGGGAGCCAGAAGGCCGCTGGAACACCGATTTCGAGCACCTCAAGCAACTGGCCATCGCGGCTGATCGCCTGGGCTTCTACGGCTCGCTGCTCGGCTCCAGCCCCAACGAAAGCCTCGCGGTGTCGGCCGCCCTGATCGATGCCACATCGCGGCTGCGCTTCCTGGTCGCCCAGCACCCAGGCGAACTGTCACCTGCGGTACTGGCCAAGTGGGCACTCACTTTCGACCAGTTCTCCAACGGCCGCCTGCTGTTCAATGTGGTCAATGGCAACGACGCAGGCCTGGCCACACTGGGCGTACATTACCCGCACGATGAACGCTACGACTTCAGCCTGGAATACTGGCGCGCGTTCCAGGGCTTCTACGCCGGCGAAACCGCGGGCTACCACGGGCGCTACGTCAAGCTCTCGCCACGTGCGCCAGCGGCGGCCAGCCACCCGCTGGGCGGCTGGCACCCCCCTAGGCAGAAACCCGGCATCCCGCTGTGGGGCGCAGGCACTTCAGCGCCGGGCGTAGCCCATTCGGTGCAGTTGCTCGACGTCTACCTGAGCTTCGCCGATACCCCGCAAAAACTCGGCGACAAGTTCCGCCGGGTGGCGGCAGAAGCCGCAAAAATCGGCCGCGAGCTGACCTATGGCACGCGCCTGCAAATCATCGTGCGCGAGACCGAAGAAGAAGCCTGGGCCCATGCCGAGCGGCTGCTGCAGCGCACCTCGCTGGCCACCGCCCGGGCGGCCATCGAGCGCCAGCTGCCGGCGGGGCAGACCCTGGACAGCTATGTCAGCGACGACCCGCGCATCCAGCGCAACCTTGACAGCATTCGCGCCGGGCGCCTGCCCACCGCCCGTGAGCTGGAAATCCACCCCAACGTCTGGCTGGGCCCCAGCCTGTTCGGTTTCAACCTGCTGGGCCCGGCTGCCGGCACCTACCTGGTTGGCAGCGCCGAACAGGTGGCCGCGCGGATCCGCGAATACGAAGCCCAGGGCACCTCGGCGTTCATCCTGTCGGGCTTCCCGCTGATCGACGAAGCCCACCGGGTGGCAGACCTGCTGTTCCCGCTGCTCGACCTGGACCATGGTTTCGAAGTGCCGCGCCTCGGCGCCCAGGCCAAACCGACTGTGGCGCAACCGGCGTAAGGAGAGGGTGATGAGTGAGCTGTTTTCGCGCCGGGTGTTTCTCGGCAACAGCCTGGCCGTGGGGGGAGGCTTGCTGCTCGGTGGCGGGCTGCTCAGCGGCTGCGACGGCGGCGCGCCTGCGGCAACGGCTGGCGCCGCCGCATTGGCGGCCACGCCGGTGCACGGTGGGCGTTTGCGCGTGGGCATCATCGACGGTGACCAGGCCGGCAACCTCGATGCTCACAAACCGGTGGGCGGCGGGATCATCCGCGGCTGGGCGCTGTACGCCAAGTTCTGGGAATGGAACCCGGATGTCAGCACGCGCCTGGCCCTGGCCGAATTCGCCGAACCGAATGCCGATGCCAGCGCCTGGACCATCCGCATCAAGCCGGGGCTGGAGTTCCACCATGGCAAGAGCATCACGGCCGACGACATGCTGTTCTCGATCCTGCGCCTGACCGACCCGCAGTTGGCGTCGCCGTTTGCCGGGCTGGTCGGTGCCATCGACCGCCAGGCGCTGCGCAAAGTCGACCCTCGCACCCTCGAGATCCGCTTCAAACACGGGCAGAGTTTCTACCCGCTGGATGAAACGCTGATCAGCTTCGGCGGCATCGTGCCCACCGACTACCACCCAGTGACCAACCCGGTCGGGGCGGGGCCTTACAAGCTGAAAAGCTTCATCCCCGGGCAGCGCTCGCTCTACACCCGCTTCGAAAACTACTACAAGCCCAACCGCCCCTATGCCGATGAGCTGGAAATCATCGAATTCAAGGACCAGGTCTCGCGGGCCGCCGCCTTGCGTGCCGGGCAATTGGACGTGGCCAGCGGGGTGCAGGCCGAGCACAGCGCCTTGCTCAAGGCCGACCCGCGCCTGCGCCTGTACGCCTCGCCCAGCACGTCGTTCACCGGCTTCAACCTGAACCTGGCCAAGGCACCCTTCCAGGATGTGCGCGTGCGCCAGGCGTTCCGCCTGCTCGCCGACCGCCAGGAACTGGTAGCGCGCGGGCTCAATGGCTTCGGCCGCATCGCCAACGACCTGTATTCGCCCCACGACCCGACCTACAACCATGCGCTCGCCCAGCGCCCCTACGACCTCGATCAGGCCCGTTCGCTGCTGCGCCAGGCCGGGCAGGACGACTTGCGCGTCGAGCTGACCACCACGCCAGGCCCCGGCGTGAATGCCGCCCTGGTGTTTGCCCAGCAAGTACAGAAGGCGGGCGTTCAGGTCAAGGTCAACCAGGTCGATGGCTCGGTATTCAACGGCCCGCAGCGCGAGCAGTGGCAGCTGTCGCCGGGGTCGACGCCGGCCCGCGGCTTCCTCGCCTCGGCGTTGCACAACGATGCCCCGCAGGCCATCTACAACCGCAGCAACTTCCATGACCCTCGCTTTACCGAACTGTTCCACCAGGCCCTGGCCCAACCGGATCTTGAGCGGCGTAAAGCGCTGGTGCACGAGGCCCAGGTGATCCAGCACGAACGCGGCGGCCTGTTGATCTGGGGCTTTTCCGACGTGCTCGATGCGGCGTCCGCCAAGGTGGGTGGGCTTGCCCCGGAACAGACCACTTTCGCCTCCTGGCGCTTCGATGAACTCTGGTTGAACCATGCCTGATCACGCTCACCGTTCCCCACGTACGCCGGCCTGGCTGGCCTGGTTCATAGGCCGTCTGGGCTACGGCCTGCTGACCGCGTGGGTCATCAGCCTGGTGGTGTTCATCGCCACCCAGGCGCTGCCCTCGGACCCGGCGCGGGTCATTCTTGGCCCCGATGCGCCGCTGCAAAGCATCCTAACCTTGCAGCAGCAACTGGGCCTCGATCAGCCGATCCTGGTCCAGTACCTGCGTTGGATGGGCGCGGCGCTGCGCGGTGACCTGGGTATTTCGCTGGACTCACAGGTGCCCGTGGCGCAGCTGCTGTTCGGTCGTCTTGGTCATACCTTGGCACTGCTGGCCGGCGTGCTGGCGCTGGTGGTGCCGCTGGCACTCACCCTCGGCGTGAGCCTGGCCTTGCGGCGTGATCGTCCGCTGGACCGCTGGGGCTTGTCGGCATTGATCCTGTTGAAGGCCACGCCGAGCTTTCTGCTGGCCGTCGGCCTGGTGCTGCTGTTTTCCATGCCTGGCATGGGTTGGCTACCGGCGGTGTCGATCCTTGACCCGCAACTGCCCCTGTGGCGGCAGCTGCCGTCGCTGGTGCTGCCGGTGGTTGCCCTGAGTTTGTCGGCGCTGCCGTACCTGACGCGGATGGTGCGTGCCTCGATGATCGAGGCGCTGGAGTCCGATTATGTGGTTGCCGCCCGCCTGCGCGGCATACCGGAGCGGCTTATCGTCTGGCGCCATACCTTGCCCAACGCCCTGACCCCGGCGATCCAGGGCGTGGCGCTGACCCTGCGCACGCTGGTAGGCGGCGCGCTGCTGGCCGAGGTGATCTTCAGCTACCCCGGTATCGGCACCGCCCTCAATGCGGCGATCCAGATGCGCGACTTGCCGATGATCCAGGGCGTGGTGCTGGTCATCACCCTGGCCGTGGTGCTGATCAACCTGCTGGCGGATCTGCTCACCGTTCTGCTCACCCCCAAATTGCGCACCGCGCGCCGGGTCAAGATGATCCGCCGTAACCGGCGCGGCATCCGCCCCTGGTGGCGGCGCGCACGCAGCACACCTGCCCAGGAGGCTACTCATGACTGACGCACGCTGGCTGGCCGACCCGCAGGTGCGGCGCGGCGCCGTGATTACCTCGTGGGTGGTGCTGGTGGCTGTACTTGGCCCCTGGCTCGCGCCCCATGCCCCCACGGCCATGGTCGGGCCGGTGTATGGCCCGCCGACTGCCGGTGCGCCGTTGGGGCATGATTTTCTTGGCCACGACTTGCTGTCACGCCTGCTCAGCGGCGGCGTGTCGGTGCTGTGGATGTCGGTGGCGGCGGTCACCCTGGCGTTGCTGGTCGGGGGTAGCCTGGGCCTGTTGGCCGGGTTCTCGCGCCGTCGGCTGGACCAGGCGATCAGCTGGGCGGCGGATGTCTCGTTGGCCTTCCCGGACCTGATCCTGGTGCTGCTGATCGTGTCGATGCTTGGCCGTGCACCGTGGCTGATTGTGCTGACCGTGGCCATCGCCTTCACCCCCGGGGTCATCCGCCTTGCGCGTGGCAGTGCGGTGGCGGTGGCAGGCCAGGAGTTTGTCGAGGCCGCGCAGATGATGGGCTACTCCCGCTGGCGCATCCTGTTCAACGAAATCCTGCCGAACATTCTTACGCCGCTGCTGGTGCACTTCGGCAACATGTTGACCTGGGCGGTGGGCATGCTCTCGGGCTTGAGCTTCCTGGGCTACGGCGTAGCGCCGCCTGCGGCCGATTGGGGCCTGATGATCAACGAGAACCAGGCCGGCCTGCTGGTCCAGCCCTTGGCGGTGCTGGCGCCGGCACTGCTGATTGCCGTGTTCGCCTATGGCACCAATATCCTGGCCGAGGGTATCGGCCGGGTCAGTGCACGTATCGGGGAGAAGCAGCCATGACGGCGGCGGTGAAGATTGCCAGCGACGTGTTGCAGGTCAGTGACCTGCGGGTGGAGCTGGCCGGGCAGGTGGATGTGCTGGCCGATGTCTCGTTCAGCCTGGCAGCGGGTGAAATCGTTGGGCTGGTGGGCGAGTCCGGTTCGGGCAAGACCACCCTGGCCACCGCCTTGTTGCGCCATGCGCGGCAGGGTGCGCGGATTACCGGTGGGCACATTGCGGTGGCCGGGCAGGCGGTGCTCGAACTCGAGGGCGAGGCCCTGCGCCTGGCGCGCGGCGGGTTGGTCGGCTACGTCGCCCAGGACCCGGCCACCGCGCTGAACCCGGCCCTGCGCATTGGCGCATTGCTGCGCGAAACCGTGCTGGCGCATTTGCCGAAATTGCCGGGCGATGCAGTGCAGCAGCGTATCCAGGAGACCCTGGTCGATGTCGGCTTGCCGGATGATGCGGCCTTCCTGCGGCGTTTCCCCCACCAGTTGTCCGGTGGGCAGCAGCAGCGGGTGATGCTGGCACTGGCGTTTGTGCTGCGGCCGAGGCTGATCGTGCTCGACGAGCCCACCACGGCGCTGGACGTCAGCACCCAGGCGCATGTGCTGGACACCCTCAAGCGCCTGTGCCGAGGCCATGGTGTGGCGGCGCTGTACGTGACCCACGACCTGGCCGTGGTCCGTGACCTGGTCGACCGGGTGATGGTGATGTATGCCGGCCGGCTGGTTGAAGTGACGGGCCGCGAGAGGTTGTTCAGCGCCCCGGCGCACCCCTACACCCGCGCCTTGCTCGCGGCGATCCCTGACATTGCCCGGCGTCAGCCGCTGCAAGCCATCGCCGGGCACGCACCGGCACCGGGGCAGCGGCCTGCGGGCTGTGCCTTCGCCCCGCGCTGTGCCCGGCGGCGTGCCGAGTGTGCGGTGATAGAACCTTCGCTGTCGGCGCTCGACGCGGGTCATCAGGTCGCCTGCCTGGTGCCGCACCGTGAGGTATTGCCCCGTGGCGACGTCGCTGTCGAGTCGGTCACGGCGCCGGGTGAAGGTGTGTTGCTGGAGGTCCAGGGGCTGGATGTGGCGTACGACCGCCAGGTGCTGTTCGATGTGTCTTTGCAGGTGGCGCCAGGCGAGTGCCTGGCGCTGGTGGGCGAGTCCGGTTCGGGCAAGACCAGCCTGGCCAGGGCCATCGCCGGGTTGGGCGAGAACGTGCAGGGCCAACTACGCTATGGCGGCGAGCCGTTGGCGTTTTCGGCGCGTCAGCGTGATGCGCGGCTGCGTCACCAGATACAGTATGTGTTTCAGAACCCTTACCGGGCCTTGAACCCATGCCAGACGATCGCGCAAACCCTCAGCGCGCCGTTGGCGCATTTTTTTGGTGTACGCGGTGATGAGGCGCATCGCCGGGTCGAGGCGGTGCTGGCGCGGGTGTCGCTGCCGGCGCGTGTGGCAGGCCTGTACCCGCAGAGTTTGTCGGGTGGCGAGCGGCAGCGCGTGGCGATTGCCCGTGCGCTGATCTGCGAGCCGCGGTTGTTGGTTTGCGATGAGATCACCTCGGCGCTGGATGTGTCTGTGCAGGCATCGATTCTGGCGTTGCTGCGGGGGTTGCAGGGGGAGGGGCTGGCGGTGTTGTTTGTGACCCATGACCTTGGGGTGGTGCGGGCGATTGCTGATCGGGTGCTGGTGTTGCGGCGGGGGCGGGTGGTGGAGGAGGGGTCTGTGGAGCAGGTGCTTGGGTGGCCGGTTGATGATTACACCCGAACGTTGGTGGCGCATTCGCCTCGGTTGCATTTGGGGGGGTAGGGGCATGGCTTGGTGCTTTTGGCGCCTGTGAGATCGAGCGCCGCCCGCGCGGCGCTTCGCGGCGCAAGGCCGCTCCCACATTTGTTTCGGGCCAGTTATGTCTGAAGCATTGGCGCGCGGCCCCTTGGCGCCCGCCTCGATATAGCGTCGTACAGACAAGGGGGCGCGCGCCTATATAACAGGACTCACTGGCCCGAAACAAATGTGGGAGCGGCCTTGCGCCGCGAAGCGCCGCGCGGGCGGCGCTCGATCTCAAAACCACCCAATGCATCAAGGCGAGCACCTCTGCGCCCTCAGCCACACCCCAGGCGGTCCACAAGCTTTCCCATTACGCTAAGATGGCCGCCCACGTCTCTGGAAACTGCCTGGATGAGCAAGCCCGGTCAATTGGTGCTGGTTACGCTACGCAAGATGATCGCCTCCGGCGAGCTGGCCGCCGGCGAGCGTCTGATGGAAATCCCCACCGCCGAACGCTTCGGTGTTTCGCGCATGCCGGTGCGCATGGCATTCCGCACCCTTGAGCAGGAAGGTTTGCTGGTGCGCTTTGGCGGGCGTGGGTTTCAGGTGCGTTCGGTCAGCGCAGACGACATCGCCGGCGCAGTCGAGGTTCGCGGTGTGCTCGAAGGCCTGGCCGCCCGCCAGGCGGCAGAGCGTGGCCTGTCGCACGAAGCACAAGAGGCGCTGCAGCGCTGCCTGGTCGAAGGCGACCAGCTGTTCGGCAAAGGCTTCGTCACCGAAGAGGACCTGCAGGCCTACCATGACCTCAACATGCGCTTCCACCAGGTGATCGTCGAAGCCAGCCACAACCCGGCGATCGCCGATGCCCTGGCGCGCAATGACCACCTGCCGTTCGCCTCGGTCACCGCCCTGGCAGTGGACCGCCATGACCTGGCGCGTGAATACCGGCGCTTCAACTACGCCCACATGCAGCACCATTCGGTGTTCGATGCCCTGGTCAGCAGGCAGGGTGCCCGCGCCGAAGCCATCATGCGCGAGCACGCCAATGCCACTTTGCGTTATGCCGAGACCTTCGGCGCGGCAACGGCAGACGCGCGCATGAAGGTCATCCTGCCCTCGGCGTGAGGCCCCTCAGAGGTCAAGCACCAGCAGCGGGGTTTTCGACCGCGAGCAGCAGGGCGTGAACTGATCGTTCAGGGCCTGCTCCTGCTCCGTGAGGAACAGGTCGCGATGCTCGGGCGTGCCGGACAGGACGCGTGTCAGGCAGGTGCCGCAGATGCCTTGTTCGCATGACATGGCGATCGCGATGCCGTGCTGTTCAAGCACGTGCACCACGCTCTGGTCGGCGGGCACCTCGAACACCTGGCCGGTGCTGTTCAGCTGGACCGAGAAGCTGCCATCGCCCTGGGTATCGACCGGCGCGGCGGCAAAGTATTCGCGGTGCAGGCACGCCTCCTGCCAGCCCTGCGCCTTGGCGCTTTCCAGCACGTGCTGCATGAACCCGCCCGGGCCGCACACATACAGGTGCACATCGGCTTGCGGGGTGGCCAACACCTGGGCGATGTCCAGCGCGGTCTCGGGTTGCTCGTCGAAATGCACGAACAGGCGATCGGCAAAGGCGGCGCCGCGCATACGCTCGATGAAGGCTGCGCGTTCGCTGGAGCGGGCGCAGTAATGCAGTTCGAAATCCGCGCCGTTGGCGGCCAACTGCTCTGCCATGCACAGGATCGGGGTGATGCCGATACCGCCTGCGAACAACAGGCTGCGGCGGGCGCCCTGGGCCAGTGGGAACAGGTTGCGCGGTGCGCTGATACGCAGGCGGGCGCCGTTGTGGATCTGCTCGTGCAAGCTGCGCGAACCGCCGCGTGAGGCGGGGTCTTTGAGCACGCCGATCAGGTAGCGGTGGCGTTCTTCGGAGTGGTTGCACAGCGAGTACTGGCGAACCTGCCCTTCAGGCAGGTGCACATCAATGTGTGCCCCGGCGCTGAAGGGCGGCAGCAGGCTGCCATCGACGGCGGCCAGTTCGAAGCTGCAGATGTCTTGTGCTTCGTCGTTACGGGAAACCACTACGGCATCGATCATGTCCGTTCCTCGTCAGGCTGGGCTTGCGCTGGTCGCGATCAGTTCGGCTTGGGGCATGCGCTCGTTGGCGATCAGGCGCTCGAGGATCTTGCGCGACTGCACGCCACCGGCATCGATGTTGAGCTTGAGCAGGTTGCGCTGGGGGTAGGCGAGCAGGTTCTGCTGCTGGCGTTCGAGCATTTCCAGGTCTTCACTGAAGATCTTGCCCTGGCCCTCGCGGATGTTTGCAGTCAGCGCTTGGTCCTGCGCAGCGAAGTTGCGGGCCATGCCCCAGAAGTACCAGATCGAGGTGTCGGTTTCGGGGGTGATGAAGTCGACCACGATGCTGGATGCCTTGTGCTGCGCGTCGGCGTGATAGCCACCTTTGCCCGCGTGGGCCACGCCGACTTCGATCAGCACATGGCTGGGCGGGGTGAAGCGGCAGATCTGCCAGCGGTCCACCGGTACATCGTCGGCCAGCCCGTTGCCGCGCAGGGCCATGCGCCAGAACGGCGGTGCCATGATGTTTTCCATGTGCCGTGCAGTCACCACTTCATCGCCGGTGACGGTGGTCACGGGCGGTGCTTCATCGATTTCCTTCTGGCCGATGCTGGAGGCGTGCACGTAGGTTTCATGGGTCAGGTCCATGAGGTTGTCGATCATCAGGCGGTAGTCGCAGCCGATGTGGAACAACCCGCCGCCATAGGCCCAGTCATCGTTTACCGCCCATTCCAGATGGGGGATCAGGCTTGGGTCTGCCTGTGCCTGGTCGCCCGGCCAGACCCAGATGAAGCCATAGCGCTCGACCACGGCGAAAGTCTTGTTGCAGGGGAAGCCCCTGACCCGTTGGCCTGGCATCTCGACAGTCTTGCCGTCGCAGCCCATTACCAAACCGTGGTAGCCACACACCAGGTTGCCGTTTTCGACATAGCCCAACGACAGTGGCGCGCCGCGGTGCGGGCAAAAATCTTCCACCGCCGCCACCCGGTTCTCGTGGCCTCTGTAGAACACGATCTTTTCCCCGCAGATTTGCCGGCCCAACGGCTTGTCGGCGATTTCGTCAGGGGTGCAGGCGACATACCAAGTGTTTCTCGGGTACATGAGGCTCTCCGGAGTAGCGATTGTTTTTATTTAATGGATCCATTAAACAGGGCGCCTGATGGTTTGGTCAAATTAATAAGTCCGTAATTCGCCGTCTTTTGGGCGATTATCGAACCTTGATGGGCTTGGCTTGTTTTTTATGGATCCATTAGCTCGTTGCCTGGCTGTTGTAGTGCCTGGCTGTGCTATTCCTAAGGGGGCACTCAGCCACCGCTTGCGAGGTGGCGCCACGAGGAACACTCCCGATGCTGGTGGTCGAGCAACTGCACAAGTCGTTCATCACGCCCCAAGGCCCGCTGCCGGTGCTGCAGGGCATCGACCTGTGCCTGGCGCGCGGCAGCAGCGTGGCGCTGATGGGGGAGTCCGGCAGTGGCAAGAGCACGTTGCTGCACCTGATTGCCGGGCTGGACCGTGCCGACAGTGGGCGCATCCTGATTGACGGTGAACCGCTCGATAGCCGCTCGGAATCGTCCCTGGCGCGCTGGCGACGCGAAGGCATCGGCCTGGTGTTTCAGCAGTACAACCTGATCAGCAGCCTGGATGTGGGGGCGAACCTTGCTTTTCAGGCACGGCTTGCCGGCCGGCATGATCGGCCTTGGCTGGGGTACCTGGCTGCGCGTCTGGGCCTGGCCGAGCTGTTGACGCGTTACCCCGAGCAGTTGTCCGGCGGCCAGCAGCAGCGGGTTGCCATCGGCCGCGCCCTGGCGGCTCGCCCCGCATGGGTGCTGGCCGACGAGCCCACCGGCAGCCTGGACGAAGCCAGCAGCGACGAGGTGCTGGGCCTGTTCCTGCAACTGGTGGCCGAGGCCGGCAGCAGTGTCTTGATGGTGACCCACAGCCAGCGCCTGGCAGCGCGGTTGGCGCATTGCTGCTACTTGCAAGCTGGCCGTGTGCGCGACGAGCACGGCCCATGAACCCGCTGATGCTCACCTTGCGGGCGCTGTTGAGCCATTGGCAGCGTCATCGCGTGCAGTGCTTCAGCATTTTTACCGGTTTGTGGCTGGCCACTGCGCTATGGACCGGTGTCCAGGCGCTCAACACCCAGGCGCGCAGCGACTATACGCGCGCCAGTGCGGTGTTGGCGGGGCCGCTGCAAGCGCAGTTGGTGCCGCGTGAGGGGGAGCGGTTCGATCAGGCGCTGTACCTGCAATTGCGCCAGTTGGGCTGGCCGGTTGCCCCGGTGCTGGAAGGGCGGTTGCGGTTTGCCGGGGAGCAGCCCGTGAGTGTTCGGCTGGTGGGCATCGAGCCGCTGAGCCTGCCATCGACCACCGCCGTTGCCGGTGTGCGGGCGGCAGACTTCGATCTGCAGGCCTTTATCGGTACGCCGGGGCAAGCCTGGGTAGGGCCGGATACCTTGCGCCAGTTGGGCAAGGCCGTTACCGACCAGGCCGTGAGCAGTGAGGGGCAGGTGCTGCCGCCTTTTGTGCTCAAGCCGGAGCTGGCGCCAGGCGTGATCGTGGTCGACATCGGCCATGCCCAAGCCTTGCTGCAGGCGCCTGGGCGGCTGTCGCGGCTGTTGCTGACGGGGCCTGTCGAGCCACTGCCTGCAGATATTGCCGCGCAGCTCGAACTGCAACCCCCCAGTGACGACGGTGGCTTGCAGCGGCTGACCGAAAGCTTTCACCTGAACCTGACGGCCCTCGGCCTGTTGGCGTTCGTGGTCGGGCTGTTTATCGCGCATGCCGCCATTGGCCTGGCACTGGAGCAACGCCGCAACCTGATCAGAAGCCTGCGTGCCTGTGGCGTCAGCTTGCACAGCCTGTTGTTTGGGTTGGCCTTGGAGCTGGGGCTGTTCGCCGTGCTGGGCGGTCTGGCCGGGGTGGCCAGCGGCTATGGGCTGGCGGCGCTGCTGCTGCCGGACTTCGCAGCCAGCTTGCGTGGCCTGTATGGCGCCCAAGTTGGCGCAGCGTTGCACCTGCCAGCGTGGTGGTGGTTGGCGGGGGTGCTGGTGAGTGTGCTGGGGGCGCTGCTGGCCGGGGTCGGCAGTGTGCTGCAGGCCGCCCGCCTGCCGTTGCTGGCGCTTGCGCAACCCCAGGCCTGGCGGCTGGCACAAGGCCGTTGGTTGAGGCGCCAGCGCTGGCTGGCGGTGTTTTTGCTGCTGGTGATGCTGGGCGGTTGGCAACTGGGCCAGGGCCTGGTCAGTGCATTTGTCACGGTGGCGGCACTGCTGCTGGCTTCGGCACTGGTGTTGCCAGCCTTGCTAGACGGTGTATTGGCCTGGGCCGCGCGCGGGCGCCGTCGGCCCCTGTCGCAGTGGTTCATCGCCGATAGCCGCCAACAGTTGCCCGCGTTGAGCCTGGCGTTGATGGCCTTGCTGCTTGCGCTGGCCGCCAGTGTCGGCGTGGGCAGCATGACCGAGGGCTTTCGCAAGACCTTTGTTGGCTGGCTTGACCTGCGCTTGGCCGCCGATCTCTACGTGACGCCCCGGGATACTGCGCAAGGTGAGCAGATGTACCAATGGCTCCAGCAGCAACCTGCGGCCAAGGTGGTACTGCCAGGCTGGCGTGTGGAAACGCGCCTGCAGGGTTGGCCGGTGCAGGTGCAGGGGGTTGTCGACCACCCGGCCTACCGCAGCCGCTGGCCCTTGCTGGAGCAGCACGCGCAGGCCTGGCAGCAATTGGCACAGGGCAAGGGAGTAATGCTCAGCGAGCAGTTGGCCCGCCGCCTCGGCCTGGGCGTGGGCGATACCCTGGCACTGGCAACCGATGGCGCGCCGCCCATGACGGTGGTGGGGGTGTATGCCGATTACGGCAACCCCAAGGGGCATGTGCTGGTCAATGCCGACTGGCTGCGCAAGCACTGGCCGCAGGCAACGCTGACCGGCCTGAGCCTGGATAGCGCCCCCGCGAACGTGCCGGCCCTCAAGGCCGCGCTGCAGCAGCGTTTTGCCCTGGACGACAGCCGCGTGGTCGAGCAGTCGCGCTTGAAGGGTTGGTCGACTGACGTGTTCAACCGCACCTTCGCCGCCACCGCTGCCCTCAACAGCCTCACGCTGGGTGTTGCTGGCGTGGCCATGTTCATCAACCTGCTGACCCTGGGCCAGAGCCGCTTGGGCCAGCTGGCGCCGCTTTGGGCGCTGGGGGTGCGCCGCAGGCAACTGGTCTGGCTGAGCTTGGGCCAGACGCTGATGCTGAGCAGCCTCACCGTGCTGCTGGCGATCCCGGTAGGGGTTTTGCTGGCGTGGTGCCTGGTGGCGGTGGTGAACGTGCAGGCGTTCGGCTGGCGATTGCCGCTGTATGTCTTCCCTGCGCAACTGATGCAACTGGCCGTGCTGGGCATCCTGACCAGCCTGCTGGCCAGCGCCTGGCCGTTGTGGCAACTGGCGCGGCGCCAGCCAAGCGATTTGTTGAGGCAGTTTGCCGATGAAACGTAGCGCGTCTGTGCTGTTGTGCCTGTTGCTGTGCGGGTGTGATGAGCCTGCGCCCGAGAGCTTTGCTGGGCTGGGGCAGCAGGTTAGCGGGTTCAGCCAGGTGACGCGTGATCACCCCTTGGTGTTCCCGCGTGATCACGGGGCCCACGATGGTTTTCGCATCGAGTGGTGGTACGTCACCGCGAACCTCAAGGATAGCCAGGGCCGTGACTGGGGGGCGCAGTGGACGCTGTTCCGTTCGGCGCTGCGCCCAGGGGCCGAGACCCGCGACTGGAACAGCCCAAACCTGTGGATGGGGCACGCGGCCCTGACCGGGCCAGGTGGGCATCGTTCTGGCGAGACCTTGGCGCGCGGCGGTGTCGGCCAGGCAGGCGTGGTGGCCGAGCCGTTCCGGGCTTGGATCAATGACTGGTCATTGCAGGGGCACGAGGGTATCGCGGGGTTGCAGATGAAGGCAGCTGGTGAAGGCTTTCGCTACGACCTGAGCCTGCGCAGTGACAGGCCGCTGGTGTTGCATGGCAGCCAGGGCTACAGCGAAAAGTCGGGCAAGGGGCAAGCTTCGTATTACTACAGTCAGCCGTTTTATCGGGTCAGTGGTGAGGTAGAGCGTGATGGCCAGTGCATTGCGGTGACCGGCCAGGCCTGGCTTGACCGGGAATGGAGCAGCCAGCCGCTGGCTGCCGGGCAGACGGGGTGGGACTGGTTTTCACTGCACCTGGACAGTGGTGCGAAGCTGATGCTGTTCCAGGTGCGCGACACCGGGGGATTGCCGTACCGGGCGGGGACGTGGGTCAGCCCGCAGGGGGAGGTGGTGGCGCTGCGGGGGGATCAGATTCAGTTGGAGGCGTTGGCCTGGAATCGGCAGGAAGACGGGAGGGCGGTACCGACGCGTTGGCGGGTGCGGGTGGTGGAGTATGGGGTTGATGTGCGGGCTGATGCCGTGGAACCGCGTGCCTGGATGTGGACACGGTTTGCATATTGGGAAGGGCCGGTGCGCTTGCAGGGGCGTGTGGGGGGGCGGGGGTATCTGGAGATGACGGGGTATTAGGGGGGATTGGGTGTGGTCTTCGGGGTGTGGGGCTTGAGGGTTTTGGCGCCTGTGAGATCGAGCGCCGCCCGCGCGGCGCTTCGCGGCGCAAGGCCGCTCCCACATTTGTTTCGGGCCAGTGAGTCTTGTTATATAGGCGCGCGCCCCCTTGTCTGTACGACGCTATATCGAGGCGAGCACCAAAGGGGCCGCGCGCCAATGCTTCAGGCATAACTGGCCCGAAACTTTTCGTACAGAGCCTAGATCAAACGGCGGTTTCTATGGGTTTGCGCCAATCGTCAATAGCCGACGTCCCGGCTACTCTATGCTCCCAGGTAATTTTGCGATAAGTCATCGATACCTCAATGAGCTGTGTATAATTTTCGTTCACTTTATTCTGTGCATGGGGGAGTACGCTGTTGATGTCGACAATGATTCCGTCAACTAGCTCTGTTGTGAAGAAATGCTCTTGCTTCCCTTCAACCGATGTTCGATACCACCGGACAGTGGTCATAGGTAGTACTTCACCCCTTACTAGTGCCTGATACAACATAGGAACTGCTTTGTTCAGCGCGCACGTAAACACAAAGGGCTTGTGAATACGTTGCCCAGAGGGTTGTCCGCTCTGTGGGTCAGTCGGCACGGTTACCTGATGCTTGATTTCCTGAGCGAGGATCTCGTTCTCGTGGCCTTCGACATAAACATTACCTACAGAGTCAGGTGTGAAAGCGTTTTTCGTAATCAGGCCTTGAGACGTACCTTCAATTGCGATGTAAGCGGGTGTTGGCATGGCAGTTTCTCCTGCGTCCATTTGGATAAAACACGCGCACCCCAAGGTGGCGTGGCCATCGGAAACGATGGGCTTGTCAGCGAGGCAGCAACCCCGCTAATTCGTTGAATTCATTGGCGCCGTGTGGCGGTTGGTTATTGCTGCAAAATGCCGTTGAGCGACTCCAGTACCTCGGTGGTGACCAGGTGCAGGCGGTAGCTGTAGATCCCATAGGCCACCGCCATGGCAAAGGCGCACGCCAGCAGAGGGCTCCACCACGGCCATTGCCGGTTCATGCGAAAGTTGCGCGGGGCCACGTGGGTGTAGGGGTCGCAGACGTCTTCCGGCGTAGGGCCGCGGAACTCGCGGATGATCCCGTGGAGTTGGTGAATCAAGGCATTGAGTGTTTCTTCGCCCTTCGGGGCGATGGCGTACTTGCCCTTCAGGCCTAGGGCCAGCGCGAAGTACATGAACTCCAGTACGTCCTGATACCGCTGGGGTTCTTGCATCAGGCGGGAAAGCACGGTGAAGAATTTCTCCCCTCCCCAGGTTTCGTGGTGGAAGATGCTGAGCAGTGGCTCCTGGCTCCAACAGCTGTTCTTGCCCCAGGGCCTTTCCATGACGGCTTCATCAATGTAAAGGCACAGGCCATACGAGTACGCCAGCAACTGAGCGGGGTCATAGCCGTGCTGGCGCATTTCTTCCTGGATGTTAGCGATCTGGTTGCGGACTTGCCCGTGCACGTCCTTGATGTTGGGCAATGTATCGAGGGTGCGCAGGCGCATGACCAGGCCGAACAGGGGGGCAGCAGCATCCAGCATCAGGTTTGCGTAGCCGCCCCGTAGCTGGAAGTCGGGATCAGCGGCATAACCCTCGAAGGTAGGCTCAGCCTGTTCCTTCTCTGGCTCGGCGTTCCCTGCAGACCGCTTGCCCTCTATAGGCGCCTTGCCTGGCATGCCGAAATGTTCACCCACACTGTCTTGACTGTTCTCTGTCATCTCATTCGCCCCTGATCGCCCAGAACTGCAATTCAAGCCCCGGGAATTCACCCGCAATGTGGATGCCGAACCCATTGGCCTTTGTCATGCACGTCCAGGCCGGGTCTCGCCGGTCCAGTTCGAAGTAGCTGAAACCTGCATGGAAGGGCAGGTCGCGAGGTGCCACGGGCAAGGGGTTCAAGGGGATACCGGGCAGTTGCAGTGGCACCAGGTCGTTCAATGACTCCAGCGAGGTAACCTTGGCTTTCTGCACAAACATCTGGCGCAGCGATTGTGGTGGTAGATTGGCGCGCACGGCGAGGATGAAGTCGGCTTCGTCGATCAGGCGGCGATCTTCCAGCGTCGTCGTCATCACGCCGTAGTCCAGGGACTCCAACGGTAGCGACACGGCGCGTGGTTGCAGGACTGTGCTCAATGCCCGGCGCAAGGTCTCTTGCAGCGGTTTGAATGAGGTGTGCAGCGCGGTGTGGTGATACGCAGGGTATTCCTGCGCCAGCCGGGTCTCGTCGGTGAAGGTCAGCAGCTCGCCACAGGCCTGGCTCATGCACAGGTAGAGCTGCTCAGGGTGCGTCTGCGCTTGCCTGGCCAGGTGGCGGAAGCAGGGCCACCAGCGGTTCATGGCTTGCAAGAGGTTGAAGTCGCGGATGTCGGCGATCCCGGACTGGCCCGATGCACCAATGCGGGTGGCGAGGTTGCGTGCCCGTTCGCGTAGGGTATTGCAGATTTCTTCGAGAAAGCGCTGCAGCGCCGGCACCGCGCGCACCGATACGCTGGTGGGGTAAAACGCTTCATCCAGCTGCAGGCTGCCGTCGGGGCGCCGCTCGAGAATACGGGCCAGGGCCAGGCGGGTGTAGGCGCTGCTGTCTTCGGCTTTGCGTTTGAGCTGCAGGTTGGGCATGGCGAGGTCGACCTGAGCCAAATCACCGTCGGCGGTGTGGGTGTCCTTGATCTCATGCGCCTGGGCGATGTAACGGAAGTTGGCGGTGTTGTCGGGCCAGCTCACTTCGCGGCCGCCCTCGGTGCGCAGCGGCAGGCACAGGTACACCTCACTGTCTTTGGCGCCATCATCATCGATTTCCAGCGGCGGCGGCGGCGGCAGGTCTGCGGGTATATCGAACACCGTGCCGTCCGGCATGATGCCCCGCGCCCGGGTGATGGCGATCTTGCCCAGGCTCAGGTACTCATCGTTCAACTGCAGTTCGCTGAAGCCATAAAAGGCTGCGCTGAGGCTGCCAAGGCGCTGGTGCAGCGCCGCTTCCGTGGCGCGGGCCGCCTGCTGAAAATGTTGCGGCTTGACGAACAGGCCCTCGGGCCACAGGACGGGGTTACGTGAACTCATGAGGGCTCCATGTCAGCGTGGGTAAGCGAGAGGGGCAACAGGTGTGCAAGCGTCATCAGTCTTCCTCCTTGAGCAGGATCTGTGTGTCGTTGACCAGCACCGAAATGATGATCTGGCGGCCCCGTGGGGGAATGCGCAGCACCTGCTGCCAGGTGGCGTTTTCCTGGTTTTGGTAGTCGCCGATGACTGCGACGAAACGGGTCTCGGGCTCGATGGGCGCGAAGGGGATGAACTTGAACTGGCCGGGGCGCAGCAGGTAATCGTCATCGCGGATATAGGTGCTGCGCAGGGCCGTGGCCGGGTCTTCGTCCAGCAGTCGATACACGCTGTTACGCAGCAGTGAGTCGTCGCGCAGTTGCAGGATCTTGATGGCGATGGGGGTCGCAACAGGTTCTGCGGCGACGGCCGTTGTGCGTGGCAACGTAAGGACTACCGTTGGGTCGTCATAGCTGCCGGGTGTGCTCTCTTCCAAGGGGGAGCGTTGCAGGTCAGCTTCGTCGTCCTCGGCCATTTCGACGGGGGACATCGCTGGAAATTGCGCCTGCAAGAACGCGAACAGGCTCGCCACTTTCTCTGTCAGTGCATAAGGGTCGCCCGCGCTCAAGCTGACCCCATAGGGGCTGGGCTCCAGGACGCTCTCGTGTTCAGTCGGCAGGTCGATGCTGTTCGGGTTGCCATTCAGCGTGGGGCTGGCATTAATGCTGAACGCGACCTCGGTGGGATGATCCTTGGGCGGCCCAATGGGCAGTGAAGGGTCCATGACCACTTGCCTTACTCTGCTCAAGGACGTGCAGGCGGAGAGCCCAACCATTGCGACCAGCAGGGCGATTACCAACGGATGACGCGTCATGGGCGTTCTCCTGCAATCAAACGTTGCAGCAGGTTGTCTTCCGACGCCCTCGCATCCGGCACGGCATTCAGTGCTGCCAGAGGGTCATTGCCACTGGCAGGCTCGAACACCGAGCAGATCTCGACGGCTGCGTGGGGGGCTGAATGCCTCGGTTGCCAAGCCTGGGTTGGAGCATCGGCTATCAGTTGGTCGAGCACGCGCGGGGCAGGGCTGAACAGGTCCTCCAGCGACTGCGCATGGGTGAGCGCGTACTGAATGTGCAGCCGATAAGCGCCAATACGCAGTTGGTCGCCTTCCAGAAGGCGCCTGGGGGGTAGCGCTCCCAGGCTGTTGATGCTGTCGTTCAGGTAGGTGCGGTGGCAGCGGTCGATCACGCAGAAGCCACCCTCTATCCAACGGATTTCGCAGTGGATCGCTGCAACGGTATGGTGACGGTCATCAATCAGCCAATGGGCGCCTTCGCTGCCGATGGTGCCGCCCTTGCAATCGAACGCATGCCGAGCAGTGACGCCGTGCTGCAACTGGTCGAGGTTGGAGATGCTCAAGATCAATGTGCTCATGCGCGCCCCCGAAAGCGCACGACGGGGCTGATCTCGCCATGGCGGTCATCGACAAAACTGGTCCAGCCCAGATAGGCGCCTTGGCTACGGTGCAGGCAGAAAGGTGACAGCGCGTTCTGCTTCAACCGCAGTTCCAGGTCATAAGCCAGGCCATCACGCAGCAGAAAGTCGATCAATGCCCGCACGCGGCCGAAGTTGATGCCGCTGGGCAACAGGTCTCGCAACTGGGCCTGGTCTAGCTCACTGATCACCAGGGTGAACTTGCTGCTGCGGGTGCGCGTGCGGCTGCCGACCATGAAGCTGCTGCCCAGCTCGCCATTGCTACGCCCGAGGCTGACCCGCTGTTTGCCCGTGGTGGGCACCGAGCGCGTTTCGAATTCACGGATATGCACGCGCTTCAGATCGAAGCAATGGGCAATGATGCCGGCGACGGTGCCCGGCGCGCGGCTGCGGCTGGCGATGACGCCGGCAAAGCTGAGCAGCCGGCTCCAGGGCAGCGCTGTGTCGCCTCGAAGTTGCTTGTTGTTCAACCCGAGCAGGGCGAACACGTACTGCGAGAACTCATCGCTGGCACCCGGCTGAAAACGGATGTAGTAGCGGTATTTGCGCCAGATGCGATGCAGCAGGCTGAGCACATAATGGTTGAAGAAGTCGAAGAAGGCCGGCCGCACGCCAATACCCTGCGCATGTTCATAAGCCAGCTGCTCCAGGTAATAGGTGGGCAACGGTGAGTCCGTGCCATGCAAGCCCATGAAGGTGGTGCAAACGCGATAGCGCGGCTGTTCACCGGGCATGCGTTCGGCTTTGTATACATCCGACACAGGGAAGGTCAGCCGCGGATCGCTGGCCAGGCGCACGCGCAGCCGGGTGGCCTCGTCTGGCCAGCGCGGTTCCAGGTCATCACCGTGCAAGCTGTGCAAGCGCTCCAGCAACTGGAAGAAGTTGTACTGGTGCGCGTCGGCGAGCAGCCTGTCGGCTAGATCAGCGGTTGCTTGCCGGTCTGGATTGGCCATGTGTAGTGCTCGTTGTTGGTGGTGTTGATCACTTCCAGTTGATGGAAGGAATTGATGCTCGCGTACAGCGCGAAGAAGTGGGCGAGCACGCAGCTGAACAGGTACAAGTCGCCTTCGCAGAGGAAGGCGGCCTGGTCCAGCTTCAACCGGGTGTGCAGGCCGCGGATGGGTTGCCCCTTGATCAGCCAATCCATAGGTTCGGTGTGAATTTCACGAATGCCGTCGAGGCGTTTAGCGGTGGTGCGTGCTTGCTGGATGTCGTGCAAGGCTGCGAAGTCGTAGGTACGGATGACCGCTTTCAACGGCTCTACCGAGAGCAGCGACAGGTAGTTGAGCGACATGTTGGAGACCAATGCCCACTGCAACTGGCCGTCCAGTACGGGGCGATAGGGGCGGGTAGGCGCGCAGATGTTGGTATAGGCGGCGAGCGGCGGCGTGACCTCGGTGAGCACGTTGATGTCATTGACGCCCAACGCCAGCGGCAGGTCCCGATTGGTGCAGGTCAGGTCTATCGACGCTGTTTCCAGCTGGCCAATGTAGGCGTTGGCATCGGCGCGGACGAACGAGATGCGATGGGTGACGCCATCACCGCGCAGCGAATCTTCGAGCTGGTAGCGGTAATACAGCGCGGTGCGCCCTTGCACGTGCTCGATTTCATGCGCAAACGACTCGAATGGGCGGAAGGTTCGCAGGTGCTCACCGGTACTCCCATCTGTCGTCGCTCGGGTACTGATAACGTGGTCGACACTGAAAATTTCGTAAACGAACTGCTCTGAGCCTTTAGGCTTCAGTTGGACCTGGGCGTCCTCGTTGGACAGGTCGATCGGTTCGGCGCTGTGCGCGAACAGGTTGACCGCCGGTGTGCAATGCAGGCTGAAGTCTGCTTTGCCGACACGCAGTGAGTCAGGTAGCTGACGCGTGAAGTGAAACGCCATGCTCACCTGCTGGCTGGCATGAGCGGGCCACAGTTTTTCCAGCCCGGTCACGCTGAAGAAGTGAAACCGCTGGGGGAAGACGAAGTACTCCTGCAGGATGCGATAGCCGTCAAAGACGTTCTGCGGGTAGGGCAACAAGGCGTCGTCGGGGCTGAACCCCGGGAAGAGGACGCTGCTGGCCGGTAGCCGGCGCACCTCACCGTTGATGGTCACGCTGACTTGCTTCAGGTATTGGGAAAGCCACAAGTACAGCGTGCGGGCGTTACTGCTATCGCCGCTGAGGTGGAAGTCGAGGCTGGAGCAGCCCAGGCTGTTCAATGGCCGCTCAACCAATGTTTGAAGGTCGATGCGAACCACCGAACTGTCCAATGTCTGGGTTGCGCCCACCGCCTTGATCTCGAACGGATGGATATTCACCGCAGTACAGGTGCGAAATTCGCAGGCCACACTGTCTACTGGCCTCGAGAACAGTCTTGAACCTTTGGGGATGTGCTGTGACTGGCTGAGGGACTGCTTGAGCGGCGTGAACTGGATGATCGTCGCGCTGGGCAGGGGCCGCAGATAGTTCGGCCACAGCAACTGCAGCATGGGGTGGGTCAGCTCTGGCAGGTCGTCTTCCAGCTTGAGCCGCAGCTTGGCCGTCAGGAACGCGAAGGCTTCCATCAGGCGTTCCACATCGGGGTCGCTACCTCCCTTGCCTAGCAGCCGGGCGAGCTGTGGATTGTCCTTGGCAAAGTCGTTCCCCAGCTCGCGCAGGTAGCGCAACTCTTCGCTGAAGCGGTCCTTTAGTGACATGGGTCACCTCACTCGGGTGTAACGGTTGTGCCCGTTGACCAGCAGCTCGAGTTGCAGCTGCTCCGTGTGGTTGTTGACCTGTACGTTGCAATCCAACCTGAAATGCAAGTCCAGTGGGGCGTGAATATCGGGCACGGCTTTAAGGGTGCGCAGCTGTATGCGTGGCTCGTAGCGTTGAAGGGTGCGGCGAATATCCGCGCTCACTTGCGCAAGCAATTCGCCGCTGCTCACGTCATGCCCGTTGAAGTCACGCAGGCCCAGGTCAGGGCTGCTCTGCGAGCACCCCTGGCGGGCGTTGAGCAAGGTTTCAAGGTGGCGTTTGATGGCGGCGAATTTTTGCGAAGCGCTCTCCCGCCGGGACGGCTCTCGGGGAGTGGACTGGTCCGCCATCAAGCGATCGAAAAGGGCGCTCATTGCGTGTCGAGCCGCCCGACCAGGGAAATCTCGAAATTCGCACCCATGTATTTGAAGTGCGGGCGCACGGCGAGTGAAACCTGGTACCAACCCGGGTCACCGGTAACGTCCGAGACTTCAACCCTGGCTGCACGCAGCGGGCGGCGGCTGCGAACATCGGCGGAAGGGTTTTCCTGGTCGGCGACGTATTGCTTGATCCATTTGTTGAGCTCGGATTCAAGGTCCCGCCGTTCCTTCCAGCTGCCGATCTGTTCGCGCTGCAGCACCTTGATGTAGTGGGCAAGCCGGTTGACGATGAACAGGTAGGGCAACTGGGTGCCAAGCTTGTAGTTGGTCTGGGCCTGCAAGCCCTCAGCGGTTTTCGGGAAGTGCTTGGGTTTCTGCACCGAGTTGGCGGAGAAGAACGCCGCGTTATCGCTGTCTTTGCGCATGGTCAGGGCGATGAAGCCTTCTTCAGCCAGCTCGAATTCCTTGCGATCGGAGATCAGCACTTCGGTCGGGATCTTGGCCTGCAACTGGCCCAAGGATTCGTACAAATGAACCGGCAGGTCTTCGACGGCGCCACCCGACTGTGGGCCGATGATATTCGGGCACCAGCGGTAGCGGGCAAAGCTGTCGTTGATGCAACTGGCCAGCAGGAACGCGGAACTGCCCCAGAGATAGTTATCATGCCGGCCGTCGATGTTCTCGTCGTAGTTGAAGCTGCTGATCGGCTGGTCCTGATGGTGGTAGACGGAGCGAAGCATGAACCGCGGCCCGGTCAGGGCCACGTGACGAGCGTCCTCGCTTTCACGGAAAGCCCGCCACTTGGCATGCCGAGGCCCTGCAAAAATATCTTTGATTTCCTTGAGATTGGGCAGCTCTTCGAAACTGCTCAAGTTAAAGAATTCGGGGGACGGCGCTGCGAGAAAGGGCGCATGTGACATGGCGCCCACCGAGGCCATGTAGCTCAGCAGTTTGATGTCCGGTGAGGACGGGCCGAAGTTATAGTCACTCACCATGGCCGCAACCGGTTCGCCACCGAATTGCCCGTAACCGGCGGTGTAAACGTGTTTGTACATGCCACTGGATGTGATATCAGCCGCATGTTCGAAGTCATCGAGCAAATCGGCTTTGCTGACATGCAACACTTCGAGCTTGATGTTTTCGCGGAAGTCCGTGCGGTCGACCAGAAGTTTCAGCCCGCGCCATGAAGACTCAAGCTGCTGGAACGCGGGCTGATGCACGATGGCGTCCATCTGCTTGCTGAGCACCCGGTCCAGTTCCGCAATCATCTGGTCGACACGGTGCTTATTGATAAGTTGCTCTGGGTCATGGTTTTTGAGGATGTCGGCAATAAAGGCAGATACACCCTGCCGGGCGACCTGATAGCCTTCTTGCGCAGGCACCAATTTGGTTTGCGCCATGATCTGGTCAAGCAGCGTGGTTGGGCTCAACGTTTCGGCAGGGGTATCAACGGCGACGGTAGTGCTGTTTTGCTTTGGCATGGGTTCGCTCCGTTGTCTCAGTCTTCTTTTGGCGCCTCAAGCACCAGGTCCAGTTCTTTGGCGAGCTGCTTGCGGGTTTGCTCATTGCTCAACAGGTGTTGCAGTTGCTTGCGGAATGTCGGCACGTTGCCCAGCGGGCCCTTCAGGGCGACCAGCGCCTCGCGCAGCTCCAACAGTTTGTTCAGTTCGGGTACCTGTCGAGCGATCTGGTCCGGCCCGAAGTCATGGATGGACTTGAACTGCAGGCTGACCGCCAGCTCGGCGTCGGGGGCGGTGCTGAGCAGGGAGGGCACTGACATATTCAGGCGCACGTCGGCTTCGCTCAGGACGTTGTTGAAGCTGTGTTTATCAATGCGCATGACCGCGCGGTCTTCTAGCGCCCGGCTGTCATCCAAGCCGAAATCGCCCAGGACGAGCATTTTGTGCGGCAGCTCTACTTCGGCCTGTTCGTCCCCGGTGGCAGGAACATACTTGATGTTTATGCGCTCTTTAGGCGCTACAGAGCCTGTGTTTTTTGACATTGGCGTTTAACTCACTGGTTGTTTTTGATCGTTTTCTGCAAGGTCCGTATTGTCGCGTGTTTAATTGCGATACTTGTTTTGTAGGAAATTTCCTAAGTTTCAATGGTTGGCTCTATATAGTTGTCGGTGGCCTATAAAAACCATGCAGTAAATAATGTCTCTTGGTCGAGCGGGAAAATGTAAGCGAATATTTGTTTGTGTGCAGTTGGTTCTATGTACTAGGCTCGTGGTGATTTTATTTGGGTCGGCTGTGTGTGAGTGCGTTTATTGGTGCGTGCTTGTAGGAAAAGTGTGCACGGCTATGTAGGGCATTTGTTCTGTTTGTAGAGAGTGAACTTGGAATGATAATTCGCTGTGCATATGTCGCCGGTCTTTCGTTGGTGTTTTTCCTGCAGCCGGTGCTGGCAAGCCCTATTCAGGACTGCCCCGCGATCGTGTCTAACATCGAGCGGTTGGCCTGTTTCGACCAGGCTGCCGGCACACCTGCGCACAAGGCGAAAAAACAGTGGTCAGCACCGGAGCTGGAGGCAACCAGCGTGTTACGGGTGATGGCAAATGAGGCCACACGTACGGCAGATGACCTGACGTTTCGCATTGGCAGCCAAAGCGAGGGCAGTGAACGCGCACCTGAATGGGTCATTTCGGCCCCCGCCATTGCCTCAGGCGATGACCCTTCTTATCTGGCCATCAGTTGCATACAGCACATCTCCCGCCTGCAGTTGATTGCCAGGCAGCCCATCGGCGCCAGCTGGGTGACTGTGCGGCTGAAGGGGGAAGGCGGGTCTACGAATGCGACGCCCTGGCAGGTGATGGAGAACGGGCAAGTGCTCGACGCGGGGCGAGGTTTGCCGGCGATCGAGCAGATCAAGCAGCTGATAGGGGCGCAGCGCATCGAAGTTGTGAGTGATCACAACGAAGTCGATGGGCTGATTTTTGATGCGCAAGGTCTGGACCCTTTGATCCGCCAGGTGCGAAGCACATGCCGGTGGTAGCGCAAGTGCCTGCGCAGCACATCACTGGGTTGCTTGCACCGATTGATCCGGCGGTCCCTGCTGGGCTGTTCGATGTGGAGGACGAAACCTACCAGGCCATTGACCAGGAGATGGTCAAGCTGGGCGGGCTGCAGGAAGCCTCGATCGACTGGGTTTACATTGAAGAGGCGTCCCGGCTTTACCTGAGCCAGCAATGCAAGCACCTGCGCATCGTCTCTCACCTCAGTGTTGCGTGGTTGCGCAGTGGCTGCTGGGAGCGCTGGGGCTACACGTTGGCGTTGTTGGCCGGCATGGTCGAACACTACTGGGAACCCGCTCATCCAAAGCCCGGCCCTAAAGGTTTCCTGGGCAAACGCAAGCTGGCGGCCTTGATGCTCAACCGCTTGATCGAAGCGTTGCCGCGCCTTGACCGCTTCACCTATACGCCGGCGCTTGCGGCGGCGGCGCAGCAAGCGTTCACGTGCCTGCAACAGCAGCAGGGCATCGCCCAACTGGACGCGGGCCTGCTGGGCGAACTGCAGCGCTTGCTTAGTAAACACACGGCGGTTGCCGACGGCGTCGGCGAGCCTGCTGCACCCAAGGCGCCTGCGGCAAGCATTGATGTTGCGCCGCTGGCCGAGGTCATCGCCACACCCATGCCACGTGTATCAATGGGCAACGAGCGAGAGACACGGCGGTCCGTGTTGACCATGGCCGAGCTCATCAATCAACAGGACCCGTACGACCCGACCGGCTATCAGTTACGTCGTTTTGGCTTGTGGGCGCACCTCCAGGCAGCACCCCAAGCCAGGCAGGGCGGCAACCGTACGGAACTGATGGCGGTTCCGTTGGATATAGCAGGGGCCTACGAAGACGCTATCGCCGGCACGGTGATTGACCCGGGGTTGCTGCAGCGGATCGAAAAGAGTGTGGCGGCATGCCCCTTCTGGATTCGCGGCAGTTTTCTGGCCGCGACTACCGCTTCGCGGCTGGCGATGGGCGAGGTCGCTGAGGCGATCCGCGCGACCACCGCGCGGTTCGTACAGCGTATGCCCGCCCTGCAGCAGTTGGGCTTCAGCGACGGCAGGGTATTTGTCGATGACCAATGCCTGGCTTGGCTCAAGGGCGGTCAGGGGCAGGGCGAGCAGGGTGCCCCCACTCATGAGTTCAGCGGCTTGCGCGAGGAGTTGGTCAGCCAACTGGAAAGCGGCGGCGTAGAGCCGGTTCTGCTCCGCTTGCAAGCGCTGCAGGCGGATTTTCGTGCCCCTCGTGATCGCTGCCATACCACCGTGATTGCTGCTGACGTGCTGGCGGCGCGGGGCGTGTCCTGGCTGGCCCAGGACCTGTGCGCCGGTGTGGCCCGCACGATGCAGCAAACCACCGCCGACGCCTGGGAGCCTGAGGTGTTCCAGCGGCTCCAGCAATACGCCACAGCCCCAGCGTTGGCCAACCAGAACAAGGACCAAGAGCCCTCATGAATCAACTATGGAAGCAACTCAAACGCTGGGGCTTGCCGGTGGCTACGCGCATTGGCCTGGCACTGCCGCTGCTGTTGGCTATTGGCGCTGCGCTGATGTTGGTTGCCATCTGGTGGCTTGGCCCGCACTGGACATGGCGTGAACAACAGCCACTGGCGAGCGTGGCCCATCGAAGTCTGGCGAGCCTGGTGCTCGTGCTGGTGCCCTTGGTGTGCTGGCTGGTCATACTGCGTGCGCGCTTTCGCCGCCTGCAAGCTGAGCAGGCTCTGGCAATGGCTGCCGAGTCGGACCCTGCGCTGCCCTTCGTCCACGCCCAAGAGAAGGCGTTGAACCAGGGCCTTGCGCGGTATCTGGACAATGCAGGCGGTCGACGGGCTTTGTATCGGTTGCCGTGGTATCTGGTACTGGGTGATGAGCATGCCGGCAAGAGCAGCTTCATCGATTGCACCGATCAGAGTTTTTCCCTGACGCGTATCGACAAGGCCCAGGCACGCGGCCGGCAGGCCGAAACGCTTGCTTACCCGGTGGGGTGGTGGATCAGCAATGATGCAGTGATCATCGACCCACCCGGCGCCTTCATCAGTCAGGGCGCGCTGGCAAGCTCGCCGAACAGTGAGCCCGCGGTATCTGAAGGCACCCAGGGCAAGTTGTGGAGCCATCTGTTGGGCTGGTTGCTGCGCAATAGAAGCCAGAGAGCGCTCAATGGCTTGTTGCTGGTTGTCGACCTGCCCGGGCTGTTGCATGGGTCACCTGAGCAACGCACGGCATTGGCCCATGTGTTGCGCACACGCTTGCACGAGGTAAGCAGTCAGCTGGGTTCGCGCTTGCCACTGTATGTGGTGCTCAGCAAATTCGATCTGCTCGATGGTTTTGATCCTTTCTACAGCAAGCTCTCAGCGGCCAGCCGCGCAAACATGCTGGGGTTCACGTTCAAGCTGGATGCGGTCGAAGCGTTCGACGCCTGGCTGGACGAATACGCTGAACACTACGATCGCTTGATTTGCCAGCTGTTCGAGCAGGTCGTGGACCGTATCGATTCAGTGGGCAGTGCACCCCTGCGCGCACGGCTGTTTTCCTTGCATGCGCAGTTGATCGGGCTGCGGCCGATACTGCTAGGGTTTCTACGCGAGGCCTTGGCGAGTGACCGTTTCACCACCCCGGCCTTGGTCCGTGGTGTGTATTGGTCATCCGTCACGCAGCAAGGCGAAATGCGTAACGCTTTCATCCGAGAAGCGGCTCAGCCCTATAAAACGAAGCTTCCCTTGCGTGAAGGTAAGGCGCCAGGCAAGGCGCTGGTCTACTTCGTCCAACGGGCTTTTGCGCGGGTGATCTACCAGGAGGCCGGCCTTGCCGGGGACAATGTCAAGGTGGCTCGCAGCAAGCGCCAATTGCTGTGGGTGGGGTCTGGCGTAGGCCTGCTTGCGTTCTGCATCGCCATTGCCAGTTGGCAACGCTACTTCGATATCAATGGCACCAAGGCCGCCGGGGTGCTTGCCAAGAGCCGGGAGTACAGCCATCACGAAGTGGATCAGCGCCTGGACCCGACCGGCCGCAATTTGCTGGAGCCATTGGACCAGATCCGTGATGCGGTATCGGTGTTTGGCGATTACCGTGCTGCGTGGCCTGGTGTGGCGGATTTGGGCCTGTATCAGGGCCGCGCCATCGGGCCCCGGGTGGACGAAGCCTACCTGAGCTTGCTCTCCAAGCGCTTCTTGCCGGCCTTGGCCAGCGGAGTGATCGATGCCATGAACGCGGCGCCCCCCGGCAGTGAGCAGCAAATGGCGGCGCTCAGGGTTTACCGTATGCTCGAAGACCGCAAGAGCCGCCGGCCTGAATGGGTCGAGGTGTGGATGGCACGGCAGTGGCAACAGGCGTTTCCAGGCCAGGGGCAGCTGCAGCGCGACCTCATGCAGCACCTAGAATATGCCTTGGCGTATGCCGATGCAGATCTGCCGCAGTTCCGCCAGCGGGTCAGTGAAGTGCAGCAGGCATTGCGCAAGGTGCCGTTGCCACAGCGGGTGTATGCAGGCCTCAAGCAACAGGCCCAGGAGCAGCTACACATCGGCTTGGACCTGCGTCACCAGGTGGGCCCGGCGTTCGATGTGGTTTACCAACCGTCTGCAGGGGCCGGACGGGAGGATAACCTTCTGCTGGCCCCCATGCTGACCGCCAAAGGCTACACGGCGTATTTTGAACCGCGCAGCCAGCGGTTCGCCGAGATGGCGATGATCGACCAGTGGGCCCTCGGCGAACGCGCTCAACTTGACTATTCGGACGCCGACCGGGAGGCGCTGAGCGAACGCTTGCGCAATCTGTACAGCACCGACTACATCGACAGCTGGCGGCGTGCCCTGAATGCGTTTGCGGTGGCTGACTTTCGCGACCTGGATCATGCTGTCGTGATCCTGCAACAGCTGACGGGGCCTGCGGCGCCGCTGCAGCGGCTGCTGGATACCGTGCGCGAAAACACGTCGCTGTCCTCGGCAGCAGGCATTGAAGCGCCGAGTGAGGCTGCTGCGCTGCAGCCTGCAAGTCGCCCACCCGCGCAACAACAGACGTTAGCGATTCAGCGGGCATTCGCGGGCCTCAGTGCCATGTTGCAGTCAACAGGCGATAAACCGAGTTACTACGATGAAACGCTCGCCGCCATTGCCGCCGTCCACGACTATGCCAAGGCGGTGCAGGACAGCCCCGACCGAGGTAAGGCAGCCCTGCAAGCGGTGCATCAGCGCTTCTCGATGACGGGGCACGACCCGATCGGTACCTTGCAGCGTGTTGCGACGGGGTTGCCGGAACCCCTCAACTTCCAGGTAAGAAAAGTCGCGGATCAAACCGCGCGGGTGTTGAACGTGGAAGCGTTGCGTGAACTGGAGCGACGCTGGGACGTTGAAGTGTACAGCTTCTTCCAGCAACGCCTGGCGGGGCGCTACCCCTTCGTGGTGAAAGCGCCCGATGCCTCTCTGGAAGACTTCGAGGCGTTCTTTGGGCCGAAGGGTCGCCTTCAACAGTTCAATGATCAGTACCTGAAGGTGTTCCTGAACGACAACCTCGAAGCCCTGCAGTCAGGTCAGGGGCAGTCCTTGATCCGCAGCGACGTGATCGAACAGTTGGCGCTGGCAGACCGCATCCGCGAGACCTTCTTCGACCAGCGCGGCAACCTGAGTGTGCAATTCAGCATCGAGCCGTTGGGGCTCAGCGCCAATCAGCGTACCAGTCTGCTGGACCTGGATGGCCAGTTGATTGCTTACACCCATGGTCCAAGCCAGATCAGCGGGGTTGTCTGGCCCAATACCCTGGGGCGCAAAGTGCGCAGCAACCTTACGTTGCTCCGGCAGAACGGCAATAGCAGCAGCCTGGAGTACCGCGGGCCTTGGTCGATGTTCCGCTTGCTTAGCCGCGGCTCGCTCAATGGGCGCACCGCAACCAGCGTGGACCTGAGCTTCAGGACCGGAGACGGCGTGATGCGCTATCGGCTGAATGCTGAAAAAGCCTTCAACCCGATTACCCAACAGCCTTTCAAAGGCTTCCGCTTGCCGCGTGGCTTGTTGCAGCTGCCACCCAAGGTTGCACTGGCCGGGCAAGCGGACGGTACGTAAGAGGACGTTACCTGGACCGCGTCAACAGCCCATCCAGCACCACCTCGCAGGCCGCGCCCCAGCTGGCACTCACTGGCTGATGCATCAGTACCGCCAGCCCATCGGCGGTAAAGGTGCCTGGCGTGGCAATCGCCTGCCCCAACGCCTTCAGCGTGTGCTCGGGCTGACGCTGGGCACTGGTCACACAGTCGTGCAGGTTGCCCAGCACCAGAGCACGCGCTTCGGCAGCCGGCAGACCCTTGTCGGTCAGCCATTGCTGCAAATCGTGCAACAGGAAGTAGAACCAGCCGTTCATGCACGCGGCAACCGTGGCCAGCTCGAACGCGGCTTCATCCTTCAGCACCACCAGGTTGCCCAGCGCGCCCAGGCCCTGCTCGGTAGGCACGTCCGGCGGGCAGACCACCACGGTGGCCTGGTTGTGTTGCGCCGCGTAAGACAGCATCACGCGCACGCAGTGGGCCGCAGGGAAGGCCGCTTGCAACTGTGCCAGGCCCACACCCGCCGCCAACGACAGCAAGCGTTGCCCGGGGCGCAGGCGCACCTCGCTGGCGAGTTGTGCCAGCGCTGCCGGGCGCACGCCCAGCATCACCAGCTCGGCCTGATCGACCACCGCCTGGTTGCTCGGCAGTACCTGGCAACCTTGCGTGTGGGCCAGCGCTTCGGCGCGCTGGGCGTTGCGTGGCGACAGCAGGATCGCGCCGTCGAAACCACTGCTGCGCAGGCCCATCACCACTTTTTCGGTCAGCTCGCCGACCCCGAGAATACCCAGACTATGCATGATGCCTCCTTGTCAGCTTTCCAGGCCGGCACGGCGCTGGCCCCAGTGCAGGTTCAGGTTCACGCCCATGCTCAGCAGCGGCTCCGGTGGGTTGCGGTTAGGCCCCGCCGAGCTCAGCAGGAAGTCGATCAGTTCGTCGCGTTCACCGCTCAGCCAATCGGCCAGCAAGGTACCGGTAGCGGTGCCCCGGGTAATCCCCAGGCCGTTGCAGCACAGCGCGGCATGGACATTGGGTGCCAGTGTGCCGAAGTGCGACAGGTGGTTGCGCGACAGGCACATCGCGCCGCCCCAGGTGAACTCGAACGGCGTACCCAAGAGCATCGGGAAGCGCCGTTCGAACGACGCCCGGTGCTGCCGAACGGCCCGCTGCAAGTGGCGCTGATTGGCACGGCCGTCGGCGTTGAAGCTGAAGCTGTTGCGCACCAGCAGGCGCTGGTCCGGGGTGCGCCGCAGGGTGCTGCCGAACGGGTCGGCGGGGATGATGCCCCAGCTTGCCTTGCCGCCCAGGCGTGCCTGTTCGTCTTCGCTCAGGGGGCGGGTCATGCTGGCGTAGGTGAAGATCGGCAGCAGCCGGCCCGGCAAAAAGCCGAAGTATGAGGCGAAGGCGTTGTTGGTCAGCAGCAATTGGTCGGCAACGATTTCGCCGTGGGCGTGCTTGAGGGTGATGCGCGAGCCCTGTTCAAGGCGGGTGATGGTGGTGTGTTCGTACAGTGTCACGTTGCCGGGCAGGCTTTGCGCCAGGCCTTTGGCCAGGGCGGCCGGCTGCAGCAACTGGGTACCGGGCGTGTACAGCGCCTTGCGGTAGAACGACGTGCCGAGGTGTGCCGGCAGGTCATGGGCATCGATCATCTGGTAGGGCTGGCCGAGTTTTTCCAGGCCGCTGCGGTAGGCTTCCAGCACGGCCAAGCCCTTGTCTTCGACGGCGGCCTGGTACTTGCCGTCCGGGCGTAACTGGCAGTCGATGCCGTGTTGGCCGATCAGCTTGTGCAGTATCGACTGCGCGCGCAGGTTCAACTTGAGGTTCATTCGCGCAGTGGCCAGCTCACCGATGTAGTCAGGCGCACCGATGTCGTGGGGCAGGTCGATGGCAAAGCCCGAATTGCGCCCCGAGGCGCCGAAGCCGACTTCCTGGGCTTCCACCAGGATGATCTCGTCGTCGGGGTGATGCAGCGCCAGTTGCCGTGCTGCCGCAAGGCCGGTGAAGCCGGCACCGAGCACCACCCAGCGCGCTTCGCTCCGCCCCCGATGCGCGGCGCAGGGCTGGCGCCGGGGGCTGAGGTGGAACCAGCCGCAACCGTTGTCGTCCGCAGGGGTAGAGGTGTTTCTGTACATGGGGTTTATCCGTGTTGTTTTCCTCACTGTCGCACGACGCACGCGGCGGGCATATAACGGGAGTGACGGGTCGTGGGAGGTTTTGAATTGACCTTTGCGAGTTGCTCGTGATTTGCTCGGTTGGCCGGTGATTGGCCCATGCAACGGCCCCCAGCAGCCAACGATCATTCAAAGGAAACTGAAGGTCTGCCATGTCCGAATACAAACTTCACTGCTTCGCAGAATCCGGTAATGCCTACAAAGTCGCCCTCATGCTCGAACTCACCGGCCAGGCCTGGCAGCCGGTGTTCGTCGACTTCTTCAACGGCCAGACCCGCGAGCAATCCTGGCGCGATGACGTGAACGAGCAGGGCGAGGTGCCGGTGTTGGAGCACGCTGGCAAGTCGCTCACCCAATCCGCGCTGATCCTCGAATACCTGGCCGAACAGACCGGCCAGTTTGGCCCGCGCGATGAGGACGAGAAACGTGAAATCTGGCGCTGGATGCTGTTCGACAACCACAAGTTCACCAGCTACTACGCGGCGCTGCGGTTCATCTACTGCCTGAAAAAGATGGGCGAAACGGAGGTGACCAAGTTCTTGCGTGACCGCGCCACGGCGGCCTATCGCATCGTCGATGCGCACTTGGCCAAAACCCCCTTCATGGTCGGCGGGCGGTTGACCATCGCCGACCTATCGCTGGCGGGGTATGTGTTCATGCCTGGAGACACCGGTATCGCGCTGGCCGAATTCACCCATATCGAGGCCTGGAAAGCGCGTATTAAGGGCACACCCGGTTGGAAGCACCCGTACGACCTGATGCCGCGCACAGCGACCGTTTAGGCGCCATTCGGATGACTGGTCGGCGACAAGCCGGGCGGCATGACTACGCTCAGGGCGTAAGAAACATTTTGCAATAACTGGCCAGCTGGCCCTGAAGGACCTCGTTCACTCGCTGCAGATGGAAGGCCGCACTGGTTGCAGGTCGCCCCACGGGGGGGGCCGGAACTCATGGGGTGCCCTGTGCAACCCCGTGCTACTCCAAGCGGAGGCACATCATGCTCAAGAAATACTTGTTGGCTTTGGCGATCGGCGCGGTTTTGTCAGCGTCGGCAGTTTTGGTGCCTGACTCCATGGGCGGTGCGTCCAGTGCGTATGCGAAGGATGGCGGCGGTGGAGGTGGCGGTCATGGTGGCGGTGGTGGTGGCCATGGCGGCGGAGGTGGAGGTGGAGGCCACGGTGGTGGCGGCGGCAGTGGCGGCGGTGGCGGTGGCGGTGGCCATGGCGGCAGTGGCAGCGGACACAGTGGCGACGGCGGCGGACATGCCAGCTCAGGTCGGGGTGACAGCGGACGTAACGGGGCCGATGATGGTGCCAACCATGAGGCCAACCACAATGTGGGAGAGGCCCACGGTGTAGGGCACGGCGCGGACGACGGTCCCGATCATGATGTCGGAGACGATCATGGAGGTGACCGCACGTAGATTTTGAGTTGCCAGTACTGGCCTCTTCGCGGGTACTGGCAACGCACCTCTCAGATCGACAGCCGCACCACCCGGTTATCCAGCGCCTGCTGCGCCTGGTCACGCCGCTTGTTCACCATCAATTCCCCAATCGCAATCAGCCGGGTTCGTGTGATGTTGCGCGACAACCCCCTCTAACTATGTGGCACCGCCTTGCTCGCCACATTCCCCGCATACTCCGGTTTCAGATGCCCCTGCTCATCCAGCAGGTAGGCATCCATCACCTCACGCACCACAGGCCCCGCCACGCGCCCGCCCGCTTCACCATTCTCGATCATCACCGCCACCACCACACTCGGGTGATCAGCCGGTGCAAAGCCGACGAACAGGGCGTTGTCGCGGTGCCGCTCCAGGGTCTTGTTGCGGTTGTAGCGCTCGCCCTGCTTGATCGCCACCACCTGCGCCGTGCCGCTCTTGCCGGCGATGCGGTACTGGGCGCCGGCTGCCGAAGCGCGGGCGATGCCGCGTGGGTCGTGCATGACCATCTGCATGCCCTGGCTGACCTGGTCCCAGGCGTGCTTGTCGTGCAGCACGATGTCGGGCATGGGGTTGGGGTCGACCGGCGTCTCGCCGCCCACGGTCATGGCCAGGTGCGGGCGGTGCCACACGCCCTTGCTCGCCAGCAGGCTGGTGGCCTGGGCCAACTGCAGCGGGGTGACCTGCATGTAGCCCTGGCCGATACCCAAAATCAACGTCTCGCCGGGGAACCAGGCCTGGCGCCGTGTGGCACGCTTCCACTCGGCGGACGGCATCAGCCCGGACGCTTCTTCGAACATGTCCAGCGACACCTTCTGCCCCAGGCCGAACTCGGCCATGTAATCGTGCAGGCGCTCGATCCCCAGCTTGTGCGCCAGGTCATAGAAGTAGGTGTCGTTGGACCGCATGATCGCGGTGTACATGTCCACCCAGCCGTCGCCGCTGCGGTTCCAGTTGCGGTACTTGTGCGCGTAGTTGGGCAGTTCGTAGTAGCCCGGGTCGAATACCCGGCTGCCAGGTGTGATCACGCCGCTGTCGAGGCCGGCGATGGCCACTTCCGGTTTTACCGTCGAACCCGGCGCATACAGGCCGCGCAATACGCGGTTGAACAGCGGGCGGTCGATCGAGTCGCGCAGGGCGGCGTACTGCTTGAAGCTGATGCCCTTGACGAACAGGTTGGGGTCGAAGCTTGGGTTGCTGACCATCGCCAGCACGTCGCCGTTGGCCGGGTCCAGTACCACTACCGAGCCGCGTCGATCGCCCAGGGCTTTTTCGGCGGCCAGTTGCAGGTGGGCATCCAGGCTCAGGGTGATGTCCTTGCCGGGGGTCGGTGCCTTGTGGTTGAGCACACGCATGACCCGGCCCTGGGCGTTGGTCTCGACTTCTTCGTAGCCCACCTGGCCGTGCAGCTGGCTTTCGTAAAAGTGCTCGATGCCGGTCTTGCCGATCGACTGGGTGCCCCGGTACTCGGTGCTGTCGAGGGTCTTGGCTTCTCTTTCGTTGATGCGCCCGACATACCCCACCGAATGGGCGAAATGCTCGGCCAGGGGGTATTCGCGAATGAACTGCGGCTCTACATCAAGGCCTGGCAGGCGGAACTGGTTGACCGCAATCAGGGCGATCTGTTCTTCGTTCAAGCCGACCAGCAGGGTGACCGGCTCGAACGGTTTGCGGCCGCGGCGCAGGTCCTTGTCAAACTGTTTACGGTCATCCTCGGTCAGGCTCAGGACCTGCGCCAGGGTATCGAGCACTTTGGCCGAATCGCCTGCCCGTTCACGGGTCATGGTCAGGTCGAAACTGGGTTTGTTGTCTGCCAGCACCACGCCGTTGCGGTCGTAGATCAGGCCGCGCTCGGGGGCGATGGGCAGCACGTGCACGCGGTTGTTTTCCGACACGGCGCTTTGCTGGTCATGCTGCACGACCTGAAGCACATAGAGGCGGCCCACCAGGACGGCGACCAGGCTGAAGACCAGGGCAGCGCAGGCCAGTAGCCGGCGATTGACCAGGTGCTTTTCCTTTTCGTGGTCCTTGAGGGGGATGGGTTGGGGCATGGGGAACTCTGAGGGGTAGCGGTGTGGCCGGGCAGCGGCCCCAGGGCCGGCGATGCTACGCAACGCGTCCTTTTCCCTCAAGGCAGGCAGGCGTTGGCGGGGGCTGGCGATCGGCCGTTGGCCCCCGTGATCAGGGTGCTTACGGGCAACATGAAGATTTGTTCATGGCTGCGCTCGTTGGCGTGATGAATGGCTCGCAGAAAGGTACTTTGTGGATCCATAAAAACAGGTGTGCGGTAAACGAACGGAAAAACTAAAAATTGCTAAATTCATAAATAATTGAAAATACTCGTAAAAATAATAGATATTTTTGGGTGACTGCCAATTTCTGTGCCGTGTGGTGGTTTAGCCAAAATTCACCATATTGTCTATGGATCCATTATCTGGTTGATTAGCGCCTGACGACGGCCAGAGCCCTCCGGCCGTGCGCGACAACAATTACAAGAAGGGTCCAGTCATGAATGGCTTATCACGGGCGTGGAACCGTCACGGTTTCTGCTGCTCGCCTTGCGTGTGCACGTCTTCTCTCTCGTCTGTGGTCAGCATCGGCCGGCAGGTGACCCCATGAACACCGACCTCAAGCAGCGTCTGGACAATGACCCGATGGGCCGATTCCAGTGCCTGGCCATTGGTATCTGCATCGTGCTGAACATGATCGATGGCTTCGATGTGCTGGTGATGGCCTTCACGGCGGCTTCGGTTTCTGCAGAGTGGGGCCTGAGCGGGGCGCAGGTGGGGCTGTTGCTCAGCGCCGGCCTGTTCGGCATGGCGGCCGGGTCGCTGTTCATCGCGCCGTGGGCCGACCGTTTCGGCCGGCGCCCGCTGATACTGTTTTGCCTTGCGCTCTCCGGTATTGGCATGCTGCTCTCGGCCTTGAGCCAGAGCCCGTTGCAACTGGCGCTGCTGCGCGGCCTGACCGGGCTTGGCATTGGCGGCATTCTGGCGAGCAGCAATGTGATTGCCAGCGAATATGCCAGCAAACGCTGGCGCGGCCTGGCGGTGAGCCTGCAGTCCACCGGTTATGCCTTGGGCGCGACGCTTGGCGGCTTGCTGGCGGTATGGTTGCTGGGCCATTGGGGCTGGCGCTCGGTGTTTCTGTTCGGTGGCATCGTCACCGTGCTGGTGATCCCCCTGGTGCTGTTGTGGCTGCCGGAATCGCTGGACTTCTTGTTGGCGCGTCGCCCGCGTAATGCCCTGGCGCGGGTCAACCGCCTGGCGGCCAAACTGGGGCAGCCGGCACTGTCAGCATTGCCGGCGCCACAGCTCATGGTGCCAGGCGCTGCCACCGGGTTCAGGCAGTTGCTGACACCCGACATGCGCCGCACCACCCTGGTGATCTGGTTGCTGTTCTTCCTGGTGATGTTCGGGTTCTATTTCGTCATGAGCTGGACGCCAAAACTGCTGGTTGCCGCAGGCCTGTCGGCGCAGCAGGGCATCACCGGCGGGGTGCTGCTGAGCGTTGGCGGCATCCTCGGGGCGGCGCTGATTGGTGGCTTGTCGTCGCGCTGGCCACTGAGCCGCGTGTTGTCGATGTTCATGCTGATCACCGCCGGGCTGCTGGTGCTGTTCGTGGCGAGCGGTTCATCGGTCAGCGCAGCGCTGGCGTTGGGGCTGCTGATCGGGCTGTTCTCCAACGGCTGCGTGGCGGGGCTGTATGCCCTGTCGCCGGTGGTTTATGACGCTTCAGTGCGCGCCACCGGGGTGGGCTGGGGCATCGGCATCGGCCGGATCGGCGCCATCCTGTCGCCGACCGTGGCCGGCGTGTTGCTCGATGGTGGCTGGCAACCGCTGCACCTGTACGGGGTGTTCGCCATTGTCTTCGTACTGGCCGCAGGTTGCCTGCTGTTGCTCAGGCCAGCGGCAAGGCCGGCGCAGCCCGCCATGGTCGACGCCTAGGCCTGGCCATCGATGATCGCCTCGGCGACCGTCGCGCAAAACCATTGCAGGGCGGCAGAGTTGTCGCTGTTGGGGTGCCAGTTCAGCGAGACATCGAACGCGGCCACCTGGAAGGGCAACTCGAGCATCTTCAAGCCGCCGTCCTGCATGAACAGCCTGGCGATCTGGGCTGGCAATACCGCCAGCAGGTCGGTGCCGGGGATGATCTTGGGCAGCACCGAGAAGTGCGGCACGTGCAGGCTGATGCGGCGCTGCACCTGCATGCTGTTCAGCACATCCTCGACGCTGCCGTGGCCGGTGGTGCGGGTGACGGTGATGTGGCGCTCGGCAACGAACTGCTCAAGGCTGAGGCTGTCGCCGATGCGCGGGTGGGCGCTGCTCAGCAGGCAGACGTAGCGCTCGTGCATCAGCACCTGGCTGCGGGTGCCGGGCACGGGTGGGCGGCAAATCGCAGCGTCGATCTTGCCACTGGCCAGCCAGTCGCCCACCTGGTCGACCTGCAAGGGCAGCACTTCGACCTCGGCATGCGGTGCCTCGCGGTTCAGGCGCGCCAGAATCAGCGGCAAAAAGCCCATTTCGCCAAGGTCGGAGAGGGCGATGCGAAACCTGCGCTCGGTGCTGGCAGGGTCGAACTGGCGGGTGCTCTGCACGGCGCTTTCGATGCGCGTCAGTGCGTCGCGCAGCGTCGCGTACAGCTGGTCGGCAACGAACGTCGGCTGGATGCCGTCACGGGTGCGGCTGAACAGGGCGTCGTCGAACAGCTCGCGCAGGCGCGCCAGGCCATAGCTCACCGAAGGCTGGGTGACGAACAAACGCTCGGCAGCGAGGGTGACGCTGCGGGCTTCGTAAAGGGTGACGAAGGTGCGGATCAGGTTCAGGTCAATGTGGCTCATGGGCACTCGCGTCGTGCGTAGTCATATAGATCAGTTTTATTTTTGTCAAAGATAGTATCGATTTGATCAATTTGGTAGCGGCTGCAAAAGTAACCCAAATTCTAAAAACGAGCTGCAAGGGTCTTTATGAAAACTGTTCACAGCGCCGCCTACGACATCCTCCGCCAGCATGGCCTGACCACCATCTTTGGTAACCCTGGCTCCAACGAGCTGCCGTTTCTCAAGGGCTTCCCAGAAGACTTTCGCTATGTCCTGGGCCTGCATGAAGGGGCGGTAGTGGGCATGGCCGACGGCTATGCGCTTGCCAGCGGCCAGCCGACGTTCGTCAACCTGCATGCCGCGGCCGGCACCGGCAATGGCATGGGCGCACTGACCAACGCCTGGTACTCCCACAGCCCGCTGGTGATCACCGCCGGCCAGCAGGTACGCAGCATGATCGGCGTGGAGGCCATGCTGGCCAATGTGGACGCGGCGCAGTTGCCCAAGCCGCTGGTCAAGTGGAGCCACGAACCGGCCTCGGCGCAGGATGTGCCGCGTGCCCTCAGCCAGGCGATCCATGCTGCCAGCCTGCCGCCACGCGGCCCTGTGTATGTATCGATCCCTTATGACGACTGGGCCTGCGAAGCACCGAAGGGCGTCGAGCATCTGGCCCGTCGACAGGTGGCCAGTGCCGGGCTGGCTTCGCCGGCACAGGTGCAGGGGCTGTGCGAGCGCTTGTCGGCGGCGCGCAACCCCGTGCTGGTACTGGGGCCAGATGTCGATGGCTGCGGGGCCAACGGCCTGGCGGTGCAACTGGCGGAAAAGCTGCGCATGACCGCCTGGGTGGCGCCGTCGGCCTCACGTTGCCCGTTCCCGACGCGGCATGCGTGTTTCCGTGGAGTACTGCCGGCCTCGATCGCGGGCATCAGCCGCTGCCTGGCGGAGCACGACCTCATCCTGGTGGTGGGGGCACCGGTGTTTCGCTATCACCAATATGCACCGGGCGACTACCTGCCTGCCGACTGCCAGCTGCTGCACCTGACCTGCGACCCTGGCGAGGCCGCGCGCGCTCCGATGGGTGATGCCCTGGTCGCGGATATCGCGCTGACACTTGAAGCCCTGGTGGCGGGGGTGACGCCGAGCGAGCGGCCCATGCCGGTGGCCTTGCCGCAGCCGGAGCCGGTGGCCGACGACGGCGGGCTGCTGCACCCGGAAACGGTCTTTGAGCTGATCGACCGCCTGGCCCCCGCCAACGCGATCTACGTCAAGGAGTCCACCTCCACGGTCGGTGCCTTCTGGCGGCGTATTGCAATGCGTGAGCCGGGCAGCTACTTCTTCCCGGCCGCAGGGGGCTTGGGTTTCGGCCTGCCAGCGGCGGTCGGCGTGCAGCTGGCATCCCCCGAGCGGCGCGTCATCGGCATCATCGGCGACGGCTCGGCGAACTACGGCATCACCGCGCTGTGGACGGCTGCGCAGTACAACATCCCGGTAGTGTTCATCATTCTGAAGAACGGCACTTATGGGGCGCTGCGCTGGTTCGCCGATGTGCTGAACGTGAGCGATGCGCCAGGGCTGGACGTGCCAGGCCTGGACTTTTGCGCCATCGCCCAGGGGTACGGCGTACAGGCTGTGCAGGCGCAAACCGGCGCCGAGTTCGCCCGTGCGTTCAGCGCGGCCCTGGCGGGTAACCGCCCCGTGCTGATCGAGGTACCGACCCAGACCATTGCTCCCTGAAGCATCGGGCAACCGCCGCGCGTGGCGCGAAACACAACAACAATAAAAAACCGAGGTGGCTATGAAGACGACTTCCGTCAGTGAAGTGATCGATGCTGCACCCTTTAATCGCACCCACCTGCTGATACTGCTGTGGGGCTGTTTCATCATGCTGTTCGACGGCTATGACATGGTGATCTACGGCTCGGTGGTGCCGCGCCTGATGCAAGAGTGGCAACTCAGTGCAATCGAAGCCGGCACACTGGGCAGTTGTGCACTGTTCGGCATGTTGTTCGGCGGCACCTTGCTGGCGCCGCTGGCTGACCGTTACGGGCGGCGCAAGCTGATTATCCTGACCACCTTGCTGGCCAGTTGCGCCGCCTTCATGACCGGGCATGCGAGCACCCCGCTGCAGCTCGGTGCATGCCGCCTGGTGACGGGGTTGGCGCTGGGGGCGCTGGTGCCGAGCGCAGTGAACCTGATCAGCGAATTCGCCCCCCAGGGGCGGCGCAGCACCATGATCACGATAATGTCCAGCTTCTACTCGGTGGGTGCGGTGCTGTCGGCCCTGCTGGCGATCGTGGTGATCCCGCAGTGGGGCTGGCAGGCGGTGTTCTACGTGGCCGTGCTGCCAGTGCTGGCGGTGCCGTTCATGCTGCGGTACTTGCCTGAGTCGGCGGCGTTTCTTGAGCTCAAGGGCCGCCGTGACGAGCTTGATCGGCTGCTGGTCAAGGTCGACCCGACGTTCCGCCCAGGCACCGAGCTGCGCCTGCAGGGCGCCGGCCAGCCGGTGCGCACGGCGCGCGTGGCGCAGTTGTTCGGCAAGGGCCAGGCATTGGCAACCTTGCTGCTGTGGGTGGCCTTCGCCATGTGCATGCTGATGAGCTACGGCCTCAACACTTGGCTGCCCAAGTTGATGGCGCAGGGGGGCTATCCGCTGGGCTCGAGCCTTGCGTTTCTGGTGACGCTGAACATCGGCGCCACGCTGGGCGCGCTGTTCGGCGGCTGGCTGGCCGACCGGCTTGGGGTGCAGCGCACCCTGGCGCTGTTCTTCGTGCTGGCCGCCCTGTCGCTGGCGGCATTGGGCCTGCAGCCTGGCCCTGTGCTGCTGAACCTGCTGTTGCTGGTTGCCGGGGCCACCACCATCGGCACCCTGGCAGTCATCCACGCCTATGCCTCGATTGCCTACCCCGCGCACATCCGCTCCACCGGCGTCGGCTGGGCCGCCGGCATCGGCCGCCTGGGTGCGATTGCAGGGCCGATGCTCGGTGGCAGCCTGCTGTCCATGCAGTTGCCGTTGCAGCAGAACTTCCTGGCTTTCGCCTTGCCGGGGGTGATCGGTGCGCTGGCCATCGTCTGCATCCACGTGCGTGCACCGCAACCGGCCGACGCGCCGGAAGCGGCCAACAAACCTACGTTTTGACCAAGGAGCCTTTCATGTCTGATACCTGCCCGCGTTACCGTGACCTTCACCTGCAGCCGATTGCCGGCCAATGGCGCGCCGGCGCTGCCGGCAAGACCCTGAACGTGCACAACCCGTTCGACGACGCCTTGTTGCTGCAGATTCCACAGGCCAACCGTGATGACCTCGATGCGGCCTACCGCGCTGCCGCCCAGGCCCAGCCGCAATGGGCGGGCCTGGGGCCAGCGGCGCGGGCGGCGGTGCTGCATGAGGTGGTGGCGGTGTTTGACCGTCGCCGCGAAGAAATTGTCGAGTGGATCATTCGCGAGTCCGGCAGCACCCGGCTCAAGGCGCAACTGGAATGGGGCGCGGCGCGGGCGATTGCGCTGGAGGCTGCGTCGTTTCCATCGCGGGTGCACGGGCGTATCGTCGACTCCAACGTGCCGGGCAAGGAAAGCCGCGTGTACCGCAGCGCCTTGGGCGTGGTCGGGGTCATCAGCCCGTGGAACTTCCCTTTGCACCTGACCCAACGCTCGATTGCCCCCGCCCTGGCGCTGGGCAATGCCGTGGTGGTCAAGCCCGCCAGCGATACGCCGGTGTGCGGCGGTTTGCTGCTGGCGCGCATCTTCGAAGAAGCCGGGCTGCCGGCGGGCGTACTCAGCGTGGTGGTCGGTGCAGGCAGTGAAATCGGCGATGCCTTTGTCGAGCATGAGCTGCCCTCGTTGATCACCTTTACCGGTTCCACCCCGGTGGGGCGCGGCATCGGCCGTATCGCCAGCGGTGGCCAGCACCTCAAGCATGTTGCGCTGGAGCTGGGCGGCAATAGCCCGTTCGTGGTGCTGGACGATGCCGATCTCGACCAGGCGGTGAACGCTGCCGTGTTCGGCAAGTTCCTGCATCAGGGGCAGATCTGCATGGCGGTGAACCGGATCATTATCGATGACAGCCTTTACGACGCATTTGCCGAGCGCTTCGTCGCACGCGTCAAAGCGTTGGTGGTGGGGGACCCGAATTTGCCGGCAACGGTGATCGGCCCGGTGATCAACGCCCGGCAACTGCAGGGCCTGCAAGAGAAAATCAGCCTGGCCCGGGCTGAGGGCGCCGAGCCGTTGTACGAGGGTGGGGTGACCGGCAACCTGCTGGCGCCGCATGTGTATGGCGAAGTCACGGTCGACATGGACCTGGCCCGCAATGAAATCTTCGGCCCCCTGGTCGGCCTGTTGCGTGCGCGCGATGAAGCCCATGCCTTGGCGCTGGCCAACGCCAGCGAGTTCGGGCTTTCCAGCGCGGTGTTCAGCCGCAACCTGGAGCGTGCCGTGCGCTTTGCGCGCCAGGTGCGTGCGGGCATGACGCACATCAACGATATCCCGGTGAACGATGAGGCCAATGCGCCGTTCGGTGGCGAGAAAAACTCGGGGCTCGGGCGCTTCAACGGTGACTGGGCGATCGACGAGTTCACCCGCGATCACTGGGTCAGCGTGCAGCACACGCCGCGCGCGTACCCCTTCTGATGCACTGAGCCCCTGAGTGCTGCCCGGCCCGGCCGGGCACCCCAGCAGCCACCCGATGACGGGCGCCGAGCCGCCCGCAGGGGCCGGCTGCGTCCATGAAAAGCGGAGAACAATAATAATGATCGACACGTCTTGCACCCTGGCCCGTACGGCCGTTGCCGTTTCGCTGGTGTCAGGCCTGAGCCTGCCTGCCTGGGCCGAGGAGGGCGGCTTCTTCGAAGATGCCAAGGCTGGGCTGACGCTGCGCAACTACTACTTCAACCGGGATTTTCGCGATTCGGGTGCGGCCAAGAGCAAGGTCGACGAGTGGGCCCAGGGCTTCATTCTGAAGTTCACCTCCGGCTATACCCCTGGCCTGGTCGGCGTCGGCCTGGATGGCATTGCCCTGTTCGGCATGAAGCTGGACAGCAGCCGCGATGCCAGTGGCTCCGAGTTGCTGCCGGTGCACGATGACGGGCGTGCGGCAGACAACTATGGGCGGGCCGGGCTGGCGGCCAAGCTGCGCATTTCGGCAACTGAGCTGAAGGTGGGCGAGCTGATGCCCGACATCCCGCTGTTGCGCTACGACGATGGCCGCTTGCTGCCGCAGACCTTTCGCGGGGCGATGCTCGACTCGCGCGAGATAGAAGGCCTGAGCCTGCAGGCTGGCCAGTACCGTGAGGTGAGCCTGCGCAACTCGTCCAACATGCAGGACTTGTCGGCCTGGGCGGCGCCGGGGGTGATGGCTGACGGCTTCAATTACGCCGGTGCCGAGTACCGTTTCAACCAGCAGCGCACGCTGGTCGGTGCCTGGCATTCGCAGCTCGAAGACATCTACCAGCAAAGCTACTTCAACCTGCTGCACACGCAGCCGCTGGGTAACTGGACGCTGGCGGCCAACCTGGGTTATTTCATCGACAAGGAAGACGGTCAGGCGCGCATTGGCGATATCCAGAGCCGCACGGCGTATGGCTTGGTGTCGGCTTCGCACAGCGGGCACACGGTGTACCTTGGGTTGCAGAAGGTCAGCGGCGACAGCCAGTGGATGTCGGTGTATGGCAGCAGTGGCCGGACCTTGGGCAACGATATGTTCAATGGCAACTTCAGCAACGCCGATGAGCGATCCTGGCAGGTGCGTTATGACTACAACTTTGCCGCGATGGGCGTGCCAGGGTTGTTGGCGATGGTGCGCTATGGGCACGGCGAGAATGCCACCACGGGGGCGGGCAGCAATGGCAAGGAGTGGGAGCGTGACACCGAGGTGAACTACACCTTCCAGAGTGGCACCTTGAAGAACCTCAACATTCGGTTGAACAACGCCAGCAACCGGCGCAGCTTCAGTGGTGACTTCGACCAGACGCGGTTGATCGTGAGTTATCCGTTTTCGTTGTGACCGTTGGGGGCGCTGTGCGCCCCTTTCCCACAGCACCCTGGAAACTGCAGTTACCCGGCGAATCGAGCCTGGCGCCGGCGCACTTCCTCGCGTACCGCCGGGATCACCCAGCGCCCGTAATCCACCGTGTCATACAGCGGGTCATACCCACGGTTGAGAAACGTACTCACGCCTAGATCAACATAATCCAGCAAGGCCTGCGCCACCGTTTCGGGCGTGCCCACCAGCGCCGTGGTATCACCATAAGCCCCCACCGCCGTCGCCGTCGGCATCCACAACGCCCGGTCATGCCGGTCAGCGCGGGCGGCGGCGGCAAGCAGCCGCTCGGAGCCTGTGCCCTTGATGCGCTTCTGCCATGGGCTGTCCGCTGCAAACTGCGGGTTGGCCTTGATCTGCGCGAGGATCTGCTCGGCACGCTGCCAGGCCAGCTCCTCGGTGGCCCCCAGAATCAACCGCACCGACAAACTCACCCGGGGTGCCGCCACGCCTGCGGCACTCGCTGCAGCCTTGAGCTTGGCGATCTGCTCGGCCACACCGGCCAGCGGTTCACCCCACAGGGCATACAGGTCCGCATGTTTGACGGCGATCTGGTAAGCGATATCGGACGAGCCACCGAAGGAGATCGGGATATGCGGCTGCTGCAGCGGCTTGACCGGCGAGAAGGCCCCTTGGATGTTGAAGAAGCGGCCTTCGAAGTCGAACGGCTCCTCGGCCGTCCAGGTGCGCCGGACAATCTCCAGGTACTCGTCGGCACGCCGGTAGCGCTCGGTCTTGTCCAGCAGGGTGTCACCTTCCTGCGGCTCGGCGGTGATGCCGGTGATCGCGTGCAAGCGGATGCGCCCGCCGCCGGTGGTGTGGTCGAGGGTGGCGAATGCCCGCGCAGCCACCGTCGGCGCGGTGAGCGCCGGGCGGTGGGCGATCATGAAGCCGAGGCGTTCGGTGTGCGCGGCCGCATAGGCGGCAATCTGCAGGCTGTCGGCGCTACCGGGGCCGCTGGCGATCAGCACGCGGTCGAAACCGGCCTGCTCATGGGTGCGGGCATGGTGGCGGATGAACGGCAGGTCGAAGTCGGGTGAGCGTACGCCGCGCGTCTCGGACCACTGGCGGGGGAAGATCATACCGACGAATTCAATGGACATGGCTTAAGCCTTTTACGGTGAGGATGGGGTCAGAACTGGTAATCGACCTGAGCCAGCAAGGTGCGCCCGGGCATCGGTTGCAGGAAGGTGTTGGTCGAACCTGCCAGGCCACTGACGAAATTCAGCTCGTCGGTAACGTTGAGCATGCGCACCGTGACGCCCCACTGGGGCTGGCGGTAGTACACGGCAAGGTCGAGGTTGTATTCGTCGGGCACCTTCACCGTCTTGCTCAGGTTCAGGTACCAACTGCTGGTCCACCAGCCGGAAAGCTCCACGCCGAAGCCGGAATCGAAGCGGTAGTCGACATAGCCGCCGGCGTTGTACTCGGGGATCTGCACCGCATCGAACTTGCCGGACGGGCGCTGGTTGAGGCTGTTGTTGTCGCCGAACACGGTGCCGTTGTCGGCGATGAAACCGGCCGAGGCAAACCCGGCCTGGCTGGTGAACTCGTTGTAGGCACTGATGCGGCTGAGGTTGAGGCCCCCGCGCAGGTGCTCGTCCTGGTAACGCAGGGTCGCTTCCCAGCCTTTGACGATCAGCCGGGCGATATTGTTGTTGCTGTCCGGCGCCTGGTCGCGTGCCTGCTTGTAGGCGGCCAGGGTGAAGAACAGCTGGTCGGGCACGGCCTCCACCTTCAACCCTACTTCGTGCAGCACGCTCAGGCTCTCGAACGCCAGCGGGTTGAGCTGGTTGGCCCCGGTGCCACTGCCCCAGCCCAGGCCATTGGTGAAGAAGCCGGTATTGACGGCCAGCGAGCGGTCGAAGGTGTAGTACAGGGTGCTGTTGTCGGTGGGCTTGAAGTAGGGGCTTACCTGTACCGAGAACAGCCGGTAGTTGTCCGAGTCCTTGCGCGGGTTGCCGCCGGCGAGCACGAAGGGGTTTTCGATGCGGGCATCGATCCAGCTGCGGCTGGCCCCCACATTCAACCCCACGCGCTCGCCCAGGCGCAGGTTGTGCTGGCTGAACAGGGTCTTGGTGGTCCAGGTGCTGTCGGCGGTGTAGGGCGCCACCGATTCGGCGTACAGGCCGTGCCCCGCCGGGTACATGGCCGGCAGGTTGAGCCAGCCGTAATAGCTGGACAGCTGCGGCACGCCGGGTTGGCCGATCCAGGCGCCGTTGCCGCCTGCGGGGTTGCGCCCGGCCAGGCCAAGCAGGTCGCCCGGGTTTTTCAGGGTCGGGTCGAGGGTGAGGTCGTAGGCGTTGATGGTGGAGCCGAAATTGTTGTTGGCAGCGATCGACTCGTTGCTTTCGCGGCGGTAGATCAGCCCGTTGTTGCTGTCGTCGACCAGCGTCAGGCCGCCCAGTTGCCATTGCCCGCGGGCGCGGAACTCGAAGCGGTTGTCGAAGATGTCGTCCTTGCCTTGCACCTGGAACGCGCCCACAGCATCGGTGGTGTCGGTCGAGCGCTGGTAGAAGGTGCTGTTGGCCAGGGTGATCGACGGGGTCAGGTCACCCTCGACGCGCAGTTGTGTGGTGAAGCGCCGCGAGCGGTTCTGGTCCTCGGCGCGCTGGCCGGTCTGCGCCGACAGCGAGGTCTGGCCATTGCCTGCCAGCGCCGGGTCGTACACCCAGCCGCGCAGGCTGCCTGGGTTTGCCTGGGTGTTGGGTGAGGCGCCCTGGAAGCTGCCATCGACCACCTGGTACTGGCCCTGCGCGTTGCGCTGGCGCTGCACCCAGCCCAGCACCTGGGCGTCGCTGGCAGCGGACGACAGCACCGGCGACCACAGGTTGTTGCCGTTCTGGATGATCGGCGTGGCACGGCCGGCGTTGTACTTGCCGTGGTCTACCAGGTCTTGGGTGGCACGGTTCCAGCCGTGGGTGATGTTGTAGTCGTAGTAGTCGTCGTAGGCGGCGTTCCAGTCCACCCGCAGGTTGTCGTTGCGCCAGGCGAGTGCGCCGTAGAACGCGTCGAAGTTGTTGTCGACGTTGTCGTAGAAGGTTTGCTGGCGCTGGCGGGTGATGCTGACCCGGTAGGCCAGGCTGTCACTGATGGGGCCGGTGTGGTCGACACTGAATTTGCTGGCATCGCGCGATTCGCCGTCGGGGACCCAACTGCCGACTTCGCCGCTGAGGCGGGTACGGAAGCGGTTGAAGTCGGGCTTCTTGCTCAGGTAGTTGACGTAGCCGCCGCTGCCACTGACCGAACCGTAGGTGACCGAGGAGGGCCCGGCAACGATGTCGGCACCCTCGTAGGCGTTGAAGTTGGCGGGGTGGCGTACGCCGTAGGCGCGTTGGCCATCCTGGAACACCTCGGAGTTCTGCCCGCGCATCTGCGGGGCGATACCGGCGTTCTGGCCGCCACCGCGGGTAATGCCGGGGGCGTACTTGACCAGGTCATCAGCGCTCTGGATCGGGTCGCGGGCCAGTTGCTCGGCGTTGATCTGGGTGACCGAGCGTGGGGTGTCGAGGACCTTGGTTTCCAGGCCGCCGTAGATCGAGGCGGGTGGGCGCGTAGGCAGGGCGTCGTCGTCAGTTTGTTCGGCTTGCACGGTGACCGTTTGCAGGGGGGTGTCTTCGGCATACGCCATGGGCACGGTAGCGGCCAGGATGGCGAGGGCCAGCGAGCTGGGCTGGAATTTGGGGTGCAGCAAGGCAACGCGGGGCATGGGGCTGGGCCTCGTACTATTCGGGGAATGGGAAAAGCGAGGGGCGCAGCCGCGCCTGCGGTTGATGGGTTTATCGGGGGATTGCCGGGGGCGCTAAGCGCCCCTGATGCTCAACTTCTCAGCCACAGGCTCTCGAACCTCCAGGTACTGAACAGCGATTGCTCCGCCTGCGCCCCACCCACCCGGGTACTGACGCTGTCGAGCAAATCGGCAAAGCCCCAGATCAGCATGCCGCCGCGTTCGTATTGGATGCGCTGCGCGCGGTGCACCAGCGCCTTGCGTTTCTCCAGGTCAGGCTGAGCCATGGCGGCGAGGAAGGCTTCGCTGAAGGCGCGGTCGTGGAAGTGGGTCTTGTTGGCCACGGCGAACGGCGCGTCGGTGTGAATGGCGCTGGCCAGAAACGGCGCGCCGATGCTGCCACCGGTGCTCAAGGTCCAGTCGTCGCGTTGCGGGCCCTGGAACGTTGCCAGGTCCACTTGACGCACCGTGATCGTCACGCCGATGCGCCGCGCCTGTTCGGCCAGCACCAGCGCTGAGGCAAGCCCCGGCCCTGGGGTCGTCACCAGTTCCACCTGCAGGCCTTCCTGGCCTGCGTCCTTGAGCAGCTGCGCCGCCCGTTGTGGGTCATGCGGGCGTGGCCCGAGGCTGTGGTCGAAGGTGGGGTCGAAGGGTGCGTACAGGTCGTTGGCCACGCGGCCTTGGCCATTGAGCGCGCGGCGCACCAGCTCTTCGCGGTCGGCCAGCAGGCGAAACGCCTCGCGCACCCGTGGGTCGTCGAACGGCGGCTTGGCGGTGTTCATGTCGAACGACAACCAGTTGCCGCTCACCGATTTCAACAGGCGCAGGCGCGGGTCGGCCTGCAGCACCTGAAGGTGCTCGGTGGACATCACGTTGGCCATGTCGATCTGCCCGGCGCGCAAGGCCGCCAGGCGGCCGGTCTGGTCCTTGAAGTCGATGATTTCCAGTTCATCGGCGTAGGGCTTGCCGGGCTTGTAGTAGTTGTCGAAACGGGTGAACAGCGAGCGTTGGCCCGGGGTGAAGCTTTTGAGTTTGTAAGGCCCGGCACCGACCGGGTTGGTGACGGGGTGGTAATCGACCGGCACGATGCCGCCGAAGTTGACCCAGGTTTCGGGCAGCGGCAGGTAGCTACGGCCTTCGCGAAAACCCAGGCGCACGGTGCGTGAGTCGAGCTTGACCAGGTTGTCGCGGTCGACCCAGTGCAGCAGCGCCGCGTAGGGTGAGGCCAGCTGCGGGTCGGTCAGGCGCCGGATGGAGAAGATCAGGTCGTCGGCGTCGATGGTCTTGCCGTGGTGAAACTCCAGCCCCGGTTTGAGCCGCAGGGTCCAGCCGCTGGCGTCGGCATTGGGCTCGGCAAGTTCGGCCAGGGCCAGGCGCGGCTGCATCTGCTCGTCCCACTCCCACAGCTTGCTGTACAGGGCAAAGCCCCGCACGATGCCGCTGCCGACCGGCTTGTGGGCGTCGAGGTTACCGCTCTGGTTGCCATCGATGATGCCCAGGCGCAGGCGCCCGCCATGACGCGGCAGGTCGGCAACCGCGTGGCCGGGGCTGTCGCTTGGGCCGCAGCCGGCCAGCAGCCCGCCGGCCAGCACGCCGGCATGGCCGAGGAAGCTGCGCCGGTTCAGTGGGTAACCGTCCCAGGCCATGGCATCAGGCTCCGTTGCTGGCGTGCAGTTGCACAGGGGTGGGTGCCGGGCGGGTGAGGGCGGCCCGCTGGTCACGGAAGTGCGGCAGGATGTGCTCGCCGATGCGGTAGGCTTCTTCCAGGTGCGGGTAGCCGGCGAGGAAGAATAGGTCGATGCCGATGCCGTGGTATTCGCGGATGCGCGCCACCACGTTGGCATAGCTGCCCACCAGCGCGCAGCCCGGGGGGATGCCGATGTAGCCGAAGCCGGTCCACACGTTGGGGTGGATGAAAAAGTCGTCGAAGGCCTGTTGCTCGTCGTTGTCGTTGTCGCTGTAGCCGTGCTCGTAGCTCAGCTTGCGTGCCGTGCGCAGGCCGGCGTGGGCGGCGCGGGCCTTGACCGTGCCCTTGGCCACGCCTTCGTCGAAGAAGCGTTTGGCCTCGGCCCGCGCGGCCTCTTCGGTGTCGCGGGCGATCACATCGATGGACAGGCCGAAGCGAATGTCGGTACGCCCCCACTTCAAGGCGCGGGCGCGGATGTCGGCGATCAGCGCGGCGATCTCGTCCGGGTGTTCGGCACGCATCAGGTAGAAGTCGGCATGCTTGGCAGCGAACTCGCGCGCCGCCACCGACGAACCAGCCGTGCAGATCAGCGGCAGCTCGGCTTTTTTCAGCGGCCCGCGCAGGCCGCCGCCCTCGGCGCGGTAGTAGCGGCCTTCGTAGTGAAACTGCTCGTTGTGCCAGTAGCCGCGCACCACGTCCATGAACTCCGTGGCGCGGGCGTAGCGCTGGTCGTGGTCTTCGAAGTCGCCGACCTGGCGCTGGAGGGCATCGGAGCCGCCGTTGATGATGTTCCACACCAGCCGGTTGCCCGTGGCGCGCTGGTAGGTCGCGGCCTGTTGCACCGCCACCCAGGGTGTGTAGTGGTAGGGCTGGAACGCGGTGACGAACTTGAGGGTGCGGGTTTCTCGCGCCAGCAGCGAGCACACGGTCCACGGCTCTTCGCCGGTGGGTGCATTGACCATCAGCGCGCCACCGAAGCCGTTGATTTCCGCTGCGCGGGCGATCTGGCCGAGGTAGTCGATATAGGTGAAGTGATCACCTACGGCAAACCCGGACACGGCACCGCTGCTGGCGCCGCCCGCGTGCCAGTCGCCACGGTTGCGGGGGTCGCCTGGGAGGTACTGGGTTTCGCCATGCAGCGGCAGGCGGGTGAAGAATTCGAGGCTCATGAGGTGGCTTCCTTATTGGACGCTGGGGCTGCAGTTGGGCGTGACCGGCTGGCCGCTGATGACCTGGCGGGCGAAGGGGATCGAGTCCTTGAGCGAGGCGTTGACCGTTTCGCTGTGCCCCAGGCCCTTGTACAGATGGCCTTGCACCACCGAGCCTGCCTTGCAGGCGTCCTGCATCAGCGCTACCTGGGTGGCGGCGGCGGGGGTCTTGTCCTCGGCACCGGTGCCGATGAAGATCGGCTGGGCCAGTTTCAGGGTGGGGTAGGACACCTGTGCCAGCCATGGCTTGAGCTTATCGCCCTGGTAGTCCTTCTTGGCGTTGGCCGGGGTCAGGCCGGTGCCGACCACGTCACTGACCAGCGATGACAGGCAACTGGTGCGCGCTTGCTCGAACAGCGGCAGGGCTTTGTCGGTATAGAAATCACGCGGGTTGATGCTCGGGTCGTACTGCTGCGCGGCAAGCAGGGTGTAGAAGCCGTACGCCAGCGCCGGGTCGACCTTGTTCGGGTCCTGTTCGCCGACGTTTTTCTGGCCCACGGTGTAGATCACGCCGGTGCCGATGCTGCCCTTGACCCCCAGTTTCGGCGCGTAGGTTGCCGCGTAGGCACCGGCTGCGAACGCACCGGCGCCGCCTTGGGACTGGCCGACGATCAGCACTTTGTCGGCAAGCCCAGGCACGCCCGCGACCACGGCTTTGGCTGCATCGAGAATGCCGTAGGCGGCCATGCGGTTGTTCAGCAGCGGGTGGCCACCTGGCACGCCCAGGCCTTGGTAGTCGGTGGCGACGATGGCATAGCCCTCTTCGAGCCAGCGGTTCAGGTACTGCACATCGCGGTAGGAGCGCCCGGCCCACGACGGTGCGCAGATATCCGCCACACCGACGGTGCCATGGCCCCAACTGGCGACCGGCCAGCCGCCGGCCGGCGCCTTGCCCTTGGGAATGAACAGCGCGCCGGACACCACGATCGGCGTCTTGCCGTCGATGCCGTCCAGCGAGGTGTAGAGGATGCGCTGGGCACTGGCGGCGTTGGGCAGGCTCAGCGCCGGGTCCAGTGCTTCGCTGCGCAGCAGTTTGCCAGGCGTGGCGGGGATCGCCTTGGTCCAGGTGTAGAAGCTCGAAACGCGGCCGTCACCCTGTTGTGGGTCGGGTGTGGGGGCGTAGGTGTCGGCGGCCAAGGCGCCAATGGAAAAGGCCAGGGCACTAAGGCCGAAGATGACGGAAACAGGCAGTTTCATGGGTGATGTTCTCAAGGTTGTTGGCTGATTTGAGCGTCCAGGGACGGCCAATAGTGGGTGAGCTGCAGGTCGATCAGTGCCTGGCGGGTGAAGCCTGTGGCCAGGTCGTGGGTGATGTCGTAGGGCGTGCGGATCAGGCGGTTGGCCAGGGCGTACTGGCCCAGCGCGTCGTAGTGGGCCTTGAGCTGGGTATCGCTCTTCGGTGCCCAGCGCGCCTTCCACGCCACCGGGTCGTCCTGGTCGTCACGGCGCAGCACGCTTTCGGCCACGCCCGCGCGCGAGGACAGCGCGTAATAGCCATCGCGGTTCTGCTCCTGGGAGATCCACCAGGCCGCGCGCACCCAGGCCGTGGCGACCAGCTGCGTGAGGTCGGCGTGCTGCTGCACGAAGCGGTCGGTGCCCCACAGGTCGGATACCAGCCGCCAGTCATTGGCGCCTTGCTTGGTCGACCAGAGGATCCGCGCCACGCCTTTGTCTTGCAGGGCATAGGCCTCGTTGAGCAGCACGGCTGCATCGACCTTGCCGGCTGCCACGGCGGCGGCGCCAACCTGCGGGTTGAGGTTGGCGACCTTGAAGTCGCCGAGCGTCAGCCCCTGGCTTTGCAGGAAGTTGCTGAAGGCGAACTCCCAGGGGCGCCCGCGGTGCAGGGCCAGGCGCTTGCCCTTGAGGTCCTGGATGCTGTTTACCGTAGAGTCACTGGGCACCACCAGGTAGATGTTGTTGCCGCTGCCGCCAGGCACGATCAGCTTGCCGGGCACCTGGCCGGCCCCGGCGATGACCGAAGGCAGGTCGCCGCGCACGGCGAAGTCCAGGCTGTTGTTGCTGAAGCCTTCGTTGATTTGCGGGCCGGCGCCGGCGTGGGGCAGGGCGGTCCATTGCAGTTTCACGCCGCGGGCGGTCAATTGCTGTTCGAGCCAACCATCTTCGATCACCCGCCCCGGGATGCCACCGAATACCGGCGCGCCGCCTTGGGTGAAGGCAACGATGGCGATGCGCACCGCAGCCGGTGGTTCGGCCGCCAGTGCGGTCAGGCTGAGGAGCAGGCCGCCCAGCAGGGCCAGGCCGTGACGCCAGAGATTGTTCATGTGCAGCTCCAGGCAGGGTTCAACAGGATTGGGCCGCGTGTTGCAGCGGACCAGGCGTTGACAGGCCAAGAGCGAAATACATGCCATGATTTGCAAAGCGCGCTGCAGGCCTTTAACGGCGGGGCTTTCAGCGAGTATGGAGGGTACGTTGGGCAGCCTTGCCTGCTGATCGGCAGGCAGGGGAGTGTTGACGGGTTGCTGCTCCAGCAGCAGCCGGTTGCTGGAAATTTTTATATTTCAAATTAGAATATATAAAGATGAATTAATAATTTTTTGATCTAATTTGTTTCGGGCACTATGGGGGTGCGCGTCAATTGCCAGGAATGCCCCCATGTCGCTGATCACCCATCCTAATGCCCGAGAGCTGACCAAGTCGGTACGTGCCACCGTGCTTGTGTTCAAGGACCCTCGTTCCCAGGAGTTGCTCAGCCGTATCGAGCGCCTGGCGCCCAGCGAGGCCAATACCCTGATCATCGGCGAAACCGGAACCGGCAAGGAACTTGTCGCTCGCCATATCCATCAACTGAGCCGTCGTGGCCGCGAGCCGTTCGTGGCAGTGAACTGCGGTGCGTTTGCCGAAACCCTGGTCGAGAGCGAACTGTTCGGCCATGAGAAAGGTGCCTTCACCGGCGCCACCTCGAACAAGGCCGGTTGGTTCGAGGCTGCCAACGGCGGCACGCTGTTCCTCGACGAGATTGGTGACTTGCCGCTGAACATGCAGGTGAAGTTGCTGCGCGTGCTGCAGGAGCGCGAGGTCGTGCGGCTGGGCTCGCGCACGCCGATCCCGATCAATGTGCGCCTGGTGGCGGCGACCAACGTCAACCTGGCCGATGCCGTGGTGGCGGGGCATTTTCGTGAAGACCTGTTCTACCGCCTGCACGTTGCTACCATCCGCCTGCCGCCGCTGCGTGAGCGGCCGGGTGACATTCTGCCACTGGCAGAATTTTTCATCGAAGAGCATTGCCGGCGCCTGGGTTACGAGCGTGCCGCGCTCAGCCCGGACGCCGAACGCAAATTGCTGGCCCATAGCTGGCCGGGCAACATTCGCGAACTGGAAAACGCGATTCACCATGCGCTGCTGGTGTGCCGTTATCAGGTCGTGGCACCTGCGGACCTGCACCTGGTGGACATGAGGCCGCAAGGCGCGGCCCAGGTGTATGCCGCGCATCCCGGCGCAGCACCGGCGATCGCCCCACCGGCCAACCTTGAGAGTGCGTTGCTGGCGCTGTTTGAGCAGAACGTGCCGAACCTCTACGAGCACATCGAGGAGACGGTGTTCCGGGCCGCGTACCGCTATTGCCACGGCAACCAGTTGCAGACCGGGCGGTTGTTGAACATCAGCCGCAACATCGTGCGGGCTCGGCTGGAAAAGATCGGTGAGTTGACCAAGGCGTGATGTGAGGGGCAGCCGCCGGTCAGGCAGACAGCCTGGCGGCGTGGCAGTAGCGGCATGAATGAAGGGTTGCGAAGCCCCAGACGACTCAGGTTAAATGAGAGTCATTACTAAAGACGCCCTTGCCGGTTCACTCCATGTCCTGCGCTGACCCCTCCCTGCAAAAAACCGTGCACACGCTCTACGCCGAGCACCATCCCTGGCTGTGTGGGTGGCTGCGCAACAAGCTCGGTTGTGTCGAGCATGCCGCAGACCTGGCCCAGGACACCTTCATCCGCGTGCTGACCCTGCGCAAGGCGGCCGAGCTGCGTGAACCACGGGCCTATCTGAGCAGTATCGCGCGCAGCCTGATGATCGACATGTTCCGGCGTCGGGCCGTTGAGCAGTCCTACCTGGAAACGCTGGCCGCCCGCCCCGAGCAGTTCGAGGTTTCGCCCGAGGCGCGCACGTTGATCATCGAAGCGTTGCTGGAGATCGATCGCCTGCTCGACGGCCTGGGCGCCCGCACCCGTGAAATTTTCCTGATGGCGCAACTCGATGGGCTGAGTTATGTCGAGATCGGGCGGCGGCTGGACGTTTCGGTCACCACCGTCAAGAAGCACGCCGTGCGTGCGCTGACCCATTGCCTGATGCTGGCCGAGGACTGAACCGTGGCCGAGGCTCAGCCCCTGGACCGGCGTGTGCTCGAAGCCGCTGCGCGTTGGTATGTCGAGTTGCGTTGCGATGCGGATGAAACCACGCGTGCGGCGCATCAGCGCTGGTTGCACAGCCATCCATTGCACTTGCAGGCCTGGGAACGCCTGGCGCGCTTGCAGGGCACGTTCGAGCAGGTGGCACCGGGCATCGCCCGCCCGACCCTGAGCAGTGCCAGGGCCAAGCGCCGCGAGGTGCTCAAGGTGATGTCGATCGTGCTGGCTGCGGGCGGGGCAGGGGGGCTGGCCTGGAACGAGGGGGGCGTTGCGCGGTTGATGGCCGACCAGCGCACAGGGGTTGGCGAGCGCCGTTCGCTGCGCTTGCAGGATGGCAGCCGCTTGCAGTTGAACACGGCCACGGCGGTGGATATCCGCTACAGCGCCCAATGGCGAGCATTGCACCTGTTGGGCGGTGAGATAGCGGTGGAAACTGCCCGCGACGAGCAGGCCCGAGCGTTCATCGTGCATACCGATCAAGGCAGCATCCGTGCCCTGGGCACCCGGTTCACCGTGCGCAGCGATGCCGATAGCACCCGGGTTTGTGTGCTGGAGCATGCCGTGGAGGTGCGCAGCGCGCATGCGTTGGCCGCAACGCGCGTCGAGGCCGGCCAGCAACTGAGTTTTCGCGCCGATGGCGTAGGGCTGGTGCAGCCCGCCACCGCGCTGCCTGACGCCTGGACCCGCGACATGCTGCTGGTGGATGACTGGCGCCTTGGCGATGTTGTCAGCGAATTGCAACGCTATCGGCCTGGGCACCTTGGGTGTGATGAGGCGGTCAGTGAGCTGCGGCTGTCTGGGGCTTTTCATTTGGGCAATATCGACACTGTGCTGGATAACCTCACGACTACCTTGCCGGTGCGTGTTCGTCGGTTCAGCCGTTATTGGGCGCGTGTTGAGGCGGTTTGAGGGTGAGGGTATTGAGGGGGTGCCATGTGTTTGCCACGACATTTTCAGCGCCTATGAGATCGAGCGCCGCAGGTGCCAGGCTTGGCATTTTCAGCGCCTATGAGATCGAGCGCCGCCCGCGCGGCGCATCGCGACGCAAGGCCGCTCCTACATTTGTTTCGGGCCAATTAGTCCTGGGGGATTGGCGCGCGGCCCCTTGGTGCCCCCCTCAATATCGCGTCGTACAAACAAGGCGGTCGCGCGCAAATGCCACTGGCCGCACTGGCCCGAAACAGATGTGGGAGCGGCCTTGCGCCGCGAAGCGCCGCGCGGGCGGCGCTCGATCTCATAGGCGCTGAAAATGCCAAGCCTGGCACCTGCGGCGCTCGATCTCACAGGCGCTGAAAATGCCGTGGCAAACACAGGGTCACCTTTACCCATCTCCCAACCAGAAAATCGCAGCCAAGCCCCATTCCATAAACGCGCCCTTTTTTACATAAGGGGGGTTACCGATTCCGATTCTCATTCGACTTGTAAGTAGAGGCGCCTCTGACGCCATAAAAAACTGCCGCAGGGCGAAAGGAATACCATGCTCCCCACAGACACTCGCACCCCCGTCATCCTCATCAACGCCGCCAAAACCGCACTGGCCCGCTCAGTCCATCGCGCACTGTTCAGCATCACCCTGGCGACCCCGCTGGCTGCGGTGATGATTGCCCAGCCCGCCGTCGCCCAGGCCCGCGCCGATGCCGCGTTCGACATCCCGGCCGGCCCGCTGGGCTCGGCGCTCACCCAGTTCGCGGCAGCGGCAGGGGTGACGGTCTCCTTCGAGCCGTCCTACGTCCAATCGCTGAGCTCGCCGGGCCTGCATGGCCGCTACAGTGCCGAGGCCGGCCTGCGCCAACTGCTCGTGGGCAGCAAATTGCAGGTGCTGCGCCAGGCCAATGGCAGCTACTCGCTGCTGCCCATGGTCGGCGATGCCTCGACGCTGCAACTGGACAGCACCAGCATTACCGGCACCGCCGTGGAATCGGCCTATGGCCCGGTAAACGGCTATGTCGCCACCCGCAGTGCGACAGGCACCAAGACCGATACACCGATCCTGGAAATACCCCAGGCCATCAACGTGATCACCGCCGACCAGGTGCAGGCCCAGGGCGCACGCAACCTGACCCAGGCACTGCGCTACACGCCGGGGCTGGCCACGGGCGGCTTCACCGACCGCAACACCATTGCCGACGAAATCACCAGCCGTGGCTTTGCCCCGACCCCGCTGTACCTGGACGGCGCATACGTGCCGTATGCCGGCAGCCTGGGCGGTGCACCGCAGATCGACCCCTACACCCTGGAGCGCATCGAGGTGCTCAAAGGCCCCTCGTCGGTGCTCTATGGGCAAAACCAGCCGGGCGGGCTGATCAACATGGTTTCCAAGCGCCCGACCCGCGAACAGCGTAGCCAGGTCAAGCTGGGCGCCGGCAGCTACAACCGCGCCAACGGTGCTTTCGACACCAGCGGCCCCTTGGATGAGCAGGGCGAGTTTACCTATCGCCTGGTCGGTGTTGCCAACAAGGGCAACGAACAGGTGGCCCACGCCCATAGCGAACGCCTGCTGCTGGCACCCAGCCTGACCTGGTCGCCGAACGAGGACACCTCCTTCACCGTGCTGGCGCAGGTGCAGCGTGACGATGGCGCTGCCGACTACCAGTCGCTGCCGATGATCGGCTCGCTCAAGCGTGGCCCGACGGGCCAGCACATCGACCGCGACTTCTTCTCGGGCGACTCGCACTACAACGATTACAAGCGCAACCAGTACATCTTCGGCTATGACTTCACTCACCGCTTCAGCGATGACCTGGCCGTGCGTTCGACGGCGCGTTACACCGATGTGCGGGATCGCTACAAAGGGTTCTACCTGCGCAGCTTCGTCTCGGACGGCGACAGTGTCGATTACACCCGGGCCAACCGGGTCAAGCTCGACTGGCGCCAGCACAATATCGCCTACACCCTCGATAACAACCTGGAATACAAGTTCAACACCGGCGCGCTGCAGCACACCACGCTCGCGGGTGTGGACTACCGCCACTTCTCGCGCAAATACGATGGCTACAACGCCTACAACGTGTTGCCGGTCGACCTGTATGGCAAGAACAACTACGACACCAGCAGCGTGACCCCGGTGCTGGACACCCAATGGGACAACACGGTTCGCCAGACCGGTGTATACGTGCAGGACCAGATCAAGCTGGACCAGTGGATCCTGACCGTGGGCGGCCGCCAGGACTGGGCCGAAATCGACAACAAGGACCTGCTGGCCAAGAGCATCGCCTCACAGCGTGACAACAAGTTCACCGGCCGTATCGGCCTGACCTACGTCACCGAGTTTGGTCTGGCGCCTTACGTCAGCTATTCGCAGTCGTTCTTGCCGACGCTGGGCACGGACTCCGCGGGCAAGTCGTTTGAACCGACCGAGGGTGAACAGTACGAAGTGGGGGTGAAGTACCAGCCGGCCGAGGGCACATTGCTGACCGCCTCGGTGTTCCAGGTCACGCAGAAGAATGTGCTTACCCAGGACGACGACAACCCCCAGTACCAGGCGCAGGATGGCGAGGTGCGTTCGCGCGGCATTGAACTGGAGCTCAAGTCCACCCTCGACAATATCGATGTGCTGGCCGCTGCAACCTACATCGACTCGTTCTATACCAAGAGCAACTATGGCGACCAGGGTAACCGCAGCGAATCGCAAGCGCCGGTTTCGGCCTCGCTGTGGGTGGATTACCACTTCACCCAGGCCATGCTCAATGGCCTGACATTCGGCGCAGGCGCACGCTATACCGGCCGCAAACCGGGTGATTCGTCCAACTCGTTCGACGTACCGGCGTATGCGGTGTACGACGCCACCGTCAGCTACGACATGGGCAAACTCGACCCAAGCCTGCGCGGCCTGCAGGCCAGCGTGAACGTGCAGAACATCTTCGACCGCGAGTACGTGTCGGACTGCAACTATGCGTTCGGTTGCTACTATGGCCAGGAGCGCGTGGCCTCGGTGGAGATGACCTACGATTGGTGACCGGCGCGATTTCAGGAGAGGAATTTGACAAAGATGAGCTCTGGATCACCGTCATCCAGGTTGTCGATCTGCCCACTCCTGATGAAGCCGAGTTGAGCCAGCACACCCTGCATCGGCGCATTTGAAGCATTGGTTGACGTGAACAGCTTGCCACCCCGGCACTGCGACTCCAGTGCGCGCATGATGGCCGCCGCGATACCGCGGCGGCGTGCCGATTCCTTCACCACGACCAGCGCAATGAACGGTTGATCGAAGAAGGTATCGTTGAGCACGCCATACCCTGTCAGCTGCGATGTATCGTGCGCGTCTGCGGCCACCCAGCACTGGCCGCAGGTGACTGCGTGTGCAATGAATGTTTGCCGTTGCCGATCACCCCGAGCGATCGCGTCCAGCGCAAAAAGCGCCTCGACGTCCTCGGGCTGGGCGAGTCGTATGGTTGATCGCAAGTCCATTTTTGTTCACCTCTACGCGTGCGTGCGCGATGTAAAAACTGCAGGTTCTTATGAATCAAATACGATGCATATAAGGCAGTTTTCAGAAAAATGCACCGTATACGATGCAGGGCGCATCGTCGGTAGCCTCGATGAGGGTAGAGCGCCCGTGCTATCAACAAACCCCAGCACGGGCGCCACGTTATACTTGGCGCCTTTTGCCCGTGGCCGGAGAGCCCTATGCGCCAGGTTTTGCTTATCGTCGATGTTCAATCCACCTTCAGCCCGCCCGAATGGTTGGTAGACGGTTTGCGGCGGTTGTCGGCGAACATCCCGACCGTCGCCTCGGTCGAGCTGCACGATGAGCAGATCACGCCGTTTCAGCGCCAGCTTGGCTGGCACCCGGCGGCCGAGGACGAGAGCCTGATCGAGGCGGACCAGGTGTTCGTCAAGCATGGCTACGGGCAGACCGTCGAAACCCTCGAGTACATCAAGCAGCTGGGCGTGGAGCGGGTACTGGTGTGTGGCATGCAAACCGAAACCTGCGTGCTTGCCGCTGGCTTCGCCCTGTTCGATGCAGGGCTGGCGCCTACGCTGGTGACCGACATGACGGTAGGGTCATCGCTGGACAGGTCCGGCCAGTTGGGCATCGACCTGTGGAAGCATCACTTTGGCCAAGTGACGACCGCTGCTGAAGTGCTGGCCTCGCTGCACGGGTGAGGGCAAAAGGCGCTAGCGGTGCTATCATTTTGCCATCGGCATTCGTCAATGAGTATCATTGTCGATTGATGGCAACTTTGATACACCTGGATCGAGAAGGAACTCCATGCTGAAAAAGTCTTACCTTGTGGCTGTGCTGCTGCCGGTTGCCATGAATTGGTGCGCCCTGGCGCACGCCTTCACCGACGGCACCGACCACTCCGCGACCCTGGAAAAGGTCGAGCAGACCTTCGTGGTGCAGATGGATGGCAGTAATCGTCTGGATGTCGACAGTGTGCTGTTGATCAACGAGGAGCGCGCGATCAAGGCCAGTGCCCAGCGCCCGGTGAGTTACAACCGGTCGCTGGAAACCCTGGATGTGATCGAGGCGTACACGCAAAAGCCCGATGGGCGCAAGGTGATGGTGGACGCCGCGCACATCAAGGAGCAGCAGGAGCAGGCATCCGCGCAGGCGCCGATGTTTCAGGACAGCGTCAACAAGGTGATCATCTTCCCTGAGGTTGCGGTGGGGGACCGTCTGGTGCTGCGTTATCAGCGCAACCGCTTCACGCCGCTGTTCCCTGGCCAGTTCGAAGACATCACCGTGCCGGAATTCCACCCGGTCGGGCAGTTCACGCTCATCTATGACATGCCTGAGGGCCTGCCCCTGCAGGCTGATGCGCGCAACTTCAAGGCGTCGCTGCCGGCGGCTGAGCCAGGGCGCAAGGTCTATCGCTGGGATTACGTGCCGGCGGACCGTGCGCGGATCGAGGCGAGTGCGGTGTCCTACCTGGACTACGGGCACTACCTGGCGGTGTCGACATTCACCGATTTCAAAGCGTTCGCCCAGGCCTACCAGGCACGCGCCAAGGTCGAGGTTACGGCACCGATCCGCGAACTGGCGCAACGCCTCACGGCCCATTTGCCCACCACGCGGGAAAAGGCACTGACGCTCAGTGACTGGGTGCGTGAAAACATCCGTTATGTCGCCGTGTATGTCGGCGCTGGCGGGGTAGTGCCGCACGCGGCGCAAACCGTGCTGGACAACCGTTACGGTGACTGCAAGGACCATGTTGCCCTGCTTGAGGCGCTGCTGACGGCGGCGGGGATCAAAAGCACGCCGGCCCTGATCAACCTGGGCAACGCCTACGTGTTCCCCAAGGTGCCCGCGCTGGGGGTGTTGAACCATGTGATCACCTATGTGCCGAGCCTGGACCTGTACCTGGACTCCACCGACCCGTCGATCGCCGCAGGCTACCTGCCGTTGGCCGTGTTGAACAAGCGGGTGCTGCTGACCGCGACGGGTGAGTTCGGGCGAACCCCGGCCATCCAGCTCAACAAGGTTTCCAGTGACTTGCAGTTCAAGGTCAAGGGCGATGGTGGCGCAGACTTCACCCACGTCGCGACCGTGCAAGGCTGGGCCAGCGAGGTCAGCCGCTACGGTGTGAAATCGATGAAACCGGCGGACCGCGACCTGCTCGTCGAAAAGGTACTCGGTGCCTATGGGCAGCGTGGCAGCGGTACCTTCGAGGTGCGCCCGAGCAACGCCAATGGCGACTTTGTCAGCGCCGTCGATGGGCGCACGGAAAACCTCGTCAACCTGCCAGGGCCTGTGGGCATGGTGGCTTTGAGCAGCCTGGCGGGGGGGATCTCACAGAACGTCTACAGCTTTGCCATGGAGAAGGAACGCAGCCAGCGCTTCGTGTGCATTTCCAATGACACCGTGGAAAAGTCGCGCTTCGAATTCCCGCCTGAGGTCAGTGTGCTGGCGATCCCCAAACAAGTGCGTCTGCAGGACGCCAACGTTGAGTACAGCGCGCAGTATGCCCAGGAGGGCAATGCCGTAGTGATCGAGCGGCATTTCAAGTTCAGCCGCCCGGATGTGGTCTGCTCACCTGAAGATTTTGCCGCCATGAAGCCGGCCATCGAGGCGATGGTCAGGGACCTGCAGAGCCAGATCATCGTACAGGCCAGCTAGCCCGATCTGGCCGCCCCTGCAGCGCCCCTCATGGATCAATGCGTAGCCATTGATTCATGAGGGGCGCTGCAGGTGGGGGCTTGCTCAGAAGTCCCAGCGGGTGGTGACCATCAGGTTGCGTGGCTCGCCATAGTAGGTGGTGCCGAAGTTGCCAAGCCCGGTCAGGTACACCTTGTCGAACACGTTGTTGGCATTGACCGTGAAGCTCAGGTGCTCGCTGTACTGGTAGCGGGTCATCAGGTCCACCAGGGTGTAACCGCCTTGCTTGATGCGTGTGTAGTCGTTGGCGGCCGGGCTGTAGATGCTGCCGTAGAACCCACTCTGCCAACGCAGCCCACCGCCGACGGTGATGCGGTCCAATACGCCGGGCAACCGGTAGGTGTTGAACAGCCGCGCCACATGCTCAGGCTTGGTGGTCGCCAGCGGGAAGCCGAACAGGCGGTTGTCGTCAGCGTCGCGCGTACGGGCGTAGGTGTAACCGGCGGTGATGTTCCAGCCCGGGGCCAGTTCGCCTGCCAGTTCCAGTTCGACGCCCTGGGTGGTGGCACCGTCGATGGCGGTGTAGATGCCCTCGTTGGTGACCGGGTTGGTGCCCACCGAAGAGGCGACGTTGTCTTGTTCGATACGGAAGAACGCCAGCGTGGCGTTCAGCCTGCCATCGAAATAGGCCGCTTTGAGGCCTGCCTCATAACCATCGCCTTCCACCGGGTCGAGGGTGGCGCCGCTGACGTCCTTGTAGACTTGCGGCTGGTAGATCGAGGTGTAGCTGGCGTACACCGAGTACGTGTCATCCAGGTCATAGACCACGCCGGCGTAAGGGGTGACGACGCCGTGCTGCTTGTAGCTGGCGTGGGTGTCATCCAGGGGCGAGGTCGGGTAGTAGTCCTGGTCGTCGTTGTACTTGAAGGTACTGACCCGGGTGCCGAGGATCACCGAGAGGTTGTCGGTCGGCTTCAGGCGTGTGGCCACGTAAGCGCCGTTCTGGCTCTGGGTGGTGGTGTAGTCGCCGTTCTTCGGGAAGTCCTGTTCCGCAACCTTGCCGTTCCAGTCGAAGATCGAGCCCGGTACTTGGGCGAAGGCACTGCCGTCGTAGGTGTCGCCGGTCAGGCGCGAATGCGAGGTCATGAAGCCTGCGACCAGCTCATTCTGACGGCCGAACAGGGTGAAGGGCCCCGACACACTCAGGTCTGCGGTGTTCTGCACACGATGCCCTTCCCAGCGCCCCCAATAGAAGAACATGCCTTCGCCGGTCGTGGCGTCGGGGTTGCCACCACTGGCTGATGCCAGACGGGTGTCATGGTCGCTGATCATGTGGTTGAGGCTGAGCTTGACCTTCCAGTCGTTGGCCAGCGCCTGCTCCAGCGAGCCGAAGTAGGTGGTGGACTGGAAGTCGCGGCGGCTCCAGTCGGCCCCGGGGTTGTGCGAGCGCGAGAAGTCGGTGCGGCTGCCGTCGGAGAAGTACGTCGGGTTACCGGTCCAGGAGGAGCCGCGCGGGGTGGTGGTCTGGTTGTCGATGCCGAAGGTGAGCAGCGTGTCGGGCGTCAGGTCGGCTTCGAGAATGCCGTAGTAGACGTCCTTCTTCTGTTTGTAGTGATCCAGGTACGACTTGCGATCCTGGTAGGCGCCGACGAAACGGCCGCGCACGCTGCCGCTGGCATTGAGCGGGCCGGAAATGTCACCTTCGGTGCGGTAGTTGTCCCAGGAGCCAGCGCTGGCGGTGATCGAGGCCTTGAAGTCGTGGGTAGGCTTCTTGCGGATCAGGTTGACCGTGGCGGAGGGGTCGCCGGAGCCGGTCATCAGCCCGGTTGCGCCCTTGATGACTTCCACGCGGTCGTAGGCGGCCATGTCGACATGGGTCGCGCCCTCGTCGTAGACGCCGTCATAGATGGTGTTGACGCCATCGTACTGGTAGTTGGTGATGGCAAAGCCGCGCGCGGAATACTCCATGCGCTCGCTGTCATACGCCTGCACCGAAACCCCGGGGGTGTTGCGCAGCACTTCGCCGATGTCTTGCGAGCCGTGGTCGTCGATGGCCTGGCGGGTTATCACGCTGACAGACTGGGGCGTCTCGCGCAGGGTCAGCGGTAGCTTGGTCGCGGTGGTCGAGCCACCGGTGGTGTAGCTGCCAGTGCCTTCGGTGATGTTGCCCAGGCCTTGGCCGTCGATGCGGCTGGGGGCCAGTTCCACCACGTCACCCTGGTGGGTGGTGAGCAGCAGCGAGTAGCGGCCGTCGCTTTCCTTGACGGCCTGCAAGCCTGTGCCGCTGAGCAGAATCTGCAGGGCCTGGTCGACCGGGTACTGGCCATTCAAGGCCGGCGAGCGTTTACCGCGCGTCCACTGGGTGTCGAACGACAGCACAATGCCGGACTCTGCAGCGAACTGGGTCAATGTTGCGCCCAGGTCCCCTTGCGGCAGGTGGTAGTCATGCGCTTGCGCGGCGCAGGCTGCGCCCGGCCCACCGAGCAAAGCAGTCAACAGCAGGCAGGTGCGCAGGTCTGGCGCGCTGAAGGGCCTGAGAGTGAAGCGGCAGGTCATCGTCGAGGTCTCGGAAAGGTAAAGAGGCAGCCACAGCTGGGGTTACCTATGAGTCGGATGAGCCGCGCGAAAGTGATCAGGCATGGTGGTTTTTTTTGGGGGAGAGCGAAATGTTGAGGTGCCCCAAAATACCACTTAAGCCGCAGTAATCGTCACCCAGAAACGCGTGCGACGCTGCACCTGCACCGGCAAGGAGGTAGCCAGTGCCCGCAAGATCTGCTCGGTATCATCGAGCCGATAGGTGCCGCTGATGCGCAGGCCAGCAACCGACGGCGCGCAGTGCAGCCAACCTGGCCGGTACCGTGAAACCTCGGTGACGAAGGTGTCCAGGCGTTGGTCATTGACGATCAGCAAGCCTCTGCTCCAGGCGTCTGCGGCGTTGGCCAGCGTCTGCACAGCCGAAAAGCCCTTGCCATCGAACTGGCAGCTCTGGCCGCCGTGCACCTCCATGGCCTGGCCCGAGGCAAGCGTCACACGTGCCTGCTGGCCAAGCACATCGAGCTTGCTGGCGTCATCGAACAGCCGCACGCAAAAGCGGCTGTGGCCAGCCGCGATGCTGCCGTGCCGGGTCACCACGCTGCAGCGTTGCTGCTCTGGCACCTCGACCATGATCTCGCCCTGGCGCAGCCGCACATGCGGCTGTTCGCGGGTGTCATCGATATCAACTGCCGAGGCACTGTTGAGCAGCAGCGTGCTGCCGTTTTTCAGGGTCAGTGAACGCTGTTCACCCACGCCACTGCGTACATCAGCCAGCAACGGTGAATACTGCATTTCGCGATAGCTACCCAAGCCCAGTGCACTGCCACCCAGCAGTACCAGCCCGGCCTTGACCACGCGGCGGCGGGTGGCGTGGCGGCCATGCGCCGCCAGCGACAGTACACGGCTGGTGGCCGGGGCAGGGGTTGCGCTCATGCGGGTCTGCAAACGCTCGGCCTGCTGCCAGGCCCAGGCATTGGCGGGCGCAGCGTTCAGCCATGACTGCCAGGCGCTATGGTCGCTGGGCTGCACTTCACCGCTGTTGAGCTGGCTGTACCAATGCGCGGCCTGACGCAGGGCTGTGCGCTGCTCGGCACTCAAAGCCATGCTCACTGGCCGTGGGTCAGGCTGTAGATCATGCAGTGTTCCGCCGCTTTGGCAATGTAGCGGCGCACCGTCACTTCAGAGACGCCCAACTGGGCGGCGATGCGTTTGTACGGCATGCCATCGACCTGCGACAGCAAGAATGCCTCCCGCACATTGGCGCCAAGCGCTGCCAGCATCGCATCGAGCTCGAACAACGTTTGCAGCAGCGACAAGCGTTGTTCGGCCGAGATATCCAACGCTTCGGGTTGCTCTGCCAGTACCTGCAGCCAGGCCCGCTCCAGGTGCACCCGGCGCAGGTGGTCGATCATCAGGCGACGGGCGATCGTGGCCAGGTAGCCCTTGGGTTCACGGACCGCTTCGAGCTTGGCCGCCGCATCGGCGGCCGTCATCACGCGAACGAACACGTCCTGGACCAAGTCCGCGGCCAGGTGGGTACAGTTGACCCGGGGTGTCAGCCAGCCGTGCAGCCATTTGCTCTGCGCACGGTAGAGCTGGCTGACCTGGGAATTGAGGGCTACGTCCGGGGTGCTCATCCATGCCGCCTGAAAAGAGTTGCAAATGTTAATGGTTCGCATTTTATGCAAACTGTTTCAGGCTTGGCAATCACCAGCGGGCGGGCATTGCCTTGTTCAAGAGGAAGTCACGCGTTCCAAGGCCTGCGCTGCGCGCGCCTTCCTGCTCACGTGCCAGCGTGTCAGTACGCTGCGCAGCAGGGTGTTCCAGCAGTAGCTCAGCACTACGCCACCGACAAGCGCCAGGGCCACCGCGAACAACGGCTGATCGTAGATGTGGCGCGCCAGCGACTGGAACTGGAAGTGCGTCAGGTAGATGAACAAGGTCGACGACGCGATCATCGCCCCCGCCCTGGCAACCACGCCCGGCACGGGCACAGCGCGGAACCAGATCAAGGCGAGCATCGCCGGCAGGGCAATATCGAAGTAACTGGCAAACGCTTGCCAGCCGATGCCGGCAATGGCCACCAGGTCCAGCTCGGCAATCAGCAGTACCGCCACTGCACTGGCGACGCCTTTGCGCAGCGTCGAGTCGGCGTAGTGAATCGCCATGCCCAGCACCATCACCGCCAGGTAATGCTGGGGCACGCGGTTGAGCAGGGCCGTGGCGTCGAAGACGAAATGGCTGAGCAGCAGATCCGCCACCACCAGCGCGCAGGCGGCCATGGTCAGCCAGCGGAACGGGTTGGCAAGGATCGCCTTGCGCACGCGTTTGAACGACAACACAAGGCCAATGACCAGGATCATCTGCACCAGCACTTCGATGTACCAGTAGGCGAAGATGCCGACCTTGTCGGGGGGGAACCAGTTGGAGATCAACAGCAGCGATTGCCAATGCACCTGGTCGAACACCGCCTGAACCAACACCGTATAGGCAATGGTCGGCACCGCGATGGCTGCCACCGACTTGACCAGCATACGGGCGTCACCGCGCTCGTCGATGGCCTTGAACTGGAACCTGGCCAGGCTGATGCCAGAGATCAGGAACAGCACTGACGTTTCGCCTGCGATCCGCCATTCGGAAAACACCTCCAGGTGGCCAACCACAATCAGGATGATGGCGATCATCCGCAGGAAAACCGGCACCTCCATGACCCGCATCGACCACTTCGAGGCCTTGCTGCGCTGCTCGGCCAGTTCGGCCAGGTCCTGGACCGGGATCATTTCCCAGCGATCCGGCAGGTGGCCGATCAGTTCTTCCAGCACCATCGACGCGCGCACGAACGACAATGAATCGCCGCCGAGCTCCACGAAGCTGAGCCGGGCATCGATGCGCGAGGCCTGCAGGATCTGTGACCAGGCGTCGGTCAGTTTCAGGGCGAGCGGTGACAGTGGCTGCGTGGCCGCGTTGTCGAGGGTGTCGCTGCCGTCGAACGCCGCTGGCAAGGCGCGTTTGTCGACCTTGCCGTTGGGTGTGAGGGGGATGCCGGGCACCAACAGGAACATCGCCGGCACCATGTAGTCGGGCAGCATGCCCGCCATGGCTTGGCGCAGTTCAGCGGTGCCTACGGGTTGCTCGGCAACGCAATAGGCAACCAGCCTGACCGTCGCGTTGTCGTGGTTGGCCAGCACCACGCACTGTTTGATGCGTGGATGCTGGCACAGGGCATTTTCGATTTCCGCCAGTTCGATGCGGTGGCCACGAATTTTCACCTGGCTGTCGCCGCGCCCCAGGAAGCTGGCGCTGCCATCGGCCAGGTAAGTGCCGAGGTCGCCAGTGCGGTAGCAGCGGTCGGCCTGGGCGCCGGTGAAGGGGTTGGCCACGAACTTTTCTGCGGTCAGTGCCGGGTCACCCCAATAGCCTAGCGACAGGTAAGGGCTGCGGATCAGGATTTCCCCGACTTCGCCCGCTTCGACCAGGCGGTTGGCTTCATCGATGATCAACAGCTGCGCGCCGTCTATGCCTTTACCCAAAGGGATGCGGCTGTTATCGGCGCCCGGGTCGAGTGGGTGGTACGCCATGGCCTGCGGCGTTTCGGTGGTGCCGTAGAAATTCACACTGCTGGCGTTGGGCGCAATCGCGCGCACCTGCTGGTACAGCGTAGGGCTGAGTGCATCGCCGCCCCAGAACAGGTAGCGCAGGCGCTCGAACACCTGCCCGTTCATGCGCGCGCCGGTTTCGATGAGCTTGCCCAGGGGCGGGGTCAGGTGGATGACCGACAGGCCGTGGTGGTGTATCCAGGCGGCCAGGCGCGACGGGTCGGTCAGGGTGGCCTGGGCCGGGCAGAGGACCGTTGCGCCGATCGACAACGGCGTGAACACGTCCCGGTAGACCGGGTCGTGGCCCAGGCCCGAGAGCAGGGAAAAACAGTCGCCCCGGGTAAAACCCTGCTGCTGCACATGCCAGTCGATGAAATGCACCAGGGGCGCGTGGTGGGTGACGATGCCCTTCGGTTCGCCAGTGCTGCCTGAGGTGAAGGTGATATAGGCCGGCTGCGCGGGGCTAACCTCAGGCAGGGGCGACTGCTTGCTGGCGAAGTGTTGCAGTGCTTGGTCGGGGCAGGGTGGCACGTTGACGGTGCGGGCAAGGCTTGGCTCGACCTGGGTATCGCCACAGCGCAAGACAAAGGCTGGTTCGAGGGTGTGGATGATCTGCGCAATGCGCGCAGCAGGGTAAGCGGCGTCGGCCACGGTGAAGGTCAGGCCGGCGCGCAAGGCGCCGAGCATGGCATAAACCAGCGCGGCACCACGGCTGGCGACGATTACCAGCCGATCGCTGCCATTGGCGCCGTTTTCCAGCAGGTACGTGGCAATGCCCTGGCTGATGCGGTCTAGCTGGCCGTAGCTGCAGGTGGCGTCGTGGGCGATGATGGCGGTGGCATCGGGCGAGTGCTTTGCTTGCTCCACAAAGGCGTGAAAGATCGGGCGCTCGGCGCGATATTCCAGGTTCTGCGTCGGGTTCGGGCGCATTTCCGGCATGTTGGGTGTTTGCTCCGCATCAACGGCAGGGGGTTGGCTGGATAGCACAACGCTAGTGCAGGCTGGCGTTTGGCGCCAATGCCCCTGCGGTGATTGTGTTGAGGAGCAATTTTGGGGCCGCTTCGCAGCCCCAGATACTCAGGCAACATCCACCAGCACGATCTCGCTGTCTTCGATGGCCGTAACCCGCAACACTGCTTCTTGCTCGATGGCCAGCCCATCACGTGCCTTGACGCGCACGCCGTTGACCTCCACCACCCCCTTGGCCGGCACCAGATAACCACGGCGCCCGGCATCAAAGCGGTACTCGGCGCTTTCCCCCGCCTGCAACGTCGCAGCCACCAACCGTGCATCGGTACGAATCTGCAAACTGTCTTCGTCACCTGCACGCCCACTGGCCAGGGTCACGAAGCCTTCGCCACGTTCTCCTTTAGGGAAGGGCCGGCTGCCCCAGGTCGGCGCATCGCCCACCCGCTCAGGCACCACCCAGATCTGGAAGATGCGCGTATCGACGTCCTCCAGGTTGTACTCGCTATGGACGATGCCGGAGCCTGCACTCATTACCTGCACATCACCCGCTTCGGTACGGCCTTTGTTACCCAGGCTGTCCTGGTGGGTGATCGCGCCTTCACGGACATAGGTGATGATTTCCATGTCCCGGTGCGGGTGCGACGGGAAACCGCTGCCAGCCGCAATCAGGTCGTCGTTCCAGACTCGCAGGTTGCCCCAGTGCATACGGGCGGGGTCGTAGTACTCGGCAAACGAGAAATGGTGATGGGCATCGAGCCAGCCGTGGTTGGCGTGGCCGAGGCTTTCGAAGGGTCGCAGTTGCAGCATGGTCGTGCTCCTTGAATGGGTGGAATGGGGCCATGATGCGTCAAAGAAAGATCGAAAATAAGCGTAAATATCGGCTAATTATAATCGATTAAATTGATTGCTCTGGGTGTGGTGTTTTATCCGTTTCATCGCCTAATCCACTGATCTGCAAGCATTCGCTGGTGATTTTTGGTGGATGCGGCGAACATGGCACGCTGATTTGTTTTCCATCGGAGTGACCGTGGCCCACGAGCATCCCCAGGCGCCTGCCGACCTGACCCCACCTGCCCAGTTACCCTGGTTTCGCCGCCTAGCCGCCCGCCTGCTGGGCCGAGGCTTGACCCGCCTGCAAGCCCAGCATCGCGACTCCTGGTTCCTCGGCCATGCCACGGGGCAGCGCAGTGGCCATGAGGACGGTGTGCGTGAAGGCTTCGAGCGCGGGCGGGTAGAAGGCTACGAGGCGGGGCGACAGGTGCTGGTCATTCGCGATACCCGCCCCGATACCGCCGCCGTGCCCGGCCAGGACAACAATCTTTTCGACGACTGGCGCCTGCCGTTGACCGCCGAACTGAAAAAGCGCTTCAAGGCTGATGTGGCGCAGCGCCTGCCGGCCGAAGCGCAACCCAGTGCGGCGCAGTGGAAGCTGATTTTCAGCGACACCCCCTCCACCTGTGTGGTGGCCGGGGCCGGGGCGGGCAAGTCGACCTCGCTGGTACTGCGGATTCTGCTGCTGCGCCATTACCTGGGCTACGAGCTGGATGCGATGACCGTGGTCACCTTCACCCGCGAGTCGCGCAAAGACTTCATCAAGCGCCTGTTGCAGGTGTTCGCCTTGTGGCAGATCGACCTGCAGCCCGCGCTTGCCCGTGAGCTGGTGCGCACCTTCCATTCGCGCATCTTGCCGCTGGTACGCAGCCTGCCAGGCTTTGGCCAGGTGCGTGCGTTCGAGACGCTGGGCAACGAGATGCCGGCCGGCCGTGAGGCCGAGGCCGAGAGCAACCCGTTCGACCTGCGCCTGAACGATGCGCAACGCCAGCAGCTCAACCTCTGCTACAGCACCTTGCTGGGCGAGAACCCGCGTTTCGCCGAGCTTGTTGGCCTGTTGCGCAGCGAGGCGTTGCAGCTCAAGCCGCTGGACCCCAACCACCCCGATGTGCAAAAGCGTGCGCAGGTGACGCAGTTGGCCGCCCAGCGCGACGAAGAGCTGTGCGATGTGATCGAGGACCTGTGGTTCGCTGCAGGTGCCTGGCCGATCAAGGGCATCGAGCCGTGCCGCGACACGCTCGAAATCCGCGGCAGCCGCTTCCATGTGCATGGCCGCCTGCAGGGGCAGGGTGCCTGGGTGGTGCTGGGCTTCGACCCCGCAGAGAGCGCGCAGTACCAGCGCCCCGGCGCCAAGCTGGCGGTGCGTGCCGAGTGGGCGGTCAAGCGCACCCTGTTGCAGGCGTTCTGCGACATGCCCCTGATCTGGCTGGACAACTATGCAGCCGCCCGGCGTTTGGCTGCGTCCCTGGCCGGTGATGCGGTGGCCGGCCCCGGCTTCGAATACAAGGTCAAGGGTGAACTGGCCCCGGCACCGCTGCTCGACGCCTTTGTTGGCGCCGCCAACTTCATCGAAAACCTGGGCCTTGACGTGAACAGTGCCGTGGCGGCGATGAGCTTCCCGGCAGGCGACAGCGACGGCCTGTTCTTCGAAGCGTTGGCCTTGTACTGGAAAGCCCTGGAGGCACATCTGCTGAGCCAGTCGCCACCGGTGATGAGCTACAACCGCATGTTCGCCCTGTTTGGCGAGAACAACCCGGAAAACCTGCAACTGCTGCCTGACCCCTTGCTCAGGCCGCTGGCGCACCTGATGATCGACGAGTTCCAGGACGTTTCGCCGCAGATCGTCAGCTGGCTGCGTGCCAGCCTTGCCGAGATCCGCCGGCGCGGGCCGTCGATGCACACCGGTCGTAATGCCCAGCATTCCTCGCTGTTGTGTGTGGGGGACGACTGGCAATCGATCTATGGCTGGCGCGGCAGTTCGCCGAAGTACTTCATGGAGTTCACCAAGGCATTCGTGTCGCCGGCCAACACCCGGGTGATGATGGTCGAGAACTACCGCTGCCAGCAGCAGGTGATCGACGCTGCCGAGTTCCTGGTCAAGGGCACCCCGGCGATCACCGGCAAGAAGGCCCGGGCCAGTGGGCCTGCAGCCGAGTTGCCGGGCTCGCCGGTCAAGGTGTTCGACCGTGATGAGGCGGCGCTGGGCGAGACCCTGATCGAGCATTATCAACGTGGCGAGTCGGTGATGATGCTGTACCGCAAGGGTAGCGATAAAGCCGTGATGAACGAACACCTGCAAGCGGTGCTGCACGCCGAGGCTGGATTGCCCGCCGAGCAGCGTCGGCTGCGGCAGCTGACTTATCACAGCGCCAAAGGCTTGCAGGCCGATGCGGTGTTCATGCTCGGCGACTGCCAATACCTGACCAGTTCGCCCTACAAGAACCAGGTGTATCGCTTGGCCGGCCTTGGTAAGCCCGGTGATGCCCAGGCATTCGATACGGCGCAGAAGGAAGAGGTCCAGCGGCTGGCCTACGTGGCGGTCACGCGTGCGGTCAGGCACTGCTATTGGCATGTGGAAGCGGCCAACAGCGAAGCGCCAGCGGCGCCCCGGGCGTCGGGCCAGGTGGATGGCCGGCAGGCCTTCTTCGAGGACCTGCGCGGCCAGTGACGTGCATGGGTGCACGGGCTTGAACCTGAGGGTCGGTGATGGCTAAGTCACAGTCGGTGACGGGCCAATCAGTCGCCTGCCGTTACGCCAAGGTAACCTGTCGGAGCCCCGTGCGGCCCGGCGCAAGGGTTGTCGCTGGCGATCTGCTTCGAAGGAGGCCGGCGGCGTATTCGGCCTGGTGTGGTCGTGCCAGGCTTCAAGTCAGGAAGCGTACCCATGCGTGCAACACCCAAGGATCACCTGCTTGACCTCAATGGCATCCAGATTGCCATACGCTGCTGGGGCCCGGAGGACGGCATTCCCGTGCTGGCCCTGCATGGGTGGCTGGACAACGCCGCCTCGTTCGAGCGCCTGGCACCGATGCTCGATGGCTGTTTCGTGGTGGCCCCCGACCTGGTCGGCCATGGCCGTTCGGACCATCGCCGCCACGACAGTGGCTACTACCTGTGGGAGCACGCCGAGGACATGCTGGCGGTGACCGACGCCCTGGGGCTGGCGCAATTTCATGTGCTGGCGCACGGCATGGGCACCGGCGTCGCATCGCTGCTGGCGGCCATGACCAGCGGTATCGCCAGCATGGTTTTTCTCGATGGCATGGGGGCGCCGTTCACGGTCGCCGAGGATGACCGCGTACAGCACCTGGCCCGCGCTTATCGGCTCAAGCGCATGGTTCAGCGCAGCCAGTTGCAGGGTTTCTCCGAGCCCGATGCGAGCCGTTTCGACAGCCTCGCCTCTGCCCTGGAGCAGCGGCGCACGCGCCTGGATGGCGAGCTGTCGGAGGGCGCCGCACGGCTGTTGGCGCAACGCGACCTGTTGCAGCTCAGCGATGGCTATTGCTGGCGCCACGACCCGCGCCTGGTGCTGCCCGAGCCCATGCCGTTGACCGAGCGCGAAGCCTGTGACCTGCTCAGCCAGATCCGCTGCCCGCTGTACTTGATGTTCGGTCGGCAAGGCGCTTTCAGCGGTAACGCCTTTGCCCAGCGTGAGGCGGCCTTGCCCAGCCACGCCAAGGTTTCCTGGCACCCCGGCGGGCACCACTTCCACCTGGAAGCGCCCGATCGGGCCCTGGTCGATCAGCTTCTGCGGTTGTTGGCGCGGCACGAAGGCGGGGTACTGCCGCGGTTGGTCAACGAGTAGCGGGCAATGGCCAGCGCGCCGGGTACTGGGCTATGGTGGCGGTTCACCTCGCGCAGCCGCCACAAGGAGCTCCGACATGCGACCGTTCGCCATCAAGCGCATCGACCACCTTGTGCTGCGGGTCAGTGACCTGCCGCGCAGCATCGCCTTTTATGTGGATGTGCTCGGCTGCACGGTCAGCAGGGTGCGTGAGGACCTGGGCATGGTCCACCTGGCCACGGGTACGGCGATGATCGACCTGGTTACGCTGGACGGTGTGCTGGGGCAGCCCGGTGGCGCTGCCCCGGGCGCAGAGGGGCGCAACCTGCATCATTTCTGCCTGCGTATCGAACCCTTCGATGAACAGGCATTGACCGCTTACCTGCGCGCTGCGGGGGTGCAGGTGGAGCCTGCCGAGAAGCGCTACGGCGCCGAGGGCGAGGGGTTGTCGGTGTATTGCTTTGACCCGGACGGCAACCAGGTCGAGCTCAAAGGGCCGATTCCGTCGCCCGAGGCGCCTAAAAGGCAATGACGCGCCCGTGTGCCAGTTCGCCATCACGGCGAGTGGATATCCCGGTAAAGCCGATTATGCTTCAGATACCTTGCTGCGATCCGAGGCGGCCCGCCTCGTCGTGCTTCGCGCAACCAATGCAAGCCCTAGGGCCTGGGTGCGACGGTGAAATGGGTGTGAGGTGCTCCGGCCTGGGATAACAACAAGACGGAGGCAACCCATGGCGGTTATCGACAGCGCATCCACGGGCAGTAGCGCGCCCCAACGCGGTATCACCCGGGAGGAGCGCAAGGTTATCTTCGCCTCGTCCCTGGGCACAGTGTTCGAATGGTACGACTTCTACCTGTACGGCTCACTGGCCGCGATCATCGCCAAGCACTTCTTTGCCGGCGTCAACGAGACCACCTCGTTCATCTTCGCCCTGTTGGCGTTTGCCGCAGGCTTTGCCGTGCGACCGTTTGGCGCCATCGTGTTCGGCCGGCTGGGCGATCTGATCGGGCGCAAGCACACCTTCCTGATCACCATCGTCATCATGGGCCTGTCCACCGCGTTGGTCGGGTTATTGCCCAGCTATACGACGATCGGCGTGGCCGCGCCGATCATCCTCATCACCCTGCGCCTGCTGCAAGGCCTGGCACTGGGCGGTGAATACGGAGGGGCGGCAACCTACGTGGCCGAACATGCGCCCAAGGGCCGGCGTGGCTTCTTTACCGCCTGGATCCAGACCACCGCGACCTTGGGGCTGTTCCTGTCGCTGCTGGTGATCCTGGCTTGCCGCACGGCCATGGGCACCGAGGCCTTCGAAGCCTGGGGCTGGCGCATTCCGTTCTTGCTGTCGATCCTGTTGCTGGCCATCTCGGTGTACATCCGTATGCAGCTCAACGAGTCGCCGGTGTTCTTGAAGATGAAGGCCGAGGGCAAGGCGTCCAAGGCGCCACTGACCGAATCGTTCGCCCGCTGGGAGAACCTCAAGGTGGTGATCATGTCGCTGCTCGGCGGTACCGCCGGCCAGGCCGTGGTGTGGTACACCGGGCAGTTCTATGCGCTGTTCTTCCTGTTGCAGACACTGAAGATCGACCCACAGACCGCCAACCTGCTGATTGCCGGTTCGCTGCTGATCGGCACGCCGTTCTTCATCATTTTCGGCAGCCTGTCGGACCGCATCGGGCGCAAGAAGATCATCATGGCTGGCTGCATCATCGCGGCGCTGACCTACTTCCCGATCTTCAAGGCGCTGACCGAGTACGGCAACCCCGACGTGTTCGTCGCTCAGGAGCAGAACCCCGTAGTGGTGGTGGCCGACCCCGGCCAGTGCGCGTTCCAGTTCGACCCGGTGGGCAAGGCCAAATTCACCAGCTCCTGCGACCTTGCCAAGAGCGTGCTGGCCAAGCGCGCGATCCCTTACTCCAACGAAAAGGCCGAGCCTGGCAGTGTGGCGCAGATCCGTATCGGCGAGCGGGTGATCCCGAGCTTTGACGGGCGCAGCCTGGCCGCAGCCGACTTCAAGGCGCAGAATGATGCCTTCACCGCCACCCTTGGCGGCGCGCTGAAAGAGGCGGGTTACCCCGAGAAGGCCGACCCTGCGAAAATCCACTACCCGATGGTGCTGTTGCTGCTGACTATCCTGGTGATCTACGTGACCATGGTCTACGGGCCGATTGCGGCCTGGCTGGTGGAGCTGTTCCCGGCGCGCATCCGTTACACCTCGATGTCGCTGCCGTACCACATCGGCAACGGCTGGTTCGGCGGCTTCCTGCCGACCGTGGCGTTTGCCATGGTGGCGGCGACCGGGGATATCTACTACGGCTTGTGGTACCCGATCGTGATCGCGCTGATGACGGCGGTGCTGGGGATCTTCTTCATGCCGGAGACCAAGGACCGGGACATCAGCCACACCTGATCCTGTCGCTGTATGCAGGAGCGCCCTGGCACGGGCGCCCCTGCAAGGGCGCATGGCGGGAAGTGGCGTCAGTCGAAATAGCCCCGCAGGGTAAAGGCGTACCCGGTATCCACCACTGCGGCTTCAGCCCTGCTCCAGCGCTTGCTCAAGACGAACTCGAACGCCGGCTCGTACAGCTCGTCGCGCACCACCGCACCGCCGAGCACCTCCACGTCGTACCAGCCATTTTCCAGCTCGATGATCGGCCTCCCCGGCGCCTGGTAGCGTGCCAGCAGGTCGCCGAGGGTCTTGTTGGTGAAGTGCTGCAGGATGCGCCAGGTATAAAGCATCACCGCACGGTGCTCGACGTGCAGTACATACCCAGAACGCTGATGCTTCAGCCGGCTGCCCGGTTCACGCAGGGCGGGTGTGTGGCCATCGAGGGTGAAGATGATCCGGTAGGGCAGGTTGTCGATGCCCGCCATGGGTAGCACCACGCCTTCGCGCACTGCCTGATCGCCGCTGTCGTCATGGGTGAACGCGTGGGCCAGGTCGTCGGCCAGGCCGTTTTCCTGCTTGAAGCGTTCGAGTAGCTGGATGTCGCCGACCAGGAAGTAATCGATCAGGTCGTTGAGGACTTCACTGAATTCGTGGCGCATTTGTTTTCCTTGTCAGGTGCGCAAGTGAGCAATCGCAACGCTAGCGGAGGGCGGGCCACATATGCCCGCCGGGCGGGCGGTCGCTAGTGTTTCTGGGCGATCTGGATCAGGTTGCCGCAGGTGTCGTCGAACACTGCCACAGTGACCGGCCCCACCACTGTGGGGGGTTGGGTGAATTGCACGCCGGCCGCGCACAACCGGGTGTACTCGGCCTGGATGTCGCGCACGCCGAAAGAAGTGGCGGGAATGCCGTCTTGCTTGAGCGCTGCCTTGTACACCTTGGCTGCGGGGTGGGCATCGGGTTCGAGCAGCAGCTCGACGCCATTGGGGTCGTGAGGTGAGGTGAGGGTCAGCCAGCGGTGCCGGCCCAGGGGGATGTCATGTTTGGGCATGAAGCCGAGCACGTAGTGATAGAAAGCCAAGGCCTTGGCCTGGTCGTCGACAAGGATGCTGGTGACCACGATCTTCATAGGCACACACCGTTTGCTGGGGCTCGTTCACTCTTAGTAAAGACGCTCGGGCCTATTTGACCAGTGGCAGGCTTCACAGGGCGCCAGTCGCCGGCTACAAAAAACATGCTCAAGCCATAGGTAAATCCTTCATCGGCCGATCCCCCGGCAGCCAGGCCGCACGTTACAGTGACAGGCAAAATCCCCGAGCGCCCAGACAGCGCCAGAGAGGTACCTGTGGCTTCCTATACCTTGCGACAACTCAAGTATTTCGTCACCACCGTGGAGGCCGGCAGTGTCGCCGAGGCCTCGCGCCAGCTGTACATCGCCCAGCCGTCGATTTCCACGGCAATCAAGAGCCTGGAAGAAAGCTTTGGCGTGCAGTTGTTCATCCGCCACCACGCCCAAGGTGTGTCATTGACCCCCAGCGGCAAGCGCTTTTACGCCAAGACCAAATCGCTGCTGCAAATGGCCCACGAGTTCGAGCAGAACGCACTGGCGGACAACGACACCGTGGCCGGGCAGATCGACATCGGCTGTTTCGAAACGGTGGCCCCGCTGTACCTGCCGCGGCTGATCGCCGGTTTTCGCGAGCGTTACCCGGGCGTCGATATCCGCCTGCGCGATGGCGAGCAGCAGGACCTGATCCAGGGCCTGACCGCCGGCACCTTCGACCTGGTGTTTCTCTACGACCACGACCTGGATGGCACGATCGAGGCCGAGCCACTGATGCCGCCGCAAAAACCCTATGTGCTGTTGCCCGAAAAGCACCGCTTCGCCGGGCAAAGCCAGGTGTCGCTGCGCGACCTCTGCCCCGAACCGATGATTCTGCTGGACGTGGCACCCAGCCGTACCTACTTCGTCAGCCTGTTCAACGAAATGGGGTTGACCCCCAACATCGTCTTCAGCTCGCCGTCGATCGAGATGGTGCGCGGCATGGTCGGGCAGGGGTTCGGCTTTTCGTTGCTGGTGACACGCCCGCATTCGGAGTGCACCTACGACGGGCAGCGCCTGGCGATGGTGGACATCGCCGAGCCGGTGGCGTTGTCAGGGCTGGCGGCAGCCCGCTTGAAGCGGGTACAGCTGACCAAACCGGCGCAGCTGTTCGTGGAGTTCTGCCGTGAAGAACTGGCCAAATTATGATGCGCGCCGCTGGGCTGGCCCGTGCCTGAGGGTCAAGGGTTGAGCTGATACCCGCGCCCCTGCAAGCAACCACTGTACGCGCTGGCATGGGCCGAGCTCTGCGCCTGGTCCTGCGTGCGCCGATCCTCTCGACGGTCCTGGCGCTGGCGCATGCCACCGACCGCAGCCCCGGCGGCGGCGGTTTCACCGGCACGGTTCTGCCGGTACGCCTGCTTGGCATCGTCACTGGCCCGGTCATACACCTCGTCATGCTGATTGCCACGCACCTGCGCACCTACGGCACCTGCGGCAGCACCTGCCGCTGCGCCGCGAACCCGGCCACCGACGTGGGCATCGCTGGAAGTCGCGGTGCTGTTCGCGGCATTGGTTGCGACGCTATTGCACTCATTGATGTCCTGTTGCATCTGCTGGCTGCTCTGGCCCTTCAGCGGCACCACTGTCTGCGCCTGGGCGGCAGGTGCTGTGCATAGCAGCACCAGCAGGTAACTCCAAGTAAACGAACGCATGGCACACCTCCTGTGGGCGTGACCCCCTTTCACAGGATAGTCCGTGCGAAACAAAACACCGACTGCTCTCGGACTTGCGGGCCGTTTTACATTCATTGCGTATGATAATAAGATCGCAATCATACGAAGTGTATGTAAAACGTTTTTTCCCTAAGGAGAGCCGATCATGCTCAGCCCCTACCGCCAACTGTTCCAGGCCAAAGGCACGGCAGGTTTTGCCCTGGCTGGCCTGGTGGCTCGCTTGCCCTTGCCGATGATGGGCATCGGCATCATCACCATGCTGGCGCAACTGCGCGGCAGCTATGGCCTGGCGGGCGCCGTGGCGGCGACGTTCGTGTTGACCTATGCGCTGATGTCGCCTCAGGTGTCCGCCCTGGTCGATCGGCACGGCCAGCGCCGTGTGCTGCCTGTCGCTGCCGCCTTGAGTGTGGTGGGCATACTGTTGCTGTTGGCGTGCAGCGGGTGGCAGGCGCCTGACTGGAGTCTGTTCATCGGGGCCGCGCTGGCAGGCTTGATGCCCAGCCTGTCGGCGATGGTGCGTGCGCGCTGGACGGCGCTTTACCGGGGTACACCGCAGTTGCAGATGGCCTATTCGCTGGAAACGGTACTCGACGAGCTCACCTTCATCGCCGGGCCACCGCTGTCGGTAGGGCTGTGCGTGGGGCTGTCGCCCCAGGCCGGGCCCTTGGCGGCGGCGGTGCTGCTGGCGATCGGGGTGTTCGCGCTGGTCGTTCAAACCGGCACCGAGCCAGCGGTGGACGCAGACGCAGGCGCTTTGAATGGTCAGAGGTCGGTGTTGCGGCGCTTGGAGGTACAGTTGCTGGCACTGTTGATGGTAGCCATGGGGGTGATCGTGGGCAGCGTCGATATCGTCAGTGTGGCATTCGCCGAACAGGCCGGCATGCCGGCCGCGGCCAGCCTGGTGCTGGCGTGCTACGCCATTGGCTCATGCGCGGCGGGGCTGGTGTTCGGTGCCTTGAAATTGCCAATGCCACCGCACCGGCTGTTGCTGCTCGGCGGCCTGGCGACGGCGGCGACGACCCTGCCGTTGCTGCTGGCGGGCAGCGTTTTCGCGCTTGCAGGCGCCGTGCTGTTGGCAGGCCTGTTCTTCGCACCGACCCTGATCGTGGCGATGTCGCTGGTGGAGCGCAGCGTGCCCGCGCACCAGCTCACCGAAGGCATGACCTGGCTGTTGGCCGGGCTGAATGTCGGCGTCGCGCTGGGGGCTTTGGCCTCAGGGCAGGTGGTCGACCTGCTGGGGGCCACGGCGGGCTACCAGGTGGCCGTGGCCGCAGGGGTTGCCGTTGCGCTGGTTGCGCTGGGCAGTTACCGGCGCCTGGGCGCGGTGGCCGGTGCGGCACTGCCAGGCGCTTGCACCGGTTGATAGCACCGGTCGATCAGTTGAGGTTGTTGCCTGGCTGCGCCTTGGCGCTACTGGCAGTCTCCTGCACCCGTGCGGCCTTGTCCTGGGGCAGTTTGTCGAACTCGCGCAGGCCGTTGTTGCGGTAAGGGTCACCGATCCAGCGCGGCGCCACCACGAACTGCGAGTTGACGATGCTTTTTGCCGGCTCGTAGTGGTCATAGCTGAGCCCGGCCAGGTCGGACAGGGTGTGGATCAAGTGCGAGCTGCTGTAGGGGCGGTTGGCCATGGCCTGCAGGTCGCGTGGGTGGGCCGCCTGCCAGCTCGGCGAGGTCCAGAGCAGGAACGGGATGGTGTACATCGGCCGGGTCGGGGCACCTTCGTTGCGCCCTAGGCGGTCATGATCGCCAGAGCTGTAGACATCTTCGCCATGGTCGGAGAGGTACAGCAGGAAGCCGTTGGGGGTACTGGCCGAGTAACGCTTGATCAGGCTGGCGACGACGTGGTCGTTGTAACGCACCGCGTTGTCGTAGAAGTTGTAGGTTTCTGCCTGGCTCTGCGTCAGCTTGGCCGGTACGCCCTGGCGATCGGTGAAGTGCTGGTAGGTTTTCGGGTAACGGTAGCGGTAATCCATGTGCGTACCCAGCAGATGGATGATGATGAACTTGTTCGGTGCAGGGTCTTGCAACGCCTTCTGGAACGGGTCCAGCACCACCTCGTCGTACTGGCTGGCATTCTGGTTGCGCTGGTTGTTCAGGTAGACCGGTGCATCCGTTTGCTGGGAGAAGGTGGTCAGCATCGTGTTGCGCTTGGTCATCGTCTGCTGGTTGGTGATCCAGAAGGTCTTGTACCCCGCCTGTTTCATCAGGTTGATCAGCGACGGGTCGGTGAGGAAGCGGTCCGGGTGCTGTTCGTCACCGAAGGTAAGGATCTGCTGCATCACTTCGATGGTGTAGGGGCGCGGCGAAACGACGTTTTGAAACACCGTCAGGCCCTTGTCGCTGGCCGCCAGCGCGTCGAGATTCGGTGTGGTATCGCGCGGGTAGCCATACAAGTGCATGTGCTCGCGGGTGGTCGATTCGCCCAGCACCAATACCAGCGTGCGCGGTGTGTCCCCGCTGCTGTTGCGCAGGTTCTGCAAGGGCGGCAGCGCGGCGTTCTGTGCCAGCAGCTGCTGCATGTTGTTCAGTTGCTGGCGATATTGCCTGTAACCAACCAGCAGTTGCCAGGGCACGGCGGGCTCCATGCGCTGCTGGACCTTTTCTGCGGCGTCGAGGAAGTTGCGTTCCTGGGTAACCATCTGCTTGTAGAAGGGGTAGACCAGGTTGGCCAGCAACAGCAGGACAACTACCGGGATTCGGCTGCGCATAGGCAAGGTGACCGGGCGCACGCGTTTCCACAGCACCACGGCAACCAGGCTGTACAGCAGCAGCGCCAGGCCCAGCCAGAGGCTGAAATACTGGCTGAAGTATTCGCCGGCCTCGGCGGTGTTGGACTCGAACATCACGAAGATGACGCTTTGCGAGAACTCCTGGCGATAGATGCCGAAGTAGCTCAGGCCTACCAGCGAAGCGCCCCACAGCACCAGGCCGATGACCGCCGAAGTGGCCCGGGTGAAGCGCGGCAGCAGCAGCACCGGGGCCAGCCACAGGCTGCTGAGGAACAGCGCATCGCGAAAACCGGCAAACCCTGTGGTGCCGCTGAACAGCAGCAGCGCTTGGGTAACGCCGGAAAAATACCAGAAGAACAGCAGGAGCCAGCCCAGGCCGGCCCAGTCCACCCGTTTGCGCGGGGAGGGGGTTGTTGTAGTGTCTGACACGTATGCCTCGTTGAACCTTGGCAGCCACCCAATGTGCGGGCGGCCGGAAAGGGCGTGACGCTAATCTGATGGCTGTGAAAATAACGTCAATGCCGTTGGCAAGGAGGCCCAGCCGTATTGCGCCATTGCGCGAACTGTCAAGGGCGCCAACGCTTGTCCTGTAATGGGTGCGATAACTTAACCCGTGGTCCCCGCCACGCGTGCAGGTATGATGTCGGCAGCGTAACCAGACCTACAGGCGCAGTGGAATATGAACCGTCGTAAAAAGATCAAACAGTTGATGCAGGCACATGCCAAGAAGGCCAGTGCCAAGCTGGCGCCCAAGAGCAAGCCCAAGTACATCAGTAAAGCCGACCGGTTGAAGCTGGCAGCCGAAGCTGCCGAGGGTACGGTTTCAGACGCCCAGAGCTGAGCGGGTGGGGGCTGGCGTATCAACGGCGATAGTAACGATGGTCGTCCTGGTAGCGGTGATGCATCGCCCGCTCATGATGACGCTCCCAGTCTCGCCGGCGTTCCCAGTCGCGACGGCGCTCGGCTTCGCGGCGGGCTTGTTCCCGGCGCCACTGGTCGCGGCGCCAGTCGCCTCGGTGATCGTGCCAACGGTCGTCGTGCCGGTAGCGGTCATCATGGGCGAGCAAGGGCGCTGAGTGCTCGCCAGCCAGGCTGGCCACGCTGGGCCAGGGGGATTCGGCAGGGGCTGCGACAGGCGAGGCAGTGTTCGGGGTTTTCATTTGTGATGCGGATGCCGAGCCCACCGCCGCGAAGGTGAACAGGCCGAGAAGCATCAACCGTGCGACATGCATTTTCATCAGCGAAGGCAACCTCTGGTAAACCATTTTTCCTGAGCACATAGACCTTTTAATTGGGAAAAGTTCTGGTGGGGTAGGTTTGATGGTTGTCTTGGGCTCGGGTGCTCGCGCGGTGTTTTGGGGGTTCCTGGCTTGAGGTTTTCAGCGCCTGTGAGATCGAGCGCCGCGCGGGCGGCGCTCGATCTTGTAGGCGCTGAAACTCCCAAGGCATGCACGGCGGCGCTCGATCTCACAGGCGCTGAAGATCCAATGCCAGGCACCAGTCAGCCCCCCACACCATCACCCCCCGGCAAACACCGCACGCAAATGCCCCCGATAACTGTCAAACGCCGCAATCACCCCCGCAATCACCTCAACCTCTTCCCCAGCATCAAGCGCCAGGCCATCAACCCTGGCAACAAACTCCCGCCAGTGCAGGGCACGCCCGTCGGGATGTGGCGCCAGGTGCCGAGCCCCCTCGTTGCCGTCCAGGCCCAGGCGCTGGGTTTGCTTGAACAAAAACGCCGCCCCAAGGTTCGACCCCTCGCTGCAATACAGCCAACCCAAAGCCTGGGCCGGGCTGGCACTGACCGTCGGCGGCGCCGAAGGCAGCGCCAGGCCCAGGTCAAGCAGATCGCGCTCGACCGCCGCGAAACGCGACAATTGCATCAGCCCCGGCAGGCGATCGTTGAGCAACTCATCGTGGTACAACGCCAGCAGGCTGCCATGGAAGCGGTGTTGCACCTGCAGAAAGCGCGCATAGCGCTCACGGTCTTCGAAGGGGCGTGCGGCCATGACCAGTTCATCGACACTGTCGTGGTCGCGGCTGCTGGACGCCTTCAGGCGCGCGCAGCGGCCGGGGACGGTGAGGCGCGTGGCGGTTGCAGTCATCGGGGATTTCCATGTCGAAGTGGCAAAAGGGCATGGTAATAAGATCACTCAGCCCAGGAAACGATCCTGTCATGCCGAAAATAAACGGCAGTGATTTATCATGCAGCCTGTTGTCATGTCCCAAAGGAGTCAGCGCATGAGCGCCCCCCAGTTCCGCAACCCCGAACCCACCGACGCTGAACGCTGCTACGCGATCGAAATCGGCGCCTATGAGGGGGATGAAGCGGCAACCCTGGAAAAAATCCGCACCCGCATCGCGCAGTACCCCGAAGGGTTCCTACTGCTCGAAGCCGAGGGTGAAACCGTCGGCTTCATCAACAGTGGCTGTGCCCATGACGTGGTCATGTCCGACGAAGCCTTCAAGGAACTGGTCGGCCATGACCCGGCGGCGCCCAACGTGGTGATCATGTCGGTCGTGGTCGACCCCGCCCATCAGGGCAAAGGCTATGCGAAGCTGCTGATGGGCGCGTTCATCCAGCGCATGAAGGCGCAAGGCAAGCAGACCATCCACCTGATGTGCAAGGAGCAGCATGTCGCGCTGTACGCCAAGCTCGGCTACGCCTACGTTAAACCGTCGCCGTCCGACCACGGCGGCATGGCCTGGCACGAAATGCTCATGACGCTCTGAGCGTCATTCGGCCATCTGCAACTCGGGCAGTTTCACCCGAAACGCCCGGGTCAGCCCGAGCAGGCAGAGGAAGCCCACGGCCATCCAGCACAGCCCGATGGTGAACGACAGGCTCGACAGGCTGCTCCACAGCCAGAGCGTGCTGAGAAACCCCAACCCCGGAATCGCGCCATACAGCAGGTAATTGCGGGTGCCGCGCAGCTTCTGGTCGACCAGGTAGTGCTTGACCACCGCCAGGTTGACTGCCGAAAAGGCGAACAGCGCACCGAAGCTGATCATGTTGGCGACTGTGTCCAAGGTGATGACCAGGGCGATCAGCGAGAGGATGCTGACCAGCATGATGGCCGCAGCCGGTACGCGTTTTTTCGTCACCAACTGGCCAAACACCCCTGGCAACGCACCATCGCGGCCCATGGCGAACAGCACCCGCGACACGCTTGCCTGGGAGACCATGGCCGAGGCGAAGCAGCCGGCCACGTAGGTGGCGGTAAACGCCGTCACCAGCAGTTCACCGCCGACCCGGCGCATCACGTCCACCGAGGCCGAATCGGGGTCGGAGAAGGCGCCCCACTCGGGGAAGACCATCTGCGCGCAGTACGACACCACCAGAAACAGCAGGCCACCGATCAGCGACACGGCCATGATCGCCAGTGGGATGCGAAACGTCGGGTTGCTGGTTTCCTCGGCCATGGTCGAAACCGCGTCGAAACCAAGGAACGACAGGCACAGCACCGCGGCACCGGTCATGATTAGCGGCACGCTGAACCCTTCGTGGTGGAAGGGGGCAAGCAGTGACACCGGCGCCGATTGACCCGCCAGGTTGTTGATCGACAAGCCGACGAACACGACGATGAACACCAGTTGCACAACCACCAGGATCCAGTTGACCCGGGTAATCGACTCGATGCCAATCAGGTTGAGGAAGGTCACCAGGGCGATGGAGCCGGCAACCCATACCCAGGCGTGGATGGCCGGGAAGTACTCCGACATGTAGATGCCGATCAGCAGGTAGCTGAGCAACGGCAAAAAGATGTAATCGAGCAGCAGCGTCCAGCCGGCCATGAAGCCGATGTGGGTGCCAAATGCCTTGCGGGTGTAGGTGTACACCGAGCCGGAGTAGGGGTGCGCCTGCACCATGCGGCCGTAGCTGTAGGCAGTCAACAGCATGGCGGCGAGGGTCAGCAGGTAGGCGGTGGGCAGGTGCCCCTTGGTCATCTGGGTGACCAGGCCATAGGTGGTGAACACCGCCAGGGGCACCATGTAGGCGAGGCCGAACAGCACCAGGGCGCTGAGCCCCATGGACTTTCTGAAGCGGCCGGAAGACGCGGAGGGTGACGAGGCGTTGGCGGAGTGGGTCTGGGCCGTAGTTGTTGTTGTATGCATTGCGAACTCCTGAAATCGGATGCAGGACGCCGCAGTATGCGAGCGGGCTCGATACTGTTGAGGGGCCATGAAAGGAGGCTGGGCCAGCTTGGGTTGCGCAGCCCTCAGGGGTGGGGCCGGACGATGCTCCCATACCCCGGGCCCGCTCGAAATCACCCTTTGGGGTGAGCCGCTGGTCGCCTGAAAACGCTCACCCCAAAGGGTGATTTCGGTCTTCGCCTGGCCATGGGAGTATCTGGAAACAACGCGCCGCCCCGACGGCGATACCGTTTTCCCGCTACCGGCAGATTTCCAGTGACCAGTGATCAATTGGCTTCAACACAGTGGTTCGAGCACATTGCCAGGGTTACCGACATGATCGGCCAACCGGGCTTTGCCGCCACCTTGTTCGCAGCGCTCGGGGTGATCCGGCCCATCCAGGCCACCACGGTCTACCTCTACCCGCATGACGGCATGCCATGCGCGTTGTTCGAGCAGGATGACAAGGCTCCCTGGCAGCCAGAAGGCAACGTCAGCCGCTACCTTTCCGGCTTCTATCTGCTCGACCCGTTCTACGGCGCCTGCGTCGAGCAGGTCGCGTCGGGCTGCTATGGCCTGTTCGACGTGGCGCCCGACCACTTCGAAGTGAGTGAGTACTACCAGTCGTTCTACCGCCATTCACACCTGGAGGATGAGCTCAATTACATCCTGCAGGTCGCGCCCGGCCAGAGCCTGGCAGTGTCGCTGGCCTTCACCGACAAGCTGGACGCCCCAAGCCGCGACCTGTTCGGGCGCATCACGCCCTGGGTGCTGGCGGTACTCAGCAAGCACTTTGCCGGGCTGGGCAGCCGCGGTGGGCGTTTCGAGAATGTGCTGGAGCAACGCATCCATGCCGCCCTCAACAACTTCGGCAGTTCGTTGCTGACGATGCGCGAATGCCGCATTGCCCAGCTCATCTTGCGTGGCCACTCGACCAAGTCCCTGGCCGAGCGCCTGGGGGTTTCGGAAGACACCATCAAGTCACACCGCAAGCATGTCTACGCCAAGCTCGACATCGGCACGCAGTCCGAGCTGTTCTCCTTGTTCATCGACGCGCTGGCCAATGCCCAGGGCGTGCTGGGCAAGGACCCGCTGGAAAGCTACATGGGCAAGCTTCGCTAAGCGCAGCCGCCTCGCCCGCCCCTATAACCACAAGGAAACCCGCCAATGAACGCGCCTTTTGCCCCCAAACGCCAGACCCGTGACTACCAGGCCGCTGACGCGGCGCACCACATCCATGCCTTCCTCGACCAGAAGGCGCTCAATGCCGAAGGCCCGCGGGTCATGGTCGGTGGCGAACGGCTGCACCTGTGGGACAGCGAGGGCAAGCGCTACCTGGACGGTATGTCGGGCCTGTGGTGCACCCAGTTGGGTTACGGGCGCAAGGACCTGACCGCCGCGGCCGCCGCACAGATGGACCAGCTGGCCTACTACAACATGTTCTTCCACACCACCCACCCGGCGGTGATCGAACTGTCCGAACTGCTGTTCAGCTTGCTGCCAGGCCACTACAGCCACGCGATCTACACCAACTCCGGGTCCGAGGCCAATGAAGTGCTGATCCGTACCGTGCGCCGTTACTGGCAGGTGGTCGGCCAGCCGAACAAGAAGGTCATGATCGGCCGCTGGAACGGCTACCACGGCTCGACCCTGGCGGCCACGGCCCTGGGCGGGATGAAGTTCATGCACGAGATGGGCGGGCTGATCCCGGACGTGGCGCACATCGACGAACCGTACTGGTACGCCGAGGGCGGTGACCTTACCCCGGCCGAGTTCGGCCGGCGTTGCGCCCTGCAGCTGGAGGAGAAGATCCTCGAATTGGGCGCGGAAAACGTCGCAGGCTTTGTCGCCGAACCCTTCCAGGGCGCTGGGGGCATGATCTTCCCGCCGGAAAGCTACTGGCCCGAGATCCAGCGCATCTGCCGCCAGTACGACGTGTTGCTGTGTGCCGACGAAGTGATCGGCGGCTTTGGTCGCACCGGCGAGTGGTTTGCCCATGAGTATTTCGGTTTCGAGCCGGACACGCTGTCGATCGCCAAGGGCTTGACCAGCGGCTACGTGCCCATGGGTGGCCTGGTGTTGAGCAAGCGCATCGCCGAGGCATTGGTGGAGCGCGGCGGGGTGTTTGCCCACGGCCTGACCTATTCGGGCCACCCGGTGGCGGCGGCGGTGGCCATCGCCAACCTCAAGGCGCTGCGTGACGAAGGCATCGTGCGTCAGGTCAAGGACGACACCGGGCCGTACTTGCAGCGCATCCTGCGCGAAGTGTTCGCCGACCACCCGCTGATTGGCCAGGTGCAGGGTGCCGGCCTGGTGGCGGCGCTGCAGTTTGCCGAGCACAAGCCGAGCCGCAAGCGTTTTGCCAACGAGAACGACCTGGCCTGGCAATGCCGCACCTTCGGTTTCGAGGAAGGCTTGATCATTCGCTCGACGTTGGGGCGGATGATCATGGCGCCGGCATTGGTGGCCAACCGCGCCGAGCTGGACGAGCTGGTCGACAAGACCCGCATTGCCGTGGACCGCACTGCCAAGTTGGTGGGCAGGCTCTGAGTATCTGGGGCCGCAAGGCAGCCGCAAAATCCAAGACAGTCGTATGGAGCGCAAATGAAAAGTCTCGAATACTGGCAAACCCGCGCCGCAGGCCTGCGTTTTCTCGACAAGGCCTTGATCGGCAGCCAGCAGGTGAGCGCCAACTCCGGCGCCACCTTCGCGGCCATCAACCCGGCCACCCAGCAGGTGCTGGCGCAGGTTGCCGCCTGCGCTGAGGCCGAAGTCGACCTCGCGGTGGCCACCGCACGGCGGGCCTTCGAACAGGGCGCATGGTCGCGCATGGCCCCGGTCGACCGCAAGAAAGTCCTGCTGCGCCTGGCCGAGCTGATCATGGCCAATCGCGAAGAGCTGGCACTGCTGGACTCGTTGAACATGGGCAAACCGGTGATGGATGCCTACACCCTCGACGTGCCTGGCTCGGCGCATGTCTTCGCCTGGTATGGCGAGGCGCTGGACAAGCTGTACGATCAGGTGGCCCCCACGGCGCCCAGCGCGCTGGCCACGATCACCCGCGAAGCGCTGGGCGTGGTCGCCGCCGTGGTGCCGTGGAACTTCCCGCTCGACATGGCCGCGTGGAAGCTTGCGCCGGCGCTGGCCGCCGGCAACAGCGTGGTGCTCAAGCCTGCCGAGCAGTCACCGTTCTCAGCGCTGCGCCTGGCGCAACTGGCGCTGGAGGCCGGTTTGCCGGAAGGCGTGCTGAATGTGGTGCCCGGCCTGGGTGAACAGGCGGGTCGGGCGCTGGGGTTGCACCCGGACGTCGACTGCCTGGTGTTCACCGGCTCTACCCAGGTCGGTAAATACTTCATGCAGTACTCGGCGCAGTCCAATCTCAAGCAGGTCTGGCTGGAGTGTGGCGGCAAGAGCGCTAACCTGGTGTTCGAAAACTGCCAGGACCTGGACCTGGCGGCGGAAAAAGCGGCATTCGGCATTTTCTTCAACCAGGGTGAGGTGTGCTCGGCGAATTCGCGCTTGTACGTGCAGCGTTCGATCCACGATGAGTTCATCGAACGCCTGCAAGCCAAGGCCCGCCAATGGATGCCAGGCAACCCGCTGGACCCTGCGAGCCGCGCGGGTGCAATTGTCGATGCCGAGCAGACCGGCCGCATCAAGGCCGCCATCGACCATGCGCACGAGCAGGGCGCTCGGCTGGTGTGCGGTGGCCGGCGCCTGACCCTGGGCGGGTCGGACAACTACATCGAGCCGAGCATTTTTGCCGGGGTCGAGGCCAGCATGAGCCTGGCCCGGGAGGAAGTGTTCGGGCCGGTGCTGGCGGTCAGCGCGTTCGACAGCGAGGAGCAGGCCGTGCGCTTGGCCAACGATAGTGTCTATGGCCTGGCCGCGTCGGTATGGAGCGATGACTTCAACCAGGTGCATCGCGTGGCGCGGGCGTTGAAGGTGGGCACCGTTTCGGTCAATACGGTGGATGCGCTGGATGTCACGGTGCCCTTTGGTGGGGGCAAGCAGTCGGGGTTTGGTCGCGACCTGTCGTTGCATTCGTTCGACAAATACTCGCAGCTCAAGACCACTTGGTATCAGCTGCGCGCGTGACGCAGGCCAGTTCATACGTATGCGGCGCCTGGCTTGGGGTTGGCGGTGGGGCGGAGATCGAGGGCAGCCCGCCCCCCGAAAAACCACGACAGGCACCTAGGCGCCTCACACCCTACCCATCTACTGCTCGCTGCACTCCAGCCACTGCGGGTAGGTGATGCAACGGATGTGCTCGGTCCGATAGCCCTGCAAAAACGCGTTGTACTTGTTTTCCTCGGTGTGGTGATAACGGAACCCACACTTCGACTGGGCAGCATGAGACTGAGTGTTCTCCGCGAAATAGCCACACCACAGCGCCTTGAGTTTCAGGGTTTCAAACGCGTGCCGCATCACTTCCCGCACGGCCTCCGGAATCAGGCCTTGGCCCCAGTACGGCACACCGATCCAGTAGGCGATTTCGCCTTCCTGCTCACTGATCTCGAAATGGCTGTTGGCCCCAATGAGAATGCCGACACACCCTACCGCACGGCCATTCTCCTTCAGCTCCACCGCATAGACTTCGGGGTGATTGAAGACCGTGCGGATGATCTCGGCACTGTTCTGCACGCTGGTGTGCGGGGGCCACCCGGCCCTGGGGCCGACGCGGTCGTCCTTGGCATATTCGTACAAGTCCGCGGCATCTGTGTCTTGCCAAGGGCGCAGCAGCAATCGTTCTGTTTCAAGTCGCATATCCTGGACTCATCCTGGGTTGGCTCGGGGTGACAGGGTAATGGGTGGTGCTTAATTGGTACATGCATACCGCCTTGCTTAAGCGTCGGTCGCCAGCGTCAGGGTATTTTTTTAAGGGGGTTGTGGATGCCTGGAGGTTGTATTCGGGGCCACTCGGTGCCCGTCTTGGGTTTTGCAGCGCCCATGAGATCGAGCGCCGCGCGGGCGGCGCTCGATTTCCGCGCCACCTCCAAAACCAAGACAGGCACCTAGCCGCCATCGCCTATCTCCCGACACGTACCTAGCAACCCCACTTCCCCAACATTCCGTGAAGAACCATTCTTGTGCCGTTATTTCAAGCGCCAGACCGGAGTTTCGTTGTCCCACTACCGCAGGCACGTGCATGAGGCCAACGGCCAAGGCTGAGCCACAGGTAGGGCGTGCGCCGCACCCGTGAATGCGTGCATTATCCGGTTTCGACAAGACAAGGAAGACGACCGTGCAAGTACGCAAGCTGACCCACGATGACCTGCCCCACGCCAGCGCCCTCTGCCTGGATGCATTCACCCAGGCCGTTGCGCCCTCGCTGTCGGCACAGGGGGTGGAAACCTTCGCCAAGGTAGCTGCGGCGCAGGCGTTTGCCGAACGCATGGCCGGCGACAACCTGATGCTGGTCTGTGTCGCAGAGGGAGTGATCACCGGGCTGATCGAACTCAAGCAAGGGCGCCACGTGGCGATGCTGTTTGTCGCGCCAAGTTGGCAGCGTCGGGGCGTGGGCACGCGCCTGATGAACGCAGCGCTGGAGCAGGCGAGAGCGGCGGTAGTGACGGTCAGCGCATCGTTGAGCTCGGTGGCCGCCTACCAACGCTACGGATTCGCACTGGCAGGGGATGTAGGCGAGATTGCCGGGCTGATCTATCAGCCGATGGAAAAGCGCCTGCCTTGATCAACGAATGGCCGCTTGTGCCTGGCGCACCGGCAGTTCGACCCTGAACGTGGTGCCCACGCCGACCTCGCTGTGCACATGGATCTCGCCGCAGTGGCGCTTGATGATGCCGTACGACAGCGACAACCCCAACCCGGTGCCTTGGCCGACCGGCTTGGTGGTGTAGAAGGGGTCGAAGATCTTCTGCAGGCTCTGTGCAGGAATGCCGCAGCCGTTGTCGGCCACTTCGATCCACACCTTGTCGTCGTTGGCGCAACCGGTGCGCACGGTGATGGTGCCGCGCTCGGTGCCCATGGCGTGGGCTGCATTGACCACCAGGTTCATGATCACCTGGTTGATTTGTGACGGCAGGCACTCGACCTCTGGCAGCACACCGTATTGCTTGACCAGGTCGGCCTTGTACTTGAGCTCGCTGGCCGCGATGTTCAGGGTCGAGTCGATGCCCTGGTGCAAGTTGGCCCATTGCCAATCCTGGCTGCTGTCCACCCGCGAAAAGTCTTTGAGGTCCCTGACGATCTGCCCGACGCGGCTGATGCCGTCCTTGGACTCACTGATCAGCAACGGAATATCGTCGAGAATGTATGCCAGCTCCATTTCGCTGCGCAGTTTCACCAAGCTCGCCTGCAGCGTCGCCGGGCCGATGGCCGGCTCTGCGTCACGGTAGGCCTTGAGCATGTCCTGCAAGCGGGCGAAGTAGGTGCCCAGCGCCCCCAGGTTGGAGGAGACGAAGCCGATTGGGTTGTTGACCTCATGGGCGATGCCCGCCGCCAGTTGGCCAAGGGAGGCGAGTTTTTCTGATTGCACCAGCTGGCTTTCGAGCAGCTTGCGTTCATCGATCTCGCGCTGCAGCGCCGCGCTGGCCTGGGTCAGTGCCTGGGTGCGGCGCGCGACCCGTTGTTCCAGTTCATCGTTGGCGACTACAAGCGCGCGGTTGACCCGGTTTATCTCGCCGAAGCTGCGCAACAGCCACACCGCCATGTACAGCAACAGCAAGACCAACAGGGTAGAGAACACCAGCAGGTAGAAGTGGTAGCGCTGATTGACCAGCAGCGCCGTGCGTTCGTCACGGTCGAGCATCATGGCAATGGCATCCAGGTGCGCGGCGACCGGCAAGGCGCCGATCTGCTCAAGCAACTGATTGACCTTGGGCTGCTCGCGCAGGATCAACGCAATGTGGTTGCTGAGGGTGTCGATGGGCGCATGAAACTCCAGCGGCAGGCGCTCTTTGTTGACCGCCAGCTTGTTCAGGCCGACGAGGATGTCAGCCGCCTTGTCATCCGTGGTCATCTGGGCGAACTCAAGGCTGCTGAGCATCAGGTCGTAGGTGTCGGTAGAAATGTTGTGCAAGCGCAGTGCGTCGGCATCGGCCAACTGCCCCAGTTGTGCCTGGATACCGTCGGCGGCGGCGGGCAGAAACGCCAGGGAGTTGCGCAGCACGGCGTTATGCGACTTGAAGCGCTCGACGTAGTTTGCCTTTTCCTCGAACGCCTGCTGGTAGTCGGCGTAGGCCTGGCGCCATGCCGGGGAGTTACCGTGCTGGTTGCGGGTTTCAATGCTTTCGAAAGCCCGCCACAGGCGCTTCATCTCGACCACTGGCCAGACCAAGGGGTCGTAGTTGTAGTTGATGCTGGTGCGGGCCTTGAGTATTTCGTTTTCCCATTGCGAGTCGTTTTGCTTGATCTGCCGGATCAGGTCACGGGCCTGGGTGTAGGTACCGCTCTCGTCGGCCTTGGACATCAGGTACAGGTAGACCAGCACCGAGGCCAGCAACACGGCACTGGTCGTCAACAACAGCAAGCTGCGGCGGCGGGTCAGTCTCATAGGGGGTTGCCCTCCCATTCACCGGTCAGGGTCTTTAGAAACTGAATGATCAGCGCTTTATCGTCGGTGCTTGGCGTGCGCCCCAATTGGTAGCGGAACATGACGTCCACCGCCGCTTCCAGGGTCGGCGCCGAACCATCGTGAAAGTACGGGGCGGTGACCGCGACATTGCGCAGGCTGGGCACCTTGAACACATGCCGGTCTTCTTCATCGCCCGTGACGTTGAAGCGCCCCAGGTCGGCAGGCGTGGGGTTGCCGCGGTCGGCGAAAAAATCGCCCAGCACGCCGAACTTCTGCAGCATGTTGCCGCCGATATTGACGCCTTGGTGGCAGGCAATGCAGCCGTATTCCTGAAACCGCGCGTAGCCGTATTTTTCGTCCTTGCTGAGGATCTCGGTGTCGCCCTGCAGGTAGCGGTCAAAGCGTGAATCCGGGGTCAACAGCGTGCGTTGAAAGGTGGCCAGCGCGTCCTGAAGGGTATGTTCATCCACCGCCTTGCCATAAGCCTTGGCAAACCCTGCGCGGTAGCTTGGGTCTGCGGCGATGCGCTGCACAACCACTTGCCAGTCGCTGCCCATTTCGCCTGGGCGCTGGACCACCAGGTGGGCCTGCTCTTCGAGGGTTTGCGCACGGCCATCCCAGAACTGGCGAAAGTTCAGGCTGGCGTTGAACACGCTGGGGGTATTGACCGGCAAGGGCTTGCCATCGACGCCGAGCGAGCGCACCTGGCCGTCGGCGCCCCCTTGGTCAAGCCGGTGGCAACTGGCACAGGCCAGGCTGGCGTTGCTCGACAAGCGCGGGTCATTGAACAGTTTGCGGCCCAGTTCGACCCGCTCAGGCGCTAATGCAGGCACCGCGGGCAATGGGGTGAGGGGCCCGCCAATGGCCTGTGCCAACCCAATCGAAGGCACCAGGAGCAACAGCACGCCCGCGCACGTGCGAAACGGCGGGTGGATAGGCATCGGGCAACCCTCCCTGGTGACAACGCGCTATGCCGCTGAGAATAGTCAGTGCCGTGCGCCAGCGCTAACCGATGGGGCAAATGTCATCTAGCCTGTAACCAAGGACCCGTTTGATTACCCGGTGCACGGAGGGGACCATGGAACAACCGGTAATGGATGATGTGGCCGACAGCGCCTGTGAGAAAGCCGTCGTGCTGCTGGTAGACGACGAGGCCTCGATTCTCAACAGCCTGCGCCGGCTGCTGCGTGGCCAGCCCTATGATGTGTTGCTGGCCGAAAGCGGCGCTCAGGCCCTTGAGCTGCTTGAACAGCAGCCCGTCAACTTGGTGATCAGCGATGCCCGCATGCCCGGCATGGATGGCGCGACCTTGCTGGCCCAGGTGCACCAGCGCTTTCCTGGCACCTTGCGCATCCTGCTGACTGGTTATGCCGACATGGCCACGATCACCAAGGCGATCAATGACGGCCAGATTCACCGCTACATCAGCAAACCCTGGAATGACGAAGAGATGCTGGTGACCGTGCGCCAGGCCCTGGCCTTGCAACACTCGGAAAGCGAGCGACGGCGCCTGGAGGCGCTGACCCAGGCACAGAACCAGCAGTTGAAGGTGCTCAATGCCAGCCTCGAACAGCGTGTCGCGGCGCGCACCGCCGAGCTGCAGCAAACGGCCGACATGCTCGACCTTGCCTACGAAGAGCTCAAGCACAGTTACGTCACCGGCACCGAGGTGTTCTCGCTGCTGGCCAACCTGCGCCTGCCCAAGCCCAAGCAGACCAACCGCCAGGTCATCGAACTGATTCGTGTGTACTGCACCCGCCATGGCCTGGACGAAGCCAGCCGCCGCGACCTGACCATGGCTGCCGCCCTGTACAACATCGGCAAGATGAGCTGGACCGACAGCATGCTGACCTGCCCGGTGGACCTGCTGCCGCATACCGAGCGCGACCTGTATCGGTCGTACCCGAAACAGAGCGAATCGCTGGTGATGACCCTGGAACCGATGAAAGAAGCGGCGCAACTGATCTTGCACCATCAGGAACGTTGGGATGGCAGCGGCTTCCCCGACCATCTCAAGGGCGAGGCCATCCCCCTTGGGGCGCGCTGGTTGAAGCTGGCCGTGGACTTCATCGAGTTGCAACGCGGCCTGGTGCTGGAGCGGCAGATGAACAGCGATGAGGCCTTGATGTACATCCGCAAATACGCAGGCAAGCTGTATGACCCGGCGCTTGTGGAAGACTTTGTAAACGTCTGCGCGGAGTTTCTCAGCGATGTGACCCTGGCCGACCCGACGGTGCAGGCCCTGGGTACCCGCGACCTGGCCGCCGGCATGGTCCTGGTGCGCAATCTGAATGCGGACAACGGCATGCTCTTGCTCAATGCCGGCAAGGTGCTGAGTACGGCGTTGGTGGAAAAGCTGATTGCCTTCGAGCAGATGGAGGGGGGCAAGTACAGCGTGTTCGTTCGCGTCCCCGAGGGGGCTGTGACTTGAGCCCCCCTGTCAGATAGCATACTGAGCGATGCCGTTACCGAACGACCAGTTCTCCTTGCGCACTTCGACCAGATTGATGAAGACGTCCTCCTTGCGCACACCGGCCTCGCGGTTGAGCCCTTCGGCGATGGCCAGGTACAGCGCCTTCTTCTGATCTACCGTGCGCCCTTCGCTCAAGGTGATCTGGATGAAAACCTGGCCGTCGGTGCGGGCGATGCCCAGGTACTGTGGGTCGTTCACCAGGCGGTCGTCGTCGTGCTCGGTCAGTACCTGGAAGTTGTCGTGCTCAGGGACGTTGATCGTTGCCCTGAGCGCGGCGTAGACCACTTGACCGACCCTCGGCAGGTGCGTGGGGTCTGGGTGTCTCTTGCTGTCGATGCGTACCAGCGGCATGGGCGGCTCCTTGGCAGAAGGGCGGTGCCCATGAGCTTAGCCTGTTCAGCAAAGGGTGCAGTACGCGTCGACAGCGCATGGCTACAGCGCCTTATCAGCTGTTCCAGTCGGGTGCAAAATCGGGGCTTACCACGCGCTGATCCTTCGGCAAGCCTGCGATCAACGCCCGGTCTTCATCATCCAGCCGTACCTCCAGCGCCGCCAGGTTCGCCAATTGGTTTTCGCGGCTGCTGGCCTTGGGGATCACTGCGACGCCGTCCTGGTCGAGCAGCCACTGCAGCGCCACCTGGCTTGGCAGTACGCCGTGCTTGCGCGCAATCGACTGGATCACCGGTTGCTGCGCCGCCTGGCCACGGGCCAGCGGGGTATAGGCGGTAAGCAGCAGGTCATGGCTGCGGGCATAGTCGAGCAGCGGTTGCTGGTCGAGCAGCACGTGGTACTCCACCTGGATAGCCGACAACGGCGCGCCCAGCGTCTCGATCACCTGGCGCAGCAGGCCGAGGGGGAAATTGGCCACGCCGATGCTGCGCGCCTTTCCTTCGTCACGCAGCGCTACCAGGGTCTCGATGCTGCGGGCCAGGTCCCAGTCCTTGCCGGGCCAGTGGATATGAAACAGGTCTACCTGGTCGGTGCCCAGGGCGCGCAGGCTGTCTTCCAGTGACTGACGCATGGCCTTGGGTTCAAGGCGATCCCACCACACCTTGGTGGTCAGGTGGATCTGCTCGCGTGGCACGTCGCTGTCGCGCAGGGCTTGGCCCACGGCGGATTCATTGTCGTAGGCAGTGGCGGTGTCGATGTGTCGATAGCCCAGTTCCAGGGCCTGGCGCACGGCGTGGGTGCACTCGGTGCCGGTCATCGGCCAGGTGCCCAGGCCGATGCAGGGCAGGTCCAGGCCGTTGTGAGTGGTGAGCCTTCGCATGACGATTCCTTGTAGTGGTTACAGAGTCCGTAACGGATGGTCTACGATCAGCCCGGTGCGAACCATGCGCGGCAGGCGGAAAGTGGTCGATCAGCGAACGGAAATTGCTTTTGGCCTGGACAGGCGGCAATTGAACTTCCTTATGCTCGTGCATCTCTTCTAGAATTCCAGCTGTTACATCCGCCAGGCCAGCCCTGTGCGGCTTTCCCTGGGCGTTGCATCCAGCCGCGCCGCCGTCGAGAACGCCATGAGTTCCAGCACACCGCTGTCCGGAGTCAACCAACCACTGCGTGGCATCGCCCTGGTGGTGGTGGCGACGTTCCTGTTTGCCAGTCACGATGCCCTGTCAAAATTCCTCGGTGGCCTGTACCCGATCATCATGGTGGTATGGGCGCGCTATCTGGTGCACACCTTGCTGATGGCCGGGATCTTCCTGCCCAAGTCGGGCCTCAATGTGCTGCGCACCCGCCGCCCGCTGTTGCAGACCCTGCGTGCCCTGAGCCTGTTGAGCACCAGCCTGTTGTTCACTACCGGCCTGCAGTATCTGCCGCTGGCCGAAGCCACTGCGGTCAACTTCCTGGCGCCGGTGCTGGTCACGGCCTTGTCGGCCCCGCTGCTCAAGGAGCGGGTGACGGTGGGGCAGTGGGTGGCGGTGGTGATGGGCTTTATCGGCGTGCTGGTGGTGGTGCACCCCGGCGGCGCGATGTTCACGCCGGCAATCCTGTACCCCTTCGGCTCGGCGCTGGGCTTCTGCTTCTATCAGTTGCTGACGCGGATTCTGGCCGCTCACGACAGCCCTACCACCAGCAACTTCTATGCAGGGCTGTGCAACACCCTGGCGATGAGTGCGCTGGTGCCGTTCTTCTGGGAGGTGCCGCGTTGGGACCACGCGCTGTTGATGCTGGCGCTCGGCGGGTTCGGCATGACCGCCCACCTGCTGCTGACCCAGGCGTTTCGCCATGCCGCCCCCGCGCTGCTGGCGCCGTTCAGTTATTGCCAGATCGTGTTTGCCGGGCTGCTCGGTATGTTGTTCTACAGCCAGGTGCCGGACAGCCTGAGCCTGGTGGGCATCTCGATCATCTGCCTCAGTGGCCTGGGCGCCGCCTGGATGCAGCGGCGCAAGTGAAATTGCCCGTGTTCACGGCAACGCCATGAACTGCAGGATACGCTCGCGCAACCAGCGTTCGGCCGGGTCGTTGTCCTGGGCGCCACTCCAGACCATGGACAGCTCCGCTTCGGTGATCTCGAAGGGTGCCGGGTCGGCGCGCAGGCTGCCGTCATCGGCCAGGGCGCAGGCGGCGTAGTCCGGTACCGTGGCGATCAGCTCGGTGTTGCGCAGCAGCGCACGCAGGCTGCCGAACTGCGGCACGGCCAGCACCACCTTGCGGCAACGGCCGATGCGCGCCAGGTCGAGGTCGATATTGCCGCTCATGTCGCCAGAGAACGACACCATCACATGCGGCCGGGCGCAGTACTCGTCCAGGGTCAGTGGCCCCGGGCGATCGTCGGCGCGCAGCACCCGTACGCCAATGTCGCGCAACTTGCGGCGCTTGGCGGTGGCGGGCAGGTCGGTGGTATAGCTCACCCCAACCGAAATCTCGCCGCTGGCCAGCAGCCCCGGCATCAACAGGAAATTGGCCCGCCGCACCACCACGCTGATCTCCGGCGCCTCTTCGCGCAGGGCCTGGAGCAGGGCGGGGAACAGGCCGAACTCGGCATCGTCCGACAGCCCGAGGCGGAATACATTGCAGCTGTTGGCCGGGTCGAATGCCCGCGCTCGGCTGATGGCCGAGGAGATCACATCCATGGCCGGCCCCAGCTCGGTGAAAATCTGCATCGCCCGCGGCGTGGGCTCCATGGCCCGGCCATTGCGGATCAACAACGGGTCGTCGAACAGCTCGCGCAGGCGGGCGAGGGCGGCGCTGACGGTGGGCTGGGTGATGAACAGCTTTTCACCGACGCGGGTCAGGTTGCGTTCGATCATCAGGGCTTCGAACAGCACCAGCAGGTTCATGTCGACGCGGCGCAGGTCGTTGCGGTTCATGGGGCATGGCTCACGTTGGCTGGAAGGTTCGCGGTGCATTGAAGCACGGCGCCGGCCGTTGTGCCTTGTATGGATGTGCCGGCCTTATGGCGGGCCGGATCGGCGCTGACAGAGCCAGCCTATTACGCCGGAATACTGGCTCTATTAGAAGTCTGCCCAAGCTCGACTAGTCTTTCCTCTGGCCCTGCGAATTGCCCATGTGGGCGGCGTCTGAGCACCTGTATTCAAGACCCTGCCGCCATGGCGTGACAGCGTTGCAAGCCCCGTGTCGGCAAAAGACCGACCCGACCTGATGAGGGGTAGGCACGAGCCCCAGTGCTCGGCTGATAGAACACCTGGCATAGACCGGAAATCTGGATAACCGACCCAAAGGTACCCACAGATGTCGAACGAATCGAAATGCCCGTTCCATCAAACCGCAGGTGGCGGCACCACCAACCGTGACTGGTGGCCTGACCAGCTCAACCTGAGAATCCTCCACCAACATTCGTCCAAGTCCGACCCGATGGACCCGGACTTCGACTACGCCAAAGCCTTCAAGAGCCTCGACTTCCAGGCCCTCAAGCAAGACTTGACGGCCCTGATGACCGACTCGCAGGACTGGTGGCCCGCCGACTTCGGCCACTATGGCCCGCTGTTTATCCGCATGGCCTGGCACAGCGCCGGTACCTACCGTATTGGTGATGGCCGGGGTGGCGCAGGCTCTGGTCAGCAGCGCTTCGCGCCGCTCAATAGCTGGCCGGACAACGTCAGCCTGGACAAGGCCCGGCGCCTGCTATGGCCGATCAAGCAGAAGTACGGCAACAAGATTTCCTGGGCCGACCTGATCGTGCTCACCGGCAACGTCGCGCTGGAGTCCATGGGCTTCAAGACCTTTGGTTTCTCGGGCGGGCGCGCCGATGTGTGGGAACCGGACGAAGACGTGTACTGGGGCTCGGAAAAGGTCTGGCTGGGCGGCGACACCCGCTACGGCAAGGAACAGCTCAAGGCCCAGACGCCCGGCCAGGGTGACCTGGTGGCCGAGCCTGCCAAGCATGGCGAAGAGCAAAGCCGCGACCTGCAGGCCGAGCGCAACCTGGAAAACCCGCTGGCCGCCGTGCAGATGGGCCTGATCTACGTCAACCCGGAAGGCCCGGAAGGCAACCCCGACCCGGTCGCCTCGGGCAAGGATATCCGCGAGACGTTCGGCCGCATGGCCATGAATGACGAAGAGACCGTGGCCCTGATCGCCGGTGGCCATGCGTTCGGCAAGACCCACGGCGCCGGCCCCGCCGACAATGTCGGCGCCGAACCCGAGGCCGCCGGGCTTGAGCTGCAGGGCCTGGGCTGGGCGAACACGTTCGGCACCGGCAAAGGCCCCGATACCATCACCAGCGGCCTCGAAGTGACTTGGACCTCGACGCCGACGCGCTGGAGCAACGAGTACCTCAACAACCTGTTCAACTTCGACTGGGAACTGACCAAGAGCCCGGCCGGCGCGCACCAGTGGCGGCCGAAGGAAGGCAAAGGCGCCGGCACCGTGCCGGATGCCCATGACCCGGGCAAGAAACACGCACCCTCAATGCTCACCTCCGACCTGGCGCTGCGTTTCGACCCGATCTACGAGCCGATCGCCCGGCGCTTCAAGGACAACCCCGAGCAGTTGGCAGACGCCTTCGCCCGCGCCTGGTACAAGCTGATCCACCGCGACATGGGCCCGCTTGCGCGTTACCTCGGGCCGGAAATGCCCAACGAGGTACTGCTGTGGCAAGACCCGTTGCCCAAAGCCGAGCCCTCGTCGCTGAATGAGCAGGACATCGCTGCGCTCAAGGCCAAGGTGCTGGCCTCGGGCTTGAGCGTGGGTGAACTGGTGTCGACCGCCTGGGCGTCGGCTTCCACCTTCCGCGGGTCGGACAAGCGCGGTGGCGCCAATGGCGGGCGCTTGCGCCTGGCGCCGCAGAAAGGCTGGGCTGCCAACCAGGGCGTGGACAAGGTACTGGCGGCGCTGGAGAAAATTCAGGGCGAGTTCAACAACGGCGGCAAGCAGGTCTCCCTGGCCGACCTGATCGTGCTGGCCGGTACTGCAGCGGTGGAAAAGGCCGCCAAGGATGCCGGTTACACGGGCAGCGTGGGGTTCCGCCCCGGTCGCGTCGACGCGACCCAGGAACAGACCGACGTCGAGTCGTTCGCGGTGCTGGAGCCGCTGGCGGATGGCTTCCGCAATTTCACCAAGGACCGTTACAGCGTCAAGGCCGAGAAGCTGTTGCTGGACAAGGCGCAACTGCTGACCCTCACCGCCCCCGAGCTGACCGCGCTGATCGGTGGCCTGCGCGTACTGGGCGCCAACCAGGGTGGCAGCAAGGACGGCGTGTTCACCGACCGGCCCGGTACCCTGAGCAACGACTTCTTCCGCAACCTGCTGGACATGGGCGTGGAGTGGAAGCCGACCTCGGCCGACAACGAAGCCTTCGAAGGCCGGGACCGCAAGACCGGGCAGGTGAAATGGACTGGCAGCCGCGTCGACCTGGTGTTCGGCTCGCATGCCCAGTTGCGCGCGCTGAGCGAGGTATATGGCAGCAGCGATGGCCAGGCCAAGTTCATCAAGGACTTCGTTGCTGCCTGGGTAAAAGTGATGGAGCTTGATCGCTTTGATCTGAAGTAACGCCATCAGTACGTGGGGGCGCTGTGCGCCCCATTCGCGGCGCAAGGCCGCTTCCACAGGGTGTGGGGGCGGCCTTTTGTCGCAAATGGCCGGCAAAGCAGCCCTGGCCATCCCGCCAATTCCAGGTCGGATAGATACAAAAGCGTCCTTGTTCGTTCTGTTGCAATGCTTCTCAGGCGGCCGGCCTGAACAGCGTGCTCACAACGACAAGGAACCCGACCATGCAAATGCCAAAGACCCTGAAGATCCGTAACGGCGAAAAGGTCAAAGCGACTTTCTCCGCACAGGAATACGCAGCCCGCCACGCCCGTCTGCGGGCCTACATGGCCGAGCAGGACATCGAGGCGGCGATCTTCACCTCGTACCACAACGTCAATTACTACAGCGACTTCCTCTATTGCTCGTTCGGCCGCCCGTACGCGCTGGTCGTGACCCAGGACAAGGTCGTCTCGATCAGCGCCAATATCGATGGCGGCCAACCTTGGCGGCGCACGGTCGGTACCGACAACATCGTCTACACCGACTGGCAACGCGACAACTACTTCGTTGCCATCCAGCAGGCGCTGCCGCTGGCCTCGCGCATCGGCGTGGAGTACGACCACCTCAACCTGCAAAACCATGGCAAGCTCGCTGCCTGCTACCCCAAGGCCGAGCTGCTGGACATCGGCGCCCCGTGCATGCGCATGCGCATGATCAAGTCCGCCGAAGAGCAGGCGTTGATCCGCCACGGTGCCCAGGTGGCCGATATCGGCGGCGCTGCGGTGGTCGAGGCCCTGCGTGAGCATGTGCCAGAGTACGAAGTGGCCTTGCATGCTACCCAGGCCATGGTGCGTGAAATTGCCAAACGCTTCCCCGACGGCGAACTGATGGACACCTGGACCTGGTTCCAGTCCGGGCTCAACACCGATGGCGCGCACAACCCGGTTACCAGCCGCAAGGTCGGCAAGGGCGAGATCCTCAGCCTCAACTGCTTCCCGATGATCGCCGGCTATTACACGGCGCTTGAACGCACCCTGTTCCTTGACCATTGCCCGGATGATCACCTGCGCCTGTGGCAGGCCAACGTCGAGGTGCACGAAGCAGGGCTGAAACTGGTGCGCCCGGGCATGCGCTGCAGCGACATTGCCCGTGAGCTGAACGAGATCTTCCTGCGTCACGACCTGCTGCAGTACCGCACGTTCGGCTATGGCCATTCGTTCGGCACCCTCAGCCACTACTACGGCCGCGAGGCGGGGCTCGAGCTGCGCGAAGACATCGACACCGTGCTGGAGCCCGGCATGGTGGTGTCGATCGAGCCGATGATCATGCTGCCCGAGGGTCGGCCGGGTGCTGGCGGCTACCGCGAGCATGACATCCTGATCGTCAACGACAACGGTGCCGAGAACATCACGCGCTTCCCGTATGGCCCGGAGCACAACATCATTCGCAAATAACGCCCGGTGCCGGCCTTTTTGGGCGGGGGGTTGCCCCGCAAAGAGGCCGGCACGCACACCACAATAATTACTGAATGACCATTAGACCCTGCCTCCAATTAGAAGAATCAGAGGGTACCCGTCATGTCCAGCACCACCCTGAACGCTTCCACTCTCGACGGCTCCGTGCCTAGCGCCGAACGCCAGGCCTTGCGCAAGGCCGCGCGCGCCAGTTTCATGGGCAACTTCGTCGAATGGTTCGATTACGCCGCCTACGGCTACCTTGCAACCATCATTGCCGCTACGTTTTTCCCGCAAACCGACAAGACCAGCGGTTTGCTGGCAACCTTCGCGGTGTTTGCCCTGTCGTTTCTCGTTCGCCCCTTGGGCGGGGTGGTCTGGGGCCATTTCGGCGACCGCCACGGGCGGCGCAACGCGCTGTCGTTGTCGATCCTGATCATGTCGATTTCGACCTTCTGCATCGGGCTGCTGCCCGGCTACGCGCAAATCGGCGTGTGGGCGCCGTGCCTGTTGTTGTTGATCCGCCTGGTACAGGGCTTTTCGGCCTCGGGCGAGTATGCGGGGGCGTCGGCGTTTCTGGCTGAGTACGCACCGCAGGGCCGGCGCGGGCTGTATACCAGCATCGTGCCGGCCAGTACGGCGGCGGGGTTGTTGTTCGGCGCGGCGTTCGTGGCGGTGCTGCATGAGGTGCTTAGCAGCGAAGACCTGCACAGCTGGGGCTGGCGGCTGCCGTTTCTGCTCGCGGCACCCTTCGGCCTGGTAGGCCGATATATCCGCATGAGCCTGCAGGACACCCCCAAGTTTCTGGAGATGGAGCAGCGCCTGGAGAACAAGGCCTGCATGGTCCCGGCGCCGATCCGTGAGCTGCTGACCGCGCACCGCCGCAGCCTGGCCATCGGTATCGGCGTCACCTGCCTCAACGCGGTCGCGTTCTACCTGCTGCTCAGCTACATGCCCACGTACCTGTCCACCGAGCTGGGCATGGGCGAGCGGGATGCCTTCATCGCCTCGACCGTCTCGCTGGCCACCTACATCGGCCTGATCTTCCTGATGGGGCGGCTGTCTGACCATTTCGGCCGCAAGACCATGCTGGTGATCGCCTCGCTGTTGTTTCTGGGGCTTACCGTGCCGCTGTTCACCCTGCTAGATGGGCAGCCACTGCTGGTGATCCTGGCCATCCAGATCCTCTTCGGCGCGATGCTGGCGATGAACGACGGTACCTTGCCGTGCCTGTTGGCGGAGATCTTCCCGACCCGGGTACGCTTCAGCGGCTTTGCCCTGAGCTTCAATGTGGCCAATGCCTTGTTTGGCGGGACGGCGCCGTTCATTGCCACCTGGTTGATACAAGTGACCGGCAGCAAGCTGGCGCCGGCCGGGTACCTGCTGGCGGCGGCACTGGTGGCGCTGGTGGCGATGTTGATGTGCCGGGAGACGGCGCATGCGGCCTTGAAAGACTAGCGGGCTTTGCCGGCCGCTTCGCGGGGTTACCCGCGAAGCGGCATCCCCTCACTCAGTGCAACGAAGCCTGGCGCCGCTCCCCCAACGGCGACAGCCCAAAGAAGCGGCTGTAGCTCTTGGAGAAATGCGCCGGCGAGCTGAAGCCGCACGCCAGCGCCACCTCACGTACCTGCACATCGCTGCGCAGCAGCAGCTCCCGCGCGCGCGACAGCCGCAACTCCAGGTAGTACTGGCTGGGTGTCCGCTGCAGGTATTTATGGAACAACCGCTCCAACTGGCGCACGGTCACTTCGTTGAGGCTGGCCAGCTCCTCCAGCCCCAGTGGCTCTTCCAGGTTGGCCTCCATGATTGCCACCACCTGGCTCAGCTTGGGCTGGGCGCTGCCGAGCAACGTGCGCAGCGGCACCCGCTGGCGTTCCCGCTCGCCACGCACCCGGTCGCACAGCAGCAGCTCGGCCGCCTTGGCGGCGATGCCCTGGCCACCTTCCTCACGGGCCACCAGTTGCAGCATCATGTCCATGGCCGCCACACCGCCCGAGCAGGTATAGCGGTCGCGGTCCAGTTCGAACAGCTGGCCGGAAATGACGATACCGGGGAACTGCTCCTGCAAGGTCTGCATGTCTTCCCAGTGGATGGTACAGCGGTAGCCTTTGAGCAGCTCGGCCTTGGCCAGCAGGTAGCTGCCGGTGCAGATGCCGCCCAGCGGCAGGCGTTGACGGGCCAGTTGGCGTAGCCAGTCGATCAGTGGCCGGGTGCCACGGCTGCGGTCGATCGGGTTGGCACCGACCACCAGCAGGGCGTCCAGCGCAGGGGCGTTGTCGATACTGTGGTCAGGCAGCACGCGCATGCCGTTGCTGGCCATTACCGGCTCGTGGCTGGCGGCGATCAGCACAGTGCGAAACATCGGGCGGCGGGCGGCCAGGTTGGCCATGCGCAGGGTCTCCACCGCCGACGCCAGGCCGATGGTGGTGAAGTTGGGCAGGATCAGAAAGCCGAAGGTCTTGACGGTGCAGGGTGATACGGGTGCTGTAGCGGGGTGGACCATTGCGATCTTCCTGTGCAAGCTGAGGCATAGTTGGTCAGGGGCAGTGAAAAATCCAAGCCTCGCGTGTTTCTTGTTGTTATAGGTCGTTGCCGGGTCGATCTTACACCCCCGGCGCAGCGGCCAGGAATGGCTCCGCCGGCTGGCGGCTGCCAACATTGATTGCCTATAGAAGGTGAACGTTCAGTGAACCCCGAATCCATGCTGGCGGCATTGCCAGGTTTCGCCATGACACCCGCGTCGATCGAGGTGCTGCCCGATGCCAGGGCCTACCGCGCCTGCCTGCTCGAGCGCATCAGGGCGGCGACCCGGCGTATCGTCATCGTCGCGTTGTACCTGCAGGAAGACGAAGCCGGCCAGGAAGTGCTGGATGCCTTGTACCAGGCCAAAGCCGCGCGGCCAGGCCTGGAGATCACCATCGTGGTCGACTGGTTCCGTGCCCGGCGCGGCCTGCTGGGGGGCGGGCGGCAGCCGGGCAACGCTGCCTGGTATCAGGCCCAGCGCCAGCACCATGGCCTGGACATCGTCATCCATGGCGTGCCCGTGCAAACCCGCGAGCTGTTTGGTGTACTGCACCTTAAAGGCAGCATCATCGACGATTGCGTGATCTACACCGGCGCCAGTCTCAACAACGTCTACCTGCACCGTTTCGACCGCTACCGCCTGGATCGCTACCACCTGTTCCACTCACCGGCCCTGGCCGATGCCATGGTCGATCTGGTGCGTCGCCTGCTGCACCACACTGCCACGCCGCGCCTCGACCTGCCGGCACCGCCCTCGACCCGCAGCCTGCGCGGCGACATCCGGCGCTTGCGCGCGCGGCTGCGGCGCTTGGCCTATGACGTGCCTGCCAGCGCGTCGGGGCAGGGCCTGCGGGTGATCCCGCTGCTGGGTGTCGGGCGCGGCAATCTGCTCAACCGGGTGCTTTGCGCACTGCTGGGCGCTGCGCGCACGCAAATCGTCATCAGCACGCCGTACTTCAACCCGCCACGGGTATTGATGCGCGAGATCGACCATGCACTCGACCGAGGCGTGCGGGTGGAGCTGATTGTCGGCGATCGTACCGCCAATGACTTCTATATCGCGCCCGGCGAGCCGTTCAGTGCCAGCGGCGCGTTGCCTTACCTGTACGAAGACAACCTGCGCGCCTTCACCCGCCGTCGCCAGGCCGCTCTTGCCAGTGGCCAGCTTGAAGTGCGTATCTGGAACGACCCAGGGCACACCTTCCATGCCAAGGGGCTGTGGGTCGACCAGCGCTACTCGCTGTTGACCGGCAACAACCTGAACCCCCGAGGGTTCAACCTGGACCTGGAAAACGGCTTGCTGATCGATGACCCCGAGGCACAGTGGTTAGTGCCGCGCGAAGCCGAGTTGGCGGGGTTGCGCCAGCATGCGCGCAGGATCGATTCAGCTGCCGAGCTGGGGGTCAAGGCCGAGCACCCCAAGGAAGTGCGCAAGCTCTTGCGGCGGTTGCGCTACAGCCGCCTGGAACCGTTGATCAAGCGGGTGCTGTAACGCTGGTGAGAGGGCTCTGAAAAAGTCTTGCAAGCGCATACAATCAGGCCTTTTCCACGTTAACCAGATAGGCCAAACCGTCCATGGCGCTTGACCCCCCAACGATGCTGACAATCACCATCGCCCTGGCAGCTGCGGCTGCCTTGTACCTGGCGATCGAGTGGCGCAGTGTTCGCGAGCCTTCGCTGCTGTTGTGGAGCGCCGGCTTCGCCACGATCACCGTCGGCTCCACCCTGGCCCTGTTGCGGGGCATCGGCTTGCTGCTGATCGGTATCTGGTTCGCCAATGGCTTGCTGGTGGTGGCGCACGGGTTTTTCCTGCTGGGGGTGTTGCGCTTCACCCAGCACCGCCTGTCGCGCGCCTGGCTGCTGATGGTGGGGGTGTGGTTCGCCTTGCTGCTGTTGCCCGCCGGCCCGGAGTGGTCGAAGGTGATGCTGATGGTCAACTCGTTGCTGGTGGCGTTGCTGACGCTCAAAGCCAGTTTCCTGTTGAAGCCCCACGGCAGGTCGTTGAGCGTGGGCGCGGTGCAGTTGCGTTATGTGCTGCTGATTCATGGCCTGTTCTATGTGGCGAAGGCGATCACTGCGATTGCCCCGGGCACGCTGATTGACCTGGCGACGTTTGGCGGGCTGATCATCCAGGTTTCCCTGGTCGAGGGGGCGATGGCAATCATGCTGATTGCGCTGTCGATGACCGGTACGGTGCGTTATCGCCGTGAAGAGCGCATCGCCCGGCTGGCGGCACGGGACCCGCTGACGGCGTTATACAACCGCCGCGCGCTGGAAGTGCGGGCGACGCACTTTTTCAAAGAGGTGAGCCCGGCGCGGCCAGGCGCCTTGCTGCTGATCGACATCGACAATTTCAAACTGGTCAACGATTTGCACGGGCACATTGCCGGTGATCGGCTGTTGATCGCCTTGAGCGAGATGATGCGTGCGGTGTTGCCGGAGCGGTCACTGGCGGCGCGGCTTGGCGGCGACGAGTTTGTCATCCTGCTCAGTGCGGCGACCAGCGAGCGCGTGGTGGCGCTGGGCAGCCAGTTGCGTGAACAGTTTCAGCAGTTTGCGCTGCAAACGGTGCCCACGCCGCAGGCCGTGACCTTGAGCATCGGTGCCAACCTGTTCGACCAGCCGCCCGCGAGCCTGGCGGCGTTGATCGAGCAGGGAGATCTAGCGCTGTATCAGTCCAAGCGCGGTGGGCGCGACAGCATTCGCCTGGTCGACCGGACGCTGGTCAGCTCGGGCAGCTAGCAACGCTTGACGCTGGGGGCCGCCAAAGCGGCCCCCAAACACTCAGGTCACAACCTGATAGCAAGGCACATACGCCGCGCCACCCGGCAGTTTCATCCGGTGCTGGTCGACAAACGCCTGCAACAGGTGCCCCAGCGGCGCCAATACCGCACTGTCACCACGGATCTGGTACGGCCCGTGTTCCTCGATCAGGCGGATGCCCTTGTCCTTGACGTTGCCCGCCACAATCCCGGAAAACGCCCGGCGCAGGTTGGCGGCCAGTTCATGCGGCGGCAGCTCGCGGCGCAGGGCCAGTTCGGCCATGTTGGCATGGGTCGGGTCGAACGGATGCTGGAAGCCCTCGTCGATCTTCAGCAGCCAGTTGAAGTGGAAGGCATCGTTGCGCTCGCGGCGGAACTGCTTTACCTCCTTGAGCCCTTCGACCATCTGCCGCGCCACTTCGGCCGGGTCATCGATGATGATCTGGTAGTGGCGCTGGGCGGCGTCCCCCAGGGTGGCGCCGACGAACGCGTGCAACTGCATCAGGAACGGCTCGGCACTGCGCGGGCCGGTCAGCACCACCGGGAAGGGCAGGCCCTGGTTGTCCGGGTGCATGAGAATGCCGAGCAGGTAGAGGAACTCCTCGGCTGTACCGGCGCCGCCGGGGAAGATAATGATGCCGTGGCCGACGCGGACGAAGGCTTCCAGGCGTTTCTCGATGTCCGGCAGGATCACCAGTTCGTTGACGATCGGGTTCGGCGCCTCGGCAGCGATGATGCCCGGCTCGGTCAGGCCCAGGTAGCGGCTGCCGTGCATGCGTTGCTTGGCATGGGCGATGGTGGCGCCCTTCATCGGGCCCTTCATCACCCCAGGGCCGCAGCCGGTGCAGACGTCCAGCTTGCGAAGGCCCAGCTCGTGGCCGACCTTCTTGGTGTACTGGTATTCCTCGGTGCTGATCGAGTGGCCGCCCCAGCACACCACCATCTTCGGCTCTACGCCGGGGCGCAGGGTGCGGGCGTTGCGCAATAGGTGGAATACGTAATCGGTGATGCCCTGGGAGCTTTCCAGGTCGATGCGCTGGCTGGCCAGCTCGCTTTCGGTATAGACGATGTCGCGCAAGGCGCTGAAGAGCATTTCGCGGGTGCTGGCGATCATCTCGCCATCGACGAAGGCATCGGCTGGGGCATTCAACAGCTCCAGGCGTACGCCGCGGTCTTGCTGGTGGATGCGCACCTCGAAGTCCTTGTAGGCCTCGAGGATGGTCTTGGCATTGTCGACATGCGCGCCGGTATTGAGGATGGCCAGGGCGCACTGGCGGAACAGGGTGTAAAGGCTACCGGTACCGACTTCACTCAGTTGCTGCACTTCACGTTGCGACAGCGTCTCCAGGCTGCCTTTGGGGCTGACGGATGCATTTATGACATGGCGTTGAGGCATCTAAGTCTTTCCTGTGCGGGTAAAACATCCTTCTTTGACACCACCATACCGAGAAATGCACGCGACAACGAGGGGGCACCGTGGAAAGATTCTGCAGACGGAGTGGGCGGCTTCGCGGGTAAACCCGCGAAGCCGCCCACTCCGAGCTTGCATGTTCAGCCGAACAGTTTTTGCACCCCGAGGGTAATGGCCAGCCCACCGCCCACCAGCCACAGGTTGAGTATTGCCCCGGTAATCAGCGCCCGTGGCCCCGCCTGGCGGATCTGGCTGAAGCGCGTCTCCATGCCCAGCGCTGTCATGGCCATGGTCAGGGCAAAGGTGTCGAGCGTATTCACCACCTGGGTCACACTGCCAGGCAGCACCTGCAGCGAGTTCACCAGCACCAGCGCCAGGAAGCCGAAGGCGAACCAGGGCATGGCGATGCGCCCGTTGCCTTGCCCCTGGCCAGGCTGGCGTGCGCGGCTGATCCACAAGCCCACCACCAGCAACACCGGCACCAGCAGCATCACCCGGGTCATTTTGACGATGGTCGCAATGTGCGTAGCCTCGGGGCTGACGTTGCTCGCGGCGCCGACCACCTGGGCTACTTCATGGATAGTGCCGCCCAGGAACAGCCCGGCGCCCAGGGTATCGAGGTGCAGCCAGCCGGCATTGATCGCCAGTGGGTAGAGGAACATCGACAGGGTACCGAACAGCACCACGCTGCCGACCGCCATGGCGCTCTTGTGCGGAGCGCTGCGCAGCGCCGACTCGAAGGCCAGCACCGCAGCCGCGCCGCAAATGGCACTGCCGGCGGCGGTGAGCAGCGCGGTGTCGCGGTCCAGCTTGAGCAGCTTCATGCCACACCAGAGGCCGATCAGCAGGGTGCTGACCACCACCAGCAGCGACACCGTCAGCCCCGACCAGCCGACTTCGGCGATTTCCTGCAGGCTGACCCGCAGGCCGAAGAAGGCCACGGCGATGCGCAGCAGCCCGCGCGCCGAAAAATTGATGCCCGCCGCCCAACTGGCCGGCACGCCATCGCGCAGTGCATTGCCATACAAGGCACCGGCAACGATGCCGACGATCAAGGGGCTGATACCCAGGCTGGCGATGGCGGGCAAGGCCGCCAGCTGGGTGACGGCAAGCGCGAACAGCGCGACGAACAGGATGCCATTGAGCCGCCCTCGGGTAGAGAGGGTAGGCGTATAGGCGGGGTGGGACGGAGCCGTGGCCATGTGAGTCCTCCGGAAAAGGTGTTTCGACAAGGCCTACGTTAATCTGGTTATAAGCTTATAAAAAATCGTAATTTAGGATGTGAAGTATCCATTTTGCTGATATTTTCAATTCATGACCCCAGAACAACTGATAACGTTCGCCACGGTTGCCGAGCACGGCAACATCAGCCATGCGGCCCAGGCGTTGCACCTGTCGCAGCCGGCTGTGTCCGGGCAGCTGAAGTTGCTGCAGGAGGCGTTCGGCGAACCGCTTTATCAACGCGCCGGCCGTGGCGTGCGGCTGACAGCTGCGGGTGAGCAGCTGCTGGCCCATGCCGAGCGACTGCGCGACACCTTTCGCCAGGCGCAAGCCCTGCGCGAGGCTATGCGCGGCCTGGAGCGCGGCACACTGCGCATCGGCGCCAGTACCACCCCGGCCAGCTACCTGTTGCCGTACCTGATCGCCGACTTCCATGCACGCTACCCCGACGTGTCGGTGAGTACCTCCAATGGCAATACCGCAGAAATCGTCGCCGCGCTGGGCAGTGTCGACATCGCCCTGATCGAAGGCCCCCCCGGGCAGGAGCTGCCCCTGGGCACGGGGGTGACGCCGTGGCGTGAAGACGAGATCGTCGCCATCGTGCCCAGTGGCCATCCGTTGGCAGGTGACGAGCCGCAGACCCTGGAGGCTGTGGGGGCCTACCCCTTGGTGCTGCGCGAGAGTGGGTCAGGGGTGCGGCAGATTGTCGAACGCGCGTTTGCCCGCAGTGGCGTGGCAATGCGCGTGGGGCTGGAAATTGCTGGCGTGGAGGGGGTAAAGGAAGCGGTGCGGGCGGGGATGGGCATCGGCTTTGTGTCGGCCATGTCGATTCGCCATGAGGATGGCGCGTTGCGGCGGCTGCGGATTGCGCCGCAGCCACTGGTGAGGCGCTTTTCCATCCTGATGCCCCATGCCGCCACGCCTTCGCGGGCGGCGGCACGGTTTATGGCGTTGTGCGTTGGGGAGCTTGAAGTGGGTTAGGTCTTGCGGGCGCCCAATGCATTTCGCGCGCCGCCCGGCTTCCACGGCAGTCAATAGCGTCGGGCCAAGGTCGAGGCTGAGCACGTTGCCTAACGATTGCGTAGCGTGTCCAGCGCTGGGGACCAAACGACATGGCCACAGCGCTCACATGCGACCGAGTCGTGCGCCCCATGGTAGGTCGGAAAACCACAGCCCACGCAACAGTAAAGGCCGGCAGAAGGTGGTGAGGAGTATTGCGGACGATGCTCGAAAGGGAGCACTGACAAGCCCGCCTTGGTGTCCTCCGGCTCATAGAAATACAAACTGAGCTCACCGTCAGTTTCCAACAAGCCCAAACGTACCTGTCCCAAGTGCTCTACACCGCGCTGGCGTAGTTCCATGAAAAGTTCATTCGAGGAAATGTTCATATTGCGCAGCGAATGGATCTCGTACATTCCGTCCTTCACCACCGTTATCGGCAATCCATCAATCCAGGCTTCACACGTCTTGCTCCGCTTCATGAGGTAGACCGTACCCCGATACAGCAACAGGAGCGTCAAGAAGACCAGGGCCACCGGCAGCAGCGGAACATCCTCGTAGAAGGTCACATCGCCGGCAGCGGAGCCGAGGGTCAGAATAACGACCAGCTCGAAGCGGGAGAGCTGTTTGATTCCGCGTCGGCCACTGAATTTGAGGAAGAAGAAGACGGCTGCAAATGCGGCCAAGACCCTAAGGGCGACCTCCAGAAGAAAGGTCACAGGCAGATCGCCCAGCAGCATCCGTTGAAGGTCGAAAGATACCATTCGTTTTCCTCGTTAGCGGCCACCGCTGTGGTGAATCCACACCGCATAGGCCGATTTCAATGATTGAGGCAAGCAAGGAAGATCTCGCTTCAACGCAGCTTGGGTTTCCGGGCCTCGCACCCACTCGGTTAACCATGCGATAAGCAAAAGGCGAGTCACTGGACATGGGGCTACTTGGCGTTCGAGTTCATCTGCGATCTGAGCGAGCCCCTCTAGGGTTTCATCCAGCTTAGTGATCTGATCTTTCATGGGTTGGACTCCAATAACCGTTTCGCTTGACCGCTTCGCATACACCTCTTCCACTCTAGTAGGCGCTCACAGTGACAGGGCTCAAGCTACCTTGAACACATGCTTCAGATAAGCCACGAAGTTCTCATCCCGGCACTGCGTCTTGCCCGGGCTATCACTGATCTTCGCCACCGGCGCACCATTGCAGGCCGTCATCTTGATCACGATGTTCATCGGTACGACACCTGGGATATCGCAAGTCAGATGGGTGCCGATGCCAAAGCTAACATTGATCCGTTCATGCAGCGCGCGGTACAGGCCAAGTGCCTTGGCAAAGTCCAGCCCATCGGAAAAGATCAACGTCTTGCCCTGCGGGTCGATGCCCAGACTTTCATAGTGGGCAATGGCCTTCTCTGCCCAGGCTAGCGGGTCGCCAGAGTCGTGGCGCAAACCGTCGAACAGTTTGGCGAAGTACAAATCGAAATCGCCCATGAACGCGTCCATGGTGATGCAATCGGTCAACGCGATGCCCTGCAGCCCGCGATATTCGCGTACCCAGCAATCCAGCGCGGCCGCCTGGCTGTCGACCAGCCGCGGGCCAAGTTGCTGGTGAGCCATGAACCATTCGTGGGCCATGGTACCGATGGGCTTGAGTTGGTATTCGCGGGCCAGGTGCACGTTGCTGGTGCCGACGAAGCGGCCCGGGAAGTCGCGTTTGAGGGTGTGCACCACGGCCTCCTGAACGCGGTACGAGAAGCGCCGCCGGGTGCCGAAGTCGGCCAGTTGAAAGCCTGCCAGCTCATCGGCGCTGGCCTCGGCCTTGAGCCAGTCGAGCTTCTGGTACAGCCGCTCGCCCACCTGCTCCATCACCACCTCGCGGTAGCGATAGCGGTTGCGCACTTCGCTGATGATCGCCAGCAGCGGGATCTCGTAGAGGATCACGTGCAGCCACGGCCCACGCACGCGAATCGCCAGCTGCCCGGCGTCATCCAGGCCCACCTGCACGTAACGCAAGTTGAAGCGGAACAGGCTGAGAAAGCGGATGAAGTCTGGTTTGATGAACGGAATCTGCTCCAGATACGCCAGTTGGTCGTGGGTGACGGTGACCTCGGCCAGTTGCTCGACCTGGTAGCGGATTTCTGCCAGGTAAGGGGAGAGGTCTTCACCATTACGGCAGCGGAACTCCCATTCCACCTCGGCATTGGGGTAGTTGTGCAGCACCGCCTGCATCATGGTGATCTTGTAGAAGTCGGTGTCCAGCAGGTTCTGGATGATCCGTGGGCCGAATACGCTGTCATTCATGGGCGGTCTTCCTTGATCAACGCGAGCTGGTGGTCGAGCGCGGCCTCGTCGCCGCAGAGGATGACACCCTTGGCAGCCAGCGCCCCGCAGGCGCTGATGGCGCCTTCCTGGGTCAGGGCGCGGCAGGCGGGCAGGTACAGCAGCACCTGGAAACCGGCCTGGCGCAGTTGGCGGGCAGTGGTCTTGACGCAGTAGTCCAAAGCCAGGCCGCCGACGATGACGGCCCCCACCTGTTGCACGGTGAGGTATTCGATGACCCCGGTGGAGCGGCGTTCGGCCAAGTCGTGGTAGCAGGCGCCGTAGGGGTGCAGGAGAACACCGCCTTCAATCTAGTCACCTCACCACCTGGTGCTTCTTCGCAATCCCACCTCCTGTAGGTACCCCGATCTGGAAACCAACCCGGCGTGCCCACCGAACGACACCTTAGGTCTCTCCATCTTGACTCACCTGACGCGTACCAATGCTGGGTAAGCGATCCATGAACCCCCACCTACCGCAAGGTGAGGCCATCCTTTACCGTGGCATTTCCGGTGAACAGTTCCACGGCAACAGCGCTTCATAATCTGCCACCGACGTGGCGCAGCCACGTATAGGGCTCTTGGCCCTTGATCATGGCGGTCTCGACTAAACTGTAAAGCTGAACACTGGTGGTGGCACCCTTGGGCGTGTCGCTGAACAGCCAGGCTTTGCGGCCAATCACAAATGGCTTTATTGCGCGCTCTGCCGGGTTATTGTCGATCGGCAAATACCCAGCCTCCACATAACGCTCCAGCCGGCGTAATCGTCCGTCATCACATAGCCGCGATAACTTTCCAGCAAGCGCAACGGCACCTCCTGCGCACGGCTGGAGGTGTAGTCGAACAGCACGACTTTCCGATCCGGTGGCCCACTGGCTTGCACCCAAATCCGGGATTGGTTGGTCGGGTCTCGATCCGGTTCTTTAAGAACTTGGACGCGGGTTTCATCGCAATGGATGACCGGGCTTTCCAGCAACCGGTCGCGCATCAGATTCAGCAGTGGTTGCAGGTGCTCACCGCACTGAATCACCCCGCGCGCCATGGTCTGACATGAAATCTCGATACCGTGTCGGCTCAGCACCGTTTCAAAACGGTGCAGCGGCAAGCCATCGACACAACCACGGCAACCGTAAATAGATCGTCCAAGCCGCCGTCGTACAAGTGCTCAACGCCATCTATGAGCAGAATTTCCTTGGACTCTCATATGGGTTTCGCCCTGGTCGAGGGCAGCACGGTGCACTGAATGCTTTATCGGTAGGGATACAGACTGCTCGAGTTCGGTGGCTATTGGACGTGGATATTTGTGCGTTCTTCGACACCATTGATCACGAGTGGATGATGTGTTTCCTGCAACACCGAATTGCGGATAGACGAGTGTTAGCACTGATAGCACGATGGCTGCGCACAGGTGTTCTCGAAAACGGGAAGCGAATTTCTGCGAAGCAGGGCACACCACAAGGTAAGATCGCAAGAAGCGTGGGGAAGGAAAACCAGAAACATTCGACTTCCTCGGGTTCACGCATTTCTGTAGTCAAGCCAAGAATGGGATGTTCGAGGTCGGGCGGGTGACCATCGCCAAGCGGATGAGAGCAACACTCAAAGAGATACGCAGACAACTGCATAAGCGTAGGCACGAACCGATTCCCGTGATCGGAAAGTGGCTGCTCAAATTCAGTTGTGAAGACCGAGGGACATTGATCTCATGGCGTCTTTCAATGCAGTAGGAACACTGACGGGACTGTTGGGGCGGAAAAAGGTGATCGAAGGTCTTTTTGCAAGGATATTATATATGTCACTTTATCGGCTTCACCAGGTAGCACTGTTTGGCGCTACAAGGATGCTGTTGAAGGCATTCTCTGAGTTGCTGCAGCGTAAGACCCGACCAAGGCTCACACTGCACTAATATTGAGATGGATTGAAGCGTATGTGTAGGTTGCGGATAATTTATGGGGCAGCTGCAGTAGTGTGAGTGCTACTGCAGCAAACGTTCCGTTGGCCGGCCACTAGGGAGTGCTTCGTGTAATTCTCAGCTGAAATCGAGTTCGATAGACCTTTTTTCACTAATGGACTTTCGGGCAGCATCCATGATTACAGCGGCGTCATAAGCGTCGCTCAAAGACGAAAGTGGTGCACGCTTTCCAGTGAGGCACTCTTCAATGAAATATTTTTGGATTTGGTAAAAGCTATCCCAATATGTGCCGTCGTCCCAGAACGGAAGTCTCGCGCTCCCAAACTTTGTCGTATCCCATGGCACCACTGATGAACCATTCTTGCCGATAATTTTGAAGTACACAGACCAGGGGTCACGGCTACAATCATCTGCTGAAAAGCTGCCCCAAAGATTCGCGATGTTGCCGTTTGGATATTCTGCAATGATCATTAGCTGGTCGTGGGCTTGCGGATCTTTGAAATGGACATTAGAGCCTGTAGCGAATACTCGTTCCGGTCGGCCCAAGAAATACAGCATACAATATATGTGATGAACCATAAGTTCGCTCATGGTTAGATCAGGTGCGCCAATGTCGGCAGGGTGACGCTTGTTATAGATTGCCCAAAAGTTTACGATATCTCCGAGGTGCCCGGCGTCAATGTGTGCGCGAACACGCTGCATGGTTTCGGCGTAAACATAGTTGTGAGACGGTACGCACAATCGGTTGACACCGCGCGAAAGTATTTCCAGTTCTCGGATTTTATCGGTGCTCGTGCAAATTGGCTTTTCTATCAGTACATGCTTTCTTGCGAATAGAGCCTCTCTGGCGAAGTGGAAGTGCGTCTCTGCGTTGGTACAAATCACAACCGCATCGATGCTGTGATCATCAAGCAAGGCTTCCGGCGTCGGATAAAGTACTCCTCCAAATCGTTCTTTGAATGCTGTTGCTTTGCCCGGAGTTCTACCCCATCCGCCGACGTAGGCGGTGGAATCAATTTCATTGATTGCAGTTACATGGAGCTCTGCAACGTTACCTAGCCCAATAATGCCAATTTTCATATGCTATTCTCAATACTTGATATCGACAGGTTGGCCGGATGCTAAAGACTCAGCGGCAGCATCCGCGATCACTTGAGCAAACAACCCATCTGCGGCGTTCGGAGTAGGTGGCGTGCCATTGGAAATGCAGTGAATAAAGTGCTCCATTTCTGCAAGGTACGCAGGGCCAAATCTCTCTAGGAAAAATGGCTTGGCGACAGGCATCGTAAATCCTGAACTTGTCGCACTTTCAACTTGGCTTTCATGGACGTTTGTAACTCTCAGCATTCCTTTGGATCCATGTGCCTCGATTCTTTGGTCATAGCCATAACTAGCACGCCGTGAGTTGGAAATTTGACATATTTTTCCGGACTTTGTCATAAGAAGCGCTATAGCGGTGTCAACGTCGCCCACATCTTTAACTGCGGAGTCTACCAGCGATGACCCCGTTGCAAACACCCGAATAGGGTTTTCATTCAGTAAGAATCGTGCCAAGTCAAAATCATGGATCATCATGTCCCTGAAGATGCCGCCAGAGCCTTTCAGGTACTCGACCGGAGGTGGAGCAGGGTCTCGGGACGTGATTGTGACAGTTTCCAGTTGCCCGATTTCACCCGCAGCTAATCGTTTCTGCAACGCACCAAAATGCGGGTCGAACCGTTGATTGAACGCGGTCATAAACGGTACGCCGGCGCTGGAGACCTTTGCTAAGCATTGACGAACCCGAGCTGAGGACATGTCTATGGGCTTTTCACAGAAAATCGGCTTCCCTGCGTCTGCCAAGGCATGGATAAGGTCGAAGTGAGTCGGAGAGGGCGTGGCAATCACTACCGCATCTATGTCCTCTGCCCGAATGATTCCTTCGATAGTCCTGGCTTCAGCATTGAAGCAGCTGGCACATGTGTCAGCTGCTGCGGATATGGCGTCAGCTACCGCTACAAGCTTGGCGGATGGAATCTGCATTAGGCTTGCCGCGTGAACATTTCCGATTCGACCGCAGCCTAGAATACCTACTCTGAGCATATCGCTATCTCTATATTTAAAATTGTTGATTTGATGACGGCGGAGTTAGAGTGGCAGCGAGTGCTTAGATGGGCGAATCGTATTTTGTTATGAGTGCTGAAAGCTAAAGGTTATCAGCGGAAATGCTTGTCTTCACCAGGGACTTCCTTGCAAATAGTGGAATCGCCTAGATTTGCGAGGATTGCGCGAGCGGAATGCTGTGAATGGTGGCCAGAAATCATCCCGATTTTAATTGGCATTCCTACTATTTCGGGTTCGTTACTGATTTTGGTAACACGCAGGGAGGAAATCTGATCATCTGGTCATTTTTCAAGGCTTGGCCAGGCCGCTGTCTCAGTTTGGCACAGTTGCGTCGTCTGCGTGAGGAGAGTCTATCGATTCGGTAAGCAGATCTATCGGCTTAGCTCTAGAATATCAGAGCCAAGCAGTGATGGCGCTGACCACGCCAGACCTCAGTTCCCAATTCTAGGCTGTAGGGAATGCGCGGAACCTCAATAAGCGTCTCTCCAAAGCTACGATTTAGTAGGCACTGCCATCAACTGAGAGAAACTTTGTTTTGAGAAACATAAACAGCTTTTGGTCGAGGCCTGGTATTTGATCTATACATTGTGTCTATCATAGGTGATCTTCTTGTTGTTGTTCAGAAATTGTCTTTCCACTTACGCATCGCAGCGAAGCATGCCTCGGCTGATGTGATGGGTAGTCCCGTGTGGCGCTGGACAGCTTCAACGATGTTCGCCTCCCGTACACGCAGAAACGGGTTACAAGCCCGTTCAACGCTGATGCGGGTAGGTAAGGTGAACTGTTCGCGATTGCGGATTTCACAGACCTCAGCCAAGCGCTCGGCTATTTCATGATTGTCTGGGTCGACAGCCAAAGCAAAAAGCAGGTTGGAGGGTGTACTCATGTGCGCAGTACACTCGCGTTTGGTCTGGCAGCGCTCCAAGGCATTCGAGCGACTTCAACACCTGCAGCGGCGTCCCTCCAACAGCCGGCGCTGAATAGGGCATCCTCATCAACCAAGTGGTAGGCCAGATGCCCTGAGGTATGGCCAGGCACGGCGATCACGTTAATGGTTCGTCCCAACACTTGGATCCGATCACTATCCTTAGACGAGGGAAAAGTCGTCGAACTCAAGGCAATGGGATTCCTGCAGGTCGAACGCTTGTCCGTAGAAACGCATGGAGGCATCCAGGTCACCTACGCGGATCATGGTATGGAGGAATTTCGGCATGATCAGGCTTTCCTGGACTGTTGTTATGCAGTCAGGATGGCAGTCTGGGTCGCGGTAGAAACGGCAGTCATCTGCCGCCCTCCGCACAGATCCGTACATGCGGAACTACCACATAGCGCTCCTGGCTCGGGTATGCGACGCAAAGCGATCCTCAAAGTAAGGATCTGCCTTCTAGATCTCGGGAGGTAGGGGATCGCCAAGGCGTCCATACCGTGACCATTGAAGCCCATTACGCTTAAGGGCTTGCTGCCAAAGACGGCATACCGGCAAACGAAATCCGCCAAGAGGTATAGGTTCCCCGGTATCGCGTGGTAATTGAAGTAGCCGCTCACCACACGTTTGAGCCTTTGCCCTTGAATCCGGACAAGGTCATGACACCGACGACTCAGCTTCTCACGGATAGCAAGAAACGTCGCACGTACAGATACCGCCTCTCACAGCTCTATTGCTGCAGCTGTAGTGGGTGACCCTTCTGATTTCTCGGTGGTAAGTGGCAAATCCGGTCACAGACATTGAGAGCTTTTACCATTGTCGGGCACGTCATTCGAAGGCGATTATTTTCCGCCCGTTTCAGCGATTTCTCCCATCTAAAAATAACTCAGAGGGACGCTCGTGATGCCTGATTACTTTTCTGCTTTGACTAGCTTTAGCTATCAGCATGTTGTTGACCTTGAGCTAGCTGGACGTTTGTCAGCCGTCAATGCGTGTATCGAATGCTGTGATCGGCATGCTCAAGATGACCGAGCTGCCCTATTTTACGAGGGCTCTGATGGTACCAGTGCAACCTATACATTTGGAGACCTGCAATACAATGCTGCTCGCTTCGCTAACGCCCTTCGAGCGCAAGGTGTCAAAAAGGGGGATAGGGTCGCGGGACTGCTACCAAGAAAGGCTGAGTTGCTTATCACTATCTTGGCCACATGGCGTATTGGCGCGGTTTACCAACCTCTTTTCACCGCCTTCGGGCCGAAGGCCATTCAACATCGCCTGGAAGGCTCCGCTGCACGCGTTGTGGTGACGGACCTGCAAAACCGCCCGAAGCTAGATGAAGTCGAGTTCTGTCCCTCCATTATCACCATTGGAAACAACGGTCGTGACTTGAGTTTCTGGGATGAGTTGGAAAAGTTCCCCCCTGAGTGCCAGCCCGAAATGCTGACTGGGGACGACCCGTTTCTCATGATGTTTACCTCAGGTACTACGGGCCCAGCAAAGGGGATGACGGTACCGCTTAAGGCTTTGGTGGCGTTTAAAAGCTATATGCGCCAGTCAGTAGACCTGAGACATGAGGATGCATTCTGGAACTTAGCGGATCCAGGCTGGGCTTATGGCCTCTACTTTGGTATCGCGGGCCCTTTGGCGATTGGCCATTCAATCACCTTGTACGATGGACCGTTTACGGTGCAGAGCACCTGCCAGGTAATACGGAAGTACGGCATTACAAATCTTGCAGGATCACCTACCGCCTTTCGACTGCTAATTGCTGCCGGCGAGGAGTTCACAAGCGCCATTAGGGGGAAATTGCGAATTGTGAGCAGCGCCGGCGAGCCATTGAATCCGGAGGTGATCCGTTGGTTCGCCGATACATTGGGAGTGACCATCCACGATCACTACGGTCAGACCGAACTGGGCATGGTGCTCTGCAACCATCACGGACTAGATCACCCTGTACATCCAGGCGCAGCCGGGTTTGCCTCCCTGGGCTACCGGATCGTGGTGGTGAATGACGTGGGTAATGAGCTACCACCTGGTCAACCGGGAATTCTGGCGATTGATCGGAAGCAATCACCGATGTTCTGGTTCTCTGGCTATCACGGGGCGCCGACTAATTCTTTCATCGGGCAATATTATTTGAGCGGCGACAGTGTTGAGCTCAACGCGGATGGGAGTATTAGCTTTGTAGGGCGCACGGACGACGTGATTACCACGTCGGGCTATCGTGTAGGCCCATTTGACGTTGAAAGCGCCTTGATTGAACACCCCGCAGTGGTTGATGCAGCCGTTGTTGGTAAGCCTGATGCGGAGCGTACAGAGCTGGTTAAGGCGTTCGTTGTGCTCAATCAGAGATTCACGGCTTCGCCTGAGCTGACCGAAGAACTCTCCCTGTACGTTCGTAGGCGCTTGGCAGCTCATTCCTATCCACGAGAAATAGAGTTTGTTAGCGACCTGCCGAGAACACCGAGTGGGAAGCTCCAACGCTTTATCCTGCGTAACCAAGAGATTGCTAAAGCTCAAGCGTCGCTCGTCAAGACTGCTGCTGGTTCGACTTGCAAGAGTACGTGCTAGCAAACGCAGCCGGGCCTACGTTGCTAAGTTCTTTGCCTCGCGAAATTCCGCTGATGTCGAGAGCCTCTACTGCGCGAGCTGTGAGAGTCCCGATAGGCAGCGCTGGGAATTCCATCCAGGTGGTCGGACAGATCCGATTGCTCTGCGATCGCAGTACGTATGTGGACTTCAAAAGACAAAAACAAGACTGAAGGAGACACGGTATGAGTTCTTTGAATATGTACACGCTGGCCGGAGAATCAAAGTTCAATCGCTTTCATGGGCTGATTCTTTTTTGGTGCGTGTTGATTCTTATAATTGATGGTTACGACTTGGCGGTGGTTGGCGCAGCGCTGCCAGCCATCATGGCTGACATGCAAATTGACGCAACCAGTGCCGGCGTGATGGCTGGCTCAGCACTGTTTGGCACAATGCTGGGGGCAATTTTCCTGGGCACTCTGGCAGACCGTATTGGTCGGCCAAAGATGATCGCAATCTGTGTAGCTCTCTTCAGCATATTCACCGCTGCAGCAGGTTTCACTGACAACCCGCTGACCTTCAGTATCATGCGCTTCATCGCCGGCCTGGGGATCGGCGGCGTGCTGCCTATCTGCACGGCGCAGATGGGAGAGTTCTCGCCCTTGAAAGTTCGCACCCGCCTGGTGACCATCGTTTTCGCGGGCTATTCGGTGGGAGGCATTTTGGTAGCGCTCACGGGTAAGCAACTGATCGAAAGCTACGGCTGGCAATATGTGTTCTACGTGGCAGCCCTACCAGTAGTTTTGATTCCCTTCATACTGAAGACCATGCCCGACTCTATCGGCTTCATGTTGAAACAAGGTCGGGATGACGAGTTGAAAGTCATTGCCCGTCGCCTCCGTCCTGACCTTATGATCAAGGATGATACTCAACTCGTCGGCAACCCTCAAATTGTCTCTGCCCAAGAGAAGCCTGTACGAAGCCTTTTCCAGGAAGGGCGTGGATACAGCACCGTCATGATTTGGATGGCATTCATGACCGGGCTTTTCATGGTGTACGCGCTCAATTCATGGCTCACCAAGCTGATGGCCATGGCGGGCTTCAGCCTCGGCTCCGCCCTGAATTTTGTTATCGTGTTCAATCTCGGTTCGATCTTCGGTGCAATTTTCGGTGGCTGGCTCAGCGATAAATTCAGCATCAAGCACGTCTTGGTGGTGTTCTACGTAGTGGGCGCGGTTGCTCTCACGCTACTGGGTTATACGCGCTCTACTGAACTGCTCTTCGTCGTAGTGTTCATCGTGGGTGCCTCGACGCTCGGTACCCAGCTTCTGGCCTATGCATACGCCGGAGATTTCTATCCCTCCACCATCCGCTCCACTGGGGTCGGCTTTGCGTCGGGCGTCGGTCGCATCGGGGCGATTGTCGCGCCTGTTTTGATTGGTGCACTCGTATCGATGGCCTTGCCTCTGGAGCAGAACTTCATGGCAATCGGTCTCGCCGGGCTGATAGGTGCTGTTGCTGTGACCATGATCAACCAATCTCGCGCGGACTCCGCTGTGGTGAGGAAGAAGGCCACTGCTTCACACGATCTGACCTAACCGTAAATCTGAGAGACAGGTTCAAAATGCTTACTCATCGCTTGTGCCAATCATCGGTAGGTTCGGACGAGACGGCTCTACAGCCTGTTGGGGAGCAGTCGAAGCGATAAGCAAAGGATTGCATGAGCTGCATGGGCGGAATTATCGTTTCTCGTTCAATTAAAGCCGGGCCATGTCCAACCCTCGGAGCGTGCAGTCATTGAGTTCTGTCAGGAGCGATTCGCGCGGTTTAAGTGTCCTGGTCGAGTGATTGTCCAAGCGCTTCTAAAAACTGCAACTGGCAAGGTTCAGAAATTCATGCTTCGAGAGTTGGCCGGAAGTGGGGATGCAATCACTGGATTGGTGGTTAATGGTTAATTCGTCAGCAGCGGTTTGATCCTATCCAAGGGCAGAATCTACATGAGGCGCTGGTGGGCGGCTCATGCTCAAGCACACAACAAAAACAAGGTGCCTGTGATGTCTATTTTTTTACAAAAGTCGTTAGCGTGTTCTGCTGCACTGTTGGTCGCGCCTTATGCTTCTGCCGCGTTCGTGGACGACTTCAAAGGCAATGTCGAGCTTCGGAATTTCTATTACAATCGTGATTTTCGCAATGATGGAACTGCGCAGTCCAAGCGCGATGAGTGGGCACAAGGCTTTATTCTGAACCTGCAGTCTGGCTTCACAGAAGGGCCAGTGGGTTTCGGTATCGATGCCATGGGTTTGTTGGGGGTTAAGCTTGACTCTAGCCCTGACAGAACGGGGTCTGGACTGCTTGCCTACGATTCCGGCAGGAATGTGGAGGACGAGTACGGAAAATTTGTGGCTACCGCTAAAGCGAGGGTAGGCAAGACTGAGTTGAGGGTAGGAGGGGTGAATCCTCTAATGCCTCTCCTCTGGAGCAATAATAGTCGCCTACTGCCTCAGGTTTTTCGCGGGGGGTCTTTGACCGTCAACGATATCGATAAATTGACGGTAACGGCTATTAGGGTAAACGCCGTGAAGCAGCGTAATTCCACCGATTTCGAATCCCTCACAGCTACTGGCTATGCTCCGGTTGAGGCTGATCACTATAACTACATGGCATTGGACTTCAAGCCAGCAAAGGACATGACATTCAGCTTGCACGCCGCCGAGCTTGAAGACCTCTACAAATCCTACTTCGCTGGGATTAAAGTTATCCAGCCGGTTTCGGAAGGCAATGTGATCGCGGATGTTCGCCTGTTCGATGCTAGCGAAACCGGCTCCAAAAAATTAGGTGAGGTGGACAACCGAACGCTGAGTAGTTATTTCGCCTATAGCATTAAAGGGCACACCATCGGCGGCGGTTACCAAAAGGCTTGGGGCGACACGCCATTTACGTTTGTAAACGGCACAGATAGCTACCTATTCGGCGAATCGCTGGTCAGCACATTCACTGCCCCCAACGAGCGCGTCTGGTTCGCGAGGTATGACTTTGACTTCGCTGCTTTGGGTGTGCCTGGCTTGCTGTTTACCACCAGGTACATGAAAGGTGATGATGTTGATCCTACTCTGCTGACAAGCCGCCAAGCCGCCTCTCTGCGTCTAAACGGGGAGGATGGCAAAGAATGGGAGCGGGTCACTGACATCTCTTATGTCATCCAGAGTGGGCCTGCAAAGGGCGTTTCGTTCCAATGGCGTAACGCTACGAACCGATCGACCTATGCGGATAGCGCTAATGAAAATCGATTGATCATGCGTTACACCTTAAACTTCTAAAATGGTGAAATGGGCCGAACCTACCGAGCCGGCCCTTTCCACATCATCCCCAGTAGAAGGTTTCGTTGCCTCCCGCTTGAATTGATCCATAGGATCGTGAAAAGCGACCAACACTGTCCCTTGCGCTAGGCGCCCCATTGCCCAACTGATACTAGGTGGAGCGCTGAAGCTTGATAAAGTTTCCCGCCAAAATCCATGATCGAGCGTCATTCCTTCTCGTAGCGCCATTGCTTGGCCTTGGTGAACAGGCAGGCATCCAAAAAGCTTTCCGTGGCGCCGGCAGGCAGGTTTTTCACGGACAGTGACCGGTAGACATCGGTGTACTGCACCGGTTTGGCCATAGTCTTCAGCGGGGAGGACTCATCAATTTTGTACTCGATGCAAAACCCTTGTGGTACTCGGCGTAGTGAGACCACATCAGAATTTCATCGGGTGCGCAGCGAGGCATTTGCTCTCGAATCCCGAGCTTTAGCATTCAGCAGAAAAGCGCTGTTGCCGGGGATTCTATATCCGTCAGGCCGGAGTTGCTCGCCGCAGCTCTTGAGAAGCTAGCCACAAACGCTTCGGTCACCCACATCCACCATACGTCACGTATGCCCCGATCTGGTCTCATTCGATCATATGAACGGTTCAGGTCATATTCCTAAGATTGCCCAATAGTTGCGAAGCTCAAGGCGCGGGAAACTGTGGAAAACAAAACAGTGGAACCAACCCCATGCGCCTGTCCCCTTCTCAACCTTTGACGCGTAGCTACTGGCTGCAGAGTCTGGAGGAAAACCTTCAGCCCACACCGTCCCTGGAGGGTGAGTACAACGCTGACGTTGCAATCGTCGGTGGTGGTTTTGTTGGCCTGTGGACTGCGCTCACGCTCAAGGAGCGTGATCCCCACATCAACATCGTTGTGTTGGAGCAGGATATTTGCGGAGGTGGGGCCTCGGGACGCAACGGTGGTTTCGTCATGTCCTGGTGGCCGAAGATCGGCTCCCTGTTGAGCTTCTGTACCCATGAGCAAGCATTGTTCCTGGCGCACGCCGCTGAGCGTGCTATCGGTGAACTGGGCGAGTTCTGCGACCAGCATCAGATCGATGCGCACTACGTCCGTAAGGGCTGGCTCTGGACGGCGACAACTCCGGCCCACATTGATAGCTGGAATAGTACGCTGGACATGTGTGCACGTCTCGGCGTCGAACCCTTCACCCGTGTCTCGGGGGAGGAGGTGGCAAAAGCTACCGGTTCGGGTGTTCATCTTGCGGGGGTGTATGAGCGTAGCAATGCGACGGTGCAGCCGGGCGCTCTGATTCGAGGCATGCGAGAGGTGGCAAAGAAGGCAGGTATTCGGATTTTCGAGCAAACGCCGATAACCAGCATTGAGCCGGGAGCATCGGTGCGCCTGACCTCAGACAAGGGGCATGTGAACGCCACTTCAGTAGTGCTTGCCAGCAATGCCTGGGCTGCTTCGATTCCGGAGCTGTCCAAGCTTATCGTCCCTGTGAACAGTTCCATTGTTGTAACTGAACCGATCCCTGAAAAGCTTAAAAGAATGGGCTGGACTGGGCAGGAGTCAATCACCGATTCGCAGTTGATGGTGGACTACTACCGGACTACCCGGGACGGTCGTATTGCGTTTGGGAAAGGTACCGGGGCTCTGGCCTACAACTCACAAATCAACAGCACCTTCAGTGAGCACGCGGAGAGCATCGAGCTGACCGAGGCTGACTTCCGTCGTACGTACCCTGAGCTGGCCTCGACACGGCTTACCAATGCCTGGTCTGGCCCGATTGATCGTACCTATGACAGCCTACCAGTTTTCGGCACGTTGTCGGGAAGCACGAACATTCACTACGGCATAGGCTGGAGCGGAAACGGCGTGGGCCCAAGCCGCCTCGGTGGCCGAATTCTAGCCAGCCTTGCCCTTTGCAGCCGGGATGAATGGAGCACCTGCCCATTGGTTGGCCGTGACTGCAAAACCTTCCCACCTGAGCCATTCCGCTACGTGGGGGGCACTCTCGTTCGAAATGCCGTCATTCGCAAGGAGCGGGCCGAAATGAGTGGCGTTCGACCATCTGCAATTGACCGAATGCTGGCCGGGCTTGCCCCCGCCGGACTTGAAGACAAAGCCTGACATAAGAGGAGCCATAACATGACCCCAATCATTAAACGCCTTGCTGCGGATACTGAGTTCTCAGCATTGACGCCAGTCGCACAGCCTCTGGGGGATGCGGTTTCTCAGACTTGTCTAGCCCTAGATGAAGTAGTAGAAGATCCGCGCTTCTCGTTAGGTGTATGGGAATGCACGCCAGGTAGCTGGCGTCGCCAAGTTCTCCAGGCTGAGTACAGCTATTTCATCAGCGGTAAGGGTTCTTTCAATCCAGATGAAGGTGAAATCATTCACTTTCAAGCGGGCGATGCTGCCTACTTCGCTCCCAATACCACGGGTATTTGGATCATTGAGGAAACGGTAACTAAGCACTACTTCATTGTCGGTTGACTAACTTTTCGCCTTTCACAACTTCAATAATAAAGGTTGTATTATGAGCGTCTTCGATATCATCGAAAACTCGCCTGTGTCCAAGTTTCACCGCAAGTTACTGCTTGCGTGCTGCGGTGGCCCATTCTTGGACGGCTATATCCTCAGTTTGATCGGTATTGCTCTCATCGGTTTTGCCCACGACATTCCGGCATCACCAGTTGAGACTGGCCTCATCGGTGCCGCTTCGTTGCTGGGCATTTTCTTCGGCGCGACAGTGTTCGGTGCGGTCACTGACCGGATCGGGCGCGAAACGATGTATGCACTGGATCTGACCGTACTCATCGTCGCATGCGGTCTGAGTGCCTTTGTGACCGATGCCTGGCAATTGATCTTGCTGCGCTTCGTCATCGGCCTCGCGGTCGGCGCGGACTATCCGATTGCCACCTCCCTTCTCACCGAGTTCACACCATCCAAGCGACGCGGCTTCATGATCGGCCTGTCTGGGCTGGCTTGGTCGGTTGGAGCCATGACTGCCTTTGTCGTTGGTTATCTGGTAGTGAAATTCAGCGGTGACCACTCCCTGTGGCGTTGGATGCTGTTCAGCGGTGCTGTGGTTGGTCTTATTGTCGTGATCATGCGTCGTGGCATCCCTGAGTCGCCACGCTGGCTGGCCAGCAAAGGCCGTATCAAGGAAGCAGAGGAGGTCATCCTCAAGGTCTACGGCAAGTCGGTAAAGATCACCCAAGCGGATATCAACCAGCTCCATGATGGGGGGCGTCCACGCTCCATCATGTCTGACCTCAAGTTGATATCGTCTGGTGGCTACCTCAAACGCACGATTATGTGTGGCGTGCTCTATTTTGCCCAGATCACACCTCAGTACGTGCTCTACACCTTCGGTGGGATGATTTTGATCACTGCCGGCATTGAAGGCGTCAACGCATCGACACTGGGCGAACTGCTGATTGCAATCCTGTTTGCCATTGGCGTGATACCTGCATTGAGGCTGGTGGAAACTTGGGGGCGACGTCCGATGGTATTGGTACCGTTCGCGCTCATGGCTTTACCGCTGTTCGCGCTCGGGCTGTGGGCCGATGCCCCTGCCTGGTTCATCATCGGTGCTTTTGCCTTCTACGCCTTTGTTTCTGGCGGGCCGAGTATTCTGGAATGGATCTATCCGAACGAGTTGTTCCCGACGTCCGTGCGTGCGACTGCTGTTGGCGTGGCCGTTGGTATCAGCCGTATCGGTGCTGCAACGGGTACCTACCTGATGCCAATTGGTATCGAATCCATCGGTCTACAAGCGACGCTTTTGATCGGTGCAGGTATTACGCTCTTGGCGTTCTTTGTCTGCCTGGCGTGGGCTCCGGAAACCAAAGGTAAGTCTTTACAGCAGTCTGCTTCGCTGGGCTTGGCCACTAATTGATCTACATGCCACCGTTCTGGCTCGACGGCTTGTAGGCGTCGCTGCTAGGGTGGAAGCGGAATCTGGCGGCGTTGGTGACGATGAGTCACCAACGCCGCTGGACGTTTGAGCATCTCCATTGTGGCAGTCAAATACCATGTCTTTTAGCATCCAGGACATTATCGACAACGTATCTCTGCGTACCCGGTTATTGACCGGTGCGCAGGGTACCCAGCGAGTGTTGCGCTGGGCGCACGTATGCGAATTAGCCGATCCCAGTGAGTGGTTAGGGGACGGTGACCTGCTGATGACCACGGGCATGGGAATTCCCCGCGAGGCCGATCAGCAGCGAGCGTATGTCACCCGTCTTTTCGAGGCGCAAGTAGCCGGTATGATGATTGGGGAGAACATGCAGGCTCCAGACGATCTCACTGGGTTAAGTGAGCAGGCGTTGCTGCTAGGTTTTCCAATCTTGATCACTCATTACTCGGTGCCTTTCTCCGCAGTAACGAGGGCCATTGTCGATGCTAGGCAGCAGGCAGAAGATCAGCGACGACGTGCCGTAGTGCGGCTCTACGAGAGCGCCAGGATTGGCTTGCGGCACCTCGGCCTAAACGGATTGTTGCTCAGGCTTTCTGCAGATGTCTGCGCAGAGCTCTACCTTTTTGACACGCGCAGTCTGTGCCCTTGGCAGGAGGGGCTCGCGCCCCTACCTGAACGATGGCGAGAAGTGATCGGTTCGCGGGCACGATTCACCTATGATCTAACGCGCTGCCATGACGGGGAGAATGAGGCCTTAGTAATGGCACTCCCTGCGTTACCTGAGTGCGCGATTCTAGCCACAGGTGGCCAGCTCTTGGACTACGGCATTTTGCACCATATCGGCTCGGTGTTAGCCATTGAGCTTGAGCGTGTTCAAAGTGAGCACGAGCGTATGCTGCGGCTCGGCTCCGAACTGGTAGATGATCTTCTAAACATGAGGCTTGCCCAGCGTGCTGCATCGGAGCGGCTGGAGCAGTTAGGCTGCCCTCCAGAAGCGACACACCTTGTGCTTGCCCGGCTTGTTCATGCAGATCCGGGCACCTGGCAGCTGGAACTCGGTCGTCAAAACGTAAAGATGCTAGCGAGACAGGCGGGGGACGAGCTTGTTATTTTGATGACTGACCAGGCAGCTTATAAATCGCTCCAAGCTGTTTTAGGCTGTTCGTTAGGGATAAGCGCTGTGCTTGGCTCTGGCCTCAGAGTACCAGAGGCGCTTAGAGAGGCTCGTCTGGCCTTGGCCCATTCGACAGAAGCTCGGATGATTGTCGACTACGCCAACGCACTGGATGAAGCGTTCTGGTTGCCGAGCGATCTCGAGCAGGCAAACAGGATGTATCGTCGGGTGATCGGTACGCTTGCAGATTACGATGCTCAGAACGGCAGTCACCTGATTCACACACTTACGATTTTCCTTGAGCACAACCGCTCATGGCAGAAGTCGGCGCAAGCTCTAAACGTGCATAAGCAGACCTTGGTCTACCGCATCCGTCGTATTGAGGAAATCACCGGTCGTTCATTAGATGACACAGAGGGTGTTGTGGCTCTGTGGATCGCTTTACGTTCTATGGAAATTGCAGCGGGTGGGCATGACGCCGGATCACTCAGCTAGGTGATGTGGCGATAAACACAGCGGTGGGCATGGGATGGCCATCAACGCGGGCCCGGTGATGTTCACCCGGCGGCACAGTATCACGGAGTTTCCGTATCGATCATCTACACATCCGGCGCCCTCGATAGCGAGTTCTTTCATCGTTCGTATTCAAAAACGGTTCTTGTGTTTCTGTATGAAGCGCTGCGCCCGTTTCATTCGAATGAATGATTGTGGTGAATTAGACAAAACTCTAAAACCTTTTATAGGTGCCCACGGATCCCGCTACCGGAGGCCTGGGGTTCCCCATCGTCTAAAATATCGTCCAGCCGAGGCAATAATAATGTCAAAACTCCTCAGTACCGGTCTCACTCTCGTCTTCAGCTCCGCTATTGCAGTACAGGCGCACGCTGATTTGACTGTGGTTTCACATGGCGGCGCCAATAAGGCTGCTCAAGTCAAAGCTTTCTACGAGCCCTATAGCGCAATGACTGGCACGAAAATCATCGCCGACGAGTTCAATGGTGAAATGGCGAAGGTTAAGGTACAGGTCGATACCAAGAACGTCGCGTGGGACGTTGTGGAAATGGAGATGCCTGAGCTGATCCGGGCTTGCGATGAGGGAATGCTGGAGGAAATTGGCGAAGATCCTGTTATTTCCAAGCTGACACCTGAACTACTCGATGGGGCGGTACAGCCATGCGGTGTTGGTTTCTTTGTTTGGTCGACTGTGCTGGCCTACAACGCGGAGAAGCTTAAAACTGCACCGCAAGGGTGGGCCGACTTCTGGGACGTTGAAAAGATCCCAGGGAAGCGTGGCCTACGGAAGGGGGCGAAGTACACCTTGGAATTCGCTTTGATGGCCGATGGCGTAGAGCCCAAGGACGTGTACATGGTTCTGGAGAGTAAGGCGGGGCAAGATCGAGCGTTCGCTAAGCTGGATAAACTGAAACCGTACATTCAGTGGTGGGAGGCGGGCGCCCAACCACCTCAATATCTCGCCTCTGGTGATGTGGTGATGAGCTCTGCCTACAATGGCCGCATCGCAGCGGTGCAGAATGAAAGCAATCTTCGCATGGTGTGGAATGGCGGAATTTACGACATGGACGCGTTTACAATTCCTAAGGGTGCCAAGAACCGCGAAGAGGGTTTGCGCTTTATCCAGTCGGTTCTTCAACCCGAGGCCCAGAAGGCCTATGCCCAGCAAATCGCCTATGGCCCAGTGAACCGTGCAGCTGTTTCGATGGTAGACGCAAATCGTCGAAGCACTATGCCGACGGATGAAGCGAACCTCGAGCACCAAGTGGCCATCAGCGCTTCTTTCTGGGCAGATCATGGGGATCAGCTGGAGCAGCGCTTCAACTCTTGGGCCGCAAGGCAGTAATCAAGTAGACCATAGGGCGGCTGTTTTCAGTCGCCCTTCCTACATCAAAGGGAGTGATAGGGCAGCTTGCTCGAAAAGGAGGCGAAAGAGGGCGTGGAGCGGGTTTTTAGAGAGGGCTTCCGTCGCAGCAAGGCTGAGGTGCTGCTCCCCGACTTAGCCAGCGTAACGGGGTCACTCGCGGTCTGTTCGCTGCGAAGGATGGCGAGGTGGTCACCCTCGCGATGGTCAGCAGCAAGAAGGTGACGAAGAACGTAGGTTTGCCAGCGGTGTGGCGAATAGCCGACGCCCAGCATCGACTCATCGGTCTGGCCGGCGACAAAGTCAGTGACGATTAGGTCGAGCGTGTTTGCGATGTCTGGCGTGGCATGCTCAAACGACATGATCATGTCGATATTGTCGGGGGCGAGCACGTCAGCACCTGCGTCCGCCAGTTTTCCGCGCTTGAGTGCATCTACCAGTGCTTGCTTGTTTTTAACATCTCCACGGTTGGTTCTCTGGGGGAGATGGTGGGAACGGGGTAGCCTTGAGGTGGCTTCACTCCCCATTGGCCGCCACTTTTCCACAACGGTGTGTGGGCCCGTAGCAGTGCACTACTAGTGCTCACTTCCGACCCAAGACGCACCGTTTACGTCCTTTCCTACGCGTAGAGCCCCTGTGAACCGCCCTACAACGGTCTTGCCGGAGCTGGCATGTACTTTGCTAACAAGCAATAACCGAACGAACGTTAGAGCGGTTTCGATTTTTCTTGCCTCATCACACTTTGCCTTGGGAGATCTCAATGCCTACCTTGCCGACCATAGCCATTGTTGGAGCAGGCCCATCTGGTTGTTTCGTGGCGCAGTTCCTTGAAAAGAAATGGCCGGAAGCTGAGATTTCAATTTTTGAGGCGTTGCCTGTGCCCTATGGACTCGTGCGCTATGGAATCGCGGCAGACCACCAAGGGAGTAAAGGGGTTATCCAGCAGTTCGAAAAAATGTTCGAAAAGGGTAACGTCAAATTCTTTGGAAATGTGAGCGTAGGCAGGGACATAACCTTTCAAAAGCTTGCTGAATCGTTCGATGCTTTGGTGCTGGCCACAGGCCTGAATCATGACGCCGTTTTAGATGTGCCCACTCATCCCGGAGCTCATGTCATTGGAGCGGGGCAGATTCTGAAGGCATTGAATGGATACCCTTTACATCGCCTACCAAAAGATGTTGGCGGTCAGATCCGATCACTGGGTAGTGATATTGCGGTCATTGGAAGCGGCAATGTCGCAGTCGATTTTGTACGGATGATTTGTAAATCAGGTGATGAGTTTCTTGGTTCTGATGTAGTAGATGACGTCCTTGCGCAATTAAAGTCTTCAGGGTTGAAGAAGATAAAGCTATTCAGTCGCTCTCCCGCATCCATGGTGAAGTGCGATGGTTCAATGCTTGAGGAATTACTGAAGCTTCCAGGCATACGTGTCAGTTTTGAAGATGCTCCTGAGGAGCAGGGGCGCGTCCCGGATATCCTTCGTATGCAAAAAGAAAATATGAAGGCCCGAGAGGGTGAAAAAATCGAGATCGAGCTTGTTTTTGATGTGACTATCAATGAGCTGGATTTTGTTGGTGGGCGTACTGTTATTTCAAGCCTGAGCAAGGGCGCTGGTGCTTTAAAAGTTGATGGATTTGATACCGTCGTAACTGCTATCGGCTTCACTAATGGCGTGTCTGAGAATAATTTGATTCCTGGCAACGACTGCGATGGTGATGCAGTATATCGAGTTGGGTGGTTGAGGCGTGGCCCGAAAGGAACTGTTGCAGAGAACAGGAAGGATGCAAAGTCCGTTGCAGATAAAATATGCCAGGATTTTGAAGATGGATTAAATAGGCCTGGGAAGGTTGGGCGTGCATCAGTGCTGCATGAGCTATCAACTAATGTTGTCGATTATGATGGCTGGCGCCGTATTGACCGGTATGAGCAGAGTAGCGCTGTTAAAGACCGGTGTAGAAATAAACTCCGGGACTTGGTGGCAATGATTAGAGTGGCGCGCGGGCAGGATGCTACTACGGCAAGTGCTGATATTGTTTGATTAAATTCGTAAACAAGGTGAATGTATGAGCGATATCTTAGTGGCTTTTGGTACTGAGAGTGGTAACGCTGAAATGGCAGCGGATGATATCGTTGCAAATCTCAGTGCAAGGGGGGTCGAGGTTTCGGTCAAGTCAATGGAAGATATTACCGCATCAACGTTACTTACGTGCTCAACCGTTATTGTTGTGACGTCGACGTATGGTGAAGGTGACTTACCTGAAACGACGATTCCTTTTTTCGATGTGCTAAACAATGAACGACCAGATCTCAGTCGGCTTGGATTTTACGCATTTGGCTTGGGCGATAGCACCTATACCAATTTCAATAATGCAATTAGAACTATTTCCGATAAGTTGGTCGAGTTAGGCGCAACCATGATTGGCGAGGTTGGTCGTCACGACGCTGCGAGCGGCAAGTCGCTCACGGTAGTGGCATCGGACTGGATCGACGCAGTCTACCCGTGATTCGAGCCTGGAGTTAATTGATGAATATTACACATGAAGTACTGCCTTGGGCGCATCCGGATTTTCGAAGAAACCCTTACCCTTGGTATGCACGTTTGCAGCGGGACTACCCAGTTTATCAAGAGAGTGAGCGTACTTTTGTAATCTCTCGCTACGAAGATTACATTAAGTATGTGAAGCATCCCGCTATGAGCATGGTTGAGCCGGATTGGGTCAAGCCCCATAATTGGCATGTGTTCCTAGATACGATTCTGTTTTATGATCCGCCGCAGCACACCAGTCTTCGCCGTCATACGAATAAGTGGTTCACGCCAAAGTTGGTTAAGGATTGGGTGCAGCACACTGTCGATGTTGCCGAGGCCGCGCTAGATCTGATCGATGAAGATGGGTATATCGAGGCGCACCACCATATTTGCGTGGTGCCGACACACGTGACGATGTGTCGAGTGCTTGGGGTCGCTGAGGATGATATTGATCTTGCGGCACTGAACTCGTTGAAAATCGTTGGGATGCAAACACCTGCGGCAACTCAAGCAGATAAGGATCGCGCAAAAGAAGGCTTTGAGTGGCTTTTTGCTAAATGTCAGGCAATGATTGAGGAGAAAAGAACAAACCCCGGGGAGGGATTGCTGGACGCGATGCTCAAGCTTGAGCAGGCTGGGGAAATGACTTCTCGGGAGGTCATCCAGACACTGGTGCTGCTCTATTTCTCTGGAGCTCCCAATCCAGCATACGTAACAGCTGCGATTTTAGAACATTTTGCTAGGGATCCTGATCTCTACGATTTGTATCGCGCGCAGCCTGATGCCAGGGCTGCCATGATCAACGAATTCATACGACTTAATCCCCCTGAGCAATCCTTTACTCGCTATCCCACCGAAGATATTGAAATCCGCGGTATTACCATTCCTGCCGGCTCATGTATCCGATTTATGACCGCGGCGGTTAACAGAGATGAAACTGTTTTCAAACGACCTAATATGTTCGATCATACTAGGCCCCAAGAGGCCAGTCAGCACGTTTCCTTTGGGGTTGGTGTGCACGCTTGCGCAGGTCAAGTAATCAGCAGGGCGGAAATTGAAGCAACACTTAATGTCATTGCTAGCAAGTACTCTCGTGTCGAGCTTGCAGAAGAGCCTGTGACATTGAATGATGATCGAATTCGTAACTATATTACGCTCCCTCTGATGTTCAAGAACTAGCTTGATGACTAGCATGTGGGCGAGTGGGAATAGTCTGGTAGGTCTGGGCTTTTTGGCTCGCAGAGGGTGGTGTGTCAATGGATAATGAGTTTGAGGTTGTATCAATGTCAAGCGCTATTAAACGGTATGTGTTAATGGTGGTTGATATCTTGATCCTGGAAGTCTACGCGAACCTGCGTTGAATAAATATAATGATGAAGCATCTCCTTATCTGCCGAGCTGACGTTGAATTAACTATTTATCGAGGATCGGTTTATGACGATGACTGCAGAGGCAGGGGGAGCATTTGGAGCTTCTGAAACGGGGCGTGCCAGGCTAACGGGTAAAATGGGTGCTTTTAGTTTGGCGCTGACGGTGCTGGCTTTCTCCGCTCCACTCACAACCGTTTCAGGGTATATACCTGTTGCTTTAATGTTTGGAGGAGTGGCCAGCCCGCTCGTATTTCTAATCGTCACTGTGATGATACTTATTTTTAGCGTCGGCTATGTGACGCTTAATACAACCGTAAAGCGTCCTGGCGATTTTTACTCCTTCATTAGCTATGGCTTGGGTAAGGAGGCAGGTCTAGGCTCCGGTTTGATGGCTGCAGTTGCCTATTTCCTGATTCTGACTGGTGTGGCTTCGTATTTCGGTGTTTCGGCAGCGGATTTCCACCGGGAAATCACTGGGCACGCCTTTTCCTGGTATTGGTATGCGCTGTTTTGCTGGCTCGCTGTTGGGATGCTGGGATATTTGAATGTGGAGCTATCTGCCAAAGTTCTGACTTGGGTGATGGTTGCTGAAGTGATCGTGTGCTTGCTTTTTGCATTTGGAGTACTGCAGGGAGGCGGGGAGTCAGGGATTGCTTCCGTTGATGCATTTACACCTGGCGAGTTGAGTAAGCCCGGTGTCAACTTGCCATTCGCCATGCTGTTTGTGGTGTCGTTCTTCATGGGTTTTGAAGCGACCGCGTTGTTTCGCGATGAAGTGAAATTCCCAGACACTACGATTCCAAGGGCTACCTACGGTGCAGTAATATTCATCGGCTGTATTTATACTTTGTGTGCTTTTGCCATGATTATGGCGTATGGGGGCAGTGTTCAGGCAGTGGCTTCAAATTCACCGGCGTCCATGTTTTCAGGCGCCCTCTCGAGTTTCTCCGAGGGCCCTGTTCACTTGATGATTTCTGTCCTGATCCTGACCTCATCGTTCGCCTGCATTCTTTCGATCCACAATGTTCTGTCACGGTATCTGTATAACTTAGGTACAGACGGTGCGCTTCCCGCATTTTTAGCATCTGTCCATGAAAAGCATGGATCGCCTTATAAGGCTTCTGTGTCGGTTTCTGTGCTAGTGCTCCTAGTGCTTATGCCCTTCATCACGCTTAAGGTGAAGCCTGACCTGCTTTATGGTCAACTTTCTGGCGTGGGAACAGCGGGTGTTATTTGCCTGCTCACCATGGTCAATGTCTCTGCATTGGTTTGGTATTTCGCAAAAGGAAGGGCCAACAAAGCTAGCTTCCTCAAGTCGTTTTTGGCGCCCACTGTTTCAACAATATTTTTTGTTAGCTTGATGGTTTTGGTCGCTAAACACTTTGAGTTATTGGTCGGGGGGGAGCCAGGTGAACGGGTATGGATGCTCTACGCAATACTGGTTGTTCAAGTAGTGGGTATGATACTGGCTGGTTTTTATCGCAAAACCAAGCCTGAAACGTTTGCGAGGCTTGGTCGAGCCCATCACGGGTGAGCTTACCTTTGCGCCTGGGTGACTAGCATCACTCAGGCGTGAGAAGGTCTTTTGTAGCAGCTGAACCCTGGTTATGTGGTAAGGTCAAGCGTGTTGATGAGGGGTGACAAGGTTGGTAGGGGATTATGCGCAGCAGTGAAAATACATTGGTTATGCTTGAGCGTTTAAAGGGATACCTTAATACGTTCGACTGGAATGAATTAACGAAAAGCAAACAGGTCATCCTCGAGTCCTTTCTTCGGGTTGCTACGCGCGAAGGGATTTCCAATGTTTCTATGCGAAGTTTGGCACGTGCGGCTGGCGTGAAACCTCCGACCATCTACTTCCACTTTCCGGAGGGGCGCGAGCAAATCCTGTCTGCTGCTTTACGCTGGCACTACAACAACTTTGCTCATGCGTTATACAAAGCTCTCGAAGGATGCATCTCTCCGGATGAATATTGGCGTAAGCTCATCGCATTTCATGTTTCTCAGCAATTACAGCGACCCGAGAATGATATGTGGGATGCGCTGATAGCGACTGATCGGATCGTCAAGGTCTTGCCAGGAACTCTTCGCTCGGAAGTGGATGATTGGGAAGACTTCTGTGACCACATGTATTTTGCTATCTCGCAAGACATGGGCGTTTCGGAAGGTGAAAGAAATGCTAGGGCATTGCGGAAGCTCGTTGACACTATTGGATCTTGGTGGCGTTGGGATGGCAGCGAGCAGGGGCTCAGTGATGCGGCTTCTTATGTAATAGATATTTCCAATAAACTCATGGAAATTAAGGTTTTTGAGAGTCAAGGTGAGCCGGAATAGTCAGATGAGTACCCAGGCTCACGAGTAGTGCTGATCAATCAGCGGTGATCTCCGATCGCTTCTCTAATGCTCGGGCGAGCAAGTAGATCAGGCATCCAACTAATGCCATAGCCGCACCGACGTACCCGGTTGAAGTCCAACCCCAACCGGCATTGATTGCCAAACCACAGATCCACGGCCCCAGCGCATTGGCAAAGTTCAGTGCGGCATGGTTGGACGCTGCAACCAGGGACTGGCCATGCCTGCTCACGTCCATGAGCCTCATCTGCAGGGCGGGTGTCAGGGCAACCATGCAGCCCAGCATAAGCGCACCGGCGGTGATTCCGGTCACTGACTCGGAGAGCAACGGGAAAGCGAGTAGAACAACGACGCTGAAGATCATGACCTGATTTACGGCCAAGAATTTGTACTTGTCATAGAGCCAGCCGCCAGCCAGGTTGCCAATCATGGTGCCGACGCCGAACACCGCTAGCATCGGTGCGATCCAGTTTTCGCTCAAATGGGTGACATGAAGGACGGTGGGAGCGAGGTAGCTGTAGACACCAAACATTCCGGAGAATCCGATAGCACCGATGGCGAGAGCTAACCAAATCTGAGTGTTTTTGAAGGATGCAATTTCAGCTCGAAAGTCCATCCGGGCTTCATTCTCGACATCTGGAGCATAGCGGTAGAGCAACACCACACTCAGAACACTGAGGACGGTTATGCCTCCGAACACCCAACGCCATCCCATTGCTTGCCCCAGGTATGTGGCACCCGGTGCTCCGATCAAAATGGCGGCGGTGATGCCCAACAGGATTCGACTCACGGCTTTACCCCGTTTGTTAAACGGTGCCATTGAAGCAGCAATGGTTGCGGCAACTCCGAAATATGCGGCGTGAGGGAAGCCGGCAATCAAACGCGAAAGCAGCAGGGTTTCGTAATTAGGCGCCAGAAGGCTTAGCGCATTGGAGACGGTATAGATCCCCAGCAAAAACAAGATCAGATTTCGCTTTTTGAGGTAAACACCGACAAGCACCATAATAGGTGCACCGACAACTACGCCGAGAGCGTAGGCGCTGATCAGGTGAGCCACAGTGGTTTCAGGCTTGTCGAAAGCTGTGGACAAATTGGAAAGCAATCCCATGACGGCGAATTCACCGGTGCACAATGAGAAAACACCAAGAATTAGCGCAATCTCTACAAGGGCCTTCTGGCTTTTAAATATTGACAAAGCACACACCTCATAAGGTAACGACCAAAGCGGTACCGCTGATATTGAATTTCAACGAGTTTGGTAAAGTGTTAAACGCTAGTCGCGTCCAGTACCCAAAGCTTGCTAAAGGAGTTAAGCGTGTTTTAGGCTTTGTGTGTTTTGTGCCTGTAACGTGGGCTCGCGATGGTACGTTATCACACCCTCGGGGATGTGCAGAAGATAGATTCGATATGTGTCTGAGCGGCATTATTTTTCAGAGGTGATAATGCGTTGTTATCACAGTGAAGTGGAGTGTTGCGTCGGAATGCCAAGGCTTGATTTGTAGTAGTGCTCGAAGCCTTGGCTTTTTTGACTCAAATACAGTTTTCTATACGAACGGGGAGATCATTTCCGCTGGCTTAAGCTCAACTGGTTTGGTCGGTGGGTTCAAACTTTCCTCGACTATTTCAATCCAGTGTTTCACTGGTTTTTTTCTAGCTCCGCTTAAGTGCGTTTGGCAGCCAATATTGGCAGTAACAATTTCATCCGGGTTACCACTCTCCAACGCTGCTAGCTTCTGATCACGAAGGCGGATGGAGAGCTCTGGTTGAGTGATCGAATAGGTGCCTGCAGATCCACAACAGAGGTGGCTGTCGGGCACTGAGGTGAGCGAGAAACCGAATCGCGTGAGGATTTCTTCGACGGCACCGCCGAGTTTTTGAGCGTGCTGAAGTGTACAAGGGCAGTGGAATGCGATGCGCTGGCTAGCACTGGGGCTTAAAGTTTCAAGGGGCTCGGCTCTGATCACCTCAGCCAAGTCTTTTGCCAGTGAGCTTATGACGCGAGCTTTCTCTGCATACTGCTTATCGTCCTTCAGGAGGTGCCCGTAGTCACGGACAAACGCCCCGCAACCGCTTGCGGTTTGCACGATCGCTTCGGCACCATGCCGCACTGCTGGCCACCAGCTGTCGATGTTCCGGCGGGCTCGCTCCAAGCCACGTTCCTGAGCATTCAGATGGTAGTCTACGGCCCCACAACAACCGGCTTGTGGAGCACTCAAGACAGAAATACCAAGCCTATCGAGCACTCTGGTAGCAGCAGCATTGGTGCTGGGCGCCAGTGTTGGTTGCACACATCCTTCCAGCATCAGAACCTTACGTTTGTGATGCCTGCGTGGGCGCTCCCTAGGTGAATCGGGAAGTGGCGGTATCTTACGTTTGAAGGCTCCAGGCAGTAATGGCCGGACAATCATGCCAGCTGTGCACAATATTTTGAACAAAACTGGGCGCGGTATCACTGTCCGAATACCGGTGCGTAGGAGACGCTCATAGAGGGAACGGGGAACTTCTTTTTCAACTACTTCGCGCCCGATATCTAGAAGGTTGTGGTACTGAACACCAGAAGGGCAGGTTGTTTCGCAGTTTCGGCATGATAGGCAGCGATCTAGATGCTGCTGGGTTTTTGCGGTAACCTCGTTACCTTCTAAAACTTGTTTGATCAGGTAAATTCGACCGCGTGGCCCATCAAGTTCATCGCCCAATAATTGATAGGTTGGGCATGTTGCGGTGCAGAATCCACAGTGCACGCATGAGCGCAGGATTTTTTCCGCTTCTTCTGCTCGGGGTAATTCCTTCGCCTTCTGGCTGAGTAGAGTTTGCATGAGCTGTCCTTAAACCTCTGCACTTAAGCGGCCAGGATTGAATATGTTCTGAGGATCGAATTGGTTCTTCAGATTTTTCTGGTATTTCATCAGCGTTTTCGACAACGGCTGTAGTGAGGATTCCCCCGCGGCGTAACGAATGGCATGACCGCCAACATGTTCCACCGCACTACGAATCGCTTGAGGATCTTCATTGGTCTTGAGCCAGCGTTGAGCGCCTCCCCAATCCAGCATTTGATCACCTGATGAAATGTAGGGCGAGACGTTAGCAGGCAACGAAAGGCGCCAAAGAGCTTCTGGCTTTTTGAAAAAATCACTCTCGTGCTCGCGAAGGCGTTTCCAGTAATCATTTTCGAGGGGCTGACCTCCCAGTATGCTTAATGCTGACCTTACAGAACCTTCGCCGCCTTCAATGCGCAAGTGGAGGAGCGCGCCATCGTGGCACGCAGCGGTAATCGGAATAGGTTGCTGACCCCAGCGCGCCAGGTTCGCCATAGCCTGCGCTGGAGTCATGTCTAGAGAAAGACTTGCGGAGGCTCTAGGTTTGGGAAGAACCTTCAGCGATACCTCGGTGATGACACCGAGACAACCGAAGCTTCCTGCCATCAGGCGGGAGAGGTCGTAGCCTGCAACGTTCTTCATGACCTCGCCACCAAACCGCATCAGCTTGCCGTTGCCGATGATTACCTGGACTCCAAGGACATAGTCCCTTACCGCTCCTGCCCAAGGGCGACGTGGCCCAGATAGGCCGGCTGCAACCATCCCGCCTACGGTCGCATCAGGGCCGAAGTGCGGCGGCTCGAACGGAAGCATCTGGCCCGCGTGATCCAACGCAGCTTCGATTTCCCACAACGATGTGCCTGCGCGGGCGGTGATGACAAGCTCAGTTGGATCATAATTCACGATGCCGCGATGGATCCTGGTATCGAGGACTTCGCCAGCCATGTGATTGCCGAGCATGTGCTTGCTGTTGCTCCCCTGAATACGAAGGGGGATGTCCTCGTTGAGGGCGTAATTCACTTGCTCAAGCAAGTCAGCGCTGTTGTCGTAATCGTGCTGCATCAGAAGCGCTCCAACTCAGGAAAGGGCAGGTTGCCGTGATGAATGTGCATGGAGCCGAATTCAGCACACCGATTCAGTGTTGGAATGTTTTTTCCAGGGTTGAGCAAACCGTGCTTGTCGAAGGCATGCTTGACCGCGTGCATGAGGGTGATTTCGTCACCACTGAACTGCGCGCACATTTGGTTTATCTTTTCCCGTCCAACGCCATGCTCTCCCGTGATGCTCCCACCGACCTCAACACACAGCTCGAGGATTTTGCCTCCAAGCGCTTCAGCGCGCTCCAGCTCACCCGCTTTATTGGCATCAAAGAGAATCAGTGGGTGCATATTCCCGTCACCTGCGTGGAATACGTTCGCTACCCGCAAGCCGTACTCGTTGGACAGCTCTTCGATCCCGTTCAGTACCCGGGGCAGCTGACGGCGGGGGATCGTGCCGTCCATGCAGTAGTAGTCGGGAGATATACGCCCAACAGCGGGGAACGCGTTCTTCCTGCCCGCCCAAAATCGCACCCGCTCTGCTTCATCTTGCGCAAGCCTGACCTCAGTCGCGCCGGCCAATTCGAGGATGGTTTTTACCCGCTCACAATCTTCCTGCACATCCGCTTCAACGCCATCGAGTTCGCAGAGCAACATGGCGGCGGCGTCGACCGGATAACCGGCGTGTATAAAGTCTTCGCTGGCACGGATGGAGAGGTTGTCCATCATTTCCAAGCCACCTGGGATGATGCCGTCAGCGATGATGTCGGCTACTGCCGCGCCCGCCTTTTTGACTGAGTCGAAGCTGGCAAGCAGCACGCGCGCCACCTGTGGCTTGGGAAGAAGTTTCACGGTCACTTCTGTGATGACTCCCAACATACCCTCTGACCCAGTGAACAACGCCAGTAGATCAAAGCCAGGGCTGTCGAGCGCGTCGCTACCCAGTGTGAGTGTCTCCCCCTCAATGGTGAGGATTTCGACCTTCAAGATGTTGTTCACGGTCAGCCCGTATTTGAGGCAATGCACGCCGCCCGCATTCTCGGCAACGTTTCCACCAATCGAGCATGCGATCTGTGATGACGGATCAGGTGCGTAATAGAGGCCATGTGGTGCTGCTGCTTGGGAAATGGCCAGGTTGCGAACCCCGGGCTGAACCGTTGCAAATCGACCTAGTGGATTGACCTCTATGATCTGGTTGAAGCGGGCCATGACGAGGAGAATGCCTCGCTCGTGCGGCAGTGCTCCGCCTGAGAGTCCGGTTCCCGCACCTCGCGCTACTACGGGGACACGCAGCTCGAAGCACGTGCTGAGAATGGATTGAACCTGATCAATTCTGGTCGGTATCACGACCAGGAGAGGCATGACTCGGTAGGCCGATAGGCCATCACATTCGTAAGGTCTGAGCTCCTCTTCTGAGGAGAGAATTTCGAGATCAGGAATCAGGCTTGATAGCTGATCGAGCACCTGCTTTTTGTCGACGTTGGGCAACGCACCATCGACACGCTCGTCATAGAGGATGTTCATCGCGCTCTCGAGTTTGGCTTTTATTCTTGTGTGATTTACCTCCCGCTCGGACGTTTTTATCTGGCAGGAGCGGAAGGTAAACCCACACTGCGCGGCTGATTTCAGCATGTCGATCATCAAGCGATCTGGTAGTACCAGTTTTTACCGGCAACCGATCGAAGTCCCTTTGGATCGGGTCTTTGCGGGGATAGACTGACTTCTGTCATCCTGCAATTTCCGGCTGGTCGTACCAGCTATCCAGGAGCCTTGATGGAAAACTCGCACTCGGGCAAACAAGAAAAAACCCAAGTCGCTGACCAGGTTGCCGAGCGCATCGAGCGCTTGATTGTTGATGGCGTAATCAAGGTAGGTCAGGCGCTACCCTCTGAGCGGCGATTGATGGCCAAAATGGGTTGTTCGCGCTCAGCGCTTCGAGAGGGGCTCAGGATTCTTCGCGGACGAGGGATCATCGAAACTGAGCATGGTCGAGGTTCATTTGTTGCTGATCTATCCAACACTGAAGCTACGCAGCCGATGATGTATCTGTTCAGTTCCCAACGCAGGACACTCTACGATCTCCTGGAGGTTAGGGCACTGTTAGAAGGTGAGTCCGCGAGACTAGCCGCCCTTAGAGCAACGGATGTGGATCGATTCCTAATCCGTAAGCGCTACGAGGAAATGCTCTCTGCGCATTCTGATCCTAAGCAGCATGATCCCAAGGAGCAGGCCAGGCTCGATCACGCCTTTCATCGTTCTATCAGCGAGGCTTCGCACAATCCTGTACTTGTTCACACGCTGCAAAACCTGAGTGATTTGACGTTGAGCACGGTCTTCGCGTCGGTCAACAATCTCTATTGCCGCCCTCCCCAAAAGCGACAGATTGACAGGCAGCACTCTCGTCTCTATCACGCGGTGATGGAGCAACTGCCGGAGCAGGCTCAGCGTGCGGCGCGAGACCATATCAACAGCGTTCGAGATAGTCTGCGAGAAATCGAGGAGGAGGAGCAGAGGCTAGTGCGTTCCACCATGCGATTGGAGGGGGGCACTGACTTGTCGGAGTGAGTTCGCCTATTGGCGGGAGGCGGGATCGCGCGGAGTCAACGCATAACGCATTCAGGTCGCTGGACTAGGTGGTAGCGCGGACTACCACCCAGCCTAGCTGTCCCTTAGCGCTTATCGCGAATCGAGAAATTCGCCATATGCTCCAAGCCTTTGATCAACGCTGAATGATCCCAGTCGCCCCCACCCAATGCCACACAGGTGCTGAAGACTTGCTGAGTATTTGAGGTGTTGGGCAGATTCAGCCCAAGCTCTTTCGCTCCCTGCAGGGCCAGGTTGAGGTCTTTCTGGTGCAGGTTTATACGGAACCCTGGGTCGAAGGTGCCTTTGATCATGCGCTCGGCGTGCACTTCGAGGATTTTCGACGAGGCGAAGCCACCCATCAATGCTTCACGCACCTTGGCTGGATCGGCACCGTTTTTGGCGGCGAACAGTAGCGCTTCGCTGACTGCCTGAATGTTCAGGGCGACGATGATCTGGTTGGCAACTTTAGCGGTCTGGCCGTCCCCATTGCCACCTACGCGGGTGATGTTCTTGCCCATGGTTTCGAACAGCGGCAGGGCTCGCTCGAAGGCTTTCGGGCAACCACCGACCATGATGCTCAGGGTCGCCGCCTTGGCTCCCACTTCACCGCCGGATACCGGAGCATCCAGGTAGGCCGCACCGGTTGCCTTGATTTTTTCGGCGAAAACCTTAGTCGCGGTAGGTGAGATCGAGCTCATGTCGATCACAACCTTGTTCGGGCCCACGCCTTCGGCAACGCCGTTTTCACCAAACAGTACGCTTTCCACCTGAGGGGTGTCAGGCACCATGACGATAATGAATTCAGCTTCCTGGGCAACCTCTTTTGGGTTGGCCAAAGCTACTGCGCCAGTGGCGATCAGATCGGCAGGAGCGGCGTCGTGATGGGTGGAGACGAAGATGCTGTGACCTGCTTTTTGCAGGTTTTGCGCCATGGGCTTGCCCATGATGCCGGTGCCGATGAAACCGATTTTAGCCATGACAATGTGCCTCTTTGTATTGGTTCACATCAGGCGCTTAGCGCCTGGCTGTTTCAGACTGCGTTGTGGGACTTCAGCCAACCCAAACCTGCTTCAGTGGTTGTCAGCGGTTTGTATTCCGCGCCGACCCAGCCCTGATAGCCAATGCGATCCAAATGCTCGAACAGGAAGCGGTAGTTGATCTCGCCAGTACCAGGCTCGTTACGGCCCGGGTTGTCGGCCAGCTGGATGTGGTTGATCAACTGCAGGTTGGTTTCCATGGTGCGAGCCAGGTCACCCTCCATGATCTGCATGTGGTAGATATCGTACTGCAGGAACAGGTTGTCACTGCCCACTTCGGCCTGGATTTCCAGGGCCTGCTGGGTGGTGTTCAGGTAGAAACCCGGGATGTCGCGGGTGTTGATCATTTCCATGACCAGGCGAATACCGGCGGCCTTGAGCTTGTCGGCGGCGTAGCGCAGGTTTTCGACGAAGGTCTTGCGCACGGTGGCGCAGTCCGGGCCTTGTGGGCGGATACCGGCCAGGGCGTTGACCTGGGTGTTGCCCAGCACCTTGGCGTACTCGATGGCCTTGTCGACACCGGCACGGAATTCTTCGATACGGTGGGGGTGGCAGGTGATACCGCGCTCACCCTTGGCCCAGTCGCCGGCAGGCAGGTTGAACAGCACCTGGGTCAGGCCGTTGGCTTCCAGCTGCTGCTTGATGTCGGCAGCGCTGAAGTCGTACGGGAACAGGTATTCGACGCCTGTGAACCCGGCATTGGCGGCAGCACTGAAGCGCGCGAGGAAATCGTGTTCGGTGAACAACATCGAAAGGTTGGCTGCTAAACGTGGCATCTGGCTGTCCTCACAAGTCTCAAGAATTGCTCAACGGCACAATCGAGGTCGGCGCATCGCTGGCGAATACTGCCAGCTCTTCGAACTCGTTAATTGCGTCGATTTCGGTACCCATGGAGATGTTGGTCACTCGCTCCAAAATCACCTCAACGACCACTGGTACCTGGTGCTGTTGAGCCATTCGCTGGGCTTCCCTGAGAGCAGGGGCAATCTCAAATGGCTCGAACACGCGAATCGCTTTACAGCCCAGACCCTCGACAACCGCGACGTGATCCACGCCGTAACCATTGAGCTCTGGGGCGTTTATGTTTTCGAAGGCCAGCTGGACGCAATAGTCCATCTCGAAACCGCGCTGGGCCTGACGAATAAGACCCAGATACGAGTTGTTTACCAGGACGTGAACGTAGGGCAGGTTGAACTGAGCACCGACAGCCAGCTCTTCGATCATGAACTGGAAATCGTAGTCGCCGGACAACGCAACGACCTGACGGCTTGGGTCAGCTTTGACTACACCCAGTGCAGCTGGGATCGTCCAGCCCAGAGGGCCCGCCTGGCCACAGTTGATCCAGTGACGTGGTTTGTACACGTGCAAGAACTGAGCGCCGGCAATCTGTGACAGGCCGATGGTAGAGATGTAGCAAGTGTCCTTACCGAACACTTGGTTCATTTCTTCATAAACGCGCTGAGGCTTGACCGGTACGTTGTCGAAGTGGGTCTTGCGCTGCAGAGTGGCTTTGCGTTGCTGGCAGCTCTCAAGCCACGCTTGTCGGCATTTCAATTTACCAGCGGCTTTCCATTCGCGGGCGACTTCAAGGAACGCTTCCAGTGCTTTTCCAGCGTCGGAAACGATGCCCAAGTCCGGGGTGAAAACGCGGCCAATCTGCGTAGGTTCGATGTCGACGTGAACGAACTTGCGACCCTTGGTGTAAACGTCCACCGAACCGGTGTGGCGGTTTGCCCAGCGGTTACCGATGCCGAATACGAGGTCAGATTCGAGCAGCGTGGCATTACCATAACGGTGCGACGTCTGTAGGCCGACCATGCCGACCATTTGTGCGTGGTCGTCCGGGATGGTGCCCCAGCCCATCAGCGTAGGGATAACCGGTACGCCGGTAAGCTCAGCGAACTCGACAAGCAGGTCGCTCGCATTGGCGTTGATAACGCCGCCACCGGAGACGATCAGTGGGCGCTCGGCGTCGTTGAGCAGGGCAAGTGCCTTTTCAGCCTGAATACGTGTCGCGCTTGGCTTGTGTACTGGCAGCGGCTCGTACGCGTCAATGTCGAATTCGATTTCGGCCATTTGCACATCGAATGGCAGGTCGATCAGGACGGGGCCTGGGCGTCCAGTACGCATCTCATAGAAGGCTTTCTGGAATGCGTAAGGAACCTGGCCCGGCTCCAGAACTGTGGTGGCCCACTTGGTCACAGGCTTGACGATGTTGGTGATATCGATAGCCTGGAAGTCTTCCTTGTGCAGCCGGGCACGTGGAGCTTGGCCGGTGATGCAAAGAATTGGAATAGAATCAGCGGAGGCGCTGTACAGGCCCGTGACCATGTCAGTCCCGGCAGGGCCGGAGGTGCCAATGCATACGCCGATGTTACCAGGGTTAGCCCGCGTGTAGCCCTCGGCCATATGCGACGCACCTTCGACGTGACGAGCGAGGACGTGATCGATACCACCGACTTTCTGCAGGGCGGAGTAAAGTGGGTTGATGGCGGCACCCGGAATACCGAAAGCCGTATCGACTCCTTCGCGACGCATCACCAGGACGGCGGCATCGATTGCTCTCATTTTGGACATACTCTTTCCTCCAGGAAATCGATATCTTTTTGTAGTGGCCTTCAGTCTGGACGAGCGGGATAGCGGCTTGAAGATCCCAAAATGAGTTTCTGTCGATATAAAAGGTATCGAATGGCACGTTTCACTGAACTGCAAAGTTTCATCCAAATCGCACAGAAAGGGAGCTTTGCGGCTGCCGCCTTGAGTGAGGGCGTCACACCAGCCATGTTGGGTAGGCGGCTGGACTCGTTGGAGAAGCGGTTGGGTGTAAAGCTGATGCACCGTTCTACCCGCGGTTTGCACCTGACAGAGTTGGGTGAGCAGCTACTGGAGCGCGCCAAGGATCTCGTTCGTGAATTTGATGAGATGGAAGCGAGCATCAGCAACAGCGCCAAGCTGGTGACGGGGAACCTGATGGTCTCGGCCCCGGCTGCATTTGGCCGGTTACATGTCGCGCCACATGCGCTTGGGTTCCATCAGAAATTTCCGAATTTGAAGTTGTCCTTCAACCTGACCGATAGCCTCGTCGACCTTGTGAGTGAGGGGTACGACCTGAGCATTCGCATTGGCTGGGTGACCGACCCGAACTACGTGGCGGTGAAGCTTTGCTCCAATCGCAGAGTGGTCTGTGGTACGCCGGAATACTTCGAGAAGCATGGCAAGCCAACCAGTCTGGAGCAACTCGCCAATCACAACTGTCTGGCCTTCACATCGCAGGGGGGGCAGCCACGCGGGTGGACATTCCAGCGAGAGGGCAAGCAGGTGGCCATGAGGGTGAGCGGAAGTATGGCTTGCAACGATGGTGAGCTGCTCTTCTCCTGGATGAGGCAGGGGTTAGGCATTGGTTGGCGTTCGACTTGGGAGATCCATCGTGAATTGGCGAGTGGAGAATTGGTGACGGTGCTGGACGAGTTCGCACTGCCAGATTACGACATCCAGGCGGTGTATCCTCAGCAGCGTTTTTTGCCTGCCAAGGTGCGTCACTTCATCGACTACTTGAGGCACATCTACCAGCAGCCAGACTACTGGTTGTGAAAAGTGAGGCGGGTAGAACCGCCCCACGGCTGTTAATGCTTCAGGAGAAATGCTGCCTCGATTTCCACCGCCATCCCTGAAGGCAGAGAGGATGCGCCTGTTGCGATTCGCGCATGTTGCCCCGCAACACCCAGCACTTTGGCGATCAGGTCAGATGCTGCATCACGCTCCCTCGCAGTGCTCTGACCATGCCTTCGTATTCGCGCATAGCGATGCCGTCATGAGCAGATTCAGGCCCCATGAACATGACATCTACCCGCCGTGAGCGATGCACAGCTCGGTGCTCCGGGTCTCGATTTCTGGTTCATGGAAGACCACTGGTTTCTCCAGCAGAGCCGAGAGTGCAGCCACGATTCCGGTGGCGCCCCAGCTCCACGGAATTCGAATGAAGCAGTGCGTTGCAGTACCTCAGGCTTGAACAACAACCGACCGCCTAGGAGCTCATTGAGCTCTGGATTCTCCAGCAGTTGCGTTCGTGCCGCGTAACCTTGAATTCTGACTGCGGCATCCTCGATGTCCTTCAGTGTAGGAGGAAGCGGTCGGTCACCCTTTTCAATGCTGGACATATCAACACCTTCATAATTTTTGGAAAAAGCGCTCGCCCTCACGCTGAAAGAGAGTGTATGGATGCGTTTCAAAGGCTGTAAATTAAATAAAAATGGCCATGTTCGTTAAGGAAAGTTGAACAGATGTCTGGAGGGACTGATGAATACAAAGCGTCTTGAGACGTTTGTAGAACTCGCCCACACACCGCACTTGAGGAAACTGGCAGAGCGTCTGCATGCCACGCCTTCCGCGCTGTCCATGAGAATGAAAAACCTTGAAGCGCAGCTAGGGGTTTCATTTTCTCGCACCAAATACTCACGCCCATGAGCAACACCACGCCGTCCGATGATGCTGCTCGGACGGTGCAGAAGCTGGCCTTCAAATATGGCATCAACCCCACGACCATTCAGCTGTCCAGCTCACCTTCGATATCGGCGCTGATCACGCTGATTCGAAATGGCATTGGTAGCGGTGTTCTGCCTGCCGTCCTGGTACAAGAACATCTGGCCAGTGGCGAGCTTGAGATCTTGCCAGTGACTGCTCCACCTCCCATGGTCATCCATAGGTGGCATCTGACCAATGCGGGTTCGGCCACCTTGGGAGTGGCCGAACTGGTTTCACAGGTGGCCCTGGAGCAGGAGGGTGACCACGGGTGAGTCTGAATTAATGGCTTAGGTGTTAAGGTCTTGCAGTGTTGTGATAGGGCGCGCACCGCTCACTGATAACCGGCCATTATCACAGACAATAGGTAATGAAAATTTGACGTTATCGAAGGGCGGCGCGAGGATGATCCACAGCGCGATGAGCACGCTCAACACGATGTTGAAATGTTGGATGGAACGCTCGATTGACTCCGAGTGAATCATTAGCATCTGTGTGCACTAAGCCGAGTATCCATCATAACAAAAATTGTGGCGCTTCACTTGAGTAATGACTACTGCCGTTTACTAAAGTTGCGCTTACGAGTCGAGGAGAAAGGAATAAATGGCTATGAGTATTGAGGCTTCCGAAAGCGTCGGAGACGCCGCAGTCAGTCAGAAGAAATTGTCGGGTAATATGGGTGCACTGAGCTTGGCTATGACGGTGCTGGCCTTTTCTGCACCGCTTACTACAGTTGCAGGATACATTCCGGTCTCTTTAATGTTCGGAGGCGTGGCGACGCCGCTCCTATTCGTTGTAGTTGCCTCGGTCATGCTGCTGTTTGGTATTGGTTATATCACGCTCAATAACATGGTTCGTCGATCCGGCGACTTCTACTCGTTCATTACTTATGGCTTAGGGAAATCAGCGGGTCTTGGAGCAGGGCTGACAGCTGCAGTTTCCTATTTCGTTCTTCTTGCGGGTATCACTTCCTACTTCGGTGTTGCGTGTTCTGATTTCCACCGAGGCCTCACAGGCTCAGCTTTCCCTTGGTATTTCTACTCTCTGACTTGCTGGGTCATCGTGGGTATTCTTGGTTACCTTCACGTTGAGCTCTCGGCAAAGGTACTGCTGTGGGTCATGTTGTCGGAGATCGTGGTGTGCCTGGGCTTCGCCTTCGGGGTGTTGAGCATCGGTGGTGATACGGGTATGGCGGCGTCCGCCCCCTTCTCGCCAGGTGAGCTTTCCAAGGAAGGTGTGAATATTCCTTTCGCGATGCTGTTCGCCGTATCGTTCTTCATGGGCTTCGAAGCTACCGCGCTGTACCGTGACGAAGTGCGAGACCCTGACAAGACCATCCGTCGCGCTACGTATGGGTCGATTATCTTCATCGGCGCGATGTACACCGTATGTGCTTATGCGTTGGTCACCGCTTACGGCGAGAATGTGCAGCAGATTGCCACTGATTCCCCTGCTACCATGTTCTCCCTTGCGTTCAGCAAATACATCGATGGTCGCTTCCAAGTGATCGTTACGATCCTTGTGCTCACTTCGGCCTTCGCATCGGCCCTCTCTACTCACAACGTCCTTTCGCGTTACCTCTTCAACCTGGGTACTGACCGCGCGCTGCCGAAATTCCTTAGCCGCATTCATGTGAAGCACTCATCCCCATTCGCTGCTTCGATGAGTGTGTCCACGATGGTGCTCTGTGTGCTTATGCCGTTTATCGTCATTGGTGCAAAGCCCGAGCTTCTGTACGGCCAGCTCTCCGGCGTAGGTACTTCGGGTGTGATCATCCTGATGGCTGTGGTGAACCTCTCTGCTCTGACTTGGTATGTACGCAAAGGGCGTCACGGTGAGGTCAGCTTTGCAAAAGCCTTCCTGGCTCCGATCATTTCGGGCGTTTTCTTCGTCGCCTTGGTTACCCTGGTTGCCTACCACTTCGACCTGCTGGTAGGTGGTGAGCCTGGTGAGCGTACCTGGATGCTGCTCTGCTTGACCGGTGTGCTGATTGCCGGTATGGGGCTGGCTCAATACTTCAAGGCCATGCGCCCCGAAGTCTATGAGCGACTGGGGCGAAACCCAGCAGCCTGACAATACAAAAAACGGAGCCTCGGCTCCGTTTTTTTATACCCGCCAATACTCGGCTGCTACCTTTTGAGCAAGCTGCGCAACCATCCTGTTCAGGGGCATATCTGCGCGCTCGATGAAGCTGGCGGTGAACGACATGACTGGCATTTCGTGCGTGGAGGAGACGGTGTGGAGCTTGCCGCTGGCCAACTCATCGAATACGGCATGCTCGGGTATGGCTGCTATGCCAATCCCATCCACCGTCATGCGTACAATCGAGGACAGCGAGGAGTTCGAGAAAAGCCGTACCTTGTGAAGCCCTTTGCGTTCAAACATGTCTTTGAGCTGCCAGTACGGGCGCGTGTTCCTCGCGTACGTGATCACTGGGTGGGCTGCAATCTCCTCGAGCGTGAGCGGCTTATCGCCCAGATCTAGCTTGGGCGATTTGATCCAGCTCATCGGGTAGCTGCACAGGGGAAGATTCTCCGCGTTACCGATGTTGACCGGGCCCATCAGCAACGCTACGTCCAGGGTGCAATCTGCGAGTCCAGTGGTCATGTTCGCGGTGCTGTCTACCACGACATCCAATGTGATCTCGGGATATTCCAGGCTTAGCTGTTTCAAAAGGTCAGAGAGCCAGGTGTGCACGATGGTGTCGGAGGCGCCCAGGCTTACGGTTCCACTCAGCCCCTTACGGCCTGCAACAGCCTCTACCATCTCGCTCTCAAGCGCGATCATGCGCTCGGCATAAGTCAGCAGCTCTCGTCCTTGCGCGGTCAGAAAACACCCGCGCTTATCTCTCTCGAACAGCCGCCCATTCAGCTGCCTTTCAAGCTGCGCAATACGTGCAGAGACGGCTGGCTGGGAAGTGTGAAGCTTGTCTGCTGCTTTGTGAAAACCGCCCAGTTGCGCAACCGCATAGAAGGTTTGAAGGCTTCGTAGATCGATCATGTTGCGCCTCTTTATTTTTTGTGTAATGCGGTGTAGGGCTCGCGCTAGAAGGCTCGCCGCTGTCGAGCCGGCTGATACGGTACCGCAGAAATTGAGAGAAATGCTCATGTGTGAGGGCTTTTTTTGCGGTCTGTTTCGGTCGGTACCGATAAGAAGACGTTATCTCTGACAATCCGCAATCGCAATTGGACGTTATCAGGCTATCGCGAGACGATTGGGCTACGAGGCGATCACTGTCACCCAGGATTCGGATGACCACTAGGGTGCCTTCGGTTAAAGAGAGCGTTGGACTGTGACGCACAATAACGACAAAACAAGTTGCAATACTCAAATGAGGAGAAGTGGAATGTTCTCGCCACATTTGCCCCGCGAACGGCTGCTGGAAGCCTATCGCACCATGCAAACGATTCGCTGTTTCGAAGAGCGCGTGATCAACGAGATGGGTACCGGTGATATCCCGGGGAGCACCCACCTCTATGCCGGCCAGGAGGCAAGCGCAGTCGGCGTATGCATGCACCTCACCGATGAGGACTACATTTCGTCGACCCACCGTGGCCATGGCCACTGCATCGCTAAAGGCTGCGATATCAATGCGATGATGGCCGAGCTGTTTGGTCGAGTCACTGGTACTTGTGGTGGTAAAGGTGGATCCCAGCACATTGCCGATCTGCGCAAAGGTATGCTGGGTGCTAACGGCATCGTGGCCGGCGGCGCTCCGATCACCTGCGGTGCCGCACTGAGTGCGAAACTGCAGAATACAGATCGTGTTGCGATTGCCTTTGCAGGCGATGGCGCCATGAACGAAGGCGCAATGGCCGAGAGTCTCAACCTGGCCAAAATCTGGATGCTGCCAATGATCTTCGTGATTGAAGACAACGGCTTCGGCGAAGCGACCGCGAACGAATTCGTTTCTGCGGGCAGCTTCGTACGTCGTGCCGAGGGCTATGACATCCCTGCCACCGAAATTGATGGCACCGACGTTTTCAAGGTCTACACCATTGCTGGTGAGGCGATTGCGCGTGCCCGCTCAGGTGGTGGCCCAACCCTTCTGCATATTCATGTGCCGCGTTACTACGGTCACTACAGTGGTGATCCGGATACCTATCGTACGCCGGAAGAGAAGAAGATCATGCGTCAAGAACAAGACTGCCTGATCAAATTCCGCAGCAAAGTCACGGAAGAGTCCCTCGCAGATGTGGCTGCTCTGGACGCGATTGACGAAGAGGTTACGGTTGCTGTGAACGAATCTGTTGCATTCGCACGCGCTTCTGAGTTCCCTCCCGTTTCTGCTCTCACCACCGACGTCTACGTGAAGTACCAGTAAGGAGCGCATCATGGCTAAAATTTCTTTCCGTCAGGCGCTGAACGATGCTTTGCACCTGGAGATGCAGCGTGATCCGCGCGTGATCATGATGGGCGAAGACCTTACTGGTGGCGCTGGTGCAAACGGTGTCAAGGATGCTTGGGGTGGCGCGTTCGGCGTCACTCGTGGTCTGCTCGGTGAGTTTGGCCCGGAGCGTGTTCGCGATACCCCGATCAGCGAAACTGCGTTCATTGGTGCTGCAGCGGGTGCTGCGCTGACCGGTATGCGACCGATCGCTGAACTGATGTTCGTCGACTTCTCTGGGGTTTGCCTCGACCAGATCGTCAACCAGATCGCCAAATTCCGCTACATGTTTGGTGGTCATGCTCGAACTCCTCTGGTTATTCGAGCAACCTATGGTGCAGGTACCCGCTCTGCAGCCCAGCATACCCAAGCGTTTTATCCCATCTTCACTCATGTGCCTGGTCTGAAGGTGGTCATCCCGTCGAACCCTTATGACGCCAAGGGGCTGCTGCTTCAAGCCATTCGGGATGATGACCCTGTCATCTTCCTGGAGAACAAAATGCTGTACGACACCATGGGTGAAGTCCCCGATGGCGCTTACACCGTGCCATTTGGTGAAGCCCGTGTGGTGCGCGACGGTAAGGACGTGATGATCGTGGCCATCGGTCGTATGGTTCATATCGCAGAAGAGGCTGCGCGCAAGCTTCAGTCTGAAGGTATTTCTGCGTGCATTATCGATCCGCGAACCACTTCGCCGCTCGATGAAGAAACACTGATGGACTTCGCCGACGAAATCGGTCGTGTCGTCATCGTGGATGAAGCAAACCCGCGTTGTGGTATGGCTGCAGATATTTCGGCAATGCTGGCCGACAAGTGTTTCGACTCGCTTCGCGCACCGATCAAGATGGTTACCGCCCCGCACACCCCGGTTCCATATGCGCCCAACCTTGAGGACGCATATGTACCGAATGCCGATGCGGTCATCAAAGCGGTCAAGTCGATTGTTGAGAGGTAAGCAGTATGTCGATTGAAGCAGTCACAATCCCCAAATGGGGCATGACAATGACTGAGGGTCTTGTCGCTGAATGGCTGGTAGCCGAAGGCGACGAGGTTACCCGGGGTCAGGAAATCATTGAAGTCGAGTCGACTAAAACCACCAATGCGGTGGAGTCAGCTGCCAGCGGCATTCTGCGTCGAATCGTCGTTCAGGTAGGTGTCACTGCACCGCTTGGCGCTCTGGTCGGCGTGATCGCTGATGCATCGGTGAGCGATGATGAAATCGAAGCATTCATTGCATCGTTTGCTGATGCCAATGATGCCGCTGCAGAAGAAGACTTGAACGCACCGAGCGTTAAGGCCGTGGATGTCGGTGACGGTCGAGTTGTGAATGTGCTGACCATGGGTGCTGATGGCGATGACACTGTTGTCCTGGTGCACGGTTTCGGTGGTGACCTTTCCACTTGGCTGTTCAACCAGGATGCGTTCGCTCAAGGGCACCGTGTGGTTGCAGTGGATCTTCCAGGTCACGGCGCGTCCACCCCGATTCAGGGCGACAAAGTCTTCGACGATCTGGTCAATGCGGTAGAGCGTGCGCTCGAATCAGCCGCGCCTGGCAAGATGCATATCGTTGCTCACTCGTTCGGCGGCGCTGTCGCTTCATCTCTTGCTGTTCGGCAACCCGGTCGGGTCGCTTCTCTGTCACTCATTGCTCCGGTAGGTCTGAGCAAGCAGATCAACAAATCGTTCCTGGATGACTTCATCTCGGCTGAACGTCGCAGGCCGCTGAAAGATGTCTTGGAACGTCTGCTGGCCGATCCGTCGAAAATCAGCAACGACATGATCGAAGGTACTCTGCGCTTCAAGCGCCTTGAAGGGGTTCCTGAGGCCCTGTCGGCGATCCGCGACACTATTGTTGATGCCGAAGGTCAGCAGCGTCATTGGATCGCTGGGACGATCGCCGACTTCAATGGCCCCGTTGCGCTTATCTGGGGCGATAAGGATCAGATCGTACCGCTGCCGGTTGATATACAGATTCCGTCTCAGGCCAAGCTGAGCATCATCAGTGGCGCAGGTCACATGCCGCAGATGGAAGCTGCTTCGGAAGTTAACTCGCTCGTTCTGGAAAACATTTCCCGAGCGAAGTGATGCATAACGCCATTGCTAATAAAGCGATGGCGTACTTCAAATAAAATATTTGAGCGAGGTTAATATGACCGATCGTTTGGCGGGTAAGCTCGTCCTTCTTACGGGCGGCGTAGCCAATATCGGGCTCGCTATTTTGGAGTCCTTTGTTCAAGAAGGCGCGAAAGTAGCAGTTGTAGATATCGATGCGGAGCGTGGTTCGAAAGTTGAGCAGCGTTTTCCGGGCATTGTAAAGTTTTTCCGTGCTGACCTTAGTAGCGAGACTGATGTCCGGTCGGTGGTGGGTAAGGCGGCAGATTGGTTGGGAGGTATTAATACCCTGTGCTTGAATGCAGGTATTCAGCTCTCCGGCAATGTTTCTGATTTTTCCACTGAAGCCTGGGACAAAGTCTACGGCATCAATGTGCGCTCTAGCTTTATCTTCGTGCAGGAGTCCTTGACTCATTTGCGGAAGGCTAAGAAATCGTCCGTTGTCATGATGTCTTCGCTGGCTGGTAAGCGCGGCGCACCTGGCCTCACATGCTACTCGTCCTCTAAGGCCGCAGTCATTGGTATGGCAACGACCATGGCGATCGAGTTGGCGAAAGACGGTGTACGTGTCAATGCTGTTTGTCCTGGTTGGATCGACACTCCGTTCAATGCGCCGGTGATCGACTTCCTCGGCGGTAAAGAGAAGCAAGAAACGCTGGTTAAATCGCTGATTCCGCTGGGTCGTCAAGCGATCGCTGATGAGGTTGCACCGCTGTTCGTATTCTTGGCTTCGGACGAGTCCTCTTACATTACAGCCCAAGCAATTAATGTTTGTGGCGGTGCGTACAACTAGGTCAATAGGAGAGTTCACAATGTTGATTAAACACGAACTTGCCATGGCCGCTCTGCAGGCTGGTATCAAACGGGCCAACGAACTCGATCAGCGCTCTTGCCTGTCGATCGTTGATGCAGGCGGTCATCTTGTTGGCTTCATCCGTGTCGATGATGCTGCCTTCGGTACGATCGAGGTGGCGACTAACAAGGCTTACACCGCCGCCGCGCTGCGCAATCCGACAGATACCTGGATGGCGATTACGCAGCCAGGGCAGGAGCTTTATGGGCTTGAGCGCTCCTGTGCACGTCCATTCGTAGTGTTCGGTGGTGGTCTGCCAGTGACCATCAACGGTGTAGTTGTGGGTGGTGTCGGCGTATCCGGTGGGCCGGAAGCAGCTGACGTTGAGATCGCGAAAGCAATGGTCGACGTCCTGCAAGCCCAGTAAGCGGTTTGAGTCGTTCACTTAGGTGCCAGAATGGAACCAATTAAAATAATGCAAGCGAAGTCTGCCGCTGAAGTAAGGCAGATGATCCGTGCTGGTGACCTGCGGGTTCCAACGAGCGGTTTCGCTGATGGATTTATGCAAGCCAATTTGATGATTCTGCCAAAGCGGTTTGCGGATGATTTCAAGGTCTTCTGCGATCTGAACCCTAAGAGCTGCCCGCTGGTTGCTATGGGGAAACCAGGTGACCCGACCCTTCCGCTGGCTGGTGAGATAGATATCCGTACGGACGTGGCGCGCTATCGCGTCTATCGGAACGGCGTTCATACCGAAACCGTTGATTCGCTGGTCGACCTGTGGCGAGACGATTTCGTAACGTTCGCTTTGGGCTGCTCGTTCTCTTTCGAGAATGCGATTCTCAATGCGGGCATCGAGATCCAGCACATTAGCGCGAACCGAAATGTGCCGATGTACATCACCAACCTCCCGACCGAAGGGTATGGCCCGTTTAAAGGGTCGATGGTGGTGTCCATGCGAGCTTTCCGCCCGAAAGACACGATCAGGGCGATTGTCCTGTCTGAGCGTTTCCCGCTCGCTCATGGCGCTCCGGTTCACATTGGTGACCCATCGCTTATCGGGATCAAGGACATTGACCGCCCAGACTTCGGTGATGCTCCCGTTTATCGTGAAGGCGATATCTTGGGCTTCTGGGCTTGCGGTGTCACCCCGCAGATGGCTATTAAGCAAGCAGGCGTTGATATTGCTATCACGCATGAGCCAGGTTACATGTTAGTGACTGACCTTGCTGCCGATTCGCCAGATCTTTCTGTTGCCTAGTATCAACTAACGAGGTGTTTGTAATGTCTGAGCATTTTGCAAAAGTTGTCTGGGCAGCAGTTGAGCACAAAGATAAGGCTGGCACCTACAGTCGTGACCTCGAAGTTGAATTTAGTAGCCAAGTAAAAGTGGCCGCTTCTGCGGCGGCTGATTACTTGGGTTCTCCTGAGAAGGCGGATCCTGAGCAACTGTTGGTAGGTGCGCTCGCGAGTTGTCATATGCTGTACTTCCTGGCTATCTGCGAAGGGCAGGGGTACGTTGTTTCGAAGTATATTGATAATGCTAAAGGGATTGTTGCTAAACGTGAGGAAGGCGGTTTTTGGGTCTCTGACATCACGCTGAGTCCACATGTAGAGTTCAGCTCGGAGAAGCAGCCTGATCGGTCGGCTTTAGAACGTTTGCATCACCGGGCTCATAAAGGTTGTTTCATCGCTAATTCGATTAAGGCTGCTGTCAAAGTCGAGATCGCTTAAAACGTAATAAGCTAGGAGTAAAGATGATGGGCAAACTGTATGTTGTTGCTGTGACCCACGCTCAGCCAGGCAAAGAGGCCGAGCTTCAAAAGGCACTGCTGGAGCTGGTCGATTACGCTAAAACCGAGCCAGGGTTCGTGAAGTATGACCTTCACGTTTCGGAAGAAAATCCAGGCGAGTTCCTGTTCTACGAGATCTGGGACGATCAAAAGTCGCTGGATCTGCACTCCAGTACTGACAATATGAAAGCGTTCGGTGAGAAGTACGGTCACCTGGTCAAGTCGTCTTCGCTGAGCAAATATCAGCTGCTGTAATTGCTTGATCAGCCAACGTGATCTTCAGTAGGTGAGCAGGGATATGGTAAAGATTGACCTCAATAGCGACCTCGGCGAAAGCTTTGGCCCCTGGGCAATGGGAGACGATGCGTCCATGTTGGACATCGTCACCAGTGCGAACATCGCGTGTGGATTTCACGCGGGTGACCCCGCTGGCATCCTTTCGGTGCTGAAAGAAGCCGTTGCGCGTGATGTCGTTATTGGAGCTCACGTTGGTTACCGAGACCTGGTTGGTTTCGGTCGGCGGGTGATGGAGCCTTCCAGTTCAGAGTTGATAGGTGATGTGATCTATCAGATTGGCGCTTTGGAAGGCTTAGCCAAGGCCGCAGGAACCACGATCAGCTATGTCAAACCTCACGGTGCGCTGTACAACACCATCGCTAAGGATCGCAGGCAAGGCGCAGACGTGATTGCTGCAATCAAAGCGGTGAATCCCTCGCTTGCTTTGCTTGTCCTGGCAGGAGCCCCAATCGTCGAACAAGCGCGCGAAGCGGGCTTGAAGGTTGTGTGTGAGGCTTTTGCCGACCGAGCCTATAACAGCGATGGATCGCTCGTTAACCGACGCATAGCAGGTGCCGTCATCCATGATCCTGAGCTGATTACCCAGCGGATGCTGAGATTGGTTCGAGAGGGTGTCGTTGAGGCCGTCGACGGCAGTATCGTGCCATTACAGGCGGATTCGATCTGTGTCCATGGCGACAATGCCGCAGCGGTTCAGACTGCCAAAGCCCTTCGCGATGCTTTCGAAATGAACAACGTTCATCTACGCAGTTTTGCTGTCGTGAGAGAGGGTTGATCGCATGTCTAAGACACTGCAGTTTCTTCCGGCGGGCTCAAATCGCTTCATCGTTGAGCTTGATGATCTTGAATCTACCATCGCTCTCGGTGACGCGCTGAAGGCAGCCTGCATCGAGGGTGTGGCCGAGGTCATTCCAGGCGCTGTGACACTCCATGTGTCGTTTGACCCGCTTGCTACCTCAGCGCAAAAACTTTATGCGCAAATTTCCTCGCTGCGGCCCCAGGTTGGTTGCAGCCGTTCGGGCGATCTCGTTGAGATCCCGATGGCTTATGACGGTGAAGATCTCGCGTTTGTTGCCGGTTATCTGGGGTGGTCGGTACCTGAGCTGATTCGCCGCCACCGTGCAGCAACTTTCACCGTTGCATTCACGGGATTCGCCCCTGGATTCGCTTACATGACATGTGACGATCCTGAATTGGATGTCCCTCGTCGAGATAGCCCACGCGTGCGGATCCCTGCGGGCTCTGTAGCCCTCGCTGGCCGTTTTTGCGGCATTTATCCTTCTGATACACCAGGTGGCTGGCAGCTGCTGGGCGCCACGACAATACCGATGTGGGATGTAGACCGTGAGCAGGCGGCGCTATTGAAGCCCGGCGACCAGGTTCGCTTCGTGGAGGCCGTCAACGACCAACTGCCAGTTCCGTCTGCCGAGGCTGAGTCGGCTCCGAGCTCGACTCAGATCGCTAAAGGCTTAAAGGTCGTCAGCACTGATAGGCCATTGTTGTTCCAAGATCTAGGCCGGGCTGGGAACGCTCACCAGGGCGTCTCTCAATCGGGCGCAGCTGATCTGCAGGCGCTGCGTGACGCCAACTCTTTGGTCGGCAATCACGAAGCAGCAGTGGCGCTCGAGGTGACCTATGGTGGTGCCGTTTTCGAGGCTGAGATTCCTCTGACTGTTGCCATAAGTGGAGCTCCAGCGGGTCTCACTCTCACTACCGCAGATGGGCGTACCAGAACACTTCCCCCTTATGCTCCGATTGCATTGGATGCCGGTGACAGCTTGGCCCTGAGTGTGCCAACGAAAGGTGTTCGAAGCTATGTTGCTCTGCGTGGTGGCTTTGCTGCCGCGAAAGTATTGGGGTCAGCGTCGACCGATACACTCGCGAAAGTTGGGCCAGGCGCGATCACTTCTGGCGTGAGCCTGCAGCCATCGAATGATGTGCGTGGCTCCGTTTCTGCATACGCATCGCAGGCCCTCAAGTTGCCTGCAAGTAGCGACATTGTGGTGCTCGACGTGGTGATGGGGCCGCGCACTGATTGGTTTACCCCTGAAGCGATTCGCACGTTCACTGAGCAATCCTGGGCAGTAACACCAGAGTCGAACCGTGTGGGTGTTCGGCTCAATGGCACGAGTGCGCTGTCTCGTGAGTGTGCTGACGAGCTTCCCTCGGAAGGTGCTTCTCGGGGGTCGATTCAAGTACCCCGCAATGGTCAGCCTGTGCTGTTCCTCGCAGATCACCCACTTACTGGCGGCTACCCGGTGATTGCCGTAGTAGCCGAGCATCACCTCTCATTGGCGGCGCAGATCCCGATTGGTGCACGCATCCGCTTTAACGCTATCGCTGGCTTTGATCCGCAAGTAAAGGAAATCGATCGATGAAGAAGTTACTCATCGCTAACCGAGGCGAAATCGCAATCCGGATTATCCGAGCTGCGAAGGATTATGGTGTGACTTCCGTTGCCATCTATTCGGACGTCGACGCATCATCCCTTCATGTGGAGCTGGCTGACGAAGCCTACGGTCTCGGCCCAGGTCGACCAGTCGACACCTATCTCAATATCCAGAAAATTGTTGAGATCGCCAAACGTGCTGGGGCTGATGCTGTACACCCTGGCTATGGTTTCCTGTCGGAGCGGGCCGAGTTCGCGCAGGCGGTTCTTGATGCCGGCTTGGCTTGGGTGGGGCCTTCTCCACAGGTAATCCGGGCGTTGGGTGATAAGGTCGAAGCTCGACATATCGCGCAAGCAGTTGGAGCACCTTTGGTAAAAGGTACTCCAGGCCCGCTTGCGAATGCCCGTGAAGCGGTCGCATTTGCCAAGGAAGCTGGTTTGCCGCTTGCTATCAAGGCGGCGTTCGGTGGCGGCGGTCGCGGTATGAAGGTTGCCCATAAGCTGGAGGAGGTGGGGCAGCTCTTCGATTCGGCAGTGCGTGAAGCAACTGAGGCGTTCGGACGTGGTGAGTGCTACGCCGAGCAATTCCTGGAACAACCCCGCCACATCGAAGCGCAGGTGATTGCCGATACCCATGGCAATACTGTGGTGCTTGGCACTCGCGACTGTTCGCTGCAACGCCGCAATCAGAAACTGGTGGAAGAGGCGCCGGCGCCATTCATCTCTGAAGAGCAGCGTGAAGCTATTCATAAGGCTGCCCGGGACATCTGTAGCCGAGCCGGCTACGTCGGTGCAGGTACTGTTGAGTTTCTGCTCTCCCGTAACGGGACGATTTCGTTCCTGGAAGTAAACACCCGGCTGCAGGTTGAGCATCCAGTTACAGAAGTCACCACCGGCATCGACATCGTGGTTGAGCAATTGCGCATTGCTGATGGGCTTCCACTTTCCGTCCTGGAGACTCCGGTAACCCGTGGGCATGCGTTCGAGTTTCGTATCAATGCCGAGGATCCTGGGCGCGGCTTCTTGCCCACACCAGGTCGTATTGAAAAGTTTCGCGCCCCATCGGGCCCTGGCGTTCGTCTCGACACGGGCGTGGAGAGTGGATCCTCCATCCCAGGGCTCTACGACTCTATGATGGCCAAGCTCATTGTCTTTGGTGAGACCCGCGAGCAAGCCGTAAACCGAGCTCGGAGGGCGCTGGCAGAGTTCCAGATCGAAGGAGTGGCTTCTGTTCTTCCTTTCCATCGGGCTGTCATGGAGGAGCCGAAATTCAATGGTACTGAATCGTTCGGGGTCTATACCAACTGGATTGAGACGGAGTTTCAAGGTTTGCCTCCGGCAGACCGTGTAGATTACTCGGAAGAACAATTGGTTCGATGCGTAATTGAAATTGATGGAAAGATCCATCGTCTTGGGGTTCCCACAGCACTGTTCTCATTCAGTAAATCAAGTACTGAATCCGCCAGGGTGACGAAATCCGAAAATGCTAATTCGGTAAGCTCTCCTATTCCAGGTACGCTGCAGCAGTGGCTTGTTGAAGATGGAGCAGTTGTTAAAGAAGGTGAAACCATTGCTCTCGTTGAGGCGATGAAAATGGAAACTCAAGTGCTTGCCAAATTGAGCGGGAAAATCAAGATTCTGGTTGGCTCTGGATCTGCTGTTACGCTCGGTGAAGAATTAGCAATAATTGGCTAATTACTAAGCCAGTCGGTCGGGTAGAGTAGTGCCGTGTAAGGCGGCACTTGTTAACGAAGTGTCCAGCATCTGATAAAGATCGTTGGGGTAGGTTTAACAGAAGCAGGGTCAGACAAACAGTCAGCCCTAGAGGAGTAAGGATCGTGAAAAAATATAATGTCGCACTGATCGGCACTGGCTTCATGGGTAAGGCCCATTCGATCGCCACTGCAGTTGTCCCAATCCTGTTCGGTGCCCCGGTCGAGATCGAGCGTAAGGTAGTAGTCGATATCGATGAAGAATTGGCGCAAAACGCAGCTAAGCAGTATGGGTTTACCGAGTACGCTACTGACTGGCGTGACGTTGTGAACCGCCCAGATATCGACATCATCGATATCTGCACCCCAAACGACACTCATGCAGAGATCGCAATTGCAGCGGCATTGGCTGGTAAGCACGTTATGTGTGAGAAGCCGATGTCGATGACTGTTGAAGAAGCTCAGCGTATGCAGGAAGCCGCCCGGGAAACCGGTGTGGTGACCATGGTTTCTTATAACTATCGGCACACTCCAGCGGTTCAAATGGCCAAGCGCCTGATTGACGAAGGCCGCATCGGTGACATTCTGAACTTCCGTGGTTACTACCTGCAAGACTGGGGCGCTGACCCTGAGCTGCCGCTGTCCTGGCGCTTCAACAAAGCGAAAGCAGGTTCCGGCACTCTGGGCGACATCGGTACTCACGTTATCGACGCTGCTCGCCTGCTGGTAGGTGAGTTCGCCTCGGTGAACTCGATCGTCAAGACCTTCGTGCAAGAACGTCCGCTGCCAGCTGGCCGATTCTTTGGCCCAGCGGGTCAAGCTTCGAGCGAGCGTGGCAAGGTTGACGTAGATGACGCCGCACTCACTATGATCAAGTTTGCCAACGGTGTGTACGGCACCATCGAGGTGACTCGAAATGCGTGGGGCCACCACAACCAGCTCGGTTTCGAAATCTACGGTACCAAAGGTTCTATCGCCTTCGACTACCAGCGCCTCAACGAGCTGCGCGTTGCTTTCGCAGATGATCCTAAGGATGCTTTCGGTTTCCGTACCATTTACTCGGGCCCTCACCAGCCGTTCGGCGACAAGCTGTGGCCAGTTGCCGGCATGGGCCAGGGCTACATCGATATCAAATCGATCGAGTGGTACAACTTCCTGAAAGCCATTGCTGAGAACGGCAAAGCGTCTCCGAACTTCGATGACGGCCTGCAGATCGAGCGAATTGCTGACGCCATCTTGACTTCGGGCGTGAGTGGCGATTGGGAGCATATCGAGCAGCCTGCTTGATAGCTGAACACTAGCCTAGGGTGGACGTGATCTCGGTCACGCCCACCTGTCCCACCGTAACGTTTGACACTGCAGGAGACTCTTAATGAGTATCGCGGTTGGACTGATTGGTGCTGGTGTCATGGGCAGGGAGCACGGTCGTATTCTGTCCATGCACACCCCAAATGCTCACTTGGCAGGGGTCTGTGATTTCGATTCAGACAAAGCCCGATCTATAGCTGGTAAGGCATGTGTTTTTTCCGATCCGTTGGATCTGATTGCTTCTAGGGAAATTGATGCGGTTCTGATTGCATCACCGGATTCTACTCATGCTGATCTGGTGCAAGCCTGCATAGCTGCAGAGAAACCAGTACTGTGTGAAAAACCATTGGCCATGACCGCTGAACAAGCGCGCTTGGTCGTCGAGGCAGAATGCTCCAAAGAGCGCTCCTTCGTTCAAGTCGGATACATGCGCAGATTCGACCCAGGTTATGAAGAGCTCAAAAGGCTTTTCGACGCGAATGCCGTTGGTTCCCCCGAGATTCTTCACAACTTCCATCGTAATCCAGTTGCCCCAGATTGGATGACGGGTGACATGCTCATCACAAACGCTTTTGTTCATGAGATTGATGTCATGCGTTGGCTGATGCATACCGAGCTTGAAGCCGTCAGGATCACTGTTGCCGAAAAAGGTGATCCGATGATGATCGTGACGCGGCTTGCGAACGGTGCGATTTCGTCTACTGAACTTTTCATGAACTGTAAATTCGGCTACCAGGTTCATGCTGAATTAGTAGGTACAGAGGGGACTGTGGCCTTGCCTCAGTTTTCAGCGCCTGTCATAAGCACATCGGGTCATCGTGCATCGCATGTTCCTCGGAACTGGATACCACGCTTCACCGCGGCTTACCAGGCGCAAACGCGCCGCTGGATTCAAAGCATTGTTTCTGGTGTCCCGAACCATGGGGCAACAGCATGGGATGGCTACCTCACTACTCTGATTGCCGAGCAATTGGTTAAACGGATAGGCACTGATCAAACAATCATACTTGATCTGCCACCTCGTCCTTCGCTGTACCGATAAACATGATTATCTGAGTTGCGCCCCTACTAAACGGTAGACCGCTCGGTATGGCGCAGTTCTTCGAGGATCTAAACGTGATTCGATATGCCGTAGTGGGAACTGGCTGGATATCCCAGACCGCATTCATCCCTGCTGTCTCTCTGTTAGAGAACGCAGTGGTTACAGCACTTGTCTCAGGAAACCCGGAGCGTGCTCGTCAGCTGGCGAATAAACATGGCATCGAACATGTTTGCTCGTATGAGGATTTTGATGAGCTGCTAGCGAGTGATCTGATTGACGCTGTTTACGTGGCCGTACCCAATCCATTGCATGCTACCTACGCCATCCAGGCAGCGAAGGCGGGCAAGCATGTGCTCGTAGAAAAGCCAATTGCCACTTCCCTGCCTGATGCTGACGCGATGATCGCCACAGCTCAAGCTGCAGGGGTGTCACTCATGACCAGTTACAGGTTGCACCATGACGTAGGCACCATCGCGGCGTTACAAGCTGTTCGAGAGGGTCGAATCGGTCAGCCAGTGTTCATGTCCGCGACGTTTAGTTTCCAAAGCGATATTGGTAACCACCGATTGGATGTGGAGCATTGGGGCGGCCCACTGCAAGACATTGGCATCTACTGCATTAATGCCGCTCGCCACGTCTTTGAATCTGATCCTATCGCAGTCTCTGCAATGAGCACCCGTCGCGCCGGCGATCCCCGATTCGCCAACGTGGATGATTCGATCGCGGTTACGCTCAGATTCCCAGGCGATCGGCTAGCGCAGTTCTATTGCAGCTTCGGAGCTTACCCTGTCGACACTTATCAGATCGTGGGTACCGATGGCGTTCTGAACATGGATCCTGGCTTCCGGTTTGAGCACGCCATGGCGATGTCGCTGAAGAGCCGGGATGAGAACGAATACGTTCACTTCCCGCTCTACGATCACTTCGCGGGTCAAATCTCATACTTCTCGGATTGTATTGAGCAGGGCAAAGCACCGCAGCCATGTGGTGAGGAGGGGCTTGCAGACCTGGAAATTCTTTTCGCCATCGAGCGCGCTGCTGCCTCCGGTTTGCCACAAACGTTGTTGCCAAAGAAAAGTAGAGCTCGGCCATCAGAAGAAACCCTGAGGACAATCAAACGGGCGGTTGCCTGATCCGCATTCTTCATTCCATGAAGGATCCTCGAATCAAGAATAATAAACGGAGAAGTTCCTTGTATATCGGAGTACCGTCGGAGACCGCTTACGGTGAAACGCGTGTTGCGGTCACCCCAGACACAGTAAAGCGACTGGTTGCTTCTGGACATCAAGTTGTCGTCCAAAGAGGCTGCGGGCTGCTTTCTTGCGTTACCGACCGCGCGTTTGAGGCCGTGGGCGCCAAGGTCGGGGAGGCGAGCGATGCTTTTGGTGCGGAAATTGTCCTGAAAGTAGTTGCCCCTAGTGACCAAGAACTTGAGCTAATCAATGCGGGTAGCGTGATAATTGGCATGCTCAACCCGTTCAACAGCGAGCTCATCGGCAAGATGGCCGATCGGGGGATAACCGCTTTCGCACTAGAGGCTGCGCCACGCACCTCTCGTGCGCAAAGCCTGGACGTACTGTCGTCGCAGGCCAACATCGCGGGCTACAAGGCCGTGCTGCTTGCTGCTCAGTACTACCCACGGTTCATGCCCATGCTCATGACCGCTGCGGGTACTGTTAAAGCGGCACGGGTGCTTGTCCTCGGAGCGGGTGTTGCCGGCCTTCAAGCCATCGCTACGGCTAAGCGCCTGGGCGCGGTGATTGAAGCGTCTGATGTGCGCCCCGCCGTGAAGGAGCAAGTCGAATCTCTGGGCGCCAAGTTCATCGACGTACCTTACGAGACGGATGAGGAGCGAGCGTGCGCCGAAGGGGTTGGCGGCTATGCTCGCCCGATGCCGGAAAGTTGGATGCTTCGACAAGCACAAGCCGTCCATGACCGCGCTAAGCAGGCTGACATTGTCATCACCACCGCCCTGATTCCGGGACGCAAAGCGCCGACTCTTTTGAACACTGGCACTGTGGCGCAGATGAAGCCCGGATCCGTTGTCATTGACCTGGCTGCTGCTCAGGGTGGCAACTGTCCGCTAACCGTTGCCGATCAAGTAGTTGTAGAAAATGGTGTGACTATCGTCGGCCCGACCAACCTACCCGCTCAGGTGGGTGCTGACGCGTCCGCGCTCTACTCCCGCAACCTGCTGGACTTCATGAAGCTGCTGTTCGACAAGGACGGTGCGCTAGACATCAACCTGGAAGACGACATTGTCGCCGCGTGCCTGATGTGCCGCGATGGCCAGGTCGTGCGCAAGAACAGCTGAGGAGCACGACAATGGAAGACCTGGTGATTGCCCATGGCATCTACAACCTCATCATCTTCGTGCTGGCCATCTACGTGGGATACCACGTGGTTTGGAATGTCACTCCAGCCCTGCATACGCCATTGATGGCCGTCACTAACGCCATTTCGGCGATCGTGATCATTGGTGCCATGCTGGCTGCCGCACTCACTGTGACACCTGCAGGAAAAATCATGGGCACCTTGGCCGTGGCCTTAGCTGCAGTGAACGTATTTGGCGGTTTCCTGGTTACCCGGCGAATGCTGGAAATGTTCAAGAAGAAACCCAAAAGCGAAGGGCAGAAGTAACATGAGTATCAACTTGATAACGCTGCTCTACCTTGTCGCTTCGGTCTGCTTCATCCAGGCGCTCAAAGGTCTGTCTCACCCGACAACCTCGCGACGGGGTAACCTGTTCGGCATGATTGGCATGGGCATCGCCATCCTGACGACCGTAGGGCTCATCTATAAGCTGGGTTCAGGAATCGCCAGCGGTGGGATGGGCTATGTCATCTTCGGGCTGTTGGTCGGCGGCACAGCCGGTTCGATCATGGCCAAGCGCGTGGAGATGACCAAGATGCCAGAGCTGGTCGCCTTCATGCACAGCATGATCGGCTTGGCAGCGGTGTTCATCGCCATTACAGGTGTTATTGAGCCCCAGTCACTCGGTATCGTTGCCTCGATCAACGACCCCATTCCGGGTGGGAACCGTCTTGAGCTCTTCCTAGGCGCGGCGATCGGTGCCATCACCTTCTCAGGCTCTGTGATCGCTTTCGGCAAGCTTTCTGGCAAATACAAATTCCGTCTCTTCCAAGGAGCGCCATTTGTCTTTCGGGGCCAATTCAGAACCAACCTTCTGGTGCTGTTCACGACAATCGGCCTAGGCATCATTTACAGCACCACAGGCTTGTTTGACGCTTTCATTCTGATGCTGCTGCTCGCCTTCGTCCTCGGCGTTCTCTTGATCATCCCCATTGGCGGCGCAGACATGCCAGTGGTGGTTTCCATGTTGAACAGCTATTCAGGCTGGGCCGCAGCGGGCATCGGTTTTTCGCTGAACAACTCAATGCTGATCATCGCCGGCTCCTTGGTTGGCTCCAGTGGTGCAATCCTCTCGTACATCATGTGCAAGGCGATGAACCGCTCATTTTTCAGCGTGATCTTGGGCGGCTTCGGTGGTGACGCTGATATCAGCGCAGATCAGGGATCTAAGGAGCAGCGACCAGTGAAGTCTGGTTCTGCCGATGACGCCACCTTCCTGCTAACCAACGCCGACACCGTGATTATTGTTCCTGGTTACGGTCTGGCCGTGGCTCGTGCCCAGCACGCGCTGAAGGAGCTGACTGAAAAGTTGATCCAGAGCGGCGTTACCGTGAAGTACGCGATCCATCCGGTGGCTGGCCGTATGCCAGGGCATATGAACGTGCTCTTGGCGGAAGCTGAGGTGCCCTACGACCAGGTGTTCGAAATGGAGGACATCAACTCCGAATTTGGACAGGCTGACGTGGTGCTGGTGCTCGGTGCCAATGATGTGGTTAACCCGGCGGCGAAGAACGATCCGAAGTCGTCGATCGCCGGCATGCCCATTCTTGAAGCGTACAAGGCTAAGACCATCATCGTTAACAAGCGCTCCATGGCGAGCGGCTATGCCGGACTCGATAACGAACTCTTCTACATGGAAAAGACGATGATGGTCTTCGGTGATGCCAAAAAGACGATCGAGGACATGGTGAAGGCTGTGGCGTGACACGGCTGATAATGAAATGTGATCTAAAAGCATCGTAAATGGCGATTGGACGCGTTCAGATCCTTCGCTGATCATCGAAGGCATCTGGCGGCGATAGATATCAATGCGCAATTAACTATCTGACAAAGAGTGCTATATGAATAATTACAATGGTCGAGTAGTCATTATCACCGGTGCAGGCTCTGGCATGGGACGGGCAATGGTTGAAGAATTCGCCACGCGCCAAGCTTTAGTTGTAGCACTTGATATCAACTTGAAAGCCGCCGAAGAATCGATTTCCAAAATTGCAAATCCTGAGGCCGGTTTCGCTTATCGTGTCGATGTAAGCGACCCTGCCAGCGTGAACGAAGCGGTGGAAGCAGTCATCGCCAAGTGGGGGCGAATTGACCTGCTCTGTAATAACGCCGGTATCCTTGATGGGCATTCCACCGCGCACGAGGTTTCCATTGAAGAGTGGAACCGCGTTATTGCGGTCAACCTGACCGGGCCTTTCCTGATGGCACGTGCTGTCATCCCTCAAATGCTCAAGCAGAAAAAAGGCGCCATTATCAACACGTCCTCCACTTCCGGCTTCAGTGCCGCGGGTGGCGGTACTGCTTATACTGCTTCTAAACATGGCGTCATTGGCCTTACTCGACAGCTGACGTTCGAGTACGGAGCAAGCGGTATCCGTGTCAACACAATCTGCCCAGGGGCAACTGCCACCCCACTCGCTATGGCTGATCCTGTGACTGCTCACTCGCCTGATATGCTGGCTGCCCTTGAGAAGTTCCCTGCCCGGCGCTGGTGCCAGCCGAGTGAAATCGCCAAGCTTGCCGCATTCCTGGGCGGTGATGAGGCGGACTTCGTTCACGGTAGTGAATACGTAATGGATGGTGGCTGGCTGGCCGCTGCCCGCGATCCTTTCTGATAGACCTGGTGTCTGCAAGCATTTCAGCATAGGTGAATACGATGTTTAGCAAGCGTGAATGGCCCGATAGCGGCGTAGAAGGATTTCAGCGTGGTTTTGTAACTGTTGAAGGCACGCGGATGCACTACGTGAGTGGTGGCCGCGAAGACGGTGAAGTGATGGTGCTGGTCTGTGGCTTTCCGCAAAGCTGGTATGCATGGCGAAAAGTCCTCCCGATCCTGGGCAAGCACTTCCGGGTAATTGCGCCTGATTTGCCAGGTCAAGGCGACTCTGATCGCCCTGCAGAGTGCGATACGTCCAACATCGCTCGCTTGCTGCGTGGCATGCTAGACAAGATCGGTGTGGGCAAGCATTCCCTCATTTCTCATGATCTCGGCGCATGGGTTAGCTACCCCTACTGTGCGATCTATGGCGATCAGGTCACCGGGTGGGCCATTCTCGATTGCGGCATTCCTGGTATCAGCCTGCCAGACAACCTTCCATGGGCTGGAAATGTCGCTTGGCGTACTTGGCACTGCGGGTTCCACAACCTCATCGATCTGCCTGAGGCTCTCCTGGAAGGGCGCGAGCATATCTACCTGCAGTGGTACCTCCAGCGCAAAGCTGCTATTCCTCAGATCTTCACTCAAGATGACTTTGAAGAGTACCTGCGGGTCTTCAAACTCAACGGCCTGAAAGGCGGCCTGGCCTACTACCGTGCCATGGCAAAATCGGCTGATCAGAACCGTGAGTTGGCGAAGAAGGGTAAGCTACAAGTGCCTATTCTGGCGGTTCATGCAGATCAGGGTTCGATGCCTGACCTGGTCACTGAGTTGAAAGCTGTCGCGGCGAATGTGACCGGAACACTGGTTCAGAGCGGTCACTATATTCCGGAAGAGCAACCTGAGCAGTTGACTAATGAACTGCTGAAGTACTTCTCAAAGTAATACTCTGAATTTTCGTCGCTGTGCCACATTTGCTAGGAGCCGATGTTAATCGGTTTCTAGCCTTTTTGTATCTGTTATTCAAATTTTGTTGTCATGGTCGACGACTGAAGCTATGAGTTTTCATGGTTTATTGGTTGGCCGTGTGTGCCTTTGTTCATGCATTGTTCAGTGTCCACTCAATAATAATAACGGAGTCGTGAATGAGGACTTTGAGGTTGAGCTCTTTTGGGGGCGCGCTTTCGGCTGCGCTTTTGTTGCCAACAGAAGCGCCTGCAATTGAATTCAATGGTTACATACGAAGCGGCGCTGGTGGCTCAACATCGGGGGGTAAGCAAAGCTGTTTCATGCTCCCCGGAGCCCAGTCGAAGTACCGCCTCGGCAACGAATGTGAGCAGTACATCGAGGTGGAGGGGAGGCAAGATGTAGCCACTCTCGATGATGGTTCGGTTATCAGTCTGGATGGAATGGTTCAAACACAAACAGATTATGGTCACACGCCGGCGCTTTCAGGTGACGACAGCTTCACCCGAATGAACCAAGCTTATGTGGAATGGAGCAAGATGCCTTCATTGGGAGGCGGGTCACTTTGGGCCGGGCGTCGATTCTACAAGCGAAATGACATCAACATCTCAGACTTCTTCTATTGGAACCAGAGCGCGACCGGTTTTGGCTTGGATCGGGTAGCAATAGGCGACTATAAGTACAGCTACGTATTCTCACGCAAGGACAGCGTCTTCCAGAAAGAGAAGATTACCCGACAAGACTTCAACGTCGAAGGCTTTAAGGTCAACCCGGGTGGCGAGATTGAGGTAGGGGTCAGCTTTCTTCGGGCTCCAAGCGGTACTAATACCCATGACGGGTGGTCAACAGCTGTCCAGCACAAACAGGCTGGCTTCCTCGGCGGTCAGAACAAGTTTGCGTTGCAGTATGGTGAAGGCCCAGGAACGGCGTTGGGTTATACAGGTGATCCAGAGCTCGACAAGAGTAATCGGAGCTGGCGAGCAGTAGAAATTTTCGACTGGCAGTCAACCCGAAACTTTGGCGGGCAATTTAATGTCGTTTTCCAGAAAGATAAACGACAAGACGACGCAGACCAAAACTGGCTGTCTGTCGGTGTTCGTCCAGTCTATGGGTTCACCGAGCAGTTCAAGCTTGCGGTTGAGCTTGGGCGAGATCAGGTAACGGCACCTGGTGGGACTCGAAAACTGACAAAGGTCACAATCGCGCCAACATGGTCGCCAACTGGCCCCGGATTTAACGATCGGCCAGAGATCCGTCTTTATTACACTTATGCACGTTGGAATGCTGCTGCACAACGAGCGGCCAACGAGTTTGCAACCGGGTCAGCGCTCTCGGATTCAGGGGCTTTTGGGAGTGCTCTTCATGGATCCAACTTTGGCCTTCAATTTGAGTATGGGTGGGAGTAACTTTAAGCTAGCAACGCTTCCAGGCAACCGACTTAAAAGCGAGAGAGTGATATGTCACAGCAAGGTCGTTTAAATATCAGTGATAATGATGATCGCCGTGTGTTGCAGGAGCAGTCTGCCGAGGATTATTCGCGACATGTCGTTCCATTGGCCGCCCGTACAGGTCGGTGGAGCTTGGCCATGGCCTCTTGGTCAGTGCTGAGTGCTCTATTTTACCTCTACATCAGCGTAGCTGTAGCGCAAGCAGTCGGGACGCGTAGTGCCTTGTTGGGCATCGGATTGTCGATCGTATTTTATGGATTGATCAATTATGTGATCTGTCAGCGATCGATCAAAAACGGCTTGTCCGTAGCTCTTCTTTCTCGAGGGATATTTGGGGGCGCGGGAGCGGTAATATCATCGCTGCTTTTTGCAGTTACCGCGATGTACTATGCCGTGTTTGAGGGTTCCATAATCGCAGTTGCTTTCCAGCAATATTTTGCGCCTGGAAGTGATATTCGGTGGTGGTATTTGCTCGTCGTGCTATATGCACTGCCGCTGGTGATGGGTGGCATTCAAGCTTGGATGGATAAGCTTAACGGCGCCCTGTTACCACTGTATATCGCTGGTTTGGCAACGGTGATTATCATGGCGGGAAGTCGCTTTGGTTTTTCAACCAATTTCCTGTCGCTTGAGGGCCATGTCGATACTAACCTTCCAGGGTGGCTCTGGGCGTTTATCGTCTACATGGGCATCTGTGTCAATATGATGGTTACCGCTGAATTCTCGCGATTCGGCAAGCCGCAAGACGCTAATTTCCATGGTTGGGTGACATACGGCCCGTTGTTCTATTTCGCTCTGTTTGCTGTTAACGGTGTCGCTGGAATCTTCATCATGGATACCGTTTTCCCAGGCTTGCAAGCTAGCGAACAGGGTATTGCGGAGGCTGTGCTTAAGTCATCTGGTGTTATAGGTTTGCTGTTTATTCTGGTCAGCCAGACTCGAATTAATACTGCAAACTACTACATGGCTTCGCTTAATATGGCCGGTTTCGCAGCGCGCGCCTTTGGGCTACGTTGGCGTCGTGGTGTATGGATTCTGTTTGTCGGAGCATGCGTATACTCTCTGATGTTGACAAACGTTTTCAGTTACTTGCTTAAAGCGTTGGCGTGGCAAGGGGTGGCAGTTACATCATGGGTTGCAATACTCCTAACTCATTATGCCATCTATCCCGATGCAAGCAGAGATGAGTTCCGCCCTGGCAGAGTCAAAGCAGTGATGCCAGGTGCATGGGCTATTATTGCATCGACAGTACTGGGAATTATGATTATCGAGTTGGGCCCGAAAGGTGCGTGGTTCGTGGAAATTGCACCGATGTTGATAGCTGTAGTTGCTGCAACTACCTATTGGCTATTGACCCGGTTCACATTTGGTGGGCGACTTGCTCGGCTTTCTGATCCTCGCAACGATGTACAAGACCCTTGGCGCTACCATATCGAGTGTCATGTGTGCAATCGTTCATATAGCGCGATCGAGATGGATAGAGATCCTTCACATAATCAAGAGGCCATTTGTACAGGCTGCGGAGAGGGGAATGCGGCGTTCTTGCACGCGGTAAAAGTTGAGTCTGATGGGATGGTCGGCCAGCGTTCAAATCTGGCAACATAATATTGTGCAACTTGATTTACTGGCCCGGCACTTGCCGGGCTTTTTTTAATTTCACTAGCTAAAGTTGTGCGAGGGCTGAGATTGGAGGTTGAGATATTGTTCGGGTATTTCGTTTGGTACGCATCATCTTACCTATCGATAAATGCGGCTGCTCTTGGGTGCTTGAAGATTACTCAGGGCTCGATTAGCTAAGCGAACCATCAAGCACCACTCTTCGTTCGTGATTTTTACTGCTGTAAGAAGTGTTTCAGCCTCGTGAATCGCTGCAAAATATTCATTTTCGTCGACAAACGGTTTTCGGATATATTTTGAGAACCAGTGCAACGCCGAGTTCGAAGGGGCTTTCATGACTGTCAGCAAGCCTTCTGGAGGGTGAGGGTGATATAGCATAGTAGAATGAAGCAAAGCGTCCGTTAAAACTTGCAGCAGATTTTCTCACGCTTTGCAATGGTTCGTTGTGTCCTCATTAGCGTTTTTTGTGTCCACAGAACCCACTGTGTCTCTCCACGGTCTGAGCGCGTCTTAGGCTACCCACAATTTAGCTGAATAACTATGCTAACTATAAGTGCCCCATTTGTCGATATACTAGTTCGAAGTCTGGTTGATGGTGGAGTTTCGGGGCTCCCCGCTGGTCAGCTTGTTCCGAATAGTGCCGGAGTTTACAGTCTTAAAGACCTTTATCTATTATTGAATTCCGTAAATGACTGTGCTGATAATTCTGACTTCGGCGTGCAGGTGTACACGCATGCACATCCGGCTATGCTGGAGAAACTGAGCCATGCTGTTATGGCGTGCCCAACCCTCGAACATGCTCTGCAGTGCCTGGCTAAATTTCATCACTTGAATACTAATGGCTCTGTTCTCACTGTCGAAACGTCTGGGAAGCTAATCACATTGGTCGGAATTGAAGTGGGAGATCCTGCGCCGAGGCCGTTTATTGATGCCGGCCTCGCGGTCATCATCGGTATTCTTAAGTGGCTTTCGCCCATCACTCGTATTTCGCCTGAAAAAGTTGAACTCACATACGAGAGGCCTAAAAGCATAAAGGCGCTAATGGAGGTTTGCGGTTGTACACCTGTTTTTTCAGCGCCCCGCAACAGTGTTAGTTTTTCACTAGCAATGGCCAAGCTGCCGTTGCCTATGGGGTCTGAGGCACTGTGGAACTTGCATGTGAGCCAGTTGAATCAGTTGTCCAAGGCAAAGTTAAAAGTGTCCGAAGCGTTGGCTTTAGAAATCCGCGAGCGCTGGATATTGGGGGAGTCAACGGCGGTTACAGACGTCGCGTTTGCTATGAAGATGAGCCCGAGAAGCCTTCAGGGGGCATTAAATTCAGAAGGTATTAACTATGCGAGCATTGCAGATTCGACCCGTTCTCTGCTTGTGAGTGAACTGCTCCGGGATTCTCAGAGGTCACTCAAGGATATCGCTCACCTCACAGGATTCGCGGATCACAGCAGCTTCCATAAGGCTTGCGTGCGTTGGTTCGGCGTGCCTCCCGGCGCCTATCGTCGAGGCTTGTAAAGCTGAGTCGGCGCTGCCGAGCTTTACGGTAATTGATCGATCTGCTATACGATAGCCATCTAGATGATCACCCTTGAGGAGCATATATGTCTCGTCTGGTAGAATTCCGTCAACTTGAGCAGAAACTCGCAGCTCAGCTGGCCGAGTTGGAAGCGATGAAAGGTTCCTCCGAGCTGCAGAAAGAGATCGAGTTTGAGACCAAACTGCGTGATCTGCTTACCAAGTACGGCTTCAATCTGCGCGACATCATCAACATTCTGGATCCGCAAGCCAGGGCTCGTGCTACTGCGCCGGCTGCAACAGAAAAGGCTCCGCGACGGGCTCGCCAAGTGAAGCAGTACAAGAACCCGCACTCTGGCGAAGTCATCGAGACCAAGGGCGGCAACCATAAGCAGTTGAAAGAGTGGAAGCAGCAATACGGTGGCGACGAAGTGGAGAGCTGGCTCGCCCGTTAATGGGGTCACAGCCAGGTTCAAGAAGCCGCCCTTTGGGCGGCTCATAGTATGAGCGTATCCTATCCTCAAAGCTTGAGGTCGCTTGGTGCTGTATTCCTGAGCGGTTTCGTAGCGTCTTGCAAAAGATCGCTCTATAGCTGGGTGCGGCCACAGGGCGTCAAAATCGCTGTGAGCAATGATCCAGCTGGATTTGAAGAGCTGGAAAGGATCCTACGCAAGTTCCGTATCAAGCGTATCTTGCTCGAGGCCACAGGTGGCTACGAGCGTGCTGTCCTGCGCTTTTTGCAGGACGCTGGCTACAAGGTCATACGCGTTAATCCCTTGCGAGCCAGGAAATTCGCTGACTCTATGGGCGTCAAAGCCAAGACCGATGCTATCGACGCTGAAGTGCTGGCCCATTTCGCCGAAGTCATTCCGGACCAGCCTACCCTGCAAATCAGCCCTGACAGGGCGCTGCTGCGAGAGCTGCTGCAGCAACGTGATCGCTTGGCTCAGCAGCGAGACGATGACAGGCGGCGCCTGAAACAAGCCCAGTCACGTAGGAGCGGCCTTGCGCCGCGAAGCGCCGCGCTCGATCTCATAGGCGCCAGATAAACCAAGGCACGCGCTTCGCTCAAGCCCCTCGATCCGACGAGCAACCCACAGCCATTCTTACCGCCCACACCGGCTGGTATCACCATGCTCCGCCGGCGCTGTGCGCGCCGCAGCCAGCAGGGTCGCCAACACAATCAACGCCGCCCCCGCCGCCATGCGCAGGCTCGGCTGCTCACCAAACAGCCACCAGGCACCGAGGATCGCATACACCGGTTCCAGCGCGATGATCATGCCGGCGGTACGTGCCTCCAGGCCTTCGAGGCTCTTGACGAACAGAAACTGCGACAGCCCGGTGCAGAACACCCCCAACAGCGCCAGGTTGACCCAGTCGTCGCCGCCCAGGCTGGTACTGGCCAGGTGGGTGAAGGCGAACGGCGCAACCAGCGCGGCTACCACCACGTTCTGCCAGAAGGCTACCTGCAAGGCATTCATGCTCGACGCATTGCGGCGGTTGGCCACGGTCAGCACGGCGAACGCCAGGCCCGAGCCCAGGCCCCAGATCAGGCCAAGGGTGCCGCTGTCGAGCAGGTCGAAGGACGGCACCACCATCACCAGGCCCGCAGTCACCATCAGCAACAGCAAGCCCTGTACGGCACCGATACGCTGGCCGAACACGCCGCGTTCGATCATGGCTATGAAGGCAGGGAAGCTGGCGAAGCCCAGCGTGGCCACAGCCACGCCGCCGACCTTGACGGCGATGAAGAAGGTCACCCAGTGCATTGCCAGCAGCGCGCCGGTCACGCCCAGGATGGGCAGGTTGCGCAAGGTCAGCGCATCGAGCAGGCGGGTGCCCTTGAGCCCGGCGACAAAGCCCAGGGCAATGAAGGCGAAGGTGGCACGGCCGAAGGTGATGATGCTGGCGTCGGCCTCGATCAAATGGCCGAGGATACCAGTCAGGCCGAACAGCACAGCGGCGAGGTGTGCAACGAGCAGGGCGTTGCGCCGGCCGGTGGCAGCACCGGCTACGGGGATTGAAGTCGCGATCATGGCAGTCAAGTCTTCACAAAGTGGCGCGCGCAAACACTCCCGGCTGGCGCGGCGCGGGTCTCTGATTCTGGGAGTTTTATCGTTATGAGCCCGGGCGAATTGCCCGGTGCAAAAAGGCGCCACAGCGTTGGAATTGTGAAGCGAGGCTGCTTACTCGCAAATACCGCGTCAACCAGCCCACGGCGCGGGGCTGGTCGATGTGTGTATTATTTTTGTATACAGGGGTGTGAGGCCGATTGCGGGCGACGCATACATGTCAGATCGCGACATCGCTTGTTGCTTGACCGCGCCGTGTCATTCTTCGCCGTAGTTCATGATCGACAACAGCCGGATCGGCACCTGCACCAGTTGCTCCGGCCCGTGTGGGGTTTCGCCATCGAAGGTCAGGCTGTCGCCGGCATGCAGGTGGTAGAGCTGGTTACCGTGGCGGTACACCAGTTCACCCTCCAGCAAATGCAGGAACTCCGTGCCCGGGTGGGCAAAGGTCGGAAACTCCTCGCTGGCATCGTCCATGCTCACCATGTACGCCTCGAAGTTCTTCTTCGGGCCCCTGGCGTGATTGAGCAAGTGGTAGGTATGGCCCTTCTCGGTGCCGCGGCGCACCACCTCCAGCCCTTCACCGGCCTTGACCAGCAGTGCGTTGCCATCGGGCTGGTCATACTGGCTGAACAGCTTGGCCATCGGCATGCCCAGCACGTCGCACAGGCGGCTGAGGGTATCGAGGCTGGTCGACACCTGGGCGTTCTCGATCTTGCTCAGCATGCCCTGGCTGATCCCGGCGATGCGCGCCACATCGGCGAGCTTCAGCGACTGGGCCTGGCGCTGGCGCTTGATCTGCAGGCCCAGGTACTGCTCCAGGCGAAGGCGGGGTTCGGTTTCGGTCGGCATCAAGAGTCCTGCACGGTTTCAGTTCAAGAATAAAGATTTCGCACTGGGAAAGTGCGCCGGGCGGCTGCGATGGCCGTCGGTTTCCTCGGGTGAAAACGAGTTTCCCATATCTATAACGAAAATGTCTCCGTCATGGCACCAGCTCCTGTCGCGGGCAAGCCCCCTGTGACAAGGGATTGTGGGAGGGGACGTGCCCGCTAAGCGGTAGCACTCGGTAAGTTGGCAAGCACATTGCATTCCTGTGATGAAAGTAAGTTTCCCATGCGGAATTACATGCCGCCCCTTACCAGGAGTGTTCAACCCATGTTGCCAGCAGAAACCCAGCGCACGCTCGACCAGCACGGCATCAAGTACGTGCTGGCGCAGTTCGTCGATATCCATGGCTCGGCGAAGACCAAATCGGTGCCGATCTCGGGCCTGAAGATGGTGGCCGAGGAGGGCGCCGGTTTCGCCGGGTTCGCCATCTGCGGCATGGGCATGGAGCCGCACGGCCCGGACTTCATGGCCCGTGGCGATCTGGCCACGCTGATCCCGGTGCCCTGGCAGCCTGGTTATGGCCGGGTGGTATGCGTCGGCCACGTCAACGGTAAACCTTGGCCCTACGACAGCCGCTATGTGTTGCAGCAGCAGGTGCAGCGCCTGGCCGACAAGGGCTGGACGCTGAACACCGGGCTTGAGCCCGAATTCAGCCTGTTCCGCCGGGACGAAGCCGGCAAGCTGCAGGTGGTGGATGCCTCCGACAACCTCGACAAGCCGTGCTACGACTACAAGGGCCTGTCGCGCTCGCGGCTGTTCCTCGAACGCCTGACCGAAGCCCTGCAGCCGGTGGGCTTCGACATCTATCAGATCGACCACGAGGACGCCAACGGCCAGTTCGAGATCAACTACACCTACAGCGATGCCATGGAGTCGGCCGACCGCTTCACCTTCTTCCGCATGGCGGCCGGCGAGATCGCCAACGACCTGGGGATGATCTGCTCGTTCATGCCCAAGCCCGACCCCAAGCGTGCCGGCAATGGCATGCACTTCCACCTGTCGCTGGCCAGCAGCACACACAAGAACCTGTTTCATGACCCCTCCGACAGCAGCGGCATGGGCCTGTCCAAGCTGGCCTACCACTTTGCTGCGGGCTTGCTTGCCCATGGCCCGGCGCTGTGCGCGTTCGCCGCGCCCACGGTCAATTCGTACAAACGCCTGGTGGTCGGCCGCTCGTTGTCCGGTGCTACCTGGGCGCCAGCCTTCGTGGCCTATGGCGCCAACAACCGCTCGGCGATGGTGCGCATCCCCTATGGCCGCCTGGAGTTTCGCCTGCCGGATGCCGGCTGCAACCCCTACCTGGTCACCGCCGCGATCATCGCCGCCGGCCTGGATGGTATCGACCGTGAACTGGACCCTGGCCAGATGTGCAACGAGAACCTCTACAACCTGAGCCTGGAAGAAATCGCCGCACGCGGCATCAAGACCTTGCCGCAGTCGCTCAAGGAAGCCGCCGACGCGCTGGAGGCCGACCCGCTGTTCCGCGAGGTACTCGGCGCCGAGATCGTCGACGAGTTCATCAAGCTCAAGCGCATGGAGTGGGTGGAGTATTGCCGCCACGTCTCCGACTGGGAAATCCAGCGCTACACCGAGTTCTTCTGACCGCCCCCATCCTTGTCGCGGCCAGCAAGACAGCGGTCGCCCACTGCCCAGTAAGGAGCAACACCATGTGTGGAATCGTAGGCCTGTACCTGAAAAAGCCGGCGCTGGAAGCCCAGCTCGGCAAACTCTTCGAACCCATGCTGCAGGCCATGACCGACCGTGGCCCGGACAGCGCCGGCTTTGCCATCTATGGCGATGAAGTAGCCGATGGCTGGGTCAAGCTGACCTTGCAGGCGAGCGCTGTGGACTATCCGTGGGCGGCGCTGATGGGGCAACTGGAAGGGCGCCTGGGCTGCTCGCTGGACTGGTTCCAGAACGCCAGCGCCGCCGTGCTCAAGGTGCACACTTGCGAAGCGGCCGCCCGTGCAGCCTTGGCCGAACTGGCCGCCGACGTGCGCATCATGAGCGCCGGGCAGAGCATCGAAATCCTCAAGGGCATGGGCCTGCCGGCCGAGATCTCTAGCCGCTTCGGCCTGGCCGGCATGCAAGGCAGCCACATCATCGGCCACACCCGCATGGCCACTGAAAGTGCAGTGACCCTGGAAGGCAGCCATCCGTTTTCCACCGGCGTCGACCTGTGCCTGGTGCACAACGGCTCGCTGTCCAACCACTTCCGCCTGCGCCAGGAGCTGAAACGCGAAGGCATCAGCTTCGAGACCGACAACGACACCGAAGTGGCGGCTGGCTACCTGGCCTGGCGCCTGCAGCAAGGCGACAGCCTGGCACAGGCCCTGGATGGCGCCCTGCAAGACCTGGACGGCTTCTTTACCTTCGCCATCGGCACCCGCAACGGCTTTGCCGTGATCCGCGACCCGATTGCCTGCAAGCCGGCGGTGCTCGCCGAAACCGACGACTACGTGGCCATGGCCTCCGAGTACCAGGCCCTGGCCAGCCTGCCAGGCATTGAAAACGCCAAGGTCTGGGAACCAGCACCGGCCACCTTGTACGTCTGGGAGCGCGAAAGCGCCTGACCTGTCACCGACTCACTGGAGCACCTCATGAAAACGATCGACCTTTCCAGCGCCTCGGTGCGCGAACTCAACCAGGCCCTGCATGGCGACGTGCAGGACCGCGAGTGGCGGGTCAGCCGCCCGGACGGCAAGCACAACCTGGCCGTGGGCATCAACCAGCCGGTGTCGGTGGATATCGACGGCCACGCCGGCTACTACTGCGCCGGCATGAATCAACAGGCCAGCGTCACCGTGCACGGCAACGTCGGCGTGGGGGTGGCCGAGAACATGATGTCCGGCTCGGTGCGGGTCAAGGGCAGTGCCTCGCAGGCAGCCGGCGCCACGGCCCACGGCGGGCTCTTGGTGATCGAGGGCGATGCCGGGGCACGCTGCGGCATTTCGATGAAGGGTGTGGACATCGTGGTCGGCGGCAGCATCGGCCACATGAGCTGCTTCATGGGCCAGGCCGGGCGCCTGGTGGTATGCGGCGATGCCGGCGATGCGCTGGGCGACTCACTGTACGAGGTGCGCATCTACGTCAAAGGCTCGGTGCAGTCGCTAGGCTCGGACTGCATCGAAAAAGAGATGCGTGCCGAGCACTTGCAAGAGCTGCAGGCGTTGCTCAACGAGGCGGGCCTGGAGCACAAGGCCGCCGATTTCAAACGCTACGGCTCGGCCCGTCAGCTGTACAACTTCAAAGTCGACAACGCCAGCGCGTACTGATCCAGGAGCCTACCCATGAGCGAACAATTCCCCCCGGTACTGCGTGAATCGGCCACCTTCGATCGCCTGACCATCCAGGAAATCCAGCGTGCCGCCGAAACCGGCATCTACGACATCCGCGGCGGCGGCACCAAGCGCCGTGTGCCGCACTTCGACGACTTGCTGCTGCTGGGCGCCAGCGTGTCGCGCTACCCGCTCGAAGGCTACCGCGAAAAGTGCGGCACCGATGTGGTGCTCGGCAACCGTTTTGCCAAGAAGCCGATCCACCTGAAGATCCCCGTGACCATTGCCGGCATGAGCTTCGGCGCGCTGTCGGCCAATGCCAAGGAAGCATTGGGCCGGGGTGCGACCATCGCAGGTACCAGTACCACCACCGGCGACGGCGGCATGACCCCGGAAGAGCGTGGCCAGTCGCAGCACCTGGTGTACCAGTACCTGCCGTCGCGCTATGGCATGAACCCCGACGACCTGCGCAAGGCCGATGCCATCGAGATCGTCCTCGGCCAGGGCGCCAAACCGGGCGGCGGCGGCATGTTGCTGGGCATGAAGGTTACCGAGCGGGTGGCCGGCATGCGCACCTTGCCGATCGGCGTAGACCAGCGCAGCGCCTGCCGCCACCCAGACTGGACCGGCCCGGACGACCTGGCGATCAAGATTGCCGAGCTGCGCGAGATCACAGACTGGGAGAAACCCATCTACGTGAAAATCGGCGCCAGCCGCCCGTACTACGACGTCAAGCTGGCGGTGAAGGCCGGCGCCGACGTGATCGTGCTCGACGGCATGCAGGGCGGTACCGCCGCGACCCAGGAGGTGTTCATCGAGCATGTCGGCATTCCCATCTTGCCGGCCATCCCGCAGGCGGTGCAGGCGCTGCAGGAGATGGGCATGCACCGCAAGGTGCAACTGATCGTCTCGGGTGGTATCCGCAACGGTGCCGACGTGGCCAAGGCCATGGCCCTGGGGGCTGACGCCGTGGCCATCGGCACCGCCGCGCTGATCGCCCTGGGTGACAACCACCCGCGGCTGGATGAGCAGTTGAAGGCGATCGGCTCTGCGGCTGGTTTTTACGATGACTGGCAGAACGGCCGTGACCCGGCGGGCATCACCACCCAGGACCCGGAACTGGCCAAGCGCCTGAACCCGGAGGAGGCCGGCCGGCGGCTGGCCAACTACCTGCGCGTGCTGGTGCTTGAGGCGCAGACCATGGCCCGCGCCTGTGGCAAGTCGCACCTGCATAACCTCGACCCGGAGGACCTGGTGGCGTTGACTGTGGAGGCGGCGGCGATGGCTCGGGTACCACTGGCGGGCACCGCCTGGGTGCCCGGGCAAACGCAGTACTGATGCGGCCCTTTCGCGGCACAAGGCCGCTCCCACAGGGACCGCGCAGTGCCCGTACCTGTGGGAGCGGCCTTGTGCCGCGAATGGCTGCAAATCAGGCCCTACCAGAGCGCGATGTCATAGGTCAGGTAGACCCGGTTACTGTCCCGTCCCCGGGAATAATCAGCGCGGTAGACGTAGTTGCGCAGCTTCACTCCCAGCCCCTTGAATGTGCCCGCCTGCACGACGTAGGCCAGTTCGCTGTCGCGCTCCCATTCACGTGCCCCGGCATCACCTGCCTTGTCGTTGTCACCGCTCAGGTAGCGGCTCATGAAGGTCAGCCCAGGCACACCGGCTGCCGCGAAGTTGTAGGCGTAACTGACCATCCAGGTCTTCTCGTCTTCTTCAATGAACTTGCCGATACCGACGTTGCTGAACGAGTACACGGTGGCGCCGCTGATGTAGGGCAGCCCGGCAACCCCATCGAGCACCTGATAACCCGCACCCACGGTGTGGCCGCTGTGGGCATAGCTGAGCTGGCCGCTGAGCATGTCGTTATCAATGGGGCCACCCTGCGCTGCGCCATCGTCGCGGCTCTTGAAGTAACGCACATCACTGGCCAGCACGCCCCCTGCCAGCGGCAGTTCATGGGCAATGCCGGCAAAGTCCTGGCGGTAGAAGTTGTTCAGCTCGCCGCGAAAGTAGCTCAATCGCAGGGTTTTGCTCACTGCGTAATCGGCACCGGCATAGCTGAAATCCGCCGATGCATCGCCGCTGTAGCCATCGGCGAACAGGCCAGTGCTGTCGGACGAATCGCGCTGCTTGAAACGCTGCAGATGGCCACCGGTCAAGGTCAACCCGTCAATATCGCTGGAGACCAGCTGGGTGCCCTGGTAGGTCTGCGGCAGCAGGCGCGCGTCGTTGTACACCAATACCGGTGTCTTGGGCAGCAACGTACCGTGCTTGATCACGGTCTTGCCCAGCCGGGCCTTGGCGGTGACCCCGGCACTGGCAAACTCATTGGCCGCGCGGCCATCGTCATGCACCGGCAACAAGCCGGTACCGCTGCGCCCGCGGCCCGAGTCCAGCCTGACGCCCACCAGTGCCATGGCATCCAGGCCTACCCCTAGCGTGCCTTGTGTGAACCCGGATGCGTAATCCAGCAAGAACCCTTGCGCCCATTCCACCCGTTCACTTTTTGCCGTAGCAGCACGTGTGCTGAGGCCTTGCTCGTCGCGAAAGTTCTCGTTGAAGTACACGTTGCGCAATTGCAGCTTGAGTGCGCTGTCTTCGATGAAACCAGCAGCGTGGGTCAGGGGCACATGGGCAAGCAGCAGGCCGCACGCAGCCCTGCGGAGAATGACTTGGGTCATGGTCCGGATACTCTCTTGTTATTGTGGGTTGGGCACTCAGACGAAGAACGACAGCGCTCCGGTCAGCAGCGCAATGGCAGTAATGACCAGCGAGGTGAGCACGGCCCACTTGACCGTGGCTTTCTGGAAGTCGCCGATATCCCGGTCGACCATGCCTACCAGCAACAAGGTCGAGGCCACCAGCGGGCTCATCAGGTGCACCGGCTGGCCGAGCACCGAGGCGCGGGCGATCTCTACCGGGTCGATGCCATACGCTGCGGCGGCATTGGCCAGGATCGGCACCACACCGAAGTAATAGGCATCGTTGGAGAGCACGAAGGTCAGCGGCATGCTGGTAATGGCCACCACCAGCGGGAACCAGTGGCCCCAGGATGGCGGAATCCAGTCGACCAAGGTCTGCGCCAGCGCATCGACCATCTTGGTGCCGGAGAAGATGCCCGCGAAGATGCCTGCGGCAAATACCAGCAGTACGACGGTCATGGCATTGCCGGAGTGCGCCAGTATCCGCTCCTTCTGCACATTCAGTTGCGGGTAGTTGATCATCAGCGCGGCGACAAAACCAATCATGAACAGAATCGCGGCGTGCATCACCCCGGCTACCAGGGCGATCATCACTGCCACCACCAGCACCAGGTTGACGTAGGCCAGCCGTGGGCGCTTGTGCGGGGTCTCTTCCAGAATGGCCTTGATGTAGCAGTTGCCGCCGCCTGCTTGCAGTTGGATGTTGCCGATGCGCTTGCGCTCGGCGCGCCCCAGCAGAAATGCCGTGAACACCACCCAGGCGGCACCGCCGACCATGGTCGGCAGCATGGGGATGAAGTACTCGGACGCGTCCAGGCCCAGTGCCGCAATCGCCCGCGTCGCCGGCCCGCCCCAAGGGCTCAAGCCACTCATGATGCTCAGCGACAGCATGGCTACGGTGGCGAGGATCATCGGGTTCATGCCGATGCGTTTGTACAGCGGCAGCATGGCTGCGCAGGTGATCATGTAGGTGGTGGTGCCATCGCCGTCCAGCGCCACCAGCAGCGAGAGCAGGGCGGTACCGATGGCGATCTTTACCGGGTTGCCGTTGACACGCTTGAGGATCATGCGGATCAGCGGGTCGAACAGGCCGGCATCGATCATCAGGCCGAAGAACAGGATGGCGAACAGCAGCAATGCTGCCGAGGGTGCGACCATTTTCAGGCCGTCGAGCATCATTTTGCCAAGGTCGGGCGCGAAGCCTCCGATCACGGCGAACACGATCGGCACCAAGGTCAGGGCGACGATAGGCGACAAGCGTTTGCTCATGATCAGGTAGGTGAATGCCACCACCATGGTCAAACCCAGCAATGCCAGCATGGTTTTCTCTCTTGTTGTTATTGTCAGTGTGGCCGAACGCAAGGCAAACGGCGGTCTTGCCGCCCGGCGTCATGCCTGCCGGGCGGTGCGGTTAACGTAGGTGCAGCGGGGGTCAGCTTTGGCGGGTAGGCTCAGCGGCCGGCCAGGGGGCGTTCGGCTCGGCGACGGCGGTTGACGGCATTTTCCCGTCTGCCAGCATTTGCCTGAGTACCTGCCGGTCGCAAGCACCTTCGGACAGCGAGATGACCACGGTGGCCACGGCGTTGCTGGCCAGGCTGGTGAGGGCGCGTGCCTCTGACATGAAGCGGTCGATACCGATCAGCAGCGCCAGGCCGGCCAGTGGGATATCGTGGATCACCGTCAGCGTCGAAGCGAGCGCCACGAAACCGCTGCCCGTCACACCGGCGGCGCCTTTGGACGACAACAGCATGATCGCCAGCATGGTCAGCGTCTGGCCCAGGCTCAAGTCGATGTTGCACGCTTGCGCGATGAATACGGCGGCGAGCGACAGGTAGATCGCAGTGCCATCGAGGTTGAAGGAGTAGCCCGTGGGCAGCACCAGCCCGACCACGCCCTTCCTGCAACCCAGCGCCTGCAGCTTTTCCAGCATCCGTGGCAATACCGGCTCGGTAGACGAGGTGCCGAGTACCACCAGGAACTCCTCGCGGAAGAACCGCAACAGCTTCCACAAGCTGAAGCCGTGCAGCCGGCACAGGCCACCCAGTACCACCAGCACAAAGAATGCGCAGGCGATGTACAGGGTCATCACCAGCTTGGCCAAGGCGCCCAGCGAGGTAATGCCGTACTGGCCCACGGTAAAGGCCAGCGCGCCGAACGCACCGACCGGGGCAAAGCGCATCAGGTAGCCGAAGATGCGGAACACCATCTGCGAGGCGGACTCCAGCACGTTCAGCACAGGCTGGCCATGTTCGCCCATGGCCGACAGGGCAAACCCCGACAGCACCGCGATGAACAGCACCGGTAGCACTTCACCTTTGTTGAAAGCGCCCATGAAGGTGTCAGGGATGATGTGCATGAAGAAGTCGACCACGCCCAGCTTGGCCGCCGACGCGGTGTACTGGCTGAGGCCCGCCGTGCTCAACGTGGCAGGGTCGATGTTCATGCCCACGCCAGGCTGGAACACATGCACGGCCACCAGGCCGATTACCAGGCTGATCACCGTCAGCACCAGGAACAGCAGCAGCGTCTTGCTCATCAGGCGCCCCAGCGAGCGCTTGTCGGTCATGCCGGCAATGCCGGTGACGATGGTGCAGAACACCACGGGCGCGATCATCATCTTGATCAGCTTGATGAAGGCATCCCCCAGCGGCTTCAGCGCCACGGCCTGCTCGGCCCAGAGGTGGCCGACCAGTACACCCAGCAGCACGGCGCAGAGGATCTGAAAGTACAACGATTTGATGAGTTTCATGAGGCATCACCCATTGTTGAAATTGTGCGGATGCGCTTTGGGTTGAACATGTGCAGTACGCGCTAGCTGGCAAGGCGGCGCATTGTCGGGGCATACACGTAACCTGAGAAGAGCCGGCGGGCAGTGCGGATCACCGACGCTTGCAGCTTGCCGCCATCGCGGCTCAAGGCCACATCGATGACGCCGCTGGGGTGCTCCAGCCGTACTTCGGACAGTTGCAGGGCGTGCTCGCCCAACAGTTGGGCGGTCACGGTGCCGGGGGTCACGCAGGCCGTGGCCAGGCCAATCGCGCCAGTGATCGCCAGCGCACGGTGGCAGTTGTGCGGCATGAAGTAGCGCACCTGCAGCGTGCCGTCGCTGGTTGGCGGCGACACCACCACCGGTTTCGGGATCACCATGCCACGCACATCACCCAGGCCCATGGCCCGGCCCGCTTGCAACCGCAGGGCTTCCAGGCGCTCGAGCAGTGCGCTGTCGGCATCCAGGGCGGCAGGGCGCTCGTTACCGGCCAGGCCCAGCTGGCTGGCTTCGATGATCATCAGCGGCATGGCCATGTCGATGCAGGTGACGGCCGTGCCATCGAACACATCGCGGGCCTGCCCGGTGGGGAACAGTTTTCCAGTCTTGCTGCCGACCGCATCAAGGAAGGTCAGGTGGATCGGCGCGGCCGTGCCGGGTACGCCGTCGATAGCGGTGCGGCCTTCGTACTTGACGGTGCCGCCAGGGGTTTGCACCAGCGAGGTGACGAAGGTCTGGGTATTGAGGTTGCGAATGCGCACCAGGGTTTTGTCGCCTTGGGCTTTCACCAGCCCCTGTTCGATGGCAAATGGGCCGACCGCACACAACATGTTGCCGCAGTTAGGCGCGGTGTCGACGCGTCGCTCGGCGACCATGACCTGCACGAACAGGTAATCGACGTCGGCGTCAGGGTGCAGCGAGGGGCTGACGATCGCCACCTTGCTGGTTTGCGGGCTGCCACCACCGATGCCGTCGATTTCCAGCTCATGGCCAGACCCCATCAGGCTGATCAGTACTTCGTCGCGTTCCACCACATTGGCCGGCAGGTCCCAGGCATGGAAGAAAGGGCCTTTGGAGGTACCGCCGCGCATGAGCACACAAGGGATTCGTTGCATGACTACTGACTCTCGTTGATCAATTGGCATCATTGATGTGTTGAGAGAAAGAGTGACAGGCGTTGATAAATCAATCCAATGCAAATATCGTAGCGATTGATGCATGCAGTTGAATAATTGCCGACGCTATGACGTGGAGCCAAACCTGTGGAATATGAGCTGCAAGATATCCGTTCTTTCGTGAAAATCGCCGAACTCGGCAGCTTTCATGAAGCAGCTGAGGCCCTGCACCTTTCCCAGCCAGCACTCAGCCGGCGGATCAAGAAGCTGGAAGAGGGCCTGGGCACGCCTTTGCTCGAACGCACCACGCGTCGGGTTGGCCTGACCAGTGTCGGCCGTGATTTCCTGCCCAAGGCGCGGCGCCTGCTCGATGATTTCGAAGACTCGATCCTGAGTATTCGCGAACTGGCCGAGCGCCAGACCGGACAAGTCACCCTGGCGTGCATCCCGACGGCGGCGTTCTACTTCCTGCCCACCGTGATTCGCCAGTACAACGAGCAATACCCGAAAATCCGCATCCGCCTGCTCGACCTCAGCGCCAACGATGGCCTTGAAGCGGTCTTGCGCGGCGAGGCCGATTTCGGCATCAACATGATGAGTGGCCAGCACCCGGACATCGAGTTTGTGCCGCTGGTCAACGAGCATTTCGTGCTGGCCTGCCGCCGCGATCATGAACTGGCAAGCCGCGAATCGGTGACTTGGACGCAGCTGGCTGACCACCGCCTGATCGGCGTGGGGCGCCTGAGTGGTAACCGCATGCTGCTGGACCACGCCTTGTCGGGGCTCAACATACGGCCCAAATGGTTTTATGAGGTGCAGCACCTGTCCACTTCGCTCGGCATGGTCGAGGCAGGGCTTGGTGTGTCTGCGATGCCCAGCCTGGCCATGCCGGCAGCGGACCACCCGACCCTGGTCAGCGTGCCCCTGACCGACCCACAGGTGACGCGCACTCTGGGCCTGGTCTATCGGCGCGGGGCTTCGCTGTCGCCGGCTGCAGAAAAGTTCGTGTCGATCCTGCTGGAAAAATGGCGGGGCGGCTAAAAACGCCGTGCGGGGGTCAGAAACAAGCCGGCCCGTGTCGCCACGGGCCGGCTGCAGGTGATGCCGGTTGGCTCAGCGGGCGATCACACGCCCACCGCCAGCTTGGCACTGGTCTGCCGACGACGATAGGCACTGTCGCGGCTCGCCAGCCACCCGTACAGCGGCGAGGTGACCAGCAGCCCGACCACCCACGACAGGTCGGCGCCGTTGATGTGCTCGGAGATCGGCCCGACGTACAGCGGCGTGTTCATGAACGGGATCTGCACCACGATGCCCACCGCATAGGCAATCAGCGCCTGGGGGTTGTAGCGCCCGTAGATGCCGCCATCGACCTTGAAGATCGACTGGATGTCGTAGTCGCCCTTGTGGATCACATAGAAGTCGATCAGGTTGATCGCGGTCCAGGGCACCAGCACCACCAGCAGCACCAGCACCATGTCGACGAAGTGGCCGATGAAGTCCTTCGAGGCGAACACGGCTACTACACTGCAAGCCGTCAGCACGATCAGCGACAGCACCGCGCGGCTCTTGGCGGTGGGGATCCAGCGGTGGGCGAAGGTCTGGATCAGGGTGATGATCGACAGCACCGCGCCGTACAGGTTGAGGGCGTTGTGGCTGATCACGCTGAGCAGGAACAGCACCAGCATGATCGGGCCGAGGGTGCCGGTGGCGAGCTTGACCGCGTCCATGGTGTCCATGCCGGCCGGGATCGCCAGCACCGCCACGGCGCCGAAGATGAACGACAGGCTCGAACCCAGGGCCGAGCCCAGGTACGTGGTCCAGAAGGTCGATGAGACCTTCACGTCAGCCGGCAGGTAGCGCGAGTAATCCGACACGTAAGGGGCAAAGGCAATCTGCCACAGCGCCGCCAGCGACACGGTGGCCAGCCAGCCGGCCAGGTTGAAGCCGCCGCGGGTCAGGAAGTCGTCGCTTTGCACATGGCTGAAGATGTAGCCGAAGCCGACCACGATGCCGATGCCGAGCACCCAGGTGCCGATGCGGTTGAGCACGTGGATGAAGCGGTAGCCGATGATGCCGATGATGCCCGACCCCAGCGCACCGATGACGATACCCACCGGTACCGGCACGGCCTCGACCACACCATGCAGCGACTTGCCGGCCAGGACGATGTTGGAGGCGAAGAAGCCGATGTACATCACCCCGGCGATCACCACCACCAGCAGCGCGCCGAGCGAGCCGAACTGGGCGCGGCTCTGGATCATCTGCGGGATGCCCATCTGCGGGCCCTGGGCCGAGTGCAGCGCCATCAACACCCCGCCGACCAGGTGGCCGACCAGGATGGCGATGATGCCCCACACCAGGTTCAGGTGAAACAACTGCACGCCCAGCGCGCCGGTGACGATGGGCAGCGGCGCGATGTTGCCGCCGAACCACAATGTGAACAGATCCCTTACCTTTCCATGGCGGTCTTGCGGGGGCACGTAGCCGATCGTGTGTTTTTCTATAAGGGGTGCCGTGTTGGCTGCACTGGTCATGACTGACTCCAAGGCAAGGTGGGGCAGGGGGTACTGCCCGGGGGCGTGCCGGCGAAGGGCAACGCGTTCTTGTTGGAGGGATGATGCGGGGAGTCGGGATAACGAGAAATTAGTAAATATGTGCCCATAAACCTTAAAAAACCTAAGGCTGACAAAAGGTTAAGGGACGAGTGGTAGCAAGGAGCGGGCCACCGCGCTGAAAGCCTTGAGCGTGGGGGCTGCAGGCTGTCGGGAAACAGCACAGGTGAGCCGGCGTGGTGCGGCGTGCGCGTTTCCAGTGCAGGTGAACAGGCGGTAGATAATCAGAAATTGTCACTACATCGGTAACAGCCGATCCTGAATCACTTCCTTCATCACCAATGTCGAACTCAGCCGCTTCACATTGGGAATGCTGGTCAGGTGCTCGTCATACAGCTTCTGAAACGCTGGCAGGTCCTTCGCCACCACGTGCAGCAGGTAATCCGGGTCACCGAACAACCGCTGCGCCTCGACGATCTGGGGGATCTCGGCTAGCGCCGCCTCGAAGTCCGCCACCGGCTGGCGCGTCACCTCGCGCAAGGTGACGAACACCAGCGCGGCAAAGTTAAGCCCCAGCGCGGCCGGTGCCAGGCGCGCGTGGTACCCGAGAATGGCGCCGGCGTCTTCCAGCGCCTTCAGGCGACGATGGCAGGGCGACAAGCTCAACCCTACGCGGTCAGCCAGCTCGGTCACCGACAGGCGCCCATCTTTTTGCAGCTCGGCAAGGATTTTTCGATCTGTCCGGTCCATTGAGAAGAATCTTCCAGTATTTATATGTTGGTTGGGAATATACGAAAGAAAATGCCCCGACGGAATCCGTAATCTTTCTGCACACCAAGACAACACTAAGGAAGATTCAAGTGGCAATCAGTGTGCTGACGGCGTTCTGGGCCGTGTCGTTGCTGTTCGTGATCACCCCAGGGGCGGACTGGGCGTATGCCATCTCCGCGGGCATGCGCGGGCGCTGGGTGATGCCTGCGGTGGCAGGCATGTTGTCGGGGCACTTCCTGGCAACCCTGGTGGTGGCTGCTGGCGTGGGCAGCCTGCTCGCTGGGCACCCGCTGGCGCTGATGTTGCTGACGCTGGCGGGCTGTACCTACTTGCTGTGGCTGGGCGGCAACCTGCTGCTGAGCCCGGGTGTGCCGCAGGCGGGGCAGGACGGCGTGGGGGACTCCGGTTCGCGCTGGGCATTGAAGGGCTTTTGCGTGAGTGGGCTGAACCCGAAGGTGTTCCTGCTGTTTCTTGCCCTGTTGCCGCAATTCACCGACCCACACTCCAGCTGGCCCGTGCCGCTGCAGATCCTGTTGCTCGGGCTGGTGCACCTGTGCAGCTCGCTGGTGATCTATTCGCTGGTGGGCTATGGCGCCAAGGCCGTACTGAGTACCCGGCCTGGGGCAGCGAAGATGGTCGGGCGGGTATCGGGCCTTGCCATGATCGCGGTGGCCCTGGGGCTGATTGCCGGGCAGTTGGGCTGAATCTACCGGCGCTGACGTGGCTCGGATACACTTGCCGCTTCTCTTCGCACAGCCAGGATGTGCCCCATGCCCGAAACCGCCCAACTGCTGACATTCGCGCTGATCTGCCTGGGCATGGTGCTGACGCCCGGGCCGAACATGATCTACCTGATTTCTCGTTCGATCTGCCAAGGCCGTAACGCCGGCTTGATATCCCTTGGCGGCGTGGCCCTGGGCTTCGTCATCTATATGCTCTGCGCGGCGCTGGGTATCACCGCGCTGGTGATGGCGGTGCCGTTTGCCTATGACGTGCTGCGCATCGGTGGCGCACTGTACTTGCTGTACCTGGCCTGGCAGGCGCTGCGGCCCGGCGGTAGCTCGCCATTTCAGGTACGTGAACTGCCTGCCGACAGCCCGCGGCGGCTGTTCACCATGGGTTTTGCCACCAGCCTGCTGAACCCCAAGATCGCGGTCATGTACCTGTCGCTGATGCCGCAGTTCATCGAGCCCGGTCACGGCAGTGTACTGGTGCAGTCGCTGGTGCTGGGCTGCACGCAAATCGCCATCAGCGTATCGGTCAATGCGCTGATCGCCGTGATGGCCGGTTCCATCGCCGTGTTTCTCGGCGGCCGGCCCGTGTGGCAGCAGGTTCAGCGCTGGCTGATGGGCACCGTACTGGCCGGCCTGGCCCTGCGCATGCTGGCCGAAGGGCGCCGCTGAACAACCGCTGATTTCTGTGGAACGAACCGTTGATTGCAACGCTCCTATCGTAAGATGGATAGCAAGGTGCCCGGGGCTTCCCAGACATGAACCTGTTACAGCAACGCGATGCGCACACTCCGCCACTGCATTTTCTGCTCAACGGCGGCACCATCGGTGGCCTGCTGCAGTCGATGGACTGGAGCAGTTCGCCGCTCGGCCCTCCCGAGCACTGGTCGCCCCACCTGCAGGCGGTAATGGCTACATTGCTGCCGGCCCAGGCGCAGTTCGTGCTGTTCTGGGGCGAAACTTACGTAGCGCTCTACAACGATGCCTATGCACCGACCATTGGTACCAAGCATCCCCAGGCACTGGGGCGCCCGGCTGAGGACAACTGGCGTGAGCTGTGGGACGACCTTGAGCCGCTGCTGCGTGGCGTGCGTGAGACCGGCCAGACGTTTTCAGCCAAGGACCGCCCATTCTATATAGAGCGTCGCGGTCTGGGTGAGACCGTGTACTTCGATGTCTCCTATTCCGCCGTGCGCGAAGCCGATGGCAGCGTTGGCGGGGTGTTGTGCCTCGTGACTGAAACCACCGAACGGGTTCGTTTCCAACAGCGCCAGGCGTTTTTGCTGGAGCTGGGCCGCACCTTGCCTGGGCTGGGTGAAGCGGAGCGTATCGAGGCCTATGTGGTGGCACGCCTCGCCCAGCACCTGGGGGCGACGCAGGTGTGTTTCGGCGAGGACCTGGGCGACGGCGCAGGTTACAAGGTTGCGCATGACTGGGCTGACGGCCTGCCTTCGAGGGTCGGCCAGCACCGCTACGCCACCTACGGGGCCTCGCTGCGTGAGCAGTTGGTGGCGGGCAAGGTGGTACAGCAGGCTTATGACAGCGCATCGGCGCCGCTGAGCGGCTTGTGTAGCACGCTGCATGTGCCGGTGCTGCGCGCCGGCCGCCTGGAAGCCATGCTTGCCGTGCACTTTCACACGCCACATCACTGCTTCGAAGACGAGTGCCAACTGGTCGAGGATGCCGCCAAGCAAGCCTGGGCGGCCATTACCCATGCCCGTGCAGAGCGTGCCCTGCACCTGCTCAACGAAAGCCTGGAGGAGCGCGTCGCGGCCGTGCTGGCCGAGCGTGAGGCGGCGATTCTGCAACTGCATGAAGCGCACAAGCTGGAGATGATCGGCCAGTTGACCGGTGGCATCGCCCATGACCTCAACAATATGCTCACGCCAATTATCGCCTCCTTCGAATTGATGCGTCGGCACCCGCAATCCGAGCGAGCTCCCCGCTTGATCGACGGTGGCCTGCAGGCCGCCGAGCGGGCGCGCAATCTGGTGGGGCGCTTGCTGAGTTTCGCCCGTCGACAAACCCTCAAGCCACAAGCCGTGTCGCTGGCTGCCTTGGTGGAGGACATGCGCGAACTTATGGCGCGCTCGCTTGGGCCGACCATTGCCGTGCAGGTGCAAGTCGACCCGTTGCTGCCCGCCGTGCTGGTCGATCCGCATCAACTGGAGCTGGCGCTGCTCAACCTGGTGGTCAATGCCCGCGACGCCATGGCCGGCGGCGGTGCCCTGAGCATCGTCGCCGGGCTCGATGCCGACGGCCCACCGCACCCGGCAGGCACTGCGGGCGCGCCGTTGGTCTGGCTGCAGGTTCGCGACAGTGGCAGCGGCATGAGCGATGAGCAGCTGCGCCGCTGCGTCGAGCCATTCTATTCCACCAAGGGCGTGGGCAAAGGCACCGGCCTTGGCTTGCCGATGGTGCAGGGGCTGGCGGTGCAGTCGGGTGGTGGCTTCGCGATTCGCTCGCAGCAGGGGGAGGGGACTGTGGCCACGCTGTGGTTGCCGATCAGCGATGTCACCGCAGTTGGCCGTGACAGTGACAGTGCAGAGGCGCCCCTGGCCGACCACGCCAGCCGAATTCTGTTGGTGGATGATGAGGAGATCGTGCGCCATGCCACGGCCTTGCAGTTGCGCGACCTGGGTTACGAGGTGTGCGAAGCGAGCAGTGCCGCAGCAGCGATGCAGCAGGTGGAGCAGGGCTGGCAGCCGGACGTGCTGGTGACTGACCACGTCATGGCCGACATGACCGGGGTGCGTTTTGCCCAACAGATGCGCGAGCGCCAGGCTGACCTGCCGGTGTTGATCATCACCGGCTATGCCAACCTTACACCCCGCGAGCTCAAGGGCTTCGAGGTGTTGCGCAAGCCGTACCGGCGCGCCGAGCTGGCGCAGAGTGTGGCGCGGTTGCTTGCCGCCCCGCGTTAGCCGCTGCTCAGCTGCCCAGCACCTTGGCCAGCATCTGGCACACCTGCTCGGCCGAGTACGGCTTGGCCAGGAAGGCAAAGCCCTGGTGGCCGCCTTCGGCAATCGCATCGCTGTAGCCCGAGGTGAGGATCACCGGCAGTTGCGGGCGTTGGCGCCGCAGTTCGCGGGCCAGCGCCAAGCCTCCCATGCCGGGCATGAGCACATCGGAAAACACGGCATCGAAATCGCCCGCCGGGCCGGCCAGCTGTGCCAGCGCCTCTTCCGCCGAGTTTGCCCAACTGATCCGGTAGCCGTGGTCCTCAAGGATCTGCGCGGTGAACGTGCAGAGATCGGGGTTGTCCTCCACCACCAGTATCCGCCCTCGCGCCTTGCCGACCTCGGGTTGGGTGGGGGCGGCGGTGACGTCGGCCGGTTCGGCAGGCGGGGCCTCTTGCGGCAGGTACAGGGTGAACGTTGTGCCTTCGCCCTCGACGCTGACCACGGCTACATCGCCACCGGACTGCTTGGCGAAACCGAACACCTGGGACAGGCCAAGCCCGGTCCCTTCACCGGGCGCCTTGGTGGTGAAGAAGGGGTCGAAAATGCGATCGAGCAACTGCGCGGCAATGCCGACGCCGCTGTCCACCACCGAAATGGCCGCAAAGGTGCCCGCCGGCGCCGGCTGGCCCCGTAGCGCCGGCATGTGCTGATCGGCCAACAGGCGCAGGCGCAAGGTGCCTTGGCCGGCCATGGCATCGCGGCCGTTGAGCATCAGGTTGATCACCGCCGTTTCCAGCTGGCTGAGGTCGGCGCGGATATGGCAAGGCGCGTCTGGCAGTTGCAGTTCCACCTTGATACGCGCCCCGGTGGCGGTATCGAGCATCTCGGCCATGGCCTCCAGGCGGGGCCCGGCCTCGAACACTTGCGGGCTCAATGCCTGCCGGCGGGCGAAGGCGAGCAACTGGCCGGTCAGTTTGGCGCCGCGGTCGACGGTGTCGGCCATGGTTTTCATGTAGCGTTCGCGACGGCTTTGCTCAAGGTCGGGGCGCTGCAGGAAGTGCAGCGACGAGCGAATGATGGTCAGCAGGTTGTTGAAGTCGTGCGCCACGCCACCGGTGAGCTGGCCGATGGCTTCGAGCTTTTGCGCCTGGCGCAACACGGCTTCGGTGTGCAGCAGTTGGCTGGTGCGTTGGTCGACGCGCTGTTCCAGCGTGGCATTGAGTGCCTCCAGCGCCGCCATTGCCTCGCGCACTTCGGCATGGGCCTGGACCCGCTGGATATGCGACCAGCAGCGCTCGGTCACCTCGCCGATCAAGCGCAGCTCGTAGCCGGTCCACACCCGGGGCGCCTTGTCGTGGATGGCCATCAGTGCGGTCAGGCGGCCGTCCTTGATCAGCGGCATGCAGATGGTCGCGGTGATGCCGATGGCCTGGAAGGTCGCCGCTTCTTCGGCGGCCAGTTCGCTGAGGTTGTCGTTGATCACCAGCGGCTCGCCAGCGCGCAATTGGCTGACTGCCAGGCGGCCGAAGTCGGCCAGGCGGTATTGGCCGATCAGCCGTGGTGAACCGGCTACCACGGCGTCGCCACAGATGTTGAAGCCATCCTGGTCGGCATCCATGACCGCGTAGGCGCAGCTGGAAAGCTGCAGGTGCTCAACCAGCATGCGCGTGGTGATGGCCATGATCCGCTCGGGGTCGGTGGCGTTGGCCACCTCCCGGCCCAGGCCGTCGAGGAAGTTGAGGCGCTGGCTGTTGACCACGCTGGTGGTAGTTTCGGTCACCGTGTCGAGCATGCCCAGCACGCTGCCGTCCTCGCCACGGATGGGGCTGTAGCAGAAGGTGAAATAGGCGCGCTCGGGGCCACCGTTGCGGTCGATGACCAGCGGGAAGTCTTCGATGAACACCGCTTCACCGGCCATGGCGCGACCGGCCATGGCGCCGATCTCGCCCCAGGCTTCCTGCCACACCTCGCTGAACGGGCGGCCCAGGGCCTGAGGCTTGCTGCCGAGAATCTCGGCGAAGGCGTCGTTGTACAGGGTAATCAGGTCATTGCCCCACAGCACTGCCTGCGGGAACCGCGAGCCCAGGCACAGGGCCACCGTCGTCTTGAGTGCACTGGGCCATGCCTGCAGCGGGCCAAGTGGGGTGCTGTGCCAATCATGCTGGCGGATGTGTTCGGCCATCAGCCCGCCGCCATCTAGCCATTTCGCCATGTGCTCTGCCGATCCTTACGCCTGGGAGCATAAGGGTGCACCGAGAATGGCCAATTGGCGAGGCCTTTATGTCGCCTGGTCCGGCCTTTTCGCGGGGCAAGCCCGCTCCCACAGGTGCCCCTCTGCATTCGGATTCAAAGGTGGCCTGTGGGAGCGGGCTTGCCCCGCGAAAAGGCCGGACCAGGCTCAGCGAATGAAGTGCACCTTGCCGGTATCGTCGTTGCCCATGTAGATGCCGTAGACCCCCGCCTGGCGCTCAAGAATGTAGCGCTCGAGAATCTGCCGGATCGCCGGGTAGTAGATTTCGTCCCAGGGGATTTCCCCCGGTTCGAAGAACTTGTAGGCCAGGGTCTCCGGCCCGAACTGCCCGGTCTCCTGGGTGGCGATGGCGCGGAAGATGATGTACACCTCGCTGATCTTGGCCACGCTGAAGATCGAATAGGGCGAGACGATTTCGGCGTGCACGCCGCTTTCTTCCCACACTTCGCGCAACGCCGCCTGCTCGGTGGTTTCGCCCGCTTCCATGAAGCCTGCAGGCAAGGTCCAGGTGCCAGGGCGCGGCGGGATGGCGCGCTGGCACAACAGGTACTTGCCATCGCGCTCGATGATGCAGCCGGCGATGATCTTCGGGTTGATGTAATGGATGTAGCCGCAGGCGGTGCAGCGCAGGCGTTCGTGGGTGTCGCCTGTGGGAACGCCCCGAGCCAGTTCCGTGGTGCAGTGCGGGCAGTAGCGCGGGGCGTTGGGCATGGTCAGCGGCCTATGCGGGGTTCTATACGGGGCTCTTTGAGGGCCAGGGGCTCGACCATGTCGCGCACCTTGGTGTTGTCATCCTGCTTCTGGCGCAGGTAGTCCAGGGCTACCTTGGCGGCAGCGCGGACGTGATCGACCGAGGCCTGGTGGGCGACCAGCGGGTCGCCGCCCTTGATCGCCTCGACGATCTTTTCCATCTCCCGGTTGCTGGCACCCCGGCGGTTCTCTTGCGAGACCGAGGTGGCACGCAGGTAGCTGATGCGTGCCTGCAACTGGCGCAGCTGCTGGGCGGCGACCTGGTTGCCGGAGCCTTCCAGCAGCACGTCGTAGAAGCCTTGCACCGAGTCGAGCACCTGTTGCAGCTCGCCTTCTTCCAGCGCTTCGCGGTTGACCTCCAGCGCGCGTTCCAGGGCGCGGATGTCCTTGGCCTTGGCATTGAGCGTGAACAGCTGGACGATCAGGCCTTCGAGCACGCAGCGCAGCTCGTAGATATCGCGGGCATCTTCCAGGGTAATGATTGCCACGCGCGGGCCTTTGGCATCGGCGAATTCGACCAGGCCTTCGGATTCCAGGTGGCGCAGCGCTTCACGCACCGAGGTACGGCTGACCCCGAGGCGGTCGCAGAGGTCGCGTTCTACCAGGCGGTCACCCGGCAGCAGATGGAAGTTCATGATCGCGGCGCGCAGCTTGTCGAGCACGATTTCGCGCAGGGTAACGGGGTTGCGGTTGACCTTGAAGCTGTCGTCGAGTGGCTGGCGTTTCATCAGGTGCGCTCTTTATGAGGCTGTTGCGCCAACATCGCGGAGTGCCTGGAACCTTGGCACTCCTTGCAGTGGTTCGAACAGCCCGTTGTTAACGGGTTGACTCCGCATCGGCTTCGGCGAACGCTTCGCGGGCCAGGCGGAAACTGTCCACCGCCGCGGGTACGCCGCAATAAATGCCGACCTGGAGCAGGATCTCGCGAATCTGTTCACGGCTCAGCCCATTACGCAATGCGCCGCGGATATGCAGCTTGAGTTCGTGGGGCCGGTTGAGCGCGGAAATCATGGCCAAGTTTATCATGCTGCGCTCTTTGAGCGACAAGCCATCGCGGCCCCAGACATGGCCCCAGCAGTACTCGGTGACCAGCTCCTGCAGCGGTTTGGTGAACTCGTCGGCGTTCTGGATGGAACGGTTGACGTACTCCTCGCCCAGCACCTGGGTGCGGATCTGCAGGCCTTTCTCGTACTTTTCGTTGCTCATGCACTGTACTCCGGAAGAAAACAGGGGCCGCTACCGAGGGTGAGGCGATAGCGCGGCCCCTAAAAGCAGGACGGTCGGTGTCTGTCAGCCAAGTGGCGGCAGGGCGCCCAGCTTGCCCCGGTGATAAACCATCGGCGTCACCGGCGCAGCCGGCAGCACCAGGTTCTTCACCGCGCCAACGATGATCGCGTGGTCACCGCCGTCGTACTCGCGCCACAGTTCGCACTCGATGATCGCCGTGGCCTTGGCCAGCAACGGGTTGCCCAACTCGCTCAGGTGCCAGTCGATGCCTTTGGCTTTCTCCTTGCCCTTGCCGGCAAACGCATAAGCCTCGGCAGTCTGGTCGGCAGACAGCAGGTGAATGGCGAACTGTTTGCTGTCACGCAGGATCGGGTAGGTGTCGGAGGCGTAGTTGGGGCAGAACAGCACCAGCGCCGGCTCGATCGACAGCGCGCTGAACGCGCTGGCGGTGATGCCGACGATGCCGCCGTCGGCGTCCAGGGTGGTGACCACCGTAACGCCGGACGGGAACGAGCCCATCACGTCTTTGTAGATGCCTGGTTCGATCATCTCGTGCTACCTCTCAACGCATCACAAACGGGTCGGGCATGGGCGCGGTGGACAGGTTGATCCACACGGTCTTCAGCTCGGTATAGGCCAGCACCGAATCGATGCCGCTTTCACGGCCGTAGCCGCTGTTCTTGAAGCCGCCGATCGGCGCCATGGCCGATACCGCGCGGTAGGTGTTGACCCAGATGATGCCCGAGCGCACGTCGCGGGCCAGGCGGTGGGCGCGGCCCAGGTCGCGGGTCCAGATGCCGGCGGCGAGGCCGAACTGCGAGTCGTTGGCGATTTCCAGGGCTTCTTCCTCGGTCTTGAAGCGGATGACCGCAGCCACCGGGCCGAACACCTCTTCCTGCATGATGGTCATGGCGTTGCTGTCGCACTCGAACAGGGTCGGCTCGTAGAACCAGCCGTCACCCTCGACCTCGGCACGCTTGCCGCCCAGGTGCAGCTTGGCGCCTTCAGCCTTGGCTGCGGCGACCAGGCCTTCGACCACGGCCAGTTGCTGGGCGGTGGCCATCGGGCCCATTTCACTGGCCTCGTCCTGCGGGTTGCCGATGCGGATGCGCTTGGCACGCTCGACCAGGCGGGCGACGAATTCGTCGAAGATCTCGTCCTGCACCAGCAGGCGCGAACCGGCCACGCAGCTTTGCCCGGAGGCGGCATAGATGCCGGCCACGGCGCCGTTGATGGCGCTGTCCAGGTCGGCGTCGGCAAAGATGATGTTCGGCGACTTGCCGCCCAGCTCCAGCGACAGCTTGGCGAAGTTCTCGGCGCTGCTGCGCACCACGTGGCGGGCGGTGGCGGCGCCGCCGGTGAAGGCGATCTTGCGCACCAACGGGTGACGGGTCAGCGCCGCGCCGGTGCTTGGGCCGTAGCCGGTGACCACGTTGACCACGCCCGGCGGGAAGCCGGCCTCATGGGCCAGGCGGGCCAGTTCGAGGATGGTCGCCGAGGCATGTTCGGACGGCTTGAGCACGATGGTGTTGCCGGCGGCCAGGGCCGGGGCCAGCTTGATTGCGGTCAGGTACAGCGGGCTGTTCCACGGGATGATCCCGGCGACCACGCCGATCGGCTCGTGCACGGTGTAGGCGAACAGGTCCGGCTTGTCCAGCGGCAAGGTGCCGCCTTCGAGCTTGTCGGCAAGGCCTGCGGTGTAGTGGAAGAACTCTGGCAGGTAGCCGACCTGGCCGCGGGTTTCGCGGATCAGCTTGCCGTTGTCACGGCTTTCCAGCTGGGCCAGGTGCTCCTTGTTCTCGGCGATCAGGTCACCCAGGCGGCGCAGCAGCTTGCCGCGCGCGGTGGCGGTGATGCTGCGCCAGGCTTTGCTGTCGAACGCGCGCTGGGCGGCCTGCACGGCCAGTTCCACATCGGCTTCGTCGGCGTCGGGCAGTTGCGCCCAGGCCCGGGCGGTGGCCGGGTTGAGGCTGTCGAAGGTCTTGCCGCTCTGGGCATCGAGCCATTGGCCGTCGATGCACATCTGGAAACGTACGAGGGTCATGCAACAATCCCCTTGGCGGATTCGGTGAGGGTGCGGGCTTGCTTGAGGAAGTCCAACAGCATCTTGTTGACTTCACGCGGTGCTTCCACCGGCATCATATGCCGTTGCTCGGCGAGGACCACGCTGTGCGCGCCCGGAATGCTGGCGGCAAGCTGGCGGGTCATGGCCGGGGTGGAGCCCGAGTCGAGTTCGCCGGTGGCGATCAGTGTCGGCACCTGGATACTGCCCAGGTCGCTGGCGCGGTACATGTCCTGGGTGGCGAACAGCGAATAGGTGGTGTGGTAGCCCTGCGGGTCGTTGCTCGCCAGTACCTGGCGAATGGCGGCGACCTGGGCCGGGTTGGCGGCCTTGTATTCGCGGCTGAACCAGCGGTCGAGGGCGGCGTCGACGTTGGCGTCGGGGCCCAGTTCTGCAGCCTGGGCGGCGCGGGCGATTACCCCGGCACTTTGCTCGGGGGTGCGGTTGAACACACTGTTGAGCACCACCAGCGCCGCCAGCCGTTGCGGGTAGGCGAGGGCGAAGGCGCGGGCTACCAGGCCGCCCATGGAGAAGCCGATGACGGTTGCCTGGGCAATCTGCAGGTGGTCGAGCAGCTCGGCGAGTTGGGCGGCGTAGCCTTCCAGGCTGGTGTCGGCGGCTGGCAGCGCGCTCTGGCCGTGGCCGAGCATGTCATAGGCGATGACGCGGTAGTCGTTGGCCAGGCCAACGAACTGACCACCCCACATTTCTTTGTTAAGGCCCACGCCGTGGATCAGTACCACAGCCTGGCCCTGGCCTTGAACCAGGTAACTGGTCCCGGCCGGTGTGCGTTCAGCGACAGGCTGAATCATGGAGGGCGCTCCTTGAAGGTCGGGCGCGGCGGGTAAGCACGCCACGCCCCGGCCCGTCTTGGTTGTTGTTATTGAGCGTTGGCTTTTTCGGCAGCCAGTTCTTCCAGGTCGATGTAGCGGTTACCGATGCGCGGGTGCAGACGGCCACCGTCGGCGGCGCCCAGGACCACGACGATTTCGTCGGCACGTGGGGCGTCTTCGATCTGCATTTCCAGGGTGATGTAGTGCGAACGCAGGCCTTCGTCGTCCTTCTGCATCATCGGGATCTGGATCGAGGTGCCTGGGCCGCCGCGCTTGTTGGTGAAGCTCAGGTAGCTCTTGGCCTGCACCGCTTCGCGGTAGTGGTTGCCAAAGCGCAGGGTGTGGATCACGGCAGAGGCGTGCTCGATTTCGCCGTCGGCGCCGACCACTGCGGCTTTACCGTAGGCTTCGATCTTGTCGGCACCGCCGATGGCGGCAATCAGGCGCTCGACCATCAGCGCACCCAGCTCGGAGCAATTGGCGCGGATTTCCGGCTTCAGATCTTCAACAAAACCGCGACCTGCCCATGGGTTTTTGATCACCACAGCCAGGCCGACCATGGTCACCGGTTTGTCGGTGGCCTTGCCGCCTTCGATGCGGGTCTCTTCGGAGTAGGTGACGATCTTGCGGATTTCGAAACTCATGGGTGGCTCCTGGTGAGGGTTATCAGCTCTTGTTGTCTGATGGTATACCATAATATTTGTTGTGCAAGAGGGGGCTGGAAAAATCTCTTGCCGGGGGACGAAAGGCGTCTTGATCCCTTGATTTGCGCGGCATCTGTACCGGCCTAAAACTCAAAAAAATGCCCGCTCGCGAGGGCCACGAGGACCCCCGGGAGCGGGCTGATCCCGCAACTACTTCAGGCAAAGGGAATTCAGGCGAATGCCGGCACCACTTCGTTGATGAACAGCTCGAGCGACTTCTTCTTCTCGGCGTGGGGCAGGCTGTTGTCGCACCAGAAACTGAACTCGTCGACGCCCAGTTCCTGGTAGTACTTGATGCGCGCGATGATCTCTTCGGGTGTACCGATCATGGTGTTCTTGCGGATGTTCTCCAGCTGGAACGCCGGCACTTCGGCAAACTTCGACTCCGGGCTTGGCGCAAGGAAGCCATTGACCGGTACGGTCTTGTTGCCGAACCAGGCATCGAAGGTGCGGTAGAAGCGCGAAATGGCCTGGGCGCCGACCTTCCAGCCTTCAGGGTCGGATGGGCTGTGCACGTGGGTGTGGCGCAGCACCATCAGTTGCGGGCGTGGCACATCCGGGTTGTTGTCCAGGGCCGCCTGGAACTTGTTGCGCAGGTCCAGCACTTCTTCATCACCCTTCATCAACGGGGTGACCATGACGTTGCAGCCGTTGGCCACGGCGAAGTTGTGCGAGTCCGGGTCGCGGGCGGCGATCCACATCGGCGGTTCGGCGTTGAAAGGTTTCGGTACGCTGGTGGAGGTGGGGAACTTGTACACCTCGCCGTCGTGGGCGTAGTCGCCTTCCCACAGCTTGCGCACCACCGGCACCATTTCGCGCAGGGCCTTGCCGCCGTCGGTGGCGGGCATGCCATTGGCCATGCGATCGAACTCGAACTGGTAGGCGCCACGGGCCAGGCCCACTTCCATGCGGCCGTTGCTGATCACGTCGAGCAGGGCGCATTCGCCAGCCACGCGGATCGGGTTCCAGAACGGCGCGATGATGGTGCCGGCGCCCAGGCGAATCTTCTCGGTGCGCGCAGCGAGGTAGGCCAGCAGCGGCATCGGGCTAGGCGAGATGGTGTATTCCATGGCGTGGTGTTCGCCGATCCACACGGTGCTGAAACCGCCGTGCTCGGCCATCAGGGTCAGTTCGGTCAGGTCTTCGAACAGCTGGCGATGGCTGACCTGTTCATCCCAACGTTCCATGTGTACGAACAACGAAAATTTCATGGGGCTTTCCTCGGAGCTTGAAAGTCTCGCCTGGCGCACCAGGCGTCAGTAATAAGGCTAGGTGCTTCAGGCGAAGGCGGGCAGGCTGGCCATCTTGCCGCGGCAGTAGATCATCGGCTGCGGGGCTTGCTCGGGGACGATGAGGTTGTGCACTTTGCCGACCATGATGGCGTGGTCGCCACCTTCGTATTCACGCCACAGTTCGCATTCGATAATGGCGGTGGCATTGGCCAGCAACGGGTTGCCCAGGGCGCTGAGGGTCCACTCGATGCCGGTGGCCTTGTCCTTGCCCTTTTTCGCGAAGGCATAGGCTTCGGCTTGCTGTTCACCGGACAGCAGGTGAATGGCGAAGCGCTTTTGCTTGATCAGCACAGGGTAGGAGTCGGAGCTGTAGTTGGGGCAGAACAGCACCAGCGGCGGGTCCATCGATAACGAAGAGAAGGCGCTGGCGGTGAGGCCGACGATCGAGCCGTCGTCGTCCAGGGTGGTGATGACGGTGACGCCTGAGGGGAAGGAGCCCAGGACGTTCTTATAGACGGTTGCGTCGATCATGGCGTGTTCCTCGAAAGGGGTAGCGGTGGGCCGCTTTTTATCGTTGATGTGTCTGATGGTATACCGTAATACTCGATTTGCAAGCGGAATTTTCTAGCGCACAAAATTCGCGATGAATGGCGCAAAGCCGCGTGAATAGGGGGTTTGGCGAAAGCGAGACGGCCTGGGCGCGGCTGCTGAACCGGATCAGTTAAAGATTTTTAGACCGAATCAGTGTTGTCAAAAGTTTGGAATACCATAATATGGTCCGCAGCTGAGAGGCCGCCTAGACGCGGTTTCCTTACAACGATAAAAACGACCTTTCGAGCTGAAAACCATGTCCCAACCGTCATCGCAACACCAGTTTGTCGAGAATCACACGGTCGATTACGTTCCACCTGCCGAGCGCCATGGGAAGGCGCGCGACCTGTTCACCCTCTGGTTCAGCACCAACATTGCGCCACTGCCCATCGTCACCGGCGCCATGGTGGTCCAGGTGTTCCACCTGAACCTGTTGTGGGGCCTGGTCGCCATCGTGCTTGGCCATCTTGCCGGGGGCGTGGTCATCGCGCTGGCTTCTGCGCAGGGACCGCAGTTGGGCATTCCGCAGATGGTCCAGAGCCGCGGGCAGTTTGGCCGTTATGGTGCGTTGCTGATCGTGTTCTTCACGGCGCTGATCTACGTCGGCTTCTTCATTTCCAATATCGTGCTGGCGGGCAAGACCATCCACGGCATCGCCCCGAGCGTGCCGATGCCCGGTGCCATCGTCATCGGCGCCCTCAGCGCGACGGCCATCGGCGTGATCGGCTACCGCTTCATCCATATCCTCAACCGCATCGGTACCTGGGTCATGGGCTCGGCGCTGCTGGCCGGTTTCATCATGATGTTCGTCCAGGAGCTGCCGGCTGATTTCTTCAGCCGTGGGGCGTTCAACCTGTCCGGCTTCATCGCCACCGTGTCGCTGGGCACGATCTGGCAGATCAGCTTCTCGCCGTACACCTCGGACTACTCGCGCTACCTGCCGAAGGAAGTGGGCATTGCCAAGCCGTTCTGGGCGACCTACTTCGGCGCCACCCTGGGCACCATCCTGTGCTTCAGCTTTGGTGCAGTGGCGGTGCTGTGCGTGCCAGAAGGCACCGACGCGATGGACGCGGTCAAGCAAGCCACCGGCTGGCTGGGGCCGATCCTGATGGTGCTGTTCCTGCTCAACATCATCAGCCACAACGCGCTCAACCTGTATGGCGCGGTGCTGTCGATCGTCACGGCCATCCAGACCTTCTTCGCCAAGTGGACGCCGAGCATCAAGGTGCGGGTGGCCCTGGCCTCGGTAATTCTGCTGGGCTGTGGCCTGGTGGCGCTGAATGCATCGGCGGACTTCATCGGCCAGTTCATCGGCCTGATTCTGGCGCTGTTGCTGGTGCTGGTGCCGTGGGCCTCGATCAACCTGATCGACTTCTACCTGATCAAGAAGGGCCAGTACGACATCGCGTCTATCTTCAGTGCCGACGGCGGCATCTATGGCCGCTTCAACCACCACGCGATCATTGCCTATGCTTGCGGGATTGCGGTGCAGCTGCCGTTTGCCAATACCGCGCTGTATGTGGGGCCGTATTCGAACCTTGTCGAAGGGGCTGATTTGTCCTGGTTGATCGGCTTGCTGGTGACGGTGCCGCTGTATTACTGCCTGGCCACGCGAGGGCAGGCGGTCAATAGTGCGCGGGTTATCAGGGTCAATGACTGACAGTTGCAACGGGTGGCCGCCTTGCGGCCCATTCGCGGGGCAAGCCCGCTCCCACAGGATCACTCAAAAAACTGAATCAACCTGTGGGAGTGGGCTTGTCCCGCGAATGGGCTGCAAAGCAGCCCGGCTATTCCTGATCAGACTTTGAACTGCGCCACCATGCCATTCAGGTCCACTGCCAACTGCGACAAGTCCTGCGCCGCTGCACTGGTCTGGTTTGCCCCCGCCGATGTCTGCATCGCCAGGTCACGAATGTTCACCAGGTTACGGTCCACCTCGCGCGCCACCTGTGCCTGTTCTTCAGAGGCGCTGGCGATTACCAGGTTGCGCTGGTTGATCGAGGCGATGGCCTCGGCAATCACCTCCAGCGCCTGGCCCGCACCCTGCGCCACTTCCAGGGTACCCGCAGCGCGCCCTTGGCTGCTGTGCATGGCCGTCACCGCACGCTCGGTGCCGGTCTGGATGCCCACGATCATCTGCTCGATCTCTGCCGTCGACTGTTGGGTACGGTGGGCGAGGGCGCGTACTTCATCCGCCACCACCGCAAAGCCGCGGCCGGCCTCACCCGCGCGGGCGGCTTCGATGGCGGCATTGAGCGCCAGCAGGTTGGTTTGCCCGGCGATTGCGCCGATCACATCGAGCACCCGGCTGATCTCGTTGGCGTTGCTGGCCAGCTGTTCGATTTCGGCCGAGGTGCCGGTCACGTCGTCGACCAGGTGCTGGATCGACGCCAGCGCCTGGTTGACCTGGTCGCGGCCGTCACGGGTGGTGCGGTCGGCGCCTTTGGAGGCGTCAGCGGTACTCACTGCATTGTTGGCCACTTCTTCCACGGCGGCGGTCATCTGGTTGACTGCGGTGGCTGCCTGGTCAATTTCGGCGCTCTGCTGATGCAGGCCGCGGCTGGTGTCTTCGGTGACGGTATGCAGCTCTTCTGAGGCCGAGGCCAGTTGGTCGGACGAGGCGGCGATCTTGCGCAAGGTGTCGCGCAGGCTCTCTTGCATGCGGCCCAAGGCGCGCAGCAGCAGGGCAGGCTCGTCGCGGCCGGTGACATGGATGTTCTGGGTCAGGTCGCCGGTGGCCACGCGCTCGGCCACGGCCACGGCATCGGCCAGGGGCACCACGATGCTGCGGGTGAGCAGTGTGGCGATGGCGGCCAGTACCAGCATGATGACCAGCAATGAACCGATGATGGCGGTCAACGCCTGGTCAGCGACGTCGCTGCTGCGTTGCGAAGCCTCTTCGGCGCCCTTGCCGTTGTAGGCGATCAGCGCGGCCATGGCTTTCATCATGTTGTCGGCATGCTCGGAAAGCGGGCCGTTGATCTGCAGTTTGGCCTGGTCGAGGCGCCCGGCAGCGATGTCGCTGATGACCTGCGCCTGAAGACTGACGTATTGCTCGTGGGCGGTATTGAAGCGGTTGAACAGGGCGCGGTCATCGGTGGCGACGATGGTGTTGTCATAATCCTTCAGGCCGTCCTTGAGTTGCGCATTGATGCTTTTGAGCATGTCCAGACTGCGCGCACGCTCCAGGTCGGTTTCTTCCAGCGCTGCGCGCAGGGTGATGGCACGCGCTCGGCCGAGGTTGCTGCTGATTTCACTGAGGGCTACCACGGCCGGCATCCAGGTGACACGGATTTCATCCGTGGCCTCATCCATTTGCCGGGTTTCATAGAGGGCTATCATGCCCATGGCCAGTACCAATACGCCCAACAGGGCGAATACGCTGGCTGCGCGAATGCCGATCTTCATATTCCGTAATTGCATGGAATGCTCCTTGACGGTGGCGTGCAGGCGTCAAGAGCATGGACGGAAGGCCGGCTCACCAGGGGGGTGCCAGCTCTCGATGCGCTGCGGATTTAGTGTGTGTGCCTCACCCTCTTACGTTTTTATTTAAATGATGTCACAGTGCCATCATTATTGACCAGTCATTCAATGTAACGACGTGTGCGGGCAAATCCGTCGTTTACTGACGGTTTTGCCCGCAATCAGACGTCATACGATCGGGATCAACGGGTCGGCAGCGGCCAGTGCCTGCGCGCGGTCAGCGGCTGGCGGGTAGATCCATACCGAGTTGATCTGGCGTTTCAGCGCCTTGCCCTCCTGGCCGTGCAGCTTCAGCTCCCGTTCCCAGCCCTCGCTGTAGGCCGCGCCCCAGTCACCCAGGTCGAGGCAGGTGACATATTTGGGCTGGCGGTAGATAACAGGTTCGACGCCGAGCAGGTCGGCGGCCGCATTGTCCTTGATATCCCCACCCCCATCCGTTATAGATAAAAAGGAAACCATAAAGAAAAGAGGCCATTTCAGCCCCCATGCACGAGATCACACGTATCTTCCGCCCCTCAGGCCCCCATTTCGCGCCCTGCGCAGATGGATACGGGCCGACCTCAATGACGCCTTCTCCGCTTTCGAGCCTGTTCCACGTGTTGTCGATCCCGCCGGTCAAGCTCCTGCTGACCCAGATGCGCAAACGCCCCGTCCCTCCACCTGCACCGTAGCGCCTGAATTCCACCACCCCCGGCCTTTTGCCGTTCGGGGTTGGGGAGCCTTTGCATTTTTTCAGCGTTCAACTGTTCAGGAATCACTATGACTCTTCGTGTCGCAATCATCGGTGCCGGCCCGTCCGGCCTTGCGCAACTGCGTGCCTTCCAATCCGCCCATGCCCAGGGCGCACCCATGCCCGAAATCGTATGCTTCGAAAAGCAGGCCGACTGGGGCGGTATGTGGAACTACACCTGGCGCACCGGCCTCGACCAGCATGGCGAGCCGGTGCACGGCAGCATGTACCGCTACCTGTGGTCCAACGGCCCCAAGGAATGCCTGGAGTTCGCCGACTACAGCTTCGATGAGCATTTTGGCCGGCCGATTTCCTCGTACCCGCCGCGCGAGGTGCTGTGGGACTACATCCAAGGCCGCGTGAAGAAGGCCGGGGTGCGCGACTACATCCGCTTCAATACCGCAGTCAAAAACGTCAGCTTCGATGAAAACACCCGCGAGTTCACCGTGAGCGCCCACGACTACAGCGCGGGGCTTGGCATCGAGCAGGTGTTCGATTACGTGGTGGTGGCCAGCGGGCACTTCTCTACCCCACACGTGCCGGAGTTTGAAGGCTTCGAGCGGTTCACCGGGCGTATCCTGCACGCCCACGACTTTCGCGAAGCGATGGAATTCAACGGCCAGGACCTGCTCATTGTCGGCAGCAGCTACTCGGCCGAAGACATCGGCTCGCAGTGCTACAAGTACGGCGCGCGCTCGATCACCACGGCCTACCGCACCCAGCCGATGGGCTACAAATGGCCCAAGGGCTGGGAAGAGCGCCCGCAGTTGGTCCGCGTCGAGAACGACCTGGCGTTCTTCGCCGATGGCTCGAACAAGCGTGTGGATGCGATCATCCTGTGCACGGGCTACCAACATCACTTCCCGTTCCTGCCCGATGAACTCACCCTCAAGACCAACAACCGCCTGTGGCCAGCCGGACTGTACCAAGGCGTGGTGTGGGAGCAAAACCCGCAGTTGCTGTATCTGGGCATGCAGGACCTCTGGTACAGCTTCAACCTGTTCGACGCCCAGGCATGGTTTGCGCGCGACTACATGCTGGGGCGCATCAAGCTGCCGGCCAAGGCGGCCATGCAGGCCGACAGCGCGCGCTGGCGCGAGGATGAGGAGCAGCTGGTAACCACAGCTTCGATGTATGAGTTCCAGGGCCGATACATCAAGCACCTGATCGAGCAGACGGATTACCCGCGCTTCGACATCGATGCGGTCAACCGCATCTTCCTGCAATGGAAGACCGACAAGAAGCACGACATCATGGGCTACCGCGACAAATCGTACCGCTCGGTGATTACCGGCACCAAAGCGGTACCACACCACACCCGCTGGATGCAGGCGATGGACGACTCGCTGCAGGAGTACCTGCGCGAAACGGATGGCAAGCAAGGCGAGGTGAAGGTGCTGCGCGGGTAGCTGCCGGAACGGCCAGCACGATCAGGATGCGTGCAAGCGGGGAAGTGTTTTGCCGCACCGACGCTCCCCGCGTATCATTTGCGACATGGTTGGTCGGAGATTGATATGTCGCTTTACAGTGCTGGCGTCGAATACGGCATCCATTGCCTGCTGTTTCTGGTAGGCGAGGGCAGTGAGAGCCGTGATTCCAGCGTGCGCGACCTGGCCGAGTTGCAGGGCGTGCCGCAGGAATACCTGGCCAAGGTTTTCACCAAGCTGGCACGTGCCGGGTTGGTGGCCGCCACCGAAGGCGTGCGCGGTGGTTTTCGCCTGGCGCGACCGGCGGCTGAAATCAACGTGCTGGATATCGTCAACGCCATCGACGGGCCGAAAAAGATTTTCGATTGCCGCGAGATTCGCGAACGCTGCACGCTGTTCGAGGGCTCGCCGCCCGCTTGGGCGACGGAAGGCACCTGTGCGATTCATGCCGTAACGCTGGGGGCGCAGAAGCGCATGGAAGAGGCGTTGGCGCAGCAGACTGTTCTGGCATTGGCAACGCGCTTCGGGCGCAAGGCACCGGCCGAGTTCGGGCAGCAGGTCGATGCCTGGATGGCCGAGCGGCGAGAGAGTAAAGGGGCTGGGGATATTGCGGTGGATCAGCTTTGATTTTGATTCCCACATTGGCGCCGGTGTCGAGGCCGGTGATGGCTTATCACGTCCAGGGCACCGCCGCCAATGTGGCGAAAGTTACACAGGCTCTTGCGCTGCTGTGTGGCGCAAAAAAACGCTGTGTGCATCATTGCTGGTCATACGTCTCATTATGGCTAAATGGGTCTGACGGTTATCGGAGTATGCATATTAAGCCGTGGCGGAGCGCCGTTAAATTGTCCATGATAACCTGATGCCGTAATTTGCACGGGCAAGCTTTGACTTCTGACAGTAATAACCCAATTGCCTTGGGCTTCGTTTGGGTATTTTTTATATCGCATGGATATAAAGCCACATGCGTCCTGTGAGGGATGCAAGCTATCAGCTGTTGGCCGGTGCAAGAAGCTGTATTCTGTATGTGGTATGTACGCGACCTGCCCTTTCCCGTGTTCTTCCAGTAAATTGTACTGTTCGTTTTCTTTTTTACTGAAGACGTGATAAACACGATAGTGCGTGTCATTTATCTGGTCCACAACAAAACTGCAGCCGCTGAAATTATCTGTGAATAGAGTGGTTGGCTCCGTGCCCGTGGGGTGAATCGGAATATCATAATGCCTGTTCTGAGGCACCCAGTACGCTGAAATGAGTTTGTTGTTGTCACTGGCTCGTTCAGTGCTCGTGGGTGTGACATTAATAAAATCGTGTAACGTATTGTTCCTTGGGGAATCAACCATAAAACGTCGCGTTTCAAACAATAAAATACCTGGCTCTCGGTCATTGCCCATCCACCTCGGATCTGACGGGAGTCTTGCATCAGCACCGATAGCGATCGGCAAGGCACTATTATCGGCCTCTTCAAAAGTTATAGGGAGTTTAAGTCGGATGGCGCCTTGACCCACATAATTAGGGTCGTAGGATAACTGTGGCTCGGGGTTGTACCCAGAACGGATGTCTTGATAAAGAGGAATGGTCCGTTCGCCTACGCCTCCCCTTAATTTAAGTACGGTCCAGTTTCCATTACTGTCTTTTACAATGTCGGTCGGCAAGTTGGTCACGGATGTGCCGTTTCTATCTGCCGGGACGGGTGAGCCATTTTTCCTGAAACCATTAATCCTTACCCATCTGCCATCGACATAGATATAGTCTTTGTTGGTGGTCAAGTTTCTGTAATAACCGCCGCCTTGATAGGTAATGCCTCTGAGCTCCAAATCGTCTGCAACAATTTTGGCTTCATGTGAAAAATTACCGTACAGTGGAGTTAATGGTTTGGGTGTTATGATGAAGTCGCGAGATCCCCTGCTGTCGATGGTTGTATTTTCTATTAATTTTTTTTCATCAATTAGATTTCCATATTTAGGTGTTGCAAGGTTGCCCAGATCTATAAAGTCCTTCATGATATTGCTAATGTCAAGAAGGTTGTCGTGTGTGATGGTACCTTGTTCAGTTACTTTGATAACTTCCTGAATCACAGTGCCAGCCATGGCTAATCCTGCAACTACCGGGCCCACTACAGGTGCTCGCATAAGCAGGATTTGTAAGATAAAGCCGATGGAGGTGCCGATATTATAGGCGATGGCAACACTTTCACGGTTGGAGGTGAAAGGCAGGGTAATGAGCGTTGCAAATACGCCCACAGGGTTTTTTAAAGCTTCGGCGGCTACATAAGCGGCTTTCGCCCAATTGAATGAACTGTATAAGGTGCCAATAAAATCCATTTCAGAAACGGTGGTTATTTTATCGTTGATTTTTTGAAAATCAGCTTCTGTATAGACAGCGTGAAGGGGTATCTCAGGATTTGCTTGTCGCTTGTATCGGCTGACTGTCAAAGTGCCATTTAGACGTGAAGTTGTCAGGCTGTCTGCTAATGGGTGATAGTAAAGATTGTTTCTCAGGTGCAATGGGATATGTCCTCTGACCTCAACCCAAACACCTTCATCGTTTTTAGGCGGCTCGAAAGCGCTGTATCGATATTCGGCAATGCGGAAACCTGCTTCGCTATCTTGTTTTGGATAATATTTGAGCCATAAGCTAACGACTTTGAAGTCGTGGCCCCATGTGCAGACATTGGATTTGCCCTTGTTGTATTTCGCGGCGATTTTGTGATCACCATTTTTCACAGTTAAGGATGCTTTCCACTTACCCTCGCTGTCCGAGGTGGTTAAAGCAAAGAAATGTATCTTTTTTTCCTTCCAGCCGTTATGGCATAGCCAAATACGTGTATTTGCTGGGGCGTTTCCTTTAAGGGTTATGTGTCGTCTGTTTATTTCGCTGTTTTTCAATGGGTGATAAATATGAATGTCAAGCGCGTATGGCTTGCTGCATCCATATGGAAGTGTCTCGCCGGCGCTTATTTCCTCCTCAGTATCCTCAGCCTCCTCGTCGATGATGTCGACTTCTTGCTGTTCGACGGTGCCCTCATTCAGTTCTGCGGCCTCATCGTGGCTTTCTAGCGGTAAGTCATCCGAATGCATGATGACGCTTTGTAAAATCATTTCTGTTTCAGGGTCAAGCTGTGCATGCTCGCATATGAGCGTGTGCAACGCGTCGTCCGTCGTTGATGTCGTGTCAACTATAACTTTGAGGTCGTTGAGGGTGTCGCAGAGTGTGTTGAATTTGTCGATAAACTTTTTATTTCCAGTCACGATGAGATTTTTGTCAGGCGATATGCCAACATTTAGGACTGAGATTTTTGCCATTGGTTCATTGGGTAGAAAGATGTGCGTACTTAAGATGGATGGTGCAGAGGCTATAAATAGTCCTTCCAAATCGTTTTTTACGAAGTCATCAAAATGAAATGGCTTTTCATTAAAGCTGTGCGTTTTTTTCAGGTCTACTGATATGGTTTTTTTGTTGGTGTCGTTAAATATTTTTATTTTTCCTGTCTTCCAGTTGAACTCTTTGATGGTGCCCTGTTCCAAGACAGGGTTGATAGTGTTTTCAGCTTTTATCCATAGCCTCACATGACTATCTTTTGCGAAATCGCTCACGTTAAGGCTTTCATTCCCACTATGGGAAGGGCCAAACTGCTGATAAAGTTCCATGGGGTATCCTCAGTTTATGCATTTATCCTGGTAGCTGACGGCCGTATCCATAACGGGGCTGCGCCGGAATTATGCAGGTGGGCCATCGGCGATGGCTTATACTGCGTAAGCCATTGCTCATGTATGACGATCTTCCGTTAATACCGCTTTGCGTTTGGTACGTTTGTCCTGCTTTTGACCGGGCGACCGGCGCCCGTGTTGATGGACGTTGTTCTATCTTCCAGCGGGGAGTTTTTCTGAGGTCTTCAGGCTTGATTATGCAGGCACACTAATCCTATTGAAACTGGTAAAAATGTCAGGTCATAGGGGCAATTCAAATCTCAGTAAACCACTCGTCGTCCCTCGGGTATTTTGGCTTGTGAAGCCTCAGCAACGCTCTAGCTTGCGGCCACGGCTCTCCAGACACACCTCAAACCAATAGAGGCGTGCGCCCATACTGCCGAGTTCTGTATTAGGCTCTGCACGAAAAGTTTTGTGGGAGCGGCGGTGCGGCGATCCGACTTGTCCCGCGATGGAGTGCGAAGCGCTCCTGTACCCGATATCAAATGGTGTCAAAGAAGCCGCGAACTCAGGCTTTGCTGCCGCGTTGCGGCAGATCGCGGGGCAAGTCGGATCGCCGCACCGCCGCTCCCACAACGATGAATGACCCTACTTTTCGTACAGAACCTAAATCCCGCAAATCCAATTACTGCCGTTTAAATGTAAGGGATCCATCATCCCCACATTCCAAGCGTCCACCGGATGCCCGATGCTGCGCTCCCGATTTCTTTCTGGAGCCCGCCCGCCATGATGCGACCCGACAGCAAAGTCGAAAAGGTGTACCTCTATCCCAAGCCCGTAGACTTCCGAAAGTCCATCGACGGCCTCACCGCGCTGGTCGAGTTGGATATCAAGGTCGCCGTGTTCGACCCCGTACTGTTCGTTTTCCTCAATAAAGCTCGCAATCGCATCAAGGTGTTGTATTGGGAGCGCAACGGCTTCTGTCTTTGGCTCAAACGCCTCGAAGCCGAACGTTTCAAAACCTCCCCCGACGCCAGCGACGAAGCGATTGTCCTGACCGTCCAAGAACTGAACTGGCTACTCGACGGTTTCGACCTCTGGCGCAACCGTCCGCATCAGGTTCTGACGCCCCGTTTCGTCGCCTGACCCGGTAATCCGGGCCATGATTTCAGTGCCCGAACCTCCCGGATGACCCTGTTCTGCTCAAGCAAATGCTGCTTGAGAGTTACGCTGCTCGTGCGTGTGAGCAATCGGCTGCCCGTGTGCGCGCGCAGGAGGTCAAGGAGGCTTATGCGACACACATCGACGACCTGAAAGAGCAGATCAAGTTATGGATAGGTGGGGTTCATGGATCGCACTCCCTCATGCAGGGCGTAAGCGTGGGTTATGTATTTGTGCGTCTCCGCGAAATTACCCAGCAAAATCCGCAGGGGCTTGTCGACTTGCCAGAGGTCGACGGTACCTTCGGCTTCGATATCGCCATCGACTGCAGTGTGGGTACCCAGGCGCACGTATTTACCTAGTTCTGACGCCTCCAGTTGTTCGCGGAAATAGGCGGACGATGCTTCCTTCGTGGTGTGTTCCCCGAATTTAAAGCTCAACCTTGGGCCTACTGGCATACCGGTCTCATCATCATGGACAAAGAGCAAACGTTCAGTGGTGGCATCCCTGCTGTCCAGCTTCAAGTGCGTGTTGCAGCGGCGCCAACCGATATTGCTCTGATCGGTCGCGGGCAAGTCGGGTTTCTGGCCGCCCGCAGGTTTTTCAGTGCTCGGCTCTATTTTTATGCGCCCATACTCGTCGGCAACAAACTTCCACTCATCGGCCTGATAGGAGTCACCCATCAGGCGCTTTTGAACGCGTTCTGATATTCCTCTACGGTGTCCTCGTTGATACCGTCGGGGAGTGCCGAAGTGTCGCCTACATAATAGTAAAAATTGATAGAGCCTTGAAAAGGAATAGCGCGGTCCCCTGCGCGGATAGACTGTTGCTCCTCAATGGCGCGGTGAACAAGGGCGTTGTCGGCGTAAGCAGGGAGGTTGGTGAGGCTTTCTGTCGCCTTGAGCTGGTACTCGCCGACCCATGTTCTGTTATACGGTATACTGCCGTAGCCATAATAAATATTTAAATTTTTATTTGACGGAGCAAACTCTATAAGGAAGGGGTTAGGTGATAACTTATTTATCCCCGGACTTGGGCGTGCAACGTTGATCCAGCCTGCATCTAGAAGTGATCGTAACGCCATGCCGGCGCGTAGCCGCATGCTGCCGAGCCCGGGAATATTGTTTATGTCTGACCATGCTATTCTTTCGGACTTGCCATCGATCTCTACGGTGACTGAGGTTTCACCGCCCGTGACCCATATGCACTTTTTCCCATCAATTTCAAGCGCGTCACCTTTTTTATAATATTTCTCTACCGTGTCCCTGGTGAAGCTTGTCGTTGGCTTACTTGAAGAGGTCATGGGCTTTCATCCTGGTCGAGATAAAAAGTTCAAGTTACCGCGCGCACATGTCGTGTTCGCCGCACGGGCGGGACGATTCGTTGTTTTTCTGAGAAAGGCTATGGCCGGCCCGGATGACACACAACTGGTAAAAATGTCAGTGGCAATAAGTTAAATAAGCGCTACATCCGGCCGCCGGCAATCGCCCATCTATCGATGGGCGTAGACGCGCTTTGATTGCCAAGCGCGATGTATCGAGTTCGAACATGCATCGCAGCAGGTCCGTCCCGACCTGGCGCAGTGATAGGGCCTGTACGTTCAGCGGCTCACGTGTTGCCGCCGATAGGCCCCCGGCTGCTGGCCCACCGCCTTGGCAAAGGCCCGGGTAAACGCCGCCACCGATTGGTACCCCACCTGCGCGCCCACTTGCTCCACGGTATTGCCCGCCCGTAGCAGCTGACTGGCATGGCGCATGCGCAGCGCCAGCAGCACTTGCCCCGGAGATTGCCCGGCCAGTTCATTGAAACGCTTGAAAAACGCCGACCGCGACAAGCCGGTGCAGGCGGCCATGCTCTCCAGTGTCCAGGCTTGCCCCGGTTGCTCGATCAACTGTTCCAGCAGCCCGGCAAACGCCGGCTGGCGGGCGAGGGCGACCAGCCCGCCCAGTGACTGCCCGACATTGACCTGCTGGCGCAGCACGTACAGGAACAACAGGTGCGTCAGCCGCTCCAGCAACGTCTGTGACGGGCCGGCGGTGCGCCGACATTCTTCCAGAATCAGCTCGAACAGCGCCCGCGCTGCACTGCCGGCGGGGTCTTCGGCGCGCAGCAGGATCCAGTCGGCGAGGCCTTCGACAATCAGTGAAGAAAGGCCGGACTGGAAATGGAAGAAGCCACAAACCAGCCCGACGCCGTCGCGGGCTTCGCTATCCAGTGCCTGCATGGCCTGACGCGGTTGGGCGCAGGCGTCGACCGGGTCCTGCTCGCTGGAGAAGCGATAGGCAAGGTCGCGCAACAGGAATACTGCATCTCCCTTCTTCAGGCGCACCGGTTGCGGCTGACCGTCGATGTGCAGCCAGCAATATCCTTGCACCACCAAGTGGAAGCTGGCGCGGCCCATACCCTGGGTGCTGGCGTGCCAGCCACCGCAATAGCGGCCGACATGAAACAGGCTGGCATCGAGCTCCAGGCCTTCTAATAACCAATCGACAAGGGGGCTGGACGAAATCATCTAATGCAAAGACTCAGGAGCAAGGAAAGGCGACTGATGAATATGGAGGCGAATTCTTATAACCAACAGACTGTAAGGACACCCACCACAGGAGACCACTCCATGTCCTCGCGCATTACTTTACACACGCTGCAGAGCGCCCCGGAAGCGGCCCGTCCATTCCTCGAGAACGCTCAGAAGAATTCTGGCTTCATCCCCAACCTGCTAGGCGTGCTGGCCAACGCCCCGGCCGCCCTGGAAACGTACGTGACCGTGTCGGCGCTCAATGGCAAGTCGGAGCTGACCCTGGCCGAGCGAGAGGTGGTGCAGCTGATTGCCGCTACCCAGCATGGCTGTGATTTCTGCGTCGCCGGTCACACTGCGGTGGCCCTGAACAAGGCCAAGCTGCCCCAGGCCGTGGTCGACGCGCTGCGCGCCCGTGGCGAACTGCCCGATGCCCGCTACGAAACCCTGGCCGCGTTTGCCCGTGAAGTGATCGCCACCCGTGGCAACGTCAGCGAGCCCACCTACCAGGCATTTCGCGATGCCGGCTTCAGCGAAGGCAACGCCCTGGAGGTGATTCTTGGCGTGAGCCTCGCAACCTTGTGCAACTTTGCTAATGTCTTCGCCCAGACACCGCTCAACGACGAACTCAGCAAGTACCGCTGGCAGCCGTCTGCGTAAGCCAAGTGTGGTGCCGGCCACGCCGGCGTTTTCAAAGGAGTAGAGACATGCTTGATCCCGCATTTCGGCAATGGCTGGATGCCAACGCCGAGGCAATCGACCAGGGCGTGTGCGACCCGCACCTGGTCCTGGCGCACATCGCCGAAGCGCAAGTGCTGCGCATCGGCGTCGATGCGGCCCTGGGCGGCACGGGCGGGCAGGTGACCGACGCGGTCGAAGCGATCGCGGCCATTGCCAGCCGTTCATTGGCGGCGGCGTTCGTCTGCTGGGGCCAGCGCGCCTTCATCGAATACCTGCTGCAAAGCCCCAACCAGCCGCTGCGCGAGCGCCTGTTGCCACGCCTGTTGACGGGCGAGCTGGCCGGTGCAACCGGGCTGTCCAATGCCATGAAGTTTCTCTCCGGCATCGAGAGCCTGCAGGTGCGAGGCCGCCAGAGCCGCGACGGGTGGCAGCTTGAAGGCCGGCTGCATTGGGTGACCAACCTGCGCAAGAGCGGTTTTGTGGTGGCGGCAGCCATCGAAGGTGATGCCGAAGGGGCACCGTTCGTGGTGGCCATTCCGTCCGAGGCGCAAGGGTTGGAGCGCTCGGACGACCTGCAACTGATGGGGCTGCAATCGAGCAATACCGCCGCGCTGGCGTTCCACCAAGTCGAGCTGGGCCGCGAGTGGCTGCTGCACGAGAATGCTCGCGCGTTCCTGCCCAAGGTGCGCCCGGCCTTCCTGGCACTGCAATGCGGCATGGCCATCGGCCTGGCCCGGCGGGCACTGGATGAGGTGGCGGAACACCTGCAAGGCCGTGGCTCGTTCCTCGACGAGGCCGGCCAGGTGCTAAAGGCGCGCCTGGAAAACACCGTGAGCGAACTCAAGCAGGGCCTGCTCGACGAGCGCTTCCTGCAGCAGCCAGCGGCGCTGTTCAAACTGCGCATCACCCTCGCCGAATGCGCTGCCGACGCGGTGCAGCTGGAGCTGCAGGCCAGTGGTGGCAAGGCCTACCTGAGCGAGTATGGCGAAGGCTTCGCCCGCCGTTGGCGCGAGTCGGCGTTCGTGCCGATCGTGACGCCGAGCCTGGTGCAACTGCGCGCCGAACTGCAACGCCAGGCGGGCGCCGCATGAGCGAGGTACTGCTCGACGCCCGTGCCATCAGCCTGGGCTACCCCCGCGAGGGGGGCTGGCAAGAGGTGCTGGCACAGTTCGACCTGCAGCTGGCGCCGGGCGAGGTGGTGAGCATCCTGGGCCCCAGTGGTGTCGGCAAGTCCAGCCTGTTGCGGGTGCTGGCGGGCTTGCAGGCGCCGCGTGGCGGTAGCGTGACGCTGCGCGGCGAGCCGCTGCAAGGGCCGCATCCGCGCCTGGCGGTGGCCTTCCAGGATCCCAGCCTGCTGCCCTGGTTGAGCCTTGAGAAGAACGTCGCCTTCGGCCTGGACTTCGCCCGCCAGCCCAAATTGGCGGCCAGCGAGCGGCGTGCGCGCATCGACCATGCGATTGCCGCCGTGGGCCTGGCCCATGCGCGCAACCAGTACCCGGCGCAGTTGTCCGGTGGCATGGCCCAACGCACCGCGCTGGCCCGCTGCCTGGCACGCCAACCTGAAGTGCTGTTGCTTGACGAGCCGTTTGGCGCCCTCGACGAGGTGACCCGGGCCGACATGCAGCAACTGCTGCTGCAACTGATCGCCACCCACAATACTGCGGCGGTGCTGATCACCCACGATATCGACGAAGCCCTGCTGCTGTCCGACCGGGTCCTGCTACTGGGCAACCACCCAGCGCATATCCTCGGCCAGTGGTGTATCGACCTGCCGCAGCCGCGCACGCACCGGGTCGAGGAACTGGGCGCCCTGCGCATCGAGATCGTCAAAACCCTTCGGCGGGCAAGCCGCACAGTCGAACCTTCCCCCACCCCCTTGCCCTCGGAGGCTGTCCATGTGCATGGATGACTGCTGTTCTGCTTCGTCGCGTCGCGACTTTCTCAAGCTTGGGGCCATGCTCACTGCCGCCGGTGCCTTGCCGTTGCTGTCGAGCTTGCAAGCCCGCGCGGCCGCCGAACCGGACGCGCCGGTGCGCATCGGCTACTTGCCGATCACCGACGCCACGCCGTTGCTGGTGGCGCACAACAATGGCCTGTTCGAGGCCGAAGGCATCAAGGCCGAGCGCCCGGTGCTGCTGCGCAGTTGGGCGCAGGTGATCGAGGCGTTCATCTCCGGCCAGGTCAACGTCATCCACCTGTTGTCGCCAATGACCGTGTGGGCGCGCTACGCCAGCAAGGTGCCGGCCAAGGTCGTGGCCTGGAACCATGTCGGCGGTTCGGGCCTGACCGTGGCGCCCGACATCACCGACATGAAGCAACTGGGCGGCAAGACCGTCGCCATCCCGTTCTGGTACTCGATCCACAACGTCGTGCTGCAGCAGATGCTCAACGACAACGGCCTGACCCCGGTGTCCAAACCGGTCAATACGCAGCTTGCGGCCAACGAAGTCAACCTGATGGTGCTGCCGCCGTCCGACATGCCACCGGCACTGGCCAGCAAGCGTATCGCTGGTTATATCGTCGCCGAACCGTTCAACGCCCTGGCCGAAAACCTCAAGGTTGGCCGTGTGCAGCGGTTTACCGGCGATGTCTGGCGCAACCACGCCTGCTGCGTGGTGTTCATGCACGAGCACGACCTCAACAACCGCCCGGAGTGGTCGCAGAAGGTGGTCAACGCCATCGTCAAGGCCCAGCAATGGACCCGCGAGCACCGCGCCGAAGCCGCCGCGTTGTTGTCCAAGGCCGGCCCCAACAAGTACACCCCGCACGAGCCTGCGGTGCTGAGCAAAGTCCTGGCCCCAGCCGCCGAGGACCGCGCAGCCTATATCGCCAGTGGTGCGATCCAGCACCAGCAATGGGACGAGCGGCGTATCGACTTCCAGCCTTACCCGTTCCCCAGCTACACCGAGGAGCTGGTCAAGCGCCTTCAGCGCACGTTGATCGAAGGCGACAGTGGTTTTCTCGCAGGCCTGGACCCGGCGCAAACCGCCCGCGACCTGGTCGACGACCGCTTCGTGCGCAACGCCATCGCGGCCGTTGGCGGGCCATCGGTGTTCGGTATTGCCGACAGTTTCGAGCGTAGCGAGGAGTTCGCGGTCTGATGGGCAAGCATGTGGTTCATACCGGCCTGGGCTTGGCCGGGCTGTTGCTGTTGCTGCTGGCGTGGTGGGCGGGTGTGGCGCTGTTTGGCGAGGCCGACGGCCTGTCGGCGCGCTTCTCGCCCGAGGCCAGCCTGGCCAGCCTGGTCGAGCTGTTGGGGCAGGGCGAGGTCTACGGCCACGTGTGGGTCAGCCTCAAACGTATTTTGATCGGGCTGCTGCTGGCGCTGTTGATCGGCGTACCCCTCGGTTTTCTGGTAGGCAGCTACCGGCACCTGGAGGCGGCGACCACGCCGGCCTTCCAGTTTCTGCGGATGATTTCGCCGCTGTCGTGGATGCCGGTGGTGGTGATGCTGATGGGGGTGGGCGACCAGCCGATCTATTTCCTGCTGGCCTTCGCCGCGCTGTGGCCGATTCTGCTCAACACCGCTGCGGGCGTGCGCCAGCTCGACCCGCGCTGGTTGCAACTGAGCCGCAGCTTGAGTGCCACGCGCTGGGAGACGTTGTGCAAGGTGATCGTGCCGGGGGTGATCGGCCATGTGCTGACCGGTGTGCGCCTGGCCATCGGCATCCTGTGGATCGTGCTAGTGCCGTGCGAGATGCTAGGGGTCAGTGCGGGGTTGGGGTATTTCATTCTCGACACCCGCGACCGGCTGGCGTATTCGGAGCTGATGGCGATGGTGCTGCTGATCGGCGTGCTGGGCTTCATGCTCGATGCCCTGGCGCGTGGCTTGCATCGGCGCTGGGTGCATGGCTGAAAACAGTAGGGGCCGCTGTGCGGCCCCCCCGTATCAATGCACGGTCTTGCGCTGCCTTACACAGGCCTGCGCCTGAACAGCCAGCTCGTCCAGCCGCTCGTCGCGCATCTGCTCGGCCTCGATCATCGCATCCTCGCCCTGCTGGTTGAGCAGGTAGGTATGGATCTGATGTACCTCGGTGGTCTGGTAGATCGGCCCGATATCCAGCCGGCCAATCAACGCCCCGCTGGCTTGCCCGGTGCTGCTCATCAGCACCTGCGGCCCGTTGGCCGCCACCACCTGCATGCCCATCGCTTCGAACCACGGTACCTGGCCGGCAAAGGTGTTCAATTCGACGCAGGCATGGCGGGCCTGCAAATCACCCAGCAGGGCGCGGGCGATACCTTGGCGGCGATGGCTGGCGCGCACGGCGAGAAATGCCAGCGCGCAGGTGTCCGGGTCGTCATCGGCCGGCAACGCCAGGGCAAAGCCGAGCAATTGGTCCGGGGCCTCGGCATCCAGCGCCAAGGTCAGCGTCACCGACAGGCCACCGGTACCGTCCATGGCCTGCAGGTACTGGTGCACCTCCATCCCGACACCGTACTGGTACAGCGGATACAGCGGGTTGTCGGCAAGAATGGCAACGCTGCTCAATTCGCCGACGTGGTTGATCACCAGCTCACGGATCTGGTTCTGGAAAGACTCGGGCGGCACGCTGTCGAGGCGGCTCAGGATGAACATCGGGGGGCGGGCTCCGGCGGGTAGGAATACAACCCGCGCCTGGCTGACGCGGGTAGTACAGTCTAACCGGTTTTGCCGAATCAGCCTTGCGCGTGTAGCGCCGCGAGCATCAGCTCGAGGTTTTGTACCGCCGCACCGGAGGCGCCCTTGCCAAGGTTGTCGAACACCGCAGTCAGCAGTACCTGGCCATGCTCCGGGTTGGCGTACAGCGCCAGGCGCAGGTCATTGCTGTCGTTCAGTGCTTCGGGGTCGAGCGCCGCCGCCGGGCCTTGCTGATGCAGGGGCATCAGGTGCACGTGGCGAGCCCCTTCATAGTGCTGTTGCAGGCAGGCATGCAGCTGTTCGGCGCTGGCCTTGCCTGGCAGCAAGCGCAGTTGCAGCGGGATGCTGAGGACGATGCCCTGGCGATAGGCGCCGTAGCCGGGCATGAACATCGGCCGCGCCGACAGCCCGGCGTGCTGCTGGATCTCCGGCACATGCTTGTGCGCCAGCTCCAGGCCATACAGTTGCAAGGTCGGGATTTTCTCGGTACCTGGCTGCTCATGGCGCTCGACCGCCGCGCGGCCGCCGCCGGAGTAGCCCGAGATGGCATGAATGCTCAGTGGGTAATCGGCTGGCAGCAGCCCGGCGCTGACCAACGGGCGCAGCAAGGCGATTGCTCCGGTGGGGTAGCAGCCAGGGTTGCTGACACGTTTGCTGTGGGCGATACGTTCGGCTTGCTGTTCATCCAGTTCTGGCAGGCCATAGACCCAACCTGGGCTGGTGCGGTGGGCGGAACTGGCGTCGATAACCCGTACCTGCGGGTTATGGATCGCCGCCACGGCTTCGCGCGCTGCGTCATCGGGCAGGCAGAGCACGGCGATGTCGGCGCTATTGATCGCTTCGGCGCGGCGTTGTGGGTGCTTGCGCTCGGCTTCGGGCAGGGTCAGCAGGCGCAAGTCGCTGCGCCCGTGCAGGCGGGCGTGAATCTGCAGGCCAGTGGTGCCTTGGTCACCGTCGATGAAGACAACAGGGGTGTGCATGGTCGGGGTCCGGTCGGGGGAGAGATGGCCTATGCTCGCCTGCGGCTGGACTAAAGGAAATTTGAATATCATGATGCTGATGTTCATTTTTACTGAAGCTAGCCATGCGCGAAATCAGCCTTGACCGCCTCCGCACCCTGGTCGAAATCTCCGACCTGGGTTCTTTTGCCGAGGCCGCACGCCGGCTCAACCTGGCCCCGCCCACCATCAGCCTGCACGTGGCCGAGCTGGAGGCCCGGGTGGGCGCCCCCTTGCTCACCCGTAACCGTGGCCAGGTGCGCCCTACGGCCATTGGTGAGACGTTACTGGCCCGCGCCCGACGCCTGCTGGCCGACGCCGACCTGGCCCTGGAAGAGGTTCGCCGTCAGGTCGAGGGCCTGACCGGCCGGGTACGCCTGGGCGCCTCGACCGGCGCCATCGCCCACCTGTTGCCCAAGGCGCTGGAACACTTGCGTGTGGCTCACCCGGGGATCGACGTGCAGGTCCAGGTGCTGACCTCCCAGGCGTCACTGGCGCGGCTGCGCGAGGGGGCTCTGGACATTGGCCTGGTGGCCTTGCCGCAAGTTGCGGGCAAGGGGGTGAAGGTCACCCCTTGGCGGCGCGACCCGATCCTGGCCTACGTGCCGGCCGACTGGCAGCCGCCGGCCAAGGTAACGCCGGCATGGTTGGCGCAGCGGGCGTTGATTCTGAATGACAGCAGCACGCAGTTGTCGCGGGTGACAGGGGAGTGGTTCGCGGCGGCGGGGTTGTTCCCCGCACCGCGCATCGAGCTGAACTACAACGATGCGATCAAGAGCCTGGTGGGGGCGGGGTACGGTGCGACGTTGCTGCCGCAGGAGGGCGACGCGGCGGAGCTGGACCGGCGTATTGCCCGCCGGCCGTTGCGTCCGGGGTTGTGGCGGCAGTTGGGGATTGCCTGCCGAGAGGGGCAGGTCGAGCGGGCCACGGGGTATGTGCTGGAGGCGCTGGAGCGGTTGTTGTAGGGCACCTGCTGTAACAAGGGTCCTGGCAGTAGGACTTGGGAAAGCATCAGGGCTGGCGGGTGCATGCCTTGATGCTTTCAGCGCCGGTGAGATCGAGCGCCGCCCGCGCGGCGCTTCGCGGGGCAAGCCCGCTCCCACATCTGTTTCGGGCCAGTGAGTCCTGTTAAATAGGCGCGCGCCCCCTTGTTTGTACGACGCGATATCGAGGCGAGCACCAAAGGGCCGCGCGCCAATGCCTCAGGAATAATTGGCCCGAAACAGATGTGGGAGCGGGCTTGCCCCGCGAAGCGCCGCGCGGGCGGCGCTCGATCTCACCGGCGCTAAAACTCCCAAGGCATGCACCTTCCACCCCTAACGCCTAACCAACCTCAGAACCAGCGGTCGTTCTTCTTCCGCCCGCGGGTCAGCGCTGGCATGATCAACCCCACCAACAAACCCGCGCCCGCAATGCTGCCGCCATACACCATATAGCGCATCATCACCTGCTTGTTCTCGTCCCCCAGGCGCGCCTGAGTGTCGCGCAGGGTCGACTGGCTCTGGTCCAGCTGCTCATTCAGCGCCTGGTTGCGCGCCTCCAGCTCATCGATCAATTGCTTGCGCGAATCCAGCGTTTCCTGCATGCCCTGCACGCGGTTCTTCCAACTGTCATCGATGCTCTTGAGCTGCCCGGACAGGTCCGCCACTTGGGCATCGAGCTGCGGCAGCCGCTCGCCCTGGCCAGGCACGTCCTGCAGGTCGCTGCTGAGGATCCACACCAGGTCACCATTCTGCCCGCGTACCTGGCTGTAGCTGCCTTGGCTGCCGACCAGAGTCAGCTTTTGCCCAGACTTGAGCGTGCCGACAATGCGGTGGCCATCGGTCGGCCCGCTGCGCACATAGGTACTCAGGCTGTCACTGACCCAGCGCGCATCACTGGCAGGCGTTTCGGCATGCACCGGGGCGGCTAGAGCCACCAGGGTTGCGATCAAGCCGCCGCGCAGGGCTGGGAGGGCGGAAAATGTTGGACGGGAGTCGGGCATGTTGAGTCTTCGCTGAAACAGGACAAAAGTAGGCCCGATGACTGGGCCGATGAACCGGTCGGTGAGTTGACCGTCAGCGAAAGACCGTTTTTATGTAAGCAGGTTCACTACCTGATATCGGAAATGTCTGCAGAATGTTGCAAAAGCCGAGGTGTACGGCCTGTCGCGATGGTGGTTGAAACACCGCGACAGGCGCGTGGCGATCAGCTCTCTGGCTGCGGTACAATGGCCAGTGCATCAGGCTCCGGCCCGGTTTGCCAGCGTGCCTTCTCGCGCCAGTCAGCGGTATCGATGACGGCTATCTGGTCACCGCCGCTGATGGCCACGTAGACCCGTTTGCCATCCGGCGAGACCACCGCGCCGATGGGCAGGGCTTCGGCACCCAACAGTGTCTTGCGGTACTCGGCGCCTTCCTGAGCCAGGCTGATGCGCTTGATCTCGCGCTTGGCCGCGACGTCGAACACGGCCAGCTCCGCCGACTTGGCGCAGGTGACCAGAGCATGCTTGCCGTCCGGGGTCATGACGACGCGTATCGGAAACAGGCCGGTACGGAGGCGGTCGGTGACCTCCAGGCGTTCGGCATCGACGATCACCACCTCATTGCCTTCGCGATTGCTGACCCACACCTGGGCGCCCGTCTGGGTCACCGCAACGCCCTCGCTGCCGTTGCCGGTGGGGATGTCAGCGATCTTCTTCTTGTGCAGCAAGTCGATGACCGACAACGTGCCGGAGTCTACATGGGTCACGTAGGCGCGGTCCGCACCGGGCGACAGGGCGACCATGTGCGGCTTGCCGCCGCCGACGTCGATGCGGTCGAGGACCTGGCCCTGGGCCAGGTCGACAATCAGCAAGCGCTCGCTGTCCTCGGTGGTAACCACCACCCGCTGGCTGTCTGGCAGGAAGCGGATGCCGTGGGGGCGCGAGTCCTTGCCCAGGTCGATAGTGCGCACCACGCTGCGTGACGGCCAGTCGATCACGCTCAGGCTGTTGTTGGCGGTGCCGTGGGCGCCATAGTTGCCCACCACGGCCAAGCGGCCATTGCTGGCAACTACCACCTCGTGCGGGCCGGTGCCCACGGGCAGGCGGACCAGTTCCTTGCCGTTGCTGATGTCCAGTGCCGAGACACTGGCATCGGCCTTGTTGCCCACCAGCAGCACATCCTGCGCCTGAACCAGCGACGCGCAGGCCAGTAGTGCGCCAGCCAAGGCCAGGTTACGGATGCGGAGGGCGATCGGGTTGTAAGGGTAGGGCATGTCCAGTCTCCTTTGGATTACAGTCCATGTTGCATGCTCATAGGGTGTGACCGGGGCAGGGTGGCAAGGGTTTCGTTTTTTTGCCGCGCCACGCTCACGATCTAGACTGAAGGGTTCACACCTGTTCATGGAGCTATACCATGACTGCCAAGAATACGGTTTGCCTCTGGTACAACAATGATGCCGAGGAGGCGGCGAACTTCTACGCCGTGACCTTCCCCGACAGCCGCGTGGTGGCGGTTCACCAGGCCCCCAGTGATTACCCGTCGGGCAAGGCGGGTGATGTGATCACCGTCGAATTCACCGTGATGGGCGTGCCCTGCGTAGGGCTTAACGGCGGCACGGCGTTCAAGCACAGCGAAGCGTTCTCGTTCCAGGTCAGCACTGAAGACCAGGCCGAGACTGACCGCCTGTGGAACGCCATCGTCAGCAATGGCGGCGAAGAGAGCGTCTGCGGCTGGTGCAAGGATCGATGGGGGGTATCGTGGCAGATCTGCCCGCGCATCCTGATCGAGGCCCTCGGCAACCCCGACCGGGCGGCGGCCAAGCGGGCCTTCGAGGCCATGATGGAAATGGGCAAGATCGATGTCGCCGGGATCGAGGCGGCCTTGAAGGGCTGACGGCGAGCAACCCAGGGGCCGACTGGCGGCCCCTGGGTTGCTGCTTAGTCGTTCAACTCCACGTCGGCCTGGGGTTGTGTCTGCTTGGTCGCAGACTTCTTCTCCTGCACCACGATGTAGAACTCCTCGCCATGTTTCACCGCGCCATACAGCACGGCCTTTTCGATCAGCTCGGTACCCCGCAGATGCCGCAGCATCATCGGGTCCTTGCGCAGGTCGCGGTACAGCGCCAGGCACAACAGCACCATCACTACGACAAACGGCAGCGCCACCACGATCGTCAGGTTCTGTAACCCCGTCAGTGCCTCGCCGGGGTTGCTGGGGTCGCCGATCGCCAACATGACCGCCGCCACCGTGCCGGTCAGCGCCCCCCAGAAGATCACGGTGCGCCGCGACGGCGCGGTGGTGCCGTGTTCCGACAGGGTGCCCATGACCAGTGAGGCGGCATCGGCGCCGGAGACGAAGAAGATGCCCACCAGGATCATCACCAGCACCGAGGTCAACGAGGCCAGCGGGTAGCTGTCCAGCAACTGATAGAGCGCGTGGTTGCTGTTGACGGCGCCATTGACCAGCGCGAAGCTGCCCTCGCGCAGGGCATCGATCGCCGCACCGCCGAAAATGGTGAACCACACCAGGCTGACCAGGCTTGGTACCAGCAGCACCCCGGTGACGAACTGGCGAATGGTGCGGCCGCGGCTGATGCGGGCAATGAACATGCCGACGAAAGGCGTCCAGGAAATCCACCAGGCCCAATAGAACACGGTCCAGCCGGCCAGCCAGCTGTCCATCTGCTCACCGCCGCTGGCGTTGGTGCGTGCCATCATTTCTGGCAGCAGCTTGATGTAGATGCCGATCGAGGTGGGCAGCAGGTTGAGCATCAACAGCGTCGGGCCGACCAGGAAGACGAAGGCCGCCAGCACCAGTGCCAGCACCATGTTGGTATTGGACAACCACTGGATACCCTTGCCGATGCCGGACACTGCGGAGGTGACGAAGGCAATGGTCAGCAAGGTGATGATCGAGATGTAGAACAGCTTGCCGGGGCTCTCGATCCAGCCGTTGTATTCCAGGCCGCCGGCGATTTGCAGGGCGCCCAGGCCGAGCGAGGCGGCAGAGCCGAACAGCGTGGCGAAAATCGCCATCATGTCGATCACGCGGCCGACGGGGCCGTTGGCGTGCTTGCCGATCAGCGGCCGAAAGGCCGTGGAAATCAATTGCGAACGCCCGCGGCGGAACGTGCCGTAAGCAATCACCAGGCCGACGATGGCGTACATGGCCCAGGGGTGCAGGGTCCAGTGGAACAACGTGGTGGCCATGGCCACCTGCATCGCCTCGCTCGATTGCCCGGTCGTCGTTCCGGGAGGGGGTGTCACATAGTGCGACAAGGGCTCGGCAACGCCGAAGAACATCAGGCCGATGCCCATGCCGGCGCTGAACATCATGGCCACCCAGGAGACGGTACGGAATTCTGGCGCTTCGCCATCACGCCCCAGCGGGATCCTGCCATAGCGGCTGGCGGCTAGCCACAGCACGAAGATGACGAACACGGTCGAGGTGAGTACGAAGAACCAGCCAAAGTTGAGAATGACCCAGGACTGTGCCGACGACGCGCTGGCGGCAAGGCTGGCCTGGCTGACGAAGCCCCAGATGACGAAGGCAATGGCCAGAATGCTGGTGATGCCGAAGACGATCCAGTCGATCTTGCCCTCCAAGTGCCTGTCCTGGCGGGCCTCGGCGGTTTTCGAGGGGTCCGTAACGCCAAGGTCGAGCGTTTCGGTGATGTGTTCCTTTGCCATGAATAGTGATGCCCCTTTGTGGCTTACCTGCGTATGCAGGCTTGTTGTTGTGGGCTGCCGGGGTCGGTGACGGTCTCGGCGGGAAGTGCAGCTGGCCGAATTATCCTGCTTGGCAAACAGCGGCTCCTGTCCCGATAACGCCCTGGGGCGTCCACTGAACGACCTGTTTAATACTTTTAGTTCCGGGGGCGATGGCCCTTTCTGCGCTGCGTTCTGGTACCCTGATGGGCATTAACCTGGCCTGCATTCCCGAGCACCGTAGAAGCGGCGTTGCCTGCGGGCCTGGCCTTACCAGGAAACGGAGATTCGTCAATGGCCACTGACCGTGTGAGCCTGATTCATTTCGATAAATTGAGCATGAGCCCGGCTGCTGCCGATCGGTTCCAGACAGCCCTCGACGCGCTGGAAGCGCTCAAGCTGCAGGACCGTTACGTGTACCTCGTTGCTCCTTATCTGGGTGATATCGCCGACGCCTCCGACCGTGAGCAGCTGGCCACGGCCATGGAGCAGGGCATCCGCGTCGTGCATGACCTGTTGGCCGCCAAGTCGATCACCAAGGTGAAGTCCGAAGAGCTGTGCAACGTGTTTGAAAACGCCGCCGAGCGTGTGCGCGCTGAAATGCCGGCCTGAAGGGTGCAATGGCCAAGGACATAGACAACCCCTGCGTTTCGCTATGCCAGCTCAACAGCGAGCTGTGCGTCAGCTGTGGCCGCAGCCGTGAAGAAATCCGCAAGTGGCGTGGCATGAAGCGCCCGGAGAAGATGGCCACCGTGCAGCGGGCGGCCACGCGGATGAAAGCCATCGTCAAGAAGAGCGCGAAGCGGCAGAATGCCAACTGACCTTCGCATGCTGTTATAACCGCGTCCCCTGAAACTTTATCGAGCCTGGAAAATGGATTCTCACTCGCTTCTTGCCTTTACCCTGGTTGCCGCGATCGCCATCGCCAGCCCTGGCCCTGCGACCTTGATGGCGATCAACAACAGCCTGGCCCATGGGCAACGCAGCGCGGTCTGGTCTTCACTGGGCAATGGCTCGGGCCTGTTCTGCCTGTCGGCAGCGGCCATGCTCGGGTTGGGGGCGTTGCTGGCAAGCTCCGAAGTGCTATTCAACGTCGTCAAGATCATCGGCGCGGGTTACCTGTTCTACCTCGGCGCACGGCAGTTGTTGAAGAAGAGCCCGATGCTGGAGGAGGGCGGCACCGCCGGGGTGGCCAAGGAGCGGCCGACACCGCTCAAGCTGTACAAGTCAGCATTCCTGACGGCGGTCACCAACCCCAAGGCGACCATGTTCTTCACCGCGCTGTTCCCGCAGTTCATCGACCAGGGCGCCGCGTTGCTGCCGCAGTTCCTGATCCTTACCGGGATCTTCGTCGCCTTGTCGCTCATTTCACTGACCCTGTACGCCGCGCTGGCCTCGCGGGCCAAGGGCGTGTTGACCCGGCCGGCGCTTTCGCGCTGGGTGAGCCGGGTCGTGGGCACGACCTTCATCGGCTTTGGTGCGGCGATTCTCACAATCCGTCGACAGTCGGCGTAGGTCTTTGCGGGCCGCCTGACGACGCGCAGCGGCCCTGGCAACTCGCCGGTCGATGAAAACCCTGGCGGCTGGCTGCCGATGGGCCAGACTGTCTACACCACGCGAAGCCAGATGCCCCATGTGCCGAGGGTTGTAGATGATCGAGCGTTGCTTTCGCCACGCCTTGCTGTCGTTGCTGTGCGCGCTGCTGCCCGCGGTTGCAGGCGCGCAGGAGGCCTGCCAGCGCCTGACGGCCACCGGTAACCCCGAATACCCCCCTTATTTGTGGCGCGACCCGCATGACCCTCACCAGTTGATCGGTGCCAATGCCGACCTGCTCAAATACTTGGGCAAGCAACTTGGGCTAGAGATCGAAGTGGTTTACGGGGGGCCGTGGTCACGTGCCCAGGAGCAAGTGCGCACCGGCCGTATCGACCTGCTTGCCGGGTATTTTCTGACCCAGGCACGGCAGCAGATGATGGACTTCATAAGCCCGGCCTTCCTGCACACGCCCAGCGTGGTCTGGGTACGCCAGCAAGGGGCCTTTGTCTACCATCAATGGGCTGACCTGCAAGGCCGCAAAGGCGGGACCCTGGTCAATAACAGCCACGGCCAGCAGTTCGATGACTATGCCAAGGCCAACCTCACGCTCGAAGCGGTGCCCAGTGCCAAGCAGGCTTTCGAGAAGCTGCTGCTCAAGCGCAGCGACTACGTGGTGTTCGAGCACTATCCAGGCATGGCGTTGGCGCAGACGCTGGGCATGCAAGACAGCCTGCAGGTGCTGGACCCGCCGGTGTCCAGCGAAGGCTTGTACCTGGCGCTGTCGCATCAATCACCGTGCAACCAGCCGCAGTTGCGCGAAGACCTGGCACGGGAGATGAAAGCGATCGTTTCCGGCGCATTGCCAGAACAGTTGTTGCGCCAGAACCTGGAGCGCTGGCATCAACAGCACACAGCAGCCATTGTTCAATGACCCATCGGTAAACCGAGGGCCTGAGGGACATCCACGTCCAGCACCACCCCGGCATCGTCAACGGCGACCGTGATACAGGCGTGCGGGTTGTCCAGAATGACCTGCCGGCCGCCCTGATCACCTTGCAGTTGCGCCAGCGCCGGCCAGAACGCACGGCCGAAAATCACCGGATGCCCGCGCTGACCCTGGTACTGCGGCAACACGATGTGTGCTGCGCTTGCTTGCCGGCAAAGTGTTTGCAAGCTGCCAGGTGCGATCCATGGCATATCCGCCAACAGCACCGCCACCGCCACCGCCTGGGCCTGTGTCTGCAGCAGCGCCGTCACCCCGGTCGCGAGGCTGGCGCCCATGCCAAGCGCTGCCTGCTCGGCCCGCACGATATGGGCCCGCGGGTCGATACCCAGGTGCTGCGCATCGTCACCCGGCCGTAGCACGACGTGCACATCTGCAAAATGATCGAATGCGCGCGCCAATGCCGTCGCCAGCAGGGTGTGCCCGGAGGGCAGCCGTGCCAGGCGTTTGTCGCTGCCAAAGCGCTGCGCACGCCCGGCCGCCAGCACCAGCGCGGTGCAGATCACAGGTTGTGCTGGCACGCCTCGGCCTCCCGGGCAAGCTTGGCCTTGGTCACGTTGACTGCCCCAGGCAGGCTCACGTCATTCTTGGCTGCGAGGATCTCGGCCATGACGCTGACGGCGATTTCGGCCGGGGTCTTGCTGCCGATGTAGATGCCGATAGGGCCGTGCAGGCGCTTGAGGGTGGCTTCGGTTTCGCCAAAGTGTTCGATCAGGCGCTCGCGTCGCAACTGGCTGTTGCGCCTGGACCCGATCGCGCCGATGTAGAACGCCGGGCTGTGCAGCGCCTCGAGCAAGGCCAGGTCGTCAAGTTTGGGGTCGTGGCTGACGGCAACGATGGCGCTACGCACGTCGGGGGCGAAGGTACGCACCACATCGTCCGGCATGCCGGCCAGTTTCGAGACGCCCGCGACGCCCCAGCCGCCCATGTATTCTGGCCGTGGGTCGCACACCGAAACGTTGAAGCCATTGAACAGCGCCATGGTCGCCAGGTACTCGGCCAGCGCGCCGGCGCCGATCAGCAGCACGCGGTAGCCAGGGCCGAGGGTGCTGAGCATGCGCTGGCCATCGAAGCTGAACTGCTCGGGCGTGCTGCTGGCCATGAGCGCGGCTTCGCCGCTGTGCAAGTCCAGTTCACGGCGCACCAGGCTGCCGCTGTCGAGGCAGGCCAGCAGTTGTTCGAGGTGTTCTGCCGAAGGTTCGAACTCGAGGACCAGTTGCAGGGTGCCGCCACAGGGCAAGCCGAACCGGTGAGCGTCCTCGGCGCTGACACCGTAGCGCACCACCTCGGGCAGCCCGGTCTGCATACCTGGGCCACCGTAGGCAGTGGTGTAGCGGTGGATGAGGTCATCCTCGATGCAGCCACCGGACACGCTGCCGACCACGCGACCGTCGCTGCGCAGCGCCATCATCGAACCGACCGGGCGAGGGGACGAGCCCCAGGTGCGGGCCACAGTGGCCAGCAAGACGCGCTCGCCGCTGGCAAGCCAGTCGCGGGCGGTGCGCAGGACCAGCAGGTCGATGCTCTCCATCATCTTTCTCCAAAGCGTAATGCTTGTGCCGGTTTCATCGCATGTGCAACACAATCGGGCTGCTGCTGGCCGGGTCTGTGTGCCCGCGCAACGTGCCCACGGCCTGCGCACCCACTGCACCACCGTGATTACCCCAGGCGCCGCGCACGAAGCTCAATACTTCGGCAATTTCCCGGTCGCTCAGCTGTTCACGGAAGGCCGGCATGCGGTAGGCATCGGGCAGCCCGGCAGCGACGATGCGCTGCGAGCCATTGAGGGTGATGTTGATCGCCGACGCGCTTTCCTTGGCCAAGGCCGACGTGGCCCCGGCCAACGGCGGCATCCACTCGGCCTGGCCCTTGCCGTCCAGGCCGTGGCACGACGCGCAACGGGTCACGTAAGTATGCGCCCCAGGGTTATCGAGCTTCGCGGCTACCGATTCAGCCTGGTACTGCCACGGCGTGCCGTCACGCTGTGGATCGCCGGGCAGCGATTTCAGATAGCGGCCGATCGCCGCCAGGTCATCGTCACTCATGAATTGCGTGGAGTTGTTGAACGCCTCGGTCATCGAGCCATAGACCACGGCATGCCGGTTGCGCCCGGTCTTGAGGAACTGCACGATTTCCGCTTCGCTCCAGCGGCCAAGGCCGGTGTTGTGGTCGGCGCGCAGGCTTGGTGCGTACCAGCCATCGAGCAGCGCACCGGCCAGGAAGGGTTTGCCACTTTCATCCAGGGCTTTCTCGTTGAAGGCCAGGCCGCGGGGGGTATGGCAGCTGCCACAGTGCCCTGGGCCTTGAACGATGTAGGCGCCGCGGTTCCACTGGGCGTCCTGATCAGGCTTGGCGGCATACGGTGTGTTGGCGGCGAACAGCCCATTCCACAGGGCGATGGGCCAGCGCATGTTCAGCGGCCAGGGAATGTCACTGGCGAGGTTCGCCTGCTGGGCAGGTTGCACGCCCTTCATGAAGAACGCGTACAGGGCCCGCACATCGTCATCGCTGAGCTTGGCGTAGGAAGGGTACGGCATGGCCGGGTACAGCCGCCGGCCACCGGGGGCCACGCCGTGGCGTACGGCGCGGTCGAAGTCGGCAAGGCTGTAGTGACCGATGCCGGTGTCGCGGTCGGGGGTGACGTTGGTGGCGTGGATCGCCCCCAGTGGCGTGGCCATCTCCAACCCGCCGGCGAACGGTTTGCCGCCGGGCAGGCTGTGGCAGGCCACGCAGTCACTCAGCCGGGCCACATACTCGCCGCGGCTGACCAGTGCAGGGTCGAAACGGGCAGCCTGCTCGGCCTCGAAAGGTGACGCGGGGTCACGGGTGACGTACCAGGCCAGCAGGCCTGCCGCGACCAGGCACGGCAGCGCCAGCCAGCCGGCGGTTCTTGCGAATCGGCTGTGGGTCATGGGCGTTCCTTGTCCTGTCAGGTGAAGGTGTAGCGGCTTAGCGGAATGCTGCGGATGCGCTGGCCGGTAAGCCGCGCCACCGCGTTGGCCACCGCTGGCGCAACGGCAGGTAGCGGCGGTTCGCCGATGCCGCCCATCTTCGCGCCGCTTTCGACGATGCGCACATGCACCCGTGCCATGCGCGAAGGCGGCAGGATGGGGTACAGGTCGTAGTTGCGCCCGCGGGGCTGACCGTCGATGTACACCGCCTCTTCCAGCAACGTCTGCGACAGGCCCAAGGCCACGGCGCCGTTGACCTGGGCCTCGATAATCGCCGGGTTGACGATGCTGCCCGGGTCGATCGCCTGCCAGATGTCGTGCACCTTGACCTGGCCATTTTCGATCGAGACTTCGGCGATCACCGCCGCTTCCGAGCCGAACGGCGAGGCCATGGCCACGCCGCGCGCCCGCTTGCTGCCGTCCTCGGCAGTGAACGGCCCGCGCTTCCAGCCGCCAGACAGCTCGCCTACCGCGTGCAGCAGGTTGGTCAGGCGCTGATTGTCACGCAGCAGGTGCAGCCGCAGCTCATAGGGGTCCTGGCCACCCTTGTCGGCCAGCTCGTCAAGGAACGCTTCGTAGAAGAAGTCGTTCAGCGAATTGCCCACCGAGCGCCAGTAGCCGAGCATGACCGGGCCTTTGACGTAGATCTGGGCGATGCGTTTGTTGGCGATGGCGTACGCTTTACCCGACAGCCCTTCGAGGGCGGTGGGGTCTATCTTGTCCCCTTGCTTGCCGGCCAGTGCCTCGGTCGGGCCTTCGGTGGCGCTCACCGCTTCTATGGCCACGGGCAGCCCATCGGCGTCCAGCGCGGCGCGGAACTTGACCACCGCCAGTGGGCGCAACACGTCGCGCAGAAACTCTTCCTCACGGCTCCAGATCAGCTTGACCGGGCGGCCGACCGCTTTGGCCAGGGCGATGGCCTGAGGGTAAGGGTTTGCCGAGTCGTAGAGAAAGTGCCGGCCAAAAAAGCCGCCGAGCAAGGGCGAGTGCAGGGTGATGCGCGCAGCGTCCAGGCCGGTGCGCTTGGCGATGTCGTCGCGGAACATGTCTGGAGCCTGGTTGGGTAGCCAGACCTCCAGCGAGCCGTCGGGGTTGAAGCGGGCCAGGGCAGAAGGTGGTTCAAGCTGGGCGTGGTTGAGGTACTGGTTGTGGTAGGTGGCCTCGACCTTTGTTTTGGCGTTGGCCAGCACCCCAGCCACATCGCCTTCGTTCTCTTCGTCGCGGGCCGGGCCTTGCTCGCTGGCCAAGCGCTCCCGGTAGGCGTCGCTGGAAAAATCCGCCGGCATCGGCCGTAGCGGGGAATCATTGCCGGGCTCTTGCCAGTCCACCTGGATGGCCTCGACTGCGCGCTTGGCATGCCACCAACGCTCGGCGACCACCGCCACCGCGCCCGGCAATTGATGCACCGAGTGCACGCCTTTCATGGCCTTCACCTGCGCTTCGTTGCGCAGGCTGCCCACCGTCATGCCCAGGCGGGGGGCATGCTGCACGGCGGCGTGCAGCATGCCGTCGAGCTTGATGTCGATGGTGTACAAGGCTTTGCCGGTGGATTTGTCATAGGCGTCGACCCGGCGTACCGGCTTGCCGATCCAGCGAAACTGGCTGGGGTCGCGCAGCTGTACGCTGGCCGGGTCTGGCACGGGCAGGTCGAGGGCGCGCTCGGCCAGTTCACCGTAGGGCAGTGAGCGGCCAGATGCGGCGTGCACCACCTTGCCAGGCTCGGTGGACAGTTCGCCGAGCGGTACCCCCAGTTGTTCGGCAGCCGCCTGCAGCAACATGGCCCGGGCCAGCGCGCCGAGGCGGCGCATGGTCGGGTAGCTCATGCGCACCGACATGCTGCCGCCGGTGATGCGCATGCCATTTTCCATCACCACATAGGCCTCGCCGGGCGGCGCGCTGTCGACCAGGAAGGTGGCAGGGTCGGCATCCAGCTCTTCGCCAACGATCTGCGCCATGGCGGTGTAGGTGCCTTGGCCGCCCTCCATGAACGGGCAGAGCAGGCGAACGGTGCTGTCCGGGCGGATTTCGAGGAAAGCCGGGACCTGGGTGCCGCGCTCCTGGCCAGCAGCGGTGGCGGCCTGGGCCCTGGCCGAACCCAGCGGCAGGCCAAAGCCGAGCACCAGGGCACCGGCGGCGGCACCGGCCGAAGCCAGCAGGAAGCGGCGGCGCGACAGGTTGACCGGCGCGCCCAAGGGCCCAAGCGGGCTATCGACAGGCGTGTTCATCAGGCACCCTCCTGCTGCGCGGCAAGGTCGTGCACGGCCGCATGGATGGCGTTGTAGGTGCCACAGCGGCACAGGTTGACCATGGCCGCATCGATCTGCGCGTCGCTGGGGTTGGGCGTGTGCTTGAGCAGCGCGGTGGCCGCCATCACCTGGCCCGACTGGCAGTAGCCGCACTGCGCCACCTGGTGCTCGACCCAGGCTGCGACCACGCGCTTGCCGACGCTGTCGGCCTCGATCGCCTCGATGGTGGTCACCTCACGCCCGACCACGCCTGCCACCGGGGTCACGCAGGCGCGCACTACGCTGCCGTCCACCAGCACCGAACAGGCGCCGCACTGGGCCAGGCCGCAGCCATACTTGGTGCCGGTCAGCCCGAGGTCGTCACGGATCACCCACAGCAGCGGCGTGTCAGCGTCGGCTTCGACCTCATAGGTCTTCTGGTTGATGCGTAGTTCCATGGTTCACCTGCCCATCATCGGTTTGCTGTCGCGTCGTTGTCTTGAGCGGGGGGTACGTTGCCCCCCAGTGCAGAAACGCTAGCACAGCGCGGCGGCCGGTGAGCCGGCGCTGCCGGGAGGTCAGGAGGATCAGGCAAGTAATCCGGCGAAATGCGCAAGGCCGGCGTTGCGCCAGGCAAACAGGACTTCCAGGCGAAAAACCCGGATAATGCCGGCCAATTTCGTTTTGCACGCTTAAATCACGGTAATCCCGCATGGAAATCAAGGTCAATTTTCTCGACAATCTCCGGCTCGAAGCCAAATTCGACGACTTCACGGTGATCGCCGACCAACCGATCCGTTACAAAGGCGACGGTTCGGCCCCAGGGCCGTTCGACTATTTCCTGGCGTCTTCGGCGTTGTGCGCGGCTTACTTCGTGAAGCTGTACTGCCAGACCCGCGATATCCCCACCGAAAACATTCGCCTGTCGCAGAACAACATCGTCGACCCGGAAAACCGCTACAACCAGATCTTCAAGATCCAGGTCGAGTTGCCCGAAGACATCTCCGAGAAGGACCGCCAAGGCATCCTGCGCTCCATCGACCGTTGCACGGTGAAGAAGGTGGTGCAAACCGGGCCTGAATTCGTCATCGAAGTGGTCGACAACCTGGATGCCGATGCCCAAGGGCTGTTGATGCCGGTGTCGGACACCACCACCTACATCCCGGGCAAGGACCTGCCGCTGGAGCAGACCATCGCCAACATGTCGGCGATCCTGACCGGGTTGGGGATGAAGATCGAGATCGCTTCGTGGCGCAATATCGTGCCCAACGTATGGTCGCTGCATGTGCGCGATGCGCAGTCGCCGATGTGCTTCACCAATGGCAAGGGCTCGACCAAGGAGGCCGCGCTGGCCTCGGCGCTGGGTGAGTTCATCGAGCGTTTGAACTGCAACTTCTTCTACAATGACCAATTCTGGGGCGAAGAGATCGCCAACGCTGCGTTCGTGCACTACCCGAACGAGCAGTGGTTCAAGCCTGGGCCAAAGGATGCGCTGCCCAGCGAGATCCTCGACGCGAACTGCCTGGACATCTACAACCCCGACGGCGAACTGCGCGGCTCGCACCTGTACGACACCAACTCGGGCAATACCGCGCGGGGCATCTGCTCGTTGCCGTTCGTGCGCCAGTCGGACCAAGAGGTGGTGTATTTCCCGTCCAACCTGATCGAGAACCTGTTCCTCAGCAATGGCATGAGCGCTGGCAATACCCTGGCCGAAGCGCAAGTGCAGTGCCTGTCGGAAATCTTCGAGCGGGCGGTGAAGCGCGAAATCCTCGAAGGCGAGCTGTGCCTGCCGGATGTGCCGCAGGAGGTGCTGGCCAAGTACCCGGGCATCGTTGCTGGCATCCAGGGGCTGGAAGAGCAAGGCTTCCCGGTGCTGGTCAAGGATGCGTCGCTGGGCGGTGAGTTCCCGGTAATGTGCGTGACCTTGATGAACCCGCGTACCGGTGGCGTGTTCGCCTCGTTCGGCGCGCACCCGAGCCTTGAAGTGGCGCTGGAACGCAGCCTCACCGAGTTGCTCCAGGGCCGCAGCTTCGAGGGCCTGAACGACCTGCCGCAGCCAACCTTCGAAAGCCACGCGCTGACCGAGCCGAACAACTTCGTCGAACACTTCATCGACTCAAGCGGCGTGGTGTCGTGGCGTTTCTTCAGTGCCAAGGCCGATTTCGAATTCGTCGAGTGGGACTTCTCCGGCCACGGCGAAGACTCCAACGTGCAGGAAGCCGCGACCCTGTTCGGCATTCTTGAAGACCTGGGCAAAGAGGCGTACATGGCGGTGTACGACAACCTGGGTGCTACTGCGTGCCGCATCCTGGTGCCGGGCTACTCGGAGATCTACCCGGTAGAGGACCTGATCTGGGACAACACCAACCGGGCTTTGTCGTTCCGCGCCGACATCCTCAACCTGCACAGCCTGGACAACCGCTCGCTCAAATTGCTGCTCAAGCGCCTGGACAACTGCGATGTGGATGACTACACGACCATCACCACGCTGATCGGTGTCGAGTTCGACGACAACACGGTGTGGGGCCAGTTGACCATTCTTGAGCTGAAGCTGCTGATCTGCCTGGCTGTGCAGCGCTTTGAAGAGGCCAAGGAGCTGGTCGAGGCGTTCCTGCAGTTCAACGACAACACCGTCGAGCGCGGCCTGTTCTACCAGGCCTTGAATGTGGTGCTGGAAGTGGTGCTGGACGATGAACTGGAGATGGAAGACTACGAAACCAACTTCCGCCGCATGTTCGGCAACCCGCGAATGGACGCGGTGCTGGGCTCGGTAGACGGTAGCGTGCGGTTCCATGGCCTGACGCCGACCAGCATGAAGCTGGAAGGCCTGGATCGGCATTTGCGTTTGATCGAGAGCTACAAGAAGCTGCATGCCGCTCGGGCGAAGTTTGCCTGAGGCGGTGTAGGCCTGGAGTGTTTCAGTGCCTGTAAGATCGAGCGCCGCCCGCGCGGCGCTCGATCTACCAGGCGCCTCAAGCCTCAAGCCACACGCCTCAGTTCTTGCACTTCGCCATCACCACCTGGCAAGTCTTGGGTGTCCCCCCCGATCGGCCTGCGTAACGAACGCAGTTATTCAGCGACTTCTGCCGGGCAATACTCAAGGTATTGCCCCAGGCCAGGCCGCCTTCGCCGGTGCTGGGCACGGCCTTGGCGAAGCAGTTGGAGCCGACGGTGGTGGCTGCGTAGCGGGCCTTGCTGTTTTTGCTGGAGCAGCCCGAGGCCAGGCCCAGGCCGAGGATGAGCAGCGTGTTCAGTGCCCAGAGCGCACTCGTGCGCCCCCAGTTGTTGCTCATGCCGATCTCCTTGTTGAAAAATGCCGCACAGAAACACCGTGGCGGTTCCTGTCAGGATATTTCATTCAAGCGAAACGGTGAACTATCGCGTTGTAGAGACGCTCCTTTGCTAAGCGCACCCCGCGCACGCCTGATGGCTTCAGCCATCAGCCAAGGGTCACTGAACGATAAGGAGGCGCCGTGACCGCATCAGAGCAAACCCTCTACCGCTGCACGCCAGGCCCGTTGCACGCCATGCTGCTGGCCGGCAGTGTTCCGTTGTTTCTTGGCGCGCTGCTGAGCGATATCGCCTACTTCAACAGCTTCCAGATCCAGTGGAGCAACTTCGCTGCCTGGCTGATCGCCGGTGGCCTGCTGTGCTGTGGGCTGGCGCTGCTGTTCGCGTTGGTCAACCTGGTCCGCGCCGAGCACAAGGGTGGGCGTGCAACCCTGTACTTCGTACTGTTGCTGGCCACCTGGGGGCTGGGGCTGGTCAATGCCTTCGAACATGCCAAGGACGCCTGGGCGGTAATGCCCTCAGGCTTGGTGTTGTCGGTGATCGTGACCGCGCTTGCAGCTGTGGCCGCGTGGACCGGGCTGAGCAACCTGCGTTCGGGAGGTGTGGCATGAAGCCTTTGCATGCATTGAGCCTGTTGAGCGTGGCGGTATTGCTGAGCGCGTGTGGCGGGGAAGGGGAGCCTACCCAGGCCCATGGCCCCGACCCGAAGTTGCCGGAGCCACAGCGCGGGCTGCTGCCGAGCATGAAAATCGCCGAGCCGGTGGCCTGGGGTGAACAGAAACCCACCGTGCCCGAAGGCTTCAGCGTCACGGCGATCGCCACCGGCTTGAAGATCCCCCGCCAGAGCCTGGTGCTGCCCAATGGCGATATCCTCGTGGCCGAGGGCCGCGGTGGCAGCGCAGCGAAACTCAAGCCCAAGGATGTGATCGCCAGCCAGATCAAGGCCAAGGGCAATACCCAGGTCAAAGGCGGCAATCGCCTGACCCTGCTGCGGGACGCGGACGGCGATGGCACCTACGAGCTGCAGACGGTGTTCGCGGAAAACCTCAATGCGCCCTATGGCCTGGCGTTTGCCGACGGCAAGCTGTACGTGGCCAACCAGGATGCGCTGGTGCGTTTCGACTACCAGGACGGCCAGACCAAGGCCAGTGCTGCGCCGACCAAGGTCACCGACCTGCCGGCCGAGATCAACCACCACTGGACCAAGGCGCTGACCGCAAGCCCTGATGGTCGTTTCCTGTATGTCGGCATTGGTTCGAACAGCAACATCACCGAGCGCGGCCTTGAAGTGGAGATCGATCGGGCCATGGTCTGGCAGGTCGATGCCCAGACCGGCGCGCACCGGCCCTACGCGACGGGCCTGCGCAACCCGACGGCCTTGGCTGTTCAGCCGCAGACCGGGCAGGTGTGGGCGGTGGTCAACGAGCGTGACGAACTTGGCCCCGACCTGGTGCCGGACTACCTCACGTCAGTGCGCGAAGGCGGCTTCTACGGCTGGCCCTACAGCTACTGGGGGCAGAACGTCGATGAGCGGGTCAGGCCGCAGAACCCGGACAAGGTAGCGGCGGCGATCAAGCCGGATTACAGCCTGGGTTCGCATGTGGCCGCCTTAGGTGTCGACTTCTCTATTCCGGCCATGGGCGAGCGCTTCGCCGACGGTGTGTTCGTGGGGCAGCACGGCAGCTGGAACCGGCCGAACCCGGTGGGCTACAAGGTGGTGTTCGTGCCGTTCAGCAATGGCAAGCCGGCAGGCGAGCCGGTCGACTTCGCCACAGGCTTTCGCGGTGAGGATGGCAAGACCCGTGGGCGGCCAGTGGGGGTCACGGTCGACCCGCGTGGCGCCTTGATCATCGCCGACGACCTGGCCAACACCGTCTGGCGGGTGACTCGCAACCGCTAAGCGCAACGGGCGCCCTTGCATCGCCGCACGGGCGCCCGACAGTGTCTATGCTTGTTGGCGCGTGAGTATTTCACGCACCAACCCGGAAACGATTACAGGGAAGCATGCCTATGAAACCTATCAGTTCACTCGCTCGCGCTGTGGCAATCGCCTCGCTGGTCTTCGCTGGCAGCTTCACAGCCCAGGCCGCCGACGTGCCGATTGGCAGTGAAGCGCTTGAAAGCCATGTCACCACCCAGGTCCAGGCCATCGACCTGGAGAAGCGCCTGGTCACGGTGCAGGGGGCCAACGACAAGCCTGTGACCTTCCAGTTGACGGAAAAGGCCAAGGCGCTGCCCAACCTCAAAGTCGGTGACACGGTCGACATCTACGTGACCCGCGCGGTGGCCTATGTGCTCAACACCGATGTGGGCGGTGCGCCGAAGGTCAGTGATGAGTCCGGCACCATTCGCGCCACCGAAAACAACCCGAACCCGGGCGGCGAGGCGTTCCGCCAGGTCAGGGTCACCTCGCAGATCAAGAAGATCGACCTCAAGCAGCATGAAGTGAGCCTGCTGCCGCCAGAGGGCAAGCTGCAGGTGGTCAAGGTCGAGAACCCCGACCTGCAGGCGCGGATGAAAAACCTCAAGGTGGGCCAGACGGTCGATGCCATCTACACCGAAGTGCTGAGGGTCGAGACGTCGCGTTGACGGCGGCCGCTTAGGGGGATTCAGCGCGTCAGGCTGCGTGTGGCCCTTTGCTGGATGCGTCGCGAGGCCTTGCAGGCCGGTGGATGGCGCTCGAACAGGTCGAGTACCCAGTCTGGTCGGGTTTTGCTGGCGTCATTGAGCCAGTTGGCTACCGAGTCCTGGGGGTATTTCTCGCTTTCCGCCAGGTGCGGCACCAGCAGCGCTTCAGCGGCCTCCGGCGCCTGCTTGAGGGCCGTTATGTGTTCGCACCAGACGCCGCGGGGGCGCAGCACTTCGATGCAGAACCGACGTTCCAGCGGGTCTTCGCTACTGGCCTGCCTGCCGAGCAATGCGAGGGCCGCAGGGAGGTCCTCGCTGAGGCGCGGTCGCAAGGCGATCCAGGCCCATTCGCGCACACCGAAGTGCGGGTCTCTGGCGAAGCGCAGTTGGGCCGCCAGGGCCGCCTGCAGGTCAAGGCTGACGGTGAGGTGCGCCTGCGCGAAGGCCGCCCAGCTGCGCACCGTATCCGAAGGGTGGGCACCGCAGTGTTCGAACACCTGCTGGCTAATCGCAACGGGGGCTTGTTGCAACCATTGGCCAAGGGCCAGGCCGATGCCCGAGATTTTTTTCGACAGCCCCAAGGGCTGTTTTTCCTTGGTTGCCTGAACCAGGCATTCACCTACGGCAGGCGGCAGTTGCTGTGCGACGGCCGTTGCCAGGGCAAGTTGGTCGACTGCCAGGCATTCTGCAAGGTTGCGGGTCGGTATCAAGCCGTGGTCCAGTTGCGTCTTGCGTTCATCGCTCATCGAATGTGTTCCATCACAAAAGGGGAAATACACCTGCGGCCCACAGGGTGTAGGCGCGCAAGGCCAGCATCCTAGCTCAACGGGTTGGTTCTGGGGCTGCCCTGTATCACGCTAGGTCTCCCGCCATCCATCGCGCGAATAATTCGCGTGCATATTTTCGATTTCCATGGTCCTGGCAAATGTCCGGATCATGACCCTCTTACTACCGATATTGAGGGCGGTCATGTACAGCAAAACCCTGCTTTTCATCGTTGTCCCGGTGGCCATGGCCTTTCTCGCGGGGGCGCTGCTGCCGTTTCAGGCGGCTGGCAACGCGGCGGTTGGCCGTGCCTTGGGGCATTGGTTGTGGGGGGCATTCACCTCACTTGCGGTGAGTTCGCTGGTGGTGATCGCAGCGCTGCTGATCCTCCGGGTGCCCGTACCAGACGTAAGCAAGGCCCTGCAAGGGCCCTGGTGGTTATGGATCGGCGGCGTGCTGGGCGCCATTTACGTGGCCGGCGCGGCCGCACTTACGCCGAAACTGGGCGCAGCGGGTTTTCTTGCGCTGGTGGTGGCAGGGCAGATCCTGATGGCGGTAATCGCTGACCATTTCGGGGTAATGGGGTTGGGTGGCAAGCCGATCAGCCTGGTCAGGCTGGCCGGGGTGGTGCTGATTTTGTGCGGGGTATTCATGGTGCAGGGCAACTGGGCGACAAGCGCTGCGGCCAAGCCGCCAGCGCTCAATCAGTCAGAAGGCTGATCAAGCGGCTGACTGCAAGCCCACACGGCTTCGCGCAGCCAGCGGTGCCCAGGGTCGCTGTCTTTGCGCTGGTGCCAGGCCTGTTGATAGGCAAATGAGGGAATGGCCAGTGGCGGTTCAAACCGGCGCAATGCTGTGTGCTGGCGCAATGAACCGACCGCACGGCTGGCCACTGTGAGAATCAGGTCGGTGCCGGCAAGTACCTCCACCGCCGCGCTCCAGTGCGGCAGCGCCAGGGCAATGCGCCGTTGCAGGCCTCGGGCGGCCAGCGCGCGTTCGATTTCATCGTGGGCATCCGGGCGCATGGCTATCAACACATGGGGCCGCGCAAGCCACTCGGCCAACGTCAGGCCCCCGCTGGCGGGCAACACCTGGCGGTCGGCGACGCTGGTGAAGCTTTCCTCGAACAGTGGCTGTGCGGTGATGTCCTGCGGCAGGTCGGGGAATATGCCCAGGGCCAGGTCGAGTTCGCCATCGAGCAACTGAGCCAACATGGTTTCACGGCTGGCCTGGCTGATCGCCAGGTCCACGCCTGGGGCGACCTGGCGCACGTGGCGAACCAGCGCTGGCAGGATGATGCGCGACGAATAGTCGGACAGTGACAAGCGGAAGCGGCGCTGCGCCTGGGCCGGGTCGAACAGGGGGGCGGCCAGCAGCGCATTGAGGTTGCCCAAGGCGTCTTGCAGCGGCTTGGCCAGCGACTGCGCACGTGCGGTCAGCGCCATGTGGCCGTTCTGGCGGATCAGCAACGGGTCGTCGAAATGCCTGCGTAGTTGTGCCAATGCATGGCTCACTGCCGGCTGGCTGCGATGCAGACGAAGGGCGGCGCGGGTCACGTGCTTCTCGGTCAGCAGCGCATGCAAGGCCAGGAGCAGGTTGAGGTCGATCTTGCGTAGTTCATCCATGGGGCGAATAGTCGAGGCTGGGCGAGAGGGGTTTGATCAGCCTAACAGATGTCCAGGCGCTGGACGCCGGTAACAGCGTCTAGCGGCTTGATAGTTCGGACAGGATCCGTATTCAATGTTTTACTTAAAGTTTCGACTATAACTTTATGAAAAATAATATTTTATCTTCTTGCCACAGCATGCTGCACGCATTGCTCGTAGTAGGTCTGCTTGATCGCCGCCGGCTTCAACCGCGATCGGCTGTTGTAGGTCTGCTCGGTAATGCCGAAGGCGGTCATGCGCATCCACGGTTTGGCGAACCTGCGCACTTGCAGCTTCTTGCGCGTGGCATACAGGGTTACCCCCGCTAACTTGGCCTGCTGAGCTTCTGCGGCAATCTGCGCGCCCCAGCCACAGGTGTGGCGATCATTCTGGCTCAGCGCCCTGGCCTGGGCGCCGAAGGCAGCCGTGGCCAGCAGGCAGCCGGCCATCGTTGCTAGAAGTACTCGCATGTTGCTGTCCTAAGCATCTGAAGGAGAAGGGAGTTTGCCTTCGCTTCAAGCCGCTGGGGGCCAGCAATTTGCCGTCAGATTGCGGCCATGCGCAGCGCGTTGGCTGGCGCGCGCAAGCTGGCCCAGGCCAGGCCAGCCACCCAGATCACCGATATGCCGTAGTTCAGGCGCTGGTACAGGCCAAACAGATGGCCGCTCTGCGCCGCCTGCCCCATCAGCACGACGGTGGCGATCGCCAGCACCACGCACGCCAGGGAGAACAGCGCCAACGTTCGCGAACCGGCAACCCGCTTGCCCAGCCATGCCCACAGGGCACTGGCCAGGGTCAATGAAAGAAACATCAGCAGGCCCGAGAGGTTGTGCAGTTGCTGTGACAGCGAGGGCTGCGCCGGTGCGCAGCCCTGGTCGCAGGGGAACCAGCCAGTGCCCAGGCTGCCCAGGCCATGCAGCAGCACCAGAACGGCGCTGACCCGTGCCAGGGTCGACCCCTGCCAGCGACGGGCCAGGCCCCAGGCGAACAGGGCGAACAGCACGGCCAAGGGGAAGTTGTTGACCCGTGGCGACCAGAGCTGGGTGGGTGCACCCTCGGCGCCGAGTTGGCTCATGGCCTGTTGCAGGTGGTCGTAACCTGGGTAAGCCTGGGCGGTCAGCCAGACGCCGGCCAGCAGCCAGAGGGGGATCAGCAGGCCAGTGGCGAGCAGAAGACGGTCGAGGGGTTTCATGCTGTCGTTTCCTTCCATGGATGAGTGAGCGCGAAGGCGCACAGTACAGCCTCGCATTGGGGATAGACCAGTGCATGAAGCAGATTTTTTGCGTGGTGCGTGGCGCAGACCCATACAGAAATACCGCATACGGTGTATGTGATCGTACAACTGCTTGCGCTATCATGGGCATTGTCTTTCAAGGTGAAATACAGGGCATGACAGAGCAGCAGGTACAGGCAAGGACCCGGCGCAAGCCGCGCAGTCTGGCCCAGGAACTGGTCACAGTGCTGACCGAGCGGATTCGCAGCGGCCAACTGAAGCGTGGCGACAAGCTGCCGACCGAATCGCAGATCATGGCCGAAGAGGGCGTCAGCCGCACGGTGGTGCGCGAGGCTATCTCGCGGCTGCAGGCCGCAGGGCAGGTGGAGACCCGGCACGGCATCGGTACGTTTGTGCTGGATGCACCGTCCACGGGCGGTTTCCGTATCGACCCGGCGACCGTGGTGACCCTGCGTGAAGTGCTGGCGGTGCTGGAATTGCGCATTGCCCTGGAGATCGAGTCGGCGGGCCTGGCGGCGCAGCGGCGCAGCGATGAACAGCTGGTCGGCATGCGCGCGGCGCTGGATGAGCTCAACGAAGGCGCGGCCCATGCCAACGATGCCGTATCGGCGGATTTCCAGTTCCACCTGCGCATTGCCCAGGCCAGTGGCAACCACTACTTCGCCGACATCATCAACCACCTGGGTACCAGTATCATCCCGCGTACCCGGCTCAACTCGGCGCGCCTGGCCCATGACGACCAGGCGCACTACATGAGCCGGCTCATGCATGAACACGAGGCGATCTACGAAGCCATTGCCCGGCAAGACAGCGAAGGGGCGAAGATGGCCATGCGCATGCACCTGAGCAACAGCCGCGAGCGCCTGCGCCAGGCGCATGAGGAAGCTGAGGCGCAAGGGGCCTGAGACCTCTCTCACCCGCGAAGAGGCCGGTACCGACAAAAGAAAAAGCCCCGACGTGTGCGGGGCTTTTACATTTCAGGGCGATCAGATCCTCCCGTCACTCCACTGCCCATTCACCAACCGGCGCAACCCCAGCGGGTTCTCATCGCGAAGTGCCTCAGGCAGCAACGCCTGTGGGTAGTTCTGGTAGCACACAGGGCGCAGGAAGCGGTCGATGGCCAAGGTGCCGACTGAGGTGCCGCGCGCATCCGACGTAGCCGGATACGGCCCGCCGTGGACCATGGCATCGCACACTTCGACGCCGGTGGGGTAGCCATTGACCAGAATCCGCCCGACCTTTTCTTCCAGCAGCGGCACCAGCCAGGCGAAGGCTTCGAAATCTTCAGGCTCGCCGATCAGGGTCGCGGTCAACTGGCCACGCAGGCCGAGCAGCGCGGCGCGCAGTTGGGCGTTGTCCTGGGCTTCGACAGCCACGGTGGTCGGGCCAAACACTTCTTCTTGCAGCAAGGGGTCGGCGTCGACCAGCAGGCGCGCCTGTGCCTTGAACAGCTGTGCGCGCGCCTGGCTGCCTGCTTGCGGTTGGCCGGCCAAGTGTTCGATACCGGCATGGGCGTGCAGGTGTTCCAGGCCGCCCACATAGCTGCGCAGGCCGCCGGCGTTGAGCAGGGTCTGGCCGGCCTGTTGCTCGAGGTGCTGACCGAGGTCGGCGAGCAGTTGGCTGTATTGCGGCGATTGCAGGCCGATCACCAGGCCCGGGTTGGTGCAGAACTGGCCGGCACCCAGGCACACCGAGCCCGCCAGTTCGCGGGCGATGGCTTCGCCGCGCTTGGCCAGGGCACCAGGCAGGATGATCACCGGGTTGATGCTGGACATCTCGGCGAATACCGGGATTGGCTGTGGGCGCTCGGCGGCCATGCGGCACAAGGCGTCGCCACCCTTGAGCGAGCCGGTGAAACCGACCGCCTGGATGGCCGGGTGCTTGACCAGCCATTCGCCGACACCACCGCCGAAGACCATGTTGAACACGCCCTTGGGCATGCCGGTGCGCTCGGCGGCGCGCTGGATTGCACAGCCGACCAGGTCTGCTGTGGCCATGTGGCCGCTGTGTGCCTTGAACACCACCGGGCAGCCAGCGGCGAGGGCGGCAGCCGTGTCGCCACCGGCCGTCGAGAAGGCCAGCGGGAAGTTGCTGGCACCGAACACGGCGACCGGGCCTACGCCGATGCGCATCTGGCGCAGGTCGACGCGAGGCAGTGGTTGGCGCTCGGGCAGGGCCAGGTCGATGCGTGCACCGAGGTAGTCACCGCGCCGCAGCACGTGCGCGAACAGGCGCATCTGGCCACTGGTACGGCCGCGCTCGCCCTGGATCCGCGCTGCAGGCAGAGCGGTTTCGCGGCAGACGATGGCGACGAAGGCGTCGTCCAGTTCATCCAGCTCGGCGGCGATGGCATCGAGGAACTCGGCGCGGCGCGCCGGGGCCAGTTGGCGGAACTCGGCAAAGGCGGTAGCGGCGGCCTGGGCGGCTTGGTCGACTTCGCTTTCAGTGGCTTGCACGAAGCTGTAAGGCAGGGCCTCGCCGGTGGTGGCGTCCAGGCTCTGCAGGCGTTGCGCGCCAGCGGCACTGCGCTGACCGGCGATGAAGTTGTGGCCTAGGATCTCAGGCATTTTGGCACTCCTGTAGGTGAATGAAGGGGGGTAGGCGGTCGAGAAGGGCTGCAAAGCAGCCCAAGGGCCTCACGTAATCGGCGCCGGGTTGAACAGGGTGATGTCGTTGTGCAGCCTGTGCTGTTCGGCCCAGGTCTGCTTGCGGCCGCTGGCCACGTCCAGGTAGTAGTGGAACAGCTCCCAACCCAGCTCCTCGATGCTCGAGCGGCCTGTGGCGATGCGCCCTGCGTCGATGTCGATCAAGTCGGGCCAGCGTTCGGCCAGTTCGGTGCGGGTGCAGACCTTGACCACCGGGGCCATGGCCAGGCCGTACGGCGTGCCGCGGCCTGTGGTGAACACATGCAAGTTCATCCCGGCCGCCAGTTGCAAGGTGCCGCAGACGAAGTCGCTGGCCGGGGTGGCGCAGAAGATCAGGCCTTTGCGCGCCACTCGCTCGCCAGGGCCAAGCACGCCCTGAATGGCGCCGCTGCCGGACTTCACGATTGAGCCCAGGGACTTTTCGACGATGTTGGACAACCCACCCTTCTTATTGCCCGGTGTGGTGTTGGCGCTGCGGTCGGCGGCGCCTTGTTGCAGGTAGCGGTCGTACCAGTCCATCTCACGCACCAGCGCCTCGGCCACGTCCTGGTTCTCGGCGCGGGAGGTCAGCATGTAGATGGCGTCGCGTACTTCGGTCACTTCCGAAAACAGCACGGTCGCACCCGCACGTACCAGCAGGTCCGAGGCGTAGCCCAGTGCCGGGTTGGCGGTGATGCCGGAGAACGCATCGCTGCCGCCACACTGCATGCCCAGGATCAGCTCGCTGGCGGGCACCGTTTCGCGGCGGCGCTGGTCGAGTTTTTTCAGGCGGGTTTCAGCCAGCGCCATGATCTGTTCGATCATTTCGCCGAAGCCCAGGCTGGCATCCTGCAGGCGGTACAGCCACGGGTCACTGAGGTCTACCGACGGATCGTTGTCATGCATGACCTGGCCGGCCTGCAGTTTTTCGCAGCCCAGGCTGATGACCAGCGCTTCGCCACCAAGGTTGGGGTTGCGCGCCAGGTTGCGCACGGTGCGGATCGGGATGTAGGCATCGCGGGCATTGATCGCCACGCCGCAGCCGTAGCTGTGGGTGATGGCGACCACGTCATCGACGTGGGGGTACTTGGGCAGCAGTTCTTGGCGAATGCGCTTGACCGCATGCTCTAGCACGCCGGTCACGCATTGCACGGTGGTGGTGATGCCAAGGATGTTGCGGGTGCCCACGGTGCCGTCGGCATTGCGGTAGCCCTCGAAGGTGAAGCCTTCGAGCGGCGGCAGGGCCTCGGGCACGGCATCGCAACGCGGCAGGCTTTCCAGCGCCGGCGCCTCTGGCATGGCCAGCTGGCTTTCCTGCACCCAGGTGCCCTGGCGCAAGTCTTCCAGGGCGTAGCCGATGATCTGCCCATAGCGGCGCACCGGCTCGCCCTTGGCGATCAGCACGGTGGCCACCTTGTGGCTCTGTGGCACGCCTTCGACCAGGGTCAGGCCGTCGGGGAAGCGGGCGCCTTCACCCAGGCCACCGTCGTTGACCACTACCACGACATTGTCGTCATCGTGCAGGCGGACGTAGCGGGGCGAGTCGGAATGTTCGATCAACTGCATGTTCGGGCCCTTCTAGTGATTGCTCAGGCTTTATACATCCGCCCGCCGCCGGCAGGTGCCGGCGGCGGGCGTGTTCACTCAGTGACGGGAGCTTGCCAGTTCGCCATTGGCGCCGGGCTCGGCTTCAGCCTTTGGGGTTTCACGCAGCTCGATGCGCTTGATCGGGCCGACGATCACCAGGTAGCTGAACACCGCGACCAAGGCATTGGCACCCACATACACCAGGGCCCACTTGAACGAGCCGGTGGCGCTGATGATGTAGCCGATGACGATGGGCGTGGTGATCGAAGCGATGTTGCCGAAGGTGTTGAACAACCCGCCCGACAGGCCAGCGATCTGCTTCGGCGAAGTGTCGGCGACCACCGCCCAGCCCAGTGCGCCAATGCCCTTGCCGAAGAAGGCCAGGGTCATGAAACCGACCACCATCCACTCAGCATCGACGTAGTTGCAGAAGACCATGGTGGTTGACAGTAACAGGCCGCAGACGATGGGCAGCTTGCGCGAGAAGGTCAGCGAGTTGCCGCGGCGCAGCAGCCAGTCCGACAGCACACCGCCCAGCACGCCACCGATGAAACCACAGATGGCGGGCAGCGAGGCGATGACACCCGCCTTGAGGATGGTCATGCCGCGCTCCTGCACCAGGTACACCGGGAACCAGGTCAGGAAGAAGTAGGTGATGGCGTTGATGCAGTACTGGCCCAGGTACACCCCCAGGAGCATGCGGCTGGTCAGCAGCTGCTTGATGTAGCCCCATTTCGGGCCGTCGTTGCCGCGTTTCTGGTCCATGTCCACCAGGCCGCCGTTCTGCTCGATGTGTTCGAGCTCGCTTTGGCTGATGCGCGGGTGTTGCTTGGGGTTGTAGATGGTTCTCAGCCACACGAACGAGAACAGGATGCCAAGCACGCCCATCACCACGAACACGTGTTCCCAACCGAAGCTGAAGACGATCCAGCCCATGATCGGGGCAAACAGTGCGGTGGCAAAATACTGCGCCGAGTTGAAGATGGCCGACGCCGTACCGCGTTCTGCGGTGGGGAACCAGGCCGCGACGATGCGGGCGTTACCCGGGAACGACGGGGCTTCGGCGAAACCGACCAGAAAGCGCAGGGTGAACAAGGTTACCACCGCCCAGGCCACCGGCATGCCACCAACAAACCCTTGCAGCAGGGTGAACAGCGACCAGGTGAAGATGCTGAAGGCGTAGACGTTCTTGGAGCCGAAACGGTCGAGCAGCCAGCCACCAGGAATCTGGCCAGCCACGTAAGCCCATCCAAAGGCGGAGAAGATATAACCGAGGGTGACGGCGTCAATGCCGAGGTCTTTCTGCAGGCTGGAGCCTGCGATTGCAATGGTGGCGCGGTCGGCATAGTTGATCGTGGTCACCAGAAACAGCATGAACAGGATCAGGTAGCGCACATGCGTCTTTTTAGTCGCTTGCATGCTGGTAATACTCCCACTAGTTATTTTTGTGCGGGCTCACGAGTTGTAGCCGGAGTGGGGGGTTCCCACTCCGGCGGCGGCAGTTCAGGCCGCAGGGGTTCGCTTATTGCGGACCCATCTTGTCCATCAGCGCTGCGAGCATTTCGTATTCTTCGCCGGTCAGGTCGGTCAGCGGCGTGCGTACCGGGCCTGCGTCGTAACCGGCAATCTTCGCGCCCGCCTTGACGATGCTCACGGCGTAGCCGGCCTTGCGGTTACGGATGTCCAGGTACGGCAGGAAGAAGTCATCGATCAGCTTGCCGACGGTGGCGTGGTCTTCGCGGGCGATGGCGTGGTAGAAGTCCATCGCGGTCTTCGGCACGAAGTTGAACACGGCCGAGGAGTACACCGGCACGCCCAGCGCCTTGTAGGCCGCAGCATACACCTCGGCGGTCGGCAGGCCACCCAGGTAGCTGAAGCGATCGCCCAGGCGGCGACGGATCGACACCATCAGCTCGATGTCACCCAGGCCGTCCTTGTAGCCGATCAGGTTCGGGCAGCGCTCGGCGAGCTTCTCCAGCAGGTCGGCATTCAAACGGCAGACATTGCGGTTGTAGACCACCACCCCGATCTTCACCGATTTGCACACGGCTTCGACGTGGGCGGCAACGCCATCCTGGCTGGCTTCGGTCAGGTAGTGGGGCAGCAGCAGCAGGCCCTTGGCACCCAGGCGCTCGGCTTCTTGTGCGTATTCGATGGCCTGACGGGTCGAGCCGCCGACGCCGGCAAGGATCGGTACCGAGGTGGCGCAGGTATCGACGGCGGTCTTCACCACCTGGCTGTACTCGCTGGCTGCCAGGGAGAAGAACTCACCGGTACCACCGGCCGCGAACAGGGCGCTGGCGCCGTAGGGGGCGAGCCATTCCAGGCGCTTGATGTAGCCAGCCTGGTTGAAGTCGCCTTGGGCATTGAAGTCGGTGACCGGGAAAGACAGCAGGCCGTGGGAGAGGATGGATTTGAGTTCTTGTGGATTCATTGTTGTTGGCATCCTGAGGCGCTTGGGGTGAAGGGAGTGATGTGTTGCGATGGAGGTAAGTTATCGTACAACTAGAGAGATGGCTAGTGCCTTAGGAGAATTTTTTATAATTGGGGTGCTTGGCTGGGGTGTTGGGGGGATGCTGAAATCGAGCGCCGCCCGCGCGGCGCTCGATCTTTCAGGCATAGAAAATCCCCCGACAACCACCTGAACAGTCATCGTATCTCTTAAGCGGGGGAAAGGCTAAAAAAAGGATCGCGGAGACAGGCACAAGCCCGCCGCCCGCTTCCACGGGAAGTGTTCTGGGACCAGCAGAGGGTGACCGGGGAAGCGGGGGCGGCCTTGCGCCGCCCCGCGATCAAAGCTAACGAAGCTTTGTGTCAGGCAGCCTGATGGTGCTTGACCTGGGACTTGCGGACCTGGGCACGGCACGCATCGCCGAACGCCTGGAAGATCTTGATCGAATCAGGGTTCTTCGCGGCTTGCCACTCGGGGTGCCACTGCACCGCGAACAGGAAGGGCGAAATGCTCGGGGCATGGATGGCCTCGACCAGGCCGTCTTCGGCCAGGGCAATAGGCTCGATGCCTTTACCCAGGTTGCGCAGGCCTTGGCCATGCAGCGAGTTCACGCGGATCTCGTCGCAGCCCAGGGTGTCGCGCAGCCAGCTACCTGGCTTGACCTTCACACTGTGGACCTGGGCGTACTGTACTTCGACCGGGTCTTCGGGGTTTTCACGGTGGTCGTTGAAGCCTGGCTCGGCATACACCTTCTGGTAGATGTCGCCACCCAGGGCCACGTTGATTTCCTGCATGCCGCGGCAGATGCCGAAAATCGGCAGGCCACGCTTGATGGCTGCCTTGACCAGCGGGATGTCGAACAGGTCGCGTGCTTTATCCTGGCCCTTGCCCGGGGTTTCGTTGTCCTGGCCGTACAGGGCCGGGTCGATGTTGCTGCCGGCACCGGTCAGGTAGACGCCGTCGGCCATGTTCAGATAGGTCTCGAGGTCTTCGGTGCCACAGCAAGTGGGTACCAGGACCGGGACGCAATCGGCGAAGTCGACCAGCGGCGTGATGTATTTATGGGTCATGACCTGATAGTCATGGCCTTTGCGCTCTTGGCTGCCCATGGTCATCAGGACGACGGGTTTGCGCAGGGAAGGTTGCTTGTTGCCAATGTTGCTGTTGGACATATGTCACCTTGGGACAGGTTCGACCTGTCGTTGTTGTGCAGGCGCACGGCCGGGGCCTTGTGTGCGACCTGAAGCCCCGAGCACTGCCGGCTCGTCAGAGGCGACGATTCCGGTCGGGACTTGTTGATAGCTTGCCAGAGCCGTTCGATATGTCAAACGACTGGTAGAGGCTTTAGCGGGGGGGATACGCCGAATTCAGGGGGGTTAAACCGTTGCAGCCCTGTAGCGGCAAGGGTTTGGCAGGGGGTTAGGTCAATTATATTTAACGACGCAGTTGGTTCATTGCACCGCTGCAATGAAGGGGGGGGTGTACCGGCCTCTTGGTGGGCAAGCCCGCTGCCAAAGGAAGCCGGTACAGGGAGGAACGGGCTCAGTGCAGAATCTGCGCCAGGAAACCCTTGGCCCGTTCTGTCTTGGGCTGGTTGAAGAACACCTGTGGCGGGCTGTCCTCGATGATCTGCCCGCCCTCAAGGAACAGCACCCGTTCGGCCACCTGCCGGGCAAAGCCCATCTCATGGGTAACGCAGAGCATGGTCATGCCCGTGCCGGCCAGTTGCACCAGGACATCCAGCACTTCGGCGACCACTTCCGGGTCCAGTGCCGAGGTCGGCTCATCGAACAGCATGATCCGGGGTTTCATGCACAAGGCGCGGGCAATGGCCACGCGTTGCTGCTGGCCACCGGAAAGCTGGCTGGGGTATTTGTGCGCCTGGGACTCGATGCCGACCTTGCACAGGTACATCCGTGCCCGTTCTTCGGCGTCCTTGCGCGACAGCCCGCGCACGCTGGTAGGGGCCAGCAGGCAATTGTCGAGCACAGTCATGTGCGGGAACAGGTTGAAATGCTGGAACACCATGCCGATTTCGCTGCGGATCTGCGCCGCCTGGCGTGTGGTGGCAGCCAGGTCGGTGCCATCAACCTGGATGCTGCCCTGTTGGGCCACTTCCAGGCGGTTGATGCAGCGGATCAGGGTCGACTTGCCCGAACCGGACGGGCCACAGAGGACGATGCGTTCGCCTTCGCGTACCTGCAGGTTGATGTCGTGCAGCACATGGTACGCGCCATAGTGCTTGTTCAGGCCCTCGATGCGGATGAGCACCGGGCGCGGGTCGGGTTCTGGGGCAAGGTTGGCAAGGCTCAGAGGGGCGGTCATATTGTTGTTCTCCGCAAGGTTCAGTCGAAACGCGTCGCGCTGTAGGGCGCAGGGTCGGTAAAGGGGCGCTCGCCGGTCAGAAGCTCTGCCAGCAGCCGGCCACTGACCGGGCCAAGGGTGAGGCCATGGTGGGCATGGCCGAAGTTGAACCACAGGCCTTGGTGCCGAGGGGCAGGGCCAATTACCGGGCGCATGTCTGGCAGGCACGGGCGACGGCCCAGCCAAGGGGTATCGTCGAGGCGCTCGCCGAGCGCCGGGAACAAGCGCCTGGCCAAGGCCTCGCAGCGGCGCAGCTGGATCTCGTTGCCGGGCGCATTACTGGCGGCAAACTCGATGCCGGTGGTCAGGCGCACGCCCCGGGCCATGGGCGCCAGCACGTAGCCGCCTTGGGTATCGCAGACCGAGTGTTCGAGTTGCGCACCGTCGCGGGTGCTGTAGTGCATGTGGTAACCGCGTTTGATCGCCAACGGGATCTTGTACCCCAGGCCTTCGTACAAGTCTGCCGACTGTGGACCGAGGCAGACCACCACTTCGTTTGCGGTGACAGGGCCACGACGGCTGTCGACCTGCCATTGCCCTTCCACTTGGCGCAGGCTGCGCGCATCACCATGCAGGAACTGCCCACCACGCTGCACGAACAACGCGGCATAGCCCCGGGTGAGGCCACCGGGATTGTTCACCGTCTTCGGGTCGAGCCAGTGAATGCCACCGACCACGGTGCTGTCCAGTTGGTGCTCGCGGGCCTGGAGCTGCCCGCATTCAAGGATTTCATACTGCAGGCCGTAGCGGCTCAGGCCTTTGACCTCGGCCTTGGCCTGCTCGAACAGGGCCGGGTCACGGAACACTTCGATCCAGCCTTTGGCCTGTACCAGCCCTTCAAGGCCGGCGGCTTTGATCAGGGCGTCGTGCTCCTCGACGCAGCGTTGCACCAGCGGCAGCATGTCGGCAGCGGCGCCCGCCAGGCGCCCCGGCGCCGATTGGCGCCAGTAGCGCCACAGCCAGGGCGCGGCCTTGGGCAAGTGCAGGAGGCTGTAGCGCACGTCAGGCTGGCGGTTCAGGCCGTAGCGCAGCAGCGCACCGGCTTGGCGCGGGAAGGCATACGGGATGACGCTGGAGCGCTCGATCAGCCCGGCGTTGCCATGGCTGGTACCGCTGCCGGGTTCGTCACGGTCGATCAGAATCACCTGGCGCCCACGCGCCTGCAGGTGCAGCGCGGTGCTGACGCCGACAATGCCGGCGCCGAGGACGAGGGTCTGGCAATGCATGGTAGGTATCCTTCGGTCAGTTCAGGTGGCGGCCCAGGCGGGCTTCCAGGTGTTTCAGGAGGCGCCGCACCAGCTCGACGATCACCAGGTAGAGCACGGCGGCCCACAGGTAGATCTGGAAGTCGAAGCTGCGCGAGAACGCCAGTTTGGTCACGCCCATCAGGTCGTAGATGGTTACCAGCGAGGCAATGGCGCTGGCCTTGATCATCAGAATCAATTCATTGCCCAGCGGGCCGATGGCCACCAGCAACGACTGCGGCAGGATCACCTTGAAGAAGGTGGTCGAGCGTTTCAGGTTCAGCGCCCGCGCAGCTTCGTACTGCCCAGGCGCTACGGCCATCAGGCTGCCGCGGAAGATCTCGGCCTGGTAGGCGGCGGTGTTCAGGGTGAACGCCAGCAAGGTGCAGAACCAGGCCTCGCGGAAGAACCACCACAGGCCGACGTCCTGCCAAAACCCCTTGAGCGAACCGAGGCCGTAATAAAGCAGGAACAACTGAGCCAGCAGCGGCGAGCCGCGGAAGAAGTACACGTAACCGGCGGCCATGCGTTGCAGCAGTTGGCTGCGCGACAGGCGTGCCAGTGCCAGCAACAGGCCGAGCACGGCACCCAGGGTGAACGAAATCGCCACCAGCTTGGCTGTTACCAGCAGGCCATCGACGAAGCGTGGGCCGTAGCGTTCCAGCAGGTCGGGGTCGAGGACTACCGCCAGCCATTGTTCGACGTTCATGCCCGGGCTCCTTGCAGGTGGCGGCTGCTACGCCGCTCGATGAAGGCAAAGACCCGGCCCGAGACTGCCGAAAACAGCAGGTAGCCCAGGCAGGCAACGCCATAGAAGAACATCGGTTCCTTGGTCACGCTCACCGCCAGGTTGGTCTGGCGCATCAGGTCGACCAGCGAGATGGTCGACACCAGCGAGGTGTCCTTGAGCAACGACAGCCAGTTGTTGGACAGGCCGGGCAGGGCGATGCGCGTCAGTTGCGGCAGCACTACCTTGAAGAAGCCTGTGCGTTTGCTCAGGCCCAATGCCGAGCAGGCCTCAAGCTGCCCTTTGGGCAGGGTCTTGAAGGCGGCCAGCCAGATCTCGCTGGAAAACGCGGCAAACACCAGGCTGAACGCGATCATCGCGGCCAGGAAGGTGTTGATTTGGAACTCGCCCTGGTAGCCCATGGCGGCCAGCAGCTTTTGCGCTGCGATCTGGCAGCCGTAATAGATGATCAGCAAGGTCAGCAGTTCGGGCAGGCCGCGGAAAACGGTCGAGAAGGTCGTGGCCCAGGCCCGGGGCAGGCGCTTGCGCGAGCGCGCCGCGAGGGCCACGGCCAGCCCCATGGGCAGGCCGATGGGCAGGCAGGCGAGGGCCAGCGAGACGGTTACCAGGGCACCGGCCAGCAACGCCTGGCCCCAGCCTCCGCTGGCAAAAGACAGCAAGGACAATTGATCGAGCATGACAAACCCCTTGGACGGGTAATGCGGTCGCTGTAGGAGCGGCCTTGCGTCGCGAAAGGGCCGCGTAGCGGCCCCGGCAATCTGTGCCGTTGCATAAATCCCGGGGTCGCAAAACGTCCCCCGGCAATCTGTGCCGTCGCATACATCCCGGGGCCGCAAAACGTCCCCGGCAATCTGTGCCGTCGCATAGATCCCGGGGCCGCTACGCAGCCCTTTCGCGACGCAAGGCCGCTCCTACAGATCAGTTGTAGATATCGAAAGCGAAGTACTTGCTGGCGATCTTCTGGTAGGTACCGTTGGCGACGATCTGTTGCAGCGCGGTGTTCAGGCGCTGGCGCAGCGCCTCGTCTTCCTTGCGCACGGCAATGGCGGCGTCGGCCTTGGTGTCGGCCACGTCGCCGAGGATCTTGCAGCAGTCCTGGCCGTTCTTGTTCATCCACTCGTGCAGGGGGAACTTGTCGGCGATCACCCCGTCCAGGCGGCCCGCGGCCAGGTCGGCGTTGGCTTCGTCCATGGTCGGGTACAGCTTCACATCGGCGCCGGCCTTGCCATAGACGTCTTCGGCATAGATGGCCTGGGTCGAAGAGGACTGCGCGCCGACGGTGTAGCCGACGAAATTGTTCTGGGCGTCGCTGATCTCGCTGTCCTTGGCCACGGCCACGGTCAGCGGGGTGCGGTAGTAATGATCGGTGAAGGCGATTTTCTTGCGGCGCTCTTCGGTGTCGATCATCGACGCGACCACGGCGTCGTACTTACGTGCCATCAGGGCCGGGATGATGCCTTCCCAATCCTGGGCCACCAGCGTGCACTCGACTTTCATCTGTTCGCACAGGGCGTGGGTGATGTCGATGTCAAAGCCGTGCAGTTGGTTATCGGCGTCGACATAGTTGAAGGGCGGGTACGCGCCCTCGGTGGCGAAGCGCAGGGTTTCGGCACTGGCGGCGCCCGTCAGCAGCAGGGCACACGCACCCACCATAGCCATGGTCTTGTTCATCTCGCACCTCTTGCACTCTTGCTATTGTTGTTTTGCCGACGGCCACGAGGTGTAGCCGACGAATTCGTTATGTAGAGCGGCAGTCGCTTCCAAGCGTTTTTCAACATCCGGCCCGAGCTTCTTGCAGACCTCGTTGACCATCAGGTGCACCCACGACAGCATGGTCGCGGTGGATTCCCAGAACAGATTGAACTCGGTGGGGATGCGGAACACCTCGTCGGCGTTGGCATCGGCCCAGTCACAGAAGGTGTCGGTCACCAGGGTGACCGCAATGCCGGCTGCGCGCGCCTTCTGGCACAGCTGCAGGGCGTGACGTGAATAGCGGCGGGCCTCGAACACCACCAGTGCGCTGTCTTCGGCGCGGCCCAGCAGCACGTCGCCGAAATGCCCGGCGCTGAGGTCGACCAGTTGCACGCCATCGCGCAGGTACTGCAGCAGGTGGCTCATGCACATGGCGACGCCGCGCTCGGTCTGAAAGCCCGCGACGAATACCCGCTGCTTGCTCGCCAGGCGTTGCGCGGCGCGGTGCCAGGGCTCGCTCTGGCGGTACTCGTGCACGCGGACCAGGGCGGCGATTTCCAGCTCCAGGCTGCCGGCGGTGTCGCTGGCATCGTGGTTCTGGCGGTAGTCTTGCAGGCGGTCACCCACCAGCCATGGGCCATCGCCCAGGTCGTTCTGCAGGTCTTGCTTGAGCGCCTTGAGGTGGGCATAACCTAACGAGCGGCAGAAACGGCCGACACTGGATTCGCTGACGCCGAGCTTGGCAGCAATGCTGGCCGAGGTCTGGAACGGCAGTTCGTGCAGGTTGGCGAGCATGTAGCTGGCGATCGTGCGGCCTGAGGCGGCAGCCCCTTGCAGGCTGTTTTCCAGGCGTTGCTTGATCGGTTGGCTCATGCTGCATCTCCGGGGTGAGGCTTGCGATAGAAAATGAATGTTTTCTGTCATCAAGTCAACATTTGACAGATAGCTGTCACATGCAGGAAAGTTTTTGTCGTTGCAACGCTGTAGCCATTCCAATTCCAACAAGGAGCTTCAGATGTCCGCACCTTCCACCGGCACTGTCGTACGCGTGCCTTTTACCGAGCTGCAGACCCTCTTGCAGGCGATTTTTCAGCGTCATGGCTGCAGCGAGACAGTGGCCCAGGTGCTTGCCCACAACTGCGCCAGCGCCCAGCGCGATGGCGCCCACAGCCACGGGGTGTTCCGTATTCCGGGCTATGTTTCGACCCTGGCCAGCGGCTGGGTCAATGGGCGTGCCACCCCGAAGGTGACCGACGTGGCCTCCGGTTATGTGCGTGTCGATGCCGCCGGCGGCTTCGCCCAGCCGGCACTGGCAGCGGCCCGTGCGCTGTTGCTGGAAAAGGCCCGCAGCGCCGGTATCGCCGTGCTGGCCATTCACAACTCGCACCATTTCGCCGCGCTGTGGCCGGATGTCGAGCCGTTCGCCGACGAGGGCCTGGTGGCGCTCAGCGTGGTCAACAGCATGACCTGCGTGGTCCCGCATGGCGCCCGCAAGCCGCTGTTCGGCACCAACCCCATCGCCTTTGCCGCGCCCTGCGCCGAACACGACCCGATCGTCTTCGACATGGCCACCAGCGCCATGGCCCACGGTGACGTGCAGATCGCCGCCAGGGCTGGCCAGCAGTTGCCCGAGGGTATGGGCGTGGACGCCAATGGCCAGCCGACCACCGACCCCAAGGCCATTCTCGAAGGCGGCGCCTTGTTGCCGTTTGGCGAGCACAAGGGCTCGGCGCTGTCGATGATGGTCGAGTTGTTGGCCGCAGCGCTGACCGGCGGGCACTTTTCCTGGGAGTTCGACTGGTCCGGGCACCCAGGGGCGAAAACGCCATGGACCGGGCAGCTGATCATCGTCATCGACCCGAGCAAGGCCGAAGGCGAGCGTTTTGCCCAGCGCAGCCGCGAACTGGTGGAGCAGATGCAGGCGGTGGGGTTGACGCGGATGCCGGGCGAGCGCCGCTACCGCGAGCGTGAAGTGGCCGAGGAGGAGGGCGTGGCGCTGACCGAGCAGGAGCTGCATGGCCTCAAGGCGCTGCTGGGCTGAGCCAGGCTGTCGGCGCAGATTGGCGGCTGTGCAATCTTGCATAGACAACCTGCACAATAGGTGATGTTACTCAGCAGCGACTCCGGGTATCCTCAGGGCAGCCTTTCCGAACTGTCCTGATCCAAGGAGCTGCACGCTGTGTTCAAACATGTCGATGCCTATGCCGGCGACCCGATCCTCTCGCTGATGGAAACCTTCAAGGCCGATCCCCGTGCCGACAAGGTCAACCTGAGTATCGGCCTGTACTACGATGAAGCCGGCGTGGTGCCGCAGTTGGCAGCGGTGGATGCGGTCGAGAAACGCATCGCCGGCCAGGCTCACGAAGCCTCGCTCTACCTGCCGATGGAAGGCCTGGCCAGCTACCGCCAGGCCATTCAGGCACTGCTGTTCGGTGCCGATCACCCGGCGGTGACCGGCGGCCGAGTGGCCACCGTGCAGACCGTGGGCGGTTCTGGCGCACTGAAAGTCGGTGCCGACTTCCTCAAACGTTATTTCCCGCAGTCCGAAGTCTGGGTCAGCAACCCGACCTGGGATAACCACCGCGCCATCTTCGAAGGCGCCGGTTTCAAGGTGAATAGCTACCCGTACTTCGACCAGACCAGCCGTGGCGTCGACTTCGCTGGCATGCTGCAAGCGCTGCAGACCTTGCCGGCCAACAGCGTCGTACTGCTGCACCCGTGCTGCCACAACCCGACCGGTGCCGACCTGGACCAGAACCAGTGGCAGCAAGTGGTGGAAGTGGTCAAGGCGCGTCAGCTGATCCCGTTCCTCGACATCGCCTACCAGGGCTTCGGTGAGGGGCTGGTCGAAGATGCCTTCGCCATCCGCGAAATGGCCCGTGCCGGCGTGCCGTGCCTGGTCAGCAACTCGTTCTCGAAAATCTTCTCGCTGTACGGCGAGCGAGTAGGGGGCCTGTCGGTGGTCTGCGACGACGACGCCACTGCCCAGAGCGTACTCGGCCAGTTGAAGGCTACCGTGCGCCGCAACTACTCCAGCCCTCCCAACTTCGGTGCTCAGCTGGTTGCCGGCGTGCTCGGCGATGCCGCGCTCAATGCCCAGTGGGCGGCGGAGGTCGAAGTGATGCGCAAGCGTATCCTCGACATGCGTCAGGCACTGGTCGATGCCCTGGGCACGCTGCTGCCGGGGCAGGACTTCCAGTTCTTCCTGCGCCAGCGCGGCATGTTCAGCTACACCGGTTTCAGCGTCGAGCAGGTGCGTCGCCTGCGTGACGAGTTCGGCGTGTACCTGATCGACAGCGGCCGGGTGTGCATGTCTGGCCTGCGGCCGGCCAACCTGCAACGGGTGGCCGAGGCGTTCGCCGCGGTTCAGCAGTAATGTGACAGGGGGGCCGTAAAGCGGTCCCCTTGGTTTCACCTTGTTGTCATGACAAGTGCAACCGTCCCTCGGACGGGGCTTCGCAAGTGCAACCTTTCAGTGCACAATCGCGCCCTCTTTTTCGGTTGAGGGGTGCGATACGTCTGTTTCGCCACTCTCAGCCTGTTGCAGTCTTGCGAGTGGAGCTACACCCGGAATGAATGAGCAGGCCCCAAGCGTCGAACGGCGCTATGAAGAATCGACCCCGGCAGCCTTGGGCAGCTGGGCACGTCAAGACACCACCTGGATGCTGGGCCTGTTTGGCACTGCCATCGGTGCAGGCACCTTGTTCCTGCCCATCAATGCCGGCTTGGGTGGCTTCTGGCCGTTGCTGATCCTGGCCGTACTGGCCTTCCCGATGACCTACTTCGCCCACCGCGGGCTGACCCGTTTTGTCCTTTCCGGGCGCACGGGCGGCGATATCACGCAAGTGGTCGAGGAACATTTCGGCATCAAGGCCGGTGCGCTGATCACCGTGCTGTACTTCTTCGCCATCTTCCCGATCCTGCTTATCTATAGCGTGGCGCTGACCAACACCGTTACCAGCTTCATGGAGCACCAGTTGCACATGACGCCGCCGCCACGGGCGCTGCTGTCGTTCGTGCTGATCCTCGGCCTGCTGGCCATTGTGCGTTGCGGTGAGCAGGCCACGGTCAAGGTCATGAGCCTGCTGGTCTACCCGTTCATCGTTGCCCTGGCGTTGCTGGGCCTGTACCTGGTCCCGCACTGGACCGGGGGTATCCTCGACAGCGCCACGCAACTGCCCTCGGGCTCCGCCTTCCTGCACACCGTGTGGCTGGCGATTCCGGTGATGGTGTTCTCGTTCAACCACTCACCGATCATCTCGGCCTTCGCCGTCGACCAGAAGCGCCGCTACGGCGAGCATGCCGATGAGCGCAGCGGCCAGATCCTCGCCCGCGCCCACCTGCTGATGGTGGCCATGGTGCTGTTCTTCGTCTTCAGTTGCGTGCTGACCCTCAGCAGTGCCCAACTGGCTGAGGCCAAGGCGCAGAACCTGTCGATCCTGTCGTACCTGGCCAACCACTTCAGCAACCCGACCATCGCCTTTGCCGCACCACTGATCGCCTTCATTGCCATCGCCAAGTCGTTCCTGGGCCACTACATCGGCGCCAGCGAAGGCCTCAAGGGCATCATCGTCAAGGCCGGTGCGCGCCCGGGTGCAAAAACCCTGGACCGCGTGGTCGCTGCGCTGATGCTGGTGGTCTGCTGGATTGTCGCCACCCTCAACCCGAGCATTCTGGGCATGATCGAATCGCTGGGCGGCCCGATCATCGCGGTGTTGCTGTTCCTGATGCCGATGTACGCCATTCGCCGTGTACCGTCGATGCGCAAGTACAGCGGCGCGATGTCCAATGTGTTCGTCGTGACAATCGGCGTGGTTGCGCTGACTTCGGTGGTTTACGGCTTGCTGAGCTGATTCACCACCGCTGCAAGCAGTGCCCAGGTCGCTTGTCGCGATCTGGGCATTTTTTTTGTCCACAATAATTGTCTGGCAATAGAACAATTTTAACTTCACCCATAGGCACCCGGCCGCCTTCATGCTTAACTCAGTGTCCTTTTCAAACCCCGCATAAGGATTTCGTTCATGGCTCAAGTGACTCTCAAAGGCAACCCGGTTCAGGTCAAGGGCAACCTGCCGCAGGCCGGTGCTCAGGCCCCAGCCTTCTCGCTGGTGGGTGAAGGCCTGGCCGACCAGTCGCTGCAGAACTACGCCGGCAAGCGCAAGGTGCTGAACATCTTCCCGAGCGTCGATACCCCAACCTGCGCCACCTCGGTGCGCAAGTTCAATGCCCAGGCCAATGACGTGGCCAACACCGTGGTGCTGTGCATTTCCGCCGACCTGCCGTTCGCCCAGGCGCGCTTCTGCGGTGCCGAAGGCCTGGAGAACGTGAAAAACCTGTCGACCCTGCGCGGCGCCGAGTTCCTCGAGAACTACGGTGTGGCCATTGCCGACGGCCCGCTGGCCGGCCTGGCTGCGCGTGCGGTAGTGGTACTGGACGAGAACGACAAGGTGCTGCACAGCGAGCTGGTAGCTGAAATCGCTGAAGAGCCTAACTACGAGGCAGCGCTGGCTGTCCTGAAGTAAGGGCTTCTGGCGGGGCCGGTTACCGGTAACGGAACTCCAGCCACGCCCACCGCTCCAAGCAACACCCTGTAACGGCCCGGAACGATTTCCGGGCCGTTTTCGTTTAAAGTTCAGCGTTTTGGCAACGTCAGCCAAAGGTAAACCTCTGGTAAAGGGCCTTTGCTAAAACGATGCCAGTGCTTATCGTTCACCCTCCCCACATCGTTATTCCGAACAAGGTTCGTTCAACCCATGCAAGCGTCCAAATCCCGTTCCTCCCGTCGCTGGCTCGTCGGCCTGCTGATCCTGCTGCTGGTGGCCTTGCTGGCCTGGTGGCTGTGGCCCGCAACGCCGGCCCACACAGAGGCCGGCAGCGGGCGCATGGGCAAGGGCGGGCGCCCAGGGTTCGGCGCATCCAGCGACCCGGTGCCGGTACGCGTCGAGCCGGCACGGGTTGGCGACTTCCCGCTCTATTACAAAGCCTTGGGCACGGTCACCGCGACCAACACCGTCAACGTGCGCAGCCGGGTGGGCGGTGAGCTGGTCAAGATCCACTTCAAGGAAGGCCAGCAGGTCAAGGCCGGCGACCTGCTCGCCGAGATCGACCCGCGCAGCTACCGCATCGCCTTGCAGCAGGCCGAAGGCACCCTGGCGCAGAACCAGGCTCAGTTGAAGAACGCCCAGGTAGACGTCGCGCGCTACCGAGGCCTGTATGCCGAAGACAGCATCGCCAAACAGACCCTCGACACCGCCGAAGCCCAGGTCGCGCAGTTCCAGGGCCTGGTCAAGACCAACCAGGCGCAGGTCAACGACGCGCGCCTGAACCTCGATTTCACCCAGATCCGTGCGCCGATCAATGGCCGTGTAGGGCTGCGTCAGCTCGACCTGGGCAACCTGGTAGCCGCCAACGACACCACGGCGCTGGTCGTCATCACCCAGACCGAGCCGATCAACGTCGTGTTCACCCTGCCGGAAACCGAGCTGAGCACCGTACTGGAACGTTATCGCAGCGGCGCCAGCCTGCCGGTCGAAGCCTGGGACCGCAGCGACAGCAAGCTGCAGTCCAGCGGTGTACTGGGCAGTATCGATAACCAGATCGACACCACCACCGGCACCCTCAAGTTCAAGGGCCGGTTCGAGAACAAGGACCTGGCCCTGTTCCCCAACCAGTTCGTCAACGTGCGCCTGCTGGCCGACACCCTCAAGCAGGTGGTAATGGCCCCTGCGGCGGCCATCCAGTTCGGTAACGACGGCACCTTCGCCTATGTGATAAACGCCGAGAACACCGTCAACGTGCGCAAGCTCAAGGTCGGTGCCAGCGATGGTGAAAACAGCGTGATTCTCGAAGGCCTGGCTGCCGGCGACCGCCTGGTGCTGGAAGGCACCGACCGGCTGCGTGAGGGCACCAAGGTGGACGTGGTGGAAGACAGCTCGCAAGTACCGACCGCCCCCGGTCAGCACCTGCAAGGTCAAGACGCCAAGGGCGCCGCCCAGGCTGCTGAAGCAGGCAAGGCGGGCGCATGAACCTCTCGCGCCTGTTCATCCTGCGGCCGGTCGCCACCACGCTGAGCATGCTGGCCATCGTCCTGGCCGGCCTGATTGCCTACACGTTGTTGCCGGTTTCGGCCCTGCCTCAGGTCGATTACCCGACCATCCGAGTCATGACCTTGTACCCCGGCGCCAGCCCGCAAGTCATGACCAGTGCGGTCACCGCGCCGCTGGAACGCCAGTTCGGGCAGATGCCGGGCCTGACCCAGATGGCCTCGACCAGCTCCGGCGGTGCTTCGGTGCTGACCCTGCGCTTCAGCCTCGACATGAACATGGATGTCGCCGAGCAACAGGTGCAGGCAGCGATCAATGCGGCCAGCAACCTGCTGCCCAGCGACCTGCCTGCACCGCCGGTGTACAACAAGGTCAACCCGGCCGACACCCCGGTGCTGACCTTGGCCATTTCCTCCAAGACCATGCCGCTGCCCAAGCTCAACGACCTGGTCGATACCCGGGTGGCGCAAAAGCTCGCCCAGATCAGTGGCGTGGGCATGGTCAGTATCGCCGGTGGCCAACGCCAGGCGGTGCGCATCAAGGTCAACGTCGATGCCCTGGCTGCCAATGGCCTCAACCTCGATGACGTGCGTACGCTGATCGGCGCGTCCAACGTCAACCAGCCCAAAGGCAACTTCGACGGCCCGACCCGGGTGTCGATGCTCGATGCCAACGACCAGCTGCGTTCCCCGGCGGAATACGCCAACCTGATCCTGGCCTACAACAACGGTGCGCCGCTGCGCCTGAAGGATGTGGCCGAGATCGTCGACGGTGCCGAAAACGAGCGCCTCGCCGCCTGGGCCAACGAAAACCAGGCCGTGTTGCTGAACATTCAGCGCCAGCCGGGGGCCAACGTCATCGAAGTGGTCGACCGGATCAAGGAACTGCTGCCTTCGATCACCGACAACCTGCCGGCCGGCCTCGACGTGTCGGTGCTCACCGACCGTACCCAGACCATCCGCGCTGCGGTCAAGGACGTGCAGCACGAGTTGCTGATCGCCATCGTCCTGGTGGTCATGGTCACCTTCGTGTTCCTGCGCCGTTTCAGTGCCACCCTGATCCCGTCGATTGCCGTCCCGCTGTCGCTGATCGGCACCTTTGGCGTGATGTACCTGGCCGGTTTTTCGGTGAACAACCTGACCCTCATGGCCCTGACCATCGCCACCGGTTTCGTGGTGGACGATGCCATCGTCATGCTGGAGAACATCTCCCGGCACATCGAGGAAGGCGAAACCCCCATGCAGGCCGCGCTCAAGGGCGCCCGGCAGATCGGCTTCACCCTGATATCGCTGACCTTCTCGCTGATCGCGGTACTGATCCCGCTGCTGTTCATGGCCGATGTGGTCGGCCGGCTGTTCCGCGAGTTCGCGATCACCCTGGCGGTGGCGATCCTGATTTCCCTGGTCGTGTCGCTGACCCTCACGCCGATGATGTGCGCGCGCTTGCTCAAGCGCGAGCCCAAGGAAGAAGAGCAGGGCCGTTTCTACCGCGCCAGTGGCGCCTGGATCGACTGGCTCATCGAGCACTACGGCCGCGGCCTACAGTGGGTGCTCAGGCACCAGCCGCTGACCCTGCTGGTGGCGGTGGCCAGCCTTGCGCTTACCGTGGTGCTCTACATGGCGGTGCCCAAGGGCTTCTTCCCGGTGCAGGACACCGGCGTGATCCAGGGTATTTCCGAAGCGCCGCAATCGACCTCGTTCGCCGCCATGAGCGAGCGCCAGCAGTCGCTGAGCAAGGTAATCCTGCAGGACCCGGCCGTGCAGAGCCTGTCGTCCTACATTGGCGTGGATGGCGACAACGCCACGCTCAACAGTGGGCGTTTGCTGATCAACCTCAAGCCGCACGGTGAACGTGACGTCACCGCCGGCGAGGTCATCAGCCGCCTGCAGCCGCAGCTCGACAAGCTGGTGGGCATCCGCCTGTTCATGCAGCCGGTGCAGGACTTGAGTATCGAGGACCGGGTCAGCCGCACCCAGTACCAGTTCAGCCTGTCCTCGCCTGACGCCGACCTGCTGGCGCAGTGGAGCGGCAAGCTGGTGCAGGCGCTGCAACAGCGCCCGGAGCTTGCCGACGTGGCCAGCGACCTGCAGGACAAGGGCCTGCAGGTGTACCTGGTGATCGACCGCGACATGGCCAGCCGCCTCGGCATCACGGTTGCGCAGATCACCAACGCCTTGTACGACGCCTTCGGCCAGCGGCAGATCTCGACCATCTACACCCAGGCCAGCCAGTACCGCGTGGTGCTGCAGTCGCAAGCCGCCGCCAGCATCGGCCCGCAGGCGCTGGAGTCGATCCACGTCAAGGCCACCGATGGCGGCCAGGTGCGGTTGTCGGCGCTGGCGCGTATCGAGCAGCGCCAGGCGCAGTTGGCGATTTCGCACATCGGCCAGTTCCCGGCGGTGATGATGTCGTTCAACCTGGCCCATGGCGCGTCGCTGGGCGAGGCGGTCAAGGTCATCGAGCAGGTGCAGCAGGAGATCGGCATGCCGATTGGCGTGCAAACCCGCTTCCAGGGCGCCGCAGAAGCCTTCCAGGCCTCGCTGTCGAGCACCTTGCTGCTGATTCTCGCCGCCGTGGTGACCATGTACATCGTGCTGGGGGTGCTCTACGAGAGCTACGTCCACCCGGTGACCATCCTTTCGACCTTGCCCTCGGCGGCGGTCGGCGCGTTGCTGGCATTGCTCATCAGTGGCAACGACCTGGGCATGATCGCCATCATCGGCATCATCCTGCTGATCGGCATCGTCAAGAAGAACGCGATCATGATGATCGACTTCGCCCTTGAAGCCGAACGCCATCAGGGCATGACCCCGCAGGACGCCATCTACCAGGCCGCGTTGCTACGCTTCCGGCCGATCCTGATGACCACCCTGGCTGCGCTGTTCGGTGCGGTGCCGCTGATGCTCGCAACCGGCTCCGGTGCCGAACTGCGCCAGCCGCTGGGCCTGGTGATGGTGGGCGGGCTGCTGGTCAGCCAGGTGCTGACACTGTTCACCACGCCGGTCATCTACCTTTATTTTGATCGGCTTGCGCGTCGTTTTGGTCGGCAGGACGTTGCGGAGGAGCCGGCATGAGCGGCCTCAAGCATCAAGCCGCAAGCTGCAAGCTGATTGGCGTGAGCCGGAGTTCCGAGCCTGCTCGCACGCCCACTTGTAGCTTGCAACTTGCAGCTTGGAGCTGCAAATGAACCTGTCCGGACCGTTCATTCGACGCCCGGTGGCGACGATGTTGCTGAGCCTGGCCATCATGCTGCTGGGCGGGGTCAGCTTCGGCCTGCTGCCGGTTGCGCCGCTGCCGCAGATGGACTTCCCGGTGATCGTGGTGCAGGCCAACCTGTCCGGTGCCAGCCCTGAGGTCATGGCCGCCACCGTGGCCACGCCGCTGGAACGCAAGCTGGGCAGTATCGCCGGCGTTACCACGCTGACCAGCAGCTCCAACCAGGGCTCGACGCGGGTGATCATCGGCTTTGAAATGGGCCGTGACATCGACGGCGCGGCGCGTGAGGTGCAGGCGGCCATCAATGCCACCCGCAACCTGCTGCCCAGCGGCATGCGCAGCATGCCCACGTACAAGAAGATCAACCCGTCGCAGGCACCGATCATGGTGCTGTCGCTGACCTCCGATGTGCTGCAGAAGGGCCAGCTGTACGATTTGGCAGACACCATCCTGTCGCAGAGCCTGGCCCAGGTATCCGGGGTAGGGGAGGTGCAGATCGGCGGCAGTTCGCTGCCGGCCGTGCGCATTTCGGTGGAGCCGCAGTTGCTCAACCAGTACGGCGTGTCGCTGGACGAGGTGCGCACCGCCGTGGCCAACGCCAACCAGCGCCGGCCCATGGGCTTCGTCGAGGATGCCGAGCGTAGCTGGGAGGTGCGGGCCAACGACCAGCTGGAAACGGCCAAGGACTACGAGCCGGTGGTGATCCGCCAGCAGAACGGCACCATCCTGCGTCTGTCCGACGTGGCGACCATCACCGACAGCGTCGAGAACCGCTACAACAGCGGCTTCTTCAACGACCAGAGCGCGGTGCTGCTGGTGGTCAACCGCCAGACCGGGGCCAACATCATCGAAACGGTCGACCAGATCAAGGCGCAGTTGCCGGCGTTGCAGTCGCTGCTGCCGGCCAGCGTCCAGTTGAATGTGGCCATGGACCGCTCGCCGGTGATCAAGGCGACCCTCAAGGAGGCCGAGCACACCCTGTTGATCGCGGTGGGGCTGGTGATCCTGGTGGTCTACCTGTTCCTTGGCAGCCTGCGTGCCTCGTTGATCCCGAGCCTGGCGGTACCGGTGTCGCTGGTGGGCACCTTTGCCGTCATGTACCTGTGCGGTTTCTCCCTCAACAACCTGTCGCTGATGGCGCTGATTTTGGCCACCGGCCTGGTGGTGGACGATGCCATCGTGGTGCTGGAGAACATCTCCCGGCACATCGAGGATGGCCAGCCGCCGATGCGTGCGGCGTTCCTGGGTGCCAAGGAAGTGGGTTTCACGCTGTTGTCGATGAACGTGTCGCTGGTGGCGGTATTCGTCTCGATCCTGTTCATGGGCGGCATCGTGCGCAGCCTGTTCCAGGAGTTTTCGATCACGTTGGCGGCGGCGATCATCGTCTCGCTGGTGGTCTCGCTGACCCTGACACCGATGCTCTGCGCGCGCTGGCTCAAGCCGCACCAGGCGCAGCAGACGCGCGTGCAGCGCTGGAGCGACAAGCTGCACCAGCGCATGGTCAATGGCTATGACCGCAGCCTTGGCTGGGCGCTGCGCCACAAGCGCCTGACCCTGCTCAGCCTGTTGGCCACTATCGGCATCAACATTGCCCTGTACGTGGTGGTGCCCAAGACACTGATGCCGCAGCAGGACACCGGCCAGTTGATGGGCTTTATCCGGGGTGACGATGGCCTGTCGTTCAGCGTGATGCAGCCGAAGATGGAAATCTACCGCCGCGCCTTGCTCGCCGACCCTGCGGTGCAGAGTGTGGCGGGCTTCATCGGCGGCAACAGTGGCACCAACAATGCCATGGTGCTGGTGCGCCTGAAACCGATCAACGAGCGCAAGATCGATGCCCAGAAGGTTATCGAGCGCTTGCGTAAAGAGATGCCCAAGGTGCCCGGCGGGCGCCTGTTCCTGATGGCCGACCAGGACCTGCAACTGGGTGGCGGCGGGCGTGACCAGACTTCGTCGCAGTACCTCTATACCCTGCAGAGCGGCGACCTGGCAGCCCTGCGCGAGTGGTTCCCGAAAGTGGTCGCGGCGGTGCGTGCCTTGCCCGAGTTGACCGCCATCGACGCCCGTGACGGCGCCGGCACCCAGCAGGTAACCCTGGTGGTCGATCGTGATCAGGCCAAGCGCCTGGGCATCGACATGGACATGGTCACCACGGTGCTCAACAACGCCTACAGCCAGCGGCAGATCTCGACCATCTACGACAGCCTCAACCAGTACCAGGTAGTGCTGGAGATCAACCCGAAATACGCCTGGGACCCGAGTACCCTGGAGCAGGTGCAGGTGATCACCAATGATGGCGCCCGGGTGCCGTTGTCGACCATTGCCCACTACGAGAACAGCCTGGCCAATGACCGGGTCAGCCACGAGGGCCAGTTTGCCTCCGAAGACATTGCCTTCGACGTTGCCGAAGGCTACAGCCCCGACCAGGCCATGGCCGCAGTGGAGCGGGCGGTGGCCAAGCTGGGCCTGCCCGAGGAAGTCATCGCCAAGCTCGGCGGCACCGCCGACGCTTTCGCCAAGACCCAGGAAGGCCAGCCCTTCATGATTCTTGGCGCGTTGGTGCTGGTGTACCTGGTGCTGGGCATTCTTTATGAAAGCTACATTCACCCGCTGACCATTCTCTCGACACTGCCCTCGGCCGGCGTCGGTGCCTTGCTGGCGCTGTATGTCACCGGCGGCGAGTTCAGCCTCATCTCGCTGCTGGGCCTGTTCCTGCTGATTGGCGTGGTGAAGAAGAACGCGATCCTGATGATCGACCTGGCGCTGCAACTGGAGCGCCACCAGGGCCTGTCGCCGGAGGAGTCCATCCGCCGCGCTTGCCTGTTGCGCTTGCGGCCGATTCTGATGACCACCCTGGCGGCCATCCTTGGCGCCTTGCCGCTGCTGGTCAGCCGTGCCGAAGGCGCGGAAATGCGCCAGCCGCTGGGTTTGACCATCATCGGCGGCCTGGTCTTCAGCCAGATCCTCACCCTTTATACGACACCGGTGGTCTATCTGTACCTCGACCGCCTGCGTCACCGTTTCAACCATTGGCGCGGCGTGCGCACCGACGCCGCTCTGGATACCCCGCTATGAACTTTGCCCAGACACCCCTTCACCGTACCCTGCAGTCGTTGACCCTGGGGCGTGGCTCGCGCCTGCTCGGCGCCGGCCTGTGTGTGGCGCTGCTCAGTGCCTGTACCCTGAGCCCGGACTACCACCGCCCCGAGCTGAGCACCCCGGCGCAGTACAAGCAGGCCGAGGGCTGGAGCCAGGCCAAGCCGTCGGACGCGATTGCCCGTGGCGCCTGGTGGGAGGTCTATGGCGATGCCGGGCTCAATGCCTTGGTCGAAGAGCTCAACCGCAGCAACCAGACCGTCGCGCAGTCCGAAGCCCAGTACCGCCAGGCCCAGGCGCTGGTGCGCAGCAGCCGCGCCGCGCTGTTCCCGAGCCTGGACCTGAGCGCCAGCAAGAACCGTTCGGCTCAAGGCACTGGCAGCTCGAGCTCCAGCCTGTCGAACAACAGCAGCGGCATTCGCAACACCTACAACACGCAGCTCGGCGTGAGCTGGGAGATCGACCTGTGGGGCAAGCTGCGTGAAACCTTGAACGCCAACGAAGCCAGTGCCGAAGCCAGCTTTGCCGACCTTGCCTCGATTCGCCTGAGCCAGCAGTCGGAGCTGGTGCAAAACTACCTGCAGTTGCGTGTGATCGATGAGCAGAAGCGCCTGCTGGAAGCAACCGTGGCCACCTACGAGCGCTCGCTGCGCATGACCGAAAACCAGTATCGCGCCGGTGTGTCCGGCCCGGATGCGGTGGCGCAGGCGCGGACCCAGCTGAAAAGCACCCAGGCGGACCTGATCGACCTGATCTGGCAGCGTGCGCAGTTCGAGAATGCCATTGCCGTGTTGCTAGGCAAGGCCCCGGCTAACTTTGCATTGGCCGACAGCAAGAGCATCCCGGCGCTGCCGGACATCCCCGTGACATTGCCCTCGCAATTGCTCGAGCGCCGCCCGGACATTGCCTCGGCCGAGCGCAACGTGATGGCCGCCAACGCCAATATCGGCGTATCGCGGGCTGCCTACTTCCCCGACCTGAGCCTGAGCCTGAGTGGGGGCTATTCCAGCAGCAGCTTCAGCAACTGGATCGAACTGCCGAACCGGTACTGGTCGGTAGGGCCTTCGCTGGCCATGACCCTGTTCGATGCGGGCAAGCGCAGCGCCGAGGTGGACCGTACCGTGGCGGTGTATGACCAGACCGTAGCGCAGTATCGCCAGACCGTGCTCGATGGCTTCAAGGAAGTGGAGAACTACCTGGTGCAGCTGAAGGTATACGGCGATGAAGCGGTGGTACGCCAGGAGGCGTTGGACGCGGCGCGTGAGTCGCTTCGCCTGACGGAGAATCAGTACCGCGCGGGGTTGATCGGCTACCTGGATGTGGTGAACGTGCAGACCACGGCGTTGAGTAACGAGCGCAGTGTGCTGAACCTGCTGCAAGGGCGGTTGGTGGCGAGTGTGCAGCTGATTGCTGCGCTGGGCGGCGGTTGGGATGCCGAGCAGGCGTTTGCCGAGTAGGAGGTCGCCCAGCCCTAGGGCTGTGGGAGCACCTGTCTTGCTCGAAATTCAGAAAACACGCATGACCCAGTAGGAGCGGGCTTGCCCCGCGAATACGGGCGAAGCCCGTGCCATTCTCCGCGGTGCCTGCTTCGCGGGGCAAGCCCGCTACCACAGGCCGCGCCTGGGCAGGGCCTAAGAAGGGGATGTTGGATCCATTCCCATTCTCAAAAACCCCGTGCGTTTCGCCAAAGCTTGAGTACAATCGTCAGCTTTTTCCGGGCCCCCTGGCCTGTCGCTGGAACTCCCAATGCTCACAGGCAGCTACTCCTCTTCGTTGGTGTTGATTTCGCTGTGCGTGGCGATCCTGGCGTCCTATACCGCCCTTGACCTGACCGGCCGTATTGCCACGGCCAAAGGCAGGGCTGTGCACCTGTGGATGGGGGGCGGCGCGCTGGCCATGGGCATCGGCGTGTGGTCGATGCACTTCATCGGCATGCTCGCGTTCAGCCTGCCCATCGACCTGGGCTACGACCTTGGGCTCACGGCGTTTTCGCTGTTGATCGCTGTGCTGTCGTCAGGCTTTGCCTTGTGGCTGGTGAGCCAGCCAAGCCTGCCCTGGCTGCAATTGGGCTTCGGTGCGTTGATCATGGGGGCAGGCATCAGTTGCATGCACTACACCGGTATGGCCGCGCTGCGCATGCTACCGGGCATCGACTATGACCCAACGCTGTTCGGCGCTTCGCTGTTGATCGCCGTTGGCGCCTCGGCGGCGGCGCTGTGGATCGCGTTTCGCTTGCGCAGGCACACCCCTTACGTGCGCCAGATCCGGGGCCTGGCGGCCGTGATCATGGGGGTTGCCATAGTGGGCATGCACTACACCGGCATGGCGGCGGCCAATTTCCCTGCGGGTAGCTTCTGTGGTGCGCTGGGCGGCGGGCTGCAAGGCGACGGGCTGGTCTACCTGGTGCTGATCACCACCCTGGCGGTATTGGCGGTGGCGTTGCTGACCTCGGTGTTGGACGCGCGCCTGGAAGCGCGCACCGCTGAACTTGCCCGCTCGCTGACCCTGGCCAACCAGGAGCTGACCCAGTTGGCCCTGCACGACACGCTCACCGACCTGCCCAACCGTACCCTGCTGGCCGACCGCATCGAGCAGGCCATCGGCAAGGTGGCGGAGCAGGGCGGGTGCTTTGCCTTGATGTTCATCGACCTGGATGGCTTCAAACCGGTCAACGATGCCTTTGGTCATCATGTCGGCGACTTGTTGCTCAAGGCCGTGGCCGGCCGTTTGCGTGGCCACTTGCACAGCCAGGACACCTTGGCGCGCATTGGCGGCGACGAGTTCGTGCTGCTGGTGGAATTGCGGGAGCCGAACGATGCCATGGACGTGGCGGTCAAGCAGGTCAACCTGGTGTCGCGGCCGTTCCGTGTCGCCGAGCATGATCTGCAACTCACGGCCAGCCTGGGCATCGTCTTGTACCCCGGCAATGGCCTGGACCAGCACGAGTTGCTGCGCAATGCCGATGCCGCGATGTACCACGCCAAAAGCGCAGGCAAGAATGGCTACAGCTTCTTCGACGTGTCGATGAACAGCAACGCCCGGCAGCAGCTGCAGTTGCTGCAGGACCTGCGCCAGGCGCTGGAGCAGGGCCAGTTCCGCCTGCATTACCAGCCCAAGTTCGATGCTCAGGCCTGCCAGCCGATCGGTGCCGAAGCCCTGCTGCGCTGGGAGCACCCGCAGCAGGGGTTGTTGCTGCCTGATCGGTTCATCGGCCTGGCGGAAAAAACCGGCCTGATCATCCCCATTGGCGAATGGGTGCTCGACGAAGCCTGCCGGCAGATGCGCCAGTGGCTGGACCAAGGGCACCTGGGCTGGCGCATGGCGGTCAACCTTTCGGCCATCCAGTTCTGCCACGCTGGGCTGGTCGAAAGCGTGGCCCGGGCTTTGAGCGAGAATGGCCTGCCGGCCAACTGCCTGACCCTGGAAATCACCGAAACCACCGCCATGCACGACGCCGATGCCAGCCTGACGGTGCTGCAACGCCTGTCCGACATGGGCGTGGACTTGTCCATCGATGACTTTGGCACTGGTTACTCCAGCCTCATGTACCTCAAGCGCCTGCCGGCCAACGAACTGAAGATCGACCGTGGTTTCGTGCGTGATCTGGAGCAGGACAGCGATGACGCCGCGATTGTCTCTGCAATCGTTGCCCTGGGCCAGGCACTGGGGTTGCGCATCGTTGCCGAAGGGGTAGAGACCGACAAACAGCAAGACTTCCTCACCCGCCTGGGGTGCGATTCGCTGCAAGGTTATCTGCTGGGCCAGCCGGTGCCGGCAGAGCAGTTCATGGGCAATTTGCAGGCGCTGCGCCAGGAACCCGAGGTGCCGGTTTAGCCTGCGTCGCGCAAGGCGAAGACCGGTACGAAGGCGTCCATTTCGGCCTCGACCGCTTCGATGATGCGCTCGACATCTGCTGCGGCCATGATGGCGGCGCAAGGGATGCCGGCGATGGCCAGCAGGGTTTCCCCGGTGGCGCGGTCGAACAGGCGCGCGATCATGCTGCGCGGCGCATCCATGCTGGCCTCGAAGCCCAACGGGTGGAAATGCCAGCGCATCACCTGGCAGGCGTTCGGGAACGTCATCTTGTTCATGCCAGCCTCCTTGTCCTTACCTGGACGCGGTGAGCGGGTGGCCGCAGGCACGGCCGCCGGGAATGTAACCATAGCACCTGCCACGCCAGTGCCCAGTGGCTGAGTCCGACCAAAGCGATGAGGCTTGACCCACGTCACATTAGCGTCTCGGACAGCGGCTGGCGGCAAAAGGCCCGGCAAACGTTTTCCTTGCGCGGCGGTGCCGAACAACCCGGCAGATTCTGCCAATTTCACGATTATCAGGCGTGCAGCGTTTTCTGACGAGCGGTGGGGGTTGAACCGGTGCTAGCCCAGCAGGCCCGCCGCAATATTGATGGTGAACCCCAGAATCGCCGTGTTGAACACGAAGCCAACCACGGAGTGCGCCAGCACCACCCGCCGCAGCCCGCGCCCGGCGACGCCGACATCGGACGTTTGCACCGCCACGCTGATGGTGAACGAGAAGTAATGGAAGTCCCAGTAATCGGGGTTGCGTTCGCCATCGGCGAAGCGCAGTGGGGGTTCGTGGTTTTGCCCGTTATAGAACAGCCGGGCGTAGTGCAGGCTGAAAATGCAGCCGATCAGCAGCCAGGAGCCGGCCACGGTCAAGCCGGTGTAGAGGTAGTGCAGGGTCAGCGCATTGCCTTGCAGGCCGCGGCTGGAGACCAGTTGCAGGGTGATCGCGGCCAGGCTGGCGATGGCGGCGATGCACACGGTAAACAGAACCAGCCCGGCGTTTTCGTCCTCGATCTGGGCGACCTTGCGGACTTTATCCGGGTTGGCGTTCCAGGTCAGCCACAGCACCAGCACCAGGTAAAGCCAGACGCCGAGGTTCCAGCCGACGAGGATGTGCTGGACGGTGTCACCTGCCGGGACCAGCCAGGCGCCGATGATGCCGACCAGGGCAGCGAACGTGAGGCGGGGGTGAGTGCGGGTCAGGCGGTGGACAGCCATGGGGCCTCGTTGCCGGGGAGTGATGGCAAATACTCTAGACCATCGCGCGGCATTGCAACTCTCAGTACACTGCAGGCTCCAACACCAACATCCGTTGAACTCGAGGTTTCTGCATGACGCTCAGTCCTTTGGCAGGCAAGCTGGCTCCGGCCAGCGTGCTGGTCGATATTCCCCGACTGCTCACCGCTTACTACACCGGCCGCCCCGACGCGGCGGTGGCGGCCCAGCGGGTGGCCTTCGGCACCTCGGGGCACCGAGGTACTTCCTTCGAGTTGAGTTTCAACGAGTACCACGTGCTGGCCATCACCCAGGCCATCTGCCTGTACCGCCAGGAGAAGGGCATCGACGGCCCGCTGTTCATCGGCGCCGACACCCACGCGCTGTCGGCACCGGCCTCGGCCAGTGCGCTGGAAGTGCTGGCGGCCAACGGCGTGCAGGTGATGTTGTCCAAAGACGACGAGTACACGCCGACCCCGGCGGTGTCCCACGCCATCCTTTGCTACAACCGTGGCCGCGAACAAGGCCTTGCCGACGGCATCGTCATCACGCCGTCGCACAACCCGCCGCAAAGCGGGGGCTTCAAGTACAACCCGCCCAATGGCGGCCCGGCCGACAGCGACGTGACCAAGTGGGTCGAGGCCAAGGCCAACGAACTGCTGGCGGCGAACCTGGCGGGCGTCAAGCGCATGGACCATGCCCAGGCCTTGCAAGCTGCCACCACCCATCGCCACGACTACGTGAGCCACTACGTGGCAGACCTGGGCAATGTCATCGACTTCGATGTGATTCGCAGCGCCAACCTGCGCCTGGGCGTTGACCCGTTGGGTGGGGCCGGGGTGCATTACTGGTCGGCGATCGCCGAGCATTACAAGCTCAACCTGGAAGTGGTCAACACCGAGGTCGACCCGACCTTCCGCTTCATGACCGTCGACTGGGACGGCCAGATCCGCATGGACCCATCCTCGCCCCACGCCATGCAGGGCCTGATTGGCCTGCGCGAGCGCTTCGACGTGGCGTTTGCCTGCGACCCGGACCACGACCGCCATGGCATCGTCACCCCGGATGGCCTGTTGCAGCCGAACAATTACCTGGCTGTGGCCATCGACTACCTGTTCCGTCACCGCCCGCAGTGGCGCAGCGACGCGGCAGTGGGCAAGACCGTTGTGTCCAGCGGCCTGATCGACCGCGTCACCGAGCGCCTGGGCCGCGAACTGTATGAGGTGCCGGTGGGCTTCAAGTTCTTTGCCCAGGGCCTGTTCGATGGTTCGTTGGGTTTTGGTGGCGAGGAAAGCGCGGGGGCGTCGTTCCTGCGCCGCGATGGCTCGGTCTGGGCCACTGACAAGGACGGGTTGATTCCGGCCTTGCTGGCTGCAGAGATGACCGCACGTACCGGGCGCAATCCGAGCCAGGCCTATGCGGACCTGACGGCGGCACTGGGCAAGCCGTTTGCTACGCGTGTCGAGGCCAAGGCCGATGTACGGCAGAAGGCGTTGCTGAGCAAGCTGGCACCCGAACAGGTTAAGTCGACCGAACTGGCCGGTGAGCCGATCGTGCAGATCCTCAGCCATGCGCCAGGCAACGGCCAGGCGATTGGCGGGTTGAAGGTGATGACCGCCAACGGCTGGTTTGCCGCGCGGCCGTCGGGCACCGAGGACATCTACAAGATCTACGCCGAGAGCTTCATCGACGAGGCGCACCTGCAGCGCCTGGTGCAGGAAGCGCAGGTATTGGTGGACGCCGCCATCGCCTGATTCCCTGCAGAGGCGGCCTTGCCGGGCCGCTTCTCTGCCTCAGGCGGTAGGCAGCTCGAACCCGGCAACCCCACGCCCAAGCTTCAACGCCTGCGCATGCAGCACCTGCATCAGGTGCAGCGCCGAGTGCGAGGGCGGTTCGAAGCGCGAATAGACAAAGCTGATGTCGAAGTGGATTTCTTCGGCCAGTGGCACCACCGCCAAGCCGCTGTCCTGCGCCACGAACTCGTCGATCAGGGTAAGCCCCATGCCTTGCTTGACCAGGGCCACGGCTTCGTTGGCATTGGTGAACGACAACAATGATTGCAGCTGCAGGCCGCGCTGGTGGATGTGTTCGGCCAGCAGTTTGCCAAACGGCATGTCGGGCCTGAACAGCAGCAAGTCATGGCCTTGCAGTTGCTCCAGGGTCAGGGATGCCTGCCGCGCCAGGGCGTGCTCCTGCGGCATCACCACCACCATGCGCCCACGCATGAACGCCCGTGAATGCAGGTGATCGTGGATCACCGGCAAGGCGGCAATCGACAGGTCGACCTTCTTCGACAGGATCTGGTTCGGCATTTCACCCATCAGCGAGGTTTGCCACTCGATGTTCAGCGAGGGCGACTCGCGCTTGAGCTGGGCCAGCGCAATCGGGATGACCACGGTCGACAGTGATGCGCTGCAGGAGATGCGCAGGTTGCGATGGCCGCCACTGGCCAGTGACAACGCACATTCATTGACCTCCAGCGCCGCCTGATACACCCGCTCGACTTCGCGAAAGAGAATCTGCGCCTCGTGGGTTGGCACCAGGCGGTTGTTGATGCGCTCGAACAACCGGTACGCCAGGCGCCCCTCGATGTACTGGATCAACTTGCTCACCGCCGGCTGCGACACATACAGCATTTTCGCCGCCGCGCTGATCCACCCGGTCAGCATCACCGCACGAAACACTTCCATGTGCCGCAGTTTGAACACCAGCGCGCGGGCTTCCGGGCCTTCGTTGTCGAGGGGCATGAGCATTACCTTTGGTTATGGTCTTCGCCATCTGGGTATGAGCGCATCCGCTGGGCACGCAGTATCTTGAACCCAGCCGAGCCGCCTTTGCGGCGCACAATAACAAGATCTGCAGGCAAGCGCAGCGGCGCTTGACGGGAGTGCTGCGTGAACATCTTTGACGAACCCAAGATCGATTGCCATAACCATTTGTTTGACCCCGCCCGCTTTGCCTATCACCCCGACGCGCCCTATGCACCGTCCGGGCAGGAGGTCGCCACCCTCGAGCAGTTCAACCGGGTGATGGAAGCCTACGGTGTGCAGCATGCCTTGCTGGTAGGCCCCAACAGTGGCTACCACACCGACAACCGTTGCCTGTTGCACGCCCTGGCCGTGGGGCAGGGGCGTTTTAAGGGCGTGGCGGTGGTCGACCCTGGCATCACCCTCGATGCGCTGGCCGCGCTGCAGGCCCAAGGGGTGGTCGGGGTGGCTTTCAACCCGGCGCTGTACGGGGTGGCGAGCCTCGACGCGGTCGACGGTTTGTTCGGCAAGCTCGCCGAGCTCGACCTGTTTGCCCAGGTCCAGGTCTGCGAAGACCAGTTACTGGCGTTGCGCGGGCTGCTGCAGCGTACCTCGGCACGCCTGTTGATCGACCACTGCGGCCGACCAGACGTACGCGCCGGCGTCCAGCAGCCGGGCTTCCAGGCCTTGCTGCAGTTGGCTGGCAGCGGCCGGGCCAGCGTCAAGCTGTCCGGTATGCAGAAGTTTGCCGCGGCCGATGCGCTGCTGGCGCAGAGCAGTGCCTACGTCCATGCCCTGATCGAGGCCTTTGGCCCGGATGCCTGTGTGTGGGGCTCCGACTGGCCGTTCATTCGTCAGCGCGCGCGCGTGGACTACGGGCCCTTGCTGAAACTGGCCGAGCGCCTGATGCCGGATGCGCAACTGCGCCGCAAGGTCATGTGGGACACGCCGCGACGTCTGTTCGGGTTCGCCTGACGCAGCGCCCTTTGCCATTCCAATAACAAGAGAGCAACCGTCATGAACACTGAGCAGAACATCGGCTTGGGGGTGTTCGACACCCCTGCACGCCTGCAACAACGCACCCGCACGCGCTTCATGATCCTGGCGCTGATATCTGGCGGCACCATGATCAACTACCTCGACCGCAGCGTGATGGGCATTGCGGCGCCCAGTATCAGTGCCGACCTGGGCCTGAATGCGGCGATGATGGGGGTGATTTTTTCGGCGTTTTCCTGGACCTACGCGGCGGCGCAGATCCCGGGCGGGATCCTCATCGACCGGCTGGGTACCAAGTTTACCTACTGGCTGGCCTTGACGCTGTGGTCGCTGTTCACCGGCTTGCAGGGGTTGGCCCAGGGCTTTCTGTCGCTGTTGGGCATGCGTTTTCTGGTGGGGGTGACCGAAGCACCGTGCTTCCCCACCAACAGCCGCGTGGTAGCGACCTGGTTCCCGCAGAGTGAACGGGCCAGGGCGACCGGTATCTACACCTTCGCCGAGTACACCGGGCTGGCCTTTTTAACGCCGCTGCTGTTCTGGGTGCTGCATGCCTACGGCTGGCGTTTTCTGCTGATGGCGGTCGGGCTGATGGGCATCCTGTATGGCCTGGTCTGGTGGCGCAAATACCATGAACCGCACCAGTCCACCACGGCTAACCAGGCCGAACTCGACTACATCGCCGCCGGCGGCGGCGTGGTCGACGGTGGCCAGAAAGCCACGGTGTTCCGCTGGTCGCAGATCCCGGCGTTGCTCAAGCACCGCAACATGCTGGGTATCTGCCTGGGGCAGTTTGCCTGCAACTCGACCAACGTGTTCTTCCTGACCTGGTTTCCGACGTACCTGGTGACCGAGCGGCACATGCCGTGGCTGAAGGTCGGCTGGGTCGCAGTGCTGCCTTTCATCGCCGCGTCGCTGGGGACCCTGGTCGGCGGCTGGTTGTCCGACGCCTTGCTGCGCCGTGGCTACTCCCTGAACGTGGCGCGCAAGCTGCCGGTGATTGCCGGCCTGCTCACGGCCTCGGTGATTGTGTTGGCCAACTATGTCGAGTCCGACGCGCTGGTGATCGCCATTCTCTGCATCGCCTACTTTGCCCAGGGCATGTCGGCGCTGGCCTGGATGATCGTCTCCGATATCGCGCCCAAAGGCCTGCTGGGCTTGAGTGGCGGCCTGTTCAACCTGTTCGCCAACGCGGCGGGCATCGTCACCCCACTGACCATCGGCATCATCGTGTCAATGACCGGCTCGTTTGTCTGGGCCCTGGTCTTCGTGTCGTCGATCACCGTCCTGGGGGCGCTGTGTTACCTGTTCATGGTGAGCGACCTGCGTCGCCTGCCAGACGTTCCCTCTCTCGATAATGGAGCAAAGCAATGAGCCAATACCTGCAAGGGCAGACTGCAATCGTCACCGGCGGCATGCGTGGCATCGGCCTGGGCATTGCGCAGCGGTTGCACGCTGCCGGCGCCCAGGTGGTGATCTGGGACCTCGCGGTCGATGGCTGGGACGCGGCCGAGCAGGGTTTCGAGCCTGTGCTGCGTCAGTCGGTTGATGTGTCGTCTCTGGCCTCGGTAGAGGCGGCCTTCGCCCATGTGCTGGCGCAGGTCGGGCAGGTCGAGATCCTGGTCAACAACGCCGGTATCAATGGCCCGGTGGTGCCTGCGTGGGAATACCCGCCAGCGGCCTGGGACAAGGTCATCGCCATTGACCTGAACGGCGTGTTCTATTGCTGCCGCACCGCCATCCCGCACATGCGTGAGCGCGGCTACGGGCGCATCGTCAATGTCGCCTCGATGGCCGGCAAGGATGGCGTGCAATACATCTCGGCGTACTCGGCAGCCAAGGCGGGGGTGATCGCCTTCACCAAGGCCGCGGCCAAGGAGCTGGCGCAGGATGGCGTGTTGCTCAACTGCGTGGCGCCGGCCATGGTCGAAACACCGCTGATGGCCGAGATGACCCCGGAGCACATTGCCGCGAGCAAGGCCAAGATCCCCATGGGGCGGTTCCTGAAGGTAGAGGAAATCGCCAACATGGTGAGCTGGATCGCCGGGCCCGAGTGCAGTTTCACCACCGGCTTCGTGTTCGACCTCAGCGGCGGGAGGGCGACCTATTGAGTGGCCTCGGCGTCGCTCACCTGACGGCGCTGGACCTGGCGCCTGCGGTGCTGGTGCGCGAGGCGCGCCGTGCCGGCTTCAGTTCGGTGGGGCTGCGCTTGCATCCGGTGCTGCCGGGTGCACTGGCTTACCCGGAAGCGGCGGGTAGCCAGGCGCTGCGTGAGCTCAAGGCGGTGATGGCGGGCGAGGGCGTGCGGGTCGCTGACATCGAGTTCGTGTCATTGACACCCGAGGTGGTGGTCGCCGATTACGAGCCTTTGCTGGCGGCAGGTGCAGAGCTGGGGGCGGTGAGCTTGACGGTGTCGGGGGATGACGCCGATTTCACGCGGCTGACCGGGCACTTCGCGGCCTTGTGCGTGCTGGCGCGGGGTTATGGCCTGCGCGTGGACCTTGAGTTCATGCGCTGGCGGCCGGTGGCGACCGTGCAGCAGGCCTACAGCGTGGTGGCAGGGGCGGGGCAAGGCAACAGCGGTGTGCTGGTCGATGCCCTGCACTTGTTTCGCGCGGGGGGGCAGGTGGCGGACCTTGCCCACATCGACCCGCGTTACTTGCAGGCCGTGCAGTTATGCGATGCGCCCCTGCAGGCGCCACCCGAGAGCGGCATCATCCAGGAAGCGCGCCAGGGCAGGCAGTTGCCGGGCGACGGGCAACTGCCGTTGGTGCAGTTGCTCGCAGCCTTGCCCAAAGGCGTCAGCCTCAGCGTGGAAGTGCCGTCAGCCCAGTTGCACGGGGCACAGCGGCTAACGGCGGCTGCGCGGGTAACGCAGGCCTGGCTGAGTGCGCAGGCGGTGGCTCAAGCCTGATCCGGCACCACGGCGATCACATCGATCTCCATCAGCCACTCGGCCTGGGCAAGGCCTGCCACCACCAGCCCGGTGGAAATTGGGAACACGCCCTTGAGCCACTTGCCGACTTCCTTGTACACCGGCTCGCGGAAGCGCGGGTCGGTGATGTAGGTGGTGGTCTTGACGATGTGCGACAGGTCCGAGCCTGCCTCTTCAAGCAGCTGCTTGACGTTTTTCATCGCCTGTTCGGCTTGTGCCCGTGGGTCACCCAGGCCCACCAGTCGCCCTTCGAAGTCGGTGCCCACCTGGCCGCGTACGTAGACGGTGTTGCCGGCGCGCACTGCCTGGCACAGGTCGTTGTCCAGGGTCTGGTTGGGGTAGGTGACCTTGGTGTTGAACATGCGGATACGGGTATGGGTAGGCATCAGTGGGCTCCGAGGGTGCTGACGTTGCTGATCGTGGGTTGTTGCTGGTCATCCGCTGCGCGTTGATCGCTGTCGCGGTAGGCCAGGTAGGTCCGTTGCGTGGCGATGTGGCCGGCGACGTGCTTGGCGTCGTGCCACACGCCCCAGATGAACGACGAGCCGCGACGTGACAGCCAGGGCAGGCCGAGGAAGTACACGCCCGGTTCGCGGGCAACGCCACGCTGGTGTTGAGGCTTGCCGTTGGCGTCGAAGGTGTCGACCTGCAACCAGCTGAAGTCCACGCCATAGCCGGTGGCCCAGATGATGCTGCTGACGCCGGCCTTTATCAGGTCGAGTTCGAGCAGCGGGTTGCTGACGCACTCTGGGTCGGGCAGTCGCTCGCGAGCTGCGGGCTCTTCTGGCAGGTCCAGGCCGTTGCGTTCGATGTAGGCGTCGGCGGCATCGAGCAGGGCCAGGTAGTTCTCGTCGCCACGGCGAATGTTGTCCGCCAGGTTGTCCTGGAAGCGGGCAACGCCTTCGCTGAACGACTGAGTGAGGCCGACCAGGGTCATGCCTTGGTGGGCGAGGGCGCGGAAGTCCACCGTGTGGCCGCCGCGTGCGCCGCTGACGGCAATGGTCACGTGCTCACGGCCGGGCTTGGCGATTTCTGCGTCCCACTCGCCCAGCACGCCCAGCCACCAGCAGAAGTCGCGGTTGCGGTAGGCCCGCGGCGGGCGGTCATGGGCGCCGACCGAGAGGTACACCTGGCGCCCGGCGCGCATCAGTTCTTCGGCGATCTGCACGCCCGAAGAGCCTGCCCCAACCACCAGTACGGCGCCTGCGGGCAACTGCTCGGGGTTGAAATAGGCGGCGGAGTGGATCTGGTGCAGACGCGGGTCTTGCGGCGCAATGGCCGGAATCACCGGGCGCTGGAACGGGCCGGTGGCGGCGACCACGCGGTTGGCGCGGATCACGCCCTCGTTGGTTTCGATGGTGAAGCCGGGGCGGTCGCTGTTGCGCACCACCTTCTTCACTTCGATGCCGGTGCGTACCGGCAGGTTGTACTTGCGCACGTACTGTTCGAAGTAGTCGGCGACCTGCTCCTTGCCGGCGAAGGCATCGGCATCGAGGTTGAATTCGAGCCCCGGGAAGCGGTCATGCCAGACCGGGCCGTTGGCGACCAGCGAGTCCCAGCGGCCGGTGCGCCAGGCTTCGGCGATGCGGTTGCGCTCCAGTACCAGGTGCGGCACGCCGAGCTTGTTCAGGTGTTCACTCATGGCCACGCCGGCTTGGCCGGCGCCGACGACGAGGGTGTCGATTTCGATGTTGTTCAGAGTCATGTCCGAGCCCTTTTCTGGCGGTTTTTGTAAGGTCGGTTTGGAGGACCGCCGTTGCCTGGGGCCAGACTAGGGATGCAGCACAAATGGCGAAAATAGTATTTAGCTGGTGCTTGCCGATAAAACGGCGAAGGCCTTGATTCGCGTGGCTTGCAGCGGTGTTTTGGCGGTTTTTCGCAGCGCGGGCGAGGGGCTTAGTTTTTTCCTGCTCAAGCCCTCGGAAAAAGGTCGTTTCGCGTGCTGGATGCTTCCACCCAGAATGGCGTGCATTGGACAGAACAACAGGAGCCATGACATGACTTTCTCCATCATCGGTCGCTGCCAGGAAACCGGCCAGGTCGGTATCGCCATCAGTTCGTCGAGCATTGCGGTAGGGGCACGCTGCCCCTGGGTACGTGCAGGTGTGGGTGCGGTCGCGACCCAGAACATCACCTTGCCGGCCCTCGGGCCGCAGCTGCTCGATGCCTTGGAGCAGGGGCAGCTGCCGCCTGCTGCGCTGGACCGGGTGCTCAATGCCAACGGCTGGAGCGAATACCGCCAGGTCACGGTGATCGACAGCCATGGCCAAGTTGCGCTGTTCACCGGAAAGCAGGCCCTGGGTGTACATGATGCCGTGGCGGGCGAGCAGTGCGCTGCGGCCGGTAACTTGCTGTCTTCCCGGCAGGTGATCGAGGCCATGGTGCACGCCTTCGAACAGGCCGAGGGGCATCTGGCCGACCGCCTGCTGGCGGCCATGCACGCGGCCATGGCGGCGGGGGGCGAGGCCGGCCCTGTGCACTCTGCGGCATTGAAGATTGCCGGGGAGCTGACCTGGCCCTTGGTGGACCTGCGTGTCGACTGGGCCGATGAGGACCCGATCGGGCAACTGGATGGCCTGTGGCAGGCCTATCGCCCCCAGATGCAGGACTACGTGACCCGCGCCCTCGACCCCACGGCAGCGCCAAGCTACGGGGTACCGGGGAATGAGTGAGTTCGCCAGCCGCGCGCTGCTTGCCCGGCTGATCGGCTTTGCCACGGTCAGCCGCGATTCCAACCTGGCGCTGATTGGCTTCATCCGTGACTACTTGGCGGGTCTTGGCGTGGACTGCGAGTTGTTCCATAACGCCGAAGGCACCAAGGCCAACCTGTTTGCCACCATCGGCCCGCAGGACGTGGGCGGTGTGGTGCTGTCGGGGCACACCGACGTGGTACCGGTGGACGGCCAGGCCTGGACGGTCGAGCCGTTTGCCCTGAGCGAACGTGATGGACGCTTGTACGGGCGCGGCGCTGCGGACATGAAGGGCTTCATTGCCTCGGTGCTGGCGGCGGTCCCGGCGTTTCTCGCGCGGCCTTTGCGTATGCCGCTGCACCTGGCGTTCTCCTATGACGAAGAAGTCGGTTGCCTGGGGGTACGTTCGATGCTCGCGGCGCTTGAACAGCGGCCCCATAAACCGCGGCTGTGCCTGATTGGCGAGCCGACCGAGCTCAAGCCGGTGCTAGGCCACAAGGGCAAGCTGGCCATGCGTTGTCAGGTCCATGGCGCGGCCTGCCATTCGGCCTATGCGCCTTATGGGGTGAATGCCATCGAGTACGCGGCGCGCCTGATCGGCAAGCTGGGCGAGATTGGTGAGGGGCTGGCGCAGCCCGAGCAGCATGACGTGCGTTTCGATCCGCCGTTCTCCACGGTGCAGACCGGCGTGATCAAGGGGGGCAGGGCGCTGAACATCGTGCCCGAGGAGTGCGAGTTCGACTTCGAGGTGCGTGCCTTGCCGGGCTTCGACGCGCAAGGCGTGGCTGACCAGTTGCAGGGCTACGCCGAGGCCGAGTTGCTGCCGCGCATGCGCGCCGTCAACGAGGGCGCCGATATCCGCCTGCAAGCACTCAGTGCCTACCCGGGGCTGGCCACGCCGGCTGACAGCGAGGCGGCGCAGCTGGTGGCGTTGCTCAGTGGTTCGCAAGCGTTCGGCACGGTAGCGTTCGGTACCGAAGGCGGCCTGTTCGATCAGGCGGGAATCCCGACGGTGGTCTGCGGGCCTGGCAGTATGGAGCAGGGTCACAAGCCGGACGAGTTTGTCAGTGTCGAGCAGTTGCAGGGGTGTGATGCCATGTTGCTGCGGCTGGTGGATTACCTGCGGCAGGGCTGAAAAACGGGGGCCGCGTTGCGGCCCCAGGATGTCACTGCCAATTAGGTCAGAACGTCGCCTTGACCTGCAAACCGACGACCAACGCATTGTCGATGGCTTTGCCCGAAAACGCCCCAGGCTCGATGATGTACTGCACATCCGGCCGCAGGTTCAGCCAAGGGGTGGCCTGGTAGCCGTAGCTCAGTTCGATCAACTGTTCGGCGCTGTCGATGTCCGGGAACTGCTGGCCTGCGTCGAACGCGGCGTCTTCCAGCACATCGCGGCTGCGCGGGTTGGGCACGGCGCGGCCATAGCCCAGGGCCACGGTATCGCGCGGGCGGCCTTCGAACGGCTTGTACAGCACCACGCCAGCGCCATACCACTTGGTGAACGGCGAAGCGGCCTTGCTCGATGCCGAGTACTGGCCAAAGGCATGCAGGCTGCGGCCCGGCGAGCCCTGGTCGTTCCACACGGCCTGGTCGATCAACACGTAATGGCCGCCACGGCCGGACACGTCCTTGTCGCTGCCGATACGTTTCACGTCGGAGCTGTCGTAGTAGTAGCCCAGCTTGTACTCGCCTGGCAGCTCGCCTTGCAGTTTGTACACCAGCTCCACCGGCACCACGGTGCCTGTGGTGTGCTTGGGCCCCAGGTGCCAGGCACGGCTGGAGTTGCCGTTGCTTTCGGGGTCGACGTTGAACGCCGCCACCCGCAGCTGCCAGGACGGTGACAGGTCGTATTTGACCCGCACGCCAAGGTGCGCGTTGGGGTAGTTGGTCCAGCCGCTGCCGCCGGACATGTTCAGCGGGTGGCCGCAGAAACCGGCGTTCATGAAGTTGCACAGAATGCCGCTGTCCAGGCCGCCGAGGTCGTTGCCCATGGCCATGTAGCCGAGCTTGACGTTGAGGGCCGGGGTGAACAGGGTGCGCTCGTAGCTCAGTTCGGTCAGGCGGGTGTACAGGCCACCGAAGTTCTCCTGGATCGGCAGGCGGTTGCCCACCAGGTCTTCCGAGGCGCTGTTGCCGCGGCGGTCGTTGATGGTCAACTGAACCTTGCCGCCGTTCTCCAGGCCATACAGTTTCGACAGGTCGAACTGCACGCCAAGCTTGAGGTTCTGCGAGTAACGGGCCGAACGGTGCAGGCCGCCGTGGGCGTTGTAGGCGGTTTCACCGCTGTAGTCGCCGGTGAACTTGACGCCGTCTTCTTCGAGCTGATGGCGCAGGCCACCCCAGTCACCGGTCATCGTGCTGCGGTTCATGAGGTCGCCGTCGGCGAGGGCACTGCTGCTGGCCAAGGCAAGCAGCAGGGAAGACGTGATGCGAATTGCGGATGGCATTGCGGGGTCTCGATTGATCTTTCAGGGCCTCATCGCTGGCAAGCCGGCCCCCACAGGTTCCGTGTAGGGCCTGTGGAAGCCGGCTTGCCAGCGAGGGGGGTGACGCGGTTTATGGCAGTGCGTAAGAAATCACGTAGTCGCCACGGTCAGTCGACTGACGCGCGCCACCGGCGGTGATCACCACATACTGCTTGCCGGTTTTCGGCGAAACGTAGGTCATTGGGCCACCCTGGCTGCCTACCGGCAGGCGGGCCTTCCACACTTCATTACCGTTGCTGCTGTCGTAGGCGCGCAGGTAGAAGTCCTGGGTGCCGGCGATGAACACCAGGCCGCCTTGGGTCGACAGCGTGCCGCCCAGGGTGGGCAGGCCGATCTTGATCGGCAGGTGCATGCGGATACCCAGCGGGCCGGTGTCCTCGACGGTGCCGACCGGTACCTGCCAGGCGATCTGGCGGGTTTTCATGTCGACGGCGGTGAGGGTGCCGAACGGCGGTGCCTGGCAGGGGATGCCGGCAACCGACAGGAAGCGGTTCTTGTTCACCGCATAAGGCGTGCCCTTGAGGGGTACGGCGCCCATGCCGGTGTTCAGTGCTTCGCCACCCGAAGCGGCATCGCCTTTGTTCTGCGACGGGATCATCTGGATCCACAGGCCTAGGCGCATGTCGTTAACGAAGATGAAACCATGCACCGGGTCGGTGGAAATGCTGCCCCAGTTCATGCCACCCAGCGAGCCCGGGAAGCTCAGCGACAGGTCGGTGCCTGGCGCGGTGTACAGTCCGTCGTAGCGCATTTTCTTGAAGTCGATGCGGCACAGCAACTGGTCATACGGGGTAGCGCCCCACATGTCCGATTCGGTCAGGGTCTGCGCGCCGATCTGAGGCATGCCTACCGATTTCGGCTGGGTCGGGGAGTACGGCTCATTGGGGATGTTGCTCGGTTTGACCGGTACTTCGTCGACCTGGGTCAGCGGTTTGCCGGTGGCACGGTCAAGCACGTAGATCTGCCCGGCCTTGGTACCGATCACCACCGCAGGCACGGTCTTGCCGTCGTCCTTGGTGAAGTCGATCAGGCTTGGCTGCATCGGCAGGTCGAAGTCCCAGAGGTCGTTGTGTACGGTCTGGTAGACCCATTTCTGATTGCCGGTGGTGGCATCCAGCGCCAGTACCGACGCACCGTAGGTGTGATCCAGCGTGTTGCGTTCAACGCCATAGATGTCGGTGGACGACGAACCCATCGGCAGGAACACGGTGTTCATGGCCGGGTCGTAGGACATCGGTGCCCAGCTGTTCGGGGTGCTGCGCACGTAGCTGCTGCCGTCGGCCGGGGCGTTGCGGTCTTCCGGGTTGCCTGGGTCGAACGCCCAGCGCATGGCCCCGGTGATGACGTCGAAGCCACGGATCACGCCGCCTGGCATGTCGGTCTGGACGTTATCGGCAACGCGACCGCCAACCACCACGGTGGTACCGGCCATCAGCGGTGCGGACGACAGTTGGTAGAAGGAGTCCGGCACGTCACCCAGGCCGGCCATGAGGTTGACCTGGCCGTTGTTGCCGAAGCCCTGGCAGAACTCACCGGTGTCGGCGTCGACTGCGATCAGGCGGCCGTCGATGGTGTTGGTGAGCAAGCGGCGCTGGCAGTTGGCACCGGCCGCCACAGTGGCCGCGGCAATCGGCGAGCTGTTCGGCTGGGTCGGTTGGGCCAGCGGCGCGGTGGCGTCGAAGTAGGCCATGCCGCGGCAACGCTGCCAGACCTTGGACTGGGCGTTGATTGCGTTCTTCCACAGCTCTTTGCCGGTGTCGGCGTCGAGTGCGATCAGGTTGTTGTGCGGGGTGCAGATGAACACCTTGTTGCCAACCTGCAGCGGGGTCAGTTGGTCCTCGGCGCCGTTGCCGTCGCTGATGGCGACGTCACCGGTGTGGTAGGTCCAGGCCACCTTCAGCTTGTTGACGTTGTCACGGTTGATCTGGTCGAGCGCAGCGAAGCGGCTGCCACCTTCGGTGTTGCCGTAGTGGGCCCAGTCCTTCTGCTCCTTGCCCGCTTCGACCGGGGTCATGCCAGGGCCTTTGCCGGTAGGGGCGACGCTTGGGTGGGCGACGAACATGTTGCCTGCAGCAACCACCAGCGCCACCGCCAGCACACCGGCGATGCCGTAGGCGCCACGCCCGGTGGTGCCGCCGTTGGCGCGGACCAGCTGCGGGTAGACCAGCGCCACCACCATACCGATCGCGGCGAACATGAACACGCGGGAGAACAGCGGCCAGAACACCAGGCCCGCGTCGATCAGTGCCCAGATCGCGGTGCCGATCAGGAACACGGCATACAGCCAGGCCCCAGCGACCTTGCGACGGGCGATGAGGATACCGGCGATGGCCATGGCCAGCCCGCCGACCAGGAAATACCAGGAGCCGCCGAGGCCGGCCAGTTTGATGCCGCCAGCGGCCAGGAGCAGGCCGAGCAGGGCTACGATAACGCCCAGGCCGACCAGAATGAGGGTTGTGGCGCCAGAGGCGCGCGGTGTTTCTTTCATGCCAGGGATCTCAGCAGGTGGAATGTGCGCAGTTTAAGCCCTTAGCAAGCTAATTAACAAGTTAGTACAAAGTTTTGTGAGGCTGATTGTCGCAGGGCTGAACTTGCCAAGGTGTCGGCAAAAGTTTAGATCAGGCGCTGAAAATTGCAGTAAACAAGGCGTTCATGCGGGCTATGCAATCGGTACTCATACTTTGGTCGAGTCGCTACCCGCGAAAGCCTGCAGCACCTGCAGGCCCCGATTGCACCGCACAGCCTCAGTCGGGCCACGGGTTGGTGCTGCTGTAGAACACCGCGAGCCAGACAGTCGGGGTACCGGGTGCGGTCCATTCCACGCGGTGGCGGTAATGCGCCGGGATGTCCAAACAATCGCCAGGCTCCAGCAGCCGGGTATGCTTTTCATGCTCGAAGCGCAGGCCGGCTGCGCCGCTCAGCAGCACGATCCATTCACCTTCGGCCTGGTCGTACCAGTACCCCGGCGGGCTGCATTGGCCGCTCGAGACAATGCGCTCTATCCGCACGCCGGGGCGGCTGAGCAGCTCGTCGACCCGCTCGGCAGAGGTCGGTTCGCAGGGCGGGAGGGGGCTGAGCACGTTGAGGGGCACCATGTGTCATCTCGTTCAAAGGGAGGTGCTTCCACTATGGACGTGATTGCCGGGCCGCGCGCTTCTTGACCCGCCCACTAGATTGTAGGACCGTTCCGAGTTTTTAACGATGGACGAAAAATGGACAAACTCCTGGCCATGAAGATGTTCGCGGCGACCGTCGATGCTCAGGGGTTTTCTGCAGCAGCGCGCAAGCTCGGGCTGGCGACATCGTCGGTGACACGCCTGGTCGATGCCTTGGAGGCGGAGCTTGGGGCGACCTTGTTGAATCGCTCGACCCGCCAGGTCAGCCTGACCGAGGCGGGCGCCCGCTACTACGCGAGTGCCCGGGGCATCTTCGAAGCGTTGGACGAAGCCGATGCCAGTGTCGCCGACCGGGGCGAGGAGCCGGTCGGCGTACTGCGCCTGTGCCTGCCAGTGGAATTCGGGCGCCGGGTGATCGCGCCGCACCTGGGGGCGTTTCTGGCCAGGCACCCGGCCCTGGAGCTGGACATCGACCTGAGCGATCGCCTGGATGACTTGCTCGATGGCCGTTACGACTTGTCGATCCGCCTGGGCGACCCTGCGCCGAATGATGAGCTGGTGTGCCGCCCTCTGGGTCGGTTCGAGCGTTGGCTGGTGGCCTGCCCCGCCTACCTGCGCGGTCGCGAAACGCTGGCCCACCCGCAACAGTTGATGGAGCACGCCTGCCTGCGTTTTCGCTATGGGCAAAAAGCTCGCCCCTGGCGCCTGTCCCGCGGGCAGCAGGTGCTGGAGCTGGACGTGAGCGGGCCGCTGCGCAGCGCCAATGCCGACCTGTTGCGTGAAGCCGCGCTGGCGGGTAGCGGGATTGCCCTGCTGGCCGACTGGCTGGTGCGTGAGGATGTGGCTGGCGGCGCGCTGCAGCGCGTGTTCGCTGATTGGCAGGTCAGCCCCGGCACCGCCAATGACAGCATCAATGCGTTGTACTTGCCCAACCACCGCGGCTCGCGTCGGGTGCAGGCGTTCATCGGCTTCTGTGAAGGCTTGCTGGCCCCCTGAAACACCAGCGTTGCGCAGGGTGCAAAGCCCTGTTGCGTGCTGGCCGGATTCTCGCCTGCGGCACGCCTGGGTAAGGTGTGTGGCATATTCCGTCCCTTGTCGAGGCACATCGCATGAACCCCTCCCTAGCTGCAGAGCAGCCCTCGGCCATCGGCCTGAGCCGGGCCCTGGTGACACTGCTGGCGTTTTGTTGCGGCGCCATCGTCGCGAATATCTACTATGCCCAGCCCATCGTCGGGCTGATCGCGCCAGACCTGGGGCTTTCCAACGAGCACGCTAGCCTGATCGTTTCCCTGACCCAGCTGGGTTACGCGCTGGGCCTGCTGTTGCTGGTACCGCTGGCCGACCTGCTGGAAAACCGCCGGCTGATGATCGCCACTGCGGTGCTGGCCTGCATCAGCCTGCTACTGGCAGGCACCAGCGGCAGTGGCCAGGGCCAGCTGTTTCTGGGCTATGCGCTGTTGATCGGGTTCAGTTCGGTGGCGGTGCAGATGCTGATACCGCTGGCGGCGCACCTGGCACCCGAGCAGCAGCGTGGGCGTGTGGTCGGCAACATCATGGGCGGGCTGCTGTTGGGCATTCTGCTGGCGCGGCCGTTGTCGAGCCTGGTGGCCGACCATTTCGGCTGGCGAACCGTGTTCATCGGCGCGGCAGGGGTGATGCTGGCGATCATCGTGCTGCTGGCCCTGACCCTGCCGCGGCGAGTGCCCGAGCACAAGGCCAGCTATGCCGCGCTGATGATGTCGCTGATCGCGCTGCTGCGCCGTTATCCGGTGCTGCGTCAGCGTTCGCTGTATCAGGCATTGATGTTCGCGGCCTTCAGCCTGTACTGGACCGCGGTGCCACTGGCGTTGGCAGGGCAGTACGGCCTGTCGCAGAGCCAGATCGCGCTGTTTGCTCTGGTCGGTGCGGTGGGCGCTGTGGCCGCGCCCTTGGCCGGGCGCCTGGCCGATGCCGGGCATGCCCGTGCCGGTTCGCTGGCGGCCTTGCTGCTGGCGCCGGTGGCGCTGCTGATCGGGCTGACTTCGCCTGGCTTCAGCGTGATCGGCCTGGCGCTGACAGGCGTGCTGTTGGACTTCGCGGTGCAGATGAACATGGTCATAGGCCAGCGTGAAGTGTATGCCCTGGACCCGGCAAGCCGTGGGCGGCTGAACGCGGTGTACATGACCAGCATCTTTCTGGGCGGGGCGTTGGGCTCGGCGGTGGCCAGTGCGCTGTTTGCCCAGTTCGGCTGGCACGGGGTAGCGCTGGTGGGCGCCGGGTTGCCTGGGGTGGCGCTGATCGTGTTCCTCATCCAGGCCCGGCGGGGTTTGTAGGAGCGGCCTTGCGTCGCGAAAGGGCTGCGCAGCGGCCCCGACAATCTATGCGGCGAAGCTGAAATCTGGGGCCGCTACGCGCCCCTTTCGCGACGCAAGGCCGCTCCTACATTCGCCTGGATTCAGCGTGATCGGCCTGGCGCTGACAGGCGTGCTGTTGGACTTCGCGGTGCAGATGAACATTTCTGGGCGGGGCGTTGGGCTCGGCGGTGGCCAGTGCGCTGTTTGCCCAGTTCGGCTGGCACGGGGTAGCGCTGGTGGGCGCCGGGTTGCCTGGGGTGGCGTTGATCGTGTTCCTCATCCAGGCCCGGCGGGGTTTGTAGGAGTGGCCTTGCGTCGCGAAAGGGCTGCGCAGCGGCCCCGACAATCTATGCGGCGAAGCTGAAATCTGGGGCCGCTGCGCAGCCCTTTCGCGACGCAAGGCCGCTCCTACAAACGGCCACTCAGCGGCTCAGGGGCAACGCCACGCCAATCACGGCGAACAAAGTCCCGCAGCAGCGATTGAACCCTTTTCCGCCTTTGGCCAGCCAGGGCCGAATGCGAAACGCCAGCCGTGCCAGCAGGTACTCGACCACAAACTCCACGCTGGCAAAGGTCGCCGCCATCACCACGAACTGCAGCAACAGCCCCCGTTGGGGGTCGAGGAACTGCGGCAGGAACGCGCCATAGAACAACAGCACCTTGGGGTTGGCCATGGCCGACAGCAGCCCCTGACGGAACAGGCTCGCATTGCTCAAGCGCGGGGTTCGCTGGGTCACCTCCAGGTGCAGCGCCGGGCTGCGCCACAGCTGCACACCCAGCCAGACCAAGTAGGCGCCACCCACCCACTTGAGGATGCCAAGCACCGATGCAGAGGTTTGCAGCAACGCACTGAGGCCGAACATCGCCAGGGCGATCAGGGCGCTGAAGCCGCATACCCCGCCAACGATGGTGAACAGGGTGCGGCGCGCGCCATACAGTGCACCGTGGGTCAAGGCCAGCAAACTGTTAGGGCCTGGGGTCAGCGACAGGCCAATGCTGGCCAGCAGGTAGATAAGCCAAGTGTCGAGTGCCATGGGTAATGCCTTGTAGGTTCACAGGGCGCCAGTCTAGGCTACGACGACGTTTTTAGAGGGTATTATCTGGACATTATATGGTTCAATCCGGACGCCCTGCGATGCCCCCTGATATCCGCCTGCTGATCGTGCCGCTGCCAGAATTCGCCTTGCTGCCGTTCGGGGCGTTTCTCGACAAGCTCCGCTTCAGCGCCGATGACGAAGACTACAGCCGTCAGCGCTACTGCAGCTGGACCCTGGCAGGACTGACCCGCGAGCCGGTGCCCGCCAGCAGTGGCGTGGTGGTGCAGGTAGAGGCCATCGCCGAACAGCTCGACCTGCAGCAGTACGATTACCTGGTGCTGTTTGGCGGCCGCAACGCCATGGCCACCGCCGAGCTGGCACCGTCTTACAAGGGCTTGCTGAAACGGGCCGCCAAGGCTGGCGTCAAGCTGGTGGGTGTCGATAACGCGGCGTTTCTACTGGCCGCGTGCGGCCTGCTGGAGGGGCACGACGTGGTGGTCCACTGGCGGCATGAGGCCGAGTTCCGTACCGCGTTCCCTCATCTGAAGGTCCTGCGCGATCAGCTTTATTGCATTCAAGGCGGGCGCGTCACCTGTGCTGGGGGGACGGCGGCCGTCGACCTGGCCGTGGAGCTGTTGTCACGCGCCTGTGGGCGAGCCCGAGCGCTGAAGGGCCTGGCCGACATGGTGGTAGACGAAACGCGCGATAGCCGCCACGCCTTGCGCTCGCTGGAGCTGGAGCTGGGGGCGGGGCAGGGGCGGCAGGTTCAGCGCGCATTGGCGTTGATGCGCCATCACCTGGGTTCACCGTTGTCGGTCGAGCACCTGGCGGCAGAGCTGTGCATCAGCCGTCGGCAGCTCGATCGACAGTTCCTGGCCAGCCAGGGCATGAGCGCCAAGGCCTGGTGGCTGGAAATGCGCTTGCAGCAGGCGCGCTGGCGGTTGCTCAATTCCAGCCACAGCCTGGCGCAGATTGCCGATGAAGTCGGGTTGGGCGATGCCAGCCACCTGGGCAAGTGCGTGCGGCGGCGGTTTGGCTGTACGGCGTTGCAACTGCGCAGCGGGGCGGCTGCTGGCTGAGGCCGCCCAGGCTGTTCAGGTGCTTATTGCGGGGTACCGAACAAGGCCGTCCAGTAGATCCCGGCATCACTCTTCGGGTCCACCGCATAGGCGGCCCCCAACTCGCGCAAATCAGGGTTCATCAACGTAGCGCAATGCCCAGGGCTGGCCAGCCAGCCGTCGACCACCTTGTGCGCGCTGTCGCGGCCGGCAGCGATGTTCTCGCCGACCTGCTGATACAGGTAACCGGCCAGCTCCGCCCGATCGCCGGGGGTACGGCCGTCCTTGTCGATGTGGTCGAAGAAGTTCTGGTTGGCCATGGCCCGGGTGTGGTCGGCGGCCACGCCGGCCAAGGTGGTATTCCAGGTCAGCGCCGGTGCGCCAGCAAAGGGCTGGCCGCCGCACTGGCGCGGCAACTTGCGCGCAGCGTTGATTTCCTGCAGCACCTTCTGCCCCTCGGCTTGCCAGTCACCGAGGCGCCCGCTGAGCAACGGGCGGGCGAGGACGATGCGCCAGTCGCGGCCTTCCTGGCTGACGCCGATATCGACGAACTGCGGGTCGAGCACCACTTGGCAGAAACTTTCTTCGATGGCATGCATGGCTGCTTGTGCATCACGCGGGCCCGAGAGGCTGATCGCCTGCACGTTGACCATCGGGTAGGCAGCGCGGGTCATGGCCTGCTGCAAGTCGCGGGTGCCCTCGGGGGACAATGCCAGGCGGGTGTCGCTGTTGAGGGGGGGAAGCTCCAGCGACGCTTCGCCACCGCAAGGCTGGGCCTTGCTGCGGTAGGCATTGATCGAATCGATCAGTTGCCCCTCTTCGCCAGTCACGGCGAAGGCCCCGGTCGAGATGACCAGGCCCAGCGACAAGGCGGCAACAGATGACAGGACGCGCATGTGAATCTCCCTATGACTGGCAGCGTCGTGGTAAGCGCTGCTCATCCTACACAAGCCCAGGGTTTTTGGCCCGGTATCGTGTAAAGCAATGAAAACGCCGGCAATCGTTGCAGGCGGCAAAAGAGGGAGTAGACCACTGGTCGCCCCAAAAGTGCGATCACTTGGTAATCATTCGTAATTTCGGCTAGAAACAAGACTCAATCGCTCTTAGCTTCACTGTGCCAGGAAGGCCCCATCCCCTATCGAGGCGCCTTGCATGGCACGATCCCGTCAGTATCAATCGACCTTTCTCGCTGTCTGCTGTTCCGTCGCCGTTACCGCACAGGCGGCTGACGGCGTTATCCAGCTGGACGCCACCGCCATCAATGCCGAGTCCGCCAAGCTCAAGGGCGAGCCCCCGGAGCCCTTTGCCGGGGGGCAGGTTGCGCGGGGCGGGCAGATGGGCGTGTTGGGCAACCAGGATATGATGGATGTGCCGTTCACCATGACCAGCTACACCTCGCAGTTGATCGAAGACCAGCAAGCCGAGGACATCGGCGATGTACTGCTCAATGACCCGTCGGTGCGCCAGTCGTTCGGTTTCGGCAACCAGTCGCAGGTCTTCGTCATCCGGGGTTTGCCGCTCAACGGGGATGATGTGGCATTCAATGGCCTGTATGGCGTGCTGCCCAGGCAGATGATCAGTACCGATGCCGTGGAGCGGGTCGAGCTGCTGAAGGGGCCGAACGCCTTTCTCAACGGCGCCAGCCCCACGGGTACTGGCCTGGGCGGTAACGTCAACCTGCAGCCCAAGCGTGCCGGCGATACGCCGACCCGCCGCTACACCCAGGACATCAGCAGCGATGGCCGCCTGGGTGAGCACCTGGACCTCGGCCAGCGCTTTGGTGAGGACAATCGCTTTGGCGTGCGCCTGAACCTGTCGCAACGTGAAGGCGAAACCGCAGTCGACGACCAGGACCAACGCAGCAAGCTGTTCATCGTCGGCCTCGACTACCGTGGCGACAAGCTGCGCCTGTCTACCGACATCGGCTATCAGAAACAGCGGGTCAACCATATGCGCAACTCGGTGCGCCTGGGGGCTGGCCTGAGCGATATCCCCCGGGCGCCGGATGCCGACCATAATTATGGCCAGGACTGGGCCTGGACCGAGACCGAAGACACCTTCGGCATGGTCCGCGGCGATTACGACTTCAACGACAACTGGAGCGGTTACCTGGCGGGTGGCGTCAAGCACACCCACGAAAACGGTTTTTATGGCACGCCGGTCCTCACTGACGCCGCCAGCGGTGCTGCCACCATCGGCGGTTCGGAAATCCCCCATAACGAAGACAACACCACCTTCATGGGCGGCATCAACGGCCGCTTGCAGACCGGCCCGGTCAGCCACCAGGTGAACCTCGGCGCTGCCAGCATCTGGACCCAGCAAGAAAACGCGTTCGTCTTCTACAATTCGCAGGCCACCAACCTCTACAACACCGACCCGTTGCCCAAGCCCACCACCCCCACCTTCACCGGTGGCAAGCTGGACGACCCCGGGGTCACCGGCAAGACGCGCAACCGCAGCCTTGCCGTGTCCGACACGCTGGGCCTGTTCGACGATACCTTGCTGGTCACCGTCGGCGTGCGGCGCCAGCAGTTGCGCGTCGAAGGCTATGCCTATGACGGCGAGGGGCCGGACCTTGGCCGCAACGCCTTCTACGATGAGTCGGTCACCACGCCTGTCTACGGCATCGTCTACAAGGTAAACCCGTCGATCTCGCTGTACGCCAATCGCATCGAAGGGCTCGCGCAAGGGGCGACTGCATCGGGCCAGGTGATCAATGCCGGGGAGGTGTTCCCGCCGGCCAAGACCAAGCAGGTCGAGGCCGGGGTCAAGCTCGACTACCAGACCTTCGGTGCCAACCTGGCGCTGTTCCGTATCGAGCGGCCCACCGACGGTTTTGTTCAGGGCGATGTATTCGTCCAGGATGGCGAGCAGGTCAACAAGGGCGTCGAACTGAGTGTGTTCGGCGAGCCGGTGCAGGGGCTGCGCTTGATGGCCGGCGGAACGCGCATGGACACCGAGCTGAAAAACACCCAGGGCGGGGCCGATGACGGCAACCATGCGGTCGGGGTGCCGACCTTCCAGTTGAACGCCAGCGTCGATTGGGACGTGCCTGGCTTGCAGGGCGTGGCGCTCAACGCCCGTATGCTACGTACCGGGGGGCAGTACGCCAACCCGGCCAACACCCTCAGCCTGCCGACCTGGAACCGCTTCGATGTGGGCGCACGCTACCGCTTCAAGGTGCAGCAAAAGGAGGTCACCCTGCGCATGAACGTGGAAAACCTCACCGATAAGCACTATTGGGCTTCCGCCAACGGCGGCTACCTGACCCAGGGCGACCCGCGCCTGGTCAAGTTCTCTGGCTCGATTGACTTCTGACAGCGCCGCTCAACGGGCGAGCGCCTGATGAGGCTTGTAGAACAGAAAGTGCGTGGTCTCGGCCGTCCTGCGGTAGGCCTTGGCCCACTGCGGGTGCACATTGCGGTCGTGAAAGTACAGCGCCCCGCCGGTGGGGTCCTTGAGCTGCTGGTTCAGCGCCTTGCGCGCGATCTCTTTGGCGATGTCGTAGCGTTGCGCCTCTTCAACCTGATCGGAGCGCCCGTCGCACCACCAGGAAAACTGGCAGGCCTTGGTCTCCACGCCCTGCTTGACGACACCGCAGATGGTGTCTGGGAAGCCATCGTGGCCCAGGCGGTTGAGCACCACGCTGGCCACTGCGGTCATGTCCTTGGCATCGGCACCCTTGGCTTCCCAGTAGATGGTACGGGCCAGACAGGTGATGCTGTCGTCCAGCGGCGACTTGCCGGCCGGGTCCACGGCCTTCACCTCGCCCGGGGTGATGGTCTCGGCCTTTTTCGGTGGTGGGGCATCCTCCACCACCTTTTCCTCAAGCACTTCGGCCTTGTCTTCGGCGACGGCGGCCTTGGCCGTGTCAACTGCGTGCACTGGGCCTGCAAGCAGGGCGCTAGTCAAACCGATCAGCATCCACGAAAGGCGCATGGCCGAGCTTCCGAACTGTGGGTTGAATCACAGTCTAGCCAAGCGTAAGCATTAGCACCAAAGGAAGGGTTGCGGCAGCGGCCACGGTCTGCAGGGCGATGATGGTGGCCATCAGCGGGGCGTTGCCGCCCATCTGCCTGGCCATCACATAGGAAGAGGATGCGGTAGGCAGCGCCTGGAACAGCACGGCCACCACTGCCGCCTGGCCACTCAGGCCAAGGATGCGGCACAGGCCCCAGGTGGTCAGTGGCATCACCAGAAACTTGAATGCCGAGGCTGCCATCAACGGGCGCACCTGTTGGCCGACGCGGGCGCCCCCCAGGGCCGCGCCCACGCACAGCAGGCCCAGGGGCAGGGCGGCCTGGCCGAGGGCCTTGACGGTAGGCTCAAGCCCTGCGGGCAAGCCAAGCCCGGTGACCCGCAGCAGCAGGCCGCCGGTACAGCCAACGATCAGCGGGTTGGCGAAAATCGCACGCAACACCGTGGCCGGTGAGCTGTGGCGGGCGCTGAAACGGGCGAACACCAGGACGCACAGCAGGTTGACCAAGGGCACGATGGCGGCATTGGCCACCGCCGCCAGGGCGATGCCGGCACTGCCATAGATCCCAGCGGCCAGGGTAGCGCCGATGTAGTTGTTGAAGCGTACGCCACCTTGGAATACCGAGGTGAAATCGGCGCCGTCATGGTTGACCGCACCTTGGTAGAGCACCAACAGCAGGGCGCCGAGCAGGGTCGAGAGCATCAGCACACCGACCATGCCCAGCACCGGCACCCCGTCGAGGTTGGCAGTGGCCAGGCCGTGGAGGAACAGCGACGGCAGCAGCACGTAATAGCTCAGGCGTTCAGCACCGGGCCAGAAGGTGTCGGCAAGAAAACCGCGAACACGCAGAAAGGTGCCCAATGCGATCAGCAGGATGATCGGTAACAGCGTGGTCAGCAGCAGGTGGAGCATGGTCGGCCTTCCGTAGTCGGGTATCGCTAAAGCCTACGGGGACGCTTTGGTTTGGAAAAACGTTGTTTTCTTCAGTGACCGTTGAGAATAAATGCACGGTCTGCTTGGGTCAGGCCTCCAGTGCCGTCTTCAATACGGCGCTCAAGTGGCGCCGCTGACTTTTTTCATGTTCCAGCAGCACCACCCGCCGCGTCAGTTGCGGCTCGCCAAAGGGCAGGCAGGTGGCCGCTGGTAAGCGTTGCAGGTCTTCGTCGGCCATCGGGATGATCGCCACCCCCAGGCCCATCACCGCCATGCGTGCCAGGGCTTCTTGGCTGTCCAGCTCCATCTGTTCGCTCACTTGCAGGTGCTGGCGGCGCAGCTCCTGTTCGATCTGTCGCCCGGCCCAGGCGCGCTTGTCAAAGCGCAAAAACGGTTGGCTGGCCAACAGCGCTGGCAGGCTCTGGCCCGCCAGTTCAGGGCTGGCGATGGCCCAGAAGCGGTCAGCGAACAAGGGTGTGAAGACCAGGCACTGGGGGTAGGGGCTGATTGGCTCGGTGGTGATCGCCGCATCGAGTTCGCCGTCTTCGACGCGCCGCGCCAGTTCCGCCGACATGCCTGAAGCGACGCTGATATGCAGCTGCGGGTGATGGGTCTTGATCCACAGCAGCGCCTTGGGCAGGCGCCGGGCCAGCACGGTGTGGATCGCCCCTAGGCGCAAGCGGCCGCGCAAGCTCGGGCCACTGGCCAAGGCGTCGGCCAATTCGTCATAGGCGCCGAGGATGCCCTCGGCGCGCGCCACTGCCAGCTGGCCGGCTTCGGTCAGCACCACCTGGCGCCGGCTGCGATCGAACAGGCTGACCTGCAGCTCGTCTTCGAGGCTCTTGATGTGCAGGCTCACGGCTGAAGGGGTGAGGCTGAGCAGATCGGCCGCTCGGGCAAAGGTGCCGTGGCGAGCGATGGTCACCAAGGTGCGCAGGGCTTTGAGGGACACGCTGAAAGGCTCCAAGGCTGAGCGGACGGTAGCGCATTGTCAGCGCCGGCCCGGCCGCCGGCAAGCCGGTAGATGCCGAGATCAGCGTTTGACCTGCCCATACGCCTGGCTGATGCGGTCAATCACCATGGCCAGGGCCACGATCGCCAGCCCCGCTTCAACGCCCTGGCCGACGTTGAGGGTCTGAATGCCGGCCAGTACATCCTCACCCAGGCCGCGCGCGCCGATCATCGAAGCCACTACCACCATCGACAACGCCATCATGACTGACTGGTTGAGGCCGGCCATGATGCTCGGCAGGGCCAACGGCAGGGCAATGCGCTGCAGCCGCTGCCAGCGGCTGGCGCCCAAACCGTGTGCGGCTTGCAGCAACGACGGGTCGATCTGCCGTAAGCCCAGGTCGGTCAGCCGCACCAGTGGCGGCAAGGCGTAGATCAGGGTGGCGAACACCGCCGGTACCTTGCCCAGGCCAAACAGCATGAGCACCGGGATCAGGTAGACGAAGGCGGGGAGTGTCTGCATCACATCCAGCACCGGCATCAACAACCGCCGAGCCAGCGGGCGTGACGCCAGCAGGATGCCCAGCGGCACCCCGACCAGCACGCACAGGCCGGTGCTGACCAGCACCAGGGCCAAGGTCTGCAGCAGCTTGTCCCACAGCCCGAGCACGCCGATCAAGGCCAGCAGGGTAACCATCGCCACGCTGCGCAGTACGCTGCGGCTGGCATGCCAGGCGAGCAGCCCGACCAGCAGCAAGAGTGCCCACCAGGGCAGCAGGCGCAGCAGGTTCTCCAGGCTTACCAACAGTTGCAGCAGCTGGTCCGAGACGCTGCGCAGGTGATCGCCGTAGTTCAGCACCAGCCAGTCGACCAGCTGGTTGACGCGTTCGGCGAAGGAAAATTGCAGCGCTTCGGGAAAGCCGCCACTCATAGGCTGCCCTCGACCTTGGCGGCGACGTCTGCCGGCAACCAGGCTTTCCAGACGTCTGGGTTGTCACGCAGGAAGGTGAGGGCAGCCTTGTTCGGTGGTGTGCGTTTTTCGCTCATCTCGGCCAGGGCGCGGTTGAGCCGATCGATCGGCAGGTCGACCTTTTCGAACACGGCCACCAAATCCGGGTAACCCTCGTGGAACGCCTTGGACACGCCAATCGACAATTTGGCCGGCAGTGACTGGCTGCCTTGCGGGTTGGGGTTGCTGGCATCTGTCAGGGTGGCCCAGGCCTGGGCATTGAAGGGCGGTTCTTGCAGGCGTATCAGTTTGTAGCGCCCCATCAATGGGGTCGGGTTCCAGTAGTAGAACAACACCGGTTGACCGCGCCGGATCGCGGAGCCGATTTCGGCATCCAGCGCCGCACCGGAGCCACTGCGAAAGTTGCTATAGCTGTCGTTGAGCCCGTAGGCCTTGAGCTTCTGGCTGTTGACCGTTTCGGAGGTCCAGCCGCTGGGGCTGTTGAGGAAGCGCCCTTTGGCCGGCGACTCGGGGTCGCGGAACACCTGTGGGTAGCGCTTGAGGTCATCGACACTGCGCAGGTCCGGCGCCAGGGCCTTGAGGTTGCGCGAAGGGTCGCCTTCGATCACGTAAGCCGGCACCCACCAGCCTTCCTCGGCGTGCTTGACGGTATCGCCCAGAGCGAACACTTGCCCGGCCTGTTCGGCCTTGACCCAGGCGGGGCTGCGCCCGGCCCACTCCTCGGCGATCACCTGCAGGTCGTTGCGGGCCAACGCCACTTCCATGCTCACGGTGCTGCCGGGCAGGGTGTCGGTGGGGTAGCCATACCCACGCTCGACGATCAGCCGCAGTATTTCGGTGGTCAGGGCGCCGCTTTCCCAGCCAATGGCGCCAAAGTGAATGGGCGTGGTGCGCTCCGCTGAGGCGGCGCTGTCGGTGCTGGCCAGGCCGGCGGCGAGCAGCAGGCTGGCCAGCAACGTTGGAATTTTTTTCATCGGGGCCTCGTGGGTTGTCATTCCAGTTGCCGCGAAAGTGTAGTCGAAGGTACTTGTAGCCGAAGTTGCTGCGGCCCCTGCTGCACCAGCAGGAACCGCTTCTGTCTAGGCGCGTTGGATACAGGTTGCAAGGCTATGCACCTGTGCCCGCGGCCGCTGGGCACGTAGCGCTGACAGGAGTACGCAATGGGTTTCAATCTGGATTTCGTGTATTACCGCAACTTCACGTTCGATGGGAAGTTTCATGTGCGTTGTACAGGGGACGACCTGCACAAGGTCAAGTCCATCCAGTATCTACTTGAGCGCGAGGTCCCCGAAGGTGTGGTTCAGCTGGATGGCGTTAACGTGCTTTCACAGGTTCACAGTGGCACGGTCGCCAATCATGGATGCCCTGCCACCCTCAGTTGCGAGGTGCTGGCAGGTACCTACAGGATCACCCCGCTGGTCACGCTGATCGACAGCGAAGTCATCAAGCAGGACCTGGACGCTGATGCAGACGCTACCTTGCGTGAGGGGCCATTGCTGATCGAGGTCAGTGAAGGTGAACTGACCCGGCGCATTCTTGATACGGTGCCGCTGTCGTCGTCCGGCACCCGGCGAAGGCGGGCCGCGCAGGAGGGCGCAACGCTCCCGCCTCTGCCTGAAGGGCAGCGTTACCCCGCGCTGATTCTGGTGTTCAGTGAAGGGGGGCATGCGCGTTTCATGGCTGATGTGCAAGCTGATGCCAGCTCGTCATTGGCCCATGATTGGCCCGGCCTTCAGCAAATCATTGACCTGCAACCGTTTCTGGAACCTCACGAGCGTGAGGATGAGCACTTGCAGGTACTCGCCAACCACTACTGGGTCGAGCAGCCGCAGGGCATGCCCAACGCAACCTTCAGCGCCCTGGTCCAAAGCCTGAATGGGCTTGAATACGTCGAAGACAGCGCACTGCTCCCCCCGCAACTCGAACCGGGCAATCTGCTGGCCTTCGCTGCTGCCGCTGTCATCGCGACGCTGCTGACTGGCGGTGCCTACGCCGCTGGCACCAATGCCAATGAGCAAGCGCAGCCCACACCCGACTTTGAAGCGCTGCAGCGCTACCTGAACGAGCCAGACAGCAGCGCCAAAGGCTTGAATATCCGCAACGCATGGCAGGCGGGAGTGCAGGGCAGAGGGGTACGCGTGCATTTCTCCGACGGTGGGCTCTATGCCAATCACGAAGACTTGCGTGGTAACCCCAGGCTCAAAGTCATCCCGCCAACAGTCGATTCGGAGCCTGACCACGGCACGGCTTCGGTGGGGGTGTTGCTGGCACATGACAATGGGTTGGGCATGACCGGTATTTGCCATGCCGCGGAGTTGTTCCTGTATGACAACCGTGCCTACGATGCACGTGGGTATTCCCAGACACTGAAAAAGCTGCTGGCTTATGCAAGGGCTGGCGATATCGTTGGCGTCAACCGCCAGACAGCCAATGTGAATGTCCTGGGGACCTTCCTGCCTTCTTTGCATGACAGGACCTGGTGGGATGTCACCCGGTCGCTGACCGAGCGAGGCGTCGTGGTGCTCAATGCGGCGTGCAATGGTACCAGCGTGTCCGATCACAACGCCCGTACCACTCAAGGTTACGGCGTCGACCTGGAGCAGTGGCGTTACTTCGACGACCATGGTGAGGCCGATGCAATTCTGGTGGGCGCCTGCCATTCCTGGGATGGCAAACCGCATCAGTACTCCAATTACAACTACCGCTACCGCATGCTCAATGGCTGGGGGGATAGCGTCGCAACGCTAGGGTATGGGGCACTGCAGGACAAGAACGGGCACGATCGCGACTACACCAGCACCTATGGGGGTACCTCCAGTGCCACGCCGATGGTGACCGGTGCCCTGGCCTTGATCCAGTCGTATGCCATCGAGCAGCACCACCTGTACCTGAACGCCGACCAGATGCACCTGCTGGTGATGCAATCGGGGTATAAGGACGCCACGTTGCCAGACGCAAGCAGGCTACCCATGGGCGCCCGGCCGAATGTGCTGGGCGCCTTGGTGTTGCTCGATCAAATCCTCCAGGCCGGTCGGTTTCCCCTGCCGGACGATGGTTTCTGCGGCGACGAGTGCGCGCCACAGGCCTAGACCCGGAACTGATCCATCAATGCCTGCTGCTGGTTGGCCAGGCTATTGAGCGACTGGCTGACCCGTGCCGATTCGTTGGCCTGCCCTGACAGCGACTCGGTCACATCACGAATGGTCGCGACGTTGCTGTTGATCTCCTCGGCCACTGCGCTTTGCTCTTCGGCGGCCGAGGCGATCTGCAGGTTCATGTCGGTGATCACCGTCACTGCCTGGCCGATGCGCTGCAGCGCGGTGACGGCCTGGCCGACCTGTTCCACGCCACCCTGGGCCTGGCGGTGGCTGTTGTCCATGGCGCCGACCACTTCGCGGGTACCGGCTTGCAGGGCTTCGATCACCTGGCGGGTTTCTTCCACCGATTCCTGGGTGCGTCGGGCCAGGTTGCGCACTTCATCGGCGACTACGGCAAAACCACGGCCTGCCTCGCCGGCGCGGGCAGCTTCGATCGCGGCGTTGAGCGCCAGCAGGTTGGTCTGTTCGGCAATCGAACGGATCACTTCCAGCACCGAACCGATCTTCTCGCTGTTCTGTGCCAGGCCTTCGACTTCGGCCATGGCGTTGTTCATGTCGGCAGCCAGGGCGTCGATGCTGTGGGTGGTGCGGTCGATCACGGCCAGGCCTTCACGGGTGGCCTGGTCGGCTTCACGGGCCGCCTGCGCAGCCTGGGCGGCGCTGCGGGCAACGTCCTGGGCGGTGGCGCTCATCTCGTGCGAGGCAGTCGCCACCTGGTCGACCTGGCGGTACTGCTGCTCCATGCCGGCGCTGGTTTCGCTGGCGATGGCCGAGGACTGGTCGGCGGTGCCTCGGGCGGCCTGTACCGATTGTTTGACCTCGGCAATGATCGGCTGCAGCTTGTCGAGGAAGCGGTTGAACCATCCCGCCAGCTCGCCCAGTTCGTCGTGCTTCTGGTAGGTCAGGCGACGGGTCAGGTCACCTTCGCCGCTGGCGATGTCCTTGAGCATCGCTGCCACACCGAGAATCGGCCGGGTAACACCGCGGGCCATCAACCACACCAGCAGCAGGCCGGCGATCGCAGCGGCCAGGCCCAGGCCCAGCTCCAGCAGGGTGCCGCTGGTGTTCAGTGCGTCCAGTTCCTGCTTCAGCGTTTCGGCAGGCCCGGTCAGCGCGTTTTCCGGTACATCCAGCAGCACGCCCCAGGGCTGAGCGCCGGGGATCGGCTCGAAGGCAGCAAGCACCTTGAGGCGCTGCTGGTCATGCAGGATGCTCAACTTGCCTTCGGCCAGCTTGCGCACCAGTTCGGCACCCTTGGCCGTGTCGACCTGGTCGAAGCGCTGGGCCAGCTTGCCGGCATCGGCGCTGTAGCCGGCCAGCAGGCCCACCGGGCTGAGGATGCCGACGGTGGTGCGGCCTTCATAGAGGCTGCGGCTGGCATTCTGGGTCAAGGCCTGCAGGCTGTTGAGGTTGATGTCGATGGACAGGGTGGCGATCACCTTGCCGTTGACTGCCAGGGGGAAGACGATGCTGGTCATCAGCACCCGCTGGCCATCGATGTCATAGAAGTAGGGCTCCACCACGCAGACCTTGCCAGTGCTGCGCGGGCACACCCACCAGGTGTTGGCGGGCTGGCCGCTGGGGCCGATCTCGGTGTTGGCCATGTCCTGTTCGGGCAGGGCCATGGCCGTCAGTTGGCCGGCACGCGGTTGCGACCAGTACAGCGCGAAACGCCCGGTTTCGTTGCTGCCCAGCTCGGGCTTGGCGGTGAACAGGTTGTCCTTGTTGTCCAGGGCGTTGGGCTCGAACACCAGCGACAAACCGAGCAGGTCAGGGTTGGCCTGCAGCGCGGCACGTACCTGGCGCGTCATGTCCTCGCGCAGGTCGTAGGCATCGAGAAAGCGCTTTTCAGCCTGCTCGCGCAGGAACAGTACCTGGCGGGCGAAGCCGGCGCCGTACTGGTAGGCGTCCATAAACTGACGGCGAATGTTCAAGGCCTGCACTTCACCTTGCGACTCGATGCGCCCCTGGGCCGCCTCGGTGAGCATCTGCATGCTGCTTGCCTTGACCAGGTCTGAACTGTGGTCCATGCGGTACAGCGAGAGGCCGACGAGCAGGGTGACGATACCGGCCAGGCAGAGACCGGCAAGCAGGGTGATCTTCCACTGGATGGAAAGTTGTCGCAAAGGCATGGGGCGAATCCCTTGTAATAGTGCTGGCTGACGACTGTGTCGGCCGTGGCGATTTTTTCTTTATTCAAACGTTCAATTTAAACTCGAAGGGGCTGGGTAATGCGCCGACACGTGGCGCTTTTGACATCTGCCGCCCACTGCTTCAGAGTGCCCGCTTTTTTGTCCGCAGCTACGAGGAAAGCCAAACCATGAATGCAGTGATCGCCGCAGTCGGCATCATGCTGATACTCAGCCTGTCGCGCGTGCACGTGGTCATCGCCCTGATCATCGGCGCGCTGGTCGGTGGCCTGGTCGGCGGGCTGGGCATCGAGGGGACGCTCAAGGCCTTCAACGGCGGCCTGGGCGGGGGGGCCACGGTGGCGTTGTCGTATGCGCTACTGGGTGCCTTTGCGGTAGCCATCGCCAAGTCCGGGCTGGCGCATGCCCTGGCTGACCGTGCCTTGTCCATGATCGATCGCCAGGGGCATGCCAATGGTGGCAAGGTCAAGTGGCTGCTGATCGGCCTGATGCTGGTAGTGGCGGTGTCATCGCAGAACATCCTGCCCATCCACATCGCCTTCATCCCGCTGCTGGTGCCGCCGCTGCTGTATGTGCTGACGCGCTTGCGCATCGACCGCCGGCTGGTCGCCTGCGTGATCACCTTTGGCCTGATCACGCCCTACATGTTCCTGCCGGTGGGTTTTGGCAACATCTTCCTCAACGAAATCCTGCTGGCCAACGTCGCCCGGGCCGGGGTCGATGTGAGTGGCGTCAACGTCACCCATGCCATGGCCATTCCGGCGGCTGGCATGCTCGCCGGCCTGCTGCTGGCGGTGTTGTTCAGTTACCGCAAGAAGCGCGATTACGACCTGGCGCGTATCGAGCAGGTCGAGCAGGTGAGTGTGCAATACAACCCGTTGACCCTGATGGTCGCGGGCCTGGCGATCGCCGCAGCGTTCATTGTTCAGCTGTGGCTGAACTCGATGATCATCGGCGCCATGGTCGGGTTCCTGATCTTCTCGCTGTCTGGCATCGTGCGCTGGAAAGACACCGACGACCTGTTCACCGAAGGCATGAAGATGATGGCCATGATCGGCTTCATCATGATTGCCGCCTCGGGCTTTGCCGATGTGATGAAGGCCACCGGCGAGGTCAACAGCCTGGTCCAGGCGTCAGCGCAGTGGATCGACCACAGCAAGGGCGTCGGCGCTTTGCTGATGCTGCTGGTGGGCCTGCTGGTGACCATGGGCATCGGCTCGTCGTTCTCCACCGTGCCCATCCTGGCGGCGATCTTCGTGCCACTGTGCGTGCAGCTGGGCTTCGACCCACTGGCCACGGTGTGTATTGTCGGCACCGCGGGGGCGTTGGGGGATGCTGGTTCGCCAGCGTCGGACTCGACCCTGGGGCCGACCTCGGGCTTGAATGTGGATGGCCAGCATCACCATATCTGGGACACCGTGGTGCCGACCTTCCTTCATTACAACCTGCCGCTGTTGGCCTTCGGCTGGTTGGCGGCGATGACGCTGTAAGGCGTTAGCCCTTGCCGGGCGGCGGCGAAATGCGGTTGAGGACGGTGCTGCCGTCCTTGCTGCGGGTGAGGTACACCGGCAGTACCTTGGGCAGGTTGTTGACCAGGCGCCCGACTTCACGGGTGTTGTAGATGCCGCTGATGCGGATCCGGCCGGTGCTGGCATCAGCCAGCAGCAGCGGGGCGTCGAGGTAGCGGTTGATCACCGGCAACGCCTGCTCCAGGCTCAGGTTGTCGAGCACCAGCTTGCCACTGCGCCAGGCCAGGGTATTGCCGTAATCGTCGCTCTGCTCCAGTTGTGGCTCGAAATCACCTTTGTGATAGCTGGCCTGCATCCCAGGGCCGAGGCGGTAACCGCCCGCGCTGCCGTCACTGGTGACCAGCACCGAGCCTTCCACCAGCGTGACCTTGACCTGGTCCTGGTACTTCCACACGTTGAACTGGGTGCCGGTGACGCGGGTCTGGCCGCGGCCTGCGCGGACGATGAACGGGTGTGCACTGTCGTGCTGCACCTTGAAAAACGCCTCGCCGCGCTTGAGGGTGACCTGACGTTGGTCTTTGTAGTTGAGGTAGGTCAGCTCGGTGTTGAGGTTGAGTTCCACCGTGCTGCCGTCGCTCAGCTCCACCGTCTGCATCCGGTTGCTGGCTTCAACGTGCTGGTAGTGGTTCGGCAGCCAGCCTTGTTCCCAGCCTAGCCAGCCGGCCAAGGGCAGCACCGCCAGGGCAATGGCCGCGGCCGAGGCCAGCGGGCGCCAGTTGCGTACCCGCGGTGCTTGGCGTGCAGGCGGGTTGAAATCGACCACGGTGGCGTTGCGTGGCAGCAGGTCGGCGGTTTGCCAGATCTCCAGCATCGCGTGGTATTCCTCGGCGTGCCGTGGGTCGGCCGCCAGCCAGCGGGCGAACGCCTCACGCTCGGCCGCAGTGCAATCTTCGGCGTGCAGGCGCATGCACCAATGCGCGGCGGCGTCGGTGATGGCATCGTCTGAGCTGGGATTGAGGCGGTCGTGGTTCATTGCGGCTCCGGGTTTTGCGCATTCTACCCTTGCTAAGGGGTCCCGAGAACCGAGGTAATGGCGAATGACTATCAGTTGTGACGGTTTTTCGTCGGATTTGCAATGGAATTTCAGCGTTTGAGAACCCTTCGCGGGCAATGCCAGGGGGCGCTGCGCACCCCCTGGGCCGATCAGAACTGCGCTTCTGTCATGCCATAAAGGCTGGCGCTGCCCGCCCGGATGCTTGCCTCCAGCCCAAGACTGCGCGGCAGGATGCGCTGAAAGAAGAACGCCGCACAGGCCAGCTTCGCTCCATGGAAAGCGGGGTCTTGTTCATGCTTGGCCTGCGCCACGGCTGCCATGCGCGCCCACATGTAGGCATAGGCGGTTAGGCCGAACAGGTGCAGGTACTCCACGGCCACGCTGCTGACCAGGTTGGCGTCTTCACCGGCCTGGGCCCGCAGCCACGCACTGGTCGCCTCCAGGCGCGCAACGCTGGCCTGTAGAGCTTCGCGATGCAGCGGCGCGGCAACGCTAAACGCGCGCACTTCGGCGGTGAAGCTGGCCAGGGCCTGGCCACCATCGGCCAGTACCTTGCGCCCGAGCAGGTCGAGGGCCTGGATGCCGTTGGTGCCTTCGTAGATCTGCGCGATGCGCACGTCGCGCACACGCTGTTCCTGGCCCCATTCGCGGATGTAGCCATGGCCCCCGTACACCTGCTGGCCGAGCACGCAGCTTTCCAGGCCATTGTCGGTGAAAAAGGCCTTGGCCACCGGCGTGAGCAGCGCCACCAGGCGTTGGGCATGTTCACGCTCGCCTGTGTCTTCGGCATAACGGGCCAGGTCCAGTTGTTGCCCCACGTAGGCCGCGAATGCCCGGCCGCCCTCGGTGAGGGTGCGCATGGTCAGCAGCATACGCCGCACATCGCCATGCTGGATGATCGGGTCGGCCACCTTGCCCCGTGCCTGCGGGCCGCTGGCGGCGCGGCTCTGCAGGCGTTCGCTGGCGTAGCGCGCAGCGCTCTGGTACGACGCTTCGGCGCAGCCGATACCCTGGATGCCGATGGACAACCGCTCGTAGTTCATCATGGTGAACATGGCCGCCAGGCCCTTGTTCGCTTCGCCCACCAGGTAGCCCGTGGCGCCATCGAAGTTCATCACGCAGGTGGCCGAGGCCTTGATGCCCATTTTGTGCTCGACCGAGCCGCAATGCGCGGCGTTGCGCTCACCCAGGCTGCGATCGGCATTGACCTGGTACTTGGGCACCAGGAACAGCGAGATACCTTTGGCGCCAGTGGGGGCATCCGGCAGCTTGGCCAGCACCAGGTGGACGATATTCTCGGTCAGGTCCTGCTCGCCACCGGTGATGAATATCTTGCTGCCCGTGATGCGATAACTGCCATCGGCCTGTGGCTCGGCGCGGGTGCGGATCAACCCCAGGTCGGTGCCGGCCTGGGGCTCGGTCAGGCACATGGTGCCGGCCCAGCGGCCTTCGTAGAGCGGTGGCAGGTAGATGGCCTTGAGCGTCTCGCTGGCGTGGGCATCGATCGCCAGGCAACTGCCGGCGCTCAAGGCGGAATACAGGCTGAAGCTGCAGTCGGCGGCGTAGAGCATCTCTTCAAACAGCACGCCAAGCATCTTCGGCATGCCCATGCCGCCATGCTCGGGGTTGCCCCCCAAGCCGACCCAGCCGCCTTCCCGGTAGATGCGCCAGGCTTCGCGGAAACCGTCCGGGGTGCTCACCCGGCCGGCCTCGAAGTGCACGCCTTGTTCGTCACCGTTGCGGCTGAGCGGGGCGATCAGTTGGCCGGTGACCTTGGCCGCTTCTTCGAGGATGGCATCGGCGGTGTCGGCGTCGATGCGCTCGGCCAGGGCGGGCAGGCGTGCCCACAGGGCAGGGGCGTTGAAAACGTCACGCAGGATAAAGCGCATGTCGCGCAGGGGGGCGATGTAGTCGGTCATCAGCGGCTCGGTAGGTGTAGAAGCAACGGGTGTGGTGCTGGCCTCGGCGGCGGATTGCCGACGACGAGGCCAATGAACGGTCAGAGGGCTTTGGCCCGGTCGCGCAGGAGGTACTTCTGGATCTTGCCGGTGGAGGTCTTCGGCAGTTCGCCGAAGATCACCGTCTTGGGCACCTTGAAGCCGGCCAAGTGCTCCCGGCACCAACTGCTGATGTCGGCTTCGCGGGTGTCTTCCCGGCCAGGCTTGAGGGCAACGAAGGCGCACGGTGTCTCGCCCCATTTCTCGTCGGGGCGTGCCACCACGGCGGCTTCAAGCACCGCCGGGTGCTTGTACAGGGCGTCCTCGACCTCGATGGTAGAGATATTCTCGCCACCGGAGATGATGATGTCCTTGAGCCGATCCTTGATCTCGACATAGCCATCGGCGTGCCACACGGCCAGGTCCCCAGTATGGAACCAGCCACCGCGGAAGGCTTCGGCCGTGGCTTCGGGGTTTTTCAGGTAGCCCTTCATCACTGTGTTGCCACGCATGAAGATCTCGCCCAGGGTGTTACCGTCACGCGGTACCGGCGCGAGGGTTTGCGGGTCGGCGACCATCAGGCCGTCGAGGGTCGGGTAGCGCACGCCCTGGCGCGACTTGATGCGCGCACGTTCCTCGAGCGGCAACCCGTCCCACGCTTCATGCCAGGCGCATACCGTCACTGGCCCGTATACCTCGGTCAGGCCGTAGGTGTGGGTCACCTGAATGCCCATTTCTTCCACTGCACCAATCACCTTGGCCGGTGGCGCGGCACCTGCGACCATCGCCTGCACCGGGTGCTCGATGGCAGCCTTGGCGGCCTCAGGCATGTTGACCAGGGCGTTGAGCACGATGGGTGCGCCGCACAGGTGCGTGACCCGATGTTCGCGGATCAGGGTGAGGATCTTCTGCGGGTCGACCCGGCGCAGGAACACGTGGGTGCCTGCCAGGGCGGTGATGGTCCAGGGGTAGCACCAGCCGTTGCAGTGGAACATCGGCAGGGTCCACAGGTACACCGGGCGGTGGCCCATGGCCCAGGTCATCTGGTTGCCCAGGGCATTGAGGTAAGCGCCGCGATGGTGATAGACCACGCCCTTGGGGTTGCCGGTGGTGCCGGAGGTGTAGTTGAGCGAAATGGCCTGCCATTCGTCATCGGGCCATTCCCAGGCGAAGTCCGGGTCACCCTCGGCCAGCAGGGCCTCGTAATCCAGCTCGCTGACCGCGCGGCCTTCGCCGTACTCCGGGTCATCGACATCGACCACCAGGGGCGGGTGTTCGAGCAAGGCGAGGGCGGCTTCGATGACCGAGTGGAATTCGCGGTCGGTGATCAGCACCTTGGCCTCGCCGTGTTGCAGCATGAAGGCGATGGCTTCGGCGTCCAGGCGAACGTTGAGGGTGTTGAGCACTGCACCGGTCATGGGGATGCCGAAGTGCGCTTCGAGCATGGCCGGGGTGTTTGGCAGCATGACCGCTACCGTGTCGCCACGCCCGACGCCACGGCCGGCCAGTGCGCTGGCCAGGCGCCGGCAGCGTTGGTAGGTTTCCTGCCAGGTGCGGCGGATGGCGCCATGGATGACAGCCGGGTAGTTGCCATACACGGCTGCGGTGCGTTCGATGAAGCTCAGTGGGGTGAGGGCGACGTGGTTGACGGCAGCGGGCATCAGGCCCTGGGCATAGATCGACATGCGGTAATCCTGTAGGGGAGGCAGGCGCAGCCTGTGCGCTTGGCCCCCGGTGGCTGATTGTTAGCTCTGTTCAGGGTGTGGGAAGGCGTACGGTTGGCCGCAATTCCCCTGTCGCAGTTTTACGCGAGTCGCTATGGTAGATGGAATATCGACTATAGCAATATAGTAAAACTACTATAACAACGAGCCTCACATCGTGGACAAGACCCTCTCTCCCTTGCTCGCCAAAGACCCCCAGCCCAGCCTGCTGCTGGCCGCCGATGCCAGGCCGCTGGCCTGCAACCCGGCCTTGCAGGCCTGGGTTGATGAAGGCCCTGCGCTGGCCTGCTGGCTGCCGGCCAACTGCGCCGCACTGGTGCGCGCCTGCCTGCGACAGCACCGGGCAATTGCCGATGTGCAAGTAGAAGTGGGCGAGCGCATCGTGCTGTGGACGTTCATCCCCGACGACCAAGGCCAGCAGGTGCTCGGCCGCTGCCGTGACGCCAGCGCCGAGCGCCAGGGAGCGCGCGAAGCCAGCCGCGCCCGGCGCCTGTACCGCTTGATCATCGAGAACACCACCGACCTGATTTCCCGGCACAGCCCCGATGGCCGTTTTCTTGATGCCTCACCGGCGGCGTTCCGCCTGTTGGGCCTGTGGCCAGAGCAACTGCGAGGCATGGCCGTACGGACCTTGCTGCACCCGCGCGAGCGCCGCCAGGTGCTGGCTCAGGCGGCCGCCGCCCTGGACCAGGACGGTTATCACACCATGACCTGCCGGGTGCGCCAGGCCGCTGGCGGCTACCGCTGGTTCGAGATCGCCAGCCGCGCCATCCGCGAAACCTATACCGGGGCCGTGGTGGAGATCGTCAGTGTCTCGCGTGATATCACCTTGCGCATCGAGGCCCAGGAGAACCTGGCGCACAGTGCCCGGCTCGCCACCCTCGGCGAGTTGGCCTCGGGCATCGCCCACGAGATCAATCAACCGTTGGCGGCGGTGGTCAACTATGCCAATGCCAGTCAGCGTTACCTGCAGGGCCTGGAGCGCGACCCGCAGGCACGCGTGCGGGTCGGGCAGGGGCTGCAACGCATCACTGAGCAGGCGACCCACGCCGCGCAAGTGATCCGCAGGCTACGGGCGTTTCTGCGTAAAGGGCCGCGGCGGCTACAGGCACTGGACATGCTGGATGTCGTCAACGAGGCCATGCGCCTGTGTGCCTGGGAGGCGGCCCGTGACCAGGTCAGCATCGAGCTGCGCGTGAGCGCGCAATTGCCGGCGGTGTATGCCGATCGGGTATTGCTTGAGCAGGTGCTGCTGAACCTGCTGCGCAACGCCATTGATGCCAACCGCGAGCAGCATGGCGAACGCCCGTCACGTATCCTCCTGGCCGCCGTGCGCGAGGGTGATGGGGTGTTGGTGGAGGTGGCCGACCAAGGGCCAGGGGTTGCGGCCGAACGCCTGGAAGACATTTTTACCCCGTTCACCACCAGCAAGGCCGATGGTCTGGGGCTGGGCTTGAGCATGAGCCGCAGCCTTGTCGAAGGGTTTGGCGGCAGTGTGTGGGCACGTGCGGGCGAGCAGGGCGGTTTGGTAGTGTGCTGCCGCCTGGCGGTGAGCAGGGGCTAAGAGGAGGTCAGGGTGCAAGCGAAAGTGTATGTGGTCGACGACGACCAGGGCATGCGTGATTCCACGGTCTGGCTGTTGCAGTCGGTGGGGCTTGAGGCCCTGTCGTTTGCCAGTGGTCAGGCGTTTCTGGACGCGTGCCGGGATGATGGGCCCGCCTGTGTGCTGCTGGATGTGCGGATGCCGGGGCTGGGTGGGCTGGCGGTGCAGCAGCTGATGAGGGAGCGGGGCCTGGACTTACCGGTGATCTTCGTCAGCGGCCATGCCGATGTGCCGATCGTGGTGCGGGCATTCAAGGCCGGTGCCTGCGACTTCATCGAGAAGCCGTACAGTGACCAGTTGCTGCTCGACAGTGTGCAGGAAGCGCTTGAGCGCGCCGGCCGCGCGCGTCAGGGCAACCAGGCGCTGGCCCAGGTGCAGGCGCGCATCGATGGCCTGACACCGCGCGAGCGCGATGTGTTCGTGCCGCTGGCCCAAGGCCTGAGCAACCGCGAGATCGCCGTGCAGTTGGGGGTTAGCGTGAAGACCGTGGACTTGTACCGGGGGCGGGTGATGAAGCGACTGCAGGCCGGCAGCCTGGCCGAGCTGGTGGGCATGGCGATTGCCTGTGGCGCGGTGCCGGCGTTGGCGTAGCAGCGCAACCACATCAGCAAGTCATGAGCGTCAAATCATGAAGTTTTGCATAGCAGCCTAATCAAAGCTTTGACATTCACTGCCTAGGCAGTAACATTTCCACACAATTACCCACGGCAGATCCTATGGCGCATTTTTCTCCCGAGAATTTCCAGACCTGTGCCATTGGCATGCTGTTGGGCCGCGCGGCGATCCTCAAGGACCGCATTCTTGACTGGCACCTTGAATCCGAGGGCGTCACCGCCGCGCAGTTCAAAGTGTTGATCATCGTCACCCAGTACCAGGTCGACACCCCGGCCGAGCTGTGCCGCTACCTGGGCCTGGACAGTGGTTCGATGACCCGCATGCTCGATCGCCTCGAGCAGAAGGGCCTGATCGCACGCAACCGCTGCGCCGACGATCGCCGCCAGGTGCGCCTGGCCCTGACCGACGATGGCCAGCGCCTGGCTGATCGGCTGCCAGAGATCGGTGCGGCGGCGATGAACGAGTTGTGCGGCGTGCTGCAACCAGAAGAACTCAAGACCCTCGAGGGCTTGCTGGCCAAGGTGCTGCTCAGCGCTGGCGACCCTCTGACGATCCGCCGCTTCGGCGATCGTTGATCCCTGTTACGCATTTTCCAAGGTATTGTCATGGCTACTCCCACAGACACCACACCCCCCGCCGACGCGCCCGAGCCGTCGCGCAAACGCAAGGCCTGGCTGCTCGGCCTGCTGCTGCTGTTGATTGTTGGCGGCATCGGCGCCTGGGCCTGGTACTCCCTGGTCGGGCGTTGGCACGAGAGCACCGATGACGCCTACGTCAACGGCAACGTGGTAGAGATCACCCCGCTGGTGACCGGTACCGTCACCAGCATTGGTGCCGATGACGGCGACCTGGTGCATGCCGGCCAGGTGTTGCTGCAGTTCGACCCGGCCGACAGCGAGGTGGCGCTGCAGTCCGCTGAAGCCAAGCTGGCGCGCACGGTGCGCCAGGTGCGTGGCCTGTACAGCAACGTGGATGCGCTCAAGGCCCAGTTGCAGACACGCCAGGCCGAGTTGCAGAAGGCCCAGGACAACTACAACCGGCGCAAGGTGCTGGCCGACAGCGGGGCGATTGCGGCGGAAGAAATCTCCCACGCTCGCGACGACCTGAGCGTCGCTCAGAGCGCCCTCACCAGCGCCCGCCAACAGCTCAATACCAGCACCGCGCTGGTCGATGACACCGTGGTGTCCTCGCACCCCGAAGTCATGGCGGCCGCGGCCGACCTGCGCCAGGCCTACCTGGACAATGCCCGCACCACCTTGGTGGCGCCGGTGACCGGTTATGTCGCCAAGCGCACCGTGCAGCTGGGGCAGCGCCTGCAACCTGGCACCGCGACCATGGCGGTGATCCCCCTGGACCAGGTGTGGATCGATGCCAACTTCAAGGAAACCCAGCTGCGCGACATGCGCATCGGTCAGCCGGTGGAAATCAGCGCCGACCTGTACGGCAGCGAGGTCAAGTACAGCGGCACGGTGGACAGCCTCGGTGCAGGTACGGGCAGCGCCTTCGCGCTGCTGCCGGCGCAAAATGCCACCGGCAACTGGATCAAGATCGTGCAGCGGGTACCGGTGCGTATTCACTTGAGCCCTGATCAGCTCAAGGACCATCCGCTGCGGATCGGCCTGTCCACGGTGGTCGAGGTCGACCTGCACGACCAGAGCGGCCCGACCCTGGCCCAGCAACCCCCGCAACAGGCCAGCTACACCACCCAGGTGTATGACCGCCAGTTGGTCGAAGCCGACCACCTGATTGCCCGGCTGATTCACGACAACAGCGCATCCGGCAAGACGGCGCAGCGATGAGCAACCAGGCCGCCGCCCAGTTCACCCCGCCGAGCCTGTTGCTGACCACCATCGGCCTGTCGTTGGCGACGTTCATGCAGGTGCTCGACACCACCATCGCCAACGTGGCCTTGCCGACCATCTCCGGCAACCTGGGGGTGAGCTACGAGCAGGGCACATGGGTGATCACCTCGTTCGCGGTGAGCAACGCGATCGCCTTGCCGCTGACGGGCTGGCTGAGCCGGCGCTTTGGTGAGGTGAAGCTGTTCATCTGGGCCACGTTACTGTTCGTGCTGGCATCGTTCCTGTGCGGGATCGCCCAGTCGATGCCGGAGCTGGTGGGCTTTCGTGTGCTGCAAGGGGTGGTGGCGGGGCCGTTGTACCCGATGACCCAGACCTTGCTGATTGCCGTGTACCCCCCGGCCAAGCGGGGCATGGCCCTGGCACTGCTGGCGATGGTCACGGTGGTGGCGCCGATTGCCGGGCCGATACTGGGGGGCTGGATCACCGACAGTTACAGCTGGCCATGGATCTTCTTCATCAACGTCCCCATCGGCCTGTTCGCCGCCGCCGTGGTACGCCAACAGATGCGCACGCGGCCGGTTGTGACCAGCCGTCAGCCGATGGACTACATCGGCCTGCTGACGCTGATCGTCGGTGTCGGCGCGTTGCAGGTGGTGCTCGACAAGGGCAATGACCTGGACTGGTTCGAGTCGTCGTTCATCATCATCGGCAGCCTGATTTCGGTGGTGTTCCTGGCGGTGTTCGTGATCTGGGAACTGACCGACCGGCACCCGGTGGTGAACCTGCGGTTGTTCGTGCACCGCAACTTCCGGGTCGGCACCATCGTCTTGGTCGGGGGATATGCGGGGTTCTTCGGTATCAACCTGATCCTGCCGCAGTGGCTGCAGACGCAGATGGGCTATACGGCTACCTGGGCGGGGCTGGCGGTGGCACCCATCGGGCTGTTGCCGGTGATCATGTCGCCCTTTGTCGGCAAGTACGCGCACCGGTTCGACTTGCGCCTGTTGGCAGGGTTGGCGTTTCTGGCCATTGGGACCAGTTGCTTCATGCGTGCCGGGTTTACCAGTGAGGTGGACTTCCAGCATGTGGCGTTGGTGCAGTTGTTCATGGGGATTGGCGTTGCGCTGTTCTTCATGCCGACGTTGAGCATTCTGCTTTCGGACCTGCCGCCGCATCAGATTGCCGATGGCTCGGGGCTGGCGACGTTCCTGCGTACGCTGGGGGGGAGTTTTGCGGCGTCGTTGACGACCTGGATCTGGATTCGCCGGGCTGATCAGCATCATGCCTACTTGAGCGAGAACATCAGCCAGTTTGACCCGGCGACTCGGCATACGCTCGAGCAGCTTGGGGGGGCTAGCCCGCAGAATTATGCGCAGTTGGAGCAGATTCTGAATGCGCAGGCTTACATGATGTCGACGGTGGACTACTTCATGATGATGACGTGGGTGTTTGCTGGGTTGATCTTGCTGGTGTGGTTTGCGCGGCCGCCGTTTACGGCCAAGGCTGGGCCGGCTTCGGCTGGGCATTGATTGGTTGGTCGGTGATATTGGTCGGTGATATTGATCGGTTGGTATTGATATCTGGCAACGTCCATTTGCGAGGGTGACGCTTAGTCACCTTTCCGCTCTTACAGCGGGTCACTTTTTGGCAAACGCCCCAAAAAGTAACCAAAAAGGGCTGCGCTCCATCATACGGCCCCTACGCTGCGCTTCGGGGTCCCCTCGCTCCTGAGTCGCTGAAGATCAAGATCAAGAGCCAGATCAAGAACGCGGGTGATAGCACGCTTTGCAGGGCGACTGTCATTCCCTTGAGTTGGTATTTCCCCTATTGTCCAAGCTCCACTTTCAAACACATTGGCAGACCCATGGAGAATGTCATCGTCATCACTGGCGCCAGTCGAGGTATCGGCGCGGCCACCGCGCTGCTGGCAGCACAGCAGGGTTATCGCATCTGCATCAACTATCACGCCGACAACCAGGCCGCCGAGCATATCCTCAGCCAGGTGCGGGCATTGGGCGCCGAGGCGATTGCCGTGCGCGCCGACGCCAGCGTCGAGGATGAGGTCATCCAGCTGTTTCAGCGCGTCGACCAGGAACTCGGTCCTGTCACTGCGCTGGTCAACAATGCTGGCACCATCGGCCAGCAAAGCCGCGTCGAGGAGATGTCCGAGTTTCGCCTGCTCAAGGTGATGAAGACCAACGTCGTCGGCCCCATGCTCTGCGCCAAACATGCCCTGCTGCGCATGGCACGCCGGCATGGCGGGCAGGGCGGGGCTATCGTCAACGTCTCTTCGGTGGCCGCTCGCCTGGGCTCGCCCAACGAGTATGTCGATTACGCCGCCTCCAAGGGCGCACTGGACACCTTCACCCTTGGCTTGGCCAAGGAAGTGGCGGGGGACGGTGTGCGAGTCAATGGCGTGCGCCCAGGCTACATACACACCGGCTTCCATGCGCTTTCCGGCGACCCCGACCGCGTCGCCAAACTCGAACCCGGTTTGCCCATGGGCCGTGGTGGCCGGCCTGAAGAAGTCGCCGAGGCGATCATCTGGTTGCTCTCGGACAAAGCGTCCTATTCCACCGGCAGCTTCGTCGACCTGGGCGGCGGGCGCTGAGGGCTATCAGCCGTCAAGCAACTGGCCGACCTGCTCGGCCAGCGCTTCAAGGGTGAAGGGCTTGGTCAGCACACGCATGTCCCTATCGAAGTCGCCTTGGCCAAGCGCCGTGCTCTCGTCGTAGCCTGTGACGAACAGCACCTTGAGCCCGGTGTAGCGCAGGCGCAGCCGGTCGGCCAACTGGCGCCCGTTGATGCCACCCGGCAAGCCCACGTCGCTGACCAGCAGGTCGGGTGGCGGCTTATTTTCCAGCCCGGCAATCGCCATGGGGCCATCCTCGTACATCTCCACCTCATGGCCCAGGTCATGCAGCACTTCTGCAATGACCAGGCGCATCGCGCTTACATCCTCGACCACGACGATCCGCTTTGCGGCGCCGCTGCTCGGGCGCGCTGCCGGCGCCAGGGGCTTGAGCGCGGCAGGGGCAAATTGCGCGTGGTACCTCGGCAGGTACAGCAGCACCTGTGTGCCGTGCCCAAGCGTCGATGTGATTTTCAACTGCCCGCCGGATTGCCGCACAAAGCCGTAGGTCATCGACAAGCCCAGGCCTGTGCCGCGGCCCAGTGGTTTTGTAGTGAAGAAAGGGTCCACGGCGCGGCTGAGCGTGTCATCCGCCATGCCGCCACCCGTGTCCTCGACACTCAGGCACAGATAGTCGCCAGGTACCAGTTCCAGCTCGCTGGCGTGGTCAAGCGTGAGCGAGGTATTGCACAGCGCGATACGGACCCGGCCGCCATTGGGCATGGCATCGCGGGCATTGATGCACAGGTTGAGCAGGGCACTCTCAAGCTGAGGAGGGTCGATACGTACCGCCCAGAGGGCGTCTTTGCACTGGTAGTCGATTGCGATGTGGGGGCCGGTGCTGCGGCTGATCAGGTCCAGCATGCCGCTGACCAACTCGGCGACATCCGTAGGGCGAGGTTGCAAGGTTTGCTGCCTGGAGAACGCCAGTAGCCGATGCACAAGCGCAGCTGCCCGTTGCGCAGCACCGTGGGCGCTGTCGAGCAGCGGGCTGATCGTTGCTTTGCGCGGGTCGGCTGCAAGCCTGTCTCTGGCCAGTTCCAGAGCGCCGAGGATGCCGCCGAGCAGGTTGTTGAAGTCGTGCGCGATGCCCCCCGTCAATTGCCCTACGGCTTCGACCTTTTGCGCCTGGCGCAACGCTTCCTCGGCCTTCTGGCTCTGCGCCACGGCCAGTTCCACGCGCTGTTCGAGCTCTGCGTTGAGGTGCTGCAGGGCGCTTTCAGCGCGCTTGCGTGCCGTCACGTCACGAAAGATCACCGCAACCTGATGATTGTGAGCAGGCTCAATACGGATTGCCGCAAGGCCCAGGCAGCGTTCGGTGGCCAGCAGCTCGTGCTCGAAATACAGGGGTTTGCCGGTGCGCTCCACCGTACCGAAATAGTCGAGCCAGACCTCGGCCTCGTTGGGGATCACTTCACGCAGGGTGCGGCCCACCACATCGGGCAGCCCGGCATGGCGGCAGTAAGCGGGGTTGGCCATCAAGTGCACGTAGTCGCTCAATGGCCCCAGAGGGCCGTCGATGAACTGGATGATGCAGAAGCCTTCTTCCATGTTCTCGAACAGGAATCGGTAACCTTCCGCCTCCTGAGTGCGCTCGTGCAACCGCGACAATTCGCTGCTCAACTCGGTATTGCGCCGTTCGAGTTGATCAACCCGTTGGCGTAGAAAATTCAATTCATCGGTAGTGCTCAAGCGAGAGTCACTGGGCATCCTTTGCGCTCCATCGCTATCCAGTGGCCGTTGGTTAATCAGCCAGGTCGAAAGGTTTGGTCAGCACGCTGGAAGCCTCCAGTGGCTGACCGTTGCTGAGTACGGCGCTTTCATCGTACCCGTAATGAACAGTACTTTGCTGTGCGGGTGACGTACGCGGTATTAGGCAATGCCGCCACTCAAGTGGCCAACGGCCTCCATCTTCTGGGCATGACGCAATGCCTCCTCAGCCTTGAGCAGACGTTGTTGGGCCGTGACCCGTTCGCTGATGTCGTGGGCGAACAGGTAGGCGCCTTGAACAACGCCATCAGGGGCACGCAAGCAATTGAAGCACAGCTCGTAATGCCGCTGTGCAGCCCCATTGCCTAAATGCTGGGTCAAGGTGAACTGCTCGCCCGACAGCGCACGTTGCCACAAAGGCTTAACGCGTTCACGGCGAGGGCGAAAAGCCGCTCAACGCAAATACGCGTTAACGCCCAGCAGGCGATCGATGCGCTGCGCAAGTGCCTTGAGCTCGAACGGCTTGCAAAGCACTTCGGTGGGGCCGGCAGGCAGACTGCTGGCCACGCTGCTGGTGATGTCATAACCGGTGATCAGTATCACCGGCGCCTCACTGGCAAGGCTTCGGTAGGCCCCGGCGAGTTGCTGCCCATCGATGCCGCCGGGCAGGCCGACATCGGTGATCAGCAAGTCCGGCAACGGCCCCTCCCGCAATGCATTGAAGGCGCTAAGGCCGTCCTCGCAAACCTGGACCTCGTGCCCCAGTTCTTGCAGCACTTCGCTGAGCACCAGGCGCATGGTCGCCTGATCTTCAACCAGCATGATCCGATAAGGCCTGTGTTGCGGCTTTTCGAGGATCTCTTCGGGTGCCACACAGGGTGCTGGGGGCGTGATACTTTCGTCCCGAGGCAGATACAGGTGAACGGTGGTGCCTTGGCCCGGCGTACTGTCGATGCGTAACTGGCCGCCCGACTGGCGCACAAAGCCGTAGACCATCGACAACCCAAGGCCAGTACCCTGGCCCATGGGCTTGGTGGTGAAGAAGGGATCAAGCGCACGCTGCATAATGTCCTTGCTCATGCCTATGCCGGTGTCGTCCACGCGGATATGCAAGAACTGCCCCGACGGCAGGTCCATGCTGCTCGCCTGGTCTTTGTCGAGTTCGGCGTTTTCGCAACCAATGCGCAATGTGCCGCCCAGCGGCATGGCGTCGCGGGCGTTGATGCACAGGTTGAGCAGGGCATTTTCCAGCTGCTGAGGGTCGATGCAGATCGACCACAGTCCTGCCTGGGTCAGGTCCTGGAAGTCGATGTGCGAATCAATCGAGCTACGGATCAGGTCGTTCATGTCAGCCACCAGCAACTGCACGTCGACCGGTTGCGCCAACAGTGTCTGCTGGCGCGAAAATGCCAGCAGGCGTTGCACCAGCGACGCCGCGCGCAATGCATTGTGCTTGCCGACGTCGAGCATCCTGGCAGTGTCGAAGTAGCGCTGTTGGCCCAGGCGTTGCTCGGCCAGCTCCAGTGCGCCAAGCATGCTCCCCAGCAGGTTGTTGAAGTCATGGGCAATGCCGCCGGTCAACTGGCCGACCGCTTCCATTTTCTGCGATTGGCGCAGGGCTTCTTCGGTTTGGCGCAGGCGCTCCTGCTCGGCAACCCGTTCGGTGATGTCATAGGCGAACATGTAGCCACCCTGAATGCGCTGCTGCTCATCGCGCAGCGGGTTGTAGCGGATTACGTAGTGGCGCAGGTCGTCAGGTGGCCCGAGGGAGATGGTATCGATGAATGCTTCGCCGGCCAGCAGGCGCGGCCATACCGGGGCCAACCGGCCCATGATGTCCGGTTGGTTGGCAAGGAACTGCGGAATGTAGTCGCCGATCTGTGGCACAAAACCGCGCAAACGCTGGAAGGTTTCGCGGGCAGTGCGGTTGATTGCCACCAGGCGCATCTTTCGGTCGGCCGCAAACACGTTGGCCAGGCTGCTGTCGACCAGTTGACCGAGCAGTTTGTTGTTGGCCTGCGCGATGTCCTCGCGCTCGGTCAGCAGAGCTTCCAACTCTGCGACACGTGCCTGCAGCTGCTGGTAGGAGGGTTGAGTGACTGGCGGCATGCTGTTCGATCCGTTGAACAATTCGCACAAACTATAGTCGTGTCTCAATGCCCCCAGCCATCAAAATGAACGAATGATGCGCCCCAGGGTCTCCATCGCCCGTTCGGCACCGTCATGCCAGGGGCTACCGTAATTCAGGCGGATGCAATTGCCGAAGCGTCGCGTTGGCGAGAAGATCGGCCCGGGCGCAACGCTGATGCCTTGGGCCAAGGCCATGTGGAACAGCTTCAGTGCGTCCATCTGCTCTGGCAGTTCGAGCCACAGGAAGTAGCCGCCGGAGGGCTGGCTGACCCGCGTCTGTGCCGGAAAGTACCGGGAAATGGCTGCGAGCATGTTGGCTTGCTGGCCTTCCAGGGCGTAACGCAGCTTGCGCAGGTGGCGGTCATAGCCACCGTGCTGCAGGTAGTCGGCGATGGCTGCCTGGGCGGGCATCGAGGCGCACAGCGAGGTCATCAGCTTGAGCCGTTCGATCTTCTGGGCGAAGCGCCCGGCGGCCACCCAACCGATCCGGTAGCCGGGCGCCAGGCTCTTGGCGAACGAACCGCAGTGCATCACCAAGCCCTGCGTATCGAAGGCCTTGGCTGGCTTGGGCGCCTGTTGCGCGTAATACAGTTCGGCATAGACGTCGTCTTCAATCAGCGGCACCTGGTGGCGTGCCAGCAGCTCGACCAGCGCCTGCTTCTTGGCCTCCGGCATGCTCGCACCCACCGGGTTCTGGAAGTTGGTCATGCACCATACGGCCTTGACCGGGTGCTTCTCCAGGGTCTGCGCCAGCACGCTCAGGTCCATGCCCTCGCGCGGGTGAACGGGGATTTCCACCGCTTTGAGTTTCAGCCGTTCCAGCACCTGCAGGCAGGCATAGAAGGCCGGTGCTTCGATCGCCACCAGGTCGCCGGGTTCGGTCACGGCCTGCAGGCACAGGTTGAGGGCTTCGAGAGCGCCGTTGGTGATCAGCAGCTCTTCCATCGGCAGCATGAGCCCGCCGACCATGTAGCGCAGGGCGATCTGCCGGCGCAACTGGGGGTTGCCAGGGGACAGGTCGGTGACCACCATGCGCGGGTCCATTGCGCGGCTGGCGCTGGCCAGCGAGCGCGACAAGCGCTGCAGCGGGAACAGTTCGGGGCTTGGGAACGCCGAGCCGAACGGCACGGTGTTGGGGTCCTTGATCGAGTCGAGGATGGAGAAGACCAACGCGCTGACGTCGACATCGGTGGACTCGCTGACCGGTTGCAACGCCTGCGGCTCACTGAACTGGCGCGGTGCATGGGCGTTGACGAAATACCCCGAGCGCGGCCGTGCGCGGATCAGCCCGCGCCGCTCAAGCAGGTAATAGGCCTGGAACACCGTGGACGGGCTGACCCCGTGAGTCTGGCTGGCATAGCGTACCGAGGGTACGCGCTGGCCGGGGCCCAGCACACCCGAGCGGATCAGTTCGGCAATGTCGTCGGCGAATCGTTCGTAGCGTTTCATTCTGGCCTTCTGTCGAAGCCTGGCAGGCAAGGTAGACAAACAGTTTAAGGGATCAGCGGTTCATCGGCGCGACGAAGCGGCTTTGGGCAACACTGCGTACAGCAGGTTCGTCGCTGTCCTGCACCTCGAAACTCAAGGTCTGCGAGCTGCTGGCGGGACGCTCGGCGAGCATCGCCACCGAGACAGGCAGTTCGCTCATTTCGCCGGCCGGGATGATGAACTCGGTCTTGCCCTGCAGGGTGAAGCCGTCGGCGTCCAGCAACCGCAGGTGATAGCGCTGGGTGCTTTCGGTCTTGTTGATGACTTTGAGCAGGTAGATGTTCTCGATCTGGCCCAGGGCGTTTTCGCGGAACAGGCCACGGTCCTTGATCACGTCCAGCGACACCATCGGGCGCCACTGCAAGGCAAGCACCAGTGCGCCGACCATCACCACCAGCGCGGCGGCATAGCCCAGCAGGCGAGGCCGCAGCCAGTGGGTGGTGCCGCCCTGCAGGCTGTGTTCGGACTTGTAACCGATCAGGCCGCGGGCGTAACCCATCTTGTCCATGACCCCGTCGCAGGCATCGATGCAGGCCGCGCAACCGATACAGGCCATTTGCAGGCCGTCGCGGATATCGATGCCGGTGGGGCAGACTTGCACGCACATCGTGCAGTCGATGCAGTCGCCCAGGCCTTGGGCTTGGGCGTTGCTGCTTTTCTTGCGCGGGCCACGGGTTTCGCCCCGACGCGGGTCGTAGGCTACCGCCAGGGTGTCTTTGTCGAACATCACGCTCTGAAAACGGGCATATGGGCACATGTGCAGGCAGACCGCTTCGCGCAACAGACCGGCATTGATGTAGGTGGCGGCGGTGAAGAACAGCACCCAGAACAGCGCGACGCCGCCCAGTTGCAGGGTGAACAGCTCCGCCGCCAGGGGCTTGATCGGGGTGAAGTAGCCAACGAAGGTCAGGCCGGTGAGCAGGCCGATGGCCAGCCACAACCCGTGCTTCAGTGAGCGGCGGGCCAGCTTCTCCAGGCCCCAAGGGGCTGCGGCGAGCTTGATGCGTTGGTTGCGGTCGCCTTCGCTGATCTTTTCACACCACATGAACAGCCAGGTCCAGGTGCTTTGCGGGCAACTGTAACCGCACCACACACGGCCGGCGTAGACAGTGATGGCGAACAGGCCGAAGGCGCAGATGATCAACAGCGCCGACAGCAGGATGAAGTCCTGCGGCCAGAAGGTGGCGCCAAAGATATGGAACTTGCTGCTGCTCAAGTCCCACAGCACGGCCTGGCGGCCGTTCCAGTCGAGCCAGACGGTGCCGAAAAACAGGAGAAACAACAGCCCGGCGAAGCCGATGCGCAGGTTGCGGTACAGCCCGGTGAAACTGCGGGTGTGAATGCCGCTGTCGACATGGCGTTTGGCGGCGGTGACTACGGGCGCGGCAATCTCGGTAAATTGAATTCTATCGTTCATGGCTCGGTGCTCATCAGGCCTCGATCAGGCATGAGCACTATGGCCCCCGAGCTGTTATCAGCACAGGCTCAGGTTTCGCGATAAAAACCGTATCAGATGCGCAGCTGAAGGCCGCCAGGCCTCATATTACCGAGCCTGGAACGCTTGTCTTCAGATGCCTGCGGCTATCCACCGCACCCGCCACGGTCAGGGCATCGGCCTCTGCCTCGGTGATTGGTACGCGTTGCCCGGCGAGCAGCGCCACCGACATGCGCAGCTGTTCGTCGGTGATGATTTCGATGGCTGGGCCATCGCCTTCCAGATGCACATCGTCGCCGATGAGGGTGCAGCGGCGGGTGCTTTCGTCGATTTCAACCGGCATGGGAACATCCTCTTGGTGGCGGTTACAGGTTGTGACCGCAGCACATGGCAGGTTGCTGCATCGTTCCGCCGGGCGGGCGGCATCGCACTTGTCAGCGCGCAGCGGGTCAACCCTCAGAAGGGCCGCACGCCGAGCCCGGTCGAGGAGCATCACTATGAACCCCTGGTGGCACCCCATCTGGCAGGCCATACAAGCCGAGTTCGCCGACATCACCGACGAGCGCGAAGTGACCCAGGTCCTCGTGCGCCTGCTGATGGCCGCGCTGCTCGGTGCGGTACTGGGTTTCGAGCGCGAGCACAAAGGCAAGTCTGCCGGCGTGCGCACGCACATGCTGGTCTCGCTTGGCGCTGCACTGTTTGTGTTGTCACCGAGCATGGCCGGCGCTGACGAGCAGGCGCTGAGCCGGGTGATCCAGGGCATTGTCGCCGGTATCGGCTTTCTGGGCGCGGGGACCATTCTCAAGGGTAACGGCCAGGACACCAGCCATGTGAAAGGGCTGACTACCGCTGCCGGGTTGTGGATGACCGCCGCCATCGGCACGGCTGCCGGCATGGGGCGTGAGGCCACGGCATTGATCAGCACGGTGCTGGCCTTGCTGGTGCTGGGCACGATGCCTTTGCTGGTGGAGAAGGTCGAGAATGTGGATGAGGCGAAGCAGGAGGAAGAGGAGGAGGGCAGGAAGCACTGAGGGGAGCCTAAGCTCCCCTCAAAGTGATGTTGCCTGCTCTTTTTTATTATTGAAGACTGGCCTTTTGTTGTTTTTGTAAGCCTGTCTTTGTGTTGCGAGCGACCCCCATGCGGGGTCAAGAGCAAACGTATTTTTTTGAGCGCTGACCTGCTTTCACCATGACTGGTCCGGTGCTGACTGCTGCTACCTTGAGGTAGTTTTATTGTTCTGTGTCAGACCGCGGGGCGTACCCCTGAAAAGCGTGCCTACTCCAAAAAAATCTGCTTGCTACGCCTCTGCCGTGTTGTTCTTGTTATGTCAGAGCCGTTACCTGTTGTTTTTATTGGGTGTGTCGTTTTTCTTGTTCTTGTACCAAAGATATAGCAGGGCCCGTGCCAACTTTTGCAAACCCTTTAAAATCAATCACTTAAGCGTTTACGGAAAAACACCGAGCCTGAAATTTTGTCGATTTGTTTCCCTGTTACCCGATTTTTTGCTGTGAAACGTGGGGGAGGTAACACTCCACCCACATTCATGTGACACCCGTATGACTTACTGCGCGCTGCGTGCCCGCGCCACCCGCGAGCCGTTGGCCCGGCCAAGCACCTGGCTGATGCGTTGCCCCGCAGCAATCAGGCGGTCCAGGTCGATGCCGGTCTCGATGCCCAGCCCCTGGAGCAGGTACAGCACGTCTTCGGTGGCGATATTGCCGGTGGCGCCTTTGGCATAGGGGCACCCCCCCAAGCCCGCTACCGAGCTGTCAAACACGCTGATGCCTTCAAGCAGGCTGGCATACACATTGGCCAAGGCCTGGCCGTAGGTGTCGTGGAAGTGCCCGGCCAGCTGCTGGCGGGGCACCTGGGCCGAGACGATGTCGAACAGCCGACGGGTATCACCGGCGGTACCGGTACCGATGGTGTCACCCAGCGACACCTCATAGCAGCCCATTTCATGCAGGGCTCGAGCGACCGGGGCAACCTGTTCGGCGCTGACCGTGCCTTCATAGGGGCAGCCCAGCACGCAGGAGACATAGCCACGCACGCGCACGCCGTGGTTGCGCGCGGCTTCCATGATCGGCTCGAAGCGTTTGAGGCTGTCGCTGATCGAACAGTTGATGTTGCGCTGCGAGAAGGCCTCGGACGCTGCGGCGAACACCGCCACCTCCTTTACCCCTGCCGCCAAGGCATCTTCGAAACCCCGCAGGTTGGGGGCCAGGGCTGCGTAGGTGACACCGGGCTTTTGCTGGATTGCGGCGAAGACTTCGGCGGAACCGGCCATCTGCGGTACCCACTTGGGCGAGACAAAACTGCCGACTTCGATGTAGGCCAGGCCCGCCTCGGTGAGGTCGTCCACCAGGCGTACCTTGTCGGCGACGCTGATGGGTTGGGCTTCGTTTTGCAGGCCGTCGCGGGGGCCGACTTCGACCAGACGGACTTCTTTGGGCAAGGGCATGGCGGGTTTCCTGTGGCGGGTCAACGGTTGTCTTTATTGTTCAAGGTCGCGGCGAGGGCTTGTTCACAGCGCTCCTGGGCGGTGTCGAGTTCGAGTTGCATCTGGTGGATGTCGAGCATCTGCTGTTCCAGCTGGGCGCGTCGTTCGGCGATTTTCACCAGCATGCTATTGAGCTGCTTGAGATTGCCGCTGGTGGGGTCGTACAGCTCGATCAGCTCGCGGCATTCGGCGAGGGAAAAGCCGATGCGCTTGCCGCGCAGGATGAGTTTCAGGCTGACCTTGTCACGTGCCGAATAGATGCGTTCCAGGCCGCGCCGCTCGGGGCTCAGCAAGCCCTGTTCCTCGTAGAAGCGGATGGCGCGGGTGGTGATGTCCAGCTCGCGGGACAGGTCGGAGATGCTGTAGGTCTGAAGGCTCATGCTGGGGCTCGGCGTGGAGTATGCAGGTATCCTGAATGCAGGTTGACGTATACGTCAAGCAGGGCTTGAAGGCGTGTGAGGGTTTCTAATCTGGCACGCCTGTGCGCCGATACGCATTGGGTGTCTGCCCACTTAGTCGCTTGAAAAACCGCGCAAAGTAAGTCGGGTCGGTAAACCCCAGGGTATCCGACAACTGCCCGATGCTCATGCGGGTATAGAGGAGGTTGCGGCGCGCCTCCAGCAGCAGGCGCTGATGCACCACCTGCAAGGCGGTCTGCCCGCTCAAAGCGCGGCACAGCTGGTTCAGCTGCAGGCTCGAGACGTTCAGCCGCGCAGCAAAATCTTCCACGGACAGGTGCTCGCGGTAATGGGCCTCGACCAGGCGCAGGTATTGCCCGAGCAATTGCCGGTCACGTTCGTCACGGTTGCGTGGCGTCTGCCCCAGTTGCTGCTGGCGGCTGATCCACACCATCAATGCTGTGACCAGCGCCTGCAGCATCGTCGCCCGGGCCGGGGCATTGCCCTGGTACTCCTGCTGCAAGGTGTCGATCAGGCTGCGCAAGCGCTGGCGGTCCTTGCCCAGCGCATAGCACGCCGGCGCGGCAAGCATGCCCAGCGGCGCGCCCAGTTGCTGCTCAAGGCCCGCCACCAGCGCGGTGCCGAAGGTCAGCACATGCCCTTGGATGTCGGCACTGAAGCGAAAGCCGTGCACGGTCAATGGCGGTACTACCTGGATCGAGGCTTGGCTGATCGCGCGGCGAACACCTTCGATCTCCACCTCGGCCTGGCCACGTTGCACATACAACAGCTGGAACAGCTCGGCGTGCTGGTGCGGTTTGATTTCCCAGTGGTGCAGGCGGCTGCGTGCCGGGATCGACTCGCAGTGCAGCAGGTCGGTGCCGGGCCACGCCTGGTTTTCGCCATACAGCTGGAACAACGGAATGCCGGGGAGGGTGGATTTCATGCGGGGATGCCTGTCCGTTAATCGAACGTTTTTTGTAAAAGTGCAGGTTTTGCATGGAATAGCACACTTAAACGGCTGGCGTTGCCCGTAAAAATGCAGGTGCAAACCCTAACAGCAGATGCCCGGCCACTGCCAGTCCAGGCCGGCATCGCCCGACTAGAGACAACAACAATGAAAACTCAGGTTGCAATTATCGGTGCAGGTCCGTCTGGCCTGCTGCTCGGCCAATTGCTGCACAATGCCGGTATCGAGACCGTCATCGTCGAACGCCAGACCCCTGAATACGTGCTTGGGCGCATCCGTGCCGGGGTGCTTGAGCAAGGCACTGTCGACCTGTTGCGTGAGGCCGGTGTATCGGCGCGCATGGACCGTGAAGGCCTGGTGCATGAAGGTGTCGAACTGCTGGTCGGCGGGCGTCGCCAGCGGTTGGACCTCAAGGCCCTGACCGGCGGCAAGACAGTGATGGTCTACGGCCAGACCGAGGTCACCCGTGACCTGATGCAGGCGCGTGAAGCCAGTGGGGCGCCGATCATCTACGCGGCGAACAATGTGCAGCCGCATGAGCTCAAAGGCGAGCGGCCGTACCTGACGTTCGAGAAGGACGGCCAGGCCCACCGCCTGGAGTGTGACTACATCGCCGGTTGCGATGGTTTCCACGGGGTTTCCCGGCAGAGCATTCCCGAGGGCGTGCTCAAGCAGTACGAGCGGGTCTATCCATTTGGCTGGCTTGGCTTGTTGTCCGATACGCCCCCGGTCAATCACGAACTGATCTATGCCCACCACGAGCGGGGTTTCGCGCTGTGCAGCCAACGCTCGCAGACGCGCAGCCGCTATTACCTGCAAGTGCCGCTGGACGATAAGGTCGAAGCCTGGTCCGACGAGCGTTTCTGGGACGAACTCAAGGCCCGTTTGCCCGCCGAGGTTGCGGCTGACCTGGTCACTGGCCCAGCCCTGGAAAAAAGCATCGCGCCGCTGCGTAGCCTGGTGGTCGAACCGATGCAGTACGGCCACCTGTTCCTGGTCGGTGACGCTGCGCACATCGTCCCACCCACCGGCGCCAAAGGTTTGAACCTGGCAGCTTCGGACGTCAACTACCTCTACCGCATCCTGGTCAAGGTGTACGGCGAAGGGCGTACCGACCTGCTTCTGCAATATTCGCCGCTGGCCCTGCGCCGGGTATGGAAGGGCGAGCGTTTCAGCTGGTTCATGACCCAGCTGCTGCATGACTTCGGCAGCCACAAGGATACCTGGGACCAGAAGATGCAGGAGGCAGACCGCGAGTACTTCCTGAACTCCCCGGCGGGGCTGCTGAACATTGCCGAGAACTATGTGGGGCTGCCGTACGAAGCAGTAGTCTGACCTGCCATTGCGCAAACGAATTGTGCCTGCCTCGAAATTAGCGAGTCAGTAGCGCCTCCATCTCCCGGTATCCCCGCTGGCGCGCATGCTCCAGCGCGGTAACCCCGTCCTTGTCGGCAATCTGCCGATCCGCCCCCGCAGCCAGCAGCCGGCGCACAATCTCTACATGCCGCGGCCCGCCATCCCCCAGGATCACTGCCTCCATAAGCGCGGTCCAGTGCAGCCGGTTCAGGTGGTTCACGTCCACCCCGGCGTCTATCAGCATCTGCACGGTCTCGACGTGCCCACGCTCCGCCGCAGGGATCAACGCAGTTCCCCCGTATCGGTTGGTGCTCCGGAGGTCGGCACCGTGGCTCAGGGTCAGCCGCAGGATGTCGTTCAGGCCCCGGGCGCCGGCATACAGATAAGGGCTGTCATCAATATTGTCCTTGGCGTTCACGTCGGCACCGGCCTCGATCAGCGCTTGGGCCGCCGCAACCTGGTTGCCGTGAGTGGCCACCATCAGGGCAGTGCGCCCTTGCTCATCACGGCTTTCCAGTCGGGCACCTTGTGTCAGCAACTGTTGCAAGGTGCGCACGTCATCGTGACTGGCAGCGTTGTGCAGGTGGTTGTCCATGGTGGTGTTCTCGGCGTGGGCGGCAAGGCTGGTGAACAGGGCGAACAGCATGGTTGCGAGTGGTATACGCATGGGATGGGCTCCTTGGTGACCTGTCTGCATCCTAGAAAAATCACACCAGGTCTTGAAGTTAAGTTTGCGCATGACCGACAGTGGTCTGCTGAATAGACAAGGCAGGAAGCAAAACGATGAAGTTCTCTACACCGCTGATGAGCGCGCTGTGCCTGGCGGTCGCGAGTGGGTGGGCCTGTGCCGACCAGGTGATGCCCGCACCACCCGAGCTGGCGTCCGGCTATCGCACTGGCCTGCAGCCGGTGCACGCCAACCGGCATATGGCCGCCGCCGCCAACCCGCTGGCCACCGAAGCGGGGCGGGCGATGCTGCGTGCCGGCGGCAGCGCCATCGACGCGGCCATCGCCATGCAAATGGTGCTGACCCTGGTCGAGCCGCAATCCAGCGGCATCGGTGGTGGGGCTTTTATCCTGTACTGGGACGGCAAGCGCGTGCAGGCTTTCGACGGCCGAGAGACTGCCCCGGCGCAGGTAACGGAAAAACTGTTTTTGCAAGCCGATGGTTCGCCGATGCCGTTCAAGACGGCGCAGATCGGCGGGCGCTCAGTGGGTGTACCCGGGGTACTGCGCGCGCTAAAACTGGCTCACGAGCAGCACGGCAAGCTGCCTTGGCAGCAACTCTTTGCCCCGGCCATTGCGCTGGCACGTAACGGTTTCCCGGTTTCCGAACGCCTTCACACCCTGGTGGCGGGCGACCCGTATATTCGCCGTTCACCCTCCATGGCCCGCTACTTCCTGGATGAAAAGGGCAAGCCGCTGCCGGTGGGCACGAGGTTGCGCAACCCCGAGCTTGCGCAAACCTTCGAGCAGATTGCCGCGCACGGTCCCCGAGCGTTCTATACCGGTGAAATCGCCGGGGCCATCGTGGCCAAGGTGCGCAGCCATGCCAATGCCGGTTACCTGTCGTTGCAGGACCTTGAGCAGTACCGCGCCAAAGAGCGCGAGCCGGTGTGCGGCCCCTACAAGGCCTGGCGTATCTGCGGCATGCCGCCGCCATCGTCGGGTGGGGTAACGGTGTTGCAGACGCTGGGCGTGCTTGAAGCCGTGCAGCGCGCCACGCCACAACGCGATCTGGCAGCATTGCGGCCGCTGGCGAACGCGTCCCCGGCAGGCCTGGAGGCATCGCCGCTGGCCGTGCACCTGATCGCCGAGGCCGAGCGCCTGGCCTATGCCGACCGCGCTCAGTACCTGGCCGACAGCGATTACGTGCCGGTCCCGGTCAAGGGCCTGATCGACGCCACCTATCTGGCCAGCCGAGCAGCGCTGATCGGCGAGTACAGCATGAAGCGCGCCCGCCCAGGCACCCCGCAGGGCGCGGACCTGGCCATGGCCCCTGACCGTTCGCCGCTGCGCATTTCCACCTCGCATCTTTCTGCAGTGGACGACAGTGGGCAGGCCTTGGCGATGACCACGTCGGTGGAGGCCGCGTTCGGCGCGCACCTGATGGTCAAGGGCTTCCTGTTGAACAACCACCTGACCGACTTTTCCTTCCTGCCGCAGGAGCATGGCAAGCCGGTGGCGAACAGGGTCGAACCGGGCAAGCGGCCCTTGTCGGCCATGGCACCGACCCTGGTGTTTTCACGTAACTCGGGGGAGCTGGTGGCCAGCCTCGGTTCGCCCGGTGGGTCGCAGATCATCGGTTACGTGAACAAGGCCCTGGTCGGCTTGCTGGACTGGCAGCTCGACCCACAGCAGGCCAGCAGCCTGCCCAACTTCGGCAGCCGCAATGCCGCTACCGAGGTGGAAGCACAGTTGACCAGCCCGGCGCTGATCCGCCAGCTGGCGGCCTGGGGGCACGAGGTCACGCCCATGACCATGACCAGTGGCATGCAGATCATCCAGCGCGATACCAACGGTTGGTCAGGCGGCGCCGACCCGCGGCGCGAAGGCGTGGCGCTCGGCGATTGAGGGCGCGCGTTGCGGGGCATCAGGTAGCGTGGTAGAAATCACCCTTGTCATTTAGAAGTTGAATATCAAGATGTCTATCAGCGTGAAATCGAATAGAGCCCTGTTCGACCTCGACCTGCTGCGCGCTATTGTCGTGGTGGCCGATTGCGGCAGTTTCACCACCGCCGCCGCGCGGCTGCATTCGACCCAATCCACCATCAGCCAGAAGGTGCGGCGCCTCGAAGAAATGGTCGGCCACCGTCTGCTGGTGCGCGGCAACCGTGATGTGCTGCCGACCGACGCCGGGCAGACCTTGCTCGGCTACGCCCGCCATATGCTGGCCTTGAACGACCAGATGCTCGAAGCGTTGGCCGGGGCGATGGTGGGTGTCACAGTGCGCCTGGGCGTGCCCGAGGACTTCGTCGGTGGGCGCACCACCAATGCCTTGTCGGCGTTCAGCCGCCTGCACCCCCAGGTCAAACTGGAGGTGACCAGCGGGCTGTGCCGCGACCTCAGCCAGGCCTATGACAATGGCGAGCTAGACCTGGTGCTGCTCAAACAACGGCGCAACAGCCGCGAAGGGGTGGCGTGCTGGCCAGAGCGCCTGCAGTGGATAGACAGTGCACGCATGCCGTCTTTCGAGCTCGACCCGATTCCGTTGGTGACCTTTCCGCCGCGCGGTTTGTACCGCGACGACATGATCACCGCCATCGAAGGCATGGGCCGGCGCTGGCGTATCAGCTTCACCAGTTCCAGCCTCAGCGGCATCCAGGCTGCGGTAGCCGATGGCATGGGTATCAGCCTGCTGCCACCTCGGGCGGCAACGCGTGAACACCAGGTACTGGGGGGCGAGCAAGGGCTGCCCGAGGTCGACAGCTACGAGATCGTCATCGTGCACCGGCCCACGGCGGACGTGATGGTCAAGGCATTGGCCGAGGTGATGACACAGTTGCTGGCTGGCGGCGGGATCTAGAGCCCCTTGCTGCCTCGTGCAAAGGAAGTGTTTCAGTCTGTGGCCGAATGGAATATCTGACAGGTTATGCAGTCCCACTTGTTATCCGGGTACGACACCCATCCTCCCCATGCCATGGAGAAACAACATGAAAGCAGCGCTTTTCATCGCATTGCTGGCCAGCGCCGGCCTCGCCCAGGCCGCCGAGAAGGTGGAGCTCAAGCTGGCAGGCCCCGACGGCCCAGGCAAGTCGATAGGCACCATCAGCATCGAACAGAACAAGTACGGCGCGCTGTTGACCCCTGATCTCAAGGACCTGCCGCCTGGCGTGCACGGGTTCCACTTGCATCAGAAGGCGTCGTGCGCGCCTACCGAGGAAAACGGCAAACCTGTGCTTGCAGGTGGCGCGGGCGGCCACTGGGACCCGGATTCGACCCAGGCGCACAAGGGCCCGTTCGATGACAGCGGCCACCGTGGCGACCTGCCGGCGTTGTACGTCGGTGCCGACGGCAAGGCCACCTACCCCGTGCTTGCGCCCCGCCTCAAGGCCGAGGACTTCAAAGGCCATGCGCTGATGGTGCATGCCGGTGGCGACAACCACAGCGACCACCCTGAAAAACTGGGCGGTGGCGGTGCACGCGTGGCGTGTGGGGTTGTGCAGTAATAGGTGTTCGCCACAACATTTTCAGCGCCTGTGAGATCGAGCGCCGCCCGCGCGGCGCTTCGCGGGGCAAGCCCGCTCCCACTGTCTACCTTCGGCCAATTATGCCTGTGGCATCTTCACTGTCCGCCTTGTGTGCCCGACTCGATATTGAGGCGGGTGCTGTTTGCTTCACCTCAATCTCATGCATGCACCAAGGCTGGCAGTGGAAATGTAACTGACAGCACTTGCCGGAGTTAGACAGTGGGAGCGGGCTTGCCCCGCGAAGCGCCGCGCGGGCGGCGCTCGATATCCGCCCCCCTGAAGAAACCAAGGCAGGCACCGCTAGCCCCAATACCCTCCCAGACGATCCTCAAAACTCAGCAATACACCCCAGATCAGTCAACCGCCCCCCGCGCGCCCCTCGGTGACAGGTGAATCCCGGCGATCATACAGCGCACCGAGCCGCCGGCCATTTCAATGGTCGGTACATCCAGCGGCACCAGCCGCGCCGAACGCTCGATGCGTTGACGCTGCTCACCGGTAAGGCTGTCGAACGCTTTGCGCGAGAGCGCCAGAATCCGACCATCGCTGCCCGACAGCTCGATGGCGTTACCTGCAAACTGGCTGATCTGCTGGTTGCTCAGGTCGATGACATCCCGGCCCGACTCGATCAGCCGCATGCGCACCTCTAGTGCGCGGGCGCGGTTGGTGAACGTGCCAAAGCCGACCAGGGCAAACTCGGTGGCTACGCACATCAGCACGTTGGTGTGATAGATCGGCGTGCCGTGCTCGTCTGCCGTGTCGAACACCATGGGCTCGAAGTTGAAGTGGGTGCTGAAACGCTCGAGGGCGATCGGGTCGGCGCGGTTGGAGCGTGCGGTATAGGCAACCCTGGACAGATGGTCGAACACCATCGCCCCGGTGCCCTCCAGAAACAGCTCGTCCTGCTCCAGGCCGGAATAGTCGATCACATCCTGCACGCGGTACTCATGCTTGAGCATTTCGATGACGTCCGCGCGGCGCTCGCGCCGACGGTTGCGCGAGTACATCGAGTAGATCGCGACATGGCCGCCCGGGTGGGTCGAGAACCAGTTGTTGGGGAACACTGAGTCCGGCGTGTTCTGCTCGCCGAAGTCATCGAACAGGTGCACCCGCACACCCTCTGCTTCGAGCCTGCCTGCTGCCTGGGTAACCTCGTCGCGCGCCACATTGGCCAAGGCCTGGGCGGTGATGTCGGGGTGGGTGCTCTGGAACGAATTGTCTGCTGCTGTTTCCGGGTTGGGGGTGAAGGCGTGCGGCCTGACCATGACCACGGCCGCAGGTGCTTGAATGGAACGCGTTGGAAATGCCATCTGGAATACCGAGAGTAGGAGAGTTATGCAACGCGTCGGATACGGCTTTTTGCAGCGCGGCCGCGGGTGTGGCTGAACAGGTCTTTAGGGTCTTCGTCCACCCACGGTACCAGGTCTATCTTCGAACCCATGCCGCGCTTCTCGGCTTGCTGTAGTGCGTACCGTAGTACAGTGTAATCTTCCAGCGCGAAGCCTACTGAGTCGAACACTGTCACCTGGCTTTCACTTTGCCGGCCTTCGGTTTCACCGCGCAGTACACGCCACAAGTCAACGACCGGGAAGTCGCCGGGCAACTGCTGGATGTCACCTTCGATGCGGGTTTGCGGTTCGTACTCGACGAACACGCGCGCGTTGCGCAGTACGTCGGCATGCAGTTCGGTCTTGCCTGGGCAGTCGCCGCCTACCGCATTCAAGTGCATGCCAGGTTCGAGCATCTCGGGGGTGATGATGGTTGCGTAGGCCTTGTCGGCGGTCACGGTGGTGATGATGTCGGCACCTTTGACCGCTTCTGCCACCGAGCCGGCTTTGCGAATGCTCAGGCCCGTGTATTCCTTGAGGTTGGCAATCAGTTTGGCGGTGGCCAGCGGGTCGGTGTCGTAGGCGACGATTTCTTCGATCCCCAGGTGCTTATGGAAGGCCAGCGCCTGGAATTCGCTTTGCGCGCCATTGCCGATCAGCGCCATTTTCTTCGAGTTTGGCCGGGCCAGTGCCTGTGCGGCCATCAGCGAGGTTGCGGCGGTGCGCAGGGCAGTGGCGATGGTCAGTTCCGACAGTAACACCGGGTACCCCGTCGCCACATCGGCCAGCACGCCAAATGCCATGACCGTATGCAGGTCTTTGGCAGTGTTGGCCGGGTGCCCGTTGACGTATTTGAAGGCATATCGATGTGTGTCCGCGACTGGCATCAATTCGATAACGCCGACGTCCGAATGGCTGGCAACGCGTGCGGACTTATCAAAGTCCTGCCAGCGTTTAAAGTCTTCGCGCAGGGCGGCGGCCAGTTCACCCATGAACGGCGCTACGCCAATGTCATGCACCAAGTCGGACATGGTTGGAACATCAATGAAATACGTCATGCTCTTGCACCTTATTGTGGGCGTTCTCACCCGTTGCCGCAGGGTGAACGCTTACGATTGTTGAGGGGTTGCCAGCACGACAATTTTGATGAAAGGTTGCGTCAAATTGAAGAGAGCAGGTTGCCAGTTTCGTCAACTTTCTAGACAATCTGTTACCCCAGAATAACAATCTGATTACTTGGCAGGCACCATGGACACTGTAGATCGGGAACTGATCGCGCTATTGCGTGATAATGCGCGCACGCCCATCCTGACCCTGGCGAAGAAGCTCAAGGTCGCCCGGGCAACGGTGCAAAACCGCATCACCAAGCTTGAAGAACAAGGGGTAATCATCGGTTATACGATACGCCTGAGGTCTGATGCCCTGGACCAGGGCGTGCGGGCGATTACCAGCATCGGCATCAGTGGCCATCACGCGGCGGAGGTCAAGCACGCGCTACGCGGGCATCCCAATGTCGTGGCCATCCACACCACCAATGGCCGCTGGGACCTGATGGCCGAGCTGCGGGCCGACACCCTCGAAGCCTTCGACCGGGCGCTGAACACCATCCGCTCGATACCGCACATCGAAAACACCGAGACCAGCATTTTGCTCTCCACCTACAAGATGTGATCAGGTCGATAACCCAATTGGGTAGCGGCGTAGAGCAAACTGTCACCCGGGCTTTTCACTGTGCAACATATCCCATTTCGTGTGCGCACTCTGTAGCGTTCCGATTGACCTTATCGGCTGGCAAAATGAAACAGCTTCAGCGCCATGTATTTCACGTTCAACACTGTCTTGCCAGGCATCTCCCCGAATAATGGGCGTGCACTTGTGGTGGGCTTTCAATCACTCTCAGGCCTGATGAAAAGTTCATCTGGGCGTGCTTATCCATCTGCATTAATACCCCTACCTCCTGACGCTTGCTATCACAAGGCGTTTGCACTTTCGTGCCAACTAACGGCCGCAGTGGCGAGGGCGAGGGTTTTACAGAAAAAGAATAAGAGGTCAACTATGCATCCAACGTGCAACTCGCAAGACGCGACTCCGGAGGCTGGCCGCACACTGAAACGACGGCTGGAAAACAGGCATATTCAGCTCATTTCGATCAGTGGCGCGATCGGTACCGGGCTGTTCATGGGGTCGGGCAAGATTATCGCGCTATCAGGCACCTCGATCATTCTGGTGTACGCCATCATCGGCTTTTTCGTGTTCTGCATCATGCGTGCGATGGGTGAGATGCTGCTCGCCAACCTGCACATGGAGTCGTTCGCAGACCTGGTGCATAACTACCTGGGGCCGCGTGCCGGTTACATCCTCAGTTGGTCATACTGGCTCAGCTGGGTGGTGGCGGCGGTGGGCGATGTGGTGGTGGTGGCAGGTTTCTTCCAGTACTGGTACCCCGGCGTGCCCACCTGGCTACCGGCTTTTACCACGATGTTCCTGCTGCTGGGCCTGAACATGCTTGCCGTGAAGGCCTTCGGCGAAGTCGAGTTCTGGTTCGGGCTGATCAAGATCGTTGCGATCGTGTTGCTGGTGGTGACGGGGCTGGTGATGGTCGCCACGTCGTACACCTCCCCAGGCGGGGTCACAGCCTCCTTCAGCCACCTGGTGGCGCCCGGTGTGGTCATGCCCCACGGCATTCTCGGCTTCCTTGCCGGGTTCCAGATCGCGATCTTCTCGTTTGTCGGCACCGAACTGATCGGTACGGCGGCAGCCGAGGCCAAGGACCCCGAAAGGACCCTGCCCAAGGCGATCAACACCATTCCGGTGCGTATCCTGCTGTTCTACATCTGTTCGCTGGTGTGCATCATCAGTGTGGTCTCGTGGGCCAACGTGCCTGCCAATCGCAGCCCATTCGTCGAGCTGTTCCTGCTCGGCGGCCTGCCGGCTGCTGCCGGGATCATCAACTTTGTCGTGCTGACCTCTGCGGCCTCGTCCGCCAACAGCGGTGTGTACTCGGGGTCGCGGATGCTCTATGGCCTGGCGCATCAACAGCAGGCACCCACGGCATTCGGGCGCCTGTCCGGGTCGGGTACGCCGGTCAGGGCGTTGATGTTCTCGGGGGTGTGCATGGCGATTGCGCTGACGCTGCTGTTCGTGATCCCCGAGGTCATGACCGTGTTCACCCTGGTATCGACCATTTCTGCGGTGATGATCATCGTCACCTGGTCGTTGATTCTGATGTCCTACTTCGCCTACCGCCGTCAGAACCCCAAGGCACATGAGCAGTCTAGGTTCAAGCTGCCGGGTGGCAAGACGACGGCGGCCATGGCGCAGCTGTTTCTGATCTTCGTGTTGTGCCTGCTGGCCCTGGAGCCTGATACGCGTACGGCGCTGTATGTCATGCCGCTGTGGTATATCGGTTTGCTGCTGGCCTACCGGCGACGGGTCAAGGTGTGTGCCCGCCAGATGGCTGCCACGGTGTCCTGAAACCCCAGGCATCGGCGAGCGGGCCTCAGCGTTGGCGCTCGGCCACCGCCCGCAGGGTGCGCAGGGTAACCACCGGCGCATCCACCACGAAGCGGTTGGCCAGCCAGCCGGGCACATCCCCGGCAGGGTCTGCCTTGAGCTGGTAGGTAACCTCGGTTTGCCGTTCACCCAGCGGTTTCATCACCCATTCGCCCGTGAGGCGCTGCACGCGTATCAGCCCGGCCACCTCGGGGACCTTGCCGGGGTCGGCGCGCAGGTGGCGCAACAGGGTGCCATCGTCGCGCAGTTCGGTGGTGACCTTGAGCACGATATCCCGCGGCATCGTCGGCCACGGCAGGTCGGTGGTCAGGTACACCCAGGTACTGTCGCCGTCGACCTCCAGCAGGCGCATTTCGGCACAGGCGTACAGCCATTTGCATGCCACCCGCAGGTTTTCCTGCAGGTCGGTGAGCGTGCGCACGCTGGCCTTCATGGTGCTGACACCGCGAAATTGCTGGTAAGGGGAGCCGGCAGCGGCACTGAGGTAGACGCGGATGCCTTCTCTGTCGTAGGCCAGGTTCCAGTCGTCGGCTGCCTGAGCAGCGCCGGACAGCGCCAGCAACAGGGCGGCAAGCAGGCGATAGCGGTTCATGATGAGCACCGCGCAGGGCAGGGGTGATCAGTATGAGCGGCAAACAGAAAGCCCGCCAGGTGGCGGGCTTCGGACCATCAGCCTGGGCTCAACGCTGTGGGTTGAGGGTCAGGTGCACGTGGCGGTTGACGTCCTTGTACAGCAGGTAGCTGAAGTTGCCTGGGCCACCGGCGTAGCAGGCTTGCGGGCAGAAGGCGCGCAGCCACATGAAGTCGCCGGCTTCGACTTCGACCCAGTCCTGGTTCAGGCGGTACACCGCCTTGCCTTCCAGCACATACAGGCCGTGCTCCATGACGTGGGTTTCAGCGAACGGAATGACGCCGCCTGGCTGGAAGGTCACGATGTTGACGTGCATGTCGTGGCGCATGTCGGCCATGTCGACGAAGCGGGTGGTGATCCAGCGGCCTTCGGTACCCGGCATTTCAATGACAGTGGCATTGTCGCGGTGGGTGACGAAGGACTCTGGCAGGTCCAGGCCTTCAACCTTCTGGTAGTGCTTGCGCAGCCAGTGGAAGGTGACGTTGGCCTTGCTGTGGTTGCGCAGGCTCCACTCGGCGCCTGGGGCGATGAAGGCGTAGCCGCCCTGGGTCAGGGTGTGGTGCTTGCCTTCCAGGGTGATGTCGAGCTCACCCTCGACCACGAACACCACGGCTTCGGCGTTGGGGTCCAGTTCCGGGCGCTCGCTGCCGCCTTCCGGGGCAACTTCGACGATGTACTGCGAGAAGGTCTCGGCAAAGCCGGTCAGCGGGCGGGCGATGACCCACATGCGCATCTTGTCCCAGAACGGCAGGTGGCTGGTGACGATGTCACGCATCACGCCCTTGGGGATGACGGCATAGGCTTCGGTGAACATGGCACGGTCAGTCAGCAGCTCGGTTTGAGCCGGGTGCCCACCGTGGGGGGCGAAGTAGGAATGATTCGACATGGACGATCTCGACTTGTTGTTCTCTCCCCGTGCCGTGAACCGCACCGGCCGGTGCGGCGCAGGGGATGTGCCGACAGAATAGGGTCGAGCGCGTGCCATCTACAAATTAAATGTTGGAATACCCGGTATTTGCCGGCTGAATGCTAACCTGGCGCCCTGCATGTTGCTCCGGCAGGCGGTTGCCCTGGCCGAACAGCTTGTGGCGCAAGGTGCCGTCCTGGTAGTGCAGGGGGTAGCGGCCGCGACGTTGCAGCTCGGGTATCAGCAGCTCGACCACATTGGCCAGGTCATCAAGTTGCACGGCGTAGGTGAGGTTGAACCCGTCGATGCCGGTCTCGTCCAGCCAGCTTTCCAACTGATCGGCAATATCACTGGCTGCGCCCACCAGTACCGGGCCGCGGCCCCCCAGGCCAACGAACTCGGCGGCCTCGCGCACGGTCCAGCGGCGGTTGGGGTCGGCCGCGGTGAAGGCGGCCAGGGCCGCGCGGCCGGCATCGTTCTCGACATATTCGATGGGGGCATCCGGGTCGAGGCCGGCGAAGTCGATGCCGGTCCAGCCCGACAGCAGGGCCAGGGCGGCGTCCAGGTCAACGTAGCCACGGTACTCGGCGAAGCGCGCTTCGGCTTCTTCACGGGAGGGGGCGACGATCAGCAGGGCCTGGGCGTAGATCAGTACCTCGTCGCGGCCACGCCCGGCAGCCTCGCTGGCCTGGCGGATGCCGTCGGCATAGCGGCGCAGCACCGTAGCCGTAGGCCCGCTGATGAACACGCACTCGGCATGTTGCGCGGCGAACTGCTGGCCGCGTGCCGAGGCCCCCGCCTGGAACAGCACCGGCGTGCGCTGCGGCGAGGGCTGGCACAGGTGCATGCCAGGCACCTGGAAGTGCTCGCCGGCATGGCTGATCGGGTGTACCCGGGCAGGATCGATGTAGCGGCCGCTGTCACGCTCAAGCACCACCGCATCGTCGTCCCAGCTTTTTTCCCACAGTTTGTACAGCACCTGCAGGTACTCCTCGGCCAGGTCGTAACGCTGGTCGTGGCCAAGCTGGCGAGCCAGGCCCAGGTTGCGCGCGGCGCTGTCCAGGTAGCCGGTGACAATGTTCCAGCCGACTCGGCCATTGCTCAGGTGGTCAAGCGTGGACATGCGCCGGGCAAAGGGGTAGGGGTGCTCGTAGGTCAGTGAGAAGGTCACGCCAAAGCCCAGGTGCTCGGTGACCCCGGCCATGGCCGGAACCAGCAGCAGCGGGTCGTTGACCGGCACCTGTACGCCGCCGCGCAGGGCCGCTTCGGGGCCACCCTGATAGACGTCGTAGATGCCCAGCACATCGGCGATGAACAGCGCATCGAACAGGCCGCGCTCCAGCAGGCGGGCCAGGTCGGTCCAGTAGTCCAGGCGGTTGAAGGCCACGCTGGTGTTACGCGGGTGGCGCCACAGGCCAGGGGACTGGTGGCTGGCGGCGTTCATGCTGAAGGCGTTGAAGCGGATGGGGCGGGGCATGGCGGTCAGTCTCCAGTCACGGCAGCACGGAAGCCGGGTAGACCGCATCGGCTACCTGCAACTTGCGCGGAATCAGGCCCAGGCCCTGGAAGGTGTCGGCCAGCTTCTGCTGTTCGGCGACGATCTGCGGGGTAATGGCGACGGCGTTGTAGTTACGGCGTTCGCTGGCCACTTGCAGCACGTCGGCCTTGATCCCCAACTGCGGCGCCAGCAGCGCGGCGACTTGCGCAGGCTCGGCGTTGGCCCATTGGCTGACCTTGCCCAGTTCGGCGAAGAAGGCCTTGAGCAGCGGGCGGTGCTGGTCGGCGAACGCAGCAGTGGAAAGGTAGAACGTGCGGTTGTTGGTCAGGCCGCTGCCGTCGCGCAGGTTCTTGAGCCCTGGCTGGCTTTCTGCCGCCGCGAGGAACGGGTCCCACAGGGTCACGGCCTGGACGCTGCCTGATTGCAGGGCCGCCACTGCGTCGGCGGCATTATTGACGTAGGCGGGGGTGATGTCCTGGTAGCTCAGGCCGGCTTGCTCCAGCGCGACGGCCAACAGGTACTGGGCGTTCCAGCCGCGGCCGGTGGCTACCCGCTTGCCTTTGAGGTCCTGCACGCTGGTGAGGTGGTCTTGCTCGCGTACCACCAGGCCGATACCGCGTGGGTAGGGTTGTTCGGCGGCCAGGTAGACCACCGGTTTACCGGCGGCCTGGGCAAATACTGACGGGGCGTCAGCGGCGTGGCCGAGGTCGATGGCGCCGGTGCTCAGGGCTTCGAGCAATTGCGGGCCTGCGGCGAACTCGTGCCAGCTGACGGTCACGCCTTGCGGGGCGAGGGCTTTCTCCAGGGCGCCGCTGCCTTTGAGAATATTGATGCTGTTGAACTTCTGGTAACCAATACGCAGGGTCTTGGCGTCTTCGGCCAGGGCATTGGACCAAGGCAACAGGGCGCTGGCGACACTGGCCAGCAGGCCGCCGATTAGCAGGCGACGCAGGGGCGAGAAGGCACGGACGGGCATGAGGCGTATTCCTTGAATGGGGTGGCAATCGATGCGCCCAGACTAAGGAGGTGGCGTTTGGCTTTCAATTTGTTTATTCCATTTAGTTAGAATGTTTAGTTATTTTTATATCATTTTTATGATTCACGATTCAGCACCCGTTACACGGCAAATACAGTGTGCCATGACATTTTTTTCACATCTCCTTGCTAGGATCCCGCACTCTCGAGGAGCCCTTTTTCATGCCGCACATCCTGCGCAAACGCAGCACCCGCATCGGCCTGACCGCCACCGCCAGCCTGCTCGCTGCCACGCTGGGCTTCTTCGCCTGGCAGAGTTTTTACCCCGTCCAGGCTGCCAGCGGTTGGGATGTCGAGGTGTTGCACCGCGACGTGACCAAGGCTGCGTCGTTGTTGCCGCAGGCCGACGGCAGCCTGCTGGTCAGCCGCGAGCTGGACGACGGCCGTGGCAGCATCCTCAAGATTACTGCCCAGGGTGACCGCGTGGTGGTGATCGACAACCTGTCCAAGCCCGACGGCATGGTCGCGGCCGAGGGCGGCTGGGTCTTCAGCCAGGAGGGTGGCCTTGCGCCGGTCAGCCTGTCTCGCGACGGCCAGGTCACCCACCTGTTCGACGGCGAGAGCGTGCAAGGGTTGTGGAACGATGGCGATCACCTCTATGCGATCGAAGACCGCAAGGGCAATGGGCGGTTGATGCGCTATGACTGGCGCAGCGGCCAGCTGGATGTGCTGCGCACAGGGCTCAGCGAAACCGAAGGCCTGACCCGCTGCAACGATGGCCGCCTGCTGTATACCGAGAAAGCCAACGGCAAGGTTCGCGCATTGTCCGAGGACGGCCAGGACCCGGTGGTGGTCGATGGCCTGCGCAACCCGACCTTCCTGTTTTGCGACCAGCGCGGCTTGTGGATCAGCGAAGACAACACGCACCGCGCCCGCCTGCTGCGCATCGACGCCGATGGCACGCGCCAGACGGTGCTGTCGTTCCTCAAGGCGCCCCAGGCAATCGTTGCCGATGGCAAAGGTGGTTACCTGCTTGCCGAAGGCGGGCGTAACCGCGTACTGCACCTGGCCCCTCCGGTAGAGCGCAATACCGCGCAGCGCGACTGAGGGCTCAGTTTGGCAGGCGCGGTTTGCGCCCTGGCAGCAGGCCCAGCACCAGCAGGCAGCCGACCAGCACCACCGCGCCGCCCGCCAGTTGCAGCAGGCTCAAGGCTTCGTCGAGGAACAGCGCGCCCACCAGTACCGCGACCAACGTCACCACGAACTCGACACTGAGGGCACGGGTGGCGCCGATGCGCGCCACCAGGCCGAAATACAGCACGTACGTGGTGGCGCTCATGACCGCGCCGCTGATCATCAAGTACAGCCAGTCGCTGGCTTGCGGCACGCTGGGCACCGGCACCACCCACAGCAGGGGCAGGGTCAGCAGGCCGCCGGCCAGGAAGGCGCCGCCGGTGACGGTCCACGGGTCCTGGCCACGCAGGTGCAGGCTGGCGTAGTTGCTGCCGAACGCGGCGCTCAAGGCACCGAACAGCGAAGCGATGCAGCCGTGGATGAACACGTCGCTGACCGGCTGGGCCGGAAACCCCACCAGCATGGCGATACCGACGAAGCCCAGAAGCAGGCCCGCCAGGCCCTGCAAGGTGATTTTCTCCAGCCCCCAGACACGGCCGATGATCATCGAGAACAGTGGGATGGTGGCCACGAAGATCGCCGCCATGGCCGTACCGATCCGCGGGGTGGCATAGGACATGCCGATCAACTGCCCGGCCACGGTGGTAGCGCCGATCACCAGCAGCGGTTTCAACAGCGGGCGCAGGCGCAGGGTGCGCCCGAGCAAGGCGGCCAGAATCGCCAGGGTACTGCCGGCAATCAGCGCCCGCAGGCTGACCGCGCCGACCCAGCCGAAGGCGTGCACCACCTTGAGCAGGACCAGAAAGGAAAATCCCCAGGCAATGGCCAGAAACAGGTAGGCGGCAAAGTCACGCGGTTGCATGGGGCAGGGTCCGTCCAGGGCAGAGGAACGCAGGCTAGCGGGTTGCGGGGCGTGACTTCAAGCGCCGTCGGCGGTTTGCCTGCAACGCCGTTTCGTGGCTACCCGACCAACAGCGTGCTTCCCTGCATGGCCGCGCTCACGGATAATCACTGTATTCCAATAAACAGCCTGTGAGTGGGTATGAGTGATTCCGTAGTCAGCCTCGGCCAGCCTGAGATCGAAGGGGTGCGCAAGTCGCGCAAGAACAACCCCGAGAAAACGCGCGAGGATATCCTTCAGGCCGCCATCAACGAGTTCGTCCAGCAGGGCCTGGCCGGCGCGCGCGTCGATGCCATCGCCGAGCGCACCGCCACCTCCAAACGCATGATCTACTACTACTTCGGCAGCAAGGAGCAGTTGTACGTCGAGTGCCTGGTCAAACTCTACGGTGATATCCGCAAGACCGAGCAAAGCCTGGACCTGGAGTCGCTGCCGGCCGAGCAGGCGATCCGCCGTCTGGTGGAGTTCACCTTCGATCACCACGACCGCAATGTCGATTTCGTGCGCATCATCTGCACCGAGAACATTCACTACGGCGAGTACGTCAAACAGTCGCCGGTCATTCGCGAAATGAGCAGCCTGGTGCTCGAAGCCCTTGGCAGTACCCTGCGCCGGGGCGAGCAGGAAGGCGTGTTCCGTGCCGGTATCGAGGTCATCGACCTGCACATGCTGATGAGCTCGTTCTGTTTCTACCGGGTGTCGAACCGCCACACCTTCGGCGAGATCTTCCAGATAGACCTCGCCGACGAAGCCATCAAGCAGCGCCACAAGACCATGATCGGTGACGCGGTCATTCGCTACATCCGCGCCTGAGCGGTGTCATTCGCCCAGCCGTTGCTCGCGTGACGGCGGGTAGCCGAAGTATGCGGCGTAGCACTTGCTGAAGTGCGACACCGAAACGAACCCGCAGGCCACTGCCACGTCCATCACCGACAGGTCGGAGTACTGCAGCAGGCGGCGGCTCTTGGTGATGCGCAATTCCATGTAGTAGCGCCGCGGCGAGGTGCCCAGTTGGGCCTGGAACAAGCGGTCGATCTGGCGCCGCGAGCGCCCGCTGTAGGCGGCCAGCTGATCGAGGCTGAGGGTTTCTTCGAGGTTGTTCTCCATCAGCTCGACGATGGTGCGCATGTGCAGGCTCATGGACTTTTTCGCCCCCGGGCCGACCTGGCGATAGCGCGCGCCCGAGAACGACAGGATTTCTTCGACGCCTTCGGCCAGGCCGTCGCCGTAGAGCCTGCGAACCAGGCCGAGCATCAGCTCCATGGCGCCATTGGGGCTGGCGGCGCTGAGGCGGTCACGGTCGAGGGTGAAACTGGCCGGGGTGATGCGGGTTTGCGGGCTGCGCTCCGAGAGGCTGGCGCGTTGCTCGGGGTGGATGCTGCAGCCATAGTCATCCAGCACGCCCGCGCGGCCGAGGAACCAGGCGCCGTTCCACAGGCCGCCCAGGGCCATGCCGTGGGCTGCGCAGTCGTGCAGCAGTCGGTCGAGTTCAGGGTACCTGAGCGGCGTGCGCAGGCCGCCGCAGATGATCAGCAGGTCCAGCTCGCGCAGTGCTTCGGCCGACAGGTCGCTGGCCACCAACTCCAGCCCCAGGTCGCTCAACACCCGGTCACCGTCCAGCGACAGCGGGGTGAACTGGAAGCTGTCGGTGCGCAGCAGGTTGGCGGTGACCAGCACATCCATGGCCACGGTGAAGCTGGCCATGGAGAAGTGTTCCAGCAATACGAAGTCGACCCGATAGGGCGCTTGGGCATTTGCGGTGGTGGACTTGAGCCGCAGCATGTTGCTGGTGCTGGTCTTTTTGCTGAACTGACGTGGGGTGGGCACTCTGGACTCCGCTTCCTGGCTGGCCTGGGGAGTGTGCTCGGTGGCAGGGGGAAAGACAATCTCCGGGGTGGGGGTGTCGTATTTGAGGTCGTGTTCAGGCAATTGGGCGGGGGGAGTGCATGGCTTGAATTTTCCAGCGCCTATGAGATCGAGCGCCGCCCGCGCGGCGCTTCGCGGGGCAAGCCCGCTCCCACTGTCCACCTCCGGCCAGTTTTGTCAGTGAGATCTCCACTGCAAGCCTTGGTGCATGGCATGAGCTTAAGGGGATCCGAACGATGCACCGGCTCGATATCGAGTCGAACATACGAGGCGGACAGTGAAGATGTCACAGGCATAATTGGCCGAAGGTAGACAGTGGGAGCGGGCTTGCCCCGCGAAGCGCCGCGCGGGCGGCGCTCGATCTCATAGGCGCCGAAACCCTGACGGCGTACCTTCTAACCAAATTGAACCCTCAGCGCCTGCCACAGCCCAACGCATTACACGCCAATGGGAGAGCGCTCATGGAAATCGGAACGATCTGGATCATCCTCGCAGCCGTCGTGATTCTTCTGGAAATCTGGGCCATCTGGCACATCATCGGCAGTGACCGGCGCGCCGAGCGCAAGATGCTATGGGTCGTATTCGTGGTCTATGCACCGTTGCCAGGCTTGCTGTTCTGGGCTTGGCGCGGGCCGCGCGCAGTGAAGGGCAGGGCGGTATTGCAGGAAAAGTAATAGCCAGAGCATCAGGCGCGGGGGCGCCTGATGCGGCCACCGTCAACGCCTCAGGGCAGGATGCTGAACCGGATGGCCTGGCCCAGGCCATCCACCATCAAGCAGCCGTGAAACCTGACGCGCGACAGCACACGCAAGCTCTTGAGCTCTTCGTGGATGCGGTCGCGTATCTGCTTCTCGGCCTCGTCGATCCGGTCCGCCGTCGTCGCATGGTAGAGGTGAACCACACCCAACAACGTGGTTTCAATGTGCTCAACGGTATCCCAGCCGATTTTGCGCAGATGCAGGCGTGCGCTCGCGGCTTCGTCCTCATCGCCTTCATGCCGTGGGTTGATGGTGTAGGCGAGTTGAAAATGATGCTTGGTCATTGTCGCTTTCCTTGTTGCAGGCTGGCCTCCGTGCCGGGTCTTGCAATCTAGCGGCTGACAGACCTCGCTGAAAACACACACGTGGTTCAATGCTCCGACTTCGCTATCAGAAAAGTCTTACGGCGTTCTTGACCTCAAGCTAACGCGAGGTCTGATACTCGGGCCTTTCTTCCCCCGTGCGAGTTGCTGTATATCGCCGGCCAAGATACCGCTACCGCGCTTGGCGCTGGACGGGATGTTCATGGAAATCGAGGCCGTGGCGGCAACGGACTGATCAGCGCCTCAGGCTAGAAGAAACTGCGCTGCGCCTTGAACGTGACCACACTCTCGCAATACGCATTGATACCGGCATAGGCATCGCAACCGGAACCGCTGAGGTTGGAGTTGCTGTAGATCAAATTGAGGTCGATGCCCAGCCAAGGCCGCGACAGCTCCAGCGACCAGTCGGAAAACGCGCTGACCTGGCTGCCATCGCCAATCGTGAACGGCGTGCCCAAACGATGATGGGCCAGCTTGACGGTAAAGTCGGCGTCGAGCAGGGGCAGTTGACCGAGGTCGGCGAACAGGGTGCTGGTGCGGTTGTCGGGGTTGTCACGCAACGCGCCACCAAAACGGCTGCCGTATACCGAGATGCCCCCGTAGACGGCGTAGCTGTCAGGGCCTGAGAGGTTGGGTTGGCTGTAGTGGATCAACCCCACTTCATAGCCCAGGGTGCTGTCGAAGTGGTGCTGGTAGCCCATGTAGCTGTCCAGGCGCAGGGTGGAGTCGGGCGACAGGCCCATGCTCGGGGCGTATTGCCCCAAGTACCAGCCGTTGAGGTGGCTGAGGTCGAGGCCGCCATGAAAGGCCCCCACGGCGCTCGGCGAAATAAGCCCCTGGGCCATGCTGCGCGTCGGCGTAGTGCCAAGTTTGAAGTCGAAATCGCCCAATTGGCGCTGTATCTGCTGGGCCTGCAACGCGGCGCTGAACAGCAGCGCTGCGCTCAGCAACAGAATGGGCCTGGTCATGGTCACCGTCCTGGAAGGCTTGCTGTAGAGCGCCCAAGGATACCCGTGTTGGCCAAGGGTGCAAACCGTTCGGCGCGCCACCCAGGCGGCAGGGCTAGCGCTGATCGTGCGTTTACGCCCGAGCGTCGCACATTCTCTTCTAGAATTGCCTGAACACTTTCCACTCCAAGGCCCAGGCCATGCGCAGACTGTGGCGGAAATACCTCGACCTGCTGGATGCGGACCTGAGCACCAAGGTTTTTGACAATTTCAAGAACCTGTTGGTCTGCGGCCTGCTGTTTGCCGCCGGTACGGATGCCCTGCACAACAGCGACCCCGTGTTCCTCGGGCTGTGGGTACCGAGCGTGACCGGCTGGGGGTTGATCATCGTGTCGGCATTGCTGCTGCTGTTGAATGTCAGCGATACGCTGCATCGCTTGGCCAAGCTGCCGTATCACACGGCGCTGCAGGTTGCGCTGTGTTTGCTGTACCTGGTTCTGGCGTCGCGGGTGGTGGAAATCATCTGGAATTTTCGCGCGCACTGAACGTGGCCGGGCCTAGCCTTGGCTGGAGGAGGAGCGTTCGGCAACCTCTGTCACCACTTGATCGCTGCCAGCGCGCTGGATGACCAACCGCCGTTGTTCGTATTCGTCCAGGGAAAGGCCCTGGCGTTGCAACGCTTCGAGTTGCAACTGCCGGGTTTCCTCGGCGGTGTAGGCGCGCAGTTCAGGGTGGCTGGCGCAGCCGCTCAACACGGTCATGGCGGTGGCAATCAGGGCAGTGAGCAACAGGCGGGCCGAGGTTTTCATCGAGCAGCTCCAGAGTTTGGGGGGCGCAGGGATCGAAGCGATGGAGCAAGGTTATTGGGCATCCTCGATCAGTAGAAATTGCCTTGCTCGATAGTGACTATCGACAGCACCTTCTGGCGGGCAATACGGCTGAGCTTTGCTACCGTTAACCCACGCGGTTCGACCACATAGGGATAAGTCATGCGCATGCCATTGTTCGGGGTCTTGTCGGCGGTGCTGTGCCTGCAAGGCGTACCGGGGCTGGTCAAGGCCGAGGATGCTGCGGCGCCGCAAACCGCCGCAGTCGCCGCCAAGGAGGCGGTGTTCACCCAGGAGCAACTGGACCAGATGCTGGCGCCCCTTGCCCTTTACCCGGATGCGCTGCTGGCGCAGGTACTGATGGCGGCGACCTACCCCGGGCAAGTGGCCGAGGCGGTGGCCTGGTCCAAGGCCAACCCTAAGGCCACTGGCGACGCTGCGGTCAAGCAAGTGGCCAACCAGGCCTGGGACCCGAGTGTGCAGGCGCTGGTCGCCTTCCCGCAGGTGCTGGCAACCCTCGGCCAGGACCCAGTCTGGGTCCAGCGTCTGGGCGATGCCTTCCTCGCGCAACCCGACGATGTCATGAATGGCGTGCAGCGCCTGCGTCACCAGGCCCAGGCTGCCGGTAACCTGCAGAGCAACCAGTACCAGCAGGTGACTGTGCAGGCGGCACCGGCGCCCAAGGCCAGTGCTCCGGCCAGCAGCGCGCCGACCACCATCATCATCGAGCCCGCCGAACCGCAGGTGGTGTACGTGCCCAGCTACAACCCGACCACCGTCTACGGCACCTGGGCCTACCCGGCCTCACCACCGGTGTATTACCCGCCGCCGCCGATGTATTACGCAGGCTCCGCACTGGTGGCGGGGCTGGCGTTCGGTACCGGCGTTGCGATTGTCAGTTCGCTGTGGGGCAATTGCGACTGGGGCCACAACGACATCGATATCGACGTCAATCGCTACAACAACATCAACGTCAACAACCGCATCAGCAACAACCAGAACAAGTGGCAGCACAATGCGGTAAATCGCGAAGGCGTGCCATACCGCGATGCACGCAGCCGTCAGCAATATGGCCGGCAACTGGACGGCGCCGCGCAGCGCACCGCCTTCCGGGGTGACGACGCCCAGCGTGCCCAGGCACGGGACAAGGCGCGCGCCTCGATGGACAGGGCAGGCATCGAACGGCCTGCCACCAGCAACCGCGAGGCGCGCGACCGGGTGCGCGAGGCGCAGGCGAACACCCCACGGCCTGCCGAGCGCCGAGCGCAGGCGGGCAGTAGCCGTGACAACCTGCAGGCCAGGCAGCAGGTGGCGCAAGCGCGGCCGGCCAACAGCGCTGGCCGTGCCCGCAATAACGCCTTCGATGGCGTGCGCTCGCCATCGAGCACCCGTGCGCAGGCCGACCGAGGTCGCATCAGCCAGTCGTTTGCCCAGCGGCCGCACACTGCGCGAGCCGCCGGGCATCAGATTTCCAGGCCCAGTGCGCCCATGCGCCGTGGTGGAGGAGGCCGTCGATGAACCGTCGATCAGGGTGGGTTGCCTGTGCCCGTTGTTGGTTGTTGGTCGCAGGGATGGCGGGCTCGTGCCTGGTGACGGCGCAGGAGGCCTTCCCGACGCCCGAAAAGGCCGCCGAAGCCTTTGTTGCAGCGCTGGGCAAGGAGCACGCCGACGAGACACGCCTGGCACAGTTGTTGGGGGATGACTGGCGAACCTATATCCCCAGCGGCGGCGTACAGCGCAGCGACGTGGATGCGTTCTTGCAGCAGTACCGCGAAGCGCACCGCGTTGAAAGGCCCCATGAGCACCAGGCCATCCTGGCAGTGGGGCACGAACGATGGACACTGCCCATTCCCATCATCCAAGGCAGCCGCGGTTGGCGTTTCGACCTCAAGGCCGGCAGCGCCGAAATCCGCGCCAGGCGCATCGGCCGCAACGAGCTGGCGGCGTTGCAGTCGGTGCTGGCCTACCACGACGCGCAGCTCGATTACGCCTCGCAGGACCGCAATGGCAACGGTGCGCTCGAGTATGCACAGAAGATCCTCAGTACGCCCGGCAAGCACGACGGCCTGTACTGGGAAGATGCCGGCGATGGCCAGGTCAGCCCATTGGGGCCACTGTTCGGCCGGGATGTGGTCGGTGATGACTGGTACGGCTACCGTTTCCGCATCCTCGCTGCACAAGGCCCGTCAGCGCCCGGGGGCGCCTACAGCTACCTGATCGGCAACCAGATGAGCCGTGGTTTCGCCCTGGTTGCCTGGCCTGCCAAATATGACGACAGCGGGGTGATGAGTTTCATGATCAGCCACGACGGGCAGGTCTTCGAAAAGGACCTGGGGCCAGAAGGAGAGAAGCTCGCCAAGGCCATGAAGCGCTTCGACCCCGACGACAGCTGGAAGCTGGTCGATACCCCTGTTGGCGGCTGAAGCCGGCGCATCCTTGCGCCGCTGCATTCAGTGCGTGCGCACCGCGCGCACCTCGCGTGCGGTACAGCCATAGCGTTGGCGAAAGGCGCGGGTGAACTGGGCCTGGTCGGTGAAGCCCCAGCGAAACGCCAGCTCGCCGATCGCCTGGTGGCAGTGCGGGTCGCGCAGTTGCTGATACACCGCCTCCAGGCGCTGTTGGCGCACCCATTCGCCGAGGGTGTAGGGCGTGATCGAGAATAGCTTGTGCAGGTAGCGCAGTGACAGGCCGCAGGCATTGGCGATGGCTTGCGGTGACAGGTCGGGGTCGCCGAGGTTTTGCAGTACATAACGCTCGACCCGGGTCAGGTGCAGCGTGCTGAGGTTGGAGCCTTCGCTGCCCAGCACGCGCTCATCCTGTTGCAGGGCCAGCAGCAGAGTCGCACTTGCTTGCTCCAGCAGCAGGTGGCGTGCCGCTGCGGGGCTGGCGTCGAAGTGGCGCGCGCAGAGGTCCAGCTGCTCGACGAAGATGCGCCCCAAACCTTGGCTGGCGTCGAAGCAGTGGCGGGTGTAGCGCCTGTGCCCGAGCAGGTTCGCCTTCAGCGCACGCTCCGGCAGCTTCAGTACCCACAGGTCATTGTCCGCGCGGTAGTGGAAGCGGTAAGGGGCGTCGCCGCGCTCGACGATAAAACCGCCAGGGCGGCAGCTCAGTTGGTGGCCATCCTGCTCGAAATGCACCTCGCTGCGGCTAGGGACGGTAACCAGGTAGAACGCGTCAGAGTCCTGGCCGATGTGCGCCTTGTTGCGTGAATAGCCGAGCTGGCTGGAGCGCAGGCGTGACAGGCTGAGCGGGGTGGTGGGCGTGCTCCAGCGCTGCAAGTGGCCGTCGAATGGCTGTTCGGCGGCAAATTCCAGGCTCAACGGGAAGTACGTATCACTGATCGCTTCGGCCCAGCGTGCCTGGCGTTCGGGCTGCGCCCAGCCGTGGGTCGAGAGTTCTGTGGGCATGGTGGGTCCTTTTTCAAAGAGGGCAGCATTGAAAAAAGGAACTGCAGGCAAGCTACTCAAGCAGCTCTTGTTATTGTGCAAAAAAGCCCGGCTGCGCAAAGCGGCCGGGCAGGTATCACGCCCATGATCGGCGCGTGCCGACCTTCAGATCAAGCGCCGCGTGTCACCCGGTAGGTGGCAGACGGCTCCAGGCAGGCTTGCCAGCCTGGCGGCACGACGATGTTGGTGGTGTCCTCCTCGATCACACAGGGTCCCTGCACGGTCTGCCCAGGCAGCAGGCGGTTACCGTTGAACACCGGCGTGCGTTGCCACTCACCATCGGCACTGAACAGCATCGGGCGCTCGCTGTCCGGGGCTGCGGCCGGTGGCTGGGCCGGCCCTTGCAGCGTTGGCTGTGGCGGGCGGGGCAGGTGACCGATGACCGAGCACTCCAGGTTGACCAGCTCTACCGGGCTCTCTGGCTCGCTGTACGAATAGAGCGTCTGGTGGCGTACGTGGAAAGCCTCGATCAGCGCTGCCAGCCCGTTGCTGTCCAGGGCGTGGCGTTCCAGCTGCACGCTGCATTCGTGGATCTGCCCTCGGTAGCGCATTTCCAGGGTGTAGTGGCAACTGCTGGCCTGGTCGCCGAAACCGTCTTCGCGCAGGTTCGCCAGGCCTTGCTGGCGCAGCTCGGCGAGGGCATGGTTGAGCTGCGCCAGGTCAGCGTCCTGCGCGTCCAGGCGCATCGACAGGCTGGTCAGCTGGTCATAACGCACATCCGAGAGGATCTGGCCGAAGGCGCACAGCCCTGAGGCCACCTTGGGGATCAGCACGGTGTGCATGCCGATTTCTTCGGCCAGGCGCACCACGTGCATGCCCGCCGCGCCGCCCGCCCCGATCAGGGCGAAGTCGCGAGGGTCGTGGCCGCGTTCGATGGACACCCGGCGGATACCGTTGACCATGTTCAGGTTGACCAGGGTGGTAATGCCAAACGCGGCGCGTTCCACGCTGATGCCCAGCGGCTCGGCGACCTTGATGCGGATGGCGTCCAGCGCCGCCTGGCGGTTCAAGCGAATGCTGCCACCGAGCAATGCGCCGTCGGGCAGGTAACCCAGGGCCAGGTTGGCATCGGTGACGGTGGGTTCAGTGCCGCCTTTGCCATAGCACACCGGGCCGGGCGTGGCGCCAGCGCTGCGTGGGCCGACCTGGAGCATGCCGAATTCGTCGAGGTGGGCGATGGAGCCACCGCCGGCGCCCAGGGTTTCCACCTGGATCATCGGCACGCCGATACGCTGGCGTAGAAAGTCCACATCCTTGCTGAAATTGGTGCGCCCGGCGTTGGTCAGGGTAATGTCGAACGAGGTGCCCCCCATGTCCACGGTGATGACGTTGTCGATGCCGAACGGGCGCGCTACCGCGAGCCCGGCCTGGGGCGCCGAGGCAGGCCCCGAGTTGATCGCGTTGACCGCACGCTCACGCATTAGGTGGCCGGGTGCCAGGCCGCCGTTGGACTGGAAGTAGCGTACCGGTTGCTGCGCGCCCAGTTCCTCGAACAGGCTGTCGATGCGTGCCACGTAACGCGCCATCACCGGGCTCAGGTAGGCGTTGACCACGGTGGTGGAGGTACGGGTGTATTCGCGGATTTGCGGGAACACTTCAACGCCTGTGCAGACGAACACCCCGGGCAGCGCCGCCCGTACCAGCTCGGCGGCGCGCTGCTCATGGCTGGGGTTGCGCACCGACCAGAGGAAGGAGATGGCCACCGCTTGCACGCCTTCGGCACGCAAGTAATCGATGGCCTCGTGTACCGCGCGTTCGTCCAGCGGGGTGTGTTCGCGGCCATCACCGAGGATCCGGCCGCCGATGGGACGGCGCAGGTGACGCGGGGCAAGCATGTGCGCCGGCGGGTAGTGGGCGTCATAGCGGTGGCCCTCTTCCTTGTGGCCGAGGCGGATCTCCAGGCTGTCTTCGTGGCCCTCGGTGCACAGCAGGCCGACCTTGACCCCGGTGCGCTCGATCAGGGCGTTGAGGGCGACCGTGGTGCCGTTGATGCACAGGTCGCAGTTGGCGATGATCTCGGCCGGCGTGCGGCCGGTGGCGTCGGCGATCTGCGCCAGGCCGGCGCGAATGGCCAGGGTGCCATCCTGCGGCGTGGATGGGGCTTTGAACAGCTGCACGCCACCGTCGCGGTCAGCCAGGATGAAGTCGGTAAAGGTGCCGCCGGCGTCGATGCCCAGGCGATATTGATTGCGCATGATGGGTCTCCGGTCAGTGCAGGTCGCGGGCAAGGCGGGTGGCGGTTTCGTCGAGCTGGCCGTCGGCATCGACGATCACTGCGTAGTCCAGGGCTGCGCCCTGTGGCGACACCAGGCCGTTGCGCAGGTCTTGCAGCACGGCAGCTACCGGGCGGCGCAACGGGTCGCCGTAGCCACCACCGCCAGGGTTGATGTTGATGATCCGCTCGCCGGGCTGCAGGGTGAGCATGGGGTTCTGGGTGTAGTGGTCTTGCGTGCCATCAGCGTGCTGGTGGATCAACCGGCCGAGCTTGGGTGCGAGCAGGCCATTGCGTGCTCCGGCTGCGCCGGCCGTGGGCAGTTGGCGGCCTTCGCCGAAGCCGACCACGGTCATCGCGTGTTGCAGCGGTTCGATCTCCAGGCGGGTGCCGGAACCGCCGCGAAACTCACCGGCACCGCCACTGTCGGCCATCAGGCTGTAGCGGTGGATAAGCACCGGGTAGGCGTGCTCGAGCAACTCGATGTCGCCGCTCATCAGCGCGCCAAAGCAGCACAACGGCCCGCATGCGTGCCAGCCATCCATGACTTTGTTGGCGCCGGCGCCGGCAATGATCGAGGCCAGTACCATGGTGACGTACTCGCTGTTGCCATGGCGCGGGTCGTGGCCGGCAATGTTGATGCCGCTGGTATGGCCCCACGAGGCGGTGACCCGCTGCGGCGAGGCTTGCTCCAGCGCCGTGCGCACGGCATCGGCCAGGGTTTCCATCGGGGTGGTGGTGCAGTTGACGTGCGGTGCCGGCTCCTGGGCGTTGCACAGGGTGCCCTTGGCGCCGACATCGACCGTGACGCAGCGATACAGGCCCTCGTTGTAGGGCGGTGCGACCTGGGCGAACATCATCAGCCCAAGGTACACGCCGGAAACCGAGTTGCCCTCGTAGGAGTTGATGAAGTAAGGCACCTGCGGTGGGCTTTCGATACGCACGTGGGCTTGGTCGCCACGGATCTCGACATGGGCGGTGATGGCCAGCTCGCCCAGGCCGTGGCCGGAGTCTTCGAGCACGGCGGTGCCGCTGTACTGGCCGTCCGGCACGTCGCGCAGCAGGGCGCGCATGTGGCGGTCGGCCATGTTCTTCAGCTCGGCGATGCAGGCGCGTACTTGCTCGACGCCGTACTTGTCGAGCAAGTCGAGCAAGTGCCGTTCACCGACTTTGCAGGCCCCGTACTGGGCATTGAGGTCGCCTTCCTGGTACGGGCGGGCGCGCATGTTGGTGAGCATGAAGTTGATCACGTCTTCCCGGCGCTTGCCCTTTTCCCACAGTTTGACGGGCGGGATGCGCAGGCCCTCGGCGTAGATCTCTTTGGCGTCCGGGTTGTAGCCAGCGGGTACCGGCCCACCGATGTCGGTCAGGTGGCCCTTGCACACGGTCCAGAACACCAGCTCGCCCTGGTAGTACACCGGCTTGTACATGCAGCAGTCGAGGATGTGGCTGCCCTTGTACGCCGGGTCGTTGTGGTAGATCACGTCACCTTCGGCGATGTCGTCACCGAAGAATTCGGCCACGCACTTCATCGCGGGGATCAGCGAACCCAGATGGATGGGGATGTCCTGGCCTTGCAGGATCATTTCGGGGAGGTGGTCGAACAGCGAGTTCGAGTAGTCGTGGGCCAGGTTGAACACACTGGAGCGGCCAGTCTTTTCCAGGGTCAAGGTCATTTCCCGCTGCGCTGTCTCCAGCGCACCCCGGACAACCGCAAGGGTGATCGGATCTACTGTTTTCATGGGTCACCAACGTTTCTTGTTGTGCTTTGGGTGCGTGCCGCAGAGCTCGGCGCGTGGTGACAGGCTACGGGGGGAGGGGGACGGCTGACTTGTCGGTGGGTGTACTGCTTGTTGCGCGTGGGTGCACGGGGTCGGGCAATTATTCCGCTGGGGTTCTGTGGCGGCGGCCTATCGGCCCAGCAACTGCTGTACCAGCCACTGCCCGGCCGGGCCGAGGGCGCGGCGGCGTGACCAGGCGATATCCATGTCGACCCGCCGCGGGTAACCGGCCACCTGCAATTGCACCAGGCCGCTGCCAAAGCGGGTGACCAGCGCTTTGGGCAGTTCTGCCCAGCCAAAACCACGGTCGGCGAACTCCAGCAAGGTCAGGTAATCCGGTGCCGACCAGGCTTGGCCGCGGTCGTGATGCAAGCTGGGGGCGTACGTCTTGATGTACAGCTGGCGCACGCTCTCCAGCTGCTGGCGCTGCACCGTGCGCAGTGCCGCCAGCGGGTGGTCGGCGCTGACATACACGCAAAACTCCGCCTGTTCAGGCAGGCGCGCCACGGCGACGTCGGCAGGGTAGTGGGGCTGTGCGGCCAGTATGCCGATCTGGGCCATGTCCAGTTGCACCAGCTCGATCACATCAGCGTCTTCAGACGGGCCGCAGCGCAGTTCGGTGTGCGGGTAGCGGTCGGCGAAGCCGGCCATGACCGCACTTTGGAACGTGACGCTGTAGCTGTCCGACATCACCACCGAGACCAGCGCTTCAACATGCTCGCCCAACCTCAGCGCCAGGGCGTCGAGCCCGGCGCTGGCATCGAGGATCGCTTCGACGTGCGGCAACACCTGTCGGCCTGCGGCATTGAGCGTGGGGTGGCGGCCTCCTCGGTCGAACAGAGTGCAGCCGATATCGGCCTCGAAATTGGCAATGGCGATGCTGACGGTGGACTGGCTTTTCTTGAGTTTGCGCGCCGCCGCAGAAAACGAGCCGAGTGAGGCAGCTTCCACAAAGGCAAGCAGGGCTTCCGGTGAGTAGCGCATAGGTATTGATAAAATCGATGGGTGCTATGTCGCGAGTATCTGTTCTATCAAAGAAAATAGAAAGCACGTCTTAAGCAATCGATGGAATTAGTAATGAAAAAGGTCTCTTTCACCGAGCGTATGGTCCATGCGGTGGGTTATGAAGTGTTCGCCGTGCTGCTGTGCGCACCGCTGTTGTCCTGGGTGCTGGGTAAGTCTTTGGCCACCGCGGGCACACTGGCGGTCACCTTGTCGGTAATCGCCATGGTGTGGAACATGGTCTACAACGCAGTGGTCGACCGCTTTGTGCAGACCGAGCGGGTTCACTGGAAAGCCCGGGCGCGCGTGGTGCATGGCCTGGGCTTCGAGGCGGGGTTGGTGGTGTGGTGCCTGCCTGTGGCGGCCTGGATGCTGGATATTTCGCTGCTGCAGGCGTTCATGGTCGAGCTGGGCTTCTTTGTGATCATCCTGCCCTACACCGTGGTGTACAACTGGGTGTTCGACAAGCTCCGGCACCATGTGGCCCAGCGCCAGACAGCGGCCTGAAGCCGCGACCAGCTCACGCAGCGTTGATCCAGATGGTCTTCAACTCCGTGTACTGGTCATGGGCCCAGATGGACTTGTCACGCCCACCAAAGCCGGACTCTTTGTAGCCACCGAACGGCGTCGACGCATCGCCCTCGCCAAAGCAGTTCACCGTCACCACCCCCGCGCGGATTTCCCGCGACAGGCGCAAGGCATTGCGCAGGCTGCCGGTGTAGGCCGAAGCGGCCAGGCCGTAGACGGTGTCGTTGGCCAGCTCGATCGCTTCGTCAATGGTCTCGAACAACGTTACGCTCAACACTGGGCCGAAGATTTCCTCGACGAACAACCGGTTATCAGGCGTAACCCCGTCGACGATGGTCGGCTGCACGAACACGCCTTCCTCGGTCTCACCGCCCTGCACCACGTTGAGCTTCTGCTCGGCGGCATATTCCAGGTAAGACTTCACCTTCTCGAAGTGCGATTTGCTGACCATCGCGCCCAGGCGGTTTTCCGGGTCGAGCGGGTCGCCCAGCTTCCAGTCCTTCAAGTGCTTGCCAATCAGGGTCAGCAGCTCGTCCTTGACGTCCTTGTGCACGATCAGGCGCGAAGAGGCCGAGCAATTCTCGCCCATGTTCCAGAACGCACCGGCGGTGATGAACTGGGCCACTTCGTCCAGGTCTTCGCAGTCATTCATGACCACGGCCGGGTTCTTGCCCCCCAGCTCCAGGACAATGCGCTTGAGGTTGGACTCGGCGGCGTATTTCAGGAACAGGCGGCCGGTGTCGGTGGAGCCGGTGAAGCTGACCATCGGGATGTCCATGTGGCGGCCGATGGCTTCGCCCACTTCACGGCCACCGCCAGGCACCAGGTTGAACACACCCGCCGGTACGCCAGCCTGGTGGGCCAGTTCGGCCACGCGCAGGGCGCTGAGGGTGGTTTCCTTGGCGGGCTTGACCACGATCGAGCACCCGGCGGCCAGCGACGGGGCGATCTTCCAGGCCAGCATCAGCAGCGGGAAGTTCCAGGGCAGCACCAGGCCGACCACACCGATGGCTTCACGCACCACCATGGTCACGGCAGCGTTGCCGGTCGGCGCGGTGCTGTCGTAGATCTTGTCGATCAGCTCGGCGTGCCAGCGGATGGTGTGGATGGTTTCCGGCACGTCGACGTTCTGGCATTCACTGACCGGCTTGCCGCTGTCCAACGCTTCCAGTACCGCCAGCTCATGGCTGTGGTCTTCCAGCAACTGGGCGAACTTCAGCAGGATGTGCTTGCGCTCACCCGGTTGCAGCTTGGACCACGAACCGTCTTCGAACACGCGCTTGGCTGCTGCCACGGCAAGGTCGACATCCTGCACGTCGCAAGCGGCGACTTCGGCCAGTTGCTTGCCGGTGGCCGGGTTGGTGGTGACGAAGGTGCGGCCCGAGACAGCATCGCGGAATTCACCGTCGATGAACGCCTGGGTACGCAGTTGCAGGTCGGCGGCGATGGCCGCGTACTGTGCCTTGCTCAGTAATTCAGCCATTTTCAGGCACCTCCGGTGATCTGGGCGATGTTGCGCTTGAGTTCAGTGACCACGCGCTCGAGTGCCTGCTTCTCGGCAGCGTCCAGCTCGGACAGCGGCTTGCGCACGCCACCGGTGCTCAGGCCGTTCAGGGCCACGCCGTACTTGATCGACTGGACGAACTTGCCACCTTCCAGGAAGTCCATCAGCGGCATCATGGCGCTCATGATGCGGCGGCCTTTGTCGAAGTCTTTCTCGACCACGCAGGCCTCGAACAGGGCCACGTGCTCCCGCGGGATGAAGTTGGAGCCGGCGCACACCCAGCTTTGGGCGCCCCAGGCGAAGAACTCCAGGGCCTGGTCGTCCCAGCCGCACGACAGCTGGATATTCGGGCGCTGGATGGCCAGGCGGTGCAGTTGGGCCATGTCGCCAGAGCTTTCCTTGATGGCGACGATGTTTTTCACATCGGCGACCGCATCGAAGAACGCTTCGCCCATGCTCACGCTCATGCGGCCTGGGTAGTTGTAGAGCATGATCGGCAGGCCGGCGGCAGCGTCGACCGCTTTGACGTGCAGGGCGATTTCCTGCTGGGTCGGCAGCGCGTACGGCGGGGTGCCCACCAGCAGCGCATCGGCTTTGATTTCCTTGGCGTGCTTGGCGAACGCCACCGAGTCTTCGGTGCGGATCGCGCCGGTGCCGATGATCAGCGGCAGGCGGCCGTTGAGCACGTCCTTGGCCTGGGCGGCCAGTTCGATACGCTCTTGCGCGGTGTGGGCGTAGTACTCGCCGGTGGAGCCACCGATGATCACGCCGTGGATTTTCGATTCGACCAGGTAATCGAGCACGTCGGCGAACGCCGCCTTGTCGATCGAACCGTCCGCAGCCAGCGGAGTGATTGCCGGGGTGTAGATGCCTTCGAATTTCATTGATATCGCTCCAGTCACTATCACTGTTAGTCAGCGCTGACCCGGTCAGCGCGGGGTGTTTGGATCAACCTAGAGAGGCTGCCTGCTGAAGGTTGAGCGAACGGGTTTCCGGGGCCAGCATCCAGGACAGCAGCAGCCCTACCAACGTGATGGCTGCAGCCACATACATGGTTTGGCCGATGCCGAGCACGTCGAGTGAAATGGGTACCAGATAGGTTCCGATTGCCGCTCCGATGCGCGAAAACGATGTACCTACGCCAACTGCGAATGCGCGAATCTCAGTCGGGAATATTTCGTTGGGGTACACCAGGGTGAGTACTTGTGCGCCGCCGATGAACAAGGCATAGACAGCAAAGAACAGCAGGATCCAGATACCGGCACTGGCGTGGAAGGCACCCAGGCATAGCAAGGCTAGCCCTGAAAACAGGAAGCTGTAGAGGAGCATGCTTCGGCGGCCGATCCGGTTGATGATCTTTGTGGCGATGATGCAGCCAACCACGAAGAACAAGGTAATCAGTACGGAGCCGATCGAAGCGCTGTCGCCGCTGACATTCATCGCCCCCAGAACCTTCGGCGCGAAGGCGTAAACAGCAAAAAGCGGAATGATGCAGCAGGTCCAGAAAACGATGACGAACAGCATCCTGGCGCCATAGCCGGCGTACAGCAGGTTCCAGATGGTAACTTTGTACTGGCTATCCTGTTCGGGCAGGTTCTTCAGCGAGAAATCATCACCATAGACTTGTTTGATGATGGCCTCGGCCTCTGCGCCCCGGCCTTTGCTCAACAACCAGCGGGGTGATTCTGGCGTGCCCAGCCGTACCAGGAACAAACCAAGGCCAATGATCGCCGAGCTCGCCAGCACCCAGCGCCAGGCATCATCACCACCGAATCTCAAGATCACTTCGCCCACCATGTATGCGCATGCAGCCCCTGCAAACCAGAGGATCGTCAGCATGGCCAGGCGAGGGCCACGGTACTTCCTGGGCATGAACTCGACGAGCAGCGAGGTGGCAACCGGGTACTCGATACCGACGGCAATACCGATCATTAACCTCAGCAGGAAGATAGCCAACGCTGTATCTGCCCAGTACTGGGCAACGGAAGCCACTACGAACAGGATCGGGCCGACGAAGAACAAGCGCTTTCGGCCCAACCGGTCGGTGAGCCAGCCGCCGAGGAAGCCACCGAAGAAGATACCGATCAGCGCCGAAGCGGCGATCATGCCCTGCCAAAAGCTGGTCAGTGCCAAGGATCCTGAAATAGAGGCAAGGGCCACACCAATAATGCTCAGGACGTAGCCATCAACGAACGATCCCCCACCCGAGCGCAGGGTGAGTAGTTTGTGAAACGTATTGAGCGGAACATCTTCAACTGAAATATGCGGGCTTGTCATTCTTGTACCTGATATTGCTTTTTTGGTTAGGGCAGAGCGAATCCACATAACGTTGCCGTCGTGCGGTCGAGGCCTCCTCAAAAACTCAATGAGCGATGGCAGTTTTATTGTTGTTGGAATGTACAGCTGGCAGTCCGGGTGCGGTCAGCTCTCCTGGCCTGCTCGGTACTGACCCCATTTCAAGTTCAGATTGACCCCCAGTGATACCAGCGCTGGAGGCGGATTGGCACAAGGCCCCGCAGAGCCGAGCACGAAGTCGATTAGCTCCGAGCGCTCGCCCGCCAGCCAGTCAGCCATCAGCTTTCCAGTCGCGGTACCGCGGGTCACACCCAGCCCGTTACATCCCAAGGCCCCGTAGACATTGGGCCGCAGCTCACCAAAATAGCCCTCGTGGTTGCGCGATAAGGCCAGCGCACCACCCCAGGTATATTCGAAGGGGAGGCCGGGAAGCATCGGGAAACGGCGTTCGAAAGAGGTCCTGTGACGGTTGACGAATCGATGCAGGTATCTGGCGTCACTTCGCCCGTTGGGGTGGAAGCTGAAGCTGTTGCGAATAAGAATTCGATTGTCTGGTGTGCGCCTTACCGTGGTACCAAACGGGTCTGCCGGAATCAGCCCCCAGTAGGGTTTTCCGCCAAGGCGTAGCTGTTCTTCTTCAGTCATGGGGCGCGTGAGGCTGGCGTAGGTGAATACCGGTAGCATCCGACCTTTGAGAAAACCGAAACTCATCCCGAACGCGTTGTTGGCCAAGATCAGCTTGTCTGCGGTAATGGACCCGTGCGCATGTTTGAGGACGGTCTTCTCACCGTACTCGATGTCGGTGATTGGGGTGTTCTCATAAAGGGTGACATTGGCGGGAAGCGAGTCGGCCAGCCCTTTGACCAACGCTGACGGCTGGATCAGTGACGTACCGGGGGTGAACAACGCCTTACGGTAAAAACGAGTTCCGATGTGCTCAGGCAACTCATCTGCTTCGATCATCTGGTAGGGTTGCCCCAACTTGTCGAGGCCATTTCGATAAGCGTCGAGTACGGCTATCCCCCGTTTTTCCACCGCCGCCTGGTACTTGCCGCAGTGTTTCATCTGGCAATCGATCTTGAAGCGTTCTACCAACGCCTTGAGGTAAGACTGACCACTGAGATTGAGCTTCAGGGTGGTCTTGGCAGTTGCGATATCGCCTATATAGTCTTCAGCGCCGATGTCATGGGGCAGGTCAATGGCGAAACCTGCGTTGCGTCCGGACGTGCCAAAACCGACTTCCTGTGCCTCGATGAGCACGATCGGCTGGTCTGGAAAATGCGACGCCAGTTGGCGAGCCGCGGCCAATCCGGTGTAACCGGCGCCCACGATTACCCACCGGGCTTGGGTATGCCCTTGATGGCCCGGCTTTACTTGCCGACCCTTGCTCAAGTGGTACCAGCCACAGGTGTTATCGTCAGCAGGCAGGGATGTTATTTTTGTCATGGGTTGAGTCCTGGTTCTCGCTGTATGGACTTGGCGGGATACAGCGGGCGCTACAGTTCATAGCGAAGTTCTTTTGAGGGCGGGTATCCAAATAATCGGCTGTAATTTCTACTGAAGTGGCTGGAAGACACGAAGCCGCAGGCAAGTGCCACATCCATGAGGGAAGACTTCGAATTCTGAATAAGGCGCCTTGCTTCGGTAATTCTAAGTTCCAGGTAATATTTCTGTGGCGTTGTTGAGAGCTGACCTTGAAAGAGCCGTTCCATCTGCCTCCGCGAAAGGCCGACGCAGCGGGAAAGTTGGACAGGGTCCAGAGGGTCCTCCAGGTTTGCCTCCATCAATTTGACGAGTTCGCGAAGGCGGCCAGTCAGCTTTTTAGTGTGGGTGGTTTCTATACTGCGGATTCGCGATTGATCGTAATCAAGTAAATCGATGACGGCGTCTGCAAGGGTACGGCCCGCGCATTTCTCCAACCATTTGATCATCATCTGAAAGGCACCGGCCGGGGTCGCGGCAGTGACGCGGTCCCGATCAAGCACCAGACTGTCCAATGTCACGCTTGCATGCGGTGAGCCTTCGGACAGGGCGAGGCGCTGTTCGGGATGAATGGCACAACGATAACCGTCCAGCAAGCCAGCTCTGCCCAGGTACCAGGCACCATTCCAAAGCCCCCCCAGCGTGATGGGAAGGTTGGCGAGCTTGAGCAGCAACGTATTGATCCAAGCCGGGACTGTCCGGGGTGATCTCAACCCCCCGCAGATGATGATCAGGTCAAGGTCGGCAAGGCGGATATCAGTAAGTGGGGTGTCAGGTCTTATAGGAATAGAAAGGTCACTCATGACCTCCGCGTGATTGTGGCTAAAGGTATGCATGCGGATGGAACCGGGCCGGATGACATTCGCGGTCACCAAAACATCAAGCGCCTGGGTAAAGCATGGCAGCGAAAAGTTATCCAGAAGTAGAAAGCCGACTTTTGATAAGGTCGGAGATGTTCCGCCGGGTCGGGTATATTGCAGATTACGATCTGCGAAGGTTGCACTGAAACCGGTGGATAAACTTTTCATGACGCTACCGCCTAGGCTGGGCCGTGAGCAATTTACGCTCTAGGCGCTTACATTGTTTTTATGTGCACGAAGTCGATGCCTGCAGAGATGCATTGAAATTTATTATTGAGCGCCCTTAACGTCCAGCAACATTTCTGGTCGCCAATGGATAACTCATGGTTATCCATTGGACGGCTTAAAGTTCTAACGGTACTCAATCTCGCAGGAAGCTGTCGTCGAATGGGTAGTGCGTAAGTAGCTCATACCCGGTTTCGGTGACCAGCAACTGGTTCTCAAGCTTGATGCCATCACGCCCCCCCACCTCGCCGATGTAGGCCTCTACGCACAATGCCATGCCGGGCTGCAGCTCCCCTTCGTAACCATAAGATTCGACATCCTCTGGATAGCGAATGCTGGGATACTCGTCACAGAGCCCAACACCATGAAAAAGCACGCCATAGCGCTGAGCACGACACGACTCCGGCAGCCGGTGGGCGCTCGCTGAGAGATCGGTGAAACGCACGCCTGGTTTGACCAACTCAGTGTTATGCATGATGTGCTCGTACGCGATACGGTATAAGCGCTTTTGCTCGGCCGTCGGCTCCCGGCCTCCACAGATCCAACTGCGAGACATGTCCACGCACATGCCATAAACGCCGATCAGGTCAGTATCAAACGACAGCAAGTCGCCATCGCTGAGGACGCGCGGCCCAGACTCCTGAAACCAGGGGTTGGTGCGGGGGCCGGAACTGAGAATGCGCGTTTCTATCCATTCGCCACCCCGGCGGATATTGCCTGCATGCAGCGCTGACCAGATATCATTTTCGGTGAGGCCTGCGCGCATGGTTTGCTGCATTTCAGCCACCGCTGCTTCGCAGGATGCTACCGCGCAACGCATGGCTTTGATTTCATCAGGCCCCTTGATCAGCCGGGCGAATTCGGTCACCTCTTGACCATTGAAAAGCTGTACGCCCAATGCATCCAGTGCGCGAACGCCCGCAACTTCTATTCGGTCCACGGCGAGACGGCGATTGGTGCCGGCGTGCGCGCGCAGCAGCTCATCAACCTGCGCGGCGAATCGACGCGCGTGCTCTTCGGTACGATCACCGGTTTCAAAGTAGAAGAACGATGCGCCGCTGCGCAGCTCCGTGACCAGTGGAAGGTGTGCGCTGAGGTGGTCGCAGCCATGGAAGTCCCATAGCACCACGTGGCCGCTAGCCGCCACGAAGCACGCGCGTGCTGGGTTATGGGTGGTCCATAGTTGCATGTTGGTGGTGTCAGTGGCGTAGCGGATATTAAGGGGATCGAACAGCAACACACCCGCCAGGTCGCGCTCGACCAGTTGTGCTCGAATGCGAGCCAACCGGTACTCCCTCATGGTCGGTAGGTGAGGGGGCTGCAACCCAAGTTGCTCCCACTCGGCAAAGGCCAAGGGTGTCGGACCGATCTCGCTCCGATCGTTGTCATCAACCGAACCATCTGCTTTGAGCGCTGTAGCACGGCGCCTGGCAGGATCGATACGACGCGCATCAGCGGTAATGGAAAAAGGCGATGACATCATGGTCTCCAGGCTATGTGTTTATTGTTCTGATGAATTTCCCTGACGCCGGATCGGGGGGCGTGCCGCTTGCAGATTCGCGCGGCAGGGCTGGCCGGGACGAGCGGTGAGGGCTGTGAAGCAGGTTCAACCTGCTTCACTTCTGCGGTTTCAGTTACTCGCCTGCGTGGCTGCGGCGCGGGCAGACTGCAGCCATGCATCAAATTGCTGGCGGTGCGCTGCGACCCATTCCTGCGCATGGCGCTGAACATCGGCAGGTTTCTTCTCACCCTGTTGCATCTTGAGGTTCTGCGCACTCTCATCTGCGGTGCTGATCTGCATGAGCGACAGGAATTTCAGCGCTGCAGGGTTCTCTTTGGCGAAGTCCTTGTTGAGCACGGCTTCTACCTTGTCGACCGCGAAGCCAAGGTTTTTGCCTTTATACGTGGTATCGACATTGTTGTTGCCGTCCGGCAGATCCGTTTTCGGCACCTCGAGCCAAACCACATCCTTGTCCTCAACCAGCACGGTGGCTATCCATTGCGGCACCCAGGTGAAGTAGAGGATGGGCTTTCCTTCCTTATAACGCGTGATGGTGTCTGCCATCAGGGCGAAGTAGGAGCCTTGGTTGACGTGTACGGTCTTGCTCAGGCCATAGGCTTTGATCTGATGATCAATGATCAGCTCGCAGCCCCAGCCCGGGTTGCAGCCGGTCAGGTCTGCCTTGCCATCGCCATCGGTGTCGAACAGCTTGGCGATCTCCGGGTTTTTCAAGTCTGTGATGTACTTGATGTTATGGGCATCGGCGGTTTTTTTGTCGATCAGGTAGCCCTGAAGCACCCCAGGCATGATTTCGCCTGTTTTCACCATCACGTCGTCGCCACCGGCCTGCTGGTAGAACTTGCCGTGCAACTTGTCCCACAGGTGCACGGTGAAGTCTGCGTCACCGTTGGCCAGCGCCATCATCATCACGCCGTACTCGGTTTCCTTGGGTTCCTCGACCTTGTAACCGAGCGCCCTCAAGCCAGCCATGGCTACCTCGCCGCGAAAACGTTCCTCTGCGATAGGTGGGAAGATCGGTGTGACCTTGACGCCCTCACCGGGTTGGTCTGCTGACGCGTTTGCGCACAATGCTGCCAGTGAAAGTGACACGGCGCCCGCGCCTTGCAGGAGGGCGCGCAGAAGTTTGAATTCAGACATCGTCGCTTACCTTGTTTTGGTCATTGTTTTGAATGCAGGCCTGTTGGGCGGTCAGGCTGAGTGCGGCTGCCTTGCGGGTCTGCCCGCACCATACAGGCGGGTGATCAGGCCCACCGGGCCAGTGTGATACCAGCGCAGGCTAGGGTCGGCAGCGGTACGCGCACCCATGGCTTGGGTTAGCCGGTCAAGGAAAATTGCCAGCAACACCAAGCCGACACCGCCAACCGTGGCGAGCCCCATGTCCAGGCGGCCAATGCCGCGCAGTACCATCTGCCCAAGGCCGCCGACCGAAATCATCGAGGCGATGACGACCATCGACAGCGACAGCATCAGCGTCTGATTGAGCCCTGCCATGATGGTCGAGGTCGCAAGGGGGAGCTGCACCCGGGTCAACATCTGCCGTGGTGTGCAACCGAAAGCGCGGGCAGCTTCGATCTTGTCTTCCGGCACTTGTCGGATACCCAGGTTGGTCAGGCGTACCAGCGGCGGCAGAGCAAACACGATGGTGACCAGTACACCGGGCACGTTGCCAATCCCGAACAGCATGACCACGGGTACCAGGTACACGAACGCGGGAAGTGTTTGCATGGCATCGAGTAATGGCCGTGTCACTTGCTCCAGGCGGTTGCTGCGAGCACACAGGATCCCTAACGGAATGCCGATAAGCGCGCAGAAAAATACCGAGGTCAGTACCAGGGCCAGGGTGGTCATCGAAGCAGACCAGACACCGATCAACCCGAGCAAGGTCAGCGTGATGAAACACAACAGTGCCATGCGCTTGCCCGCCAGCTGCCAGCCCAGCAGCGACGACAACAGGATGCCGATACTGGGCGGAATGCTTTGCAGAATGAACTCGATGCCGTTCAACACCTGATCGATCGGCCAGCGGATACCACGGAAGACATCGCGGAAGTGATGCACCAGGAAATTGAGTGTATGGGTGACCCAATCGCCAAGCGGGATAGCAACCGACTGAAAAGGGTCTAGGAAACTGAACTCGGACATCTGCACACTCCTCGTGAATCGTTGCCACAGACAGCGGTAGTCCGGCTGTGGGTATTTGACGTTCAGGACCGTGGCTAATTAATTGCGGCTCAAGGTCTGCAGAAGTTGGTTTTTCGACACTGTTCCCCTGAAGACTCCGTGGTGGTCGAGTACCGGCACGGGGTATGGCAGGCTGGCTGCAATGTTCAGTACTTCATGCAAAGGGGTGTCAAGGTAGACGGGGTGCTGCTCGTGGGCGTGGTGCCGGATGGCCTCGCTCGCGCTGTCATCGTGTGCATCGACAACCGCCAGCAGTTGCCCGTGATCGCCGAGCAGGTAACCGAAGTCGATGCCCGCTGCGAAGGTGGGTAAGTTGCCATTGGCACGGCAGGTTGCTGACGGATCCAAACGTGCGACATCGCCTGCTTTCAATACCCGCGAGCTGTCGAAGCCCTTGAAGAAGGTGCGCACGTAGTCATTCGCCGGCTGGTTGATGAGCTCCTGCGGGGTGCCTATCTGCACGACACGGCCACCCTCCATGATCGCGATGCGATGGCCGATGCGGATGGCTTCCTCAATGTCATGGGAAATGAAGATGATCGTGCGTTTCTGCTCAGCCTGCAGACGAATCAGTTCACCCTGCATTTCACTGCGGATCAGCGGGTCGAGAGCAGAAAATGCCTCATCCATCAGCAGAATCGTTGGGTCATTAGCCAATGCTCGCGCGAGGCCCACGCGTTGCTGCATGCCCCCGGAGAGCTGGTGCGGGTAACTGTGCTCGTGGCCAGCAAGGCCAACTTGGCAAAGGGCTTCACGAGCACGTTTGTTGCGCTCGGTCTCGCTGATGCCGGAAATCTCCAGGCCAAAGGCTGTGTTCTCCAACACGCTCATGTGTGGCATGAGGGCGAAAGATTGAAACACCATGCCCATTTCCTTGCGGCGTACGTCCAGCAGGGCTTTGTCCGAGAGGCCAGTAATTTCCTTGCCGTTCAGGTAGATGCTGCCCGACGTAGGCTCGATGAGACGATTGAACAATCGAACCATCGTGGACTTGCCGGAGCCAGACAGCCCCATGATGACGAATATTTCGCCGCGTTTAACTGAGAATGTGGCATCGAAAACGCCGATTACTTGGCCGGTTTTTTCGAATACCTCATGTTTACTGGCGCCCGCATGCACCATGTTCATTGCGACGTCCGCGTGGGGACCAAAAACTTTATAAATGTTTTTGACGGACAGGATTTCGTCAGCGTGAGTCATCGTTTCCCTCCAGGGTTTTGTGCCGTTGACGTTATCGTTGACGAACTGATAACGCGCGGTAGTGGCATGGAAGGGCAGTGTGGAACGTGTGTTTTACACATGAGGGGCTTTCCTGGTTTTTATTGTTGTGTGCCTGGAAACGGGCTTTTTTAAAAATCTATAAGCATCTCGGGTGTAGTACCACCAACATTTACACGCCTTCATGGATAACTTAAGGTTATAGACGGTGATGCGGGCGACAGCTTCAGTGCAATCGCGACAGCCGTGTAGTCATCCAAGCAGCGGCTGGGATAACCTCGGCCGCCTTTGGACCTGATCGTAAGGGAGCTATTATGTTGAGCCGGCACGTTGACCCAGACACCTTGCTGCTGCGTATGCCATCTTTGAGGGCAGTCAAGGCATTTGTCGCCGCCGCCAAATACCAAAGTTTTACCCGTGCCGCCGAAGCCCTGTGCGTTTCCCAAGCGGCCATCAGTCGCCAGATTCGTGAGCTCGAAACATTCTTGGGGGCGCAACTGTTCGTCCGGGTAGGGAGAACGGTTGAGCTGACGCCCGCAGGCTCGATTTTCTTCGAGGCCGCTCAGATGTCATTCGTCAACATCGCGCACGCTGCGGATAGAATCCGCAGTACGCCGACCGACAAACACGTACTTACAATCTGCTGTTCGCCCGCTTTTTCAGCGTTCTGGCTTTCGCACCATCTGCCCGAATTCCGAATCAATAATCCTGATATTGAACTCAATCTGTTCACTACCCAGAATTTCGTCAACATGGAACCAGGTGTTGAGCCTGACATCATTATTTCCAAAGTCTCCAAGGTGGGCTCAGGCTACAAGAGTTATCCGCTTTGCCATGACATCATCTATCCCGTCTGCTCGCCCGCCTTCCTGGCGCAACATCCAGAGGTCGCAACGCTTGAAGGATTGCGCGACAGTTCATTGCTTGATCTCAGTCCTTTCGGCAGGTCGGGCGTTTCCGAGCATGTGGATTGGAGTGTGTGGCTGGCGTTTCAGAACATTGATATCGACGAGCGCCCGCCCGAAAGCCCGCCTTTGTTTCATGCCAACGACTACAACCTGATCATCAACATGGTGCTTACCCATCAAGGCGTCGCCTTGGGTTGGAATCAGCTGGTGAGCGCGATGGTGGACAGAGGGGTTTTGGTGCGCCCGGTGCGTGAGCAGGTCACGTTGCGCAATAGCCTGCACTATCTGGCATGCCGCGAAGGCACGGATTATGACGAGGCGTGTCGCAGGGTACGTGACTGGGTGTTGTCGAAATTCACCCGCTGGAGTGTCTGAGCGCCCAGTCTGGGCCAGCGAGTGACCCATAACCTGCCCTTATCCATACGGGGTTGAAAAAGTCGTTTGTCGGCACTCCAGCACCTGCCTTAGCCTTGATCCAAGCATGGGTCAATATTGCCCGCACGCCGTGTTCAATGGCTGTTATGTGTTCACGGTGTTAGCGCCGAGGCCGGTAGCTGATCATTTCGGAATGGCAGTCTAAGAATAATGAGTAGGGCATGTTTATCATGCCCGAGCGGTTGATGAAGCGAGGATAATAATGAATAGCAAAGCGTCCGTTGTTGGCCTGATTAACAAGCGCAAAGCGCGCCATGCGTTGCCCCGCGAACTCTATATAGACCCTGATGTGTACCGTGCCGATCTCGAACATATCTGGCACACGGATTGGGTATTCGCTGGCCATACTTTTGAAATTGAGAAGCCGGGTCAATATTTCACCCTGCAGATTGGCGACTATCCTGTTGCCGTGGTAATGGGCAAGGACGGTAAGGTTCGTGCCTTCCACAATGCCTGTCGTCACCGCGGCGCAAAGGTCTGTGAGCAGGCTCAGGGCAAGGTTGCCAAGATGGTCTGCCCTTACCACAAGTGGACGTTCGAGCTAGATGGCAGCCTGCTGTTTGCAGGTAACATGGGTAGCGATTTTGACAAGACTCAGTACGGCCTGAAGACGGTTCACTGTGAAATCGTCCACACGTACATTTACGTGTGCGTCGCAGAAACGGCGCCAGATTTTGACAGTTTCCGCAGTTCGGTAAGCCCTTTCATCGCCCCTCACTTCCTGGATAACTGCAAGGTCGCATTCGAGTCGAACCTGATCGAAAAAGGCAACTGGAAGCTCGTCTTTGAAAACAACCGCGAGTGTTTCCACTGCGATGGTACCCACCCTGAGTTGATGAACTCCTTCGTCGAAAATCTTTCGGTAGCCGGCGTCGGCGGGGAAGATGACCCGGAACTGGCTATGCACTGGGATCGTTGTGAGCGTGCGGGGATGCCTAGCCGATTGGTTATGGACCCGAACGGCCGCTTCCGGATGACACGAATTCCGCTGTCGGCGGGTGCTGTCAGCTACACCATGGATGGCAAGCCTGCCGTTGCGGGCCGGCTGGACCAGAGCGGCGAAGAGAACATTGGCGCGCTGCTGTACTTCAATTATCCGTCTACCTGGAACCACTTCCTGGGCGACCATGCCTTGAGTTTCCGCGTACTGCCAATCGGCCCTGGTGAAACCTTGGTCACCACCAAATGGCTGGTGCCGAAAACGGCCGTGGAGGGCGTTGATTACGATCTAGACCGGCTCACCAAAGTGTGGCTCGCGACCAATGATCAGGATCGCAAGTTGGTAGAGGGGACCCATGCCGGTGTCAGTTCGCCGACGTACGAGCCTGGCCCCTTCTCCGACATTGCCGAGAATGGTGTTTGCCAGTTCGATGACTGGTACTGCGAGACCATGCTGACGCGGCTGCAGGGCCCCATTGCACTGCGGTCCGTGAGTTAAGCCCTGATTGGGTTCGGCGCGACCTTGAGCGAGTCGAACCCGCTTCTGTGTGAATCAATCTCGTGTCTGTCCATGCCGCGATATAGATAAGGCCGGCCCTACGCCCCTCTCGATTCTTCATCCCTGATCCTGTCCGGAGTGCCTGATACAAGAGACGTTTCGGTACTGCACGCAACGTTGTGTGAATTTGCCCACTGCTAACAATTACAAGAGGTAGCGCATGTCCGCATTTCCATTCCCCGGTATCAACTTGGCGATTACCACCCCCTTTGACGCGGATGGCAAAATCGACTTCGCCCGTTTTGAACATCTGATAGAGCGCTACCTCCACGCAGGCATACAAAGTTTTGTGCTCAGCTCTGGCACTGGCATGCATGTGTACCTCACCAGAGAAGAGTCGAGGCAACTCGTAGCCTTCGGCGCCAAGGCCATTGATGGTCGCGCCAAGGTGATAGTACAGACCTCTGCATTGCTGGTTGACGAAGTGGTGGAGCGCACCCGTCATGCCGCCGATTGCGGTGCTGATGGGGTAATGGTGTTACCCCCATTTTTCGAGGGGCCGACTGACGACCAGGGCATCATCGATTTCTATAGCAGCGTTGCCCAGGCGGGCCTGCCCATCATTGGCTACAACGTGCCGCAGGCGGTCGGGGTGGAAGTGAGCCCTGAACTGTTCGTCAAGTTGAGTGAAATCCCCAATTTCATTTCGGTCAAGGACAGCAGTGGCGACCTGATCGCCCAGGCAACGCTGGTGCGCACGGGCCTGCCGACCATGAACGGCGCCGATCCCCTGGCTGCCTACGCTTTGTATGCGGGCGCCGCAGGACTGATTTGGGGTGGCGCCAACATGGCGCCGCGTACCTGCGTTGCCTTCGTCAATGCCGCACTGGCTGGTGACTGGGTAGGTGCCCGGGAGATCTGGCGTAAGCTGGAGCCAGTGATGTCGCTGATCTGGCAGGGTGATTACGTGCAGTCTGTGTACGCAGCTGCCGAACTGACCGGCTACGGTGCTGGTATCCCGCGTCGCCCCCTCGCGCGGCTGGTGAGCGGCAAGTTTGCTGCCCTTGAGGCTGCGCTGGGTGACCTGATCGCGTCAGAGTCCGCTCACGCTTGAAGCAATTCAAAACATGATGGCATCGGATTGACAGGGCAGGGGAGCGAAGCATGACCGCGGTTACTCAGCAAACGAGTGTGTCAAACCACACCAGTGGCAGGCGAATAGGCCTCTGCCTTTGTCTGCTCTCAATGTTCATCTTCGCAGCCCAGGACGGTATCACCAAGGTGCTGGTCAAGGACCTTCCTATCGCGCAACTGGCTCTGTACGAAAAGTTTTGTGGGAGCGGCGGTGCGGCGATCCGACTTGCCCCGCGATCTGCCGCAACGCGGCAGCAAAGCCTGAGTTCGCGGCTTCTTTGACACCATTTGATATCGGGTACAGGAGCGCTTCGCACTCCATCGCGGGACAAGTCGGATCGCCGCACCGCCGCTCCCACAAAACTTTTCGTCAGGGCCTAGTCCGAAAGCGTGCCATATCCGCATCACGCTGGCAGGAGAGATGCCAGTCGCCTGACTCATTGAGCGAGTACTCCAATGGCTGGCATCTTTCGGCTTGGACTTCAGCACCTGATCCACGACAGCTTGCACTTGCTCATCAGTGATGCTGCGAGGCCGGCCTGAGCGCTGTTCGTCATTCAGGCCATCGAGCCGCAGTCGGCTGAACCGCACTCGCCAACGCGAAACGGTGTGTACCCCAATACCGAATCTGTTGGCTATAGAAGTACCCGACTCACCGCTTGCGCACGCCAAAATAATTTCGGCTCGAATTCGTGATTCGGCAGGCCCCTTGCGTTGCCGGGAGCGACGAAGCAACTCAGAGCGCTCTTCATCGCTCAACTCAATGGGAACAGCAGGTCGGCCAGTTTTCATATCGTTGCTCCAGTACTTTTGAGTGCTCAAAAGTCTAGCCCAAAATATGAGCGTTATTTCTGAAACACCACACTAGTCATGGTCCGTTACTGGGTCTTCCTGCTCTTCGCCTTGTGTTATGTGGCATTCAATGGAGGGGTGCGCAACGGGCTATTGCTACAGGCATTGAAATTCACGACTGCCGTGACACTGCAGCCATTCAATTACGCGTTGTTGGTATTTGCCTCGTTGATCGGTGTTTTCGTGTTCAGAGAAACGTTGGATACGTTGCTGGTAGTCGGCACCCTGCTCGTGATTTTTGGTGGGAAGTTCTCGGTTGGCCGAAACAAGACGAGCTGATACGCCGACCATTACCTGGTTCGATGTACATCTCAGCGCCAACGCTGAACCCTGTGGCCCAGCGCCAGGCAGCGGCCTGAAGGCCGCCGCTACGACCGCCCGATGCCCTCGGTGTGCATGATCTGCGCAATGATCGGCACCGGGGTCATCAGGTGCGAGTGCATCATGGCGCTGGCGCGCTTGGCATCGCGGGCCAGGATCGCCTCGACCAGCGCCGAATGCTCCTGGCGCTTGAGCTCAAGCGCCTGCTCGGAAAACACCGTCTGCGTCAGCCACAAATGGCGGTAACGCTCAGCCTGGTCGAACAGGTAGGTGCGGGCCTGCAGCAGGTGCTTGGAGCCGCACCCCGAGGCGATGGCGGTGTGAAACGCCTTGTGCCGTTCATCCCACACATCCAGCCGTTGCTCGCGGGTTTTCACCTCCACCACTTTGGCCAGGGTATGCGAACAGGCCAGCACCGACGCTTCCCAAGCGTCGTCGCCGCGTTCGATGGCCAGGCTGATGATCATGGCTTCCAGGTTGGCGCGGGCATCGTAGATGTCGTTCATCTCCGCCAGTGACATGGGCGCGACACGGTAGCCTTTCTGGCTGATGACAATCACCAGGTGCTCGGCCACCAACTGCGAAAGCGCCTCGCGCAGCGGCCCCACTCCCAGTTCGTAGCGGTCCTTGAGGGTGCTCATCAAGAGCTTCTCCCCAGGCTTGAACACGCCGCGGATGATGTCCTTCTTGAGCCTCTCATACCCGCTGAATGCTGAGTTTTGTCGGGGAGCGAGCGCTTCCAAAGTCCTGTTCCTCAAAACGTTTTGCCGATCATACCGAAACCGCTGGCGGACGAAAAACAATGGACATACAGGCGGATTATCTTCGTTTTATAAAAATGTAGACATTTTAAGCGGGTGGCGATATTTTTGCTTCGCCCGCACTGATCCAGATCACGACTGGACCGTGCTATCTCCTTTTTCTGCCAGGACCTAGCCATGAACGCTTTTACGCAGATCAACCAACCTGTGCTGCCGCTGCCGCTCGAACCGCGTGGTTACACCATCGCCCCGTCGAAGCAGTCGCCTCGTCTGCTTGAACTGACCTTTGCCCGCGAGACCGTGCAGGCGTTCGTCGAGGCTGTGGCCCAGTGGCCGGTGCAGGCGCTGGAATACAAGTCGTTTCTGCGTTTTCGGGTGGGCGAGATCCTCGACGAGCTGTGCCAGGGCACGCTGCGCCCGGTACTGCTCAACACCATCCTCGACCGCGCCAGTGGCGGCATGCTGATCACCCCGCTGGGGCTGGATGACGTGAGCCAGGCCGAGGACATGGTCAAGTTCACCACCGCCTGTGCGCACCTGATCGGCCGCTCCAACTACGACGCCATGAGCGGCCAGTACTACGCCCGCTTCGTGGTGGTGAACAGCGACAACTCCGACAGCTACCTGCGCCAGCCGCACCGCGTCATGGAGCTGCACAACGACGGCACCTTCGTGAATCAGATCACCGACTACGTGCTGATGCTGAAAATCGACGAAAGGAACATGGAAGGCGGCAACTCGCTGCTGCTGCACCTGGACGACTGGGAGCAGTGCGAGGCGTTCTTCCGCCACCCGCTGGCGCGCCGCGAGATGCGCTGGACCGCGCCGCCCAGCAAGAACGTGGCCGAGGACGTGTTCCATTCGGTATTTGACAACGACGCTGAAGGCCGGCCGACCATGCGCTACATCGACCAGTTCGTGCAGCCGGAAAACTTCGAGGAAGGCGTCTGGTTGAACGCCTTGTCCGAATCGCTGGAGGGCAGCGACAAGAAACTGTCCGTGCCGGTGGCGGTGGGCAGCTTCGTCTTGATCAATAATCTGTTCTGGCTCCACGGCCGCGACCGCTTCACACCGCACGACGGCCTGCGCCGCGAGCTGATGCGCCAACGCGGCTATGTCGCCTTCCCCAAGCCGCTGTACCAACGCGGCCAGTAAACACGGCGCGGGAGGTAACACTGTGTACGATTTCATCATCATCGGCGGTGGCATTGTGGGCATGTCCACCGCCATGCACCTGATCAAGGTGTACCCGGACGCCAAGATTCTCCTGCTGGAGAAGGAGTCCGGCCCGGCGCGCCACCAGACCGGGCACAACAGCGGGGTGATCCATGCCGGGGTGTACTACACCCCCGGCAGCCTCAAGGCACGCTTCTGCCTGGAAGGCAACAAGGCAACCAAGGCCTTCTGCACCCAGCACGGCATCGCCTTCGATGAATGCGGCAAGTTGCTGGTGGCCACCAACGACCTGGAAATGCAACGCATGAAGGCGTTGTGGGAACGCACCGCGGCCAATGGCCTGGAGCGCCAGTGGTTGTCGGCCGACGAGCTGCAAGAGCGCGAGCCCAATATCGTCGGCCTGGGCGGGATCTTCGTGCCCTCCAGCGGCATCGTCAATTACGCCGAGGTGACGGCGGCCATGGGCCGTGAGTTCCAGCGTGCCGGTGGCGAGATCCGCTACAGCGCCGAAGTGGTCGGCCTCGAGGAGCGCGCCAGCGAAGTGGTCGTGCGTACCCGCAGCGACGAGGTACACAGCCGCTTCCTGGTCACCTGTTCGGGGCTGATGGCCGACCGCGTGGTGAGCATGCTTGGCATCCGCACCCACTTTGTGATCTGCCCGTTCCGCGGCGAGTACTACTTGCTGCCCAAGCAGCACAACCAGATCGTCAACCACCTGATCTACCCGATTCCGGACCCGTCCATGCCGTTTCTGGGCGTGCACCTGACGCGCATGATCGACGGCACCGTGACCGTGGGCCCCAACGCGGTGCTGGCGATGAAGCGCGAAGGCTACCGCAAGGCCGACGTCAGCGTGGCGGACATGTTCCAGACCCTGACCACTCCCGGCATCCTCAAGGTGCTGGCCAAGAACCTGCGCCCGGGCCTGATCGAGATGAAGAATTCGCTGTTCAAGGGCGGCTACCTCAAGCAGGTGCAGAAGTACTGCCCGAGCATCACCAAGGATGACCTCACACCTTACCCGGCGGGTGTCCGGGCACAGGCGGTGTCACGCGATGGCAAGCTCATCGACGATTTCCTCTTCGTCAATTCGGCGCGCAGCGTGAACGTCTGCAATGCGCCATCGCCTGCCGCCACCTCGGCCATCCCGATCGGCGCCTACATCGTCGAGAAGGTCTGCGCACAAGTCGCCCTGCAGGGGGGCGGCTTGCCCAAGCCAGACCTGGCCGGCAAGCAGCGCGCTGCCGGCTGAGCAGGCCGGCAACCCCAGCGGATCTGCGTTTCGTTTTACTCAACCCGCCTGGCCCTACTCACCATTTAGGGCCGGGTGGGCTTTTTCGCGCCCGTGTTCGCTAGACGGCGCAGCGCGGGCATGACAAGAACAAGAAGGTAAGGCCATGCAAACAGACAAGAACAATTTGAGTCATGGGTTGAAATCGCGGCACGTCACCATGTTGTCCATCGCCGGGGTGATCGGCGCCGGCCTGTTCGTCGGCTCCGGTCGGGCCATCGCCGAGGCCGGGCCCGCCACCATCCTCGCGTATATCCTGGCCGGTGGGCTGGTGGTGCTGGTCATGCGCATGCTGGCCGAAATGGCGGTCGCCTCACCGGATACCGGCTCGTTTTCCACCTATGCCGACCTCGCCATCGGCAAGTGGGCCGGCTATACCATCGGTTGGCTGTACTGGTGGTTCTGGGTGCTGATCATCCCCATCGAGGCCAACATTGCCGCCACCATCATCAACACCTATGTGCCGCAGATGGAAATCTGGGTGCTGTCGTTGGTGATCACCCTGCTGCTGACGGCCACCAACCTGTTCAGCGTGAAGAACTACGGCGAGTTCGAGTTCTGGCTGGCGCTGGTCAAGGTCATTGCCATCGTCGCCTTCATCATTCTGGGCGCCTGCGCCATTTTCGGCCTGCTGCCCAGCGCCGGCGTCAGCGGTGTTTCGCGCCTGTGGGACACCGGCGGCTTCATGCCCAATGGCTTCGGCGCGGTACTCAGTGCCATGCTGATCACCATGTTCTCGTTCCTTGGGGCCGAGGTGGTGACCATTGCCGCCGCCGAGTCGGACGAGGCGGGCAAGCATATCTCCAAGGCCACCAACTCGGTGATCTGGCGGATCACGCTGTTCTACATCCTGTCGATCTTCATCGTCATCGCGCTGGTGCCCTGGACCGACCCGCGGTTGGCCACCGAGGGCTCCTACGTCACGGTGCTGGATACGCTTGGTGTGCCGCATGCCAAGGCCATCATCGACTTCGTCGTGCTGACCTCGGTCACCAGTTGCCTGAACTCGTCGCTGTACACCGCGTCGCGCATGGTCTATTCGCTGAGCCGTCGTGGTGATGCGCCGGCCTGTGCCCAAGTGACCAGCCGCAGCGGTACGCCGATTGTCGCGGTGCTGCTGTCCACCGGTGCGGCGTTTCTGGCGGTGATCGCCAATTACCTGGTGCCGGCCAAGGTGTTTGGCTTCCTGATGGCAAGCTCCGGCGCCATCGCCTTGCTGGTGTACCTGGTGATTGCTATTTCCCAGCTGCGCCTGCGCAAGCGCCTGACTGCGCAAGGCAAGACACTGAACTACCGCATGTGGCTGTTCCCATGGCTGACCTGGGCGGTGATCCTGTTCATCAGCAGCGTGCTGGTGGTGATGCTGTTGCGCCCGGACCATCGCCTTGAGGTGGTTTCCACCCTGGTGCTGGCGGTCTTCGTGGTGTGCTCGGGGTTGCTGATCACGCGCCGACGGGCGCGGGTGGCGCCAGGCAGCACCGTGGGGCAGGGCGCCTAGGCGGCCGGTAACAGACGAACGTTGCATCTCAGACGAGCAAGATCCATCAGGCTGTGAGAGGATGGCCGCCACCTCCACGGCTCGGCCACAGGACCCCAGAACTCAAGCCTGATGAAGACTCCAAAAAGAATCGAACCCCTGATCGAAGACGGCCTGGTCGACGAAGTACTGCGACCTCTGATGAGCGGCAAGGAAGCTGCGGTCTACGTGGTGCGCTGCGGTACCCAGGTGCGCTGCGCCAAGGTCTACAAAGAGGCCAACAAGCGTAGTTTCCGCCAGGCCGCCGAGTACCAGGAAGGCCGCAAGGTACGTAACAGCCGCCAGGCCCGCGCCATGGCCAAAGGCTCCAAGTACGGTCGTAAAGAGGCCGAAGATGCTTGGCAGAACGCTGAAGTGGCGGCCCTGTTCCGCCTGGCCAGCGCCGGTGTGCGGGTGCCCAAGCCTTACGATTTCCAGGATGGCGTACTGTTGATGGAGCTGGTGACGGACGCCGACGGCGACGCCGCCCCGCGCCTCAACGATGTGCACCTGGAAGCCGAAGAAGCTCGCGAATTCCACACATTCGTCATCCGCCAGATCGTCCTGATGCTCTGCGCAGGGCTGGTGCACGGCGACCTCTCCGAGTTCAACGTGCTGCTCGGCCCTGACGGCCCGGTGATCATCGACTTGCCACAAGCGGTGGATGCAGCCGGCAACAACCATGCCTTCAGCATGTTGCAACGTGATGTGTCGAACATGGCCCATTACTTCGGCCGCTTCGCCCCGGAGCTCAAGGACACCCGCTATGCCCAGGAAATGTGGGCGTTGTTCGAAGCGGGCGAACTGAAAGCGGACAGCCCGTTGACCGGCGTGTTCGCTGACGACGACGAGGAAGCCGACGTGGATGGCGTGTTGCGTGAAATCGAAGCCGCGCGGTTCGATGACGCCCGCCGCCGCGCCGCCTTGGCGGACGCCGAGCGTGGCCCGGTCAAGGGTGAAGAACCCCCTCCGCCCTGGATGCAGTAGTCCATTGGGGCCGCCTGGCGGCCCAACCCTGTGGCGCTGGCGAGGTTCAGTTCGCTGGCGGCACAAACCCGTTGCGCTGGTAGAACCGCTCCAGTTCATGGGCCTCAGGCTCAACCCCGGTGAAAATCCGCAGGTACTCTGGAATGAAGCGCATCCGCAGCGCCAGCGGTTCGTAGGTCTTCATGCTGATGTAGCCGATCTGCGCCAGGTAGATCGAGCGGGCGCGCGTGGCGGCGGCATCCTCGCTGAAGCCGAAGCGGTCGAACATCTGCTTCAGGGCCTCCATGCGCAGGGCGTCGGCCTCGACGATCTCGGCGGCTACCTGTTCCGACTGCAGGGCCCAACTGCGCATGGCGAATTCGAACTGCGAATCGAACAGTTCGCTGTTCAGCCAGCAATCGAACACATTGAGTATCGCCTCGCTGATCGACGCCGCATACGCCTGTGAATGGCTCACCAGGTTGCTGGTGTTCTTGCGCTTCCACTGCTCGATCAGCGCTGCCAGCAACGCCTCGCGGTCCTCGAAGTACCAATAGAAACTGGTGCGGGCAAGGTTGAGTTTTTTCGCCAGCGGCAATACCCGCACAGCATCCACCCCCGATTCCTTGAGGGTTTCGTAAGCGGCGTTCAGCCAGCTTTCGAGCGAACCGCGGGCGGCGAGTTCTGGGGTCTTCGAAGTCATGTTCATGGGCGCATTCTTCCGTATCCATGGCAGGCTGGCAAGCGCAATGTACACCTGTGTCTAATTAATTGACACCTATGTACATGGGGGCTAATGTCGTTTTTGCCTGATGCCCTGAACGCGAGAACAATCATGTCAAATGACCCGTTGCTTCAGCCGTACCAACTCAAGCACCTCACCTTGCGCAACCGCATCATCACCACCTCCCACGAACCGGCCTACCCCGAAGACGGCATGCCCAAGCAGCTGTACCGTGCCTACCATGTCGAGCGCGCCAAGGCCGGCGTGGCAATGACCATGACCGCCGGCTCCGCCGCCATTTCCCGAGACAGCCCGCCAGTGTTCAACAACGTGCTGGCCTACAAGGACGAGGTGGTCGGCTGGATGAAAGACCTCACCGACGAGTGCCACGAGCATGGCGCGGCGGTGATGATCCAGCTCACCCACCTGGGCCGGCGTACCCGCTGGGACAAAGGCGACTGGTTGCCAGTGGTGTCACCGTCGCACAACCAGGAGCCGGCGCACCGGGCCTTCCCCAAGCGCCTGGAGATCTGGGACATCGAGCGCATCATCAAGGACTACGCCGACGCTGCCGAACGCATGCAGGCCGCCGGGCTCGACGGCATCGAGCTGCAGGCCTACGGCCACCTGATGGACCAGTTCTGGTCACCGCTGACCAACGAGTTGCAGAACGTCTACGGCGGCTCCCTGGAAAACCGCCTGCGCTTCACCTTCGAAGTGCTCGCCGCGATTCGGCAGCGGGTGGGCGACGCGTTCATCGTCGGTATCCGCTACACCGGCGACGAAGTGCTGGCCGGCGGCTTGACCCGGCAGGAAGGCCTGCAGATTTCGCAGTTGCTCAAAAACAGCGGGATGATCGACTTTCTCAACGTGATACGCGGCAATATCGCCACCGACGCAGGCCTTACCGACATCATCCCGATCCAGGGCATGCGCAACGCCCCGCACCTGGACTTCGCCGGCGAGATCCGTTCGCTGACCGGCTTCCCGACCTTCCATGCGGCGAAGATCCCGGACGTGGCCACGGCCCGCCATGCCATCGCCGCAGGCCTGGTGGACATGGTCGGCATGACCCGCGCGCACATGACCGACCCGCACATCGTGCGCAAGATCATCGAAGGCCGCGAAGACCAGATCCGCCCCTGCGTCGGCGCCAACTATTGCCTGGACCGCATCTACCACGGTGGTGCCGCCTACTGTATTCACAACGCCGCCACCGGGCGCGAAACCAGCATGCCCCACGACATCGCCAAGGCGCCGGTGCGGCGCAAGGTGGTCATCGTCGGTGCCGGCCCGGCAGGGCTGGAGGCGGCGCGGGTGGCGGGCGAGCGTGGCCATGAAGTGGTGGTGTACGAGGTGGCTGACAAGGCCGGCGGGCAAATCCGCCTGACCGCGCAGTCCGAGCGGCGCAAGGAAATGATCAGCATCGTCGACTGGCGTCTGGCCCAGTGCGAGCGCCTGGGCGTGACCTTCCACTACAACGTGTGGGCCGACAGCCAGATCATCCTCGACGAGGCCGCCGATGTGGTCATCGTCGCGACCGGTGGGCTTCCCCATACCGAAGTGCTGGAGCACGGCAACGACCTGGTGGTGTCGAGCTGGGACATCATCTCCGGCGACGTGAAGCCTGGGCGCAACGTGCTGGTGTATGACGATGCCGGGGACCATGCCGCCCTGCAGGCCGCCGAGTTCATTGCGCAAAGCGGCGCACGCACCGAGATCATGACCCCCGACCGAACCTTCTCGCCAGAAGTCATGGGCATGAACCTGGTGCCCTACATGCGCACCCTGCAGCAACTGGACACGACCTTCACCGTCACCTGGCGGCTGAAGGCGGTACACAAGGGTGAAGCCGGCCTGCTGGCCAGCATCGGCACCGACTACAGCGAGCTGCGCCAGACCCGGCAAGTCGACCAGGTGGTGGTCAACCATGGCACCCGCCCGCTGGACGAGCTGTATTTCCAGCTGTGCCCGTTGTCCAGCAATGAAGGGGCGGTGGAGTACATGGACCTCATTGCCGGCCGCCCGCAAACTGTGGCACGGCGCAACGACGGGCGCTTCCAACTGTTTCGCATCGGCGACGCGGTGGCCTCGCGCAATACCCACGCGGCCATCTATGACGCGCTGCGCCTGGTGAAAGACCTCTGATCGGTACGCTGCACCTTAAAACTATAAACCCAGCACCACCCGCTGTTACTGCCCTGGCTCCAACAACGACAACGATATCCAGTGGAGAGTGTAACCATGCACATCGGTACCCAATCGACCGAGCAGCCCTGCCTGCTCGCCCCGTCATCCCTGCAGTTTCGCACCGACGCCAGCGTCACCGGCCATGCCCTGGCACCGGTAGACAGCGGCCTGCTCGCGGCCCAGGCCGCCATCGACCGCAAGGCCCTGCGCGAATACCGCCTGCAGCGTATTCGCCAGCAACTGCGTGCGCACGACTATGGCGGCATCCTGCTCGCCGACCCGATCAACATCCGCTATGCCACCGACACCAACAACCTTGGCCTGTGGGTGATGCACTCGCCCAGCCGTTATGTGTTCGTGCCCACGGAAGGGCCGGTGGTGCTGTTCGAGTTCACCAGCAGCCGGCACAACAGCGAGCACGTCGAGACCATCGACGAGATCCGCCCGGCGCTGCCCTGGTTGTACTTTCTGGCCGGCCCCAGGGTCGATGAGAAGGCGGCCTTGTGGGCGGCGGAAGTGGCCGAGCTGATGCTGCGCCACAGTGGCGGCAATCGCCGCCTGGCGGTTGACCGTTGTGACCCTTGGGGGGCCGAGAAGCTCAAGGCCAAAGGCATCGCGTTGTTCGACGCCCAGCCGTTGATGGAGCAGGCGCGGCTGATCAAGTCCGCCGAGGAAATCGCCAGCCATCGGGTGTCCATGGCCGTGTGCGACCTGGCCATCGCCCGCATGCGGGCCAGCCTGGTGCCGGGTATTACCGAAAACCAGCTGTGGAGCATCCTCCACGGCACCAACGTGGCCCAGGGCGGCGAGTGGGCCGAGAGCCGCCTGCTCAGCTCCGGTCCGCGCACCAACCCGTGGTTCCAGGACGCCACCGACAAAGTCATCGAGGCGGGCGAGATGGTCTGCTTCGACACCGACATGGTCGGCCCCGGCGGTTACCTGTCGGACATCTCGCGCAGCTTCGTCTGCCCTGGCAAACCAGTGACCGGGGCCCAGCGCGCGCTGCTCGACATTGCCTCGCAGCAGGTCAGCCATAACCTCCAGCTGCTGCGCCCGGGGCTTTCATTCCGCGAGTTCGCCGCGCACTGCTGGCCGGTGCCGCAGCGGTTCGAGCACAACCGCTACATGATGATGCTGCACGGGGTGGGCCTGGTCGACGAGTACCCCAGCGTGGCCTACGCCGTGGACTTTGCCGAATGGGGCTACGACGGCGTGTTCGAGGAGAACATGGTGGTCTCGGTCGAGAGCTACATCGGCGAGCAAGGCGGGCGCGAGGGCGTCAAGCTTGAAGAGCAGGTGCTGATCACCGCCCAGGGTGCGGTCAAGCTGTCGAGCACGCCGCTGGTCGACGACGACCGCTATTGAGGGGAGGGCCTGCACATGAACCCGATGAGTATCCCCCTGCGTCAGGTGCCGCCAGTGCCTGCAGTGAAGCCTGCGTTTCTGCGCCTGGAATCGCTTTACAAACAGTTTGGCAAATACGAGGTGCTGCACGACGTCAACTTCGAGATGAGCAAGGGCGAGGTCGTGGCCATCATTGGCCCCAGCGGCTCGGGCAAGAGCACCTTGTTGCGCTGCATCAATCAGCTTGAGCCGCCGACGCGTGGACGTATCCGCCTTGATGAGCTGGACATCGACGCCGCCACGCCGATGGCGCGGGCGGACCTTTTGAAACTGCGCCGGCGTATCGGCATGGTGTTCCAGTCGTTCAACCTGTTCCCGCACCTGACGGTGCTACGCAATGTCAGCCTGGCGCAGGTCCGAACCCTGGGGCGCAGTGAGCGCGAGGCCGATGCGCGCTCGATGCAGTTGCTGGAGCGCGTGGGCCTGGCGGACAAAGCCGGGCATTATCCGGCGCGCTGTTCGGGCGGGCAGCAGCAACGCATCGCCATCGCCCGCGCCCTGGCGCTGGAGCCGCAGTTGATGCTGTTCGATGAACCGACATCGGCACTGGACCCGGAGCTCGGTCTGGAGGTGCTGGCGGTGATGAAGGAGCTGGCCGGGGAGGGCATGTCGATGATCGTCGTGACCCACGAAATGCACTTTGCCGAGACCGTCTCCGACCGCGTGGTGGTCATGGCCGAGGGCCGCATCATCGAACAGGGCCCGAGTGCCCAGGTGATGCGCCAGCCACGCCATGAACGGGTGAGCAAGTTCCTCCAGGCTGTGAGGAACCGCTGATGAACGATATCCTCATGATGCTGCTGGCGGGCGTGCCGTGGACCGTGGGTGTGACCGTCTGCGCCTTTGCTGTCGGTGTGGTGCTGGGGTTCCCGCTGTGTGCGCTGCGCATGTCACAGGTGCCGTCGTTGCGGGTATTGGGCGCGGCTCTGGTGCTGACCTTGCGTTCGATCCCGCCGATCGTCTGGCTGTTCTTCATCTTTTTCGGCATTGGCGGCGGCTATGTCACGTTGTCGCCGTTTGTCGCAGCGGTGGTCGGCCTTGGCCTGATTACCGCCGCGCAGATGGCCGAGGTCTACCGGGGCGCCTTTGCGGCGATCCCCGATGGCCAGTATGAAGCCGCCCATGTGCTCAACCTGTCAGCGCCGCAGCGTTTCTTCGATGTGGTGTTGCCGCAGCTGGTGCGCATTTCCATCCCGACAGCGGCCACCTACGCCATCGGCCTGCTCAAGGACTCTGCGGTGGCGTCGACGCTGGGTGTCGCGGATATCAGCTTCCAGGCGTACCAGGTTTCGCAGCAAACCTTCCAGGGGCTGGGCGTGTACAGCGCGGCTGCGCTGGTGTACCTGGTGCTCAGCGTGCCGGTGGCGCTGGCTTCGCGCTGGTTGTCGAGCACCTTGCAACGGAGGATCAGCCTATGAACGCGCTGCTGACACTGTGGGCGCAGTGGTTTCCGGAGTTATGGAAGGGCTTTGTCCTGTCGTTGCAGGTGACCGCCATCAGCCTGCTGCTGGGCATCGCGCTGGGGCTGCTGCTGGCCCTGGGCGTAGGCGCCAGGGGCAAGGCCATACGCTACCCGGCGTTGATCATCGTCGAACTGGGGCGGGGGGCGCCGGCATTGATCCTGTTGCAGTACTTCTACTTCGGCCTGCCGTCGGTGAACCTGACCTTGACCTCGTTCTGGGCGGCCGTGCTGGCGTTGGCGTACTGCACGGCGGCGTACACCAGCGAGATCATCCGCGGCGGCATCGAGGCGGTTGCCCGTGGCCAGCACGAGGCGGCTGATGTGATTGGCCTGAACCGGGTCGATGCCCTGCGCTATGTGATCCTGCCCCAGGCCTTGCGGGTGGCGCTGCCGTCGTTGCTCGGCTTCTCGATCATGATGTTCCAGGCTTCTTCGCTGTGTTTCACCATCGCCTTGCCTGAGATCGTCAGCCGCGCCTCGGCCATCGGCTCCTCGACGTTCCAGTACATGCCGGTGCTGGTGCTGGCCGGGCTGATGTACGCGGCAGTCTGCGCGCCGGCCAGCCTGGGCGTGGCTGCCCTGGAGCGACGCTTGGCGCCCGGCGTGCAACCTGCTTGCTGATGCTGCTTTTACATTCACTTCCTGAAAGGTACCCGTGATGAAACCATTCAAGCGCGTTACCCGTTGCCTGAGCCTGTGCCTGGCCCTGGTCGGCAGCGCCCAGGCCATGGCCGAGTGCAAACCCACCCACACGTTCGAAACCCTGACCCCTGGTGTGCTCACCGTCGCGGCCTGGGTCTTCCCACCGTACTCGATCCCTGGCACCGGCCAGGCACTGGGCGGCGTTGATGGCGAGATCATCAAGCAGATCGCGGCCCGGGAGTGCCTGACCATCAAGGTCAGCGTGCTCGACCCCTCGGCGGCAATCCAGTCGGTGGTGGCCCGCCGTGCCGACGTGGTCATTGGCGACTGGTACCGCACGGCGGAGCGCGGCAAGGTGCTGGGGCTGTCGGCGCCGTTGTACCTGGACGTGATGGGCATCATCTCGCCCCAGGGCTATGCCAAGGTCAGCGAGCTGGAGGGCAAGCGCGTGGGGACGGTGCAGGGCTACCTGTGGGTCAGTGACCTGAAGACGGTGCTGGGCGACGACCTGGTGCTGTACCCCAACCCGGTGGCCATGGCCCAGGACCTGGCCTCGGGGCGCATCGAGGCCGGCATCGACAGCCATGCGGTGGCCGTCGCCTCGCAGCAGAAGGGGGCGTACAAGGGCGCCAGCATCAAAGTGTCCGAGCCGGATCCACGGGTCAAGGCGACCGAGCAACCGGGGCAAACCAGCATCCCTTACATGCTGAGCAACGTCGAACTGGGCAAGGCGCTGGATGCCAACATCCAGGCGTTGCATGGCAGTGGCGAGATTGCCCGCATACTTGAGGCGCATGGGCTGGATCGGCAGGCGGCAGATGTGGGGGCGCCGCGGTTGGTGGAGTGAAGTGCCTATACCGGCCTCTTCCCGGGTTTACCCGCGAAGAGGCACGGCTAATCCAGGCTATTACCCTTGATGCAAGACACAATCTCTTCATTCAGCCTTTTCACTGGGGCTCAACAGGCATATGGTGTACGCCGTCCATATTCCCTGGAGCTGTCATGTCCAACCGTTTCCCCTCCGTTCGTCCTCGTCGCTTGCGCCAGAACGAATCCCTGCGTTCGATCTTCCAGGAAACCGAGTTCCGCCTTGAAGACCTGATCCTGCCGATCTTCGTCGAAGAAGGCATCGATGATTTCGTGCCGATCACCAGCATGCCGGGTGTCAATCGCATCCCTGAAAAACGGCTGGCGCAAGAAATCGAGCGCTACGCCCGTGCCGGCATCAAGTCGGTGATGACCTTTGGCGTCTCGCACCACCTGGACGAGGTCGGCAGTGACACCTGGAACGAAAACGGCCTGGTGGCGCGCATGGCGCGGATCTGCAAGGACACCGTGCCGGAAATGGTGGTGATGTCCGACACCTGCTTCTGCGAATACACCAGCCACGGCCATTGCGGTGTGGTGCACGACCACGGTGTGGACAACGACGCCACCCTGGTCAACCTGGGCAAGCAGGCCGTGATCGCGGCCGCCGCCGGCGCCGACTTCATCGCGCCATCGGCGGCGATGGACGGCCAGGTCCAGGCGATTCGGGGTGCGCTGGATGCCGCAGGCTTCCATGACACGGCAATCATGGCCTATTCGACCAAATTCGCCTCGTCGCTCTATGGCCCGTTCCGCGAGGCCGGCGGTACCGCCCTCAAAGGCGACCGCAAGAGCTACCAGATGAACCCGATGAACCGCCGCGAAGCCGTGCGCGAATCGTTGCTCGACGAACAGGAAGGGGCCGATGTGCTGATGGTCAAACCGGCCGGCGCCTACCTTGACGTGATCGCCGACATCCGCGCTGCTTCGCGCCTGCCACTGGCGGCCTACCAGGTCAGTGGTGAATACGCGATGATCAAGTTCGGCGGCCTGGCCGGTGCCATCGATGAAGGGCGCGTGATGCGTGAAAGCATCGGTGCCATCAAGCGGGCGGGTGCCGACCTGATCCTGACCTACTTCGCCATGGACCTGGCGCGAGAAGGTATCTGATAGGGCCGCCTGCCTTGTGGGGGCGGCCTGTAGGAGCGGCCTTGCGTCGCGAAAGGGGCGCGTAGCGGCCCCAGGTTCTGTGGCGCAGCAAAAATCGCCGGGGCCGCTACGCAGCCCTTTCGCGACGCAAGGCCGCTCCTACAAGCCCCCAGCCTGCCCTGAAACTACAAAAATTCATTAAGCGCTGAATTATTTAGTGTCCCTTAGTCTCTGATGCCATAGAGCATTCAGCGACAGGGATATAAGCATGAAATCTCGCAAGAAAAGCGTCAAACCGATCGGCCTGAAAGACATCACCATCGTCGACGACGCCAAGATGCGCAAAGCGATCACCGCCGCCGCCTTGGGCAACGCGATGGAATGGTTCGACTTCGGCGTCTATGGCTTCGTCGCCTACGCACTCGGCAAGGTGTTCTTCCCCAACGCCGACCCCAGCGTGCAGATGATCGCCGCCTTGGCCACCTTCTCGGTACCCTTCCTGATCCGCCCGCTGGGCGGGTTGTTCTTTGGGGCACTGGGCGACAAGTTCGGCCGGCAGAAGATTCTCGCCGCCACCATCGTGATCATGTCGTTGAGCACCTTTGCCATCGGCCTGATACCGTCCTATGCCTCGATCGGCATCTGGGCGCCGATCCTGCTGCTGCTGGCCAAGATGGCCCAGGGCTTCTCGGTAGGCGGTGAATACACCGGGGCCTCGATTTTCGTCGCCGAGTACGCGCCCGACCGCAAGCGCGGCTTCCTCGGCAGTTGGCTGGATTTTGGCTCCATCGCAGGGTTTGTTCTCGGTGCGGGCGTGGTGGTGTTGATTTCCACCGTGCTGGGCGAGGAGCAGTTCCTTGAGTGGGGCTGGCGCCTGCCGTTCTTCCTGGCCTTGCCGCTGGGCATCATTGGCCTCTACCTGCGCCACGCGCTGGAGGAGACACCGGCATTCCAGCAGCACGTCGAAAAGCTCGAACAAGGCGACCGCGAAGGCCTGGCCTCCGGCCCCAAGGTGTCGTTCAAAGAGGTGGCCACCCAGCACTGGCGCAGCCTGGTGACCTGCGTTGGCGTGGTGATCGCCACCAACGTCACGTACTACATGCTGCTCACCTACATGCCCAGCTACCTGTCGCACAACCTGCACTACAGCGAAGACCACGGGGTGCTGATCATCATCGCGATCATGGTCGGCATGCTGTTCGTGCAGCCGATCATCGGGCTGCTCAGTGACAAGTTCGGGCGCCGGCCTTTCATCATGGTCGGCAGTGTCGGCCTGTTCGCGCTGGCTATCCCAGCCTTCATGCTGATCAACAGCGGCGTGCTTGGGCTGATTTTCGCCGGGCTGTTGATCATTGCCGTGCTGCTGAACTTCTTCATCGGCGTGATGGCATCGACATTGCCAGCGATGTTCCCCACGCACATTCGCTATAGCGCCCTGGCCAGCGCGTTCAACATCTCGGTACTGATCGCCGGCCTTACCCCGACCCTGGCCGCCTGGCTCGTAGAAAGCACGGGCAACCTGTACATGCCGGCCTACTACCTGATGGTGATTGCGGCCGTCGGCCTGGTCACCGGCCTGACCATGAAGGAAACCGCCAACAAACCCCTGCGCGGCGCGGCGCCTGCCGCGTCTGACATCGAGGAAGCACGCGAGCTGCTGCAGGAGCACCACGACAACATCGAGCAGAAAATCGAAGACATCGACACGCAGATTGCAGAGCTTGAGGCCAAACGCAAATTGCTGGTGCAGCAACATCCGCGTATCGAGTAAGGTACAAGGCCCTTTACTCAGTAGATAACTTATATGGCCGAGGGCTTTTCGGCGCTACCGCCACTCAATGGCTTGCGGGTGTTCGAGGTGGTATCACGCCACCTCAACTTCCGCCTGGCAGCGGACGAGCTGGGGGTAACCCAGGCGGCGGTGGCGCAGCAGGTTCGCGGGCTGGAGGCGAACCTTGGGGTCAAACTGTTCGAACGGTTGCCCAGGGGCCTGAGGCTAACCGGCGCCGGCCAGCGCTATAGCGCCGATATCCGCAGTGCGTTCGCTTTGATCGCCTCGGCTACCCAGGCGCTGCACCCCGATGCGTCCCACCTGACGGTCAGCGTTACGCCCACCTTTGCGGCGAAGTGGCTGATCCCTCGGCTGGCGTCACTTGCCCATGACCACCCCGATATCGACCTGCAGGTACTGGCCACTGATCGCCTCTCGCAGTTCCGCCCTGAGGGCGTGGATATCGCGGTGCGCTACGGCCGCCCACCGTTCGGCCCGGCCTTGCATGTCGAGCCTTTCCTCAAGCAACGCATCGTCGCCGTGGCAAGCCCTGGGCTACTAGCGCAACTGGGCAAGCCGGCTTCCCTTGACGACTTGCACCGCTTCGCGCTGCTGCACGATGCGCACAATTTCTGGCCAACCTTTATCGGCGAGGTCTTTGCGCAGCCGCTGTTGGCTGGGGCCAAGAATGTGCGCTTCAACCAGACATCGTTGGCGATCGATGCTGCAGTGGCCGGGCAGGGGCTCGCCTTGGCCAGCGACTTCTTCGTACGCAACGACATTGAAGCAGGGCGGTTGGCCTTGGTGTTCGAGCAGCAATTGGTGCTGGAGCGGGCGTTTTACCTGGTCTGGCCGCGCAATGCCTATCAAGCGCCAGCACTGGAGAGGGTGCGCAGCTGGTTGTTGCAACAGGCGCAGGCATCTGGTCAGTAGTTTTTCTATCGTCTATTGCATCAAGGTCGATGGCCGTATCATGCGCAGCATCTGATCAGCGTGGCATGTAGCCCAGTTGCCATGAGCGCGGAATGAACCGCGTCACCAAGGCCAGCAGGCACGCCAGCGCGCAACTGCCCGCCAGCGCCTGCAAGCCCAAGCGGTGCTCCAGCCAGGCGCCAAGGGCGGCGCCCAGCAGCATGCCGGCCCAAGGCACCAGCTGCACCCGCCAGCCATTGCGCCGCTCGCCCAGCACCCAGCGGCCCAGGCCGCGGCCGAAGCGGGACAGGGCACCGGTGACATAGGTCAGGCCGATGGGCAGGCCATTCACCTGCTCGACCACCGCATTGATCATGCCCATGGCCAGCGTCGCCGCAAGCAACGCCGGAAAGGTCGCGGCCAGCGGCCAGGCCGCAGCGCCACCCAGCAGCCCCGCGACCACCAGCAGTACCGGCCAGGCGCGGCGCCGAAAGCTGCGGGCCAGCAACACGCCCAGGGCATTACCGGCGACGAAGCCGAGTACCGCTCCGCTCAGGCGCAGCACCATGGCCGCATCCGCCTCACTGATCGCGACGGCCAGGCGGGTGGTGTTGCCGCTCATGAACGAAACAAAGTCGCCCAGGGCCAATAGGCCGATGGCATCGGTCATGCCGGCCAGCACCGACAGCCCGGCCACCAGCCCCAGGCCCACCCGGCCTCGCAGGCTGCGCAGCTTCAGCCGCCGCGCACTGTGCGATGTCAACGCGTTGGGCAGCATGTTCAGGGCAACAGCTTTTCGCGGGCCAGGGTACCCTTGAGGGTGCGTTCGACCACATCGACCAACACCATGGTCTGGTGGTCCACTTCGATGTTTAGCAGCTCGCCGGCCTGGTAGTTGGCGAAGGTGGTCTGGCGTAAGGTTTCGGGGATCAGGTTGATGGTGATGACGGTGTCTTCGACATCAGCGACGGTCAGGCTGCAGCCGTTCACACCAAGGAACCCGCGGGGGAACACGTACTTGGCCCACTCGGGCGGCATGCGGAACTTGATGAACGCACCGGTCGGTTGGATCGACAGTTCGACGATATCGGCGGTGGTGGCGATGTGGCCCGCCATCAAGTGGCCGCCGATCTCGGCGTTCATCTTGGCCGAGCGTTCGATGTTCACGCCCTGGCCAGCCTTCAAGCAGCGCAGGTTGGTGCGCTCCAGGGTGGCGTTCATGGCGTCGAATTTCACCTCGGTGCCGTCGATCTCGGTAACCGACAAGCAGGTACCCTCGACACTGACGCTGGCGCCGATCTTGAGTTCGTCGAGCAGCTCCGGGGTGAGGTCGAGGGTGAACTGCTTGTGGCCTGGGTAGGTGTTCACCGCAAGCAGAGGGCGGACGGCCTGGACGATGCCGGTGTACATGGAAGTTGCTCCTGGGCACGGGAAAATGAAGTCACCCGGAAACTAAGCCTGTGAAGCGGTAAAAGCAAGGTGGCCGCGACCGTTCAGACATGCCCGCTGCTGTTCACGATGCGCAGGCTCAGTGCCTCGTAAGGGTCCAGGTTCACCACCAGCCGCCCATCTTCGGTCAAGTCGCCCTCGACCGTTTCATTGATCATGTCCACCACCGGCCCCGGCGTGAAGCCGGTCAAGTGCAGCGCTTCGCTGATCACCGTCTGGCCAAAATTCAGCGCGCTGATCTGCACCCCGCGCCCGGCCGGCAGCTCGTGCACCATCACCAGCAACCCAGGGCTGCTGACCTCGGGCACCAGCACCTGGCGGCTGGTGGCGATACCGTAGGCCTGGCGCACGGCAAGCAGCTTCTTCACCTTGCTGGCGAATGAATCGGGGTGTTCCAGCTGGCTGTCGAGGCTGCCGTAAAGCGCGCGGGCACGGGGCATGCCGCGCACCGAGGCCTCGGCGTGCGGGGCAAGGCCGGCCAGGTCGTAGCCGCCGCGGTGGATCCAGCGGGTGTCGCCATCGAGCATGCGTTCTGCCACCGCCTCGGCGGGCAAGGGCAGGGCTCCGACCAGGTCCCAGCCGGACAGCGCCACCACGCCAGGCTGCATGGCGTTGTACATCACCAGCAGCAGGTGAATCTTCTGGATACGCTCGATATCCGCTGCGTTGATCTGATCGAGGTCGCGGATGCCGAGGGCGGCCGTGATCAGGCTGGCGGTGGTACAGGCGATGCCGTTGGTGACGAAGCGCAGGTTGTAAGGGGCATGTTCGCCCGACAGACGTTCGTAGATTTCTTCGCGAATGTGCTCTCGCAGGATGTTGCCGGGCAGGGTCTGGCCCTTGTACAGGTACATGTCGTGGGCGTGCAGGGTCCAGAAGTGCACCAGTTCGACGGTCAGCTCGTCATGGTTCTGCAAAGCATGGATCAACGAAGCCGGGTCGATGCCGAAACCGTGCATTTCCTTGAGCATCAGGCGCAGGAATTCGGTGTCGCCGGTCAGCAGCGCGTGCTGGTAGGCCGGGCGGGTGATGAAGTCGTAGGACAGGTCGGCGCCGCCCTTGGACATCAGGGCAATGTCGTCGATCGTCAGGTTCAGCTCCTGGAAGCTGAAACCGCCCGCCTTGCGAATCATGCCGCCAATCAGCTGGTTGCCGACGATCGACAGGGGGTGGCTCTCGGACCAGGCCGTGCCCTCAAGGCGGGTTTCCACCCCGAGAAACCCATTGGCGTCCAGGCGCAGGCCCCGCGCGCCAAGGCAGTCCAGCGCATGCAGGGCATCGCCGATAATCATCTGCTGGGCGGCAAATGTCGGGTCGAGCCAGTTGAGCGACGGCTGGCCTTCCTTGAAGTAGTGCAGGTACACCCAGCGCCGGGTCTTGCCGTCGACGCCGGTGACCGGCGGGGTGACGCTCCAGTCGGTCTCCTTGACCCCAGGCTCGAAGAAGATCACCCGCTGCAACTGGCCGACGATGTAGTGGCGTGCCTTGAGCGCATCGCACACGGCCGGCAGCAGGTTGATCGAATCGCGCCCTGCGGGTACGTCGGGCAGCAGCGGCCAGTCTTCCTCGCGCACCTCGACCATGTGGTAAAGCCCGGGGTAGGCGCCGTGGGCCAGTTCTGCCAGGCGGAAGTCGGCGCCTTTGCCAGTGTGCGAAGGGATCAGGTCATCGATGGTCACGGCGTTGTGCGCCGCGGCCATGCGGCTCATCTGGATCAGCTCCTGCTCGCTGCCGTAGAGCGGGTCGATGTCGAAGGTGATGCGGTCGAAGTTGCCGTCCACGCTGGGGGTGAACTCGCGGCCGCGCACGCCGCCAGACTGCTTGATCGGGCCGGTGTGCACGCCTTGTATGCCGATCTCCGACAAGCGCTTCCACAAGGCTTCGTGGGCCAGGGCCGAGAGCACCGAGCAGTCATCGGGGGCGATGATAGCGTCAGGGTAGACAGTGAGCCACACCGAGGCGATCTCGGTTGCGCGGCGGGGCTGGGCCTCGGCATAGGGGTTTTGCCACAGGCGCGATTGCCCCGAATACAAAAGGGCCCGCTGCTGGGAGGCCTTGAGCATGGAATGGTCTTCGAGCCACTGGATGTATGACGGGTCGGGTTGAGTCATCTCGCGTCCTCTCTGCGTGTCGGCACCGGCCACAGTTATGACGGCTTCGCACGCGGAACGTTCGCAATGCCTGCGCGGCGTGTTCCCAGGGGGAAAAGGGTCAGCGCCGCGCCGACAGCTGCTGCGGTGCCAGAAACGCACTGTGGAAGTAGTTGCGCAACGCCTGCATGGCCGGGCTGAACGCCCGCTCGCGGTGCCAGGCCAGGCCCACGCTCATCGGCGTCACCGGGTCGCTGATGGTCACCGTCTCGATCCGCTTGCCTTCCAGCGACCAGGGCCTGTGCACCAGGTCGGAGAGGATCGCCACGCCGCTGCCATTGGCCACCATGCTGCGCACGGCCTCCACCGAGCTGGTCCGCACGCGCACGCTGGGCCGCTGCCCGGCCTGCTCCCAGTAGCGCATGGCGCTTTGTTCGGCCTCGTCCACCGTCAGCAGAATGAACGGTTCGCCGGCCACATCCGCCAGGCTCACCGCAGAGCGCTCGCACAGCGGGTGGTGGCCGGGCAGCCACAGTCGGCGTTCGGAGTTGAAGAGGGTTTCCGAGACGATGTCCGGGTGGGTGAGGTTGGCGGTGAGCACCACAGCCATGTCGAAACGGCCCTCAAGCAGGCCCTGTTCGATGGCGCTGCGCTCCTGTTCATGCACGTGCAGGGTCACGTCCGGGTGCCAGTGTTCCAGCCGTTGCAGGTGGTGCGGCAGGAAGTAGCCCATCACGGTATAGCTGGCGGCCAGGCGCAGCAGGCCGCTGGCGCGCACGTCAGGCAGCGGGCTGTTCAGCGCGTCGTCCACGCTGCGCAGAATCACATAGGCCCGGTTGAGAAAATGCCGGCCAGCCTCGGTCAGGCTCATACCTTGGGCCGAGCGCTGGAACAGCAGCACACCGAGCATCGCCTCCAGTTCCTTGATCGCCGTGGTCACGGCCGATTGAGAGATGTTCAGGTGGATCGCCGCCTGGGAAATCTGGCCGATCTCGGCAGTGGCCACGAAGTAGCGGACCTGGCGCAGGGTCAGTGACACGGTTGGCTCCCGGTGTATCTGATTTTCAGAAGACACCCTATCTGTTTATAGATCTTCCCAAGGGGGAGAGGAGAATCTAACGTGGCTTTCACGCAGTCACAAGCACCAGGAGCTACATTCATGCAGGTGGTGGATTTCAATTCGGACATGGGAGAGGGATTCGGCCCGTGGACCATTGGTGACGGCGTCGACGAGGCGTTGATGGCTTTCATCAGCTCGGCCAACATTGCGACTGGCTTCCATGCCGGCGACCCGGGCACCATGCGCCGTACTGTCGAGCGGGCCAAGGCGCTAGGGGTGGCGGTCGGGGCACACCCGGGCTTTCGTGACCTGGTCGGTTTCGGCCGGCGACACATCAATGCCCCGGCCCAGGAGCTGGTCGACGACATGCTTTACCAACTGGGCGCGCTGCGTGAAATCGCCCGTGCCCAGGGGGTGACGCTGCAACACATCAAGCCCCACGGCGCGTTGTACATGCACTTGGCGCGCGATGAAGAGGCTGCACGGCTGCTGGTGCAGAACCTGCGTGTGATCGAACCGCAGTTGCTGCTGTACTGCATGCCGGGCTCGGTGATCTGCCGTGTCGCCCAGGCACTCGGGCAGCCGGTGATCCGCGAGTTCTATGCCGACCGCGAGTACGACATGAGCGGCTCTATCGTGTTCACCCGCAACGTGCGCAGCCATGACCCCAAGGCCGTCGCTGAGCGCGTGCTGCGGGCTTGCCAGCAAGGCCTGGTGCGCACGGTAGAGGGGCAGGACCTGGCCATCGAGTTCGATTCCATTTGCCTGCACAGTGATACCCCAGGGGCGCTCGACCTGGTCGAGGCCACGCGCCAGGCGCTCGATCGGGCGGGTATCGAGGTGCGTGCGCCACGCTGAGTTTTATCGGCACCCGGCGCTCAAAGGCCGGGGCCGTTGCATTGAGTTGTTTTCGCCTGCCTTTCTATAAAGATTCCAAGAAAAGGAACAGTCATGGCCGAGCCGGTTGCTTCAACCCCGATCCGCTACAGCTTCGGTGCCGACGAGCACCTGTTTGCCGAAGTCAGTGACAGCATGTCGTTGGAGGCCTTCTTCAAGGGCATGGCCGTCACCCGCGCGGTGGAGCGACTTGGCCTGGAGGGCGTACTCGACGTATGCCTCGCCAATGCCTCGTTCCAGATCCGCTTCGACCCTGACCGCATTGCCCCCCAGGCCCTGCTCGAAGCCGTACGCGGCGCCGAGGCAGAGGCGGTGGCCGAGCGCTCGCTGCAGACCCGCATTATCGAAATCCCGGTGCTGTACAACGACCCGTGGACCCACGAAACCCTGATGCGTTTTCGTGACCGTCACCAGGACCCGAGCAGCACTGACCTTGAGTATGCGGCGCAGGTCAACGGCCTGGCCGATGTCGAGGCGTTCATTGCCGCGCACAGTGGCGCGCCCTGGTTCGTGTCGATGGTCGGCTTCGTTGCCGGCCTACCGTTCATGTTCCAGATGGTCGAGCGCGAGCGGCAGTTGCAGGTGCCCAAGTACCTGCGTCCGCGTACCGACACACCCAAGTTGACCCTCGGCCATGGCGGTTGCTTCGGGTGCATCTACTCGGTGCGCGGAGCAGGCGGCTACCAGATGTTCGGCGTTACCCCGGCGCCGATCTACGACCCGCAGCAGACCTTGGCCTACCTCAAGGCGCACATGGTGTTCTTCCGCCCTGGGGACATCGTGCAGTTCAAGCCTATCGACCGCCGAACCTATGACCAGGCCGTTGCGGATGTGGAGGAGGGCCACTTCAACCTGCGCATTCGCCCGGTGACGTTTTCCCTGGATGCCTTCCTCGCCGACCCGGTCGGCTACCCCAAGACGCTGCAGGAGGTGCTGGCATGATCAAGGTACTCAAACCCGGCCTGGCCACATCGGTACAGGACCTTGGTCGCGAAGGCTATTACCACTTGGGCATTCCGCCGTCCGGGGCGCTCGACCAATATGCCCTGAGCGCCGCCAACCATCTGGTCGGCAACCCGGCAGGTGCAGCAGGGCTGGAATGCGCGCTGGTGGGACCAGAGCTTGAGTTCCAGCACGATGCGCTGGTGGCGGTATGCGGAGCGCAGATGCCCGCCTTGCTCGACGGCCGTGAGCAGCGCCCCGACACCGCGTTTGCGGTCAGGGCAGGGCAGGTGTTGCGTTTCGGCTTCCCCACCGCAGGTGCCCGGGCGTACCTGGCCGTGGCCGGCGGTATCGATGTACCCGAAGTGCTCGGCAGCCGTTCGACCTACGCCCTGGGTGCGTTGGGCGGGCTGCACGGGCGCAAGTTGATGGCGGGTGATGTATTGCCGGTCGGTGTGCCCAGCGGCAAGACCCGGGCTGGCGCGAGCCTGCCGATGGCCCTGCGCCAGGCGCTGGGTGGCGAGGTGGTAGTGCGGGTGGTGCCGGGGTTGTATTTCCATCGCCTGACCGACGCGGCGGCGCAGAGCTTCTTCACTCAGGCGTGGACCGTCGGCGCCGAGGCGGACCGTATCGGCTACCGCTACAAGGGCGCTAGCGCATTGAGCTTCCAGCCACGTGAGCAGCCGTTTGGCGCAGGCTCGGACCCCTCGAACATCGTCGACAGCTGCTATCCGATCGGTTCGATCCAGGTGCCAGCGGGGCTGGAGCCGATCATTCTGCACCGCGATGCGGTGTCGGGCGGCGGGTATGCCATGATCGGCACGGTGATCAGCGCCGACCTGGACCTGATCGGGCAGATGCAGCCCAATCAGCAGGCGCGGTTCTTGGCGGTGAGCCTGGAGCAGGCGTTGGAGGCACGGCGGTCGTACAAGAAGAAGCTGGGGTGCCTGGCCCGGTTGTTTGCTTGATTGCTGGGTGGGTTGAGTGACAGGCCATCGCTATTGCCGAGGGTCTAGTCGCTCGCCTGTATCAGGAAGCATCCTGCTCATACCCTCGCTCAGGTACCTCATTGGTATGACATAGTTCCACCAACCGCTCTTGTGTGCGTTACACCTGGCTAGATGCAGGCTGTCCACACATCGCTCAAAAGCTGCCACTGAAACTCGCAAACAAGCTGGCGTCCTGGGCCTCGCTCTGCAGGGTGGTCGTTGTAACTCCGATACTGGCGCTCACATCGCCTAACACTACCCGCACCCCCAGCAGCGCAGTCACGTAGTAACGGTCGAACTCCAGCCCCGGCACCCGATACGGGCCAGCTCCAGGTACGGTTTGCAGCCATGCGTTGGCCTGCTTGCTGCCTTCAAACGCCTGATCGTAGGTGATCTGTGCATAAGGCTCAAAACGACTTGCTCGTAGACGGGCCTGCCAACCAATTCGACCCACGGTCGAGTCAACCTTTTGATCGTAATAGCCCATGGCGGTGAAGCTTCTATTGCTCTCGACATAGTCATCTAACTCCACCCGCTGCCAGATGATTGCGGCCAGCGGCCCATGTCGCAAATCGCCCACATTGTCGAACTCATAACCTGTGTTAAGGGCCATCGTGAGGTTGTGCCCTTCTGGAGTACCGTTGTGGGTGTGGGTAGCAGGTCCGATCTGAACCTTACGGGTGACGTCATAATCCAGCCAGCTATAGCTGAGCTGGCCATTCACCCACATTCGCTCACCGTACCAGCCACTAAACAGGCCGAGGGTTGAGTCGGACTGCGTGTACCCCCCTTGATGCGCACCGAAGTTAGCCTCCATGCGACCAACACCGGCGAAGCCTCCCATTACAACGCCGTTGCGGGACCAATCGACGCCAAATAAACCAGCAGGGGCCGAGCCGTCGTACAGGCGTCCATGATCATAACGCTGAGTGTCGTTACGAAGGCTACCCCACCACGATGCCAATCTGGTCAGTCACTGTCGCACTGACCACGACTGGCACTTGGCTAGGGTCGACAATAGACGCCATGTCATTGATGCCGCCCCAGACCGTGTACAGCGCCCGGGGATCAGCGACACCACCAGTGGTCGAAAAGTACTGAGCCAGCTGGTCTGTCAACGAGGGGATCGGCCCAAGCTCACCGGCCGCCGGCATGCTCACTCGCGCACCACCCGCAGCGTAATTGTCGCCCGTCTGGCCATTGCCGTTGGCGCTTGCATCCACACCATAGTGGTCAGCCAAATGCTCTGACCAGACCTTGCCCGGATTGGTGGTCAACTTACCTAGCCCAGCTTGAACCCCAGGAGGTAGCAACGGCCGGTAATAGCCACTGTCGGTGTAACTGTCGCCCAGAAAAAGGGTGCGCGAGAAGGGCGCTTCTGTGGCAATTGAAGGCGTTGCGACGAAGAACAGCGCCGTAGCTGCACCAGCAAGTATGCACGTTCTGATCGACATGGAATCTTCCTGATGATGTCCAGACGGGGCCTTGATAGGGGCTCACGAGACAGTCCTTATCGAGCCGAACCATGGCGAATTTTGCGGCGATCATAGGCGTGCCTTACTAAGTGCTGCTACTGACAAAACTAACAGTTCCACGCTGCGTTCAGACGTGCCTGCAAAGACCCCATGTTCGGTCATGCCGTTGAAAATGGGGGCGGTAAGCACGTGCGTTACTCACCTCTACAAATCCGTTTGCCGCGCTGCGAGGCCACTTCCAGCGCCTGCCCATCCCGCTGTTTGCCCTGCCGTGCCAGGCCTTCAAGCTGGGGTATCAGCATGCCTTCCGGCAAATGCCGCCAGAACCGCCCGGGCATATGCAGGCGCAGCGCGTCCGGGTTGAGGCGGGCAGGGTTGAAGGTGTGGCGATAATAGGTGCGCCACAGTTCGGCGCCGGGGTCGTCGGCATGGCGCGCCCACTGCCGCCAGTCATCGGGGCAGTGGCGGCGGTAATCGAAGGCCTGGCCGTCGAAGCGGATGCCATCGGTGGGTGTGGCGATCAACCAGCGTTGTCGGCCCAGGCGGTCGGCGAAGTGCGCACTGGCATCGTGCAGGATGTCGTGGGCGGGCTCGTGATAGGCGACCAGGTCCAGCTGCAGTCGCTCGGCCAACGCCTCGGGCAGGGGGACAAAGCGCACGAAGGCATGCAGGTGGTGCGCCTCACGGCTGACCTGTTTGATCCGCCGGTGCAGCTCACTGCCCAGCCGGTCGCCCGCGAGCATGGCGGTGCGATCGCCATGGGCGACGCGCCAGAGCACTTCGTACAGCAGGTTCCAGCGTTGCGCGCCGCGATAGCAGGCGGCCTGTGCCAACTGGCTCAGTAACGCCGCCGGCACTTTGCCGCGAAACGGGCCGGGGCCTTCAGGCAGCGGTGCCGGCACGGCCAGCAGATCATCGATAGGGCCTTGTGACCAGGTCACCTCGGCCGGGTCGATGCCATGGCCGAGCAGCGTTCGGGCTTGGTCACGCCAGGTGGCGAAGTGGTTATCACAGTCGAGCGCGATCACCCCCACAACCCCATCTGCACAGGCGCTTGTGGCTCGCGCAGGCGTTCGCGCAGCAGGCCGCTGCGCAGCTCGGCCTGGGCCGGGCGGTAGTCGCTGGTGACAATGAACGGCCGGGCCTTGTCCAGTACGCAGCGCAGTTGGATCAGGTCGTCATAGCGGATGCGCCGTTCACGGCGCAGCGCCACCAGGCGCTGCACGCTGCGCAGGCCGATGCCCGGGATACGTGCCAGCAAGGCCGGTTCGGCGCGGTTAACATCCAGCGGGAAAACTTCGCGATTGGCCAGCGCCCAGGCCAGCTTGGGGTCGATGTCCAGTGCCAGGTTGCCGCTATGGCCCAGCAGTTCGCCGGCCTTGTAGCCATAGCCACGCAGCAGGAAGTCGGCCTGGTACAGGCGGTGTTCACGCAACAGCGGCGGCGCCGCCAGGGGCACGCTGCCTGGGCTGTCGGGGATCGGGCTGAAGGCCGAGTAGTACACACGCTTGAGGCCGTAACCCTGGTACAGCGACTCGGCATTGCGCAGCAGCGTGCTGTCATCGGTGGCGTCGGCGCCGACGATGACCTGGGTACTTTGCCCGGCGGGCGTGAAGCGCGGCGCCTTCGGCTCATTGGCCACGGCTTGCTGGCCTTGGTGGATGACTGCCATGGCCTGGCGGATGGTGTGCGCGTGTTTCTCCGGTGCCAGGCGTTTGAGGCTGGCATCGGTCGGCAGCTCGATGTTGACGCTCAGGCGGTCGGCCAGGCGCCCGGCTTCCTCGATCAGCAGCGGGTCGGCGTCGGGTATGGTCTTGAGGTGGATGTAGCCGCGGAAGTTGTGCTCGTCGCGCAGCAACCGTGCCACGCGGATCAGTTGCTCCATGGTGTAGTCGGCCGAGCGGATGATGCCCGAGCTGAGGAACAGGCCGCTGATGCAGTTGCGCCGGTAGAAGTCCAGGGTCAGGCGCACCACTTCTTCCGGGGTGAAGCGCGCCCGCGGTACGTTGCTGGAGCGGCGGTTGACGCAGTACTGGCAGTCGTACAGGCAGAAGTTGGTCAGCAGCACCTTGAGTAGCGACACGCAGCGGCCGTCCGGCGTATAGCTGTGGCAGATGCCCATGCCATTGGTGGCGCCCAGGCCGTCGCCGCCGCGCGAGCTGCGCTTGGGCGCACCGCTGCTGGCGCAGGAAGCATCGTACTTGGCGGCGTCGGCGAGAATGCCGAGTTTGGCGATGAGCTGCATGGTGGCTGACTCGAAACACTGAATATTCATACAGTATTTTGAGCGCGGCCTGATTGCAAGCCCCAGTGATCGAGGTGCCCCAGTAAAACCCTCAGCTAAGCTTGTGCTGGACTTTACGGACAGCTACGAGGCGTGCGGGAGAGGACATGAAAATCACGATCGATGCGAAGTGGGCGCTGGCCGGCCTGGCGCTGGCGATGGGCATGCTCAATGCCCAGGCGGCTGAAACCAAGAAGGTCGATGTGCTGCTGGTGGGCGGCGGTATCATGAGTTCGACCCTGGCTGTCTGGCTCAATGAGCTGGAGCCAGGCTGGTCGATGGAGATGGTCGAGCGCCTGGACAAGGTGGCCGAAGAAAGCTCCAACGGCTGGAACAACGCCGGTACCGGCCACTCGGCCCTGGCGGAGCTGAACTACACGCCAGAGAAGGATGGCAAGATCGACATCAGCAAGGCGGTGGAGATCAACGAGTCGTTCCAGGTGACCCGACAGTTTCTTGCCTGGCAGGTCAAGCAGGGCGTGTTGAAGAACCCCCACTCATTCATCAATACCACCCCGCACATGAGCTTTGTCTGGGGTGACGACAATATCCGCTTCCTGAAAAAGCGCTACGAGGCGTTGCAAGCCAGCCCGCTGTTCAAGCCGATGCAGTATTCCGAAGACCACGAACAGATCCGCAAATGGGTGCCTCTGATGATGGAGGGGCGCGACCCCAACCAGAAACTGGCCGTGACCTGGACGCCGATCGGCACCGACGTCAACTTTGGTGAGATCACCCGGCAGTACGTGGGCTACCTGCAGACCCGGCCAAACTTCGACCTCAAGCTGTCGACCGAGGTCCAGGACATTACCCGTAACGAAGATGGCTCCTGGCATGTGGAGTACAAGAACCTGAAGGACGGCAGCCAGGCCGCCACCGATGCGAAGTTCCTGTTCATCGGTGCAGGGGGCGCGGCGCTGCCGCTGTTGCAGAAGTCCGGTATCGATGAAGCCAAGGACTATGCCGGCTTCCCGGTGGGGGGGTCGTTTCTGGTAACCGACAACCCGGCCATTGCCCAGCGCCATATGGCCAAGGCCTACGGCATTGCGGCGAGCGGCGCCCCGCCCATGTCGGTGCCGCACCTGGATACCCGTGTGCTCGATGGCAAACGCATGATCCTGTTCGGCCCGTTCGCTACCTTCTCGACCAAGTTCCTCAAGCAGGGTTCGTTGCTTGACCTGTTCGCCAGCGCCAGTGTTCACAACGCCTGGCCGATGGTCAGGGTAGGGGTGCGCGAGTTCGACCTGGTGCAGTACCTGGTCGGTCAGGTCTTGCAGTCCGACGATGACCGTTTCGAAGCGCTGCGCACCTACTTCCCCGAAGCCAGGAAGGAAGACTGGCGCCTGTGGCAAGCCGGCCAGCGTGTACAGATCATCAAGAAAGACGAGGCCCAGGGTGGTGTGCTCAAGCTGGGTACCGAAGTGGTCACGTCCAAGGACGGCAGCATCGCCGGCCTGCTGGGGGCATCGCCTGGCGCCTCGACTGCGCCACCGATCATGCTGGATGTGTTGAACAAGGTGTTCAAGGACAAGGTGGCTTCAGCAGCCTGGCAGGCGAAGATCAAACAGATCGTGCCGTCCTATGGCATCCGGCTGAACGAGCATCCGGACAAGGTGCAGGAGGAGTGGACGTATACCAATGAGGTGCTGCAGCTGAATCCGCCGTCGGGTGGTGAAAGCCCAGGTGTCGCGCCATAACGCTGTCAGAGATGTTATGGCTGCAGGGGCCTCTTAGGTTCTGTACGAAAAGGAGGGTTATCCATCGTTATTTGATAGGTGCCTGTCTTAGGTTTGGAGGTGGGGCGGAGATCGAGCGCCGCCCGCGCGGCGCTCGATCTGATAGGCGCTGAAAATGACAAGCCAGGCACTTGGTGGCCCCGAATACAATCTCCAGGCATCCACAACCCCGCGTGGGGCCGGTAAGCCGGCCCCCACAAGTACGCTCAAAATTCTACACTTACATACAGCACGTCACGGCGAATGTCGCGGTGCGCGACACCATTCCCCGGACCACCGCCCCTCGGACCCGGACTTCCCCTGTCGACGGTGGCCTTCTTGCAGAGGAGGGCAGGTCATGGACGAGGCACGGCTTCACGAATTCATGGGCAAGCTGGTGGGTGACATGGGCGCTGCGGCGACCCTGGCAAATGTGATCCTGGGTGACGAACTCGGGTTGTACCGGGCGATGGCCGACAGCCAGCCGACCACGCCCGAAGCACTCGCGGCAAAGACCGGCTGCCACCCGCGGCTGGTCCGTGAATGGCTCAATGCCCAAGCGGCGTCGGGCTACATGGTTCACGACAAGGGCAGTTTCGTACTGCCCGAAGAACAGGCGATGGCCTTGGCGCTCGAAGACTCCCCGGCGTACATGGCCGGTGGCGCGGCGGTGGTGGCCGCCTTGTTCCACGACAAGGACAAGCTGGTCGCGGCCATGCGTGGCGACGGTGCGCTGGCCTGGGGCGACCATCACCCGTGCATGTTCAGCGGCACCGAACGGTTCTTCCGGCCGGGCTACCGAACGTTCCTGGTGGCCGAGTGGCTACCGGCGCTGGAGGGGGTGGTGGCCAAGCTGCAGGCGGGCGCCAAGGTGGCCGATGTGGGCTGTGGCCATGGCGCCTCGACGTTGGTCATGGCCCAGGCGTTTCCGGCATCGACCTTCGTCGGTTACGACTATCACGCGCCCTCCATCACCACCGCCAACCACCGGGCTGACGAGGCAGGTTTGGGCGCACGGGTGAGTTTTCAGCAGGCCACGGCGAAAAACTATCCAGGCCACGACCATGACCTGGTGTGTTTCTTCGATTGCCTGCACGACATGGGTGACCCGGTGGGCGCTGCGCGACACGCCTACGATGCCTTGAAGGCGGACGGCACGGTGATGCTGGTGGAACCCTATGCCGAGGACTCGCTGGAGGGCAACCTGACACCGGTCGGGCGCTTGTTCTATGCGGCGTCGACGTTTATCTGCACGCCCAACTCGCTGTCTCAGGAAGTGGGGCTGGGGCTGGGTGCCCAGGCTGGGGAGGCGCGGTTACGCGCGGTGTTCGAGGAGGCGGGTTTCACACGGTTCCGGCGCGCCACACAAACACCGTTCAACCTGATACTGGAGGCGCGCAAATAGCCGCCGCCCTTGCCGTCACCTGCGCCATTCGGCTTTTGCGCATTGTAATGCCGCGCCGTGGTCGTCAGAATCGCGCCCGGTTTTCGAGCAAGGGGCTTACGTTGAACGAACAGACACTCTCCATGCGCCTGGAGCGCGTGGCGGCGCATGTGCCGCAAGGCGCGCGCCTGGCCGATATCGGCTCGGACCATGGTTATCTGCCGGTAGCGTTGATGCTGCGTGGCGCCATCGAAGCAGGCGTGGCCGGTGAAGTGGCGCACACGCCCTTTGCCTCGGCCCAGCGCAACGTGCGCCGCAACGGCCTGGAGGCGCATATCACCATTCGCCTGGCCGATGGGCTGGACGCGATCGAAATGGCCGACCGGATCTCGGCCGTCAGCCTCTGCGGCATGGGTGGCAAAACCATGTGCGAGATTCTAGAGCGCGGTAAGCATCGCTTAAGTGGCAGCGAGCGCCTGATCCTGCAACCCAACGGCGATGAGTGCGAACTGCGCGGGTGGCTGATGCAAAACAGCTATCGGATCGTCAGTGAAGAGTTGTTGCGCGAAAACCGCTTCGACTACGAAATTATCGTCGCCGAACCTTGTGTGGCAGTGGCTTACACCGCCGAAGAGCTGTACTTCGGCCCGCTGCTGATGCGTGAAAAAGCTCCGGCGTTCGTGACCAAATGGCAGCGCATGCTGCGCCAGAAGCAGCAGACGTTGGCCAACTTCGAACGCGCTCGGGATGCGATACCCGAGGAAAAGCGCCGCGATTTCGCCCGGCAGATCAGCTGGATCAGCCAGGTACTGGCCTGACTCACTGCTGCGAGCAGTTGCCCATTTCCCGGTAGTTGACCTCGCGGGTACGGCCCTGGTGGTCGACATACACCATATGCGCAGTGCCGACCTGGCAGTCGGCAGCGTTGCTGGCCGGGGTGATGGAGATGACTTTGGCGACATCCAGCGGCATGCCGTATTCGTAGTTGCCCGTGCTGGCGGCCGGCTGCTGTGTGCCGGCGTCGGCAAAGGCGCCGAACGAGGCGAGGGTAGCGGCAAAGGCAAGGACGGCGATCAAACGTTTCATGGCAGGCTCCTTCTTCAATGTTTTACCAATGATGTATTCATTGGTGATCCACAATAAATGGGCTAAGCCGTGATAGATTCCTGCCTGGAACGTAAGAATAAGACCGATCAAGGAGCCCACCCCCCATGGACATGCTGCATGCCATGCGTACTTTCACCCGTGTGGTCGAATGCGGCAGCTTCGCCGCAGCCGCCAATGCCCTGGACATTTCTGCGGCACAGGTGTCGCGCATCGTTGCCGAGCTAGAGAACCAGCTACAGACCCGCCTGCTGCACCGCACCACGCGCCGTTTGCGCATGAGCGAGGCGGGCGAACGGTTTCTGGAGCGCGCGCGGCAAATCATGCTGCTGACCGAAGAAGCCGTCGGCGAGGCGCGAGGCGCGCACCTTACCCCCCGTGGGCGTTTGCGCCTGCACTGCCCGCATGGCCTGGGCCTGCTGCTGATGCCGCTGGTGGCGGGCTACAACGCGCTGTGCCCGGAGGTGGTGGTCGAGTTGACCTTGTCTCAGCGCAACCCGGACCCCTTGGCCGAAGGGCATGACGTGGTGATCACCGTGGACGAGGCCTTGCCGGACTCGCAGCTGATCGCCGTGCCGCTGGGCAACATTTTCAGCATCCCCTGCGCGGCACCCAGTTACCTGGAGACCTTTGGCGTGCCCGAGCGGCCGGAAGACCTGCATGGGCATCGCTGCCTGCGCATGGCGTACCCGATGTACGAAGGCGACTGGGTGTTCCCCCAAGGTGTCGATCACTGTGTGATCGCACCGCGCGACAGCTTCCTCACCAACGTGGCCGATGCGATGCTGTTGGCCAGCGAGCTGGGCATGGGCATCGGGCTGCTGCCGTTCTACACCGCCAGCCAGGCGATCGAGCAGGGGCGATTGCGCCGATTGTTGGCGCCGTATCGCCTGCGTGAGAGTGCGCTGTATGCGATCTATCCGTCGCGCCACTACCTGGATGCCAAGGTGCGTACCTGGATCGACTACCTCAAGGAGCAACTGCCCGCGCTGTTCGAAGGGCATGCGCGCATAGTGGATGACGCGCGCTACTGGCGCTGAGCCAGGTTGCGCGACCGCCCCAACAGCGGCCGCGCTAGCCGGCTGTTACAGTGAATAATGCTTGAGCTCCCGCGCAATCAGCATCCGCTGGATCTCGCTCGAACCCTCGTAGATCTGCGTGATACGCGCATCCCGATAATGGCGCTCTACCGGGTAGTCCTCCAGGTAACCATAACCGCCATGCACCTGGATGGCCATGGAGCACACCCGCTCGGCCATTTCCGAGGCGAACAGCTTGGCCTGCGAAGCCTCCGACAGGCACGGCTTGCCGGCACTGCGCAAGCGGGCCGCATGCAAGATCAGCAGGCGCGCGGCATTGACCTGCACCTGCATGTCGGCCAGCAGGTTGGCGATGCTCTGGTGCTCATTGATCGGCTTGCCAAACTGCACCCGGTCACGCGAGTAGGCCAGCGCCGCTTCGAACGCGGCGCGGGCGATGCCCAACGCTTGCGCGGCAATGCCGATACGCCCGCCTTCGAGGTTGGACAGGGCGATGGCCAGCCCCTTGCCACGCTCGCCGAGGATATTGGCGGCAGGGATGCGGCAGTTGTCCAGGGTCACCGCGCAGGTGTCGGAGGCGCGGATGCCCATCTTGTGCTCGCTGCGCTCGACCTTGAAACCAGGGTTGTCCGTGGGCACCAGAAAGGCCGAGAGGCCCTTCTTGCCCAGCGCCGGGTCGGTCACGGCGAAGACAATCGCCAAGCCCGCGCGACGGGCATTGCTGACAAACTGCTTGGCGCCGTTGATCACCCATTCGCCATTCACCAGCTCGGCACGCGTGCGCAGGTTGTGGGCCTCGGACCCAGCCTGGGGCTCGGTCAGGCAGAAGCAGCCAATCACCTCGCCAGTGGCCAGGCGCGGTAACCAGGCCTGCTGTTGCTCGGCAGTGCCATAGGCCAGCAGCGGGCCGCAGCCGACCGAGTTGTGAATGCTCATCATCGCCCCGGTGGCGCCACAACCGGCGGCGATCTCTTCCACGGCCAGGGCGTAGGCGACGTAGTCGGTGTAGCTGCCGCCAAAGGTGTCCGGGACGACCATGCCGAGCAGCCCCAGCTCGCCCATCTTGCGCACCACGCCATCATCGATCCAGCCGGCCTTTTCCCAGGCCTGGGCATGGGGCGCGATTTCGCCACGGGAAAAATCCCGGGCCATGTCGCGGATCATGATCTGTTCTTCGCTCAGTTCCAGGTCTTGCATCTGTGTACTCCCGGGCTCACAGGCCTTCGAAGAATTGGTCGACCCGCCGGCGCTCGAGCCCGGCCAGGGTCGGCGGGTTCCAGCGCGGCTGTTTGTCCTTGTCGATGATCAGGGCGCGCACTCCCTCGACGATGTCGCCGTACTGGAACCACTGGCGGTCCAGGTGCAGTTCCATGGCAAAGCACGCTTCAAGCGCCAGGTGGCGGCCGCGGCGCAGCATCTCCAGGGTAACCGCCATGGCCAGTGGCGAGCGGCTTTCCAGCTGGTCGGCGGTGGCCAGGGCCCACTGGTGGCTGTCGCCGATGCTCACGGCGCGCAGCTGCTCGATGATCGCCGGCAGGTCGGGGAGGGCGAAGAAGTGGTCGATGATCGGGCGCAGCTTCTGCAGTGGTGCGTCGTCCAGTACCTGGGTGCCGAGTTTGGCCAGCAGGCTTTGCAGGTCCTTGAGCGGGTGGTCACCGAAGGCCAGCTTGTCCAGGCCCTGGTCGAGGGCGCTGAGGGCGTCACTGCTCACGTACCAGTCGGCCAGCCCGCAATAGAGGGCATCGGCTGCCTGGATCTGGCTGCCGGTAACACCGAGGTAAATGCCCAGTTCACCCGGGATGCGCGGGAGGAAATAGCTGCCGCCAACGTCCGGGAAATAGCCGATGCCGACCTCTGGCATGCCCAGCCGGCTGCGTTCGGTGACCACACGCAGGTCACACCCCTGAGCCAGGCCCATGCCGCCCCCGAGGGTGAAGCCGTCCATCAGTACCAGCACCGGTTTGCGGTAGTGATGGATGCACAGGTCGAGCGCGTATTCCTCGACGAAAAAGTCTTCGTGCAGGTTGTCGCCGTTTTTGTAGCTGTCGTGCAGCGAGCGGATATCGCCACCGGCGCAGAACCCTTTAGGCCCTTCGCCGCGCAGCACCACGGCGCGCACCTGCGGGTCTTCTGCCCACTGGTCCAAGTGCTGGCGCAGGCTGCGGACCATGTCCAGGGTGAGGGCATTGAGGCCGGCGGGGCGGTTCAGGGTCAGATGGCCAATCTGGTTACGGACCTCGGCCAAGACATGATCCGTTGCCGAAGTGTGAGCATGCGCGGTCATCGCGTTCTCCCTGCTTTGTTATTGATTTTCCAAGTGAAGTCTGGAGTTCGCTGGAGGATAGCTGGATCCTGTCATGCGAATTTGCCGTGCACAATCGGTAAATCTGCAGGGGTGTCCTGCATTTTTGTCACTCTAGCAGTCTGTTAAGGGCCTGGTGGGCGTGGATGAGCCCCCAATTATTAACTTTAGCGTAACGATCGCGCACCCAGCTTGATTGATGCCCATGCCCGCACCGCCCTAAGGTGACCCCACGACAGCGAACCCGTGGAGTCACCATGACAACAACGAAGAATCCACCGCCGCAATGGTCGCGGAGGCGCGCCGAGAAGCAGCGCCGCCTCGACCGGGCCCGCCACCTCGCCGACGGCGTGGTGCTGCCCACCGACCGTATCGTCGAGGCCCTGGAGCTGTTGCTCGCCCCCGGAGACCGGGTGGTACTGGAAGGCAACAACCAGAAGCAGGCCGATTTCCTATCGCGCTCACTGGCCAAGGTGGACCCAGCGCGCCTGCACGACCTGCACATGATCATGCCCAGCGTCAGCCGTGCCGAGCACCTGGACCTGTTCGAGCGTGGCATCGCCCGCAAGCTCGACTTCTCGTTCGCCGGGCCACAAAGCCTGCGCATCGGGCAGTTGCTGGAAGACGGCCTGCTCGAAGTCGGCGCCATCCACACCTACATCGAGCTTTACTCGCGGCTGCTGGTGGACCTTATCCCCAACGTGACACTGGTCGCAGGCTTCATGGCCGACCGTGATGGCAACCTCTATACCGGCCCCAGCACCGAAGACACCCCGGCTCTGGTGGAGCCTTGCGCGTTCAGCGATGGCATCGTCATCGCCCAGGTCAACCAGCTGGTGGATCGGGTCGACGACCTGCCGCGCGTCGATATCCCTGCGTCCTGGGTCGACTTCGTGGTGGTCGCCGACCAGCCGTTCTACATCGAGCCGCTGTTTACCCGCGACCCGCGCCACATCAAGCCGGTGCATGTGCTGATGGCGATGATGGCGATCCGTGGCATCTATGAAAAACACCAGGTGCAGTCGCTGAACCACGGGATCGGCTTCAACACCGCGGCCATCGAACTGATCTTGCCGACCTACGGCCAATCCCTGGGCCTGAAAGGCAAGATCTGCCGCAACTGGACGCTCAACCCTCACCCCACCCTGATACCCGCCATCGAGACCGGCTGGGTCGAAAGCGTGCATTGCTTCGGCACCGAGCTGGGCATGGAGGACTACATCGCCCAGCGCCCGGATGTGTTCTTCACCGGCCGCGATGGCTCGCTGCGCTCCAACCGCATGATGTGCCAGCTGGCCGGGCAATACGCCGTCGACCTGTTCATCGGAGCCACCTTGCAGGTGGATGGCGATGGCCATTCCTCGACCGTGACCCGCGGCCGCCTGGCCGGCTTTGGCGGTGCGCCGAACATGGGCCATGACCCCCGCGGCCGCCGCCACGCAACCCCGGCCTGGCTCGACATGACCGTGCCCGAGACAATGCTCGAACGCGGCCGCAAGCTGGTGGTGCAGATGGTCGAAACCTATCAGGAGGGCGGCAAGCCCACCTTCGTCGAAACCCTCGATGCAGTCGAAGTGGCGAAAAAAGCCGGCATGCCCCTGGCCCCTGTGATGATCTACGGCGATGACGTCACCCACCTGCTTACCGAAGAAGGCATCGCCTACCTGTACAAGGCGCGCTCCCTCGAAGAGCGCCGGCAGATGATCGCTGCCGTAGCCGGCGTCACCGCCATTGGCCTGCGGCACGACCCCAAAGACACCCAACGCCTGCGCCAGCAAGGCCTGGTGGCATTGCCCGAAGACCTCGGCATCCGCCGCACCGACGCCAGCCGCGAGCTGCTGGCCGCGCGCAGTATTGCCGACCTGGTCGACTGGTCTGGCGGCCTGTACAACCCGCCCGCACGGTTCAGGAGCTGGTGATGAAAGCACTCAACCTGCACACCTTGCCCCTGGCCGACCGCCTGGCCGACCTGGCAGTCGATGCGCTGATCGACGAAGCCGACCTGTCGCCCAAACCGGGCCTGGTAGACGGTCGCAGCAACGGTGCCCACACGGACATGACGCTGGCGTTGATGCATGCCTCGGCGTTGGCCCTGTGGCCCTGCCTGCGGCAGATGGCCGAAGCGGCCGAGGCCATTGGCGAGATCGGCGTGCCCTTGCGCGCAGCCCTGGGCCGGATTGGCCGTGAGGGCGAAGCGGCGATGCTGGCGACCACGGGCGGGGTGAACACCCACCGCGGCGCGATCTGGGCCTTGGGCCTGCTGGTGGCCGCCAGTGCGCTGGATGCCCAGGCCGGCCCCGCTGCATTGGCCGCCCGCGCCGGGCGCATTGCACTGATCGACGACCCAGGCGCAACCCCTGAAGACAGCCATGGTGTGCAGATACAGCGCCGCTATGGCAGCGGCGGTGCCCGTGAGCAGGCGCAGTTGGGGTTCCCTGCTGTGATCACTCACGGCCTGCCGCAACTGCACCGCAGCCGTGCTGCCGGCGCCCGTGAAAACCAAGCACGGCTCGATGCCTTGCTCGCGATCATGGCGGCCCTGGCCGACACCTGTGTGCTTTGGCGTGCCGGGCCGCAAGGGCTGGCCACGGTCCAGCAGGGCGCCCGTGCCGTGCTGGAGGCGGGTGGCAGTGCCACCCTGGCCGGGCGCCGGCAGCTGCGCCGGCTGGACCAGCAGTTGCTGCACCTGAATGCCTCACCGGGCGGCGCCGCCGATCTGCTGGCCGCCTGCCTGTTCCTCGACAACGCCGGGAGCCTGTGACATGGAAACCCTGACCTTTCAATTCGCCGCCGCCGAACCTGGCCGTGGCCGCACCGTGGTGGGCTGCGTCAGCTCCGGCGACCTGGAGGTGCTGATCGAGCCCGGCACCGCCGGCAGCCTGCAGATTCAGGTCGTAACCTCGGTCAACGGCAGCGGCGCCCGCTGGGCGCAACTGTTCCAGCGCCTGTTCGAAGGCCGCCAGTGGCCCGCTGTGAACATCGACATCCATGACTTCGGCGCCACCCCTGGCGTGGTGCGCCTGCGGCTGGAGCAAGGCTTCGAGGAGATCGCCCCATGACGGACATCCAACGCTTGCTGCAAAGCCGCAGCTTTGTCGAACTGGGCGCGCGCCAGCGGGCCCGCGCCGTACTCGACCCGGGTAGCTTCCGCGAACTGCTCGGCCCGTTCGACCGGCTCATGTCGCCCTGGCTGCCACGCCAGGGCATCGTGCCCCAGGCCGATGATGGCGTGGTCATCGCCAAGGGCCGCCTGAACGGCCGCCATACCGTGCTCGCCGCTATCGAAGGGGGCTTCCAGGGTGGCAGCATGGGCGAGGTGGGCGGGGCCAAGATCGCCGGTGCCTTGGAGCTGGCCATCGAAGACAACCGCAACGGCACGCCGACCAGCGCCGTGTTGCTGCTGGAAACCGGTGGCGTGCGCTTGCAGGAGGCCAACCTTGGGCTGGCGGCGATTGCCGAGATCCAGGCCGCGATCGTGGCGTTGCGCAGCTACCAGCCGGTCATCGGCCTTATCGCAGGTGCGGTCGGCTGCTTCGGCGGCATGTCCATCGCTGCCGGGCTGTGCAGCCACTTGCTGGTCACCCGCGAGGCGCGCCTGGGCCTCAATGGCCCGCAGGTGATCGAGCAGGAAGCGGGCATCGGCGAATACGACGCCAAGGACCGGCCCTTCATCTGGAGCCTCACCGGTGGCGAGCAGCGCCATGCCAGCGGGCTGGTGGATGGCTACGTCGCCGACGATGTGGATGCCATCCGCCAGCAGCTTCTGCAACTGCTCGACACCCCAGCCACAGACCGGGCCAGCCGCCATGCCTGGTTCCTTGAGCGGCTGTCGCGCCTGGGCGATGACTGCCCGCAACTGGATGCCGCCGCCGTGCGCACCCTCTATCAAGGAGAAACCCAATGAACCGTGCCTCGAACTGGCTGCCGGGCCTGGCCGGCGGCCAAGCGTTGCCGGGCTACCCTGCGTCGCTGCAGGTGATCGACGGCGAACTGGACAACCGCCTGGCCCGCTTCATTGCTGTGGTGCCAGATGCGCACAACCCGTTCCCCCGGGCCCGCGCGGGTGAAGTAGGCCTGCTGGAAGGCTGGGGGTTGGCCAAGGCGGTGAGCGAGGCGGTCGAGGCCGACCGCCACGGCGAGAAGCGCGCGATTGTCGCGGTCATCGATGTGCCGAGCCAGGCCTATGGACGCCGCGAAGAAGCGTTGGGCATTCACCAGGCCCTGGCCGGTGCGGTGCAGGCGTATGCCCGGGCGCGCCTGGCCGGGCACCCGGTGATTGGCTTGCTGGTCGGCAAGGCGATGTCGGGTGCTTTTCTGGCGCATGGCTATCAAGCCCAGCGCCTGATCGCGTTGGATGACGCCGGGGTGATGGTGCATGCCATGGGCAAGGCCGCCGCCGCGCGCATTACCCTGCGCAGCGTCGAAGCGCTGGAAGCCCTGGCCGCAGAGGTGCCGCCGATGGCTTACGACCTCGACAGCTACGCCTCGCTGGGTTTGCTGTGGCGACGCCTTGGCGTGGACAACGCCGAGACGCCAAGCGCCGACGACCTGGCCCGGGTGCGTACGTGCCTGGCCGACGCTGTGCGCGATATCGGCAGCTCGACCGACCTGTCATCGCGGCTGACGGGCGAGAATCGGCGGGCGTCGCGCGAGGTGCGCGAGCACCTGCGTCGTCAGTGGCAGGGGGCCTGAGATGAGCACGCCACGCCCACACGACCTGCTCTGGGGCTTGCCCCTGTCTGCGCTGCCTGACGATACCCCGCAGTGGGCGCTGCAGGTGGTGGCATGCGGCCAACCTGTGGTGGTGCGCCGTGCAGCCTGCGCTGACGGCTGGGTGGCGGTGGGCGTACGCGGGCAAAGCCGGGATCAGCGGCTGGGCACGCAGATGCGCCTGGGCGATATCCAGCGTCTGCAAAGCCCTGAGGCATTGCGCGGGTGCGCGCCGAGCCCTTGGCCTGCACTACAGGCCTTGGCCTCGGCGGCCCCGGTGCTCGACACCTGCGGGCTGGCCTGGGGCCCGACGGGTGGGGTGGGCTATCAGTTGGCCACGGGTATCAACGTGCTGCACCTGGCCAGCGATCTGGACCTGGTGCTGCGTGCACCGCACCCTTTGACGCGCGCAAAGGCCCTGGAACTGCTGGACATCCTCGACTGCGCACCGTGCCGCATTGATGTGCAGCTGGAAACACCGGCAGGCGCCGTCGCCCTGCGCGAGTGGGCAGGTTGTGCCCGGCGCGTACTGCTCAAATCGCCGCTCGGCGCGCGCCTGGTCAGCGACCCCTGGGCTGCCCTGGAGTGCGCGGCATGAGCAGCCTGTTCGCGTTCCCCGGCCAAGGTGCTCAGCAGGTGGGCATGTTGCATCGTCTGCCTGACGGCGCCGGTCAATTACTGGAAGAGGCCAGTGATACCTTGGGCCAGAGCGCCCTGGGCCTGGACAGCCAGGAGGCCCTGCAGGGCACCCGTGCGGTGCAGCTTTGCCTGCTGCTGAGCGGGGTTGCCTGGGCCCGTTGGCTGATGCAGCGCAGCCCTGCGCCGGACTACGTGGCCGGCTTGTCGATTGGCGCCTATCCCGCTGCGGTTGCGGCGGGTGCCCTGGGGTTCGCCGATGCTGTGCGGCTGGTGGCCCTGCGTGGCGAACTGATGCAGTGCGCCTATCCGCACGGTTACGGTATGACCGCACTCAGCGGCCTCGACCTGGCTAGCGTCGAGCGTTTGCTGAGGGCGGTGGGCGGTGAGGTCTACGTCGCCAACCTCAACAGTGAGAACCAGATCGTCATTGCCGGCAGCGAGGCGGCCATGGCCGCGGTGGCACGCCGCGCGCGCAGCCTGGGCCAAGGCGTCGCACGGCGCCTGGCGGTGAGCGTGCCATCCCATTGCCCGCTGCTCGCCGGCCCGGCTGCAGAGCTTGCCAAGGCCTTTGCCACGGTCGAGCTGCGCCGGCCTGCGATCACCTACCTGAGTGGCAGCAGTGCACGGCCAATCTTCGATACACAGCGCTTGCGCGACGACCTGGCCGGCAACATGGCACAGGTGGTGGATTGGCGTGCCACGTTGCGCAACGCCTATGAACGCGGTGTACGCCTGCACCTGGAAATACCGCCGGGCAGTGTGCTCAGCGGCCTGGCCCGGCCGGTGTTTGAACAGGGCAGGGTGGTGAGCGTGGAAGGCACCCGACCGGATACCCTCGACGCGCTGCTGCGCCAGGAGGTGGCCCAGAACCGATGATGGCAGGCTGGAGCGATGCCTGTAGGAGCGGCCTTGTGTCGCGAAAGGCCGCAAAGCGGCCCCGACAATCTGGCAACTCCCACATTGACCGCGTGAGCCGCGCAAGTGTGTGTTTACGAAGAACAACAACAAGCAACTTCGACACTACCTGAGGACAACAACAATGATTATCTATGGTGTGGCTCTGCTGGCGGTATGCACGCTTGCCGGCGTCATCGTCGGCGACTTCCTGGGCGTGCTGCTGGGTGTCAAATCCAACGTGGGCGGGGTCGGCATCGCCATGATCCTGCTGATTTGTGCGCGGCTGTACAGGCAGCGCCATGGCGGCATGAGCAAGGAGTGCGAGTTCGGCGTCGGCTTCTGGGGCGCCATGTACATCCCGGTGGTGGTGGCCATGGCCGCCCAACAGAATGTGGTAACCGCCCTGCATGGCGGGCCGGTGGCGTTGCTGGCGGCGATCGGCGCGGTACTGGTGTGCGGTGCGACCATCGCGCTGATCAGCCGCAGCCACCGCGGCGAACCCTTGCCCGCGCTTGAGCCTGCCCCCGAAACCCAGGTGCAGGTTGCCCCTGCAGGAGGTCGTTGATCATGTGGCCAATCATGGACAATGCCCTGGAACACAACGGCCTGATCACGGCCTTCGCGGTGGTCGGTGCGATCATGTGGTTGTCGGTACTGATGTCGAAATACCTGACCTTCGGCCGGGTGCACGGCTCGGCGATTGCCATCGTCATCGGCCTGGTGCTGGCCTGGGTGGGCGGCACTGTTACCGGCGGGCAAAAAGGCCTGGCGGACATGGCGCTGTTCTCAGGCATCGGCCTGATGGGCGGGGCGATGCTGCGAGACTTCGCCATCGTCGCCACGGCCTTCGAAGTGCAGGCCACCGAAGCCCGCAAGGCCGGGATGATTGGCGCCGTGGCGTTGCTGCTGGGCACGGTACTGCCGTTTATTGTCGGTGCGGCGGTCGCCTATGCGTTCGGTTACCGCGATGCCGTGAGCATGACCACCATCGGTGCGGGCGCCGTCACCTATATCGTCGGGCCAGTGACGGGCGCGGCCCTGGGTGCCAGCTCCGATGTGATGGCGTTGTCGATTGCCACGGGGTTGATCAAGGCGATTCTGGTCATGGTGTTCACGCCGGTATCGGCGCGCCTGCTGGCCCTGGACAACCCGCGTTCGGCCATGGTGTTCGGCGGTTTGGCCGGGACGGTGTCGGGGGTGACGGCAGGGTTGGCGGCAACGGACCGGCGGCTGGTGCCCTACGGCGCGTTGACAGCGACATTCCATACCGGGCTGGGCTGCCTGATGGGGCCTTCGATCTTGTATTTCTGTGTGCGTGGGTTGATGGGTTAAGGCGATGGGCTGCGCAGCAGCCCCATCCCCCGAATCGGGGAAAGCCGTTGGGGAATCCTCCCCAATCTGTTTCGGTTGATCGCATAACACATTGAAATTAATAGTAATTCACATGTGGCATATACCTTGCTGAACCTCCTCGCAGAGTTCCTGTGTTCCGGAGGTGCAGCATGTCGACCCCGCTCAAAGGCCCCGTCCTGTCATCATTCTTCCTGGCCCTGCTTGGCTGGGAAGCGACCAGCGAGGCAGCTGTGCAGTGCCAGCGCACCTTGGTTGCCAATGTGGTGGCACTGGACCAGCCGCTGATGTTCAACCGCCTCGGCGCGCAAAACGCCAATGGCATGATGTTCGCCTTGCGCGAGGATGTGGTGGACGAGCACCAGGTCCCGCTCGGCAAAGGTGGCGCCGCCGTGCCTGGTAAAGTCACTTTGCGCCCGGACAAGCGTCCACGGCCAATCGTGTTGCGCGTGGCGGCAGGCGATTGCCTCACCGTCAACCTGACCAACCTGCTGGCTTACCAGGCCAACCCCAACAAGCACGGCATCGACCACGAAGAGAACGAGGCCGAAGGTGAGGAGGAGGAAGGGCCGGAAACCGAATTCGAAAACGAAGGCGGTGAGCACTTCGTTGCCGATGAGCAAGTCAGCGACCGCCACGTAGGCTTTCAGGTCAACGGCATGCAAGCGGTCAACAGCATTGGCGATATTGCTGCCAACACCGGCCGCAACGGCAACTTCCTGGTGTCACCGGGCAATACCCGCAGCTACACCCTGTATGCCGAACGCGAAGGGGCGTTCGCCGCCACCAGCCAAGGCGCGACCTTCGGCGGCCAGGGCGGTGCCGGCAACGTTGCCAATGGCTTGTTCGGCCAGGTGGTGGTGGTGCCCAAAGGCGGGCGCACCTTCCGCAACACCCTCACAGAAGAAGAGATGCGCCTGGCCAGCACCGGCCGCACCGCCACTGGCCAACCGGTTATCGATTACCAGGCACGCTACCCGCAGGCCGAGCCTTGGATCACCGAAGGCAAGGCCGGTAAACCGATCATCGCCATGGTCGATGGCAACGAGATCCTCAACAGCGAGACCGATGCCATTGTCATGGGCCCCAACCCCGATGGCAGCTTCCCGCGTTCGACCTATCCGCTTGAAAGCGTCAACAAACGTAACCCGGCGCTGCCCAACCGGCTGGACGCGTTCCGTGATTTCGCCTCGCAGTTCGCCGACGAAGTGGCCGCAACCCAGGCCTTCCCCGGTTACTGGGCCGACCCGATCATGGGCCATGTACTGGAGCCGACCCGTGATTCATTCATGATCAACTACGGCTCTGGGGGCATGGGTGCCGAAGTGGTGGCCAACCGCCTGGGCGTGGGCCCGATGCACGACTGCTTGTCCTGCGCCTACGAGGAGTTCTTCCTCAGCGCCCACACCGTGGGCGATATCGGCACGCTGGTGGATGTGCCGGCCAACGTTGGCCTGGAGAACATCCGCCCAGGCGAGACGCCGCCGGCCAGTGCCATCGGCGTCAAGGCCAGCATGGCCCTGTACCCGTCAGAACCGGCCAACGTCCACCACAGCTACATTGGTGACTTCACCAAGTTCCGCAACACGCACAACGGTCACGAACAGCACATCTTCCATTTGCACGGGCACCAGTGGCTGTTCAACCCCAACGACGATAACTCCGACTACGTCGACGCCCAGGGTATCGGCCCGGGCATCGGCTACACCTACGAGATCGCCAACGGTGGCTCTGGCAACCGTAACCGGGTGGCCGGCGATGCCATCTATCACTGCCACTTCTACCCGCACTTCGCCCAGGGCATGTGGGCCATGTGGCGGGTGCACGATGTGTTCGAGGAAGGCACCCGGCTGGAGGTCAGTGGCCAGGCCGCGAACGGCTACCACAGCACCCCGTTTGCCCTGCGCAGCGGCAAACCGGCGGTTGGCGCGCGGGCCTTGCCCGACGGTGAAATCATTGCGGGCACACCCATCCCCGCCATCGTCCCACTGCCTGGCAAAGCCATGGCGCCCATGCCGGGCAAGGTGGTCGTGGTACCCAAGCTTGCCGAGCAACGGGTGGCAGCCAATGACGAGGAGGATGACGACGGCGAGGAGGGCGACGATGACCATGGCCATGGGGTAGCTGAACCCAAGGCCGTCGGCTCGCTGGCACTGGTCGACCGCAGCGAGAGCAACCGTAACGCCGACGGCACCTTGAAAAACCCCGGTTATCCGTTCTGGATCGGTGGCATGGAAAGCAGCGTCGGCCAACGGCCTCCCACCCCGCCGCTGGACATGCTCGACCCTGCACTGGCCCAGCAACTCAAGAACAGCGGCAACGCCCTGTGGGCCAACCTGGACGCCAACCAGGTCGATGGTTGGGATGGTGGCCTCGGCCGGCATGCACTGGATGGTGTTTCGGCAGGGGGTGAAGCACAGACCACCACCACCAAGCTGGATTTCTCCAAGGTGGTGCACAAAGCCAAGCCGATCTACCTGCCCGAAGAGGGCACGGAAGTCGAGCAGGCAGCCATGAAGTTCCACGCCAAGGCCGAGCACCCCAGCTATGCGCTGATACCCGGCAGCCAACCGGTGGCGCGTAACTTCCGCACCAACGGCGCCCTGCCGACCGCCGGTGCGCCGTTCTTCGAACCCTGCATGGACGACCGTGGCAAGCGCCTCACCCAGTCGTCGGGTGTGGGCGAGTACGCCAGCGGCGAGAGCCTGACCGGCATGAACTTCCGCGGCGCTTCTACCTTCACCGCCGACCGCCCGCGCATCTACAAGGGCGCCAATATCCAGTTCGATGCGGTCTACAACAAGGTCGGCTACCACTTCCCGCAGGCACGCATCATCGCCCTCTGGGAAGATGCCTGGCCGGTGATCACCAAGCAGCGCCCGCCAGAGCCGTTGGTGATGCGCATGAACACTTTCGACTGCACCATGTACCAGCACACCAACCTGATCCCCTCCATTTATGAGATGGACGACTACCAGGTACGCACCCCGACCGACGTGATCGGCCAGCATATTCACCTGCCCAAGTGGGACCTCACCGCAGCCGACGGTTCGGCCAACGGCTGGAACTACGAGGACGGCATCCTCTCGCCCGGCAGCGTGGTCGAGCGCGTGCATGCCATTCGTGCCTACAACGGTTGCACCGAAGGCGACAGCCGGGACGGTACCGCCGCCTGCCCGAAAGCCAAGCAACACCCTTACTTCGGGCGTTTCGGCCGGGCCGACTGGCTGGGCGCGCGCACGGCGATGCAACGTTGGTTCGCCGACCCGGTGGTCAACGTGCATAACGTCGACCGTGGCCTGGGCACCATCTTCACCCACGACCACCTTGGCCCATCGACCCACCAGCAGTTGGGCCTTTACGCCACGGTACTGGCCGAGCCTGCCGGCTCTACCTGGTACCACGCCGAAACCGGCGAGCAGCTGTACAACCCGTCTCGCCAGGACGGCGGGCCGACCTCGTGGCAGGCGGTGATCAAGACCGGTGACCATGACGGCGATGGCCGTAACGACAGCTACCGCGAGTTCTTCCTCGAGTACAGCGACTTCCAGCATGCCTATGAAGCGGGCGTGTACGTTGGCGCGGGGCCCGACGGTATTCCCAATGGCCAGTCGTACCCGGCCACTGCCGACAGCTTCCGCTACGCCATCAACCCACCGGTACGGCAGAAGGCCTCGTCGCTGCTCGAATCGGTGGTCGAGTCGCGTGGCGGGCTGAGCCCAGGATGCCCGACGCGGCCGTGCCCACAGGCCATTTCGGTGGATGACCCTGGCATGTTCGTCGTCAACTACCGTAACGAGCCGTTGGCCCTGCGGGTGTTCGACCCCAACAAGGTGGCCCCGGACGGCAAGCGTGGCATGCAGGCCGACGGCCTGGGCGGCGACCTCAGCTATGCCTTGCAAAGCCGCATTGACCGCGCGATCCCGGCGATGAACATGGCGCCTTCGGCGATCACCTCGGCGGTGGGCCCCACCGGTGGCACCACGGTATTCCCGCCGCACATCAACACCGCCGGCAGCGAACCCGGCGACCCGTTCACGCCAATGTTGCGCACCTACTCGGGCGACAACGTGCGGCTGCGTATGCATGCCGGTGGCCATGAAGAGGAGCACAACGTCACCTTGCACGGGGTCAAGTGGCTGCAGAACGGCTCGGGCTTTGGCAGCAGCTCCAACTCGGGGTGGAAAGCGTCGCAGATGATCGGCATCTCCGAGCAACTGGGCTTCATGGCGCCGGTGTCGATGATCTCCAGCTCCGCCGCCACCAACGGCGACTACCTGTACTCGCTGGACGCGGCATTGGAAGGCTACTGGAATGGCATCTGGGGCATCATGCGCAACTACACCACCTTGCGCCCGGACCTGTTCCCGCTGTCGAACAACCCGCAGCCGGTGGCCATGCGCAACACCGTGAACTTTGACGGCATCTGCCCGAAAACCACGGCCAACGTCAATGGCATCGGCACCCGGACGACGGTCAAGCGCAACTACGAGATCGTCGCCGCACTGGCCAACGATATCCTCGAGAACCGCCACGGCGTCAGCATCGCCGACCCGGCGGGGGTTGGCCAGCATGTCGGTGGCCCGCTCAAGGCCGCCGGCGGCACCCTGGTGTTCAACAGCCGCACCACCAGCATCCCGCAGGTCACGGTGGTCGACGAGGAGGACGGCACTACCTTCACCGTCGGCGGCCACAGCGCGCCGCTGCACGACCCGACCGCTGTGCTGTATGTGCGCAAGGCAGACCTGGATGCCAGCACCGGCAAGCTCAAGCCCGGCGTGCCGGTAGAGCCGCTGGTGCTGCGCGCCAGCGCCGGTGACTGCATCAGCATCACCCTGGAAAACCGCCTGCCGCTGGTGATGCCCGACCTGCCGAGCACCGCAGTGATGCAGAACGTGGTCAAACGTGACCGCAACGGCAGCGAAGGCTCCACCGCCTTCAACAACAACCTGATGCGGCCTTCCAGCCATGTGGGCCTGCATGCCCAGTTGCTGGCCTACGACATCACCAAGTCCGACGGTGCCAACGTTGGCCTCAACCCGGTGCAGACCGTGCCGCCGCGTGCCGGCAACAGCGGCGCCTACCCGTCCAAGGTGTACCAGTACTACGCCGGCCACCTGGAGCGCGAAGGCAAACCGGTGCTGCAACTGGGCCGTACGGTAGACAACATCAACACCACGGCGATCGAGTTCGGCGGCCTCAACCTGACCCCGTCGGACTTCATCAAGCAACCGCAAAAAGGCCTGGTGGGTGCTATGAGCATCCTGCCGCAGGCTGCCACTTTCACCGAGGACACCGCCAGCCGTGCCCAGGCGACAGTGAAAGTCAGCGGCCAGCCCGACTACCGCGACTTTGTCACGGTGTGGCAGCGCTCGATGAACATGCGCTGGGCTGATGGCCGGCCTGTGGAAGGTATCGCTACTGAGGGCAATGGCGTGCCGGGCGACCCTAAAGACAACGGCAACATGGCCATGAACTACAAGACCGAACCGTTGTGGCTACGCTTCGGCATGGCGCCGGACGCACCCTTCGGCCACGCCGACGGCAATGGCTTTGCCGATGTGCCAAATGCCCACATGGCCTACAGCAACGCCCTGGTCGGTGGCGACCCGCAAACGCCGGTGCTGTGGGCCAAGCCTGGCCAGCCGGCGCGCAGCCATGTGCTGATGCCAAGCGGTGGCAGCCGCGGCATCACCTACCAGCTGGACGGGCACCTGTGGCCGCTGCACGCCTACCAGGCCGAGAAGAATGACGTCAATGGCTACCCGATGAGCCTGCCCGGCATCGGCTCGGTGCGCTTCGGTTACAACCCGATGTCCATCTACATCGGTGCCCAGGAAAGCGTACTGCCGGCAGCGCACTTCAGCTTCATGCTGCCCAGCGCAGGCGGGGCCAACGCGGTGCCGGGGGACTACCTGTTCCGCGACTACGCCGCCTACGGCAACCTCTCGGGGTTGTGGGGGATCTTGCGGGTAACCAACGAAGCGCCGCCGGCAACGGCTGCAGCACAATAACGACATGGGAGCGCGAGCATGAACAAGAAGACTCGCCCTGCTTACTTGGGGGTACTGCTGGGGGTAGCGCTGATCGGCCTGGGCGTTGCCTATGAAAAACTCTGGTGCGACCCGCGCGAGCTGTTGCAGGAGCCTGCCGACCCGCAGGCACTGCATCGGCTCAGCCGGGACGGCGTGACCGTGGAGTTCGAGGCCCGCCCGCTGGCCGGGGGCGAGCTGCGCGAAGACGCCTTTGCCAGCATCCGCTTCAAGGTCAGCGACCAGACCAGCGGCCAGCCGCTGTCGGGCATGGCGCCGGGGGCCTGGATCGACCCGGCCCAGTCGGCACCGGTCGGCGATCGTGACCAAAGCTGCAAGGCCCGTGTCGCACTGTTCTTGAAAAGCAGCATTGGCGCCCGGCCGTTGCTCGACCTCAACAGCTACTTCCTGTTGATGCTGAACAAGGACGCCAGCCTGACGGTGATCGACCCGACGGTGTCGGTGGGCGGTGTCACCAGCACCATGGCCCGCATCGAATTGCCAGGCAGCCCCATGGACTGGGCGGCCACCGGCGACGACAAACAGGTGTTCGTGTCGATCCCCGAGCGCGGCAAGGTGTCGGTGATCGACACCGAAACCTTCACCCGCGTGGCGGACCTGGACGCCGGCGAGCAACCGACGCGGGTGGTGCTGCAACCTGACCAGCACCGGCTTTGGGTGGGCAATAACAGCAGTGACCCGGCCAAGGGTGGGGTAACGGTGATCGATGTGCCCGGGCGCAGTACGCTCAAGTCCTTCGCCACCGGCTCCGGGCACCACGAGATCGCCTTCAGCAGCGACTCGCGCTCCGCCTACGTCAGCAACCGCGACAGCGGCACCCTGAGCATCATCGACATCCCCGAAATGCGCCTGACCAAGACCCTGGAGGTGGGCCCGCACCCGCTGTCGGTGAGCTACTCGGCGTTGTCCCAGGCGGTCTACGTGGTCGACGGCAGGGAAGGCACGGTGCGGGTATTCGATGGCCGTAGCCATCAATTGCGCCACACCCTCACGGCCGAACAGGGCCTGGGCCCGATGCGCTTCAGCAGTGACGGGCGCTACGGCATCGTGCTCAACACCCTGGAAAACCAGGCCCTGGTGATCGACGCCAGTACCGACACGCTGATCCACCGCATCCCGGTGGCGGCCGAACCGTATCAGCTGACCTTCACCAAGGGCTATGCCTACGTGCGCGGCCTGGCCTCGCCGAGGGTCAGCATGATCAACCTGGGCAGCCTTGGGCAGGGGCGTTCGCCGATCGTCCAAGGCTTCGACGCAGGCCCCGCCGCGCCGCGCCAGGCCGGCGACCTGCCGCTGGCCCAGGGGCTGTCGGTATCGCGTGACGACAACTCGGTGTTCGTGGTCAACCCAGTGGACAACACCACTTACTTCTACGCCGAGGGCATGAACGCGCCGATGTCTGGCTACAACAACCGCGGCCATCAGGCCCGCGCCGCCATCGTCGTCGACCGCAGCCTGCGCGAGGTGGCCCCAGGGGTGTACGGCTCGACGGTGAAAATGCCGGCAGCCGGCAAGTTCGACGTGGCCTTCCTGCTCAACCAGCCGCAGATCATTCACTGCTTCAGCACCGATGTCGCCGCAGCGCCGAATGCCCGCAAGCACAAGGGCGCGCATGCCGAGTTTCTCGGCCTTGAACAGCCGCTGCCGCAGCACAGCGCCTTCACCGCGCGGGTGCGCATCGTTGGCGATGACGGCGAGCCGCGGCTGGGCCTGAGCGACCTGAGCCTGCGCTATTTCCTGGCGCCGTCGTCGATGCCGCGCAACCTGCGCCTCGAAGAAGTGGGCGAGGGCATCTACCAGGCTGCATTGACCCTGCCTGAAGCCGGCGCCTGGTACCTGCATGTGCAGTCGCCGTCGCTTGGCCGCAAGTTTGCCGAAGAAAACTACACCAGCCTGCGCGTCCTGCCGGTTTCGGTCTCCACGGCTGCCCAAGGGGACGCTACCCAGATGCAAATAAGGAGTGTGCGATGAACGCCAAGCATGCTTTTACACGGCTGGGCCTGAGCCTGGCGCTGCCACTGATGTTGTCCAGCAACCTGGCCCTGGCCCACGCCGGGCATGACCACGGCGGCCCTGCCGAGCAACCGCCCGCCGCGCGACAGGAGAAGGCCAGCTTGCGCTTCGCCGATGTCTCGCTGCTCGACCAGGACGGCATGCCGGTGCGCCTGGAGAAGGACCTGGTCGGGGATCACCTGGTGGTGATGGGGTTCATCTACACCAGCTGCACCACGGTGTGCCCAGTGGTGTCGTCGATCATGGGCAAGGTCCAGCAGCAGTTGGGCGGCCGTGTCGGCGATGAGATCCACCTGGTGTCGATCAGCGTCGACCCGCAGCGCGATGACGCCAAGCGCCTGCAGCACTACGCCAAGGCCTTTCAGAAAGGCCCAGGCTGGAGCTGGCTGACCGGTACGCCGTACGCCATCACCGAAACCCTCAAAGGCCTGGGCAGCTTCAGCGCCGACCTGAGCCAGCACCCGCCGCTGATCCTGGTGGGTGATGGCCGCAGCGGGCACTGGACCCGCTACTACGGCTTCACCGACCCGACGGTATTGGTCGCGGAGATCAACCGCCTGAGCGCCCGCCGGGTGCATGCCAAAAGCACGGCCATTGCCGAGCACAGCGCCGAACCCATCGCCGACCATAACGAGGTGCAACCATGAGCCATTCGACCTCTCGCCGCGTCGGTATGCGCAGTTTCGACTGGCTGGTATTGGGCGGCTGCCTGTGGATTCTCGCCTCGGTGGCCTTCGCCCATGACGGCCATGCGCCCCAGGCCCCCGAACCACAGCCCGCGCCCCAGGCGATGAGCAGTGGCGGCGGTACCCGCGATGCGCAGACCTGGTTCACCGATACCGTGCTCAAGGACCAGAACGGCCGCGAGCTGCGCTTTTACAGTGATGTGCTGAAGGACAAGGTGGTGATGCTCAACGTGATCTTCACCCACTGCACCGACGCCTGCCCGCTGATCACCCGCAAACTGCGGGAGGTGCGTGAGGCCATGGGGACGGTTTTGGCAGGGCAGGTGACCTTCGTCTCGATCAGCAGCGACCCGCTCAACGACACCCCGGCGGCGCTCAAGGCCTTTGCCCAGAAGCAGGGTGTGGATGGCCCCAACTGGTTGTTCCTGACGGGCGACAAGGCCAGTGTCGACCTGGTACTGGGCCGTATCGGCCAGTTCCTGCCCAGCCCCGAGCAGCATTCCACGCAACTGATTGCCGGTGACGTGGCAGGCAAGCGCTGGAGCAAGATCCGCCCGGATGCACCACCTGTGGCGATCGCCCAGCGCATGCAGCTGCTGACCCAACCCCTGGCGGGTCGGTGAACATCATGAGTGCAGGCGGGTTTGGCCGCGCATACAACGCCCTGCTGTTGACGCTAGGTTTAAGCGTTGCCAGCTCAGCCTTCGCCCTTGACCTCACCGAGCACGAACAGGCTGGCAAACGCCTGTACCGCGAAGGCCTGTCAAGCAGTGACGCGCAATTGCTGGCGCGGGTGGGCGCCAGCGACATGAGCGTGCCGGCCAGCGTGCTGCCCTGCGCCAGTTGCCACGGCAGCGACGGGCGCGGCCGCGCCGAGGGCGGTGTTCGCCCACCTAGCCTCGACTGGCAGCGCCTGGCACTGGGGCAGGGCGAGCGCCAGGCCAACGGGCGCAGTTACCCGGGTTACACTGACGCCAGCCTTGCCAGGGCGATCCAGCGGGGCGTGGACCCTGCCGGCAACCACCTCGACACCGCCATGCCGCGTTTCGAACTGACCCTGGCCGACCAGCGCAACCTCACGGCCTATCTCAAACGCCTGGCCGAGGACCGCGACCCGGGCGTGGAGGAGGGCGTACTGCGGCTGGGGACGTTGCTCCCCGCTTCTGGGCCGCTGGCCGAAGCGGGGCATGTGGTGCGCGCGGTGCTTGAAGACGGCTTGGCGCAACTCAATCAGCAAGGCGGTGTGCATGGGCGGCGCCTGGAGCTGGTGGTGCTCGACCCCGGCAGCGACCCAAACAGCGCCGAACAGGCCCTGCGCCAGCTGTTGGAACACGAGCAGGTGTTCAGCCTGATCACTCCCCTGGCACCGATGCTTGACCAGCGTCTGGCGCCCGTGCTGGCGCAACAGAATGTGCCGCTGATCGGCAGCACCCCGCGCAGTGGCGGCAGTGCGCAGATCTTCGACCCTCTGCCGGGCTTGCCCGTGCAACTGCTGAGCCTGGCCGGCCATGCCCGCGAAGCCTTGGGCCTCGGCCCGGATGGCCTGCGCGTGGTCTACGCCGGTAACGAGCAAGCGCCGCTGGCCGAGCAGGTGCGCGAGCAGCTTGTGCAGCAAGGCTGGGCACCTGGCGCCATCCAGGCCTTCGATGGCCAGGCCGTGGCCGGCCAGGGCATCGTCTTTCTCGGCCGCGCCCAGGCCTTTGCCGACCTGGCCACAGCGCTGCAGGCGGCAGGTCGCAAACCGTACTTGTTCGCGGCCTCCAGCCAGGTGGTCGGGGGGCTGGCAAGCCTGTCTGAGCAGTGGTCGCAACGGGTCTTCCTGGCTTATCCGTTCGTACCCGAAGACTGGACCGAACAGGGCCTGGCAACCCTGGCCGGCCTGCAGCAACGCCAGGGCCTCGACCCACGCCAGGCGTCCTTGCAGGTCAATACCCTGTGCGCCCTGCGCCTGCTTACCGAAGCCCTCAAGCAGATTGGCCGGGATGCCAGCCGCGAGCAGTTGATCACGGCCCTGGAAGGCCTGCACGATGTCACGACCGGCCTGACCCCGGCCCTGGGCTTTGGCCCCGGCCGTCGGCAGGGCATGGCCGGTGCCCATGTGGTGGCAGTGGCCTTGCCCGGGCCGCGATTCACCTCGGTTACCCCATACCGGCCTGTGCCGGACGCCCTTTGAGCGGAGGTTGCCATGCGTACCCTGTTGTTGTGCCTGTTGTTGCTGACCACCACGGCGAGCTGGGCCGATGTGCCGGCAGCGCGGGTGAACGGTGTGCAGATCGATGCCATGCGCCTGGAGCGTTACTTCACGGAATACCTCGAAGCCCAGGGGCGGGCGGTAGCCAGCATCCGCAACCCGACGCTGTACAAACGCCTGCGTGACCAGGCCTTGGATGAGCTGATCGACAAGGAGCTGTTGTGGCAGGAAGCCCAGCGCCAGGGCATCGCCATCAGTGACGCACAGGTAGCTGCCCATGTCGGCGAAGTGGAGGCTGCATTCGGCAGCCCGACAGTGTTCGAGCGGCGGCTGGCGGAGGCGGGTTTCAATAGGGCAGAGTACGCTCAGTACACCCGTCACGAGATGGCAGCCCAGCAGCTGTATGCCCAACTGAGTGCGGTCGACGCGCCCAGCCAGGCACAAGTAGAGGCCTTCTACGAGGCCAATCGGCAAACCCTGCAAGGAGCGCAGAACCAAAGTGATAATCCTTCTGTCATACGAGAACAGGGCCTGCGCTTGGCCAGGGCCACGCTCATCGGGCAATTGCAGGCGCAGGCTCGGCAAACCGTGCGCCAACGTTTGCGCGAATCCGCTAAAGTGGAAATCGCCGACTGAGGCCCGCAATGGTGTTCCCCCAAAGCTGGGGGATAACGACTTGGCAAAGTGCCATCAGGTCCCCCGGATGTGGGGAACTGGGCGAGCCCGGCTGCGCGCAGCAGGCTGGGCGCCCTCGGGCAGCCTTGCCAGATCAACGACTTACAGTGGTGCAGCATGACTATTCACGCCTGGCACGAAGCCTGCTCAAGCCTTATCGAGGCCGCACTTCGCAGACCGGGTAACCGGGCAGTATTGGGGAGTCGACCTTGGTGAACAGAGTATTGGTAGTCGATGACGAACAGACCCTCGCGCAGAACCTGCAAGCGTATTTGCAGGCGCAAGGCCTGGATGTTCATGTTGCCCACGACGGTGCCAGTGGTATCGAGCAGGCTGAAAGCCTGGCACCGCAAGTGATCGTGCTGGATTACCGCTTGCCCGACATGGAGGGGTTTCAGGTTCTGGAGACCGTGCGCAAGAACAGGCAGTGCCATTTCGTGCTGATCACCGCCCACCCGACCGCCGAGGTCCGTGAGCGCGCCGCCGAACTTGGTGTGACCCATGTCCTGTTCAAGCCGTTCCCGTTGGCGGAACTGGCCCGCGCGATCTTCGACCTGATGGGCATCGAGCGCCGGCGCAGGGCCACGGACAACCCGGCAGAAGGGTTCGTCGAACGACGCCAGACCAGGAACGAATCGTTCCCCCTGCAGTTGTACGATGGTAGCTGGGTACTGGCCGACCGCCGCCGCAATGGCGCAAAGCCCCCAGGTGCTGACGACGAACAACTGCTCACAGGGGAATAGCGGCGCCCGCTACCCTGGCTGAGCCAGCCTGCGACGCGCCCCCTGAGCGGAGTCGCAGGCCATGTCCGAAGCAGTCGATACAGCCGCCACACCCCTGCAGCCAGCACAGCCACTGTGTGCCTACCCGCGTGAGCTGCTGGCCCAGGCCCGTCTGCAAGCCGGTGACGAACGCCTGCTCAACTGCCTGGAACGCCTGGCCAACGACACCCCAGGCACCTTCACCCACCGCCTGGGCATCACCCTGCATTACCCGGTGCTGCACAGCCAAGCCCTGCTGGCCAGCAGCCCACGCTTCGACAAGGTCAGCCTGGCCCAGTGCCTGAAACGCGAATTCGTGCTGATCGAGCGCGAAGGCGAACTGCTGGGCGTGTTCGCCGACCCCTTCGACTCTTCGCGCCTGGCCTGGATCGACGATGTGCTGCAAGGCGCGCCACTGTACCTGGCCCACGCCGCCGAGCTGGCGACGTTTCTGGCCCGCCACGAAGAAAGCTTCCATGCCGTCGATGCCCTTGACCACGACAGCGAAGCCAGCAGCGAAAGCGACCCGCTGCAACGCCTGTCGCTGACCAGCATCAGCGAAGACCAGAGCCGGGTGGTGAAACTGGTCAACTCGACCCTCTACGACGCCCTCAAGCTGCACGCCAGCGACATCCACCTGGGCATGACCGGCCAGGGCCTGACCATCAAGTATCGCATCGACGGTGTGCTCAACGGTGCCGGCAAGGCCAGCGGCAGCGCTTTCGCCGACCAGGTGATCTCGCGCATCAAGGTCATGGCCGAGCTCGACATCGGTGAGAAGCGCGTGCCCCAGGACGGCCGGTTCAAGGTTGCCGTGGGCGAACGGCAGATCGACTTCCGCGTCTCGATCATGCCCAGCATTTTTGGTGAAGACGCCGTGCTGCGGGTGCTCGACAAACAGGACCTGTCCGACAAGGTCAGCGGTGTGCAGCTGCAGGCCCTGGGGTTTGCCGACGACACCCTGCGCGCCCTGCGCCGGCTGGCCGCCGAGCCCTACGGCATGATCCTGGTCACCGGTCCTACCGGCAGCGGCAAGACCACCACCCTGTACGCCATGATCAGCGAGATCAACCATGGCGTGGACAAGATCATCACCATCGAAGACCCGGTCGAATATCAACTGCCCGGTGTGTTGCAGATACCGGTCAACGAAAAGAAGGGCCTGACCTTTGCCCGCGGCCTGCGTTCGATCCTGCGCCACGACCCGGACAAGATCCTGGTTGGCGAGATCCGCGACCCCGACACCGCACAGATCGCCGTGCAGTCGGCCCTGACCGGGCACCTGGTGTTCACCACCATTCACGCCAACAACGTCTTCGATGTGATCGGCCGCTTCAGCCAGATGCAGGTCGACCCCTACAGCTTCGTCTCGGCGCTCAACGCCATCCTGGCCCAGCGCCTGATTCGCCTGGCCTGCCCGCACTGCGCCACAGCCTGCGAGGCGGACGATGAAACCCTGCAGGCCTCAGGCCTGACCCGCGCCGCCGTGGCCGGCTGGACGTTTGTCCGCGTCCAGGGTTGCGGGCAGTGCCGCGGCAGTGGCTTTCGCGGCCGCAGTGCCATTGCCGAGCTGCTGCACCTGGACGACGACCTGCGGCAGATGATCGTCGAACGCCGCCCCCTGTCGCAGATCAAGACACTCGCCTGCCAGCGCGGCCTGCGCTTGCTGCGCGCCTCGGCCCTGGACCTGGTCCGTGAAGGCCGCACCACCCTTGAGGAGATCAACCGTGTCACATTTATCGCGTGATCGTGGTGCTCATAGATACTGTGCCGTGCTCGGCGCCGAGGGTGTAGGCCTGGGCCGCTGGCACGCCAACCAACAGCAGTGGCTAGGCAGCCGCGAGTTCAGCTGCGAGGCGGCCCAACCGGCCTGGGAGGCCGCCGTCGAGGCGCTGGCCGCGCTGCTTGCCGAGCACGCCGTGCGCGGTGCCCAGTTGCGGGTATTGCTGTCGGCCCGTTACAGCCGCTTCTGCCTGGTGCCCTGGAGCGATGCCATCGGCCACCCGCGCGAACTCGATGCCTATGCGCGGGCCTGCTTTGAAAACCTCTACGGGCAGTCGCTGGGCGACTGGCGCATCGTCCTCTCGCCAGAGCCAGCAGGCGCCGCACGCATTGCCACGGCGCTGCCGGAGGCCTTGCTGCAACGGCTGCAGGCACTGGGGCGGGAAAGCCGGCTGCAGCTGCGTTCGGTGCAGCCGTACCTGATGGCCGCCTACAACCGTTGCTCGGCGCAGCTGGGGCAGGGCGACTTCCTGTTCGTCCTCGCCGAGCCACGCCGCAGCGTGCTGCTGCTGGCCGCCGGAGGGGCCTGGCAGCAGGTGCTGGCGCAAGGCTGTGCCGACAACGACCAGGCCCTGCAGGCGCTGATCGAACGCACCTGCGAGTTGTACGGGGAGCATCTGCCACGGGTGTACCTGCATGCGCCCGGCCGGGGCGACGTGCCGCAATTGGCGGCGGTGCAGCTGTGCCAACCGGCCAGCGAAGCCGACCCGTTGTGCGCCATGTGGCGGGCGGTGGCCTGACATGCGCCGCCTCGACCTGGAATTCCAGCCCCGGCGCAGCGGCGCCTTGGCCTGGTCGCTACTGGCCCTGGGTTGCGCCGTGGTGGCCGCCCTGGTGGTGCTGCAACAACGCTTGCAGGTCGAGCAGGTCGACCTGGAAGGCCGCCTGCACAGCCTGGAACTGCAACTGGGCCGGCGCCCGGCCACTGCGGCCCCGCAAAGCAGTGCTGCCAGCCGCGAACAGGCCGAGCGCCTGGCGCAGATGCGCAGTGTCTCGCAGCAGCTGCAACGGCCTTGGCAGCAGCTGTTCGCCATGCTCGAAGCGCAGCCGCAGGACGACGTCGCGCTGCTTGGCCTGACCCCGGATGCACGCAAGGGCCAGGTACGCATCGCCGCCGAGGCGCGCAACCTGGAGGCGATGCTGCAGTACCACCAGCGCCTGGAGGCCAGCGCCGAGCTCAGCGATGTTTCCTTGCTCAACCACGAGGTGATGGTGGGCCAGCCGGAGCACCCGGTGCGTTTCACCCTTACCGCTACCTGGGAGACCGGCCATGCGCGTCCCTGACCCGCTGAGCAGCCTGATCATGCAGGAACGCCTGCGCCGCATCGGCCCGGTGGGCCTTGCCGCTGTCGCCGTTGGCCTGCTGGCCGTCGGCGTGGCATTGGCCGCTGTGTTGCCGCACTGGCAAACCGTGCGCGAACTGCGCGCCAGCGAGGCGGACGCCAGCGTGCAAGTGGGGCGGGTGCAGCGGGGCGAGCTGAAGATCGCGGTCAAACCCGAGCAGCAGGCCCTCGACACGCTGCGCCAGCAACTGCCTGGGCAGCCGCAGGCCAGCGAGCTGATCGAGCGCCTGTATCACCTGGCCAGTGCCGAGCACATCAGCCTGGCACGCGGCGAATATGCCTTGGGCATCGACCCGAAAACCCAGTTGGCGCGCTACCAGATCGTGCTGCCGGTGCGCGGCAGCTATCCGCAGATCCGCGGCTTCCTCAAGGGCCTGCTGGGCCAGCTGCCAACCTTGGTGCTGGAAGACCTCGAGCTGCAACGCAAACGCATCGGCGACAGCGAGCTCAACGCCCGCCTGCGCATGACCCTCTACTTGTCGAGGTCGTGATGAAGACTCAACGTGCGGTGATCTGGGCCGGGTTTCTAGGGCTTTCTGCCGCGTTGGCGTGGGCGCCGGAGCATTGGTTCGGCCAAGAGGACAGTGTGGGGCTGTTCGCGGGCAAGCCCGCTGCTACAGGTTCTGTGAGTACCCCTGACCGTGTGGAAGCGGACACATCGGGGCGCGGAGCTGCCGCGAAGGGGCCGGAACGGGTTTCTACCGATCTGTTCCCGAGCCAGCGCTGGAGCAAACCGCAGACCCTGGCCACCGTCACCGAACAACCGGTCATTGCCACCCCTGTGGTGGTTGCCGCACCCACCGCCCCGGCGCTGCCTTTCCAGTTCGTCGGCCGCCTGGGCGATCGCGACGACCTGCAGGTGTTTCTGCAGAGCGGCGAAAAACTGTACGTCGTGCGCCAGGGCGACGTCATCGAAGACACCTACCGCCTCGATCGGGTCTCGGCCAACGAGCTGGACCTGGTCTACCTGCCTTTGCACCAGTCGCAGACCTTGTCTGTCGGGAGCGCACCATGAAGTCGTCAAAGCTGTGCAAGCCTGCTCCGTTCCTGCTTCTGGCGCTGTGCGTGGCCGTCGCAGGCTGTGGCTCCAGTGCGGTACGTGAAGACAGCGCAGAACTGATGAAGGAGGGGCAGTACGAAGCCGGGATCGCGCGTCTGGAAGAGGCCCTGCGTGAAGACCCGCGCGACACCGAGCTGAACATCGCCCTGGCCCATGGCCGCCAGGCGGCGGTCGAGGCGCTGCTGAGCCAGGCCGACAGCGACCGCATCCGCCACGATTTCGCCGGTGCGCGCATGGGCTATGGCCGGGTGCTGAGCATCGAACCGAACAACCGCCGCGCCCAGGAAGGCATCCGCCAGCTGGAGCTGATCCGCACCCTCGACGAACGTGTCGCCCTTGGCCAGGCGGCCCTGCGCCAGGGCGACCTGTTCGGCGCCGAGCGCTACATGCGCGAAGTGCTGCGCCTGGACCCGCAGAACCAGAAGGGCATGACCCTGCGCAGTGACATCGAGAACGTCCAGGCGCGCACCGCGCAGCCGTTCCCGCAGCTGCGCAGCAAGCTGGAACGCCCGGTGACCCTGGAGTTTCGCGACGCCAACCTGAAGACCATCTTCGAAGTGCTGTCCCAGGTCGCCGGCATCAACTTCATCTTCGACAAGGACCTGCGCCCGGACATGAAGGCCACCATCTTCGTTCGCGACGTGCGCATCGAGGACGCCGTGGCTCTGCTGCTGGAGCAGAACCAGCTACGCCAGAAGATCGTCAACGACAACACCCTGATGATCTACCCCGACTCGCCGCAAAAGACCAAGGACTATCAGGAACTGGTCATGCGCACGTTCTACCTGACCAGCATCGACGCCAACACGGCGCTGAACATGGTCAAGACCATGCTCAAGACCCGTGACGTGTTCGTCGACGAGCGCCTCAACACCCTGACCATGCGCGACAGCCCCGATGCCGTGCGCATGGCCGAAAAGCTGCTGCAGTCCCAGGACCAGTCCAACCCCGAGGTGGTGCTGGAAGTGGAGGTGATGGAGGTGGCCACTTCGCGCATCCTTGACCTCGGCCTGCAATGGCCCAACACCTTCGGCGTGCTGACCTCCGACGGCAAGTCGGTCAGCGTGCTCGACCAACTGCGCGGCATCGACTCCAGCCGCATCAGCATCTCGCCGGCGCCGCAGGCCAAGATCAATGCCCAGGACAAAGACATCAACACCCTGGCAAGCCCGGTGATTCGCGTCAGCAACCGCGAGCAGGCGCGTATCCACATTGGCCAGCGGGTGCCGATCATCAGCGCCACCTCGGTGCCTTCGACCCAGGGCCCGGTGATTACCGAGAGTGTCACCTACCTGGATGTGGGCTTGAAGCTCGAAGTGCAGCCGACCGTGCACTTGAACAACGAAGTGGCGATCAAGATCGCACTCGAAGTGAGCAACGCCACCCCGCTGGAAGCCACGCGCCAGGGCACCATCCCGGTCCAGGTCGATACCCGCAACGCCCAGACCAGCCTGCGCCTGCACGACGGCGAAACCCAGGTGCTGGCCGGGCTGGTGCGCAACGACCACAACGCCAGCGGCAACAAGATCCCGGGCCTTGGCGACATTCCCGGCCTGGGCCGGTTGTTCGGCAGCAACAAGGACGACATGAGCAAGTCTGAACTGGTGCTGGCGATCACCCCGCGCATCGTCCGCAACCTGCCGTACCAGAGCCCGTCTGACATGGAGTTCGCCACCGGCACCGAGTCGAGCCTGCAAGTGCGGCAAATGGCGCCACTGCCACCGATGGAGGTGCCGGGCACTGCGCCGTCCAGTGACAAGCCGGTGGTCGAAAGCCAGATGGCCGTAGTGCCCGCCAACGGGAGCCCACGGCCATGAAACGCCGCGTGCAAGGCTTCAGCCTGATCGAGGTGGTGCTGACCCTGGCACTGCTCGGGCTGCTCGCCAGCATGGCCGCGCCGCTGACCGAAACCGTGGTACGCCGTGGCAAGGAGCAACAGCTGCGCGAGGCGCTGTACCAGATCCGCGATGCCATCGACGCCTACAAGCGTGCCTTCGACGCCGGTTACATCGAAAAGCGCCTGGATGCCAGCGGTTACCCGCCAAACCTGCAGGTGCTGGTCGAAGGCGTGCGCGATGTGCGCAGTGCCAAAGGGGCCAAGTTCTACTTCCTGCGGCGCATCCCCCACGACCCGCTGCTGGCGGCCAAGGATGACGACGAGGGGGCCTGGGGCCTGCGTGCCTACGACAGCAGCCCCGACAGCCCGCGTGAAGGCGAAGACGTCTTCGACGTGTACTCCAAGGCCCGTGGCAAAGGCCTCAACAACATCCCCTACGGGCAATGGTGACGGCCATGAAACGCAGCCAAGGCTTCACCCTGATCGAACTGCTGGTGGTGATGGCGATCATCGCCACGCTGATGACCATCGCCATGCCGCGTTACTTCAACAGCCTGGAGAGCTCCCGCGAGGCCACGCTGCGCCAGAGCCTGGCGGTGCTGCGCGAGTCGCTGGACCACTTCTACGGCGACACCGGGCACTACCCCGATTCGCTGGAGCAACTGGTGGAGCTGCGCTACCTGCGCAACCCCCCGGTCGACCCGATCACCGAACGCAGCGATGCCTGGCAACTGCTGCCGCCGCCAGAAGGCGTGGCCGGCGGTGTGGCCGATATCAAGAGCGGTGCTACAGGGAGGGCGCGTGATGGCAGCCTCTATGCCGAATGGTAAGGCCTGTGCCGGCTTCACCTACCTGGGTGTGCTGCTGTTGATTGCGGTCAGCAGCGTGGCCTTGGCCGCCACCGGGACAGTCTGGTCGAGCGTTGCCCGGCGCGATCACGAGCGCCAGTTGCTGTGGGTGGGCAGCCAGTATGCCCAGGCCCTGCGCAGCTACTACCGCGCCTCGCCGGGTTTGGCCCAGTACCCGCAGGAGCTGGCCGACCTGCTGCAGGACAACCGTTTTCCCGAGGCCAAGCGGCATATCCGCAGGCTCTACCCGGACCCGATCACCAACAGCGACGACTGGGGCCTGCTGCGCTCGATCGATGGCCGCATCACCGGCGTACACAGCCGCTCGGATGCCACGCCGTTCAAGCACAGTGGTTTTGCCGCCGAGTGGTCGGGCTTCGAAGGGCTGGAACACTACAGCGACTGGCAGTTTGTCGCCGAGCAGGCGTTCGCCGACAGCCCCAACGGTGCCCAGCCCCAGGCCGGCGCGGGAGACACGCCATGAAACGCCTGGCTGCGCTGTGCCTGAGCCTGCTGCTGGCGGCATCGCCCTGCAGCCTGCTGAAGGCGGCTGAGGAGGACGAGATGATGGGCTTCATCGTCGACAACACCATCTCGCACATCGGCCACGACTTTTACTACTACTTCGCCGACCGCCTGCGTGCCACCAGCCGCCTGGATTTCAACCTGGTGGTGCGCGAACGCCCGGATGCCCGCTGGGGCAGCCTGGTTACCGTGGAGTTCGAGCGCGAAGTGCTGTACCGGCGCTTTCTGCCACCCAACACCACGGAACTCAAAGACGAGGCTGTCGCGGCCGCCGACCTGGTCAAGCAGCAGATCATTCAACGCAAGCTGCAACGCTTGCTGCAGGACACCACCGATCTGGAGAGGGACGAGCTATGAAAACCCGCATTCCCCATTGCATCGCCGCCTGCCTGTTGGCCAGCGCCTGTGCCGCCCAGGCCACGGAGCTGGTGTACACCCCGGTCAACCCGGCCTTCGGTGGCAACCCGCTCAACGGCACCTGGCTGCTGAACAACGCCCAGGCACAGAACGACTACGACGACCCCGACCTCAAGGACCGTGCTTCCGCCTTTTCGGGCACCACGGCCCTGGAGCGCTTCAGCAACCAGTTGGAGTCGCGAATGCTCTCGCAGTTGCTGGACAACATCAGTAATGGCAGCACGGGCAGCATGGCTACCGATGCCTTCCTGATCGATGTGATCGACGACTCGGGTGCCTTGAGCATCAAGGTCACCGACCGCGTCACCGGAGAAATCTCGATCATTGAGGTCAGCGGCCTGAACCCCTGAGAGGGAAGGGCTTTGAGTTGGGGAGAGAACACCATGAAACGTCTGTTGAGCACATTGCTGATCCTCGCCGCCCTGCACGGCCTGCAAGGCTGCAGCCTGCGCGACCCTATGTCGGCCGAACAGGACTCGGAAACCCCGACCCTGACCCCTCGGGCCTCGACCTACTACGACCTGATCAACATGCCACGCCCCAAAGGCCGGCTGATGGCGGTGGTGTATGGCTTCCGTGACCAGACTGGGCAGTACAAGCCGACCCCGGCCAGTTCGTTCTCGACCAGCGTCACCCAGGGCGCGGCCAGCATGTTGATGGATGCCCTGAGTGCCAGTGGCTGGTTCGTGGTGCTGGAGCGTGAAGGCCTGCAGAACCTGCTGACCGAGCGCAAGATCATCCGCGCCTCGCAGAAGAAGCCGGATGTGGCGGAGAACATCATGGGTGAGCTGCCACCGCTGCAGGCGGCCAACCTGATGCTTGAAGGCGGCATCATCGCCTACGACACCAACGTGCGCAGTGGCGGGGAAGGGGCGCGTTACCTGGGCATCGACATCTCCCGCGAATACCGGGTCGACCAGGTGACCGTGAACCTGCGCGCGGTGGACGTACGCACCGGGCAGGTGCTGGCCAACGTGATGACCAGCAAGACCATCTATTCGGTGGGGCGCAGTGCGGGGGTGTTCAAGTTCATCGAGTTCAAGAAGTTGCTGGAGGCGGAGGTGGGGTACACCACCAATGAACCCGCGCAGCTTTGTGTGTTGTCGGCGATCGAGGCGGCGGTGGGGCATTTGCTGGCGCAGGGGATCGAGCGGCGGTTGTGGCAGGTGCAGGGGGATGCCGACAAGGGGGCGGTGGAGAAGTACCTGAGTCAGTCTCAGTCTCAGTTGCAGTGACCGGGGCCGTGATTCTGATTTTTGCTTCGTCGGTGGATTTTCAGCGCTTTGGATATCGAACGCTGAAGCTCCCCTGCAATGCCCCTGAGGCCCAAACGCAAGGCGGGCCTCATCAGGAAAAACAGCAAGCAGGTGCTCGCTCAGAAGGTGTATTCCAGCGAGCCAAGGATCGCACTCTGCAGGCGTCGCTCGACAATCGGGCTGTCAGCCGCCTCCTTGGACAAATACTGCACGTCCAGCAGCGTCGAGAATGTGGTGTGCTCGCTGATTGGCATGGTCCACGCCAGGTACAGCCCGGTACTGACCAATCCGCCCTTGGCGTCATAGGCCTGGAAGCGGCTCTGCAATGCTTGGCCGGCGGTGACGCCATACCAGGTCTGCATATAGTTCTTGTCGCCAAACAGACTGGTCAGGCCAAGGTCGAGCGAACCATATGGGCCTTCATACACGTTGGTACCTACGCTCAGTTCCAGGGAGGTGAACGCCTTGCCAGCGTCGTTGTGATCGTCTTCCTCCAATGCGTGTTCCAACGTCGCGCCGAGGACAACGGGGCCTACGTCATAGCTGCCGCTGATGCCGAACTGAGCCCGGGACTTGATATCGCCCATGCCTTTAAGCCTGTTCGAACCCGCATGACTGCTGCTTTTCTTGTCTTTTACAGGGATGTCCGTAGGGGTGACGTTAATGTCGTCGGGGCTGTGAAGTGCTCGAATAAAAGTTCGAGGCGCCATTTTTAATGCAGTTTTGCATTATTTTGATGGGCTATCTTGATAAGCATCATTCAATAATATTGGGTGTTCATGAGTGCTCTTGTTCGCCACGCGCGGTAGGGGCTGAAGCAGCGTCAGTTTCGGGCCAGTTATTCCTGAGGTATCGGCGCGCGCCCCCCTGGCGCCCGCCTCAATATCGCGTCGTACAAACAAGGCAGTCGCGCGCAAATGCCACAGACCTCATTGGCCCGAAACAGATGTGGGAGCGGGCTTGCCCCGCGAAGCGCCGCGCGGGCGGCGCTCGATCTCGAGAGCGCTGAAGATCTCCCGCAATACCCCTGAAGGCCCCAACCCCAACCTCCCGACAGCAGCCTGATGACGCCAGCCCATTTCTCCCGCACACTGCGGAAAAATTCCCAAGCCCGTTCCCCTCTACCGTGCGGGGCGCAGCCGGAGTAGAAAATGGCGCGACAACAAATAACAAACGCCCAAGACCCACTACACGAATCCCGCCAGGCCCGGCTCAAGCTGGCCAGCGAAGGCGAGCTGCCGCTGGGCGTGCTGCGCGACGAAATCGACGCGTCCTGGCGCCGCAGCCTCGGCCATGGCCTGGACTGCCTGCAAGGCGAACAGGTTGGCCTGGGCCTTGAACAAGGCCACGACCTGCGCATGCTGCTGGAGCGCAACCGCCTGCTGGTCGATGCCGTCACCCCCGAACTGGACTACCTGGTCTCGCGCCAGGGCAAAGCGGGCATCATCATCCTCGGCGATGCCCAGGCCAATGTGCTGGCCATCGAAGGCCAGACCCACGTGCTCACCCGCGAAGGCCTGCGCGACCTGCACCCCGGCAGTTGCTGGAGCGAGTCCTTGCGCGGCACCAACGCCATCGGCACGGCCGTGGTGGAAGGGCGGCCGACCCTGATCAACTGTGGCGAACACTACCTCGATCGCCTCAGCCCGTTTTCCTGTACTTCGGTACCGCTGCGCGACCCGCGTGGCGAGGTGATCGGTGTGCTCGACATCACCCGCGAAGGGGTGATGGCGCAACCCCAGGACAGCCTGTCTACGCTGATGCTGGCTGCAGGCAATATCGAAAGCCGGCTGTTCGGCCTGTGCCACCCAGAGCAACTGGTACTGGCCTTCCACAGCCGTGCGCAGTACCTCAACAGTGCCTGGCACGGCCTCTTGGCGCTGAGCATGGACGGCGAAGTATTGGCAGCCAACGACAGTGCCTGCCAACTGCTGCAGGTGCCGCGCCAGCAACTGCTCGGCCGGCGTAGCAGCGAGCTGCTGGGTGAACGTTCACCCGCCTTCATCGCCCGGCTGTGGCAGGGCGCTGTAAGCAGTGTGCAGACGGCCAAGGGCGAATTCTTCTTCCGTGCTTTGCAACTGCCGCGCCATGGCCAACTGAGCGGCAGTGTGGCGGTGAGCAAACCGGTGCCGGCCACCCAGTCGCCTGCGCTGGAGGCTCTGGCCGGCGGCGACCCGCGTCTGGCGCGCAACCTGCGCATGGCCCGGCAAGGGCTGGGCAATGGCCTGCCGGTGCTGCTGCTGGGCGAGACCGGCACCGGCAAGGAAGTCGTCGCCCGCGCGCTGCATCAGGCCAGCCCACGGGCTGAAAAGCCATTTGTAGCGGTCAACTGCGCGGCCATTCCCGAAGGGCTGATCGAGTCTGAACTGTTCGGTTACCGCGAAGGGGCATTCACAGGTTCGCGCCGTGGCGGGATGGTCGGACGGCTGATGCAAGCCCATGGCGGCACGCTGTTCCTCGACGAGATCGGCGACATGCCGCTGGCCCTGCAGGCCAGGTTGTTGCGGGTCTTGCAGGAGCGCCGGGTGGCGCCGCTGGGCGCAGGCGACGAGCAGGACATCGATGTGGCACTGATCTGCGCCACCCACCGCGACCTCAAGCGTCTGGTGCTCGAACAGCATTTTCGCGAAGACCTCTACTACCGGGTCAACGGCGTATCGATGCGCTTGCCGGCCCTGCGCGAGCGTGATGACCTGGGCGGGATCATCCAGGGCCTGCTGGACAAGTTCGGCGCCAAAGGGGTGACCCTCGACCCGGCACTTGCCGCCTTGCTCGAAGGTTTCGACTGGCCGGGCAACATCCGCCAATTGGAGATGGTCTTGCGCACCGCGCTGGCCATGCGAGAGGACGGCGAGCAGGTGCTGACCCTCGATCACCTCACCGATTGCCTGCTGGATGAACTGGCCACGGGCACAACGCCGTCCGGCAGCCTCAAGGACAACGAACTGGACCTGATCCGCACTGCCCTGGGCCGCCACCAGGGCAATGTCTCGGCCGCCGCCGAGGCCCTGGGTATCAGCCGCGCGACGCTGTACCGCAAGCTCAAGCAGCTGCGTAGCTGACATGGGCGGCCTGTTCGCAAGGCTGGTAGAGACCAGCGACCCTGTACTCATGCGCCAGGCTCTGGCCTGGCTGTATGGTTTCGTGCGCCCCCATCGGCGCGCCATCGGCGTGTTGTTGGGCTTGTCCCTGGGCGCCTCGCTGCTGGCCCTGGCGCAACCCTGGCTGGTCAAGACCCTGATCGACGAAGGCCTGCTGGCCAAGGACTACCAGACGCTCTGGCACATGGCGGCGATCATGATCGGGGCGGGCCTGCTCGGCACCGTGCTGGCCGGGGTCAACCGCTACCTGCATACACGCTTGTCCGGGCGCATTCTGTTTGCCCTGCGCGACGACCTGTACCGCCACCTGCAGCAGTTGTCGCCGACCTTCTATGGGCGGCGGCGCCTCGGCGACATCCTCTCGCGGCTGGACGGCGACGTTGCCGAAATCCAGCGCTTTGCCGTCGACTCGCTGTTTTCGGCGGTGTCGGCCGTGATCGGCCTGGTCGGCGCAGTGGCCCTGATGCTGATGCTGTCCTGGCAGTTGTCGCTGCTGCTGGCACTGCTGATCCCGATCGAAGTGCTGTGGCTGCGCTGGATGCGGCGCAAGGTCGAGCGCGAGGTACGCAGCCTGCGCGAGCGCTCGGCGGACGTGTCGTCGTTCCTGGTCGAGACGCTGCCCGCCATGAAGTTCATCCAGGCGGCCGGCCAGCAGGGGCGGGAAGCCGGGCGCCTCGACCAGTTGGGCCAGGGCTACATGAGCCAGTTGCTCAAGGTCCAGGTGACCGAGTTCTTTACCCAGGCGATACCCGGCACGCTGACCTCGTGGTGCCGCGCCTGCGCCTTTCTGGTGGGCGGCTGGTGGGTGATCCAGGGCACCTGGCAGCTGGGCGCGCTGATCGCGTTTTCCACCTACATGGGCATGGCGGTGGGGCCGGTGCAAAGCCTGTTGGGCTTGTATGTGGCGGTGCAGCGCATGGCCGTTAGTCTGGGGCGGGTGATGGAACTCAAGCAGGAAGCCTTGGCCGTGCGCCAGGCGGATACGCCACGGCCGATACCCGACGGGCCAGGCGAGTTGCGCCTGGAAGCCTTGCACTTTGCCCATGACGGGCGCCAGGGCGCGGTGCTGAACAACCTGAATGTGTGCGTGCCGGGTGGCCTGAAGGTTGCCATCAGCGGCGCTTCGGGGGTTGGCAAGTCGACCCTGATCGACCTGCTGCAACGCTTCTACGACCCCGATGCCGGGCGCATCCTGCTGGACGGTACCGACCTGCGCGAGCTGGACCTGGCGGCGCTGCGTCGGCGCATCGCCGTGGTCAGCCAGGACATCGTGCTGTTCCGTGGCACCTTGGCGCAGAACCTCGCCTACGGGGTGCCCCAGGCCAGCCGCGCGGAGCTTGAACGGGTAGTGCGCCTGGCACGCCTGGACAGCCTGGTCGAAAGCCTGCCGTTGGGGCTGGACGGCTTGCTGGGCGAGCGCGGCCAGCAGTTGTCCGGCGGCCAGAAACAACGTATCGCCATTGCCCGCGCGGTGTTGCAGGCCCCGGCGATACTGGTGCTGGACGAGGCCACCTCGGCGGTGGACGAAGCGACTGAGCGGGAAGTGATCGCGGCCATCGACCAGTTGTTCGCTGGGAGCACCCGCATCCTGATCAGCCACCGTGCCTCGACCCTGGCCGATGCCGACCTGCACTTGCAGTTGCGTGACGGGCAGTTGCAGGTCTTGCCCCAGGAGGCCATCAGGCATGGGCACTGAGCTGCGGGTCGGGGTTATCGACAGTGGCTGCTCGTCGGCCCAGGCCGTGCAAGTGGTGGGCGCGCGGCGGTTCTGGCTGGAGCAAGGCCAACTGCGCGAAGGTGAAACGCTGCCTGACCAGCTGGGGCACGGCAGCGCTGTCGTCGCGGGCTTGCTGCGTGAATCAGGCCCCGTTCCGCTGCTGGTGGCTCAGGTGTTCAACGCGCAGGCGAGCACCAGTGCGTTGCAGGTGGCGGCTGCGGTGTTATGGCTGGTGGAAGAGGGCGCGACACTGATCAACCTCAGCCTTGGCCTGCATCAGGACCGGCCGGTGCTGCATCAGGCCTGTGCCGAGGCCCAGGCCGCCGGCGTGCTGCTGTGCGCCTCCAGCCCGGCACAGGGCGGCGCGGTCTACCCGGCGAGCTACCCAGGCGTGATCCGCATGACCGGCGATGCCCGCTGTGCAGCGGGGCAGTGGTCGTGGCTCGGCAGCACCCAGGCCGACTTCGGTGGCGCTGTGGGCGCAGGCGGCCTGGCCGGTGCAAGCCTGGGCTGTGCGGCCTTGACCGGTCGGGTGGCGGCGTTGCTGCGGGAACGGCCGGGCCTGCAACGCCAGCAGGTGTTCGACTGGTTGCGCGCCCATGCCACGTTCAATGGCCCTGAGCGGCGAGTTGCCGAAGATGTCTGAGCCACGCATCCTGGTGCTGGGCGCCGGCCCTGCAGGGGCGGCCACGGCCATCGGTTTGCGGCGCCTGGGCTACCCGGTCACGGTGGTCTCTGAATGGCGCCGCTTTGCTGCGGTCGAAGGCGTTTCACAACGGGTACTGGAAGGTTTGCGCCACGCAGGCCTTGGCGGCGCGCTGAGGCAGGCAGCGATGCCGGCAAGCCGGCAGGTGCGCTGGAACGGCCAGCACCTGCAGATGAACCAGGAGTTTCTGCTCGACAGGCAACGCTTTGACCGGGCACTGCGTGACGATTTGCTCAGTGCCGGCGTGACCGTGGTCGAGGGCCGGGTGCGTGAGGTGTCGCAACAAGACGGGCACCGTGTGCGCCTTGACGATGGCCAGGTACTGGCGGCGCAGTTTCTGGTCGAAGCCCGCGGCCGCCAGGCACCGCTAGCCGCCGACCGCCTGCGAGGGCCGGAGACGGTCAGCCTCCTCAACACCTGGCAAGGTCGCCCAGGCGTGCCGGCATCGGCGGTGGAAAGCCTGGAGGACGGCTGGGCGTGGATGGCCCGCCTGGAAGATGGCCGCTGCTACTGGCAGGTCACCCTGGACGCCGCAGGGCTGCCGGGCAAGGCGGCTTTGGCTGACTCTTGCGCCAACCGCCGACGGCACAGCGCGCTGGTGGCCGAGCTGTTCGATGAGCAGGCGCTGGCACCGGCGCAGGTACATGCGCGCAGCAGCACGGCGATCCTGGCGGGCGACTGTGCCGCAGAGAGCTGGCTGCGGGTGGGTGATGCGGCGATGGCGGTAGACCCCTTGTCGGGCAACGGCATTTTCCAGTCGCTGTCCTCGGCGCTGCAGGCGCCTGTGGTCATCAACACCCTGTTGCGCCGGCCCGAGCGGGCGGCGTTGGCGCTGCAGTTTCATCGGCAGCGGGTCGAGCAACTGTTCCTGCGCTTTGCCCGCATCGGTCGGGATTTCTATGCCCAGGAGCAAGGCCGGGCCGGGCAACCGTTCTGGGACGGTCGCCAGGGGTGGCCGGATGCACAACCGCTGCACACGGCCGCGGACTGGCAGGCGGTACGGGTGGCGCGGCGACCGGTACTGCGTGACGGGCTGGTGGACGAAGCCGAGGTGGTGGTGACGGCGGACCAGCCGCTTGGGGTCTGGCATTTGCAGGGCGTGGAACTGGCGCCGCTGGTACGCAGGTTGCAGGCTGGCCAGGCGCTAAATGCTGTGCTTGCGGGGCAGCCGCAGGAGCAGCAGATGTGGGTGCGGCGTTGGCTCGTTGAACAGGGCTATGGTTGAGAACCCGGGGGCGTTTCACGCCCCCACAATTGTTGTTTTTGCGCGGCCTGTGCCGGCCGCTTCGCGGGTGAACCCGCTGCCACAGGTACCCCACAGCTTTCGCGTTCAGTGGTGTACCTGTGCAAGGGCCGGTAGCGGCTGAAGGTCAGAGCTTGATCAACACCGACTTGAGTTCGGTGTAGTGCTCGATGGCCGCCGCACCCATTTCGCGGCCGACGCCGGACATCTTGTAGCCACCGAACGGCAGGGCAGGATCGAGCGCGCTGTGGCAGTTGACCCACACCGACCCGGACTTGATCCGCGGAATCATCCGATGCACCGCCCCCAGGTCGTTCGACCAGATGCTCGCCCCCAGCCCATAGGGGTTGTCGTTGGCCATGCCGATCACCTCGTCGATGTCATCGAACGGCATCGCCACCAGCACCGGCCCGAAGATTTCTTCCTGCACCAGGCGGTGGCGCTGATCGACATCGACGATGACGGTCGGCTTGACGAAGTACCCCGGCCCGAAGCTTTCGCCACCGCAGGCAATGGTTGCGCCCAGCTCGCGGCCGAGCTCGATGTAGCCGGTGACGCGGTCCTGCTGCTTGGCCGAGATCAGCGGGCCCATTTGCACCGCTGGGTCCAACCCGCTGCCGAGCTTCATGCCGTTGGCAATGCCGGCGATGTCGGCCACCACGTTGTCGAAGTGCTTGCGGTGCACGTACAGCCGCGAGCCTGCGCAGCACACTTGGCCCTGGTTGAAGAAGATTGCCGTGGCGGCGCCGGCGGCGGCTTCTTGCAGGTTGGCGTCGGGCATGACGATGGTCGGCGACTTGCCGCCGAGTTCCAGGGTGACGCGGGTCATGTTGTCCATGGCCGCTTTGCCGATCAGCTTGCCGACTTCGGTCGAACCGGTGAAGGTCAGCTTGTCGACGCCCGGGTGGCGGCTGAGCGCCGCACCGGCATTCAGGCCGGTGCCGGTAATCACGTTGAGCACGCCGGCCGGGTAGCCGGCTTCGTCCACCAGTTCGGCCAGTTTGAGCGCGGTCAGTGGGGTTTCGTCGGCGGGCTTGAGCACCACCGTGCAGCCGGTGGCCAAGGCCGGGCCCAGCTTCCAGCAGGCCAGCAGCAGCGGGAAGTTCCAGGCGACGATGGCGCCCACCACGCCAACCGCCTCGCGGCGGACAAAGCCGTGGAACTGGTCGTTGGGCATCAACGGCATCGAAGCTTCGACGGTGCTACCCTCGATCTTGGTGGCCCAGCCGGCCATGTAGCGCAAGAAATCGATGGCCAACTGCACGTCCATGACCTTGGCCACGGCGGCGCTCTTACCGTTGTTCAGGCACTCAAGCTCAGCCAGTTGTTGCGCATCGCGCTCCATGAGGTCGGCCAGACGCCACAGCATGTTCTGGCGCTCTCGCGGGCGCAGGCGGCTCCACGGCGAATCGTCGAAGGCCTGGCGCGCGGCACGTACGGCGCGGTCGACATCTTCGGCGTCGGCGGCGGGCACCTCACCGAGCACCTCGCCAGTGGCCGGGTTGCGAAACGACAGGGTGCGCCCGCTGGCGGCGTCCTGCCAGTCGGCGCCGATGCGCATCTTCAGCTTGCGTTCGAGGAAGGCGCGGGTGGCGGGCAGGATGGGCAGTTCGGAAAGCATGGGGCAGTGCCTCTTGTCATTGGAATGTGAGAGGCGGTTGCGCAATGGCCGTGCCAAGGTCGCCGATCGGGTCCAAGGGCTTGAGGCGCTTGGGGTTTGCCGCCGTGCAAGGTTGCGATTGCAGGGTTGCGCTGTTGCACATTGAGACGCTGTGAGACGGTGGTGAAACACTGCCTGCACTGGCCTCTTCGCGGGGCAGGGCCCTGTCTCAACATGAAACACACTGTCGCGAAATGGCACGCTCCGACAAGGCTCAGGTTCGCCTTCGCGACCGTTATAAACCTACTAAGAGGCTGAAATTCAACACATTTGAAGCAGGTGGCACAGTTCCTGTATCGCCATAGTCACATGCACATCTGCTGTACCAAAGCGTGCAAAAACGATAAAAACAACAACCGTGGAGGTCTGACCTTGAAGACGACTCGACTCCGGCGGCATGCGGGCAAACTGGCGCTGGTCGCCGCCGCGCTGCTGAGCACCCAGGCCATGGCGGCCGAGCAGGGCCCGAGCCTGTTGCAAACCAAGTGCATGGGTTGCCATATCCCCGAGGGCAACGACAACTACAGCCGCATCAGCCATCAGCGCAAGACGCCCGAAGGCTGGCTGATGAGCATCGCCCGCATGCAGGTCATGCACGGCCTGCAGATCAGCGACGATGATCGGCGCACCCTGGTCAAGTACCTGGCCGACAAGCAGGGCCTGGCGCCCAGTGAAACCGACGGCGTGCGTTACGCCATGGAGCGCCGGCTGAACACGGTCGAGCACTTCGACCAACAGCTCAGTGAAACCTGTGGCCGTTGCCACTCCGGTGCCCGGGTCGCCTTGCAACGCCGCCCGGCCCAGGAATGGGAACACCTGGTCAACTTCCACCTCGGCCAATGGCCGTCCCTCGAATACCAGGCCCAGGCCCGCGATCGCGACTGGCTGGAAATCGCCCTCAAGCAAGTGGTGCCGGACCTGGCCAAGCGCTTCCCGCTCGACAGCCCGGCCTGGGCCCAATGGCAGCAGGCCCGGCCCAAGGCCGATGCGTTGCCAGGGCAGTGGGCGTTCAGCGGCCACATGTTGGCCAAAGGCGATGTACGCGGGGTGATGACTGTCAGCGCGGGGGAGGGCGACACCTTCAAGGTCGAGGTCAACGGCAGCTACGCCGACGGTACGCCGTTCACGGGCAGCGGCTCGGCGATTCTCTACAACGGCTATGAATGGCGCGGCAACGTGAAAGTCGGCGACAGCAACCTGCGCCAGGTATTCGCGGCCCTGGATGGCGAGATGAAAGGCCGCATGTTCGAGGCCGATCACGATGAGCGCGGCCTGGATTTCAGCGCCGTGAAAGCGGGCAAGGCACGCCTGCTGGCAGTACAGCCGGCGTACATCAAGGTGGGTGCCGAGAGCGAGATCACCCTGGTCGGCAGCGGCCTGTCGGGCAAGCCGGAACTGGGCGCAGGTGTTGAAGTGACCGAAGTACTTGAGGCCACGCCGACCCTGATGCGGGTCAAGGCGCGCGCGGCGGCAGACGCCAAGCCAGGCCAGCGAGAAGTGGTGGTGGGCGCGCTCAAGGGCGTCAACCTGGCGGTGTACGACAAGGTCGACGAGGTCAAGGTGGTGCCGGCGTTCTCCATCGCCCGCATCGGCGAGAACGGCGCTTCGGTACCGAAGGTGCAAGGGCGTTTCGAAGCCGAAGCCTGGGGCAAGGACGCCAGCGGCCAGCCGCTGCGCATCGGTTACCTGCCGGCCAAGTGGAAGGTCGAGCCGTTCAACGAGCGTGCAGTCGAGGACGAGGACGTCAAGTTCGCCGGCCAGATGCAGGCCGACGGGGTCTTCGTGCCCGGCGGCGCAGGGCCTAACCCGGCACGCAAGATGATGACCAACAACGCGGGCAACCTGAAGGTCATTGCCACCCTGGCTGACGGCGGCCAGACCGGCGAGGGCCACATGATCGTCACCGTCCAACGCTGGAACAACCCGCCCTTGCCATAAGGCAGGTGTGAACGCGTTTTCCAACGGATCGATTATCGGAGGTCGCCATGGGCGCACAATTGAACCTGGTCGAACGCAACCTGCACGAAGTGCAGGTCGATGCCGACCGCATGCTGTTTCATATCCCAAGCAGCTCGCTGTTTGCCACTGACGCGGTAACCGGCGGCATCATCGACACCCTGCGCCAGCAAGGCTGCTCTGCCGAAGAGCTGATGCAGCGCCTCGGCCAGCAGTTTGCCGGCGTCGATATCGAAGAGACCCTGCGCGAGCTGATCGCCCTGGAAGTGGTCAGCGACGGCTCGCCACTGACGCCGGAAATCGCCCTCAAGCAGGTCGAGCGTACGGCGTTGAACACGGTGGTGCTCAACGTCAACACCGGCTGCAACCTCAGTTGCACCTACTGCTACAAGGAGGACCTGGACAAACCTTCGGCCGGCAAGAAGATGAGTACCGCCACCGCCGAGGCATCGGTGGAGATGCTGCTCAAGGAATCGCCCGACGAGCAACGCTACAGCGTGGTGTTCTTCGGCGGGGAGCCGTTGTCCAACCGGCCTTTGATCGAGCACATGGTGGCCTACTGCGAGCGGCGTTTTGCCGAGGCTGGCAAGCAGGTGGAGTTCATCATGACCACCAACGCCACCTTGCTGACCGAAGAGATCATCGACTGGCTCAACGCCCATCGCTTCGGCTTGTCGATCAGTATCGACGGGCCCAAGACCGTGCATGACCGCAACCGCATCACCGTGGGCGGGCAGGGCACCTACGACGTGGTGCGGCGCAAGGCCGAGATGCTGCTGTCGCGCTACAACAGCCGCCCGGTGGGGGCGCGGGTGACCCTGACCCGCGGCATCACCGATGTCGAGACCATCTGGCATCACCTGTTCAACGAGTTGGGCTTTGCAGAGGTCGGTTTCGCTCCGGTGACCTCCGGCGACCTGTCGGCGTTCAACCTCACCGGCGACGAGCTGGTGCAGGTGTTCGCCAATATGAAAACCCTGGGCCGACGCTACCTGGAAGCAGCGCTGGAGCACCGCAACATCGGCTTCTCCAACTTGCACCAGCTGATCACCGACATCCACGAAGGCCACAAGAAAGCCCTGCCATGCGGCGCCGGGTTGAAGATGCTGGCGGTAGACCACGAAGGCGAGCTGAACCTGTGCCACCGCTTCACCGGCTCCAGCCTGCCGACCTTTGGCAATGTGCACCAAGGCGTCAAACAAGCGCAGCTCAATGACTTCCTGTCGCAACGCCTGGACCGCAGCAACACGGGGTGCGAAAGCTGCCGTATCCGCAACCTGTGCTCCGGCGGCTGCTACCACGAAAGCTACGCACGCTACGGCGACCCGCAGCACCCCACCTACCACTACTGCGAACTGATGCGCGACTGGGTCGACTTCGGCATCGAAGTCTACAGCCGCATCATGGCCGCCAACCCGGCCTTCATCGACCGCTATATCACCCCGCGGAAGGCGCATTGACATGAAGCATTTGAAGCCCCTGAACAACAAGGCGCGCATCCTCGAACAGGCCGCTGCCGAAGACCGTGTTGAAGAGGTCATGGCGATGAGCGCGGTGGCGGGCTGTACCGCCACCACCGACCCGGGTTGGGAGGTGGACGCCTTCGGTGGCGTGAGCTCGCTGTGCCAGCCCATGGAGGCCGACCTCTATGGCTGTTCCGACCCCTGCTGGTGGCCGGCCCAGGTGCCGGACATGATGAGCACCTACCAGGACTGGAACGCCCAGGCGACCAACTCCCAGGACGACTGGCGCAACCTTGGCACCGTGTTCCCGAAAGACAAGTGACCGGCCCAACAAGAATGACAAGGGGAAACCGCATGAAACCTGGACTCTGCGCGCAGCTCGCGCTCACCGTCGCCACCACGGCCAGCGCCTGGGCGGTACAGGCTGACGACACCGGGCCGGCCTTGAAGGCTGGCCATGAATACCTGATCGTGACCAACTACCCGAACAACCTGCACGTGGTCGATGTGGCCACGGATGCGGTGTACAAGAGCTGCCGCATGCCTGACGCGTTCGGCCCCGGCACCGCGATGATGGCGCCCGACAACCGCACCGCCTATGTGCTCAACAACCATTACGGCGACCTCTACGGCATCGACCTGGACACCTGCAAGACCACCTTCCACGCCAGTTTGTCCAGTGTGCCCGGGGAGGTCGGCAAATCGATGTATTCCTTTGCCATCAGCCCGGACGGTAAAGAGGTGTATGCCACGGTCAACCCGACCCAGCGGCTGAACGATCACTATGTGGTCAAGCCGCCGCGCCTGGAGGTGTTCCGCACCGCCGATGGCCTCGATGCCAAACCTGCGCGTACCTTCCCGATGCCGCGCCAGGTGTACCTGATGCGCGCCGCCGACGATGGCAGCCTGTTCGTGGCCGGCCCGGACATCTACAAGATGGACGTGCAAACCGGCAGGTACGAGGTGGCATTGCCGTTGCGCAACTGGAACCGGCCCGGCTACAGCGCCCCGGACGTGCTGTATTTCTGGCCGCACCAGAGCGCCCGGCACGAGTTCTCGATGCTCTATACCATCGCCAAGTTCAAGGACGACAAGCAGGACCCGGCCACCGCCGAGCTGCTCTATGGTTACCTGAGTGTGGACCTGAAGACCGGCAAGACCCACACCCAGGAGTTTGCCGACCTGACCGAGCTGTACTTCACCGGGTTGCGTTCGCCGAAGGATCCGAACCAGATCTACGGTGTGCTCAACCGCCTGGCGCGGTATGACATCAAGGAACGCAAACTGATCAAGGCAGCTAACCTTGAACACACCTATTACTGCGTGGCCTTCGACAAGAAGGGCGACAAGCTGTACCTGGGCGGCACCTTCAACGACCTGGCGGTGTTCGACCCGCAGACGCTGGAGAAAGTGAAGAACATCAAGCTGCCGGGTGGGGACATGTCGACCACTACGCCGCAAGTGTTTGTCAGGTAGGGCGGATAAACCCGCTCCCACAGGGCGTGCAGTACCTGTGGGGGCGGTGTTGCCTGCGCAAGGGCCGGCCAATCAACACAAGAACAACAAGAGCGCACCCATGACCCAGCCAAGCTACTCCCAGGGCGACCAGGGCAAGGCCTTGCTTACCCAATGCATCGGCGACGCCTTCGACACCACCGTGGCCCGCTTCCCCGACCGCGAAGCCCTGGTCGTTCACCACCAATCATTGCGCTACACCTGGCGGCAACTGGCCGCAGCCGTCGACCAGCACGCCCGCGCGCTCATGGCCCTGGGCGTGCAACCGGGCGACCGCCTGGGCATCTGGGCCCCCAACTGTGCCCAGTGGTGTATCACCCAGTTCGCCAGCGCCAAGGTCGGGGCAATCCTGGTCAACATCAACCCGGCCTACCGCACAAGCGAACTGGACTACGCCCTGGTCCAGTCGGGTTGCCGTTGGGTGATCTGCGCCGACGCCTTCAAGACTTCCGATTACCACGCCATGCTGCTCGGCCTGGTCCCGGGCCTTGCCCATGGCACGCCGGGCGCACTGGCCTGCGAGCGCTTCCCCGAACTGCGCGGGGTGGTGAGCCTGGCTGCGGCACCGCCGCCGGGCTTTATGGCCTGGGACGCCTTGCAGGCCCGCGCCGATGCCGTCAGCGCCGAGGCCCTTGCGGCGCGCCAGGCGCAACTGCACTGTGACGACCCGATCAACATCCAGTACACCTCCGGCACTACCGGCTTCCCCAAGGGCGCCACGCTGAGCCACAGCAACATCCTCAACAATGGCTACATGGTCGGCGAAAGCCTCGGCCTGACCGAGCATGATCGCTTGGTGGTGCCGGTACCGCTGTACCACTGCTTTGGCATGGTCATGGCCAACCTGGGCTGCATGACCCATGGCAGTACGCTGATCTACCCCAACGATGCGTTCGACCCGTTGGCCACGTTACGCGCGGTCGCCGAAGAGAAGGCCACGGCACTGTACGGCGTACCGACCATGTTCATCGCCGAACTGGATCACCCGCAACGTCACGCGTTCGACCTCTTGAGCCTGCGCACCGGCATCATGGCCGGCGCTACCTGCCCGATCGAAGTCATGCGCCGGGTCATCGACGAGATGCACATGGCCGAGGTGCAGATTGCCTATGGCATGACCGAAACCAGCCCGGTGTCATTGCAGACCGGCGCCAATGATGACCTGGAGCGGCGGGTGAGCAGTGTCGGGCGGACCCAGCCGTGGCTGGAGAACAAGGTCGTCGATGGCGATGGCCACAGCGTGCCGCGCGGTGAGATCGGCGAGCTCTGTACCCGTGGTTACAGCGTGATGCTGGGCTACTGGAACAACCCCAAGGCCACGGCCGAAAGCATCGATGCCGAAGGCTGGATGCATACCGGTGACCTGGCGGTGATGGACGAGCAGGGCTATGTGCGCATCGTCGGGCGCAGCAAGGACATGATCATTCGGGGCGGCGAGAACATCTACCCGCGTGAGCTGGAGGAGTTTTTCTTCACTCACCCGGCGGTCGCCGACGTGCAGGTGATTGGCGTGCCGTGCAGCAAGTATGGCGAGGAGATCGTTGCCTGGGTGCGGTTGCATCCGGGGCATGCGGCCACTGGAGACGAGCTGCGCGAATGGGCAAGGGCGCGGATTGCCCATTTCAAGGTGCCGCGCTACTTCCGTTTTGTCGATGAGTTCCCGATGACGGTGACCGGCAAGGTGCAGAAGTTCAGAATGCGCGAGATCAGCGTCGGGGAGCTGTCGGCTGGTTAATGCGTGGAGGAAATCGACCCTTCAGCCCTGCAGCAGGTCAGGGCTATTGAAATTGCTCAACCTGCGGTCACCCTCGGCACACTCCAGCCCCTGCACCGGCTCAAGCAGCAGGGCCTTCTGCAAACTCCGCTCACCGGCCGCCCAGGCCTGTTGCAGCATCGGTAACAGCCTGCGCGGCAATACACTGAACATCGGTTGCCAGTAACCGCCCTGGCGCACCATCGCCGCACTGTTGCCAGTCACCGCCAACTGCAGCAATTCCTCGATCAACACTGGGTCGATCAGCGGCGCATCGCAAGCCAGCACCACCACCCATTCGTGCCGCGCCGCGGCAAGGCCGGCGATCACCCCGGCCAACGGCCCGGGGAAGTCCGGGTCGGCGTCCCCGACCAACTGGTCGGCATAGGCCCGATAGGCCGCCTGGTTGCGGTTGCAGGATATCACCAGGTCATCGCTCAACGGCCGCACCACGCGCTGTACATGCGCCACCAGCGGCTCGCCCTTCCAGGCCAGCAACCCCTTGTCGCGGCCGCCCATGCGCTGGCCACGGCCGCCGGCGAGGATGAGAACAGAACAGCAGGGCAAGGGGGGGCAGGTCATCGGGCAGTTTCCAAGGTTCAAGGCTTGGCAACCTCCCATGCCTGGAAGTGAAAGTCCAGATTGGCAGAACAACAGGGTGCGCGACCTGACATTTTTACCAGTTGTGGGCTTACCCCAATGGGGCCCTAAATACGCCGACGGCGCTGTCCTGGGGACAAGCCTGCAAACCAAGGAGCGAGTCTATGAACAAAGGCGAACTGACCAAGTCCATCGCGGAAAAGGCAGAAGTCTCAAAGTTGAAGGCTGCAAAAGCCCTCGATGCTTTCATTGAAGAAGTTACCCAAGCGTTGACGACGGGAGACCAGGTTGCCCTGATTGGCTTCGGTACTTTCAAGTTGAAGCACAGGCCTGCTCGGGTTGGCCGAAATCCTCGGACCAAGGCGCCGCTGGATATCCCTGCAGCAAACAAGGCTGCTTTCACAGCGGGCACGAAGCTAAAGGCGGCGGTTAACAACAAGTAGCGGGTTAACCAGAACAGGAGCGTGGAGCGCAACGCCAACGCTCCTGTTCATCGGCTTACCCCGACCTGTCAGCCTTCAGTGGCGTGGCTGGCTCGCGCTTCAGGCTTGGCCTTACCCCGCCCGGCCAGGCGCATCACCACCACGAAGAACACGGGCACGAACACCACCGCCAGGGTTGCGCTGAGCATGCCGCCGATCACCCCGATACCAATCGCCTGCTGGCTCGCCGAGCTGGCGCCGGTGGCGACGGCCAGGGGGACCACGCCGAGGATGAAGGCCAGCGAGGTCATGACGATCGGCCGCAGGCGCAGGCGGGCTGCCTGTACCGCAGCGTCCACGGCATCGACGCCTTGGTCCATCAGGCTCTTGGCGAACTCGATGATGAGGATCGCGTTCTTTGCCGAAAGGCCGATCAGGGTGATCACGCCGACCTTGAAGAACACGTCATTGGGCATGCCGCACAGGGTTACGGCCAGCACCGCACCGAGCACACCGAGCGGAACTACCAACAGCACGGCGGTCGGGATCGACCAGCTTTCGTACAGCGCTGCCAGGCACAGGAACACCACCAGCAGCGACAGCGCCATCAGCATCGGTGCTTGGCTGCCGGACAGCCGCTCTTGCAGGGACAGGCCGGTCCATTCCAGGCCCGCACCGGCGGGCAGTTGCGCGACCAGGCGCTCGACTTCGGCCATGGCTTCGCCCGAGCTGTAGCCCGCGGCCGGTTCACCGGAGATCGAAACCGCCGGGTAACCGTTGTAGCGCGTCAGTTGTACCGGGCCGCTGACCCATTTCGCCTGAACGAAGGCCCCCAGCGGTACCATCTTGCCGCTGCTGTTGCGCACGTGGATTTTCAGCAGGTCTTCGACCTGGCTGCGCTGGTCGCCCTCGGCCTGCACCACCACCCGCTGCATACGGCCCTGGTTGGGGAAGTCGTTGACGTAGCTGGAGCCTACGGCGGTATCCAGCACTGCGCCGATGTCGGCGAACGACACACCCAGGGCATTGGCTTGGCGACGGTCGATTTCCAGTTGCACCTGTGGGCTTTCGGCCAGCGAAGCCTCGCGCACGTTGGTCAGCACCTTGCTCTTGCCGGCATTGGCCAGCAATGCATCGCGCGCGGCCATCAGTTCAGTGTGGCCCATGCCACCCCGGTCCTGCAGGCGGAACTCGAAACCGGTCGACTCACCCAGGCCATCGATAGGGGGCGGCAGTACAGCGTAGGCCACGGCATCCTTGAGCTGGGTGAAGGCCATAGTGGCGCGGTCGGCGATCGACTGGGCGCTGTCGTCGGCACCGCGCTCGGACCAGTCCTTGAGCGTGGTGAAGGCCAGCGCCGCGTTCTGCCCGCTGCCGGAGAAGCTGAAGCCGAGGATCAGCGTGGTGTTGCCTACACCCGGTTCTTCGGCGTTATGCGCCTCGATCTGGGCGGCCACCTGCTCGGTGCGCATGCGGCTGGCACCGGGCGGCAGCTGGATGTCGGTGATGGTGTAGCCCTGGTCTTCGGTCGGCAGGAACGCTGTGGGCAGCTGGCTGAAGCCATAGCCCAGCACGGCCAGCAGCACGCCATACACCAGCAAGTAACGGCCGCTGCGTTTGAGCGCGTGCACGACCCAGCGCTGGTAGCCGTTGCTCATGCTATCGAAGCGCCGGTTGAACCAGCCGAAGAAGCCCTTGCGTTCGTGGTGCTCACCTTTGGCCAGCGGCTTGAGCAGGGTGGCGCACAGGGCAGGGGTCAGGCTCAGGGCAAGAAACGCCGAGAACAGAATCGACACCGCCATGGACACCGAGAACTGCTGGTAGATCACCCCCACCGAACCTTTCATGAAGGCCATGGGCAGGAACACCGCCACTAGCACCAGGGTGATGCCGACGATCGCCCCGCTGATCTGGCCCATGGCCTTGCGCGTGGCTTGCTTGGGCGGCAGGCCTTCTTCGGCCATGATCCGCTCGACGTTTTCCACCACCACGATGGCATCGTCGACCAGGATGCCGATGGCCAGCACCATGCCGAACAGGGTCAGCACGTTGACCGAGAAGCCCATGGCCATCATCACGGCGAAGGTGCCCATCAGTGCCACCGGCACCACCAGCGTCGGGATCAGCGTGTAGCGAAGGTTCTGCAGGAACAGGAACATCACCGCGAACACCAGCAACATGGCCTCGAACAGGGTGTTGATCACCTGCTGGATGGACACCTTGACGAAGGGCGAGGTGTCGTAAGGGATGTCGTATTTCACCCCCTCCGGGAAGTAGCGCGACAACTCCTGCATTTTCGCCCGCACCAGGTCGGCGGTTTCCATGGCGTTGGCGCCAGGGGCCAACTGCACGCTGAAGGCGGTGGCCGGCTTGCCATTCAGGCGCGTGCCGTACTGGTATTCCTGGGCGCCGATCTCGACCCGGGCGACATCGCCGATGGTCACGCTGGAGCCGTCCGCGTTGGCGCGCAACACGATGGCCGCGAATTCCTCGGGGGTGCTCAGCTGGCCCTTGACCAGCACGTTGGCGGTGATTTCCTGGGTGCCACGGGCGGGCAGGTCACCAATGCTGCCGGGGGCGACCTGGGCGTTCTGTGCGCTGATGGCGTCGGCTACGTCGTTAGGCGTGAGGTTGAAGCCGATCAGCTTGCTCGGGTCGATCCAGATCCGCATGGCGCGCTCGGAGCCATACAACTGGGCCTTGCCGACGCCTTTCAGGCGACGGATTTCGTTCATCACGTTGCGCGCGAGGATATCCGACAGGGCGGTTTCGTCGAGCTTGCCGTCTTCCGAGGTCAGGGTGGCCAGCAGCAGGAAGCCGGTGGATACCTTTTCCACTTGCAGGCCCTGCTGGGTCACGGGGCGGGGCAGGCGCGACTCGACCACCTTCAGGCGGTTCTGCACATCGACCTGGGCCAGGTCGGGGTGGGTGCCAGGCTCGAAGGTGGCGGTGATGGTGGCGCTGCCCAGGCTGCTTTGCGACTCGAAATACAACAGGTTGTCGGCACCGTTGAGCTCCTGCTCGATCAGGCTGACCACGCTTTCGTCCATGGTCGCCGCCGAGGCGCCAGGGTACACGGCATAGATTTCCACCTGTGGCGGGGCCACGTTGGGGTACTGGGCCACCGGCAACTGCGGGATGGCCAAGGCGCCGGCCAGCAGGATGAACAACGCGACCACCCAGGCGAACACCGGGCGGTCAATGAAGAAATGCGGCATGGGTCAGCCCCTCACTGGCTGTTGTGCTGTGCGATGGGCGGCGCGCCGGGCGCTGTGCCCTGGCTCGCTTCGACCTGCACCTGGTCGCCGGCCTTGACGTGCTGCAGGCCTTCGATAACCACTTGTTCACCGGGCGCCAAGCCTTCGCTGACGACCCAGCGGTCGCCCTGGGCATTGCCCAGCACCACCTGACGGTCGCTGATGCGGGCCTGCGGGTCGACCACCAGCACTTTCGGCACGCCGGCACTGTCACGCAGGATGGCGCGCTGCGGCACGCTGAGGCCTTTGGGCTGCACCGCCTGCTCCAGGCGCACGCGCACGTAGCTACCTGGCAGCAGGTCGAGGTCCGGGTTGGGGAATTCGCTGCGCAGGGTGATCTGGTTGGTGCTCGGGTCGACGCTGATGTCGGAGAACAGCAACTTGCCGGGCAACGGGTAGGCGCTGCCATCGTCCTGGATCAGGGTGGCGCGGGCCTGGCCGTCGCCGACCTGCTGCAGCTCGCCGGCACGCAGGGCACGGCGCAGGGCGTTGAGCTCGCGGGTCGACTGGGTGACGTCGGCGTGAATCGGGTCCAGTTGCTGGATGGTGGCCAGGGGCGTGCTCTCGTTTTGCCCAACCAGTGCACCTTCGGTCACCAGCGCACGGCCGATTCGCCCAGAGATCGGCGCGGTTACCGTGGCATAACCCAGGTTCAGGCGGGCGCGCTCCAGGGCGGCCTTGGCTTCGGACACTTCGGCGTCGGCCTGCAGGAAGCTGGCCCGGGCATTGTCGTATTCCTGGCGGCTCACGGCCTTTTCGTCGACCAGCTCGCGGTAGCGTTGCTCTTGCAGGCGCGCTTGATACAGGTTGGCCTGGGCCTTGGCCAGGGTGGCGCGGGCGCTGTCGTGGTCGGCCTTGAACGGCGCCGGGTCGATCAGAAACAGCACGTCGCCTTGCTTGACGTCGCTGCCTTCACGGTACACCCGCTTGAGCACCACGCCGGCCACCCGTGCGCGCACTTCGGCAGTGCGCGGGGCGAGGATCCGGCCGCTGAGCTCGCTGCTGATGGCCAGTGGCTGCAATTGCAGGGTTTCCACGCGGACGTGGGGGGCGGGGGTTTTTTCTTCCTGCTCGTTGCTGTCGCCACAGCCGGCCAGGGAGATGCTCAGAAACGCCAGTAGCGCCACGGGGCGCAGGCGAGGAATACGGGTAATAAGCATACGGATCTTCCGATGATGACCGTGCGTATGCTAAGGCAGACGGCGTTCCGGTGCCTGTTAATACCTGTAGGACGTGTGTGAAAAAGTGTGAAGAAAAATCCTGTCGCTATAGGGGATTCTATATTCTGCCTGTAACCCTGTGTGCTGGACCCTTCGCCGGTAAGCCCGCGAAGAGGCCGGCGACGTCTTCACTGAACGCTACCCAAACGCCTATGCCGAATATTCTCCTGGTCGAGGACGACAGCGCTCTGTCCGAACTGATCGCCAGCTACCTGCAACGCAACGACTTTCATGTCCGGGTGATCGCCCGCGGCGATCATGTGCTGGAGGCCTTGCGCCAGGACAAACCCGACCTGGTCATCCTCGATCTGATGCTGCCAGGTATCGATGGCCTGCAGGTGTGCCGCCTGCTGCGCCAGGAATCGCAGAGCCTGCCGATCCTGATGCTGACGGCCCGCGACGACAGCCACGACCAGGTGCTGGGCCTGGAGATGGGCGCCGACGACTACGTGACCAAACCGTGCGAGCCCCGTGTGCTGCTGGCGCGTGTACGGACCTTGCTGCGCCGCAGCGGCGTTCACGAGCCGCGCCTGGACAGCGAGCAGATCCTGGTCGGCTGCTTGCGCATCGACCTGGCCGAGCGCCTGGTCAGCTGGCGCGGTGAAGAAGTGGAGCTTTCCAGCGGCGAATACAACCTGTTGGTGGTGCTGGCGCGCAATGCCGGTGAAGTGCTCAGCCGCGACCGCATCCTCCAGCAATTGCGCGGCATCGAGTTCAACGGCACCGACCGCTCGGTGGATGTCGCCATTTCCAAGCTGCGCCGCAAGTTCGACGACAGCGCTGGCGAGGCCCGCAAGATCAAGACCGTGTGGGGCAAAGGTTACCTATTCAGCCGCGTCGAGTGGGAGTGCTGACCGAGTATGCTGAAGATCCTGGTGCGCCTCTACCTGGTGATCATCGTCGCCTACGCCGGTGCGCTGCTGTTCATCCCCGACACTATCGTCGGGCTGTTCCATGATCGCTTCATGGCCTACAACCTGGACCAGGCCAAAGGCGTGCAGTCGCTGATCGTGCGCCAGTTCCAGCAAGCCCCGCGCGAGCGCTGGCCAGCGGTGGAGCAAGACCTGGCAGACGCCTTCGCACCGCTCGAAATCAAGCTGCTGCGCAGGGACCAGGCCGAGCTGAGCGAGGATGAACAGGCGCGCCTGGAGCACGGGTCGTACGCCGTGCGCATCGCCGACTGGGGCTATTACGAGACGGTGCTGGCACCGCTCGACAAGGACTGGTTGGTGCGCCTGCATGCACCCCCGGACCCACTGGACATCAACGTGCTGTCGTGGGGCGTCACCGTGTTGATCGGCGCGGCCATGCTCGGTTGCCTGCTGCTGTGGGTATGGCCGCACTGGCGCGACCTGGAGCGGCTCAAAGAGACCGCCCGGCGCCTGGGCCAGGGGCAGATGGCGGAACGCACGCACATCTCGCCGCACTCGAACATCGGCGAACTGGCCGGGGTGTTCGACACCATGGCCAGCGACCTGGAGCGCCACGTCAACCAGCAGCGCGAGCTGCTCAATGCGGTATCCCATGAGCTGCGCACACCGCTGACTCGCCTGGACTTCGGCCTTGTGCTGCTGTTCGACGAGGTGCCGCCCACCAGCCGCAAGCGCCTGCTGGAGCTGGTTGGGCACGTGCGTGAGCTGGACGAATTGGTGCTCGAGCTACTGTCCTACAGCCGCCTGTACAACGCCGACCAGGCCCGTGAGCGGGTCGAGGTGTCGTTGCTGGAGCTGGTCGACAGTGTGCTTGGCGGCTTTGCCGAAGAGCTCGACAGCCGCGGCATCCAGTGGGAAGTGCGTGCCGAGCGTGAGCTGCCGCGGTTCGTGCTCGACCCACGGCTGACAGCCCGGGCGGTGCAGAACCTGGTGCGCAATGCGATGCGTTATTGCGACGAAAACCTGTTGTTGAGGTTGCGGCTTGAAGAGGACGGCGCTTGCCTGCTGACGGTCGAGGACGACGGGATCGGCATTCCGGTTGAAGAACGTGAGCGGATCTTCCAGCCGTTCTATCGCCTGGACCGTAGCCGTGACCGCAATACCGGTGGTTTCGGCCTGGGGCTGGCGATCAGCCGGAGGGCCATCGAAGGGCAGGGCGGCACGTTGACGGTGGCGCAGTCTGCGCTGGGCGGGGCGCAGTTCAGGATTCGCCTGCCTGCGGGTGGGTAGGTTCGCTCTGCTGGGCAGTCCACAGCACGAAGCGATCTTTACCGTTGTGCTTGGCCTCATATAACGCCTGATCCGCCTTGACCAGCGCCCTGGTCAAGGTATCTGCAGGGTCCACCCGGGCCAGCCCGATGCTGATCGTCACCGGATGCGCCCCCCGGTCTTCACGTACACGCCTGCACAACGCCGCAACCTGTCGATCGGCAGCCGGCTGATCCAGCCCATGGAAGAAGATTACGAACTCCTCGCCGCCGAGCCTGGCGAATTCATGGCCTACGATTGACGCCTTGATGTGCTGAGCCACGCGCTTGAGCACCTCATCGCCAACATCATGCCCAAACCGGTCGTTGACCTGCTTGAAGTTGTCGATGTCGTAAGCCTGGTCGAGCAGCACCTTGGACATATAAAAGTTGTGCAGCTTGGCCTGGCGGATACGCAGGTAGCTGTAGATGACCAGGCCGCTGATGAACAGCGCGTAGCTGATCAGCATGGCGGCTACCAGGTCTTGCAGGTCGATGTTGGTGCCGTAGAACGGGCTGAGGAGGGTCCAGGTGGTGGCCATGGCGCAGTTGAGCATCGGTGAGCTCCTTTGAGGCATGCAGGCTCATGCGTGGTCCTCGTACGGCTCCCTGGACGAAGGTGCATGACGTGTCGCTGCGTGCACGGCATTTGTACAAGCAGCCCAATACAGGGTTGTCCAATACGTGCTGGGCAGGCCACAGCGGCGCACAGTGCGGTCGAGCCTTTTATTGAACGGTTAGTCAGATATGAATTTCAGCCTTTTTCTTGTGGGCCACATCTTGTAGCTTGGTAGGTCGTTTTTCAGGGAGCTGAACATGCAAGGCAAGGCACGCAAAATCGTCCAGGCCATCCTCTACGAAGCCATCGCCGTGGCCTGCGTGGCCCCAGCGCTGGAACTGGCGTTTGATGCCGGTATGGCCCAATCGGCCGCGCTGTCGGTGCTCATGTCGGGCATTGCCATGAGCTGGAACATGGCCTTCAACTGGGCGTTCGAGCGCTGGGAGGCGCGTCAGCAGCAGCGTAAGCGCACCTTCATGCGCCGGGTCTTGCATGCCTTGGGTTTTGAAGGCGGGCTGGTGGTGATTCTGCTGCCGCTGGTGGCGTGGTGGCTGGATGTGAGCCTGTGGGCGGCGTTTCTGACCAACCTGGCGTTGTTCGTGTTCTTCTTCGTCTATGCCTTCGTGTTCCAGTGGGGCTTCGACAAGGTCTTCGATGTGCCGCTTTCGGCGCAGCAGGCAAAGTGTTGACTTGCTGCCATGCGGCGGGATAAGTTCTTACCCCATGAACACATTCCCGCACGTGAACGCCATTATTATTACCGCCATTATCAGTTTGGCGGGCTAGCGCGTACGTGCACCTAACCCGCCCTGGAGGCGGGTTTTTACTCTCTGACTCCTGGGCACCGTGAAAACAGCCAAGGAGTCATCGATGACCAGCTTCAGCGCCAACCTGCGTACCCCGCCCACGCCCCAGCAGCTACTCTCGCAGCAGGTGCGGCGCATTCTCTCAGCGCCCGTCTACGACCTGGCCATCGAAACACCGCTGCAGCCAGCGCCAGCGCTGTCTGCCAGCCTTGGCAACCAGGTGTTGCTCAAGCGTGAAGACCTGCAACCCACGTTCTCGTTCAAGATCCGCGGTGCCTACACGCGGCTGTCGCGTCTGACAGCGGCCCAGCGTGAACGCGGGGTGATCACCGCGTCGGCGGGCAACCACGCCCAGGGCGTCGCCCTGGCAGCTTCGCACCTGGGCCTGAAAGCCACCATCGTCATGCCAACCACCACACCTTCGCTGAAGGTCGAAGGGGTGCGTTCGCGGGGTGGCCACGTGGTGCAGTACGGTGAGAGCTTCCCCCACGCACTGGCCCATGCCCTGCAGCTGGCCGAGCAAGAGGGCGCTACCTTCGTGCCACCCTTCGATGACCCGGACGTGATCGCCGGGCAAGGTACGGTGGCCATGGAGATCCTGCGCCAGCACCCGGGTGATCTGCATGCGATCTTCGTCCCGGTGGGCGGTGGCGGGTTGGTGGCGGGCATTGCCGCCTACGTGAAATACCTGCGGCCCGAGGTCAAGGTGATCGGCGTCGAGCCGGAAGACTCCAACTGCCTGCAGGCTGCGCTGGCCGCAGGCGAACGGGTGATCCTGCCCCAGGTCGGCACGTTTGCCGATGGTGTGGCGGTGGCGCAGATCGGTGCCCATTGCTTCGAGCTGTGCCGGCACTTCGTCGATGAGGTGGTGACCGTCAACAGCGATGAGCTGTGCGCGGCGATCAAGGACATCTACGACGACACCCGCTCGATCACCGAGCCTTCCGGTGCCCTGGCCGTGGCCGGTATCAAGAAGTATGTGGCCCGCGAGGGTGTGCAGGGGCAGACCCTGGTCGCCATCGACTCCGGCGCCAACGTCAATTTCGACCGCCTGCGGCATGTGGCCGAGCGGGCAGAACTGGGCGAGCAGCGCGAGGCGATCATCGCCGTGACCATCCCCGAGCAACCGGGCAGCTTCCGCGCCTTCTGCCAGGCACTGGGCAAACGCCAGATCACCGAGTTCAACTACCGCTACTACCCGGGCAAGGAAGCGCGTCTGTTTGTCGGGGTGCAGACCCACCCGCTGCACGACCCACGTGAAAAGCTGCTGGCCAGCCTCGCCGAGCAGGGTTACAGCGTACTCGACCTGACCGACAACGAACTGGCCAAGCTGCATGTGCGCCACACCGTGGGCGGGCATGCCGCGCCTGGGGCGGATGAGCGTGTGCTGCGCTTCGAGTTCCCGGAGCGGCCAGGTGCGCTGCTGGGCTTCCTGGAGCGGTTGGGCAAACGTTGGAACATCAGCCTGTTCCATTACCGCAACCATGGCGCCGCAGAAGCGCGGGTATTTGCTGCACTTGAAGTGCCGGCCGATGAGCAGGCGAGGTTGCCCCAGGCACTGGACGAGATGGGGTATCGCTATTGGGACGAGACCGAGAACCCGGCTTACCAGCTGTTTCTTGGTTGATCTGAGTACAACCTCAGGTGTTGGACGCACATCCAACACCTGAGGGTTTCAGCGCTCCCGCATGAAGAAACCCGCCACAAACTTGCGGAAGGTCTCCAGGCTCTTGAAGTCGGCGTAGCGCTTGAAGTTCTCGGCATCCGGCTCGGGGCCGATCGGTTGCTCCAGCAGCGACACTGACAGCACCCGGTCCTGATCCGACGTCAGGACCAGTTCATCCATCACCTGGCCGCCGATCACCGGTCGGCGCATCTGCACCTTCACACCCTTGCTGGCCATCCAGTCGATCAGCGACACCAGCGCCTTGAGCGGCTCGCGCTCTTCATCGCGGTACACCGGGAACAGGTGGGCACGCGACAGCACCGGTACGCTGGCCACATGGATCAGTTCGTAGAAATGGCTACCGGCGCTGGTGGGCGAGTACAGCGCCAATGCCAACAGGGGGCCGGCCGTGCGGTTGCCGCCCCAATAGAGGTGATGGCCCTGGAAGTCGAACCCCTCGTCGCTGCGGTTGTTGAACAGCTTGCGCCCTTTGATCTGGTCGACACAGTCGAGCATCAGGCCATGCCGGCGGTGGTTGCCGAACACGGTGGCCTCGCGCAGCCGGGCCTTGAGCATCATCATGTGCTTCATGTCCAGGCGGGTTTCCAGGTAGTTGCTGGCCGGCACCCGCTCCAGCAGCGGGTAGCGGCTGGCAACGCTGCGCAATTCGGCAAACTGCCCGGTGAGGTCTTTTTTCAGGTGGGTGGCGTAGAGGTTCAGGCCGCTGATCTCGACCCAGGTCAGCAACAGCGACAGCAACCGTTGCTGTTCGCGCCGCTCATTGCCATCACCGCCGCCGTTGTCCTGGGCCGGGCGAAAGTCACCGATCAGGCGCAACGGTGTATCGGGTGGCAGCCACGCGGCGGGTGGTGCAGGGTCGTCTTCGCGCTCTGCGGCTTCACGCTCGTCCTTGGTGAACGGGCAGCCCGGTGCATGCTCGGCGGTACCGGGGTTGTTTTTCAAAAACAGCGTGCCGGTGCTGCCATTGAGGGTCACGTTGAGCACCGGCAGGGCGTCTTTGCGGCAGTCGCAGGCCAGCCACTGGTTGGCGTTACGCACCTTCATCAGCAACTGGTTGGCCTGCAGCAGCCGTGGGCCGACGAGCGTCCCTGTGCTGAAGCCAACCAGCAGTTCTTCTTCGGCGGGTGTGAGGCTGCGCACCTGCGCGGCGGTTTTATCGATGATACGCATTGACGGGCAGCTCCAAGCTACGAGCCCCAAGCTTCAAGCAAAGCGCTTTCACTTTCAACTTGAGGCGCGCAGCCGGCGGCTTAGTTGCCACTGAACAGTTTGGCCGCGCGGGCACGGATTTCTTCCGGGGTGAGGTCCTCTTTGTGCGTGGAGATGAACCACAGGTTGCCGAACGGGTCTTTCAGGGTGCCGCTGCGGTCACCGTAGAACTGATCCTGCAGCGGCCGCAGCGCAGTGGCACCCGCTGCAATGGCCTGGGCGTAGACCTGGTCGCAGTCTTCGACGTACAGGTGCAGGCCGATGGCCGCGCCATCGACATGCTGGCTGGCGGTAAGCCCGCCCTCCATGTCGCACGGGTCGGCGAGCATCAGTGACGAGTCGCCAATCTTCAGCTCGGCGTGACCGACGCGGCCGTCAGGGCCGTCGAGGCGGAACATTTCGATGGCGCCGAAGGCCTGCTTGTAGAAGTCGATGGCCTTGGCGGCGTCCTTGATACCTAGGTAAGGGGTGATGCTGTGCTGGCCTTCGGGGATGGGTTTGGCTGACATGGTATGGCCTCCTTTTGCATTGGCAGTGCTGGCCGCTTGCGAGGGCAAGGCCGACACTGATCGCGAAGCTGTATGTTTATACAGCTTGGCGACCAATGCAAATGCCATTTCTCCATTAAGCGCTGGCGGGTTAGAAGATGTAGTCGGTGGTCAGGAAGCTCGATTGGCGATTGCGGATGATCTCACTGATCAGCGCTTTGTTGGCTTCCTGGAACTTGGTCGCCACCAGCGTGCGGATCGAGAACACGCGCAAAGCGTCATGCACCGACAGCGTACCTTCGGCGCTGTTCTTGCGGCCGTTGAACGGGTAGGTGTCTGGCCCGCGCTGGCACTGGGCGTTGATGTTGATGCGGCCGACCTGGTTGGCAAAGGTATCGACCAGGCTGCCGATGGTCGCCGGGTCGTTGCCGAACAAGCTCAGCTGCTGCCCGTAATCGGAGTCGAGCACGTAGTCGATGACGGTCTGCAGGTCGCGGTAGGGCACCACCGGCACCAGCGGCCCGAACTGCTCTTCGTGGTACACGCGCATTTCATGGTTCACCGGGTAGAGCAGGGCGGGGTAGAAGAACGAGCCGCGGCTCTGCCCGCCGCCTTCGTTGATGACGCGGGCGCCCTTGGCCGTGGCATCGGCCACCAGGCCGTCGAGGTAGTCGACCTTGCCCGGCTCCGGCAAAGGCGTCAGCGCGACGCCTGGCTCCCACGGCATGCCCGGCTTGAGCGCGGCCAGCTTGCGCTGGAATTTGTCCAGGAAGACCTCGACCACATCCTCGTGGACGAACAGTATCTTCAGCGCAGTGCAGCGTTGGCCGTTGAATGACAGGGCGCCGGTGACGGCCTCTTCGACGGCGTTGTCCAGGTCGACCTGGGGCAGCACGATGCCGGGGTTCTTGGCGTCCAGGCCGAGCGCCGCGCGCAGGCGGTGTGGGCGTGGGTGCAGTTTCTTCAGGTCGCTGGCGGCTTTGTGGGTACCGATGAAGGCGAACACGTCGACCAGGCCGCTGGCCATGAGCGCGCTGACGGTCTCGCGGCCGCGGCCATAGATGACGTTGATCACCCCAGGCGGGAAGCTGTCGCGGAAAGCTTCGAGCAACGGGCGAATCAGCAGCACGCCAAACTTGGCCGGCTTGAACACCACGGTATTGCCCATGATCAGCGCGGGGATCAACGTTGTGAAGGTTTCATTGAGGGGATAGTTGTATGGCCCCATGCACAGTGCCACGCCCAGTGGCGCCCGACGGATCTGGCCAAGGGTGCCTTGTTCGAGCTCGAAACGGCTTGAGCGGCGGTCGAGGTCCTTGAGTGCATTGATGGTGTCGACGATGTAGTCGCAGGTGCGGTCGAACTCTTTTTCCGAGTCCTTGAGGTTCTTGCCGATTTCCCACATCAGCAGTTTGACCACCGCCTGGCGCTGTTCGCGCATGCGTGCAAGGAAGCTTTCGACGTGCTGTATGCGCTCGGCCACGCGCATCGTTGGCCAGGCGCCGCGGCCTTTGTCGTAGGCCTGCACGGCGGCATCCAGCGCGGTAAGGGCGGTGTCGGCGTCAAGCAGCGGGGCGCTGCCGAGCACGACCTGCTGCTCGCCGTCGGCCTGCTTCAGCCAGACCGGGCTGCGCACCGTGGCCAGCGGGCCGTCCCAGCGCTTGAGCTGGCCGTTCACCAAGTAGTCGCGTTGTTCCAGGGGGGCTTCCAGGCGCCAGGTGTCGGGGATGTTGTCGGCAGTGGGGAAGAGTGAATCGAGCAGACGGTTCATGGGTACTGCACCTCACATATCTGAGCGGATTGCGTGCCAGGTGAAACGCTTCAGCTTCGAGCATGCACCGGCCGCAGGAAAAACACCAGTCTGGCTCAACATTGCCTGCGCTGCGCCGATACAGCACTAACCGAGTGCGTGCGCAGGCCTATGATCACATCCAGCCCCCCGTTTTGCGATGAACAGACGTGCGCACTGCTGGCTTCGCCGCTGTTCTGGTTGGTCGTTGCCGCCACGGGCTTGCTTGGCCTGTACGCCGTGCGGCTCAAGCGCAAGCAGCGCCATCTGCAGCAGCAAAACCGCGAGCTGCACCACTCACAGGCGCAGTTCGAGCGCTTGGCGCACTACGACACCATCACCGGGTTGCCCAACCGGGTGCTGTTCCAGCGGCAACTGGCCGAGGCCATCAACAAGGGGCACGGCCTGGCCGTGTTGGTACTCGACATCGACGGTTTCAAACAGGTCAACGACAGCCTCGGCCATGCCATGGGCGACCTGCTGCTGCAACAAGCCACCGCACGTTTTCTGCAGGAACTGGACCTGCACGACCGCGTCTGCCGCTTGGGCGGCGACGAGTTCGTGTTCATGCTCCAGGGCACTCAGGGCCAGATAAGCCACCAACTGTGCCACCTGCTGCGCTGCCTGCAACGGCCGTTCGACCTCAAGGGCAATGCCGCGTTGGTTACCGGCAGCATCGGCCTGGCCTGGTGCCCGCAGCACGGCGAAGGTGTCGACAACCTACTGCGCCACGCCGATACCGCCATGTATGCCGCCAAGGAAAGCGGGCGTAACACCTGGCGGCCCTACCACCCGGACATGACCGCGCGCTTACAGCAACGCCTGGAACTGGAGCGCAATTTGCGCCGGGCGCTGAACAACGATGAGTTCGAGCTTTGGTACCAGCCCAAAGTGGACCTGTTCAGCGGCAGGCTGGAGGGTGTCGAGGCGCTGCTGCGCTGGCGCGATCCGCAAGCCGGCCTGGTATCACCGGCCGAGTTCATCCCCTTGGCAGAACGTACCGGGTTGATCATCCCCGTGGGTGAGCGGGTGCTGGAACTGGCCTGTGCGCAGTTGGCGGCATGGCGTATGGACGATTGCCTGCCGGGACCGCTGGCGATCAACGTCGCGGCGCTGCAGATCGAGCGCAGCGATTATGTGTCGAGCCTGGCGGTGGCCCTGGAGCGCCATGGGTTGCCCGCCCATCTGCTGGAAGTGGAGATTACCGAGAGCCTGCTGATGGAGAGCCAGCAGCAAGCCTGTGCGGTGCTGGCGCAATTGCAGGCCATGGGGGTGGCCACTGCGGTGGATGACTTCGGTACCGGCTATTCATCACTGGCCTACCTGCGCGCGCTGCCTATCGATCACCTGAAGATCGACCGCGCGTTCATCAAGGACTTGCCGGTTGACGATGATGCCGTGGCCATTGCCCGCGCCATCATCGACCTGGGGCATGCCCTGGGGTACCGCATTACCGCAGAGGGTATCGAAACCCAGGAGCAGTACGACTTTCTGCGCAATGCCGGGTGCGATCAGGGGCAAGGTTACCTGATGGGGCGGCCGATGCCCGCCGCCGAATTGCACGGCTGGATAGCGCGCAACCCGCGCCGGCAGCGCCTGTCACCTGGGTGACAGGCGCGGCTGCTGATCACTTCACAGTGGCAGTTGGAACAGGTTGGCTGGCGGGTGGGTCAGCCATTCTTCGCGCAGTACCTGATCAGCATCGATGGCTGCCAGGCGGCGCCAGAATTCCGCTCGCGCTTGCTGGGGCTGGCTTCGAAAAAAATCGTCGCCGAGCAGTGGCCTGAGGTCGCGACGATACTGCAGCGGAAAGCGCTGCCAAAGTGCGGCTTCCTCAGGCCCGGTTTGCTCGAAGAACTCGTCATAGTCACTTTCACTTACCAGCAGATCGACCTGATGGGCCGTGTTGTAAGCATCAATTTGTGCAAGCACGCTTTCGCCGAGCCATTCACTTTCCAGGCATAGGGCCTGGGCGGACGGTTCCGGGAGGCTGAAGCCGTCGGGCAATTTCAGGAACTGGTTGCCCGACATGTCCAGGACCATAGGTTCGGCGATCCGCTCCAGGCCTGCGGGTAACTCGGTCAGCCCGCAATCATTCAGGAACAGGGTTTTCAGGTGATCAAGCCCATTCAAGTCAGGGGCCTCCAGCAGTGGGTTGCCCGAAAGGTCGAGGACTACGAGCCCGGAGCATTGATTCAAGGATGCTTGTGCGCGGTAGTCCCAAGTGATGCGGTTGTTGTCCAGGTCGAGCCAGGTCAATCGACCAGGGTTGGCCAAACGGGGTAGTGAATTGAAGCGGCATTTGGACAGCAACAAACGTCTCAGCCAGGGAAGGCGCTCATGGAGCACTGCGGGCAACTGGCTGAGCGAGGGGTTATTGCTCAGCGACAAGTGCTCCACATGGGTGAAGTCGTCCGGCAAGACCAGGCTGGCCAAATCCTGGTCTTCAAGCTCCAGGCCGGAAAGGTCGAGGCTGTAGATGCGCCCCCCGTCCCCGAGCGAAACCGTCGAGAGGCGCCGCCAGGCGTTGACGATCGGGCGGATCGCTCGCTGCCGCTGGTGTGGGCGCTGCGGGTCGAGGCGGGCCCACTCGTGCAGGTCGCGGCGCAGGGTATCCAGACGTTGCTGCAGGTCGCGCAGTCTTTGTGTGGGGGAGAGAAGGGAATTGTCCTCAGTCTCATCATCTTCTTGCCCGCTTTCAAGCGCATCCTCGATCTCTGAATCGGTGGCATTGGGGTACAGACGGCGGTAGGCCCCGGCCAGTGAACTCGTTTGGCGCGGGTGCGGTGGTTCGGGGTCAAGCGGGCGCCCCCCACGTAGCTGGCCGGGGAGCGCGCGTCGCATGGCGCCATGCCCCCACAGTCTTTGCGCAAGGGCCTCCCTGTTTTCGTTGGCCCAGCTCTGGATGCGCTGGCGTATCGAACCCCCATCTGCCACGGTGATCGCCAGTGCGCCACGATCGGCCTGCGGCAGCGCCTGTTCGATTGCGCGGCACAGGTCCTGGTCCCGCGTGGCGGGGGCAGGGCGCTGCCCCAGGTCAGCTTCATAGCCTTCTGTAGACCTGATGACCCGGCAGATGCGCCTGGCCTGGTCACTGCCAACACTGTCGAGCAGCGGGCCTTCGGGGCTACCGGCACGCAGCTCCAGGCGTACATCGCGCGGCCAGTCAGGCCAGTCAGCGAGGGCGCTGAACAGCAGGCGTTCGCTTTCGGCACTGGCCCGAGCCGGCACCAGCACGCCTTCCAAGGCACGTACAAGAGGCAGTTCGCTGTGTGTATGTTCAATTTGTTGGCGCAGCCAGGCAGGTAACGTTGCGTCGTGTTCCCAGGCCAGTGCTTCTACAGCGTCCAGTGGCGCCAGCAAGCGCCTGGCCAGTGCGGCCGACAGGCGAGGGTAGGCCTGCAGTAACCGATCTGTTGCGGGCTCGATGGGCCCCTCGCCGTTATACAGGCGCGCGAACAAGGCCTCTGGCGCGTCGCCACCCAGTGCTTGCGCCTCGGCTTGCGCGGCCATGCGCTGCAAGGTGTCGAGCAACAACACAGGTGCCGGCTGCCCCTCGAGGTGTACGCGGCGCAAGCTGGCTGCATCGCTACCACTGATGCGGCCTGCCAGGGTAAGTTGGTCTGCCGTCAGCGCAGGGTAGTCTTGCCCCAAACGACGTATCAGTACCGCGAACGACCACTGTGATGGCTGTTCATGACAGCCGCGCCAAGCGCCCTGTTCGTTGTGTTCCAGCGGGGGTTGCCAAGCGTCTTGCACATGGGGGTGGACGATACGCCATTGCTGTAATTCATTGTCCAGGCGTTGCTCGTAGAGATGGCCATCCATGCGAATGAAATACTGGCCGTCGAGCAGGTACTGGCCCTGTGCGTTGGCTTGTACGTGCTCCGGTAACGGCTGGTCGCTGCGGTAAGGTGTGAGATCAGGTTGCCAGAGCTTGTAGCCGCCATCGCTGCTGCGCACCTCCTGCAGCTGCTCCAGCAGCGGGCTTTTGAACAGCTTCGGCACCACGTGGCCTGCAGTCGCCAAGCCAGCGGCAAGTGCCAGACTCAGCCCGGCCGCCTCCAGATGGCCCAGTGCCAAATGGCGATCACCCTGATGCCAGGCTTCATAACCCTCGTACACTTCGCCAAGCAGTTGGCACGCTGTCACCGCCAGCATCAGCGTGCCCACGGCAGGAATGAAGAAACCGGCCAGGTTGAGCGCATCCAGGCCACGGTCTTCCCACGCTTGCAGACGGCTCGCCCGCGCCTTGGCATCGGCTTCAGCCGTCGGCACCGCCAGTTGGCGTGCTTCGCGCTTGAGGCGGTCTACGTGCTGCGCCTGATAGAAACCGAATGGCTCCTCGGTGATGGCTAGCCGCGTCGGGCGCAGGTCTGCATGACTGGCCCGCGACCATGCCTGGTCGTCGGCAGACGTGCCCGAGGCATCAAGGTTTTGGTGCAGCAAGTCGAGAAAGTGTTGATGCTGGCTCTGCTCAATGTAAGCCATGAACATCTGCCGGGTGGCGGGCTCCAGCAACAGGGCCGCCAATGCGTCGTGAACTGCATCAAGATCGGTAACTAGCCGCAGCGCCTCGTGGCCGGGCAGATAGAGCAGCAGCCCGGCGCGCCCTGCTTCGATCAGCATGACCTCGTGCAGCGTGATACCGAATAACGCCAGTTGCCAGCACGGCAGATTATCGCCCTGCAACAAAAGGTCGACGTGGTCACGCGTGGCACCGCTCAGTTCATGGCGCAGGTAGGCCAGGTCGGCAGCCAGGCGCAACCGGTCCTTGTACACGGCTATTGCCTGCTCACGTACCGGGGGCTTGGCGAAATGCTGATCCAGATGAGTCTGGTATTGCCCCCCTAAGTCCAGTGTGCGACACAGCGCGGCGAACGAAGCGGGTGCCAGTGGCAATGGATCCACCAGGTAGTGCTCCGTGGGCATCGCAAAGTGCGATGCGGGCGTTTGCGCGCCGGTGAACGCGATGCCCTGCACCTCGGCGGCTGTTACATGAATATTGGCGCTCAGGGCGATGGCACTTTGGGGCGTGAAGGACTCGTCGTCGGCGAAGTTCTGCAGTGCGGCTTGCAGCAGATTGTCGCGTCGATGACTGTAAAGCGTGCGCAGCCCTATCCAATGCCAGGTGCTTTCTACCCGAAGCAGCTCAGTGCCACGCAAGGGTGCCGTGCAGCCCCGCTCGGCGAGGCAAGCTTTGAGTCGCGATTCAGCGAATTCGGCAACTTGTTCAAGCCCCCGCAGCGAGCGAGCGAGCGTGGCTTGCGAGCGTAACAGGCGCGATTGGCTACGCTGTACAGCCTCGCGAAGAGCAGGGGCGGCATTGGCGAACCAGTCCTGGGTGAAATAGGCCGGTACATGGCTTTGTTTCAAACGCTGCCATTGAGAGGCCGCTATTCGATGGGCCCAGGCAGGAAGCTGTTGCTTGAGCAGGTCTTGATGGGGGGCGAGCGTAGAGAGGGCGGGCATGTGGATGCTCCTTTATGAGGAGCCAGTATCAAACGGCAATTGCTAATAACCAGGTGGTAGCCGAGTAGTGCGCTTAACTGAACATACGTCATGGGTTAGCGTCATAAAGTCATCAAATGCAAACAAGAAATTTGACGTCATAAAATAGGTGTTCATGCTGTCAAAGTGCCGCTTGCCAAAGCATGGCCTTGCATCTTAAATTGTTACTGAATGTGAGAGTGATGTTTCGTAAGCAATCTTTTATATATCAGCGCGTTGGGTGTGTTTATTGCAGTCAACTGTGATCTTTTGCTGATCTGCCCTTAGACAACATCAAAGGATGTCGAACCAGCATGAAAGAGAACTTGGCGGCTGTTGCACGAAAACTCATCTCTCCCTCCACGCGCTACGAGATCAGGTTGCTCTCCAGCAAAATACGAGAAGTGCTTGGGCGAGCCTGTTTTTGGCGGTGGGAAGTCGCGAGGTTCCGGCTGCAGCAGGAAAGCCCCTACGAAATCCTCTACATCGGCCGTAAGCATCAGCGCGAGATGGCCAAGTTGCTGATTGGTGGCAAGGTACCGGGCACCGGCGCGGTGGCCGCCGGCAGTGCAGAGCCTGAAGCGTCGACCCATGTGGTGCTGGTGAGTGAATTGCCCACCACCGGGGCCTTGTCGGTGCCGCACTACCTGAGCGCCGTGGTACCGCTGGGGCGCCCGCTGGAGGACATTACCGCACGCTACGACAGCGAATTGCGCCGCAGCATTCGCAAGAACCGACCGCTCTACCAGATGAGGCGGACACTGTCGGATGAAGAAATCGCAATGGCCGACAGCCAGCTACTGCGCCCCTATGCCACCGCAAGGCAAGGTATTCATGCCGCGCAGTTCCCCACAGACGATGTGTTTCGCATCGCCAAGCATGTAGGGCGTCTGGACCTGATCACCTTGGGGGACGAAGTCATTGGTTGTCACCTGGGGTGTGAAGTGACGCGCGGCGGCAAACGTTATTGGAGCACGCTGCGTTTTGGTTATAGCGAGGCGGTGTTTTCAGATGCGAAAAAACTGCGGGAAGTGAACTCTATCACCACGTTCATGGCGTTGGAGTGGGCGTTGCAACACGGCTTTGATTATTACGATATCGGCCTGTGCCTGGCGCGGCCGGATGACGGCTTGCTGAAATGGAAGAGAAGGCGCGGCGGCGATATCGATTCGTTGGGCAACCATGCCTACCTGTTCGTCAGGCTACCCAAGACCGGCACGGCGAAGTTTCTTTGGGAAACCCCGATGTTCGCTGTCGAAGGCGACAAACTGACCCTGCACCTGGGCTTGCCAGATGGGCCGAGTGAGGAAGAGGTCGCCAGCCGATACCACGAAATGGTATTTGGCGGGCTGCACAAGATCTACCTCTATGGCACCGCCGGTTCGGGGGAGTCCTTTATTGAAACCTTGCGCACGCGTTACGCCAACTTACAGTCGCCGCCGACGATGGAAAGGGTCACATCCAACTGATTCAGAGCGCCAGTGGCCACGCCACCCGGGGGAGCAGCTTCATGGGAAGCGATATGTCGAAATTCAGCGCACCGTCCGCCGGCAAACGGCATAAGTGGACCCTCGCTGCCTACAAGTACATGGCACGTAAGCGACTCGCCCGCAATTCGGCGGTCGACCTGAAAAGCATCGCGTCAAAAAGCTGGGAGATTGCGCCGGGTGAAACAACGCTCTCCCCGCCAGCATTCTTTTTGCCCAATCAGCTCGAGCGGGTGACGGGGTGGGAGGCCAAGCGGTTTTACCCCTATGTGCATCCTGCGCGCACCATGGAAGGCGGCCTCAGCGTTGTGCAGGGGCCTACACGCGGCTACTTGATCAAGGACGTCTGGCTCATAGACGGGGCTCTCTACAAGGGCAAGGCCAGCCATTGGTTATCGTTGAAACCCAGTACCTTTCCGCGGGTTGTCGTCGAGAACGAAATCGAACGAGCGGCCATCTATTGCACGCAAAATGGCAATTCGTGGTTTGGCACCTGGTTGATGGAAGACTGTGTCACTTACGCACTGGCCCGTAACGAGGGCGTACCGGTGACCACGGCGCCATCAGCCCGCTACCCGTTGTTTTCCCAGGCGCCTGCCTATGAAGATTGGTTAGACATGAAGCCCCTACGTCTGCGCAGTGCGTTTTTCCGTGAACTGGTGCTGTTTGACGATCAGAGCAATAACCGCAGCCGGCATTTACGCTACCGGGCCATGGGTGAAAAACTGCTTTCGCACGTCAACCATGAGCCGCACCCCGGCGTGTTCATTTTGCGTGGGGGCGACGGCGACTTGCGTTTCCTGCGTAATGAAAAGGCGATTGCAGAGCACCTGCGCCAGACCCGGGGCTTTCGCGTTGTCGATCCACTGAAGACCGACGTGCCGAGCATTATTGCAGCCTGTGCCGGCGCCAGAGTGGTGGTCGGGGTTGAAGGCAGCCAGTTGGTTCACGGCGTCAACGTGCTGCAAACCGGCGGCAGCGTGTTGACGTTGCAGCCTCCGAACCGTTTTGTCAGCTATTACAAGTACCTGACGGATCGCGACCAGCAGCACTTCGGCTTTGTGGTGGGCATGCCGGAGGGCGATGGCTTCAGGATCGACATCGAGGAAGTGGAACGCACCCTCGATCTGATGCCCTTATAGTCCGTGTCAGTGCCTGGTTGAAAAGCGCCAGATTTCGGTTCGCAAGCTCAACGATTGGCATTTGCCTTCTCACCGATGAAACGCACTCGGTTCCACGCTTAACGCCTTCCCTTGCCGATATCGCACACCGCTGGGGTCTTCCGGGCGGCCGAGGTTTTAGAAAATTTAGGCATTTCAGTCTCTTACAGCGAAGTGGAAAGTGTCAGGCAACTGCCTTGGGCGCTTGCATTTTTTGTGTGACGGCATTTTGACGAAGTCACCCCTCGTTCATTGAGATTTATTATGGTGTCGGATCATTGACGTAGTGTCATTGTGCCCATAAGCTCAAATCAACAGCGAGGAAGTCTCCCGCTAAACCCAAATATAAATACTTTTATTATCCTCTATATAGGAGGGGGTTATGCGCTCGACACTGTTCATAAAATCAATATTCTTGTTGGTGCTTTTAAGTGGCGCAGCACGCGCTGCTGATTCTTATGTCAATCAAAACAGTGTCATTCCTGTCGCAACGGCAGGTTGGTTCTTCGCCTTCGCGGTGATTGGTTTTGTGGCGGTTGCCAATAGAAGAAAGATTTAAACACGCAACGCGTCGGCAGGGTAAAGTACGTCTTTAACGGTTGTTCAATAGCACACGCATTCAGTGCCGTCGGTAATTTGACGACTGTGCTTTGATGCACGACTTTTCGCTGCCGCGGGCGGCTTGTCAATTTTCCAACTGTTGCTATATTCCAGTAGCTAGTAATTGCCAATAGCCGTAGGGTAGCGCAGCGTGCTGGTGGGTCAGGGCTTCGCAGCGTCAGTTACAGGGCCTCCAGGATGGTTGAGGCCGTCGCAGCAGGTGGTACGGTTGCGAAGTGGAGCGAGAGTTTGTGTGCCGTTCTCATTCAGTGCTCTTTGTCGGGCCAATAGGCCGGAGGGACCCTCATGGTACGTTCATTGTGTTCCGCTTTTTGCGTGCTGATGCTGTGGTCCGGTACCGGCAACGCCCTCGAAAATAACGCAAGTTACCTGCTCAGCCCTGGCGACGTGGTCATGGTGTCTGTCTGGCAAGAGGAGAGCCTGCGTCAGGAGGCCACCGTACTTCCCGATGGCAGTATCACCTTCCCCTTGGCCGGGCGAATCGATGTCGCCGGCCTCGATGTCACGGCAGTCGAAAAACAGGTCGCTGCCAAACTCGAAAAATTCCTCCCCGACCCGAACGTCAGCGTTGTCGTCAAGAGCATCGCCGGCAACCTGGTCTATGTGCAGGGCAAGGTGATCAAGCCCGGGCCCGTGCAGATGGCGGGCCCCACGGCCGTATTGCAGGCCTTGAGCATGTCGGGTGGTTTGGACAAATTCGCTGACGAAAGCGCCATCAAGGTGGTCCGTGTCGACAAGGGCAGACAACAGATTCTGCCCGTGCGATATAAGGACCTGGTTTCCGGGCGTGACATGTCCACCAACATCCAACTTCAGGCTGGCGATACGCTGGTCGTTCCTTGATCTTGCCTTAATAAGAACACTTAATGCCTCTTCTAAGAACAACTAGCATTGCAACGGCAATCTTGGTCTTGCCGTTTACGGACGCGGTCCAGGCAGCAAATTGGCAGTCCTCGGTGGTGGTGCCGTCCTCGGTCGAATACGACAGCAACCCCTTGTTGCTGTCGTCTGAAGAAAAGGGTGTGACGCGCACGATCATCGCGCCCGACTACACCCTGGTCGGTACCTTCGACCGCGACGAGTTGCGCTTGGGTCTTGGCATGCAGGTGTTGCGCTCGTCCGACACCGACATCGTCGACGACCGCGAAGACCCGAACGTGAGCCTTGGCTGGCAGCGAGACACCGAGAAAGGGCGTTTTGGCCTGGTAGCCCTCTACAACGAAAGCTCCACGTTATCCGGCACCGTCCAGGACACCGGTGTGGTGACGACCGATGGCACGCAAAAGCTGTATTCGCTGGCAGGCAACTGGAGCAGCGCCATCACCGAGCGCAGCACGTTGTCCAACGAAACCAAGTACACCCGTGCCCGTTATGACATCGACACCCTGACCGGCTACAACGAACTGGGCAACGTATTCACTTGGACCTACGCCTGGAGTGAGCGGGCCGACCTCTATACGCGCTTTGGCGCAAGGCGTTATGAGCCCGAGGAAGACCTTACTGCCACGGCCTCCAACAGTTACACGCCTGCGGTCGGGGTCAAGTATCAGTTTTCCGAACGCCTGAGTGCGGATGCGCACCTGGGTGTCAACAAGGTGTCCGGGTCCGAGGGCGGCCGGCGCGGTGAGGGCGGTGCTTCGCTGCTGTATACCGGGGTGCGCTCCGATGCCAGTTTCAGCGCCGAACGCAGCACGGTCGCCAGTGCCGAGGGTGGTTTTGCCCAGCTCGACATGGTGCGCGGTATCTACAGTTATGCGGTCAACGAACTGACCCGTGTCGGGGCCGATGCGTCATGGCAAGACAGCAAGGGGCAAACGCCCAATACCCTGCAAACCTACAGCATTTGGGCCAGCCGGGAATTTTCGCCTTTTTGGGATCTGCGCCTATCGTTGATGTACAAGGAACGGCGCCAGGATGATGCACCCGATGCGACCGCTACGATTGTTGGTTTGACGTTGACGTATAGGTACCCCGACCTCTGAACTTCAGCCTGGTGGCCTTTATGAAGTCTGACTACGAGCTCTCCCTCAAAGATTACATCGCCATAATCAAGGATCGGGCCCTGTTATTGGGGATCAGTATCGTAGTCATTCTTGCCGCCACCGTGGTGGTGGCGCTGAGTGTGCCGCCTATCTATCAGTCCACCGGTACCATTCTGGTGGAGTCGCAGCAGATTTCGCCGGAGCTGGTCTCGGCGAATAACAACAGCTTTGCCGATGAGCGCATCGAGGTCATCCGCCAGCGGGTCATGACCCGCGAGAACCTGCTGCGGATCATCGACAAGTACAACCTGTTCGCCGACAAGGGCAAGCAGCTCAGCGAGAGCGACAAGATCGAGCAGATGCGCAATGCCATCGTGGTCGCCTCGCTCAGTACCTTCGTCAGAGGGCGCGGTGAGGCCACGGTCGCCTTCACCGTGTCGTTCGAACACAAGAAGCCGGAAGTCGCCAAGGAAGTGGCCAGCGAACTGGTCACGCTGTTTCTCAATGAAAACCTGAAGCAGCGCACCGAGCGGGCGAACGAGACCACTGAGTTCCTGACCCAGGAAGCGAACAAACTGGGTGCCGAACTCGCCAGCCTGGAGAACCAGTTGGCAGACTTCAAGCAAGCCCATGCCAATGCCTTGCCCGAGCACCAATCGCTGCGCATGAGCATGTTGTCGCGCTCGGAGCTTGAGTTCAGGGAGGTCGACCGCGACTACAAGACGGCGCAGGAAGAGCTGCGTTACCTCGAGCTTGAGTTGTCCGCAGCCAATGCCGGGCTGACCACCAAGGCCGACGGTACGCGGCCGGCCAGTGCAGACCTGCCGCAGGACCTGCCCAGCCTCAAGGCCGAGTACACCCGGCTGCTGAGCCGGTATAAAGAAGCGCACCCGGATGTGGTGGCGGTAAAACGCAAGATCCAGGCGCTCGAAGCCAGTGGCGGCAACAGCAAGGCTGCGTCTTCGGTGAGCCTTGACGTGGCCCGCGTTCGTGCAAGGATCGGCGCCGCCCAGGAGCGCATCGCTTCGTTGGCCGAGCAAAAGCGAGAGCTGGTGAAGAAGATGGAAGGCTACGAGGCAGAGATTCTCGAAGCCCCGCAAGTCGAGCGTGGCCTGGTCACCTTGATGCGTGACCACGACAACGCCCGCAAGAAGTACGAGGAAATCCGCGCCAAGGAGATGGGCGCGAAAATTACCGAAAGCTTGGAGCAGGAAAACAAGGCAGAGCGCTTCGTGCTGCTCGAACCACCACTGCTGCCCGAGAAGCCAATCAAGCCCAACCGCAAGAAAATCGCTGCCTTGGGCCTGGTGTTGGCACCGGCAGGTGGCGGTGCGCTGGTGATGCTGCTGGAAATCCTCAATCAACGGGTGCGTGGCGTCGGTGCGCTGGAAAGCGTGCTGGGCAAGCGCGTGCTGGTCACGGTGCCGTTCATCACCACCCAGGCGGAACTGGCCAAGCGCCGGCGCTGGCGCAACCTGCTGATCATCGCGGGGCTTGTGCTGATTGCTATGCTGGTAGTGCTGGTGCACGTGTTCTACATGCCGTTGGATGTGTTGCTGTTCAAGGCTATGGCGCGGTTTGAATAGGGAAAGCAGTGATGGACAGGATCAAGCCGGTAGTTGGCAATAATATTCATCAAGTTTCTCCAGGTGCCACCCAGGCACCGCAAACCGCCCACGGGGCGGAGCAACCCGAGGTGCCTGGGCAGTTCGATTATGTGCAGACCAAGGTGGTGCCGTTGCATGCGGAGCACCTTGAGCGTCATCGCATCGTCGCTTACAACAAGAACTCGAACATGAGTGGGCCCATTGACCTGTTGCGCACGCAGGTGTTGAAGGCCATGGAGGAAAACGGCTGGCGTACCTTGGCCATCACCTCGCCAACGCCTGAAGCAGGCAAGACAGTCCTGGCCATCAACCTGGCCATGAGCATTGCCCACCACACGACCAAGACGGCGCTGCTGGTGGACTTCGATTTGCGTCGGCCCAAGGTCGGCAGCAGCCTGGGCTTGCCGATGGACAAGGCGCTCAACGAATTGTTGGCTGACGAAGCCGGGCTGGAAGAAGTGTTGGTCAACCCGACGTTGCCCCGCTTTGTGGTACTGCCGACACGGGTGCCTATTCCGCTGTCTACCGAAGTGCTGTCCTCACCCCGGGTGAGCAACCTGATCGGTGATTTGCGCAACCGCTATGAGTCGCGGATCTGCATCTTCGACCTGCCGCCGCTGTTGAGCTCTGACGATGCGATCACGGTGATGCCCAAGTTCGACTGCGTGCTGCTGGTGGTGGCCAACGGCATGAACAGCAAGCAGGAGATCGAGGAATGTCTGCACCATCTGGCGGGGGTCAATCTGATTGGCACCGTGTTGAACAAGGCGGATGAAAAACCCCGCACGTACTACTGAGACCCTGCGGTCTGTAGGAGCGGCCTTGTGTCGCGAACGGGCCGCGAAGCAGCCCCAGGGAATTGAGCAGGCAGCTCTCAATGCCAGGGGTACTGCAACTCCCACTGCCAGGCATGCGCCACAATCCGTTCAAGCGACGCATACGCAGGCTGCCATCCCAGCACCTGCATTGCCTTGCTGGCATCCGCCACCAACCTGGGCGGGTCGCCGGCGCGGCGTGGCGCATCGAGCGTAGGGATCTGCCGGCCTGTGACTGCACGGGCGGTATCGATCACCTGTTGCACTGAAAAGCCCAACCCATTACCTAGGTTGAATGCCGTGCTGGCGCCGCCTGCCATCAGGTAGTCCACCGCCAGCGCGTGCGCCGATGCCAGGTCGGCGACATGGACATAGTCACGGATGCAGGTGCCATCTGCAGTGTCGTAGTCACGACCAAACACCGTCACCGCATCACGTCGGCCGGAGGCTGCCTGGAGAATCAGCGGTATCAGGTGGGTTTCCGGGTCATGGCGTTCGCCCAACTGGCCGTCAGGGTCAGCCCCCGCAGCGTTGAAGTAACGCAGGCAAACCGACTTCAGCCCGTAGGCGCGGTCGAAATCCTCAAGGATCTGCTCGACCATCCATTTGCTGAGGCCGTAAGGGTTGATCGGTGCCTTGCCATGCGCTTCGTCGATGGGCACGTAGTGGGGGTTGCCGTACACGGCAGCGCTGGAGGAAAACACCAAGCGCTTGATACCCGCATTCACCATGGCCTGCAGCAATGTCAGGGTAGCCGCTACGTTGTTCTGATAGTACTTGCCAGGGGCGCTGACAGACTCACCCACCTGAATGAACGAAGCGAAGTGGAACACCGCATCGAACGGGCACTCGGCGAACAGGGCATCCAGCGCGGGCTCATTGGCAATGTCCAGTTCGGCCCATTGCACCCCAGGGCCAGGCGACACCAGGTCCGCCACCACCACTTCGTGGCCTGCGGCCAGCAAGTGCTTGACCATGTGCGAGCCGATATACCCCGCGCCACCGACAACCAGTAACTTCATCCGTGCCTCCTGGACGCTGCTGTTGTACCGACGCAGTGAGTCGTCCCTGAATCGAACCGGCGGGAGTATCAGCTACAGGTCTTCAGAGACTGTAGATGGCCAAATGCCCTATTTCAAGAACAGCCAGTTGGACATGTACTGGCCATCGAAGGTGATGCTGTATCGCCCGTCCTGGTAGGCCGCTGGCAGTTCCTTCAGCTGTGCCTGGGCGTCGCGCGCGAAGAGTTTCAAGCCAGCTGCAGCCTTGATCGACAACGTGCCTTCGAAGGGCTCGACATTGAACGGCGTCTTGTCATCGGCCTTGGGCACGGCCCGGGTGCCCAGAGAGATCAGCAGGCTGCGCGATTGACCGAGCGGTTTCGCATCAAGGCTTTGCACGACGACGCTGGCATACGGTGTTTTTGCCTGTACCGCGATTTGCCCCAGGTTGACCGTTCGCCCGCCAAGCCAGCCCGTCGCGGCCTGGGTGAGGGGCGTGTCGATGGTGTAGAGGCCTTGTTGCCAGTTGCGTTTGAGCTCCCCGGTATCAGTCACCGACTCGCTGGCATCGGCGTCCAGCAGCGACTGCCCAGGGTCGTGTAGCACCTGTGCGTTGGCAGGGATGGCGCTGGGTTTCAGCCACGGCAACTCCGGCGTCTGAGGCATGGCAATCTGCAGCCTGCCTTTTTCCATGGCGGTACGCAGGGCCAGCGCGTTGCGCGGGGTGATGTCCTGGTCGAACAAGGTGGCCGGTGTTGGCGCGAAAACGTAGCGGGTGGTGGCTTGGCGTACATCGGCGCGGCGATAGAGCAGGGCGGCGGCGGGCAGGGTGGCCAGCATCGCTGGGTCGTTGTAGGCGTGCCAATTGTCTGCCGTGCGCCAGCCGCTGTTGAAGGCCTGTTGGCTGTAGGCGTATTGCATCATGGCGTCCCAGCCCTGGTGGCTGGCGGTGCCTGCCACATACAGGGGCAGTGAATGGCGGTCGGGCAGCGGGAAGGGTTCGGCGTTCCACTCGGTGACCGTCAGGGGCAAACCGACCACCTGGGCTGCGGCTATCCAGTTGATCATCCCGTCGCTGGTCAGCGGGTTCTTTTCGAGCTGGCCGATGGCGCCGTAGCTGTGTGCGTCGATCACATCGCCAGCGGTAAGCGCCGGCAGCGCGCTCAGGCCGTTGCCACCCCAGGTGCTGGTGGTGGCAATGGGTACCTTGACCCCCAGGCTGTGCAGGTGCGCGATCATGTCGACATCGAAGCGCCGTTCCAGGTCGTTCAGGAACAGTTTCGACGGGCCATGCTCCCAGGCACGCCAGGTGCGGTCTGCCGACAGGTCATGGCGCTTGGCGAAGGCTTTGGCTTCCTCCATGTAGAGCTGGCTGTGCTTGGGCACGCGCTTGTCCGGCATCAGGGCGTTGCCGTAGTGCTGGGTGATGTCGTTCTCGTTGGTGATCAATACCGCGGCAATTGCCGGGTCGTCCTTGTAGGCAAGCCCGGTGTAAGGGTTCACATGGGTCATGTACTGCTCGGCAAAGCGCTTCATCGCCTGTTGAATGCTCAGGTTCACATAGGCATAGCCCTTGAGGTCGACCCGGCTCTCGCCCTTGGCCAGTTCGTCGAAGGCATAGATATTGTCATTGGCAGTGAGGGCGCGCTGTACGTGCATGTCGAGCCATACGTAGATGCCTTCGTCCTTGAGGCTTTTGACCCACAGGTCAATCTTGCGCAGTGATTCGGCATTGAGTTGCTGGGTATCGCGAATCAGGGTGCCGTCGCCAAACACGTTCGGGCTGACCCACGGCGAGTCATGGTGGTGCAGCCGCACGAGGTTGAAGCCCAGTGCCGACAGGCGCTTGGCCTGTTTGGTGATTTCCTCGTCCGGCGTCTTGAACAGCGAGTATGCGGACAGGTTGGTGCCCCAGAAGCGTACGGGCGTGTTGTCCTCGAACACCAGTTGCTCGCCAGAGGCTTTGACAAAACCGCGCTTGCCTGCCGGTTTCTCTGGCGCATTGAGAAAGGACAGGTCGACCGGCGAGGTTTGCCAGTCGAGCTGGTCGTCGGGCCATTGTGTGGGGTCGGCCAGGCCAAAGCGTTCGGTTGGGGTGGGACCAAGCTCGATATCGCCGGTCACGTTCAACGTGGCCTTGATCTGCTGCTGGCCAGCGCTGATGGGGGCTTTGTAGAAAAACGCGCGAATTTCGGAGGTGTTGCCCTGTTCGAAGTACACCTTCGCCAGCGCAGGCTCGAAGCGCATCTCGATGCGCCTGCCTTGCGCATCCTTGCCCCAGGACCAGCCGCGGTTGCCGGGTAGCAGCACCGGCTCGCCCATTTCCCCGGCGACCACGGCAGGGTCGAACTGGAACACGATGCCGCCGCCCATCACGTCGCTCTGCCTGCTGTGTGCGGTCAGGTCGAACGCCCAGGTCAGGGTTTGCGCCTGCTCCTTGCGGATATCCGCTGCCAGGTCGAAGTCCAGCTCCTTATTCTTGCCTTGCAGGGTGTAGCGGTAGGGCGCATTGACCTTGAAGGCGGTATAAAAGCCGGTCCAACTCCAGTCAGCCGCCCAGAAGTCGAACTTTGCTTTCATCACGGGGCCGCCACCGCGGGTCACGGTGGGCAGGCCGTTCTGTTCTTCGACGCTGACGAGCCAGCCTGATGCCCAGCCAGCCTGCGACACCACGGCCAGGCCAGCGAGCAGCGAAGCCCGCACGAAGCGGTGCATGGAAAAAGCGGTCATTGGCATCACCTGGGTTGAAGTCGTGCATCGGCAAGGGCGCTGGCCTGGCTGGCACGGAGCCTGCGCACCCTTTGTATGTAGGCCACCCCAAGCCCGGCGATCGACCAGTACACCGTGGGGATGATGGTGATGCTGCTGACGGTGAAAATGATCACCAGAATGCCCACCAGGGTCGCCAGCAAGGCCCGGCCCAGTTGCCGTTGCTCGTCATCCTTGTCGGGGAATGCGCGCATGGCCTTGCGGATGCCCAGCAGCACGGTGACGAAGAACGCCACGAACAGCGCGAGCCCGACCAGCCCGACCCGCAGCGCCAGGCTGACGTAGGTGTTGACGATGTCGATGATGCCTTCACCCTGAATCATCGATTGCATTTCCGGGGTGTTACGGAAGTCGAACGAGCCGAACAGCGGGTTGCGCTGGATGACGATCCAGGCGTTGTCGATCAACCGTTCCCGGTAGGTAATGTTCTCTTTCTCGATATTGCCGATGAAGGGCAACAGGTCCAGCACCTTGTCGCCCCCGGGCAGCACCGTCAGCAGCGGCAGCGCCAGCACGCCGGCGAGGGCGAGCACGGTCAGGCGCTTGACCGCGCCTTTGCCCAGGGCAATGAACACCACCACGATGACCACGGCGCCGATCCAGGGGCCGCGGGACAAGGGTGCGAAAAGCCCGGCGGCCAGCAGCAGCGCGCCGAGTACCCGCTGCAGCTGGCTGCGGACGTAACCCTGGACGAACAGGTACAGGCCGATGGCCACGCTCATTACGTAACCCAGCGCAATCGCCTGGCCGGTGGTGGCGCTGGCGCGCAGCGAGCCACCGCGGCTCAGGTAGCCGGACATGCTCCACTGCACGCCCATGGCATCGATCAGGGCGTTGTACAGCAGCCAGTGGCGGACGAACTCGGCGACGCCGATCAATGCCAGGACGAAGGAGGCCAGTACGAACGCCAGCATGGCATCCTTGAAGTCACTGATTTCCTTGAGCCCACGGCTGGCGACGTAGTACGGCAGGAACACATCGATGTACAGGTACAGTGCCTGGCGCAAGGTGTCGGTGAGGGTGGTTTCACGCAGGTACAGCACACTCATCAACACCAGGCTTGCCGCCAGCAGCTTGTCCGGCCAGGTGCGGCCGAAGCGCAGGGTGTCGCTTTGCCTGCTCAAGGCCAGCGCCGCAGGGAGCAACACGCACAGCGTCAGCAGGCGAACATGGTTGAGGTCGACCAGGTAGTTGACCACGCCGAACCCGGGTATCTGCACCGACGCAGGTGGAATCAGGAACAGCAACATGAAAAACAGCGCCATGGCATTGCGTTCGCGCCGCCCTGCGATATACATGATGATCGCGGCCGCAGCCACGTACACCCAGAAACTATGGGAGGCAAAGGCCACCAGCGTCAGGACGAACCATAGGTTGCGTCGGCGCTTGAAGTCGCTGTAGGGGATGAGATCTGTCGCCGGGCGGCGCGCCATGACGAAAACGACGCCTGCCAGAAACAGAATGACGACAAGTGCACGAAAATGTTCAGGCATTGGCTAAGGCACCTATCCCTCGGTAAGCAACGGCTAGCATCATGGCTAATTGAAACTATAGTGACTTTTAGCGAATCAGTCAGAGATTGAAGTCATGCCGTCGATTGATGTGTCAGCCTCAGCGAGCCTGCGCAACCGCGCACTGAAGGCCGGGTCATGGAACCTGGTATCGCTGGTGGCGTCACAGGTCATGCGCCTGGGCGGCAACCTGATCATGGCCCGTTTGCTATTGCCGGAAATGTTCGGTGTGATGGTCATTGCCACCACGGTTTCGGTGCTTTTGCACTTGCTCTCCGATGTCGGCTTGCGCCAGAACATCATCCAGAGCCACCGGGGTGACGACCCAGAATTTCTCAATACCGCCTGGACCGTACAGATCATCCGCGGTTTCGTGCTGTTTGCCCTGACCTTGCTGCTGGCGGCCGCGTCCTGGTTCGCGCAGCTTGCCAACCTGTGGCCGGCGGACTCCACCTATGCGGCGCCGGAGCTGCCGATGGTATTGGCGGTGACTGGCCTTTCGGCAATCATCTGGGGCTTCCAATCCACCAAGATAGATGTCGCTGTACGAACTTTCCAACAAAAGCGCGTGGTGCTGGTAGACCTTGCCTCGCAAGTGGTCGGTTTGATCGCCATGCTGGTGATCGGCTACTTCACGCGGTCGATCTGGTCACTGGTGGTCGCGGGCCTGGTCAGTGCCCTGGCGGGTACTGTACTGGGCCACACGGCCCTGCAAGGGCCGAACAACCACTTGCGCTGGGACCGTAGTGCACTGACCGAGCTGATCGTGTTTGGCCGCTGGATCCTGCTGTCGTCGATGGTGGGGGTGTTGGCCATGTACGGCGACCGCATCTGGTTTGGCGCCAGCATGACGGCGGGGCATCTGGGTGTGTATTCCATTGCCGTGCTGATCCTCGGGTCTGTGCAGACCGGGTTGCTGAAACTGGTGGGTTCGGTGGCGCTGCCGGCCTTCAGCGAAGCCGCCCGGGAAGGTGACAAAGAGCGCCTGAAGGCCCTGTACTACCGTTTCAGGTTGCTGGTCGACCTGGCCATGCTGTTTGCCTGCGGGGTGTTCCTGACCGCCAGCCCGTTGCTGATCGGCTGGATGTATGACGCGCGTTACACCGAGGCAGGTACGATCCTTGCCATTCTGTCGCTGTCCTTCTTCACATTGCGCTATACCTTGGCACACCAGATATGGATTGCCCTGGGCCTGACCAAGTACCAGGCCATGGACAACATCATCCGGCTAGTCTCGTTATGGGCGTTGTTGCCACTGCTGCTGGCCATTGGTGGGGTGAACTATGCAATCTGGGGGGTTGCCCTGCATACCTTCCCGACGCTGCTGCTGATTGTCTACGTCAACTGCAAGCTTGATATCTTCAGCATCAAGCGCGAGCTGGTGGTCTTGCCGATGCTGGCGGTGGGCGCGCTCTGCGGCCTGCTGGCGACCCGTTTGTTCAACTGGCTGTAACGCCGCCGTCTGGCGAGCGATGTTTCAACGTCGGGGCGGTTGAGTGACTGACTTTTGAACACTTCATCGAGATAGGTCGGGATCATGGGGAAGCTTACGTTGTGTACTGCGCTTTTGGGTCGTAGGGGCTTTCTTCAGAGCTGTGTCTTGCTGGGCGTTGGCGGCGCCGTGTTTGGCGGGGGCGCAGACGTTGCACGCAAACCCGTCGAAAAAACCGGCTACGTGGTAATCAATGGCTGGGTGTTGCCCTCGCAGTACTTCCGGAACGAGCAAGCATGATCAAGGACTATCAGCAGCAGAAAACGCTGCGTGACGGCTACGATTTTTGCATCATCGGGGCTGGCCCCGCAGGCATTACCCTGGCGCTGCGGTTGGCGGCTGCCGGGTGGAACGTGATGCTGGCCGAAGGGGGCGGGCACGAGTATTCGCCGCATTCGCAAGGGCTGTACCAGTGCACGTCGACTGGCCTTGAGTTGTACGCCGAGGAAACACGCCTGCGTTATCTGGGCGGCACGTCCAATCACTGGGCGGGGCGCTGCCGGCCTTTTACCCCTTCGGATTTCGCCATTGCACCGCCCGGTGACTTGCCCGGCTGGCCCATCCCGTATTCGGAAATCGAGGGTTATCTGGCGGCGGCCATGGAGATCGTCGACCTGCCGTCAGGCGCGGCATTTCATGCGATGAACACCGGCCTTAGTGGCGGCGAGTTCGAGCCTGACCGCTTCCTGCTCAGCCCGCCGACGCGCTTTGCACAGAAGTACGCAACAGCGCTGAATGAGACTGCGGGGCTGGATGTGTTCATCAATTGCAACTGCGTCGATCTTGAGTTCGACAAAGCCTCAGGCCAGGTGATGGCCGCCGTGGTGTCTGACTACGACCGCCATCGGCAGCGCGTGCAGGCCAGGCACTTCATCCTGGCGACCGGCGCCATCGAAAATGCCCGGCAATTGCTCAACAGTGAAACCCTGCTGGCCGCCGGTATCGTCGACAAGCAAGGGCTGACCGGGTGTTGCTTCATGGAACACCTGAATATCGACATGGGGACCTTCATCCTGAAGTCGGACCAGGACAAGGAGATGCGCCAGTACTACACCACCGATGCCTTTGTCGCGGAGTACCAGGCAGGTAAAGGCAATGTGACTGCCGCATTGCTCTCGGATGTACAGACCTATGGCCGCACGGCCGAGGTCAAACACTTTCTGGAGAACCTCGCCTGTGACATGGGCGTTGCCAGCAAAATCGAATTTTTCGCCAAGTTCAGCTGCCCCGGCGACGGCGTGATCGGCACGATGATCGAGCAGTTCCCCAACCGGCAAAGCCGCATATCGCTGCTGGATGAAAAGGATGAACTGGGGGTGGCCAAGGTCAACGTCAATTGGGCGTTGAGCGACACCGACCGGCACACCATTAAGTGCATTGGTACTGAACTGGCCAAGCAGTTCGCCGACATGGACCTTGGCTACGTCAAGCTCAATGACTTCGTGTATGACACGTCGGTGCCGCTGAAGATGGCGCCGCATGCCCACCATATGGGCACCACGCGCATGGCCGCGTCCCCCGAGTTCGGTGTGGTCGATGCCGACTGCAAAGTCTTCGGCACCCAGAACCTCTACATTGCGGGAAGCAGTATCTTCGCCAAGGGCGGCGCTTCCAACCCGACCATGCCGTTGTTGCAATTTGCCGTGCGGCTGGCGGACCACCTCAATGAAAAATTGAAATCGGCTACGGGTGCCACGGTGTAACGCACGTTGTAAACGGGTTGAGTGCGATGCGGTCAGCACCAAGAAGAACGAGACCGAATTCGCCTCAGGGACAGTCCAGATTCGCTTTGATTGCGAGGCTTGCAGAATGAATGGATGGCTACGGAGTGCACTGACGTATTATGTCAATTCCACAGGGCGTGGAGGCTCGACATACAAAAAGTTCTGTAACCCTACAGGGCGGGAGTGGGGCAACTACCTGGCCCGTTGGGGCAAGTTTCATTCGGTAGGCAACAACTTCCACATCAACCCTGGGTGCAACGTCACTGACCCTGCGCTGGTGCGCATTGGCAATAACGTCGGGCTCTCGGATTGCACCCTGATCGGGCACGATGGCGTGGTCGCGCTGATCGAACTCTGCTACGGCAAACACCTCGATTCCGTCGGCTACATCGACATCAAGGACAATTGCTTCATCGGCCATGGCGCAATCGTCATGCCCCGCGTGACCATCGGGCCCGACTCGATCGTGGCTGCCGGTGCGGTGGTCACCAAGGACGTGCTGCCCGGCACCGTGGTCGGCGGCAACCCGGCCAAGTTCATCTGCACCACCGAGGCCCTGATCAAAAGGGTCGAGGATCGCTGCGAAAGCTACCCCTGGATCGAAATGGTCAAACAGCGCAAAGGTGCATTCGACCCGGCGGTCGAGCCAGCCCTTGCTGCGCAACGGCGGCAGTACTTCTTCGGGGACGGTAGCAATGGATAGAAAACCCGTCGATGTCATGGTGGTCAACTTCAATACCGCGTCCTTGCTACAGCCCATGTTCGATGCGCTGCGCCAGGCCGATAGCGAAAAACTCGCCAGTTACCTGGTTGTCGACAATGCCTCGGTCGATGACTCTGTAGAGCGCATGGCCAAGGTGTGCCCCGAGGCGCTGTTGCTGAGCAACAAGAAGAACGTCGGTTTTGGCCGTGCCAACAACCAGTTGCTTGCGCACCTGCAGGGCAAGTACGCGCTGCTGCTCAACACCGATGCCTTCGTGGCGGCCGACTCCCTGGCCAAAACCATCGAGTACATGGACAACCACCCTGAGTGCGGTGTGCTAGGCGTGCGCCTGGAAGGTCGCGAGGGTGACCTGCAACCCAGTTGCCGCTACTTCCCAACCCCCCTGAACGTGTTTGTCGGCCGCACCGGGCTGGGGCGCTTTTTCCCCGGCTTGAAAATGGTCGACGAGATGAGCTGGGACCATGGCTCGGTACGGGAGTGCGACTGGCTGCCCGGTTGCTTCTACCTGGTCCGTCGAGAAGTGCTGGACCAGGTCGGCCTGTTCGACCCGCGCTACTTTCTGTACTACGAGGAAGTTGACCACTGCAAGCGGGTCAAGGAGGCGGGCTGGAAGGTGGTGTTCTATCCCCATACCACGGTGGTGCACATCGGCGGCGAAAGCTCCAAGTCAGTCAGCGAACTGGAGGCGGCCAGCCGGCAGATCTCCAGTTACCAGATCGAGAGCGAGCTGCTGTACTTTCGCAAACACCACGGTGTTGCCGGGCTGGCACTGCACATGCTGCTGGTGTGCATAGGGGACCTGGTGCTGGCGCTCAAGGCGCTGTTGAAGGGAAGGGGCCGCGCTGCGATACGGGCCTGCTGGCGGCATTGCCAGACCACCTGGTCGCTGTTGTTCAAGACCCGGTTCGCAACCCAACCCACACGGTAGGTGAAGCCATGTTCGAGAATATCCGCGCGGACTTGCGTGCACACGGTGGTGATTGGGGCGCCCAGGGGTTCTGGGTGCTGCTGGTGTATCGCTTTGGGCGCTGGCGCTATGGTGTGCGCCCGGCCCTGCTGCGCAAACTGTTCTCCATCCTCTACAAGATCTTGTTCAAGTTCGTGCAGATCATCACCGGGGTGGAATTGCCCTGCGAGGTGGTGATCGGCCGCAACTTCGTCATCGACCATTTTGGCGGCATCGTCATCAGTGGCTACGCCCGGTTCGGCGATGACTGCCGTATTCGCAACGGTGTGGTGGTGGGCCTGAAGAATGTCAACGAGCCGATTGCGCCGGTGTTTGGCAACAACGTCGATATCGGCGCAGGGGCCAAGGTGCTGGGCAATATCCGCATCGGCAACAACGTGACCATTGGCTCCAATGCCGTGGTGCTGATCGATGTGCCCGACGACTCACTGGCGGTCGGTGTACCCGCGACCGTCAAGCGTCGAAAACCAACTGAAGCTGTGGCGTGCCCGGTCGAGTGAGGCCCATGGAGACAGGTATCGGCGTGGTGGTGATCGGCCGCAATGAGGGGCTGCGCCTGGAGCGCTGCCTGCGCTCGTTGGCGCACGGTGCGGACCAGGTGGTGTACGTCGACTCAGGTTCTAGCGACGGCTCCGTGGCCATGGCGCAGGCTTTGGGCGTGCACGTGCTGGCGCTCGACATGGCCCGCCCGTTCACCGCAGCCCGGGCGCGTAACGAGGGCTTCGCTTGCCTGCAACGGCTGTTGCCATCGATGCGCTACGTGCAGTTTGTCGACGGTGATTGCGAGGTGGATCCAGGCTGGTTGGCCAGCGCCCAGGCATTTCTGCAGGCGCACCCTGAGGTGGCGGTGGTGTGCGGGCGTCGGCGCGAACGGTTCCCCCAGCGCTCGATTTACAACTGGCTGTGCGACCTGGAATGGGACACGCCCATCGGTGAAGCCAAGGCCTGTGGTGGCGATGCATTGATGCGTGTCGACGCGTTCACCCAAGTGGGCGGGTTCCGCCCGGACCTGATTGCCGGCGAAGAGCCAGAGTTGTGCGTGCGCTTGCGCGCCAAGGGTTGGAAGATCTGGCGGCTGGCCGCTGAAATGACCTTGCACGATGCGGCCATGACCCATTTCAGACAGTGGTGGCGACGCAGTTTGCGGGCCGGCCATGCCTATGCCGAAGGTGCTTTCTTGCATGGGGGCGCGCCAGAGCATCATTGGTTGCGCGAGTCTCGCCGCGCCTGGCTGTGGGGCTTGGGTATCCCGCTGGCGACAGTGCTTGCCAGTGGCCTGCTGGGTGGCTGGGCGCTGCTGCTGTTGCTGATCTACCCGCTGCAGGCCGCGCGCCTGGCGCGTCGCGGTGGCAAGTCGAGGCGCGAGAACTGGTTGCAGGCGGTGTTCCTGGTGCTTGGCAAATTCCCTGAAATGCTTGGGCAGGTAAAGTTCCTGTTGAACCGGTTCGCTGCCGGCAAGGCCGCGTTGATCGAGTACAAATGAGAGCCCTATGATTGCCAGATCGATAGTGAAAAGTGTGCTCACCCTGCAACCCGGCTACTCGCTGCGGGCCTTGAACAACAAAGCCAAGCTGACGGTAGAGATCGCCAGGCAGTGGCCCGCACTGAAGGCGTTCATGCAGCGCATGTCGGCTGCGCTGGGTGATGACCGCTTCGCAAGGCTTGGGGTGGATTGCATCGGCGTCGTGCAGTGGCCCTACATCAGCAAGAATTGGCAGGCGCAGGAGCGCCTGGGGGTGGTGGCGTCGCACTTCGAAGAGGTGGCCAGGCAGTTTCCGAAATTGTTGCTGCTGGGCCGGGACGACCGCCTGACCTTGTGTGACCTGTCAGCCTATTCGAAGGGGTGCGCGCTGCTGCTGGACCGGCCCATCTGGTTCAAGCGTGAAGGTGAACTGGTGCTCAACCTGTTCCAGGGCGATCTGCGCGTGGCGTCACTGGCGTTCACCCTGTGCCGTCAGCACGGTGCGTTGTGCCTGTTCATTGGCGCCGTCCAGGGCATTCACAAAGGCATCGACAGCGAAACGTCGTTGAACATCTACAGGGACCTGACCAAGGACTTCGAAGGCCTGCGCCCCAGAAGTTTTCTGCTGGAAGCCTTCAAGTGCATGGCCAGGGCGCTGGGGGTAGTGCGCATCTACGCCGTCGGCGATGCGTACCGCCACCATCGTCATCCCTATTTTGGCGCCGACAAGACGCAAGACCTGGCCGCCCATTACGACGTCATCTGGCAGGAAAACGGCGCCACAGCGTCGGAGCGCGAGGACTTTTTCAGTCTGCCTTTGGCCGCGGCCAAGCGGGCTGCAGACGACATCGCGCCCAAGAAGCGGGCGATGTACCGCCGGCGTCATGCCTTGCTGGATGACGTTTTCGCCCGCGTTGAAGCTGCATTGTCAGGCAGCGAGCGCAACCATGGGCTACAAGGGATGAAGGGGGATGTGCTTGAACGTGCATCGGCAGGGGGGCCGCCGCCGGCGATCGACAGCCTGAAGTAACGGGTTGCCGTTGGCAGGGTTCATTACGCAGGCATTGAATTGGATTCCTATGCGCATTGCTTACTTCATCAACCAGTACCCGAAGGTCAGCCATAGCTTCATTCGACGCGAAATGCTGGCGCTGGAGCGCCAGGGCATGGAGATCCAGCGCATTGCCCTGCGGGGCTGGGACGCCGAACTGCAGGACGCCGAGGACATTGCCGAGCGGGACAAGACCCGCTACGTGCTGCAGGACGGCGTCAAGGGGTTGTTGGCACCGACGCTGCAGGTACTGCGCGCCGAGCCCCGGCGCTTCTTCGCCACCCTGTGGCTGGCCTTGCGCATGGGCCAGCGCGCAGACCGGGCCTGGCCTTATCACCTGGTGTACCTGGCAGAGGCGTGCAAGGTCTTGCTCTGGTTGCAGGCCTTTGGCGCCAAGCACGTGCACGCGCACTTTGGCACCAACTCCACCGAGGTGGTGATGCTGGCCCATGCACTCGGCGGGCCTGGCTACAGCTTTACCGTGCACGGCCCGGAAGAATTCGATAAACCGCAATTTCTGCACGTGGGCGAAAAGGTGCGCCGCGCAGCGTTTGTCGCGGCGGTCAGTTCTTACGGGCGCAGCCAGTTGTTCCGCTGGGTGGCCCATGAGCACTGGGGGAAAGTGAAGGTGGTGCATTGTGGCCTGGAGCGCGAGTTTCATGCCGTCGCCGCTGTTGCAGCACCTTCGGCGCCACGCCTGGTGTGCGTGGGGCGCCTGTGCGAACAGAAGGGCCAGCTGTTGCTGATCGAGGCGGCCCGCCTGTTGGCCGCCCAAGGCGTTGCATTCGAGCTGGTATTGGCAGGGGATGGCGAGATGCGCGGGCAGATCGAAGCCCTGGTCGCCCGCCATGGCTTGCAGGCACAGGTGCGGATAACCGGCTGGATCAGCGGCGCCCAGGTGCGGGACGAAATTCTGGCGGCCCGTGCCTTGGTGTTGCCCAGCTTCGCCGAGGGCTTGCCGGTGGTCATCATGGAGGCCATGGCGTTGCGCCGGCCGGTGTTGACGACTTATGTGGCGGGCATCCCCGAGCTGGTTCGCCAGGGCGAGAATGGCTGGTTGTTCCCAGCGGGCACGGTGGAGGAGCTGGTTGCGGCAATGGCCGATTGCCTGGCGCAACCCGCCGATGTGTTGCAGCGCATGGGCGAGGCGGCGTATGAGCGGGTGCTGCAACGCCACGATATCGATACCGAGGCCGCCAAGTTGGCCAGCTACTTCAAGGCCTGCGCATGATCAGCCTATTGGCGTGGCTAATAGGCCTGGTGGCGGTTGCCATCCTGCTGCCATCGATGGTGTTGTTCGCGCAGGTGCTGCTGGCTTGCCTGCCTGCACGATCACCGCCCGCGGCCGGTGCCAGGCGCCCGCGCGTGGCGGTGCTGGTGCCTGCGCACAACGAGGCGTCGATCATCGCGTCGACGCTGGCAAGCGTCGGCCCGCAAATGCTGGCGCATGACCGTTTGCTGGTGGTGGCGGACAATTGCAGTGACGACACCGCGCAATTGGCGCGCAGGGCGGGCGCTGAAGTGATGGAGCGGCACAACGATCAACTGCGTGGCAAGGGCTATGCACTGGACTTCGGTGTGCGGCATCTGGCGCAGGACCCGCCAGAGGTGGTGATCATCGTCGACGCCGACTGCCAGGTGGGTGAGGGCGCCATTGACCTGCTGGCACGCCGCTGCCTTGAAGCTGCGCGGCCTGTGCAGGCGCTCTACCTGATGCATGCGCCCGCCGGCGCGGGCCTGAAAGTGCAGATTGCCGAATTTGCCTGGCGGGTGAAGAACCTGGTGCGCCCGCGAGGGTGGGCACGCCTGGGCTGGCCTTGTCAGCTGATGGGGGCGGGCATGGCATTCTCCTGGCAGGACCTGGCAGCGGTCGATTTGGCCAATGGGCACCTCGTCGAAGACTTGAAGCTGGGCCTGGATTTGTGCCGGGGCGGCAAGCCACCGCTGTTTTGCCCTCTCGCGCAGGTCACCAGCCAGTTCCCGCTCAGCCAGGAAGGCTTGAGCAGCCAGCGCACCCGCTGGGAGCATGGCCACCTGGGGGTGATCGTGGCCGAAGTGCCTAGCTTGCTGGTGGGCGCGCTCGCGCGGCGCAATTGGCCGCTGCTGGCCATGGCCCTGGACCTGATGGTCCCGCCGTTGGCGTTGCTGGTACTGGCCTTGATAGTGGTGGTAGGCGTGTGCTGGCTGGCCGCGCTGCTGTTCGGTATCACCGCACCGGCGTGGATCGCCACGGCGGCCTTGGCAATGCTGGGTGTGGCGGTGCTGCTGGCGTGGTGGCGTTTCTCTCGGGAACTGATCCCGTTTTCGGTGTTGCTTTACGCCCCTTTCTACGCCGCGAGAAAGATCCCTTTGTATCTGGGTTTCTTGATCAAACGCCAGGTTGAATGGGTGCGCTCGAAACGGGATGACAGCTGATGAGCGAATGGCAAAGCCGCTGGAAAACGATTATCGGCAAACTGCAGGTAGTCAGTGACCCTGCGCAAGCGCAACACCTGCTTGAGGCACTGTGCCGGCCCGAGGCGCCGACGGTACTGGGTTTCGTCAATGCCCATGGCATGAACCTGGTGGCGGGTAATGCGGATTACTGCAAGGCGCTGTGTTCTGCCGATGTGCTGCTGCGTGATGGGGCCGGCATGGCCATCCTGTATCGCCGCCTGGGGCTGGACCCTGGGCTGAACATGAATGGTACAGACCTCATTCCCAAGCTGATGGCGGCGTTCAAGGGGCGCCGAGTTGCGTTCTGGGGTACCCGAGAGCCGTTTCTGGGCCAAGCGGTGCAGTGCTGCGAGGCCCGCTTCGGTCTGGTGCCGGTGTCGGTCCACGATGGTTTTGCCGATGTGGCCACTTACCTTGAACTTGCCCGGGCAACGCAGCCGGAACTGATCGTGCTGGGCATGGGGATGCCCAAGCAGGAAGCGCTTGCCCAAAGGCTGGTTGCCAGTGGCGGGCCGTGCCTGATCGTCTGCGGTGGGGCGATTCTGGACTTTCTTGGCGGCAAGGTCAGCCGGGCCCCGGCCTGGCTTCGCCGGTTGGGCGGGGAGTGGATCTTCCGTTTGGTGAAGGAGCCTAAACGCCTGTTCATGCGTTACGTGGTGGGTAACCCGGCGTTCCTTATCCGAACCCTGTTCTGCACCAAGGCGAAGACGCTCGATGCCCGTAACACGCCCAGGCGTATCTGACGATTCGGCCAGGCGAGCCGTCTGAAATGGCCAAAATCCATGGCAGGGCGGATTCCGCCCGCCGGGTGGGCGAGCGACTGCTACAGTGATAACAAGCGGCCTTGGGGGGCGGCGAAGACTATTCAGAATACAGGATTCTACTTCAAAGGCTGTTATGGATTGATTGAGTAAGCTGCCAGGCACTTGCTACGCTCAAATTAATGAGGTCTGAAATGGTTCTCGAACCCAGAAGCAGTCGTTCCTTACTTCAGCGAAGAAGCAGCGTAAGTAACGCCATTCAAGCGGGTCTAGATGGAATTGCAGTAACCGGTGTTGCCTGGTACTTGATCTATGATCAATTCGGTCACATTACCTCTGACTATGTGATCATGCTGCTGTTGTTAATTGGTGCGCTGGCTGTTATTTACGACCATTATGCAATTTATCGAACCAACGTCGGCTTGTCGATCAAGGCGTTCAGGTTGTTCAAGGCGTGGTCGGCAACCTTTTGTTTTCTGGTGGTCATGGCATTTCTTACCAAACAAAGCGAGACGTACTCGCGGTTGTTGGTGGTGCAGTTGTTTGTCTTTGGTTATTTTGCCCAGCTGTTTTTACATGTGGTGGTGCGTGAATTGCAAAAACGCTTTACCGCCCACGCCCGCCTGGACAATGCGCTTATTATCGGAGCGGGTGACCTTGCCAACTTCCTGCACCAGAAGATCAGCAACAACCCCTGGTTCGGTGAGCGGGTGCTGGGTTGCGTGCTGATCAATGATTCGGCTGAGCAGGGCAGTGCCGACGCAAAGCAGCGCCTGCCGGTACTCGGGCATGTCACCGACCTTGACGAGATTGTCGCCAAGCACGCCATTCGCACGGTGTACCTGGTCACCCCGCTGGGTGGCTCCGAAGTGATTAACGATGTCTATTTGAAGTTGCTCGACAAGTGCATTGCGGTCAACTGGGTGCCGGATATCTTCTCGTTGCGCTTGATTAACCACAGTGTGCGGGAAATTGCCGGTATTCCGGTATTGACCTTGTCGGAAACACCCTTGACCGGCATGAGTTTGTTTCTGAAGAACCTCGAAGACCGGGTGCTGGCCGCATTGATTTTACTGTGTGCCTCACCGGTGCTGCTGGCGGTGGCTATCGCGATCAAGATCGACAGTCGCGGCCCGGTCTTCTTCAGGCAAGAACGGATGGGCTGGACGGGGGAATCCTTCCGCATCTGGAAGTTCCGTAGCATGCATGTTCATCAACCGGAAAATGGCGTTGTCAAACAGGCTCAGAAGAATGACCCAAGGCTCACCCGGGTGGGCGCCTTTATTCGCAAGACCAGCCTGGACGAGTTGCCGCAGTTGTTCAATGTATTGACCGGCGAAATGTCGTTGGTGGGGCCGCGCCCCCATGCACTTCAGCACGATACGCTGTATTCGCAAGACATTGTCGACTACTTTGCGCGGCACAATATCAAACCCGGCATGACCGGCCTGGCGCAGGTCAGGGGCTTCCGGGGTGAAACCAAAGACATTGAGCAGATGATCCAGCGGGTCGACTCGGACATCGAGTACATCAACAATTGGTCGTTGTGGCTCGACTTTGTCATTTTGGTCCGCACGCTCAATGCCTTTACCGGCAAGCAGGCCTACTAGCCCGACGCTGTCGACCCTCACGCCAGCGGGTGCAGTTCCCTGAACCCGCGAGCCTCTTCCACCAGCCAATCATGCACCGCGCGGGCGCCGGGCTGGGTCAGCCCGCCGGGCGGGTAATGCACCACATAGCGTTTGTGGTTGGCGATCGCTACCCCGAATGGCACGATCAGCGCCCCCCGCTCCAGTTCATCGTTGAGCAGGGTGCGCCGGGCGATTGCCACGCCAACCCCGGCAATCGCCGCCTCGATGGTCAGGTGGTTGCGGTTGAAGGTATGCCCCCGCCGTACATCGAGGCCGCCCGCGCCGATACCTTCCAGGTAGAACTCCCATTCAGCGTACTCCGAGGCCCCTCGCCAGGCGGTGATGTCATGCAGCAAGGGGTAATGCGCAAGGTCAGCCGGCCCGTGCAGCGGTGGTCGGCCACGCAGCAGCGTGGGCGAGCAGACCGGGAAGATCTGCTCGTCCAGCAGCGGCGTCGACAGCATGCCCGGGTAACTGCCATCGTTCAGGTCGATGGCCAGGTCGAAGTCCCCCGGGTGCAGTGCCTGTGCGCTGTCTTCGGCCACCAGCCGCAACTCGATGTCCGGGTAGCGCTGCTGAAAGCGCGGCAAACGCGGCGTCAGCCATTTGGCCAGAAATGACGGAATAGAACGCAGGCGCAAGGTGCCGCGGATCTCACCGGCGTCCAGGCGCAGCAGCTCGGCCTCGATGCTGCCATAGGCCTCGGCCACTGTCTGGGCCAGGCGTTGCCCTTCGGCGCTCAGCTCGACGCCGCGGGCGCGCCGCAGGAACAGGCGATAGCCCAGCCGTTCCTCCAGCTGGCGCATCTGCTGGCTGACTGCGCCCGGTGTGATGTGCAGTTCTTCGGCGCAGCGGGTAAATGACAAATGCCGGGCCGCACAGGAGAACACATACAGCCAGACGAACATCTGGCCATTGAGTTGTCGTCTCATCGTTTAGTACCACTAAAGCCTTGCTTAGGAGGTTTCGTTGGTCATCCTTGCCGCAGCAGGTCAGTATCGCTCAACTTCGCAGTAGCGTTCAATTTTCCCAGTGAACCGTGCATGGGCGTTTCTGTCCAGCCCGGTCAGGCATTAGTATGGCTATCAGTGTTTTCGACCTCTTCAAAATCGGCATCGGCCCTTCGAGCTCCCATACCGTGGGCCCGATGCGGGCAGCGGCGACCTTTGCCCAGGCCCTGCGCGAGCGCGGTTTGCTGGCCCAGGTGACGCGCGTCGAGGTGCGGCTGTATGGCTCGCTGTCGGCCACCGGGGTTGGCCACGCCACCGACCGTGCGTGCCTGCTCGGGCTGATGGGCCAGTGGCCGGACCGGATCGACCCCGCCACCATCGAGCCGCGGATCGACCAGCTGATGCAGGAGCACTGCCTGATGCTCGATGGTAGCCACCCGCTGGCGTTCAACTACACCCGCGACATGCGGCTGCTGGACGAAAGCCTGCCATATCACCCGAACGCCATGACCCTTGAAGCGCTGGGCGGGCAGAGCAGCCTGTTCAGCCAGACGTACTATTCGGTGGGTGGCGGTTTCATCGTCGAGCAGGCTGAGGTCGATGCCCCGCAGAGTGAAGCGAATTCGGTCGATCAGCCGTATCCGTTTGCCAGCGCGGCTGAGTTACTGGCGCTGTGCAAGGCGCACCGATTGAGTGTCGCGCAACTGATGATGGCCAACGAATGTGCCTGGCGCACGGAAGCCGAGGTGCGCGAAGGGCTGCTGCGCATTTGGGCAGCAATGGGTGAGTGCGTCGAAAATGGCCTGCGCAATGAGGGCATCCTGCCGGGTGGCCTGAAGGTCAAGCGCCGCGCCGCACGACTGCACCGCAGCCTGCAGGAGCTTGGCAAACCGAACGTGATCGGTTCGACCCTCAGCGCCATGGAGTGGGTCAACCTGTTTGCCCTGGCGGTAAACGAAGAAAACGCCGCCGGCGGGCGCATGGTGACGGCGCCCACCAACGGTGCGGCAGGCATCATCCCGGCCGTGCTGCACTACTACATGAAGTTCAACCCGGATGCCTGCGATGACGATGTGGTGAGGTTCCTGCTTGCAGCGGCCGCAGTCGGCATCCTGTGCAAGACCAACGCTTCGATTTCCGGTGCCGAAGTCGGTTGCCAGGGCGAAGTGGGGTCGGCGTGCTCGATGGCGGCGGCTGGCCTTGCCGAAGTGCTCGGTGCCACGCCACCGCAACTGGAAAATGCCGCCGAGATTGCCCTGGAGCACAACTTGGGCCTGACCTGCGACCCGGTCGGCGGGCTGGTGCAGGTGCCATGCATCGAGCGCAACGCGATTGCTGCGGTCAAGGCAATCAACGCGGTGCAGATGGCCCTGCGCGGCGATGGCGAGCACTTCATCTCGCTCGATCAGGTTATCCGCACCTTGCGCGACACCGGTGCGGACATGCATGCCAACTACAAGGAAACCTCGCGCGGCGGCCTGGCTGTCGCCTATGTCGAGTGCTGATTCACCCTGCCCGGGGCCGCTTTGCGGCCCCGGGTCTGGTTAGCGGCTTTTCTGTTTCAGCGCTACAAAGCTTGCGCGCATGTCCTTGGCCCAGCCATCCAGCACGGGCTTGACGTCATCCAGGGTCAGCTTCTGGGTGTCGTTCTCTAGCTCCTTGCCTGCGCCCTTGCGCACCACCTGAGCGAGCACCTTCTGGCTGGCGCCGTCGAGGAAGGCTGCCTCGACACCGACATCTACGTCTTGGTCACGGCCGCCCATGGCGGTATTCACGCCTGCCGAGATCAGCGCAATCGGGATCACTTCGTAGGCCTTTAAGCCCTCGTTGCTGGTGGAGACCGCAGTAATCGCCGGGCGTACGACGATGGTGCCCGGGCCGGGGGCCTTGGCCAGGGTCAGTACACTGCCCAGTTCACGGCGCATCGCTTCGTTGAAGTAACGGGTGATCTCCTGCAGCGTCTGCGCCGAGATGACCGCTGTCGGTTGCGGTTTGGGGTAGAACTGACTGGGCTCGATGAACACCTGGCTGTACTGATTGACGTTGACCTTGGGGTCCATCCAGCGCATCACCGGTGCGCCAGAAGGGCTTTCAGCGGGTTGCAGGCGGCTGTAGTCCTTCAGGAAGCCGGAGTAGTCGCTGGGGTCCACGCGGTTGCTGGAGCAGGCCGCGACGGCAAGCAAAGCTGCGCATAACAGGGTGATGCGAGGCAGTGATTTCATGATCGTGATGCATCCATGAGGGGTCGGCCAGAACAACGCTAGCAGGTGCGGGCGAGTTGGCCAGTGGTCAGGGGCAATCTCGAAAGGCGGTGGCGGTATGCTGTGCCAGGGCTTGGCCGCCGTTCAACTGGCATGAATCCCGGCAACTCGGCGCATAACACAGAAACTTCCTACGCTACGGTAGGAGGTCTGTTGTGAGCAGCAAACTGATTGAGTCGTTGCGTGATGACCTTGCCGTACTGCATGAGGCGGGTGCTATCGGCAAGGTGACCCTACGAGATTTCGAAGCGATCTGCCCCGCGCCCGTGCGGGAATTCAGTGCGCTGGACATCCGCCATTTGCGTGAGGCACTCAACTTCAGCCAGCCGGTGTTCGCCATGCATCTACACACGAGTGCTTCGACAGTTCGAAAATGGGAGCAGGGGGAGACGCGCCCTGCAGGGCCGGCGCTTAAATTGCTAAACATCATACAATGCAAAGGGTTACAAGCGATTCTTTAAGTGCTTTGTACTAAATGGTCTTGCCTTGCTTGCCCTATAAATCAGTAAGTTAGCGAATATTCTTCAGGTTCTACATTGGTGTGCCCTCATCACACAGGCTTGCATGATGAGGGCGCAGAGGCAGCGCCTACCCCAGCACCTCGCGCAACCGATACCACAACATCCCCAACGCCAGCAGCGGTGAACGCAGCGCCTTGCCGCCCGGGAAGGTCAGGTGCGGTACCGCACTGAATACATCCAGCCCTTGGCTTTGGCCCACGGCAATGCCTTCGGCGAGCAGTTTGGCCGTCCAGTGCGTCACGTTCAACCCATGCCCCGAATAGCCCTGGGCGTAGTAGACGTTCGGGTGCTGGCTCAGCCGCCCGACCTGGGGGAAGCGGTTGGCCGTAATGCCGATCATGCCGCCCCATTGGTAATCGATGCGTACCTCGGCCAGCTGCGGGAACACCTTGATTACCTTCGGCCGCATGTAGGCGGCAATGTCCTTGGGGTCGCGCCCGGAATAATGGCAGGCACCCCCGAACAACAGACGGCGGTCAGCGGTGAGGCGGTAGTAGTCCAGGCCGACCTTCTGGTCGCACAGCGCCATGTTCTGCGGGATCAGGCTACTGGCGAGCTCCTCTGGCAACGGCTGGGTGGCCACCACATAGCTGCCGGCTGGCAGCACCTTGCCACTCAGGCGCGGCTCCAGTTCATCGAGGTGCGCGTTGCAGCCCAGCACCAGGCTGTGTGCCCTGACTTTGCCGTGGGCGGTGTGCAGGGTCACGGTGGGGCCATGCTCGATGCGCAGTACCGGGCTCTGCTCGAAGATGCGCACGCCAAGGCCCGCGGCCGCGCGCGCCTCGCCCTGCACCAGGTCCAGTGGGTGCAGATGGCCCGAACCCATGTCCACCAGGCCACCGGCGTACTGGTCGCTGGCGACGACCTGGTGCATGTGCTCGGGGCTGACCAGGCGTGTTTCGTGCCGATAACCCAGCGCGGCGAGGTCGTCCTGTTCGGCCTTGAAGGCGGCAAACTGGGCGGGAGTGTTGGCCAGTTCGCAGAAGCCCCAGCGCAGGTCACAGGCAATACCGTATTGCGCGATGCGCCCGGCCACCAAGGCCACCGAATCGATGCCAGCCTGTTGCAGGTAACGCACGCCATCCTGGCCGACATAACGGGCAAAACCACTGACGTCATGGCCGATGCCGCGGATCAGTTGGCCACCGTTACGCCCGCTGGCGCCCCAACCGATGCGCCGGGCTTCGAGCAAGATCACCGACAGCCCCCGTTCGGCAAGTTCGAGCGCGGTATTGACCCCAGTGAGGCCGCCGCCGACCACGCAGACATCGGCCGTCAGTTCGCCGTCCAGGCTGGGGTAGGGCGCCGTGTGGCGTGCCGTGGCGGCATAATACGAAGCGGTGTGCAGGGTATCGAAAGGCATGGGTGTTCTCGGCTCAGCGGTTGGACTTGATCTTGCTCCAGGAGCGGGTCATCACGCGCATGATCTTGGGGCTGGGCGTGCTGGAGATGTACAGCTTGTCCAGCACGTGCTGGGGCGGATAGACCTCGGGGTTTTGCACCAGGGCTTTGTCCATGTAGGCCTGGGCGTCGGGGTTGGCATTGGCATAGCCGACCGTGGTGCTGACCTTGGCGATCACCTGCGGCTCGAGCAGGTAGTTGATGAACGCCAGGGCCTGGTCCGGGTTGGCGGCGTCCTTGGGGATGGCCAGCAGGTCGAACCACAGGTTGCTGCCTTCCTTGGGAATGCTGTAGGCAACCTTGACGCCGTTGTTCGCCTCCACCGCGCGGTTGGCGGCCTGGAACACGTCGCCGGAGTAACCGAAGGCTACGCAGACATCGCCGTTGGCCAGGTCCGAGACATATTTTGAGGAGTGGAAGTAGGTGATGTAAGGGCGCAATTGGAGCAGGCGGGCTTCTGCCTTGGTGTAGTCCGCAGGGTTTTCGCTACGTGGGTCCATGCCCAGGTAGTTGAGGATCGCCGGGAACAACTCGTCGGGCGAGTCCATGAAGGCCACGCCACACTGCTTGAGTTTTTTCAGGTTCTCGGGCTCGAACAGCACCGCCCAGGAGTCGATGTGGTCGATGCCCAGTGCGGCCTTGACCTTGTCGACGTTGTAGCCGATGCCGTTGGTGCCCCACAGGTAGGGCGCTGCGTACTGGTTGCCGGGGTCGTTCTGCTCAAGCTGCTTGAGCAGCTTTGGGTCAAGGTGCTTCCAGTTGGGCAGCTTGCTGCGGTCCAGCGGTAAAAAGGCCCCGGCCTGGGCCTGGCGAGCGAGGAAGTGGTTGGAAGGCACGACCACGTCGTAGCCGGTGCGACCGGCCAACAGTTTGCCCTCCAGGGTTTCATTGGAGTCGAACACGTCATAGACCACCTTGACCCCACTGCTGGCCTGGAAGTCGGCCAGTGTGGTGTCACCGATGTAGTCGGTCCAGTTGTACACGCTGACGGTCGGTGCAGCTTGGGCGGCAGCGCCGAACAGCAAAGTGAATGCAGCTGGAACCAGGGATTGCAGATGACGCATGTCGACACCTCGTTGGTCTTGTTCTTGGTTTCGATGGAGGTGGGGCGCCGCGCGCCCCGGGCAAATCAAACGCTGAGCATCAGGAATTCACGCTCCCAGGAGCTGATCACCCGTTTGTAGTTCTCGTGCTCGGCACGCTTGACCGCGACATAGCCCTGGACGAATTGCTTGCCCAGGTATTGCTGCACGGTGTCGCAGTCTTCCATGTGCTGCAGGGCATCTTCGATAGTGATTGGCAGGCGCAGGTTGCGTCGCTCATAAGCCCGGCCCTGCACCGGCGCGCTCGGGTTGATCTTCTCGATCATGCCCAGGTAGCCGCAAAGCAGGCTCGCGGCGATGGCCAGGTACGGGTTGGCATCGGCGCCCGGCAGGCGGTTCTCGACGCGCATCGCCTCGGGGCTTGAGGTTGGCACCCGCAGCCCGGCCGTGCGGTTCTCTTCGCCCCACTCGACGTTGACCGGTGCCGAGGTGTCCGGCAGGAAGCGGCGGAACGAGTTGACGTTTGGCGCGAACATCGGCAGCAGCTTGGGGATGTACTTCTGCAAACCGCCGATATGGTGCAGGAACAGCTCGCTCATGCTGCCGTCTTCATTGGCGAACACCGGCTTGCCGGTGGCGATGTCGACCACGCTCTGGTGCAGGTGCATGGCGCTGCCAGGTTCATCGGTAATCGGCTTGGCCATGAAGGTAGCCGCAACGTTGTGCTTGAGCGCCGCCTCGCGCATGGTGCGCTTGAACACGGTGATCTGGTCGGCCAGGTCCAGGGCATCACCGTGGCGGAAGTTGATCTCCATCTGCGCCGGGCCGTCTTCGTGGATCAGCGTGTCCAGGTCCAGGCCCTGCAGTTCGCACCAGTCATAAACGTCTTCGAACAGCGGGTCGAATTCGTTGGCGGCGTCGATCGAGAACGACTGGCGACCGCTTTCAGCGCGCCCGGAGCGGCCCAACGGTACCTGCAGTGGCAGGTCCGGGTCTTCGCAGCGCTTGGTCAGGTAGAACTCCATCTCCGGCGCGACGATCGGCTGCCAGCCTTGGTCGGCGTAAAGCTTGAGCACCTTCTTCAACACGTTGCGCGGTGACAGCTCGATGGGGTTGCCTTGCTTGTCGAAGGTGTCGTGAATGACGATCGCGGTCGGCTCGATCGCCCAGGGGATCTGGTACACCGCAGCCGGGTCAGGGCGGCAGATCATGTCGATGTCGGCGGCATCGAGCAGGCTGTAGTAGATGTCGTCGTCAACGTAGTCGCCGGTGACCGTCTGCAGCAGCACGCTTTCGGGCAGGCGCATGCCGCGCTCATGCAGAAACTTGGCGGTCGGCGCGATCTTGCCGCGGGCGATGCCGGTCAGGTCGCTGATCACGCATTCGACTTCGGTGATCCGGTGTTCTTTCAGCCAGGTGGACAGCTGATCGAAGGGGGCGTTCATACAGACCTCTTGGTTGGGTTTTTGTGTGCGCGGCGGGAGCCGGTGGCTTCCCAGGTGACGCGCTGGGGGCTATCTTGGTCGCAGCCCCCAGGGCAATCTATCCACTTTCTCCGGCAATCAATGCACCAAAAGAGTGCAACAGGACGATGCGTGACAACGCCCAATGCCTTGCAGGTCCAGGCTTTCCACACCACCGATGTCACCGAGCAGGTGCGTGCCACCCCAGGCTGGCAACAGCAGTACCGGCAAATGTCGCCGGGGCACTTCAGCGGCGAACTGCGCTGCCTGGGTCTGGACGGCGTGGAGGTGTATGAAGAGCGTCTCAACACCCGTGTCGAGCAATTCTTCCGCCCCCCGAGCGGTTCGCTGGCGTTCTGCTTCGACCGCACGGAGAACAGCCTTTACCTGCTCAACGAGCAGAGCCGCAATATCTGGATCACCCCGGAAAACTACGAAGAGGTGGCGGTGGTGTTCGACCAGGCGTTCCTGGCCCGTCATGGTCTCGATACCCAGCGCCTGGACGGGCTGTTCATGGTGCCGTTGGGCAGTGGCCAGAACGCGTTGTTCGGCAGTTGGCTGAGCGCCACCCTGACCCGCCTGGGCCATGCCGATTGCCCGCTGCAGGGGCAGGCGCTGGCCGAGCAACTGCTGGAAGACTGCCTGTTCATTCTCGACAGTGCCTGCCAGCGCCTGGACGGTGGTGCGCTGGGCAGGCGAAGTGAAGCGCGCGAGATCATGCGCCGGGTCAGTGAATGGGCGGCGGACTGCCCCGAAGAAACGCTCAATTTGATGGCGCTGGCCGACGTGGCCGGTGTTTCCCTGCGCCAGTTGCAACAGGCGTTCAAGGCGTTCACCGGTATGCCGCCGGCGCACTGGCTGCGCTTGCGCCGGCTCAACGGCGCGCGCCGAGACCTGCTGCGCCAAGCCGATGTCACGGTGGCCGAGGTGGCGATGCGCTGGTCGTTCTGGCACCTGGGGCGGTTTTCCGAAAGCTACCGGCAGTTGTTCCGCGAGTTGCCGAGTGAAACGCTGAAGCGGGGCAGGGGCTGAGGGCAACACTGAACCCAGCACACCCCTCGGAAAGTTGCTATCGTGCCGGGCTGTTCCGACCCGAGGTCCCGATGTTCTACCTGCCTTTGCCCAGTGACCTAGCCGACCGTCTCGCCAGCGAGCCTGCTGCCAGCGACTTTTTCTCAACCGCCAGTGTTGTGCAGGCGGCTGCAGTGCTGTTCGTGCAGAACCTGCCGCGCCAGCCGGCCACCGCGACGGCAGACGCGCAGGAACGGCGCTTTGCCGAAATCGTGCGCATCGCCAGCGAAGTCGAAACCGCCGCACCGGGCCGCTTTCAGGGCCAGGTGGCGCAGCACTTCGACCGCGAGGCGTTCGCCATGGGGTTGGGCATGTTGGGAGAGAATGGCATCGGCCTGCTGGCCAGCGAGGTCGAGTACGACAGCGACGCCTTGCTCGATGCCGAAGGCCAGTGGAATTTCCGCTTTGCCGACAGCTACCGGCAGCAGGTCACGCCGCTGCACCCGGTCTACCTGCCCTCATTGGCCAGTGACCTTTTGTTGAGTGATCAACAAAACCGCCTGCTGCGAGAGTTTCTCTCCGGCGTCGACGAGTCTGTTGCGGTGCAAGGTTTCGCCGGCACCGGCAAGACCTTCCTGATCCACCAGTTCGCCCGCTTGCTCGACCCCCAGCGCACGCTGCTGCTGGCCTTGACCGAGGGCCAACTGCGCGCATTGCAGGCACGCGTCAAGGATGCCCAGGCCTACACCGCGCTGACCTTCGGGCAGTTGGCAGACGAACTCCTCAACCGTGACCTCACCAGTAATGGTTGGCGCCTGCGCGACCCGTATCGCACCAAGCTGTCCTGGCGCCCGCAGGAAGCGCAGGTGGTGAAGTGGCTGAATATCCCCGATATCGGCCCGCTTGACGCCCGCGATGTCGTGGCCTTGTGTATCAAGGCCGTGCGCAGTTTTTGCCGAACCGGTGATGCCCAGTTGCAGTTGCACCATTTGCCCTGGGCTGGGCCCGGCACCTCGCCGCTGGACCAGGAAGTGCTGCTGGAGAAGGCGCGCTTGTACTGGCAGGAGCTGATCCGCCCATCAACCCGAGAAATTCAGCTGCCGGTGCGTGATTACCACCGGGTCAAACTGCTGTCGTTGACGCAGGACGTGATCGACAGCCGGTACACCCACATCATCGTCGACGAGGCCCACGAGCTTTCGGCGCCGATGCTCGCGGTGCTGGACCGCAGCCCGCAATCGGTCATCACCCTGGGCGACGAACTGCAGAACCTCAACGGCCTGAGCCCGCACCATGGCGGCTTTATCCGTCAGCGCTACATCGACCATTCGCTGCGCGCCGGGCCGGCGATGGACAACGTGCTCAACCCGTTGATCCAGGCGCACCCGGCCAAGATACAGGCCGCGTTCAGTGGCAGTGCCGAACACTACACCCGGGTCAGCTTCTTCGACACCGTCACGGTGCCGGAACAGCCCACGGCGTTGATCGTCGATGATGAATGGGGGCTGTTTGGCTGGTTCCAGCGCCTCACTCACCAAGGCGTGCCCTTCGTGCTGCTGAAGAGCGCACGCAAGGATTTCGAGCTGTTCGTCGAGGACTGCATCGAGCTGTACCGGTTTGGCACCCGGCCGCGCCACCCCATGTTGTTCCGCTATGCCAGCTGGCAGGCGCTGGAGCAGGACAAGGGCGATGACAAGGCCTTCGTGGCGGTGGCCAACATGCTGCGCAAGGGCTATACGCCAGAGCATTTTGCCAAGGCCAAGAGCCGTTATCGCTGGGACAAGGCGCCCAAGCTGTTTCTGGGGCGGGTGAGCGACGTGAAGAACATGGAGTTCGCCCGGGTGATGGTGTCACCGGAGCTGATGGTCACGCCGGTGGTGGCGGGCAATCGCAACGAACGTGCACGGATGCTGGCGGGCCTGTATACCGCCTGTTCGCGGGCACGGCATGAGCTGATCGTGCCAGGTGGGATGCTGGACTGGGTGAAAGACCAGGTCAGGGATTGAAGTGATTGGGGCCGCAAGGCGGCCCCAATGCACCGGTCAGTTACGGTCCAGCCACACCGTTTGTGCGTTGGTGAACTCGCGTACACCAAAGTGCGACAGCTCACGGCCAAAACCACTCTTCTTCACGCCACCAAAGGCGACGCGCGGGTCGGATGCGCAGTAGCCGTTGATGAACACGCCACCGGTATCCAGTGCCGCGGTCATGCGTTCAGCCAGTGCATAGTCAGCCGTGTAGATAGTCGCGGCCAGGCCGAACTCGCTGTCGTTGGCCAATGCCACCGCATGGTCGGCATCCTGCGCCGTGATGATCGCGGCCACGGGCCCGAACAGCTCCTGCTTGAACGCGGTCATCTCAGGGGTGACGTTGGCAAACACGGTCGGTGCGTAGAAGTTGCCCACGCCTTCGACCTTGTTGCCACCCAGCAGCAGGGTAGCGCCTTCGGCAAGGGTCGCCTGGACCTGGCCATCGAGTTCGTCGCGCAGGTCATAGCGGGCCATCGGGCCGATGTAAGTGTCGTCTTCCAGCGGGTTGCCGACTTTCAGCGCGCGCGTCGCTTCAACGAACTTGCGGGTGAAGGCTTCAACGATGCTCTCTTCGACAATAAGGCGCTTGGCCGCGGCGCAGACCTGGCCGGTGTTCTGGTAGCGACCGATGACAGCCGCCTTGACTGCGGCATCCAGGTCGGCGTCGGCCAGCACGATGAACGGGTCGGACCCGCCCAGCTCCAGCACGCACTTCTTCAGCGCGGCCCCGGCTTGTGCACCAATCGCCATGCCAGCGCGCACGCTGCCGGTCAGGGTCACGGCGGCAATGCGTGGGTCGTTGATGGCGCGGGTGACACCGTCCGGCGTCACGTTCAGCACTTCGAAGACGCCCTCCGGCAGGCCGGCATCCTTGAACAGTTCACCCAACAGGTAAGCGCTGCCCATGACGTTCGGGGCATGCTTGAGCACGTAGGTGTTACCGGCGAGGATCGCCGGCACAGCGCCGCGCAGCACCTGCCAGACCGGGAAGTTCCACGGCATCACGGCCAGGATCGGCCCCAGCGGGCGGTACTCGATACGGGCTTTCTCGATCTGCGTCGGCTCTGCTGCCAGCATGGCCGGGCCGTGCTCGGCATACCAGCGGCACAGCCCCACGCACTTGCTCACTTCGCCACGGGCCTGCGTGATCGGCTTGCCGATTTCACGGCTGATCATCTGCGCAAAGGCTTCGGCCTTGGCTTCGAGGGTGCTGGCCAGGGCAAGCAGGTACTCGCTGCGCTGACCCAGCGACACCAGCCGCCATTGCCCATAGCCCACCTTGGCACGTTGCAGCGCCGCTTCCAGTGCGGCGTCGGTATCGAAGGGGTAGGCGCCAATCTGCTCGCCGCTGTGCGGGTCGAGGGAGATGGCATGGGTCAGGCTGCTGATCGCGCTCATGGCGGACACTCTCGTTGTTGTTAATCAGTGACGCCAGACTAGTGGTGTAGGGTTTTAATGAAAACTGAATAATAATGAGCGAAACATTCACGTTTGGAGAATGACTGTGGACCTGATGCAACTGGAAATCTTCAAGGCAGTGGCCGAGCAGGGCAGCATCAGCGCTGCCGCGCAGCATATCCATCGGGTGCCCTCGAACCTGACCACGCGCATCAAGCAGTTGGAAGAAGACCTGGGCGTAGAGCTGTTCATCCGCGAGAAAAGCCGCCTGCGCCTGTCGCCGGCGGGTTGGAACTTTCTCGAGTACACCCGGCGCATTCTCGACCTGGTGCACGAGGCGCGGTTGACCGTGGCGGGCGAGGACCCGCAGGGCACCTTTGCCCTGGGCTCGCTGGAAAGCACCGCGGCAGTGCGTATTCCGGCCTTGCTGGCGGCGTACAACCAGCGCTACCCCAAGGTCGACCTCGACCTCTCGACCGGGCCTTCCGGCACCATGCTCGAAGGGGTATTGTCCGGGCGCCTGGTCGCGGCGTTCGTCGACGGGCCGCTGCTGCATCCAACCCTGGAGGGCATGCCGGTGTTCGAGGAAGAGATGATGGTCATCGCGCCCCTCAACCATGCACCGGTAACCCGTGCCCAGGACGTCAACGGCGAGAGCATCTACGCGTTTCGCGCCAACTGCTCGTACCGCCATCATTTCGAGAACTGGTTTGTGCAGGACCAGGCCGTGCCGGGCAAGATCCATGAGATGGAGTCTTATCACGGGATGCTGGCCTGCGTGAGCGCCGGGGCGGGGCTGGCCATGATGCCGCGCAGCATGCTCGACAACATGCCGGGTTGCAGCACGGTGAGCGCCTGGCCGATGTCGGAGGATTTTCGCTATTTGAAGACGTGGCTGGTGTGGCGGCGGGGCGCGGTTTCGCGGAGTTTGAGCATGTTTGTGAAGTTGCTTGAAGAGCGGCGCCTGAGTTGATGTTTCGGGTGCCATAACGAAGGGGGGGTATAGCACACGCCGGGTTCAGGAAGCTTGGGAGGCCTCGGGGGTGGGGCTTCGAGAAATACGAAGCCTGTCACGACCCGAAGGCGCTCTCCTTGGGTTTGATCGACTCAACGATGGACGCTGCCGGGGAAGCGCTGGCGATCAGGCTGGATCACCATGACGTTGATAGATCTCCTGGCTCAGGGGATGCAGAACGCGAGCGGGTTCGGCTTCCACGGTTCAACGTGACGCAGCGTGCGGCAAGTTGACCAGTACCCAATGCGATGCAACTATCCAATGCGTGCGATAAACGTTGCAGCTTGCTCAAGAATGGCCTTGGCCTCAACAAGGTCTGGCGCATCGTTGCTATTGTTGAAGTTCCCTGTTTCGTCCATATTCTGCACGATCAATCCGTCACGACGCGGCATGACGAGAAACTGTTCAGCTCTTAATCCGTGGATGACCTCCGGCTGCGGCATCAAACGCACTGTTTGCCCGCGCACAGGAATAACGGTCTCGTCATTGAACAACGCCTTGGCACCGTAACCGGTAGCGTTGATAAAGGTGCATTCTGGCAATGTCAGCAGCTCGTTTGGATGGTTGAATGCCCTGATATCAACCTTTCCACCAGCGGCCAAGAAATCAGCCACCAGCTTACTCGCATAGGGCGTGATGTTGAACATCAAGCTGGTCCAGCACCGCGCGTATCGGGTTGGGAACGGGTGACCGCCAGGAAGCAGATCTATCTGCGGCGGCAGGAAGTCGTTTGCAAACCTAGCATACTCAGGCTCGTCTTCATCTTTTGTTTGTGGAGGCGAGCCGTAGAGGTCTTTAACCGGGAATGGTGTATCGGAGAGTTTATAACCATTGAACCATTCGACTAGTCTGCCTGGCAAACCCGCCGTTTGCTGATACTTATCGAATGAAGTTCTAGCCATCTCATTCCAGCGTGCCGCCCAGTCAGCCTCATGTTGCAGGTCGCAGAAGCGCGAATCCGGGGACCATAATCCGGTGGCTCCCATGGATGACACGTTCGGTGGTAGGGCCTTTGCGTATATACGTACAGACAGACCCGCGTGTTGTGCCAATAACGCAGAAGTAAGGCCAAGCGGGCCGCACCCGATAACACCAAGGGTACGCAGCCCAGGCGTCGCTGCCTGTGCCATGCGTAATGCTTGCATACTTGAACCCCAGGAGAGTGACCAACCAGAACCACCATGCCCATAATTGTGTACCACAAGCTTGCTTCCCAGCAGCTCTGCTTCTATGCGCGGCCCCGCGTGGCGGAATGGACGGGTACACGCATGGACACCGGCGATACGACTCATCTGTGCATTGATCAGCTTGATCGCTTCGCCGTCCGTTGGGCAAGTGGGCATTATTGGTAGCCTCGCTGCCTTCTGCTGTGGTGAGGCATCTGCCAGTTTTCTTAAGAACAGAGGAGATGCTGTTGAAGCCAATGCAAGCGCGCTACCCATAAAAAATTGACGTCGTTTCATAAAGGAACTCTTTCATAATGTGTTGAATAACTTCTAACTGCTACTACTCGCCTGCTTAATCGGCGCCGGGCCTCTGGGGACAGGGGGGCGCTGTTCGAGACATCCTCGTACAACGGGTGCATCAGTCCCAGTAGCTGGAAGTAGGCGTACGGGTGTGCGCTGCTTAGCGCGATATCGGCTTGTTTTCGACGTATGTCTTCATCGGGCCTGTCCATTGCGTGCTGCGCGCTCCAAAAATTAATCAAATGCCTACCGTGGCGTTCGTGCGTTCATTGTTTATAGAGGTCAACGTGCTAAGTAGTTTCTCTGGGTGGTGCGATGCTGAGCCAGATGTTTGTAGGAAATTCCCTACTGTCTCACTCAGCTGTAAACTGAACGTATATTGGTTTGTGCAAGCAGGGTAAATAACCATGTACCGATAGTTGGTGTCATGTCGAGCGTTTGGATGTAAGCGAATGTGTGATTTGCAAGTTATTTCTGATCCAGGCTGTTTATGAAAATAGCTGTCGTAAACACCGCAAGTAACAAGCCCGTGAACAATCGCGCTGCAGCACTCCGCGAGGCTGTAGACGTGGCTGGACGACCACGCATCAGTGCAAACGCCAGTGCCTTCAAATGATCGGATAATAGGTAAACCATCCTCAGAAGGAGGGTCATACCATGCGCAATCATCACTATGCCCTTGGCGCGGCGCTGCTGCTCACCCTGGCGATGCCCTGGACGTTGGCGGCAGCCGCCGACCTCAATGCGCCCATCGACATGCAGGCCGTGCAGTTGCAACCGCAAGAGCAGAACGGCGTGCGTTACCTGCAAGGCGGTATCGGCCAGGATGAAGCCAATGCCCTGCGCAAGACCAAAGGCTATGACTTGCACGTCGAGCTCTCGACTGGCGCGCAAGGCAAGTTCCAAAGCGGTGCCTCTGTTGATATTCAAAGTGCGCAAGGGCAGCCCGTGCTCAGCGTTACCGATGTCGGCCCGCTGCTCTTTGTGCAGCTACCACCGGGTCATTACAAGGTCACCGGCAATGCCGAGGGTGAGACTGTCCAGCAACAGGTGGTAGTGGATGGCAAAGGACCTGCCACGGTGAACTTGCACTGGCGTTGACAGATAAAATGCGGGCAGGGGTACATTTGTACTCCTGCTGTAATGGAGCACACCGCCATGAGCTTGGCGCTTCAGCTGGAGATGTTGGACGAGCAGGGTTTCGTGCTGATCCCCGGTGTGCTCGAACCCCTGCGCATCGCGCTGCTGCGCTGCGCTATCGATGACTTGCAGCCGATTCACTGGGACTACCAGGGGCTGCTCGAACACTACAAATGCGTGTTCAACCGCAACTCGCTGTGGTTGCCGTTTCTTGATCTGCCACCGCTGATCAACCTGGCAGAGGCCGCGCTTGGCGAGGACTGCCACGTAATCGGCCAGACCGCCTGGCGTAGCCACCCCGGTTACCCCGGCATGGCGCTGCACCTTGACCATCTGCCCCTGCAACTGCCGGCCTGGATCAGCGAGCGCGGGACCTTTACCCAGCCGATGCAGATTCTGACTGCGCAGGTGTACCTCTGCGATATCGATCACAGCATCGGGCCGACCTGGATCGTACCGGGCAGCCATCGTGCCGCTCGCCCGCCGCAGGCCGGCGAAGTGCAATGGCAAGGGCGTGAAGCGCTTCCGGTATTGTGCAAGGCGGGGGATGCTTTGCTGTTTCGCAGTGATGTCTGGCACAGCGGCGGCGCCAACTGCACGCAGGCGCGCGAGCGCGACATGCTGCAAGTGCATTACGGCCGGCGCATGGTGGCGCAGAAGTTTTCACCGTACCTGCATTGGCAGTTCAACCCTCGTGTGCTGGAGGAAGCCACGCCCAGGCAGCGGCGGCTGTTAGGGGAGCATGAAGAGGGGGAATACGACTGAACCCGCTCGGGCCACGGGGCAGGGCGTTGGCCATCAGCATTAGCCGATAGTGGCAAAGCTCTTTCAACTTTCTGATTATCTGGACAATAATCGAAAAAGTATTACCTCGTGTGACCGGTCTGGATGCGCCGGCCACCGCACAAGATCGAGGGGCTCAAGCCCCCACTTGCCGTGTAGACCATCAGGAGATGTCATTGATGAAAACCCGTCTCGCTGCTTCGCTGGCCGCTGCAGTGCTGGCCTTCGCCGGGGCCAATCTGGCTCAGGCTGCGCAGATTTCCGGTGCCGTTGGTGCCACCGGCCAAGGCGACATGACCTACCGAATCGGCCTGTCGTTCGATTGGGACAAGAAATGGCTGGAAAGCAGTACTGGCTATGTGACCGGTTACTGGGATGCGGCTTACACCTATTGGGAGGGCGGCGACGCCAGCGGCGCGCACTCGCTGTCGTTCAGCCCGGTGTTCACCTACGAGTTCAGCGGCTTCACCTACACCCCCTACATCGAGGCCGGTATTGGCCTGGCAGCGTTTTCCAAGACGGATGTGGGCAACCAGCGGCTGGGTTCTGCGGTCAACTTCGAGGACCGCATCGGCTTTGGCCTGAAGCTGCCTGGGGCGCAGAAGGTAGGCATCCGTGCCATGCACTACTCGAATGCGGGCATCAAGCAGCCGAACGACGGGATCGAGTCGTACTCGCTGTTCTACAGCAAGGCGTTCTAACCGCGGTGCCGGTGCCTTGTAGGAGCGGCCTTGCGTCGCGAAAGGGCTGCGCAGCGGCCCCCTACGTCCTTGCTGGCACCCGAAAACCCGGGGCCGCTACGCGCCCCTTTAGCGACGCAAGGCCGCTCCTACAATTGCGCTGCGGTCAGAACGTGTAGGAAACCCCGGCCTGCACCGTGCGCGGTGCGCCTGGGTAGGCGTAGCTATTGAACGCCCCTTCGTCATACCCCTTGTTGAAGACGTTCTTCACATCCAGGTTCAGCCGCACGTGTTCATTGACCTTGTAGAAGCTGAGCAGGTCGACCACGCTGTAGCGTTCCATGGTGTAGGTCGTCGCGGCTGTCTGGCCGGCGCGATCATCCACGTACTTGACCCCCACCCCAAGCCCCAGGCCTTTGGCCAGGCCATCCTGGAACTCGTAGGTGTTCAGCAGGCTGAAGCTGTTACGCGGGATGTTGGCCAGGCGGGTGCCGGTCGGCACGGTGGTGTCCTTGGTCACTTCGGCATCGACATAGGCGTAGCCACCCATCACACGCCACTCAGGGGTGATATTGCCAGCGATGTTGATGTCCAGGCCGCGGCTGCGCACCTCGCCCGTTGCGATGCTGTAAATACCCAAGGGGTCGTTGGGGTCGCGTGCCAGCACGTTTTCCTTGACGATGTGGTACACCGCCGCATCAATGCTCAGCTGGCGATCGAGCGCTTCCCACTTCACGCCCAGCTCGTAGGATTTGCCCTTCTCGGGATCGAAGCCACCGCTGCCAGCGGGCGTGCCACTGTTAGGCTTGAATGAGCGCGCCGTATTGGCATAAACCGCCACGGTGTCGGTCAGGTCGTAGATCAGGCCAAAGCGCGGGGTCACGCCATTCTCGCCCTTGCTGAAGTCGCGGGTGTTGACCAGCTTGTCGTCGTAGTCGTGCTCGAAGCGTTCGAAGCGCACGCCGGCCAAGGCCTTGAGGCGCTCGGTCAGGGCCACCTGGTCCTGGATGAAGAACGCCCAGGTCTGCAGGTTTTCCTTGTCCCACGTTGTGGTACGCGTCAGCGCGGGCCTTGGCTGGCCGAGCACTGGGTTGTAGATATCGATCGGATAGGCCGCCGAGGAGCGCTGGATGATCGAGTTGTAGTCGTAGTTCTCGTACTCGATGCCAGTCAGCAGCGTGTGGCTGAAACCACCGGTATCGAAGTGGCCGGTGAGGTTCAGTTGCCAGTCACGGTCGGTCCATTCCAGCTTGCGGTAGTTGAAGTTGCGCTGCAGGGTGCGCCCGTCAGCGGGCGCGCCATTGGCTTCAACCGCGTTGCCCTTGAGCGAGCCATCGAGAAACTGGAAACCGCCAGCCAGCGTCCAGTTGTCATTGAGCAGGTGCTCGAAGCGCACCTGGGCCATGTTGTTGTCGTTGTGCAGCAAATTGTCGCTGCCTTTCTCCCAGATGTAGGTGTCGCGCGAGGCGCTCCCGGTCTGGGTGGCATAGCGGGTCAGGCCACGGTCGAGCGGGTGGTTGTTGCGCATGAAGTCGCCTTCGAAGACGATCCGGGTGCTGTCGTTGACCTGCCAGCTGAGCACGGGCGCCACGTCGTAGCGCTCGCTCTGCACATCATCGCGAAAGCTTTCGCCGCCTTCACCGAGCACGTTCAGCCGGTAGGCGAGGGTGCCTTCCTCATTTAGCGCGCCGGTGGCGTCGAGGGTGGCGCGGTGCATGCCCTGGTCGTCGATCTGGCTGCCCAGGGTGACCTTGCGTTCAGCCTGCGGTTGCTTGCTGACCACGTTGAAGGTCCCACCGGGGTCGCCGCGGCCGTACAGGCTGGTGGCCGGGCCGCGGATCACTTCCAGGCGCTCGACGGTGTTGGCGTCGGGGGCATTGGGGTAGCCGCGGTTGATCGGGAAGCCATTGCGGTAGAACTCGCCCGTGGTAAAGCCACGTACCGTGAAGGTGGTCAGGCCCTGGCCACCGAAGTTGTTGGCGCGGCCTACACCGCCGGCGTAGTCCAGGCCATCCTGTAGCCGCGTGGCGCCGGTGTCTTCGAGCACGTCCTTGGGTACCACGCTGACCGACTGCGGGGTCTCGTGCAGGGCGGTGTCGGTGCGCGTGGCGCTAGCCGAACGGCTCGCCTTGTAACCAACGACCGGGCCATCGGCACGTTCACTGTCGGCGGTACCGGTGATGTTCAAGGCCTGGAGTTCAATCTGGGCGGAATCGCTGAGCGAGTCGGGTTCAGCCCAGGCCAGCGGGGAGACAGCATGAAGCACACAAAGCGAAACGAACGTGCGACGCATCGACGGTACGATCCTGGAGTAGGGCGCTAGGGGAAGGGGTACAAAGCGTCGCGAAATTACTACGAATCATTATCAAATGCATTCTTTTTAAGTGGAGCGCCCGTGCCAGTTCACCTCTCGCCGCCCCGGCAAGGCCGCTCCTACGCCGCGCAACCTGCAGGTAACGAAAACCCTCAGGCCCCCGCCTTGATCGCCAGCACGTTGCACAACGGATGCTCCAGCACATGCGCCGTGGTGCCGCCCAGGAAGGTCTGCATGGCGTCATGCCGATGGCTGCCCATGACGATTACATCGACCCGGCTATGGCTGATGAACTGGGCAATCGCACGAATCGCCGGCCCCTCCACGAAATGCCTGCGCTCCAATGGCACCTGGTGATGGTCACCCAGGCGGTTGAACGACGCCCGTTGCGCGGTGCGCACACTGCCATCGAACCCAGGCATGGTGACCGTGCCGGCGCCGAAGTCGGCGATATGGGTTTTGGCTGCGTCGCACACATGCAACAGGTGCAACTCGGCGTTGCACTGCAAGGCCAGGGCATGGGCGCTGTGAATCACCTGCTCGTCCAGGTGCTCGCCTGCGCCATGGCTGTTGAGGTCTACTGCGGCGGCGATCTGCCGGGGCAGGGGCAGGCGGATGTCGCTGACCAGGTGCACGGCGACTGGGCTGTCTTTGAGCAACTGCCAGTCCAGGGGGGTTACCAGCAAACGCTTGAGCACCGGTTCGTGCTGCACATCCTTGACCAGCAAGTCGCAGCCCAGGCGTTCGATGCGCTCGATCACACTGGCCAACGGGTCGCGGGTCAGCAGCAATTCGGTGGACACATCCCGGCCGGCATCGGCCAGTTGCTCGGCTTCATCGGCCAGCCATTGGCGGTTATCGCTGAGCAGCCGTTCACGTTCCCGGCCGTCGCTCATCAAGCCGAACGTGTCGACATCGTCGACGAATACGTTGATATCGAGTAATGCACCGCTAGACTCGGCCAAGGCCGCCGCACGTTGCAGCGCGGGCGTGTGACGCATCTGCGGGCCGAGCATGACGAACAAACGTTTGAACTGGCTCATCTCACACCTCCGCGTGTGGAAGCCCCCCGGTTCATGCCTGGTGATCTGGCCCTGTTCAGTTTAGACCCACGAACGCGCTGCCGGGCGCCCCATCGCGAGCGTGAGCGTCGGCAGCCTCCTGCCAGCCGCCACCCAACGCCGCATACAGATTCACCTCCGCCACCAGCTGCGCCAAGCGGTCATTGATCAGCCCCTGCTGGGCACTGAACAACGACCGCTGCGCATCGAGAAACGTCAGGCTGCTGTCCACGCCAATGCGGTAACGGTGCTCGGCCAGGTCGTAGTAGCGCTGGTTCGACGCCACCAAGTCGCGCTGGGCCTGCAACTGCCGCTGGTAGGTCGCGCGCGCCGCCAAACCGTCCGCCACTTCCTGGAAGGCGCCCTGGATCGCCTTCTGGTACTGCGCCACCTGAATCTCCTTCTGCAGCCGGGCGTAGTCCAGGCTGGCTCGCAGGCTGCCGGCGGTGAAGATCGGCAGGTTGATCTGCGGCTGGAACAGCCAGGTACCCGAGCCTGCATCGAACAGCCCGCTGAGCGCGGGGCTGGTGCTGCCGGCATTGGCGGTCAGGCTGATACTGGGGAAAAACGCCGCACGTGCTGCGCCAATGTCGGCATTGGCCGCGCGCAGCTGGTACTCGGCCTGGACAATGTCCGGGCGGCGTTGCAGCAGGTCGGAGGGCAGGCCGGCTTGCAAGCCGGCGATCTGTTCATGGGCCAGGGGCAGGGCGCGGAGGTCGGCAGCCACAGGGGCACCCACCAGTAGCGTCAGTTGGTTGAGGTCCTGGGCCACCTGGCGTTTGTAACGGGCCACGGCCGCGCGCGTGCTGTCGACGCTGGTACGTGCCTGGATCTGGTCCAGAGCCGAAACAGTACCCGCGCGGCGCTGGTTGACGGTCAGGCGCAGGCTGCGCTCGTCCGCTACCAGGGTGTCGTTGGCCAGGGCCAGCAGCTCCTGGTCGGCACGCCAGGTCAGGTACACGCTGGCGACGCTGGCCACCAGGCTCAACTGGGTGCTGCGCCGGGCCTGGTCGCTGGCCAGGTAGGTCAGCAGCGCTTGGTCACTGAGGCTGCGCAGGCGGCCGAACAGGTCGAGCTCGTAGGCGCTCACGCCCAAGGTCGCCGCATAGGTGGAGCTGATCATGCCCTGATCGGTGCCGGTCATGCGCCGCGGCAGGTACTGACGCTGCCCCTGCCCATTGGCGGAGACCTTGGGCAACAGCTCGGCGCGCTGAATGCGGTACTGGGCACGGTAGGCCTCGACATTAAGCGCTGCACTGCGCAGGTCGCGGTTATTGGCCAAGGCGTTGTCGATCAATTGGCGCAATACCGGGTCCTGGAACACTTGGCGCCAGTCATCGACGGCCGGGTGCGCCTGCACATCGCCTTGATAGGCAGGCCCTTGTGGGTAGTGCGCGGCCACCGCTGCGCCTGGGCGCTGGTAGTCAGGGGCCAGCGAACAGCCACACAACAGCGCAGCGCACAGGATAAGGCTAGATCGGGGCATCGGTGTGTCTCGCAGAGTCAGGCGCCGGCCATCCATTTGGTCAGGCCATGGCGGCCACTGACCCCCAGCTTGGCGGTGGCGCGCTTGAGGTAAGTTTCGATCGAGCTGTTTTTCACGTTCAGCCGCTGCGCCATTTCCGGCACCGTGCCGCCGGTCAGCAGGCCCAGGCAGACCTCCTGTTCCCGGGTCGACAGCCTCACGGCTTCCTGCACCAGGCGCTCGCCAAACGAATGGCGCAACGAGCCTGCTGGCAAATCGGCCAGCGGCGAGCCGGCATGCCGTGCCCCCCCTTGGCGCAGCAACTGGCCGTGGTGCTCGACCAGCGGCAGCAAAGTGTCAGACAGGCTTTTCAGTTGCGACAGTTCAGCCAGCGAAAAGCCACGCTGGCTGGGCAAGCGATGAAAGCAGATGACCCAGCGCTGCACACCGCTGCAGGACACCAGGTTGCACTGGTGGGCACTCTGGCGAGGCTGCCCTGCGTGTTGTGGGGCTTTGAATTCGATCAGCAGCGGGTCCTTCATCTGCATGATGCTTTGCAGCAGCGGGTGGCGCAGGTTGTTGACGTTGGGCAGTTCAGGGGCAGGGCCGGCACTGCCCAGTACCCTGATGCGGCTGACGCTGGCCTGGCGTGGGTCAAGGGTCCATTCACTGAGGTCGAGCCTGTGGACCGGCACCTGGGCATTGACCAGATGCAACATCTGGTCGGCGAAGCGCTCGGCGCCGGTACTGGCGATCAGTTCGCCCAGTTGCAGATACAACTGCGGGTCGGGGCGGTGTTCGAGGCTGTCGGTCAGCTTCATATCATTGTCTTCCTTGATTCTAAGCTTTGCGGCGGGTGGTCTCGCGGTCGAGTCCTCTGGGGGGTAGGTGGGAGTGGCGGTATTCAAGCCCGGCCGGGGTGCTGCGTCTGTAGTGGAAAACAGGGACAGAAAGTGCCACCGATTGCGGATCAGGTGGGCAGGGGCACGGACGGTGTCGGTACTGGCGAATGAGGGCTTGGCCAGCCAATTGACGCCAGAAGCGTGGCGATCCAGGCCTGTTCCATGCCGATAGTTTCGGGTGTAGGCAATACCGGGTAGATGCTGTAGCAAATCTCCTACATGTTTTTCAGCAGGCTTCTACAGGTCCAGCGTGTGTCCGGGTTTCGGGGGCCATACAGCCTGGGGGCGGGGTGCTTGAATCCGCGGATGATCAATCAGAAGGACCTGCCGACTCATGCCTGCCGCCGAAACCTTTGCCCTGAGCGTTGCCCAGCGCGACATCTGGTTGGACCAGATCAGCCACGGCGACTCGCCGCTGTACAACATCGGCGCCTATGTCGAAATGAACGGCGGGGTGGATGCCGCGCGGCTGCGCCAGGCACTGGCGCACCTGGTTGCCCAGCATGACGGCCTGCGTACTGTGCTGGTGACACAGGGGGGGATGGCGCGGCAGTACTTTGCCCCCACCCTGGAAGTGGAACTGGTGCGGCACGATGTGCGCGATGCAGAGGCGCCGTGGGCGGCAGCCCAGGCCCTGCTGCAAGCCCGGATGCAGACGCCCTATCGCCTGGATGCCAGCCCGCTTTGGGGCACCACACTGATTCGCCTGGGCGAGCAGCGCTACCTGTTTGCCGTACAGGCCCACCACCTGGTCCTCGACGGTTGGGGGGTGGACCAGTGGTTCAAGCAGATCGCCGAATACTACAACCTGCTCGAACAGGGGCTGCCCCTGCCGAGCGGCGCACCGTCCTATCGGGCGTTCATCGAGGACGATGCCCAGTACCAGGGTTCGCCACGGCACGACCGCGACCGCGATTATTGGCTGGCTAAATACCAGCAATTGCCGGACGCCTTGCTGGCGCCGCGCGAGCGTAACGCGATACACCTTTCGCCGCCCAGCGCAGTGCTCGAACAGCCATTCGATACCCGTTTGCTGGCACGTATGCGAGCGCTGGGAAGCACGCTGCAGGCCTCGCCATTTCATGTACTGCTGGCCGCCCTGCATGTGTGCAGCGCACGCACCTGGCAGCGTGACGAGTGGGTGGTCGGTTTGCCGGTGCGCAACCGCGGCAACGCGCAGTTCAAGTCGACCCTGGGGCTGTTTACCCAAGTCAGCGCGTTGCGCATGGACTTTGGCCGCGAGCGCACCTTCGCGGCGCTGGTGCAGGGGATACGCGATGCGCTCAAGCAGGACTTCCGCCACCAGCGTTTCGCCCTCAGCGAACTCAACCGCAGCCTCGGTGCATTGCGTGAAGAACGGCCACAGCTGTTCGAACTGATGGTGTCGTTCGAAGAGGATGGCAACGACCTGCGTTTCGGTGACGTGCCTGGCCACACCGTGATGGTTTGCAATGGCCATGAACCCACCCCGTTGAGCATTCACCTGCGCTGCAACAGCCAACGTGACAGCGCTCGCCTGCACCTGGTGCACAACCGCGCCTGGTTCAGTGAACAGGACGCTACGGCGCTGGCCGAGCGCCTGTTGCACGTCCTTGAGCAAGGCCTGGAACAACCGGAGCAAAGTATCGCGTCCTTTGACCTGCTGACCGCCAGCGAGCACGCCCGCCTGCGGCAGTGGAATGCCACGGCGCAACGAGGGCCCGACAATGGCGAGGCGTTGATTCATCGTCGTATCGAGGCCCAGGCCAAGGCCACGCCGAAGGCCTTGGCAGCGCTTCAGGATGGCCAGAGCCTGAGCTACGGCGAGCTCGACCGCCGCGCCGACGCGCTGGCCCAGCACCTGGCGAGCCTGGGTGCCAAGCCTGACCGGCGCGTGGCGGTGGTCGCCCAACGCGGCCTGGACACCCTGGTCGGCCTGTTGGCCGTGCTCAAGGCCGGTGCCGCCTACGTGCCGATCGACCCGGCCCACCCGCAGGAACGCCTGGCCTACCTGCTGGACGACAGCGAGCCAGACGTCGTGTTGACCCAGTCATGGCTGTGTGATCGCCTTCCCGCGCATGGTCTGGCGCAGATCGAGCTGGATCGCTGGGACTGGAACGCGCCGCCCGCCGCCCTGGCCCGGCCTGCGCAGCCGCTGCCCAGCGATCTGGCTTACGTCATCTATACCTCCGGCTCCACAGGGCAGCCTAAAGGCGTGATGGTCGAGCACCACATGCTGGCCAACCTGATCGACTGGCACTGCAGTGCGTTCGAGCTGGGCCCAGGCCGCCATCAGTCGAGCCTGGCCGGCTTCGGCTTCGACGCCATGGCCTGGGAGGTATGGCCGGCCCTGTGCAGCGGCGCGACCCTGCACCTGGCACCCGTGCGTGACGGTGCCGAAGACATCGATGCCTTGCTCCGCTGGTGGCGCGCCCAGCCGCTGGATGTCAGCTTCCTGCCCACGCCGGTGGCCGAGCATGCCTTCGCCCAAGGTGAGCTACACCCCACCTTGCAGACCCTGCTGATTGGCGGCGACCGCCTGCGGCGCATGGCCCGCGAGCGGCGCTACCGGGTCATCAACAACTACGGCCCCACCGAAGCCACGGTGGTGGCGACCTCGGGCGAGGTGACGGCAGGTGGCCCGCTGCATATCGGCGGGCCGGTGGCCAACACGCAGTTGTACGTGCTCGACGAGCAGCGCCGCCTGTTGCCCATCGGGGCCCCGGGCGAGCTGTATGTGGGCGGCAAGGGGGTTGCCCGGGGTTACCTCAAGCGGCCGCAGATGAGCGCCGAGCGCTTTCTCGACGACCCGTTCAGCACGCTGCCACGGGCGCGGATGTACCGCACCGGCGACCTCGTGCGCTGGCTGCCCGACGGCACCCTGGAATACCTCGGGCGTAACGACGACCAGGTGAAAATCCGCGGTGTCCGGGTTGAGCTGGCCGAAATCGAGGCCGCCCTGGCCAGCCATGCGGCGGTACGCGAGTGCGTGGTGATGCTGCGCGAAGGCCAACTGCAAGCGTGGTACATCGGCCAGTTGGCGGTAACACCGCGGGCACTGCATGAACACCTGCGCGAACGCCTGCCAGCGGCTTTGCTGCCGGTGGCCTATGTCAACCTGGCGGCCTGGCCGCTGACCGCCAATGGCAAGCTCGACCGCCGCGCCTTGCCGACTGCGGACGAAGCCGCCAAGGTGCGCCGCGAACATGAGGTGCCCATTGGTGAAGTCGAGCAACGCCTGGCCGTGCTTTGGGCTGAATTGCTGCAGGTCGAGCGGGTAGGGCGCCAGGATCACTTTTTCGAGCTGGGCGGCCATTCGCTGCTGGCCGTGCAACTGATCGAGCGAATGCGTCAGCAAGGCCTGCAAGCCGATGTGCAGGTGCTGTTCGGCCAATCGACCCTGGCCAGCCTCGCCGCATCCGTGATGGTCGGGGAAGCCGTTCGCATACCGGCCAACCGGGTAGCGCCGCAGTGCCAGCGCATCACGCCTGACATGCTCACGCTCAGCGTGCTGACGCAAACCGCCATCGACCGTATCGTCGCCTCGGTACCGGGCGGTGCTGGCAACGTGCAGGAAATCTATCCGCTGGCCCCCCTGCAACAGGGCCTGCTGTACCACCATGTCACCGATGTACGCGACCCTTACCAGCAGCAGGCGTTGTTCGCCTTTGCCAGCGCCCAGCAGTTGCAGGCCTTCGGCGAGGCGTTGCAGCAGGTGATCGACCGGCACGACATCCTGCGTACCAGCCTGGCCTGGGAGGGGCTCGAACAGCCCCAACAGGTGGTCTGGCGCCAGGCGCGCCTGCCGGTCGATAACTGGCTGACGACAGCGCCCGACGGCAACATCGCCGGGCAACTGCGCAGCCACTACGACCCCCAGCATCGGCCCTTGGACCTGCGCCAGGCACCGATGATGGCGCTGGCCTGCACCGAGGATGCCCTGCACGGGCGCTGGCTGGGTTTGCTGCGCTTCCACCACCTGGTCAACGATGCCGTCTCGCTGCAGGTGCTGTTGGGCGAGCTCGAAGCCTTCATGGCCGGGCGTGGCGAACAGCTGCCGGCGCCTGTGCCCTATCGCGAGTATGTGGCGCTGAGTGCGGCTGCCGAGCGCCAGGCACGGCACGAGGCGTTCTTTCGCGAGCAACTGGCCGGCGTTGAGCCGCCTGCGCCTATTGCCGGGCTCGGCGGCGAGCCGGTGGATGCGTTTGATCTGCACAGCCATAGCCAGGCCGTCGAAGCGCCGCTGGCGGGGTTGTTGCGTACCCAGGCCCGGCATCAGGGGGCGAGCCTCGCCAGCTTGCTGCACCTGGCCTGGGCCCAGGTGCTAGGGACCCTCGGCGGGCGTGATGAAGTCACCCTTGGCACAGTGCTGCTGGGCCGCAGCATGGCGGGCAAAGGCGCTGATCGTGCCTTGGGCATGTTCATCAACAGTTTGCCGTTGCGGGTGCAGCTGGAGCATCGTTCGGTCGAACAGGCGCTGGGCGAGACCCACGCGGGGCTGGCTGCATTGCTCGGCCACGAGGACGCACCGCTGATGCTCGCTCAGCGGTGCAGCGGCCTGCCGGCGGGCACCGCGCTGTTCGACAGCCTGATCAACTACCGCCAAGGGGCCGTGTTGCACGGGCAGGTGCTGCCGGGTGTGGAACTGGTCGAGGCCAGTGAAGTCCTGAGCCATGGCCTGGTGTTGACGGTCGACGACCACGCCGACGGGCTGCAGCTTGCCGTGCGTGCGCCGCGAGCGATTGGCGCGCAGCGGGTACTGAACTACTTGCTGGCGACCTTGCGCCAGCTGGGCAGCGCCCTTGCCGAACGCCGCAGCGTGAGCCTGACGGCGTTGTGCGCGGTGCCTGAAGGTGAGCTACACCGCTTGCTGCATGGTTTCAACGCCACGCAAGACCTGCAAAGCCCGGTCACGCAGACCTTGCCTGCGCTGTTCCAGGCCCAGGTGCGGCGTACGCCCCAGGCCATCGCGCTGCAGACCGACGACAGTTTCCTCGATTACCAGGCCCTCAACGCCCAGGCCAACCGCCTGGCCCACCACCTGATCGGCCTGGGCGTACGCCCGGATGCGCGGGTGGCGGTGTGCGTCGAGCGCGGCGCTGCACTCATGGTGGCGTTGCTCGGCGTGCTCAAGGCGGGCGGTGCCTACGTACCACTGGACCCTGGCTACCCGGCCGAGCGCCTGCGCTTCATGCTTGATGACAGTACCCCGACGGTGGTGCTGGTACACGGCGCTACCCAGGGCCTGTTCGACCAACTGTCAGGCCCTGTGCTCGACCTCGACCGTGGCGACTGGCACGCCTGCCCGACAACTGACCCGCAGGTAGCTGGCCTGGGCCCGTCGCAACTGGCCTATGTGATGTACACCTCGGGGTCAACCGGCACCCCGAAGGGGGTGATGATCGAGCACCGTGGCCTGTGCAACCTGATGCACTGGGGTTCGCGAATCTGCCCGCCACGCCCGGGCGATGCCTTGCTGCAGCGGGCACCGTTCAGTTTCGACGGTTCGGTCTGGGAGCTGTTCTGGCCGCTGACCGCCGGCCTGCGCCTGGTCCTGGCACGCCCTGACGGGCATCGTGACCCTGCGTACCTGGTGCAACGGGTCCAGGCCAGCCAGGTGACCACGATCAAGTTCGTGCCGGCGTTGCTGCATCAGTTTCTCGAAGAACCTGGTGTCCAGGGTTGCACCAGCCTGACGGACATCTTCTGCGGCGGCGGCGAACTGACACTGGCGTTGCTGCAGCGTGTGCGCGAGCGCCTGCCCAACGTGCGCCTACACAACGTCTATGGCCCCACGGAAGCCACGGTAGACAGCACCGCCTGGACCTTGCAGCCCCATGAGCCCCTGCCGCTGCTGGCGCCGCCGATTGGCCGGCCGATCGCCAATACCCGCCTGTATGTGCTCGATGCGCACGACCGGCCGGTGCCGCTGGGTGCGGTGGGCCAGTTGCACATTGGCGGTGTCGGCGTTGCCCGTGGCTACCTTGGGCTGCCGGCGTTGCAGGCCGAGCGTTTCATCGCCAGCCCATTTGTCGAGGGCGACCGGCTGTATCGCACCGGCGACCTGGTGCGCTACCGCCTGGACGGCGAATTGGACTTCGTCGGCCGCAACGACTTCCAGGTCAAGCTGCGCGGTTTGCGGGTGGAGCTTGGCGAGATCGAAGCGTCGCTGACCGCACACCCGGCAATCGGCCAGGCCGTGGTGCTGATGCGCGAAGAGCGCCTGGTGGCCTACTTCACCTGCCGCGAGGGCAGCAGCGCGCCGGCGCTTGAAGTACTGCGCAGTCACCTGTTGGCGCGCATGCCCGAGTACATGGTGCCGCAGGCGTTCGTTGCTTTGGCCCAGTTGCCTTTGAGCAACAACGGCAAGATCGACCGCCAGGTCCTGCCGGCGCCGGGTGCAGAGTCGGTGATCAGCCGCGCCTACCAGGCCCCGCGCGGCGAGCTGGAAACCGCGCTGGCCGAGATCTGGACCGATGTGCTGAAAATCGAGCAAGTCGGGCGGGATGACAACTTCTTCGAGCTGGGTGGCCATTCACTGCTGGCCGTCGGCCTGGTGGCACGCATGCGCCAGGCCGGCCTACATGTGGATGCCCGCACCTTGTTCAGCCAGCCGACGCTGGCGGGGCTTGCGGCCAGCACCCGCCTCGAACAGGTCGAGGTGGTGATACCGCAGACCACCATTCCCAGCCTGGGCAAACGCAGGCGCATCTGAAAGCACCGGGGCCGCATAGCGGCCCCGGAGCTATCCGCAATTGTCCCCGCTTCCCATGTCAGACCGACCGGTCACGATCCTTTAGCGTGTCCACGATCCCTATTTCCAGGCAAAGCAGGATGCTTACCGATGCACTTCAGCGAACTGATGGCTGCTCTTTCCACCCGTGCAATCCGACTCCAGCGTGAAGACCAGGACCTGATCGTCCTCGGCGATGACGACACCTTGGACGATAGCTTGTGGGAGGCGCTGTCGCGGCACAAGCCGGCGTTGCTGGAGATGCTCGCCGAACGCGATGACGACTGGCTGAGCCCGGCCTTTTGCATCACCCCCGATATGTTGCCGCTGGTAGCCCTGGAGCAACAGGCCATCGACCGCATCGTCGCCAGCGTGCCCGGCGGCGCCGCCAACGTTCAGGACATCTACCCGCTGGCGCCGCTGCAGCAGGGCATGCTGTACCACCACCTGTCCGCCAGCGACGGCGACCCGTACCTGTCGCAGGTGCAACTGCGCTTTGCCAGCAAAGCCCACCTCGAAGCCTTCGCCGAGGCACTGCAGTGGGTGATCCAGCGCCATGACATCCTGCGCACCGCGCTGCACTGGGAGTACCTTGACCAACCGGTGCAAGTGGTCTGGCAGCAGGCGACGCTGGTTCGCGTAGCCGTCCCGGTTGCCGGTAGCGCGGCGCTGGCCGAGTTGTGCGCGCGCTTCGACCCGCGCCAATACCGCCTCGACCTGCGCCAGGCGCCGCTGATGCAGTTGATGCACGCGCAGGGCGAAGGTGAGACGTGGGTGGCACTGCTGATGTTCCACCATGTGGTCATGGACCATACCGCGCTGGATATCGTGCGCCGGGAAATCCAGGCGCACCTTGCCGGCCAGGCCGAACACTTGGCCGCGCCCATGCCGTTTCGCAACGTGCTGGCCGCCGCTCGCCAGGCACTGGATGAGCAGGCCCATGAAGGGTTCTTCCGCGAAATGCTGGGTCACATCGATGAGCCGACACTGGCCTTCGGCCTGCAAGCCAAAGGCGATGCGCTGCTGGAGCAGGCACGCCTGACTCTGGCCCCGGCGCTCAGCCAGCGCCTGCGCAGCCAGGCCCGGCAACTCGGGGTAAGCCCGGCGAGCGTGCTGCACCTGGGCTTCGGCCGGCTGGTGGGGCAGCTTTCGGCGCGTCAGCAGGTGGTGTTCGGCAGTGTGCTGCTGGGCCGCATGACCACCGGCGACGGCAGCGAGCAGGCGCTGGGCATGTTCATCAACAGCCTGCCGCTGCGTATTGACCTTGGCGCAACCGGCGTGCGTGATGCGTTGCTGGCCACCCACCGACGGCTCAGCGCCTTGCTTGGCCACGAACAGGCGTCCCTGGCCCTGGCCCAGCGCTGCAGCGGCGTGGCTGCACCGGCGCCGCTGTTCAACACCCTGCTCAATTACCGCCACAGCGATGCGGGCGATGCTGCCGAGGTCATCCCGGTGGCCGACGGCATCGATATCGTCGGCGCCGAGGAACGTACCGATTACCCGTTGACCGTCAGCGTCGATGATTTGGGCGACGATCTGCGCCTGACGGTACAGAGCCTGCCCGAATGGGGCGCGGCGCGCTTGTGCGCGCAATTCGAGCAGGTCCTGGCCAGCCTGGTCGAGGCGTTGGAACATGCGCCCACTGCACCCATGCAAGGGCTGCAGGCACTGCCCCTGGCAGAGCGCGAACAGTTGCTGCAACAGTTCAACCACACGGCTGGGGCGTACCCACAGGGGCAGACCGTCCACGCCCTGGTCGAGGCCCGCGCGGCCCGCGCACCGGCTGCGGTGGCGCTGCTGCAGGGTGACCAGGCTTTGAGTTACGACGCACTCAACCGCCACGCCAACCAGCTTGCGCATCAGCTGATCGCGCGTGGCGTCAAGGTGGGCGACCGTGTTGCCCTATGCCTGCCGCGCAACAGCGGGCGCGTGGTCGCGTTGCTGGGTGTGCTCAAGGCGGGCGCGGCCTATGTACCGGTAGACCCCGCCTACCCGGCAGAGCGCATTGCCTATCTGCTGGCCGACAGCGAACCGGCACTGGTGGTGAGCGAGGCTGCTATTACCGGGTTGCCGGCCGGGGTGCCGCGCCTCGACCTGGATCTTGCACAAAGCATCGCTGTGCACGACAGCAACCCTCAGTTGCCTGAGTTGCACGCGCAGCACCTGGCGTATCTGGTCTACACCTCCGGCTCCACCGGCCAGCCGAAGGGTGTGATGATCGAGCATCACACCCTCGCCAACCTGGTGCACTGGCACTGCCAGGCCTTCGCGCTGGACGCCACTGCACAGGCGTCCAGCGTGGCCGGTTTCGGCTTCGACGCCATGGCCTGGGAAGTCTGGCCCGCTCTGTGCGCCGGGGCCACGTTGCACCTGCCGCCTGCGCACATCGCCAACGAGCATGTCGATGAACTGCTCGACTGGTGGCTGGCGCAGCCGTTGACGGTCAGTTTCCTGCCTACACCGGTGGCCGAGCAGGCCCTGCGCCGCGAACGTCAGCACCCGACCCTGCGCACCTTGCTGGTAGGCGGCGACCGCCTGCGCCAGTTCGAGCGTGACCCAGGGTTTGCCTTGGTCAACAACTACGGGCCGACCGAAACCACCGTGGTCGCTACCTCCGGGCAGGTGGTGCCTGGCGGGCCTCTGCACATCGGCCGGCCGATCGCCAATACCCGCGTCTATGTGCTGGACGAAGGCCTGCAGCCGGTACCGGTCGGCGTCACCGGTGAGCTGTTCATCGGCGGGGCGCAAGTGGCGCGTGGCTACTTCAACCGCCCGGCGTTGACCGAGCAGGCGTTTCTCGTCGATCCGTTCAGCGCGCAGCCCAACGCACGGATGTACCGCAGCGGTGACCGGGTGCGCTGGAATGCCGATGGCACCCTCGATTACCTCGGCCGCAACGACGACCAGGTGAAGATTCGCGGCGTGCGGGTAGAGCTGGGCGAAATCGAAGCCACCCTCGCAGCGCAGCCCGGCATCGACACGGCCGTGGTCCTGGTGCGGGGCGAGCGTCTGCTGGCCTGGTTCACCGAGACCGCCCCGGTGGATATCGAAACTTTGCGCCAGGCCCTGCAGGCCCGCTTGCCGGCGCACATGGTACCGCTGGCGTTGCTGCGCCTGGCTGAGCTGCCGCTGACCAGCCACGGCAAGCTGGACCGCCGCGCACTGCCCGACCCGGCTACCTCGCAGTTGTTCGGCCAGGCATTCGAGGCGCCTGAAGATGAGACCGAAACCACGATGGCGGCCATCTGGGCCGATGTGCTGGGCGTGGAACGGGTAGGGCGGCACGACAACTTCTTCGAACTGGGCGGCCACTCGCTGCTGGCGGTGACGCTGGTCGAGCGCCTGCGCAAGGCTGGCCTGCTCATCGATGTGCGTGTGCTGTTCGCCCAGCCGACCCTGGCCGCGCTGGCCAGCGCAGCGGCTATCGGCCGCGAAGTGACGGTGCCCGCCAACCGGGTGCCGCTGCACGCTGAACGGATTACCCCGCAGATGCTGAGCCTGGTCACCCTGGAGCAGGCGACCCTCGACGACATCGTCGCCAGCGTGCCGGGTGGCGCTGCCAACGTGCAGGAAATCTACCCGCTGGCACCCCTGCAGGAGGGCATTCTCTACCATCACCTGAGCGCCGAGCAGGGCGACCCCTACCTGCTGCAGACCCGCCTGGCCTTCGACAGTGTCGAACGCCTGCTGGCCTGGGTCGGTGCCCTGCAACAGGTTATCGACCGCCATGACATCCTGCGCACTGCAGTGCTCTGGCAAGGGCTGGCGCAGCCGCTGCAGGTGGTCTGGCGCAAGGCCGAACTGGTGGTCAGTGAAATCGATGACCTGGCTGATGAGGATGGCAGGCCACGGATCGAGCAGTTGCATGCGCGTTTCGATGCACGGCAACACCGGCTGGACCTGACCCAGGCGCCGCTGACCCGCCTGTACTACAGCCTGGACCCCGCCAACCACCAGGTGGTGGCGATTCTGCTGTTCCACCACCTCACCCTCGACCACACGGCCATGGACGTGGTCGCCCGCGAAATGCGCGCATTGCTGTTTGGCCAGGGGCACACGCTGCCAGCCGCGGTGCCGTACCGCAACTATGTGGCCCAGGCCCGCCTGGGTGATCAGGCCGGCCACGAGGCGTTCTTCCGCGAGATGCTCGCCGATGTCGATGAGCCGACCTTGCCGCTGGGCTTCGCCGACGTGCAGGGCGATGGCCGGGGTATCGAAACGGCCTTCCAGGCCCTGGACGGCGAGGTTGCCCTCGGTTTGCGCGCCCAGGCCCGGCAACTGGGTGTCAGCGCCGCGAGCCTGATGCACCTGGCCTGGGCGCGGGTACTGGGGGTGCTTGCCAACCGCCATGACGTGGTCTTCGGTACCGTGCTGATGGGCCGCCTGCAAGGGGGTGAGGGCGCCGATCGGGCGCTGGGCATGTTCATCAACACCCTGCCGCTGCGGGTGGACACCACGCTGGCCATGCGTGCCGCCGTGCGCGCCACCCATCGTAGCCTGTCGGCCTTGCTCGGCCATGAGCACGCGCCGTTGGCCCTGGCCCAGCGCTGCAGTGGCGTGGCGGCCGCTGCGCCGCTGTTCAGCGCCTTGCTCAACTATCGGCACAGCGCCGACGATGCAGCGCGTGACGGTGAGGGCATCTGGGAGGGCGTGCGCCTGCTCGGGGGCGAGGAGCGCAGCAATTACCCGCTGACCCTCAGTGTCAACGACCTGGGTGATGGCTTCACGTTCAGTGTGCTGGCCGTCGAGGGTATTGGTGCGGCGCGGGTTGCCACGTGGATGGCCAATGCCGTCACCGAGCTGCTGCAAGCACTGGAGCAGGGACAGGAGGCGCCGGTCGACAGCCTATCGATCTTGAACGATGAAGCTCGCCAGCAACTGCTGGGCAGCTTCAATGCCACCGCGCAGCACTATCCGCAAGGGCTGACGGTGCATGCTCTGGTCGAGGCCCGGGCAGCCGCGACCCCGGATGCCACGGCAGTCAGCCAGCCGGGCATGGCGCTCAGCTATGGTGACCTGAACCTTCGGGCCAACCGCCTGGCGCACCAGCTGATCGCACGCGGCGTGCGTTGCGGTGACCGGGTGGCGTTGTGCCTGGGCCGTAGCGCCGAGCGGGTGATCGGCCTGCTGGCCGTGCTCAAGGCCGGGGCCGCCTATGTACCGGTGGACCCAAGCTATCCCGCCGAACGCATCGCCTACCTGTTGGCCGACAGCGCGCCCGCCCTGGTGTTGAGCGAAGCGGCCATCGACGGCTTGCCTGCTGGCATACCGCGCCTGAACCTCGACCAGGCCGCCAGCGATGACGCCCTCGACAGCAATCCGCACGTGCCCGGGTTGGATGCTCACCAGTTGGCCTACCTGGTCTACACCTCTGGCTCCACCGGCCAGCCCAAAGGGGTGATGATCGAACACCATACCCTGGCCAACCTGGTGCACTGGCACTGCCAGGCCTTTGCGCTGGAGACCGGTACACGTACTTCAAGCGTCGCGGGCTTCGGTTTTGACGCAATGGCCTGGGAGGTCTGGCCGGCATTGTGTGCCGGTGCCACGCTGCACCTGCCACCTGCGCACATCGGCAATGAACATGTCGAAGCGCTGCTTGACTGGTGGCTCGAACAGCCACTGACCGTCAGCTTCCTGCCCACGCCCGTGGCCGAGCTGGCGCTGCGCCGCGAACGCCAACACCCGACCTTGCGCACCTTGCTGATAGGTGGCGACCGCCTGCGTCAGTTCGAGCGTGACCCAGGCTTTGCCCTGGTCAACAACTACGGGCCGACCGAGACCACGGTGGTCGCCACCTCTGGGCAGGTGCAGCCCGGCGCTGCGTTGCACATCGGCAAGCCCATCGCCAATACCCGCGTCTACGTGCTCGACGCGCGTCGCCAAGCGGTGCCGGTGGGCGTTGTGGGCGAGCTGTACATCGGCGGTGCGCAGGTGGCGCGGGGGTACTTCAATCGCCCTGAACTGACCGAGCAGCGCTTTTTCGCCGACCCGTTCAGCCGCAAGCCTGGCGCGCGCATGTACCGCAGCGGCGACCTGGTGCGCTGGAACGCCGATGGCACCCTCGATTACCTCGGCCGCAACGACGACCAGGTGAAGATTCGCGGCATGCGCGTGGAGTTGGGTGAAATCGAAGCCGCCCTGGCCGCACAGACGGGTATTGCCGATGCCGTGGTGCTGGTGCGGGGCGAGCGCTTGCTGGCCTGGTTCACCGAGTCCGCACCGGTGGTGATCGACGCTGTGCGTCAAGCGCTGCAGGCCAGCTTGCCGGGGCACATGCTGCCGCAAGCGTTTATCCGTGTGGAGGAGTGGCCGCTGACCAGCCACGGCAAGCTGGACCGCCGTGCCCTGCCCGAACCGGATACCGCCGATTGGGTCAGCCGGGGTTACGAGGCGCCCGTCGGCGAGACCGAAGCGGCCATGGCCAGCGTCTGGGCCGAGGTGCTGGGCGTGGAGCGGGTAGGGCGGCATGACAATTTCTTCGAACTGGGCGGCCACTCGTTGCTGGCAGTGGCCCTGATCGAACGCCTGCGCCAACAAGGCCTGCCTACCGACGTGCGGGTGCTGTTCGGCCAACCGACCGTGGCCGCACTGGCGGCCGCACTGGGCAATGGCCGCCAGGTAAGCGTGCCGGACTACTGCATTGCAGAGGGCTGCACCCACATCACCCCGGCCATGCTGCCGTTGCTGGCCCTGGACGCCGCCGCCATCGAGCGCATTGTCGCCACGGTGCCGGGTGGCGCCGCCAACGTGCAGGACATCTACCCGCTGGCACCGCTGCAAGAAGGCATTCTCTACCATCACCTGAGCGCCGCCGACCAAGACCCGTACCTGCTGCAATGGCGCGTGGCATTCGACAGCCAGGCCCGCCTGCACGCGTTCGCCGCTGCCCTGGACCAGGTCATCGCCCGCCACGATATCCTGCGCACCGCCGTGCTGTGGGACGGCCTGGCGCAGCCAGCCCAGGTGGTCTGGCGCAGCGTGCCAGGGTCGGTGCTGGTTGAGCGCACCGAACAGGCTGGCCGAATTGACCTCAGCCAGGCCCCATTGATGCGCCTGCTGGCGAACCCGCAGCCGGGCGCGGAACGCATCGAGGCCACCCTGCAATTCCACCACATCGCCCTTGACCATACGGCCATGAAAGTGGTGCTTGCGGAGATCCGCGATCACCTGCGCGGGCAACAGCCCAGCCAGCCGGCCGTGCCCTACCGCAACTATGTGGCCCAGGCCCGCCTGGCCATCAGCGAGGCCGAACACGAAGCGTTCTTCCGCGCCGAACTGGCTGACATCGACGCGCCGACCTTGCCCTATGGCCTGCTCGACCTGCAGGGCCAGGCCAGTGCCTTCGAACTGGCCACCGTGCAGCTGCACAGCGAGCAATACCGGCGCCTGCGCCGCCAGGCGCAGCAGCTGGGCGTAAGCGCCGCCAGCGTGCTGCACCTGGCCTGGGCGCGGCTGGTGGCCGCCACCAGTGGCCAGGACCGCGTGGTATTCGGCACCGTGCTGCTCGGCCGCCTGCAAGGCGGTGCGGGGGCCGACCGCGGCCTGGGCATGTTCATCAATACCCTGCCGCTGCGCTTGGACCTGCTGGGGCTGGGTGTGCAAGCCGGTGTGCGCCTGGCCCATCAGCGGCTGAGTGCGCTGCTGGTGCACGAGCATGCCTCGCTGGCCCTGGCCCAGCGCTGCAGCGGTGTGGCCGCGCCGACACCTTTGTTCAGTGCCATGCTCAACTACCGCCACGGCGCCAGCCAGCCCGAACAGCAAGCGCAGCGCGAAGCCCTGGAAGGCATCGAGGCCCTGCCCAGCGGCGGGCACGGCAACTACCCGCTGAGTGTCAACGTCGACGACCTGGGCGACGGCCTGCGCCTGACCGCCCAGGTCAGCGCCCAGATCGGCGCGCAGCGCGTCTGCGAGCAACTGTTGCAGGTGTTGGTCGGTTTGCTGGATGCCCTTGAGCATGCGCCCCACACGCTAGTGCAGCAGCTGCCAGTATTGACACCGAATGAACGCCAGCAACTGCTGGCCAACGCCACGCAGCGGCCCGACGCTGCGGAGCAACCGTTGCACGCGCTGTTCGAGGCGCAGGTGAGGCGCACGCCGAATGCCATTGCCCTGGCCGCCGAGGAGGGCGAACTGAGCTATCGCCAGCTCGACGAGCAGGCCAATCGCCTGGCCCATCACCTGATCGGCCTAGGGGTAAAACCCGATGACCGTGTGGCGATCTGCGTCGAGCGTGGTTTGTCGATGGTGGTCGGCTTGCTGGCCATCCTCAAGGCGGGCGGTGCCTATGTGCCGGTCGACCCGGGTTACCCGGCCGAACGCATTCGCCACATGCTGGTGGACAGTGCGCCGCTGGCGGTGCTGGTGCACAGCGCCACCCGCGAGGCCGCGCACGGCGCCCAAGCGCCCCTGGTCGACCTCGACCAGCCTTGCTGGCACGCCCAACCGATCAGCAACCCACGCGTGCCTGCGCTGAACGCTCGGCATCTGGCTTATGTGATCTACACCTCAGGCTCCACGGGCCTGCCCAAAGGGGTCATGGTCGAGCACCGCAACGTGGTCAACCTGGTGCGCTGGAGCCAGCGCCTTTGCCAGCCGGCGGGTGACGGCGCGGTGCTGCACAAAACCCCGGTCAGCTTCGATGCCTCGGTGTGGGAGCTGTTCTGGCCACTGTGCAGCGGCCTGCGCCTGGTGCTGGCACGCCCGGACGGCCAGCGCGACCCGCAGTACCTCGCGCAACTGATCGAGGCGCAGCAGGTCAGCGTGGTGCAATTCGTGCCGGCGTTGCTGCAGCAGTTCCTCGAAACTCCCGCCAGCAGCCGCTGCACCCGCCTCAGCGATATCGTCTGCGGTGGCGGCGAGTTGACCGAAGCCCTGGCCGCCCAGGTGCGTCAGCGCCTGCCGGGTGTGCGCCTGCATAACGTTTATGGGCCGACCGAGACCACCGTCGATTGCAGTGCCTGGACGCTGGAGCCGGGCGCCGAGCTGCCGCAAGGGGCATTGCCGATTGGCACCGCCATCGACAATACCCGCCTGTATGTACTCGACCCCTACGACCAACCGGTGCCCTGGGGCGTGGTCGGCCACCTGCACATCGGTGGCGCCGGCGTGGCCCGTGGTTACCTGGGCTTGCCAGCGCAACAGGCCGAGCGTTTCATCGCCAGCCCCTTCGTCGACGGCGAGCGCCTGTACCGCAGCGGTGACTTGGTGCGCCAGTGCCAGGACGGTAACCTGGTCTTCCTAGGCCGCAACGATCACCAGGTGAAGATTCGCGGCCTGCGCATCGAACCGGGTGAGATCGAAGCCTGCCTGGTGCGTATTCCCGGCGTACGCGAGGCAGTGGTGCTGGCCTTCGATGCCCCAGTCAGTGGCGCGCGCCTGGTGGCCTACCTCACCGGTGAGCCGCAGGCGGCAGACGGCCTGCGCAAAGCGTTGCTGATGCATCTACCGGAATACATGCTGCCGGCGCAGTACATCCACCTCGACCACCTGCCTTTGACGCCGAATGGCAAACTCGACCGCAACGCGCTGCCTGCCCCGGACGGTGCATTGCATGAGCGCCTGTACGAGGCCCCGCTCGGTGAAACCGAAACCCTGCTGGCTCGATTGTGGGCCGAACTGCTCGGCGTGCAGCAGGTAGGCCGGCACGACAACTTCTTCGAACTCGGTGGCCATTCGCTGCTGGCGGTCAGCCTGACTGCACGGCTGCGGCTGGAGGGCCTGCAAGTCGATGTGCGCACCCTGTTCGGTCAACCAACGGTTGCGGCCTTGGCCGCGACACTGGGGCGTAATCAGCAAGTAGTGGTGCCTGCAAACCGTATCCCTGCCGACTGCCCGCGTATCACCCCAGACCTGCTCAGCCTGATCGAACTCGACCAAACGGCGCTCGACCGCATCGTTGCGAGCGTGCCGGGCGGTGCCGCCAATGTGCAGGATATCTACCCCCTGGCGCCCCTGCAGGAAGGCATTCTCTACCATCACCTGAGCGCCGAGCACGATCCTTACGTGCTGTATTCACGGCTGCGCTTTGCCAGCCTGGAGCGCTTGCAAGCCTTCGCCAGCGCGCTGGACCAGGTCATCGCCCGCCATGATGTGCTGCGTACCGCCGTGCTCTGGGATGGCCTGCCACAAGCCGTGCAGGTGGTCTGGCGCCATGCGCCGCTGCAGCTGTTGCACCTCGACGCAGGCGCGAGCGGCCTGGACCTGAGCCAGGCGCCGCTGATCCGTCTGCTGCATCGTCAAGTGCCTGGCACCGAGCAGATCGAAGCCACCTTGCAGTTCCACCACATCGTCCTCGACCACACGGCCCTGGAGGTGGTCGGCGAAGAGCTGATCGGCTTCCTGCACGGCACGCCGCCGGTGGCCACCCCGGTGCCGTATCGCAACTATGTGGCCCAGGCGCGCCTGGGCATCAGCCCGGCCGAGCATGAGCGGTTCTTCCGCGAACAACTTGCCGATATCGATGAGCCGACCTTGCCGTTCGACCTCAGCGATGTGCAAGGCGATGGCCGCGACATGCACGAGGCCAAGCTGGCGCTGTCGGCCGAGCTGGCCGCAGGGCTGCGAGGCCAGGCGCGGCAGCTTGGCATCAGTGTCGCCAGTCTGTTCCACCTGGCATGGGCACGCCTGCTGGCGGCTGCCAGTGGCAAGGACTGCGTGGTGTTCGGTACCGTGCTGCTTGGCCGTTTACAAGGAGGCGAAGGCGCCGAGCGGGCGCTGGGCATGTTCATCAATACCCTGCCGCTACGCGTCGACCTTAACGAGGTGAGCGTGCGCGAGGGCGCGCAGGCCGTGCACCAGCGCCTCAGCGCACTGCTGGCCCACGAGCACGCGTCCTTGGCGTTGGCCCAGCGTTGCAGCGGTGTGGCTGCGCCATTGCCACTGTTCAGCGCCATGCTCAACTACCGCCATGGCGCTGAAACCAGCGCCGAGCAGCGTCAGGCATGGCAAGGCATCGAGGTGTTGGAAGGCCAGGAGCGTACCAACTACCCGCTGAGCCTGAACGTGGATGACCTGGGTGAAGGCTTCCGCCTGGTTGCCACGACCCTGGCAGAAGTGGGCGCGGCACGTATTTGCGGGCAGATGAACCAAGTGCTGGAGGCGATGGTCGAGGCGCTGGAACAGACGCCACAGTTGCAATTGCAGCGCTTGCCGGTGCTGGAGCCAGAGGAGCGCCAGCGAGTGCTGCAGGGCTTCAATGACACGGCGGCGGCGTACGACCTTGAGCAGACCCTGCATGGGCTGATCGAGGCGCAGGTGGTGCGCACGCCAGATGCGGTTGCAGTGCGGGCCGAGGAAGGCACGCTCAGCTACCGCGAGTTGAATGAACAGGCCAACCGCCTGGCGCATCACTTGATCGCGTTGGGCGTGAAGTCTGATGATCGGGTGGCGATCTGCGTCGAACGTGGGCTGTCGATGGTGGTTGGCCTGTTGGCCATCCTCAAGGCGGGCGGCGCCTATGTGCCGGTGGACCCGGATTACCCGACCGAGCGCGTGCGCCACATGCTGAGCGACAGCGCGCCGGTGGCGGTGCTGGTGCACAGCGCTACGCGCCACGTACCGGAGGCGGCCCAGCTTATTGATCTGGACCAGCCAACCTGGAATGCGCAGCCTTCCAGCAACCCGGTAGTTCCTACGTTGACCCCGCGTCATCTGGCCTACGTGATCTACACCTCTGGCTCCACCGGCTTGCCGAAGGGGGTGATGAACGAGCACGCCGGTGTGGTCAACCGTCTGCTGTGGATGCAGGACGCCTACAACCTCGGCGCAGACGATGTGGTCTTGCAAAAGACCCCATTCAGCTTCGACGTGTCGGTGTGGGAGTTCCTCTGGCCGCTGCAAACCGGCGCACGCCTGGTCATGGCTCGCCCCGGTGGCCATCGTGACCCTGAGTACCTGCGCCAAGTGATCCGCAGCGAAGGCGTCACCACCTTGCACTTCGTGCCATCGATGCTGGATGTGTTCCTGGCCCACGGCGATGCTTCGGCAGATGCTCTCAAGCGCGTGCTGTGCAGCGGTGAAGCCTTGCCGGGCAGCCTGGTACGGCGCTTCCACGCGCAGTTGCCAACGGTCGAGCTGCATAACCTTTACGGCCCGACCGAAGCAGCAGTGGACGTCAGCGCCTGGCATTGCATGACGGCGCCGGACAACACCCCGATCGGCAAGCCCATCGCCAACACCACGCTGTACGTGCTCGATACGCTGGGCCAGCCAGTACCGCAAGGTGTCGCTGGCGAGCTGTTCATCGGCGGCGTGCAAGTCGCCCGTGGCTACCTCAACCGCGCCGAACTGACCGCCGAACGCTTCATCGACGACCCGTTCAGCACTCGCCCCGGCGCACGCCTGTACCGCACCGGCGACCTGGCGCGGCACCTGAGCGATGGCAATATCGAGTACCTGGGCCGCAACGACGACCAGGTGAAGATCCATGGCCTGCGCATCGAGCTGGGTGAAATCCAGGCCGGGCTCACCGCCATCGACGGCGTCAAGGAAGCGGTCGTTATCGCCCGCGACCAGCGTCTGGTGGCGTACTACACCGGCGAGCAGCAGGCCGTGGAAGCCCTGCGCAGTGCACTGCTGGCTCATCTGCCAGCGTTCATGGTGCCCGCGCTGTTCATGCACCTGCCGGCGCTGCCGCTGAGCCCCAACGGCAAACTCGACCGCAAGGCCCTGCCGCTGCCAGACGCCGAAGCCCTGCAAAACCGCGAGTACCAAGCCCCCGAAGGCGACACCGAAACCCTGCTGGCTGCGATCTGGGCCGAACTGCTGGGCGTGGAACGGGTAGGGCGCCACGACAACTTCTTCGAACTGGGCGGCCATTCGCTGCTGGCAGTCAGCCTCACCTCGCGCCTGCGTCAGCAAGGCCTGCATGCCGATATCCGCGTGCTGTTCGGCCAGCCGACCCTGGCTGCGTTGGCCGCCGCCATCGGCGGTGAAACCGGCGTGAGCGTGCCGGCCAACCGCATCCCGATAGATGGCACCCGCATAACCCCGGACATGCTGCCGCTCGCCGAGCTGTCCCAGGCGGCCATCGACACCCTGGTCGGGCAGATCCCAGGGGGCGTGGCCAATGTCCAGGACATCTACGGCCTGGCCCCGCTGCAACAAGGTATCCTCTACCACCACCTCGCCAGCGAGGGCGCCGACCCCTATGTGCTGCAAGCGCGCTTTGCGTTCCCGGGGCAGGCCGAACTCGATGCCTTCGCCGCGGCGTTGGATCAGGTCATTGCCCGCCACGATATCCTGCGCACCAGCATCCACTGGCAGGGCCTGGACGAACCCGTGCAGGTCGTCTGGCGCAGCACGCCTGCAGTGGCCGGCCAGGCTGGCACCACCACCCTCGACCTGAACCAGGCCCCCTTGATCCGCCTGGTGCCAAGCCCAGGCAAAGGTCGCGTGGAGGCGACCCTGCTGATTCACCACATCATTCTCGACCATGCGGCTGTCGAGCAACTGGTGGCCGAGATCACCGCGGTGCTGCAAGGCCAGGCCCTGTCGCACGCCAGCGTGCCTTACCGCAACTACGTGGCCCAGGCGCGCCTGGGCGCCGATGCCCAGGCCGACCAAGCCATGTTCGGCGAGCTGCTGGGCGATATCGACGAACCTACCACCGTGTTCGGCCTGCGCGATGCGCACAGTGACACCAGCCGGGTGCTGGACAGCCGCCTGGCACTAGACAGCGCCCTGGCCGGCCGCCTGCGTGAGCAGGCCCGTGTGCTGGGTATCAGCGTCGCCAGCCTGGTGCACCAGGCCTGGGGGCAGGTGCTGGCGCAATTGTCCGGGCGCGAAGAGGTAGTGTTCGGCACCGTGCTGCTCGGCCGCCTGCAAGGCGGCGAGGGGGCCGAACGGGCGCTGGGCATGTTCATCAATACCTTGCCGCTGCGGGTGAGCGTGGGCGCGATGGCGGTGGCCGAGGGCGTGCGCCTGACCCACCAGCGTCTGGCGCGTTTGCTGGCCCACGAGCAAGCTTCGCTGGCCCTGGCCCAGCGTTGCAGCGCAGTGCCCGCGTCCCAGGCGCTGTTCACCAGCCTGCTCAACTTCCGCCACAGTGCCCCGGCCAAGGCCGAGCTGCGCCAGGCCTGGCAGGGTATCGAACAACTGGCCGCGCATGAGCGCAGCAACTACCCACTGGTGGTCAATGTCGACGACCTGGGCGACGCCTTTGTGCTGACCGTGCAAGCGGTGCCAGAGGTCGATGGCGCGCAGGTCTGCCAGTTGCTGAGCACCGCCCTCGAACAATTGGCCGAGGCCCTTGCACAGGCACCGTCCATGGCCTTGCACCAGGTGAGCAGCCTGGCGCCGGCCGAGCGCGAGCGGGTGCTTCAAGGCTTCAACGCCACCCGCCGCGATTACCCACGCGAACAGGCGCTGCATACCCTGTTCGACACCTATGCCGCGCTCAGCCCTACTGCGCCGGCGGTGTTGCACGGTGACCGGCAATGGAGCTACGCACAGCTCGAACAGCACGCCAACCGCCTGGCCCATCACCTGTTGGGCCTGGGCGTACGCCCTGGCGACCGGGTTGCGCTGTTGTTGCCACGCAGCATCGAACTGCTGGCGGCGCAACTGGCGGCCAGCAAGTGCGCTGCGGTGTTCGTGCCGCTGGACAGCAATGCGCCGGTCGAACGCCAGGCTTTCATGCTCGATGACAGCCAGGCGCGGGTGTTGCTCACCCTCAGCAGTGAACACGCGGTGGGCCACGCCCTGCGCGTCGAGCTGGACCGCCTTGACCTTGCCGGCTACCCGCAGCAGTCTCCGGGCCTGGTGGTGGATGCCGAAAGCGCCGCCTACATCATGTATACCTCCGGCTCTACCGGCACCCCCAAGGGCGTGCAGGTACCGCACCGGGCCATCGTGCGCCTGGTGATCAACAACGGCTTCGCCGACTTCACCTGCCAGGACCGCGTCGCGTTCGCCTCCAACCCGGCGTTCGACGCCAGCACCTTGGAAGTCTGGGCGCCGCTGCTCAACGGCGGCGCAGTGGTGGTCATCGACCAGCACCAGGTGCTGTCGCGTCAGGCCCTGCGTGAGGTGTTGCTGGAGCAGGGCGTGACGGTGCTGTGGCTGACTGCAGGCTTGTTCCACCAGTTTGCCGACGACTTGCTGCCGGCCTTCGCCAAGCTGCGTTACCTGATAGTTGGCGGCGATGTACTGGACCCGGCCGTGGTCAACCGGGTATTGCGCCATGGCGCCCCGGCGCACCTGCTCAATGGCTATGGCCCGACCGAAGCCACGACGTTCAGTACCACCTACGCCATCCGTGCGGTCGATGCGGGCAGCATTCCCATCGGCAAACCGATCGGCAATGGCCGCTGCTATGTGCTCGATGCGCGTCAGCAGCCGTTGCCAGTCGGCGCGGTCGGTGAGCTGTACATCGGTGGCGACGGCGTCGCCCTGGGTTACCTCGGCCAGCCCGCGCTGACCGCCGAACGCTTCCTCGACGACCCGTTCAGCCGCGAGCCGGGTGCGCGCATGTACCGCAGTGGCGACCTGGCCTGCTGGCAGGCCGACGGTACCTTGCGCTACCTGGGCCGTGCCGACCAGCAGATCAAGCTGCGCGGCTTCCGTGTCGAACTGGGCGAGATCGAAGCGCGCCTGGGGGCGTGCGCCGGGATCCGCGAGACGGCGGTGGTGGTGCGCGAAGATGTGCCGGGCGACAAGCGCCTGGTGGCTTATTTCACCGCCAGTGAGCCTGCCCCAGGCATTGCCGAACTGCACCAGCAGTTGCAAGGCCAGTTGCCGGACTACATGCTGCCGGCCGCCTATGTCTGCCTGGGTGGGCTGCCGCTGACCGCCAACGGCAAGCTTGACCGCCGTGCCTTGCCGCAGCCAGGCAGTGATGCCGTGCTGAACCGTGCGTTCGAGGCTCCGCAGGGTGAGGTCGAAACCACCTTGGCAGCGATCTGGGCCGAGCTGCTCAAGGTCGCGCAGGTCGGCCGCCACGACCATTTCTTCGAACTGGGCGGCCATTCGCTGCTGGCCGTGACCCTGGTCGAGCGCATGCGCAAGGCCGGCCTTGGCGCCGATGTGCGTGTGCTGTTTGCCCAACCGACGCTGGCAGCTTTGGCTGCTGCGGTGGGCAGCGGGCGCGAAGTGCAGGTGCCGGCCAACCGTGTGCCGCAAGGTGCCCGCCACATTACCCCGGACATGCTCAGCCTGATCACGCTCGACCAGGCCAGTATCGACCGTATCGTCGCCACCGTACCCGGCGGCGCGGCCAATGTGCAGGAGATCTACCCGCTGGCGCCGTTGCAGGAGGGCATCCTGTACCATCACCTGAGCGCCGCACAGGGCGATCCGTATCTGCTGCAATCGCGCCTGGCGTTCGACAACCTGGCGCAGTTGCAGCGCTGGGCGGGTGCCTTGCAGCAGGTTATCGACCGGCACGACATCCTGCGTACTGCTGTGGTCAGTGAAGGGTTGGAGCACGCCGTGCAGGTGGTATGGCGTGAAGCGCGGATGCAGGTGTGCGCAATCGACGGCTTGGCCGCCGGCTCGGTGATCGACGCCTTGCAGGCACGCTTCGACGCCCGCCACCAGCGCCTGGACCTGTCGCGTGCACCGCTGTTGCGCCTGCTGCATGCCGACGACCCGGCCAACCAGCGTGTGGTGGCGATGTTGCAGTTCCACCACCTGGCCCTGGACCACACCGCCATGGAAGTCATCGCCAGCGAGATGCAGGCGGTGCTGGCGGGCCACGGCGAGCGCTTGCCGGCGCCAGTGCCTTACCGCACCTACGTCGCCCAGGCGCGCCTGGGGGCCAACGATGCCGGCCACGAGGCGTTCTTCCGCGACATGCTGGGCGACCTCGACGCGCCGACCTTGCCGTTCGGCCTGGCCGATGTGCAGGGGGATGGCCGCGCCATCGAAGAAGCCCGCCTGGCCATCGATGCCAGCTTGGCACGCGGCCTGCGCGAGCAGGCGCGACGCCTGGGGGTGAGCGCCGCCAGCCTGGCGCACCTGGCCTGGGCACGGGTGCTCGGGGTGCTCGCCAACCGCACCGATGTGGTGTTCGGCACGGTACTGATGGGGCGCTTGCAGGGCGGCGAAGGAGCCGACCGGGCGTTGGGCGTGTTCATCAATACCCTGCCGCTGCGCATCGACCTCTGCGCACCCGTGGCGCAAGCGGTGCGCATCACCCACCAGCGGCTCTCGGCGTTACTGGCGCACGAGCACGCGTCCTTGGCATTGGCCCAGCGTTGCAGTGGCGTGGCGGCATCCACGCCGTTGTTCAGCGCCTTGTTCAACTACCGTCACAGCACGGCTGGGGCACCTGCCGAGGCCGATACCGGCACCCCGGGCGTGCGCCTGCTGGGCGGCGAGGAGCGCAGCAACTACCCGCTGACCCTGAGTGTCGACGACCTGGGTGAAGGGTTTGCCCTGAGCGTGCTGGCCCAGGAGGGCATCGGCGCCGAACGGGTCGCCGGCTGGATGAACCAGGCCCTGATCGAGCTGTTGCAGGCCCTGACCCAAACGCCGGACAAACCGGTGGATACGTTGTCGATCCTCGACCCGACAGCGCGCCGACAGGTGCTGGAAGCCTTCAATACCACCGCACGCGACTACCCGAAAGGGTTCACCGTGCACGCCCTGGTCGAAGCCCAGGCGGCCCGCACGCCGCAAGCGGCGGCGTTGGTGCAGGATGGCCAGGTGCTGAGCTATGGCGAGCTGAACCGCAGCGCCAACCGCCTCGCCCACCACCTGATCGAGCGTGGGGTAAAGGTCGGCGACCGGGTTGCGTTGTGCTTGCCGCGTACCCTGGAGCGCGTGCTGGCACTGCTGGCCGTGCTCAAGGCCGGTGCAGCCTACGTGCCGATCGACCCGGCGTACCCGGCCGAGCGCATCGCCTACCTGCTCGAAGACAGCGCACCGGCACTGGTGCTGGTCGAGTCCGCCACCCTGGCGCTGGTCGGCGAGACCCCTTGCGTCCAGCTGCACCGCGATGCCTGGCAGGGCGCAGCCGACAGCAACCCGCGTGTGGCAGGCCTGGATGATCGCCAACTGGCGTACGTGATCTACACCTCCGGCTCTACCGGCCAGCCCAAAGGGGTGATGGTCGAGCACGCCACACTGGCCAACCTGGTGCATTGGCACGGCGAGGCCTTTGCCCTGAACGCCGGTAGCCATACCAGCACGGTGGCCGGTTTCGGCTTCGATGCGGTGGCCTGGGAGGTGTGGCCGGCGTTGTGTGCCGGGGCCGTGCTGCACCTGCCGCCTGCGCGTATCGCCGCTGAGCACGTCGATGAACTGCTCGACTGGTGGCTTGCGCAACCGCTGGCGGTCAGCTTCCTGCCAACGCCGGTGGCCGAGCAAGCGCTGCGCCGCGAGCGCCAGCACCCGACCTTGCGCACGCTGCTGGTCGGGGGGGATCGCCTGCGCCAGTTCGAGCGTGACCCAGGCTTTGCCCTGGTCAACAACTATGGGCCCACCGAGGCCACGGTGGTTGCCACCTCCGGGCAGTTGGCGGCGGCCGGTGCGCTGCATATCGGCATGCCGATCGCCAACACCCGGGTGTATGTGCTCGACGAACGCCAGCAACCGCTGCCAGTGGGCGCCGTGGGCGAGTTGTACATTGGCGGGGCGGGGGTCGCCCGCGGTTACTTCAACCGCCCGCAACTGACCGCAGAGCGCTTTGTCGCCGACCCGTTCAGCGGGCAACCCGAGGCGCGGCTGTACCGCACGGGTGACCTGGTGCGCTGGAACGCTGACGGCACCCTCGACTACCTGGGCCGTAACGACGACCAGGTGAAGATTCGTGGTGTACGCGTGGAGCTTGGCGAGATCGAAAGCGTGTTGGCCGCACAGCCCGGTATTGGCGATGCGGTGGTGCTGGTGCGCGGCGAGCGGTTGCTGGCCTGGTTCACCGAAACCGCACCGGTGGCCGTGGACACACTGCGCCAGGCGTTGCAGGCAAGCCTGCCCGCGCACCTGGTGCCGATGGCCTTCATGCATCTGCCGGCATTGCCGTTGACCAGCCATGGCAAGCTCGACCGCAACGCGTTGCCCGACCCCGACCCGAACCTGCTCGCAGGCCAGGCCCACGTTGCCCCGCAAGGTGAGGTGGAAACTGCCCTCGCGGCAGTATGGGCCGACATGCTGGGTGTCGAACGCGTGGGCCGGCACGACAACTTCTTCGAGCTGGGTGGCCATTCGCTGCTGGCCGTGAACCTGACCGCGCGCCTGCGCCGGGAAGGCTTGCAAGTCGATGTGCGCACGCTGTTCGGCCAACCGACCGTGGCGGCGCTGGCAGCAACCCTGGGCCAGGGAGGCCAGGTGCAGGTGCCGGCCAACCTGATCCCGGCTGGCTGCCAGCACATCACCCCGGGCATGCTGCCCCTGATCGCGCTGGAGCAGGCGGCCATCGAGCGCATCGTTGCCCAGGTGCCGGGCGGCGCCAGCAATGTGCAGGACATCTACCCGTTGGCGCCGTTGCAGGAGGGCATTCTCTATCACCACCTCAGCGCGCAGGCACATGACCCTTATGTGTTGCAGTCGCGCTTCGCCTTTGCCAGCCGCGAGCACCTGGACCACTTTGCCACAGCGCTGGGCAAGGTCATCGCCAGGCATGACGTGCTGCGTACCGCCGTGCTTTGGCAGGGCCTGCCGCAAGCCGTGCAGGTGGTCTGGCGGCATGCGCCGTTGTCGGTCATGCCGGGCGGCGATGAGCGCGATGCAACGCTCGACCTGGGCCAGGCACCGCTGATCCGCCTGCGCTACACCCAGCAGCCGGGTACGGAACGTATCGAAGCGACCCTGCAGTTCCACCACATCGTGCTCGACCACACCGCCATGGAGGTGGTCGGCGAGGAACTGATCGGTTACCTGCAGGGCGCTGGCGAGCCGGCGCAGGCGCCGGTGCCATATCGCAACTATGTAGCCCAGGCGCGGCTGGGTATCAGCCAGGCTGAGCACGAAGCGTTCTTCCGCGAGCAGTTGGCGGATATCGACGAACCGACCCTGCCGTTCGGCCTCAGCGATGTACAAGGCGATGGCCGCGACATCGAAGAGGCCCAGCTGTGGCTGCGGGACGACCTGGCACAACGTCTGCGTCAGCACGGCCGGCAGCTGGGGATCAGCGTTGCCAGCCTGTTCCACCTGGCGTGGGCACGCCTGCTGGCGGCTGCCAGCGGCAAGGATCGCGTGGTGTTCGGCACCGTGCTGCTTGGCCGTTTGCAAGGCGGCGAAGGCGCCGAGCGGGCGCTGGGCATGTTCATCAACACCTTGCCGCTGCGGGTCGACCTGAACGAAGTGAGCCTGCGCGAGGGTGCGCAGGCCGTGCATCAGCGCCTCAGCGCCTTGCTGGCCCATGAGCACGCGTCCTTGGCCTTGGCCCAGCGTTGCAGCGGTGTGGCTGCGCCATTGCCGTTGTTCAGCGCCATGCTCAACTACCGGCACAGTACGCAGGTCACTGACAGCCAGCGTCAGGCTACCCAGGGTATGGAGAACCTCGAGAGCCAGGAGCGCAGCAACTACCCGTTGGGCCTGAACGTGGACGACCTGGGTGAAGGCTTCCGGCTGGTTGCCATGACCCCGGCCGAAGTGGGTGCGGCTCGTATTTGCGGGCAGATGAACCAGGTGCTGGAGGCGATGGTCGAGGCCCTGGAGCAGACGCCACAGTTGCAATTGCAGCGCTTGCCGGTGCTGGCGCCAGAGGAACGCCAGCGGGTGTTGGTGGACTTCAATGACACCGCGGTGGCTTACGACCTTGAGCAGACCTTGCACGGGCTGATCGAGGCGCAGGTGGTGCGCACGCCAGATGCGGTTGCAGTGCGGGCCGAGGAAGGCACGCTCAGCTACCGCGAGTTGAATGAACAGGCCAACCGCCTGGCGCATCACTTGATCGCGTTGGGCGTGAAGTCTGATGATCGGGTGGCGATCTGCGTCGAACGTGGGCTGTCGATGGTGGTTGGCCTGTTGGCCATCCTCAAGGCGGGCGGCGCCTATGTGCCGGTGGACCCGGATTACCCGACCGAGCGCGTGCGCCACATGCTGAGCGACAGCGCGCCAGTGGCGGTGCTGGTGCACAGCGCTACGCGCCACGTACCGGAGGCGGCCCAGCTTATTGATCTGGACCGGCCAACCTGGAACGCGCAGCCTTCCAGCAACCCGGTAGTTCCTACGTTGACCCCACGTCATCTGGCCTACGTGATCTACACCTCTGGCTCCACCGGCTTGCCGAAGGGTGTGATGAACGAGCACGCCGGTGTAGTTAACCGCTTGCTGTGGATGCAGGACGCCTACAACCTCGGCGCAGAAGACGTTGTCTTGCAAAAGACCCCATTCAGCTTCGACGTGTCGGTGTGGGAGTTCCTCTGGCCGCTGCAAACCGGCGCATGCCTGGTCATGGCTCGCCCCGGTGGCCATCGTGACCCTGAGTACCTGCGCCAAGTGATCCGCAGCGAAGGCGTCACCACCTTGCACTTCGTGCCATCGATGCTGGATGTGTTCCTTGCTCATGGCGACGCTTCGGCAGATGCCCTCAAGCGCGTGCTGTGCAGCGGTGAAGCCTTGCCGGGCAGCCTGGTACGGCGTTTCCACGCGCAGTTGCCAACGGTCGAGCTGCATAACCTGTATGGCCCGACAGAAGCGGCGGTGGACGTCAGCGCCTGGCATTGCATGACGGCGCCGGACAACACCCCAATCGGCAAGCCCATCGCCAACACCACGCTGTACGTGCTCGATACGCTGGGCCAGCCGGTACCGCAAGGCGTCGCTGGCGAGCTGTTCATCGGCGGCGTGCAAGTCGCCCGTGGTTATCTGAACCGCGCCGAACTGACCGCCGAACGCTTCATCGACGACCCGTTCAGCACTCGCCCCGGCGCACGCCTGTACCGCACTGGCGACCTGGCGCGGCACCTGAGCGATGGCAATATCGAGTACCTGGGCCGCAACGACGACCAGGTGAAAATCCATGGCTTGCGCATCGAGCTGGGTGAAATCCAGGCCGGCCTGACCGCCATCGAGGGAGTGAAGGAAGCGGTTGTAATCGCCCGCGACCAGCGTCTGGTGGCGTACTACACCGGCGAGCAGCAGGCCGTGGAAGCCCTGCGCAGTGCACTGCTGGCTCATCTGCCAGCGTTCATGGTGCCCGCGCTGTTCATGCACTTGGAGGCCCTGCCGCTAAGCCCCAACGGCAAGCTCGACCGCAAGGCCTTGCCGCTGCCGGACGCCGAAGCCCTGCAACACCGCGAATACCAAACCCCCGAAGGCGACACCGAGACCCTGCTGGCCACGATCTGGGCCGAACTGCTGGGCGTGGAGCGGGTAGGTCGCCACGACAATTTCTTCGAACTGGGCGGCCACTCACTGCTGGCAGTGACCCTGACCTCCCGCCTGCGCGACCAAGGCCTGGAAGCCGATGTGCGCGCCCTGTTCGACCAACCGACATTGGCAGGCTACGCAGCCATCACAGACAGAATGGAGATCGTCCTGTGAGCATCAACCAACTACTGGCAACACTGACGGCCAAAAACGTGCAGCTGGCGCTGAAGGACGGCCAGCTGGCCGTCCAGGGCAACCGCCAGGCCTTGACCGACGCCACACTGGTGGCGCAACTGCGCGAGCACAAGCCGGCGCTGGTGGCGATGATCGAGCGCGGCGAGTACGTGGCCGTGAGACAGGGCGCGGTGCAGGTGCCGGCAAACCTGATCGCGCCTGGCTGCACACGCATCACCCCGCAAATGCTCAACCTGATCGACCTCGACCAGGACACCCTCGATGGCATCGTTGCCTGCATCCCCGGCGGCGCGGCCAATGTGCAGGACATCTACCCGCTGGCACCCTTGCAGCAGGGCATGTTGTTCCACCATGCCAGCGCCACCGACAGCGACCCTTACGTGATGCAGGCGCGTTTCGTGTTCGCCAGCGAAGCACGCCTGCAGGCGTTCGCCGAGGCCCTGCGCGGGGTGATCGCCCGCCACGATATCCTGCGCACCTCGGTGCACTGGGAAGGGCTGGAAACACCGGTACAGGTGGTGTGGCGCCGTGCCGACCTGCAAGTGGCGACACTGCCCGCCAGCGACCCCCAGCGCGGCATGCTCGACTTGACCCAGGCGCCGCTGATCCGCCTGCTGCGTGAGGCCCCAGAGGCCGATGGCGCATTGAGTGCCACCCTGCAGTTTCATCACATCGCCATGGACCACAGTGCCCTGGAGGTGGTGCGCCACGAACTGATCGCGTTTCTGGCGGGCGAGGGCGAGCGCCTGGGCACGCCGGTGCCGTTTCGCAACTACGTGGCGCAGGCCGTGCTGGGGATCAGCGAGGCCGAGCACGAGGCGTTCTTCCGCGACATGCTGGAGGGCATTGATGAATCGACTCTGGCGTATGGCATCCAGGATGTGCAAGGCGTTGGCGAAGTGCACAACGAGCACTCGCTCGACCTGCCGCTCGCCCTGTGCCAGCAACTGCGCACCCTGGCGCGCAGCCTGGGGGTGAGCGTCGCCAGCGTGTTCCACCTGGCCTGGGGGCGTGTGCTGGGGGGGCTGACCGGCCGTGAGCAGGTGGTGTTCGGCACGGTACTGATGGGGCGCCTGCAAGGGGCCGAAGCCACTGACCGGGCGTTGGGGATTTTCATCAACACCCTGCCAGTACGTGTGGACCTGGGCAGCGAGGACCTGGCAACGGCCATTCGCGCCACCCACCAGCGGCTGAGTGCATTGATGCGCCACGAACACGCGCCTCTGGCGCTGGCCCAGCGTTGCAGCGGTGTGGCAGCGCCGGCGCCGCTGTTCAATGCCTTGCTCAACTACCGTCACAGCGCGGTGGACACTACCCAACCACGCCGCGCAGCCCTGGCGGGTATCGACATCGTCGAGTCCGCCGAGGCCACCAATTACCCGTTGACCCTGAGCGTCGATGACCTGGGTGAGGGCTTTCGCCTGACCTTGCTGGCCAGTGCCGAGGTCCCGGCGCAGCGCGTCTGCGGCTATTTGCAGCAGGTCCTTGAAGGCCTGTTGCAGGCCCCTCAGGCAGCGGTCACGGCGCTTGCCATGCTGCCTGACAGCGAGCGCCAGGAACTGCTGGAAACGTTCAACGATTACCCGGCCAGCTACGAACGGCAGCTGGCGCTGCACCAGCGCATCGCACAACTGGCCGAGCAGTACCCTGACCACGTTGCCGCCACCTGCGCCGGCGCGTGCCTGACTTACGCCGCGCTCAACCGCCAGGCCAATGCCCTTGCGCAGCACCTGATCAGCCTGGGGGTGCGGCCCGATGACCGTGTCGCCGTGGTCGCCCGGCGCAGCCTGGAGACGCTGGTTGGCTTGTTGGCTGTGCTCAAGGCAGGGGCGGGCTACGTGCCGGTAGACCCGGCCCACCCGGATGAGCGCGTGCACTACCTGCTCAGCGACAGCGGCCCGGTGGTGGTACTGACGCAACAGGCATTGCAGGCGCGCCTGGGGCCCGTCGAGGTGCCGGTGCTGCTGCTGGACCAGCCGGGCTGGCCCGCCTGCGACAGCAACCCCCTTGTGCCCGGCCTGGATGCAAGCAACCTGGCCTATGTGATCTACACCTCGGGCTCGACCGGTCAGCCCAAGGGGGTGATGGTCGAGCACCGCACTGTCAACAACCTGGTCGACTGGCATTGCCGCGCCTTTGACCTGTGCCCTGGCCGGCACACGTCGAGCCTGGCCGGCTTTGGTTTCGATGCCATGGCCTGGGAAGTCTGGCCGGCGTTGTGTGCCGGGGCCACGTTGCACCTGGCGCCAGCATCCCAGGGCAACGAAGACCTCGACGCCATGCTCGCCTGGTGGCAGGCACAGCCGCTGGACGTCAGTTTCCTGCCCACGCCGGTGGCCGAATACGCCTTCAATCACCAGCTCGAACACCCGACTTTGCGCACTCTGTTGATCGGCGGCGACCGCCTGCGCCAGTTCAACCGCACCCTGCGCTTTGCCGTGGTCAACAATTACGGCCCCACTGAAACCACCGTGGTGGCCAGCTCTGGCGTGTTGGAGCCCGGCGCGGCGCTGCACATCGGCCGGCCGGTCGACAACGCGCGCCTGTATGTCCTCGACGCCCATCAGCAACCTGTCGCGCTGGGCGTGCCAGGGGAGCTTTACATTGGCGGTGCCGGGGTCGCCCGGGGCTACCTGAACCGCCCGGCATTGACCGCCGAGCGCTTCCTTGACGACCCCTTCGTCGCCACGGCCGGCGGGCGTATGTACCGCACGGGCGACCTGGTGCGCTGGTTGCCCGACGGCACCCTGGACTACCTGGGGCGCAACGACGACCAGGTCAAGATCCGCGGCGTACGCATCGAACTGGGCGAAATCGAAAGCCGCCTGAGCGCCTTGGCCGGCATCGATGAGGCGGTGGTGCTGGCCCGCGAGGACCAGCCCGGCCAGCCACGGCTGGTGGCTTACTTCACCGCCCAGGCCGACGTCAAGCCGCTCACCCCCGAAGGCCTGCGTGCCCAGTTGCAGGCGCACTTGCCCGAATACATGGTGCCGGTGGCGTTCGTCGCGCTGCAGGCGTTGCCGCTGACTGCCAATGGCAAACTCGACCGCCGGGCATTGCCCCAGCCTGACCGCTCGGCATTGTTCGAGCAGGGTTACGAGGCCCCCGAGGGCGAGCTGGAGCAGGCCCTGGCGCACGTGTGGGCCGAGCTGCTGCAGGTCGAACGCGTCGGCCGTCGCGACCATTTCTTCAGCCTTGGCGGCCATTCCTTGCTGGCCATGCGCATGGTCTCCCAAGTGCGCGTGCGCCTGGGCGTCGAGCTGAGCCTGAGCGAACTGTTCGCCAACCCGGAGCTGGCTGCGGTGGCCGACGTGCTGGCCAAGGCCGTGCGCAGCGAGCTGCCGGCGATATGCCCGGTGCCGCGCGATGCGCCGCTGCCAATGTCGTTTGCCCAGCAGCGGTTGTGGTTTCTGGCGCAGATGGACGGCGGCAACCAGGCTTACAACGTGCCGATGGCCCTGGTCCTGCGCGGGCCACTGGACGCGGATGCCCTCGAGACTGCATTGCTGCGGATCATCGAGCGCCACGAAACCTTGCGCAGCCGCTTCGTGCCGCGTGATGCCAGTGCCGAGGTGGTGTTTGCCGCCACAGCGGGTGGCGAGTGGTTCCAGCGCGAAGACATTGGCGCCGATGCCCTGCCAGCCCGCTTGCATGAAGCGGCCAGTGCACCGTTCGACCTGGCCCACGGGCCGTTGCTGCGGGCGTGTCTGCTGCGCCTGGGCGCCGAGCATCATGTGCTGGCCCTGGCCGTGCACCACATCGTCGCCGACGGCTGGTCGCTGGGTGTGCTCACGCACGAGTTGAGCGCGCTGTACACCGCCATCTGCCAGGGCCGGGATGAACCACTGCCGGCATTGGGCATTCAGTATGGCGATTACGCGGTGTGGCAGCGCCGCTGGCTGGCCGGCGCCCAGTTGCAGCGCCAGGCCGATTACTGGCGCCAGGCCCTGGACGGTGCGCCCAGCCTGCTCAAGCTACCTAGCGACCGCCCACGCCCCGAGCGCCAGGACTTTGCCGGGGCAAGCCTGCCGCTGCAGCTGGAGCCGCGCCTGGCGGCGGGCCTGCGCACCCTGGCCCAGCGTCATGGGGTGACGCTGTACATGGCCGTGCTCAGCGCCTGGGCTGGCGTGCTGTCGCGCTTGTCCGGCCAGGCTGAGGTGGTGATCGGTTGCCCTGTGGCGGGCCGCGGCCGTGCCGAGCTGGAGCCCTTGGTGGGTTTGTTCGTCAATACCCTGGCCCTGCGCATCGACACTGCAACGGCACCGACAGCGCACGCCCTGCTAGAGCAGGTGCGCGCGCGTGTACTGGACGCCCAGGCGCACCAGGACTTGCCGTTCGAACAGGTGGTGGAAATCGTCCACCCGCTGCGCAGCCTGGGCCATACGCCGTTGTTCCAGGCCACCCTGAACTGGCAGGCCACCGAGGGTGCCGCCTTGCAGTTGCCGGGCCTGCAACTGGAAGCCGTGGCCCAGGCTGGCCAGGTGGCCAAGTTCGACCTGACGCTGAACCTTGGCGAGCATGGCGACAACTTGCGTGGCAGCCTCGACTACGCCACTTCGCTGTTCGACGAAGCCACCGTGCGGCGCTATGTGGGCTACTTCGAAACGTTGATGTGGGCCATGATCGATAACGATCAACAGCCACTGTCGCAGGTGCAGCTGGTTGGCGACGCAGAACGCCAGGCCTTGCTGAATGGCTTCAATGCCACCCAGCGCGACTACCCTCGCGAATGTGCGGTGCAGCGCCTGTTCGAGCAGCGCGTGGCCCGCCACCCGCTGGCACTCGCGGCGGCGCATGGCGACCAGGCCGTGGACTACGCCACGCTCAACGAGCGCGCCAACCGCCTGGCGCATTACCTGATGGGCACCGGTGTGGCGCCGGGCGCCTGCGTTGCGGTGTTGTTGCCGCGCTCGTTGCAACTGCTGGTGGCGCAACTGGCAGTGCTCAAGTGTGGTGCGGTCTATGTACCGTTGGACATCCATGCCCCCGCCGATCGCCAGGCGTTCATGGTCGAGGACTGCCAGGCCGCCGCAGTGCTGACGCTTGCCGCTACGCCAGTCGATCTTGCGGTGCGGCGTGTGAACCTCGACCAACTGTCACTCGACGACCAGCCCGGCCACAACCCTGGGCTGGCCCAGGATGGCGGGAGCACGGCCTACGTGATGTACACCTCCGGTACCACCGGCACACCCAAGGGCGTTTGCGTCACGCACCGGGGCATCGCGCGGCTGGTGCTGAACGACAGCTTTGCCGAATTGACGGCGGGCGACCGTATCGCCTTCGCCTCCAACCCGGCGTTCGATGCCAGCACCCTGGAGGTCTGGGGCGCACTGCTCAACGGCGGGCAGGTGCGGGTGATCGATCACCACACGCTGGTCGACCCGCAGCGTTTCGCGGCGGCGCTGGTGGACCAAGGCATCACCGTACTGTTCCTGACCACGGCGCTGTTCAACCAGTACGTGCAACTGATCCCCGAGGCCTTGGCGCTGCTGCGCGTGTTGATCAGCGGCGGTGAGCGTGCAGAGCCCGCAGCCTTCCGTACGCTGCTGCAGAAGGCGCCTGGGTTGCGCCTGGTCAATGGCTACGGGCCGACCGAAACCACCACCTTCGCGGTCACTTTCGAAGTGCATGAACTGGCGCCGAACGCGCCTCAGGTGCCGATTGGCCGGCCTATCGGCAACACCCAGGTGTATGTGCTGGACGCCTGGCAGCAACCCGTGCCGCAGGGGGTGGTCGGTGAGCTGTACATCGGCGGTGACGGTGTGGCCCTGGGCTACCTGAATCGCCCGGAGCTCACGGCGCAGCGTTTCATCGATGACCCGTTCAGCCAGCAACCCGGTGCCAGGCTGTACCGCACCGGCGACCTGGTGCGCTGGCAGCCTGACGGCCAATTGGAGTGCCTGGGGCGCAATGACGACCAGGTCAAGATCCGCGGCTACCGGATCGAGCTGGGTGAAATCGAGCAGCAGTTGGCCTTGGCACCGGGGGTTGGCGAGGTGGTGGTGATGGCCGTGCCTGGCGAACAGGGGCCGCTGCGGCTGGTGGCCTGGTTCACCCGGCTCGAGGCAGCGCTGCAGGCCACAGAGCTGCGCGCGTTCCTGCGTGGCCGCTTGCCGGAATACATGGTGCCGAGCGCCTTTGTCGCGCTGCCACGGATGCCGCTGAACAACAACGGCAAGGTCGATCGCCAGGCCTTGCCGGCACCGGGGCCCCAGGACCTTGCGCTGACGGCTTACGAAGCGCCCGAAGGCGAGCGCGAGCAGGCACTGGCCACGCTGTGGGGCGAACTGCTGCAACTGCAGAGCGTCGGGCGCCAGGACCGCTTCTTCGAACTGGGGGGCCATTCGTTGCTGGCGATGCGCATGGTGGCCCAGGTTCGCCAACGCCTGGGCCTTGAGCTGGCCCTGGGTGATCTGTTCGCCGATGACAGCCTGGCGGCGGTTGCGGCGCGCCTTGCCCATGACGGCAATGCGTTGCCGGCTATCCAGCCGGGCCCACGCCAGGGTGCCTTGCCGCTGTCGTTCGCCCAGCAGCGGCTGTGGTTTTTGGCGCAGATGGAGGAGGCCAGTGCGGCCTATCACATTCCGCTGGCCCTGCGCTTGCAGGGCCGCCTGGACTGCGCAGCGCTGGAGCGGGCCTTGCGGCGCCTGGTCGAGCGCCATGAGAGTTTGCGCAGCCATTTTGTGAAGCGGGACGGCGAGCCGCAGGTGGTACTGGCCAGCGGCAGCGATGGCTTCCAGCTTGGTTGGGAAATCTGCAATGGGCTGGATGAGCTAGCGCTGGCGGCGCTGATTCGCGAGGAGGCCGGCCGACCCTTCGCCCTGGCCAGGGACTTGCCGGTGCGGGCGCGCATGCTGCAGCTCGCCCCGGACCACCATGTGCTGTTGCTGACCTTGCATCATCTGGTGGCCGACGGCTGGTCGCTGGCCGTGTTGGTACGCGAGTTGGGGGCGCTGTACCAGGCTTTCGGCAGCGGTGGCGACGACCCGTTGCCAGCCTTGCCTGTGCAGTACATCGACTATGCCCTGTGGCAGCGGCGCTGGCTGAGCGGCGATGCGCTGCGCCAGCAGGCCGATTACTGGGTCGGCCAGTTGGCCGGGGCACCGGCGCTGATCAGCCTGCCCTGGGACCACCCACGGCCCGAGCGCCAGCAGTATGCCGGTGGCAGCGTCGCGGTGTGCCTGGAGCCGCGCTTGAGCCGCGACCTGAAAGCGTTGTGCCGGCGCCATGGCGTGACGCCTTACATGCTGTTCATGGCGGCCTGGGCGGTGCTGTTGAGCCGGCTGGCTGGCCAGGACGAAGTGGTGATCGGCTCGCCCGTGGCCAACCGCAGGCAAGCGGAAGTGGATGGCCTGGTCGGCATGTTCGTGAACGCCATGGCGTTGCGCGTGCAGACTTCGGATGCACCGGATGTCGCCACGTTGCTGGCCAGGGTCAAGGCTGTGGTGCTGGCCGGGCAGGCGCACCAGGACCTGCCGTTCGAGCAGGTGGTCGAGCTGCTGCGCCCACGCCGCAGCCTGGCGCATACGCCGCTCTACCAGGCCACCCTGGACTGGGAGGCCAGCCCGGAGCGGCAGGCGCTGCAGTTGGCCGACCTGACGGTGAGCGCAGTGGGTGGGCCGGCATGCATTGCCAAGTTCGACCTGAGCCTGAGCCTGGGCGAGTCTGGCGATGGCTTTGCTGGCGGTATCGTCTACGCGACAGCCCTGTTCGAGCGGGCCACCATCGAGCGTTATGCGGGGTATTTCGAACAGTTACTGTGGACCTTCGCTGAAAGTGATCGGGCCATCCCTGCCCATACCGGGTTGCCCGATGCCGATGAGCGCAAGCGGTTGCTGCAGGGCTTCAACGATACTGCGGTAGCTTACGACCTTGAGCAGACCCTGCATGGGCTGATCGAAGCTCAGGTCGTGCGCACACCGGATGCGGTTGCAGTGCGGGCCGAGGAAGGTTTGTTGAGCTACCGCGAGCTGAACGAACAGGCCAACCGCCTGGCGCATCACTTGATCGCGTTGGGCGTGAAGCCTGATGATCGGGTGGCGATCTGCGTCGAACGTGGGCTGTCGATGGTGGTTGGCCTGTTGGCCATCCTCAAGGCGGGCGGCGCCTATGTGCCGGTGGACCCGGATTACCCGACCGAACGCGTGCGCCACATGCTGAGCGACAGCGCGCCGGTGGCGGTGCTGGTGCACAGCGCTACGCGACACGTACCGGAAGCGGCCCGGCTAATTGATCTGGACCAGCCAACCTGGAACGCGCAGCCTTCCAGCAACCCGGTACTCGCCGCACTGACCCCGCGTCATCTGGCCTACGTGATCTACACCTCTGGCTCCACCGGCTTGCCGAAGGGTGTGATGAACGAGCACGCCAGTGTGGTCAACCGCCTGCTGTGGATGCAGGACGCCTACAACCTCGGCGCAGACGATGTGGTCTTGCAAAAGACCCCATTCAGCTTCGACGTGTCGGTGTGGGAGTTCCTCTGGCCGCTGCAAACCGGCGCACGCCTGGTCATGGCTCGCCCCGGTGGCCATCGTGACCCTGAGTACCTGCGCCAAGTGATCCGCAGCGAAGGCGTCACCACCTTGCACTTCGTGCCATCAATGCTGGATGTGTTTCTTGCTCATGGCGACGCTTCGGCAGATGCCCTCAAGCGCGTGCTGTGCAGCGGTGAAGCCCTGCCGGGCAGCCTGGTACGGCGCTTCCACGCGCAGTTGCCAACGGTCGAGCTGCATAACCTGTACGGGCCGACCGAAGCGGCAGTGGACGTCAGCGCCTGGCATTGTGTGACAGCGCCAGACAACACCCCAATCGGCAAGCCCATCGCCAACACCACGCTGTACGTGCTCGATACGCTGGGCCAGCCGGTACCGCAAGGCGTCGCTGGCGAGCTGTTCATCGGCGGCGTGCAAGTCGCCCGTGGTTATCTGAACCGCGCCGAACTGACCGCCGAACGCTTCATCGACGACCCGTTCAGCACCCGCCCCGGTGCACGCCTGTACCGCACCGGCGACCTGGCGCGGCACCTGAGCGATGGCAATATCGAGTACCTGGGCCGCAACGACGACCAAGTGAAAATCCATGGCCTGCGCATCGAGCTGGGTGAAATCCAGGCCTGCCTGACGCGGATAGAGGGGATCAAGGAAGCCGTGGTGATCGCCCGCGAACAGCAGCTGCTCGCGTACTACACGGGCCAATTCCATCCGGTGGAGGCGCTGCGCTCGTCGTTGCTCGGGCACCTGCCGACGTTCATGGTGCCCGCGCTGTTCATGCACCTGGAGGCGCTGCCGCTAAGCCCCAACGGCAAGCTCGACCGCAAGGCCTTGCCGCTGCCAGACGCCGAAGCCCTGCAACACCGCGAATACCAAGCCCCCGAAGGCGACACCGAAACCCTGTTGGCCGCGATCTGGGCCGAACTGCTGGGCGTGGAGCGGGTAGGGCGCCACGACAACTTCTTCGAACTCGGCGGCCATTCCCTGGCCGCGATCCGGCTGGTCGACAAGATCACCAAGGCGGGTTTGCAAGTGGCCATCAACGATGTGTTCCAGCAGCCCAGCGTCGCCTTGCTGGCGGCGCGGCTGGGCAACCGGGATGCCGCGCCGCGTGGTGTGATCACGGTGCGGGCCAGCGGTACGCAGACGCCGCTGTTCCTGGTTCACGAATTCACCGGCCTGGACTTCTACTTCCCGGTGCTGGCCCAGCACCTGCCCGGTGACTTCGCTATCTACGGACTGCCCGGCGTACCGGGTGACCGCCCACAACCGCGCACCCTGGAGTGCCTGGCCCGCTACCACATCGAGCAGATGCGCAGCGTACAGGCGCAGGGGCCTTACCGCCTGGCCGGCTGGTCGTTCGGTGGGGTACTGGCCTTCGAGATCGCCAACCAGTTGCTGGGTGCGGACGAGCCAGTCGAGTTCCTGGGCTTGATCGACACTTATGTGCCGCGCCTGGCCGACCAGGGCAAGGCGCGCTGGGAGGGGCCGCGTGCACTGGAGCGGCAGTTGCTGGCCAACTGCAGCCTGTTCTGGCGCACGCAGGGCCCGGCAGGCGCCGACAAGCTGGCGCGGTTGCAGCACCTGGAAGCCGGGGAGACGGATTTTACCGCCCTGGTGGCCAGTTGCCGCGAACATCAGCTGCTGTATGGGCTGTGGGCGAGCATGACGGATGCGCAACTGCAGCACTACTTCACCCGCGAACTGGCGCACGGCCGAGCATTGGCGCATTACCGCCCTGCGCCGCTGAGTGTACCGGTGCACCTGCTGCGCGCCGAGCAGGGCAGCGACAGCCTGTCGGCCCTGGGCTGGGGCGAGACGCTGCCGACTCAGGCGCTGGTCGCCCTGGGCGTGCCGGGCGACCACCGCAGCGTGATGCAGGCGCCCCATGTGGCGGCGCTGGGGCAGGTGCTCGGGCAGGCGTTGGGCGCGGTGCCTAACGCCGAGGTGGCGGCTTATCAGCCGTTGGTAGCGATCCAGACCGGTCAGGCTGGGCACGCGCCGGTGTTCTGCGTGCCGGGGGCCGGCGACAGCGTCACCAGCTTCATTGGCCTGGCCGAAGCGCTGGGGCCGGACTGGCCGCTGTATGGCTTGCAGGCCCGCGGGCTGGATGGCTGCTCGGTGCCGCACAGCACGGTGGAAGCCGCCGCCGATTGCCATGTGCTGGCGATCGAGGCGCTGTACCCGCAGGGGCCGTTGAACCTGGTCGGGCATTCGTTCGGGGGGTGGGTGGCACATGCCATCGCCGCCAGGTTGCAAGCCAAGGGGCGGCAGGTGCGCTCATTGACGCTGATCGACAGCGAGGCCCCGGGCGAGGGTGGCACCTGTGGCCAGCCCTACACCTTCGGCGAAGCGTTGCAGCGGCTGATCGACGCGCTGCAGCTTTCCACTGGCAAAGCGCTGGGCATCGACCCAGGTGCATTTGCCGACGCCAGCGACGATCAACAGTTGAGCCAACTGCACGCGGCCATGGTCCGGGTCGGCTTGATGCCGGCACGGTCGCAGCCCGCTGCGCTGCACGGCACCGTGCGCACCTTCGCCACGGCATTGCGCACGGCCTACCGGCCAACGCTGGCCTACAGCGGCGCGGTCGGGCTGGTATTGGTGGACGACCCGGGCCTGGATGCCTTGGGCAATGCGCGCGAGCATGCCGCCATGCAGGCCGGCTGGCAGCAACTGATGCCGAAGCTGGCGCTGTGGCAGGGGCCGGGTGACCACTTCAGCATCCTCAAGGTGCCGGACGTGTTCAGCCTGGCAGCCTGGTGGCACGACGGGCAGGCGCTGCAGCACGGCAAGGTTACCCCGTAATGATCGGCCTCCCCGACCCCGCTGGGGTCGGGTTATGCGAATCCCGAGAGAAAGTGAGTGTTCATGGAAAAGTCCAGATTCCGCAAATTCGGCCTCGGCATCGCCGTGGCCCTGGTGGCCGGCATCACGCTGTATGCCATCCAGGCCCCGGCCAAGCCGCCGCAGTACATCACCGCCACGGTCGAGCGTGGCGATATCGAGAACGCCGTGCTGGCCACCGGCACGTTGGAGGGCATCAAGCAGGTGGACGTCGGTGCCCAGGTTTCGGGCCAGCTGAGGTCGCTGAAGGTCAAGCTGGGCGACAAGGTCAGCGAGGGCCAGTGGCTGGCCGAGATCGACCCGCTGGTGCTGCGCAACACCTTGCGCCAGGCCGAAGTCGACGAGGACAAGCTGCAGGCCGAACGGCGTTCGACCCTGGCCCAGCTCAAGCAGGCCCGGCGGGTGTATGAGCGTTATCGCGAACTGCAGGCCGACGAGTCGGTGTCGCGCCAGGACTTCGAGAATGCCGAGTCGGAGTACGAAGTGCAGCAGGCCGCCGTGCGCTCGCTCGATGCGCAGATCCAAAGTGCCCGGGTCGAAATCGACACCGCCAAGGTCAACCTGGGTTACACCCGCATCAATGCGCCGATCAACGGCCATGTGGTGGGCATCGTCACCCAGGAAGGGCAGACCGTGATCGCCAACCAGCTGGCCCCGGTGCTGCTCAAGCTGGCCGACCTCGACACCATGACCGTGAAGGCGCAGGTGTCGGAAGCTGACGTGATCCACATCAGCCCCGGCCAGCAGGTGTACTTCACTATCCTGGGCGAAGACAAACGCTACTACGCCAAGCTGCGCGGCACCGAGCCTGCCCCGCAGAACTACGCGCAAAGCGCCGACAACAGCGATGGCAGCGCCGCCAAACCCAATGGTGCGGTGTTCTACAACGCGTTGTTCGAAGTGCCGAACCCCGAGCATCGCCTGCGCATCTCGATGACGGCCCAGGTGCATATCGTCCTCGACACCGCCCAAGGGGTGCTGACCGTGCCGGTGGCAGCGCTGGGCGCACGCAATGGCGACGGCAGCTTCCCGGTGCGGGTGCTCGATGCCAAGGGCTTTGCCCAGGTGCGCAACGTGCAAGCGGGGATCAACAACAACGTCAAGGTACAGGTGAAGGACGGCCTGGCCGAAGGTGATCGGGTGGTGATTGGTGAGCCGGTGTCCGGCGAAGCAGGGGCGTGAGCATGAACATGAATGTCGAGCTGAGCGCGCCCCTGGCCGTGGCCAACGGCAACGGCGAACCGTTATTGCGCCTGCAGGGCGTCAGCCGCAGCTTCCTGGCGGGCGACCGCGAGTTCCTGGCACTCAAGGGCATCGACCTGCAGATTCACAGTGGCGAGCTGGTGGCGATCATCGGCGCATCAGGCTCGGGCAAGTCGACCTTGATGAACATCCTCGGCTGCCTGGACAACGCCAGCAGCGGCAGCTACCAGGTTGGCGGGCAGGAGACCCGCACGCTGGGCGATGACGCCCTGGCAGCGCTGCGCCGCGACCACTTCGGTTTCATCTTCCAGCGCTACCACCTGCTGCCGCACCTGGATGCCCTGCACAACGTCGAGATCCCTGCGGTGTATGCCGGCACCCCACAAGCGCAGCGCCACGCGCGGGCACGTGAGTTGCTCACGCGTCTGGGCCTTGTAGGGCACCTGGGGCACCGCCCCAGCCAGCTTTCCGGGGGGCAGCAGCAGCGGGTAAGTATCTGCCGGGCGCTGATGAACGGCGGCCAGGTGATCCTCGCCGATGAGCCGACCGGTGCGCTGGACACTGCCAGTGGCAAAGAGGTGATGAACATCCTGCTGGAGCTGCACGCGGCCGGGCACACGGTAATCCTGGTAACCCACGACCCCAAGGTCGCCGCCCATGCCGAACGGATCATCGAGGTCAGCGACGGGCAGATTGTCAGCGACCGGCGCACTGGCACGGCAGCCGTGCCCACCCCGGCCGCGGAGCCGCCACGGGCCGCCGAACCTGCCCGGCGCCTGGTGGCCAGCCTGGGGATGTTCCGCGAGGCCTTCAAGATGGCCTGGATCGCCTTGATCTCGCACCGCATGCGCACCTTGCTGACCATGCTCGGGATCGTCATCGGTATCACTTCGGTGGTGTCCATCTCGGCCATCGGCGAGGGCGCCAAGGGCTATGTGCTCAAGGACATCCAGGCGATCGGCAGCAACACCATCGATATTTATTCGGGCAGCAACTTCGGTGATAGCCGGGCCAAGACCATCGAGACCCTGGTGCCGGCCGACGTGACCGCGCTCAACGCGCTGTACTACGTTGACAGTGCCACCCCGGTGATCGGCCAGAGCACCTTGGTGCGCTACCGCAACCTGGACGTCGACGTGCAGCTCAATGGCGTCAGCGAACACTACTTCCAGGTGCGCAACATACCCCTGGCTGCAGGCATCGTGTTCAGTGCCGACGACGCCCGGCGCCAGGCCCAGGTGGTGGTGATCGACCACAACACCCGCAAGCGGCTGTTCGGCCCCCATGTCGACCCGCTCGGACAGGTGATCCTGGTAGGCAACCTGCCGTGCACGGTGATCGGCGTCACGGCCGAGAACAAGAACCTGTTCGTCGCCAGCAACCAGCTGAACATCTGGGTGCCCTACGAGACCGCCGCTGGCCGCGTACTCGGCCAGCGCCATCTGGACAGCATCAGCGTGCGCATCAAGGACGGCGTGCCGAGCAAGCGGGTGGAGGAGGAGGTGACCAAACTGATGCTGCAACGGCACGGCACCAAGGACTTCTTTACCAACAACCTCGACAGCATCATGCAGACGGTGCAGAAGACCAGCCGCTCGCTGACCTTGCTGCTGTCGCTGATTGCCGTGATCTCGCTGGTGGTCGGTGGTATCGGGGTGATGAACATCATGCTGGTGTCGGTGACCGAACGCACCCGGGAAATCGGTATTCGCATGGCGGTGGGGGCGCGGCAGTCGGATATCCGCCAGCAGTTTCTGGTAGAGGCGGTGATGGTCTGCCTGTTTGGCGGGGTGGTTGGCATTGGTTTGTCGTACGGGATCGGCTATCTGTTCGAGTTGTTCGTCAAACAGTGGGAGATGGTGTTCTCGCCGGCCTCGATCGTGATGGCGTTTGCCTGTTCGACCTTGATTGGCGTGTTGTTCGGGTTTGTGCCGGCACGTAATGCTGCGCGGCTTGATCCGATCGAGGCGTTGGCGCGGGATTGAGTTTTGCCTTGTCCGGCCTCTTCGCGGGGCAAGCCCGCTCCCACAGAGACTGCACTCCTACAGAGACTGCACTCCTACAGAGACTGTGCTTACTCTGTGGGAGCGGGCTTGCCCCGCGAAGAGGCCGTGACAGGCAACACATGATCAATCGGCGGTATACATCCAGCGCATCAACGAATGCCGCCCGCTGATCCCCAGCTTGATCGCCGCCCGGCGCAAATAGCTCTCGACGGTATTCACCTTCAAGGCCAACCGCTCGGCCTGCTCCGGGGCGGTAAGCCCGGCCAGCAGGCCAAGGCACACCTGGCACTCACGTTCTGACAACTTCAGCCCCGATTGCCCCAGGCGGTCGGTAAAGCGCTGCTTCAGGCTCTCCTGGGGGGGGCGCTCTGGGGCGGGTTGCAAGGCATTGATGTGTTTCTCCAGCATCGGCAACAGCAGCGGCGAGATATCGTCCAGGCGGTTGCGTTCGAAGGCCGAAAACCCGTAGGTCGAGTCGGCGCGCAGGACATGGATCTCATAGCGCGAATCGCCTTTGCGGCGGATCATGTGCAAGCGCGAAGGGTCGCTGAAATCCCTGGCCGGCGGCTCGTCCGAGGAAAACACCGTCTCGTCGATCAGGGTGGCGTGGCTGTCATAGCCGGCCGGTGCCATTGGCAACAGGCGTATGTGCGTGGCATCGATGGTCAGGTGGGCCTGGATCAGGTCGTGCAGCATGCGCGGGAACTGGCGGCTGCCGGTGCTGGCAATCACTTTGCCAATTTGCGGGTAGAGCAGGTGCGAATTCATCGTGTCATCCATGAGGTTCGGTGGTGCAAATCCCCGTCTGCCTGCTGGCCCGCATCCTGGGCCGCATTCGGGAGGTGATGGGTATCCTAGTACAACGATTGGGTGACGGTTAAATGAAGTGGCGATAATGTCATAATAGTGGCCATGGTACTGGGCGGCTGGTGCGGCGCGGCTTGTCGGGTATGATGCTGGCCCCACTATCTTCAAGAGGCCCGCCCCATGTCCCTGAGTGCTGAACAGATCGTCGAATACCGCGCCTTTGCCGAGCAGCTGGCTGATGCCGCCGCGCTGGCGATCAAGCCGTATTTTCGCGCCAGCCTGGACGTCGAGGACAAGGGCGGGCGCTTGTACGACCCGGTGACGGTGGCCGACAAGGCGGCCGAAGACGCCATGCGCGAACTGATCCAGGCCCGCTACCCCGAGCACGGCATTCTGGGTGAAGAGCAGGGCGTGGCGGTGGGGACCAGCCCGCTGACCTGGGTGCTCGACCCGATCGACGGCACCCGCGCCTTCATCACCGGCTTGCCGCTGTGGGGCACGTTGATTGCCCTGAACGACGGTGTACGCCCGGTCGTAGGCGTGATGAACCAGCCCTTCACCGGCGAACGCTTCGTCGGCACCCCGCAAGGTGCCTGGAGCAGCGGCACCCCGCTGAAGACCCGCGCCTGCGCCGACCTGGCCTCGGCCACGCTGATGTGCACCACGCCGGACATGTTCGACACCGCCGAACGCAAGGCGGCCTTCGAGGCGGTTGCCGGCAAGGCCAGGCTGATGCGTTATGGTGGTGACTGCTATGCGTACTGCATGCTGGCTTCGGGCTTTGTCGATGTAATCGTCGAAGCCAGCCTGCAGCCGTATGACGTGCAGGCATTGATGCCGATCATCGAAGGGGCGGGCGGGCTGATCACGGCTTGGGACGGCAGCTCGGCGCAGCATGGCGGCTGTGTGGTGGCGTGTGGTGACCCGGTACTGCACGCGCAGATGGTGGAGATGCTGCGCCACGCCCTGTAAGTGCTGTGTTGTCGATGGCGGCCTCTTCGCGGGGCAAGTCCTGATACCCAGTTACCGCAACCATCGCACTTTTTCCGGTTTGTGCGCTCTATGCTTGGCCAGGCCGCGCTGATCCCCGGTGCGGCCGCCGAATATCGACCCGGTGCCGATGGTTGCAAGCCCTTTCAAAACCCTCCCCGGCCTGCTGCTGGCAGGCGCCTTGACCTGCCTGTGTGCCTGCACCCAGGAGCAGGGCCGTGACATCGTCAGCCAGTTTGGCAACGGCAAGCCCAGCGAGCTGTTCCAGACCAGTGTCGACCGCCTGGCGACGCTGTCCATGCGCGACAACCTGCAAAGCCTGTACCTGCTGATGAACAAGCTGTACCTGCGCAACCCGAACCAGTGGAAGATGTCCGGCTACGTCGATGCCGCCACGGCTGAGCGGCAGATTCGCATCGCCATCGAGCAGCGCCAACCCTTGGCGCAGTTGGGCAATCGGCGCGACCTTGCGGCCCTGAGTTACGCCCTGAGCCCGGAGTTTCGTGGCGATCGGGTCGGTGCGTTCATCTACGCCATCGGCAGCATGTTGATCACCGCCCATGGCGGGCGCTCCGAGTTCTACATGACCGACACCATCGACCCGCTGTTCGTCAACAACGCGGCGCGCAATATCGAGAAGGCCACCTGGATGCTCAGCCAGCGCCAGGATGCCAATGGCGTGCTGTTGCTGTTCTCCAACGAGATTTCAGAGGAGGGCAGCAACCTGAGTTTCGCCGTTGAGTTCGGCAAGATCGTCGCGCGCCTGGATTTGCTCGCAGAGCTGCTGGATGAGCGCTATCGGCGGATCGGGCTCAACTATGCGCAAAGCCTGTTGCTGATGAATTTTTTGCCGGTGCAGTGAATGCCCTGCCTTCACAACAACGCCTGAATCGCCCGCCGATACCGTTGCCCTGCCAGGCTCATGCTGTTGTTGTGGGTAGCCCCCGGCACCAGCAACAAGGTCTTCGGCTCTTGCGCTGCGTTGAACAGCTGTCGGCTGAACCGCGAGGGTACAAAGCGATCGTCCAGCCCGTGCACCAGCAGCAACGGCAGGCCTACGTCCTTGATCTTGTCCAGCGAATCGAATTTTTGCGACATCAGCCAACGCACGGGCAGGGTGGTATCGGCAACAGCCGCAGCGACGTCGCCCAGGGAGGTGAAGGTGGATTCGAGTATCAAACCCCGGGCGGGGGGCGGGCTGCCGTCCTTGTGTGCTTGCCGTGCAAGCGCCGTGGCCAGCTCGACCGCGACCGCGCCCCCCAGGGAGTGGCCGAAGATCAACCGCTTGTTGGCATCAGGTTGCAGCTGGGCGAAGCGTGCCCAGGCGATCTGCGCATCTTCGTACACCGTCGCCTCGGAGGGCAGGCCGCCACGGCTCTGGCCAAAGCCGCGGTAATCCACGGCCAGCACCGAATAGCCCATGGCATGCAACTGCTCGATGCGGAACAATTGCCCGGTAAGGTTCCAGCGCACGCCGTGCAGGTAAAGGATTGCAGGCGCATCGGCGCGTTTAGCCGGCCACCACCAGGCGTGCAGGCTCTGGTTGTCGGTGAAGCTGTGCGGGCGCAGGTCAAGTTCCTGCACCCCGCTGGGCAGGCCGCGGAACCAGCTGGCCTGGCCCGGCTCGATGCGGAACACCAGCTCGCGCTCTTTGTGTTGCAGAACGGCGCAGCCGGTGGGGAGGCCGATGACCAGCAGGGTGGCGCACAGCCAGGTGAGCCAACGGCGGCGCAGGTGGGTAAGGAAGAAGGTAGGCATGGCGCGGTTGTACCAGATGCATGGGGTTGGATGTCGGGAAAAACGCCGAGCGGTAGCTGCGCCCTTGCGCGACGCAAGGCCGCTCTACAACAGCGGCTGGAACGCTGACAGCAGCCAATCGCGCAGGCGTCGGCAGCTGGGCTCATGTTCCTTGTCTTCGTTGAAGGCCAGGAAGTGGAAGGTGTCCTTGAGCTCCAATTGCTGCGCCACCGGCCGCACCAGCAACCCTTGGGCAACGAGCGGGGCCACCAGATGGTGCCAGCCCAACGCCACGCCCTGGCTGCCCAAGGCAAGCTGCACCAGCAGGTTGTAGTCATTGGCATTGAAGAAATGCGGCGCCGTGCTGGAGCGGCTTTTCAGGTCGACATCATGGAACGCCAACCAAACGTTCCAGTCCACGTGTTCGGCCACCTGCGAGCGGCCATAAGGGCTGAGGTTGAGCAGCGAGCCGTCGCGAATGCCTTCCAGGGTGGCCAGCTGCGGGTGCTGGGCCAGGTAGTGCGGGCTGCACACCGGGTAGATCAGGTCATGGTTGAGCGGGTGGCAGCTATAGCCCGCCTGGATCTTGCCCAGCTTGGTGATGTAGATGTCCGGCCGCACTCCCGGCTCCATCGACAAAAAGTTCTGGGTGGTCACCAGGTTGATGTCGATATCCGGGTTCTCGTCGAAGAACTTCGGCATCCGTGGCCCCAGCCACAAGGCGGCAAACGCCGGTGAGCAGCACAGGGTGACCACGTGCTTGGTGTTGGTATTGCTGCGGATTCGCTCGGCCGCCTGGGAGATGTTGACGAACGATAACTGCACCGCATCGAAGAAGATCGACCCGGCCACGGTCAGCTCCACCGCGCGGCCGACCCGGGTGAACAGTTCGGCACCCAGGTAGGTCTCCAGCTCGCGGATCTGCCGGCTTACCGCCGCCTGGGTCACGCACAGCGCTTCCGCGGCACGGGTGAAGTTCTGGTATTTGGCGGCCGCGACGAACACTTTGACCGCGCGCAGCGAAGGCATCTTGAGCAGGGTCTGATCGGGTTCGGAGTGTCTGACCATGGTGCTGGGGTGGGGTCCTTCGTCTAGCCAAGGCCCTCACTCTAGCCTTTGCGCACCCTGCGGTAAATGCACAAGCGCTCTACCACCGGGGCTGCCGCCCAATTGATAACTTCAGGTAATGGTTAGCGCCCTGCAAATGTCGTTGGACCCGCTCTGGAGCTAGGCATAACGTGAAATACCGGCGCGACATTGAGACATCGATGTCGAATAACTTTTTGAAGCAGGACTTTCTGCGTGCCGGTTTTGACTCACGTTCGATTTTGAACGGACTGCCAAGCGTACTCGCACTGATCTACCCGCCTTATTGAAAGTGCGAAGTTGATAGATTGGTTATAAGCATAATAAAGAGGGTCGTATGAGCCATGCCGATGAGATTCTTTCGGTAAACAACATCTTCAAAGTGTTCGGCCCCAACCCGAACATGGCCATGGAGATGCTCCGCAAGGGCGCCGACAAGAACGAAATCTTCAGCAAGACCGGCCACGTCGTCGGCGTGTTCGATGCAAGCTTTTCCGTCAAGCGTGGCGAAATCTTCGTCATCATGGGCCTGTCAGGCTCGGGCAAGTCGACCATGGTGCGGCTGTTCAACCGCCTGATCGAACCCACCTCTGGCAGCATCCACCTCAACGGCCGTGAAATCACCGGGCTGTCCGATAAAGCCTTGCTTGATGTGCGCCGCAAGGAAATGGGCATGGTGTTCCAGTCCTTTGCCCTGATGCCGCACATGAGCGTGCTGCAGAACACGGCCTTTGGCCTGGAAATCGCCGGCGTCGGCGAAGCCGAGCGCCACAGCCGTGCTCGCGAAGCGCTGAGCCAGGTTGGCCTGGCCGGCCACGAGCACAGCTACCCGCACCAGCTTTCCGGTGGTATGCAACAACGGGTGGGGCTGGCCCGGGCGCTGGCCAACGACCCGACCATCCTGCTGATGGACGAAGCGTTCTCGGCCCTCGACCCGTTGATCCGCAGCGAGATGCAGGGCGAACTGATGCGCCTGCAGGCCGAACAGCAGCGCACCATCATCTTCATTTCCCACGACATTGAGGAGGCTATCCGCATTGGCCACCGCATCGCGATCATGGAGGGCGGACGGGTGGTGCAGATCGGCACGCCGCAAGCGCTGATCAACCAGCCGGCCAACGACTATGTGCGCGCGTTCTTCAAGACCTTCAATAGCCGCTGCCAGTGCGCCAGCCTGGCAAACAGCGCGCCGTTGCAGTCCCTGAGCCGCCACTGAACCTACGCGAGGTTGTCCCATGTCCGAATTCAGCCTGCTCGACCCGTTCCAGGCGGCCACCATCCCCCTGGGTGACTGGGTCACCGCCACCCTCAACTTCCTTGTGCACAACTTCCGCGAGGTGTTCCGCGCCATTCGCTGGCCGATCGACCAGGTGCTCAATGGCATCGAGTTCACCCTGCAGAGCATTCCACCCACCATTGGCATCCTGCTGTCGTCGTTGCTCGGCTGGCAGCTGGCCGGCAAGCGCATGGCGCTGCTGTGCTTTGTCACCCTGACCCTGCTCGGTTTGATTGGCGTCTGGTCGGAGTCGATGACCACCCTGGCACTGGTGCTCACCTCGGTGTTCTTCTGCGCGGTGATCGGTATTCCGCTGGGCATCGTCTGCGCCCGCAGCAACCGCCTGGAAAGTATCATTCGCCCGCTGCTCGATGCCATGCAGACGCTGCCGGCGTTCGTCTACCTGGTGCCGGTAGTGATGCTGTTCGGCATCGGCAACGTGCCGGGCGTGCTGGTGACCATCGTGTTTGCCCTGCCGCCGCTGGTGCGCCTGACCAACCTGGGCATCCGCCAGGTGCCGGAAGACAAGATCGAAGCCGCCCGCGCCTTTGGCTGCACGCCGCGGCAGATGCTGACCCGGGTGCAGCTGCCGCTGGCCACCTCGACCATCATGGCCGGGCTCAACCAGACCCTGATGCTGTCGCTGTCGATGGTGGTCATCGCCTCGATGATCTCGGTCGGCGGCCTGGGCCAGATGGTGCTGCGCGGCATCGGCCGGCTGGACATGGGCCTGGCCACGGTCGGTGGCGTCGGGCTGGTGCTGCTGGCGATCTTCCTCGACCGCCTGACCCAGGCCATGGGCGCGCGCAGCAGCGCCGACCCGAGCCTGCGCTGGTACCACACCGGGCCGGTGGGCGTGGTGCTGCGCCTGAGCGGTGCAGGGCAAGCTGCAGGGCGGCGCAAGACCGCCTGATACAACCCCATTTCGAACTGCCGCACACGCTATAAAAACCACAAGAAGGTACGCGACGATGTTGGAATCCATGTTTTCCCGCAGCATCCTGCAAGGCGCCAGTGCCTTGGCCCTGATCATCGCCTCGCTGTGCGCCAACGCTTCGGCCGACCAGCCGGGCGAAGGCGTGAAGGTGACGCCGATCTTCCCCTCCATTGCCGAGGAGCGCTTCCGTGGCGAGGTGGCCATGGAGGGCCTGCGCGAACTGGGCTACAAGGTCCAGGAACCCAAGGAAACCGAATACGGCGTGATGATGGTGGCGCTGGCCAACGGCGATGCCGACTTCACCGTGCACCTGTGGGACAAGCTGCACGACAAGTTCTACCAGCAGGCCGGTGGCAATGACGTGATGGTCAAGGCCGGCGACATCATGCCAGGCGTGCTGCAGGGCTACCTGATCGACAAGAAGACCGCTGAGCAGTACCACATCAAGTCCATCACCGACCTTAAAAAGCCAGAGATCGCCAAGTTGTTCGACACCGACGGCGATGGCAAGGCCAACCTCACCGGCTGCAACCCCGGCTGGGGCTGCGAGCTGGTCATCGCCCACCACATGAAGGCCTACGACCTGGGCGATAGCGTGCACGTGGACCAGGGTTCGTACTTCGCGCTGATGGCCGACACCATCACCCGCTACAAGGAAGGCAAGCCGATCCTGTACTTCACCTGGGTGCCACAGTGGATTTCCACCGTGCTGGTCGAGGACAAGGATGTGGTCTGGCTGGAAGTGCCGAAGACCGATCTACCCGATGGCAACAACGCGGTCGACACGATGTACAAGGGCAAGAACCTGGGCTTTGCGGTCGACAAGGTCGAGGCTGTGATGAACAAGGAGTTTGCCGAAGAGAACCCGGCGGCCACCAAGTTCCTGTCACTGATGCAGATCACCACGGCTGACGAGAGCGCGCAGAACCTGAAGATGCAGCAGGGCGAGAAGAAGCCTGCCGACATCACCCGGCATGCCAAGGAGTGGGTGGCGGCGCACCGCCAGCAGTTCGATGAATGGCTGCAGGCGTCGCGCGCAGCGGCGACCCAGGCCAGCAAGTAACCTGGTCCATCGGTGTTGGCTTCATCGCGGGTTCACCTGCGATGAAGGGCACCGCGATTTTCGCAGTAGAGTTGAAACCATGAGCCATTTCGAAAGCACCCTCAAGAACGCCAACCTGGCCCACCTGGACGCGGCTGGCCGCAGCGCGCTGTCGATGCCGTGCCAACGCGTCGCCTTCGTGCTGCGCGAGCACTTCTCCATGATGGCCTTCACCGCCGCCATGGACACCTTGGTCACCGCCAACCTGATGAGCGCCACGCCACTGTTTCAGATCCAGGTGGTAGGGGATGGGGCGCAGGTCATGAGCGACCTGGGCATCGCCTTGCCGGTCAACACGCCACTGGCTGAGCTGGATGTGCTGGCCCTGGACAGCCTGTTGGTGTGCGGTGGGTTTCGGGTGCGCCTGGAAAGCGCGCCGCTGCTGCGCGCCAAGTTGCGCCAGGCCGACCTGCATGGCTGCCAGCTCGGCGGTTTGTGGAACGGCGCCTACTTCCTGGCCGAGGCGGGCCTGCTCAATGATCACGACTGCGCCTTCCACCCCGATGGCCGGGCGATGATGAGCGAGCTGTTCCCCAAGGTACGGGTCAGCCGCCAGGCCCATGTCCTGGACCGCCGGCGTTTGAGCTGCGCGGGCGCCAGCAGTGCCTTGGACATGATGCTGGCGTTGCTTGAACACAGCGGCGGCCCGCTATTGCGCCGGGCAGTGGAGCAGATGCTGGCGTGCGACCGCGCGCGGGTGATGAGTGATGCGCCGGCCAGCGCAGCGGAAATCGACCCGAGCCTGCCCAAGGGTGTACGTTTGGCCCTTGAGCTGATGCATGCCAATATCGAAGACCCGATCGGCATCGACGAAATCGCCGAGCATGCGGGGTTGTCGCGTCGTCACCTGGAGCGCTTGTTCCGCCGCCACGTGCAGGCGACACCGCCGCGCTATTACCTGGAGCTGCGCCTGACCCATGCACGCCAGCTGCTGCAACACACCAGCAAGTCACTGACCGAGGTGGCGGTGGCTAGTGGGTTTGTGAGTTTTCCGCATTTCTACCGGCGCTTTAGGGAGCTGTTCGCCATCGCCCCGCGCCAGTTCCGGGCGCGCAGCCAAGGCTGGGCGGTGCAGCAGAGCGCATAATAGTGTTCGGTAATCGAACATTAAGCATTGACGCCTTGTCCGCTATCCGCACGCCCATTCCAATCGTCGCATTGCCCAACCCCCGCCTTTTTGCTTAAGTGTGGCCATTCACCGGCTGTCGCCTGCCCCAATTCCCTGCGCCCAGCCCGATAGAATGACCGTGATCGACCGCAACCACTGGCCACAAGCCCGTAGGGAGCGGCGCCCAGAACAATAACGAAACCGAGTGCCTTGCCTATGGAAAGCCGCCTGCTGAGCGAGCGCAGTAGCGTGTTTCATCACGCCGACCCCTATGCTGTGTCCGACTATGTGAACCAGCACGTGGGCCAGCATTGCATCGGCTTGTCCCGCACCACCCATCCCCAGGCCAGCCTCAGCCACCGCAAGTTCGCCGAACTCGACCTGTGCCGCATCAGCTACGGCGGTAGCGTGCGCGTCACCTCGCCAGCGCTGGAAACCATCTACCACCTGCAGGTGCTGCTCAACGGCAACTGCCTGTGGCGCGGGCACCAGCGCGAGCATCACCTGGTGCCCGGCGAGCTGCTGCTGATCAACCCCGACGACCCGGTTGACCTGACCTACTCGGAAGACTGCGAGAAATTCATCCTCAAGGTGCCGACCCGGTTGCTCGATTCGATCTGTGACGAGCACCGCTGGCAGCGGCCTGATGGCGGCGTGCGGTTCTTGCGCAACCATTACCGGTTGGAGGAGCTGGACGGGTTCGTCAACTTGCTGGCCATGGTCTGCCATGAAGCCGAGGTGAATGAGCCGTTGCCCCGCGTGCAGGGGCACTACAGCCAGATTGTCGCGAGCAAACTGCTGACCTTGATGAGCACCAACATTCGGCGCGAAAGCCTGAATACGCCGGCGGCGAGCCTGGAGCGGATACTGGATTACATCGAGCGCAACCTGAAGCTTGAACTGTCAGCCGAGGTGCTCGCAGAGCAGGCCTGCATGAGCTTGCGGTCGCTGTATGCGCTGTTTGATCGGCACCTAGGTACCACGCCCAAACATTATGTGCGGCTGCGCAAGCTGGAGCGGGTGCATGCATGCCTGAGCGATGCCAGTTGCAGCGTGAGGAGTGTGACCGAGCTTGCCATGGACTATGGCTTCCTGCACTTGGGACGCTTTTCGGAAACCTACCGGCAGCGCTATGGGGTATTGCCCTCGGTAACGCTGCGCAACCGCGGTTGATGTGCACAAAGCGGATAGCACTCTGCACGAAAAGGATATTGCCACCACGCCTTGATCCCTAACCTGACATGGTCTGAACAATAACAATGGAGACCCTGGCCATGTCCCTGGGATTCGACTACCTCAATGCCATGCTCGAGGACGACCGTGAACAGGGCATCTACCGCTGCAAGCGCGAGATGTTCACCGACCCACGGCTGTTCGACCTGGAGATGAAACACATCTTCGAGGGCAACTGGATCTACCTGGCCCATGAAAGCCAGATCCCCGAAAAGAACGACTTCCTCACCCTGACCATGGGGCGCCAGCCGATCTTCATCGCGCGCAACAAGGACGGGGTGCTCAACGCCTTCCTCAATGCCTGCAGCCACCGTGGTGCCATGCTGTGCCGGCACAAACGCGGCAACCGCGCCAGCTACACCTGCCCGTTCCACGGCTGGACCTTCAACAACAGCGGCAAACTGCTCAAGGTCAAAGACCCGAGCAACGCCGGCTACCCCGACAGCTTCAATTGCGATGGCTCCCACGACCTGACCAAGGTCGCGCGTTTCGAGTCGTACCGGGGCTTCCTGTTCGGCAGCCTGAAGGCCGATGTCAAACCGCTGGTGGAGCACCTTGGCGAGTCGGCCAAGATCATCGACATGATCGTCGACCAGTCGCCTGAAGGCCTGGAAGTGCTGCGCGGCGCCAGTTCGTACATCTACGAAGGCAACTGGAAGCTCACTGCCGAGAACGGCGCCGACGGCTACCACGTCAGCTCCGTGCACTGGAACTACGCCGCCACCCAGAACCAGCGCAAACAGCGCGAGTCGGGTGACGAGATCAAGACCATGAGCGCCGGTGCCTGGGCCAAGCAAGGCGGGGGCTTCTATTCCTTCGACCACGGCCACCTGCTGCTGTGGACCCGTTGGGCCAACCCCGAGGACCGCCCGGCATTCGAGCGACGTGATGAGCTGGTTGCCGACTTCGGCCAGGCACGCGCCGACTGGATGATCGAAAACTCGCGCAACCTGTGCCTGTACCCCAACGTGTACCTGATGGACCAGTTCAGTTCGCAGATCCGCATTGCCCGGCCGATTTCGGTGAACAAGACCGAAATCACCATCTACTGCATTGCGCCCAAAGGCGAAAGCACCGATGCCCGCGCCAAGCGCATCCGCCAGTACGAGGACTTCTTCAACGTCAGTGGCATGGCCACCCCGGACGACCTGGAAGAGTTCCGCTCGTGCCAGACCGGCTACGGCGGCGGTACCGGCTGGAACGACATGTCCCGCGGCGCTGCACACTGGGTCGAAGGCGCCGACGAGGCGGCCCGCGAAATCGAGCTCAAACCGCTGCTGTCGGGTGTGCGCACCGAGGACGAAGGCCTGTTCGTGCTGCAGCACAAGTACTGGCAGGACACCATGATCCAGGCGCTCAAGGATGACCAGCAACTGATCCCCGTGGAGGCCGTGCAATGAGCCTCTACGAAACCGTGCGCGACTTCCTCTACCGCGAAGCGCGCTTCCTGGACGATGCCCAGTGGGACCAGTGGCTGGAGCTGTATGCCGCCGATGCCAGCTTCTGGATGCCGGCCTGGGACGATGACGACCGCCTCACCACCGACCCGCAAAGCGAGATATCGCTGATCTGGTACGGCAACCGTGGCGGCCTCGAGGACCGGGTGTTCCGCATCAAGACCGAGCGCTCCAGTGCGACCGTGCCGGATACCCGCACCTCGCACAACATCAGCAACATCGAGATCGTCGAGCAAGGCGAGGGCTACTGCCAGGTGCGCTTCAACTGGCACACCCTGAGCTTTCGCTACAAGACCACCGACAGCTACTTCGGCAGCAGCTTCTACACCCTTGACCTGCGCGGCGAGCAACCGCTGATCCAGGCCAAGAAGGTGGTGCTGAAGAACGACTACGTGCGCCAGGTCATCGACATCTACCACATCTGATCCGAGGTAACGCGAGCCGCTCGGTGTGCCGCTTGGCGCGCCGTGGCGACGCTCGCCCGCGAGGTGCTACATGAGCTTCCAGATCGCACTGAATTTCGAAGACGGGGTGACCCGCTTCATCGAGGCCGATGGCCATGAAACCGTGGCCGACGCTGCCTATCGCCAGGGCATCAACATCCCGCTGGACTGCCGCGACGGCGCCTGCGGCACCTGCAAGTGCAAGGCCGAAGCCGGGCGTTACGACCTGGGCGACAACTTCATCGAAGACGCCCTGAACGAGGACGAAATCGCCGAAGGCTACGTGCTGACCTGCCAGATGCGCGCCGAAGCCGACTGCGTGCTACGCATCCCGGCGTCTTCGCAACTGTGCAAGACCGAGCAGGCCAGCTTCGAGGCCGCCATCAGCGATGTGCGCCAGTTGTCGGCGAGCACCATTGCCCTGTCTATCAAAGGCGAGGCGTTGAGCCGGCTGGCGTTTCTGCCGGGGCAGTACGTCAACCTCAAGGTGCCGGGCAGCGAGCAGAGCCGTGCCTACTCGTTCAGCTCGCTGCAAAAGGACGGCGAAGTCAGCTTCCTGATCCGTAACGTACCCGGCGGACTGATGAGCAGTTTCCTTACCAGCCTGGCCAAGGCCGGCGACAGCATGAGCCTGGCAGGGCCGCTGGGCAGCTTCTACCTGCGGCCGATCCAGCGGCCGCTGTTGCTGCTGGCCGGTGGTACCGGGCTGGCACCGTTCACCGCGATGCTGGAGAAGATCGCCGAGCAGGGCAGCGAACACCCGCTGCACCTGATCTACGGGGTGACCAACGACTTCGACCTGGTCGAACTGGACCGCCTGCAGGCCTTGGCGGCGCGCATCCCCAACTTCACCTTCAGTGCCTGCGTGGCCAACCCTGACAGCCAGCATCCGCAGAAGGGTTACGTCACCCAGCACATCGAGCCGCGCCACCTCAACGACGGCGATGTGGATGTGTACCTGTGCGGGCCGCCGCCGATGGTCGAGGCGGTCAGCCAGTACGTGCGTGAGCAGGGGATTACGCCGGTGAACTTCTACTACGAGAAGTTCGCGGCGGCTGCGGCCTGAGCGTTCGTGGGGGCTGCCGCTCCCACACAGACAGCATCAATATGGAGCGTTTCAGATGACGACAAGATTTCACGATAAAGTCGCCCTGGTCACCGGTGCTGCCCAGGGCATTGGCCGAGGGGTGTGCTGGCGGCTGAAGGCCGAAGGCGCGCAAGTGGTGGCGGTGGACCGTTCCGAGCTGGTGCACGAACTGGCCGGGCAGGGCATGCTGACCCTCACCGCCGACCTCGAGCAGCACAGCGATTGTGCACGGGTCATGGCCGCTGCAGTCGAGGCCTTCGGGCGCCTCGACATCCTGGTCAACAACGTCGGCGGGACCATTTGGGCCAAGCCCTTCGAACACTATGAAGTGGAACAGATCGAGGCCGAAGTGCGCCGCTCACTGTTCCCGACCTTATGGTGCTGCCACGCCGCCTTGCCCTACATGCTGGAACGGGGGGCAGGGGCCATCGTCAACGTTTCGTCCATCGCCACCCGTGGCGTCAACCGCGTGCCCTACGGCGCGGCCAAAGGCGGCGTGAACGCACTGACCGCCTGCCTGGCCTTCGAAACCGCCGGCCGCGGTATCCGCGTCAATGCCACCGCCCCTGGCGGCACCGAGGCGCCGCCGCGGCGGGTGCCACGCAACAGCGCCGAGCAGAGCGAGCAGGAAAAGGCCTGGTACCAGCAAATCGTCGACCAGACCCTCGACAGCAGCCTGATGCACCGCTACGGCAGCATCGACGAGCAGGTTGGCGCAATCCTCTTCCTGGCCTCCGACGAGGCCTCCTACATCACCGGTGTGACCCTGCCGGTAGGGGGCGGCGACCTCGGCTGAGCCACACCCTAAGGCAAAGGTTTTCTTCCACAACAAAAACAATAGAGACAGCTGCCATGCGAACCCTTGACGTACACCCGATCATCGATAACGCGCGCTTCACACCCTTCCACTGGATGGTCATGGCCTGGTGCGGCCTGTTGCTGATCTTCGACGGTTATGACTTGTTCATCTACGGCGTGGTGTTGCCGGTGATCATGAAGGAGTGGGGGCTGACGCCACTGCAGGCCGGCGCCTTGGGCAGCTACGCGTTGTTCGGGATGATGTTCGGCGCCCTGGTATTCGGCAGCCTGGCCGACCGGATCGGGCGCAAGAAGGGCATCGCCCTGTGCTTTGCCCTGTTTTCCACGGCAACCATCCTCAACGGCTTCGCCAGCAGCCCCAGCGAGTTTGGCATCTACCGCTTTATCGCCGGCCTGGGCTGCGGTGGGTTGATGCCCAACGCCGTGGCACTGATGAACGAATATGCGCCAAAACGCCTGCGCAGCACGCTGGTGGCGATCATGTTCAGTGGCTACTCGATGGGCGGCATGCTTTCGGCAGGCGTCGGTATCTTCATGTTGCCGCGTTTCGGTTGGGAGTCGATGTTCTTCGCCGCAGCCGTACCCCTGTTGCTGTTGCCGGTGATTCTCTACTACCTGCCAGAATCCATTGGTTTTCTGGTACGCCAAGGGCGCACCGATGAAGCCCGCGCACTGCTCAAGAAGCTCGACCCCGCTTGCGACATACAGCCTGGCGACACGCTGCAGGCAACGGACCGCAAGGGCGGCGGCAACGCTGTCGTGGAGCTGTTTCGCAACGGCCTTGCCGTGCGCACCCTGGCCCTGTGGCTGGCGTTTTTCTGCTGCCTGCTGATGGTCTACGCACTCAGCTCGTGGCTGCCAAAACTGATGGCCAACGCAGGTTACAGCCTGGGTTCGAGCCTGTCGTTCCTGCTGGTGCTGAACTTTGGCGGCATGGCCGGGGCTATTCTGGGGGGCTGGTTGGGCGACCGCTACAACCTGGTGAAGGTCAAGGTCGGCTTCTTCATCGCTGCGGCACTGTCGATCAGCTTGCTGGGCGTGAACAGCCCGATGCCGGTGCTGTACCTGCTGATCTTCATCGCCGGCGCCACCACCATCGGCACGCAAATACTGCTGTACGCCGGCGCGGCGCAGATGTACGGCCTGTCGGTACGCTCCACCGGCCTTGGCTGGGCCTCGGGGATCGGCCGCAACGGCGCCATCGTCGGCCCGCTGCTGGGGGGCGCACTGATGGGCATCAACCTGCCGCTGCAACTCAATTTCATCGCGTTCGCCATCCCTGGCGCAATTGCTGCGATGGCCATGGCCGTGCACCTGGCCAGTGGCCGGCGGCATGGCCTGGCTACGGCTGCGCAGGCCTAGCAAGATCACAGGCCTTGCAAGAGGCCTGATCCACACACCCGCCCCAAGCCTTGCGAGAGGTGCCATGAAAACCCTGTTCAAGGACAGCTCGCTGTCCGCCATCGTCGCCGGTTGCCTGGCGACGATGATTTCCTACGCCGGCCCGCTGGTGATCATCTTCCACGCCGCCGAGGCCGCGCACATGCCTCACGGCCAGCTGTCGTCCTGGGTGTGGGCCGTTTCCATGGGCAGCGGTGTGCTCGGCGCATTGCTGAGCCTGCGCTATCGGGTGCCGGTGGTGATCGCCTGGTCGATCCCGGGTTCGGCCCTGTTGGTGACTGCCTTGCCGGCACTAGGGCTGGAGCAGGCCGTGGGGGCCTACCTGGTGGCGAACCTGATCCTGCTGCTGATCGGCATCAGCGGGGCCTTCGACCGCATCATCACACGCCTGCCCGGGTCCATCGCCGCTGGCATGCAGGCGGGCATCCTGTTCAGTTTCGGCACCGAGGTGTTCCGCGCCTTGCCCGTGCAACCGCTGCTGGTACTGGCGATGTTCGTTACCTATGTGCTGATGCGCAGGGTTCAGCCGCGTTATGCGGTGGCCGCCGTATTGTGTATAGGGGCCGTCGTCACCGTGGCCAGCGGCGCGTTCCGCAGTGAGGCCCTGGTGCTGCAACTGGCCTCGCCACAGTGGGTTACCCCGCAGTTCAGCCTGGCGGCGGTGTTCAGCCTGGCGCTGCCACTGGTGCTGGTGGCCCTGACCGGGCAGTTCATGCCAGGGATGGCGGTGCTGCGTAACGCCGGCTACGCCACACCGGCCAGCCCTTTGATCGGTGCCAGCGCCATCGGCGGCGCCTTGCTGGCACCTTTCGGTTGCCACGGCCTGAACCTGGCAGCCGTCACCGCCAGCCTGTGCACCGGCCATGAGGCCCATGAAAACCCGCGCCGGCGGTATGTCGCGGCCGTCGCCGGCAGCGTGTTGTACCTGCTGTTGGGGGTTGCCGGTGCCACGTTGATGTCGCTGTTTGCTGCCTTCCCTGCGGCATTGATCGCGGCCCTTGCCGGGCTTGCCCTGTACGGGGCGATCAGCGAAGCCCTGGCGCGCAGCCTGGCCGAGCCTACGGAGCGCGATGCCGGCCTGTTCACCTTCCTGGTCACCGCCTCGGGGGTGTCTTTCCTTGGCCTGTCGGCGGCGTTCTGGGGGCTGTTGTTCGGCCTGTTGGCGCATGCGCTGCTCAGGCTGCGTCGGCCGCAAGCGAGCGAGGTATTGCGCCGTACCCCATGAGCCCCGTGTTCCCAGCGCTTTACCCATAACAACAAGATCAAGAGAGCTTCGGAATGAACCACACCCCTTGCGTTGCCATCGGCCTGACCTTGCTCAGCCAACCTGCGCTGGCCGCTGATGGCGGCTTCTTCGAGGATTCGAAAGCCAGCCTCAGCGCCCGTAATTACTACTTCAGCCGTGACTTTTCGGACATCGTCGGGGCCAATCAGCAGTCCAAGGCCGAGGAGTGGGCCCAGGGCTTCATTCTCGACTTCAAGTCGGGGTACACCCCCGGCACGGTCGGCTTTGGCGTGGATGCCCTGGGCCTGTTGGGCATCAAGCTCGACAGCAGCCCTGACCGGGTCAATACCGGCCTGCTGCCGGTGCATGGCGATGGCCGCGCCGCAGACGACTACAGCCGCCTGGCACCGACGTTCAAGGCCAGGGTGTCGAAGACCGAGCTGCGTGTTGGCGAGCTGCAACCCAACTTGCCGGTGCTGACCTTCAGCGATATCCGCCTGTTACCTCCGACTTACCAGGGCGTGAGCCTAAGCACGTCCGAGCTGCAAGGCCTGAGCCTGCAGGGCGGGCATTTGCGGTCCACGCACCTGCGCAACGAAGGCGGCGACGGCAAGATGAACGCCATGCTCGGCCATGTGCCGATGCGCCAGGCACAAAGCGATGCGTTCAACTATGTCGGCGGCGACTACGCGTTCAATGCGAACCAGAGCAGTGTCAGCCTGTGGTACGGGCAACTGGAAGACATCTACGAACAAGGTTTTGTCGGCTTCAAGCACAGCAAACCCGTGGGGGACTGGGTGCTGAGTGCCAACCTGGGGTACTTCACCGCCCGCGAAGACGGCGACGCACTGCTCGGCACCATCGACAACCAGGCCTTCTTCTCGCTGTTCACCGCCCGGCAGGGTGGGCACAGCGTGCATGTGGGGTACCAGGGCATCTACGGCGACAGCCCGTTCCCCCGGGTATTCGCCAACATCTCACCGTTGGGTAACGAGGTCCCCACCTACGAGTTCGCGTATACCGACGAGCGCTCCTATCAGCTGCGCTACGACTACAATTTCGCCGCCATGGGCGTACCCGGGTTGACGGCAGGGGTGCGTTATATCACCGGCAACAATGTCGATACCGGGCTGGGCTATGAGGGCCGTGACCGCGAGCGGGACCTGGATATCGGCTACGCGGTGCAGAGCGGGCTGCTGAAAGGGTTGGGGATCCGGCTGCGCAATGCCATGGCCCGCTCCAACTACCGCAGTGATATCGATGAGAACCGCCTGATCCTGGTGTACACCTGGCAGTTGCTGTGAATACCCATCGCCCGGCTGTTGCCACCTTTTGTCACTGAACCGCATTTGCACCGCAGGGCTGGAGAGGGGTAGTTTTCCTGGGTCATCCACACAGGAACTCCCCCTTGGACTCATTGACCCAAGCCGTACTCGGCGCCGCCCTGCAGGGCACTGTGCTCGGCCGCATCCAGGGCCGCCGTTCGCTGCTGTATGGCGCCGCGCTGGGCACCCTGCCTGACCTGGACGTGATCATCCGCTACGCCGACCCGGTCTCGCAGATGACCTACCACCGGGGTTTCTCCCATTCCCTGTTCGTCCTCACCGGGCTGGCGCTGTTGCTGGCCTGGTGCGTCAACAGGTACTGGCCGGGCAAAGGCTACACCTTGCCGCGGCTGTTCCTGGCGTTCTGGCTGGTGCTGGTCACCCACCCGGTGCTCGATGCCTTTACCGTGTATGGCACGCAACTGTTCTGGCCGCTGTCGGTTACCCCGCAAAGCTGGGCGGCGGTATTCATCATCGACCCGGTCTATACCGTGCCGCTGCTGGCCGCAGTGGTCTACACCCTTGCCAAGGGGGTGACGGGCAAGGCCGTGAGGCTGATGACCCTGGCACTGGTCTTCAGTACCGCCTACCTGGGCTTTGGCCTGGCCGGGCGCATGCAGGCGGAGCAGCGTTTTCAGGCAGCCCTGGACCACCAAGGCATCCCGGCCAGTGACGTACGCGCCGTGCCTATCGCCTTCAACAGCCTGATCTGGCGCGTGCTGGCCAAGACCCCGGACGGGGCGTACTACGAAGGTGTCAGCAGTTGGCTCGATCAACATCCGCCGGAAATGCAGCGCCTGCCCCGCAACCTTGAACTGGCTTCGGCGCTTGCCGTTGCGCCACTGCATCAACGCCTGCGCTGGTTCACCGGTGACTGGCTGCGTTACGACGAGGTCGACGGCGCGCTGGTGGTGACCGACCTGCGCATGGGGATTCCAGGCAACTACACCTTCCGTTTCAACATGGCCCACCGCGACAGCCAGGGGCACTGGGTTGCCGATACCCCCACGGCATGGCAGGGGGCAGGGGTAGCGTCGATGTTCAACAGCCATGACCTGGCCTTGATCTGGCGGCGCATCGTCGACCAGCAACCGCCGCTGCCGCTGGCTGCCTGGACCTCCCGCTACCTGGCGCCGACGGCGGCACAGCGCGGGCACTAGGGGATGCGCTCGGCAGGGCTGGACCTGGTCAAGTGGGTGGCGATCGTGACCATGGTCGCCGACCACCTGCGCTTCATATGGCCGCGTGCCGAAGGTTTGTTCATCCTTGGCAGGTTGGCCTTCCCGCTGTTTTGCCTGGCTATCGCCGTCAATGTCGGGCGCCGGCACGGGGGGGCGCTGTCAACCGGCGTCAACCTGCGCTACTTGGGCGCGATGCTGGTGTTTTCAGTAGTGTCCGAATGGCCCTACCGTTGGCTGGACAGCGGTTCGCAAACGTTCAGTGTGATGCCGACGCTGGCCCTTGGGCTCCTGGTAGTTTTGGGCGTGCAGCAGCATCAGGTGGCAGCACGGGTACTTGGCCTGGTAGCCCTGGCGGCTGCGGCCCTGTTCAGTGAACGCCTGATGTACGGCCTGGCCGGCGTGCTGTTGCCGGCCGCCTGGCTCATGGCCCGCCGCCTGGGCGCGCTGACGTGGCTGCTGCCGTGCCTGCTGGCAATGGCGGGCAACCTGACCAACGGCTGGTTGCGCGAACATCCGCTCGCGCCGTTCACCCTGCTGACTTTGGCCGCCGCTGCCCTGGCGGTGCCGTTCGGCTGTTTGCTATTACGTCGTGATGAGTGGCGCGTGCCAGCGGTGGGGCGCTGGGGGTACCTGTTCTACCCGGTGCATTTGCTGGTGATCAATGCGCTTATTTGAAGGGGTACAGGGGCATTTTGCCGGTGAATTCGGGTACAGGATTCAGCTATTTTCGATACTGGTAAAATTGTTAGTAGCTTCTCGCCGACAAAGCGCTCAATATGTGGCTTGCAGGGGCTTGTTGTTTGACATGGCCCTCGTTGTAAATTTCACGGAAAACGCATCAAAACAGCCATCGAGGGCTCAGAGCATGTCCAACAGACAAACCGGTACAGTTAAATGGTTCAACGATGAAAAAGGCTTCGGCTTCATCACCCCACAGGGCGGTGGCGACGATCTCTTCGTTCATTTCAAAGCCATTGAATCGGACGGCTTCAAGTCGCTGAAAGAAGGCCAGACTGTCAGCTTCGTTGCCGAAAAAGGGCAAAAAGGCATGCAGGCCGCCCAAGTGCGTCCTGAGTAAGACACGTACCAGCCGGCTCAACGTTCGAACAGGCACCCGCAACCTTGCGGGTTGACCGAGGTACTTGATCGAACGATGTGAAGCCAGGCAATTGTGTAACGTGTAAAAAAAGCTCCGTATCGAAAGATATGGGGCTTTTTTCGTTTTGGCTGGACAGTAGCCGTGGTCGCCCGATCAACAGGGATTACCTGGTAATAGTGCTAGTAGCCGTCTGCTTGCCGATGGGCGATTATTTACAGTGATCCGTGAATAGTTTGCTCCAGGCTACTGATAACAGTGACCAGTCAAACACAACAGGAGGTGCTGCTCATGCCCAAAAAAGCGCAGTCGCTGACCGCAATGTCGTTAGCACAGGTTGATCCCCAGTTTGTAGCACCGGGGGTTGGCGAGGTGGTGTTTCTGATGGGGGACGGCGGCCAAGGTGCCCCAATCATCCGCGAGGGTCAGCACGTCAGTTATGAAATCGAGCAGCGGGAAGATGGGCTGTTCTATGCGGTGAACATCGTCATCGAAGATGAGCCACCCTTGAACTAGATTAACTGCTCGATGGCTGGCCAGGGGGCTTCATAGCCCCTTGCCGATCTGCCTTCAACCGCGCGCCAGTCGTCCGCTGACAAAGTGCGCCACATCATTGAAACCTGGGGTAGATGCATGCCCCGGCGTCACCAGCGAATCGATGAACGCTTCATCCTCTGCCGTGATCTTCACCTCCAGTGCCCCGGCATAGGTGTCCCATTGCGCTTCGGTGCGGGGCCCGACAATCGCCGAACTGACCTGTTGGTTGTTGAGCACCCAGGCAATCGCAAATTCCACGATACCCACGCCCTTGGCCTCGACGTATGCCTGGATCTGGCGAGCGATGGCCAGTGACTCCTGGCGCCACTCCACTTCCATGATGCGCTTGTCCTGGCGCCCGGCACGGCTGCCGGCATCCGGTACCGAGCCAGGTGCGTACTTGCCGCTTAGCACGCCGCGGGCCAAGGGGCTGAACGGTACCACGCCCAGGCCATGGTAGGCCGCTGCGGTTAATTGCTCGGGTTCTGCCTGGCGGTTGACGATGTTGTACAGCGGCTGGCTCACTACCGGCTTGGCCACGCCCAGGCGCTCGGCCAGGTTGCAGATTTCGGCAATACGCCAGCCGCGGAAGTTGGACACGCCCCAGTAACGGATCTTGCCCTGGCGCAGCAGGTCGCCGATCGCCTGCACGGTCTCCTCCAGCGGCACCTTGTGGTCCTCGCGGTGCAGGTAGTAGATGTCCAGGTAGTCCAGGTCCATGCGCGTCAACGTGGCATCGATGGCATTGAACACATGTTTACGCGACAACCCGCTGCGGTTGGGCAGGCCGTCGGCGGGGCCAAAACCAACCTTGGAGGCGACGATCCAGTCCTGGCGATGACGTGCCACGGCTTCGCCGACAATTTCTTCCGAGTGCCCAGCGTTGTAGACATCGGCGGTGTCGATGAAGTTGATGCCCTGATCCCAGGCTTTTTCGATGATCCGCAGGGCGTCTTCGGTGCTGGTCTGCTCGCCGAACATCATGCTGCCCAAGGTAAGGGCGGAAACCTGCAGGCCACTTTGGCCGAGGGGACGGTAGATCATGCGGGGGAGTCCTTTGCAGTGGGCTGATGTGCCTGTTTTACACAGAACCAAGCGGCATTGAAAGCCTGCAGCAAGGGCTGACACACCTGTGTCACGGCCGCATCAGCTGTGCCATGGCTGCTGCAGCCACAGCCTGCAGACAAGCGCAGGCCGTTTGCGCTCGAACCGCTCTGGCATGGCTGTTTCGACGGGGCTGGGCGACGCTGGCACAACCGTTGCTCTGTCTGTTGCAGGCGCCTGCCATGGCGTCGCCATAACAAGAACGGAGAAGCCACCATGAACCGAACAGGCCCGCACCGCCGGCCCCTCCCGCACGCCCTGGGCTGCCTGGCCCTAGCCTTGGCCTGCTGCGCACCTGCCTATGCCGCCGACGTCGATGGCAAACGCATCATCGCCGCCGACCAGGAACCCGGCAACTGGATGAGCCACGGCCGCACCTACGATGAGCAACGCTTCAGCCCCCTCAAAGCCATCAACCAGGACAACGTCAATCAGCTAGGCCTGGCCTGGAGCTACAAACTCGACCTGGACCGTGGGGTGGAGGCCACGCCCATTGTGGTAGATGGGGTGATGTACACCACGGGGCCGTTTTCGGTGGTGTACGCGCTGGATGCCCGCAACGGCAAGCTGCTCTGGAAATACGACCCGCAGTCGGATCGCAACCGTGCCGGTGAGGCCTGCTGCGATGCGGTAAACCGAGGCGTGGCGGTGTGGCAGGGCAAGGTCTACGTCGGCGTATTGGACGGGCGCCTGGAGGCGATCGATGCCAAGACCGGCAAGCGGGTCTGGTCGGTGGACACCCGCAGCGACCATAAACGCAGCTACACCATCACCGGCGCGCCGCGGGTGGTCAACGGCAAGGTCATCATCGGCAATGGTGGGGCGGAGTATGGCGTGCGCGGCTATGTAACGGCCTATGACGCCGAAACCGGCAAGCAGGCCTGGCGCTTCTTCACCGTGCCAGGTGACCCCAAGCTGCCGCCGGAAGACAAGGCCATGGAAATCGCCAGCAAGACCTGGCACGGCGATGCCTTCGTCGAGTGGGGCGGTGGCGGCACGGCCTGGGACTCGTTCGCCTACGACCCGGAGTTGAACCTGCTGTACATCGGCGTCGGCAATGGCTCGATGTGGGACCCGAAATGGCGCAGCCAGGCCAAAGGCGACAACCTGTTCCTGTCGTCGATCGTCGCGGTCAATGCCGACACGGGCGAATACGCCTGGCACTACCAGACCACCCCGGGCGATGCCTGGGACTTCACCGCCACCCAGCACATGATCCTTGCCGAACTACCGATCGACGGCAAGCAACGCAAGGTGCTGATGCAGGCACCCAAGAATGGCTTTTTCTATGTGCTGGACCGCGCCACTGGCGAGCTGCTGTCGGCCAAGAACATCGTGCCGGTGAACTGGGCCAAGGGCATCGACATGAAGACCGGGCGGCCCATCCTCGACGACGAGGCGGCGGCCTACTGGAAGGACGGCAAGCGCAAGTTGGTGACCCCGGCATTCTGGGGCGCTCATGATTGGCACCCGATGTCGTACAACCCGAACACGGGGCTGGTGTACATCCCGGCGCATATCATGTCGGCCTACTACGAGCACATTCCCGACGCACCCAAGCGCAACCCGTTCAAAAGCGTGTACCAGCTCGGCCTACGCACCGGCATGATGCCCGAGGGTGCCGAAGGCCTGCTGGAGATGGCCAAGACCTGGTCCGGCAAGCTGATCGCCTGGGACCCGGTTAAACAGGCGCCAGCCTGGGAAGTGCCCTACATCACTATCTTCAACGGTGGCACCTTGAGCACCGCCGGCAACCTGGTGTTCGAAGGCAGCGCCGATGGCCGGGTGATCGCCTACGCCGCCGACACCGGCAAGAAACTCTGGGAGTCACCGGCCGCCAGTGGCGTGATGGCGGCACCGATCAGCTACTCGGTCGATGGCGAGCAGTACGTCACCTTCATGGCCGGTTGGGGCGGGGCATTCTCGACGTTTGCCGGGGCACTGTCGCTACGTGCTGGGGTACAGCCTTTCTCCCAGGTGCTGACCTACAAGCTTGGCGGTAATGCCACGTTGCGTGAGCCGGCACCGCCCGCCAACGCGCCCGAACCACCACCCCTGACCGCTGATGCCAACGCAGTGGCCGCCGGTGCTGCCCTGTACGACGGCAACTGTTCGCAGTGCCATGGTATTCATGCCGTCAGCGGCGGCGTACTGCCTGACCTGCGCAAGCTCAGCGCGGAAAAACACCAGATGTTCCTCGGCATCCTCTATGGCGGCCGCGTGCCCGATGGCATGCCGTCGTTTGCCGACAACCTCAAGCCCGAGCAGGTGGAACAGGTGCACCAGTACCTCATCAAGCGTGCCCATGACCTCAAGCGCGAGGGCAGTACCTGGCAGCAGTTCAGCGCCAAGCCGGCTGCCCAGTCGCCACTGGCCGACAACCACCCACAGGAGTGAATGACCATGACTGCAACGATCTACCAGAACTACATCGACAATGCCTTCATGCCCAGCGAGCAACTGATTGAGGTGTACAACCCGGCCAACGCACAGCTGCTGGGGCGTGTCCCGGAGTCGCCGGTGGAGCACGTGGAGCGGGCCATTGCCGCAGCGCGTCAAGCGCAAAAAGGCTGGGCGGCCAAGCCTGCCATCGAGCGCGCCGGGTATCTGCGCCAGATCGCGACAAAGGTACGCGCCAATGCCGAACGCCTGGCGCGCATCATCACCCTGGAAGGCGGCAAGGTGCCGGGGCTGGCGCAGGTCGAGGTCAACTTCACGGCCGACTACCTCGACTACATGGCTGAATGGGCGCGACGCCTGGAAGGCGAGGTGCTGACCAGCGACCGCGCCAATGAGCACATCTTCCTGATGCGCAAACCCTTGGGTGTGGTGGCTGGGATTTTGCCGTGGAACTTCCCGTTCTTTTTGATCGCCCGCAAGATGGCCCCGGCGTTGTTGGCGGGGAACACCATCGTAATCAAACCCAGTGAGGAAACGCCGATCAATTGCTATGAGTTCGCGAAGTTGGTGGCCGAGGCCGACCTGCCAGCGGGTGTGTTCAACGTGGTCGGCGGCAAAGGGGCGAGCGTCGGCCATGGGCTGTCCAGCCATGCCGGTATCGACCTTGTAAGCTTTACCGGTAGCGTCGCCACCGGCGCACGGATCATGGCTGCGGCGGCGCCGAACATCACCAAGCTCAACCTTGAACTGGGCGGCAAGGCCCCGGCGATCGTGATGGCGGACGCCGACTTGGACCTGGCGGTGAATGCCATCGTCGCCTCGCGGGTGATCAATACAGGCCAAGTGTGCAACTGCGCCGAGCGGGTGTACGTGGAGCGCCAGGTGGCCGACGTCTTCGTCGACAAGGTGGCCCAGGCCATGGCGGCCACCCGTTATGGCGACCCGTCGAGCCGTGCCGACCTGGACATGGGGCCGCTGATCAACCAGGCCGGGCTCGACAAGGTGGCGCAGATGGTGCGAACGGCGGTCGGGCAGGGCGCCCAACTGGTGACCGGCGGGCAGGTGGCCGACCTGGGTGCCGGGTTCCATTACCAGCCGACTGTGCTTGCGGGCTGTGCGTCGGACATGGAGATCATGCGCAAGGAAATCTTCGGGCCGGTGTTGCCGATCCAGGTGGTCGATGACCTGGACGAGGCGATTGCCTTGGCCAACGACAGCGAATACGGGCTGACGTCTTCGCTTTACACCCGCGACCTGAATGCGGCGCTGAAGGCCTGCCGCGAGATCGACTTTGGCGAGACCTACATCAACCGGGAGAACTTCGAGGCCATGCAGGGCTTCCACGCCGGGGCGCGCAAGTCCGGGGTCGGCGGGGCGGATGGCAAGCACGGCTTGTATGAGTACATGCGCACGCAGGTGGTGTACATCCAAGGGTAGAGGGTGGCTCTGCTGGCCTCTTCGCGGGGCAAGCCCGCTCCCACTGAACAACTGCTAACTCATCGATTTAGCGAGACGCTGTGGGAGCGGGCTTGCCCCGCGAACACCGGCGAAGCCGGTGCCAGGCACCGTGCACGGCCATTCGCGGAACAGGTGTTTTACCTGTGTGCGTGCTTTCCTGCTCAGTAGCAGATTGATCAATGGCGTATGGGGCAGTACCTGCACGCTGCTTGTAGGGTAATTCTGATTTTCGCAGGCCCAGGCTTTTGCATGTTTTTCCAGTGTTAGCTTCCAGCTTTCTACGGCCGGAGGCTATTCATGACGCGCATATCGATACATGGAAAAGGGCAAGCGCTGGATGGCGATATCACCACCACAGGCGCAGTCTGCATTGCCAGCAGTACGAACTACCGGGGGGACAACCGACGTACGCTGCGCCTGGGCGATGCCACGACCGAGTGCCCGAACTGCAAGAAGGTCGGTGTCATTGTAGAAGGGGTGAATGCTTTCGTCATCGGAGGTAAACCGGCTGTTGTCGATGGGGCGCTGGTCAAGTGTGATTGCCCAAACGGCAGCAACCGGGTCATCGCGCAGTCAGCCATGCACCGGGCTGGCAGCCGTCCTGCTCAGGCTGCATCGCCTGCCTCTGCCGTCAGCCATTCGGCGCCTTCATCAGGGCAGAGTCCTGCTCAAGTGTACAACGCATCTCCCGTCGGCTCATCATCGATACTTGAGCCTGGCTTCCATATTGTGCAACGCAGCATGTCGTTCGGACAGGTGCTTCAGAGCCTTGGCGCGACGCACAGCCCTTTGCCAGTGGCGTTATTGCAGCGCTTGAATCCTACCTTCCCAGATGGTTTCAAGGCGGGCGAGATATTTGTGCTGGGCAGCCCAAGCAGTGGGCATGCCTGCAGCGCGCTGGAAAACGAACTGATCATGGTGGCCGAAAAGACGAGGGAGTCCCTGTCGATTCTCTCCCGTGAAGAAGCTAACTTCATGATGAAGCACATCGGTGAGATTGCCGGGGTGCTCAATGGCGCCAGCCAGTCGATGGGGGTGGGCAAGGACATGCTTGAGCGTGGACTGGGGCAGGTCAAGGACACGTTGAAGGGCATTGAGGCTTTGCACCAACAGCAGTTTGTTTTGCATGGCCACTTGAACAGTGCGGAGTTCTTCGCCAAGCGCAGGGGGCTTTATGAGCAACTGAGCGCCCAGTTGCGCGTAGGTTTTCTGAACAAGACATTGAACCTCGGCAGTTACGACACGCTCCGCCGCGACCTGGGTATCTCCACCAAAAGCCTGGTGCATCATTGGACCAAGGCAGGCGTGCCGGGCTAGATACCCGGATATGCGAGCCACCTGGATGAGGTGGCCAAGATGTCGAATTACTTAAAATATGGTGGGTTTGCGGCGATTGGACTTGGTGCGGGTTCTTCTTATTTGAAAGTTCAGGCGGCGTGTCGGGCTGGAGAAACTGAGGCTCGTAAGAAAATTAGATTTACCGAGACGGGGAGCTTTTCAGGTGGGTTAACTGGCGGAATAGTCGGCGCAAAGATAGCTGGTGAGGCTGCTCGGCTAGTCTGCTCATTCGGGGTGTATGGTAAAGTTGCTTGCGGAGTCGTTCTCGTTGGCAGTGGGTCCTTTGCTTTTAGTAAGGGTGGCGAAAAGCTTGGGGAGACATCTGGAGAGGCAATCTTCGAGAGACTTTATGACTGATTTAACTACATGGCCTGCAAGCCTGCATATTGCGTTTCTTCTCGCACCATTTCTTATTGGATTGATTGGTCTGGGCATTCATTACCATATTGCCGGCTCACGTCACTTTGAAGTGCTTTGCTCGGCGTTTCAGAACAGCCCTGGTCTTATTGAGGACTTAAGGTACTGGAGCACGATATCAATTCGAACCAGGGCCATGATAGTGGCTGGTGTAACACTAGCAGCGGTTTGCCCAACGCTGGTGGTACGTCGAGGTTGGTTGAGTGCTGAAGATTGCAAAAATTGCCCAGCCTACCTCAAACGTCGGCTGCAGATTTCATTCTGGTGCACTGCAATAGCGGGCTTTTGGATTATGGCTGGGTGGGTACTTATCGAATTCGATGAGCTATAAAGAAAAACTCACGGTGGTGGGTCGCCCATGGGATAGTCGCTGTCTTAAAAGCGGCGCTTTACCTATGTGCACGCACATCGATACTGGGGAGGTACTTCATGATTGACTTATCAAATCTACCAGCTGGCGTAAAGATCGTGCTGGGGGTTGTGCCTTTTACCCTGAGTGTCGTGGGTATTGGCATGGGTCTTTACATTGCGGGTTCACGTCACTTCGGATCATCACGCTGAGTGATGCGGGGGAGCGGTTCGGGGAAGTGGGGTACGAGGAGCGCTATGATTGATTTTTCAAATGTGCCCATGGGTTTGAAAATGGCTTTTGTACTCGCACCTTTCATTATTGGGCTCGCCGGGGTGGGCATAAGTTATCATATAGCCGCTACTCGGCATTTCGATGTGCTTTGCACGGCATTTAGAAATAGCCAGGGGCTAGTGGATGACTTGAAATATTGGAGTACTATTTCGCTTGGAACAAGAACGAGAATAGTGTATGGCGTGACGTTAGCATCGGTATGGCCGAGTTTGGGCGTTCGCCAAGGCTGGTTAGATGCTGATGATTGTAAAAACTGTCCGCTCTATCTCAAGCGTCGACTGCAGGTCTCGTTTTGGTGTCTATTAATCGGTTGTTCATGGCTTTTTGTGGTCTGGGCTCTAATTGAGTCGGGCGGGTTGTAAGGCCGAAAGGGCCTCCCGTCAGCGGGTCGTTTGCCGATTACTTCGTGAATTTTGGCTGCTCATTTGGATGGCGGCCAAAGCCATGGCTGTACGACATTTCTGAACTTGAAACTAAATACTTCAGGAATGGCCTGCTTTGGAATTATCCTACGCGGGCTGCTGAAGTATCGCTGTTGTCGGGGAAACCTCTCAGGGATAACGTTTTCGGGCCGCCTAACCGGGTGGCCGGGTGTGAGAACCCGCTTCGAATTTCATGCAGCAGCACTGCTATGGCAGCTGTGCGCGGGCAGGCTTCGGCCTGGCCGGGCTTTGCATGGTTCACCGGTTTCTCACCCCGCGTACCGCTGCCACCCTCACCCCGTGAGAAGGTTGAGATGGTAGGTCTCGATAACGAACTGTGAGATCGATCATGAAAAAAATTGTTCCTGACCCACTTCGCCGCAAACCGATCACCTCCCCATTCTTCACCGTCCAATCTGACATGTACCCACCCCATGCCCTCGCGCACGTCAGCGAGTTGCTCCGCGGCGTCATCGAAACCATCGACGACCATTGCCGCGGCCACGTCGGCGAACCTGGCCTGAACATGCTGAGCAACGCCTTGCATGCCAGCGAAATCGCCCGTTCGCTGGTAGAGCATGTACACAACCGTCTCTATGGCCAACAGGCCGAGGAGTGAGCCCATGGCCGACGAACCCAAGCCCCTCACCACCGCTGGCCTGGCAACCTTCCTTGATGTGGGCAACCCATCGTTGAACTTGCTGCGTGTGCAGCCTGGCATCCCGATTGATGTTGCATACGAGCAGGTGTCGGTGCTGCTGGGCTACATCAAGCACCTGGTGCGTGAAGGCGATATGGACGATGACCACAAGTTGCTCGGCGCGGCTGACTATCTGAGTGTCCTGGCCAAGGCGCTGATGGACGATATCGAGTTAGCCAAGAACCGGTTGCACTGATCTTGCTGGCCTCTTCGCGGCTGCACCCGCGAAGGGGCAGCTACAGTCAGCCCAACTGGTTGGGCTGGACGATGCCGTACCGCTTCATCTTGCGATACAGCGTTGACCGCGAAACCCCCGCGGCCTCTGCCGCTGCGCTCATGTTCCAGCGCTCTCGCTTCAACACCTCCAGCAAATGCCGCGCCTCGGCAGCCTCGACTTGCTGCTCTAGCACCTTTGGCCGCGCAGGCGCTGCAGGGTCGGCCACTACCTCCGGCAGGTCAGCCACTTCGATCAGCCCACCTTCGGCCAGCGCGACGGCCTGACGCAACGCATTGAGCAACTGCCGCACGTTCCCCGGCCAGGCGTGCCCGAGCAAGCAGCGCCACGCTTCATCGCTCAGGCGCATACCAGCGCCCCCCGGCAGCCCTGCCAACAACCCTTCGATCAATGCGCGCCGGTCACTGCGTTCACGCAGTGCCGGCAACGTCATGCGCATCCCGCACAACCGGTAGTAGAGGTCTTCGCGAAAGCGCCTGTCGCCGATCATTGCCTGCAGGTCCTGGTGGGTTGCCGAAATCACCTGGAGGTCCAGTGCTACCGGCGCTTCGGCACCCAGCGGCACCAGCTCGCGCTCGGCAAGCACCCGCAGCAGGCGCGTTTGCAGGTGCGCCGGCATGTCGCCGATCTCGTCGAGGAACAGCGTGCCGCCATTAGCCTGCTCCAGCTTGCCTTTCATGCCCTTGCGGTTGGCCCCGGTGAAGCTGCCGGCACGGTAGCCGAACAGTTCGCTTTCGATCAGTGATTCGGGTATCGCCGCACAGTTGAGCGCCACAAACGGTTTGGCATGGCGCTGGCTAGCCTGGTGCAAGGCACGGGCGAATGCCTCTTTGCCGGTGCCGGTTTCGCCGTTCAGAAGAATCGCGATGTCTCGGTCCAGCACCTTGCGCAGGCGTTTCACGCCTTGTTGCAGCTGTGTGTCCTGGCCTGCCAGTTGCTCAAGCGTGGGGTGTGCAGTGCGGGTGGGCGCGGGCCGCGCAGAAGGCGCTTGGCGGTAACCGGCCGGTACGCGCAGGCCCACATCCAGCAGGTGCGCTTGTTCATGACCGCGCAGTTGAGTGCCACGTGCACCGCCGCGCGTCAGGTCCAGCAACTGGTCGATGGTGGCAGGCAGCAGTTGCTCGATGGCCACGCCCAACAGCTTGCCGGTATGCGCCAGGAACGCTGCCCGATTGGCGCCGATCACCCGGCCGCTTTCGTCCAGTGCCAGCAGTTGCTCAGCGGCCAGGTCGCAGAAGTCGTCGCGTGGTTTGATGGCCAAGGTCAGGCGGTCGCGGTAGCGCTGGCGGAAATGGCTGTTCTCGATCAACCGGGCGTACAGGGTCACCAGCTGCAAGGTCAGGTGCTGGGCTTGCTTGGGGCCGTCGTTGTACAGGCAGGTCGCGTTGAGGCAGCCGAGCAGTTGGTTGTGGGCATCGAAGATCGGTGATACCGAGCAACTGAGCCGAGCATTGGCCGCAAGGAAGTGCTCCTGACGATGGATGGTCAGTGCCTGCTGAGAGGCCAAGGCGGTGCCGATGCCGTTGGTGCCGGCAATCGACTCGTCCCACCGCGCGCCGACGATCAGCCCGGAACGGGTGTAGCTTTGTGGGTCGGCGGGCAGGCGGGCAGCCAGCGTGATGCCGTCGGCGTCACTGAGCAGCACGGCGAAACCGGCGTCCACCACGCGCTTGGCCAGGCCACTGACGCCCTGGCTGGCGATGGCCAGGTAGGCCTCGTGCTGGGCTTGGTGCTGGCGGATTTCAGCGGCGCTGAGGATGTTGTCGACGTGGCGCAGGGTGGGGTCCAGGTGGTGCTGATTGATGCTGCGGTACCAGGATTCAGCGACCACCGGTTCTGGCGTCAGGCCACGTTCGGCAAAGTGGCAGTCGACGAAGGCGGCCAGTTCACTGGCGCGGGGTTTGGCCATGGGCGCTCTACCAAGTTCTTGTTATTTGAGTTGGGGAAACCATAGCTGATTTTGGGTTTGGGAGTTGCTTGTCTTTAGCTTTGCAGGGGGGCGGATATCGAGCGCCGCCCGCGCGGCGCTCGATATCCGCCCCCCCGAAGAACCCAAGCAAAAAAGCAGGCGTGTTTCAGCCGATCAGCTTGAGTGCCTCATCCAGACCCAGCGGCCGCTTCATCCGCTGCGACAGCTGCGCCATGGCATCCGAATACCCCTTGGCCACCACCGCTTCAACCTGCTCCGCGACACACTGCAAGGCAATGAAGTCACCTTTCTCCGGCTCGCCGACGAACTCGATTCGGTCCCAGTCCCGGGCATGCCCCAGCACTTCATAGGTGCGCCCATGCTGATAGGTCCAGAAAAACGGCACATCCGCGTAACGACGCTGCTCGCCCAGCATGTTGGCCGCGGCGATTACGCCATGCTGCTGGGCCAGGCGCCAGTGTTCGATGCGCACCGGGCGGCCAGCGAGGGGGAAGGTGGCGATGTCGCCGGCGGCCCATAGGCGGTCGGCGGCATGCAGTTCGGCGTCGACCCGCAACGAACGATCCTCGGCCAGTTCCACGCCCTGCACGAACGCAGTGGCCGGTGCGACACCGGTACCCAGCAACACCAACGACGTCGTCAGCTTCTCGCCATTGGCCAGCAGCACGGCGTCGACCCGTTCTTCACCGAGGAAGCGCTCGACCTCGGTCGGGCCGTGGAACACCACGCCCTTGCGCTCATGCAGCGCGCGTATGCTGCGCCCGATACGCTCACCTAACTGTTTGCTCAAGGGCACCGCGTGGCGGCTGACCACATGCACCTGCGCGCCATACTTGCGCAAGGCCGAGGCCGCCTCCAGGCCGATGAACCCGTCGCCGACGATCACCACAGGCTGCCCCGGCTCGACGGCATCCAGCAGGCGTGCTGCATCTTCGCGTGAGCGCAGGGTCATGACCCCTGCCAGGTCGACACCGGGCAGATCGGGGCGTTGCGGTTTGCCGCCAGTGGCCAGCAAGGCGGCGTCATAGTCGATGCGGTGGCCGTCGCTGAGGGTGATTTGGCGCTTTTTCACGTCCAGTGTGCGCACCTTGCCCAAGCACCGCTCCAACTGGCCCGCGCGCAACTGGCCAGCCTCCAGCAGCGCCGGGACTTCATCGGGCGGCATCTCCCCGGCGATGACGAATTTGCTCAGCGCAGTGCGGTCGTAGGCGGGCTGGCGTTCATGGTCAAGCCAGACCAGACGCCCGCCGAAGCCATGGGCCAGTAGCGTGGCCACCGCCGCCGAGCCTGCGGCCCCGGCACCGATGACGACGAAGCAGCGCGCGTCACTGTGGCGTGGTGGCTCGGCCTTTGGCAGCGGCTGGTCATCGACCCAGACTTCACCGTCCTTGACCCACGCCCGGTAGCGGCGCAGGTCGGTCAGTGCCGGCGGTTCGCACACCGCGCCTTCGTCCACGGCAAACGCCGCCTTGTGCCACGGGCAGACCAGCAAGCCTGCGCAGATCACGCCTTCTTCCAGCGGGGCGCCGGCATGGGGGCAGTTGGCCTGGTAGGCCTGCACCAGGTCGCCCTGGCGGATGAGGATGAGTTCTTCGTTGCCGGCCTGCACACGCAGAGGGCGGTGGGGGTCGAGCTGATCGAGGCGGGCCACGGTGTGCTGGGTCATGAGGCTTCTCCAAAGGGGGCCTTTGGAACCATTTGACGCCTGTGCCGTTGAGATGCTGACCCGAGCCGACGATCGGGGCATTATTCTGAGGCACCGTGTGGGGGCGGGTTTGCCGGCTCCCACACGGGCTGTGGCGCATTGCAGGTGTTTTAGGTGGACTTTACCGTGGCCAGCGCGCCAGCGCGCGTTACCCGCAAGGCCACCAGGCTACCCACCACGATCAATGCCGCCAACGAATACAGCGCGGCATCGGTCGACCCGGTCTGGTCCTTGATGAAACCGACCAGATACGGGCTGAGGAAGCCCGCCATCTGCCCCACCGAGTTGATCACCGCCAGCCCGGCCACGGCCGCACCGGCGCTGAGCAGCGCGGTGGGCATTGGCCAGAACATTGGCAGGCCGGTGAGCGCGCCCATGGTGGCGATCGACAGGCCGAGGATGGCAATCGGCGGGTTGCCGGCGAAGTTCACGGCGATCAGCAAGCCGATGGCGCCCATCAGCATGGGCACTACAAGGTGCCAGCGGCGCTCGTTGCGCAGGTCGGCCGAGCGCCCGCAGACGATCATGAACACCCCAGCCAGCAAGTACGGAATGGCGCTCAGCCAGCCAATCAGCAAGGGGTTGTCGAAGCCCATGCTCTTGATGATCGACGGCAGCCAGAAGTTGATCGCGTACACACCGCTCTGGATACAGAAGTAAACGAAACCGAACGTCCAGATCAGCGGGTTGGTCAGCACTGCGAGCACGCTGTCACCGCTGGTGGCGGGCTTGCTGGCGGCATCGGCTTTAAGGTCGGCCTCGATCAGTTGGCGCTCGGTCGGGTTCAGCCACGTGGCTTTCTGGTAGCCGTCGCTGAGCAGGCGGATGGCCAGGAAACCCAGGATGACGGTGGGCACGCCCTGGATCAGGAACATCCATTGCCAGCCGGCAAGGCCATGCTGGCCGGCGGCGAAATGTTCGAGGATCCAGCCGGAGAACGGCCCGCCCAGCAGCCCCGACACCGGGATCGCCGACATGAACAGGGCCATGATGCGGCCACGGCGGGCGGCCGGGAACCAGCGCGAGAGGTACAGCACCACGCCTGGGAAGAAGCCGGCTTCGGCGGCGCCAGTCAGCAGGCGCAACGTGTAGAACTCGGTGGGTGTGGTGACGAACAGCAGGCAGGTCGAGAGGCTGCCCCAGGCGATCATCATCAACGCGATCCAGCGCCGTGGGCCGAAGCGGTTGAGTGCCAGGTTGCTCGGCAGGCCGCAGAGCACGTAGCCGATGAAAAAGATACCGGCGCCGAGGCCGTAAACGGTTTCGCTGAAGTTCAGGGCGTCGAGCATCTGCAGCTTGGCGAAGCCGACGTTGACGCGGTCCAGGTAGTTGAACAGGTAGCAGATGAAAATGAACGGAATCAGCCGCAGGGTGATGCGCCGGTACAGCGCGTTACGGGTGGTGTCCGTGCCTTGGTCAGGGGCGGGGCTGTGTGCCATGATCGGGTTCTCTGTTGTTATGGTTGTCACCGCGTCGCCTGTTCCGGCGCTCGCCCTGACGAGTCTGGCGGGACTGCGGCGTGCCTGTCTTTGTGCTTTTGCACAGCGCTTGGCCAAGGCTGCTGTGCCCGCGACCAAAGCCTACCACCCCAAGGACCGTTGAATGTTCGAACTCGACCATGACCTGGCGCAGGATATCGTTGATCGGGCGATGGCCATCCTGCCCTGCAACGTCAATGTCATGGACAGCCAGGGGCTGATCCTTGGCAGTGGCGAGCCGGAGCGTATCAACACCCGTCACGAAGGCGCGCAACTGGTGCTGGCCAACGGCCGCATCGTCGAGCTGGATGTGGACGCGGCAAAGTGCCTCAAGGGCGTACAGCCAGGGGTGAACCTGCCGCTGATGCTCGATGGGCGGCTGATGGGGGTGCTGGGCCTGACCGGCGACCCACAGCAGTTGCGCACCTATGGCGAGCTGGTGCGCATGACCGCCGAGATGCTCCTGGCCCAGCGCCATCTGCAGGTCGAGCAGCAATGGCGGCGGCAGCGTTGTGACGATTTGCTGGCCTTGTTGCTGGGTGGCAGCGGCGATTCACCCAGGTTGCTCGACGAAGCCCGGCAGTTGGGCCTGAAACCCCAGCTGCCTAGGGTGCCCTGCCTGTTCGAGCTGGAGTCGGGGCCAACCGCCGAAGCCTTGTCGGCCTGGCTGACCAGCCGCTACCCGGACAGCTGGTGCGTCAGCCCCGCACGCCAGTCGCTATTGTGGTGCCGCCCGGCAGCCTTGGTGCTGGACGAAGCGCGGCTGCTCGAGCGCCTGCAGCGCCACGGCTGGCAGGTCGAGCGCCTGGCCCTTGGTTGCGTGGCGCAGAGCCTGGAGCAGTTGCGCCGAGGCTATCGCCGGGTGCGCGACTTGCTGGCCTATGGGCAGGAGGTGCTGCCCGCCGAACGCCTGCTCAGCCTTGAGCGCTATCGGTTACCGGCCTTGCTGTGGCGCCATCGCAATGACGATGCCCTGGATGAACTGCTCGAACCGCTGCAACGCATCCGGGCCAAGGACGCGAGTGGTCAGCTGATTGCGACCTTGCGGGCCTGGTGCGCCCATGATGGCCAGAGCCAGGCCTGTGCCGATGCCTTGGGCATTCACCGCAACAGCCTGCGCTACCGGCTGGAACGGGTCGCCGAGCTGGGCGAAGTCGACCCGCTGCGGATGGAAGGCATGCTCAGTTTGTACCTGGGGTTGCAACTGCTGCCGGCCGGTTGAGGGGGGGGGGCGAAGGCATTTGCCCAAACAACGCCTCTGCTGTTTTGTGCATTTGACCGAGGCCAGCTTGCCAGGCAACTGTCAGCATGCCGCTCATCTGGACAGGAGAATCCCCATGAAGATCGTCATCGCCCCCGACTCGTTCAAGGACAGCCTCGACGCTGCCGGTGTCACCCGCGCCATTGCCCTGGGCCTGGCCGAGGTGTGGCCGGATGCCGAGCTGGTCGAATGCCCCATGGCCGATGGCGGTGAAGGCACCATGGAGGCCATTCTTGCCGCCAGCCAGGGCGAACTTCGCCGCCTGGCCGTGCGTGGGCCTTTGGGGCAAACCGTCGAGGCCGGTTGGGGGTGGCTGGCGCCGAGCCGCACCGCAATCATCGAGATGGCCCAGGCCAGTGGCCTGCAATGGGTGCCGACCGAGCAGCGTGATGCGTGCCGCAGCAGCACCTGGGGTACTGGCGAGCTGATCGCTGCCGCGTTGGCCGCTGGTGCCAGGCGTATCGTGCTGGCAATTGGCGGCAGCGCTACCAATGACGGTGGCAGCGGCATGTTGCGCGCCCTGGGCTTGCGCCTCCTGGATACCGATGGCAAAGCGCTGGAAGAAGGGGGCCTGGCCCTGGCAAGGCTGGCGCACATCGATGCCAGCGACCTGGACCCACGGCTGGCCGAAGTGCAGGTCGAAGTGGCTGCTGACGTTGACAACCCGCTGTGTGGGCCCAATGGCGCCTCGGCGATCTTCGGCCCGCAGAAAGGCGCAAGCCCGCAACAGGTGCAGGCGCTGGACCAGGCGCTGGGGCATTTTGCCGATCACTGTGCGCGGTTGCGCGGTGAGGATGTGCGCGACTTCCCTGGCTGTGGCGCCGCAGGCGGCATGGGGTTCGCGGCCAAGGCGTTCATGGGCGCGCAATTTCGCCCTGGGGTGGAGGTGGTGGCGGAGCTGGCCGGGCTCGATGCGCTGGTGCAGGGTGCTGACCTGGTGGTGACCGGCGAAGGACGCTTCGACGCCCAGACCCTGCGTGGCAAGACGCCGTTGGGCGTGGCCCGGGTCGCCAAGCGCCACGGTGTGCCGGTGGTTGTACTGGCCGGCACGCTGGGGGAGGGCTACCAGCAGCTGTATGCCCATGGGATTGACGCCGCTTTTGCCTTGGTCAACGGGCCGATGAGCCTGGAGCAGGCATGCGCCAACGCGCCAACGCTACTGCAGGCGCGCGCGGGTGATATCGCCCGGCTGTGGCGCTGCGCTCCTGCAGCCCCCAAAACGCATGTGAAATATTAAAAACATCTTAGTCTGATACCTCGCCCAAAACACAAGGCGAATCGGGTGCTTTTGCCAGAAAAGTACTACATACAGCGAGCGTAAAAGCCCCTATTTAGGCCGATTAATACCTGGCAACTCTCACCGTCGCCGAGAAATAAGTATTTTACTAACCCCCTGTCGCTCGCCAATTCTCTGCGCTGCACATTTGAGAGGGCGAGTCGATGTTGGTTCATGGCGATAAGGATTTCGAAGTATTGAAGAACGCCGAGCGCGAACTTCAACAGCAGGTCGGGCATATCCCCGATGCCGGGTTTTATGAGCGAAAGTTGCAAGCAGCCTGGATGCGAGCACAGCACAGCGCCCACTACGCAGAGATAGGCCCCTACCGTTTTTCGGCGTTTCAGCAATTACCGCTGACGGCCAAGGCCTTGCTTAAACGTCAACCATTGGCGTTCTGTACCGTGGCCCTGGGCGATGCGGCCAAGTACTACGCCACTACCGGCACCACGGGCGAGCCGACCCCGACCCCGCGCCTGAAACAAGACATCATCTGGAATGCTGTCAGCGTCGCCGCCCACTGGCGCTCGGTGCTGCGCCCGGGAGCACGGGTGGCCAACCTGATGCCATCGGACATCGTCCCGGTCGGCGACCTGATCGCCAATGTCTGCGAATACCTGGATGTTTCCCATGTGCGGCTGTATCCGTTCACCACCGGCATCACCGACTGGGAGCGGGTGTGCAACACCTTCGACACCTACCGGCCAACGGTGCTGTTCATCGCCCCCGGCGTGCTGGTACAGCTGACCCGCTACCTCAAGCAGCGGGACCTGTTGCACACCTTCGCCCAGTCGGTGCGCTCGATCATGCTGCTGGGCGAGGTCAACACTCAGCCGTTTCGTGAACGTCTGGCCCGTGGCTGGCAGTGCGAGGTGTTCGACGCCAGCTATGGCAGCACCGAAACCGGCACCTTGGCCGCCGTGGGCGAAGACCAGCAGATGCGCCTGGCCACAGCCACCCACTACTTCGAACTGCTGTTGCCCGACGGCAGGCTGGTGACGCCCGCCGAGGGCCTTACCGGGCGCCTCGTGGTCACCCCACTGAACCTGTATGCCCGCCCGTTGCTGCGGCTGGACACCGGCGACAGCGTGACCATCACCGCGCCGTGGCAGCCCGGGCAGCTCAGCCCCAGCTTGCTGATCAATGGCCGCGACAGTGACAGCATCATGATTGCGGGTGTCAGCCTTGAGATTCGCGCGGTCGAAGAGGTGGTCTACGGCACCTGTGACGCCACCGGCTACGTGATCGAGATCGACCGCCAGAACGACAGCGCCGCCCTGATCCTGGAGCGCGACGTGCACTGGGACAACGCGCAGGAAAGCCAACTGCAAGCGCAACTGCTGGAGCGCTCCCAACAGCTGATGGGCCTGCGCTGGAGCCGCGTGCTGTTCGTCAACAACCTGTCGGCCATCAACAAAAGTGGTGGCTCGCAAAAAAGCTGGAAGAAGACCAACCTGCGCTTCGTGGGGGGCAAGCAATGACCGCACCACGCTTTGCGCAAGGGCGCGGCCTGGGCAATGGCCAGCCTGACCTGTGGTGCACCTACGCCGCCGTGCGCAGCCTGGCCTGGGTCGAGCGCCTCGACAGCGTCGATACGGCCAGCCTGCACACCTACATTCAGTCCCGCCGCAACCGTGACGCTGGCTTCGCCTGGAGCAAAGGCATGCCGTCCGACGCCTGGGCCACGTTCTATTGCTGCGAAACGCTCAAAGACTTGGGCATTGCCATCGAGCAAGGCACCCAGACCGCCGAATGGCTGCATACCCTGTTCGACGGTGACGCCTACGCCATGTGCCCGGGGCAGACCGCAGACGTCTGGGCCACCCACTATGCGGTGCGCACCTTGGTCGAGGTTTGCGATGGCCGCGTGGCCGACCCCGATGCCTTGTATGCCTGGCTGGAAGGGCTGCAGTGCAGCAATGGCGGCCTGAGCTGGTCGGCGGACTTTGCCCGGCGCAACCTGGCCGATACCCGTGCTTGCTTCTATGGCGTGATGGCTGCGCGCGCGCTGGCTCGGCAAGGGCTGCCAGCGCCGGCCTGGGACGTGCCGCGGTTGATAGGCTGGTTGCAGGCGCAACAGATGGACGACGGTGGCTTTCGCTTCAGCGAAGCCGCCGAACGGCCTTGCCTGTGGGCGACCTACCGCGCCACGGCCAGCCTCGCAGCATTACAGGCGCAGCCGCTGGGGCCCGGCGAGTGCGTCGCCTGGATCGAGGCGCTGCGTGGCCCGAGCGGCGCCTTCGTGCGCTGGCAGGGCTATGACGTCGAAGATGTCTGGGCCGCCTTTTGTGCGGTGGGCTCGCTCAAGGCGCTGGGTGAGCCGGTCGCACACCTGGCAGATGCCATCGCAAGCTTCATCGCGACCCTGGCGTTGCCTCAGGGTGGTTACACCTATCGGCAGGTCGACGCTGCGGCTGATGTGCTGACCACGGCGGCCGCAGTGATCGGTGGACAGATGACGGATGCACAGCGGGCGGATGCGCTGCGCTGGATCGAGGGCTGCCAGATGCCGAACGAGCCCGGGATCATGTACATGCCGGGGCGTGGGGCCGAAGTGCGTTGCACCAATTGGGGCCTGGCCGCCGGTGCCTTCGCTGACCGCCCCGACGCACGCAAGGCAGTCGGACACTGGCTGGCCTCGCTGCAGAACCCCGACGGTGGCTTCGGTTTCTGGGAGGGGCGTGGTTCTGACCTGGTGTCCACTGCATCGGCGGTGGCGATTCTGCAGCAACTGGGTAACAACGCCGGTGTCGACCTTGTCGAGCTCGAAGCCTTTGTCGCCAGCTGCTGCCAGCAGGGCCGCCATGCCGCGTACCCGCGTGGGCAGGTCTCTTTGCGCGCCAGCCTGCAGGCATTGATCTGCCTGCGCCATGTTGGCCGGGATGTTCGCGCGCAGGCAAGCGACCTGCTGGCCGCGCACAAGGTGCGCCAGGGCGGCTTCGCCAACCAGGGGCAGCGCATCCCTGATCTGCTCAGCACCTACCAGGCCGTGGCGTTGGCCGCAGCGCTGGGGTTGCCGGTCGACCTGGCGCACCTGCGCTTCTTCCTCGACAAGGTGCGCAGCGGCCCGGGGTATGCCTGGTCGCCGCTCTACCTGCAGGGGCACGACGCGTTGTCGGGCTGCCTGGGGCGCCTGTTGCAGGCGTTTGCCGACGGCAAATGCCTGCACCTGCCCAACTTGCAGCTGTCGTGAGGAGCAGGCATGCCGACCATCACTGTTACCTGCGCGCCGCTGCAGGCCATTGAACGCAAGCGCCTGGCCCTGGCCTTCACGCGCCAGCTCAAGGCGCTGGGTGCCGAGCCTGCGCACTGCATGGTGTTTTTCAACCCGCTGACGCCTGGCTGCGTGTTCGGCGCGGGCATGCCGTTGCCTACCGTGGACGGTGACGGCGCCGCCTTGCAGTTCTACCTGCGCATCACCTTGTCGGTGGCGCGCGATGCAATAGCCCACGCGGTATTGGCTGAGGGCCTGCACCGCTGCCTAGCCACGCACTACCCGGATGCTTTTGTCTATCTGCAGTTCGACCCGATCCTGCCGGAACAGGTGTTCTACAGCACGGGAGCGGAACTTATCAATGCCGGCAACCCACAAGGAACAACAGGCCCGTGAGCAACTTATCTATTGAACAGCGTATTCGTCAGGCATTGGCGCAGTTACTGGGCGACGAAGTCCTTGCCATCGAGAAACAGGATAGTTTTCGCGACTTCATTGGCGAGCGTTTCGACAGCCTGATGGCCGTCGAAGTCATTACCGCCATTGAAGGCTGTTTTGAAATCGAAGTGGATTACCTGAGTGACGATGTCCGCTACTGGTTTGAAACCTTGGAGAAGATGGAAACGTTCGTCGCCCAGAAGCTTGAAGATCAATTGACCCTGCAGGCCGCTGAATGAGCAGCGACCATTTGTTCACCACATCGGGCTCTACCGGTGTGCCCCGCCAGTGGCTGCGCAGCCACGCGCAGATGACCCAGGAGGCGGCCTTGATACTCGGCCACTGGGCGGCTGGCGCGACCGAGGTCCTGTCATTTGCGCCGAGCACGCACAGCTACGGCATGATCCTGGGCGAGGTCGGCGCGCAATGGCTGAACGCGCGGCTGCAAGCCTGCTCCCTGGAGCAGCAGGTATTGCCGCAACTCGATGGCGACGGGCCTTGTGTGATCCTCGCCATTGCCAGTACCTGGCGGCTGTTGCCCACCCTGTTGGCGCGCCTGTCGGCACGGCGCTCGGTGCTGGTGGTGCACAGCGCTTCGCTGCTGCCCCCCGACGCCTTGGCCATCGTCCAGCGCCTTGCCGGGCCGCTGGTGCGCTTCATCGAACTGCTGGGCGCCACCGAAACCGGCGCCATGGCCGTTCGCGAGCTGGATGCGCAAAGCAACGCGGAGCAACCCTGGACGCTGTTGGGCGACGTCACGTTGCTCAGCCCGATCGGCGCGCCGAGCCCGCTGGAAGTCAGCAGCCCGCGTATCGCCCGGGAGCAGGGGGCTGCGGCACCGGCCAGCCGTCACCGTTGCGATGACCTGGTGCTGGCGTTGGACGCCCGACGCTTTCAATGGCTGGGCCGTGCCAGCAGCCTGATCAAGGTCAACGGGGTACGGCTCGACCTGGCACGTGTGGCCAGCGAGCTGAGCCAGCAACTGCACTGCCCGACCCTGGCCTGCGTGGCGGTGCGCGATGCGCTGCGCGCCGAGGCGTTTGAAGTGCTGTTCAGCTCGGCAACGTTGACCGAGCGGGCAGTGCGTGAAGCGTTCACACACTGGCCAGCGCACCACCCGCGACCGGTCGCCGTGCGCCGGGTCGCCCATCTGCCTCTGTCTGCCACCGGCAAGCCCCAGCCGTGGGCGGCCGCAACTTCTGTCAAGGAATACACCCATGAGCCACGCTGATACCCAGAACACCATCGCCCATTACCTGAACCACTGCGGTGCGCCGCTGGACAGTGGCCGCGAGCAACCCGAATACCTTGGCCTCAGCCTGCGCAAGCGCCTCGAACTGCTGCAGCGCAGCCCCGCGCTGGCGGCTGACTGGGCCGCGCAGTACGACGCCTGGCGCGACCATGCCGACAGCCACTATCGGTGCCTGACCAGCACCCGCCCGGCCGAGGCACCGTGGTTTCGGCTGGGGGTCAAGGACACCGTGGATGTCGCCGGCCTGCCGACCCGTCTGGGGCTGCGCAGCTACCGTCACTACCCGCAGCGCAGCGCCAAGGCGCTGACCTGCCTCGATTCGCGCATCGTGCTGACCAGCAAGGTGGCGACCACCGAGTTGAACATTGCGTTCGGCGCAGGCTGTCGCAACCCGCACTACCCGAGCATCGATCCGTCAGGGTCCAGTACAGGGTCTGCGGTCTCCGTGGCGGCGGGCCTGTGCGATATTTCGTTGGGTACCGATGTACTCGGTTCGGTGCGCTGGCCGGCATCGCACTGCGGCATGGTCGGCTTGCGCATGACCCAGAAGGCCGCCAGCCTAGCCGGGGTATTCCCACTGTCGCCACGCATGGACGCCCTCGGTTGGGTCACCCGCAGTGCCGACGACCTCGACTTGCTACTGCCATGGCTGGGCCTGGCACCGCTGCTGGGGGATCAGCAACCGCTCAAGCCGCACTACCGAGTTGGCCTGTTGGCGCACGCCCTGGACCCGGCACTGACCAGCGCGCCCATGCTCGACATGCTGGGCCATGCCCGAACCGCCTTTGCCGACCTGGGCATGACGCCGCGCGACGTCGCCATGCCGGAACTGTGGGCCTGCCGTGGCGATGCCTGGCAGCTGTGTGCGCGTGACGCCTGGCTGGCCTCGGCCGCCTGGGCACGCCGCTTCGACAGCGAACTGCACTGGTCGACCCTCAGTGCGCTCAAGGTCGGTGAAGGGGTGAGCGACAGCGATTATCAGCGCATTCATGGGCGCATGGACGCCGTGCGCGCGGGCATCGATGCCTGGTTCGACAGCGCCCAGGTGGACTTCGTGGTCTTTCCGATGGACCCGAACCGGCCATTCGACCGGCGCAACCCGCAACCGGGTGACTCGACCATTCCGTCACCCCACGATCACGATTACCCGCAGAAGATCGGCTTCACCCCACTGGCCAGTTTCAGCGGCCTGCCAGCCATCACCGTGCCGGTTGCCCTCAGTGCCGACGGCAAGGCGCCGTTGGCCATCCAGATCATGGGCCGACGCGACAGCGAGCAGCAGCTGCTGGACATCGCCAAACGGCTACAGGCGTTGATCGGCCTGCTGCCTACCCGCCGTCTTCAGGTGTAAGGAGCGAGCCATGTGCGGAATTACCGGCTGGGTGGACTACACCCGCGACCTGAGCCAACAGCGCCAGGTGCTCGGCGCCATGACCGACACCCTGGCCCTGCGCGGGCCAGATGCCAGCGGCAGCTGGCAGCACCGGCATGCCTTGCTGGGCCACCGGCGCCTGGCGATCATCGACCTGAGCGGTGGCGTGCAGCCGATGACCTACCGCTTCGCCAGTGGTGAGGAAGTGGCGCTGGTGTATACCGGCGAGGTCTATAACCACAATGCCCTGCGCGAGCGCCTGCGCCAGGCCGGGCACACCTTTCAGACGCGCAGCGACACCGAAGTGGTGCTGCACGCTTACCTGGAGTGGGGCGAGCAGTGCTGCGACTACCTCAATGGCATGTTCGCCTTTGCCGTGTTCGACGGGCGCGATGGCCATTTCCTGCTGGTACGTGATCGCCTGGGGGTCAAGCCGCTGTACTACGCCCGCCACCAGCAGGGGCTGCTGTTCGGCTCGGAGATCAAGGCGGTGCTGGCGCACCCCGACTTCGCCAGTGCCCTGGACGCGGTCGGCCTGGTGGATGCCCTGAGCCTGAGCCGGGGTACCACCCGCACGGCGTTGCGCGGGGTCAGCGAACTGCCGCCCGGGCATCGGTTGTCCTTGCGGCCCCAGGGGCAGGTCAGAATCAGCCGCTATTGGCAACTGCAACGCCGAGCGCACGAGGACGACCTGGCGACCACGGTCGAGCGCACCCGCGAGCTGCTCGACAACGCGCTGGGCGAGCAGCTGCACGCCGATGTGCCGGTCTGCTCGCTGCTGTCCGGTGGCCTGGACTCGACCCTGCTCACCGCCATGGCGCAACAACGGCTTCAGGCGGAGCAGGGCGGGGCGGTGAACTCGTTCTCGGTGGATTTCGTCGGCCAGGCCGAACAGTTTCAGAGCGACGCGTTTCGCCCGGAGCGCGATCAACCTTACGCCCTGGCTGCCGCGCAGTACATCGGCAGCCAGCACCAGACCATCCTGATCGACAACCGCGAGCTGGTAGCGGACGCAGCGCGTCTGGCGGTGTACCGCGCCAATGACAGCGCGGCAACCTTCGGCGACGTGGATACCTCGCTGTACCTGCTGTTCAAGGCCATCCGCGCGCACTCTACGGTGGCAATATCCGGTGAGGCGGCAGACGAGGTATTTGGCGGCTATGCCTGGTTCCGCGATCCGCAGGCCGTGGCGGCAGCGCGCTTCCCTTGGTTGTCGCGCATGCAACTGCTGCAGCCTGGGCTGATCAACCCGGAGTTCAACCGTACCTGCGACTTTGCCGGCTATCAGGACAGCTGCTATCACCAGGCCATGGACAGCGTCGAGCACCTGCCGGGTGACAGCCCGCTGGAGCGGCGCATGCGCGAGATCTGCCACATGCACCTGCAGCGTTGGCTGCCGATTCTGCTCGACCGCAAGGACCGCCTGAGCATGGCCGCCAGCCTCGAAGTGCGGGTGCCGTTCACGGACCACACCTTGGTGGAGTACGTGTACAACGTGCCGTGGTCGATCAAGGGCAAGGATGGCGAGGAAAAATGGTTGCTCAAGCAAGCCAGCGCCGGCCTGGTGCCGCCTGCGGTCTTGCAGCGGCGCAAGAGCCCGTACCCGACGTCGGCCAACCTGGCCTATGAACGCTTCCTGCGGGGGCGCATCGGGCAGTTGCTGAATGCGCCAGGCCAGCCGGTGTTTCAGGTCATCGACCGTGGCCAGCTGGCCGCCGAGTTGCGCCAGCCCGAGGGCTACTTCAACTCGCAGCTGCGGCGCAACAACCTGGAGACCGCCTTGGCGCTCGATACCTGGCTGCAGGAGTATCGCCTGACGCTGTAGGGCTACAGGATCAAAGGGCTCTGCAGGGTGTCGCTGAAGCGCTTCGGCGCGCCCTGGTCGAGCATGGCGATGAAGCTGCCCAAGGCAGGCGAGGCGTTCTGAGTGTTCCAGTTCATGTACAGGCCCATGGTCGGGGTCGGCTGGTCCTTGATCGGGCGTATCGGCCGGAACTGCACACGGTCGCGCAGCGTGGAGTAGGCGATCGACTCGGGCACCAGGGCCACGCCGAAACCACAGGCCACCAGGCCGATCAAGGTATGGATCTGCGCCGCTTCCTGGACAACCTTGGGGTAGAAACCGGCCGACTCGCACAGGGCGATCAACTGGCTGTGGTAGCCACTGCCCAGGGCTTGCGGGGTGAACACGAAGTCCTCTTCGGCGAAGTCGCGCAGGTCGACCAGGGGCTGCTGCGCTTTGGCGTGGCTGGCCGGCAGGGCCATGATGATCTGCTCGTTCAGCAACAGCCGCGATGCGATGATGTCGGGCGGCATCGGCAGTTTACGCATGAAGCCGATGTCGGCTTCGCCGGCCAACAAGGCCTTGGCCTGGGAGGCTGAGGGCATCTCCCGGATGGTCAGGCGCACATTCGGGTAGACCTCGCGGAACCTGCGCAAGGTGGTGAGCAGCGACTCGTAGTACGCGATGGAAATGGCCGTGATGGTCAGCTTGCCGCAGATGCCTTCGGAAACATTGCGCGCGTACTCGATGCCTTGCTCCAGTTCCTTGAGCGTGCGGTAGGCGGTTTCCAGGAAGGCCATGCCGGCGGCGGTCAGCTTGACCCCACGCTTGTTGCGCAGGAACAGGCTGAAGCCGAGCTTTTCTTCAAGGCGGTTGATCGCTTGGCTCAGGGGCGGCTGCGCCATGTGCAGGCGGATGGCAGCCTTGTGGAAGTGCAGTTCCTCGGCCACGGCAATGAACTGCCTGAGCAAACGTGTTTCGATCATTCTACGTTCCTTCATCGACATGCAGGGTGCCCGGAAGGCGGCCGGGCCGCCCCTGCAAGGCGGCCATCATAGTGCGTGGCACCCGAGTGACAAAGCCCGGTGATATCCCTGAGATATCAAAGTTGCATGCTTTTAATATTAAGTCATTGATTTTTTTATTGTTATCGTAAAAAAGGAGAATCTGAAGGTGCCCCGCAATGCCCATGACAGACCCTTTCAATAATAAAGTTGCCATCATTACCGGTGCCGCCCAAGGGCTGGGCCTGGCCTATGCCATGGCGCTGGCCGAGCGTGGCGCCCGGGTGGTGATCAGCGACCTGGGGACTGACCGCGCTGGCCAAGGGCAAGACCCGTCAGCACTGGACCAGGCGCTCGAGGCCCTGCAGGCCAAGGGCTGCAACGTGGTCGCCCATGCCGGGCAACTGGAAGACGAACGTGAATGCCAGCAGTTGATCGAGCTGGCCATCGAGCATTTCGGCTCGCTGGACATCCTCATTCACAATGCTGGTTGGGTCGATTACCAGGGGATCGAGGCGCAGGAAGAGGGCTTTCTTCAGCGTGCGCTGGGCATCAGCGTGCACGCCCCGGTGTGGCTGGCCAAGCATGCCTGGAAGTACCTCAAGCACTCGGCGGCGCCGCGTGTGGTGCTGACCACCTCGGACCGCGCCATGTACCAGCGCTATTCGCAGCCCGGCCTGGTGGCCTACTCGGCCGGCAAGATGGCCCAGGTCGGCATCATGAACGCGTTGAGCATGGAAGGGCAGGAGCACGGCATTCTGGTCAATGCCATCTCGCCCGTGGCCAAGACCCGCATGTGGGGCGTGACCGACGCACCGGAAGAGCTCAAGCCCGAATGGGTCACGCCGGGGGTGTTGTACCTGGCCAGTTCACTGTGCCGTGACACGGGGTACATCCTGCGTGCCAGCAACGGGCAGTTCACCGCCACCCGTTTCACCGAGAACAGCGGCGTCAGCTACCCGCGCGACCTGGCGCGGGTGCAGGCGGGCAACCTCAAGGAAGTGGCCGAACGCTGGAGCCGTATCAAGGAATGCCACTATGTGCCGGTCAAGGTCGCCAACACCCGTGCCGACCTGGGCGAAAGCCCGGTCTGGGACGTGCACAGCGGCGCGCTGTACTTCGTCGACATCTCCGGTGGGCGCATCAATCGGCTGAACCCGGATGGTGAGGTCGAGAGCCTGTATGAATCGGCGGCGCGCATTGGTGCCCTGGCGTTGACCGACAAGGGCAACCTGATCTTCACCGAAGACTCCAGCGTCGCCATTCTTGACGTGAACGCGCGCAAGGTGCGGCAGTGTTCCGTGCCGGTCCATCCGCGTTCAACCTACCGCTTCAACGATGGCGCCTGCGACCCCCAGGGGCGTTTTGTCAGCGGCCTGATGGACGAAGCGCCCAGCGGCAATACCGGTGCCTTGTTCCGTTTCGATGCACAGCTGAGCGACGAGGTGATCCACGACGGCATGGCACTGCCCAATGGCCTGGCCTGGTCGGAAGATGGGCACACCGTGTACTTCGTCGACTCGGTCGCCCGTTCCATCTACCGCGCCGAATACCTGCCGGAAGGCCGCCTGGCCGAAGTCGTGCTGTTCGCCGAAACCCCCGCCGAGCTGGGCCGCCCGGATGGCATTGCGCTGGACCGTGAGGGCGGGCTGTGGGTCTGCCAGTTCAATGGCAGTTGCCTGTTGCGTTACGACCGTAACGGCCATCTGACCGACCAGGTGGTGATGCCGGTGCCACGCCCGACCAGTTGCTGCTTTGGCGGCGAAGGCATGGCCACCTTGTACATCACCACGGCGCGTTTCGGCATGAACGCGGTTGAACTGCGGCACTATCCGGATGCCGGCGACCTCTACGCCATTCGCCCGGAGATCGCTGGCATCCACCGCCACGCCTTCAAGGAGTGAGCTGATGCACCCGGCTGGCCGGTAACACGGCCAGCTCGCCAAAGCGCTGCGCTGCATCGATGTAGCGCAGCGCCGACTTGGCGTCTTTCCAGCCCACGTAGCTCATCAACGCCTTCAGCTCCCAACCATTGGCCGTGGCCCAGGTGGCGAAACCGCGGCGCAGGGAGTGGCCGGTGTACAACGCCGCCGGCACCCCGGCACGCTCCAGCATGCGCCTGAGCAGGCCGACCAGGCTGTTGCTGTTGAGCGGCGCGTCGCCGAGGTTGCCCCAGCGGTCGAGCTTGCGAAACACCGGGCCATGCGCGATGCCGGCCACTTCCAGCCATTGCAGGTAGGCGGTGACCGGGCACAGCGCCTTGAGTGCCGGTGTGCGGTGCTGCACGCCAAGCGCTTCCCGGTCGCCCTTGCTGCGCGGCAGGAACAGCGTGATGCCGACACCCGCCTCGGCCTGGATATGTTCGATGCGCAGCCGGGCCAGCTCATCACCGCGAAACCCTCGCCAGAACCCCAGCAACAGCAACGCGGCATCGCGACGTGCGCGGCGCAGCGCGGTCAGGTCATGGTTTTCGAGTGCCTGGCGAGCTTCGTCCTCGAAGCACTGCACCGCTGTTTGCAGGTGCTGCAGCAACAGCGGTGCGGCCTGCTTCGGAGGGGTCGGGTGCAGGGTGCGGATACCGCGTAGCACCTGGCGCACCAGCGGTGCCTTGGTCGGGTCAGGGAAGCCCTGGCTGATATGCCATTGGCTAAGGGCCGCAAGGCGTTGGCGCAGTGTGCTCACGGCGTGCTGTCCGGCGTGGTCGGCCAGGTAGCGGGCTACCGCCTCGGCAGTGGCCGGCAGAAAGCCGCCCCATTGGGTCTCGAAATGGTCGATGGCAGCCTGGTAGCTGCGCCGCGTGTTGTCGCGGGTGGCGGCGCGGACGTAGCGCTCGATGTCGGTCATGGTGCGGTAGCCGGTATTCAGTGGTGACACGATAAACCGAATCGGCGGGTATGTCCTGGCACACTTAGCCGCTGTGGCCCATGGCACTGGTTTCGAGCGTATACGCGGGTGAACCCGCTGCCACCAAGTCCTCGATGCCGTTGAAGGGCGGGTAGTCGAGCAGTTGCGCCGGCGACAGCGGGCGGCTGAAGTGATACCCCTGAGCGATGTCGCAACCGGCGAGCTTCAGGCACACCACTTGCTCGCGGGTTTCCACGCCCTCGGCTACCACCTCCAGGCCCAGGCGCTTGGCCAGGATGATGGTGGAGGAGACGATCGGGCTGTCGTCGTGGCTGTTGGACAGCGGCGCAATCAGCGAGCGGTCGATCTTCAACTTGCTCAACGGCAGCGAATGCAGGTGGGCAAAGCCCGCATAACCGCGCCCGAAATCGTCCAGGCTGATGCCCAGGCCCGCGTCGCGCAGGCGGTGCAAGTGGCCGACTGCAGTGCCCTCGGGGTCGAGGATGGTGGTTTCGGTGATCTCCAGCTCCAGCCGTTGCGCGGCAATTCCGTACCCCTGCAACTGGCTTAGCAGCCGCGTGCTGAAGTCTGCCTGGCGCAGTTGCAGCGCCGAGACGTTGACCGCCAGGCGTGCTTCACGGCCCTGGGCGTGCCAGCGCGCCAGTGCCTCGCAGGCCAGGCGCAGCACCTCCCAGCCGAGCTCGATGATGAAGCCGCTGCGCTCGGCCAGGTCGATGAAGCGGTCCGGGTAGAGCAGGCCGAATTCAGGGTGGTCCCAACGCACCAGAGCCTCGTAGCCCAGCACCTGGTGGGTATCGAGGCGGATCTGCGGCTGGTAGTGCAGGACGAACTGGTGCTCGGCCAGGGCTGCGCCAAAGGCCTGTTCGAGGGTGAAGGCATGGATATCGATCAGGTTCAGCGAGGGGTCGAAGAAGCGGTACTGGGCACGCCCGGCCTGCTTGGCCGAGTACATGGCGGCATCGGCGCAGCGGATCAGGCTGTCGATCTCCTGGCCATCGCGTGGGCAGATGCTGACACCGACACTGGGGCTGGTGTTGACCTCCTGGCCATCCAGGGCATAGGTGGCCGAGAGTTTCTGCACCAGTTCGCGTACCCAGGCGTTGATCTGCTCTTCGCTGCGCTGCCCGGCTAGCAGCACCACGAACTCGTCACCGCCAAAGCGCGAGGCCTCGTCGCCGGGCTCCAGCAGGCGCTGAATACGCCCGGCCACGGCTTGCAGCAGCAGGTCGCCGATCTTGTGACCGAGTGAATCGTTGATCGACTTGAAACGGTCCATGTCGATGAACAGGATCGCCATCAGCCGGCGCTGGCCCCGTTGTCGGGTCAGCGCAAACCCCGCCACCTCGACGAACTGGCGGCGGTTGTGCAGGCCGCTGAGGTGATCGGTGGCGGCGGCATGGCTGCTGCGCCGGTGGGCCTCCTCGAGCCGCTCGATCAGTTGCTGGTTGACCTGTTGCGCATGCTCCAGGGCACTGAACGCTTCCTGGCGTTTGCGCAGCAGGCGCAAGGTCCAGGCCAGGCTGGCGAGAATCATCAGGGTCATGCTGAGGTTCAGCCAGAACTGGCGGGCGTAGGCCTGCGTCGAGGGCGCAAGAATCGCTTCGTAGCGCTGGCTGACCACCACGCTGAAGCCGCGTTCGGCAACCCGCCGGTACAGGCTCTGGTAGGCGCCACCGGGTGAGTACTGGGTCAGCGCCCCGGCGTCTGGCCCCGCTTGTGGCAGCCCGGGCTCGAGGTTGTCTGCGGCCATCAGCACGCCACTGGCGTCGATGCGCAGGCGTTCCTGGCCATCGTCCTGCAGCAGGCGCATCAGGCCCGTGCTGCCCAGGTCGATGTGCTGGAACAGTACCGCCAGGTAGCCGATGTCCAGTTGCACCACGAGGATGCTGTCGATTTCACGGCCAGGCAGGTCGGTCAGCGGCATTATGAACGGCAGGCGCCAGCTAGGCATGGCGTTGATGCCGGGTGCTTCGGCGCTGGGCAGGAAGGGTTTGAAGCCATAGCGGGCCACGTGCAACTGCAACTGGCGCAGCCAGTCTTCAGGCAGTGTCGCGGCCTCGTCGGCATGGCTGGCCGACACCAGCCGACCCTGCCGGTCGTACAGGCTCATGCGTTTGAACACCGGGTCTTCGGCGAGCAGCCGCGCCAGGTTGGCGTTGCCCTGGCGCAGCGCCTTCATGTCGCCCTGGGTGACGCGGCCCACGGCCTGGGCCCGGTCGACCAGCTGGCGCAGGCTCTGCGCGACAATGCTGGCCAGGTTCAGGTGTTCGGCAGCCTTGGCCGACAGTGCATCCTGGCGTGCGGCGGCCTTCTGCGAAACGTGCAGCCCCCAGAGAAAGGCCAGGGTGGCTGCACACAGCATCAGGACCAACAGGCGCAGAAGGCTTGCAGAAGAGAGCGAGCGGCGAATCACGGCGGAGGGTCCCGACCCAGGGTGATGCCGGCAAAATACGACAGCAAGATGACAGGCTAATGACTGATGGCCAATTGCTTCTAAGGTTTTGCCGTATCCGCCAAAGGCGTCTGCAGGCGCGTGGTTTCTTCTTCCATATAGGCCATCAACGCGCTGACCTCGGCATCGCCCAGGCGCAGGTTGGGCATCGCCAGGCGGTTGTACTGCTCATACAGCAGCATGGCCAGCGGGTCTTTCTGTGCAAGCATCTGGTCAGGCGCTTTCAGCCAACGGCTCAACCAGCTGGCATCGCGTTGGCGGGTTACCCCCAGCAAGTCGGGGCCGATGCCCTGTTGCATACCGGGCTCGGTGTTGCCCAAGGTGTGGCAGGAGGAGCAGCGGGTACGGAAGATCTGCTCGCCACTGCTGGGCGAGCGCACTTCCGGCGCCTGGGCATAGTCGTTGGCCATGGCGCTGGCTTGTTTCCAGTTGTGCAGGCTGTTGCCCAGGCGGTCGGCGAGGATATAGGGGCTTTCGAAGGGCGAGGCTTTCATCCAGCGGCCGGTGGCCTGGTTGCCGATGATCAGGCTCAGGTTGTGGTCTTTGGAGCGGCCGTTTTCCAGGCCCTCTATGTACAGGCCCAGGCTTCTGCGCAATTGCTCGATGTCGTCGGGCTCGCCGGTGAGCAAGGTCCACCCGGGGCCGATGGCGAATTTTTCGGCGTAGCGTTTGAGGGTGGCGGGGGTGTCGTTGTAGGGGTCGATGCTGATGGAGTAGAGGAATATATCCTTGCCTACGCGGTCGCCGAGGATCTTCTGCACCTGGCGCAGGCGGGCGGTTTCAACCGGGCAGGAATCGGAGCAGCCGGTGAAGATGAAGTTGATGGCGACGACCTTGTCCTTAACCAGGTCGTCGAAGAAGCGGACCTTTTCGCCATCCTGAGTGAGCAGGGGGGTATTGGGGAAGTAGTCGGCGCCCCAGGGCGTAGCAGCTTCGTTGGTAGGGGCTTGCTGGGGCTGTACGGGCCAGAACGGGACACTGGCAGCGAACAGCGACAGCACGAGCAGAACACGCCATGAGCCGGTCATGATGCACGCCTCGGAAGGTGAGCCAGTGGGGCTGCGCAGCAGCCCCGTTTCGCCAAGCGATTACTTGTAACTGATCGGCACCGTCACGCTTTGCCCCAGCGTCGATTTCACGGTCGCCGTTGCGGGCGTTGCCGGGCCGTAGCCGGTGGTGGTGACCGACACCCGCCAACGGGCACCGGTGGTGGCTGCGGTCAGCGTGGCCGCGCCCAGGTTCAGCGGGCCGTTGGTGGTTGCCACCGACACATTGATGCTGTTGCCGGTGGCGATCGAGGTCGTCCCTATCAGCTCCCAGGTGTAACGGTTGCCGCTGCGCAATTGCACCGAGGCACTGCTGACCTGGATAACGTCGACGGGTGCTGCGGGGCTTACTGCAACGCTGACCGTGGCCGGGACCACCGACTCGGCACCTTTGGTATCACGTGCCGAGTAGGTGAAGCTGGCAGTGAACGGCGTGGCGACAGTGGCCGGTGGTGTGTAAGTCACCGTGGTGCCATTGGTACTGGTGGTACCCTGGCCAGAGTCCGGCTGGCTCAAGCCAATGATGGTCAAGGGCAGATTGCGCTCGGGGTCGGTGTCGTTGGCCAGCACACTCAGCGTAAGTGCCTTGCCTGCTGTGGTGGCTGCACTGTCGCTGACCGCAACCGGTGGCTTGTTGACATCGTCATCATCGTCATGGGCAGCCGTGCGGAAGGTCGGCAGGCCAACGGAGGCGACGTATTCTACGCCGTCCCAACCCGGCAACGGGGTTGGCATCACCTGGAATTGGCCAGGGTGTTCCAGGTCCCAGCGCAGCAGCATGGACGAATCCTCATGCTGGGTGTTGTGGCAGTGCTCCATGTAGGTCCCGGCGAACTCACGGAAGCGGATTGCCACATCCAGTTCTTCCGAGGAGTCGGTTTCCGAGCCGATGCGGTAGACGTCCTTGCGTGCCCATTTCTCCCATTCTGGCGGTGCCTTGCCGTCGCGGCTGAGCACGATGCCTTCCTCGAAGTGAACGTGGACTGGGTGGCTCCAACCATTACCGCCATTCTTGATCTTCCAAACCTCCAGGGTGCCATCGCCGCTGAAACCGGCGGGTGTGGCTTGGCTGGCCAACTGAGGGGCGGCATTGATGCGCCGTGGGTCCATGCTGTAGCCGAAGCCACCATCGGTCTTGATGGTCCAGGGCTGAGTGTCAGTACCATCCGAACGGCCAAAAAGGAATTCGCGGTGGCGAGCATCCTTGAGTTTGGCCTGGTCGGCAACGGCGTTGCGGTCGAGGGTCAACGGAACCATTTTCAGGCCTGCAGCCTTGCCCGGCTTGGCCGGTTCATAGGCAACTGGGTCCATACTCAGGTCCTGGCCACTGTAGGGCTGTACCAGCAACTGCAGGAACTTGCCCACCACCGGGTCGCCATTGTCCCATTGCGGGCCCTTGCTGGTCTGCTTGATGACAGCCTTGTATTTCTCCGACAGCACGTCCGCCAGCGCGATGGCCATGTTCGGGCCCTTGCCGGACTGGTGCTCCATCAGGTTGATGAAGTACAGCTTGTCGCCGGCCTTGATGCCGTTCTTGGCGAAGTTGATGATGATGTCGTAACGCTCGGCAATGCCTTGCACCGGCAGGATGCCGTTGTTGTCCTTGAGGTCGCCGTCGCCATTGAGGTCCAGGCTGCCGTCGAACGGCACGGCGTGTTCCATGATGTTGCCGTCGTTGGCGATCATGTGGAACGGCACGCGGGCATACGACAGGTTGGAACCGGTCGGCCCCTTGAATTCGCCGCTGGTGCCGGCGATTTCACGCACCACAGCGAACTTGAAGTAGCGCGAAACCGAGCCGTTGAGCAGGCGGAAACGGTAGCTGCGCGCCCGCACTTTAAGCTTTGGCTGGTACTGCCAGTTGACCAGGATTTGGTCGCCGAGGAAGCCGTCGGTGTTGAACGGGTTGAACCACAACTGGCCGTTGGCATCCCAGGCCTTGTCGGCGATCATCAGGTTGACGTCGTAGTCGCGGTTGCCCCACGGCATGCCCGAACCACTGGGCAAGCGCAGGTTGACGCCGTCCTGCAGGGCCTCGTTGCCGCGGTCCAGGGCGCTGTAATAGTTCATCATCGCGGCGTTGCCTTTGTAGACGTTCTGCGCCGTGAAATCCATCATGTGGTCGTGGAACCAGTGGCTACTCATGGTTTCGCGCCAGTCGCCACGAATCTTGATGCTGCCGTTTTCGCAGGTCTTCAGGCCAGGCGACGCATCATTCACAAACAAGGTTTCGCCAGGTGAGCAAGGGAACGCTGCACGCGGGTCCTGGGCACGGGTATTGATCGTGTCGTAGCCAGCCAACTGGACCGGCCAACGGTAGTCGTAGTACTGGCCGGGGAAAAAGTAGGCATTGGCAAAGCCATCGCTCTCGGCCGGTGAGTGGCCGTTATGCTCGTGGGTCGAGAGGGTGTGCAGGCCAAAGCCACCGTTGGCCGAAGGGTCGATCGGCAGGGCGTTGTAGTGGCGCATCAGGATCGGCTGGCCATACCGCACCATCAGCAGCTTGGGCGGGAAGGTGCCATCGAACGACCACAGCGATTTGTGGTTTTGCAGGGGCATGCTTGGGTGAAAACGGGTGTCGATGCCCTTGGTGGTGCCCAGCGTGGTAGGGATGTCCGAGGTCTGGTAGTACAGCCCGCCCGGCGCGAACTCGCCGGCCGCATAGTTGTGCAATTGCTTGCGGTCGCGCAGCCCGAGGTTGATGCGTGCACCGGCTTGGGCGGTCTTGAATGCAGCCTGGGGGTAGAACTCGTTCCAGCGCTGATGGGACCAGCCTTTTCCTGGTGGCCGGCCCTCAGCCGGCGAACCGACCGGTTGGCGGTTGAGGAACATTTCGATCTGCGCCTTCCAGGGGTTGCGGTCGAGCACGTTGGCGTATTGGGTCGGGAAAGGGTACAGGCCAGGTTGTTTTAGAAACGCCTCCAGCGCCGTGCCACTGGGGCCGCTGCGGGCGACGATGTTGGGGTCTTGCGCAGGCGCGGCGCCGAGGGTCGGCACCGGGAACGTCAGGCTAGGTACCGGGATGCTTGGGTCGAGCTTCTCGGGGCCGAACTCTTCGAACAGCAGCAGTTGCTGGGTGAACGGCTGCGCACCGAACAGCGGGCTCGGTTTACCGTTGGTAGGGTATTTTTCGGAGGTTTGCAGGGCGGGCGGCAGCACGTTGTCCTTGCGCACGGTGGTGCGGTCGCCGTAGGCACCGTCGGTAAGTTCCAGTGAGCCTTCGTTGGCTTCCGGCAGGGTATACAAATTGAGTAACGCCGGGTTCGGGTCGGCCGGCTGATTGGAGTAAGCCGACGGGTCGGTCGGCGGGGGCTGGCTGACGTCATCAAGGGAGGAGGCGATGGCCGGGATCAGCCCAAGGCCGAGCATCAGCACGGTGACGGAAGACAGCCTGAAGGCGTGCCTGGTTGGGTGGATCACGGCAGGTGTTTTCATTGCCCTGTGCCTCGCTCGCGGCTAAATGGCTTGGAGCCATCAATGGCGTTTTGCCTGGTTTAGGGGCCTGAGCAACGGCTGTGCCAACAGATGTTTCGGTAATGCTTTGTTAAACAAATCCTTGCGGCGCCTGAGTCGCGCTAAATAATGGGGTGTCAAAAAATGGGTATAAGTCCCCACAAGCGGGGTACCCATGCCCACTGTTTGGGTAGTGACAGCACCTTCGTACCTGCTGTATACCTGTGCGCCACCAAGGGGAGCCCCGGCAACGGGCTGAGAAACCGCTGAATGCTTTAGCGCGGTGACCCTTCGAACCTGATCCGGATCATGCCGGCGAAGGGATGGGACTTGCGACCTGCCTTTTTGCCGGCCTCACTGCGAGGCCAGTCCATGCCAGCTGCAACGGTCTCGCTGTCACCCCCTTCAGAGGACAGCATCATGACCGAACGCTTCACGCAAACCCTGCGTCGCCAAAGCGAGCCGACCTGGTCGGCGGCCGTCGGGCACCGTTTCGTTACCCAATTGTGTGACGGCAGCCTGCCGGACCCGATCATGGTCCGCTACCTGGTGCAGGATCATCGTTTTCTCGACAGCTTCCTGACCCTGCTCGGCGCAGCCATCGCGACCGCCGACACCTTCGAGGCACGCCTGCGCTTCGGCCAGTTCGCCGGGATGATCTCGAGTGATGAAAACACCTATTTCCTGCGTGCCTTCGAGGCGCTGGACGTAAGCCCGGCACAGCGCGTAGAAGCCGACGACACTGCCCCAACCGCAGGTTTCAAGGCCATCATGCGCGAAGCTGCGGCCACCCGTTCGTATGCCGCCGCGCTGGCTGTGCTGAACGTTGCCGAAGGCTTGTACCTGGATTGGGCAATCAAAGCCCCCAAGCCCTTGCCCGAGCACTTCGTGCATGCCGAATGGATCACCCTGCACGACAACCCGGCGTTCCAGGCCTTCGTTGCCTTTCTGCAAGCCGAGCTGGACCGCGTAGGGCCGCAGGAGGCTGAGCTGAGCACCGACTTCTACCTGCGTACCGTGGCCCTGGAACTGGCTTTCTTCGATGCCGTGTATGAGGGGGAGGCGTGAGCATGGATATTTTCGATCGCCTCAAAGCCGCCCGCGCCGGCCAGTGGAATCGCTATGTCGATCACGATTTCGTGCGGCAGATGGGCGAAGGCACGCTGAGCGAAGCTGCGTTTCGGACTTACCTGGTGCAGGACTACCTGTTCCTGATCCAGTTCGCCCGCGCCTGGGCGCTGGCCGCCTACAAAAGCCGCCTGCCGGCTGACATTCGTGCCGCCCAGGCAGGCCTGGCGGCGATTCTCGACGAAACCGAACTGCACCTGCGCCTGTGCGCCCGCTGGGGGCTGACCGAAGCCGATATCCAGGCTGCGCCGGAGCATCAGGCCACGGTGGCCTATACCCGCTATGTGCTCGATTGCGGCGCTGCGGGCGATCTGCTTGAACTGCACGTGGCGTTGGCCCCCTGTGTGATCGGCTATGCCGAAATCGGGCGCACGTTGGCTCAGCGTATTGGCGACCTGAGCCAGCACCCTTACCGTGAGTGGATTGGTGAGTACGCCGGGGAGGGCTATCAGGCCGTGGCGGCCAATGCGCGCAAGCACCTGGATGAACTGGCGGCGCGCAGCATGACCGAGCAACGGTTCGTCGAGCTGGCAGGCATCTTCGGCCAGGCCTCGAGCCTTGAAGCCGACTTCTGGCAGATGGGGCTCGATGGCGCTGCCTAGCAGACTGCCCCCGTAAGCTGCGTATTCTGTGGGAGCGGGCTTGCCCCGCGAATGGGGCACACGGTGCGTGGCACCGGCTTCGCCGGTGTTCGCGGGGCAAGCCCGCTCCCACAGCGCCCCCCCCCATTACCTCGATTGGATCAATGCCCCCCCTTCATGCGACGGGCCACCAGGTAAATCCCCAAACCGACCAATGCCGTAGCCGCACCGATGTAACCCGTACTGGTCCAGCCCAGCCCCGCGGTGATGGCCATGCCACCCAACCACGGCCCAAGCGCGTTGGCCAGGTTGAACGCCGCATGGTTCGAAGCCGCCGCCAGGCTTGGCGCTTCATGGGCAATATCCATCAGGCGAATCTGCAACGGCGCGGCCAGGGCAATCATGGTGCCGACCAGGCCGACGCCCAGCAGCAGCGTCCAAAGCGATTGTGCCGCAAAGGTGAAAAACAGCAGCACAGCAATCGACCAGACCAACACCAGGCCCACGGCGCGGAACTGCAGGAGATCGAACAGTTTGCCACCGGCGATGTTGCCAATGATGCCACCCGCGCCAAAGGCGGCCAGGCCAAAGGGGATCCACTGCGGCGACACCTGGGTCACGTGCAGCATGGTCGGTGCCAGGTAGCTGAACACACAGAACATGCCGGCAAAGCCGATCGAGGCAATGGCCAGTGCCATCCACACCTGGGGCAGGGCGAACGCCTGCAGTTCCTTGCGCGGGTCGCTGCGCACCTCATCGTGCGGTTGCGGCACGAAGCGCCAGACCAGCGCGATGGTGCACAAGGCAATCAGCCCGACCAACACAAACGCAGAGCGCCAGCCAAAGTACTGCCCCAGGAAGGTCGCAACCGGGTTGCCCAGCAGCATGGCCAACGTCAGGCCCATCATCACCCGCGCCACGGCGCCCGCCCGCTGGTTGTTCGCCACCATGCTCGATGCCACCACCGCCGCAATGCCGAAGTACGCGCCATGGGGCAGGCCGCTGATGAAGCGAAAGGCCACCAGGCCGCCGAAGGAGGGGGCAAATGCCGTGGCCAGGTTGCCCAAGGCATACAGCGCCATCAACAGCAGCAGCATGTGCTTGCGCAGCAGCTTGGCGCCGAGGATCGCCAGCGTCGGGGCACCGACCATCACGCCCAGCGCATAGGCACTGATGGCATGGCCCACCTCAGGCTCGCTCAGTTGCAGGTTGCTGGCGATGTCCGGCATCAACCCCATGATGGCGAATTCGCCGGTGCCGATGGCAAAGCTGCCCAGCGCCATGGCGGCTTCCATCTTGGCGACAGTGCGTTTCGGGAGGGCTAGCGGTGGTGGTTCTTGGACAGACATTTGAATCCTTATTGAAACATGCTGAAACGTTCAAGGCGGAATCATAGTCAATCCGGGAGAGGCACGTCGAGGCTGCAGGGGGCTTGCGATGTGCTTGTCGCAAGTTCTTTGGCGCCTATGAGATCGAGCGCCGCCCGCGCGGCGCTTCGCGGCGCAAGGCCGCTCCCACATCTGTTTCGGGCCAGTGAGGCCTGTGATATTTGCGCGCGACCGCCTTGTTTGTACGACGCTATATAGGGGCGGGCGCCAAAGGGCCGCGCGGCAATGCTTCAGGAATAACTGGCCCGAAACAGATGTGGGAGCGGCCTTGCGCCGCGAAGCGCCGCGTGGGCGGCGCTCGATCTCATAGGCGCTGAACCTCCCAAGCCTGTTTCGGGCCAGTGAGGCCTGTGATATTTGCGCGCGACCGCCTTGTTTGTACGACGCTATATAGGGGCGGGCGCCAAAGGGCCGCGCGGCAATGCTTCAGGAATAACTGGCCCGAAACAGATGTGGGAGCGGCCTTGCGCCGCGAAGCGCCGCGTGGGCGGCGCTCGATCTCATAGGCGCTGAACCTCCCAAGCCTGTTTCGGGCCAGTGAGGCCTGTGATATTTGCGCGCGACCGCCTTGTTTGTACGACGCTATATAGGGGCGGGCGCCAAAGGGCCGCGCGGCAATGCTTCAGGAATAACTGGCCCGAAACAGATGTGGGAGCGGCCTTGCGCCGCGAAGCGCCGCGTGGGCGGCGCTCGATCTCATAGGCGCTGAACCTCCCAAGCCTGTTTCGGGCCAGTGAGGCCTGTGATATTTGCGCGCGACCGCCTTGTTTGTACGACGCTATATAGGGGCGGGCGCCAAAGGGCCGCGCGGCAATGCTTCAGGAATAACTGGCCCGAAACAGATGTGGGAGCGGCCTTGCGCCGCGAAGCGCCGCGCGGGCGGCGCTCGATCTCATAGGCGCTGAACCTCCCAAGCCCTACACCAAGGCCTACTTGAACCCCGTAACCGCATGCGGCACATAAGGCGCTTCCAGCCGCATGACCTCTTCATCACTCAACTCAAGCCCCAATGCCGCAATGGCATCGTCAAGGTGCGCAGGCTTCGATGCACCAATAATCGGTGCAGACACGCCGCGGTGCCCCAGCACCCAGGCCAACGCCACCTGCGCCATGGGTACGCCACGTTCAGCGGCAATCTGCTCGACCACATCAATCACCCGGCCATCCTCGGCTTCGGTCCGCTCATAGAACGACTTGCCGGAAATATCGCTCAGCGTGCGCGCCGTTTCCTGCCCCTTGGGCCGGGTCAGCCGCCCGCGTGCCAGCGGGCTCCAGGGCATCAGCCCAACGCCTTGGTCCTGGCACAAGGGGATCATTTCCCGCTCTTCTTCCCGATACACCAGGTTGAGGTAGTTCTGCATCGAGACGAACCGGCTCCAGCCATTGGCCGCGGCAACGTGCTGGGCTTTGGCGAACTGCCAGGCATACATCGACGAGGCACCGATGTAGCGGGCCTTGCCGGCCTTGACCACATCGTGCAGCGCTTCCATGGTTTCTTCGATGGGGGTGTGATAGTCCCAGCGATGCACCTGATACAGGTCGACGTAATCCACCCCCAGGCGGCTCAGGCTCGCGTCGATACTGCTGAAGATGGCTTTGCGCGAAAGGCCCTGCTCATTGGGCTTGCTGGCGCCTTCCCACATGTTCGCGGGGTAGAAGACCTTGGTCGCGATCACCGTGTCTTCACGGCGCGTAAACGCCTTGAGCAGTTGGCCCAGGATGACCTCCGAGGTGCCGGCCGAATAGCTGTTGGCCGTGTCGAAGAAGTTGATGCCCTGTTCCACCGCGTGGCGGATGATCGGGCGGCTCTGGTCTACATCCAGGGTCCAGGGATGGGTACCGGCATCGGGGTCACCGAATGTCATGCACCCCAGGCACAGCCGGGAGACATCCAGGCCGGTGTTTCCGAGTTTGACGTACTGCATCTGCGTGCCCTCTCTGGCGGCATTGCCCGGCGCAGTTGCCGAGCGATGGCACAAGGTTAACGGCGATGCGGCACTGCGCAAATTCCCGGAATGTGCAGGCGATGTTTGCAAAAATTCACAAGCGAAGCAGGGGCTTCACCTGTTCGATCAAAAAGTCGGTCACGGCTTTGATGCGGGGTGTGTTGCGCACGTCCTCATGAACGGCCAGCCAGATTTCGATGCTCATCGAACTGTTTTCGTTGGCTGGCTTGAGCCCGTATTCCTCAGCCATGAAGGCGGGCAGGCAGGCAATGCCCACGCCCCCGGCTGCTGCCTGGGCCTGGATGCGCAAGTCGTTGCTTTGCAGGGCGAAAGGGCGGCCTGTGGCGTGCTTGAGCAGCCACAGTTGCTGTGGGGATTTGGCCTGGGAGTCGTCGTAGCCGATATACACCTGCGGTTCGCGTTGGCGCAGGTAGGCCGCCGAGGCGTACAGCGTGTATTCCAGATGGCCGAGCAAGCTGGCCACCAAGGTGGGTTCGGTGGGCCTGGCCAAGGCGATGGCCACGTCTGCTTCGCGACGCGCCAACGAGGCGCGTGACTTGCTGCCGACCAGTTTTAACTGCAAATGGGGGTAGCGTTGATACAGTGCCCCCAGCCTGCGCGCCACCATGCTGCCCAGCAGCGCAGGGGGGGGCAGCAATCACCACTTCGCCTTCAACGGTGTGCTGGTCGGCACTGGCAAAGTGCTCCAGTGCAAACGAAGAGGCCAGCATCTGCTCGGCGAACTCGCCGACCCGCAAGCCTTGTTCGGTGAGGGCGTAGGCCCGCGGCCGACGGTCCACCAGTTTGAGCTGCAAGGACGCTTCGAGCGAGCTGATGCGCCGGGCCACGGTGGCGTGGTCAACGCCCAGGCGCTTGGCGGCGGCCGAGAGCGAGCCGGCGCTGATGAAAGCAGAAAAGTGACGCAGGTCTTCCCAATCGAACATGACAGGCCTCGGCTGTGAGGCCTGATGATACGCGGATTCAGGCAGTGCCCGTCAGCCGGGTTGTACCGCCATATGCTCAGCCCGTGCCTGCAGGCGCGCCACGCCGGGCACGCACAGCATGGCCAGCAGGGCTACGCCCGCCGCCACATAACCGAGCGACGATACACCGAACGCCGGGATGACCAACCCGCCCAGCAGCGCGCCCAGGCCGATCCCGGCATTGGCGGCAGATACGTTGGTAGTGCCGGCCAACGCCTGGGAATGCGACACCGCGTTCATCACCCGCACCTGGCAGATGGGGTACAGCGCCGTGTTGGCGATGCCCCACAGTGCCAGCGCCGCCCAGAGCGTAACCGGTGCAGAAGCCAGCGGGCTGAATGCCGCCATGCCCACCCCTAGCAAAGCCAGGAACAGCGCAGTGGCCTTGATCGGCGATTGCCTGACCGCGCGGCCACCCAGCCAGTTGCCCAGCAAACCGATGGCACCGAAGCCCATCAGCCACCAGCCGACATCTGCTGTTGCCACACCTGCGGTGCGCTCAAGCATGTCCGCGAGGTAGGTGTAGGCAATGAACATGGCGGTGAACACCAGGACCGAGAGGGCCACGTTGGCCAGGAAGATCGGTTCACGGAAAATTCGCGCCTGCTGGCTGAAGTCGACTTTAGGCTGGCGGGCAACCGCTGGCATCCAGGCCAGCACGGCAAAGGCCATCAGCGCTGAGGCGGCGGCCAATACCCAGAAGGCGCCGCGCCAGCCGATGGCATTGGCCGCCAAGGTACCCAGCGGGATACCGAGCAGCAGGGCCGCTGAAATGCCCAGGTACACCTGCGCGACGGCCTGCCCCTGGCGATCTGCGCTGACCATCCTGGCCGCCGTCTCGCTGGCCGTCCCCCAGAAAACCGGCAGTGCCAGGGCGGGCAAGAATCGCGCTACTGCTAGCACCCAGATGTTCGGCGCAATGGCAGCAAGCGCATTGGCCGCAGCGAACAAGGCCAGGATGGCTGCGAACAGCTTGCGCCTGTCCAGGTGGGCAAGTGCTGCTGTCAGCGGCGGGCCGGCGAGCATGACGGTGAAGGCGAACAGCGTGATCAGCTGCCCGGCACTGGAAATCGACACATCAAGGTCTCTTGCCAGCCCCGGCAGCAGGCCAACCATCAAAAACTCGGTGGTTACGATCAGAAAGGCCGAGGTGGCGAGGATCAACGTCCCCAAGGTGGCGCGTCGATTGGTCGCCAAGCCCAGGGGAGGACGTTCAACAGCAGTCATGCAGGCAGTTCCTGAAATCAAAGGTGCTGCCATTGTATTGATTCAAAAAAAGCTTATCGCTGGCAAAAATTCACTGGCTTGGCGAATATTATTCACTAATCACCGGGCTGCAGAACGTGGCCGTCCATGCGCAGTGATTGCAGCAATACGTCCAGTAACGCCCTGACGCGTGGCAGGGCCTCGCGCTTCCTGAGCCATACCACGTTCATCGGCAAGCCCTCTGTTGCCAGGTGCGGCAACACCTCAACCAACTCGCCACAGGCCAGTTGCTGGTTGACCAGCCAGGTAGGCACCTGGGTGATGCCCAAGCCTTGCAGCACGGCTTGTACCACACCTTCGCCATCGCCAATGGCAAGCCGCGCCGGCATGAAGCGCCGTTCCATTTCGCCAGGCTGGGTACCGGTCATGTGCCAAGGGCTGCCCAAACCGTCGGCTTGCCCGTAAACCACACAGTCATGGGCGTGCAGGTCACGCTCATCGACGGGCGTGCCACGCGCTTGCAAGTAGGCCGGTGACGCGCAAAAGATGACCCGCTGAGCGCCGATGAACTGGTGGCCCAGCTCGTCCGGCCAAACGTCCGGGCCGCCGATACGTACCACGATATCGATGCCCTGTTCGGTCGGGTTGACGAAGCTGTCGGTAAAGGACACGTGTGGCTGCAGCTGATGATGGCGTTTGACGTAGTCGAGGATGACCGGCAATACGTGCAGCCGCCCGTAGGCCGCAGGCAGGTCGATACGCACTCTGCCTCGCGGCTCGAAGTAGTCCTCGTGCAGCGACAGCTCCGATTCTTCGAGGTCGGCCAGCACCCGTGAGCAGGTCTTGTAGAAGGTCTGCCCCGCGTCAGTCAGGGCAAGCCGGCGGGTGGTGCGTTCGAACAGGCGCAGCCCCAGGCGCGCTTCCAGCCGCGCGATACCTTTACTGACCGCCGAACTTGTCAGGTTCAGGCGCTGCGCTGCCGCCGCAAAACTGCCGAGGTCTGCAACGCAGACAAATACATCGATGCCTTTCAGGCGCTCTGATGAGTGCACATCAACCCTTATGTCATGAATAGCCGTCTTGCCACTTTAATTGAACCGAAGCGACAGTGCTTGGGTCGCAGTGTTTAACTCTGGCAAAAAGGATGTTGACGATGAAAGCGATGACACGACTGTTCACGGGTTTGGCCCTGGTGGGTGCACTGGGGGTTAGTGCTGCCTGGGCGGATCAGCCAGGCGCCGACTGGAAGGTGAACAAAGACCAGGCCGAAGCCGCGCTGAAGAGCGCCGGCTACACCCAGATCACCAAGATCGAGGCCGATGATGGCCATTGGGAGGGCGAGGGTATCAAGGCAGATGGCAAGCAGTACGAATTCCACGTTGATCCGCACACTGGCGCCATTACCAAGGATGAGTTGGACAAGTGACCGGGTGCTGAACGAATACGACCCGCGCCTGTGCGCGGGTTTTTTTTGGGGGTAGCGGCATGACAGGGTGGGAGTGAATGGCTGCGATGTGTTCGTCGGGGGGGTAGGGGGAGGGCTATGGGCTGTCTTTAGGTTTGCAGGGGGCGGATATCAAGCGCCGCCCGCGCGGCGCTTCGCGGCGCAAGGCCGCTCCCACATTTGTTTCGGGCCAGTGAGGTCTATAGCATTTGCGCGCGACCGCTTTATTTGTACGACGCGATATTCAGGCGGACGCCAACGGGGCGCGCGCTAATGCCTCAGGATTAACTGGCCCGAAACAAATGTGGGAGCGGCCTTGCGCCGCGAAGCGCCGCGCGGGCGGCGCTCGATATCCGCCCCCCTGCAAGGTTATAGACAGGCACAAATGCTGCTCGAAATCGGCTACGCGTGCCTACTTCACAGCATCCTGAACGTCGATCAGGCTTTCCAGGTTCGACAATATCGACAAGGCGTCATAGGGCTTGCGCACCACGGGAACGTGCTTCAAGTGCGCGGGAATGCTGACACTGTCGCCGTAACCCGTGGCAAACAGGAATGGGATGTGCTGGCGCGAGAGCGCTTCGGCTACGGCAATGGAGGTTCCCGTCCCCAGGTTGATGTCCAGCACGGCGACATCAGGCCTGTGGCTGGCCAGCAGTTTCATTGCCTCGGCTTCCGAGCTTGCGGTGATCACATCCTCGACCAGCGCATCGGCCAGAATCTGTTCAAGGCCCACGGCAATCACCAGTTGGTCTTCAAGAATCAGCACGCATGCATTGACCAGGGCCGTGCAGCTTACCGGTGGCGCAGCCGGCGCGACCTGCGGCGCTGGGGTGTCGGCTGTTTCAAGCTGAGTCAGGTGTTTGCCAGGAATTTTGAAATACCCATGCAGGCCTTCTGGTCTGAACTCGAGCGTGCTGCTGCCGCCCAGGTCGAAGGGGATGCTGCGTTCAATCAGTACCGAGCCAAAACCGCTTCGGCTCGGCGGGCGCACCGTCGGCCCACCGCTTTCGCACCAGGCGATGTCGCAAGCCCCACCCGAATCAATCGTCCAGCTGACCGCCAGCTTGCCGCCTGCCCGAGACAACGCGCCATACTTCGCGGCGTTGGTCGCCAGCTCGTGAAGCACCAGCGCCATTACCGAGTAGGCGCGGGCATCGAGCAGCAGGTTCGGGCCGTTCAGGGTGATGGCATCGGCTGCAGTGCGGTACGGCGATAGTTCCGCTTCCAGCAGCGTTGCGAAACGGCCGCCGCCATCCCCCCGCACCACCTGATCGTGCGCCAGCGACAACGCCTGGATGCGGCCCTTCAGCGTGGCCACGTAGCTGTTGAGGGTCTGGTTTTCAGTGGTGGGGTGGGCCACCAGTGCACCGATCAGTGAAAGAATGTTCTTCACCCGGTGGTTGAGCTCTTCGTTGAGCATCCGCTGGCGCACTTCGGCCTTGGAGCGCTCATCGGCCATCAGCTCACTGTTGTGCAGGGCAACCTCGACGATCGCGGCGCGGATGGCCTCGCCGAACTGGCGGTCCTGTTCGGACCAGGGCTGCGAGTGCTGATGTACGGTCTGCTTCCACACAGCAAAGCTTTTGCGTGGGGTCAGGCGCTCACCGAGCGGGCCGCTTTCGTAGGTCTTGTTGGGGTCACCGGCCCAATCCAGGGTTTCGATCACCTCCTTGCGAAACAGCATGAGGTAGTCCCTCGGTTGCTGCGACATCGGAATCACCAGTACGCCCGAAACGTCGACGGCATAATCCTGGGCGGCAGGGTGCGCCATCGACAGGCAGTTCGACGCCCATGTACGCCCCTCGGCGACCCCCTCGGCAAAGCGCAGCAGGTTCGGTACCGCCGCCTTGGGCGGTGTCAGCGCGTCGGCCGACCAGCGCCCTTGCAGCGACATGGCGATGCCGTCGCAAGGGATGAGTGCCTTGAAGTCTGTCATGCGGGCACGCAGCAGTTCTTCGATATCCGCGGTGCGGTGGGCATCGCGCAGCAGGTTGTCCAACACCTGGCGGGCGTAAGCAGCGGCTTCCACGGTTTGCTTGGCCCGCAGAGTCTGGACATGCAGCGAGAAGAACTCGCCGAACATCTCCGCCGCGACCCGCTGACCCATGGTCAGCGTGCGGGGTGCGTAATGGTGGCAGGCAATCAGCCCCCAGAGCGCGCCGTCGACGATGATCGAAATGGACATGGACGCGCCCACGCCCATGTTGCTCAGGTACTCGCAGTGAATGGGCGAAACGCTGCGCAGGTGCGCGTAGGACAGGTCCAGTGGCTCGCCGGAAAGGTCCAGTACCGGCTCGATCGGCACGGTTCTGAACTGGGCATCGGCAATGATTCGCACCGGGTTGCGCAGGTACAGGGCGCGTGCCTGCTGAGGAATGTCCGAGGCGGGGAAGTACTGCCCCAGAAAGCTTTCGAGGCCGCTGCGCTTGGCCTCGGCAATGACCTTGCCGGCGCCGTCGACGCCAAGTTGGTAGATCATCACCCGGTCATAACCCAGTAGTGCGCGAACACGCCGGGCAGTATCGGGGAACAGCTTGTCGGAGCGGTCGATCTCGCGCAACTGGGCGATGACGGTGCGCACCAGTTCGATTGGTTCGGCAATGCCCGCACCGGAGGGCTCGAACTCCAGGATGGCAGTGCCTTTGAAAATATGCGCGGCCACATCGAACACCTGCCCGGACGGCAGACTCACGGCAAAGCTCAGCGCCGGTCGGGACGCCTCTCTGACGCGTGCCAGCGCGTTGCGCAGCGTATGGGCAGCCTCGCTGCCGATGATGGTTTCGAGCCGTTGCCCGTTGATTTCACCCGCCACGCCCAGCATGCCGGCGGTATTGGCGGAGTGCCGCAGCACAACGCTTGCCGACGCGTTGCAGGCCAACAGGCAACCGTGCGGCTGGATGCTGCCGGGGATCTGGATAGGTTCGCGATCGCAGTTGGTCAAGTTGACGGGAGGTTGCAAAGTCATGGGCTGCCCCTGCCGGTTTACCAGAGGCCGGCTGCCTGCATGACCGCCGAACATTTTCAGGCAAACGAAGTGTTTACAGTCAAATTCAGCATGGGAGTCTAGCTTGCAGGGCACGCTTCGTCATCAAGGGCAACAGGTGGCAAGCACAGGGGTTTAGCGTGCCGCCATGGGGCAGGAGCGGGAAACCCGCTCCTGCACTGGTCAGCTCCCTGCGTAACCAACCGACTTCGCCGCCATCCGATTACGTTTCACGAAGTAGGCCGCCACCACCACCAGTGAGGTCACCGTGGTAAACCAGAACTGAAAGCGCGACCCTGGGTCGAAGGCCTGGGTGACAATCACGGCCAGCAGCGCGAACAGCGCAACGATATTGGCGTAAGGGAAGAACCACGCCCGGAACGCCGTGGGGTCGACCGCTTCATGCCGGGTTTTCCAGCGCATGGCAAAGTGGGCGATGATGATGAAGATCCACACGATCATCACGAACGTGCCGCTGCTTTTGGCCAGGGTCATGAACAGGTCGCCGCCGCTGACAAAGTGCACCGTCAGGATCAACAGGCAGATGCTCAGGCTCAGCAGCAGGGCGTTGAGCGGCACCCCTTTGGAGGTGGTGCGGGAGAACAGCTTCGGCGCGTGGCCACGCTGGCTCAACGAGAACAGCATGCGCGAGTTGGAAAACATGAACGAGTTCATCACCGACATGAACGAGATGAACAACACGATCTTCATGGCCACCGCCGCGCCACTGAACCCGGCCAGGCTGAACAATGACACATACGGCGAAGCCAGGTTTTCAGTGTCTGTCCAGGGCAGGCACAGAATCAGAATCGACACCGAACCGACATAGAACAGCATCACCCGCAAAATCACGCTCTTGATTGCCCTGATGACGTTCTGCCGCGGGTTTTCCGATTCGCCGGCCGCAACGGCTGCAATTTCACTGCCGCCCAGCGAGAAGATCACCACCACCACGCCCGCCATCACCGGCGACAGGCCATTGGGCATGAAGCCATCGTGCGCCGTCAGGTTGACCCAGCCAGGGGAGGGGATGTTGCTGTGCAGGCCGAGCAGTATCGAAGCACCCAGCACCATGAAGATGAGAATGGTGGCGACCTTCATCGCGGCCAGCCAGTACTCCACTTCAGCGAACGATTTGACCGAGTAGGCGTTGCTGGCCATCAACGTCACCAGCATGATGAAGGCGCCCGCCCAGATCGGTAGCCACGGCAGAAAGTCGTTGAGGATGGCGCCTAGCAGCACCGCCTCCAGGGTGATGGTCAGCATCGATTTGAGCCAGTACAGCCAGCCGACGGCAAAACCCGCCCATTCGCCGAGGTAGGTATTGGCATAGGTCGAGAACGAGCCGGCGTCCGGGTTGCGACAGGCCATCTCGCCGAGCATGAACATCACCAAGGTGACCACGATGCCGCCGATGAAATATGACAGGATCGCGGCCGGCCCCGCCGAGGCAATCAACTTGCCCGACCCCATGAACAGCCCCGCGCCTATCACCCCGCCTAGCGCAATCATGGTGATGTGCCGTTGTTTCAGGCTTTGCTTCAGACTGTTGGATTGCATTTCCTTGTCCTCTCTTATTATCGGGGAGGAATTGGCAACGTTCGTGCAGCGCAAGGCTTGCGACCGCAAAAATAGTTACCCCCCACACACAGGCGTCGTCGTGCGCCTGCGTCCACGCCCTGCAGCCTTTTATTCAGGCAATAGCTGTCAGGCTGGCCACCTTGGGCAATGCGGCCGTCTATCTCAAGCGAATTCTGCGCACAACATCCTGCGTTTTTTTCCTGAGGGCGTGCTTTCTGCTGTGCAAAGTTGTCCCTTCAAGGGGACATGTCTGTTTCTCACACCGCTTACAGTCCGCTGCATATCCGAAATGGCTCAGGCCAAAAAAAAGCATAACAATCCGGAGATGCAGTGTGATGCACACACCACTCGCAGAGCCTCGTCGCTCTATCTATTTCGATTACCAGGTTTTCCCTGCCCACACCGCCAGCGTGAATGCCCAGGTGCAGCATCACCCTGTGGTGATCGTCGGTGCTGGGCCGATTGGCCTGACCACGGCCCTGGACCTGGCCCGCTACGGCATCCCCTCGATCGTGTTGGAAGCCGAACGGCAGGTCAGCGAAGGCAGCCGGGCGATCGTGTTCACCCGTCGATCACTGGAGATCCTGCAGCAGGTCGGCATCTCCGAGCGTGTCACCTCAGCGGGCCTGCCCTGGCGCTTTGGCAATTCCTACTACCGCAATCAGCGGGTATTTCGCATGGAGGCCCCGCACGACCCCGATGACCGTTTTGCGCCCATGACCAACTTGCAACAGCCTTGCCTGGAGCAGTTTCTGGTCGATGCCTGCCACGCCAACCCGATGATCGAGCTGCGCTGGGGCAACCGGGTCAAGGCGCTGGCCCAGGCAGAAGACCGCGCGACACTGGAGGTGGATACCCCCGCGGGTGAGTACACCCTGCAAGCCAGCTGGGTGGTTGCCGCAGATGGGGCGCGTTCGGCCATTCGCACGCTGCTTGGGCTGCAACTGGAAGGTGCTTCATACGAAGGCCGTTTTGTAATCGCCGACATCAAGATCGACCTAGACCTGCCCACTGAGCGCCTGGCGTACTTCGACCCGCACTGGAACCCGGGCAATACCGTGCTCATGCACCGCGAGCCAGGCAATATCTGGCGCATCGACTATCAACTGGCACGGGGTGAAACGCCCGAACAGGCCTTGTCGGCTGACTCCCTGCGCGAGCGTATCAATGCCCAGTTGGGCATCGTCGGGGTAGCGAACCCGCAGTGGGAGCTGGACTGGTGCTCGGTGTACTCGGCGCGCGCACTGACACTGTCCGATTACCTGCATACTCGGGTGATATTCACCGGCGATGCCGCGCATTTGCTGCCCATTTTTGGCGTGCGCGGTGCCAACACCGGTTTCCAGGACTGTCACGGCCTGGGCTGGAAGCTGGCGCTGACCCTCAAGGGTATTGCCGGCCCGGGGCTGCTGGCCTCGTATAGCGCGGAGCGGGTAGGGGCCGCGCGCGAGATCATTGCCGAAGCGGGGAAGAGCACCCGTTTCATGACGCCGCCCAGTGCGGGTTATCGCCTGTTGCGCGATGCCGTACTGTCGTTGTCACTGACCCAGGCGTTCGTCCGCCCGCTGTACCACTGGCGCACTTCGCGGCCACATGACTATGTGGACTCTGCACTCAACTGCAAGCATGACGACAATTCACGCTTCAGCTGCGGGCCGCACCAGGGCGCGCCGCTGCTGAACGTGCGGCTCGGCGATGACCAGTTCCTGTTCGACAGGCTAGGGGCGTCGTTCTGCCTGCTGTATTTCACTGATGCCGTTGAAGTGCCGAGCGATATTCAAGCGCAGGCGCAAAGCCTGCGCGACCAAGGCGTGCCATTGCAGTTGCTGGCTGTCGTGGGTAATCGGCAAGGCGAGGTCCGGGGCGCAGACGGGGTGATCGACGACCCTGGCGGCCACCTGCGCAACAAATATGGTGCGTCGGCGGGCGGTGCTTACCTGATGCGCCCGGACCAGCACGTTTGCGCGCGCTGGCATCACCTCAATGGGCAGGCTTTGCGTGATGCCGTCGAAACCGCTTTGGGCAATGAGTGAGAACCCTATGGAACACAAGCAATTGACCATCAGCGACATTGAGACCCTCTACGACCAGCTAGCGGATGCCCTTGACCACATCGAAGAGGGCAAACGCGAGCTGTTTCTGGTGAAACTGGCGCTGCTCAGCGCCCAGGCGCTTGGCGACGCAGAGCCGTTTCTGGCGCTGACGCGCACGGCGTTGCTGGACCTGTAATCAGCCCCTGGCTTTCGTGCATTTGCCGCCGGTTTATCTGTTCGAGCCGGCGAGCCTTCCTATAACAATAATCAGGAAGTTCCCCATGACACGCAGTCCTATCGCCAGCGCGACCACCCCGACGGTGGCCGGTGTTGACGACCGCTATCAGCACGTGTGTAAAAAGATCTCGAAAAGGCTGATCGGCTTTTTGTTTGCCTGCTTCGTACTGTCGTTTCTGGATCGCATCAATATCGGTTTCGCCGGCCTGACCATGATGGGCGACCTGGGCCTCACGGGCACTCAGTTTGGCCTGGCCAGTACCTTCTTCTATGTCGCATACATCGCCTGTGGCATACCCAGCAACATGGCCCTGTCGCGTATCGGGGCCCGTCGCTGGATCGGCAGCCTGATGATTGCCTGGGGGCTGGCGTCTACCTGCACGCTGTTTGCGACCGATGCCACCTCGCTTTACCTGTTGCGGATTCTGGTGGGTGTGACCGAAGCGGGGTTCTTGCCTGGCGTGTTGCTGTACCTGACCTTCTGGTTTCCTTCGGCTTACCGGGCCCGCGCCAACGCGCTGTTCATGATCGCCATGCCATTTACCGCCGGGTTCAGCGCTGCGCTGTCGGGGCTGATTCTGGGCCTGGATGGCATCTGGGGGCTGAAGGGCTGGCAATGGCTGTTCCTGCTCGAAGGCTTGCCCTCGGTGCTGATGGGCTGCGTGGTGTTCGGTTATCTGGATGACCGCCCGCAACAGGCGAAGTGGTTGGATGGCGAAGAACAGGCGCTGCTGCAGCGCGCACTGCAAGCGGACCGCGCTGCCTGCACGGCAACTGCGACACAGCCTGCCCGCAGCGTGTGGCGCGAACTGGCCTCGCCGCGCATCCTGCTGTTCTGCCTGGTCTACTTTTGCCTGGTCAACACCTTGGCAATGATTGCGGTATGGACGCCGTTGATCGTCAAAAGCTTCAACAGCGCCAGCAGTAACCAGGCGATCGGCTTTCTGGCGGCCATCCCGCAGATCTGCACCATTGTCCTGATGATCGTCTGGGGCCTGCATTCGGACCGCACCCGCGAGCGCCGGTGGCACTTGGTGCTGCCCATGCTGATGGCTGCGGCTGGCTGGGTGCTCACTGCGCTGTCGAGCTATCCGGCGGTGCAATTGCTGGGGGTGTGCATGGCGGCCAGCGGCTCTTACAGCGCTATGTCGATTTTCTGGACAACGCCCGACCAGGTGCTGAGTTTCAGTGCCCGTGCGGTGGGTATCGCGGTGATCAACGCCATGGGCAATATCGGCTCGGCAGTCAACCCGCTGGTGGTCGGCTGGCTGAAGGACCTGACGTCCAGTTTCAGCGCAGGTTTCGCCTATGCTGCCCTGCTGCTGGTCCTCGGCGCACTGCTGGCCCTGCGCCTGCCCATAGCGCCGCCAGAGCCCGGGCGCTGAAGGGTGATAGAGTGTCGGGTAGCCGTAGTAGGCAATAACCACAAAACCTGCGCCCGACACGTCGAGAGAAACCGCTATGCAGTACTGGCCCTTGCGCCCCGGCAGTAGTGAACACCGCTTCAATATCGCTCACACCGCCAATCTGTTCGCCAGGGTGGGCCAGAACCGCAGCAAGTTCCTCGCAGCGGATTTGCTGCAGGTGATCGGCTCGGGCGTGCCGTTGGCCCAATGCACGATCTTCGCTTATCCGCAGCGGCGCAACGCCGAGGTGTTCTCGTTTGCGGACCGGGCGCGCGAAGTCTCGCTGCCGGCGATCTCCCACAAATATGTGCAACGCTTCTTCGGCCTGGATGGCAACCAGCAGGTGATGAGCCAAAGCCACTGCGTCACCAAGACCATCGTGCAACGCCAGTCAGCTGACGACATCACGCACCCCGAGTACCGGCGCATCTGCTATGAGCAGCCACAGATTGCCGAGCGGGTAGCCTTGCTGACCCACTGTGAAAGCAACCGCTGGTTGTCGGTGAACTTCTACCGCGGCCGCGAGCACGGGCGCTTCTCGGCGCAGGAAATGAACTACCTGGAAGCCCTGGCGCCGTTGCTGATCCAGGCCGTGCGCCTGCATTACCATGCGCACCTGCAAGCCAATGAGCTGCCCTTGCTTTTGGCCGAGCGGGTAATCAAGCAGCAGCATGTGGCGCTGACCTTGCGTGAACAAACGCTGTTGCGCCTGATGCTGAGCGGCCTTGCAGTGGAAGACATTGCCGAGCATCTGGGGGTTCGCCCCGTCAGCGCCGCGACGTATGTGAAACGGCTATACCGCAAACTGGGTGTCAACGGTTTGCGTGAGCTGTTTGGCTTGACCACGCAGGCCCAGTGGGCGCTATCCTGAATGCCTGCACCCTTGGGGCATCTATCATGCGCAGGTTGATGGTGTTGCTCGCGATCACGGCGATTGCGGGTTGTCAGGCGCCAATGCCGGCTGCCGATCCGCAGATGGCCTGGGTCGACTTCTCGGTGCCGTTTCCCAACGACAGGTTGTTGATGGCTGAACGCCTGGACCAGCAACGCCTGCGCGACGGCCGGTTTTTTCAGGTCAGCCCCGGCGGCCATGAGCTGACCGTCAGGTTCGACTACGAAGCAAGCGGGGGTTCGGGCATGAGCATGATGGGGGGCTCCACCGTGCGCGAGTGCTACCTGACGCTCAACTACCCGCATTTCAAAGCCGGCCAGCGCTATGTGCTGGAGGCGCGTTCCATGGCCTTGACGCCCGAGGCGCGGCTATACGATGCCAAGGGGGCGATCGTTGCCGAGGTCAGCGCGTATTATTGCCTTATGTGAGTGATGTTCAAACAATGAATCGTCCGCTGTTCGTTTCTCTGGATGGGCCCAAGGGCACTGGCAAGACCACACTGCTTGAGGCCATTACAAAAGTACTGAGGGCAGGCAACAACAAGGTGGTCCGGCTTTGCGAGCGCAATAACGACCCCAACAGGGGTGCAACAATGGCGCTGGTCAACCAACTGGTCAGAAACCCCAGCCGGGAGCTGGAAATGGGGGTTTGCGAGCGCCTGGCCGATAGCCGTAGCTGGATTTCACAGCATGTGCTGCCCAGACAGCCCCAGGGCAGCATCATCCTGATCGACCGCTGGTACCCGTCGGATGCCGCGTTTCGCCGGATAGTCCCGTTTGCAGACATTCTGCGCCTGAATATCGAGCGCAATGTGCGCGTGCCAGACCTGCATGTCGGGGTGGTTACCGACCCTGAAATCTCATGGGCCAGGGCAGCGGCGCGGTCGCGCGGGCTGGGCAGTACCGTGATGTTCAACCTGCATGAGCAGGTTGCCAGTACCCAGGCGTTCGAGCGAGCGGTTGCGGAGCAGGGGTGGGTGTTGTGCCGCAATGAGGGCACGGTCGAGGAGGCGACGATGCAGGTGGTTGCCGAGATTTATAAGGTGTTGCGAGGCCAATAGGGGACCGCACATAAAGAAAACCCGACAACGCAGGCAAGGGAGCTTCTACCGCAATGATTGATCACTTGGATCATCTGGTACTGACCACCACTGATGTCGACGCTTGCAAAGATTTCTACGTCCGTGTTCTGGGGATGCGTTTGCAGACCTTTGGGGCAGGCCGCCTTGCGTTCTGTTTCGGCAATCAAAAGATCAACGTCCATGTTCGCGGGCATGAGTTCGAGCCAAAGGCCCACCTGCCGGTGCCGGGGGCCTTGGACGTGTGCTTGATCGCCAGTGTCGGGCTCGAGCAAGTGGTCGCACACCTCGAGGCTCAGAACTGGCCCATTGTCGAAGGGCCTGTTCAGCGGACCGGGGCGACCGGGCCTATCCTCTCGGTCTATGTGCGCGACCCTGATCTCAATCTGATCGAAATTTCCGAACAGCTGTGACTTGGCGGTTCAGGGCTTTCAGTACCGGTGGTGAAACTACCTACTCAAGGCAGGAGGAACGGCTGTTCTTTTAGTGCACCCATGAGAAGGCATCATGTCGTTGGGGTGGGCATCATGTGTGTACTGAATAACAGGAGCCAGACATGGCTATTCTCTACATGGCCGAGCCCGGCAGTGCTGCTCAATGGCGTCAGGCTTTTCATGAAAGTGCCCCCGAACTTGAGTTTCGCGAATGGCCCGAGGTGGGCGATGCGCGCGACATCGAGTATCTGATTGCCTGGAAAGCGATGCCGAGGCTGATGGCGCAGTTCCCAAACCTCAGCGTGCTGTACTCGGCAGGCGCCGGCGTCGATCAGTTCGACCTGTCTGAGCTACCCGAGCACGTTTCGCTGGTCAGGCTGGTGGATGGCGCCATGGCCGACATCATGGCCGAGTACGTGACCTTTGCCGTGCTGGCCTTGCACCGTGACATCCTCACTTACCAGAACAGTCAGCGCGAGCGCCGCTGGGCGCCTTTGCCGATCATCCCTGCGTGCGAGCGGCGTGTGGGTGTGATGGGGCTGGGGAACCTCGGGCAGGTAGCCCTGCAGCGGTTGCAGCCACTGGGCTTCCAGCTGCATGCATGGAGCCGCTCGCCCAAAGCGGTCGCGGGTGCGCGTTGCTACGTGGGCAATGAGCAATTGCATGCATTTCTAGGCCAATGCGACATCCTGATCAATCTGTTGCCTCTGACACCCGAAACGACGGGCATATTGAACGCGACCACGCTCGATGCGCTGCCCACAGGGGCAGGTGTGGTGAACGTGGGGCGGGGTGCTCATGTTATCGAGCAGGATCTGTTGGCGGCGCTTGATACCGGCAAGGTCGCAGGCGCGGTGCTGGACGTGCTTGATCAGGAGCCTCCCTTGCCCGACCACCCGTTCTGGCGGCACCCGCGGGTGTTGCTGACCCCGCATATCGCCAGCAATGTTCAGGTCAAGGGCGCTGTTGATGTCATCGTGCGAAACCTTCACCGCGCGCGCAGCGGCCTGCCCTTGCTGAACACGGTGCATCGCGGCAAGGGGTACTGAGGCGTTGCGATTTGATCCTGCCTGAAGAAGCATGAAAAGCCTGTTTCTTCCTATTCCGAGTTGGTAGAGCCTCATCCGCGCTCGGCTTACAGTAGTTAACGCCCACCGCTCTACCCTGGGGAGTCCCCGTAGGGCCGTTGCGTTTCCGTGCTGATGATCGAGACCAGGCTTCTCCCAATGACAAAAAACAACCCTATCCCTTTCGACCTCAACCTCCTGATGACCCTGCGCGCCAAGCTTGAGGCGCAAACCTCGGCGGAGGTTCGATTCGACGCCGCCACCCGCGCCATCTACGCCTCCGAGGCCTCAAACTATCGTCAGCTGCCGATAGGCATTGTCATTCCCAAAACCGTCGACGATATCGTGACCACGGTACGCCTCTGCAAAGAGGCCGGCATGCCGATATTGCCGCGTGGCGCGGGTACCTCCATGTGCGGCCAGGCGGTGAACGCGGCGGTTGTGATCGATGCCTCCAAATACCTTCACGCTGTTCATGAGATCGACCCTGCAAGGCGCCTGGCCAGGGTGCAGCCGGGTGTGATCTGCGATCAGCTCAAAAGCGAGGCGGCCAAGGTGGGGCTGACCTTCGGCCCGGACCCTGCAACCCATAGCCGCTGCACGCTGGGCGGCATGATCGGCAACAACTCCTGTGGCGCTCACTCGGTGATGGCCGGCAAGACAGTCGAAAACGTCGAGCGCCTGGAAATTCTGACCTATGACGGTGAGCGTTTCTGGGTAGGGCCTACCGACGAGGCCGCCTACCAGGAACACATCAAGGCCGGTGGGCGGCGTGCTGAGATCGTGCAGGCATTGAACGCGCTGGTCGATCGCAACGAGGCGCACATTCGCCAGGGGTTCCCCAAGCTCAAACGTCGCGTGTCGGGCTATAACCTCGATCAGTTGCTGCCTGAAAACGGCTTCAACATTGCACGCGCGCTGGTGGGCGTCGAAGGCACCTGCGTCACCGTCCTGCAGGCTGAGACGATTCTGGTGAAGAACCCGACTCACCGCGTGCTGGTGGTGCTGGGCTATGACGAGATCTATTACGCAGCCGACTCCGTACCGCAGTTGCTGCCGCTCAACCCAATCGCAATGGAAGGGTTGGATGATGGCATCATCGATGGGCTCAAAGAACGCGGCATGAAGCTTGCCGATATCGCTGAGCTTCCGGCTGGCAACGCCTGGTTGATGATCGAGTTCGGTGCTCTGTCGACTGAGCAAGCGATTGCCTTCGCCCAGAAGGCCGTGGACATCGCGCCTGAGTTGCCGGGCAGCCCAAGTGTGCGGCTGGTGACCGATGCAGGTTTGATGAATCGAATCTGGACGATCCGAGAGACGGGCGCCTCGGCGACCTCGCTGGGGCTGGACCCGAACGCGCCTGATCCTGTCGTAGGGTGGGAGGATGCAGCGGTCGAGCCCGAGCACCTTGGCCAGTACCTTCGCGAGTTCAAGCGCTTGGTCAGCAGCTACGGCTACAAGACCAACCTCTACGGGCACTTTGGTGATGGCTGTATCCACTCGCGCATTACCTTCGACCTGAAATCCCAGGACGGCCTGGATAACTGGCGAGCATTCCTGGAGGAGGCGGCTCACCTGGTCGTGCGCTACGGCGGTTCGTTGTCGGGCGAGCATGGTGATGGCCAGGCCAAGGGGGAATACCTGCGGATCATGTACTCCACCGAGATCATGAATGCCTTTGCCGAATTCAAGGCGATCTGGGACCCGCTGAACAAGATGAACCCAGGCAAGCTGATCCATGCCATGCCGGTCGATGCCAACCTGCGGTTGGGCCCGGACTATGAGCGCCGCGAAATCCCCAGCCAGTTCACCTACGATGCACGCCTCGGTGACAAGGGCCTGGCGCGCGAGGCCGAGCGCTGCATCGGGATGGGTAAATGCCGCTCGCTCGAAGGCGGCACCATGTGCCCAAGCTTCAGGGCGACCCGCGAAGAGACGTACTCCACCCGCGGCCGTGCACGTTTGTTTTTCGAGCTGTTGAAGGGCGAGGTGATCGAAGGTGCCTGGCAGAACGAGGAGGTCAAGGATTCCCTGGATCTGTGCCTGAGCTGCAAGGGCTGCAAGACGGACTGCCCGACCAATGTGAACATCGCCCGCTACAAGACCGAGTTCCTTAGCCGCTATTACAGCCACAAGCCGCGCCCGGTGATGGACGCCATGATCGGGCGCATCGGCGCATGGCTGCCGCATGCCACCAAGCTGTCACCCGTACTCAACTACGCCATGGGTAACCCGCTGGTGCGTAAGGCGGGTGCTTATTTCGGGCTGGCGCGTGAAGCCAAGTTCCCAAAGGTCGCCTCGCAGAGTTTCCGTAGCAGCGCTACGGCCAGGCGTATCCTGAAAAATGAGCGTGTGCGTGCCGGTACAGAGGTGCTGTTGTGGGTGGACAGCTTCAATAATGGCTTCACGCCCAACGTGCTCGAAGCGGGTGTAACCGTACTCGAGGCGCTTGGGTTTAGCGTAAAACTGATGAAGCGCCATGTGTGCTGCGGCCGGCCTTATTACGACGTGGGCATGATCGATCAGGCCAAGTCGAACCTTGAGCAGATCCTTGCCCAGTTGGCGCCGGTGCTCGAAGAGGGGCTTCCAGTCATCGTCCTTGAGCCCAGTTGCTTGTCGGTGTTCCGCGACGAAATGCCGGGCCTGTACCCGACGGACCCGCGCGCCAAAAAGCTCGAGAAGTCGATCATGACCTTGAGTGAGTTCATCGAGCAGCGTGGTCTGCAGTTGCCTTCGATCAACGAAGACGTGCGCATACATGGGCATTGCCACCAGAAGTCCTGCGGCGGGATGGCTGGGGAGCAGGGCGTTCTTGAAAAGCTGGGCGGCCAGGGCCAGGTGATTGCTGCGGGGTGCTGCGGCGTGGCGGGTGCATACGCTTACCATAGCAAGACGGCTCCGATTGCGAAGATCATCGGTGAGAATGAGTTCAAACCTCACATCGACAAGATCCCGCAGCAGGCGGCGGTCGTTGCCGATGGCTTCAGTTGCCGCGGGCAGATCCGCAACGTGAGTGGCAGAGAAGCCATGCACCTGGCCGAGTACCTTGCGAAAATTCTGGGTTAGTTGCACGCAGCGCAGCATTCTCCAGTATCTGGCTGCTAAGGTCGTTGCAAACCTGGCAGCCATCGAGTGCTGTCGAGTGGTTATAACTAAGTGGGATTGATAGGTCATGAAGCTCGACGCAGCGATAGGTAGCACTGTGCTTCGCGAGGCCACTGTGGTGGCCGGTGAAACAGCCATGGATCGCGAAATCACCTGGGTTCACATCGTCGATCACCCCGAGATCACCAATTGGTTGAAGCCTGGCGAGCTTCTGTTGACCACCGGCTACAACTGGCCAGTAGACGACGAAGAGTGCCGTGTGATGGTGCGCCGGCTGAGTGAAATCGGTTTGGCGGGGGTGGTACTGGCTGTTCCGCATTTTCGCGAGCATTTCACCCAGGCCGCCATTGACGAAGCGAACCGCTGCGACTTGCCACTGCTCGAGTTGCCGTGGGAGATCCAGTTCAGCGAGATCATGCACGATGTACTGGCCCGGATCATCAACATCCAGGCCGAGACCATTCGCCGCTCAGACCATATCCATCGCACGTTGACCGAGGCTGCCTTGGAAGGCAACAACCTGGAAGGCTTGGCCAAGGCGCTGAAATCCGCCCTGGACAAGCATGCAACCGTGGTCTCTGCGGATGGTACTGTTCTGGGGGCCTCCGACCCCGCGGTCGACGCGCTGGCCGAGCGCGCACTGATCAAGAAAATCACCGAACTGGATTCGCTCACGGGCTGTTTCGATACCACCACGGCAAAAGTCGTGACGCAGGGCGTGCAGCGCCCCAGGCTGGGCGGTGCCATCAGGCTTCGTGGAGAAGTGGTGGGCATTGTCTGGCTGCACGGCGAAGAAGGGGCGTTTGAGGAGCTGGAGTCTCGAGCGCTCGAACACGCCTCGGTGATTGCGGCGTTGCACCTTGCCTACCAGCGCCAGTTGTCCGACCAGGAGACTCGCTTAGGTTATGCATTCGTCGCTGGGTTGCTGGAGGGCAAGTTCTCTGCCACGCCAAGTGCCATAGAGCGGGCGCAAGTGTCGGGATGGGGCGAAAACAGGGACTACCGGGTTTGTCTGGTGTTGTTGAATGAACCTATCCCGTTGTCGGTGGAAGGCTTCAACCGACGCTCGCGAATTGCCGAGCGTATTGCCCAGTCGATGCAGGGCATGGGCATCGCGCCGCTCATGTCCGTCTCGCTGAACCAGGTCAGCTTCTTGCTCCCGGCAGAAAACGCCCCAGACGCCATCTGGAGGTCGGTACGCACAGAAGGTAGTGCGATGGCCGTCAGCCGCGTGCACAAGGGGGTGACGGGCATGGCTCAAGGGGCAGAGGACGTGCTGGCGCTGCTGCCTCTGCTCAAGCCCGGAAAGCTGCATGACTTCGACGAGGTGCTATTCCCTCGCGCCTTGATGGGGGACTCGGACGCCCGTCGCTTGCTGATGGAAAAGCTGATCGAGCCGCTCGGCAACCCCAAGCGCGGCAATGCCCTGATAGACACCGTACTGACCTTGGCCAGAGAAGGCTTTCAACTACTCAATACGGCCAAGGCACTGGATATTCATATCAGTACGCTGCGGTACCGGGTCGAGCGGATCGAGTCGATGCTGAATATCTCGCTCGACAATCCAGACGACAAGTTCAAATTGCAGGTAGCGGCTCAGATGTACGTGTTGGCAACGGATGATAAGTAAAAGCGTTGAATTGGCTTTTCCTGCTTTAAGCAGGATTAGTTTGCGCGCGCTTCCTACTTCCTGGTTGTAGTTGGAGGGAAAGGCAGTGGTTAGCATTAAAACACTGACACATAAAGGTGAATGCTATGTCCTCTCAACAAAAATTGTCTGTATCGGCGCGTGCCCAGCATGTTTCCAACGGTGTTGCAGTTGCTCACCCCATTACGGTGAGCCGCGCTGCGGGTGCCTACCTATGGGATGATCAAGGTAAGAAATACCTGGATTTCGTGGGTGGCATAGGCGTGTTGAACGTGGGGCACAATCACCCGCGTGTGGTCGAAGCGGTACGCAAGCAGTTGGACACCTTCTCGCATATCTGCTTCCAGGTTGCGGCTTACGACCAATACACCGATCTGGCTGCCAAGCTGAATAACCTGGTTGGCGGCCCAGAGCACTACAAGTCGGTGTTCCTGACCACCGGTGCCGAAGCGGTCGAGAACGCCATCAAGATCGCGCGGGGCTACACCAACCGCCCAGGTGTGATCGCATTCCGCGGCGGTTTCCACGGCCGTACCTTGATGGGCATGACCCTGACCGGCATGAGCCAGCCGTACCGCCAGAACTTCGGCCCTTACGCGCCGGACATCTACCACACCCCGTACCCGAACGAATACCGAGGCATCACCACCGAGAAAGCGCTGGTGGCCCTGCAGGAGGTGTTCGACACGCAGATCGCTGCTGATCGTGTTGCGGCAATCATCATCGAGCCAGTACAGGGTGACGGTGGCTTTATCGCAGCGCCCGTCGAGTTCATGCGTGCACTGCGCAAGAAAACCGAAGAACTGGGCATCGTGCTGATCTGCGATGAAATCCAGACCGGCTTTGGCCGTACCGGCAAAATGTTCGGCTTCGAGCACGCCGGCATCCAGCCTGACCTGGTAACCGTTGCCAAGAGCCTGGCCGGCGGCTTGCCGATCTCGGGCGTTGTCGGCCGTGCCCGAATCATGGATGCCCCGCAGCCAGGCGGCCTGGGCGGCACCTACGGTGGCAACCCACTGGGCTGCGCCGCTGCCCTGGAAGTGATCAAGATCTTCGAGTCCGAGAACCTGACCGAGCGTAGCCGCGCTATTGGTGCGCAACTGCTGGAAGGCTTCAAGCAACTTGAGGGCCGTTTCAACAGCATCGGCCACGTACGCGCCATTGGTGCCATGGCAGCGGTCGAGTTCGTTTCCAATCGCGACAGCAAAGAGCCGGATGCGGCGATGGCGCAGCGCGTGATTGACGCTGCCCGTGAAGAGGGCCTGCTGCTCATCAAATGTGGTGTGTACCGCAACGTGGTTCGCTTTATCTGCCCGTTGGTGATCACTGAGCAGGACGTTGCCAAGGCACTTGGCATGTTCGAGCGTGCACTGGTTGCCGCACAAGCCTGAGTCCGACTGCTTGCCGGTGCAGGGATTGAACGGATCATTCTGTTCACGTTCACCGACTTGAACTTGCCCCCTCCCTGCAGGGGGCTATCACACCGCAAGTTAATCAAACAGCGTGCCGGGAAGGGGGTTGGCGGCTTCTCGCGCGTCAATGTTTCCCGTCAATTAATAGAGGTGCCTCGATGATGAATACAAGTATAAGTATCGATAAACCGAACACCCATGACAGCCAACTCAAGGCGGGCTTGAAGTCTCGGCATCTGACAATGATGTCGATCGCAGGGGTCATTGGTGGCTCCTTGTTCGTAGGGTCGGGGAGTATCATTCACAGCGCGGGGCCAGCCGCCGTTCTGGCCTTTCTGGTTGGCGGCATTCTGATGATGCTGATCATGCGAATGCTGGGGGAAATGGCAACGTCATCGCCAGACACTGGGTCATTCTCGACCTACGCCGACCGCGCCATTGGTCGCTGGGCCGGTTTTACCATTGGGTGGCTGTACTGGGGTTACTGGGTCAGCCTGATGGCGTGGGAAGCATACGTTGCCGGAAAAATACTCAACGGCTGGTTTCCATCGATCAGCATCAATGTCTTTGTGCTGGCAACGACCCTGGTTTTGCTCAGTATCAACTTCTTCAATGTGAAGAACTACGGTGAATTCGAGTTCTGGTTCGCCTTGATCAAAGTGGTGGCGATCTTCTGCTTCCTGATTGTGTGCGGCCTGGCCGTGACCAACCTCTGGACGCTGGGGGAGGTGAGCGGCATCAGTAATCTGACCGCGCATGGCTTTATGCCAAACGGCATAGACCCCGTCGTCGGCGCAATGCTCGGGGTGATGTTTGCATTCCTGGGGGCCGAGATTGCGACGATTGCAGCGTCAGAGTCTGCAAACCCCTCGCAGCAGATCATCAAGACGACGAAGTCGGTTGTCTGGCGCGTAGGGCTGTTTTACGTGGGGTCGATTTTCCTGATTGTGTGCCTGGTGCCGTGGAATGACCCCATGCTGGGCGTGTCGGGCTATGGCTCGTACCGCCGGACACTGGAGCTGCTTGGGGTGCCTGGCGCAGAAGTGCTGATGAACTTCGTGGTGCTGACCTCGGTGAGCAGTTGCCTGATTTCTGCGCACTACACCGCCTCGCGCATGCTCTTCTCCTTGGCCACCCGCGGTGACGCACCTGCGTTCTTCAAGTTCACCAAGGCCGGAACGGGCATCCCGGTCTACGCGATTATTGGCTCGTGCCTGGTGGCTGTGATTCTGGCACTGATCAACTTTAGTGAGGCGCTGCGGCCCAAGGATGTACTGGATACGCTGATGAACATGACCGGCACTATTGCACTGCTGGTTTACCTGGTCATCGCCTGCTCTCAACTGAAGATGCGACGCAAACTGGAACTCAAAGGCAGTGACATCCCGTTGAAGATGTGGCTGTTCCCTTGGCTGACCTGGGCGGTGATCGTGTTCATCGTGGTTTGCCTGGGGGTGATGTCGTTCATGCCTGACTACCAGGTGCTGGTGGTGTCTACGGGCAGTGCAGGGCTCGCGTTGGTGCTAATCGGAATCGTGCATCAGATTCGATGCAATCGCTTAAAGCGATAGTTACAGGGCACGCGCGGTGTCGCGGCCTGTCGGCTTAGTTGCCAAGACTGCTACTCAAATTGGGGGTTTTATGAGCTTTAAACTGCAGCGCGACGCGTTGATGGTTACCAAGAATTACATTGCGGGTGAGTGGCAGGATGCAGTATCGGGCGCCACCCTGCCGGTCAATAACCCGGCGACTGGGGAGCCTGTTGCCTGGGTTGCAAATAGCGATGAAAAAGATGCGGAAGCTGCCATTGACGCGGCAGCCGCCGCTTTTGAAGCTTGGCGCGCCACGCCCGCCAAACAACGCGCTGTCATTTTGAAACGCTGGAATGACCTGATCATGGCGAACGCCGAGGATCTGGGCAAAATCATTTCCTCTGAGCAAGGCAAACCCCTTGCGGAAGCCATTGGTGAAATCGCTTACGCCGCCAGTTATGTCGAGTGGTTTGCAGAAGAAGCGACCCGCGCAAACGGCGACATCATTCCTCAGGCGGTGCGTGGCCGTAAAATGACAGCCTACTGGGAGCCTGTGGGTATCGTTGCTGCCATCACGCCCTGGAACTTCCCCGCCGCGATGATTGCCCGGAAAATCGCGCCTGCACTGGCTGCCGGTTGTACCGTTGTGTGCAAGCCCGCAGCAGAAACCCCACTCACTGCGTTGGCCTTGGTCAAGCTTGCGCAAGAGGCGGGCGTGCCGGCAGGTGTTCTGAATATCGTCAACACCCTCTCGTCAAAGACCGTTGCCGATGTGTGGCTGGACGATGCGCGCGTTCGTAAAATCACCTTCACCGGCTCGACCCCCGTGGGTAAGCACCTTGCCCACGAATCCTCCCGTACCCTGAAAAAACTGGCGTTGGAGCTGGGTGGTAACGCTCCGTTCATCGTGTTCGAAGATGCCGATGTCGATGCTGCGGTAGAAGGCTTGATGGTTGCCAAGTTCCGTAACGGCGGCCAAACCTGCGTGTGCCCCAACCGTGTCTACGTTCAGTCGAAGATCTACGGCAGGTTCCTGGAAAAACTGGCAGCCCGCGTAGCAGCCTTGGTCGTCGGCCCGGCGAGCGATCCGGCGTCGCAGATCGGCCCAATGATCAACGCCAAAGCCATCGCCAAAATCGAAGAGCATGTTAACGATGCCGTTGCCCGGGGCGCCCGAGTGCTGACCGGCGGCAAGCGCCTGTTCACCGAACAGCGCGCCGAGTCCACATACTACGCGCCAACCGTTCTGGCCGACGTAGACCGCGCTGCCAAGTGCTTCCATGAGGAAACCTTCGGGCCCGTCGCGCCGATCACTCAATTCGACACCGAGGAGGAAGTCATCAAGATGGCCAACGACTCGCCATTCGGGCTGGCAGCCTACTTCTATACCAACGACATGCGCCGTGTGCACCGCGTTACCGATGCGCTGGAGTGCGGCATTGTCGGAGTGAACGAAGGTGCGCTGGCTGCCGAAGCTGCGCCATTCGGCGGGGTGAAGGATTCGGGTTATGGCCGCGAAGGCTCCGTCCACGGCCTGGCGGAATACATGCACATCAAGTATGTGTGCCAGGGTGGCCTGGATTAATCCGCAAACGTGGCGCGTTAGTGTGTTCTGCGTTGGGCCTTCATTGCGAAGGCCTTAACCAGCTTGGTAAGTTGCAGAACTTTCGGTTTAGTGCTTTCGTCAAGTAATTGACCCATGCCGGTTTTCATCACGATCAAATTGAAACCGGCAGGCCTTGCCCCAGCGCACGGGGTTTTCGCCAAGAGATCCACTCCATGGACGCACAAGCAGCGGTCGACGGCATTCGTTCCCTCGGCGAGAAGCGAGTGGTGACCTTTCTGGGTTTTTCCGACGCGGGCTATGAGGATGAAGCTCGAGCCCAGGAGGTGTTGCTGGCAGAGCTCGCGACCTTCGACCCTCGGGATACCATCGTGTGCTCGGGTGCCACTGCGCAAGGCATTGGCATGGTCTATCCACTGGCACTGCGTAAAGGGTTTCGCACCGTAGGTATCGTCTCTTCGCGGGCGCGCGCCGAGGGGGTGCTGTTTTCCAAGGATTGCGAGCGTGTGTTCGTGGTGGACGACCCTACCTGGGGTGGCATGCAGCCCAATGAATATCTGTCCTCCACCTCACAGGCCATGGTCGATGCCAGTGACGTGATGATCGCCATCGGCGGCGGCGCGATCGCCCGCGACGAACTCGTAGCAGGCCACAGCAAAGGCAAACTCGTCCGTTTTCATCCTGCAGACATGAATCATGCTCGCGCCATGGCGAATGCCATCAAAGAAGGCGGGCCGGCCCCACGGTCGTTCTGCGGCGACGCCCAGGCGCTCTTCCAGTGCACAGGTGGGGAGGAAGGAGCATGAGGAAATATGCGGTCGTCTTTGTGCATGGGCTGGCAAAGAAGCCTTCGCCTGAAAAGCTTGAGGAAATCTGGCGTTGGGGGCTGGAGCGAGCGGACACGCCTGCACCTTTTCATGGCCAAAACCCAGGGATCGACCTCGACACCCAGGGCGTGCCAGGCCTGTTCAACTACTATGCGGACGTATTCTACGGCACCGATTACGAAACAGATCTCGATGCGTTTTATGAGTCCAGGGACGGTTCTGTCGTTGACCTGGGGAGCCTGCACCAGATAGCAGGCGAGCTTGCCATCCCGACGCCTGCCAATGAAAAAGAAGCAAGGTTCCTTGCTGAGGTGGAGCGCAAGATGCGCGAGGCGCCTTTCCCACCCGAGCCGCCGTGCCTTGTGGCCCATCCAGCTGCACAGCAACCTACACAATTGGAGATCGCCTCGTGGCTGCCGGGGCCCGTGAAGGAGGCCATCATCAAAAAGGCGGCGATGGAAGCGTATTACTTCCTGTTCAACAAGGACTATGCGCGGCCAGCCGATGGCGCGATCTTCAAGGTGCGTGACGAGCTGCGCCAGCGCCTGATCGACGACTTGAGAAAAGCGGCGGAGCAGGCCAACAAGCTGGTGCTGGTAACTCATAGCATGGGCACGATGATCGCCTACGACGTTCTGCGCAACTGCAAGCAATGCCCTCCGGTGGAGGTGCTGTTCACCCTTGGATCGCCGCTGGGCATCACCGAAGTGCAGGAGCAACTGCGGGCCGATGGGCTGCAACACGTCGATTTCCCACCTGGGCTCGGTCGATGGATCAACGTCTACGACCCCCTCGACCCCATCTGTGGTGCTGACCCGAGAATGGACGATTTTCGCCCCACGCAGGGGCGTAGGGTGGAGGATGTTAGAGAGAGCAACTGGGGAAACTGGCGCCATACCGTCACCCACTATTTCGCCGGCAGGCAGTTCCGCTCATTGCTGATGCATACCCTCGGGATATCACGCTGATGTCGCCCATGTCAGCGGGTGAACTCGCCATGGCCCTGAAACGCGGCGAGTTTCCCAACCCGCCGTTGCAGTTGCTGACGCACGCTGTGCATTTGCTCGCGGACGAGGTGCTCGATGGCAAGCAGGCTTCGCGCAAAAGCGTCCGCGAGGCCATGGACCTGCTGCGCAGGCACCGCCATTTCGAACATGTGCACGAGCTAGGCGTCGCCTGGCACGATACCTTCGGTTGCGACGCCATGATCCAGCGCCTGCTCGCCCAGGCGAAGGTGGAGCTTGGCGCACTGGAAGGGGCCGACGATCTGCTCGATGAAGCCGGCCAAATGGCGATCAGGCACCCGACAGACCTGGAGTACCAGGCAGAGGAGAAGGACTACAACGCGTTGCGCGGGCGTATCCGCAAGCAACGGTTTGTGTTGACGGACAATGTGAACGTACTCGCCGAGTCAATCGCTTACTACCAGAAGAAGCAGCTAGCGCAACCAAGCTTCTTCCTCGACGTGAATGTACTGGCGCTGCGGGTACGCCTGCACGATCGGATAGCACAGCCGATCCAAGTACTCATCGAGTTGGCCCACGATGTTTTGAAGCAGGCAACCGTCGCTATACGAACCAAGCCTGCCGACCCATGGGCGCTGGCAACTGCGTCCGAAGCGTGCCTTGCCTTGAGCCGCTTCCTGCCGGACGAGAGCTGGTGCGACTGGGCCGAATTGTGGTTGTACCGGTTCTTGGCGCACCCGAAATGCGGCCCGTTCGAGATCGAGAGCTATTTTCGCCAGGTGCGCGAAATCTGGAGTGGAGCCCCACTGGACGAATCCACGTGTGCGGGGCGCTTGGTCAGGATCTTTGAACGGCACATGCTGCGCACTCAGCGCCGTTGGTCCGTGGACGCCCGTCAGTTGCAATGGCTTCAACAAAATCCCGAAGAGCTCGAAAAGAACTTTTGCGGTGAAAAGTCGTTCACGGTTGCCGACATCCGCAAGATGCTCGCGCTCGCACCTAACATCGGTTGCGTGACGAACGACAAAGGGGTGCGTATGGGCACCGGTTTCCTGGTGCAGGGTTCAGCTTTCGGCGATGACGGCTTGCTGTTCATCACCAATGCCCATGTGATCAGCGATACCTTGACCAAAGCGATACGCGGCAGCGATGCACGCGTCACCTTCGAGACGGAGGCAGACGGCAGCATGCCCCCCTGTCTGGTGCAAGCGATCCTGTTCAATTCGGAGCCAGGGCAACTGGGTAACGTGAAGGAGGCGCCGGGTAAGCTGGATGTTACCGTCTGCCGCCTGAGCCGCACGCCAAACGGTGCTGCTGGCCTGCCGGTGGCACCGACTGTCCCTTGGCCCTCACCGCGAACCAAAGCTTTCGTCGTCGGCCACCCGCGAGCCGGCGAACTGCAGTTCTCGCTTCAAGACAGCGTGCTGCTCGACGTCTGCGGCAACGAGCGGCTGATGCACTACCGCACGCCGACCGACCCGGGTAGTTCCGGCAGCCCGGTGTTCAACAGAGACTGGGAAGTCATAGCGCTGCATCACGCGGGCTCGCAGACATGCCCGCGTTTGTCAGGCTCAGGCTTCTATGAAGCGAATGAAGGCATCACGCTGCAGGCGATCCGACAGCATTGGAAAGGCATGGCAACTGATTTGCTTGGATAAACCGCTACGACTAGCGTGTGGGTTATTCAGCTCATGCCGTGCCATGCGTTTACATCAGTCACCCGGTGGACGCTACCCAGGCATTGGGTAGGGAGGCTTAGATGGCATCGATCTTCATCAGCTATCGTCGCAAAGACTATACGGCCGGAGTCAGCACCCTCGAGCAGCACCTGCGCGGTTATTTCGGGCAAGCGTCAGTTGTGCTCGATCAGGATGGCTTTCTCGGCGGCACGGACTGGCAAGCGGAGATGAGGGCAGCGGTCATACAAAGCAGTGTGGTTATTTGCGCAGTGGGTGATAGCTGGAGCGAACCGTCGTTGCGCAAATGCGGCCCGGACCACCTGCATGAAGAACTCAATATTGCCCGTAGTCTTGGCAAGCCCATTATTCCCGTAGTGGTTGGCAGCGGCGCGGGGAAATCAGCCCTGACCCAGCTACCCGCAGCCATTGCCTGGCTCACAAAACTGCATGCGGTCGACTGCACAGGGCCTGAGCTGGGGCGAATCAAGGCGCTCGAACGTGCCATCGGCAGCAATGTCCTGGCCGCTACAGGGGCAGGAGGGGCGTCGATCGGGGCGATGGTTGCCGATCTTTTCTACAGCCTCCTGTACCCAGTGAGTGCAGGGGGCATTGCATTACGAGGTACGGCATCAGGCATGACATCGGCTTTGCTTGGGGTCAGCTTCTCGGCAGTTGGCCTGCTGATGCTGTCCATGGTGCTGAGGGAGGACTTCGATGCACTGGCGCCTTTGGGTAAAATCCTCGGAGTGGTTGTCATCTTTGTTGGCCTGGTATACGGGCTTGCATCGTTGATTACCCGCTTTGGGCCTGCCAGGGCCCACCCTCGTGGGCGATTTACATACGCGTTGAGATTCTGTGCAGCCATCATCACGTGCGGGGTCCTTTACTTCACAGTATGGGTCAGCTTTTTGCCGGATGGCTTCTTCACGCAAATGATGAACGCGCTGGAGGAGGGCGGTGCAGCGGAATTGAAGACAGCAGAGGAGATCAACAACTTTCCTCCTCATTTGATGGTTGTGATGGGCGTGTTCAATCTTGGCTTGATCTTCCATCTGCTCTATATCACTTGGGGCTTTGTTCGCAGCATTGCGGCGGTGGTGAGAACAGGCCGGCTGCCTGCATTCCTGTTGTTCGTATCGTTGATAATGGCAATAGGCATCATGGGCTGGATCAGTTACTCGATGAGCGCCGAAACGCCTGCGCCGAGCAAGAAACCGGTTCGGATAGCGGGTCAAATGCCACGCGAGTTTTCATTTTCGAATGGTTCCGACAAGCTGACCGTAGCGGGCACCGAGTTGATGCCCATGAAAATCCGAGCCAGCGGAAACATGCGGTTCGAGAACAATATCGTGATTCTGGACTTCAAAGAGTTGGTGGTCGAAAACCGCACCGACGCATCAGTCATCGTGGACCGTATTCACTTTACGCTGGGACGGCGTGTGGACGGAAAGTTCTCATGGACTGATCCCGTCCCCTTCAGTAACGAGGTCGCGTTCGGCGCGATTGATGGGCATGGCGAGCGTCGCCTTGAGGACTTTACCCTGCGAGCACGACTGCATCCCACAATGAAGCCTGGAGAAACCGTGCTGACAGTCTGGGTGACTATTAACGGTAAAGCCGAGCAACCGATTGGCGATGGTAGTGACGCGATCTTGCGTTGGTGAAAGGTGGGTGCTGCGGAGCCTTACCTTTGTCATCGAGCGCCCCTTCAAGCCGCCCTGTGACCCTCTGCGGTCCCTTGTAGGAGCGGCCTTGCCGGGGCGCCGGACCGGTCGGAAAGGGGCGCGCAGCGGCCCCAGATTGGTGCGTCACCGCTGATAGTGCCGGGGCTGCTTTGCAGCCCTTTCGCGACGCAAGGCCGCTCCTACAACGGGCGTCGTTCGCCAAGGTGCGGAAGGCGCCCAGCTCGCCGGCTTCGAAACAGGACCTCCTGATTACAATGGCATCACTTGCTGGGTGGCTTGTGCCGGGCGTACATCGCGGTACCCCCAGCAGATGCACCACGAGCCTGCAGTTCGAACGTTTGCGGGTATGCCTTGATCAGGTCGCTCAGCTTCTTGAAACCATGGGTACGCGGGTCAAACTCCGGGCGAAGCTTCGAGATGTTCGTACCCAGCACACTTAAATGTGCCCAGCCATCCTCATCAGCAATATCGTCCAGAATCTTGGTAATGAAACCGATGGGCGCCTTGGGCTTCTTGGGCTTTTCTGCCGCCACCGGTTTTGCATCGGGCGTCACTGACGACTCGACAGACGCCTCGGCATTGGGCGACTGAGCGGCTTCGTCACGCAGCAATTCGATGTAGATGAACTTGTCGCAAGCGGCCACAGAGGGCTTGGGCGTTTTTTCCTCACCAAACCCGTAAACCGTCAAGCCTTCCTCCCGCAGCCGTGACGCGAGGCGTGTGAAGTCGCTGTCGCTGGACACCAGGCAAAAGCCATTGAAGCGCCGGGTGTAGAGCAAATCCATGGCGTCGATGATGAGCGAGCTGTCGGTGGCGTTCTTGCCCTTGGTGTAGGCAAATTGCTGAATGGGTTGGATCGAATGGTCGAGCAGCACTTTTTTCCAGCCCCCCAGTTGCGGGCCAGTCCAGTCACCGTATATACGCTTGACGCTGGCGACACCGTACTTGGCGATCTCTTCGAAAAGCCCCTCGACGATCGCGGCTGGCGCATTGTCGGCGTCAATCAGTACTGCGAGGTGTTTTTGCGTGGTGGTAGAACTGTGTGTGGCCATGGTCATCCTTGGGGTATGAAAAGAAGCTGTTCTCAGTCATTCTGGCTGCATTCGGGCGCCAACTGCCGCTGGCCAGGTAGTGTGGTCGAGCATGTAGGGCTTCCTGCTGAGATAACGCCACATAACGCCGCAGCCTAATCGCTTTTCGCGACTCGGTCATACAAAGGCGCGCCGGGCCGTACAGGATGGTTTTTCGGCATTGAGTACCAGCTCCAGTCCCCAGCCATTTTGAATGTGGTTCGCGATCTCAAATTCGCGCCAGTCAGTCATTGCCTGGCCATCGATCATGCGTGGTTCACACTCGATCAGCCAAGCCACGGCATTGAGGAACTGACCATGGGAAAACACCAGAATGTCTTCTGCAGGGTGCAGGGCTAGGCGATCCAAGAACGACCGCGCGCGCTCAATAAATGCGAGGAACGACTCTGCGCCTTCTCCGTCGACGTGGGACGGATCAGCTTTAGCCCAATACAGGTCGACCCAAGCTTTTCGTTGAGCAACCGTAGTGTTCACGCAATTCGCAGGCGCGAGGTAGGTGAATTCTTCGATGGGCCAAGTCTCGCAGGTAACGTTGGGGAACATTGAGCTCGTCGCGTCCGCGGTTGCTTGAGCGCGTGAAAAGGGTGACGCAACGATCAATCCAGGCGCCTTGCTGATTGACCTGGCTACGCGCGCTGCTTGATCGCGGCCCTTATCAGTCAATGGGATGGTCGCATGATCCAGGGTGGCCGCGCCGGCATTCGCCGCGCTTTCTCCATGACGTATGAGGCGGACGATCTTCATTTTACCTGTGGAGTACAAATGTTCTCCTCCTTGTAGATGAGTGCTCAAGGTTCAGGGCAGGCTGGGCGTGGTGGCGCCTGATCGTTCCGCACCTAGGCGCAACCCTGTGATGTCGCGCTTTGGCGGCGTGCCGAACTGCCGTCCATACTCGCGGCTGAACTGCGAGGGGCTTTCGTAGCCGACTTTGAAGGCAGCGGTGGCGGCATCCAGATGCTCGTTGAGCATCAACCGTTTCGCCTCGTTCAACCTCAACCATTTCTGGTACTGCAGCGGGCTCATCGCGGTGAGCTGGCGGAAGTGATGATGGAAGGTCGAGAGCCCCATTTGCACCTGGGAGGCCAGCTCGTCCACCCGCAGCGGGGCGGCGTAGTTCAGCTTCATCCAGTCGATGGCCTTGGCTATTCGGTGCCCCTTGCTGCCCACGGAGGCGATGTAGCGCAGGAGAGGGGCCTGATCGCTGAGTAATAGCCGGTAGTGGATTTCTCGCTGAATGAGCGGCCAGAGCGTAGGGATCGCATCGGGCTCTTCCAGCAACTCGATCAGGCGGGTGAAACTCTGCAGCAGCTTCGGGCTGAGCTCACCCACTCCAGCGCTGGTATGAAAGGCCTGACCGCTCAAGGGAAGACGACCGTCTTGCGCGATCAGTTCCGCCAGCGTGCGCAGGTCGAGCCTGAACACCAGGCCCAGACAGGGGGCTGCCTCGCTGGCCATCGTCACCGCCGAGTTGGCGGGGATATTCAGTGAGGTGACGAGGAAGCGGCTCGTGTCGTAGGGGAACACGTCGCTGCCAATGACCATTTCTTTGGCGCCCTGGGCGACCAGCACGATGCTCGGCTCAACGATGCACGTGATCGGCGGGGCCGGTGCATGACGTCGGTAGACGCCGAGCGCTGCAATGCGCGTCGCGAAATCGCCAGCGGTAGGCGCATGGGCGCTGATGACCCTGCACAGCGTGGCCATTGGGTTAGAGGGAGAGGGCGGTTGTGTGCTGGCGTTCATGGGAAGCATCCGATGATCTCGTGGGAAAACACTACGCGTTTGCTGCCTGAGATGTCCATGCCCGGTCAGCACGGGTTGGAGATTTAGGCAAGAAAACTAGCCATTTGCTCTACTGGTAGGCCGGTTTACGCGAGGAAGATGGCAGTTCATTCACTGCGGGAGCCGCGGACATGCCCCATGGAGCGAACAATTTGTACAAGCGTGAGCCGGTTTCGCTCGAACGGGATTCACTACCCCTTCAGCATTCAAGCCGCCAGGTCTGGAGTGCTGTGCTGGCGATGTCACTCTGTGCCTTCGCCCTGGTAGCGTCTGAGTTTCTGCCAGTGAGCTTGCTCACCCCCATTGCATCCGATTTGTCGCTGACTGAAGGCCAGGCCGGGCAGGCCATTTCAATCTCGGGCTTCTTTGCCGTGATCACTAGCCTGTTGCTGGCCACCCTGACCCAGGGCATCGATCGCAAGCCTGTGCTACTGGCCACAACCGCGCTGATGCTGATTTCCGGAGGGATGGTGGCATACGCCCCGAACTACCTGACGTTGATGGTGGGGCGAGCCGTGCTCGGGATTGCCATCGGTGGTTACTGGTCGATGTCCACAGCGGTGATGATGCGCATCGCACCCGAAGCGCTCGTTCCCAAGGCCATTGCCGTGATGCAGGGCGGTACCGCATTGGCCACGGCAGTCGCGGCTCCGATCGGGAGTTATTTGGGCGGCATCATTGGCTGGAGAGGGGCATTTTTGTGTGTGGTGCCGTTGGCCGCGTTGGCGTTGATCTGGCAAGCCTTCACGCTGCCGGCAATGCCGAGTGAGCGGACCAAGTTATCGGCCACCGGCTCGCTGCGCTTGCTGGGAGACAGCAGGGTCGCGCTCGGCATGGCCGCCGTTGCCTTCCTCTTCATGGGGCAGTTCACACTGTTCACTTATCTGCGGCCCTTCCTGGAAACGGTCACGCAGGTGGATGTGGCTACGCTCTCGCTGCTCCTGCTGATCATTGGCGCCGCAGGATTGGTAGGCACTGTGTTGGTGGGCCCCCTCGTTGCACGTCATCTTAATCGGGTGCTGATGGGGATACCCTTGATCATGACCGCCATTGCATTCGCCGTGATTGCGGTGGGTAGCTGGGTCGTTCCAGTCGCCGTTCTGCTGGGTTTCTGGGGGCTGATCGCTACCTGTGCTCCCGTGGGATGGTTTACTTGGTTGGCCAGGGCACTGCCGCGCGATGCTGAAGCCGGGGGTGGCCTGATGGTCGCGGTGATTCAGTTGGCTATTACTGCAGGGGCAACGGTAGGCGGCGTGCTGTACGACGGGATGGGCTATCAAGCTACGTTCGTAGCCAGCGGAGTATTTTTGCTTGTTGCAGCTGTGCTGAGCGCTATGACCCGTCGCAAGTAAGCCAGTACTGGCTAAATGCCGGTGAGATTTTGCGGGCAAAAGAAAGCCCGCTGCTAGGCGGGCAAGGTCTATCACACGTAGGGATAGCTTCAGGTTCTCTCAAACCACGTGAAAATTGAGTGAAAGAAACGTTCTCATGATGTGATGGCCGCATCTTAAAGATGAGGGCAGACCGGTGTAGCCATCAAAAGGCTTCCAGGACAATCTTGCCGCGTGCCTTGCCACTTTCGATTACGGCGTGCGCGCGCTTGAGATTATCGGCGTTGATCGTGCCGAAGTGCTCACCCACGGTGGTTTTGAGTACACCGTCATCGATCAGCTTTGAAACACGCTCGAGCAATTGGTGCTGCTTGATCATGTCCTCGGTTTTGTACAACGAACGTGTGAACATCAGCTCCCAGTGCAGTGACAGCGACTTGCGTTTGAGTGGCATTACATCCAGCTGTGCGGGGTCGTCGATCAGCGCCAGTTTGCCTTGTGGACGAAGCACTTCCACCAACTGCGCAAGGTAGGTGTCGGTGTGCGTCAGGCTGATCACATAATCGACCGTATCGAGCCCGAGCGCTTGCAACTGAGGCGCGATCGGCTTGGAGTGGTCGATGACATGATGGGCACCCAGTTCCTTGACCCACGCCTGGGTCTCAGGCCTTGAGGCGGTGCCGATGACGGTCAGCTGCGTGAGCTTGCTGGCCAGCTGAACCAAAATCGAACCCACCCCGCCAGCCGCGCCGATAACCAAAAGGCTTTGGCCTTTACCTGCATTTTCGACAACGCCCAAGCGGTCAAACAGCAGCTCCCACGCGGTAATCGAGGTCAGGGGGAGGGCAGCGGCACTCGCATTATCCAAGCTGCGAGGCTTGTGCCCGACGATGCGTTCATCCACTACGTGAAGCTCACTGTAGGTGCCCGGGCGGTCGATAGCACCGGCGTAGAAAACCTCATCGCCCGGTTGGAACAACGTCACTTCAGCACCTACCTCACGGACGACGCCGACGGCATCCCAGCCCAGCACCTGTGGTTGCTCACCGCCACGGCTTGCACGGATCTTCGTATCAACCGGGTTGACGGCGATAGCCTTGACCTCGACAAGGAGGTCCCGGGCACCGGGTGTCGGGGTGGGCAGCTCCGTGTCGTACAGCGATTGAGGGTTTTGGATCGGCAAACCGGGTTGGGTGTAGACGACGGCCTTCATTGGTTTGACTCTCTGATTGAATGTGGGTTAAGGCTAGACGTTTCGATTCACTCAAGAAATAGCCTGAATGGAGTAAGACTTTGTCGCCTGCGGTGAAAATGGTGGGTAGCGTTTGTCCTGCTGATCATTTGGCGTTGTAACGCGGAGCAAGCAGATTGCTGGAAAGCTGACTGAACATGGCCTGTCGGCTGGCTTCGTAGCGTTCGAAAGCTTGCAAGTCATGCATCGAGGGGATGGAGATCAACACACCGTCGTCGAAATCCTGCAGGGCCCCGTCCACCAGGTCTTGGGCCGACATCACGATGCCCGGATCGAGGTTCTCGACAGGCAAGCCACCGATCTGCCAGAAGTCGGTGGCTGTGGCCCCTGGTAGCACCGCCTGGATTTTGATGCCTTTATCCGCAAGCTCCTTGTGCAGGGACTGAGTGAACGCGGTCACATAGGCCTTGCTGCCGCCATACACGCCATTGAGCAGTTCTGGCGCCAGGCTCACGATGGACGAGATATTGATGACGGCGCCGTGCTTGCGAGCGGTAAATCCTGGGATGGCGGCGTAGGTAAGGCGGGTGAGGGCGGTCACGTTGAGGGTGATCATTTCGGCCATGCGCTCGACATCACTTTCCAGCAGGCTGGTGTGGGTGCCGATGCCTGCGTTGTTCACAAGCAGGCTGATGCTGGCGTCTTCACGCAGTTTGCGTTCTACCTTGGCGAGGTCATCTGCCTTGGCGAGGTCTGCCGGAAACACCTCTACGTTCTGCCGGGTTTCGCTGGTGAGCCGGCTGGCCAAGGTGTTGAGGCGCTCCCGGTTACGGGCGACCAGCACCAAATCGTAACCCCGGCGGGCCAAGCGTTCTGCGTAGATCGATCCGATTCCGGTGGAGGCGCCGGTGATGAGGGCGGTGCCCTTGAATTGCTGCGTCATGGTGATGCTCCGGTGTTTGGGTGTGGAGCCATGATGCAGAATAGCGCTGTTGTCTTAAACGACGCATATAATACGGTTTTAGGACATTGAACAGTGGAGCTCTACCATGCACCGGGTCGGCTACCTAATTACCGAAGGTTTCCAGGTCATGTCGCTGGCAACGCAGGCGGTATTCGAATTCGCCAACATCGTCGCGGGCGAAACGGTTTACAGAATCCAGAATTTCTCCATGGAGGGTGGCACAGTGCGCTCTTCTCTGGGGATGTACATGGATACGCTTCCTCTTGGGGCTCCTGGTTTGGCCGATACCTGGATGATTACGGGGACTTTGACGCCATTGACGCCTCCTGGTGAAGACGTGCTGGCCAGTGTGCGGGGCTTTGTCGACGGCGCACGGCGCACTGCGGGCCTTTGTACGGGCTGTTTTGTGTTGGCTCAGGCAGGCGTGCTGGATTATCGGCGTGCAACGACGCATTGGGCCTATGCGAAAAAGCTGCGCGAGCTGCATCCGAAGATTGAAGTCGAAGAAGATCGGATATTCATTGTGGACGGGCAGATCTGGACGTCCGCCGGCATGACCGCTGCCCTGGATATGGCGCTGGGTATGGTGGAAAAAGACCTGGGAGCCGAAATGGCCAGGTCCGTGGCGCGCAAGCTCGTGATGCATCAGCGCCGCTCGGGTGGGCAATCCCAACACTCCGAACTGCTGACGCTTGCACCGAAGTCGGATCGGATTCAAAGCGCTCTGGATTACGCTCGCAAAAATTTGAGTCGTCCGTTGAGTGTTGAGGAACTCGCTGAAGTTGTGCACCTGAGCCCTCGGCAGTTCACCCGCGTGTTCACCGCCGAGACTGGGCAATCTCCGGCCAAGGCCATAGAGCGTCTTCGTCTTGAGGCTGCCCGATTGATGATTGAGCAGAGCCGACACAGCCTGGATGTGGTGGCTAAAGAAACTGGCTTTAGGGATCGCCGGCATATGCGCGAGGTATTCATCCGCGGATTCGGCGTACCGCCACAAGCGGTGCGAAGGGATGCACGGCGGGTGGTACCTGCTTAAGAAGCGGTGCTAAACGGTTATGTGTGTGCGCCAATCGCGATTTTAGTCAGTGGAGGAAGTTTGTGATGACAGTTTCGGAATTGATGGTATTGGCGCGGGAAGCACCTCAGGATCTGCTGTGCTGGTCGAGCTTCGTAGCGCAGACCGAATTCGCCAGGCAAAACTCAATCTTGGTGTCAGATGCAGAAAGGTGGCAGACCCTTTGGTTTGAGATGGAAATTGTGAATGCGCTGGCATTGGCCGAGTGGGAGGATGATGGGCGTCCTTGCGATTGGTCTCGCCGTTGGCGCGAAGGGTACGAACAGGATGCGAAAGCGTTAGTTTCGGAGCTGCTGCCACTGCTTGTTAGCCCTGAGGCAAAGGCGTGATGCGGCGCAATGAGCTGCGGCTGCTCATTACGGGGGCGATTGGATGTCTCGCTCTTACGTCACGCTCTTGAGTTCAGCGCGTAGCTTGCGCAGTTCGGCCTGCCGATCGTCGTCTTGCTGACGCTTGCTATAGACCTTGATCCAGGCGTAAAGGCTGTGCACGGACATGCCCAGGCGCTGGGCGACATCGGCGACAGATTTGCCTTTTTCGGTCACTTGCTTGACCGCTTCGATCTTGAATTCTTCGGGGTAACGCTGACGACTCATGGCACCTCCTATTTGGGCCTTATTATGAGGCTTGGAGGTGTCTAGGAAACCAGGGGCGGATTCACTCAGGGCTTCATCGGAAATGAGCACCCGATCCATTAGGGCTTTAAATTCGAGAGACTCGGGGTATTGGGCGGCTACGTTCCGCTAGGCTGCTCGCTGGGACACCAATACATGTACGGAGGGAAGATCGGGAATGGGATGAACGGCCGCGCCATTGGTACACTCGCGAGCTAAAATTTCTGGGCATTGAACTAGCTATACCAGATGAGTCGCGCATTGGCCAATCTGGGAGTGGAGATGGTGAAACGGGGTTTTATGAGAGGAGAGCCTGAGGAGCGGCATGAGGATTCCATCGCAAACGACTGATTTTACGTCAAACGTGGTTTCTTGGAATTCTGACCGGGGATTGGTGGAAGTGGACATACCGGCAAAGCGTACGCCCAAATACTAAATTTAACATAATATGCATTATGCGCACCTTCGTATGGAGCTGCCGGGGCGTGTGTTGGCCAGATTGGAAGCCAGATCGCGGTGCAATTTTCGCGGACGCGAAAAATCCGACCTGGTCGGCCGGCACCAGGTGTTGCTAGTAGCAACACCCGCCGTACCTGTTAACGGCTATGTCATGCCCCGTTTAGCCTAAGCGGCTTTCTCGGCCAGATGCTACTCGTACTGCTCCCGATCAAGGTCGCTGTCGGTGATGCTGTCAACGACCTCAAACGGAGTCTCTTCATCGAAAGACCAACTGTCGAAACGACGAATGATGTTGAACCTGGCCTTCATGTGGAACGCGGAGCCGTGAGACATCCTGTCGAGATCCTGTTGGCCTCCGTATACGAGAGAACCCTCCAGGACCAGCTTTCCTAGAGCCTGAATCGTAATTAGCGCTGGTGGTTTTCAAGGAGGTCACTCGAAAGTCGGACGCATTCATGTCGGTCCGGGCTTCTGAGGTAGCGTCCTCCAACAAATCGTCAAGCTGAGACGGCAGATCATCTTCCCGAATGGCGTCCTTGAGGTCGTTGACGCCAAAGGCGGCACGACCAAGCCGAGGATCGTCAGGATTACGCGTGGCTACAATGATAAGGTCATGAAAATTGTAGAATTTCGCTCTCTGACTGAATAGCTCTTGAGCTGAGGACAGCGAAATTCCTTCCGATTTGGAAAGAGCTTTGGCCTGCTGCTTGATAAGACTGAGGATAGCGTAGGACATGGCACTTCTCCTTCTGACGACGCGCTGAAGGGGAAAACTGCTTGCGCATCTTCCCGGTGCATCCAAGGAAAAATGCGCTAGATAAAGGATGTGGGTTGGAGCAATGCGTAGGCCCAGCGACGCGACCTCGGCATGGACTACCCTGCCCCTTTTATATGCCTACAATGAATAACTATGCTAAATATTCATTTAGTTTAGTTATATCTGGCTGCGGCAAATGATCCCGACGCTGCCCCTCAAACACAGCTATAGCCACCCCTTCGCTCTCCGAGAGCAAATCACGCAAAGGCGGCACCTAGCGGGCCTTACCCTCCACTTCCGCCATCAGAACAACATCGCGGGCGGGCCCAGGCGCATCGTTCAGGCTACCACTGGCTGGTGAGCGTTACCGGTACGCGCAGCGGCGCAATGGGGCCGTCACGTTGCCCGCACATCTCATCATGCACCACCTGCTGTACCAGCATGCAGGGCACGGGTGGCAGGTCGGCCAACAGCTGCCGCAGCTCGGTAGTGGAGCGCACGCGAACGGGCTGCCCATGGGCATCGCTCAATGTCACGGGGCCGGCGTCGGTCAAGGCGCGCAGGAGGTAGAAGCCACCCTCCAGCGACAGCAGTTCAAGTTCCTTTGCTTCGCCGGTCGAGACCAGCTGGGTAAGCGCGATCAGGTTCATGGTGTGCCCTCTGGCAGGCGGCGGAAGAACAGGGTGATCTGGGCGATCTCAACGCTCAGCTTGCTCATGCTCGAACGGTTGATCAGGCTGTCGTCATCCATGAGGTACATCCAGTCGTCCAGGTCTACCTGCCAGTGCCGCCCATCAACTGGCAGGTCCAGCTGGTAACGCCTAGGAAACCAGCAACAGCACTTTGTGCATGTTCCTCAGTCGTTGCCAGCCAGCCCAAGCAGGCGCTGGCGCAGTTGTGTATCCCGGGCTCCGGGGTCGAGCCAGATGGCAAAGAACGCCCTGGCAAAGACCGGGTCGGCGATATCGCGGCTGAATTTACCGTCGACGTAAAAGCGGCAGCCCTGCCCCGGCAGGTACAAGCCAGTAATGCGCATGCCGGGGCGCACATCCACGAATGCCTCTTCAATCCCATGGGTCCACGCCGTGCGTTGTTGCGGCGTTATGCTGCCACCGTTGAGGCGACGCATTTCCTCGAGGCTGGCCTGTACCAAGGTGTTCCTGGACAACGAACGGTGGTAGAGGAGCTCAAGGGCGAATGGCTGGCTCCAGTCATGAACTGGCCCTGCTGTCCATAATTGGGCTGTGTAAAGACGCAGGCCAAACCAGGTGAACTCACCACTCCCCAGCCGTTGCGCCCCAGGCAGCTCCGCTCGCCAGCCCGCAACCGCCGAAAAGGCAGCCAGTAGCAGACAAAGGCAAGCCCAACGAGCACGGTGCGCCATACTGACCTCAAGTACGCGTAAATACTGTACAACAATAGCATCTTGTACAGATATCGTACTCCAAATGCATAGATTTTAATGCACAGCGCAAGACCTCGGTCACGCCACTAGCGATATGATCAGGTCCGCAATATTAAGAGGTACGAATGCCACGGTCAGCAGCGCATAGGCCTTGCGCGAGCTGGCTGCAAACACACACAGTGGGATCATGATCATGACCACGTCAAAGGCGCCCCAAAGCGCCATGGGCGAAACGCCGAACAACAGAATGTTGACGATGAACCCAAGCAGGTAATAGCCCGACAGGAACAGCAGCGCGTAGCGGCCATCCTGCTCGAAGTACACACGAAGCCCTTCGCGCTCGTCCTCGCTGCGGCTAGGCAACATCAGCGCCGAGGAAACGAACAGCGCAAGTGCCAGCAGCACCAACAGCAAAAACTCCTGGAACGAGAAGGTCGCCCTGACTTGCGGCAGCGAATTGACCGCCCACCAGAAATCCATCTGGGTGGTGAAGAGCATGACCGCCCAGACCAGAGCCACCCAGTCTGGAGCAGCGGTGCGACGGATACGGAAGACGGTCAGCGCCCCCAGAAGCAGGCGCGTGACCGAAAGGCCCAAGACCATAGACAGGACGGTAGCAACGATAGGGAAATTGCTCATGGTGCCTCCTGCTGACCAAGACTCTGGACAGCGTAGGCGGTGAACAGCAAACTTTGCACAAATGAGTACGGGTTCTGGGGGCTTGTCGCAGGTTTTTCAGTGCCTGTGAAACCGAGCGCCGCGCGGGCGGCGCTGGGGCTACGCGCCAAAGCAACCCTCAAGGCTGGCTGTTCCCCACCAAAAGCTGCAGCGTCACTTACCCAAGGAGCCTGTCTTGTCAGAACGCACTCACTGCGGCGTGAAGCCCAGCGACTCTGCCTGGTCGGTGTTTCTGGTGTTCTTGCGCCTGGGGCTGACGTCTTTCGGTGGCCCCATTGCGCACCTGGGTTACTTTCGTGAAGCATTTGTAGCGCGCCGCCAATGGCTCAGTGAACGCAGTTATGCCGAGCTGGTCGCCCTGTGCCAACTGCTTCCCGGCCCCGCCAGCAGCCAGGTGGGCATCGCGCTGGGCCTTTCACGGGCGGGGTTCCCGGGCGCTGTCGCTGCGTGGGCTGGGTTCACATTGCCATCGGCCCTCCTGCTGACGCTGTGTGCTCAGGGCCTGGGGGCATGGGGAGGTGGCGCCCCAAGTGGCCTGTTGCACGGCCTGAAAATCGTCGCAGTCGCCGTGGTGGCCCAGGCCGTATGGGGCATGGCACGTAGCCTCTGCACCGATTTCGCGCGGGTAACCATCGCCCTGTTCGCTGCCTGCACCGCGCTGCTGTGGCCCAACGCAGTCGGGCAGATAGCCGTGATCACAGGCTCGGCCATCACAGGCTTGATCCTGCTCAAGCCTCCGGGCTCCCCGGCAGGGGAAGAGCTGCCGTTTTCACTCAGCCGAAAGGCCGGGCTGGCTGCGCTGGTAATGTTCTTCGCCTTGTTGGTCGGCTTGCCGCTATTGACCCGCATCTGGCCCTCGCAAGCACTGGCAATGATCAACGCCTTTTATAGCGCAGGCTCGCTGGTATTCGGCGGTGGGCATGTCGTTCTACCGTTGCTGGAGTCGGCCACAGTGGCCAATGGCTGGGTCGCGAATGACACCTTTCTCGCAGGTTATGGCCTGGCGCAGGCCATACCTGGCCCACTGTTCACGTTTGCAGCCTTCCTGGGTGCATCCATGAGCGTGCAGCCGTCCGGCTGGGTGGGCGCGACCGTTGGCATTCTCGCCATTTTTACCCCCTCCTTCCTATTGGTGGTTGGTGCAGTTCCCTTCTGGGAAACACTGCGGCGCAGCGCCCGCAGCCAGTCAGCGCTTGCCGGTGTAAACGCCGGCGTGGTCGGGCTTCTGCTGGCAGCCTTGTACCAACCGGTGTGGACGAGCGCCATAGCCAAGCCAGCAGACTTGGCATGGGCGCTGATCGCCTTGATGGCCCTGATGTTCTGGAAGTGGCCTGCATGGTTGGTTGTCCTTGGCTGCGGCGTATTCGGTTGGCTGCTGAGCAGCACCTTTTAGGCTCTGTAGGGGGCGTGCCGAGATAAGCCAAAAATTAGGACATTCGTTCTGTAAGTAACTGTTTTTAAGGGAACTGCTCATGTGCTGCGGAAGGACGGTCGAGAATAGAGGGTGGCCACTTGGGATTCTAACCAGCCCTGCTTACAAACCTTGGCTACGGTTTGCGTCGTAATAACGAGCCAGCCGCATTCTCCTCGAAAGCTCCAGCTTCCTCGATATAGCCGTGTACGGTGCCATCGTGCCGCCAGCCACCCTGTCGTTTGATCTCAAGGAAATCCGCCCCAGCCCGATGCGCACTGGTAGCCAGTCCCCGACGCAGACTGTGGCTGCTCAGTTCGGGCACATACAACAGCCCTGCGGCTTCGGCACGTGCCGTCAGGATGGTATTCACGCTGCCCTCGTGCAGTGCCACCTCGCCGAGTACGCCCCAGCGGCTGATGCGCCGGAACAGTGGCCCCTGAACGATCTGAGCCGCGTCCAACCACCGGCGTAGCGCTGTCGCGGGGCAGCAGATGCTGTCGCCGTATGGGATCGCCTTGTCGAGTCCCTCGCCCTCCTGATCGGTCTTGGAACGGGGCAGCGTGATCCGTAGACCTTCCTGCTCCCACTCGAGGTATTGCATCTCCAGCGTGACCAATTCGCTGCGCCGGAACGCACCAAAATACCCGACCTGGAGCAGTGCACTGTCCCGCAGTGTCGCCAGTCCGTCGAGCGTGTTCAGGTGCACCACGATGCGTTCGAGATCCTCTAGGACCAGGGCCTTGGCTTTTTGTCGAGGCCGCCCGTTCACCCGCTCAATACCGCGCAAGGTTTTGCCCACGGTGGCGCTGGCGGTAGGGTCAGGAAAACCCTGATAACGGTGCCATTGCGACAGCGCCGTGAGGCGCAGGGCCAGGGTGCGCGGGTTCAATACTTCCGCAAAAGACAATAGATAACGAATCAGCGCGGCTTCATCGCACGGCAGCACGCCGCCCCAGGCGAGAAAGTGGCGAATGGCCGAGCGGTAGGTGCGCCGGGTGTTGTCGGTTGTCGCGGCGGCGAGAAAACGCTGATGTTGCTCAGCCAATTGTTCGGGGGTGGTGAGCGTACCGGGGGTACGCGCAAGTACTGTCGGCTCTTCGTGCCGCCTGGTGGGGAGGTTTTCGTCATTATTGCCGGCTGTCATCACGAAGCGCCTGTTTAGGCCATGTGTACCGCAGATTATAGACACAACCCTCGATCGCGATGACTTAACTCACGATAACCGCGCTTATCGTGGGTCAACTGACGGTCTCAGTCGGCTGAACTATTCTGTACTTAAATCGAGGTATTACGTTTTCCATAATACGGTACGAAAAAATCCGAGGTGTTCATGGCCCGTTCCGGCGTCCTCTACCTGCATGTTGCCCAGGCGGCCACCCAACTGGTGGCTGCGGGCCACAACCCCACCATTGACAGCATCCGCGTCGCCCTGGGTGGGACGGGCAGCAAAAGCACGATTGCTCCGTTGTTAAAGCGTTGGAAAGCCGCGCATCCCGGCACGCTGGCCCAGGCCGAACTGGGATTGCCCGCGGAGCTGGTCCTGGCGCTGAAAGGACTGTACGAAAAAGTTCAGGCGGAGGCGGCCGTCCAACTCCAGCAGGCCGTAGCGGCTCACCAGGCAGAGGCCGACGCGTTGCAGGAACAGTTGCAGCAGGCATTCGTCGAGCGCGACGCGCAACTCAGCGTTCAGGAGCAGCAGGCCCAGGCACTTGCCGTAGCCACTACGCGCAGCCAGGGGCTGGCTGACACCCTGCAGCGTCAGGAGATCGCCCTGGCCAGCCTGGGCAGTGAAAAGACCGGGCTCGAACAACGTCTGGCTGACCGCGCCGCCGAGGCGGCCGCACTGACCCGGCAACTGCAACAAGCGCGGGAGCAGTTTGAGCACTACCAGGCATCGGTCGCGCAACAACGCAGCGACGAGCGCCAGGCCACTGAGCAACGCCAGCAGCGCCTGGAACACGAATTGGCAGCGCTCCGGCAGCGTCTGCTCGCGCAGCAAACCCGCCTGGGCGAACTGCAGGCGCAGGAACAACGCCTGGTGCAGGACCATGATCGTCTAGAGAGCACCCTGCTCACGACGCAAGCGACGCTCGCGCAGAGTCAGATTGCGCATGAACACGTCTTACTTCAATTCACCGACTTGCAACAGTCGCATCAGGCACTGGAGCAGCGCCATGGCCAAGGTGAGCAGCGTTTGGCTGAGACGCGGACTTACCTGGCCGTCAATGAACGGGAGCGAAGCCTGCTGGCGGAACGCTTAAGCCAAACTGAAAGCCAATTGAGCCAGTTGGCCACAGAAAAGCAGCTTCTCGTGCAAGACAACGCGGTGCTGTCAAGCCAGCTCGCAGAGTCCAGAGCGATGAAGCCGAAGACTTGTTGACCGAAAAAGGCGCCTACCTCAGGCGCCTGAAACCATCCTCCAAACCAAAGGAGCCAAACAGGAGGACAGTGGAGCAATCAACTCTTCAATACACAGCCTGGCTGGAAACCAAGGTCGTAGATGAGGAGAGTCGCCATGCGTAACGCCATTACCTACACCGTCCTTGCTACCTTCATAGCCCTTGGAACTGTTGCCACGGGATTTGCCGAACAGGCCAAAGCCCCCGCCCAAAGCAGTGCCGAGACAAATAAGGGTGAGGACATGCACATGATGGACGGCAACCATATGCCGATGATGGACATGCAGGAAATGTCCAAGATGATGAAAAACTGCAATACAATGATGGAGAACATGAACCAACACATTGGAATGGAGTCCCCGAAGGGCGATAGCAAGGCACAATAGCGATCTGGTTCACGTCGGCCGTCTCCGTCCCTCGCCGGTGTGCGCCCCGACACGGAGGCCGACCTTGCCGCTCCAGATATCGTTCTCAAAACTGCCGAGGAGCTGCTTCCCCTCATCGACGGCCTTGTAGTAATTCAAACCACCGACCAAGGCGACATCATCTGCAAGCGGGTAGCTCCAGGTAGTGCCGGTATAGTATTGGTTTCAGGCATCCTTGAGACAACTGGTGTAAAGGCTGAAGCCAAGGTTGTCGTTGGGTGTGTAATCACCGCCGACTATCCACGGAGAGCCGACTTCGCCTGCGTAGAAGGTTGCAAAATCATCCCGCATGCTGCTGGAGCTGGGTTGGCTCATCGCGTGCAGGCGTCCGCCCTGTAGCACCAAGCCCTCGACACTGGTGTTGTATGCGGTGACGCCGCGGAAGCTTTCCGGAAGCAGTCGCGAATCGCCGTACTGCACGACAGGCGTGACAGGGAAGACATCGCCTACTTTGATTTCAGTGTCCAGGAAACGGGTCTTTACGGCGCCGCCGAGCTTGGAGTAATTGTCCTCGGCCTGGCCGAGCCCGACTCGAATCGGCCTATGACTCCGTGGGCCCATTCTTCCGAGTAGCCATTTCCTGTACTGCTGGACTGGCCTTTGCGAAAATCACGGTTGAAGTAGAAATTTCGATTGAGGATGCTCAGGCTGCTGCCTTCGATGAATCCCTCGCCTTTTTCCTCGGCGGCCATTGCAGCCTGCGCAGCGCTGATGCTCAAGACGATCTGAGAAAGTCCCAACAGGGCCTTGTTGTTCATAAACGCTCTTGATGTTTTGGCAGATTTTTCATTGTGCGGTTGTGTATATGCCGAAGCGCGCCGGGCATAGCCGGGTGCGCTTCTTACATACTTCCACATGCAAAATAACGTCAGGGTGACGTGAAAATTACTTTTCCGTCAGCAACACGTCAACAATGCTCAGTGCTGGCTCCTGCAGTCCGTTCCTGATACGCGGTACTCCAGAATATGCAGGTTTCCGCTCGAATCCTCGTAGGTCATTTGCGCAGGCATCACATCGCAGTTGCCATTGGTCGACGTGACGTGAATGACCTTGGCGATGTCGAGCTTCATGCCATAGCGGTAGTGAGTGACTTCTGGCGGGTTCTTGCCTTGGGCGCTAGCGTATTCGCGCATGGATTGCTCGTTGGCCTGGATCATCTTACCGTACAGGCGATCGGAACTGCCATCGGCCCATACGGTGGATGACAGCAGAGTCGCACTCACTATCAGCAGCAGTCTTAGGTGTTTCATAACGGCGATCTCCTCTCGGGTTTTCGATCCACGATTCAACTCTACCTCCGTAGTTAAGTACGGAATCAAGGAGGGAGGAGATGAAGGTCCTGGTTTATGGCGCCGAGATAAGATGGTAGGGCTTAAGTACACTTTCGTCGGGTAACAGCAGCGCATTACTGCGCCACCGCCCCCAAAGAACCGGGCATGAGAGTCGCGCCTCATCCGGCTCAAGTCTTTCGTCAGCACCATGGTCTAGTACCGGGCAATCAATCCACGTCTATCGCAGCTCGACGTTGGGCAAAGTAAGACGACCACGCAGGATCACAGGGATTGGCCAAGTTACGTAGTGCCGTTTCTCGATCCGGCTTAGGTATGTGCGCCACGTAATCACGCTTGATCGTCTTCACGAAGCTCTCGGCCATGCCGTTGCTCTGCGGGCTGCGAACTGGGGGGTCACCGGCTGCAAGCCGATCTGTCGAGCAAACAGGCACGTCTGGTCGGCGGTGTACGCCGAGCCGTTATCGCTTAGCCATTGCACCGGCGTGGCGGGCAGTTGATCACCGAAGCGCCTCTCCACGCTTTCCAGCATCAAGTCGCGGATATCATCGCCGCTGTACCCGGTCGGGCTCGCGACCTAGCCGATGGCCTCGCGATCACAGCAGTCCAGGGCGAAGGTTACGCTCAATTTGGCTCCGTCCTCGCAGCGGAACTCAAAGCCGTCCGAGCACCAACGCGTATCGCTGGTTTGCACCGCAATACGGCCTTCGTGCCGACGCGGCACGCCGGGCTGTTTTCGTAGACAGATTCAGCAGCGGTTGCAGGTGCTCGCCGCACTGGATCACCCAGCGCGCCAGGGTTTGGCGGGGGATATCGACGCCGTGACGACCGAGGATTTTTTTGAAGCGGTGCAGCGGCAGACCATCGACGTATTTGGTGATCAACAGCATCGCCAGGACGCTAGGACTGGCCATGCTCTTTTCGATCAGTTGAGCCGGTTTGTCGGCGGTGACCGGTGCGGCTTCACAGCCGCGGCAGCCGTAGACCTTGTCCGCTGGTTCCCTTCACAACCACTGGCCAACGCAGAGCGTTTTACCCATGCAGCGAAACGATTAGCGGACAGGAAACGGTCCCGTGGCTCGCACAACAGTCGTGAACCAGTTGCACCAAAACAGACTCGATCCGTCGCAGATCCGCGAGCTTGCCACGCACATCCCCAAGCTTCTGCTCGGCGAGCACGCGCGCTTCATCACAGTGAGCGCCGTCATCGAGCCTCAACAGCCCGGCCACTTCTTCGAGGCTAAAGCCCAGCCGTTGCGCGGACTTTACGAATTTCACCCGGGCGACATCAGGGGTTGGGGAGCAATGGAACTGAAAACCAACGTAAGCCGAATTAGAGTTCGTTTTACTCGTCAGCGACTGCGAATTAACGAACTTTGATTCGTGAGAAAGGTTTATTGCACTGATTTTCGGGTGTTGGTGACCTTTCCTCGCGATAGCGGAAACGGTTTCATAAAACGGTCGTTTTTCGAAACTATCCAGACGTTGCAAGGGTTTGCGGGGCAGCGACTGAGCTTAAGTGCACTTTCTGTTCCGTTGCTCCCCCAACCCCTATTTCCAGCAGCGAGGTGATGAATTCGTTTTGCTGTTGTGCGGCGGCGACAAAAGCAGCCAAAGCCGTGATATTGAAGCGGCTAAAAAACTCGCCAGCGAGTGGAGGTCAGAATGAGCGAAAAAATTTACGACTACGACCCAGCAGCAGCCCTAGACGGCCCTGAAGCAATCGCCGTCTTCATGGCGGAGCCCTGCCATTTCCTCTCAGCGCCATAATCCAGGACCTTCATCTCCTCTCTCCTTGATTCCGTACTTAACTACGGAGGTAGAGTTGAATCGTGGATCGAAAACCCGAGAGGAGATCGCCGTTATGAAACACCTAAGACTGCTGCTGGTAGTGGGTGCGACTCTGCTGTCATCCACCGTATGGGCCGAGGGCGGGAGCGACCGAGCGATTGAGCGAATTGCTGCACGCGAGAGGGCTGAAGCGACCCTGGTGGCGGAAACCGTCAAGGAGATTAAGCAACTGGGCCCCACGGCGGCAGGCCGTAGCGAAGCGCAGCCCGCCTGTCCGCCTGCAAAGTAGAGCCTGTGCTACTCGACCAGATGCAACGTGAGCCCACTCTGCTGAGGCGCGAGGGCAAATAGCAATACCAAACTGTGCCCTTTGCAAGTGCTCCTTTGGCCATTCAGCGGCGCTCATTGAGCGCCGCTTTTTTCTAAGCGCAAGCCGACCAACAGGGGCGCCTTACGCAACGGGAAATCCTCGGTTAACGCCCGAGTTGTCCCCATGCAGCGAAACGATCAGCGGACAGGAAACAGTCCCGTGGCTCGCACAACAGTCGTGAACCAGTTGCTCCAAAACTGACTCGATCCGTCGCAGATCCGCGAGCTTGCCACGCACATCCCCAAGCTTCTGCTCGGCGAGCACACGCGCTTCATCGCAGTGAGCACCGTCATCCAGCCTCAACAGCCCGGCCACTTCATCGAGGCTAAAGCCCAGCCGTTGCGCGGATTTAACGAATTTCACCCGGGCGACATCCGCCTCACCGTAACGGCGAATGCTGCCGTAGGGCTTGTCCGGTTCGGGTAACAGCGCCTTGCGTTGATAGAACCGGATGGTTTCCACGTTGACCCCGGCCGCCTTGGCGAAAGCGCCAATGGTCAGGCTTTCCAAATTGTTTTTCATACCGCTTGATTCCGTACATGACTACGGGACTAACCTTAAACCATCGATCAAATGCTCGAAAGGAGAAATGCATGTCTGAACCATCAAACGGGCGCGCCCCTCTTGTCGCCGGGGGGCTTGCGGCGATTCTCGCCTCGGCTTGCTGCCTGGGGCCGCTGGTTCTGATCGCCCTGGGGTTCAGCGGCGCTTGGATCGGCAACTTGACGGTGTTGGAACCTTATCGCCCGATCTTCATCGGCGCGGCGCTGGTTGCACTGTTCTTTGCCTGGCGGCGCATCGTCCGACCGACCGCAGCCTGCAAGCCGGGCGAGGTGTGCGCGATTCCGCAAGTGCGCACCACCTACAAGCTCATTTTCTGGTTCGTCGCCGTGTTGGTCTTGGTCGCGCTTGGTTTTCCCTACGTCATGCCATTTTTCTACTAACCAGGAGTTCATCATGAAAAAACTGTTTGCCTCCCTCGCTCTCGCCGCTTTCGTTGCCCCCGTGTTCGCCGCCACCCAGACCGTCACGCTGTCCGTACCGGGCATGACCTGCTCCACCTGCCCGATCACCGTCAAGAAGGCGATTTCCAAGGTCGAAGGCGTCAGCAAAGTTAACGTGACCTTCGAGACACGCGAAGCGGTTGTCACCTTCGATGATGCCAAGACCAGCGTGCAGAAGCTGACCAAGGCCACCGAAGACGCAGGCTATCCGTCCAGCGTCAAGAAGTGAGGCACTGAAAACGGCAGCGCAGCACATCTGACGCCCTTGTCTGCTACCACAAACGAAAAAGGATCTGTCGCATGACCCATCTAAAAATCACCGGCATGACCTGCGACTCGTGCGCGGCGCACGTCAAGGAAGCGCTGGAAAAAGTACCCGGCGTCCAATCTGCCATAGTGTCCTATGCCAAGGGCGCGGCCCAGCTCGCCCTTGATCCAGGCACAGCGCCGGACGCACTGACCGCCGCCGTGGCTGGCCTGGGCTACAAAGCGATGCTCGCCGATGCCCCGCCGACCGACAACCGCACTGGGCTGTTCGACAAGGTGCGCGGCTGGATGGGTGCCGCCGACAAGGGCAGCGGCGGCGAGCGCCCGTTGCAAGTCGCCGTGATCGGCAGCGGTGGAGCCGCGATGGCGGCAGCACTGAAGGCCGTCGAGCAAGGCGCGCAGGTCACGCTGATTGAGCGCGGCACCATCGGTGGCACCTGCGTCAACGTCGGTTGTGTGCCGTCCAAGATCATGATCCGCGCCGCCCACATCGCCCATCTGCGCCGGGAAAGCCCATTCGACGGCGGCATGCCACCCACACCGCCGACGATCTTGCGCGAGCGGCTGCTGGCCCAGCAGCAGGCCCGTGTCGAAGAACTCCGTCATGCCAAGTACGAAGGCATCCTGGACGGCAATTCAGCCATCACCGTTCTGCACGGTGAAGCGCGTTTCAAGGACGACCAGAGCCTTATCGTTAGTTTGAACGAGGGTGGTGAGCGCGTCGTGATGTTCGACCGCTGCCTGGTCGCCACGGGTGCCAGTCCGGCCATGCCGCCGATTCCGGGCCTGAAAGAGTCACCCTACTGGACTTCGACCGAGGCCTTGGTCAGCGACACCATTCCCGAACGCCTGGCCGTCATCGGCTCGTCGGTGGTGGCGCTGGAACTGGCGCAAGCCTTCGCCCGGCTGGGTAGCCAGGTCACGATCCTTGCGCGCAGCACGCTGTTCTTCCGCGAAGACCCTGCCATCGGCGAGGCCGTCACAGCCGCCTTCCGTGCCGAAGGAATCAAGGTACTGGAACATACGCAAGCCAGCCAAGTCGCCCATGTGGACGGCGAATTCGTGCTGACCACTGGACAGGGCGAAGTGCGCGCCGACAAGCTGCTGGTCGCCACCGGCCGGACACCGAACACGCGCAGCCTGGCATTGGAAGCGGCGGGGGTAGCCGTCAATGCGCAGGGGGCCATCGTCATCGACAAGGGCATGCGCACCAGTAGCCCGAACATCTACGCGGCCGGCGACTGCACCGACCAGCCGCAGTTCGTCTATGTGGCGGCAGCGGCCGGCACTCGTGCGGCCATTAACATGACCGGCGGCGACGCAACGCTCGATCTCGACGCTATGCCGGCAGTCGTGTTCACTGATCCGCAAGTTGCCACGGTTGGCTACAGTGAAGCAGAAGCCCAGCGCATCGGCCTGCAAACCGACAGTCGTACTCTCACGCTCGACAATGTGCCGCGTGCACTCGCCAACTTCGACACGCGCGGCTTTATCAAGCTTGTCGCTGAGGCTGGATCTGGACGCATTCTTGGGGTTCAGGCTGTAACACCGGAAGCAGGCGAGATCATCCAGACTGCCGCGATTGCCATCCGGGCTCGCATGACCGTCCAGGATCTTGCCAACCAACTTTTCACCTACCTCACCATGGTGGAAGGTCTCAAACTGGTGGCACAGACTTTCTCGAAGGATGTGACACAGCTATCGTGCTGTGCGGGCTAATCCAAGGACACGAAAAGAGCGACAGAGGAGTTTTTATGTTTTGCGATATTAGACTAACAGCACGTTGCACCCGTGCATGCTTAACCATTCTGTTGGCGGGTACTGCAGCGTTTGGCTTGTCAAACAATGCGCTGGCGGCCTACGACTTTTCTAAGCTGGGAGCAGCGATCGAAACATTGGCGCCGGAGACCGTCGACGGCTGGGAAAAGAAAGCGAGGGCGGGCGATGCCATGGCGCAGAACATCATGGGTCTTGCCTACAAATGCGGTATGGGCGTAAAACAAGACCATGCTGCATCGATCCAGTGGTTTCGCAGGGCGGCCGAGCAGGGTGAAGCTGATGCGCAGTTCAACCTGGGGCGCCTCTACGCAAGCGAAGTCGACGGTATGTATAAGAAAGGGCGTGCGGCTCCTGCCGACGATGCACAGGCGTTCAAGTGGTACCGCCTCTCTGCCGAGCAGGGACACACGCAGGCTCAAGTCAGGCTGGCTCAACTGTTTGCGAAGGGGCTCGGTGAGGTCGCGCGCGACCAGGTTCAGGCCTACAAGTGGATGAGTCTGGCAGCAGCGTCAGGAGAACCAACGGCAGCAAAAGTCATTGCCGACTATGCGGCTCAAATGAAGCCCGAACAGGTGCAGCAAGCGCAATTGCTGGTCCAGGAATGGAAACGCCGGCAAAGCGCACGCTGACGTGATCTTTGAAAAGCGCGGCATGTAATCGCCAAGGGTGGGTTTATGCCGCGTAACCGCTGCTTGGATGTTGGAGGTGGAAATTGGACAAGACTATATATTCCAAAAAGATTGCCGAGAGCCTCTCATCTGGCAATCATCCAGAAGAGTTCGCAACCCTCTTCGTCACCCTGCTTCGTCAGCTTGTGATGGGAAGGCCTGTGTCACGCGAAGCGCTCGGCACCGCACTCGGATGGTCTGGGCAGAGGGTTGCAACTGTACTTGAGCCGGCGCCCGGTACCGAATATGACGAGCAGGGCAATATCATTGGACTGGTCCTGACGCTACGCGAAACCCCTCACGTTTTTGAAGTGGATGGCCGCCGTTTATACACCTGGTGTGCGCTCGACACCTTGATGTTTCCCGCTTTGATTGGCAAAACAGCCCGTGTCACGTCGCGCTGTGCTGCCACCGGCAGGCCGATTACGCTCACAGTTGCGCCAGAAGCAGTGCTTCAGGTTGAACCGGCGGAAACAATGGTGTCTCTGCTAACGCCGGATGCTTCACCCGACATTCGCTGTTCCTTTTGCTGTCATGTGCATTTTTTTGCATCGCCTTCTGTTGCAAATGCATGGGCTTCGACGCACCCGGGGATAGAGCTCGTGCCTGTCGAGAATGCATTCGGTCTCGGACATCTGATCGCGCATAAGCTGTTAGAAGACAGCGAGCGAAACACGGCATGAATGCCTACTCGATTTCGAAGCTTGCTGAAGATGCAGGCGTAAGCGTGCATGTTGTGCGCGACTACTTGATGCGCGGGTTGTTGCATCCCGCCTGGCGAACCGAAGGTGGCTACAACGTTTTCGATGCCAAAACACTGGAACGGTTGCGTTTCCTGCGCGTGGCCTTCGAGTCGGGACCCAGGCTCGACGAGTTAACGCGACTTTGCAGGGCGTTGGATGCAGGCGATAGCAAGTGCGTACACGGATGTGTCGAGCAACTGCGTCGGAAGATCGATGTGCGCCGAAAAGAGCTGATGGTGATCGAGACCTCTTTAGGCGAGTTGGCGTCCAGTGCATAACCTCACTATCTGTCGCCAGTGCGGCTACGTCGAAGAGCTGCACCTTGATGAAATTAGCGATCAGCTTGCCGCCCTGGCCCAGCGCCAAGGCTTCAACGTTGAGCGCCAAACGATTGAGCTTCAGGGCTTATGTCAAGCATGCCGATCCGTGAGTAATGCCTAATGTCCCAATTTGATGAACTCGCCCCTCAACAGCTTTTTAAGGCGTTAGAGTCAGCGACCACAACAGCTTCCCTGCCCAAGCTTGCAACGCTACTAGATGCCATTCGCTTTAATGAAGACGGCCTGATTCCCGCCATTGCCCAGCAACATGATACGGGCGAAGTACTGATGATGGCGTGGATGAACCGAGAAGCCCTGGAAGAGACGTTAACAACGCAGCGAGTTTGCTACTTCTCACGCTCGCGCCAAAAGCTATGGCGCAAAGGTGAGACATCAGGACAGCAACAGCGCCTTAAAAGCGCAGCGCTAGATTGCGATGGTGATACGCTGCTGGTTCAGGTGGAGCAAACTGGTCCCGCGTGCCATTCCGGCCGTCGCAGCTGCTTTTATGTGTCGCTCGGTGCAGACAGCGCCAAGATTACCAGCGAGCCGCTGATTGATCCGGCCACGCTATACGGTAAAAAAGCGCCGTGAAAAATTGGCTGTTCGCCATTAAACAGGTTTTTCTTAAGCTGCTAACAGCAGTGATGGTGGGCTGTATTCGCGTTTACCAATACACCATCAGCCCACTGCTTGGCCCTCGCTGCCGCTTCTGGCCAAGCTGCTCTTCCTATACCATCGAGGCCATCCAGGTGCACGGCCCTTTCAAAGGCGGCTGGATGGCTGTCAAACGCATCGTGAAATGCCACCCAGGCAGCCCAGGCGGCATGGATCCGGTGCCCGGTGGGCGCAGCGAAGCGCTCTGCCGTGAAAATGACGACCGCCCTACTGAGCGTTGCCGCTCAACCTTCTGCCGCCACTAACGTTTATCCTTGCTTAGCCACCTGATAGATACGCTCTAACATGGCGTGCAGGCCGTTACTGCGCGTGGGTGAAAGGTGCTTATCAAGCCCGAGATCTTTCAAGAAATGCGGCTCGGTCTGATTGATCTCTTCGGCTGTGCGCTCACTATAGATACGCAGCAATACGGCAATTAACCCTGATACGATGGCAGCATCCGATGTAGCCTTGAACACCAGTTTGTCGCCTGCCTGTTCATGGCACGTCCACACGTTGGATTGGCAGCCTTGGATTTTATATTCTTCCGTACGACGCTCCTCCGGAAAGTCAGGCAGCTGCTTTCCCATATCAATAATGTACTGATAACGGTCCATCCAGTTATCAAACATCTCAAACTCTTCGACCAGCTCCTGTTGGGCTAGCTCTGCGCCTGAAGTTGCCATGGCGTATCCTTTGCGTTGATGAATCACAGTCGCGGCTATTATAACGTTTCAGCCCCTGCTTTTGGGGGCGTTTTCAAGCGGTGGCGCTGCTGCTCTTGATGCCACTCATCGGCTTCGGTGTGCAAATAACGGCTGGTGGTATCTAGCTTGGCATGGCGAGCGCTTTCCGCTAAGTAACGCGAGTTATTGTCAAATTCTGTGTATGGCCGGTCAGGCGGCAGTCCTGTCTGACTGATCGGTCAAGGGTTCGCCGTCCTTGAACTGGACGTTGTTCACGACCAGCTCCAGCTTGTTGAACCCCTTGATCCGCTTCCAGCGCTTCTGGGCGCTCTGAAGCAGCTTGAAGACCATCGCCAGGGTCGTCGCTCTGGAGCCGCAGTTCCGGCTGCGCTTGCTCCGCAGGCGGACCGTGGCGAAGGTCGACTCGATCGGGTTGGTGGTGCGGATATGCACCCAGTGTTCTGCCGGGTAGTCATAGAACGCCAGCAGCTCCTCCCGATCCTTGGCCAGGCACTCCATGGCTCTGGGGTACTTGGCCTCGAAGCGTTTCACCGTGCGATCGAAAGCCTTGTGCGCCTCATCGCGGGTCTCGGCCATCCAGATCTCATGGAGGTCGGCCTTGACCTTGGGCTGCACGGATTTCGGCAGTTTATTCAATACGTTGGCAGTCTTATGGACCCAGCAGCGCTGGTGCTCGGTCTCTGGATAGACCTTGCTCAACGCCGCCCAGAAGCCCATGGCGCCGTCGCCAACCGCTAGCTTGGGGGCCGTCGTCAGCCCGCGCTCGCGTAGCCCCGTGAGCAGCTCTTTCCAGCTGGCCTCTGACTCACGCTGCCCATCCTCGACGACGACCAACTCCTTGCGGCCCTGCTCAGTGACGCCGATGATCACCAGCAGACACAGACGGTCATCCATGCGCACGTTGCTGTACACGCCGTCTGCCCACCAGTAGACGTAGCGCTGCTCTGATAAGCCCCGCTTCTGCCACTCGGCGTGCTCAGCCTCCCACTGCTTCTTGAGCCGCGACACAGTATTGGGGTCGTCTCAGAATTCGGAAAATAAAGCACGCTAAGGCGTAGTCACCCCGTGACTCCCCCGCGCCGATGCAGCGAGCTTCGTTCCGTCTTGCAGTGACGCAATCAGCGGGCAGGAAACGTTCCCTTTCCGCGCATGGCAGGCGCACACCAGTTCAGACAGCACGGCCTCCATGCGTGCCAAGTCGGCCATCTTCTCGCGCACATCCTTGAGCTTGTGCTCGGCCAGGCCGCTGGCTTCCTCGCAATGGGTGCCATCCTCCAGCCGCAGTAGCTCGGCGATTTCGTCCAGGCTAAAGCCCAGCCGCTGGGTCGATTTCACGAACCGCACTCGTGTTACATCCGCCTCGCCATAGCGGCGAATGCTGCCATAGGGCTTGTCTGGCTCCGGCAGCAGGCCCTTGCGCTGGTAGAACCGGATGGTCTCCACATTGACCCCGGCCGCCTTGGCAAAAACGCCAATGGTCAGATTCTCCAAATTTTTTCCATATCGCTTGACTCCGTACATAACTACGGAAGTAAGCTTAAGCTATCCAAACCAAATTTGAAAGGGCAAGCGTATGTCTGAACCTCAAAACGGGCGCGGGGCGCTCTTCACTGGCGGGCTAGCCGCCATCCTCGCCTCGGCTTGCTGCCTGGGGCCGCTGGTTCTGATCGCCCTGGGATTCAGCGGGGCCTGGATCGGTAACCTGACCGTGCTGGAACCGTACCGCCCGCTCTTCATCGGCGCGGCACTGGTGGCGCTGTTCTTCGCCTACCGGCGCATTTTCCGCCCCGCTCAAGCCTGCGCACCGGGCGAGGTCTGCGCCATCCCTCAGGTACGTACCTCCTACAAGCTGCTGTACTGGCTGGTGGCGGCCTTGGTGCTGGTCGCGCTCGGCTTCCCCTACATCCTTCCCTTGTTCTACTGATCAGGAGTTCACCATGAGAAAACTGCTCGCATCCTTAGCCCTCGCCAGCCTGGTCGCCACACCCGTCTGGGCGGCCACGCAGACCGTCACCCTGGCGGTGCCGGGCATGACCTGCGCCGCCTGCCCGATTACGGTGAAGACGGCGTTGACCAAGGTCGATGGCGTGACCAAGGCTGAGGTGAGTTTCGAGAACCGCGAGGCCATCGTCACCTTCGACGATACCAAGACCAATGCCCTGGCGCTGACTAAGGCGACCGAGGACGCTGGCTATCCGTCCAGCGTCAAGCAATAGGAGGGACTTCCGATGGCAAATCCTCTCAATCTGTTCACGCGGATCGGTGACAAAGCCGGCTCCGTCGGCGTGCTGATTTCTGCCATAGGCTGCGCCATGTGCTTTCCCGCCCTTGCTAGTCTGGGGGCCGCGTTCGGTCTGGGCTTTTTGAGCCAGTGGGAAGGCCTGTTCATCACCACGCTGCTGCCTCTGTTTGCTGGACTGGCTCTGCTCGTCAATGCCCTCGGCTGGCTCAATCATCGGCAGTGGCGACGGACTGCGCTCGGCCTGATCGGTCCTACCCTGGTACTGGCAGCGGTATTTTTTATGCGGGCTTATGGCTGGCGGAGCGGTTGGCTGCTCTATATCGGCCTGGCCCTCATGTTTGGGGTGTCGATATGGGATCTCGTGTCGCCCGCTCATCGCCGTTGTGGGCCGGATGCCTGTCCGACGCCGCCAAACCAGTGAACCTGACAAGAGACGATCTAATGAGTAACGAAATGACCGAACTGAAAATCATTGGTATGACCTGCGCCTCCTGTGTCGTGCATGTGAAAGAGGCCTTGGAGAAGATTCCGGGCGTGCATCGGGCGGATGTTTCCTACGCCAGCGGGAAGGCCGAACTGAAGGTCGACGAGGGCGCAAGCCGTGAGCAGATGCAGGCCGCTGTCGAGGCCCTGGGGTATCGAGCGGCGTTCGAAGACGCCATGGTACAAGCCCGTCCTGGCCTGCTCGATAAGGCACGGGGTTGGTTGAGCAGCACTGACGCCGGGAAAGAGGGCGACAAGCTCCACGTCGCGGTCATCGGCAGTGGTGGCGCCGCCATGGCGGCCGCGCTCAAGGCGGTGGAAGGCGGTGCCCGCGTCACCCTGATCGAGCGCGGCATCATCGGCGGCACCTGCGTCAACGTGGGCTGCGTGCCCTCCAAGATCATGATTCGTGCCGCGCATGTGGCCCATCTGCGCCGCGAGAGCCCGTTCGACGCCGGGCTTTCCGCCATGACGCCGACCGTCCTACGCGAACGTCTGCTCGCGCAGCAACAAGACCGTGTCGCCGAACTGCGCCACGCCAAGTACGAAAGCATCCTGGAGAGCACGCCGGCGATCAGCGTGCTGCGCGGCACCGCCCGTTTCCAGGACGGCCACACGCTCAGCGTGAAACTGGCCGAGGGTGGCGAGCACATCGTAGCCTTCGACCGCTGCCTGGTCGCCACCGGCGCAAGCGCGGCCGTTCCACCGATTCCAGGACTGAAAGACACGCCGTACTGGACCTCAGACCAGGCACTGGCGAGCGATACAATCCCTAAGCGGCTCGCCGTGATCGGCGCCTCCGTAGTGGCAGTGGAACTGGCGCAGGCCTTCGCCCGGCTGGGTAGCGAGGTCACGATCCTGGCACGCAGTGCGATGTTCTTCCACGAAGACCCGGCCATCGGCGCGGCGGTGACGGAGGCCTTCCGTATGGAGGGCATCGAAGTGCTGGAGCAAACGCAAGCCAGCCAGGTGTCCCACGCCAACGGCGAGTTCGTACTGGCCACCAACCATGGTGAGTTACGTGCCGACCAACTGCTCGTCGCCACCGGCCGCACGCCCAATACCCAGGGCCTGAACCTGGAAGCGGCCGACGTGCAGCTGGACGAGCGCGGCGGCATCCAGATCGACGAGCGCATGCGCACCAGCGCAGCGGATATCTATGCGGCCGGCGACTGCACCGACCAACCGCAGTTCGTCTACGTCGCGGCAGCGGCTGGCACCCGCGCGGCAATCAACATGACCGGCGGCGAGGCCAAGCTCAATCTCGACGTCATGCCGGCCGTGGTGTTCACCGATCCGCAAGTGGCCACCGTCGGCTACAGCGAAGCCGAAGCGCAGCACGCCGGGATCGAAACCGACAGCCGCACCTTGACCCTGGACAACGTGCCGCGCGCGTTGGCCAACTTCGACACGCGGGGTTTCATCAAGTTGGTTGCCGAAGCGGGCTCCGGCCGACTGCTGGGAGTGCAGGCTGTGGCCCCGGAAGCAGGAGAACTGATCCAGACGGCGGTACTCGCCATCCGCAACCGTATGACCGTGCAGGAATTGGCTGACCAGTTGTTCCCCTACCTGACGATGGTCGAGGGACTGAAACTCGCCGCACAGACCTTTAACAAAGACGTCAAACAATTGTCCTGCTGCGCAGGGTAATGAGAGAGGGAGGTTGAAACATGAGCAACACGGCAGACGATCTCGGTAGGTGCGACAGCCTACGCAAGACATGGCAGTTGGTCAGCTTCTGGGGCCTGCCTGCCGTCGTGGCGACGATAGCGATTGTTCTGTCTAATCGACGCCCCGCGTTGTTCCTGGCAGCAGGCGCCGCGCTGGCCGTGATGGGCGGCGCCTGCCTGGTCAACGCCACGCGTTGTCGCCGCCTTCACTGCTACATAACGGGGCCTCACTTCCTGTTGCTCGCAGTTGGTGCGCTATTGGCTTATGTGTTTGACCAAAACGGCGAGCATCTCTCCAGGTTGTGGCTGCTACTGGCTCTGGGAGCTGCACCGTTGCTCATCTGGCTACCTGAGCGCCTAGCCGGAAGGAAATATCTGAGCGCCCCAGTTTGCGGTGAAGGTCGGGAGTGTCGGCGATGAATGCCTACTCCATATCCAGATTGGCCGAGGACGCGGGCGTCAGTGTCCATATAGTCCGAGATTATATGCTGCGCGGCTTGCTGCACCCCGCGCGGCGCACGGAAAGCGGTTACGGCATTTTCGATGAGCGGTCCCTGGCGCGGCTGTGCTTCGTACGTGCCGCCTTTGAGTCCGGTATCGGGCTCGACGAATTGGCGCGGCTCTGTCGAGCGCTCGATGCAGACGATAGTACCGATGTGATCGGGTGTATCGACCGCTTGCTTGGGCAAATCGCGACCCGGCTGGCAGCTTTAGACGCAGTGAAAACGGAGTTGGCCGGGCTGACTCATCGTGCCATCGAAGGTCACACCCATGCGTAATACCAACCAATCCGAATCAATCAAGATGCCCCGCTGGCACGCCTACACGTGGGGTGTGCTCGCCGCGCTCACTTGCCCCTGCCATCTGCCGGTGCTGGCATTACTGCTCTCGGGGACTGCGGCCGGGGCCTTCGTCAGCGAGCATTGGAGCCTCGCGACGCTCGTGCTGACGGTTCTCTTCGTCCTCTTCCTGAGAGCGGCTCTACGGGCCTTTCGGAAGCGGGCGTGACCCGCTCGGAGCACGGCGCGGTCTCCGCTGCCGAGTTGCGGCAGGCTTGGGAGCGTTGGGAATTGTTGCTGCACTGCCAGCCGCAGGTCGATCTGCGCGCAGGTTCGATCGCAGGTGTGGAAGAGTTACTAGGTTTTCTTGGACGATGGAGAAACCCCATCATGAACGCAAACGACACCCCCACTATCAGTTGCTGCGAATGTTGCAAGGAAATTTCCCTTGACGCCGCACTGACGCCGGAAGGTACCGAGTACGTCGTGCACTTCTGTGGCCTTGAATGCTATCAGCGCTTCATATCGCGCGCGGATAAGAGAGCGGCATCCGAGCCTGATCACCCCTGCACACCAGAGGTCAGTACCCGTCACGACGACTAATCTTTGCCTCTGGAAAGTGGCTCTGGTTTTTTTTAGAAAGCGTGAGTCCATTGAGATTTAATGCAAGTCCGCTCGTGGCTAATGTAAGCCCGAAGGCTTCGTCAGTAGTTTTATCTAGGCCGATGCCCGGGAGGATGGCAGCGTGCCTACAGGGCGTCAAAACCGGCTACCCAGAGTCAAATTCACCCCACAGTACAGCGATGCTATAGAGTTACTCGTCAGTCCTGCAGCATCAGTTTTACTCTGCACCTCCATTGTATTCAGTCTGCCGGCAGCCCATTTGCACGAATAGTCTAGTCCTGATAGTCAGGAGCAAGCGCTGCCAAAGGAGCAACGTGTTTAGAACCCGCCTGCAAGCATGAACATAAAGCAGAAATATCCTCTTGAAGGGCCATCGCCTGCGCCCAAATACTGTCGACATCACTGGTAGCCACAGTGAGGGGGAAACCTTCCAGTACCGTCATGGCCATGCCATGCAGGCGTAGGAAGTCTTCTCGAATGCTGCCGACCCCTCCGATTTCAGCAAGGCAGGCATCCAGCCGGTCGACCAAGTTGAGCAACTGAGCGGTGTCGTAGCTTGCACGCAGAGAGTCGAGTACCTTGGTATCGACGTCCCCATAAGGTGTCACGCGGAACGAAGCTGGCGGGATATGCATCAGTTCGTCACCTCAACGTTGCTGTCAGACATCTGTTTCGCACGCATTGATCCCGCAGCCTGCTGGAAAATGGAATCCTTGATCCAGGGTTCCGGTGGGCGTTTGAGTTTCAGGTTGAACTCCCCAAAACGTTTGACATTGCTGGTTAGGTAGGGGCTGAGAAACGATACGTCGTCGTCAGTGAACTGCCAGCCATCACGGGCGAGCTTCTGCAGGATGCGCATCATGTCCACGGTGTTCTGCAGGATCACCGACGAGGCCACCATGTCGTTGTAGCGCAGGCGTTTCTGTTGCTCGTCCGGATCGTTTTCGGCGATCACGTCACCGCCAAAGGACAGCCACTTAGAGAAGCCGTTGTAGGACTCGATCTTATTGGTGTTGGCGGTGACTTCCTGGCGCAACTCGCGGCTGCCGATCCAGTTGAGTAGGAAGATCGTCCGGATCACGCTGCCCAGCGCTTGCGCGGCATGATAGAGCTTGTTGCGCCGACTGTAGGAGCCAAGTTTGCGCAGCAGCATAGGTGAGGAAATCTTGCCGGCCTGGATTGACAACGCGACCTGCATCAGATCCTGCCAGTGGGTTTCGATCAGGTGCCAGTCGGCGGTGTCGGTGAACAGACGGTTGATGTGTTTATACGAAACGCCGCGATCTGGCCGGCACATCACCAGGTCGCGCCAGTTGCGGATACGCGGCATCAGATTGATGCCCAGCAGATGAGTGAAGGCGAACACCGTGGCCGACTGGCCCTGGGTGTCAGAGTACACCGTATCGGGTTCGACGCTGAGGTCGACCTTGAGCAACCCCTCAATCACATAGATTGCCTCCCAGATACCAGGCGGGATGAAGTGCTGGAACACCGCGATGTAGTTATTGGCCACGTGTCGGTACGCCACGGCCCCCATCTTGCGATAGCGGAAGTGGTAGCCGGCCAGCAGATTGTCGTCATAGAAGTCGAACTGCGTACCGTCCGCGGCCACCGCCTTGCCATCGCCCCAGAGCTTGGGCAGGTCAAGTTGCAGATAGAGTTCCACCAGCTCGCGGTTAGCCTTGTCTAACTTCTCAAGCGAGAGATGGCGGCGATTCGTATAGGACAGCATGTGCGGCGTGACATTACCGGCCAGATGCCGTGCGGCCTGGTTGGGGCCAAGGTTGCAGCCCATGGCGAAGATCGTCATCAGGTAGCGCTCGGCCGGTTCTTTGAGCTTTGGCTCGTTGCCGGACATCGGCCCGAAATGCCGAGTGAACTGAATCCAATGCTCAATGTTGGCCATGATGTCGAGCACGTGCCTGGCCGGCATGCGCTGCATAAGCGCCGTCTGTAGCGAGATGGCCGAAGGCGGGATGTCCCGCGCTATCACTCGGCGTAGCACCGGTTCGCCGGCTTCATTGATCGATACGTCACCTCGGCAAGAAGGGAATTTTTCATCCAGATGCTGCGCGGTTTCCTCCAGCTGAATCTTGAGGGAGGCGACAAACTCCTTCGCCGTGCCAGGCAGCCCCACCTTTTCGCAGTAGGCCGGTAGACGATGGAAACATTCTTCCCAGGGCAGCAACTGCTTACGGTAGTCGGCGAAAGATTCCGACCCCAGCACGCACATATCACCCGAGCGCAGCTCACTGGCCAGGTAAGAGAACACGCAGACTTCCAGATAGCGCCGGTTGGTAGGTGGCCCTTCACTGGCAGGACGACGCACGACCTTAACCCAGCGCTCCGACGCAAACGACAAGTCGACATGCTCGTCGATCCACTCGCGGTGTAGATTTTCGCTGTCCTGGATGAGCTGAAGCGCCTGGATAAGTGAGCGATCCTGAGTCGTGGGTTCCAGTTGAAGAAGGTGGCTCAGACGGAACAACAGCGAGCGATGGGACTTGAAGTGCTTCCAGATCAGCGGCAGGTAGTTGTTACCGCCCGTAGCCTGGACTTCGGCGCAAGTCTCGCGCAACCGATCCAGGTTGCCATCGGGAGAGAGGAATTCCCGGATCAGACTGCCAGCCTCCTGGTCATCCGGTTCCTGAACAAGAATCTGCACCACGCCATCCAGGGTGGCCGCCAGTTGCTCCAGCTTCTGGCGTTGCCGCGCCTGGATTTGCTCCAACTCCTCCTTGGCGCGTTTGTGGATCGTCGAAATCCGTCGGATGAACATCTCGGCCAGGTGATCCCGAGTTCGCACCCGCATCCGATAGATCAAGGCCAGCATCAGTGTGTAGCGTTTCGGCAGCGAGCAGTCCTTCAGCTCGGCGACGTCCGACGCGGCGGCTTGGGTGGCGAAGTGGCGGATCTTAGCATCGATGACCCCCTCAAGAATGGCATCCAGATCTCCGAAGCTCTCTAACCACGCCAGGTGGTCGATCAACACCTCCAGGTGCTTGCGGGAAGGCTTCTTGGGTGCCTGCTTGAGTGCGTTGAAGTCACTCTGCCGACGCCCGAAATCCGTGTCGAGCAGCTCCTTTAGCTTGTAGATCACCTCGATTGGCGCTCGGAGCACGATCAGGTTGAAGGTAACTTCCTGAGCACTCGCCAAAGCGGTTTCTGCGATGTTGTTGAGCGTCGAATAAGCCGGAAGCTCATAGCCACGCTGAATCAGCTCATCAAGCATGGCATTAATGAGATCGACTCGCTGCTCAAGCACTACAGCGCAGTCACGTGCGATTTCCTCAGTGATCGCTAGCCCGTCGCTGCTATAGAAGGGTGTAACCTGCAGGTACTGCCGAACCGCCGCTTGGTGTCGGTAAAGGGTGCGGGGGTTGCTGTAGCGCGGAGCTATTCGTGCGCCGTAGCGAAGGCATTGTCGGACATGACTGATGAGCTCCTGAGGAAGCTCCTCGAACGGAACAAAATAGTGTAGCTGCTGAAACACCTTTAGTTGGATTGCCAGCCCAATCGATAGCGCTGGACTCTTAGCGGTGTTATTGACCCATTCGATCTCTGAATCAGACAGGGAATAGCATCGATGCAGCTCCTTAGCTGGCAACTGACTGGGCAAGAGCGGGTAGGCTGTCCTTTCCACCGAAGCCATTGAGTTCATCCCCCAAGTAAGGCAAAACATCAGCATAGACGGCTAGTCAGGCGGGGGATGACCAGCAATCAAGAACTCAATAAATTTCCTTTTAGTTCAATATCTTGCAGAACGAATGTCCTAATTTTTGCCTTATCTCGGCATAACCCCCTGTACGAAAAGTTTTGTGGGAGCGGCGGTGCGGCGATCCGACTTGTCCCGCGATGGAGTGCGAAGCGCTCCTGTACCCGATATCAAATGGTGTCAAAGAAGCCGCGAACTCAGGCTTTGCTGCCGCGTTGCGGCAGATCGCGGGGCAAGTCGGATCGCCGCACCGCCGCTCCCTCAACGATGAATGACCATACTTTTCGTACAGAACCTAAGGGCCTTAGAGACAGTATCGGGCAGCTCACTGCAAGGGAAGCGACACGATGGCAGCCAGCCCACCAATGGCCCTGTTTTCCAGGCGCACCTGCCCCCCCAGCCGCTCGACGATAGTGGCCACGATGGATAACCCCAGCCCTGCGCCATTGGGGCTATTGCGGCTATAGAAGCGCTCGAATACCCGTACAAGATTCGCCTCGTCTAGACCTGGCCCTTCATCTTCGACAACCAGTTCGAAGCGATTGGCCAGGTGCCTGAGTGATACCGTGATACGCCCGCCAGGCGGTGAATGCTCTACCGCATTGGAAACCAGGTTCTGCAAGGCGATGCCCAGCGCTCCGGAGTCGACCATCAGGGCATGGTCACCTTCGCTGAGATCCAGCGAGGGCTCCAGGCCGCGATCCAGTATCCAGGGTGTGAGATCCGCCAGCACATCGGTGACCACTTCGCCCAAGTCGACACGGGTGGCGCGCTGACCGAGGCGCGGCTCGACGCGGGCAAGGGTCAGCAACTGGTTGACCACCCGGGTCAGCCGGTCGACACCGCCAATTAAAAAGCCCAGGGCTTTCTGCCGCTCGGCATCGGTACTGGCGGCCTGTGCGTTTTGCGCATGCAGGCGCAGGATCGCCAGGGGCGTGCGCATCTCATGGGCGGCGTCGGCAATGAACCGATGCTCGCGCCGCAGCAGGTCATCGATCTGCGCAAGCAGGCGATTGATAGCCGCCTGCATGGGCTCAAGCTCGGTCGGCAACGGCACCAGTTGCAGGGGTTCGAGGGAGTCGGCATGGCGCGCACGAATCACATCGGCCATGTTCTGCAACGGGCGCAACCCCCAGCCGATGGCCGCCCAGACCAACAGCGCCAAGCCCAGGCTGCCGAGCAGGAACGGGAACAGGGTATGGCGTACGATGCGGTCGATCAGGTCGTAACGCACGTCGTCGCGCTCACCCACCCAGATCACCCACTGTTTTTCGGGTACCGGTAATACAAAGCCGCGCCATTGTTCGCCACCGCTGGCAAAATCGTAGAAGCCCGCCGCCGTAGGCGGTGCGTCGAGGGTCGGTGCACTGGGGGTGTGCACCAGCAACCGTGCTCCCTCCCCCCACACCTGGAACGCCAGCTTGCTCTCATAGGGGTGGCCCACACGGTGGCGCCCGGCCTTGCCCAGCGCCTCGTTGAATGCCTGATACAGCTTTTCGCGGTTGCCATCCTGCACCGGCAGGTTCATCACTCCCTGCAACAGCCGGGCATTCTGAGCCATGTGAGCATCGTAGACTTCGTTGATCTCGCGTCGGCTGTCGTGATAGTTGTACAACGCCAACAAGCCGGTGCCGAGCAGCATCAGCACCATCACCCGCCACAGCGTGCGCTGGCGCAGCGAGCTCATACCTTGCCCTCGACCAAATATCCGATACCGCGCACCGTGCGGATCAGGCCGTTGAACAGTTTCTTGCGCAGGTGATAGATGTTCACTTCCAGCGTGTTGCTCTCAGGCTCCTCGTCCCAGCCATACAGCAACTGGGTCAGCCGCTCGCGCGTGAACACCTTGCCCGGTTGCGCCAGCAACTCGTGCAGCAGGCGATACTCCTTGGGCGTCAGTATCACGGGCACACCGTTGTAGTGCACCTGCTGAGTGGCAGGGTCCAGGCTTACGCCTGCGTGCTCGATGAGCACCTTGGCCCGGCCGGCGCTGCGCCTGAGCAAGGCGCGCAGGCGAGCCTTGAGCTCGTTGAGGTCGAAAGGCTTGACCAGGTAGTCGTCGGCACCGGCATCCAGGCCAGAGATACGGTCCTCGGTCGCATCGCGGGCAGTGAGAATCAGCACCGGCAGGCTGTTGCCCCCTGCCCTCACCCGTCGCAGCAGATCGATACCGCCCAACCGCGGCAGCCCGAGGTCGAGGATCACCAGGTCGAACACTTCGTGTTGCAGGGCATGCAGCCCGCTCAGGCCATCGCGCAACCAGTCGAGGGTGTAGCCCTCCTGGCGCAACCCGTCGCAGATCCCCTCGCCCAGGGCGGTATCATCCTCAACCAGCAGCAGCCGCATGTTCAGTCCTGTTTGTCCTTGATGGCCTTGAGTAAAGCATCGATATCGCCACGCCGGCCCTGGTCGGCCAGCTCGCGGCCTGGCCGTGGCGGCGCCTGGCGTGCTTTTTCCAGGGCGGCGGTGGCTTCAGCGTAGCGTTTTTGCCGGGACAGATGATCGGCCCAGAAGTAATTGCTGTCGATACCGTTGGGGTTCACTTGCAGCGCCTTGCGCAACAAAGTGTCTGCCTTGTCGCTGTCACCAAACCCGATGGGCCAGCCCGGCACCTGGTCGTACAAAGTGCCCAGGCTGGTATAAGCCGAGCCCTGCAGGGCATTGGGGTCGAGTTTCATCGCCTCCTCGAGGCTGGCCTTGGCCGACTTGACCTTGCCCAGCGCCCCCAGGCCGCCGATGGCACCCGCCCAACTGCTGTTGATGATGCCCTCCCAGATCAAGGGTTCGGCCGAGCCCGGGTGCTGATGGACCAGCGTAGAAGCGTCGGCTGCGAGTTTCTCGAACGCATCGGCGCGTTTGTCTTTAGGCGTTTGGTACTGGATCTGCGCCCAGCGCTGCTGCAAGTTAGCCAATTGTTGGCTGCCGGCCTGGTCCAGCGCCCAGGTGAGCGGTGCGAACGCCAGCAGGCCAGCGATGAACAGACGTTTCATTTGATCGACTCCTTGGAATGGCTAGCGAGGTAACGACGGATCACCGGCAGTTGCTTGCGCAATGCACGGTCGACCACGCCGGGCAACATGCCGTTTATGTGCACGAAGAGCTTTTCCGGCCAGCCCAGGTAAAGCTCCCTGCGCTCTGACTGCACGGCCTTGAGCACAGCGCGGGCCACATCTGCCGGGTCGTCCATGCCGACTTTCAGGGCCTTGTTGAGCGCCGTGGCAGCGGTGCTGTTCATCGCGGTGCGTGTTGCCCGGGGGGCGGCGTACATGACATTCACCGAGGTATCGGCCAGCTCGCGGCGCAGCGCCTCCGAGAAGCCGCGCAGGGCAAACTTGCTGGCGCAGTAGGTGGCATAGCCGGGGTAGCCGATCGAGCCGTAGGTGGAACCGACGTTGACCACCAGTGCCCTGGGTTGTGCGCGCAGCAGCGGCAGGCACACACGCGTCAGTTGCAGGGCGGCTTTGAGGTTGATGTCCAGCAACTCGTCCAGCGCCTGCTCGTCGATCTGATCGAACAGGGCAAAACGGTTCACGCCCGCGGCATTGATCAGGACGTTGACCCCGCCCATCTCCCGGGCACGGGCAAGCACCTGCTCGCGCCCCTCATGGCTGCGCAGATCGGCCGACTGCCAGAGCAGCCTGTCGTGATAACGGTTCATCAACCCGGCGAGTTTGCCCATCTGCCGGCTCACCGCCAGTACCCGGGCACCGGCTGCGCACAACTGCTCGGCCAGTTCCAGGCCGATGCCTCCGCTGGCGCCGGTGAGTATCACTACACACTCAGGCAAGCGCATGACGCACCTCTTGCAGGCCCGCACGCGGCAGCCCCTGGAACATATCGGTATACAGCCGGTAAACCACTTTGGCCGCTTGGATCACAGCCCGCTGGTCGTCAGCATCATCAAGGCGGTCCATTAATTGCCGGTAGGTGACCATGTGATCCTGGTCCAGCGCGCCATGGGAGCTGAGGTAGCTGAAGGCCCTGTCGGGCAACGCCAGCGTGCTCTGGATCGTGCCGGCGGCCTGGGTGGCTAGGGCAATGCTGGTGCCTTCGAGCACATTTACCATGCCAAACAGCCCGACCGGGTTGCCGCGGGCGATCATGTCGTAAAGGTAGGCGACCATCAGCTCGATCGGCAGTGCCGGGCGACCGTCACGTACCGCTTCCCAGTCGCCACCGCAGGCATTGATGTCATTGAGGATCCACTGCTCGTGGCCGTACTCCTCCTCGATGTATTCGCAGACGGCGCCGCGCAGCCATTCCAGGCGCGAAGGCAGGCGCGCCCCGCACGCCATCATCAGCGGCACGGTATGGCGTACATGGTGGTATGCCTGGGTCAGGAAGGCCACATAGCTGTCGAGGCTGACGTGCCCCGCCAACGCATCGCGTATGATCGGTACGGCGAACAGGGCCTGACGCTCCTGGCTGGTTTGCATTTGCAGGGTATCGAAAAAGGACATGGCAGACCTCACAACGGGATATCGGATAACAGGGAGTGGTAACGCCGCAGGATGGCCTCGCGGCGCGGGCGGCCATTGGCGGTCAGGGTGTCTTCGGTACTGGACAAGGGGCACGGCAGGCGACGCCAGGCATGGACCCTGGCGTAGTCCGGCAGCAAGGCATTGCAATGCTGCACAGCCTGGTCGATGAGGGTGTCGGGGGTAGCGGGGTCCAGCGGCCAGAGCAATGCGAGGTTCTTTGGCAGGGCCTCGCCATGCACGAACGCCTGGGAGATCACGCCGCTCTGGGTCAGTTCGGCCTCCACCCACTCCGGGTTGACGTTGCGCCCGAAGCTGGTGATGAACTGGTGTTTCTTGCGGCCATCGAGGTACAGGTAGCCCTCCTCGTCGAAATGGCCGAGGTCGCCAGTGGCCCACCAGCTATCGCAAACAGGTGGTTCCGCCAGATAGCCGAGCAACACCGAGCCCGCCACCAGCACCTCCCCGTCCTCGGCAATACGCACCTGCACATGGGGCAGCGGTTTGCCGACACTGCCTCGGCGGGCTGCGCCCGGCCGGTTCAAGGCCACCACCGAAGCGCACTCGGACAGGCCATAGCCCTCGAACACCGGCAGGCCGATCGCTTCGGCGCGGGCCAGCAAGCTGGGCGCCACCCGGGCACCGCCGACCGCAACGAACCGTAGCGCCCCCACCTGCATCAGCCCGCGCTCGATGGCAGTGATCAGCCCCATCAACAGCTGTGGCACCACAATCAGGCTCTGCGCGCCGCTCAGGGCGACAGCCCCCAGCAAGCGCTTGAAATCGACCTGGCTTGCACCGCCCATGCCCAGTTGCGCCTGGGGGTACAGCAGCAGACTCGCCCCGGCCATCAATGCGGCGTAGGCACCAAGGTTTTCCAGCAGCACACCAAGCGGCAGCACCGCCAGGTAACGCTGAGGTTCACTGGGCCGGCTGGCCACCTCCAGTTCCCGGGCGACACGCAACAGGGCTTCGACAGACAGGCACACGCCTTTGGGCTTGCCCGTACTGCCGGAGGTGTAGGTGATCTTGGCGGTGCCGGCAGGCAGCGCTGCAGCGGGCTCTGCCTCGCGAACCCAGAACACGTCCTGCTGAGCGAACCCCAACTCGGCGAGCGTACCGTGCCATTGCGGGTCGCACAGCACATGGCTGGCACCACTCTGCTCAATGCAATGCCTGAACTGGGCAACACTGAAGAACGACGGGACGATTACACAGGGACGCTCGGCAAACAGCGCCGCCAAATCCCAGAACAGCAACTGCGGGCTGTTATCCAGCGCCAGTACCAGAGGGCCTGGCGAACACGTACGCAAGCTGTGGGTGCCTAACCCCACCTCTGCCAGCAACTGCCTGTAGGTGAAGCGCTCGGTCGCCCCTTGCACGGCAATGGCGTCAGCGTGATCGCGGGCAAACGTGACCAGCAGTTGATGAAAGCGCTCCAGTTCATGCGGCATGGCCAGCCTCCTGAAAGGCCGTTGGCAATCCCAGGCGCTGGAACACTCCAGCCTTGCTCAAGGCATCGAAGCCATGACCGATGCTGCCGGCAAAGACTTGCGGATGCTGAGCGTAGTAGGTACCCCATTGGTCCACCTGCCCATTCAGCCGAGCCGGGTCGGCCGACGCCAGTACCGATGGCACCAATCCCAGGCGCTGGAAACTGTTGATCAGTGTCGTCGCGCCGGTGAATGCCACCCACTTCAGGCCCCGTGTGGCCAGCAACCAGGTCACCGCTATGATCATGATTCGCGCGCTACCGGCACTGAGCGAGGCCAGGTTGCCGACTTCGACCATGCACTCACGCTCAAGGGGGCAGCCCGCTACGCGTGAAACTGCAGCTTCCAGCGGCTCATCCAGGTAGTGCTCGAGAAACAGCGGCCCGCTGCTGGCCGGGCGCAAGCCTGCGGCAGCAATCAGCCGACCATGGCTGTCATGCAGCGCCAGCAGTTCTGGGAGGTAATGGTGCACATCAGCGTGGTGCACGCTGGCAAAACACTGATGAATGAAGTGCTCCAGCTCATCGCGGCCAGGGTCCTTGTGCAGATGAAGCGACAAGTGGGCGTGATTGTCGACGTGGCTGCCGATAGGCAATGGGAGCAGGCTGCTCCACTGAGACTGGGTCATGAAACTCCCCCCGTTTGGGCTTGATGGGGTGAGTATCAGTGGTCAATCTGAAGGGAATCTGAAGTCAAGGATTCGACCTTGGTCGCAGGGCGCGTGCTGATCGTTGGAGACAGAAGCCAGCGCGATAAGAGCGGCCACTCACTGACCTTTATCAATCACCCCGTGATGTTCAAGCGTAGAACCGACACGATGGCCTTTATCGGCCAAACTTCTGTCAGGGCCACAGGGGAGCCGTCGATGTTAACCGTCACACTGATCAACGCGCTGGTCGTGATGCTGGTGGTGGTGATTCATTACGAATGCCTGCTACGCCTGAACGACTGGCTACCGCGGCTCAAGCTCTGGAGCCGGTTTCGCATCGTCATCGGGGTGTTCGGCGCGTTGGCGGCCCACGCACTGGAAGTCTGGTGCTTTGCCCTGGCCTATTACCTGATGGCCAATGCCAAACGGTGGGGTACGCTGAGCGGCAACTTCGATGGCACATTCATGGACTGCGTGTACTTCTCATTCACCACCTACACCACCATCGGCTTTGGCGATATCGCGCCAAGTGGCGACCTCAAATACCTCACAGGCCTGCAGGCGCTGACGGGCCTGGTGATGATCACCTGGACGGCCTCCTTTCTGTTTCTGGAAATGCAGAAGTACTGGAAGACCAAGTAGCGATCAGCTGAGCATCCGCACCGAACTCGCCGCCTCACACGCCATCCTCAGGTCTTCCCCCGCAAGCAAATGCTGGTAATGCGCCTTCAATGCCGGCTCCCAGCCCGCCACTTCCTCCAGTACTTGCTCGGCCTGCTCCCGCGTCAGGGCAAAGTGAGCGTGGTGGCTGAGCAGGTTTGCGCGGCTGATCTGGCTGCCCTCACGGCCAACAGCCATGGCCAAGGTTTGTGCCGGCCCTTCTTCGAGCATGGGCAGTACGTCGTACATCGGCGACAGACGCCACCCGCCTGCCACCCAGATCACTGCATGGTTGCGTGGATGGTCGTCAGAGTTCCCCACCAGAGCGTTGTAGCACATGCGTTTGAACAGCTCCTGCAGATCAGCATCGGGCACGCCCCGCCGGCGCATTTCATCGGCTACGGCAGCGTAGCGCCAATCCCGATGGTGTGCGCCGTTCCATTCTGAATCCAGCAGGGTCAATGCGCTGAGCATGGGAATGCGCCGGGCGCCCTGCGCAATTGGCGTGCGGTCGAAGCGTTCGATCAGCAAGGTTGAAGGGTTTTCGGCATGCAGCGCGGTTTTTGCCACGTTCAAACCCTGCCCTGCTGCAAAGGTCATGCAGGCATATTCGATGGAGGGCAGGTCGTAGTGGTCGTAGCGATCACGGGGCTTGGCCAGTATCAACATGCCATTGTCCTGCAGCGTGCGTTTGGGGCGCGCGCCGCCCAGGGCGGAACGCTGTTGGCGGACGTTGAGGGTTGCTACCGACTCGGCGTCGAGCTGGCCGTCGTACACCGCCTCGCACGCGGCGACGAATTTCGCCAGGCCTTTCAAGGTGGGTACCGCGCCGTCGCCCAGGCCAGGTGCGGGCGTGGTTGCGCCGCCGGCCATCAGGTTGCCGACGCGGTCGTTGTTCGGTGACTTGAGCAAGAAATCGAGGGTGCCCAGTTCCTGGCCGTACGCCCTATGCAGCAGCCGCTCGCCCCAGCCATCAGGCATGGCGTCATTGATGAAGCCGGGTATGCCGCGGTTCTTGGCGATCCCCGTGTAGGGCTCGGCACGCAGGGGGTAATTGATGGGGTCGGGTACCCAGCCGCCCTGCGCCACATGGTCAGGCGCATAGAGGAACTCACCGAGCTTGCCTTTGAGGGTCAGCCGGCCAAGGGTGATGACCTCACCCGTCTCGGGGTGCTCCATATAGATGTAGGCACGGGACATCAGAATTCCTCGGGCTTGGGTTTTGCCAGCCGCACGCGGCGGGATGCGAGGCTCTGGTGGGCATCGTCGTCATCACTGAAGCGGGTGATCTGGGAGGTTCTTTCAATGCCCTCCAGCGAGGCGAAGACCGTGTCGCTGATGCCCAGGCGCCATAACACCAGCATGAAAGAACGCAGGTCCACGCGTGCGGAGCCGCCTTCGATCTTGCGAAGGGTATGCGCGGAGACGCCGATTGCTGCTGTGAGGTCTGTTTGACGCAAACCGAGCGACAGGCGCCTTGCCTTCACCAGAAGCCCTATTTTACTAAGAGTATCGACGCAGGCGACGGGGAAAAAGTCATCCATAAAGTCTACCAGTACTAACATTAAGTCTCATAAGGTAAACCATAGCACGCATTACGGTTTGTTACGATGAGCATAAAGCTCACAATATTAAGTTTTAACTCTAATAAGGGACACCACGATTAACGTTATAGATTGCTGATGGTCACCTGTCGGTGATGCCGGGCAGCCAGAAACCCGACTATGCTGGAAGCAGCCCAACCTCGGGTCGCAGGGGAGCTCGGATTTTTATCCGGAGTACCGCCTAGTGGCCCAGGCCGTTCCATCGCAGCCCAGGCCACGCGCCCTCCTCCTCAGCCTGCTGCACGCCAATATCCAGGACGTTTTCAACGAGTTCGGCGTGCAGATCATGTCGCCCCACTACCTCGGCGACCCGCTGCAGGCCAAGTGGGTGCCAAGGGAGCAGTGGTACGCCGACCCTGCCAAGCCAGAACATCCGCAGCCAGCCAGCAAGCCTTGAAAGGGAGTTTGCGATGACGGACCCAAGCAAGAAGATGAGCCTGATGGGCCTTACTACGCTGGTGACGGTCAACATGATGGGGTCGGGCATCATCATGCTGCCGACCAACATGGCGCAACTGGGCGCGGTGTCGCTGTTGTCATGGGCCTTCACCGCGATTGGTTCGATGGCCATTGCCTACTGTTTTGCTCAATGCGGGATCTTCTGCCCGCGCTCTGGCGGCCTGTCGGCCTACACCGAAGAAGCCCACGCAAAATCAGGCTTCTTTCTCTGCTCCTACCTGTACTTTCTGTCGCTGGCGATCGCCAACGTGGCGGTGGCAATTTCTGCGGTGGGCTACATGACCGCGTTCGTGCCTTGGTTGGGCACCGGTGCCGTGCCGCTGTTCATCGGCACCGTGGGGCTGATCTGGCTGACCATCGTCGCCAACTTTGGCGGCCCGAACATCACCGGCAAGATCGGTGCAATCACGGTCTGGGGTGTCATCATCCCCGTTGCGGGGCTGAGTATCATCGGCTGGTTCTGGTTCAAGCCCGACCTGCTCCAGGCCGCCTGGAACCCTAATGCGTTGCCGCTTTCCGAGGCCATCGGCAAGGCCATACCGCTGACCCTGTGGGCCTTTCTCGGCATGGAGTCGGCAGCCCAGGCGTCCGATGCGGTCGAGAACCCGAAGCGCGACGTGCCGCTGGCGTGCCTCTTCGGTACCCTGGGGGCGGCGGTGGTCTACGTGCTTTCGACCACGGTCATCCAGGGCATCATCCCCAACGCTGAGCTGGCCAACGCGTCAGCGCCTTTCGCGCTGGTCTACGCGAAGATGTTCAGCCCGCTGGTGGGCAATATCGTCATGGCCTTGGCGGTCATGGCCTGTGTCGGCTCACTGCTGGGCTGGCAGTTCACCCTGGCCCAGACTGCCAAGATGACCGCCGACCAGAACCTCTTTCTCAAGCTGTTTAGCAAGCTCAACAGGTTTGGGGCGCCGGTTATTGGCATGATCGTCTGCGGCCTGTTGCAGACTGCAATGGCCGTGTCGACCATTTCACCCAATGCCAGTGCGCAATTCAGCAAGCTGGTGAACCTTGCTGCAGTGACCAACCTGATCCCCTACGTGACAGCGCTGACCGGGCTACTGGTGATCATGTACAAGGCCAACGTCTCGCCAACGGTGTACTCGCGCAACCTGGTTGTGCTGCTGATTGCCGTGTCCTACTCGCTTTATGCGCTATATGCCTGCGGCATGGAGGCCTTGTTTGGCGGGTTGCTGGTGCTTGCCTTTGGCTACCTGCTGTACGGGTTTCTCGCCAAGCGGTTTGTCTACTCGCCAACTGACGGCCTGAGCGGAGGGCGCGAGCAATGAAGTCATTATCAGCGAAGCTTTTGCGTCTGCTGCTGGCGGGTGCGCTCTCTGGTGTTTCGGTTGTTTCCTGGGCCGATACCCTGGAGCGGGTGCGCAGCAGTCATACCCTGACGCTGGGCTACCTGCCTGGGTCAGCACCGTTCAGTGCCCTGAACGGCGACACCGTCGAGGGTTACGCCATTGATCTTTGTCTGAAGATCAGTGAACGGGTCAAATCCGAACTGCAGCAACCCGCGTTGCAGGTGCGGTTTCAGCCCGTGGAAATTACCCAAGCGGTTGCTGCGGTCAGCTCGGGCAAAGTCGATATCCTCTGCACGCCGACCCCGCAGACGCTCGAGCGGCGCAAAGCAGTGAGCTTTTCGCTGCCGGTGTATACCGCGGGGCTCTCGGCCGTGGTCCGTAAGCAGTCACCTGAGCCGTTGCTCAAGGCGCTCAACGGTGAGGTGGCGCATGACGGGCCGACCTGGCGCGCCACGGTCAATCGGGGCCTGGCCAAGCAGACCTATGCCGTATTGGCGGGTAGTGCCACGCAGCAGTGGGTTGGCGAGCAGATGCGGCTGCTTGGGGTGATCGCGACCTTGGTTAGCGTCAAGAGCAATGAGGAAGGCGTACGGCGCGTGGCCGAGGGCGGTGCCGATGCGTTCTTTGCCGACCGTATCCTGCTCAAGACCCACATCGCGTCGGGCTATCCGGACGGCAGCCTATTGCTGCTCGACCGAATCTACGAATATGCGCCGGTTTCGCTGATGATCGCGCGCGGCGATGATGACTTCCGGTTGCTGGTCGATACGGTGCTGAGCGAGATGTACCGATCGGGCGAAATCGAGCAGGCCTACGTCAAATACCTCGACGGTGTGAGCGACACGGCCAGGCGGTTGTTCAAGGTTTATGCGTTGCCCTGACTCAGCCCAGCCCACCAAACCGCTTGTAGAAGCTCTCGTTAACATCCGGCAACGGCCCATCTGCCGTCTCTAGTGCGGTCCCCAGCCACGCTTCCGCCTTGCCCCACACCAGCCGATAGAGGTTACGGCACAACTGGCGAGCAGCCCTGCCTTCCCAGTCCCCAGGCAGCAGCTCATCCGGCAACTGCGGGTCACGCAGCAGCAGCCGGCGGTACTCATGAATCAACAAGGTGCGCGCCAGGAAGCAGTCCTGGGCATCGAGTTCATTCTCCTCCTTGAGCGCCTGCCACAGCGGTCGGAACAAGCGGATGAACTCGCTGTAGTGCTCACCCAGTTCCTCGATCCGCCAGCTTTCCCGCACCTGGGCGCGCATGGCCTTGGAGGCTAGTACTTCCTGGGTGTGGGTTTCGAAGACGATGCTGTCGTCAGTGGCGTCCAGCTCGCGCAAGGTGGTCGCCAGGTCGGCACGATCAGCGCGCGGGCAGCCCAGTACGTTCGGGGCGATGGCGCCGTAGCCCTGCCACTCCAGTTCCTCGCGCACGGCCTTGCGCTTGCTGGCCTCCAGCTGCGACAGCAACACCAGCGTCCAGGCGCCGTCCCAGGCTGGCAGGCTCGCGCTGTAAACACGCTTGAAGGCTTTTTCGAAACGGCGCCGGCCTGTGCCGGTGAGGCTGTAATAGCTGCGCCGGCCGACTTTCTCGGCGGTCAGCCAGCCTTCCTTGGTCAGGCGGAAGATCGAGGTGCGGATCAGCCGTTCGTTGATGCCGATCGGCTCCAGCAGGTTGATCAGGCTGCCCAGCCAGACCGTGCCACCATGCGGCTCGATGGCGTCGCCATACAGGGTGATGATCAGCGAGCTCGCGCGGATCGGCGTCTGCTCCTGGAAGCGGGTGATCAAGGTATTGAGGGGGGCAAGGCTGCTCATGAGGGAACTGTAAGCCGATGGAGCCCCGACTATACCTGCCCGCCGTGCCGCCTGGCCATTGCCAGTCACCACCAGGCTCATGCCTGCGCCTCGCCTTTGGGGCGAAAGCCGCAATCCCCCATGCGTGGGCGCTGCGCCTCGACTTCGCTCAGGGGCGGGCATTCGACCAGGGCGGCACTGCAGCGCTGGGCCAGACGCTGGTATTCGGCTGTGCCGCGTTGCTTCCAGGCGACCTCTTGATCGCTGAGGGTACGCTTGGCCTGTGCCGGCGCGCCGATTACCAGGCTCTGCTCGGGGCATTCGAAGCCAGCCTTGACGAAGGCCGTGGCGCCGACGATGCAGCGTGGCGCGATGTGTGCGCCGTCCATGATCACCGCATTCATGCCCACCAAGGCATCGGCGCCTATCCGGCAGCCGTGCAAAACCGCGCCGTGGCCCACATGGCCATGGCGCTCTATCACCGTATCGCCGCCCGGGAAGCCGTGCATCACGCAGGTGTCCTGCAGGTTGGCACCCTCCTCCAGCACGATGCGGCCAAAGTCGCCGCGCAATGACGCCAGGGGGCCGACGTAACACTGCGGGCCGATGATCACATCGCCGATCAGCACGGCCGTCGGGTGTACGTACGCCGTTGGGTGGATCACGGGGGTCAGGCCGTCCAGCCGATAGCAAGGCATGTCACACCTCTCAAAATGATTCAGTTAGTGGGGTGATCATGTATCACGATAAATGTCACCGTCAATTGCTGATTCTTTGTATCGCTTTTTAAGGTGCACCTCCCAGCCCATAAAATTTGACTTTAACGCTGTATTTGCTGGGCTTTAAAAGCCTAATCCGGGCCTGGCTTGAAGGAATATCTCGCATTAAGGGACACGTAATGCAATCTTTGCTATTGCTGTTCTGTATCAGAAAAGGCATATACTGGACCTCACCCGGGCAGGCCTCAGTGTTTTCCCCTGCCCCTGCAGACAATTCCAATAAATGCCGGCCCACGTGCCGTGCGTGCAGCCTGAGGAAACCGACATGCCTCGCTATCTCGTTGTGCAGGCGCCTGAGGACGGCGTCCGCCTGATCACCCTGCAGCGGCCCGAAGCCCTCAATGCGCTGTGTACCGAACTGCTCGCCGAGCTTGCGGCCGAGCTGGAAAGTGCCGAGCGCGACCCGGCAACCCTCGCCGTAGTGCTCACCGGCAGCCGCAAGGCCTTCGCTGCCGGCGCCGACATCCGTGAAATGGCCGAGCGCGACCTGGTCGGCATCCTCAATGACCCGCGTGTCGCCCATTGGCAGCGCATCGCCAGTTTTGCCAAACCGCTGATTGCAGCGGTCAACGGCTTCGCCCTGGGCGGTGGCTGCGAGCTGGTGATGTGCGCCGATATCGTCATCGCCGGCGAAGACGCACGCTTCGGCCAGCCCGAAATCAACCTGGGCATCATCCCCGGTGCGGGCGGCACACAACGGCTGTTGCGCGCGGTCGGCAAGCCGCTGGCCATGCAGATGGTTCTGACCGGCGAGCCGATCACCGCCCGGCAGGCCCAGCAGGCCGGCCTGGTCAGCGAGCTGACGCAGCCCGAGCTTGCCGTCGAGCGCGCCCTGCAAGTGGCGGCCAGCATCGCCCGCAAGGCACCGCTGGCCGTGCGCCTGGCCAAAGAAGCCCTGCTCAAGGCCGGGGACACCGACCTGGCCACCGGCCTGCGCTTCGAACGCCACGCGTTCACCTTGCTGGCCGGTACCGTCGACCGCGACGAAGGCATCCGCGCCTTCCAGGAAAAACGCCCGGCGCACTTCTTGGGCCAGTAACCCCCTCTTCCCCACCGACTGACGGAGCGAGCCTGTCATGGCTTTCGAGCACATCCTGTTTTCCATCGAGGACGGTGTCGCCCTCCTCTCGCTGAACCGGCCTGACCAGCTGAACAGCTTCAACACGCAGATGCACAAGGAAGTGCGCGAGGCGCTCAAGCAGGTACGCCAAGCCCCGCAGGTACGCGTGTTGCTGCTGACTGGCGAAGGGCGTGGCTTTTGCGCCGGGCAAGACTTGTCTGACCGCAACGTCGCGCCTGGCGCGCAAGTGCCGGACCTGGGCGAGTCCATCGAGGCGTTCTACAACCCGCTGGTGCGCGCCCTGCGCGACCTGCCGATGCCGGTCATCTGCGCGGTCAACGGCGTGGCGGCCGGTGCGGGCGCGAACATTCCGCTGGCCTGTGACCTGGTGCTTGCGGCCCGCTCGGCCAGCTTTATCCAGGCGTTCTGCAAGATCGGCCTAGTGCCGGACTCGGGTGGTACCTGGCAACTGCCGCGCTTGGTCGGCATGGCTCGGGCCAAGGCGCTAGCCATGCTCGGTGAACGCCTGAGTGCGGAAAAAGCCGAGCAATGGGGCCTGATCCACCGGGTGGTCGACGACGCCGCACTGCGTGACGAGGCGCTGGCCCTCGCCCGCCAGCTGGCGACCCAGCCGACTTACGGGCTGGCCCTGATCAAGCGTGCGCTTAACGCCAGTTACGACAATCACTTTGACCAGCAGCTCGAACTTGAGCGTGACCTGCAGCGCCTGGCCGGGCGCAGCGAGGACTACCGCGAAGGCGTCGCGGCGTTCATGGCCAAGCGCGCACCGGCCTTCAAGGGGTGCTGACATGAGTGCACTTAACGGTAACGCCCAGGTCGCGGTGATCGGCGCCGGTGCGATGGGGGCCGGCATTGCCCAGGTGGCCGCCCAGGCGGGGCATCCGGTTTGCCTGTATGACAATCGCCCAGGCGCTGCGGCCCTGGCCGTGCAAGGCATCGACCGCCAGCTCGGCCGCCTGGTCGAAAAAGGCAAGCTCGACGCTACCGCACGCCAGGCGATCAGCGCGCGCCTGCGGCCCGTGGAAGCGCTCGAAGCACTGGCCGATGCGCAACTGGTAATCGAAGCGATCGTCGAAAACCTGCAGGTCAAACAGGCACTCTTGCAGCAGCTCGAAGCCCTGTGCAGCGACAGCTGCATATTGGCCAGCAACACCTCATCGCTGTCGATCACCAGCCTGGCCGCCGGCCTGCGGCGGCCCGAACGGGTGATCGGCATGCACTTTTTCAACCCTGCGCCGTTGATGGCGTTGGTCGAGGTCGTTTCAGGCCTGGCCACCGCCCCCGCCTTGGCTGCCACGCTGTACGACACGGCCACGGCCTGGGGCAAGCAGCCGGTGCATGCGCGTTCGACGCCGGGCTTCATTGTCAACCGGGTGGCGCGGCCGTTTTATGCCGAGAGCCTGCGCCTGTACCAGGAAGGCGCCGCTGATTGCGCGAGCCTCGATGCGCTGATGCGTGACGCCGGTGGTTTCCGCATGGGCGCTTTCGAGCTGACCGACCTGATCGGCCACGATGTCAATTACGCCGTGACCTGCTCGGTGTTCGGCGCCTTTTATGGTGACTTCCGCTTCCAGCCCTCGCTGGTACAGAAAGAGCTGGTGGATGCCGGCCGTCTTGGGCGCAAGAGCGGCCAGGGTTTCTACGATTACAGCGAAGGTGCGCTGCGGCCGCAGCCCGCCGAGGTGCAAAGCGCGGCGCGTGTCGAGTGCTGCGTGGTCGAAGGCAGCCTGGGCGTGATGCAGCCCTTGCTGCAGCGCATCCAGGCCAGCGGCATCCAGGTCACCGAGCGCCCGGGCAGCGGCCTGCTGCGGGTAGGTGATGCCACCCTGGCGTTGTCTGACGGCCGCCTGGCCAGCCAGCGCGCGCGTGAAGATGGGCTGCGAAACCTGGTGCTGGTGGACCTCGCGCTGGATTACAGCAAGGCCGAACGGATTGCCATCAGCACTTGCCCCGACACCACCCGCGAGGCGCGCGAACACGCCGTGGCGTTGCTGCGCCAGGCGGGCCTGAAGGTTTGTCTGGTCGCCGACCTGCCGGCCCTGGTGGTGTTGCGCACCGTCACCACGCTCGCCAACGAAGCTGCCGATGCCGTGCTGCAAGGCGTAGGCTCGGCAGCCGACATCGACCTGGCCATGCGCGCCGGGGTCAATTACCCGCGCGGGCCGTTGGCCTGGGCCGAGCAGATCGGCATCGGCTACACCCTGCGCGTGCTGGACAACCTGCAGCGCTGCTACGGCGAGACCCGCTACCGCCCTTCGCTGCTGCTGCGCCGCGTGCATGCCCAAGGAGGCCGACTGCATGACTGAAGCCCAACGAACCCCCGAGCAACTGGCACGTGCCTGCGCCGATGCAATGTTTTCCCGCGACCGCGCCACCCAGGCCCTGGGCGCTCGGCTGCTCGACGTCGGCCCCGGCCAGGCCCGCCTGAGCATGCCGGTGCGCGCCGACATGATTCAGGGCCACGGCAGCTGCCATGGTGGTTTCTTGTTCAGCTTGGCGGACTCGGCGTTTGCCTTCGCCTGCAACAGCTACGACGAAGCCACCGTGGCCTTGGGCTGCAGCATCGACTACGTGGCGCCGGCGTTCGAGCATGACGTGCTCACCGCTACCGCCAGCGAACTCACCCGCAAGGGCCGCACCGGCCTGTATGACGTGCGCCTGGAAAACCAGCGCGGCGAACTGATTGCCCTGTTCCACGGAAAATCCTACAAAGTGCGCGGCACGGTGTTGCCGCAGGAGACCCAGGATGACTGACCAGACCTTCGACCAGGCGTTGATCATCGACGCCGTGCGCACGCCGATCGGCCGTTATGGCGGCGCGTTAAGCAGCGTGCGCGCCGACGACCTCGCGGCCGTGCCGATCAGGGCGCTGATGGCCCGCCACCCCGAACTCGACTGGGCCGCCATTGATGACGTGATCCTCGGCTGCGCCAACCAGGCGGGCGAAGACAACCGTAACGTGGCACGCATGGCTAGCCTGCTGGCCGGCCTGCCCGATGCCGTGCCGGGCACCACCCTTAATCGCCTGTGCGGTTCCGGGCTGGATGCCGTCGGCAGCGCCGCCCGCGCCCTGCGCTGCGGCGAGGCCGGGCTGATGCTGGCTGGTGGCGTCGAGTCGATGTCGCGGGCACCCTTCGTCATGGGCAAGTCAGAGCAGGCCTTCGGCCGTAGCGCCGAGCTGTTCGACACCACCATCGGCTGGCGTTTCGTCAATAAACTGATGCAGGCGCAGTACGGCATCGACTCGATGCCCGAGACCGCCGAGAATGTCGCCGCGCAGTTCGGTATTTCGCGCGAAGACCAAGACGCTTTCGCCTTGCGCAGCCAGCACAAGGCGGCCGCCGCCCAGGCCCGGGGCCGGCTGGCACGGGAGATCGTGCCGGTCGAGATCGCCCAGCGCAAAGGCCCGGCCAAGCGTGTCGAGCATGATGAGCACCCGCGCGCCGACACCACCCTGGACCAGTTGGCCAGGCTCGGCACGCCGTTCCGTGAAGGCGGCAGCGTGACAGCAGGCAACGCTTCGGGCGTCAACGACGGCGCTTGCGCCCTGCTGCTGGCCAGCACTGATGCGGCCCGCCGCCATGGCCTGAAGCCGCGCGGCCGGGTCCTCGGCATGGCCGCCGCTGGGGTCGAGCCGCGCATCATGGGCATCGGCCCGGTCCCGGCGACCCGCAAGGTACTCGCGCAGGCCGGCCTGAGCCTGGCCGACATGGACGTCATCGAGTTGAACGAGGCATTTGCGGCCCAAGGCCTGGCGGTGCTGCGCGAGCTGGGCCTGGCTGACGACGACAAGCGCGTCAACCCCAATGGCGGCGCTATCGCCCTGGGGCATCCGCTGGGCATGAGCGGCGCACGGCTGGTGACCACCGCCCTGCACGAGCTGGAAGAACGCGGCGGCCGCTACGCCTTGTGCACCATGTGCATCGGCGTTGGCCAAGGCATTGCCCTGGTCATCGAGCGCCTCTGAGCACATCAGACCAATGGCCTGAGACTGAACACGACACGGGCAGTATGCTGCCCGCATGACACTCAAGGCCTTAGCGCCTACGTACAAGAACAATTCGAGTGAAGCCATGAACATGTACCACGATGCCGAACGCGCCCTGCTTGACCCGATCGAGACCGCCAGTGTCGACGAGCTGCGCCAGCACCAGCTGGACCGCCTGCGCTGGAGCCTGAAGCACGCCTACGACAATGTACCGCTGTACCGCCAGCGTTTCGACGAGTGCGGCGCCCACCCAGACGACCTTACCGCGCTTGAAGACCTCGCCAGGTTCCCCTTTACCGGCAAGAACGACCTGCGCGACAACTACCCCTATGGCATGTTCGCCGTGCCCCAGGAAGAGGTGGTGCGCCTGCACGCCTCCAGCGGCACCACGGGCAAGCCGACCGTGGTCGGTTATACCCAGAACGACATCAACACCTGGGCCAACGTGGTCGCCCGTTCGATCCGCGCGGCCGGCGGGCGCAAGGGCGACAAGGTGCACGTGTCCTATGGCTATGGCCTGTTCACCGGCGGCCTGGGCGCGCACTACGGTGCCGAACGGCTCGGTTGCACGGTGATCCCCATGTCGGGCGGCCAGACCGAGAAGCAGGTGCAACTGATCCGCGACTTCCAGCCTGACATCATCATGGTCACGCCCTCGTACATGCTCAACCTGGCTGACGAGATCGAACGCCAGGGCATCGACCCGCACGACCTCAAGCTGCGCCTGGGGATCTTCGGCGCCGAGCCGTGGACCGACGAGTTGCGCCGCTCGATCGAGCAGCGCCTGGGCATCAATGCCCTGGATATCTATGGCCTGTCGGAGATCATGGGGCCAGGGGTGGCCATGGAATGCCTGGAAACCAAGGACGGGCCGACCATCTGGGAAGACCACTTCTACCCCGAGATCATCGACCCGGTCAGCGGTGAGGTGTTGCCGGACGGGCAGCTGGGCGAACTGGTGTTCACCTCGTTGAGCAAGGAAGCGCTGCCAATGATCCGCTACCGCACCCGCGACCTGACACGCCTGTTGCCGGGTACGGCGCGGCCGATGCGGCGGATCGGCAAGATCACTGGGCGCAGTGACGACATGCTGATCATCCGCGGGGTCAACGTGTTCCCCACGCAGATCGAAGAGCAGGTGCTTAAAATAAAACAGCTTTCAGAGCTGTATGAGATACACCTGTATCGCAATGGCAACCTGGACAGTGTCGAGGTGCACGTGGAGCTGCGTGGCGAATGCCAGGTACTCGACGAGGCGCAGCGCAAATGGGTGGTGGCTGAGTTGAGCAAACAGATCAAGACCTACATCGGCATCAGCACCCAAGTGCGGCTGCAGCCTTGCGGCACGCTCAAGCGCTCCGAAGGCAAGGCATGCCACGTTTACGACAAGCGCTTGGCTGGCTGATCGTTCAGCGCTGAATCCTTTTTTCCCCGGGGCCACCAGGTGCTTGGCTTGGCATTTTCAGCGCCTATCAGATCGAGCGCCGCGCGGGCGGCGCTCGATCTCCGCCCCACCTCCAAACCCAAGACAGGCACCTAGCCGCCATCACCCTATCTCCCGACCAGCACATAGCAGCCGCTGTGGGCGCTTCTTCCCGGCAATCCGATACAAAAATATTATCTGATACCTAATAATCTGTTTGATGTTGTGTTTTGTATCGCTTATAAATGACTCATGCCCCACCCAGCCCTGAGGCAGGAGTCAGAACATGTACGCACAGCTAGTCGAAACCGGTGTAAAACGCGTCAAGTCGCTGGACGAGATGTCGCCTGAAGAGCGCAACTTCCAGGAAAAGATCGACGCCGAGATCAAGATCGAAGCCAAGAACTGGATGCCCGAGGCCTATCGCCAGACCCTGATCCGGCAGATCTCCCAGCACGCCCATTCGGAAATCGTCGGCATGTTGCCCGAAGGCAACTGGGTCACCCGCGCCCCAAGCCTTAAGCGCAAGCTGCAACTGATGGCCAAGATCCAGGACGAAGCCGGTCACGGCCTGTACCTGTACAGCGCCATGGAAACCCTCGGCGCCGACCGCGACGAAGAAATCGCCAAGCTGCACAGCGGCAAGGCCAAGTACTCGAGCATCTTCAACTACCCGACCCTGAGCTGGGCCGACATGGGCGCGGTAGGCTGGCTGGTCGATGGCGCCGCGATCGTCAACCAGGTGGTGCTGCAGCGCACCTCCTACGGCCCCTACTCCCGCGCCATGATCCGTATCTGCAAGGAAGAGAGCTTCCACCAGCGCCAGGGCTACGAGCTGCTGCTGACCATGATGCGCCACGGCACCCAGGCGCAGAAGGACATGGTCCAGGACGCCATCAACCGCCTGTGGTGGCCGTCGCTGATGATGTTCGGCCCAAGCGACGAGCACTCCCCCAACAGCGCCCAGTCGATGGCCTGGAAGATCAAGCGCCAGACCAACGACGAGCTGCGCCAGCGTTTCATCGACCAGACCGTGCCACAGCTCGAACTGCTCGGCTGCACCGCGCCCGACCCGCACCTGAAGTGGAACGAGGCCCGCGGCCACTACGACTTCGGCGACATCCAGTGGGACGAGTTCTACGAAGTCATCAAGGGCAACGGCCCGTGCAACCTGGAGCGTGTCGCCACCCGGCGCAAGGCCATCGAGGACGGTGCCTGGGTGCGCGAGGCCGCCGTGGCCTATGCGCGCAAGCAACAGAACAAGAACGCCGCCTGAGCGGCGATTGATGCGGAGATTGAAAATGTCTGTCTGGACCCTCTACGAAGTGTTCGTGCGCAGCAAGCACGGCTTGAACCACAAGCATGTCGGCAGCGTGCATGCCGCCGACGCCGCCATGGCCATCGAGAATGCCCGTGAGCTGTATACCCGCCGCAGCGAAGGCGTGAGCCTGTGGGTGGTGCCTTCGGCGCTGATCACCGCCTCCTCACCTGACGAGAAAGACCCGTTGTTCGCCCCTTCGGACGACAAGGTCTACCGCCACGCCAGCTTTTACGAACTGCCCGACGAAGTCGGACACATGTGAGGTTGGCCATGCATACACAAACGCTTATCCCGTATTTGCTGCTACTGGGCGACACCGCCCTGGTGCAGGGCCAGCGCCTTTGTGAATGGTGCGGCCATGCGCCGGCCATCGAAGAAGAGCTGGCCTTGATGAACGTCGGCCTCGACCTGGTCGGCCAGGCCCGCAACTGGCTGGAGTACGCCGCCGAGCTGCTCGATGACGGCCGTGATGCCGACGCCCTTGCCATGCGTCGCGACGAACGCGCCTACCGCAACCTGCTGCTGGTCGAGCAACCCAATGGCGACTTTGCCGTGACCATGACCAAGCAGTTCTTCTATGACGCCTGGCATTACCCGGTGCTGCAGGGCCTGGCCGCGTCCAGCGACGAACGTATCGCCGGCATTGCCGCCAAGGCACTCAAGGAGGTCACCTACCACCTGCGGCGCTCCGGCGAATGGGTGCAGCGCCTGGGCGGCGGCACTGACGAAAGCCGTCGGCGCATGCTCGATGCGATCCCCGCGCTGTGGCGCTTCACCGTCGAACTGGCGGCAGGCAGCGAAAACGAAGTGCGCCTGGCCGAGGCCGGCATTGCTGCCGACCCGCGCAGCGTCGGTGCGGCCTGGCTCAAGCAGGTGACAGCGATTTTCGATTCGGTGCAACTGCCGCTGCCCAAGGCGGCCAGCCATTTCTACCTGGACAGCCGCAAAGGCCTGCACACCGAGCACCTGGGGCTGTTGCTAGCCGAAATGCAGTTCCTGCCACGGGCCTACCCCGATGCAACCTGGTGAGCTGATTGCCAGCGACCTCGGCGCCCGTGCGGCCCGCGGCGATGACCTGGCCCGGGCCTGGGAAGTACTGGAGCAGGTCATGGACCCGGAAGTGCCGGTAGTCAGCGTGGTCGACCTGGGCATCGTCCGCGACCTCGACTGGCGCGCCGGCCACCTGCACCTGGTAGTCACGCCGACCTACTCCGGTTGCCCGGCGACCGAGGTGATCGAGGCCGACATCCGTGACGCGCTGCAACAGGCCGGTTTTGCTGCCCCTGCGCTGGAGCGGCGGCTGACCCCGGCCTGGAGCACCGACTGGATCAGCGAGCTGGGCCGCCAACGCTTGCGCGCCTACGGCATCGCACCGCCCGAGGGCAGCACCAGCAAGCGCAGTTTGCTCGGTGAAGCGCCCCAGGTGTGCTGCCCGCAGTGCGCCAGCCCCCACACCGAACTGCTCAGCCAGTTCGGCTCCACGGCCTGCAAGGCGCTGTACCGCTGCCGCGAGTGCCTGGAGCCGTTCGACTATTTCAAATGCATTTGAGCCGTGGAGAACACCATGAGCCAGTTTCACAGCCTGACCATCAAGCAAGTGCGTAACGAGACCCGCGACGCGGTATCCATCGCCTTCGACGTGCCTGAGCACTTGCAGGCGCAATTCAGCTTTACCCAGGGCCAGTACCTGGTCATGCGTACCCAGTTGGACAACGAGGAAGTACGCCGCTCGTATTCCATCTGCAGCGCGGTACAGGATGGCGAGCTGCGGGTAGCCGTCAAGCGCGTGCCGGGCGGGCGTTTCTCCGCCTTTGCCAATGACGTGCTCAAGGCTGGCCAGCAACTGGAAGTGATGCCGCCGTCCGGCAGTTTCCACGTACCGCTGGACCCTGCCCGTCATGGCCACTACCTGGGCGTGGCCGCAGGCAGCGGCATCACGCCGATCCTGTCGATCATCGCCACCACCCTGGCCAGTGAGCCGCACAGCCGCTTCACCCTGCTGTACGGCAACCGCTCCAGCTCCGGTGCGTTGTTCCGCGACAAGCTCGAAGACCTGAAAAACCGTTACCTGGACCGCCTGAACCTGATTTTCGTGTTCAGCCGCGAGCAGCAGGATGTCGACCTGTACAACGGCCGGATCGATGCCGACAAGTGCGGCCAACTGTTCGCCCGCTGGCTGGACGTCACCACGCTGGACGCGGCGTTCATCTGCGGCCCCCAGGCGATGACCGAAACCGTGCGCGACAGCCTGCAGGCCAACGGCATGGGCAAGGAGCGCATCCATTTCGAACTGTTTGCCGCCGCTGGCAGCGAAGCACGCCGCGAGGCCCGTGAGGCGGCGCGCCAGGTGGATTCGGCGCTCAGCCATATCACCGTGATCAGCGATGGCCGCGCCCTGTCGTTCGACCTGCCGCGCAACAGCCAGAACGTGCTGGACGCCGGTAATGCCATTGGCGCCGAGCTGCCCTACTCGTGCAAGGCGGGCGTGTGCTCCACCTGCAAGTGCCGGGTGATCGAGGGCGAGGTAGAGATGGACAGCAACCATGCGCTGGAAGACTACGAAGTGGCGGCGGGCTATGTGCTGTCGTGCCAGACCTACCCGGTGAGCGACAAGGTGGTGCTCGACTTCGACCAGTTGTAAACCCGCGCCGCTTTACAACACCGCATGTAACACCCGTGTGACCTCACAAAAAACAACTACAACACCAAGAGATCGCTGACCCATGACTCCCGAACGCATCGCAAGCATCGCCAACCACCCCGACTTCCAGCACCTGGTCCGGCGCAAGCGCCGCCTCAACGGCAGCCTGACCCTGGCCATGCTGGTGATCTACTACGGCTTCGTCCTGCTGGTGGCGTTCTCGCCCAGCACCCTCGGCCAGTCGCTCAGCGGTGGCGTGACCACCGTCGGCATGCTGGTGGGCGTGCTCATGGTGCTGTTGTCGTTCGCCCTCACCGGCATCTACGTGCACCGCGCCAACAACGTGCTCGACCCGCTCAACGACAAGGTCAAGCAGGAGTGCGCGCAATGAACTGGACCGCCATCTCGATGTTCATGGTGTTCGTCTGCTTCACCTTGCTGGTCACCCGCTGGGCCGCATTGCGGACCCGTTCGGCCAGTGACTTCTACACCGCCGGCGGCGGCCTGACCGGCATGCAGAACGGCCTGGCGATCGCCGGCGACATGATCAGCGCCGCGTCGTTCCTGGGCATTTCGGCAATGATGTTCATGAACGGCTACGACGGCCTGCTGTACGCCCTGGGCGTGCTCGCCGGCTGGCCGATCATCCTGTTCCTGATCGCCGAACGCTTGCGCAACCTGGGCAAGTACACCTTTGCCGATGTGGTGTCCTACCGCCTGGCTCAAACCCCCGTGCGCCTGACGTCGGCGTTCGGCACCCTGGTCGTGGCGCTGATGTACCTGGTGGCGCAGATGGTCGGTGCCGGCAAGCTGATCGAGCTGCTGTTCGGTATCAGCTACCTGTATGCGGTGATGCTGGTCGGGGTGCTGATGGTCGCCTACGTGACCTTCGGCGGCATGCTCGCCACCACCTGGGTGCAGATCATCAAGGCGGTGATGTTGCTCAGCGGTACCACGTTCATGGCCTTCATGGTGCTCAAGCACTTTGGCTTCAGCACCGAGGCGATGTTTGCCAGTGCCGTTGCCGTGCACGCCAAGGGCCAGGCAATCATGGCGCCGGGCGGCTTGCTGTCGAACCCGGTGGACGCGATTTCGCTGGGCCTGGGCATGATGTTCGGCACGGCGGGCCTGCCTCATATCCTGATGCGGTTCTTCACCGTCAGCGATGCCAAGGAAGCGCGTAAGAGCGTGTTCTACGCCACCGGTTTCATTGGCTACTTCTACCTGCTGCTGATCGTCATCGGCTTCGGCGCCATCGTCATGGTCGGCACCGAGCCGTCTTACCGCGATGCAGCGGGCGCGATCATCGGCGGCGGCAACATGGTCGCGGTGCACCTGGCCCAGGCGGTGGGTGGCAACCTGTTCCTCGGTTTCATTTCTGCCGTGGCCTTCGCCACCATTCTGGCGGTCGTGGCTGGCCTGGCGCTATCCGGTGCGTCGGCGGTGTCCCACGACCTGTATGCCTGTGTGATGCGCAAAGGCCAGGCCACCGAGCAGCAAGAGATGCGGGTTTCACGTATCGCCACCCTGGTGATCGGCCTGCTGGCAGTGGTGCTCGGGCTGGTGTTCGAGTCGCAGAACATCGCCTTCCTCTCCGGCCTGGTGCTGGCCGTGGCTGCGTCGGTCAACTTCCCTGTGTTGCTGCTTTCGATGTTCTGGAAGGGCCTGACTACCCGCGGCGCGGTGTGCGGCAGCATGGCCGGGCTGTTCTCGGCCGTCGTGCTGGTGGTACTGGGCCCGGCGGTGTGGGTCAACGTGCTGCACAACGAACAGGCACTGTTCCCCTACAGCAACCCGGCGCTGTTCTCGATGAGCCTGGCGTTCCTCGGCGCCTGGGTGTTCTCGGTCACCGACAGTTCGGCGCGGGCCACCGAAGAACGTGGCCGCTACCTGGCGCAGTTCATTCGCTCCATGACCGGTATTGGCGCCGCCGGCGCCAGCAAGCACTGATTTCGAGAACAACCATGTCGGGTACAACAACAATGAACCGCACTCGCTTCTCTTGCCTCACCTGGCTTGCCACGCTCGCCCTGCCCTTGCCGGCCATGGCGGACTTCGTCGGCGACAGCCATGCGCGCCTGGAACTGCGCAACCACTACATCAACCGCGACTTCCGCCAGAGCAATGCGCCGCAGGCCAAGGCCGAGGAATGGGGCCAAGGCTTTACTGCCCGCCTGGAATCGGGCTTCACCGAAGGCCCGGTAGGCGTCGGCGTGGATGCCATGGGCCAGTTGGGCGTCAAGCTCGACAGCAGCCGTGACCGCCGCAACACCGGCCTGCTGCCGTTTGGCCCGAACAGCCACGAGCCTGTCGATGATTACAGTGAGTTGGGCCTGACCGGTAAAGTGCGCGTGTCCAAGAGCACCCTGCGCCTGGGCACCTTGCAGCCGATCCTGCCGGTGGTGGTGTACAACGACACCCGCCTGCTGGCTTCGACCTTCCAGGGCGGGCTGCTGACCAGCCAGGAACTCAATGGCCTGACCGTCAACGCCGGGCGCCTGACCAAGGCCAACCTGCGCGACTCGTCTGGCCGCGACGACATCGGCTACGGCGCCGCCAGCAGCGACCACCTGGACTTCGGCGGTGGCAGCTACGCCATTACCCCGCAGACCAGCGTCAGCTACTACTACGCCAAGCTCGAAGACATCTACCGCCAGCAGTTCGTCGGCCTGGTCGACACCCGCCCGCTGGGCGAAGGCCTGAGCCTGCGCAGCGACCTGCGGTACTTCGACAGCCGCAATGATGGCGCCGAACGCGCCGGCAACATCGACAACCGCAACTTCAACGCCATGTTCACCCTCGGCGTCAGGGCGCACAAGTTCACTGCCACCTGGCAGCAGATGTCCGGCGACAGCGCCTTCCCCTTCGTCAACGGCGGCGACCCGTTCACCGTCAACCTGGTGACCTACAACACCTTCACCCGCGCCGGGCTCGATTCGTGGCAGGTGCGCTATGACTACGATTTCGTCGCCATGGGCATCCCTGGCCTGAGTTTCATGACCCGCTACACCGACGGCCGCCACGCCGAGACCGCAACCGTCAGCAACGGCCGTGAGCGCGAGCGCGACACCGACCTCACCTACGTCATCCAGAGCGGCCCGTTCAAGGACGTCAGCCTGCGCTGGCGCAACGTCACCTTCCGCTCCGGCAATGGCCTGACCAATGCTGTGGACGAGAACCGCCTGATCATCGGCTACACCCTGGCGCTGTGGTAACAGCGCCCTCAAAAGGAGAACAGCATGTCTGACGCCCCAACCCTGCAGAGCTTCATCGCTGGCCGCTGGATCGGCCAGCACGGCGCCCAGGCCCTGCGCAGTGCCTTGAACGGCCATGTCCTGGCCTACAGCCATGAAGAACGCCCAGACTTCGCCGAAGCCGTGGACTTTGCCCGCGCCCGTGGCCTGGCCGCACTGATGGCCATGGACTTCCAGCAGCGCGCAGCCCGCCTCAAGGCCCTGGCGCTGTACCTGGCCGAGCACAAAGAGCAGCTCTACGCCCTGTCACACCACAGTGGCGCCACCCGCGCCGACAGCTGGATCGACATCGAAGGCGGCAATGCCACGCTGTTCGCCTACGCCGGCATCGGCAGCCGCGAACTGCCCTCGGGCAACCTGGTGCACGAAGGCCCGGCGATACCATTGGGCAAGCAAGGCCATTTCGCCGGCAGCCATATCCTGGTGCCGCGTGCTGGCGTCGCCGTGCATATCAATGCGTTCAACTTCCCCATCTGGGGCATGCTGGAGAAGTTCGCGCCCACCTTCCTGGCCGGTATGCCGTGCATTGTCAAACCCGCCACATCCACCAGTTACCTGACCGAAGCCGTGGTGCGCCTGATGCACGCGTCGGGCCTACTGCCGGCTGGCAGCCTGCAACTGGTGATCGGCAGCACCGGCGACCTGCTCGACCGCCTTCAGGGCCAGGACGTGGTGACCTTCACCGGTTCCGCCGATACCGCAGCCAAATTGCGTGTCACGCCGAACCTGATCCGCAACTCGGTGCCCTTCACCGCCGAGGCGGACTCGCTGAACTGCGCGATCCTCGGCCCGGACGTTACCCCGGACAGCGAAGAGTTCGACCTGTACATCAAGGAGGTGGTGCGTGAAATGACCACCAAGGCCGGGCAGAAATGCACCGCCATCCGCCGCGCCATCGTACCGGCCAAGCACATCGATGCCGTCGCCACCCGCCTGCGCGAGCGCTTGAGCAAGGTGGTGGTCGGCGACCCTTCGCTGGAGGGCGTGCGCATGGGTGCCTTGGCATCCCATGATCAGCAACGTGACGTTGGCGAGCGGGTCCGCAGCCTGCTGCAGAGCTGCGACCAGTTGTTTGGCGCCAGCGACGGGTTCGCGCCGCGTGGCGAGGGCGTTGCCGAAGGGGCGTTCTTTGCGCCGACCCTGCTTCAGGCGCGCGACCCGCATGCCGAAGGCGGTGCCCACGATATCGAAGCGTTCGGCCCGGTCAGCACGCTGATGGCCTACGACGACCTTGACGAAGCCTTGGCCTTGGCTGCCCGCGGCAAGGGCAGCCTGGTGGCGACCCTGGTCACCGCCGACCGAGCCGTTGCCGCCAAGGCCATCCCACTCGCCGCCGCCTGGCATGGTCGCCTGCTGGTGCTGGACCGCGAAGCCGCGCTGGAGTCCACCGGCCATGGCTCGCCGCTGCCCCAGCTCAAGCACGGCGGCCCTGGGCGCGCCGGTGGTGGCGAAGAGCTCGGTGGCCTGCGTGCGGTCAAGCACTACCTGCAGCGCGCCGCAGTGCAAGGCTCGCCGAGCATGCTCAGCGCCGTGACGGGCGAGTATGTGCGCGGTGCCGAGGTAATCGAAAGCGAAGTGCATCCGTTCCGCCGCTACTTCCAGGACCTGCGTATCGGTGAGTCGCTGCTCACCCACCGGCGTACCGTGACCGAAGCGGACCTGGTCAACTTCGGCTGCTTGTCGGGTGACCACTTCTACATGCACTTCGATGAGATCGCCGCCAAGGAGTCGCAGTTTGGCAAGCGTATTGCCCATGGTTACTTCGTGCTGTCGGCGGCGGCGGGCCTGTTCGTTTCCCCCGGCGCTGGGCCGGTGCTGGCCAACTATGGCCTGGACACCTTGCGTTTCATCAACCCGGTGGGGATCGGCGACACGATTCAGGCGCGCCTGACCTGCAAACGCAAGATCGACCAAGGCAAGACCAGCCCGCTGGGACAGCCGCAAGGTGTGGTGGCGTGGGACGTCGAGGTGACCAACCAATTGGGCGAGCTGGTGGCGAGTTACGACATTCTCACCTTGGTGCTGAAGAAGCCTGATTGAACGCGGGCCTAGGGTAGCCGCGCTTTACCGTTGGTCAGGGCGCGCAGCTATCGGACTGACCTCCCTCGGCGCTGGTCGCTCTGAGTTCATGAGGGGTGGTCAATGGCTTCGCCTCTCACTCCTGTATTGGGCCCGCCTGATCGCGGGCCCTTTTTTATCGAAGCAGGCTTCAACCAAGCGGAGGGTTGCGAGATGAAAGACAGACTGCACATGGGGGGTGGCAGCGTCGAAGATGACTGGCCAGAGCTGGAACCTGACAGGCGCCAGGACCAGGTGGACGACCCGGATGCCGATCCGAACCTGACCGATGATGACGAAAACCGCCCCGGGGTGCCTGCCAGCGACCCTGAATCGGGCGCCTGATTGCCGAATCGATGGGCTGCAGTGCAGCCCATCGCCGCACCACCGATCAGCCCACTACTGCAGGGTCACCCACTGGCTGATTGGGTTTACTCCCGGAAATACGCCAGCTCACCGCCGTAATCCCGTAGCGTTCTGCCATCGGCCTGCTCACTTTCTTGATTTTCTCCCGCCCGAACTTGGGAATGATGCCGATGCCCGCATCACAACTTGCCCAATGCCAGGCTTCGGCGTTGTCCAACCGTTCAAGACGAATGATAAAACTGCGCGGCTGACCATGCAGTTGATAATCGATGATGTAAAGCTGTGGACCAGGCATCGCAGGGGCCTCCTCTTCTCCATGGATGACTCACTGATTGATCGGGGCAGTGCGAGAAAATTCAAAATTTTTGCCGACCTTCGGTACCAGTGGCCCCGGATGGCGTTGAAGCGGGTTTAACGTGGCGCCGAACCCGCTCACTAGGCCCTGGGTCACGAGTGTCGCCCGCCACCATGGCTGTTCTGCCCACCCTTGCGTCCGGCTTGCGACGCCCGTTCACGGTCGTTGGCGAAGTTGCCGCCGGACACTTTCCCGCCCTTGTGCCCCGCGCGGGACGCCTTTTCCCGGTCATTGGCGAAATTGCCCGGGTTGTTCTCCTTGGTGCCGCCGCGCTGGCTGGTCCGCTCTTGTTCAAGCGCCATGTCGTTTCTCCTTGCGATGGAAGGGTTGTCTGCGCAATGCCTTAGTTCCGAGCCAGTGATCAGCGCCAATGCTCAATCGTTTTGCACGGGGCTGACGGGTGGCATGAAACGGCCGCAGGCCAAGTGTTTGCGCCGCAGCCTCAGGCATGCACACTCCACTGGGTGCTTTGCGATTCGATCGGCATCTCGTCAATGGCGTGAATCAACCCGTTCTCCAGCGCCTCCTCGGGCCCCAGTATCCGCGGATACGCCATCAGGTAACGGGGCACATCCAGCACTTCGGCACTGCCCTGGGTCCGTTCGGCGACGATCTGCGCGTAAAGGCGCAGGTCGTAGTCCAGGCTCATGGCGTATTCAGCCATCCTGGCATGGTCGACCGAGCCATGCAGCGTCCAGTGAAAGGGGTGAAACAGGAACTTGCTGAACGCACAGGCGGTGCGGTGCTCGCCTGCCAGAAACAGGATATTGCCCATCGACTCCACCGTGCCCAGGTTGTGGGTGTGCAGCGGAATCGGCAACGCGCGCAGGAAGTTGTACAAGGTGAACCCATAACTGCACTCACCGCCCATGGTGGCGATGTTCAGTTGCAGCAATTCGGCGCCTTGTTGCATGGCCCGCGAGCAGGTGCTGATCAGGTTGCCGCAGGTGGATGAGTTGATCGGGCCGGTGAAATGGATGATATGTCTGGCCATGCTTGCCTCCAGGGTGGCGGGTCATCCATTGAATGGGCAGGCCCTCATTGGTATGCGGTGGAGACGCCATCGGCGGCAAAGTTCAACTCTGCTCGCGCTCCCGTTGGTCAACCGTGCTGAACCTCACAGGCCCGTGCCAGTCGCAATTTCAGAGTGACCTCTCAAAGAGCTGGCAATGAGGAAGGCAGCGTGAGCGAGATCCGCATCGGAATTTCAGGGTGGCGCTACGGCCCTTGGCGCAGGGATTTCTACCCCAAGGGGCTGCGCCAGGACAGCGAACTGGCGTTTGCCTCGCGGGCAGTCAACAGCATCGAGATCAATGGCTCGTTCTACAGCCTGCAAACCCCCGAACGGTATCTGGGCTGGCGTGAGGAGACGCCGGACGGTTTCGTGTTCTCGGTCAAGGGGCCGCGCTATATCACCCATGTACGCAGGCTCAAGGATATCGAAGAGCCGGTGGCCAATTTCTTTGCCTCCGGGCCGTTGTTGCTGGGTGACAAACTGGGCCCCATCCTGTGGCAGTTTCCGCCCAACATGACGTTCGACGAAGCACGCTTCGCCCGGTTTTTCGAACTGCTCCCGCGCAACCGGGACGCCGCGCGCGAATGTGCCAAAGGGTGTGCCGAGCGCCTCAAGGGCAATGGCAGTACCGACATCGATGGCAACGCACGTCTGCGCCACGCCGTGGAAATCCGCAACGAGAGCTTTCTGTGTGAAGCCTTCGTCAAGCTGCTGCGCAAACACCGTATTGCGCTGGTAGTGGCTGACAGTGCAGGCAAATGGCCATATGTCGAAGATATCACCGCCGACTTTGTCTATTTGCGCCTGCACGGCGACGTGGAACTGTACAGCAGCGGCTACACCGCGCACGCCTTGCGCCGCTGGAAGCAACGCATCGTGCGTTGGAGCCAGGGCGGCCAGGTGGAAGACGCGCAGTTGATTGTGCCCGGCGCGCCACCCCAGCGTGCCTCCCGCGACATTTATTGCTACTTCGACAACGACCAGAAGGTGCATGCGCCCTACGACGCGCGACGCCTGCTGGAAAAGCTGAAACTCGATTACGACCTGGTCACCGAGCCTGGCGTCGCACCGGAGGTCGAGCTTTGAACCGAACCCTGCCAGCCCCCCGCTGCATCATCGACAACGTCACCACGGTGCATCGGCTGAACGTGCTGACCATCAACGTGCACAAGGGCTTCACTGTATTCAACCGGCGTTTCATCCTGCCGGAGCTGCGTGAGGCCGTACGCGCCACCGGTGCCGACCTGGTGTTTCTTCAGGAGGTGCACGGCAGCCATCAGCAACATGCCATACGCCATGCGGCGTGGCCGGAAATCCCGCAGTACGAGTTTTTGGCCGACAGCATGTGGCCGCAGTTCGCCTATGGGCGCAACGCCGTGTACCCCCATGGCGACCACGGCAACGCCCTGCTGTCGAAATTCCCGATCCGCCAGTTCACCAACCTCGATGTCTCCATTCAGGGCAATGAACAGCGGGGCCTGCTGCACTGTTGCCTGGACGTGCCAGGCCATCAGCAGGTACACGCGGTGTGCGTGCACCTGGGCCTGCGCGAGGCCCACCGCCAGCGCCAGGTGCGCTTGTTGCTGGAGCTGCTCGACAGCTTGCCGCCCAAGGCGCCGGTGATCATTGCCGGCGACTTCAATGACTGGCGCCTGAAGGCCGATGCGGTGTTGTCCGAACACCTGGTCGAAGCCTTTGGCGAGCATTTCGGGACCCCGGCGCGCAGCTTTCCGGCGCGGTTGCCGCTGCTGCGGCTCGACCGTATCTACCTGCGCAATGCCATGCCGGGCAAGGCGCAGGTGTTGGCGAAGTACCCGTGGTCGCACCTTTCTGACCATGTCCCCCTTGCTGCGGAGATAAGCCTATGAACCGACCTTGGCTAGAGGGCAACAGCGTGCAGTTGCTGATCAACGGCGAACAGTACTACCCCCGCGTATTCGAGGCGATGGCCCAGGCGCGGGAAGAAATTCTGCTGGAGACGTTCATCATTTTCGATGACAAGGTCGGCCAGCAGTTGCAGCAGGTGCTGATAGCGGCCGCTGGCCGTGGTGTGCGCGTCGAGGTGGCGGTCGATGGCTACGGCACTGCCGACCTGCCCGACGCCTTCATCTCGGCGATGACCGACGCCGGCGTCAACTTTCATGCCTTCGACCCCCAGCCCAGGCTCGCGGGCATGCGCACCAACCTGTTTCGCCGCCTGCACCGCAAGATCGTGGTGATCGATGGGCAGCGCGCGTTCATCGGCGGCATCAACTACAGTGCCGACCACCTGGGCGACTACGGGCCCATGGCCAAGCAGGACTACGCAGTCGAGGTCACCGGCCCCGTGGTGGCCCAGGTGCACGCCACCAGTCGGCGCCTGATGTCGCCGGTGCTGCAGCCCCCCAGCGAGGTGCGCCCGGTCACCGAGCCTACCGGGGCGATCACGGCCGTGCTGGTCGAGCGCGACAATGGCCAGCGCAGCACCGCCATCGAAGCGCAGTACCTGCAAGCCTTTCGTGCTGCCCGGCAGCGTATCGTGGTGGCCAATGCCTATTTCTTTCCGGGCTACCGGTTGCTGCGCGAACTGCGTAATGCAGCGCGGCGCGGGGTGGCCGTGACCTTGATTCTGCAGGGTCAGCCCGACATGCGCTGGGTGCGGGCCTTGTCGCGGCTGCTGTACAACTACCTATTGCGCGACGGGGTGCGTATTCACGAGTACTGCAGCCGACCGTTGCACGGCAAGGTCGCCTTGGTCGACGACCAGTGGGCCACTGTAGGTTCAAGCAACCTGGACCCGTTGAGCCTGTCGTTCAACCTGGAGGCCAACCTGTTCATCCGCGATCGTGGGTTCAACCAGCAGTTGCACCAGCATCTGCAGGCGCTGGCCAGCGAACAATGCAAATCGGTCACCCTGGAACGGATGATCCGCGGCTACTGGTGGCGGGCACCGCTGATCTTCCTGTGCTTCCACGCCATACGCCACTTCCCGCGGATAGCCGGCTGGTTCCCGGCGCACCGTCAGCGCTTGCGCTCGGTGCAACCGGAAGTCGAAGCCCACGGCGATTTTCACGAGGGGCAGACCTGATGGCGCGCACACGGTGGCAAACCTGGGCCAAGCGCCTGTTCACCTTGCTGTTCCTGTTGCTGATACCCGCCTTGCTGTACATGCTGGCGCGCAACCTTGACTGGAACGAGGTGCGTCAGTCACTGCTGGCCTACAAACCCGGGACCCTGGCCATCGGCTTGGTCATCGCCTTATGCAGCTACCTGACGTTTGCCAGTTACGACCTGCTCGCACGTGCCTACACAGGGCATACGCTGCCCGCCAGGCAGGTGTTGCCGGTGGCGTTCGTGTGCTACGCCTTCAACCTCAACTTCACCACATGGGTGGGCGGCGTCGCCTTGCGTTATCGGCTGTATGGCCGGCTTGGCCTGGACACCGCGACGATCACCCGCATCCTGACCTTAGGCCTGTTGACCAACTGGATGGGCTACATGCTGCTGGCCGGTACGGTATTCGCCCTGCGCTTGGTGAAACTGCCCGAAAGCTGGGCGGTGGGCGCTACAGGCTTGCAACTGATCGGGTTCGGCTTGCTGGCCATCGCCCTTGCCTACCTGCTGGCCTGCGGCTTTGCAAAAAAACGTACCTGGCAGTGGCGCGAACATGAAGTCACCCTGCCGGCCTTGCGCCTGGCGCTGTGCCAGGTAGCCCTTGGCGCCAGCAACTGGGCGTTGATGGCGCTGCTGATCTTCTGGCTGCTCCCTGAAAAGGCCTTTTACCCGTCGATTCTCGGGATCCTGCTCATCAGTTGCGTGGCAGGTGTGGTCGCGCACATCCCGGCAGGCCTTGGCGTGCTTGAAACGGTGTTCCTGGCCTTGTTGCACGGCCAGATCCCTCAAGGCACGCTGGTAGCCGCGCTATTGGGGTATCGAACGCTGTACTACCTGATCCCCCTGGTGCTGGCAGTCGTTACGTATCTGATTCTGGAAAAGCGCGCCAAGGCCATGCGCCAGCGCGATAACCCAGCCTAGCGCGGTTCAAGGGCCTTGGCCCGGGAGGTAGCGTATGCGAGTCGCTCTGTTGATGATGATGCTCACAAGCTTTGCCAGCACCCATGTGCTGGCAGAGGCCTGCAATGTGCTCACCCGTTCCTCCAGCGAAGCCGTCAAGCCGGTTGAGCAGCACACCTGCTACAGCTACAGCAACCTGCCTGCCGAAGCGATCAACTGGTCGTGCAGCAACGAGAGCAAGGACATGCTCAGTACGCAGAAGCAGAAAGTCGCGCGGTGCGCGGATGGCAGCGTAGGCAGTTGCATCGCGCCCTTGACCCAGGAAGCCTTGGCCAACCCCAAAGCCGGGGGTGGGCAACCTTCGACACGGCCGGCGTTGTCCAAGGATGCGCGGGTGATTACCTACTATTACGACACACCCAGCCTTGGCCAGGCGCGGGCAGATTGCGAGCGCAGCGACGGGATCTGGCAAACGCATTGACCCGTAATGGCGCCTTTTGGGGCTGCTCGCAACCCCAAAAGGCGGTCCAATTCACACCGCGCTGTCGTCGTCCTCGACTGGCCGCGACGCCTCAGCGCAATCACAACCGCTCATGCGGCACGGCTCGCCATTGCGATGCCCCGACGCACAGGCTTCACAGCAATACGCCTTGCCCTCTTGTTGCACGGCATTGACATCCACCGTGCAAGAACAGTGGGCACAGGCACAGCGTTGCTCATTCATGGGGTTTGTCCTCCTCGTCTACTACGTCATCGGTCCAGGGTTCACCGTCCAGCGGCGCCGAACGCGCCAGCTCAGCCTCGTCCAGGCCGAACCCGCCGCCAATTTCGCCCGCACCGACCCGCCGCAAGGACTGGTCAGCCGGGCCCTCGCCGTCACCGGCTTCATACGGGTCACGGGCACCGGTCTCGTCCAGCAAGGTGTCCGGGCTCATGTCGTCATAGGTGACATTGTCTTCATGGAGGCTGTCGCTCAGCGCCTCGCCGCCCGTCATGCCGGCTTCGGCGACACGTTTGGGCGCAAATTCCTGGTCGACTTCACGGGCAGGTCGCTCGTCACCCACCCGCCCTTCGCGTTCGTCGTTATGGTCATCGAAGTCCAGCTCGTGGACACTGCCCATGCGGTCTTCGGTGTCGTCGATTTCCGCTGGCGTGTAAGGCTTGGGTTCATCGGGGCGAGACATGTGCGTTCTCCGTCAGTTGGCTACAACCGGTCGACTGCGCTACCCCCGGGAAGATTCAGAGTTTTTCACGCCGGCGTCTGAACGGCATTCTTTACCCCGGCGCCTGAACGGCGCTGCGCGCGCGATGCAGGGCATTGGTCAGATGCAGCCGCATGGCGGCCCGAGCGGCATCGGCGTCGTGATGCTCGAGCGCAACGTACAGCTGCTCGCGCTCACGCACGTGCTGGGCGCGTTGCCCGTCGCTGAGCGTGCGTTGTGCGCCGCTCATCAGGGTATCGGCCAGGTGCTGCATGGCATCGATGAAAAAGCTGTTGCCGGTGCACAGGGCAATCTGCAGGTGAAACTCGAAGACGATACGGGTGCTGTCCTTGTGCAGCGGCCCCACGGCATTGGCATCGTCCAGCGCCGCGCGAATGGCCAGCAACTGGCCGGGTGTAGCGCGTTGCGCAGCCAGGGCAGCGCACTCCACTTCGAGGCTCAGGCGCAGTTCGAGCAGTGCCACCGCATCCAGGGCGCTGCCCTTTTCATGTGGATGAGCTTGAAGGTCGCCCGGCCGGATGGTGTCCATCACGAACGTACCGATGCCACGCCGGGTTTCTACCAGGCCCTCGGCCTGCAGCCGCGACATCGCCTCGCGAACCACGGTACGGCTGACCTTGCGCGCTTCGGTGAAGGCTTGCTCGGTCGGCAGCTTGGTACCGGCCGGCAGTTCGCCGGCCAATATGCTGCGCGACAACTCCAGCACCAGTTGCTGGGCCAGGCTGACGCGTCGATCAGGGTTAACACGCTCCATGGGAGGATCCATTCAAACCAGACGATGGAGGATTGTAACCGCAGTTTTGCCGCAAAACGCACTATAATGCCCGCTGATCAGCCAAGAGCACGACGATGTCGGACTTCAACGCCACCGCCCAAATCAAACCGCGCCGCCTCGCCGAATCGCTGGTCGAGCGCTTTGCCCAACGCATGCGCGAGGGCACCCTCAAGCGCGGCGACAAACTCCCCACCGAAACCCAGATCATGGCCGCCGAAAGCGTCAGCCGGTCGGTGGTGCGTGACGCCTTGTCGCGGATGCAGGCGGCCGGCCTGGTCGAGACCCAGCACGGCGTCGGTACCTTCGTCCTCGATATGCCAGCACCGGAAGGCTTCAACGTCGGGCCGGCGACCATCATGCTGTTGTCCGACGTGCTCGACCTGCTGGAGTTTCGCCTGAGCCTGGAAGTGCAAGCCGCCGGCATGGCAGCCGAACGGGCCACGCCCCAGGCCATCGACGAACTGGAGCAGGCGCTGAAGGCGCTGCTGCAAGGTCCGGAAAAGTCCGGTAGCACCACCAATGCCGACTTCCAGTTCCACCTGAAAATCGCCAAGGCCGCTGGCAACCCCTACCTGATCGACATCATGAAGCACCTGGGTACCAAGCTGATCCCCCGCACCCGGATGAACTCGGCCTACACCGGGCAAAGCAATCGCAGCACCTACCTGGCAGGCATCAACGCCGAACATCAGCAGATCTTCGACGCCATCGTCAGCAGGCAGGTCGATGCCGCCCGTGCGGCGATGTTCCTGCACTTGAGCAACAGCCGCATGCGCCTGCGTGAGGCGCAGAAGCTTCAGGCGGTCTACAGCGAGTGAGCGGGCTCAGGGGCTGGCCGTACATCCTTGAACACCAGCCCTTCGCTGCTACCGACCTGCCAGGGGTTGCCGGTGCCGGCTTCGCTGAAGTGAACCGCCTCGAACCGTGAGCCTTGCAGGCCGTCGATCTTCACCTTGGCGGGCCCGCTGAAGCGCACGCGCTCGAAGGCCAGGCCTTGGTGATAAGCCCCATGCAGGCTGTCGCCCTTGACCTCGATTGCCGCCAGTTGGGCGTTCTCGACGGTGACATCGCTGACCTGCACATCGCGGAACTGCCCCGCTATCGTCGACTTCTGGTAGTCCAGCTTGGCATTGGGGTCGTTGTAATCAAGGGTAAAGATAAACGCCTGCTTGACCGTGTTGCGCATCGCCGAATCGCGGAATACCACGTTACGCGCCCCACCCCCCATGAAGTTGGTGCTCTTCATGCGCAAGCCGGTATCGGTGCCGTCGGAGACGTTGTCCTCGGCCAGGATGTTCTGGATCCACGCCCCGGTGTGGCTGCCGGCGACGACCATGCCGTGGCCCTTGCGGAAGTAGTTGTTGAAGATCCAGGCATCTTCCTGGGGCTTTTGCCTGACCGCATCGGCGCCCGTGCCGGCAGCGAAGTTGACGCAGTCATCACCGGTATCGAAGAAGTTGTTGAACACCATGGCGCCACGGCTGTTGGCGAACTCGATGCCATCGCCGTTGTTGGCGTCGTAGGTCTTGTGCGTGGTGTTGGCCAGCACCACGTTTTCGGTCTCCAGGTTCATGATGCCGTGGTAGGCCGGGTTAAGCACGGTGAAGCCACCGTAGAAGACGTTGGTGACATTGCGCAAAGTGACCAGCGAAGAGCGCATCTGGCCATAGGCGTCCTTGACGTTCATGCCCTCGGCTACTGCACGTTCGACCTGGGCTTTGGCCAGCAGGCCGTCCTGCAGGTAACGGGTATTGTCGCTGGGCAGGTAGAACGGCAGCGCCTGGCCACGCTCGTCGAGCACGTCGGCATGGCGCTTCCAGCCGTTGCCGTCGATCACGCCCTTGCCGACAATGCGGATGTTCTCGAATGCCTGGTGCTTGCGTGGGTCACGCGGCAAGGCGTTGATCAGCGAGGCCGGGCGCACGGTGGTGGAGTACGGGTACTGGATGTAGCCTTGGCGTGGATAGTCCTCGGCGCGCTCGGAGCCCAGCAGCGTCGCGCCCTCGGCGATTTCCAGGGTCATGTTGCTTTTGAGGTACAGCGAGCCGCTCTTGTAGGTGCCGGCGGGCAGCAGCACTTTGCAGCCTGCTGTGCAGGCATCGATGGCACGCTGGATCGCGACTGTGTCGAGGGCGCGGCCGTCTCCCTTGGCGCCGTACTGTTTGACATCGAACAACGCCGGCACGGCGGTGGTGCGTTGGGTGATGACGGGGCTATCAGCCGACTCTTTGCCGTCGCGGCCCACCGAACGCACGGTGAAGCGGTATTCGGTGTCGGGCGCCAGGCCCTGCGCGGTGTAACTGTGGATGGCGATGCGGTGATGGAAATTGCGCGTGTCCTGCTGGTAGAAGCGGTCGATGTAGGGTTTGGCGGGCGATACCTGGCCGTTGTTGGCGTTGCTGCCCCCGAGCAGCTTGCCGTTGGCGTAGACGTGGTAGTCGGTGATGTCGGCGTGGTCGGCCGGTTTTTCCCAGACCAGGATGATCTGCTGGTCGTCATAGGCCAGCGTCGGCACCTGCAGCTTGGTGGGGGGCTCCATCGCCCACAGCGGCAGGCTGCAGCTGATGGCCAACGTGGTCAGAAGTGGTCTTGCGTACGGCATTTTTATCTTCCTTGTAGTTGCCATTGCGGTGAGGTGGCTGATCAGGCGGATGCCACGCGCGGCGACTCGGCACTGAAATCGCGGCTGGCTTGCACCAGCATGCGGGTGTAGTCGTGGCAGGCCAGGTCCTGGCTCAAGGCCTGGCTGTCCAGGCGCTCGACAATCCGCCCCTGCTGCATCACCGCCACCTTGTCGCACAGGTGGCTGACCACACCCAGGTCGTGGGTGACCATCAGGTAGGTCAGCTTCTCGCGCTGACGCAGGTCCGCCAGCAGGTTGAGAATCTCGGCCTGCACCGACACATCCAGCGCCGACGTCGGTTCATCCAGCAGCAGCACGCGCGGTTCGAGGATCAGCGCCCGGGCGATGGCCACGCGCTGGCGTTGCCCGCCCGACAACTGGTGCGGGTAGCGGTAGCGGAAGCTGTCGTTAAGCCCGACCTTGAGCAAAATGTCGTTGATGCGGTCGTCGCGTTCGCCCATGCCGTGGATGGTCAGCGGCTCGCGCAACGCGGTGTCGATGGTGTGCCGCGGGTGCAGCGAGCCGTAAGGGTCCTGGAAGACCATCTGCACCTTGCGAAAATGTTCCTTGCTGAGCTTGTGTTGCAGGGGCGCCCCGGCAATGCTCAGCGCCCCGCTCCAATGCCGGTACTGGCCGGCCAGGCAGCGCAACACCGTGGTCTTGCCCGAGCCCGACTCGCCGACCAGGCCGAACGACTCGCCGTCTTCTACCGTCAGGTCGACGTCGTGCAGCACCTGGTTGCAGGCAGCGCCCACACCGAAGCTCAGGTTCAGCGATTGTGCTTGGATCATGGTCATGTCAGTTACCTCAGCAGGTGAGCCACAGCGGGTCGCGTTGCAAGACCGGCAAGCGCGGCCGGCGGTTGTCCATACTCGGCAAGGCTGCCAGCAGGCCACGGGTGTACGGGTGTTCGGCGTACTGCAGGTCGCAGGCGGCCAGCGACTCCACCACCCGCCCGGCGTACATCACCAGCACCCGGTCGCAGTAGTTGCGGACCAGGTTGAGGTCGTGGCTGACGAAGATCAGGCCCATCTGCTGCTCGACCACCAGCTCTTCGAGCACGTTGAGCACTTGCTGGCGTACCGACACATCGAGTGCCGAGGTCGGCTCGTCGGCGATGATCACTTCCGGGTTGGTGATCACCATCATGGCAATCATGATGCGCTGGCCCATGCCGCCGCTGACTTCATGCGGGTACAGGTTGTAGACCCGCCCAGGGTCACGGATATGGACTTTTTCAAGCATCAGCAAGACCCGCTCGCGCGCTTCGCTGCGGCTGGCCTTGTGGTGCGCGAGGTACGCCTCGGCGATCTGCTCGCCGACCTTTACCACCGGGTTGAGCGAGTACTTGGGGTCTTGCATGATCATCGAGATGCGCTGGCCGCGAATCTTCTGCATGGCCTTCTCGCTGGCGCTGAGCAGGTCGACATCACCGAACTGCAGGGCCTTGGCGGTGATCTGCGTGCTACCGGGGTGCAGCTTGAGCAGGCTACGCCCGACCGTGGACTTGCCCGAGCCGGACTCGCCGACGATGGCCAGTTTTTCCCGGCCCAGGGTGAACGACACGTCGCGCACCGCATGGGTTTCTTTCTTGCCATTGACGAAGCGCACGTTGAGCGAATCGACAGTGAGTTTGAGCGTCGACATAAAGCCTCCAGTTACTCGCTACGCGGGTCGAGAATGTCCCGCAGGCCATCGCCCAACAGGTTGAACGCCAGGCTCACCAGCATGATCGCGGCCCCCGGCACGGCTACCAGCCACCAGCATTCGAGCATGTAGCGCCGGCCGGTGGAGATCATCGCGCCCCACTCCGGCAGCGGCGCCTGCGCACCCAGGCCAAGAAAGCCCAGCGCAGCGGCGGTCAGAATGATGCCGGCCATGTTCATGGTCAGGCGGATGATCACCGACGACAGGCACATCGGCACGATGTGGCGCAGGATGATCCGGGTCGGCGAGGCGCCCTGCAGCTCGACCGCGACGACAAAGTCGGCCTTGCGCAACGACAGCGTTTCGGCGCGCGCCAGGCGTGCGATCGGTGGCCACGAGGTCAGCGCGATGGCGACCACGGCATGTTCCAGGCCGGGGCCCAGCGCCGCGATGAACGCCAGCGCCAGGACCAGGCTGGGGAAGGAGATGAAGATATCGGTGATGCGCATGAAAACGGTGTCGACGACGCCGCCGAAATAACCCGACACGGTGCCGATGAACAACCCGATCGGGCCGACGATGACGGTTACCAGGGTAATGATGTACAGGGTGATGCGTGAGCCATACACCAGCCGGCTGAAGATATCACGGCCGTATTCGTCGGTGCCGAACCAGTGCGCTGCACCGGGTGCCTGCAAGGCATTGGCGAGGTTTTGCACCACCGGGTCATGGGTGGCGATCCAGGGTGCGAAGGCGGCCACCACGACCAGCAGCAAGGCCACCAGCAGGCCCGCCAGGGTCATCGGGTTGCGCAGCAGGTGGCGCAGCACCCGCAGGCTGCTCTTGTACAGCGCGTCGACGCTCGACGCGGGTGCGCGGTCGGCCTGCGCCTTGTCGCTTGAAACGGTAGAAGACAGGTTGGCAATCATCGGCATGCTCTCGATGTGAACTCATGGCCACCTGGGGCACCCGCAGGCGCCCTCGGCAGTGTTCAGCGTTGCTTGTAGACGCCCAGGTAACGGGTCGCCTCGGCGTCATCGCCGGTGAAGCCCTTGACGTCCACCGCGCTGACTGCGGTGTCGGTCATCTGCGAAATCATCATGATCGGGCCGACCTGTTCGTCGTAACGCTTCTGCGCCTGGTGGTACAGGTTCAGGCGCTTGCCAGGGTCTCGCTCGACCCCGGCCTGCTCGATCAGCGCATTGAGCGGTTGATCGAAGAACGATGCACGCCAGCCCTGGAAATTGGGCAGGCCGGCCGCGTCACTGTTGTCGGGGTTGTAAGCGAAGGTACGCAGGCTGAAGTAAGGGTGCGGGTAGCGCTCGGCGCCGCGGGCGACGATCATCTCGAAGTTGCGTGCGCGCATTGCGCCGTACACCTGGTTGCCGGTACCGGTGACGATGCTGGCCTTGATGCCGCCCTCGGCCAGGGTCGATTGCATGCGTGCGGCAATGTCGATGAAAGGCGGTTCGGACAACGTCCGCAGGGTGGTGCTGAAGCCTTGCGGGTAGCCAGCTTCGCTCAGCAACGCCTTGGCCTTGGCCACGTCCAGCCGGTAGCCAGGGTCTGGCAGGCGTGCGTCCAGGCCCAGTTGCATCGGCTGCTGGTTGAGCAGGCCATAGTGCGGCATGACCTGCTCGTCGATGCCTTTGTAGTCGATCAGGTAGCGCACGGCCTCGCGCACTTTCGGGTTGGCAAACTCAGGCTGCTTCATGCTCATCGCCACGTAGTACAGGGTGCCCCGTTGCAAGGGCTGAACCTGCAGCGTGCCGGTGCGCTCGACGGCCTTGATGTCGGGCGCGGCCATGCCATAGGCCAGGTCCAGGTCGCCGCGTTCAAGCATCAGGCGCAGCGACTGTGATTCGGTCATGTGCCGCACCAGCACCCGCTTCATCTTTGCCGGGCCTGCCCAGTAGCCGTCGAAACGGTTCATCACCAGCGCATCGTTGGCGCTCCACTTGGCCAAGGTGAACGGGCCGCTGCCGGCCTCGTTGGTGACCAGCCAGGCGGCGCCGAGGTCGCCATTCTTTTCATGTTTCAAGGCCTGCAGGCGGTCGACGATGACCGCACTGGGCGAAGTTGCCAGCGAGTCGATCAGCAGCAGCGGGTCGGTCGGCTGTGGCAGGTCGATGACCAAGGTGTGTGCATCGCTGGCGCGAATCAGTGCCTGAATGTTGTCGACGGTGTAGCCGTAGGCCTTCCAGGTAGTGGCCAGGCCGTAGTTGAGCTTCATCACGCGGTACAGCGACCAGGCCACGTCCTCGGCGGTAAGCGGGTTGCCGGAATGGAACGTAACGTCAGTGCGCAGGTGGAAGGTGATCTGCTTGCCGTCTTCGCTGATGGCCCAGCGTTCGGCCAGCTGTGGCAGGTGTTTTTCCGGGTTGCCCTGGTCGCGCTTGACCAGCGTGTCGTACAGGTTGGCATTGACTCCGGAGGCATCCAGGCCCGGCGCGTTGGCCGGGTCGATGGAAAACAGGTTGACCATGCTCATGCCGACGATCAACTGGTCGGCGGGGGTCTTGGCCTGCACGGCAGCCATTGGCCCCAGCGCCAGGATCGCACCCAGCAGGCTCATGTGCAGCGGGGGGAGTACAGTCTTCATGTGGGCGTCCTTCTTTTTATAGTTATGCAATGTGTTCACGCGGCCCGCTGGGGCTCAGCGGGTCCTTGGGTCGAACACCTTGTACAGGGCATCGCTGATCAGGTTGAGGGCGACGAAGATCAGGCCGATCACCAGCACGCAGCCCATCACCGCGTTCATGTCACCGAGCATCAGGCTGCTGGTGAGGTATTGGCCGAAACCGGGCCAGGCGAACACGGTCTCGATCAGTACCGCGCCTTCGAGCAGCGAGCCGTAGGCCAGCGCGACGACGGTCAGCAACTGCACGAGGATGTTGCGAAACGCATGGCCCCAGACCACCTGGCGCCGCGACAGGCCCTTGACCCGCGCTGTGATGATGTATTCCTGGGAGAGCTGCTCGAGCATGAAGCTGCGCGTCATGCGGCTGATATAGGCCACCGAGTTCAGCCCGAGGATAAGCCCCGGCAAGATGATGTGGCGCAGCGCACTGCTGAAGGCTTCCCAGTCACGCGCCAAGGCAGTGTCGATCAGCAGCAGGCCGGTCACGTCGGGGACCATGCCGTCATACGCAAGGTCGATGCGCCCTGCCCCGCCGGCCCAGCCAAGCCAGGCGTAGAACACCAGCAGGCCCATCATGCCCACCCAGAAAATCGGCGTGGAGTAGCCGAACAAGGTGATGACCCGCGCCACATGGTCGCCCAGCCGGCCCTGGTTGCTGGCGGCGACCACGCCCAGTGGCAGGCCGATGAGGATGCCGAACAGGATCGCCAGCGTGGCCAGCTCGATGGTCGCCGGGAACACCCGCTTGATGTCGTCCAGCACCGGGTGGCCGGTGAGCAGCGCATTGCCGAAATCGCCGTGCAGCAAATCGTTGAGATACAGCCCGAACTGGGTCCAGATCGGTTTGTCCAGGCCCATGGCCTGGTAGACCTGCTCATAGGTGGAGCTGTCGGCATCCGGACCGACCACGGCCAGCACCGGGTCCAGCGGCATCACCCGACCAATGAAGAACGTCAGCGCCAACAGGCCAAGCAAGGTCACCAGCACCGTGCTGGCCCGTCGGGCAGTGGCAGACACGCGGGTGCCCAGCACAGAGGCAGTCGAAAGCAACATAACAGGCTCCTGAAAAAGCGTTCAGCAAACACCGAGGCGTCAGGGGCGCGCACGCCCCCGTCCCGCTCATCGCGACTTGTAGACGTCTTTGTAACGGGTGGTGGCCGCGCTGTGGGCCTGATAGTTCTGCACGTCGTGGTACAGCACCACGGTGTCGGTCATCTGTGAAACCGGCAGGATCGCGCCAACCTGGGTGTCGAGCGTGTTCTGGATCTGCTGGTACTGGGCCAGCTGCCGGGCCTTGTCGGGTTCGACTTCGGCCTGCTCGATCAGGCTGTTCAGCTCGGGGCTGTAGAACGAGGTGCGCCAGCCCTGGAAGTTGCTCAGCTTGGCTTCGTCACGGTTGTCCGGGTTGTACACCAGGGTGCGCAAGCTCGAATGCGGGTGGCGCTCGGCACCGCCACCACCACGGCCGACCAGGATGTCGAAGCTGCGTTCGCGCATGGCGCCGTAGATCTGGTTGCCGGTACCGGTGACGATGGTGGCCTGTATACCCGCCTGGGCCAGGGTGGCCTGCAGGCTGGAGGCAATGTTGATGAAGGGCGGCTCGGTGAGCACGCGGATGGTGGTCTTGAAGCCGTTGGGGTAACCGGCTTCGGCCAGCAGTTGTTTCGCCTCGGCCACGTTCAGGCGGTAGCCTGGGTCGTCCAGGCGTGCCGGCAGGCCCAGCGGCAGTGGCCGTTGATTGAGCTGGCCGTAATGCGGCATGACGGTCTGGTTGATGCCCTGGTAGTCAATCAGCGAGCGTACCGCCTTGCGCACGCGGGCGTCGTCGTAGGGCTTTTGCTTCACGCTCAGCGCCACGTAGTAGAGGGTGCCGCGCTGCACGGTCTCGGTGCGCACCTTGTCGGACTTCTCCAGCGCTTCGATGTCTGGGGCGGACATGCCTTTGGCCAGGTCCAGGTCACCGCGCTCCACCATCAGCCGCAGCGACTGCGATTCGGTCATGTTGCGCATGACGATGCGCTTGAGCTTGGCCGGGCCGCCCCAGTAACCGTCGAAACGGCTCATCAGGATCACATCGTTGGCGCGCCAGTCATTGAGGATGAACGGCCCGCTGCCGGCAGCATGCGTGGTCAGCCAGGCGGCGCCGAGGTCATCGCCCTTCTGGTGCTGTTGGACCACCTTGCGGTCGAGAATGAAGGCACTAGGCGATGTCGCCAGGGTGTTGAGCACCAGCAGCGGGTCGGTCGGCCGCGGCAGCTCAAGGACGAAGGTGTGCGCATCACTGGCACGCATGTACTGGGCGACATTGCCTGCCGTGAAACCGTAAGCCTTCCAGGTCGAGGCCAAGGCCAGGTTGAGCTTGAGGATGCGTTGCAGCGACCAGACGACGTCCTCGGCACTGAAGGCATTGCCGGACTGGAACGTGACGCCCTCGCGCAGCTTGAACGTGAGGGTCTTGCGGTCATCGCTGACCTGCCAGCTTTGCGCCAGCGCCGGCACCAGTTGGTCCGGTTGCTGCGCATCCTGCACCAGCAGCATGTCGTACAGGTTGGCGTTGACCTCGGAGACGTCCAGCCCGGTGGCACCGGCTGGGTCCAGGGACAACAGGTTGATCATGCTCATGCCGACGATCAACTGGTCGGCGGGTGTCTTGGCCAAAGCAGTGGGTGCCGAGGTCATTGCCAGCGATGCGGCAAGGACCCCTGCCCAGAATGTGGGAAGTACGCTCATGTGAGATTGCCTTTTTATAGTTATTGGACTCTCGGGCGGCGCGCACTGTCGCGCGCCGCCATACACGGGTCAGAAGCGCTGCAATGTATGGGTCTCGACGTAGTCGAAGTCGATTTCTTCACCCAGGCCAGGCAGGTCCGACAGGTGGACGAAACCGTCCTTGTCCATCGGGTCGACCAGGCGTTTGAGGTAGGCCGGCACCTCGTCATAGTCGAGGAACGGGTGCAACAGGCCGCGCTCGTACCAGGTGCAGTTCTTGATGGCCCCGACCACGGCCAGGTTGGCTGCGCCGTTGCCGTGGATTTCGCAATCCATGCCGAACGCTTCGGCCATGTGCGCCACTTTCAGGCACGGTGCAATACCGCCGACCCCGGCAACCCCGGCGCGCAGGATGTCGCACACGTCATGCTTGACCCAACTGGCCCGGCTCAGGTGCTTGCCACCCAGGCTTTCCGGGCCCAGCACCGGGATGTCCAGCTGGCCGGCGAGCCAGGCATAGGATTCGGCAGAGTCTTCCATCATTGGTTCTTCGAACCAGGCGAAGTTGAGCTTTTCCAGGGCGCGGCCGATGGTCAGGGCGTCGGTACGGCTGTACCAGTGGTAGCCGTCGATCATCAGTGCGATGTCGGGGCCGACCGCTTCGCGCACGGCGGCGCAGGCCTTGATGTCCATGCTCACGCTGGGCGCGAAGGATACCGGCGGCATCCAGGTGTGCAGCTTGATGGCCTTGTAGCCACGCTTGACCAGGGTTTCGGCAAAACGCCCGTATTCCTCAGGGGTGGACAAGCCGCCTTCGAGCTCGTCGCCACACATGGTCGAGCCATACGCAGGCACCTTGTCGCGGTAGCCGCCAATCAGCTTGTGCACCGGCACGTTCAGCTTGCGCCCGGCCCAATCCCACAAGGCCTGCTCGACCAGTGCCAGGGCGCGATCGGTCAACTGGCTGGCGCTGCCGCGTTGCCAGTGCGCAAGGTCGTGCCAGATCTTCTCGCGATCAAAGGCATTGGCGCCTACCAGCACTTTGCGCACGAAACCATCGAGCACGTACGGGCGGATCAGTTCAGGGGCACCCAGTGCATAGCCTTCGTTGCCGCATTCGGTGGTGATGCGCAGCAACGCCATCTTGGCCTGGGTCACGTCACCGGGGTGGGCATGGCCGGCACTGTCGACAGCGCGGCGCGTGGGGTAGGAAAAAACCTGGACGTTTACAGCAGTGATGATCATGGACGTCTGAGCCTTCTTATTGGATTTGTGGCGGGTGAGTCACGCTCTGGAGGCAATCCTACGTCATCATACAACTTTTGAAAAGCACCCCTTTAAAACTTTCAAATCCGGCCTGTACGAGCACCTATTTGTGTCTTTTGGGACGTGTATCGCATTTTAATGTTCGTATCAAACCCTCTAGAAAGCGTATCTCAGGCGCTTAAAAAGAAGTCATCCGACAACCAGCCAAGAAATCGTAGACAACCCAAATGTTGTACGATAACTTTGCCGCATCTGATCGCGGCACCCTGCCCCCCACCGCATCCGATGGTGACCACCCGCTTCAAAACGACCTCAACAAAAACAAGAAAAGAAGATCGAATGAACACCACACTCCGCAATCTCATTGCTGTCAGCACACTCGGCCTGTCTTTCTATGCCTGCGCAGACTCGGCCAGCCTCAACTACCGCCACGGCTACACCGAAGACGACAGCATCCATTCCGACCGCATCAAGCTGAATTACCGGATGGAAACCGGCCTGGGGTTCGCCGCCGAGATCAAGTACAAGACCGCCGGCGACCGTGAGGACGTGGCCTACGACAACATGGTCAACAACGGCCATGAGTTCACCGTGGACTACAACTACAAGCTGAGCCCCAAGTCGACCCTTACCCCGGCGTTCCAGATGGACAGCTCCAAGGACGCCACCGCCTACAAGTTCGGCTTGAAGTACAGCTACAAGATCAGCGACACCTGGTACGTCGCCACCCGTGTGCGGCATGACGCGCGCAACCTCGACCGCGACCAGATCGATCATTCCAAGGCGGACCGAGCCAAGGACAACCAGAACACCACGCGCCTCGAAGGTTGGCTGGGCTACACCCCGAAAGGCCCGTGGGCCTTCGAGTACCAGTACATCCACTTCGATACCGACTACATCCGCTACGACAACAAGAAGAGCGACTACGAGCAGAACCTGATCATCAAGTACAAGCTCAACAAGCAGTGGGCGCCGTTCATGGAGGTGGGTGACATCAAAGTCAACGCCTATACCGATGACCGCCAGGCCCGCTGGCGTCTGGGCGTCCAGTACAACTTCATGTAATGCCGCGCTGCCGGGTGCCTGCCAGGTAGCCCGGCGTTATCGCTACCCCCAACGACCTTTAAAGCCAAGGTGCTGACCATGACCACACTCGCCTCGCCCACTTCGGGCAAACCCTTCAACCGCTTGCTGCTGACCGGCGCTGCCGGCGGGCTCGGGCAGATCCTGCGCGAAGCCTTGCAGGCCCACGCCACCGTCGTGCGCGCTTCCGATATCAGTGCGATGGCGCCAGCGGCTGGCGACCATGAAGAGGTGATCAGTTGCAACCTGGCGGACAAGGACGGGGTACTGGCGCTTGCCCAAGGCGTGGACGCCATCGTTCACCTGGGGGGCATTTCCACGGAGCGTGCGTTCGAAGACATTCTCGACGCCAATATTCGCGGCACCTTTCATGTCTATGAGGCCGCACGCAAGCACGGCATCAAGCGGGTTGTGTTCGCCAGCTCCAACCATGTGACTGGCTTCTACCCGCAGGACGAGACGGTGGATGCGCAGTCTGTGCGCCGCCCGGACTGCTACTACGGCTTGTCCAAGTCGTATGGCGAAGACCTGGCCACCTTCTACTTTCACCGCTACGGCATCGAAACCGTGAGCCTGCGCATCGGCTCGTCATTCCCCGAGCCACGCAACCTGCGCATGCTCTCGACGTGGCTGAGTTATGCGGACCTTGCGCACCTGGTAGAACGTGCGTTGCTCGCCGACAACGTTGGCCACACCGTGGTGTATGGGGTTTCGGCAAACCGTGAGCTGTGGTGGGACAACCGCTTCGCCGCGCACCTGGGCTTCAACCCGCAGGACAGTTCGGAGCGCTTTCGCGAGAAGCTTGCGCAACAGCCCAAGCCTGCTGCTGACGATGCCAGTGCGCACCTGCAAGGTGGCGCGTTCACCGCCGCCGGCCCTTTCGGTGACTGAAGGCGCCAACGCCAGCGGGCTCAGGCCATCAGGATGCTCACCAGCATCTGCGTTGGTGTGCTCAGCTCCACGTCCTTGCGCGTAACCACTTCGTACGGCTCACTGCGTGACTTCAACTGCAACGGCAGGCGCACCAGCATGCCGTGGTCCACCGCGACCTTGGCGACATCCCACGGCATCACAGCCAGCAACCCAGGGTCTTGCAGCAGCATCGACAAGGTGGTGAAGGTAGAAGAGGTTTCAATCGGGTACTGCGGAAAGCTCAGGCCCGCTTCGCGAAATTCGCGCTCCAGGGTCAGGCGCATGGGCATGTTGACCGGGAACACCAGCCAGCGTGAGCCGGCCAACTGGCCCAGGCTCAACGACTCACTGCCGGCCAGGGCGTGCCCAGGGTTGGCCACCAGCACCAACTGTTCCTGGTGCTTGGGCCGGCTGTCGTACGCGGCTGGGCGCGGGCTGACGCTGGTCCGGCAGATCACCACGTCCAGGCGGCCTTGGTCGAGCAAGTTGAGCAGGCGGTCGCTGGTGTCCTCGACCACCGAGACCGACAGGTCTGGCTGACTGTCGCGCAGGCGCGCCAAGCCTTCCACCAGTATCGGTACCGCGCCCATGATGGTGCCAACCGACAAGCGCCCCCCATGGCCTTGCAGAATCCCCAGCATTTCTTCCCGCAGGTGAGCCAGGTCATTACTGATCAGTCGCGCATAGCGCAGCACGCACCGCCCCAGGTCATTGGCTTCGAGGCCCTTGCTGGTGCGCTCGAACAGCACCGCGCCAAGCGTTGATTCAATCTCGTTGAGGGCCTTGGTTGCACCGGGCTGGGTGATGGACATTGCCTCGGCCGCTTTATGGATGGAGCCCAGCTCGTCGAGGCTGATCAATAGCCGCAACTGGCGCAAGCGAAGGCGAGAGGCCATGGAACTCAAGGATGGCAGCATAGGGGATCACTTTAAGTTATCACGGGGTCAGCAGCTCTCATTAGGCAGCAACGCCGGGGAAAATTAAAGTGTCGGCATCCCCACAAGAACAACACAGGAGCCAGCATGCGCCTGATCCAATTTGAAACCACCCCAGGCCAACGTTACGTAGGCGTAGTTGAAGGCGACCTGATCCAGGTCGTGCGTGATACCCACTCCATGCGCGAACTGGCCTTGGCCGCGATCGGCAAGCAGCACAGCCTGGCCGCCGAAGTACACGAGCGTGGCCTGTACAGCACCGAACAACGCTACAGCCAGGCCTTGAGCGAATGCCGGGTATTGCCCCCGCTGGACCACGAAGACCCGGCCCATTGCCTGATCAGCGGCACCGGGCTGACCCACCTGGGCAGTGCCTCGACCCGCGACAAGATGCACCAGCAGAAAACCGACGATGCCGCCACGCTGACCGACACTGCGCGGATCTTCCAGTGGGGGATCGAGGGCGGGCGCCCTGCGCCAGGCACCGCGGGCGTGCAGCCGGAGTGGTTCTACAAGGGCGACGGCTCCATCGTCGTTCGGCCCGGCCAGGCGTTGCAGAGCCCGGCATTTGCCGAGGATGCCGGCGAAGAGCCTGAACTGGCCGGCCTGTATGTGATCGGCGATGACGGCCAGCCCTACCGCCTGGGCTTTGCCATCGGCAACGAGTTCTCCGACCATGTGATGGAACGGCGCAACTACCTTTACCTGGCTCACTCCAAGCTGCGTAGCTGCTCGTTCGGCCCCGAACTGCGGGTGGGTGAACTGCCCCGCCACCTGGACGGCATCAGCCGGATTCGTCGCGACGGCCAGGTGATCTGGGAAAAGGCCTTCCTCAGCGGTGAGGACAACATGTGCCACTCTCTGGACAACCTGGAGTATCACCACTTCAAGTACGCCCAGTTCCTGCGCCCGGGCGATGTGCACATTCATTTCTTCGGCACGGCGACCTTGTCGTTCGCCGACCAGATCAAGCCCGTCGAGGGCGATGTGTTCGAGATCAGCCTGCCCGATTTCGGCGCCCCGCTGTGCAATGGCATTGCCGTGACACCTTCGGCCATCTCACCTGGCGAGGTGAAGACGCTCTGAACCGATGGCGGCGCAGGGCCGCGCCGCCGCGGCATTTCATAACAATCACAAAAGTGAGATGAGCATGAAGAACACCCCTTACACCGCGGCCTCGGCCGCCGCCACGGCCAGCTCAGACACCGCCAGACCGACTACTGTGCGCTGGCGGATCTTCCTGATCCTGCTGTTGCTGGCAGCGATCAACTACATCGACCGGGCTTCGCTGTCGGTGGCCCTGCCGTTGATTTCTGCCGAGTTCGAACTTACGCCCGCGCTTGAAGGGTTGATCCTCAGCGCGTTCTTCTGGTCTTACGCGCTGATGCAGATCCCGGCCGGTGTGCTGCTCGACCGCTTCCAGGTGCGCAATATCATCGGTGTCGCCACCATCGGCTGGGGCGCGTTCCAGGCACTGGGCGGCTTTGCCCATAACTGGATCACTCTGCTGGTCACCCGCATCGGCCTCGGTGTGGCCGAATCGCCGATCATGCCGGCGGGTGCCAAGCTCAACGGGGCCTGGCTGACCCCCAACGAACGTGGCCGAGGGGCGACCCTGGTCGACGGCGGCGCGCCGCTGGGCACCGCGTTTGGCGCCATCATCATCGCGGGGCTGATCACCTGGTTCGACTCCTGGCGCATCGCCTTCATCATCGCCGGCGTCGGCACCGTGGCGGCAGGTATCTGGGCCTGGTGGTACATCCGCAACCACCCCAGCGAACACCCGCAGGTGAACGCTGCCGAGCTTGCCTACATCACCCAGGCCAACGATGCCGCGACCCAAGCCAACGGCAACCGCAAAGCGGTGCTCAAGGAACTGCTCAAGAGCCGCTCGGTGCTGTGCATGTTCGCCGGCTACGCCTGCTACAACAGCGTGTTCTACGGCTTGTTGACCTGGATGCCGAGCTACCTGCACCAAGCCCACAACCTCGATATCAAGGCCATGGGTGGCGCCACCTTCCTGATCTTCATGTGTGGTTTTATCGGTGAGCTGATCGGCGGCTGGATCTCGGACAAATGGAAAGCCAACGGCGGCCAACCGAACACGGTGATGCGCAGCATGTTCGCAGGCTCGGCCGCCGTTGCCGCGCTGTGCATCCTGCTGGTGGCGTATACCCCGGATGCCGCGCGGGTCATCGCGCTGCTGTGCGTGGCGCTGTTTTTCATCCGCTGGTGCGGGATGTACTGGTGCCTGCCGGCCATTCTCGGGGGCAAGTCCAAAGCTGGCGTGCTGGGTGGCAGCATGAACTTCTGCGGCAACATGGTCGGCGTGCTGGTGCCGATCCTGATCGGCTTGATCGTGCAGTTCACCGGTTCCTACTTCCTGGCCCTGATCTTCTTCGTGGTCATGGCCTTCGGCCTGATGCTGTTCTCTGGCCTGATCGACTATCGCGAGCGCGGGCTGGCCTGAGCCCCGCACCCTATTTGAGGTGATTGTCATGCAACTCATTACAACAACAGGCAGCGAACACACTGCCAACGCCGTGATCCGACTCAACCCGCTCGATGACGTGCTGATTGCCCGCCAGGCACTGCCCGAAGGGCTGCTGCTGGACGAAGGCATCACCGTTTGCCAGGCCATCCCCGCCGGGCACAAGGTCGCTGCGCGCGACCTGGCTGTCGGCCAGCCTTTGCGCCGCTATGGCCAGATCATCGGCTTCGCCAGCCAGGCCATCGCAGCGGGCCAGCATGTGCACGTGCACAACCTCGCCATGGGCGACTTTGCCCGCGACTACGCCTTTGGCGTCGATGCCCGGGGTGTACAGGCGCCCAACGATGACACCTTCATGGGCATCGTGCGGGCCGATGGCCGGGTCGCCACGCGCAACTATGTGGGTATCCTTACCTCGGTGAACTGCTCGGCCACCGTGGCCCGGGCGATCGCCGACCACTTTCGCCGGGACATCCACCCCGAGGCGCTGGCGCCGTATCCGCAGGTTGATGGTGTGGTGGCGCTGACCCACGGGGTTGGCTGCGCCGTCGACCCCTCCGGCGAAGCCTTGGCCATGCTGCGCCGTACCTTGGGTGGCTATGCCGTGCACGCCAACTTTGCCTCGGTGCTGCTGATCGGCCTGGGCTGCGAAACCAACCAGATCCCCGACCTGCTCGCCGCGCAGGGGCTGGAAAGCAGCCACACCCTGCGCACCTTCACCATCCAGGGCAGCGGCGGTACCAGCAAGACCATCGCCAGCGGTATTGCCCAGGTCAAGGCGTTGCTCGCCGAAGCCAACCAGGTCGAGCGCCAGCCGGTCAGCGTGCGCCACCTCACGGTCGGCCTGCAATGCGGGGGCTCGGACGGCTATTCGGGGATTACCGCCAACCCCGCCCTGGGCAATGCCGTGGACCGGCTGGTGGCCGCAGGCGGCACCGCGATACTGTCGGAGACCCCGGAAATCTACGGCGCCGAGCATTTGTTGACACGTCGCGCGGTAAGCCAGCAGGTCGGTGAAAAACTGATCGCGCGCATCCAGTGGTGGGAAGCCTATTGCCAACGCATGGGCGCCGAACTGAACAACAACCCCTCTGCCGGTAACAAGGCCGGCGGCCTGACCACCATCCTGGAGAAGTCACTGGGGGCGGTGGCCAAGGCTGGCTCCAGTGACCTGGTGGATGTCTACGAATACGCAGAACCGGTGCGCGCCCATGGCCTGGTGTTCATGGACACGCCCGGCTACGACCCGATCTCCGCCACCGGCCAGGTCGCTGGCGGGGCCAACCTGATCGCCTTCACCACCGGCCGCGGTTCGGCCTACGGCTGCGCGCCCTCCCCGTCGATCAAGCTGGCGACCAACACGCGCCTGTGGGAAACCCAGGAAGATGACATGGACGTCAATTGCGGCGGCATCGCCGACGGCAGCATGACCATCGAAGAACGCGGCCAGCACATCTACCAGATGATGCTGCGCATCGCCTCGGGTGAACGCAGCAAGAGTGAACAACACGGCTACGGGCAGAACGAGTTCGTGCCTTGGCAGATCGGCGCCATCACCTGACGGTTCGCTTCACGTACCCGTTTTAACGTTTATTGGAGCTTTCATGACCCAGATTCTTGGTCACAACTACATCGGCGGCCAGCGCTCGGCGCAAGGCAGCACCCGGCTTTTCAGCCTCGACGCCAGCACAGGGGAAGCATTACCGGGCGTTTTCAGCCAAGCCACCGAAGCTGAAGTGGATGCGGCTGCAACCGCTGCAGCCGCCGCCTTCCCCGCGTATCGCAACCTGCCTGCCGAACGACGCGCAGTGTTTCTGGATGCCATTGCCGACGAACTCGATGCGCTGGGTGACGACTTCATCGCCACGGTCTGCCGCGAAACCGCCCTGCCCGCTGGCCGTATCCAGGGCGAGCGGGCCCGCACCAGTGGCCAGATGCGCCTGTTCGCCAAGGTGCTGCGCCGGGGCGATTTCCATGGTGCACGTATCGATCGGGCCCTGCCGCAGCGCCAGCCACTGCCGCGCCCGGATCTGCGCCAGTACCGTATCGGGGTCGGCCCGGTGGCCGTGTTCGGGGCCAGCAACTTCCCCCTGGCATTCTCCACTGCCGGTGGCGATACCGCCTCGGCGCTGGCCGCAGGCTGCCCGGTGGTGTTCAAGGCGCACAGCGGCCACATGGCCAGCGCCGAAGCGGTTGCCGATGCCATCTTGCGGGCGGCGGTACGCAGCGCGATGCCTGCGGGCGTGTTCAACATGATCTACGGCGGCGGTGTCGGCGAGTGGCTGGTCAAGCACCCGGCCATCCAGGCCGTCGGTTTCACCGGCTCGCTCAAGGGCGGTAACGCGCTGGTGCGCATGGCCGCCGAACGGGCGCAGCCGATTCCGGTGTTCGCCGAGATGTCCAGCATCAACCCGGTAATCCTGCTGCCTGAGGCGCTGGCACAGCGAGGCGCCACACTGGCCCGCGAACTGGCGGCATCGGTGACCCTTGGCTGCGGCCAGTTCTGCACCAACCCCGGCCTGATCCTGGGGCTGCGCTCAGCCGCATTCAGCCAATTTGTCGCGCACCTGCAAGCGCACATGGCCGACCAGCCGGCGCAAACCATGCTCAACGCCGGCACCCTAGCCAGCTATCGCCAGGGTTTGCAGCACCTGCACGCTCACCCCGGCATCAGCCACCTGGCAGGCGCCGAGCAAGGCGAGCGCCAAGCGCAGCCGCAGCTGTTCCAGGCGGATGTCGGCATGCTGCTGAACGGCGACCCGCTGTTGCAGGAAGAAGTGTTCGGGCCTGCGACCCTGATCATCGAAGTCGAAGACCAGGCGCAACTCAAAGCGGCCGTGCAGGCCCTGCGCGGGCAACTGACCGCCACGCTGATGGGCGAAGCAACGGAGCTGCCGGGCTTCGGCTGGCTGAGCGAGCTGCTGCAAGAAAAGGTCGGCCGCGTGTTGCTCAATGGCTACCCGACAGGCGTCGAGGTGTGCGATGCGATGGTGCATGGTGGCCCGTACCCTGCCACCTCGGATGCGCGCGGCACGTCGGTGGGCTCGCTGGCCATCGACCGCTTCCTGCGGCCGGTGTGTTTTCAGAATTACCCGGATGAGCTGCTGCCGCCGGCGTTACAGAACGCCAACCCGCTGGGGATCTGGCGCTTGGTCGATGGCGAGGCTAGCCGTTCAGCCTGCTGAGGGCCGCCGTGCAGCCGCCCCGACGAACACCGGGGTGCCCTGAGGGGGCGGCTGCCTATACGGAAATTTTGAACTCCCTTCGCACCGCCCTCTCCCACCTGAAGAGCCCCCGCGATTCTTCAGGACCCCGCCATGGCCAAGCCCCTGCAGGAGTACCAGCGCAAACGCGACTTCAACGCCACGCCCGAGCCCAGCGGTAACCGTGGCCAAGGCAAGCAGCCCCATGCCCTGCAGTTCTGCATCCAGAAGCACGACGCCAGCCACCTGCACTACGATTTTCGTCTGGAGCTCGACGGCACCCTGAAAAGCTGGGCGATCCCCAAGGGCCCTTCGCTAGACCCGAAGGTGCGCCGGCTGGCCGTACACGTCGAAGATCACCCGCTGGACTACGCCGACTTCGAGGGCAATATCCCGGAAGGCCACTACGGCGCAGGCGACGTGATTGTCTGGGACCGGGGCATCTGGGAGCCCGAGGGTGACGCGCAGCAGGCCTATACCAAGGGCAAGCTGCGTTTTCGCTTGCAGGGCGAGAAACTCAATGGCGTATGGAACCTGTTTCGCACCCACCTTGGGGGCAAGAAAGAACAATGGATGCTGGTCAAGTCGCACGATGGCGAAGCCCGCAGCGAGGCCGAGTACAGCATCGTCGAGGCTCAGCCCGACAGCGTGCTCAGCGAGCGGACCCTGGTCCCCAGGGTGCGAAAAACGGCCGGCAAGGCGGCGCCCCGTACGCCACGCAAACGCAAGGCCAGCGTCCAGCAGGCCGCGCTACCCGATACGCTGCAACCGCAACTGGCCACGCTGGTCGACTCGCCACCGGCCGGCGATTGGGTGTACGAGGTGAAGTTCGACGGCTACCGGATTCTCGCGCGCATCGACGGTGATGACATACGCCTGTACACCCGCAACGGCCATGACTGGACTGCCAAGCTGCCGCATCAGCAAGCCGCGCTGCGCAGCCTTGGCCTCGATTCGGCCTGGCTGGACGGCGAAATGGTGGTCAACGACGCCCATGGCGTGGCGGACTTCCAGGCCCTGCAGAACGCCTTCGATAGCGAAGACGATCAGCACATCCTCTATTACCTGTTCGACCTGCCCTTTCTGGGCGGCCAGGACCTGCGCCAATTACCGCTGCAAGAGCGGCGCAACACCCTGCAGCAGTTGCTGGACCAGGACGATTCGCAATGGCTGCGGTTTTCCGAAGGCTTCGATCAGCCAGTCGACTCACTGCTCGACAGCGCCTGCCGCATGAAGCTCGAAGGCCTGATTGGCAAACGCGCCGACAGCCCTTACATCGGCCGGCGCAGCGCCGACTGGATCAAACTCAAGTGCCAGCAACGCCAGGAATTCGTGATAGTCGGCTACACCGACCCCAAGGGCAGCCGCAGCGCCTTTGGCGCGTTGCTACTGGCCGTGCACGACGAGGGCGGCGCGTTGCGCTATGCCGGCAAGGTGGGCACCGGCTTCAGCGCGGCCACCCTGGGCAGCATTCATGCGCGGCTCAAGCCTTTGCAAACGGCCAAACCACCCTTGAGCCAACCACCGACCGGTGCAGAAGCGCGGGGTGTGCATTGGCTCAAGCCGACCCTGCTGGCCGAAGTGGCCTACGCCCAGATGACCCGCGACGGTGTGGTGCGCCACGCGGTGTTCCATGGGCTGCGGGATGACAAACCTGCCACCGCCATCGATCTGGAGCACGCCATGCCTGGCAAGTCCGTCGCCAAGCCCAAGGCTCAGCGCAAACCCGAGGCGCTGGGCGAACTGCGCCTGACCCACCCTGAGCGCATCATCGACGCCACCCGCGCAACCACCAAGCGCCAGGTGGCCGAGTACTACGCGCAGGTCAGCGAGTGGATTCTGCCGCAACTGAAAAACCGCCCCGTGGCGCTGGTACGTGCCCCCGATGGCCTGGCGGGTGAGCTGTTCTTTCAGAAAAACGCCGACCAGTTGCACATCCCCAATGTGGTCAGCTACGACAAGAAAGCGGCCGGCCAGGCCGCCATGGTCATCAACCGCGCCGACACCCTGCTGGGCGCGGTGCAAATGAACATGCTCGAACTGCATACCTGGAACGCCACCGACAAGGATTTCGACAAGCCGGACCGCTTCATCCTCGACCTGGACCCGGACCCTGCGCTGCCGTGGAAGGCGATGCTGGAGGCCACGCAACTGACTCTGACCCTGCTCGACGAGCTTGGCCTGAAGGTGTTCCTCAAGACCAGCGGCGGCAAGGGTATCCACCTCGTCGTGCCACTGACCCGCAAAGCGGGCTGGGACGAGGTGAAGGATTTCAGCCATGCCATCGTCGATTACCTGGCCAATCTGTTCCCCGATCGGCTCAGCGCCGTGTCGGGGCCGAAGAACAGGGTCGGGCGTATCTTCATTGACTATCTGCGCAATGGCCAAGGCGCTACCACCGCCTGCGCCTACTCGTTGCGGGCGCGAGAAGGCCTGCCGGTGTCCGTGCCCATCTGGCGCGAAGAGTTGGCGCAACTCAAGGGCGCCAACCAATGGCACATCGGCAACCTGCACGAACGCCTGGCCGAAGTGGACGACCCATGGGCCGACATGGGCAAGACCCGTCAATCGATCACCGCGCGCATGCGCAAACAGCTAGGGCTGGGCTGATGAGCATCATTCAGGACTTTGATCTGAACAACCTTGACCGCCTGTTGCGCGCCTTTACCGAACGGCCGCAGGCGCTCAACCTCGATACCCAGCTGCCAGCGCTGATCCAGGCGTTGCAGGCTGACCACCTTGACCTGCTGCCCTTGCCGGGCCAAGGCAACACCTTGCGGCGGTGGCAGAGCCTGGCACGCATCGCTGGCTGTGACATGGCCCTGGCCAAACTCTACGAGGGCCATACCGATGCCTTGGCGATCCTTGCCGAATGCGGCGCCGCGCACCATGCCCAGGAGGGTATCTGGGGCGTTTGGGCTGCCGAACCGCCGAATGCCCGCGCACGTATCGTCGAACGCCAGGGCGAGCAGGTGCGCCTGGCTGGCCGCAAGGCTTGGTGTTCAGGTGCCTTGCAGATCGACCGCGCGCTCATCACTGCCTGGGGTGATGACGAACAACCGCAGCTGGTAGCGATAGAGCTGTCGCACCCCAGCCAAGGCTTGAACATCGAGCACTGGCAAGCTGTGGGCATGGCCACCACGGCAAGCGTCGAGGTCGAGTTCAGCCATACACCCGGCATCGCCATCGGCAAGCCGGGGCAGTATCTGTCGCGCCCGGGCTTCTGGCACGGCGGGGCTGGCATTGCGGCCTGCTGGTACGGCGCCGCCGAGGCACTGGCCGATTACCTGCGCGAACACTGTCGCAACCCACGCCCGGACCCGCATGCCGACGCCCACCTGGGCGCGGTCGACGCGGCCTTGCTTGGCGCCAGGGCGGCGCTGCGCGAGTGTGCAGCCTGGATCGACCGCGAGCCAAGCGCGGATGCCAGCTTCGAGGTGCGGCGCACCCGCGCGCAGGTCGAACAGGCCGTCGAGCAGGTGATCCATCACGTGGGGCGGGCGTTGGGTGCCTCGCCGTTCTGCCGCAGCAGCCACTTTGCCCGGTTGAGCGCCGATTTGCCGGTCTTTATGCGCCAGAGCCACGCCGAGCGTGACCTGGCGGCCCTCGGACAGCAGCTGGCGAACCTGCCAGCAGGAGCTTGGCAGTTATGAATTTGATCGCGTCCAGCAACGGCACCCCCTGGGCTGACTGGCAGCATGCCGCGCACCTGGCCAGGGCCACCTGGATCGACCCCGGGCAACTGTGCCCGCCGGGGCGTCGCCTGGTACTGATCGCCCCCCACCCGGATGATGAAATTCTCATGGCGGGCGGCTTGCTGGCGGGCTTTCACGGGCGCGAAGAAGACTTGGTGCTGATTTCGGCCACCGATGGCGAGGGCAGCCACCCAGGCTCCAGGCACTGGACCGAGCACCGCTTGCGCAGGCAACGGCCGCTGGAGAGCCGCCACGCCCTGCAACAGCTCGACCTGGACCTTAACCGCCTGGACTGGCGCAGGCTGCACCTCAAGGATGGTGCGCTGCCGCGCGACGAGGCCTATCTGGTCAACCACCTGAGCCAGCTGCTCAAGCCCGACGACCTGCTCATGGCCACCTGGCGCAACGATGGCCATTGTGATCACGAAGCGGTTGGCAGGGCCGCCGCGCAATCGGCACTGGCGCGCAAGGTGCAACTGGTGGAGGTGCCGGTATGGGCCTGGCACTGGGCGCAACCGGACGACCCTCGCCTGCCCTGGCCGCGGGCTCATCGCGTGCAGCTCGATGAAGCCCGCCTGGCCCGCAAGCGCAAGGCCCTGGCTGCGCACGCCAGCCAGCTGGAGCCGGATGACGGCCAACCGCCCGTGTTGCCTGCCGCTTTGCAGGACTGCCTGCTACAGCCATTCGAACTGGTGTTCTTGTAAGGGAATCGACATGAGCCTCGACGCGCAATACTTCGCCGACCTCTACGCCAGCAGTGAAGACCCCTGGGCCTTCCGCACCCGCTGGTACGAAAAGCGCAAACGTGAGCTGGTCATGGCCAGCCTGCCTCGCCAATGCTACCAGCGTGTATTTGAACCGGCCTGTGCCAACGGCGAACTCAGCGCCTTGCTGGCCGAGCGTTGTGCCGACCTGCTGTGCCAGGACCTGGACCCGACCGCGGTGGGCCTGGCCCGTGAACGCCTCGCGAACGTGAGCCACGCCTCGGTTGAACTAGGCAAGTTACCAGGTGACTGGCCCGGGGGGCGCTTCGATCTCATTGTGTTGAGTGAACTGGGTTACTACCTCGACCCGACAGACTGGCTGCAGGTTATCGAGCAGTCGGTCGCCAGCCTGAGCTACGACGGCGGCTTGCTGGCCTGCCACTGGAAACACCCGATCGCGGGCTGCCCGCAGGATGGCCGCGAGGTGCACCGGATGCTGGGCAAGCATCTACCGCTGTATCCGGTGTATCGCCACGAGGAAGCGGACTTTCTACTCGAATACTGGTCATGCCAGCCCAGCGTGGTGGACCTTGACGAGACCTGCCCATGATCGCCGTAGTGATCCCCGCGCACAACGAGGCGCGACGCCTGGGGCGGTGCCTCAAGGCGGTCAAGGTCGCTGCCGCGCAGGCCGAGCAAGCGGGCTACCAGGTCAGCATCCTGGTGGTGTTGGACCGCTGCAGTGACGGTAGCGCGGCGGTGGCCAGGCGTCATGGCGTGCAGACGCTGGACGTTCACGCCGGCAACGTTGGCATGGCACGCAGGGCTGGGGCCGCCAAGGTGATCGAACAAGGCGCCAGCTGGCTGGCCTGTACCGATGCCGACAGCCAGGTGCCGCCGCATTGGCTGCTGTCGCAACTGGCGTTTGGGGCAGATGTGGTCTGTGGAACGGTGCATGTGGAATGCTGGCAGCCTTGGCAGAAGGCTGCCTTGCGTCGGCTGTACCTGAGCCGCTACGAGGCGCGTGAAGGGCATCGGCATATTCACGGTGCCAACCTTGGGGTCAGCGCGCAGGCTTATCTGCAGATTGGGGGCTTCCAGCCGTTGCCAGCGCATGAGGATGTACAGTTGGTGCGCGACCTGGAAGCGCAAGGGGCGCAGATTTCGTGGACGGCACGGCATAGTGTGGCCACCAGCAGCCGGCGGGACAGCCGGGCGCGGGAGGGGTTTGGGGATTATTTGGCGAGCCTTGAGGTGACGGTGTCGTGATTGGGGTCCTGGGGCTGCTTTGCAGCCCTTTCGCGACGCAAGGCCGCTCCTACACCGATCGCGTTCTTTTGGACTGCCCCCAAAATCTCAGCCATGACTCAAGAAGCCTTGCGCGTACGCTTGACAGGTTTCTTATCGGGCTCGGGCTTTTTCTTCCCCGCCGCCCCCTTGCCGCCCAAGCTGCGTTTGAGCAGTTCGGTAAGGTCGATAATATCGGCACCTTTCTCTGCAGGACCGCCCTCGCCCTTCTCCACCACGCTGATCTTGCCCTTGCTGGCTTTCTCTTCCACCAGGTCCATGATGGTCTGGCGAAACGCATCCTGATACTCATCCGGCTGCCATGAGCCGCTCATGTCCTCGACCAGCCGCTTGGCCATGTCCAGTTCACGTTTGTCCACTTTGGTATCGGTCACGCTCTTGTCCAGCTCCAGCGTCTCCAACCCGCGCACTTCCTCGGGCCAGCGCAGGGTGATCATCACCAGGGCATCATCCAGCGGGCGCAGCAGCGTCAAGTGTTGACGGGTATGCAACACCACCGTGGCCAACGCCACCTTGCCGGTGCTGGCCAGCGTTTCGCGCAGCAACGCATAGACCTTGCCGCCGCGGCGGTCGGGGCTCAGGTAATACGGGGTATCGAAATGCTGCAGGGGAATTTCGCCGGCATCGACGAACGAGAAGATATCGATGGTCTGAGTCGCTTCAGGCCGGGCCGTGCGGATCTCTTCCTCGCTGATCACCACATAACGGCCTCTCTCGTACTCTACACCTTTGACGATGTTGTCCTTGTCGATCTCTTTGCCGGTGACCTTGTTGATCCGCTTGTAACCGACCGGCTCCATGCTGCGTTTGTCCAGCCAGTCGAAATCGACCCGCTCGGTGCGCACCGCAGTATTCAGCGAGACGGGGATGTGCACCAGCCCGAAACTGATCGCGCCCTTCCAGATTGCCCTTGCCATGGTTAAGTCACCTCCCTCCAGCCCTGCGCCTATCGGAGCCTCTACTTGAAGTGACTGCGGCGCGCTGGGAAGGTTTAGTCAGGCTGCCCTGCGGCGGGCAGCGACTCGGTGCTTAGCTGAACAGCACGCGCTTGAAGGCCTCGGCGGCCAGGTGCACTTGCACCGACCAATCGTCTGCGGCTTCGCTGCCGGCATCGTCGGAAATGTACTTGAGGCAGACGAATGGAATGCCTTCGCTGCGGGCGATCAGTGCCAGTACGTAAGCCTCCATGTCGACCACATCGTAAGGTGCCTTGCCGTGGCTGGTCTCGAAATTGTCACCTGTGCCGCAGGTTTCAAGGGCAAGCCCTGGGATTGGCTCGCCGTGTTCGAGCAGAACGGGGATGTCCGACAGTGGCGTCTCGTAGCGGGCGAAGCCCAGCGGCGTGACATCCATGTCGCGCTGGACGAAACGGGTGCAGCACACCACTTCACCCTTGCCATGGCCCTGGCTGCCGGCCGAACCCAGGTTGACGATCAGCTTGGGCTTGCGCTGGGCGATGGCCTTGGTCAGCGCGATGGCAGCATTGACCTTGCCGATGCCAGTGAACACAGTGTTCACCTCGGCAAACACAGTGCCAGCCTCGGCCTCGAGGGCGAAGACGAACAGCGTGTCATCCAGGGAAATGTCGGGGAATTGCTTGATCAGCATCATGGCGCAGGGGGTCCGGGTGGCTGCAAAGGGCGCGGCCATTTTCGGACAACCCTGGCGAATTGCAAGCCCCGGCTACCGTTGCGTATGCCCTTGCCTGATCACCTGCTCGACCACGGCCTGTAGCGCTTCGGTAGCGTTCTTCCCGGCGGCGCACGCCTGCCCCAGGCATTCTAGCTGTCGGTCGGCACTGGTGCCCTCACGCAGGATACGCCGGGCATGCTCGAAGGCGCGTTCGGCGTCCACGGTGTCGACGGGGAACTGCCCCTGCAACTGCGCCAGCCAGCCTTCGGCCGTGACCGGCTGTTGCTGCTGGGTACCAATGAACTGGCCTTGGCGGCCGTAGCGCAGGGCGCGCCAGTAATTCTCCTGCGCGACCCAGCGCAACTCCCGGTTGAGGGGTGCGCGCGCTTGCCTTGGCTGCACGCTGTGCTCCACCAAGTGGCGAAACACCCCGGCGATGCTCAAAGCGTCCTCAAGGCAGGGGCAGCCATCACAGATACGCAGCTCGACGGTGGGGAAACGTCGCGACGGTCGGATGGCCCACCAGAAGTCACCGTCAGCAGCTAACGAGCCGGTGCGCTGAAGCAAGGCCCGGTAGCGTTCATAGGCAGACCAGTCGGCCAGCGGCTCGGGCAACCCCATGTGCGGCCACTCGCCACAAATGACCCGCCGATAGCTCATGTAGCCGGTACCCTGGCCCAGCCACAAGGGCGAGGATGTACTGAGAACCAGCAGCAGCGGCAACCAGTGCACCAGCCGATTGATCAATTGCATGCGGTCGCAGTCCGCCGGCACCCCCACGTGAACATGCAAGCCATTGAGCAGGCTGCGCCGCGCCACGTGCTGGTAGTCGTCGAACAACTGGCGGTAGTGCACGCACGGCGCAGGCTTGTGCCGCAGCCAGGCTGCATTCGGGTGGCTGCCCGCGCCATACAGGCCCATGCCTTGTGCCGCCAGCACCTCGCTCAATCGCTGCCGGGCCTGCAAGAAGAACTCGCGCGCCTCGAACAGGTTGGCGAACACGGGAGAGGCGACTTCTATCTGGCTGCGGAACATCTCCTGGGCAAAATGCTGCCCCAGTACTTCACGACACTGCCTGACCAGGCTCGAGGCAGGCATCGCCGGCACCTTGCCGGTAGCCAGGTCCACCAGCAGGTATTCCTCCTCGATGCCAAACGTACAAGGCAGGGCCATGCTTCAACCGTTACGGGTGACGGTAAGCGCAACGGCGGCAATGCGCTCGACGTGTTCATAGCCGGGTTCGTCAAGCTGTTCGCCAAACACGTCGGGGTCGATCTCCTGGTATACCCAGGAGAATTGCGGGCCCGCCAGGCGCAAGCGAACAGCCTCGAGCAGCGCGTCCCGGCCTTCGACAATCGCCACCCCGGTGTAGAGCAACAAGGTGCCCCTCATGCTCAGGCGTTCCCGGGCCTGTTCGACGATGCGCAGTGACAGCTCGGCGCCCAGCGCCCCGCCACCGTGGCGGTAGGTGCGCGCGTTGAGGTCGAGCATGTAGGGCGGATTGGCCACGATCAGGTCGAAGGTGCCGGTAACGCCGTAAAGCAAATCACTCGGCTCCACGGACACATTGCTGATGCCCGCCAAGGCCGCGTTGATGGCGGTATAGCGCAACGCCAGCGGGTTGATGTCCAGCGCGCTGACCTGTGCATGGGGGGCGGCGCGGGCGATGAGCAATGCCCCCACGCCACTGCCGCAGCCAATATCGACCGCGTGTTCCACGCGATCCGGGCAGCGTTGCAGATGGTCATGAATGACCTGGGCAAAGCGGTAGCTGTCGGGGCCGAAGAACACCGCGTCACTGGCGTGTGTGGGGTACGCCGAATGCACCAGCAGCAGGTCGTCCAGGCTCGACCAACGCACCTTGCTGGCCAGCAGTTCACCGCGCTGCTCCAGCACCTGCGCATGCTGCAACGCTTGCAATTCGTCGGCCGAAAGCAACGAAGGCGCAAACGGCCGGCTCCAGCCGAACACGTCGCGCAAGTTGCTGGCCTGCCGGGCGCTATCACGGGCGTTGTTGCGTGCATGGGTGGCGGGGGTTACACAGGTGAAGCGGTAACCGTCCGCACGCAAGCGCTTGCCTAGCTGCAGCAGTGCCAGGTCTGCCTGGGCTTGCTCTGGGTCTAACATCATCACTGACATCCTTCTTGAACCAGGCCAGTGGCATTGACGAAGGCCTGAGTGGCCAACAACCCCTCCGGCGACGCGTGACGGTTGCCGGCCATGCGCTGCACCAGGGCTTCCACAGTCTCTGGGCGCTGGCTGACCATGGGCCTGTCATCGGCCGACACGTTGATGTCCCAGCTACCCGGCATGACGCGCCGGACAGGCGCCTGCCAGTCGTCAGCGATCCAGTCGTGCCACAACTGCTTCTCGTAGGCCGTGAATACGCCGAACATGGCCGCAGCAGGTCCGTCGATCAGTTGCCACCAGCGGCTGTTTACCGGGTTCTCCCCGCGCCGGATCCACCCTTGGGCCTGCAGCGCATCGACGAAGGCTGGCATGGCGCCGGGCTCGGCCAGCCATTGATTGATGGTGCGCTTTTGCAAACGGCAATGGTCGGAATGCATGAACTGGCCATATTGGCGCTTGCGCTCCAGCGCTGCGAACAGCTGTGCCTGCAGGTCGAACTCGGCGACCAATGCGCTCGCTGGAGTGCCCAGGTCGTTCAACCGGTAGCCGCGCCGCACCCGTTGGTAGAAGTGCTGTGCGTCCTGTGCCGGGCACAGTTGCCGTAACGCCTGGATGGACAGCTGGGCATGGCCGCTGGCGGCGTTGTCGATGGTGACATGCAGCTGAAAGTAATGGCCGTCGATGCCCAGCTCCGCCAGTTCATAGGTGGTAATCAGCAAATGCAGCGGCGGTTGCTCGTAACCCAGGTTGTACCCCAGCACCTCCGGCAGGAATGCGTCACCGTGCTGCCCAAGGGCCAGTTGCACGGCACCTTGCAAGTAGCGCTGGTCATCCAGTTGCGGCAGTTCCAGGCAGCCTAGGCGGCTCAGCAGCCGCTGGTAGATCAGCACATGGTTGCAACGCGGGTCGCCATTACCCAGCTCTTCCAGGTAGGTGCGGATCAGCCCGTGGTAACGGGGGTCGCGCCAGTGCTGCAACGTGCCGTGCAGCCAGGCACCGTCCACCGCCTTGGTGGGTGCAACCTGCTGCAGAAACCACAGGGCATGGGCGCGGTTGCTGAAGAAGTGGCGTGGCGCACCTTGGCGGCGTTGCTGCAGGTAGTCGGCATAGGCCTTGGCGACTTCGCCGGCATGATGATCGCTCCAGGCAGGGAGCTGTGCGGGGGTGTCAGGCAAATCGTCCGGCCAGTGTTCTACGCGCGCGATTTGTTCACTCAACCAAGCGGCGCTTGTGGCGTCCGGGCCTTCCAGGAGATTCTGGTAGCGGTGTTGCAGGCTCAGGTGTGCTGCGCGAGCCCCTGCATCAGCAGCGGCCTTGCGGGTAATGACCGTCATGCCGAGCTCCTCTGAACTTATTGGGCCGGTTTTTGCCCCGGCATAGGCTCGGGGTCAGGCGCAGGCTGCGGCGCTGGCAGATCATCCGGTTTTTGCATTTGCAACGATGGCTTACTGGGGTCGGCGTCTTTGCCGGGGTGATTGTTGTCTCGGTCGAAACAACCACCCATCAGGGTCATGGCGCCCACCAGGGCGACCCAATGAGTCAATCGCATGGGAAGTCCTCCGTTGTGTTCAATTGCAGTGCCAGGTCGCCCCGGCACTGCGAATTCCTCAATTACGAACGGCCGCCTTTACGGCTGGTGTCGTGGGGCATGTTGCCCCCCGAAGACTGGCCACCTTTACGCCCCGCTTCAGAGGCCTTCTCGCGGTCGTTGGCGAAGTTGCCCGGGTTCTTGCTGCCGCCTTGGCTGCCTTCCTTGCCCTGGGTGCCGGTGCGGCTGTTCTCTTTGTTAGCCATGGTCGTGAAACCTCATATGACTTCAGGAAGCACGGCACTGTGCCGTACATAGGTTCGGAGTTCGGCGATATGGAGGGATTCGTTTTATTGCGACAGGTTCGGACCGGTGGCATTAAATAAGCGGCAGCTGCATATTTGGTGCACCAAGGGACGTCTGGCTCACTCGGTATCCGTTGTATCGAGCCGCGCCTGCCGCCGCCCCAGCCAGCCGCCGGTCGCCGCCCACCCCAGGGCTATCGCGGCCCCCATCAGCATCGCCAGTTGCGGATGCTCGGCCATCACGTCCAGTGCCCGCTTGACCCAACCGCTCAGGGCGTCACCGCCGCGGTAGACCACCGTGTCGATGAAGTTCTTGGCCTTGTACTTGTCCTCTGCCGACAGGACCGTGAACAGCATCTCGCGCCCAGGCCGCACCAGCGCATACTCACCGGCCCGGCGCACCACCATCACCACGACGAAGGCGGCGAACACCGGCGCCAGTGCCAGCCAGACAAAACCTGCAGCCATTACCAACGGCACCGCCACCAGCAGCACCCCCACGCCCATCCTTCGGGCCAGGCGTCCGGTCAGGAACACCTGGGTGAGGATCGCCAAGGCCTGGACCACGGTGTCGATCAGGCCGAACACCTGGGTTTGCCGTGTGCGGTCGGTGAAGGTCTCGCTGACGATGCGCGCCTGTTCGAAGTACAGGAACGTGCTGACGCTGGCCAGCAGTATCACGAACAGCGCGATACCTAGCAGATAGGGAGAGCGCAGTACCGCCGTGGCGCCGGCGAACGGGTTGCCACCCAAGGGTTTCGACGACGAGCGCTGCAGGTGCGCCGGCAGTGGATGACGGGCCCGCCAGTGCTGCAAGTACAGCGTTGCGCCAGTGCTGCCGAGCAAGAACAGGCCCGCCAGTACCAGCAGGCCGGCATGCCCCAGCGGCCCCACCAGCACGGTGCCCAGGATCGGCCCACTGAGCCCGCCCAGGCTGGCACCGGCCGCCAGCAGACCGAACAGGCGTTTGCCTTGCTCGGTGGAAAACAGGTCGGCAAGCACGCTCCAGGCCAGCGAGATGGTCAGCAGGTTGAACACCGACAGCCAGATGTAGAACGCCCGTGCCGTCCACAGACCGTCTGGATCACGGGCAAAGAGCACAGCGAAGAGCAGCAGGTTGCTGGTGAAAAAGCCATAGGTCCACGGCAGGATATGCCGCCGCCGCACTTTCGACGCCAGCCAGCCAAACAGCGGCAGGCACGCCAGGGTGGCAACGAAGGTGCCGGTAAACAGCCACTGCAGGTTGTCCACGCCACCGGCCACGCCCATGGTCTCGCGCACCGGGCGCAGCATGAAGTAACCGGTGAACAGCAGGTAGAACAACGACAGCCCGGCAAGCACTGCGGGCCCTTCACCTGGTTGAAGGTTCAAGCCGTTGCCCAGGCGCCGCCGCCAGCCTTGCATGGCGTCAGGCAAACTGCTCTATCAGCGCCTGTTGCTGCGCCTGGCTGAGCAGCGGCGTGTGCCCGGCCTTGAGCTGATCGAGCTGGCGATCCGGGCGGCTGGTGGCGGGTATGACCGTAGTTACTGCCGGGTGGCTGATGGCGAACTTGAGAAACAGCTGCGCCCAACTGCCGATGCCTGCCTCTGTAGCCCAGCCAGGCAAGGGCTGGCCCTTGACCTTGGCGAACAGCCGGCCATCGTCGAACGCCCGGTTGATCAGCACCGCAACGCCCTTGTCCTGGCACAGCGGCAGCAGTTCGCGCGCGGCATGTGGCGCATTGACCGAATAGTTGATCTGGATGAAATCCAAGGGCTCGCTGCGCACGATCCTGGCGACTTCATCCTGGCCGCTGTTCAGGTAGTGGGTGATGCCGACGTAGCGGGTCTTGCCCTGTTGCTTGAGTTCACGGGCATAGGGCAGCTGGGTCTGCCAATCGCGCAGGTTGTGGATCTGCAGCAGTTCGACCTTGTCGGTGCGCAGGCTGCGAAGGCTGCCGGCCCACTGCGCTTGCGCATCGGCGAGGCTGTCAGCGGCGATCTTGGTGGCAAGGAAGCACTGCCGGCGCCAACCGCCTTCTTCCAGTAATTGGCCAAGGATACTGTCGGCGCCGCCATAGTTGGGCGAGGTGTCGATGACCCTGCCGCCACCCTGGAAGAAGGCCTTGAGCACCGTGGCCAGCTGTTGGTATTCGGCAGTGTCGGCTTCGACCTCGAAACTGCCAGAGGTACCGGCACCAATCACCGGCAGGGCTTCACCGGTGGACGGGATCTTGCGGGTCATTAGCCCGCTGGGTGCGGCAGCGTGCAACCAGGGGCTTGCGGCCAGCAGCCCCAAAGCTGCGCTGGCGCGCAGGACATCACGACGTGCGTACATGGAAAAGCTCCCGTCATGAATCGGAAACTTTCAAGGCTAGCCGCTCTACCCTGCGCCGGCGAGTGATTCTGTATCTGGATGTTTAGCGATCAGGCCTGCAGCAGCAGGCGCAGGTCCAGGCCGGTATCACCCAGAGGTGGGCACCAGTAGTAGCCGCCGGTCAGTGGCCGGCTGAAACGGTAGAGGCCATCGATGATGCCGTCTTCCAGGCCGCTCATGCGCCGCAGTTGCACTTCGAAGGCATCGAAACTGTGGCCCAGGGCAACGAAGGCAAGGCCTGCGCCTCGCGCGTCGGCCCAGGCGACCGAACGACGGACCATGAACGCTTCAGGTTCGAAGCTTTCCTGGGCGGTACGCTTGACGTGTGCGGATGCCGGGGCGTCGTCGAGTTCTTCGTTATCTGCCAGGCGGCGGCCGATGATGTTGTCCTGGTCTGCCTGGGGCAGCGACTTGAAGTACGTCAGGTCATGCTTCCACAACTGGAACGCGGCAAAGCTGGAACCACTGAGGCCGGGCTGGCCAGCGTCGAGGATGGCCGCTTGCACAGCCTCTTCGTCCACCGGGTTTTCGGTGCCGTCTTCATAGCCGGTCAGGTCGTGCCCGCCCCGGTGCAGGAAGCCGTCGATGCAGTCAGCCAAGTGCAGTGCCGGTGCCAGCGCTTGCTCCAGGGCCTGGGCGCGCAGCAACAAGTCACCCCGCTCGTTACCCCGCAGCCAAAGCCACAGGGCGTGCTGGGTACTTGGGTTCTCGACCGCAGCATCCAGCAGCGGGAAGGCACGCAAGCCCGGGACTTCACGGCCCAAGGCCTTGGCCAAGGGTGCGCCGACGCCAAGGATCAGCTGTTCGCCATCGACCTGCGGCAGCAAGGCGTCGAGTGCAGCGGGCAACGCTTCGGGGGAGTGCAGCGTGAAGAACAGGTGGCGGGCATGGGCCGGCACCGGCGTGGCAAGCAGACCTTGCTGAAACGGCATGACAGGCTAATCCTTGGTAAAAGCGCGCATGCTACTGCGCCGGCACGCCCTTCGCAACGCGGCATGCAGACGCTGCAGGCGACCAGTTCGGTAACAAAAGGTTACCAAGAGATGGCGCTTTGCAATTAGCTATCAATACAGCGCGGCCTACACTTCTCGGAATCCTTCGTACGACGCCTTGACCCGAGAGCCCTCCATGACTGCCTCGCCCCTGCTTACCGCCTTCCTGCCCTTGGCATTGGGCATCATCATGCTCGGCCTTGGGCTGTCACTGACCCTGGCCGATTTTGCCAGGGTGGTGAAATACCCCAAGCCGGTGGTAATTGGCCTGGCCTGCCAGATTCTGTTGTTGCCACTGGTGTGCTTCCTGATCGCCAACGGCTTTGGCCTGGAGTCTGCCCTGGCGGTGGGGCTGATGCTGCTGGCCGCCTCGCCGGGCGGCACCACGGCCAACCTGTTCAGCCATCTGGCCCACGGTGATGTGGCGTTGAACATCACCCTGACGGCGGTCAACTCGTTGATCGCGATCCTTACCATGCCGCTGCTGGTGAACCTGTCACTGGGCTGGTTCATGGCGTCGGACCAGGCCATCCCCTTGCAGTTCGCCAAGGTCATGCAGGTGTTCGCGATTGTGCTGCTGCCGGTGGCGTTGGGCATGTTGATCCGTCGTTTTGCACCGGGCTTCGCTGCACGCATGGAAAAGCCCATGAAGCTGGTGGCGGCGCTGTTTCTGGCCTTCACCATCGTGCTGGCCTTGGCCAAGGATTGGCAGACCGTGCTGGCGTACGCCCCGGTAGTCGGCTTGGCCGCCCTGCTGTTCAACCTGCTGAGCCTGTCGGTGGGCTACTGGGTGCCGCGGCTGCTGAACATTCCCAAGCGCCAAGCCATCGCCATCGGCATGGAAATCGGCATCCACAACGGCACCCTGGCGATCGCCTTGGCGTTGAGCCCTTCGCTGCTGAACAACCCGACCATGGCGGTGCCGGCGGCGCTTTACAGCCTGATCATGTTCTTTACCGCAGCCGGCTTTGGCTGGTGGGTAAGCCGTGGGCACGGCGCAACCACGGCAGAGGCCAAAGGCGAGCCGGTCAACTGAGGTCAGGGCCGGACGCGACGGCTGTGCAATTGGCGCTTCAGCACCTTGAGCGGGGGGGCGTAGAAGAAGCCGAACGACACAGTGCCCTTGCGGCCCTTGATCGCATGGTGCAGACGATGGGCGCGATGCAGCCGCTTGAGGTAGCGATTGACCGGCCGCGGTTTCTGCGGCCAGTGGCGATGGAACACGCCATCGTGGGCCAGCACATACAGCACGCCGTACCCTGCCACTCCCCCGCCCACCCATTGCAGCGGTGCATACCCGCCTTTGCCCAGCGCCACCAGCCCGGCGGCGATCAGCCCCAGCGCCACCAGGTAGAGGTCGTTGGTCTCGAGCATGCCCAGGTGCGGCTCGTGGTGCGAGCGATGCAGCCACCAGCCCCAGCCATGCATGATGTACTTGTGAGCCAGCGTGCCAACGCCCTCCATGGCCACCAGTGTGCCGAACAGCACGGCGAGATTGAACAGCATGTAAGGGCCCGGGCAGTATCAAGGGAAGGCGCAAGGGTAACGACTGCCGGCTTTTTTTTCCATGAAGCCGTGACGGGCTGTAGGCACTTTCTGGATGAAGCCGTTGTCATGTTTTTGCCCTTGACCTCGTCTACCTCGCGGCGTAAGGTCCGCGACGCAATTTCGCATCCCTGAACAGGAGTCCTGCATTGGACAGTAGCCCCAGTCGCTTGCGACAGGCCCACTTGGCGAGCTAGTCCGGCAGTGTCCTGCCACTGTCTCGCCGTCATGGTGTGATGGTGGTTTTCTCCAGCCTTCCTGGCTGAAGCCTTCCTCTTTCCCCTACCCTTTGTGGCCCTGCGCATTTTCTGGTTATTCAACCACGCCAACACGTGATGGCGTTCATGCGGGCCTGTGCCCGTGGAAGAGGTTTGCTATGGATTGGAAAGTCTTTCTGCTGCGCGTCAGCGTCGCCCTGCTGCTGGGCGCACTCATCGGCGCCGAGCGTCAACTGCGTCAACGCCTGACCGGCCTGCGCACCAATGCACTGGTCAGTACCGGTGCCTGTCTGTTCGTGCTGATGACCCAGGCAGTGCCGGGCATGGCCGCCAACGATGCCTCGCGCGTTGCTGCCTATGTGGTGTCGGGCATCGGCTTTCTGGGCGGCGGCGTGATCATGCGCGACGGCTTCAACGTGCGCGGCCTGAACACCGCCGCCACCCTCTGGTGCACGGCCGCCGTTGGCGTACTGTGCAGCCTTGGCCTGCTGCTGGAGGCCACCCTGGGCAGCCTGGCGGTGTTGTGCGCCAACATCCTGCTGCGTGATATCGCCCAGCGCCTGGACCGCCAGGACATCGTGCCGGCCACTGAGGTGGAACAACGCTTCGAGGTGCGCGTGGTGTGCCGCGCCGAGGACGAAATCCAGGTGCGCAGCCTGATGCTGCACAGCCTGGGCGACCCTGAGCTGCGCCTGCAGTCGCTGCACAGTGAGGACCTGCCCAACCCGGCGCGTCTTGAAGTACGCGCCGAGCTGCTTGGCAACCCGCAGGCGCCGGCGCAACTGGAGCGGCTGGTCAGCCGGGTAAGCCTGGAAAAGGGTGTAAGCTCGGTGCGCTGGCAGCTGCAGCCGCAGGTGGCGGCGGCAGACTGACGCCCACCCACCCGACGGCTTGCAGGACCGACTTGTGCTTATACGCCCTACCCTTACCCGTGACATCCCCAGGCTTGCCGAGGTCGAGCGATCAGCCGCTCAGGCTTTCGCCAGCCTGCCGGCGCTGGCCTGGCTGGCTGCAGGTGATGTGCTGGACATCACCACCCATCAGGCCTGCGTCGACGGCGGTGCAAGCTGGCTGGCCGAGGCTGACACCGGACAGATTCTGGGTTTTGCGTGCGCAGGGTATGAGCAACAGGCATTGCACATTCATGAGATCTCCGTGCGCCGTGAGGCGCAAGGGCAAGGTATCGGGCGCAAGCTGCTCGATCAGTTGGTCACGGTGGCCCGCGCATCAGGCGCCCGGGAACTGACCTTGACCACCTTTGCCGACGTGCCCTGGAATGCGCCGTTCTACAGACGCTATGGCTTCGAAACCCTTGACGAAGGCCTGCTGCGCGCGCGGCTGCGGCAGATTCTGGCCAGCGAAGCTGCCCACGGGCTCAAGGGCCGCTGCGCGATGCGCCTGCGTATCGACTGAGCTGCGCACCCTTGCTGTCATGTCAGTTCAGGGGTCTACACCTGCCGCCACGCTATCCGCCAGGCAGTAACGGTCCCGGCCCTGCCGCTTGGCCTGATACAACGCCCCGTCCGCCGCCGCCATCAGGCGTTCGGCGGTGATCGTGTCGCGGGCCAGGTCGCCGATCGCAATCCCAGCGCTGAACGACACGCGCCCCAATGGGCTGCCGCCATGCTCGATCACATGCCGGCGCAGCAGCTGCTGCAGCGCCTGAACGACCAATTCGGCGCCCGGCCCATCAGTGTCGGGCATCAGCAGCGTGAACTCCTCGCCGCCGTAGCGCACCGCCAAGTCCGCCGGGCGCCTCAATGCCTGTTGCAACAGCTCGGCGAAACGCTGCAGGCACTGATCCCCGGCAAGGTGCCCATAACGGTCGTTGTAAGCCTTGAAGTAGTCCAGGTCGAGCATCACCAGCGCCACCGAGTGCCCCTGCCGGCGTGCCCGCCGTAGCTCCGGTGCGAGCACCGCGTCCAGCCGCCGACGATTGCCAAGCCCGGTCAGGCTGTCGGTCAGCGCCAGTGAGCGCAAAGTCTGGTGCGCCTGGTGCAGCGCACGCTCGATGACAATGCGCTCGCGCAGCTGGCGCAAGACAACCCCGCCAAACGCCGCCAACCCCACCAACAGCAGCAGCAAGGCAGCCACCGACTTGATCGCATCGTGCCGCCACGGTGCCACGATGGACTCCCGGGAAAGCCCGGCTTCGACCACCAGCGGGTAACTCGACAGGGCCCGGTAGGCATACAGCCGTGGCGTGCCATCCACTACCGCCACCGCCTCGGCCACCCCTTCGCTGGCATAGGGCAAGTGGTTGCGAAAGATATCGCTGTTGGCCAGTGTCCGCCCCACCATCCTGGAAACGAACGGCCGCCGAACCAGAATGGTGCCGTCGCGCTTGGCCAGTACCAGCGCGCCACGCTCGTCGATCTTGAAATCGCCGTAGTAGCGCACGAACCAGTCCACCTTGATGGTGCCCAGCAATACCCCGGCAAAACGCCCATCGCCATACTCCAGGCGCCGGGAGATGGGGATGATCAGGTCGCCCGTCGAGCGGCTGCGCACCACCGAGCCGATGCGTACCTGGTGATCGGCATGGGTGCGGTGATAAACGAAATAGTCGCGGTCGGCATTGTTGGCATTGGGCGGTATGGCCGCCTGGTCGGTGACCAGCCAGTTGCCATCGGGGCCATACACGAACAGCCCATGCAACTGCGGCATCAGCGCCTTTTGCTGGGCCAGCAAGGCATGCAGCCGCGGGCGATCCATATGCTCGAAGCCGTCACCTTCCAGGCGTTCGGCCAAGGATGCGGTCACTACATCCACCTGGCGTATGGCGTCTTCGGCATGTTGGGCCGTGGCGCGGGCGAGGTTGGTCACCATGTTCTCGGCGTTGCTGAAGGCATGGCGGTAGTCGCGCCAGATGCGCCAGCCCTCCACCACCACGAAAGCCAACATCACCACTACCATGAACGCCAGGACCAGGCGGAACAGCCCCACGGCACGGCCCTCGCTGGTTACCGCGAGGTGCCCTTCATCATCCTGTTGCCTGGCTGCGCACATTCTATTCCCTTGCGATCCCGCGTTCGCCGCTTATCACTATAGTTCAGCGCCGCTTGCGTGACGCCAGTTCGATCCACACCGGGGCATGGTCGCTGGCCTTGGGTTCGTTGCGCACCCAGGCATCTACCCCGGCGGCCTTGAGGTAAGGCGCAAGTTCCGGGTTGAGCAGCAGATGGTCGATACGCAACCCGGCATTACGCTGCCAGTGGTTACGAAAGTAGTCCCAGAAGGTATAGACCCGCTCGTCCGGGTGCAAATGGCGTAGCGCATCGGTCCAGCCCTGGCTTAGCAAGCGCTGGTAGCAGTCTCGGGACTCAGGCTGCAGCAGCGCGTCCTTGAGCCAGGAGCGCGGGTTATAGATGTCGAAATCGGTGGGCACGACGTTGAAGTCTCCCGCCAGCAACACCGGGTGCTCACTCGCGCGCAAGCGGGCTGCATGTTCGATCAGGCATTCGAACCAGCGCAGCTTGTAGTCGAACTTTGGCCCGGGTTGCGGGTTGCCGTTGGGCAGGTACAGGCAGCCGATGACCAGCCCTTGCACGGCGGCCTCCAGGTAGCGGCTCTGCTCATCCACCTCCATGCCTGGGAGGCCGCGGCGCACTTCCAGCGGCTCGCTGTCACGGGCGAGAATGGCAACGCCGTTCCACGAAGGTTGCCCCTGATACAAACAGCCGTAACCCACGGCTTCGAGCGCGTCGCGGGGGAACTGCTGATCGGGCGCTTTCAGCTCCTGCAGGCAGGCGATGTCAGGCTTTTCTCGCTCCAGCCAGGCAATCAAAGCCGGTAGCCGACTGCGAATACCGTTGATATTGAAGGTGGCGATCTTCAGCGCTTTCATGCGTCCGGGTCTTCCACATGCGCCCGCACCGCATCTGCGAGCGCGTTGATGTGCGCCTGGTCGGCCATCGCCTTGAGTTGCAACCAGTCATCCCAGTCGATGGCGCCATCGTCGCGCAGGGCTTCGGCCGTGCGCACCAGCTCATGATGGTAGGCGTCCGGCGACTCGCGCCGGTAACTGACATCGTCATACTGGGCGTACCAGGCCTCAAGCTCGGGGATGCTGCGGTCAATGCTCATGTGCGTGGCTCCTCGCTGCCTGCTTTGAATGTGTTGAGCCCTGCCCTCGCTCAACGTTCAACCTTGCTGGCGAGGTGAGCGCCAGTCGGGAAAAACTTTAAACCTTTAGCGCCTGCGCATGCTCAACCGTACGCGACACTGAAGTCGCGCCAACGGTTAAGGAGTGAAGCATGAGCAGTCTGTTCATCAAGCGCGTGGGGCTATCCATGGCGCTGGGCCTGGCGTCGGTGCATGCAATGGCAGCGAGTTCCGATGATTTCGTCGACGCGGCGACCGAAGCGGGCATCGCCGAAGTGGTAACGGGCAACCTGGCCAAGGAGAAAAGCCAGAATGCCGACATCAAAGCGTTCGCCCAGCAGATGGTCACCGACCATACCCAGGCCAACCAGAAACTCGGCGACATTGCCCGCAAGCTGGACATTTCGGTGCCCGATGAGGCGGCACTGACCGACAAGGTCAAGAAGATGATCCTGGAATGGCGTGAAGAATCCTTCGACAAGTCCTACATCAACAACCAGGTCGACGCCCATGAAAAGGCCGTCGAACTGTTCAAGAAAGAAGCCGCATCGTCCGACAAGGCTGAACTGAAGGCATTCGCCAGCGACACACTGCCTAAACTCGAACAGCACCTGGAGCATGCCAAGGCGCTTCAGGCCAAACACGGCAAGTGAGGCCAGACATGACTAATGATGCATTGCGCGCTGAAGTGTTGACCCGTCTGCTGCACGCCCACCCTGAGGGGCTGGGCAAGGAAGTGCTGGACAACTACCGGGGTGAAAAAGTGGTAGCCGGCATGCTCAAGACGCTTCAGGACGACGGATTGATTCACGACGGCAGCGTCGCTGTCGATGGCAACCACCAAGTCAGCCTGCACTACCCGATCAAGCTGTCCTCTTCGGGCGTGGAAGCCGCTAAGCAATCGCAAGGCTAACCACGGTGAATGCGGGGCCGCTCGGCGGCCCCGTAGCTCACTGGTCTTTCTCGACGTCCCGGGGCGCGATGGCCGGGCCTTGCGGGTCTACCTGGGGGTCGTCCAGATCTGGCGAGTCAGGGTCAAAACCCAAGTCTTCCTTTTTATCCGCGTGATCGGACGAGTGAGGCCCCTTCTCCGGGGTTTGCTTTGGTCCTGGCGTATGCATGGCACTGTCTCCTGTGAAGGTCTACGGAAGAAAGCACCCGCCCGAGGAAGTTTGATTTATCTAAGGGCTTATTTGGCTTGGGTGTGTTCACTCAATTGCGTGTGGCAGGTCTTCAGCGCCTCATCGCGCTCCAGTAGCTCAGCCTCCAGATGCTGCACCTGGCGCACCTGTTCGGCGTGCTGCTCGCGCTTGGCGTCAAGCAACTGCGTTTGCACGTCCAGTTGCCGGCGCATCTCCTCACTGGCGCCTTGGGCCTGGGCCAGGATCGTGCGCAAGCCCTGGATCTGCGCGTCACGCTGCTCCAGCAGTTCGTCACGCGCCTTGCGGTCGTTGCTGGCCTGCCGGTGTTCGCCCAACAAGCGCTCGTTATCGCGGTGCAGTCTGGTCAGTTCATCCTGCTTGACGATCATGCCCTGCTGCAGTTGGCGTATTTCTACTTGCAGTTGCTGCAGCTGCGCCTCGTGGCGGCGTTGCTCCTGCTCGCGCTGCTCACGGCTAGCGCTGCGGTAATGCTCCAGCGCATCGCGGGCGTGGCGATGCTTGTCTTCCAGTGAGCGCACCTGCTCTTCCTTGTCGCCCAGGCGCACCTGCAACTCGCCCAATGCCTGGTTGAGGCTGGCGCTGCGCAGTTGTTCTGCCTGCAAAGTGCTCTGGGTCGAAAGCAGTTTTTCCGACTCGGCGGCCAGTGCAGCGGCCTGTATCTGCTGTTGCTGGTGGCCCGCAGCCAGGGCCTGCTGGGCCAGCTGCAACTGCCCTTCAAGCTGCTCGCGCTGCTGGGTGAAAACAGCTTCGGCCTCTTCGATGCGCGCGTCCGCTTCTTCCTGCAGTTGGCTGGCCAACTGCCCGACAAAGCGCCCAAGCGTCTCGCTCAACCCTGCGGGCCCTGCCTTAGCCACGGCCTGCTGCTCGTTGAGCTCTTTCAGGTAGCGGTGAATGGTGCTTTTCGAGCCCGTATTCCCCAGCTCGATGCGTACTGCATCGATGCTGGGGTTCTCGCCACGGGCGATCAGAGCCTGACGCGCCTGCTGCACCACCACCTTGTTGATACCGCCCCGGGCCATGCTTGCTCCTACGATTTTGTACCATGGTACGTAACATGTAATTACATGCCAATTTTGACTGCGCGGCGAGGGTATTTCAAGTGCTAAATCACATGGAATAATCACGGCTTATCGCATGTGAGGCGCTGGAAATGACAATGTCGAGTGGGAAACGCGTACGGCAGTCGTCAAGTAGCGTCACGCAGAATGCAAAACGCCCCGCCAGGCCAAAGCCTGCGGGGCGTTCGATTGAAGCCTGTAGCGGGGTCAGGCCAAGCGTTCGACCTGCGAAGGTGTACGTCGCATCAGCACCTTGCCATTGCGCACCGACACCAGCGCGTACCCTTGGCTGCGGACCATCTCGTAATCATCCGGCGCCGACAGCAACAGCAGGTTCGCTGGCCGCCCGACCTCGATGCCATAGCGATCCCCCAGGTTGAGCGTACGTGCACTGTTGTCGGTGATCAGGTCCAGGCAGCGTTGCAAGTCTTCATAGCCGAGCATGTGGCAGATGTGCAGCCCGGCCTCGAGGATGCGCAGGATGTTGCCGTTGCCCAGCGGGTACCACGGGTCGACGATGGAGTCCTGGCCAAAACACACGTTCATGCCCGCGCGGTCGATTTCCGCCACGCGCGTTACCCCGCGGCGCTTGGGGTAGCTGTCGAAACGCCCTTGCAGGTGAATGCTCTCGGTCGGGCACGACACAAAGTTGATGCCCGACATCTTGAGCAAACGGAACAGCTTGTAGCAGTAGGCGTTGTCGTAAGAGCCCATCGCCACGGTGTGGCTGGCCGTGACCCGGGCGCCCATGCCCCGCACGCGGGCCTCCTCGGCCAGCACTTCGAGGAAGCGCGACTGCGGGTCGTCGGTTTCGTCGCAGTGCACATCCACCAGGCAGCCGGTGCGCTCGGCCAGGTCCATCAGGAATTTGACCGACGACACGCCCTGGTCGCGGGTGTTCTCGAAATGCGGAATACCACCGACCACATCGGCGCCGATGGCAACTGCTTCGGTCATCAGCGCCCGGCCGTTGGCGTACGACTCGATGCCTTCCTGGGGGAAGGCGACGATTTGCAGGTCGACCAGGTGGCGCACCTCTTCACGCACCTCGACCATGGCCTTGAGCGCGGTGAGCTTGGGGTCGGTGACGTCGACATGGGTGCGTACGTGCTGAATGCCGTGGTCGACCAACATGCCGATGGTCTTGGTGGCGCGGGTCTTGATGTCTTCGTGGGTGGTGATTTCCTTGCGTTCGGCCCAGCGCTCGATGCCTTCGAACAAGGTGCCACTCATGTTCCACTTCGGCTGGCCGGCAGTGAGGGTGGCGTCGAGGTGGATGTGCGGCTCGACGAAGGGGGCTACCACCAGGTTCTGCCCGGCATCCAGGTCATCGCTGGCCCCTGGTGCCACCGTACCGCTCTGGGGCTGGATACTGGCGATGCGGTCGCCGTTCAGTTCGATGCGAAACAAGCCAGCCTTGCCCCGCAGGCGTGCATTGATGATGTTCATGGCGTTACTCCTTGCCTTGGGCTTCGGTCATGCGCCAAACCAGCATGGCCACCGAAGCGTTCATACGAAAAAGCGGATCGTCCAGGGACTGGCCACTCAGTTGTTCGATGCGTTGAATGCGTTGGTTGATGGTATTACGGTGCAGCCCCAAGCGCTGGGCGGCCTTCAGCCCATTGCCATTCTCCTTGAGCAGGGCGTCGAGGGTATGCACCAGGGTATTGGGATGCTTGCGGCCCGGCGCGATCAACGGCCCAAGTGTCTGGGCGACGAAATCGTCGATCAACGAGCGATCGACGATACCTTGCAGCAGGCGCAGTACACCCAGTTCGCTGAAGTCGCAAAAGCCGTTGGCCGGGCGCAGGTTTTGCGCCACCTCCAAGGCCTGACGCGCCTCGTTGAGTGCATGGCGGTAGTGGGCACACTCCTCGGCACGGCTCGACAGGCCCATGTACAGGCCCAACTCCCCGGCCACAGCGACCAATTGCCGGTGCAGCGCGGCCAGCGTGGCTGGCAGGCCGGCAGCGTCCGGCAGCAACAGCACGAACAGGTCACCCGGCAAGTGCGCGGTCACGGTGCCCGGCCTACCACGGCTCCACGCTTCCAACTGGTCTTCCAGGGCCTGGCGAACGCCTTGCCACACCCGCTCCCCCTGGGCCAGCCCATGGCGCTCGAACAAGCCATCGACGCCCGACAAGCGCAGCGCCAGCAGACGCCGCGGCTCGTCCAGCGCCAGTGCCAGGTGGGCCGCGCGTTGCCGGGCGATCGCCAGGCTTGGATAGTCACCGGTCAACAGCTGGCCCAGGATATCGTTGCGCGAACGCCGCACCTGGGTCATTTGTACCAGCGCCGTCCCGATCAGGTGGGTGACCACCACCATCTTCAGCGCATAAGGCTGCTCGATCAACGGCAAGCCCAGTTGCTCGGCACGCGTGAGCACGTTGGCCGGGATACCCTGGATGTACGTACCACCGGTAAGGATAACCAGGCCCGCGATGCCCACGGCCTCGCCGTCCTCCACCAGGCTCAGCAGGTTGGCCTCGCCACGCGGGTGGTTGATGCCCGTAACGAACACCAGCTCGCCGCCCATCACCCACTCGGCGATGCCTTCGTTCTCGGCTACATAAGGCCAGCGCACCCACCGCTGCAGGTTGCGCGCGCCAGCGCGCACGGTCATCTCCTGCAGGCCGGGCAGGTGCAGAATTTCATCCAGTGCCAGACTCACGGCTCGACACCCGCCTCGCCTACCACCCGGCGCCGCCCGCTCAGTTCAAGCATGACGATGTAACACAGCGCCGAAGCAGCAATGCCCACCAGCGGCGCGACCCAGGGCGAGGCATACGCCAATACCGCACCTACGGCATAAGCAAAAAGCCCCACCCGGTTGTAACGCGGCAGGGCCGTTGCGCCCAGCGCCGGATACTGGCCGCGGTGGCGGTACCAGAAGTCGGCCATGATTACACCGCCCACCGGCGGAATCACCGAGCCCAGCAGCACCAGGAACGGGATCAGCATTTCGTACATGCCGCCGATGGCCAGCATGATCCCCACCCCGGCCGCGACCAGTGTCGCGGTGCGCCGGCGCTCGCTGCGCAGCAGGTGGCAGGCCGCTGCCGACACGTTGTAGAGGGTCGGGCCCTGAATCGTCCACAGGTTCAGGCACAACATCACCACGGCCGCGAATGACAGGCCTTGCAGCAGCATCACCTCGACGATGTCGGCCTGCTGATACACCATCGCGCACCAGGCCCCGGCGACCACCATCAGGCCATTGCCGAGCAGAAACGCGACGATGCTGGCCACCACCGCCACCCGCCCGCTGCGCGCCAGGCGCGTCCAGTTGGTGGCTTGGGTGGCGCCACTGGCGAAGGTGCCGAATACCATGGTCACGGCCGCCGAAAAAGTCATGGTTTCGTGCGGCACCACCGCGGCCAGGCCGGCAAACCCACCGGCATCGCGCGTGGCGATGTACATCGACACCAGCAGCAGCGCGAACATCAATGGCACCGAAACCCGTGATAGCACGTCCAGCCCTTTGAAACCGATGATGGCCGTGATACTGAAGCCCAAGCCGAACAGCACCATCAAGGGCACGGCAAAGCCCCCTGCCAGCCCCAACAGCTTGACCAGCACGATTGCCACCGTGGCCGTGCCCCAGGCGTACCAGCCGAGCTCAGCGAAACCCAGCAGAAAATCCGAAAGCCGGCTGCCCGCCTCACCAAAGCAGAAGCGGCCCATCAGCACGGTGTTGAGGCCGCTGCGTGACGCGATGAACGCCAGGGTGGCGGCATACAAAGCCAATAACGTGTTGCCGACCGTGGCCACCCACAGCATGTCGGCAAAGTTGAAGGCCATGCCCAGCTTGCCACCGGCGAACATCGTACCGGTAAAGAATGTGAAGCTGAACAACACCATGGCAATGGGCAACAGGCCCTTGCGGGAAGCGCGCGGGGCTTCGCAAAGCGGGAATTCGGTAGGTGAGCTCATTGCACGGGGCTCCGGGTGGTAGTTGGAGCAGGTAGAGCAATATGCGGGCCGCTTTCACAGCAGGTGGCAACCCTCGAAATGGGTGGCGAACGGCACAGCATAAGATGTGCACTGTGCCTATTAAAGCAGGGCTCATCCGAACAGGGTGTGTGCTTGATGCCTTGATTTGATGCAGCTACGCACCAAAGGTGAACAATACTGGGTAGTTTTTACCCAGCCCGGCGGCGTTGCCCAGGCGGCTTCATACAGCCTAGTAAAATCAGTTACTTAGGTTTTTTTTGATTACAATGCGTGCCCGTCTCTGAAATCTGCTTTCCCCCATGAAAAAACTGCTCTACGCCGTATCCCTGTTTCTCGCCGTCAACCTCCCCGCCTTCGCCAACCCGCCTTCGACCTTCACCGAAGCCAAGGTCGTCGCCAAACAGAAGATCTACCTGGACCAGGCAAGCAGCGCCATGGGCGACCTGTATTGCGGTTGCAAATGGACCTGGGTGGGCAAGTCGGGTGGGCGCATCGACGCCGCCTCCTGCGGATACGAGACCCGCAAGCAGCAAAACCGCGCCGAGCGTACCGAGTGGGAACACATCGTGCCCGCCTATACCTTCGGTAATCAGCGCCAGTGCTGGAAGAACGGCGGTCGCGAGCATTGTGTCGATGACGACCCGGTCTTCCGCGCCATGGAAGCCGACCTGTTCAACCTGTACCCGGCCGTGGGCGAGGTCAACGGTGACCGCAGCAACTTCAACTACGGCATGGTTGCCGGCAACGCCGGCCAATATGGCCAATGCCCGACCAAGGTCGATTTCGTACAGCGTGCTGCCGAACCCCGTGACGAAGTCAAAGGCCTGGTTGCCCGCACTACGTTCTACATGTTCGACCGCTACAAGCTGAGCATGTCGCGCCAGCAGCAACAACTGCTGATGGCCTGGGACAAGCAGCACCCCGTCTCGGCCTGGGAGCAGGAGCGCAACCGGCGCATCGCCGCCATCATGGGGCACGCCAACCCGTTCGTGACCGGCGAGCGCAAATGGACAGCCGACTACAAGCCCGTTGGCAGCGGCGTTGTGCAAGCCCTGCCGGCCAAGCCCGGGAAGGACGCGGCCAAGCCCAGCCTGGCCAGCAGCGCAGCGACCGGCGCAGTGCTCGGCAACCGCAACAGCCATGTCTATCACCTGGCCAATGGTTGCCCGGGTTACACCCAGGTGGCCTCGAAGAACCAAGTGATGTTCGGCTCCGAAGGCGAGGCGCAGGCTGCGGGCTATCGCAAGGCTGGCAACTGCCGGTAACGGCCGCGCCCTGTCGGGTCAGCGCCTGGGCGTTTCGTTCACCAGGTTCGCCGGGCGTTCACCGGCCAGCGCGCTGAGCAGGTTGTCTACGGCGCAGCGCGCCATGGCCTCGCGGGTATCATGCGTCGCCGAGCCGATATGCGGGGTCGCCACCACGTTGTCCAGTAGCAATAGGGGCGAATCGTTCGGCAAGGGTTCCTGAACGAACACGTCCAAGCCCGCGCCACGGATACGCTTTTCACGCAAGGCCGCGATCAGCGCGGCTTCGTCCACCACCCGCCCCCGTGCAATGTTCACCAGAAACGCCTGCGGCTTCATCAGTGCCAACTCGCGGGTGCCGATCAGGCCCTCGGTGCTGGTACTCAGCGGTACGGTCAGGCACACGAAATCCGCCTGTTGCAACAGATCGTCCAGGCTGCAATGGCGCGCGTCGTAAAGCGCCTCCACCTCTGGCTTGGGGCGTGGGCTGTGGTAGAGCACGCGCATCCCGAAGCCGGCCGCACCGCGCCGCGCCAGCGCTTGGCCAATGCGCCCCATGCCGACGATGCCTAAGGTCTTGCCATGCACGTCGCTGCCAAAATGCGCCGGCCCGAGGCTGGCCTGCCACTGGCCGTCACGCACCCAGCCCGCCAGCTCCACCACCCGACGCGCACTGGCCAGGATCAGGGCAAAGCCAGTATCGGCGGTGGTTTCGGTGAGTACGTCTGGGGTGTTGGTCAGCATGATGCCGCGCCGGGTCAGGTCGGCAATGTCGTAGTTGTCGACCCCCACCGACACACTGGCGATCACCTTCAATTGCGGGGCCAGGTCGAGCAGGTTACTGTCCAGGCGCAGGCTCGCGCCCAGCAGCCCCTGAGCGCCGGGTAAGGCATCACGCAGGCGGGCCAGGCCGTCCGGCCGCGTGGTATCCACCCAGGTCACTTCAACCTGTTGTTGCAGGCGCGCCATGAGGTCGTCGGACAGGCGTTTGTACAGCACGATTCGCTTTTTCATACCAGGGTTTCCTGTTGGCTCATTGCCAGGTGGGAGCCGCCCCGTTTGGCACGGCCAGGCGTTTGGGTTGTTTTCAGCGCTGCCGTGAGCGCGACGGCGGTCAGCAACGCGCCGCACATAAACAGATAAGAGGCGCCCGGCCCGCCGGTGGCGCCATTGAGGTAACCCACCAGCCAAGAGCCGCCGAAGGAACCCAGCGCGCCCATGCTGTTGATCAGCGCCATGGCGCCACCGGCAACGTTGCTGGGGAGGATTTCCGGGACAATCGCGAAGAACGGGCCATAGGGCGCGTACATGCAGGCCCCGGCGATCACCAGCAGTGCGTAGGACCACCAGAAATGCTCGCTGCCCAAGGCATACGAGCCATAGAAGGCCAGCGCCGCGATCAGCAAGGGTGGCCAGACGAAACGCTTGCGCTTCTGCAAGCGGTCCGAAGCCCAGGACACCCCGACCATGGCCAGCACCGCTGCCAGATACGGCACCGACGACAGCCAGCCCGCCTGCACGATGTCGACGTTCGCCGCCTGCTTCAGAATCGAGGGCAGCCAGAGCACGAAGCCATAAACCCCGATGCTCCAGCAGAAGTACTGCATCGACAGGATGATCACCTGCGGCGAACGGAACGCCTCGCGGTAGTTTTTCACAGGCTTTATGCCCTGCTGTTCCGCTGCCAGGGCTTGCTCCAGGCTGGCCTTTTCCTGCGCGCTCAACCAGTTGACCTGGGCTGGCCGGTCATCCACCAGGCGCCACCAGAAGAACGCCCAGATCACCGCCGGCAGGCCTTCGATGATGAACATCCAGCGCCAGTCGTAGTGTTTGATGAGGTAGCCCGACACCACCGACATCCACAGGATGGTCACCGGGTTGCCGAGCATCAGGAAGGTGTTGGCCCGCGAGCGTTCGGCGCGGGTGAACCAGTGGCAGAGGTACACCAGCATCGCCGGCATTACCGCGGCTTCCACCACCCCGAGCAGGAAGCGGATGCCGATCAGCATGTACACATTGCTGATCATGCCCGTCAGGGTAGCCAGGCCGCCCCAGAGGATCAGGCTGACGAAGATCAGCTTCTTCACGCTGCGTTTTTCGGCGTAGATGGCGCCGGGTACCTGGAAGAAGAAGTAACCGAGGAAGAACAGCGCCCCCAGCAGCGACGACAGCACCGGGGTGATCTTCAGGTCGTCGGCCATGCCGGAAGCGGCGGCGAACCCATAGTTTGCGCGGTCGAGGTACGCCAGGCTGTAGGTGACGAACACGATCGGGATGATGTACCACCAGCGGCGGCGCGCGAGACTTGTCGTTTGCATGATGTGTGCTCCTGAGCTTTTTGTTTTTGTTGCAACAGGTACCAAGGGTTCGGGATCAGGCCGTCAAGCGCGCCTGCGCAGGTCGTGCTCCTCCAGTTCGCGGCGCAGCGGCAAGCCTTCCATATCGCCGCGCGACTGCACGGCGCGGCTGCCACACCAGTTGCCGCGTGCCACCGCCTGCGGCAGTTCGCGGCCTTCGAGCAAGGCACTGAGTACACCGACGGCAAAGGCGTCACCGGCGCCGACGGTGTCCACCACCTTGGCCACCGGCACCGCAGCCACCTGGCCCTCGCATCTGCCGGTGCGAAAATAGGCGCCCTCATCACCCAGTTTGATCACCACCAGCTCCACCCCTTTGTCGAGGTAGAACGCGGCGATGTCCGCCGGGGTGTGCTGGCCAGTCAGCAGGCGCCCCTCCTCCAGGCCGGGCAGCACCCAGTCGGCCTTGACAGCCAGGGCGTTGATCTCGCGGACCATGCACGTGCGGTCTGGCCACAGCGAGGGGCGCAGGTTGGGGTCGAACGAAATGCTGCGCCCGGCCGCGCGCATGGCGTCCACCAGCGCGTGGGACAACGCCCTGCACCCGGTCGAAAGCGCCAAGGGGATGCCGGTGGCGTGCAGATGCCGGGCCTGCAGCCAATGCGGGCGGACCTGGTTCGGCGATAGCAGGCTGGCAGCGGAGTGGCCGCGGAAGTACTCCACGGCGGGGTCGCTGCCATCCTCGCAGCGGGCCTTGAGCTGAAAGCCGGTGGGGTGTTTGCAGTCGACTTCGACATCAGTGCAGTCCAGCCCTTCGCGGCGCAGGCTGTCGAGAACGAAGCGGCCCAGCGAGTCGTTGCCGACGCGGCTCAACCAGCGGACCTTGAAGCCGAGGCGCGACAGGCCGATGGCCACGTTGCTGTCGGCCCCAGCGATACGCTTGCCGAACTGCCCGACCTGCGCCAGGTCGCCGGTCTGCTCGGCCACGAACATGGCCATGGTCTCGCCAAAGCACAGCACGTCATGCTCATGCATGGCTCACCTCCTCGCCCAGTTTGGACAGGGCGGCGACCTGAGCACGGGTCAATGTCAGCAAATCGTCGCTGACCAAGGGGTATTCCACCGCACGCACCACACCGGGCGTGAACTCGCCCAGCAAGGCCTCCCAGGCCTGCAGGTCTTCAACGTGCGGGGGCACTGCGGCCAGCCGGCCGTCAGGCTTGCGTTCGACCGCCTTGCAGTGCACATAACGCACCCAGCGCCCAAGCGTGCGGGCCGCTTGCTGCGCCGATTGCGCTTGCCATTGCCAGTTACCGATGTCGAAGGTCATGCCCAGCGCCAGGCCAAGGTCGTCGGCGCGCTGGAAGAACCGGCGCATCGGCTCGATGCGCCCGCCCTGCTCGGTCTGGTCGTTTTCGACCAACAACACAGGGCCGTCGTGAGGTATCAGCGTTGCCAACGCCCCCACATCGCAGCGGTCGTTGTAGTGCCCCAGGGACACCTTCAACGCGACCGCGCCTAGTGCGCGCGCCAACGCCAGTTTCTGTGTCAGCCGGGCATCGGGCAGGCCTTGCTCGGTCCACAGTTCAAGGGGTGTCGAGTAAAGGCATTCGAGCTTTGACGCGGCGATGGCGTTGGCCAGCGCGGCGGTGTCCGGCGCACTGTCGAACAGCTCTTCGCGAAATTCGACACGGGCAACGCCTGCGGCGGCGAGCAAGCCCAGAAAGTGCGCCTGACCGCGCTGGCGTACCAAGGTGGCGCCGTAGCTGGAAAGACTGATGGAAACGGGGTTCGAGCGCATTGTTATTGTCCTTATGAAACCGGTTTCATTTTTCGACACGGCCTAACCGCCACGTGCCTGTGGTTCATTCGCGTGAGTGTGTTGAGCCTCGGATGATCAGGTCGGCTTTGAAGTCGATACGTCGGGGTGCCGCGCTTTCGCCGCGCAGACGGTCGAGCAGGCAGTTGAAGGCGGCCACGCCGATTCGCTCGGTGGGCTGGGCCAATGCGGTGATGCCGCTACCGACCAAGGGGTACCAGTCCAGTTCGTCGAGGGCGATCAGGCCGACGTCCTCGAACAAGCTGCAACCCGAGTCGTGCAGGGCGCGGGTAACGGCCAGCGTGGCCACGCCGTTGCAGGTGAAGATGGCCTGCGGGCCATGGCCGCTGGCCGCAAGAAACGAAGCCAGGCCGGCTCCCAGGCCTGGGGTGACTTCCAGCACCTGGTGGCGCATCCCTGAACGCCGGCTGATGGACGCACCGAACGCCTGCACCCGCTCAACACGCGAGCTGGTGCCGTCGAGGGGTTCGGTGACTGCCAGAATGTCGCGGTAGCCCTGCGCCTGCAGGTGGTCCAGGGCTTGTTCGACGGCATCGGCATTGTCCAGGCCGACCAGGTCGACCTTGAGCTCCGGCAATTGGCGGTCGACGAGGACCATGGGGATTTCGCGCTGCAGGTTGAGCAGTTCGCCGGGATGATGGCCGAGGGTGTTCACGATCAACCCCTCGACGTTGTAAGACTGCAGGGCCACCAGGTGATGGCGCTCCTGCTCGTCGTCGCGGTTGGTGTTGCACACCACCAGGCTGTAGCCGTGCTGGCGGCAGGCGGTTTCGACGCCATGCATCACCGCCACCGAATAAGGGTTGAGGATGTCCGCCACCAACATGCCGATCAGCCGGGTCTGCCCGCGCTTCAGGCCTCTGGCCATCTGGTTGGGGCGATAGCCGAGGCGCTCGATGACCTCTGCCAGGCGCTTGGCGGTGGCCTCGGCCAGCAACTGGCGATCACCCCCGATGTAGCGCGAGACGGTGGCTTTGGATACGCCGGCGACACGGGCTACTTCGCTGATGGTCACCCGCTCACGGGTATTGGCAAGCATGTCGGTCATCGGTGTCCCTTGTGATTATTGTCGGTGACGGTATGAAACCGGTTTCAATACATCAAAACCGGCGCATTTAGTCATCTACCGTTCGTCGGGATTTACCTTGACCAAAGCGTAAGGGGCGCAGAGCGCCCCCTGAGGGTTAATGGGTTGTCACCTGCCCAAGGTCATCCCCCGACGTATGCTTCATGTCATCGGTCCGCAACTTGGCGACCTCGCCCGCCTTCACCGCCCCACCTTGGTTCCCCCAGCTGGTGCGTATGAAACTGACCACATCCGCCACTTCCTGGTCACTCAACCGCCAACCGAACGCCGGCATGGTCAAGTTCGACGGGGCCGTGTGTGTGGCAGGCACCGTGCCGCCGGCCAGTACCACATGGATCAGCGAGGTCGCATCGGCCGTCTGCACCACCGGGTTGCCGGCCAATGCCGGGAATACCCGGGTATAGCCGTGGCCATCGGTACGGTGGCAGGCCGCGCAGTTATCGATGTACACCGACGCGCCGGGCTTGCTGTCATCGCCGTTCCAAAGCGCTTGTGCGACCTGCTTGTCATACACATGCGGCTTGTCGTCAGGATTGCTCGCGGGCAACGTCTTGAGGTAACGGGCAATGGCGGTGAGGTCTGCGTCGCTCATGTACTGCATGCTGTGCTCGACCACATCGCTCATGCCGCCGAACACGGCGCTGCGCTCGCTTCGGCCAGTCTTGAGGAACTGCACCAGTTGCGCTTCGCTCCAGCTGCCCAGGCCATCCTTGTGGTCGCCGCGAAGGCTCTTGGCGATCCAGCCCTCAAGCGGGGCGCTACCTGCCAGAAACTGCTCGCCATCCTGCGGGCTCAGCGCCTTTTCCTGCATAGTCAAGGCGCGCGGGGTATGGCAGGCACCGCAGTGGCCAAGCCCCTCGACCAGGTAGGCGCCGCGATTGACCACCGGGTCGGCAGCCGCCGAGGCCTGCCAGGCTTTCACTTCTGGGGCGAACAACCCGCGCCAGATCGCCAACGGCCAACGCATGCTCAACGGCCATGGAATATCCGTCGCCTTATTGGGCTGGGCAACCGGCTCGACGCCTTGCATGAAGTAGGCATACAGCGCACGCATGTCTTCATCGTTGACGCGCGCATACGAGGGGTACGGCATGGCGGGGTACAAGGTGCTGCCGTCCTTGCCGACGCCATGGCGCACGGCCTGGTCGAAGTCTTCAAAACTGTAATGGCCGATACCGCTGGCGTCAGGCGTGATATTGGTCGAGTACACTGTGCCGATGGGTGTTTCCATGGGCAGCCCGCCTGCGAACGGCTTGCCGCCTTTGGCCGTGTGGCAGGCCACGCAGTCACCTGCGCGCGCCAGGTATTCGCCCTGCTTGATCAGCGTACTGTCGGCCTGAGCCGTCAGGCTTGCAGCGCACAGGGCCGTTGCGATCAACATTGTCTTCATGCTCATCGCTCCTCAAGCCTGAACCAGTGGGCCAGGGTTTTTCAGGTACTGCTCGCGGATCGCGCGGGCAGACCAATACGTCAGGGCCGCCACCAGCCCGGTCGGGTTGTAACCCAACCCCTGCGGGAACGCAGACGCCCCCGGGACGAAGACGTTGGGCACGTCCCAGCTCTGCAGGTAACGGTTCAGTGCGCTGGTCTTGGGGTCGGTGCCCATGATCGCGCCGCCGTTGAGGTGAGTGGTCTGGTAGCTGGCGGTGTTGAAGTGTTCCTTGACCTTTTTGCCCAGCACGGCAATGGACTTGGGGTTCATCGCCTGGGCGACCTTGCTGAGTTTGTCGACCATGAACTGGTTCATCTTGATGTCGTTTTCCTGCCAGTCGAAGGTCATGCGCAGCAACGGTTGGCCGAAGGCATCGCGGTAGGTTGGGTCCAGGTCCAGGTAGTTGCCCCGGTACGACTGGTGCGCGCCATGTGCGTCCATTGACACCTGGTGGGTGTAGTAGTCGGCGGTGGCCTTTTTCCAGGCGCTGCCCCAGGCGGGCGTGCCGGGCGGGTTGGCGATGCCGGCGATCGGGCGGCTGCCGGCCTGGTTCACCCACATGGGCGAGCCGCCGACGAAACCATATGGCCCGTGGTCGAAGTTATCTGCGTTGAAGTCATCGATCGCAATGCCGTTGCCACCGGCGCCGATGAAGTTGTTGGTGTAGGTGTCCTTGTCGAAGAACGCCTTGACCGTGCCCATGTTCTGGTAGGCGAAGTTGCGCCCGACCACGCCTTCGTTCTTGACCGGGTCGTACGGTTTGCCGATGCCCGATAGCAGCATCAGGCGCACGTTGTTGAACTGGAAGGCCGCGAGGATGACCAGGTCCGCCGGCTGCTCCACTTCCCGCCCTTGCGCGTCGATGTAGGTCACGCCGGTGGCGTTGCGCTTGCTGTCGTCCAGGTTCACCCGCAACACATGGGCGTTGGCGCGCAGCTCGAAATTCGGTACCTGGCGCAGCGCCGGCAGGATGTTCACGTTGGGCGAGGCCTTGGAGTACATGTAGCAGACGTAGCCACTGCAGAAACCGCAGAAATTGCACGGCCCCATCTGCGCCCCGTAGGGGTTGGTGTAGGGCCCGGAGGTATTGGCCGAAGGCAGGTTGTACGGTTTGTAGCCCAGGCTGGTCGCGGCCTTTTCAAACAGTTTTGCCGACACCACGTTCTTCTGTGCGGGCAGCGGGAACGGGCTGGAGCGATCAGCGGCATAGGGGTTGCCGCCCTTCCCCGCGCCGACCACCGTACCGTTGACGGTCCAGGCCTGGCCCGAGGTGCCGAAGACCTTCTCGGCAAAGTCGAAGTAAGGCTCAAGCTCCTGATACGTGACGCCGAAGTCCTGAATGGTCATGTCTTCGGGGATGAACGCCTTGCCGTAGCGTTCTTCGTAGTGGCTGCGCATGCGCAGCTCGATCGGGTCTACCCGAAAATGCACACCAGACCAGTGCAGGCCCGCGCCGCCTACGCCCTTGCCTGGCAAGAACGCGCCCAGCTGGCGGTTGGGCAACGCGACATCGTTGACGCTGTGGCGGATGGTGACGGTCTCTTTCGACACATCGACGAACAGCTTCTTGCGCACGCTGTAGGTGAGTTCATCGATCACCTGCGGGTAGCTGCCCTCGGGGTAGGTATCCTGCATCGGGCCACGTTCCAGGGCAACGACCTGCAGCCCTGCTTCGGTAAGCTCCTTGGCCATGATCGCGCCGGCCCAGCCGAAACCGACGATCACAGCATCAACTTTCTTCAACACATTCGCCATGGTTCAGGCCCTCTCGCCGCGGATGGACACAGCCGGGAACGGATACGGCTCATTGCGCTCGACCCAGTCCATGAAGTCGGCCCGAGCACCGGGGAAACCGATCTGGGTCCAGCCCACCATGCCTTTGTTGCCGCCGTGAACCGGGTCGCAGAAGAACCCTTCGCGGGTGTTCTGCACCAGCAAGCTGAAAAACAGCTTGGCCGGAAGCGCGTCGAAAACCAGCTCACCGGCTTCCACCTTGGCGAGAATACGGTCCCGGGTAGCGCTATCTTGCGCAGCAAAAACGTGTCCGGAGTTGGCTTTGCACCAGTCATCCACGGCGGCGATGCCCAGGCGATAGATCTGTTGCGGGCTGAGTTGCAACTGATAACCCAACTCTGGGGCGGCGTCGGCATTGAACGGCCCCTGCATGTACCACTGCGCGCCGGTTGCATACGGGGTATTCATCTGGCGGTCGATGAATTCGGCGGCGCCGGCCTCAAGCGCGCCAGGGCCAAGCTCATCGGCGGGGATGATACGGGCAACAGCGGCTTGCAGAAACGCCCACTCCTCGGCGGTAAAAAAGGTCGGCTGGTAGTGCCCCGCCGGCGGCGTGGCAGGCACTTTGGGTGCGTGCTGCGGGGCCGCAAGCAACTGGCTGGCACCCACGCCCAGCCCCGTGCTGGCCACGGTCACGACGGGTATCAGGGTCAAGGTCTTGCGCAGGAAGTCCCTGCGTGGGTTATCGGGGGCATGCTCAGGCATTACGAATCCTCATCGGCTTGGGGGCGGCCTCGATACGAACCGTCTGATGTTCAATGTGGGGGGGATCTTGATAGGCCATCAAGAAGACAGCCGAATAATCTAACGCGTTCAGAAATGTTTTGAAACCGGTTTCATGCTTGACTTTCTGGCCACAGCTAAAGCCCAGCTGCGGGAATCCGTGGCTCGCCAAGGTTTTTCACACCCGGCACTTTAAAGCACCCACCGCCTTCTCTAGCCGCAACCAATAGTTTCCTAGCAAAGTAGAAAACGAAACTTCCTACAACTGTTTAGGACGCTCAATACTCTCCAGTGAACTGATTCCTCGTTAGTGTTCAGGCTCCAGCTAAATGCTTACGTCTGATCGCGCGGGTGGCCCATGCCCTTTGCAGACGCTGCCTGACTTTCGAGGGAATCCGCATGCCCAGCCAGTCCGACTTTTACTTCACCTTCCAGCCGCTGGCTGGTCAGAGTGAATTCGAAGTGGTTTCGTTCGAACTCAACGAAGCGATAAGTACACCCTACCAGCTGAACCTGGAGCTGATCAGCTTCGACGATGAAGTCGATTTCGGCCAACTGCTCGACAAACCTGTGCTGTTTACCATTTGGCGTGGGAAGCGCGCGCTGCGCTACGTGCACGGCCTGGTCAGCACCTTCAGCCAAGGCGACACAGGTTTTTGCCGCACACGTTATCGCGCCTTGGTCGAACCCATGCTGGCGCGCGCCGGGCTGCGCTCCAACTGGCGCATCTTCCAGCAGAAGACCGTGCCGCAAATACTTGAAATCATGCTTAAGCGCCAAGGCATCCTTCATTTTCAGCTGAACAGCAGCGGCGAGCATCAAGTACGCGAGTTCTGCGTGCAAGCCGGTGAAACCGATCTCGCTTTCATCGCCCGCCTGGCTGCCGAAGAAGGGTTCGTCTACCGCTTCGAGCACACGCCGAAGCAACACATGCTGCTCTTCACCGACCGCTTGCTGTGGCTGGGGCAGATCAGCCGTGGTGTCATCCAGCGCGACGACGATGAAGGCTTCGATGACGACGACATCGACCCCAACCAGGTGCTGTACCGCTCCAACCGGGGTGGGGACCAGGCCATGCCTTGCCTGCACCGGTTGCGCTACAGCGAGCAGGTGCGTACTGCGCGCCAGGTGCAACGGGATTACACCTTCACCAACCCGGCCTACCGGCAGGAGCATCGCGCAGAAGCCAGTGACCTGAAACATCAATCTACAGCGTACGAGTACTTCGACTACCCCGGCCGCTACAAGCGTGACGCTGTCGGCGTGCCCTTCACGGCCACCCGGATCACCGCTCTGCGCCATGATGCCCGCATTGCCGAAGTGGAAGGCGATGATGTGCGCCTGCAACCGGGGCTGAGTTTCACCCTGATCGAGCACCCTCGGGACGACTTGAACGTGCACTGGCGTGTGATCAACGTGCACCATGAAGGTACCCAGTTTACCAGCCTGCAGGAGGAAGCCGCGGGCGCCCAGCAAGGTACTCGTTACTCGCAGGCCGCAGTGCTGGTGCCGGGCAGAGCCGAGTGGCGCCCGGCGCCGCTGGCCAAGCCGCGCATCGACGGCCCGCATATGGCAACCGTCGTCGGCCCGCCTGGCGAGGAGATCTATTGCGATTCGTGGGGCCGGGTCAAGGTCAGCTTCCCCTGGGACCGGGAGAGCGAGAACAATGAATTCAGCTCCTGCTGGGTGCGGGTTTCGCAAGGCTGGGCCGGTGGTAGCTGGGGCTCGATGGCCATCCCGCGTATCGGCCAGGACGTGATCATCCAGTATGTCAACGCCGACCCGGACCAGCCGATGATCACCGGCCGTACCTACTGCGGGAATCAGCTTCCGCCCTACGACCTGCCCGAACACAAGACGCGCATGACCATCAAGAGCCAGACCCACAAGGGCGGTGGTTACAACGAGCTGCGCTTCGAAGACGAACTGGGCCGACAAGAAGTGTTCATCCACGCAGAACGGGACCAGAACAACGTTGTAAAGCACAACGAAACCACGCAGGTCGGCAACGATCGCGCCGAACGCGTGGAGCAAGACGAAACGATTTCGATTGGCCGGGACCGCCGGGAAGATGTCGCCCAAGACGAGTCACTCAGCATTGGCCAGAACCGCGTACACGAAATTGGTAATGACGACAGCCTGTCAATCGGCCGAACCCATACCATCGTCACAGGGCAGGACCGGATCGAAAAAGTTGGCAATCACCGCCAGGACTTCACCAAAGCCAACCACACGGTAGAGATCGGTGGCCACCTCGAACAAGTGGTGGCAGGTCATAACCTATTGCAAACCGGGGAAGCCATCCGGCACACCACCAAGGTGTACGACATACAGGTCAGCGAGAGCCTCACAATCAGAAGCCCGGGCGGGCTGCTGCGGATCGATGGGGCCGGTGTGACGTTGGATGGCGTGGCACTCGCGTTCAGAGGGCCGGTCAGCCAGCAGGCAGTGGGCAGCCAACGTACAACGTCGACCGCCGGCATACCGGAGCCCGGCGAGCCCATTTGCCTCAGCTGCATGCTGAAAGCGATCGCGGACGGCCACAACATGATCCGCATGGGGGGCACCCACTGATGCCGAGCCCTTTCGTCAGAGCACTGGTCGAGGTACTGAGAACCTCCGATCGGTATCGCCTGAGCGCCATTGTCGAAATGGCCGATCTTTCACCTCAAATTCGTGAAGAGCTGACCGAGTATTACTCGGGGCGCTGTTGGCCACTGTTGCAGCAAGCTCAATTCAGCAACTTGCGAGCAGTAGGGCCCTGGCTATTCGGTTCGCGCCCCGGTTCTGATGTCTCAGCCCAATACGACTTTCAATGGCAGCTCGAACAAGGCGCAGTGGGTGCGGTATGCGGCTGGATAGTCAGCGCGTTGCCACCTGGCCTGCTCGCCCGACACTTGAGCCAGGCCAACATCGTCACCGGTGCAGATGGCCACGCGTACCTTATGCGCTACCACACCGCTGCAGCCCTTGGCGTGCTGGCTGCACACCGCCAGTTGCCTGGGGTCAGCGAGTGGTTGGCGCCTATCTATCACTGGTGGGCACCCGTGGCGGACCCGCACAAAACACTGTGGTTGAAGATAGCCGGCGGCAACCAAGCGCCACCTGCACAGATCACGCCCATCACGCTGGACGATAACTGCTGGGCTGCATTGGCGGGAGACCCACTGAGCTATCAACTTGCCGAGATACTGAAGGGCGAGCAGTCCTGCCCCACCTTGGCCGCTGCTTGCCACGGCACACGGGTTGGCCTGATCCAGCACTACCTCGATCGGGCACGTGAGCAAGGCCTGGACCGTGAGGAGGACCTCATCACCTATGTACTGATGACGGCGCGCGACGGTGAACATCTGAGCACATCACCGGCCTGGCAGGACGCAATCGCTGCGACACGCGAGCAGCGGACCGCCCTTATCGACAACGTGCAGCAATACCTGCGCACCAAGGCCTGAGGCCCCCCATGGACTCGCTCACCCAAACGCTCGAACTGTGCAGACGTGTTACAGCCGGCTACCGCCCAGCACTACGTAACAGCCCTGTCGCCGATTGCACACGCCGTTTCGAACTGCTGCCCCTGCGCTATGCCGCTATCGGCGGCAACTCGGCACAGCGCGCCCGCTTGCCCAAGTTGCCAGGCTACCTCAGCCCCTTTCAGGATGTGGGTGAACTGACCCACTCCAGCTATGCCATCCGCCCGCTGCGCGAAGGCTTTCTCTACCTGCTGATCAAACGCTACAGCGCGCCGGCCTACGAATGGCACAGCCAGTACCGCGTAGCGCCCAATGGCTCACTGCTGTACATCAACGCCGACGCCCCTTGGGAGCCTGCCCCCAGCACAGGCAACCTGGACGAAATCCTGAGCGCCTTCGGTTGGACCATCACCCTCTACGACCTGGACGACATCCAGGAACTGCGCCCGTTGTTCAGCCCCTCCCCACTCACGCCGCGCATGCTCGACAACTACCGCGTGCTGGAAGACGAATATCGCAACAGCCTGCCCTCCATCGATATCGCCCGCTTCATCCAGCCTTCGGATGCACCGCCTCAGCCAAACGTACTCAAGCACGATCAACTGGGCTGGGTGGCTGACTTCAAGGCGCAAGACGATGCACAGCTGCAGGCGCTGCTGGACCTGCAGCCATTCAACAACGACCAGATCGTATCGCCGCATGCCTCACGGCAAGCCCTGGCGCCGCTTATGAATCAAACCAAACCCCGTGGCGCCGCCATCGTGATCGAAGACGCCATCGGCATCACTCAGGAGCTCAATGCCTGGCGCAACGCAGCCGTCGACGAGGTGAAGACGACATGGCTGCAGCGCACCGTGGAACCTGGCGTGGACAACGAGCGCAAATTGCTGGTCGCGCAGTCGTTCCTGGAAATAGAAAAGCTCTACCCGCAGATGGTAGCTGAGCAGATCGTCAAGCGTCAGGTCATGGCTGAGACCATCCGCAACCAGCCAGCCACGCCCGTGGAGTTCTATGCGTTTTCCGAACGCGCAAGGCAACAGGCCGACGCCCATGACGAACGCATCAAACCTCATCTCGCGCAGTTCGAGCGCGAAGTCCGTGCCAAGGTCCAGGCCCGTCAGGATGCTGGCGAATTCAGTAAGAAGTTCGACGATAAATACGGCCATCTGGTCGACCGCCAGGCCATGCACGATCAGCTCGAAGGCTTCGAGCAGGCGATGCAGCAGGCCCAGCAGGCTGCACAGGACCGCGCCAAGGACCATGCCCACTGGGTGACAAGCGAGCGTTTGCTACAAACGCTGGACCGCTACGACAACGCCGACCTGATCAATGGCTTGGCCTTTGCCGAACAGACCGGCCAGTGCGTGATCGGCATGGAGCTCAGCGAACTGGGCACGGCCATCCTTGACCACTGGTGGCGCAGCGATGTGGCGGACCGCTGCAACCTGGCGATGCGCGGCATCACCTATAACCAGGACGACATCCGGGAAGCGCTAGCAGCGTTGCAGGAAGCGGCCAAGGCCGAACCGCCGGCAGAGACATCGTTCGTGTTGCGTGAAGCGCTCGCCCGCCAAGCGCACATTGCGGCGAATGCCTTCGGGCGTATCAATACGCTGTATGAGGAGCTACAGAGCAGGAACAGCACTGCCAGCATCGGTTTGCATGCCTGGTACGTCGCGCTGGGACGGCAGGTGCTGCGTACCGGGTCACCAAACAGCATGGACCGTGCCCTGCACCATGGCCTGCGCCTGACATTGTTTGCCTCGGTGCATGAAACGGCTGTCGACATTCGCCTGGGCGACGCTGCTCGCAGTGGGCAACCACTGAATGCACAGCGCAGCGGTGCTCAGGTTGCACGCTATCTGGATCAGGCCTGGGCTGAAGGGCTGATGCAGGCCAACAACAGTGATTTCTACAAAGTGCGTGTCTCCGGGTTGGTTTGCCTACTGGAAGGGATGCTGATGGCATTCAAGGCGCGAGAGCTGCCCGACAGTGATGCGCGGGTGAAGACCGAGCTTTTGGCAGCGGCCATGACCACGGCTGCGGCCGGGTTTGAAGTTGGCGCCAGTTATGTGGATCAGGTGGTGGTGAGGTATGGCGCGAATAGCGTGACCGGGAGAGGCGCTGCGGCGACGTTGGGGAGATTGAAGCTTTGGGGGGCTGGTCTGGCGGGCATGGGAGGGATGGTATTGGCGTGGTGGGATTTCGCCGATGCGGCTGAACATTTTAACTATCGTCAAGACGATCTTAACGGGAAAAGCACAACAAAATCCCAAGCTTTGGCCCCCGCTTATGCATTGAGATCCCTGGCAACTATTACACTTTCCTTCGCAGAGGCAGGAACAGCCATCGCAATCGCCAAACCTTTTTTTGACTATCTATCTCACAACGCAAAAACTAAACTTGTAAGAATGCTGGCCTCATCGTCGGGAGTGCTTGCAAAAAAATTGGGTGCACAAGCTGCTCGCCTCCTACTAGCGCGTTTGGTACTGGGAGCTTTTTGGATAGGTCTCGCCCTGACGATAGTAATTTATCTTTTTGAAGACGATGCTTTGGAAAAGTGGTGCAAACGCAGCTGCTTCCGGATCGGAAAAAATTCGAAACTCTTTGAGGAACTAGAAGAGTTGAGCGCTCTCCATGCAGCTTTCAGTGAGGCCTTATAATGTACTTGGTTGAATGGGGCTTCTGGCAGATGGCAACAGAGTCAGAGAACGCACGGAAGGCGTACGAAGCAGAAATGACACCTGCAGAAAGACGCTCTAGCCAAGATTATTATGAGGGTGACTTGGAAGAAGAAATACATTTTCAACAGGTCAGCGACAAGCCTCACACACGCGGCCCTATTTTTGCTTTCAATGAGAGATTTCTTGAAATGCGCTGTGGCGGCTCCGAAGACAAGCGAGGCCTTATCACCCTTATCACATTAGGCGGAATCTTACCCGGTATCATTGTTGGAATAGTTATTGCTGTAGGTTCTATTTGGCTAGATATCACCAGGCCCGGCCCAAACTCTTTTTTAGGAGTGGTACTTACAATTGTCTTGGGGTTGGTTTCAGGAGCTGCATTATACTTCTACTCAAAATACGGCATAAAAATTAGCCGATTCGAAATACTGACCAGCCGCCATCTGCTCATTCGCTTCAACCGAATAACACAGCAGGTCCACCTGCATAGACCAAGCTATTGCGGCGGCATCGTAACATTTCCCTGGAAAACCACCGGAAGCACAGGTCTTGATCCAGAAGACGACTCGCTGAGCGTCGGAATGAGACTTGGCTTGATCTGGCACCCCAGCCGTACCGGCCTTCCCCACATGGAAATGGCCCTACTCGGCAAACAAGGCCAAGGCGGCAGTGAACTCCGTGATGAATGGGAATTCATCCGCCGCTACATGGAAGAAGGCCCGCACGCCGTCCCCCGCCCCCGCCTGAGCACTCAACTGCCCTCACCCATCCAGGCATTCAGCGCCCAGTTCGAAGGCCTTGGCCGTTTCTTCCGCAATAGCAGTTGGCTGTTCAAACTTGCAATGCTCATGGTCTGGCCCGCTTTCGTCATCATCGGCACCGCGCACTGGGTCAGCCTGCTGCTGTGCTGGCGACCCCGCTGGCCGAAGGTGATCCGTGAGGCCGGTTTGCCTGGTAAACCCGTGCCTTCACCCACTACCTTGAGTGACTACCCGCCCGAAATCCAAGAGCGACTGCTCGCCAATGCCGACCGCTGGCAGCTCAAACCTGGCAAGCGCCCAGTGAAAAAGCCACGTAAACCGCGTACACCCAAAGCGCGAAAAATACCGACATAAAAGCTCACGCAAGCAGCGGACCGCCCTTATCGACAACGTGCAGCTATACCTGCGCACCAAGGCCTGAGGCACACACCCATGGACTCGCTCACCCAAACGCTCGAACTGGGCAGACGTGTTACAGCCGGCTACCGCCCAGCACTACGTAACAGCCCTGTCGCTAAGTGCGTGTCTCCGGGCTGGTTTGCCTACTGGAAGGAATGCTGATGGCATTCAAGGCACGAGAGCTGCCCGACAGTGATGCGCGGGTGAAGACCGAGCTTTTGGCAGCGGCCATGACCACGGCTGCGGCCGGGTTTGAAGTTGGCGACAGTTATGTGGATCAGGTGGTGGTGAGGTATGGCGCGAATAGCGTGACCAGGAGAGGCGCTGCGGCGACGTTGGGGAGATTGAAGCTTTGGGGGGCTGGTCTGGCTGGGATGGGAGGCTTCGTGCTGGCTTGGTGGGATTTTGCGGATGCATCTGAGCATTTCAAGAATAGTCTGGATGGACCTATCGGACAGAGCAAAAAAAACTCCAAGCTCTTGGCTATTACCTATTTTGTACGAGCGGCGGCGACTATCACACTCACACTGGTTGAATTGGGAACAGCCGTCGCAATTGCCAAACCACTTTTTGACCATTTATCCCGTAACGCTAGGACTAAGTTTGTAAGGATGCTGGCCTCTGCCGCCGGATCACTCGCCAAATCACTAGGAACGCAAACCGCCCGCCTAGTACTTGCCCGCTTAGTTTTAGGTGCCTTCTGGGCAGGCCTAGCCCTAACGATATTGATTTATTTGTTTGAAGACGACAGCTTGGAAAAGTGGTGCAAGCACAGTAGCTTTCGCATTGGAAGAAGCTCAAATGCCTATGAAAAACAGGAAGAATTAATAGCATTGCATTCAGCGTTCAGGGAGGTTTCATAATGTATTTGATCGAATGGGGATTTTGGCGAATGGCAACCCAGTCTGAATCTGCACGCGACGCGCTCGAAGCAGAGATGACTCCTGCGGAAAAACGTGCTGATCAAGATTTTTACCAGCGTGACTTAGAAGAAGAGATGCATTTCCAATCCGTAAGCGAAACGCCTCATACTAGAGGTCCCGTTTTCGCTTTTAACGAGATATTTCTGGAAATTCGATGCGGAGGGTCTGAAGAAAAACGTGGTCTTATTACGCTCGCGACTCTTGGAGGGATTGCGCCGATCATCGTTATGTCTGCAATCATGACCATTGGCTTTATATGGATGGACATAACCGATCACGAAAGCCGCTCATTAATCACGATACTCACCACACTTATAATGTTATTTATCTCGGCCACTATATTTTACTTGTATTCGAAATATGGCATACATCTAACCCGACTGGAAATGCTGACCAGCCGCCATCTGCTCATTCGCTTCAACCGAATAACACAACAGGTCCACCTGCATAGACCAAGTTATTGCGGCGGCATCGTAACATTTCCCTGGAAAACCACCGGAAGTACAGGACTCTACCCAGAGGATGACTCGCTCAGCGTGGGAATGAGACTTGGCCTGATCTGGCATCCCAGCCGCACCAGCCTTCCCCACATTGAAATCGCCCTACTCGGCAAACAAGGCCAGGGCGGCAGTGAACTCCGTGATGAATGGGAATTCATCCGCCGCTACATGGAAGAAGGCCCGCACGCCGTCCCCCGCCCCCGCTTGAGTACCCAGCTACCCTCGCCCATCCAGGCATTCAGCGCCCAGTTCGAAGGCCTTGGCCGGTTCTTCCGCAATAGCAGTTGGTTGTTCAAACTCGTAATGCTCATGGTCTGGCCCGCTTTCGTCATCATCGGCAGCGCGCACTGGATCAGCCTGCTGCTGTGCTGGCGACCCCGCTGGCCGAAGGTGATCCGTGAGGCCGGGTTGCCCGGTAAACCAGTACCTTCACCCACCACCTTGAGTGACTACCCGCCCGAAATCCAAGAACGCCTGCTGGCCAATGCCGACCGCTGGCAGCTCAAACCTGGCAAGCGCCCAGAGAAAAAGCCACGTAAACCGCGTACACCCAAAGCGCCAAAAACGCCGACATAGAAGCGGGCTACGCACAAGCCCAACCGGTTCTAGGGAGTGGGTCGCAACCACCGGCCCAACCCCCAATGCTGGGGATACGGGGCCCATAGGCAAGTTGCCGATAAACCTGACGAAAAGTCTGCAGCCCTTGCGCCGCAAGGCCTGCAGCCCGACAACCACGGTTTGGCACGCCTATTGCCGATCTCCTGCCAGACGCCCCAAGTCCATGGGCCCGTTTGCAGGAGGAATTGACTCATGCACCGACCGATACCCCACCCGCTGGCAGTGGCGATTTTCGCCGGCATGCTCCAGCTCCCGGCGCAGGCTGCGTTGAACGCTGTCGACCCCGGTCCCTATAACCTTGGCAACGGCAACTTTGCAGGTTGGTACCAGGATAGCCACGGTCGGACCCTCGACCTGTGCCTGACCAAAGCGGTGAGTTCCAGGGCCGCCGGCGCGCCCGGCGCACCGGCGTACATGTGCACACTGCTGCCAACCCCCGGGGTGTTCGATGACACCCAACCCATCGCCTTCCCCACCAACTTCCCCGACGAGGCCTTCTGGTTTACCGCTGACGCCGCCATCGTCGACGCGGCACGCGGCATCGACCTGAGCTACGGCACGGCCATCGAGGCGGCGTTCGCCGCCGAAGAACCGGTCGAAGGCGATCAAGTCAGCTTCGCCCGGGTGCGGATCCGGGTGGATGTGCCGACGGCAGGCACCTACGTGGTCACCCACCCCTATGGTGTCGATGTGTTCGATGTACCGGCCGGCGGGCGTCGGGCAATCAACATGACCCGCGACATCGGCATCGCCGGTGCAGGCGACTTTACCGGTGCGCTCAAAGGCGATGTCGGCCCGTTCCTGCGCAGCGTAAACGGCCCTTACACCGAGGGCAGCGAACGCTTCATCGGCGACCCGAACCTGGAAGAGCGTGTGACCGGCAGCCCGTTCAACACCAACTTCGTGCGCATCGAAGGCCCCGGCGGCATCGACCTGCGTACCGAGCTGTTCTCGATCTCGGGCAAGCTCTCCAACGTCGCCCTGCCTACCCCGTTGATGCCGCTACGCACCACCTACTCGCGGCGTGCCGAAAATGGCGACCTGCGCGCCCAGCAAGATGTGTTCGTCATGGCCCCGCCGCCGCCTGCGACCGTTACCCTGACCAGCCAGACCCCAAACCTGAGCCTGACCGAAGCCAACGGCACCGGTGCCTGGTATGCCCAGTCGGTTCTCAACCCAGCGGTGCCAACAACGCTGGTGCTGACCGCCGACAACAGTGTGGCCATCCCGACCAGCAGCCTGACCACAGCCAACCTGCCACTGACCGACCTGGTGACCATCACCCAGGCCGAATACCGCCTGTCAACCGGCCAGCTGACGCTGGTCGCCAGCACCAGCGATGAAACCAGCCCGCCTGTGCTGACCGCCCACACCGCCAACGGCACGTTGATCGGCAACCTCAGTGGCAACGGCGCCGTGAAGACATTGAGCACAACCCTCTCGCCCATCCCCCCGGCCAAGGTGCAAGTCACCAGCGCCAATGGTGGCAGCGACAGCGAAGACGTGGTGCTGGTGCCATGAACAGACAAAGGCTCAGCCTTCAAGGAGGCAGCATGAACACTTGGCCACGCCGTGCGCTGTTCGCCGCCGGTTTTTCCCTCACCGTCACCAGCGCCGCCTTTGCTGCGCTGTCCGATGTCGACCCAGGCCCGTACACCTTTGCCACTGGCGGTTATCCCATGTGGTACAAGGACGCCAACGACCTGTCGCTGGAGTTGTGCCAGTCGCGGGCCACCAGCACCCGAGCACCTGGTGGCCCCGGCGCCCCTGCCTATATGTGCACCCTGCTGCCCGAACCTGGCATCTATGACGATACCCTGCCGCTGGTATTCCCCGATAACTGGCCGCCAGAGATGTTCTGGTTCCTGGCCGAGACCGAGATACCGCAGGTAGGCAACAGTGGCTACGAGCTGGAAGTATACGTCGCCGGCCTGGAAGCGGCGTTTGCCGCCGAGAACCCGGTGGACGGCGACCAGCAGAGCTTTGCCCGCATCCGAATCCGCGCCTCGGTGCCGCGCACAGGCGTCTACACCATTACCCACCCTTATGGGGTAGAGACGGTCAACGTCACCACGGCCGGGCGGCGGGCGATCAACATCACCCGCGACATCGGTATCGGCGCGCCAGGCAACTTCCGCGGGCCACTCAACGGTAACCTCGGGCCTTGGCTACGCGGCGTCGGCGGCCCCTATACGGCGGTCAACCCGGACACCGGCTCGACCGAAACCTTTATCGGCGACCCGAACATCACCGAAGCGGTGGTCGGCAGCCCCTTCAACACCAACTTCGTGCGCATCGAAGGCCCACCTGGCGCCATCCAGACCAACGCCTTCACGGTGTCCGGCAAAGTGCTCGATCAACGCGCGCAAACGCCCGTCACCCTGGAACGTGCCACCTACTCGCGCAACGGCGCCGGGACCCGTGTCGAGGTCTTTGCCAAAGCGCCCAACAATGCCAGCGTGTGCATGCGCAATGGCTTGGCATTGATCGGCTCACCGCCTTCGCCTTGCCAGTTCAGCCTGCTGCCGGACAACAACGGGCTGTTCTTCAGCCAGCAACTGAGCCAGGCCGCGCCGCCACCGGTGGTGGTGGTTACCGGCAGCAGCGCCACCGGCACCACACAGCCAACGGCGTTGTCGAGCAAGCTCAGCGATGTGGTCAAGGTAAGCACCGCACGCTACGACTGGGCCAACAAACGCCTGTTCATCGAAGCCCGCTCCAGCGACGAAGTGGCGATCCCTGACCTGGTGGCCCAAGGCTACGGACGGCTGTCCAAGTCCGGCACGCTGCAAAGCCTGACGGTCAACGATATTGCCCAGCCGCCTGCGACCGTCACGGTCAAATCTGGCCATGGCGGCAGCGATGTCGAGCCTGTAGTGGTGGTGGGCAATGCGCCTGTCGAAGCCGCCAACCAGCCACCGCTGGCCCAGGCCGATATTGGCAGCACTAGTGTCGGGGTGCCGCTGAGCCTGAACCTGCTGCTGAACGACAGCGATCCGGATGGCAACGTACCGCTGACCATCAGCGACCTGACCCAACCGGGTACCGGCCTGGGCGGCGTGGTACTCAACGGCAGCACGTCGGTGACCTACACCCCGCCAGTCGGGGCCACGCAACCGCTGGTGGCCACCTTCAGCTATCGGGCCGTGGATGCCAAAGGCCTGAAGTCGGAACCGGCAACGGTTACGGTCAATGTCGCACCCAACCAGGCGCCGACCGCAGCCGCTCAAACCGTCGCCACGCTCGGTGTAGCGCTCACCATCAACGCGCTGGCCGGCGCTACCGATCCAGAAGGCAATCTGCCCCTGGTGGTTGCCAGTGTGACCCAGCCGGCGGCAGGCAGAGGGACCGTCAGCACTGACGGCACCACTGTCACCTACACACCACCGGCGACCGTCACGACGGCCTTCACCACCACCTTCACCTACCAGGTGCGTGACGCGCTGGGGGCGCTGTCCAACAGCGCCACCGTCACCGTCAACGTGTCGCCACGCCCCGCCGCCGAGACCTTCGCGGTCACCGCAGCCACGGTCACGGCACGCTCCAACAACCGTTACAACTGGGACATCAGCGGCACCTCATCGGTGACCACCGGCAACGTCGTTACCGTGCGGGTCACCACCACCACAGGCGTGCAGACATTGGGCACCACCACGGTACCGGTCACCGGCCGCTGGCGCCTGGCCGTCAGCAACAGCACCACGGTGATCCCGACCGCCGCGCCGACGGCGACCATCACCACCAGCCCAGGCACCACCCGCACCGTCAACGTAGTCGTGCAGTGAAAGGCCGGAGAACGCCATGAAATGCCTGTATCCACTGCTGCTCTGCCTGGCCCTGGCGGGCCAGGCCAGGGGGGCCGAAGACCTGATGGACAACGCCGACCTTGCGCCCGGCAGTGACCTCGGCGACCCCGTGATCATCCGTCTGTTACCGGTCGGCGCCGGCCAGGCCGCGGTGATCGAGCAGCAAGGCAACGGCAACCGCGCCGCCCTCGACCAGAACGGCCAGGCCCTGCTGGGCCGCATCGTCCAGGCCGGGGGCGCACAGGAGGCGTACATCCTGCAAGAAGGCAGTGACCTGATGGCCAGCATCAGCCAGCAGGGTAATGGCAACAGCGCGTCGATCCGCCAGAGCGGCAGCAGCAACAGCGCTGCCATCGACCAGATCGGCAACGACAACAGCGCCAGCATCGTGCAGTCCGGCACGGGCCTCAACAGCTCCGTGACCCAAGCCGGCAATGGCCAGCATGTTCAGATCACCCAATACCGATAGACCTGGAGGCACCACCATGTTCAAGCTCGCTCCCCTAAGTGCCGCTATCGTCCTGGCCCTTGCAGGTCAGGTCATGGCTGCCGACAGCACTTCGACGCAGACTCAGGACGGCAAGGAAAACATTGCCGAAGTGACCCAGACCCTCGCACCGTTCGCCTCGGCCACCCAGACCCAGACCGGCAAGGGCCACAACCACCTGGCAGTGCAGGCCGACAGCACCAGTGATATCCAGCAGAGCGCTACCGGCTCGTACAACGCAGGGTACGCCGAGCAACTGTTCGAAAACGGCAGCCAGATCACCCAGCAGTCCGGGGGCAGCTACAACGATGCCTTCGCCAGCCAGTCGCTGGGCGAAAACAACCAGGTCCTGCAGACCCAGCAAGGCAGCGAGAACCACTCGACCGTGTGGCAGGACACCCAGCTAGGCAGCCAAGTCACCACCCTGCAATCGGGCCAGCGCAACGAAGCCTTCGCCGAGCAGATGTTCGGCGGCAGCAACAACCAGAGCCTGATCATGCAGGCCGGCGCCGACAACTATGCCGCTGCCGAGCACCTGACCCACAACGACGGCAACATCCAGATCTACCAGGACGGCAAGGAGAACTGGGCCTACGGTGACCAGCGCGACGGCCAAGGCGGCACCATCGGCCTCAACCAGACCGGCACTGGCAACTCGGTAGAGGTATGGCAGGACACCCAGGTGGGCAGCCAGGCCAACGTCACTCAGACCGGCCAGCTCAACGAAGGCTACATCGACCAAAGTTTCGGCGAAGCCAACAAGGCCAGCCTGACGCAAAATGGCAAGGCCAACGCCAGCTGGTCGGATCAGTTCGAGAGCAACAACTCGACCACTACCATTTCGCAGAAGGGTAGCAACAACCTGCACTACACCTACCAGAACGGTGAAAACCTCAACCTGACCGTGACCACCCAAGGCAACGGCAACAAAATCACCGCCAGCAACTGGAAAGGCGACAAGATGGGCGGCCAGTTTGGTACCAACCAGACCGCCGTTATCAACCAGTACGGCAACGGCAACGGCGTCAACCTGACGCAGAATGGTGACAACCAGCTGGCCACGCTGAACCAGACCGGCAACAACAACGCGATGCAGACCAAGCAGGCCGACAGCAACAACGAGCTGTTCTTCGAGCAGAACGGCAGCGACAACATCCTCATCGCCGACCAGCGTGGCACTGACAACTATGCCTTCGGCAGCAGCGAAGGTACCGGCAACTCCATCACCTTGGACCAGTCCGGCTACAGCAACCAGAGCCACACCAATCAGCTCTACGGTAGCGGCAACGAGGTCACCATCAAACAGACCGACAGCGTCAACGCCGCCTACGTGACCCAGGGCGGCCAGGGCAACAAGGCATTCGTCGACCAGAGCGGTATCGCGCAAACCGCCACCATCAGCCAGCTGGGCAGCGCGAACACGGCCACTGTGACTCAAAAGTAAGCCCTTCCCCCTTGGACCGCGGTGCTCACTCTCCCGAGTGCCGCGGTTCCTTTTTGTTGCAGCGGGCTTGGCGCGAATAGGCCATGCACGCCAACAGCATTACAATGGTCAGCACCCCATTCGGTGCGCCCGTCATGATCCAGTCCGACCTCGACCTGTTCGGCCCCCAGCCGCAACGCCTGGCCAGCCACACCGTGCTGCTGCCCGGTTTCGCCCTGGCCGAGCTCGAGGCCCTGCTCGACGCCCTGCGCCCAGTGCTGCGCGCCGCGCCGTTCCGGCACATGCAGACGCCAGGCGGCCTGCACATGGCCGTAGCGCTGACCAATTGCGGTGCGCTGGGTTGGGTCAGTGATGCGCACGGCTACCGCTACACCTCCACCGACCCGCAAAGCGGCATGCCCTGGCCTGCGCTACCGCCCGTTCTGCTCAGCCTGGCAGGTCGCGCAGCCGCCATCGCAGGCTTTGACGATTTTGTCGCCGACGCCTGCCTGGTCAACCACTACCTGCCTGGTACCCGCCTGAGCTTGCACCAAGACCGCAACGAACAGGACTACGACCAGCCGATCGTGTCGATTTCACTGGGCTTGCCTGCGGTGTTCCTGTTGGGCGGGTTACAACGCGCGGACAAGACCCAGCGTGTACCGCTGAACCATGGCGATGTGCTGGTCTGGGGCGGTGAGGACCGCTTGCGCTTTCATGGGGTGTTGCCAATCAAACCCGGCGTGCATCCGCGCATGGGTGAACGGCGCATCAACCTGACCCTGCGCAAGGCGGGGTAATGGCGTAAAAACTTGAACATCTTCGCCGGTAAGGCTTCTAAAGATGAGCAGCGTCAGTCTTTTCGAGGAGCCCGACATGACCTACACGCCCTGCCATGGAGCTGCGCACCGATGAAAATGCCCGGCCGCTCTCCCAACGCCTCGCTGCAGCTCGATTACGTACGCGATACGTTATTCGGCCCTGTGGCACAGAGCGTTGAATGCCAATGCCAGCTCGCCGCCATCAACCTGCAGGGCCGCCCTGCGCTGCGTTTGCACATCTGCCCGCCACTGCCCGACAAAGTCGACCGTGCCCACAGCGTGGCGTTCGTCTGGGACGGCCGCAGTTACCGCGGCGTGGTGCGCGACCAAGGCAAGTGCGGCGACGGGGGGCTCAACCTGTTGCTGGAGTTGCAATAAGCCGATCAACGGCGGCCAAGTGGGCTGAACCTGCCGGCAACACCACGTCTCCATAGCACAAGAGCCCATGCCTTCTGGAGATCGCCATGAACAGTCCGTTGCTCAAGCTCTTCACCCACCCATCCGATGCCTGGATAGAGATCCGCCGGGCGGAAGAAGACCACCCGCAGCAATACCTGCCGCGCCTGCTGGCGTTGGCGTTGATCCCTGCCGTGTGCCTATTCGCCGGCACTACCACCTTTGGCTGGAGCCTTGCCGGCGAAGAACGCGTGCGCCTGAGCCTCGCCAGCGCGGCGCAGCTGGCGTGTCTGCTGTATGCCGTCACGGTGGTGGGGGTGATGATCATGGGGGTGATGATCCGCTGGATGTCACGCGGCTTTGATGCACAACCCAGCCTACAGCAATGCATCGGCTTTGCCGCCTACTGCGCGACGCCGTGGTTTTTTGCCGGAGTGGTCGGGTTGCTGCCGATTCGCTGGCTGGCCCTGGTGGCGCTGTTGGCCGCCTCGGCGTATGCCAGCGTGCTGCTGTTCGGCGGTTTGCAGACGTTTTTACGCTTGCGCAAAGAACAGGCCATGCTGTTCGCCGCCTGTGTGTGGGGGGTGGGCCTATTGGTGCTGGTGACCATCCTGGTGTCGATGATCCTGTTCTGGTTCAACGGCCTGATGCCGGAGTATGTGCGCCCGGCCAGCCTGGGCTGACCGGGCTCTACGGGCAGGCTCAGGCAATCGCCCTGAGCGGCGTGGTGGGTTTGTCACGCAGCGCGTGCAATTGCGTAAGCAGGTTCACCACGTCGCGGCAACTGTTGAGGCCCTGCAGGTCTACCCCGCTCAGGGTCACCCCCTCTTCCAGGCTTTTCCCCTGGCCCAGGCGAATGGTCAGGTGAGCGCCATCCGCGCAACTGACTTCGCAGCGATCAGGCAGGCAGGCTTGCTCAATCATCTGCCGCATTTCCAGCATTGAAACGCCTATCAACGACATTGTACGACCCTCTCTGTACTGGATGGCCTATTGGTTAGGTACGCCTTTGCCAGGCAAGGTGCCAATTGATATTGCGCATCCTCCGGCGGCCGTCCATGCGCCGGAGCAATGATCGTGCGGGGAATCATCTAGCACCTTAGTGGAAGATCGCGGGTGGGCCTGTACTGTTCGATCGGCTGCTGGCAGTTAACGACGAGCGGTCTCGGCCGGCATCTGCCCGAACCGTCCGGCATGGAAATCATCGAACGATTCTGCGATTTCTGCCTCGCTGTTCATCACGAACGGCCCGTAGCCAACGATCGGCTCATCGATCGGTTCACCGCTGAGCAACAGCACGCTGGCGTCTTCCAGCGCCTCGATGGCAATGCCCTCACCGCTACGCTCGAACAGCACCAGGCTGGCCGGCCCGGCTTCGCGTTCACCGTTGACCCGCACGCTGCCGCGCAACACCACCAGGGCTGCATTACGCCCCGTCGCGACGGGCAGTTGCACGCTCGACTGGGCGTTCAAACGCATGTCCCAGACATCCATGGCGGTAAAGGTTCGCGCAGGGCCTGGCTGCCCTTGGTACTCACCCGCGATCACCCGCAGGCTGCCACCGTTGCCGTCCAGCGCCACCACAGGGATGTCCGTGGCCAGCAGCGTCTGGTACCCCGCCGCAGCGCGCTTGTCACGCGCAGGCAGGTTGACCCACAGCTGCACCATCTCCAGCGTACCGCCACTGCGGGCAAACGCCGGGGCGTGGAACTCTTCATGGAGGATGCCATTGGCAGCTGTCATCCATTGCACGTCGCCTGGGCCGATCAGGCCACCCGCCCCCGTCGAGTCACGGTGCTCCAGTTCGCCCTGGTAGACGATGGTCACGGTCTCGAAACCACGGTGCGGATGTTGCCCGACGCCGCGCCGGGCGCTGGTCGGGGTAAAGGTGTGCGGGCCGGCATAGTCCAGCAACAGGAACGGGCTGATCTGGCTGGCCAGGTTGTCATAGGTGAACAGGCTGCGCACCGGGAAGCCATCGCCTACCCAGTGGGGGTGAGGGCTGCGGTGAATACCCAGAATCTTTTTCATGAGAAGTCTCCTCTCTTGGCTGGGATCACCTTACCAATGATACCAATCAGGCGGTAGACAGCTGAAATGGCATGCATCGTTCCATCAATAGGACAAACTTCAGTTTAGAAAGCTGAGCACGGACGCTGCTGTCATCGCTGGGTCCTCCTGCATGAAACAGTGCCCACCCGCGACCTGCTGGGCAGTCACGTTCGGGTTCAGCGCCACCAGGCGCTTCACCGAATGTGGCACGAAGGGGTAGGTCTGTTCGCCATACAGCACCCGCGTCGGTGTCTGGATCGCTGCCAGATTCGCCCACATGCGTTTGGGGAACGAACTGAAAATCTCCACCTCGCGGCTGGGCCGACACTTGAGTACCACCGCCTCGCCGCAATCGCCAATGGCATGCTCGACATAGGCTTGCAGCGCCGCATCACTCCAGCCTTTGAAGATACCGCGGCCCTGCAGCGAGGCCAGCGCCGTTTCACGATCGGGCCAATGGCTGCGGCGGCTGGCAGCCTTGCGCGCCAAAGCGTGGCGCTGGTGCAGGCCAACCAGCGCGGCGGCGCCCATCACGCCGATCATGCTGCGGCTGAACAACACCGGGTCGAGCAGCACGGCGCGCTCGAACAACTGCGGCTTACTGGCCAGGATCAGCCCCGAGAGCACGCCACCAAAACTGTGCCCGAGGGCAACACGCGGCACCTCGCCATATTCGCCACGCCCGCGCTCGAACGCCTCCACTGCCAATTCAGCCGTGCGGTTCCAGCCGCGAAACGCACCGCCATGGTCGCTGTCGCCATGGCCTTGCACATCGCACAGCCACAGGTCGAAGTGCTCGCCCAGGCGCATCAGCAACGGCTGGTAGGCCAGGCAGCAGAAGCCGTTGCCATGCAGAAAATGCAGCAAAGGCTTGCCACTGGCCGGCGTACGCCAGCCGCGCAGGGTAAAGCCTTCGGAGCAATGGTGGGACCACGGGATCAACTGCATGGGCTTGCTGTACTCATCGGTCTATGAAAACGCCGATTCTACAAACAGCAGCGGGTATAGCGAAATCACCAGTAGCACGGCCATCAGGACATTGAACAGCATCAGCCAACGCGGGTTCTGCAACAGGTTGCGCAAGGCGCTGCCGAACATGACCCAGACCCCGACGCTGGGCAGGTTGACCAGGGCGAACAGCGCGGCGATGACGACCACGTTCATCACGTACCCCTGGGCCGGTGTGTAGGTGGTGATTGCCCCCACTGCCATTACCCAGGCCTTGGGGTTGACCCACTGAAATGCCGCAGCGCCCCAGAAGCCCAACGGTTTGCGGGCGCTGCCCGAGGCTGTGCCGATCGGCCCCGAGGTGGCGATCTTCCAGGCCAGGTACAGCAGGTAGGCGGCGCCTGTGTAGCGCAGGATGGTGTACAGCGCCGGCCATGCCTTGAACACCTCACCCAGCCCTAAACCGACTGCCAGCACCATGACCATGAAACCGACACTGATGCCAATGGCATGCGGGATCGAACGGCGCACGCCGAAGTTCACGCCCGAGGCCAGCAGCATGGTGTTGTTCGGCCCCGGGGTGATGGAGGATACGAAGGCAAACAGCACAAAAGCTGTCAGCAGGTCGGCAGAGGCAAGCATGGCAGGCATTCCACAATCATTATTGGTGCTGTCACACTAACGGAGTCGCCCTACCTTGCGACCGGTACAATTTCGCTAAATTAAATAGATACAAATACTGTACCGATCTCGTTCAGTTCAAGGAAGCCTGCCCCATGAGCCTCACCATTCGCCCCGCCGTGCGTACCGATGCCGCGCAGATTCTGGCATTCATCACCGAGCTTGCCGACTACGAACGTGCCCGGCACGAGGTCGTTGCGTCTGTCGACGACATCCAGCGCAGCCTGTTTGACGAAGGCAGTACCGTGCACAGCCTGATTTGCGAGCGTGATGGCCTGGCGATTGGTTTTGCCGTGTACTTCTACAGCTACTCGACCTGGCTCGGGCGCAATGGCATCTACCTCGAAGACCTGTACGTGACGCCCGAGCAGCGCGGCGATGGCGCTGGGCGCAAACTGCTGCGCCATATTGCCAGCGAGGCCGTGCAGAACAATTGCGGGCGCCTGGAATGGAGCGTGCTGGACTGGAACGCGCCGGCAATCGGGTTTTACCAGTCGTTGGGCGCCGAGGCGCAGAGTGAGTGGCTTCGGTATCGGCTCGATGGCGAGAAGCTGCTGGCGTTTGCGCGGGGTTGACCCTGGAAACCGCCAGCAGCTCTTTAAAGTCACCTTAAGCAACTTATTAACATATAACTCTAGCTATCTGATTTAGATTAATTTTTTGTGGTGGGGCCAGCCTCCCCCACCACAGTACAGGTGCAATCCCGCTGCCACACCGCTCCGGCGATATCCACTTGCTTGGGCAGCACCTTGTTCTGGAAAAACAGCTCCGCCGTGCGCTGCTGCGCCGCGATGATTTCATTGCTCACCGGTATCACGGGCGAAGCTGGCCGATGGCTGAAGCTGCGCCGTACCACCTCCTCCGGCAACCCCATGAACTTTGCCAGCAACTGAATGCTGCCCGCTTCATCGCTGCGCGTGAGGGCCTCGGCCCGGCTGATCTCATCGAGCAGTTGGCCAACGAACGTTCCATTTGCCTCGACATAACCACGCGCCCCCAGCATGAACGGCCCGATCAACCCCAGCCCTTGGCCGTCGGCCAGCAGCCGCGCCTTGCCCTCCAGGTCGATCGCCGAATAGAACGGGTCCCAGATCGCCCAGGCATCCACGCTGCCGCGCTCGAACGCGGCGCGGGCATCGGCGGGCGCCAGGTACACCGGCTGCACATCGCGGATACTCAAGCCGGCCTTGGCCAGGCTGCGCAGCAACAGGTTATGCGCACTGGAACCTTTCTGCAGGGCAATCCGCTTGCCCTTAAGGTCAACGACGCTGGCGACCGCGCTGCCCTTGGGCACCAGGATCACCTCGGCTTGCGGCTTGGGTGGTTCCGCGCCGATGTACAGCAGGTCGGCACCAGCCGCCTGGGCGAAGATCGGCGGGATGTCGCCGGTGGAGCCGATGTCGAGGCTGCCAATATTCAGAGCCTCGAGCATCTGTGGGCCGGCCGGGAACTCGATCCATTGGACCCGGGTATTGGCAAAACGCTGCTCCAGAAAACCATGCTGCTTGGCCAGGACCAGGCTGATCGAACCCTTCTGATAGCCAATACGTAACGTCGCAGGGTCCGCCGCCTGGGCAGTTCCAACAAAGCTCAGCAGCAGCAAGACGGCAAGGCGTAGCACACGCATCGGTCACTCCTTCCAGTCGGTCGAGGGTTTTTCCCAGAGGTTGATCCCGCCTTCCACGGCGTACTGGTCGATGGCCGCCAGCTCCTCGGGGGTGAACGCCAGGTTGTCGAGCGCGGCAACGTTTTCGATGATCTGCTCGGGCCGGCTCGCGCCAATCAGCGCCGAACTCACGCGCGGGTCGCGCAGCGTCCAGGCCAGGGCCAGCTGGGCCAGGCTCTGGCCACGCTCACGGGCAATGTCGTTGAGCGCACGGGCACGGGCGATGTTGGCCTGCGACAGGTGCTGAGGCAACAACGAGCCACCGCCAGCGCGGTTGACCCGGGCATCGGCGGGAATGCCGTTCAGGTACTTGTCGCTGAGCAGGCCCTGCGCCAGCGCGGTGAACACGATCACCCCGGCGCCGAGCGCGTCGGTGGTGGCCAGCAGGTCGCGCTCGATCCAGCGGTTGAACAGGTTGTACGAAGGCTGGTGTATCAGCAATGGCACTTTCAGTTCAGCCAGCAGTGCGGCAATCTCGGCGGTCTTGCCGGCCGAGTAGGAAGAAATGCCCACATACAGCGCCTTGCCCTGGCGCACGATGTCGGCCAGGGCAATGGCGGTTTCCTCCAGCGGGGTGTCGGCATCGAAGCGGTGCGAATAGAAGATGTCGACGTAATCGAGGCCCAGGCGCTGCAGGCTCTGGTCCAGGCTGCTGATCAGGTATTTGCGCGAGCTGCCGCCCTGCCCGTACGGGCCAGGCCACATGTCCCAACCCGCCTTGCTCGAGATGATCAGCTCGTCGCGGTAGCTGCGCAGGTCCTCACGCAGCAACCGGCCGAAATTGCGCTCGGCGCTGCCATAGGGCGGGCCGTAATTGTTGGCCAGGTCGAAGTGGTTGATGCCGGCATCGAATGCCGTGCGCAGCAAGGCGCGCTGGGTGTCGATAGGCGTCGCGTCGCCAAAATTGTGCCACAGGCCCAGGGACAGGGCCGGCAACACCAGGCCACTGCGGCCGACACGGCGGTAAGGCATGCGCGCGTAGCGCTCGGGGTTGGCGGCGTAGCTCATGGTTGACCTCGTTCGGTAAAGAAGGGATTGGCAGGGCGTTGCAGGCCCAGGTGTTGACGCAAGGTTCGGCCCTGGTACTGTCGGCGGAACAGCCCGCGGCGCTGTAGTTCGGGCACGACCTGGTGGGCGAAATCCTCAAGCCCGAGGGGCAAGTGCGGCACCAGCACGTTGAAGCCATCAGCGCCGCGGCCCTCGAACCAGGCCTGCAGTTCATCGGCGATGTGCGTCGCAGTGCCGATCAGGCTGTAGTGCCCTCGCCCGCCGGCGATGCGCCGGCCCAGCTGCGCCAGTGTCAGTTGTTCGTTGCCGGCCAGTTCGGTAAGCAGTTGCTGGCGGCTGCGCTGGCCATCTTCGGTGGGCGGCAGTTCGGGCAGCGGGCCGTCAAGCGGGTAACCGGACAGGTCGAAGTTGCCGAGCATGCGCCCAAGCAAACCGACGCCTACACGCGGGTCGACCCGTTCCTGAAATTGCTGGAACTTCTCTTCGGCTTCAGCCTGGCTGTGCCCGACCACCACAAACACGCCGGGCATGATCTTCAGCGAATCCTCGTGCCGCCCGTACGCGGCCAGGCGGTCCTTGAGGTCGGCATAGAAGGCTTGGGCGCGGACCAGGCTCGGTTGCGCGGTAAACACCACTTCGGCAGTTTGCGCGGCCAGCTCGCGACCGGCTTGCGAGGACCCGGCCTGAACCAGCACGGGCCGCCCCTGGGGCGAACGTGCAACGTTCAGCGGGCCTTTGACGCGAAAGTGCTCACCGGCATGGTTCAGTGCGCGCACGCCATCAGGGCGGTGGAACAACCCGCTGGCCTTGTCACGCACGAAGGCATTGTCCGCCCAGCTGTCCCACAGGCCCTGTACCACCTGCTGGAACTCACGGGCCCGGGCATAACGCTCGGCATGCGGGATATGCGCCTGGCGGCCAAAGTTGCCGGCTTCGGCGGCCGCATCGGAGGTGACCAGGTTCCAGCCGGCGCGGCCACCGGACAGATGGTCCAGCGAGGCGAACTTGCGGGCCACGTGGTACGGCTCGTTGTAACTGGTGGTGGCGGTGGCGATCAGGCCGATGTGCTCGGTGACTGCGCTCAGTGCCGAGAGCAAGGTCAGCGGCTCGAAGTAGGTGGAGCGGGCGCTGTGGCTGGCCAAGGCGTCAGTTGGCGCGGCGACGCTGTCAGCGACGAACAACGCGTCGAAGCAGGCAGCCTCGGCGATCTGCGCGGCGCGGCGGTAGCTGCTGAAGTCCATGGGGTCGGCCGGTACGTCCGGGTGGCGCCAGGCGGCCACGTGGTGCCCGGTGGCCATGAGGAAGGCGCCCAGGCTGAGTTGGCGACGCATGTCGATCTCCTTGTGAAGGATTAAGGTCGCAAGCAAGCTGTCTGCACGGTGGGTGCTTCTGCCACCCAACCGTGCGTGCCCGGCATGCTGCGGTTAGTCAGAAGTCCTTGCGCACCTGCACGCCGAAGTAGCGCCCGTCATCGCGCGGCACGGAGCGGTAGATATAGTCACCGCCGCTGGCCAGCATCTGCGCATACGACTTGTCAACCAGGTTCTTGCCCAACAACGCCACGCGCCAGCCGTCGTTGTAGTCGGCCAAGGCGATGCTGGCGTTCCAGATGCCGTAGGCGCCTTGCATGGTGTCGGGGTTCTGGTCGAGGCTGAACTGCACCGCGTCCTGCCAGCTGTAGTCACTGGAAAGCTCGACATCCAGGCCGTTGTCCAGCGGGATCACGTAGTCCGCGCGCACGTAGGTCTTCCAGTCCGGGGTAAACGGCAAGTGGCCACCGTCGATGTTGCAGTTGGCGGCCGCCCCTGCCGGGCAGTTGAAGTGATCGACACGGGCCTTGGTGTAGGCCACCGCCGTGGTGAGCTTCAATTGCGACGTGGCCTGGAAGCTGGCGTCCAGCTCCACACCCTGGGTCTTGACCTTGCCGGCGTTGACCAGGCGGGTTACCACCTGGTTGGCCACCGTGTCGAAGAAGTTGGCCTGGTAGTTGTCGTAGTCGGTGTGGAATACCGCCAGGTTGGCCGTCAGGCGGTTGTCTAGCGCCGTGCTTTTCAGGCCGATTTCGTAGGCGTCGGAGGTTTCCGGTTTGAGGGCGTCAGTGTCGCGCGGCTGCATGTTGAAGAACACGTTGTAGGCCGGGCCTTTGTAGCCGCGCGAATAGGTGACGTAGCCAGTCAGGTTGTCGCTGAAGTCGTACTGCAGGCCGGTGCGCCCGCTCCAGCCGTCTTCATCCACCGAACCCGAGCTTGCCGTCGAGGGCTGGATGCCGGTGACCGCAGTGGCCGAGGTAGAGACGCGGCGGTGATCGTATTCCAGGTCGTCGTGGGTCCAGCGCAGGCCGAAGATGGCCCGCAAGTCGTCAGTGAAGTTGAAGGTGTTCTCACCGAACAGCGCGACGCTGTCGTTGCTTGTCGAGTATTCCGCCCGCCCGTTGTTGGCCACGCTGTCGTTGACCGACAGGCGCCGGTAGGTTTCGTTGGAGGTGCCGTGCATGTAGAAGGCGCCGAGCACGTACTCGTTGAACTGCCCTTTGGGCGAGGTCAGGCGAAACTCCTGGCTGTACTGGTCATAGTCCACAGTGCCCTTGTCATGGGAGGCGGTCACGGGCAGCAATGCACGGCGGTCGCCGTCCTGGTACTGGGTGTTGTCCCAGCCGCGCCAGGCGCTGATCGAGGTCAGCGTGTAGTCACCCAGCTGCCAGTCGAGCTGGGCCGACAGGCCCTGGTTCTGGTCTTCGACATGGGTCTTGAAGTCGCTGTTGATGTCGCGGTTGTGGGCACTTGGCGTGACGGGGCGCAGTGGGTCGGCAACCCCGGCACTCGCGCGGGTGATCACACCGCTGGGCAGCGTGTCTTCGCCTTTCATGTAGTCGGCGATCAAGGTCAGGCGCAGCTCTTCGCTGGGTTCGAACTCCAGCTTGCCACGGGCTCCCTTGCGTTGGTAACCGTTGACGTCTTGGCCGTTGGCGACGTTTTCGACATTGCCGTCGTAGTCGCCCCACAGGGTGCTCAGCGAACCCTTGAGCTGTTCGCTGAGGCGTCCACCGATGCCGAAGCGCAGGCGGTTCTCGTCGCCACCGCCAAAGTGCGAGTAGTCCACATAACCCTGGGTGTGCTCGGGGATGGCCTTGCTGACCACGTTCAGCACACCGGCCGAGGCGTTCTTGCCGAACAGCGTGCCTTGCGGGCCACGCAGTACCTCGATGCGCTCCAGGTCGAGCAGGTCGAGGGTAGACTGCCCGGGGCGGCCAAACACGACGCCGTCGACCACCGTGGCCACGGTAGGTTCGACGCCGGGGGATGTGGAAATGGTGCCGACACCACGGATGAACAGCGACGTGTCCTTGTTCGAAGCGCCTGCACGGTAATTGAGGGTTGGCACCTGCTGAACGATGCTGGCCACGTTGTTGCGGTTGTCACGCTCGAGCTGCTCACCGTCGATCACCGATACCGCCACGGGTACTTCCTGCAGGGTGGCCTCGCGGCGGGTGGCGGTGACGGTCACCGCGCCCAGCGCCGTGGCTTGCGCTGCTTGGGCAGGTTCAGCGGCTTGGGCGCCCTGGCCGAAGGCGGCCAACAGAATAGCCGCTACCAGCGGCCGGCGTTGCGTGGTTGGAAACGGAGTTGTCTGCATGCTGCTCACTGCCTTATGGGACCAGACCAGGCCCACATTCACGGGCCGACACGGAGGGTGCTGTGGTTGTCTGGTCTCGCTCGAGCGAGTGGCAGGCGCTTGCCAACAGCAGCGCTTGTTAGCGCTAACATGAACAAGTATCAGAGCCTGTTGCTTAGCACGTCAAATACTTAAAAGTCAGATTGATATGCAATAAAGCTATTTGTCAGCAGCCCTCACGTTAGCGCTAACATCGCGCCATTTCCCCAGGAGGCGAGCCCGTGAGCCAGGCCAAGGATCCACCCCGCAAGCGTCGTGGCGCAGGCCGTGCCACGCTGGCCGACGTGGCACGCGCCGCCGAGGTTTCGGCAATCAGCGTGTCGCGCTACTTCAACCAGCCCGAGCAAGTGTCGCCGCCCCTGCGCGAGCGCATTGAGGCTGCCGTGCAGGCGCTGGGCTATGTCCCTAACCTGGTTGCCGGTGGCCTCGCCTCGGCGCGGGGGCGCATTGTTGGCATGGTGATACCGAACATCTCGGGGCCCATTTTCGCCCAGACCATCCAGGCCTTCAGCGACACCCTCAGCCGCCACGGCTATCAGTTGCTGTTGGCGTCCAGCTACTTCAGCGAAGAACAGGAAGAGAGCGCAGTACGCGCCTTCCTCGGCTGGTCGCCCGCAGCGCTGGTGGTCACCAGCCATTTTCATAGCCCGGCGACTGAAAAGATGCTGGCCGAGGCAGACGTGCCGGTGGTGGAAATCTGGGATTACCGCCCCGAGCGGGCGCCCTTGCAGGTCGGCTTTCTGCATCACCAGGTGGGCGTGCAGGCATGCCGCTACCTGCTGGACAAAGGGTATCGACGCATTGCCTTCGTGCAGAACAGCGCGGCCGGTGACCTGAGTGCGCTGGAGCGGCGCGACGGGTACATCGAGGCCTTGCGCGATGCCGGGCTTGAGCCCTGGGTTTTCGTGCCCTCGGCTGATTGCGCGCCGTTCGAGGCGGGCAAGCAGGCGATGCAAGCGCTGATCCGCCGTGCGCCGCGGCCCGAAGCGATCCTCTTCGCCAACGACAACCTGGCCGCAGGCGCCGTGCTCGCCGGCCAACGTGCAGGGCTGCGGCTGCCGCAAGACATGGCGATCGTCGGCTTTGGCGACTACCCGTTCGCCGACATGCTGTTGCCCAGCCTGACCACACTCAGGCCGCCGTCGCGGGAGATTGGCGAGGTGGCGGCCTTGCGCGTGTTGCAGCACCTGGGCGTGGTCGCCCATGAAGGCGAAGTGCAGCGCCTGAACCTGCTGACGTGCGAGTTGGTGGCCCGCGAAAGCGCCTGACGGGCACTGACCCAGCCGGCCATCACCCGCCGGGTGCAGAACTTCGAGGAAGACCTCGGCGCCACCCTCCTCGACCGCAACACCAAACCGCTCAAGCCCACGCCAATGGGCCTGCGGGTGTATGAGCAATGCAAGGCGATCCTGCGCGAGATCGACTCGCTGCGTGAATTGGTGGCCAATGACGGTGCCCCGTCGGGCACCTTGCGCCTAGGCGTGCCGCAGACCCTGGGCGATGTGGTGCTGCTCGACGCCCTGGCGCAGATACGTGATACCTACCCGGTGCTGCGCAACCAGGTCACCAGCGGCTGGGGCAGCAGCCTGATCGCGCGCATGGAAAACGGCGAACTCGATGCGGCCACCGCGCTGTTTCCGCCCGGCAAAATCTTCCCCGAAGGCATCACCAGCCGCTCGATAGGGCGCATGCCGTTACGGGTAGTGGCGGCCAAGGGCAGCGCCAGCAAGCGCAGTTACAAGTTGAAAGACTGCTACACCCGCGGCTGGGTGCTCAACCCTGACGGCTGCGGTTTTCGCGCGGGGCTGCAGCGTGCCTTGAGCGAACAGGGGCTGAGTTTGTCGATCAACCTGGAGACCATTGGCACCGACCTGCAACTGGGGCTCGTCGCCAGCGGCCAAGGGCTGGGGCTGGTGCCCGAGCCGCTGCTGCAGAGCAGCCGCCATCGGGATGCGTTGGATGTGGTCAACGTGACGGATTTCAAACCGCAGGTGGATGTGTGGCTGTTCCATCCGCGTTATCTGGGCAACCTGCAGGAGCCGGTGGAGCTGTTCGGCGAGATTGCCGGTAATCGCCTGCAGGCGTGACGCTGGCCGCTCCGGCAATGGCAATCACACCGCAATCGCGATGGCCAGCGAACCCGCCGCCTCGGCACTGGGCACGGTGATCGTCACCGGCAACTGCGCCGCTTCCGGCGCATAGGTCACCAACGGCATCTCACCGGCCGAGGCCAGCAGCGCCAGCCGCAACAGCTTACGGTGGCTACTACTTCGGCCGGGTCACCTACAACTTCTGAAATACTTTTCGCGCGCGAACCGCTGTGCAATTGACGCAAAACCTGCCTCGTGGTCTCCTAATGCCTCGCGTTCAGGTGCCCCTTCAGGGGTGAAACGGGAAACCGGTGCGTCACAGGCCCTCGACCAGGGCCGGACAAACCCGGTGCTGCCCCCGCAACGGTAAGCGAGCGAAGCGTCTAGACCACTGTGCCGCATCATCTGGCATGGGAAGGGGCGCTTTTCAGGAGCGCTGCTCCTCCTCGTTAGCCCGGAGACCGGCCTGGCGTTCATGAACAACACCCCGCGGTGGGCGGGCGCTGTCGCATTCCCCTGGGCGGATCACGTTCGGGGCTGCCGCGCTTGCCCGTTGCCCACAAAAAGCAGAGGAACGCGTCATGCCCGTCACCAGCGCCAAACACAGCATTGCCACCCCCGTTACCCTCAGTCAGCGTGTCGTCATCGCCGTCGGCGCCAGCCTGCTCGGCCTGTGCCTGGTCTACTTTGCCGGCTTCTCGCACATCGAGGCCGTGCACAACGCGGCCCACGACACCCGTCACAGCGCTGCCTTCCCCTGCCACTGAGTACGCCCCATGATCACGCGCATCGCCCGTACTGCGGGCTTCAGCGGGCTGCTTGCAGCCTTGCTGCTGACCCTGCTGCAAAGCTTCTGGGTTGCTCCTTTGATCCTTGAGGCGGAAACCTACGAGTCTGCAGCCCCTGCTGCCGAGCATCACGCACACGGCGCCGAAGGGGCCGCGGCGCATGAACACAGCGACGAAGCCTGGTCGCCCGAAGATGGCTGGCAGCGCATCCTGTCCACCACCGGCGGCAACCTGGTGGTCGCGGTCGGCTTCGCCTTGATACTCGCCGCCTTGTACAGCCTGCGTGAGCCCAAGCGCGCGGCGACAGGGGCGCTGTGGGGCCTGGCAGGCTTCGCGGTGTTCTGCCTGGCCCCTACCCTGGGCCTGCCACCGGAGCTGCCGGGCACCGCCGCCGCTGACCTGGGGCAACGTCAGGCCTGGTGGATCGGCACCGCAAGTGCCACCGCGTTAGGCCTAGCACTGCTGGTGTTCGCCCGCCACTGGCTGGTGAAGGCGCTGGGCGCGGTGTTGCTGGTGCTGCCGCATTTCATCGGCGCACCGCAACCTGAGGTTCATCAGAGCCTCGCACCCGAGGCCCTGGAAGCGCAGTTCAAGATCGCCTCCTGGCTAACCAACGCGGCCTTCTGGGTGGCCTTGGGGCTGCTCAGCGCGTGGCTGTTCCGCCGCTCCAGCCAGGCCTGATGGCGGTCGACACCTCGATGCCGGCACTGTACGCCGGCTTCGGCTGCCGCCGGGGCTGCCCGGCGGACACCCTCGAAACCCTGCTGCGCCAGGCCCTGGACCACCACGGCCTGGCACTGCCAGCGCTGCGCGGTATCGCCAGCATCGTCTTGAAGGCCGACGAACCCGGCTTGCAGCTACTCGCCACGCGCCTCGGCGTGCCGTTGCTGCTGTACGATGACAGGCAACTTGCCCCCTACGAACCGCTGCTCAGCCATCGCTCGGTCATTGCCCACGCACACAGCGGTTGCTGGGGTGTGGCAGAGAGCGCGGCGCTGGCCATGGCCAGCCAGCACCTCGGCGCTGCCAGGCTGCTGGTTACCCGCCAGGTGTACGGGCCGGCTACCCTCGCCCTAGCCTGCGGGCGATAATTGCGCCAACCATTCATTGCAAGGATTTTCCATGACGGTCTACTTCATCGGCGCCGGCCCCGGCGACCCGGAACTGATCACGGTCAAGGGCCAGCGCCTGATCCGCCAGTGCCCGGTGATCATCTATGCCGGCTCCCTGGTGCCCGCTGCCGTACTCGATGGCCACCAGGCCGAGACCGTGATCAACAGCGCCGAGCTGCACCTGGAGCAGATCATCAGCGCCATGCGCACGGCACACGCACGAGGCCAGGACGTGGCCAGGGTGCACAGCGGCGACCCGAGCCTGTATGGCGCGATCGGCGAGCAGATCCGCCACCTGCGTGAGCTGGGCATCGACTACCAGATCATTCCGGGTGTCACCGCCACCGCCGCCAGCGCGGCGTTGCTGGGCTGCGAGCTGACCTTGCCGCAGGTCTCGCAAACGGTGATTCTGACCCGCTTCGGCGACAGCTCGCCGATGCCCCCCGGCGAGCAACTGGCCGATCTGGCGCGCCATGGCAGCACCTTGGCCATCCACCTGGGCGTGAAACACCTGCCGCGGATCGTCAGCGAGCTGTTACCCCACTATGGCCAACAGTGCCCGGTTGCCGTGGTCCATCGCGCCACCTGGCCGGACCAGGACTGGGTGCGTGGCACCCTGGAAGACATCGTCGAACGCGTTGCTCTCAAGGATTTTCGCCGTACCGCGCTGATCCTCGTCGGCCATGTGCTGGGCGATACGCCGTTCGCCGAATCGGCCCTGTACCGGGCCGGGCACGCACACCTCTATCGCCCCGGCGACTGAGCATTGCCAGCCTTGGCACTGGCGTAGCAGACTCAAGGCTCCCGCCTGCAAACAGGAGCCATGCCAATGCTGGAACTTCGACCCAACTGCGAGTGTTGCAACGCCGACCTGCCGGGGGATAGCCCGGACGCGTTGATCTGCTCGTTCGAATGCACGTTCTGCCGTACCTGTGCCGACACTCGCCTGCACGGCCGCTGCCCCAACTGCGCCGGCCAGTTGCTGGCACGCCCGACACGGGTCGGCCAAGCGCTGGCCAACAACCCTGCCTCGACCCTGCGCGTAGTCAAACCCCACCCCGCTTGCGCCTGACAGCCCTGCGCAAATAGGCATCGTCACGCCACGCTGGCGGTGCTTATCCCCGTTTTTTGTAGGACTTTTCAACAATTCCTACTAGGTTAATCAACAGTCCTATACTCGGCATTACCAAACTTCGGGAATGGTCGTATCTTGCAGCGCTTCCGATAACCCCACTTGCAGACGTATTCCTGAGTGTTCCAGGAAGCGGACCACACCCCTACAGGAGTTTTCTTGATGACAACCGTCCTGATCGTCGACGACCACCCTATCGTCCGGCTGTCCCTGCGCCTATTGCTCGAACGGGAGCGCTTTAACGTCGTCGGCGAAGTCGCCAATGGCAGCGAAGTCGCCCAGGTGGCGCGTGAACTGCGGCCGGACGTGGTGCTTCTGGACATCGGCCTGCCCGGCCTGGACGGCATGGAGGTGATCAAGCGGCTTCAATGCCTCGAGCCGGTGCCCAAGATCATGGTGCTGACCGGCCAGGCCACCGACCTTTATGTACGGCGCTGCCTGGATGCCGGCATCGGCGCCTTCGTCACCAAAGACGAAGACCACGAAGCCTTGCTGTTTGCACTCAAGGCCCTGGTCAAAGGCTATTCGACCTTCCCGCAGATGTCGGTCAACAGCAACTCGCTGGAGAGCGAGTCGATACGCCTGGGCAGCCTGTCCAACCGCGAAATGGAAGTGTTGCGGCGCCTTGCGCGCGGCGAAAACAACAAGAATATCGGCACCTGCATGAACCTCAGTGCCAAGACCATCAGCACCTATCGCGGCCGCATCATGGACAAGCTCAAGACCGAATCGCTGGTGGAAATGGTCGACCTGGCCAAGCGCAACAGCGTTAACTGAGCCCAGCTGCCATGAAGCGCCTGCTGGCGAGCGTTCTACTGGTCATCGGCCTGGCCGGCTCCACCGGCCTGTTTGCCGACAGCGAACCGAGGCAATTGTTGGCGCGCTCGATCAGCGCCGCAGCGCCCTTGCAACTGGGCGACCAAGACCGCCAATGGCTGCAGCAGCGCGGCCGCCTGGTGCTGGGCAGTTCGCGGCCTGATTACCCGCCGTTCGAAATCAACATCAGCCAGCATGATTACGAGGGCCTGAGCGCCGATTATGCAGGCATCATCGCCGAGCAACTGGGCGTCCCGATCGAGGTCCGGCGTTTCGACAACCGCCACCAAGCGATTGCCGCGCTGCGCGACGGCCGCATCGACCTGCTGGGTAGCTCCAACGCATTCGAGGCGGCGGATGCCCAGCTCGGCCTTAGCGAGCCTTACGCCGACGACCTGCCGGTGATCGTTACGCGCGAAGGCCGCACCTTGAAAAACACCCCAGACTTCAATGGCCTGCGCCTTGCGATGGTCGACCACTACCTGCCCGCCAATACCGTGCGCGCGCTCTACCCCAAGGCGCAATTGAGCCTGTACCGCTCAACCCTGGCGGGCCTTGCCGCAGTGGAATTGGGCGAGGCCGATGCCTACCTGGGCGATGCCATCAGCACGGATTTTCTCATCGGCAAGAGTTACCAGGGCACGGTAAAGATCGACCACTTCTGCAAGGTGCCGCCCGGCACCTTCGCGTTTGCCCTGGCCAACGACAACCAACGCCTGCGCAGCCTGATCGACAAGGCCTTGGGCAGAATCACCGAAAGCGAGCGCCTGACCATCCTGCGCCGCTGGACCAGCGGCAATACCAGCCTGCTGCTGGAGCGCCACCTGGCGGCCCTGACCGCTGAAGAAACCGACTGGATCGCCCGCAACCCCACCGTCAAAGTGCTGGTCAACACGTCGCTGGCGCCGCTGACCTTCAACGACGCACAGCACCGCGCCAGCGGCATCACCCTGGAACTGCTCAAGCAGATATCCCTGCGCACCGGGCTGCAGTTCAAGCCGCTGGAAAGCCAGTCGGCGCAGGCGATGCTCGAGCGCCTGGGGCGCGGCGAGGCGCACATGATCGGCGCCCTGGGCTACGGCACGGAGCGCGCCAGGCAATTGCGTTTTACCCGCCCCTACCTGGTCAGCCCACGGGTACTGGTCACCCGCAACGACGCGACATCGCCTGCCCAGGCCAAGGCCCTCGATGGCCAGCGCATAGCCTTGGTACGCGGTTCGCCGCAACGGGCAGAACTCAAGCGTCGCTACCCACGCGCCAAGGTGGTCGAAGTGGACAACCCCCTCGGGCTGATGGAAGCAGTGGCCAACGGCGCCGCCGACGTGGCCTTGAGCAACCACATCAACGCCACCTACTACATCAACCACGTGTTCAAGAACCAGCTGCGCATCGCCAGTGTGCTGGACGACAGCCCGGCCATCGCGGCATTTGCGGTGGCCTCGGACCAACCGCAACTGCAGGCCATTCTCGACAAGGCACTGCTGAGCATCCCGCCAGAAGAGCTGGACCAGCTGATCAACCGCTGGCGCACCAGCACACTGGTCAGTGACAGCCCATGGCGCGATTACCGCACGCTGGCGCTGCAAGTGCTGGTACTGTCGGCGCTATTGCTGGCCGGGGTGGTGTTCTGGAACAGCTACCTGCGCAAACTGATCCACCAGCGCACCGACGCCCAGCATGCCCTGCAGGCCCAGCTGGCATTGAGCCGCGGCCTGCTCGAACAGCTGCGCCAGGCCAAGGACGACGCCGAACAGGCCAGCCAGACCAAGAGCACCTTCCTGGCCACCATGAGCCATGAAATCCGCACACCCATGAACGCGGTGATCGGCCTGCTCGAACTGGCCCTGGAAGACAGTCGCGCCGGCCGCTGCGATACCCAGACCTTGCAGACTGCCCACGATTCGGCCATCGGTCTGCTGGAGCTGATCGGCGACATCCTCGACATTTCGCGTATCGAGTCTGGGCACATGACCTTGCAACCGGTCCCCTGCAACCTGGTCGAACTGGTACGCAACACGCTGCGGGTATTCGAAGGCAATGCGCGGATCAAAGGCCTGCACCTGCACAGTGCGCTGCCACCTTCAGCGGGTTGGGTCATGGCAGACCCGCTGCGGCTCAAGCAGGTGCTCTCCAACCTGATCAGCAACGGCATCAAGTTCACCGAGCGCGGTGAAGTGCATGCCAGCCTGACCCTGTCGGCCCAAGGCAGCAGCGGCGAGATGCAAGTTGAGCTGTGCGTGCGTGACACCGGCATTGGTATCAGCCCTGAAGACCAGGCACGCCTGTTCAATGCCTTCGCCCAGGCCGACGGCCCGCGGGCACGCCAGGGCGCTGGCCTGGGGCTGGTCATCAGCCGTACCCTGGCCGAACTGATGGGCGGTACGCTCAGCCTGCACAGCGTCGAAGGCGTGGGCACCAAGGTGCAGGTCAGCCTGCAACTGCCGGCCAGCCAGGCGCCCGCGCCTGCCGAAGCGCTTGCCCCTGTCCTTGAAAGCAGCAGCGGCCCGCTGAACGTTCTGGTGGTCGACGACTACCCTGCCAATTTGCTCTTGCTGGAGCGGCAACTGAACACGCTGGGGCATCGCGTGACCCTGGCTGAGAACGGCGAAGCGGCGCTGACGCGCTGGCAGGCGGCCCGGTTCGACCTGGTGATCACCGACTGCAGCATGCCGATCATGGACGGCCACGAACTGACTCGGCGCATCCGCAGCCTCGAAAGCGAAGGCGCGCTGGCGCCTTGCCGGATTCTCGGCGTCACCGCCAACGCACAGGCTGAAGAGCGTGCACGCTGCCTGGCCAGTGGCATGGATGAATGCCTGTTCAAGCCCATTGGCCTGCAAACCCTCAAAACCCACCTGCCGCACGCCAGCGTGCATGCGCAGCCTGTGCCAGCCCAAGGCAGTGGTTTCAACCTGAACGAATTGCGCCACCTGACTCAGGACGATGAACAACTGACGCGGCACCTGCTGGAACAATTGTCGCAGAGCGCCAGCGAAGACCTGGCCGCGCTGCGTGCGCTCGGCCCCGACGCCAGTGGCGATGCGGTGCGTGCCTTGGCCCATCGCATCAAGGGCGGGGCAAAAATGCTCAAGGTACGCACACTGGTCAAGGACTGCGAAGCCATCGAGCATGCGCAAGCCCAAGGGCTGCCTACGGCTGAACTAAGGCAGCAACTGCAGGCCAGCATGCAGAGCTTGCTGCACGAACTGGCCGACGCCCTCAGTGCAATTGCAGCGTCGAACTGATCTGGCTGATCGCATCGACCACGTGGCGTGAGCCCTGCTGGATTTCCATGATCACCGTGCCGGCTTCGTTGGCCAGGGCGACGCCATGGCCGGTGCGGGTCAGGCTCGACTGCATGCTGGCCACCGCCAACAGCGACAGGTCGTGGTTCTGGCGCACCACATCGACGATCTCCAAGGTTGCCTTGCTGGTACGCGCCGCCAGGTTGCGCACTTCATCAGCGACCACGGCAAACCCGCGCCCATGCTCGCCGGCACGTGCCGCTTCGATGGCGGCGTTCAGTGCCAGCAAATTGGTCTGGTCGGCAATACCGCGAATGGTCAGGACAATCTGGCCGATCACATCCGACTGTTTGCTCACCGCGTCGATGCTGCGCGCCGCGTCATTGAGCTCTTGGGAAATCTGCTCGATCACCTGCACCGCCTGTTGCACCACCTCGGTACCCTTGCGCGCGCAGGCATCGGTCTGCATGGAGCTGGCGTGGGCGGCATCGGCGGCACTTTGCTGGGTGCAGACCTGGCTGGTGATATCGCTGGCGAACTTGACCACCTTGTACAGCCGGCCCTTGCTGTCGAAGATCGGGTTGTAAGAGGCTTCAAGAAAGACCGTCTGGCCTTGCTTGTTGACCCGCTCGAAGCGGTGCGAGTGGTATTCCCCACGGTTGAGCGACGCCCAGAACTCCCGGTACGCCGACGACTCCCGCTCCTGCGGCAGGCAGAACAGCCCGTGGTGGCGCCCCACCACCTCTTCCAGGCGATAGCCCATGGTGGTGAGAAAATTCGGGTTGGCCTTGATGACCCGGCCGTCAGGGGTGAACTCGATCACAGCCATGGAGCGGCCGATGGCCTTGAGCAGGCTTTCACTCTCGTGTTCCTGCATGACCCGCTGGCTGATGTCCGACGCCACCTTGATCACGCTGGTGACTTGCCGCTGCTCATCCAGCACCGGCATATAGCTGGCTTCAAGCCAGACCTCACGCCCTGCCTTGTCGACCCGCTCGAAGGTGCCGCTGATAGCCTTGCCCTGCCCCAGTTCGCGCCAGAGCTGCTGGTATTCGGCTGTCTTGACGTAGGCCGAGTCGCAGAACAGCCGATGATGCTTGCCGCGTAATTCTTCGACGCTGTAACCCATGGCCTGGCAGAAGCGCTCGTTGGCGTCGAGAATGGTCCCATCCGGCGCGAACTCGATCATCGCCATCGAACGGCTGATTGCCGCGAGCTTTGCTTGCGCACTGGCCAGTGCCTGGTGACTACGCTGGATCTCGACGAGGTCGGACTTGCGATGGAAATCGAACATGACGCCGGGCTCCTTTATGCGCGGGGTTTCCTGAGCATAGATGGGCAACAGCGCCGTGCAAGCACATTGATATCACTTTGTAATTAGTCCCCGAGGCCGTCAAACACGAGGCGCTGAGCCTGAAGAACTCTAAGCCTCAAGAACTCTCGCGCACCATCAGTTCGAACCCAAGGTCCTGCTGCTCGTTGGTCACCCGCTTGCCGTCAAGCAACGTCAGCAGCGCCAGTGCCGCCCCCCGGCCTACGGCCGCCCTAGGTGTGCGAATCGAGGTCAACCGCGGCACCATGTGCGCCGAGGCGGGCAAATCGTTGAACCCCACCATCGCCACCTGCCGCGGTACCTCAACCCCTTGGCGCAGCGCCTGCAGCACAGCGCCCTGGGCCAGGTCGTCGTTGCAGAAAAAGATGCCGTCGACATCCGGCGCCTGCTGCATCAGCTGGCTGAACAACGCACTGCCCAACGCGATGGAAGAAGGCTCGGGCGCCAGGATTTCCAGCTCAGTCGCTTGCAGCCCCGCTTCGCTCAGGGCCTGGCGGAACCCCTCGGCGCGCTGCATCACCCGCGGGTCGAGCTGCGCGGCAATGAACGCCAAGCGCCGCCGCCCGCGTTCGATCAGGTGCTTGGCAGCCGCACGCCCGGCCTGTTGCTGCGAAAAGCCCACCGACAATGCACCCGCCTCGCCACCCAACTCCATCATGTGCACGCAGGGCACGCCACTGGCCGCCAGCATCTGTCGCGATGCGTCACTGCGCTCGAAACCGGTCAGCAGCATGCCGCAAGGCTGGTAGGCCAGGTAGTTGCGGATCAGGTTCTCTTCTTCGGCAATATCGTAGTGATAGTTGCCGATCAAAACCTCAAGCCCGCGCGGGCGCATCACCTCGTGAATGGCTTCGAGGGTGTCGATGAACAACTGGTTGGACAATGACGGGATCAGCACCACCACCGACTGGCTGCGGGCCGAGGCCAGTGCGCGGGCGGCCGGGTTGGCGACATAGCCCAGGCTCGCCGCAGCAGCGGCAACCTTTTCGGCCAGCGCCGGGGCAACCGTGCTGACCCCGCGCAAGGCGCGCGATGCGGTGATCGGGGAAACCCCGGAAAGCCTGGCGACTTCTGCCAGGGTGGGACGACCGGTGGTGCGGGAGCCTGTTCGAGACATGAATGTTGTAATTTTACTACTTGCCAAGGGAGGGGAACGGCCACTAAGGTAGCGCTGTCTCAGGACGCAGGCAATGTAATCTTTGGTAGCCGTTCCGCGTGCTCGCTGCCAAGCGTCCATACTGCGTAAGGACAAGACCAATAACACCGGGGAGGTGGCTGTTCGTCAGCGACGAGACAGCGCTACCTCACCCCGCAGGAGGTACTGATGAATTCTCCCCTGTCCGCCATTGTGGTGATGGGCGTGGCTGGCTGCGGCAAAAGCTGCGTCGGTGCCGCCATTGCCGCCAGAAGCGGCGGCCGCCTGATCGAAGGCGACGCTTTTCACCCTGCCGAAAACATCCGCAAGATGAGCGCTGGCATCCCGCTGGACGACAACGACCGTGCCGGCTGGCTGGTGCACCTGGGCCAGGAGCTGCAGGCCACGGTCAACGCGGGCGAGCGCCCGATCCTCACCTGTTCTGCCCTCAAGCGCCGCTACCGCGATACCTTGCGCGCCTCCATGCCCGGCCTGGTGTTTGTGTTCCTCGAACTCACCCCTGCCGAGGCAGAAAAGCGCGTACTGGCCCGCCCTGGGCATTTCATGCCGGCAAGCCTCATCGACAGCCAGTTTGCAGCCCTCGAAGCCCCGCATGGCGAGCCGCTGACGCTGCCCCTGGACGCCACCCAGCCCATCAATGTGCTTGCCGAGACGGTAGACAGCTGGCTAAAGCCCTGCGGTGAGCGGGACCTGGCGCAAACTGCCTGAACCAGGCGGTTTTTCCGGCTCACCAAAGACAGCGCTGTCTCAATCAATGAAAGCGCCTGAAGTTCAATAAAGCAACGCCCAAAACAACGATAAGACCGAGGCATAAAAACCATGTTCGGACTGGCTACTGATACCTTCCTGCTGCTCGACGCCCTGGTAACCATCATCGGGCTGATCCTGCTGATCACCCATTTCAAAGTTCACCCCTTCGTCGCCCTCACCCTCGCGGCCGGCTTCCTCGGCCTTACCTCCGGCATGCCGGTGGCCAAGGTGATGAAATCGTTCCAGGACGGTTTTGGCGGCGTACTGGGCTTCGTCGGCATCGTGCTCGCCTTGGGCACCATGCTTGGCAAGCTGATGGCCGATTCCGGCGGCGCCGACCAGATCGCGCAGACGCTGATCCGCGCCTTCGGCAAGAAGAACGTGCACTGGGCCATGATGTTCGCCGCCTTCCTGGTCGGCATCCCGCTGTTCTTCGAGATCGGCTTCGTGCTGCTGATTCCGCTGGTATTCATCGTCGCCCGGCGTTCCGGGGTCTCGTTGGTGAAAATCGGCATCCCGCTGCTGGCCGGCCTGTCCGTGGTTCACGGCCTGGTGCCGCCGCACCCGGGGCCGCTGTTGGCGATCGGCATCTTCAATGCCGATATCGGCAAGACCATCTTCTATGGCCTGATCGTGGCGCTGCCTACCGCGATCATCGCTGGCCCGCTGTTCGGCAACTTCATCTCGCGTTACATCCCCGGTAACCCGTCCCAGGAGCTGATGGACCAGATCGCCAAGGAGTCCGACCAGGGCAACCTGCCGAGCTTCGCCGTCACCCTGCTCACGGTGCTGCTGCCGGTGGCGCTGATGCTGCTCAAGACCTTTGCCGACGTGGTGCTGCCCGCCGAGCATATCGTGCGGCAGTGGATGGACCTGATCGGCCACCCCATCACCGCCCTGCTCGCCGCCTTGCTGCTGGCCTTCTATACCTTCGGCGCGGCGCGTGGTTTCAACCGCCAGCAGATCATGAAGATGCTCGACCAGAGCCTGGCACCGACCGCTGCCATCGTGCTGATCGTAGGGGCTGGCGGCGGCTTCAAGCAGATGCTGGTGGATACCGGGGTCGGCAACGTGATCGGGCAGATGGCGGTGCAGGCGGAAATCTCGCCGATCATGCTGGCCTGGCTGGTGGCGGCGGTGATCCGCATCGCCACCGGCTCGGCGACGGTCGCCACCATCACCGGCGCAGGGATCGTCGCACCCGTGATCGACATGGTACCGGGGGTCAACCGTGAGCTGCTGGTGCTGGCCACTGGCGCGGGCTCGCTGATCCTGTCGCACGTCAACGATGCCGGGTTCTGGCTGGTGAAACAGTACTTCAACATGACCGTGGCCGAGACCTTCAAGACCTGGAGCATGATGGAGACCATCCTTTCGGTGGTGGGCATCATCTTCATCATGTTGTTGTCGATGGTGGTGTGACCGTTGATCGGGATGGGGGCACCCGGCGTCAGCTCGGCGGCCCAATCGAGGTAGAAGCCCTCATCCCGATGCAAAGGAGCTTGCACCATGATCCGCCCCTTCCTGCTCGCAGCCGTGTTTGTTTCGCCGCTGGCCCTCGCGGTCGGCACCGGGCCGACCTACCCCGACGACCCGCACAACCCAGCGCCCCAGCCGGGTGTCGACAGCACCCTCAACCCGATTGAAAAACCGATGCCACGGGATACCGACCCGCGCTTGCAGGGCAATGACCCCGACAGCCCGCCTGCCACGCAGAATGATGAACATGATTTGCCCGGCATGGAGGGTAGCGGTTCGCAAGACAGCAACAAGACAGGCGCCAGCAAGCCCTGACGTCGCTGCGCGCTGAGGGGTTACCACTGCCGCTTGTCTGGCCTGGTTAACCCCAGCTTCTCGATCCGGTAACGCAGCATATCCCGCGACAACCCCAGCATCCGCGCCGACTTGGTCACGTTCCAGTCGGTCCGGTCCAGGGTCTTGCACACCAGGTCCCGCTCCATGTCCGGCAGGCTGGTGCCGGGTTCGGGCTCATGCCGTGGTATCTCGAACACCATAGGCGCCTGTTGCTGAATCAACGGTTCGTCGATCAAGCTCATGCACAAGTTCAGCTGATGGGTCTGGATCACCTCGTTGGGCGCCAGCAGCACTGTCTGCTCCAGCATGTTGCGCAGCTCCCGCACGTTGCCTGGCCAGCTGTAGCCCAGCATCAAGGCCTCGGCCTCGGCGGAAAAACGCAGGTTAGGCTTGCCATAACGGCGGCCATGGTGCGCCAGGAAATGACGAGCCAATAGCAGAATGTCCTGCCCACGCGCATACAACCGCGGCACCTTGAGCGCGATGATGCGCAGCCGGAAGAACAGGTCGCGGCGGAACTTGCCCTGCTGCACCATCTGTTCGAGGTTGCAGTTGGTGGCACTGATTACCCGCAAGTCGACCTTGCGCTCCTTCACCGCACCAATGCGGCGGATGCTGCGGTCTTCGAGCAGCTTGAGCAGCTTGGCTTGCAACACCAGGTCCATCTCGCCGATTTCATCGAGGAACAGCGTGCCCCCATCAGCGGCCTCGACCAGGCCCACCCTGCGCTCCTTGGCATCGGTGAAAGCACCTTTCTCATGACCGAACAACTCCGCTTCGAGCAAATTGGCCGGGATCGACGCGCAGTTGAACTCGATGAACGGCCCCTTGCTGCGCAACCCATCGAAATGCAGTGCCCGGGCCACCAGCTCCTTGCCTGTGCCGGTCTCGCCTTCGACCAGCACCGGGGGCAGGTCGTCGCTGGCCATGCGCCGCTCGGCATCCAGCACCTGGTGCAACGTGTGCTTGAGGCTGAGCATCACCGGCGAGTCGCCGATCAGTGCCTGCAACCCGGACTTCTGCGCCTCGCGCTCCTGGTAGAACGACAGGGTGCGCTCCATCCGCTCGGCCGCCAGGGCCTTGTCCAGGGTCAGCTTGAGCTCGGCCAGAACCACCGGCTTGGTCAGGTAATGGAACGCGCCCTCCTTCATCGCCTGCACGGCGTCTTCGACGTTGCCGTAGCCGGTCATCATGATGACTTTCAGCGCCGGCACCTGTGCCACCAGGGCGCGCAACAGGTCGTGCCCGCTCATGCCGGGCAACGAGTTGTCGGTCAGCACGGCGTCGGGCTGGGCCTGCTTGACCTGCTCCAGTGCAAGCTCGGCACTGTGGCAGACCGTCACCTCATAGCCCTTGAGGCTCAGGTAGGTGCGAATGTTGTCAGCAAGGATTTCATCATCCTCGACTACCAGGATGCTCTGTTCCATGGTCCACTCCCGCTGCGATATTGAAAGTAAGGCTGACGCGGGTTCCTTCCTCTTCGCGGCTGCTCAGGCTGACCGAGCCGCCAAAACGCTCCATGATGCGTTGAGCCAGGGCCAGGCCTACGCCGAGGCCGCCCTGTTTGGTGGTAAAGAATGGTTTGAACACCATCCGTTCCTGCTGCTGGCTCATGCCCTTGCCGGTGTCGCTGAGCAGCATGACCGCACGCTGGCCGTCCGCCACGCTGACCTGGGCGCGCAACACACCGCCTGCGGGCATGGCCTCGATGGCATTGGAAAACAGGCTGTTGAGAATCTGCGTGAGCTGCAGCGGCTGGCTGGCCACGTATTGCAGCTCGGGCCCTTCGTAGCAGAACTGCACCCCGTTGCGCGCGATCTGTTGGGCGAAGGCCAGGTGGGTGTCCTCGATGGCCGCGACCAGGTCCACCGCCTCGGGCTCGTCACTGGCCGGGCGCAGCGATACCAACAGGTCGCGCACCCAGCGTGACATGCGGTCCACCTGGCCGATGATGTCGTTGATGTTCTTCTGCGCTGTGGGGTTGGCGATTTCCTGGGCCAGCTCGGCGCTGGAGCGGATGTTGGCCAACGGGTTGCGCAGGCTGTGGGCCACCGCCGAGGACATTTCGCCCAGCGCCCCGTAGGTTTCGCTGGCCACCAGCCGGTCTTGCTGCTGGTCGAGCATGAGCGCAGCCCGCCGCACGATCCAGAACAGGCCGAAATAGATCAGCGCCCCGCCCACCAGGGTTGAGGCCCAGATCAGCACATAGCCCCGCTGGATACGCCGGATCAAGTCCTGCGGCTCTTTGTAGATCTCGACCATCGACAGCACCTGTTCACCCTGGCTGTCGAACAGCGGGATGTAGTTCTCGATGAACAGGTACTCGGGTTCACGCAGGAATTTCTGTTCTTCACGGTCTTCCTCAGCCTTGTGGTAGCTGGCAGAAACCGCCTTGCGCGAACGGAAGGCGTGCTCCAGGTCGCCATCCTCCTCGATGCGTTTGCCAATCAACTGAGGGTTGGTGGACCAGACGATGGTCCGGTCACGGGCATAGACGTTGGCCAGCAGGGTGTCGGGCAGGTGTTCGACGTGGTCGAGGAATTCGACGCGGGTCGACTCGGCCAGCGCCGGGGTGACTTGCAGGTGCTGTAGGTCCAGGCGGGGGTCGAGCAGTTCACCCATGGTGGTGCCCGGCGGCAACTGCGAATGGCGGACTTCGGCCTGGGCCATGGCCTGGATGAACTGCGCGGTGAGCATGGCGTCGCGCTCGACGCTGTCACGTACCACAAAGCGCGTCGATACGTAACCCAGGCCACCGGCTACCGAGGCGATGATCAACAGGCTGATCAGTGAAAACCAACGCAGCAGGTTGAACTCGCGCAGCGGTGCCGCGAAACCACTGGAGGCCGCAGAGGCTTTGTCGGGCATTTCGTTGTCCAGCATCTGCATTGAGTGGTTCCCGCGCAGGGAGTCCGTTCTGAAGCGCAGCCTTGCTACGGTTGGTAGCAATTCAATAGCACTCCACCTGGGCCGCCGAAGCTGCCATCTGTTGCTATCGGTCTTTGCAAAAACTCAGCCAGCAAATCTAGAAATCGATAAATTGATATTTTTCAATTACTTAGTTTAGATTTTTAATCCATTTTCAAGATCTAACCCCCACCATTGGGTGAAAATTACCCAAAAAACCATAAATACATATAAATCATATAGTTACTCAATATATTTAAAGCCAATCATGCGGAGCTGACCAACCTGAAGTTCAGCGAAACCCGAGTGCCGTGCCCTTCACTGCTGCTCAACCTCACCGCCCCACCAAAGCGCTCCATGATGCGTTTGACCAGCACCAGGCCAACACCCAGCCCGCCCTGCTTGGTGGTGAAGAACGGCCTGAATGCCATGCGAACCTGCTGCTCGGTCATGCCCTTGCCGGTATCGGACAGGCGCAGGGTGAGGCTGCGCCGGTCCTGGCGCACCACTTCGACACGCAAGGTGCCGCCCTGCTCCATCGACTCCAGCGCGTTGGCGATCAGGCTGCTGAAGATCTGCCTGAGCAATGCCGGGTGCCCGAGTACCTGAACCGCCGGTAACGGCTGCAGGTCAAGCCTCACTGCACAGCGCGTCAGCGGTACGGCAAAGGTCTGCAGGCTTTCCTGCAGTGCCTGCGCCAGGTCCACCGCCGCCGCTTCGTCATTGAGCGGGCGCAGTGACTGCAACAGTTGGCGAATCCACTGCGACATGCGATCGACCTGGTTGATGATGTCGTTGATATTCCGCTGTGCCGGGCCGTCATCAAACGCTTGTGCAAGCTCGGCACTGGAGCGGATGCTCGCCAGCGGGTTGCGCAAACTGTGCGCCACCGCCGAAGACACCTCGCCAAGGGCCACGTAGGTTTCGTTGTTGATCAGCCGCTTCTGCTGCACTGCCAGCAGCTTGGCGGCGCGGCGCATGATGCCGTACAGGCCGATATAGACCAGTGCGGCGCCAACGGTGATCGCCGCCCAGATAAGGATCAGGCCGTGCTCGATGCGCACGATCAGGTCATGGGGCTCCTTGTAGATTTCCACCATGGCCGTGACATGCTCGCCATCGGCGTCGAACAGCGGGATGTAGTTCTCGATGAACAGCTGCACGGGCGGAGTCACGAACTTCTGCTCTTCGCGTGCCTGTTCAAAATCATGGTAGCTGGCAGAGACTCGCATCTTGTATTCGAAGGCGCGATCAAGGTCGTCATCGCCCTCGATCAGCTTGCCGATCAATGCGGGGTTGCTGGACCAGATCACGGTGCGGTCCGGCGCATAGATATTGGCCAACAGCATGTCAGGCAGGTGCGCGATATGGTCAAGGAATTCACCGCGCGCCTTGCGCCGGGCTTCGGGATCGACATCCGGCAGCGCCGTGCGATCGGTGCGCGGGTCAAGCAGCTCGCCCATGGTGCGCACATTGGGGATTGACACGTGGCGCACTTCGGCGTCGGCAATCGAGGTAATGAACTGGGCAGAAAGCAGCGCATCGCGCTCGACGCTTTCGTCGATGATAAAGCGGCTGGAAATCAGCCCCAGGCCGACAGCCACCGAAAAGATGATGGCCAGGCTGACCCAGGCGTACCAGCGCAACAGGTTGAACGGCTTGCGTGGGGTTGCCGCCTCGCTGCCGGCAGGCACTTCGAGGGCGTCGGAACGGGGGGCGATGTCCATGGCGGACTCCACGGCTGGGCACCTTTGAAGGTTATAGCCCAGAGTTGGGGGAACCATGGTTGTAAATTGATGGCATCCGCCGAAGGGTGGCCGCGCCTACAACGGCGAATCGTCCGCCAACCCTTGCAGCTTGCGGTACTCGCGCAGCACGTTGGGCACGTAGCGGCGGGTTTCGGCGAACGGCGGCACCGCCCCCCGTCGCAGCACTGCATCGGGGCCTGCGTTGTAGGCGGCCACGGCCAAGGTGATGTCGTTGTCGAACAGGGTCAGCATGCGTTTGAGGTAGCGTGCGCCGCCCTGCACGTTGTCTTCAGGGTCCAGGGCGTTCTCCACGCCCATTTCACGGGCGGTATCGGGCATCAGTTGCATCAGCCCCACCGCGCCCGCTGGCGAGCGGGCCTTGGGGTTATAGCCGGACTCGGCCTTGATCAGCGCATGCAGCAACGCTTGCGGTACGTTGTGGGCGAGCGCCGCGGCCGCCACCAGCTCGGCATAGGGGCGCCCGGTGATCAACTGCGCACCGGCCGGGCCCGCCTGGGCCAGCGGTTCGCTGATCACCCGCTGGTAATGACGCCCGGGTCGATGGACGTTGGTCAGTACGTAGCCGCCCTTGGCATCGATGGAGATGTACACATCGGCCTGGGCGGCACCCGCCGCCAGCCAGATCAAACCCAGGATGAGTCCACGCATGTCGGCTGCCTCTTCGTCGTGGCCCCCGATGTGGGGGAAATGCCCCGGAAAACCCGAGGTCGATGTCGACGACGCAAGCACTGTGCCGCTTCCTGTACCGCATGGTGCAAGGCCCCGAGGCAGACGTGCACGGCTGTTGCATGGTGCCTGACACAGCCTGTTTACATGCAGCGGAGGCCTTCACCATGCAGCGCAGATCCAACCCCCAACGTGGTTTCACCCTGCTCGAACTCCTCGTGGTGCTGGTGGTGCTCGGCCTGCTGGCCGGCATCGTCGCGCCCAAGTACTTCAGCCAGCTAGGCCGCTCGGAGGTCAAGGTGGCACGGGCACAGATCGAGGGCTTGAGCAAGGCCCTTGACCTCTATCGCCTGGAAGTCGGCCATTACCCCAACAGTGAACAGGGCCTGCAGGCGCTGGTCACCGCTCCCAGTGGCGAAGCCCGCTGGACGGGCCCCTACCTGCAGAAGGCGGTACCGCAGGACCCGTGGGGGCACGCCTACATCTACCGGCAACCCGGCGAGAACGGCGGCGAATACGACCTGCTGTCGATGGGCAAGGACGGCCAGCCCGGTGGTGACGGGGAAAACGCCGAAATCACCAGTTGGCAATGAGGAGTTCGGCCATGCGCTACAGCCTCAAGGCCCTGGGCAGACAGGGCGTGGTGCAGTTGCAGATCGACGCCGAAGATGCCGACCAGGCGCGTCGCCAGGTCGAGGCGCAAGGTTTGCGGGTGGTTAGCGTGAAGGGCCAGGGCGGCGCATTGCGTCGCATGGCCTGGCGCCGTGAAGCACACTTTGACCTGGTGCTGTTCAGCCAGGAGCTGTCGACCCTGCTGAATGCCGGGCTGCCGTTGATCGACGCCTTGGAAAGCCTGGGGGAAAAAGCCGCGACCCCGGCCACGCGCAAAACGCTGGGTGACCTGGTGCGCCAGCTGTACGAGGGCCATTCGCTGTCCCAGGCGCTGGCCCGGCAGCCGCGGATCTTCCCGGCGCTGTACGTCGCCTTGGTGCAGTCCAGCGAGCGCACCGGCGCCCTGGGCGACGCCCTGGGCCGCTATATCGCCTACCGCCAACGCCTGGACCTGGTCCGGCAGAAGCTGGTGGGGGCGTCGGTCTACCCGCTGCTGCTGTTGCTGGTGGGCGGTGGCGTGGTGCTGTTTCTGCTCGGCTACGTGGTGCCGCGCTTCAGCCAGGTGTTCGAGGGCATGGGTACCGAGCTGCCCTGGCTGTCACGCATGCTGATGCAGATCGGCTTGTTCCTGCATACCCAGCAACTGCCGTTGGCACTGGGCAGTGTGGCGGGGATAACCGCCCTGGTACTGCTGCGCCGTCACCCGCGCGTGCGACGCTGGGCATCCCGCCAGCTAAGGCGCATGCCCGCACTGCACCAGCGGTTGATGATGTACGAGCTGGCACGCTTCTACCGCTCGCTGGGCATCCTTTTGCAAGGTGGCATTTCCATCCTCACGGCAATGGGCATGGCCCGCGGGCTGCTGGGCAGTGCCGCAGCCCAAGGCCTTGAACAAGCCAGCCAACGCGTGGCCGAAGGGCTGCCGTTGTCCGATGCGCTGGAGGCCGGGCAACTGGTGACGCCGGTGTCCTTGCGGCTGCTGCGGGCGGGTGAACAGTCGGGCAACCTCGGCGAGATGCTGGAGCGTTGCGCCGACTTTCACGACCAGGAGATCGGCCGCTGGGTGGAATGGTTCGTCAAGCTGTTCGAGCCGCTGCTGATGACCTTCATCGGCTTGCTGATCGGCTTCATCGTGATCTTGATGTACATGCCGATCTTCGAACTGGCCTCAAGCATCCACTGAAACGGCTAGGCCCAGGCCATTAATGACGCACAAGGTAGGCGCCGGCAGGAATGTGTTTTTTTAGCTTTTTGCACTTGCCGGGCGGGGGTTGATGCCCGGGTGAGCGATCGGGGAACCAGATTCGGCATTTGCCCGGTGGCGGCCTGTGGCCTGGCGGCACCTCAAAAGCAGCATCGGCCATACGGTGTTCAGCAAGACCGATTCGCTGCTGACCGGCAATGCCCTGCATCTGTTCGGCAGCAGCAAGCGTGACTGATCGTGCGTGCGCCGAGCTCGTCTGTACTTGTGTTGCTTGAACTGCCGACGCGTTTACAGCACCAGGAGCAGTACCTGAAGTCCGGGCTTTGTTCGCTGCCTGAATCAATTGCAGATTACGATTGCGCAATGCCACGTTGTGCCCGACGTGCAGGTTGGAGCGCGCCGCCAACACTCCCGCCTGATCGTATTGCCCCTGCTGCAAGCGCAGCACACCCAGATAGTGCAGTGTAGCGGGATTGTTCGGCTGAATTTGCAGCGCCCGCTCCAGTGTGGCCGCGGCCTGATCAAGTTTGCCGTCTGCATATTGCCTAGAAGCGGTGTCGATCAACAGGGTCGAGGCCGTATTACTGTGTGCAGTCGCCGTGCGCTCGCCGGCGACGGTGAAATGGCTCGCAGCGACGCTGAACAACAGGGTAAGGGTCGACAGCATACGCTTGCTTGGCATGAGGAAAGCACTCGACTGGTCCAGGTGGGCCTGGCTCGAAAGAAGAGCCTATCGACCTGAGCATGGCATTGAAGTTCCCGATTGATCGCTCAGATGCTCATCTCCCCGCGATGCCGCTTATCGATGAAAGATCCCGACATATCATTCAGCGTGATAATAACCTTCGCCCCGTTCGATTCGTGCGCCGCGCGCAAGGCACTCACACTCCGCCCACTACTAATACTCTGGCGGAGTTCTCCATGGACCACTCACTCAAACCCTTGCGCTTTCCACTCGCTGCCCTGGCAGTCGTAGTGCTCAGCGCTTGCGGTCGAACCCCCGACGCCGTGCAGGCGCCCGCCGCGCCCAAAGTCACCGTTGCCAAGGTGATCGAACAGCCGATCAATGAATGGGACGAGTTCACCGGCCGCCTCGAAGCCCCGGAAACCGTCGAAGTGCGGCCGCGGGTCTCGGGCCAGATCGACCTCGTCGGTTTCACCGAAGGCGCCCAGGTCAAGAAAGGCGACCTGCTGTTCCAGATCGACCCGCGCCCGTTCCAGGCTGAAGTCCGCCGCCTCGAAGCGCAACTGCAACAGGCCAAGGCCACCGCCATCCGCAGCGCCAACGAAGCCCGCCGTGGCGAGCGCCTGCGTGACAGCAACGCCATCTCCGCCGAACTTGCCGAATCGCGCAGCAGTGCCGCCGCCGAAGCCCGCGCCGGGGTCGATGCAATCCAGGCCCAGCTCGACCTGGCCCGTCTGAACCTGAGCTTCACCCGTGTTACCGCGCCCATCAGCGGCCGTGTCAGCCGTGCCCAGTTCACAGCCGGCAACATCGTCACCGCCGATGTCACCCCGCTGACCAGCGTGGTGTCCACCGACAAGGTCTACGCCTACTTCGACGCCGACGAGCGCGTGTACCTCAAGTACACCCAGCTGGCACGTGAAGGCCAGCGCGGCCAGACCACCCCGGTGTACCTGGGCCTGACCAACGAAACCGGCAACCCGCACCTGGGCCAGATGAACTTCGTCGACAACCAGGTCAACCCGCGCACCGGCACCATCCGTGGCCGCGCCGTGTTCGACAACCGCGACGGCCAGTTCACCCCTGGCCTGTATGCACGCCTGAAGCTGGTCGGCAGCGCCCAGTACGACGCCATGCTGATCAACGACGAAGCCGTGGGCACCGACCTTGGCAAGAAGTTCGTGCTGGTCATGGACAAGGACAACAAAGCTACCTACCGCGCTGTAGAGCTGGGGCCCAAGCTCGAAGGCCTGCGCATCGTGCGCAGCGGCCTGGCCAAGGATGACCGCATCGTAGTCAGAGGCCTGCAGCGGGTACGCCCAGGTTCGGCGGTTACCCCAGAAGAAACGCCGATGGCCAGCGAACAGACCCTCGCCGCCCTCGCCCAGCAGCGCCAGGCCCTCGAAGCCAGCAACACCACGCCGAAGGTAGCGGGCACCACTGAGAAAGTCGCCAGCGTCCAGGCGCCACGCGGTTAAGGGATCACACCGATGAACTTTTCAAAATTCTTCATTACCCGGCCGATTTTTGCCGCGGTGCTGTCGCTGGTGCTGCTGATTGCGGGTTCGATCTCGCTGTTCCAGCTGCCGATCAGCGAATACCCGGAAGTGGTGCCGCCCACCGTGGTGGTGCGCGCCAACTTCCCCGGTGCCAACCCCAAAGTGATCGGCGAAACCGTCGCCGCACCGTTGGAGCAGGCCATCACCGGTGTCGAGAACATGCTGTACATGTCCTCGCAATCCACCGCCGATGGCAAGCTGACCCTGACCATCACCTTCGCCCTGGGCACCGACCTCGACAACGCGCAGGTGCAGGTACAGAACCGCGTCACCCGCACCCAGCCCAAGCTGCCGGAAGAAGTGACGCGCATCGGTATTACCGTCGACAAGGCCTCGCCCGACCTGACCATGGTCGTGCACCTGACCTCGCCGGACAACCGCTACGACATGCTCTACCTGTCCAACTACGCCATCCTCAACATCAAGGATGAGCTGGCACGCCTGGGCGGCGTGGGTGACGTGCAACTGTTCGGCATGGGTGACTACTCGCTGCGCGTGTGGCTCGACCCGAACAAGACCGCCTCGCGCAACCTGACAGCCAGTGACGTTGTCGCGGCCATCCGCGAGCAGAACCGCCAGGTCGCTGCCGGCCAGCTGGGCGCCCCGCCCGCCCCTGGGTCCACCAGTTTCCAGCTGTCGATCAACACTCAAGGCCGCCTGGTCAATGAGGAAGAGTTCGAGAACATCATCATCCGTGCCGGTGCCGATGGCGAAATCACTCGCCTGAAAGACATCGCCCGGGTCGAACTCGGCTCCAGCCAATATGCCCTGCGCTCGCTGCTGAACAACCAGCCGGCAGTGGCCATCCCGATCTTCCAGCGCCCAGGCTCCAACGCCATCGAGATCTCCGATGAAGTACGGGCCAAGATGGCCGAGCTGAAGAAGGACTTCCCCGAGGGCATGGACTACAGCATCGTCTATGACCCGACCATCTTCGTGCGCGGCTCCATCGAGGCAGTGGTACACACCCTGTTCGAAGCGCTGATACTGGTGGTGCTGGTAGTGATCCTGTTCCTGCAGACCTGGCGCGCCTCGATCATCCCGTTGCTGGCGGTGCCGGTGTCGCTGATCGGTACCTTCGCGGTGATGCACCTGTTCGGCTTCTCGCTCAATGCCTTGTCGCTGTTCGGGCTGGTGTTGGCCATCGGTATCGTGGTGGACGACGCCATCGTTGTGGTGGAGAACGTCGAACGTAATATCGGGCTGGGCCTGAAACCGCTTGAAGCCACGCAAAAGGCCATGAGCGAAGTGACCGGGCCGATCATTGCCACTGCCCTGGTGCTGTGCGCCGTGTTCGTGCCTGCCGCGTTCATTTCCGGCCTTACCGGGCAGTTCTACAAGCAGTTCGCCCTGACCATCGCCATCTCCACGGTCATCTCGGCGTTCAACTCGCTGACCCTGTCGCCGGCCCTGGCCGCCGTGCTGCTCAAGGACCACCACGCACCCAAGGACCGTTTCTCGCGCTTCCTCGACAAACTGCTGGGCAGCTGGCTGTTCTCGCCGTTCAACCGCTTCTTCGACCGTGCCAGCCACAGTTACGTCGGCGGCGTGCGCCGGGTCATCCGCTCCAGCGGCATCGCCCTGTTCGTGTATGCCGGTTTGATGGGCCTGACTTACCTCGGTTTCTCGTCCACCCCGACCGGTTTCGTGCCAGCCCAGGACAAGCAATACCTGGTGGCTTTTGCCCAACTGCCTGATGCTGCCAGCCTCGACCGCACCGAGGCAGTGATCAAGCGCATGAGCGAGATCGCCCTGAAGCAACCTGGGGTTGCCGATTCGGTAGCCTTCCCGGGCCTGTCGATCAACGGTTTCACCAACAGCCCGAACAGCGGCATCGTGTTCACCCCGCTCAAGCCGTTCGACGAGCGCAAAGACCCGAGCCAGTCGGCAGCGGCCATCGCCGCCGCCCTGAACGCCCAGTTCGCCGACATCCAGGACGCCTACATCGCGATCTTCCCACCGCCGCCGGTACAGGGCCTGGGCACCATTGGCGGCTTCCGCCTGCAGATCGAGGACCGCGGTAACCTGGGTTACGAAGCGCTGTACAAGGAAACCCAGAACATCATCGCCAAGAGCCACAACGTGCCGGAACTGGCGGGCCTGTTCACCAGCTACCAGGTCAACGTGCCGCAGGTCGATGCCGCCATCGACCGGGAAAAGGCCAAGACCCACGGCGTGGCGATCAACGACATCTTCGACACCCTGCAGGTTTACCTGGGCTCGCTGTACACCAACGACTTCAACCGCTTTGGCCGTACCTACCAGGTCAACGTCCAGGCCGAGCAGCAGTTCCGCCTCGATGCCGAACAGATCGGCCAATTGAAGGTGCGCAACAACCTGGGCGAGATGATCCCGCTGGCGACCTTCCTCAAGGTCAGCGACACCTCCGGGCCTGATCGCGTGATGCACTACAACGGCTTCATCACCGCAGAAATCAACGGTGCGGCGGCCCCGGGCTACAGCTCTGGCCAAGCCGAGGCTGCCATCGAGAAACTGCTCAAAGAGGAACTGCCCAACGGCATGACCTTCGAGTGGACTGACCTGACCTATCAGCAGATTCTCTCTGGCAATACCGCGCTGCTGGTGTTCCCGCTCTGCGTACTGCTGGCGTTCCTGGTGCTGGCGGCCCAATACGAAAGCTGGAGCCTGCCGCTGGCGGTGATCCTGATCGTGCCGATGACCCTGCTGTCGGCCATTACCGGGGTGATTGTCTCGGGCGGTGACAACAACATATTCACCCAGATCGGCTTGATCGTACTGGTGGGCCTTGCGTGCAAGAACGCGATCCTTATCGTCGAATTCGCCAAGGATGAACAGGCCAAGGGCCTCGACCCGCTGGCCGCAGTGCTGGAAGCCTGCCGCTTGCGTCTGCGGCCGATCCTGATGACCTCGATCGCCTTCATCATGGGCGTGGTACCGCTGGTGTTCTCCTCCGGTGCCGGTTCGGAAATGCGCCACGCCATGGGTGTCGCGGTGTTCTCGGGGATGATCGGCGTGACGGTGTTCGGGCTGTTCCTGACCCCAGTGTTCTTCTTCCTGATCCGCCGTTTCGTCGAACGCCGCCAAGCCCGCAAGGCCGAACGCGTGCAATCGCTGGAGAACCCCGCATGAACCTGCTCAAACCCCTGACCCCGAGCCTGCTGGCGTTGGCCCTGGCGGCCTGCGCGGTGGGCCCGGACTACAAGACGCCGAACACCGAGCCTGCCCGTTTTGACCCTCAGCTGCAGGCCAAGGCCTACGACCGTAGCCGCTTCGAAAGCATCTGGTGGAAGCAGTTCGACGACCCGGTGCTGAACCAGCTGGTGCAGGCCTCGCTCGACGGTAACCGTGACCTGCGGGTAGCCTTTGCCCGTTTGAAGTCGGCCCGTGCTATCCGTGAGGACGCCGCCAACGACCAACTGCCGGTGGTCACCAGCCGTGCCAGCAGCGAAATCGGCAAGGGCCAGGTCCCCGGCCAGACCGAGCAGCGGGTCAACAGCGAACGCTATGACCTGGGCCTGGACATGGCCTGGGAACTCGACCTGTTCGGCCGTATTCAGCGCCAGATCGAAGCCAGCGAAGCCCAGGAGGCCGCCGCCGCGGCCGACCTGCAGCAGTTGCAAGTCAGCTTGATCGCCGAACTGGTCGACGCCTATGGCCAACTGCGCGGTGCCCAGTTGCGCGAGAACATCGCCCTGGCCAACCTCAAGACCCAGCAGGAATCGCGCACCATCACCGAAACCCTGCGCGATGCTGGCGTGGGCAACGACCTTGATGTGGTGCGTGCCGATGCGCGCCTGGCAGGTGTCGAAGCCACTGTGCCGCAACTGCAGGCCGAACAGGCGCGTGCCCGTCACCGCATCGCCACCCTGCTTGGCCAGCGCCCGGACGCGCTGAGCGTAGACCTGTCGCCCAAGGCCCTGCCAGCCATCGCCAAAGCACTGCCGGTGGGCGACCCCGGCGAGCTGCTGCGTCGTCGCCCGGATATTCGCAGTGCCGAACGCCAACTGGCCGCCGCCACGGCCAACGTCGGTGTGGCCACTGCCGACCTGTTCCCACGGGTCAGCCTCAGTGGCTTCCTCGGCTTTACGGCTGCGCGCGGCTCGCAGATCGGCTCCTCGGCAGCCAACGCCTGGGGCCTGGGCCCGAGCATCACCTGGGCGGCCTTCGACCTGGGCAGCGTGCGCGCCCGTCTGCGCGGTGCCAAGGCAGACGCCGAAGGCGCCCTGGCCAACTATGAGCAGCAAGTGTTGCTGGCCCTTGAAGAGTCGGCCAACGCCTTCAGCGATTACGACAAGACCCAGCAGCGCCTGTTGTCGCTGATGCGTCAGAGCGACGCTAGCCGCAAGGCGGCAGCGCTGGCCTCGATCCGCTATCGCGAAGGCACGGTGGATTACCTGGTGCTGCTCGACGCCGAGCGTGAGCGCCTTAGCGCAGAAGATGCCCAGGCCCAGGGAGAGGTCGAGCTGTACCGCGGCATCGTCTCGATCTACAAGGCCCTGGGTGGCGGCTGGCAACCGGATACGGTGGCCAGCGCGCGCTGATTCAACCCCTTTCAACGACTCCTTTGGTTGGTTACTCCCCCAACCGTTTGCCCCGCGGGCCTTGGCCTGCGGGGCTTTTTTTTGCGCCTTGCGGGGCCTCTGACGGCCTTGGCGCCGCCATGCCTTCAGCGGTTGCATTTGACCCGTTGCTGGCCCAAGCTCTGCCCTTCCTGCCGCCACGGACCATCCGATGCCCAGACGCAACCGCTACCTGATCGCCTTGCTGCTGCTGATTCTGCTGGTCACCATGATCGGCTACCTGCAGCGAGACGACCAGCCGGCACCGCCCACGCTGCCCGCGCACAGTTACGCCAAGGCCCTGCGCCAGGCCCATGAAGGCTTGCCAGGCGCTGCGCGGGTGCTGTACCAGCAATTGCAACGTAACGACCTGGCCCCCATTCGCCGCGCGGCTCTGTACGCCGAGCTGCCCAACTACCCCTCCCCCCAGGCCCTGAAACTCGCACGCCTGGACCTGGAGCACGCAGACCCGCTGGTACGCCAAGCAGCCATTGCCGGCATTCGCCGCTTGCTGCCGGCCGCACAACGCAGCCTGGTACTCGGCCCCTTGCTCGATGACGCCGAGCAAAGTGTACGCTTCGCGGCCGTAGACGCTCTGCTGGGCCTGGACCCGGACGCTATCGGCCTGTACTTCGGCCCCTTGCAGGCAGCCCTGGAGCAGTACCAGCAGGCACTGGAGGAACAACCTGACGACGCCGATGCCCAGGTGCATCTGGCGCGCCTGTACCTGCACGAAAACGACTACACCCAGGCCGCTGCTGCCTTGCAACGGGCCCTGACGGTGGCCCCAGGCAACGTCGACGCGTTGGCAACCCAGGTTCGCCTGCTGGAGCGCCAAGGCCATCACGACGCTTCTCGCCAGGTGCTGGCCAAAGCCTTGCTCCTGAGCCCCGACTCTGCCTTTTTGCAATATGAGCTGGGGCTCTGGCTCAATCGGCACGAACAGCGCGAATATGCCCTGCTTGCCCTGTCCCGTGCGGTGGAGCTGGAGCCGGACAACGCCGAGTACCGCACTACCCTGGCTGTGACCCTGCATGAACTCGAGCAGGTCGATGCTGCCCAGAAACAGTTGGAAACCGTGCTCAGTCGCGAGCCAGCCAATCGCCGGGCGCGGCTTTTGCTTATCCAGTACTGGAAAGAGACCGGCCAACTGCAGAACGTTCAGGTGCTGCTCGCCGAGCTCGAACGGCAAAACCCCGACGACCCGGTGCTACAACAGGGGCTTTAGGCCGCCGAAAAATTCGTTGAACCCCAAGCGACAGCCTGCGGTCCAGTGAGTATCGGACTACTGGCAGCACGGCCAAGCCTTGGCCCTGCCTAATGTTACAGGAGCGTCGCTTTGGCCAGTTCGTTGGCGTTGGACGAACGTGCCTTGATCCTGGCCCCCCCACAGCTTGCTGCGGATACCGCTCGCCTGCTTGCGACCGTCGGCATCGAAAGCCTGTGTGCCCATGACATCGCCAACCTGCACGACTGCCTGATCGAAGGTGCGGCCCTGGCGATCATCGCCGAGCAGACGTTCAGCAACGGGCCCAGCCCGCCGTTGCAAGGTTTTATCGACCAGCAGCCCAGCTGGTCAGACCTGCCCATTCTGCTGATCATGGATGTCAGCTCAGCCGCCACAGGCCCCACCCACCTGCCTACAGGTAACCTGATGCAGTTGCTCTTCCCACTCGAGGAGGGGCAAGTGTTGCAACTGATCCGCATCGCGCAGCGTAACCGCCGCCATCAGTACCACGCACGTGATCAGCTCTCAGCCCAGCAACAGCGGCTGGACGCACGTTTCCAGGAACAGCACAGCACAGAGCTCGCCCGCACGCAGATCCGCAAAATGGAAGCCATCGGCCAACTGGCCGGTGGCATCGCTCATGATTTCAACAACCTGTTGACCAGTATCGGTGGCAGTCTCGAACTGATCGAGCGTCGTTTCAAGCAGGGCCGCAGCGACAGCCTGGAGGGCATCTTGCGCATGGGCCAGGAGGCCCTGTCGCGCGCAGGTCAGTTGACCCACCGTCTGCTGGCGTTTTCCTGCAGGCAATCCCTGCACACTCAGCGCGTCGAGCTGCACACGCTGCTTGAACCTAAGCGCCTGAATGCTGGGCTCAGCCATTCAGTGACCCTGCAACTGCATGTGCCCGCCGACCTCTGGCCGGTGGAGGCCGACGACGGGCAGCTGCAAGAGGCCGTGGACAATCTGCTGCTCAATGCCTGTGAAGCCATGCCCACCGGCGGGCTGCTACGCATCGAGGCGAGCAACCAGCGGGTCGAGCACGAGCAGTTCGCGGGGGGCGCCCTGAACAGTGGTGAATACCTGCGCCTGAGCATCATCGATGACGGCCAGGGTATGTCGCAGAGCACGCTGGAACACGCCTTCGAACCGTTTTTCAGCACCAAACCCGTTGGCCAGGGCATCGGCCTGGGCCTGTCCATGGTGTACGGCTTCAGCAAGCAGTCCCATGGGCATGTCACCCTGCAGAGCAAGATCGGCCATGGCACCCAAGTCGACCTGTACTTGCCGCGGCACGTTGGCGAGGCAAAGCCCGAGCGCCCGACCCCAAGGCCTGTGCCCGGCAGCAAGGGCCATGACGTGCTGGTGGTCGAAGACGACCCTCATGTGCGTCAGTTGCTCTGTCATGCGCTGTGCGAAGACGGCTTCCCTTGTCAAACCGCCGCCAACGCCAATGAAGCGCTGCACATACTGCGTTCATCGCAAAGGATCGACCTGCTGGTCAGCGATGTCGGCCTGCCCGGCATGAATGGGCGGCAACTGGCGGAAATCGCCCGCACCCTGCGCCCAGACCTGCCGGTGCTGTTCATCACCGGTTACGCAGAAACGGCCATGGCCAGGGAGGGCTTTCTTGGCGCGGGCATGCACCTGATCTGCAAGCCATTCGCACTCGAACAGCTGCAGGCGCAGGTGACGCAGATACTCGGTGAGCCCTGAACCGGCTCAGTCGGCAAGCATGTGCTGGGCCTGGTTGGCCAATTGCTCCAGCGGGAACGGCTTGAGCATCAGCGCGGTGCCAGGCTGCTCGAGCAGTTGGGCTTCGATCGGCTGATCGGTATACCCGGTGATGAAGAGGATTTTCTGCGTCGGTTTGAGCATGCGCATGGCCTTGGCCACTTGCCGGCCGCTGAAACCACCCGGCAAGCCGATGTCAGTGATGACCAGGTCGAAAGCCCCGTCATGACGAAAGCGGTCCAGTGCAGAATTGGCGTCGGAAACTTCAATGACGGCGAAACCACGCTCGCAGAGAAACTCACGCATCAGTGCGCGCAGGTTGACCTCGTCATCGATCAGCAGCAGCCGCCCGCCCTGGACCCGCTCGATGACCGGCAGGCATGCCGGTGCCTCTGCCGGAATCGACGCACGGCTGCGCGGAAACAATAAGGAGACTCTCGTCCCCTCGTTCAGGTTCGACTCGATCCAGACATAACCACCCGACTGCCCGACAAAGCCGTAGACCATCGGCAGGCCGAGCCCCGACCCACGCCCCATGGGCTTGGTGGTGAAAAAGGGCTCGAAAGCTCTGGCGACATCGGCCGCCGACATGCCGTGGCCGTTGTCTTCGACATGCAATGCCACGTAGTCGCCTGGCGGCAGCCCCTGCTCATCCGGAAAATGCGCAGTCAACCGTTCATTGACAGTACGGATAGTGACGCTGCCACGCTCAAGGCAGGCTTCACGGGCATTCACGCAGAGGTTGATCAAGGCATTTTCAAACTGGGTAAGGTCAACGCAGACCGTCCATGGTCTCACATCCAGTTGCCAATGCAGGCTCATTTCCGCGCCCAGGGCCTTTAGTAGCATTGGTTCGATCAAGGACAGCTGCCGATTGACATTCAGTGGCTTGGGATCAAGGGGCTGATGGCTGGAAAACGCCAGCAGCCGGTGAGTCAGGTTCATGGCGCGCTGCACCGAGTCGCGCGCCAGCTCCACATAGGTCTCCATGCGTTCCAGGCGCCCCTGCAGCATGCGTCGTTGCAACAGTTCCAGGCTGCCCCCGATACCCGACAGCAGGTTGTTCATTTCATGTGCCATCCCGCCTGCCAATTGGCCAATGACTTCCAGATGTTCACTGTTGCGCAACAGGGCCTCGGACTGGCGGGTGGCCTCTTCGCGGTCGGCGGTGATGTCACGGCCCACGGCGGTCAGCAAGCTGCCATCGAATTTGGCGGCCCAGCGAAACCAGCGATAGTGGCCATCCTGGTGACGCAGGCGGATATCGATCTGCTCGAGCGCCTTGTCCTGCACGAAGCCGGATACCGCCACCTGCACTTCTGCGCGATCCGCCGGGTGGATCAGCTCCAGTATCGGCATGCCCTGCGCCGCGTCCTTACCCCAACCCAGGATACGGTGCCAGGCTGGGTTGGTAGCGTGTAGCGTCAGTTCACGGGTGACGATCATCATGGCATCACGCGACAGTTGCCAGATCTGTTCACGATCGGCCATGTAGCTTCCGAGCTGTTTTTCAAAGGCCTCGGCCTGCTCACGCCAATGGTGATACGCCTCGACATTTGCCGTGGTTTCGATGAGTGTGTGAAGAAAACCCGCAACGCTGCCCTGCTCGTCACGAATCGGTGAGTAGCCGAAGGCACACCACACGGGGTCGCCGTTCTGGCCGCAGGCGATACGCATGGGCGGGTCCTCGACAAAACTCGAGCGCCCTTCGAGTGCCTTGAACACCCAAGGCCCCATGGTCTGCCAGGCATCGCTCCAGACCGCGTCGAACGCTTTGCCCAGTACATCCTGGCCGCCGAGGCGCAGCGCTCGATAGGCATCGTTATGGATCACGCTGAGGTCAGGCCCCCACACCACCGCGCAGGCAAATGGCGACAACAGCATCATGTCGACGGCAATACGCAGCGAGGCCTGCCAGCGTGGCAATGGCCCGAGGGCGGTGCGCCCCCAATCGAATTGGGCGATGCACTCGCCCATGGGATCGACCGTTGCCGTGTTGGGCGCCAGCAGGATGGCCTGTGACGCAGCTTCGCGGGGGGTGCCATTAGCGACCAAATGTGTGACTCCCATGGTGTTCTGGGTGGCGAATGCTGTTCAAGGTAGCACAGCTCGCGCTGCTTTAATGGCGTACCGGCATGTGGCAGCTATGCTCATTAGGTTTTCCACTGAGCCATGGAATAACGGTCCCTTACAGGCTGCCGACGGGAGTGTGGTCATGAGCAAGAAAGTGCTGGTAGTGCTGACCAATACGGCCAAGTACCCGAACCTCAAGCGGGCAACCGGGCTATGGTTGGGCGAGGCCGTGCATTTTGTCGAGAAAGTCGAGAAGGCCGGTTACGAAGTTGACTATGTCAGCCCTCAGGGTGGCTACGTACCGGTCGACCCGCACAGCCTGCAGATGGCCCCCGACCTGGACTGGCAGTGGTATGACGACAAGCGGTTCATGAGCCGCCTGGGCGCCACCCTGAGCCCAGGTCTGGTCAAGGCTGACGACTACAGCGCCATCTATTACACCGGCGGGCATGGCGTGATGTACGACTTTGTCGAGAGCAAACCGGTTCAAGACCTCGCACGCAAGATCTATGAGAACAAAGGCATCATCGCGGCTGTTTGCCACGGCGTCGTCGGCCTGTTGAACATCAAGCTCAGTGACAACAGCCTGCTGGTGAAGGACCGACAGGTCACAGGCTTTTCCAACATCGAAGAGCAACTGGTTGAACTGGACAAGGTAGTGCCTTTTCTCACCGAAAACGAACTGGTTGCCCGTGGCGGTATTTACAGCAAGCACGATGACCCGTGGAAACCCTTCGTGGTCAGCGATGATCGTCTTATTACCGGGCAAAACCCCGCATCCACGGCTGACTTGGCTGAAAAGGTGCTCGCGAGACTCAAGTCAAAGTGACAACTTACGCCTGATTACCTGATTTCCCGGCGTTCATGCCGCACCCGGACTACATCCGACATACCGTTGAATACATAGGCTTTCAGCTCATCTGTCCAACACGGGCAGCATCAGACTGGAGAGCAATGGCCTATGTCGAAAATCATGCATGCCGGGCGCAGTTTGCTGGAGTTGCTGCTAATCATGGCGATCGGCCTGGTACCGGTGGTTTCCGGGTTGCTGGTGATGGTGTTTCAACTGGAAAAGAAGCTTGAGGAAAACGCACAGATCTCGGTTCAGGAAGCGGTGTTCACCATCGACAAGGTGCTGGAGCGCATGCATAGCACCGCCTTGCTTGCCCAGCCTTTGGCTGGCAAGGCATGCGCGGATGTCATCAGTACATTGCAGGACCAGGTGGCCCGCGATCCCTTGCTACGCTCATTGACGCTGACGCAAGACCAGCAAGCATACTGCAGCACCCACACCGAGTCGCTGGAGCATCTGTCGGCTTTCGCCCAATCCGGGCAGGGGGTTGAGCTGGCGATCGACTCGCCCGTGTTGCCCACCACGCTGGTTACTCACTTTCAAGTGCCGGGGCAAAACCCCAGTGTGATCGTCACAGGCAATGCCTCGGAACTGCGCAACGAATTGCGCGCATTCCAGGATGGCCTGACGCTGCTTCTGGAGTTTGGCGACCAGTACATCTGGAGCCATGGAGACAGCCGCGACCCGAATCGGCCTTCACAGTCCGAGTACACGGTACGGGCAGTTTCTGCCAAGTATGGATATGCCGTCACGGGGGGGTACGCCCAAGGGTACAGCGCCCAGGAAATCCGCCAGTCGATGCTGCAGATTCTTCCTTCTTTGGTGCTGGTAGGCATAGTGACCGGCTCGATCATCTATTGGGGCCTGTTCCGGGCGCGGGGCAACAGGCGTGGTACCGCCGCCGAAAAACCCTGACGGCGGTACCCGGTTGGATCAGTCGGTGCTCAATACGCCCCGACGAACCTGGTCCCGTTCGATGGATTCGAACAGCGCCTTGAAGTTGCCTTCGCCAAAGCCATCATCGCCCTTGCGCTGGATGAACTCGAAGAACACCGGCCCAAGCAACGTTTCCGAGAAGATCTGCAGCAGCAGGCGCTTGTCACCCGACTCTGCGGCGCCATCAAGGAGGATGCCGCGCGCTTGCAGTTGATCCACCGGTTCACCGTGGCCTGGCAGGCGCTCTTCGAGCATTTCGTAATAAGTTTGCGGCGGTGGGGTCATGAAGCGCATGCCAATGCCCTTCAGCGCATCCCAGGTCTTGAGCAGGTCATCGGTGAGGAAGGCCACGTGCTGGATGCCTTCACCGTTGAACTGCATCAGGAACTCTTCGATCTGCCCGGCGCCCTTGGACGACTCTTCGTTGAGCGGGATGCGGATCATGCCGTCGGGTGCGGTCATGGCACGCGAGGTCAGGCCGGTGTACTCGCCCTTGATATCGAAGTAGCGGATCTCGCGGAAGTTGAACAGCTTCTCGTAGAAACCGGCCCAATAGGCCATGCGGCCACGGTAGACGTTATGGGTCAGGTGATCGATGATCTTCAGGCCCGCACCCACAGGGTTGCGATCCACACCTTCGATGAAGTTGAAATCGATGTCGTAGATCGAGCTGCCTTCTTCAAAGCGGTCGATCAGGTACAGCGGCGCACCACCAATACCCTTGATCGCCGGCAGGCGCAGCTCCATCGGGCCGGTTTCGATCTCCACCGGCTGGGCGCCCAGCTCCAAAGCGCGGGCATAGGCTTCATGGGCATTGCGCACGCGGAACGCCATGCCACAGACCGATGGGCCATGTTCGGCGGCAAAGTACGAGGCGATGCTTTTAGGTTCGTTGTTCAGGATCAGGTTGATACCGCCCTGACGGTACAGGTGCACCTCTTTGGAACGGTGCGTAGCAACCTTGGTGAAACCGAGTATCTGCAGAACCGGCTCGAGTACGCCAGGTGTCGGCGATGCCAGCTCGATGAACTCGAAGCCCATCAGGCCCATTGGATTTTCGAAAATATCTGCCATGTTCTTGTCCTCATCTACAGCGAAAAATTAGTGATTTCCGGGGATGTAGAACAGAACAGGCGGTGAGCACGGGATGCCGCGCACGCTGCGAGCGAGGAAGTCACCAATGATCAATTTGAACCCATGGTTTGTCATATGGACCCATTCTCGGCGGGCTTGATTCTCCGGAGGTGGAGAACCTTATTGTTGTATTCGTAACCGGATTCTACAGTGCGTAAATTGCTTTGTCGCGCTTTAGTTAGCCACGCTCCCTGACAAGCGGCTATCCTCTGCACGTTACCTTCCATCACATTAGGCCAGCATGCCCCTTACCACTAGACGCCGCGCCGGCTGGAGCTGGCGCACCCTGCTGCCCTGGGCGATCGGCGTAGTCCCGGTGGCGTGTGGCCTGGCAGTGATGAACTGGCAGATCGATCGCGACCTGCGCGCCAGCAGCCATGCCACCGCCGCCCAAGTGGTCGAGCATGTCGAGCGCATTCTCGACAGCTTGTCCAGCACCGCCCACGCGCTGCTGCCCTTGGCAGGTAGCCCCTGCACACAGGTCAAACTGGCCCTGCGTGGCCAGGTCACCCGTAATGCCTTCGTCCGTTCGACCAACCTTTTTCAGCACAACACGCTGTATTGCTCATCACTGTTCGGGGAGTTCGATGAGGTCGTCGACGCGAGCGAGTACACCAACGGCACGCTCTGGCTGATGGATGGCAACTCGGTGACGCCGGGCCATCCGCTGCTGGTGTACCGGGCCAGCGAGGGCGACCACGGGGCGATCAGCACCGTGGATGGCGACCACCTGCTCACGGCCCTGCGCCTGATCGGCCCGGACGATACGTTGCAGATTCGCGTCGGCAACGACTGGATGGGCAAGGACGGTATCGTCCACAAAGGCGTGCCCCCCACGGCTGCGACCGCCGCCGTGACGCTGAGCTCGACCCGCTACCCGTTCAGCGTGTACGGCGGCTATGGCGCCGAAAAGCAAGGCCAGCTGCTGCGCAGCCACTACCCCGCCCTGCTCAGCTTGCTGATGGTGCTCGGCGTGCTGGCCGGGGCCGCGTGCCACTGGCAAATCCGCCGTGCCACCTCGCCACGTGCCGAGTTGCAGCGCGCCCTTGAGGCTGACGAATTTCTGCCGTACTTCCAACCCGTGGTGCGCAAGGGCGATTACCGCTGGGCGGGCGCCGAAGTGCTGATGCGCTGGAACCACCCACGGGAAGGCCTGGTGCGCCCCGACCTGTTCATCCCCTACGCCGAACACAGCGGCCAGATCGTCGCCATGACCCGCGCGCTGATGCTGCACACCGCGCAGAGCCTGGCACCGTATGCCGCGCTGCTGGAAGATGGCTTTCACATCGGCATCAACATAACCGCCGACCATTGCCGCGACCTGAGCCTGCTCGACGACTGCCGGACTTTCCTTCAGCACTTTCCACCCGGCCGGGTGGCACTGACCCTGGAGCTGACCGAACGCAAGCTGATCGAAGCCACCCCAGTGGCCTTGGAGTTGTTCGAGAAACTGCATGATATGGGCGTGATGATTGCCCTCGATGACTTCGGCACGGGCCAGTCGAGCCTCAACTACCTGCGCCAGTTCAAGGTCGACTACCTGAAGATCGACCAGAGCTTCGTCGCCATGATCGGTGTCGACGCGCTGTCCCTGCACATCCTCGACACCATCATCGAGCTGTCGGGCAAATTGGGCTTGGGCATCGTTGCCGAAGGCGTGGAAACCGAGGCCCAGCGTGACTACCTGGCCCAACACGCGGTGGATTTCCAGCAAGGCTACTTGTTCGCCCGGCCCATGCCGGCAGAGGCGTTCCTCGAAGCGCTGGCCGCACGCTCCGGTGTGTCGCGGTTGCCGCAGGACGCGCCCCCTGAGATCATGCGCGGCTGATCCACACGCTCAACTCCCCTATTCGAGGCATTCGTGTCAAAAGGCATCCTTTCATCGGTCATGGCGTCTTGCTTGTTCGCTGTGATGTACTTCTATACCTCCCTGCTCACGCCGCTCGATGGCGAAGAGATCTTTGGCTGGCGCACGCTGTTGACGCTGCCCTGCCTCACCCTGTTCATGCTGGCCTCGAAGGACTGGAAACGGGTCGGCGAGCTGCTGGCGCGGGTGCGGCGCACACCGGTGCTGCTGCTGGGGATGGTCGGTACGTCCTGGCTTATGGGGGTGCAACTGTGGCTGTTCCTGTGGGCACCGCTGCATGGGCGCAGCCTGGAAGTGTCGATGGGCTACTTCCTGCTGCCGCTGACCATGGTCTTGACCGGCCGCCTGGTCTACGGCGAACGCCTGTCGCACCTGCAGAAGGTGGCGGTGTGCTGCGCCGCGCTGGGTGTCGGGCACGAGCTGTACCAGCATGGCAGCTTCGCCTGGGAAACCCTGGTGGTGATGATCGGCTACCCGATCTACTTCGTGCTGCGCCGACGCTGCCGCACCGACCACCTGGGCGGCCTGTGGTGCGACATGTGCCTGCTGTTGCCATGGGCGCTGTACTTCGTGATCCAGGGGCCGTTGTCAGCGGCGGACCTGCTTGCCCACCCTGGCCTTTACGCCTTGATCCCGGTATTGGGAGCGATCAGCGCCTCGGCCCTGATCGCCTATGTGCTGGCCAGCCGTCTGTTGCCGTTCAGCCTGTTTGGCCTGCTTAGCTACGTCGAGCCGGTATTGCTGGTGGGCGTGGCCCTGCTGCTGGGTGAAAGCATCGGCCCGGATCAGTGGCTGACTTACCTGCCGATCTGGGCCGCAGTGCTGGTACTGGTTGTGGAAGGTTTCAAGCACCTGCTGCGTCAGCGTCGCCGTTCGGTATAAGCCGTACCTGGCGCACGCGCCGCTCTTCAACAGCCTCCACAGTCATGATCCAGCCATTCCAGGCCAAGCGATCACCCACCACCGGCAGGCGGTCCAGCAAGCTCATCACCAGGCCCGCGAGGGTCTGGTAATCCTCGGTGGCACGGGCACTGAAGCCGGTACGTGCCTGGACCTGGCTGAGGTTCAGGGCGCCGCTGACGACAAAGCCATCACCCTCTTCAACGATACCCGGGCCTTCCACTTCGCTGGCATCTGGCAACTCACCGGCAATCGACTCAAGGATATCGGTCATGGTCAGCAGGCCGGTGAAATCACCGAATTCGTTGACCACGAAGGCGATATGGGTAGATTGGCCACGCATCTGTTCAAGGGCGTTGAGGATGCTGAAGCTTTCCAGCAGGTTCAAAGGGGCCCGCGCCATGCGCTCCAGGTCTGGCTGGCTTCCCGACAGCAGCTCCTTGAACAACTCCTTCTTGTGCACGAAGCCCAGCGGCTCATCGATGCGACCATCGCGGATCAACGGGAGGCGTGAGTACGGCGAATTCGCCAGGGCTTCGGCTATGGCCGCGGCCGGCTGCGCAAGGTCGATCACATCGACTTCGGTGCGTGCGGTCATCACCGTGCGGATCGGCCGCTCGGCAAGGTTCAGTACACCACTGATCATTACCCGCTCCCGGCGGTCGAACAGCACCTCTTCGCCGCCGCCCCCGACCAGGTCGGCGATATCTTCGCCCACTTCGTCGGCCTCGACCCGACGGCCACCCAGCAGGCGCAGTACCGCATGGGCAGTACGCTCACGCAGCGGCCGATGCTGCTGCAGGCTGCGTTTGCGGCGCGCGCGGGCCAACTGATTGAACACTTCGATCAGGATCGAGAAGCCAATGGCCGCGTACAGGTAGCCTTTCGGTATATGGAAGCCCAGGCCTTCGGCGGTCAGGCTGAAGCCGATCATCATCAAGAAGCCCAGGCACAGCATGATCACTGTCGGGTGGGCGTTGACGAAGCGGGTCAGCGGTTTGCTGGCGACAATCATGATGCCGATCGAGAAGATCACCGCAATCATCATGATCGACAGCTGCTCGACCATGCCCACGGCGGTGATCACGGCGTCCAGCGAGAACACCGCATCGAGCACGACGATTTGCGCAACAATCGGCCAGAACGCCGCATGGCGTACCACGCCACTGGCCTGAGTGACGTGCCCTTCAAGCCGTTCGTGCAGCTCCATGGTGGCCTTGAAAAGCAGGAATACACCACCGAACAGCATGATCAGGTCACGGCCCGAGAAGCTCTTGCCAAACACCTCGATCAGCGGCGCGGTCAGCGTCACCATCCACGAGATACTCGCCAACAAGCCCAGGCGCATGATCAGCGCCAGGCTCAAACCGATGATCCGCGCACGGTCGCGCTGATGGGGCGGCAACTTGTCGGCCAGGATGGCGATGAACACCAGGTTGTCGATACCCAGCACCAGCTCGAGGACGATAAGCGTCAACAGGCCTAGCCAGGCCGTGGGGTCGGCTAGCCATTCCATTACCGGGTACTCACAAGGGAAGCGTCACAGGGACGGTTGAAGGATGGCCGAGAAGGCCGAAGACTGGGGGGCTCCGCGAAGGTGCTCATAGTTACCTGGGTAGAAATTGGGTAAGCGATCGTACAATCACAGCAGGTTTTTCTGACAGTGAGAAACTATTACAAAACCTGTAACAGCCCATTGGGGACTTTTGTTCAATACGCCAGAGCACCGCAGCCCGAAGATGCTCGGCAACTCCCCTCACAGGATTGCCCTCATGAGTCTGTCTTTGTCTATGGCCGCTTTCGCGCTGGCGGCCTCGATCTCCCCTGGCCCGGTCAACATCGTCGCCCTGGGCAGCGGTGCCCGTCATGGCCTGCGCGCTAGCCTGGCCCATGTGGCCGGTGCGACGCTGGGGTTCTGCCTGCTGCTGGTACTGGTCGGGCTGGGCCTGCATGAACTGTTGCTGCGCTGGCCGCTGCTGGGCGTGCTACTGCACTGGGGTGGGGTGGCTTTTTTGCTGTACATGGCCTGGAAACTGGCCAGCGATGATGGCCAGCTAGGTGGCGAGCACGGGCAGAGCGCGCCCTCGGCCTGGCATGGCGCAGCGATGCAGTGGCTCAACCCCAAGGCATGGCTGGCGGCGGTGGCGGGTGTCGGCGCCTACACCGGCGGCGAACAGCAACTGCTGTGGCTGTTTACCTGGATCTATGGGCCGATCTGTTTTGTCTCGGTGGCCAGCTGGGCATGGGCCGGAAGCGTGATTCGCCAGTGCCTGGGCAACCCCCGGCAGATGCGCTTGCTGAACCGCGGGCTGGCCGTGTTGCTGGTGGCCAGTGCTGCGTATCTGGTCATCTGAGCGACGGGGCACTCTTGCAGTAATGCCCCGGCGTTGCCGCCAGGTGTTTCTTGAACGCACGCTGCAAGTGCGCCTGGTCGGCGAAACCTGCCGCCAGTGCCACTTCGGCAATAGCACGGCCCTTGCGCAGGTACGCCCGGGCGAGCTGCACGCGCTGGTCAACCAGGTAGCCATGGGGCGTCAGGCCGAAACGCTGGCGAAAGGCCCGAATCAGGTAAGACCGGGATAAGCCACTGGCCATGCAGATGTCTTCAAGGCTCAGGGGGTCGGTACGGTGTGCGCGAATGAAGGCAGCAGCTGCGTCCAGCCGAGAGTGTTCCGGCACGTTCAAAGCTGGCGTGGCACCTAGCAGGCTTGGCAGTGTGCCAAAAAATGTCGCTACGCGGCCTTCACGATCAGGCAGGCCGTCGTCGAACAGGTCTGCAAATACCTGTAAAACGCGGCTATAGAGGCGCGGCGAGGTGCTGCAGGTCTGTTGAGGCAGCTGAAAACCCAGCGCCTGCAGCCATGGCAGATCCACGAACAGCATCAGGTAAGACCAGGCCTGGCCCTCGATGGGGTTGCAGGTATGCACAACCCCGGGGTTCATCAGCACCGTAGCACCGGCGCTCACTTCGATCTGGCTATCGCCGGTCAGGTAAGTACTGCGCCCACCGGTGATGACGCCGATGGAAAAACTCTCATGGGAGTGGGCGGCGTAGCACACCTGGCGCCCGTCCCCTACGCGCCGGGCTTCGACGAAGGGCAATGCCGGATCCCGCCAGAACCGCGACACCTCGATCATCACCCTGCCCTCATTCGCCGTCGTCGTGTACCACAACCAGCAACTGCGCCGGCTGCGGCCCCACAGAGCGCAGCCGGTGCGGCGTCTGGGCATTGAAATGCAAGGCATCGCCCTGCTCCAGCAGCACCCGTTCGTTCATGAAATCCACCTCTACCTGGCCTGCATGAACGAACAGAAACTCCTCGCCCTGGTGCTCCTTGAACGTCGGGTCACTGAACTGGGTCGGTGGCTGGATCAGGAACGGCAACAGGCTGCGCTGCCCCACCTGGCTGGTGAGTGCCGCGTACCCCGGCCCTGTGCCGTCGCCCACCAGGGCCTGGCGCTCAGCATGACGCACCAGGCTGTAACGGTGCTGCGCGGTTTGCTCTTCAGCGAACAATTCTTCGACATTGACGTTCAACGCCCGCGCCAGCTTCAGCGCCGCAGCGATCGACGGCGTGTTCAGGCCACGCTCGACCTTGGACAGGTAGCTCTTGGTCATGCCGGTTTTCTCGGCCAGCAATTCCAGGGTCAGGCCCAGTTTCTTTCTCAGCAATTTCAATCGGATAGACATGTGACGCAGTTTTCCCAGGCGAAGGCAGATGCAAGGCTCGCGCGCACCGATGATACGTGGACTGCGCGCGAAATGCTGGCCCTGATCTCAAGGCATCACGGGCGGCACATACTGCAATGTCGTACCCAACGCCCACAGCAGCACCAGTACCAAGGGTGCATGCACCAGCAATTGCACGAACGAGAAGCCGATCAGGTCGCGCGCCTTGAGGCCCAGCACGCCCAGCAGCGGCAGCATGTAGAACGGGTTGATCAGGTTTGGCAGGGCTTCGGCAGCGTTGTAGATCTGCACGGCCCAACCCAGGTGATATTGCAGGTCATTGGCCACCAGCATCACATAGGGCGCCTCGATGATCCATTTGCCCCCGCCCGAGGGGATGAAGAAGCCCAGCACTGCCGAGTACACGCCCATCAGCACGGCGTAGGTATCGTGGGAGGCGATCTGTACGAAGAAGGTGGAAATGTGGTGGGCCAGGGTCTGTTCGTCCACGCCCTTGACCTGGGTGAGGATCGCCGCGATCGAGCCATACAACGGGAACTGGATTAGCACCCCCGTGGTGGTGGGCACGGCACGGGTCACCGCATCGAGGAAGCTGCGCGGGCGCCAGTGCAGCAAGGCACCCAGCATGATGAACAGGAAGTTGTAGGTGTTAAGCCCTGAGATGGCGGTGATTGCAGGCTTGGTGGCGAACTCCTGGTACAGCCAACCACCGGCCAGGGCCACCAGCAGCAAGGTCAGGATCGGGCTGTACTCCAGCCACTCGCCGGGCCGGCTGCGCTGGGCCGGTGGCGGCGCGGTGAAGCTTGGGTCGACGCCGCATTGTTCCGCCGTACGCGCGCTGGTCGCGCCTGGGGCGGTGGCATAGGCCACCACCAGCGATACGATCACCAGCGCCGCCAGCATGACCCCCGACTGCCAGAGGAAGATGGTTTCGGTGAACGGAATCACCCCGGTGATCGACAGAATCGACGGCGGCAAGCTGGCCGGGTTGGCCTGCAGTTGCGCCGCCGAAGACGAAAGGCCCAGCGCCCATACCGCGCCAAGGCCCAGGTAGGCAGCGGCGCCAGCGGCGCGGTAATCCATTTTCAGGTCAGTGCGGCGCGCCAGGGCGCGCACCAGCAGGCCTCCGAAGACCAGCGACAGGCCCCAATTGAGCAACGAGGCCAGCATCGAGACCAGCGCAACCCAGCACACCGCCGAACGGCCGTTGCTGGGGATACGCGCCAAGCGGTCGATCAGCCGAGCGGCAGGCGGCGAGCTGGCCACCACATAGCCGCCAATGACCACGAACGCCATCTGCATGGTGAACGGGATCAAGCTCCAGAAGCCATCGCCGAAGGCCTTGGCGGTGTCGGTCGGTTTGGCACCCATCACCAGGGCACCCAGGCACACCAGCACTACCGCAAGGGCGGCGAATACCCAGGAATCAGGGAACCAGCGTTCAGCCCAGTTGGAACAGCGCAAGGCAAAGCGGGCGGAACGGCTGTCTTGGATTTCAGCGGCCACAGTCATGTCCTTTTATTGGTTTTGTCGAACTGATCTTGAATCAACAGCAAAAACCCTGTGCAAGCTCGCTCGCACAGGGTTGATGATCACAGCAGAGGTTAGAACGTCATCTCTTTCACATCATCCGGCACGATCAGCTTGCCGGCGGTCTTCTCGATGATTTCTTCGACGCTTACCCCCGGCGCCGTCTCGCGCAGGATGAAGGTGCCATTGTCGATCTCCAGGTACGCAAGGTCGGTCAGTACCTTGCGAATGCAACCGGCACCGGTCAACGGCAGGCTGCAACGCTCCAGCAACTTGGACTCACCGTCCTTGGAGGCGTGGGTCATGGTGACGATGATGTTGTCGGCACCGGCCACCAGGTCCATGGCGCCGCCCATGCCCTTGACCAGCTTGCCGGGGATCATCCACGAGGCGATGTTGCCTTGCACATCCACTTCGAAGGCGCCCAGCACGGTGAGGTCGACGTGGCCACCACGGATCATGGCGAACGATTGCGCCGAATCGAAGATCGATGCGCCACGGCGGGCGGTAACGGTCTGCTTGCCGGCGTTGATCATGTCGGCATCGATCGTGCTTTCGGTAGGGAACTCGCCCATGCCGAGCAAGCCGTTTTCCGACTGCAGCATGACATCCATATCGTCGGGTACGTAGTTGGCCACCAGGGTCGGAATGCCAATGCCAAGGTTGACGTAGTAGCCGTCCTTCAGTTCACGGGCGACGCGTTGCGCCATCTGTTCGCGGGTCAGTGCCATGGTCAGGATCTCTTTGTTGTTCTGAAGGATGGCGCTCAGGCCTTGACGGTGCGCTTTTCGATACGCTTTTCGAAGGTACCGACAATCACACGGTCCACGAAAATACCGGGGGTGTGGATCTCGCTGGGCAGCAGCACGCCCGGTTCGACGATCTCTTCCACTTCAACCACGGTGATCTTGCCGGCGGTGGCCGCCAGCGGGTTGAAGTTCTGCGCGGTGTTGCGGTACACCACGTTGCCGTAATGGTCGGCCTTCCAGCCCTTGACGATGGCGAAGTCACCGGTGATGGATTCTTCGAGAATGTAATGGCGGCCTTTGAATTCACGCACTTCCTTGCCATCGGCGACCGGGGTGCCATAGCCGGTGGCAGTGAAGAAGGCCGGGATGCCAGCGCCGCCGGCGCGCATTTTTTCGGCCAGGGTACCTTGTGGGGTGAGTTCGACTTCCAGTTCACCACTGAGCAGTTGGCGTTCGAATTCGGCGTTCTCGCCCACGTAGGAAGCGATCATCTTGCGAATCTGGCGCTCTTCCAGCAGTACACCCAGGCCGAAACCATCGACACCGCAGTTGTTGGAGACCACGGTCAGGCCCTTGACGCCACGGCGCTTGATCTCGTTGATGAGGTTTTCCGGGATGCCGCACAGGCCAAAGCCACCGGCCAGTACCGTCATGTTGTCGGTCAGGCCGTCAAGGGCCTCTTCATAGGTTGCTACGCGCTTGTCCAGTCCGGCCATGTTGATCCGCCTTTTGTAGTTGTTGAACCGACGAGGCTGTCGGTGAGCGTGTGCTGACATCTTCACCGCAGACGACTGATTTGTTAATTTTGTTTTCATCATTGATTGATAACGTTTTCAAAACAAACAGTAGGCCCGTCATGAACGTCAAGCAACTCCGCGCCTTCGTCGCCGTGGCCAAGTACCAAAGCTTCGCCCAAGCCGGCGAGCATCTGCATGTTTCGCAACCGGCATTGAGCCTGACCATCAAGGCCCTTGAGGAAAACCTCGGCGGCGCCTTGCTCAGCCGCACCACCCGCAGTGTCAGCCTGACGGCCGAAGGTGAAGTGCTGCTGCCACTGGCGCGGCGCCTGCTGGCCGACTGGGACGACACCGAAGAACTGCTGCGCCAGCGCTTCACCCTGCAACTGGGTCGGGTTTCAGTGGCGGCGATGCCGGCTTTTGCAGGCAACTTGCTGCCCCGCTCGCTCAAGGTGTTTCGCCAGCGCTACCCGAAGGTCAACGTCACCGTGCACGATGTGATCAACGAACAGGTACTGGAACTGGTGCGCCATCGTCGCGTCGAACTGGGCATCGGCTTCGAACCGGACAACACCGATGGCCTGGCCTTCTACCCGTTATACATGGACCGCTTCGTCGCCGTGGTACCCGCCGACTCACCGTTGGCGTTGTTGCCCGGGGTCAGTTGGGCACAACTGCTGGCCGAAGATTTCATTGCCTTGCAGCGCCCTTCGGCGGTGCGTCTGCTGATGGAACAGAACGTTGCGGCCAGGCACGGCAAACTGGCAGTGGCGTTCGAAAGCCATCAGCTGTCGACCATTGGGCGCATGGTTGCCAGTGGCCTGGGCGTCAGCGCAGTACCGGCGCTGTGCATCAACCAGATGCAGGAGCTCGGCGCCCGCTGCCTGCCCTTGGTCGAGCCCTCGGTTGAACGGCGCATCGGTGTCATTGCCCTGAGCGAGCACAAATTGTCCACCGCAGCGCAAGCGCTGCTCGAGGTACTGCTTTCCCATACCCTGATCCCGGAGGTGACATGCGACACGTGAAACTGGCAGGTTCGAGCGTTCCGGCCATTGGCCAGGGCACCTGGTACATGGGTGAAGACCCCGGCCGCCGTGCAGCAGAGGTGTCTGCCCTGCAACAGGGTATCGAGCTTGGCCTGAGCCTGATCGACACTGCTGAAATGTATGCCGAGGGCGGCGCGGAGGAAGTGGTCGGCCAGGCCATCGCCGGGCGTCGGGACCAGGTGTTTCTGGTCAGCAAGGTCTACCCGCACAATGCCAGTACGCGGGGCGTGCCGGCTGCCTGCGAGCGCAGCCTCAAACGCCTGGGTACCGACTGCATCGACCTGTACCTGCTGCATTGGCGTGGCCAGCATCCACTTGAGCAGACCGTCGAGGCGTTCGAGCGCCTGCGCGAACAGGGCAAGATCAAGCGCTGGGGGGTGTCCAACTTCGACGTCGATGACCTGCGCGAGTTGAACAACCCCGATTGCGCCACCAACCAGGTGCTGTACAACCCGACGCAGCGCGGCATCGAGTTCGACCTGCTGCCGTGGAGCCAGAAGCGTGCATTGCCAACCATGGCGTACTGCCCACTGGCTCAGGCCGGGCAGTTGCTGCAGCATCCTGTGCTGCTGGAGATCGCCGAGCGCCATGGCGCGTCAACGGCCCAGGTCAGTCTGGCCTGGGTGACACGTGAAGATGGGGTGATCGCCATTCCCAAGGCGGTAGCGCCAGTACATGTGCGGCTGAATGCGGCGGCGGGTGTGCTGACCTTGAGCAGCGAAGACCTACGGGCAATCGACCGGGCGTTTCCACCGCCGGCCCGCAAACAACGGTTGGCGATGGTCTGACCGACACCGCCCTTGTAGGAGCGGCCTTGCGTCGCGAAAGGGCTGCGCAGCGGCCCCAGGATTTCAGCGTCACCGCATATAATGCCGGGGCCGCTGCGCAGCCCTTTCGCGACGCAAGGCCGCTCCTACACACTCAGTGAAAATCGCGGCTACGAACATTCAGCCCCTGCAGCAAGGGGCTGACATCCTCCAGCCGTCGGGCGATCAGGTGGCGAACGCCATTCTCCTGCTCCAGCCGCCCGCTCACCTTGAGCAATTGCGAGCCCACCAATGCTCGCCGCTGCCGCTCGGCCAAGTCACGCCACACCACCACATTGACCATGCCGTACTCATCCTCCAACGTCACGAACGTCACCCCGCTGGCGGTTTGCGGGCGTTGCCTGCCCACCACCAGCCCGGCCACGGCAATGCTGTCGCCATGCTCGACAGCAGCCAGCTCGCACGAACTGCGACAGCCCAACGCGCGCAAGCGTGGGCGCAGCAGTGTCAACGGGTGTGGCCCAAGCGTGGTACCCAAGGTCTGATAATCACTGACAAGGTCTTCACCCGCGGTCGGCGCCGGTAGCGCCACCGCGCCCTCTGGCACTGCGTCCACTTCAGCGAACAAGGGCAGTTGCGGTTGCACGGCCGCCACCTGCCAGCGCGCCTGGTGGCGGTCACGCGCCAGGGCCCTCAGTGCCCCGGCGTCCGCCAGGCGGGCGCGGGCACGCTGGTCGAGCCCTGCACGCAGGCACAGATCCTCGACATCGCGCCAGGGCCGTTGCGCCCTCGCCTGCTCCAGGCGCCGAGCATCGGCCTCGGCAAAGCCCCGAATCTGCCGCAACCCCAGGCGAATGGCCAGGGCACTTTCAGCCACGCGCTCGAGCGTGCAATCCCACTCGCTGTGAAACACATCCACCGGCCGCACCTCGATACCTTGGCGCCTGGCCTCCTGCAGCAGTTGGTCGGGGCTGTAGAAACCCATGGGCCAACTGTTGACCAACGCACAGGTAAAAATGGCCGGCTCATGGCACTTGAGCCAACTGCTCGCATAACACAGCAAGGCAAAGCTGGCCGCGTGAGACTCAGGAAAACCATAGCTGCCGAAGCCCTTGATCTGTTCGAAGATGCGCTCGGCAAACGACAGGTCGTAACCATTGCGCAACATGCCCTGTATCAGCCGCTCACGGTGCGGCTCCAGCCCACCGTGGCGCTTCCAGGCAGCCATGCTGCGCCGTAACTGGTCGGCCTCGCCCGGGCTGTAGTCGGCAGCCACCATGGCCAGTTCCATGACCTGTTCCTGAAACAGCGGCACCCCCAGGGTACGCTCGAACACTTCCTGCAACTTCGGCGAGGGGTAGGTGACCGGTTCCTGCTTCAGGCGCCTGCGCAAGTAAGGGTGGACCATGTCGCCCTGGATCGGCCCGGGTCGCACGATGGCCACCTCGATCACCAGGTCGTAGAAGGTGGTGGGTTTGAGCCGAGGCAACATGGCCATTTGCGCCCGTGATTCGATCTGGAACACGCCCATGGTCTCGGCCCGACTGATCATCGCGTAGGTAGCCGGGTCCTCAGCTGGAATGCTCGCCAAGGTCAGCTGCCGGCCACGGTGGCGTTGCAGCAGGTCGAAACAACGGCGCAAGGCGCTGAGCATGCCCAGGGCCAGCACATCGACCTTGAGCAGCCCGACCATGTCCAGGTCGTCCTTGTCCCACTGGATCACCGTGCGGTCTTGCATCGCGGCGTTTTCCACCGGCACCAGTTGGTCCAGCGGTTGCTGCGAGATGACAAAGCCGCCAGGGTGTTGCGACAGGTGCCGGGGAAAGCCGATCAGCTCAGCGGCCAGAATCAGCACCCGCCGCAACGATGGGCTGCTGGCCTCGAAACCCGCTTCGGCCAAGCGCTGTGCATCGGGGATGCGATCACTCCAGCGGCCGCAGCACTTGGCCAGTGCATCCACCTGATCGGCCGGCAACCCCAGTACCCGCGCCACATCACGCACCGCGCCGGCAGCGTGATAGGTGTTGACCACGGCGGTGAGTGCGGCGCGATGCCGGCCATAGCGACGAAACACGTACTGGATCACTTCTTCGCGGCGGTCGTGCTCGAAGTCCACGTCGATGTCGGGCGGCTCGTTGCGCTCGCGTGACAGAAAACGCTCGAACAGCAGGCGGTGCTGCATGGGGTCGAGTTCGGTAATCCCCAGCACGAAACACACCACCGAGTTGGCTGCCGAACCCCGGCCCTGGCAGAGGATACGCTGGCTGCGGGCGAAGGCGACGATGTCGTGCACGGTCAGGAAGTAGCTTTCGTAAGCCAGCTCTTCGATCAATGCCAGCTCCCGTGCCAGCACTTCGCGCACCTTGTCGCTCGGCCCGGCCGGCCAGCGCAACGGCAAGCCTCGCTCGCACAGTTCGCGCAGCCAGCTTGCGGGGGTATGGCTTTCGGGCACCAGCTCACGCGGGTACTGGTACTTGAGTTCGCTGAGGTCGAAACGGCAGCGTTCGGCAATGGCCAGGGTCTCGGCCAGCAAATCGGCGGGGTACAGCTCCTGCAGCTGCTGCGCGTTGCGCAGGTGACGCTCGCCATTGGCGAACAGGTGGCGCCCGGCCTCGGCTACCTGGCAGTGCTGGCGGATGGCGGTCATGCAATCCTGCAGGGCACGGCGACCGCGTACGTGCATGTGCACGTCGCCGCAGGCCACGGCACGGACACCGACCTTGCCCGCCAGTTCGCGAAGCTTGCCGAGGCGCACCTCGTCGTCACTGCCTCGGTGCAAGTGCACCGCCAGCCAGAGCCGCTCGGCGAACAACGTGTGCAGCCAGTGGCCAGGCGCAGGGTCATCGGGGTCGTCGGCTATCCATAGCGCCAGCAACCCTTGATTGTGCGCGCGCAGGTCATCGCCGAACACCTGATACGCGCCCTTTTCCGCCCGCCGTCGCGCACGGGTAATCAGTGCGCACAGGCTCTGGTAGCCCGCCAGGTTTTCCGCCAGCAGCACCAGCCTGGGGCCATCCTGCAGGCGTATTTCACTGCCGACAATCAGTTGTAGCTGGTGCTCCTTGGCCGCCTGCCAGGCGCGCACGATACCGGCCAGGGTGCACTCATCGGTGATCGCCAAGGCTTGGTAGCCCTGCTCGCGGGCACGCCGGAACAACTCATCGGCACTCGACGCACCCCGCTGGAAGCTGAAGTTCGACAGGCAATGCAATTCGGCATAGCCGAATGTATTCATGCGAACCAACCTTGCAACCACAACGGGCCAGGCTGGCTGAGGTCTCGGTAGGCCCAGCCACGCAGGCCTTCGCGGGTTTCGATGCGGTAGTAGTCGCGACGCACGTCGCCACCGTCCCACCAGCCCGATTCGATGCGCTCGGCTTGGCCCAACAAGCGGTGCCCTGCGTCGTCAAGTGCCAAAGGCGTCGGGAGCAGCCAGCCGGGGCGGCTACCTGGCATCAGTTGCAGGCTCGCGCGTGCGCCCTGCTCCACCGCTTGCCAGGCGCATTCGGGGCGATGGTCGGCCTGGGCGCTCAGCCCTTTTACCGCCTCATCGCCCAAGCGCGCACGCAACCGCTCACGCAGCTGCTCCCAAGGCTGCGCCTGCTGCGCGCGGGGGTCGAACAGCGCCTGGTGCTGGGGCACGAAGGGTGGCAAGTCATCGGCGACCAGGCGCAGGTTGCGTACCGGGGCGCGCAGCTGCAGCGGCTCCAGCCGCCCTTTGGCCAACTCGAAGAGCATGCCGGCATCACGCTCGGCTGCCAGCAGGCCCACCTGCAGTTGCGTGTCAGGCCCTTCGGCATGCTCAAGGTGCAGGCAGAAGCGTTGCACGCCGCAATCGCGCCCGGCCAGGAACGCGCCAAGGTCATTGAGCATTCTGCGCAATGGGAACAGCAGCGCCTGGTGCGATTCAACGTCAAAGTTCAGCTCCAGACGCGCTTCGAAGCGGTCAGGCGGCTGGTAGAAAGCCAACCCCAGGTTACGCAGGCCCAGCAACTGGTCCAAGTGCAGCTGTACCTGGGCAGAAAAGCGTTTTGCCAGGGCATCGCGAGGCAAGGCCATGACCTGGCCGAGCTGGCGCAGCCCCATGCGGGCAAAGGCCTCGGCGGCCTCCTGAGGCAGCCCGACACGCTCGATTGGCATGCGTGCCAGCACTGCGCGCGCCTCTTCGGCGCAGGTCACCGCCAAGCCATCGTGGCCATTGGCGAGCATGCGCGCCGCCACCGGGTTGCTGGCCAGCACGATGCGCTGACGCAAGCCCAACTCGCCAAGCTCTTGGCGCAGCCGTGCCTCGAACAAGGGCCAGGGGCCGAACAATTGCAGGCTGGAGCCTACTTCAAGCAGCAGCGCCCTTGGGTAATGCAGGCTCACCTGGGCGCTGAAGCGATAGGCCCAGGCTGCCAGCAGTTGTTGCAACTGTTCGATGCGTTTGCCGTCGGCCTCCACGCAGGTGAAGCCATCGGCCAGGGCACGGGCTGCTGTCAGGGTCTGCCCGGCACGCAGGCCCAATGCCGCAGCAGCGGGGTTGACCGCCTGCAAGACGCGCCGCTGAGTGGGGCCGCCAATCAGCACCAGTGGCGTATCGGGGTCGTTGCGTTCGCGCAGCACCGTGTCCAGCGCCAGCTGTGGCAGCAGAATGCAGGCCCAGAGCATGATGCATCAGCCCTGCCCGGGGCAGGCGATGGGCAGCGCCGGGGGCATGCCACCTCGGCTCTTGAGCACGCGCCATTGTGCTGGCCGGGTGTCGATGGCAATGCGCAAAGCGGCTGGCGACGGGTTGTTTGCCGCCTGCTGCGGGCGGCAGGCGAAGGCCAGCGCCTGGCCGGTTTCGGCGGCCACCTGCAGGCGCCGCAGAGCACGGTCATCGGCGCGTTCTGGCCAGCACAGCACGGCGGCGCAACTGCCCGAGCGCAGGCATTGCTCAGCCGCCCAGAGCGCGTCGACCGGCGCGGCGGCGACCTGGACCAGCCAGCGTAAATCCACCCCCGCTGCCTGCCAGGCCGGGGCAAAGGGAATAAACGGTGGCGCGACCAGCACTACCCGACCGCCTTCAGCGGTCAGGCGTGCCAGCGAAGGCCACAGCAACTTCAGCTCACCGCAACCGGGGCTGGCCAGCAACAGTTCGCTGAGCGCTGCGGCCGGCCAGCCGCCCTCTGCAAGGCGTTGGTCCAGCGCGGCATGGCCGGTGGGCTGCAACCCCAGAGGCCGAGCCTGAACCTGCCGACCGCGCCAGACCTGACGCTGGTCGAGCAGCCTGTCGAGATCGACCACCGCGCCCATCAGTCGCGCCTCAGCAGGCCGCAGAACACGCCTTCGATGAAGAACGCCTGTTCAGGCCCCACATCAATCGGCGCATAGGCCGGGTTGCGTGGCAGCAGCCGGTAACCACCGGCCTGGCGCTGCAAGCGCTTGATGGTCACCTCGCCGTCCAGGCGGGCAACCACGACCTGCCCGTCACGGGCCTCGCCCTGCTGGCGAATACCGACCAGGTCACCGTCGAAGATGCCGTCGTCGATCATGGAGTCACCGCGCACCTTCAACAGGTAATCGGGTGTGCGCCGGAACAGGCTGGGGTCGATCAGCAATTGCTCGTGGATACCGAGGTCCGGGCCGATCGGCGCACCTGCGGCGACCTGGCCCAACACGGGCACTTCGAGAATTTCCGGGCGGCGCAGGGGCTGGGCCAGGCGAATGCCACGCGCCTGGTTTGGCGTGACGTCGATGTAACCGGCCTGGCACAGGGCGGTGATGTGCTTGCGCGCGACGCTGCGCGAGGCAAAGCCGAAGCGCGTGGCGATGTCGGCGAGGCTCGGGGGCTGGCCGTGATCGGTGATGCGCTTACGAATGAATTCGAGAATGGCGCGGCGTTTGGGGGTCATATTGTCCATGGAGCACATTTGTACTCTTTTCCCAGCGCACTGAACAGCCCCCTTCGTCGTCAGCTTTGGTTATGATCGTTGGGCTTGTGTTTTTTCATACCTGGATACCTGATGCTGACTGCCCTGCTGTTCGACCTCGACGGAACCCTTACCGATACCGATACCCTGCACTTGCAGGCTTTCCGCCAGTTGCTGCGTGAGCATGATGGCCGCGAACTTTCCCAGGCCCAGTTCGATGCGCAGGTTAGTGGCCGGGCCAACGGCGAACTGTTCGCCGAGCTGTTTGCCGATGCCAGCCCACAGGAGTGCCTGGCACTGGCAGACCGCAAAGAGGCGTTGTTCCGCTCGCTGGCGCCATCGCTCGAGCCGATGCCAGGGCTGTTGCGCCTGCTGGAGCACGCCCAGGCCTATGGCCTGGGCATGTGCGTGGTCACCAACGCGCCGCGGCTCAATGCCGAGCACATGTTGCAGGCCATGGGGCTGGGGGCACGTTTCGAGCATGTGCTGGTGGCCGAAGAGCTTGAACGTGCCAAGCCGGACCCGCTGCCCTACCTGGCCGGGCTGCAGCGCCTTGGCGCGGTGGCCGGTCAGGCGCTGGCCTTCGAGGACTCGCTGCCTGGGGTCCGGGCTGCCAGCGGGGCGGGTATCTTTACGGTGGGGGTTGCCACGACGCAGACAGCCGAACGGCTGATGGAGGCGGGTGCTGGGTTGGTGATTCGGGACTTTGATGATCCGCGGTTGTGGGCGTTGATTGAATCGATGGGGTGATGGCTTTGGAGCATGCCTTGAGCGCTCTAGCGCCTATGAGATCGAGCGCCGCCCGCGCGGCGCATCGCGAGCTAAGCTCGCTCCTACATTTGTCCCACGCGCCCCTCCTCCAGGCCCCCACATGCTCATCGACGAAGAACTGACCCTGAAAAAGCTGGAAACCTTCCTCGCCTTCATGCGCAGTGGCAACCTCGGCCGGGCCGCCGCCGAACTCGCCACCAGTGCCGTCAGCGTGCACCGCGCCATCCACTCGCTGGAAAACGCCCTGCGTTGCCCCCTGTTCAAGCACGAAGGCCGCCAGCTGATCCCGCTGGAGAGTGCCTACGTGCTGGAAAAAAAAGCCCGTCAGCTGATCCAGGACGCCGAGCAGATGGTCCGCCAGACCCGCGAGGCCGCAGGCTTCTATGCCGAACGCTTCCGCCTTGGCGCCCTGTATTCGCTGACCGTGAAGACCGTGCCAAAACTGGTCATGGGCCTGAAGCTACGCCGCAGCGAGCTCAACATCGACCTGACCCTGGGCTCGAACGTCGACCTGCTGCAACGCCTGAAAAACCACGAACTGGAGGCCATCCTGGTATCGCTCGACGAAAGTGTCAGCGACCCCGCCTGCGAGCAACTGCCGCTGTTCTCCGACGATATCTTCCTCGCCGTCCCCACCGACTCGCCCTTTGCCGAACAAGCCGAGGTGGACCTGGCAGACCTCGCCGACTCCACGTTCATCACCCTGACCCAAGGCTTCGCCACCCACCGTGACGGTGCGCGGGTATTCCAGCAGGCAGGGTTCGAGCCCAAGGTGGCCATGCAGGTGAACGATATCTTCACCCTGCTGAGCATGGTCAGCTCGGGCGTGGGCTTTGCCCTGCTGCCAGGGCGGATCGCAGCGGTGTACGAGAACCGGGTGCGGCTGATTGCCCTGCAGCCGCGCTATCGTCTGCAACAACATATCGGCGTGGTGTTTCTGAAAGCACGGGAGCGGGAACCGAACCTGTTGGCGTTGCTGGCGCAATGCAGGATGTACAGCCGGGAAAACTGAACAAGGCCTGCAGGGCTTTTGCACGCCAGCACAGATTACACCACCTTCCGTGCAGCGCGTCGGCCTGAACCGGCATGGCGCCCTTGCAGCAGCACGGCCAGCGCAGCCAGCACCGCCGGTACAAGCAACGACGCGAACACCTGCGCGAAGCTCCACCCCATTGCCAGCATCTGGGCGCCGGCAAACGCACTGAGAATCGCCCCGAAACGGCCGATGCCACTCATCCAGCTGGCACCGGTCGCGCGCGCTTCGGTCGGGTAGAACGCTGCCGCCAGCGCATTCATGCCCACACTGGCACCATTGAGGCCAAAGCCCACGGCCCAGGCAATCGTGCACAGCCAGGTGAAGTCCCCGGCCACTTGGCCAATGGCGAAGATCACTGCGCCGCTGAACAGGAAGGTCAGCATCAGCACGCGTTGCGGGTTGCAGCGGTCCATGGCCCAGCCCACCGAAATCGCCCCCAGCGGCCCGCCGATCTGGAAGCAGGCGGTGACGATGGCCGCTTCGGCTACCGAGAAGCCACCGCCCTCCTTCACCAGAGTGGGCAACCAGCCGCTGAACAGGTAGACCAGAAACAACGCCAGCACGTAGCCGGTCCAGAGCATGAAGGTGCCGAAGCGATAGCGCGGCGAAAGGATGGTGCCAATTGCCCCACCGCTGCTCGGCGTGCTGGGCGGCAGCACAAAAGTGCTGTCGGCGCTGATGCGCCCCGGCGCCAGGCGGCTGACAATGGCGCGTATGCGTCGCACATCGGCACCTTTGCTGACCAGGAAGGTGACCGATTCGGGCAGCCGCCAGCACAGCAACGGCAAGGTCAGCAGCGGCAGCACGCCCCCCAGCACCAGCACACTGCGCCAGCCCAGGTTCGGGATCATCCAGGCACTGACAAAGCCGCCTGCCGCCGCGCCCAGGGAAAAGCCGCAGAACGCCAGGGTGATCAGCAACGAGCGGCTGCGCGCCGGCGCGTATTCGCTGACCAGGGTGCTGGCATTGGGCATGGCGGCGCCCAAGCCCAGCCCGGTGAGAAAACGCAGGGCCACCAGGGTTTCAAGGTTGGGCGAAAACGCCGAAGCCAGGGTCCAGACGCCAAACAGCAGGACGCTGCCCAGCAAGACCGCCTTGCGCCCGTAGCGATCTGCCAGGGGGCCGGCGATCAAGGCCCCGAGCGCCAGGCCGATGAGGGCGGCGCTCAGCACCGGGCCCAGGCTTTGCGCGTTCAGGCCCCAGTCGCTTTTCAGCTGCGGGGCGATGAAACCGATGATGGCGACGTCCAGCCCGTCCAGGGCGATGATCAGAAACCCCAGAAAGACCACCCACTTCTGGTAGCGGCCGATGGGTTGCTGGTCGATCAGTTGGCGCACATCGATAGCGTTGTTCATGGGTATCACCTGTTGTTGTTTTTATGCGGGTGCAGGGCCCCGGTGGCATTAGCGGTGAGCGAGGCTGTGCAGCCGCACCGGCCTGATGATCCGCGTCTCCTGGGCCACCACTAGGTCACGGGTGGCGTGCAGGTAGGCGGCGAAGTCCGGGTCGGCATCGCGGGCGGCGCTGCGCGTTTCGAAGTCATCCAGGCTGTCGTAGCCCCACAGGTGCACCACCTGGTTCAGCGGGCCGATGCTGCTGGTGTAGAAGGCCAGTGGCGCCCCCAGATGGCGCAGCAGAATCGGCATCGCCAACTGGTCGAAGGCCTCGAGAAACGCCGCCATGCCACGTGGGCGAATGGTGTAGATCCGATGGTCGACGATGGCCTTGTCCATCACGCCACCTCCCGTGCATTGGCCGCAGTCGCCAGGCCTTGTTCGACGCCTGCCAGATGGCGCCCGGTGATGTAGCCAAAGGTCATGATCGGCCCCAGGGTGATGCCTGCGCCGGGGTAGTTGCCGCCCATGATGCTGGCGCGGTCGTTGCCAACGGCATACAGCCCCTCGATGGCCCGCTCATCGGTGCCGAGCACTTCGCCGACCACACTGGTGCGGATCCCGTCGAAGGTCCCCAAGTCGCCCATGATCACCTTCACGGCAAAGTAAGGCCCCTCGCCCAGCGGCGCCACGCAAGGGTTGGGCGCGTGTTGCGGGTCGGCCAGATAACGATTGAAGCGGGTAGTGCCACGCCCGAACTGGCGGTCCTCACCCTGAACGGCGCCCAGGTTGTACTCACGCACGGTCTGCTCCAGCCCGGCGGCATCGATCCCGGCCTTGCCGGCCAGCTCTGCGAGGCTGCGCCCCTTGAGCAGGTAGCCATTGCGCAACAGCGGCCCCAGCGGCATCGGCGCGGGCTTGGCGAAACCCAGGCCATACTTGGCCAGGGTGCGGCGGTCACAGACCAGCCACATGGCGGTTTCCGGCTGCTCGGCACAGGCTTCGATCAACGCTGCCCCCACATCGTGGTAGGAATTCGATTCGTTGGTGAATCGCTTGCCCGAGCGCAGCACCCCGATCACACCGGGCTTGTAACGATCGAGCAAATGCGGAAAGGCAACGTAGCGCCCTGCCCCCATGGGCACTTTCGATACCGGCATCCAGGCCGCTGCGGCTTGCAGGCGGATATCGACCTTGGCGCCCAATGCTTCGGCCATGCGGGCACCATCACCCGTGTTGCCTTCAGGCACCGGCGAAAAATGCTCACCGCCGCGACGCACATGCGGGTAGGCCTGCTTCAACCGTTGCAGGTCGTGGGAGAACCCGCCACAGGCCAGCACCACACCCCGCCGCGCTTCGATACGCAGCTCGCTGTCGCCTTGCTTGGCCAACACCCCCGTGACCCGGTTGCCTTCAAGCAACAGTTGCCTGGCCGGGGTGCCGGTCAGAATCGGAATATCCAGGTCCAGCGCCGACCTCACCAGTCGCGCCGCCAAGGCATTGCCGCTGGTGACCTGAGTACCGCGCCGGTACAGCGCCAGCTCTTTGAAATGGGTTAGCAAGCGCTTGGCCACATAAGCGAACGACGACAGTGAACGCGTGACATTGAAGAAGTGCTTGAGGTCGGCATTCGACGAGTTGAACATCATGCCGATGAAAGTGATGGTCTTGAGCGGTGGCCGCAGGCGTGCCATGTCTGGCCCCAGGCCCCGGATATCGTAGGGCGCCGCCAGTATCGAGCGGCCGACCTCGACGCCACCCTCCACCTGCGGGTGGTAGTCGGGGTACAGGGTGGGGACGAATTTGACGGCTGTCTCGCGCTCGAAGAAGTCCACCATGCGTGGCCCGTGGCGCAGAAACGCCTTGACCGCCGCTTCGTCGAAGCAGTCGCCGGTTTCGTTGCGCAAGTAGGTAAGTGCCGCCGCCTCGCTGTCGTTTACCCCATGTCGGCTGCACGGCACCCACAGCACCCCGCCGGAAAACGCCGTGGTGCCGCCGAAGCAGTCCGCCTTCTCGATCACGATCACATCCAGGCCGTGCTTTTTCGCGGTGATCGCTGTCGCCAGGCCACCGGCCCCCGCCCCCACCACCAGTACATCGCAGTTGCGCGTGTTCATGGGCGAACGCCCTCGAAGCCTGGGCGTGGGATCAATGCCATGGGCATGCTCTCCAGCCCGCCATCGACGGTCAGCTCGGCGCCGTTGATGTAGTCGGCGCGCGGGCTGGCGAGAAACAGGACTGCTTCAGCGATGTCCTGCGGCTCGCCGATCCGCTGGTTGGCGGTCATGGCGCTGCGCTGGCGCTCGATGTGCGGGTCGGCGTAGAACGCGGCCGACAACGGCGTGCGGATCAACCCGGGGCACACCGCATTGCTACGCACCCCGCGCGGGCCCCACTCCACGGCTATTTGCCGCGACAACAGGCTGACACCGGCCTTGGCCGCGCTGTAGGCACCGCTGTTGGGTTGTGGGTAATGAGCGGCGATGGACGCAATATGCACGATCCGCCCCTGGCCACGGGCAAGCATCGAACGGCCGAAGGCCTGGGAACACAGCAGGTAGCCGCTGAGGTTGACCGCCAGTACCTGGTTCCATTGCTCCAGGCTCAGCGTTTCAAGGGCACCGGGGCGCAACACACTGGCGTTGTTGACCAGTACATCGCAGCGACCGTGCAGCGCCTGCACCTGTGCCGCCGCCTGGCTGACGCTGTCGGGGTCGGCGATGTCGCAGCCCAGCGCGCTGACCTCGCCGACGCTGTGCTCGCCCAAGGTCGCCGCCAGCTCGCGGCATTTATCCAGGTCGCGATCCAGCAACACCACATGGGCATGCTGCCCCACCAATGCGGCAGCCAGGGCCGCGCCAATGCCGCCGGCCGCGCCGGTTACCACGCAAACGGCAGAGTCCAGGCCCAGCCAGTGATCAGTCGTCATCTTGTTGTTATGCATGCTGCTCTCCAGAGTGTCGCTTCATCTGGCAAACAGCCTAGGGCCGGCACGTGCCCGGGCAGAATGGACAAAACCTGCAACCCACCCCACATTCCCGACAATTTCGTCCACTGGCCCTTAACCCGGCAAGCCGCTGTGGCACAGTAGCCGGGTATCGATCACAACAATAACTACAAGACCATGAACAAGATCCCCAACTACGCCCTGTACGGCGAAACCGCGCAGCCGGTGTGGCACGAGTCCCTGCATGTGGAGTCGATCTCGCAACGCTCCGGCGCCTACAACTGGGAGATTGCCGCGCACCGTCATGAAGGCCTGCTGCAGTTGCTGTACCTGCAAAGCGGTGCCGGCGAAGTGCTGTTCGACAGCGACCGCGTGCAGGCCCGGGCGCCCTGCGTGGTGTACGTGCCGGCGCAGGTGGTGCATGGTTTTCATTGGGCCGGCGCGGTCGAGGGCCAGGTGATCACGGCGGCGCAGCATCCGCTGGAAAGTATCGCCCAGGTACTGGCACCGAACCTGCTGGCACAGGTGCGCAAACCCCAGGTGATCGCCCTGCCGCAGTGGGACGCCGACGAAGACCCGCTGCTACCGCTGTGCCGCGCACTGCGTGAGGAATACCACAACCGCGCCCGCGAGCATGTGGCGTGCAGTATGTCGCTGTTGCTGACGCTGATGATCCAGGTGTTGCGCCACGAGCCGCAGGCCCGCGCCGGCGAGCAGCGTCTACCGTCGAGGCGCAGCCAGCAACTGACCAGGTTCCGTGAGCTGGTGGACATGCACTACCGCGCGCATTGGTCGCTCGGTGATTACGCCGGTGAGCTCGGGCTGACCTTGACCACGCTGGGGCGGCTGTGCCAGGAGCATCTGGGCATGACGCCGATGAACGTCATCAATGCCCGCCTGGTGTTGGAGGCCAAACGGGCGCTGGGGCATTCGAGCCTCAGTGTGAAAGAGATTGCCCATGAGCTGGGGTTTGTCGATGTCGGCTACTTCAGCCGGTTTTTCCGCAAGCATTCAGGGGTGAGCCCGAGTGGGTTTCGTGAGGCCGCAGGGCGAAAGGGCCCGTAATTTCGCACAGCACCCTCAAGCCTCCAGTGCCTGCTGCACCTGGCCCACTGTCGCCGCCAAGCGCTGCAGATGCAGGCTCAACACCCGCTCTACCGGCGCCTGGTCCTCCGGCCAGTGCAAGGCAATGCTACCCGCCAGCCGCCCTTCAACCCGCACCGGCAACGCGATCGCCCGGATCAGGAACGGCAACCGCACCGGGTACTCCCAGTGCCCCTCGGTGCGCTGACCAAAGCCCTTGTGCGCATCGTCCTCGATATCGCGCAACAGCGTTTCATCACCCAACTGCTGGTGGCTGGCCAGGCGCTGCACTTCGTCGCTGTGCATTTCCCCCAGGCATGCCCGCCCCATTGCCGAGTGAAACAGGCTGGCATGGTGCCCGACGATCTGGCAGTTGTTCGGGTAGCGCTTGCGCAGCACCAGGGGGATGGCGCTTTCCATCACTTCAAGGCGCTCGCCATCGAAGCACGACAGGTCCGCCACCAGCCCGGTGCGCTCGCTCAGTTCCAGCAACCAGGGCGCTGCGTGTTCGACCAGGCGCCGCTTCAAACGCAACTGGCGGTCACCGAACAGGCGCCGGGCGCACAGGCGATAACGCCGATCACTCAAGCCCCGGTAGACCCAGCCCTGCTCCTGCAAGGTGGCCAGCATTCGCGACACCGTGGCCTTGGGTAGGGCCGTCAGGTAATGCAGCTCCTCCAGCCCTAACGCCTGGTGTTCGCCGAGCAAATCGACGATGGCCAGCGCCCGCTCCACCGAGCGCACGCCGCCGCTGTCTGTCGTGGTGCCCATGTGTCTGACCTCCCTGTCTCTGCGTGGATGGTCATGATGCCCAGCAAAAAACGCGCCTGCCCAGGGTGCTCAACGTGATTGCAGGCAATTAGGCGGCTGCCGCTCGACCCAACGGGTCAGTTGTTCATGGGCATACGCCAGCTGCAGCACGGCTTGGTCGGCCTGGGCGGGGCCTATGATCTGCAGGCCCATCGGCAGCCCCGCGGCATTGAAGCCAACCGGTACGCTCATGCTCGGCAAGCCGGCCAACGTCGGGCCGATGACTACCTCCATCCAGCGGTGGTAGGTGTCCATCGCCTGCCCGCCGACCACCTTCGGCCACGCTTGGGCTGCGTCGAAAGGGAACACCTGGGCAGCAGGCAACAGCAGAAAATCGTAACGTTCAAACAGGGTGTTCAACGCCTGGTACCAGGCGCTGCGGTCCAGCGAGGCCTGGTAAACGTCCGCCGCCGTCAGGCGCTGGCCCCCTTCAACCTCCCAGCGCGCCTCGGGTTTGAGCAGTGCGCGCTTCGCGGGGTGGGCATAGGCTGCGCTCAGGCTTCCGTGCACCAGGAAGTGGCGGTGAGTCAGCCAGCATTGCCACAGGCGCGCCATATCGAAGCCTGGCTGGCACGCTTCGACTTCGCAACCCAGCGCGGCGAAGTCCGCCAAGGCCGCTTCGCACAGGCCCATTACCCCGTCATCCATCGGCAGGTAACCGTCATGGCTGCCCAGCCAGCCGACCCGCACGCCCTTGAAATCACGCGGCAGCCCATGGGCGAAGTCGCGCGGGCCGTCGCGCAGTGACAATGGCACCCGCGCGTCATGGCCGGCCTGGACCGACAGTAGCCGCGCCACATCTGTCACCGTGCGCCCCATCGGGCCCTCGGTGGCCAGCTGCTGCATGAACAGCTCCGGTGTCGGCCCATATGGCACCCGCCCTTGCGAAGGGCGCAGGCCAAACACATTGTTGAACGCCGCCGGGTTGCGTAGCGAGCCCATCATGTCGCTGCCATCGGCCACCGGCAGCAAGCGCAGGGCCAGGGCCGCAGCTGCCCCGCCACTGCTGCCACCGGCCACGCGGCTCGGGTCGTAGGCGTTGAGGGTGGTGCCGAACAGCGTGTTGTAGCTTTGCGAGCCGAGGCCGAACTCCGGCACATTGCTCTTGCCGATGATGATCGCCCCGCTGGCGCGCACCCGCGCCACGCTGAGCGCATCCTGCTCGGGCACATGCTCGGCGAACAGCGGCGAGCCCAGCGTGGTACGCAGCCCCGCCGTGGCCGCCAGGTCCTTGACCGCCTGCGGCATGCCATGCATCCAGCCCCGCGACTGCCCGCCCGCCAGCTCGCGGTCGCGCGCGTCGGCCTCGGCCAACAGCACCGCGCCCTCGCGCAGCGACACCAACGCATTGACCTGCGGGTTAAAGCGTTCGATATGGCCCAGGTAGGCCTGCATCACTTCACGGCACGACACTTGGCGGGCATGAATCGCCTGGGACAGCGCCTCGGCATCCAGGGCAACGATCGGGTCGATGGCTAACAGGTTCACGGTTTCACTCCAAGGTTGAAGGCAACAGCCTTGCCAGCACGCGGGGCCTCTTTCAGGCAATAGGTGCCCAGCAGCGTCAGCAGGCACGCGAATAGCACATAGAACGACGGCGCCACCGGCGTGCCGAGCACCTTGCTCAGCCAAGTGACGATCAGCGGGGCGAAGCCGCCGAACACCATCACCGCAACGTTGTAGGCCACCGACACCCCGGTGGAGCGCACCTCGATCGGGAACTGCTCGGCCAGGGCGGTCGGCGCCGGGCCGAAGAAGCCGCCGATGGCAGTGCACAGCAGCAGTTGCATCACCAGCAGGCGCTCGATCGATGGCGCCGCCGCTACCCAGACATACAACGGGTAGACCATCACGAAGAACGCCAAGGTAAAGGCCATCAGCACCGGCCGCCGGCCCAGGCGGTCCGATAACGCACCCGCCAGGGGGATCACCACGGTCATCAGGCCCACGGCCAGCATCTGCACCAGCAACACCTGGTCCAGCGGCAGGCCCAGGTTCTTGTGGGCGAAGGTTGGCATGTTCACCAGCACGACATAGAACGACACCGTCGCCCCACAGGCCAAGCCCATCGACACCAACAGGCTGCGGCGGTGCTCACGCAGTACCTGCCACAAACTCGGCGCCTGGCCCTTGGCCTGCTTGCGGGCTTCGAGGAACTCCTCGGGCTCTTCCATGTGCTTGCGAATCCACAGCCCCACCGGGCCGATCAGCAAGCCGATCACGAACGGGATCCGCCAGCCCCAGCTGTCCAAGGCCTCGGGCGTGCACAGGTGGGTGACCAGCGCCACCATCGCCGCCCCACTGAACACCGCCAGGCATTGCCCCACCAGTTGCCACGAACCATACAGCCCCTTGCGGTGGGCCGGTGCGCTTTCCACCAGAAACGCCGTGGCACTGGCGTATTCACCGCCCGTGGCAAAGCCCTGCAGCATGCGCGCCACCACGATCAGCAGCGGCGCGCCCATGCCGATGGCCACGTAGCTGGGGGCAAAGGCGATCATCGCGATGGACACCGTCATCAGGCGGATGATCAGTTGCATCGCCGCCTTGCGCCCCTTGCGGTCGGAATACATACCCAGCAGCACCCCGCCCACCGGGCGCATGAAAAAGCCCACGCCGAAGGTGGCCAGGGCCATCAGCAGCGAGGCGTACTCGTCGTCGGAGGGGAAGAACTGACGGGCGATGATGCTGGCCAGAAAGCCGTACACGATAAAGTCATACCACTCCAGGGCATTGCCGATGACCGCCGCGACCACTTGCCGGGTACGCGACGCGCCTGTATTGGAAGTCTGCATGCGGAGCACTCCATCAATCTGTTGGCCAGAAACGCTTCAAGTGATCGCCCAGGCACGCTCGCGCCCGGGTTCCAGCGGCAGTCGTCAATGCAGGGTTCAGGCGGGCTCGAGCCAGCGCTCGGTCAGCGCGCCCCAGTAAGCGGCGCCGGTCAGCAGGATGTCATCGTTGAAGTCATAGGCCGGGTTGTGCACCATCGGCCGCTTCACGCCATTGCCAATGAACAGGTAGGCGCCAGGGCAGCGCTGCAGCATCCAGGCAAAGTCCTCGCTGCCCATCAGCTTGCGGGTATTGCCATCCACCGCGTCGGCGCCGAGCAGTTCGACACCGACCTGGTGGGCAAAGGCGTTTTCGGCGGCGTGGTTGACCAGCACCGGGTAAGCGGGACGATGCTCGATGCTGGCGGTGCAGCCATAGCTCTGCGCCTGGCTGACGATGATCGCCTGCACCCGCTCCAGGGTCTGTGCGCGCACCTCGGCATTCAGGGCGCGCAAGCTCAGACGCAGCAGGGCCTGCTGCGGGATCACGTTGGCTGCCTCGCCAGCCTGCAGCGCACCGACGGTCACTACTGCCGCTTCCTGCGCATCGATGTTGCGCGCCACCACGGTCTGCAACGCCATCACCACACTGGCCGCTGCCACCAGCGGGTCGACCGTCAGGTGCGGCATGGAACCATGCCCACCGACCCCCTCGATGGTCACCGTGAGCAAGTCCTGCGAGGCCATCATCGGCCCCTCACGCAAGCCCAGGTGCCCCGCTGGCAGCCCGGGCATGTTGTGCATGCCGAACAAGGCATCGCAGGGGAAGCGCTCCAGCAGGCCGTCGGCGAGCATCGCCTCGGCGCCACCTTGGCCCTCTTCAGCCGGCTGGAAGATCAGCGTCAGCGTGCCATCGAACTGGCGGGTAGCAGCCAGGTAACGGGCGGCACCCAGCAACATGGTGGTATGCCCGTCATGGCCGCAAGCGTGCATGCAGCCCTGGTGGCGGCTGCTGTAGGCAGCGCCGGTGGCCTCGTGAATGGGCAGCGCGTCCATGTCGGCACGCAGGCCGAGCTTGCGTGGGCTGCTGCCGTTGCGCAGCACGCCGACCACGCCGGTCTTGCCGATGCCTGTGTGCACCTCGTAGCCCCAGTCTTTGAGCAATTGCGCGACCAGGGCCGAGGTGCGGCTTTCTTCGAAACCGAGTTCGGGGTGAGCGTGGATATCGTGGCGGATGGCGTGCAGGTCGCTGGCCACGTCGTTGAGCCAGGCCAGGATGTGCTGATGGTGCGGCATGTGGAATCTCCTCGCGCGGGTGAGTCCCGTTCTTGTTGTTCGCTTTGAGATCACGACGGGGAAGGCAGGTCGTGGTTACGGACAGATAAGCGCGACGGGGGCCGGAGCACAATTGAATGTGGTTCCACGGGGTGGAACATGGCAGCGAAGGGGGATTGCGGGCGGGCGGCTATGGGTATGTCTTGGGAGTTTTTGCGCCTATGAGATCGAGCGCCGCCCGCGCGGCGCTTCGCGGCGCAAGGCCGCTCCCACATTTGTTTCGGGCCAATGAGGTCTGTGGCATTTGCGCGCGACCGCCCTGTTTGTACGACGCGATATTGAGGCAGGCGCCAAAGGGCCGCGCGCCAATGCTTCAGGCATAACTGGCCCGAAACAAATGTGGGAGCGGCCTTGCGCCGCGAAGCGCCGCGCGGGCGGCGCTCGATCTCGCAGGCGCTAAACCTCCCAACCCCTACACCTGCCAGCCCCCCCCAATCCCCGCACAGCCCCTCAAATTACTGCTACCGTGCCCCATTTCCCCAGCCAAGGAGCGCCCAATGCCACCACGCAACCCAACCCCTACCGGTTTCGTCCGTGTCCGTGGCGCTCGCGAGCACAACCTCAAGAACATCGACGTGGACATCCCCCGCGACGCGCTGGTGGTGTTCACCGGTGTATCCGGCTCGGGCAAATCTTCATTGGCCTTCTCCACCCTGTATGCCGAAGCCCAGCGCCGCTACTTCGAATCGGTCGCGCCCTATGCCCGGCGCCTGATCGACCAGGTTGGCGTACCCGACGTGGACGCCATCGAAGGCCTGCCCCCTGCGGTGGCCCTGCAGCAGCAACGCGGCACGCCAAGCGCGCGCTCCTCGGTCGGCAGCGTCACCACATTGTCCAGCTCGATCCGCATGCTCTACTCGCGTGCCGGCCACTACCCGGCCGGGCAGGCCATGCTGTACGCCGAAGACTTCTCGCCCAATACCCCACAAGGGGCCTGCCCCGAATGCCACGGCCTGGGCCGTGTCTACGAGGTGAACGAGGCAACCATGGTCCCCGACCCGTCGTTGACCATACGTGAGCGGGCGGTGGCCGCCTGGCCGATGGCCTGGCAGGGCCAGAACCTGCGCGATATCCTGGTGACCATGGGCTATGACGTTGACACCCCCTGGCGCGACCTGCCCCAGGAGCAACGCGACTGGATCCTCTACACCGAAGAAACCCCCACCGTGCCGGTCTACGCCGGGCTCAGCCCGGCGCAGACCCGCGCCGCACTCAAGCGCAAGCTCGAACCCAGCTACCAAGGCACCTTCAGCGGCGCCCGGCGCTACGTGATGCACACGTTCATGCATTCGCAGAGCGCGCAGATGCGCAAGCGCGTCTCCCAATTCATGCGCCCAAGCCCCTGCCCGCTGTGCCAGGGCAAACGGCTCAAGCGCGCAGCGCTGGCCGTGACCTTCGCCGGCCGCGACATCGGCGAGCTGTCGCGCCTGCCTTTGCAGACGCTGGCCGAGGTATTCCGCTCGGTGGCAGCCCCCGGTTATCTGCAACAGCACGAAGACACCCTGACCCTGGAAAAGCGCCTGGCCGCCCAGCGCATCGCCCACGAACTGCTGGAACGAATCGCGCCGCTGATTGACCTGGGCCTCGGCTACCTGGCCCTGGAACGCAGCACGCCGACACTGTCCTCGGGCGAACTGCAACGCCTGCGCCTGGCCACCCAGCTCAACTCGCAACTGTTCGGCGTCATCTACGTGCTCGACGAACCGTCGGCCGGCCTGCACCCGGCCGACAGCGAAGCGCTGTTCGACGCCCTGCAACGGCTCAAGCAGGCGGGCAATTCGGTGTACGTGGTGGAGCACGACCTGGACACCATGCGCCGCGCCGACTGGCTGGTGGATGTCGGCCCGGCAGCCGGCGAGCATGGCGGGCAGGTGCTGTACAGCGGCCCGCCCGCAGGCCTGGCCGAGGTCGAGGTATCGCGCACCCGAGCCTATCTCTTCGCCCCGCAGCAGCCGGCCGCTCGAGCGCCACGACAGCCGCAGGCCTGGCTGCAGCTGGAGGGCATCACGCGCAACAACCTCAACAACCTCAGTACCCGGTTCCCTTTGGGGTGCTTCACCTCGGTGACCGGTATTTCCGGCTCGGGCAAGTCGAGCCTGGTCAGCCAGGCGCTGCTGGAGCTGGTCGGTGCCCACCTGGGCCATGCCGAACAGCGTGCCGAGCCCGAGGAGCAGAGCCTGGAAGACGAGCCCGAGCAAACCAGCGCAGGCCGTGTCAGCGCGGGCCTGGACAACATCAAGCGGCTGGTGCAGGTCGACCAGAAGCCCATCGGCCGCACGCCGCGCTCCAACCTTGCCACCTACACCGGCCTGTTCGACTACGTGCGCAAGCTGTTCGCCAGCACCGAGCAGGCCAAGGCGAACGGCTTCGATGCCGGGCGGTTTTCGTTCAACGTTGCCAAGGGCCGTTGCGAGAACTGCGAGGGTGAAGGGTTCGTCAGCGTCGAGCTGCTGTTCATGCCCAGCGTGTATGCACCCTGCCCCACCTGCCATGGCGCCCGCTACAACCCCGATACCCTGGCAGTGACCTGGCAGGGCATGAACATCGCCCAGGTGCTGCAACTGACCGTCGACCAGGCCCTTGCGGTGTTCGCCGAACAACCGCCGGTACGACGCTGCCTGCAAGTCCTGCAGGATATCGGCCTGGGTTACCTGCGCCTGGGGCAGCCGGCCACCGAGCTGTCCGGCGGCGAGGCGCAACGCATCAAGCTGGCCACCGAGCTGCAGCGCACCGCGCGCGGGGCGACGCTGTACGTGCTGGACGAGCCCACCAACGGGCTGCATCCGCAGGACATCGACCGGCTGCTGGTGCAACTCAATCGCCTGGTCGATGCCGGGCATAGCGTAGTGGTGGTCGAGCATGACATGCGTGTGGTGGCGCAAAGCGACTGGGTGATCGACATCGGGCCGGGGGCCGGGGATGCCGGCGGCAAGGTCGTGGTCAGTGGGACGCCACAAACGGTTGCCCAGTGCAAAGCCAGCCGCACCGCCAGCTTCCTGGCCAAGGCGTTGTAGGCGCGGCAAACTTGAGCGCAGACAGTTTTAATGCCCCAGCCCCTCACGTACAGTCTGCCCATGAACAAATACGCCCCACGCCAGTGGCTCCCACACGAAAAACCCAGCCTGCCTGGGTCGCCCTCCACTCCCCTGCACACGCCCGGAAAACGCCTGGCCTATGGGGTAGTGGGGCTGCTGGTGGCGATCACTGGTGGCCTGGGCAGCGCGCTGGTAACGGCCAACCTGGTGTTCCTGCAGGGTGCCCTTGGCGCGACCACCGCCGAAATGGCCTGGCTGCCGGCCGCCTATGTGATGACCAACGTGTCGATGAACCTGCTGCTGGTCAAGTTTCGCCAGCAGTTCGGCTTGCGCGCCTTCACCGAAGTGTTCCTGGTGCTCTATGTACTGGTCACCTTTGCCCACCTGTTCGTCAATGACCTGAACTCGGCAATCGCCGTGCGCGCCGCCCACGGCATGGTCGGCGCTGCGCTCAGTTCGCTGGGCCTGTACTACATGATCCAGGCGTTCCCTGCGCAGTGGCGGCTCAAGGCTATGGTCCTGGGCCTTGGCGCCTCGCAGCTGGCCTTGCCGCTGGCGCGGATCTTCTCCGAAGACTTGTTGCAGATCGCTGAATGGCGCGGGTTGTACCTGTTCGAGTTGGGCCTGGCACTGGCCGCACTGGGTTGCGTGCTGATGCTCAAGTTGCCGCCTGGCGACCGCTTCAAGACCTTCGAGCCGCTCGACTTTCTGACCTTCACCCTGATGGCCAGCGGCACCGCCCTGCTTTGCGCCGCACTGTCGCTGGGGCGCATCGACTGGTGGCTGGAGGCGCCCTGGATCGGTGTGGCGCTGGCGTCGTCGATCGGCCTGATATTCAGCGGCCTGGCCATCGAACACAATCGCCAGAACCCCTTGCTGATGACACGCTGGCTGGGCAGCGGCACGATCATCCGCCTGGCCCTGTGTGTGATCCTGATTCGCATGGTGACCTCGGAGCAGTCCACCGGTGCGGTGGGTTTTCTGCAGGCGCTGAACATGAGCAGCGAGCAGATGCGCACGCTGTACGCGATCATGCTGTTCGGCGCGGTGGCCGGCCTTGCCACCAGCGCCCTGACCATCGACCCCAAGCACCTGGTCATCCCGCTGCTGGTTTCGCTGCTGGCAATGGCCGTCGGAGCCTTCATGGACAGCAGCTCAAGCAACCTCACGCGCCCGGCGCAGATGTACCTTAGCCAGTTCCTGCTGGCCTTCGGCAGCACCTTCTTCCTGGGCCCGTCGATGGCCCTGGGCATCAGCCATGTGCGGGCCAACCCCCGCAACCTGGTGAGTTTTTCGGTGCTGTTCGGCATCTGCAACAACCTCGGCGGCCTTATTGGCGCAGCGCTGCTCGGCACCTTCCAGACCTGGCGGGAAAAATTTCACTCCAGCCACCTGATGGACCGGCTCAGTTACCTTGAGCCGCTGGTCAACGCCCGCGTGCAAAGCGGTGGCGGCGGTTATGCCGGGATCCTCGCCGACCCGGCGCTGCGCAGCGAAGCCGGCCTGCGCGTGCTAGCCAGTGCGGCCACCCGGGAGGCCAACGTGATGGCCTACAACGATGTCTTCATGCTGATCGGCAGCATCGCTATCCTGACCATGGTCTGGATCTGCATCCGCAGCACCTGGCTCTGGTACACGGCCGCCAAGGCCACCTACTCCGACCCTAGCCGTAGCGCGCCTACCCGATGACCGACGAAACCCGCACGACCACCACCACCGCCCTCGCCGAGACCCCGGAAGGCACGCCGCCCCCCAGCGAACCAACCAGCCCGGTACGCTCGCGCCGGGTGCGCATCCTGTCGACGGTCAGTTTTGCCTGCGTGGCCCTGGCCGGCATCCTGCTGGTGCTCTATGCCTGGCGCCTGCCGCCGTTCGGCAGCGCCATCGAGAGTACCGAAAATGCCCTGGTGCGCGGCCAGGTGACCATCATCGGCCCGCAACTCAGTGGCTACATCGTCGATGTACCGGTGCATGACTTCCAGTTCGTCAAGGCGGGCGACCTGCTGGTGCAACTGGACGACCGCATCTACACGCAACGCCTGGCCCAGGCCATCGCCCAATTGCAACAGCAACAGGCGGCACTGGCCAATAACCTGCAGCAACGCAACAGTGCCGAGGCCACCATCGCCCAGCGTCAGGCTGCCATCGGTGATGCGGCAGCCCAGGCGGCCAAGGCCAAGGCCGACCTCGGCCGTAACCAGGCTCTGGTCAGCGACGGCTCGGTGTCGCGCCGCGAGCTGGACCTGGCCCGGGCCAGCCAGGCGGCTGCCGTCGCCAGCCTGGCCCAGGCCAAGGCTGCACTGGAAATCGCCCGCCAGGACCGGGAAACCGTGGTGGTCAACCGGGCTGCGCTGCAAGCTGCGGTGGAAAATGCCAAGGCCGCCGTGGAGCTGGCCCGCATCGACCTCGACAACACCCGTGTGACCGCCCCGCGCGATGGCCAGCTGGGGCAGATTGGCACGCGCCTGGGGGCCTATGTGAACTCAGGTGCGCAATTGATGGCGCTGGTGCCCGACACCCTGTGGGTGATCGCCAACATGAAGGAAACCCAGATGGCCGCAGTGCGTATCGGCCAGCCGGTGAGTTTCACCGTGGATGCCTTGAACCACCTGAAGCTGTACGGCCATGTGCAGCAGATTTCGCCGGCCACCGGCTCCGAGTTCGCGCTGCTGCAGGCGGACAACGCTACCGGCAACTTCGTCAAGATTGCCCAGCGGATCCCGGTGCGCATCACCGTGGATGCCGACCAGCCCCAGGCAAAACGGTTACGGCCAGGTATGTCGGTGGTGGTGAGCATCGACACCCGTGACGAGCGGTAGGTACCTGCCGAGGTGCCGTCTTGCCGCTCTAGGCCGTGGGGTTTGCCTGGCTTTGGCTTGGCGGTGGTGCTGATATCGAGCGCCGCCCGCGCGGCGCATCGCGACGCAAGGCCGCTCCTACATTTGTTTCGGGCCAGTGAGGCCAGTGGCAATTGCGCGCGACCGCCTTGTTTGTACGACGCGATATTGAGGGGGGCACCAAGGGGCCGCGCGCCAATGCCACAGGAATAATTGGCCCGAAACAAATGTAGGAGCGGCCTTGCGTCGCGATGCGCCGCGCGGGCGGCGCTCGATATACGCACCCCTGAAGAAACCAAGCCAGGCACCTGATGCCCCTCCCTACAATCTCCAGCCCCCCCAAAAACGCGAGCAATACAACTGCCCCCCACAACGTAAACCTACGCGCTACATCCATGCAGCCAGCACAACCGGCAACCAGGCAAACGACAGCACAGTCGAACACATCACCAGGTTCGCCACCTGCTCGGGCGAGCGATTGGCCCGCACCGCCATCAGGTAGTTGAACACCGCCACCGGCATCGCGGACTGCAGCATCAGCACCGCCCGCTCCAGCGGTTCCATACCCAGCCCCGCGCCCACGGCCCAACCCACTGCCGCGCCCAGCACGATACGCAGCCCACCCAACAGGATGCCGCTGCCGACATGCTGCAAGCGGATGCTGGCCAACGATACCCCCAGGGTCAGCAGCATCAGCGGTATGGTCATGCCGCCAAGCAGGTCTGCCGTGTTGGCCAGCCAACGCGGCAGTTCGAAATCGAGAAAGATGATCGGCATCGCCCCCGCCAGGCTGATCACGATGGGGTTGCGGACCAGCGCCTTGAGCGACGCCGCCGTGCCCGAGATGGCCATGCCGATGGTGAACTGCACGATCGACAGGGTCAGGAAAAACGCCACCGCCAGGGCCAACCCATGCTCGCCGAAGGCGTACAGGCTGATCGGCAGGCCCATGTTGCCGGTATTGGGGAACATGAACGCCGGCAACAGCACCCGCCAGTGTTGCCCCGAGACGCGGCACACCAGCAGCCCTGCCAAGGCCATGCCCAGCGTGCACAACAGGCAGGCCACGGCCATGCTGGTGAACGCCGTCGGGTCCAGTTCGGTGCGGCTCAAGGTCGACAGCACCAGCGAGGGCGTGCCGACCGTCATCACGATCCTGGCGATGAACTCGGTGGGGTAGTCCAAGCCTTTGCGAGCCCAGGCGAAACCAATGCCGGCAACGATGAACACGGGTGCCAGAACGGCGAACAACGATGCCAGCATGAGCCTTACCTTCCTGGGTTGGGGAAGGCGTCAGTATGCCGCAGTGTTACCCCGCATCAACCCGGAAACAGAAATGGGTTGATGCTGCTACGGGCAAAGCCTTGCCCTTCAAGCTCGGCATCCAGCCGCAGCGTGGCCAGGTCATCGGCGACAGGTTCCAGCGCCGGGTCGTGCTCGTAATAGAACGCCTTGAGGTAGCTTTCGCAGTCGCCGCAGCTTTCTGCCTTGACCGCACTGTCCTGACGCTCCAGCGACCAATAGTCCAGTTTGCCGGTGTGTTCGCAATTGCTGCACTTGACCCGCACCATGTGCCAGCGGCTCTCGCACAGCCCGCAATGCAAATAGCGCAGCCCGGCACGCTTGCCCGTGAGGATGACGCTGGCCACCGGCGCGCCGGCGCATACCGGGCAGAACTGGCGGTGCTCCCCCACTGCCGCGTGGGCATGGGCAGGCAGTGCCGCCGCAAGTTGCACGAAGTACAGCCCCAGTGCGGCCCACAGGAACAGCGCCTGGCCGCTGTCCACTTCGCCATAGCGGCCCTGCAGCAGGTGCTCGGCGCAGGCTTCGCGCTGTTCGTGGCTCAATGCGGCAAGCGCATCCAGCGCGGCGCGTACCGGGCCGCTGGCCTCAGCGCGCAGGTCTTCGATCAACGCTTCGAGCGCTTGCTGCCAGTAACGCGAACGCGGCAACTGCTGCACCGCTAACGGCGCAGCATCGCCCACCCGCTGGGCAAGGGCCTCAAGCTCGGGCGCAGGCACCGGAAAACGCTCCAGCAGCCGCTGCTGGGCCTGTGCAACGGTGGCGGCGAAGCCCAGGTAATCAGCCTGCTCATGCCCCTCGGCCAGCTGGCGCAAACGCGCTGCGCGCTTGGCAAAGTGCTGACCCAATTGCGGCAGCAACAAGGCGCTGATAGCGCCCACGCCACCGCTGGGTTGCTCGACCGCCGTCAGTTTGATGCTGCTGCTCATTTCTTCTCACTCTTGTTGCTGATCTGCTGGTACCAGCGGTCATGGTGCGACTTGGCCCAGGTACGCGAGACGTAGCCTGTGATCATGCCGCGAATCGAGCCCTTGACCCAGAACGCCAGGTAAGCGTGGCCGATGATCAGCAAGATCAGCGAGATGCCGGCCAGGGCATGGGTAAACAGGGCGATGCGGATCAGCGGGATGCTGAAGTAGTCGGCAAACCACGGCCGCCAGATGATCACGCCACTGCCCATCAGCAAGGTGATCAGGCCCATGATCCCCCAGAACAGGACCTTCTGGCCGGCGTTGTACTTGCCAATGCGCAGCGGCTGACTGTGATCGCCCGCCAGCACCTTGTTGACGTTGCGAAACCAGATGGCGTCTTCACGCTCGGGCAGGTTGTACCTGACGAAGCGCACGAACAGGAACATCAGCACCACAAACACCACCACCCCGAAAAACGGGTGAAGGATTCGCGCCAGCTGTGGCGTGCCGAACACCCCGTTGAGCCAGTTCAGCGACGGGAAGAACCACGACAGCCCCGACATCGCCACCAGGAAGAAACAGATGACCATGAACCAGTGGCTGGCCCGGTCGATGAAGCGCGTGCGCAGAATCAGTCGGTCCTTGTTCATACCTGGGTCTCCTTTTCGTCTTCCTCGACTTCGTTGGGGCCTACACCGATGTAGTGGAACACCGTGCCCGCCAGGGTGGCGAAGAACGCTGCGGCGGCCACCGGCTTCAGCCAGCCTTTCCAGCCCTCGATGGCGCTGCTGATGCGCGGGTCCGGGTTGAGCTTGTGGTACAGCTGCGGCTTGTCGGCGTGTTGCAGCACGTAGAACACATGGGTGCCACCCACGGCCTGCGGGTCGTAGATACCGGCACCGGCAAAGCCGCGGCCTTGCAGTTCGCTCACGCGCTCTTCTGCCTGCACCAGCATGTCGGCCTTGCTGCCGAAGTTGATCGCGCCGGTCGGGCAGGTTTTAACGCAGGCCGGTTCCTGGCCGACCGTGACCCGGTCGACGCACAGCGTGCACTTGTAGGCCTTGTTGTCCTTCTTGCTGATGCGCGGCACATCGAACGGGCAGCCGGCCACGCAGTAGCCACAGCCAATGCAGTGTTCGGACTGGAAGTCGACGATACCGTTGGCGTACTGAATGATCGCACCCGGTTGCGGGCAAGCCTTCAGGCAGCCAGGGTCGGCGCAGTGCATGCAGCCATCCTTGCGGATCAGCCACTCCAGCTTGCCGTTTTCGTCCTGGTGCTCGTCGAAACGCATCAGCGTCCAGGTGTCTGGCGTGAGATCGGCCGGGTTGTCGTACACGCCGACGTTATGCCCGACCTCGTCACGCAGGTCGTTCCACTCGTTGCACGCTACCTGGCAGGCCTTGCAGCCGATGCAGATGCTGACGTCGATCAGCTTGGCCACCTCGGCCTGGTGGTCGCGGGCACGGGGCGCGGGGGTGAAGGCGTTGGTCGCCGAACGGCGAATGATGTCTTGGGATTGCAGGGACATGTGCGTCGCTCCGTCAGGCCTTTTCCACGTTCACCAGGAACGCTTTGTATTCCGGGGTGTTGGTGTTGGAATCACCCACGCCTGGGGTCAGCGTGTTGGCCAGAAAACCCTTGCGGGTAGCGCCTTCGAAGCCCCAGTGGCAAGGGATGCCGATGGTGTCGACCATCTGCCCGGCAACCTCCAGGCGCTGGACCCGCTTGGTGACCACCGCCTTGGCCTTGATGTAGCCGCGCTTGGTGGTCACCCGCACCAGGTCGCCCTGGACGATGCCCTTCTCCTTGGCCAGCACTTCGCCGATCTCGATAAACTGCTCGGGCTGGATGATCGCGTTGAGCCGCGAGTGTTTGGTCCAGTGGCGGAACAGCTCGGTGATCGAATAGGTGGTGGCCACGTAAGGGAACTCCTCACGGCTACCCATGCGCGCCCGGTCGCTTTCGTACAGCCGTGCGGTCGGGCTCTTGCTGACATTGGGGTGCAGCGGGTTGGACACCAGCGGGCTTTCGATCGGTTCGTAATGCTCAGGGAACGGCCCATCGTTCATGGCGCCGACCGAGAACAGCCGCCCTACCCCTTCGGGCAGCATGATGAACGGGTTGACGTCGCTGCCGGGCGCGGCGGTAACCGGGTAGTCCGGCACATCGCTGCCAGCCCAGCGGCTGCCATCCCAGGCAATGATCTGGCGCTTCGGGTCCCAGGCCTTGCCCTGAGGGTCGGCCGAGGCACGGTTGTAGAGGATGCGGCGATTCTGCGGCCAGGCCCACGCCCAGCCCGGCGTGCAGCCCAGGCCGCTGTCGGCGTTGTCGCGGCGGGCCATCTGGTTGCCGGCTTCGGTCCAGGAACCGGCGAACACCCAGTTGAAGCAGGCGGTACTGCCGTCGTCACGCAATTGGGCGAAGTTGTCCAGCAACTGGCCCTTGCGCAGCACCAGGTTGCCCTTGTCGTCATGCAGGTCGGCCAGGGCGTAGCCGTTGGACTCCTTGGCGACTTCCTCGGGTTCTGGGTCGTAGGGGTTCTTGTAGTCCCAGGCCATGTTCAACACGGGCTCCGGGCACACGCCACCCTCGCGGCGATACAGCTCGCGCAGCTTCATGAACAGATGGCCGAGGATCTTGCCATCGTGCCAGGCTTCACCCGGTGGCGCCGCGCCGGCCCAGTGCCATTGCAGCCAACGGCTGGAGTTGACGATCGAGCCGTTCTCTTCGGCGAAGCAGCTGGAGGGCAGGCGGAAGACCTCGGTCTGGATGGCTGCCGGGTCGACGTCGTTGGACTCGCCATGGTTCTGCCAGAAGCTCGATGTCTCGGTCGCCAGCGGGTCGATGATCACCAGGAACTTGAGCTTGGCCAAGGCCTCGGCAGCCTTGTTCTTGTCCGGGAAGGCCGCGATCGGGTTGAAGCCCTGGGCAATGTAGCCGTTGACCTTGCCTTCGTACATGCGGTTGGAATAGTTGAGCACATCGTAGCTGTCGTCCCACTTGGGCAACCAGTCGAAGCCCCAGTTGTTCTCGCGGGTGGCCTGGTCGCCCCACAGGCTCTTCATCAGGCTGATGAAGAACTTGGGTGTGTGCTGGTAGTAGTTGACCTGCCCCGGCAGCTGGGCGCTGGGGGTGGTTTCCTTGAGGTAGGTTTCAACGCTGGTCTGGTTGTCGGACGGCAGGTTCATGTAACCCGGCAGGCGTTGCGACAACAGCCCCAGGTCGGTATAGCCCTGGATGTTGGAGTGCCCGCGCAGGGCGTTGACGCCGCCACCGGCCATGCCGATATTGCCCAGCAGCAGCTGGATCATGCCCGAACCGCGGATCATCTGGGCGCCCGTGGTGTGGTGGGTCCAGCCGAGGGCATAGAGGAAGGTCGCAGTCTTGTCCGGTGCGCTGGTGCTGGCAAGGATCTCGCAAATCTGCAGGAAATCGTCCTTGGGCGTTCCGCACAACTCGTTGACCCGCTCCGGCGTGTAGCGGCTGACATGCTGCTTGAGCAGGTTGTACACGCACCGCGGGTGGCTGAGCGACATGTCGCGCTTGGCAAAGCCCTGCTCGTCGAGCTCGTAGGCCCAGGAGCTGCGATCGTAGCGCCGGGTGCCTGCGTCGTAACCGCTGAACAGGCCGTCGTCGAAACTGTAGTCGTTGCGCACGATCAGGCTGGCATTGGTGTAGGCACGCACGTACTCATGCTGGATACGGTCGTGGCTGATCAGGTAATTCACCACCCCCATGAGGAAGGTGATGTCGGAGCCGGCGCGGATCGGCGAGTACAGGTCGGCCACCGAGGCGCTGCGGTTGAAGCGCGGGTCGACCACGATCACCTTGGCGCCGTTGCGGATCTTCGCCTCGATCACCCACTTGAAGCCCACCGGGTGCGCTTCGGCGGGGTTGCCGCCCATGATCAGCACCACGTTGGCGTTCTTGATGTCCACCCAGTTGTTGGTCATGGCGCCACGGCCAAAGGTCGGTGCCAGCGCCGATACGGTCGGGGCGTGACACACCCGGGCCTGGCTGTCGGTGCCGAGGATGCCCAGGGCGCGAGTGAAGCGCTGATCGAGCGAGCCGGTTTCGCTGCTGGCCGCCGAGGAACAGAGCATGCCGGTGGACAGCCAACGGTTGACGGTTACGCCCTTGGCGTTCTTTTCGATGAAGTTGGCATCGCGGTCGTCCTTCATCAACCGGGCGATGCGCTCGATGGCATGGTCCCAGCTGATGCGCTGCCACGTGTCCGAGCCTGGCGCGCGGTACTCCGGGTACAACAGGCGCTGTTCGCTGTGGATGTAGTCCACCAGCCCCGCCCCTTTCGGGCACAGCGAGCCCCGGCTGACCGGGTGGTCCGGGTCGCCTTCAATATGGAAGATGCGCGCCTTGGCGTTCTTCGCACCGTCGCCCAGGCTGTACATGAGGATGCCGCAGCCTACCGAGCAGTAGGTGCAGTTGTTGCGTGTCTCTTTGGCGCGCAACAGCTTGTATTGGCGTGACTGGCTGGCATTGGCCACCGCCGGTGCAAAGCCAAGCGACACGCTGGTCGCTGCCGCCGCCCCGGCCGTGCAAAGTTTGAAAAATTGTCGTCTGCCAAGTGCCATGGGCATCTCCTCATCTAAGCCCGGCTCGGTACCGGGCGAACAGGCGTTACTTATCAACGGGTGTTATCGGCAAGTCGTTCTAGTTGGGTGACGGGCACTAATCGGCGGCAATAGGTATTTGCAGTGCGTTGATATAAACGCAACTTGTTGGCAAACACTAAATGGGCCGTGGCATCACTCGTTTATCAAGGCGCCCCTTGCAGGCCGCGGCCGCCATTGTAGTGGCAGGATGCCGCAGGGACCAATTGACCGGCTTGATCGCTTGATAAGTTTTATCGATCAATACACTGCGATGGCAAATAACTGCATAACTGTATTGATCCAGATCAATAAACGGACTCGGCAACTCGATAAACCCATGAATCAATACGACTAAAGTTATTTTCCCTTACAAATTATTATTAGCAGGCTGTATTCTGGGTGCAGCTGCACTCCCCCCTGCGGCGTCTCGTCGCAGGCCAATGCCCCTTGGGCAAATCGATGCAAGCACGTAGAATCGCGCTTCCTTTTCGCCCGTCGCCTTGAACGGTGGCAACCGGCAGCAACGACAGAGTCCGTGCCTGAACACATGAACGCACATGTGAAATAGGCTCAACCCACCCCGCCCGGCCCAGTTCTTCCAAGGCCCAGCGGTTGAGTCTTGCCCAGGTCGCATCCCTCCCAGGCACATCCGTGCAGCCTCTTGGCCCCTTATCGGGCCATGTCGGCGTGCGCGTCCGAAGAGGCGCTCATTCCGCTCATCCACCTTGAGGTACATATGTCTCCGCGTTTGCTGGCCATGGCGCTGGCGCCCCTGCTCGGGCTGTTTATCATTGCCCTGGGCAACGGCTTCATGTCTTCCCTGACCACCCTGCGCCTGGGCGCTGCCGGTGAATCGGCAACCACCATCGGTATCGTGTCGTCGAGTTACTTCATTGGCCTGACCCTTGGCGCGATCTTCAATGACCGGCTGATCCTGCGCATCGGCCATATCCGCGCCTACACCAGCTTCGCCTCGCTGATCGCTGCAACCATCCTGCTGCAAGGGATGTTCTACGACACGACCTGGTGGTCGATCCTGCGTTTGATCAACGGCTGGGCCGCGGTGGGCGTATTCCTGGTGATCGAGAGCTGGCTGCTGCTGGCCGGCGACGCGAAGATCCGGGGCCGCCTGCTGGCGCTGTACATGATTGCCTTCTATGGCGCTGGCGTGATTGCCCAGGCAGGCCTTGGCGAGATCACTCGCCTGGGCGATACCGCACCGTTCATGCTCGCTGGCATGCTTGCGGCGCTGTCGGTGCTGCCGATCGTGATCCTGCCGCGGGTATCGCCGCTGCTGGACCAGGTCGAGCCACTGAAACCGCGGCAACTGCTGGGGGTCGCACCGTCGGGCCTGGTCGGCTGCTTCGGTTCGGGCGTGGCGATTGCCGGCATCTATGCCCTGCTGCCGCTGTACCTGCAGCGCATCGGCCTGGACGTGGGGGAAGTCGGCAACATGATGGCCTGGGTCATCCTCGGTGCCATGCTGCTGCAATACCCGGTTGGCCGCTGGTCTGACCGCAAAGACCGCCAGGACGTGCTGATTGCCCTGGCCGGGCTGTGCGTGGTGCTGTCGTTGATCACGGTGTTCCTGCCGTCTGAATCGTCATTGCTGCCGGCGATGCTGTTCCTGCTGGGTGGCGGGGTGTTCGCCCTGTACCCGGTGGCGGTCAGCCACGCGGCCGACCGTGCACCGTCCGACGCCCTGGTGCCGATGATCCAGGGCTTGCTGCTGATCAACTCGCTGGGCTCGGCGCTGGCGCCATTGGCGATTTCGCCGATGATGACGTCGTTCGGCGAAGCGGGGCTGTTCTGGGCCTTTGCGGTGGTCAACTTGGGGATGGTGAGCTTCTTCCTGTGGCGCCGTGGCAAGCGCCCGGCGGCGGAGCACCCGGCACCGTTCACCGCCTCGACTACCTTCTCGCCCACCGGCGCGGAGCTGCGGGTGACCGAAGACCTGATGCATGCGGCGCAGGAGCATCCGCCGCTGGAACCCGTGGAAAGCACCCGCCCCGACCCCATCCGCTAATCGCTTTTTGTAGGAGCGGCCTTGCGTCGCGAACGGGCAGCGCAGCAGCCCCGAGATTTCAGCTTGGCCGCAGAGATTGCCGGGGCTGCTGCGCAACCCGTTCGCGACGCAAGGCCGCTCCTACACAAGGCGCAATCCCGGGAGTGCATGACCACCCGTCGCCCGAAGGGCACCGCGCCGGCGCTGCCCGGCCAAACGAATGACAGATCATCCGCAAGGGAGATACACCATGATCCGCATTCGTCCCCTCTCGCTGTGCCTGGCCCTGGCCTTGGGCGTCATCAGCGGCACCAGCTTTGCCGCCACCGAGCCCACCAATACCGACAGCCACCCGCAGACCGATCAATCCGGCGGCAAGACCGCCGGTGAAGACAGCAGCGTCAACAGCCCCGGCAGCGGCCAGGACAACGACAGCAGCAACACCGGCACCAGCACCGATGCCGCAGACGGCGCCAGTGGCGGCTCCAACAGCACGGGCGAGGCCACAGGCTCGGGGGCTGGCAGCAGCGGCGGCACCGCCGAGGACCAGGACAGCCGTTAAGGCCAACCTGGACTACACTGCGCCCCATTGCCCTGCCAAGGAATTGCCATGAACATCAAACCGTGGCTGCTCGCAGCCCTGCTGCCGTGCAGCGCACTGGCCGCAGGGCCGGGTTCTGGTGCGCTGTCGATCAGCTCATCGTCGTTCACTGACGGCGGGGTGATCGCCTTGCAACAGGTCGGGCCAGACCCGGCCTGTGGTGCCGGTGAGGAACGCACGCCGCAGTTGAGCTGGGACAACCTGCCCGCAGGCACCCGCTCGCTGGCGTTGGTGATGTTCGACCCCGATGGCGGCAAGGGCCTCGGGGTGGTGCACTGGATCGCCTACAACATCGACCCGGCCCTGGATGGTTTGAAAGAAGGTGTGGCCGGGCAAACCACCCATGCCGTGACGGTGGGGCGCAATTCCCGCGGCACGACCAGCTATCGAGGCCCCTGCCCGCCCGCCGGGGACAACCCGCACCACTACGCACTGACCTTGATCGCCACCGACCTGGCACCCGGCATCCTGCCAGCTGAACTGGACCGCAATGGGCTGCTTGAATTGCTGCAAGGCCATGCACTAGGTGCGCAAACCTTGGTAGGGCGTTACGGCCACTGATATTGGCAGTAATAATCTGCCCCATAGAATTTACCCATTGAACGGCGCGCCCGATCTGCAGTAAGCTCGGGCTCATTCACTGGAGAGCAACATGCCGAAACACACCTGCAATCACGCCAACCACACCGGTCGCCCCCTGCGCCCTGTGCTGGCCGTTGCCGGTAGCATGGCCCCTGCCAGCTTTTATTTTGGGTATTGGTTTAGCCACTAGGCGCCGCTGATACCTACACGGCGCCCACTTTCGAGGGGCCGCCGAACATGAGAATACTCAAACCCCCGGTCGGCTCCCCGACCGGGGGTTTTGCTTTTCAGGCCTTTGAACAACACCGATTCATATTGAGGACAGATCCATGAACTACGCCACTTATTACTCCGCAAGCACCTATGCCTGGCGATTTAGCCAATCCCGTTCGGGCCAGCCTGCCGCCTCCGTTCGGTCCCTCAAGGGTGGCAACGCTGCAGACAACACTCACTCAACGATCTGTCGAACACCTCGATAGGGCCGACCGCGCGGGTCACAACCCGCCGTCCGCCCAGGGAAAAACGCCATGCAAGCCTCGAACCTCGCCCTGCCCCTGACCCAACCGCAAGCTGCCAATACCACCGTCAGCCAGCGCCTGCCCAGCCCGCACCTGCTCAAGCAGCAAATGCCGCTGACCGCTGAACTCACCCAGCAAGTTCATGCCCATCGCCAGGCCATCCGCGCCATTCTCGAAGGCCGCGACGAGCGCCTGCTGGTGGTAGTCGGCCCATGCTCGATCCATGACCCACGCTCGGCCCTGGAATACGCCGACCGCCTGGCCGCGCTGAGCCGCGAGGTGGGCGGCAAGCTGCTGTTGGTGATGCGCGCCTACGTCGAAAAACCCCGCACCACGGTGGGCTGGAAAGGCCTGGCCTACGACCCGCGCCTTGATGGCAGCGATGACATGCATGCGGGTATCGCCCTGTCGCGCGGCCTGATGTTGAACATGATCGAGCGCGGCCTGCCGATTGCCACCGAACTCTTGCAACCGATGGCCGCGGGCTACTTCGACGACCTGCTAGGCTGGGCCGCCATCGGCGCGCGTACCACCGAGTCGCAGATCCACCGCGAAATGGTCAGCGGCCTGGATTTGCCCGTAGGCTTCAAGAACGGCACTGACGGCGGCATCGGCGTTGCCAGCGACGCCATGCGCAGCGCCGCCCACCCGCATCGCCACTTCGGCATGGATGCGCAGGGCTACCCGGCGATCATCGAGACCCTCGGCAACCCCGACACCCACCTTGTGCTGCGTGGCGGCCACAAGGGCCCGAACTACGATGCGGCAAGCATCGCCCAGGCCCGCCAGGGGCTGGCCAAGGTCGGTTTACAGGCGCGGATCATGGTCGATTGCAGCCATGCCAACAGCGGCAAGGACCCGGCGCGTCAGCCAGCGGTGTTCGAGGACGTGCTGGCGCAGCGCCTGGCCGGTGACCGCTCGATTGTCGGTGTGATGATCGAAGGGCACCTGTTCGATGGCTGCCAGGCCTTGGGCAAAGGTACTTTGAAATACGGCGTGTCGATCACCGACGGTTGCCTGGGCTGGGCCGCCACTGAAACGCTGTTGCGCGAGGCTGCACAAAAACTGTAGGAAGCCACCAGCAAGCCTTGCGAGACATTTCCCGAATAAGTGCGCTAGGCTTGCATTTTTACCCTAAGGAGCAGTACCCATGGCCCGTGCCACAGCCCGCCACATCCTGGTCAGCAGCGAAGAGAAGTGCAACGAACTCAAGACCCAGATCGAAGCGGGTGCCGACTTCGCTGAAGTCGCCAAAACCAACTCCACCTGCCCTTCCAGCCGCCAAGGCGGCGACCTGGGCTCGTTCGGCCCAGGCCAGATGGTGAAGGAGTTCGACACCGTGGTCTTCAGCGCGCCGCTGAACGTTGTCCAGGGCCCGGTGAAGACCCAATTCGGTTATCACCTGCTGGAAGTGACCAGCCGTCAGGACTGATGCCACGTTGTTCCTCTGGAACGACGTATCACCTGTAGCAGCACCGGCGTGCTGCTACCGGGGCTTGTATCGCCTGGGCTGGCTGGCATTGGCACTGTGCCTGGGTCAGCCCGCCCACGCCGGGCCCAGCCACGCCTTGACCGTCTATGGCGAAGCCCCCCGCTATAGCGACACCTTCCGCCATTTCGACTACACCAACCCCGACGCCCCCAAGGGCGGCATGCTGCGCCGCTCGGCCCTCGAGATTGGCCAGTTCGACCACATTCTTCCGTACATCGACAAAGGCACCGGCGTCAGCGAAGTCGATGGCTGGCTGTACGCGCCGCTGGCCGTGCGCGCGTTCGATGAACCCTACACCGTTTATGGCCTGATCGCCCGGCGCATGGAACGCGGCCCCGAAGATGCCTGGCTGCGCTTCGAGATCGACCCGCGCGCCACCTTCGCCGACGGCAAGCCGGTGCGCGCCGAAGACGTGCGCTTTACCTTCGAGCTGCTGATGCGCAAGGGCAGCCTCAAGTACCGCACGCAGTTCGCCGATGTCGTCGGGGTGACGGTCGAAAGCCCCCATCGCGTGCGCTTCGACTTCAGGCAAGGCCATGGCCGCACCCTGCCGCTAGACTTGGCGAGCCTGCCGGTGCTGCCCGAGCATGACTGGCAGCAGCGCAACTTCGCCAACGGCGGCGGCTTCGAGCGGCCGGTGGGCAGCGGCCCGTACCGCATCGGGGCTATCGATAATGGCCGCAGCATCACCTTTGAACGGGACCGCAACTGGTGGGCCAAAGACCTGGCTGTCAGCCGTGGCCGCTTCAACTTCGACAAGCTGCGTATCGAGTACTTCGGCGACACCGAAGTGGCGCGCCAAGTACTCAAGGGCGGCGGCTACGACTACAACCGCGAATTCTCCGCCACCGGCTACACCCTAGGCTACAAAGGCGCACAGCTGGACGACGGCCGCCTGCAGCGGGCACACCTGGGGCCGGCCAAACCGCAAGTCGCCCAAGGTTACGTGTTCAACCTGGACAAGCCGCAGTTCCACGACCGCCGCGTGCGCCAGGCGCTGGGCATGCTCTGGGACTACGAGTGGAGCAACCGGCAGATGATGCGCAACCTCTACATCCGCCAGCAGAGCGTGTTTTCCAACACCCCGCTGGCAGCCCGCGAACTGCCGGACGCCAGCGAGCTGGAACTGCTGGAACCGTTGCGTGGCAAGGTGCCTGATGAAGTCTTCACTCACGTATTCACGGCCCCGGTCACCGATGGCTCTGGCATTGTCCGCACTCAGCAGCTGCAAGCGCTGGCCTTGCTTGAGCAAGCCGGCTGGCGCCCCGAGGGCGATCGCCTGGTGAACACCCACGGCGAGCCGCTGGAATTCACCTTCCTCAATGGCCAGGCTGGCCTGGAGCGCCTGCTGCTGCCCTGGAAGCGCAACCTGGCGCAGATCGGTGTCACCCTCAACATCCGCAATGTCGACTCGGCCCAGTACGTCAACCGCCTGATGGCGCGTGATTACGACATGATCGTCACCGGCTACCCGGTGACGCTGTCGCCCGGCGCCGAGCTGTACAACTACTTTGGCTCGCAAGCGGCCCACGACCCCGGCTCGAACAACCTGATGGTGCTCCAGGATCCGGCCGTCGACAGCTTGGTCGATGGCCTGGTGCGCGCCAGTACGCAAGCCGACATGCTGCGCCATGCCCATGCCCTGGACCGCGTGCTGCAGTGGAACTACTACTGGATCCCCAACTACTACCCACCCGGCAGTTCCACGCTCTGGTGGAACCGCTTCGGCCTGCCCAAGGTGCAGGCCACCTATGACGAAGGCCTGGACACCTGGTGGGAAGTCAGCCCTACCGCGCTGACCAACGCGCAGATGGCCGAGCGCAGGAAGGCCACCCCATGACCGCCTATGTGCTGCGTCGCCTGTTGCTGATCATCCCGACCCTGCTGGCGATTTTGTTGGTCAACTTCGCCATCGTCCAGGCCGCGCCGGGCGGCCCGGTAGAGCAAGCGGTGGCGCGGCTGCAGGGCATCGGCGGCGGCGCGCCAGGCGCGCGTGCCGAAGGGGTGCACAGCGAATCGCGGGCCACCCGTGGCCTGGACCCGAAACTGATCGAAGAGATCAAGCGCCAGTACGGCTTCGACAAGTCAGCCCCCGAGCGCCTGTGGCTGATGCTCGGCCAGTACACCCGGCTCGACTTCGGCCAGAGCTTCTTTCGCGGGGCCAAGGTCACCGACCTGATCCTCGACAAGCTGCCGGTCACCTTGTCACTGGGCTTCTGGGCCACGCTCATCACCTACTGGGTGTCTATCCCGTTGGGCATCCGCAAGGCCGTGCGCCACGGCAGCCGGTTCGATGCCTGGAGCAGCGGGTTGATCGTGATCGGCTATGCCCTGCCCTCGTTTCTGTTCGCCTTGTTGCTGATCGTGCTGTTTGCCGGTGGCACGTCACTGAACTGGTTCCCGGTGCGCGGCCTGGTATCGGAGAACTTCGACCAGCTGAGCCTGCTGGGCAAGGTCGCCGACTATTTCTGGCACCTGGTGCTGCCGGTCGGTGCGCTGGTGATCGGCGGTTTCGCCACCCTGACGCTGCTGACCAAAAATGCCTTTCTCGACGAGATTTCCCGCCAGTACGTGGTCACCGCCCGGGCCAAGGGCCTGAGCGAGCGCCGCGTGCTCTACGGCCATGTGTTGCGCAATGCCATGCTGCTGGTGGTGGCCGGGCTGCCCCAGGCGTTGATCACGGTGTTTTTCGCAGGGTCGCTGTTGATCGAAGTGATCTTTTCCCTCGATGGGCTTGGACGGATGAGCTATGAGGCAGCCGTGTCGCGCGACTACCCGGTGGTGTTCGGCACGCTGTTCATCTTTACCCTGGCAGGGCTGTTGATCCGCCTGATCGGCGACTTGTGCTACACACTGCTCGACCCGCGCATCGACTTCAACACGAGGGCCAACTGATGCTCTCGCCCGTCTCGCGCCGCCGCCTGCAACGCTTTCGCCGCAACCGCATTGGCTGGGTCTCGCTGTGGCTGTTTGCCGGCCTTTTGCTGCTGAGCCTGGGCGCGGAGCTGGTGGCCAATGACAAACCCTTGCTGCTTGGCTACAAAGGCGAGCTGTACACCCCGGCGCTCAAGCGTTACACCGAGCAGCAATTCGGCGGCCAGTTGCCGTTTCAGCCGGACTACCGCAGTGCCTACGTGCGCCAGTTGATCGACAGCCAGGGTGGCTGGATGCTGTTCGCACCGATCCCGTTCAGTGCCGACACGCCGAACTACGATTTGCAAGTACCGACCCCCAGCCCGCCCAGCGCAGCCAACTGGCTGGGCACCGATGACCAGGGACGTGACGTGCTGGCGCGGGTGCTGTACGGCACACGGGTGTCGCTGCTGTTCGCCTTTGCCTTGACTGTGGTCAGCGTGCTGATTGGCGTGACCGCAGGGGCGCTGCAGGGCTATCACGGCGGTTGGGTCGACCTGCTCGGGCAGCGCCTGCTGGAAGTATGGTCGGGCTTGCCGGTGCTGTACCTGCTGATCATTCTCAGCGGCTTCGTCGAGCCGGACTTCTGGTGGTTGCTGGGGATCATGGCGCTGTTCTCCTGGCTGGCCCTGGTCGATGTGGTGCGTGCCGAGTTCCTTCGGGGGCGCAACCTTGAGTACGTCAAAGCCGCGCGCGCGTTGGGGCTGCCCGACAGCCAGGTGATGCTGCGGCACATCCTGCCCAATGCCATGAATGCCACGCTGACGTATGTACCGTTCATGTTGACCGGGGCGATCACCACCTTGACCGCGCTGGACTTTCTGGGCTTCGGCATGCCGGCCGGGAGTGCTTCGCTGGGCGAGTTGGTGACCCAGGGCAAGCAGCACCTGGAGGCCCCTTGGCTTGGGTTTACCGCGTTTTTCGCGCTGGCACTGGTGCTGTCGTTGCTGGTGTTCATCGGCGATGCACTGCGCGAGGCGTTCGACCCACGCAGGTAACAGCCGCCCCAGACAGTTTGATCACGTAGACAGGGAGCATCCGCATGACCCTCAAAGGCAAGACTGCACTCGTCACCGGTTCCACCAGCGGCATCGGCCTGGGTATTGCCCAGGTGCTGGCCGGCGCTGGGGCCGACATTCTGCTCAATGGTTTTGGCGACCCGGCGCCGGCACTGGCCGAAATCGCCCGCCACGGCGTGAAGGTCGCCCACCACCCCGCCGACCTGTCGGACGTGGCGCAGATCGAAACCCTGTTCGCCCTCGCCGAACGGCAATTCGGTGGCGTGGACATCCTCGTCAACAACGCCGGTATCCAGCACGTGGCCCCGGTGGAGCAGTTTCCGGTCGAAAGCTGGGACAAGATCATCGCCCTGAACCTGTCGGCGGTATTCCACGGCACCCGCCTGGCCCTGCCCGGCATGCGCGCGCGCAACTGGGGGCGCATCGTCAATATCGCCTCGGTGCATGGCCTGGTCGGCTCCACCGGCAAGGCCGCCTACGTGGCCGCCAAGCATGGCGTGGTCGGCCTGACCAAGGTCGTGGGGTTGGAAACCGCCACCAGCAATGTCACCTGCAATGCCATCTGCCCAGGCTGGGTGCTGACCCCGCTGGTGCAAAAGCAGATCGACGATCGCGCCGCCAACGGTGTGGACGCGCAGCAGGCACAACAGGACCTGCTGGCCGAGAAGCAACCTTCATTGGCCTTCGTCACCCCCGAGCAGCTGGGCGAGCTGGTACTATTTCTGTGCAGCGAGGCCGCAAGCCAGGTCCGCGGTGCCGCCTGGAATGTCGATGGCGGCTGGTTGGCCCAGTGAGGGCCGGCCTTGATCTGGCAAAGGTCTCGCACCTTTCAACTGCAAGGAGGCCTTAATGCGCCCAATCACACTCTCCGCGATCCTGACCTTGACCCTGGCTGCTGCCGCTCCGGCGATGGCCGCCAGCTTGAAGGACGTCGCGCCCTATCCCGAGGCGGAAAAAGGCTACACCCGGCAGGTCATCCACCTGCCCGCCCAGGCCGATGAGTCGGCCTACAAACTGGAAATACTCGCCGGCAAGACGCTCAAAGTCGACTGCAACCGCCAGCACCTGGGGGGCAACCTCGAAGAACGTACCCTTGAAGGCTGGGGCTACAACTACTACCGTCTGGACAAGGTCGCCGGCCCCGCCAGCACGCTGATGGCCTGCCCGGATGGCAAGAAGACCGACGCGTTTGTGCCCGTAGTCGGTGAAGGCTTCATGCTGCGCTACAACAGTAAGTTGCCGGTAGTGGTGTATGTGCCCAAAGGGGTCGAGGTGCGCTACCGCGTATGGTCGGCTTCGCAAGACGTGCAAAAGGCAAAAGTGGAGTAAGCACGTTGCACGATCAGGCATAATGGCGCCCTTTTTTTACCCCGAAGCACAGGTGCCCCATGAAAGCTCAAGCCCGCCACATCCTGGTCAAGACCGCTGACGAAGCCGAAAAGCTCAAGCAGCGCATCGCCAATGGCGAGGCTTTCGACGTGCTGGCGAAGAAGTTTTCCATTTGCCCGTCAGGCAAGCGCGGCGGTGACCTGGGTGAGGTGCGCCCAGGCCAGATGGTCGGGGCGATCGACCAGGTGATCTTCAAAAAGCCGCTGCGCGTGGTGCACGGGCCAATCAAGAGCAAGTTCGGCTACCACCTGGTGCAGACCTTCTATCGCGATTGACCCTGCCCTCACGCGCCGTCTTAGCGGCGCGCCGCCAGCAGACCAAGGCCAGCGCAGCCCAGCAAGGCGGCGCTGACCCGGTTGAACAGCCGACGCGGCCCTGGCTGGCTGAACCACCGCTGCATGTAGGTGCCAAGGCCTGCATAAATGGCGATGGCCGCCCACTCCAGCAGCAGGAACATCACACCCAGCCACAAAAACTGCTCACTGACCGGCGTGGCGCTGCCGACCGATACGAACTGGGGCAGGAAGGCCGTGAAGATCAGAATGGCCTTGGGGTTGCCCGCTGCCACCCAGAACTCTTGCCGCGCCAGGCGCCAGGTGCCGCGTGGATGGTCGGCCGCGACTACGGCCTCAGCCACCGGTGCCCGCCACAGCTGCCAGGCGATGTAGAACAGGTAGGCAGCGCCGACCACCTTGATGGCGAGAAACAGGTATTCGCTGGTATGCAGCACCACCGCCAAGCCCATGGCGGCCAGCGCGATCATGCCGCTGAAGGCGACAATGCGGCCACCGCCGGCCACGCAGGCCGTGCGCAGGCCATAGCGGCTGGCGTTGTGCAAAGACAGCAGGTTGTTGGGCCCGGGCGCCATGTTCAGGGCGAAGCAGGCAGGGATGAACAGCAGCAAGCTGGAAAGGTCCATTTTTATTTTCCTATGACATCAAGCGTTTATTTCGACGGCTGACGCGCGCGGGGTCAAGCTACAGCCAGGCGAAAAAACTGTATGGGTCACCTGCAGCTGTTAAGCTTTTGCCCTTGCCGAGGACCCCATCATGCCCCGCTCACAAGCCTCTGTCTGGCGCGATGCTGCCCTGCCCTTCGTCGAAAGCCGCCGCGCCTGCCACAGCCGGGCCTGCTACAAGGCGCATAGCCATCCAACCTTCTCCATGGGCGCAGTCGATGCCGGCTTCAGCCTTTTTACCGGCGCGGGCCGTGCTACGGAGCGCCTGACACCCGGCACCTTGGTTATGGTACCGGCAAGGCGTGTGCACGCCTGCAACCCTGAGCCGGGGCAGGCCTGGAGCTACCAGATGCTGCATGTGGATGCCGGCTGGTTGACGCACCTACGTCAGGAGTCTGGGCTGCGCGGTGCACGACCTGGCGAGCCGGCCCGCATCAGCCGCGCGCCCGCCCTGTACCGTCAATTCTGCGCACTGAATGCACTGCTGTTCTCCACGGCCAGCCATGGCGAGAAAGAGGCGGCGCTGCTTGCCTTCATGGGCGATCAGGACTTCTGCGTACACCCCACACTAGAGGCGGAACCCGCGCTGCGGGCGTCCATGCTCAGTGGGCTGGTCGAGCGTATAGAAGCAGCCGACCCCGCACGCTTGAGCCTCGATCTACTGGCCCGGGAGTCGGAGCTGGGGCGCTATCAGTTGATCCGTGCGTTCCGCGCCGCAACCGGGCTGACCCCGCATGCCTACCTGCTCAATGCCAGGGTCAACCGGGGCCGGCAGTTGCTCAACCAGGGCCAGGCGTTGGCGGAGGTCGCCTACCAGCTCGGGTTTGCCGACCAAAGCCATTTTCAGCGGGTGTTCAAGGCGCATGTGGGGGTGACGCCGGGGCAATACCGGGGCACGCAATAATCTTCAATACGCTCACCCGGCACGGCGCCAGACTGCGGCTTTCCCCAGCCGGAGTCGTCCCGTCCATGGAGCAGTTGCTGATCATCGCCCTCGCCCACTTCCTTGCCCTGCTTTCACCCGGCCCGGACTTTTTCCTGGTCGCCCGCACTTCGGTCAGCGGCGGTTGGCGAATCGCCAGCGGCGCCTGCCTGGGCATCGCACTGGCCAATGGCGCCTTCATCGCCATGGCGTTCACCGGCCTGTCGATACTGCGTGAAGGTAGCCCGCTGTTCATTGGCTTGCAGCTGGCCGGCGCGGCCTACCTCCTGTACATCGGCACGCAGTTCTTGCGCTACGCGGGGCGCTCCAGCCTGGCCGCTGTAGCCGACAGCGGGGCCGTGCCGGGCTTGTGGCGCAGCTTCGTGCTGGGGTTTCTGTCGGGCATTCTCAACCCCAAGAACGCCCTGTTCTATGCCAGCCTCGCCAGCATGGTGGCCAACAGCAGCGTCGGCTGGAAAGTGGTCTATGCGAGTTGGATGTTCAGCATGGTACTGCTCTGGGACCTGCTGGTAGCCGTGGCCATCGGCAATCAACGCGTGTTGCAGCGTTTCGCGCGCTCCTTGCCATGGCTGGAACGGGCCTCAGGGGTCATGCTGATCGTGTTGGCAGTGGGGCTGGCCCTGCACCTTGCCCGGGGCTGACCAGTTCAAGGGTTGCCAGGTCGATCAGGCTGAAATGGCCATTGGCCCAACCGCCGGTATCCAGATGCCAGACATTGCCCAGCAGCTTGGCTTGCAGCACGGGCGTGTGCCCGACCAGCAAGGCGCGGACACCGTGCACGGGTTGGGTGTCGCCCTCCTTGAGCCGGCGCCGCGACCATTGGCAAACTTCACGCACTTCGGGGTCGTCATCCAGCTCCAGCCAGGTGCGCAGAACGGCCCAGTCGGCGAACGGGCTGTCGGCATGCAACAGGCCGATCAGCCCCCGCTCGTTTTCGACCTCCATGGCGATCGGCAATTGCTCGAAGCGTTCGACGAAACGCACCTGCTCGCTTCTGGGCAGGTCGAGAAACCAGCCACCACCGGCGGCGCGATACATCTGCAGGTCGAGCCGGCCACCGCGCAGGTAGGTAATCGCCAGCGCCTCATGGTTACCTTGCACCGCGTGGAACCAAGGCCGGTCCAGCCATTGCAGCGCCGCTTCACTGTAAGGGCCACGGTCGACCAGGTCGCCGACGCTGAACAAGCGGTCTACCGCTGGGTCGAACCCGGCCTGCTCCAGGCACATCACAAGGCGCCCGAAGTGCCCGTGGATGTCGCCTACCGCCAGGTCGCGCCCCTGGGTATTGGCGGCTAGCCGTAGAAACCGACTCATGACAATCTTCCTCTGCTGGCGCCAGCCTGGCAGGCGTAGAATGGCGCTACACGCAAACCGCCCCGGAGGTGCATCATGCGTACCGCCCTTGTGTGTGCCGTGCTCATGGCGCTGTCACTGGACAGCATGGCACAAGGCGCCCCGGCCGCGCAGGTCGAGGTGCATTTTGACCGCCCCGGGAAATTTCGCGATGCCAGCCTCGACAGCCCCGGATACGAGCGCGGGGCCGATGCCTATGTCATGAAGAGCCTGACCGAGTACCTGCAGAAGCTCGGCCAGCGCTATTTGCAGGCGGACCAGCAACTGGTCATCAACATCCGTGACATCGACCTGGCTGGCCGCTTCGAGCCTTGGCACAGCCGTGCCTACGATGTGCGCTTCATGCGCGAAATCACCTGGCCGACCATCGACCTCAGCTACACCCTCAGCCAGCCCGGCAAACCTGCCCAGCAAGCCCAGGAGCGGGTCAGCGACAAGATGTACCTCAGCCGCCCCGGGCGCGTAACCAGCAGCAGCGACCGCCTGTACGCCGAAAAGGCCATGCTGAACGACTGGTTCCGCCAGCGCTTCGCGCCGCATCCGGCTTCCTGAAAAACCCTTCACTGGTACAGGTGTTGCTGCCGAGAGTATGCTCGGCCTTTCGGCCTGTACCAGGGAAGGAGCTATTGATGAAACTTTGCGCCGTGCAATTGGCATCGCTCAAGGGCGACCTACAGGGCAACCTCGAACGCCACCTTGTCTGCATCGAGCAGGCGGTGGCGCTGGGTGCCGAGCTGGTGGTGTTTCCTGAACTGTCGCTGACCGGCTACGAGCCGACCTTGGCCCGCCAGGTCGCCCTGCCGCTGTCTTCGTCGCGGCTGGACCCGCTACAGGCGCTGTGCGATCGACATGGCATCACGGTCGCCGTGGGCCTGCCCTTGCCGACACCTGACGGCGTCCAGATCGGCATGCCGATCTTCAGCCCGGGTGCGCCTCGCCAGGCCTATGCCAAACAACGCCTGCACAGCGACGAACTGCCCTACTTCACCACAGGTGATCAGCCCTTGCTCCTGGACGTGGCTGGGCATCGGGTGGCGCCCGCCATTTGTTACGAGTCGATGTTCATCGAACATGCGGCAGAGGCTCACGCACAGGGTGCGCAGGTGTACCTCGTGAGTGTGGCGAAAACGGCCAAGGGTATTCGCGAAGGTCATGAGCACTACCCCGAGGTCGCGCGCCAGCTGGGCCTTGGCGTATTGATGGCCAACTGCGTGGGGCCGGCCGATACCTTCATTGGCGCAGGCGGGTCGGCGGCCTGGGACAGCCAAGGCCGACTGCTGGCCAGCCTGGATGACCGCTGCGAAGGGCTGATCGTGCTGGATACCGCCAACGCCAGCGCGTCTGCCGTACCTTTGAGGGCACTCCCTGCGTGAAGTATCTGTTAGTAATGCTGGCGAGCTACGCGTCGACTCATTACCTGGTCGGGTTGTTGATCCAGGGCCAACTGGCCAATATCGCCGAAGGCCTGCGCCACCGGCCCGATGCCCCGACACCTGGCGAGTACCTGCGCGAGGTCAGGCCGCAGGCACGACGGGCCCACAGGCAGTACACCGTGATGGCTGGCTCAGCGCTTGCGCTGGTGGCTTGCCTGATCGCGAGTTGGTTTGGCTGATCGATGCCTTGCTGTGGCCCGGCTCAAAGCGCCAAGGCCAGGCTCTGTCGCCCTTCCAGCGCCAGCAGGTATTGCTTTGCCGCAAGCCCGCCGGCAAAGCCGGTAAGGCTGCCCGAAGCGCCGATCACCCGATGGCATGGCGCAATGATCGAGATCGGGTTGCGCCCATTGGCTGCGCCCACCGCACGGACCGCGCTGGGGTTACCGATCTGTCGGGCGATGTCGCCGTAACTGCGGGTTTCGCCGAAGGGAATGGCCAGCAATGCAGCCCACACTTCACGCTGAAACGGCGTGCCGGCGAAGTCCAACGCGAGGTCGAAGCAGCGTCGCTTACCGGCGAAGTACTCGCCCAACTGGCGGGCGGTGTCCAGCAGAACCGGGCAGTGATCATCGCGATGAAGGGCGCCGAGCCGCACGCGGTTCTCCCGCTCCTCCTCCCACAGCACCGCTGCCAGCCGCTCGCCGCGGGCCACCAGCGTCAGCGTGCCGACGGGGGATTGCATCAAGGTGAAGGCACTGGACATAGGGGAGGTTCCTGCTGGCTGCGTTACGGTCAGCGCACTCTACCCATGCCCAAGGCCGCACGCACCCGCTTTCTTGCTCAACCAATCGCGCAACCGGCAATGCGCCTGGCTTCGGAAAGGTTGACCTTGGGGATCAGCTCGGTCGGAATACGCGAAGCCGCCGACAGGTTGTAGACGTGAAAGTGCTCATTGACCACTTGCCGCGCCATCAGCGTCAGTGACGGCAGGATACGGCTGTCCCAGTGCTGGTCCAGGCCGCAGGGCGAGTGTTCACCTTCGGCGGTTTCGTAAAAGCGCCCTACCGTCTGATCAAGATCTACGCCCACCAGCAACACCTCTTCAAAACCCAGGTGATACGCCAGTTGCAGGGCCACATAAGCGACCGTGCGGGCATCGAAAAAGCCCTGCGACAGGTCTTTGCTGAAGGCAATCGAGCGGGCTCGTTTGCTCCACAACGCTCGGTTGCAGACACAACTGTCACCGTGCCCGCGCATACCGTCGAGCAAGCCTGGCGTGTGCGCCTTGTGCAAGGCATAGCATTCGCTGGCGGCGGGAATATCGGCACCTTCGAACTGCTCTGGCCATAACGCCAGGCGCTGGCTGTCACGCAAGGCGGTGGCGAACAGTGCTGGTTGCTGTTGGCCAAAGCTCTTGTCGGTGCACACGTAAAAGAACGGCTTCACGCCATGCTCGGCAGTCATGGCAACTGAACCATTCATGGCGATGATCGGTAGATGGGCAAATTCGCCCAGGGGGAAATGCTTGGCTGAGGCGCCCGAAGCCAGAATTACCACGGGGCCTTGCTGGGTATTGCGACACGCCTCGAAACTGGAGAACGCCCCGCGTTCAGCGCTTGGCTGCGACGGAAGTGTGTTCATCATTGGCTACTTTGGACTGGACAGTACAAAACACGATACCGGTCCTTGTACGCGCAACGGACGCTTTTACATAAGCCTTACACAAAGCGACTGAAGGGTCTAAATCTGTCCAAAAACTAAGTGCACACCGTTTTCCACACAGGTGCTGTGTCATTCAGACCTACGCATTCTCTACGCGTTCCCCGCCCTTCGGCCTGCCTGTGCATTTTTGCCACTTGAACTATTCGTCGTTTCTTCATGAGTCTCCTTGATGGTTACCCATTGCGAGACTAATACTTAAGTCTCTGCCTGGGGAGGCACGAAACATGCAACCAAGATTCGTTATCGTTCCGGCGGTACCCATCGAAAAGGAGTCCTTCCGCATCGCTAGCCGCTACTACGCGGCTACCGTAAGCGGCGGCTTCGACATCTATGACAACTTGGCGAAGGAGCGGCTGAAACCCAGCTACCCGAGCAGAACCGATGCGCAGATGCAGTGTGAGCGGATGAACAACAAGCTCGAAATGAGATGATTGGCATACAGTGCAAGGCCAGTCAGCCAGAGACCAACATGGGCAGCGCGGATTACTGACCTCAGTCCAGACACTCCCTGGCCGCCAGGCGCAGCTTGTCGCCTGACAGGAAGCTGCCCTTGTAGAACGTTGCCCGGCTGCCGTCACGTACGTCGACTACCTCCAGCACATCGTCAGAGGCCACCGCGCTGGGCGCCGTCAACCGATAGCCGTGGGCGATGGACTTCTGGTTGGCAAGTGGCGCCAGTGCTCGCCACTTCGGCATCACGCACGCGGCAAACTGCGCGGGGGTTTTATGGGTCAGCTTGCTGGCTGTGGGTTTACCTGGCGTTGCGCAACCGGCAAGGCTGGCAGCCATGAAAGCGCTGAAGAAGATACGAAATGTAGGCATTTGCAATTGGCCATTAGGGGTACGCGGCATTCTACCGAGGGTTGCGCACGGGTACCAATCAACCAAGGTCGTGGCCACTCAGCCTTTGTCCATGCCTGGGCATGTTGCTTGAGTACAAGCGCGCTGGCACCTGTCAATTCTGCCAGTAGCGAAAACCGTAAAGGGGGAAGATAGTTTGCCTTGCGGATGTTCATCCAGCCGGCACAAAGCGAGGACCTACCCTATGCCAACCGACCGCACGCGTTTCTTCTACCAGAACGGCAGCCTCCACACATTGAAGACGGGCGACGAAAGCCGCGTCATCTTTCGTAGTGCAGACATGCCACTTGCAGAGTTGCAGCCTGACACTGTGCAAGGCACTGGGTTGTTGGCTACGGATGATAAAGGCTCAGTGCTCCAGGTGCAGGGTGGCGATATCGAAACGTCAGACACGGACCCCGCTTAGCGTTGAAACAAACCGTGGAAAACACGAGACAGCTGGACTTGCCACACCCTCTTCAATGGTGTGTGATGATGCGTTTTACAGCTTGATCAGCGCAGGACGCCCATGCCTCAAATTGACTGGCTAGAAAACCATATGAACCATTGCGACACTTTCGCTCAATGGATTCATCAGCAATTCCAGTATGAGTTCGAGGACATTGACCTCGCCCAATGGCAGTTGGACTTCGCGCAAGGCCAGGGCAATGGCCAATGGCAATGCCTGGTCGCACTGGATCAAGGCCACTTGCTGGGTGGCGCTGCCCTCGCCAAGGAAGACCTGCCGTCCCGCCCGGAGCTAGGCCCCTGGCTAGCCTGCGTATTCGTGGACCCGGCAGCCAGAGGTGCCGGTATCGCCGAGCAGTTGATCGAGGGCATATGTACCCACGCACGTGACACCGGCGTAGAAACCTTATACCTGCACACCAGTGACAAACAGGCTTACTATGCCAAGCGTGGCTGGGCGGTGATCGAGCAGTTCGAGGCCTGGGGCAAGGCGCAGTGGCTGATGTCGCGATCGCTTCGCTGAGCCTGCGCCCAAACGATGCCGCAGCGAGGCCCAACTGGGCCGTAGACGCACACTTCAAGGAACGCAGCCAAGATCATGGAACCGCTTCAAACCATCAAATCAGACCTCGTCAAAACGGCCGACCACCTCAATGCACTCAGCAAGGCCATGACCGGGCATGCCAAGTTCATGGAGGCCAGAGCGACTCCGGAAACCAAGATCGATGTACGCGCTCATATCAAGTCCATCGACGGCGTCGCCGATGAGTTGAGGTCAGTTGCCGCAAAAATCACAGACACCGCTCTACCCGCTACTTCGAACAGGCAAATTGCTCGTTGACAGGCATCGCATCGCTCGCGATACGCCGTGCTCGGCCTACGCCCCAGGCCAAAGCGCGAGTCATCGACTCGCCTGGGCGCGAATCGAATGCTTCTTCATGAATCGCCATGCCGCTAGTGGCATAAACACCGATGAACATCTGCGTGCTGCCTGTTCGCGACAGTCGCACCTGGACATCGATGTAGGTTCCATCGTTTAACGTTTCGTCGTGTGACCGATGGTGAAGCGTTGGGTCTGCCCAGCCCCAGAAAACGTCGCCGCGAATCCGCATGTCGCCCCTCCTACGACTTTAGTTGTATGCGTAAATGCCACCATAGCCAAAGCCAAACGGCACGCAACTGTACTTAGTCGGAATGAGAGCTGAATCGGACAACTGGCTGTCAGGCGAAAGCGAAGTCATTTTCGCCTCTGCAATATCAACGCCTCAGGGTTTACCGACCAGCTCTGGCGGCCATGCGCTCATGAAGATGATGACCCCAGGTATGGAGAGCGCGAGCAAGTACTGCCCAGGGTGAACCACCACACCAATGGCCCAGACCGCCATCACAGCCCCGCCGACAATACGCCGCTGTCGGGGCGTGAAGCGCTTTTGAAAGGTTTCCAGTTTTTTACGCCAAGCCATTACCCATTCCTTTGCACGCTCAGGTCCATTGCGTCGGCGCGTGGCTACGTTACAGATTCTTCAATCTTGCTCTGTCAGCTCACAGACACCATTTGCGCGACCCTTGCCGGTGTACGAAACGCCCGACGATCCGTCAGGGTTAACCATGATCGATACGGTTACCCCACTGCCCTTGGCTTCGAAGTACGTGTCACTGAATTTCTTCAATTTTGCTTCCTTGCCATTGATGTACACAGGGCCGCCCTCATCGGCATGCACCTCGATATTCCCCGGGCATGTGGCATTGACCAGCGGGATCTGCGCATTGGCGATACCCGCAATGGAACACAACGCCGCACCTAGCAGTAACTGCTTCATTAAAACCTCCTGATTTGGCGGGCTATAAAAGTTTTAGAATTAGCCCAGTGCGAATGATCGCGCAACCCCTTCCGGCGGCGATGGATCACTTAATCACAGATGCGCAGATTAGCGCCGCTCTGTCGCCAGGCTCGAATCGACATTCAGCACTCGCAGGAGTTTGAGGGCATCTTCAAGGCAAGCGACCCTCACTGACCAGTGCTCCTTCTGAGCCGAGTCAGTGAAGCCTTCTGGAAACTCGTTTCGCAACAGGGCGACCCGGAACCTCTTTGTTCTTGTCACTGGCGGCCGCCATTGGAATGTTACCCACTTCTTGGCAGGCATGATCGTGTACCAACACTCGCCATCGACTTCGATACCTACCGAGCGGACTTCGCCCTGGGGCTTACGCCCGCAACGAAACTTTCCCAGACACGCGAATGTACCAATCAAAAGCGCGAACGCCTCCTTGGCGCGCTTGTCTTCGATGTACTCATAAAAGCTCGTTATCCATCGCCCATCGTCAGCAGCGCTCAGCATCTCAAAGCCCCCATTTGACCGCTAACTGTATCCGAACCGGCGGGCCCTGCCAGTTCGGCCGTCTGCCGGCAGATGAAATCAAGCTTCTCTTTCACTGCCATTAGCGAAAAGCCCAGCTGAATGCATGCCTATCTCATTCATCACAGGCCAAATCTGCTCGCTGCTCCTGCAGGGTCAGGTATCCCAACTTACGGGGATTGCCACACAGCCAGCAGGAACAGACTTTGCCGTGATTGGCGAACAGCCCTGCATTGCGTGGATTAGTCGTCCAGCATTCGTGGAAGCGCTGCTTCCGGTAGAAGCGAGCCTTGATTCGGCGTGTATCGTGTCGGCGTTGTGCTCTGGTCATATATCCTCCTAAGCCAAAGCCGACGAAGCCCCGGCAGATTTCTCTGGCGAGGCTTATTGGGGATCATTCCTCGACAACCACAGGAACGACAGGTAAGGCCATACTGGCTCAGTGGTTTACTGCCAGTCAAACCACATTTGCCGTCACCAGGCATCGGCGCAAAACGAAAAGCCCCGGCGATGGCGAGGCGTCAAGGTTGATAGGGGCCGATGGATTCGGCCCAGACCAGCAAGGCTTCTGGCTGGATGTCTCGCTGATGCCGGTGCTGAGGCGGCAGGTGCTCCGGCACCGTGGTGACGCCGACGCCTTGAGCCAGGGCATGGCTGGCAATCTGACGACGCTGATGAAACACCATCAGGCGATCGCTGTTGACCCGGATATCCACCAGCAGGTGGATATAATGAAACGGCACGGAGTAGTGCAGCCAGTCGGCTACTGTTTGGCTGGCCACTGCCGTGGCGTAGAGGTAGCCCGAGGCTCCCAGAGTACCGACACAAACTTGAGCCTTGGACACTTCTCAGGTGTCGCGGTTGACGATGGGCATGGTACGTCCGCAAAAATCCACAAACAGCTTGTCGCCGGGTTTATGGATCTACCGCATGCTGATTTTCTGCTGGTTACGCCAGGCCCGGTAGAGGCGAGTGAACTGCGCGTAGGACACGCTATCCGGCTCGCCCACGCGGAACTCTTGCCAGAGCAGATCCAGCGTGACGTCCCGCTGCTGCAATTGCTCATGGACAGTCGTCCAACTGGGTACAGCTCGACGGCTACCGCCCGTACGCCACCGCTGAAGCGGGCCTGCAAGGCGGCATCCTCCAGGTCGCGCAACTGTTCCCAGCCCTCACCCCGCTGGCTCAGCCGATCTCGCAGGCCGCGAACGGTATTGGGTGATATCTCCACTAGGCACGCCACCGCCCGATGCGATAGCGAAGGATTGCAGGCATGGCGAATAGCCTGCCGGAGTTGCTCAATAGTCAGTCTCATAGGTTCTCCCCGCGACAGGCGTGGTTACGCAGGCGGTGCTGTTCGAACCTGTCGGTGGTATCGAGGTTTACTGGCAGCGGGCCAAAGTCACCGTCGTACTGATGAGAAAGCTGGAGCGCATTGCTAGCCTGGATGCCCTGGCGGCATTGACCTAGTTGCTGCGCGAAGCCATCGTGCAGGGCAACCGCAAGAATACGGAGCGATTGGCGCGCAGTATTTATACGGCGCTGCTGATAATGGGCATCGAATGGCAAAACCGGGAGCTGGCGGAGCCGCTGCTCAAGCTGTTTGCGCAGCGTATTCTGCCGCTGGGTTCGCCACCCCATCGGCGCTTCTGCATGAGCGGGCAGGACATGCTTGAGTGCTCTGCCGCACTCAATTTGATTATGTACCAAACCACCGACGGTAAGCGTCGCGGCCTGACATGGCTGCAGCGGGTGCACATCATGCGTCGGTTACTGGCTGGCATGACGGGCTTCCATGTAGTGCATGCCCTGGCACCCCAGTACATATCCGCAGGCACCAATGTACCGGCAGAAGTCATACACCGACTCGAACAAGATGAGCGCTGCCGGCAATGGGGGTGGAGCAGTATCAACGCTCTCCAGCCTGAGCCATTTCCACCCAAGAGCATTTGGCTTCCGCGCCCATTAGACGCAGAGAGGCCAGCTCCTGGATACCCACCTTTGAGCAGCTGAGGGTTTCCCCACACGCATCTCTTGGTAGCCAGCACCTTGTCGGAGTGGCGCATGGCCGGTACATTGCGCAGCCATTGGCCACGCATGCTCTCGCGAGGCTCGTGTCAAAGGAATGAAATGCAAGACGAACTCCAAGGATTGGGCGTTTCGCCTGAGGTCGACACAGGCCTTGCCTGTCTGGTCATGCTGGCGCGTTTTCATAACGTAGCCGCCTCCCCCGAACAACTCGCTCACGAATTCGCCGAAGATGGCCGCCGCTTCGGCCGTGCCGAACTCCACATCGCCGCCAAGAAGCTGGGCCTCAAGGCCAAGTCCGCGCGCAGCTCGCTTAGCCGCCTGGATACCACCCCGCTGCCCGCCATCGCTGCCGACCGTGACGGCCGCTACTTCATCATTGCCCGGATCGACGATGGCAAGGCGTTGATCCACGATCCGCGTGCGCACCGTCCTGAAGTGCTGAGCTTCGAGCAACTGGAGCAGCGCTGGACCGGCGAGCTGTTGCTGATCCGCTCCGAAGCCTCGCTTGCCGGTGAGCTGAGCAAGTTCGACTTCACCTGGTTCATCCCGGCCATCGTCAAGTACCGCAAGCTACTCTGCGAAGTGCTGCTGGTCTCCTTCGTGCTCAACATTTTCGCGTTGCTCACGCCGCTGTTCTTCCAGGTGGTGATGGATAAGGTGCTGGTGCATCGCGGCCTGTCGACCCTGGACGTGATTGCTGTCGGCCTGCTCGGCATCATGCTCTTCGAGACGCTGCTCAGCGGCCTGCGCAGCTACGTGTTCGCCCACACGGCCAGCCGCATCGACGTGGAGCTGGGCTCACGGCTTTTCCGCCATCTGGTGACCCTGCCGCTGGCTTACTTCCAGGCCCGACGGGTGGGTGACTCGGTGGCGCGAGTGCGCGAGCTGGAGAATATCCGCAGCTTCCTCACTGGCAACGCCATCACCCTGATCCTCGATGTGCTGTTCTCGGTCGTGTTCATCGCCGTGATGTTCTACTACAGCGGCTGGCTGACCCTGGTGGTGGTCCTCTCGCTGCCGTTGTACTTCCTGATCTCCCTGCTGATCACTCCGGTGCTACGCGCGCGGCTCAACGAGAGTTTCTCGCGCGGCGCGGAGAACCAGGCCTTCCTGGTCGAGACGGTCAACGGCATCGACACCCTCAAGGCTATGGCCGTAGAGCCACAGATCAACCGCAAGTGGGACAATCAGCTGGCCGGCTATGTGGCCGCCAGCTTCAAGACCCAAACCCTGTCGACCCTGGCCTTTGAGGCCGTCGGCCTGGTGGGCAAGCTGGTGACAGTGGCCACCCTGTGGCTGGGGGCGCGCCTGGTGATCGACGGCGACATGTCGGTGGGTCAGCTGATCGCCTTCAATATGCTGGCCGGTCGGGTATCGCAGCCGATCATGCGCCTGGCCCAGCAGTGGACCAACTTCCAGCAGACCGGGGTGTCGGTGCAGCGCCTGGGCGACATCCTCAACGCGCGCACCGAACTGTCCCAGGCCACCCGCAGCGCCTTACCGCCGCTCAAGGGGCAGATCGAGTTCGACCAGGTGCACTTCCGCTACCGCCCTGATGGCTCGGAGGTGCTGCGCGGAGTGAACCTGCAGATCAACGCCGGCGAAGTGATCGGTGTAGTCGGCCGCTCCGGCTCCGGCAAGAGCACCCTGACGCGTTTGCTGCAGCGCCTCTATACCCCCGAGCGTGGACGCGTGCTGGTGGACGGAATGGATCTGGCTCTAGCCGATGTCTCCTCGCTGCGCCGGCAGATCGGCGTGGTGCTGCAGGACAACATGCTGTTCGCCCGTAGCATCCGCGAGAACATCGCCCTGACCGACCCGGGGGCGCCGCTGGAAGCGGTGATCCAGGCGGCTAGGCTGGCCGGTGCCCACGAGTTCATCCTCGAGCTGCCAGAAGGTTACGACACCGTGGTCGGTGAGCACGGTGCCTCGCTGTCCGGCGGTCAGCGCCAGCGTATCGCCATCGCCCGCGCGCTGATCGGCAACCCGCGGGTGCTTATTTTCGACGAGGCCACCAGCGCCCTGGACTACGAGTCCGAGCGGGTGATCCAGCAGAACATGCAGGCCATCTGCAAGCGCCGCACGGTGATCATCATCGCCCACCGGCTGTCTGCCGTGCGCGATGCCAACCGCATCCTGGTCATGGACCGCGGGCAGAAGCTGGGGCTGGTGTATAGCACGCGGATTCAACTGAAGGAGAACAGCATCCAGGTCGGCGAGAACCGTATCGACCTGTCACCGGGCATAGCAGTGCGAGCGGAAGTGAAGACAGACAAAAGAAAGGTTATTGATTATTTCTTGAGTCCGCTCCGAGAATACAAAGATGAAAGTTTGATGGAAAGATAGTTTGTATATTTGGCTTTTATTGGGGCGTGAAAAATGATCCGTAATGTGCTGACAAATTGGCGCGGCGCTAGATTTTTATTTACTACGCTAGCAGTTTTTGTAGTGACCTTTATTGGCTACATCGCCAGTGGCTGGGTTGAGCTAGGTAAATTTTGGCTCTCTGAAGGTGTCTGCAGGTCTTGCTCTACCGGAGATATAACTGGGGTGCTCGGCGGGATGAAAATCAAGATCCCACGCGATTGCGCTGAGCTTGTGGAGTACGACGGCGATCCAGGTTTTGGAGAAAGACCGAGCGATGCCGCATCAAATAGAAATACGCGGAATATTCGTAGTTTGGGAATGGATGTGCGGCTGCCGGAGATGTCCTGCAAAAGCAGCAAAGAACTAAAAGACGATTATCGATCAAATTTCCTGAACAAGCATAGCCTCTGGCTGAGCATTGGGGTTAATTCTGGAGAAATATACCCAGGACCTCAGGCTGCTCAGCGCCAATTGGACGCTGTTTTAAGTAGCATAAGATCTCCGAATGAGTTTTGGCTTGATAATTACGAGCGCACCCCTGAAATGATATATGGTCTAGATGCTTTTGTGGTTTCAGGGACTGACCCACAACTGGGGGGACCTGCAAAAGATAACGAAAGAGCAAGCGATAAATTCTTTGGTCATAACGAATCTGACGCAGCTGACTTATATATCTCCTGTGGCAAAACCTATGTACCGAGAGGTGTCGCGACCTGCGTCATGAAATTCAGCATGGAGCCTAGTGCTAAGGCTATGCTCTCTGTTCGATTTTCTAGAGAACATCTATCGCAGTGGCGTGAAATTAGAAATGTAGTAGTGGGTTTTGTTAGCGGACTTAAACCTGAAAATTGACCCTCAGCGAACACGTAAAAAGTATTCGCCCGAGCCCTGTAATAATTTAAATGGAAATTAAATTATGACTCAATCGGTTACGGTTGCCCAGCTTGGAGCTTACCAGCTGTCTATTCAGAGTGGAGGAGCCAGTGCTACGACAGCCTGTACGGCAGCACCGGCAACGACATCCTCGAAGGCGGCGCCGGCAACGACACCCTGAGCGGCGATGCCGACAGCGACGTGTACCGTTTCAGCCGTGGCTGGGGCCAGGACACGGTCAACAACAACGACAGCAGCACCGGCAAGGTGGATGCTATCGAGTTCGCGGCGGACATCGCGTCGAGCGATATCCTGGTCACCCGTTCGAGCAACAACCTGATCCTGTCGCTGGCGGGCTCGACCGACAAGGTGACGGTGAGCAACTACTTCACCAGCGACGGCGCAAGCTACTACAAGCTGGAAGAGATTCGCTTCGCTGACGGCACCGTTTGGAGCTATGCCCACATCAAGGCGATGACCCTTTTTGGGACGGACCATGACGATGTGCTGACTGATCTGGGACAATCTGGGCGAACTGCACGGCGGCGCGGGCAACGACACCCTCGACGGCGGCAGCGGCAGCAACCGTCTGTACGGCGATGCCGGCGATGATGTGCTCAAGGACAGTACCAATGCCTCGAACAACCTCTTCGTGGGTGGCACGGGCAATCAAGTGGTTAAGTGGATGCAATTTCGCACGGGGCAGCTGTCAGTCAGGAAAAGACCCTGAATGCTACCCAGCTCGTCACCAGGGCAAATGCCGCCCCTGCGAGAGCCGAGAGGATAATGCTACGGGTTTCATGTCGAGAGGTACTGTTAAACTCATTGCCCAACTGGGCAAGGTTTTCCCGCGTCTGATAACTTGATCGTAGCTCATGCTCTTCCTCGCTCGGGATCATTTTTTTGGGCAGACATAATTGCTGAAATCCCGGCCACGACAGGCCGCCATCCGTCAGTCCCTTGGCACCCTGTCCTCAGCTTGTAGCCCAAGAGATGTACTCATCCTAATGGGAGATACATCATGAAACGGACTAGTCCGCAGACCCTGCTGCTCGCCCTTTGCCTGGGCGTCATTACCCCTATGGCCTTCGCGGCCAGCGATATGAACGACAACGGCGCAGGCTCGCCTGGTACGCCAGGCGCAAATAGCGGCCACGGTAGCCCTAGCGGCGGCGGAGCAAGTGGCTCTGGTACGCCGGCAGATGCCATGGGCACCGGCGCAGGCACCGAAAGAAACGGAACCGACAAAACAGGCGGCGATGGGACTGATCACACGGGTTCGGGTAATAGCGGTACCGCCGGCCCGGGGAGTAGCACCGGCGGCAGTGGTACGGGTAGCAGCGGTGCCGGCGGGGGCGCAGGTGGCAGCGGTGGGGCAAGCGGTGGCTCGGGTGGCGGCGGAAGCTAAGCTCGCGGCTGCAACTTACACCGCGTCCGGCTCTACCAGCCACTTCTTGAACTTCGCCGGAGAGCCGGCATAAAGCGCATTGGCGACAACATCCTCAGTCACCACACTGTTGGCCGCAACCACACTGTTCTGGCCAATGTTGACGCCCGGCAATATCACGGCGCCCGCGCCTATCCATGCATTGTCACCCACGGTGATCGGCGCAATGTAGTCGTTGCTCTTGCGCCGATCCGGGTGGACATCGTGGCTGGTCGTGCACAGTCGTACCTGTGGTCCCAGCATCGCCTTGCGCCCAATGCGGATAGTTGCCTCGTCGAGTAACACGCAACCGCTATTGATAAACGCGCCCTTGCCCAGTTCCAGGTTGCCGCGCTCGAAGTAGATCGGTGGGCGAATGACAACGCTGCCTTCAGTGCGAATACCCGCCTTGGCCATAAGGCGATTAGTCTGCTTCTTGCCCAGATCATGGGTATCCAGCAATCGCATGAACTGGCGTGGGGTCAAGCTACGTTTGAGTTTTGCGATGAATAAAAACAAGCGGTAAACCCAATGAGGTGATGTTGCTTAAGGTCGGATTGTCGACCCATGCGGCAAGCATGGCCGAGCTGAAGCGCTAACGAGCCCGTGCCAAAGGTACACTTTATATAGCGCCGTTTTATCGGCGACCTTGCACACTTCTTTAGCCTATCGTGTCGGGCTCATGGTAATCGCCCCTGCAGCCCCTGGCCACCCATCCACCCTGGACGCAAACCCAGTAACCCACCTGCCCTGCTCCGTAGTAGCGTCTCGGCCTCTACGAACTTCCAGGTCCGTCACTTTGAAACCCATGGACCTGGGCGATTCAGACCAGGAGGTCAAATGCAGCGTGTTCAGGTGATTGATCAAGCAGCTTTGGATTCGGCACTGATAGCGTTTGCCCGCTACAAAACCGGAGAAACAAAACTCTTCGATCTAGAGCGTGCAATGAGCTTTGAAGTAGGTGAAGCCCTGTCGAGGAGCGAGCTGGTGCGATTCACGATTACCAAAATGGTGTCGGGTCGGTATCGCATCCGTGATGAAGGAGAGAACGCCATCACCGATGCCGGGCGGGCTCGCCTCGAGGTGATTCGAGGCTAGCGCCGCCCTCAATAGCGCGTTCAGCCAGCTTCACCTCAAGCGCAGGGCAGGTATGCACCTCCCGCTTAGCATCGAGGTGAAGTCCCACGGCCAGTTCACAACGAATAAACAGGTCCTGCTTCAGGTGGCCAGAAGATACGCGGCGGCACCCTTGATCAAGCGCCAGGGCTTCCAGAGTGAAAGGTGCTCGAACAACCTGCTGGAGTTGCCCGCCAAGCCTGCAATCCAGAGATAGACGAACCACTTCCGTAGCAACCTGAGGGTTTTCTTTGTTTTCACTCGCAACAGTCAACACACCTTGATCAATGCCCCTGCCAGCAAAAATGAGTAGCACGTGAACACGCACACACTCTGGCAGACAAATCGGTTCCAAAAAAAGCGGGATTAGACCGCCTGTGACCGGCATTCTACAAGGGTCGCCGTTTAAGTTTTTAACGCATTTCAGCGAAAACCATCAGGGTCAGCTAGAGTTTTTCATGAGTTCAAACACCGTGAGATGACGATCATGCTAAAACAAGAAGCGGACGACGTTATTGAGCGTATCAGGGACGATCTAAAACGGCACGGGGTGCTGATCGGCTACGATCCAGAGTTCACCACGCCTGAATTCGGCTGCGACCTGGATCACCACGTTGCTCAGATCAGAGAAGATCCGGAAAGCCATGTCGTGCGCATCGTGATCCATGACGAAGGCTTGTGGGCGCAGCTCAGACAGGGGTCCGTGTATCGCTGCGTCGTCAGTGAATGTAAAGGGAAGCTATTCGGCATGCCAATTACCATCGAACCTCGAACCGATGCGTCCTACACCATCCAGTACAAGCTCTGAAGCTTCTGCAGGGTTGTCTGGCGGCAGGACTGCCCTGCAGATCGAAAGCCGAACAATTCAGTGAAGCCCACTCGGCCTCTCAGGCCTTAAAGTGCTGGTTTCCGCCCATGCCTGTGTGCATCTTTCTCTCTTCGCCCATCGCGCGCGCCTGCCAGTGAGGGGTAGATACGTGCGGTTCGAACCTGCAACCTCAATGGCGCCGCCCCCTAAGACACTGGGGATCAGATACCCCCGTATAACTGCCGCCATACCTATGCGACAATAGGCTCAATGTCTGGTCTCAACCCCGCATTTATCGCCCAACAGCTCGGGCATGGCGTGCAGATGCTCTTATCGACTCATGCGCGCTGGATTGACACGTCCAACGACTGGCAGGAGCTGGAACCGCTCCAGATTGGTCCGAAATGGGCTCGCAGCTGCGACGAAGCCACGTAAGTTATTGATAGGTAAGCTCCTTTGATCTCCACCGCTAACATCACCATGCGGTTTCTTGGAGGTGTTTGGCGGTGACAAAGGGTTGATTTCATTGGGTCGAACGCCCCTCCATCCCCCGGCTTTCCCTTCAAGTGGTATCAAAATTGGTATCGCTCGCCTCAGACCACCAGCTCATCGCCTTCACGCCCTGAAGTCAAAAGCCTCTGGCGATTGCGTCGTCACGTAGTGCGCCAGGTAGTTGTCCAGCACAGTCTCTGGATCATCGAGCAAACGATAATCGGCCAAGTCACCGTTCTTCACGTGATAGACCTTTCCGTCGCACTTGCCTTCGTCAAGAAACAGGGCATCACCCGCATCAGTCAACAGCCAGCAACACAGTGAGTGCACGGAACTCGCCTGGATGCTTTTGACGAAACCCCTGACCAACGCCTTTTTCACCCCGCGCAGTACTCGATAGCGCTCGATTCTCAGACGTCCGCAATAGGAAAACGGGGAGTTAGTCCATTCCATGGACTTATAGGAGCATTCGGTCAACATAAAGGACCAGAAATAGCGATACAGCTCCTTCCAGCGGGGCGGTAGCATCGCGCAGTCTTGCTCGAATTCAGGACCCTCTGTTTCAAGTGTAACGGGCGCCAGATGGAAGAACAGGTTCAGCCCACGCCCTTCAGCCGCCATTGATGCTAACCAGTGACCTTGAAACAGCTTGAGCAGCACTATCGGCGCCGCATACTCACGCTCGATAGCCGCCACGGTACGAGGAAAGGCCGCGGCAAAGCCAGGAAACATTTCGCCGACTGACGAGCCCAGTCCATCGACCACAACGCTGTACAGGAGCGGCCTCAGTGCGTCGTCAAGATCAGCCGAGTTCACGGCCACTAAATCGTATCCATCCTTGTCAAGCATCACTTTTCCCTATTTGAATTCCATCTTCAGAATGCCTGTATCGGCCGGACAAAGCTTATCACCGGCAGGACTCACTCCCTCTACTGATTGGGGATGCCAATAGCTGCGGGCTTGTTCAGAGCCTCCTTAGCAGTCCGTGAGCGTGAAAGACCGTCTCTCTCGCAGCAAAAAATAAGCACTAGCCGCCCAAGCACCGCTTACCCGGATTTGCAATCCGATATAAGGATCTCCGCCTAATGCGCCCTTGGCGGTAAAATCAGTTCCAAAACGAATCGAGATTGATCGAGCTGTAACCCGCATTCTACAAGGGCCGGCGTTTCAGTTTTGGAACCGATTTTCGCTCTCCTCCGGCGCTCTGCCGACCTACTCCCAACCCCTTTACGTCCTGAAGTCAAACCCTTCTGGTGACTGCGTCGTAACGTAGTGCGCCAGGTAGTTGTCCAGCACCGTCTCCGGATCTTCGAGCAGGCGGTAATCGGCAAAGTCATCGTTCTTAACGTGATAGACTTTCCCATCGCACTTGCCTTCGTCAAGAAACAGGGCATCGCCCGCATCAGTCAACAGCCAGCAACGCAAATAGTGCTCGGAGTTCGCCTGGATGCTTTTGACGAAATCCCTCATCACGGCCTTCTTCACCCCACGCAACACTCGATAGCGTTCGATTGACAGTCGTCCGCTGTAGGAAAACGGGGTGTTGGTCCAATCGATGGACAGATAGGAATCTTCGGTCAGCATGAAAGAATTGAAATAGCGATACAGCTCCTTCCAACGAGGCGGCAGCATCGCACATTTTCTTTCGAACTCTGCACCCTCTGCTACAAGTGTCTCAGGTATCAGGTAGAAGAATAGGTTTAGCGCGCGCCCTTCAGCCGCAAGCGACGCTATCCAAGTATCCTGAAAACGCCTGCACAGCACTATCGCCACCGCATATTTCCGCTCGATCGCCGCAACGGTATGAGGAAAGGATGCGGCAAAGCCGCGAAACATTTCGCCAACGGATGCGCTAAGCCCATCGATTACCACGCTGTTCAGGCGCGCTCGCTGGGCCTCCCCAACATCGACAGCGCTCGTGCACACTAAATCGTACCCATCCTTGTCAAGCATCATCTATCCCTATTCGAGTTCCAACTTCGAAAGCCTGTATCGGCCGGACGAGTCATTTCTCCAGCTCCGGTATAGGCCCGGTCATGATCGGTACTAACTAGATCTCTCTTGCCCACACCACCATGCGATTATTTTGCGGTTTTGAGCGGTGTTGAGTGCAGTGTTTCCGGGGGTTTCAGCCTCTCAAGAACGCACAAAAACGCATGCATTGGCCCAAGAATTGGCCCAAGAATGGCTTCCAGTTTCGAGGCCCAGGCCAAGCCGTTTCCCGGATTTGCAATCCGATAGAAGAATTGCAGCCTCAAGCTGGTTTGGCTAGGAAATCAGTTCCAAAACGAATCGAGTTCTACCGGGCTGTAACCCTCATTCTACAAGGGTCGCCGTTTCAGTTTTGGAACTGTTGTTAGTGACGACCTCATCGCCGGTAAGCCAGCTCATGCCGTTGCGGCACACGGGCTCACGCTGTAACCGGCGGCGACGGCTTGGACACTCAGTGCTGTGATGGCAGAATGACTCCCCGTCAGAAATACAAGGACGATGCACATGGCGTTGGACGATCTCGCTCAGATCCTGGAGGACCACTTTAGCCCCAAGGCCCGTGACATCACGCGCTTTGCGGGCACAGGCTACTCGTTTGAAGAGTGGTTCAACTGGGAACAATTTATCGCTTTTACCGCTCGAGAATTCGAGTGCAATCCCAAGCCAGGCTATAAGAGACATTTTGCCGAGCACGCATCTTCATCTTCCCAATTAGGCGACCTCGCGATTTGGGCGAAGGATGGCACAAGCTGGTTGGTGGAAACGTCGCTGGTCCATGCCTATACGCTAAACAAATGGAAAACTAAGATTCTAGAGGACCGGAGAAAACTCCAAGGTGCCGTTGGGCCAAAAGTTCGAAAGGTTCAGTTGATCTTGCTGTGTAGCGATGTAGAAACAGACCTTCAGGCCAAGTGGGCCTACTGGTTTGAGGGTATGCCCTTCTGGGCAGCGCCGGACGCTAAAAAATGCTTAAGCGATGGTGAGCAGGGTGAAGTGTGCTTGTTACTATGGGAGGTAGAGTAACAAAAGCAGGTGCAGACGAGGAAAGGCTCCTACAAGTCGGCAACCGAGAAATAACATTGACCCGCTCGTTCAGCTTGTCAAAAGTAGCTTTTCGATGTCAGATTCGGATCGATAGGAGCCAATCGCTGTACCTGCTGATCCCGCCGATGTCGTAAGACTGTTGCTTGGCAGCGGTTTTCAAGACCGTGGGATAAAGCCACATTCCATTTGGACTGTACCGAAAAATCGATTCCAAAACAAAGACGAAACGGCACGGCTACAGTCCGCATACTGCCAGGGTGCTCGTTTCAGTTTTGGAATTGATTTTCGACCTTGATCGAGCGCCACTGTACATGGAATAGAGCGCCCTATAGCGTTACCTGTCGTTACGGAAAATTTGCGTACTTAAGGCTATATCCTATGATGATGTGATTTCTGAATACCATCCACTCGGACGGATCCACTGATGCCCAAAGCATGCCCCTTCTGCTGCAGATCATCACCTGACATCAAGTTCAGCAACGAACATATCCTACGCGACAAGCTGAATGATACCTTTCCACCGATTGAGAGAAGCGTGGAATGGGCAAGCAGAGTTTCCACCACAGACGGATCGTCATCGCTTTCCAGGCGCCTGATTCCACAAGGGCCATTTGATAGAACTGTTAACTCCGTTTGCGAGCAATGCAATGGGGGCTGGATGAACGCGCTCGAGGAAGAGGTCGAGGGCAGCCTATTAGATCTTCTCTACGGAAGGACGGTTAGCCCGCCCGAAAATCGGCGACTGGCATTAGCCCGCTGGGCCGTGAAGACAGCGGGCGTCTACTCTCTCCTACACAGAGATGGCGTTCCTGGCTTTCCGGACGAGCATTTCCCTCACCTACGAGACAGCTACGAACCACCGCCATGTACTTATGTGTGGCTTTGTGAAAGTGGGTTCGACCACAACAGCTTTATGAGGTATCGGAGGGGTCATGTCGCGTCAGCGCCGGGGATGTCCTTCTATCTCTATACATTGAGCGTAGGCCGAGCTGTCTTCTTCGTTCTGGGAGCCAAATCACAAGCCACCATCTCGAAGATTCTTGTTGAAGTCGGGTTACGGGATACACTGGCCGAAAGGCTGTGGCCACTAACTGAGAACAAGCCAATCGAACGGCTCGTTGTGCGAAACAGAGATGACATGCTGATGTTTTCAGATCTGGTCTTCCCATCCTTCCAGCACCTTTTGTGATCACGCATCTCACGAGTTTCCGGTAATGCAGCAGTAGCGTAAGAAATCAACCACAGTCCGCGCCATCAGCGGCCTGTGAATCGAGCACGTCTAATACTGTTCCAACAGTTTCGACAATTTTCCCCCAGCAAAACCGAGATCCTTTTTCGCAGTTTTAGACAGCTCTCCCTCACTGCCGAGCCCGCTCGGCGGCTCAAGCTGCCTCTTCATCCTCAATCAGCGCCCACAGCCTAGCCGCCTCGGCAAACTCAAGCATGTCGGCCAACTGGTCTGTGTCAACGTCGCTACGTCGGTGCGCGGAAATCGCGAGTTCGGCAAGCACTGCGGCCCTGCCATCGGGATCGGCTACCAGAGCGGGCTGATCATTGAGTTCGGCCAGCCAGGCCGGTGGCAAGCTCAACACTTGACCGTCCACAGCTGATCGATCCGCGTCGTATAGGATTGGCTCATCATCTCCCTCCTCATTCCCCAGTCCGGTGTCGCCGGTACGCTGGCGGCTCGCATTGTCCCCCTCCCCCAGCGCTCGTTGATGTCATCCATCACCTGCATCAGTCGGTCACATGCCAGCGATTGCTTGAGCGCAAACAAGTCCTCTGAAAACTCACCTGGTTGCCGCAGGTCCATCAGCAGCACCTCTGCCTTGCTATACCGAAAACTCTTTCACAGTCAGGCAACCACCATCACGATCAACGCGCCAAGCGTGGCCTCAATCAGCTGGCGAACTGGGCGGGTTTCCTTGCCGTCGAACTGAATGCGTAACCAGGTCAGGGCGAATGTCAGGCCCATCGCAAGGCCGTTCTCTCTCAGGGCGGTAAGAACCAGCACCCAGAAGGATGGGTCTTTCTCAGGTGGCATATGGGCCATCTCAGTTCCTCCCGTTGCGGGGAGCGGAAAAAGAAAAGGCCCGCCGTTATGGCGAGCCATTGGAATTGATACGGAGGACTGATACACCTCAGTCTTGGCAGCTTGAGAACTTACCTTCTAAGTTTCTTTAACTCTTCTTGCTCTTTTTGAATCTTTTGTAGTGTTTCGTTCAAGGCAGCATTTTTTTGATCTAGGGCATTCAACTTCGTCTCGATCGACTCGCTACCAATCCCGGTAACATAATTTGCTACCAAATACGGGTTTGCACACTTAGATGTTGTTCTTCCGGCTGCAGCCGACCGGACAGGGAAAGGCTGACTCACGTCTGACGCCGTAGCAACGTCTTCGCGAACTGCCGCCCCCACCGCGAGCAGCCCGTTGATACTTGAGGACGGACCAATACCCAAAGCATTTGCATTGTTGACTGCCACCGCAGAGGCTCCGGAAAGACCGCTAAAACCAGCAATCATCCCAGCGTTAGCAGCTGCGTTTGCGGCAGTTAGTGCAGGCGCAATCACTGCCCCAGAAAATAGACCAACTAATGTCCAGCTCCAGGCGCCCCTTGCCCTTTTTGAGGCTTCAGCAGATTTGACTCCGAAAAAGTCCATGCACACCTGAAGTCGCTCATCAATTAGATCGTTCTGCTCTGCAATGCTAAAAACTGGAGGGGAATCGTCCGATAAATTGGCTGCGTACTCGTTCTGGTTTTGGCCAGTTGAGCATCCAATCAACGTAACTGCCGTAGTCAATAACAGAATTGCTCTCATTCATATCCCATCCATGCCATATGATCTCATTTAGCTATTAGCTCATAGCTAGCCGAAATTCAAGACAACATAGCCAAACAGGCTAGTGAATAGTTTTCCGAATGAGCCACAAAGAAAACCCGACGTATTACGTCGGGTTTTACACAGGATTCTGGAGAAGGCTATGCCTCCAACAGCTTGATTCTGACACCGCGTGACGTTGCAAGCTGACGCCAGCGCAGGCTGCGCGACAGAAGCTGGACAATCCAATGCGTGGCACAACTGTTGAGCATGACGACGCCCGAGCCGTGACCTGCTGGAAGTGATCAGCAGGCGGCGGTGCCGGCGCGGCAAGCGGCCTGTCCTGTTTACCCGACTGGATGCTGCGTGGCCCAGACCAGGCCGGCAACGAGCGCCAGCTCTCCCCGCACGAAACCCAACCTGAACCTACACCCGCTCTGGCGCCTGGGCGCTGGATTGATGAGAGGTATCAGCTGTGAACGCAGTAACTGATCAAGATGTTGAATTTGCGCAGGCTGTGGTCGCCCTGGCGCGCCAGCACGGCATGACCGGTATTTCTATGGAGTTTCGGCAGAACTTCGACTTGGCCCAGGTGACCGGCTGCTACTGCGGCAAGCGAATCACCTGGTCGGAAGGTCGCCACGGTGACTCCAGCGATATCAAGTTCCGCACCGAAGCTGAAGCCTCATTCCCAGAGCTTCCCGAGGTGCAGCCATGACCGACCTGATCGAAGCAAAGACGTCCACCTACTTCCTGCAGGCCGCCATCGACGTGCAGGCCGAGCGCGGCAAGCAGTACGACGCACCGGACGGCACTCGCAGCATGGTGAAGACGGTCCAAGCCTTCAACGCCATAACCGGCCGCGATCTCACCGAAGCAGAAGGCTGGCTGCTGATGCAGATCGTCAAGGACGTGCGCCAGTGGCAGAACCCCAACAAATACCACGAGGACAGCGCGTTGGATGGCGTGGCGTACGCCTCACTGAAGGCTGAGGCCCTGGCCGCTGGAGACAAGCCATGAAAACTTTCGGAGAAATCATCGAGGCGGCGAAATCGGGCGACTGGCCTGACTACGACGACCTGCGCCTATCAATCACCATCAAAATCACCATTGGTCCAGGTCGTGGAGACGTTGTATCTGGTGCTTGTACTTGCACACAGTCTGATAGGTAGCGCTCGCGGTCCCAGTGATGAGAGCACCTACCACACCGCAATCTGCCTCTACGAACTGCTCCCACGCTGCCTGCGCCTGGGGCATCATGGCCGGTACATTTTTCGGGAGCCACCCTTTGTCGACGTCCTCCTGTGCGCTGGCAAAAGCCTTCTGGTACTTCTCTTTCACCGCATCCTTAGCCGCCTCCCGCATTGCATATGCGCAAAGACCTGAATCCTGGGTGGTTTTGGTCTCCGGCTTCCTCAAGCACTGCTGCCAATCGGCCTCCAGCTTCGCCGCGTACTGACGCACCGCTGCATCCCGTGCTGCATTCTCTGCTTCTTCCCCGTGCAGCTCGGCGTGGGCTGCGCCCACTACTACCAGCACCGCGCCTGCGATACCGGCCTTGATAGCGGTCTTCATTGTTCTCATTTCCCTGAGTGATAGCCCGTCCGGCGTGGTGCCGTTCCAGGCGGGTTTGGCTCGGCCAAAAGCCGGGCTGAGGTGATCCCTAACGCATTATATGCGTTGCCATCACCATCGAGCTGGGCACCGCAACATTTCAACCGCAATCAAGGCCCCGATCAGAGAGCGCGATCAGCTTCGGCAAGATCGAGACGCCCTGCTGGATGCCGGAGGACACCTTCTATGACCCTACCCCTGATGTACATGGCCTACCTGATCTATAGGGGGCCGCGATGAGCGACGCACCAATCGAACCGCAGGATTACATCTACGGCGTGAAGGTCGTCCAGATTGAGGACCTGCGAGTTGCACGAGGGCTCACTCGTCGACCTGCCTGCGCCTGCCGACACAAGAAGCTGGTCTACGACGACAAGGAGCGGCGCGTCTGGTGCAGCGACTGCGAAGCAGAAGTCGAGCCGTTCGACGCCTTCCTCGGCCTGGTGGAAGTGTTCAGCGCCGGAACAAACAGGATCAATCGGCGCGCGGCCGAACTGGCCGAGGCCGAGAAATTCCAGATCCGCAGCCGCGCCGCGAAGGTTATGGATGAAGCCTGGCGCAGCACGAAGATGGCTCCGCTTTGCCCTCACTGCAATAACGCGCTCCTGCCCGAGGACGTGGTGGGCGGCCTCGCCAGCATGTCGAAAGAGTTCGTCATGGCCGATCGCAAGCGTAAAGCCAGTCCCGAGCCGAAGTAACCCCTCCCCTACTACTCAAGCCCGCCGACGGGTCGTCCAGAAGTGCGTCGCGGCTAGCAACACCCCAGGTATAGCCATGCCCAGGCCGCTGTAGATGAATGCAGGCTGATCTGACAGCAGCCCTCCCATAACGAACCCGATGCCCGTCGGCATGAGCGTGACCGCTACGTAGCCAAATGGCTTCCTGGCTTCCTTTGCCATTTCAATGCTCCTTGTTTTGGGGGCACTATTTAAACATGCGTGCCCGCCCCTGTGTGCGGGCGAGGAACCTCTATGTCTGAAGGCAAAACGATGTGCATCTACCATGGCAACTGCGCTGACGGCTTCGGCGGCGCCTGGGTCGTCCGCAAGGCCTTGGGCGACCAGGTTGAGTTCGTTGCCGGCGTGCACGGCCAGGAACCGCCTGACGTTGAAGGCAAGGACGTCATCATCGTGGACTTCAGCTACAAGTACGAAGTCATGGCCAGACTGAGCTGGAAGGCTCACAGCATCATCATTCTGGATCATCACAAGTCGGCGGCCGAGGACCTGGGTAAGTTCCCGCCCTTCCACGCTGGCGTTCGGCACGATGGCCGGCACGCCGACGGCACGGTCGCGCTGGGCTGGGAAAGCGCGCACATCTTCATGAATTCGCAGAACTCCCCGGCTATCGCCTGCTGCTTCGACATGAACCGCAGCGGCGCCATGCTGGCCTGGGACCACTTCTTCCCCGGGCAGGAGCCGCCAATGCTACTGCGCCACATCGAGGACAGGGACCTGTGGCTGTTCCATTTGGATGGAACCCGCGAGATTCAGGCCAACCTATTTAGCTATCCCTACGACTTCGAAGTCTGGGACACGCTCATGGCGACTGATGTGCAGACCCTCCGCGCGGACGGCGCCGCGATTGAGCGAAAGCACCAGAAGGACGTTGCCGAGCTGGTGGCTGTGACCAAGCGCCGCCTGGTCATCGCCGGTCACGATGTGCCTGTGGCCAGCCTGCCCTACACGCTCACCAGCGACGCCGGCCACCTGATGTCGCAAGGCGAGCCGTTCGCAGCCTGCTACTGGGATACACCGGAAGGCCGAGTCTTCAGCCTGCGCAGCAATGATGATGGCCTAGACGTCTCGGAAATCGCTAAGCAGTACGGCGGTGGTGGCCACCGCAGTGCCTCAGGTTTCCGAGTGCAATTTGGCCACGAACTGACCAAGTAACTCCCCCTCCTTCAACAAACCCCGGCGGCAACGGCTGCCGGGCGAGGATGACCTATGTCTGCAATAAACCGATTCCACGAAGTCGCCAATGATGCACTGGTAAAAATCAGCAACCAGCTGACGGCCGAAGCCAAGCTGTCACTAGTGATCTACACCCCGGGTGAGCCAGAGCAAGACATCCTCCTCAAGGGACCCGGCGTCGATACAGACGAGGTCTTGAACACCATACGCCGGCGGGGCGGCCTTAGCCTTGATGGTGACAACGCCTACAAGCGCGGGATATGCGATGTAGCCGTAGGCGCCATGGCTGCCGGGAAACAGAGCATCAACCAGCCGCCCGAGGGGCATTGGGGTCAGCGGTTCTGGGATATCGGCCGGGCTGAGAGGGCACTGCAGGAAGAGCTGATTCAGGCGCTCCGACTGGTCCGCAAAGAACTGGACGCCTGCCAGCGGGTGATTCACTACGCCGGTGGCTTCGATCCGGCTTACGTCGATGACGCCCAGGTCGCTCTCAAGGCTACTGACGCAGTCTTGGCCAAATCCCCTCTCTGACCACCGACCTGCTGCCAACGGCGGCGTGGAGACCATCCATGGAAACCGAAACTACCGGTGACGTTGACAAAGTCACCGAACAGCGAATGGCCGAACTGATCGGCTGCACTAAACGCTCACTGGAGCATCGGCGCTTGGATGGGAAGATACCCGCAGGCGTCTGGATGAAGCACGGCGGCCGGATCATCTACAGCAAAAAGAGGTATGACGAATGGCTGGAAAGCCAATGGGTTTACCCCGTGGGGTCGAAATCTTCCGCAACTCCCTCCGCATTCGTTTCACATGGGACGGTATCCGTCGATGCGAAACGCTCCCCTATCCCCCGACACAAAAAGGGATCAAGGCTGCATCCAACCTTCGCGATCAGGTAACCAGTCTCAACAAACTCGGCCTCCTTGACCAGGACAAGTACGCAGAGCTGTTCCCGAGTTCACAGGCTGCGGTCGGCGGTAAGCCGACCTTCGGCGAATATGCACAGCTCTGGCTCGACAGCCGGGAAATCACCCGGGGCACGCACAACAACTATAAAAGCGCCCTGAACCTCTACTGGGTACCACGACTGGCCATGGTCCGTGTCGACCTGATCACGACCAACCTCCTCCGCCGCGTCATCATTGAAACCGAGTGGACCTCGGCAAACGTGAAGCGCAATGCGATCACCCGATTGTCGACGATCCTTGCGGCAGCGACCCGGGAGGGCCTGCTAGTCAAGAACCCCGCCGAGCTAATCGAACTGCCGAAGCGGTCGAAGAAGGAGATTGACCCATTCAGCCTGGCGGAAGCCAATACCATCATCGACAAGCATTACCAGCACAAGCACTGGCCCAGCCTCATCTACGCCGCTCTGTTTGAATTCATGTTTTTCACCGGGCTCCGCCTGTCTGAGGCCCTGGCCGTGCGCTGGGACGTGATCGACATGGAGAGAAGGACAGTACACGTCAAGAGAACCGTCGCTCTGGGCGAGGTTGAAGAAAGGACGAAAACTGGCAGGGACCGGTTCGTGCTGCTGAACGATCGGGCCTTGCGTGCGATTCAGTTTGCCCGGCAGTACGCGGATCGCCGGAGGGATGGCAAGGGAGCGGTGACCGAAACACCGTTCCTGTTCCCGCCGTCGAAGAACGCCGAGTACGTGAAACAGACCTCCGACCTCCACAAACAGTGGGTGCCTGTGCTGAATGAATTGGGGATCAGACGTCGCCCCCCATACAACTGCCGTCACACCTATGCGACAATATGCTTAATGTCCGGCCTCAACCCCGCATTTATCGCCCAACAGCTGGGTCACAGCGTTCAGATGCTGCTGTCGACGTATGCCCGTTGGCTTAACTCAAGCTCCGACTGGAGCGAGCTGGAAAAACTCAAGATTGGTATCAAATCGGTATCAGCTGAAAGCCCAGCGTCGTAAGTTACTGATAGGTAAGCCCTTTGATCTCCACCGCTAACATCACCATGCAGTTCGGCTCCAAGCCGCTGTTTGAAAACGTTTCCGTCAAATTCAACAACGGCAACCGCTACGGCCTGATCGGCGCCAACGGTTGCGGCAAGTCGACCTTCATGAAAATCCTCGGCGGCGACCTCGAGCCGTCCGGTGGCCAGGTCATGCTCGAGCCGAACACCCGCCTCGGCAAGCTGCGCCAGGACCAGTTCGCCTACGAGCAATTCACCGTGATCGACACCGTGATCATGGGCCACGGCCAGCTGTGGAAGGTCAAGGCCGAGCGCGATCGCATCTACTCGCTGCCGGAAATGACCGAGGAAGACGGCATGGCCGTCGCCGAGCTGGAAACCGAATTCGCCGAGATGGACGGCTACACCGCCGAATCCCGCGCCGGTGAACTGCTGCTGGGCCTGGGTATTCCACTGGAACAGCACTTCGGCCCGATGAGCGAAGTGGCGCCGGGCTGGAAGCTGCGTGTGCTGCTGGCCCAGGCGCTGTTCTCGGACCCGGACGTGCTGCTGCTCGACGAACCGACCAACCACCTGGACATCAACACCATCCGCTGGCTGGAAACGATCCTCACGGCGCGTAACAGCACCATGATCATCATTTCCCACGACCGGCACTTCCTGAACAGCGTCTGCACCCACATGGCCGACCTGGACTACGGTGAACTGCGCCTGTTCCCAGGCAACTACGACGAGTACATGACCGCAGCGACCCAGTCGCGCGAGCAACTGCTGTCGGACAACGCCAAGAAGAAAGCGCAGATTGCCGAGCTGCAGACCTTCGTCAGCCGCTTCTCGGCCAACGCCTCCAAGGCCAAGCAGGCCACCTCGCGGGCCAAGCAGATCGACAAGATCCAGCTGGCCGAGGTCAAGCCGTCGAGCCGGGTCAGCCCGTTCATTCGCTTCGAGCAGACCAAGAAGCTGCACCGCCAGGCCGTCGTGGTCGAGAAGATGGCCAAGGCCTTCGACGACAAAGTGCTGTTCAAGAACTTCGACATCACCGTCGAAGCTGGCGAACGCGTTGCGATCATCGGCCCCAACGGTATCGGCAAAACCACCCTGCTGCGCACCCTGGTAGGCGAGATGACGCCGGACGCAGGCTCGGTGAAGTGGACCGACAGCGCCGAAGTGGGCTACTACGCCCAAGACCACGCCCACGACTTCGAAGACGACCTGAGCCTGTTCGACTGGATGGGCCAGTGGACCTCCGGTGAGCAGGTGATCCGCGGCACCCTCGGGCGCATGCTGTTCTCCAACGACGAGATCCTCAAGTCGGTGAAGGTGATTTCCGGTGGTGAGCAAGGCCGCATGCTGTTCGGCAAGCTGATCCTGCAAAAGCCCAACGTGCTGGTGATGGACGAACCGACCAACCACCTGGACATGGAGTCGATCGAGGCGCTGAACCTGGCGCTGGAAAACTACCCAGGCACGCTGCTGTTCGTCAGCCACGACCGTGAGTTCGTGTCGTCGCTGGCCACCCGCATCATCGAGCTGTCGCCGGACGGTGTCGTCGACTTCAGCGGCACCTATGACGACTACCTGCGTAGCCAGGGCGTCGTGGTCTGAGGTAGCTGAGATGGCCTGGCCCTTTTGAGCTGGCCAGGCCGGTCTCTTCGCGGGTGAACCCGCTGCCACGATGTGGAAGCGGGTTTCCCAGCGCTCGATACACTCAACGAATAATTCGTTAGCCTGCTTTCATTTCCTTCGCGCAGCGGCCATGATGAAACAACGCCCCACCGCCTGCCCGCGAACGAGCCCATGACCGCGCAACAACCCGCCCCCGCCAGCAACACCTTCAACATCACCCTGCAGATCCTGTCGATCGTCTTCTATACGTTCATTGCCTTTCTCTGCATCGGCCTGCCGATCGCGGTGCTGCCCAGCTATGTGCACGACCAGCTCGGCTTTGGCGCGGTGATCGCGGGGGTGACGATTGGCCTGCAATACCTGGCCACCCTGCTCAGCCGCCCGTTCGCCGGGCGGGTGGCGGATACCCTTGGCGGCAAGCAGGCGATCCGCTTCGGCTTGCTGGGCATCGCCAGTTGCGGGGTGCTGACCCTGCTATCGGCATGGACGCTGACGATGCCGCTGCTGAGCCTGGCGCTGTTGCTGGGCGGTCGCTTGCTGTTGGGCATCGCCCAGGGGCTGATCGGTGTGGCCACCTTGAGCTGGGGCATCAGCCAGGTCGGCCCGGAGCACACTGCCCGGGTGATCTCGTGGAACGGTATCGCATCATATGGCGCCATTGCCATTGGCGCGCCGGTGGGTGTGCTGGCCGTGGATGGCCTGGACTTCAGCGTGCTGGGGCCGACCTTGCTGGTGCTGGCGCTATTTGCCCTGCTGGTGCTGCGCAAACGGCCAGACGTGGTGGTGGTGCGTGGCGAGCGGCTGGCGTTCTGGTCGGCATTCAGCCGGGTTGCGCCCTGCGGCCTGGGCCTCACCCTGGCGTCGATCGGCTACGGCACACTGACCACGTTCGTCACCCTTTATTACCTGGAGCGCGGTTGGGCCGGTGCGGCTTGGTGCCTGAGTGCCTTTGGGGTGTGCTTCATCATTTCGCGGCTGATGTTCGTCAACGCGGTCAACCGGTTTGGCGGCTACAACGTGGCGGTGGTGTGCATGGCCACCGAGGTGGTCGGCTTGGGCCTGCTGTGGCTGGCGCCCTCGCCGCCTTGGGCACTGGCAGGCGCCGGGCTCACGGGCTTCGGCCTGTCGCTGGTGTACCCGGCGCTGGGCGTCGAGGCCATCAAGCAGGTGCCCAGCAGCAGCCGCGGCGCAGGGCTGGGTGCCTATGCGGTGTTTTTCGACATGGCCTTGGCCATCGCTGGCCCGGTGATGGGCGCGGTGGCCGTGCACCTGGGCTATGCCTCGATCTTCTGCGTCGCAGCCCTGCTCGCCCTGCTGGGCGTTGGCTTAACGCTGCTGTTGGCGCGGCGCAGCCGACGCGGCTGAGCGCTGGTCCAGCGCTGGCGCGCCCAAGGTCTGGCTGAAGAAGGCTGCGGTGTCGCGTTGCAGCGAGTGGTGAATATGCCGGCGGTCGACGCCGTCCGCGTCCTTGCACAGTGCCGGCATGCGCGCGCGCTGTTCATCGTCACAGCGCGCCATGAACACAAAATGCCCGGCGCCGGCCAGCAGGCGGTAATCCGGTGTGATGGGCAGCTTGCGGGCCAAGGCTTCGGCGTTGCGGTCCACAGCCACCAACTGGTCACTGTCACCGCTGTAGATCAATGCCGGAATATGCACCCCGGCCAGCGCATGACGGCCGAACAGCAGGCTCAGAGGCGCCATCAGCATCACCGCCCCCACCCGTGAGTCGGCCTCGGGCGCCAGCTCGCTGCGGTCGGCAATCAGCACGCCATGGGTCTTGCAGGCGTCGGCATCGCCGGGGCGCTCCAGGCAGTACTGGCGCAAACGGTCCAGGTCGGGTTGCGCCCCCGACACGATCAGCGCCGTTTCGCCCCCCGCCGAATAACCGATCACACCGACCTTGCCATCGTTCAGGTAGGGCCCCAGCAGCGCATCGTCACGGGCCGCCGTGATCGCGGCGCTGACCTGCAGCGGCCGGCCATACAGGTTGCTGAGGGTACCCAGCCGGCTGTGATCGCGCGCGTTGTCACCCGGGTGCACGACCGCCACCACCACGAACCCCTGGCGCGCCAGAGCGGTGGCCAGGTAATGCAAGGCCAGCGGGCTGCCGGTATTGCCGTGGGAGAGCACCAGCAAAGGGAACTGCCCCAGCGCTACCGGGGCTTCTTCGGCGACATCGACCGGGTAGCCGTCGATACGGCTGCTGCGGGTGGCGCCAATGGCAGGGTAAAACGCCAGCGCCTGCATGGGCTGGTCATCGACGGGGTCGGTCAGGGTCATGTGGTGCAGGCCGGCGACCCACGGCGCGGCTTCGGCCTGGGCCAACAGGCCGCCGAGCAGGACCAGCGCCAGCAAGCAGCGAGGGATGTTCATCGGCCGGCTGTTCCGTGCAGGGCGAAGGGATAGCGCCAGCATAAGGCTGCTGCCGGCAATGACAGATGAAAACTGGATGAAAAACGCGCCATGCAGCCAGCGCCAGCGCCCTATGCAATTGCGCTTTTCCACGAACCCGTGGCATAGATGCAGGTCAACGTCTTTAGCTGACCCTTTCGCGGCATTCAAGGAGCACCCCATGAGCAAGCCCCCTTACGCCCCACCCAAGGTCTGGCGCAATGACGCGGCCTCCGGTGGCCAATTCGCCAGCATCAACCGCCCGGTTGCAGGGCCAACCCACGACAAGGCGCTGCCAGTGGGCAAGCACCCTTTGCAGCTGTACTCCCTGGCCACGCCCAATGGCGTGAAGGTCAACATAGCCCTTGAAGAGCTGCTCGCCCTGGGCCACAGCGGCGCCGAATATGACGCTTGGCTGATCCGCATCGGCGAGGGCGACCAGTTCTCCAGCGGCTTCGTCGAGGTAAACCCCAACTCGAAGATCCCCGCCCTGCTCGACCGCAGCGTCGAGCCACCGGTGCGGGTGTTCGAGTCGGGGGCGATCCTGCTGTACCTCGCAGAAAAGTTCGGAGAACTGTTGCCCAAGACCCCAGCTGCACGTACCGAAAGCCTGAACTGGCTGTTCTGGCAGATGGGCGCTGCGCCGTACCTGGGTGGCGGCTTTGGCCACTTCTATGTCTACGCACCGGAAAAGTTCGAGTACGCCATCAACCGCTTCACCATGGAAGCGAAGCGCCAACTGGACGTACTCGACCGCCGCCTGGCCGAAAGCCGCTACCTGGGCGGTGATGAGTACAGCATCGCCGATATCGCCGTGTGGCCGTGGTACGGCGAACTGGTGCGCGGCAATCTTTACGGCGCGGCGGAGTTTCTAGCGGTGCACGAGTACACCCATGTGCAACGCTGGGCCGAAGCGATCGCCCAACGCCCCGCAGTGCAACGCGGGACACGGGTCAATCGCACCTGGGGTGACGAGGCCAGCCAGGTGCCTGAGCGGCACTCGGCGGCAGACCTGGATTGACTGCCCGGGGCCGCCGTGCGGCCCCGACAATGCCTGCCTGCATAAAACCATTTGCCCCTGCGCAAACCTGCGTACACCAATGCCTTCTTGTACACTCCTCGCACTAGCCCCCACCTGCAAAAATTTTTGGTGAAAGCATGATCGAGGTAACCGAGGTTTCCATTGCCGAGCTGCGCGACGCGCTCGAGTCGGGCCGCACCACAGCGGTCGAGCTGGTCAAGGCCTACCAGGCGCGTATCGACGCCTACGATGGCGCCAATACGCCGACCGCGCTCAACGCTGTGGTGGTACGCAACCCAGACGCACTCAAGGAGGCCGAAGCCTCCGATGCCCGCCGCGCCAAAGGCCAGCCGCTGAGCCCGCTGGACGGCATCCCCTACACCGCCAAGGACAGCTACCTGGTCAAAGGCCTCACCGCCGCCTCCGGCAGCCCCGCCTTCAAGGACCTGGTAGCCCAGCGCGACGCCTTCACCATCGAGCGCCTGCGGGCCGCCGGTGCCGTGTGCCTGGGCAAGACCAACATGCCGCCCATGGCCAACGGGGGCATGCAGCGGGGTGTGTATGGTCGGGCCGAGAGCCCCTACAACTCCAACTACCTGACCGCCCCCTTCGCCTCGGGCTCGTCCAACGGTGCCGGTACTGCCACCGCCGCCAGCTTCAGCGCCTTCGGCCTGGCCGAAGAAACCTGGTCGAGCGGCCGCGGCCCTGCGTCCAACAACGGCCTGTGCGCCTATACCCCTTCGCGCGGGGTGATTTCGGTACGTGGCAACTGGCCGCTGACGCCGACCATGGACGTGGTGGTGCCGTATGCCCGTACCATGGCCGACCTGCTGGAAATCCTCGAGGTCGTGGTGGCCGATGACGCCGACAAGCGCGGCGACCTGTGGCGCCTGCAGCCGTGGGTTGCGATCCCGGCCGCCTCCTCCGTGCGCCCGGCCTCGTACCTGGACCTGGCAGTGGATGCCAGCGCACTCAAGGGCAAGCGCTTCGGCGTGCCGCGCATGTACATCAATGCCGACCCCGAGGCCGGCACCTCCGAGAAGCCAGGTATCGGCGGCCCGACCGGCCAGCGCATCAACACCCGCGACAGCGTCATCGAGCTGTGGCAACAGGCCCGCCAATCCTTGGAAGCGGCAGGCGCCGAAGTGCTCGAAGTGGACTTCCCGCTGGTCTCCAACTGCGAAGGCGATCGCCCTGGCGCCCCAACCGTGTACAACCGCGGCATCGTCAGCAAAGCGTTCCTGCATGACGAATTATGGGAACTGTCGGGCTGGGCCTTCGATGACTTCCTGCGCGCCAACGACGACCCCAAGCTCAACCGCCTGGCCGATGTCGAAGGGCTGAAGATCTTCCCCCACGACCCAGGCACCCTGCCCAACCGTGAGGACGACCTGGCCGCCGGCATGGACGAATACGTCAACATGGCCAAGCGCGGCCTGAAGACCTGGGACCAGATCGAGACCTTGCCCGATGGCCTGCGCGGGCTGGAAAAAACCCGCAAGCTGGACCTGGAAGACTGGATGGACGAGCTGGGCCTGGACGCGGTGCTGTTCCCGACCGTGGCCGACGTGGGGCCGGCAGATGCCGACGTCAACCCGGCTTCGGCGGACATTGCCTGGAGCAACGGCATCTGGGTGGCCAACGGCAACCTTGCTATCCGCCATCTGGGTGTACCGACAGTGACCGTGCCGATGGGCGTGATGGCCGATATCGGCATGCCAGTGGGGCTGACCTTCGCTGGCCGTGCCTATAGCGACAACAACCTGCTGAGCTTTGGCGCGGCGTTCGAGGCAACCGGCTCGCGCCGTATGATCCCGCCGCGTACGCCAGCACTGGGCGCGTAAATTCGCACCTGCATCGCCAATTTCAACTTTGTGTGTAAAAATGCACAAACCGTTGAAATTGGTGATGCTTTCATGCCGCTTTCCCCGCCCGAAGAACGCCAGCTAACCCTCACCATCCTCAAGGCTGCCATCCAGGCCCTGGGCAGTGTTGCCGCCCGCAACATGGAAATCCTCCTGCACGACCTCGACCACCCGGAGCGCTCCGTCGTGGCGATCGTCAACGGCCACCTTTCCGGCCGCGTCGTCGGCAGCCCGATTCTCGCCGCCCCCGAACAGGATCAAGGCTTCAAGGCACTGATGCAAGCCAGCGCCGAACGGCACGGCTGCGACCCTGTGGTGCTGCCCGACTACCCCACCACGCTCAAGGGCCGCACCCTGCGCAGCGCCACGGCCATCTTCCGCGACAGCAGCGGCCACCCCTTTGCCAGCCTGTGCATCAACACCGATGTCACTGGCCTCGACACCGCCTTGAGCTTCTTGCAGCAGTTGCAGCCAGTGGGCGCTTCGCCTGCATCGACCACCCCCCAGGAACCTGCAGACATGGAATTGTTGATGAGCGAGATCATCCAGAACTCACTGTTGCGCAGTGGCCAGGGCCGGATGAACAAGCAAGCCAAGGTCGAGGCCGTGCGGGTGATGCAGGAGCGCGGCCTGTTCATCGTCAAGGGCGGCGTGGAAAAGGCCGCCAACGCCCTCGGCGTGACCCGTTACACCGTTTACAACTACCTGGAGCAACTGCGCGGCGAGAGCCCTTCGGTTGCCCGTGAAGACTGACCTGTGGAGCACGCCATGACCTTGCATATCCAGACCCCCCTGATCGAATCCCGCCCCCTGTCGCTGGCCGCTGGCCGTACGGTCTGGCTCAAGCTGGACGCCCTGCAGCCTTGCGGCTCGTTCAAGCTGCGCGGCGTGGGCCATGCCTGCGAAGTTCACCATGCCCGGGGCGCACGCCATTTCGTCTCGTCGTCCGGCGGTAACGCCGGGCTGGCGGTGGCCTATGCCGGCCGCAAACTGGGGGTGCCGGTGACGGTGGTGGTGCCCGAGACCACCACCGAGCGCGCCAAGGAACTGCTGCGCCTGGAAGACGCCAATGTGGTGGTGAACGGCAGCTCCTGGCAGGAGGCCAACGAGCTGGCGCAGACCTTGCTCGGCACCGGCGATGCCTTTATTCACCCCTTCGACGACCCCCTGCTGTGGGCCGGGCATGCCAGCCTGATCGACGAAGTGGCCGCCAGCAGGGTCAAGCCCGATGCGGTGGTGTTATCGGTCGGTGGCGGCGGCTTGCTCAGTGGTGTGGTCGAAGGCCTCAAGCGCAATGGCTGGGATGATGTGCCGGTGCTGGCGGTAGAAACCACGGGCGCTGCCTCGCTGCATGCAGCCGTGCAGGCAGGCCACCCGGTTGAACTCGAGCGCCTCGCATCGGTGGCAACGTCCCTGGGCGCCAAGCGCGTAGCCGACCAAGCGTTGGAGTGCGTGCGCAGCCACCCGGTGCACAGCCACCTGGTCAGCGACCGTGCGGCACTTGAAGCCTGTGAACGCTTCTTGCTCGACCACCGGGTACTGGTAGAGCCCGCTTGTGGCGCTGCGCTGGCACTGGCTTATGAGGCCGATACCCTGGCCCGCTACAGCAACGTACTGGTGGTGGTCTGTGGCGGTGCGACCGCAACGCTGGAGCAGATCCACACCTGGTTGCAACAGGCCGATTAAGGCCTGCCTCTCCCCCCTGGCGGTGACCGTTTTGTACCGGCAATGATTACGACGGTCACATGAGCCTGATCTACTGAGCCTGCCGCAACCGGAAAAAACCCTGCGCAACGTCTGCAACAGTGACGAAATGCATGCCTTACCCTTTCGGTCTGCGGCAAGTGAAGGCACAATGCGTGTCCTTTTTTTGGCCGGCCTTGCCGGGGGCCTTTAAATGATCAAGACGCCGTACTACCTCATCGATAAAACCAAGCTGCTGAGCAACATGGAGAAGATCGCCTACGTGCGTGAACACTCCGGTGCCAAGGCGCTGCTCGCCCTCAAATGTTTTGCCACCTGGTCGGTGTTCGACCTGATGCAGCAATACATGGACGGCACCACCTCTTCGTCGCTTTTCGAACTCAAGCTCGGCCGCCAGAAGTTTGCCGGCGAGACCCACGCCTACAGCGTGGCCTGGGCCGACGACGAGGTCGAGGAAATGCTCGAAAACTGCGACAAGATCATCTTCAACTCGATCGGCCAGCTGCAGCGCTTTGCCGAACAGTCCGAAGGCAAGGTCCGTGGCCTGCGCGTCAACCCGCAAGTCAGCAGCTCCGACTACCTGCTGGCCGACCCGGCCCGCCCGTTCAGCCGCCTCGGTGAGTGGGACCCGGAGAAGATCGAGAAGGTCATCGAGCAAATCTCCGGCTTCATGTTCCACAACAACTGTGAGAACGGTGACTTCGGCCTGTTCGACAAGATGCTCAGCCACATCGAAGAGCGCTTCGGCCACCTGTTGCACAAGGTGCAGTGGGTCAGCCTCGGTGGCGGCATCCACTTCACCGGTGAAGACTATGCGGTCGATGCGTTCTGCGCGCGTCTCAAGGCCTTCTCGGAAAAATACGGCGTGCAGGTTTACCTGGAGCCGGGCGAAGCCGCCATCACCAACAGCGCCTCGCTGGAAGTGACCGTGCTCGACACCCTGTACAACGGCAAGCACCTGGCCGTGGTCGACAGCTCGATCGAAGCGCACCTGCTCGACCTGCTGATCTACCGCCTCAACGCCAAGATGGCCCCCAACGATGGCGGGCACACCTACATGGTCTGCGGTAAATCGTGCCTGGCCGGTGACATCTTCGGCGAGTACCAATTCGATCGTCCATTGGCCATCGGCGATCGCCTGTCGTTCATCGACACGGCGGGTTACACCATGGTCAAGAAAAACTGGTTCAACGGTCTGAAAATGCCCTCCATCGCGGTCAAGCAGCTCGACGGCAGCGTCGAAGTGGTGCGCGAGTTCGGTTTTGAAGACTACGTTTCCAGCCTGTCGTAAGACCGGCATTCAGTAAGGAGCAAGGGATAAATTGAAGAAGAACGTTCTTATCATTGGTGCAGGAGGTGTCGCCAAGGTGGTGGCCCACAAGTGCGCGCAGCATAACGACGAACTCGGTCGTATTGCTATTGCGTCACGGAACATCTCCAAATGCCAGGCCATCATCGACAGCGTCAAGGCCAAGGGTAGCCTCAAGGTACCCGCCGACATCCAGGCCTTCTCGCTCAACGCCCTCGATGTCGAGGCGACCAAGGCACTGATCCGCGAGACCGAATCGCAGATCGTGATCAACGTGGGCTCTGCCTTCCTCAACATGTCGGTGCTGCGTGCCTGCATCGATACCGGTGTCGCCTACCTGGACACCGCGATTCACGAAGAACCAGGCAAGATCTGCGAAACACCGCCCTGGTACGGCAACTACGAGTGGAAACACCTCGAAGAGTGCCAAGAAAAGAACATTACCGCCATTCTCGGCGTCGGTTTCGACCCGGGTGTGGTGAACAGTTACGCAAAACTTGCGCAGCAGCAATACTTCGACCGCATTGATTCGATCGACATCCTCGACGTCAATGCTGGTTCGCATGGCAAATACTTCGCCACCAACTTCGACCCGGAAATCAACTTCCGCGAGTTCACCGGGCAAGTGTGGAGCTGGCAGAACAGCCAGTGGACCAGCAACACCATGTTCGAGGTCAAGCGTACCGACGACCTGCCGGTCGTAGGTTCGCAAAACCTGTACCTGACCGGCCACGATGAAGTGCATTCGATTTCGAAGAACCTCAACGTGCCGAACGTGCGCTTCTGGATGAGCTTCGGCGAGCACTACATCAATGTGTTCACCGTGCTGAAAAACCTTGGCCTGCTCTCCGAGCAACCGGTCAAGACTGCCGAAGGCCTGGAAGTGGTCCCGCTGAAAGTGGTCAAGGCCGTGCTGCCTGACCCGGCCTCCCTGGCCCCGGGCTACACCGGCAAGACCTGCATCGGTGACCTGGTCAAGGGCACCAAGGACGGCCAGCCACGCGAAGTGTTCATCTACAACGTGGCGGATCACGAAGAAGCCTACGCCGAGACCGACAGCCAGGGTATTTCCTACACCGCCGGTGTACCGCCAGTGGCTGCCGCCCTGCTGGTCGCCCGTGGCGAATGGGATGCCAAGCGCATGGTCAACGTCGAAGAACTGCCAGCCGAGCCGTTCCTCAAGGCGCTGGACGTGATGGGCCTGCCGACCCGCGTCAAAGATGAGAAAGGCGATCGTCCGTGGGACGCTGAAGCCTAAGCAACACCAGGAAGGGCGCCAACAGGCGCCCTTCTTTTTATCCTGCATTCGCCACTGCCCATGGCTCGACCCCTGCCGTTTGCTCGCGTAGGCTTGCCGTTTTCCTTCCGTCGCAAGGCAAACGTTCCCATGGCAAATACAGACATCACCTACACCCCCGACCCGGATGCCGATTCCATTTCGTCCGACGTCGCCGAGTACAACGGCGTATTGATCACCACCCAGATCCCAACCCACGCCGATGGCAGCCTTGAGCTGGGCGATATCGTTGCGCAAAGCGAATGTACCCTGCAGGCGCTGAAAGTGGCCCTGGAGAAAGCCGGCAGCGGCATGGACCGCGTGCTGCACCTGACCATCTACCTCACCGACATGGCCGACCGCGCTGCGTTCAACGAGGTGTACCAGCGCTTCTTCAGCAACCCGTGGCCGGTACGCGCTGCCGTTGGCGTGGCATCGCTGGCGTTCGACGGCATGCGCGTGGAAGTGACCGCGATGGCGGCCAAGCGCTGATCCCTTTGTGAACGGCCTAGCCGGGGCGCCGGCCAGGCCGCTCACACACAGGTTGCGCAAGCAGGGTATGCAGCGCAGGGATGCCACCAACCCGTTTCACCGCTACAATGCCCGCCTAAACCGTGACCGCCCGAAAATATAACGACATGTCCCTTCCAAAGAATCACCTGGAACTGCTCAGCCCTGCCCGTGACGTGGCCATCGCTCGCGAAGCGATCCTGCACGGCGCTGACGCCATCTATATCGGCGGCCCGAGCTTCGGCGCGCGCCATAACGCCTGCAACGAAGTCAGCGAAATTGCCGAACTCGTCGAGTTTGCCCGTCGCTACCATGCACGCGTGTTCACCACCATCAACACCATCCTCCACGACAACGAGCTGGAGCCCGCGCGCAAGCTGATCCATCAGCTTTACGACGCCGGCGTCGATGCCCTGATCGTGCAGGACCTGGGGGTGATGGAGCTGGATATCCCGCCGATCGAGCTGCACGCCAGCACCCAGACCGACATCCGCACCCTGGAACGGGCCAAGTTCCTCGACCAGGCGGGTTTCTCGCAGCTGGTACTGGCCCGCGAGCTGAACCTGCAGCAGATTCGCGCCATTGCCGCCGAAACCGATGCAGCCATCGAATTCTTCATCCATGGCGCGCTGTGCGTGGCCTTCTCCGGCCAGTGCAACATCTCCCACGCCCAGACAGGCCGCAGCGCCAACCGTGGCGACTGTTCGCAAGCCTGCCGCCTGCCCTACACCCTCAAGGATGACCAGGGCCGCGTGGTTGCCTTCGAAAAACACCTGCTATCGATGAAGGACAACAACCAGACCGCCAACCTGCGCGACCTGGTCGACGCCGGCGTGCGCTCGTTCAAGATCGAAGGCCGCTACAAGGACATGGGCTATGTGAAGAACATCACTGCCCACTACCGCAAAGAGCTGGACGCCATCCTCGAAGACCGCCCGGCCCTGGCCCGTGCCTCGAGCGGCCGCACCGAACACTTCTTCGTCCCAGACCCGGACAAGACCTTCCACCGCGGCAGCACCGACTACTTCGTCAGCGACCGCAAGATCGACATCGGCGCCTTCGACTCGCCGACCTTCACCGGCTTGCCGGTGGGTGTGGTGGAAAAGGTCAACAAGCGCGACATGCTGGTCATCACCGATGTGCCGCTGACCAACGGCGACGGCCTCAACGTGCTGGTCAAGCGTGAGGTGGTGGGTTTTCGCGCCAACATCGCCGAACCCCGCGGCGAATTCGAGGAAGACGGCCAGAAGCGCTACCGCTACCGCGTCGAACCCAACGAGATGCCCGACGGCCTGTACAAGCTGCGGCCGAACCACCCGCTGTCGCGCAACCTCGACCACAACTGGCAGCAAGCCTTGCAGCGCACCTCGGCCGAGCGCCGGGTGGGCGTCGAGTGGCACGCAGTACTGCGTGAGCAGCGCCTGATGCTGACCGTCAGCAGTGAAGAAGGCGTCAGCGTGCAAGTCGCCCTGGACGGCCCGTTCGGCGCGGCCAACAAGCCGCAACAGGCACTGGAGCAGTTGCACGACCTGCTGGGCCAATTGGGCACAACCCAGTACCACGCCAACGCCATCGAGCTGGATGCACCGCAGGCGTACTTCATCCCCAACTCGCAGCTCAAGGCCCTGCGCCGTGAGGCCATCGAGGCGCTGACCGCTGCCCGGGTCAAGGCGCACCCGCGTGGCGGGCGCAAGGCCGAGACCACACCACCACCGGTGTACCCGGAGTCGCACCTGTCGTTCCTGGCCAACGTGTACAACCAGAAGGCCCGCGACTTCTACCACCGTCACGGCGTGCAATTGATCGACGCGGCCTACGAGGCCCATGAAGAGCACGGCGAAGTGCCGGTGATGATCACCAAGCACTGCCTGCGCTTCTCGTTCAACCTGTGCCCCAAGCAGGCCAAGGGCGTGACCGGCGTGCGCACCAAGGTCGCGCCGATGCAGCTGATTCAGGGTGACGAAGTACTGACCCTGAAGTTCGACTGCAAGCCGTGCGAGATGCACGTGGTCGGCAAGATGAAGAGCCACATCATCGACCTGCCGACCCCCGGCAGCGCGGTGGCCCAGGTAGTGGGGCATATCAGCCCGGAAGACCTGCTCAAGACCATCCACCGCGCCCCGCACTGATCGATCGGGGTATCAGGAAACTGTGGGGGCGGGTTTACCCCCCCCACAAGGTCGCAGCTATGCACAGCCTAAGGCCTGTTGTCAGCGGATCTGGTGCTTGTGCAACAGCCGATAGAACGTCGGGCGTGAGACCCCCAGCACCTTCGCCGCGATGCTCAAATTGTCGCTGTGCCGGTTAAGCACATCACACAAAGCCTGGCGCTCCGCCCGGTGCTTGTACTCCTCCAGCGTCCCCAGCGGCTGCTGTTCCTGCTCGATCTGCAAGCCCAGGTCCGGCGCTTCAATCTGCCGCCCTTCAGCCAACACCAACCCGCGTCGCACCCGGTTGGCCAGTTCGCGCACGTTGCCGGGCCAATCATGCCGCCCCATGGCTGCCAAGGCATGGTCACTGAACGAGCGCGGCCTGCGCCCAGTTTCAAGGCTGTAGAAATGCGCAAAATGGCTGGCCAGCATCGACAGGTCGCCATGCCTGTCACGTAGCGGCGCGGTCACCACCTGCAACACATTGAGCCGGTAATACAGGTCCTCGCGAAAGCGCCCCTGTTCGATGGCCTTTTCCAGGTCCACGTGAGTGGCCGCAAGCACCCGCACATCCACCGGGATCGGCTGGCTGCCTCCGACCCGTTCGATGTGCTTCTCCTGCAGAAACCGCAGCAGGTTGGCCTGCAGCTCCAAGGGCAAGTCACCGACCTCGTCCAGAAACAGGGTGCCGCCATGGGCCGCTTCGATTCGCCCGGCCTTGCGCTGATGGGCGCCGGTAAACGCGCCCTTTTCGTGCCCGAACAACTCGGACTGAATCAGGTGTTCGGGTATCGCCCCGCAGTTGATGGCAATAAACGGCTGATCGCGCCGCTGTGACTGGCGATGCAGGGTACGCGCCACCAGTTCCTTGCCTGTGCCGCTCTCACCGCGGATCAGCACCGGCGATTCGGTGGGCGCCAGCTTGCCCAGCAATTTGCGCAGTTCGCGAATAGGGCGGCTTTCACCCAACAGCTCATGCGTCGCCTCGTCCACCCGCGCCGTGCCCTTGCCGCGCAGGCGTGCCATGCCAAAGGCACGCCCGAGGGTGACCTGCACACGGGAAACATCGAACGGCAAGGTATGGAAGTCGAAAAACCATTCGCAGACAAAATCACCCACGTTCTGCATGCGCAACTGCTCGGCGCTGAGCACGGCAATCCACTCGGTATTGCTGCGCTTGATCATGTCCTTCACGGCGTCGGGATGGCGCAGGTGCGATGCCTGCAGGCGCAGCAGGCCAACATCGCAGGTGTGCTCCAGCGCGGCGCCGAGGATACAACTGTCCACGTCCCAGCCGGCACTGCGCAGGCCCGGCAGCAATTGGTGGCAGTCGTCGCAGGGGTCGACGATGAGCAAACGGCGTTGGGAAGCGGGTTGCTGCATGACCGTTCCTTGGCGCCAGAGTTTGGTTTTGTGAAGTAAAACAGCAAGTTGTGGCGCCCAATTAACAGTAGCAACGAACTTGACGGTGCCCAGTACCGTCTGTCTGCCGAATCATTTTTTTACAATCCATGACGGGAATTTTCGCACTTTATCGACATCACATGGCGGCGTAAGCGTGAACAGATTCGCCCCTGACAAAAATTTTTACACCCAATGTGTGACTTACCCCCGGACAACGAGCATCAGTACACATAACCCCGCGCTGCACTTCGCGATTATTGAGGCGACTTTGAAGCAACGCGGACTTTACTTCGATGTTTGGGACCATAGAGAGACCGAACCATGAATGCCCCGCTCCGTGTCAACGAAGCACTGCTGATTGCCGACCACGCCTTCGAACCTTTCCAGTGCGTAGCCTGGGATGCACCCAACGGTACTGGTGAGCTGAGCCTGGCAGTGATCGACCGGACCAGCACCCGCATCGGCAGCAAGCAAGTGTCCTCGCGCATTTATTCCGACCCTGCGCAATGGGCCAGCCTGATCGAGGAAGTGCGCGCCGAACTGTGCGAAAAAGGTTACGACCTGCAACCGTGGTCGATGCCGAAGTAATACCGATTACCCCGCCAAGTGCGTGCCCTGTCACGCACTTGCGCAACTTTCAAGTTGCGGCTCTCGCAACTTTTGTTATTGCGACATAGTGTCGCAACCTCCCCCGCCGCCGTAACTCAATCCACAACCTTGAACTGTTCCAGGTGCTGATAATCCGCCTGCAGTTGTTCTGCCAACTGTTGTGCGCGCCCCAGACGAACGGGCGCCAGTTCCATGTCGACCAATAGCGTGGCACACGGCATGGGCTGCACGGCATCCCAGCGCTGCAGCCGTCCGTCGGTGAACACCAGGCAACGCACAGCCTCATTGGGGTGGGCCTGCTGCCGAGTCTGCAGCCACTGCCGTGCCTGCTCCAGCGCAGCGATCAACGGCGAACCACCGCCCGCTCCCAGCGCTTGCAACCAGGGCTGCAGGGCTGCCGAGGCCTTCAGGCCGTGACGCTGCCACTGCGGTGTCCGCCCACTGGCGGTCAGCAAGGCCAGCCGAGCGCGCTGCCGGTATGCCTGGTCGAACAACGCCGCCAGCAAGCCTTTGGTCTGCGCCAGTGCCTGATGGCGGCGGGTTGACGCAGATGCGTCGACAATCACCAGCCACAGTTCGTTAGCCTGGCCCTGGCGCTGTTGCCAGCACAGGTCGTCACGCAGCCGGGGCCGCCCCTTGAGCAAGGTCGGCAACCACGCCACCCGGCCCGCCGCGGCACTGCGCACACGGCCACGGCTGGCGCCTGCCAGCTTGCCCACGCGTGGTCTGGCATCCGCCCCTTGAGCCTGCCGTGGGCGGATGCTCAGGGCTTTTTTGCCCAGTTCGGCACCTCGCGACGCGCGCCACTCACTACCGGTTGAGGTGGCAGCGCACCCCAATCACCCTGCCCGCCTTGATTGTCTGCGCCCTGCTGGCCTGCCTCGGGCGGTGTCGAAGGCGGCTGTTGTTGCTGCGGCGTCACCCGGCGGCGATGGCGCAGGGCGAACTCGGCCACCGCGTCCACATCGGCTTCTTCTATGGCCGCGCCCCCGCGCCAGGCGCAATGCGCCCGTGCAGCGCGCAGCCAGACCAGGTCAGCACGCAGGCCATCGACCCCGGCGGCATAACAGCGCTCGGTGATCCAGGCCAGGGCCTTATCGTCCAAGGCAATCAAGGCAAGGGCGTGGCGCGCTTGCTGGCAACGCTCACGCAGTTGCGCCTGGGCGGCCGCCCATTGCGCGCAAAAGGCCTGCGGGTCGCTGTCGAACGCCAGGCGGCGACGGATGATCTGCTGGCGCGCGTGCGGCTCGGGCAAACCTTCTAGTGCCACATTCAAGCCAAAACGGTCGAGCAACTGCGGGCGCAACTCGCCTTCTTCCGGGTTCATGGTGCCAATCAGCACAAAGCGGGCGCTATGCCGGTGCGAGATGCCGTCGCGCTCGATGCGGTTGGTGCCGCTGGCTGCCACGTCGAGCAACAGGTCGACCAAGGTATCGGGCAGTAGGTTGACCTCGTCCACGTACAGCACACCGCCATCGGCCTGGGCCAACACGCCCGGCGAAAACTGTGCCTTGCCCTGCCCCAATGCAGCGTCCAGGTCGAGGGTGCCGACCAGGCGCTCTTCGCTGGCGCCCAATGGCAGCGTGACGAACGGGCCTTCGCCGAGCAGGTCGGCAAGGCCGCGGGCCAAGGTGCTTTTGGCCATGCCGCGCGGGCCTTCGATCAGCACGCCACCGATCTTCGGGTCGATGGCGGTCAGGCACAGGGCCAGTTTCAGCTCATCGGCACCGACCACTGCAGCCAGCGGGAATTGTACGGGTTCACTCATTTCAAGCCTGTTCCTCGCCGTCGAGCAACTGCTCCTCAAGGGCTTCGCGGTAGTCGCCAGGCGCCTCCCAGAGGCCGCGTTGCTGGGCCTCCAGCAAACGCTCGGTAAGGTCGCGCAGGGCCTCGGGGTTATGCTCGCGCATGAAGTCGCGGGTCGCCGGGTCGAGCACGTAGGCATCGGCCAGGGACTGATAATGATGGTCGTCGATCAGGTGCGTGGTAGCGTCGAAGGCGAACAGGTTGTCGACTGTCGCCGCCATCTCGAAGGCGCCTTTGTAACCATGGCGCTTCACCCCGTCGATCCACTTCGGGTTGAGCGCACGGGCCCGGATGACCCGGTTCAGCTCTTCCTTGAGGGTGCGGATACGCGGCCGGTCGACCTGGCTGTGGTCGCCGTGATAACTGGCTACCGACGCGCCAGACAAGGTTTCAGAGGCGGCCAGCATGCCACCTTGGAACTGGTAGTAATCGTTGGAATCGAGCACGTCGTGCTCGTGGTTGTCCTGGTTCTGCAACACCGCCTGGACCTGGCCCAGGCGGTGCGCGAACTGGGCGCGGGCCGGGGTGCCCTCGTCGCTTGCGCCGTAAGCGTAGCCGCCGTGGTTGAGGTAGACCTCGGCCAGGTCGTCACGGCTGTGCCACAAACGGCCATCGATGGCGTTCTGCACGCCAGCGCCATAAGCACCGGGCTTGGCCCCGAACACTCGCCAGCCAGCCTGGCGGGCCGCCTGCTCGGCGTCGACGCCCTGTGCCTGCAGCGTTTCGCGCTCGTTGCGCACCCGTGCTGCCAGCGGGTTGAGGTCATCGGGCTCATCCAGCGCCGCCACGGCCTGAACGGCGGCATCGAACAAGCGAATCAGGTTGCCGAAGGCATCGCGGAAAAACCCCGAGACGCGCAAGGTCACATCTACCCGCGGGCGATCAAGCACCCCCAGCGGCAGGATTTCGAAATCGTCGACCCGCTGGCTGCCGGTGGCCCAGACCGGGCGCACCCCCATCAAGGCCATGGCCTGGGCGATGTCGTCACCGCCGGTGCGCATGGTTGCTGTGCCCCATACCGACAGGCCCAGTTGCCGCAGGTGGTCGCCGTGGTCCTGCAAGTGGCGTTCGAGAATCAGGTTCGCCGACGCGAAACCCAGGCGCCAGGCCGTGGTGGTGGGCAGGTTACGCACATCCACGGTATAGAAGTTGCGACCGGTGGGCAGCACGTCCAGGCGCCCGCGGCTTGGCGCGCCACTGGGGCCCGCCGGGACGAAGCGGCCAGCCAGGGCCGCCAGCAGGCCGTCGATTTCTGCCGCACCACAGGCATCCAGGCTCGGCGCCACCGTTGCACAGAGCGCTTGCACCACTTCGTGCACCGGTTGCCATTCGCTCACTGCAGGCAGTGCCGAAGCTCCGCCCAGTGCCTGCTCGATCATCTGCAGGGCCAGCAGTTCAAGGCGCTCACGGGTATCACCGCAGGTGCGCCATGGCGCGTCGCTCACTGCCTGCAAAAACGCTGGGCACGCGCCCTGCCAAGGCTGCCCGAGGTCGCAGTCGAGTGGGTCGAAGCCGGGCACCAGGGCCTTGGCCAGTGTGCGCAACAGGCTGGCATTGCCACCCCGGCCATCGCCGCGCTCCACGCGCAGCAACGCCAGCAAGGTGTCCAGGCGCAGCCTACCTTCAGGAGACTGGCCAAACACATGCAAGCCATCGCGGATCTGCGATTCCTTGAGGTCGCACAGGTAGGTGTCCAGGCGCGGCAGCCATACGGCGGCATCGTCCAGCTGGCCTTCCAGTTGCAATTCGCGATCGATGTGGTTGGCCTTGACCAGTTCCAGGATGTCGCGCTGCAGCTCGCGGGCACGCCGCGGGTCGAGCAGCTGCGCTTCATAGAATTCGTCGGCCAGTTGCTCCAGGTGACGCAGCGGGCCGTAGGTTTCGGCGCGGGTCAACGGCGGCATCAGGTGATCGATGATGACCGCTTGGGTGCGACGCTTGGCCTGGGCGCCCTCCCCCGGGTCGTTGACGATGAACGGGTAGATGTTCGGCAACGGGCCGAGCAGCGCGTCTGGCCAGCATTGCGCCGACAGGCCGACCCCCTTGCCGGGCAGCCACTCCAGATTGCCGTGCTTGCCAACGTGAATCACCGCATCGGCAGCATAGGCATGGCGCAGCCAGAAATGAAACGCCAGGTACCCGTGTGGCGGCACCAGGTCGGGGTCGTGGTACACCGCACTTTGATCAACCTGGTAGCCGCGTGCCGGCTGGATACCGACGAAGGTCTGGCCGAAGCGCAGGCCTGCCACCATCAGCCGCCCACTGCGGTACATGGGGTCGTGTTCCGGCGCCCCCCAACGCTCCAGCACCGCTTGGCGATTGGCCTCCGGCAGGCGGGAAAACGCTGCCTGATAGTCATCCAGGCTCAGGCTCTGCGCGCAGGGGCGCTGGTCGAGATGGTCGAGGTCGTTGGTCACGCCGCCCAGCAACTGGTGGATCAATTGGGTGCCCGTGCCCGGCAGGTCGGCCAGCGGATACCCTTCGCCCTGCAGCGCCTTGAGGATGTTCAACGCAGCCGCCGGCGTGTCCAGCCCCACACCGTTGCCAATTCGGCCGTCGCGGGTCGGGTAATTGGCCAGCACCAGGGCCACGCGTTTCTGGCCATTGGGCAAGCGGGCCAGCGCTACCCAGCGCCGGGCCAGCTCAGCGACGAAGTCCATGCGCTCGGGATGGGCGCGGTAGCAGACCACGTCGGACTGGCTGCGCTCGCTGCGCCAGGCCATGTCCTTGAAGCTAACCGGGCGCGTGATGATGCGCCCGTCCAGCTCCGGCAAGGCAATGTGCATGGCCAGGTCGCGCGCGCCCAGGCCTTGCTCGCTGGTTTCCCAGGCGGGTTGGTTGTCTTGCGCGCAAATAGCCTGCAGTACCGGGATATCGCGGCGGAACGGGCGCAGGTTGGGGCGCTCGGGGCTGGACAAGGCAAACCCCGTGGTATTGATCAACACCTCGGCACCGACCTCGTCCAGCCAGGCCTCGACTTGTTCCAAGCAGGCACTTTCCTTGAGGCTGGCGACGGCGATCGGCAAAGGGTTGAGCCCGGCCGCCAGCAAGCGTTCGCAGAATACGTCGATGAATGCGGTATTGGCCGCCTGCAGGTGAGAGCGGTAGAACAGCAGCGGTGCCACCGGGTGTTCCGGGTGCCACTGCGTATACCATTCTTCAAGCGCTGCACTGCCCTTGGCCGGGTGGTACACCGAGGTGCGCGGCAAGGGCTGCGGCTCGTCCCAGCGATAATCGCGGCCCAGCCACTGGTTGGCCAGGCAGTTGAAGAGGTTGATGGCATTGGCCTTGCCGCCCTGGCGCAGAAAGTGCCAGAGGCGCTCGGCCTGCTCGCCGGTCACCGTGCCCAGGCCCGTCAACTCCGGGTCCGGGCGATCGTCGCCCGGCACCAGGATCAGCTGCACGCCTTGGGCCGCCAGCGCGACCAGTTGCTCGACGCCATAGCGCCAGTAGCCAACGCCACCGTGCAGCGACACCAGAATGACCTTGGCATGGCGCAGTACCTGGTCGACATACAAGTCGACCGAGGCATGGTTCTGCACCTGCATCGGGTTGGCCAGGCGCAAACTGGGGAAGTCGTCAGGCAATTGCTCGGCCGTGTCGGCGAGCAATGCCAGGTGTGAATCACCGCTGCAGAGGATCACCAGGTCGGCGGGGCTCTGGCCGAGGTCGGCGATGCTGTCATCCGGCACGAAGCCGCCGGGCTGGGTCCGCAGCAGGTGCATGGGTCAGGCGCCCAGTGCTTGGCGCAGACGCGCTTCGAGTTGCGCAGCGTCAAGCGCTTGGCCGATCAGTACCAGGCGCGTGATACGCGGCTCGTCGGCGCGCCAGGCGCGGTCGAAGTGCTTGTCGAAGCGGGTACCCACCCCCTGCACCAGCAGGCGCATTGGCTTGCCCGGGATGGCGGCGAAGCCTTTGGCGCGGAGGATGCCGAACTCGACCACCAATTGGGTCAGGGCATCGAGCAACAGGCTTTCGTCAGCCTCGGGCAGGTCGATGGAGATCGAATCGAAGGCGTCGTGGTCATGATCGTCGTGGTCGTCGCCATCGTGGTGCGAATCATGGTGGGTACGGCGGCCGTCGATGTGCGCCTCGGACTCGGCGCCCACCCCCAGCAGCACTTCCAGCGGCAGGCGACCGCTGCTGGCCTCGACCACCTTGACGGCGGGCGGCAGCTCTTCGGCGACTTCGGCGCGGACCTTGGCCAGGCCTTCAGCGTCGATCAGGTCGGCCTTGTTCAGCACCACCAGGTCGGCGCTGGCCAACTGGTCGGCGAACAGTTCGTGCAGCGGCGACTCGTGGTCCAGGTTAGGGTCGAGTTTGCGCTGTGCATCCACCTGGTCCGGGTAGGCGGCAAAGGTACCGGCAGCCACGGCCGGGCTGTCGACCACGGTGATCACCGCGTCGACGGTGCAGGCGTTGCGAATTTCCGGCCACTGGAAGGCCTGTACCAACGGCTTGGGCAAGGCCAGCCCACTGGTTTCGATGAGGATGTGGTCGAGGTCACCACGGCGCGCGACCAGTTCGCGCATTACCGGGAAGAATTCTTCCTGTACGGTGCAGCACAGGCAGCCATTGGCCAGTTCGTAAACGCGGCCGCTGGCTTCTTCTTCGGTGCAGCCGATGCTGCACTGCTTGAGGATGTCGCCATCGATGCCCAGTTCGCCGAATTCGTTGACGATCACCGCGATACGGCGGCCCTGGGCGTTATCGAGCATGTGCCGCAGCAAGGTGGTCTTGCCCGAGCCGAGGAAGCCGGTAACGATGGTGACAGGGAGTTTGGCCAGTGTTTTCATGTCGCGGTGCCCTTGGCAGATGGCGCGGGCATGCAGGACGACAGCCACGGGCCAGGTCGGCCGGGCTTGTTCGCCACCGGATCACCCCGCCCGGTTGAAAGTCGAAAGCGCTTCGAGGCAGGTCTCCTGGCTCGCACCATGCCCGCCGCTCGGTAAAGAGCAAGGCTGGCCGGATGACGCCTTCCCGCGCGGTTTACGCAGTGGCTGTGTCGATCCTTTGTCGGTGCTTACAGTTGCGGGGGCAGCCGCGGCATGTACCGCGTTCCCGTCTTAGCTTCGGCCTGGCCGAAGAACCTCGAACTGGCAAGGCTACGCAGTGGCCGGCAGGTGGTCAACCATTGCCGTCGGCCCGGCAGCCAGAGACGCGCAGGCGACCGCCTAACTGCGCTACAGTGGCACCTTTGCCAACGGTCAAGGACGCCTTATGCCGCTCGCCCCCGCCATCCCGGTACTGCGTATTTTTTCGGTCGACAAGGCCAAAGAGTTCTACCTCGATTTTCTCGGTTTCAGCCTCGACTGGGAGCACCGCTTCAGCCCGGACCTACCCCTGTACGCGCAAATTCATCGCGACGGGCTGATCCTGCACCTGACCGAGCACCATGGAGACGCTACCCCTGGTTCAACCGTATTTGCCCGCATCGACGACCTGCGCGCCCTCGAAGGCGAACTGCAGGCCAAACGCTACGGCTACGCCCGACCTGAGGCCGAACGCCTGGACTGGGGCCTGCAGATGCAGGTGTACGACCCGTTCGGCAACCGCTTGCGTTTTTGCCAGCAAATTGATGATGAGGCTGCCCAATGAAGGCTATGGGTAAGCGCGAGGTGGCACGTGTGGAGCGTGAACTGGTAGTTTGCCTGACGGAGGCCTGCGATACGGCCAAGGCAGAAATCGTCGGGTTCACCTGGCTCACCCACCGCCTCGACCCCGACAACTTTCCCGCAAGCTTGCGCATCACCTGGGTTTTCCAGCGCGAGGCAGACAAAGCTGCAGCGCTGGCTGGGGTGGCCAAGGCGCGCATGCTGGCGCTGACCTGTCAGGCGCTCGATGAAGTAGGGATACGCTTGGATCATCCGGCCTGGCATGTGCGTTTTGACAGTGAAGAGGCCTGTAGCCGCAGCCATGGAGGGGATTGGAACAGGCGGCTGCGGGGGGGCTGAGGGTGTTGGCAGAGATATGCATTATGGCCCCATATGGATGACGAGAGATTTTCAGCGCCTGTGAGATCGAGCGCCGCGCGTGCGGCGCTCGATCTCACAGGCGCCAGAACCCTCAGGGCATGCCCCTACCCCCCTCCCGCAAAACCCAAGACACGCCCCAGCAAGCCCCCAATCGCAAGCTGTTTCGTGACTGGCCGTTCCCGATCCGCGACGGATGTATTATCGTGGCGTGGTGCGCATATAACAGCAGCCCGAGCAATCGGGCATCTGCAAGACAATCGAGGGTGTCATGAGTAACGAGAGCATTAATTGGGACAAGCTGGGCTTCGACTACATCAAGACCGACAAGCGCTACCTGTCCGTATGGCGCAATGGCGAGTGGGACAAGGGCACCCTGACCGAAGACAACGTACTGCACATCAGTGAAGGCTCCACTGCCCTGCACTACGGCCAGCAGTGCTTCGAAGGCCTCAAGGCCTACCGCTGCAAGGACGGCTCGATCAACCTGTTCCGCCCAGACCAGAACGCCGCGCGCATGCAGCGCAGCTGCGCCCGCCTGCTGATGCCGCACGTGCCAACCGATGTGTTCATCGAGGCCTGCAAGCAAGTGGTCAAGGCCAACGAGCGCTTCGTGCCGCCACATGGCAAAGGCGCCCTCTACCTGCGCCCGTTCGTCATCGGCACCGGTGACAACATCGGCGTGCGTACCGCACCCGAGTTCATCTTCTCGGTCTTCGCCATCCCGGTGGGTTCGTACTTCAAGGGCGGCATGAAGCCGCACAACTTCCAGATTTCCAGCTTCGACCGCGCCGCCCCGCAAGGCACCGGCGCAGCCAAAGTCGGTGGCAACTATGCCGCCAGCCTGCAGCCGGGCGCTGAAGCCAAGAAGGCCAACTTCGCCGATGCCATCTACCTCGATCCGCTGACTCACACCAAGATCGAGGAAGTCGGTTCGGCCAACTTCTTCGGCATCACCGCCAACAACGAGTTCATCACGCCGAAATCGGCCTCCGTGCTGCCAGGCATCACCCGCCTGTCGCTGATGGAACTGGCGTCCTCGCGCCTGGGCCTGAAAGTGATCGAAGGCGATGTCGAGATCAACAACCTCGACCGCTTCATCGAAGCCGGCGCTTGCGGTACCGCCGCGGTGATCACCCCGATCGGTGGCATCGAGTACAACGGCAAGCTGCACGTGTTCCACGACCTGGAAAAAGTCGGCCCGGTCACCCAGAAGCTCTACAACGAGCTGACCGGCATCCAGAGCGGTGATGTCGAAGCACCGGCAGGCTGGATCGTCAAGGTCGCCTGAGGCGCTGCGACAGCCTGAAAACGGGGCATGCCAGGCAATGGCATGCCCTTTTTTTTTGGCCGCTTGGTCGACCGTGCTTTGCCAGATGAATTTTTCTTAAATCGCCGTTTGTCTATTCTTTGGCACAATCAAGCCTCTATTCGCCGCCCAGGAACCAGCATGCCACGCGTACTGACCATCGAAGACGACGCCGTCACCGGCCAGGAAATCGTCGCCGAACTCTCCAGCCACGGCCTGGACGTGGATTGGGCCGACAATGGCCGGGAAGGCCTGGCCAAGGCGATTGCCGGTGGCTACGACCTGATTACCCTGGACCGCATGCTGCCCGAAGTCGATGGCCTGACCATCGTCACCACCCTGCGCAGCCTGAAGATCGCCACGCCGATCCTGATGATCAGCGCCCTGTCTGACGTCGACGAACGGGTGCGCGGCCTGCGTGCCGGGGGTGATGACTACCTGACCAAGCCCTTTGCCTCGGACGAGATGGCCGCCCGGGTCGAGGTACTACTGCGTCGCAACAGCGTGCCCATGACCCAGACCCGCCTGCAGGTCGCCGACTTGCAACTGGACCTGATCAGCCACGAAGCGCGGCGCGGCGAGCACACGCTCAACCTGCTGCCCACCGAATATAAGCTGCTGGAATACCTGATGCGCCACAGTGGCCAGGTCATCACCCGGATGATGATTTTCGAGGAGGTCTGGGGTTATCACTTCGACCCCGGCACCAACCTGATCGATGTCCACATTGGCCGCCTGCGCAAGAAGATCGACTCTCCCGGCCAATCGCCGCTGATCCGTACCGTACGGGGCTCGGGCTATGCCATTGCTGAACCCGTCTAAGGGCTGGAGCTCCTCGACCAGCCGCCTGCTGGCGCTGTACAGCTTTCTGTTCGTGGCCTGGAGCAGCATCCTCATGGGGGTGCTGTACTTCGAGGTGTCCAGCTACCTGAACAAACTCACCCGCCATTCCATGCTGCAGCGCCAGCACCTGTTCGCACACATGAGCGGCAAGCAACTGGACGACGCGCTGATTGCCAGCCAGGCCTTCGAAGAGCGCAGCTTCGACGCCTACGGCCTGTTCGATGCCCAGCTCAACCCGCTTGGCGGGCGTATTCGCACCCTGCCCTCCGAGCTTGGCCTGGACGGCAAGGTCCATGAGCTTAAACGCTGCCTGGACGCCGACGACCCGCACATGCCACGCGACAGCTGCGATGCCGTGGCGATCAAGGTGCAGGATGGCCGCTGGCTGGTGCTGGTGCGGGACAACGGCTCGTTGTTCGTGGTCACCCGGATCATTCTGCATGCCCTGCTTTGGGGCATCTCCCTGACCCTGATCCCAGGCTTTGCCGGCTGGTACCTGCTGCGGCGCAGACCGCTCAAGCGCATCCGCGCCATTCAGGCCCAGGCCGAACTGATCGTGGCGGGCGACCTCACCCACCGCCTGCCGCTGTCGGCCCGGCGCGACGAGCTGGACATGCTGGCCGCCATCGTCAATGCCATGCTCGACCGCATCGAGCGGTTGATGCATGAGGTCAAGGGCGTGTGCGACAACATCGCCCATGACCTGCGCACGCCACTGACCCGCCTGCGCGCCCAGCTGTACCGCATTCGCCAGCAGAGCGACAGCGATTCGGCGCAGGCCGAGGCACTCGACCAGGCGATAGGTGAAACCGACACACTGATGGCACGCTTTCGCGGCTTGCTGCGTATCAGCGAACTGGAAGACCGTCAGCGCCGTGCCGGCTTCGTTCAGCTCGACCCACATGGGCTGCTGGTGGAACTCCACGACTTCTACCTGCCGTTGGCCGAAGATGGCGCTATTCGGCTTGAATTGGACCAGCCCGAACAGTTACCGGCGCTGCACGGTGACCGCGAATTGTTGTTCGAGGCGCTGGCCAACCTGGTGGGCAACGGCATCAAGTTCACGCCAGCGGGCGGCTGCGTGCGGGTTTCGGCGACGCAGGATGAACGGGGCCTGCATATCGCCATCGAGGACACTGGGCCGGGCATTCCTGAAGAAGAGCGCACCGCTGTGCTGAAGCGCTTCTATCGCAGCGAGGAAGGCCACCGTCACCCGGGCTTCGGGCTGGGTTTGTCGATCGTGGCGGCGATCGTAGACCTGCATGGTTTCGGATTGGAAATCGGCTCCAGCGAACTGGGCGGGGCCAAGCTGGTGCTGCATTGCCCATTGGCGGGATCGGCGAAGTAGCGGCTGGGAGCAGCACCGAGAAAACGCTTGAACACCGTCGCGAAAGCGCTTGGAGTGCTGTACCCAAGCGCTGTCGCAACACGCGTAACGGGCTCACCATTGCCCAGCCGAACCACGGCTGCCAGCAAGCATGCCTGCTGGCGCCATTCGTTAAAACTGATCCCGGTGTGCAGGCGAAACTGGCGGGTGAAGGTGCGCCGGCTCATGCTGGCGCGCTCCGCCATCCCGTCGATGCCTGTTTGCAACGAGGGCTCCGCCAGAAACGCCCTGCACGCCCGTGCAAGGCGTGGCTCCTCGGGCATAGGGGCATTGAGTGACACACCCGGCATGCCGGCGATCTCATGAAGCAGCAGCCCCATCAAACACGCATCACGCCCCTGCGCGGGATACTGGGCAGGCACTTCAATAGCCTTCTCAAGCAGCTCGCGCACCAGGGGCGAAACTGCAAAAACCTGACAGTGCTCAGGAAGGCCGACCCGCTTGGCTGACTGCGGGCAAATATAGGCGTTGAGCATGGTGACGGGGCCGCGCATGTGCATAGCGTGCGCAAGCTCGGCAGGCACCCAGATGGCCCGCAATGGCGGCACTGCCCAGGTGCCCGAAGCGGTCGCTACCGTGATCACGCCACAGGCGGCGTAGGCAAACTGGCCCCGCCTGTGGCTGTGCATCGGGAACAGTTCGCCATCGGCAAAAGCCCTCCTCGTCACCACCACATCGCAAGCGGTGTCTTCGTACAGCGTGTCATCTGCATGCGTCATGGCCTGATTTTAATGGTATTTGACCTTGGATTGAAAGCGGGCCAAACCAGGCCCCGGCATATTGGCAAATGCGTCAAGGCCCCCTGCCGCGACTTTCACAAGGCTGTCAAACCATGCGTAGAAAACACCTGATCCTCGCAGTGCTGGTTACTGCGCTATGGGGCATCAACTTTCCGATTACCAAACTGGGCTTGGCCCACGTCGACCCGCTCCTGCTCTCAGGCATCCGCTTTGCGCTGTGCGCCTTACCGTGGGTGTTTTTCGTGAAGCGCCCGAATGTCGCGATCGGCTGGCTGGGTGCTTATGGCTTGATCTTTGGCGTCGCCATGTGGGCTTTGATCAACCTGGGGATTGCCATGGGTGTGCCGCCAGGCAGCGCCTCGTTGCTGATCCAGTTCAGTGCATTCTTTACGCTGGCCTGGGGCTGTTTGCTGTTTCGCGAACCCTTGGCCTGGCCCCAACTGATCAGCATCGTGCTGGCGGCAACCGGCTTGCTTGGCATCCTCGCCGCGAGCCCTGGCAAGACCACAACCATCGGTTTGACCCTGGTGATGATCAGCGCCCTGGCCTGGAGCATCGGCAACGTCATCATCAAGCTGTCAAAGGTGCGGGAGATATTCGCCTTCGTCGTGTGGGCCAGCCTCTTCGCGCCGGTACCCTTGCTGTTGCTGACCTGGTGGCTGCACGGCACAAGCCCGTTTGTGGCGCTGGTTACACAAGCGAATACCGTCGTCGCCTGTTCACTGGCATTCCAGGTGTATGCCGCGACGCACTTCTGCTATTGGGGGTGGAACTGCCTGCTGCGCGAGTACCCGGTGTCGACGGTGGCGCCGTTGTCGTTGCTGATTCCGGTGTTCGGCATCGTCAGCTCGGCCGTGATCGTGCATCAGGTTCCGAGCGGATGGGACTGGCTATCGATCGCGTTGATCTTGTTGGCGCTGGCGGTCGGCATGAAGAAAGGGCGTGCGGTGTTGGGAAGAAAAGCGGTTTCTGCTGTTTCGTAGTGTGCCGCAAGGCTTGAAGCCTGGGCCAGGTGTCGTGAAAGGGCTGCCTGGCAGCCCCTTCACAGCGCCGATCAGTCAGCCAGGCGCCAGGTGGTTGCGCCTTTGCTGTCTTCCAGCACCACCCCCATGGCGGTCAACTGGTCGCGGATACGGTCCGACTCGGCCCAGTTCTTGTCAGCCCGTGCCTGCAGCCGCGCCTGGATCAAGCTTTCAACCTCAGCAGCATCCACCTTGCCTTCAGCGCCGGCCCGCAGGAAATCATCAGCCTCCAGCTGCAGCACACCCAGCACATCACCCAGCTCACGCAGGCGACCCGCCAGGCCAGCAGCAGCCTCAAGATCGCTGTCACGCAGGCGGTTGATCTCGCGCACCAGGTCGAACAGCACAGCGCAGGCTTCCGGGGTGCCGAAGTCGTCGTTCATCGCCATGCTGAAGCGCTCGACAAACGCTTCGCCACCTTTGGCCGCCACGCGCGGCAGGCCGCGCAGTGCGTGGTAGAAGCGCTCCAGAGCGCCCTTGGCATCGCGCAGGCTGTCCTCGGAGTAGTTGATGGCACTGCGGTAGTGGCTGGCCACCAGCAGGTAACGCACCACCTCCGGGTGGTACTTCTCAAGCACGTCGCGGATGGTGAAGAAGTTGTTCAACGACTTGGACATCTTCTCGCCATTGATACGGATCATGCCGCAGTGCATCCAGGCATTGGCGTACTGCTTGCCGGTCGCGGCCTCGCTCTGGGCAATCTCGTTCTCGTGGTGCGGGAACTCCAGGTCGCTGCCACCGCCGTGGATGTCGAAGCTTTCGCCCAGGCAGCAGGTGGACATCACCGAGCACTCGATGTGCCAGCCCGGACGGCCCGGGCCCCACGGCGATTCCCAGCTTGGCTCGCCCGGCTTGACGCCCTTCCACAGCACGAAGTCCAGCGGGTCCTGCTTGGCCTCGTCGACTTCGATGCGCGCACCGATGCGCAGGTCTTCGATCTTCTTGCGCGACAGCTTGCCGTAACCGACGAATTTGCCTACCCGGTAGTACACGTCGCCGTTACCTGGCGCGTAGGCGTAACCTTTGTCGATCAGCGTCTGGATCATTGCGTGCATGCCAGCGATGTGGTCGGTGGCACGCGGCTCCTGATCCGGCGGCAAAATGTTGAGGCGGCGCTCGTCTTCGTGCATCGCGTCGATCATGCGGGCGGTCAGCGCATCGAACGTCTCGCCGTTCTCGTTGGCCCGGTTGATGATCTTGTCGTCGATGTCGGTGATGTTACGCACATAGGTCAGCTCATAGCCGCTCTTGCGCAGCCAGCGGGTGACCAGGTCGAAGGCCACCATGCTGCGACCATGGCCAAGGTGGCAGTAGTCGTACACGGTCATGCCGCAGACGTACATGCGCACCTTGTTGCCATCGAGCGGCTTGAAGGCTTCCTTGGTTTTGCTCAGCGTGTTGTAGATGTTAAGCACGACGGTTCCTTAGCTGCCCCAGGAGTCACGCAGGGTGACGGTGCGGTTGAACACCGGGCGGCCCGGCTGGCTGTCCTTGAGGTCGGCGCAGAAGTAGCCTTCACGCTCGAACTGGAAGCGGTCTTCAGGCTGCGCCTGACCCAGCGACGGTTCGGCACGGCAGCCAGTCAGCACTTGCAGCGAATCCGGGTTGATGTTGTCGAGGAAGCTGCCGCCGTCCTCGGTCTTTTCCGGGTTAGGCGAGCGGAACAGGCGGTCGTACAGGCGCACTTCGCATTCGACGCTGCCTGCGGCCGGCACCCAGTGGATTACGCCCTTGACCTTGCGGCCCTCGGGGTTCTTGCCCAAGGTGTCCGGGTCGTACGAGCAGCGCAGCTCGACGATGTTGCCGTCGGCATCCTTGATCGCCTCATCGGCCCGGATCACGTAGCTGCCACGCAGGCGCACTTCACCGGCTGGTTCCAGGCGCTTGTAACCCTTCGGCGGCTCTTCCATGAAGTCGTCACGGTCGATGTACAGTTCGCGTGCGAACGGCAGTACCCGCACACCCATGTCTTCCTTCGGATGGCGCGGCAGTTCGAGTTGCTCGACCTGGCCTTCTGGGTAGTTGGTGATGACCACTTTCAGCGGGCGCAGCACGCACATGGCGCGTGGCGCGGTGCGGTCGAGGTCGTCACGGATGCTGAATTCGAGCATCGACATGTCGACCACACCGTCGGAACGGTTGGTGCCGATCATTTCGCAGAAGTTGCGAATCGACGCTGGCGTGTAGCCGCGGCGACGGAAGCCGGACAAGGTCGACATGCGCGGGTCGTCCCAGGCATCGACGTGTTTCTCGTCGACCAACTGCTTGAGCTTGCGCTTGGAAGTGATGGTGTAGTTCAGGTTCAGGCGGCTGAACTCGTACTGACGCGGGTGCGCCGGGACCGGCAGGTTGTCCAGGAACCAGTCGTACAGCGGACGATGCCCTTCGAATTCCAGGGTGCAGATCGAGTGGGTGATACCCTCGATGGCGTCCGACTGGCCGTGGGTAAAGTCGTAGTTGGGGTAGATGCACCACTTGTCACCGGTCTGGTGGTGGTGGGCATGACGGATGCGGTAGAGGATCGGGTCGCGCAGGTTCATGTTCGGCGACGCCATGTCGATCTTGGCCCGCAGCACGCGCTCGCCGTCCTTGAACTCGCCGGCCTTCATGCGGGCGAACAGGTCAAGGTTGTCTTCGACGCTGCGCTCGCGGAACGGGCTGTTCTTGCCTGGCTCCTTGAGGTTGCCGCGGTACTCCTTGGCCTGATCAGGGGTCAGGTCGCAGATATAGGCCTTGCCACGCTTGATCAGCTCGACGGCCCAGTCGTGCAACTGGTCGAAGTAATTGGAGGCGTAGCGCACATCGCCGGCCCAGTCGAAGCCCAGCCACTTGACGTCGCTTTGGATGGCGTCGATGTACTCCTGGTCTTCCTTGGCCGGGTTGGTGTCATCGAAACGCAGGTGGCAGACACCACCGAATTCCTTGGCCAGGCCAAAGTTGACGCAGATCGACTTGGCGTGACCGATGTGCAGGTAGCCGTTGGGCTCCGGCGGGAAACGGGTGACGATGCTGCTGTGCTTGCCCGAGTCCAGGTCGGCCTGGATGATCGGCCGCAGGAAGTTCGCAGGGACAGCGGGGGCGCCTTTGGCAGCGGCGTTGGGCGCGTTGTCGGCAGTGGGCTTGCTCATAGGATCCTTGAATGCACGTGTCCGGCCTGGGTAGGCCGATTGAATCAAAGGGCCTATCATAGCCGAAGCAGTCAAGCTGCTGACAGCCGGCCGCTGACAAAGTGGCGCGATTTATCGCAGCAAATTGTCGCGATCCGGCAAAATGGGCCCCGCGTACGTGTGCCGCGGCAGCCCGATCCAGCGTCAGGTGACTGAGCGTGAACCTGCGCAACCTATTTCCGAATGCCCTGTAAGAGCGAATTTCAGCATGTCCAAAGTCAAACTGAGCACCAACCACGGCGACATCGTCCTGGAACTGGACGCCGATAAGGCCCCTCTGACCGTTGCCAACTTCCTGGCCTACGTTGAAGCCGGCCACTACTCGAACACCGTGTTCCACCGCGTGATCAAGGGCTTCATGATCCAGGGCGGCGGCTTCGAGCCAGGCATGAACGAGAAGAAAGACAAGCGTGCCAGCATCCAGAACGAAGCCGACAACGGCCTTAAGAACGACAAGTACACCATCGCCATGGCCCGTACCATGGAGCCGCACTCCGCCTCGGCGCAGTTCTTCATCAACGCCTCCAACAACGACTTCCTCAACCACAGCGCCAAGAACACACAGGGCTGGGGTTACGCCGTGTTCGGCAAAGTAACCGAAGGCCAAGACGTCGTCGACAAGATCGAAGCCGTTTCCACCGGTTCCAAATCCGGCCACCAGGACGTGCCTAAAGAAGACGTGATCATCGAGAAAGCCGAGATCGTCTGAGTGATACTGCTGATCTCTGATCTGCACCTGCAAGAAGAACGCCCGGATATCACCCGGGCGTTTCTTGATCTGCTCGACGGCCGTGCGCGCCACGCCAAGGCCCTGTACATCCTTGGCGATTTCTTCGAAGCCTGGATCGGCGACGATGCCATGACGCCCTTCCAACAATCGATTTGCCAAGCCATGCGCCAGTTGAGCGACAGCGGTACGGCGATCTACCTGATGCACGGCAACCGTGATTTCCTGATTGGTCAGGATTTCTGCAATGCCGCCGGCTGCACCTTGCTGGCCGACCCGAGCGTGATCGAACTGGGCGGTGAGCAGGTATTGCTGATGCACGGCGACACACTGTGCACCCGGGACCTGGCCTACATGAAGCTGCGTCGTTACTTGCGCAACCCGTTGAGCCTGTGGATTTTGCGGCACCTGCCGCTGTCTTCGAGGCACAAGCTGGCGCGCAAGCTGCGCAGCGAAAGCCGCTCGCAGACCCGCATGAAGGCCACCGAGATCGTCGACGTCACGCCAGAGGAAGTGCCTAAGGTGATGGCGGCGCACGGTGTCAGGACGTTGGTGCATGGCCATACCCACCGGCCGGCGATTCACAAGCTGGTGGTGGACGGCCAGCCCGCACGGCGTATCGTGCTGGGGGACTGGGACCGCCGAGGTTGGACCCTGCAGGTTGACGAGCAGGGTTTTCAGCTGGCGCCGTTCGAGTTTTCTGCAAACGGATGACAACCGGCTTGTAGGAGCGCCCGGCGAGGCCGCTCCTACGACAACCGCCTCGGACAGAGGCTCAATGCTGGGCCACTGCCCCTTTATCCCCCTCACTGATCACATATTCACGATACTCGGGGTCCGCCTTGATCTGCGCCTCGGTAAACGGAATCACTGCCAGCTGCTTGGCCGAGAACGCCTTGGTCTGGTCATGGGCATGCGCCGAACCCGCCTCGCTCGACTGGGAGAACGCCAGCAGCCCCAGAGCCTGTGGGCCCTGATCGGTGAAGCTGACCAGTTGCAGGTAGCTGGTACCACTGACCACCAGGCGCTTGCCCGGCCCATGCGGCACGCTGTGGATCGCGTTATAGACCCCAAGCCCCTGCGGGCCACCCGGTACAGGCGTACCGTCAAGAGCCTGCTGCACCTGCCCCCACTGGCTGTCGCGCCCTACTCCGCTTTTACCCACCTGTTGCAAGGACGCCAAGGCCGCCTCGCGCAACAGCTTGCGCACCGCCGCCTGTTCGACCGCCAGGCCGCGCGGCGTGTGCTGCGGGTCCGCCGGGTCGAAGGCCACCCGCCAGCTTTCAGGGTGGGCCGCCAGGGCATTGAACATGTTCTCGAAATGCACCAGGCCAATGCCGCTGTCCAGGTCTGCCTTGCCGTTCCAGGCCAACAGGCTGTCACACACTGGCTGCAGGTCCGCTTCGGCTCCTTTGCACCACGCCAGCAGGTCCGGCAGCAGCAAGCTTGCGAGGTAGACTTCATCGTCCGTGACCATGCGCTGCAGGTCGTCGACGCCAAGCTTTGCGCTACCTTGCAGGCGGTTCAGGGCAAAACGCCCGCGCATGCCCAGCGGCTGGTCGTTGCGGCTGACCAGCGGTGAAAAACCGGTCAAGGGCTGCGCGGGGTTGGCCATCCAGGCGGGGTCGTTGGAGTTCTGCACAAAGTCCTTGCGCTCAAGGCTGGGCAGCAATCGCGCCGGGAAGATCCCGGGCTGCGCGGCCTGCGCATCGACCTTCCACGCACAGCCACTGCGCGAGCCATCCAGCACCACCAGGCGCCCTGAGGCCTTCGGGTTGCTGCAGGTGCTCAGCAGTTGCTGGTCGACATAGGGCACCACCGACTGGTTCAGGTACAGCGCTTGGCCACCTTCATCCACGGCAAGCGTGTTGACCCAAGGGATGCCCTGCAACTGCTCCACCGAGCCCTTCAGCGCGTCCAGGCTGTCGGCCCGGTTGATGCGGTACCACTGCTGCAGCACCCGCGTATTGTCCAGGTTGGCGTCGCGCAGGCTGTAAGCGGCTTGCGCGTCCCAGTCCAGGCGCCCTGGCCACTGCACCACGGGCCCGAACTTCGAGCTGTAGACTTGGCGTTCGACCTGGCTCAAGGTGCCATCCTCGGCCTTGACCGTGACGCTGACAGCTTGGCGCATCAACGGCAGCGACTTGCCGTCGAGCAGGTAGCGGCTCGGGTCCTTCGGATCGAGCTGAAGACGGTAGAGCGTGAAATGGTTCGACGTGTCGACCGTGTGCGTCCAGGCCAGGTGGCGGTTGAAGCCGATGTTCACCACCGGCAAGCCTGGCAATGCAGCCCCCATCACGTCCAGCTGGCCCGGTATGGTCAGTTGCATCTGATAAAAGCGCATACCGCCCATCCACGGGAAATGCGGGTTGGCCAGCAACAGGCCACGGCCGTTGGCCGAGCGCTGCGACCCGACAGCCACCGCGTTGCTGCCTCGTTCCGAAGCGAAACGCGCCTGCCGAGCCAGCGCCGTGGCAAAACCGGCCGCCGCGCGTTGGCTGGTCAGCGAAGGGGGCTGCGCCCCTGCCAACGCCTCGACGAACTGGCCGACACCCCCTTCAGCCAACAGCCGGCGGGTCAACTTGACCAGGTCCTGGCTGGTGATCGGCCGCACCCAGTCCCCAGTCCCGCACTCTGGCGGCAAGCCTTGGCTGCGGCGCTCGGCCAAGGCGCGGTTGAAGCCACCTGCATAGCCGTCCAGCAGGTCACGCACCGGCGCTGGCTGAGCGTTTAGAAACGCACCCACGGCAGTCGGCGTGTTGAGCCAGGTGAAAAACAGGTCACTGGCCAGGTTGTCGCGTTGTTCGAAGGTCTTGGCCTTGGCACCAAAATAGCGCGAGCGCTCGCCGCTCACCGTCAGCACCTCGTTGGCCAGCAGGCACAGGTTGTCCTGGGCATACGCATAACCAATGCCATAGCCCAGGCCGCGCTCATCCTTGGCCACGATGTGCGGCACCCCGAAGCTGGTACGGCGGATCTGCGCGCTGGCATCGGCGCTGGCGGGCTGCGCTTGCAAGGCAATGCTGAAGGCGACCAGGGCAGCGGCCAAGCTGGCACGGGTCATGGGACGCGAAATTGAGAACACGGGCACACCTCGGAGTCAGGGGTCATCCCGATCAGACGAATGGCTGAATGAAAATTTTACGTATTACAACGAGGTAGAACGTCTTGAACAGCAACAGGCAATTTTTTTGCGAGCGGGCTGCAGATTTTCCGTTCTCATTCGTCCTAGTAAGTGAGGCAACCACATTTCGGGTTAGTCCACGAAAAGGAGCATTCACATGTACAACCCGCAACCCTCAATGCAGGCCGGGCACATCCCGGGGAAGGCGCCCAAAGGACAGGACGCTTTCGCCGAGGAACGTGTTGGTAACGAACAGATTCGCGAGCTGCTGCGCACCTTTGGCCTGCGCACCAGTCTCATTCGGCTCAAAGTGATTGATGCCCTGCATGCGGCAGACCGCAATGGCCGCAGCATCGGCGTGCGTGGTGTGCACGCACAACTGGAACAACTGGATATCCCGCTGTCGTTCCTCAGTGTGCGCGAAGTACTCAAGCGGCTGTGCGCCGAAGGCGTCATCAACCTGGGCAGCGACAAATGCTACAGCCTCAACCCCCAGGCCCGCGCCGTGCTGGATCAAACCGCCCCCCGCTGAGCGTATGGCCGGCCACAGCTGGCCGGCCCGCACAGCTCAGCGCTTGACTTTGCGCCGCAGAATGCCGTTTATCACGACCACGACCACGGCAATGGCGATCGCCAGCATCTGGAAGGTCTGCTCACTGATCGTGCCTTGCTTTTGCAGGTGGGACAGGCCCAGCATTAGGCCCAGTACCACCAGGATGATCAGAAGTGAATATTTGAGGCGCTGCACGTGTGTCATTCAAAGTTCCTTGCAACATCAGGGGCAAATGGCTCGCAACGAGCCGCGGCAATGATACAACGCTCACCCGCACCAGCGCTGCATTTCCTGCTTAGCGTGGTGCCGTTCGCCTGAAAGCATGGGTCCTCATCGCCCGTGCCGGAGGCACCATGTACAGATCCATGCTGTTCGCATCCCTTGCCCTGACTTACCTCCCTGTCTACGCGCTGGACACTCGCCAGGCGCCCGCCGAGCAGTTGTTCAAGCTAGGCAGCGAACTGGCCGCCAACGCCGGCTCTAGCCAATGGCAGCAACTCTGGCAGCGCGCTCGCGAAGCCGGCTACCTGCAAGCCCGCACCGGTCAGGTTCATTTCACCGTGCCTGCATCGCTGCTGCCAGAGCTGGCCCGCCAGACCTTGGCGCAGGCCGATCAGGTTTACCCCGTGCAGCAGACCCGAGCACTTTATCGCCGTGACTTTCCCGATCGCACTGTAGGAAAGCGCGGCGAGCATGCGTTCAGTGCTCTGTGCCTGCTGGTCGACTGGCGCGCCCTGCCACAGGGCATGAGCACAACCCCCAAGGCCTACTTGAAAAGTGCCAGCCTGTTGAGCAGCTATCCGTGCGACTGAGGGTCCCCGCCCCCAACTTGCAAGCTGTGAAGTGCGACAACGGAAAATCAACAGCTGCGGCGAGTAGTTGAAGCAGTGTCCTACAACAAGCGAAATCGCTGCCTGCAAACCCTGCTCACCGAGGCTACAAACCCCAGCCTAAATGCCGCCTAGCGACGCGCCCTGGCTCTACCTGAGAATCCAGTCACACCTTCGACATAACGCCGCGGGTGATCGCTTACCGCATCGCAACCCTGAACGAAGGAGCGTCGCATGGAGTTACCAGACCTCACCTGCATAGACATCAGCCATTTGCCGCATTCATTGCAAGCGCTGATCGACTGCATCGGTATCGAAAACGCTTTCCAGCTGACCTGCGCCTATGGCGGCAGACCCAAATACATCCCCAAGCACCGCGAGCGGACCAAGCTTGCCGATGTACTCCCGGCCGAGGCGCTCGATGCGCTGATCAAACGCTTCGCCGGCGTAGCCCTGGAAATCCCCAAGGCCGATCACTTCATGCGCCAGCTGCGCAACCTGCAGATCCAGAAAGAAAGCGCCGATGGTTTGTCACGCAGCTTGCTGGCCGACAAATACGGCTTGAGCCTGCGCCAGATCGGCAATATCCGCCGCCAGGAACCTTGCGTTCGCTAGCCAATGAGCAACGAGGTCGTTACTGACGACCCTTCATGCAACCCCACTAAAAAGAGAATCCAGCTATGTCGATAGACTCTAGCCTCATCGGATCCGTCATCAATGCCTTGCCGATGGACCGTATGATTGCAGGCCCCCTGCAAGCTATGGTCCAAGCACAGGTCACCGCCAGCAAGTCCTATGCAGACTTCCTGATGCAAGTCTGCGTTCAGGAAGGCAAGGCCGTCGCGATCCAGTTCGACTATGACGAAACCATCGTCGATGAACAGGGCGAGTACCAAGGCGTCGTCAGCAAAACGATGAAAGTGCCGCTGGTGGCAGCGATCACCCACCCGAACATCTCCATCGAAGAAGGCAAAGTCGAGTTCGAACTGACCATCAATCAGATGTCGGAAGATGTAACCGACAAAAACATGGCCGCAGAAGCCACCGGGTCCCTTGGCTGGGGGCCATTCAGCCTCAACGTCAAGGGCAGCATCAGCCACAAGTCCACGCAAACCCGCAAGACCGATACCCGCGCCCGCTACGCGTTCAACACTACCTTGAAGCGGCAGGACCCGCCCGAAGCAATGATGAGGGTCATCGACTTCCTGACCGAAGCCGCAACCAAACCCACCATCGTCAAGAGCGCGACGCTTGATAGCCCAGACGCTATCTCGCAGGCCGACAGGTTGAAAGGCCCCACGGCAGGCACCAATCCGCAGGCCCCTGGCAAACAACCAGCTGACAGTGACACCCCGCCAACAAATTGAAGCTGGCAAGAATCGCCCCCTCGCAGCAGGGGGCACCACCCCACCCAGGAGCCGAATGATTGGACAAGTCCCTAGCCCCCATGACATCCATCGACCTGCGCGAGATCACGCGGGGCCTGCAAGAAGCCGCCAGTGCCACCAACAGCCTGATTGCACAACAGTACATCAACCTGTTCGATCAGTTCTTCGACTGTGACACCGAAGCACTGGGCGCCCCGATGAAGGCCAAGATGGTCGAAGTGGCCATGGATGAGCAGCACATCATGCGCGTGCCCTTGTTTGCGCTGGTATCACCCAAGGGCCTGGCCCTGGAACGCATGCAGGTCGACTTGTCGGTTCGGGTCAAGGGCACCGAGGCGCAAGAAGCATTGCTGACCGCCAGCGAGCAAACTGCGGCCAGCTTCAAGGTCACCATTGGCGGCCAAGGCCGCCAGGGCGAAAGTCGCGACCCCGACGAGGTACAGATCCGCATGCAGTTTCAGGCCAGCGAGCCGCCTGAAGCGCTGAACCGGCTGATCGAGGAATACACCAGCCTGATCACACCGGTACGCCTACCCAGGTCCAGTCCCCCACCCCTCTCCGGCTCCAATGAATTCATCGAAGCGGCCACGGTCCGTTGCTGACCGCGGCGATCAGAAGTCCCGCTTGTAGAAGATATCCAACGAGCTGGCCAACCCGCTTGCCGCCTCGAGGTAGACCATCCGGCTCAACTTGTAGCGCAACGCGATGGTGTTGGCAGGCTCGAACACCCCTACCCCGTAACGCAGGCTCAGTTTCTCGGTCAGGTTGCCGCTGGCGACCACGCTGGTGGTGTTGCCCGAACCTTCGGTATCCAGCTGGAAATCATCGATGCCCAGGCTCGACGCCAGGCTCCCAGTGATACCGGCACTGCCGGCAAGCCCCAGGCCCAACGCTGCTTCGGCAAGCATGTTGTTGTCTTCACCCGATGTGCCCAACGGGCGCCCCAGCACCAGGTACGACAGCGCCTGCTCCTGGCTCATGGCGGGTTCGGAAAACACCTGCGTGGTCGGTTGCTCGGCACTGCCACTCAAACGGATACCGGCAATCACATCATCGACCTTGCGAATGGCCTCGATGTCCAGATACGGCTGATCAATCGGACCAGCGAACAGCAGCCGCGCCCGGCGAATGGTCAGGCGCTGCCCATAGGCACGGTAACGGCCATCGGCCAGGCTCAACTCACCCCGGGTATCGAGGTTGTCGCCGATGTGCACATGGCCGAGCAGGTTGGCAGTGAGGCCAAAACCACTGAACGACAGCTTGTCTCGCCCAACCTCGACATCGATGTCCATCGCCATTGCCAGGGGCTGTTTACCCTCTTCGGTCTGATGGCCGATGATCACCGTGTCATCGGACACCTTCACGGTCGATGGCGGAAGTTCGCGTACCGTGATCTTGCCTTTTGGCACTTGGACCTTGCCCGTCACTGCCAGCTTGTCGTCGATCAGGCGCAAGTTCAGGTCAGGGGCGACTTCCAGGGTCGCGTAGGGCTCCACCGTCACCGGCAATTGCTGCCCCTGCAAACGCAGGTCCATGCCCAGCGCCTGGCCCCAGGTCAGGTTACCGGTCAGTTGGCCGCGCCCTGCTTCGCCACTGCGCCAGTTGCCATTGAGCTGAACCTGCTCGCCCGCAATGGCTGCCTGCAATGACAAGTCTTGCAGGCTTAGCGGCAACTCGGCGCCGCTGACCTCGCCACCGCTCAACACCAGGTTGCCGTTGACCTGTGGCGCAAGCAAGGTGCCCGACAAACGACCGCTGCCATTGAGTTGCCCGGTCAGGCGCTCGACCATGGGCACGAATGGTCGGGCCACCGACAGGTCCAGGCCCGTCAGGCTGAAATCACCCGACAGCGGTTTATTCTTGCCCAGTGGGTCAATGCGGGTATTCAAGCTCAGTTCACCCAGGCGCTCGCCGCGAAATGCCAGGCGGGCATCGATACGTCGTGGCGCCAAGGTGCTGTCCAGGCGCAAGGCCTGATAAGGGAAGTCGACCCAGCGGTCCTTGTCACGCACCCGCAGGGTGCCGCCACTGGCGTCGACTACGATGCTGCCCTTGGGGCCACTGGCCGGCACATCGAGGTTGACGTCGGCGTTCAGCAGGCCTTGCCAGGCAAAATCTTTTGGCAGCCACTGGGCCAGGCTGTCCAGGGGGAACTGCTTGAGGTGATAACGCAGGCGTGGCTCCGGTGCCAGGCGCTGGTCTTCACCACACAGGCTGGCTTGACCGGAACGCCAGCAATGGGCGCCGAAATCTAGCTGGCCGCTGGCCAAGCGCTGCAAGCGTGCCGGAGCCTGCAACTGCCAGTCCTGGCCACCGGCCTGGATCCGCCCACTGGCCAACCGACCACGCCAATCGCCCTTGTTCAACTGGCCGTCCAGGCCAAGGTCGAGCTTGAGCTGCGGGCCGTCGAGCGCCAGCGTCAGGGCCTGCTGGCGAATGTCACCTTTGCCATTGGCCTGCAAGGTGCCCAGTGCCGTGTCACCCAGGTGTATGCCGCCCGCCTTGAGCTCGATCACACCACGCTGGGCGTTATCCAGCCGGGCGTCGAGGTCCAGTCGCTGGATACGGTTCTCGGCCTGCGCCAGTTGCTGGCCCTGCAGGGTGAGCGTGCCCTGGGGCGCTTGCAAGGTGCCAGCAATGTCCAGCCGGCCTTTGACTTGCCCCTGCAGCCTCGGCCATAGCTGGCCCAGGCGCGGCAGGTCGAGATCCACCCGCCCCGCCAGCCGCTGTTGCAAGCTGCCACTGCCATTGATGCGGTTGTCACCCAACTGGATCGCCAGGGCGCCGAGGGTCCAGCTCTGCCCTGCCCCTTGCGCTTCGACCTTGAGCACCGCCGGCTGACCGCGCAGGCGGCCTTTGAGGTCGAGCTGGGCATCGAGCTTAAGCTCGTCACCCTTCATTTCACCTTTGCTGCGCAGAGGCCCGGCCAGGGTACCCGGCAGTTCGGCAAGCCAATACGCAGGGTCCAGCGCCGAAAGCTGCACATCGACGTCCCATGCCAGGGTATCGGCGAAGCGCACCGCGACACTGCCGGCGGCCTTGCCCTGCCCCGCGGTGAGCGCCAGCTGCGGCAGCTTCACCTGGGTCAGGTCACCCTCGAACGGGCTGGCCAGCGTGAAGGCACCCGCCGGGCCGTCAAGGTCGCCATTGAAGGTGCCCTGGTAGTTGCCATCGCGGTAGCGAACCTGGGCGTTGAAGCGCTTGAGCGTGACGTCGGGCGGCGTTTCCAGTGGGTACAGGCGCAGCCATGGGAAATCCAGCCATTCGAGCTGGGCATCGGCGCTCAGGCCCTGTTGCCAGTCGGCACTGGCCTGTAGCTTGAGCCGCTGGCTATCGCTGGCGCTGAGGTCAAGGGCATCGAGCTTGGCACCCTTGCTGTCGACCCGCCCGGACAAGGCCAAGGCGATCGGCGACTGTTCGGCGGGCAAACTGGCCGAACCCGACAGTAAATAGCCCTTGAGCAGATCGCCCTTGGCGTTGAGTTCGAGCTGTTTGAACTGCAGGGTATCTGGCAACGAAGCAGTCGGTTTGAACGCCTCGGAGCGAATCTGCAGCGTTGCTGGCAGGTGTTCCGCCAACGCCTGCAACTCACCGCTCAAGCTTGCATCGAGGTAACCCGAGCTGGTGCCTTCGAGCGTGAGGGTTTTCTGCAGCTCGCCTTTGGCTGCCAGTGCCAGCTGCCAGCTTTTGCCCTCCACCGAGGGCAGTTGAACCTGCCCCTGCAATTGCACAGGCCAGTCGCCTTCAGGCTGCAAGTCACCTTGCAGGTCCAGGCGCAGGTCGTCCCGTTGCAGTTGCAGGCTATCGATGCGCATCCCGGTCCGGGTCCAGTGCGCCGCCAGTTGCAGATCACCGAGCAGGTCGCTGCCGTCCAGGCGCAACTGGCCGACCTTGACCTCACCCAGTTCGATGTCAACCGGCAAACGCAAGGCCGGGAGCTGCAAAGGGCCACTGTCGACTGGCGTTTCACTCGGCGCAAACGCCATGTCGATGCGCTGGGCATGCAACTGCTCGATACACAAGGTGCCACGCAACAGGCACGCGGGCGACCAAGCCAATAGAGGCGCCTGTACTTCGACTCGGTTACCGCCGTCGACCCAGCTCAGCCGACTGGCTTGCCAAGTGCCGGCCAGTCGCCCCGTGAAATCAGCAACCTCAAGCCCCGGCACCTTTGCCAACGCCCAGCGGCTGCCGCTTTCGGTACCTACCAGCATGCCAAGCGCCAGGCCCACGGCCAATACCAGGCCGAGTAGACCCAGCAGAATGAATTTGAACACACGTGTCACAGCTCAGGCCCCATGGAGAAGTGCAGGCGGATACCACCCTCGTCATCGAGTGCCTTGGCCAGGTCCAGGCGCAGCGGCCCAACCGGTGAAACCCAACGCACGCCAATACCTACCCCAGTCTTGAGGCTGGGCAGCTCGAGCGTGTTGAACGAGTTGCCTTGATCGACGAAGGTCGCCACCCGCCACTTCTCAGTCACCGAATATTGGTACTCGACGCTGCCTGCCACCAGGTAGCGCCCACCAATGCGGTCGCCATCACTGTTTTTCGGCGACAGGGTCTGGTAGTCATAGCCGCGCACGCTCTGGTCACCACCGGCGAAGAAGCGCAGCGAAGGCGGGATGTTGTTCTTGTAACCGTTGGTGGCGCTGCCGCCGAACTGCACCCGGCCGAGGAAGCGATGGTTGTGGCCGAGCGTGGTCAGGCCTTTGAGCAATACGTTGCCGTGCAGCAGGTTGGTGTCGGAAACCAGCCCTTCCTTGGCCACCTGTGTGTCGAACTGCAAGCGGTAGCCGTTGTGTGGGTCGATACGGTTGTCGCTGCGCAGGTACGAAAAGCTCACACCCGGCATCAGCAGGTTGCTCAGCCCCGAGTCATCACCCAGGCGGTATTCCTCACGCTGGTACTTGAGCGAGATGACCCGCTGCCAGCCACTGGGCAACTTGCTGTGCCATTCCGGGCCAACCGTCAGCAGCTTGCTGAGGGTGTCGGTACCGGCGATTTCCTCGTTCTGGTAACCGCCAGCAAAGCGCAACTTGTCGGTCAGCGGCGGGTCCAGCGGGATGTCGTACCACAGGCCGACGTTCTGCCGGGGGGCCGACAGCTCGGTTTCCCAGCCATAGCTGTGGCCTTGGGGGTTGACCCAGTGCCGCGTCCAGTTCGCCTTGCCGCGTGGCCCGACGTCGGTCGAGAAGCCCAGGCCCAGGCCCATGGTGCGGGGTTTGCGGGTTTCCAGGCGGACATCCACGGGGATGTCCTCACCTACGGCAGCGGTCGGCGCGGCATCTACCCGCACGCCTTCGAAGTAGCCACTTGATTGCAGGTCGTTGTTGAGCTCGGCGATCAGCTCGGAATCGTAGGCTGTGCCGGGTTTGAACGAGACCATGCGCTGCAGCAGGTCATCATCGAGGGGGGTGTCACCACCGAACTTGACTGCGCCCAGGCGATAGCGAGGGCCGCTTTGGTAGACCAGTTCGATGTCGGCCACACCGGCCTGGGGGTCGACCGCCAGGCGCTGGCGGCTGAAGCGGCCGGCGAAGAACCCATAGCGCGAGGCCTGATTCTGGATCAGCCGCTTGGCATCCTCATACAGGCCGTGGTTGAGCTGCTCGCCAGCGCGCAACGCCTTGCTGTCGGGCACCCGGAACGCCTTCATTTCACTGGCAGGGCCTTCGATACGCACGGTCACGTCGCGCAGCCTTACCGGCTCGCCCGGCGTGATCTGGATGATCAGTTGCGCGGGTTGCTCGGCCTTGGCAGGGGGCTTGACCTCGGTTTCGATCTGGGCCTGATAGTAGCCAAGTGCCTGCGCTGCTTTGCGCGCCTGCTCCTCGGCCCCGCGGCTGAAGCGCAATAGCGCTTCTTCGTCGCGGTCGCCAAGGTTGCCAATATAGCCTTCGACATTGGCCTTGAGCGCTTTGTTGGCGGGCTTTACCTTCACCAACAACTCGCTCTGGCCCCATGCTGCAAAACTGGCGACCCAGAAAACCAGGCCCCAGGTCAATCTTCCTGAATACGTCATGCGGCGCATGCTACCAGAGCCGGGCGCTCAAGGGAGCCGTCTGGCGGCCTGTCAGGCAAAAGCAGGATTCGAAGAGACCGGGTTGGGGTGAAAAAATACCCGCTCGCGGATAGGCCCTACAGCAACCTCGCCAATTTCCTCATAGCCCTGACGCTGATAGAACGCCAGGTAGTGCTCATTGCCGGTGTCCAGCACCACGCCCTGGGTGCTCGGGTCTTCTGCGCACCAGTCATGCACAGCCTGTAACAATTGCTCGCCGTACTGGCGCCCCTGAAACTGTGGATGCACCCCCAGCAACGGCAACACGTGCACCTGGTCTGTGGGCAGGCAACTGGCCAATGCCGCCTGGTAATCCATATAGCGCCGTGTGCAGCGCAGGCCAGTACCCAGCATCATGCGCAAACGCCAGGCCCAGCTGTCGGCCACCCCCAGCCTGCGCAGCGGCGGCACGATCAGGGCCACGGCAATCAGGCGGTCATCCACCAACAGGCCGATTGCAGGCAATTGCAGATAGAAATGCTGGCGTACCCATTCACGCACCATCACGCGCAAACGCCGCTCATAGCCTGGGCGCTGCGCTTCGAAAATGTAGGCGAACGTAGGCTCGTGGCGGTAGGCGTTGTACAGCAGCGAACGTGCCTCGCGACTGTAACCATCGTCGAGCTGGCAGATACGGGCTGGGGTGGCAGTGGTGTCGGGCATTGCGGGCAGTCCTCCTGGAATGGGCTTACAGTGCCTTGGAGGGGCGCCACCGCGCATCGTTCACCCCCTACAGCACGTTAGCAGCAGCACCCGCAACCCGCCATGCTGGTGATGACGCGCGATGTCGGCTAGCATCGCGGCTTTTGCCAGGATTGTCTTTCCATGAAGATCGTCTGTTTCAACATCAACGGCCTGCGTGCCCGCCCGCATCAGCTGGCGGCCTTGATCGACAAGCACCAGCCGGACGTGATCGGCCTGCAGGAAACCAAGGTCAGTGACGATCAGTTCCCGCTGGCCGATGTCCAGGCGCTGGGTTACCACGTGCACTACCACGGCCAGAAGGGTCACTACGGCGTTGCCTTGCTGTCGCGCCAGGCCCCCCTGAGCCTGCACAAGGGCTTTGCCACCGATGAAGAAGACGCCCAGCGCCGTTTCATCTGGGGCACCTTCGCCGATGCCGATGGCAACCCGGTCACCATCATGAACGGCTACTTCCCCCAGGGTGAAAGCCGCGACCACCCCACCAAGTTCCCGGCCAAGCAGCGCTTCTACAGTGACCTGCAGGCGTTGCTCGAAGGTCAGTTCCGCAATGACCAGCCGGTGCTGGTGATGGGCGACATGAACATCTCGCCCCAGGACTGCGACATCGGCATCGGCCCGGACAATGCCAAACGCTGGCTCAAGACTGGCAAATGCAGCTTCCTGCCCGAAGAGCGCGAGTGGATGGAGCGCCTCAAGGGCTGGGGATTGGTCGACAGCTTCCGCCACCTGTACCCGGAAGTGGCCGACCGCTTCAGCTGGTTCGATTACCGTAGCCGTGGTTTCGAGGACGATCCAAAACGTGGCCTGCGCATCGACCTGATCATGGCCTCGCAGCACCTGGTGCCGCGGATCAAGGCAGCGGGCGTGGACTATGAACTGCGTGGGATGGAAAAGCCGTCAGACCATGCGCCGATCTGGCTGGAGTTGAGCTGATCGAGGCTGGGTGTAGGCGGTAGATTTGCAGCGCCTGGGAGATCGAGCGCCGCGCGGGCGGCGCTCGATCTCATAAACGCTGAAAATCCACCGCCCTGCACCTGCCGCTCTACAACCCCAACCGCAACGCCGCCCCCACCCCTGCCCCACGCGTATCGTCCGCCGCGCTGACCAGCGCAAAGTTGTAAGCCCCATGTGACCAATACCGCGCCTCCAGTTGCCCATCAACCCGCTGCCCATCAGGCATGCGTTGGTAATGCTCGCTGGGCGAGCGCATGAACAGGCTGATCCGTTCACCCTTGCCATCCTGAAACACCAACAATGCCGCCGGCCCCTGCTCGTTGCTGAGCAATCGCGCGCCCACCGGCCGGAACCCGTAACCCGCCAGATCCGGCAACTGCCCTACGCGGTTGAAGTGACGCCCCAGCCATTCACGCAATTGGGTCGGGTCGCTGGCCTGGATATCCAGCGCCTCACTGCCGGCAAACAACCGATGAGCCTGGACCGCATCGGCCATCGGCAGATCGACCCTTACCAGCGTGGCATCCCGCATCTGCCAGCCGCCCATCCCCCCCACGCCGAGCGCCAGCAGCAACACCGCCGCCGACGCCCAGCGCCGTTGACGACGCTGGCGCAGCCGCAGGCGCAGCTGGCCCAGGTCGAGTTGCGCAGCCCCTGGTTGTTCACCCAGGCCGGCCAATGCCGCACGCAGGCGGCGGGCATCACTGCGCCAGGCCTCGACCCTGGCCGCTTGCTGCGGGTTGGCCGTAAGCCAGGCCTGCACTTCGGCCCGACGCCCCGGCGCCAGGCGTTCATCGACATAAGCATGCAATTCGTCTTCGCTGGGGATTAGGCGCGTCATTTCAGTCTCCGCAAGGCCGGGGGTTGAGGGTTGCCCTCGGTCAGTTCGCGCAAGGCATTGCGGGCGCGCGACAGGCGCGACATCACAGTACCGATGGGGATGCCCAAAGCCTGGGCGGCCTCCTTGTAACTCAAGCCTTCGATGCTCACCAGCAACAGCAAGGCACGCTGCTCGGCAGACAACCGGGCAAACGCCTGCAGGTCGGCCTGGGCCAGGACGATGGCCTCGATATTGCCGCCGACCGGCTCGCTTTCCACCTCGGCACGGCCAAACCAGGACAGCCAACGGGCATGCAGGCGGTCGCGACGCTTGCCGTCGAGAAACAGCCGGTAAAGGATGGTGAACAGCCAGGCGCGCAGCGCCTCTGCCTCGCGTTGCTGGCCATGGCGGCTCAAGGCGCGCTCGACGGTGGCTTGCACCAGGTCGTCGGCGCTGCCGGGTTCGCGCGTCAACCACAAGGCAAAGCGCCGCAGACGTGCAAGCAGCTCGCGCCATTGGTGTTCGTCCAGATCGTGCATGGCAAATGTCCCGGCCTCTGGGGTTGTCAGTGTATGGGGCAGACGCCCGGCAACAAAATCTATTCCCTCCCAGGGAATAAGTTTTGCCCTGCCCCGTCGTACCGGCATCTTCACTGAACCGGACGACAACCATGAACTCACCCTTGTACGGCCCCGCCAAGGCCCTGCGCCTGGCCGCCATCGGCGCTGTGATGCTGGCAGCGGGCGTTGGCTTTGCCTATGCCGCAGGCTGGATCGGCGCAGCCAAGCTGACGCCGCAGCGCATCATCGACACCTTCGAAGCCCAGGCCGGGCACTACCCGGGCTACCGCAAGAACCACGCCAAAGGCCTGTGCGTCAGCGGCTACTTCCAGGCCAGCGGGCAGGCTGCCAGCCTGTCCACGGCGCGGGTGTTCAGCCAGGCACGGGTGCCGGTGATCGGCCGCTTCGCCATCGGTGGCGCCAACCCTTATGCGCCAGACACCGCCATCCCGGTGCGCAGCCTGGCGCTTCAGTTGAGCAGCGACGACGGGCAGGTCTGGCGTACCGGCATGAACAACCCGCCCGTGCTGGCGGTGAGCACGCCGCAAGCCTTCTATGAACAGGTACTGGCGAGCACGCCTGACCCAGCCACCGGCAAACCGGACCCTGCCAGGCAGCAGGCGTTCTTCGCGGCTCACCCTGAAAGCGCGGCGTTCCGCCAGTGGGCCGCGAGCTACAAGCCAAGCAACAGCTTTGCCAGCACCCAGTACCACAGCATCAATGCCTTTCGCCTGATCGACGCCGCCGGGGCAGCCCAGCCAGTGCGCTGGCAACTGGAGCCGCAGACGGCGTTTACGGCGCTGCCAGGGCAGGTGGACGACAAACTGTTCCTGCAGCATGACCTGCAACAGCGCCTGGCCCAAGGGCCGCTGCGCTGGACCCTGCGCCTGGTCCTGGCCGAGCCCGGTGACGCCGTGGACGACCCCGCCAGCCCCTGGCCTGCACAGCGGCGCAGTGTGGATGCCGGCACGCTCGTGCTCGAACAGGTGGACGCTGCTGAACAAGGCGCTTGTCGAGACCTGAACTTCGACCCGCTGATCCTGCCCCATGGCATCGAAGCGTCCGCCGACCCGATCCTCGCCGCCCGTTCGGCCGCGTATTCGGAATCGTTCAACCGCCGCAGCCGCGAATCGCTCGGCACCGGAGCCCGCCCATGAAACCCGAAGCCTTCCATCCCCTCGCTCGCCTGCTGCACTGGCTGATGGCCGTGCTGATCGTGGCCATGCTGTTCATCGGCGTGAGCATGGTCAGCGACCTGTCACTGCGCCATCCATTGCTGATCGAGCTGCACAAGGCAACGGGCCTGGCCTTGCTGGTACTGGTGCTGCTGCGTATTGCCCTGCGCTTGACGCTGCCTCACCCATCGCTGCCACGCGACCTGCCAACGCTGCAACGGCTCGCCGCCGGGGCCTCGCACCTGGTGCTCTATGCCTTGATGCTGGCCATGCCCCTGCTGGGTTGGGCGATGCTTTCGGCCGGCGGTTATCCGCGGCCCCTGCAGTTGCCTGCGATCGCCCCGCATGACCTTCAGCTGTATGCCGTGCTGCGCCAAGCCCACGGATGGGCCGGCTACCTGCTGTTCGCGACGGTTGTGCTGCACCTGGGCGCAGCCCTGATGCATGCCTTGGTGCGTCGCGACGGCGTCTTGCGTAGCATGTGGCCTGGCCCCCTGCGTCGCAGCGACTGAGCCGAAGCGGTCCGGGGCGTTCGACATTCGATAATAATTCTTATTAAGATCGGCGTACTTTTCGCTAAAAACTCTGGACTGCCCTATGAACGTCGCAAAGGATCCTGCCACTCTCGTTCCTGCCAGCACCCTGGACTTACGCCCACTGCTGCTGGCCAACATGGCCTGTACCATGTCGATGATGGCCTTCGTCGCCCTGATCGGCCCGATCGCACGCCAACTCGGCATGGCCACCTGGCAAGCCGGTGCCGCCGTGACGGTGGCCGGTGTGGTCTGGGTACTGCTGGCCCGCCCCTGGGGCCGCGCGGCCGACCGGCTCGGGCGCCGGCGCGTGCTGCTGCTTGGCAGCGCAGGCTTCACCCTCGCCTACTGGCTGTTGTGCCTGTTCGTCGAAGGCGCGCTGCGCTGGCTGCCGGGCGCAACCCTGGCCTTTATCGGCCTGATGCTAGCCCGCGGGTGCATCGGGGCGTTCTATGCCGCCATCCCGGTGGCCTGCAATGCAATGATCGCCGACCATGTCGAACCGCAGCAGCGGGCGCGGGCCATGGCCTCGCTGGGTGCGGCCAACGCCGTCGGCCTGGTGCTGGGCCCGGCCTTGGCCGCACTGCTGGCGCGGCACAGCCTGAGCCTGCCGTTCCACCTCATGTCGCTGCTGCCGGCCTGCGCGTTCTTCGTGCTGCTGTTCACCCTCAAGCCACAGGCACTGGCCAAAAGCCACGCGCCCAGCCCTGTGCACTTGAGCGATCCGCGCCTGCGCCGGCCTTTGCTGGTGGCCTTCAGCGCCATGCTCAGTGTCACAGTGTCGCAAATCACCGTCGGCTTCTTCGCCCTCGACCGCCTGCACCTGGGCCCGGCCGAGGCCGCCCAGGCTGCCGGCATCGCCTTGACCACGGTGGGTGTGGCACTGATCCTGGCGCAGGTGGTGCTGCGCCAACTGGAGTGGCCGCCGTTGAAAATGATTCGGGTGGGTGCCAGTGTCTCGGCGGTCGGTTTTGCCTGCGGCGCACTGGCGGCCACGGCGCCCTGGCTGTGGGCCTGCTACTTCGTCGCCGCCGCCGGCATGGGCTTTGTGTTCCCGGCATTCTCGGCACTCGCCGCCAATGCCATGCAAGCCTCTGAACAAGGTGCCACCGCCGGCTCGATCGGCGCTGCCCAGGGCATGGGCGCGGTGATCGGGCCACTGGCCGGCACGCTGGTGTATGCCCTCGACCCGCGCTTGCCGTTCCTGGCGGTGGCTGCGCTTTTGCTGCTGGTCGGGCTATGGCCGATGCCACGCGAGAAGCGGGCCTGATAAGCACAGCGCGCAAGCGTGCAGAGTGTGCTTTAATGCGTCGCTCATTATTTTTGACACCTCTGATTACAAGGCGGCTATGGACACGGGGACGCGACTCAAACTGGTGCGTGAACGCAACAACCTCTCCCAACGGGAACTGGCCCGCCGCAGCGGGCTGACCAACTCGACGATCTCGCAGATCGAACAGAACCGCGTCAGCCCTTCGGTCAGCTCCCTGAAAAAACTGCTCGAAGGCATCCCGATGAGCCTGGCGGAGTTCTTCAGCTTCGACGAGCCAGTACGGGAAGAGCGCTTCGTGTTCCGCGCCAGCGAGCAACCAGACCTGGGCCGCAACGGCCTGCGCATGCTGCTGGTCGGCGCCAGTGTCGAGGCGCGGCAGATGCGCATGTTGCGCGAGCTGTACGCACCGGGCGCCGATTCGGGCGAGCCGATCGTGCATGCAGAGGGCGAAGAGTGCGGCCTGGTCACCCGTGGCACGGTCGAATTGTGGGTCGATGGCCAGGTTAGCGTGCTCAACTCGGGCGATGGCTACTACATCCCCACCACCCTGCCCCACAGCTTCAAGAACATCGGCCAGGATGAGGCCGAGATCATCAGTGCCAATACCCCGGCGAATTTCTGACAGTGAGCCGCAGCGGTACCGTGAGCACGCGGGAAGCGTATCAGCGCTTGCGCGACGCAGCCCTGGGTGTTCACACCCTGCAAATAAGCGCCCACCGCCACGATGGCCTGGTCGATGTGACGATCGAAGGCTGGCAGATGACCCTGGCCGTGGACGCTGAAGGCCTTGCCCATTGCGTCCACTGCCAGGCACCCAACGGCGATCAGGCCGGGCTTGAAGACTGGTACCGCTATGGCACCAACCCGGCCGACCTGCTCAGCCTGTGGGAGCGCACTCAGCTGGAAACACGCCTGGCACGCTGACGCAGCGCGTCCTCGACAAAGTCCAGGCGGTCTTGCCCAAAGAACATCTCATCACCAACAAAGCAGGTCGGTGCGCCAAACACGCCGCGCGCCACCGCATCCTCCGTCGCCTGCTTGAGCGCAGCCTTCACTTGCACATCGCCGGCCAGCGCACTGAATGCGGCAATGTCGAAGCCCGCCTGCTCCAGGGTCTGTTGCAACACTGCCGCGTCACCCAGATTGCGCCGCTCGCCCCACATCCCAGTGAACAATGCCCTCAACAGCGCCTCGAAGCGCTGCGGGTCTTGCAACTGCGTGCCGATCACCCCGCGCATCAGCATCAAGGTATTGAGCGGAAACCCCGGCGGCAGCCCGAACGGTACACTGTAGCGGGCAGCGAAGCGCCCCAGGTCGGTGAACATGTAGCGACCCTTGGCCGGGATCATTGCCGGGGACGCATTGCCGGTGGCCTGGAACACCCCGCCCAGCAGCATGGGCCGGTAGTGCAGCGTTGCGCCTTGGCGGGCGCACATACCCGGCAGTTGCGTCCACGCCAGGTAGCTGGCCGGGCTACCAAGATCAAAGAAGAATTCGACGGTATTGGTCATGGGTACGGTCCTTGATCGATGAGGGGGCTTACCAGCGTTCCATCCAGGGGCGCAGGTCCAGTTCGAATGTCCAGGCGTCTCGCGGCTGGGCGTGAAGGAACCAGTAGCTGTCGGCAATGTGAGCCGGGTCAAGGATGCCATCCTGGTCCTTCAGGGCGTAGCGCTCGGGGAAGCTGTCACGAATGAACGCGGTATCGATGGCACCATCCACCACCACATGGGCCACATGGATATTGCGCGGCCCCAACTCGCGCGCCATGCTCTGCGCCAACGCCCGTAGGCCGTGCTTGGCGCCGGCGAATGCGGCAAAGCCAGCGGCACCCCGTGTACCTGCGGTAGCGCCGGTAAACAGAATCGTGCCGCGCTCACGCACCACCATGCGCCGGGCCACTGCCTGAGCGGTCAGAAACCCGGCAAAACAGGCCATTTCCCAGATCTTGAAGTACTTGCGTGGCGTTTCATCGAGAATGCTGCAAGGCACATTGGCGCCGATATTGAAGACAAACGCCTCGATCGGGCCAATATCACGCTCGATGGTCTCCACCAGCGCCGCCACCTCATCTGCCTTGCGCGCATCGGAGCCAAAGCCATGGGCCTGGCCGCCTGCTGCGCGTATTTCGTCCAGTAGCGGTTGCAGCTTGTCAGCCTGTCGGCGGGTGACGCAGGCGACGTAGCCCTCCCTGGCGAACCGTTTGGCAATCTCGCCCCCGGTGGCATCCCCCGCGCCGATCACAAGCACTACTTTTTGTTGTCGAGTCATGTGCGCCTCTTTGGTGAATGATCGTTTAGTAAACGAACGCTATGTTATGATCGGCCCCATCGTCAAGCCAGCGCGCAGAGGTTCATGAATGCGCTATTCCAGCGAGCACAAGCAACAAACCCGCGAAAAGCTGTTGGCCACCAGCGGTGCGCTAGCCAAACGCGGTGGCTTTACCAGCACCGGCGTGGCCGGGCTGATGAAGGCCATCGGGCTGACCGGCGGTGCCTTTTACAACCACTTCCCGTCCAAGGATGATCTGTTCACCGAAGTGGTGCGTCAGGAACTCTGCAATAGCCCACTGGCACGCCTGGCCAGCCAAGGCGCCAGCCGCGAACGCCTTGGCCGTTGCCTGCAGCAGTACCTGAGCATGGCTCACTTGCACAATGCCGAAGGTGGCTGCCCGTTGCCGCCGCTAGGGGTGGAAATCGCCCGGGCAGACCTTGCAGTGCGAGAGGTGGCCGAGCATTGGCTGGTCGAGCTGCACAAGGCCTGGGCTGCCACACTGGAGGATGAAGCGTTGGCCTGGGTGTTGATCAGCCAATGCGTCGGCGCGTTGCTGGTCGGGCGCATGCTGGCCAGTCAGGCGGTGCAATCGCAGGTGCTGGACGCCAGCCGCACCTTCGTTGAAAAGGCCTTGAATGAAACCCGTTAACCTGTTGCTTGGCCTGTGCCTGAGTGCGCCGGTACTGGCCGAGCAAGCCTGCCCGCCGGGGCAGTATCAGGTATGCCTGATGGGGTGTTTTTGCGCCCCGGTCGACCCAGGGCAGGCCGGGCAGATCCTCAAGGACGTGGAAGCCATGGCGTCGACCAGCCTGGCCTACGCATTGCGCCAGGCCCGCGACGAGGCCAATGCCAGCGGCAGTGAACCGATCCCCCTGCACATCCGCGCCCAGCTCGAGCCCTGGTATGACTTCGCCGTGCTCGATGCCGTCCGCTTCAGGGTGGGCGACGAACAGCAGATGAGCGCAGCCAATGCCATGCTGCAGAACCCCGACGTTAATGCGGTGACGTTGATCGACACGATCATCTTTCGCCATGCCAGCGATGCGCAAGACAATGTGGCCCTGTGGGCGCACGAGCTCATGCACGTGCAGCAATACCAGGCGCTGGGGCTAGAAGAATTCGCCCGGCGCTACACGCGTGATTTCAATGAGCTTGAAGGGCCCGCTTACAAGATAGAGGCCGAAGTGGCCAAGGCGCTCCGAGAGCGCAGCTCCGGCCAGGCAAGGTAACGTGTAGGAGCGGCCTCCCGGCGAGGCCGCCCCTACACCCACATCATGACGCCGCAGGAGCCTTTTCGGCCAACCCCTCACGGCTGGCATAACGCTGCGCCAGCACCGCGCAGACCATCAGCTGGATCTGATGAAACAGCATCAGCGGCAGGATCATCGCGCCAATGCCACTGCCCACGAACAGCACCTGAGCCATCGGCACCCCAGTGGCCAGGCTCTTCTTCGAGCCGGCGAACAGGATGGTGATGCGGTCCTCCAGGTCGAAGCCAAGCAGTTTGCCAAGCAAGCGGGTACCGTACAGCACCACCGCCAACAAGATCCCGCACACCACAAACAGCCCCGCCAAGTGTTGTGGCGACACCGTGTGCCACAGGCCGGTAACCACCGCCTCACTGAAGGCGGTGTAGACCACCAGCAGGATCGAGCCCTGGTCCACGACCTTGAGCCAGCGCGCGTTGCGCTTGACCCACGCGCCAATCCAGCGGCGGGCGATCTGCCCGGCTACGAAGGGCACCAGCAGCTGCAGGGTAATCTTCAGCACCGCATCCAGCCCCGAGCCGGTATCACCGCTGGCGCCCAGCAGCATCATCACCAGCAGTGGCGTGAGGAAGATACCCAGCAGGCTGGAAGCCGCCGCGCTGCAAATGGCTGCCGGCACGTTACCGCGGGCCAGCGAGGTGAAGGCAATGGCCGACTGTACCGTGGCTGGCAACGCACACAGATACAGCACGCCCAGGTACAGCTCGTTGCCCACCAGCGGCACAAACAACGGCTTGAACGCCAGCCCCAGCAAGGGGAACAGCACGAACGTGCAGGAGAACACCAGCAAGTGCAGGCGCCAGTGCCCGGCGCCGGCGATGATCGCTTCGCGCGACAGCTTGGCACCGTGCAGGAAGAACAGCAGGCCGATAGCCAGGTTGGTCAGCCAGCCGAAATACACCGCCCCGTCGCCCGAGCAGGGCAGCACAGTGGCGATGAGCACCACCCCGAGCAAGGCCAGGGTGAAGTTGTCGAATAACATGCGCAAATACTTCATAACAGTTTCCGTCTTGTCGTTATGCAACGGCAGACGATAAGGTCTCGGTTTATTTTTCGCTAACGCCGGAACCCCCACCGGTATCGCTCAACGGACAAAGGACTACTTGATGCCACGCTATCGCCTTGCGCCCTTCCCTCTCGCGGCTGCACTGGCCATGGGTGCAATCACCGCGCAGGCGGCCGATCCGCTGCAGGCCCAGGTAGACGAGATCATCCAGCCGCTCATGCAGGAACACCAAATCGCCGGTATGGCGGTAGCGCTGTACGCCGATGGCCAGGCGCACTACTTCAACTATGGCGTGGCCAATAAGGCGGATAACTCGCCGGTTAGCGCCGATACCCTGTTTGAGGTCGGCTCGCTGAGCAAGACTTACACCGCTACGCTTGCGGCGCTGGCCAGCGCCGAAGGCAAGCTTGACCTACAGGCCCCTGCCCAGCGCTACCAGCCCGCCCTCGCCGGCACACCGCTGGGCGAAGCCAGCGTGCTGGAATTCGGTGCCTACAGCGCCGACTGCCTGCCATTGCAGTTCCCCGACGCGGTGCACACAGACCAACAGGTGCTGGCCTTCTTCCGCCACTGGCAACCCGTTGCCAAACACGGCACCCAGCGCTGCTACTCGAACCCCAGCCTGGGGTTGTTCGGTGACCTGGCGGCGCGCGCGCAGCAGCGCCCATTCGCCGAGCTGATGACCGAGGGGCTTCTCCCGCAAATGGGCCTCAAGCACACCTACCTGCACGTACCGGCCGATGCACAGCGGCTTTATGCGCAAGGGTACGACGCGCATGACCAGCCGGTACGCGTCAGCTCGGGGCCCTTTGCCGATGCGGCCTATGGCATCAAGACCAACGCCACCGACTTGCTGCGCTACGTGCGCCTGCACATGCAGCCGGCCGAGCTTGCGCCAACCCTGCAAAAGGCTGCCGCCATTACCCAGGCCGGCTACTTCCAGGTCGGTAGCATGACCCAAGGCCTGGGCTGGGAGCGTTACCCCTACCCGGCGTCACTCGACACCCTGGTCAATGGCAACAGCTCCAAGTTCGCCCTTGCGCCACAGGCCACCCGCCGCCTCAACCCCGAGCTCCCGGCCGTGCCTGACGCCTGGTACAACAAGACCGGCGCCACCAACGGTTTCGGTGCCTATGTGGCGTTCATTCCGGCGCAAGGCAAAGCCATCGTACTGCTTGCCAACCGCAACTATCCCAACGAGGCACGCGTGCGCGTCGCGTACCGGATTCTCTCGTCCCTCGACCACTGACAGGCCCTTCCGGCAGGATTGTCGGACAAGATGTAGTGAGAAAAAATATTCACTACAAAACGGTTGACGCCGTTCATCGCCCTTGGGCATGATGAGGCTGTCTCCCCGATCGGGAGCGGTGGCAAGGGTGTTCCAGACGGCCTGCGCGGTAACGCAGGCCGTCCGTGGAGAGGGAACTGTCCAAAAGGCAGCGTGTGAAAGCCCCTGTTGCGATGCTGCTGTAGCAGCGTTGGTAGTGCGCTACACCGTGGTAGCGCCAACTGTGAAAATCACCTACGAATGGGTAATGGGGGCTTTATGATGAACTTGAACAACAATCCCACAATCGACCAATTGGCCCAGCTGTTCGCCGTGCGCAAAGACAGCCTCGACGACCATCTGCTGTGGGTCAGCCAGACCGGTGAGGTGCGTCTCGACCGCCTGCCGCCGAACACCATCGAAGATGAATTCGAAGAGCACCTGCCAAGCATGCGTGCACGCTTCAAGGTCTACCGACGTGGCCAGGGCTACGTCGGCAAGAAGGCCGCCGCCGACACCGAGTTCGTTGGCCGCGTCCTGCAGACCCTGCAACAAGAATGGCCCGCCGCCCGTGAGCGGGGGGCAGTCAAGGTGATCGAACCGCTCAACTGAGTGGCCTCACCCGCCATGGAGCCCGGCCCGCAAAGGCCGGGCTTTTTCATGCCCGCCGACGCGTGCGCGCCATCGCTGGCAAGGGCAATGCGCCGGTGGCCAGCGCGCGGGCCCGCTCGACGCCCCAGACCAACGCCCGGGTCATGGTCTCACCCGGGCGCGCTGGGTAATACTCTTCCAGCAATGCCCGGCCATTCCCAGCGTAGATACCGAGAAACAGCTGGGTAGCGCCCAGGCGCGACAGGCGCACCTGCACGTCGAGCGTGGTGCCGTCACTGAGCGCTTCATCGTGGCTGCGGCTGTGCAGCTGAGCGTCCGCCCACTGCCAATAGGTCTCTTCCCTGACTCGCATGAGCATTCAATCTCCCTTTGCTGAAATGCCGCGCCAGAAAACCACATCCACGGCTATCCGGCGAGTGCAACCCGGCGATGCCATGAGCAGCGTCAACGAATATCAACAAAAACCCCGCCGTTCGGCGGGGTTGCTGGAGCGGGATCACTTTTTCAGCGGAACCCGCGGCATGAAGCGGCCCTTTTTGCTGCGCTGCAGATGTGCAGGCTGAAGCTGTTCCGAATCATCCAGCGTCATGTGGGCGAAACCCAGGCGGAATGCCGACTGGCCGCAACGCACCTGGCTGTTGATCGGGAATGCGTCGTTCAGGTCTTCGAAAAAGGATTCGCTCATGCCCTGTCTCCCTCCAGTGAGGTCGCGTCGGCAAGCAGATACGTTGCCTAGGTGAACGCGCCCGGTAAAAGTGAGACTAGCTGGTCATTTGCGGACCGCCCAGACTAAAACCCTGGAACCGACCAGTGGCACAATGCCTTATTTCAACCTGACGGCCGTGCCGGTGGCGAATACCACGACCATGCCACCCTGCACCGACGGCATGCTGATTTCGAAGTCCACGCCCACCACTGCATCGGCGTGCAACTGCCGTGCCCGCGCCTTCAACTCCTCGGTGGCCTGCTCGCGGGCCTCGCGCAGGGCGCTTTCCAGGGTTTGCGAACGGCCACCGAAGAAGTCGCGAAAACGGGCAAAGAAATCGCGCACGAAGTTGATGCCCTGCACCGATTCGGAGCTGACGACGCCCAGGTACTCGGCAATAGGACGGCCTTCGAGCTGGCTGGTGGTAGAGATGATCATGACGGTGCTCCGTTGGCCTGGCGAAAAGGGCCGATTCTAACAGAGCACCCGGCCCTCAGTGCGCACTAGCCGCCCGCAACCGTTGGCCGATCTTGGCGCCAAACACGTTCACCAGCAGCCCAAGCATCACCAGCAGCGCCCCCCAGCCCTGCAGCTCGGTCAGGCGCTCGCCGAGCAACCACGCCGAAGCACTCAGGCCGATAACCGGCACCAGCAACGAGAACGGTGCCACTTTGCCGGCCGGGTGGCGCGACAACAATGTGCTCCACAGGCTATAGCCGAGCATGGTGGCGACAAATGCCAGGTACGCCAACGCCAGTACCGAGCTCCAGCCAATGTTGGCCAGCGCATGGCCGATGCGCTCAGGCCCTTCCAGCCACCACGACAACGCCAGAAACGGCAGCGGTGGAATCAACCCACCCCAGATCACCAGCGCCACCAGGTCGACCGAGCCGAAACGCCGCGTGATGATGTTGCCCACGCCCCACATCGCGCCCGCGCAGAGGGTCAGCACCAGCGCCAGCATCGGCACATGGCCACCATCCTCGCTGCCGATCAGCGCCAAGCCGCTGGCGGCCACCAGCAGCCCCAGCAGGCTGGCGAGGCGCAGTCGCTCGCCCAGAAACAGCGCGGCAAACCCTAGCGTGAAGAATGCCTGGGATTGCAGGATCAACGACGCCAACCCAGGCGGCATGCCGCTGTACATGGCCTGGAAAAGGAAGGCGAACTGCCCCAGGGAAATCGTCACGCCATAAGCGATCAGCCAGCGCCACGGCAGCTTCGGCCGCTTGACCAGCAACACTGCCGGGAAGGCCACCAACAAGAAGCGCAATGCCCCCAGCAGCATCGGCGGCAGGCCATCCAGGCCTACCTTGATGACCACGAAGTTGACTCCCCACGCAACAATCACCACCAGGGCGATCAGCAGGTCCTTGAGCGGCATTGCGACATCCTTCTTCAGGCTTTCTAGACATATTTCGTTACAGCATAAGGCTATTCCTTTTCGAGGGACCAGCACAGTTGGGAGGTAGGGTTGCGCAACAGTGGGTAGCGCTTTGCGCACCGTTCCGACCGGTCCGGCGCCCCGGCAAGGCCGCGCCTACAGGAACCGCGCTGGCCCGCCAGGCCTCAGTCCCGGTAACCCGGCGCCACCCGCTCGAGCATCCGCAGCAATGCCCCCCATGCCAGCGCCACTGCATCCGGGTCCGACAACTCCCCCTGTTTCAGCCCCTGCATCGGTGCATTGAACTGCCGCTCGGTCCGTTCACACACGGCGGCAGGCGGCAGTATCAGCTGCCCGGCACTTTGCGCCGCCAACTGGATCTCGCAGGCCTTTTCCAGGTAGTACATGCGCAAGAACGCTTCGGCAACGCTGCGGCCGGTCGTCAGCAGCCCATGGTTACGCAGGATCATCACCGGCCTGTCCCCCAGGTCGGCGACCAACCGCTGCTGCTCATCCAGGTCCAGGGCAATACCTTCATAATCGTGGTAAGCCACCTTGCCATGGAACTCCATGGACATCTGGTTCACCGGCAACAGGCCGCACGCCAGCGCCGCCACCGCGCAACCGGCACGCGTGTGGGTGTGCAGCACGCAGTGGGCGTCTTCACGGGCTGCGTGGATAGCACTGTGGATGACGAACCCGGCCGGGTTGACCGGGTGCGTGGTCGGCGCTACAGGCTGCCCATGCAGGTCGATTTTTACCAGGTTGGAGGCCGTGATCTCGTCGAACAGCAAACCGTACGGGTTGATCAGAAAGTGGTGCTCCGGCCCCGGCACACGCAGGGATATATGGGTGAAGATCAGGTCGCTCATGCGAAAGTGGGCGACCAGGCGATAACAGGCAGCCAGCTCCTGGCGCAGGGTCTGTTCGGTAAGAGTCATTTATCGTTGGTCCTGTAGAGGGGCCGCATTGAACGTCAGCTACTTGCTGGCCCAGGCATTGAATCGCTGTTCCAGTTCTTCACCATGGTCGACCCAGAATTCCACATTCATCGCCAAAGCCCCTTCCAGGTTTTGCGGCGACGTCGGCACCCAGCTGGCCAAGGACGGCGCGAGCTTGGCCGCTGCCTGAGTATTGGTCGGCCCGTAAGGGATCTGCTCCACGTAACGCACCTGGGTATCGGCTTGGTTGGCATAGGCGATCAGCCGTTTGGCCTAGTCGACATGCCGCGAACCCTTGATGATCGCCCAATAGTCCATGCCATACAGGCTGCCCGGCCACACCAGTGCCAGCGGGCTGCCCTGCTGGGCCGCTACGGCGATGCGCCCGCTGTAGGTAGACGTCATCACCACATCGCCGGCAGCCAGCCACTGCGCCGGCTGGGCACCGGCGTCCCACCACTGCACATAGGGCTTGAGCTCACTGAGCTTGGCAAAGGCGCGGTCGACACCGGCCGGCGTTGACAGCACCGTGTAGACATCCTCGACCTTGACCCCGTCGGCCAACAAGGCGAACTCCAGGTTGTACACCGCACGCTTGCGCAGGCCGCGCTTGCCCGGGTACTTCTGCACGTCCCAGAAGTCGGCCCACGAGGCCGGGGCCTGGGCCAGCTTGTTGCGATCATAGGCGATCGCCACGCTCCACACCAACGCGGCAGACCCACAGTCCTGGGCGGCGTCCGGGATCAACTCGGCGGCATGGCCCAGGCGCTGCCAGTCGAGGTGCTCGTAGATGCCCTCATCGCAACCGCGCATCAGGTCGGGCCCTTCGATCTGCACCACGTCCCAGTCGACGTTGCCGGTATCGGCCATCACCTGGATGCGGGCCATTTCGCCGTTGTACTCGCTCTGGATCAACTGGCTGCCGTCCTTGGCGCTGAACGGTTTGAAGATCGCCTCATCCTGGGCTTTCTGACCGGCGCCGCCATAGCCGACTACAACCATTTGCGGCGCCGCTTGCGCACTGCCTAGCCCCAAGGCCAGAAGCGCTGCGCAAAGGCCGGTACTGCGAGGGAATGCATGCATCGAGGTTTCCTCCTGCCGGTGCCCGTGGGGCCCGATTTCTTGTTGTTGTGAGGTCACGCCCTCCTCGGAGGGTGATGAAAACCTAGCTGCGCCCAAGTAAAAAAACAAGTTGATTTTTTACTGTCGCTACACTTTCATAACCAAAACAAGAACAACACCACACCGGAGCCGCCTGTATGCAAACCGCCTTCCCCCACCTGTTCGAAGCCTTGCAGATTCGCGGCAAACGCCTGAAAAACCGCATCATGTCCACGGGACATGACACCTGCCTGCCCACCGACAACCTGGTCAACGACAAGCTCATCGCCTACCAGCGTGCCCGGGCTGCAGGCGGCGTCGGCATGATCGTGCTGCAGGTGGCCGGTGTGCACGACAGCGCCCGCTACACCTCGCACGTGCTGATGGCCACCGACGATACCTGCATCGAAGGCTACCGGCGCCTGGCAGAAGCCTGCCATGAGCACGGTACGGTGGTGCTCTCGCAGCTGTTCCACCCTGGGCGGGAGATCATGGAGTCTGCCGATGGTTTGCTGGCGGTCGCCTACTCAGCCTCGTCGGTGCCCAATGAACGCTTCCGGGTGATGCCGCGCGCGCTGGACCAGGCGATGATCGATGAAATCGTCCAGGGCTATGCCAGCGCGGCGCGGCGCCTGTACCAGGCGGGGCTGGATGGCGTCGAGGTAGTGGCCAGCCATGGCTACCTGCCCGCGCAGTTTCTCAACCCGCGGGTCAACCTGCGTACCGATGGCTACAACGGCGACCTGGCGCAGCGCCTGAGGTTTTTGCGCGAAGTGCTGGCGGCCGTGCGTGCTGCCACCGACGAGCAGTTCATCGTCGGCCTGCGCATCAGCGCCGACGAACGTGACAGCGAAGGCCTGAGCGAGGACGAGTCGCTGGCCGCCGCCGAGGCGCTGCAAGGCCAGCTCGACTACCTGCACATCGTCGCCGGTACCTCAGCGTCGCTGGGCGGTGCGGTGCATATCGTCCCCCCCATGGCCATCGAGCCTGCGTACCTGGCACGCGAGGCCGGCACGTTCAAACAGCGCCTGGACATTCCGCTGTTCGTCACCGGGCGCATCAACCAGCCGCAGGAGGCAGAGCTGATCCTGGCGCGTGGCCAGGCCGACGTGTGTGGCATGACCCGTGCGCTGATCTGCGACCCGCTGATGCCGACCAAGACCGAGCACGGCCAGGTCGAAGACGTGCGCGCCTGCATTGCCTGCAACCAGGCCTGCATCGGTCACTTCCATCGCGGCCTAGCGATCTCGTGTATCCAGCACCCGGAAACCGGCCGCGAACTGCAGTACGGCCACCTGACGCCAACCCCTTCGCCCAAACGGATCCTGGTGGCAGGCGGCGGCCCGGCGGGCATGAAGGCAGCAGCCGTCGCCGCCGCGCGCGGGCACCACGTCACACTCTTTGAAGCCGGCCCGCAACTGGGCGGCCAGGTGTTGCTGGCACAACTGCTGCCACGGCGCAGCGAGTTCGGCGGCGCCAGCACCAACCTGCAACGGGAAATGGCCTTGGCAGGCGTGGAGGTGGTGCGCAACACGCGAGTCGACCGCGCACTGGTCGAGCGCGAGCGCCCTGACTTGGTGATCGCCGCCACCGGCGCCACGCCCTACTGGCCGGCGTTCGAGCGCGCCGGTGACCTGCAGGTGGTGGATGCTTGGCAAGTGTTGCGCAACGAGGTCAAACCCGGGCGCTCGGTATTGGTCATCGACTGGCGTTGCGACTGGATAGGCCCTGGCATCGCCGAGCGCCTGGTGCGCGAGGGGCATCAGGTGCAACTGGCGGTCAACGGCACCCATTGTGGCGAGAACCTGCCCTTGTACGTACGCGATCAACTGGCCGGCGAACTGCATCGCCTGAGCATCCCCATCACCCCCTACGCCCGCCTCTACGGCTGCGACGACAACACCGTGTACCTGCAGCACACGGCCAGCGGCGAACCGATGATCTTTGAAGGCATCGACACCCTGGTGCTGTGCCTGGGCCACCAGCCCAATGACACCTTGGCGGCGGAACTGGACGGCCTGGTGGAAGTGCGGCGCATCGGCGACTGCCTGGCGCCGCGTACTGCAGAAGAGGCGATTCACGATGGCCTGACGGTTGCCTGGGCGCTCTGAGGCTGTACATACTGCCGCTTTCCCGATGGACCGATGCGCATGAGCCAACCCTCGCAGCCCCCCTGCGCCACCGAAGACGGCGGCGCCGCCCCGCAGTTCCTGGGCACCCGCATCCGCGGCCTGCGCAAGCGCCGCGGCATGACCCTGGCGGAACTGGCCGCACAGAGCGAACTGACGGCTGGCTACATCAGCCAGCTGGAGCGCAACCTGTCTTACCCGTCGATCCCGGCACTGTTCAACATCGCCCGTAGCCTGGGGGTGACGATCCAGTGGTTTTTTGCCAGCGAGGCCAGTACCGCACCCGAGGACCAGGGCTACGTGGTACGCCGTAACAGCCGCCTCAGCGTGCACTACGAAGACGGCATCGTCGACCAACTGCTCACGCCGCAACCCAACCGCCAGTTGGAAATCCTTCATTCGCGCTTTCCACCGGGCACCTATAGCCAGCAGAGTTACAGCCATGACGGTGAAGAGGCTGGCTATCTGCTCAGCGGCAGTTTTGAATTGTGGGTAGGCGAGCGGCACTTTCAGCTGGGTGAAGGCGACAGTTTCAGCTTCTCCAGCCAGGAACCCCATCGTTATGGCAACCCCGGTGACGTCGATGCCGTGGTGATCTGGGTCATCACCCCGCCGACGTTCTGAAGCCGCCACGCGGCCCCTTTCGATCAGGTCATCTGCCTATGACTGAACACGCCCAGCAGCTCGAGCCTGCGTTGCAACCGGTCGACCACCCGCGCGCCGTGGTCTTCGTCGCCTACCCGCAAATGGGCCTGCTCGACCTCACGGGTGCCCAGACGGTGTTCTGGGCTGCTACCAAAGCCATGGCTGCACAGGGCCGGCCGGGCTATCGACTGCACACTGCCAGCCTCGACGGCGGCCTGCAGCCAACCGCCGAAGGCCTGGTGGTGGCGACTGAAACACTGGACGACGTGATGGCGCAGGCCGTCGACACCCTGGTAGTACCGGGCGCACCGGATATCATCCGCACCCTCCCCGACCACGCCGCATTGGTCGCCTGGCTGCGCCGCGTCGCGGTAAAGGCCAGGCGCACGGCCTCGGTGTGCAGCGGTACCTTTCTGCTGGCAAGCGCAGGCTTGCTCGACGGGCGCCGCGCCGCCACCCACTGGGCGATGTGCGAGGTGCTGCGCCGCGACTTCCCTGCGGTGCAGGTGGACCATGAATCGATCTTCGTTCAGCAAGGCACGGTGTGGACCTCTGCCGGCGTCAGCGCCGGCATCGACCTGGCCCTGGCTCTGGTCGAGCAGGACTGCGGCCGCGAAGTCGCGATGCAAGTGGCCCGCGAGCTGGTGGTATTTCTCAAGCGGCCCGGCGGCCAGGCGCAGTTCAGTGAACTGCTCAAGCTGCAGGGGCGCGATTGCAGCGAATTCGAAGCACTGCACCTGTGGCTGAACGCGCACCTCGGCGACCCACGCCTGACCGTCGAGCACCTGGCCGAGCAGGCGCACATGAGCGTGCGCAACTTCACCCGGGTGTACAAGCTCAAGACCGGCCGCACCCCGGCCAAGGCCATTGAAGTGTTCCGCCTGGAAGCCGCCCGCCGCCTGCTGGAAAGCGCCGACAGCCACATCGAGCAGATTGCCCGGCAATGCGGCTTTGGCAGCGAAGAGCGCATGCGCCTGGCGTTCCAGCGCCACCTTGCAGTCACCCCGCGGGACTACCGCGCGCGCTTTGCGCGCAACCTGTCGTTGGCCGAAATCCAGGGTTCTTTGGCCTAGGGTGTAGCGCTTCGTCACTCGTAACATCGTTGTCCACAAAGACGGGCTACTTTTGTTTACCCGGACATTCCAGGAGCACAACGATGAAAAATATCCTGATCATTGGCGCGGGCTTTGCTGGCCTGTGGAGCGCCCTCAGCGCCGTACGCCAGCTGGAGCTTAACGCGCGCAAGGATGTCGAGGTAACGCTGCTGGCGCCGCAGGCCGAACTGCATGTGCGCCCGCGCTTCTACGAACCTGACGTGCACACCATGGCCGCTCCACTGCAGGCGCTGTTCGAAGCGGTCAACGTGCGTTTCGTGCAAGGCACCGCCTTTCACATCGACGAAGCAGCCCGGCGCGTGCGCTATCGCACGCAAAGCGGTACCGAGTGCGAACTGGGCTATGACCGCCTGATCATGGCCTGCGGCAGTGTGCTCAACCGGCCAGACATGGTCGGCATCGAGCATGTTTTCGATGTCGACAAGATTGACAGCGCCGCACGGCTGGAGACGCACCTCAAGTCCCTGGCCAACCTGCCAGACACGCCTGCCCGCAACACCGTGGTGGTCGCCGGTGGTGGCTTCACCGGTATCGAGACTGCCACCGAGCTGCCGGCGCGCTTGCGCAGCATTCTCGGTGAACAGGCAACACTGCGGGTAGTGGTGATCGACCGTGGCGCCAGGGTCGGCGCAGCCCTGGGTGACGGCATCCGCCCTGCGATCGAGCAGGCCTGCGAGGCATTGGGGGTGGAATGGATCTGTGGCGCCACGGTGGCCTCGGTGGACCCCGACGGCGTTCTGCTGGACAACGGGCAACGCATCGATGCCAGCACAGTGATCTGGACCGTCGGCTTCAAGGCCAACCCGTTGACCGAGCAGATCAGCGGCGAACGTGACCGCCAAGGCCGGTTGCACGTGGACGGCAACCTCAAGGTAAAGGGCAACGATGCGGTCTATGCGGCGGGCGACGTGGCCTACGCAGCTTGCGACGAGGTGGGCAACCATGCAGTGATGTCGTGCCAGCATGCCATCCCACTGGGCCGCTACGCCGGCAACAATGCGGTTGCCGAGTTGATTGGCGTGGCACCGATGACCTACAGCCAACCCAAGTACGTCACCTGCCTCGACCTGGGCGCCTGGGGCGCGGTGTACACCGAAGGGTGGGACCGCCAGGTATCGCCCCCGGAAGACAAGGCCGAGGCCAAGCTGCTGAAGTCGCAGATCAACACGGTCTGGATCTACCCGCCCGCTGCCAATGATCGTGCGGCAGCCTTGGCGGCGGCTGACCCGACGATACCGGTAGCCTGATAGCCTCAAATCGCCGGCAAGCCGGCGATTTGAGGCTGGTGCAATCAAGCGGCGGCAAACAGCTCGTTGGCAATCTGCGCCTGTGCCGCGTCGATGGCCTGGCTGCGGTGCTCTGGGCCGTAGGCCAGGCCGTGGGCGCGAACGATCTCCAGGTCGGTGACGCCGATGAAGCCCAGGAACACTTTGAGGAAGTCCTCATGGCCAGCACCGGTCGGCTGGCCAGCGTGCAGGCCACCGGCGGTGGACACCAGCACCACCTTCTTGTCACCGCACAGGCCTTCAGGGCCAGCTTCGGTGTAACGGAAGGTCTTGCCGGCGACGGCAACCCGGTCAATCCAGGCCTTGAGCTGGGTCGGCACGGTGAAGTTGTACATCGGCGCACCGATCACCACGGCGTCGGCGGCGAGGAATTCTTCCAGGGTTTCAGCGCTCAGCTTGGCTTCGAAGGCCTGGGCCGCATCGCGCATGTCTTCGGGGGTGCCCGCGGCTACCAGGGTTGCGGCGGAGAAATGGGCGATGGCATCGGCAGCCAGGTCACGGTAGACCACTTCCAGGCTCGGGTTGCTGGCCTTCCAGGCTTCGACTACTTCGCGGCTCAGCTGGCGGGAGGCGGAATTGTCGCCCAGGATGCTCGAATCGATGTGCAACAGTTTCATGGGACTCTCCTGTAATGAAGACCGCGGCGTGGGCGATCATGATGGGGAGAATCCTACCGGGATGACTAATAGCTGATAAGCAGGCAAAAATGCGTTAGTTTGTCCCACTGATGGAACAGTGAGAGATTCCCATGCAAGACCTCAATGTTTTCCTAGACGAACCACTTAACCCCCCGATTTTGATCAAAACCACCACCCCCTCTGCTTGCTCAATGCGCCACTGAGAGGTCAGGAAAAGGGGCATTTCGAAACCCCTATGTACGCAATAAACGAGCAAATCGATCAGCTAAGCCCCGCCTCCCCTCCTTCCGCCACACACGTTTCCCTCCATAGCGCTTCACCATCAGAGAAATCGTCCATAAGCACCAAGCTACCCTTCAGTTGCTGAACGAGCTAGGACAGCCGATGCGGGAATGGATCTGCTTGTACGCTGAACGGGACACGGGTTACCCATCAGCAAGCCTGGTTCCCGAAAAAACCGTCGACCCCAGACAGTGCAGGGTTGAATCAGTTGACAGATTCCAGCGAAGATCCGTTAGGTGGACACCAACATGGAAGGAACCAGAAATGATCTGCGCATATTGCAAAAAAGACGCTCCAGCGACTCGGGAGCATGTAATCCCAGCCTTTATCTATCGCTTTCAAAAAGAGCTGGAAGCTAATGTGATTGGATGGAATGAAGTCGCTAACAAAATGGTTGGTGGCGAGCACCAGGTGAAAGATGTTTGTGAAAAATGCAACGGCGGAGCGCTATCCAGCCTTGACGCTTATGGAAAGGAATTCCTTATCGCCAACGGGTTCTTAACTCAAAACTACACAAAGCGCAGCGCCGATCTTCTGTATGACTATGACAGATTAGTACGCTGGCTCTTGAAGATATCCTTCAACTCTACGCGCACTGATGGAGGCCATGTTCATTTATTTGAGAAATTCATACCTTATATTTTGAATGGTTCTCCATCACCTGAAAAGACAGACTTTGCAGTGCTGGCAACCCTAGCAGCCCCGGTAACCACTGAAAAATTAGATGGCCAGTACAAAGTATTAGATGATCTTGCTAATGGATCCGGCGTGGTCAACCCTTTTTTAATGAGAATCGCCTATGGGCCTAACCAGTACGAAACATTCACATTAAGAGTTATAATGTTTGGCCCATTGACATTTTTCATGCTTATGTATAGGCCAGGCGTGTCGGCTGGAAGAGCTTCCATCGAAACCAAACGGCTATTCAAAGAGATTTCTAACCTCACTCAATTGAAGCCTGGAACCACGAAAGCATTTTTGACAGCTGGTTCCACAACTTGGCTTGATTACAACGCCCCGCAAATCGGAAGAGTCAAAGCTCTGGGAAATTACACGCCTTAATGGACATCGCTGCCACCTCATCCACCTAGCGCTCTAGTGTCTTAAATCGAGCCTGCCTATCGATTCCAGCGCGCTTATTCGGGTGGTTAAAGAACGGGTTGCAATGAGTACGTCCTTACAAAGCCTTCAAGCGCTGCCACTCCCATGTTCGCCCGGAAACCCTTTGCAGGTGCCCGGGCAGAAGTCGATGCTACGACGCGAGCAGCCCACCAGCTTGGTCAATGCTTAGCCCGGGTGCGAAGGAAGTCCTTCACGGCCTTGTTCGTCCGCTCTGCTTGTTCTTGCGCAGAGATCAGCCCCGCTTGCCAGTCCTCGTAATACTCTTCGAGCAATGCATCCAGGGCTTTCACAGACGCCTCAACGAACACCCCTTCTACCACCTTCTCCATGCGGGCCAATTCGTTGAACGCAAGATGAATATAGCGATCCAGGCTCTCCGTAAGCTTGTGCCCTGACCATTGCTGAAGCACCCGTTTGATCACTTCAGAATTGGCAAGGGCCCGGCGCATCACATCAGTATTTTGAAGATCGTACTGAAGAATGAGTTCTTTAAATTTGTCCGTGATGAAACGATGACGAAACATATGAGGGTGAGAACGCACCTCAAGACCGGCAAGTTTTTTAAGGTCGCCAATTTCATTCGTCAGTGTATTTATGGCGAGCGGTTGACAACTTTTCACACAAATAAAAAGAAAGCCATGATCATCGAATTTCTTCTTATGCCTAGCACACCAATCGTCAATCATAGGTTTCCGAAAGTCTTTTATGTAGGAAACCCAGTAATCAAGAACTACGTGCGGCATAGGCACAAATCGATACTCATTATGACCTTTAGCGGACGGCACACGTAGTGGTGGATGACTCAACCCTGAACGATATGCCTCCATAATATCCGGCACAGTGATGCGAGCGGCCTCTATACGCCTGCACCCAGTATTTATCAGCACCGAAATAATTATCTTGGATCTCGCGCCTTTCTGTAATGGCTGTTTCCTGGCAGCGATCCTCAGAGCTTTTATTGAACTGTCAGTAACAGGCTCTCTGCGCCCGTCTTCTGAGGAAACAGGAAAAGAGTGATGATACCAAGAGATTCTACGATAGGTCGATTTGTGCTCACTTCGCATGGCGGCATCTACTTTAACTCCACGAATGACTCCACCAAGCGCTACGAAATCCGGGAAGTCAAAAAATTCACCGCAGTAAGACAAGAAATCTAAGCAGCGCGAGCCAATAGATCGTACGATATTTGGTTGACGCGCTAATTCACCGTTCTCATCGACCCCTGCGCTTAATCCCTTTATAAACATCGTAAAATATGTATCAGTCAGCCGCAGGAAACTGAGTCGGTTTTTCTCTACAAACCTAATCAAATGGCTGAGTTGCATGCAATCTTGCCTGAGCGAACCACCATTATTGGTCAGGGACTTTTTCTCATTGACCCACATATGTAGAATGTACGAATTCACCTCAAAGCAATATTTTCCGTTAGTCCAATAGAAACATGGAATGCCCTCAGCGTCCTCCCCTACATCGGCATCATAGGTCAACCCGGCGTTCAGCTTGGCTCCGGGAGCAAGTGGGCGATGCAACTGTGAGCCAGCCATTTATTTCCTCCTCTTCTGCAGCATCTGATTGATTCTGCTTATTTCAAGTTCGTAATAGGCTTTCCTATCAATCAAGTCCAGATCAACCAAGTGATTGCAGAGACTTTTCATTTCGCTGATCACAAGACTTAATTGCTGCAAATCTCGATCTTGAGACGCTATAATTTTTTCAAGGTTAGCCTTCTTCTCCTGCAAATCCCTGCGAGAGTTAGCGACACGTGGCCTAGGACGTCGACTGAGGGCTTTTTCGGCTTTAACCCTTAAGGCTTCAACCCCTGTAAAGCCCTCCCCTAGAGTGCAAGCCAATGCCTTGAAAGTATTAAGGCTACATCCGACAACACCTCGCTCCTCGTTGCAATATGCAGCCAGTTTCACTTGAGTTTTGACAGCTTCCCGCAGGGGGTCATCTTGTGAAAATTCGCCAGGTGTATTTACTGCTTGGGTCAACAGTTCAATCAGCTGGACAACTGAGGCTTTGGTGGCCCTACGCTTGCCATCCATCAATGATTTACCCTCACCATCAGATGGATATCGGCCTGCACACCATTGCTGGTCATCAGGCGTGCACGTGTAGGAACAAGGTCAATCAGTTTCGAAGCTACAAGATGCTTAAGGTTTGAGTACATTTCGGAATCAGATAACTTGGCCAGCTCCTCGGCACTGGGTGCATCCTCGCATGCAGCAGCTTTCTCCAAAATCATGCGCAATTCAGGGATGGTCTTAATGCTCAGATCGTGAAGCTCATGCATCTTACACAACGCATACTTGACAGTATTAAGGTGTTCAATACTCGAATCTTTAGCTAACACGGCTTTCGCAAGGGCTTCCGTCTTCACACTTTGAAGCATAGCACCTGGCGTAATCTCCACTATATATGTGTAAAGATGCTGAATATCACTGTGCCCCAAAAATGCACGGAGAGCATCGAGGTCTTTGAAGCCAGCAGCCGCAAAGAAAGCCATAGCAAAGAAGCGCCTCAACTGATGCTGCCTGACATAGAAGCGTGCTACTTGTCCGCTTTCCAATACGACCGTGGGTGTTTGAGTGAAATCACAAATAGTACTCAAACATGCATTGTAGGTTGTGGGGCACATCTGCCTAAAGCTTAAGTTATCAGGCCGAATAAAAATAAGTAGCGGAGTATTTTTTGGAATCAAATCCAGCCTAACACAATCCCGATGTACTTCCTTAAGTGTCCACAACAACTTCGCTACCAACCTGGGAATGGGTACAGTCAGAAACTCCTTTGCATGACGATCACCTGTTTTTCCGGCCATGAAGCCAATTTCGTACTGTACGCATTTGTTTTCGGGAAGGTTAGGATTTTTGTTTGGCTTTAAACAATTGCCCTCCATCATCCCCAGCAACTCCCCCTGCCTTCTTGCAGTTAGCGCACCGAGTATGATGAGATACGCCCCATCAGCGTTACAAATGAGTCATGCAGACTTTTATCAGACCTGAAATAATCATAGTACTCCTCATCTCTCTCTGAGAACGGCGTAAGCCAACACTCGTACTTATTAGCATTCGACATTATTCCGCGCCGAATTTTATCATTACAAGCTGATCGGTGATTCGCCTTGATATATCTGCCATGCACCTTATTATCAATGGCGCGAGCAACAACATTCCAGAATACTGCCCTCGCATTGTTCCTAATATACACGTGCGAGTCGCGAATCAACTTGTACACAACCTCTCCTGGCAAGGAGCGAAAATTCCCCTCGACCTTTTTTGGAATCCTTTTATATACTGAGCGATAAGTTACTTTGGTTAGCACCTTCAGATTAAAATTCAACCCGGGTACCAACTGTTGCGCCAAGCCCATTAGTCGCACAGCGTTAAAATGCCTACTCAGCATTTTTCTGGAAACCGGAACTGTGCTCTCGTTACGAACAGGGACAGGCGGAAACTCGGTCTTCCACGTAAAACCTTCATTTAATTCAGGAAAGGTCTTCGGCATCAGGCTTTTACCAGCCAGCGCATTTCTGTACAATATTTGTGTAAAGGTGGCTGAATTGTACTGCTTTATCCCAAGCACAGTTTTGTACAAGCCATTATCATAAATATAAGCACGCGCGCGCAATAACTCGTCATCATCTAAATCTAGTTCGCGCTCCCATTCCGGGGAAATCTCATCTAGGAAGGGAAAACTTTCAGCGATCAACTCAATATCACTACGCATGATACCGGCAGACACTTTCCTGAGAAGTACTGCAAGCCTGGTTGGATAACTGTAAAGGTAGGTGGATGCGGGATATTTCGTGTGATTTATTAGGTAATCCGTAAAGTCTACCTTCCTCATCAAGTTAAGCCCCAGCTTCGATAGCCGAAATCGCTCACCATTCATCAGTATGTGATCGACAAATTTAAGGCCGCATTTCCGTGTCACGATGCGGCGGTTCTCATCGAACAACTGGTACTCCAAATCCCGGGGCGATACCTTGTCCAGCGCTTGACACATCCTGATGGAGCGGCGTTGCGAACCGCTCCCTCGCGTACCGCTTTTCCTCAGCGCCCACTGCAATGTCTCCAAGCAAATAGGAATCAGGGTGCCCGTCGATGGGCGATGTGGCAATAGCGATGAGCCACTACTTCGTGTCTGCCCTGGGGACTCGTATGCACTGTCCCCACCGTCTTGATAGCGTTGCGCCACTGTCGTATAACCATCACGCTCAAAGGCCAGTCACATTTGGTTTCACCGCATGCGGACGAAGGTCGCCGGGCAGGAAGGCCTCAGGTTAAACAGGGCCGCAAACCTCGGAGCTACAACCGACTTAAACATAGGGAAATACGATGCGCACAAAAGTGGCTGCCATTTTGATGGCTGGTTTATTGATGGCTGGTTGCAGCGATCCAAAGCAGGCGATGCTTCCAGCGGACATGGCCAAATGGTGAGAAGACCAGGGGCTCAAGGATGCTGTGTCCAAGCTGTCCGATGACGAAAAGAAGCTCTTCATTGGGTATGCAACACGCCTCGCGATAGCAAGTGCGTTTGGGGGCAATAAAACCGTGACCGAGATGACGGTCAATGATGCTCTGAAGTCCCAGCAAGCCTGGTTGGACGAGAAGGCAGCTGAGCAAGAAAAGCAGAGGCTCCTGGCCGAGCAGATCAAGCAACAGCAGCTCGCGGCCCTCAAGGAAATGAACGCCACCCTCACTGCCTCCTTGGTTGAGCTAAAGCTCAATCCAAAGGACTACGAGCGAAGCAAATACTCGGAGTATTTCAGCATCAGTGTGGCCTTCAAGAACAATACAGCTGAGGCCCTGGCTGGCGTGAAGGGCACGGTTGTGCTGAAGGACATGTTCCGCGATGTCATCAAACGCATCCGGCTGGCTGACGACGCCCAGATCGACGCGGGCCAGAACTACATCTATCAAGGCACCATGGACTTCAACCAATTCGAAGCCTCGGACACCAAGCTCGCCTCGTCGAACACAGCAAAACTGCAGTTTGAATGGGAACCTGACACCTACATTTTCGTGAACGGTAAGAAGCAGGTTATGCCCAACTAAGACCCTGAGCCTGTCGCTTGGACAGCCAGAGGTAACAGGGCGATGGAAATGACCCTATCGCCCTGTGTGCATCAACCCCACAAGCCGCTTTTCAGCCCAGTCGACTCGTTACAGACACTCACCGCCAGTATTGTGCTGCCGCCAGCGCCTGAGATTCTCCCCCTTTTCTTTGCAGATTTTGCGCAGTTCAACAGCTTCTGGGTAAGTTTTCGAAACGAAGGAAAAGTGATGGGCCGCCGGGTCATATTGGTTCTTGCCCATGAACAGATGGCCGAGCTTCAGGTGGGCCAGAATCGCCTGGGCGGGCGAAGCATTTTCAGAACTGTACACCCGCTCATACCACCGTAATGCCTCTTCAGGATCCGGCTCGATTTCCATCTCAGAGGCCCCCTCGCCCTCCAGCAAGCTCGCGAGCTTGAGCTGCGTTTCGATATCGCCTCCGACCGCTGCCCCCCGGTAGAGCGACATCACCATACGCTTCGTATCAGAGGATTGGTCGTGAGCCAAATAAATCTCAGCCAAGGCCGTTGCAGCGCCCTCGCACCTCATTTCGATGCACTCCTTCAACTTCTCAACAAGACGCTCAGGTCTCGGTAGCTCCCCTGGATCACTCAACCAAAGCCGAGCGATCGCGACCCACGCAGGTGGGTAATTTCCCATTGTGGCTTCTGCGTAATGATCAAATGCGGCTCGAACGCTTTTCAGCTGCCCTCCAACACCACGTTCCGCGAACTGCCCCAGTTGGTATTCGCACGCACTGCATCCCTTTGCCATACCTTGTTGGTAGGCCGCAGCCGCTTGTTCGACCTGCTCTTTACTCAAATAGTGATCACCCAAAAAACAGTACGCTGCGACATTTCCTAAGTCGGCAGCCATTATTGCGCCCTCCATGCTTCCCGTACCTTTAGCCAGGCTGAACTTCGATATGAGTATCAGCGCAGCTGTCGAGCCATCTGAATATGCCGCACCCAGGGCCTCCCAGATGTCGTCAGTAACAGCGTCGATGGATTCAGCAGACTGACCCTGCTTGATCAAAGCTTCGAGCGGCGAGAGGCGCCCACGTAAAGCTTCGATACGGGTCGCCAGACTTCGGAGGCAGAACCACTCTATTGAGCGCCAGCTCCTTCCAAATTTGGACTGACAATAATCATCTAATTTGGCGGGGTCGGGGCATACCTGACCCACCATCGTACCGTCTGGAAGTTTCAGCCGGCTTTGAAGGGGGGTCTCGGTATTCATCGGATGGAAAGCGATGGGGGAAACAGGTGGTAGGTCTGGCTTCATGGGCTACTCCAGACAATAGAAAACGAACTCCCCGCCGAACGGGGCAATGGTTTGTCATATTGTCTGGCCGCTTCTAGCTCGCGGCAGGACGCCCCAAGTGACGTCAGGCATCAGATTAGAAGACACACAAGGCGTGTCAAGAAGCCCGCCAGACGGTCATTTCGGCGGAGCAATGCCCTCATTTCTTCGTATCTCGCCCTTGGGTAACCTCTGACCCTAACCCCATGCCAATCAGGTCACCCAAGATGAACAACAAACAACGCCGGCGCCTCAAAAAAGCTCGTTTGAAAGCAAAGATCAGCGTGCCCCTCTCCGCCAGAATTGCCTTGGTCGAGCCACGCTCCTGGCAAATCTGACCAAGGGAGCAAGAATGCCAGGCCTCCATCGCACTCAACGTTGTGGAGCCTCCTTGCCAGGTCTAACGGTTCCTCTGCTCTACAGGCTGTGTCTCCATAGCGCTCGTTAGCGCTTTCCGCCACCACATTTCCTTCTGTTTTACCCTTACCCTGGGTGATGAACCCAATGCGGTACGACGTCTACTAGCTCATTTCTTCATGCTGTAGTATTACTATGCCACCACTTTACTGCACCAAGGAATGAGCATGAGTTACAAGGCAGATGTCTTCAATGTGATGATCGCCTCCCCAGGGGATGTTAAAGCAGAGAGGGCTCAGGTCAGAGAAGTCATCCACGAATGGAATGCAGTGCATTCAAGGTCGCGTAGAATCGTCCTTCTTCCGACAGGATGGGAAACACATTCGGCACCTGAGATGGGAGCAAATCCTCAGACAATTATTAACAGGCAAGTCCTGGATAAATGCGACTTGCTTGTCGGAGTCTTTTGGACTCGTGTAGGTACTGCTACCACCGAGTACGCGAGCGGAACTGTTGAAGAAATTGAGAAGCACGTTGAGAGCGGTCGCCCAGCCATGCTGTATTTTTCCAGCCAGCCTGCCGCTCTGGACACTGTTGACCCTGACCAGTACAAGCAACTCCGGGAGTTTAAGTCCTCTTGTCAGCAGCGAAGCCTTTATGAGGGCTACGAAGACCTGACAGAATTCCGAAATAAGTTCGCCCGCCAACTCCAAATTGTGATTAACGAAAATGAGGCATTCAAGGTTTCTGATGAAGCCGTTACAACCCTGTCAGACTTAGACTCAAAAGTACCGATCCTGAGCGATGAAGCGCAGTTACTTTTGAAAGAGGCATGCGCTGATAGCCACGGATCCATCATGCACATTCGTTACATTGGTGGCACAGACATTCAAACAAATGGCAAAAACCTCATCGCTTCGCGCAACCCAAGAGAGCTTGCTAGATGGGAGGGCGCTCTCAATGAGTTGCTTGAGCTTGGGTTTCTAGCAACGCGCGGCAGCAAGGGCGATAGCTACCAAGTCACCAATCAAGGCTACACGTTCGCCGACACCATCCCCGCCAAGTAAGACATTAAATAAAATGATCTCCATAAATCTTCGTGATAAAAAACTTTTTGGCAATGAGGCAGGCGAAGACGAAGACCTTGAACACCTCAATGCCTACTATATAGAAAATAACGACTTTGACGACTTCTACGATCCGAGCGAGAAGCTATCGATCGTAAGCGCTCGCAAAGGGATGGGAAAGTCCGCCCTCCTATCTCGACTTGACTACAAGTTGAAAAACGAAGACGCCTACAACTCACCAATAGTTATACGCGTAAAAGGGAACGACCTTTTAGGGCTGGGCAGCTTCACGGGAAGCGATCACTCTTACCTGGAAAATTATTGGAAACAAATTATTTGTAAAAGAATCGCGATGGAGATCGGAGCGCGAATTGGCTTGGCGCTTACCGATGACACCATGTCCATGGTCGAACTCGCAGAGTTAGACGGCATCAAAAGCAAGAACATTATTGGTGCGCTCACCTCCAGAATGCTGGGAAAAATCCCATTACTAGGTATTGAAGTCAAAAAATCAATACCAGCCAATGTTGAACATCTTCTGAAGCGCTATCAGGAGCTAGAAGAAAGACGTCAAGTCTGGCTACTCATTGATGATATAGATGCCAAATTTCAGAATAACACTGAAAGCCAAGCTAAGGTCGGCGCCTTCTTCAGCGCAATTCGCTCTTTAGCGCATGACTATAAAGGTCTGAACGTGCGCGCAACCGTCAGAAGTGACGTCTGGTCTTGCTTGCGCCATCTTGAAGATCTAGACAAACTTCAGCAGTATATCATCGGCATAGTCTGGACTAAACGCCAGATGCGTGACATGTTAGCTCAAAAAATACTTGTTTACATTGTAAACAACCATCCTCAGTCAGCGGAAGCAAAATTTAAGCTCGCGACTGATTACAATAAAATCCTTGACATGGTCTTCACCTCGCCCATTGAGTGGCGCAATAATAAAGACGCAAAGCTTTTTGACGCAATCGCTGCTTTCTCTAACCGGCGGCCTCGTTGGATGGGGCAACTGTGTAGAATGGCCGCTAAAAAAGCCAAAGAAAACCCCTATACCAAAAAAATAACTCTCGACCACATCAATTATATCTTGTCAGACTTTGGAGCCAACAGGCGGGATGATTTGATCAAGGAGCATGTACATCAATTTGATGAGCTCAACCATCTAATTGATGCATTGCGAGCGACAAAACGAGAGTTTTCCTGCTCTGAACTTGAGGAGACGCTTGAACTCAATTACTTGAGAGGCAGAGTCAAGGATAGCATTCCAGCGGTTGATGGAAAACCTTACGCGGGTGTCGAAGACCTTGCAGACTTTATTTACAAGCTTGGCCTCATCTCTCACATTCATTTGGATGGCGTCGAGTTCACCCATTTCACGGACGACCCTGATTTGTATCGTTCACTCGAAAATCGAAGAGACAATGTAAAATGGTCTCTACACCCATCCTATAGGAAGTTCTTAAATATTCACTGATCTGGGCTAGCTCAAATCCGAGAAGCATCGCGCCGTCCAACAATCGAGGATCCTGCATGACCGTTGCTGCTCCTGATCCAACAGCTCAAATCGCCTTCTCCATGTTTGAGAACAAAGGCGTCTATGCCGTGCTTATTGGCTCGGGCGTATCCCGCTCAGCGGGTATTCAGACCGGATGGGAAATCACCCTGGAGTTGGTGAAACGTTGGGGCATCGCGATGGGTGCGGGAGAGCAGGATGACTGGGTGGCGTGGTACGTAGGTCAGACAGGAGAGCAACCCAATTACTCCACCCTACTCGAACGCCTGGCGACCACCCAGACCGAGCGGCGAGCCATCATTCAGGGTTTTCTGGAGCCTAGCGATGAGGAATTGGAGGACGGACTGAAGTTGCCTACACGTGCCCATCGGGCGATCGCAGCCATGGTCAAAGCGGGATATGTGCGCGTGATCGTTACGACGAACTTCGACCGACTCATGGAGAATGCGCTGCGCGATGTTGGCGTTGAGCCAACAGTGGTCAGCTCTGAAGATACTCTTGCAGGTGCTGAGCCGCTCACCCATGCTTCTTGCTACATCCTGAAGATCCACGGTGATTACAAGGATGCCAGGATCCTCAACACCGATGTAGAACTGGGCGAATACCCGCTGGCGTTCAATACGCTGCTTGATCGCATCATCGATGAGTTTGGGCTCATCGTCGCAGGATGGTCAGGTGAGTGGGATCATGCGCTGAGGGCGGCGTTTTTGAGAGCGCCGTCACGTCGCTACCCGACCTACTGGCTATCCCGGGGTCGATTGAGCGAGCGTGGTCAGGAGCTCATCACCCATCGTCGTGCCACGACCGTAACCGGGATGGATGCCGACACCTTCTTCGACGGGCTAAACCTCAAGCTTGAGACTATCCAGCAGTTCCGTCTGCCGAATCCAGCTGGCATCGAGCTGACTCTCGCTATGGCCAAGCGCTTTATGGCCAGACCCGAGCACCGGATTCAGCTCGATGACCTCGTAACCAGCCAGGCTCATCAAGCGATCAGTCATCTGGCTCCTCTATTCGCCGCAGAGCCCGAGGATATGACCTTGGAGCATCTGGCCGCACAAGCCATGACCTATGAGGCGGCCATTGAACCCCTGGCTCGTCTCGCTGCAGTCTTGGGACGCTGGGGGGCTGGAAGTGAGCATGCATTGGTGATGGATGCCATCAAGGGTCTGCATGCCGCGTCTCAAGCTGAGCAGGCTGGCTGGGTATCCTGGGTTGCACTGAAGAACTACCCGACAGCATTGGTTAACTATGCATACGGCATGGGACTGATTCGTGCCAACCGTCTTCAAGAGCTCTATCAGTTGCTTAACACCACGATGGTTAATCGACGCGATACACCTATTGTCATAGGTATTGATTTATCGCCACTTCACATCGAGCAGTACGATGGCATGCTCAACTTATGGAAGAGTTTCGAAGGCCAGCGCGACAAACATACGCCGCTGAGCAACCGACTGCATGACAGCCTCGCGCCTCGGTGGGCGCCTGACTTCGCAGGCCTGCAGGATCCAGGGCTGATTTACGAACGCTTCGAATTCTTGAGCCTACTGTTTTACTGCATGCAGCAAGGCATCAATGAGGATTCGCTCGTAGATGCCGTCAAGACCCACGGACTCAAAAATATTGTGTGGGGCCGGCTCTCCTGGAACAGGCAAACCATCCACCGGTTCATTCACGACTACGCATCCGAAGAGTACAAGACACCTCTGCTAGCGGCAGGGTTTGCACTCGGCTCAGAAAGATTCTTGGAGCAGATGCTCGAAGGTCTCAAGCGGTTTACCCGGTACTGAGCCGGCGTGCGATTTCACTCCACATAAATAATCGAATCTGATGGGACATGACGTTTGCTGATGAGAAAACAGGAAAAGTTCGGACTCTGGCGGCGGGCTGCCAGGGAGGTCATCTACGCGCTCTTCATCGGGGCATTGCCACTGCTCATCAGTACCTCACCCGAGGAAGTGAGCGCTTTGGTCACCGCATTACTGGCAGCACCAGAGCTCATGACGTACTACGTGTACCTACTCATCGCATTCGCGATCGTCAGTGTCTTCACGCTGAGGGTAACGTTCCGATCACTTCATCTCATTGGCAAGTCGCGTGAGGTTCATGCGTTTTTCGTCAACGTAGGCGGTAGCCTGCTGACTGCGTGCAGGGCCGCGCTGGGGGCGATGATTGGTTACCTAGGCGTATGGTGCTATCGAGCAGTAGAAGACGTGAGCGCAGGAGGCGTGTATGCAGTGGTCAGCTACGCCTCCTTAACCCTCATGTTCTGTATTGGCCTTGCCTGGACAGATGAAACCCTTAGAGACCCCCATGCCGTGAGCAGTTATAGGTGAGAGTGAAATCACCATCCCCCTGTCGAACCGGTCAGCGCCGGCAGGTCGAGCCAAGTCATTTGGCACTCAACCTTTGAGAGTTTCATGACCAAGAGCCTCTGTCCCTGCAAGCCTGAGTTTCTAGCGAACGGTAGCTGCCTGGCGTGCGACGGCACCAAAATCAAGAATGCCAACAGAGAGAAAACACTGGATAGCAATCTGCACCGGCGAATTCCTAGCTGGGAGGATTACCTTAGCTTTGATGGCGCACATTGCCGCCTGCAGTGGGCCAAGCTTGACGATTATTGGCGATGCCCGTGCTGCGATCGGACTCGATTCGAGCTGCTGCGTTGGACAATGCTTTAACTCTATCGAGTCCGACGGATTGGTCAGGACACTGAAGACATTCACACCATTTTCCTTGTCAGTCCACCATAGTCAGCTCGTGATCGCCGCATACCCGAACAAACCATACAGGCGAGAAGACTGGGCGGCAGGTCTTCATGAACACCATGATCATGGAACAGACCTTAGCGCGAGCAAGCTGCCTCCTGGTCAACCTCGTCGCATCACCTCTTTCGCCCCAGTCATCATTTGCGAACAATGTAACAGTGCTGACGGCACGGCTAAACGACATCTCCGGCTTCCGTCTAGCTTCAGCTTCGCGCCTGTGGAGATACGTCAATTCGTGCGGCCAACGTCACACGGGAAGCACATCATCCGCTACGACTTAGCCCAGATGATCTTCGACCAAGTCACGACCCTTACCCCCTTGCCTGCCCCGTTGTTCTTCAGTTGACGGGTGGGTAGAGGTGCATCGCAGTATGCGTGCGAGCCCAGCCAGACCTGTACTTCTGCGGTGAGCAAACCATATGATCGGAACAGCACCTACCTGAATGGGAGTAACCATTTTGCCGAACGTGTTCTTCTCGTATTGCCATGCGGACGAAGCGCTGCGCGACCAGCTCGAAAAGCAGCTTTCCATGCTCAAGCGCCAGGGCGTCATTGAGACATGGCACGACCGCAGAATCGGTGCTGGCCAAGAAATCGATGCAGCGATCGATGATCACATCACCAGCGACGAAATCATTCTGTTGCTGGTGAGCCCCGACTTCATCGCTTCCGACTACTGCTACAACATCGAGATGACTCGTGCGATGGAGCGCCATGGAGCGGGCGAAGCGATCGTCATTCCTGTAATTCTTCGCCCGTGCGATTGGCACCACGCGCCGTTCGGCAAACTGCTTGGCACGCCCCAAGATGGTAAGCCCGTGACACTTTGGCCGGATCGTGACGAGGCATTCTTGCAAGTTGCGAAGGAGGTTCGGAAGGCCGCTGAGCGATGCAGGCGTGACCAACCGAGTTCTGCTCCAAGGGCCGAGCGCAACGACTTCACTGGCGGTTCAGCGCCCTCCCCTATGGCCCCTGCTGGCCCTAGGTCTAGCAACCTTCGGATGGCCAAGACGTATACCCAGCTGGACAAAGATCGCTTCCTGCTCGACAGCTTCGAGTACATCGCTCGCTATTTCGAGAACTCACTGGAGGAGCTTCAAGCACGCAACCCTGGGTACGAAGGAGTGTTCCGTCGCGTGGATGCAAATCGCTTCTCTGCGAGTGTCTATAAGGACGGTCACGACGTTGCGAAGGCGACGGTGTTCACCGGTGGCCAGCTAGGCGCCGGGATCTATTACAGTCACGGCGACTCGTTTGGCGGTGGCTCATACAACGAGGCACTCACCATAGAGACGGACGACCAATCCATGTACCTGAAGACGTTCGGTATGGCGTTCCACACTCGGCAAGACCAGAAGCTTTCACAAGAAGGCGGCGCCGAAACGTTTTGGAGCCTTCTCATCGCACCGCTACAACGCAATCGGTGAGTCATTGCTGAATACGCATTCGACCTGACCTCGCTTACGCTGGACGCCCCTGCTATCAGGAATCAAGACTCACATAGGAGGCCCACACCATGGAAGTAGTCCTGCTCGCTCAAATCACATTCAACCGCATTGGCTCAGCCAGTGGTGGTGGGCTTGGTAGTCAGCGTCAGGTCAGATTTTCCGCCAAGGCGTCAAATGCCGATCAGGCGGCATTAAGAGAGTTGATCATCGGAATCGCCAAAGCGAATGGTGAAGCGGTGGGAGCTTTAGAAGACCTGCGGTACTAGCTAGGCTACGTAGGAATGGTTGTACTTGCGCAATTGCAGTCACGTGACCACCTGCTTGCAGCGGACGTGTCCAGTCATTTGCATTTGGTCTGACCAACAGAGCTCACGGCCACCTATTGCCGCTTCGTAACCAAGAATTACAGGAGGCTCTATATCAAACTCTATTGTGGGCCCCCAAAGCCGCCATCATCGAGCAGATGGGCGATATGGCGGCGTGTATGCGCGTAGGCATCCCAACGGCGGAACTTGAAGCGGCGGATGCGTCCGGCTTCAAACTCTGCAAATGACAGAAAAAAGGGGCCAAACCATGACAGCCGTGACCACCGCTCAAAAAGCAGCACTACTCAATATCCTGCGCATCAAGATAGACAAGATCGGCAAAGGCGAGCTCCGCTATATCGACCGCCGTGAAGAAAATGCGCGGGCCTATGCCGAGGCGCTGGCCGATGCAAACATCATCACCGACAACGAACGTGAAGAACTGTACGACAAGGCCAAGGCGGCTGCCGAAGCGGCGGTGCGTGCACATCAGGGCACCGGCGAGCCGTTGCAAGCTGTGCAGACCAGTTTTGATTGATCCACGAAAAAAACCGCCGCTCCCGCAGCCCGTCCAGTCGCGGGCTTCGCAATAAGAACAGGGCGATTTCGACCCTCATGACCGAGCATGTAATCCGCCGGCCCATACAGCTTCGTCGACCCAGCAGGCCAAGCAGATATGCGATGAGGTTTACGCTGATAGCGATAATGATATTGGGTATGGCGATTGCGTCGATTCGGCAAATCGACAGCTCCAAAGACGCTGATTTGGACGATAGGAAAAGAAGGTGGGTTTATGAAGGGAGCCGTTTACCAGGATGACCTTGCGAATTTCCACAGCAACCTCTGTGAGTCCAAATGATTGATGAGGCCAGCAGGCACGTCAGAAGGTCGGTTCGCACGCTTCGACGCCAGCTGTTCCTTCATCCAGTCAGGTCGGCCCGGCGTAGGTACGTACCAGTCATGCAAACGAAAACTAAACTATATTTTCGATTTCGCGGATCATGGAGCAGTTGAACCGAAAATCTAAACCATAGCTTAGTTTTCAGGGATCCTTTCTAAGGATATCCATGCTCAATCTGGGCCAGCACCTCTATCACCCGCGGCAAGGTTTCTTGATCTCTCACATAGTCGATTGCTGTCAGCCCCCCAAACAGTTGTTTTGGCGTCGACAGCCACACCGCCGCTTTGGCTTTGTCACCAAACACCTGCTCCGCCTTTTGCCACACCAGGTCAAAATCTTGCACATCCCACCCCCGTTGATGCCAGGCCTTCGAAGACTAGTTTAAGCGCACGTTCAGGTGCGGCATAACGAAAAGCGCGGCTCAGTGCCCCAGCCAGGTAAGTGCACCATCATCGGACGCCGAAGCGGCCAGACCGGCTGGCCCCAACACCCTGCGATGAGCCGATGAATCGACATCTGCAGTCGGTCGAACACCATGACCAACCCCACGTGGTAAAGCGAGTCGTATCCGCGCGGCTGAACGAACACCGTGGCCAGCTCTTCGGTTGGCATCGGCCTTTTGGCCGAAAATTGCTGATGTCGGCCAATTGCCATTAGTGGTAGCGTTGCAGCAAGTCGGAGGCACCGCGCGATGTTGTCTGAGCTTCAGAGCTGCAGTGGATGCCTGATTACCAGTAAATTTTCGCGATGCAGGGATGTCATGGTGCGTACTTCTAGCCCATCGAACAAAGGTGGGCCTGCGGCAAGGCAAGGCTTCAAGTATCAAGATCACGTGGCCGTCAGCTTCATCTTCAAGATGCTCAGCGACAGCGACTACCGTCAGGTTGAATGCGAGACTGCGGACGACATCGTTGCCGTGTTTCTGTCTGAAGGCCACCTCGTGAACGAGTACATCCAGGTCAAAACGACCGAAGGTGAGAAGAAGTGGAACTGGCAAGAAGTCATCAAGCTGGACAACGGCAAAGCCGACTCGTCACTTCTGCATAAGTCACTCAAATGCGACACCCGGCCAGGCCCCGCTCGCTTCAGAATCGTCACCAAGCGAGACGTCGCAAACATCCTTGAAGGCTTCAAGAAAGAGATTGGAACACGAGTCTTACCGGACGCCACCACTGAGCGCGGCTCGGTGCTGCTCAACAAATTCAAAAAGTTCGCTTCGCCTCAAGGCCGGAATTTCTCCGACTGGGCCAAGAATTTCGTCTGGCAGGTCTACGGGGATGTCGAGGCTTTAGAAGCCGTGAACATCAAAACCCTGTTCCAGCTTGCTGACAAGCTTGGAAACCGTCCCAATTTCACCCAGCTTCAGGCCGTTTACGACGACTTTTTGGAACTGGCTGACAAAGCCGCTACGGCCAACGTGAGGACAGCGGCGCAGGACAAAGTGATCCACAGGGAGCCCGCGCTGGCTCGCCTCAAGCAGCTGCTCGAAGAGGCTGATGATAAATCCACGACCGCATCTAAGCCCTACAAGAAGCGTCCCGACCCTTTCCTGGTTGAGTTCCACTCCAGCACCCCAGAAGGCCTGCTCCGCTCCTTTTCCGGCCTGAGCGTCAACTATGCGTTGAAGAAATGGCGGTGTGACGGCTTTGCTCAGCACCTCATCGAGTGGCTGCCTGAGTTTTCGCTGAAGGCCAGTGAAATCGTGAACATCACCCCCCATAACGCTCAAGCGATGCTGACCCGATCAATCAGCACGTTTACCGACAGCGATCTGCCGCGCGATCGGCTCATCGCTGAGCTGATTCTCCATGCCATTCTGCGCAGCCGTCAGAACAGCGAACCTGTCGCCTGCAAAGTCTTCTACAAATCCGCCGGCAAGCTTTCTGAGTTCGGCAATGCGCACATCGTCCAGCAGCCTGGCCAAGATGACCAGTTGTGGCTGGGCCTCGCTCGCCTCATCGAGGCCGGCGCTATGGATACGACGCTAGAGCAGATCTGCGGCGTGCTGGACGATACGATCTCAGAAACGGTGTTGTCCGCTGAGCGCGAGATCATCATTGCCCTACGCGAACCTCTGCACCATCAACCGAAAGCGGAGGCCTTTAACCAGGCCCTCCATCGCAATGCGTCAGTCGATGACATGCTCAATGTCCTTTGCTTCCCCGTCCTGTTGACCTACGACAGCGCGGCGCTGGCCTCCGGCTGGCTCGCTGACTATGTGATCAACCTGAAAGCCGAGATTCAGAACCACTACGACGCGCTAATCACTCAACTGCCGGAGAACGTTGAGCAGGTGAAGGTGATAGTTTTTTTGGTGCCCATGGAAAGCATCGCACAGCTCACGAAGGCTTTTAATGCGCGCTGCAATCCGCTCGAAGCCTTGCATGAGTTGGAAAAACGCGCCTGAACGATGCAGTTGAAAGCGCAGAGGGCTAAAGCACTCCGGGCATGTCCAGCATGCCTGGGAGCTCAAGGAACGAAGCTGTCATGAATTACGAAACGATCAAAACCAAGCTGGCTCATCTGAGTGATGACGACGCATCAACTATCGCTGTGCTGCTCGCCATTAACACCATAGTCAACAGAAGCCACTCAGGGTGGGAAGGTCGCGACCTGGTGATCAGAGCTCTCGACAAATTCCACCTCTTCGACAAGGTCGAGCAGTCGCTGCTTCTGAACATGGTACGAGCGGTTGGCCTCTTCCCGTATATCACGCCTCACCTCAGCAACATGGCATTGTCAGACCGCCTGGCCTATGAGGCTCACCGAGTTGAGGGTGTCGAGCAGGGTATGGTGTTTCATCACCTGCAGGCACACGTGTTCAGCCTCATCATGCAGGGCCGCAACGTCGTGCTGAGTGCCTCCACCAGCGTGGGCAAGAGCCTGGTTATCGACGCTGTCTTGGCGAAGCGGTGGTTCAAGAAGGTGGTGGTGATCGTACCTACCATCGCACTCATCGACGAAACCCGGCGCCGCCTGGTCAGGCGATTCAAGGACTTCAACCTTATTACCCACCCCACCCAAGAAGCTGTGGCTGACACCACCAACGTCTACCTGCTCACCCAGGAGCGGGTGATTCAGCGCCCGGATTTGGCTGATGTCGAGTTCTTCGTCCTGGATGAGTTCTACAAAATTGACTTAGCGAACGACAGTGAAGAGAGCTCGCGTGCCGTCGACCTAAGCTTGGCGTTCCACAAGCTTGCCAAGACAGGTGCCCAGTTCTACATGCTTGGCCCACACATCCAGAGGATCAACGGCCTCGATGGTTACGAGTACCACTTCATCCCCTCCGACTACAGCACGGTCGCGGTCGATATTCAGAATTTCGGCCTCGGTATGCGCTCGGAAGAGCGGAAGGAAAAACTCTTGGAGTTGGTCAAGACCTTAGAGTCCCCTACCCTGATTTACTGCCAGGCCCCGCCCAGCGCGAACCGGGTGGCAGAGTATCTCATCGAAGAAGCTGGGCTGAGCCCAATACCTGAAACACAGGAGATTGCCGCCTGGATTTCCAAGCACTACCACCCTGAGTGGAACGTTGCCAAAGCAATTTCTCTAGGCATCGGCATCCACCATGGCGGAGTACCGCGAGCGCTGCAACAGTACATCGTGAAGCTGTTCAACGAAGGTGTCATCAAGCGGATCATCTGCACATCGACGATGATCGAAGGCGTTAATACGTCAGCTGAAAATGTGATCATCTATGACCGACGACTGAACAAATCGACGTTTGACTACTTCACTTACAAGAACATCTCTGGTCGTGCTGGCCGCATGAACAAGTACTTCATCGGGAAGGTGTTCATGCTTGAAGCGCCGCCGCTGGAGGAAGGCCTCACGGTCGAGTACCCCATAGGTCTCCAGGACGAAAAGTCCCCCATGGGGCTTCTGATGCAACTGGAGAACGAGTACCTGACGGATATGTCGCGCGGGCGGCTTCAGGAAGCCTATGCCAACCCGGTGCTGTCGCCGACGACCCTGATCGAAAACAGGCACATCCCGATTGATCGACAGGTTGAAGTGGCGGAGACCATCATCCGAGACCTGCCACGCAGCTATGGCCTGCTTGGTTGGAAAGGAATTCCTGAACAGGCGACCCAGTTCAACTACCTGTGCGAACTGGTCTACAGCCTCGTGGGCGGCAATTTGATGGACTATGGAATCTCTTCCAGCTCGCAGTTGGCTTGGCACATCAACGAGCTGCGCACGCAGAAAAACCTGCCTGCTTACCTCAAGCAGGCCGTTGATAAACGACAAGGGGAAGAAACGGCGAGCGAGGCTATCAACCTGCGCCTGAAATTCATCAGGAACATGGTGTGCTTCCGACTGCCACGAGACATCATGGCCATCAACAAGATCCAGGCTGACGTTCTTGCCAAGAGAGGCTACGAACCTGGTGATTTCAGCTTCTTTGCAGAGCAGCTTGAAAACCTATTCCTCGACCCACTGCTGACGGCTTTGGACGAGTATGGAATTCCTACGCAGATTTCCACGCAGATCAAACACCTCATTCTGCCGTCGGATAATCTGAACGACCTTTTGGCCAAACTCCGTGCGCTAGCCCCACGCTTGGAGCATCTCCGGCTTACTGGGTTTGAAAAAGGCGTAATGCGCTGGGCAGTAGCCGAGATGTGACAGCTATTCCCTTACTGAAACTTTTGACGTCCGCGCTTTGACCTCATGCCAGGCAACCTCTGACCGGACTCTGCCTTTCGTGAAGGGCAGCCTGCGGTCGGAACCGTCGATCATGACTGACCGCTATCGACCCTGCCCTTCATGTAGGGCAGGTTGCGGTCAGATGCTGACGTCGGTTAAGCAAGATTTCAGTGCAGCCGCTCCACGTGACTGCACCGTAGCCTATGTACCATAGGAACAACACCGAGACCGAACCAACAACACATCCAATTAGATTTGAACCAGAACGATCTGGAAGCCCTGTTACGCCACTGCCAGACTCACAAGCCGGGCACCGGTGACGCGCGTGAAGACCAACGCTTGGCGGACGCGCTAGAAGCCTTGGAAGAAGCGTTGGAAGTGGCTAACACTGCTCGATAGTCTCCGACCGCCGATACGGGCATCAATATATCGATTAGCCGAGGAAAGGCTATTCCAGCAGCCGATGGCCTTCCCGACCGACTCCACAGGTGTTGTCTGACACGGGTACGCTTGAAGACGCAGTTGTCCCCCTCAAAATTTTGGAGACCGTGCAGCAGGTTTGAAGCCAAAGCGAAAGCAGCGGCCTGAAGGCCGAAGAGACGATCTCCCTGAGGAGCCCAGCCTTGCCTTCCGGCAAAGCCATCCAGGCTAAAATCCTTCGAAGATCAAAAGCGGCAAGCAGGGCCAAAAACAAGGCTTTGCTCGGACATTTGCGGTGAAGCTTCCACTGCAGCTTTTCCTTTTGCTCTCAAATATAAGAACTCCGTCTCGTTAAAAAATTTTCAAGAGGGGGGGTAGAAAAAAGTCCGACGTCTCCGACGAACGGTAATGAAATTGGCATTTTGGCAACGCGCAACAGTGGGCATAGAGAGCCTCAGGCCACCGCGCTTGGATGCAGTAAATGCTGACTCGCACACCTCATGCCGCTGAAGCGTTTGAGCCCTGGATAGCGCGACTTAGAGCCTGTCATCGCCTATAGCACTGCGATACCCTACCCGGCTCAATTTATCCTTGCCAGCCGCCGACCATGTCCTCGAACCGTAAGCCCATCAGGGCCGTCTTCCCCCGCAAAGCGCTTCGCAAGGAGGAAACGGCCCAGACTGAAATTTCGTCTCTCCTTTCCTACGCCCTTCTCATTCTCTACGTCCTGGCAAGCGTGTCATCGACCAAGGATTCGATGCTCCTAATGCCCAGCAAGGGCATTCAATTACCGCTGGTGAGCGTTACGGTTTCAGTGGTGGGATTCTACTTCCTGAGCCCGTTGATCGTGCTGGCCGGTCACCTGGTGACCTTGCGTCGGCTGCCTAAGATGTTCGCAGGGCTCAAGCTTCCCAAACCGAAGGGTGCTTCAGAAACACTCAGCCATCGCACTGACCTGGCGATGTTGATGTGCCTGCTATCCGCAGGCCCAGCCACCCTGCTCTACATTCTCACCAAGTTCACGGCGTACCAGAGCCCGTTTCTGTTCGTGATCCAGGTAGCGTCGCTCTATTGTGCCTGCTATGCCGCGCGCATCCGTTGCCGTGAGCTGCTAGCACCGAACTTCAGTACCCGCACCCGCACCACCAGCCGACGCCTGCGCAGGGTAGGGACATGGGTATTCGAATGCTGGCTGCTGGTGTGCATCGATGTGCTTTTCCTCCCGAGCTCCATTTCCCCCGTGCTATGGCTAAAGACCCACACGGATTGGCTGAACAACGCAGACAGCGGCACGGTTGCATGGGTACCTCACATCGAGATCGATCGAGGCGAACGGCTATGGTCAGGGCCCTCCAAAACAGATGCAGACCTCGCCGCGTTCTCGGGCCACGCTGATGTGAAGGAGTACTTCATGAGCCGTGAAGTGGCGATGGATCTGCGTTCGCGCAACCTGCGGTACCTGGACATCAGCATGCAGGTGATCCCACGTATCTGGGCACATAACGCGGATATGACCGGGGCGAATTTCTCGTTCGCCCGCCTCTACGGATCAGTATTTGTCGACACCACCCTCAACGGCGCCAACTTCAACATGGCCTCGTTGGACGGTGCGAGCTTCATGAACGTCGACCTGGTCTCCACGGACTTTATTCAGACCAGGTTGAAAGGGTCAATGTGGGACAACGTGACGGTGAAGAACGCGAGCTTTATCAATGCCGACCTGACGCTTGCCTCGTTCTTCAATGTCTCATTTGACCAGGTAGACTTCCTGGCAACGTCACTCCAGGCGACTTCTCTATTCGAGGTCAAAGGAGACACGTTGACCTTCGCTGCTAAGGAACCCTTCAAAGTGTTGTCCCTGACAGCGTCAGATGAATGGCCGCAGGGCAGCGACTCGCCTTTCGAAGTGAAACCAAAGGCCGCACTGGAAAGCCTGCAGGAGCATCTGTGTAAGCCGAGACTCACCCCGGACTGGGCATACGCGTGGGGGTTGTTCGTCCAGACGAAACTCTTCCTTGCACGCACCGAGCCTGAGGTTACAAAAGCCTTGCAGGAGTTCATGTCGACCAAGGCCTGCGAGGGTCTACCCGATCGGGGGTTCAAAGAAGATGCTTTGGGCATATTGGCAGCCGTTGCCAAGGAGAGCGCTGCCCAGCAGCGACGTGATGCTTCGCTGCCGGAAGCTGGCAAGACGGTGAGCGGCGTAGCTCCTAAAAGTGCAGCAGACACAGCAGACACAGCAGACACAGCAGACACAGCAGACACAGCAGACACAGCAGACACAGCAGACACAGCAGACACAGCAGACACAGCAGAAGATGCCAAGCCGGCTGAGCCAGTCAAGCCTCATGAGACGGCTGAGGCAGCTAATTCGCCACCGACCTGAGTGCACGGAGAGCACCAACATTCCCAGGGTAGAAAGAGGTCTGGAGCTGGCCGGTGGAAGGTTATGTTGAAGCCCAAGTCAGCTGCCGGCGCATTTGCGCGGATCTCTCAAGCGGTACCTACTGGCCTCGCCCCCTAGCGCCCAGTATGCTCATGCTCACAATAGCCATTGGCCATGCATAGTGAGCCGGGGTTGTACCCTCGATTCACACCGCCCTCTGCTCGTGACGCTTGATCACTGACGAAACCGTTCCGGACATTACTTAATGCTGCTTTTTGACCTGCTCAAACTGTGGGAGCCTGCCTTCACTCCTGGCCGTGCAAAGGTTCACCTAGCCCGACACAACGGCGAAGAACGCCCCCTCGACGTGTTTCTGGAGGGCCGCTTTGACAAGTGGCAATCATGGCAATCCCAGAGGAATTTCGAGAAGGAGTATGTCGTTTCACTGATCCAGGCTGGGCGCCCTACTCGCTGGCTTTTTGCAGGCCTGTTCCGTAAGAAGGGTCGTTCCGATCACACCGAGCCGAGAGATCACCACATCTATGATCTGGAACGTATCGAAGGTGCCGAAGAATGGGTCGGTCGCCTCTATCTCAGGAGCAAGTACAAGAAGCGCAATTCATACCCACTCGGAACCACCCTGGTGAACGACCTTGTCGTCTCGGAGCTGCTGCCCGAGCGTCTCACCATTGGTGATTTCCCAGGCTTCAAGTCAGTCAATTTGACCAAGGAGCATCTGGATATCGTCGTACGCCAGAACATTCCAACCTGGCGCGCAGCATTGTCGAATGTTAAGGGCGTCTATCTGATCACAGACAGTGAGACCGGCAAACTGTATGTCGGCAAAGCCGACGGCGAAAGCGGCATTTGGGGGCGCTGGTGCACATACGCGGCGACCGCACACGGTGGCAATGTTGCCCTGAAAAAGGAGTTTGGCATCGACGCCCTCCCCGGGCGGCAGCACCACCTTAGATTCTCTATTCTGGAGATCGCTGATATCCATGCCATGCCAAGAGAGATCGATGCGCGAGAAAGCCACTGGAAGCAGATCCTGCTAAGCCGAGAATTTGGCTACAACCTGAACTGAGAGCACTGCAGGCAGCGTTTCCCGGATTGGTCTCCGGCACTTACGCATGCACATGCGTCATGAGCGAGGGGCTCATGGCGACCAACCACTAGGAGTGTCACCCATGGTCATCTGCGAAGGTCAATTGCGCGGCGCATTCAAGGGCTTCAAGAATACTGACACTGTATTTGAGTTCTACGGTGGTAGGAAGTGGAAACAAGCGGTCTATCAGTACGAATATTTCTACGCCTATATGCCTCAAGCCAAGGTTGTTCAGGAGGGTGGTGCCTACGTGCTCAAGGTACAAGGTATGAGCAGCAGCGTTGCTGTCAGGCCAGCCTGAATCACCTTCATTTTGGATTTCGGGGCGTCATGTTGAGCGCCCCTGAAGCCAGCGTCGAGGTCGCATACTCCGACGCATGATGGACGGCGCACGGACACTAGGGAGTAAGCAGTCCCGTTTCCTCAAGCTCTAGACCCAGCCCAAAGCGCGCACCGATTGTTGCCGCCACTTGGCGATGGAGGTCAGTGGATTGATGGAAATGGATTTCTGTTTGGTAAGCGGGCCATTGACCTGCCTGGCGAATCAAATACACCAGCTCGGCTTCCACGGTTTCGATATCAAGACAGTTCCCCTCAACCGCATCGAGCTGGCACCAGATGTCCATCGTCGCAGCAGTAAAATGTCGACGCCAGGCATAGCCGTGGTATCCGTTTTTGCCGTTGGCGGCCCATCCGATCCGTAGGCGATTGCTCATCGATTGCTTGGTGATTCCGACGTAGACCGGTTGCGAATGCCCCTCAACGCTAATGACGTAAAGCTTCGGCAATCGAGATGTCGCCAGCCCGGAAAACCTCGGTGTGTTCTCTGGACACTTGATAGCAAAGGTCGCGGCATCAAATGTAAGCGCGTACCGTCCTACGTAGGTCATTTTCATAGAAGCTCCTCAGTAAAGCGACTACATGCCAGGCGGCGATGCTGCAGAGACCACCGGAGAACCCCTCAATCCTCCTGCGGCAATAGTTAAGCGGATAACAACTATTCACCTTGCTTCATGGATACGCTCTCGGACGTCCGCATGATCGTGTTCGCGCCAATGTCCTGACCAGCAGCCTCCTGATGATGAGTTCCGCGCGTTACCATTGTCGCTCAATTGAAAGCAAATAAGAGTAAGGGTTGTCTATGATCGTTTGACGCCGCTGATTCGCCCATAAAACTGCTGAGGCTGTCATCGAGATTCCCGCTCCAGCAATTAAAGCAATTGAAGTGGGCATTCCTGCAAGTATCGCGGCAGAAGTAGGCGCAACCGTGATGCATGAAACTTTTAGGAGCCCATTGATTCCAGACTCCCATTTCTGGGCCTTCAGTGAAGTTCTAAGGCTTTTCATCGCAGGGAGCACATGACACTTGTAACGATCTGAAACTGCTTGCCTTAGCGCTTCCACAGGCACTCCTTCAGGCAAGTCTGAAGCAAGCCGTGCGACCTCAACACGAAATACCGCCAGCTCTTCAGCATGGTAGTCTTTGAAGTCTAGCAGCTCATGCGCAGATATGTCTTGAGGAAGAGAAATCCCCTCCACCATGAGATCAATCAGCAAACTCGGGTTAAGATCCGCCGGTAATGATCGTCTCGGCCCATGCGCATCGAACTGGCGACCCGGCCTTCGACCAGTAGAATTCCCGAGTGGCTTTCCCTTGCGAACTGCGATAGCCAATTGATCTGCAGCTGATGACTCCGTCACCAAGCCTAGACCAAGTCGCTCAGCGAGCTGAGTAGCGAGTAGCGTCATATAGAAATTCGCGAAACCAGGTGTGACATGGAGCCAATCTCCCTCATTAACACCTTGCTCCAGTTCCGAGCGAACCCGGTGCGACAGTTTGTCAGGGTGTATATTTGCAAGCTCCCGCAACTGATACGAAATTTTCTCCGAGTGAATTCTATGCCGAGCATACTGATCAGTACCGAGCATCACTCCAGCTGCAGCTGGGTCAGTCAAATACTCCAGAACTTTATCTGTGAGCTCTTCAACCTCATCCATACCTGAAGAAACCCGAACAGGATTGAGCACACCCTCATCATAAAGCACGCGAGCAAAAGCATTTGAGTAGGGCACAGGATATGAGACAGGAGCTATGGTTCTAATTGAATCCCAAAACAACACTGCGCTACGTAACCAACGCTCATTTTTCACATCGATAGTTGGATAGTAAAGTGCTTTTGAAAAAGCTCGGCGCACAGGTATTCCTCCGTGAATTTCTGATGAGCATCTGCGTTTGCCCATTCAGTGTGGCATAGAATCCCTATGCCATGCCCCCAATCCGCGTACTGGGTGTAACTTTGATCGGCCCCTGCTCTGGCGACAGGCTGAATGAGCTCTGCACCCAGCGAGTTTCGACGTAGTGGAAAGAGCTTTCCCGGACGCTTAAACACCTATGCCTCCTCAGTCGCTGGTCGTCAATGCATGTGCGAACGCGAGCAAGTCTCCGAAGCGGCCTTTCCCACTGCGATCTAGGTGATACCCCATGATTCCGACTTGACGAGGGCCGTCTCGATCGCACTTGGGTGGATCACCGATCATCAGAACCCGGTTCCCTGCGTCAGGAGCACTCCCTGGCTCCAGGCCTAGGAGATGGCAAGCGCTCTGGTACATCAGTGGGTCAGGCTTCATCACCCCAACCTCAGGGCTAAGCGCATAGCCATCTAATCCCGGCAGCAGACGTCTGACGGTCGCACAGTACGGCTGTGACAGATTGGAGCAGACCCCGATCTTCATCCCTCGGTTTCTGATCATGTCGAGAGCCGGCAGGGCATCGTCAAAGGGCTGAATAGACTTCAGCTCAATTTCCAAAGCGCTCTGAAGCTCCATCAGCTTCTGGGGTGACAGTGTAATCTCGAAAGCAGCGGCGGCCTCTGCGATTCCACCATTGAAGGTCATGAGCGCACGCAGGTCGGTCGGGGATACAGGGCGGCCCTGACGTGCGCCTTCTCTCAGCAGGAGCCTGTATGGATTTTGGCGGTTCCGGATCTGAAGCAGCGTCCCGAAAACAGCAAAAATGACCGCATTGCTCATCTGTCGCTCCTTCTATCGGCTGAATCCCCACAGTAGCATTCTGCTGATAGAACCTACCGAACAACAATGCCATGGGCCGCCAGATCACCGATTAGAGTCTTGCGACGCAGCATTGCTGGAACCTTGAAGATCGCGCAATAGCCGTACCAAAACCCGACTGGAATAAGCAGCAGGCCGAGGCCGAACGTGGCTGTTGCAGCAATAATACCCCCAGGAATCATGGCTAAGGATATCAAAAGACCTTTGATGATACTGGAGTAGGATAGCAGTCGCAGATCGTCAAGGTCATACTCAATTTTCCCTCCTGGCTTTTCAATTGCCACCACAACTACAGCTTTTTTTGACAGGTTTTTATAAAACCACGTCCTTGGAGTATCCTTCAACATTGCTCCATGTCGATCCAAATAGTTGAGCATCGCAACGTTCTTTATGTAGAAGGTTTTACCTTGCTCATCTTCAAGCCTAACGCGATTGAAAAGCACATCTAAGTCACCACGAGCCTGGATATCAAAGTTCTTAACGACAACTGTCATTTTTTTCAGATCAGACATGCACCTTCCTTAAACATGCAGGACTAAATTTCTCGATAGCGCCACTCAGGCACCTAACTTGGGGTACGGCACATCCATCAGCTAGCACGGAGGATGACCGTTTGCGGCACTCCATTGAAGCTTTCCTCTAAAAACATCAGGTGACTGACAGCAACGTAGCAGCACCCATCGGCTGTCAAAAAAAGGCTGTAACCATGTTCATGGCACGTCTCTTTTATCTCAGTTATCGTGACGCTATCGCCATCTTCAAAACGCTTCAAGGCATCACTAAAAATTGCCCCGCGCACGCCCTCTTCCTTCGGGCGAACGTCAAGTAGAAAGCCGGTTACTGGCCGACTAAACTGGCATCGGTCAGCATCCGCCAGTTTCTTTTTATAATTAAGCATTAATATCCCTGTGATTATCTAAATTTTAATCAGGAAGTCAGGATTGAAGCCACAATCTTCGCCAGGGTACCCCTGTGGATTAGTCAAAATACGGCAGCCTTCGAACACTTCATCAACATGACTATGTGTATGACCGAAAACCCAGAAATCCGCCTGCTTAACTAGCTCGGGCCACTGGTTAGAGTACGCCGGCATGAGTACCGACCCCTTCTCTGGCCCCGAGAAGTCAATTAGAGGGCAATGATGCGTGACTACAACTGTCTGGCCATCGAAGCCTTTGGCCAACTCCTGAGCCAACCAGTCGTAGGTTTGATGATTCCGGCTGATCACATCACTGACACTCAGCGCGCGGTAACCCTCTCCCGCCCGAATTTTGCGGAAGTCATTCATGCCCCGTCGGGCCTCCTCCGAGGACTGGTGGACGTTTCCATTCGCTGAAAAATCTGTCCAAGCGGTAGCCGCGAGAATGCGCACCTGACCGATGACCAAGCATTCATTTTCCAGCACATGTACGTGACTGCCCTCGGCCAATTGCTTCATTGATCGGAGCGTCTTGTCGAAATGACCTTTGTAGTACTCGTGGTTACCCAGGACATAGACAACCGGCACATCGGAGGCTTCCTGAGCCCAGGCCACGCCTCTACCCCTCGTGTGGATGTCCCCCGCCAAGATCACGACATCCGCATCATGGCTCACGCAGCCCAGATCGAGATTTGGGGCCGCGCTGAACTCATGGTGAAGGTCAGAATAGATGCGGACTTTCAACTACAGGTCTCCGACTAAGGCAAAGGGGGGATTTCTGCCTTCCCCCAAATTGGTCAAAAGGACAGTTCGCAACGCCTGCGCCCCCGCGCCACTGGCGCTGAGGGCATAACAGGATTTAGTGAAATATTGATGCACGCTCCTCGTCCTCAATACGTCAGGACGGCGGACACCATCGGCAGCCAGGCCATCACAAGCAGAGTGCATCACTCGCATGAATATACGCATTTGAGTCGTACCGCGCAAACCGGGCATACAGTGCGATTTACAGGCCGGTCATCCATGCTCAAGAAAGCGTTCGCTTCCGCCCTTCGCTTCGTGCGCCGCCAAACCGCTGTCTTGCAGACTGACTTCCAAGGGGGTGTAAGCCAGTCGTACGTCAGTCGGCTCGAACGGGGCGAGGCCAGCGTCACCCTGGACAAGCTGGAAGAGATCGCCGCGCAGCTCAATGTGCACCCGCTGACGCTCGTTGCCGCGACATGGGGAGCCAGCCAGCAGATCTCCCCTTCCGACCTTCTGGAACGAGCCCGGAATGAGCTAGCTGATCTTGATGGCCTGGCTCATCCGATCCCAATCGACGACAAGCCAGCGCCCCACCCACGAGTACTGGAAGCCGGGAAACTGCGTGACGAAGTTCAGCGCTTGAAATCGCTCGGTCATAACAAAGCCGAGGTTTCGAGGATGATCGGGATCGCCAGGTCGACGACGGCGCGCCACTGGTAGGTGAAGGGGCAATCCTGGCTCAGGGGGTAAGATTAGGTTTGGGCGTACAGACGTTCAGTGCTCCACCATCGGATGCGAGAACATCTTGGAAGATTTCACGTAGCCCTCCCAGGGCTGGATGTAATCGAACGGGAAGCATAAATCCCCTGATCGAACCTGACGGGAGTCTCCCTTTTTTGTGACGGTTTCGACGGGATGTTTTCTTTCGGCTCCGGGTTTGGCTGTGGCCTTATCTCAGGCTGAGGCGCCGGCTCTCGCTGCGGGGTAATCTCGGGCTGAGAGGTAGGGGCTGGCTGAGACTTAATCTGAGGCTGAGTCGCCGGGTCGCTGGCAGACGGCTGTGGGGTTGTTGGAGCTGCTGGAGCTGCTGGAGCTTGGGGCGGGGGAACTACAGACGTCGACGATGAGGGTGCAGGGGCGCTGTAGGTAAAGGCGTATATGGAAATACCCAGGGCCGCGACCCCAAGCATCGCAATACCCCGGCAACTCACCTTGTAGAAGAGCCCTTCGGCTTGCTCAATCGGATCCCCTACCATCTTCTTGAATTCGGCTTCAGACAGAAAGCGATACAGCTTTGGCTGCCAGTCCTTACGAAGCTTTCGCTGGATATTGATGAACTTACGGCCCGACATCACGTTCAGTACCGTGTAGCCAACTGCGACCGCCATGACGATCGAGATCAGGTACGGGTTGATCTGCAACGTGAGCCTCGCGGCGATGAGGCCCAAGCCAACGGTCAGCGCCGTGGAGATCGCTGCGATTGCTTGCCGTGTCGCGTCTGTGGCCTTCGACGTTTCCTCCGTCACAGCCTTACGAAGATCTGTCAGGGATTTCAGGGTGTCCTTGGTGATTTCCGAGACCGCCATCTGATAAGCGATTCTCGCGCAATCCAAGGCAGCGGCCAGGTTCTCCCTGAAGTACTCCTGTACCTCCCCGTCCGCCCGACCGGAACGCGCGATTTCGGCGGACAACAGGATGTGCTTCACCTCTGCTTCCCGCGCGTTATCGAACACCCATGCCGCTGCTTCCTGGACAACCTCGAAGTCTTTAAGCGAGATGGGAGCATGACCCTCTACCGCCTCTGGGATCGCAAGGTTGAGCTTGGGCGGCCCCTTGAAGGTGAGCTTGCTACCACTGGTGTCGATTTCATTCGCAAAACAACGGCTCAGGGCACCGAATGCCTGACCTGCCCAGAGCATGTGTAAAGGATCAGCCTCATCGAGATGATGTCCTTCTGCGAGCAACCAAAGGCGCACATCCTCCGGTACTTTGCGGAGGGTCGCTGATTCTTTCACCAGGAGGCGGGGTGACTTGGTCGCCTGTGATTCGGTGTAGTCGCCCTCTTCACCCCAACCACAATATGCCCTCGCTCTGGTAACGAAAGGCTGAGTGAGGCCAAGCAGGTGCCAACGTGCAGCAGCGTGTCCATTGACCAGGAACGCCTTGAAGCCTACTTCCGTCGCCACATAGAGGGCCTGTTCCTGGACATGGTCTTCCGGAAGTGGCTTCTCCAGCTCAACGCGAAACGGCCCAAAATCTTCATCCTCATCATCGACGTCAGTTTCGCTGCTAGCGCAGTCGTAGATCGTGAATGACCAGGCAGCAGTGACAGCGGCTTTCTTGATCGACCGAGCAGTTTCCGCAGATAGGTCGGAAACGATGAGCGTCAGGTTGCCCTCTGTGATTAGCGCCTGACGCTTGCGCGATAGCTCGTTAAGCAGGCTGGCCAGGCTTTGGTGTGACAACGCTGTCCTCCTTGACTCGGTCTGTGTCGACGATGATTTGTTTCTTATCTCCGTCGAGCTGTATCACCTGGACGTTGGGGTTTTCCTTCCGATCGGGGAAGAGAATCGTGACGCCCTCAGCCGTGACGATCTTGCGCATGTAGGGCTGTCGGAGGATCCGGCGATCAGGCTTGAAGCTCAGCTCGTGCAGCTTGCTTTTCCTGACACGACTACGCGTCTCACGCTCCAGGCGGTTGGCGATTTTCTCATCCTCAGGATGCCCCGCTGCCAGCATCACTGCCTCAACGATCGCCTCTTCATCAATGCGCCGGCGAGTGCCCAGGTTGGCTTGGGCCCGCTGCAGCGCCTTGGCTATATCCTGACCGGGCAGGTGCTCAATGCAGGTCTGCAGTGCCGCCTTGAGGACTTTGCGGGTGATCTCGCTCAGCTCGGTGTCCGAAACTGCCCTGCTCACAGCCAAGAAATCGGCGAAGTAGTCGGCAAGATCAACCCCTTGCTTGGTGCGGTCGGTGGCCGAAATGTTCTGGTCGGCAACCCCGCTGATCACCCGAATCAGCGCCGTTTTTTGAATGGCCTTCTTCTCGTCCACCAAGGCATTCACGATACGCCGCAGCTTCTTTCCTGGAGCACCATCATTCTGCTCCAACGCAAGCTTGTAGTCGTACTTGATCAGGCTATAGATCTTCACATCCGGGTCTGCGACCGACAGCTCGAACATCAACAGAACGCCATCAGCACTGCCACCCACGTGCGCACGGTTGAAACTGGCGGCTAGGGCCTGAGCGCCGGCCACGAAGGACGTGTCCTCACTTGCGATCGCCTCGACCTCGTTACGGGTCACCGATACCGCTTTGAACATGAACACCGGCGCGGTGGCCATGTCCACGATCTTGCCGATGAAGAACGCTTCCTCCTCCAGAGCCCGCTCTGGCATGGCCGCGAAGTCTTTGGTACCCACGACATGCAAGATCATCCGTGTGATCTTGAGTGAATCAATCTCTTCGTCCGAAAAAAAGCTCATGCCATCTCCATGGAATCTGCCCCCTCCTGGCCAGGAAGAGGAACCACCCGCCTCGACATGCGCCCAGGCGACAATTACGCATCAATTGCAGCCTGCAGGGCCGATGGCCACCTCCGCGTAGGGCTGGATGTGATGCTGTGGCCGGAGCATATCCGGAAAGGATGGCCAGCAGCCAGCACGCCACGCTGCATGACGCATTTGCCGGATTAGGAGTACATGAGCATCCCGTAGAAGCGACGCCGGCCTGCATTTCAGTTTGACACCCTCTCTAGGCGTCAGACCTTACACAGAAGAGTACATTTGTACTCTAGCTGGTTTTCAGCGGCTGAATCTGAGTCCGTGCCCTTCATCCGGCATTTCACAAAATGCTTAGCCCGTTAGGTGGAACCAGTTCCACCCGTGATACTGGCACGGTAGAATCACTCGCGGAGGGGTGGGCTCTTCCTCTCGCGCAAGCGAGGGCGGTTCTGATAATAAACAGTTTCGGCTGTTGGGCTTCGGCCCGCTGATCCCATTAGGGATGTTCAACGGTACTCAAATCCTCCCACCCCTTCTCCCCTTTTCTATGGAGAGATGTGCGTGAAAAAGGACAACGTCTGGTTCACTTACAAGGCGCGAATTCAGGCTCATAAACGCCTAGAGTGGCTGGACTTTCACTCACAGCTCTTGCTGGTTTGGTATGCGATTCTAAGCACGGCCCTGGGGGTGCTAACCATACGACACAGCACAGTGCTGGGCCCCGACACTGATGTCATGGCGACCATTCTATCCGTCGCGCTGCTGGGCATCTCACTCGCGGTAGCGAATCGGGATTTCCGAGGTCGTGCGATGCTGATGCGTACGAATTATCTGGAGCTGCAGAAGCTTCATCGTGATTTGACCAACGACTCATCTGAACCTGACGCCCCGAAGCCCACACCTGCGCAGGTAAACCGCTACGACGAATTGCTCGCTGAGTCCGAAAATCATCGAGAGATCGACGATCGCATAGCGCGGGTGTTCGCAACTGGGCTTACCAGTCGAGTTCCAACGGGTTTCGAGTACTTCAATGCAGTGTTCTGGCTGACGATGCGCTTTTTGATCACGACGATGCTTTATGCACTGCCTGTGGTAGTCGGGCTTTACTCGTTTTGGAACAAGCCATGAGCGCGGCCCTGAGTTTCAAAAAGCGCTTCAGCCGTGAGCACCTTTTGGAAATCTACACCGAGAAAATCAAGCAATCTGGTGCAATCGGGCTCGACCGTATGCGCCCGGCTAACCTCAACAAGATTCTGAGTGCGGAAATCGACCACATTCACGAAAAGGTTCACCAGGGTGAGTACCGCTTCACCGCCTACAAGGAAAAACTGATACTCAAAGGGGCATCATCTCTTCCCAGGCAGATATCCATCCCCACAGCCCGAGACCGTATCGTCCTGCGCGCGCTCTGCAATTGCCTCTCTGACGTGTTCCCCCTTGCGAAACTCACACTCCCTCAGACCGTCATCGACTCGCTGAAAAAAGCCCTCGACTCAGGCGCTTACGCTGAATACGCCAAAATCGATCTGAAAACGTTCTATCCATCCATTCCCCATGACCTTGTAGCTTCGGCAACAAAGAAAAAGATCAGAAAACCAGAGCTTCGCAAGCTGATCAGCAGCGCCCTCACCACGCCCACTGTGCCTGAATCCAGGGGAGGTAAAGGTGCTGATCGCCCTACTATTGGCGTACCGCAGGGCCTGGCAATCTCCAACGTACTTGCAGAGATTGCCTTGCAAAGCATTGATGCCACCTTTGGATCAAGGCCGGGCATTTGGTACAAGCGCTACGTGGATGACATCCTGATCCTCGCGCCCGCAGGCTTGGCACGCTCAACAGCGAATGAGCTGATTACCCAGCTAAAGGGGTTGAAGCTCAACCCTCATGACTTTGGGCCTGAGTCGAAATCCAAAGTCGCGCCACTGACTGAGCCCTTCAGTTTCTTGGGTTATCAGATTGAGAGCGGCAACGTACTGATACGTCACGAGAGCATCCTGAGATTCGAAGCATCGGTGGCCAAGATCTTCACTGCTTACCGTCACAAGTTGCTGACCGCCCGTAGCATGGCAGATAAAGAGCGTGCGCTTGCCTATTGCCAATGGAAGCTCAACCTCAGGATCACCGGTTGCATTTTCAAGGGCAAGCGGCTCGGCTGGGCAGCCTACTTCTCGCAGATCACCACGACTGCACAACTACGCTCCGTGAATCACACCATCAGGAAGCTTACCGATCGATTCTGTCCTGGCGGCGAGATTCACCCAAAGTCGCTGATCAAGACCTATTACGAGCTTCAACGAGGCATGAAGGCAGGCGATGGGTACATTCCAAACCTTGACGCTCTCACGGTGCCCCAGAAGCGCGAGAGGCTCGCTATGTGGCTTGGCGCAGAAGCGGCAAAATTGAGCGATTCAGAGGTCGAACGCCGCTTTGAGATCAAAGCCAGTAAAGCGGTGCGGGAGCTGGAGGAAGATATCGCACAAACCTCCTGAAGCTGGCGTTTGGGCCCAGATCAATTCCTACTCTGAATTTGCCGTGGCTAGCAGTCACCCGCGCAGTGGCTTGATGCTCCACGGCAAATAATTCAGGTTACGGGCTTAGTGAACAAACTGGTGCAAGGCGGTCAAACTATCGACTGCATAATTTGATATATGGATATCATCGATGACAGTATTTAAAGCAGCGAACGTAGAAGACGCAGTTGCGCTTGCTGAGAGTTTCAAAGCCGAAGGACGCTACGATTGGTTTCGAGGACAGCTCCGCGAGTGGATGCCAAGTTCGTCGCTGGAGCGCAAAGTACTTCACGACCCGGTCGCTAAATCTCAGCTTGATGAGAAGCTGCTGAGGTTCACGAACTGGGTGATCGAGCAGCCAGCTCTCGCTTATCTTGCAGAGGAAGAGCACGTCGATTCTCTATTCGCTGTGCTTCAGCATTATGGATTCCCTACGAACTATATTGACTTTAGCACCGAACCTACAATTGCAGGCTTCTTTGCATCTGACACTCAATCTCCACCCGAGGAGCCTGGCAATTGCGTTATCTACTGCCTAGATACTTCAGACCTTAAAGAATTTTATAGTCATCTGCCCCCTTCGGTTGAAGGAATAGCATTTATTGCAGAGCCAGTGACGGTTAACGTCCCTAATCTTTGGAGGCTGGAATCACAGCACGGTCACTTCTTGTTCGCGAATCATCCATGGTATCAGATTTACGACATGGATAGAATCGTATTCCCATGGAGTGGTGCTCCAGCCTTCCCATCGCGCGAACAGATATACCCTTCACACAAGAGCGCCTTGGAGCAAACACTCGACACGTATTTCTTCAATGAGCGACGCATAGAGAACCATGCCATGCTCCGTGCCATAGCAGAAGAGCAAGGAAAGCAAAGCCTGTTCCGCAATATCTATGTCGAGACGCCCGAAACCTACGACTCAGATTCATTCATCGCTCCGCTGAGCCCCACCGCGCAATGGAGCGACGAGGCACTCGAACCATGGCGAGTAAATCCAAACGAACAATTTTATTCGACCGTTGGCCGCCATATGCCTTTGCCCCTTCGTAACGGGGCCACAGCCCCCAGTCTTGCCGATCAGGTGAAACATTCGATAAGAGGGGCACTGAACACTCAACGAGGGCTTCGAGCCCAAGCAGTAGAGTGGATCTTTACCGGGCTTCCCGAGGAAGTCGACGAGGCGTTGCTGAGATCTACGGCTCGTCAAGCATGGAACGGTATGCGAAATCTCCCCTATACGAATGAAGACATCGCCTGTGCCATTTCTGCTTTGATTAACTTTTGCTCAATTCCAGATTATTATTCGCCTGAAGGCTATAAGGTTGACAGGGCATTCCAGGAGTGGATCCCGGACGCCATATACATCGAATTTGGTTACCAGGGCGATTCGTACTCCAAAGCATACTGCTCAGCTAGCCAAATGTTTAACGCATTAGATCCGGCATGGATTTCAAGTCTTAAAGACCCGGGATCGGCGCTCTCGATAGTAGGAGCGTTTCGTAAAACTCACGACCCTCGCCTAATGTTCGACTTCAGTCAGCTATCGAGCATTTTCGCTCGCGAGATCATTCCATCGCAGTTAGCCATGAAACGGTCTTTGGTGCTGTATAACCCAGCTGACCTAGTTGTCCTTAATATTTCATAGCACATTCACTAACGACAGTCGACAGTCATCGGCTTCGGCTTCGGCAGTTGGTGAGATGCTGGCTCTCGATTAAGCAACAGTCAGAGAGACGGCGTTTTGAGCGTTCAAAATGGGAGGCGAGGATGGCGCTTGCAATGAGTCAGCAAGCGCCTTCCGAGCGGCAAGTTGGCACAAAATATTTTCACCGCCGCAACTCCTGCCAACATAATCTCTCCTTTGAAATTCGACCCGCCTGCTGGAAAACTTGAGTTACGCCCCAAAGCTGTTAACGGCAATTTTATAGCCTACTAAGCTCGCCAAACTTACCGGCACCTTGCCATTCTCCACGTAGGCATCTACCCCCACAAACAACCTTGCTTATACAGCTATATCTTTGCTCAATACCACACAGAAATATCCAACGAGCAAAAGTTACGATCGACGATTTACTGATATATTGAAAACCGCACCTCCCACCTTAACTTTCGCGCAGGAAGCACAATCAAAAACCCATGCTACCCTGAGTTCATCCACGGACATCTAGCCCACCTCACCGTGAACACGAGGTATCACTCAGAATGATCACTCTCACGCAAATCAAGCTTCATGACAGGAGCACTCTTCGTCGCTTAGGCGTGCTGAATGAAGAGACCGTCAAGCATAAGGTCGATGCCACCTGTGCCCAGGTGGGTATATGGGGAAGCCTGTATGCCTTCAATGCCTTCCTCTCGATCACCAAAGAGCCCATCACAGCCTTCACGAGCTGGAAAGATCTGAAGGCTTTCCGGGGGTTCTTGAGCGTCGAGATGAATGTGGATGACAACGAGGCCTGGCATATCATGCGACCGATCACTGCGGCTCTTTTCCCATCCGTTGACGAGGCGAGTAAGGCCGCCGATCAGCTCTGTGATGAGCCGGTAGCACATTGCAAAGAAGCATACGTTGCGCTGTCACCCTGCAAGCGGACGATTGAAGAATACCAGTCAATGTTTGAGTGCCAAGATCCAAACATTGGCATCCACGTTGATTTTGGTCAGCTTCGCGCCTTGCTTGGTGAGGATGACATTAGCTACTTTAGCGAACTGCTAGCGAAGCATCTGAGAACCACATCCCACGTTTACGCCCAAGGATTTGGTAGTTGCATTTGCGGCATTATGCAAGGACTCGTGTACGAGAATCCTGGGAAACCACTACCGGAGCTGCGTCTTGACAAGGAAAGAACTAAGGCCTTCGTAAGGCAGGTGGAAAATCAGGCAGTAGATCAGGTACTGAAGGCGGGGTACTCGATCGAGCAGGCGTTTGAGAATCGCGAGGTCATCAGGGATTTGATTTCAAAATTCTTTATAACTAATGGATTTCTTTCCGCCTCGAAGTGAGGGAGGCTGGTTGGGGCTCATATTGATGAGCTCCAACCAGTGGATTGCAATGCACATGCAAGACTGGACAATGATTCACTTCCACTACATGTAACACCAAGAAGGAGCCTCCAGATACTATGGCGCTATGGCTTTTCGATGAGCTTGAGCATGTCGTCATACGCCTCGTCTTGTGCATCTTCCTCACTGTCCATGTTATAAATTTCACTTAGAGAAGGTCGAGGGTCTTCTTGAGCCTCTTCATCGGCCTCTGCATCGCAATTTTCAAAATCGTAATCGTCGGTGTCCATCTCTTCGCTGGAAATCTGAGACTGATTACCCGCTGACGCATCTACAGCCGCCGGCTCAGAACTGAAAAGGCCTTGCACCACGGCATCAGCCTTAGCGCTACCCTGAGCAACCTCCTGGGCGAGGTCTACCGGCTTAGTAACGATCGCATTGTTGATGGCCGCCCACGCTTTAACCCCCTCCCCGCTCTGCTGCAGCCCCTGACGCTCCAAAGCCTTCTTCATCAGGCCTGCTGCGACATCAGGGTCATACTCTTTCTCAAGATCGCTGTACTGGGTGTAATGGGTCACCAGATTAGCCGTACCGCTAGGTTTGTTTGAGCTGGAATCATCTGCCATGGCTTATCCTCTCGTATGGAGTGTTGGGGGGAGGTGGGTTGCTGCTTGCTGATTGCTGGTAATGCCCTCTGGCCTACAAGCAGAAGCGGGTGACTCCACGTGGGCTAAACATCCTGAAAGATGGCCTCGGACGTATCCCTAAGCTAAGGGTAGTTGACACCCGGCTGGGAGATGCCATATCACGTCGAACGGTACGAGAATCTCCGGGCTTGCGGGAAATCCCTGCGCAGGCCAGCAGCCCGACAGCGGCGATAACTGATACTTGAAGCTCTTGAATCGGGATTGGCGACATCAGCCCCCTAGACCGGCGCTAATCTGCACCGGGGGACGTATTAGCTTAGAAAGGCTCAGCCGCAGGGGGTATGGCGCCTTACTTCTCACAACTGCTCATAGGCTCTTTCGGAGGCTTCATGGGCCTCTACTGGCACTCCTCGGAAACAGGGCGCTCCGGGCATTAGCGTCACGCAAATGCCCTGTGGACGTTATTAGTGCTACACGTTGATGTGTTGGTACTCTCGGGAGATTTTCTTTCCACTCCCCGTCAGAATCGCACCTTTAGGTTTTTCTTATGGGAACAGCCCAAAGGCCATAGGGTCAGCTCTTCAGATCAAGGGACGGAGGAAGTCAAAGGTCATCTGATCTAGACACCAGAGGTGGACTGTCCGGAAAACTTTGCCGCAGCCTTGCAATTGCTTCGTACCCGCCGCGAGTAATCGCAGCAGGATTTGGCAGAGGCCATCGACCCTAGCTACATTAGTCGTCTCGAAGCGGGTGCTCGATCTGTGACGCTAGACGTTAGCCAAGAGCTGGCGAAAGCACTGGGAGTGGATCCTTTGACCTTGCTGACGGTCGCTTACGCTGCAGAGCGCGGACAGACGCCGCAACAGGTTTTGGATCACCTTGTAAAAGACCCTGAGTCCACGGGTTTGCTCTGCAGCGAGATACCGGCGCTGCCGTCGAAGACGCCACACCCAAATGTCGCGGCATCCCGGGAGTTGAGAGAGCAAATCAAAGAGCTCGTCGATCAAGGCTATAGCCAGGCCGAGGTGGCTAGGAGGCTGGGGATTTCACGGCAAACCGTCAGCAATCGCCTGAAGAAGTCGTGAAGCTCAGCGTACAAGCGTCATGACTCAGAGCCCAGCGGCGTGGCTGACCTTCATACCCCGATTGTGAACGGATACAGGCCTAGGACGACTCAGGCATAATGCATGCCCTGCATGCCTAGCTCCCTATGTCCTAAGGTCGTCCGAAAGTGGCTATTGGTGAACCCCGAAATTTGAATGACCTCTTCTATTTCGCGAAGGTCGTGGAGGCTGGTGGTTTCGCTGCGGCAGGCCGCCTGCTTGGCATCCCAAAGTCAAGGTTATCCCGCCGTATCGCGGAATTGGAGGAGCGGCTCAACGCTCGCCTCCTTCAACGCACAACACGCAAGTTGCAACTCACTGCTTTAGGTGAACGGTACCTGCGCCACTGCCAGGCAATGCTCTTGGAAGCTGAGCAAGCCGATGAAGTGGTTGCCAGCGCAACCAGTGAGCCACGGGGCCCACTACGGGTGAGTAGCCCGGTCGGTTTGGCGAATCAATTCTTAAATCCACTGGTTCGTGATTTCCTCACCCGGTACCCACAAGTCCAGCTCGATCTGCTATTGGTCAATCGCCGAGTCGACTTGATCAATGAAGGTATCGATGTCGCGCTGCGCGTTCGCGAAGCCGAAGATGAAGAGCCAAATCTCGTCACCAAGCGCTTGCGTGAGGCTCGTACGGAGGTTGTGGCTTCTCCAGATTTCCTTGCCGCCCACCCTGTTTGTCACCCCAAAGAACTCATGGCTCTGCCCTTCCTGGGGGCTTTAGACTCTGACCGGCTGGCCAGACTGCGCTTGTTCAACCAGGCCGGCGAGCGGTACGAGATCGCTATGCCTGCCCGTTTGGGTGTCGAAGACTTCATCATGCGTAAGGAAGCGGCGCTGGGTGGTCTGGGCTTCACGGTTTTGCCGTTAATGCACTGTGAGAGCGAACTGGCCAGCGGAGAGCTTGTTCGCATGCTTCCTGATTGGCATTGCGCCCCTGCGTGGCTCCAGGCGGTCTACCCGCACAGGCGTGGAGTGTTGCCGGCTGTCAGGGCTTGGTTGGATCACCTGGCACATGCGTTCGATCGCTGTGGTGACCGGCCTCTGTAAAAGGTGATGTTGCGTCCTTAGCCAATGCAGTGCTTTCAGCATTTGGAGAGCTCCACCAGCCTCTCCTCCTCGGCTATCCTAATCTCAATCAATGAGCCTGATCAAAGTCCTGATTTTGATCATTCGTCAAAAGCAAAATCCTTCTATCCCGTTGATCGATAAAGGAAATATTAGTTTTGATCAATGGTTTCTCTAGGAAAACAGGTCACCTCTTCTATTTCGCCCGCGTCGTCGAGGCCGGTGGCTTTGCGGCGGCCGGGCGCCAGCTGGGCATCCCCAAGTCGCGCCTGTCGCGGCGTATCGCCGAACTTGAAGAACGCCTGGGTACACGCCTGCTGCAGCGCACCACGCGGCAACTGAAACTGACCGCCGTCGGCGAGCGCTACCTGCACCATTGCCAGGCCATGCTGTTGGAAGCCGAAGCTGCCGACGAGGCCGTGGCCAGCATGAGCAGCGAGCCGCGCGGGCGCTTGCGAGTCTCCTGCCCGGTGGCACTGGCCCACGCCTTTTTGCCAGACGTGATCAGCCGCTTTCTCGAACAGTACCCGCTGGTGCAACTGGACATGGTGCTGCTCAACCGCCGAGTCGATCTGATTTCCGAGGGTATCGACGTCGCCCTGCGTGTGCGCGACCTGGGCGATGAGGACCCGGCCCTGGTCACGCGCCGGCTACGCCAGGCCCAGATGCAACTGGTCGCCGCGCCGGGCTTTGCCGATCACATTCGCGAGCCTGGCGAGCTGGCCTCGTTGCCAGTGCTGGGTGCTGCCGAGGCCGACCGGCTGGTGCACTTCCGCCTGTTCGGGCCCAATGGCCGCCAACAGGAAATCGCCCTGGAACCGCGCCTGGCCATCGACGACTTCGTGGTGCGCAACGCCGCGGTACGCGCCGGGCTGGGCTTCACTGCGCTGCCCAGCATGTTCTGCGAAGAGGAACTGGAACGTGGCGAGCTGGTGCGCTTGCTGCCGGACTGGCAACTGCCGGGTGGCTATCTGCAGGCGGTGTACCCACACCGGCGCGGTGTATTGCCCGCAGTGCGCGTGTGGATCGATCATCTGGCGGCGTCGTTCGAGGCCTGTGGAGAGCGTTATGTCTGAGCGAAAAATGACTGAAGCGCAGGTGGCAGCCTTCTGCCTGAGCCTGCCGGGTGCTCGAGAAGACTATAAATGGGGCGGTATCCGGGTGTTTTCGGTGGCAGGCAACAAGATGTTCGCCGTGCTCGACCTGGCGGGTGCAGGGTTGTCGTTCAAGGTCGCCGATGAGCTGTTTCTAGGCTATTGCGACCGCCCTGGCGTGCGACCCGCGCCGTATCTGGCGCGGGCGCGATGGATCAGCATGGCGCCCCCTTACCCCATGGGGCGCGACGAGCTGTGCGACCTGCTGCAGCGCTCGCACCAGTTGGTGGTGCGGCGGCTGGCGAAGCGCCTGCAGGTGGGGCTGCTGCTCTGATCGAGGCGTCAGAGCCAAGATGACAGGTGGCGCCCGAGGAACAGGTAATCGAGCCAGAACACCTGATGCAGCAGCACAATCCCCCAGAACATCAACTGATACGACACTTTGCGCGTCTTGTGCCGAAACAGCTGCTGGGCAACCAGTGCGCCGGGCCAGCCACCGCACAGTTCGCTGGCATGCAGCACGTTCTCTGGCGTGCGCCACGTTTGGGTGCGGGCCTGCTGCTTGTCCTGCCAGTACAGCAGCAGGCTGATCAGGCTCACCGCCGGGTACAGCGCCAAGGGCAGCCAGGACTGATCGTTCCAGGCCATCTGCGCCGCACCCAGGCCCGGTAGCAGGCACAGCACGCCCAACACCAGCAACTTCAGGCGCACGTTGCGTACGCCCTCCTCGTTTTGCGCCCTGGCCATGTCAGCTGTGCGCCGTCGACCAGTCGACCCAGCCAAACTGCCAGGTCGCCAGAATCAGCAGGCCAAAGGCAATGCGGTACCAGGCGAACGCCGCATAGCTGTGGTTGGCGATGAACTTGAGCAGCGCACGCACGGCGATCATGGCGAAGATGAACGAGGTCACGAAACCGATGGCGAACACCGGCAAATCACTTGGCTGGAACAGGTCGCGGTACTTGTAGCCCGAGTACACCGCCGCGCCGACCATGGTCGGCATCGCCAGAAAGAATGAGAACTCGGTAGCCGCCTTGCGCGACAGCCCGAACAGCAAACCACCGATGATGGTCGAACCGGAGCGCGAGGTGCCGGGGATCATGGCCAGGCATTGGACAAAGCCAATCTTCAAGGCATGGCTCCAGCGCATTTCGTCAACGTGGTCAACCTCCACGCGGTGCGCGCGGTGCTCGGCCCAGAGCATGATCACACCGCCCACTACCAAGGCCGCTGCCACCGTGATCGGGTTGAACAGGTATTCGTGGATCAGGTCGGCGAACAGCACGCCCAATACCACCGCCGGCATGAACGCCAGCAGCAGGTTGCCGGTGAAGCGCCGGGCCGAGGGCTGGCTGGTGAGGCCGAACACCACGTCCAGAATCTTGCGGCGAAACTCCCACACCACGGCCAGGATCGCGGCAAGCTGGATGATGATGTTGAAGGCGATGGCACGTTCGCCATCAAAGCCGATCAGGTCGGCGACAATGATCTGGTGCCCGGTACTGGAGATCGGCAAGAACTCCGTCAACCCTTCGACCACGCCTAAGATGATTGCCTGTATGGCAGTCCAAAAATCCATCATTCCCCCGATGGAGCGCTGCTGCTTGCAGGCCCCTTGTTCTTGATTTGCTTGAAGTTGCCGCACGCGGCCCGGCTGTTTTACAGCGACTGTTGGGCGCAATGCCAGTGGAAAAGTTCACGCTGCCTAAAGGTTTCATCTTGCGCGGCCGAAATCCTATCAGAGCGGCTTTGCAATGGCTTGCGCCGCCTGTTGCAGAGTACGCCTAGACTAGCACTTAGCCATTAGTCGGGTGGGGCCTGCCGCAAAGCATGCTTGGATGCACCTGAAGAACAAGAACAAGGCGGGAGTGCCTGGATGAAAACCCTGAGATCGATGTCGATCAGCCGTCGTCTATGGCTGATCCTGCTGGTGGCGGTTGCCATGCTGGTGGTACTGGGCCTGCTGATGCTGCGCCAGATCCACGGCGACCTGTACCAGGCCAAGGCGGAAAAGACCCGCCATGTGGTGCAGACTGCAGCCGGTGTACTGGCCTACTACCAGGGCCTGGAAGCGGCCGGCAGCTTGAGCCGCGATGCTGCCCAGCAACAGGCGTTGCAGGTGGTGCGCGCGCTGCGTTACGACCACGACGACTATTTCTGGATCAACGACCTGGGGCCGAAGATGATCATGCATCCGGCCAACCCCAAGCTCGACGGCCAGGACCTGTCTGCCATTCGCGACCCCGACGGCTTTGCCGTGTTCAACGAAATGGTCAGCCTGGCCCGCAGCCAGGGCGCCGGCCCGGTCAATTATCGCTGGCCCAAACCCGGCGCCAGCGAGCCGGTAGCGAAAACCTCTTATATCCAGTTGTTCAAGCCGTGGGGCTGGGTCATCGGCTCGGGTGTGTACATCGATGACGTGCAGGCCGAATTTGCCCGGCAATTGCGCGATGCCTCACTGGCGGGCCTGGGCATCGCCCTGCTGATGGCACTGCTGGTCATGCTGATTGCCCGCAGTATCGCCCGCCCGTTGCAAGAGGCCGTGCAGGCCATGGGCAACATCGCCAGCGGCGAAAGCGACCTGACCCGGCGCCTGGACACCCACGGTCGCGATGAAATCACCCACCTGGGCGAGCACTTCAACCGCTTCAACGGCAAGCTGCAGGGCGTGGTCGGTCAATTGCAGGGCGCCGCCCACGACCTGGCCCGGTCCGCCGGCCACGTCGGTGACAACGCCGGCGCCGCGCAGCAGCACAGTGCCCAGCAGTCACAACAGATGGACCAGGTTGCCACGGCCGTCAACGAAGTGACCTATGCCGTGCAAGACGTGGCCAAGACGGCCGAGCAGGCTGCGGGCGAAATGCGCGCGGCGCAGCAACAGGTGGAGCATGGCCAGCAGGCCATTCACGGCAGCCTCGAACAGATCGATCGCCTGTCGCTGACCATCGATCAGGCAGTCCAGGTGATTCGTGACCTGGCCGGGCACAGCACGCGCATTGGTGGCGTGCTCGACGTGATCCGCTCGATTGCCGAACAGACCAATCTGCTGGCCCTGAACGCGGCCATCGAAGCAGCCCGCGCCGGCGAGCAAGGCCGAGGTTTTGCCGTGGTCGCCGACGAGGTGCGCCTGCTGGCCCAGCGCACGGCCCAGTCCACGGCTGAAATCCACACCATGATCGAGCACCTGCAAGGCCAGTCGGACGCTGCGGTCAGGGCGATCGACACCAGCAGCGAGGCCTCGCGCCAGACTGTCGAGCAGGCCCGTGAGGCCGGTGCCAGCCTGGATGCCATCAGCCAGGCGCTGCATAACCTGACTGCGCTCAATGCGTCCATTGCCAGTGCAACCTTGCAACAGTCGCATGTGGTCGAAGAGATCAACCGCAATGTGCTGGACACTGCGGGCTTGTCCCAGCAGACCGCCGAAGCGGCGCGCCAGTCGAGTGATGCCGGGGCGGCGCTGGGGCGGTTGAGCGAGGAGTTGGAGCAACTGTTGCGGCAGTTCCGCGTATAGAGAGGCCTTGCCCTTGAGGGTGCCGCGTTGCAGGTGCGCTGCACCTACTCCTGGCACCCTCGACAAGCTACAATCGCGCCCCTCTTCTCGCCCCTCCAAGGATCGCCGATGTCCGGCCTTGAACTCATCGCCGCCGTACTCGGCGTTACCGCCGTCTGGCTCACCGTCAAGCAGAACGCCTGGTGCTGGCCAATCGGCCTGGTCATGGTACTGATCTATGGCTGGCTGTTCTTCGAGGTAAAACTGTATTCGGGGATGTTGCTGCAGGTGGCCTACGCCATATTGCAGCTGTACGGCTGGTGGCAGTGGAAGCGCCCAGGCCGCTCGCAGGACGCCCGCCAGGTCTCGCGCCTGCAAACCCAGGCGCTCTTCACGGGCCTGGCGGTCGGCGCGCTGCTCAGCGCCGCCCTGGGTGCCGCCATGGCTAACTGGACCGACGCCGCCCTGCCCTGGCTGGACGCCACGCTGACCGGTTTCAGCCTGGTCGCGCAGCTATGGATGGCCCAGAAGCGCCTGCAGTGCTGGGCTTTGTGGGTGGTGGTGGACATCGTCTATGTCGGCCAGTACCTGCATCAGCAGCTGTACTTCACCGCTGGCTTCTTCGCGGTGCTTACCCTGATCGCCGTGCGTGGCTGGCTGGAATGGCGGCGTGACCCGGCACTGGTGCAAGCATGAAGGTGCTGGTGCTGTGCGGGCCGGAATCCAGTGGCAAGAGCTGGCTCAGTGGTGTGCTCCAGGCGCATTTCGGTGGGCGGGTGGTGGCCGAATACGTGCGCCATTTCATCGATCAGGAAGGCCGTGATACCTGTTACGCCGACATCCCCGCTATCGCCCGCGGCCAGCTTGAATGGGAAGACCGCGCCCGCGCGCAAGCCCCAGAGCTGTTGATCCTCGACACCCACCTGCTCAGCAACATGCTCTGGAGCCGCGCCCTGTTCGACGACTGCCCGGCCTGGCTGGAACAGGCCTTGCTTGCTAGGCATTACGATCTGCACCTGTTACTGAGCCCGCAAGGGGTGGACTGGGTTGCCGATGGCCAGCGTTGTCACCCTGACCTGGCCGATCGCCAGCGCTTTTTCGACGACAGCCTGCACTGGCTGCAGCGCCACCGGCACACTTTTCAGGTGATTGATGGCAATTGGCCGCAACGCCAGTTGCAGGCGCTGCAAACGGTGGCTACGCTGCTTGATAGCGATACGCCAGCCTGCCCGACCGAGTGTTAAGCCCCTGACACACCCAGGTGGGTGATAGTCCCCGCAAATGCGGGGGTTTCCCCCGTTTCGGGGGCAGTGTCAAGTCCGTGAAACACCCTTGCAAAAATCCCTCCCAGCCATGCCCATGCTGGCTCCAGCCCCTTCGGCCTGAATAATCTGTATCAGCCCTGATACAGAAAATGCGAAACACTCCCAGCGTGTTGAGCTAACTCATTGATTCAAAATCAAATTCAAAACACGGCACAGCTTCTGCTCTCTTCTTCGCATCGCTGAATCGGACCAGCACGCCAAAGAAGGAATTGCCGTCGTGGGGATACTTGATAAAGGCGTCCATCGCCTCCTGCTAATCGCATGCGTTGTGGGGTCAGGGTTGACCCAGCCTGCCCAGGCTGAAAACGGGATCATCATCATTACCCGCGATGTGCAGACGCGCAACGCAGTCATCCCGCCGATGATTCCCGACCCCACCCCGACCACCGTCAATGCCAACCCCTCCGCGCAGATCCTCAGACAGACCCACGAACTGAGCGACGGTGACTTCGCCAGCATCAGCAGCGGTGCTGGCATCAGTGCCCTGGTCAATCAACAGACCAACAACCTGGGCGGCAATCTTACCAACCAGACACAACTGCCCAACCTCGCTGGGGGGCGTGGCTCAGGTTCCGGCAACGGCATCTCGAACATGGTCAATTCAAGCGTCCAGCGCGGCCTGGCCCCGCTGCAAATCTTGACCGGAGGCAAATGAGATGAGGCCTACGCTGCTGCTTCTGGCCACGCTCTGCAGTGCGCCAGCCTTCGCTCAGTCCCCCGTGATCAACAACGCCAGCATCGACAGCTCGGGCAGCCAATACCAGGGCAACCTCACGGTCAACCAGGCGGCCGGCGACCTGCAGCAGCAGGCCAACGCCCGCGCCATCGCTGTGGGGCACGAGGCCAGCGCCACCACCCAGATAAGGCAAAGGCTCGGCAGCCCTGTCGACCGCGCCATGGATGCCAGCTCAAGCATCCAGGGCGATGCTTTCAGCCAAGGCAGCGGCGCGCTGGGGGTCAACCAGAGCGCCGGGGCCGGCACCCAGCAAGCCAACGCACTGCGCATCAGCCTCAGTACTCAACCGCAAAGCATCGACGACAGCGTCCTCATGCAACAGAACGTGGCGCTGCTCAACAACTCCGATCCAACTGACGCCGCATCCGGCCATCGCCAGGTCACCACCAGTGACCAGGCATTCACCGGTAGCCGTGGGGTGATTCAGGTGAATCAGAGTGCCGGGGTGGGAAACCGAATGGCCAACACCCTGAGCATACGGGTCGCGGATTGACCCAATCAGTTAAGAACAACACTTAACCTAAATAAAGTACGGAGAATCACCATGAAACCCTCGATGGCAATCAAGCCTCTGGTTTTCGCAATTGCTGCGGTCATGGCTGTTGCTGTACAAGCTGATCAGAACGACCGGCGTGGCGGGCACCACAATGGTCACCATAACAACGGGCAACACACTCCCCCTCCTACGAGGATCCCTGTGTACGCCACCGCCAATGCCCTCGATAGCCAGAGCAGCACCGACAACAGGGTCACTAACCAAGGCACCATCAACGAAGCCGAAATGAGCAGCTCGGCCACCGGCGCCAGCGGCAACGTCGGGGTCAACGTGGCAGCCGGTAACGGCAACCAGCAAGACAACGCCGCTGCCATCGCCAACGCAGCGTCCGACTCGAGCCTGGACAACAGCTTCGTGTTCGGCACCGCTGAAGCCACTGCCGACGTCCGTCAGCACAGCGACAACAACCGTGTCGACAACTGGTCTACCCAAAACTCCGCAGTGATGAGCGGATCGGGTGATGGCGCCTCCGGCAACGTCGGCGTCAACATTGCGGGCGGCGACCTCAACCAACAGAAAAACACCATGGCGATCGCCAACACCAATGCGCCATTGGGTAATGCCACCGCCACCGCTTCTGCCGACCAGAACGGCCCTGGCCTGACCGTGAACAACAGCGCCGACCGCACCTACCGTGTGGATACGCTGAGCTTCACCACGTCAGCCAGCGGTTCGAGCTCGCGCGACGGTACGTTCACTTCGAGCGATGACCGAAGCTCGTCCTCAAGCTTCAGTGTGGCGGGCGCCCAAAGCGCAAGCTCCAGCGGCTCCAGTGGCTGGAACTCCAGTGGCTCGAGCAGCTCGAACGCCAGCGGCTCCAATAGCTCCAGTGCAAGCGGGTCCAACAACTCGAATGCCAGCGGCTCCGTTGGCTGGAATGCGAGCGGGTCCAACAGCGGCAGTGCTAGCTCGTCCAGCAGTGCCAGCCTGAACGCTACGCTTGCTGCCGCCGCCGATGCCACTCGCACCGTGGCCACCGACGATGGCCGTCGTGAACGTACGCGTACCGACAGCTTCGATGGTTCGCTCAATGCATCGGTCGATGCCTCGATCGACAAGTCGCATGAAAGCGCCTACGACTCCTCGTTCGAGAAAGCGTTCGACTCTTCCTACGACAAAACCAGCAGCTCTTCTTACGACAAGTCTCGCGACTCTTCGTACGAGAAGTCGCGCGACCGTTCGTATGAGAAGGCCCACGATTCTTCCTACGCAAACGCTTCGGAGTCTGCGTACGAAAAATCCGGCGAAAAAACCAAGCAAACCTCGAACGACGTGGCCAAGGCCTACAGCGAAAGCAGCTCGTACGACCTGAGCAATACCGTCTCGTTCCAGGTGCTGACCCCAACTGGCTGGGCTAACCCTGTGACCAACACTGCAACCCTGAGCGGTTCGGTGAATGGTGGCAGCGGCAACCTCGGCGTCAACGTGGCCGCAGGTGTGGGCAACCAGCAAAGCAACTCGCTGGCCATCTCCAACACCTCGTTCTGACGGCTGTGCACGCAAGGCCCCCCCTCGGGGGGCCTTTCTTCAACAGAACAAGAAGGCATCCGATCATGCGCATTATTGCCCTGGCGTTGCTGCTGTGCCTGGCCAGCGTGAGCGAAGCTGCACAAATGCCACTGTCCGTGCTGCCGGGCGGCGCGGTGGTATTCAAGCCGATCCAGAGCATTCGCGAGCGCAAGTTCGCCGACCTGGTGCAACAGAAAACCGACTTCAGTTGTGGCGCAGCCGCGCTGGCGACCATCTTGCGCCAGGCCTACTGGCTGGACGTGGACGAACAACACATCATCGAAGGCATGCTGGCGCACGCGGACCAGGACCTGGTGCGTACCCAGGGCTTCTCGATGCTGGACATGAAACGCTACGTGGAAAGCCTGGGCATGCGCGCCCGCGGTTACCGGGTGGCACCCGAAACCCTGACCAGCATACGTATCCCGGTCGTGGTCCTGATGGACATCCGCGGCTACAAGCACTTCGTGGTCATGCAAAAGGTCGACAAGGGCTGGGTGTACATCGGCGACCCGGTACTGGGCCACAAGCGCTTCAAGGTCGACGATTTCGTCAAAGGCTGGAACGGCATCATCTTCGCCGTGATCGGCCAGGGCTATGACAAGAACAATGTCTTGCTCGACCCGCCTCTGCCACTGACCGCCAAGGGCCGCGTCAACAATTTCGCCCCGGTGCAGGACGCAGAGCTGATGGACTTCGGCTTCATCAAAAGCGACTTCTTCTAACGACTCTTCTAACGATAAGGGAGCATGACGCTCCGGGAGCAATCAATGAAGACTCCACTCTGGCTAGTCGTGGCATGCCTGGCCGCCAGCCTGCCGACCCATGCCGAGACGTTCAAACCCATCGAGCTGAAGGACCATGAACTGGCCAACCTGCGCGGTCGTTATGTGATGCCGGGGCGGATCGTCAGCTTTGGTATTGTCATGACCAGCACCTGGCAAAATGCCAAGGGCGACGTGATCGGCGCATCGTCCACCCTGCAAGTGCAGCAAAACACCATCAAGCCGCAGTTCTACGTGTCGATGATTGACGAAAAAGGCACCGGCGCGGCGCACTCGCAAAGCGCCAGCAGCGCCGCTGGCACCGGCACGGTCACCGGCGGTGGCGGGCTCAACACTACCGAAGGCGTGACCCAGGTCGTGCGCGCAGCGGGCGACAACAACACCGCCTACAACAACGTCGACATCAACGTCACCAAGGCCAACCAGGCGCCCGTGGCGCAGCCACAGGGCCAGGCCCTGGCCGCCGGCTCGACCTTGGTCGGCGAAAACGGCGCAGGGGCATTGAGCGTTTCCTCGACCGGCGTGGGTGTGCAACTCAACATCAATGCCGCCAACAACCAGGGCACTAGCGTGCAGCGCCTGGCCCAAGGTGGCCTGATGCAGAACTCGACGTTGCTCGGCAACGGCAACCAGGTCAGCAACCTCACATCGCTCAATGTCGTCATGCGCGAGAACGTACCCACCGCCGCTTCACTGAACGGTAGCCTCGACCAGCTCAAAGGTCTTCGCACTCTCGGATACTGATCTACGCTCAGTCTCATCAAAAGTAGTCGGAAGGGACGGCAAATCCATGCACCGATCGTTAACGTTCAGAGCTTTTGTCTGTTTGGCTACCTTGGCCCCGGCCACCTCCCTTTATGCAGCAGCAGACCCACAGGTCGAAGCGCTGAAACAAGAACTGATGGCGTTGAAACAGCGCTACGAAGCACAGCAGCAAGCGTTGATGGTGCTTGAACAGCGCGTTCGCCAGGTCGAGGAAGCGCCTGCGGCGCCGCCCCCCAAACGCCTGACCCGCTCCCCGGCCGAAACGGTCAAAGGTGGCCAGACCGTCGCTGCAGGGGCGCCGGGCACCACCGGTAGCTCCTACGGCCAATCACTCAAGGAAGACGCCGAGCCCGCACAGAGTGTGTCCAACCTGTACGACGAGGCCAGCGGCTTCTTCGGTGGCGGCAAGTTCAGCTTCGAAACCGGCGTTACCTACACCCATTACGATACCCGCGCACTGGTGCTCAATGGCTTTCTGGCACTGGATTCGATTTTCCTCGGCAACATCAACCTCGACCGTATCAAGGCCGACAACTGGACCCTGGACATGACCGCCCGCTATAACCTGGCGCAGCGTTGGCAGTTCGACATCAACGTCCCGGTGGTCTACCGCGAATCGACCTACTCATCAGGCGGTGCAGGCGGTGCGGCCCCGGTTACCAGCGACGAAACCGTCACCCGTGACCCGGAAATCGGCGATATCAACGTGGGCGTTGCCTACAAATTCATGGACGAATCAGAAAACTGGCCCGATGCGGTGGCGACACTGCGGATCAAGGCGCCAACCGGCAAGGACCCCTACGGCATCAAGCTGCGCGAGGTGCCAGGCAACGACAACTTGTCGGTACCGGAAAGCCTGCCCACAGGCAACGGCGTCTGGGCGATCACGCCGGGCATCTCGCTGGTCAAGACCTTCGACCCCGCCGTACTTTTCGGCAGCCTGTCCTACACCTACAACATGGAGGACTCGTTCAGCGACATCAGCCCCCAGGTCAACAGCAAGGTGCCGGGTGACGTGAAGCTCGGTGACTCCTGGCAGATCGGCGCCGGTATCGCCTTTGCCTTGAACGAGAAGATGAGCATGTCGTTCTCCTTCTCCGACCAGTTTGCCCGCAAGAGCAAGATCAAGCCAGATGGCGGCGACTGGCAGTCGATCAGCAACAGTGACTACAACGCGGCCAACTTCAACATCGGCATGACCTTTGCTGCCAGTGACAACCTGACCATCGTCCCCAACCTATCCATTGGCCTGACCGACGATGCCCCAGACTTCTCCTTCAGCCTCAAATTCCCCTACTACTTCTGACCTGAACCCACCAGCCGGGCCTGCGCAAGCGCGCCCGCTTTTGGTTACCAGCCTTGTAGTGGCCCGCCTTCCCTGGCCCAGCCTGTTATCATTCAGCACAGATGTATGACGATTTAATGGCTAAAGGGAAGTTTTCTGTGAAGAACCTGTTCGACCACCCACGCACCCGGCTTGTCGCTTTGACGGGCCTGGTGCTGGTGATCCCACTGGGTACGCGCGCCATGCTGGGTTGGTCCAACCCGCTCGGCTATCTGTCCGACCTCGCCCTCGGCAGCCTGCTGGTCTTGCTGCTGCACCGCCGGCCGTGGTGGCTGGCCTTACCGGTGTTGCTGGCCTGGGCCGCACTCTGGGTGGCTTCGGCCGAGCTGGTAAGCGCGGTGGGCAGGTTGCCCACCAGCGCCGACCTCGGTTACCTCGCCGACCCACAATTCATGGAGAATTCCACCGGCGGCGGCCTCGCCCACGGCTGGTTGCCGGGCGTGTTGGCGGTCGGCCTGCTGGCCTGGCTGCTCAGTGTCTGGGGCAGCCGCAGCCAACCTGCCCCTGCCCTGCCGCGCAAGGCCTGGGCAGTCCCGCTGCTGCTGTTTGGTGCGCACTGGGGCAGCCAGCACCTGCTGCCCTCCGACGCCGACCAATGGCGGCAGTACAACCTCTCCCATCAGTTGCTGTCTGCCGGCGTCGGTAACCTGCAGCGCCAGGTACAGGGCTGGATGGGCCACGAACAGGTGATCACGCCGTTGGCCAGCAGCGGCCTGACCCAGTCCGACCTGCACGGCCAGAAGCTGCTCAAGGTGCCGGGCAGCGCCCGCAACCTGCTGGTGATCACCGTCGAAGGCATCCCCGGGGCCTACATTCGCCCAAACCGCCAGGCACTGCACAGCCGTTTCAACGAAGACCTTATGCCAAAGCTCAGCCGCTGGGCCGAGCGTGGCATGAACACCCCGGACTACGTGTTGCATACCCACCAGACCATCCGTGGCCTCTACGCGATGCTCTGCGGTGACTACGACAAACTGGCCAACGGTACACCCAAGGGTGTCGAACTGCTGACCCAGAACGAACGTAACCAGGCCTGCCTGCCGGCGCAATTGCGCCAGGCCGGGTTCACCACCCACTACCTGCAGGGTGCCGGCCTGCGCTTCATGGCCAAGGACCGCATCATGCCGCACATCGGCTTCGACTCGGTGCATGGCCTGGAATGGTTCCGTAACAAGAACTACCTGGACTTCCCGTGGGGCAAAGACGACCGTGCCTTCTTCGAAGGCGCCCTGGACTACGTCGGCCAGCTTCGAAAACAGGACAAACCCTGGATGCTGACCTTGCTCACCGTCGGCACCCACCAGCCCTATTCGGCACCGGCCGACTACCTTGAGCGCTACGACACGCCCAAGCAGGCTGCGGTCGCCTACCTGGACGACGCGATCGGCGCGTTTCTCGACAACCTCGAACGCCAGGGTGTGCTCAAGGACACCTTGGTGGTGGTGACCTCCGACGAGTCCCACGGCATCGACGGTGTGCGCCTGGCGTCGTCCTGGGGCTTCAACCTCACCCTGGCACCGGAGCAGGCGCAACTGCCGCACATCAAGCGTGGCACCTATGGCCATATCGACCTGACCACCTCCCTGCTCGACTACTTCGCCTTGCCGATCCCGGTCGCGCTGGGCGGGCGCTCGCTGTACCGCGACTACGACTCGGGCCGCGAAATGATCTCCTACACCAACGGCATGCTGCGCTACCACAACGGCCAGGGGGTGTTCACCGAGTGCGACTTCCAGCAGCGTTGCCGGCGCTATGCCAGTGAAGGCTTCATCGCCGACCAGGCGCGCTACCTCGGCCCTGGTGACAACATGCTCGGCCAGCAAATCGTAAGCCTGGCCGGGGTACTCGACCAGTCGCTGCTGCAAACGCCGCTCAACCTGCGCTACCAGTTTGGCGGCCCTTCGCCGATCCAGCTGCGCAAGCGCATTCACGATGACTGGGCCGACAACCTGATCGGTGCCCAGTACCTGGAGATGCCCGAGGGCTCGCATACCCGTGTACGGGTCAAGGTACGTTCACTGGACCCGCGACGTGCGGCCTACATCAAGCTCAAGGCCAAGCAACTGGAACAGGACGTGCCATTGGGGCTGCCCGAAGAGATTCGGGTGACGGCGGACCAGCCGCTGGAAATGGAGTTCGGCTTCGACAATCCGACCGAGCGCAAGGCGTTTTCCTTCCATTTGCTGGGCTACGGCGGCGGTGCGGTCGAGGTCAGTGACTTCAGCGTGATTACCGCATTGCCCGGGGAAGACAACGTGCAGGACGAACTGGCCGAAGGGCATATCGCGCATTCGGGCTGACGGCAAGCCCACCGTTCATCGCTCGGCCATCGCTGCCTGTCGATCCGGCCGAGCGCTGCTCGACTAGTGCTGAAACCCTTTCGCGGAGTCAGCGCCATGAGCACGCATGAAAACAGGCATGAGGTGGTATCCCGCAGCCAGTGGCTGGCCGCACGCCGGCAACTGTGGCTGCACGAAAAAGCCTTCACCCATCATCGCGACGCGTTGGCCGCAGCCCGTCGCGCCCTGCCCTGGGTCAAGGTCGAACAACCCTATCGCTTCCAAGGCCCCGCGGGCGAGCTGAGCCTGACTCAGCTGTTCGCTGGCCGCAGCCAACTGCTGCTCTATCACTTCATGTTTGTCGAGGGTTGGGATGAAGGTTGCCCAGGCTGCTCGTTCCTGGCCGACCATTTTGACGGCGCCAACCTGCACCTGGCGCATCACGACGTGTCACTGGTGGCCGTGTCGCGGGCACCCTACGCTGAATTCCAATCCTTCCGCCAACGCATGGGCTGGCAGTTTCCCTGGTATTCGTCAGCGGGCAGCGGCTTCAACGAGGACTTTGGGGTCAGCGTTGGCAGCGAAGGCCCTCGGCAGTACAACTATGAGCCCTACGCCGGCAGTGAAAGCGAGCTGCCAGGGCTGAGCGCGTTTTATCGGGACGATGACGGCAGCGTATACCACACCTACTCGACCTATGCCCGTGGGTTGGACATTCTGGTCAATACCTACAACTTTCTCGACATCGCGCCATTGGGGCGCAATGAAGCCGGGACCATGGACTGGGTACGGCACCATGATCGCTATGAAGGGCAGCCTGGCACGGCGCATTGCTGTCACGATTGAGTGTTGGGGCCGCAAAGCGGCCCCCTGTATTTTCAGCCCCGCACGCCAAGCATGCCGCGTTCGATGATGAAATCGATCACCGCCTGCAAGCCCTCACCCTTCTTGAGGTTGCTGAAGGTCCAGGGCCGCTGCGGGCGCATGCGCTGGGTATCGCGCTCCATCACTTCCAGCGAAGCGCCGACATACGGCGCGAGGTCGGTCTTGTTGATCACCAGAAAGTCGGACTTGGTAATGCCAGGCCCGCCCTTGCGCGGGATCTTTTCACCCTCGGCAACATCGATCACGTAGATGGTCAGGTCGGCCAGCTCCGGGCTGAACGTGGCACTTAGGTTGTCGCCACCGCTCTCCACGAAGATCACTTCAAGGTTACCGAACTTGCGTGCCAGGGCTTCCACCGCCGCCAGGTTCATCGAGGCATCTTCGCGTATCGCCGTGTGCGGGCAACCGCCGGTTTCCACGCCAACAATGCGCTCGGGCTCAAGGGCGCCGGCTTCGGTGAGGATGCGCTGGTCTTCCTTGGTGTAGATATCGTTGGTCACTACGGCGATCTGGTAATGATCGCGCATGGCCTTGCACAGGGCTTCGAGCAGCGCGGTCTTGCCAGAGCCGACCGGGCCGCCGACACCGACGCGCAGGGGTTGTTGATAGCTTTGCATGAAGGCAGTCCTCAGGAGCGGAACAAACGGGTGTATTGGGTTTCATGACGCGATGAAGCGATTGCCAACAATGGCAGGCCGCCACCGAGCTGGTCATCGCTCAGGGCCAGGGCATGGTCGAGCACAGCAGGCAGCGCTTGGCCAAGGTCGCGGAGCAAGGTTTGCGCCGCCTGCTGGCCGAACGGCACCAGCTTGACCCCGGCCATGACCGCGCCCTCCAGCCAGGCAAAACCAAGGCCCAACGCCAACTGGCGCAGCGGGATCGACCAGTGCGCGCCAAGCCAGGCCATGCCGCCCAGTTGTGTGAGTTCAAGGCTGGCCCGCCAGGCCGGCGCCTGCCCCAGTTGCCAGCCATCGAGCAGGCGCGCCAGCGCCGAACCGCGTTGCTGTTCTTCCAGGCGCAGCTCGGCGGTTTCGCGGTTGGCCAGCAGAAAGCGGCTCCAGTGGCTGAACGCATCGGCATCTGCGCCCTGGCAGGCCTGATACAGGCGCGCCAGCACGGGCCAGTCGATGCAGCCCAGGGTGTCGTGCAGTTGCTCGCGTTGCCAGGCGCTGAAGCTGCCGATATCCCGTACCCAGCCCGCTTCGACCGCCCACTCAAGGCCTTGCGAGTAGGTGAACCCACCCACTGGCAAACCTGGGCTGGCCAGTTGCAGCAGGCGCAGCAGCGCCAGCTCGCCGTCCATCAACCGGCCAGTACCAGTGCGGCGCCGGCCAGCAGGCCACCACCAAAGGCTTTTTGCAGGCCGCTGTGGCGGCGCAACAGGCAACCGACCGCGAACCCGGCCGCCAGCAGCAGGCCACTGACCGCCACAAAGCCCGCACTGAACTGCCAGAACGCGCTGGGCGTGGCCTCTACGCCATGCGCCCAACCGTGGAACAAGGCGAACACCGGCATGGCCAGCGCCAGCAACAGCTGGCGGCTGGGCAGCAACAGGGCGCCTGCAGCCACCAGCAACGACACGCTGATCATTGCCTCCATGCCCAGCACATCGCCAAACAGATGGCCGCACACCGCACCCGCGAACATCGCCGCCAGGGTTGCCAAAGGCAACGCCAGGTTGCGTCGGGTCAGCGCGGCGAGCACGCCGGTGCCCAGCAGCATCAGCAGGTGATCGAGGCCGGTCAGCGGGTGCAACAGGCCATCCTGCAAGGGGTTGTTGTCGTGGCCCGGGTGGGCGAAGGCCGGCAGGGCCAGCATCAGCAGAAACAGGGCGAAAGTCTTTTTCATCGGTTGCTCCAGGGCAGTTCAGGAATGGGCAGGCAGGCGCACGAACGGGTGATCGTGGCCATGGCTGTGGCTATGCGGTGCGCTCTGGTAGGCGCCGGCCTCGGGCTCGAACGGCGCCTGCTCGGTGACCACCGTCAGGCCCAGGCCACGCAGCATGTCGTCGAGCACATAGTCGTGCTGGTAGCGCAACAGGCCAGGCTCGATCTGCAGCGGTACATGGCGATTGCCCAGGTGGTAGGCCGCGCGCGCAAGCAAGTGCGGGTCGGCGCAACGCACCGTCGAGACCGTCTCGGGCGCGGCCAGCACCCGGATAACCTGGCCACCGTCGGCATCGGCCAACAGTTCACCGCCGCGCAGCAAGTGACCGCGCGCGAGCATCAGCCCGGCGTCGCGGCCATCGTCCAGGGTCACCCGCAAACGGCTCTTGATGCGGCTGTCCACATCCAGGGTGACGGTGCCGGTAACGGTTTCGGGAAGCGCGCCAAGCGCGGTGATCCGGCGATTAAGGACTATCATCTGTGCTCCTTCAGAACAGAAAGTAACGCTGGGCCAGCGGCAGTTCGCGGGCCGGTTCGCAGACCAGCAGTTCGCCATCGGCACGCACCTGGTAGGTTTGCGCATCGACTTCGATGACCGGCTGCAAGGTGTTGTGGACCATGTCGGCCTTGCGCACGCGCCTGCAGCCATGGGCCACGCCAATCAGGCTGCGCAGGTTCAGCGCCTGGGCCAGGCCGCGGTCCATGGCGGTCTGGGGCAAAAACGTCATGCGCGTGGCATGGCGCGCCGCCCCCAGCGCGCCGAACATCGGCCGGTAATGCACCGGCTGCGGCGTAGGGATCGAGCCATTGATATCGCCCATGGGCGCGGTGACGATCATCCCGCCCTTGATCACCAACGCGGGCTTGACCGCGAAAAAGGCCGGCGCCCACAGCACCAGGTCGGCCAGCTTGCCCACCTCCACCGAGCCCACCTCATGGGCAATGCCGTGGGTCAGCGCCGGGTTGAGGGTGTATTTGGCGATGTAGCGCTTGACCCGGAAGTTGTCGCTGTAGCTGCTGTCGGGGGCCAGTGGCCCACGGCGCAGTTTCATCTGGTGGGCTACCTGCCAGGTACGCAGCACCACCTCGCCGACCCGGCCCATGGCCTGCGAGTCGGACGAGGTCATGGCGAAGGCGCCCATGTCGTGGAGGATGTCTTCGGCAGCGATGGTTTCGCGGCGGATGCGCGACTCGGCGAACGCCACATCCTCGGCGATGCTCGGGTCCAGGTGGTGGCAGACCATGAGCATGTCCAGGTGTTCGTCGACCGTGTTGATGGTGTACGGCAAGGTCGGGTTGGTAGAGGACGGCAGCACGTTGGCCTGCCCTGCAGCGCGGATGATGTCCGGCGCATGGCCGCCGCCAGCGCCCTCGGTGTGGAAGGTATGGATGGTGCGGTCACCGATGGCCGCCAGGGTGTCTTCGATGCAACCGGACTCGTTGAGGGTGTCGGTGTGGATCGCCACCTGGATGTCCATCTCCTCGGCCACGCCCAGGCAACAGTCGATGGCCGCCGGGGTCGAGCCCCAGTCCTCGTGCAGCTTCAGGCCCACGGCACCGGCGGCGATCTGCTCGCGCAACGCCTCGGGGCGCGACGCATTGCCTTTGCCCAACAAGCCGATGTTGATCGGCAGGCTGTCGGCCGCCTGGAGCATGCGCGCCAGGTACCACGGCCCGGGCGTACAGGTGGTGGCATTGGTGCCGGTGGCCGGCCCCGTGCCGCCGCCAATGAAGGTGGTTACGCCGCTGGTGAGTGCCTCCTCCACCTGCTGCGGGCAGATGAAATGGATGTGCGAATCGATACCGCCGGCCGTGACGATCTTGCCTTCAGCAGCAATCACTTCGGTACCCGGGCCAACCGGTACAGTGACACCCGGTTGCACATCGGGGTTGCCGGCCTTGCCAATCGCGGCAATGCGCCCGTGCTTGACGCCGATGTCGGCCTTGACGATCCCCCAGTGGTCGATGATCAACGCGTTGGTCAGCACCAGGTCCATGGCCTCAGCCGCCAGCATCTGGCCCTGCCCCATGCCGTCACGGATGACCTTGCCACCGCCAAACTTGACCTCTTCGCCATACACCGTGAAGTCTTTCTCGACCTCGACCCACAGCGCGGTATCGGCCAGGCGCACGCGGTCGCCGACGGTAGGGCCGAACATGTCGGCATAGGCGCGACGGGAAATACGGCTCATACCCTGCCCTCCAGTGCGCCCATCACCTTGCCCTGGAAGCCATACACCTCACGTTTGCCGGCATAGGCCACCAGTTGCACGGTGCGGGCCTGGCCCGGTTCGAAGCGCACGGCGGTGCCGGCCGGGATGTCCAGGCGAAAGCCCAGGGTGGGCGCACGTTCGAACACCAGTGCGTCGTTGACTTCGTAGAAGTGATAGTGCGAGCCGACCTGCACCGGTCGGTCGCCATGGTTGGCCACACGGACGCTCACCGTCGCGCGGCCGTTGTTGAGTTCGATGTCGCCGGCGGCGACCTGGATTTCACCTGGGATCATGCGGGGCTCCTGGCCGGGTTCAGACGATGGGGTCATGCACGGTCACCAGCTTGGTGCCATCCGGGAAGGTCGCCTCGACCTGCACGTCGTGGATCATTTCGGCGATGCCTGGCATGACCTGCTCACGGTTCAGCACTTCGCGGCCCAGGCTCATCAGCTCGGCCACCGTGCGGCCATCACGGGCGCCTTCGAGCACGGCGGCACTGATCAGCGCCACCGCTTCCGGGTAGTTGAGTTTCAGGCCGCGGGCCAGGCGCCGCTCCGCCAGCAGCGCGGCGGTGAACAGCAGCAGTTTGTCTTTCTCTCTCGGGGTCAGCTCCATGGCGCTTCTCTCAGGTAGCCCAGATACGCGGCGGGCAAGCAGGCAGGCCGATAACGGCCGGGCGCAGGACATGCCACAGGCGTTGCAAGGTGTGTTGCAGGTGTTGGTTGTCGTGGTCGAGCAGGCGGATCACCAGCAGCGACCCAAGCAAGGTCGCCCCAGCGGGGTTGTCCAGTTCGTCGAGCAAGGCCCGGACGTGCTCCAGCAGTGCGGGGTCGGCCGGGGTGGCGCAGAAGGTGGCCAGCAGCGGATGGCCGGCGAGCTTGTCCAGTTGCCCGCCTTCGATGCGCAGCCGTTCGTACAGGCCGGGGTCGTCGGGCATTTCGATGTGCAAGCGGCTGTCGAGGGCGCCGTGATCGAAGCGTTCGTTCATGACCGGGCGGCCCAGGCACAAGGTTTCCCAGGCCAGCAACCGGGCGCCCGGCGCCAGGGTGAAACGGCTGTCGAGGCTGGCGCGGGCACCGGCGAAGAAGATGCTGTCCTGGGGCAACCATTCCAGAGTGCTGTCGGCGCCCAGGTGAAAGCGCTGGGCCAAGCGCGCGGTCGGGCCGATGCTGCGGTAGAACTTGCTGGCGCCAGGCATGGTCAGCAACGCATGGCTGCCAGGCTCAAGGTGGATATCCAACTCCAGCCGGTCGCCGGCGACGATGCCACCAGGCGGGTGCAGCACATACACATGGCACGGCGCCCCCTCAGGATAGAAAGGCCGCTGCACCAAAAGAGGTCCGAAATGCCGCCGCGCACCAAGGCGGGTCACATCGTCGCGTCGGCTAAAACGCAACTGCAGGTAGGCGCTCCAGCCCGCATCGTCTTGCTGTTGTTCGATCTGCTCCGCGAGCGACATCCTGCGGCCCCTGAAATCCGTGACCTGACGGCCGTTTAGAGGGTCAGGCAGGCGGCACTGAAGCGCTGCCAGCCTGACCACTCGATCAAATTCTCAGGCTGGATATAGCAGGTTGCGGGCCAACTACGCAGGTGAACCAAGATGAAACCGTCAGCGCAGCCGCTCTGGCATCGGGCACACGGGGCTACGGCGCACAAAGCGGGGGCGCGCGCAGGCCCTGTTTCGGTGCCGGGCCAGCGGTTTCAGTAGTCGAAGCGGTCTACGGCCCGCCGGCGTTCGTTGTCATCGCGGCGGTCGTAACTGGCAGTGGTCTGGATATTGGCATGGTGCGCGAGCTTCTGGGCAATCGACAGGTCGTGCTCTTCGATCACCCGGGTGATGAACGCACGGCGAAAATCATGAGGCATGATCTTCACGCCAACCTGCGCACCCCGCTGGCGGGCAATGTAATAGATCGCATGCTTGGTGATGCGTGCGCGGGTAATGTGATTGCCGCGGCGAATGCGGTTGAACAGAAATGGGTCGTCGGATGCGCCCTCCGGCAAGTCATCGCGGCGCAGGTCCAGCCACGCCTGCAGCTTTTCGAACGCCCAAGGTGGCGCGTACTTAATCAGCTGCCGGTTGCCCTTGCCCAGCACCTGCAGGCTGCGGGCTTCGAAGTCTACCTGGCTCAGGTCGATGTCCACCGACTCCGACTTGCGCATACCGGTGCCATACAGCAAGGCGATGATCGCCGCGTCGCGCACGCCTTGCGGCCGGGGATCGGCGGCGCACACCTCCATCAACTCGCGGATCAAGCTGCGGCGCAGGTTGCGCCCCGGTGGCAGGCGGCTGCCGGTGGCGGGCTTGACCTCGCGAATCCTCAGCAACTGTTCGTGGTCGATCAGGCCCTGGCGCCACGCCTCGTTCATCACCCCGCGTATTGCATTCACATACAGCGACGAACTGTTAGGGGCATAGCCATCTTCACGCAACGCAGCCACCAGGGCGATCACATGGCCAGGGTCGAGCCGGTGCCACGGCACATCGACGATATTGCAGTCGGCAAAGCCCAGCCGGTCAGCGGCGTCCTGAAGGATGTAGCGCATGGTTTGCTGGCTGGAGGGGGCCAGGCGGGCCATGTACTGCAGCAGGGGGTTTTTCGAGAAATCGGTCACAACGTGAATCCTGTAGCGACGCTTGGACCGGTACGGGGACAGGCACAGCGCTAAGCGAGTCGGTGCATGGCCATCAACTTGATATTCAAGGAGATGTGCGAAGGTTGGGGGCGTGATCTTACCCCAATTGACAGCCGCTGAATGAAAGAAGGACTGCCGGCTAGTGTGGTGTTTCATTGGCACTTCTGAAACACCACACTAGTTAATAGCCGTCTGCCACCATCCGGGAAACATCTGCTGCACCCGCGCCTCGGCGAAGCGTTCGTCGATCAGCACCAGCACGCCTTGGTCCTGATCCCCGCGTATGACCCTGCCCGCCGCCTGAATGACCTTGCGCACGCCTGGGTACAGATAGGCATAGTCAAAACCGGCGCCAAACTGGCGCCCCAGGCGCTGCTTGAACTGTTCGTTGACGGGGTTGACCTGGGGCAGGCCGAGCGTGGCGACAAACGCCCCGATCAACCGCGTGCCGGGTAAATCCACCCCTTCCCCAAACGCTCCGCCCAGCACCGCAAAGCCAACGCCGCAGCCGTCCAGCACAAAACGATCGAGAAATGCCTGACGCGCCGCTTCGTCCATGCCCGCCGCTTGGGCCCAGTGGGGAATGTGGCCGTAACGCTCAGCCAACAAAGCGGCCACTTGCTGCAAGTATTCGAAGCTGCTGAAAAACGCCAGGTAGTTGCCGGGCTTGCGCTGATACTGCTCGGCGATCAGTTCGACAATCGGTGCCAGCGAGGCGTGGCGCTCACGATAACGGGTCGACACCTGGCTGGCGATGTGCACTTCGAGCTGCTCGGCGCGGAACGGCGCCGCCACTTCCAGCCAGGCCGTGTTGGCCGGCATGCCGAGCAGGTCACTGTAGAAATGCCGTGGGCTCAGCGTGGCGGAAAACAGCGTTACGCTGCGCGCCGCCTGTATGCGAGGCGCCAACAGCCGCGCCGGGGTGATATTGCGCAGGCACAGGGTCGCCAGCCGCCGCTTGCGCAGGCTGTCGCGCACGGTAATGTCGAAGATGAAATGCTCGTCGAACAGTTCAGCGACCCGACTGAATTGCAACGCCAGGTAGAAAAACTGCAGCACCTGCGCATCCACCTCGGCAGGTGCCTGATTCAAGCGCTCCTGAATCAGCCCGATGCATTGCTGCAAGGCACGCAAGAAGGCATCCGGCAACTGCTCGCTGGCCTGATACGGCGCCCGCTGCTCTTTGTACAACGCGTTCCACTGCCGGTTGAGGCGGTCCAGCGCACTGCTCAACCCTTGTGGCTTGCTCTGGCGCAAGGCAAGCAACTGGCCTTGATCCAGGCTGGCGCTGTACATGCCGCGACCGCGCTCGACCAGGTTGTGCGCTTCGTCCACCAGCACCGCCACCCGCCATTGGTTGGCCTGGGCCAGGCTGAACAGCAAGGCATGGGCATCGAAGTAATAGTTGTAATCGGCCACCACCAGGTCCACCCAGCGGGCCATTTCCTGGCCTAAGTAGTACGGACATACCTGATGCGCCAAGGCCACTTCGCGCAGCTGGGCACGGTCCAGCAAGGGCAACCCTGCCGCCGCCTCGCGGGCAGCGGGCAGGCGGTCGTAGAAACCCTGCGCCAAGGGGCAGGACTCGCCATGGCAGGCCTTGTCGGGGTGCTCGCAGGCCTTGTCACGGGCAATCAGCTCCAGGGTGCGCAAGGCCGGTTGCGGTGTGGCATCGGTAATCTGGCGCATGGCATCGAGGGCCAGCGCCCGGCCCGGTGTCTTGGCGGTGAGGAAGAACACTTTGTCGAGTTGCTGCGGCACCATCGCCTTGAGCAACGGAAACAAGGTACCCAGCGTCTTGCCGATGCCGGTACTGGCCTGCGCCATCAGGCAGCGGCCTGTGCTCACCGCCTTGTACAGGGTCTCGGCCAACTGGCGCTGGCCCTGGCGGAACTGTGCATAGGGGAAGCCCAGGGCCTGCAGACCGCGGTCGCGCTCGGCCAGGCGCTGTTGCTGATGCTCGGCCCAGCGCAGAAAGCGCCGGCACTGGGTCTCGAAGAAGGCTTGCAGCTCGGCAGCACTGTGGTGCTCGCTGATCAGCGTCTGGCCGTCACTGTCCACGTCCAGGTACACCAAAGCCACATCGATGGCCGGCAATTGCCGCGCCTGGCACATCAGCCAGGCATAAACCTTGGCCTGCGCCCAGTGCAGCTGACGATGGTTGGCCGGCTGGCGCGCGAGGTCGCCGCGGTAGGTCTTGATCTCTTCCAGGCGATTGCAGCTGGGGTCGTAACCGTCGGCGCGGCCTCGCACCCTGAGGCTTTCGAACTGGCCTTCGAGGGCAACTTCCGACTCATAGTCGGCGGCGCGCCGCGCCACCACCCGCCGATGCCCTTCCATGCCCTCCTGGGCGGTGGGCGATGGGGTAAAGCGCAGGTCCAGGTCGCCGACCTTGGCACTGAACTCGCACAAGGCGCGCACGGCTACGCTGTAGCTCACGCCGCCTCGCTCCAGCGCACATGGCACACCGCAACGGGCAGGCCCTGCGCACGGCAGAACTCCAGCCAGCGCAACTGGTTGTCTTGCAGGCGGTCGCCCGGCCCCTTGACCTCGACCATGCGATAACCACCCTGGTCGGGCCAGAACTGGATCAGGTCGGGCATGCCGGCGCGGTTGTTGCGGATGTCCTGCAACAGCCGCAGGAAGCATTGCTTCAGATGGGCGGGCGGCAGGCAGGCCAGCGCCTGTTCAAGCAAGGTTTCGCTGAGCATGGGCCAGAACACGAACGGCGACTGCAGGCCTTGCTTGGCGGCATAGCAGTCGAGAATAGCCTGGCGATGGCTGCCATCGTCCAACCGCCCCAGGCAGCGCTCGAACTGGGCACTGCGCCGTTGCTGGAAGTCGCTGTCGTGCAAGTCCTGGGGGGCGGCCTGAAACGGGTTGAAGAACGCGCCCGGTACCGGCGCGAAAATCGCTTCCCAGCACAACAGGCCGAACAGGCTGTTGAACAACGTGTTTTCCACGTAATGAACCTGCCCTCCGGCCTCGGCCAAGTGTTGGCGCACGGCCTCCTCGACGCCCAAGGCGGCGTGCTCACGGGGCAGCTCCAATTCGATCAGTTGCAGTTGCGCTGCGCGCTGGCGCCGTTGCGGCGGCCCGCCGAGCTTGCGCGCCAGGCGCGGCAGCATGCGTTCGAGCGCCTGCACCTCCAGCGCGTTGGCCGGGGCCGCAGCCAGTTGCAGGGCAAGCGCATGTGCCTGTGGCCACTGTTCGCTGCGCTCCAGCACGCGTACCTGGCGGATACGCGCCTGGGCATGGCTGCACTGGCCATATACGGCCATGGCTTGGTCCCAGTCACCCTGGCGTTCGCATTGCTGGCCCAGGGCGAACAGCAGGCGGGCATGGCGCCGGGCCAACCAGGGGTTGTCACTGTGCAGCCCTGTCATCGCGCCGAGGATCGACAGCGGCTCGTCACCTTGCTCCAGCCGCTCGGCGCACTGGTGCAAGGCCATGGCCAGGTCGACCTCGGCGCGATGGCGCAGGGCCCGCGAATCGCTGCTGAAAGGCACGCGCTCGTAGCGCAACAAGCCAAGGTCGGCGAGTACGAAGTCCGACCAGTCCTGGTACAGGTTGCCGAAGAACAACAGGCGCATGCGGTCACACAACGGTTGCAGGCACCACTGGAAGATGCGCACGTCGCTGTCGGCAAACCACTGCGTCAACGGCCGGGGCGCGAGCCCCAGGGGTTGCAGCTGTGCGAGCAGGTCGTGCTTGGCGGCCCGTGGGCGGCTCAACTGCCCGGCGAAGCACTGCGCCAGCTCGTCCTTGCGCAGCATGGTGAACAGCTGTTCCAGCGCCAATTGTGCAGGCTCCCGCACCCATCCCAAGGCCTGCAGCGGCTGCAAGGCCTGCTCGGTATCGCCGACTTCGGCGTACACAAGCTTGTCACTGCGAAACAGCTCGCCCTTGCGCATGACCATACGCACCATCAGGGCCTGGGCGCGGCTGTCCAATTGGGCAAAGGCCTGGATGAACGCCAGCTCCTGCTCGTCGAGCAGGTCGTCATAGCGCTGTTCGACCCATGACAGCACCTGGCGAAAGTTGTGCAGGTAATAGAACGGGTCGTCGACGGAATGGGCAATCACGGGGCAAGGTCGGGCAGTGGAGAATGGATACTGGTTATACATACAGATCGACGGACCTGGCAATAGCCGTAGGTCCGTTCTGTTGTATGGGGGGCGGGCTTGCGTCGCGAAAGGCCGCCCCACAGGGATCTGCGCCCGATCGATTACTCGGTCACACCTGCCAGTGTCCCCGACTCGACCTTGGCACTGCCGATCGGCGCCTTCAGCAGCAGGAAGTAGGCCACCGCCGAGCACAGCGCCACGATCGCGCTGATCATGAACGCCGTGTTGAACGAGCCCGAGTACTGAATGCTGAAGCCGGTGACGATCGGTGCTACGGAGCCTGCAATGTAGCCGCCGAAGTTCTGGATCGAGCCGAATGACGCCACCCGCGGGCTGTCGACGATGGTGTTGACGATCATCCAGGCGGTGGCACTGGCCATGTTGATGCTGAACAGCGCCAGGCACAGCAGGATCACGCAGCCGGTCAGGCCGCTGACGTAGGACAACGGCAGAGTGAACAGCGCGGCCAGCACCAGGCCGGTGATGACGCTGAACTTGCGGCTGCCAAGGATGCTCATGCCCCGCTTGACCAGCAGGTCGCAGAAGCGCCCGGCTACGATCGTGCCCGCCGCGCCGAAGCCATAGGCCAGCGACACCACCCAGGCAGTCTTGTACAGGTCCAGCCCGTGCTCACGTTCGAAGTAACCGGGCAACCAGGTCAGGTGCAGCCAGAGCATGTAGATCACGCCCATGAAGCCCAGTACCGCTCCCCAGGTGCTGCGGTGCTTGAACAGGTCGAGCCAGCCCGCGAAGTACGAAGGCTTCGCCGCCTGCGGGATGGCCGTGGCTGGCGATTGCTTGTGCGCGTTCGGCAGCGGTTTGCCTTCGGCGGCGAGCTCGGCCAGGTACTGCGCCTTGCTCTTGTAGAAGGTCAGCCAGCACAGCGCCAGCACCACGCCGATCAGGCCGGTAATGATGAACATGCCACGCCAGCCGAAATTGACCATGAACAGGGTCAGCAAGGGCGGCGCCAGGCATGGGCCCAGGCAGGTCGAGGACCAGACGATGCCAGTCGGGGTACCGCGTTCATTGGCATCGAACCATTCGGACAAGGCCTTGGCCGCCGACGGGAACATCGGCGCCTCGCCAATCCCCAGTAACACACGCAGGCCCATGAAGCCGGCAAAGCTGTTGACCATGCCGAAAGTGGCCTGGGCCACCGACCAGGCCAGCAACGAGGCGCCCAGGGCGATCTTGCTGCCCAGGCGGTCGATGATCATGCCCATCGGCAACTGGGCAAAGGCGTAGGCGATGGAAAACGCCGACAACAGAATGCCCATCTGCGAGGGGCTGATCATCATGTCTTTCTGGATCGAGGTGTTGGCGATCGACAGCGCGCTGCGGTCCAGGTAGTTGACGATGCCGATCAACAGCAGGAACACGACGGTGAGGCGCTGATACTTCTTCATAGGGTTCATTGGGTGGCCTTTATTATTATTGTTGCAGCGCCTTCAGCGCCTTGGCGGTCCATCTATCCTGTTGCGTTCATCCCTGGGGCACGGCAGCCGTCAAGGTTGGCGTGCCTTCACCGCTGCTTCGAGCAGGCCGCGCCGGCTCAGGCTGTCGATCAGCGCGCGCAGGCCGAAGCCCCATTGCGGCGCCTGGTCGCTGGTGGTCACACGGTTGCACAAGGTACCCAGTTGCGCGTTGCTGATGGCGACCAGGTCGCCTGGCTTGTGGGTGAAGCCGTTGCCGGGCTGGTCGCGGTCCTGCTTGGGGGCGAACAGAGTACCGAGAAACAGCACCAGCCCGTCGGGGTACTGGTGGTTTTCGTTGAGGGTCTGCTGCACCAGGTCTTGCGGGTCACGGCTGATCTGGCGCATGGAGCTGCGGCCAGAAAGGATGAAGCCGTCCTGGCCTTCGACACGCAAGTCCACTTCGGCGTTACGCACATCGTCCAGGCCAAAGCTTTCATCGAACAGGCGCAGCAATGGCCCCAGCGCGGTGGAGGCGTTGTTGTCCTTGGCCTTGGACAGCAGCAAGGCACTGCGCCCCTCGAAGTCGCGCAGGTTGACATCGTTACCCAGCATGGCGCCCTTGATGCTGCCGTCGCTCGATACCGCCAGCACCACTTCCGGTTCCGGGTTGTTCCAGCTGGAATTGGGGTGGATGCCGATGTCGGCGCCATGCCCGACCGCCGACAGCGGCTGCGCCTTGGTGAACACTTCGGCGTCTGGGCCAATGCCCACTTCCAGGTATTGCGACCAAAGGCCCTGCTCCACCAGCACCTTGCGCAGCGCTTCGGCCTGGGCAGAACCCGGGATGATCTGCGAGAGGTCCGCACCGATGCGGCTGGCCAGGGTGTCGCGGATGGCATCGGCCTTGGCCGGGTCGCCCTTGGCCTGCTCTTCCACAACCCGCTCCAGCAGGCTGGCGGCAAAGGTCACACCGGCGGCCTTGACCGCTTGCAGGTCGATCGGCGCCAGCAGCCAGGGCAAACGTGCGTCACGCTGGCTGGGGTCGCTGTTGCGCAGCAACGCCGGCAGAGCGATCAACGCCTCGGGCAACGGCAGCGCGCGCAGATAAGCAACCGGGTCGGCCACTTCGAGCAAGGCCGAAACGGTCGCTACATGGGCGCTGATATCGTGCACGGCGCCCGCCTTGACCAGCACCACGGCGGGGCCCTGATCGGGCAGCCAGACCCGGCCGACCCAGGTGCCGCTGTCGAACACGGCGATGTCGTGGCTTAGTTGCAGCGGGGGCGTGGCATTCGATTGGTCGGTCATGTGGGTACCCTTGTTGTCATTGTCATTCATTGAGCCAGCGCCTGTGAAAGTGGCGCCAGTTGCAACTGCCCAGCCAACTGGTCGAGGTCATCGAGCACGTGCGCCGACAGGTTCATCCCCTCCTCCAGCGCGTGTCGGCGCAAGGCCAGGCCGGCCTGGCCTGGCAGGCGTACCGGGCGTTCGGGGTCTACCGGGCGGCTGGCGAGGACCAATTGGCCGAGGAAGCTGGTTTCGTCGGTGAATGCTTGCAGGCCGCCGAAAAAGCGCGGGTCGATGACCACGGCGGTGGCCGACGCGCCCCACTGGTCCGGGGCGTCCTTGCGGCCATGGCCGGCCAGCCCCGAGGTCAGCGCCTCGACCAGAATCGCCAAGGCAAAGCCCTTGTGACCAAAGGCCTGGCCGCCCAGCGGCAGGATGCTGCCCTGCGGCTGGCTGAAGAAGTCGCGCGGGTCATCGCTCAGTTGGCCGTCGTTGCTCATCAGCACCGGGTGCGGCAGCTTGCTGCCGGCATCACGGCACTGGCCGACCAGGCCCAGGGTCACGGTGGACATGCTCACATCCAGCAGGATCGGCTCGCCCTGGGTCGGTATGCCGGCGGCAATCGGGTTGGGCGTGAACACCGGGTCGACCCCGCCATGGGCACAGACCAGCCCCACCGACGGGTCCGACGAATACACCAGGGCCACCAGGCCACGGTCGGTGTAGGGTTTCAGGTACGCTGCCAGGCAGCCGATGTGCGCGGCCCGGCGCACCACAGCAATGCCGATGCCCTGTGCACTGGCCCCTGTGGCCGCGCAGTCGAGGGCGCGGCTGACGCAGTACGGGCCGAGCAGGTAATGGCCGTCGAACAGGCTGGAGACCCCGCTGTCCGACACCTGCTCCAGCACCTGGGCTTGCGCCTTGACCTGCCCGCTGAGCATACCGCCGATATAGCGGCTGACCAGGTTCAGGCCATGGGTGCGATGGCCCAGCAATTCGCCTTCGAGCAGCACCTGGGTCACCACTTGGGCGACCTCGGCATCGGCACCTGCCTTTTCGAACAGTTGCTCGACGAAAGCAGTGATTACCTGCACGTCGTAGCGTCTGGTTTGAGTCATGCCTGGCACTCCACGATCAGTTCAGGGCCGCGCGGCTTGGCTTGCCATCGACCAGGCGCTGGATGCCCAGCGGGTTGGCGTTCTGCAAGGCGGCGGGCAGCAAGGCATCCGGCACGTTCTGGTAGCACACCGGGCGCAGGAAGCGGTCGATGGCCAGGGTGCCGACCGAGGTGCCACGGGCGTCCGAAGTGGCCGGATACGGGCCACCGTGCACCATCGCATCGCACACCTCGACCCCGGTGGGGTAGCCGTTGAGCAGAACGCGACCGACTTTCTCTTCCAACGCACCGAGCAGATGGCCGTAGCCCGCGAGGTCCGCATCGTCCGCCAGCAGCGTGGCGGTCAATTGCCCGCGCAAGGCTGCGACCGCACGCAGCAGCTCGGCGTCGTCGGCTACCTGAACCACTACCGTGCAAGGGCCGAACACTTCTTCCTGAAGCAGCTCGTCCTGCTCCAGCAGCAGGCTGACATCGGCCTCGAACAGGTGCGGCTGGGCCTGATTACCCTGTTGCGCCAGGCCACTCAACCGCTTCACCCCCGGGTGGGCAGCCAAGGCCTGCAGGCCTTTGCCGTAGCTGTTCAAGGTGCCGGCGTTGAGCATGGTCTGTGGCGCTTGGTCAGCCATGTGCCCGGCCAATTGCTCGATGAAAGCATTGAACGCCGGTGAGCGAATGCCCAGGACCAAGCCCGGGTTGGTGCAGAACTGGCCACAGCCCTGCACCACCGAAGCGGTGAGTTCCTTGGCCAGTTGCGCGCCGCGGTTGGCCAAGGCCTGAGGCAGTACCAGCACCGGGTTGATACTCGACATTTCGGCGAATACCGGGATCGGCTGTGGCCTTGCCGCCGCCATGTCGCACAGCGCACGCCCGCCCTTGAGCGAACCGGTGAAGCCCACTGCCTGGATGCCAGGGTGCTTGACCAATGCCTCGCCAACGCCGCCACCGAAGATCATGTTGAACACACCGGCCGGCATGCCGGTGCGTTCAGCGGCCCGGATCACGGCCTCGGCGACCCGCTCGGCGGTGGCCATATGGCCGCTGTGGGCCTTGAAAACGACCGGGCAACCGGCCGCCAGGGCCGCTGCGGTGTCACCCCCCGCCGTGGAGAACGCCAGGGGGAAGTTGCTAGCCCCAAATACCGCCACCGGGCCTACGCCAATGCGGTACTGGCGCAAATCAGGCCGTGGCAGAGGCGTACGGGCAGGCAGTGCCTGGTCGATGCGGGCGCCATAGAAGTCACCCCGGCGCAGCACCTGGGCGAACAGGCGCATCTGCCCGCTGGTACGGCCGCGCTCGCCGAGGATACGGGCCGTTGGCAGGGCCGTTTCCTGGCAGGTCAAGGCGATGAAGTCTTCACCGAGGGCGTCGAGCTCGTCGGCAATGGCCTCCAGGAACTCGGCGCGGCGCACGGATGCCAGGTTGCGAAACAGCGGGAAGGCCGCAGAGGCAGCATTTACGGCGTTGTCGACCTCGGCCAGGGTAGCCTGGTGGAAAGCGACCGGCAGGCGTTCACCGGTGTGGGCATCGACGCTGTAGACCAGGGTCTGGCCCTGAGCGCTGCGCTGGCCGGCAATGAAGTTGTATCCGCTAACGTGCATAGGGGTTGCCTCAAAAATCAGGAATGGGCTGTCGATCAGGTCACGGCGCCGATCTGCCAGGGCACGAACTCGTTCTGCCCGTAGCCGTGCTGTTCGCTTTTGCTGCGCGCGCCGGACGCGATGCGCAGCATCTGTTCGAAGATGTACGCGCCGCGCTCTTCGATGCTGGTGGAGCCATCGGCGATGCCACCGCAGTTGACGTCCATGTCTTCTTCCTGGTGCTCGAACACCCGGTTGTTGGTCGCCAGCTTGATGGACGGTGCCGGCGCGCAGCCGTAGGCCGAGCCGCGGCCGGTGGTGAAGGCGATCAGGTTGGCGCCGCCGGCGACTTGGCCAGTGGCCGAGACCGGGTCGTAGCCCGGCGTGTCCATGAACACCAGGCCCTGGGCCCGCACCGCTTCTGCGTACTGGTAGACATCGACCAGGTTACTGGAACCGGCCTTGGCCACCGCGCCCAGCGACTTCTCGAGGATGGTGGTGAGGCCACCGGCCTTGTTGCCGGCCGAAGGGTTGTTGTTCAGTTCGGCATTCATGCGCTGGCAGTAGTCTTCCCACCAGTGGATGCGGGCGACCAGCTTCTCGCCCACCTCACGGCTGACCGCGCGACGGGTCAGCAGGTGCTCCGCGCCATAGATTTCAGGTGTTTCGGAAAGGATCGCCGTACCACCGGCGGCCACCAGTCGGTCAACGGCATTGCCCAACGCCGGGTTGGCGGTGATCCCCGAGTAGCCATCGGACCCACCACATTGCAGGCCAACGATCAGGTGGCGCGCACTGACCGGCTCGCGCTGCACCTGGTTGGCCTCGGCCAGCAGCCCCTTGACCTGCTCGATGCCGGCGGCGATGGTCTTCGAGGTGCCACCGATGCCTTGGATGGTAAAGGCGCGCAACTGGGTGCTGGTGGTCAGCCCCTGGGTTTCGAGCAGGCTTTCGATCTGGTTGGTTTCACAGCCAAGGCCGATGATCAGCACGGCAGCGAAATTGGCGTGTACGGCGTAACCCGCCAGGGTGCGACGCAACAAGCCCAGCGCCTCGCCAGAGGGGTCGACCGCGCAACCGGCGCCGTGGGTCAATGCCACCACGCCATCGATATTGGGGTAGTCGGCCAAGGCTGCGGGGTGAATGTCGCGGCGAAAGTGGTCGGCCACGGCCCGGGCCACGGTCGCCGAGCAGTTCACCGAGGTGAGAATGCCAATGTAGTTGCGGGTGGCCACCCGCCCATCGGCACGCACGATGCCCTCGAACACCGCCTCGCGGCTCGGCGTGCTGCGGGCATCGACGCCAAAGGCGTAGTCACGGGCGAAATCGCCCATCTGCACGTTGTGGACGTGTACATGGTCGCCAGCGTCGATGGGCTGGGACGCAAAACCGATGATCTGGCCATAGCGGCGCAGGGGCTGGCCCTGTTCCACACGCTGCGTGGCCACTTTGTGCCCCGAGGGGATCGCCTGGCGCACGGTGATCGCCTCGGCGTCCAGGTGCAGGCCTTCAGGCAAGGCCTGGCGGGCGATAAGGACGTTGTCCAGCGGGTTGAGGCGGATGACGGCAAGGTCACCGGATCGGGCAATCAGTTGCATGGGACCTCTCAGGGCGGTGCTGCTGACTTCTTGTTATGGCGACGCCCGTTCGATGCCGGGCGAATCTGCGACCACTGTAAGAAGCCTTGCGCAACATTCCCAATGAGATGATCCGATCACGCGATAACCCTGGGTTATCGATACCGCCTGTCAGTGGTCATTTATCAATCGCTTGGCACCCCTGGCGCGTCACGCCGTTGCTGCGCGAAGTCGAGCAGAATGTCGACGAACTCCCGGGCCGACGGGGTCAGCGGCTCGTCCTTGCGGGTGACGATGCCGTATTCCAGTGCCGGTAAGTGCAAGGGGCTTTGCAACTCCTTGAACTGGCCGCTGTTCAGTTGCGCGGCGACCATTGACCTGGGCAGCATGGCGATCATCGGGCCGGACTGCAGCAACTGCAGGAACATCGGCATCGAAATGGTCTCGACGCTGTCCGCCGGCGTGGCAATGCCGGCAACCCTGAACGCCTGCTCCAGGCGGTTGCGGATCGGCGTACCCACGGGGTACAGCACCCATGGCCAGTCACCCAGGGCCTCCAACGGGGTGCTGGCAAGGGCATTGAGCGGGTGGCGGCTGTTGACCACCAGGCTGAAGGGCTCGGGCTCCAGGGGCTGATAATCGAACAACTGGCTGAAGCGCTCTTCGGTGAAGCGGCCGATCATGATATCGAGCTTGTTCTGCTCCAGCATGGCCAGCAGATGGTCACTGGAGTGCTCCACCACCTCGATCGACAGCAACGGGCTGCGCGCCTTGATGGCGGCAATCGCCTGGGGCAGCACCACGGGGGTAGCCGCGAAGATACCGCCAACCCGGATAAACCCATGCCCGCCTTTGCGCAGCCGGTTGACCTGGTCGACGAACTGCTGCGAGTCGGCCAGCACCCCCTGGGCGTAGCGCACCACGTACTCGCCAAGCTCGGTAGGCGGCATGCTGCGTGGCAGGCGCTCGAACAAAGCAAAGCCGAACTGCTCTTCCAGGTCCCGCAGCATCTTGCTCAGGGCAGGTTGGCTGAGGTTCATGCGGGTGGCGGTGGCGTGCATGTTGCGAGTACGTGCCAGGGTGTCGATCAGCACCAGGTGCTTGAAGCGGACCCAGTTGCAGAAGCTGGAATGGGTAATGTCCGACGGCATCAGAGGGCAACCTCGAAAAGGTGTGAAGGCATGGCTATTGCGCCCGCAGGTACTGCAGCAAGCGGTCCAGGGCCACGGAATTGGGCCGCGAGCGCAGGGTCAGCAAGCCCAGGTTGGCCATGGTGATCGGCAGCTCCACCGGCAGGATGGCGACCATGCCGTAGCGCGCATAGTGCTGGGCCACATCGTTGGGCACCACGGCAATCATTTCGGAGGCTTCGAGCATGGCGGTGGTGGCCAGGATCGAGGCGGTTTCGACGATGTCCAGCGACTGCACCATGCCGCCCGCCTGCAAGGCGCTCTCGACCCGCCGGCGCATGGGGCTGCCGATGGGGTGCAGGATCCAGGTCAGGGCCACTAGGTCTGCCAGCTGCAATGCCTTGGCGTTGGCCAACGGGTGCCCGGCGCGGGCGATCACGCGCATCTGCTCACCCCCTTCGAACAGTTCGATGTTCAGGTCCTGGCTGTCGCTCTGGTCTGGCAGGCGCCCGACCACCATGTCGAAATCACCGCGCAACAGCGCCGGCAGCAAGGTGTCGCTGGTCCCGACTTCAAGGGAGATCCGCACCTTGGGGTGGTCGCGCTTGTAGGCCAGCACCGCCTTGGTCAGCAGGCCGGGCACCGGCCCCATGACACTGCCCACCCGGACCAGGCCCGAGGCACCGCGGGCCAGCTCGGCGATCTGTGCCTGGGCATGCTCGAACTCGTGCAGCGCGTTCTGCGCATAGCGAATCATCACCTCGCCATACAGCGTCGGCTGCATGCCGCGTGGCAGGCGCTCGAACAAGCGCACGCCCAGACGTTCTTCCAGTTGCTGCAACAGCAGGCTGGCCGCCGGTTGCGTGGTGTGCATGGCCGCAGCGGCGCGGCGCAGGTTGCCAAATTCGCCCAGCGCGTTGAGCAAGGTGATCTGGCGGCTGGAAATCTTCAATGTGCCGAGAGATGGCGTCAGCGGCGGCGTGTCCGGGGGCATCTGAGACATATCAATTTCGATATCCCTACTTAGGAATTGGCGATTATGCCTGTATCGCTCGACAACCTACAGTCAGGTCTCCCACTGCCCGACCAGAACAAGAGTCCGCCATGAGCATACGCATTACCCACCTGAGCGTTCGTGACATCCGCTTCCCGACGTCGCTGTCGCTGGACGGCTCCGACGCCATGAACAGCGCCCCTGACTACTCGGCCGCCTACGTCGTGCTGCACACCGATGCCGCTGCCCTGGAAGGCCACGGCCTGACCTTCACCATCGGCCGCGGCAACGAGATCTGCGCGGCAGCGGTGCAGTCGCTGGCACCGATGATCGTTGGCCAGACCCTGGAAGACATCACTGCCGACATGGGCGCGTTCTGGCACCGCTTCACCGTCGGCGACAGCCAGCTGCGCTGGCTGGGCCCGGAAAAAGGCGTGATCCACCTGGCCACGGCGGCCATCGTCAACGCCGTTTGGGACCTGTGGGCCAAGCACGAAGGCAAACCGGTGTGGAAACTGCTGGCCGACATGACCCCTGAGCAACTGGTACGTTGCCTGGATTTCAGCTACGTGACCGACGTGCTGACCCCCGAAGAGGCCATCGCCCTGCTCCGCCGCCAGGCGCCAGGCAAGGCCCAGCGCGAAGCGCAGATGCTGCGCGAAGGCTACCCCGGCTACACCACCGCACCCGGCTGGCTCGGCTACAGCGAAGAGAAGATGCGCCAACTGGCACGTGAGGCGGTGGCGGACGGCTGGACCCACATCAAGCAAAAAATCGGCGCTGACCTTGAAGAAGACATCCGCCGCGCCAGCATCCTGCGCGACGAAATTGGCTGGGAACGCACCCTGATGATGGACGCCAACCAAGTCTGGAGCGTCGATGAGTCGGTGGCCAACATGCGCCGTCTGGCGGCGTTCGAGCCACTGTGGATCGAAGAACCCACCAGCCCGGATGACATCCTCGGCCACGCCGCCATCCGCCAGCGCATCGCACCCATTGGCGTGGCCACCGGTGAGCACTGCCACAACCGGGTGATGTTCAAGCAGATGTTCCAGGCCGGCGCGCTGGACTTCTGCCAGCTGGACGCAGCCCGCCTGGGTGGCCTCAACGAGGTGCTGATCGTGCTGCTGATGGCCGCCAAGTACGATGTGCCGGTCTGCCCGCATGGCGGCGGGGTCGGGCTGTGCGAATATGTGCAGAACATTGCCTTGTTCGACTACATCGCCGTGTCGGCCTCGCTGCACAATCGGGTGCTGGAATACGTCGATCACCTGCACGAACACTTCCTCGACCCGGTGGTGATCCGTCGCGGTCGCTACATGCCACCGCAGCGCCCGGGCTACAGCATCGAAATGCACGCTGACACCCTGGAGCGCTACCAGTACCCCAATGGCGCGGTGTGGCTCGACATCAACCGTTCCTGACCTACCCACCTCGGTGTGCCGCCATTGGCGCGGCACACCACCAGCACTTTTCACGGGGAAAAAACAATGACAATCCTCACTGGCACGACAGCGGCCGCCGCGCCTGCCGTCGCTACCGAACAGCGCCTTAACGGCCTGTTGCTGCGCAAATTGATGCCGCTGCTTATCGTCGTCTACGTGATGAGCTTTCTCGACCGCACCAACATCGCCCTGGCCAAGGCAAGCATGGGCATCGACCTGGGCCTGTCGGCGGCGGCCTATGGGCTGGGCGCGGGCTTGTTCTTCCTGACCTATGCCTTGGCCGAAGTGCCGAGCAACCTGATCATGCACCGGGTCGGCGCGCGCTTCTGGATCACCCGCATCATGATCACCTGGGGCCTGCTCTCGGCGGGCATGGCGTTCGTCCAGGGCGAAACCTCGTTCTACATCATGCGCCTGCTGCTGGGGGTGGCCGAAGCCGGCCTGTTCCCTGGCGTCATGCTGTACCTGACGTACTGGTTTGACCGCGAACAGCGTGCCCGTGCCACCGGCTACTTCCTGCTGGGGGTATGCGTGGCCAACATCCTCAGCGGGCCGCTGGGCGGCGCCCTGCTGGAAATGGACGGCGTGCTGGGCTGGCACGGCTGGCAATGGCTGTTCGTGCTCGAAGGCCTGCCTGCGGTGGCCCTGGCCTACGTGGTGTGGAAAAAACTGCCCGATGGCCCGGCATCGGCGCCCTGGCTGTCAGCCGCCGATGCCCAGGACATCGAGCGCCGCCTGAACGCCGAACGGGCTGCGGCGCCGCAACAAAGCAAGCTGGGGCAGATGTTTCGCGACAAGCAGATCTGGTTGGCGATCGCGGTGTACTTCGTGCACCAGATCACCATCTACACGGTGATCTTCTTCTTGCCTGGCATCATCGGCACCTATGCCGCGCTGTCGCCCTTCCAGGTCGGGTTGCTGACCTCGGTGCCGTGGATTGCCGCCGCCATTGGCGCTGCGACATTGCCCCGCCTGGCGACTTCGCCCAATCGTTGCCGCACCCTGCTGTTCTTCGGGTTGCTGACCATGTCGGCCGGGCTGCTGCTCGCCTCGCTGTCCAGTTCGTTCATCGGCCTGATCGGGTTTTCGCTGACCGCGCTGATGCTGTTCGTGGTGCAGTCGATCATCTTCGTCTTCCCCTCCAGCCGCTTGAGCGGCAACGCGCTGGCGGCGGGCCTGGCCTTCGTCACCACGTGCGGCCTGTTTGGCGGCTTCGTCGGGCCGTCGGTGATGGGCCTGATCGAGCAGGCAACCGGCAGCACCCGCAACGGCTTGTGGATCATCGCCTCGATGCTGGTACTGGCGGCATTGATCAGCACCCGCTTGCGCCAGGGGCAGGAACAGTAGGCAGACGGGCACCCGCAACAGGGGCCGTAAAGTGGCCCCTGTTACCATTCACCCTCGACTGCTACCCCACTGGCCGGCCGCAACGCAGCTCCAGCGCCTGCGCCAGCTTCTCCAGAGCCTGTTGCAGCGCATCGAGCCCTTCCCCCACCCACCGCAGCGCCAGGTATTGCTGATGACGCACCTGCAGGCTGTGTTGCCCGCCCGGGACCACACGCAAGACGGTGCCTGACAGCGCCGCCACGATGCCATCCAACGGCACTGGCCGGCGTAACCGCAGCCACAGGGTCCAGCCACCCTCGGGCATCTGGAAGGAGACTTGCTCACCCAGTTGCAACCTGAGTTGTTGGCCTAGGCACTCCATGCGCCATTGCAGTTCTGCGCGCAGCTTTTCTGACTGGCGTTCGATTTCGCCTTTGCCAAGCATCAGCGCCAGCGCCTGCAGCCGCAAGGGCGCGAGCTGAAACGCACGCTGGGCGAAGGCCTCGGTCAGCGTTGCATGCCGCCCCAGCACATAGGCGTAGGGCGCTTCGCCGCCCACCGCAGCTTCGAACGAGCCCATCATCAACAGCCAGCGCGGGTCGACCCAATCGCGCAAGCGCGCAGCCGGCGGCCCGCTGAAGCACAACTCGCTGTCCAGGTCGTTCTCCAGCAACCACACCGGGTACTCGCCCAGCAGTTGGCCTATCTGCTGCTGGTCGTGCTGCGACATCAGCCGGCCCTGGGGCATGCTCAGGCAGGACGGCATGATCAGCATGCCCACCGGCTCCGCGCTGAGCAAACCCGCCAACGCCTGCAGGTCTGCAGCGCCGTATGCGTTCAGTGGCACCTCAAGCACGCGCATGCCGCAACGCTGCAACGCGCGCAGCACTTGCCAGCAGCACGGCGAGCACACCAGCACGGTGCCCCCGCGCAGGGCCAGCGCCGCCAGCACAACCTCAAGCAACGCCTGTACATCGGGGGCAAGATGCACCTCTTCGGCACGCCAGTAATGGCTGGATGAGCGGGTATAGCGTTCGGCCAGCGCATTACGCAGCCGCGCGCTGCCGACCTCCTCCAGCGGGGCAGCCGCCCAAGCCCGCTGGCGTGCCAGGCGCCGCTCGTGGGTAAACAATGAACGTTCCAGCATGGGCTGCGTCGGTACGTTGCTTAGCCCGCTCGGTGCTGGCAACGGCGGGCCACCCGGCTGCCCATCCACGCGCACGAAGTAGCCCGACCTCGGCACGCAATGCACCCGGCCCTCCTCTTCAAGCAGGCTGTAGGCGCTCTGCACAGTGGCCAGCGATACGCGCAAGCGCCGGGACAGCGTGCGCAACGAGGGCAGGCGCCATGGCTCAAGCCCCTGGGCCTCGTCGATCAGCGATTCGAGGTAGTGATACACCTTGCGATAGGCGTAGTCGCCCGGCAGCGATCGCCCCATCAGGGCAAGCCCTCTAGGCCAGGTCGTCCCGCTACGAACGGCGCCGGCAACAATTTCAGGTGCACATCACGCCGGGCCAGGTTCGCCATCAAGCGCCTGGACGCGGGTTGCAGACGCCCCTCATAAATCGCGCGCAGTTGCACAAGTGCCAAGCCACTGGTATTCACCAACCAGTCCTTCACCGCATCGGGGCACGGTTTACCTTGCAAGGCCCGATGCAGGTAGGGCAACGCCACCTGCATGTCGGGATGACGGCATTGCAGAAAACGTTCAAGGCCCTTGCCCTGCCTGGCAAAGGGGCTGAACAACAGGCATATCAGCTGGGTCTGGCTGATGCCGTAGGCTTTGCCCGGATGCCCCGAAGCTGGCTCGCGCTGCCCATCGAAAGCGCAAGGGCCGGCCAGCCGCAACGCCTGTCGATGGCCCATTGGCTCGCTGCAACGAGCGCGCAGTTCGTGCAGCTGTGCCAGGGCCTTAGGGTCGATGAATGCCGCCAGCGGCCAGGCGTCCTGGTCAGGGTCAAGGCGGCAGCCGAGCATGAGGTCGAGCTGCTCTTGTTCAAGCAGATGCGGCAGCAAGTCATCGATAGCGATCACCCGCAACGTGGCATCCTCCGCGACCACGCGGCTGGGGTCGCCCACAGGCTCCAGGGGTGACCCGGCAACCCCCTGCAACCTGCCCAGCCCGCTGGCCAATGTCGCCAGGCACTGATGCAGCAGATGGGGCCCGCGCTCCCCTGCCTGGCACAGGCTACGCCGGGCCCAGGCCAGGTAACGGCGTCGCTGCCGGGCAGGTACGGCGGTAATCAGCACATCCGCACGCGACTGCGCCTGCAGCGCAACACCCACTGCACCCGCCAGCTCCAGATGCAGCCGGCTGCCCAGCAGGGCTTCGGGCCGGGCATCGACCCCGTGCCCGAACATCAGCATGGCATTGCGTGCCAGGGCCCAGCGCTCGGTCGACGCCGAGGGCCGACGATTGAACGGCACCACCTCGCAGCCTTCGGTCATCTGCAGTTGTACCCGCGGGTCGTCCTGCATGAACAAGGCGTTGAAGCTGCGCTCATGGTTGTCCAGCGCGGCATTGCCGGCAGTCGGCAGGTTGACCACCAGTACCCGCAACTGGAAGGTCACCGGGGCGCGCAAGGCAATACTCAACTGGGCGGCGCGCAGAATGGCCAACAGGTGGGCACTTCGGCGGTCATTGCCCTGCAGTACCAGCAAACGGAATGTGCCGATGTATTCGGGGCCACCGGCAGCCACCAGCAGCCGCTGTATCAGCAACTGCACGGACGCGCGCTGCGCCTGGGACATATGGCTCAACAAGCGTTCCAGCACTTGCTGGTAGATATAGTGCATAGCCTGTTCGTGAATAGCGCTCACGTAATCACCTCATCAACTTCATGCATTCATTACACGGTCAACTGCACACCGTGTAGTGCATCGATCCTGAAGAATTTTCCTACAAGTCTTGGGAAGTAACGATGTGACATGCTCTGTCGCCAAGCCATCGAAAAAAATGCCCCACACTGATGACAGGCTGCCGCCATACACTGCCCTGGCTCGGGCATAGCCATGCTCATTCCACGCTCCTTGCGCAAACTATCACTAGGCCATTATCGAGAGTTGTACATCGAATAGAAGATACAGATAAGGGTAAAAAAACCATTCAGCCAGTGCGTCAATACACAATGAATGGAACACTGCAAGCGTTCAACTTCAAATCTCTTCCAGGATATTACTGCAATAATCGGTAACCCCTTGAAGTATGTAGTCCACGTATTATTAATTTGTAGGATGCATCTGATTATCTACAAGTATCACGCTGAAAATGTGCAGCCGCAAAACACAAAAAACCCGGGACTGTGCCCGGGTTCCTGTTGTCGTCATCAATGTCAGATCACGCAGGCTGCGCCATATCCAGCACCACCCGCCCCCCGCAAGGGCATTCATCCATATACCGATGCGCCTCGACCACCTGATCGAACGGATACACCTTGATGATCTGCGGCGTCAGCAGTTGGTCGGCGGTGAACTGGTTGATATCGCGCAAGGCACGCTGCAGCGCGACCTGGTCCTGGCTGATGCCCAATTCCGGTTTGCCGGTAAAGTTACCGATGCAGTGCACATAGAACTGGATGTTCTTCTGGAACGCCGCACAAGCCGGGAATGGCGTCTGGTTGCCACCTTGCAGGCCATACAGCACCAGGCTGCCTCGGGGTGCCAGGACATCGCCGAGCAGCGACATCTGCGGCCCACCCATGCCATCGAGGACCATGTCCACGCCGCGACCGTCGGTGTACTTGCCGATCTGCAGCAGCAGGTCCTGCTCCTCGGTGACGATCACTTTGTCCGCCCCCAGCTCCAGCAAGTACTCGCGTTGCTCGGGCGCCTTGGTGGCGGCAAACACTTTCAGCCCCAGGGCCTTGCCCAGTTGCACGAACGCAGGCCCTGCGCAGTGGCTGGCATCGGTGACCAGCGCCGTTTGCCCGGCCTTGGCGCGGGCCAGGTCAACATAGGCAAAGTAGGCGATCAGCAGCGGCGTGTAGTGCACGCTGGCTTCGATCGGCGTGAGGATTTCCGGATACCGGGTGATTGCCGTGCGTGGCAGCACGATCACGTCGCCGTATACCGGGTGATCATTGGCGCTGGTGGCCGGGAAGCTGGCGACCCGGTCGCCCACCGCAATGTCCTCGACCCCTTCGCCGACAGCCGTCACCACCCCGGCCATTTCATGACCGATCCCCGCCGGCAGGCGGGCCTGGGAGGGGGCCAGGTTTTGACGCCAGAGCACGTCATACCAGCTGACGCCGATTGCCTGGACGCGGATCTGCACCTCGTCGGCGGCGGGCGACGGTTCGGCCTGCTCCTCGCAACGGAGCACATCGGCAGCGCCGAACTTGTGGAATCGGATCATGCGGGACATCGCATACCTCGCCTTGTGAACCTCTAATACCACGGACTTTATCCGGGCTTTGGCCGTTAGACCATCAGTGGTCATTAATAGTCGACATGCTTGTCATCGATTGGGCACCTGACATTCCTATGAATTGGCACCCGGAAATCGGTGCAGGGTAACAGCCTTTGGCCTTAAGATTCACCCCTGCCCCACTTTAGGCGAAGCGCACCGATGAATCGAAACGACCTGCGTCGTGTAGACCTCAACCTGCTGATCGTGTTCGAAACGCTGATGCACGAGCGCAGCGTGACCCGTGCTGCCGAGAAGCTATTCCTCGGCCAGCCGGCCATCAGCGCGGCCCTGTCGCGCTTGCGCAACCTCTTCGACGACCCGTTGTTCGTGCGCACCGGCCGCAGCATGGAACCTTCGGCACGGGCACATGAGATCTTCGCCCTGCTCTCCCCGGCGCTGGACTCCATCTCCACCGCCGTCAGCCGCGCCGCCGAGTTCAACCCGGCCACCAGCAATGCGGTGTTCCGCATCGGCCTGTCGGACGACGCCGAATTCGCCCTGCTGCCGCAACTGCTCAAGCGTATCCGCGCCGAAGCGCCGGGTATCGTGTTGGTGGTGCGCCGGGTCAATTACCTGCTGATGCCTACCTTGCTGGCCTCGGGCGAAATCTCGGTGGGGGTCAGCTACACCAGTGAACTGCCCGCCAACGCCAAGCGCAAGGTGCTGCGCCGCAGCAAGCCGAAACTGCTGCGTGCCGACAGCGTGCCGGGCAGCATCACCCTGGATGACTTCTGCGCCCGGCCGCATGCGTTGGTGTCGTTCGCCGGCGACCTGTCCGGGTTCATCGATGAAGCGCTCGAAGAAATTGACCGCAAGCGCCACGTGGTGCTTGCGGTGCCGCAGTTCAACGGGCTGGGGAGTTTGCTGGCGGGGACCGATATCGTTGCCACGGTACCGGACTACACGGCGGATGCACTGACGGCTGCGGGGGGCTTGCGGGCGGAAGATCTGCCGATTGAAGTGCGCAGTTTCGAACTGCACATGGCTTGGCGCGGGGCGCAGGATAACGACCCGGCGGAGCGGTGGTTGCGGTCGCGGATACAGATGTTCTTTGGCGACCCTGACAGTCTCTAGGCGTCGTCGGGCGGGCTGTTTAGCTGATCTCGAAAAATCCCACACTGCTGCTCCCAAACCGCCGTTGTGAATCACCCGCTCCTCCCGTTCTTTAACGGCGACCGCTGCCCGCGTGACCGTGGTGTAACCGAGCGACGTTCTGATCGATGCGGTCTTGGATCGCGCGCAAGGTGTCTTGAGTAATAACCTGTGGGTATAGGTTCTCGGCGATGGTTGCAAACCGGCTCGCTACATCACAAATGCCGTCAATCACTCTTCCTGCAGCGTCCGGGGGCACCTCGGCTTCCTCGGCAAGCCGAAGCATTTGCGTGCGGGAAATCGACAGGGCTTCCCCCATCACATCCATCTGGTGATACCCACTTGGCCCCTCGCAGAAGGTCACATCGTAAGCCGGCGACAGTCTCCACTGACCGTCTTGCGACATGATGTAGGCAAAGTTCTTTGGATGATCGTCCCTGTTGTTAAACGCAACATTGAAGACGGCACGCTCGAAGGCCACCGCCATCCCTCGCACGTCGTTGGTACACATCTGTGTTGCCCGCAAGAAGTTGACGTAGTCCAACACCCCCGGAGACCGGTAATTTGCCCCCGTAAAGGCCGCGAGGCTTTGCATGGGTACGCGCAGACCATCCCGGCGGTCAAATCGCTTACTGGCAAACGCTGCCGACCCATTAGGCAGACTGAAGTACTGCGTGTCAGGGGTCTCGATACCGCACCTACGCAGGCACTCGGCGTAGACCATTTCGATAGCGCACACCTCGGCATGTTCTTCTTTGGCCGGGAACTTGATCAACCATGCTTCAAAGCCCGGCGTGACTGCAGTTGTAAACCCGCCAGTTTCAGGGTCGCGATAGACCAGGGCCTTAGGCCTCGCACCTTGAGGCGAGCCGCCCACCAGCAGCAACGTCTGCAGGAACTCGCCACCGTCTCCATGGAGCACTGCCTGCACTTCGGCGGCAAGCTGCTCCAGCGGGATGTGGATTTCAGATTCCTGCCCTTCGGGTGCCACGGGCTCAAACGTCATGGCACCCATCGCATTGCTACCGATGTAGGCCAGCCGTTCCAGTGAGCCGATGCGCGCCGTGATGAGGCTGCGGCGTCTGAACATACGGTCCATCAACAACATGCCCCACCCATCCGGCAACGAGTCGTAAACAGGCCCTGGCAAGTACAGTTGGTGGTCTGGAAAATCTCGGCGCAACTGCCCCCCCTCCAACGGCAGCCTGTAGGAGGACAGTTCCAAGCCCCGTTGCCTGGCTTCATTGCTGTACTCGAACACAATCAGCGGGCGACCGGTCAGGGCGGTCGTGGAGACCAGCGTGCCCCACTGCCATCGCTCACCCCAGCCCTCGTAGAAGACATTCACCTGCTCAAGCATTGCCGGACTTCCTTTTTGAACGAAGTCGATTGGCACTTTTTTCGTAGCGCCGAATATCCTCGATGCTTTCCAGCTTTGGCAGGAACAGGCCTTCGAGTTCCTTGGTTCGGCCAAGGGCCATCGCCACCCGGACAACGTTCTCGAACCCGACATTGCGCCCGGCTTCAAGGTTGGAAACGGTGTTGGTGCCAATGCCGGCACGCCCCGCCAAGTCGGCTTGTGTCATGTCCAGCGCCAAGCGCTCTGTGCGCAAGCGATCGCAGAGGCGCTTGACGACCTCACTCGGCTTGCTGAAGCTTAAATCCAACATAGTGTGTACCTAGCCGATTCTGTGCCAGTTAATTCACAAAATTATAGAATTAGCGCCAAGACCTATCAAGCCACGTAGTTCCCTTATTTTGTGTCTTATCGCTTACGTTGAACCTGACCGCTGCTGACTATGTAATCCATCTTGATCCTTGATGGAACCCGGCGGTGGAGGACCAGGCCAGTGGCCGCGTCTATCGCATTGGTCAGCAGCGCCCAGTGACCATTTACCGGCTGGTCGCCCAGAACAGCATCGAGGAGCAGATCGTCGGCTTGCACGCTCGCAAGAGGGACTTGGCCGACAGCCTGCGGGAAGATGGTGAAGTGAGCGCAAAGCTGGATGCCGACGCCTTGTTGGCATTACTTACTGGGGCGGGGGGTTGAAGGCCCCCTCAATGAATACCCGTTCTGTCGGAATGCATTGACCAGAAACCCGGGCAGAAATGGACGGGGCTTTTTCATTCCCCTTCCAAACTCATTGATGACAAGGAACGTGAAGATGCTGTTGATTCCCCCAGCCAAACGAACTGACGCCGAGGCCGCGTTTGATATACGCCTCCAGGCGATCCGGCATCAATACATTAGCGTCTATACCGCTGAGCAAGTAAGGGCATGGACTGATGTGCCGCTCACAGAGCGATATCGGGCCTGGGTGAAGAAGGAGTACCACGTTGCCTTGTTGAGCGATATACCGAGTGAATAGCTACTGTACGCATGCAGCCGACAAGCAGATTGAGGGCTCACCACAGCCCGGGCAATCACGACTCACACATCGCACAACAGTTCGATAATCGCACAAAATCCGCTTAGCTCCCTCTACTTGTGCACGATCTTGCGGCACGCTAGTACGCAGTCACCCAACAATTCCTAGGTGCTGATTGGCCCACCGCTTCGCCACGCGAAGACAAGGTCGATAACCCACACTCCAGGAAAAACCAGGAGCTCGCTTTGATCAATAAAACGTTTGAGTCCATCGCCAGCGCGGTGGAAGGCATCACCGACGGTTCGACCATCATGGTCGGTGGTTTTGGCACTGCCGGCATGCCGTCTGAACTGATTGATGCCCTGATCGCCACCGGTACCCGCGACCTCACCATCATCAGCAACAATGCCGGCAACGGTGAGGTCGGGCTTGCCGCGCTGCTCAAGGCGGGCAGCGTACGCAAGGTGGTCTGCTCGTTCCCGCGCCAGTCCGACTCCTACGTGTTCGATGAACTGTACCGGGCCGGCAAGATCGAGCTGGAAGTGGTACCGCAAGGCAACCTGGCCGAGCGTATCCGTGCTGCGGGCTCGGGCATCGGTGCGTTCTTCTCGCCGACCGGCTACGGCACCCTGCTGGCCGAAGGCAAGGAAACCCGTGAAATCGACGGCCGCCAGTACGTTCTGGAGATGCCGCTGCACGCCGACTTCGCGCTGATCAAGGCGCACAAGGGCGACCGTTGGGGCAACCTGATCTACCGCAAGGCCGCCCGCAACTTCGGCCCGATCATGGCCATGGCCGCCAAGACCGCCATCGCCCAAGTTGACCAGATCGTCGAACTCGGTGAACTGGACCCGGAACACATCATCACCCCGGGTATCTTCGTCCAGCGCGTGGTCGCCGTCTCCGGCGCTGCCGCTTCTTCGATCGCCAACGCTGTCTGAGGCCTGCCATGACCATCACCCGAAAACTCTCCCGTACCGAGATGGCCCAGCGCGTGGCCGCAGACATTCAGGAAGGCGCCTATGTAAACCTGGGCATCGGCGCACCGACCCTGGTGGCCAATTACCTGGGCGACAAGGAAGTATTCCTGCACAGCGAAAACGGCCTGCTGGGCATGGGCCCAAGCCCTGCGCCGGGAGAAGAAGACGATGACCTGATCAACGCCGGCAAGCAGCACGTGACCCTGCTGACCGGCGGTGCCTTCTTCCACCACGCCGACTCCTTCTCGATGATGCGTGGCGGCCACCTGGACATCGCCGTACTGGGCGCCTTCCAAGTGTCGGTCAAGGGCGACCTGGCCAACTGGCACACCGGCGCCGAAGGTTCGATCCCGGCTGTAGGCGGTGCGATGGACCTCGCCACGGGCGCCCGCCAAGTGTTCGTGATGATGGACCACCTGACCAAGTCCGGCGAAAGCAAGCTCGTGCCCGAGTGCACCTACCCGCTGACCGGTATCGGTTGCGTAAGCCGCATCTACACCGACCTGGCCGTGCTGGAGGTGACGTCCGATGGGCTGCAGGTGATAGAGATCTGCGCCGACATCGACTTCGACGAGTTGCAGAAGCTCAGCGGCGTGCCGCTGTTCAGGTAATCCACCCTGCCCGTATGACGCCTGGAATCCCCGGGCGCCTCTACTTGGCCAAGCTGGGCCACGTGCGCGTTAGTGAGAGGCGTTGATGACATTTCGTGATACCTCGGCGTCACTCAGGTAAGCTCTGCCCCCTGTAAGGCAGCGCATGGCGGGTCTTGATTGAATCAACGGCCGCCATGGGTTGACCCGCCGACATCACCACCAACCGATAAGGAAATCTCATGCGTAAACTCAAATTCGTGCTCATGGCGTTGCCGTTCTGCGTACTGGCCGGCTGCGGCGGCGACGCGCTGGAAGGCACTTACGAACAAACCACCACCGTGATGGGCTTCCAGGGTCCCAAGCAGACGGTAGAGTTCTCGAGCGACTACATCATCGCCAACGGCAACAAGGTCAAGGTTGACGAGTGGGAGCGCAAAGATGATGTGGTCACTGCTCGCAACAAGGACGGGGTAGCCCTGATCAACGTTCGCGTACTGGATGGCGGCAAGCGCCTGGAAGCCGTTGGTGGCAGTGACATGGCCAAGAACGTGTTCGTGCGGGTAGATTGATCTGGCGGGGCGGGCGTTCGCCTGCCCCCAAACACCGACCTTGGTCTGATCAGGGTAAAGCCGAATGAGCCAAACTGATGCTCGCAATGGCGCAGGATGCCTATCGGCTGCACTGAGGCCAGGATTTGTTGGCACGCTCTACTTCTGAGCCGGATGCACCGCCTGCAAGTGGTTGGAAAACCCTGCCTCCGTTTCACAGCGCCAGGTCGCCCACAGCTTGCTACCGGCCTCACCGCCCATGTCCAACTCGAACGCCAACCAGTTCCGGGATGGCATCACATAGCGATTGAACCCCGGGAACAGCATCATCTCGACACAGTGCTGCACATCGATGGACTGGACCTTGCTCGCGGTATGGTTCAGCAACTGCAGAAACAGCCGTTCGGCCACGCCGATCAACGAAGGATGCACCACACCCGACGAGGTGAATTGCTGAATCTGCGCCCAGTTCGAGGTCGGCGGGATGTCTCGGCGATAACAGCTGCCCCACGCCGCGACGTGCACGTCCCCAGAAGCGATGGATACCCGCAGCAGCCTCTGCTCGGCAATCCGGGTCAGCGATTCCAGCAGGCGCTTGCGCTCGCCCTCGTGATCGCCGTGCGACCAATGGTCCTTGAGGTCGTCAGCATTGCTGTCGAGCACATGGTCCTGGCCGAAGGTATCGAGTAACCCTTCAGCCAGCGACAGTTTGGGGTGCGCGACCGGCACCGAGGACATGAAGATCAGGTGCTGGCATTTGCTCCCCGGATGAGCAGGCTCACCGTCACGCAGTGTGCCGAGCCAAGCCTGCATGGCAGCCCACGTCGCGGCCCCCATCACCTGGGTGCGTGAACGCTCGGTGCGCAAATCAGCCACGAACAGTGATACCGGCCCTATGTGAAAGCCGAAACTGAAGCCCGGTTGGCCATCCAGAAGTGGCAAGGCCAAACGGTCCCCTTTCAGCCATGTGCCCCATGCTATCGGCTCGTACTGAGGGTCCTGCTGGGAAACATTTGCACGCTTCAGCCCTTGCAGCGGCGGCAAGTCATCCAGGGCATGCTGCAACTGAAACACCCAGAACGCCTTGCGCGCGTGGCGCATCATCACCTGGAACAACTCACAGTGTTGCATGGCGGGGCTGTAAGACCCCCAGCCGTCGAAGATGTCGTGGTCGTCCCACATCATCACCGTGGGGATTCTCGCCATCGCATCAGCGGCATCCAGGTTCGGCTTGGCCTGGCCCCAGTCACGCCGAGTATCCGGCAGCCAACGCTTGGCATAGAGCCCGAAATAGTAAGATTCAATCTCCTTCTCCAGCGTCACGCCTACCTTGAATGCCAACTGCTCCTTGCGCGACAGCCCGACCCATTTCTTGAGCGCAGTTATATCTTCCCAGATCGAGTCGAAGTAAATCTGATCGCCCCCCATCAACAGCAATTGAAAGCGCTTCAAGCCCTTGTCATGGATACGGGCTTCGTGCCAAAGCTGCTCCTTGTCCAGCACGTAACCTGCATCGCGCAGCGTACTGTCATGGTTACTGATCAGGTCAGCCCAGACGGCGTTTTCAGGGCGCACCAACTTGCGCATGCCACTAGGGTCGGAGAAGCCATTGCAAGAGACGTAGGCCATTCTCGGGGCATAGTCTCGGCCGGGCACGGAGAACTCCCATTGCGGCCCGCCCTGCGCTGCACCAAATTGCACCGTTCGCTCCTGGGCCTGTTGCTCGCAGCTCAGGTCATAGCGAAGGATGGTTTCCTTGCCATGCTCCAGCAACACCTTCGGCGCAGCGCATGCCCGCCCTTCAATAACCAGCGCGGGGAATGCAGAACCCTGTGCAACCCCGACCAACGCAGTCACTTGCCACTGCCCGGTTTCACTGACGCCGCGAAAAGACAACACCGGCCCTACGGTAAAGCGTGCTTTGGACATCCCTGTTATCTCCCCTCAAGCTCGGCAGCAATAACGCTGACAATTCTGGCGCGCGAAACGGCTCTCTTGGCCAGCCTCTGCGCTTCACCGGTCTGGTCCAGCCATTCTCTGAAGCGCTGCAGCGCATGGCGCGTTTGCGACGCATCGCGGCAGTTGGCCAGGAAGGCAAACTGTACCTTCTGTACATCATCGGCGACAAACACACCGAAGGGTCCGCTGACCACGGTTGCATCAGCAAAGCCCAGCAACGCCGTGGCCTGATGCTCTGTAGCCCCCCGATGGCAGGCAATCAGGTGCAACGGCCCATGCGCGCCTTGCAATAAATGAGCATGCTCATGGTCACGTAGAAAGGGTTTACCCACCAACTCACGCGCAGCGGCAACGGTGAACGCAGCCGGGATTGCATGGACAAACACAGCGATATTCACGTCGGCCATTGGAACAATGGCATACGCATCGCCCACAGGGGCTTCGCCACCCGTAAGCGCCTGCAGCAACACCGTTTCCATCGCGCGTTTGCGCTGACGAAAGTCCATCCGTGTCCAATCGAGCGCCTGGCCCATGTCGAAGCGGCTCGAAGCGGCAGCGGTTACCCCACGCTGGGTCAGAACCACCACCGCGTCGAGCAGCGCTTCCTGAACGCGGTCGCGCAACTGCTCGACGGTAGAGACCATTCCCCCCCTGAACGGGGTCTGTTGCGCGATAAACGCCTGGAAGCGCTGATTACGTGCTGCCTCAGCTTCCCGGCTATCACCGATCGGAATATTCGGCATGGCGATGAAGCGCACCTTCCCGCGCGTGGTGGCAAGCCCTTCCATGTACTCCGCATGGCAGATGCCGATGTCACCGTCACCACTGGCCCAGCCGGCATTGCCATTGGACAGCACCAACAGCACATCGCAATCGCGCACGGCTTGTAAACAAGCGTCCCAACTGTCCTGCATGCCATCGGCCGGGGGGGCATCTTCGTTGATCCAGACTTCGAACAGTTGTTTGCCGAACAGCGTCGTGCCTTCTATCTCACGCTTGAGCTGCGCGCGGATACTGCTGAGGGTTTGATCGCTGCCAGCGGGAAAACGGTCGTTGCAGCGACTGGACAGCATGACGCTGATTTTCTTTGACTGGGCCATCCTTGCTCCTGCCCCACGTGCGAGGCCTCAACAGTCTTTGATCGATAACAGGTTTTCGCCCCAAGCATAGATCAGGTGAAGACCGTGTCTAAAAGCATCGAAGGGTATTCCTATCGGCAATCAGTGAAGCCTCATGCAGTTTGGCCGCTAAACACTGAACAGCAGTTCCTTGTCAAAGTACTTCACCGCGACATGATGGCCAGTGCCAACCAGGTCGAACGGTTCGCACATGGCGCCTGTCGAGACGATATCGCCCGCACGCAGAACCTGCCCGCGCTCAGCCGCATGGGCATACAACGCTGCCAGCGAATGCATCGGGTCTGTCGCGGCATCGCCGAACAAACCACGCGCCCGTGGCACGCCATCCAGATGCACGACCGCGGTCGCGGCAAGTTCAGTCAGCAATCTATCGTCGATGCCACTGCAAATGTGCTCGCCGATGACCAGCGCTTCAAAACCGACGTTGTCGGCCACAAAGCTCGGCCAGCCGACACTTTTGCGATCAACAAAGCGTGAACGGACGACCTCGAAGGTTACGCAGGTGGCACGGATATCGTCAGCTGTCGGTGCACGCCCCGGTTCAGGATGTACATCGCGGTCAAGCACGAACGCGACTTCACATTCGACAGTGACCGGCGTCAGCGCCGGCAACGGTACCCTGACCCCGCTTGGGTGGCAGCGCGCAGCATCGAGTTGCCCAACCAGCGGCCGTGTCAGCTTGCCGGCGTGCATGGCCGCTGGGCTGCCTACCCCAAGTTTCCAACCGACACGTTGGCCACCCACCGTACTGAACAGCCGATCCTGAGCGTCGTACCCCTGCTCGAGGGTCTCGGGTTTCAGGTGCGCGGGCAAACACTGCAGAAGGTCGCCGCTGCGCCATGCGCGCAACAGGGCATCGGCGGTTGGCTGGGGCGTGAACGTCGAAGGAGTCATCAAGGCCTCTGGCTGAGTGGGCGGGTCAATGGGTTGCAGGTGGGGTACGGAATTGCACATCGAGCAGCGCCTCGAACACTTTGATCATGGCGCCTTTGTCCTGGCTGCCATGGCCTTGCAGCAGTGCCGTCTGGTAGGTCGCGGTGGCAGCCGCCAACACCGGTAGTGGCAGGCCCATCTCGGCGCTCAGCTGTGCTCCGTGACGCATGTCCTTGTAGGCATCCTGCAGCGGGTAGCTGCTGGTGAAGCTGCCGGCCAGAATATGCGGCAGAAAGTATTCCGAAGCGTGGCTGCGCCCGGTTCCAGTGTTCACCACGCGGCTGACCTGCTGGGCATCCAGGCCCAGCTTGCAGGCCATGGGCAGGATTTCGGCAAGTGCTGCGATGTTGATGTTGTAGAGCAACTGGTTGATCAGCTTGGCCAATTGGCCGCTGCCCACCGGGCCCATATGAAGGATGGTCGATGCCATGGTCTGCAGGTAAGGACGCATCTGTTCAACGACCTCGGCCTGGCCACCACACATGGCGGTAAGCGTGCCGTCGCCAGCGCGCTGGGCCATACCCGAGACAGGGGCGTCCATGAAACGCACGCCCAGCGAGGCGAGGCGGCGCGCGATGTCGAGGGTCTGGGCATACCCGAGGGTACTGGTATCGACCACCGTACTGCCAGGGCGCATCCATTGCGCCAGGCCCTGGGCAGAAAACAGCACCTGCTCGACAACCTGGTCATCGGGCAAACAGAGAAACACCGTGTCGCAAGCGGCCAAGGCCTTACGCTCATCGGTCGGCTGCGCGCCCAGACGCTCCAGCGCCGCATACGCCTGACCGCTGGCAGAACTCACCAACAAGCCCGGGTAGGCGCTGAGCAGGTGGGTTGCCATGGGCAGCCCCATTGTTCCCAAACCGATAAAAGCGATGGTCATCATGCGGCCCCTGGTGGTTGAGCAGCACATCCTAGACAAGCTTGTTCATAATGAAAAATATATTGTTATGATACTCGCGATCACATTTTGTTATGGAGCAGTGGCATGAACCTGAAAGCGCTACGCTGCTGCGTCGAGGTCAATCGCCAGGGCAGTTTTACCAAGGCTGCGAAAAGCCTGCACATCGCTCAACCGGCATTGAGCATGGCGATTACCCGCCTGGAGGAAGAACTGGGCATGATGCTGTTCAACCGCGCCGGCCGCCGTGTAGTGCCGACCGCAGAAGGCGAACGCTTCCTCGCCCGCATCGATTCGGTGCTGCGAGAACTGGACACGGCTCGCCAAGAACTGCGCGACATGGGGGACCTGCAAAGCGGCGAGGTGCGCCTGGGTATCCCGCCGATGTTCGGCCTCTATTATCTGCCTAGGCTGCTGAGTAGTTTTCGCAAGGCTTACCCAGGCGTTGTCATGACCGTGCTGGAAGGCAGCGCCGACGACATCAGCCAGCGCCTGGAGCGGCGTGAAATCGATGTGGCGCTGCTCGAGTCGCGGCGCGTGATCCCGTCCTGGGAGTCAGTGCTGCTGGGCAAGGATGAAATGGTGCTGTGCATGCACGCGGACCATCCCCTGGCCACCCTGCCCCATCTTGAACCTGGCGACCTGCAGGACGTCGAAATGGCCGTATTCGACAGCACATTCCTGCAACGGCACATGCTCGACGCATTCGTCGCCACGCGGGGCGTGCGCTACCGGACTGCACTGCAGAGCAACTTCGTTTCGCTGGTGATCCAGGCAGCACAAGACAACGTCGGTATTGCCACCCTGCTGCGTTCGGTGCAGCAATGCACACCAGGGCTAGTCGGCATTCCCTTCGAACCCGCGCAGCACATGGACTTTCGATTGTGCTGGCGACGCGGTGAATACTTGGCCCTGGCAAGCCAGCGCTTCATTGCATTCGTCCGCGAAGACCGCACACTGGAACGCACGGCTGAGTAGCGCATCCCTGGTGTACGGTCGCCCTAGTGTGGTGTTTCCGAAACACCACACTAGGGGCAGCGTGCCTCAACGCCACTCGCTGTACGGCTCAAGCGGCGCCACCGGCAGCGCCAGGTTGCCCCGCCAAGGCTCGAACAGGTAGCGCAGGTACAGCATGCCATGGCTCGGAGCATAGTCATCGCTGTGCTGCCAATCGAACCCGCCCCCCAGCACCCAGTGGTCGCTCAGGCGGCGTTCGAACAGGCCGCGCAGGCGGTAGCCCAGGCCGCTGCTGTCGCTGGCGTCGTTCATGGCATCGATGTTCGAGCGCACGTCATACTGCGCCAGTACCTTGTGGTTGATGTGCGCGTCCGGGTACAGGCGGCTGCGGCCGCTGTGGGCCTGGGACCAACCGACCGAACCTTCCAGCAGCAACGACCAGTCGTAGTTGCGCCAGGCGTAACTGACCGGCACGCCCACCGACGTGTAGCGTTGCGGGCTGTAATAGCCGCCCTGCCCCAGGCTGTAGCCACCCAGGTCCTTGTCGTGACGCCAGTGCATCAGCGTCAGGCCAACGCGTACGCGCTCGTCGGCTTTCTCCACCAGGCGGTGGTAGTAGCCGGCCATGGCGCGGGTGCGCTGGTTGTCGGTGACGTTTTCGCCATACAGCCAGTGGTGCCCCAGGCTGGCCCAGACGCCGTTATCGCCCCCTTGGTCCCAGCTCAGGCCAAGCGTGCCGCCATTGGCCGTGACCCCGCCCCAGCGCACGTCGGTTGCCGGGTCACGTGCCCCGGCGAACGACAGCAGCGAGTTGCTCATTGGCCGCCGCGAAGCGGTCAGTGACCAGCCGACCTGGCCCAGGTCGCCGTTGACCGTTGCCCCACCCAGCCAGTTGTTGACTGCGTAGCCCTGGGTGGTGCCCAGGTCGAAGGCCCAGCGGCTGCCCTGCCAACCCAGCGCCAGCACACTGCCGTTGGCTGTCTGCGAGCCGCCCGTACACGCGGGCAGCGATGTTCCGTCAGCCGTCTGGCCAACAAACTGGCAGCTGCCGAAGTCGGGGGTGTAACGCCCCTGATCGTTCTGCTCGAACGAGCCCGCATCCATGCCGATACGTTCTACCCGCGCAAAGGCGGTGCCGTCCTGCCAGGGGGTATCGACATGCAACAAGGTCGACTGGGTGCTCAGCTCGGACGTGCCCGGCGTACCGTCATCCTCGCGCCAGCCGTAGTCATGCATCAGGGTCACGTGGGTATTGCGCTGGCGATACAGGGCATCGACGTCGCTGCGCAAGCTGCGCGCCAGCCAGTCATCGGCGCCCTGCTCGCGGCTGGCCAGTGTCAGCGCGCGGTCGTCGCGTGGCGACACGGCGGCGCGGTCGAGCAACTGCGCATCGGCCATGGCCGCCGCATAGAGGTCCAGCGCCCGTTGCGGGTCATCCTGCGCCACCAAGCGGGCGGCGTCGCGCCGCAGCAATGGATCGGGGCGCGTCTGCTGCGCGGCAATCCGGTCGAGCAGCCTGGCCGCTTGCTCGTGTTCGCCCAAGGCGACCCAGACCGCCGCCAAACGCCGTTGGGCGTTGCTGTCATCAGCGGCAAATTGTGGCACCTGCACGCCCAGCATGTGCCGGGCCTGCGCCAGGTTGCCTTCGGCCACGGCGCTTTCCATCACCCCAAGCCGCGCATCAGCACGCCCAGGCTGCACGGCAAGTACACGCTGGTAATAGCCACGCGCTTTGCCAGGTTCACCGCGCGCTGCTGCCCAGTCGCCCAACAGCATCACGTCATCCGGGCTACCTTCACCACGCGCCAGACTGGCTTCCAGCAAAGCTGTTGCCTCGGCACCACGGCCTTGTGCCTGCAGCTGTTGCGCCGAGGCCAGGGTCATGCGCCGTTGAATACGCTGCTGCAGCGCGTGCATGTCCGGGTTCCAGGTTGCCTGCGGTACTGCGCCCAGGCTGTCCAGAGCCAAGGCATCACGGTCGCTGGACTCCAGGAACAGACCGTGGGCATAGCGGGTTGCCGGGTCGAGTGGCTGGTGCTGCACCAGCCTGGCGAATGCTGCGTCGGCCTCGGCGGTGCGCCCCTGGTGACGCAAGCTGTTGGCCAAATGATAGACCAGCCAAGGCTCATCGGGGGCCAAGGCAGTTGCCTGGCCCAGCGCCTGGCTGGCCGCCTGCCAGTCTTCGCGCTGCAGGGCTTCATCACCCTGTTGGCGCAGGCGCGCCAGTTCCAGGCTGCGGCGCAGGCTGGCGAACTGCGCTTGCTGGCGTGGCGGCAGGCTGTCCAGGTATGCCTGCGCCTTGTCTGGCGACTGCGCCTGGTACACACGCATCAGGCCACGCACAGCGCTTTCGTTATCCGGCGCCATGCGCCGCACCTGCAGGAATTGGCGCTCGGCAGCTGCCGCATCGCCCTCTGCCAGCGCGACATCCGCCAGGCCCAGCAAGGCGTATTCATCCTTGGGACGCTGCTGGCGTGCCTGCAGGTAAAGGGCGCGCGCGCCTCGCAGGTCGTTTGCCTGCAATGCCCGCTCAGCTTTGTTGAGCAGCGCCCAGTACTGGCTGGACGACTCCAGGTCTTTCCATTGGCTGATCCAGTAGGTGTCCTGCTCCTTGACGCTGGCCGCCCGGAACGCAGCGTTGGCGTCTTGGTAGCGGCTCTGGCGCATCAGCGCATAACCCAGGGCACCGTACAGGCTGGCATCGTCCGGATATTGGCGCAGCGCCCGGCGCAGTTGTGCTTCAGCTTCGGCGTTACGGCCCTTGTCGAGCAACGCCTTGCCCCGCTGGCCAGCCTGCCAGGATGGGTCGGCCAGCAGTTTGCGCTGCTGTTGCAGGTTATCGCTGGCCTGGGCCAGCAGCGGCGAGGCTGGGTAGCGTTGCAGGAAGGCTTGCCAGGCCGCCGCACTGGCGGTGCTCACCGCCTGCCCGGACAGGTAGTCGAACTCGCGCTGGGCAGCGGCATCGCGTGCGCCAGGGTCTCGCGACAGTTGATCGAGCAGCGCCAGCGCTTCGCGGTCGCGGTTTTCAGCGAACAGCCAACCGGCCAGGGTCTGGCGCAGCCCGGCGCTGCCGGGGTACTGCCGGTCCAGTTGCTGCAACTGGCGGATGGCTTCAGGGCGTTGGCCTGGCAGGTTGCCGCGCACGCGCCAGTAGTCAAGGGCCAGCTCAAGGCTGGGCGGTTCACCCGCAAACAAGTGCTCATACGCCGCCAGCGCTTCTTCATTGCGCCCGGTGACGGCCAACAGGCGTGCCTGCTGCAAGCGCCGCACGGCCTCTGGCTGCTGCAGCGCAAGCAGGCGCGTGGCCTGGCGTGCCTGCAGGCTGCCAGGCGCCAGGGCAGTGATCCGGGCCTGCAACTGCTGGGCCTCGGTGGTGTTCTTGTCACGCAACGCCAGGCTCAGGGCTGCCAGCAGCACGTCCGGGTTGCGCGGCTCCAGCAATTGCAGGCGGCCCAGTGCATCGCGCACCAGATCGTCACGGTGCAATGCCTCGCCCCGACGCACCTGGTCCAGCAGCCATTGGCGCTGTTCAGCGGCATCCTTGGGTTGCGCTACGGCCTGGCACGCCAGCGTCGCCAGCATCACCACACCAATCATTCGCTGCATGGCGCGCTCCAGGCCGGCAACAAGCGGCCGTGCGGGTCAAAACGGTAACGGGCTTCATCCCAGCCCTGGCCGAACAGCGCCAGCACCTGGCCGTAATAGGCCTTGGCCTCGACTGGCTGCTCGTGCAGGCGCTGACGCTGGGCGGCAAGGCTGGCAACGTGCGCTGGCGACGCGGCCAGCAAGGGCAGCAATGCTGCAGAGAACCCCGCCGGGCCATGGCCGCTGGTGTTACCGCTGTGCGCATCCGCGCGTTCTGGCGGTAGCCCTTGGTGTGCGGTCACTGCCGCCATCGGGGCATAATGAGCCAGCAGTTCGGCACGTTGCGCCGCGCCCTCGGCCAGCATGCCGACCCACAGGTACACGCGAATGGCGTCGTAGTCGCCGGCGTTGCCATGCTGCGGGTCCGCAGCCAGCTCACCGGCCGGCGTCCACAGCAGCCAGTCCGGGGCGAAGCCCTTTGGCGACGAAGCCAGCCACAGACGCCGCGTATTGGCGGCCAGTTCGCCCCACAGCGGGTCCACCAGGCTGAAGCGGTCCAACACCTGCAGCGGCAGGTAGCTTGGGTTCAAGCGGGTGCCGTTGGCATCCTCGAAGCCGTAGTCACCAGGCAGCAGCATCACCCCCAGGCCCGGCAGCTTGCGCACGGTCTGGGCGGCGATGCGCCATAGCATGTGCTGCCCCAGTTGCGTATAGGCAGGCATCTCCCAAAGCCGCCCCGCCTCCAGCAGGCTGTAGGCAATCCACAGGTCGGCGTCGCTGGCGTTGTTGGCGTCCAGCACCTGCCACTGGTTCTGGCCCTTGCGGCCCCACAACCAGGCTGGCAGGTGCCGCGCCAGGTCGCCCTCGGCGAGGTTATTGCCGGTCCAGCCCAGCACCTGCGCGAACGCCTTCCGGTCATTGCCCACCAGAGCGAAGAACAGCGCATAGCTCTGCCCTTCCGAGGTGGTGATCAGGCGCTCATCGCTCGGGTCGATGACCCGCCCGTCCACGCTCACCAGCTCGGCCTTGAAGCGCTCCCAGGCCGGCCACGGGCAGGCGGGTGCGGCATTGGCGAAAACGGGCAAGCCCAAGGCGACCAGCCCTACCAGCAACGGACGCACCATCACCCGCGCTCGCCCAGGCGACGACGGCCAGCCCAGCGCAATGCCCGCCACAGCAAGAAGGCAAACAGCACCACGCAAAGGGCCGCGATCGCCGCCAGCAACACCGGGTGCTCGGACAAGTGGAACCACAGCAACATCCACCAGGGCAGCGCACCGACAAAGTAGTGCTCGCCGACGAACTGGCTGGTGACGCCACTGCTGCGCACCAGCGTCACCGAACCGGCCACGGCATCGAGTTTGCCCACATCACCCAGCACGTCGCGCAGCAACCTGTAATCGCTGTCGCTGTTGGCCAGCAGGGCGACGACGCTGCGCTGCTCGTGGAACGGCGATTTCAACCCGGTGATGGCCGCGATCGGCGCCTGCGCGCTGACCGCCACACGGCTGCTCGCGGCCACCGGCGCGGTGTCGAAGCGCTGGCTGCCTGGCAACCCTGCGCTACGGCCTTGCAGCAGCCAGTCACGCTGGGCGCTGAGCAGCAGGCCGAGGTTAGGCGCATCGCTCAAGGCCTCGGGCAAGCTGCCAATCAGCAACAAGTCGGCATCGGCGGCCGTTGCCTGCTTCCAGTCATCGACCAGCTTCAGGCCAAGCGCGGGGTAACCGATTTGCCCGGCCAGCCCACCAACCGCATCGAGCAAGGTGCCAACCTGCATCGCCGTGGGCTTTGCCGGCATGATGACCAGGGTTTCGGAAAGGTCGGCCATGCGGCTGAACGGGAAGCCGCTGCGGGCGAAGGCGCGCAGGTCGGGCATGGCGATGTAATGGTGGTAGCCGGACAAGTCGATGGTCGAGTTTTCGTCGATCGCCGCGCGCACATCCACCGGCAGCGACGTCTGGCAATGATCGCGCTGGGCGCTGCCCAGGGTGCTGCCAAAGCTGAAATCGAAACGTAGGCGGTTGCGGTCGCCGATCTTCAAGGCCGGCACCAGCGAGTTTTCGGTCAGTGCGCTGCTGTCACCGGACAACACCGCCAGGCGCACCTGCTCGAGCGTGCCGCCGCGCCGGTCGTTGCCCACCAGCGGCATGCTGGTGATGTACTGGTCATTGACACTGATGCTCAGGCGCGATTCGTCACTCACTGCCGGTGCCGTATAACGGTACAGCGTGCGCAACGGGATGCCCTGGTTGCGCCAGACGAACAAGTCTGGCGGCAAATTCAGTGACAGCGTCACCGGCCGCGGTTGCAGGCCACTGACTTGCAGTTGCTCGGGGTAGTCGAGCAGTTCGGCGAAGCGCACCGGCCGATCGGTGCGCGTCCAGTTTGGCGCGTCGTAGGGCTTGCGCGGCTGCAGCGCGGTCATCTGCTCGACCTGCACTCGGGCACCACGGAACAGGTTGTTGCCAACCGCCAGCGCCGAAGCTGCCTTGATCAGGTCGTCATCGTTGCGCCCCAATACCAACAGCACCTTGCTGAAGCGGTCGTGCGGATGGTCGATCATCTGCAACACCGGGCCGTCGACCAGCGGAAACTGCTGCAGGTCGGCGAGAAATGCCGGGCGGCGTTCATTGCTGGCAAACACGATGCTCGGCTTGGGGGTGTCGGCACTGGCCGGCAGGCGGTTGTACAGCACCGGGAAGGTTGCCTTGCGCCAGCCGGCCTGGCTGCCGAAGTAAGACGCCAGGATAGCGGCCGCACGCTGCTCACCCAAGCTCGGCACGCCACTGAACACCACCGGCAGCTCGACCTTGCCGGTGTCGCGCGCGTCAAAGAACGGCAGCGGGAAGTACGCCAGGTCGTTGTCCAGCGCCAGTGCCTGCTCGTGCAACTGCACCTGGCTCTTGCGGTTCAGGTTCAGCCACAGGCCGCTGTGCGCCGGGTCTTCGCAGATGTCGGTGTAATGCCCGACAAACTCCAGGCGGACCCGGTTGAAGTCGCTGAGCAGCTTCGGGTCCAGGGGCAGTTGGCGGCGCACGCGCTGGCCAAGTTGCTCCTTCTCAACCGGCACTACCCCCATCAACTCGTCATTGAGGTAGACGCGCAGGTGTGACAGGTTCGGCAACAGCGCGGGCGAAGGCGTGTAGTCCAGCTGCAAGGTGGCGTCGGTGGCGAGGCGGTCGCGACGCAGGCCGAACTCGATGTGTTCGCTATTGCGCACCCCCAGCAGCAGGCTGTCGGACGCATGCCCGAGCTGCTCGAAGGTTTTCGTAACCGGCCAGCTCGGCACCTTGGGTACGACGGGCTCGGCAAGCGGGGCTTCGGAGGCGGCAGCGGCGCTCTGCGACAAGGCGGCAAACAGCGCCATCGCCAGGCCCCAGGTACGCGCGGGATAACCAGTCATCATGCGTCTCGATCAACAGGGTTCATGAAAGGGATAGGCCGCGGCGTGCGGGGCCTGTAGCTGGCCAGCCAATGCACCAGCGCGCGCAGCGGGCGCAACCATGTCCGCAGCCACGGCGGCATGTGCTCGACCAGGCGCAGGTAACCGACAGCGCCCAGCTTCAGCACCTCGACCAGGCTGCGCAGCGGGCGATCGGCCTCGTGTTGCTGGTGCCAGCCAAGCCAGGCATCGGCACGGGCAAAGGTGCAGTGAACCAGGTCGATGCGCTGTTGCTGGCTCAGGTCGTGGAACACCAGACCCACGTGTTGCCCGACGGTACGGGTGACGCTGGCCTGGAAGGCAAACTCGCGCTGGCCACGGTTGAGCAGCAGGCGTACCTGCGCCCCGGGTTTGAGCGCAAGGCCTTGGTGCAACTGCAGGCCGACGCCGCCATCGGAGTAATCGACCAGGGTGCAGGGGTAGGCGTGACCGCTGGCCAGCACCAGCCCCGCCGGCAAGTGCATCTGCACCCGGTGGGCGCGGCGTACCTGGCGCACCTCGGCGGCCACGGCAACGGCGGCGCCGATGATCAGCAGGTTGTAGACCACCCACAGCGAGCTGACGATCACCGTGCCGACTTCCGCCGTGGGGCCGGTGAACAGCCGCCACACGGCAAAGCCCAGGCCGGCCACGTTGAGTGCCGCAAGCCACAGGTAAGGCTGGGCGATGCGCCAGTCGAACTGCCCCTGCTCCATCAAGCCGCCCTTGGCGGTGACGTTGAAGGTGCCCTTCTTCGGCGCGAACAGCGCGACCGTGGTGGGGCGGGCGATGTACCAGGCGAGCACGGTCTCGTAGACCTCGCCCCAGAACGTTTGCCGGTACTTGCCCTGCATGCGCGAGTTGGTCAGGCTGGCGTGGATCATGTGCGGCAACACGTACAGCAGGATCATCAAGGCAGGGGCATAGATGATGTAGGCATGCAGCAACAGGAACGCCAGCGGCGCAGTCAGAAACACCAGCCGCGGCAGGCCGGCCAAGAAGTGCAGCATGGCGTTGGCGTAACACACCCGCTGGAACAGGCTCAGCCCGCGGCCGAAAATCGGGTTGTCGGTACGAAAGATTTGCACCATGCCACGCGCCCAGCGAATACGCTGGCCGATGTGCGCCGACAGGCTCTCGGTGGCCAGGCCTGCCGCCTGGGGGATGCTCAGGTAGGCCGAAGACCAGCCCTGGCGGTGCATGCGCAAGGCGGTGTGGGCATCTTCGGTCACGGTCTCCACGGCAAAGCCGCCAATGCTTTGCAGCGCCGTACGCCGCAGTACCGCGCATGAACCGCAGAAGAATGCCGCATTCCACATGTCGTTACCGTCCTGGATCAGGCCGTAGAACAGCTCTCCTTCATTGGGCCGGCGGCGGAACGAGCCCAGGTTGCGTTCGAACGGGTCTGGCGAGAAGAAGTGGTGCGGCGTCTGCACCAGCGCAAGCTTCGGGTCCTTGAGGAACCAGCCCACCGTCATCTGCAGGAATGAGCGCACCGGCACGTGGTCGCAGTCGAAGATGGCGATCAGCTCGCTGTCGGTCACACCCAGCGCGTGGTTGAGGTTGCCGGCCTTGGCGTGCTTGTTGTCCGGGCGCACGATGTAGCCCACGCCGACCTCGTCGGCGAAGGCGCGGAACGCATCGCGTCGGCCATCGTCGAGAATGTAGATGCGCAAGCACTCGCGTGGCCAGTCAAGGCCCAGGGCGGCCAGCACTGTGGTGCGCACCACCGCCAAGTCTTCGTTGTAGGTGGGGATCATCAGGTCGACCGTCGGCCAGTGCCCGGGGTTGGCCGGCAGGTTCGCTGGCTTGCGCTGCAGCGGCCAGCAGGTCTGGATGTAGCCAAGAATCAGTACGCACCACGAGTAGGTCTCGGCAGCCAGCAGGATCACCCCGCACACCAGGTCCGTGGTGTCGTTCCAGTTCAGTGTCGAGGTATAACGCCACCACAGGTAGCGGCAAGAGATGATGGTCGACAGCACGATCAACATCAGGGTCGGAAAGCGGCCCGGCATGTGCCGCACCAGCATGGCGATACCCAGAAGCAGGCAGATGAACATCAACTGTGCCAGGTAGCCGAACGGCTCGGTCACGCACAGCAAGGCCAGGCCAAAGGCGCAGAGCGTCAGCACACCATAGAAGGCCCAGCGGGCGAATACGCTCAAGCCACGCAGGCGTGCCGAAGCTGCCTGCTTGAAGGCACTGGCCCGATAGCGCGCGGGCAACTGTTGCAGCCGGTCGATCAACCGGCCACGGTAGTGCTGCACCCTCTGACGCGTGGTGTGCCAGTGGCCGCGCACGGCACGCCAGGCCTTGCTGGCCGGCCTTGGTTGGCGTGGCAGCGGTTGGCGCCGTAGCAGCAGCCACAGGCTCTGGATCAACACCCGCACGGGGTCGCCCAGGCTCGGGCGCTTGCCCGCCAACTGCGGGTACAGGCGCTGACGCTCGGCCAACAGGGCCTGCCAGGCGGGCGACTCCAGGCGCAAGAACAGCACAGCCAGCGCCACACCCAAGGTAAACAGCCAGGCGACCGGCCGCTGCGCGCCGCGTGTGGTGAACCAGGCGTAAGCCGACAGAGGGTTCAGGGTCACGACTGCCGCCTCGTCAGGCAGCGCACTGCCAGGCTCTGCACATCCCGACAGGCCAGGCTCTGCGGCGCGTAATGGCCCAGCGGGGCCTTGCACGCCAAGGCCTCGAGAAAGGCCTCGTCGCGGTGCACCACCTGCAGGGGCAAGCGATCACGGAACAGGTCGCGCCACACCATCAGAAGGTCGCTCTGCAAGCGGCTGGCCGGGTCGTAACGGTTGATCAGCAGCAGGTCGTAGCGCTCGATGGGGCGGCGCCCGAGCAGCAGATGGCTGGCCATTTCGGCCTCGGCCACCAGCACCTGCACATCGGTCTCGACGCAGTGGCCCGCAGTCGCGGCCGGTAACTGCGGCACGTCGAACAGCAACCAGTCGAAGTGTTCGGCCAGTTCAACCTGGCGAGCGGCCCAGGTTGCAGCGTCGGCCGCCGGGTGCAGCGCATCGCCAGGTGCATTGCCGAACGGCATCAGGCACAGCCCATCGAGCACCTCGTATACAGCGTCGGTGTACGGCCGCCCTTCCCGCTCGGCAAGCGCCCAGCCCTCGCGCGCCTCCAGCGGCAGGTTGAAATGCAGCCCCAGCAGGTTGTCCGGGCACAGGTCGATCAACAGCACCCGCTCACCCACGCCCTGCAGCGCATAGCCCAGCGCGGCCAGCAAGGCACTGCGCCCCAGGCCACCGCGCACGCCGTGCAACGCCAGGCTGGTCATGGCAACACCGCCTCGCCCTTCGGTGCAGGCATGAGCAGCCCATCCTGGGCACTGGACCGGCAGCTTTCACCCAGCAACGGCCAGCGCTGCAAGGCCTGCTGAACCCCCACCAGCATGGAAATATCCTGATAGTTCAGGTCCGGCATATCCAGGTGCTGGCGCAGTTGGGCAATGTCGTCACTACGGTCGGCAGGGTCAGCGTTGCCAGGCTTCATCGGCTCTCCTCGGGGATAGGCTGCCAGTCAGGCTGGCCTTGCAGGCGCATGTAGGCGCGCCCCTGGTAGTTCAAGACCTGCGCACCGGAGGTTTCCGCGACCTGTTCGGTGGTCGGCAGGTCGTTCAGCAGGCTGGGCACGTCCAATGCCTGCTGCTGGCCAAGGCCGGCGTACACCCGCGATATCAGCTCGGACAACGCCAGGTAACTGGTGGGCGCCGAGACCCGCAGCGGCTCGCTGCGCGCAGGCTGCCCCATGCCGATGAACTTGAGGCCAACCGGCACATGGGTAATCGACGGCGTGGGGATTTCGCGCATGCCCGACAGCTGCATGCGGTCGCCATGCAGCGCGGCGCCATGTTCTGGGACGATGGCCACGACCACGCGGCGGCCACTGCGCTCCAGTTCGTCGAGGAAGGTGCCCAGCTCGCCGAACAGGCGGTTGGCGCGAGTGGCGTAGTCGGCCACACGGGTGCCGCCGTCGGCGGTGACGATGCGGTTGCCGTCATGCAGGCTGATGCTGTTGTAGAACAGCGACACATGCTCGGCCGGCGTGCCTTTACGCTGGCCCCACCAGCGCCGTAACACGTCCAGGTCGCTGGCAATCGGCGAGCCGTCGAAGCCGACCAGTGCCCGCGGGAAATCGGTGTTGCGCAGGCCAGGTTGCGGCATGTGCTGCTGGGTGATATCGCCGATGAAGTTGTCGAAGCGCCCGCTGTGGTTGAGCAAGGTATTGCTCTGGAAGCCAAGCCTGGCCAGGTTCTGGAACAACAGGCACTGCTCCGGGGCGCTCTGGTACAGGCCCGCGTGGGACGACTGCCCACAGCTGGCACGCAGTACGCGGATGGCGGCCGGCCCGCTGTAGGACGTGGCCGAGTTGAACTGATCGAAGACCACGTCCAGGCGCGAGAGCAGCGGGTTGTCACGCAGCCCCACGGCCGACAGGTCATCCCAGGCCAGCGAGCAGATGTTGATCACCAGCAGGTCGAACGGCTGCTCCTCGGCATTCATGGCAGGGAACGCCGTTACTCGTTCACGCTCACTGGCGAAGAACTGCTCAAGCCAGCCGTCGAGCGTGGCGTTGTCGGCCACCGCCGTGGCCTGCGCCTGCGCAGCGGGGCTGGTAGTCACCGTGCCGGGCGCCTGGCCCGCAGTGAACCCCAGTGACGGCAGCCCGCCGACGGCCAGCCAGCCCAGCCCTAACAGGCTCAGGGTACTCAGGCGCAGCCAATGGCGCAGGTACAGATACCCCACCAACAGCAGTGCCAGCGCGCCCATCAGGTTCCAGTTGATGAAACGGCCCAGCAGTTCGAGCAGGTAGTTCCACGAAAAATCGAGTACCCCCGGCTGCGCCAGCAGGCGACTGAACGGCGGCAACCAGGTGTCCTGGTAGAACAACGCGATGCCAATCGGCAGCGCCGCTAGCTGGCGCGCAATGCGCAACCACTTGCCCGGCAACGGGATCAGCAGAAACGCTGCGAACAAGAGGTTCGGCAGCGCCTGGAAGTCGAGCATGCCCAGAGCGACCAGCAGGAACTTGGCCAGAAAATAGAGGTTCCACGCTCCCAGACCAGGCCATCGGGCCAGAACCGGGAGCGTGACGGTGGTATTAGTCATTACGGGGTTCCTGGCGTGCAGCGCGGTGGCGTACGCCCAGCGGTTTCAGGTAACGGGGGGAAAGGCGGCGGTGCAACCAGCCGCGCAACACTGCGCGCAGGCGCACCACCAGCAAGGCCAGGCCCAAGGTGACCAACGCAGTGAGGGCGATCACTTGCAGCAATTGCGTGAAGTTCATACTGCGCCCCGCTTGCCCAAGGCGACCCGGCGCGGCGCCAGTGCCGGCCGCGCTTGCGTGGGTAACTGCGCCGCTGCATCGACCCGCGGCGGCTGCGGCGAGCGGTTATCGAGGAAGGCCGGGGCGGCCAGGCTGTCGACGCCGGCAAGCACTTCCTGGCTGATGAACAGCTCTTTCCATGACAACTGGAAGATGTGATCAAGTGCCTGTTCGACGCCTTCGGAACGGCAGGCAAACAGGAACAGAAACAACACCTCCCCGACCACACAAGCGATGTCGCCGTCGCGGCGGAACACCGTACGCGAGCATGCCTGCAGGGGAGTCAGGCCTGGGGCCGGGCGCAGCACCAACAACTGGTGGACGATTTCGCCGTTACGCACACCGTGCCACATGTTCTGCACTGCTTCGGCGAACGCATCAGGCGCTACCAAGCCGCAGATCGCGAGTGGCCGCAAACGCGTGAGCAAGGCATCGAAGTCGGTTGGCAGGTGTCGGCGCCAGACATAACCCTGGATGCTTTCCACCATGGTCAGGAAGCGTGACAGGCTGGCGCCAAACGGCACGATCTGGGTGGCGCCGCAGGCCAGCAGCAGTTGTTCATCCTGGTAGCGCAAGGTGGGCGCCATTTCGCGCACTACCAGCTTCAAGGCATTGCCACGCAACTGGCGCAAGCGGTGCAGCTGGCGCGCCAGGCTGTCCAGGCGCTGCCCGCCATCCATGGCGAAAATGACCGTGGCGGACACCGCTCGGCTGGCGCGGTCAGCCAGTTCGTCGAGGCTTTCGCAGACCTGCCAGTGCTCGGAGAAAGCAGGCGCCCCTTCAAGGACCGGCCGCTGGGCCAGGCACAACAGCTCATCGCCACCGGTATCGGTGGGCGCCTGCGGCGTACCGGCAACGGCAAACCCCGCGTCAAGGCGCACCAGCTCCATGTCCCGGGTGCCCGCCTTGCCAAGCGGGTTGCTCCAGAAGTGCTGCAGGTAACGGACCCCGCCTTTGCCGCGATACACCTGGGCCAGGCCGTCGACGCCCTGGTTGAACACGCGCAGGCGCTCCACCAAGCCGGCACTCTGGCCACCGCTGATGACCAGCAGCAGCGCCGCCTCGGCCAACAACAGCGGGCGCAGCGCCTCGCACCAGCGCTCGACCTTGCCGTCTGCCCAGGCACCGGCAGGCGCCAGCACGACAAGCACACGGCCAGGAACATCGAGACGGGGCAGATCATCGACCAGGTGCAGGGTGGCGTGAGGGTTGGCTTCATACAGCGCCAGCTCGCCCGGGCCCTTTGCGGCATCCAGTGCACTCAGCACATCACCCATGCCTTGCGCATCGGCGATCAGGGCTGCCCGCGTTGGTTCGGGCAACCCCTCCACCACCTGGCGGCAGAGCAAGGTGGCGTCTTCTGCGGTGTCACAGGCCAACCAATACAGTCCTTGTAGATGAAGCTGGCTGCTTTCGGCGCCTAAGCCGGAGATTGCCAACAACGGCATTCCATTCGTCAAAACACTGGCTCTGAATTAAGAATTGAAACGGATTTCGGGAGGAATATCGCATGCGCGCTAGGGTGGCATTTTGATCTTCGTCAAAAAAATAGCAAATTAGCATGCGATTTAGCTTAACCGTCAATCTTACAGCACGGAGGCAAAATGCTGGCGCACTCAAATGTAATTGATTGCAAGGAGATGTTCGGATAGGCCTGTGAGGCGTATGGGGAAGGGGTGCCTGGCTTGGTTTCGGTGCACAACCCGATTCCTGTCTAAGCTTCTGCCAGCATTTCCAGCAGTTGAGGCTTACGACGTACTCATGGGCAACATTCTGTCATCACATATCGGCCTGCGTGGCCTGATTTTGAGCTTTGTTCTACTTGCCGTGCTGGGCACCCTGTGCAATGGCCTGATCACGGCCTACGGCGTGCAACGCGATGCTTTGGTCCACTCGGCGCTAGAAGCCAACCGTGCCTATGCCTTCAAGGTGGCCTCCAGCATCGATGGGTTCCTGTACTCGGTCAATGAACGCCTGAAATACAGCAGCCAGCGCCTGGGCCGCGACATTGCCAACCCAGCCTTGCTAGAGGAGGAAGCACTTCGCTTGCAGGCCCAGGACTCGGAACTGAACAGCGTGCTGATCACCGACCCTGCAGGCAAGATCCTGCAGGCATACCCGCCCGGGGTGCAGATCGGTTCGACGGTGGCTTCTACTGAGTTGCACGCAGCACTCAAACAACGGCAGCCCTTGGTCAGCCAGGCATTCACCGCGGCCAACGGCAAGCTCATCGTCTTCGTGTCGCAGCCGATCTTCAACCCGGCCGGCCAGTTTCTCGGGCTGGTGGGCGGTTCGGTGTACCTGCAGCAGCGTGGCGTGATGCATTCGCTGATTGGCGAACATCACCTCGATGGCACCTTCGCCTTCGTCGCCGACGGCAACCGCCGCTTGCTTTACCACCCCGACCAACAGCGCATCGGTGAAGTGCTCGGCTGGAGCGAGACGGTGGACATCGCCCTGCACGGTGAAAACGGCACCCTGGAGACCGTCAACTACCGGGGGGTACCGATGCTCGCCGGGTTTGCCCATGTGCAAGGCTCCAACTGGGCTGTGGTGGTGCAACAACCGCGGGCACAGGCACTGGCGCCATTGGCCAAGCTGATGCGCGACATGCTGATCAAGATCATCCCGGCCGGGGTGGTCGGTTTAGCTCTGATACTGCTCGGCGTGATGCTGATCACCCGCCCGTTACGTGCGCTGGCCGGCCATGCCATCGACCTTTCGGCGCCCAATGCAACGGCAGAACTGTCCGCGATCAAGGCCTGGTACGCAGAGGCTGCGGCGATCCGCCAGGCACTGGTGATGCAGGCGCAACACCTGCAACAGAAGATCGGCACATTGAACGCCGCCGCCGAAACCGACCTCTTGACCGGCCTGGGCAACCGGCGCGCGATGAAGGCAGCACTTGAGGCCCTGGATGCATCGCAGCAGGCTTATGCGGTACTGGCGTTGGATATCGACCACTTCAAGCGGGTAAACGACACCTTCGGCCATGATGTCGGCGACCTGGCCCTGCAGCAGGTGGCGCAGGTGATCCGTGACTGTACCCGTGCAGGGGACCTGCCCTGCAGGGCCGGCGGCGAAGAGTTCTGCCTGCTGCTGCCGAACACCGGGCCGAGTACTGCGAAAGAGGTCGCCGAGCGTATTCGCTCGACGCTGAGCGCCACGCCCATGAAGCAGGTCGGCACACTGACGCTATCTATCGGTGTGGCTTACCGCAGTATAGAGACCCCCACCGCCGCAGCCATCCTCAAGCGTGCCGACGAGCGCCTGTATCTGGCCAAGGAAAATGGGCGTAACCGTGTGGTAGCTGAAGATCGCGTGCCTTCCTAGGTTTTGTACGAAAGTATGGTCATCCATCGTTGTAGGAGCGGGCTTGCCCCGCGAAGCAGGCACCGCGAACGATGGCACGGGCTTCGCCCGTGTTCGCGGGACAAGCCCGCTCCCACGGGGGTCATGCCTGTTTTAGAGTTTTGAGCAAGGCAGTTGCTCTCACAAAACTTTTTGTACAGAGCCCCTGCCGCTAGAGGGTCAGAAATCCAGGGCGCCGCTGAGCAAGGCGTTGAGTTTGCCCGCGACGTCGGCGCCTTGCTCGTCCAGCAGGCACAACGCAATGCCTTGCAACGCCGCCTGAGAGCCCGCTAGGCCTGCGCCTATCAGCGCCAGCGGGCAGGCAATCTCCATCTGCAACGCGCGCAGGCGCCTGGCCAACACGGGGCCAACCGGTGCCTGCAGCGCAATCACCAGTGCCGCCGGCTGCATCGCCGCACACAACAAGGGCAGCTCTTCCAGCGGTTGCCCGCAGCCGAGCACCTCGATGCGTTGTTGCTCGCCGCTCAACAGCAGCCCGGCACACAACACTTGCAGTTCGGCTTGCCCTTCGGTGCCCGCCAGCAGTACGCGCGGCGCATCGGGCTGGTTCATCTGCAGGCGCAGCAGCAAGCGGGCGCGCAGGAACGTATCGAGAAACAGCCATTGGCTACGCTGGCCGAACGCACTGCCTGAAGCCAGCTCATGCCACACCGGCATCAGCACTTCACGCAGTACAGTGGCCTTGGGCATGAGTGTGAACAACTGGCCATGGATCCCTTCCAGCGCCTGCGCATCGAATGCCTGGGTTGCGCGCACTACGGCGGCGCGCCAATCGTCAAAGGCCGAATGCGGCTGCACAGACGCCTCAGGCTGGCCTACGAGCATGTCACCGACCTTGCTGATGGGCAGGCCTTTGGAGGTCCAGCGCAAGATGTCACGTATACGCTGCACATCCCGGGCCGTGTACAGGCGATGGCCGCCCTCGGTGCGCTGCGGGCGGATCAGCCCGTGGCGCCGCTCCCAGGCACGCAAGGTCACCGGATTGATGCCAGTCAGGCTGACCACGTCGCGCATGGGTAGCAAATCGGGTGGGGTGGCGTCTGTCATGGCGAGTGGGCTTCCGGGGGGAGCCCTATTCTAAACCCATCTGCACCTTCTGCGGCGAGCAACCTTGGTTCATCATACAGCACACGGCGCCGAAGCCTTCTGCACAGAGGCTACGCTGCGCATATCGCATACGAGATTTCTGTGGGTGGGCCCTATGATCAACGCAAAACTCCTGCAACTGATGGTCGAGCATTCCAACGATGGCGTCGTCGTCGCCGAGCAGGAGGGCAATGACAGCATCCTTATCTACGTCAACCCGGCCTTCGAGCGCCTGACCGGCTACAGCGCCGACGACATCCTCTACCAGGACTGCCGCTTTCTTCAGGGCGAGGATCATGACCAGGTGGCCATCGCCACCATCCGCGAGGCAATCCGCGAAGGTCGCCCCTGCTGCCAGGTACTGCGCAACTACCGCAAGGACGGCAGCCTGTTCTGGAACGAGTTGTCCATCACGCCCGTGCACAACGAAGCGGACAAACTGACGTACTACATCGGCATCCAGCGCGATGTCACAGCGCAGGTATTCGCCGAGGAGAAGGTTCGCGAGCTGGAGGCGGAAGTGGCTGAATTGCGCCGGCAACTGGGCCAGGCCAAGGGCTGACCCAAAAAAACTATACACGATCGTTAATTTGTATAGATTAAGACTTAGGCTTCAGCTATACCTGTACAACAAAGCATCGTTGTACAGGATTGACTGGAGCCCAGCATGTCAGCGTACCTAAAGCAATTCGCCGAGCGCTTCGCCAGCCTCGATGGGGGCAACCTCGACACGCTGGCAAAACTGTACAGCGAAGAGGTCACCTTTCGCGATCCCCTGCATCAGATACAGGGGCTGCCGGCCCTGCGGGCCTACTTCGAGCAGCTGTACGCCAACGCCCACGATATCCGCTACGCCTTCACCAGCGCCGACGAGGTGAGGCCCGGGCAGGGTTACCTGCGCTGGACCCTGCAGTTTTGCCACCCACGCCTGGCCCGCGGCCAGCAGATCACCTTGCAAGGCTGCAGCTGCTTGCATTGGCGCGACCGCGTGCATTTTCACCAGGACTATTTCGACGCCGGCGCCCTGCTGTATGAACACCTTCCGGTCATGGGCAGTGCTATCCGCTGGCTCAAAGGCAGGCTGGCATGAGCCGCTGCTGGCTGACCGGCGCAAGCAGCGGTATCGGTGCCGCACTCGCGCAGATACTGCTGGAGCAAGGCCACCAGGTTGCCCTGGGGGGGCGCCACGCGGAGCGCCTTGCCCCCTTGGCTGAACGGTTCCCCGGGCAGGTATTGCTGGCCATTGGCGATATTGACGACCCGCAGCAGGTGGCCGTTATCGCTGCCCGCATCGAGCAGGCCTGGGGCGGGCTGGACATGGCCATTCTCAATGCAGGCACCTGCGAATACCTGGAGCCGGGCCATTTTGATCCGGCCGTGGTCGAACGTGTGCTGCGCACCAACGTGCTGGGTGCCAGCTACTGCCTGGCGGCGGCACTGCCCTTGCTTCGCGCCGGCCAACGTCCCCACCTGGTGGTGATGGGCAGTTCGGTGAGCTGGCTGGCCTTGCCTCGCGCTGGCGCCTACGGCGCGTCCAAGGCTGCGGTGCGTTACCTGGTGGAGTCACTGCGCATCGACCTGGCACACGAGGGCATCGCGGTCACCCTGGTCAGCCCCGGCTTCGTCGACACGCCATTGACCCGGCGCAACGATTTCCCCATGCCGCAGCTGTGGCCCGCGCACCGCGCAGCCCAGCATATCGCCAGGCGTCTGCAGCGCCGCCCGCTGGAAATCAATTTCCCCGGCTTTTTTACCTGGGCGTTGCGCCTGCTCGGGGCACTGCCCGCGCGCCTGCGCCTGGCACTGGGCCAACGCCTTGCCCGTCATGAACAGGAATGATGATCCATGCGTATAGCAATCATCGGCAGTGGCATCGCGGGGCTGACCTGCGCCCATCTGCTGTCACGCAAGCACGAAGTGACGGTTTTCGAGGCCGAGCAATGGGTCGGGGGGCACACGCATACCTTCGATGTGATCTGGCAAGGTGAGCGCCATGCAATAGACACCGGTTTCATCGTCTTCAACGACTGGACCTACCCGCACTTCATCCGGTTGCTCGACCAGCTCAAGGTCGCCTCGCAGCCGACCGAGATGAGTTTCTCGGTGCATGACCCGATCACCGGCCTGGAATACAACGGTCATGACCTGAACACACTGTTCGCCCAACGACGCAACCTGGTGTCCCCTGGGTTCTGGGGGATGCTACGGGATATTCTGCGTTTCAACCGCCAGGCAGTCGCCGACCTCGACGCCCAGCGCATCGACGCCAACACCACCCTGGGCGCCTACCTTCAGGCGCACCGCTATGGGCGGCGGTTCATCGACCACTACATCGTGCCAATGGGGTCGGCCATCTGGTCGATGTCCCGCGCAGACATGCTCGGCTTCCCCCTTGAGTTCTTCGTGCGCTTTTGTCGCAACCACGGCTTGCTGTCGGTCACCCAACGGCCGCAGTGGCGGGTGATCAAAGGGGGTTCGCGCGGCTATGTTGCGCCGCTGTGCCGACCGTTTGCCGAACGCATCCGCCTCAACTGCAAGGTTTACCGGGTCAGCCGCGACGAAGGTGGCGTCACCCTGGTCAGCGCTGCCGGCAGCGAACGCTTCGACAATGTGGTGTTCGCCTGCCACAGCGACCAGGCCCTGGCGCTGCTGGACACCCCAAGCCCGCAGGAGCGCGCCGTGCTCGGCGCCATCGGCTACGCCAGCAACGACGTGGTGCTGCACACCGATACCCGTCTGCTGCCACGCCGCAGGCGCGCCTGGGCCAGCTGGAACTACCGCCTGGGCGGCCCAGAGCAGGCCCCCGCGGCGCTGACCTACAACATGAACCTGCTGCAAGGCATCAAGGCGCCGACCACCTTCTGCGTGAGCCTCAACCAGACCGCGCAGGTAGACCCGGCACAGATCATCGCCCGCTTCCAGTACGCCCACCCGCAGTACAGCCTTGCGGCCTCCGACGCGCAGGCGTGCCAGGCGCAGTTGCAGGGCCAGCAACACAGTTACTTCTGTGGCGCCTACTGGGGTAATGGTTTTCACGAAGACGGGGTAGTCAGCGCGCTGAAAGTGGCCGCGCACTTTGGAGAGCAGCTGTGAACAGCAGCCTTTGCCTGGGCTGGGTCAGCCACCGGCGCCTGACGCCGCGGCGCCACGCGTTCCGTTACCGGATCGGCATGTTCTACCTGGACCTGGACGAGCAAACCTGGCTGCTGAAACTGTCTCTCTGGCTGGGGCGCTGGCGCCTGGCACCGCTGTGTTGGCGCGAGACCGACTACCTGCCCGCGCTGACCCGCCAGGGCGAACCGCTGGCCCAGGCCGCACGCTTGCTGGTCCACCAGGCGACAGGGCATATGCCCGAAGGCCCGGTGCGCCTGCTCACGCAACTGCGTTGCTGGGGGCTGTCGTTCAACCCGGTGAGCTTCTACTTCTGCCATGACCGCGACGGGCGCCTGGCGGCGATTCTGCTGGAGGTGCGCAACACGCCGTGGCGTGAACGCTTTCACTACGTGCTGCCAGTGCAGGGCAACCTTGCCAAGCGCTTCACCGTAGCCAAGGCCTTCCATGTGTCGCCGTTCATGCCCCTGGACATGGACTATCACCTGCGCTTCAGCCTGGACGCGGCGCATGTACGCATTCACATGCAGAACTGGCAAGGCGGCCGCAAGGTGTTCGAGGCTGACCTCACCTTGCAGCGCCAGCCACTGGATGCACCCGCGCTGCGCCGCTACGTGCTGACCTTTCCCTGGATGAGCCTGCACACCGTTCTGGCCATCTACTGGCAAGCGCTGCGCCTGTTGTTCAAACGCACCCCCGTCCATGACCACACCACCCGCCAGGGTGACCTGGCGCTCGGCCAACCTTGCGAGGACCCTGAACATGTCGAATCCCACCCTGAGCGTTAGCAAGTTCGCCGGCCTTGCGCCCTTACTCGGCGGGCTTGCACGAAGCGCCGTGCTGGCCCAGATGGGCAAACTGCGCCACGGCCACCTGCGTCTGCTCAGCCACGGGCAGCAGTGGAGCTTCGGTGATGCCGAAAGCCTGCTCCAGGCCGAGGTGGAGATCCTCGATGACGCCACTTGGAGCCTGATCGCCGGTAATGGCTCGATCGGCGCGGGCGAAGCCTACATCCATGGCTACTGGCGAAGCCCCGACCTGGCACTGGTGACGCGACTGTTCGTCGCCAACCTGGAAGTGCTCGATGCGCTCGAAGGTGGCCTGGCCCGCTTCGGCCGCCCTGCCCTGCGCCTGCTGCACCGGCTCAACCGCAACAGCAGGCGCGGCGCCCGGCGCAACATTCTGGCGCACTACGACCTGGGCAATGCCCTGTTCGAGCGGCTACTGGACCCGACCATGATGTATTCTGCCGCCCAGTTCGAGTACCCCGGGCAAACCCTGGAGCACGCCCAGTTGCACAAGCTGGAGCGCATCTGCCAGAAGCTCGAACTGCGCGCTGACGATCACCTGCTGGAGATTGGTTGCGGCTGGGGCAGCCTGGCAATCCACGCCGCCACCCGGTACGGCTGCCGGGTCACCACCACGACACTCTCCGAAGCCCAGTACGCCCATACCTTGCAGCGCGTTCAGGCCCTGGGGCTGGCGCAGCGCGTGACGGTGCTGCGCGAAGACTACCGCGACCTTCAAGGCAGCTTCGACAAATTGGTATCGATCGAGATGATCGAGGCTGTCGGGCACCGTTACCTGCCGGTGTACTTCCGTCAGTGCGCCTCGCTGCTCAAGCCCGAAGGCCTGATGCTGTTGCAAGCGATCACCATCCGCGACCAGCGCTATGCCCAGGCACGGCGCTCGGTAGACTTCATCCAGCGCTACATCTTCCCCGGTGGCGCCCTGCCCTCGCTGAGCGTGATGCTGGACACCGCCAGCCGGCAGACTGCACTCAACCTTGTGCACCTGGAGGATTTTGGCCTGGACTATGCCCACACCTTGCATCATTGGCGCGAAAACCTGCGCCAGGCGCGCACAGCGCTGATGGACCTGGGCTACGACGACATGTTCCAGCGCCTGTGGGAGTTCTACCTGTGTTATTGCCAAGGCGGCTTCGAGGAGCGCGCCATCGGTGTCGCGCACCTGCTGTGGGCGGCCCCCCAGGCACGGCGCGCCCCCTGGCCTGGCAGTGCGTGATGCGCAGCTGCTGGCTGGTCGCCAATGCGCTCTGGTTACAGGCCGGCTGGTGGGCCTGCGTGCTGGGCGCGCAACGCCCTTGGTTGCTGCTGCTGGTACCTCTGGGCCTGGCCGTGCACCTGCGCCTGTGCCCGAACTTCAACGCCGAGGGCAAGGCACTGTGGCGCGTTGCATTGGCCGGCTGCCTGCTCGATAGCGTGTTGGGGGTACTGGGCGTGTTCGGTTTCGACGCCTGGCCGCTGCCGCTGTGGCTGGCACTGCTGTGGTGGGTGCTGGCCAGCGGCATGCGCCACAGCCTGGCATGGGCCGGCAAGCGCTACTGGCTCGGCGCGTTGCTGGGCGCATTCGGCGGCCCGTTGGCGTATGTCGGCGGCGCCAGGCTGGCGGATGTCGCCTTGCCTTTGGGCACGATGGAAACCGGCCTGTTATTGATGCCGGTGTGGGCGTTGGCCCTGCCACTGCTTTCGCGTCTCGCGGCGTCGCCCTCACGTTGAGCGGGGCAAGCGCGATCAGCTTCAGGGCGTGCCCGCTGGCAAGCGGCGGAAGAACAGGGTGATCTGGCCAACTTCCACGCCCAGTTTGCTCATGCTCGTGCGGTTGATCAGCGTGTCTTCATCCATGAGGTACATCCAGTCGTCCATGTCCACCTGCCAGTGCCGCCCGTCGACCGGCAGGTCAAGCTGGTAACGCCAACGCAGCGCATTCCCCGCCACTTCGCCGCGCGCCTCACCGATCACGTCCCCCGCTGTCCCCCGCCAGCGGCCAGGGCCGTCCGGCACCAGTGTCCAGGTACGCTGCTGGCGCGTGCCATCGCTGTAGAGAAAATGCTCGTCGAGGATCAGCCGCTCACCTTCGCGGCGGCTGTCGATGCGCACGTGGAAGCGCTTCACCACTTCGCCGGAACGCTTCTGGAACATCCCCCAGGCCTGCACCGGGCGCGAGAAGAACGCCGCCAGCTCCAGTTTCGGTTGCGCCTGGGCATAGTGCTCGACACCGACATTGCCACAGCTTCCCAGAAGCAGACAGGCAACCAGCAACAGCGCTTTGTACATGTTCAGCTACCTCGGTCGTTGCCCGCTGCCAGCCCGAGGAGGCGCTGAGGCAGTTGCGGGTCCCTGGACTGCGGATCGAGCCAGAGGGCGAAGAACGCCCTGCAGGCCTCGACACCTCGAAAAATACTATACAATACTAACTTATTGCATAGATATTAGATGAATTTGTACAGATTTCTACGCACTCCACACACGCCCTGCTAATCCCGCAAAATACGCCGTCTACTGCCCCCTGAAGGAATTGCTCATGCTGTACGTAGTCATGCTCGGTGGCCGCCACCCACGGGCCAGTATCGAGGTACACGACGTGCTGTTCGCACAGGCCGATTCACTGGAGCAGGCGTACCCGCAACTGCGCCAGGACTGGTTCGGCAGCCGTGCGGGCCTGCACATCGACTCGTGGCTGGAAGTCGACGGTATCGATCGCTACCGTGTCGCGTTCAGCCCGCTGGCGCCAGGCGCGGATGACCCACGGCTGTTCTTCATCAACCTGGGCGGCTACGAGCCCAACGTGTTTGGCGAGGCGCACCGCTACCTGCTGGTGGTGGCCAGGGACAAGGCCCAAGCCAAGCAACTGGGCAAGCAACGCTTGCAGTCGGCCTGGCTCAAACCGCATACCGATGCAGTACTGGAAGTAGACGACTGCCTGCCCGTCGACCTGGTGGGCGGGCGCTATGTGCACTTGATCGAAGGTGCCCATGGCGGGCTGCGTCAATACAGCGACTACATCCTGCTCTGAGATTCAAACACCCTCTCACCGGCGGGGAACAGCCGGCACTGACACCCGCGTGCCTGGCTTTCGGATTGTCATGAAACAGGCTATGTTCGGCGAAGCTCGGCCGCGCGTCGCCAGCACCGACTTCGATCAAGGGAAACCTCATGCAGCAACGTGAACTGCTGACAACCGTTGCAGGTGCCTGCGAAGTGCCACAACGCGCTACCGTTCAAGCGTGGCGGCGGCAGCCATGACAGGCCTTGATCCTCGCGATGAGATAGCGCACTCGGTAAGGACGGACCGCCTGAAACAGCTGTTCGTCCAGTCAGCGCCCGCTGTGCTGGGCAGCTACTTGGCAGCCATCATGTTGTGCTGGCTGGGCTGGGAGCGTTTCGACCAGCAAAAGGTGGTCGCCTGGATGGCCGTACTCAGCCTTTCGACGGCCCTGCGTACCGCCATGTTCATCACCTACCTGCGCGCTCCCGCCAGCCAGCGCACGGCTGAACGCTGGGAGTGGCGCTACTGGGCCACGCTGGTATTGTCGGCGGCAACCTGGGGCTTGGGTGCATTGGCTGTGATGCCGGCCGACGACCTGCTGGGGCAGACATTGATCATGCTGTTTGCCGTGGGCATGTCGGTCAGCGCCGTGTCGTGTTACTCGTCATACCGCAACATGACCGTGGTATCGATCGCCCTGGTGCTGCTGCCCTGCACCGGTTGGCTGGTGGTGCAGCCTTCCGCGCTGCAGCAGGGGATCGCACTGGCGGTACTGGTGTTCGCATCGTTCGTCGTCAACGCGACGCAAAGCCTGTCCTCAGCCCTGTTGACCGCGTGGCGCCTGAAACACGAAATGGAACACGCTCACCGGCTTGCCATGGTGGCTTCGTGCACGGACGAACTGACCGGGCTGAACAACCGACGTGCCTTTTTCGACTCTGCATCGGTGCAGCACGCCCGCTGCAGGGAGGGTTGTACCTTCGTGGCCGTGCTGATGCTGGACGTCGATCATTTCAAGCAGATCAACGATACGGCCGGCCACGCGGCGGGCGACCAGGTGCTACAGCGGATCGGTGCCGTGATCAGCGCCAGCCTGCGGGATGACGACATAGCCGGCAGGCTGGGCGGCGAGGAGTTCGCCATCCTGCTGCCCGATACGCCTCTGCACACCGCCACCGAGATCGCCGAGCGCCTGCGGGCCCTGATAGCCAAACTGAACGTCAACGTTGAACACCCGGTGACCGCTAGCATAGGCCTGGCGTTCGCAACAGCCCCCACGAGTGAACTCGGTGCGTTGCTCAGTAGCGCAGACAAAGCCATGTACCACGCCAAGGCATCCGGCCGTAACCGAGTGATGGTCGTCGACCAGATGCACGCCGCCGTCTGACAAGAGGCAAGCCTGCCCAGATTTGGTTCAACCCTGCCATCACGCCAAACCTTGCACTCAATTGATGCAGGGCAGCCGCGCGCTCGGCATTCGCCCCTACATCCAGGTGCCATAAATCCCCGCCAATTCGTCTGATACCGTCGCGTTTCTGCTACTAAACCGCGCACATCTGCTTTTTTAGCGCCATTTTCCCTCCCGATTCATCCGCCCTGCCCGTTCCGGCATTGTCATTGCAAAGCGAGTTCACCCCTTAACCCGAGGCGATCCATAAAAACCGCATCCACAAGTAAATGCAGTACCGCACCGCGTTGTGAATGGATGAATGTGCAACAACACTGCCGACGAGTCGTGGCAAGGAGGGGGTATGTCCCGGGCTTTTTTCAATGAAATGTATGAGGCAAACGGAAGTTGCCGCCCGCACTATCAGGAGTTCGCCCGCTGGCTAGCGAACACGCCGCTGGCATTGTTGGAGCAGCGGCGGCACGAAGCCGACCTGCTGTTTCATCGGGCCGGCATCACCTTCACCCTGTACGGTGACCAGCAAGACACCGAGCGGTTGATCCCCTTCGATATCATCCCGCGCAGCATCCGCGCCAGCGAATGGCGCATCGTCGAACGCGGGTGTATCCAGCGCGTCCAGGCGCTGAACCTGTTCCTGCAGGACATCTACCACGAACAGCGCATTCTCAAGGCCGGCATCATTCCGCCCGAGCAGGTGCTGGCCAACGAGGGCTACCAGGTCGCCATGCAGGGCCTGAATCTGCACCGTGGGCTGTACGCCCATATCGCCGGCGTCGACCTGGTGCGTGACAGTGACGGTACGTATTACGTACTGGAAGACAACCTGCGCACGCCCAGCGGCGTCAGCTACATGCTCGAAGACCGCAAGATGATGATGCGCCTGTTCCCCGAGCTGTTCGCCGCCCAGCGCATCGCCCCCATCGACCACTACCCCAACCTGCTGCTGGACACACTCAAGAGTGCCAGCCCGCTGGACAACCCGACCGCCGTGGTGCTCACTCCGGGGCGCTTCAACAGCGCCTACTTCGAGCATGCATTCCTGGCCCGGGAGATGGGCATCGAGCTGGTCGAAGGCGCCGACTTGTTCGTGCGCAACGACCATCTCTATATGCGTACCACCGCCGGCCCACAGCAGGTGGATGTGATTTACCGCCGCCTGGACGACGAATACCTCGACCCACTGTCGTTCAACCCTGACTCGATGCTGGGCGTACCGGGGCTGATCTCGGTGTACCGGGCTGGCAACGTGGTGCTGGCCAACGCGGTGGGCACCGGCGTTGCCGACGACAAGTCGATCTACCCCTATGTCGACGACATGATCCGCTTTTACCTGAGCGAGGAGCCGATCCTGAAGAACGTGCCCACGTGGCAATGCCGCAAGCCACAGGACCTTTCCCACGTCCTGGCCCACCTCCCCGAGCTGGTGGTCAAGGAAACCCAAGGCTCCGGCGGCTATGGCATGTTGGTCGGCCCTGCCGCCACAGCGGCGCAGATCGAAGACTTTCGCGCCCGCATCAAGGCGCGCCCGCACGCCTACATCGCGCAGCCCACGCTGTGCCTGTCCACCTGCCCGACCTTCGTCGAAAGCGGCATTGCGCCGCGCCACATCGACCTGCGTCCGTTTGTGCTGTCAGGCAGTGAAACCCGCCTGGTGCCCGGTGGCCTGACCCGCGTTGCGCTGCAAGAAGGCTCGCTGGTGGTCAACTCGTCGCAAGGCGGCGGTACCAAGGACACCTGGGTGGTGGAGGACTGACCCATGCTTTCGAGAACAGCTTCCGATCTGTACTGGATGTCCCGCTACCTGGAACGCGCCGAAAACCTCGCACGCATGCTCGAGGTCAGCTACTCGCTGTCGCTGATGCCGCAAGCCGGGCGTTCGGATGGCCACGCCGAGCTGGCCATGTCGCTGCTGGCGTCCGGTACGCTGGACGATTACATCCGCAAGCACACCGAGCTGGACCCCGAGCGCATGCTGCACTTCTTTGCGCTGGACGCGAGCAACCCCAGCAGCATCTATTGCTGCCTGCAAGCTGCCCGTACCAACGCCCATGCTGTACGTGGGCGGATCACCGCCGACATGTGGGAAAACATCAACGCCACCTGGATCGAAATGCGCAACATCGCCAGCAACGGCCTTGGGCGCTACGGCATCAGCCAGTTCTGCGACTGGGTCAAGGAACGCTCGCACCTGTTCCGTGGCGCGACCTCCGGCACCATCATGCGCAACGATGCCTACAGTTTCATTCGCCTGGGCACCTTCCTCGAGCGGGCAGACAACACCCTGCGCCTGCTCGATGCCCGTTATGAAATGTTCGGGGAAACCTCCGAGGAGGTCAGCGACGACTCTGCACGCGGTTATTACCAGTGGAGCGCCTTGTTGCGCGCCCTGACCGCCTACGAAGCCTTCAATGAAATCTACCGCAACGCGCCCAGCGCGCGACCGGTGTCGGAGCTTTTGCTGCTGCGCGTTGACGTGCCGCGTTCGCTGCATGCCTGCATTGATGAGCTCGACCAGATTCTTGCCGGCCTGCCTGGCAATACCGGCCGCGCCGCACAAAGGCTGGCCGCCGAACTCAACGCACGACTGCGCTACACCGCCATCGACGAGATTCTCGAAGCCGGGCTGCACCTGTGGCTGACCGACTTCATCGGCCGCATCCACCAACTGGGCCAGACCGTCCATAACGCCTATCTGGAGGTCATATGAAACTGTCCATCCGCCACGACACCACCTACAGCTACGCCAGTGACGTCTGCAACAGCATCCAGTTCCTGCGCCTGACACCGCGCAGCAGCGAGCGCCAACGTATCCTCGACTGGCAATTGGACTTGCCCTGCAAGGTGAACAGCCAGATCGACCCCTATGGCAACATCCTGCACGTGCTGACCTTGGAAAAGCCCCATGGCCACCTGGCCCTGACGGCCAGCGGCCAGGTGGAAATCGACCCGGATTGCGAGCACGAGGCCGGCAGCCAGTCGCCCCTGCCGTTCCTGCGCAGCAGCCACCTCACCCAGGCCAGTGACGCGCTCAAGGCCTTCGCCACTCAGCAGTGTGGCGAGCGCCACGACCGGGCAGCGTTGACTGCACTGATGCAAGGCCTGGCCGACCATATGCCCTACAGCCCAGGCGCGACCTCGGTGGGCACCACCGCCATCGAGTCGTTTGCCGGCGGTGCCGGGGTGTGCCAGGACCATACCCACGCGTTCCTGGCCTGCGCCCGCAGCCTGGGTATCCCCGCACGCTACGTGTCCGGCTACTTGTGCACCGAAGACGAAACCCACCTGGCCAGCCACGCCTGGGCTGAAGCCTGGATCGATGAAGCCTGGTACAGCTTCGACGTCACCAACCGCCTCACCCGGCCCGAGCGTCACCTTAAACTGGCCGTCGGGCTGGATTACCTCGATGCCTGCCCAGTCCGCGGAGTGCGCCGGGGTGGCGGCGTCGAATCCATGCAGGCAAGCGTTCAGGTGCATCGCCAGTAACCCCCTGGCGCAACACCAGCAGGCCCCGGCATGCCGTGTGCGGCGGGGCCCTCCATTCAAAGCACAAGGTAAACAGCATGACCTACTGTGTCGCTATGCACGTGGCGGACGGGCTGGTATTCATCTGCGACTCACGCACCAATGCCGGCATCGACCAGATATCCACGTTTCGCAAGTTGTTCGTTTTCAGCGTGCCCGGCGAGCGGCTGATCGTCCTGCAAACCGCCGGCAACCTCGCCACCTCGCAATCGGTGGTCAACCTGCTCGAACAACGCAGCCGGGGCTCCGGCACCCACCTGCTGAACGTCGCCACGCTCTACGATGCAACGGTACTGGTGGCCGAAACCCTGCGCGAAGTGGTCGCCCGTGACCGCAGCAAGCTGACAGCCCAGATCGATCTGAGCGCCTCGTTCATGGTGGGCGGGCAGATCGCTGGCAGCCCCATGGGCATCTACAACGTCTATGCCCAGGGCAACTTCTTCCAGGCCACCCAAGACACCCCCTTCCTGCAATTGGGCGAGAGCAAGTACGGCAGGCCGATCCTGGACCGTAACCTCACCTACCACACGCCCTTGGACGAGGCGGTGCGCTGCGGCCTGATCTCATTCGACTCCACCATCCGCAGCAACCTGTCCGTGGGCATGCCCCTGGATCTGCTGGTGTATGGCAAAGACAGCTGCACAGCCAGGGAGCCGGTTCGCATTCATCATGACGACCCTTACTACAGCCAGATCCGCAAGCAATGGGGTGATGGCTTGAAAAACCTGCTGGCCGAACTCACGCCACCCCCACGGGATTTCATGGCCCAATGAGCGAGGTCGAAACATGCCGTCGGCTGGCGACCGAGCAGCCTCCATGCTCAAATAACCTTCACCGCACGGCCTATGAATTTCACCGGCCCGGTCGGCCGCCCGGTGGGCGAGCCACCGGCTTTTTCAAGCGTCAGCTCGAACAGTTGGTCGGGTTCTAAAGGCGGCATGCTGCTGGCGGGGACGCGGTATTGCTCGCCTGGCTTGATCAACCCCAGCGAAACGGGTGCGGGCCATTGCGAGCCCTTGGTCCAGAACTGCAGTGCCATGCCGTCAGGTACAGCGTCCTGGCCCAGGGGGATGAGCTCCAAGGCCCGCCCATCGCTTGCCTGCACCACCCATCCCGGCGCCTGGTCCGTCGGTGCAACCAGCACCACCAGGTAGCGCGGCGACGGTGCCTGGCTGACCAGCAACAGAAACGTCAGCACCAGGCTCGCTGCGATGCCCACGGCACTCACCCCCTGCCACAGGCGAAGACGCTGCCACCACGCCACGGACGGTTTGGCAAACCACCCCGCGCGCTCGTCCAGGCTGCGCTCTATACGCCCCCATAAGCGGGGGCTGGGTGTTGAGGGTTGGGCAACACGGGTCAGGGCCAGCAGGCGTTCTTCCCACGCATCCACAGCCCGCTGCAGGCGCGGGTCATGCGCCATGCGCGCGGCCAGCGCCGCGCGCTGGTCGGCAGGCAGTGTGCCGAGTACGTACTCCCCTGCCAGCGCCTCCAGCGCGTCCTGGTCTTGATCGGCAGCATCCGCTTTCATCCCATGCACTCTCTGAGAGCCTTGAGGCTTCGCTTGATCCAGGCTTTGACGGTGCCTAGTGGCGCGTCGAGCAGGCTAGCGATCTCGATGTGGCTGCACCCGTCCACATAAGCATGCAGGATGCACCGTTGAGGTGAAGGCTGCAGTTGCTCCAGGCAGCGGTAGATCCTGCTCGAACCCGACCATGCCTCATCATCGGCACCCGGGAACACGGCGCCGATGGCGTCGATATCGCTTTCGTCAAAAGCGACTTCACAGCGCACGTCACGTATGTGATTCAACGCCAGGTGCCGGGTGATGCTGTAGATCCAACCCCGTGCCGAACCGCGCGCCGGGTCGAAACTCGCGGCGCGGGTCCAGATGCGGATGAAGGCATCGTGGACGATATCCTCGGCGGTTGCGTCATCCCTGGCGATGCGCCGCGTGACGCCCAGCAAGCGTGCGCCTTCATGGGTGTAGAGCGCCTGCAAGGCGCGCCGATCGCCTTGAGCGCACGCCGCCAGGCATGCCTGAAAATCGAAGGGGGTAACAGGCAGGTTCAACGTTCGATCACTCCTAGCATTACCGAGTGCAGCCCCAGCCTTGAGGCCAGGTCTGGCGGTAAGGGTAGATGATCAATCACCCGCCGGCTGCCACAACATCGATCATTTGGCGGCCCAGAACACGTAGTCAGCCTGGTACTTGACGATTTGTCGCTCGCCTTTGTTCTGCGCCGTGCAGCCACTTTGCGGCGCAACGCCACCATGGGTCGCAACGCGCTGGATGTAGCTGACGCCGTGCATGGCACCTGGGCCTTCGGCGGGGTTGGCCTTCACCAGTTGATACGGCAGCGCGGTCTTGTCCACGGGCGCCACAGCGAGCTGGGTCCCGGTGATTTTCGAACCGTCCTTGGCTTGCCAGGTGGCAGGCGGGCCGAAGTAGTCGCCCACTGCCTTGCCCGAACGGTCATTGAGCACCGCTTTCGGGCCTACGAAAACCCACTCGGTCTGCCCCGGCATGCTGGCCTTGTCGCGGCATTCGTAGGTGATTTCGCCCACGCCCACGGTTTCCAGGACCACCTTGTGGCCTTCGGGCACCTTCACGGCATCAGGCAGGCCTTGTTGAGCGTGGGCTGTGTGTGAGGCCAGAACCAGGGCCAGGCCAGCGACGAGCGAGCAGGGAACGGATGTGAAGGTCATCGTGCAAACTCCTGATAGGGGGTGGTCGGGGCTGCAGCAAGGCTGCCCTGTCCTGATTACCCGCCACCGTCCTGTTTGGATGCACCCCTGCACAAAAAAATGTGAGGACGCTGACGCACAGCGTCGGAACTTTGCTGGCTTGTCGCAGGCCTTCTCTCTCAGGTGTATTGATAAAAGGAGATACCCGATGAGTGCGCAACTCAGTGGCAAGCGCGTGGCCTTTCTAGTCACCGATGGTTTCGAACAGGTGGAACTGACCGGTCCTCGTGATGCCTTGAAAGATAACGGCGCAGTGGTCGATATCCTGAGTGACACGCCAGGCACCGTTCGCGGCTGGAATCATGACAAGCCTGCCGACGAATTTACCGTGGATGCAACCTTCGACGATGCCCAGCTCGACCTCTACGATGCCCTTGTACTGCCTGGCGGCGTACAGAACTCCGACACCATTCGCCTGATAGCCGGCGCGCAGGAACTGGTAAAAGCCCACGATTCGGCCGGTAAACCACTAGCGGTGATCTGCCATGGTGCATGGCTACTGGTGTCCAGTGGCCTGGTCAAAGGCAAGCGGATGACCAGTTACAAGACACTGCAGGATGATATCCGCAACGCCGGCGGCACCTGGGTGGATGAACAGGTGGTGGTTGATGGCAACCTGATCAGCAGCCGCCAGCCAGATGATATTCCCGCGTTCAACCAGCAGTTGATCAGCGCCCTGGCAGGCTGAACCTGCCCCTTGCAGCCCCTTGCATCGCTCAAGGGGCCTGCGCCTCAGCTCAGACGAAACGGGCAATAACGCGCTGAACCATTTGCCTGTGTGCCACGTCCACCGCAAAAGCATTCATGAGTCGAAACCAAAATGGCGTGCGATCCCGTGCTGGCAGTGCTCGGCTACCTCAAAGACCACCAGTTGGTACTCACCACCGCAGAATCCTGCACGGCAGGCTGCATGATTGCATTGCTGGCCGCCTACCCGGGTGCAGGGGAAGTGCTTGAAAGCGGCTACGTGGTGTACTCACCCACGGCCAAGAAGCGTCTGTTGGGCGTGAACCCGCAAACCATCGAGCGCTATGGCCTGACCAGCGAGGCCGTGGCCTGGGAAATGGCATTAGGTGCGTTGAAGGACAGCGATGCCAATGTCGTCATCGCAACCACCGGCGTAGCCGGGCCTGGCCAGGCATCGGGGGTTTTACCCGGCACACTGTGCTTTGCCTGGGCTTTTGCCGGCGAACCCATCGCAGTGTTTACCCGTACCCAGCGATTCTTTGGGGAACGTGCGCAGGTCATGCACGAGGGCGCCCTGTATGGGCTGACCCGACTGAGTCACTACTACGAGCGCTGGCTGCGCGGGGACCGCGCCTGAATAACGGACACTTCATGAGGGCCACAGTCTCGTCCTAGGTTTACTGAACCAGGATGGCGTGATGAACCTCGATAGACGGGACGGGCACCACACTGCGCCGCGTCGTCAGCCACTCACGCATCCGTGCAGTATCGAAGATCTGCCCCTCTTCCATCATCACCAGAATCAGCGCTTGGGACATTCGGTAGCACCCGCATTGCGAACAGTGACGCTCTTCCCACCCCGTCGAACACTCGACGGATTCGGCACTTCCCGCGCAAATCAGACAACTCATGAAGCCCCCTTCTGCTTATTTTTGGTAGGAGGTTGAAACAGGGTTATTGAGATGAACTATTTCTCATAGTTACCATGAGATTTCCATGCCAATTCGAAATTCCCTGTTTTTTTGGGGGGGGATTGCATTTGGGCTACAAGGTGCCCGCCAGTGCATTTTTAGCGCCAGTCAGATCGAGCGCCGCGCGGGCGGCGCTTGATCTTCGCGACACCTCCAAGCCCAAGACAAGCACGCCAACCATCATCCTTGTTGAACCCTGCTGCACAAGGTCGACTCAATGCCTAGTAAGCCTGTACTAACCCGCCCGCACTGAGGTGACGACATGAATGCTATCGATCTGCTGGTTCAAGACCACAACGTGGTGAAAAAGCTGCTGGAAGAACTGTCTTCGACCACTGAACGTGCCGTAAAGAAACGCGCTGAACTGCTGCATCGGATTGAACAGGAACTGCAAGTCCACACCGCCCTGGAGGAAGACATCCTCTACCCTGCGATCAAGCAGGCCGGTGGCAAGGAAGAAGCCAAGATGTATTACGAAGCGAAGGAAGAGCACCGCACCGTCGATTCATTGGTGTTGCCTGATCTGCTTCATACCGAAACCGGCACCCTCGAATTCGCCGGGCGGGTCAAGGTGATGAAAGAGCTGCTGGAGCATCACATCGAGGAAGAGGAAGGCGAGCTGTTCCCGACGGCCAAGAAGCTGCTGGGCAAGGGCCAGCTTGAAGAGCTGGGGCTGGCCATGGAAGCGCAGAAGAAACTGCTCAAGAGCGAGCAGCGCGCCGCTTGAATCGAGTGCGCCGTGCCGGGGCCCTCTCGGCTCGCCCTGGCAGGCGCCCAGTAAGAAAATGCGTTGGGATTGGCGTTGATGGCGAACTGGATCGAATTGCTGGAATGGCCTGCCATGGCGGTCACGGTACTGGCCGCCTGGTGCATAGGCTCGCGCCGCGCCGGGCGTCGCAAGATTGGCTTCTGCTGTTTCATTGCCAGCAACCTACTATGGTCAGTCTGGGGCTGGCACGCTCAGGCCTGGGCGTTGATTGTGCTGCAGGTAGTGCTATGCCTCATGAACCTCAGGGGCTGGAAGAAGAACACGGCTGCCGAGCTCCAGTCGTGACGTTCACCTTGGCTGCAGGGGCCTGTTAACCCAGCAACTGGCTCAATACCGCGCGCAATTTCCCCGGTTTGACGGGCTTGTTCAATAGCGGCGCACCGAGCTTTTGCAAAGCACGCCGGCACTGATCGCTGCGGTCTGCGGTGATGATCACCGCAGGGATGGGGGCGTTGAAATGCTCACGCAAGTGCCGGACCACCTCGCAACCCACAACCCCGTGATCCAGGTGAAAATCCGCCAGGATCAGCTCCGGTGCCTGCCCCTGCAAGGCCAACAAGGCCCCTGCCTGGTCGGTCGCGGTCACCACCTCGCAGCCCCACTGAGCCAGCAGCGCGCGCATGCTTTCGAGAATGCTCACTTCGTTGTCCAGCACCAGCAGCCGGCGGCCGGGCAACGGGTTACCGGCGCCGGGCTGCGGCGCGCTCTGGTGGATTGGCAACGGTACTTTCTCGCCGATCGGCACCTCGATGCTGAACATCGAGCCACGGCCCGGCCATGACCGCACCTGGATCCGGTAACCGAGAATCTTGGCGATCCGCTCAACGATGGCCAAACCCAGGCCTACGCCTTTGCGATCAGCGGCGCGGCCAACGTCCAATTGGTTGAACTCAAGGAAAATGGCCTCCAGCCGATCCTGCGCGATGCCACGCCCGGTGTCCCACACCTCCAGGCGCAAACAGGCGCCGCGACGCCTGGCCCCCAGCAAGATCCGGCCCTGGTCGGTATAACGGCAGGCGTTGCTGAGAAAGTTGCGCAGGATCCGCGTCATCAGCCGCAGGTCGGTGCTGATAGCGTAGTCACCGATGCGTGCCCGCAGTTTAAGGCCCGCCGCGTCGGCCACCGAGCGGAATTCCGAGACCAGCGGCCCGAGCAGTTCATCGAGACGGTACAACGCCACGTCAGGCTTGACCGCCGCCTGGTCGAGCCGGGAAATGTCCAACAGGTCGGTGAGCAGGTCTTCGGCGCCCTCCAGAGCCTGATGGGTACGCTCCACCAGCACCTGCTCGGCCTCCGGCAATGGCCGTTCGCGCAAGGTCGAGATCAGCAGGCGTGCGGCATTGAGCGGTTGCAGCAGGTCATGGCTGGCGGCAGCCAGGTACTTGTCCTTGCTGCGGTTGGCGGTTTCCGCGGCGTCGCGAGCGTCGCGCAGGGCTCGGGCGATCTGTTTACGCTCGGTAATCTGCTGTTGCAGGTTGCGGTTGGCCTCCAGCAGTTCATCGGTACGGGCAGCCACCCGCTGCTCCAGTTCGTCATTGAGCTGTTGCAGGCGCTGCTGGGCCTGCTTGCGTTCGGTGATGTCGGCGACAAAACCTTCCACCAGCCCTTGCTGGCCGGGTTTGAGCAGCAGGTTCATCAGCACATCGAGGTGGCTGCCGTCCTTGCGCCGCAAGCGGGTCTCGTAGCCGTGCAGGCTGTGTTCGCGTGCTAAGGCTGCGGTAATCGCTTGCAGTTCCTGGGCGCCGCCGACAAACAGGTTGGCGGCCAGGTCGGTCAGGGAAAACAACACCGCCTGCGGGCTCTCGTAACCGAGCATGCGCGCCAGCGCCGGGTTGGCGGCACGCATGCCCTCTTGCAGGCTGGCTTGGAAAATCCCGTGGACGGCGTTCTCGAACAGCCATTTGTAACGGTTGCGCTCGGCTTCCAGTTCGTCCAGGCGCGCCGCCAGTTCCGGGTAATGGCTCTTGCGCGCCGAGTGGTCGCCCAGCCCCAAAAGCCCGGCCAGTGCCCGCTGCTGCTCGTCAGAGGGCCTCGCCATAGACGACCTCGACATCACGTTGGCTCGACTCGCGAGGGTTGGTGAGGATGCACGGGTCACCCATCGCGTGCTGCGACAAAAACGGAATGTCGGACGTGCGCACCCCATGCAGACCAAGGGTTTCATGGAAGCCGATAGCGCGCTTCAACGCGATCAGGTGGTCCACCAGGCGCGCGCAGATCTGCCGATGGTTGAGACCGCGGCAGTCGATGCCAAATACCTCGGCAATCACCTTGAAGCGCTCCGGGGCCGAGCTGTAGTTGAACGCCACCACGTGCTCCACCAGCACGGCGTTGCACAAGCCATGGGGTAAGTCGAGGAACCCGCCCAGGCTGTGGGACATGGCGTGCACCGCGCCAAGAATCGCATTGGAGAACGCCAGGCCGGCCTGCATGCTGCCCAGCATGATTTTCTCGCGCAGGGCGATATCGCCCGGGTTGGCGATCATCTGCACCAGGTTGCCATTGATCAGGCGCATGGCCTCCAGCGCATGGGGGTCAGTCAGCGGGCCGTGGCCGGTGGAGACGAAGGCTTCGATGGCATGCACCAGCGCGTCGATGCCGGTGCAGGCAGACAGGAAGGGGTCCATGCTCAGGGTGGTTTGCGGGTCGATCAGCGAAACGTCCGGCACCACGGCCTTGCTGACGATGGAGAACTTCATGCGCTCCTGCTGGTTGGAAATGATCACGAACTGCGAGACGTCGGCCGAGGTACCGGCCGTGGTGGGGATCAGAATCAGTGGCGGGCTGGGCACCCGGATCATGTCCACGCCTTCGAACTCAAGGATGCTGCGCCCGTGGGCGACCACGATGCCAATCGCCTTGCCGCAATCCATCGGGCTGCCGCCGCCGACGGCGACAATCACGTCGCAGTGGTTTTCCCGGTAGATCTCGGCGCCGAGCATTACCTCTTCGACCCGCGGGTTGGGCGACACGGCGCTGTACAGGCAGTAATCGATGCCTTGCGCCTGCAGGCTGGCCTCGACATCCGCCACCCAACCGGCGGCAATCACGCCGGGGTCGCTGACCACCAGCACCTTGCGGGCACCGAAGGTCTTGGCGTAGTTGGCGACGTTATGCCGGCAGCCGGCACCAAAGATGATTTCAGGCGAAACGAACTTGCGAAGCGGGCTGAAGCTCTGGCTCATCGGAAAGCCTGTTTTTTTTGTTCTGAAAGGTAACCGCCAGCGTAAAGCATCCCGCAACGAAAGTAACCAGACCAAAGGGTGGCAAGGGCTCAGCCCCGAAAAATCAGGCGCGACGCCTTTTCGTTGCGCAAGGTCAGTTGCACCATGCCCTGCCCCGCTGCCTGCGCCTCCTGCCGGGCCTGGAGGATGACGCCGTGGTGCGGCGACTTGCTGCACACAGGGTCGGCATTGGCCGCATTGCCGGTGAGCATGTAGGCCTGGCAGCGGCAGCCACCGAGGTCCTGGTGCTTTTCATCGCAGGAGCGGCAGGGCTCCTTCATCCAGGCCGTGCCGCGAAAACGGTTGAAGCCGAAGGCGTCGTTCCAGATATGCTCGATGCTGTGTTCGCGCACGTTGGGGAAGCTCACGGGCAGCTGCCGGGCGCTGTGGCACGGCAGCGCAGTGCCATCCGGGGTGATGTCGAGAAACAGATTGGCCCAGCCGTTCATGCAGATCTTTGGGCGTTCTTCGTAGTAGTCCGGCGTGACGAAAATCAGCTTGCATGGATGTCCCTCGGCCTCCAACCGCTGGCGATAAACCTGGGTAATCCGTTCGGCCCGTTGCAACTGCTCACGGGTCGGCAACAGGCCTGCACGGTTGAGCTCGGCCCAGCCGTAGAACTGGCACGTCGCCAACTCGACGAAGTCCGCCTGCAAGGCCAGGCACAGCTCGATGATCTCGGCAATCTGGTCGATGTTATGCCGATGGGTCACGAAGTTCAGCACCATCGGATAACCCTGGGCCTTGACCGCCTGGGCCATCGCCAGCTTCTGCGCGAACGCCTTGCGCGAGCCGGCCAGCAGGTTGTTGACCGCCTCGTCGGCAGCCTGGAAGCTGATCTGGATATGGTCAAGCCCGGCGCGCTTGAAGTCGCGGACTTTCTGTTCGGTCAGGCCGATGCCGGAGGTGATCAGGTTGGTGTAGTAACCCATGCCCCGCGCGGCCTCGATCAGCACTGCCAGGTCTTGGCGCACCAACGGTTCGCCGCCAGAGAAGCCCAGTTGCGCGGCGCCCATCGCCCGCGCCTCGCGGAACACCCGGATCCATTCTTCAGTGGTCAGCTCCTCGCCCTGTTGGGCAAAGTCCAGCGGGTTGGAACAATACGGGCACTGCAGCGGGCAGCGGTAGGTCAGTTCCGCCAGCAACCACAGCGGCGGCCCCGGGCGTGGCTCATTCGATCCAGTATTTGGCACGGGCCACCTCCAGAAACGCCAGCACATCTTCATCCAGCCCCGGCACGCCGGGGAAGCGTTGCACCAGTCTGTCGATGATCAGCGCCACGCTGCGCTGGCCGTCGAGCAATTCGAGGACCCAGCCGGCGCTGGCATTGAGGGTGATCATGCCTTCGGGGTACAGCAGCACATGGCAATCCTGGCGTGGCTCCCATTGCAGGCGAAAACCGCGGCGCAAGGCCAGCGCCTGCTCACGCTCGATCAGCTTCACAGGATAATCCCCCGATGCCAGACGTTGTCCCGAGTGACGCTGTGATACGGCAGCCGCTGCAGCTCATACGCCATGCTCATGGCATCGAGCATGCTCCACAGCACATCGAGCTTGAACTGGAGGATCTCCAGCATGGGCTGCAATTCCCAGAGAAGAAACGGCCATCGCAACGATGGCCGCAAGGCCATCAACGATTGGCGAAGTACATCGTCACTTCGAAGCCAATGCGCAGGTCGGTAAAAGCGGGTTTAGTCCACATGGGGCAGTCCTCTTCTATTGCCGGGCGATTCCGGTAGAGGCATTAATGCACGGGGGGGCGACGGGCCGAATGCTACTTTGGAACGAGCTTGCGGGGTGCGTTGGTAGGGGGTGACACGGGACATTACGCAAACGGGTGACGCGCGCGCAGAGGCGCCCACCCAGAGCCCTCTGCGCGTGCGTCGTTGCATCCAGGCCCAGCGGCACCCTACCGCTGGGCCTGTGTGCGCTTAGAAGAAGCCCAGCGGATTGATGTCGTAGCTCACCAGCAGGTTTTTGGTCTGCTGGTAATGGTCGAGCATCATCTTGTGGGTCTCGCGGCCCACCCCAGACTTCTTGTAACCACCAAACGCCGCATGCGCCGGGTACAGGTGGTAGCAGTTGGTCCACACGCGACCGGCCTTTATCGCCCGGCCCATGCGGTAGGCGCGGTTGATGTCTCGGGTCCACAGCCCTGCGCCCAGGCCGAACTCGCTGTCGTTGGCGATCGCCAAGGCTTCGGCTTCGTCCTTGAAGGTGGCCACGCCCACCACCGGGCCGAAGATCTCTTCCTGGAAGACGCGCATCTTGTTGTGGCCCTTGAGCAGGGTCGGCTGAATGTAGTACCCACTGGCCAGGTCGCCGTCGAGCCGCTCGGCGCCGCCGCCGGTGAGCAACTGCGCCCCCTCGTCCTGGGCGATCTGCAGGTAGGAGAGGATCTTGTCGTACTGCTGCTGCGAGGCTTGGGCGCCGACCATGGTTTCGGTGTCCAGCGGGTTGCCGCGGGTGATCTTGCCGATCTTCTTCATCACCTCGGCCATGAACGGTTCGTAGATCGACTCCTGGATCAACGCTCGTGACGGGCAGGTGCAAACCTCGCCCTGGTTGAAGAACGCCAGCACCAGGCCTTCGGCGGCCTTTTCGATGAACGCAGGTTCGGCCTGCATGATGTCTTCGAAAAAAATATTCGGCGACTTGCCGCCCAGCTCCACGGTGGACGGGATGATGTTCTCGGCCGCGCACTTCATGATGTGCGAGCCCACCGGGGTGGAACCGGTGAAGGCAATTTTGGCAATGCGCTTGCTGGTGGCCAGGGCCTCGCCGGCTTCACGGCCGAAGCCCTGGACGATGTTCAGCACACCTGCGGGCAGCAGGTCGGCGATCAGCTCGGCAAACACCGTGATCGACAAGGGCGTCTGCTCGGCGGGTTTGAGCACCACGCAGTTACCGGCGGCCAGGGCCGGGGCAAGTTTCCAGGCGGCCATCAGCAGCGGGAAGTTCCACGGGATGATCTGCCCGACCACGCCCAGCGGTTCATGGAAATGGTAGGCCGTGGTCAGTTCGTTGATCTCTGCCGCGCCCCCTTCCTGGGCGCGGATGCAGCCGGCGAAATAACGAAAGTGGTCTGCTGCCAGCGGCACGTCGGCATTGAGGGTTTCGCGTACGGCCTTGCCGTTGTCCCAGCTTTCGGTCACAGCGAGCACTTCCAGGTGCTGCTCGATGCGGTCGGCGATCTTCAGCAGCACCCGCGCGCGCTCCTGCACCGAGGTCTTGCCCCAGGCTTCGGCGGCGGCGTGCGCGGCGTCCAGGGCCAGGTCGATGTCCTGGGCAGTGGAGCGTGGGAATTCGGCAATCGGTTGGCCATTGACCGGCGAGCTGTTGGTGAAGTACTGGCCACCCAACGGTGGCACAAACGCGCCGCCGATGAAATTGCCATAGCGGGGTTTGAAGGCCACGACAGCGCCTGGCGTTCCGGGTTGTGCGTAGATCATGCTGAGCCTCTGCGGGTCGATGCCTGTCCGACGACGGGCGATGGAGCCATGGTAAAAAGCCCCGCGTGCCAGACGAATGCATCGTTGGCAGTGGAGGTCTCGTCATTTGGTAGTAAGGGCACGAAGGGGCGGGGGGTCAGTTTGAGGGTTGTGGTGGTGCGTATATCCTGATCCCTACAACCCCACCCTACCCCCATCAACGCGCTGCAACCGCTGACGTTCGTAACGCGGATAAAGATGGCTGACACTGCGGATCAATTCATATCGGCTCAAGCTGATACTGGCAAACCGCTCGGGAATCGGGCTGCGGATCATCTCGACCATGTCATCCCCCCGCGCTGCACCCTCACGCATCAGGCCATCGAGCCAGCCCAGGTAGTCGCGCATCTGCGCAAACGGCCGCGCATCGCTGGCCACCGGCCCGTGCCCGGGTACAACCCGCTTCCAGGGCAAGGCTTGCAGGGTATCCAGGTCCTTGAGCCAAACCTCCAGCCCCGGGCTGTTGGGCGTGGTCAGAGCACGCTCATGGAACACCAGGTCACCCGCAAACAGCACGCCCGTCTGCTCATCGAAAATCGCCAGGTCAGCGCCGGTATGCCCGCCCAACGCCAACAGCCGCAGCCGGTGGCCGCCAACCTCATGAACGCCTGGTTCCAGCACTCGGGTCGGCAGCACCACCTCGGTGCCGCGCATCCAGTCGCCGACCAGGCGGTACATGTTCTCGGCCATGGCGTCGCCCTGCTGGCGCAAGAGCTCGCCAGTGCCTGCCAGGGCGCCAATCGGCACATCGGCAAACGCCTGGTTGCCTAGCACATGGTCGGGGTGGTGGTGGGTCAGCAGCAGTTCGACCACCGGCTTGTCGGTGATCGCGGCAATGGCCTGGCGCAAGGCCTCGCCATAGCGTTTGGACGGCCCGCTGTCGATCACCACCACGCCGCAGTCGGTGACAATGAACGCCGTGTTGACGACATTGCCGCCATTGCCCTTGGCGAAATTGTCGGTGCTGCCCTCCAGCAACCAGGTGCCCTGCGCGATCTGCCGGGGCGTGAGGCGATAGTCCAGGTCGGCCCAGGCCGGCAGGCCCAGGCATAGCAGCAACAGCAAGGTCCAACGCATGGCGGGCGCCTCGGGTCAGGGAATGAAAGCGAGCAACACGCTCAACGAACGGTCGCCTCGAAGCGGTTGCCACTGTTGTCCTGCAACACCAGCCGGGTCAGCCCAGGGCCCTGGATATCGAAGCCCAGGTTGGGGTTTTCGCTGACCGCCGGGTACAGTTCCAGGCTGGCCAGGCGCTGGCCATCCGCGTCTTGCAACTCGGCATGGTTGAGGAAGAATTCGGGGATGCCGCTGACCAGGCCGTTGTCCATCGGGTGGGCCACCTGCAAACGCAGGCGGCTGGTATCGCCTCGCGGGTAGCGACCGCCCAGCACTTCACCCAGGTGTTCCTCCCAGCCGGGCTGGCTGCGCACCACGCTGGGCGCCGTACAGCCTCCACCTGCAGCATCGATCAAGGTCGAGCCGACATGCCAAAGGCCGTCGCGGGTCAGCACCGCCGCACCCAGCGGCGTGGCCTGCTCAATGCGGATGCGCACCGACAGCCACGGCAGCACGCGCTCGCCCGGCTCGAAATCGACGATGCGCGGCAGCGGGTTGAGCTCGGCCCAGGCAATGATGCGTACCACCTCGCCGGCGAACGCCCGGGCGTCGATTTCCAGCGGCGCCTGGCGTGCGTCCTCGGCAAAGGGCGGCGCCAGCAGCTTGACCCGATCATCGAAGACGAAAGCGGCCTGCCCCAGCAACTGCTTGTGGTAGAAGTCCCACATCACCGACGGTACCGGGTCCGGGTGGGCACTCGCTTCAGTGGCCAGGCCCTGCGCTGCCCAGGGCATCCAGCAGGCCAGCAGCATAGTCGTTCGCCAGTTCATCACCTGCTCCTAGGGTTGTCACTCCTCGACGTGCACGCTGTCCAGGTAGGTGCGCACTGCCCACAGGGCTTCCTGGCTCAGGTAGTCGGCCATCTTTGGCATGTACACCCGCCCGTCACGCACCGCGCCGTGGCGCACCCGCTCGACAAACCACTCATCCCCTGCCTCGCCGACATCGAGCATGCGCAAATCCGGGGCGATGCCGCCGGACTTGGCTTCCAGGCCATGGCAGGCAGCGCAGTTCTGGTTGTACGCCGAGGCGCCGATTTCCACGGCCTTGTCGTGCTCGGCGGAGGTACGGTACGGGTTGACCGCCGCCCAGCCGTCGCCGTCCAGGCTGACCCCGGCGTCCTTGATCGGGGTCAAGCCCTTGGTTTCCACTGCCTGGGGCACCACGTTGCCATGGGCCCAGGCCGTACCGGTCAGCAAAGCGCCGGCCAGCAGGCCTGTAGCGAGCAAGACGTTGCGTTTTGTTGTCATTGTTATGCCCTCAAGTTGCACGCAAGGCCTCAACCACAGAGGCCGTGCCGCCATCTTAGAAACAGCCCGCAGGCGGCCGTATGCTGCTTTGGTGGCCGGGCCTTACTCCCTTGGTAGTAGGGCTTGTGGCGAAGGGCCAAATGAGGTGCCGACCGGGAACTTTTCCCGGCAAGGGCGGGACTTTTTCCGTATCCCCGACAGCCGCCCCGCCCCACCCTGTGCAGGCCAAAACTCCACAGGGAACTGCAACCATGACAATAAGATCGCTACCCGCCCTTTCCCCTCTGGCCCTGGGCGTGCGGGCCCTGCTGCTGGCCGGTAGCCTGGCCCTCTGCACGGCGGCCACGGCGGCCAGCGCGACCGCGGCACCGGCCGGCAAGAACGTGACCTGGGAAGACATCGCCAACGACCACCTGACCACCCAGGACGTACTGCAGTACGGCATGGGCACCAACGCCCAGCGCTGGAGCCCCTTGGCCCAGGTCAATGACCAGAACGTGTTCAAGCTGACCCCGGCCTGGTCGTATTCCTTCGGCGACGAGAAGCAGCGCGGCCAGGAATCCCAGGCCATCGTCAGCGACGGTGTGGTCTACGTCACCGGCTCGTACTCACGGGTGTTCGCCCTCGATGCGAAGACCGGCAAACGCCTGTGGACCTACAACCACCGCCTGCCGGACAACATTCGCCCGTGCTGCGACGTGGTCAACCGCGGGGCGGCGATCTACGGCGACAAGATCTACTTCGGCACCCTCGACGCCCGCCTCATCGCCCTGGACAAGCGCACCGGCAAGGTGGTGTGGAACAAGAAGTTCGGCGACCACAGCGCCGGCTACACCATGACCGGCGCCCCGGTGCTGATCAAGGACAAGACCAGCGGCAAGGTGTTGCTGATCCACGGCAGCTCCGGCGATGAGTTCGGCGTGGTCGGCCAGCTGTTCGCCCGTGACCCGGACACGGGCGAAGAAGTGTGGATGCGGCCCTTCGTGGAGGGCCACATGGGCCGCCTGAACGGCAAGGACAGCACGCCGACCGGCGACGTCAAGGCGCCGTCCTGGCCAGACGACGCCACCACCGAAACCGGCAAGGTCGAGGCCTGGAGCCACGGCGGCGGCGCCCCTTGGCAGAGCGCCAGTTTCGACGCCGAGAGCAATACCATCATTGTCGGCGCAGGCAACCCTGGCCCCTGGAATACCTGGGCGCGCACCTCCAAGGATGGCAACCCCCACGACTACGACAGCCTCTATACCTCGGGCCAGGTCGGCGTCGACCCGAGCACCGGCGAGGTGAAGTGGTTCTACCAGCACACGCCGAACGATGCCTGGGACTTCTCCGGCAACAACGAACTGGTGCTGTTCGACTACAAGGACAAGGACGGCAAGGTGGTCAAAGCCACCGGCCACGCCGACCGCAACGGCTTCTTCTACGTGGTGGACCGCAACAACGGCAAACTGCAGAACGCCTTCCCCTTCGTCGACAACATCACCTGGGCCAGCCATATCGACCTCAAGACCGGGCGCCCGGTCGAAAACCCCGGCCAGCGTCCGGCCAAGCCGCTACCGGGTGAAACCAAGGGCAAGCCAGTGGAAGTCTCGCCGCCGTTCCTGGGCGGTAAAAACTGGAACCCCATGGCCTACAGCCAGGACACCGGCCTGTTCTACATCCCAGGCAACCAGTGGAAAGAGGAGTACTGGACAGAGGAGGTGAACTACAAGAAGGGCTCGGCCTACCTGGGCATGGGTTTTCGCATCAAGCGCATGTATGACGACCACGTCGGCACCTTGCGCGCCATGGACCCGAGCACCGGCAAGCTGGTCTGGGAGCACAAGGAGCACCTGCCGCTGTGGGCCGGCGTACTCGCGACCAAGGGCAACCTGGTGTTCACCGGCACGGGCGACGGCTTCTTCAAGGCCTTCGACGCCAAGACGGGCAAGGAGCTGTGGAAGTTCCAGACCGGCAGCGGCATCGTCTCGCCGCCGATCACCTGGGAACAGGACGGCGAGCAGTACATCGGCGTGACCGTGGGCTACGGCGGCGCCGTGCCGCTGTGGGGCGGCGACATGGCCGAGCTGACCAAGCCGGTGGCCCAGGGCGGCTCGTTCTGGGTGTTCAAGATCCCGAGTTGGGACACCAAGACCGCTCAGCGTTGATCCCTGCGGGGCGCGGCCAGCACGCGCCCCGCAACAGCCCTCCTTTCGCCGAGAGCCTTTTGCCATGAACTACCTGCCTTTTGCCCTGCTGCTGGCCCTGACACCTGCCCTGGCCGCGAACGCCGACGACGATGGCAACGATACCCCCTTGACCGTCAACGGCTGTGTCATCGCCGAAGCGAGCCAGTGCCCGGGGGCCAATCTGCGTGGCGCCAACCTGGCCAACCAGGACCTGCGCAAGATGAACCTGGCCGGCGCCGACCTGCGCGAGGCCGACCTGCGCCATGCCCAGCTGGACCTGGCCAACCTGGAAAAAGCACGCTTGCAGGGCGCCAACCTGACCCGCGCCAGCCTGCAGCAGAGCAACCTGCGCTTGGCAGACCTGAGCCATGCCCGGCTCATTGCCATTCAAGGCTGGGGCCTGTTCGCCCAAGGTGCGCAGTTTGAAAGTGCCGACCTGAGCGCTGCGTACCTGCAGTTCGCCCGGCTTTCTGGGGCGAAGATGCACCAGACCAACCTGCAGGCGGCGGACCTGGAGATGGCCTGGCTGAGCAAGGCAGATCTGCAAGGGGCCAAGCTTGGCGATGCCAACCTGCAGGAAGCCAAGTTTGGCCAGAGCAACCTGGCAGGGGCCGACCTGCGCGGGGCGCGGCAGCATTATGGGAATTTCCAGGAGGCGAATATGGAGGGGTGTGCGGGGTGTCCTGAGACTTGGGATAAATGAGTTGGGGTGTTCGCCGTGGGGTTTTTAGCGCCTGTGAGATCGAGCGCCAAACCTATCAAGCCGAACGCTTGGGGCCTGCCAGATTTTTTGTGTGCCCCCCACAATCCTCATCCCCACCCTCACCCCGCCACCCTCACCACCCCCATGTCGATTCCCAGATGCACCAGCTCGGCATGGGAACTGACTTGCAACTTGCTCTTGAGCAACGTCAGGTGGTTGGACACAGTCTTGGCGCTGATGCACAACTGCTCGGCAATCACCCGCATCGGTGTGCCCTTGGCCAGCATCACGAAAATCTCCATTTCACGCTGGGTCATGCGCCGCATGCGCGGGTCGCTGGCGCTCTGTTGTGGGGTATACGCCAGCTGGGTGGCCAACCCTTGTTCGATGTAGGCATGCCCGGCCAACACCCGCTGCACCGCCTCGATCAACACCTCGGGCGCCGCGCTCTTGGTCAGGTAACCCGAGGCCCCCGCATCCAGCGCCTGGCGCACCAGGGGCAGTTCATCGTGCAGGCTGAAAAACAGCACCCGCAACTGTGGCAGGCGCTGGCGCAGGCGGCGGGTGGTTTCCAGGCCGCTGATGCCTGGCAGGCCAAAGTCCATGATCACCAGGTTCGGCACTTGCTCCTGAACCCGGGCCAGGGCCTCTTCGCCGCTGGCGGCCTCGCGCACCTGCAACGCCGGCAGCACTGCCCGCAGCAGGCTGGCGTAACCTTGACGGACCACCGCGTGGTCATCGACCAGGACGATATTCATCAGACCTCCACGGGCATGTTCAGGGCCAGCGCCCAACCGGCACCCGGCCGGCTGAGGATGCGCAATTCGCCGCCCAGGCTGCGGGCGCGCTCGGCCATCGAATGCAGCCCCACCCCGGGGCGCTGGGGCTGGCATGCGCCGCAGCCGTTGTCGCGGATCAGCAGGCGCACGCCCTTGGCGCTGCGTTGCAGGCGTACCCGCACCTGGCTGGCGCCGGCATGCCGGGCGACATTGGTCAACGCCTCCTGCAGCAACCGATACAAGTGCACCCGGCTTGCCCCACTCAGCGTCGGCAGGTGCTCAGCGACCCGCAGGCGGCAATCGATGCCCTGGCTGGCCTGCCATTGGCTTACCAACTGGCCGAAGGCTTCGGCCAGCGGTACCTGGTGCAAGGCCACCGGATACAGGTCGTGCACCAGCGCACGAAAGCCCTGCTGCAGGTGATCGCAATGGAGTGCCAGGGCCTGCGCGGTCTGCTCCACCCGCGCAGGCTGGTCGGCCACCCTGCGCAGCAGGCAGGCCTGGGCGCGGATGCCCGCCAGGTATTGCCCGAGGTCATCGTGCAGGGCCTGCGCCAGCCGTGTGCGCTCCTGCTCCTGCACCGCCAGCAGGGCCTGAGTCAGCTGGGCATTGGCGGCCTGGGCCTGGGCCAGCTCATCCAGCAAACCCCTGCCCCGGCGCACCGCCCAGCGGATCTGCAGCAACGGCAGGAGCAGCACTTTGACCAGGCGCATAGGCGGTTCTCCTCAAGGGTTGCGCGCCCAGCCTGGGGTGCGCTGCTGCCCATCGTAGAACCGAGCACCCCCAGCGGATTTACTACCTTGGTGCCGGGTAACCGCTACTTTCTGCATAGGCCCGCAACCCACTGGGGTCATCAGCCACGGCCAACTACTACTTTAGTACTGGCTTTGCTGTCTATCGTCGCATTCACAAAGCCCCCCTGCTGGCATGTAATGGGCCTATAACAAAAAGGACAAAGCCATGCCACGTGCCCTGCCCAGGCTGCCGCGCCCTTTGCTGGCGGCCCTTTCGCTGAGTCTGTCGCTGGGCGTCGCCCAGGCCGACACGACGCCGCTGTTCTCCGCCGAGGGCTATCGCACCGCCCTCTATCGCAGCCCGACCCCGCACCAGGTCGAGGGCGCCCAGGTTATCGATACCGCCACACTGCAGGGCCTGCTGGGGCAACAGCCCATGCCGGTGCTGGTCGATGTCTATCGCCGGCAATGGCTGCAAGGGCGCTTCATCGAAGACCACCCCCACACCAACCTCCCCGGCAGCTACTGGCTGGCCAACACCGGTGACGGTGAGCTGAGCCCGCCCTGGCAAGCCTACTTCGCACGCCATCTGCAAAAAGCCACCGGCGGCCATGTGGATCAGCCGCTGGTCTTTTACTGCCGCGCCGATTGCTGGTTAAGCTGGAACGCGGTAAAACGCGCAGCGACCCTGGGCTATAAGAACCTGTATTGGTATCGCGATGGCCTGGACGCCTGGCAAAACGCCAAGCTGCCGCTGCAAGCCGCGCAGCCAGAGCCCTTTCCCTGAACTGACCGCCTGCGAACGCGTGCCCGCCCCATCCAAGAACAACGAGGTGAAAAGGCCATGTACAAAATTCTGATTGCCGACGATCACCCACTGTTTCGCGAAGCCATCCACAACGTCATCAGCGATGGTTTCCAAGGCAGCGAAGTCATGGAAACTGCCGACCTGGACAGCGCCCTGGCGCTGACCCAAGCGCATGACGACCTCGACCTGATCCTGCTCGACCTGAACATGCCAGGCATGCACGGCCTCAATGGCCTGATCACCTTGCGCAACGAAGCACCGACCACACCGGTGGTGATCGTCTCGGCCGAGCAGGAAAAACAGATCGTGCTGCAGGCCATCACCTATGGCGCCGTGGGGTTCATCACCAAGTCCTCGCCGCGCTCACAGATGATCGAAGCGATCGAGCAGATCCTCAACGGCAATGTCTACCTGCCCCCAGACATCATCCGCGCCCAGAAGCCCGGCACCAGCCGACGCCTGAACGAGGCCCCGAGCTTCCCGCCGGAGATGCTCCAGGCCCTGACCCGCAAGCAACTGCTGGTACTGGAACGCATGACCAAGGGCGAATCGAACAAGCAGATCGCCTACACCCTGGACATCGCCGAAACCACGGTCAAGGCCCATGTCTCGGCGATTCTGCGCAAACTCAATGTGCACAATCGTGTACAGGCGATCCTCAGTGCCGGCGATATCGACTTCGGCGACTACCTGCGCCGCTGATCAGGCTGCGTGGCGTTGCCGGCCAGCAGGTGGCTCATCGCGGTCTTGAGTTTCATAGGCCGCACCGGTTTGTGCATCAGGGTGTGGCCCAACTCACGGATCTGTTGCTTGAGTTCGTTGCTGTAGTTGGCGGTGATCATCATCACCGCCAACGGCACCGCACGGCGGGCATTGATCCGCGCCACCGCATCAACGCCATTGCAGCCGTTGCCCAGGTGGTAGTCGGCGATCAGCAGGTCGGCTTCGGCGTGGTAGTTGTCCACCTGGCGCGCCAGGTCTTGCTCCGAGAGTGCCGTGACCACCCGGCAACCCCAACCTTCCAGCAGTGTGCGCATGCCGGCGCAGATCGCCGCGTCGTTATCCAGCACCCAGACCCGCGCCCCGCGCAGGCGTTCGAGCATCGGCTCGCTGATTGCCAGGCTCGGCTGTGGCTTGGGCGCGGTGGCGCTCAGCGGCACCTCGACAGCGAACACCGAGCCCTTGCCGAGCCATGAGCGCACACGGATCCGATGGCCGAGGATGCCGGCGATCTTCTCCACGATAGCCAAACCCAGGCCCAAGCCTCGGTCCTGGTCCGGGCGCTGCACATCGCCACGCTTGAACTCCTGGAACATTTCGTCAAAGCGTTCTTCGGCGATGCCGATCCCGCTGTCCCACACCTCGATCCACAGGCCGCGGTGCTGGCGCCGACAGCCCAGCACCACGCGGCCACTGCGGGTGTAGCGGATGGCATTGCTGAGCAGGTTGCGCAGAATCCGCGCCAGCAGCTGGATGTCGCTGTGCACCACGGCCGAACAGCCCACGAAGTGCAACTCAAGCCCTTCGCTGCGCGCCACCTGGGCGTACTCGGCGGCGAGGTTGTCCATCAGCTCGCTGAGGGCGAAGGGTGCGATATCGGCCTTGATCACCCCGGCATCAAGCTTGGAAATGTCCACCAGGGTGCCTAACAGGTTTTCCACGTCTTCAAGGGAATTGCTGACATTACGCACCAGCTGAACACTCTGTTGCGGCTCGCGGCGCTCGAGCAAGGCGCTGGTGAACAGCCGCGCCGCGTTCAAGGGTTGCAGCAGATCATGGCTGACGGCGGCCAGGAACTTGGTTTTCGACAGGTTGGCCTGCTCGGCCTCGCGCTTGGCCTCGCGCAAGCGCGATTCAGCGTGGCTGCGCTCATCGATCTCGCGCAGCAGCTGGTCGTTGAGGCGGGTCAGTTCGGCGGTGCGCTCGCGCACCCGTTGCTCCAGGTTCTGGTAGGCCTGGTGCAGGGCCTCGGCGGTCTTGCGGCGCTCGGTAATGTCGCGGATCAGCACGAAGATCCCCACCACTTCACCGTTGGCCAGGCGGTTGGGGACGTAGGAGCGCAGCATGTAGCGCTCCTGATCGTTGATGTTGGTTTCGGCAAGCTCGAACGTCACGCTCTCCCCCGCCAGCGCCCGCGCCACGTAGGCTTCAAGGCGCTGGTAATGCTGCTCGCTGTGGGCCTCGCGCAGGCTCTGGCCGAGCATTACGCCGCGCGGCCAGCAATACCACTGTTCATAGACCTTGTTGGTGAACTCGTAGACCAGGTCGGCATTGAGGTAGGCGATCAGCGCCGGCACATGGTCGGTAATCAGCCGTATCCAGCGCTCGCTTTCGCTGAGGGCTTCGGCGTGCTGGTAGCGCTCGGTGATATCGGTGAAGGTGTTGACGAAACCGCCGGTGGGCAGCGGATGCGTACGGATTTCCAGCATGCGCCCGTCGTACAGGCGTTGTTCGCACTCGTGGATGACCCGCCCGTTGGCGTCGCGGCTGTCTGGGGTCAACAGGCTCAGTTCGCTGTCGCCGATCACCTCGGCAAAGGGCCGGTGGGCAGCGACTGGAGCCAAGCCGCTGAGCTCCAGAAAACGCCGGTTCCACAGTTCCAGAACCCCCTCGGCATTGACCATGGCCACCCCCTGGGACAGGTTGTCCACCGCCCGCTGCAACAGGTGCGACTTCTGTGCCACGGCCTGCTCGCGGCGCAGGGTTTCGCTGAGCTTGACCTCGGTGATATCGGTAAACAGGATCACTCGCCCGCCTTCGCAGGTCGGCCGTTCACTGACTTGCAGCCAGCGCCCGTTGTACAGCCGGTACAGCAGGTGCTCGTCGGCGTGCCCGCGGGTTTCTTCGCTGAACAGGCCACTGGCCGTCATCAGCCGCTTGACCTCGGCCAGGCGCATCCCGGCAATGATGCGCACCCGGGTGTTGGCCCAGAAGGCCTTGAAGCGGCTGTTGCACAGCACGATCCGCTGGTTCTGATCGAACAGCACGAAGGCGTCCGAGATGCTTTCGATGGCGTCGATCAGGTGCTGGTGGGCCGTCTCGGCCCGCAGTCGGGCTTCGCCGAGCAGATGGTTGCCGGCCTTGAGCTCGGCCATGGCCTGGTTCAGGGCATCGGTGCGTTCACGCACCTGCTCGGCCAGCACTACCGAATGCTGGAACGCCGCGTACGGGTCGTTGCCACGCGTCACGCCGGACTCGATGCGCTCGATCAGTGCGCCATTGATCCGCTGCAGCTTATGGTTTTCGTGCTGCAGCCGGGCGACCTCGGCCTGCAGTTCAGCGGCTGAGCGCAGCTCGGTTGCGGGCAATGGCGACCCCGGTGAAGGTCTGGTTGATGTGCATGCCATTGAACTGCTCTCCGTAGGTGTTGAAGCCCATCACCCGCTGCTCGCGCAAGAACCCGCCGACCTGCGCCAGGCAGCCCTGGGCTTCCAGCTCCAGGCGCCGCAGGAAGCAGTCACAGCCGATGGTCAGCAGCAACGGGCCGAGGCGCCGGTGCAAGCCATCGAACACGTTGTGCAGGTTCGGCAACAGTGGCCCTGGGGCCATGGCCGTGAGCACGATGCCGTTCTCCACCGCGCAGTAGAAGCTCAGGCTCAGGTCCGGGTGCACTTGCTGGATCGCCCGCACGTAGTACTGGTCGTGGAGACGTACTGCCAGCGGGTGGGCGGCGAAAACCCGGTGATCGAGCTCGGCCACCGGCACGCCGATGTGCCGGGCGTACTCCTCGGCAGCGGGTTCGGCATTGAGCTCGAAGACCCGGCGCTGGGCACTGTCGGCGCCGGTCACCACCAGCTTTTCCTGGCGCGGCAGGATGTGGTGGGTGGTGAACACTTCGAAATCGAGCCAGGTGTTGACCAGCACCACCACCGCCGCACCGCTGTGGAAGGCGCCGCCGAAGTACACATGGGTGCGGGTCAGGTAGTTGTCATCGCCGGCCGAACCGCCGAAATGCGGGATGTCCCCCAGTGCTGCGCTCAGGGCGGCGAGGATCATCTCCTCGCGGCTGGACAAACCGTCGAGCAGGGTCAGGGCAAAGCTGTGGCCTTTGATCGGCGCCAGGGTATTGCTGCGGCAGGTGCCGACCAGGCGCTCGACCCGCTGTTGGGCGTCGATCAGGCTGAAGTGCTCCATTTCATCGATCAGTTCGGTGGCGATGGAGAAATGCCGATGATCGAACCCCACTGCCGTCACGCAATTGCGGCCGTAGCCCAGCGGGGTGATTTCGCCGGCACTGGTGCAACCGACCAGGCGGATGCCGCCGAAACCTTGTTCGAGGGCCTCGCCCAGCTCGCGTAGATTGTATTCGGCCGAACAGAAGAACAGCACGAAGCCCAGGTGCGGGTGCAGCAGTTGCCGCGCCAGGTCCTGGGCCGCCAGCCGCGCGTCGGTTGCCTGTGACATGGCGCTGACAACACCGTCGTTTTGGGCCTGCTGCATCGTGGTCTCCGGCGCGGGGTGTCTGAGGCTTGAGTGTACGGAGGACGCACGGGGGGACGAATGCTACTTGGGTAGCGGGTTTGGGGTTCGATGGGTGTAGAGGGGGGGCGGATTGGGGCTTGGCGCGAGATAGGGTTAGGGCTTGCAGGTGCCAGGCTTGGGGTTTTCAGTGCCTGTGAGATCGAGCGCCGCAGGTGCCAGGCTTGGCATTTTCAGCGCCTATGAGATCGAGCGCCGCCCGCGCGGCGCATCGCGACGCAAGGCCGCTCCTACATCTGTTTCGGGCCAATTATTCCTCTGGCATTGGCGCGCGGCCCCTTGGTGCCCCCCTCAATATCGCGTCGTACAAACAAGGCGGTCGCGCGCAAATGCCACTGGCCTCACTGGCCCGAAACAAATGTAGGAGCGGCCTTGCGTCGCGATGCGCCGCGCGGGCGGCGCTCGATCTCATAGGCACTGAAAACCCCAAGGCGAACACTCCGCGTACGCCCCCTGGCCAGCCAAGGGCCAATCCGTGTTTCGTCCGCCGGCCATTTGCCTAATGCTAGAGCGCTTCTATATTCAGAAAGGCCTCACTGCCGGTTGATCAGAGCATCATGATGTCCACACCCGAGCAATTGATCATCTGCGAGCACTGCGATTGCGTTTATCAGAAGGCATTGCTCGCCAAACATCAGAAAACCGTGTGCACGCGCTGCGGCGGTGTGCTGCAGCGGCACAACGGCTTGACGGTGGAACAACGCCTGGCATTAAGCTTCACGGCTGCGGTGCTGTGGTTGTTTGCCAACTTCTACCCGGTGATGAGCATCAGCCTGCAGGGGCTTAAAAACAGTGCCACGTTATGGGACTCGGTGCTGGCATTGAGCCAGGGGCCGATTACCTTCATGGCCATGGTCGCGGCCATTTCGATCATCATCGCCCCCGCCTTCCAGCTGCTGTTGCTCATCTGGGTGCTAGGTTTTGCCCTCACCGCCCGCCGCTCCCCCGCGTTCAAGCTGTGCATGCGCTGGCTGGAGACCTTGCGCCCCTGGAGCATGCTCGAAGTGTGCCTGCTGGGGGCGATGGTGGCGGTGTTCAAACTCGCCGGTATGCTCGATGTACTGCCGGGTATCGGCCTGCTCGCACTGGCCGTGTTGAGCCTGTTGATGATCCGTATCGCCGGGCGCGATATTCGTGACTTGTGGGACATGCCATGAGCCGGCCACCAACCGCCAGCGAGCTTGACCTGTGCCTGTGCCACAGCTGTGGCCTGGCCTGCGACATGCACGACGAACCGCACCAGTGCCCGCGCTGCGACGCCCCTTTGCATCGGCGCAAGACCAATTCCCTGGGCCGCACCTGGGCTTACCTGCTGGCCGCCCTGGCCTTCTATGTACCGGCGAACGTGCTGCCGGTGATGAACACCATGATGCTCGGCAGCGGCGCCGACAGCACCATCATGAGCGGCGTGCTGGAGTTCTGGGAGCACGGCGCCTGGGACATTGCGCTGATCATCTTCATCGCCAGCATCGCTGTGCCGGGGGTGAAGTTCGTGGCCCTGTCGATGCTCTTGATCACCGTCCAGCGCGGCAGTACCTGGGCGCAACAGCAGCGCTCGAAGCTCTACCGTTTCGTTGAACTGATCGGCTATTGGTCGATGCTCGATGTGCTGGTGGTAGCGCTGGTCGCGGCGCTGGTGAAGTTTCAATCGCTGGGTGACATCGAGCCGCGTCCGGGCATCCTGTTCTTTGGCCTGGTGGTGGTGTTCACCATGCTCTCAGCGATGAGTTTCGACCCCCGCATGATCTGGGACACGCCACCTGACAAGGAGCTCATGGATGACCCCATCCAGCAATGACCGCCCGCCCATTCCCGGCCCTGCACCGGTCAAGACTCGGCGCTTCGGCTTTTCCCTGGTGTGGATCGTGCCCATCGTGGCCGTGCTGGTCGGGCTTTCCCTGGTCGTGCACAACCTGATGCAGGAAGGCCCGACCATCACCCTCACCTTCAAGACCGGCGCGGGGCTGGCGGCCAACAAGACCGAGGTACGTTACCGTAACGTGGTGATCGGTCACGTCACCGAAGTGGCCCTGAGTGACGACCAGAAAAACGTCAACGCCACCGTCAAGCTCGACAAGCAGGCCGAGAGCTTCACCCGCGAGGACTCGAAGTTCTGGGTAGTCCGCCCGCGCATCGGCGCCGGTGGCGTGTCGGGCATCGACACCCTGCTTTCGGGCGATTACATCGGCGCCGACATCGGCCAGTCGAGCACCCGCGTGAAGCACTTCATCGGCTTGGAGAACCCGCCGGCCATCACCTACGGCGAGCCCGGCAAGCACTTCACCCTGCACACCCAGGACCTAGGCTCGCTGGACATCGGTTCGCCCGTGTATTACCGCAAGATCCCGGTCGGCCAGGTGGTCGCCTACGCCCTCGACCAGGAAGGTAAAGGGGTGGACGTGGAGATCTTCATCCATGCACCCAACGACGCCTTCGTGAGCGCCAACACACGCTTCTGGAACGCCAGCGGCATTGATGTGGAGGTCGGCGCCAATGGTTTTGCGCTGAAAACCGAGTCGTTGTCGTCGATCCTGGTCGGCGGCATCGCCTTCCGCGCGCCGGACTACAACCCGAACGACACGGCCGCCAGCGAGAACCAGCGCTTTGAACTGTTCGCCGACCAGGCCGGTGCATTGGCCCCGCCCGCCGGCAAGGCGCAGTACCTGGCGCTACGCTTCGACCAGGCGATGCGCGGCCTCAAGGTCGGTGCGCCGGTCGAGTTCCTGGGCGTGGAGATTGGCCGAGTGGTCGCGGTGAACCTGGACTACGATGAAGTCAAACGCAGTTTCCCGGTGAATGTCGGCATCGTCATCTACCCTCAGCGCCTGGGCCGTGCGCACGAGAAAATGATCAAGGCCCTGCAGCACGACCCCAATGACGAAGCCTCCGCCGCCAAGCTGATCGGCACCTTCATCGACAACGGCCTGCGTGCCCAGGCGCGCAGTGGCAACCTGCTCACCGGCCAGCTGTACATCGCCCTGGACTTCTTCCCCAAAGCCGAGAAGGTGGCCTTCGACCCGACGGCCCGCCCGGTGGTCATCCCGACCATACCAGGCAGCCTGGAGCTGCTTCAGGAGCAGTTGCAGACCATGGTCGACAAGCTCAACCGGCTGCCGCTGGAGCGTATTGCCGGTAACCTCGATGCCAACCTGGTAGAGCTGCGCAAGGGCCTGACCCAGTTCAACGCACGGACCTTGCCAGGGGTGCAGAACACCCTGGCAGAGGTCAGCAATACCCTGAAGTCGGCCAATTCGACCCTGGCCGAAGACTCGCCACAGCGTGAACAGCTGACCCAGACGCTCGACGAGCTGGGGCGCATGTCGCGCTCCCTGCGCGAGCTTGCCGACTACCTGGGCCGCAACCCCGAGTCGCTGATCCGTGGCCGCCCGGACAACGCGGGGCCGATGGACCTGCAAGGGCCGCCCCGCAAATGACCACAGGAGTGTTGAACATGACCCATCTGCCAAGGATTACCCTGCTGGTCGCGCTATTGGCCCTGGGCGCTTGCCGCAGCGACCCGATCCAGTTCCATACCCTCACGCCGGCGCAGCCGGCACCCACGTCGCACAACGCCGCGGACGAGATCCTGATCGAAAGTGTCAGCGTTCCGCCACAGGTCGACCGGCCACAGCTGGTGATCCGCCAGGGCGACAGCAGCCTGGCGATTCTCGAGACGCAGTGGTGGGGCGCCACGCTGGTGGATGAGCTGCGCAGCGCGTTGGTCGACCAACTGAGCAATACCCGCCCCGCTCGCAAGCTGTCCCTGCGCGTGGATGTGCAACGCTTCGATTCACTGCCGGGGCAGTACGCACTGCTGGACGCCAGGTGGCGCTTGCGCGCCCGCGAAGCCAATACCCAGCTGACCTGCCGCAGCACCTTGCAGACCGCCGCTGGCAGCAGCATCGATGACGTGGTGATTGCCCAGCAAGCCAACGTCAAGCGCCTGGCGGCCCTGATCAGCCAGGCCGCCGCGTCGTCAAGCGGCACTTGCCCTGCCAATGGTTGAAGCGGCGGGGTCGTCACGCCAGCCGCCGCGCTAGCAGTTGTTCACACCGTTGAAACTTTCCCAGCGCAAGCCCAGTCCAGACCCCTATCGACCACAGCACGGGAGCAGACAATGACGGGCACGGTAGGCGACTTTCTGGTGGAGCGTTTGTATCAATGGGGGGTGCGGCGCATCTTCGGCTACCCCGGCGACGGCATCAATGGCGTGTTCGGCGCGCTGAGCCGGGCCAACGGCAAGATCCAGTTCATCCAGGCGCGCCACGAGGAGATGGCCGCGTTCATGGCCAGTGCCCACGCCAAGTTCACCGGCGAACTGGGCGTGTGCATTGCCACTTCAGGCCCCGGCGCATCGCATTTGCTCACGGGCCTGTACGACGCGCGCATGGACCACATGCCGGTGCTGGCCATCGTCGGCCAACAGGCACGGGCGGCACTGGGTGGCCACTATCAGCAGGAGCTGGACCTGCTGTCGATGTTCAAGGACGTGGCCGGTGCATTCGTCCAGCAGGCCTCCACACCTTCGCAGGTACGCCACCTGCTCGACCGCGCCGTGCGCACTGCCGTCGGCGAGCGGCGGGTGACGGCGGTGATTCTGCCCAATGACCTGCAGGACCTGCCCTACCACGAACCGCCACGTGCCCACGGCACCGTGCATTCGGGCATCGGCTACAGCAAACCCAAGGTGGTGCCCTATGACAGCGACCTGCAACGCGCCGCCGAAGTGCTCGACGCCGGGCGCAAGGTCGCCATCCTGGTGGGCGCCGGGGCCTTGCAGGCAACCGATGAAATCATCGCCATCGCAGACACGTTGGGCGCTGGGGTGGCCAAGGCGCTGCTGGGCAAGGCTGCAGTAGCCGATGACCTGCCCTGGGTGACCGGCGCCATCGGCTTGCTGGGGACCGAGCCCAGCTACCAGATGATGAACGAATGCGACACCCTGCTGATGGTCGGTTCGGGTTTCCCCTATGCCGAGTTTCTGCCCAAGGAGGGCCAGGCCCGTGGCGTGCAGATCGACCTGCAACCCGACATGCTGAGCCTGCGCTACCCCATGGAGGTCAACCTGGTCGGTGACGCTGGCGAGACCTTGCGTGCATTGCTGCCCCTGCTGCAACACAAGACCGACCGGCGCTGGCGCAAGAAGGTCGAAGGCTGGCGCGCACGCTGGGACAACACCCTGGCCAAACGTGCCATGGTCCATGCCGAGCCGATCAACCCGCAGCGCGTGGTGTACGAGCTGTCCCCGCGCCTGCCAGACGACAGCATTGTGACCAGTGATTCCGGCTCTTGCGCCAACTGGTATGCGCGCGACCTGCAGATTCGCCAAGGCATGCAGTGTTCATTGTCCGGCGGCCTGGCCTGCATGGGCGCCGCCGTGCCCTATGCCATTGCCGCGAAATTCGCCCATCCGCAGCGCCCGGTGGTGGCCCTGGTCGGCGATGGCGCGATGCAGATGAACAACCTGGCCGAGCTGATCACCGTGGCCAAGTACTGGCAGCAGTGGGAGAACCCGCAATGGATCTGTGCGGTGTTCAACAACGAGGACCTCAACCAGGTCACCTGGGAACAGCGGGTCATGGAAGGCGACCCCAAGTTCGAAGCGTCGCAGTCGATTCCCGACGTGCCCTACCACCTGTTCGCAATCTCCATCGGCTTGCAGGGCATTTTCGTCGACCGTGAAGAAGACATCGCAGCCGCCTGGGAACGCGCACTGAACGCCGATCGCCCGGTGCTGATCGAGTTCAAGACCGACCCCAACGTGCCGCCCCTGCCGCCGCATATCAAGCTGGAACAGGCGAAGAAATTCGCCAGTACCTTGCTCAAGGGCGACCCTGACCAGGCCGGGGTCATCGTGCAGACGGCCAAGCAGGTGCTCAGTTCGGTGTTACCGGGGAAGAAGTGACGGCAGCTGGGCAGAAACGCTGAACGTTTGCCCGCCAGGGTCAGTCGCACACCGTAGACGCAGTCGACTGTGCGACCCCCAATCGTGAGGACACCCAATGAGCGCAAACTCCCCCCAGAGTGGCGAAGCACACCCCCTCCGCCTGACGATCAACGGCCAGGCCAGGTCGCTGCAGGTTTACCCCTGGACGACACTGCTCGACCTACTGCGCGAGCAACTGGACCTGATCGGCACCAAGAAAGGCTGTGACCATGGCCAATGCGGTGCCTGCACGGTGTTACGGGACGGCAAACGCGTCAACGCCTGCCTGACCCTGGCCGTCATGTGTGACGGCGCTGACCTGGTCACCATCGAAGGCCTGGCCGAGGGTGACGAACTGCACCCCCTGCAGCGCGCATTCATTACCCATGATGCCTTCCAGTGCGGTTACTGCACCCCAGGCCAGATCTGCTCCGCCGTTGGCCTGGCAGAAGAAGGGCGCGCCTGCACGCGCGAAGCCATTCGCGAGCAGATGAGCGGCAACCTCTGCCGCTGCGGGGCCTACAGCAACATCATCGCGGCGGTGGAAGAAGCACTGCCGCTGATGCGCGCCAAGGCCAACCTGCCGGGAGGGCCGCGCGCATGACGCCGTTCAGCTACCACAAGCCGGCATCGGTCGGCGAAGCCGTCGGCCTGGCCGACGTGTCCTCACGTTTCATCGCCGGTGGCACCAACCTCGTCGACCTGATGAAAGAAAACGTGGTGCGCCCCGAGCGCCTGATCGACATAACAGGCCTCGGGTTGAACGGTATTCAGGCCTCCGCGAACGGTGGCGTGCTGATCGGCGCACTGGTCAGCAATGCCGAGCTGGCCTGGGCCTCTGTGATCGAACAGCACTATCCCCTGCTGGCCGAGGCCATTCTGGCAGGCGCCTCGCCGCAGTTGCGGAACATGGCCAGTACCGGCGGCAACCTGTTGCAACGTACCCGCTGTTACTACTTTTATGACACCGGCACACCCTGCAACAAGCGCGAGCCAGGCAGCGGCTGCCCGGCGCGCACAGGCCTGAACCGTATCCACGCCATCCTCGGTGCCAGCGATGCCTGCGTTGCGACACACCCTTCGGACATGTGTGTGGCGCTGGCAGCGCTCGAGGCCGTGGTCCATGTGCAGGGCCGGGCCGGCAAACGCCAGATACCCTTCGCCGACTTCCACCGCCTGCCCGGGGACGCACCGGAGCGCGACAATCAACTGGCCGCCGATGAGCTGATAACCGCCCTCGAACTGCCGCCCCCCACGTTCGAAGACCACTACCGCTATTTGAAGATCCGCGATCGGGCGTCTTATGCGTTTGCACTGGTATCGGTTGCCGCCGGGTTGAACCTCAATGGCGGCGTGATCCAGGACGCACGCCTGGCGCTGGGTGGCGTGGCCCACAAGCCCTGGCGAGACCCGGCTGTCGAACGCACGTTGATCGGCCAGGCGCCCACGCAGGCGCTGTTCACCCAAGCGGCCGACGTCCTGCTGCAAGGGGCAGAACCCTTGGCCCACAACGGCTTCAAGGTGCCCCTCGCGCAACGTGCCATCGTGCGCGCATTAAGCGATGCGGCGCTCGGGGCAAAAGCCAGGGGGGCAACTTCATGAACATCAAAACAGCGGTAGTGGGCACGGCCATGGACCGTGTCGACGGTGTGGCGAAAGTCACCGGGCAGGCGCGCTATGCGGGCGAGTACCCAGAGGCCGGGTTGCTGCATGGCAGCGTGGTGTCCAGCACGATCGCCCGTGGGCGGGTGCTGAGCATCGACACTGCCCAGGCACTGAGCGTGCCGGGGGTAATCGCCGTGCTGGACCATGCCCATCGCCCTCGCGTTTCCAGCTACGACGACGATTACAGTGACGCCGACTCGGCCGAGGGCACGCCATTTCGGCCGTTGTTCAACGATCGCGTGCTGTACAGCGGCCAGCCCCTGGCGCTGGTGGTCGCGCAAAGCCTGGAGCTGGCAAGGTATGCAGGCTCGCTGGTGAAGGTCGAGTACCTCGAAGAACCCCATGAAACCGACCTGGCCAGCGTACTCGACAAAACGCACCCGTCACCCGCCGAAACGCCCGCCCCTCGCGGCGATTTTACCGGGCAGTTTGCCAACGCCGCGGTGCAGGTAGACGCGACCTACCTCACTGCCAACGAACACCACAACCCGATGGAGCCCCATGCTTCGACGGTGCTGTACCAGGCCGACGGCAGCCTGGAAATCCATGACAAGACCCAAGGTACGCAAAATTGCCAGGACTACCTGCACAAGGTATTCGACCTGCCCAAGGAAAAAGTCCGGGTGCTGGCAGCGTTCGTCGGCGGTGCCTTCGGCTCGGGGTTGCGCCCGCAGTACCAGCTGCCCCTGGCGGTGATGGCGGCCTTGCACCTGCAACGTTCGGTGCGTGTCACGCTTACCCGCCAGCAGATGTTCACCTTCGGCTACCGGCCCCGCACCCAGCAACGGCTGCGCCTGGGGGCCGATTCGCAGGGGCGGTTGCTGGCGATTGCCCATGACGCGCTTGGCCAGACCTCACGCTTCGAGGACTTCACCGAGCACCTGGTGGAATGGAGCGGCATGCTCTACCAGTGCGACAACGTTGCCCTGAGCTACCGCCTTGCGCCCCTGGATGTGTACACCCCGCTGGACATGCGCGCACCGGGCGCCGCGTCCGGGATGATCGCCCTGGAATGCGCCATGGATGAGCTGGCGTGCGCAGCCGACATCGACCCGCTTGAGCTGCGCCGTCGCAATTTCGCCGCCATCAATGGCAACGAGGGCAAACCCTATTCGAGCAAGGAGCTGTTGGCCTGCTATGACCAGGGTGCCCAGCGTTTTGGCTGGGGCAACCGCCGCCCACAACCCCGCAGCATGCGCCATGGGCAGCAGTTGGTTGGCTGGGGCATGGCAGGCGGGGTCTGGGAGGCCATGCAGATGAAAGCCAGTGCCAAGGCGCGCATCGATGGCGCAGGGCATTTGACCGTCAGCAGCGCGACTACCGACATCGGCACCGGCACCTACACCGTCATGACGCAGATCGCGGCCGACGCCGCTGGCGCCCGTGTGCAAGACGTGACCTTTGTGCTGGGGGACTCTTCGCTGCCGACCGCGCCGCTGCAGGGTGGGTCTTTCACGGTGTCGTCGGTAGGTTCGGCCGTGCGCCAGGCGTGCCTGGCCCTGCGCAGCAAGGTGCTTGCGCATGCACGCCAGCATTACCCTGAGGTCGGTAAAGCGCCGGTTGAAAAAATCACGTTCGCTGACGGCTACCTACAGGCAGGCAACCACCGCCTTGCACTTGCGGACATCGTGGCCAGTGCCCCCGAGGGGTTTTTCGAGGTGCAGGTCGAAGCAGCGCCCAGCGCCAAGCGCAAACCCTTCGCCACCGCGACCCATTGCGCCGTGTTCGTCGAGGTGCAGGTCGATGAAGACCTGGGCTCGGTCAAGGTCACCCGGGTGGTCAGCGCTGTGGCAGCGGGCCGCGTCGTCAACCCCAAGACCGCACGCAGCCAGATCCTCGGCGGTGTCATCTGGGGTATCGGCATGGCATTGCACGAAGCGACGCAAACCGATCACCGCTTGGGGCGAATCCTCAACCACAACCTGGCGGAATACCACATACCGGTAAACGCCGACAGCGGTGAAATCGAGGTTATCTTCGTCGAAGAGCACGACGACATCGTCAACGAGCTGGGCTCCAAGGGCGTGGGGGAAATCGGTGTGGTCGGGGTGGCAGCGGCGGTGGCCAACGCCATTTACCACGCCACCGGCAAGCGGGTGAGGGAATTTCCGATCACGCTCGATAAGCTGCTGTAGCACGCCCTCAGCTCAGGCAGGCCAGCGTTGTCAGGGCATTGCCCAAGGCTGCGCCCGAAGCGGTATTGTCGAAGATGCACCAGGTCGGCCCCCCCGCGGCATGGCTGCGCTGCAGCCGTGCCGCCAGGTTTTGTATCGGCCTCAAACCGCGCCGGGCTGGCAGCCACTCAGGCGACCTGAAAATCAATCATACTGGTGTTCCTGAATGAGGTGCCGGCGCTGTAACACGCCCGTATGCATGCACAACGGGGGTATGAAAAGCATGATAATCCAGGCCCGCCACCGCCTTGAGAAAGGCCCAATCGGCCAGGCGCCGCAAGTCACGCCACTCTTGCCATTCGATCAGGTGCAAGCGGTCCATTTCATCGGCCTGGCGTAGCAGCTGCTCGTGATAGCTGCTGGGGCAATCGCGGCGCAATTGCTGGTCGTCGAAATGCTGGAACCATCGGTTGATGGCTTCGAGGCGGCGCTGCGCCAGCCCTGCCTGCTGTGTAAACGCATTCATCCCGGTCATCCCGCGCGCTTCTGACAATCGAGCCGTCGGCAGCAAGATAGGTTCATTCAGAACTATCAACGGTCGAAGTCGCCGCTGAACCTGTTGGTCTGAACTTTGCCGTGCCCGCCAGTTTCCTCTGCTTAGCCTCGTACATCCACCACTGCAGGAGATGCATGCCATGAGAGCGTTGACCTATCACGGAGCCAACGATGTCCGGGTCGATACCGTGCCTGACCCCAGCCTTCAGGAGCCGGACGACATCATCCTCAGGGTGACGGCCACCGCCATCTGCGGCTCGGACCTGCACCTCTATCGGGGCAAGATCCCGCAGACCGAATCGGGCGATATCTTCGGCCACGAATTCATGGGCATCGTCGAGGCCACCGGCAAGGACGTCACCCACCTGCAGGTTGGCGACCGTGTGGTGATCCCCTTCGTCATCGCCTGCGGCAATTGCTTCTTCTGCCAGCACGATCTGTTTGCCGCGTGCGAAACCACCAATACGGGGCGCGGCTCCATCGTCAACAAGAAAGGCATCCCACCGGGGGCTGCCTTGTTTGGCTACAGTCATCTGTATGGCGGCATTCCTGGCGGGCAGGCCGACTATGTGCGCGTGCCCAAAGCCAATGTCGGCCCGTTCAAAGTGCCCACCGACCTGGCCGATGACAAGGTGCTGTTTCTCTCCGATATCCTGCCGACCGCCTGGCAGGCGGTGATCAATGCTGAAGTCGGCCCGGGTTCGTCGGTGGCAATCTACGGTGCCGGGCCGGTGGGGCTGCTGAGCGCTGCCTGTGCGCGAATGCTTGGGGCACAGACCGTGTTCATGGTCGATGACAATGACTACCGCCTGGCGTATGCCCAAGAGGCTTACGGGGTTGTCCCGATCAACTTCGAGCAGGATGACGACCCGGCCGACAGCATCATCCGCCACACACCGGGGATGCGCGGTGTGGATGCCGTGATCGATGCAGTCGGCTTCGAGGCCAAGGGCAGCACCGCAGAAACCGTGATGACGGCGCTGAAGATCGAGGGCAGCAGCGGCAAGGCCTTGCGCCAAAGCATCGCTGCCGTGCGTCGCGGCGGCGTGGTCAGCGTGCCCGGGGTGTATGCCGGCTTCATTCATGCCTTCATGTTCGGTGACGCGTTCGACAAGGGCCTGACGTTCAAGATGGGCCAGACCCATGTGCACAAGTACCTGCCTGAACTGCTGGAACATATCGAGGCCGGGCGCCTGCAACCGGAGATGATCGTTACGCACCGACTTGCCCTGGAAGAAGCAGCCCTTGGCTACAAGCTGTTCGACCAGAAACAGGACAGTTGCCGAAAAGTCATTCTTGTTCCGGGGGCGGCACCCGGAACCCTGGGCAGCGACTTCGCATAGCGCTGATGAGGGCGGTGCAATCAAGCCCCGCCCTCCCCAACCGATCAGGCCAGCTGGATGTACACCGCGTAAGTGCCCAGCAGCACCCAGAAGCCGAGAAAGATCCAAGGCGTGCGAAGTGAGAACAGCAGGGATTTTCGATGCCCTGCCCGGGAGGTTTCAGCCTCACAGAACAGCGGCGATTCGTCATAGGCCAAGCCCATCATCGGCTCACTGCGCAGCAGGTGGCTTTGCTTGAGCTGCCAGTGATCGATGATCCGATAGGCAGCGCGAATACCCGGCCAGGCATTGAGCGAACTCAAAACACCCAGCAGCGCGAGAAAGGCAGGCACGATCAGGGTGAACATCTCACCCCAGCTCTGGTTCAGGTTGCCCATGGATGACACGAACGCAATCACCAGAAAAGACTGTGCAGCAAGATAGGCGTCGGTACGGTTGGCCAGGATGGTGGTTTCGTACTGGATTTCCCTTCGATAGAAATCAAGACGTTCCTTGGCGGTACCAAACATTCTTGCATTCTTTTCCTCGATCTCATGTTCAGGCGTCGATGGCGTGATGATACGAGGCACTTGCAGGCTCCAGTGTCGTTAAGCCTTGCGCGAAATGCGGGCTGTTCAGCGATAGAACCATCGAGCGAGCGAAAAATTCAGTGTATCTGCCTGGCCTGACCGTCCGTCGTTGAAACCCGGCATCCACTCCAACACTCGCGCTACACCCCTTTCGAATCGGTATGAACGTTCTCAGCTGAAGGAGCTTCTGCCATGCGCGACTACCCCACCCCACCCTTCCCGTCACAGCCGCAAAACGTGCCAGGCGCTCAACGCAAGATGGAGCCCTACCCCGATTGTGGCGAGCAGACGTACACCGGCAGCGGCCGGCTCGATGGCAAGATCGCGCTGATTACCGGTGCCGACAGCGGCATCGGCCGTGCGGTGGCTATTGCCTATGCCCGCGAAGGGGCAGACGTTGCCATTGCCTATCTCGATGAGCACGACGATGCCCAGGAAACCGCGCGCTGGGTCAAGGCCGCAGGCCGGCAATGCCTGCTGCTGCCCGGTGACCTGCGGCAAAAACAGCAGTGCTACGACATCGTCGACAAGACCGTGGCGCAATTTGGCCGTATCGACATCCTGGTCAACAACACGGCGTTTCAGATGGCACATGAGTCGCTGGATGAAATCGACGATGACGAGTGGGTGATGACCTTTGATGTCAATATCACTGCTATCTTCCGCATTTGCCAACGGGCCTTGCCGTCGATGCCCAAAGGCAGCTCGATCATCAACACCAGTTCGGTCAACTCCGATGACCCCTCGCCCAAGTTGCTGGCCTATGCCGCCACCAAAGGCGCCATCGCCAACTTCACTGCAGGCCTGGCGCAATTGCTGGCAGACAAGGGCATCCGGGTCAACAGCGTTGCCCCTGGGCCAATCTGGACGCCGCTGATCCCGGCGACCATGCCCGATGAGGCTGTGAAGAACTTTGGCTCGGGCTACCCGATGGGCAGGCCGGGGCAGCCCGTCGAGGTGGCGCCGGTGTACGTATTGCTCGGGTCCGATGAGGCCAGCTATATCTCTGGCGCGCGCTACGCAGTAACGGGCGGCAAGCCTGTGCTGTGAAATGCCCTGGCCTTTGCCAGCTCAACCGCTGCCGGCGAAGTTCACATCATTGGCATCGTCGTAAGTGTTGCGGGTTGCACATTCGAACTCGGCTTCGGCGCGTGTTGAAAAACTCAAACTGAGGCGGATCTTGTCTTGTGTGTCGTATAAGTCGTAGCCCTCGCCCAGGGCACTGGGGAAACCGATGCGCCGAGGCAAGATCTCTTTCTGACGAGGTACGGCGGGAACCACAACAAATCGCCTATGCATGATCAGCCCTCTTCCGGCAGTTCTTTAGTATTAGTCTGACTATGACAAAGACTCAAGACGACTCATGCAAAGTTTTTTAATTCGCAGCCTCCAATGCCAACAGCACCGAGGCTATTGGAGCCACAAATGCCGCTCCCCCAGTTGTTCAGGCGTTTTGTCTGAATCTGGCGCAATAAATGAACAGCCTCAAACGGTCACGGAGTCACAACTGAACACAGACCTTCCTGTGTTCGAATAGAGGTATGCGGTCATGGCTAACAATCAGGACAGGGGCGCAAATCAAGGCGACAACGCCGACTCCAAGGCCGGCGATGCAGGCCAAAGAGGTGGCCAGGGTGCAGGCGGTGACATGCCCGACAAACAAAAAGGCAGCCAGCAACCTGGGCAAAAGCCTGAAGACAAGATGAACAAGGATTGGGAACGCTCCAGCGACACCGGTAGCAAGGGAGGTCAGGCAGGTACTGATCAACCCACCGGGCAAAACCCGTCTGACCCTGGCCGTATGGGCGGCGGTCAAGCCGATCAAGGCGATACGCAGCACCAGGACAAAAATCGTTGATGCCATTGACCCCGGGGTGGCATTGCTGCCCTGGGGCCAGAACGCAGGCGCATGTCGCTAGAGTTTGAAGCGCACGTGAATCGTGCTTTTACGTTCACTGCGATCCACCGTGATCGCCAGGCTGCCATAGCCCGAATAGCTTTTTACCAGGCGCATGCCCAGCCCGGTACCGGTAGGTTTGGGGTAAGACTCCGGAAAGCCATCGCCCTCGTCCGATACCGTGATCAGGGCATGATCACCGTGGCCCATTACGCTGACATCCACCGTGCCTCTTCCATACTTCAGCGAGTTAGTGATCAGTTCGGATATCACCAGGCCCAGTGGCGCCATTCTTTCGGGCGCAAGAATGAACGTGTCAGCATGCAGCACTATCTTGCGGTCGGCCAATGCCTTGCCCAGATCACCCAGTAGCGCCTCTAGATAATCCGAGACGCGCACGTGTTGCGTTTCAGCATTCTGATAAAGACGCTCATGGACGCTGGCAATGGTCAATACCCGGGTCGCGGCTGTTTCCAGTTGCAGTTTGACCGCTTCATCAGCGGCCATGTTTGCCTGCAACAGCAATAAGGTGTTGACCAAGTGCAGGCTGTTCTTCACCCGGTGGTGGATTTCTTCCAGGTGCAGGTCGGTTTTATTCAACTTGGTATTTTGTGCATCGATCAACGATAACAATTGGGCTTCATGATGCCGACGTTCGGTAATGTCACGCGACACGGCAATAATCTTTGCAAATTCGCCCTGCTCGCCAAATATTGGCGCCACCGTCACATCCCACCATTTCGGCTCATTCTGCAGGGTCGGGCAGAACGCCTCGAAGCGCGCTGACTCCCCACCCGCTACTCTTCTGATAGCGTCCAGCACCACACTGCGGGATTCATCTGGCCAGATCTGCGGCCACGCCACCCCACGTATCTGAGCGAGGTCGCCGATGTGCAACAGGCACATGCCAGCATCGTTCATGAACTCGATATCGCCGCTCGCCGAGAGGATTTTCACGCAGTCAGGGCTGGCGTTCAGCACACTTTCGGAATACGGGTCCGTAGACTGCATTTCTGCGCCTGCCGTGATCCTTTCCACCGCCATGGAGATGACATTGGCAATGCCTTCCAGGAACACCAGGTCGCTTTCGATGAAGTCTTCGCCATTGCTGCTGTCCGCTTCGAGTACACCAAAGGGGGCGGTGGTGCCTCGAATAGGCACGTTGATCGCTCGCTCGATGCCGTATTTCTTGAGCAGCGAGGGGGTTCTGAAACGTTGCTCCTGCCCCAGATGGTTCGACAGCACAGGCCTGTAGGTCGAGATGGCGTAGCCCGCAGGGCTGGCGATATCGCCACCCACCGTGGCGTGCCCGATATCAGCGTCATCCCAACCCACACCATGGGACAGCAAAAACTCATCGCTGTCGGGTATCGGCGTAAGCACCTTGGCAAAGCGGGTGTCCATGCCCTTGGCCACGGCAGAGCAGGCTTGGGTCAGCAACGTATCCAGGTCAGACGACTTGAGTGACATGACGCCGTACTCGACCACCAGTTCATGCTGGCGATGAAGCCTGGCGTGCGACTTCTGCAACGCGGCGCGAATCGTTTCGTCAGGGGTTTGATGCATGGGGACGATATCCAAAGCTGGTTGAGATGCACGCTGAAACGGTTGCGCCGCTGTGCCAGACGTCACGTAACATAGCAGCAGATGCCAAGCTAAGAACATGGCTGACAGACGTGAATTCAGCTATCTGGTTTATCACCGCTCATCGCCTGGGCGCAACGACGAAAACAGTCTAACTGCGCGGCAAGCAGATGCGCCCTGCGCTACCCAAGGCCTATTCGCACCTTATGGAGCAGGTCACTGACCTGAAACGGTTTGATCAGCAGGTCCATCCCGGTATCCAGGAACGCCTGACGATCCAGCGCAGTCTCGGCGTAGCCGGTTATGAACAGCACCGGTAGCGCCGGGCGGTAACTACGCGCCATATCCGCCAGTTCGCGGCCGCTCATGCCTGGCAGCCCGACATCGGTCAAGAGCAATTCGATACTGGCGTCTTCACGCAAGCAGTCCAGCGCCTGTTCGGTGGTTTCCGCCAAGGTGCAACGATAACCCGCATCGGCCAGCACTTCTGCCACCGACAGGCGTACCGAGGCCATGTCTTCGACAACCAGCACATGCTCGCCGGCGCCCTGGTGGTTCAACGGCGACGCTTGCTCCTCACAGGCCACCTGACGGCTACTGGCCGGCAACATCAACGTCACCTCGGTGCCCTGCCCTGGCACGCTGCGGATCGACACATGCCCGCTCGATTGGCGGGCAAAGCCGTAGATGGTCGACAACCCCAGCCCGGTACCTTGGCCGACCGGTTTGGTGGTGAAAAAGGGGTCGAAGACCCTTTCCAAAACCTCAGGCTCGATGCCAGCGCCATCGTCGCGTACGGTCACCGCCACATAGGGGCCGTCTTGCAGGTAGGCATTGCCGTGCGACCAACTCGCGGCAGTGTTGACCCAGATATGCCCACCCTGGGCCAAGGCATCACGGGCGTTGATCACCAGGTTGAGCACTGCGCTCTCCAGCTGGATCGGGTCGACCAGGGCAATCGTCGGCTCGCTGGAAAGCGCCAGCTGCAGCACGATACGTTCGCCAATGGTGCGGGTGATCAGCTCTTCAAGCGAACGAACCCGTTCGTTGACGTCCACTGGGCGGGTGTCGAGCGGTTGCTGACGTGCGAACGCCAACAGCCTGTGGGTCAGCGATGCCGCGCTCATGGCCGAACTGAGCGCAGCGTCTGCGTAGGTGGGGATTTTCTCCAGTTGGTTCTGCCCCACCCGTTTGCGGATCAGTTCCAGGCTGGTAATGATACCGGTCAGCAGGTTGTTGAAATCATGGGCGATCCCGCCTGTGAGGCTGCCCAGGGCATCCATCTTCTGCAATTGCAGCAATTGCGCCTCGGTCTGCGCCCGCTGCGCCATTTCCCGCGCCAGGCGGGTATTGGCGTCGTCCAGGCGCGCCAGGTGCGAGCGCTCACGGTGGCGATGCTCGGTGACGTCCTCGACAAACACCAGGCATAACCCCGGCGCCCGGTAGGGCGAGAGCTGCCATTCGGTGTCGCGTTGCAGGCCGCGCACGCTCATGCCCAGGGTGCCACGCCAGCGCCGGCCATCGGCCATGTGCTGGCGCAAGGCGACAATGGCGGCATGCTGGCCGTCGACAAAGCACTCCTGCAGTGTGTCGGGGTTGCGGTTGTCCTGGATCAGCTGGGCAAATGCACGGTTGCACTCATGCACCTTGAGCCCGGCATCGAGCACGGCGATCGGTGCCGACACATTGTTGAAAATTTCCCGGAAGTTGGCCTCGCTTGCGCGCAGTGCCCGCTCGGTATCGCGCACCCGCATCAGGGTCCGCAGGGTGGCGACCAGTACATCCGGGTCCACCGGGTGCACCAAGTAGGCGTCGGCACCGGCATCGAGCCCGGTAATGATGTCGCCGGTCTGGATCGACGCCGCCGACACGTGAATCACCGGCAGCAAGGCGGTCTCAGGGTCGGCACGGAGCAACCGGACAATATCGAAGCCGCTCATGTCGGGCAGGTTGACATCCAGGATCAACCCATCGATCTGCTCACTGTGGATCAGTGTCAACCCCTCGCCACCGGTGCCCGCTTCGAGGATCTGGTAGCCATGCAACGCCAGGCGCCGGCGCAGGGCATAGCGGGTGGCTGCGTTGTCGTCGACGATGAGCAGGCGAATGTCAGGGTTCATCAGCGCCCTCCTGAGCCAAAGCCAGCGGAATGATGACAAAGAACGTGGAACCGGCGCCCGGCACGCTCTCCACCCCCACCTCGCCGTCCAGCAAGGCAGCGAAGCGTTTGCACAGTGACAGACCAAGGCCGGTGCCGCGCAGGCGTTTTTGCAGCGGCGAGTCGATCTGGGCGAAGTCTTCGAACAAGCCACCCAGCAGCTCAGGGGCGATGCCGATGCCGGTGTCGGTGACAGCGAAACGGATCTGGTCGCTGCCCAGCAGTTGCGCCGACACCCGCACCTCACCGCGGGTGGTGAACTTGAGGGCATTGGCGATGTAATTGCGCAGGATCTGCGCCAGTTTCTTGTCATCGGTGTAGATCCGCGGCAACCCCTCCGGCTCTTCGAAGATCAGGTCCACGCTACCGGTGTCGACAATCGGCCGGAACATCCCGCGCAAGGCGGCGAACAGGTCGAGCATGTCGAACCAGGCTGGCGAGATGGTGATACGCCCGGCCTCGATCTTGGCCAGGTCGAGCAGGTCGTCGACCATGTCGCTGAGTTCGCGCGTTGCAATGCTGACGAAGGCCACCTGCAATTGCTGCTCCTTGCTCAGCGGCCCGTCCACCTCATCGGCGAGCAGGCTGGTGATGCTCAGGATCGAGCCCAGCGGCGTGCGGAACTCATGGCTCATGTAGGAAAGGAAGCGGCTTTTCAGGTCCGATGCCTGGCGTAACTGCTCGGCTTGGGTGTCCAGCTCTGCGTAGAGCGCCAGCACCCCCTGGTTGGTTTCTTCCAGTTCTGCGCGCAGCGCTTCATTTTCGGCCTGCAGGCGTGCCACACAGGCAGCCTGCGCGGCGCGGTTTTCGGGCGTTGACTCAGGCATGCACGGTCTCCAGGTCGAGCAGCAGCACAGTCACATCGTCCCGCCCACGGCAGAAGTCGCGATGCAGTACCGCAGCGATCACGGCCGGGTGGCGGTGCACCAGGCCCGGGTAGGCTTGGAGGTTCCAGCGAGATTGCAGGCCGTCACTGAACATGATCAACAGATTCCCCTTCACATGAGCGTAGTCGAACACTTGCCCCTTGCGGTACTGACCACCGACGATGCCCGGGTGAGAGGCCAGGCCACGCGGTCTATCGCCACCGACCAATGTTGCGCCAATGTTACCGATGCCGATGAACTTCACGCTGTCGTGCCCCCCTTCATACTGGGCAATCGCAACAGCCCCACCGCGCGTACCTGCCATGGCCTGGTGCAATTCGCCCAGCAGATGAAGCGGTGCACTGAACGGGCTCTGGGCGAACGCCTGGGCACCGGCCTTGGCGGCGCGTTCAGCCTCCTCGCCATGGCCCAGGCCGTCGATCAGCAACGCACTCAAACGCTGCTCGCCGAGCGTCACGTGCCACGTATCACCGCAGGCCGGGTCGTCATGCAGCGAATGCTGGCTGATACCCAGGCGAATGTCCCTGGGCGTATCAGCCTGTTTATAAAGGCGCGCCAGCACCACGGCCCCTTGGGCATCGCTGTGCACATCGAATACCTGCGCCAAGCGGCTGACAGCGCCCAGGCCAATACCCGCGGTTGCGCCGGTGGAGTAACCGTCGACCAGGCAATGGTTGAGGTCGAAACCTTGGCCGCGATCCACCGCCATCAGTTCGATGCCAGGCTGGCTGGCAGGGCCAAGCACGCGCAGGTGCAGTTCGCCGCATTTGGCATGCTTGAGCACATTGCTGGCCAGTTCGGTCGCGACAATGGCCGCCCGGCCCGCATCGGTGGCGTCAAAGCCCTGCTGTTCGGCGAGTTTCTGCACGACCCGTCGGGCGTGCCCGACCTGGGTAGCATCGTCAATGCGCAGGACCTGGGTCAGGCTTGCAGTCAGGTTCATATCCATCGGGTGATCATTACCCGGGTGCCTCGCCCGGGAGCGGTATCCAGCTCGAACTCATCGACAAGGCGTCGCGCCCCGGTCAGGCCCAGGCCCAAGCCACTGCCGGATGTCCAGCCATCGGTCAACGCCAGTTTGATGTCGGCAATGCCTGGCCCCTCATCCCGGAAGACCAGACGTACACCCGTACGGCCGGCCTCTTCGATGACCTCCCAGTCCATGTCGCCACCCCCGCCGTACACCACGGTATTGCGGGCCAGTTCACTGACGGCCGTGACCAGCTTGGTCAGGTCGACCAGGCGCATGCCGCAGTCACTGGCGAGCTTGCGCGTCAATTGGCGGGCCAGCACGACGTCCTGTTCGATGCGTACCGGCTGGCTGCCATGCTCGCGAATGGTCATGGGCGGCCTACCCGCTTGCGCAACAGGTGCATGCCACGATCGACATTGAGTGCAGTGCTGACCCCGGGCAGGGTTAGCCCGAGCTCCACCAAAGTGATCGCGACCGCTGGCTGCATGCCGACCAGGACGGTCTCGGCATCCATGATCCGTGACAACCCCGAAATAGTGGCGATCATGCGGCCGATGAACGAATCGACCATGTCCAGCGCCGAGATGTCGATCAGCACGCCCCGGGCGCTGGTGTGTTCGATGCGATCGGTAAGATCGTCCTGCAGGCGCAGTGCCAGTTGGTCATGCATGTCGACCTGGATGGTCACCAGCAGGAACTCGCCCATTTGCAATATGGGGATACGCTCCATTGCCTCACACTCGCTCGCCAGCAGTGGTACCCAGGCGCGACAGCGCCAGTTTCAGCGCATCGGCCAGGTTGGACTTGGTGGTCAGGGTGCCCAGGTCCAGGCCCAGGTGCACGATGGTTTGCGCAATCTGCGGGCGCACGCCGCTGATGATGCAGTCGGCGCCCATCAGGCGGATGGCGGTTACGGTCTTGAGCAGGTGCTGGGCCACCAGGGTATCGACCGTCGGCACACCGGTGATGTCGATGATGGCGATTTCCGAGCCTGTGTCGACGATGCGTTGCAACAACGACTCCATCACCGTCTGGCTGCGCTGGGAGTCAAGCGTGCCGATCAATGGCAGCGCCAGTACGCCCTCCCACAGTTTCACCACCGGGGTGGACAGCTCCAGCAGTTCCTCTTGCTGACGCTTGATCACTGCCTCGCGGTTTTTTTGGTAGGTGCGGATGGTGTGCAGCCCGAAGGCATCGAACAGTGAAGATATTTCCCAAAGCTGTTCGGCCAGCAGCGCGGGCTGCTCGCGGTAATGGGCTTGAAGCAGGTCGAACAGCGGCCCTTTCAGGGCAAAGATGAAGAACGCGGTCTGGTGGGATTCCTGACCGACCTGCGCACGGCTGGCAGAGAGTTTTTCCAGGAAGCGGCGCGTCTCCTCCCAGCCTTCGGCGCCAATGTGGGTGCTGCTCTCACGGCCCAGGCCGTCGATCACCAATTGCAGGAAATCACGGGTCTCCTGGCGCAGGTCCTGTTCACGGATATTACGCGCCGCCCCCTTGGCTTCGAGAGCTTCAAGCCAACTACGCTGCAACTGCGCCTGATTGCCGACAATCGCTTCCAACGTACTGCTTTGCAGTGCTGCCATGTCAAGTTCGCTCCGATATGCCTAGCCGGTGCCCCGAGAATCGTGCCGGCTCCGGAAAGTGACATTTGCCGATGAGAATAGTTGTGGCGATCGGCAAATAATTGCATTGCGCCACCGTGTGTGGGACTAACTTTAGGCCAAGTTTGTGGGGTGCGTTGGTGGCGACCGTCTTCGAGATAGGGTGGCGGCGGCTAGTGTTCTCCCCTTATCTCCCGCCAAGCACATCGCAGCCCTACTACCTTTCCGAAGCGCCTTTCAAACCGGCAACTCGGTCGTCAACTTGATCTTCTCCATAGGCACTTCAGTCTTGACGTTCTGCACCACGCTCAGGCTGGTCAGGTGCGCGATCTGGAACCGACGGTAAGCGTCCAGGTCCGCCGCGACCACCCGCAGCAGCAAATCGCAATCGCCCGCCATCACATGGCACTCCACCACTTCGGGCAGCAGGCGCACTGCCTCGACGAATTCATCGGTGGTCTGCTGGTCCTGGCGCTTGAGCCACACCCGCACGAACAGGGTCAGGCCCAGCGCCACCTTGGCCGGGTCCACCAGCGCCACGTAGCGCTCGATCACCCCCGCTTCTTCCAGCAGGCGCACCCGCCGCAAGCACGGCGAGGGGGATAGCCCCACCTGCTTGGCCAGCTCCTGGTTCTGTAGACGGCCGTCGCGTTGCAGCGCCCGCAGGATACGGCGATCGATAGCGTCGAGTTTGATTGGCATGCAAAACCTTTAAATGGAGTTTCTCGGCATCTGATGCCAAATCCTCGGCGCATGCGCGCAACTACGCAAGCCAATTTCAGCGATACATTGAAATAATTTGCCTCCACTGGAGGAAGCCATGACAACCCTTGAACCCTTACTGAACGCTTCACCCGCGCTGGTGCTGCCGCTGCTGGGCGACCTGCGCAGCTACGGATTGGACATGGCCTTTAGCGCAGTCTTGCTGGTGCTGCTCAACGGCATGTGGCGAGGCGTGCACGCCGCCATGCCCTGGCTGTTCAGCCTGATCACGGCTGACCTGTTCTACCTGCTGATTCCCGGTGCCTGGTACGTGCTGGCGGGTACGCTGGCGGGCCTGGTCGGCGCTTATCTATGGGCAAAGCCATGATCGGCGCCGCGCCGGGCTGCCTGCTGGTCGCCTTGCTAGCGCCCTGGTTGGTCTCTGGCTCCCCAGCCGACCTCGTCGCCCTGGCGCTCACCGCGTATGCCGCTTCACGGTATTGCCTGTTACCGGTGGTGCTGTTCGCCATCATCGTGACCGCCGCGTTGCGGGCGCTACTGCCCGCCTGAGGCGAGCATGCCGGCTGCGGGCAAGCTTTCTAGAAATGCATCGATCTGCCGGCCGCCGCGCAAGTGCACGGTAGGAACATCGGGCCCGAGCGCCTGGCGCAGTGCATCGATACCTGGGCGGTAGCCACGGTCGAACTGCCACACGAAATTCAGGAACGTCAGGAACGCCCGGTCGAGCTTCTCTGTACACCCCGCGGGCAGGTCCGACCGGGGCCGGTTCATCACGCTGCGTACGATCACCCGCTTGAAGCAGGTCAGCCGAGGCGTATCGAGCCAGATGACCAGGTCGGCACGGGGCAGGCGCAGGTCGAAGGTGCGCCGGGCATAGTTGCCTTCACACACCCAGGCCTGCCCCGCAATCGCTGCACCCACCCGGGTGCGGAACTGCTCGGCGTCAGGCTCGACCCAGCCGGGCTCCCAGAACAGGGTGTCCAGGTGAACCACCGGCAGGCCGAGGCGCTTGCCCAAGGCGCGGGCAAGGGTCGATTTGCCGCTGCCGGCATTTCCCAGAATCACAATCCGTTGCATGGCGGCTTCCTGTGGCGAAAAAAGCCGGCGATTGTGCGGGTTTTGGTCGGGCAACCCAAGACCAGAATGCGATCACAGGCGCCGAATTACACTTTCTTACTCTTTCACGTGTGTTCCAGGAAGACTGACCCTCACCAACTCGGCAAAGTACCGCGCACCGGTCACCAGTATTTCATCGTTGAAGTCATAGCCGGCATTGTGCAGGGGCGTCGCTCCGTCCTGCCCCTCTGCGCCGTTGCCAATGAACACGAAGTTGCCTGGCACCGTCTGGAGGAATGCGCCGAAGTCTTCGGAAATCATCATGGGTGACACCTCTGGGTCTACGGCCTTGTCACCCACCACATTGCGTGCAGCTGCAATGGCAATGTCGGTATTGTTCGCCCAGTTCACGGTCGGCGCAAACTCGTGGCTGTACTCGAACCTGCAGGTGGCGCCATGCATTCGGCAGATGCCTTCACTGATCTCGCGCATGCGCTGCTCAAGCAGACGCTGCACCTCAGGGCTGTAACTGCGGGTGTCCCCTTTGATCGTCACATGCGTGGGGATGGCGTTGCGAATACCGTCGGTGATGAATTCGGTGCAGGAAACCACTGCAGGCAAGCTGGGGTCGACGTTGCGCGAAACGATGGTTTGCAACGCCAGTACGATCTCGGCGCCAATCACCAAGGGGTCGATACCCATGTGCGGCCGAGCCGCATGGGTGCCCCGCCCTTGGATATGGATGACGAAGTTATCTTCGCTGGCCATGATCCCCCCGGCGCGCGTGGCGATATGGCCTGCCGGCATGCCTGGCATGTTGTGGGCACCGTAGATGGCATCCACCGCAAAGCGCTCGAATAACCCGTCCGCCATCATCGCCTTGGCACCGCGGCCGTGCTCCTCGGCCGGCTGGAAGATGAACCTGACGGTACCCTCGAAGTCGCGCCGACTGCACAGAAGCGCTGCAGCGCCCAGGACCATTGCCATGTGCCCGTCGTGGCCACAGGCATGCATCTTTCCAGGGTTGCAGGACGCGTGAGCGCGCCCTTTCGCCTGCTCGGTGATGTTCAAGGCATCCATGTCGGCGCGAATGCCGATTACCCCACGCCCTTCCCCGACTGTCAGGCTTGCGACAACCCCTGTTCCGCCTATTCCCCTGTGCACTTCCAGGCCTAGACCTGTGAGGATGCTGGCAACCTCGTCTGCTGTCGTGAACTCTTCGAATCCGGTTTCAGGGTGGCGATGGAAGGTGTGCCGCCATTGCTTGATGCGCTGCTCGAATGCTTGCTCGTTGCTCATGCTGGAAGTCTCCTGTTACTGGGTCAGCGAAGGGTGTCGATCAGACGGTTGAGGTATCGAGTGCGCCGCGTCGTCGTTGTGCCAGACACTGCTCTCGGCCAGATACGGGGTGCGGTAGCCACTGCGAACCCCCAAGCGATAGAACGCGAATGCGACAGCTGCCACGACGGCCATGTCCACACCCTCAGGCAAGATGCCAAGCCCGCCAAATGCTTCACTGCCGATGCAGGACACCAGCGCCATGGCCGGCAAATAGCCGATCAACCACACTGCGGCACGCACCTCACGAGCAAACCCCGTCCAGCCGCTTTTGGCCTGGTAGTAGAAGTACAGGGGCAAAGCACCGATCACCAGCAGGATGACCTGGCCGGTCAATGGCCAGCGCGCCCAGTACAACACCAGCGATGCACAGATGAAGGCAAATGGCGCTATGACGGGCATGCCATTCAAACGCAGAGGGCGTTTGACATCGGCTGCATGCACCCGCAAGGACATCACGCTGACGGGGCCTGTCAAAAACGAAATGATCACCGCGACAGAAATCACCGCAGCCAGCGTGCCCCACCCCCGGAAGAAGAACAGGAAGACAAAGCTCACCGCCAGGTTCAGCCACATCGCCTGACGCGGGACGCCATACAGGGGGTGGAGGTTGCCGAACACCTTGGGCAGCGTGTTGTTCTTCTCCATCGCATAGATCATTCGCGCAGTGGTCGCGGTATAGATTGCCCCCGTACCCGATGGGCTCACGAACGCGTCCAGATAAAGCAGCATCGCCAGCCAGTTGAGGTTCAGCGCCAAGGCCAGCTGCGCCAACGGCGAGTCAAAGTTCAGGCTGTGCCAGCCCGAAGCAATGCTTTCAGGGCTTACTGCCCCGATGAAGGCCACCTGCAGCAGCACGTAGATGATCAAAGCGATCAGCACCGAGCCGATCAACGCGAACGGGATGCTACGCCCCGGGTTGCGGGCCTCCCCGGCGAGGCTGACCGGGCTCTGGAAACCGTTGTAACTGAATACGATGCCGCTGGCGGCAACGGCCGTGAACACGGCTGACCACCCATAGGGGGCGAAACTGGAGACTGAACCGTCACCAAAGTTCTCGCTGTTGAAGCAGGCCATGCTCAACGCCACCGCAGTCAATGCAGGCACCACCAGCTTGAACACGGTAATGGCCGTGTTGGTCTTGACGAACAGTTTCACCCCCCAGTAATTGAGGGCGAAATACACCAGACCAATGCCCCGCTGCCGACCAGCCCTGTGCTGGTCAGTTCACCCTGATGCACCAACGCCCTCGCCCAGGGGAATGGCCAGGAGGCCATGTACTGGACCGAGGCAATCGCTTCGATGGGGATGACTGAAACGATCGAGATCCAGTTTGCCCATGCGGCCATGAAACCCACCAGCGATCCATGCGAGTACCGTGCGTAGCGCACCATGCCGCCTGATTCCGGGAACATGGCGCCCATTTCGGCATATGTGAGGGCGATCGCAAGGACGACGACTGCACCAATCACCCATGCCAGGATTGCAGCCGGCCCGGCAATGGCCGAAGCGTGCCAGGCGCCAAACAGCCAGCCTGAGCCAATGATGGAGCCGAGGCCGGTCAGCATCAGCGACCACGGGCTGATGTCTCGTTTTATCGTGTTCATGGAGTCTCCGATTGTTGTTCTTGTGTGGAGCACCCAAGCGCTTGGCCCAAGCCCTTGGGTAAACCTGCCTAGGGCTCAGGCGGCGGGCGCCCAGGCGCTCTGGCGGGCCAGCACCGACTCCGCGCTCTCGCCGAGCAGCTCGGCGTAGACACCGGGGGCGGTGGCGCCTTCGGTGCTGATCAACAACACCCGTGAATTGGCGTTGATGCCCAGGTCTGTAGCGCGGCCTGCGCCTTCGACCAGGCAACCGAGAGCAGCCAGCCCGGCGACACTCGATTCACCCGCCACCAGTGGAATGTCCCGCGCACTGCCAGCGGCCAGGCGGCGCATGGCTGCGATGGCCTGGTCATCTTCGATGGTCATGAAGTAATCGACACTGGCGGCCAGGAACCGCCAGGCCAACGGCGAGGTTTCGCCACACGCCAGCCCGGCCATCACCGAGTCCACCGAGCCGGTCGCCCGTGCCGGTCTGCCGGCAAGCGCACTTTGGTACAAGCAATCGGCCTGCACCGGCTCAACCATGATGAAGGTCGGCCGGTCTGCCCCGTACCGCTCCCACAGGTAGCTGACGATGCCTGCCGCCAGGCCACCTACCCCGCCTTGCAGAAAAACATGGGTGAAAGCAGGTTGTGCCGCAGCCGTAGCCGTCGCCTCGACGATTTCCGCCGCGATAGTGCCGTAGCCCTGCATGACATCACGGGGGATCACCTCGTAACCGTCGTAGGAGGTATCGGAAACCACCACCCAGTGGTTGCTGGCGGCCAGGGCAGCAGCGTGCTCGACAGATTGGTCATAGTTGCCAGTGATCCGCACGATCTGTGCGCCGTAGGCGGCGATGGCCTGCTCGCGCTCGATACTGACCTGCGCATGCAGCACGATCACGCAGCGGCAACCCATGCTTTGCGCGGCAGCCGCCAGCCCTTTGCCGTGGTTGCCATCGGTGGCACTGACCACGGTGAAGTCCGCCAGCACCCCGGCGTATTTACCGTCCAGCAGCCCATGCGGGTCAAACTGCTGTTCAGGGAAGGTCCGCAAGACCAGCCGCACCAGCGCGATGGGTGCGCCCAAAGCCTTGAAACTGCCCAACACCGAGCGCACGGATTCGTCTTTCACCATGATCTGCGCCACACCAAGCGCACCTGCCAGGTCAGGCAGGGAATACAAGGGTGTTGCTCCCGCATTGAGCTGTGACCAGTGGGACAGCCACTGGCGGCTTTCATGGGCCTTGGCGATGCTCATGACCGCTTTTAGCGAGTCCGGGTAAGGCTGGCGGCTGGCCTTGGGGTTGGCGATAAACATGCAGCACTCCTTTCAACAGGCAACAAGACGCCCCTACCGCTGCATTCAGGCCTCAGCGGGTTGGGATCGAGAGAAGGAATCAGCCGATGGTGCGCAAACGGTGCCGGAAGCCCCGGTCTTGCACCCTGATCAACCTATGGAGAAATTCTATTCAGCTGCTGCGCACTAGAATCTTGATTTTCAGTGAAGACATGAACTTCTATTACGATTTACATCACTCCACACCCTTTCCATTACGGACTATTCACCATGCCCCTCGATCACTTCGACCTGGCCTTGCTCGACGCGGTGCAGCGCGACGCTGGTACTTCACAACTGGACCTTGGCAGCCAGGTCAATCTCTCCTCCGCAGCGGTAAACAGGCGGCTGAAAAAGATGACCGAGGATGGCGTCATTCGCGGCACCGTTGCACAGGTAGATGCGCAAAAGCTTGGCTACACACTCACGGTCATCGCTCAGGTGGAAGTCGAGAACGAGCGACTGGATTTACTCGACGCCATGAAAAAGACCTTTCTGGCCTGCCCGCAGGTGCAGCAGTGCTTTTATGTCGCCGGCGAGTGCGACTTTGTGCTGATCCTGCTGGTGCGCGACATGGAGCAGTACACGCAGCTCACGCGTGAACTGTTTTTTCAGAGCAACAACGTGAAGCGGTTCAAGACGCTGGTCTCGATGAGCAATGTGAAGACGGGAGTATTCGTACCTACCCTGGATTGAGGCGCGCACAGGTGCGCGGCGACTCTGCCCCCTAGGTACCAACCTGTATGCCGTAACAGCATGGTAATAAAAGAATATTGGTATTAGACGGCATAGTTATGCCGTTTTAGTCTTCCCCTCACCCGGCGGCCTTGCATGTGCACACATGTTCCTAGCCCGCCCCTCCCTGTTGCGCCCTGCCACAAAAATAACTAACAGGCACTCACCGATGCTTAACAAACAGGCTAACGCTCGCTGGCTTGCCGGCACCCTTGCGACTTTTTTCTCCCTCTCCCCGGTTATGGGCAAGGCCCAGCCAGGCTTGCTCGAAGACAGTTCGCTGACCATGAACCTGCGCCATTGGTACTCCCATGAGACAGGCCATAAAAGCACCTATTTCCTGGCTCCAGACAAAGGAAGCGCGAAGCCGGTCAACGACCGTACGGCTTGGTTGCAAGGCGCCAGGCTCGATTTCGTCTCAGGCTATACCCAAGGCCCGGTTGGCCTGGGTATCGACCTGTCGCTGTATGGCGCGGTAGCGCTTGAACGCAGTGGGTTGGCGGCAGCCGGCGGCAGCAGCAGGCTGCTCGTGGAGCGCGACGGCGATGTGGTCGACGACTGGGGCAAGGTCGGTATCGCAGCGGCCAAACTCAAGGCCGGCCAAACCGTGATCAAGGTCGGCAGGCAGCAGGTACGCACCCCCGTCATGGACTATGCGGACACCCGGACCTTACCTGCGTCGTTCGACGGCGTGTCGCTGGAAAGCCACGACCTCGGCGCACTGACGCTCAAGGCGGGCTACTTCGACCGGGCCACGCCACGCACCGGCGCAGGCAGCGAAGACCTGACGTCGACCATGACCACGCGCAAGGTTGAAAGCGATTGGGTTGCCTATGCCGGCGGCGATTACAACCTGAACACGGCAGCAACGGCCAGCCTCTATCTTTCCCGCTTCGATGCCATATGGGACCGCGCCTATCTGGGCTTCAACTCCCGCCACGAGTGGAACGCTGCCTGGGCTAGCGAAGTGCAGGCCGACCTGTATCACACCCGTTCCAGCGGGCGTGAACTGGCCGGGGCAATCGACCAACAGGTCTACGGCCTGAGCCTGACCCAGCGTTACCTCAACCACTCGGTGAAGTTCGGGCTGCAGCAGGTGGTCGGGGACGAGTACTTCGATTATGTCGGCGAATCCAACGCCATTTCACTGCCCAACACCATGCTCTCTTACTACAACGGCCCCAACGAGCGTTCGTTTCAAGTCAAGTACACCAATGACTTCACCGCCTACGGCGTGCCCGGCCTGAAAACCATCCTCTGGTACATCAAGGGCTGGAACATCGACGGCACCGCTTACGACGGCGGCGCCAACGCAGCCTACGGCTGGGCGTCGAGCCAAAACGGCGAGAGCCACTACGAAGTGGGCGCCTTTCTCAACTACGTGGTGCAGTCCGGGCGCATGAAGAACCTCAGCGTCCTCACCGGCAACGCCTGGCATCGCGCGAGCCGCAACCAGATCGAAGGCAATCTCGAAGAGTTCCGCCTCATCGTCAACCTGCCAGTGAAGCTCTTCTGAGCGCTGCAGCAACGCCCCCCTTCTAAGGAGAACCTCCATGAAACCCTTGTTTGCCGTACTGATCGGCTCCCTGCTAGGCGCGCCAAGCGTGCAGGCCTGGGCCAGCATGCCTGATGGCACCTGGGTAAAGCACGCTGCCTTGAAGGTCGAGGACGAGGTCGTGCGGATCCGGCGACAGATTCACCAGCATCCGGAGCTGGGCAACCAGGAGTTCCAAACGGCCCAGCTGGTTGCCAAGCAGCTACGTGAACTGGGCATCGAGGTGCGCACCGGCATTGCCCGTACCGGCGTGGTCGGCGTGCTCAAGGGCGGTAAGCCTGGGCCGGTCATGGGCTTGCGTGCCGACATGGATGCTTTGCCCGTGCAGGAACAGACCGGCCTGCCGTTTGCCAGCAACACGGTTGCCCAGTACCAGGGCAAATCATCCCCAGTCATGCATGCCTGTGGCCACGATGCCCACACGGCCATGCTGCTCGGGGCGGCACGGTTACTGGCCGAGCATCGCGAACAGGTGGCCGGGACCGTGGTGTTCATCTTCCAGCCGGCTGAAGAAGGTGGCGCGGACATCGACAATTTCACCCAGGGTGCCGAGGTGGGGGCACGCAAGATGATCGCCGAAGGCGTGCTGACCGACCCGCCGATCGAGGCGCTGTTCGGCCTGCATGTGGTGGCTGGCATCCCGACCGGTGAGCTGCGCTACCGCCCCGGCGCGACCATGAACAGCGCCGATGGGGTGCGTATATCGCTGCAAGGTGTGCAGGCCCACGGCTCGATGCCGTGGAAGAGCAAGGACCCGGTAGTCGCCGCAGCGCAGGTGGTCACCAGCTTGCAAACCCTGGTAAGCCGCCGGGCAGACCTGACCCAAGGCATGGCAGCTGTCACCATCGGCAGCATTCACGGTGGCACTGCGCCGAATGTCATCCCGCAGGACCTGACGATGCTGGGCACCCTCCGCACCAGCAACAACGACATCCGCAAGACCCTGCTCGGCGACTTGCCAAACCTGGTGGAGCACATCGCCCTCGCCCACGGGGTGGCCCCCAAGGTGGAGCTGTCGGAATACGCCCCCGTGCTGATGAACGACCCAGCGCTGACCCAGGCAATGGTTACGGCGCTGCAGCGCGCCTCCGATGGCAAGGCAGCGCGGCTGGATTACACATTCTCCGCCAGCGAAGACTTTGCCCACTATGCCACCCAGGTGCCCAGCCTGTTCGTGCTGCTGGGTGCCACCCCTGCCGGCCAGGACATGAGCAGCGCACCGGTCAACCACAGCCCGTCGTTCACTGTGGATGAAGCCACGCTGAGCACCGGTGTACGCGCCCACGTCGAGTTTGTGCTGGCCTACCCGGCCTACGCCCAAGCGCGCCAGGCCGTGCGTTGAGTTTGCTTCAAGCCCACCCGCTACGCGCGCGCTATCACCCCGGGTGCCGCGCCGCGCAGCTTTGATCAGAGAGATGAACAATGCAAATCTGGAAGTGGAGTGCCACCGAAACGCGTGCACGGATCGCGGCAGGTGAAGTCAGCTGCACAGAAGTCGTCACGCAGCACATCGATCGCTGCGAGGCGATCAACCCCAGCATCAACGCTGTGGTCACCCGCAACTACGAACAAAGCCTCGCGCAGGCTCGGCGGATGGACCAGCAGCGCCGCGCCGGTGACACGCTGCCGCCACTGTTCGGCGTGCCGGTCACGGTAAAGATCAATGTCGACCAGGCAGGCTACGCTAACTCCGATGGGGTTCCCGCCCTGGCCGCGCAACGCTGCGAACACGACGCACCCGTAGTGGCCAACCTGCGCAAGGATGGGGCGATCATCATTGGCCAGACCAACACGCCGGAGTTCAGCACCCGCTGGTTCACTGACAACCCGCTGCACGGTGCCACCTCCAACCCCTGGAACGCGGCGCTGACGCCGGGTGGCTCGTCAGGTGGCGCAGCGGCGGCCGTGGCGTCAGGCATTGGCTGTATCGCCCATGGCAACGATATGGGCGGCTCGCTGCGCTACCCGGCGTACTGCTGTGGCGTGACCACCTTGCGCCCGTCCATGGGCCGCATCGCGAACGGTTCGCCCGCCTGTGAACAGGGCCGCCCGCCGATTTCCCAACTGTTTTCGGTGCAGGGTCCGATCGCGCGCAATGTGCAGGACTTGCAACTGGCGTTTGCGTCGATGAGCCAGCCCGCCGCCCTCGACCCGGACTGGCGCGCCGGGCGCAACGCCGGGCGCATCGATCGCCCCATGCGCGTGGCCTGCTGCATCGACCCGTTCGACAGCGGTGTCAGCCCGGCAGTGGAACGTGCCATAGCCACCGCGTGCCTGGCGCTGACCGAGTCCGGGCACCAGGTAGAACAGGTTCGCCCGCCACTGGCCCTGGAAGGCGCGATGCTTTGGGGGCGATTGGTCGCCGCCGAATCCACTGCATTGTTCGTAGAGGGTGTCGCACGCCATGGCTCAGCGCAGATCAACGAGGTGGTCAACGGCATGAATGCCCACTTCGGTGCCTCCGATGCCGGTCAGCTGCTGCGCGACTTGCGCCTGCGCAACCTGATCCGTCGCCAATGGAACCTGTGGCTGCAGGCCTACGACGCCGTGCTGATGCCGGTCTCGGCCCAGGCGCCGTTCGCGGACAACTATGACCTTGGCGCCCCGGCACAGCTTGAAGCGCTGCTTGAGGCCCAACGCGCGCTGTACTTGGTGAACCTGCTGGGTTTTCCAGCGGTTGCCGTGCCGACCGACGTGCAGGCAGACGTACCGCAAGGTGTGCAACTGATCGGCGCCCCCCTGGAAGACGAGCGCTGCCTGCAACTGGCAGCAGACATCGAACGCCACTGCGGGGTGTTCACGCCCGCACTGTGGAACAAGCAACAATCCTTCAGCAACAAGAGCCTTTGACATCATGACCCGATTCATCAGCGTTTCAGACCTCAGCGAGTACTTGTCCGGTCATGGGGTCGATACCCTGCTGCGCCGCCTGACCGACTACATCGAAGATGATTTCCGTCGATGGCAGGCCTTCGACAAGTCTGCACGGCTGGCCAACCATAGCGATGTCGGCGTCATCGAACTGATGCCCATCGCCGATGCCGGGCGTTATGCCTTCAAGTACGTCAATGGCCATCCAGGCAACATCGAGCACAACTTGTCCACGGTCATGGCCTTCGGCGTGCTGGCCGATGTCGCCACCGGCTACCCGCTGCTGCTCTCGGAACTGACCCTGACCACTGCAATCCGCACCGCTGCCACTTCAGCACTGGCGGCCAGGTACCTGGCCCGTGACGACGCGAAGGTGATGGCCTTGATCGGCAATGGCTGCCAGAGCGAGTTCCAGGCCATCGCGTTTCACACCCTGCTGGGTATTCAACGGGTGCAGTGTTTCGATGTGGACCCTCGCGCCACGCAAAAGCTGCTGCACAACCTCAAGGACTATCCAGGCCTTGAGGTGGTTGCCTGTGAATCGGCCGAGGCGGCCGTGCACGGCGCGGATATCATCACCACGGTAACCGCCGACAAATGCCTGGCCACCATCCTCACCTCGGACATGGTGGCGCCAGGCATGCACATCAACGCCGTGGGCGGCGACTGCCCCGGCAAGACCGAGCTTGACCCGCAGGTGCTGCGCCAAGGCACGGTGTTCGTCGAGTACGAGCAACAGACGCGTATCGAAGGCGATATCCAGCAACTGCCCGGTGATTTTCCGGTTACCGAACTGTGGACCCTGATCGCCAATGACCGACACGGTCGCACGAGCAAGGACGAGATCACCGTGTTCGATTCGGTGGGCTTCGCCCTTGAGGACTACTCGGCCCTGCGCCTGCTCTACGAGCTGAGCAGCCAGGAAGGCCTTGGCAGCAGCATCGAACTGGTCCCTGAACTGCCCGACCCCAAGGACCTGTACAGCCTGACCAAAGATGGCCGGGCAACGCGCAGCCTGCACAAGGTTGCCTGACTTCCGGCACACGTGCGACCGAGGCCCACGTGCCCGGTCGCCGACAATCAGCGCTTTGCCTGCGTCGCCAACAAGAACAACATATTCCAAACAGTGGGGCATCCATGAGCAATACGGCTACCTTCAAGCGCAACCTGGGGCTGCTCGACCTGACCCTGATCGGCGTCGGGTCAATGATTGGCTCAAGCTGGCTGTTTTCATCGCTACTGGCGGTGAAGATCGCCGGTCCGGCCGCCTGGATTTCCTGGCTGATCGCTGCATTCGCCAGTTTCTTCATCGCCATGACCCTGGCCGAACTGGGCAGTGCGCTGCCCAAGACCGGCGGGTTGGTCCGATACCCGGCCATGACCCACGGGCCTCTGATCGGGTTTATCGTCAGCTTTGCGGCGTTCATCATGTACTCGTGCGTGGCCGGGCTCGAGGCCGTGGCGGTGCGCACCTACGCCAGCGCCTGGCTGCCCGCGCTGGGCGGTGCAGAACCCACCCTGCTCGGCTGGTGGTTCCAGGCCGGCTTGATCGGGGTGTTCTTCCTGATCAACTACTTCGGGGTCAAGTCGTTCGGCAAGGCCAATTCGCTGGTAACCGTCATCAAGCTGGGGGTGCCGGCGGTGGTGATCGTGACCTTGGCCTTGCATTTCGAACCCAGCAATTTCACCGCCCATGCGTTCGCGCCAAACGGCGTCAGCGGTATCACCGCCGCCGTTTCCACTGCGGGGCTGATCTTTGCCTTTGGCGGGTTCCAGAACATCGTGATGTTCAGCGCCGAGGTCAGGAACCCCTCGCGCACCATTACCCTGGCGATCTTCTTCTCGTTGCTGATCACCACGCTGGTGTATGTGCTGCTGCAAGTGACCTTCATCGGGGCGGTGCCCAGTGCAATGCTGAACCAAGGCTGGGGCGCCCTGCAGATGAGTACGCCATTCGCCGACCTGGCCAGCATGCTGGGCCTGGCATGGCTGGTCAAAGTGATCATGGCCGATGCCCTGATCTCACCCGCCGGCACCGGCAACGTGTACCTGGCGGCAACCGCACGACAGGTGTATGCATGGGCGCGCAATGGCACGTTCTTCAAACGCTTCACCGCACTGGACGCCAACACCGGCGTCCCCCGGCTGGCCCTGTGGCTGTCGCTGTTCATGGCGCTGCTCTGGACGTTGCCGTTTCCCTCCTGGGAGGCCTTGGTGCAGGTGAACTCGGCAGCTGGGGTGATGCTGTTCACGCTGCTACCCATCTGCGTGATGACCCTGCGCCTCAACGCGCCCGACCTGCCGAGGCCTTATCGGATCCGCGGCATCGGCCTGATCGCGCCACTGGCATTCGTGAGTGCAACGTTCATCTTCTATTGGGTGGGCTGGAAGACCCTGTCGTGGATGCTCGGCGCGTTCCTGCTATTGATGCTGGTCTATTGCCTGGTGGCCCGAGGCAGACAAGTCGCGGGGGTTGGCTTTGCCCAGCAGCTGCGCTCAAGCGCCTGGATCGTCGCCTACTTCCTGGGCTTGATGCTGATCAGCTGCCTTGGCAACTTCGGTGGCAGCGGGCTCATGCCGGCGCCGTGGGACCAGGCCTTGGTTCTGGTGTTGTCGCTGGCATGCTTCTATTGGGGTGTCGTGTCTGGCATCGCGCGCGCGCCACAGCAGGTGAGGCTGGCCACCGTGCCCGGCGCTTAATCGATGCTTTGCAGAAAGCCTGCCAGCCGCAAGGCGATGGCCTCCAGGGCTTGCGGGCAGTAATGTTCAGCGCTCCAACCGGCGTGCAGGTCAATGCCCAGGTAAGGTTGCGCAGGGCTGGGTAGCGGGTCAATGACCCGCAGGCTGTACGCACCGAAGCGCGGCAGGTCGGTCACGATACCAATGCCGCGCCCGGCTGCGCACAGCGCTTGCAACACAGTGGCGTGGCCACATTCGCTCACCCCACGGTAAGCCAGCCCTGCACGAGCCACCGCCAGGTCCAGCTGGATGCGGCTGATGTTCTGGCTGCCGAGCAGCAGCAAGTCGTGTTGCAGCAGCTCGGCCAAGGCTATCTCGCTGCGCCCTTCGAGCGCCCATGGGTGCGCTGCCCAGACATAGGCGCGCAAGGGCGCCCGTCCCAGGTAAAGGCTACGCAGGTCGCTGTCGAGGGCGCTGGGTGTAACCACCATGTCCATGCCTTGATGAAAGCGCTCAAGCAGATCGGCATGAGGCGCATCCACGGTGAGGATCATCGGGTCGTCCCTGCCCAGCGTAGTGATGAATGGCGCGATCAACTCACTGATGGTGGCAGGCGTGGCGGCGATGCGCAGGTCGCGCAGTTGGCCGCTGGCCAGGCTTTGCGCGGCAATGCGGATACTGCGCGCCTTCTCCAGCAACTGCCGCGCCAGCGGCACCAGGGTATGGCCCGCAGCAGTCAGGGCCAAGCGGTTGCGATGGTGCTCGAACAGCTGCAGGCCCAGCTCCTGCTCCAGGGTCTGGATCTGACGGCTCAGCGCTGGCTGAGCCAGGTGCAGTTTATGAGAGGCCGCGGTCACGGTGCCTAGATCGACCACTGCAAGAAAGCACTCGATCCGCCTGATATTCACTGTGCAGGTACTCTTAGGCCAATGCAGAACGTGCCCATGAACAGGTCATCACAGCTAGGAAGTCATGGGCTCGCATGGCGCGCATCATAACGGGCTTTGCAACATTGCTACAGAGGCTTGCGGATACGCCGACGGCGCCACCTTGAAGGCAGCACCGCCTGCAACGGCGCCTCAAGCCCCCGTGTGCATCTCGCGAATCAGCTTCTTGTTGATCTTGCCAATGCTGGTCTTGGGGATATCGGCAACGAAATGCACCTGTCGCGGAATCGCCCACTTGTTGATCTGCCCGCAGTCGACGAACTGCTTCAGGTGCGCCTCGAGCATCGGCTGGTCAAGGCTGCCGCCTGATGCACGCACCACCAGGGCGATAGGCCGCTCGCCCCACTGCTCGTCAGGGATGCCGACCACCGCCACGGCGCTGACCGCCGCATGCTGGCTGATCAGGTTTTCCAGGGTCAACGAGCTGATCCACTCCCCGCCGGTCTTGATCACGTCCTTGATCCGGTCCTTGATCTCCAACACCCCGTGGCGGTCGATCGAGCCCATGTCACCGGTGTGCAGCCAGCCGTCCTGCCACAGTTCGGCGCCTTTGAGCGGCTCGTGCAGGTAGCCCTGGGTCAACCAGGGTGAGCGCACCACGATTTCACCCAGCGACTCACCGTCGTGGGGCATGGCGTAACCCTGGGCATCGATGATGCGCAGGTCGACCATCGCCACGGGGGCGCCGGTTCTGATCCGCTGCGTGACCTGCTCGGCCATGGGCAAGGCCAGGTCGGCTTCGCGCAAGTGGGTCAGGGTCAGCAGCGGGCAGGTCTCGGACATCCCGTAGCCACTGTAGATCAACATGCCACGCTCGCTGGCCTGGCGGGCCAGGCCGTGGGTCAACGCGCTGCCACCGAGCAGGATCTTCCAGCGGCTGAAATCGGTGTGCTGGCCTTGCTCGCAGTCCAGCATCATCTGCAACAGGGTCGGCACGCAGTGGGAGAACGTCACCCCTTCGTCGCGGTACAACCGCACCAGGGTGTTCGGCTCGTAGCGCCCGGGGTACACCTGCTTGACCCCCAGCATCGTGGCCACGTAAGGCACGCCCCATGCGTGCACATGGAACATCGGCGTGATGGGCATGTACACGTCGCTGGACCGTAACAGTGGCTGGCCATCGTAGGCGGCGAAGGTGCCCAGTTCGTTGAGGGTGTGCAGCACCAGCTGGCGGTGGGAGAAGTACACCCCTTTGGGGTTGCCCGTGGTGCCGGTGGTGTAGAACAGCGTCGCCACCGAGTGCTCGTCGAAGTCGTCGAACTCGGCTTCAGGGCTGGCGGCGGCCAGCAGCGCTTCGTACTCGCCCAGCACGGGCAACGAAGTGGCCGGCGCCTGCGCGTCCGTAAGCTGCACGTAGCCGCGCACGGTCCCCAGCTGACCGTGAATCTGCTCCAGCAGCGGCACGAAGTCGTCATGCACCAGCACCACTTCGTCTTCGGCGTGGTTCATGGTGTAGGCAACCTGCTCGGGGGACAGGCGCACGTTCACGGTGTGCAACACCGCACCCAGCATCGGCACGGCAAAAAAACACTCGAGCGAGCGGTGGCTGTCCCAATCCAGTAGCGCCACGGTATCCCCGGCCTGCACCCCGGCCGCACGCAGCGCATTGGCCAGGCGCCGGACCCGCTGGTCGAGGTCGCGGTAGGTGTAGCGCAGCTTGTCGGCGTAGACGATCTGCTGTTCCGGCTGGTGGCGGACCCCTGACATCAGCAGGCGTTTGATCAGCAGGGGGTAGGCATAGGCACCGGCTGCCGGCGGCATTATTTTTGTCTTGGCCATGTAGGTAGCTTCCAGTTATTCGTGTTCGGTTCGACTAAAAGGCACTCACGCGCTCATCCGCGTGGGCGCCTGGGGTTGGCACACGCGCTCGTCAGGTGGCGTCGGCGCAGCACACGTCTCGGGCTCGGCGGCAACAAAGCGCTTGTCCGGCAGCAGGAAGTACGACAACGCCGGGATCAGCACCAGGGCACCCAGCATGTTCCACAGGAACATGAAGGTCAGCAGGATGCCCATGTCGGCCTGGAACTTGATCGGCGACCAGGCCCAACCGACCACGCCCGCCGCCAGCGTGATGCCGACCAGGCCGACCACCCGGCCTGTGAAGGCCACGGCGTTCTGGTAGGCCTCGCCCAACGAGCGGCCCTGGCGCTGGTAGTGCAACTGCACGCTGAGCAGGTACAAGGCGTAGTCCACGCCAATCCCGACACCCAGGGCGATGACCGGCAACGTGGCCACTTTCACGCCAATGCCCATCGCCACCATCAAGGCCTCGCACAGCACCGAGGTCAGCACCAGCGGCAACAGCGCCACCAAGGTCGCCCGCCAGCTGCGGAAGGTGATCAGGCAAAACAGCGTGACCGCCAGGTAGACGAACAGCAGCATGGTGCGGTTGGCGTCACGGACCACGATATTGGTTGCCGCCTCGATGCCGGCGCTACCGGCCGCAAGCATGAACTGGCGCTCTGGGGTGCTGTTTTCGCGGGCAAAGCGGTCGGCGATAGCCACCACATCGTCGAGGGTCTGGGCCTTGTGGTCCTTGAGGTAGGCGATCACCGGCATCAGCGAACAGTCGTTGTTGAACAGCTCCGGGGCGTTGACCGACGCTTGTTGGGCGGCATAGTTGAGCATGTCTTGGTTGCGCTGCAGGCTGCTCATCTTCGGGTTGCCCTCGAACGAGCCTGCGGTGATCTGGCGCACGGCGTTGACCAACGAAACGGTGGTCTGCACGCCCGGGTACTGCTGCAGCTCCCAGGCCAGGCGGTCGGCGAGCATCAGCGTCTGGTAGCTCAGGCAGCCTTCGGGTGGGGTCTTGATCATCACCGCAAACAGGTCGCTGGACAGTGCGTAGTGGCGGGTGATGTAGGCGTTGTCGCGGTTGTAGCGCGAGTCGGCGCGCAGCTCCGGCGCGCCGCTGTCGAGGTCGCCGATCTTCAGCTGCAGGCTTGCCCAGAAACCAACTGCGCCCATCAGCACGGCCACCAGCACCGCGCCGGTCGCCCACTTGCGCGTGGTGAAGCGGTCGAGCGCATCCCACAGCTTGCCGAAGCCGCGGTGCTCGGCGGCGCGGCGGTCGATGCGCAGGGCGCGCTCGGCGGCCTTGCGGCCCACGCCGACATACGACAGCGCCACCGGTATCAACAGCAACGAGGTGAAGATCAGTACCGCAACCCCAATGCTCGCGGTGATCGCCAGGTCCTTGATCACCGGGATGTCGATCAGCATCAGCACGGCAAAGCCCACGGCGTCGGCCAGCAGCGCGGTGACCCCGGCCACGAACAGGCGCCGGAAGGTGTAGCGCGCGGCTACCTGCCTGTGCGTGCCGCGGCCGATGTCCTGCATGATGCCGTTCATCTTCTGCGCCGCATGCGAGACGCCGATGGCGAAGATCAGAAACGGCACCAGGATCGAATAAGGGTCGATGGCATACCCCAGCCAGCCGACGATACCCAGTTGCCACACCACCGCCGCCAGCGAACAGCACACCACCAGCAAGGTACTGCGCACACAGCGGGTATACAGGTAGATGATCAGCAGCGACGTGCCCACCGCCAAGGCGAAGAACATCATCACCTGGACCAGCCCGTCGCTCAGGTCGCCCATCAGCTTGGCAAAACCGATGACCCGCACCTTGTACTTGCCGTGGCCCTCCTCGCCTGCCCTGCGCGCCTTGCTGTCGCCGGCGTACTCGTACTTGTCGCGCAGTTGCTGTTCGAGCATCTGCGAGAACTGCCGGTAGTCGATGCCGCGGCCGGTGGCCAGGTCGTGGTCGAGCAGCGGCACCACCAGCATGCTCGACTTGAAGTCGGTCGCCACCAGGCTGCCGACGATGCCGGCACGGTTGATGTTCTGCCGCAGCTGCTCGATGTCGGCCGGCTTGCCCTGGTAGTCGTCGGGCATCACCGTGCCGCCCTGAAAGCCCTCCTCGGTGACTTCGGTCCAGCGCACCCCGGGGCTCCACAACGACTTCATCCAGGCGCGGTCCACGCCCTGGGCGAGAAACAGCTCGTCGTTGATCTGCTTGAGCACAGTCAAGTACTCAGGGTCGAAAATGTCGCCCTGGGTGTTCTCCACCACCACCCGCACCGAGTTGCCCAGGCCGCGCAGCGATTTGCGGTTGTCCAGGTAGTTCTGGATGTAGGGTTGGCTCTGCGGGATCATTTTCTCGAAACTGGGCCGCAACTCCAGGCGGGTCAGCGCCAGGTAGCCCAATACCCCCGTGACCAGCACCATGAACAGCATGAACAGCGGGCGGTAGTTGAAGACCATGCGCTCCAGCAGGTTGCCGGAGCGGGGATCGAAATCCTTCAGGTCGCGGATCACCGGCAGGGTGTCTTGCTTGATGTTGGCCATCACGAGTTCTCTTCGAATGCTTGGGGTTGTTATCGGGCCGGCAGCACGCGTACACCGCGTTCACCCACCAGTACGGTGCCGTTGCTGCGGGCCTGCACCGCAGCGGTCACCGGCGCCGGCGGCACCTGCGGCTGCACGGCAAAACTCAGGCCGCCGTCGCGGCTGCGCAGTACCTGGCCGGCCTGGCTGAACAACCAGTAGTCGCCGTTGCTGTCGATGCTGGCAGCCGTGATGCTTTGCGTAACCCCCGTGTTCACCCGGGCCCAGCTCTGCCCGCCGTCACTGCTGCGCGCCACATGGCCACGCAGGCCATACGCAAGCACTTCGCCGGGTTTACCGAGCACCCCGAACCAGGTCCCTTGGTAGGGGCTGGGCAAGCTGACGAAACGCTGTTGCCCAGCCTGCCACTTGAGCAGCAAGCCCTGTTCACCGGCCACGTACAGCTCATCACCGATTGCATGGATGGCATTGAGGTGCAGGCCTTGCGGGTTGTCGGTGCGGTCCTGCATCGGCACCCAGCTGTTGCCGCCGTCGTCGGTGCGCAGGATCAGGTTGAACACGCCCACTACGTAACCGTGCCGGGCGTCGACGAACCACACGCCAAGCAAGGGTTTGTCGGCGCCCTCCTCCACCAGCCGCTGGCCTTCGGCGGCAAATGCCGGCCATTGGGGGTCGTCCGGATGCGCCTTGGCCAAGGCCTGGTAATGCGCCTCGACCAGCGTGCCGATCTGCCGGCCGTCAAGCTGCCGGGCCCAGCTCGCCCCCCCGTCGCGGCTGTGCAGGACCACGCCATCGTTGCCCACCGCCCAGCCTTCGCGCGCATTCGCAAACACCAGGGCGTTGAGGTCGGCACTGACCGGCACACTGGCCTGGTGCCAGTCCTGGCCCTGGTTGTCGGAATACACGATGTGCCCACGCGGCCCCACCGCCACCAGCCGATCCCCCGCCCGCGTCACATCGCGCAAGGGGCTGAGCACCGCCAGCGCGCTCGGCTTGGCCGGCAAGTCCAGCACATCGACATACCCAGCCGCCCGCGCCGGGCCTTGAACGCCAGCCACAGCCATGGCCAACGCCAGCGCCCAGGGCGCCCATTTTCTTGAACAAGCCATGCCACATCCTCTGCAGACTCTGCCGGCTGCCCTTCTGGCGCGGCCGGCAGGTTGATCGTCGGGGGTCAGCGAATACCGGCGCCGGCGAGGGCTTCGGGCGACCACTGCGCCTTGGACAGAGGGCTGATGTACTCGATACCACCGTGCGGGCCGATCAGGCCGTTGATGTTGTAGCTGCCGCCGACCAGGTCGTAGACCACATGCGGGTTGTTGTTGGGGATCTGCACGTCGTAGCTCTGCGTGAAGAAGCTGTAGGAGCCGCGATACAACTGGCCTCGGGCGTCGTACTGGTCGGACGCCAGGGCGAACCAGCTGTCCTCGTCCAGGTAGAAGCGGCGTTTGGCATAAATGTGCCGGGCATTGCCCTTGAGGGTGCCCTCGACCACCCAGACCCGGTGCTTCTCCCAGCGCACCTGGTCTGGCGCCAGGTGGTTGGGCGTGGTCAGGCTTTTCGGGTCGTGGATGTAGGTCAACCGGTAGGTGTTGTACGGCACGTACATTTCGCGCTTGCCCACCAGGTGCCAGTCATAGCGGTCCAGCGCACCGTTGAACACATACACATCATCGAAGGTACCGGAGCCGGCCGTACCGGGGTTTGGCGTGTCGTAAGCCAGGTTCGGTGCCAACTTCACCCGGCGCTGGCCCGGCAGGTACTGCCAGGCGCGGCGTTCCTGCACCAGAGGGTTGGCGGCATCCTTGAGCATCATCGACTCACCGGCACGGCGTGCCGGGCCTTCGAAGTACAGCTTGGTCTGGAAATAGATGTCCTTGGCTCCGATGACCTTGTTCAGGTCCTCGTAGATCGGGTAGGCGTTGTAGGCCAGGCCCGTGGTGGCCAGGGCTGCCACACCGGCTGCGTCGACGTTCCACGAATCGTACTTGGCCTTCTGCGCTACGCCCTGGTAGCGCAGCAGGTGGTTCCACATGGCTTCGGCGCCCGACTGCGGGATGGGGAACGGCACGCCAGGCAACACATTCTCGATGGCCAGGCCATCCTCTAGCGACTTGGCGTTGGCGGCATTTTTCAGGGTGTTGTCCAGCAGCGCCTTGGGCAATGCCGCCGTACGGTGGCTCGGGTAGACCTCGATGCGGAAGGTGGGGAAGCGCTTGGCCAGCTCCACCGTGGTGGCGGTCAGCGAGCCCTGATACTGCTCGACGTTCTTGCCATCGATCACCAGCAGTGGCTTTTCCGCCGTGTAGGGGTCAGGCCGCAGGGTATCGCCTTGCTTGAAACCGGCAGGCGGGGTGTTCAGGCCGCCCTCGTAGGGCGGGATGGAGCCGTCGGCGTTGCCCGCCTGGTCGGCCCCCACCACGGTCAGGTCCTTGCCCAGCCGGGCGACGTCCTGGGCCGGTGCGCCCGCGTGGGCATGCCCGGCGAAGATGACCGCCAGCGAGGCGCACAGCAGGCTGTTGAGATGCTTCATCGCGTTTCTCCGCTTGTTGTTGTAGTGGCGTTTCAGAAGGTGGTCTTGAACGATGCGGTGACCATGCCGCGGTCCTTCAACAACGGCGCCAGGCCTGCCTGCGAGGTAATCTGGCCGGGGATGCACTGGTAGCGCCCGTTGGTGCCTGGGGTGTTGTTGTCGGTACCGGTTTCGCAGGTATCGAACTTGCCGAAGGAGTCGACATACTTCAGGTCGAACTTGTACTTCTGGTAGACATCGGCGGCGATGCCCACCGAGTAGCTGCCCGAATCCTCGTTGCCGCCCAGTTGCACGGCAGAGTTGCCCTTGAGGCCAACGTTGTAGGACAGCGGCATGGAGATATCGACCCCAGGCAGCGCCTGGAACCAGGTCGGCGTGAAGTTGACCGCCAGGGTGTAGGCGTTGGTGGTGACCTTGTCGACACCCTCGTAGCTGGAATCACCCTTGAAGGTCTGCTCACCCTTGTCGACGCTGACCAGGTGGGTCATGGCGCCCTCCACCGCCAGCGACGAGGCGTCCCACAGTGGCGTGGCACCGAACGTGACCAGGCCGTTGAGCACCACATGCAAGGTCTTGCCGCGGGCCAGGCCGGTCTCGCCGTTGCCCGGCACCTCGCCGATCAGGTTGGTGCCGCCCGCCGTGCCCACCAAGGCCTGGTACAGCGGCCCGTTGATGGTGGTGAAGTTGCTGATCAGCGGCATGTTCTCGCGGTAGTTGACGTCCAGCCCGACACTCACCGGCCCGACGTTCTTCGCCAGGCTGATGCCGTAGATATCGATGTCGTCGGCGTAGGCCGCCATATAGCTGGTACCGTCCAGGCTGCCGGTGTGCAGGTTGGGCGCATTGATCAGCACGGCCGGGGTCGGGTCGGAGGTGTTGCGGTAGTAGAAGCCCAGGGTGCCGTCGAGCCATTCCGGGCTCCACTTGGCCATCAGGCCGAAGTCGCCCGCGTTGCGTGGCCGGATGTCATGCCCGCGGGGTGCACCGTAGAACGCACCGGCCCCGCCAACGGCATTGGGCACCGGCAGCCAGAAGATATCGCCACCCTCGCCGAGCATGTCGTAGGCGCCCATGTAGGTACCGCCTTCGGGCAGGCGCGAGTTGTCGAACTCGAGGAAGTACTGCGCCGCCAGCGTCAGCTCGGGGTTGACCGTGAAGCTCAACGACAGCTGCTTGCGCGGCAGGAACAGCTCTTTGGTTTCGGTGCCCGGCACGTTGTACAGCTTGGCCAGGTCCAGTGCCGACTGGCCATAGTTGATGCCGTTGGCGGCGTTGAACAATGTCTCGCCCCAGTACACTGAGTGCCAGCCAAGCTTGCCACTCAACATCGACTCGTCGCCGATCTCGGTGTTGTAGAAGACGAAGGCATCGAGAAACTCGCCGGACGGCCCATTGTAGTAACGGTCGCTGTAACGGCTCAGGCCATGATGACGCGCCGGGCCGCCGGCCAACACGGTGCCCGCCGGCAAGCCTGCGGCCGGGCGCGCCAGCACCAGGTTGCCGGCATTGCCCTGCTGGCCGGGGAACGGGTTGCTGTTCGAGCCGACGTCGTCATAAGCATGGTCGTACCAGCTCGCGGCGCTGACGCGCATGCCCATGCTGCCCTGATAGACGATATCCAGCTCGGTGAGCAGATCCAGGCGCTGGGTAACCGCGCTACCCACACTGAAATTCTTGTCGCCGTCATTGAGATTGGAGGTGCGGGCGACCTTGGCGTTTTCGCCTTCGACCCGCTGGCCGTAGCTCAGCTTGGCGGTGTTGTCGAAGCGCACGCTCCAGTCGGGGTCGGCGATGTCCAGCTGAAATGCCTGGGCAGCGGGTGCACCGGCGATCAGCAGCAGCGTGGCCATGAGGTTACGGCGGGGAAGGCAGAAGAGAACGTTCTTATTGTTGTTCATGCGATGTCTCTGCTTGGGTGAGTCTCTGCTTGGGTGATAGATGCGCCCTAGTAATCGAGTTGCCGGATCAGGGCCTCGGCATGGGGCCATGGGCCGTAGCCCGAGGCAGGGTTGAGGTGGCCGACGGCACCGAGCTCGACCAGCTCGCTGCCCCACTGCGCGGCCATGCCGGCCACTGCGGCGGGGCTGGCCAGGTGGTCATTGCTGCTGGCCGCCAGCAGGCTTGGGAAAGGCAGCGGGCCGCCCGGCAGCGGCGCCCAGCCGTGGGCGCGCAGGCTGTCAGGGCTGGGGTAGCCTTGCGGCCAGTCGCTTTGCAGGTCAGGGGGGGCGGCGAGCAAGGCGCCCTTGATCGGGCGCTGATAACGTGCGGCCCAGTGCACCACCATCAGCACACCGGCACTGTGCGCGACCAGGATCACCGGGCCATCGATTGCGGCCAGTTCACGCTCGATCGCCTCGACCCGCGCCGTGCAACTGAGCGTGTCGGTTGTCAGCGGCGGCACGGCACGCACCTTGGCCAGGCGAGCCTGCAACAGGGTTTGCCAATGTTCTGCCACATGGTCGCGCAGACCGGGAACGATCAGCACGGTAGCGGCGGTTTGCAGTTTTTCCATGTCAGGGCCCTTTGCTCTGGATCACTCGGTCGATTGCCGACTGCTTGAGGGCCAGAGTAAAGCGTCGTTCCGGCACACGCTTTACATTGCGCGTCAGCCATTTTTCAGTTGATGACACAGTTGGCATGGCGGCCCGCACGCCCTTGGTGAGTGGGACCAGCGGTCTGAAAATGGCTTTGCATCCGATGACACAAACGCTATAAGTGACTACCCGCCAGCGCAGCGGGACGCCCATCAAGAACACGTGGAAAACAACAAATATGACCGTGCTCGCCCGTGCTGCTTCGCTGACCAATTACCTGGAAGTCTCCCGCCATCTGGGCCTCAATGGCCATGGGCTGCTGGCCCAGGCTGGCCTCAGCGCTTCATTGCTCGAAGCCCCCGACCAGCGCATTCCAGTCGCTGCTGCCATCAACGTGCTCGAAGAGTCGGCGCGCCTGAGCGGCTGCGAAGCCTTCGGCCTGCGCATGGCCGAACTGCGCCAGTTGTCGGATTTTGGTGAAGTCAGCCTGCTGATCAGCCACCAGCATTCGCTGCGCGATGCGCTGCAGGTGATCGTGCAATATCGCCATGTGCTCAACAATGCCCTGGCGATTCACGTCGAAGAAACCGGCAAGACGGTGATCATTCGCCAGGAAGTCATCACCGAGCAGCCCATGCACAGCCGCCAGGCCATCGAGCTGGCCATTGGTGTCATGCACCGCTTCTGCTCGGCGTTGCTGGGCGCGCACTGGCACCCGGTCAGCGCCAATTTCACTCACGCTGCCCCCGCCGACCTGGCCATCCACCGCCGCATCTTCGGCTGCAAGCTGGAGTTCAACAGCGACTTCAATGGCATCGTCTGTTCCGCCGCCGACCTGGACACGACCAACCCACAGGCCAACGAAGCCATGGCGCGGCTGGCCCAACGCTACGTGTGTGCCCTGCAGGATGACGGCAACCCTTCGCTGGTGCACGAGGTGCGCAAATCGATCTTTCTGCTGATGCCGATGGGCCGCGCCACCATCGAGCACATCGCCCAGACCCAGGGCATGAACGTGCGCACCTTGCAGCGCCGCCTGGAAGAGGATGGCGCCACCTTCAGCGAGCTGGTCAACAGCGTGCGTCGCGACCTGGTGCTGCGCTACCTGGAAAGCCCCGGCTATTCACTGGGGCGTATCGCCGACATGCTTGGCTATTCCATGCACAGTTCATTCACCCGCTGGTTCATCAACCAGTTCGGCCAGCCACCGGCCACCTGGCGTGTGCAGCATGACCTGCACACGCCGCACAAACGCGCCCGCAGCGCCGCGCAAGGGCCTGTCACCACGCGTTGAGCGCCTGGTGTAGTGGGAGTTGTGGATGCCTGGAGATTGTATTTGGGGCCACCAGGTGCCTGGCTTGGCATTTTCAGCGCTTATCAGATCGAGCGCCGCCCGCGCGGCGCATCGCGACGCAAGGCCGCTCCTACATCTGTTTCGGGCCAATTATTCCTGAGGCATTTGCGCGCGGCCCCTTGGTGCCCGCCTCAATGTTGCGTCGAACAAACAAGGCGGTCGCGCGCTTTTGTCACAGGCATAACTGGCCCGAAACAGATGTAGGAGCGGCCTTGCGTCGCGATGCGCCGCGCGGGCGGCGCTCGATCTCCGCCCCACCTCCAAAGCGAAGACAGGCACCTAGCCGCCATCATCCTATCTCCCGACAAGCACCTACCAGCCCCACTTCCCCAACATTCCGTGAAGAAACCTAAAAAGCCGAGGGCATCCTGGCCTCCATCGCCTGGGCAAGCGCCAGGCTGTTCATGACAGGGTCTCCTGGCAGGCCATCACGATGAACACCCGGTCACCCTCCACCTCCACGGGGTAGCTGGCCACCTTGAGCGCCGTGGAATTGAGCAGGTAGCCGCTGGCCAGGTCAAAGCGCAGGCCATGGGCCCGGCACTGGATCACACCACCGTCCAGCTGGCCGGCGCACAGCGACGACCCTTGGTGCGGGCAGTTGTCGTCAATGGCCAGCAAACGCCCGGCGATATTGAACAGCGCCAGGCTTTTGCCTGCATGCTCGAACAACGCGCGCCCGCCGACCGTGGGCACGCGCTGGGCCGGCACCTCGATACGCTGCGTCATGCGCCGGCCCCCGCTGCTGCCGAACGCGACAGCGCCAGTTGCATGGCGTCGAGCAACGCCTCTGGCGGCTGCGCACCGAACACGGGCAGATGATCGTCGAACACGAAACACGGCACACCCCGGCTGGCGATGTTCGCGCTGGCACTGGCAAACGGCCGGCCATCGCCGCGCAGGCTGCCGGCCAGCGCGGCAGGCGCAAAACCGCACTGCTCGGCAATACGCAACAGCGTGGCGCGGTCGCCCAGGTCTTCGCCCAGCCGGAAATACGCTGCAAACAGCCGCTCCAGCAGCGCTTCGAGCTGCTGCTCGCTGCCCAGGTCGGCAGCATGCAACAGCAAGCGATGGGCGTCTGCAGTGTTGGGCATGCGCGCAATGCGGCTGAAATCGAGCTGTTCACCTACCGCACTGGCGGCCTCCTGTACCTGGGCCTGGCGTTGGCGCACCGCCTCGTCACTGCCCAGGCGGCGCCGGTAGAACGCGGCGAACGGCTGGCCGGCCACAGGCAGGTCGGGCAACAACTGCACGCCCTGCCAAGCCAGGTTGATCACGACCTCTGGCCGCGCTTCGCGCAATTGCGCCAACGCACGCTGCAATTGCCGCTTGCCGATCAGGCACCACGGGCAGATGAAATCGACGTACACATCAATCGACAATGAAGGGTTCACGTTCGGGCCTCCAGTACAGGCTCGACAGGCGCTGGCATGCTTTCGCCCAGGGCCAGGCGCGCCATGTCACGGTGGTAGTGGCGCTTGGCGTAGAAGAACACCGCCGCGGCGGCGATGCTGATCAACGGCACCAGTTCAAAGGCGGCCTGCAAGCCGATCAGGTCGGACACCTTGCCGGTGATCAACGGGCCGGTGGCCAGGCCGAGCAAGTTGTTGCTCAAGGTCAGGGTGGCGAAGGCAGTGCCATGCACCGTGTAGTGGGTCAGGTTGGCGACCATGGCGCTGGACGGGCCATTGGTGCCGGCGGCTATCATCATGCCCAGGCAGATGAGCACCAGTTGCGGCATGCCCGCCGGCAAGGCGAAGGCCACCGACAGCAGCACGCAACTGCCCAGGCAATAGGCGATGGCCAGGCTGATCTTGCGATCAGGGCGGTTGCGCCCCATGCGGTCGCACAGCATGCCGCACAGCACGATGCCCACCCCACTGCACAGCACGATGAGCGCCGCCACCGCGCCGGCCTGGTCGGTGCTCATGGCGTAGTAACGGTTCAGGTAACTGGGGAACCAGACGATCACCGTGCCGCCGACGAACAGCTGCAAGCCGCTGCCCACGTAGGCGCTGATGACCGAACGGCTGGAATACAGCGTGCGCAACGGCCGCAATGCCTTCAGCGCAGCCTTGTCGGCGGCATCGGCCAGGCCCCTCGGGGCAATGCGCGCCTCACGCACGATCAACGGGTAGAGCACCGCCAGGGCCAGGCCAAAGAACGCCATGCCGGCAAACGCCCAGCGCCAGCCCAGGTGCTGGGCCATCACGCCGCCCAACGCCATGCCCAGCACCGAGCCGAACATGCCACCGGCCATGAACGAGCCGGCCAGGGTGGCGCGCATCTCGCGCGGGAACACCGCCACCACCACGGCGATGCCGACGCTGCCGTAAGCGGCCTCGCCGACGCCGACCAGAAAGCGCGCGATGAACATCTGCTGGTAGTTCTCGGCGACAGCGCAGCCCAGCGTGGCCAGGCTCCACATCACCGCCATGAAGGTCAGGCTCTTGATCCGGCCGATGCGGTCGGCGAGCAAGGACAGCGGAAAGGTCAGCAGGCCGACCATCAAGGCGACGATGCCACTGAGCAGGCCGAGCTGGCTGTCGCTGAGCTGCCACTCCTGCTTCAGCAGGGGGAACACGGCATTCAGCACTTGCCGCGACATGTAGTCGGAGATCAACAAACCGAAGGTCAGGGCAAAGACGATCCAGGCGTAGCGCCGGGGGATGCCCAGTGATGTATCAGCGCCGGGTTCTGACGCACTGGCGTGGTAGGTGGCCATGCTGCCTCCTCGGGTATCTGGCTTGGGTTGTTTTTGTTGTTATGGGTAACAGCCGATCAGGTACTACTGGAAGAACAACAGCGCTCTATGGGCCCTGCAAAAACATGTGGGAGCAACTGCCTTGCTCAAGCGGCTCCCACAAGCCCCTGCTCATTCATCACGCGCGCTGTGGCACGCCCTTCTGCCCTGGCCGGCGGTTCGGCGCCATGCCGTTGGCCAGCAAGGTCTGCTCGACGGTCGCGTACTGCTCGCCGATGCGGTAGATGGCGCGCGCTTCCTTGCCGCTGGCCACCTCACGCCCCAGTTCGTGCGCCACGCGCACGGTCTGCTGAATCTGCTGCACCGAGGTGAACGGCTTGCCGTGCTGGTCGATGATGGTGTCTTCGATGCCACAGCGCGGGTGCAAGCCCATGGCCAGAGCCATGGTGTTGAACGGCAGCACGTTCTTGAGCAACGACTCCGCAGTCAGGGTGCAACCGTCCGGCGCCCGGTGCACGAAATTGAAGAAGTTGAACGGGTTGGGGCCGTCGAAGCCGCCACCAATGCCGATCCAGGTCAGGTTCAGCGGGCCTTTGTAAACGCCCTTGCGCACCAGGCGCTCGAGGGTTTCCAGGGCATGCATGCCAGTCAGTTGGAAGTGCGGCTGGATGTGGCTCGCCTGCAGGCGGCGCAGGTGCTCTTCGACCCAGGCCGGCCCCGCAGGCACGGTCATTTCACTGTAGGCGGCCTGGATCCCGGGGCTGGCCAGCGATGTGCCTTCCAGGTACTCCGGGTACAGCAGCTCCATGATGTTCATCTGGGTGGTGTTGATCGCCACCGTCACCTGGTCAGGCTTGGGGGTCAGCTCGGCCAGCATGTGCCGGGTGTCGTCGCTCAGCCACTTGGCCGCTTCGCCTTCGCCTTCGGGCGCAAAGGAAATCGAGCCACCCACCTGGATGATCATGTCCGGTACCGCTTCGCGGACCCCGGCGATCAGTTCGTTGAACTTGGACAGGCGCTTGGAGCCGGTGCCATCGAGTTCGCGCACGTGCAGGTGGAGCACCGTGGCGCCCGCTTCATAGCAGTCGACTGCCTTTTGCACCTGCTCATCCATGGTGACCGGGATGTCCTGCGGGAAATCATCCGGCATCCACTCGGGGCCATAGGGCGCCACGGTGATGACTACCTTTTCCATGTTTTCCGGGTGCAGCGAGTCGTCGAAGAATTGCATGTCTGATCCTCAGTCTTGTTCTTGTCTGTTCAGAAGGTGCTGTCGCCCATGATCCCGGCACGCTCCATCTTGCGATGGCAGGCCGGGTAGTCCATGACGGCGTAATGCTGGGTGCTACGGTTGTCCCAGATGGCGATGCTGTTGGGTGTCCAGCGCCAGCGCACCTGATACTCGGGGATATACACTTGGCTCACCAGGTAGCGCAGCAGGTCGGCGGCACCGGGGTTGGCGTCCTGGCCGAAACGCACGCGTTCGGGGGTGTGGTAATTGCTGAAATGGGTGGCGAAGGCATTGACGAACAGCACCTTCTCGCCGGTTTCCGGGTGGGTACGCACCACCGGGTGCTCGGCGTCGGGGTAACGCGCCTTGAGCGCAAGGCGCTTGTCCAGCGGCATGGCCGCACCAAAGCTGGCCTCGATGCTGTGCCGGGCGCGCAGCCCTTCGACCCTGGCCTTGATCTCGGCCGGCAGGTTGTCGTAGGCCAGCACCATGTTCGCCCACATGGTGTCGCCGCCTACCGGTGGGCATTCGACGCAGCGCAGCACGCAGCCCATCGGCGGCGCTTCGCGCCAGGTGGCGTCGGTGTGCCAGGCGTTCTCATAGCGGTCGGCCGGCTGGTCGGGGCGCTTGTAGATCTGCACCAGGCCAGGGTGCTCCGGGTCGCTGCCGGCGACCGGGTGGTCTTCCAGCTCGCCGAAGCGGCGGGCAAAGGCCACATGCTCGGCGCGGCTGATGGCCTGGTCACGCAAGAACAGCACCCGGTGCCTGAGCAGTTGGGCGCGGATCTCGGCGAACAGGCCGTCATCATGAATGGCATCGGCCAGCCTGACGCCCACCAGTTCGGCACCGATGGCGCAGGTCAGTTGTTCGACTTGCATGGCAGTGCCCCCTCAGATGACGAAGATCGACGAACCCGTGGTCTTGCGTGACTCCAGGTCACGGTGGGCCTGCACCGCATCCTGCAGGGCGTAGTGCTGGTTGATCTCGATGCGGATGCGGCCACTGCTGACATGGTCGAACAGCTCGCTGGCCAGGCGGGCTTTTTCCGCCGGCTCGGCGATATAGTCGGCCAGGGCCGGCCGGGTCATGAACAGCGACCCCTTGATCGCCAGGATCTGCGGGTCGAACGGTTCGATGGGGCCGGACGCAGTGCCCACGCAGACCATCAGGCCGCGGCGCTTGAGCGAGTCCAGCGAGCCCATGAAGGTGTTGCGGCCGACGCTGTCGAAGACCACGTTGACGCCCACGCCGTCGGTCAGCTCACGCACGCGGCTGGCCACATCCTCGTGGCTGTAGTTGATGGTGTGGTCGCAACCATGGGCGCGTGCCACCTGGGCCTTGGCGTCGGTGGACACCGTGCCGATCACGGTCAGGCCCAGCAGTTTGGCCCACTGCGAAACGATCAGGCCGACGCCGCCCGCCGCAGCGTGCAGCAGGATGCTGTCACCCGGCTTGAAGTCGTACAGGCGGCGCATCAGGTACGACGCCGTCAGGCCGCGCATGGTCATGGCGGCGGCGGTCTCGAAGGATAGGGTTTCCGGCAGTTTGATCAGTGCTGCTGCGGGGATCAGGCGTTCGGTGCTGTAGGCGCCGAGGGTGTTGATAAAGCCGGTGTAGGTCACCCGGTCGCCAACGGCCACATGGCTGACGCCCTCGCCCACCGACTGCACCACACCCGACGCTTCCACGCCCATGCCATTGGCCAGCGGGATCGGGTAGGTGCCGTTGCGAAAATAAGTGTCGGCGTAGTTAAGGCCAACCGCCACGTGGCGCAGGCGCACCTGCCCAGGGCCCGGCTCGCCGACTTCGACGTCTTCGTAGCGCAGGACCTCAGGCCCTCCGGTTTCGTAGAAACGTACCGCTTTGGCCATGCCAATCTCCTTTCTTGTCGTTCTTGTTAACCGATAAACCGCGTGTTGAAGGGCAATTTAGGCCGTTGCGCCAAGCGGCGCTTATCATCGGACGACAACGGTTTTTCAGTTGATGACAGCGCGCATGGCACAAGCGCTCAGAGCGCTGAAAGGCCACCATCGACGGCGATGGCCTGGCCGGTCATGTAGCTGTTTTCGCGGGCACACATTGCCCGCCCCCCGTGGCGGCACGGGCGAGGATCTTCTTCGCCAGGCTCATCCGGTGCACTTCGTTGGGGCCGTCATAGATACGGAAGCTACGGGCATCACGGAAGATCCGCTCGACAATCGATTCGCCCGTGACGCCCTGCCCGCCCAGCACCTGCACGCAGCGGTCGATCACCCGCCAGATGGCCTCGGAGCTGAGCACCTTGGCCATGCTCGACTCGAAATTGCCACGCTCGCCCTGGTCCAGTACCCAGGCGCAATGCCAGATAGCCAGGCGCGTGGTATGCAGGTCGATTTCGTTGTCGGCGAGCATGAAGCCCACGCCCTGATGCTCGCCCAGCGGCTTGCCGAACGACATTCGCCGGTTGGCATAATGGCAGGCCTCGTCATGGGCGCGGCGGGCCTGGCCCAACCAGCGCATGCAGTGGGTCAGGCGGGCCGGCGCCAGGCGCACCTGGGCGTAACGGAAACCTTTGCCCACCTCGCCCAGCACATCGCTGGCCGGCACCCGCAGGTTGTCGAAGCGCAACACCGCATGGCCGCCGGCAAAACAGCTGTCCAGCGAGCCCATCATGCGTGCCAGGATAAAGCCCGGGCGGTCGGTGTCGGTCAGGAACATGGACGCGCTACCGTCCTCCATGCGCGCCATGATGATCGCCAGCTCAGCGCCTTCGGCACCGGTGATGAACCACTTCTGGCCATTGATGACGTAGTCGTCACCGTCACGCACGGCCTGGGTGGTCAGCATCGAGGGATCGGAGCCGGCACCTGGGCTGGGCTCGGTCATGGCGAAGCACGAGCGGATGTGGCCCTGCACCAGTGGCCGCAGCCAGCGGTCTTTCTGCGCCGGCGTGGCAACGTGTTCCAACAGGTGGATATTGCCTTCGTCGGGCGCGTGGATGTTCAGGGCGACGGGCCCCAGTGGCGAATAGCCCGCCTCTTCGAAAATGATCGCCTTCTCGATATGGCTCAAACCCAGGCCGCCCATTTCACGCGAGGCATGCGGGGTCAGCAGGCCGTGTTCACGGGCCCTGTCGAGCAGCGTCTGGCGCAGCTCAGGCGATGGACCATGGGCTGTCTGGCGGGGGTCATGCTCCATCGGCAGTACCGATTCGGCAATGAAGTGCCGGACTTTGGCTTGCAGGGCGAGCTGTTCAGCTGGGAGGGCAAAATGCATGGTGGGGTTCCTTGTAGAGGCTCAGGCGTGCAGGCGACGCGGGTCGATGGCGGCATGCAACTGCTCCATGACGGTCTTGTCGATCGATGCCTTGCCGGGGTCGTAGGGGGTGTAGTTGAGGGTGCGTATGCACGCGTGGGTTACCTGCGCGCCCGCCATGTCGATATCGACGATGTTCAGGCAGGCAGGGTCTTGTTCGAAGGCGGCAAGCCCGCCCAGCCCGGCTCCGCTGGCCCAGGCCAGCAGGATGCGGTTGACGGCGTCGTGGCTGACCAGCAGCAGCGATGCCCAGCCGGGCTCAGCCAGCAATTGCTGGAAACTGTCTAATACCCGTTGCTGGAACGCCGCCCAGGGTTCACCGCGCAGAAAGGCAGCGCCGTGGTGGTCGGCCATTTGGTAGGCCTGGGCCACTTCGCGGTACAGGCAATCCAGGGGGATTTCCCGCAGGCGGCCGGCCCGCACCTCGCGCAAGGCGGCGCGCTGTTCCACCTCCAGGGCGCGGTGGCCCAGCAGTTGGTCGAGGGTCTGGCGGGTGCGCGGGTAGTCCGAACACACCGCACGGTCGAACCGAGTGTGCGCCAGCACACGGCCCAACGCCTGGGCCTGGGCCACGCCTTGCGCCGACAACGGTACAGTGCGCGGGTCGAGTGGGCGGCCGTCGGCGTCGAAGTAATCGACATGGCCATGGCGAACCAGATAGCAGCGGCGACGCTGTACGGGCAATTCAGTCATGGGCCAGCACCTTGGGGTTGCTGATGCTCAACTGCGCCCGGTTGATTGCCCGCAGTGCCTCCAGCAAGCGCGTAGCGTGCTGATCGTAGGCCCCTTGGCGAATGTTCCGCGCTAGCCACTCGCGGGCCAGCTCAAGCTCGGTCACTGCCTGGCCGCCCTGTGCCAGCAAGGCCTCCAGGGCCTGGCGCTCGACCTCGGTACAGTCCGCTGCCTGCGCCAGTTCGCGGCTGGCGATCAGCATGGCGCTGGCGACCATCCGCCCTTCGTAGTGCAACCCTTTCGGCAACGCCGGCAGCAAGTGCGTGAGCAGGGCTTCGTGCGCCGTCACAAGCAGGTCATGGGCATCAGGCTGGTTCATGCGTGGCCTCCACGGGTGAGCAAGATGATTTCCTGTTCCAGTTCACTGACCATCCGCCCGGTCAACGCCAGCTCCAGCGAACGTTGCTGGCCCGACACGTGGCGTTGAGCCTGCTGCAGGGCGATCACTGCCCAGCGCAGGTGGGCCATGACTTGCCAAAAGCGCAGCGCCTGGCGGTCCAGTTCCAGCGCCGACACGCTGCGGTACCCGGCGAGCAGGTCATCCAGGCGGCCGACGCCGCCGGCCTCCAGGTCCGGCCGGCCGAACCGCCAGCAACGTGCGGTGAACCAGCCCAGGTCTTCACGCGGGTCACCCCAGCCGGCGAACTCCCAATCCAGCACGCCGGTCAACGCGCCGGCCTCGACCAGGTAGTTGCCGGTGCGGTAGTCGCGGTGGATCAGGCACGCGGGCAAGGGCGCAGGCTTGTTCAGCTCGCACCAGCGCAAGCCCCACTCCAGTGTCGGATGGCTACCTGGCAAGGCATCCAGAAAGCTACGGTACTGATCGACGCTGGCCTGCACCGCGTCAGGCGCTGCAGCGGGCAGAAACGCCAGCCCCGGTTGCGGCGGACGCAACTGATGCAGGCGCGCGAGGTTGGCACCCAACTGCCGGCATAGCGCCGAGTTGCCCTCAGGCGCGGCGTGGTCGTGGGTGAGGCGGTGGCCGCTGGCATTGCCATCGAGGGCCTGCATGATGAAGAAGCTGCGGCCGATCACCTGCACGTCCTGGCACAGCCAGAGTGGCTTGGGCACCTTGACGCCGGCCTGGTGAACGGCGCTGAGCACCGCGAACTCTTGCGCGCGGCTCAGGCTGGCGGCCACAGCGGACACCGCGTCAGTGCGCAGGACCCAACGCTGGGGCTTGCCGGCGACATCGGCTTCGAGTAGCCAGTTTTCCTGGATGGCACCGCCTGACAATCGCTCACTGCGGGTGATGTGCACTGGCGGGGTGTCGAATTGCTGAGTCAGGTAGGTAGACAGTGGCTCATGGGCGCTGGCGATGTCGAGGCGAGCGCTGGGTTGCGGCGCGTGGTGACGGGTTGGCATAGGCGGTCCGGTTGGCTGTTCGTAGGTGAACAGGGCAATAGCAAGATGACTGCCAGGTTTTTTGATATTTAGTTAAGTCTTGTTTATCAATGGGTTGGGTATGGTTTTGCGGGGTGTTCTGGGCAGGTTTGAACGGGGCGGTTTCATTTTTGAAACGGTTGTTCAGGGGTGCACGCTCGACACGACATCTTCAGCGCCTATGAAATCGAGCGCCGCCCGCGCGGCGCATCGCGACGCAAGGCCGCTCCTACATCTGTTTCGGGCCAATTATTCCTGAGGCATTTGCGCGCGGCCCCTGGGTGCCTGTCTCAATATCGCGTCGTACAAACAAGGCGTTCGCGCGCCAATGCCACAGACCTCACTGGCCCGAAACAAATGTAGGAGCGGCCTTGCGTCGCGATGCGCCGCGCGGGCGGCGCTCGATTTACGCCCCACCTCAACACCTGAGCCAAGCGCCTTGCAGCCCCCTGATCCCCCGACTACACCCCGCCCCCCCAACCAACAACCAAAATTCCCACGCACCAAGCGCCCCCTCGGCTAGGATGTCTGGCTGACCCGACGGAGCACTGCTTGCCATGCACCTTCCCGCGCTCAAACCGAACCAGCTGCGCCCGCCCGCAGATCCCCACAAGGGCCTACTGCGCATACGGTTGCTCGACCAGCTGACCAGTGCGCTGGACGACGGCGCTGTCATCCTCCTGCAAGCGCCCTTGGGCTATGGCAAAAGCACATTGCTTGGCCAGTTCGCCCGCCGCCTGGCAGGCCCCTTCGCCTGGCTGCGACTGACCCGTGCCGAGAACCAGCCCCTGGCCCTGCTGCTGCACCTGCACGCAGCGCTGCAGTTGCCCGCGCAAGCGCGCGACACGCCCCAGGGCGAACTGCTGTGGAGCCAGATCCTGGCCGACCTCGAAGCCCGCCAGGCACCCGTGACCTTACTGATCGACGACTTGCACCTGCTCAACGCCGCCCAGGCCTGGCACTACCTCGACACCCTGCTGCACGACCCGCCCGCGGCACTGCGCCTGATTGCCGCCAGCGAAGGCCCGCCGCCACTGCCGCTGGCCCACCTGCGCCGTAACGGTCGGCTGGTGCTGCTGGGCGCCCGTGAACTGGCCCTGGACAGCGAAGAGACCCGGCAATTGGCACTGGCCCGCGATGTCAGGCTGGGCAGCGATGCGCTGTACCAACTGCGCGCTGGCAGCGAGGGCTGGCCCAGTGGCGTGCTGTTCTGGTTCGAGGCCTACCGCGAGGCACTGCACAGTACCGGCCAGCCACCCGCCGACCTGCGCCCGATCACCCGCCAGGCCTATGCCCATGCCCGGCAGTTTCTTGAAGAAGAACGCCTGCGCCACTTGCCCACGGCGCTACGCAGCTTTCTCGAACATACCGCCGTGGCCCAGGTGTTCGATGCAGGCCTCGCTCGCGAACTGGCCGCCGACACCGATGTCGCGGCCGCGCTGCGCCAGTTGCAGCGCCTGGACCTGATCATCGAAGTGCCGCACGCCAGCCACGCCGAATACCGCTACCACCCTGCCCTGCGCAACAGCCTCTACCAGCGCCTCGAACAACGCGACCCGCAGCGCCTGCGCCTGCTGCATCGCCAGGCGGCAAACTGGCTGCTGGTGCAGCGGCGCTACACCGAGGCGATCTACCAGTTCGGCCGGGCCAGAGACCTGGATGCCGTGCTCGGCATCGTCGACCGGCATGGCTTCGAGCTGTTGCGCGAGGGCAAGGTCAACACCCTGGTCGATGTACTCGACGAAGTGGCCGGCCATGCCGGCAACGACAGCTTCACCCTGGCGGTGACCGAAGCCTCCACGGTGATGGTCACCAACGATATCGCCCAGGCGTGCCAATGCCTTCGCCAGCTGTACGCCCTGCAGCGTCGCCAGGCAGTGCCGCGGCACCCCGAGCGGGTACAGCAGACGGTGATGTTCCTGCGCAGCCGCCTGGCCTACCTGGGCGGCAACCTGGCGCACGGCCTGGCCCTTGCGGCGCGGGCACTGCAGCAATTCGGGCAACACAACGCGGCGCGTTCGGTGCTGTATTTCGACCGGGCCAACTGCCTGGCGGCCCTGGGTCAATTGCAACCGGCCCACGCCGAAGCCAGCCGTGCCCTGGTCGAGTTGCAGGGCTTCGGCCTGAGCGGCTACACCAACTTGCTGCAACTGCTGCTGGGCCAGATCGAGCTGGCCCAAGGTGCCAGCGAAGCGGCCTGGGCGCGCCTGCAGAACATGGCCGAACTGCCCGCCGCCGGCAGCTCGGGGCGCTTCTACGAACTGTTCCGGCACTTGGGTAAAGGGCTGGCGCTGCTGCAGGCCAACCAGCTGACCCAGGCGCGCCACGCCTTGGCCCAGGCCGAAGTGCTGGCCCTGGGTTTCCCGCACAGCGCCGCGCTGCCCTGGGTGTTCCACCACCAGGCCTGCCTGCACTGGGCGCTGGGCGAGACCAGCCAGGCCAAGGCGCGCTGGGCCGAAGTGCGGCGCCTGGCCCTGCAGTACCGCTTGTTCACCCTGTATCGCCAGGCCGGGGCCTGGCTGGCGCGCCTGGCGCTGCGCGACAACGACCCGGACTACCTGCCTGGCTGGCTCGACCAGTGGCACTGGTGCAACCGCCAGTATGACCAGCAGCTGCTGCCGGAGGAGTGGCTGGCCTATGTCTGGGTGCAGCGCCACCTGGGGCAGCGGGACAAGGCGCGGCAGATCCTGGCGACACTGCAGGCTCAGGCCCAGGCCCAGCTGAACCGCCGGCTGTTGCTCGACACCCTGTTGCTCGACGCGGCCCTGCACCAGGACCGCGGCGCCCACGACGACGCCCTGCACAGCCTGGAACAAGCATTGCAACTGGCGTGTCAGCACGGTTTCGGGCAACTGTTGCAGTACGAGGGCGACGCCTTCCTCGAAGCCTTGCGCCAACTGCTGCTGCCGCAGGTTCGCGAACGCCTGGCCCTGGCCGCCCCGGCACCGCCACGCGAACGCCTCAACAGCCTGTTCCGCCCGTTGCTGGCCGGCCGAGAGCACGCCGACAGCGCGTTGATCGTGCCATTGTCACGCCGTGAGCTGGAGGTGCTGCAACGCATGGCACGTGGGCAGAGCAACGGACAGATCGCCGAAGCGATGTTCATCAGCCTGAGCACGGTCAAGACCCACATCAACAACCTGTTCCGCAAACTCGACGTGGTCGACCGTGACAGCGCCTTGTGCTCGGCGCGCGAACTGCAACTGCTGAACTGACTCCACCCCGTGCAACGCCGATTCCACCCCCCATTCCACCGGGGGGGTGGACGCGGCACCCAGGCCTGCCTGCTACAACATGCCGAATCCACCCAGCCAGGAGTCCGGCATGCCCAGCTACAAAGCCCCGTTGCGCGATATCACCTTCGTTGCCCAGGAACTGCTCGACCTGAGCAGCCACTATCAACAGCTGGCCGGCTGCGAAGCCCCCGACGCGGCCACCTTCGCCGCCATCGTCGAGGAAGGCGCCAAGTTCGCCGAACAGGTACTGGCGCCGCTCAACGCCGTCGGCGACCAGCACGGTTGCCAATGGCAGGATGGCAAGGTCAGCACCCCGCCGGGCTTCGCCGATGCCTTCAAGCGTTTCGCCGCCAATGGCTGGCTGGGCCTGGACAAGGACCCCGCCTACGGCGGCCAGGGCCTGCCGCCTTCGCTGGGCTTCGTCAACCACGAAATGGTCTGCAGCGCCAACCACGCCTGGGGCATGTACGGCAACCTCACCGGTGGCGCCATCAGCACCCTCAGCGAGCATGCCGACGCGGCGCTGCGCCAGCGTTTATTGCCGCCGATGATTGCCGGCCGCTGGAGCGGCACCATGTGCCTGACCGAGGCCCACTGCGGCTCGGACCTCGGCCTGCTGCGCACCAGCGCCCGGCCCGAGGCCGACGGCAGCTACCGCATCAACGGCAGCAAGATCTTCATCTCGGCGGGTGAGCACGACCTGACGGAAAACATCGTGCACCTGGTGCTGGCACGCATCGAAGGCGCGCCAGCGGGGGTCAAAGGCATTTCGCTGTTCGCCGTGCCCAAGCGCCAGGTGGATGAAGCCGGTAACCTGGGCCAACCCAACGGCGTCAGCTGCGGCGCCATCGAGCACAAGATGGGCATCCACGGCAACGCCACCTGCGTGCTCAATTTCGATGGCGCCACCGGTTACCTGCTGGGCGAGGCCAACCGTGGCCTGAACGCCATGTTCACCTACATCAACGAGTCGCGGCTGGCCGTATCACAACAAGCCCAGGCCCACGCTGAAGCTTCGTTCCAGGGTGCCCTGACGTATGCCCGCGACCGCCTGCAGATGCGCACCACACCGCGCCTGCGGGCCGACCAGCCGGCCGACCCGATCATCGGCCACGCCGATGTACGGCGCATGTTGCTGACCCAGAAGGCCTACGCCGAAGGCGGTCGCATGCTCGCCTACACCTGTGCCAAAGGCGTCGACCTGCTGCACCACGGCGCCACCCCGGGCGTGCGCCAGGCGGCAGCACGCCGGTTGGCCCTGCTCACGCCGATTGCCAAGGGCTTCCTGACCGAGACCGGCAACGAGGCGGCGCAGCTGGGCATCCAGGTATTCGGCGGCCACGGTTTCATCCGCGAATGGGGCATGGAGCAGATCGCCCGCGATGTGCGCATCACCGCGATCTACGAAGGCACCAACACCATCCAGGGCATCGACCTGCTGACCCGCAAGGTACTGGCCGATGGCGGCGAGGCCTTGTCCGAACTGCTGGCTGAAATCGAAACCTTCATCCACACCACTTCGGCGTCGGCCGACCTCGCCCAGGCTTTGCACGACCGTGTGATCGCCTGGCGCGAGGTCAGCGAGTGGCTGCGCGACGCCAGCGCCACGGATGCCAACCTGGTTGGTGCCAGCGCGTACGACTACCTGATGCTCTGCGGCTACACCTTGATTGGCTACTTGTGGTTGCGTGCCGCCTGCGTCGCCGAACAGGCACTGGCGGCCGGCAGCGAGGACGTCGCGTTCTACCAGGGCAAACGCGAGACCGCGCGCTTCTACCTGCAGCGCCTGCTGCCCAGGGCAAGCCTGCACGAAACGCTGATCCGCACCGGCAGTGACAACCTGATGCGCATCAGCGACAGCGCCTTCGCCCGCTGACCCTGCACGGCAGCGGTTTTTCCGGTGGTGGCCAAGGCTCCGGGCCACCACCTGTTTTTCCAGGACACTCACAAGAAGGTTCCCATGCAGCTGATCGACTACCGTCGCGACAACCAACTGGCCCTGATCGGCCTGTGCAACGCCCCGGTCAATGCCCTCGGCCACGGCCTGCGCCAGGCGCTGATGCAGGCTTGCACACGGGCCGCCGCCGACCCTGAAGTGAAGGCCATTATCCTGCATGGGCACCACCTGCCGTTCAGTGCCGGCGCCGACATCAGCGAATTCGGCAGCCCACGCACCTGGCAGCAACCCGCCCTGCCCCAACTGCTGGATGAACTGGCCCGCTTCAGCAAACCGCTGATCGCCGCGCTCGACGGTGTGGCCCTGGGTGGCGGCCTGGAACTGGCCCTGGCCTGCAGACACCGGGTCGCCAGCGCCACTGCCCGCCTGGGCTTGCCGGAGGTGCGCCTGGGCCTGCTGCCCGGTGCCGGGGGTACCCAGCGCCTGCCACGGCTGATCGGCGTGGCACCCGCCCTGGCACTGATGCTCGGCGACGAGCCGATCGATGCCCGCCAGGGCCTGACGTTGGGCCTGGTGGACCACCTGGTAGAGCCCGGCCACGACCTGCTCGAACAGGCCTGCGCCTTTGCCCGCAGGCAGCTCGCGCACCCCGCCCCTGCGCTCACGCCTGCGCCGCTGTCACAGGGCCTGGCCGATGACTTCTTCGACACGCACGCGGCGCAACTGGCTGCACGCAAACCCGGCCAACGGGCACCGCTGCGGGTGCTGGCAGCGCTGCGCGCGGCCTGCGAGCTGCCCTTGGCCGAGGGCCTGGCACGCGAGCAAGCACTGTTCCGCGAAGCCCTGCAAGACCCCCAGGCCACGGCATTGCGTCACCAGTTCTTCGCCGAACGCGAGGCTTTGCGGGTGCCGGGTATCGACGCTGCCACCGCGCTGCGCAGCATCGCTCAGGTCGCCGTGATCGGCGCCGGCACCATGGGCGCCGGCATCGCCATGAACTTCATCAACGCGGGTCTGCCGGTGCGCCTGCTGGAGCTCAAGCCCGAGGCGCTGGACCGTGGCCTGGCGCAGATCCGCAAACACTACGAAAGCAGCATCACCCGCGGCAAGCTGACCCCCGCGCAACTCGAACAGCGCATGAGCCTGTTGCAAGGCACCCTCGACTATGCCGACCTGGCTGACGCTGACCTGGTGATCGAGGCAGTATTCGAGGACCTGTCGATCAAGCAGTCGGTGTTTCGCACCCTCGACCGGGTGTGCAAGCCCGGCGCGATCCTGGCCAGCAACACCTCGACCCTGGATGTCGACCGCATCGCCGCCAGCACCCGCCGCCCGCAAGACGTGGTCGGCCTGCACTTCTTCAGCCCGGCCCATGTGATGCGCCTGCTCGAAGTGGTACGTGGCCGGGCCACGGCGCCCGACGTACTGGCCACCACGCTGAAAATCGCCAAGCGCATCGGCAAGCTGCCGGTGGTGTCTGGCGTGTGCTTCGGCTTCATCGGCAACCGCATGCTCGAACCCTACGCCCGCGAAGCCCATCGCCTGGTGCTCGAAGGCGCCTCGCCGGCCCAGGTGGACAAGGTGCTCACCGACCTGGGCCTGGCCATGGGGGTATTCGCCATGTACGACCTGGCCGGCATCGATGTGGGCTACCTGGTGCGGCAGGCGCGGCGCAACGAACTGGCCCACGATCCGAGCTACTTCCGCCTGGCCGACGAACTCTACAGCCTGGGCCGCCATGGCCAGAAGAGCGGGCGCGGGTTCTACCGCTACGAAGGCCGCGAGCGCATCGAAGACCCCGAGGTGGTGCAGATCGCAGCGCGACTGGCCGGCAAGCTGGGCATCAACCGGCGCAGCATCAGTGACGCAGAAATCCACGACCGCTGCCTGTTCACGCTGATCAACGAAGGCCTGCAACTGCTCGACGAAGGCATTGCCTTGCGCAGTGGCGACATCGACCTGGTCTGGACCAACGGCTACGGCTTCCCTGCCTGGCGTGGCGGCCCGCTGCACTATGCCCGCGACCTGGGCCTGGACAACGTGCTGGCAGGCATTGAGCAACTGCGCGAGCGCCTCGGTGCCTATGGCCAACTGTGGTTGCAGCCAGCGCCCTTGCTACGGCGCCTGGCCGGCAGCGGCAAGCTGCGCGTGCAAGGCCACTGAGCTGCAAAAAAACTCGCCAACAAGGAAACCCTGATGAAAGAAGCCGTCATTCTCTCGACCGCCCGCACCCCGATTGGCAAGGCCTTTCGCGGTGCCCTCAACAACCTGCGCTCACCCAGCCTGGCCGCCCATGCCATCAAGGCTGCCGTTGCCCGCGCCGGCATCGCCGCCGACGAAGTGGAAGACCTGGTGATGGGCACCGCGATGCCCTCTGGCACCGCCGGCTGGAACCTGGGCCGCATGAGCGCGCTGGCGGCCGGCCTGCCGGTTTCGGTGAGTGGCCAGACCCTGGACCGGCAATGCGCCTCCGGGCTGATGGCGATTGCCACCGCCGCCAAGCAGATCATTGTCGATGGCATGCACGTTACCGTCGGCGCCGGCCAGGAAAACATCAGCGCGGTGCAGGTGCGCAACCTCGAATGGGCCTTGGCCGAGCAAGACAACGCGGTCATCCAACAGGTACCGCACGCCTACATGCCGATGCTGCACACCGCCGAGCATGTTGCCCAACGCTACGGTATCAGCCGTGCTGCGCAGGATGCCTACGCCCTGCAATCGCAGCTGCGCACTGCCGCCGCCCAGCAAGCCGGGCTGTTCGAGGCCGAGCTCGTGCCAGTGACCGCCCAGCAGATGATCAAGGACAGGCACACCGGCGAAGTCAGCTACCGCCAGGTGACCCTGACGCAAGACGAAGGCAACCGCCCGCAGACTCGCCTTGACGACCTGGCAGGCTTGCAGCCGGTGGTCGAGGGCGGCTGCATCACCGCTGGCAATGCCAGTCAGCTGTCCGACGGTGCCAGCGCCTGCGTGCTGATGGATGCGCGCCTGGCCGAACAGCGCAACCTCAGGCCGCTGGGCCTCTATCGGGGTATCGCCGTAGCCGGCCTGGCGCCGGAAGAGATGGGCATCGGACCGGTGTACGCGGTGCCGCGCCTGCTCAAGCACCACGGGCTGAAGGTCGCCGACATCGGCCTGTGGGAGCTGAACGAAGCCTTTGCCTGCCAGGTGCTGTACTGCCGCGACAAACTGGGCATCGACCCGGCGCGCCTGAACGTCAACGGTGGGGCCATCGCCATCGGTCACCCCTATGGCATGAGCGGCGCGCGGATGGTCGGGCATGCCCTGCTCGAAGGCAAACGGCGCGGGGTGCGCTATGTGGTGGTGACCCTGTGCGTAGGCGGCGGCATGGGTGCGGCCGGCCTGTTCGAAGTGCTGTGAAGAAGCCCCAGCCGTCCACAAGTCCCAGCTTGATCATCGAACAAGGAGAAACCATGCTAGCTACCCCCTTTACCCTGGCCGGCAAGACCGTGCTGGTGACCGGTGCCTCCAGCGGCCTGGGTGCCCACTTCGCGCGCCTGGCCCAGGCCGCAGGCGCCCGCGTGGTGCTGGCGGCGCGCCGGGCCGAGCGCTTGCAGGCGCTGGTCGAACAACTTCAAGCCCAAGGCGGAGAAGCGTTGGCCGTGGTGCTCGATGTCACCCGGCGCGACAGTGTCGAACAGGCGTTCGACCAGGCCGAGGCGCGTTTTGCCGTGGTCGATGTGGTCATCAACAACGCCGGCATCGGCGACCCTGGGCGCTTCCTCGAACTGAGCGGGCAGGACTGGCAGCACATGCTCTCGACCAACCTCGACGGCGTGTTTCATGTGGCGCAATGCGCCAGCCAGCGCCTGGTGAAGGCCGGCCGCGCCGGGAGCATCATCAACATCGCCTCGATCCTGGGCCTGCGTGTTGGCACCGGCCTGAGCCACTACTGCACGGCCAAGGCCGGTGTGGTGCAGTTGACCAAGGCCATGGCGCTGGAGCTGGCCCGCCACCGGATCCGGGTCAATGCCATCGCCCCGGGTTACTTCAAGACCGAAATGAACGAGGCCTACTTCGACAGTGAGGCCGGCCAGGGCTACATCAAGGATCACGTGCCGATGCGGCGTCTGGGCCAATTGAGCGAGCTGGACGGACCTGTGCTGTTGCTGGCCAGTGACGCCGGTGGCTTCATGACCGGCAGTGTCCTGGCCGTGGATGGCGGGCACCTGGTCAACCCGTTATAGCAAGGAGCCTGCATGCCCGTTGCCGCCTACCTGCCACGCGTGCTCGCGCTGGTCACCCACTTGCGCCAGCCACCGGCCCCCAGCCGCATGGCGCGCCTGATCGAACAGGTCAGCGCCGACTACCGCCAGCAGGCCCATATCGAGGTGATCGAAACCACCCTGGCCGAACTGCTGCCGCTGGCGCGCGACCTGGACCGCCACCAGCGGGCAGACATCATTTTGTGTTCCGGTGCCGTCGCCGAGTACTTGCGCCAGCACCTGACGACCAAAGTGCTGGCCCTGCACCCAGGCCAATGCGACCTGGCCCGCGCCCTCACCCTGGCCCGCCGCCGCGCCAAGCGGGTCGGCGTGCTCAACTTTGGCCAGCACCCCGGCCCGGCCACCCCGCCGCCACTGTTCGACCTGCGGGTTCAGCAACATACCTATACCAGCCTGGAACAAGCCCGGGCGCAGGTCGAGCGCCTGGTGCAGGACGGCGTCGAAGTCATCATCGGTTCGCCTACGGTCTGCCAGCTGGCTGATGCGGCCGGCGCCGAAGGCGTGCTCGCCCTGGACAGCGACAGCCTGCGCCAGGCCTTCGACCGCCTGCGCGCGCGGTCCCGGCGCGCGCGCAAGCCGCCCACCCCACAGCCGTTCACCACCCGCTATCGTTTCGATCAGTTGCTCGGCGACGCCCCGGCGTTTCGCGCGACCGTGCAGTTGGCGCAGCGCTACGCCACCAGCAACGCCACGGTGCTGATCACCGGTGAAAGCGGCACCGGCAAGGAATGGCTGGCGCAGAGCCTGCACCACGCCAGCGCCCGCCAGCCGGGGCCGTTCGTGGCCATCAACTGCGCGGCCTTGCCTGAGTCGTTGCTCGAAAGCGAGCTGTTTGGCCATGAAGATGGCGCGTTCACCGGCTCGCGCAAGGGCGGCAAGCCTGGCCTGATCGAGCTGGCCCACGGTGGCACGCTGTTCCTCGACGAAGTCGGCGACATGCCCGTGGCCCTGCAAACCCGCCTGCTGCGCGTGCTGCAGGAGCGCGAGGTGCTGCGCCTGGGCGCCTGTGAGCCGACACCGGTGGATATCCGCGTGATTGCCGCCACCCATTGCGACTTGCCTGCGCGCATCGCCAGCGGGCAGTTTCGCGCCGACCTGTTCTACCGGCTGAACATCCTGCGCCTGGTGGTGCCGCCCCTGCGTGAGCGGGTTCAAGACATCCTGCCGCTGTTCGAAGCGCTGCTCGCCCGGCACGGCACAACACGGCTTGGCGCACCGCAGTTGCAGCCGCTGCTGCCCATGCTGCTGCGCCACAGCTGGCCGGGCAACATCCGTGAGCTGGACAACATTGCCGAGCGCGCCGCCCTGTGTGCCCCCGCCCTGGAGGGCGCCGATGGCATCGCCCTGGCCAGCCTGTTCCCGGAGTTTTTCCAACAGCCGCAGGCCCCCACCCAGCCACTGACCGTCAACGACAACCTGCGCAGCCTGGGCAAGGCCGCCGAGGCGGCGCATGCCCGGCGTACGCTGGCCAGCTACGACGGCAACATGGAGCAAGCCGCACGTAGCCTGGGCGTCAGCCGCAGCACCCTGTGGCGGCGGCTGCGGGCGCAGCCCTGAGCGGCGAGCACAGCCATGCTCAGCTTACGGATGACTTATCGCGTAACGCCCGATACCCTTGGCTTCTGCAGGCCTGAGGGTTTCAGGCTCAATTACTTCCCCCGCAGACGAACATGCCATGAAAACTGCCGCAGGTTTGCTGCTGTCGGCCATCGAGCTGGACCGCGCCAGCACCCTTCCCCTGTACCGCCAACTGTACCTGCAGATTCGCAAGCAGATACTCAACGGCAGGATGCAGGGCGGCGTCCGCCTGCCCTCGACCCGTACGTTGAGCCACGAGTTGGGGCTGTCGCGAATCACCATTCTCAACGCGTTCGATCAGTTGATTGCCGAAGGTTTCCTGGCCTCGCGCACCGGCGCCGGCACCTATGTCGGCAGCGAGTGGGAGAGCCGGGGCGGCCAGGCCGAGCAACAGCAGCCGCCACCGCGCCTGTCCGACCTGAGCCAGTCGATGCTGTCGCTGCGTAGCGACCATTTTCGCGGCATTTCGTACGCCGATTGGGACCCCGCCACACCGACGTCTTTCCTGCCCAGCCACAGCACCTATGAAGCGTTCCCCCAGGCGGTCTGGCGACGCCTGATGAACCAGCACCTGCTCAAACCCACCAAGGCGATGCTGGGGTACGGCGAGTTGCAAGGCTTGCACGCCCTGCGCAGCGCGATCGCCGAGTACGTGTTCGATGCCCGTGGCATTGACTGCGAGGCCGCGCAGGTGGTGATCGTGTCCGGCGCGCAGCAAGCGTTCAACCTGCTGGGCATGCTGTTGCTCAACCCTCAGGACAGCGTGTGGATGGAAGACCCGGGGCACATCGCCGCGCGCATTGCGTTGCAGGCGCAAGGGGCACGGGTGACGGCGTTGCGTGTCGACCCTGACGGAATCGATGTCGAACAAGGGCTGAGCGAGTGCCCTGAGGCGCGGCTGGTGTTTTGCACACCCTCGCGCCAGCACCCGCTGGGCGTCACCTTGAGCTATGCGCGGCGCCAGGCACTGATCGACTGGGCCGCACAGCAACAGAGCTGGATCATCGAGGACGATTGCGACAGCGAGTTGCGCTACAGCGGCCGCCTGCTGCCCGCGCTGTACGCCCTGGACCAGATGGCCCGGGTGATCTATGTCGGCACCTTCAGCAAAGTGCTGTTTCCATCACTCAGGCTGGGCTACGTGATTCTGCCGCCGGCGCTGGTCGAGCCCTTCTGCACCCTGCGTGCAGTCATGGACCGCAGCCCGCCGACGCTGCTGCAGGCAACCACCGCAGACTTCATGGCCCAAGGTCACTTCATTGGCCACATCCGCCGCATACGCGGCCTGTACAAGGCGCGCCAGCAGGCGTTGATCGAACAACTTGAACTGCAGGTTGGCGGCTTCTTCACCCTCACCCCGGCCGATGCCGGCATGCACTTGATCGCCTGGTTGCCCACCCACCTCAGCGACGCAGACATCGCCCGGCAACTGGCCGAGCATGGCATCCACACCTACCCCTTGAGCGACTACAGCATCGCCCATGCGCAACCGCCGGCGCTGCTGATCGGCTTTGCCGGCACGCCTGAAAACCAGGCCGCGACGCGGGTCGAGGCGCTGGCCCGGGCCCTGCGCGCACTGGGGTATCTGCCCGGCAACGCTTGAGGCCGGGCAAGTGGTCCTATCGATTGATGGATAATGGATCTATCGAACGTTCCTGACTGGCGCGATAAAGGCTGGGCCGGCAAAACCCGGCGTCTGAACCAGGAACGACGCTAATGAACAATAAGATCCAGGAACGTTTCAACGCCTTGCTCAGCCACAAGGTGGTCGAACACGCGGCAGCCCCCATGCTGACGCCCGCCTTGGCCCAACGGTTGCTCGAACGCCTTGCACAGGTGCGCCTGTTTGCCCACGCCTATCCGCTGTTGACCAACCTCACCCACGGCCACGTCACCCCCGCCGACCTGCTGGACTTCGCCTATCGCCACGAACTGCAAGGCCTGAGCCTGCACGTGCTCGACGGCGAGCAGAACAGCCTGAGCCAGATGTCCCCCGGCCAGCTCCAGGCGTTTGCCGACAAGGCCCAGGCACTGGGGCTGGACGTGCACGTGGAAATCAGCAGCACGCTGAAACAGGATGTCGACCAGGTGATCGCCATCGCCAAGGCCCTGGGGGTACGCAACATCCGCGTCTACTCGCGTTACGAGGGCACGCTGTCGCGGGTCATGGACATCATCGAGAGCGACCTGCACTACCTGGCGCAACAGGCCGACGCCCACGACCTGTACTTTGACTTCGAGCAGCACGAAGAGCTCAAGAGCGACGAGATCGCCCAACTGCTCAAGCGCCTCGACCACCCACGCCTGCATGCCCTGTTCGACTTCGGCAACATGATCAATGCCTGCGAACAGCCGCTGCAAGCCCTGCGCAACCTGGCGCCGCACATCCGCCAAAGCCACCTCAAGGGGGTGCGCATCGTCGCCGAACAGAACGGCTTCGGCCATTACGGCGTGCTGCAGGGCAGCGCCGAGGACGACCTGCCCAGTGCACGCATGCTGTACGAATTGCTGATGCTGGGCGACACAGCCCCGCAGGTGATCGCCTTCATCCTCGAACAGGAAAACCACTACGTGGCCCCGGCCTTCCGCCAGCAGCAGGAAGCGGCCGACCCCTTCATCGCTTATCGGGAAATGAGCGAAACCCCGCTGCCTGCCGGTTTCACCCTGGCGCGCATGCTGGCCGACGAACACCGTTGGGCCAACAACCAGGTGGCCTACGTGCGCGGCCTGCTGGGCGAATTTCGCACCCTGGCCGAGCTGACCTTGGCCAACGCTTGACCCTGGCGACCCGATTACCTGCGGAGAACAACAATGACATCCCAGAACAAAGCCAAATGGCTCCGATTCCTGATCCTCATCCTGGGCGGCGGCACCGTCTACAAGCTGGCGAACCTGAAGGACGCTTTCTACGTTCCCATGCAGGAATTCATGGGCCTGAGCCACACTGAAATCGGCCTGCTGCTCAGTGCCAACGCGGTCATCGCCACAGCCCTGTTCGTGGTTGGCGGCCTGCTCGCCGACCGCTTCGAGACGCGCAAGCTGATCCCCCTCGGGCTAATCGGCACCGGTTGCCTGGGCGTGTACCTGGCAACCTTCCCCCCGTTCAGCAGTTTGTTGATCGTGTTCAGCCTGCTGGCCGTGTGCGCCGATTGCCTGTTCTGGCCCTCGCTGCTCAAGGCTATCCGCAACCTGGGTAACGACCAGGAGCAAGGGCGCCTGTTCGGCCTGCTCGAAGGCGGGCGTGGCGTTGTGGATACACTGGTCGCCTTTGCCGCACTGGGGGTGTTCGTTGCCATGGGCTCGGGCGAAAACGGCCTGAAGTCGGCGATCCTGTTCTACTCGGTGATCGACTTGCTGGCCGGCACCCTGACCTGGTTCCTGCTCAAAGGCGGCAACGCGCCGTCGGTGGCCAAACCGAAAAACGGCCTGGCGAACCTGATGGAAGCGATCAAGGTACCGGGGATCTGGCTGGTCAGCCTGAACGTGTTCATGGTCTACATCGTCTACTGCGGCCTGACCTACTTCATCCCCTACCTCAAGGAAATGTACGGCTTGCCCGTGGCGTTGGTGGGTGCCTACGGCATCATCAACCAGTACTTCCTGAAGATCCTGGGCGGGCCTGCCGGCGGTTTCATTGCCGACAAACAGTTCAAAAGCACCAGCCGCTACCTGAAATGGGCATTTCTGGCGCTGTTGCCAGTGATGGCAGTGATCCTGCTGATCCCCAAAAGCCCGGGCTTCATCTATGCCGGCATGGCCGCCACCCTGTCCTTTGCGCTGATCGTGTTCTCCATGCGCGGCGTGTTCTGGGCGCCCATGGGTGAAGTCGGCATACCCCAGCACATCACCGGGTCCGCCTTCGGCATCGGTTGCCTGATCGGCTACGCACCCGGCATGTTTGCCTACGTCATCTACGGCGCGATCCTCGACCACTTCCCTGGCCAGCAGGGTTATACCGTCGTCTTCATCTTGATGAGCCTGCTGGCCCTTGCAGGGTTCATGGTGTCCAGCCTGCTCTATCGGGCAGTGCGCAAGCAATCCGTGGCCTCTGATGGGATGCGTGCGGCGCAGGCCTGACCCGCGCAGCGCATGGGCCAGTGGCAAGCCTGAGGGGTTCGGTTTCCATGTCGGTCTGGCATCTGACGCCAGCGCGCGGTACAACTGAACCTTTTGGGAGCCCACCATGCTTGGTGTTTTTGAACGACGGCTAGACCCCTTCCCACCCGACGAGGCGCCGCCGCCACCGGTCGGCCTGCTGCGCTTCCTCTGGGCGTGTACGCGTGGTGCCCGTGGCTATGTGCTTGCGCTGGCCTTGCTCAGCGCGGCGGTGTCGATCTACGAAGCCTGGTTGTTTTCCTTCCTTGGCCAGGTCGTCGACCTGCTCTCGACCTGGCAGGCCGGCGGCGCTGCAGCCGGGCAGGAACGCAGCGTGCTGTGGGGTATCGGCATCGTGCTTATGACCAGTATCGGGCTGGTGGCACTGCGCACGATGGTGCAGCACCAGGTGTTGGCGATCAATTTGCCGCTGCGCCTGCGCTGGGACTTCCATCGCCTGATGCTGCGGCAAAGCCTGTCGTTCTTTTCCGACGAGTTCTCTGGCCGGGTCACCACCAAGGTGATGCAGACGGCGCTGGCAGTGCGCGAAGTGCTGTTCACCCTCATCGAGATCGCCCCCGGTATCGGTGTGTACTTCATCGCCATCATCGCCCTGGCGGGCGGCTTCGCCTTGAAGCTGATGCTGCCGTTCATTGCCTGGGTCGCGCTATTCGGGCTGGCGATGGTGTACTTTGTGCCACGCCTGGGCAAAGTCGGCCAGGAGCAGGCCCATGCGCGCTCATCGATGACCGGGCGAATTTCCGACGCCTACACCAATATCACCACCGTGAAGCTGTTTTCGCACTCCAAGCGCGAAGCGCACTTCGCGCGTGCGGCGATGGAGGATTTCAAGCAAACCGGCTTTCGCCAGATGCGCCTGGTGAGCCAGTTCGAGATCGTCAATCAGGCCCTGGTGGTCGGTTTGATCCTTGGCGCAGGCGGCTATGCCCTGTGGCTCTGGCACCAGGGTGAGGTAGGCACCGGCGCCGTGGCGGCGATTACCGCCATGGCCTTGCGTGTCAATGGCATGTCGCACTGGATCATGTGGCAGATGACCGCCCTGTTCGAGAACATCGGCACCGTGCAGGACGGCATGGCCACCTTGACCCGCGGCCCCAAGGTGCAGGATGCGCCGAACGCGAGCGTGCTGGAAACCCGCGGCGGCGCAGTGGCCTTCGACAAGGTCAGCTTCAACTACAACGGTGAACGGCAGGTGCTCGACGGCCTGAGCCTGAACATTCGCGCGGGCGAAAAAGTCGGCCTGGTGGGGCGCTCCGGCGCCGGCAAGTCGACGCTGATCAACCTGCTGCTGCGGTTCTATGACGTGGACAGCGGCGAGATTCGCATCGACGGGCAGAACATCGCCCAGGTCACCCAGGACAGCCTGCGCAGCGCCATCGGCATGGTCACGCAAGACACTTCCCTGCTGCACCGCTCGATCCGCGACAACATCGCCTACGGCCGCCCCGACGCAACCGACGCGCAAATCCGCACGGCTGCGGCCAATGCCCAGGCCGACGGCTTCATCGAACAATTGAGCGACCGGCAAGGCCATAGCGGCTACGACACGCTGGTGGGTGAACGCGGTATCAAGCTCTCCGGTGGCCAACGCCAGCGCATTGCCATTGCTCGGGTGATGCTCAAGAACGCGCCGATCCTGTTGCTCGACGAAGCCACCAGCGCGCTGGATTCGGAAGTCGAAGTCGCCATCCAGGAAAGCCTCAACGAGATGATGCAAGGCAAGACCGTCATCGCCATCGCCCATCGGCTGTCCACGATCGCGGCCATGGACCGGCTTATCGTCATGGATGAGGGGCGCATCATCGAGCAAGGCACCCACGCCGAACTGCTGGCCCGCAACGGCACCTACGCCAGGCTCTGGCAGCACCAGAGTGGCGGGTTCCTGGGTGAGGACCAGGGGGTGGCGGAGGCCATGGAGTAAGCCTGAGCGGTGGCAGCCGGTTGCGAAGGCTGCCCCTCACCCGGAAGGTGGCGCTGTTTGCAGGCGCTCGGCATCGGTTATACTTGTTAATCATTTTTGTCCCTACCACCCCTGACACACGAGACCGCATGAAGACTTCCCCTGCACTCCAATCGGGCGCCGACGGCAGCGAGGCCAGCGCGCCGGCAGACCTCAATGACCTGGTTGGCTACGCCTTGCGTCGCGTGCAGATGAAGGTGTTCCAGCACCTTGTCGATTGCCTGACACCGTACGAACTGCGGCCTGCACAGTTCTCCGCGTTGGCGATCATCGCGCAGAACCCCGGCCCCACGCAGGCCGAGCTGGCCAAGGCGCTGAACATCGAGCCGCCCCAGGTCGTGCCCCTGCTCAACAAACTGGAAGAAGCCGGGCTGGCCCTGCGGGTGCGCAGCAAGGCAGATAAGCGCTCGTATGGCCTGTACCTGAGCAAGGCGGGTGAAAAGCTGCTGAAAACGCTGTACGGCGTCGCCGAAGAAAGCGACCGCGCCGCCACTGCCAACCTGAATGATGACGAGCGCCAGCAGTTGCTCGCCCTGCTGCGCAAGGCTTATTAGGCTGCCGGAAGGGTTGCCCAGCCCTTTGAACTGCGCTGTCGCGCAGAGAACCTGTGGGAGCGGGCTGGTCCCGCGAACACCGGCTAAGCCGGTGCCAGGCACCGCGTGGCCCCATTCGCGGGACCAGCCCGCTCCCACAGGTTCCAGAGCGGGCTTGAAGGGTGGTGTCAGCCCACGAACGGCAATGGCAGCTGCGCCGCGTGCAGCCGCTGCAGCCGATAGGCAAAACGCAACCACAGATGGTCAAAGAAATACGCCGCCGTCTGGCGTTTGCGCCGGTAGAACGGTTGATCCGCGTGCACCAGTGCCAGGCGTGCCGACCGGGCCCAGGCATGGCCCAGCAACAACATTGCCAATGCCTGGAGAAAATCACCCGCAGCGCGGTAGGCGTACTCCTGGTCATCGTGCTCGACAAGCCCACCCACCCACGCCTGCAAGCCGTCGCTGGCAACGCGCAGCTGCTGCGCCCAGCGCATGCCTTCAGCGTCGCTGGCCAGGCCTGCTTCTTCCAGCACGTGGGCCAACAGTGCTTGCAGGGCCTCGCCACCATCGCCCAAGACCTTGCGCAGCAACAGGTCGTTGGCCTGGATCTCGTTGGTGCCCTCGTAGATCATCGCCACGCGGCTGTCGCGCACGGTTTGCTCGATGCCCGACTCGGTAACATAACCGTAACCGCCGAACACCTGCAGCGCGTCACTGGCCAGTTGAAACCCTTGCTCGGTGAAAAAGGCTTTGACCACCGGGGTGAGCAAGGCGATGCGCGCCTCCAGCGCTTGCCGGGCCATGCCTTGCGCCTGCTCGGCAAGGTCAATCAGGTGGGCGCTCCAATAACCGATGGCCCGCATGCCTTCGGTCATCGCCCGAGACTGCCAGAGCACCTGGCGCACGGCCGGGTGAAAAGCCACAGGGTCCGCCGCAGCGGCCAATGCACCTTCGGGGCGTAGCACCGCGCGCATCTGCAGGCGCGCCTGCGCATACGCCAAGGCGCGCTGGCCAGCGCTTTCGGCATGGGCCAAGCCCTGCAGGCCCACGTAGGTACGGGCACTGTTCATCATCACGAACAACGCTGCCAAGCCACCCTGCGGCTCGCCGACAAGCCAGCCTTCGGCCTGGTCGAAGCTCAGGCTGCAGGTGGCGCTGGCGTGAATACCCATCTTGTGTTCGATGCCGGTGCAATGAACGCCATTGAGCCGGCCTTGCTCAGTCAGCTTGGGTACCAGAAACAGCGAAATCCCACGGCTGCCTGCGGGCGCATCGGGCAACCGCGCCAGCACCAGGTGCAGGATATTGTCGGTCAGGTCGTGCTCGCCGCCGGAAATGAATACTTTGTTGCCGGTCAGCCGATAAGCCCCGGCTTCATCTACCCGCGCCTGTGTGCGCAGCAGCCCCACATCGCTACCGGCCTGGGGTTCGGTCAGGCACATGGTGGGCAGGCACTCACCGCTGACGATTTTGCCAAGCCAGGCCTGGCGAAGCTCGGCAGAGCCAAACTGACGCAGGCATTCGTAGGCGCCATGGGCAATGCCGCTGTACATGGCCCAGCCATGGTTGCAGGCGTAGATCACTTCGTGCAGCGCAGCGCCGAGCAGCAGCGGCAGGCCCTGCCCGCCGTGCGCCTGCGCGCAGGCCAAGCCTGGCCAGCCGCCGTCCACATAACGCTGGTAAGCCTGGCGAAACCCGGTTGGCGTGCTCACATGGCCGTCCTGGAACCGGCAGCCTTCGCGATCACCGGGCCTGTTCAGCGGCACTAGTTGCTGTTCTGCAAAGCGCGCGCCCTCCTCCAGCAACTGTTGCGCCAGGGCACTGTCGACGCCAGCGAAGCGCTCGCATTCGGCCCACGCCGCCGGTGCCTGCAGCCAATGATCGATCACAAAACGGATGTCTTGCAGCGGAGCGCGATAGCTGTGCACGTGAAACTCCTTGTCAAACCATGGCCAGCGGGTTTTCCAGCAGCAAGGCCATGCCCTGGCCGCCACCGACGCAGGCCGAGACCACACCAAAACGCTGGCCACTGGCGCGCAGTTGCCGGGCCACACTGATGACCAGGCGCAGGCCGGTAGCGGCCAGCGGATGGCCCAAGGCGATGGCGCAGGCATTCAAACGCTCAGGGGCAATGCCCAGCGCTTGCTGCACCGCTACGATCTGCGCCCCCTGGGCTTCATTGATTTCAAAGCAGGCAATGTCGTCCAGCGCCAGCCCAGCCCGCGCCAGCAGCAAGCGGATGGCCGGTACCGGGCCCAGCCCCATCACCTCGGGCGCCACGCCCACCACACTGCTGGCCCGCAACCAGGCCAAAGGCGTACGCCCGGCCAGCGCGTCGGCCGAACACATCAGCACCGCCGCCGCCCCATCCACCACCGCACAGCTGTTGCCCGCAGTCTGTACCCCCTGCGGGTAAAGCGCGGGCAGTTGCTGCAGACGTTCGAACGCGGTCGCACGTGGGTGGCTGTCTTCAGTGACAGCTTCAACGCCACGTGGCAGGCGAATACCGCGCGCCAGCAAGCCGGGCGCTTCGAACACTTCGCTGCAGACGCTGACGCATTCGTCGCTGAACCACCCGCGCGCCCGCGCCTCCATGGCCCGCGCAAAGCTCATGGCAGCCCAGGCGTCTACGGCCTCGCGGGGGATGCGGTATTGCCGGGCGATATTCTCGGCGGTCTGGATCATGCTGATGCCCACCGCAGGGTCGAACAATGCCTCCCACAGAAAGTCCTTGAAGCCGACCTCGCCGCCCAGCTTGAACCCGCCACGGTGGGTGTAGGCGACAATCGGGTTACGCGACATCGACTCGGTGGCCACGCACAGCACGGTGCCCGCCTCCCCCGCCTGAATCTGCTCACCAGCCTGGCGCAGCAGCTCGAAACCGGTGGCGCAGATCCGTTGCACCATCAGCGCCGGCACTGCCTGGTCGACACCGCAATAAAGCCCGATATGCCTGGGCAGCATGTAGGCATCGAAGTCTGCCTGGGCCATGGAGCCGGCCAGTACGCTGTCGACTTCGCCGGCATCGAGCCTGGCACGCTGCAACACCGCGCGGCCGGCCTTGATGCCCAGGTCGGTCGGCGAGACCAGGCCGAATGCGCCATTGATATCGACCCACGGCGTACGGATGCCCTCTAGCAACGCGGTCGCCGCAAACGTGCGGAACTGCCCCCGGGCCGTCATGGTGCGTCTACACGCAACGGCCCAGGCCCTGCATACAGGCTGTCGATCAGGCCGTGCCGCAATTGCAGGACCACGCGCTGGTTGAGCGAGCCCTTGTCGGTGATCTCACCACGGTCGATGGACGGTGCTTCGGCGGCCAGGCCGGCGAAGCGGATGTAGCTGGCGTTGCCTGTCGCGCCCCGGTTGAGCGTGGCCAGCAGGCTGGCCAGCCAGTCACGCACGGCGGGCGATGCCAGCACCTGGGCGTCACTGGCCTGGGCGCCAAGCCCGGACAACTGCCGGCATTCCGGCAAGCGCGGGAAGATCAGCAAACCCAGGCATTCGCGGTCCGGGCCCAACACCACCACATCCAGCACATAGGGCGCACCCTGCAAGATCACCTGGGTGCGCATCGGCCCAACGCTGACGAACACCCCGGAGGACAACTTGAAGTCCTCGGCAATGCGCCCGTCGAACATCAAACCCAGCTGCGGATTGCCGGGGTCGCACAGGCGCACCGCATCACCGCTGCGGTAGAACCCCTCTTCGTCGAACGCCTCCTGGGTCTGCTGCGATGAGCGCCAGTACCCCGGCATCACGTGGGGCCCGCGAAACCTCGCCTCGAGCTTGCCGTCCACCGGCACCAGCTTGACCTCGCACCCCGGAGCCGGCAGGCCGATGTAGCCGGCCACCGACAGCGGCCCGGTGGTGAAGGTGCACGACGGCGAAGTCTCGGTCATGCCCAGCCCCGCCATCATGCGGATGCGTTCGCCGCAGTGGGCCACGGCCACGGCGTCAAGGCGGTCCCAGATGGCCTGGGACAAACCGGCACCGGCGAAAAAGAACAGCTTCATGCGCTGGAAGAACCGCTCGCACAGGGCGCTGTCCTGCTCCAGTGCCTTGACCAGTTCCTCCCAGCCTTTGGGCACGGTCAGGTACGCCGTGGGGGAAATGTCCTTGAGGTTGTGCAGCGTCTGGGCAAAGCCCTGCGGCGTCGGCTTGCCATCGTCGATGTACAGCGTGCCGCCGTTGTACAGCACGATACCGACGTTGTGGCTGCCGCCAAAGGTGTGGTTCCACGGCAGCCAGTCGACCAGCACTGGCGGCACTTCGGCGAACTCCGGGAAGGTCTGCAACAGCATCTGCTGGTTGGCACACAGCATGCCCTGGGTGGTGACCACCGCCTTGGGCAGCTTGGTGGAGCCGGAGGTGAACAGGAACTTGGCCAGGCTGTCCGGGCGCAAGGCGGCAAAAGCCTGGTCGGCACAGGGTTGGGCGACGGTGGCCAGTACCTCGGCGAATGGCGTGCTCGCCCAACCCGCCAGCTCGCCCTGGCCCAGCACCAGGTTAATCGAGGGTTCGAACACCGCATCGATGGCCCTGCCGTAGGCGGCATCAGCCGCGAAGACCAGGCCCGGTTGCAGTGTCTGGACGATATGGCGCAGCTTGCCAAAATCCTGGGACAACAGTGAATACGCTGGCGATACCGGGCAATAGGGAATACCGGCATACAGCGCGGCCGTGGCCAGTTGCACGTGCTCAAGGTCGTTGCCCGAGAGGATCAGTAGCGGGCGTTCGGCGCTCAGGCCTTGGCCCAGCAGCCACGTGGCGATCCGTCGAACACGCTGCAACATGGCGGCGTAAGTGATGTGCTGCCACTGCCCGTCGGCAGCGCGGCGCGCGACAAACGTCTGCTCGCTGCGCTGCTGCGCCCAATGCAGCAAGCGCTCCATCAGCCGTGCAGGGTAGGCATCGAGCGTTTCCACGGGGTCCAGGTACAGCACGTCGCCCTGTTGGCGCACCTGTACCTGGGGCTGCCCGATCTTGACGGCGCGCAACGGCGCACGCTGGGCAACGGAGAGGGTTTCGCAGTCCATGAAGGCTACCTCTGCGTGAGTGCGCCAAGGGCCGAGGGGCGCCAGGCGCATTCGCTATTGTTGTTGTGAGGTTGTGGGTCAAATCGGGTAGTGCCGCGCGCCATGTTGCACGGTAACCCAGCGCAACTGGGTGAAGGCATCGATAGACGCCGTGCTGCCGAAGCTGCCGTAACCGCTGGCCTTGACCCCGCCAAACGGCATCTGCGCTTCGTCATGCACCGTCGGGCCGTTGATATGGCAGATGCCCGACTCCAGGCGCTGGGCAAGGGCCAGGGCACGTTGGGTATCACGGCTGAAGATCGCCGCGCTCAGGCCGAACTCGGAGTCGTTGGCCAGGGCCAGCAGCGCTTCGTCGCCGCTGGCGCGCAGCACCACTGCCACCGGCCCGAACGACTCTTCGCGGTACAGCTTCATGCCCGCATTGACGTGGTCAAGCAGTACCGGCTGCATGACGCTGCCCGTACGTTCGCCACCTGCCACCAGGGTCGCACCCTTGCCAACGGCATCATCGACCAGCGCCTGTATGCGCTCACCAGCCCCGGCATCGATCAATGAGCCCAGCGGCGCGTCAGGTTGCGAGGGGTCAGCCGCACGCAAGCGGCGCACCTTCTCACCCAGCTTGGCCACGAACTCATCGGCCACCGCCTGGTCGACGATCAGCCGCTCGGTAGACATGCAGATCTGGCCCTGGTTGAAGTAGGCACCAAAGGCCGCCGCATCGACCGCAGCCTCGAGGTCGGCATCGGCCAGGACCAGGAACGGTGCCTTGCCACCCAGTTCGAGCACTGCAGGCTTGAGGTGACGCGCCGCCAGTTGCCCAACGATGCGCCCGACATGGGTAGACCCGGTGAAATTCACCCGCCGCACCGCCGGATGGGCGATTAGACGCTCAACCACTGCCGGTGCATCGTGCGGGGCATTGCAGATGACGTTGACCACACCGTCGCCCAAACCGGCCGCCTGCAATACCTGACCGATCAGGCCATGCACCGCCGGGCTGGCTTCGGAGGCCTTGAGCACCACGGTATTACCGCACGCCAGGGGCATGGCAATAGCGCGTGTGGCCAGAATCACCGGGGCATTCCAGGGGGCGATACCCAGCACCACCCCACAGGGTTGGCGCAGGGCCATGGCAAAGCTGCCAGGCACGTCGGAGGGGATGACACTGCCCTGTATCTGCGTGGTCATCGACGCCGCTTCACGCAGAATATTGGCCGCCAGCATCACATTGAAACCGTACCAGTTGGCCTTGGCCCCGGTTTCCCCGGCCATGGCCAGAAATTCGTCGCGCCGGGCATCCAGCGCATCGGCTGCCTTGAGCAAGCGCGCACGGCGCTCGCCCGGCCCCAGCGCGGCCCAGGCGGGAAACGCCGCCTGCGCCGCTTCGACCGCCGCGTCGGCGTCGGCCAGGGTGGCGGCGGCCACCACCGACACCACCTCGCCGCTGACAGGATGGCGACGCTCGAACGTGCCGCCGTCGCTGGCCGCACGGGCCTTACCGCCAATTAACAAGGGCACCTCGAACATCAGGCATTCCTCTTTTCTGATTGTTCGGGAATGAAAACCGCGGCCGCTCAGCGCTTGTAGGCTTGCAGGCCTGGCTTGATGCTTTTGTCGTCGAGGAACTGCTTCAGGCCTTGCGCGCGGCCGTGCTCCGGGTCACGCAGCTGGGCCTGGTCCAGCTTGGCGTACAGGTAGTCCTCGTTCTGCTCCCAGGTCAACTCGCGGCAGCGCTTGAAGCCGTTTTTGGCGGCGCGCAGCACAACCGGGTTCTTGTCGAGAAGGTCCTGGGCGAGCAGCACCACTTCATCGCGCAACTGCGCCAACGGCACGCTCTTGTTGACCAGCCCCATCTGCGCGGCTTTGTGCCCGTCGAAGGTCTTGCCGGTCATGATGTAGTACAGCGATTCACGGTGGCCCACGGTGTCGGCCATGGCCTTGCTGACCAGGTTGCCCGGTGGAATACCCCAGTTGATTTCAGACAGGCCGAAGGTGGCCTCGTCGGCGCAGATGGCCAGGTCGCAAGCGACCAGCGGGCTGAAACCACCGCCGAAGCACCAGCCGTTGACCATGGCGATGGTGGGTTTGCTGTAGAAGCGCAGCAGCTTCCACTGCCATTCCGAGGCATCGCGACGGATACGCTCCTGAAGGATCTCGGGGCCTGCGTCCACCTCGCGGAAGTACTCCTTGAGGTCCATGCCGGCGGTCCAGGCGCTGCCCTCACCGGTCAACACCAGCACGCGTGCGTCGGCATCCTGCTCGACGGTTTCCAGTACATCGCGCATTTCACGGTTGAGCGTTGGGCTCATGGCGTTGCGCTTTTCAGGACGGTTGAAGCTGACCCAGGCGATGCCTTGCTCGACGGTGACTTTCACGGTCTGCCAGCGGTTGTCGTATTGGCCCATCACACACCTCTTGTACTGATTGTTCTTTGTGGTTGGCCGAACATTAGCCCGGCCAGATAGTTAAGTCAATTAACCATTAATGAAATTATCTATTTTACTTCGAATGCGTCGTAGACCACGGCATTGCCCAGGCGCATGGCGCTGCCCACGCCCACCGTGCGGTTCAGCCAGGCGTATTGCGGGGCCGAGGTTTCAAAGCGCAGCGTGATGCGGAACTGGTACAGGCTGGGGTCGACGTCCTCGCCGGCGGCGACTTTCTTCATTACCTCGGGCGGGCCGAAGCGGTAGCCCTCGGTGCGCAGGTAGATCAACGCACCGTCATCGGTCTGCAGCAGGTAACGGGTGTCGATAATGGCCACCCCCTCTGGGGTGACCACTTGCCAGTCCGCGCCGTTGTTGAGGATGGTGCCCTTGAGCCGAGCGCCCTCGAAATGCCCACCCGTGATGGGGATGATGCGCCGCTTGCCCTGCCCGCTGGTGCTGCCCAGCTCCCAGATGGGTGCCACCAGGTCGACACTGAAGCGCGCCAGTGGCTCAAGCTTGAGCGGCGGCGGTTCATAGCTGGCCGCCTGGGCCAGTGCGGCGCAACCGCTCAACAGCATGACGGCAAGTGCTTTACCCAGGCTCATGGCGCAACACCTCCCGAGGCTGCAGCTTCGGCCTGCGCTGCACCGCGCCCCAGCAGTGCCATCGCCGCTACGGCAGCCACCACCAGCCCCGGTGAGGCCGCCAGCAACAAACCGCCTACGCCTGCGCCGGCAGCGAGGATCTGCCCGGCCGCCAACGGCCCGGCCATCGACCCCAACCGGCCCACGGCCACCGACGCGCCCACCCCCGTGGCGCGCACGTGTGTCGGGTACAGCGTGGGGGCCAGCGCATACAGCACCAACTGGCCGCCGATGGCGCAATAGCCTGCGGTAAAGCCCGCCAGCAAGAGCAAGCCGAAGCTGGTGGACAGGCCCAGGCCTGCCAACGAGGCGAGCATGCCGGCATAGGCGATGCACACCGCACGCCCCGCATGGCCACGGTCCATCATGCGCCCGGTGAGGAATGACCCCGCCGCGCCGCCCAGGTTGAACAGGATCTGCACCGCGCCGGCCTGCGGCCGCGTATAGCCCTGGCCAATCAACAGCGAAGGCAGCCAGTTGAGCAGCATGTACAGCACGGTCAAGGTAAAGAAGCACGCCAGCCACAGCAGCAGCGTGCGGCTCGCCCGGCCTGGGCCGAACAGTTGCGCTGCCAGCCCGTTCTGCGTGCCCGTGGTCGCGGCCTGGGCACGAAACGCCTGGGATTCAGGCAGCCAGGCCATCAGCACGAAGGCAATCGCGATCGGTGCGAAACCGCCGACATAGAACACCAGGCGCCAGCCCTCACCCAAGCCTGCCATGCCAATCACCGACGCGATGGCGCCGCCTAGGGGGACACCGCAGTAAGTCAGGCTGACGGCCGTGCTGCGCAAGCGTTCGTGGGCCGCTTCACTGGCCATGGCGATGAGGATCGGCAATGCCGCCCCCAGCCCCAGCCCGGTCATCAGCCGGGCAACCAGCAGCGAGGCATAGTCCCAGGCATGTGCGGTGCCCAGGGAGAACAGCCCGAACAGCAACACGGCCATGATCAGGATGCGTTTGCGGCCCAGGCGGTCAGCCAGCCAGCCGCCAACGAAGGCGCCAGGCAACAGGCCGAGCAAGCCGGCACTGAACACCCACCCCAGCATCGCCGGAGTCAAGGCGAATTCCTTGGCCATGTGCGGCGCCGCAATACCGGTGGCTTGCAGGTCGAGCCCTTCGAGCAGGGCGACGAGAAAGCACAAACCGATAGTCAGTACCGGTCGGTGCGAATGTGCGATTGAACCACTCATGTGCAGCCCTCTTGTTGTTATGCGTAAGGTAATCAGAGCCTGAAGGTGGCGCGCATGGACACGAACGAGGCGTCGTCGCCCCCGGCATCGCGAATGGCAGCGCCTATGTCGTAGTACTTCAGGTCCAGGTCGAGCGTCAGGTTAGGCGTTGGCAACCATCGGGTGTTGACCCGGTAGATGGTGCCCACGTGTCGGCCAGTGCCGCGGGTGTTGGCAAGTACGCTCATGCCAGGCATGTATACCCCGTCGCTGGTGTTCTGTTTCCACACTTCGAACACGCCGGGCTCGAAGCGCAGGCTGCGCCAAGGTGAAAAACCGAAGGTCGGGCCAATGACGATGACGTTGCTCAAGGTGGTCAGGCTGGCCTCGCCGTAGACGCCATTGCGCGGGTACAACGGGTCGAAGGTACCGACCTTGCCATCGCCCACCTCGCTGTCACCACTGGCGGCGTCCAGGCGCATGGCCAGGCGCGGGTTCCACAGGTGACTGAAGGTGTACCCGGTGTCGCTGGACACCGCCCAGGCCCGAATGTCGGCGTTGCCCAGGTGCCCGCGCTGGGCCGCCAGGTCCCAGCTCCAGTCGATGGCCTGGTAACGGCCGAACACGCGGGTGCCGAAGGTGTAGCGTTTCTCGTCACCGGTTTCCCCCGCCAGGGTGCGGTCGTCGGTTTCCAGGCCGAAGGCGAACAGGTCGATGTTCCACGCCTGGGTCAGCGGCTGCGTGCCATACAGGCCATAGAACTTGACTGCATTGTTGCTGCCGTCATCCCAGCTGTCCTCGCCGGTTTCTACGGGCCGCACGGCAAAGGCATCGAGCTTGCGCCCGTCCTTGAGGTTGAGGCTGGCGCGCAGCCCATCGAAAGTCTGGCGGATGTTGGGCGAATCGCGGTAGGTCACGAACACCTGGTTGCCATAGGCCATTTCCTGGCGGCCGACGCGTGTGGTGTAGCGCCCACCGGTAAAGTCATGGTTCAGGTCGATAAAGGCCTGGCGCACTTCATTGCGGCTTTCGTCATTGGGCGAGTACAGGTCTTTGCCGAAGGCGCGGGTGTTCTCGACCTGCACGAAGGCGCGCAGCGCATCGTCGAACAGGTGCAGGTCGGCGTGCGCCTGCAGGCGCTGCATCAGGTAGGAATCGTCCTTGATGCCGCGCAAGCCGAAGAACGGTTTGTCCATTGCATCGGCGCGGTAGCGCGCCTCTGCGCCCAATTGCAGCCAAGCGCTGTCGGACAAGCGATGGTAGCGCAGGCCATCGAACGGATCGGTGGCTTTGCCCGGTGCATCCAGAAAGCGGTAGTCCTCGACCCAGCGCGGCGCGCCGGGACGCCCCGGCCGACTGTCCTCCAAGGGGCTGGCAGCCTGTGAAAGCGGAGCGATTGATAACAGCGCCAGGGACAGACATGCCCCCGTCAACGGCTTGGTCATCAGAATATCCTTTCTTGTTGCTGTGAAAATGGATAACTCTGTTAACGATTATTTTGATTAACGATGATGCCGTCAATAGGCGCCAGCGCATATCACCGCTGCGGCTGCGCGATCAGTGTTCGCTGATCGAACACTTTTGAAACCCCCGATTCAGGGCCGTTGCCTGGCAAAGCCCGTAAAGAAGCGTTTCAGCCACGGGCGCCTGCGGTTTGCATTCCTTGACAAGATCATTAAATAAAAAAATCATGTGGTGCATTCCACCCACAATAATAAAGAGAACCCCATGACACCCTCTAAGCCCTTGCTTGCTTTCGGCCTGCTTCTGCTCGGCGCGAGCCAAGCGTTCGCCGCGCCAACCGTTAAACAACCCAACATTCTGCTGGTGGTCGCGGATGACCTGGGGTTTTCCGACCTGTCTGCGTTGGGCAGTGAAATCGCTACCCCCCACCTGGACAAGCTGCTGGCGGACGGGCGCCTGATGCTGGACTTTCACGCCGCACCCAGCTGCTCCCCCACCCGCGCCATGCTGATGTCCGGCAACGACCCGCACCTCTCCGGAGTTGGCATGATGGCCGAGTCGCGCGGGCGGCTGCCGGCGGGCAGCGAAGTGCAACCGGGGTATGAAGGTGTGCTGGGGGCCAACGTGGCCACGCTCGCCGAGTTGTTGCGCGATGCCGGCTACCGCACCTACATCGCCGGCAAATGGCACCTGGGCATGACCCCGGCGCAGCAGCCGCAGAACCGCGGTTTCGACCAGGCTTATGTACTGCTCGAAGGGGGGGCGGCGCACTTCAAGCAAACCAACATGGGCCTGCTGCCTAACTACAGCTGGACCTTCCGCCACAACGGCGAGCCGGTGGAGCTGCCTAACGATTTCTACTCGACCCGCTGGTTCACCGACCGCCTGATCGACGCCATCGACCAGGGCAAGGCCAGCCACAAGCCGTTCTTCGCCTTTGCCGCCTACACCGCACCGCACTGGCCGCTGCAGGCACCCGACGCGTACCTGGCGCAATACCGCGGCCGCTATGACCAAGGCTATGAGCAGATTGCCCGCGAACGGCTTGAGCGCCAGCGCAAGGCGGGGTTGGTGCCCGCCGACTTCCCGATTGAGCCGCAACTGGAAGGCGTGCCGGCCTGGGCGTCGCTGAGCCCTGAGCAACAGCAGCAGTCAGCCCGCACCATGGAGGTTTACGCAGCCATGGTAGCGGCGCTGGACGCCGAGGTCGGACGCTTGGTGGAGCATCTGCGGGCCACGGGCGAACTCGACAACACCCTGGTGTTGTTCATGTCCGACAATGGCCCGGAAAATGCCAACCGTGTAGACCCGGCGTGGATCAAAAGCAACTTCGACAACCGCCTGGAAAACTACGGCCGGCCCGATTCGTTCCTGATGATCGGCTCGGCCTGGGCCCAGGTCAGCGCCCTGCCCAGCCGCCGCTACAAGATGACCACCTACCAGGGCGGAATTCGCGTACCGGCCTTCGTCCACTACCCGGCGACGATAAAACCCGGGCGCAGCGAAGCGCTCGCCAGCGTCCGCGACATCATGCCGACCTTGCTGCAACTGGCCGGTGCGTCCTTGCCAGGCATCAAGTACCGCGACCGCGATATCGTGCCCCCCCAAGGCACATCAGCTTTGGCTTACCTCGAAGGCAAGGACACCCAGATCCACCCCCGCGACGAGGCCCTGGGCTGGGAAATCAACGGGAATGCCTCCTTGCGCAAGGGCGACCTCAAGCTGTTGTTCGATACCACCGACGCAGCGCCGGCCTGGCGTTTGTTCGATTTGAGCAAGGACCCAGGCGAACGCCATGACCTGGCCCCGCAACAGCCCATGCAAGTGGCAGAACTGCTGCGCGACTGGAAAAGCTACGCCCAGCGCAACAACATCGTGACCACGGCCGAGGGGCGGCCTGTTTCCCCCGCGTTGGTCCGCAAGCCATGACCCCCCGGAGGCTCGGGGGTGTGGTACTCGCCCTCGGCGTGCTTGCCGCCGCGTATGCCGCCTGGCCGGTGCCCCCTGCACCGGCGCTGCTATGCAGCAGTTACAGCGGCGTGCCAGAGCCCCACCAGGGGCCTTGGCGAGACGGTATGGTCCGCGTTGCCGGGGGCACGTTCAGCTTCGGCTCAGACCGCTTCTACAGCGAAGAAGGCCCGCCGCACCGGGCCAAGGTCTCGGCCTTCTGGGTCGACGTGCACCCGGTCACCAATGCCCAGTTCGCCCGCTTCGTACAGGCCACCGGCTACGTGACCCAGGCCGAACAGGGCATCGACGCACAGGCCGCCCCCGACCTGCCAGACCCGCTGCGGGTGCCAGGCGCAATGGTGTTCAAGCAAGGCGCGCAGGTGTTGCGGCCCGGCTGGCAATTCGTTGCCGGGGCGAACTGGCGCCACCCCCTGGGGCCCGGCAGCCACTGGCACGATCGGGCCAACCACCCGGTGGTGCAGGTGACCCTGCGCGATGCCCAGGCCTACGCCCGCTGGGCCGGGCGCACACTGCCCAGCGAGGCGCAGCTGGAATACGCGATGCGCGGTGGCCTGCAGGATGCGGACTTCAGTTGGGGCACGGCTGAGCGGCCCAACGGCAACCCCATGGCCAATACCTGGCAGGGCCAGTTCCCGTATCACAATCAAGCGCTCGACGGTTTCACCGGCACCTCCCCGGTGGGCTGCTTCGTGGCCAATGGCTTTGGCCTGTTCGACGCGGGCGGCAACGTCTGGGAGCTGACGCGCAGCGGCTATCGCCCCGGGCATGATGAGGCACGCGACGCCGCCCTCGACCCCACGGGCCCGGCGCTGGGCGACAGCTACGACCCCGTACAACCCGGTACGCCGGTGGTGGTGATCAAGGGGGGTTCACACCTGTGCTCGGCGGATGCCTGCATGCGCTACCGGCCTTCGGCACGGCAGCCGCAGACGGTGTACCTGGCAACGTCTCATGTGGGGTTTCGGACGGTGCGGGCAGCTGCGGCCGACTGAGGCTGCCCAGGTCGCTTGCCGCCTGTGCCAGCCGCTGGGTCGCACGGCGGATCTCGTCCACATCGAGCGAGGCGAAGCCCAGGCGCAAGGCATTTTCGCGGTGGCCGAACGGTGAAAACTGGCCGCCGCCGCGCAGCACCAGGTCCAGCTGCAACGCTTTGGCCGCCAACTGGTCGACATCGATCGCATCGTCGAACGTCACCCACAGTGCCAACCCGCCTTCCGGTGCCTGCACCGCTATCTGCTCGCCAAAGGCATCGCGCAGGCAATTCAACAAGGTCTCCCGACGCCGACGGTACTCGCTGGACACCCGCCGCAGGTGCTTTTTCAGCTCGCCGTCATTGATCAGGTCCGCCAGCATCCGTTGCATGACCGCATCCCCCTGCCCCAAGGTCAGCACCGCGGTACGCTCAAGCACCTCGATCACATTCGGCGGCGCCACGATAAAGCTGCAACGAAAGGTGCTGCCCAACGACTTGGACAGCGAACCGATGTAGATCACATGGCGCTGCGAAGGGTCGCTGGCCAGCGGCAAGTAGGGGCGTCCGGCAAAGTGATACTCGTGGTCGTAGTCTTCTTCGATCACGCAAAAATCATGCAGCCTGGCCAGCTCCAGCAATTGCTGCCTGCGTGCGGCATGCAGGCTGACCGTGGTCGGGAACTGGTGATGCGGGGTGAGGTACATCATGCGAACGTCGTGTGCCCGGCACAACGCGTCGACCTGATCGACCCGGCAACCCTCCTCGTCCAGGTCGACGGTAACCAGCCGCGCCCCCAACTGGCGGAATATCTCCCACGCCGGCGGGTAGCTCAGGCGCTCGACCAGCACCACATCACCCGGCTTGAGCAATGCGCTGGCCGTCAGGTACAGCGACATCTGCACGCCTTGGGTCAGGCAGATGTGTTCTGCTCCCACGTTCAGGCTGCGGTTATGGCGCAGCATGTCGGCCAATGCGCTGCGCAGGTATTGGCTGCTGCCCTCGCAGCCATGGCGCACGGTGTTGGTGGTGAAACTGGTGCGCAAGGCCTTGCGGTAATAGCGATGCAACACAGCCTGGGGCAGCAGGCGATGGTCACAGGCGCCGTTATCGAAAAACAGCGCGCCCGGCCGATGGTGCAGCGTCGTCACCTGCTCGCTGTGGGTGAAATACGCCACCGCTGGCGCGTCGTTCAGCGCCAGGGCGAAGGTCGGCGGCGCGCCGCGCGCAGGCAGCGTGCCCGCGGCGAGCCGGGTACTGACGAAGGTGCCCCGGCGCTGCACGCTCTCCAGCCAGCCTTTGGTGACCGCCTCTTCGTAGGCGAGGATCACCGTCTTGCGATTGACGTCAAGCAGTTGCGCCATCTCCCGCGTGCCGGGCAACAGTGTGCCGGGGCGCAGGCGGCCCTCGACGATGGCGGTCACCAGGCCTTCGACGATCTTGCGGTACGAGGCCTGCGGCTGAGCCCCATCGAGCTTGAGCAGCGGCCGCCATTTGCGAAGCTGGACCATGTGAATTATCCAGAACTGGAGGTTCTTGTGGTCCTAGTCTAAACGCAACAATCAGGCCTCTCCAGCCCACCCTTGCGCCCTGAGGTCTGTATGCACGATCGCCATGTCATTGAACTCTCGCCCTCGGGCAAGCGCTTCGAAGCCGCCGAAGGCTTGCTGCTCGATGCAATGCTCGCCAGCGGCCTGTCCGTGCCCTTCTCGTGCCGCCGCGGCGCCTGTGGGTCGTGCAAGGTCAAGGTGGTGGCGGGCCAGTATCGGGCCAAACAACGCAGCGACGACACGCCCGCGCCCTGCTACCCCCTCGCCGCCAACGAGATGCTGCTGTGCCAGAGCCATGCCTGCAGCGACATGCGCCTGGAAATACCCGGCTGGTCAGTGGACACGCCGACCCTGCAGATCAGCGCCCATGTGCTGAGCAAACGCGCCCTGAGCGTGGACATCACCGAACTGGTGCTGCAACCCACGCAGCCCCTCGAGGTACGCGCCGGCCAGTACCTGAGGTTTTGCCTGGCCAACGGCGACAGCCGCTGTTTCTCCATCGCCAACCTGCCAGCGCAGGACCAAGGGCGGTTGGTGTTTCATATTCGCACCCTCAGCGGCGGGCTGTTCACCGCAGGCACCCTGCCGTCCCTGCAGGTGGGCGACGCGCTGCAGCTCGAAGGGCCCGTGGGCGCCTGCACCTGGCAACACGAAGGTGAACGCCCCGTGGTGTTGTTCGCCACCGGCACCGGCTATGCCGGCATCAAGCCGTTGTTGCTGACGGCCCTGTCTGGCACTGCCCAGGTCACGTTGTATTGGGGCGGTTCAGCGCAGGCCGACTTCTATGACAGCGCGTTTCTCGACCAGGCCAGCCAGGCCCATCCACGGTTTCGCTGGCACCGGGTGCTGTCGGCACAAGCCCGCGTGCAACAGGTTGCGCTGACGCACGCTCACCCGTGGGCCGACACCCAGGTCTATGCCTGCGGCAACCCTGCGATGATCAGCCAGGCCCGCGCGCTGTGCCTTGCAGCGGGCGTGCAGGCACACCGTTTTGTCGCCGAAGCGTTTGTACCCAGCGGCGCATCGGTACCGGCGACCGCGATGCTCGACACGCTGGACCCGGTACTGGAAAAAGTCGGCCCGCGCTACTCGCTGGACGGCATGCTCGCCGCCCGCGAGCAGTCGGTGCGGGCCCTGGCGGCCATCGCCAGCCAGCTGAAAGTCGGCATGACCACCGCCGAGGCGTTGCACATGGCAGGCCAGACGTTGCAGGCAATGGGCGCGTCGCACACCTGGCACCCGACCTATATCCGCTTTGGCGACGACACCATCCGCACACCGCGCCAGGGCATCGACCTGCAGCGCCGGCTGCGTGCCACCGACATCGCCGTGGTCGACCTCGGCCCGGTGTGGGATGGTTATGAAGGCGACTATGGCGACACCTTCGTGTTCGGCGAGCACCCGCTGTATCAGGCCTGCGTCACCGCCCTGCACGAGGTGTTCGAAGAGACGCGCCAAGCCTGGTGCGACGGGCTGACCGGCCGTGAACTGTACGACGTCGCCGAGCGCAGCGCCCTGGCCAAAGGCTGGCAGCTGGAGCGCAACCTGGCCGGGCACCGCATCGCCGACTTCCCCCATGCGCTGTTCGGCCAGGACAAACTGGCCGACCTGGACATCGTACCGAGCGAGATGGTCTGGGTACTGGAGATTCAGCTGTGCCACCCCACGGAGCCGGTCGGGGCGTTTTTCGAAGACATTCTGGTTGGGCAAGCCAGGCCGGCCAAATCTGTGGTGCTTCAGAAACACCAATGAAACGCCTGGAGATTCTATTCGGGGCCACCAGGTGCCTGGCTTGGCATTTTCAGCGCCTATCAGATCGAGCGCCGCCCGCGCGGCGCATCGCGACGCAAGGCCGCTCCTACATTTGTTTCGGGCCAGTCATGTCTGTGCCAGCGCGCGCGAGCCCTTGTTTGTACGGCGCGAAATCGAGGCGGGCGCCAAGGGGCCGCGCGCCAATACTTCAGACGTAACTGGCCCGAAACAAATGTAGGAGCGGCCTTGCGTCGCGATGCGCCGCGCGGGCGGCGCTCGATATCTGCCCCACCTCCAAACCCAAGACAGGCACCTAGCCGCCATCACTCCATCTCCCGACAAGCACATTTGATCGTGCTGCCAGGGCGCCCTACCCCTGGGCCGAGAACAACGCGAACAGCTGGCTGCGAAAGTGGATGCCTAGCCGGTCGAACGCCCGGTTACGGTAAGTCTTCACGGTACTTTCCTTGATGCCCAGGTCGGCGGCGATGCCGGCATGGGTCATGCCCTGTAGCAGGCGGGCACAGATGTTCAACTCTTGCGTGGTGAGCTCGGGGCAGCGCTGCAGCAACTGCTGCTGAGGGTTCTTGACCGGGTTCAGGCTGTTCAGCGCCAGGTGCCCGCGCAACAGCTGCAGCAGCGCCGGGCTGAGCGCTTCGCACATCTGCAATTCCTGGTCGTTGAAAAAACCCTGATCGTGGTGCCGGTAGAGGTTGAACTGCACTGGGCGCGCCTGTTCGTCCAGGTACACGCTGGACAACCGTTCGATCATGCCATTGCGCTGGTAGATCGCCTCGCGGTATGGCCCATGGCGGATGTCCTGGGCCAGCAGGTGGCCGACCTGCCCGGGGGCCTCCTTCAACGGCTCGAACAAGGGGTCATAACGATGGTAGTGCTCGATGTACGCCTGGCCGCAGCGCAGCACCAGGCTGGCGTCAGGGTGGCGGGTGCCGGCCGCCAGCAGCTGCGGCCGCGCGCCGTCCATGCGCAACACGGAAAAATGCTCGCAGGCCGCCCACTGGCCCAGGCAGTCCAGCAACGCAGCGGGAAAGCCAGGCGTGCCCAACGCGCGGGTCAGGTCGCTGAAAGCGCGAATTTGCGCGGGCAAGGTCGATGCCTGTGGGGTGCTGAGACGAATCATGGCGGCACTCGGATATTTATTGTTATTGGCTCGGGCGAACAGCGCCCGATAAATAGTTAACCTATTAACTATCAGTCTGCCGCCAATCCACGACCTTGTCCACCTCACGGGTGACAGCCCTGGCAAACGCGCGTCCGTAAGCTGACCCCGACAACGACAATGATCGGGAACACCCATGAACCAGCACCCACTGAACCTGCGCGTCACGCGCTACGCCGCAGAAGCCAAGGACGTGGCACTGATCGAGCTGCGTGCAGACGATGGCCGGGCACTGCCGCCCTTCAGCGCGGGTGCCCACCTGGAAATCCTCGTCGCAGGCGACCTGCCGCGCCACTACTCACTGCTCAACGCGCCCGATGAACGCGACCGCTACCTGATCGGCGTGGGCCTGGCACCTGATAGCCGCGGCGGCTCGCGTTTCATGCATCAGCAACTGCGCCTGGGCGACACCCTCGCCTGCAGCCTGCCGCGCAACCACTTCGGGCTGGACGAGCACCTGCAACGCTATTGCCTAGTGGCGGGCGGCATCGGCATCACGCCGATACTGGCGATGCTGCGCTGGTGCCAGGCGCACGACAAGGACTGGCGATTGGTGTACAGCGCCCGCAACCGGCAACGCGCCGCGTTCTACGAAACCCTGCGCGCACTGGACCCTGCCCGGGTGCAACTGCACTTCGACGACGAAGCGGGCGGCCATCTGGATACCGCGCAACTGCTCGACACCCTGCGCGATGGCGAGCACCTGTACGCCTGCGGGCCAGCGCCGATGCTCGACGCCTTGCAAGCCGCTGCCGGGCCACGCGCCGAACGCCTGCACAACGAACGCTTCAGCGCCGCACCGGCCAGCACCGAGGGCGACCGTGGCTTCACCGTGCACCTGAACCTCAGCGACCGCAGCATCTGGGTCGCCCCCCAACAAAGCATCCTCGAAGCCCTAGAGGCCCACGGCATCGAGCTGCCGTTTTCATGCCGGGCCGGCATCTGCGGCAGTTGCCAGACCCGCGTCTGCGCAGGCGTGCCAGACCACCGCGACCTGATCCTCTCGGATGCCGACAAGGCCGCAGGCCAGAGCCTGATGATCTGCGTCTCGCGTGCCCTGGGCGACAGCCTGGTGCTGGACCTCTGAACCGCCTCACCCTTTTTCAAGGAGCATCCCCATGTCACTGCCCACCAGCAACCTGATTGCGCATGCCCGCAAAGCCAGCGAACCGATGGCCAACCGCGAGACCCCGTTCATCTACAACGAGTGGTATGTCGCCGCCTTTGACGATGAAGTCGGCCGGCACTTGCTGGCCCGGCGCCTGCTCGACCGCCGCGTGGTGATGTACCGCACAGAGGCAGGCGAGCCGATCGCCCTGGAAGACCGCTGCGCGCACCGCTCGTTCCCGCTCTCGCGCAGCCATCTGCAAGGCGACACCATCGTCTGTGGCTACCACGGCTTCCGCTACGACGCCGCCGGCGACCTGACCGAGGTGCCGTCACAGAAAAACTGCCCACGTGGTATTGGCGTACGCCGGTACCCGCTGGTGCGCCAAGGGCCGTTACTGTGGATCTGGCTGGGCGAGGAGGCCCTCGCCGACGCGGCGCAGATCCCCCATCAGGCATGGATCGACGACCCGGCCTGGGCCTGCACCTCCGGGTATTTCCATCACCCGGGCAACTACGTCAGCCTGCATGAAAACCTCATGGACCTGACCCACCTGAGCTTCCTGCATGCCAACACCATCGGCACCCCGGACTACGCCAGCGCGCCCTACAAGCTGGACCTCAAGGAAGGCCATTACACCCTGATCCGCGAAGTGGTGCCGACCACCCTGTCGCCAGTGTGGGGCAAGACCACAGGGCTGGAAGGCTGCCCCAGCGCGGCACGCATTGCCACGTCGGAGTTTCTTTCGCCGGGGCTGCACCGGGTCAGCGTGACCTTCTACGACAGCGCCCAGCCGCTGGAGCAGCGCCAGCAGTTCCACATCCGCACCGCGCATATCCTGACCCCGGAAACCGCCAACAGCCTGCACTACTTCATCGTCCATGGGCGCGACTTCGCCCAGCACGACGAAGCCCTGGGTGAGTACATGCACGAGCAGCTGTTCGCCGCCTTCAACGAAGACGTGGAAGGCCTCGGTGCACTGGAGGCCGCGCTCGACGACCGCGACGACCATCACTACGAAATATCCGTGGCCAGCGACGCCCCTGCCGTCGCCACCCGCCTCTACCTGAAGAAACGCGCCGATGCCGAGCGCCAGCACGACAGCCGCAAGGTCGGCTGAAGGCAGCGCTGGCCGCCGTCCATAACAACAATAAAAGGGACATCACATGTTCAAGCCTGAACCGGCTATCACCTGCCTGCGCCTGGCGCTGGTGGCAGCGCTGGCCTTGCCACTGCCCGCCCGCGCCGACTTCATCGGCGACAGCCAGGGCAGCCTGGAGCTGCGCAACTTCTACCAGAACCGCGATTATCGCCAGCACGGGGCCCAGGCTTCCCAGGTCGGCAACTGGTCGCAAGCCTTCATGCTGCGAATGCAATCGGGCTTCACCGAAGGGCCGGTCGGCGTTGGCCTGGACTACCTGGGCCTGCTGGGGGTCAAGCTCGACTCGGGGCGCGGCCGCAGCGGGGACGGCACGCTGCCCTTCGGTTCGCAGTCAGGCCGGCCGGTGGACGACTTCAGCCACATGGGTGTCACCGGCAAGCTGCGGGTGTCGAAGACCCGCCTTGATGTCGGCATCCTCACCCCGACGCTGCCCGTGGTCTTTCGCGATGACATGCGCCTGATGCCCCAGACGTTCGATGGCGCGCTGCTGCAATCGCAGGACGTCGAGCGGCTGACCCTGACCGCCGGGCAGCTCTGGCGCTCGCGCACCCGTGAGTCGTCGGGCAGCGACCGCATGTACCTGGCCGGGCGCAGCGCCGCGTTCGACAGCGGCGCCTTCGATGTGCTGGGCGCCAGTTATGACGTTGGCCACGGCTTGATCGCCAGTGCCTTTCGCGGCGAGCTGCGTGACGTGTACCAGCAAGACTTCTACGGCCTGGTGCACACGCTGCCATTAGGGCCGGGGTTGTCGCTGCTCACCGACCTGCGTTACTTCGACAGCACCAGCGCCGGCACTGCCAAGGCCGGCAGCGTCGACAACCGCAACTTCAACATGATGAGCACCCTCAGCGTGGGTGCGCACAAGGTCGGCGTGGGCTACCAGCGCATGTACGGCAACGATGCCTTCCCCACCCTGAACGGCTACACCCCGCCCTACACCGCCAACTTGGTCACGATCGGCACCTTCACCAGCGCTGGCGAAGTGTCGTGGCAAGCCCGCTATGACTACAACTTCGCCGCCCTCGGGCTACCCGGGCTGAGCTTCATGACCCGCTACGTGCGCGGCGACGACATCCGCACCCGCGCGGCCGACGGCCATGAGTGGGAACGCGACACAGACCTCGCCTACGTCATCCAGGCCGGCTACTTCCAAGGGCTGGGCGTGCGTTGGCGCAACGCGGCCTATCGCTCCAGCTACGCCAGCGACATGGACGAGAACCGGCTGATCCTCAGCTACACCCTGAAACTCTGGTGACCCCCTTACACCTGCCCTTCGAGGTAACCCCATGAGCCAGACCTTCGAGTCTCTGCAACACGCGCAGAGCACTGCCAATACCCACCGCCAGATCAGTTGGCGGATCATGCCGCTGCTGCTGATCAGCTACGTTTTCGCCCACCTGGACCGCATCAACATCGGCTTCGCCAAGCTGCAGATGAGCAACGACCTGCAGTTCTCCGACACCGTCTACGGCCTGGGTGCCGGGCTGTTCTTCGTCGCCTACGCGATGTTCGGCGTGCCGGCAAACCTGGTGCTCGACAAGCTCGGCCCACGGCGCTGGATCGCCCTGATGATGGTGACCTGGGGGCTGCTCTCCAGCGCCATGCTGCTGATTGAAAGCGCCCACGGCTTCTATGCCCTGCGTTTCGGCCTGGGGGTGGCCGAGGCCGGTTTCTTCCCGGGCATTCTGGTCTACCTCTACCGCTGGTTCCCGGCCGGGCGCCGGGCCTCGATCACCGCCCTGTTCACCCTGGCAGTCCCCATGGCCGGCGTGGTCGGCGGCCCGGTATCGGGCTGGATCCTCGAACACATGCAAGACACCGCCGGGCTGCGCGGGTGGCAGTGGATGTTTTTGATCGAAGGCCTGCCGGTCGTGGCCTTGGGCCTGGTGATACTGGCGCGGCTGGACGACCGCATCGAAGACGCACGCTGGCTCAGCGACGAACAGAAGCACGCCCTGCGCCAGACGCTGGCCCGTGAAGAAGCACGCAAACAGATCAGCTCCTGGCGCGGGATCTTTGCCAATGGCCAGGTCTGGCTGCTGGTGGCGATCTATTTCGCGGTCATGCTGGCGGTCAACACCCTGGCGTTCTGGATGCCGACCCTGATCCACGGCGCGGGCGTTGCCCACGACAGCCAGATCGGCCTGCTCAGTGCACTGCCCTATCTGGCCGGGTGTTTCTTCATGATTGCCGTGGGGCGCTCTTCCGACCACCACAAAGAACGGCGCTGGCACCTGTGCGTGCCGATTCTGATGTGCGCGGTGGGGTTGACCCTGACCGGCCTGCAGCCGCAGTCACCGCTGTGGGTGATGACAGGCCTGGCCATTGCCGGCATGGGTGCCAGCAGTGCGTTGCCGATGTTCTGGCAATTGCCTCCGGCCTACCTGGCCGGGCCGATACTGGCGCCTGGGTTGGCCCTGATCAGCTCGCTGGGCAGCGTGGCGGCGTTTGTCGCGCCTTACCTGATCGGCTGGATGCGCGACAACACTCAAAGCGCCAGCCTGGCGCTCTACTTGTTGTCGTTGGTGATCGCCTTGGGCGCCTTGCTGGTGCTGCGCACCTCGGCTGCCGTGGTCAACCCACGCTGAGGCAAGGTACGCAGGCAGGCGTGGCTGGGCCACGCCTGCTTCAAGCAACGGTCTTGTCAGGGACGAACCGCCGTGACTTCGATCTCGACGCGCCAGGCTGGGTGTGCCAAGCCTGCAATCTGGAACGCCGAGCGGGCAGGCAGTACTGGCTGCTTGGCCGCTGGCCCGAAGAACTGGGTGTAGCCGGCCATGAAGCCGTCGAAGTCCATCTTGCCGCCGTTCTCCGGCCCGCCTACCAGGAATACCTGCATCTTCACCACATCCTTGAGGCCCAGACCGAGGTCTTTGAGCTGCTTCTGGATGTTTTCAAGCACATTGATGGTCTGGGCTTTGGTATCACCGAAGGATTCCAGCGAATCCTTGGCGGCGTCGGGGTGGATGACCGACGGAACGGAGCCGCTCAGGTAAACGACTGTCTTGCCAGCAGGCACTTCCACAGCGGCCGAAATGGGGAAACTACCTGCGCTATGGCGCACAACATCCTGTGCATGAACGCTCCCGGCACCGGCGATCGTCAGGGCCAATGCAGCAACGGTCTTGAAAGCGACCTTCATGTGTTTCTCCTAAATGATTACCAAGGGTGATGCGCACGCATCGATGACGCGTGCACGGGTCATTCCATTGTCGTAGCAGGTTTAGAATCGGTACAAGCTAAACGGCTCTGGATCAAGCACTGGCGCCTTGCCCAGCAGCAGGTCAACCGTCAACTCGGAGGACACCGGGCTCTCCGTCATGCCCCAGCCGGTCGCGGTGTTGATGACCAGGCCTGGGTACTCTTTGACCGTCGAAATGATGGGGTTCTCATCCGGGGCGATGGCCATGGCGCCGCTCCACTGATCGATCAACTTCGAGTCGTTGAAGGCAGGGAATTCGACCTTGAGTTTGGCCAGGGATGCATCGAGCTCTGGAATATCAGGGGCCGCGGTCATCAGCCTGTTCTTCTCGAACGGCGACACCTCATCCAGCCTCCAGCTGGTTGGCTGAGTGAACGAGTCGATCAGCTGCTTGTTCAGCGAGATGTGTACCGGGAAGTCGGGGATGGCCAGCAGTGGCAGGTACTTGTAACCATACATGAACGACTCTTTGACCACCGGCGCAACGACAACGCGCGGCGAGGTGGCGTAGGTGCCGTCAGCCTGCTCGCGGAAGTAGATATTCCCCGGCAATGCAACGTTGCCACCCGGTGCGCGGGGCGCAGCGCTGATGATTTGCTGGGATTGGTAAGCAGGCAAGGTCGGCACGTCGACGCCCAGGTTCTGCATGAACAACCGGGACCAGGCACCGCCCGCGACGATCACGCGAGACGCGCGAATGGCGCCCTTCTCGGTCACCACATCAGAGATGGCACCTGCCTGGGTTTCCAGGCCCCTTGCCGCGCAGTGGGTGTAGATACGCACACCCATTTTCTTGGCGTACTCGGCCATGACGTACGACGCGCGCTCGGCGTCCAGGCTACCGGAGTCTTCCTCGAAGCCTGCGACCTTCCAGCTGGAGGCTGAACCGCGCAGCCGTTGATCGAGCTCATTGCCTTGAATGATGCGCGTCTTGAAGGGGATGTCCGAGCCGACTTCGCGGGTTTTCAGATCGATCCACTTTCTGACGCCTTCCAGGTCTTCTTCATCGAAAGGCACTTCGACCCGGCCTTGTGTGCGATAGCTGGTATCCGCACCTACTTTGGCGTTCATTTCACGCCAGCGTTGCTTGGCCAGGTGGTGCAACTGGAACGTCGCATCAGGCATCTTGTAGGTCATGACCTGACCATAGAACCGGCACGACTGCTCGCCGGCAATCTCACCTTTTTCGACGACAACGACGGAGAGGCCACGCTCGACGAGGTTGATCGCGGTCATGAGCCCCAGAATGCCAGCGCCAACGACGACCACGTCCGCTTGCTTGGGCAGCGTGCCCTCGGTGCCCTGTACAAAACCGAAGCGCGGTTTGCCGGGGATCAACCGACCTTCGCGCGTCAGCATAGGCGTCAGAATACCCGCACCCGCCGCAGCGGCCACGACGCCGCCGCCAATCAAAAATTTACGCCTTGTCATTCCCATGACACTTTCCTTTCCAAGCATTCGGTGTGGGTTGCATCAGCCCAGACAATGGGCCATAGGCTGGCCGACAGCCCCCGTGGCCAACTTTGTGGCCATCGCGTCAGGCTGACGGTTCAAATTGAGGGCGGGCATTCTGGTGATGCTGTTCAGACTGTGGAATCGCTGAGGACAAATAATTAGTTCAGGGATTTCGTAACTATCATGGAGGGGACATATAAAGTTGATATGGCGACACGCCATATTAGTTATAGGGGATTAGTTCGGGTGAAGTAACTGGATGGTTAATTGTTATTTGGGTAAGGGCTGCCAGGTGCCTGTCGTGGGATTAGTGGTGGGGCGTACATCGAGCGCCGCCCGCGCGGCGCTTCGCGGGGCAAGCCCGCTCCCACATCTGTTTCGGGCCAGTTATGCCTGAAGCATTGGCGCGCGGCCCCTTTGGTGCCCGCCTCGATATCGCATCGTACAAACAAGGTGTCGCGCGCCTATTTAACAGGACTCATTGGCCTGAAACAGATGTGGGAGCGGGCTTGCCCCGCGAAGCGCCGCGCGGGCGGCGCTCGATCTCATAGGCGCTGTAAAAACCAAAGACAAGCACCTAGCCGCCCTCACCCGATCTCCCGACGTACATTCATTCCCTCAGAATGCCGGTACACTAACGCCCCTATCAAACCCTACAGAACAATCGCCACAACGCATCTTCGGACTGTTCGGTATTGCCCCTGCACTGTCACCCAAGGAAGAACGGGATGCTGCAAAACCAGATTCAACACCACCACCCCATTAAAGTATCCCTCATCGCGTTACTAGGGGTTTTCTCACTCACGCAAACACCGCACGCCGTCGCCGACATGACCAATGGCAAAAACCTCTACGTACAACGATGTGCCGTGTGCCACGGTGCCGATATCAAGGGAACAGGGCCGCTGGCCAATAAAAGCAACCCGCCAACCCCCGACCTTACAAGCGCTGCCTTCAAAAAGCGGCTGAGCAATTATCCAGGCGTTATCGTCGCGTCGGTGATACTTCGCCCCAATGGCAACTTGATCCCAAAGACGCTCCAGCAGAACGGTGTAAAAATACCGCCGCACGCCTGGAGCGTTAACGATTTTCGCGACCTGAACCAATACATGACCGGTGTGATTTCAAGAACCCCCTGATCCTGAAATGACTGGCAGGCGCTCAGCGCCGCACTGATAGCTGGCACTCTCAAGGCTGGCTTCAAACGCTTCAAGCCCCGCGTACACCTGCTGCAACCCACTGATCTGCGCCATCACTTCAAGCTTCTTGTCGGCAATGGCCTTGCCCACCAGCGCCCACGGCAATGCTTGCCCACGGTGCCCCTGGAGGATCGCCTGCATTTCCTTGAGTTTGAAGCCCAACTGCTGCGCGCATTTGATGAGCGTCAGCAGCTCAACGCTTTGCTGGTTGTAAACGCGGTACTTTCCCTGACGCTCGGGCGGCGGCAGCAGGCCAATCGCTTCATAGTGGCGGATGGTCTTGACCGTGGTGCCCGACAGCTGGGCGGCTTTGCCGATGTACATGAACGTCCTTTTTCGTTCGGGTGCGCCGCATCTTCACATAGCGCTGCCGGATCGGGAACCACCCGGGCCTGGTCAGCGGCTGGCGATACTGTTGGCCTTCGCAAGCCAGGCTTCGCGTTGCCGCGGGCTGGAGCCGAGCAGCGGCCCGAACGTCAGGGGTCTTCAAGGGTTTTATGCCGCAGAACTGCAACGTCGTCTTGCGTACCTGATGAAGGCCAGGCATGCGGTAAACCCATCTGTAATACCACGGGGGAGTGTCCATCGTTACCAGCAGATGCGCCGTTCGCCCTTTCAGGCGTTGCTCGGGGAAGGCCTTGCCTGCGCGGTACTGGAAAGCAAAACCGGGCAGGAACACCCGGTCGAAAAAACCTTTCATCAAAGCGGGAATGCCGCCCCACCAAATCGGGTAGATGAAGGCCAGGTGCTCAGCCCAGGTGATGTCTGCCTGGGCCTTGAGCAGGTCGGGCTCCAGTGGCTGAACCTGCCTGTAGCCTTCGCGCAACACCGGGTCGAAGTTCAAGGCACCAAGGCGTAACACCCGTACATCATGCCCGGCACTGCTGGCTGCCTCGACGTAACGCGCGGCCAAAGCACCGCAGAAACTATCGCCAGAAGGGTGGCCCAGCACCACCAGTACGCGCTTACTCATCATGACCACATCCTGAACGTGAAGCCTTCAGGGTAAAGGCTGCCCGTAACAGGAGAGTCAAGGCCAGCCAGGCCGTTACTGCGAATCCAGATGGTTGATGCACACCACCTTGGGCTGGGTCATGTCTTCATAGGCAAAGCGCACCCCTTCGCGGCCGAGGCTGCCGTACTTGAAGCCGCCAAACGGCATGGCGTCGAAGCGGTAATCGGACGAGTCGTTGATCATCACGCCCCCCGCCTCGATCCGCCGCGCCAGCTTCAGCGCCGTCGACAGGTCCCGGGTAAACACTCCCGCATGCAGGCTGTATTCCGGCGCATTGGCCAGGGCAACGGCCTCATCCAAGGTGTCGAACGGTTCAAGGATCGCCACCGGCGCGAACACTTCCTGTAGCCAGATACGGCTGCTGTGGCTGACCTGCTCCAGCACAGTGGGCGCATACAGGGCGCCTTGCCGGCGATGGCCACAAAGCAGCGTTGCACCCTGCCCCAGCGCCTCGTCCACCCACTGCTCGGTGCGACGGGCCGCCTGTTCGGTGACCATGGGGCCGACATCCGTTTCCAGGTTCGCCGGGTCACCCAACTGCAACGCCTTGGACTGCGCCACGAACTGTTCGCGAAATGCCGCGTACACCGCGCGCTGCACGAGGATCCGTTGCGTGCCGATGCAGTTCTGCCCCGCCGCCCAGAAGGCACCCGAGACACATGACTCTACCGTCTGCTCCAAGTCGCAGTCCGCCAGCACCAGCACAGGCGCATTGCCGCCCAGGTCCATGGCAAGTTTTTTCAACCCTGCGCTGCGGGCGATCGACTCGCCGGTCGCAAAGCCGCCGGTGAAGGAAACCATGCGCACCTCGCGCAGTTCGACCAGCGCCTTGCCCAGTTCGACACCGCCGGTGGCGGTAGTCACCACGTTTTCGCCGAGCCCGGCCTGTACCAGGCAATCGACCAGTTTCAACGCCGACAGCGGCGCCAGTTCGGACGGCTTGAGGATCACCGCATTGCCACCGGCAATCGCCGGGCCCAACTTGTGCGCCACCAGGTTCAGCGGGTCGTTGTAGGGTGTGATCGCCACAATCAGCCCCAGCGGTTCGCGGCTGAACCAGCCCTGGCGGGCCTCGGAGCCTTCATAGGCTTCGAACGGCACCACTTCGCCGGCATTACGCCGCGCCTCCTCGGCGGACAGCTTCAGCGTGTTCACACAGCGCTTTACCTCCTTCTGGGCCTGACGCAGGGTTTTACCGGCTTCGGCCACGATCAGCTCGGCGAACGCGGCAGCATCGGCTTCCACCAACCGCGCCGCCTCTTCCAGAATGCGCGCGCGACGGTGCCGGGGCATTGCTGCACTTTCAAGGCACCCCGCCCGTGCACGCGCCAGCAAGGCGGGCACTGCACTGGCGTCCAGGCAGGGCACACGTCCCACCAGGCGGCCGTCAAAGGGGCTGAACACGTCTATGTGGCTTGGCGCTACAGCGTGAACACTGGCCATGCGAGATACGCTCATAAAGGCTCCGTTACTGACGGTGGGTGGTGTGCAGGGCAATGATGTCGGAGAGCAAGGCGTAGGCCGTCTCGATGCGCCCTGCGCCCGGCCCGGACACCGTGACAGCACCCAGCAGCCCGGTGTCGAACGACACCGCATTAATTGCGCCGCTGATGCCGGCAAGCGGATGCTCAAGTGGCAGCAAGCGGGCTTCGACACTCGCAGACACCGCACCGTCAGCCGCCTTGCTGGCAGCACCGATCAGCTTCCAGCACTGGCCGGTGGCCTGCGCCTTGACGATGTCCGACGCGCTGATGCCGCTGATGCCCGAGCACGTCACATCGCTGACGCTCAAGCGTGCATCCAGCAACTCATTGGCCAGGATCACCACCTTCAGGCGCACGTCATAGCCTTCGACGTCGGCCGTCGGGTCGGCTTCGGCATACCCCAGCTGCTGCGCCTGGGCCACCGCATCGGCGAACGACAAGCCGTCTTTCATGCGGGTCAGGACATAGTTGGAGGTACCGTTGAGAATGCCCTCGAAGCCTTGTATCTGCGCACCCGCCAGGGCCTGTTTGGCCAGGCGAATCACCGGCGTGCCGCTCATTACTGCGCCTTCGTATTCGAACGCAACGTTGTGCCGCTGGGCCAGCGCCTTGAGTTCGGCACCGTGCAAGGCGATCGGCCCTTTGTTGGTGGTCACCACATGGATGCCGCTCTCCAGCGCCCAGCGGCAGAAGGTGGCGGCCGGCTCACCATCGACCGGGTTGGTGAAGGTGGCCTCGGCGATGATGTCGGCGCCGGACTGCTTGATGACGGTTTCGTTGAACGCCTCGGCGGTGCCGCCTGGCAGCTGTGCAAACGCGCCCTTTTCGGCTGGCAAGGCCGCCAGTGCGGCAGCGTCCAGGCCATTGCGGTCGACCAGCGAGCCGAGGAACAGGTCGGTGACGCCGACGATTTTCAGGCTGAAGCCGAGGGTGGCCTGCCAGCTGTCGTTGCTCGTTGCAATCAGTTGGGCCAGGCCTCTGTTGACACCGCCAAAACCTACCAGGGCAATTTTGTATTCAGTCACGAAGGCGTTCCTTTTTGCTGTTGTTTGATGGGCTCAGCGTACGAGGTGCCGGCGGGCAGTAGAATTGGCCAAAACGCCGTATTTATTGGGCGATCTGCACAGGCTCGCAGGCCCGCGAATGGGGCCACGCGGTAGCTGACACCGGCTTTGCCGGTGTTCGCGGGGCAAGCCCGCGCCCACAGGGTCGCTGCGTAATCAATGAGATAAATTTTGTTCGGGGGGATAGAAGCAGGGTTAAAAGACGGCGGAGAGGACGAAGGAGGTGACGGTGTTTTCAACACCCTTGATGCCGGCGATTTCTTTCCACACGGCGTGGACCCGCTCCGGGGTAGCGGCATCGACCCTGAGCATCAGGTCAAACTCGCCGCTGAGCACTTCGCACTGCACCACCTCGGGGATGCTCCGCAAGGTGGCCAGCACGTCGTCACCGCGCATGCGGTCGTAGCGATAGACGAAAATCACCGCACTGATCAACGACGATGGCCGGCGGGCGTCCCCCAGCCTAACCGTATAGCCCTGTATCGCACCGTCGCGCTCAAGCCGTTCGATACGCTGGCGCACCGCATTGCGCGACAGGTTCACCTTGGCCCCGAGCTCGGCGTGGGCGAGGCGTGCGTTGGCGGTCAGTTCGGCAAGGATGCGCTCGTCCAGCGGGTCGAGAATACGCTTCATGCGGGCCTCGACTGCGCCGCCAGCAAGGCCTTGCACAAGCCATCCAGGTCACCCCGATGCAACGCCGGTGGGCCCTCTTGCACCGGTGGCAGGCAGGCCAGCTCACCCTCCCAGACACCCAGCTGCGCCAGCAGCGCGGCAGACTTGCTTGGCGCGATCTGGCCCAGGGTCACCATCGGCGCACCCAGGCTGCGCCGATGCATGCGGCCCGCCAGTGCGCCGACGGCCGTATGAGGGTCGACCAACGTTGCCGCTTGCTCGCGCAGGGTGATGACTTCGCGGCGTACTTCGGCTTCGTCCACCGCATAGGAGTCGAACAACACCCGCGCCTCAAGCCATTGCGCATTGCCGATGCTCAATTCACCACAGGCCTCGAAATGCTCCATCAGCGCTGCGACACGGCTGCCGCTGCGCCCATACAGCTCCCAGATGAAGCGCTCCAGGTTCGAATACAGCGAAAAGTCCATGGCCGGTGACGACGTGCGCTGACTGGCATGGGGGGCGTAGCGGTTGCGATGAAGGAAACGGTGAAGGGCATCGTTGCTGTTGGTCGAAACGATCACCTGGTTGATCGGCAACCCCATTTTCTGCGCAATGAAGCCGGCGTAGATTTCCGCGAAGCTTGCCGCCGGTACGCTGAATGCAACCGGCCGGGTGCCGCCACCCAATTGCAGGGCCGCGTGGAAGTAGAACACGATCTGCGCCAGCACCCCTACCCAGTTGGTCGAGTTGAAACACACCGGTATCAAACCCTCCAGCGGCCAAGCACGAAACAGCCGCGCCACCAGGGTCTGACAGTCGTCGAAACTGCCCTCGACCGGCAGCAGCTGAACACTGGCGGGGTCCGCCGCCTGCAAGGCGACCAGGCGGTCTGCCGGGACCTCGCCCTGCGGGTAGAGAATGGCCAGGCGCACATTGGGCCTGGACGCAAAGGCCTCGATCGCGGCAATGCCGGTATCACCATTGGTGGCCCCGACCACCAGTGCCTCGCCGCCGGAGTGCGCCAGAAAGTGGCTGACCAGCCGTGCCTGGAGCTGCGCGGCGAAGTCCTTCGAGGTGCGTGTGGGGCCATGGAACAACTGCAGGATCCATTCGTTATGGCCAATCTGCTGCAAGGGTGTGATCGCGCGGTGGCTGAAGGCCTGGTAGCTGTCGCTGAGCAGCACGCGCAAGCACGGGTCATCAATGGCATCGCCGACAAAGGGCGCGATGACCCGCCAGACCAGCTCATCGAAGGGCAGCCAGGACCAACTGGCAATTGCCTCAGGGCTGATTACCGGCAAGTACGCCGGCACATACAGCCCGCCATCGGCGGCAGGCCCCGACAGCACGACTTCACGGAAGTCCGCTCGCACATCAGCGTTGCGGGTACTGACGTAATGCATGAAAACTCCCCAGGGTTACGAAGGCCGGTGCGCGTGTGCCACCAGCCAGGATGAAAACAGCGCAGCATCGGGTGGCAGTGGCCGCCCTTGCTCGCGTACCAGGTAAAACGATTCGCTCGCTTCGATGCGCTGGCTGAAGGGTGCGACCAGCTGGCCGTCCCTGAGCAGGTCCTCGACCACGGACGATCGCGCCAGCGCCACCCCCTGCCCCAGTTCGGCCATGCGGATGGTGGACACCAGCGTGTCGAACTGCAGCCCCCGCGAGTAGTCGACATCGTCCGCGCCTACCCGCTTGAGCCAGTAGCCCCAGCCCTCCTCGTAGCCCAGCACATGCAGCAGCGGGTGGTGCCTGAGGTCGCGCGGCTGGCGAATGGGCGAGCGCGCCATCAGCGCCGGCGAACAGACCGGCACCAGCACGTCCCAGGTCAAGCGTTGGGCATGCAGCCCGGGCCATTCGCCATTGCCCCAGCGCACCTCCAGGTCGTCCTCGCCATCCGGCGCCTTGACCCACAGGTTGCTGATATAGCGGATGTCGATGTGCGGGTGCTGGCGGCTGAAGTCGGGCAGCCGCGGGGCTAGCCAGTACTGCAGGAACGACAAGCTGCCGCGCACCTTCACCGGCCCGCGCTGGTGCTGACCGAAGATCTCGTTGGTGCCCACCGCCAGGCGGCTGATCGCATCCTGCACCACCGGCAGGTAGGACTGCCCCTCTTCGGTCAGGCCCAGGCCCCTGGGCAGGCGCTTGAACAAGGCCACGCCCAGGTGGTGTTCGAGTTGCCGGATCTGCTGGCTCACCGCCCCCTGGGTGAGGTGCAGCTCCTCGGCTGCGTGAGTAAAGTTCAAGGCGCGTGCCGACACTTCGAAAGACCGCAGCCAGTTGAGCGGCGGCAGGGTTTTTTGCTTCATCGACACGACCTCGTTCACAGTGGGGTCCGTGCATCATGAACCGGAAGGCTCAGCTCACGCCAACACTCGAACCTGCCGGCGCCAGGGCCGCCAGCCGCTGTGCACGCTTGTTGCGGGTAACCCAGTAGACGAAGTAGCACCAGCCAATGAACGGGATGCCGAAGTACAGGGCGACGCGTTGTTCGGGGTCGAAGGCGATGCCGACACAGGCCAGCACGCAGCAGGCAATCGCGCCCAGCGGCACCCAGGGGTAGCCGCGCACCCTGAAGTGCAGGTCTTCGACCCGCCCGCCATTGGCCACGTAATGGCGGCGGAAGGCGATCTGGCTGCCGGCAATGCTCATCCACACCACCACCACCGCCAGGCCGGAAATCGACACCAGCGCCAGGTACACTGTGTCCGGTGCCAGCACGCTGCTGAGCAACGACGCCGCAGCCCCGGCCATGCTCAGCACGATCGCGTTGACCGGCGTGCCACGCGGCGACAGGCGGGCGAAGCACTTGGGCATATGGCCCTGGTCACTGAGCGTCCACAGCATCCGCGAGGCCGCGTACAGCCCGGAGTTGGCGGCCGACAGCAAGGCGGTGAGGATCACGAAGTTCATGATGTCTGCCGAATACGGGATGCCGATCAGGTCGAAGACCATGACGAACGGGCTTTCGACCAGGCCTGCCTGTTCGCGCGGCAGCAAGGTGGCCAGCACGATGATGGTGCCGACGAAGAACAGCGCCAGGCGCACGACCGTGGTCCGAATGGCCTTGGGCACGCTCACCTGCGGGTCTTTTGCCTCGCCGGCGGCAATGCCGATCAGTTCGGTACCGGAAAACGCAAAGGACACCGCCAGAAGCGTCATCGCAATCGGCAGCACGCCGGTCGGGAACAACCCCTCACGGGTGAAGTTGGACAGCCCGATACCCTGCACATGCTGCACATCGAACAGGCCGAAGATGGCGCCAGCGCCGATGGCGATGAAGGCAATCACCGTCAGCACCTTGACCAGCGACAGCCAGAATTCGGTCTCGGCGAACAGGCGCACCGACACCACGTTGCTGACCAGTACCGTGATGGCGAACAGCGCGCTCCAGATCCACACCGGCGTGTCGGGAAACCAGCGGACCATCAGGATGCCCGCCGCGGTGAACTCCGAGCCGATGGCCACGGTCCAGGTCAGCCAGTACAGCCAGGCCACCGTGTAGCCGGTGCCTGGCCCCAGGTAGCGGGTGGCATAGCTGCTGAACGAGCCGGTTTCGGGCATCTGCACCGCCAGCTCACCCAGGCAGACCATGACCAGGTAGACCATCACCGCGCCGACGCAATACGCGATCACCGCGCCCAGGGGGCCAGCCTGGTTGACCGTGTAGCCCGAGGTCAGAAACAGGCCCGTGCCGATCACCCCGCCCAGCGCCAACATGACGATATGGCGGGTGTGCATCTCTTTCTTGTACCCGGCCGCGTGGGCCGACGCCGGCTTTGATTGTTCGGTGGACATAATCGAGTTCTCATGAAGTGGCTGGCAATCGACCGGCAAGCGGCCCTGGGGCCGACCCCGTCGATGTGTCAGCGGCTGTTATTGTTATGGCTTTCATGAATCAGGAAGGGCGCGCCCAACGCCTCAGGTCGACACTTCAACGTGCCGATCGCAGCGGTCGCTGCCCTGCCCCTGCTGGGCGCGCACTGTCGCGAACGCCTGGCGCAGGTCTGCCAGCAGGTCAGCGGTATCCTCGATGCCGACCGAAACCCGCACCAGGCCTTCGGAAATGCCCAGTGCCTGGCGCTCTTCCAGGGTGTTTTCCACGTGGCTGGTTGTCCGTGCCGGCCCGTAGATGGTTTCCACTGCACCGAGGTTGCCGGCGCGGTGGGCATAGCGCAGCTTAGGCAGCAGCGCGACGACGGTGTCCATCCCGCCTGCCAGGACGAAACTGACGATCGCGCCAAAACCGCGCATCTGCGCGTTGGCGATCGCGTGGCCGGGGTGCTGCGGCAACCCGGGGTAGTTGACCGCCTCCACCAGCGGCTCGGTGCACAGGTATTCGGCCAGGGCCTGGGCGCTGGCCTGTTGCTGACGCAGGCGCAGCGCCAGGGTCTTGATGCCGCGAATGATCAGGTAGGCGGAGAACGGGTCCAGCGAGGCGCCGTTGATTTCACGGTAGTGACGCACCTGCGCCATCAAGGTTTCGGCGCCGCAGACGACACCGCCCAGCACATCGCCATGCCCGGACAGGAATTTGGTCGCGCTGTGCACCACCACGTCGACGCCCAGCAGCAGCGGGTTCTGGTTCAGCGGCGTGGCGAAGGTGTTATCGGCAACCACCAGTGCCCCCACACGCTTGGCGGCGGCTACCAGGCGGCGGATGTCGAGGATTTTCAGCGTCGGGTTGCTCGGCGTCTCCAGGTAGACCACATCGCAACCGCGAGCGATTTCACGCTCCATGGCTTCGCTGTCGAGGGTGTCGCACAGCGTCACCTCGATGCCCTGGCGGGGCAGAAACTCTTCGAAGATCTTGTTGGTGCCGCCGTAGCTGTCGCGGGTCGAGACCACACGCTTGCCGTTGCACAGGAAGGTATGCAGTACACCGCTGATGGCGGCCATGCCGGTGCTGAAGGCCACGGCCGACTCGGCGTGTTCCAGGGCGCACAGTTTGTCTTCAAGGACCGCAACCGTCGGGTTGCTCATGCGGCTGTAGATGAAGCCAGGTTGTTTGCCCAGGACGATGTCGTACCAGGCGTCGATGTCCTGGTAGCCGTAGGCGGCACTGGCGATGATCGGGGTTTGGGTGGCGTTGTAGGGGTGCTCGACCTGTTCACCCTCCCACACCACCTGGGTACCGATACCGGGCTGCACGCCGTGGGCGACCTTTGCTTGGTTATTCATGTAATTGTCTCGCATCGATGAAACACGACGGTGTTTCGACTGGTCTGCGAGGACTATAGAGCGCACATACGCCCCTGAAAAACGATGCAATAAGGGCCTTAGGGGCGCTTTTTTTAATGGCTTCTGGGGGGCCGCTTTGCGGCCCATCGCGGCACAAGGCCGCTCCCACACTGGCCGCACCTACCCTGTGAATATGGGCATACACCGTCAATGTGGGAGCGGCATTGCGCCGCGATGGGCTGCGCAGCAGCCCCGGCGTTTACCGAATCGCGTGCAAGGCTTGCTGGTCGGCATGGTAGGACGAGCGTACCAGCGGCCCCGACGCCACATTCCTGAAGCCCATCGCCACAGCCTGCTCGGCGAACCAGGCAAAGGTATCCGGGTGCACGAACCGTTGCACCGGCAGGTGGCTGCGCGAAGGCTGCAGGTACTGCCCCAGGGTCAGCATGCCGACCTGATGCTCGCGCATGCGCTGCATCGCTTCCAGCACCTCCTCGTCGGTTTCCCCCAGGCCCAGCATCAGCCCGGACTTGGTCGGCACCCCGGGCACCCGGCGCTTGAAGTTCTCCAACAGGTCCAGCGACCACTCGAAGTCCGACCCCGGCCGTGCCGCCTTGTACAAGCGCGGCACGGTCTCCAGGTTATGGTTGAACACATCCGGCGGCGCCTGTTCGGTGATGGCCAGGGCCACGTCCATGCGCCCCCGGTAATCCGGCACCAGGGTTTCCAGCTTCGTGCCCGGCGACAGCTTGCGGATTTCGCGCAGGCAGTCGACGAAGTGCTGGGCACCGCCGTCGCGCAGGTCGTCACGGTCCACCGAGGTGATTACCACGTACTTCAGGCGCAGCTCGGCAATGGCGATCGCCAAGTGCTTCGGCTCATCGGCATCCAGCGGTTTCGGCCGGCCATGGCCGACGTCGCAGAACGGGCAACGCCGGGTGCAGATGTCGCCCATGATCATGAAGGTCGCCGTACCACCGGAAAAGCACTCGCCCAGGTTCGGGCATGAGGCTTCTTCGCAGACGCTGTGCAGCTTGTGCTTGCGCAGCAGCGCCTTGACCCGGGCGACCTCGGGTGACGTGGCGATTTCCACGCGGATCCAGTCGGGTTTGCGCGGCACTTCCTCGGTGGGCAGGATCTTCACCGGTATGCGCGCCACCTTTTCGGCGCCGCGCAGTTTCAAGCCGGCTTGCAGGGGCTGCGGGCGCGTGGCCGCAGTCAGGGTCTGGTTCATGTTCATGCTCCGCCAGTCAGGGCTTCATCCACGGTTGCTTCATCCACGAGGCTTCATCCACGGCCGATTCAGGCGCGGTAGACCGGATATTCCGCACACAGCTTGGCCACCGACCCGGCCACCTGGGCCTCGACATCGGCATCACCAAGGTGGTCGAGGATGTCGCAGACCCAGCCCGCCAGGGCCACGCACTCTGCAACCTTGAAGCCGCGGGTGGTGACGGCCGGAGTGCCGATGCGCAGGCCCGATGTCACGAACGGCGACTGCGGGTCGTTGGGCACGGCGTTCTTGTTGACGGTGATGTGCGCGCGGCCAAGGGCGGCGTCGGCGTCTTTTCCGGTGAGGCCCTGGCGGATCAGGCTGACCAGGAACAGGTGGTTGTCGGTGCCGCCGGACACCACGTCGTAACCGCGTTCGATGAACACCTGGGCCATGGCTTGGGCGTTTTCGATGACCTGTTGCTGGTAGCGCTTGAACTCAGGCGCCAGCGCTTCCTTGAAGCACACGGCCTTGGCGGCGATGACGTGCATCAGCGGGCCACCCTGGGCGCCAGGGAATACGGCAGCGTTGAGCTTTTTCTCGATCGCTTCGTTGGACTTGGCCAGGATCAGGCCGCCACGCGGGCCGCGCAAAGTCTTGTGGGTGGTGGTGGTGACCACGTCGGCGTACGGCAGCGGGTTGGGGTACAGGCCAGCGGCAACCAGGCCGGCGACGTGGGCCATGTCGACGAACAGCAGCGCACCGACCTTGTCGGCGATAGCGCGAAAGCGTGGGAAGTCGAGGGTCTTGGAGTAGGCCGAGAAGCCGGCAACGATCATCTTTGGCTTGTGCTCGACCGCCAGGCGCTCGACTTCGTCGTAGTCGATCAGGCCGGTGTCGGTGTTGATGCCGTACTGCACAGCGTTATAAAGCTTGCCCGAAGACGACACCTTGGCGCCGTGGGTCAGGTGGCCGCCGTGGGCCAGGCTCATGCCCAGGAGGGTATCGCCAGCTTGCAGCAGGGCCAGGTACACCGCGCTGTTGGCGGAAGAGCCAGAGTGCGGCTGGACGTTGGCGTAATCGGCACCGAACAGCAGCCTGGCACGTTCGATGGCCAACTGTTCAACCACATCGACGTGTTCGCAGCCGCCGTAGTAGCGCTTGCCCGGGTAGCCTTCGGCGTACTTGTTGGTCAGCTCGGTGCCCTGGGCCTGCATCACTTGCGGGCTGGTGTAGTTCTCCGAGGCGATCAGCTCGATATGGTCTTCCTGGCGCTGCACTTCGCGGCTGATGGCCGCTTGCAGTACAGGGTCGAAATCGGACAGGGTCAGGCTTTTATGGAACATGCGTGTGCTTCCTTGTTGTTGTGGGCAGGCAAGGCCCGGACCGGGACCGGGTCCGGGCCCGAGCGGTCAGGCATCCTGGTAGAGCGACAGGGGTGGGCAGGCGCACGCCAGGTTGCGGTCACCGTAGACGTTGTCCACGCGCCCCACCGGCGGCCAGTACTTGTTATCGCGCAGCGCTGGCAGCGGGTACACCGCCAGCTCGCGGGCATAGCGATGGGGCCATTCGCCGACCAGTTCGCTGGCGGTATGCGGTGCGTTCTTCAGCGGGTTGTCGAGCTTGTCGAGGATGCCGTTCTCCACCGCGCGGATTTCCTCACGGATACAGATCATGGCCTCGCAGAAGCGGTCGAGCTCTTCCTTGGACTCGCTCTCGGTCGGCTCGACCATCAACGTGCCCGCCACAGGGAAGGACATGGTCGGGGCGTGGAAGCCGAAATCGATCAGGCGCTTGGCCACGTCTTCGACGCTGATGCCACTGCTGTCCTTTAGCGGGCGCAGGTCAAGGATGCACTCGTGGGCCACCAGGCCGTTCTCGCCGGTGTACAGCACCGGGTAGTGCTCCTCCAGCCGCCGGGCAATGTAGTTGGCACTCAGAATGGCCAGCTGCGAGGCGCGCTTGAGCCCTTCCCCACCCATCATGCGGATGTACATCCAGGTGATCGGCAGGATGCTCGCGCTGCCATAAGGCGCCGCGCAGACAGCGCCCTCTTTGTGCGCCATGTGCGCGTGGCCGGGCAGGAACGGCGCCAAGTGCGCCTTGACACCGATCGGGCCGACCCCGGGGCCGCCGCCGCCGTGGGGGATGCAGAAGGTCTTGTGCAGGTTCAGGTGCGACACGTCACCACCGAACTTGCCCGGCGCGCAGAGGCCGACCATGGCGTTCATGTTGGCGCCGTCCAGGTACACCTGGCCGCCGTGCGCATGGATGATGTCGCAGATGCGGGTGATGCCCGCTTCGAACACACCATGGGTCGAGGGGTAGGTGATCATCAGCGCGGCCAACTGGTCGCGGTGCTGCTCGGCCTTGGCTTGCAGGTCGGCCACATCGACGTTGCCACGCTCGTCGCAGTTGACCACCACCACACGCATGCCGGCCATCTGAGCCGTGGCCGGGTTGGTGCCATGGGCCGACGACGGGATCAGGCACACATCGCGGCCCGCTTCGCCGCGGCTGGCATGGTAGGCGCGGATGGCCAACAGGCCTGCGTATTCACCTTGGGAGCCGGCGTTGGGCTGCAGCGACATTGCGTCATAACCAGTGGCCTCGCAGAGCATGGCCTGCAGTTCATCGGTCAACTGGCGGTAACCGAGTGACTGTTCGGCCGGGGCGAACGGGTGCAGGTTGCCGAACTCGGGCCAGGTGATCGGGATCATCTCACTGGCGGCGTTGAGCTTCATGGTGCACGAGCCCAGCGCGATCATGGTGCGGTCCAGGGCCAGGTCCTTGTCGGCCAGGCTACGCAGGTAGCGCATCAGCTCTGTTTCAGAGTGGTAGCGGTTGAACACCGGGTGCTGTAGGAACGCGGTTTCGCGCAGCAGTTGCGCCGGCAGGCGATCGCCACTGTCAGCGGCCAGGGCGGCGAAATCGGGCAGCGCCTGGCCAGGGGCGGCGAACACCTGCCACAAGGCCTCGACACTGGCCTGCTCGCAGGTTTCATCCAGCGACAGGCCGACGCGGGTCTGGTCAATCAGGCGCAAGTTCAACTGCGCACCGTGGGCGGCGGCCAGCACCTCGGCCACAGGCTGGGCAGTCACCACGCTAACGGTGTCGAAGAAGTGCGCCTGCTCCACCAGGTGCCCAAGCTGCTGCAGCCCTTGCACCAGGATCGCGGTCAGGCGGTGTACCCGCCGGGCAATCTGCGCCAGCCCCGCGGGGCCATGGTAGACCGCATACATGCTGGCAATGTTGGCCAGCAGCACCTGCGCGGTGCAGATGTTGCTGGTCGCCTTCTCACGACGGATGTGTTGCTCGCGGGTCTGCATGGCCAGGCGCAGGGCCGGCTTGCCGAAGCGGTCGATGGACACACCGACCAGGCGGCCAGGCATGTCGCGCTTGAACGCATCGCGGGTTGCAAAATACGCCGCGTGCGGGCCACCGAAGCCCAGCGGCACGCCGAAGCGCTGAGCGCTGCCCAGCACCACATCGGCATCGAATTCACCCGGTGGGGTCAGCAAGGTCAGCGCCAGCAGGTCGGCAGACACCGCCACCAACGCACCGACGGCATGGGCGCGTGCTACCAGGCTGCGGTGGTCGGCGATGGCGCCGGTGCTGGCCGGGTACTGCAGCAGCAGGCCGAAGTACGGCTCAAGGCTTTGCCACTGCAGCGCCGCTTCATCACCGATGACCACTTCTATGCCCAGGGGTTGGGCGCGGGTGCGCAGCACGTCGAGGGTCTGCGGGTGGCAATGGTGGGAGGCAAAGAATGCCGGCGCCTTGCTCTTGGCCAGGCGTTTGCAGAAGGTCATGGCTTCGGCGGCGGCGGTGGCCTCGTCGAGCAAGGAGGCGTTGGCGATCTGCATGCCGGTGAGGTCGCTGACCAGGGTCTGGAAATTGAGCAGCGCTTCCAGGCGGCCTTGAGAAATCTCTGGCTGGTAAGGCGTGTACGCGGTGTACCAGGCCGGGTTTTCCAGCAGGTTGCGCAGGATCGGCGTCGGCGTATGGCACGGATAGTAACCTTGGCCGATGTGGTTGCGAAACAGCTGGTTCTTCGCGGCGATGGCCTTGAGTGCTGCCAGGGCTTCAGCCTCGCCCTGCCCTTTGCTCGGCGCGAGCACGCTGGTGCCCTTGATGCTGTCGGGGATGACGCTGTCGATCAGGGCATCCAGGGTGTCGTGGCCGGTCAGCGCCAGCATCGCCTCGATGTCGTGCTCGCGAGGGCCGATGTGACGTGCGATGAACGCGTTATCCGTGGTCAATGCGACAGGTGCGTTGGTCATGTCGATACCCTGGTTCAGGCGTTGTCGGCCAGGAAGCGCTCATAGCCTTCCTGGTCCATCAAGGTGTCGAGGTCGGCGATGTTGGCGACCTGGATGCGGAAGAACCAGCCGTCCTTCATCGGTGAGGCATTGACCAGTTCCGGGTCGTCGGCCAGGGCCTGGTTGACCGCCACCACGCTACCGTTCAGGGGCATGCTGATGTTGCTGGCGGCCTTCACCGACTCCAGCACCGCGACTTCATTGCCCTCGGCGTACTCGCCCGGCTCCGGCAACTGCACGAACACCACATCACCCAGCGCCTCCTGGGCATAGGTGGTGATGCCGACGGTCAACTCGCCAGTCGCTTCCAGACGCAGCCATTCGTGCTCGGGGGTAAAACGCAGCGTGCTCATGGGTCTTCCTCTCTTGTTATCAGGTGGGTCCCGGTCCAGGACTGAAACCACAAGAGCAAGGGCGATGCCAACTTGTATAAAGCCTTTAATTTCAACTAGTTAGTTGAACATCGAGGTCATTTTCAAACGGCTTCTGCGGAACGAAACAGCTCCAGTGCGTCGCGCCGAGAGGCGCCCTTGAAGGGGCGTGCCAATGAATGTGGGGGCCCCGTTCCAGTGGAGTGCATTCACTCCACTGGAACGTATTGGCACCAGGGCGGCTACGCGGGCCGGCTGGCGATGCCGTATTTGCGTAAGCGCTGGCCGATTGCGGTGTGCGAGGTCTGCAGGCGCGCAGCCAATTGCCGGGTCGAGGGGTACGTCGCATACAGGTTTTCCAGCAGGGACTTTTCAAACCCCTGCACCGCTGCTTCCAGGCTGATGACCGCTTGGGCGTCAGGCTGCTGGCTGCTCAAGGCGGTGCCGGCCAGTTCCAGGTCGTCGCAGTCGATCACCTCCCCTTCGCTGATGGCTGCCGCACGGAACACCACGTTCTGCAACTGGCGCACGTTGCCCGCCCAGCGGTTGCCCAGCAGCAACGGGTGGGTGGCCAGCGCCAGCCGGCAGGGCGAGCGCTGGATCTGCGCGCAGGCCTGGCGCAGGAAGTGCTCGGCCAGCAGCAGGATGTCCTTGCCACGCTCGCGCAAGGGCGGCACCTTCAGGTTGAGCACGTTGAGGCGGTAGTAGAGGTCTTCGCGAAAGCTGCCTTCGAGCACCATGTTTTCCAGGTTGCGGTGGGTCGCACAGACCACTCGGACATTCACCCGCACCTCACCGCCGCCGCCCACCCGACGGAAGCTGCCGTCATTGAGAAAACGCAACAGCTTGGCCTGCAGGTAGGGCGACATCTCCCCCACCTCATCGAGAAACACCGTGCCGCCATCGCCCAGCTCCAGCAGGCCAGGCTTGCCGCCGCGCTGGGCGCCAGTGAAGGCGCCGGCGGCGTAGCCGAACAGTTCGCTTTCGGCCAGGCTCTCTGGCAGTGCAGCACAGTTGAGCGCCAGAAACGACGCATCACGCCGGGCGCTGAGGGCATGGCAGGCACGGGCGACCAGCTCCTTGCCAGTGCCTGTCTCACCCTGGATCAGCAGCGGCGCTTCAAGGCCGGCCACTTTGTGCAGGCGCACCTTGAGTTCCTTGAGCGCGGTCGAGTCACCAAGCAGCCCGTCCAGCCCTTCACCAGGGTCGTGCAGCAACGACGCCAGGCGCTCGCCGATGCGGCTTGGCGGGTAAAGGGTGAGCAGGCCGCCGACCAGGGCCTCGGCACCGCCACTGATGGGCGTGGCTTCCAGCAACAGCGCCTGGCCCTGGAAACCCACCTCGCACATGGGCAGGCGAAAGCCCTTGTCGATCAAGGTTTGGGCCAGGTCTGCCTCGGCAAACAGCCGCGATAACGGCTCACCAGCCGGCTCGCGGCCAATCAGGCTGACCAGCGTGGGGTTGGCCAGCAGCACATGGCCGCCAGCGTCCACCGCCAGCACCGGGTCACTCATCGCCGCCAGCAGCGCCTCCAATTGCAGGCGTCGGCGATGGCCGGGCAGGAAGTCGACCAGCTCGACCGCCTGCACACCGGCCACCCGCAACAGCGCAGCATGCAGTTCGTCCAGCACCGCCTGCTGCAGCGCCGGGGCGTCGATGTAGACGTTGGGCGGGATCATTTCCACCGCATCCAGGTTGAGGTTGCGCGCCCCCAGCAGTGCCAGGATTTCCTGGGTGATGCCGACGCGGTCGATGAAGGTGACGTGGATTCTCATCGTGATTCCCTGGTTGGCAAAACGACAACAGGGGGACGGCGCACACTGCGCTGTCCCCCTGGGTAAACGTGACGTTGGCGATCAATCCGCTTCGAAGGACAACGCAGTGTTCCCCTGTCTTTTCTGGCGGACGGACCGGTAGAACAGGCCCAGCAGCGCGAACCACACCGGCATGGCGAACAACGCCATGCGGGTGTCCGCTTCCAGGGCCAGCAAGCCGAGGATGAAGGCGAAGAACGCCAGGCACACCCAGCACATGATGGTGCCGCCCGGCATCTTGTATTTCGACGCACGGTGCAGGTGGTCGCGCCGCTTGCGGTACGCCAGGTACGACAGCAGGATCATCGACCAGACGAACATGAACAGCAGGGCCGACACCGTGGTGATCAGGGTGAAGGCGTCGAGCATGTTGGGCACCAGGTAGATCACCAGCGCACCGGCGGTCAGGCACACACAAGAGAAGATCAGGCCGTTGGACGGCACGGCGCGGCACGACAGTGCGCTGAACGTGCCCGGTGCATCACCTTCCATCGCCAGGCCGTAGAGCATGCGGCTGGTCGAGAACACGCCGCTGTTGGCCGAAGACGCCGCTGACGTCAGCACCACGAAGTTGATGATGCCTGCTGCGGCGGGTAGCCCGGCCAGCACGAACAGCTCGACGAAGGGGCTCTTGTTGGCCACCACATCTCGCCAGGGGGTAACGGCCATGATGGCGATCAACGCCAACACGTAGAAGACGATGATGCGCAGCGGAATGGAGTTGATGGCACGCGGCAGGTTGCGTTCCGGGTTCTTGGTTTCGGCAGCCGTGGTGCCGACCAGCTCGATGCCGACGAAGGCGAACACCGCAATCTGGAAGCCGGCGAAGAAGCCCATGAGGCCATGGGGGAACATCCCGTCGTCGTTCCACAGGTTGGCCAGCGTGGCGACGTTGCCAGCGGGCGACTGGTAGGCTGCCGCCACCATGTACACCCCAGTGCAGACCAATGCGCAAATGGCCACGATCTTGATCATGGCGAACCAGAACTCCAGTTCACCGAACATCTTCACCGTCATCAGGTTGAGGCTCAGCAACAGCCCGACGCAGCCCAGCGCCGGCAACCACAAGGGAATATCCGGGAACCAGAATTGTGAATAGGCGGAAATGGCGATCACATCGGCAATCCCGGTGACAATCCAGCAAAACCAGTAAGTCCAGCCCGTGAAAAAGCCTGCCCACGGGCCTAACAAATCGGCGGAAAAATCGATGAACGACTTGTACTGCAAGTTGGACAAGAGCAGTTCGCCCATGGCCCGCATGACGAAAAACAGCATGAAGCCGATGATCATGTAGACGAAGATGATCGAAGGCCCAGCCAGGCTGATGGTCTTGCCAGAGCCCATGAACAGGCCGGTGCCAATCGCACCGCCGATGGCGATCAACTGGATGTGGCGGTTGGAAAGATTACGCTTGAGTTCGTGCGTGTCACCCTCAGGCGGACAGTGACCCTGCGGCAGGTTATTCATTGTTATTTACCTTGCTAGTTTAATTGTTTTTATAACGTCACAAGTTCAACTTTCTGCCCGGATATGCCGTGGAGCATCCGGACGAGCACAAGGGAATCAGCAAGGACTATGCCAAGGAGTACAGGCCACTAAACACGGGGTTTTGTGCAACTATCATCTTTTGCCACTGTAATGAAGCCACTCCAGTGGCAAGGCTAAAGGGCACGGTGTACGACACCGAGGCGTCGTATACCGTGCCCTGCCCTGCGCTGTATTGATATCACTACAATGGAGCGCTATCAGTCCAAGCCTTGCTTTAGCGTCTAAAACAGGTGTGCCCCCGCGAATACCGGCGAAGCCGGTGCCATACACCGCGCCGCGCCATTCGCGGGGCGAGCCCGCTCCCACAGCAATAGCGCGTCCGCTGGGGTTCCTACAGTCCGTTCTAGGGATGTTTCAACCTGTGCGCACCTCGCGCCGTGGTGCGCGGCTGCGCTGTTGATCCTGCCAATCCTCTACCAACCCGACCGGCACATCGGCCGGCGCCAGCGGCTCGCGCCCGCGCACCAGGTCGGCAGCGCGCTCGGCGAGCATGATGGTCGGCGCATTGAGGTTGCCGTTGGGCTCGCTGGGGAACACCGACGAGTCGATCACCCGCAGCCCCTGCAAGCCATGCACACGCAACGCCGAGTCGACCACCGCCATGGCGTCCTCGCCCATGCGGCACGAGCCACAGGGGTGCATGGTGCTTTCCATGTTGGCACGCACGAAGGCATCGATCTGCTCGTCGGTCTGCACCTGCGGCCCCGGCGCCAGCTCCTCGCCGCGGAAGCGGTCCATCGCCGGCTGGGCGATGATCTCGCGGGTCAGGCGCACGCAGCGGCGGAAGCCCTCGCGGTCCTCTTCACTTTGCAGGTAGTTGAAGCGGATTTCCGGGTGCTGGTAAGGGTCGGCAGACAGCGCCCGCACATGCCCGCGGCTCTTGGGTTTGTTCGGCCCGGTCAGCACCATGAAACCATGGCCTTTGAAGGGTTTGTCGCCGTCATAGCGCATCGCCGCCGGCAGGAAGTGGAACTGAATGTCCGGCCAGCGCAGCCCCTTGGCCGAGCGGATGAAACCACCTGCCTCAAAATGGTTGCTGGCGCCCAGGCCATCTTTGAACAGCAACCAGCGCAGGCCGATCATCGCCTTGCCCAGCAGGCTCATCTTGCCGTTGAGCGTCACCGGCTCCTTGCAGGCGTACTGGATGTAGATTTCCGAGTGGTCCTGCAGGTTCTCGCCCACACCCGGCAGGGCATGAAGCATCTTGATCCCGGCCTTTTTCAGCACCGCCTCGGGGCCGATACCCGAGCGCTGCAGCAGGTGCGGCGAGCCGATCGGGCCGGATGCCACCAGCACTTCGCGGCTGCAATGAACCGTGTGGGTCTGGCCGCCTTCGTCGTACTCGACCCCAACCGCCCGCTTGCCATCGAGCAGGATGCGCCGGGTCATGGCGTGGGTCACGACGGTCAGGTTCGGCCGGCTCATGGCCGGGCGCAGGTAGGCATTGGCGGTGGACCAGCGCACCCCGTCCTTCACGGTCATGTGCATGGCGCCGAAGCCTTCCTGCATGTAGCCATTGCAGTCGTCGGTCTTGATGTAGCCGGCCTCGGCACCGGCTTCTATCCAGGCGCCGTACAGCGGGTTCTGCATGTTGTTGCCGTTGTTGGTGGCCAGCGGCCCGGCGCCACCGCGGTAGTCGTCGCCGCCGAACTTGAAGTTTTCGGCGCGCTTGAAGTACGGCAGGCAGTTGCGATAACCCCAGCCGTTCGCGCCCAGGCTTTCCCACTCATCGAAGTCGCAGGCATGGCCACGGATGTAGACCAGGCCGTTGATCGAGGACGACCCACCCAGCACCTTGCCTCTTGGGCAGTGCAAGCGTCGGCCGTCCAGGTGGGTTTCGGCGGCGGTCTCGTAGCGCCAGTTGTACTTCTTGGTGTTCATCGGCAAGGAAAACGCACTGGGCATCTGGATCAGCACACTGCGGTCGCTGCCGCCGAACTCCAGCACCAGCACCGAGGTGGCAGGGTCTTCGCTGAGGCGGTTGGCCAGGACGCAGCCGGCAGAGCCTGCGCCGATGATGATGTAGTCGTATCGTTTGTTCATTGTTCTAGTCCTGTACGCGAAGGCCTGCGGCCTCGATGGTGCTTTCATTGCCCTTTGGGTAGCCGCCCCAGCCCAGGCGCGTAGCCAGCAGACGGGTCAGCCCGTAATGCACCAGCCCGGCCAACAGGCAGGACGGCAGCGAGGCGGTGGCGAAGGTGAAGAAGTCGGTATGGGCCAGGGTCTGCGGGTTGAACACCACCACGTAGATGGCAAAGCCTGCCACCAGCGCCAGCAGCGCGATGGGGTTGAAACCCTTGCAGAAGCGCAGCGGCGAGCCGCTTTGCTCGGCATACAGATGGCGTAGGTTCAGGCGCTGCTTGCGCAGGAAGAAGTAATCGGCAATGCCAATGCCGGCCAGGGCGCTGTTCAGTGCCGACGTCCACACCAGGAAGATGAAGAAGCCGTCGTAGATACCCGGGGCCAACAGCACGATCACCACCGGTATGATGCAGAACAGCCCGATCAATACCCCCCAGCCCAGGCTGCGCAAACGCTCCCCGGCCAGTTGCCGCAGGCCGATCACCGCGGTGTAGAGGATGTTGACCATGCCGGTCAGGTTGGCCAGCGCCAGGAAGCTCAGGGCGATGACGCCGAATGTCATGCCGCCGGCCAGCCGCATCCAGGCCGTAGGGTCGCTGCTGCCCAGGGTGGTGGCGGCGAACAGGCTGACCGACTCGCCCAGCGAAGCAGCGCCGAAGATGCCCACCAGGTTGGGCCAGAAGGCCGTGCGCTGGTTGCTGCACAGGCGCGACAGGTTGCCGATGTAGGGCCACCAGGAGAACCCTGCGGCGATGTTGATTTCCACCGCGATCATGAAGTTGACGTGCGGGTTTTCGAAGGGTGGCTGCAAAGGCGGCATCGCCAACAGTTCGCCGAAGCTGTAACGGCGGGAGATGAAGTACATCAGCGCCAGCATGATCAGGATCAGGCTGGGCGCGATCACCGCGCTCAGGCGGCGGATCATGTCGGGCCCGCGCATGGCCACCAGCGCCGCCAGCACGATGGCCAGCAGGGCCCCGGCGGTCACCAGCCAGTCGCCGGCGTCGGGCTCGCTGTGCTGTACCAGGGTTTCCAGGTTGTCCAGCGCCCGCCCGCACATCAACCCCAGCACCGCCAGCCAGCCCATGGTCAGTATCACCACCGAGAGGATGTACACCAGGCGGCTGCCATTGACGCCGAACATGCTGCGCAGGAAGGTGAACTGCTCGACGCCATATTTGCCACACGGCAGGCAGGTGGACGATGCCGCCAGTACCACGCCGATGATGTTGCCGATGATGATCGCGGCAATCCCTTGCAACGGCCCGACGAACAGCGCGGTGGCACCGCCGATCAAAAACACCCAGGTGGCCACCGCCAACGCCGAGTTGGCGTAGGCATAGCCCCAGAAGCCCCAGACCCGTTCACCCGGCAGCAAGGGCGTGTCGCCGCGTTCGGCGGCCAGGCGAAATTCCTGCTCTCTGGCCCGGCTCATGGCTGGCCCCCCAGCACATACGCGCCGACCACCATGACCAGGGTCAGCACGGCAAGGGCGATGACGTCCGTTGCCTTCAGCGCGCCGGGCCAGTGCGCCCTGCCCTCCAGTTCTTCATAGGCGCGCAGGCGCCGTTCCAGGTCTTGTGCACGCTCGGTATCCACTTGGCTGTTCATGGGCATCACCTCGACGGGTTCTTGTTCTTGAAATTCGATGCGTTCGTGTTGCCTGCGTCGCTCGCCAAACCAGGCGACGCAGGCCGGCCCTGTCCCTCAGGGCAAGGTGATCCAGACCGCCTTGGTCTCCAGCAGAAACTCCAGTTGTTCGGCGCCCATGTCCTTGCCATAGCCCGACTGCTTGTAGCCACCGAACGGCATGGACGGGTCGAGTGTGCTGTGGGCATTGACGTAGACCGTGCCGGCACGCAGGCGCGGGATCAGCCCGTGGACCTTGCCCAGGTCGTTGGAGTAGATCGCCGCCGCCAGGCCGTACTGCGAATCGTTGGCCAGCGCCAGCGCCTGTTCCTCGGCGTCGAAAGGCATGGTTACCAACACCGGCCCGAAGATTTCCTCACGGACGATGCGCATGTCGTTGTTGCAGTGGGCAAAGATGGTCGGCTGCACGAAGAAGCCAGCGCCCTCGACCGGCTCACCGCCGTAGTACACCTGCGCCCCTTCGGCCTTGCCCAGGGCGATGTATTCCAGCACCCGCTGCTGTTGCTGGCGCGACACCATGGGGCTGATGAAGCAGTCCGGGTCCAGCCCCGGGGCGATCTTCAACGTCGCCGTGTAGCGCGCCAGCGCTTCGAGGAAGGCCGGGTAGACACTGCGCTCGACATAAGCACGGGTACCGGCATCGCACACCTGCCCCGAGTTGAAGAACACACCGTTGGCGACCGCCTCGGCCGCAGCAAAGATATCGGCATCGGCGAACACGATCACCGGCGACTTGCCGCCCAGTTCCAGGGTCAGGCGCTTCATCTGGTCCATCGCCGCCTTGCCCACCGAGCAGCCCACCGGGGTCGAACCGGTAAAGCTCAGCTTGTCGATGCCCGGGTGGCTGGACATCGCCGTGCCCACCACGCTGCCGCGCCCGGTGACAATGTTCAGCACACCGTCGGGGATGCCCGACGCCTGCACCAGCTCGGCAAAGCGCAAGGCCGACAGTGAGGTCAGCTCCGCCGGTTTGACCACCACGGTGCAGCCGGTCGCCAGCGCCGCGCCGAGCTTCCAGGCCATGGTTTGCAGGGGGAAGTTCCAGGGCACGATGGCCCCTACCACGCCGACGGCCTCCTTGCGGGTATAGGCCAGGTAGTTGCCCGGCAGCGAAGGCTCGACGGTGCGCCCATGGATCTTGCTGGCCCAGCCGGCAAAGTAGCGCAGCGTATCGACGGTGCCCTGGATGTCCACGGCACGGGCCTGAGCGACCGACTTGCCCATGTCGATCGACTCGATCTGCGCCAGCTCATCGCCATTAGCCTCGACCAGGTCGGCCAGGCGATGAATCAGGCGCTCGCGCTCCAGCGGCTTGAGCTGGCTCCACGGGCCGCCATCGAATTGCGCGCGGGCGGCACGCACCGCACGGTCCAGGTCGTCCGGGGTGCCCATGGGGATGCGCGTCAGCACGCCCTCGGTGGCCGGCTCGATGACCTCGGCGCTGGCACCATCACTGGCCTCCAGCCAGGCACCGCCGATGAACATGCGCTGGGGCTTGCAGAGAAAACGCTGGGCGGCCTCTGAAACCCCGAAGGCCTGCAGGTAGGCTTTTACCTTGTTGTCCACGGTACAGTCTCCGGATCAGCGGGCGTTGGCGCGCGCGTGGAAGATGAAGCCGATGCTGTTCATCAGCAACTGCGCGGCAAGAATCGAGGTCACGCCTGCCGGGTCGTAGGCCGGGGCCACTTCCACCAGGTCCATGCCGACGATCCGCCCCTGGCTGCGCCGGGCCAGCGCCTGGATGATCTCCAGTACTTCGTAGTAGAAGAATCCGCCATGGCTCGGTGTGCCGGTACCTGGGGCGATGGACGGGTCGAAACCGTCGATGTCGATGGTGATGTAGTAGTCGCGGCCTTCGGGGATTTTCGCCATCACGCCTTCACAACCCAGGCGGCGCACGTCGCGTACCGAAAGGATCTGCGAGCCGGCGTCGCGCGCGGCGTCGTAGTCATCGCGGTTGGAGGACGACACGTTGCGGATGCCCATCTGGGTCATGCCGACGATGTGGTCCAGCTCCGAGGCGCGGCGCAGGGGGCTGCCGTGGCCGTAGCGCACACCATGGCGCTCGTCGACGAAGTCCAGGTGGGCATCGAAGTGCACGATGTGGATCGGCCCATGGCCTTCGAAGGCCTTGATCACCGGCGCATGGATCGAGTGGTCACCGCCCAGCACCACCGGCATGGCGCCGGCCTTGAGAATCTGGCGCACGGCCGACTCGATGTTGGCATTGCTGCTGGCCATGTCGGTGTGCACGATATCGGCGTCACCGACATCGACCATGCGCAGTTGGTCATCGGTCAGGTAGGTGGCGTCATCTTCGAAGTCGTAGGCGCCGGCATGGCCGAACGAGAACAGGGTTGATGCCTCGCGAATGCCGCGCGGTCCGAAACGTGCGCCAGAGCGCCATTGGGTGCCCATGTCGTTGGGCGCACCGAGGATCGCCACATCGGCGTCGATGGCATCCCAGTCGGTGCAGATGGGCGATTTGGCGAAGGTGCAATGCCCGACGAAGGGCAGGTTCAGGCGGCCGGATTCATAACCGTGCTTTGCCATGTTCAGGTTTCTCCACTTATTGTTCTGGTCAGGAGACGGGGCGACTGCTCGACCGCCGTTGCAGCCACTATGGCGGCAGGCCAACAGCGGAAAAATGCGCAAGTGCAGATGCATACATCGGGCAACCCGAAGTATTCGCCCGAATGCCAAAGGCCCGCCGGCATTTCCAGGCGCCAGGCATTGCAGTGATCACGGGTGCGTGGTTAGCTTGAAAAAAAACAATGGCCGGACGCTCATATCAGCCAGCGCGATGTGACGCAGCGATGTGAAGCACCGCCAGGAGGCCACAGTGATCCAGCTCCACGATGTCGATCTGAAGCTTCTCAGGGTGTTCACCACCATCGTCAGGTGCGGGGGCTTTTCCGCCGCGCAGGCAGCACTCAACGCCGGCCAGTCGACCATCAGCGAACAGATGACGCACCTGGAAACCCGCCTGGGGGTCAAGCTTTGCCAGCGCGGGCGCAGCGGCTTTCGCCTGACCGAACAGGGCGTGGCCATCCATGAGGCCACCTTGCGCCTGCTAAGCGCGGTGGAGAGTTTCTGCATGGATGCCGACGTGCTCAAGCAGCACATCAGCGGCAAGCTCAACCTGGGCATCATCGACTCCACCCTGACCGACAACGCCTCGCCCCTGCCGCGCACCACCCAGCGCTTTGTCTCACGCGGGCACGATGCCCACCTGCACATTTACATCGGCGCCCCGGCGGAGCTCGAAGAGCGGGTACTGGACAGCCGGCTGCACCTGGCCATCGGCCACTTCCCGTTGCGCGTGCCGGGGCTGTCGTACCTGCCGCTGTACGACGAAGCCCTGGGGCTCTACTGTGGCCGCCGCCATCCGCTGTATGCCAGCAAGGCGGCCAACGGCCGCCTGCTTGAAGAAGTTCGCCAGTGCCACATCGTCGTGCGTGGCTACATGCAGCAGTACGACCTGGAGCAATTGGGCATCAGCAAGGCCGCCGCAACCGTGGAGAACATCGAGGCAGCGGCGATCCTGATCATTTCCGGCGCCTACATCGGTTTCCTGCCCGTGCACTTCGCCGAGCAGTGGGTCAAGACCGGCGAAATGCGCCGCCTCGGCGCCAGCACACTGGACCTGACCTCCCCCTTCGATGTAATCACCCGGCGCGGCGTGTCGCCGCCACCGATCCTGCGGGCGTTTCTTGAAGACCTGAACACCTGCATCCACCAGGCTGGCGTCTGACCACGCTCGGCTTACCCTGTACTACGGCTTCCCGCAAGCTGCCCCTCGATCCAGTCGATGAAGGCACGCACCTGGGGCCGCTTCAACTGCTCCTTGCGGGCGACCAGGTAGTAGGCAAAGCGTGACGGCCAGGGCCGATCCACGGCCACTACCAGGCTGCCGTCACGCAGCCCGTCCTCGGCATGCTGCGCCTGGACCAGGGCGATGCCTTGACCGCTCGCGGCCGCGCGCAGCAACAGCAGCTCCTCGTCAAAGCTTGGCCCACGCCGGCTGCGGCTGTCAGGCTCGAAGCCGTGGGCCTGCAACCACAGCGTCCAGTCGGCACGGTCGGCATCCTGCAGCAGCGGGTACTGCAGGCAATCTACGGGTTCATCCAGTGCCGGCCCACTGGCGAGCAGCGCCGGGCTGCAAACGGGGAGCAGCACGGGCGCCAGCAAAGGCATCGACTGCAGCCCCGGGTAGTCGCCCAGGCCATGGCGCAGGGCAATGTCGACACGCTCACGCTGCAGGTCGACCAGTGCCGCGGTGGCCTCGACACGAACCTCGATACCAGGGTGCAGCGCGCTGAAGCTACTGAGGCGCGGCACCAGCCAGCTGGACGCGAAGGAAGGTTGCGTGCTGATGGTGAGGGTGCTGGCCCGTGCCAACGCTTCAAGGTCGAGCAAGGCGCTCTCGATTTCGCCGAAACCGCGCGAAACGCCGGGGTACAGGCCCGCCCCGGCCTCGGTGAGCTGCACGCCATGGCGGCTGCGTGTCAGCAAGGTGACGCCGAGGCGGTCCTCCAGCAGGCGAATCTGCTGGCTGATGGCTCCCGGCGTAACCCCCATGCGCTCGGCGGCAGCCTTCAGGCTGCCCAGGCGGGTGGTTTCGCTGAAGGCGCGCAAGGCAAGCAGTGGCAGAACGGCACCCATGGAATTCCTCGATTTAGAAAAACTAACGCTGGCGTAAGAAGCAATCGTTTTAGTATCGCGCTCAATCTGCATAGCATAGCGCTCAGGCCAAACAACTTGCGTTAGTTTTCCTGAGGTTATTCGACATGCATGATCCCTCGCTGGTGCTGTACACCGACAGCTCGCCCAATGGCTTCAAAGCCACCATCGCACTCGAAGAGATGGGCCTGCCCTATCGCCTGGAGCATGTTCGCATCGAGCACGGCGAGCATTTGCAACCGGGCTTTCTCGCGCTCAACCCGGCAGGCCGCATCCCGGTCTTGGTCGACCATGCTGCCAACATCGTGCTGTTCGAGTCTGCTGCCATTTTGCTGTACCTGGCACAGCTCAGCGGCCAATTGCTCGACCCAGCGCCGCAGCCGCGCTGGGCGGCGATCACTTGGTTGATGTACCACAGCGCCAGCATGGGGCCGCTGCTCGGCCAGCGCGTGCACTTCGAATGCTTCGAGGCCACGCCCAACCCTGCGGCGCTCAAGCGCTACCGCAGCCTTACCGAAGGCACCTTCAGCGTCCTCGACCGGCAGCTTGCCACCCAGCCATGGCTGGCCGGAGAGCGCTATTCGATCGCAGACATCGCGACCTTTGCCTGGCTGCACATCGCCGCCCTGGTGGGCTTCGACTTCAGCCCCCACCGCCACCTGACACGCTGGTACCGCCAGGTCGAGCAACGCCCCGCCGTGCAACGGGGTATCCGCCTGCCCGCCCCGGCCACTGGCCCATGAAATCGCCCACCCAAGGAACGGCCATGAACCCTACAACTCCCACCTGCGGCGCCAACGCCAGCGCCTTCGCCCAGCACCCCGGCTACCGGCGCATGTTCGCGCCCGATCAACTGACCTTGGGCATCTTCATGCCGCTGCGTTTCTACGACGGCAACATGCAGGCACTGGCCGGGCAGGCACGGCTGGTCGGCGACATCGACCGCCTGGGCTTTGCCGCCGCCTGGGTGCGTGATGTGCCCTTGTTCGACCCGGCCTTCGGTGACGCCGGACAGGTATTCGACCCGTTCACCTACCTGGCCTACCTGGCCGCGCAGACTCAGCGCATTGCCCTGGTGACCGGCAGCGCGATCTTCGCCTTGCGCCACCCGATCGACCTGGCCAAGGCCGCTGCCACCCTCGATACCCTGTCGGGTGGGCGCCTGGTGCTGGGCATCGCCTCGGGCGACCGGCCCGTGGAGTTTCCAGCCTATGGCTTGGACCACGACACCCGCGGCGAGCGCTTTGCGCAAAGCGTGGACTACTTCCGGCAACTGTTGGCCGAGCACCCCGGGCCGATCCAGTCGCCGCTGGGCCAACTCGGCAGCGCCCGGCTGCTGCCAAGGCCAGTGTCAGGGCGCATCCCATTGGTGGTGACCGGCTCGTCACGCCAAAGCCTGCAGTGGCTGGGCGAACACGCCGATGGCTGGCTCACTTACCCCGACGCCACCCATAACGTGCTTGGACCACGACGGTTGGCCGAAAAAATCCGCGCCTGGCGCGCAGCGATACCGGGCGGTGGTTTCCGCCCGCACATGACCAACGAATGGATCGACCTGGACGACGACCCGAACTTCCCGCGTACACCGCTGCAAGGCGGCTACGTGCTGCGCACCGGGCGCAACGGGTTGATCGACCTGCTCGGCGAGTGGCGCGAGGCCGGGGTCAACCATGCAGCATTGGGGGTGCAGATGGCGCGGCGCCCGGCCCAGGACATCCTTCAGGAACTGGCCGAAGAGGTACTGCCGCTGTTTCCGGCGCTGGCAGGGCCAGCACCGCATTCGCAGGACTGGTAGCGCGCTGCTCAGTTGCACAGTGGGTCGCGCAATTCATTGGCAGGCCAGTTGCATCAAGCGAAATGGATTGGGAACACCGCCAACAGGTATAGATAAATCCGACCATACCTTGGTCAAGATCAGATCAAGCATGGCAATCGCCCAAAATGAAAAAGGGCCGCGTACGGTGTGCGGCCCAGAGGCTCAGACGCTGCGGGTAACGCCGCCGTCGACCTTGATGTTCTGGCCGGTAATGTAGGCTGCCCCTTCGCTCGCCAGGAAGGCGATAGTGGCGGCAATCTCCTCACTCGTGCCATAGCGCTTAAGTGGCACACCTTCTCGACGCTGCTCGGTAGCAGGGAGACTGTCGATCCAACCCGGCAGCACGTTATTAATGCGAATGTTGTCAGCGGCGTACTTGTCAGCAAAGATTTTGCTGAACGACGCCAAACCGGCACGGAAAACTGCCGAGGTAGGGAAGAGTTCGCTTGGTTCGAACACCCATGCAGTAGAAATGTTGATTATTGCACCGCCGTTCTGGCGCTGCATGTACGGCGTCACCAATCGCGTAGGGCGAATGACGTTGAGCAGGTAGGTCTCCATACCCAGGTGCCAGTCTTCGTCGCTGATCTCAAGGATCGGTGCCCGCGGGCCATGGCCGGCGCTGTTAACCAACACATCGATACGGCCCCATTTCTGAATGACTGCATCGACGAGGCGCTGCAGATCTTCGTTTGACTGGTTACTGCCGGTTACGCCGATACCGCCTAACGCTTGCGCCAGGGCCTCCCCCTTGCCAGAGGAAGAAAGAATACCCACCTTGAAGCCGTCGGCAGCCAGTCTACGTGCTGCTGCCGCTCCCATGCCGCTACCACCGGCAGTGACTATTGCTACTTTTTCTACTGACATACATCCTCCTGAGTGAGGCGTGGATGGGTGGTTGGTGAAATGAGACTAGCACCGCTCAGCACCGCTCAGAGAGACAGCAACGCTTGTTCATGTCAGTAGATAATCTATAGCCTCGCCTGTTGTCATTGGAACAAGCCCTTGAGTCCGCGCGTGTCGATTACGGTATTTTGCGGGCCGATTGGCGTGCATGACGGGCCGTTATCGACCCTGAGCGGACGGTAGGTGTTGGGCATAGAGGTGACAGCTTTGATATTTTCAACGTCTGTCAGATCGAGCGCCGCCCGCGCGGCGCTCGATCTGGTAAGCGCCAGAAATGTCATGACGAACACCTCCCGGCCCACTCCGAACGCAACGCCATTACCGTCCGCTCAGGGTCGAAAGCTGCCGTTCGTGGAAGGCGGCTTTTCGACCCAACGCCGCCCATTATGCCCCCCCACTAATTCCACTCAGTTTCAGGTGGCAGCGGACTGCCTCAACCTGCGACTCGACCCAGGCGTCTTACCCGTAACACGCTTGAACGCCCGACTGAACGCCGCCTGAGACGTATAGCCCAAACGCTGCGCGACCTCTTCAATCGGCACCCTTTCCAGCGTCAGCCACTGGCTGGCAAGCCGCATTCGCACTTCGGTGACATAGCGCAGCGGGGTCATGCCAATCGTCAATTGAAAACGCTCCGCAAAGACCGAGCGGGACGTATTGCATTGCTCCGCCAACTGCTCGACGGTCCAGTCGCGACCCGGTTGTTGATGCAGCGCCAGAAGTGCACCTGCCAGCCGCGGATCGCGCAGGGCGGCAACCAGGCCGGAGGCGTTGCCGCAGGCGCACTCGACCCAACCACGAACGACCATCGCGGCGACCACGTCGGCCAATCGCGCGAGGATGCCGGCGAAGCCGACGCGTGCGGCGCTGACCTCGCGCTCCATGGTGGTGAGAATAGGCACCAGCCCGGGGTAACGCTGGCCGCCGGCATCAATCAGCATCAGGCCCGGCATCAGCTTGCCAAGGCCATGGAGGCTGCCCAATTCGAATTCCATGCATCCACTGAACAAAAGCGTGGTCGGCATGGGGCCGGCATCGGTTCCGGTGGCCACCGCGCTGACGGTGTCGCCCAGAGGCTCGCCGCCCAGAAGGTCGATGTCCTGCACGGGCACGTGCGTATGCGAGAGCAATTGATGGGCCGCGCCATGGGAGATGAAGACGGCGTTACCGGCGCACAGCGCATACGTTGTCCCGTCTTCCATACGCAGCACCGCGTTGCCGACCGCCAGGAAGTGGAACCAGGCATGCCCGGGTTTGGCAGCGAAGCCCAAGCCGAAGGCCGGGCCCGCCTGGATACGCCGGTACTCGACACCGCGCAGGCGCATGCCGCGCAACAGTTCGTTGATGAGGTCGGAAGAAAGGGCAAATTGGTCTGTCGACATTGCTCAGGTGTTTTCGTCAAAAAATTGAGTTTTTCGATCATAGATCATCCGGATTCTCGCGCCTAGACTACGGGTCGCAATTGAAGATTGGGAGATCCATGCAATGACTGACCTTGTATGCAATGCCGTACCCGACAGCCGTCCCGGCGCCGGGCCGGATGCAGAACCTGCAACCCCCGCGTGGATGGCCGTATTCTCGTTGGCCATGGGCGTGTTTGGCTTGCTGACCGCTGAGTACCTTCCGGCCAGCCTGTTGACGCCGATGGCGACCGAGCTGGGGGTATCCGAAGCGCTGGCTGGCCAAGCGGTAACGGTGACAGCCGTGGTGGCGCTGTTCGCCGGCCTGTTGGTGCCAGGCCTGACTCGCAGTATCGATCGCCGCTGGGTGTTGCTGGGTTTTTCCACGTTGATGATCGCGTCCAATCTGTTGGTCGCCGTTTCCTCCAGTTTCGCGGTGCTGTTGTTGATGCGTATCTTGCTGGGCATCGCACTTGGCGGGTTTTGGAGCATGGCGGCGGCGGTGGCGATGCGCTTGGTGCCGGGGGCTTTGTTGCCGCGCGCGCTCTCGATCATTTTCAGCGGCATCGCCATCGGGACGGTGGTTGCGGTCCCGCTGGGTAGTTATCTGGGCGGGCTATATGGCTGGCGCAGCGCGTTCTTTGCAGCGGCCGCGGTGGGGGTGGTGACCCTGGCTTTTCAGTCACTCACGCTGCCGAGCCTTGCGCCACGTCGGCCGGCACGCCTGCGCACGGTGCTTGAAGTGTTGCAGCGCCCAGGCATCGCGATGGGGATGTTCGGTTGTGTGCTGGTGCACAGCGGCCACTTCGCGATGTTCACGTATATTCGGCCATTCCTCGAAGGTACGACCGGCATTGGCCCGCAGGGGCTGTCGCTGATGTTGCTGGGTTTTGGTGTGGCTAATTTTGTCGGCACGTTGGTGGCCGGGTGGATGCTGACTCGTCACCCGTTGGCAACCCTGGTGTTGATGCCCGCGCTGGTGGGCGTTGCGGCACTGGCGCTGGTCCTGTTGCCGGCGTCGGTGCCAGGGCAGGCCGTACTGCTGGCGGTCTGGGGCCTGGCCTTTGGGGGTGTGCCGGTGGCGTGGTCGAACTGGGTCGCCAGCGCGGTCCCTGACCAGGCGGAAAGCGCCGGGGGCATGGTGGTAGCGTCTGTACAGTCGGCCATCGCCACAGGCGCAGCCGCGGGCGGGGCAATGTTCAGCCTCGGTGGCAGCGCAGGCGTATTCGTGGCGGCGGCCGTGCTGATGCTGCTGGCCGCGTTGCTGATTGCACTGCGTGTGCGAGTGCCTTCGGTAGATGGCGCTGTACTGAACGGGTCGGCACTCCACCTGTGATTTAGCTCTCCAAGCAGCGCCGATCCGCTTCCAAACGGCTTAACCCATGCTGCAGCACCGGCAGCATGTGCGGGATTTATCAGCGCGGGAACAACAGCGTCACAGCAAAGCGAAAGCCCCAGTCTTCTGGGCCATTATCCGGTGATTCGAGCCAGTAGCGCGGCCCAGCCTGGAGGGTGACCTATCGTTCCTGCAAGAGTTCCAGGGCCCGATCAAACTCGAAAAGTTCAACCTGTTCGGTCACCAGCGCCAGGCGTTTCGCCAGGCCCTGCTCCAGTGACAGCTTGCGCAGTTCGGCCAGCGCATTCACGGCCGCCGTGTCGCTTTCAGCCAGCAAGCCTTTTAGCCTGCTCAATTGCTCGCTCAACATACTACTGTCCCGCACGCCCTCCCCCCCCAGCGTGGGTGTGTGTACGTCCAAACCCGCCAGGGCAGATAGTGTCGGCAGCAGGCATCGTTCAACCGCGGCAGCCCTAGCCTGTATCACTGCAGCGGGATCACCGTTCTGACAGGCCTGCTCCAAGGCAGCGGCGGCCTGCGCCACGGCCCTGGCACCGAGGTTGCCGGCGGTGCCTCGCAGGCTGTGAGCCACACGTGCCGCCGCGCCAGGGTCGGAGTCAGCCAGTGCGGCCTGAAACTGCTGGGCAAAATCGGCCTGGTTGTTGCGGAAATTGCAGAGCAAGCGCAGGTAAAGCTCTCGCCGCCCCATGCAGGTTGCCAGGCCGCTCTCCAGGTCAATACCCTCCAGGCGATCCGGCAGCTCTTTCGGCTGGCCTGCACCGGGCGGTTCGGCAAGCGCTGGAATCACGGCGCGAGGCTTGATCCACCTGGCCAGGGTGGCGAACATGACATCGACATCGAGCGGCTTGGATATGTGGTCGTTCATGCCACTGCTCAGCGCCCGTTCTCGATCACCGTCCATGGCGTTGGCGGTCATGGCGATGACCGGCAAAACGTCGAACCGCGGCTGCTGACGAATGTGCTGAGTGGCCGTGTAGCCATCCATCACCGGCATCTGGCAATCCATAAGCACGCCATCAAAGTCGCCATCTTCGGCAAGAATATCTAACGCCTCCTGGCCGTGAACAGCGAAACGCAGACGAATCCCGACACTTTCAAGCAGCTCAGTGGCCAGCTCTTGGTTCAGTTCATTGTCTTCCACCAAGAGAAGCCGAGCGCCGTTGAGGCTGTACAGCGTGTTTGCACTCTGCTTCGCACGCTCGCCAGCGCGAGTATCGGCCTGCGGTGCTGTGCCCAGCACCCCGCCAATGGCTTCCAGCAATGAAGATGGGGTGACCGGTTTGGTCAATACCACTGGCAACGGCATGCCTTGACGTTGCGCTTCTTCGCGCGCTTCCTCGCGGCCAAAGGCAGTGACCATAATCACCGACGGGGTATGCTTCAGGCTTGCGGTATACATACGTTTCATGGCTTCAATGCCGTCCATTCCGGGCATGCGCCAATCCATTAGTACCAAATCGTAGGGCAACGTCCTGTGCTCGGCATTAGCCAGCATTCGCAGCGCGTTACCACCATCCTGCGCTACATCCACTTCCAGGCCGAAGCTACGCGCCATGCCCGAGAGGATCTGCCGAGCACTGGCGTTGTCGTCGACCACCAATACTCGCATACCCCGTAATTCGTCGGCCTTGAACATGCGACGCGGCTCGATACCTGGCTGAACACCAAGGCGCACCTGGAAATGAAAGGTGGAGCCGACCCCCAGCTCGCTTTCAACCCAGATTCGGCCATCCATCAACTCCACCAACTTCTTCGAAATGGACAAGCCCAGGCCGGTACCGCCGTACTTGCGCGTGGTCGAGCTATCGGCCTGGCTGAAAGACTGGAACATGCGCGAGCACTGCTCGGCGGTCATGCCGATGCCTGTGTCGCGTACCCAGAAGTGCAGCTGCACGTGCTCCTCAGGCGAGTCGACTGCCTCCACGCCCACTACAATCTCGCCACGCTCGGTGAACTTGGCAGCATTGTTGCCCAGGTTGATCAGCACCTGGCCAAGTCGCAGTGAGTCGCCAAGCAGTGCGGTAGGCAAATCGGGCGGGGTCTGGAATAACAACTCCAAGCCCTTGCCCTCGGTTTTCAGGCCGATCATGGCAGCGATACTGTCGAGTACATCCTCCAGGCGAAAAGGCGTGTGCTCAAGGCTCATCCTGCCGGCTTCGATCTTGGAGAAATCGAGGATGTCGTTGATGATCCCCAGCAGGTTCTGCGCCGAACGGTGCACTTTATCAATGTAGTTGCGCTGGCGCTTATCCAGCTCTGTCAGCAGCGCCAGGTGGCTCATACCGATGATGGCGTTCATGGGCGTGCGGATTTCATGACTCATATTGGCGAGAAACTCGCTCTTGGCCTGAGTAGCCTGCTCGGCGGCGGCGCGTGCCTGCGCCAAAGCCGTCACATCGATATTGATGCCGGTTGCGCGCAGTGGCCTGCCGTCAGGGGTGCGCGAGAAGCGATTGAGCGATTTGAAGGTGCGCACCCCACCATCATCTTGCCGCACGATGCGAAAGTCGAGTTCTAAACGATCACCGCCACTGTGGACGGCGTGCTCGAAGGTACTGCTGACGCGCGCGACGTCATCAGGATGCAGCAGCGCCTGCCAGTGCTCCACGGTGCCACCGAAGGCGCCTGGCTCAAGGCCGAACATCGCTTCGAGCTGCGGCGTCCAGTAGTTTTCCCCGCTGACCAGATCGACATCGAACAAGCCGATGTCGCCGGCCTCCTGGGCCAGGTTCAATCGATCGCTCGCAGTGCGCAGCCTGGCTTCCATCATCCTGCGCTCATTCACGTCACGCACCGAGGCACACACACAGACGCCTCGCCCCTCAAGACGCGGTAGATGGGACAGGCCTATTTCTACAGAGAACAGGCTACCGTCCTTGCGCACGCCGCGCAGGTCATCCTGGTCCCCGCCCATCTGCCGGGTGCCGCCACTGGCAAGAAACGCGTCGCGCTGCTTGATATGCCGTTCGCGGGCGGCATGCGGTACCAGCCGCTCAATGCTGGCGCCGATCAACTCACCCGGTTCATAGCCAAACAGGGCATCCATCTGCGGATTGGTCATCAGAATGTGGCCATCGTCGCCCAGCACCAACATGCCATCGGGCGCCGCTTCGATAATGCCGCGGTACCACGCCTCGGTTTCACGCAGTGCTGCCTGCTGGGCCTCCAGCGTTTGAGCCTGGTGCTCCAATTGCAGAGCCTGGGCACTCATCTCGTCCGCCTGGCGGCGAGTTTCCAGCAACAGTGCCTGGGCGGCCTCGCTGCGCTCCATAATGGCCATGGCCCCGGCGAGGATGGGCAATACCTCTTGCAGCAACAGCGCCTGGTTCAGCTCCAGAGGGCGCAAACCAGCCATTTCCAGTACCCCGTGGAGGCGCTCTCCGCGTAGTACCGGCTCAACCAGCAGAAGGCTGGCGCACGCCTCGCCCAACTGTGCGCGCACCCGCCAGAACGGCTCAGGCAAATCGGTGAACTGTCGGGGTTGGCGATCCACGGCGCACTGCCCCAGTAGCCCTTCACCTAACTCAACCTCAGCGCGCAAGGGGCGCTCGCTGTCCACGGCGTAGCCACCGAGCAATTGCAGGCGTGGCGCCTCCTCGTACAGCACGTACAGCGCGCCCTGACAGATGCCCAACTGAGGGGCGATGCGGCAAAAAAACGCCTGGGCTAGCTGCGAGGGGGTTTGGGCCTGCAGCAGGTCCACCTGCAACAACGAAGCATGACCTTTGACCCAGCGCTGGCTTTCAAGTTGGCGGGCCTCCAGTTGCAGCGTGGCGATTGCCCGGGCAAGGTCACCGGTCTCGTTGCTAAGGTCGGTGTGAGGGATCTGGCTGTCCAGCTTGCCGGAAGCCAGCTCGTCCACCGCTATGCGCACACGGTTAAGCGGTACGCGGATTGAGCGGCTGACCAGCCAGGCAAGCATCAAGGCCAGCGTCGAGCCCCCCAGCAGCAGTATGTAAGTGAGTACGCTGCTGTGCTGCGCATAGTCGGCTAGGCTCTTCGCCGTATCATGAATATCCGCTTGCTTGTTGTTCTCTATCCGGATGAGCAGATCGTCGCACTCCTGTTCAAGTGCGATAAATGCCTGGCTCGTGAGGACGGTCAGCGCCCTGCCCAATTGACCGGTGCCCACCAACTCAAGCGCTTCATCGCCTTGTTTCTGCAGGCGCTGCAACGCCACTTCAAACTCCACCAGGCTGGTGACGCTGCTTTGTCGCCGCAGCGTCGGGCGCACTTGTGCAAGGGCCTCTTGCAGACGCTGCTGCGCAATGTCCATCTGCGTCCTGGCACTGACGCGAGTCTCGGCGTTGCTCGTTGCCACCGCGCGTTGAAGCGCCTGCACCAGGTGTGGCAACTGAACCCGGACTTCCTGTACATGCTGGATGCCGACCAGATCCTGCTGGTAGAGCTGTTGCATCTCGCCCCTGAGCGAAAACTGCGTGCGCAGGCTCTGCACGCCGAGCATCAGGAAAAGTGTCAACAACGCAGCAAAGCCGATAATCAATTTACTGCGCAGAGACAATCGCTCGAACAGCTCAAACAGTCTGTGCATACACCGCCTCAGTTCGTGTGACGTGCAGATTGGTACAAACGGCTTAATGCTTTTCAGCGACAGACTTGGCTTCAGCTAACTGCTTGACCAGATCCTGGTCGCTGTCGGCGAACTGCGCTGCAATTGCCAGAAAGCGCTCGGAATGGGCAAGGAATGCGTCGCAGATATCCGGGTCAAAATGCGCGCCGCGGCCTTCGCGGATAATCTCCACCGCCTGAGCGTGGGGCATGCCTGGCTTGTAAACACGGCGGCTGATCAGCGCATCGTAGACATCCGCCAGCGCCATCAAGCGAGCGCTGATGGGGATATCATCACCCGCCAAGCCCTGCGGATAACCGCTGCCATCCCATTTCTCCTGGTGGCTATAGGCGATTTCCTTCGCCAACTGAAGGAAGTCGACCGTTATGCCCAGCTGGTCCTCGGCGTGCTGAATGGCATCGCGCCCCAACGTCGTGTGAGTCTTCATTATTTCGAACTCTTCGGCGGTGTAACGTCCTGGTTTGAGCAGGATGCGATCAGGAATGCCAATCTTGCCGATATCGTGAAGTGGTGCCGATTTGAACAACAGCTTGATGGTTTCCTCATCGAGGAAGTGTCCAAAGCGCGGGTGCTCGCGCAGCAGCTCGGCCAACAACTTGACGTAGTGCTGAGTGCGACGGATGTGGTTGCCTGTTTCGTTGTCGCGGGTTTCAGCCAGCGATGCCATGGCGTGGATGGTGACGTCCTGGATGGCGGTCACCTCGCGGGTGCGGCGCTGCACTTCTTGCTCCAGGAAATCGTTCTGGTCGCGCAGGAAGTCCGCAGCTGCCTTGACCTTGATTTGTGTCTCAACCCTGGCCAAGAGGACAGGCGGGATGATCGGCTTGGTGATGTAGTCGGCAGCCCCCAGGCCAAGCCCGCGAATTTCGTCCTCGGCAGCAGCCATGGCGGTCAGGAAAATGATCGGGATGTTGCGGGTACGGGGGGCACGCTTGAGCTGCTTGGCAACATCGTAGCCCGACAAGCCCGGCATCATGATGTCAAGCAGGATCAGGTCGGGGAGTGCGTCGCCCTGCAGTAGGCGCAATGCTTTCTCGCCACTGTTGGCTGCTTTGACCCGATATCGATTCCTGAGCAAGTCGGCGATCAGCATCAGGTTGTCGGGCGTGTCGTCGACCACCAGAACCGTGGCTGATGGGTAAATGTAGTGCATGCCATCCATTGCCGTTGGTCCCTTGTTGGACGATTAATAGAGGGGCAGTCAGCATCGACCCCTGGCAAAGCGTAGCAGTGAAACTTGCTGGCTGGCCGCGGCCTGTCGTTGACTGCGTTGCTATATCCATTTCGAACCGCGGCTTTGTTTAAAGGGTTTGGCGATGCATTGCATGCCTGCGGCGAACACCCGCTTTGGGTCGATCGCTACCGGTCACGACAGACCGCTTTCGACTCAAAGCAGTCGCTGATGCAAGAAGGAAAACGTGCCTCCCCGCCCACACCAGTAGACGACTGGTCTAATCTACGTTAGGCTTCGCTCACCATGAAGAAACCAGCCAACGAAATGCGTGAGCACATCCTCGATGTTGCCAGAGCACTAATGACCCACAAAGGCTATACGGCTGTCGGTCTCAACGAGGTGTTGAGCACGGCCGGAGTACCCAAGGGCTCGTTCTACCACTACTTCAAGTCCAAGGAAGAATTTGGCCAGGCATTACTCGACGTTTACTTCGACGAGTACCTGTCCCGTATCGAGCCGATCCTCAAGCAGCAGGCGAATGGTGCGCAAAGTCTTCTGAAGTACTTCCAGTACTGGAGCGAAACCCAATATGACGAGGCCGTGGATAACAAATGCCTGGTGGTCAAGCTCGGCGCTGAAGTCTGCGACCTTTCTGAAGTGATGCGCCACGTGCTGGATAAAGGCACGTCCCGCATCATCAGGCTGATCAGCGATAGCATCGAGCGTGGTATCGCTGATGGCAGCATCGTTACCCAAGACAGCAAGGCGCTGGCCGAGTCGCTGTATCAACTGTGGTTGGGCGCATCGTTGATGGCAAAGGTGAACCGTTCTACCCAACCCTTCCAATCGGCGCTGGCCATGACGAAAAGCCTGCTCGGTTGAGCGGCTTTTTTTAACCAATTAATAGACGACTGGTCTACTTAGATGAATTTGATGGAACCACTCATGACTGATAACAGTACCCGTACCGACTTGTTCGAACCCACCCGGATGGGTGCCATCGAACTCACCAACCGCATCGTCATGGCACCCGTGACGCGCAGCCGTTACGCCGAGGATGGCGTGCCCAATGAACTGCATGCTACCTACTACGCTCAGCGCGCCTCCGCTGGCCTGATCATCGCCGAGGCGACCAACATCAGCGCCCAAGGCCGTGGCTACGCTGCGACGCCCGGTATCTGGAGCGCAGAACAAACGGCTGGCTGGAAGAAAGTCACCGAAGCTGTGCATGCCAAAGGCGGCAAGATCGTGTTGCAGCTGTGGCATGTCGGCCGCTTCTCAAGCGTCGAACTGCAGCCTGACGGTCAGGCACCGGTAGCACCCTCTGCGATCCGGGCCGAGGGCAATACCTACACGGTCGACGGTTTCGTGCCAGTGTCCACACCGCGCGCGCTGGAAACTGACGAGATAGCCGGTGTTATCGAGCAATACCGAGTTGCCGCGCGAAACGCCATGCACGCGGGGTTCGATGGCGTGGAAGTGCATTCTGCCAACAGCTACCTGCTCGATCAGTTTCTGCGTGACTCTACCAATCAGCGCACCGACCAGTACGGTGGCTCGATCGAAAATCGAGCACGCCTCACCCTTGAAGTCACCCGCGCAATGATCGAGATATGGGGGAGCGACCGGGTCGGCATCCGACTTTCACCGGTGACCCCGGACGCCGGTAACACACCTCCCGACAGCAACGTCATGGGCCTGTTCGGTTACTTGGTGCCCGAGCTGAACAAGCTCGACCTGGCCTACATGCATTTCGTGGAAGGCGCCACTGCGACTAGCCGCGATATCCCTGCGGGCGTTGATATGGATGCCCTCAGCGGCCTGTTCGCAGGGCCCTATATCGGTAACAACAACTACGACCTGGAAATGGCCATCGAGCGCCGCGCTCAGAACAGGATCGATGCAGTGGCCTTCGGCCGCTTGTTTATCTCCAACCCAGACCTGGTTGAACGCCTGCGCCATGGTGCAGAACTGAGCACCGCTCCCAGAGAGAGCTATTACGGCGGTGGGGCCAAGGGCTACACCGACTGGCCGAATGGCAACTACTGAAGCACCCGCAGTGGTACAGCGTTATCCGTCACAGATGCCCAGTTGGGCGTGAGACATGGCATTCGTGCAGGCGACTGCGGGGCTGCTTCTCGCGTAAACGGGCTGGCGCTTCCTAAATCTCACAACAGGGAAAAACACCATGAGCAACCCCACCTATGTACAGGAATACAAAGCCATCGTCGAAGTGCTGAACCGGTACAACGAAGGCGGCAAACAGGCCAATAGCAGCATCATGAAACCAGCTTTCAGCGGGCAGGCGACCATCTTTGGCGTGGATGCTGACGCCAAGCTGGTCGGCGGGCCGATTCAAGGCCTGTTCGACACCATCGACAACCCCCCTTTCCGCCCGTCCCCCGAGGCTGTGGGCGTGATCGTCAGTATCGATATCGTTGGCACCGCCGCCAACGCCCGTATCGACACCAACGATATCTCCGGTTTCTGCTTCACCGACTTTTTCAACTTACTAAAAGTCGAGGGTAAGTGGACGGTGGTCAGCAAGATCTACCACACCCACATCGCGCCCTGAACTGCGCGCTTCCGGGCTCCCGGTCCTCCGAAACCGGGCAGTCTTTCGGCGCATCATGCGTCTCCCAGCACCTGGGTAGCTAACCATGAGCAAAAACATCAAGACCGTTGCCATTGCCGAATGTAGTGCTTACGCCATGATCACATGCACGAACCGAGGCAGATATCTGGGCCACTCGGGTAAGGCGCCAAGTCTTGTCATTTGCCAGGGCTTGAGGCAGGGTCGATACCACTGACATCTCTGCCAAAGGAGTCACCCCATGTCGACGCTTTATCCCAGTATTGATCCTGAGGGGCTGGTCGAGTACTCGGTGGTCTACACCGACCGCTCGCTCAATCACATGTCACAGACATTTCAGGGCGTGATGAAGAACATTTCCAAGACCTTGAAACAGGTCTATGGCGCCGAAGCTGTTGCGGTAGTGCCGGGCAGCGGTACATTCGGCATGGAGTCGGTAGCGCGACAGTTTGCCACCGGCCAGCAATGCCTGGTGATACGCAACGGCTGGTTCAGTTATCGCTGGAGCCAAATCCTTGATACGGGCAACATCCCGGCGGCCACCACGGTGCTGAAAGCCCGACCGGTCGACACCGGGCGCCAGGCTGCCTACGCGCCCCCGCCGCTGGAGGAAGTGCTGGCGGCCATTCAGGCGCACAAGCCTCAGATTGTCTTCGCCCCCCACGTTGAAACCTCGTCAGGGATTATCCTGCCCGACGAGTACCTGCGGGCCGTCGGCGACGCCGTGCATGCGGTGGGTGGCCTGTTCGTGCTGGACTGCATCGCCTCTGGCACGCTTTGGGTTGATATGCAAAAGTGCGCAGTCGACCTGCTGATCAGCGCACCGCAGAAAGGCTGGAGCGCCTCCCCTTGCTGTGCCCTGGTGATGCTCAGCGCATTGGCCCTCGAGCGCATCGAGCACACGCAGAGCAGCAGCTTTGCCTGCGACCTGAAAAAGTGGCTGCAGATCATGCAGGCCTACGAACAAGGCGGACACGCCTACCATGCAACCATGCCCAGCGATTCGCTCGCCCGATTCAACGACGTGATGAACGAGATGCAGGCCTACGGTTTCGACAAGGTCCGCGACGAACAACAGGCGCTGGGTGATCGGGTGCGCGCCATGTTGACCGGTAAAGGTTTCAAGAGCGTGGCCGCAGCCGGCTTCCAGGCCCCAGGCGTCGTGGTCAGCTACACCGATGATGCCGACATCAAGAGCGGCAAGAAGTTTGCCGCTCACGGCCTGCAGATAGCCGCCGGCGTGCCGTTGCAATGCGACGAGCCGGCCGACTTCCAGACCTTCCGCATCGGCCTGTTCGGGCTCGAAAAACTGCACAATATCGAGCGCACAGTCAGCACCCTTGAGCAGGCACTGGAGGAAGTGATGGCGAACTAAGCCATCAACCTCCTACCGTAAGGTGAATTTCAGGAAGGTAGCCTGCCAGGGTTACGGAGCGGCATTCGCTTCGTACGGCAGTGTTGAGCGCAGCAAGCTGCGAAGTGGCCCATAGCAGTCACCTTTATGCCGGGGCCGTTTCGCGGCCCATCGCCGGCAACAGAGCTTTGGGTCAGGTCCGCCTTGGGTCGAGAGCAGCCGGTCCCGGCTGGCCGCTTTCGACCCAAAGCCGACACTTGGATCTTGCGGCTGTTTAGCGGCCCATCGCCGGGAAGCGCGGCTCTAGGTGTACAATCGAATGCCCTAGTTCAGGAGAAGCCGATGCTGTTTACCATCGCCCCAGAGGACTGCCAACGCATCGGACAGAAGCTGGCATTGAAACTCGACATCACGAATGACCTTCCCGCGCGCGTCTTCCTTCAGCCAAACCTAGATTATTGGTTCTTTGAACGGTCGCTTCTTTCTGACTTGGGCCTGCTCGAAAGTCTGTTGATCGAGAGCCATCGGCAATTCTCAAGTGGAATGGGAGTTCTGTTTTCATGGGGTACCCCTGATTGCACAGGCAGGCTGTTCGATGGTAGCTCCACAGAGGAGAGTGTGTTTGAGCTTCAGCGCCAATCATTCCGCCCACCAAACACGCCGCTGGAACTGCCGCACTTGGTATTCAGCCCGACCCATGAATGGCTTGCCTATGAAAGTGCTTTCGAAGAGTGGGGCGTGTTGGCAATGGACCGCTCCCTGATAAACACTGAATTTGCAGGGTATCTTAATCGTGAATTCATCAGCATCGGGGAAGCGTGGAGGCTCAGCAAGCTGGAGGACTTCAATGGTATGTTGGCTAGGGCTTTCCTCCGCAATTACGGCTGCGTTTGAGGATTGATCAGTAATCTACCGGCATTATTCGCTGGGAAACCAACGCCGTGAGTTGCTCACTTCAAAGGGCTGCTATGGGTCGGAAGCGGTCATCTGCGACCGACCGCTATCGACCCAACGCTGACGTTCGATAACCGCCCCTAATACCTTTCCTCTTGGAACAACCCACTCACCCACTCGACAAATACCCTCACATTGGGTGACAGATGACGGCGATCTGGAAACAGCACGGAAACGGTCTTCGGTTCGACTGGAACATCCGGCAGAACCTCCACTACACGCCCGCTATCGATGTATCGCTGCAACGCCGGGCGCAGCCCCTGTACCATCCCGATCCCCGCCAGTGCGCAGTAGAGCAAAGCCTCGGCATTGTCGACGACGATGCCGCTGCGCATCTTTACGCTAATCATTTTACCGTTGGCCCTGAATCGCCAAGGCATGATCTGGCGGCGCTGCTCAACCATGAAGTTGACTGCCAGGTGCGCCTGCAGATCATCCAGCGTGCCGGGTAAACCATGTTTCTTTACGTAGGCGGGAGCCGCGCAGGTCACCAAAGCGACCTCGCCGATACGTTTGGCAACCAGGCTCGAATCATCCAGATCACCGAGCCGCACGGAACAATCGATGCCTTCCGCGATAAGGTCGTTCAAGTTGTCAGAGGTTGCCAGAGATATTTCCAGGCCAGGGTAGCGCTCCATGAACTCGGGCAGTCGCGGGATTATCACCGCGTGACCGAGTACGGTCTGCATGTCGATCCTGAGCTTGCCTCGCGGCGGACGAGTCGGCGAAAACCAGTCCAGTGTGTCCGCTAGTTCAGCGAGTAATTTCAGGCTGCGTTCGTAGAACTCATCGCCAGCGGGCGTGGTGTTTACTCTGCGCGTGGTGCGGTGTAACAGCTGCACTCCCAATTCGTGCTCGAGATTTTGGATGAGCTTGGAGAGTGCCGGGCGATGTACATTGAGTGCCTCGGCCGCTTTGGTGTAGCTGCCATGCTCAACCACCGCCACGAACATTTGCATGGCTTCAATCAGGTTCATCGCCATCTTCCAGTTACCTGTGCATTGGGACAGACGTACTCTGCACTGAGGACGATAGCGAAGCTAGGCTCCCTCTCTCAGACACCAAAACAAAGTAAGCCATCACTGCTTGGAAGCAAACAGCGATGGCGTACGACGCCAGTCTCACTGCCGCAGGATGTTATTTAGTCAACCACGACGACGATCTTGCCGATCTGCGAATTCGACTCCATTCGGCGGTGTGCTGCCGCAATTTCATTGAGCGGGAAGACTTGGTCGATGACGGGCTTGAGCTGACCACCTGCCAAGCCTTTGGCAACGAATGCCTTGGCATTGGCCAGCTTTTGAATATCTGTGGTGATTTCGAACAGCTCGTAGCCGCGCACGGTCAGGTGTTTGCCAAGAATGTCGAAGACGGGAACCGGGATATCGCGATGATCGAGAGCGCCGTACTGGAAGAAAATCCCGTTGTTGGCCATGGACTTGATCAGCTTGGTTGCCTCGGGGCCACCAACCGGATCGAAAACAATACGCGCACCTTTGCCCTCGGTGATCGCTGCCACCTCGGCAATCAGATCCTCTTCCTGGGTGGCGATGACATGTTTTGCACCTGCATGCAGCAACGCCTGACGCTTGGCACTTGTGCGGGTAAGGGCCACCGGGATGGCTCCCTGCATGTTGGCGATCTGGATCGCTGCCAGGCCGACACTGCTCGACGCAGCCGGGATAAGCACGGTTTCGCCAACCTGTAGATTGCCGTACTCAATCAGGGCGCCGTATGCAGTAACAAACATCATCCAGCTGGCCGCTGCCTCCACGAAACTGAGGTTGGACGGATGCTTGACGACAGCATGCGCAGGCGCATTGACCACCTCGCCATACATGCCGTAATCAGCGAAAGAGAATGCCGGCACGACGCTAACTACGTCACCGGGAACAAGGTCGCGGACGTCACTGCCAACCGCGCGTACAATGCCGGCCGCTTCATAGCCCAGCTTCGCTGGGAACTGGGGATCAATCACGTACTGCCCAGTGCGGTACATGATTTCTGCACGATTCAAACCGATAGCTTTTACTTCGATCTGAACCTCGCCGCTTTTCGGCGTGGGTACTGCGACTTCATCGAGGATCAGAACATCAGCGTCACCGGTACGGTGAAAGTGAACAACCTTGGGCATGGCACACCTCATTAACGACAAGAGATAACGGTTCCTTCTGGAAGGCTGTGTTGATCCTACCCACCCTCTTGCCTGCGATAGAGAGCTGATCGGCTCATAAATTGGTACTCAAGAAGAACCAATCCCTAGCTGATCGGCAAACAGAAAGGCACGGATCCGCGAAGCGCAGCCATAGGTCGAAAGCGCCCGTTCATGGATAACGGCTATCGACCCAGAGCAGACCCTGGGTGCTGGGGCACTTCACAGCCCACCGCCGGCAAGCCCTGCCCCCACATGCACAGCGCAGGCGTGTAAGCTGCTTCCATGTCATGGACGGCAGGTCCTGCCACCTGCGTCATCGCTGATTCACAACGGAATCTATATGGAAGCCAAACTCCGCACCGGCGTACACGGTGGCTATTGCACGCTTGACTGGAACAGTGGATGCGACGTATCGCTCAATTACCCACGCCAGGCTTTGATGAGTGGTATGTCTTTGAGCGCTTGCCAGACTGGACGAAGCTCTCGAAATTCAGAAGCGCAATCGCATTTCAACCTTTTGCCGATGGGGTCAAGGCCGACGAGTTCTGGTCGCAAATTGAAGATCTGCAACCTGAGCACGCCCTCTTGGGCGCATGCCCAAGCCTGCTGCTGATAACTAGGGACGAAGCTGTTTACGAGCGCACTCTGGCGCTCTATTCCACATCGGTGTTTCCCATTGGTGGATGATGCCTCTCGCATCGCCTGCGACGCTGATCTGGCTGCAGAAAAAGGGAAGTAGCGACCATTCGCAACGCGTCAGGCGCAGGTCTGACAACGCACAGCGACGGGCGAAACACGGCCGTCGCTATCCACCCCAAGGCGTCTACGGCCGAAGGTCGGGCGCAGGCTGGCGGAAACCTCGTGTCAGCCAGGTGAGGAAGACCACAGGGTTGAGCGTGCCGAAAAACTGCTTTGGGCGGTTTGTCGGCCCGGCCCATGAAGTCAAGCAGGCGGCTGGTGCACGGCCTCTGAAAGGCAGAATCTGCCGAGCCGGTCATGGCGCATTCACGGAAACAACAGCGATTCATCCTGTTTGGGCTGCTCCCAAGCGCTTTATGGAATATCCTTGCACCACGCAATCAACTTCGAAGCAGTGAATTGAACGATGGGTTTTGAACAACTAGCTGAGCTACGTGACCGCCTCAGGTCGGAAAAACAACAGGTCAAGGCCGATAGCGCGAAACACCCCAAGCGCAAGCCTTCCCCGCAGGCGAAGCCTCGTGCCCAGGATCCGGCGGTGGAAGCGATCTGGCCATTGCAGAAGCATTTTCCGTTGGCCTTCCCTGTCAACCCTGCCCCCAAGGTGCCGCTCAAGGAGGGTATTTTCAAGGATGCCGAGCAACACCTGGAGCTGCTGGGTCTGACCCGCGAGCAGCTTAAGCTGGGCATCTCTACCTGGTGTCGCGGAGCTCGATACTGGGCAAGCATGGTGGAGGGTGCGCCGCGTTTGGACTTGAGTGGACAACCCTCTGGCACCGTGACCGCCGCACAGGCGCTGCACGCGAAGCAACAAGCTTCGCGGCAACGCAGCCAGGGCCGACGTGATCGTATGAAGCCAAAAGCGAGCGCCCCGGCCACTGCCGCCGATACCACAGCGCAACAGACTACAGACTGAGTTCAGTCGCGCTCAGCCCGGTCAGGCGGCTCTCTTTGCCTGCTGTTCCAGGTGCACCTGCAATGTCGGATCGATTTGCAGTGCGCCGGCCAGCTCGTCAAGGTAGGCCCGCTCTGCGGGCTGCTGGTCATCCACCAGCATCACACTGGCCAAGTACATTTCCGCGGCCATGGCCGGGTCCTGAGCCGACTGTGCCACTTCTGCAGCATCGAGTGGCTTGCTGACTTCCTCATCCAGCCATTGCTGCAGCTGCGGGTCGCTGGTGTGACGTTTGATTTCGGCGTAGATCAACTGTTGTTCTTGCTCGTCGATGCGACCGTCGGCCTTGGCTGCCGCAATCAGCGCGCGCAAGATCGCATGGCTGTGGTCTTCGGCCTCGGGGCCGCTCAATTGATCCACAGTGCGCACAGCTTGTTGCGGAGCGGCCGCCTGGCTGCGCTGCCAGCTTTGATAGGCCTGGTAAGCCATCATGCCCAACGACGCCAGGGCCGCATAATTGACGCCACCTGCGGAGCGCCCTTGGCTATTGCCGCCCGCGCTGCTGCCCCCACGGCCACCCAACAGGCCGCCCAGTAAACCACCCAGGCCACCGCCGCCGTCCGTTGCATTGCCGCCGCCAAGCAAACCGCCCAGCAAACCACCCAGGCCGTCTTGCGACGACATGCTGCCACTGCCTTGTTGCGCCCGTGAGCCCTGCCCGGCGCGAAGTAACTGTTCGAGTAAATCACTAGTGTTCATGGCACCGCCCTCGGTCGGTAGTCGTTGCCCAACCCAGCAACGATAGCCCCCTCAAGGTGATCCGCCATGACCGTTTGGCCGACGGGTGGCCTGGGGAGTACCGAGCAGTCAGGTAGACTGCGCTGCTTGCGTCAACCTCTGCATCACCTGCGCAACCATCTGCTCAGCACTACTCACGCCATCCACCCGTAAAACCGCAGACGTCCGCGCCGCCAACCACGCCTCATGCCACGCCCGGTTGCGGCCAGAAAAGCTCGGGTCGTCATACTGCGAAGCCCATTCGCGGAAGGCCACATGGATCGCGTGCATGTCACCGCCCGGTGCAATCCGCTCGCCAAAGCGCGCCTTTTCACGTGCGGCCAGCCGCTCAAGGCGAACCGGCGTTGGTGTGACAACGAACACCGTAAGGTCTACAGTGGCAACCAGCGCATCGCCCCAGCCCAGGCACGAACCGGTCAGCACCCAATCGTCGCCACCCAGCCTTTGCTGCAACAAAGCCACGCGCTCATCGACAGGCCGCTTGGTGGTAAATTGAGGGTTGGTGGGCATCCAGTAAAAATCGTCGACATCGACATGCTGCAAGCCGAGCTGCCTTGCGAGGTTTTGACCCAGCGTGGTCACACCGGCGCACGATGCCCCTGTAATGTAGATACGCAATTTATCCTCCATGAATGTAAGCCGAATTCGGGGCCGCACCATACACCATAGCCCTCGGCAGCAAACAGCAGGCGCTCTGCACTGGGCGTCTTATCGATCGTACTGATGATTACTATCGAGCCGCGCGCCTGTGTGGTGGCGCCAACCCCCTCGTATAATCGCCTTCAATTTTCGCCCTCTCCTCGCCTGCTGCAGGCGACATCCCCCTTGGAACCCAGCATCATGCCAAGCGACAGCCAGGCCCCTAGCGGCCTTCCCGAACATAACCAACAAAGCGTCAAACAGCAGTGGCTGGCGATTCTTTCGGTCGCCGTGGGTGCCTTCGCCCTGGTCACCAGTGAGTTTCTGCCGGTGGGCGTGCTCAACGACGTTGCCAGCGACCTCGGCATCAGCGCAGGCCAGGCCGGCCTGATGGTGACCCTGCCCGGCATCATGGCCGCCCTCGCCGCCCCTTTGCTGTCGGTGGGCATTGGCGCCATGGACCGCCGTTACCTGCTGATCGGCCTGACGCTGATCATGATCATCGCCAACGCGGTGGTGGCCTACGCCAGTGACTTCAGCCTGCTGCTGTTCGGCCGCGTCCTGCTGGGCGTCAGCATCGGCGGTTTCTGGGCCACGGCCATTGCCCTCAGCGGCCGCCTGGCACCCAAAGGCGTGGGCGTTGCCCAGGCCACCTCGATCATCATGGTCGGGGTAACCCTGGCCACCGTGCTGGGCGTGCCCGTGGGCACCTGGCTGAGTGGCCTGATGGGCTGGCGCATGACCTTCCTGGTTACCGCGCTGGTGGGCGTGCCGGTGCTGCTGGCGCAGGTCCTGCTGCTACCGCGGCTCAACCCGGACAAGGCCATCCGCATCAGTGACCTGCCGGCCCTGTTCATCAACCCACAAGCGCGGGTTGGGTTGATTGCGGTATTGCTGATTGGCCTGGCGCACTTTGCCGCGTACACCTATGTGGCACCCTTCTTCAAACAGAACGCCGGCTTCGATGGGCCGACGATTGGCTCGCTGCTGTTGCTGTATGGCGTGGCCGGGGTAATCGGCAACATCTTCGCCGGCTTCGCCGCCAACCGCAGCGTGCGCCACACCCTGATGCTGGTGGCCGTGATGATTGGCGTCAGCACCGCCCTGTTCCCCCACTTCGCCACGGGCATGACCGGCGCTGCAATGCTGATCGCACTGTGGGGCTTCGCCTTCGGCGCCTTCCCGGCGTGCGCCAGTATCTGGATGTTTGTGGTCGCGCCCAAGGATGTCGAACGCGGCATGCCCCTGTTCGTGGCGATGTTCCAGGTGATTATTGCGCTGGGCTCGTTCTTTGGCGGGCAGATCGTCGACCAGTTGGGCAGCTCGGTGCTGTTGAGCCTGGCCACGGTGCTGGTGGGCTGCGGCTTTGTCACAGTGCTGGTGTTGGGGCGTAGCGTCACTAACCGATTGGCCGTTCAGCCCTGCTGACAGGCCGCAGTAAAAAACCGGCATCAATCCGCGAGCGGGTACTCACCCGCTCCGGTTCAACTGGGGCAACCTGCCGCTGGTCGACAGCACGGGCGATGGAGCGCCGCGCAACGTGACGGCGTCGGTGACCTGGAAGTATTGATCGGGGGTTTGCTTTTCAGTGATGAATAATCAGATTTAACCCCTTCCTTGTAGGCCTTTTCCCAAACATACTCCTGCCGCCTTTTTTCCGTTGCGGCCGCTCAGGCACCGCTCTAGTCTCGGCCTGTCGCTGCAAACAGCGATCGGCTTTGACAGGCCGCGACGGTACATGGCACAGCTCGTCCTTATGGCGGCTGTACGTGCGGGCACGCTTGCGTGCGCCGGAACTTGCTATGTCCGCCGGTCTGTCAACCCACGTCCAGCTGCCACCCTTCTGTTTGACAGCAGGCAGGTGACCGCATCTCTAAAAGGACGTAGTCATGCTCAAGATCGTTCCCGATCCACCCCACAACCACCACTCTCTCGAAGACACCCTCATCCTGGCTGCGGACTACGCGTTGTGCGCACAGACCGTGGCCCATCAGGCGATTCTGCTGCAGCCCAAATCACCCGTGTCGATCCTGATGATGACGACCATGCATGAGCTGGAGGCGCTGCGTGTGCTGCTTGAGTCGGCGTTGATTCAGGTGCAGATGCCTGCCGAGCCGCGTACTCAGCATTAATGCCTATTGATGTGATGTGTTGCCTGGTCTGGCCTCTTCGCGGGGCAAGCCCGCTACCACAAGTACACATCAGGCTCGAGTCTGTGGTGATCCTGTGGGAGCGGGCTTGCCCCGCGAAAAGGCCAGACCAGGCTGCAAAACTTCAGCGCATTGGCCAAGCCGCTGATGGACGACGCGGAACTGGGCATGATGCATTGAGGCCCGTGTAGACTAGTGTGGTGTTTCAGAATACCAATGAAATTACGTGCCCAAGGCCTGTCCTGGACGGATGACTGGGGCCAGAATGGCCTCCGCTTTTTAAGGGGGGGGTGGATGCCTGGAGATTGTATATGGGGCCACAAGGTGCCTGGCTTGGCATTTTCAGCGCCTATCAGATCGAGCGCCGCCCCACCTCCAAACCCAAGACAGGCGCCTAGCCACCATCACCCTATCTCCCGACAAGCACATAGCGGCCCCACATTGGATAACCTCAAGCACAAAGCGGCCAATGATTCAGAGCGGGTTCCAGAAATGCTTCAACAGTCTCAGGCCCTGTGGGAGCAATACGCCGAGGCGGAATGCAATGGGTGATACGAACAGAGTATCGCTGGGACTATTCGGGGTTCCGTTTCGCAATATTGCAGATACCGCATGGCCCTCCAGCGCCTGACTGAATTGGACGAATGGTGAGTGGTCAGATTTTTTACCGTACAAGGATGTCACGATCATCGCCACCGCCATCATGAAGATGGCTAAAGCCCCTGTGAAATCAATTCAGTACCCCTCGATCAGGCCCCAACCTAGAATACGTCTCAACTAGAGAGCCTATAAATATTCGAGTGGGACAGCCGACCATGACGAACACAGATTTCAACTTTTCCATCAAGACCATTCGTTTCGACGAACATTATCACCCCGCCGAAAACACACGCCTCACGACCAACTTCGCCAATCTGGCGAGGGGCGCGAGCCGCCAGGAAAACTTGCGCAACACCCTGGGGATGATCGACAACCGCTTCAACGCCCTGGCGCATTGGGACAACCCAAAAGGCGACCGTTACAGCGTCGAGCTTGAGATAATTTCCGTCGCGATGACGATCGATGCTGAACGCAGCGATCACGCCCTGCCCTTGATTGAAATATTGAAAACCCACATCGTCGACCGAAAAACCGGCGAGCGCATCGCCGGCATGGTGGGGAATAATTTTTCGTCCTACATGCGCGATTACGACTTCAGCGTACTGCTACTGGGGCACAACAAGAACCAGCCAGCGTTCAGCACACCTGAGCATTTTGGCGAGCTGCATGGCAAGCTGTTCAAGCGCTTCGTGAACTCCGCCACCTACAAACAGCACTTTGACAAGCCCCCGGTCATCTGCCTGAGCGTGTCGAGCAGCAAAACTTACCATCGCACTGAAAACCAGCACCCGGTGCTGGGCTTTGAATACCAGCAAGATGAATATTCCTTGACCGATGAATACTTCGGGAAGATGGGATTGAAAGTGCGTTACTTCATGCCTGCGAACAGCGCTGCGCCGTTGGCTTTCTATTTTTCCGGCGATTTGCTCAGTGACTACAGCAACCTTGAGCTGATCAGCACCATCAGCACCATGGATACCTTCCAGAAAATCTACCGCCCCGAAATCTACAATGCCAACTCGGTGGCAGGAAAGTCCTACCAGCCCAGCTTGAAGCACGAAGATTATTCGCTGACACGCATTGTTTATGATCGGGAAGAACGTAGCCGGCTGGCTATTGAACAGGGACGATTTGTCGAAGAGCACTTCATCAAACCTTACCACGCCATGCTTGAGCAGTGGTCCGCCCACTACGCTTCCTGACTTACGCAAATACAAGGTCTTCTTTCATGAAAAAGCTGTTACCCACGTCGACTGCCGGCAGTTTGCCTAAACCCTCTTGGCTCGCACAACCCGAGACACTTTGGTCCCCCTGGAAGTTGCAGGACGAGGCGTTGACCGAAGGCAAACAGGATGCACTGCGCCTGTCATTGCAAGAGCAGCAACACGCCGGCATTGATATCGTCAGTGATGGCGAGCAAACGCGCCAACACTTTGTGACGACCTTCATCGAGCACCTCAGCGGCGTTGATTTCGAGAAACGTGAAACCGTGCGCATCCGCGATCGCTACGACGCAAGCGTACCGACGGTGGTGGGTGCTGTCGCTCGGCAAAAGCCAGTGTTTGTAGAAGATGCCAAGTTTTTGCGTCAGCAAACCCGGCAGCCCATCAAATGGGCGCTGCCAGGCCCCATGACCATGATTGATACGCTGTACGACAACCATTACAAAAGCCGCGAAAAACTGGCGTGGGAATTCGCCAAGATTCTCAACCAGGAAGCCCTTGAGCTAGAGGCTGCCGGTGTGGACATCATCCAGTTCGATGAACCCGCCTTCAATGTCTTCTTCGACGAAGTCAATGACTGGGGTGTGGCCACGCTGGAAAGGGCCATTGAAGGCCTCACGTGTGAAACGGCCGTGCATATTTGTTATGGCTATGGCATCAAAGCCAACACCGACTGGAAAAAGACCCTGGGCAGTGAGTGGCGCCAATATGAAGAAGCGTTCCCCAAACTGCAAAAATCCAGCATCGATATCATCTCGCTGGAATGCCACAACTCGCACGTCCCGCTGGACCTGATGGCGCTCATTCGCGGTAAGAAAGTGATGGTAGGCGCCATTGACGTGGCAAACCACACCATTGAAACCCCCGAGGAAGTCGCTGCTACCCTGCGCAAAGCACTGCAATTTGTAGATGCCGACAAACTCTACCCGTGCACCAACTGTGGTATGGCCCCCTTACCTCGCCAGGTCGCCAGGGGCAAGTTGAATGCGCTGAGTGCAGGCGCAGACATCGTGCGCAGAGAACTCCTGGCCCATTAAAGGCCCCCTCACGTCAGGACCTACCATGTCACTTCCCAGTACTGTCATCGCGCCATCGAGCTTTCGCGAAGCGCTCGGGCACTACGCGTCCGGTATCACGGTGATCACCTCGCTCATTGATGGCGCGCCGATTGGCTTCACCTGCCAGTCGTTCTATAGCGTGTCGATGAGCCCGCCGCTGGTGTCATTCAGCGTGATGGCCAGTTCGGCCAGCTACCCCGGCATTCGCCAGGCGGGCCGCTTCGCGGTCAATATCCTTTCGGGTGAACAGGTGGGGATTTCCAACCAGTTCGCCCGCAAAGGCGCGGACAAATGGCATGGGGTCAAGTGGCAGGCGTCGCCGCTGGGTAATCCGGTCATTGCCGGCAGCCTGCACTGGCTGGATTGCGAGATTCACGCCGAACACGCAGCCGGTGACCACGTGATCGTGATTGGCGAAGTGAAAGCGCTGAACGTGCAGGACGCCGCAGCTACGCAACCCTTGCTGTATTTCAAAGGACAATATTGCAACCTCGCCGCGCATTGCGCGGTTTGAGCGTTGCCCTCTTCTCATGATCGACTTGAGACACCTACGCACCCTTCATGCCCTGCGCGAAACGGACAGCCTACCCGAGGCCGCCGAGTTCCTGCACCTGACGCAATCGGCGCTGTCGCACCAGTTCCGGGAGCTGGAAAGTCGCCTCGGCATGCCCGTGTTCGTGCGCAAGTCCAAGCCGGTGCGCTTCACCACGGCCGGCCTCAAGCTGTTGCAACTGGCCGACCAGGTGCTGCCGCTGATTCGCACCACGGAGCGCAAGCTGAGCAAACTGGCTGGCGGTACGGCCGACCGGCTGCACATCGCCATCGAGTGCCACAGTTGCTACCAATGGCTGATGCCCTCGGTGGACGATTTCCGCGAGGTATGGCCAGAGGTTGAACTGGACCTGGCCTCAGGGTTGTCGTTCGCGCCACTGCCGGCCCTGGAACGGGGGGACCTCGACCTGGTGGTGACCTCCGACCCGGTGACCTTGCCAGGTATCACCTACGTACCACTGTTCGGCTACGAGGCAATGCTGGCCATTGACAAGCACCATCCCCTGCGCGAAAAGCCCTACCTGGAACCCGCCGACATCGCCAGCCAGACCCTGATCACATACCCGATCGAGCGCAACCGCCTGGACATCTTCACCCGCTTCTTCGACCCCGCCGACCTCGAGCCCGCCCAGGTACGCACCGCCGAGATGACCGTGATGATGATGCAGCTGGTGGCAAGCGGCCGCGGGGTTTGCTGCCTGCCGAACTGGGCGGTGCATGAATACACCTCGCGCGGCTATGTCATTGCCAAGCGCCTGGGCGAGAAAGGGCTACAGGCCACGCTATTCGCGGCGGTTCGCAGCGATATGCTGGAAATGCCTTACATGAGGGACTTCCTGCTTACAGCAAAAGACATTTCCTTTGCGACTTTGGAGGGTGTCAATGCGGTGTAAGGCCCGTTGCCTGATAGCTATGGCTCGTAAGCTGTTGCTCAACACAGGCTAGTGTGGTGTTTCAGAAATACCAATTAAGATTACTTACCTAGGGCCCTTTCCGCACGGGCGACTGAGGCCAAAATGACCTCGGCTTTTTTATGGTCTTCACGGAATGTTGGGGAAGTGGGGCTGCCATGTGCTTGTCGGGGTATAGGGTGAGGGCAGCTAGGTGCCCTCACCCTATACCCTGACACGGCTCACCATCGGCAGTCCATTTTGTGGGAGCGGGCTTGCCCCGCGAAGAGGCCGAGCCAGAAAATGGGGTTGACTGGCACGGGCTACGCCCGTGTTCGCGGGGCTAGCCCGCTCCCACAGACGGCAGGAAGAACGACTACGGCCAGGCGTAGGCAGCATGTGAGCCGCCCTAGCCGTCCCCCTCCTGCACAGTAACCCTCACCCCCGTGCTTGCAATTTCGTACTCGGATTCAGAAATCCTACGCACCGCCCCACCAAACTGCATCTCGAAATGCTTCAGCCCTTCATGCCGAATCATGCCGTTTGGCGAGCGTTCAATCGTCTCGTCCTGATAAATGTTGATCACGTAGACCACGTTGTCCGTACCCACCCCGACGATCTTCCCAACATATTTATCTGCCATGTCCGCACTCCCTGAGTAAACCCCACAGTTGCTGCAACTGAGATGCTGACTGTTCAAGGATGTGCGCAATGGCGGTAAGGGTCTGTACGCTACCGAACAGACCCCTCACGTCATTCTGCCAGCCGACGCCGAAGACGCAGGGCTGGATGTTATCCTCGACACTTCAACCCGTTTGGCGGTATTGGACGGCGAACGAAGGACAAAAGGAAAATGTCATGCGCACACGCACCCTCCTCGCGGCAATCGGTACCGCTTTCACCTTGATCTCAGCCCCGGCATCAGCCACCCAGCCCGCATCGCAGGCGTCGGCAACGTTGAGCAAAGACCGCATCTCGGTAACCGTTGAGGGCGCCGGCCCGGATGTCATCCTGATCCCGGGCTTGGCGTCTTCCCGCGAAGTGTGGCAAGACCTGGCCGCCAGGCTAAAGCATAGCTACCGCCTGCACCTGGTGCAGGTCGCAGGCTTTGCTGGAGCACCGGCCGTCTCCAACCCGCAAGGCAACGTGGCCGCCCCAACGGCCGAGGCCATCGCTGACTACATCCGCACCCAGCACCTCAAGGCCCCGGTGATCATTGGCCACTCGCTGGGTGGCGAGGTGGCGCTGATGCTCGGTGCGCGTCATCCCGACCAGGTCGCACGCCTGATGATCGTCGATGCCCTGCCCTTCTACACCCTGCTGATGGACCCCGCCGCCACTCGCGAAACTGCCGCACCGCATGCGGCGGCGTTCCGTGATGCGCTGCTGGCGTCACCGCCGGCGCAAACCGAGGCCATGCAGCGCGCCTCCATAGCCCGCCTGGCAAAAAGCGAAGCGGCCAGGCCTGCACTGCTCGCGGCGGCATTAGGCTCGGACCGGCAGACCACGGCCGATGCCACCTATGAACTGATGACCACCGACCTGCGCCCTGAGCTCGGTCGCATCCAGGTGCCGGTAGAAGTCGTCTATGCCTACGACCCTCTCTACGGCATACCCGCTGCCAACGTCGAGGCCACCTTCCGCAACGCCTACGCCACCACCCCGCACATCCGCTTCAAGCGCATCGACGACAGCTTCCACTTCGTCATGCTCGACCAGCCACAGGCGTTCGCCAACGCGGTCACCGATTTTCTGAAACCGTAGCGTTTGCCACAGCCGTTCAGCGCTTGAGCAGGGCAATGAAAAACAACCCGCCAAGCGCTGCGGTGGCAATGCCGATGGGCAAGTCTTGCGGGGCGATCAAGGTGCGTGCAGCCACATCCACCCAAACCAGAAAAATCGCCCCAAGCAGTGCACTGACCGGCATCAGCCGGCGGTTTTCCGCGCCCACCAGCGCCCGCGCCATGTGCGGCACCATCAGGCCGACGAAGCCGATGGCGCCCGACAGCGATACCAGTACGCCGGTCAGCAGCGAGGTGCAGGTGAACACCTGCAGGCGCAGGCGTCGGCCGTTGAAACCCAGGCTCAGCGCCGTCTGCTCACCACTCATCAGCGCATTCAGGCCGCGCCCCAACATTTGCAGCGTGACCAGCCCCAGCACCACGCACAGCGCCGGCAGCCAGATGACATGCCAGCGCGCCGCGCCCAGGCCACCCAGCATCCAGAACACCACCGAAGCGGCGGCATGCTGATCGCCCGTGTACAACAGCAGGTTGACCACCGCCATCAGCACGAACGACACGGCGACGCCCGCCAACAGCAGGCGGTCGGTTTCCATGCGGCCATTGCGCCGGGCCACGCCGATCACCAGCAACATGCTCGCCGCCGCGCCCATGAACGCCGCCAGTGGCAAGCTGAAGACCCCGATGAATTCGCCCAGGTAGAGCATCACCAGCACTGCCCCCAGCGCCGCCCCCGAGCTGACACCCAACAGGTGCGGGTCTGCCAGGGGGTTGCGGGTCACGGCTTGCAGCGCGCTGCCGACCAGCGCCAGGCCGGCACCCACCAAAGCCCCCAGCAACACCCGGGGCGCGCGGATCAGCCAGATGATATGGGCCTGGCTCTGGCTCCACTCACCCGGCATGTCGATGCCCAGTTGCTGGCCGACAATACCGGCAACCTTGGCCAGCGGCACCGACGCGGGGCCAAAGGCAAGCGCGATCAGGCACGACAGCAGCAACACGACGCTCAGCAGCACGATCAGCCACCGGTACGCCGCAGTGCTGTGCCCAACCCTCATCGGGCAGCACCTTGGAGCAACGGGGGATGCAATGCATCGGCAAGCTTTTCGATGGCCACTGCGTTCTCCACGGACGGCGTCACCTCTAGGTAGGTCAGCACAATGAAGCGCTGATCACGAATCGCCCGCACGTCTTTCAACGCAGGTTGGCGCACCAGGAAGTCGCGCTTCTGCTGCCAACTGCTGGGGCCGTAGTCGACGATCAGAATGACCTCCGGGTCGCGCTCCACCACGCTTTCCCAGTTCACCTCGGTCCAGCTGGCGGCCACATCGTCCATCACGTTGCGCCCGCCGGCGGCTTCGATCAGGGCCTGGGGCACGCCAAGCCTTCCCGAGGTGGTGGGGCGGTCTTCGCCACTGTCGTAAAGGAACACCCGTGGCATGTACCGCGCCTGCCCGACCCGATGCTGCACTTCACCGATACGCGCGCGCATGCTGGCGATCACGCGGTCGGCCTGGGGCTCGACCGAGAATATCCGCCCCAGGTTGCCCAGGTCGCGGTAGACATCGTCCAGGCTGGCCCGCTGCTGGGCCATGACCCACGAGCACGACTCGCTCAGCTCGTACACCGGGATGGCAAATGGCGCAAGGGTGCTGGGGGTCACCGGGCCGCCAACCTGCATGCCGTAGTTCCAGCCGGCAAAAAACAGATCGGCTTCAGCCGCCAGCAAGGTTTCGATGGCCGGGTAGCGGCTGGCCAGCTGCGGCACGCCCTGCAGCGCCGTGTCCAGCCACGGGTCGCGGTGCTTGCGGGCGCTGAAACCGGTGTAGCCGACGATGCGCTCGCGCAGCCCGAGGTGCAGCAGCATTGCGCTCATGTTCACATCGTGCACCACCACCCGCTGCGGTGCCTGGGTGAACGTCACGTCGCGGTCACAGCTGCGCACGCTCAAGGGGTAGTCGCTGGCCGTGGCAGGCAGCGCGGTCAGGATCGACAGCAAGCCGATCAGGTAGCGAAGGGTCATGGTCGTGTGATCCAGGTAATACGTGGGTAAGTGTGCAGGGGGTGGCGGTCGACCAGCGCCTCGACACCGAAGACCTGCCTGAGCAGGCCGGGGGTCAGCACCGCTTGCGGCGTACCGCTGGCAACAAGGCGTCCGCCGTCGATGACGTACAGCCGATCACAGAACGCGGCCGCCAAGTTAAGGTCATGAAAGCTGGCCAGAATGCTCAGGCCCAGGCTGCGCAGGTGCTGGAGCAGCTCCAGCTGGTAGCGTGGGTCCAGGTGGTTGGTCGGCTCATCGAGCATCAGCAACTGCGGTGCCTGCACCAAGGCCCGGGCCAGCAGCACGCGCTGTTTCTCGCCTCCTGACAGGCTGGCAAACGCCCGCTCGCGCTGCTCGGCAAGGCCCACCTGCGCAAGTGCCTGCACCACGTGCCGGGCATCCTCGGCACTGTCGCCATCGAACAGGCCCTTGTGCGGCGCGCGGCCCATGGCAACCACCTCGGCAACGCTCAAGCCGAACTCATCGGGAAACTCCTGCAGCACCACCGCGATGCGTTGTGCGCACCATCGCGCGCTGCGCTGCCAGATGTCATCCGCGCCAAGGCTCACCCGGCCTTGGTCAGGTGGGTTGGCGCGGTAGGCGCAGCGCAGCAGGCTGGTCTTGCCGCTGCCATTGGGGCCGATCAGGCCGACGAACTCGCCCGGCCCCACGTGCAGGTCCACGCCTTGCAACAGCGGGCGCGGTGCCCGCCCCCGTTCCTGCGGGGCCCAGGCGAGGGCCTCGATGTGCAGTTGCGTCATGGGCATCACCTCCAGGAGGCACCGGCCAATGGCCGGTGCGGCAGGCTCAGAAGCTGTAATCAGCCGTGACGAAGAATGAGCGCGGCTCACCCAGGTACCACTGCCGGCCGTTGTTGCCGGTGGTGATGGCGTACTGGCGATCGAACAGGTTGTTCAACTGCAGGCCCAGGGTCAGGTCCGGTTGCACGTGCCAGTCGACAGTGGCGTCGACCACGGTGTAGCTGGGCACCTGAACGGTATTGGCGTTGTCGGCGTAACGGCTGTCGACATAACGCGCCCCGGCACCGGCACTGAAGCGTTGGCCGAAATCCTTGCTCAACCACAGGTTGGCGGAACGGCGAGGCACCTCGGTGGGCTGGTTGCCGGAGTAGTCGTCGGTACCATTGGTAAATTCGTCATACTCCGCCCGCACCCAGGCGGCGTTGGCGGACAGCTGCACGTCGTAGGGCAGGCGCAGTTCGAGGGTGGCTTCGATACCGTCCGACGACTGCTGGCCGACCTGCTGTTGCAGCGTCGGGTTGAGCGGGTCGGTGCTTAGCAGCTTTTTCTTGACGATGTGGTACGCCGCCAAGGTCCACTCCCCTCGCCCCTCGGGCAGCATCTGCTTGATGCCCACTTCGGTTTGCTTGGCGGTGCTCAGGTCCCACTGCTGCTGAGCGGCGTCGAGGGTCAGCAGGTCGCTTACGCCTTCGGTACTGGTGGCGTACTGGCCGTAGACCGACAAGTCCTCGGTAACCGCGAACACCAACCCAGCGCGCCAGTTGTTGCCGGACAAGCTGCGGTCGGTGCGGGTATCGGTATCCAGGTCGTCGCTGTGCAAGTGCACCTGGTCGCGGCGCACACCGGTGATCAGCGACAGGCGCTCGGTCAACTGCGTGCGGTTCTCGGCAAACAGCGAAAACTGCTTGGCCTGGTTGGCTTCGCGCGAGCGGAAGGGGTCGTTGCTGATGTATTCGCCGCCCCCCGACCCCGACAACGGCACCGTATCGGTCAGGGTGTTGCCGAAGTCGTGTTTGCGCACGAAGCGGATCGTGTTGTAGTCGGCGCCCACCACGGTCTGGCTGTCCAGGCCGAACAGCGAGTGTTGCAAGGTGAACGACTGGCGGTCACCGAGCTGTTCCTGGGTCTGCTTGATGCTGATGAAGCTGCTACGGCGCACCTGGTCACCTGGCAACCAGGTGTAGGTCTCGGCGTTGCGCCAGCGACGCTGGGCCTTGAGGAAGTACAACTGGTTGCTGGCGGTCAGGTTGTCGTTGATCACCCAGTCGGTCACCAGGCGCGTGGACTGGTCGTTGTAATGCAGCTCGGCGTTGTCGACGTTGTAGTTGTGGTCGCGCAGCGACTCGCGGTAGTGCCCACCCACCAACGGCGTACCCATGTACTGCTGCGGGTTCTGGTCACCGTAGTCGTGGCTGAGGGTGAAGCTCAGCTCGTCACTGGGCTGCCAGCGCAGCGAGCCGCTGATGGCGAGGCTCTGCGAGTCGCCGCGGTCGACCCAGCCGTTGCTGGCCTGTTTGTTCAGGTTCAGGCGATAGCTCAAGGTATCGGTCAGCGAACCGCCGCTGTCCAGGGCCATCTGCCGGCGGTCATCCGAGCCGTAGCCCAGGCGCAGGTGGTTGCGGATTTCACCCTCGAACGGCTTCTTCGGCACCACGTTGATCACCGCGCCGGTGGCGCCCTCCCCGTACAGCACCGATGCCGGGCCGCGCAGCACATCGATGCGTTCTACCGACCAGGTGTCCACCGGGAAGGTCACCGTGCCGGCGCCTACGTACAGCCGGGTGCCGTCGTACAACTGCATGGTCGAACTGTGCCCGGTAAAACCGCGGGCCGACAACGCCGTGCCGCCGTTGCCGGGGGTACCGATGAAGGTGATGCCGGGCGAACGGGTCACCGCGTCCTGAACTGTTGCGTTGTTGCGCTTGAGGATTTGCTCGGCACTGATGCTGGTCACGCTGGCGGGTGTTTCCAGCGGCGTCAGGCCAAGCCGCGAGCCACTGGTGCCTGGGGTATGCAGGTCGGGCTGCGGGTTGCGCTCGGCCGTGCCGGTAATGTCCGTGGCCGGCAGCGCCAGGGCGTTATCCGCCTCGGCGGCGTGGGCGGCAACGCTAATAAAAACACAGGGCAGCAGGCTTGCATGCAGCAGCGAGCCTGGCAGAGAACTGAACAGCGAATAACGGGACATGTCGTTCCACTTGAAGCAGGAATGAAAGAATCCCGGGGGAACAACGCAAAGGGGCATCGCAGGCGCACACGCCTACGGAAACCGGCCTGCGCCCGCCCACCGCGGGTTTGCCAAACGATGCTTCAGGCCGGTCTCCGGGCTCGCGAGGGGCATGAAGCATTCACCTTCCCATGCCGGGGCACAGTGGTGTCTTGAATACTTCTCTCGCATACCGTTGCGGGGGCAGCGCCGGACTGATCATCGCGCGATGACGAACCGGCTTCCCGTTTCACCCCATGCACGGCGGCAGGGGGCACCTGAAACAGGCGCGCAGATGACCATCAAAATGCCGCTACGTCAACCGCCCTGTACAGCGCAAAGGCGCTGCTTCGCGACAGCAACGGCTAGACTCACTGTCTGTACCCGCGTCACAACCCGACTCGCTGGAGGCACCTGCGCACATGAGTTTCATTGTCTGGGTGGCCATGCTCGGCGCCGTCTTGCTGCTGCTGGCGCTGACCTCCTCTTACCTGCGCTGGATCCCTGTCACTACCTCGGTGGTGTGCCTGGGGCTGGGCGTAGGCCTTGGCCCGGGTGGCCTCGGGCTGCTGCAACTCGACCTGCCCCAGGCCAGCGGCTGGATGGAGCACCTGACCGAGGTCGCTGTGTTGTTTTCCCTGTTCGTCAGCGGCCTCAAGCTGCGCCTGCCGCTGAGCAGCCGCAGTTGGCGGGTGGCCTTCTTCCTGGCCGGGCCCGTGATGCTGGCCTGCATCGCGGGGGTCAGCCTGGTGCTGCACTACGGCCTGCAACTGGGTTGGGGAGTATCGGTGCTGATTGGCGCCATCCTGGCCCCGACCGACCCGGTGCTGGCCACGCTGGTACAGGTCAACGACGCGCAGGACTACGACCGGGTGCGCTTCAGCCTGTCGGGCGAAGCGGGGCTCAACGATGGCATCGCCTTTCCGTTCGTGATCCTCGGCCTGCTGCTGGTGCAGGGCGCCGAAGGCAGCCAGTGGCTTACCGACTGGCTGTTGCAGGACGTGCTGTGGGCGGTACCCGCAGGCTTGCTCAGTGGCTACTGGATGGGCCGCGGCCTTGGGCACTTGAGCCTGTACCTGCGCACCCAGCATGCCGACAGCACGCTTTCGCCCAACGACTACCTGGCACTGGCGCTGATTGCCATGGCTTATGTGGTCGCCGACCTGATCCATGGCTATGGCTTTCTTGCGGTATTCGCGGCGGGGCTCGGCCTGCGACAGGCCGAGGTGCACACCAGCCCCACCCCGCAAGCGCCCGCCGAGCACCTTGTACAGCCCGTCGTCGGTCACCAGCATGTCGCCCCGGAGCATGCGGTGAAAGGGGATATCGCCGCACTGGAAGACACCCAGGTCGCAGCGGGCATCATGCTCGGCGACATGCTCTCTTTTGGCGGGCTGGTGGAGCGGGCGATGGAGGTCTTTCTGGTGACCTTGCTCGGGGTCGTGTTGATCGAGCACTGGGACTGGCGAGCGCTGGTCGTCGGCGCGGCGCTGTTCGTGATCATTCGGCCACTGAGCACGCTGCTGATCCCCGGGCGCGACCTGCTGGACCTGCGCCAGCGCGGCCTGCTTGGCTGGTTCGGCATACGCGGCATCGGTAGCCTCTACTACCTGTTCTACGCGCTCAATCACCCGATGCTGCCCAGTGTTGCCGCGTCGAGTACCAACCTCACGTTGTCGGTGGTGGCGCTGAGCATCGTGGTGCATGGGCTAAGCGTCCAGCCCCTGCTGGCGCGCTACGAAGCCGGCCGAAAACGCCGCGGCCAATAGCCCCTCAGGGGGCGTCGCCCGCTGGCAGCGACGCCCCCTGAGGTTTTCAGGACGGGAAGCCCAACCCCGAAGACAAGTCAGTGTCCGCCGTTCGATGCGTGCCCGTGGGCGCCTCTTTCGCGGTGGCTTCCCTTACCGACTCTTTTACCGCCTCCTTGGCTTGCTCACCCTTGGCCTTCAGCGTGTCGGTCAAGCGGTCACTGCTGGCGCCCATCAGCTCATCCTCTTTACGGGTGCCGGGCAATGCCGCGCCCAAGGCTGCACCCAACGCGATGCCTAGCGCCGCCAGCACCAAAGGCTGCTCCTTGAGCAACTGATCGAAGTGGCCCTTCAGGGCTGTGGCCTGGTCACCGATCTGCTGGGCGCTGCCGCGCAGGCTGTCAGCCGAGCCGTGCACCGTGTCGCGCGCGCCCTGCCCCAGCTCGCCAGCCCGGTCACGCAGGTCATGGGCCTTGCTGCTCACCGCGTGGCCGGCATCGTGCAGCGCCTCTGTGGCATGGGCAAAAGCCCCCTTCACACTGTCGACCGCATCACCCAGTTTTTCGCCCAGGCCTGGGCCGGTGTGCGCAGGGCCAGGGTTGAACGGGCGATTCTGATTGAAGCCCAGCCACGCCAGGCCAAGCACCGTGAGGGCGGTCGGCACCGGGTTGTTTTTCAAGGTGGTGCCCAGGTTATGGAAGAACTCCCCGCCGCTGCCCTTGCTGTAAGCCAATACCTGGTCCATCAGTTGGCCGGGGCTCAGGCGCTGCTCCAGGGCATCGACCAGGTCACTGATATGCTCGCGCTTGGCATTGATCTGTTGCTCGAGCAGGTCAGGGTCTTTCTGCGTTTCTTGTTCGAAAGAAGTGCTCATGGCAGTTTCCTCTTCAGCGCATCCTTGTCCTGCTGCAGGGCATGCAGCGTGCGATCCGGGGTCAGTTGAGCTGGCTCGAACTGCTTCTTGCCGGCCTGCAGCATGATGAACCCGATGATCACCGTTACCGCCCCGACGATAAGCGCTGCAAGCCAGGGCACGAGCACCATCGACAAGGCATACACCGCTGCCAGCAGCAGGATGATGAAGCCCGCCAATAGCACGATGGCCCCTACCGCCACCGCTGCCGTACCGGCCTTCAAGGCGTTGAGATTGCGCTGCAGTTCGGCCTTGGCCAGGGCCAGCTCCTGGGTGAACAGTTCTGGGATTTCGCGCATCAACTGACGCAGCAAACCGCCCACCCCGACCGTGTCCTCTGCCGGGGTATGTAGCCCCGGCGCAGGTTGTAGAGGGTCTTTGTTCATCATTCACCTCCTTTGAGCGGGTCACGCTCCAATGGGCCACCGCTTACCGGCGTGCCGCCGCCCATGCCGACAGGGTCGACCGGGGTGTAGGGTTTGTGCGTGGACACGTCGCTGGCGCGGTCCGGCATCGGCGCAGCGGCGTGCCTGGGCTCGCTGCTGCCTTGCCCTGGCACCGGCGACGGCGCCGTAGTGGCGTGGCTGGCGCTGGCGCGCAGAAAGCGGGACAAGGCAAACCCTGCCGCCACACTGCCAGCCAGGAACAGCGCCGGGTTGTCCCGCGCCAGGCGAGACCCTCGGTGCAGCAGGTCCTCAGCACTTTCATGGCGGATTTGCTCGGCAAAATTGCCCATCCACTCGGCAGCTTCGCCCAGGTAATGGGAAAGCCCCAGGCTGTCGTTGCCCTGCAACGCGGATGCAGCCGAGCGTGCACCTTGTTGCAAGGAGTCAAGTTGCTCGGCGGCTGTGGTGCGGTAGTGCTCGTACTGCTCGGTGCCCTGGTGCTTTGCCTCGCTCAGTAGGGCGCCGGCCTCGTCGGTAATGGCGTGCAGGTGATCCTGGGGGCTGCTCGGCGGTGCCGCCGAGCCTTGATCGCGTTCCATGGTCATATCCCTCGCAAATGAACAACCGGCAGGTGCCGGACTGTGTGCCTTCATTCGGGGGACGTAGCGCTGGGGCCGGGAGTTCAGTCAGAGTGATCGGCAGCCATTGCCCTCTGCACCAATGGCCTGCACGGGGTTTACTGGGGGGCAAAGCTTAAGTTTGTCGGGGCCGCCAGGTGCTTGGCTTGGTTTATCCGCCCCCCTGAATAAACCAAGCCAAGCACCTAGTCAGACTGCAGATCAACCAACCACTGGCCTCAACAACACCTGCGCTTCATACAGCGGCGGCAAATAGCGCAGCCGTATCTCGTCAACGCTCAACCGTGAGGCGTGGGTGGTGACCGTCAGGGTCGCCTTCAATTCACCGCTGCGGTCCAGCAGCGGCACGCCCAGCACGCGCATGCCGACTTCATACTCCTGGTCGACGATGCAGAAGCCCTGCTGGCGTACACGTTGCAGCGCTTGCTCCAGTAGCGCCCTGTCTGTCTGCGTGTAGGGCGTGAGCTGGCGTAACGGGTTGCGCGAGAAATACGCGTCGCGCGCTGCCTCGCTCAGCGCGGCCAGCCAGATTCGCCCCCCGGCCGTGCAGTACATCGGCACCCGCGAACCGGGCCTGATCGACAACGAGGCGATGTGGCTGTAGCGGCTGCGCACCAGGTGGATGATTTCATCGCCGTCTCGGGTGCCGACCGAGACATGTTCCTGGGTCTGCCGGGCAACCTGCTCGACGATAGGCCGCAGCATGCGCGGCAGTTGCGCCGAATCCACGTAGGCCTGGCCAATGCGCAGCGCCTTGGGCGTGAGCCAGTAATGGCGGCTGTCGGTGTCGGCAAAGCCTTCGTGTACCAAGGTCAGCAGGAAGCGCCGCGCAGCGCTGGGGGTAAGGCCTGACTGCCTGGCCGCCTGTGGCACGGTCAGGCGCGGCTGATCGACGCTGAACAGCTGCATCAACGCCAGGCCTTTCTGCAAGCCGGCGATCAGGTCGCGGGGGTGGATCTGCGGTTTGTCCATGCCTTCACCTCGTGCGGTCTGTCGTGATCCGGGCTGTACATTGTTCAGCACTCTGGTTCGATAATCGCCAGGCAACTGCGATTATCGCACTACTTGCCCGACAAGCGCATTGTCCCCCACCCCCTCGCACGCCACCCTTGCCTGCACAACAACAGCAAGCACGGAGGTCAGCATGATTCGGGGTTCGACAGAACTGGTCGCCATCGTCGGTTCACCCATCGCCCAGGTGAAATCGCCTGAAAACTTCAACACCTGGTTCGCCAGCCATGGCTGCGACCTGGCGATGCTCCCCATCGACTTGCAGGAAACGGCGCTGGACGCCTTCGTCGACAGCCTGCGGGGCTGGCGCAACCTGCGCGGTTGCGTGGTCACCGTGCCCTACAAACAGGCGCTGGCCACGCGCCTGGACGGCCTGAGCGAGCGCGCTGGCGCACTGGGCTCGGTCAATGTGGTGCGGCGCGGCAGCGACGGGTGCCTGCTGGGCGACAACGTCGACGGCGCAGGCTTCCTCAGCGCCGCGCGCAAGCAGGGCTTTCAGCCAGCGGGCAAACGCGCACTGGTGATCGGCTGTGGTGGGGTCGGCAGCGCCATCGCTTATGCCCTGGGTGAGGCTGGCGTGGGCCAGGTCACCCTGAGCGACCCCTGCTCGGCACGGGCGGGCGCGCTTTGCGAACTGCTTGGCAACACCTTCCCCAACCTCGAAGTCGCTACCCAATACCACTCGCTGGAGGCGTTCGACCTGCTGGTCAACGCTTCGCCCATCGGCATGGGCGGCAGCGACGAGCTGCCTCTGCCTGGCGCCCTGCTGGACACCCTGCAGCCCTGCACCCTGGTTGCCGACGTGGTCACTTCGCCAGAGATCACCCCCTTGCTGCACAGGGCACGCCAGCTCGGTTGTGCGATCCAGACCGGGCCACAGATGGCCTTTGCCCAACTCGGACTGCTCGGCGCCTTCATGGGCGTCACCCCGCTGGAGATCTGAGGCCCTGCCCTCACCGTCGGCTGGCTCGTCGCCAGCCCTATTGCCGAACGCCTGCAGGCGTCGGCCCCTCATCCGGAGACTGTCGCATGTATTTTGAACTGAGAACCTACACCCTCGACCCGCTGAAATTGGCCGACTGGCTGGCCCTGTACCAGAGCCATGCGCTGGCGGTGCAGAGCGAACACCTGGGCAACCTGGTCGGCTTTTTCACCAGCGAATTCGGCGAGGTCAACCAGGTGGTGCACCTGTGGGGCTATGCCAGCCTCGACGAGCGCATGCAGCGCCGCGCAGCGATGGCTGCGGACCCGCGCTGGGCGGAGTTCTCCAAGCGCAATCGCGAACTGGGCGCCGTGCTGCGATTGCAATCGCGGCTAATGCGCCCGACCGGCTTTTCGCCCCTGCAGTGAATGCCTTGCCCCCCACCTGACCGGAGCGCACCCATGCAATCCCTGGAATGTGACGTACTTGTCCTCGGCTCCGGTGCCTCTGGCCTGGCTGCCGCAGTAACCGCCGCGCATCATGGCCTGAAGGTGATCGTCGCCGAAAAGGCCAGCCAGTTCGGCGGCACCAGCGCCTGGTCGGGGGGGTGGTTGTGGATACCCCGCAACCCGCTGGCCATCGCCGAAGGCATCGTCGAAACCGACGACGCACCCGAACGCTACCTGCGCGCGCAAACCCACGTCGCCGAGCTGGACTTGCGCCAGCAGGCGTTCTTGCGCCATGGGCCGGAAATGGTGGCGTTCTTCCAGCAGCACACCGCTGTGCAGTTCCAGTCCGGCACGAAGATGCCCGACATGCACGAGGGCGACGGCAGCGCACCGGGTGGGCGCTCCCTGTGCGCGCAGCCATTCGACGGGCGCCTGCTCGGGCACTGGGTGCACCGCCTTCGCCCCCCTTTGGACATCGTCAGCCTGGCCGGCATGGGCATCGCCGGTGGGGCGGACATGGCCGCGTTCTTCAATGCCAGCCGTTCGCCCAAGGCCGCCTGGCACGTCGGCAAGCGCCTGCTGCGCCATGGGCGCGACTTGCTGCTGCATCGTCGCGGCCTGCACCTGGTCAACGGCAATGCGCTGGTGGCGCGCCTGCTGCGCAGCGCCCTCGACCTGGGCGTGACGCTGTTGCATGCGCGACAGGCCACCGGGTTGCTCAGGGATGGGCGCATCACTGGCGTTCAGTTCAGCGATGGTCAGGTGATCCACACACGACGCGGTGTGGTGCTGGCCTGCGGCGGATTCCCGCATGACCGCCAGCGCATCGCGCAACTGATACCCCATGCGCCCGAAGGCGATCGCCACTACTCCGCTGCACCCTTACAAAACAGCGGCGACGGCCTGCGCCTGGGCGAGCAGGTTGGCGCACAAGTCGCCACCACGGCGGCCCACGCCGGGGCCTGGGCGCCGGTGTCACAGGTGCCACGAAGCGACGGTAGCCTCGGCCATTTTCCGCACCTGATCGACCGTGCGAAGCCCGGTTTCATTGCCGTGCGCCGGGACGGCCGGCGGTTCGTCAACGAGGCCGACAGCTACCATGCCTTCATGAATGCGCTGTTCGCGGCCACGCCGCCAGGCGAGGCACCTGAGGCCTGGCTGATCTGCGATCACGCCGCGCAGCGCCGCCATGGCATCGGCTGGGCCAAGCCGTTCCCCTTCCCTACCGGCTTCTATGAACGGCGTGGCTACCTGTTCAGCGGCCCTAACCTGGCGCAGTTGGCCGCACGCTGCGGGATCGACGCCCAGCAACTGCAGCGCAGCGTGGCCCGTTTCAACTACCACGCAACGCAGGGCACAGACCCGGACTACCAGCGCGGCGCCTCGCGCTACAACTGCGCGCAGGGCGACCCGCTGCAAGCGCCCAACCCGTCACTGCGGCCCCTGCTGCACGGCCCCTTTCATGCGGTGAAGCTGCTGCCGGGCAGCCTGGGGACGTTCGCCGGCCTGTGCACGGAGGCTTCTGCCCAGGTCCTGGACAGCGAACAGCGCCCGATACCCGGCCTCTATGCAGTCGGCAACGATATGCACAGCATCATGGGCGGGCACTACCCAAGCGGCGGCATCACCCTTGGCCCCGGCATGACCTTCGGCTACCTGGCGGGCAAAGCGCTGTGCGGCCCCGCAACTTAGCGCAGCAGCACTTTTGTTCGATCAGCGAACAGTAGCCCCATCTTTGAATTGACGCTCAATCATTCACTGCTCACCATTAAATGACCTTGCGTGCCCATCCTTGCCATGGGCAAAACCGCGTTCCAGACGCACTGCCGTTCAAAACAATTTCAAGAAACGACCTCACATGACCCCTTCCAAGTTCAACACTGCCACCCCCCGCCTCGCCCATGGCTCCATCGGTGACAAGGTGCGTGGCGCCTTCGCCGTCGGCAAGACCCGCTGGGGCATGCTGGCCCTGGTGTTCTTCGCCACCACCCTGAATTACATCGACCGCGCCGCCCTCGGCATCATGCAACCGGTCCTGGCCAAGGACATGGGCTGGACGGCGATGGACTACGCCAACATCAATTTCTGGTTCCAGGTCGGCTACGCGATCGGCTTTCTGCTGCAGGGCCGGTTGATCGACAGGGTTGGGGTCAAGCACGCCTTCTTCGTTGCGGTGCTGCTGTGGAGCCTGGCCACCGGCGCCCACGGCCTGGCCACCTCGGCGGCCGGCTTCATGGTCTGCCGCTTCATCCTCGGCCTGACCGAGGCGGCCAACTACCCGGCCTGCGTGAAGACCACGCGGTTGTGGTTCCCTGCCGGCGAACGCGCCATCGCCACCGGCCTGTTCAACGCCGGCACCAACGTCGGTGCCATGGTCACCCCGGCGCTGCTGCCGCTGATCCTGGCCGCCTGGGGCTGGCAGGCCGCGTTCATTGCCATGGGCAGCCTTGGCCTGGTGTGGGTGGTGTTGTGGGGGTTGAAGTACTTCAACCCGGAAGCGCACCCGCACGTGCGCCAGAGCGAGCTGGACTATATCCAGCAGGATGACGAGCCCGAAGCGAAGCCGATGCCATTTCGCCGCATCTTGCGCCAGCGCGGCACCTGGGCCTTCGCCGTGGCTTACTCGATCACGGCGCCGGTGTTCTGGTTCTACCTCTACTGGCTGCCACCGTTTCTGAACCAGCAGTACGCGCTGGGCATCAGCGTGACGCAGATGGGTATCCCGTTGATCCTGATCTGGCTGACTGCGGATTTCGGCAGCATTGGCGGCGGGATACTTTCGTCGTGGCTGATCGGCCGCGGCGTACGTGCGATCCGCGCACGGCTGATCTCGATGCTGATCTTTGCCTGCACCATTGTCAGTGTGGTCTTTGCTGCCCACGCCAGTGGCCTGTGGGTCGCAGTGCTCGCCATTGCCGTGGCGGTCGGCGCGCACCAGGCCTGGACCGCGAATATCTGGAGCCTGGTCATGGACTACACACCCAAGCACCTGGTGAGCACGGTGTTCGGCTTTGGCAGCATGTGTGCGGCCATCGGTGGGATGTTCATGACGCAGATCGTCGGCAGCGTGCTGACGGTTACCCACAACAATTATGCGGTGCTGTTTACCATGATCCCGGTGATGTACTTCCTGGCGCTGGTGTGGATGTATTTCATGGCGCCGCGTGGGGTTGAGGGGGCTTAGTGCCTGGCATTGGATGTGTGTTGGTGCATAGATCGAGCGCCGCGCGGGCGGCGCTCGATCTATGCCCCACCTCAAAACCCAAGCCAGGCACTAAGCCGCCCCAACCCTATCTCACACCCGCGCCAGCACCGCCTTGGCCTTCTCCAGCGCCAGCCGCGCCCGCTGCTCGCCGCTGACACCTTGCTCCAGCAACTGCCGCGTCGGAATCTCCAGGCTCAGCGGCACGCTTGCCGGCAAGCCGCGCAACAACCCGACCAGGTCAGCATCGCCATCACCGGGGAAGCGCCGTTCATTACGCGCCTGGCGCAATATCTCGCCCATATCCTCCGGCACCGGGCCGGCCACGTCGCACAACTGGGCGTAACGCATGCGCTGTGGTGCCAGGCGCGCCAGGTCGTCGAGCGAGGAGGCAGAGCGGTTGAAATGGAACGCGTCCACCAGCACACAGCCATTTTCCCGGCCAGCGTTGGCTACCACACGCATGGCCTGGCGCAAGTCGCGAACGTCGGTCCAGGGCATGAACTCCAGGTGCGGATGGATACCGTAACCCGCCGCCAGGTCGCACAGCTCGGCAAAGCGCTCAGTAAGGCGGGCCTCGTCCGGGTCGTTGCCGGCAACCAGCAGTTCGGTACCCCCCAACTCGGCACCCACCGCCAGAATGGCCTCGAAATCAGCCACACAGGTTTCAGGCTTGAGGCGCAGGATTTCCAGGTCGAGCACCTTGATACCGGTGTCGCGCAGGCGCGCCTGGGTCTGGCGACGCAACTCGGCATCGGCAACCAGCGGGAAGTGCTGTTCCTCCGGGGTGGCCGCGACCAGGCGCAGGCCCACGTGGCTGTAGTCGGCTCGGGCGGCAGCTTCCACCATGGCGGGCGGCGAAAGCTCGAGCACCGTCAGCGCGGCAAGGGAAAAAATACGGTCAGTCATGTTCGTTACCTGAAAGCAAAAAAGGTGTGATCGAAGGTCGCGCTTTGCTCGCGCGTCAGTCGATGATCGCGGGGGCACACGCTCGGCCGCTTTCGGCGGCCTGGCGGATCGCCTCGACCAGGGCCAAGGTACGGGCGCCGTCTGCGGCGTCGGTCAGCGGTGCTTCTTCACCGCGGGCAACGCGCACGAAGTGCTGCAGTTGCAAGGTCAATGCCTCGCCCACCGGGGTGCCAGCCTCGCTTTGCAGCAACGGTGTATGCCAACCCGAGCCGGCTTCGGCGTACTGCCAGCGCTTGAGCTGCGGAATACTCAGCGCCCCCTGGGTGCCCGCCAGCAGGAAGCAGGGCTGGCCATCCTGGCGCGGGTAGATCGGGCTCTCGCCAGACGTCAGCTCCCAGCTCCAGGGTGCAGCCACCGCGTCGGAGCCCGTCAGGCTGCCCAGCGCGCCGTTGGCGAACTGCAGCAGTACCGCTGCGCTGTCTTCATTGGCATAACCGCGTACATCGTTGCGGGTGAACGCCTGTACCTGCACCACCTCGCCGCACAGATAACGCAGCAGATCCAGGTCGTGGATCAGGTTGGTCAACAAGAAACCAGCGCCTGGCTGACGGCGCCAGGGGGTGTCGAAGTAGCTGTCGGGCTTCTGCAACTGCCACAGCGCGGTGACGTTGATCAGCCTGCCCAGGGCGCCGTCGGCGATCATCCCACGGGCACTGGCGATCAGAGGGTTATGCCGTCGGTGGTGGCCGACCAGCACGGGCACGCCACAGCGCCGAGACGCCTCCACCAGCGCACGGACTTCATCCAGGTGCACGCCCACCGGTTTTTCCAACAGCACCGGCACACCGGCCTCGATGCAATCGAGCGCGGTGGCCACATGCAGGTTATTGGGGTTGGCGACGATCACCGCCTCGGGCTGGACTACCTCCAGCATGCGGCGGTGGTCGGCAAAACAAGGCACCGCGCATTCGGCCGCGAAGGCCTCGGCCTGCGGGCCAGGGTCTGCCACCGCGCACAACTGGGCTTGCGGGACCTGACGCAGGTGCTGGTAGTGCTGGCGGCCCATGATGCCGGCGCCAATCAGGGCGATACGAAGCGGTGCGTTCAACGGACTGTCCTCTTGTCATTGTTGTCATTATTGTCGGATCACGGATTACGGAACGCCGTTCCAGAATCCACAATCAACAATTTAGAACCCCGTTCCGCTTTACAGAAGCACCGCACGCACAGACTGTGCGGTTATCGACCACAAATGCACAGGCCTGCGCATGTCAGGCAAACAGTTCGCTGGCCTGGCTGGCGGCGGACAGCTCGTCGGCTGCGGCCAACAGCTGCGCCGCCAGTTCAGGCAAACGCGTAGGCGCCAGCCGTGCGCTGGGGCCTGCAATGCTCAGCACGCCAATCACTTCATCGGTACGGGGGCGCCGCACCACGGCGGCCAACGCCGACGTGCCCACTGCCGAGGTTTGCTCGACCCAGGCATAGCCCCGCTCGCGTGCCCGTTGCAGGTAGCCCAGCAGCTCGTCCGTGGAGCGCGGTGCATTCGGGCCGAACTGCGCGGGGTCGGCAATGCCCTGGCGCAACACCATCTGCACGGCATCGGCATCGCTCAGGCTGGCCAGCCAGGCATGCCCGGAGGCGGTGTAGAACAAGGGCGCATCGCGGCCCATGTCGGGGTCGTAGCGCAAACCCGAGCGCGCTCCCTGGGACTTGGCGATCCAAGTCTGGCGGCTACCGTCGATCACACCGAGGCGCACCAGCTCGCCGCTGTCCTGGGCCAGGCGGTCGAGAATCGGCTGGATGATGTCGGCACCACTGCTGGAGAGGTAGCGAAAGCCCAGCGCCACCAGCTTGGCAGACAACTGGTAGCGGCTGTTGTCGCGGTTCTGCCGCACGTAGCCCAGGCGAATCAGCTCGGCCAGCATGCGGTGGGTGGCGCTCTTGGGAATCTCCAGGCGCTCGGCCAGGGTCTGCAGGGCAAGGCCTTCAGGCTCGCCGGTAAGGCTTTCTACAAGACTGAAGGCGCGTTCGATCTGACTACCAGCCATGACTAAGGTCCCTGAAAATGTGGCGAATTCTGGAAGATGATTCCACAACCAAGGCCACCGTGCAGCAGCGCTACGCTGAAGTGTCCGGTAATCGACCATTACCACGCGGCGCGGCTTGCAACTTAAGTCGTCACACGGGAAAAATATGGAATCACATTCCAATAATAGCCCCGGAGACCCTGCAATGCCCACCGACACCTTGCAAGCCGAATACGACGTACTGGTCATTGGCTCCGGCGCAGCCGGCCTGGCCGCGGCAGTAACGGCTGCCTGGCATGGGCAACGCGTGCTGCTGGTAGAGAAGGCGCCTGTGTTCGGCGGCGCCACCGCCTGGTCCGGCGGCTGGTCCTGGGTGCCACGCAACCCGCTGGCGCGCCGCGCCGGTATCGAAGAAGACATCGAGCAGCCGCGCACCTACCTGCGCAACGAGCTGGGCGCGCATTACGACGCTGAACGGGTGGATGCCTTCCTCCAGGCCTGCCCGCACATGGTCGCCTTTTTCGAGCAACACACCGCCCTGCAGTTCGTCGACGGCAACGCTATCCCCGACATGCACGGCGACACACCCGGCGCCGCCACCGGCGGCCACTAGGTCATCGCCGCCCCCTATGATGCCCGTGAGGTTGGCGCGCTGTTGCCGCGCCTGCGCAAGACCCTGCGTGAAACCTCGTTCATGGGCATGCCGATCATGGCCGGTGCCGACCTGGCCGCCTTCCTCAACATGACCCGCTCGCCACGGGCCTTTGTGCAGGTGTGCAAGCGCTTTGGCCGCCACCTGTACCACCTCGCCCGATATGGCCGGGCCATGCACCTGGTCAACGGCGTGGCGCTGGTGGCGCGCCTGGCCAAGTCGGCCGAAGACCTTGGCGTGCGCCTGCTGGAGTCTGCCCCGGCCAAGCGCCTGCTGATCGAGGACGGCCAGGTGCGCGGGGCTGTGATAGGCACACCGCAGGGCGATATGACGGTGCGGGCGAAAGCCGTGGTACTCGCCGCCGGTGGCTTCCCCCACGACAGTGCGCGGCGCCAGCAGCTGTTTGCCGGTGACGCCACCGGCCATGACAACCTCGCCCTGCCCCCGCCGTCCTGCTCGGGCGATGGCCTGCGCCTTGGCGAGTCGGCTGGCGGCGTCGTCGCCACCGACCTGAAATCAGCGGTGGCCTGGGCACCGGTCTCCAAGGTGCCGCACCGCGACGGCAGTGTCGGCCACTTCCCGCACATCATCGAGCGCGGCAAGCCGGGAGTTATCGGGGTACTGGCCAGTGGCAAACGCTTCGTCAACGAGGCGCACGGTTACTACGACTATGTATCGGCCATGCTCGAGGCGGTGCCGCAGGGCGAGCAAGCCTGCTCGTGGCTGGTCTGCGACCACCGCTTCTTGCGTCGCTACGGCCTCGGCCACGCTCGCCCCGCGCCGCTGCCGGTATGGCCGCACCTGCGCAGCGGCTACCTCAAGCGCGGCGCCAGCCTCGAACAATTGGCCAGCGCCTGTGGCATCGACCCAGCCGGGTTGAGTGCCACCGTCGCTGAGTACAACCGCTATGCGCGCCTGGGCCAGGACCCGGCATTTGGCCGCGGCTCCACGCCGTTCAACCGCAAACAAGGTGACCCGGCTTACAGCGGGCCTAACCCCTGCGTCGCACCGATCGAACAAGGGCCGTTCTATGCGGTGAAGGTGCAGCCAGGTTGCTTTGGCACCTTCGCCGGCCTGCGCACCGACGGCCACGCACGCGTGCTGGATGACCAGGGCCAACCGATCGGCGGCCTGTATGCGGCGGGTACCGACATGGCCAGCGTGTTTGGCGGCTGGTACCCCTCCGGCGGTATCAATCTGGGCCCGGCGCTGACCTTCGGCTACGTGGCCGGGCGGCATATTGCCGGGGCTCACGCACCGCAATGAGGCGGGTCTGTACGCTACCGAACAGACCGGCACGGCCTGGCCGGCGCACACTGCCCACCTGACCGGCCAGCTCACGGCACCCGACTCACCATGGACAACCCTTGGCTTCGCGCACTCACCTACGTGCAACGCCTGGCCAACCGTGCCCGGCGCTGGCGTGCGCCGCGCCACACGTTCACCTACGAAAGCCTGCTGCGCTCGGAGCTCTACAGCGCCCAGCAACTGGCCGACCATGGCAACTGGCTGGCCAGCCAGCACCGTTTGAGCAGACTGCCGGCCGACGACTCGCTGCTCGAACGCCTGGCCGACAACGAACGCATGCTCTACGCCAGCTGTTCGGCCCTCGCCAGCGCGCTGCCCGACGCGCGCCCGACCTTGCCTGCAGCGCAGTGGCTGCTCGACAACTTCTACCTGGTCGAAAGCCATATCCGCATTGCCAAACGCCACCTGCCGGCCGACTACAGCCTGCAACTGCCACGCCTGGACACCGGCGCTTCGAGCGGCTTGCCGCGGGTCTATGACATTGCCCTGGAAACCATCTGCCACGGTGATGGCCGGGTCGATGCCGAGAGCCTGAGCCATTTCGTCGAGGCGTATCAGCATACCGCCACGCTGACCCTCGGCGAGCTGTGGGCGATCCCGATCATGCTCAGGCTGGCGCTGATCGAAAACCTGCGCCGCGTCGCCGCCCGGGTCATGGCCAGCCTGGCAGACCGCGACCTGGCCAATGACTGGGCCGACAAGCTTGGCGAAACCGCCGAACGCGATGCCAAGAGCGTGGTGCTGGTGGTGGCCGACATGGCCCGCTCGGACCCACCCATGACCACCGCCTTCGTCGCCGAACTGGCCAGGCGACTACAGGGCCACAGCAGCACGCTCACCCAGCCGCTGGCCTGGATCGAGCAGTTGCTCAGCGAGTCGTCCTTGAGTATCGAGCGCCATGTGCAGCTCGATGCGCAACAGCAGGCCATCGACCAGGTGTCGATCAGCAACAGCATCGGCAGCCTGCGCCTGCTGTCGACCATTGACTGGCGGCTGTTCGTCGAACACCTGAGCCACGTCGAACACATCCTCGGCGAAGACCCGGCGGCAGTGTATGCCGCCATGGACTTCGCCAGCCGCGATCACTATCGGCACATCGTCGAACAGCTGGCACGGCATAGCGCCTTCAGTGAAGAACAGGTGGCGCGCACGGCGATCGAGCTGGCGCAGGCCGCACACGCACAACCACGCGAGCAGGCAGCGCATGTCGGTTATTACCTGGCTGGCGATGGCTTGCTGCTGCTCGAACGGCAGCTGGCTGCGCGGGTGGCACTTGCCGAGCGCTGGCAGCGCCTGTTGCACCGGGCGCCGCTGGCCTTCTACCTGGTGCCGGCGGCGCTGCTGTCGTGCCTGCTGGCCTGGGGCTTCGTGGCTGGCATTGCCGCCGAAGGCTGGCCCACCTGGGTGGCAGCGGCCATGGCGTTGCCGGTGCTGCTGACCACCAGCCGGCTCGCCCTCGGCCTGGTCAACTGGCTGGTGACGCTGACCGTGAAGCCTGCGTTCCTGCCCCGGCTGGACTACACCGAAGGGATTCCCGTCGAGGCCCGTACCCTGGTCGTGGTGCCCAGCATGCTGGGCGCTGCCGGCGATGTCGAGGAACTGGTCGAAGGCCTTGAGGTGCGCTTTCTGGCCAACCGTGACGAGCACCTGCATTTCGCCCTGTTGACTGACTTCATGGATGCCCCCGAGCAGACCCGGCCCGACGACATGGCCCTGCTCGACCTTGCCAGCGACGGTATTCGCGCGTTGAATGCGAAGTACCCGAGCGGCGCCGAGCGCTTCTTCCTGCTGCATCGCCCCAGGGAGTGGAACGCCACCGAGCGCTGCTGGATGGCCCGTGAGCGCAAGCGCGGCAAGCTGGCTGAGCTCAATGCCCTGCTGCGTGGGCGCGGCGCCGAGCGTTTCATGCGCATCGTCGGCGACCTGCGCGCGCTGGACCGGGTGCGCTATGTCATCACCCTGGACACCGACACCCAGTTGCCGCGCGATGTGGCGCAGCAGTTCGTCGGCGCCATGCAGCACCCGCTGAACCGCGCACGTTTCGATGCCACGAGCGGTCGCCTGCAGTCAGGCTACGCGATCCTGCAACCACGGGTGGGCATCAGCCTGCCCAGCGTGTCGCGCTCAACCTACGCGCGGCTGTTCGGCAGCGATGCCGGGGTCGACCCCTACACCCTGGCCGTGTCGGATGTGTACCAGGACCTGTTCCTCAGTGGCTCGTTCATTGGCAAAGGCATCTACGCAGTGGATGCCTTCGAACGCGCACTGGAGGGGCGCTTTGCCGACAACTGTGTACTGAGCCACGACTTGATCGAGGGCTGCTACGCCCATGCCGGCCTGCTCAGTGACGTGCAATTGTTCGAGGCCTACCCGGCACGCTACAGCGCCGATGTGAAGCGCCGCCACCGCTGGATACGGGGTGATTGGCAACTGCTGCCCTGGCTGCTGCCGTGGTCGCGCACCGGGCTGCAAGGCCAGGCGCAAAGCGGGCTGAGCGCGCTGTCGCGATGGAAGATTGTCGACAATCTGCGCCGCAGCCTGGAGCCGGCCGCCCTGCTGAGCGCGCTGCTGTGGGGCTGGCTGGCCAGCGCCTCGCCGCTGCTGTGGACGCTCGCGCTGCTGGGCCTGCTACTGACCCGCCCTGTGCTCGATTCGCTGCTCGAGCTGCTACGCAAGACCATCGATGTGCCGCTGGCCGAACACCTGCTGGCGGCTCTGCACACCTCAAGCATCTATTTCGTGCGGGCTGGGTTGTCGCTGGCCTGGTTGCCGTTCGAGACCCTCTACAGCCTGGATGCGATTTGCCGCACGCTGTGGCGCCTGGCCGTGAGCAAACGCCGGCTGCTGCAATGGAACCCCTCGCGGGATGACGAACGCACCAGTGCCGATACCCTGCAAGCGTTCTATCGCGAACAATGGGTACAACCCGGGCTGGTGCTGTTGCTGGTGGGAGCATTGGCGATGCGCCCGAGTGTGCTGTTGCTGGCCGCCCCCATCCTTGCCCTGTGGCTGCTTGGCCCGGCCCTGGCCTGGTGGCTCAGCCGCACGCGGGGGCGCAGCGCGTTCGCGCCGCAGGCACAGGAGCTGCGGTTTCTGCATCGGCTGGCCCGGCGCAACTGGGCGTTCTTCGACCGGCATGTCGGGCCTGATGAAAACTGGCTGCCACCTGACAACCTGCAAGAGCCGCCTTTCCCCAGCATCGCCCACCGCACGTCGCCGACCAACATCGGCATGGCCCTGCTTTCGCACCTGGCAGCCCATGATTTCGGCTACCTGACTGCCGCCCGACTGTTCCAGCGCCTGACCCAGATGCTCGACAGCATGGGCCAGCTGGAGCGCTACAAGGGGCACTTCTACAACTGGTACGACACCCAGACCCGAACACCATTGCACCCGCTCTACATCTCTGCGGTGGACAGCGGCAACCTGGCCGCCCTGCTGCTGACGCTGCGGCCAGGGCTGCTGGCGATGGCCGATACCCCTGTGCTGGACCGCCGCCTGAGCCAGGGCCTGCTGGACACGCTGGACATCCTGCGCGAAGCGTTCACCACCGCGGGCCGTGCCGACGAGCCGCTCCAGGCCCTGGGCAAACAGCTCTGGCAAGCCCATGAACAGCCAGGCCCGCTGCCCGCCTCGCTGCTGGAACAGCTCGCCGAGCAGCTACAGGGGCTGATCCAGCAGTACGCGCCACGCGCGGGCGAGGCCGACGACTGCCTGTTCTGGTTGCAGGCGATGCACCAGCAATGCCTGGACCTGGGCGGCGAAGTGCAGGCCTTCCAGTTGCCACCTGGCAACGACGACCCCACGCTTCAGGCGCCATTGAGCTGGCGCCAGCTGGCCGAACTGCTGCCAGAGCAGTGGCCTGCCGCCGAACGTCCGGCCGTGGCCGACATACGCACGCTGGCCCGCCAGCGCATCGCCCAGTCGCAAAGCCTGGCGCTGCGCATCGCCGCCATGGCCGACATGGACTTCACCTTCCTCTACGACAACCAGCGTGACCTGTTCGCCATCGGTTACAACGCCGATGAACATCGCCTCGATTCAGCCTTCTATGACTTGCTGGCATCGGAGATGCGCCTGACCAACTTCGTGGTCATCGCCCAGGGCCAGGTGCCCCAGGCCAGCTGGTTCGCCCTGGGCCGGCTGCTGACCAGCAATGCCGGGGTGCCGGTGCTGTTGTCCTGGTCGGGTTCGATGTTCGAATACCTGATGCCGCTGCTGGTGATGCCGAGCTACGAAGGCACCCTGCTCGACCAGACCTGCCAGGCCGCCGTCGAGCGGCAGATCGACCACGGCAACGTGCTGGGCATCCCCTGGGGCGTTTCAGAGTCGGCCTACAACGCCCTGGACGCTCACCTGAACTACCAATACCGGGCGTTTGGCGTACCGGGCCTGGGCCTCAAGCGCGGCCTGGGTGAAGAACGGGTGGTCGCCCCCTACGCCAGTGCACTCGCCCTGCTGGTGGCGCCAGGCGCCGCCTGCCGAAACCTGCAACGCCTGTGCACGCTGGGGCTGGCCGGCCGCTTCGGGTTGTACGAGGCCATTGACTACAGCGAGTCACGGCTGCCCCCCGGCCAGCAGGCCGTGGTGATCCGCTCGTTCATGGCCCACCATCAGGGCATGAGCTTGCTGGCCCTGACCTCCCTGCTGCTGGACAAACCCATGCAACGGCGCTTCGCCTCAGACCCGCAATTTCAGGCGAGCATGCTGCTGTTACAGGAGCGCGTACCGAAAACGGCCGCGCCCTACCTGCACACCCTGCAGGCCCCGGCTGTGGACGCTGCGGGCCAATCCGGCGAGACACGCTTGCGGGTGTTCAGCGAGCCGAATCGGCGCCACCCCGCCGTGCAGTTGCTGTCCAACGGCCGCTACCACGTCATGGTCAACCATGTCGGCAGTGGCTACAGCAAGCGCGACGCGATGGCGCTGACACGGTGGCGCGAGGACGCCAGCTGCGACGCCCTGGGCAGCTTCTGTTACCTGCGTGACGTCGCCAGCGCAGCGTTCTGGTCAACCACCTACCAACCGACGCGGCATCGCGGCAAGAACCAGGAGGCGATCTTCAGTGATGGCCGCGCCGAGTTCCGCATCCGTGAAGGCGACTTCGACTGCCACACCGAAATAGCCGTTTCCCCCGAGGACGACATCGAACTGCGGCGCCTGCACCTGACCAACCATGGTGACCAACAGCGCACCCTGGAGCTGACCAGCTACGCCGAGGTGGTGCTGGCACCCGCCCTTGCCGATGCGTTGCACCCGGCGTTCAGCAAGCTGTTCGTGCAGACCGAACTGGTCCGCCCGCTGCAGGCCATCATCTGTTCCAGGCGGCCGCGCTCGCAGCAGGACGCCGTGCCGTGGATGTGCCATGTGCTCGCGGTGCATGGCGCCGACATCGATGCCGTGTCCTACGAAACCGACCGCGCCCGCTTTATAGGGCGCGGCCGCACGCTGGTCGCCCCGGCGGCTCTGGACGCGCAGACAGAGGCCTTGTCCGACACCGCCGGGGCGGTGCTTGACCCGATCGTGGCGATCCGCTGCCGTATCAGCCTGGCACCCGGCCAGAACGCCACGGTCGACCTGGTCACAGGGGTGTCCGACAGCCGCGACGCCTGCCTGCAGCAGATCGCCAAGTACCGCGACCGGCACCTGGCCGACCGGGTGTTCGACCTCGCCTGGCCACACAGCCAGGTGCAGTTGCGCCAGCTCAACGGCTCGCTCAACGATGCCAGGCTGTTCGAGCAGATGGCCGCTTCGGTGATCTACCCCAACGCGGCGCTACGGCCCCGCGGCGTCCCGCTGGCCGACAACCGGCGCAGCCAGTCAGGCCTGTGGGGCCAAGGGCTGTCGGGGGACCTGCCAATCGTGCTGGTGCAGATCAGCGACCCGGCCAACATCAACCTGGTCAAGCAGATGGTGCTTGCCCATGCCTATTGGCGACAGAAGGGCCTGGCGCTGGACCTGGTGATCTGGAACGAAGACCAGGCCGGTTACCGCCAGCAATTGCAGGATCTGATCATGGGCATCGTCACCTCCGGCAGCGAGGCGGCGCTGCTCGACCGCCCCGGGGGCATCTTTGTGCGCCCCGCACAGCAGCTGTCGGCAGAGGACCGCACCCTGACCCTTTCGGTAGCGCGGCTGGTGCTCAGCGACAGCCTTGGCACCCTCGCCGAACAACTGCACCACCGCCGCACACCGCCCGCACCCGCCGCGTTCGAGCCAGCCCCGGCAGCCCCGCAGGCGAAAGCCGATGGCCACGCGCCGGCCCCCGCACCCGCGCTGATGCTTGCCAACCGCTACGGGGGGTACAGCAGCGACGGCCAGGAATACGTCATCCACCACGACCAGGCTCAGCCACCCCCGGCGCCCTGGGCCAATATCCTTGCCAACCCGCAGTTTGGCAGCGTGCTGTCGGAGGCCGGCAGTGCCTATACCTGGTACGAGAACGCGCACGAGTACCGGCTGACACCCTGGCACAACGACCCAGTCTGCGACCCCAGTGGCGAAACCCTCTACCTGCGTGACGAGGACAGCGGCCAGTACTGGTCACCCACGCCGATGCCGTGCCCCGGCCCTGGCCGCTATCGCACCCGCCATGGCTTTGGCTACAGCGTCTTCGAATACACCGACGACGGCCTGGACAGTGAGTTATGGGTACATGTCGCGCTGGATGCACCAATCAAGTTCAGCCGGCTCAAGCTGCACAACCGCTCGGCGCAGGCGCGGCGGTTGTCACTGACCTGCTACGTCGAGTGGGTGCTGGGCGATCTGCGCAGCAAGTCGGCCCTGCATGTAGTCAGCGAGATCGACCCGGTCAGCGGCGCCTTGTTTGCCCGCAATAGCTATGCCGAGGGGTTTTCCAGGCATGTGGGGTTTGTCGATTGCGACCTGCCCTTTTACGGCATTACCTGCGACCGCAGCGAGTTCCTTGGGCGCAATGGCGATTGCCAGGCGCCGGCCGGCATGCACCAGGCACGGTTGTCGGGGCGCACGGGCGCGAGGCTGGACCCGTGCGCGGCGGTGCAGGTCAACGTGCTGCTGCAGCCTGGCGAACGCCGAGAGGTGGTGTTTCGCCTGGGTGCCGGGCCCAACGCCGAAGCCGCCAGCCGCTGTGTACAGCAATACCGCGGGCTGCGCGCGGCCATGGATGCGCTGGAGAAAGTGCGTGCCTACTGGCGCCAGACCTTGGGCAGCGTGCAGATCGAAACCCCGGAGCCGTCGCTGGACGTGCTGGCCAACGGCTGGTTGCTGTACCAGGTGATTGCCTGCCGCTTCTGGGCGCGCAGCGGTTACTACCAGTCTGGCGGTGCCATTGGCTTTCGCGATCAGTTGCAAGACAGCATGGCCATGCTCCACGCCGCCCCGGCCCTGGCGCGCCAGCACCTGCTCGACTGCGCCGGTCACCAGTATGCCGAAGGCGATGTGCAGCACTGGTGGCACCCCCCCCTGCAACGGGGTGTACGCACCCGCTGCTCGGATGACCTGCTGTGGCTGCCACTGGCAACCAGCCGCTACGTGGCGCTGACCGGTGACCGCTCGGTGCTCGACGAGCCGGTCGGCTACCTGGAGGGGCGTGCGCTGAACGCGGGTGAAGAGTCCTATTACGACTTGCCCACCCAGGCGAACCTGGTCGAGAGCCTGTACCAGCATTGCCAGCGCGCCCTCGGGCATGCCCTGCAGTATGGCGCCCACGGCCTGCCGTTGATGGGCAGCGGGGACTGGAATGACGGCATGAACCGCGTCGGTGAACAAGGCCTGGGCGAAAGCGTGTGGCTGGGGTTCTTCGGCCACGAGGTGTTGCGGGCATTCGCCAGCGTTGCCCTGCGCCACGGCGACAGCGCCTTCGCCCTGCAGTGCAGCCGGCAGGCCGCCACCCTGGCCGAGCACCTGGAGCAGCATGCCTGGGACGGTGACTGGTACCGCCGCGCCTGGTTCGACAACGGCCAGCTACTCGGCTCGGCAAGCAACCAGGAATGCCGCATCGACTCCGTGGCGCAGAGCTGGGCGGTGCTTTCCGGGGTTGCCCCGCCGGCACGCGCGCAGGCCGCCATGGCGGCGCTGGACAAGCACCTGGTGCGCCGCGACATCGGTATTGTCACACTGCTCGACCCACCCTTCGACCACGGCGACCTGGACCCCGGCTACATCAAGGGCTACCTGCCCGGCGTGCGCGAAAATGGCGGCCAGTACACCCACGCGGCCATCTGGGCGAGCATGGCCTATGCCCGCCTGGGCGATGCCGCCAAGGCCTGGGAACTGCTGCGCTTGATCAACCCGGTGCGCCAGGGTGCTAGCGGGCTGATCGAAACCTACAAGGTCGAACCCTATGTGATGGCCGCCGATGTCTATGCCGTCGCCCCCCATGCAGGGCGCGGTGGCTGGAGCTGGTACACAGGCTCGGCGGGCTGGATGTACCGGCTGATCGTGGAAAGCCTGCTGGGCCTGCAACGCTGCGGTGACACCCTACGGATCGAGCCGCTGCTGCCGGCGGACTGGCCAGGTGTAACCCTGCACTACCGTTTTGGCAGCACCCCGTACCGCATAGAAGTGCGCAACGGCGCTGACACCGAACTGACCCTGACCCTCGACGGCCAGCAACTGGCCCAAGCGGTGCTGCCACTCAAGGATGATGGCGTGTTGCACCAGGTGATCGCCGAGTACCAGCCGTCAGCCTTGCCCACCCATTGAGGCCTGCCGCACGGCAGCACCTGCGCGCTGGGCTAACCTTGTTGCTTCAGCCGCAGCCCTCGACGGTGCCAAGCAATGCCCCCTACGTCCAGCCCCCTGCACAATCACTTGTTGGCCGCGCTTTCGGCAGAAACGTTCGGCCGCCTGCAACCGCACCTGGAACGCAGCAACCTGCCGCTCGGCAAGGCGCTCTACGAGTCCGGCGACACCCTGCGCCATGTCTACTTCCCAACCGATGCAATCGTCTCGCTGCTGTATGTGATGGAGAACGGCGCCTCAGCGGAAATCTCGGTGGTGGGCAATGAAGGGCTGGTCGGCATCGCCGTGTTCATGGGCGGCGAGAGCACCCCCAGCCGGGCGATCGTGCAAAGCGCTGGGCATGCCTACCGCCTGCCCGGGCAGCGCCTGAAGGACGAGTTCAACCGTCATGGCGAGCTGATGATGCTGATGCTGCGCTACACCCAGGCGCTGATTACCCAGATGGCGCAGACGGCGGTGTGCAACCGGCATCACTCCATCGACCAGCAACTGTGCCGTTGGCTGCTGCTATCGCTGGATCGGCTGCCGGGTGACCGGCTGTGCATGACCCAGGAGCTGATCGCCAACATGCTGGGCGTACGTCGCGAGGGGGTGACCGATGCCGCTGGCAAACTCCAGCGGCTGGGGGTGATCGAATACAATCGAGGGCACATCCGGGTGCTCGACAGGGCGCACCTGGAACAGCTCAGCTGCGAGTGCTACGCCGTGGTCAGGAAAGAGACCGAGCGCCTGCTCCCCTATCTGCCACAAGCACGCCCCACCGTTTAGCTAAGGGTCACGGATAACAGGCCTATGGCCCAATGCTGTCCACTCAAGATCGCCAACGCCGCTCTGCGGCCCTTTCGCGGCACAAGGCCGCTCCTACAGTGTCCGCGTGAGGCCTGTACATGTTGGCTTGCGCGGTCGTTGTAGGAGCGGCCTTGTGCCGCGATGGGCTGCGAAGCAGCCCTAAGTGAGCAGCATTAGCCTATGGCCTTATCTTCTGCTGTGGCTGATAGCTGTAGCGCTCAGCCGCCGAGGCTCTGGAGGGGTCGGGACGACCTGAACCTTTTTCGCTTTCCCTGGGCGACTCGTCGAGGTAGTCATCGCGATCTTCGGGTCGAGAACGCTTGACGTCCTCGCTATCGTCTTCATCTTTCCCGGTTGGCCAGTCTTCGTCTTGCCCAGGTTCGACACCCGTGGCATCGACATCTGTGAAGCGCTTGCCAGTGGTCATACGCACCTCTCAATGCTCAGAAGTCCTGAGCTAAGACGAGTGTGCGCCTTCCAGGCTCAGCGCAGTTTTATATCGGACCAGTTGCCGTCGCGGCATTTGTCGCGCGCGCGTGTTGCAGGGCCGCTAGGCATGTATATATGATAAGCATTATCGTTTGCAGTAATGACTCACCTGGCGGCCGCACACCATGCTCCCTTCCTCTGATCCCCTTTTGTGCGATGTCGCGCTGCTCTACCGCCAGCAGCACAGCTGGTTGACGCGCTGGCTCAGGCAGCGCCTGAATTGCTCGCAAAGCGCAGCGGACCTGGCCCAAGACACCTTCATCCGGCTGTTGAACAAGGAGCAGGTGCCGCAACTGCATGCGCCGCGTACCTTTCTGGCCAAGGTGGCGCAAAGCGTGTTGTGTAACCACTACCGGCGGCAAAAGCTCGAACGCGCCTACCTTGAGGCGCTGGCGATGCTGCCTGAGCCGGTGGTGCCAAGCCTGGAGACCCAGGCGATCCTGCTGGAAACCCTGATCGCCCTCGACGCGGCCCTCGATGGCTTGGAGCGCCCGGTGCGCGAGGCGTTCCTGTTGTCGCAGGTGGATGGCCTGGGGCACACCGAAATCGCGCAACGGCTGGCCGTGTCGGTCACCACGGTCAAGCGCTACATCATCAAGGCAGGTGCACTGTGCATCATGCTCGACCACAGCCTGGACCTGCCATGAACGGCCAGGGCGCAACGTCGATCCCGGGCGAGGTGGCCGAGCAGGCCATGCACTGGCACCTCGAACTGCAAGAGCCGGCCGTCAGTGCCGCCACCCTGGCCGCCTGCATGAGCTGGCGCCAGGCGCACCCGCTACATGAACATGCCTGGCAACGGACACAAGTGTTTGCCCAACGCCTGCGCGAAATGCGCAGCCCGGGCCAGCGCCCCTTGGCCCATGCGGCGCTGCGGCCGCAGCAGTCGCGGCGCACTGCGCTCAAGCAATTGTCGCTGCTGATGGCCGCAGGCGCAGGGGCCTGGTACTTGAAGGACGCCGCGCTGGTACAAGACTGGCGCGCTGATTACCACAGCCGCATCGGCGAGCAGCGGCGCCTGACCCTGGCCGATGGCACCCAGGTACAGCTGAACACCGACAGCGCCCTCAATGTGGCATTCGACCAGCAGGCACGCCGCCTGAGGCTGCTGCGCGGCGAGATGCTGATCACCCGCCCCGCCCTCGCCGATAGCCGCCCACTGTGGGTAGACACCGAGCACGGCCGCCTTGAGTCGACGCTGGCGCAGTTCAATGTGCGGCTGCACGGCCAACACACCCAGGCCACCGTGTATCAGGGCAGCGTGGCGCTGCAACCAGCCCTGCATGCCTACCCGCCCATCCTGCTGGGCGCCGGTGAACAGGCCAGTTTCAACCAGCAGGGCTTGCTGGCGCGGCAGGCCGTGGCCGCTGTCGCCCCCGCCTGGAGCCAAGGCATGCTGGTTGCTCAAGGCCAGCCCCTGGCTGCGTTTATCGAAGACCTGGCCCGCTATCGCCGCGGACACCTCGCCTGCGACCCGGCCTTGGCCGGCCTGCGTGTATCCGGCACGTTCCCGCTGGAAAACACCGACAAGATCATTGCTGCCGTGGCAGAAACCTTGCAGTTGGAGGTGCAGCATTTCACCCGCTACTGGGTGACATTGAAGCCGCGCATGGCCTGACGCAAAAAAAGTTGCGCAGGGGTGGTCCGATTTCGCGCCTCACGAGACTTAACCCTCAGCACTTCAAATCAATGGGGGAACACTTGTGAATCACACCGCACGCAAACGTCAGGGCTGGCAACGCTCAGTCTCGCAGAAACTCGCCGGCGCCGTGGCCCAGGGCATCGCTTGCATGGGCGCAAGCGCCCCGCTGCTGCTGATGCCCGCCTGGGCCACGGCCGCCGCACAGGCGCAGGCAGACTTCGACATCCCCGCAGGCCCCCTGGCGCCGGCATTGGCCCACTTCGGCCAGAGTGCGCACATTCTGCTGTCCTACCCCACCGCATTGACCGAGGGCCGCAGCACTTCCGGGCTTGCTGGCCGCTTCGACATCGACCAGGGCCTGGCGATACTGCTCGCCGGCACAGGGCTTGAGGCCAGCCGCGGCGCCAACGGCAGCTACTCGCTGCAAGCCAGTGCCAGCACAGCCGCCCTGGAGCTGAGCGCGGTGTCCATTTCTGGCAAGGCGCCAGGCTCGACCACAGAAGGCACCGGGCTCTACACCACCTACTCGTCGAGCAGCTCGACGCGCCTCAACCTCACCCCACGCGAGACGCCACAATCGCTGACGGTGATGACCCGCCAGCGCCTGGACGACCAACGCCTGACCAACCTCACCGACGCACTGGAAGCCACCCCAGGCATCACCGTGGTGCGCGATGGCCTTGGCTCGGAAAGCGACTCGTACTGGTCGCGCGGCTTTGCCATTCAGAACTACGAGGTCGACGGTGTTCCGACCAGCACCCGCCTGGACAACTACTCGCAAAGCATGGCGATGTTCGACCGTGTCGAAATCGTGCGCGGCGCCACCGGCCTGATCAGCGGCATGGGCAACCCTTCGGCGACGATCAACCTCATCCGTAAACGCCCGACTGCCGAGGCCCAGGCCAGCATCACCGGCGAGGCCGGTAACTGGGACCGCTACGGCACAGGTTTCGACGTGTCCGGGCCGCTGACCGAAACCGGCAACATTCGCGGGCGCTTCGTCGCCGACTACAAAACCGAAAAAGCCTGGATCGACCGCTACAACCAGCAGTCGCAGCTGATGTATGGCATTACCGAATTCGACCTCAGCGAAGACACCTTGCTGACGGTGGGCTTCAGCTACCTGCGCAGCGACATCGACTCGCCCCTGCGCTCCGGCCTGCCCACACGCTTCTCGACCGGTGAGCGCACCAACCTCAAACGTTCGCTCAACGCCGCGCCGGACTGGTCCTACAACGACCACGAGCAAACCAGCTTCTTCACCTCTATCGAACAGCAACTGGGCAACGGCTGGAGCGGCAAGATCGAGCTCACCCATGCCGAGAACAAGTTCGACGAGCTGTTCAACTTTGCCATGGGTGAGCTGAACCCGGATGGCAGCGGCCTGTCGCAGTTGCCGGTGCGCTTCTCGGGCACGCCGCGCCAGGACAACCTCGACCTGTACGCTACCGGGCCGTTCAGCCTGTTCGGCCGCGAGCATGAACTGATCACCGGCATGACCCTGTCCCAGTACCGGGAAAACACCCCGAGCTGGGGCGGCTGGCGCTATGACTACGCAGGCTCGCCCGCTGGGGCCATCGACAACCTGTTCAACTGGGACGGCAAGTCGGCCAAGCCGGCCTTCGTCGAAAGTGGCAAGTCGTCGATCGACGAAGACCAGTATGCGGCGTACCTGACCTCGCGTTTCAGCATCACCGACGACCTCAGCCTGATCCTCGGCAGCCGCCTGATCAACTGGAAACGCGACACCTCGGACCGGCCTTATGGCGGCGAGGAAACCGAAGTGAATCGCGAGGAAAACGGCGTCTTCATCCCCTATGCCGGCGTGGTCTACGACCTGGACGACACCTGGTCGCTGTACGCCAGCTACACCAAGATCTTCAACCCGCAAGGGTCGTGGGTCACCGACGAGAGCAACAAACCGCTCGACCCCATGGAAGGCGTAGGCTACGAGCTCGGCATCAAGGGCACTCACCTGGATGGCAAGCTCAACTCCAGCCTCGCGGTGTTCAAGCTGGAGCAGGACAACCTGGCCATCTGGCAACACGACAACGTCTACAGCGCCGAACAGGACACCACCTCCAAGGGCATCGAGCTGGAGCTGAACGGGGAACTGGCCGAAGGCTGGCAAGCGTCGGCCGGTTACGCCTACTCGGTCACCACCGATGCCGACGACCAGCGCATCAACACCAACCTGCCGCGCAACAGCTTCAAGACCTTCACCAGCTACCGGCTGCATGGGCCGCTGGACAAGATCACCATCGGCGGTGGGGTGAACTGGCAGAGCAAGGTCGGCGCCGACCTGCATACCTTCAGCCAGGGCAGCTACGCGGTCACCAACCTGATGGCGCGCTACGACATCAACCAGCACTTGAGTGCGTCGGTGAACCTGAACAACGTGTTCGATCGCGAGTACTACAGCCAATCGGGCTTGTACGGGGTTTATGGTACGCCGCGCAATGTGATGACCAGCTTCAAGTACAGCTTCTGAACCCAGTGAAGCCGGGGCGCAAAAGCGCCCCCGGCTTCAGCTAGTCCGCAATCACTACCACCTCTTTCAAGCGCTCGCTCGCCGGCGCCGGGCGCCCGTACAGATACCCCTGAAAATGCGAGCAGCCCTCCGCTGCCAGCCGCCGCATCTGCTCTTCCGACTCCACGCCCTCGGCCGTGGTCTTGATCATCAAGCTGTTGGACAAATCGGTAATGGCCCGAATGATCGACATCGCCTCACGGCTGTCGCACATGTCGTGCACGAACGACTTGTCGATCTTGATCCGGTCGAACGGGAACGAGCGCAGATACCCCAGCGACGAATAACCCGTGCCGAAGTCATCCAGCGAAATGGAAACGCCCAGGTCTTTCAGTGCCCGCAGGGTGCGCACATTTTCTTCACTGTTGCCCAGCAACACCGACTCGGTGATCTCCAGCTCCAGGCGCCGCGCCGGCAACCCCGAGTCGGCCAGGGCCAAGGCCACGGTGTGGACCAGGTTGGCATTCTTGAACTGCACCGGTGACAGGTTGACCGACACCGTCTGCTCGCTGTCCCAGCTGGCCGCCTCCTGGCAGGCCAGGTTCAACGCGCGGATGCCCAGTTCATGGATCAGCCCGGTCTCTTCGGCGATGGGGATGAAGTCCATGGGCATGACCATGCCGCGGGTCGGGTGCTCCCAGCGCAGCAGCGCCTCGTAGCCCGTCACGCTGCTGGTCTGCTGGTCGACCACTGGCTGGTAATGCAGCTCCAGTTGGCCCAGGTGCAACGCCGTGCGCAGGTCGGTTTCGACCAGGCGGCGCTGGCGGGCGGCGACGTCCAGCTCGACGTTGAAGCACTCGTAGCGGTTGCGGCCATTGCGCTTGGCCTCGTACAAGGCCATGTCGGCATAGCCGAGCAGTTGCTCCGCCTGGTCGTTGTCGTCCGGGGCGATGGCCACACCGATACTCACACCCACGGTGAACTGGTGCCCCTCGATCTGAAACGGCGGGCAGATCGCGTTGATGAGGCGCTGGGCGGTGTTGCACGCGGCATCGCGGCCATCCAGGCCGGTGAGCACCACGGCAAACTCGTCGCCGCCCAGGCGGGCCAGGGTGTCGTGCTCGCGCAGTTCGCGCCGCAGGCGCTTGCCCAGGGCACGCAGTAGCTTGTCGCCGAACGCATGGCCGAGTGAATCGTTGATGTTCTTGAAGTTGTCCAGGTCCAGGCACAGGGCTGCGGTCAGCTTGGCATTCTCGTCACCGCGCACCAAGGCTTGGCGCAGGCGCTCATGGAACAGCGTGCGGTTGGGCAACCCGGTGAGGGCGTCGTGGTGTGCCATATGGTGGATCTGCGCATGGGCGGCCAACTCTTCGGTGGCATCTTCGGCCACGAACAGCACGTAGTCGGCCTGGCCCTCGCGGTTCTGGCTGAGCAGCGTACGGCTGCGCAGGGTGCGTGGGCCACGCAGGGTGTCGACCCGGGTCTCGGCGGCGTAACCTTTGCTGCTGCGCGCGCCACGGGCGAGCTGCTGCTCCAGGTACTCGGCAGCGGCCGGCGCCAGGCTGTCGGCGGGCCGTTGCCCGATCATGCGCGTGCCTGGCCCACCGAACAGGCGCTCGGCCTGCTGGTTGGCCAACAGGATGCGTTGGCTCTCCAGGTCCTGCACGATGACACTGGCGGGAATGTTGGCAATCACCGAGTCGAGAAACTGCGACAGCTTGGCCATTTCCTGGCTGTACTGCTCGGCCAGTTCCTTGGCCTTGAGCAGTTCCAGCTCCTGGTGGTGGCGTTCGGAGATGTCACGGGTGACCTTGGCAAACCCCACCAGGCGGCCGTCATCGTCGTGCACCGCGTCAATCACTACATGCGCATGGAACGCCGAGCCATCTTTGCGCAGGCGCGAGCCGACCTCTTCGAAACGCCCTGTGCATCGCGCCTGTTCAAGGTTGTATTCGGGCAGCCCGGCAGCCCGTTCGGCATCGTTGTAGAACACCGAATAGTGCTGGCCGACGATCTCGTCGGCATGGTACCCCTTGGCCCGCTGGGCGCCGGGGTTCCAGTTGGCGACGATGCCTTCGGGGGTGAGCAGGTAGATGGCATAGTCCACCACGCTCTGGATCAAAAACCGGTACATGATGTCGGGGCTTGCGACTAGCGACATGAAATTAACCTGAACCTTCGACGGGTACGAAAAGGAACCCCGGCAGTTGCGCGGTGGGGTCTTGTACAGAGGTAGTGGCATTATGCCGCCCACCTGGATTTTGTGAAGTGGTTCACAAAATTTTGCTGCACGGTTCTTTGGTGTTTGAAGGTTTGGAGGCGGCTAGGTGCTTGTCTTGGGTTTGGAGGTGGTGCATAGATCGAGCGCCGCGGGGGCGGCGCTCGATATCCGCCCCACCTCCAAACCCGAGACAAGCACCTAGCCGCCTCCCCTCTATCTCCCGACGAACAAACCGCAATCATCCCTGACCATTGATCAATACCTGATCATCACCGACTTGAGCTCGGTGTAATCCTCGATGAACGCACTGCCAAACTCGCGCCCGACCCCCGATGCTTTGGTCCCACCAAACGGCACCGCAGGGTCGAGGAAGGTGTGCATGTTGACCCAGACCGTGCCCGCCTCGATCTGCGGAATCAACCGCAGCGCCTTGGACAGGTCATTGGTCCACAAGCTCGCGGTCAAGCCATAGGGGCTGTCGTTCATCAACGCCAGCAGCTGCTCCTCGTCATCGAACGGCAGCACACAGACGATCGGGCCGAAGGTTTCCTCGCGCAGCAACGGGTCGTTGGCATCGTTCGCCAGCACCACCGTGGGCTCGACGAAATAGCCCGGCCGATCGAGCGCCCTCGCCCCGCAGATCACCGTATTGCTGGCACGCGCACGCGCGAAGAAGCCAAGAATCTTCTCAAAGTGCGCAGCATTGGCCAGGGGGCCGAACTGGGCCTCGGGGTCCAGTGCCGAACCTATCTTCAACTGCCCCAGTGCCTCCCCCAGCTTGCGGGTGAAGGCCTCGACCTTGCTGCGGTGCACATACACCCGCTCCGGTGACGCACACACCTGGCCCTGGTGCACAAAGGCCGTTTGCAGGATGCCCGCCACAGCGCTGTCCACATCCACATCGGCCAACAACGCTGCCGGGTTCTTGCCGCCCAGCTCCAGCGTGGCGCGGGTCAGGTTGGCCGCCATTGCGGCCTTGCCCACGGCGATACCGGTCGGCACCGACCCGGTGAATGCCACCTTGGCCACCTGCGGATGCTCGATCAACCACTGGCCCGCCTGCCCGCGCCCGTTGACCACGTTGAACGCACCCGCCGGCACCCCCGCTTCCACCGCTAGCTCAGCGATGCGTAGCAGCGTCAGCGGCGTGAATTCGCTGGGCTTGACCACAATGGTGCAACCGGTCACCAGGGCCGAGGCGATTTTCCAGATGCCGATCATCACCGAAAAATTCCACGGCACGATGCCTGCCACCACACCCACCGGCTCGCGCAAGGTGAAGGCGGTATAGCGCTCGCCGCCGAATGACGGCAGCGACGGGGTCATGGTCTGGCCGGTGATCTTGCTTGCCCAACCCGCGAAGTAACGCAGGAAGACTACACTTTGGGCGATCTCCAACCCGCGCGAGAGGTTGATCGACTTGCCCGAGCACAGGGTCTCCAGCTGTGCCAGCTCCTCGGTATTGGCCTCGATCAGGTCGGCCAGGCGGTTGAGCACCACGCCTTTCTGATAGGGCGAAACCTGCGCCCAACTGCCCTTGAAGGCTTGCCGAGCGCTGAGCACCGCACGCGCCACTTCCGCCTCGCTGGCCTCGGCGACACGGCTGATGACGGCGCCGCTCGACGGGTCGTGAATGTCGACCGAAGGCCCCGCTTCACCCGCCAGGTACTGGCCATCGATGAAATGGCCGTGGGGCCTGGCGAGGAACTCGACCACGGCAGGTAACAGCTGGATATCGCTCATGAGATGACTCCTGGAGGGCAGCGCAAAAGTAGGTGCGGGCCGATCTTCAGGCCCTTGCCCACCCGCCTGCCAGCCCCGAAGGGCGTTTTGTCAGGGAGCCTCAAGAGAATGTCACGCTGGCCAAATCACCACCACGGCCCAGGCGGCACACTGCGATCACTGCGATTTCTGCATAATCCATAACAACATCGGAGATAGCCAATGCGTCGCGTAGACAGGCTTAGCATCTCGGCAGCCCTGGCCTTGGCCCTGGCCGCGAGCACAAGCGCGGTGCGGGCCGACCTGCCCGCCGAAGAGATCGGCCAGAACAGCCTGCCGTTCCCGCCGGACCCACACCGTGTGTACATCCTCGATGTGGACTTCAAGAACCCCATCGCCGGCAAGGTGGTGGTGGTCGACCCCAAGGCCAAACGCATGCTCGGCATGACCACCAACGCCTTTGTCGCCCCCACCGCGCTGAGCCCGGACAACCGCACCCTGTACTCGGCCAACCTGTTCTACTCGCGCGGTACCTACGGCGAGCGCACCGACGTGCTGGTGGCCTGGGACACCCAGACCCTGCGCCCGCAATGGGAAGTGGTGCTGCCCACCAAGCGCGCCTCGACGCTCACTGAGAAGTACGCCATGGGCGTCAGCGCCGACAGCAAGCTGGCCTACGTCTTCAACCTCACGCCGTCGACCTCGGTGACCGTGGTCAATACCCAGACGCACAAGGTCGCCAGCGAAGTCGCCATCAGCGGCTGCGTGCTCAACTACCCGGTCGGCAAACGCAGCTTCGCCTCGCTGTGCGGTGACGGCCAGCTATTGGTGGTGACGCTGGATGACGAAGGCAAAGAGGTCTCGCGCACCCAAACGCCCTTCTTCGACCCGAACAAGGTCCGCCTGAACGAGCGCGCCATCGCCAATGGCGACACCTACTACTTCACCACCACCCACGGCGAGGTGTACCCGGTGAGCTTCGAAGGGGGCAAGGCCAAGCCGCAGCCCACCTGGTCGCTGGTCAGTGACCAGGAGCGCCAGCAAGGCTGGGCACCGGGTGGCTGGCAAGCCCTGGCCCTGGCGCCGGGCCTGAACCGCTTGTATGCGCTGATGCATGACCAGCACACCGATGGCAAATGGGAAGACCCGAGTACCACCATCTGGGCCTTCGACCTGAAGACCGGCAAAAAACTCGGCACCCTCGACTCACCCAAGCCGGTCTGGAGCCTGCAGGCAAGCCATGACCAGGCGCCCATCCTGGTGGCCACCGACCTGGAAGGCGGCGTGCAGTTCTTCGACCTGACCACAGGCAAGCACAGCGGAGCCATGGACCAGATCGCCGACACACCAGTGCTTACCTTCGCCCCTTGGTAAACAGGAGACCCGACCATGCTCGACCCTGTCCTCGTGATTGCCAGCAGCACAGCCCTGGCGGCGCTGCTGGCCAGCGCCGCCAGCCACAAGCTGCGCGACCGGCGCGCCTTCAGCGCCATCGTGCGCGCCTACCAGGTGCTGCCCTCGCCCCTGGCCCCCGCCGCCACGGCAAGCCTGGTGCTGGCTGAGCTGGCCCTGGCGCTGGCCCTGCTATTACCCGCCTGGCGCGCCAGCGCAGCGCTGGGGGTAGCCCTGCTGATGGCGCTGTATGCCGGCGCCATCGGGGTCAACCTCTGGCGCGGGCGCCGCGACATCGATTGCGGCTGTTCAGGCCCCGGCGCCACCCAGCCCCTGCGCCCGGTGTTGTTGCTGCGCAACCTGGTGATCGCCGTGCTGGCCGGCCTGGCGGCATTGCCCATGGCAGAGCGCGCACTCGGTGGCCTGGATATTTTCGTGGTGATCGCGGCAAGTGCCGTGGCGCTGCTGCTTCATGTCGCGGTGGATGGCCTGCTGGCCAACCAGCCGCGTCTTGCCAAATTGACGGGGAGATAACCCATGCAACTGCTCATCGCATCGAACATTCTGCTCTGGCTGCTGCTGATTGCAGTGGCCTTCACGGTCATGGCCCTGGTGCGCCAGATCGGCGTACTGCATGGCCGTATCGCCCCGGCCGGGGCGCTGATGGTGGACAAAGGCGTAACCGTCAACGACCCCGCGCCGCAGGTGACGGCCGCCGACCGCCACGGCCGCCCGGTGAACATCGGCTACCACGGCGAGCGTTCGCAATTGCTGTTCTTCCTCGCCCCTGGCTGCCCGGTGTGCAAATCGCTGTTGCCGGCGGTCAAGTCGATCGCCAAGGACAACAACGGCGCGCTGGACGTGATCTATGTCAGCGACGGTGATTTCGCCGAACAGCAAGCGCTGATCGAAGCCAACGATTTGCAGCAGGCCACCTACGTGGTCGGCCCCGAGATCGGCATGACCTACCAGATCGGCAAGCTGCCCTACGCCGTGTTGATCGACCCGGCCGGCATTCTGCGCGCCAAGGGCCTGGTCAACTCCCGCGAGCACCTGGACAGCCTGTTCGAGGCCGTGCACCTGGGCAGCGCCAGCCTGCAGCAGTACCTGCACGGCAACCACGCGCATGGCCACGACCACGCCCACCCACACAGCGCGCAGCACTGATCGCGGAGCACACCATGAGTTTTCTCGACAAACTGTTTGAACGCTCCAGCCGCCACGTTGCCGACACCACCTCACGGCGCAAGGTGTTGGCGCGCCTGGGCTCGCTGATCGTCGCGGGCGCGGCGCTACCGGTGCTGCTGCCGATCGACCGCACCGCCAAGGCGCTGGCCGCCGAGCAACCGAAGATGGGTGACCCTGGCGACCCGACCAGCTGCGACTACTGGCGCAACTGCTCGATCGACGGCTTTCTGTGCTCGTGCTGCGGCGGCTCGATCACTTCATGCCCGCCCGGCACCGATGCCTCGCTGGTGACCTGGATCGGCACCTGCCGCAACCCGGCCGACGGCAAGAACTACATCATCTCGTACAACGATTGCTGCGGTAAGCACGCCTGCGGCCAGTGCGCCTGCTCGCGCAACGACGATGAACAGCCGTTGTATCGGCCCTTCAACAACAACGACATCAACTGGTGCCTGGGTGCGGAGTCGAAGATCTACAACTGCACCGTGACCATCATCCGCGGCGTGGCGGTATAGCGCCGTGAAGGGTTTGACGGCGCTGTTGCTTCTGTGCCTGCTGGCGCCCGTCGCCCAGGCCAGGACCCTGCCCAACCCCAACCAGCGCCCGGCTCAGGGTAACGAGGTGCCACCGGTGCCGATTGCCCAGGCCGGGTACTCGGTGCCGGTCAACTACCAGTTGCAGTGCGCCGGCTGCCACCGGGATCACGGCGAGGGCTCGGCGGCCAACGACACGCCGCGCATGCAGGGGTTTGTCGGCAACTTTCTGAGGGTACCGGGTGGGCGCGAGTTTCTGGTGCGGGTGCCGGGGATTTCACAGTCGGCGCTCAACGATCAGCAGATAGCCGATTTGCTGAACTGGCTGCTGGCGCGGGACGGGATGGCTGGCAACAGTTCACCCGAGCAATGGCCACCGTACAGCGGCGAAGAGGTGCGCCGGGTGCGCCAGAGCAGCATGCTCAACCTGCCGGATGTGCGGGGCGGGTTGATTGACGCGATGCGGGCTGAGGGGATTGTTATTGGGGATGGGCTTGGGCGCTGAAGTGTGGTTGTTTTGGTGGGGGTTCGCCATGACGGTTTTAGCGCCTGTGAGATCGAGCGCCGCCCGCGCGGCGCATCGCGACGCAAGGCCGCTCCTACATCTGTTTCGGGCCAATTATTCCTGAGGGATTGGCGCGCGGCCCCTTGGTGCCCGCCTCAATATCGCGTCGTACAAACAAGGCGGTCGCGCGCAAATGCCACTGGCCTCACTGGCCCGAAACAAATGTAGGAGCGGCCTTGCGTCGCGATGCGCCGCGCGGGCGGCGCTCGATCTCATAGGCGCTGAAAATCCCCAGCCATGCACTTCGACTGCAACATCTAGAAACACCCCTGCCCCGAAATTGATACCTCCCGACGCATCCCACCCAAGAAAATCCTCCAATCCCCCCCGCCACCCTCATCCCTAAAAATTAAATTCATTAAAAAACAAATAATTAGCAAATTAACCCCTCCACCCCCACAAATCCCAGGCCCGTTTTTTGCTTGAAATTTCAAGTGAATTGTAATGCTTTACCCACCATCCAAGAGTTCGCCCAAGCGATCCGTTCCACGTCTTACCGTGCGAGGCCCCCATGACACCAGCGACCCGTGTTTGCGACGATCACTTCCAGGCCTGGCTCAGCCAGGTCAACGAAGCCTGCGGCCACTTCAACGCCCGCAAGCTCGACGCAGGCTTCGTCGGCCAGCTCGAAAAGTGCCAGGTAGGCCAGATTTCCATGAGCATCGTCGACATGACCCACGTCCACCTGTTCCGCAGCGCCCGGGAGATTCGCGCCAGCGGCGCCGACAACTACTACGCCGTGCTGCAGATGGCCGGCACCTCGCATATCGAACACCAGGATGCCCGCATCGAGCTGCGGCCCGGCGACCTGACCCTGGTCGACGCCAGCGCCCCACTGGACATGCACTTCCACCAACGCTCACGGCAACTGTCGCTGATCCTGCCGCGCCCCCAGGTGCAGAGCGGTACCCGCGGCGTGAGCGTGGCCTGCGCAAAACGCATCGAAGCGCAAACCCCATTGGCCAGCATGGCCCGGCAGATGATGCTCGAGGCCGGCCGCACCCAACACATGGCCAACAACGAAAGCCAGGCCGTGCTCGATGCGCTGATCGCCCTGCTGCGCCCGGCCATCACCCATGACTCGGTGCCCGGCAGCCATGAACGGATGTTCCGCAAGGCCCTGGCGCTGATTGACCAGCGCATCACCTGCGAGCAGCTGACCCCTGAACTCATCGCCCACGAAGTGGGCATCTCCATGCGCAGCCTGTACCGCATCTTCGCCAAGCACGACCTGGTCATCGCCCAGTACATCCGCAACCGCCGCCTCGACTTCTGCGCCGAAAGCCTGCGCAACCCGGCGATGGACCAGAAAGTATCGTCGCTGGGTTATGCCTGGGGCTTTTCCGATTCGAGTTACTTCAGCACAGCGTTCAAGGGCCGCTTTGGCATGACCCCGGGCGAGTACCGCAAGCGTCACGCCAATTGACCCCTGTGGCGGGCCACACGCAACTGACAAGCCCAGCAAACACCCTGGCAGGCACAACAAAACCTGCCGGCCGGCACTGGCACACAATCAAACCGAACACCAACAAGAAGCAGCCCGGCGCTGCCTTACCCAGGAACCGTGCATGATGTCGACCGTCGTATCCAGCAAGTTCGTAGTGCCCTTCCTGCTTGCCGCCCTGGCCAGCCCGCTGGCCTTGGCCGAAGACTGTGCAGCCCCGCAACGCCAGCAAGGCGAACAGGTATTCGCGCGCGACTGTGCGGCGTGCCACTCGGCGCAAAAGGATGGCCCGACCCTGATGGGCCCCAACCTGCACGACGTGGTGGGCCGCACCCCCGGTAGCGTGCCAGGGGCCAATTACTCCCAGGCCATGAAAACCCGCCAGGCGGCCTGGACGGCACAAGCCATCGGCGCCTTCATCGCGCAGCCACAAGCCGCGGTGCCCGGCACCTACATGCCTTACGCAGGGCTGCCGGATGCCGGTGAGCGCCAGTCGGTGACGTGCTTCCTCGCCGGCCTCAAGTAACGCTACCTGCCCACGAAGGCCCCGCAACGGGGCCTTCTGCGTTTTCCCACCCCCTCGCATCAGCTTGGCACAACGCCAAAGGCAACTGGCAGCCAGGGCAAAAGCCCGTGCCGGGGCTTGCTTCATGATCATTGGCATGTCTTCGGAACTTCTGCCAAAAACCATGACAAAGGAAGCCAGACCATGCACCACCGCCCGTACCGCCGTACCTTGGCCGCACTCCTGGCCGGGGCTTCGCTGGGTGCGTCCGCGCACGAGCTGTACAGCGATGCCGAACGCCACCTGAACGCCAATGTGGAAGCCGTGTTCGGTGCATTCCACAGCGAACGAAGCTACGTGATTGGCCGTGACCAACCCGGCTCTACCTCCTGGCAGGAGGGCTACATCAAGTATGGTTTGAGTGCCGACCAACGCCTGGGGAGCATGGGGGCGTTGTATGGCGCCTTTGCCCTGCTCAGCTCGGCGACCTGGGGGGACGGTGACGCTGCAGGCTTCAGCGACGGCAGCGAACGCACCAGCAAGGTCGAAGATGCCTACCTGGGCTGGAAGTCCGGCAACCTGGTACCGCTGCTAGGCGAGGACGGTATCGACCTGTCGTTCGGCAAACAAATGGTCGCCGTGGGCGATGGTTTCCTGCTTCAGGGGGACTCGCTGAACGTTGGCCATGGCCTGGCCGATGGGCAGTTCAACCGGGGTGGCGCCTACTACCTGGCGGCGCGCAAGAGCTTCGACAAGACCGCCGTGCTGCGCCTGGGTGGCAGCAGCGGCTGGCGCGGCGACCTGATGTGGCTGCAATCGGACAACCGCGCCCAGGCCAACACCGAAATGCACGTCGCCACCCTGGAACACGTGGCGGACGCCGGCACGGTCGGCCTGACCTACATCGCCACCACCCATGTCGACGAGCAATACGCCTCGCCCCAGCAACTGGAACGCGACGGCATGAAAACCTACAGCCTGCGTGGCCAGGGCAATGCCGGGGTAGACAACCTGTTCCTGTCCGGGGAATACGCCAAACAGGACAAGCCCCACACCGCCACCGAGGATGCCTGGTACCTGGAAGCAGGCTGGACCTTCGCCAACCTGCCCTGGCAGCCGAACCTGAGCTACCGCTACAGCCGCTTTTCAGAGCAGTACGACACCCTGTTCTACGGCCTTGGGCGCGGGTTGGGGACGTGGTTCCAGGGCGAAGTGGCGGGCAACTATGCCGGGCCGTTCAACAGCAATGCGCGGGTGCAGAAGGTTGGCCTGGTGGTCAGCCCGAGCCCCACGCTGAACCTCGGGGTGATGGCGTTCAACTTCGATACCATCGACCGCAGGTTGGGCAATGTGGACGGGCGTGAGCTGGATATCTATGCCGAGTGGACCATCAATGATCACCTGATGGTCGTGCCCTTGGTGGGGTTGTATCAGCCGGATCGCAGTGCCGAGCAAGGGGGGACGCAGTTGGGCAGCAACAATGACAACCTGTATGGGCAGGTGGTGTTCGTCAGTACCTTTTGAGCGGGAGATTGCCGGGGCTGCTCTGCAGCCCCAGCAACAATGGCCCTACGCTCTACTCAGGCACCGGCAACGGCGCCTCGCTGTTCCACCCCGTAACCGGCCGGCTGAACAGGTTCTCGGTCTGGAAATGCGCCATGCGCCAGCGTCCCTCTTCCAACGCAAAGCGCACCGTCAACCGGGCGGCATTCAGGTGCGACGCGCCGTCGGCAAAGGTACTGGTCTGCAACATCACCCAGCGCCCAAGCCCTTCATCACCGGCCACCTCGATCACCTCGCTGGTCAGGAAGTGCACATTCAAGGCAAAGTGCGCCGGCGTCTTCATGTAGGTGGCAAACATCGCGCGGATCGCCTCGCGGCCACGGTAGCCGCCAAAGCTTTCGGCGTACTTGGCGCCCTTGCCTTCCCACACCGCCTCACGGCAGAACAACCCCGCCAGTTCATCGAGCGGTGAGCTGGCGTCCAGCTGGTCGCACAGCGCCATGTAGCGGTTCATGCAGACGCGGATGGCCTGCTGGTGTTCGAAGCAGAGCAGCCGGGCCTGCAGTTCAAGGATATCGGTCATGGCTACGCTGGCCTCAGTGCTCGTTACCGGCATACAGGTTCAGCAGCAAGCGCTCGGCCACCGCCAACAGTTTTTCGTCGGCGCCCTTGGCCGCCACCAGTTGCAGGCCGACCGGCAAGCCGGCCTCGCTGCCCAGCGGAATGCTCAACGCCGGGTGCCCCGACAGGTTGAACGGCCGCACCAGCGAGGTCATGCCCAGCACCGCCCGGGTGTCGGCGGCATCCTCCAGGCGCAGCGGGAAGTCCGGCATGGTCGGCAGGGCCAGGACGTCGAAGCTGGCCAGGGCCTGGTCGACTTCATCGGTAAACCTTCGACGCACCTCTTCAGCCTCGGCCAGCGCCGAGTCCGTGGTCTGCCCCGCTGCCGCCAGGCGCCCGGCGATATCGCTGCCGACCTTGCCGGTTTGTAGAAGGTGGCCACAGCCTTCGAACGTTTCGCGGTTAATCACCACCATGCCAGCGTCGTAAGCAGCGCCAAAATGCTTGAGCTCGACGTTGCCCAAAGGCAAGCCACTGGCCGTCAGCGCCCCGTGTACCACCTTGTGGATGGCAGCCTCGGCGGTCACCCGCAACACACCGATGCGCGCCTTGCTCGGCACCTGGGCGGGGACGAAGGTGGGGTCGATCATGCTCATGGCGCGCACCAGCATCGGCAGGCTCGCGGCGAACGGGCCAACGCAGTCGAGGCTGGTGCGCGCTGGCATCACGCCTTTGCGGCTTACCCGGCCAAACGTCGGCTTGAGGCCGAACACCCCACAGCAACAGGCCGGGACGCGCACCGAGCCGCCGGTGTCGGTACCCAGGCTGAAGTCTGCCAGGCCCGCCGCCACCGCAGCGGCCGAACCGCTGGACGAGCCACCAGGAATGCGCCCTGGAAAACGCGGGTTGGCCGCCGTGCCGGTATAGCGGTTGATCCCGGTGGTGCCAAACGCCAGCTCGTGCAGGCTGACCTTGCCGGTGAGGCGGGCACCGGCGGCCAGCAACTGGCTGACCACCTCGGCATGGCGCTCGGCCAGCGGCGCATCCTCCAACGCCTGGCTGCTGGCGCGGCTGGCGGTACCGGCGACATCGATGGTGTCCTTGACCACGACCCGGGGGCCGGTGCCGCCCAGATCAAGGGTTTCTACTATGATTGTCATTGTTGTGCAGCCCTCTTCAAGAATGGATGCCGGGCCTTTGCCCAGCCGCTAAAATGCGGGTCGATTACTTGAAATGTCAACTGAATATTCCAGTAATTCCCGACCGTTTCGCGGTAGCCAAATACGCGGAAACGGCTATGATGTCGCGACTATTTCCGCACAAGTAGTGAACCGATGAGCAACTCGAAAAACAAAGGCCACAGCCATCACGACCCGGCCAGCGATGAATTTCGCAAGGAGGATTTCCCCTTCTACTGGCTGGCCCGTGTGCATGGCCGTTACACCCAGAACATGGAGCGTCTGCTCAAGAAGATCGACCTCGACGTGCCGCGCTGGCGCGTGCTGTGGATCCTCAACGAGAACGGTGAATCGAGTATTTCCGAGATCTCCACCCATGCCATTGCCAAACTCTCGACCATCACCAAGATCGTCTACCGCATGAAAGACGATGGGCTGGTCGATACTGCGCCAAGCCCTGAGGATGGGCGCGTGACCCAAGTGCGCATCACCGAGGTCGGCCTGCAGAACATCGAGCGCATGCAGGACGTGACCCGCGAGCTATTCCAGCGCAGCTTCAAGGGGCTGACCGAGGCGCAGGTGCAGCGGCTGAACCGGATGCTGGAAGTGGTGTTTCACAACCTCGAGACACCGTGAAAGCTGGGGCCGCGTGGCGGCCCCCTAATTCAGCAGGCTTTAGAGTCCTCGCACACCCGGTGATAGGCCCGGTTGAAATACACCAGCCCATCGTCCGCCCCGCCATGGCGGATATCCTGGATCTCGCAATAGAAAATGCTGTGCGACCCCACTTCATGCACCTGGGCAATACGGCAGTCGAAGTTTACCAACGCCTCCTGCATCACCGGCGCGCCGCTTTCCAGCACGGTCCAGTGGGTGGTCGCAAAGCGTTCCTCCGTGCTCAGGTTACGGTTGGCAAACGCCCCCGACAGTTCCTGATGGGTACCGGCCAGCACGTTCACGCACAACGCGCCGTTGGCCTTGAATTGCTCGTTGGAGTAAGACGCGCGGTTCATGCACACCAGCAAGGTAGGCGGTGCGTCGGTCACGCTGCACACTGCCGATGCGGTGAAGCCGAAACGCCCTGCAGGGCCATCGGTTGTGATGACCGATACGGCGCCGCCGAGCAGCGCCATTGCATTGCGAAACTGGTTTACGTCTACCATGGTCATGCTCCTCAGATATCCAGCACCAGCTTGTTGGACTTGGCCCGCGAGCAGCACACCAGGATCTGGTCGTTCGCGGCTTTTTCGTCATCGGTCAGGTACACATCGCGGTGGTCCGGCTCGCCTTCGAGCACCTCGCACATGCACGTCCCGCAGACGCCCTGCTCGCAGGAAATATCAATCTTGATGCCGACCTGCGCCAAGGCTTCGAGAATCGTCTGCCCCTCGCCGACCTGCACGGTCTTGTTGCTGCGCGCGGCCACCACTTCAAAGCCTTCGCCACTGGCATCGACCTCGACCTGGAAGTACTCCTTGTGGATATGGTCTTCGGCATAACCCTGCCGGCGAGCCCCTTCGATCACCCAGTCCATGAAGCCGGACGGGCCGCAGGTGTACAGGTGGGTACCTGGGTTGGCAGCGCCTAGCACCGCCACCAGGTCAAGGCGCTGTGCCGGGTCTTCGTCGTCGAAGTGAGTCACTACCCGTGCGGCAAACGGCGCCGCCGCCAGTGCCTCAAGAAACGCACTGCGGCTGCGCGAGCGCCCGCAATAATGCAGTTCGAAGTCAGCGCCCTGCTGGTGCAGGGCATGGGCCATGGCGATCATCGGCGTGATGCCGATACCGCCACCCAGCAGGATCGAGCGGCGCGCCTGCGCCGCCAGCGGGAACAGGTTGCGCGGCGCGCTGATCTGCAATGCGCGCCCTTCCAGCAAGGTCTCGTGCACCCCCACCGAGCCGCCGCGTGAAGCGGGGTCTTTGAGCACGCCCAGGCGATACACCGTGGCATCGGCCGGGTCGCTGCACAGCGAGTACTGGCGCACCAGGCCAGGCGCGACGTGGATATCGACATGCGCCCCCGCCTCGAAGGCCGGCAACGCGGTGCCATCGGCACGCCCCAGGTCGAGGACGACCACGTCGGCCCCTTGGATCTCGCGCTTGCGCACGACTACGTTCAACAATTGTTCATTCATGGCCGGTGTCCCGTGTAACGACAGGAGGCGCGCTGCGCCCCCGAAAATTTCAACGCATGAACAGGCCGCCGTTCACGTCCCAGGTTGCCCCGGTGGTGAAATAGGCCTCGGGCCGCGCCAGTTGCACGATCAGGTCGCCAAGGAAGCCGGCGTCACCCAGGCGCTGCACCGGGATGTTCGCCAGCAAGCCCGGCAGGCGCTCGGCCGGTACCGCGGCATGCACCGCCGGCGAATCGATCGGGCCGGGGGCAATGGCGTTGACCGTGACACCGCGGGCGGCGAATTCCTTGGCGAAGATCTTGGTCAGGGTGATGATCGCGCCCTTGCTCGCGGCGTAATGGGCACCCGTGGCGGTGCCACCGTTCTGCCCGGCCAGCGAGGCCATGTTGATGATCCGCCCGTAACCGGCCTCGGCCAGGTGCGCGCCAAACACCTGGCAGCCGAGGAAGACGCTGCGCAGGTTGAGCCCGACCACTGCGTCGAGCTCCTCCGGGGTGATTTGCATCAGCGGCGTGGTCTTGGTCACGGCGGCGTTGTTGACCACCACGTGCAAGGCGCCAAAATGCGCCAGTACCTGGGCCAGGGCCTGTTCGAAATCGGCCTTGCTGGCGACGTCGAGCTTGACCGCCAGGGTGCGGCCGCCCTGCCCTTGCTGCGCTTGCTGCAGGTGTGCGGCGCTGGCCTGGGCCAGTGCCAGGTCGCGGTCCGAGACCACCACGTCAAAGCCCGCGGCAAGCAGTTGGGCGCAAAAGCGCTGGCCCAAGCCCTGGCCGGCGCCGGTTACCAATGCAACTTGGTTCATGGCCAGTTCCTCAAAGGATGTAGCCGATACCGGCAAGGGTATCGTCGCTGTTGATCAGGCTGATCACCTTGCGGTGGATCTTGAAACTGCCCGCCGCCCGCACCAGGGTGTAGGTCAGGTCGGCGCTGTAGTGCTTGAGGCTTTCTTTGCGAAATTCCCGCACGTTCTGCGCGCAGCGCACGGTGACGTTGACGCCGTCGTCGCTCAGCACCCGAAAGCGCGACAGCGTGCGCACGGTACGCGGTTGCGGGCTGGTGGATATCGACTCGCCGCCGATCAACCGCTGCACCCGCAGGCCGCGCATGTGGTGGTCGTCATAGGCGTAGTTGAGGGTGTTCTCGTAGTCGCTCTGCTTCGGGTCGATGGGGATGATGTACGTGCCTTTTTCGGTCCATTGGCCGAGCCAGGTGTCGTACTCGCCGTGGTCGAGCATGTCGCCTTCCTGCCAGATGAAGGCGGTGACTTCTTGCAGCAATTGCAGGTTCATAGGGTTCTCCATGCTCACGCCGACATCATCTTTTTCCACTGCTGGTAGGCCGCGCGCATGCCGGTTTCGGCACTCACGTCGGACACCAGGCCGTCTGCGCTGGGCGTCTCGCCGGGCAGGCCGCGGTTGAGCATGATCCACAGGTCTTCACCGGCCCGGGCGCCTTTTTGCACCCGTTCCCAGGCTTCGGAATCGTCCGGGGTGCCGAAGCCCATCGGGCCCTGGAAGTGCTCGTGCAGGCGCAGGCGGTAGCGGTTGGCTGCGGCCGGGCCGCCGTCCATGGTGATCACCGAGTGATGGATTTCGGTCTCGGTCACCGAGATCGGCTGCAGCACGCGGAAGAACGCCATCGAGCAGGCGACGTTGGGGAACAGGTTGAGGTTGAAGCCCGAACCGCCGACGGCGCGCACGATGCGGCGCACCTGTGGCTCGTCGATGCCCTCGTCGCGCAGCTCGGCGGCCAGGGCCTCGAAGCGCTCCGGGATCGGCTTGTCGAGGTCGGCTTCCAGGTCCACCAGCTCGGGGATCATCACCATCACGCTGTGGCCGTTGCCCAGGTCCTCGACGTAGCCGGGGCCTTTGACGAAGTCGAACAGCTCCAGGGTCTGCTCGTCGACCGAGGACAGGAAGCTCTTGTGCACCAGCGGGAAGTGGTAGGCGTCGGTGGTGTTTTCCAGCTGGATCTTCCAGTTGCCGGGGAAGCGGAAGCGGTGCTCGCCGGGGACTTTGATGCCGTAGCCGGCGCCCTGTTTCATGAACAGGTCCATCCACTTCCTGGCAGCGCCGAGGAAGTCTTCGAGCGGCTCGATGTCGTCCTTGAAGGTGGCGAAGACCATGCCGGCGTAGCTTTCGGTGCGCAGGCTGACCAGTGGCAGTTCGGCCTTGTCGATGCAATCGCCGTAGCTTTCCGGGTGGGGAATGCCGCGCAGCGAGCCGTCGAGGGCGTAGCCCCAGCCGTGGTAGGGGCAGACGAAGCTGTTGGTCTTGCCCTTCTTGTGCTCGCAGACCGTGGCGCCGCGGTGGCGGCAGCGGTTGAGCAGCACGTTGATGGCCTTTTTGCGGTCACGTACCACGATCACCGGCTGCTTGCCGATGAAGGTGGTCTTGTAGCTGCCCGCGTCCGGGACTTCACTCTCGTGGGCGACCCAGACCCAAGTGCTGTGGAAGATCTTCTGCAGCTCGGCGTCGAACAGGGCCGGGTCGGTGTAGAGGGAGGTGTGGACGCGGTCGTGCTGCACCAGCGCGGCCGGGTCGACCGTCAGGTTGACGGCGGGGATCAGATTGCTCACGGGGGCTTCCTCTACTCAGGCACGCTGGATGATCAGTTCGCGGCCGACACGGGCCTCGACCTTGGCATAGCGCCACAGCTTGTACGGCCCCTCGCCCACGGCCGTGGTGCGGAACAGGTTGCAGGCGGCGTGCACGGTCTCGATGTCCGGTACGTCAGCCAACAGGTAGGTGGTCCAGGGGAAGCCGTCGGACGGGCCGACCATGCCCTGGTCATCGTCCATGTTGCCCAGCACGTTCACCCCGGCCAGGTCGTGGATGCCATTCCACATCGCACTGAAGGCGGCCCACACCTGAAGCTGCTCCTCGCGAGGGGCATCGAAGAAGTTCTGGTTGATGCCCATGCAGAACAGCACGCGCAAGGTTTTCTTATCGCTCATGACAAATATCCCGAAAGTTACAGGTAGCCCGGAAGGGGCTGTTTACCGAAGAACATCGCCCCGGCGTTCTGGTAGGTGACGTCGCCCATGAAGGCGTGCTGGGTCACCACCTGCGCATCGTTGACGTAGCGGGCCAGCGGGCTTTCGTTGTAGATGCCGGTCATGCCCGAGAGCATCTGTACACTGCGCGCCACTTCGGCGGCCACGCGGGCGGCATGAGTGGAGGACAGGCGCAACAGGTTGGTGACCTCGACCGGTACCGGGTCGCCCGCCAGGACGTGCTCCCAGGCGCGTTCGATGGACTCGTAGAAGAACGCGCGAGCCGAGCGCAGCGCCGCCTCGGCCTTGGCCACATCGACCTGGGCCAGCGGCCGGTCAGCCAGTGCCGGGGCGCCGGTGACCGAAATGCGCCCACTGGCCATGCCCGACAGTTCGTCGAGCGCGGCGCGGGCGATGCCCAAGCCGACCACCGAGAGCACCTGGGTGGCGAACGACAGCGAGGGGTAACGGAAAAACGGCTCGTCCAGGTTGGGCTTGCCACCGCGCACGAAGGTCCATTGCTCGCCGACCACCACGTCCTCGACCACCAGGTCGTGGCTGCCGGTGCCGAGCAGCCCGACGGTGTCCCAGGTCTGCTCGATGCGCGCTTGCTGGCGCGGCATCACTGCCAGGCGTGGCAGGTCAAGCTTGTCGCCATTGCGCGGGGCGATGCCGACACCGACGATGTCGGCGCCCATGGAGCCGCTGGAGTACTTCCAGCGGCCGTTGACCTTGAAGCCGCCGGGCACGATCTCGGCGGGCTGTGGCGGGAAGATGCCACCGGCGAACACCGTGTCGGGGCTGTTGCCGTAGATCTCGGCGATGGTTTCCAGCGGCAGCGCCGCCAGGTACACAGGGCTCATGCCGAAGCTGGCCACCCAGCCGGCGGAGCCGTCTGCATGGGCGATGCGTTCGACCATTTCACAGAAGGCACCCGGCGAGCATTCAAGCCCACCGAAGCGTTTGGGCACCAGGGCGCGGTACACGCCATGGGCCTTGAACGCGTCGATCACATCGCGGGATATGTGGCGCTGGCGGTCGAACTCACCGAGGCGAGCCCGATCACGAACACCGTCAAGCAAGGCCTCGAAGGCAGGGCCAGAGGCGAGCGCCGACACAGGCGCGGCACGCAGGCAAAGCGATTCCATGGACTTTCTCCGTCTCAGGCGCGGTTTTTGTACTGATGCTTGTGGGGGGTGTTGGCTGGGCTCGGTGAAGGCAAGCACTGGCCATGCAGAGGGGCGTAGGCAGGTTTGGGCGGCATGGTCTGTCTCTCTTGTTTTAGGTGCCGATGACAAATATTTGCGGCGATTTACGTGAATTGTCAATTGAATTTTCACGCTAAAACCCACGAAAAATCTGCTAGCAGCACCCAGAAGCATCCAGAAAAAACCGCTTATCTATCTGATTTAAATGAATTTAAAGGCAGAGATAGGCTGACCTGAACAGCGCAAAAAAAACTAAAGACCAACGCTGATATCACGAAAAATTTTTAGTGCCTTTTTCACATGATTTCTGCCAGAAAAAAACGCGTGTAGGATGGCCTGGCATGGAGCGCGACAACGCCGGCCAACCCACGCCGAGCAGACAAGAAAAACATCAAGCCAGCGCCCCACCAGGATCGATGGGGACACGCCAATGCCTGCCGTGATTACCCCGAGGTCGAGGTCATGCCCACCCGCCATATCGATCTGCAGGACCATCGCCTGCGCTACCTGCACCTGAGCCATGACAAGGGCTCGATGCGCGCCGCTGCCGAAGTGCTCGGTGTCGCCACCTCATCGGTCAGCCGGCAGATCGCCCGGCTGGAAGAAGAACTGGGCATCGAACTGGTCCGCCCCGGCACCCATCGCATCAGCCTGACCGCCGCCGGCGAAGCGGCCGTGGACTACTACATCGAGCGCACCCGCCAGCACGCGCTGCTGGTCAACCGCCTGGACGAACTGCGCGCCCGCCAGCAGGCGTCGACGGTGATCGCCATTGGCGAAGGCCTGCTGGGAGCCCGGGCGATCAATTCGTTGCAGGGCTTCTTGCATGCGCACAATGCGCACAAGGCCGAGATCATCAGCGCCCCGTCCTTGGAGGTGCAGCGCATGGTGCTGGCCGACGAGGCGCATCTGGGCGTGGTGTTTGCGCCCAACCCTGCAGCCCGCCTGACGCGGCTGTTCAGCCTGGTGCAGCCACTGCGGATGATCGTGCACCGCGACAGCCGCATGGCCGAACGCTCCACGGTCAGCCTTGCCGAAGTGGCCCGGGAATCGCTGGTGCTGCCCGGTGCCAATTTCCGCGTGCGCGAGTTGGCGGATGCCGCGTGCAAGGACCAGCCGTTTGCCATTGTGCCGACCCTCACGTCCAACTCCCTGGCGGTGATTCTGGATTTCGTGCGGTCGGGGCTGGGGGCCACGTTGCTGGCTGAGCTGCCGATCATCGACGAGCTCAAGAGCGGCACCTTCAAGGCCCTGGCCATTGATTGCGAGGCGATGAACGCGACCGATATCCAGATCGTCACGCGCCGGGGCCGTACCCTGGATGGCATGAGCCGGGAATTGGCGACCGAGATGGCCAAGGCGGTGCGTATGGCGTTGTGATGTGTGCCAGGGTGCTTGCCGTTGTTTTTGTGGCGCTGCGGAGATCGAGCGCCGCCCGCGCGGCGCTTCGCGGGGCAAGTCGGATCGCCGCACCGCCGCTCCCACATCTGTTTCGGGCCAGTGAGGTCTGTGGCATTTGCGCGCGACCGCCTTGTTTGTCCGACGCGATATTGAGGTGGGCACCAAGGGGCCGCGCGCCAATGCCTCAGGAATAATTGGCCCGAAACAGATGTGGGAGCGGCGGTGCGGCGATCCGACTTGCCCCGCGAAGCGCCGCGCGGGCGGCGCTCGATCTCCGCCGCGCCACAAAAACAACGACGTACGCACCGCCCCCGCCCGTTGCACAAAACGCAACGACATTGATCGCCCCTGTCATTGAGCCCCACCCCCCTGCCCTTTAGCGTTGCTCCCATAAGAAAACGCCCCATAGGTGACCCCCGTGAGCAACCTGATCCCCGCCGTCAACCTGACGGTCGACCCGGCCGCGCTGGTGCAGCACGACCGCGTCCACACCTCCCTCTACACCGACCCGGCCCTGTTCGACGCCGAGCTGCAGAAGATCTTCCACAGCACTTGGGTCTGGGTCGCCCACGACAGCGAAGTCCCGGACGCGGGCAGCTACAAGACCACCTTCATCGGCAAGCAGCCGGTGATCGTGGTACGTGACCGCAAAAAGGCCATCAACGTGCTGCTCAACCGCTGCCGCCACCGCGGCGCCACGGTCTGCGAGCACAAGAAGGGCAAGACCAACAGCTTCGTCTGCCCCTACCACGGCTGGGGCTACGCCCTTGACGGCTCGCTGCGCGGCATCCCCCACCCGGAAAGCTACGGCGATTGCATCGACAAGGCCGAACTGCCACTGGTCAGCCTGCGCACCGAAAGCTACGCCGGCATGGTCTTCGCCACCTTCAAGGACGACATCGAGCCGCTCGAAGACTTCCTCGGCGCGGCCAGGAAGTGGATGGACCTGTTCATGAAACAGGGCGCCGGCTACGGCATCAAGGTCCCCGGCGAGCACCGCTTCCGCTTCCCCGGCAACTGGAAGATCCAGCTGGAAAACACCACCGACGCCTACCACTTCCCGCTGGTGCACAAGAGCTTCCTGTCCTCGGTCGACGAGCAGACCCTGGAGCTGTTCGACTTCGTCAAAGGCCCCGGCTACGTCGAGGACCTGGGCAACGGCCACAGCGTGATGGTGATGATCCCCGAGCTGGTGGACCTGGAAGCCGACCTCGACAAGCCGATCCCGGAGCGCTTCGAGGCCCTGGCCGCCGAGCTGCGCGACGAGGGCATCGACGAGCCACAGGTGCGCCGCATCGTGCGCGCCGTCGGCGGTTCGGGCTTCAACCTCAACCTGTTCCCCAACGTCGCCTGCTCGATGGCGTTCTTCCGCGTGCTGCAGCCGATCTCGGTGACCGAGACCGAAATCCATCACTCGGTGATCACCATGGACGGCGGCCCGGCCGCAGCCAACCGCTACCGCCTGCGCCTGCACGAGCACTTCCAGGGCCCGATGGGCTTCGGCACCCCGGACGATTCCGAAGCCTGGGAACGGGTGCAAAAAGGCGCCCGGGCCGGTGAAGACCTGTGGATCATGCTCAACCGCGGCCTGCCCGGCGAAACGCCCAGCGCAGACGGCCTGGTGTCCGACGTGAGTGCCGAAACCGGCATGCGCGCGGCCTACCAGCAGTGGAAAAAGATGATGTCGGCGTGAGCATGGAGAACCCTATGAACCTGCATTTGCTGCAAGAAGTCACCGCCTTCATCTGGCAGGAAGGCGACATGCTCGACCACGGCGAGTACGACACCTGGCTCGGCCAATGGACCGAAAAAGGCACGTACATCATTCCCATCGACCCGAAGCAGAGCGACTACGAGAACACCCTCAACTACGCCTATGACGACCACCACATGCGCGGCCTGCGGGTGCAACGGTTGATTGGCGGCGAGTCGATATCCACCAGCCCGCAACCGCGTACCGTGCGCACGCTGTCGCGCTTTCGGGTGCTGAGCGACGACGGCGTCAACGTCACCGTGCGCTGCGCGCAGAACGTGCGGGAATTTCGCAAGGAAAGCCTCAAGCACTACAGCGCCGACCTGACCTACACCCTGGTGCGGGCAGCGGGCAGTTTCAAGATCCACCGCAAGGTGATCAGCCTGATCAACAGCGACGATACCCTTGCCGGTATCGGCTACATCCTCTAGGGCCACCGGCATGATCGACCCACTGCTCGAAGTGATCGTGCAAGCCCGCGAGGTGCAAGCCGGCGACGTGCTGGTGCTGGAGCTGGCCGCAGTCGATGGCCAGACCCTGCCGCGTTTCGCGGCAGGTGCCCACGTCGACCTGCACCTGGCACCCGGCCTGGTCAGGCAGTACTCGCTGTGCGGCGATCCCGCGCACACCAATGTCTACCGCATTGGCGTGCTCAAGGACAGCCAGTCCCGCGGCGGCTCGGTGGCGGCGCACGAGCACCTGCTGCCCGGCACGCCGATGCGCATCAGTGCGCCGCGCAACCTGTTCCCGCTGGCCGGCGACGCCACGCGCTCGCTGTTGCTGGGCGGCGGCATCGGTATCACCCCGATGATCGCCATGGCGCATGCCCTGCATGCCCAAGGGCAGCCGTTCGAACTGCACTACCGCGGCCGCTCGCGCAGCCGCTGCGCGTTCGTCGACGAACTGCTCGCCGCACCGTTTGCCGCCAGCGTGTTCACCCACTTCAGTGACGAAGGCCCTGAGCAGCAACTGGACCTGGCCCAGGTACTCGGCCCGGCTACGCCAGGTGTGCACCTCTATACCTGTGGCCCGGCGAGCTTCATGGACTGGGTGATCGAGGGCGCACGCCAGCAAGGCTACGACGACGCGCATATCCACCACGAGTACTTCCAGGCCGAGGTCGACACCTCGGGCGGCAGCTTCGAGGTGGTGGCCGCGCGCAGCGGCAAGACCGTGCAGGTGCAGCAGGGCCAGACCCTGACCGCAGCGCTGCGCAGCGTCGGCATCCAGGTCGAGGTGTCGTGCGAGCAAGGCGTGTGTGGCACCTGCCTGTGCGACGTGCTCGAAGGCCAACCCGACCACCGTGACCACTACCTGACCGACGAGGAGAAACACGCCAACGAACAGATCGTGTTGTGTTGTTCCCGGGCGCGCGGCAAGCGCCTGGTGCTGGATATCTAGAAAAACAAAAACAAATACGTGACAGACAAGCGGGCGCAAGACCTGCAGCCCCTTCTGCCCAGTTGAACAACTGCCCAGGACTTGTACTGATCACACTTCCAGGATTACCCCATGGAACTCAAATGGCCGTTGCGTGCGAAACCGTTTTGCCTGTGTGTGGGCGCTGTATTACCCCTGACCTGCTTGGCCGACGTGGTGGATGACAGCCACCTCTCGCTCAATTTCAGAAACCTCTACCTGAACCGTAACTTCACCAACCCCAGTGCACCGGTGTCCAAGGTCGGCAACTGGTCGCAGGGCTTCGACCTGCAGTTCGAATCTGGCTACACCGATACCCCATTGGCAGTCGGCCTCGACCTCAACGGCCAGTACGCCTTGCGCCTGGACGCCACCGGCAATGATGGCTCACTACCCTACAGCCGCCATCGCCAGCAGGCCGCCGACGACTACAGCCGCGGCGGTGCGACGCTGAAGCTCAAGTACGCCAAGACCAAGGTGCTGATCGGTGACCAGAAACCCTTCTACCCAGTCGCCTCCAACGACCCCAGCCGCCAGCTCGACACCCTTTACCAGGGCGCGGTAATCGAATCACGCGACATCGACAACCTGACCCTCGTCGGCGGGCGCTTCTGGTCGATCGTCACCCGCGAGTCGTCCAACCACGAGCGCCTGTACCGCTACGGCACCCGCGACGACCAGGACAGTGATGGCCTGGACTTCGCCGGCGCCACCTATGCGCTGACCCCGGACCTGCAAGCCAGCTACTTCCATGGCGTGCTCAACGACATCTACAAGCAGGACTACGGTGGCATCAAGCACGCCCTGAAGTTTGCCGATGGTTACCAGTTGAAAACCGACGTCGGCTATTTCAACAACCGCGAAGACGGCGCCGCGCGCAGCGGCGCCGTGGATAACCGCGCCTACTTCGGCCTGGTCACCCTGGAAAAAAGCGGGCACATGCTGGGCCTCAGCTACCAGCGCATGACCGGCGACACCGTGTTCCCGACGCTCAACGGCTACGTGCCGCAGCTGTGGTTGCCGAACTGGGCAGGCCTGCCGTTCATTCGCCCGGACGAACGCAGCTGGTCGGTGCGCTACGGCTACAACTTCGCCGCCATCGGCCTGCCCGGGCTGAAGCTGTTCACCCGCTACATCAAAGGCACCGACATCGACCGCGGCCCGGGCCTTGCACGGGACCAGGAAAGCGAGCGCGACATCATGCTCAGCTATGTGGTCCAGAGCGGCCCGCTCAAGGACCTGGCCTTCGACCTCAAGAACATGCGTACCCAGCAACAGTACGGCAACGACTACAACGAGTATCGCCTGATCACTTCCTACACCTGGAAGTTCTGGTGACCGGCCCGCATGGAGATGGCTCATGAGTAACCTGAACACTAACATCACCCGTGATACCGACCCGCGCACCATGCGCCGCATCGTCATTGCCTCGGTCCTGGGCAACGCCCTGGAATGGTATGACTTCTTCCTCTATGGCACGGCGGCGGCGCTGATTTTCGCCCCGCTGTTCTTCCCCGCCGGCACCGACCCGGTGCTCGGCACCATGGCCTCGTTCGCAGGCTTCGCCGTGGGCTTTCTGGCACGCCCGCTGGGTGGCCTGATCTTCGGCCACATCGGCGACAAGGCCGGGCGCAAGAAGGCCCTGGTGATGACCCTGGCGATCATGGGTGCGGCAACCTTTGCCATGGGGTTGCTGCCCACCTTCGAGCAGGCCGGCTACCTGGCCCCCGCCTGCCTGGTCATTTTGCGCGTGCTGCAAGGCGTCGCGTCGGGCGGCGAATGGGGCGGCGGCGTGCTGCTGCTGAGCGAGAATGCGCCCAAGGACCGGGTCGGGTTCTATGCGGCCTGGAGCCAGTTGGGTGTTTCCGGCGGGTTCGTGATGTCTGCCGCAGCGTTCTACCTGGTGCAGATGCTGCCGGTCGACGACATGATGAGCTGGGGCTGGCGGGTGCCCTTCTTGGCCAGCATCCTGATCTTTGGTGTGGGCGTGTACATCCGCCGCAGCCTGCCAGAGAGCAAGGCCTTCGTCGAAGAGCAGGCCCAGCAGGACAAACCCGAGCACATGCCGGCCATGGAAGTGCTGCGCAAGCACCCCAAGGCGGTGCTGCAGGCCATGGGTATCCGCATCGCCGAGAACGGCAGTGCCTACCTGTTCCTGGCCTTCACCATCGCCTATGCCAAGTTCACCGGGCTGGATACCCAGCTGGTGCTGGCCAGCGTGATGGTGGCGATGATCGTCGAGGCCGGCACCATCGTGTTCTGGGGCTGGCTGTCGGACATCATTGGCCGGCGGGTGGTGTATGCCATTGGTTCGGTCGGCTTGATGGTGCTGGCGTTCCCGTTCTTCTGGATGCTCGATACCCACTCGCCAGTGTGGGTGTACCTGGCGGCGCTGCTGGGCATGGCCTTCTGTCACGGCGCCATGATCGGCACCCAGCCCGCGCTGATGGGTGAGCTGTTCCCGGCCAAGGTGCGTTATTCGGGGCTGGCCATGGGGCACGAGATTGCCTCGATCTTCTCGGGTGGCCTGGCGCCACTGGCGGCGACCGCACTGTTCAGCGTGTACAAGGACGCCTGGCCGGTGTCGGTGATGCTCATGGTGATGGGCGCGATTACCACCCTGGCGGTGATTTCCATCAAGCCACAGGCCGCTGCAGAAAATAACTGACGGTAGCCCCCTTGGCAGGAGCAGCCTGCTCCTGCGATGAGGCCGTCAGGCTTTCCACATCAGGGCTGTCCAAATCAGGAGCTCGCGTGCATGAACACCCTCACCCAAGCGCAACACCTCAAGCCAAGCAAAAAACGCTACGTCTACGAATGGTATGTGGTCCTGCTGTGCATGGTGGCCTACATCTTCTCGTTCGTTGACCGGCAGATCCTGGCCTTGATGATCGAACCGATCAAGGCCGACCTGCAACTGAGCGATACCCAGTTCAGCCTGCTGCACGGCCTGGCGTTCTCGCTGTTCTACGCCTTCATGGGCATGCCCATCGCCTACTTGGCCGACCGCTTCTCGCGGCCACGCATCATCGCGGTCGGGGTGATTTTCTGGAGCTTCGCCACGGCCGCCTGCGGCCTGAGCAAGAATTTCACGCAGATGTTCCTCGCCCGTATCGGCGTAGGGGTCGGCGAAGCGGCGCTGTCGCCTTCGGCCTATTCGATGTTCAGTGACCTGTTCCCCAAGGAAAAGCTCGGCCGCGCAGTGGGCATCTACTCCATCGGCTCGTTCGTTGGTGGTGGCATTGCCTTTCTGGTCGGCGGCTACGTGATTACCTTGCTCAAGGACGCACAAACCATCGAGGTGGCGTTCCTGGGCGCCATGAAGGCCTGGCAACTGGCGTTCTTCATTGTCGGCTTGCCCGGTGTGATCGTTGGCCTGCTGATCTGGCTGACGGTGCGCAACCCGGAGCGCAAGGGCGCGCAGCTGGATGCAGACGGTAACGTACGCAAAGTGAAACTCACCGATGGCCTGCGTTTCATCGGCCGTCACCGGGCGACCTTCAGCTGCCACTACCTGGGCTTCTCGTTCTACGCCATGGCACTGTTCTGCATGATGAGCTGGACACCCGCGCTGTACATCCGCAAGTTCGGCATGAGCCCTGAGCAGGCCGGTTTCATGCTCGGCACCATCTTGCTGTTGGCCAACACCACGGGGGTGGTATTCGGCGGTTGGCTGACCGACCACCTGGCCAAGCGTGGGCGTAGCGATGCGGCCATGCGCACCGGGGTGATTGGCGCGTTGGGCATGATCGTACCGGCCGTGCTGTATTCGCAGGTGGACCAGCTGTGGCTGTCGGTGACCTTGCTGGTGCCGGCCATGTTCTTCGCCTCGTTCCCTATGCCGGCGTCCACTGCAGCCATGCAGATCCTCTCGCCGAACCAGGTACGTGCGCAGGTATCGGCGGTGTTCCTGTTGATCAGCAACCTGCTGGGTCTGGGGTTGGGGACCACGTTGGTGGCGCTGATTACCGACCGCTACTTCGGTGTGCCGGCAGCAGTCGGTTCGTCGATGTCGATCGTCAGCTTCGCCGCGTCGTTGCTGGCCATCGTGCTGCTGGCCAAAGGCTGCAAGTGCTTCCGGCAGAGCATGCAACGCGAGCATCCGGTCGGGGGCTGAGGGGTTGGGGGCACCGGGTGCCTGGCTTGGCATTTTCAGCGCCTATCAGATCGAGCGCCGCCCGCGCGGCGCTTCGCGGGGCAAGCCCGCTCCCACATCTGTTTCGGGCCAATGCGGCCTGTGGCATTTGCGCGCGACCGCCTTGTTTGTCCGACGCGATATCGGGACAGGCACCAAGGGGCCGCGCGCCAATACCTCAAGAATAACTGGCCTGAAACAAATGTGGGAGCGGGCTTGCCCCGCGAAGCGCCGCGCGGGCGGCGCTCGATAACCCACAAAAAAGCCCGGACCCTCCCCGCACGGAAAGGCCCAGGCACAAACGATAAATCCTGTAGAAACGCGCTTGCGGTCATCTCACAAGCGCACGCAACCCCTGATCTCAGCCGTCTTGCAAGGCACGCGGCCGATGGCTGCGGATTTCCGCCTCAGGCGCCTTGGCAGGCTGCAACTGGAAGTCGAACGCCAGCTCGGCAAAGCGGTCACCTTGCACGCCTCGGTCACGCGCCGTCGCTGCATCCTCGACAAAGCGCAGGTCACCGATCAGCCCGTCGCGGGTGGCATAGGCGAAGTCGTCCCACAGGTACTGATCACCCGCGAAGTTGATCTGCGTGGTCAGGTGGCGATGCCCCGGCGCCGAGATGAAGAAATGCACGTGCGCCGGGCGCTGGCCATGGCGGCCGAGCAGGTTCAGGCATTCCTGGGTCGGCCCTTGTGGGTCGCAGCCATAGCCAGACGGCACGATCGAGCGGGCGCGGTAGCGGCCTTCGGCATCGGTGATGATGCGCCGGCGCAGGTTGTACTCGGACTGGCTCGAATCGAAGTACGAGTAGGTGCCCTGGGTATTGGCGTGCCACAGGTCGACGGTAGCGCCCGCCAACGGCTTGCCCTCGGTATCGAATACCTGGCCCTGGAGGAACATCACCACGCCCGGGTCGGTGCCGTCGTCCATGCGCGCTTCGCCTTGGCTGACAGGCGCACCAGCAACATACAGCGGGCCTTCGATGGTACGCGGGGTGCCGCCGGTGAGGCCGGCTTCGGCATCCTTGGCATCCTGCAGCAGGTCGATGAAGTGCTCGATACCCAAGCCCGCCGCCAACAGCCCTGCCTCATTGCGACCGCCCAAGCGGTTGAGGTAGTCCACGGCATGCCAGAACTCATCCTCGCTCACTTCCAGGTCTTCGATCAGGCGGGCAGTGTCCTGCAGCACGCGCAGGATGATCTGCTTGAAGCGCGGGTTACCCTCGGCGTGCCCAAGGCCTGCGGCCCTCTCGAAGAACGACTGGATCTCGGCAGTGTGGGAAATCTTCACGGTCATTTTGCTTACCTCGTATTGTTCTTGTCAGGTAGTCAGGGACGACTCAACGGTCGTCGCTGTGGATCGACGAAGGGTGCCGGCACAGGCCGTCCACTTCAATCTCCATGTAGGGGAACAGCGGCAGTTGCATCAGGGTATCGTGCAGGGCCTCGACGCTGGGGACGTCGAACACGCTGTAGTTGGCGTAGTGCCCGGCGATGCGCCACAGGTGGCGCCAGGTGCCATCGCGTTGCAGGCGCTGGGCCAGTTCCTTTTCGTCGGCCTTGAGCTGGGCGGCCTTGGCCGGGTCCATGTCGACCGGCAGTTTCACGGTCATCTTCACGTGGAACAGCATGCGGGTTCTCCTTAGGCGTTCAGTTGCAAGATCAGCGGCGGGCGAAGCGCGCCAGGCGCTGCTCGTCCAGGGTCAGGCCAAGGCCCGGTGTGTGTGGAATGTGCAGCTGGAAGTCGTGGTACTGCGGTGGCTCGTTGACGATTTCTTCGGTCAGCAGCAGCGGCCCGAACAGCTCGGTGCCCCAGGTCAATTGGCGCAAGGTGAGGAACGCGTGGGCCGAAGCCAGGGTGCCGATCGAGCCTTCGAGCATGGTCCCGCCGTACAGGGCGATACCGGCTGCTTCGGCGATCTGCGCAGTGCGCAGCACCGCACGGGGGCCGCCGTTCTTGGCAATTTTCAGGGCGAAGATGCTGGCCGCGCCGTCGGCGGCCAAGCTGAAGGCGTCCTCGACGCTTTCGATCGATTCGTCAGCCATGATCGGTGCCGGGCTGCGCTGATTCAGGCGCACCTGACCGCCCCGGTTGATCCGCGAGATCGGCTGTTCGATCAGGTCGATGCCGTTGTCGCCCAGCACCTGGCAAGCGCGCAGGGCCTGGGACTCGTCCCAGTACTGATTGACGTCGACCCGCACGCTGGCGCTGTCGCCCAGCTCGCGCTTGATCGCCACCACGTGCTTGAGGTCCTGGTCCACCGGGTTGGCGCCGATCTTCAGCTTGAACACGCGGTGGCGGCGGATTTCCAGCATGTGCTGGGCTTCGGCGATATCGCGGGCGGTGTCGCCGCTGGCCAAGGTCCAGGCCACTTCCAGGCTGTCACGCACGCGGCCGCCCAGCAGTTCGCTGACCGGCAGGCCCAGGCGCTTGCCCTGGGCATCGAGCAAGGCACTTTCGATACCCGACTTGGCAAAGGTGTTGCCCTTGGCCAGCTTGTCCAGCTTGAGCATGGCGGCATTGATGTTGTCTGCCGGCAGGCCGATCAGGGCCGGCGCCAGGTGCGCGTCGATGTTGGCCTTGATACCCTCGGGGCTCTCGTAGCCATAGGCCAGGCCACCGATGGTGGTGGCCTCGCCGATACCTTCGACGCCGTCGCTGCAGCGCAGGCGCAAGACCACCAGGGTCTGCTGCTGCATGGTGTGCATTGCCAGCTTGTGTGGGCGGATGGTCGGCAGGTCGACGATAATGGCGTCTACACGTTCGATCAGGGCGTTGGTCATGGTCGGCAGGTCCCGTCTGGTCGGGCCGCACACTGCGGGCCCGACACTGCATTTACTTGATTAATCAAGCATTGCGCGACAACCTGCCGGCCGTCCAATATCAAATGAATCTCCCACCATACCCTGGAGGTCTGATGGAGCTGCGCCACCTTCGCTATTTCAAGGTGCTGGCCGAAACACTGAACTTCACCCGCGCCGCCGAGCTGCTGCATATCGCCCAGCCGCCGCTGAGCCGACAGATCAGCCAGCTCGAAGACCAGCTCGGCACGTTGCTGGTGGTGCGTGAGCGCCCGCTGCGCCTGACCGAGGCCGGGCGGTTTTTCTACGAGCAGACCTGCACCGTGCTGCAGCAGTTGGAGAACATCAGCGACAACACCCGCCGCATCGGCCAGGGGCAACGCCAGTGGCTGGGCATCGGCTTTGCCCCCTCGACCTTGTACACCGTGCTGCCAGAGCTGATCCGCGAGTTGCGCCAGGACAGCGAGCTGGAGCTGGGCTTGAGCGAGATGACCACGCTGCAGCAGGTCGAGGCGCTCAAGAGTGGCCGCATCGATATCGGCTTCGGCCGTATTCGTATCGATGACCCGGCCATCCTCCAGCAGGTGCTGTGCGAAGACCCACTGGTCGCGGTGTTGCCCAAGGGCCACCCGCTGACGGGCAACCCACTGACCCTCGCCCAACTGGCCAAGGAGCCCTTCATCCTCTACCCGGCCAACCCCCGGCCCAGCTACGCCGACCATGTGCTGGCACTGTTCGCCCATCACGGCATGACCCTGAAGATCAGCCAATGGGCCAACGAACTGCAGACCGCCATCGGCCTGGTCGCGGTCGGGCTCGGCGTTACCCTGGTGCCGTCTTCTGTGCAACAGCAGCACCGCACCGACATCGCGTATGTCGGCTTGCTCGACAGCAGTGCCGTCAGCCCGATCATTCTCAGCCGTCGCAAGGGCGATGTGAGCCCGATCGTGCAGCGCTGCCTGGCGTTGATTGCCCAACAGACCCCCTGACCTGCCCCGTATACCCTTCGGTATATGGAGGTTCCCGTTGAAGTGTTTCATGCTCCGACACGCGATCGCACAGTGCCGAGGCATCACAAACACTCAATAGAAAACCATTGCTGCGCCGGTTTCCGGCGCAGCGCGGAGTCGAACATGACGGGACGTCTCAATGGCAAGGTCGCGCTGATTACAGGCGGCGCGGGAGGGTGCGGGTTGGCCGCATCGCAACTGTTCGCGGCAGAGGGGGCGCGGGTCGGTATCGTCGACTTGCCGGGCAGCAAAGGCGCCGAGGTGGCTCGGCAATTGCGCGATGCCGGCCATCACGTGCTGTTCGCACCCGCCGATGTGTCCGACGCGCAGCAGGTCAAAGCCGCAGTCGCGGCCGTGGAACAAGCGTTCGGGCCAATCACCGTGTTGCTCAACCACGCCGGCATCCTGGCCGCCGTGCCCTTCCTGGAAACCAGCGAAGAAGAGTGGGACCGGATCATGGCCGTGAACGTGAAAAGCATGTTCCTGGTCACCAAGGCGGTATTGCCGGGCATGCTCTCGGCGGGCGGTGGCAGCATCGTCTGCACGTCGTCGATTTCGGCGGTGGTGGGCACGCCCATGGAGGTGCTGTATTGCACCAGCAAAGGCGCCACGCACATGTTCGCCAGGGCCATCGCCGTGGAGTTCCGCGACCGCGGCATCCGTGCCAATGCGATCTGCCCGGGCTTCATCGCCACCGACCACGGCCTGCGCGAAATCGACATGCTGCGCAAGCACGGGGTAGATGTCAGCGAACACGCGATCGCCGCGGCCCAGGGGCGCTTGTGCCAACCCTCGGAGGTGGCCACCGCGGCCTTGTTCCTGGCCAGCGACGATGCCAGTTTCGTCAACGGCACCCACCTGTTTGCCGACAACGGCTACACCGCCATCTGATCACAATAATAATGGGCAGGAGAGCAACGTGAGCACCTCATCGAACAACATGCACATCAACGAGTTCGGGCTCGACCAGGCGCACTGGCGCAACTGGGCGGGCAACCAGTCGTGTATCCGCGCGGCACGTGGCGCCCCCTCCAGCGAAGACGAGCTGTGCACCCTGGTCAGCCAGGCGAGCGCCAATGGCATGAACGTGCGCGTGGCGGGTTCCGGGCATTCGTTTACCCCGGTGGCGCTGACCAACGGCCTGCACCTGTCGCTGGGCAACATGAGCGGTGTGCGCCACATCGACCTTGAGCAAAAACGCGTTACCGCAGCCGCCGGCACCACCATCAACGCCTTCGGCAAGGCGCTGCGGGCGGCCGGCCTGTCGATGGTCAACCAGGGCGACATCGACAGCCAGTCGATCGCCGGCGCCCTGACCACGGGCACCCACGGCACCGGCCTGACCTTGGGCAACCTGGCTTCGTCGATCGTTGGCCTGAAGCTGGTTCAACCCAATGGCGAGATCATCGTGGTGGATGAAAGTACGCCCGACCTGCTGCAGGCGAGCCGAGTATCGCTGGGCGTGCTGGGGATCGTGTCGGAACTGACCTTGCAGGTGACCGACAGCTTCAACCTGCACGAACGCATCTGGCGTGAAGACTTCGAAAGCGTGATGGACAAGCACGATGAACTGGCGCGCACGCACCGCCACTTCAGCTTCTTCTGGTGCCCCTACGAGCAGAGCCGGCACTGCTACTGCCTGCCGGACACGGCGGTAACCTCCACCAGTGGGCGCACCACCGATGTGTGCGAGGTGAAAGTCATGGACATCACCGACCGCCCGGCCTGGGAAAGCGAATTCGAGAAAGTCGCCTACAGCTCGGACGTGTACCCGATCGAGTACCTGCCCAACTTCCATGAACTGGAATATGCCGTGCCCCTCCGGCACAGCAAGGAAGCCTTGCGGGCCGTGCGCAAGCTGATGCTCGAGGACTTCCCCGAGGCGATTTACCCCATCGAGTACCGCTTCACCGCCGGCGACGGCGCCTGGATGAGCCCGTTCTTCGAGCAGGACAGCGTGACCATTTCGGTGTCTGGCCAGCCGGGCACCGACTACTGGGACTACCTGCGTGCGGTCGACCAGATCCTGCGCGCATACGGCGCTCGGCCGCACTGGGGCAAGCTGCACTTTCTGACCGGTGACGACGTCAGTGCCCTCTACCCCCGTGCCCAGGATTTTCGCAACCTGCGCCGCCAGCTCGACCCCCAGGGTATCTACCTGAGCGAGCACCTCAGCCCGCTGTTCAAGTAAGCCGCAACGCTTGGCACAACGCCCGAGGCAGCCCCTCGGGCGTTGTGCGTTTCAGGCGTTCAGGCCTTGGCCAGGTAATCGATGAACAGGCGAAACAGTTCGGCGTTGGTGGAGATCTCCAGCCGCTGGTAGATATTGTGCTTGTGCACTTTCACCGTGCCATCCGAGATGTTCAGTTGCCTGGCAATCGACGCATTGCTGTGCCCCTGCAACAGCAACTTGGCGATGTAGCGCTGGGTCTCGGTCAACTGCCCCTGCAAAATCTCGACAAAGGCATCTTCCAGCACCCCGCCCTCGGCAGGCGCATCGCGCAGGTAATCGGCGTAGCGCAGCCGACAATGCTGGCCCAGCACCGAGGCCAGCACGGGCGCCATGGCAGCCAGCACCTGCATGTCGTCTTCGCTGAAGCTGCCACTGCTGAAGTTGCGCATCAGCGAGTAGACGACGGCCACCTGAGGCCGCAGCGCAATGATGAAGCCCACCTCCTCCACCGAGGTGCCGTAGTCGGACGACACGCACGGGTGGATGTCCTTGGAGATGGAAAAGCCTGAAGCATAGAAACTGTCGGGCGCCAGCTCGCTCATGCGCCAGAGCCCGCCTGGGTGCTCGTTGACGCAGGCGACATAGAACGGGTCGAGCAGGTAGCCGCCCCGCACGTAGGCGTTCAGGGTGCGCTCGGACACCGAATCGTTGTAGCCGTTATGCACCAGCAGCGCATGCTGGTTGAACTTGAACAGATAACCACAGCTCATCTCGAATGCCAGTTTTGCGCGCAAGAGCGCATCGATGGCCGGCCCCAAAGCCTCCGTGCCGATCGCATCGATCACCGCCGCCAGCCTGTTCGCTTCTTCCAATGTCATCACTCACCCCGCTGTCGTGCACACAAGCCCCTGGGCAACTTACCGCCCTGCACCGCAAAAAGCACAAAATCCGGGGCGCCCTGGGCGCTCCGGATCATGTCGGCGACGTTTTTCGGTCAGGACGGTTCGGCGGCTACCTTGTAGGCACTGGCGGCATCGTCCTCGCGCCCCATCTCCACAGCCTTGGGTACGGCCAGCCAACTGGCGAGCAGCATGGCGAACAGGCCACCGCTGAGCTTGCCGATGATCAGCGGCAGAATCAGCGAGGGCTGGAAGTTGGCGGAGAAGGCCATGTGGTCGCCGAAGGTGAAGGCGGCGCACACCGAGAAGGCGATCACCAGCACCTTGTCCTTGGGCGGCATCTCGCTCACCAGCCTGAACATGGCCAGAATGTTGGCCGAGGCGGCCAGCACCCCGGCGGCGCCGACCCCGGACATGCCGAACCGCGAGGCGACCCGCTCGATGGGCCGTGCCAGAAAGCGCTTGAGCAGGTGCACCATGGGGAACGCCCCACACAGCATCAGGCCAACGTAGCCGGCAATTTCCAGCGCGCGGAACTGGTCGTCAGCATCAGCGATGATCGGGGCGAAGCCCCAGCTACCGAACACAGCGCTGAAAAAGCCGGTGAAGTACTGGACGATGGAGGCCACCAGCACCAGCACCACACCGATATACATGAACTGACCGAGCTTGAGGAACAGGTACACCATCAGCGTCGGGAAGTAGCGCAGCGCGGCGGCCAGCACGATACAGAACAGAATCAACGGCATCAGGTTGCGCACCAGCATCGGCCAGGTGAAATGCAGCGCCTGGGTGGCCGCGCCGGTGGTGGCGATGTCCGGCCGAACATCCAAGCCGAGCAGTTGCATGGTCATGGCGATTACCATGATGCTGACGGGAATGGTCAACAAGCCGGCCATGATCCCCAAGGCCATGTACTTGTGGTCGACCTTGCGCAGCATGGCCAGCCCCACCGGGATCACGAAGATGATCGTCGAACCGGACTGGAAGCCGGTGATCAGGCCGAGGATCCAGCCTTCCGGGCTTTGCGCCAGGGCCTTGGCCAACTGGTAGCCGCCCATGTCAGAGGCGATGAAGATCGGCCCGGCAATCCCTGGGTCGGCGCCCAACGCCAGGAACAGCGGCGCGATGAGCTGGCTGATGCCTGCGGATATGTACGGGATTGCCGCCATGATGCCAGCCACGGGGATGAAGATCGGGCCAATGCTGTGCAGGCCGGCGATGAATTCCTGGCCCAGTTCACCCTCCGGGTTGTAGATGGATGCCACGGCGCCCAGTACCGCGCACACCATGATGACGTAGATGACATAGGTGCCGATGTTTTCCATTTGCCGCCTCATTCTTGTAAGCGTTATAGGGTTGGCAGGACTGAAAGACACGGGGGCGTAATTGTTTTTATCGCGCATGCAAGGTGCGCCCCGTCGACGGTTAAGCTATTCGGCAGGCAGCGGGCTGTCCATATACCGGGAGGTATATGCAGTTCCCAGACAGCAACACCACAGGAGCAATGGAATGATTCACGGCAAAACACTAGACGCCTGGTACGCCTCCCACCCCTTGGTCGAGGACCTGGTGGCACTGCGCGAAACCTGCTGGTTCAACCCTGGCATCGCGCCAACCGCAGAGGCCTTGGAAGACGTCGGCCTGACTGCCGCCGACGTGCACGCAGCCAGTGCCCGGCTGCTGCGCTTCGCTCCGTACCTGGCCACGGTGTTCCCAGACACCGCCGCCTCTGGCGGCATCATCGAATCACCGATTCGCCCGCTGCCAACTTTGCAACACGCCTTGCAGCAAGCAGCCGGCCTCGCGCCCAGCGGCTCACTCTGGCTCAAGGCCGACAGCGAGCTACCCATCTCTGGCTCGATCAAGGCCCGCGGCGGCATCCACGAAGTGCTCAAGCATGCCGAAGACCTGGCGCTGGCGGCCGGCCTGATCACCCTGCACAGCGATTACCGGGTACTGGCCAGCGACCCAGCCCGGCAGTTCTTCAGCCAGTACAAAGTGGCCGTCGGCTCCACCGGCAACCTGGGCCTGTCGATCGGCATCATGAGTGCCCGGCTGGGCTTCCAGGCCACGGTGCACATGTCTTCCGATGCGCGGCAGTGGAAAAAGGACAAGCTGCGCGCCAACGGCGTGAACGTGATCGAGTACCCGTCCGACTACAGCGTTGCGGTGGAGCAAGGCCGCCAGCAGGCCGCGGCAGACCCTGCGTGCTACTTCGTCGATGACGAAAACTCGCCGCACCTGTTCCTCGGTTATGCCGTGGCAGCCGAACGCTTGCTGGGCCAATTCAACGCCGCCGGTATCAAGGTCGACGCCGAACACCCGCTGTTCGTCTACCTGCCCTGCGGCGTGGGCGGCGGGCCTGGCGGAGTGGCGTTTGGCTTGAAGCTGGTGTTTGGCGACCATGTGCACTGCCTCTTCGCCGAGCCGACCCATTCGCCCTGCATGTTCCTTGGCGTTTACACCGGCCTGCATGACCAGACCAGCGTGCAGGACTTCGGCATCGACAACGTCACCGCCGCCGACGGCCTGGCGGTGGGCCGCCCTTCCGGTTTCGTCGGCAAGGCCATGCAACGCTTGCTGGATGGCTACTACACGGTAACGGACGAGCGTCTGTACCAACTGTTGGTACTGGCCCATGACCTGGAGCAGGTACGGCTGGAGCCCTCGGCGCTGGCCGGCATGCCCGGCATGCTGCAGGTGCTGCAAGCGCCGCAGTACCTGGCGCGCAGGGGGCTGACGGCGCAACGCATGGCCAACGCCACGCACCTGGTGTGGGGCACCGGTGGCAGCATGGTGCCGGATGAGGAGTATGCCGCCTACCTGGCCAAGGGGCGTTAAGCCGTGCGCCGGCGATAGGCCAGCAGCAGGAAGACGAACCACAACGGCATCACGCACAGCGCCATCCGCGTATCCGGCTCCAGGGCCAGCAACACCAGCACGAAGCCGAGGAAAACCAGCGACGTGACGGCCATGGGTACGCCACCTGGCAGCTTGAGCGTCGACGCCTGGTGCGCGGCCGGGTTGCGTTTGCGGTAGGCGAGGTACGCGGCAAGAATCATCGACCAGGTGAAGATCACCAGGATCGCCGAGATGGTCGAGATCAGCGTGAACACCGTCATCACCTCGGGGATGATGAACAGCAAGGTCAACCCGGTCAGCATGCACACCCCGGAGAACAGCAAGCTGTACACCGGCACGCTGAGTGCCGAAAGCCTGGCGAAGATGGCCGGTGCGTTACGCCGCTCGGCGAGGCCGAAGAGCATCCGGCACCCGGAATAGACGCCGCTGTTGGCTGAGGACGCCGCCGAGGTCAGCACCACGAAATTGAGCATGCCGGCGGCAGCCGGGAAGCCGGCCAGCAGGAACAGCTCGACGAAGGGGCTGCGGTTGGCCGGTACTTCTGCCCACGAAACCACGCTGATGATGCACACCAGTGCCAGGATGTAGAACAGCAGGATGCGCAAGGGAATGGTGTTGATGGCCTTGGGCAGCGAGCGGTGCGGGTTCTTTGCCTCGGCCGCAGTGGTACCGATCAGCTCGGTGCCGGCGAAGGAAAACACGGCAATCTGGAACCCTGCAAAAAAGCCGCTGATGCCATGGGGCAGCACCGTGCCTGGCGCCACCACATTGGCAAGCGAGGCGACCACCCCATTGGGTGATACATAGGCGGTGGCGATCATTACGGCTGCAGTGATGATCAGCAGGACGATGGCGACGATTTTGATGATCCCGAACCAGAACTCCACTTCGCCGAAGATTCGCACCGCCAGCATGTTCAGGCCCAGCAGCACGAACAGGGTGAGGAACGCCGGTATCCAGGCGGGCACGTCCGCATACCAGTACTGGAAGAACCCGGCCACGACCACCACATCACCGACCACCGCCACACTCCAGCTCAACCAGTACGACCAGCTCAGCACGAAGCCTGCGCGCGGCCCCAGGTAATGGGCGACGATGTCGGCGAAAGATTTGAAACGCAGGTCGGATAACAGCAGTTCGCCCATCGCCCGCATGACGAAGAACACGAAGAAACCCAGGATGGCGTAGACCAGCAGGATGGAGGTGCCGGACAGCGCGATGACCTTGCCCGACCCCATGAACAAGCCGGTGCCGATGGCGCCACCGATAGAAATCAACTGGATGTGGCGGTTTTCCAGCGTGCGTTTCAGGTGCCCGTCACGGGGCGAATCTGCAGGTTTGCTTTGCTCAAGGCTTGCGGACATGTCTTGCATGAGCGACCTCTTTTTATTGTTGGAATGGGTGCCAGGGGCAAGGCCCGCACAGGCCTTGCCCCGGTGCTATTTGCACGTGCTATCAACAGGCGCTTTCGAAACCTTGCAGGGTGTTGACGGCATTGATGCCGATTTCGTCGACCATGTAGCCGCCCTCCATCACGAACAGCGTCGGGATACCCGCACGGGCGATCTCGGCGCCCAGGCGCAGGAAGTCTTCGCTGGTGAGCTTGAAGTGGCTGATCGGGTCGTCCTCGAAGGTATCGACGCCAAGGGATACGACGAGAAAGTCGGGCTGGTGCGCGACAACGCGCTTGAGCGCCTCCTGCAAGGCCTGCCGATACTGCGCCCAGGCGGTGCCCTTGTTCAGCGGGTAGTTGGCAGTGAAGCCCTCGCCCGCCCCCGAGCCCTGTTCGTGGGCATAGCCGGAGAAGTACGGGTAGCAGAAGTGCGGGTCACCGTGGATCGACGCGAAGAACACATCGGGGCGGTCGTAGAAGATGTTCTGCGTGCCGTTGCCGTGGTGAAAGTCCACGTCCAGCACGGCCACCCGCTGCGCGCCCTGGCTCAGGCAGCGTTCGGCGGCAATGGCGGCGTTGTTGAGGTAGCAGTAGCCGCCCATGTACTCACGGGCCGCATGGTGCCCGGGTGGGCGACACAAGGCGAAGGCGCTGTGCGCGCCATCGATGACCCGTTGCATGCCGGTCAGGGCCACGTTGGCGCTGCTGCGCACGGCCTCCCAGGTGCCGCCGGTAATCGGCGCGCCGGCGTCCATGGCGTAGAAGCCCAGCTTGCCGTCGATGAAGCCCGGTTCTCGGTCGATGGCCAGGTCGCGCACCGGCCATACCAGCGGTAGCGCATCATGGGTCTTGCCGGTGGCCGTCCATTCTGCCCAGGCATTTTCCAGAAAGCTCACGTAGCGCTCGCTGTGCGCCGCGACGTAGCAGGCACGGTCGAAGGCCTGCTCGGCGATGACATCGCCCAGGCCCGTGGCCTGGACACGAGCCAGCACCGTGTCGGCACGCTGGGGGTTTTCGAATGAGGGTGTGATTGCCCCGTCCTTGAGCTCGGAGCCATGGTGCAAGCGATGATTGTGGCTAAAGACTGTCAGCACGCGAATGTCCTTTTTCAAGGTGTTATCGGATAACCAATTTTCGCGAGAGAGCAGTGAAAATGCTTTGCTTTATGCTCAGGCAAACCGGATGCTTGAGCAAAATATTCAGCCGGTAGCCACAAGATGAGCAAAGCTTTTGCTTACGAAGAACTGGACGAGGTAGACCGCGAGCTGCTGCGCTTGCTGCAGGAGGACGGCACCTTGTCCAGCGCCGCCCTGGGCGAGCGCTTGTCGATGACCGTCACGCCCTGCTGGCGCCGGCGCAAGCGCCTGGAGGAGTTGGGGCTGATCAAGGACTACCAGGCCAACCTGGACCGCAAGAAACTGGGGTATGACGTCATGGCGTTTGCCCAGGTGCGCTTTGGCAACCATTCGGCCGAAGCGCCTGATGACTTCGAGCAGGTGATCTTGAAGCTGCCGCAGGTGTTGTCGTGCCACAAGGTGACGGGTGAGGCTGACTATGTGCTGACGGTGCTGGCGACCGACCTGGAGAGCTATGGGCGCTTTGTCGAGGAAGTGTTGCGTCGGCAACCGGGCATTGCTTCGATTCAGTCGAGCTTGGCCTTGCGGGAAATCAAGGCGGTTAGCCGGGTGCCTGTCAGGTAAGGGCGATGGGGGGGCGGGTGCATGCCTTGGTTCTTACAGCGCCTGGGAGATCGAGCGCCGCCCGCGCGGCGCTTCGCGGGGCAAGCCCGCTCCCACATCTGTTTCGGGCCAATTATTCCTGAGGCATTGGCGCGCGGCCCCTTGGTGCCCGCCTCAATATCGCGTCGTACAAACAAGGCGGTCGCGCGCAAATGCCGCAGGCCTCATTGGCCCGAAACAGATGTGGGAGCGGGCTTGCCCCGCGAAGCGCCGCGCGGGCGGCGCTCGATCTCCCAGGCGCTGCAAGAACCAAGGCATGCCCCACCCCCACCCCCTACTCCGGCAAGCTATACCGCTCGGCAAAATACCGACGGAAGAACTCAACCGCCACCCGCACCTTGGCCGAGCTTGCCAGTGGCGAGGTGTATACGGCCCAGATATCCGCCGGCTGGTGATAGTCCGCCAACACCTGCACCAGCCGCCCATCCAGCAAGCTGTCGTGCACATCCCACCAGGACCGCAGCAAGATGCCGCGCCCATCCAGGCACCACTGGTGGGCCACCTCGCCGTGGTTGCTCGACAAGCCCCCGGTCACCCGCACGCTCTCTTCGCCATCAGGGCCCTCCAGCTGCCAGATACCAAACGGGTGGTCACGTTCCTTGATCACCAGGCAGTCATGGCTGCCCAGGTCGGCCAGCACTTTCGGCGTGCCGTGGCGCGCCAGGTATCCCGGCGCGGCACAGAGTACCCGGCGGTTCCTGGCCAGGCGCTTGGCGATCAGGTTGGGCGCAATGGTATTGCCCACGCGGATGTCCAGGTCGACCCCCTCTTCGATCAAGTCCACCAGGCGGTCATGCACATCCAGGCGAATATCCAGACGTGGGTAGCGCTCGGCCAGCTCCGACAAGGCCGGCGCCACAAACCGCCGACCCAGGCCCAAACTGCTGGCAATGCGCAGTTGCCCCGCCGGTTCGCGGTGCTGGGCGCTGATGTCATCCCCCATGCGCTGCACCGCGTCGAAAATCTGCAGCGCCCACTGGTACACCCGCTCGCCCTCCTCGCTGACCGTCACCCGCCGGGTGGTGCGGTGCAACAAGCGCACCTCGAGGTTTTGCTCAAGCAGGCGAATGCGTTTGCTGATGTACGCCGCCGACATGCCCAACTCGTCGGCCACCGCAGCAAAGCTGGCGCGTTTGGCCACCAGGAGGAAGATATTGAGGTCGTCGAGGTTTGGCAGATTATTCACACTTCGTGTTCCAAGAATCCATGAATGGCTAGATTATCTCCGATTCAAGGCCTTATAGCATGGCCCGCACCTGTTCCCTAGACAACGAGTGCGCCCCCATGAGCAAGACATTTAGAATTGCAGCAATCCCTGGCGATGGCATCGGCATCGAAGTACTGCCAGAAGGCATCCGCGTGGTCGAGGCTGCTGCCCGCAAGCATGGCCTGGACATCAGTTTCGAATTCTTCGAGTGGGCCAGCTGCGATTACTACCTGGCCCACGGCAAGATGATGCCGGACGACTGGTTCGAGCAGCTGAAGGGCTTCGACGCCCTCTACTTCGGCGCGGTCGGCTGGCCAGACAAGGTACCGGACCACATTTCCCTGTGGGGTTCGCTGCTCAAGTTCCGCCGTGACTTCGACCAGTACGTGAACATTCGCCCGGTGCGCCTGTTCCCGGGCGTACCCTGCCCGCTGGCAGGCCGCGAGCCCGGTGACATCGACTTCGTGGTGATCCGCGAGAACACCGAAGGCGAATACTCGTCCCTGGGCGGGCGCATGTTCGAAGGCACCGAGAACGAGTTCGTGCTGCAGGAATCGGTGTTCACCCGCCGCGGTGTCGACCGCATTCTCAAGTACGCATTCGATGTCGCGCAAACCCGCGAGCGCAAGCACGTTACCTCGGCGACCAAGTCCAACGGCATGGCCGTGAGCATGCCGTACTGGGACGAGCGCACGGCGGCCATGGCTGCCAATTATCCGGAAATCAGCTGGGACAAGCAGCACATTGATATCCTCTGCGCCCGCTTCGTCCTGCAACCGGACCGCTTCGACGTGGTAGTGGCCTCGAACCTGTTCGGCGACATCCTGTCCGACCTCGGCCCGGCCTGCGCCGGCACCATCGGCATCGCCCCGTCGGCCAACCTCAACCCCGAGCGCAAGTTCCCGTCCCTGTTCGAACCGGTACACGGCTCGGCACCGGACATCTTCGGCAAGAACATCGCCAACCCGATCGCGATGATCTGGTCCGGTGCGCTGATGCTCGAGTTCCTCGGCAACGACGGCGCCGACCCGCGCTACCGTGCGGCCCACGATGACATCCTCACGGCCATCGAACAGGTCATTGCCGCCGGTGACACCACCCGCGACATGGGCGGGCAGAAGTCCACCCAGGAAGTCGGCCGGGCCATCACGGCCTTGATCGAAGCCTGACCCGGCCGGGCCGATTAGCACACGTGTCTGACAATCGGCCCTCCCCCTCTTGCGAGCGGCGCGGATTAAATGCAAAATCTGTTAACCATTAGATGTACGTTAACCTTTAGTTAACAACCAAGGAAGGAGTGGTACTGCAACACCCCGGATGCCTGCCGGGTATAACAAGTACGCCAACGTCCAGGAGACGATGATGTCGCACAAGAATAAAAAGATTGATGTGTTCCTGATTACCATGAGCCTGATCGCCGTGCTGCTCACGGTGCTGGGCCTTGCAATGTTCCCCGCCGAAGCCGAACACGCGGCCAACCAGCTGTTCGAACTGTCCACCCGTACCTTTGGCACCAGTGTCCAGGTGCTGGTGTTCGGTAGCACCCTGGCCGTGCTGTACCTGGCCTTCAGCAAGTACGGCAATATCCGCCTGGGCAGTGGCAAACCCGAGTACGCCACCGCGACCTGGGTGTTCATGTTCATCTGCGCCGGCATGGGTTCCTCGACCCTGTACTGGGGCGTGATGGAATGGGCCTACTACTACCAGACTCCCGGCCTCAACATCGCCGCAGCTACCCCCAAGGCGCTCGAGTACAGCATTGGCTATTCGTTCTTCCACTGGGGCGTCAGCGCCTGGTCGATCTATGCCCTGGCCTCGCTGGCCATGGCTTATCACTTCCACGTGCGCAAGAAGAGCGGCCTGAACCTGGCCTCGATCATCGAAGCGGTGACCGGTTTCAAGGCGACCGGCCCCGTTGGCCGCAGTGTCGACCTGATCTTCCTGCTGACCATGATGGGCGCCCTGACGGTATCGCTGGCACTTACCGCCTCGACCTTGACCCGCGGCCTGCATGACCTCACCGGCACCCCCGACACATTCACCGTGCAATTGCTGGTGATCGGTGCCGTCGCGGTGATGTTCTCGCTCAGCTCCTACATCGGTATCGATGGCGGCCTGCAGCGCCTGAGCAAGATGGTGTGCATCGGCGCGCTGGTATTTGCCGCCGTCATACTGCTGGTTGGCCCGACGCAGTTCACCATCAACAATACGGCCAACTCGATTGGCCTGATGATCCAGAACTACGTGCACATGAGCCTGTTCACCGACCCGGCCGGCGACGGTGCCTTCACCCGCAACTGGACGGTGTTCTACTGGCTCTGGTGGGTGTCGTACGCACCGGGCGTGGCGATGTTCGTGACCCGCGTGTCGCGCGGCCGGCAGATCAAGGAAGTGGTCATGGCCCTGCTGATGGGCGGCAGCTTCGGTTGCTGGTTCTTCTTCGGCGCGCTGGAAAGCTACAGCATGCACCAGTTCATCACCGGTGCCATCGACGTGCCGAAAATGCTCAGTGAACAAGGCGGCGAATCGGCGGTGACACACCTGTTGCTGGCCTTGCCATGGGGCCAGGTGTTCCTGGGTGTGTACCTGTTCATCATGGCGATCTTCTGCGCCTCGCACATGGACGCCGCCGCGTATGCGGTAGCGGCCACCAGCACCCGCAACCTGCGCGAAGGCGATGACCCGACACCGACCCATCGCCTGTTCTGGTGCGTGGTGCTGACCCTGGTGCCACTGGCCATGCTGTTCGCCAAGGCATCGCTGTCGACCATGAAAACCGCGGTGGTACTGACGGCGATCCCGTTCATGGTGATTCTGCTGGTGAAGATCTACGGCTTCTTCAAGTGGATGTTCGAAGACTACGGCCAGGTCTCGGCCTACCGCATCGAGGAAGAGGCAGCGCGCCTGGCCGGTGAAACACCTGCCAAGCATGCCCCGCGCAGTGCCGCCGCCGTGCATTGAAACGAGTGAACTGAACTGGCCTGTGTGGGGCGGCCTCGCCCCACGACGGCAAATTTTTTTGCCCGGCCTGTTAACCAATAGATACGTGTTAACCAATAACTATAAACCGAGCTTGTGAGATCCCGTCATGAATGACTTCAAACGCCTGCCCGCCGATTTCTGTGCGAACGCCGAAGAGGCGTTCACTATCCCTGCCAGCTTCTACACCCAGGCCTCGGTTTTCGAGCACGAGAAGGAAGCCATCTTCGCGCGCAGCTGGATCTGTGTCGGCCACCGCAGCGAAGTGGCGCAGAACAATGCCTACATCACCCGCGAAGTGATTGGCGAGAGCATCATCGTGGTGCGCGGTCGTGACAGCGTGCTGCGCGCGTTCTACAACGTCTGCCCGCACCGCGGCCACCAGTTGCTCAGCGGCAGCGGCAAGGCCAAGAACGTCATCACCTGCCCGTACCACGCCTGGACCTTCAAGCTCGACGGCGAGCTTGCCCACGCCCGTAACTGCGACAACGTGGTGAACTTCGACAAAGAGAACTCCACCCTGGTGCCGCTGCGCGTCGAAGAATACGCAGGCTTCATCTTCATCAACATGGACATGGACGCAGGCTCGGTCGAAGACCAGTTGCCGGGCCTGCAAGCGCGCATGCGTGAAGCCTGTGGCGTGATCGACGACCTGCACCTGGCCGCACGTTTCGTCAGCGACACCCCGGCCAACTGGAAGTCGATCGTCGACAACTACCTTGAGTGCTACCACTGCGCCCCTGCCCACCCCGGCTTCTCCGATTCGGTAGACGTCGGCCAGTACAGCCACAGCATGCATGGTAACTGGACCCTGCAGTACGGCCTGGCAAAACCGTCGGAGCAGTCGTTCACCTTCGATGAAAGCGTGAAAGACCCGTCCTTCGCCGGCTTCTGGGCCTGGCCGTGCACCATGTTCAACGTGCCGCCAGGAGCCAACTTCATGACCGTGATCTACGAGTTCCCGGTGGATGCGGAAACGACCCTGCAGCACTACGACATCTACTTCCTCAACACGGACATCACCGAGGAGCAACAGAAGCTGATCAACTGGTACCGCGAAGTGTTTCGCCCAGAAGACCTGCGCCTGGTCGAAAGCGTGCAGAAGGGCCTGAAATCCCGCGGCTACCGTGGCCAGGGCCGGATCATGGCCGACCGCGAGCGCAGCGGCATGAGCGAGCACGGCATTGCCCACTTCCACAACCTGATCGCCGTGGCCCACCTCGACGATTGATCGCTACCGCTTGAGTCATTTGCACGTACTGGTGCGCGGCACGGCCTGCCGCGCGCCCTGGCAGTCGAGGTGAACCATGGCCAACAAATATGAAATGTTCAGCGTGTGCGTGACCGAAGTGGAACAGGCCACGCCGCTGATCAAGCGCTTTACCCTGGCCCGCGAAGATGGCGCGGCGATGCCGGCCTTCTCCGGTGGCAGCCATGTCATCGTGCAGATGCAGGGTGCCGACGGCAGCCAGTTCAGCAACGCCTACTCGTTGATGAGCGACCCGCGCGATACCCGCAGCTACCAGATTGGCGTGCGCCTGGAGGAACAATCCAAGGGCGGCTCGGCCTTCATGCACCAGCAGGTGCAGGTCGGCACCCGCCTGACCATCTCCTCGCCCAACAACCTGTTCGCCCTGGACCCAGCGGCCGGCCGCCATGTGCTGATTGCCGGCGGCATCGGCATTACCCCCTTCCTGGCACAACTGCACGAGCTCGAAGGCGGCGCCGCCGACTACGAACTGCACTACGCCTTCCGCGCCCCGGAACATGGCGCGTTCCAGGCCCAGTTGGCCAACGGCCCGCATGCCGACAACACCCACTTCTACATCGACAGCCTCGATCGCAAGCTTGACCTGGCGGCCTTGTGCGCGGGCCTGGATGCGTCCGCGCACCTGTACGTGTGCGGCCCCAAACCACTGATCGATGCAGTCATCGCCTGCGCCGCCAAGGCCGGTATTGCCGAGCAACGCGTGCATTGGGAGCAGTTTGCCGCAGCCCCGGTGACCGGTTCGGCATTCACCGTGGTGCTGGCGCAGTCGGGCATCGAGTTGCAGGTGGAAGAAGGCATGACCATTCTTCAGGCCATCGAGAAGTCCAAGGCCGCCAAGGTCGAGTGCCTGTGCCGCGAAGGCGTCTGCGGCACCTGTGAAACCGCCATCCTGGAAGGCGAAGCCGAGCACTTCGACCAGTACCTGAGCGATGACGAAAAGGCTGCCCAGCAGAGCATCATGCTGTGTGTGTCGCGGGCACGCTCGGCACGCCTGGTGCTGGACCTGTAACGCGCGATCGGGGCTGCGGGGCGGCCCCACGGGTTTCACCGTCAACCAAAAGTTGACAGCTTGAGTATACTGGCAGGCTCTTGGCCCCGATCAGGACACTCTGCCGATGTTGGAAAACAGCTTTGCCTTTCGCCTCAAGGAACTGCTCGAGCATCACAAGCTGACCCTGCAAGCCGTGGGCACGGCCCTGGGTATTTCCCGCACAGCGGTGCACAAATGGACCCGCGGCGGGGAGATCGACTACGACAACCTGCGTAAATTGGCCGACTTTCTCAAGGTCAACTGGATCTGGCTGCGCTATGGCGACGAAGCCTTGCAGAACATCCAGCAGCCACAGGTGGTCGAGTTGCCGATGACCGACCTGCGCAGGCGCTACACCGCCGAAATCATGGAAAGCGAAACGCGCATGAAACTGGCCCAGGAAGGTGCGCGTATCGTGACCTGGGAATGGAACCTGATCAGCGACGAGGTCACCTATTCGCCAAACGTCGAACAGGTGTATGGCTGGCCAGTGCACCGCAACGAAGACTTCTGGCGCCATCTGCCGGATGAAGACGTGGCGCACATGCAGGCGATGTACGCCCAGGCCGTCGCCGAGGGCAGTGGCTGCGAGTGTGATTTCCGTATCACCCGGCCTGAGGGTGAAGTGCGCTGGATTTCCTCCCGCGCCACGGTGGTACGCGACAGCGCCGGGCGCTCGGTGAAGATGGTCGGCATCAGCATGGACAACACCGAGCGCCAGGTTGCCCAGCAGGCGTTGCGCAACAGCGAAGAACGCTTTCGCGCGATCTTCGAGCTGGCCTGGGGTGCCCTCGCCTACATCGACCCGGACGGCACCTGGCAGCGGGTCAATAACAGCCTCTGCGAGATGCTCGGCTACCGCGCCGAAGAGCTGTACGCCATGACCTTCCAGCACATCACCCATGCCGACGACCTGGCGCTGAACCTGCAATTGCTGGCGCGCATGCTGGCGGGTGAAACCGAGCGCTACGAGGTGGAAAAACGCGTGCGCCACAAGAGCGGCGAATACATCTGGGTGCGCGCCCGCACCTCGCTGCAGCGCCGCGACAACGGTGAGCCGGAGCACCTGATCAGCGTGTTTGAAGACATCACCGCCGAGCGGCAGGAGCATGAGCGGTTGCAGGCGCACATTGCGGCGCTGGAGGCGAAGCTGAGGGGGTTGTGAGGGCTGCCAGGTGTTTGACGTGAGGTTTGTGGCGCCTATGAGGTCGAGCGCCGCGCGGGCGGCGCTCGACCTCATAGGCGCCACAAACCTCACGTAATACACTTATCAGCTCGCAACCGCCCCCTGCCGTAACCAGTCGATAAAGCGCGCAAACAACTCCGACTGTGAATTGATCTCAAGCTTCAGATACAGGTTCTTGCGGTGCATCCGCACCGTCTCCGGTGAAATCCCCAGCTGCACCGCCGTGGACTTCACCGAATGCCCCCGCAAGATCATGTGCGCCACCTCTCGCTCCCGATCGGTAAGCACCTGGCAACCAAAACTCTCGAACGCCGCCTGAACGCTGCCGCGCTCGGCCGAAGCCGTGGCGGCTTCAAGGTTGTAACGGGCATAACGCCCCAGCACTTCGCGCACCATCGGCTCGACCGCCCGCAGCAAGTCGATCTGCCCGCTGCTCAAGCGCGTGCCACTGCACCCCTGGAACAGGCTGAAGGACAGCTTGCGCCCCTGGCTGAGGTCGACGATGTAGTAGCTGTCTTCGCTGCAGCCGGTGCCCAGGTAATAGGCCTTGTAGTAGTCGCTGTCGAAGAAGTGGTCCGGGGCGATTTCTTCGAGGTGATAGAACCCCTCGGCCAGGCCACTCTGCACGGCCAGGCAAAAGGGGTCGAGCAGATAGCCGGCGGCGAAATAGCGCTCCAGCACCGCAGCACGGTGCACTTCGGGGATGCCCTGCTGATACAGCAGCTGCGGTGCCTGCCCCTGGCATTCGAGGCTGATCATCATCGACTCCACCTGCACCAGTTCGCCAATCGCGGCGGCCACGTAGTGCAGGGCATCGGCCGTTTCGCTGTGGCTCAGGGCACGCTGCAGCGCCGCATGCCATTGCTGCAGTGCCCCCAGCGAAAGGGTGAGCGGAGTGTCGGGAGAGGCTTGGGTCATGCCCGGCAGTCTAGCCTGCCAGGCACGGCCACGCACAGCCCTTTGCGCCAGGCTCATCGGCCTTGGTACAGCCCTTGCGCGGTGAGCTCACGCGCCGTTTCGATGATGCACTGGCGCAAGGTTTCGACGATTTCATCCACTTGCGCGTGCGTGATGATCAACGGCGGCGACATCACGTTCAGGTGCATGATCGGCCGCACCAGCAACCCCCTGGCCTGGGCTTTGCTATGGATACGCTCTCCGATGTTGACCGCGTCGGGGAACAACGCCTTGCTGGTTTTATCGGCAACGAACTCGACACAGGCCATCAGCTTCATGCAGCGCACATCCCCGACCAAGGGCAGGTCGCGCAGGCTGTGCAGCCGTTGTTCCAGGTAGCTGCCAACATCCTTGACGTGCGCCAGCAACTGCTCGCGCTCGATGATCTCGATGTTCTTCAGGGCCGCTGTGCAGCACACCGGGTGCCCGCTGTAGGTGAAACCGTGGGTGAAGCAGCGGCCCTTGCCTGGCTCGGCGATCACCTGCCAGATCCGCTCCGAGAAGATGCACGCACCCAGCGGCAGGTAGGCCGAGGTCAGGCCTTTGGCGGTGGTGATGATATCCGGGGTTACCCCGAACAGCTCCTCGCTGGCGAAGAAGGTGCCCAGGCGACCGAACGAGGTCACCACTTCGTCGGCGACGAACAGAATGTCGTAGGTCTGACACACCTGCCACATGCGCTCGAAGTAGCCCTTGGGCGGGATGATCACCCCGCCCGAACCCATGATCGGCTCGGCGAAGAACGCGGCCACGTTGTCGGCGCCCAGGGAAAGGATCTTGTCTTCGAACTCGGCCACCAGGAAGTCAAGGAACTCGGCCTCGTCCATGTCGTCCGGCGCACGGTACACGTTGGGGTTGGAGACGTGGTGGATCAGCTCATGGGCGTAGTCGAACTCAGGCACGCGGTCGGCCGCCTTGTTGCCGATCGCCATGGTCAGCGTGGTGGAGCCGTGATAGGCGTTGTAACGGGCGATCACGTGCTTTTTGTGCGGCTTGCCACGGCAGTTCTGGTAGTACTGGATCAGCCGGTAGGCGGTGTCGACGGCAGTGGAGCCACCGGTGGTGAGGAACACGTGGTCGAGGTCGCCCGGCGCCAGTTGCGCAAGCTTCTGGCACAGCGCGATGGCGACGTCGTTGGCCATGTCGGAAAACGGATTGGAGTAGGCCAGCTTGCGTACCTGGTCGGCGATGGCCAGGGCCATCTCTTCGCGGCCCAGGCCGATATTGGTACACCACATGCCGCCGACCGCATCGAGAAAACGGTTGCCGTGAGTATCGCGAATGTAGGCGCCTTCACCTTCGACAATGTTCAGCGCGCCCTGTTCGCGGTGCTCGTCGAACACATGGTAGCCGTGCATGTAGTGGGCCTTGTCGGCGTCCACCAGTGGGTCGTGGGCGATGGCGAATGCTTTGCTTGGGGTGGCCATGGGCAGCTCCTTGGCGGGAATCGGTTGGCAGTGTTCAGAAACCGGTCTTGACCGTGCTCCAGACCCGGGTGATGGCGCGCATGTCCTTGGGGCTCTGGGTCTTCTGGGCGAACAGGCGTTCGCGGGTCTTGGCATCGGGGTAGATCGCCGGGTCCTGGCGGATGTCGGCCTGTACCAACGCCGTGGCAGCGGCATTGCTGTTGGCGTAGTGGATGTAGTCGGTGACCTTGGCCATGGTTTGCGGCTGCAGCAAAAACTCGATGAAGCGGTGCGCGTTGGCCGCGTGCGGCGCGTCCTTGGGGATGTACAGGTTGTCGAACCAGATCAGCGAACCTTCCTGGGGGATGAAGAACGACAGCTTGATGGCCTTCTTCGCCTCTACTGCACGGGCCTGGGCAGTGGCGTAGTCACCTGACCAGGTCAGTGCCAGGCAGACATCGCCATTGGGCAGGCTGGTGAGGTAGTTGACCGAATCGAACTTGCGGATGTACGGGCGAATGCCCATCAGCAGTTGCTCGGCAGCCTTCAGGTCGGCCGGCGCTGCGCTGCGTGGGTCCTTGCCCAGGTACTGCAGGGCCAGCGGGATCACCTCGGTCGGCGCGTCCATCAAGGTGACGCCGCAGTCGGCGAAGCGCGAGACGATCTTGGGGTCGAACAGCATGGCCAGCGAGCCGATCGGTGCATCGGGCATGCGTGCGGTGATCTTGTCGACGTTGTAGGTGATGCCTGAACTGCCCCAGGTGTAGGGTGCCGAGTATTTCAGCCCCGGGTCGTACCCTTGCAGGTTGCTGACCACCTGCTCATCCAGGTTGTGCCAGCTGGGCAGTTGCTGCTTGTCCAACGCCTGGAACACGCCAGCCTGGATCAAGGGGGGGACCAGGGAAGCGTTGAGCATCACCAGGTCATAGCCGGAGCGGCCGGTCAGCAGTTTGGTCTGGACGGTCTCGTAGCCATCGAAGGTGTCGTAGACGACCTTGATGCCGGTGGCCTTCTCGAAGTCGGCCAGGGTGGTCTCGCCGATGTAGTCGGTCCAGTTGTACAGCCTTAGCGTGTTCGCGCTGCCCTCCTCCACCGCCAGTGCCTGCGTGGCGGCCGACGCCAGCAGCAGACCGCCAATCACCTTCAGTGCCTTGCGCATAGCAACTCCATCGTGTGACTGCTCCGGATCGAGCCGATGGGTTCACTATCGGGGGATTTGCTTGAGGGCAACATACCCCGAATGTGTGGGTGGCCGTTTGTAGGAGCGGCCTTGCGTCGCGAAAGGGCTGCGCAGCGGCCCCTCGATTTCAGCGTCACCGCACATATCCGGGGGCCGCTGCGCAGCCCTTTCGCGACGCAAGGCCGCTCCTACACACACATACACAACCGCGTTACCTCAGCGGATACAACGCCTCATCGAACTGCGCCAAGCGTGGGAACACCAGCGGCTGGTCGTCTGCCAACTGCTCCAGACGCTGCTGGTATTGCTGCAAAAACCCCTGGCGGGCCTCGGCGCTGATGTACGGCACGTGCCAGGCCACGAACGGTGGCAGCACCTCGAACCCGACATAGGCCAGCGTCCCCCGCAGAATCGGCCGCAACATGTCCTCGAGCGGCCCGTGAATCGCCCCTTCGCCAAACATGTGCTCACGCCCGCCCAGGGTCACCGTCACCAGCGCCTTCTTGCCAGCCAGCCCGCCCTGATCGTAGAAGCGCTTGCCGCCATAGCACACGCCCGACACCAGCACCCGGTCGATCCAGCCCTTGAGCATGGCCGGCGCCGAGAACCAGAAGATCGGGAAGTTCAGCACCAGCAGGTCCGCCCATAACAGCTTGTCCAGCTCTTGCTGGATATCCGCAGCGATAGCGCCGCTCTTGACCCCCAGGCGCTGCTCCAGGGCGTAGACCAGGTACTCGGGGTTCTCGCGCTGGGCGAAATCATCAGCACTGGCCACCGGGTTCCAGCCCATGGCGTACAGGTCGCTGACCTGCACCGGGTGGCCCTGGTCGCGAAAGGTGGCCACGGCCTGGTCACGCAGGGCTGCGGTGAAGGATTGTGGCTCGGGGTGAGCGTGGACGATCAGTACATTCACAACGTTTCTCCTCACACAAAACGGGATGCGTCAGCGACGGCGCAACACTCGATACGCGCCTACTCACGCAGGGGCCTGCTGTTGCATCAGTGCCTGGGCACAACGGGCAATGCGCCGGCAGGCATCGACCAGCGCCTCGGGGCCCACCACCAGCCCCAGGCGGATGTGCCCGGCGGCGCTGGGGCCAAAGGCCTCGCCGGCCAGCACCGACACACCTTCGCGGTCCAGCAGGCGGTCGGCAAAGGCCTGCGCGCTGAGGCCGGTTGCGCGAATATCGACCATCACGAACATGCCGCCATCGGGTTTCAGGGCCTTGACGCCCGGGCAACCCGCCAAGTGTTCGCACACCAGGTCGCGGCGCTGGCGATAGGCGTCGCGCATGGCCTCCAGTGCTGGCATCGGCTGGGTCAAGGCCACCACGGCGGCGTCCTGGATAAAGTCCGGCGAGCCATACAGCATGCACAGGGCCAGGTTTTCCAGGTGCGTGGCCAGCTCAGGCGAGCTCACTACCCAGCCCACCCGCCAGCCAGTCATGGCGTGGGATTTCGACAGGCTGTTGAGGGTCGCGGTGCGCTCGGCCATGCCCGGCAGGCTGCCAGGGCTGACATGCTCGCCGTCGTACAGCAGCTCGCTGTACACCTCGTCAGAGATCAGCCACAGGTCGTGGGCGATGCACAGCGCTGCCAGTGCCTCCCAGGTCGCGCGCGGCAAGCTTGCCCCCGAGGGGTTGTGCGGGCTGTTCAGGGCCAGGGCGCGGGTACGCGGGGTGATGCGCGCCTCGACGTCCTGCGGGCACACCCGAAAACCGTTCTCCGGCTTGACCGGCACCGGTACCACTTTGGCGCCGCAGGCACCGAACACCGCCTCGTAGGTGACGTACATGGGCTCGGCGACAATCACCTCGTCGCCGGGGTCGAGCACGCACTGGGCCACGCAGAACAACGCGCACTGCGCACCCGCCAGCACCGTGACCTGCTCGGCACTGACGGCCTGGCCGCTGCGTTGCCGGTGGCGATCGGCGATGGCCTGGCGCAGGGCGAGCTTGCCGCGCACATCGGCGTAATGGGTATGGCCTGCTCGCAGGCTGTCGATAGCAGCCTCGACGATGGGGCCCGGGGTGTCGAAGTCCGGGTCCCCCACCGACAGCAGCAGGATGTCCTTGCCCTCGGCCTGCAGCGCCAGGGCGCGGTAATGGATGTCCCAGGCGGCGGCGCCGTCGCCGGCGATACGTTGGGTCAGCTTGGCGTAATGCATGGCAATCTCCCTTCAGTACGGGGTCAGTCGACGAGAATCTTCGGGTTTGAGCTGCCCCACACGGTGTACAGGTCAGCCAGCAATGCACCGTTGATGTCTTCCATTTCGCCCTGGGTGATCTCACCCCCGGCCTGCTTGCCGAACAGCACCACCTCGTTGCCGTTCTTGACGTCGGGGAAGTCGGTGACATCGACCATCAAGGTGTTCATCGACACCTTGCCCACCACCGGCACGCGGTGGCCGTTGATCAGCACATGGCCCTTGTTGGTGAATACCCGGCGGTAGCCGTCAGAGTAGCCGACGGTGATATTGGCCAGGCGCGCGTCACGCGCCAAGGTGAAGGTGCGGTCATAGCCGACAGTATTGCCGGCCGGGTAGCTGTGCACGGCGGCCACCCGCGACTTGAACTGCATGGCGCGCTGGTACTCGGTGCGCGCCGGCACGGTATCGCCGAACAGCGCACCGCCGGTGCGGACCATGTCCAGGCGCGCCTCGGGCACCTCCAGGGTGGCGAAGGAGTTGGCCGCGTGCAGGGTCAGCTGGCTGCGGTCGAGCTTGGCATGCTTGATCAGCCAGTCGGCCTGCTGGTTGAACGCTGCCAGGCCCTTGCGTACATCGTCCTTGTCTTCCACAGCGAAGTGGGTCATCAATGCCACCAGCTTCAGGTGCTTCTGGTCGGTGATCTGCAGCGCTTCACCGCGCCCGCTCCAACTGGCCATCTCTACCCCGTTGCGGCTCATGCCGCTGGAATTGAGCGCCAGGTGAATACGCAAGGTCTTGCCATGGCGCTCGGCGATGGCGTCAGCCTGGCGGGCAAATTCGGCGCTGCCGACCAGTTCTTCCATGTCGTATTGCAAGGCATCTTCCAGCTCGCTCAGGCTGGCCAGGCGCACCCGCACCAGTTGCCCGGTAAAGCCGCTGGCCCTCACCACGCGGGCTTCCTCGTTGCTGGCCACCGCCACGCAGGGCACGCCAAGGGCAATGACCGAGGGCATCACCAAGCCGATGCCGTGGCCGTAGGCATCGGCCTTGAGCACGGCGCACAGCTTGGACTTGCCACCCAGCTCCGCTTGCAGGGTGCGGATGTTGTGTTGCAGGGCGCTTGCGCTGACCTCGACCCAGGCATTGCTGTTTTGCACGGTCAGGGCGTTGCTGCCGTTGTCCATCGACAGCGGTGGTGCGGCATACAGCGGGGCCTGGCCGGTGATCAGCAGGGCCAGGGAAGCAGCCAGAAGCGTGCGGCGAAATGGCATGGGGGTTTCTCTTGTCATGGGTAATGCGCCGCTGTCAGCAGACGCAGGTATGTTTGAGTTCGATAAAGGTCACGCCTGGCGTGGCGAAGCCGCAGGCCAGGTCTGCCTGCAAGGCATCCAGGTCGCGCGGCTGGCGCACTGCGCAGCCAAATGCGCGGGCCAGGCCGATGAAGTCGGGGTTGCGCGGCAGCACGCCAACCGGCTCGATGTCCAGGCCAAGCATGTCGTCACGGATCTGCCCGAGGGCATCGTTGTTCCACAGCAGCACCACCAGCGGCCGGTCCAGTTCCTCGACGGCGGTGGCCAGCTCCTGGGCGGTATAGAGGAAACCGCCGTCGCCGACCAGCACCAGGCCGGGGCGGTGGTCAGTGGCGAACATGCCGCCGATACCTGCCGGCAGGCCGTAGCCGAGGGTGCCGTAACCGGTGGGGTGCAGCCAGCTGCGCGGCGCCCGGCTGGCAAAGGCGTAGTTGCCGGTGTAGGCCAGTTGGGTCATGTCGCTACTGATGAAGGCGCCATCCGGCAGCACCGCTTCGATGCGATCGAGGATGGCCTGGTGAATGGCCTGCAACGGCGCATGCCCGTCACGGATGGCCTGGCGCAGGGCGGCCACCGTTGCGATAGCCTGACGAGGGTCGCGATCGCCCTCGGGCAAGGACGCCAGCAAGCCGTCGAGGGTCTGCCGCGCATCACCGTGCAGGGCCACGGCGCAGGGGTAGAAGTCGTTGAACTTGCGCGGGTCGATGTCCACCCGCAGCAACTCGCCATTGACCGGCAGGCGCTCGCGCCAGAAGTCGGTGTCGGCCATTTCGGTGCCCACCGCCAGCACCACATCGGCTTCGCTGATCAGTTGCCAGCCTGGCGCCACGCACAGGCTCGAACCGGCATTGAGCGGCGCCTCGGGAGGCAGCAGGCCCTTGCCGGCGACACTGGTGAACAGCGGCGCGGCCAGGCGCGTGCTCAGTTGCTGAAGTTGTTCGGCAGCGTGCAACGCGCCGCCGCCAGCGATGATCATTGGCCGTTTGGCTGCGGCCAGCTTCAGCGCGGCCTGGCCCAGCGTGGCCTGGTCGGGCTGGCCCCGCCCTGGCCGGCGCACCACCTCGTCGCTCCAGTCGCGGGCAACGGGCGCGGCCAGCACGTCCAGCGGCACCGAGATGTGCACCGGGCGCGGGCGTTCGCTATCGAATACCGCCCAGGCACGGGCAATCAGTTCGGGCAGGTCGTCGGCGCCCAGCGCCACGGCGGAAAACGCCGTGATCGGCGCAGTCATGGCGCGCTGGTCCTGGGTTTCATGCAGGCAGCCCCAGCCTTTGCCCAGGCTGGCCGTGTGGTTGACGCTGGAAATCACCAGCAGCGGGATCGAGTCGGCATAGGCCTGGCCAATGGCGGTGGCGGCATTGGTCACGCCTGGGCCGGTGATGACAAAGCACACCCCCGGCCTGCCACTGACCCGGGCATAACCATCTGCCATGAAGCCGGCGCCCTGCTCATGCCGGGTCAGCACATGGCGGATGCCACTGCCGGGCAAGCCGCGGTACAGCTCCAGGGTATGCACCCCAGGGATACCAAACACAGTATCCACCCCGTAGTTGGCCAGCAGCCGTACCAGCGCCTGGCCGGCAGTCATCGGGCGCTCATGCATGTTGATCTCCTTGCGGCTGGCCGAGGCGGATCAGCGCATCGACCGCGGTGGTGCCGTGGGCACCGACCATCAATGGGTTCACATCCAGTTCCAGCAATTGCCCGGCGTTTTCACAGGCGTAGTCGGCCACGGCACGGATCGCCGCCACCAGTGCCTGCAGGTCGGCCGCCGGGCGGCCACGGAAACCTTGCAACAGGCTGGCGCTGCGCAGGCCCAGCAGCGCGGCGCGGATGGCGCTGTCGGTGGTCGGCAGCAACAGGCTGACGCTGTCCTTGAGCAACTCCACCAGCACGCCGCCAGCGCCGATTACCAAGGCCAGGGCGAAATCGTTTTCACGCTTGATACCGACGATCAGCTCGGCCAACGGCGGCGGCGCCATGGGTTCGAGCAGTATCTGGTCGAACGGCACGCCTGGCGCATAGGCGCCGATGCGCTCGCGCATCTGCACCAGGGCGGCCTGTAGCGCCGCTGCATCACGCAGGTTCAGCGCAACCGCACCGGCTTCGGTCTTGTGCGGCAACTGCGCACTGACAGCCTTGAGCACCAGTGGGTAGCCCACCCCGGCAGCATCGTCCAGCGCGCGTTCAGGGGTACTCAGCACCCCGGCCGGCACCGGCAGACCAAAGGCGCTCAGGGCTTGTTTGGACTGCCATTCATCCAGCAGCCGGCCAGCGCCTTCGAGGGGCTGTGGGCTCAGCGGTACCTGCGCCGCCTCGCCCTGCTCCAGCAGGCGCTGGCGGCTGCGTTGATACGCCACGATCCGCCCCCACGCCGCCAAGCCATCTTCAACCCCTTGCAGCGCAGCGATGCCGCGCGCATGCAGGCGTTCACGGGCGGCTGCCGGCAATAGCTCGGGAAACGCCGAGGTGACGAAGCCGATCTTGCCGTGGCGCTCCAGCGCATCGCAGTACAGCGCCAGCAACAGGTCGCATTCCTTGCGCTCGCCGGTGAACTGCGCCGGGTAGTCGAGCACCAGCATGGCCGCATCCGCCGCGCCGCACAGGGTGCTGTCGAGCATGCGTTGCAGGGCCGCTTCATCGCCCCAGATCGCGGTGGTGAAATCCAGCGGGTTGACCAGGTTGGCGTAGGCCGGCAGCACGTGGGCCAGCGCGGCGACCTGCCCCTGCTCCAGGCTGGGCAGGCTCAGCTGGTTGCGCTCGGCGTAGTCGGCGATCAAACCGGCGTCACCGCCCGAACAGGCCAGCGCGAGCAGCCGGCCATCGCCAGGCAGGCGGCCACAAGCGGCGGCCTTGAGCGTCTCGACGAAGCTCACCGGGCCACTCACGCGAATCACGCCCAGGCGCTGGAACAGGCTGTCATACAGGGCATCGGAGCCAGACAGCGAGCTGGTGTGGCTGAGCGCCAGTTCCGCACCGATCTGCGACACGCCGGTCTTCAGGGCAATGATCGGCGTGCCCTGCTGCAGCGCCTTGTACGCAGCGCGGGCAAAGCCGGGCACGTTTTTCAGGCCCTCGAGGTGCAAGCCGATGGCGGTCACCCGTGGGTCGTCGAGCAGCACGTCCATCAGCTCGGCCACGCCCAACTGCGCCTGGTTGCCGACCGACGCCATGTAAGCCACCGGCAACGAACGGTCGCTCATGGACAGGTTGTAGGCGAAGTTGCCGCTTTGGGTGAGGATCGCCACGCCCTTCTCTACCTGCTTGCCACCATGGGCCACCGGCCACAGGGCGGCACCGTGCAGGTAGTCGAGCAGGCCATAGCAGTTGGGGCCGAGCAAGGCCATGTTGCCGGCCGCCGACAGCAAGCGCTGCTGCAGCAGGTGGCCTTGCTCGCCGCTCTCGGCAAAGCCCGAGGCATAGCAGATGGCACCCCCGGCACCGAGGGCGGCCAGCGCCTCGACGCAGTGCAGGGTCAGCTCACGGTTGGTGGCGATGAACACCGCGTCAGGCGCGCAGGGTAAGTCCGCCACCTGCGCTACACAGGGGATGCCCTCAAGGCTGGCGTGCTGCGGGTTGACCAGCCACAGCGGGCCGGCAAAGCCACCTTCGGCACAGCGCTTGAGGGCCCGGGCCATGCTGCGCCCGCCCACGAAGGCCAAGTGCCGTGGCGCCAGCAGGCGCTTGAGGTTGTCACGAATCGAATGCGACATGCTGATTCTCCAGGGCGATCAACGCAGCAACGGGCGCAGCAGTTCGCGGGCAATGATGTGCCGCTGGATTTCCGAGGTGCCCTCCCAGATCCGCTCGATGCGGGCGTTGCGCCAGATGCGTTCGACCGGCCCTTCGTCCATCAGGCCCATGCCGCCAAAAATCTGCACGGCTTCGTCGGCGACCTTGCCCAACACTTCGCTGGCGAACAATTTGGCCATGCCCGCTTCGCCATCGGTCATGTTGCCTTGGTCCATCTTCCAGGCGGTGTGCAGGGTGAGCAGTTCGGCGGCGCGGATCTGCGTGGCCATGTCGGCCAGCTTGAACGACACGCCCTGGTAGCTGCCGATGGGTTGGCCAAACTGCTTGCGGTCGGCAGCCCACTGCAGGGAGGCGTCGAGTGCGCGCTGGGCTTGGCCGACGCAGTTGGCGGCGACCATCACGCGGCCGGCGGTAAGCCAGGCGTTGGCCACTTCCCAGCCCTTGCCGACCTCGCCCAGCACCTTGCTGGCCGGTACCCGGCAGTCGTCGAAGAACAGCTCGTAGGTGTGATAACCCCGGTTGCTCACGCACTTGGGCCCGCGGCGGATGGTCATGCCGGGGGTATCCCGGTCGACCAGCAAGGCGGTGACCGCATTGCGCTTGCGCCCGTTGTGCTCGTAGGTGTCGGTGACCGCGAAGACGATGGCGAAGTCGGCATGGCCGGCGTGGCTGATGAAGTGCTTGCTGCCGTTGATCACGTAGTCGTCGCCCTGGCGTACGGCACGGGTCTTGATGGCGTTGGCGTCAGAGCCGGCGCCGGGTTCGGTCAGGGCGAAGCAATCGGTCTTTTCACCCTGCACGCACGGCAGCAGGTAATCGGTGATCTGTTGGTCCTTGCAGGCCATGAGAATTTTCGAGGGGCGCGCGACGAACACGTGCAGTGCCCAGGAAACCTTGGACAGCTCGCGCTCGATCAGTGCCTGGGACAGGTAGTCGAGGCCACCGCCGCCGACTTCCTCGGGCATGTTGAAGGCATAAAACCCGGCGGCGATGGCCTTGCCGCGGATCTGCGCGGCAAGCTCCGGCGACACGGCGTCGGCGCGGTCCACCGCCTCTTCATGGGGCAGCAGTTCCTTGGCCACGAAGCTGCGTACCGCTTCTACCAACATTTCTTGTTCTTGGGTCAGTTGGAAATTCATCTGCGAAGGTCCTGGAGGGGGAACGGGTTATTGGCCAACGAAGTGTGGCGGGCGGCGTTGCACCGAGGCCTTGAGCGCCTCGGCGCCGTCCTGGCTACGCCCGCACAGCAAGCCGGCCTGGCGCTCGGCCTCGAGCTGCTCGGCCAGGGTGCGTTGCGCGCCCTCGCGGATCAGCCGCTTGGTCTGCGCGTAGGCGAAGGTCGGGCCGTTGGCCAGGCGGCCGGCCAGTTCGGCAGCCACTGCAGGCAACTGCTCGTCGGCGCAGACCTCGCTCACCAGCCCCGCCGCCAACGCGCGATCGGCGCCCCACAGTTCATCGAGGAACAACAGCCGTTTGGCTTGCTCGCTGCCGATCAGCCGCGGCAGGTGCCAGCTGGCGCCGGCGTCGGGGCTGTAGGCCATGCTGGTGTAACCGGCCTTGAAACGGGCCGAGGCGGCGGCGATGCGCAGGTCGCAGCACAGGCTCAGGTCCATGCCGCCGCCGACGGCGGTGCCATTGATGGCGGCGAGGGTGGGTTTGTCGAGGGTGTGCAGGCGCAGCATCAGGGCGTGGGCGGTCTCGGTCCAGCCGTAGCTTTCCAGCGCGCCCCGGGCTTCGGCTTCGGCCCACTCGGCAAGGTCGGCACCAGCGCAGAAGCTGCGCCCGCTGCCGGTCAGCACCACCACGCGTACAGCCGGGTCGCTGTTGCAGGTGTCCAGCAGGGCATGCAGTTGCTTGAGGGTGGGGATGTCCAGCGCGTTGCGCTGTTCGGGGCGGTTGAGGGTGATCCAGGCAACGCCGGCTTCGACCTTGCTCAACAGTGACGATGACGGGGTAGTCATGGGGGGCCTCTCGGTATTGTTGTTAGGGGTGGAGGGCTTGACGAGCTGATACTAAACGAGTGTTCAACAAGGTGGAGTGGGTTGTTACAACTTTGCACAACTCGGGTTTTTGCGGTGAGCTGTGAGATAGCGGGGGGCTGCTTTGCAGCCCTTTCGCGGCGCGAGGCCGCTCCTACAGACGACCGCGTTCTGTTGGAGGAGCGGCCCCGGCAGACCCAAGCCCTACCCCACACTCGGCGCCAAGGCCCCCTGGCGCCGACGGTTCACCACGAAATACGCCGCATAGCACAGGGCAATGAAGCCAAAGCCCCAATACAACGACGGCCGCTGGGTCTCATCCATGGCCAGGAACACGAACAGCGAGCAGCACAGGGTGATGCACAGCAGCGGCACCAGCGGATACAGCGGCGCCTTGTACTTGAGGTCCTGCAGCTGCCCACCATCGCGCAGAAACGCCTTGCGGAACCGGTACTGCGCCAGGGCGATGACGATCCAGGTCACCGTGCCAGACATGCCACTCACCGCCATCAGCACCATGAACAAGGTGTCGGCGGCGATGAAGCTGGTCATCAGCGACACCAGGGCAAAGCACAGGGTGATGCTCAGGGCACGCAGCGGCACCCCGCGTTTGCTCAACGGCGACAGGCTTCTGGGCGCCATGCCCGTCTTCGACATCGCCCAGAGAATGCGTGTGGAGGCATACAGCCCGGAGTTGCCCACCGACAGGATGGCGGTGAGGATGACGAAGTTCATCAGGTCGGCCGCATAAGGAATGCCGACCATGTCGAATACCTGCACGAACGGGCTTTCCATCAAGCCGGCCTGCTCGTAGGGCACGATGGCTGACAGCACGGCAATCGCCAGCACGTAGAAGATCAGCACGCGGAACACCACGTTGCGCACGGCGCGGGGGATGCTCTTTTCCGGGTGCTCGGTCTCGCCGGCCGCCACGCCCATGATTTCGCAGCCCTGGAAGGCATACACCACGGTCATCATCACCGCGAACACCGCCGACAGCCCGTGGGGGAACACCGACTCGCCCATCAGGTTGTTCAGCATCGGCGCCGGCGCCCCGCTGTTCAGCGGGATGGCGCCAAAGATCACCAGCAGGCCGATCACGATGAAGCCGAGGATGGTCGCCACCTTGATCCCCGAGAACCAGTACTCCGCCTCGCCAAAGGCCCGCGTGGCCAAGGCATTGAGGCCGAACAGCACGACCACGAACAACGCCGACCAGTACCAGATCGGCACCTCGGGAAACCAGCGGGTCATCAACATGCCTGCAGCGGTGAACTCCAGGCCCACGGTGGTGGCCCAGCTCATCCAGTACACCCAGCCGATCATGAAGCCGGTGGCCGGGCCGATGAACTTGGTGGCGTGAGCCTGGAACGAACCGGAGACCGGCATCTGCACCGACAGCTCGCCCAGGCAGACCATCACCAGGTACATCAACAGCCCCGCCACCAGATAGGCCAGGATCGCGCCCATCGGCCCGCCCTGGTTGATGGTCACGCCCGAGCCCATGAACAGACCGGTGCCGATCACACCGCCCAGCGACAGCATGAAGATGTGCCGGCTTTTCAGCGCGCGGGTGAGCTGGATCTTGCCTTCGTGAGTGTCAGTCATGGCGCATCCCCCCGTTGCTGGGGGTGCGTGGCAACGCGGGCGCGCCGCTTACAAGCGTTGGTTCAAGGAGGGGCTGAGCGCTACGGCATGTCATTATTGTTATCTCCAATAAGCCTCATGGACCGCGTGCAACACGGTTGCCATCGATTATTGGAAACGGATGTAAGGTGCCGTTGTACGAACCGCTCGAAGATGTAAAAAGTCGTAAGTTTTTTGTACGTCAGCGCTGGGTCAGCTGTTGCAGGGTCGTGCGGGCCTGTTCCAGCTGGGCTGTCAGCGGCTCGCCGAGCGCCAGCAGCGCCTGCGCGTCGTGACGCTGCGCTGCCGCCTCAAGGCGGCGCAACAGCGCAGCCAGGCCGGCAAAACCCAGGGAATCGCAACTGCCCGCCAGGCGGTGCGCAAGGTGCAACACCTCTGTGCAGTCCATGGCCTGCAGGGCATCGGCCAACGCGGTAGCGTGTTGCTCGAGCGACTGGCGCAACACCGCCAGCAGGTCCTGAAGCTTCTGCTCACCGAGCAAGCTGCGGTGGGTTTGCAGCAGCGACCAGTCCATGCCCGCGCCATCAGCAGGCGCAGCCAGCTCGGCAGGCGCCGCCTCGGCCAGGGCCTGGCGCAGCTGGCCCAGCCGCAGCGGCTTGGCCAGTACCCCCTGCATGCCGGCGGCCAGGTAACCGGGCACCTGCGCTGGCTGCACCCCGGCGGTCAGCGCCAGGATGCGGCTGTCACGGTTTGGCCCTGGGGTGGCGCGGATACGCCGGCACAACTCCACCCCGTTCATGCCGGGCAAGTGCACGTCCAGCAGGATCAGGCCGAACCGCCGCTGGGCACAGGCTTGCAGGGCTTGCTCGGCGTCCTCGGCAAAGCACACCCGGTGGCCATCGCGGGCCAGCAAGCCGCCCACCACCTCGCGGTTCAGCGCCACGTCCTCGACCACCAGGATATCCAGGCTGGCCGAGGCTACGTGAGCGTGCTCACGGGCGACGGCAGGCTGCCCACGCGCCATGTCGAGCTCGAACCAGAAGCAACTGCCCTGCCCTGGCACGCTGTCCAGGCCTATGCACCCGCCCAGCTTTTGCACCAGGTGCTTGCAGATCGCCAGGCCCAGGCCGGTGCCCCCGTAACGCCGGGCCACGGCTTCGCTGGCCTGGATGAAGCGGTCGAAGATCTTCGCCTGCATGGCCGGTTCGATGCCGATGCCATTGTCACTGACCGACACCCGCAGCCGCTGCCCGCGTTCATCGCTGGCCAGCACCTGCACCCTCAGCGTGACCTGGCCGTGCTCGGTGAACTTGATGGCGTTGGCCAGCAGGTTGCTCAGCACCTGGCGCAGGTACTGCTCGGCGCCGTGCTGGTGCTCGGCCAGCTGCCCGTCGATCGCCACGTGCAGCGTATCGCCGCGCTCCAGGGCCATGGGTTCGAGCAATGCCAGCACCTCCCCGCACAGCTGGCGCAGCGAGAAAACCAGCGTTTCGGCGTGGCTTTCACCCTCTTCCAGGCGGGCAAAGCAAAGCACCTCGTCAAGAATGGCCAGCAGCCCCTCGCCGGCCTTGTACAGGGCCTCCAGGCGTTGCCGGTCGGTAGCGTCGAGCCGGGCCCCACGCAGCAGTTCGGCCATGCCCAGAATGCCGTTGAGCGGCGTGCGCAACTCATGGCTCATGGTCGCCAGAAAGCGCGACTTTGCCAGGTTGGCGGCTTCAGCCTCGTCCTTGGCCCGGGCCAGGCTCGCCGTGCGCCGCTCGACCATGGCCTGCAGCTCATCGCGCTTGCCCTGCAGCGCCAGGCGGTCGAGCTCGCGGCGCTCGATGTCGCTGAGGATGGCCCGGCGCATATCGTCCAGCGCATGGGCCACGGTGTCGATTTCGTCCGGGCGCGCCGAGCGGCGCCGGTCCAGGCGCAGCGGCTGCTGCCAATGCCCGGCACCGATGCGCCGGGCAAACTCGGCCATCACTTGCAAATGGCGCGTCACCAGGCGGTAGAACAACCCCGACAGCGCGACGGCCAGGCCACATAGGAAAACGCCCATCCACAGCAGGCTGGCCAGGCCTGTGGCATACAGCCGCCGGTGCACCGCGCCCAGGTCGATGCTGACCTCCAGTTCGCCAAGGTGCCGCGCGGGCCCCGAGGGCGGCTGGTAATCCAGGGGGAAGCGCTCGATGCGCAGGGGCCCCTTGGGCTCGGCATCACCGCGCAACAGGGTGAAGTCATCGCTGACCAGGCGTACCCGGGCCACATCGGAAAAGTCCACCAGGCCACGCAACTGCACATCCAGTTGCGCTTCGTCGAGGTCCCACAGGCTGCGCTCGAGGCTTGCCAGGTAACCGGCGCGGATCAACGCCATGCGCGCTTCGATATCGCGCATCTCACGGCGGTATTCGAAGTACAACTGCACAGAGCTGGCCAGCACGGTGAAGCACAGGCTGAACAGCAGGATGAACAGCAGCAGGCGCCGCAGCAGGCCATCGGTGCGCAGGCGGATCATCGCGCGTCCGCCGGCAGGTCGATCATGTCGCGGTAGGTCACTTCGCTCTGCTCCAGCCAACGGTCGATCTCGCCGGCTTCGCGCATGCGCTGCAGTTGACGGTCGATCTCGTCCATGTGCTGGCTCAACGGTGATTGCCGCGACACCGCAACGCGCAGGTAGTCCACGCTCAGGGCGGCGGGCAAGGCGCGGATGTCTTCGGCGCCGGGCAGGTGCTCGATGAACAGCTCCCCGGTGCGCCGCTCCTGAATCACGAAGTCGATGCGCCCACGGATCAGCTTGCCGAAGTTCTGCTGGCTGGACGAGACCCGCTCGATGTTCTGGTGACGGGCGACGAAACGGTCGAATTCGGCGCCATAGCTTTCACCGTAGAGCAACCCGCCACGGTACCGGGCCAGGTCTTCCAGGTGCTCGAACTGCACGGGTCGACGGCGGTTGTAAAACACCGCCACTTCCTCACGGATCACCGGCACCGAAGAAAACCGCATGCCTTGGTCACGTTGGTCGCTGTCGTAGGCCAGAACCACATCCACCCGCCCGGCGGCAACGTCCATCAGGCAACGCTTCCAGTTGCCCAGCACCATGGTCTGCACGTCTCGGCCCATCCGCGCGAACAACTCACGAACCACCGTTGGCGCCAGGCCGCGCACCTGGTGGCCGTCGCTCCAGGAAATCGGCGGGTATACCGGGTAGTCGCAGTAGCGCACCGGCTCGGCCGCTGCGGCCTGCACGCCTGGCAGCAGCAAGGCCAGGGCGAGCAGGCTGCCAGGGGTGTTCACGCCGCCACGCTGGCAGTGAACAGGTAACCGGTGCCATGGATGGTGATGATCAACTGCGGCTCGGCCGGGTCGTCGTGCAGCTTGCGGCGCAGGCGGCCGACCAGCACGTCGATGGAACGGTCGTTGGGCATCCACTCACGGTTGCGAATCTGGTCCATCAGCTGGTCGCGGCTCAAGGTATGGCCACTGTTGCGCAGGAACACGCTGAGCAACTGGAATTCGCCGTGGGTCAGCAAGGTTTGCCCGCCACGGGGGTCGATCAGGCGCCGGCGGTCAGTGTCCAGCGCCCAGTCGGCAAACTGCTTCAGCGATTGTGCGCAGGCGGGGGTTGGGTGCACCTCGCGGGCATGGCGCACGCGGCGAATCAGGTTTTTGGCGCGCGAAACCAGCTCACGGGGGTTGAGCGGTTTCATGATGTAGTCGTCGGCGCCGCACTCCAGGCCGACGATGCGGTCGATGTCGTCGTTGCGCCCGGTGATGAGGATGATGCCGACCTCCGAGCGCACCCGCAGCTCGCGGGTCAGGGTCAGGCCGTCCTTGCCGGGCAAGCGGATGTCCAGCAGCACCAGGTCGACGTCGTGGCTGCCAAGCAGCGCCTCGGCCTTTTCGGCGGTGTCGGCACAGTGCACGTCGTAGCCTTCCTGGGACAGATAGGCCTGCAGCAAGTCACGAATAAGCGGATCGTCATCGACGATCAATACCCGAGGCATCATTGCGTGTCGTCTCTTTTTTTATTGGTTTGGTCTACACACTCGCGACAGCAGCGTACTCGTTACTGAACGGGCGATCAACAGCCCTCGGGCAGGCGGAAGCGTTGCCGCCCACCGGCCTGCAAGCCATCGACCCAGGCCTCGCAGATCTGCACACCCTGGGCCGGGGTGAAGGTGCCGGGGTTCAGGCCCGATTCGAGCCACAGGCCATCGAGCAAGGCGCTCAGGCTGATCGCCGCCAGGTCGGCGTCAAAGCCCTGCCAGCCCTCTTCCACGGCCAGCGTGGCAAGCAGCCGGCTCAGCTCGTTGCGGTATTCGCCATACGAGTGTTCATGCACCTGGTTGATCGCCTCGGCGGTCTTGACGGCGCCCCAGAACGCCAGCCAGGCATCGAGCAGCTGCGGGTCGAGCAGTTCGGCGCAGAACGAGGCGCGGAAGAACGCCGACAGCCGCTCGCGGGCCGTGGGCGCGGCCTGGGCCATGGCTTCGCGCAACAGGCCCATGACCCGCCCGGTGACCGCCATGTAGGCTTCGGCCACCAGTTCGTCCTTGCCGGCGTAATGGTGGCTGATCAGCCCCACCGACACCCCGGCCTCGGCGGAAATCTTGCGGATCGAGGCCCCCTGGAAACCATGGCGTTTGAGGCAGACCAAGGTCGCTTCGACCAGGTTGGCCTTGCGCAATTGCGGCAGCATGCGGTGGTAGCGGGCTTCCTGGCTCATCGGCGGTTCTCGGGCGGTTGACGGGGCTGAACGACTGTACAACAAGCCGAACGCCATGATAAACCCTGATGGCCACTGCCCGGCGGTTACCCTGTTGCCGGGCTCACCCACAACAACAAAAGCGGCTGCCATGAACGACCTGATCACACGCGAACTGGACCAGGGCCTGCTGACCCTGACCTTCAACCGCCCCGACAAGCTCAATGCCCTGAACATCGCCATGTACCGCCAGTTTGGCGACCTGCTGCTGGCGGCGGGTGAAGACCCGCAGGTGGAGGCGATCCTCATCACCGGCGGCGCGCACTGCTTCAGCGCCGGCAACGACCTACGCGATTTCCTCGACAACCCGCCCAGCGACAGGGACAGCCCGGTGTTCCGCCTGATGCGCATTGTCATGGGCCTGGAAAAGCCGCTGATCGCTGCGGTCAGTGGCGCGGCGATCGGCATCGGTGCCACCCTGCTGCTGCATTGCGACCAGGTACTGGTCAGCCGTTCGGTGAAGCTGCGCATGCCCTTTGCGCCGCTGGGGGTATGCCCGGAGTTTGGTTCCAGCCTGTTGATGCCGCGTATGCTCGGGCATGCCCGCGCCGCCCGCTTGCTGATGGCCAACGAGCTGCTCGATGGCGAGCAGGCGGTGGCCTGGGGGTTGGCCAATGAGCTGCATGACAATGGCGAGCAGTGCCTGGCGGCTGCACGGCAACTGGCGCGGCGCCTGCAGGGTTATCCGCAGGAAGCGTTGCGGGTCAGCAAGCGCCTGCTCAAGGATGGGCTGCGTGAGGCGCTGGAGGCGACTGTGGAGCGGGAGAGCCAGTTGTTTATCGAGTGCTTGCGCACGCCGGAGGCCAGGGCGGCGTTGCGGGAGTTGGTCAGGGATTGAGGATCGGGCGCTGGTCTTGAAGTGCATGGCTTGGTTTTTCTGGCGCCTGTGAGATCGAGCGCCGCCCGCGCGGCGCTTCGCGGCGCAAGGCCGCTCCCACATCTGTTTCGGGCCAGTTATGCCTGAAGCATTGGCGCGCGGCCCCTTTGGTGCTCGCCTCGATATAGCGTCGTACAGACAAGGGGGCGCGCGCCTATATAACAGGACTCACTGGCCCGAAACCCTACCCCGTCACCACTGAGCTGGGCACCCGCACAGGCGTGGCCGCCATCCTGCGCGCCAACGAAATTCAATAAGTTCCGTTACGGCAGGTGCCAAGCCACCCGGCAAGGGCATGCCATGACCCGTCCCAACCGTTATATGGAACCTCTGCGGCCCGGTGCGATAGTGCGGCGGCGCTACTGCGTCGAATAACAACAAGAGGTAAGTCCAATGTCCGTATCGAAACGCTCCGTCGAAGACGCGCCACTCAATGCGTTCCACCGCAAGCTGACGGTCTATTCCGCTGGCGGGCCGTTCCTCGACGGCTATGTGCTGAGCATCATCGGCGTGGCCATGCTGCAGATCACCAATGCCCTGCAACTGTCCGCCTTCTGGGAGGGGCTGATTGCTGCCTCGGCGCTGATCGGGGTGTTCCTTGGCGGGTTCCTGGGGGGGTGGTTTACCGACAAGTACGGGCGCAAGGTGCTGTACCTGGTCGACCTGATCGCCATTGTCGGGTTTTCGGTGGCGCAGTTCTGGGTGGAGTCGGCCTGGGCGCTGTTTGCCTGGCGGCTGTTGATCGGTATCGCGGTGGGCGCCGACTACCCCATCGCCACCTCGCTGCTGGCCGAGTTCCTGCCACGCAAGCAACGCGGGCCGCTGCTGGCCGCGATGGTGCTGATGTGGTTCGCCGGGGCCGCCACTGCCTACATGGTCGGCGAGCTGTTGCTGCGGGTCGGCGGCGATGATGGCTGGCGCTGGGTACTGGCCAGTGCGCTGGTGCCGGGTGCCTTGTTCCTGATTGCCCGTAGCGGCACGCCGGAATCACCACGCTGGCTGCTGAGCAAAGGCCGCATTGCCGAGGCGGATGCAGTGATCAAGCGGGTTTATGGCCCGGACTACTCCATCGCCGACCTGCCGGAGCAAGTCAGCGACAAACCCGTATCGGTGTGGTCGCTGTTCCACTCCGGCTACGGCAAGCGCATGGCCTTCGTCACGCTGTTCTGGACGTGCGCCATCGTGCCGCTGTTCGCCATCTACGCGTTCGCCCCGAAGGTGCTGCAGGCGCTGAAACTCACCGGTGACTGGGCGGCCTATGGCTCGATCGCCATCACCTTGCTGTTCACCCTGGGCTGCCTGGTGGCCACCAAACTGATCAACCGCCTGGGGCGGCGCAAGATGCTGATCCACAGCTTCCTCTGGTCGGGCATGTCGCTGTTGCTGCTGGGCCTGTTCCCCGATGCATCACCCACCACCGTGCTGGTGCTGTTTGGTGCCTACGCGGTGCTGATTGGCGGTGCTCAGGTGCTGGAATACGTCTACCCCAACGAACTGTTCCCCACCGAAATCCGCGCCTCCGCCGTGGGCCTGGCCACTTCGCTATCGCGTGTTGGCGCGGCCGTGGGTACCTACCTGGTGCCGATCTCGCTGGTGTCCTACGGCATTGCCAACACCATGTTCGCCGCCGCCTTGATCTCGCTGTTCGGTGCACTGATCTCGTGGTGGCTGGCGCCAGAGACCAGCAAGCTCGACCTGCAACAGGCCGCCGCGCTGGGCAGCACCAGCGCTGCACCGTCACCATCCCACAAAACTGTCGCTCGTAAAGCCTGAAGGAGCCCTTCCATGACTCAAGTACTTACCGTTGTACGCAATGCCGCTGCTTCGCCCTTGGGCGCACCCGCCCCTGCCCGCCTGCCGATCGGCGAACCGATTGCCCAGGCCGCCACGGCGCAGGAGCAGACCGATGAAGCGGTCGGCGCCAGCATCGGCGTCTGGGAAAGCAGCCCGGGGGTGTTCCGCCGCTACCTGAAAAACCGTGAGTTCAGCCACATCGTCAGCGGCAGTTGCACCTTCACCCCCGACGGCGGCGAGCCGGTCGAGCTGCGGGCGGGCGACGCGGTATTGTTCCCGGAGAACTGCGAAGGCGTGTGGGACATCCACGAGACCCTGCGCAAGACTTACGTGTTGTTCTAGGCGTGAGACAGTTGGGATCGAGACTCAGGCGTTTGGCTGGTTTTGACAGTGCATCTGACTGAGATTTTGGGGCCGTTTGCGGCCCCAAAAAAGCTTGAGCAACACCCTACAACTCCGGGTCCAGCCCTACCTTGTCCCCATGCCAATCGAACCGCTCCACCTCGTGGCGCCGCTTGCGGAAGCTGTACGGCGTCTCGCCATACTGCTTGCGGAACCACAAGATGAAGTGCGACGCATCGGAAAACCCGCACGCCAGGGCAATGGTGGTGATGTTCTGGCTGGTATTCACCAGCAACCGCCGCGCATGGTCCAGGCGCAGCTTGCGCCAATAGTTGGCCGGTGGTTCCTGGGTGTTGGCGACGAACTCGCGGTGCAACTGGCGAGGGTGGGTGCCCACCGCCTCGGCCACGGCCTTGAGCGTCATCGATGCATCCAGGTTGGCGCGCATGAAGGCAATGGCGCGCTGCACGCGGTCGTTCTGGTACACCGAATCACTGGCGGCCTGGCCTTCTTGCTGGTCGGCGCGCTCGTCCACCAGCAGGTACTCCAGCCCTTTCTGCGCCCGCACCGCACCGCAATGCCTGCGGATCAGGTTGGCCGCCAGGTCGATCGCCGTGCCGCCCGGGCAAGTGATGATGCCACGGTCATCCACATAGCTCTTGTCGATCACTGCGGTGGACAGCGGGAAGCGCTCCTTGAACTCGTCGCGCAAGGTGAAATGCAACGCGCAACGCCGGCCATCGAGCAGGCCTGCCTTGCCCAGCACGAACGACGCCGAACACAGGGCAATGATCGGGATGTTCGCGGCATGCACCTCACGCAGCGCATCGAGCAGCCAGCCTGGCGGGTTGCGCGTTTCGCTCAACAGCCCGCCCGCCAGCACGATGTAGTCGTACTGGGCAAACAAGTTCAGCGGCTTGGTTGGCGAAATGGGCATGCCACAGCTGGCGGTGATCGGTTGGTCGTCGAGGGTCATCCAGTCCCATTGGCAGTACACCTGCTGGCTGCGGAACGACTTGTCGGCGGCGAAGCGCAGCGAGTCGACCAGCCCGGCGACGGGCACCAAGGTGAACTGATTGAGAAGGAGGAAACCGACCCGCAGTTCAGGCTTGATCTGCGAGACGGTTTCGGCGGCCTGCGGTTGTTGTAGGTATTGTTCGGCGACCATGGACGCTGCTCTCATCACATCCGAAGTGAATGCCATTCTAAGCGTACACCGGCGTCCGCCCTATCATATTCAGCACTATAAATAGAAGATCTCAGACAAGGCAGGACGCTACGGTTGACTGCCGAGATGCCCCACCAATGCCTCGCTCTTCCTTACTCTGACAAGGGTGCCAGTCCCTCGCTGAGCGAACGCCTACTTCCTATCAATTGTCATGACTGTAATATCGCCCCCCGGCCGCGCTGAGCATCATGTAGGCACAAGACAAACATGCTCAGAGGCACCCCTCATGTACCGTGGATTCTGGTATGCCCAGGCGCTGGACCTGGACAACGACCTCGCCCCTGCCCTGCAGGACTCGATTCAAGCCGACGTGTGTATCGTCGGCGGCGGCTTCCTTGGGCTGTGGTCGGCTATCCGCCTGAAGCAGGCCCACCCAGAACAGACCATTGTCATCGTCGAGCGTGACCGCTGTGGCTCGGGTGCCAGCGGACGCAACGGCGGCGTTGCCACCAACTGGTGGGGCAAGTACCTGTCGGTGCGCACCATCTGCGGCGACGCCGAAGCCAGGCGCATCTGCGAGGCCGCCGAATCGGCCATCGACGAAATCGGCAGCTTCTGCCAGGAACACGGCATCGAGGCCCAGTACCGCAAGGACGGCTGGCTGTGGACTGCCACCAACCCGCGCCAGATGAATTCGTGGCGAGTGCTGACCGACGGCCTGCAGAAGCTCGACGTCAACCCCTTCCAGGAACTGGACCGCCAGACCATTCGCGGGCGGGTCGGCTCGCCGCTGGTGCTGGGCGGCATCTACGACCCCAACGCCGCCACCGTGCAGCCCGCCATGCTCGCCCGTGGCCTGCGTCGGGTGGCGCTGAAGCTGGGCGTGCAGATATTCGAGAAGTCACCGTTCACCCACCTGCAGCGCGGCGCCAGCCCCGTGGTGCACACCGCCAAGGGCCAGGTAAAAGCCAAACAGGTGGTACTGGCTCTCAACGCCTGGGGCGCGCAGTTCCCGGAGCTGCGCCGGATGATCGCGATCATGTCCAGCGACATGGTGGCGACGGCACCGGTCAAGGCCAAGCTCGATGCCATCGGCTTCAGTGGCGGCGAATGCATGACCGACTCGCGCACCGTACTCAACTACTGGCGCAACACCCCCGACGGGCGCGTGGTGTTCGGCAAGCCACTGGGCCAGTTCGCCTACGCCGGGCGCATTGGCAACCTGTATGAAAAACCCTCACCGGCGGCCGACAAGGTCGCAGCCGAACTGCGCCGCCTGTACCCACAACTGCAAGATGTGCCAGTGGTCAGCAGCTGGACCGGCCCCATCGACCGGGCCATGAAGGGTTTGCCGAACTTCGGCTACCTCGACCACCACCAGAACATCAGCTACGGCATTGGTTTTTCCGGCAACGGCGTGGCGACCACCGTGTTTGCCAGCCGCATCATCAAGTCGCTGGTCGAACACGCCAATGACGAATGGGCCAACTGTGGCCTGGTCAACCAGAAGATGAAAATGCTGCCGCCAGAGCCGTTGCGCTTCTTTGGCGCGCACTTGGTGCGTGACGCCCTGGTACGCAAGGAAACCCTCGAAGACCATGATCAGGATGCCGGTTTCGTCACCCGCCGCCTGGTGGCCATGGCCCCGGCCGGCTACGTGCCAGCCCAGAAAAAGTAAGGAACGGACCGTGAGCGAACATATCGTACTGCTCGACGACGAGGGCCTGGCGCCCTCCACCCGCCTCAAGCGCCCCGACTGCGCGCACACCTGGCAGCAGTTTGCCTACACCTGCCCCGAGCAGATGCTCGACCACCTGCAGGACGCGACCATCGCCTTCACCTGCAGCGTGCCGCTGCGTGAGGAACACCTGCGCCAGTTGCCGAAGCTGAAGATGATCTCGCTGGCCCTCACTGGCCGCGATATCGTCGACGTCGATTACTGCGACGCCCATGGCATCGAGGTCGCCAGCGTGCCGGGCTATGCCGCCAACACCGTGGCCGAGCACAGCCTGGCGATGATCCTCGAACTGTTCCGCCGCCCGGCCGCGTTCACCCGGCTGATGCGCCAGGTGCATGCCGGCGAAAAACCGTACCAGAACATCTACTTCAACCACCGCATCCGCGATGTGCGCGACAAGCAGTTGGCGATCATCGGCAGCGGCCCGATCGCCCTGCGCCTGGCGCACCTGGCGCGAGCCTTCGGCATGCAGGTGCTGTTCGAAGACCGCGGCGGCAAGCGCCAGGGCCCGGACTGCCGGCCGCTGGCCGAATTGCTGCGCAGCTGCGACGTGCTGTCGATCAACTGCCCACTGACGCCGGCCACCTACAACCTGATCGATGCCGCGCAGTTGGCGCTGATGAAGCCCGATGCCGTGGTGGTCAATACCGGCCGTGGCGGCGTGGTCAACGAGGCTGCGCTGATCCAGGCGCTGCAGGCAGGCCGCCTGGGCGGCGTGGCACTGGATGTGGTCGAGCAGGAGCCGCTGCACCCAAGCAACCCGCTGTTCCAGCTGATCGACCGCGACGACTTCTTGCTCAACCCGCACATCGCCTGGAGCAGTGAAGATGCCATGCAGCAGTTGATGGACAGCGCCGTGGACAACATCAGCGCTTTCGTCGCCCGCCAAGCCAACGCAAAAAGGATCCGAAGCGCATGACCCTGGTCACCAAGAGCAACTATGTCGATGGCGCCTTCGTCGCGCTGGACAGCAGCAATGATGTGCTGGAAAACCGCAACCCGTCCAACCCCAGCGAGGTGGTCGAGCGTTTCGTGCGGGCCGACCAGGCGCTGACCGAGCGGGCCCTGCTGGCTGCCCGCCGCGCCGCGCCCGCCTGGGCCCGCAGCAACCCGCAGCAACGCGCCGACGCACTGGACTTCATTGGCACAGAAATACTTGCCCGCCGCGAAGAACTGGCCACGCTGCTGGCCCGCGAGGAAGGCAAGGTGCTGCGTGAGGCACTGGGCGAAGTCGACCGGGCCGGCCGTTCGTTCAAGTTCTACGCCCAGGAAGCCGTGCGCGCCGAAGGCGAAAAGTACCCATCGGTGCGCCAGGACGTGGGCATCGATGTGTTCACCCAGCCACTGGGCGTGGTCGCCATCATCGCCCCGTGGAACTTCCCGATCGCCATCCCGGCGTGGAAGATCGCCCCGGCGCTGTGTTTCGGTAACTGCGTGGTGTTCAAGCCGGCCGAACGGGTGCCCTCCTCGGCCTGGGCGCTGGCCGAGATCATCTCGCGGGCCGGCTTGCCCGGCGGGGTGTTCAACCTGCTGATCGGGCCAGGGCGCAGCGTGGGCGACACCCTGATCCGCTCGCCGCTGGTCGATGGCATCAGCTTCACAGGTTCCGAGCACACCGGCCGGCAGATCGCCAGGCTGGCCGCCGAAGGCATGAAGAAAGTGCAACTGGAGATGGGGGGCAAAAACCCGTTGATCGTGCTGGACGATGCGGACCTTGAACAGGCAGTGGAGGTGGCACTGAACGGCTCGTTCTACAGCACCGGCCAGCGCTGCACGGCCAGTTCTCGGGTAATCGTCACCGAAGGTATTCATGACGCCTTCGTGGCGCGCCTGGCGGAGCGCACCCGCGCGCTGAAGGTGGGCGATGCGTTGCAAGCGGCTACCGACATCGGCCCCGTGGTCGATAGCCGGCAGCTGGAGCAGAACCTGTCGTACGTGGCCTCTGGCCTTGAGCAGGGCGCGAAGCTGGTGTGTGGTGGGGAGCGTATCGACAACCAGGCCGGGGCCTACCTGTTCACCCCCGCCCTGTTCACCGAGGTCACGCCGCAGATGCGCATCTACCGCGAGGAGATCTTCGGGCCGGTGCTGAGTGTGCTCAAGGTGAGTGATTACGACGCGGCGTTTGTGGCTGCCGAGGACACTGCATTTGGCCTTTCGGCCGGGATCGTGACCACTTCGCTGCGCCACGCCGAGCATTTCAAACGGCACAGCTCAGCGGGGATGGTGATGGTCAACCTGCCCACGGCGGGGGTGGATTATCACGTGCCGTTTGGCGGCAACGGCGCTTCGAGCCTGGGCTCGCGGGAGCAAGGGACCCATGCGCGGCAGTTTTTTACCCGGGTGAAGACCACTTACCAATTGGCGTAAACGGCGCTTGGTGGCGCCATGCGGCGGCAACTCAGGAATTGAACTACTCGCACGTTGAGGCGCTCTTAAACACTGAGTGGTTTATTTCCTTGGGCTTCACGCTACTGGAGAATACGCTATGCGCCACCTATTCCTCGCCCCCGCGCTGCTGCTCCTGCTGCCTGCCGGTGCTGCCTTGGCCCGCGTCGACGCGGGCGACGTGGCCACCTCGGCCGGTGTTTCCGCTTCGTTGTATTCGACCTTCAAGGACGACAAACGGATCATCCCGGCCCGTGACGAGCTGTCTGCGTTCGTCGCCAGCGGTGGTGCGATCCGCGGCGCCTATGTGGAGTCGGCGCTGGAACAGGCGCGCAAGGACCATCCCGGCCTGCAGGCCAATGATGAAGAACTGGCCCGGGCCATACTCTCGCAGGACGACCCTGTCGCCGACCATTGATCACCCCGCCTCAAGCAAACCCGCACCTACCCTTTTAGCAGCATGAGCAGGTGCGGGTTTGTGCGTCAAAGATTCCGACAGGACTCGCAGCCGGCTGAAGGGGTGATAGGCTTCCAGCAACAATAACAATTGCCGCCGAGTGAGCCGATGAACATCCTCTACGACGAGCGGGTCGATGGGGCGCTGCCTGCCGTGGACCTGCCCGCCCTGCTGCAAACCCTGCATCAAGCGTTGCCGGACCTGGCGATTCTGCACCGCGCGGAAGACCTCAAACCCTATGAATGCGACGGCCTCTCGGCCTACCGCACAGTGCCGCTGCTGGTGGTGCTGCCCGAGCGTCTGGAGCAAGTGCAGACCTTGCTGCAACTCTGCCACCAGCGCGGTGTGCCGGTGGTGGCGCGCGGTGCCGGCACCGGTCTCTCTGGCGGCGCCTTGCCACTTGCCAAAGGCATTCTGCTGGTGATGGCGCGCTTCAATCGCATTCTCGAAATCAACGCCCAGGGTCGCTTCGCCCGGGTTCAGCCCGGGGTACGCAACCTAGCCATCTCCCAGGCTGCGGCGCCCCATGGCCTGTACTACGCCCCCGATCCCTCATCACAGATTGCCTGCACCATAGGCGGCAATGTGGCGGAAAATGCCGGCGGCGTGCATTGCCTGAAGTACGGTTTGACCGTGCACAACCTGCTCAAAGTGGAGATGCTCACGGTCGAGGGCGAACGCCTGACGCTCGGCAGCGACGCCCTCGACAGCCCCGGTTTCGACCTGCTGGCCCTGTTCACCGGCTCCGAGGGCATGCTCGGCATCATCACCGAGGTGACCGTCAAGCTGCTGCCCAAACCCCAGGTGGCGCGGGTGCTGCTGGCCAGTTTCGACTGCGTGGAGGATGCAGGCAGGGCCGTGGCCGAGATCATCGCCGCCGGGATCATCCCTGGCGGGCTGGAGATGATGGACAACCTGGCGATTCGCGCCGCCGAGGACTTCATCCACGCCGGCTACCCGGTGGACGCGGCGGCGATCCTGCTGTGCGAGCTTGATGGTGTCGAGGCAGACGTGCATGACGACTGCCAGCGGGTCGCAGCGGTGCTGACCCAGGCAGGCGCCCGCGAGGTGCGGCTGGCCTGCGACGAGGCTGAACGCGCGCGCTTCTGGGCCGGGCGCAAGAACGCGTTCCCGGCGGTGGGGCGCATCTCGCCGGACTACTACTGCATGGACGGCACCATCCCCCGCCGCGAGCTGCCCCGGGTGCTCAAGGGCATCAGCGAACTCTCCGAGCAGTACGGCCTGCGTGTGGCCAACGTGTTTCATGCCGGCGACGGCAACATGCATCCGTTGATCCTGTTCGATGCCAACCGCCCAGGCGAACTGGAACGCGCCGAGGCCATCGGCGGCAAGATCCTCGAACTGTGCGTGGCCGTGGGCGGCAGCATCACCGGCGAGCACGGCGTCGGGCGAGAGAAGATCAACCAGATGTGCACGCAGTTCAACCGCGACGAAATCACCCTGTTCCACGCGGTCAAGGCCGCTTTCGATCCGCAGGGTTTGCTCAACCCGGGCAAGAACATCCCTACCCTGCACCGCTGCGCCGAGTTCGGCGCGCTGCACGTGCACCACGGGCAGCTGCCCTTCCCCGAGCTGGAGCGCTTCTGATGAGCAAGGACCGCGACATGAGCCAGGCCCTGCTGGACCAGGTCAACCAGGCACTGAGGCTGGGCACCGCGCTGCGTATCCAGGGCGGCAACAGCAAGGCCATGCTGGGCCGCCCGGTGACCGGGGAGCTCGTCGATACCCGCAACCATCGCGGCATCGTCAGCTATGACCCGACCGAGCTGGTGATTACCGCACGCGCTGGCACGCCGCTGCTGGAGATCGAGGCGGCGCTGCACGAAGCCGGCCAGATGCTGCCCTGCGAACCCCCACACCTGGGCGTCGAAGCCACCCTCGGCGGCGCAGTCGCTGCGGGCTTGTCCGGGCCACGGCGGCCATGGGCCGGGGCGGTGCGCGATTACGTGCTCGGCACTCGTGTCATCACCGGCCACGGCAAGCTGCTGCGCTTTGGGGGCGAGGTGATGAAGAATGTTGCGGGGTACGACGTTTCGCGGCTGATGGCCGGCAGTTTCGGGTGCCTTGGCCTGCTCACCGAGGTGTCGCTGAAGGTATTGCCGCAGCCGCGCCAATGCCTGAGCCTGTGCCTGCCGATGGGCCGCCAGCAGGCGCTCGCGGCACTGGCCGAATGGGGCCAGCAGCCGCTGCCGATCAGCGCCGCCTGCCATGACGGCGAGGCACTTTACCTGCGCCTGGAAGGCGGTGAAGGCTCGGTGCAGTCGGCACGCCAACGCCTGGGGGGCGACGAGCTCGACAGCGGGTTCTGGCACGACCTGCGCGAACAACGCCTGGCCTTTTTCGACGACCCGGCGCCGTTGTGGCGGTTGTCCGTGCCCATCGCCAGCGGGGCGCTGAACTTGCCTGGGCGCCAGCTCATCGACTGGGGCGGTGCGCAGCGCTGGCTGAAGTCGAGCGCATCGGCCCAGTCGCTTCGTGCCGCCGTCGCCCAGGTCGGCGGCCATGTCACCGGCTACGCGCCGGGTGAGGACAGCAGCGCACCACTGCCTGCGGCCCTATTGCGCTACCACCGGGCACTCAAGCAACAGCTCGACCCCCAGGGCATTTTCAACCCTGGCCGCCTGTACCCGGACTTGTGAGGCCCTGCCATGCAAACCAATCTGAGCGAAGCCGCCAAACGCCTGGCCCGCGCCGAAGAGGCCGAAAGCATTCTGCGCAGCTGCGTGCACTGTGGGTTCTGTACGGCCACCTGCCCCACCTACCAGTTGCTCGGCGACGAACTGGACGGGCCACGCGGGCGCATCTACCTGATCAAGCAGGTGCTCGAAGGCGCGCCGGTCACCACCAGCACGCAACTGCACCTGGACCGCTGCCTGAGCTGCCGTAACTGCGAAACCACCTGCCCTTCCGGCGTGAAGTACCACGACTTGCTGGACATTGGCCGCGCCGTGGTCGAACAACAAGTACCGCGCCCGCTTGGCCAGCGCCTGCTGCGCCAGGCCCTACGGGCCGTGGTGCCGCGCCCCGCACTGTTCAAGGCCCTGAGCTTCACCGGCCAGGCGCTGCGCCCGCTGTTGCCGGCGCTACTCAAAAGCAAGTTGCCGGCCCAGGTCGCCGCACCCGGACAAAGACCGGCGCCGCGCCATGCGCGCCGGGTGCTGTTGCTCGAAGGGTGCGTGCAGCCTGCACTGTCGCCCAATACCAACGCCGCCGCCGCACGCCTGCTGGACCGCCTCGGCATCAGCGTCGAACCGATCCGCGAGGCCGGTTGCTGTGGCGCGGTGGATTACCACCTCAACGCCCAGGCCCAGGGTTTGCAGCGCGCTCGGCGCAATATCGACGCTTGGTGGCCGGCCATCGAGGCAGGTGCCGAAGCCATCGTGCAGACGGCAAGCGGCTGCGGCGCGTTTGTGCGCGATTATGCCCACCTGCTGGAGAAGGACACGCAGTACGCCGCCAAGGCTGCACGGGTCAGCGCCCTGTCCCGTGACCTGGTGGAAGTGCTGCGTGAAGAGCCGGTCGAGCAACTTGGCCTGTGCGCCGAACAACGCGTGGCCTTCCATTGCCCCTGCACCCTGCAACACGCCCTCAAGCTCAGCGGAGCAGTGGAAAGCCTGCTGACACGGCTGGGCTTCACCCTCACCGCGGTGCCGGACGGTCATTTGTGCTGCGGCTCGGCCGGGACCTACTCGCTGACCCAACCTGAGCTGTCACGGCAATTGCGCGACAACCGCCTCGACGCCTTGGAAAGCGGCATGCCGTCTATCATCGTCACCGCCAACATTGGCTGCCAAACCCACCTCGACGGGGCCGGGCGCACACCAGTAAGGCACTGGATCGAAGTCGTCGATGCAGCCTTGAACCCGGAGTACAACCAGGCATAGCAAGCCCGTGATCGGCCAGGCACACGTCGCCCACATGTTCGACGACGGCGGCCTCTGCTCGAAAATCGCCATGACGCACATGCCGTAACCCCATCTCGTCCCACCTGTAGACCTGGTAAATTTGCCAGTTGCCTGGGAAATGCCACCCCCTTACTAATGGGCAGCCGCACATTTTCCCTAAGCAGGAGCACCTCACCATGGCAAAGCTTACTCTTACACAGTACCTCAATTACCTTGGCACTGAGACTCGCACGATGGGGTGGGGTGCACTTCTGATTTATGACCGTGCCAAGACAAACGCGTTGCTGGCACAGGAGTACATAGAGCGCTTCGATAAAAATCAGTACTTTCCGCCGTTCAACGACTCCGAAGAAACCGATCAGAACGCCTGGTCCGACATGCAAGACTTCATCCTCGACAGACCTCGCCTTTCGTTCACCAATTCCAACATCGCCAGCTCACGTGCGCGTTTGAGCATGAAAGTTGTCGGCGGTAAATACGTCACCCTGGTCAAGCCCATCGGCACCCGACTAATGGATATTACCAGTATCGCGCTGATGGACCCGCTGAACGCCCCCTCGCTGCACATGGACATCCGCCTTGAAGAAAGCAATGGAGGCACTATCACCGACGAGGGACGCGTGCTCCTCGACTTGTCCAGGGGTGAAAGCTACACCTTCCATCTGTCCAGCTCGGAAGACCGCAATAGAAAACTGGGGTTGGCACTGGAACAAGAATTTCGCAGTTGGGATGATTCGCGAAAGGTTTTTGAACTCAGCCGTATCGTGGCGGGCGACGATGACCTGCAGCCCCACTCATTCGCGGTTAGAACCCACTCCGCAGCGCGTGCGGGCAGCGCATCCGTCAGCCAGGAAGACGATCAGGAAGAAGGCGCCGTGTTGATTGGCGTCGCGCTAAAGGGCATGAGCAATGGCATGTTCCCGATCAATGACAAGGACATGCCCTACTTGCTGCCGCTGGTAGGCCCAAACGAAGAACCCTATTCAATGAACATCCTGCTGTCCAATCAGCAGTGGATAGCGATCTCCTTGGGCCAGGCACTGCAGCGCCTGGAGGCCAGCCGGGCTATTGTCCTCAATTACCCTACGACCCCGACCGGTAAGATAACAGGGGTCGCCGCCAGGACCGGTGAAATCATGCCGGAAACCTTTTGTTATAACCTCCCAACGGAGTTTGTGTGGTACAGGGGGCCGCGCGCTTACTCACTGTACAGATATGAGGTCCTACCTGCGTCGATTGACATTGGCGGTGCCATTGAATTCAAGGTTATCGATGACGCCATCCATCTCATGTGGCAAAGCCCCAATACAGTCCGCCACGTGAAATTCTATGTCGAAGATAGAAAAGGTGACGTCTCAAAAACTTACCCGGCCACTGTAGACACCCACTTTAGCGTCAAGTACGCGTTTGTCATCCTCACAGAAGGCCCGGACAAAGGGAAACTCAGATTAGAACAAGTGGGCGAACTTGAAGACCACTTCACCATGGCCATAGAAGATGCAACCGGTGAATTTGATGTACTCAATCAGTTCCACAGCGGTATAGCCGCAGCTTGGCACAGTGCAATGCTCGAAACATTCAACCGGTTTGTAGCTGTCATCACAGGTGCCGAAGTGACAATCAATGCCATGCACCTCAACCATTTGCTATTCCGCAGCCAACAAGCTGCCGAACCGCGCACCGTGTATACCCCCTGTGACCTGACCTTGCTGGGCACCTTGGCGCCTGACCGCTTGCATTTCGCAATCTCACCGTTGGAACCGGTCATCGCGGCGGGCGGCGTTCAGCCCTTCTCGATCACGCCCAGCGACGCGCAAGTCAAATGGTCTGTCGACAACTTGCCGGGTGAAACGGGTGACAAAGGCGCGATCGGTGAAGACGATGGGCTCTACATCGCGCCCCCTGCAAGTAGCTTTGAAGGCGAAACCTCGCGCCGCATCCTGATCACGGCTCGCGATGGCGAAAAGTTCAGCCAGGCGCTGGTCAGCATTACGGTCAGCGATATCTCTGTTTACCCCCACCTGCAGGTGGCGCAGTTCGGCGGCGCACGTTATGTGCTGGTAGGCGGAGACGGTAATGGACAGGAACTGGATTGGGAAATGGCGCCCGGTGGCAAGGGTACCCTGCGTCGTCCTGACCCTGAGGGTTTAGATTCTGATCTGGACATCCCGGAGGGCCAGGACGTCTGCATCTACGTCAGCCCGGACCATGACCCTTCTGGTGGACAGGGGGATGTGGAGCAAGCGCTACATCTGGATCAGGTTGTGGCACGGAATGTTTCCGGTAACGCACGGACCATTGACCTGTTGGTCCCCTGGAGCAATCCTAATGCATGGTTCGAGGTGGAAGCACATCCCCAGGGTGTAAAACTGTCGATGTGGGTGGAGGCAATTGGAGGCGCTGAAGAGATCCCACCGGAAGATGCCTTCTGGTACCTGGTCAAGGGGAGCGGACAACTGAACCAGAACATCTACACACCCTCTGAGTCATCAAACGATTATGCAATAATCGCTGCAGTCGAGGACTACAGGCGATTGACGTATGCCTACATCGTGCTGCCTCTGCCCTTTATCGCGCTGCGTAAGTTCAATGCGTTACGGCACGCTGGGGAGAACGGCAAGGACAAGTGACCACCCTTAGCGCAAACTGCAACTGATCCAGGCATGCATCTACGTGCACCAAAAGGCGGGCTACAGCGCACAGACGTAGCCTGCCCAACGGCCTACTCAGACCTTTCTTACAAGCTATTCGGAATCGGCTTACTTGTGGCTTTCAGCCAGTAAAAACATGATCAGCATTCTCGATCCAGAGGAGGCTGCGCATGCACCCACAGACCCGCACCACCGCCGAACTACGCAGCGCCCTGCGTGAATTGATCGCCCACGAAATAAGCAACCCGGACGATGACCCGCACCTGTCGGGGGTGCTGTTTTTCTGCGCCACCGACGAGCGCACCCGTGAGTTGATCGAACGCATCGAGCTGCTGGCCAGCGAGGTCTTCTTCGACGCCAGTGGGCGTGCCATTACCCACAGAATGCAGGCTGTTGCGGTTGACGGGGTGCGTATCAAACAGAAGCACAAGGCGCCAACCGATGAGACGGTAATACGCATAGCACTGTCCGACATGGGCTACATCACCGTGAGCGCGGCACGCTTGTAAAGCGCCACATTCGCACTGTGCGATGAATTGCGATCCGCTATCCTCAGCATTCCCCTGCTCCGGACCGTTTCATGGAACTGCACATCCGCCTGGAAGGCCGCAAAGGCCTGGCCGACCAGCTCTACCAGCAACTGCGCGCGGGCATCGACAGCGGCCACCTGGCCGCTGGCACTCAACTGCCACCCACCCGTCTGCTCGCCGAACAACTGGGCGTGTCACGCAAGACCGTGGCCGAGGCCTACTCGCGGCTGACCTACGACAATCTGCTCAGTGGCGTGGTCGGCCGTGGCTCCTTCATTACCCCGCAACTGCCTGTGCGCACCAACGAAGTGGCCGCTATTCCACTGGCGGGTGCCGCATCCCTCGAGCGCTGGCAACAACGCGCTACCGTGCTGGGCAGGCGGCAACTGCAAGCACCGTCGCGCTATGACTTCGTCGGCGGCACCTCGAGCAAGGCGCAGTTCCCCTTCGACCAGTGGCGCAGCTGCCTCAACTACGCCCTGCGCCGCAGCCAGCGCCATCCAGAGCGGCAGTTCACTGCCCAGGGCCTGCCCGAACTGCGCGAAGCCATCGCCCACCACATCGCCTACGCCCGCGGCGTGCACTGCAGCGCCGCGGACGTGCTGGTGTGCAATGGTGCGCAACAGGCGCTCGACCTGATCGCCCGGGTGCTGATCGAACCCGGTTGCCCGGTGGCCATGGAAGACCCCGGTTACCCGCCCGCACGGCAACTGTTTCTGGCCTTGGGCGCACGCCTGCAGTCAGTAGCGGTGGATGATGAAGGGATGTGCGTCGAACAGATCGCCGATGGCACACGGCTGATCTACGTGACTCCTTCGCACCAGTTCCCATTGGGTATGCCGATGAGCGAACCGCGCAGGCGGGCCTTGTTGGCACGCGCCGCCGAGCTTGGCGCATTGATCATCGAGGACGACTACGACTGCGAATTCCGCTACCAAGGGCCGGCCGCCGACGCCCTGCAGCGCCTTGACCAACATGGCCTGGTCGCCTACGTCGGGACCTTCTCCAAGACCCTGTTGCAGGAGTTGCGCCTGGGCTATGCGGTGCTGCCACCCGCCGTGCTGCAGGCCGCCTGCGTGGCCAAGCACCTCAGCGACTGGCACAGCCCGCCCCTGCTGCAATGGGCCCTGGCCCGCTTCATCAGCGAAGGCCACCTGAACAGGCACATCCGCCGCTGCCACGACGTCTACAGCGCCCGCCGCGAACGCATCCTCGCGCGCCTGGAGGGCGACCTGGCGCCTTGGTTCAGCGCCATACCGGCCAGCGCCGGTTTCCACCTGAGTGCGCTGGCAAAGCCTGGGGTGGATGTCGAACTGCTGGCCAACCTCGCACGCAAGGTGGAGGTCGGCCTCTATTCGCTGGCACCGTTTTTCAGCGAGGTGCCGGTGCGTCCCGGGCTGGTGCTAGGCTTTGGCGCCATCGAGCTGCTCGACATCGACACCGCGCTCGACCGCGTCCGCGATACCCTGCAACGCCTCAGTTGACCGGCGCCGCCTGGCCCTTGCCCGCCGGCCGTGCGATGGCGGCGGCATAGCCGCGTGGCGCGAAACACACTGTCACCAGCAGCATTGCCAGCACCGTCACCGTCAACAGCGTCCATGACGCCTGAAAGTCGCCACTGACATCGCGCAGCCAACCGGTGATGTACGGCACGATACCGGTGATGATAAAGCCGATACCCTGGACAAAGGCCGCTAGGCTGCCAGCCTCGGCGGGCGTTTTCAGGTGCTCCAGGGTCAGCGTCAGGCTCTGGCTGAAACAGGCCCCCAGGCCGAAACCGATCATCGCGACCCACAGGCCCATCGACAGCGTTGGCGCCAGCAACAGGCCAAGGAAACCTGCCAGCTGGATCGATAGCGCCAGCCACAACCCAGGCCGACGATCCACCCAGCGACGCAGCAACAACGGCAGGCCCAGCGCGCCGGCAACCTGAAAGATCGTCATCAGCCCCACCAGGTCGCCGCCGCCCTGGGCAGTACCGCCATGCTCCAGGTGATAGGCCGGCAGCCAGGCGACCATGCTGGTGTAGCCGCCATTGATCAGGCCGAAATACAACGCCAGCAACCAGGCACGCCGCGTACCGAACCAGTGCCCGCCCGCGGCGCCCGCCAGCCTGGGCGCATCCTGGCGCGGCCGCAGCAGCGTCCAGGCCAGCATCGCCAGCAATGCCGGGATGGCCCACAGGCCCAGCCCGGCCTGCCAGTGGCCAAAGTACCCGCTTATATGCGGCCCAAGCACCGCCGCCAGGCCACCACCACTCATCAGCGCCGCGGAATACATGCCCATGGCGCCCGCCAGGCGACCCGGGAACCAGCGGTTGACCAGCCCCGGCATCATGCCTTGGACTACCGCGACGCCGAGGCCGGCGACCACTGCGCTGGCAATGAGCGCCCACGCGCTGCCCAGTTGCAGCCGCCACAGGCAGGCCAGCGCGATCGCCGCAAGGCCCGCGAGCATGCCGCCATGCTCGCTGATCCAGCGCCGCAGCCAGGGTTGCAACAACGGCACCAGGCCCATGCACAGCACCGGCAGCGCGGTCAGTAGCGCCGCCTGCTGGTAACCCAGGCCCGTGCTGGCGCGCATGGGTTCGAGCAGCGGCCCGATGCTGGTAAGGATCGGCCGCAGGTTCAGTGCCAGCAGCATCACCAGCAACAGGTTCAAGGCCGCTCTCATTGCGCGTTGGCCTGCTGCCACTCAAGGTACAGGTCGGCTTCGCCACTCGGTTTCAGCGCCCGCAATGGCAGGCTCTGCTGCTGCGGTGGGCGTGCCATCTGCGCGTAGACAGCGGCCGTGGATAACCCATAGGGCTCGCCCTCATCGTTGCCATAGGCGAACCAAGCCCGTTCGATGCCGCACAGGTGCATGGCCGCCAGGCACATCGGGCACGGGTGGCCGCTGGCATAGATTTCGGCGCCGTCCAGGCGCGCCTGGCCCAGGGCATGCGCGGCCTTGCGAATGGCCAGCAGTTCGGCATGGGCGGTCGGGTCCTGGCTGCTGTGGATCTCGTTGACCGCGCGTGCCACCACGCGCCCCTGATACACCAGCACGGCGCCAAAAGGCCGACCACCGGCCTTGATGTTGGCACGGGCCAGATCGAGCGCTTCGCGCATGTAGCGTGCTTCGGACATGAATCGGTGCTCCTGTTGCAAGACCTGGCCATTATCCCGGCTTGCTGGCGTTGACAGAAATGAAGAGATTGGATGCACGTCAGTGGCCACCTGAATGCACCGATTGGCCTCCCGGCAAACGCTGCGATTGGCTATCGGGCCGATCGACGGGCAGCGCTAAGGTAGCGCCATGTCCACCCCACACCTTCTGGAGAACACCATGAACACGCGTATCGAATGGGCCAAGCACGCACCGGAAGCCTACAAAGCCATGGTTGGCCTGGAACAGGCGCTGGCCAAGAGCGGCCTGGAAAGCTCGTTGCTCGAACTGGTGCGCCTGCGCGCTTCGCAGATCAACGGCTGCGCCTACTGCATCAACATGCATGCCAATGACGCACGCCAGGCCGGCGAAACCGAAGCACGCCTGCAGACGCTGAGCGTGTGGCAGGAAACCGCCTACTTCACCCCGCGCGAACGCGCCGCGCTGGCCTGGGTAGAAAACCTGACCCGCTTGCCGGAGCGCGGTGCGCCACAGCCTGAGTACGAGGCGCTACAAGCCCATTTCGAGCCGCAGGAAGTGGTCAACCTGACACTGGCCATCGCCACCATCAATGCCTGGAACCGCTTCGGCGTCGGGTTTGCCATGGTTCCGGCGTAAACGATTGCTGATTGCCTATACCGGCCCGTTTGCGGCCGGTACTGGCACACCTACCGCGCAACCAACCTGGCGCGATAGCTGCCCGGGCTCTGCCCCGTCCATTTCTTGAACGCCCGGTGAAACGCGCTGGGTTCCTGAAACCCCGCCAGCTCAGCCACTTCGGCGATGCTCAGTACCCCTTCGCGCAGGTGTTCAAACGCCATTGCCCGGCGCACTTCGTCCTTGATTTGCTGGTACGAACGCCCTTCCCGCTCCAACTGCCGGCGGAAGGTGCTGGCGCTGATACCCTGCAGCTGCGCCAACGCCGCCAAGGTCGGCCACTGCCCATAGCGCCGCGCACGCAGGTGGCGATAGACCTCGGCCACCAGGCCATTCTGGTTGCGAAAGCGAATCACCAGGCCTTGGGGCGCGCTACGCAAGAAGCCCTTCAAAGCTTGCAGGTTCTGCACCACGGGCAGGCGCAAGTAAGCGCTGTCGAACTCCACTTCGGTACGCCCACTGCCCAGGCGCAGGTCAGGCCCCCACAGCAGCAGGTCGTCGTCCTGGGCAGGGCGCGACACCGCCAGTTCGGTGCGGTCGATGCCAATGCGCCGCCCCGCCAGCCAGCACAGCAGGCCGATCATCAGCACCAGGTAGGTTTCCTCGGCGTATACCCGGGTCAGCGGGTCGGCGATGCTCGACTGCACGCTGATCACTGCCCTGCCCGCGCGCACCGTGAGGCTGCCACGCAGGTCACGCAGGAACAAGCCAAAACCGCCCATGCACTGACGCAGGGCTTTTTCCAGGTTCGGCTCCAGAATCAGGCCGCGGCAGATCAAGGCAAAGCTGCCCAGCGGCATGCCGTGGCTGTCGAGGCGGAAGAACTCATCGTCCAACCGTTGAATCAGCGCCAGCCACAGCTGGGCGAATGCCTTGGCCGGCACGCGGGCCTGGGGCTGGTCGAGCAGCTGTGGATCGATGCCGACCGCACGTAGGTGTGCATCGCGCACGTCCGGGCGGTCGCGCAGGGCGTGCAGCATGGCCTTGAGGAAGTACACGGCGACCGTATCGCTATCGCGCATGGCGGGTTTCGCTGTCTATGCTGAGTGGCAAAAACTGCCAGGTTGAATGAACAGATCCGGCATAGGCTCTGGCAGAGCCTTTGCCTAGACTCGGGTGGACAAAGGGATCGCCGGCCATTCTCGCAGAGCCAGGCCCGGTCCCGCCATGCCTTCGCAATCGGAGCCCTTATGAGCAGCGCAGAAATCTACGTCGTCAGTGCCGTCCGTTCAGCCATTGGTGGCTTTGGCGGCTCTCTCAAGGACCTGCCGCTGGCAGACCTCGCCACCGCCGTGACCCGCGCCGCCATCGAGCGTGCCGGCGTGGATGCCGGGCAGATCGGCCACATGGTGATGGGCAGCGTGATCCCCACCGAGCCGCGTGATGCCTACCTGGCCCGGGTGGCTGCGATGAACGCCGGCATCCCCAAGGAAACCCCGGCTTTCAACGTCAACCGCCTGTGCGGCTCGGGCTTGCAAGCCATTGTTTCGGCAGCGCAGTGCCTGCTGCTGGGCGACACCGACGTGGCCCTGGCGGCGGGCGCCGAGTCCATGAGCCGCGGCCCGTACTTGCTGCCACAGGCTCGCTGGGGCGCGCGCATGGGCGACTTGCAAGGCATCGACTACACCGTCGGCGTGCTGCAGGACCCCTTCGAACACTTCCACATGGGCATCACCGCCGAGAACGTTTCGGCCAAGCACGGCATCACCCGTGAAATGCAGGACGAGCTGGCCCTGACCAGCCAACGCCGCGCCGCACGCGCCATCGCCGAAGGCCGCTTCACCAGCCAGATCGTCCCGCTGGAACTGAAAACCCGCAAAGGCAGCGTGCAGTTCAGCGTCGATGAGCACGTGCGTGGCGATGTCACCGCAGAACAACTGGCCGCCATGAAGACCGTGTTCAAGAAAGACGGCACCGTCACCGCCGGCAATGCCAGTGGCATCAACGACGGCGCTGCCGGCCTGCTGCTGGCCAGCGGTGACGCCGTGCGCCGTCTGGGCCTGAAGCCGCTGGCACGCCTGGTGGCTTACGCCCATGCCGGCGTCGAGCCCGAGCTGATGGGCCTGGGCCCGATCCCGGCGACCCGCAAGGTGCTGGAAAAAACCGGCCTGCGTGTGCAGGACCTGGACGTGATCGAGTCCAACGAGGCCTTCGCCGCCCAGGCCTGCGCCGTAGCCCGTGCGCTGGACTTCGACCCGGAAAAGGTCAACCCGAACGGTTCGGGTATCTCCCTTGGCCACCCGGTCGGCGCCACCGGAGCGATCATCGCCACCAAGGCCATCCATGAGCTGCACCGCATTCAGGGCCGCTACGCCCTGGCGACCATGTGCATCGGCGGCGGCCAAGGCATCGCCGTGGTCTTCGAGCGCGTCTGAGGGAAACTGCCCCATGAACATTGAACAAATTGCCGTGATCGGCGCAGGCACCATGGGCAACGGTATCGCTCAAGTGTGCGCGGTGGCGGGCTACCAGGTGCTGCTGGTGGACGTGTCCGATGCCGCGCTGGAGCGTGGCGTGGCGACCTTGAGCAAAAACCTGGAGCGCCAGGTCAGCAAAGGCACGCTCGACGCCGACAAGGCCGAGGCAGCGAAAACCCGCATCCGCACCAGCACCGACTATGCCCAGCTCAGTGGCGCGCAGTTGGTGATCGAGGCGGCCACCGAAAACCTGCAGCTCAAGCAGCGCATTCTGCAGCAAGTGGCCGGCAACGTTGCCGCCGACTGCCTGATTGCCACCAACACCTCGTCGCTGTCGGTGACGCAACTGGCCGCGAGCATCGAGCACCCGGAACGTTTCATCGGCGTGCACTTCTTCAACCCGGTGCCAATGATGGCCCTGGTCGAGATCATCCGTGGCCTGCAGACCAGTGACAGCACCTATGCCCAGGCCTTGCTGGTGACCGAAAAGGTCGGCAAGACCCCGATTACCGCCGGCAACCGCCCAGGCTTCGTGGTCAACCGCATCCTGGTGCCGATGATCAACGAAGCGATCTTCGTGCGCCAGGAGGGCCTGGCCAGTGCCGAGGACATCGACACCGGCATGCGCCTAGGCTGCAACCAGCCGATCGGCCCCTTGGCACTGGCCGACCTGATTGGCCTGGATACCCTGCTGGCGATCATGGAGGCCTTCCATGAGGGTTTCAATGACAGCAAGTACCGCCCTGCCCCGTTGCTCAAGGAAATGGTCGCGGCCGGTTGGCTGGGGCGCAAAAGCGGCCGCGGTTTCTTCACCTACTGAGGAGCGATTGCCATGCCTCCGGTCAACGCTGCGATGCGCTGTGCCAGCTTTGAAGAGCGACGTGACCAGGCCATGGCGCTGTTTGCCGAAAAGGGTTTTGGCCAGGTCAGCATGCGTGAACTGGCAGCCCACGTGGGGTTGACCGCCGGTTCGCTGTATCACCATTTCCCGAGCAAGCAGGACCTGCTGTACGACTTGATCGAAGAGTTGTACGAGGAGCTGCAGGCCACCCTGGACCAAGGCCGCCGCGCCATGGCCCGGGGGGCATCGGCGTTGTCGTGCCTGATCGCGGCGCATTGGCAGTTGCATGCCGAGCGGCCCTTGCAGTTTCGCCTGGCAGAGCGGGATTTATGTTGTTTGAGCGATGCGCAACAGGTGCAGCTGGCGTCGTTACGCAAGCGCTATGAGGCAGGGTTGCTGCGTTTGATTGCACCGCAGGCGAAACTGCCCGGGCAAGCGCTGGAGGCTACTGCGCATGTGCTGGCGACGTTGCTCAACCAACTGCCGGGGTTGCTCAAGGCATTGCCTCAAGAGCAAGGCTTGGAGCTGATGGAGAACTTGCTGATCGGTGGGATCGAGCGGACGCTGCGATAGCCTGCCAGGGCCTCTTCGCGGGGCACAGCGGATCGCCGCACCGCCGCGAAGGCCAGCTGCCTCAGCGCAACAGCAATTGAATCTGTTCGTGCAGGGTATCCAGGTCGAACGGCTTGGCCAGGATCGGCGCCTTGCGCGTGATCGGGCTGCCAGATTCGAGAATCTCCGCCGGGTAGCCACTGATGAAAATCACCTTGAGCTCCGGTCGCAGTTTTACCGCGGGCTCGGCGATCTCTACCCCCGAGATGCCCCCTGGCAATCGAAAATCAGTGACCATCAAGTCCAGGTGCGGCTTGCTCGCCAGGATCTTGAAGGCCTGTTCACCGTCTTCGGCCACCAGTACGTGATAACCCTCGCCTGCCAGGTAATCACGCAAAATCATGCGAATGGCCGGTTCATCCTCGACCACCAGCACCACATCTTGTGCATCTTCACTCATGATAACGCCTTGAAATTCTTACAGTTGGCCATCTGACCCCAGGCTTACGCAGAGGTTGCCCGCGCCTGGTCGTTTTGTTGTTGGAACGTTGCCAGCGGCAATTGCAGGGTGAATGTGGCGCCCTGGCCTTCCTCGCTGTCAACCAGAATCCGCCCACCGTGGGCCTGGACGATCTGCTCGGAGATGAACAGCCCCAACCCCAGCCCACCGCTGGCCTGCTGTGCAGCGACCCGCTCGAACTGCTGGAAGATCCGCTGCTGGTTGGCGGCGCTGATACCGATGCCCTGATCCTGCACCTGTACCCAGGCCATGCCATCCTGCTCGAACACGCGAACCTCCACCGGCTTGCGTTCGCCGTAACGCATGGCATTGGACAACAGGTTGGCCACCACTTGTTCAATCCGAAACTCGTCCCACTCGCCCAGCAACGTTTCGCAGCACTGCAGCACAATGTGCGTTTCCAGCGCCGTGGCCTGGGCCGTGAAGTTTTCCACCAGGCCACGCACCAACTGGCTGATGTCAAACACCTTGGGGCGCAACGACAACTTGCCGGTACGGATACGCGAGACGTCGAGCATGTCCTCGATCAAGCGGATCAGGCTGTTGATCTGCCGTTCGTCACGCTCGACCATGGCCTGTAGCTTGTCGGCGCTGAAAGCCTCCAGGTTGCCCCGTGCCAGGTGCATCTTGCGCAGCTGGGTTTCCAGGATCAGGCCATTGAGCGGGGTGCGCACCTCGTGCGAAACGATCGACATGAAGTCGTCGCGCATGCGCACGGCATGCTCCAGCTCGCCCCGCGCCAGTTGCAGTTGGCTCAGCAATACCTCCTGCTCCTGGCGGCTGCGCTCCAGGGCTTCGAGCTGCCGACCTAGCACCTTGCGCTGGCGAAACAGGTCGACGAACACCGAGACCTTGCTTTTTACCGCCAGGGTGTCGAGCGGCTTGTGCAGAAAGTCCACCGCCCCGCTCTCATAGCCCTTGAAGGCGTAGTTCATCTCGCGCCCCGCCGCACTGACGAACACGATCGGGATGTTCTTGGTCTTGTCGGTGCCGCGCATCAACTCGGCCAGCTCGAAGCCGTTCATGCCCGGCATCTGCACATCGAGAATGGCCAGCGCGAATTCGTGCTCCAGCAGCAGCGACAACGCAGCTTCGGCAGACTGGGCCTGGTGCACCTCGCGGTCTTCGCCCTGGATCAGGGCATCGAGCGCCAGCAGGTTTTCCGGCAGATCGTCGACGATCAGCAGTTTGGCGATGGTGTGGCTTAGCATGCGCGGGTTTCCAAGGTCGCGAGCAGTTGCCCGATACCGCTCAGAGTAAGGATATGGTCGGGCTGATGCAGGGCCAGGGCGGCCTCTGGCATCAGGGCGACCTGTGCGTCGCGAGGGTCCTGGACAATTGTGCGGCCCCCATTGTTCTTGATGTAGGCAAGGCCCTTGGCGCCGTCTTCGTTGGCACCGGTGAGCAGCACGCCAAGCAGGCCGTCGCCATAGGCATCGGCCGCCGAAATGAACAGAAAATCGATCGCCGGGCGGGAGAAATGCACAGGTGCCTCCTGGCTCAGCGACAGCGTCAGGTCGTGCTCCACCGACAAGTGATAGCTCGGCCCCGCCACGTAGACCTGCCCGGCACTGATCCGTTCCTTGTCGCACGCCTCGCGCACCGGCCGGTGCAAGCGCCGCTGCAGCACTTCGGCCAGTTGGCTGTGGCGGTCGTCCGGCAGGTGCAGCACGCACAGCACCGGGAGGCTGAACGCCGGTGGCAGCGCGCCGAGCACCTCGAACAGTGCCGCCACCCCGCCCGCCGAGGCGCCAATCACCACTGCACGTACGCCGTTCATGATTTGCGGTAGATCCGTTCGGGCTTGACCAGCGGCTCGAAGCGCTCGCTGTAGGCCGAAAAATCTACCGACTCCTTGCTGCCCAGCACCAGGAACCCCCGATGGCAGAGCGACTCATGGAACAGCCCCAAGGCCCGATCCTGCAGCTCCTTGTTGAAGTAGATCAGCACGTTGCGGCACGACACCAGCTGGGTTTCGGAGAACACGCTGTCGGTGGCCAGGCTGTGGTCGGCGAAGGTCACGTTGTCGCGCAGGCTGCTGTCCATGATGGCGTTGCCATAGGCCGCGGTGTAGTACTCGGCGAAGTCGCGACGGCCACCGGCCAGGCGGTAGTTTTCTTCATACTCGCGCATGCTCTGCATCGAGTAGATACCTTGCTTGGCCTTGTCCAGCGAATGCGGGTTGATGTCGGTGGCATAGAGGATGGTGCGCTCGAGCAGGCCTTCCTCTCGCAGCAGGATGGCCATCGAGTACACCTCTTCACCAGTGCTGCAGCCGGCGACCCAGATCTTGATCGACGGCCATGTGCGCAGCAGCGGCACCACTTCATTGCGCAGCGCCAGGAAGTGGCTTGGGTCACGGAACATCTCGCTGACCGGGATCGTCAGGAACTGCAGCAACTGCATGAACATGCCCGGGTCGTGCAGCACCCGCTCCTGCAGCGCCGAGACTGTCAGGCAGTCGAACTGGCGCAGGGCATGAAGGATCCGGCGTTTGATCGAAGCGCCGGAATAGTTGCGAAAATCGTAGCTGTACTTGAGGTAGATCGCCTCGATCAGCAGCCGGATCTCGATGTCGGTGTTGCGCTCGCTAGTCAAATTCGCTCCAGTTGCGGCAGCCACACCCGGATCAACGAGAACAAGCGGTCCAGGTCGATCGGTTTGGCCAGGTAATCATTGGCGCCAGCCTGCAGGCAACGCTGCTGGTCATCCTTCATCGCCTTGGCGGTCACGGCGATGATCGGCAGCTTGCGCCAGCGCGCTTGCTGGCGGATCAGCCGGGTCGCCTCGAAGCCGTCCATCTCCGGCATCATCACATCCATCAACACCAGGTCGATGTCGTCGTGCTGCTCCAGGCGCTCGATGGCCTCGCGCCCGTTTCGGCCGATCTCGACGATGGCGCCCTTGTGCTCCAGGGCACTGGTGAGGGCGAAGATATTACGCACATCGTCGTCCACCAGCAGCACTTTGCGGCCCTCGAACACCTTGTCGCGGCTGCGAGCGGTCTTGAGCATGCGCTGGCGCTCATGGGACAGCTGCGATTCGACTTTGTGCAGGAACAACGTCACTTCGTCGAGCAGGCGCTCAGGCGAGCGAGCGCCCTTGATGATGATCGAGCGCGAATACTTGAGCAGGTCGGCCTCTTCTTCACGGGTGAGGTTGCGCCCGGTGTAGACGATCACGGGTGGGAATGAACGGATGTCCTCTGCGGTCATGCGCTTGAGCAGCTCGTTGCCAAGCATGTCGGGCAGTTTGAGGTCGATGATCATGCAGTCGTAGATGTTCTCGCGCAGCAGCGCCAGGGCGTCCTGGGCCATGGCCACGGCGGTGATCTCGACATCGTCGTCGCCGATCAGGCGGGCGATGCTTTCACGCTGCAGGTCGTCATCTTCCACCAGCAGGATGTGCTTGAGCTTCTGGGTCAGTTTGGCTTCCAGGCGGGCGAACACTTCCTTGAGCTCTTCGCGGCTGGTCGGCTTGACCGCGTAACCCACCGCGCCCATGTGCATGGCCGCCTCGACGCGGTCTTCGACCGAAATGATGTGCACCGGAATGTGCCGGGTGCCGGCCAGCTCCTTGAGGCGCTGTAGCACGGTAAGGCCGGAGTGGTCGGGCAGGCGCATGTCCAGCAGCACGGCATCGGGAATGTAGCGCGCGGCCAGCTCGAAGCCTTCGTCGGCGCCCTGGGCCACCAGGCAGCTGTAGCCCAGTTCGTGGGCCAGGTCGAAGAGGATCCGGGCGAAGTTCGGCTCGTCTTCGATCACCAGGATGCAGCGGTTGTCGAACGGCGCCCGGTCGCGGTCATCGGCGAAGGTAAGCGCCGGCAGTTTCGGTGCCGTGGCGGTGGAAACCTTGGGCGCCGGCGGCAGTGTGTCGACCGCAGGCCGCAGGCTGAGCGCCTCGACCTCCTCGCTTTCAACCTCGTAGCGCTCCGGTACGATCAGGCTGAACACGCTGCCTTGGCCCGGGCTGCTGTCGACGCTGATCTGCCCACCCAGCAAATGCGCCAGGTCGCGGGAAATCGACAGGCCCAGCCCAGTGCCGCCATAGCGGCGGTTGCTGCTGCCGTCAACCTGGTGGAAAGCGCCGAAGATCGCCTGCTGCTGGTCGGCGGCGATGCCGATGCCAGAGTCGCGGACGGCGAACACGATGCCGGTGCCGGCCTGGTAGCTGATGGTCATGTCGACCTGGCCCTGGTCGGTGAACTTGATGGCGTTGGACAACAGGTTCTTGAGGATCTGCTCCAGCCGTTGCCGATCGGTGAACAGTGTCACCGGCACCTGGGGTTCGAGCTTGACCTCGAAGGCCAGCCCCTTGTGCTCGGCCAGTGGCAGGAACATGCCGCGCAGGCCTTCGACCAGGCGCGCCAGCTGGGTGGTTTCTGGCCGCACTTCAAGCTTGCCGGCCTCGACCTTGGCGATGTCGAGGATATCGTTGATCAGGTTGAGCAGGTCGTTGCCAGCCGAATAGATGGATTCGGCGAACTTGATCTGCTCCCCGGTGAGGTTGCCCTCGCCGTTTTCCGCCAGCAGCTTGGCCAGGATCAGCGAGCTGTTGAGGGGCGTGCGCAGCTCGTGGGACATGTTGGCAAGGAATTCGGACTTGTACTTGCTTGAACGCTGCAGGTCATCAGCACGGGCCTGCAGCTCTTGCTGGGCCTGGCTGAGCTCGTCGTTCTTGCGGTCCAGGGCATCGGTGCGTTCGGACAACTGCTCGTTGGTCTGCTCCAGTTCGGCCTGCTGGGTCTCCAGGTGAGCCTGGGACTCCTTGAGCACGCGGGACTGTTCTTCGAGCTCTTCGTTGGCGGTTTTCAGCTCTTCTTGCTGCACTTGCAGCTCTTCGTTCAACTGCTGGGTCTCGGCCAGCACTTCCTGCAGACGCTGGCGATAACGCGCACTTTCGATGGACATGCCAAGGTTGCCGCCAACCCGCTCCATCAGCTCTTCATCGCGCGCCTGCAACGGGCGCAGGAACCCCAGTTCGATCACGCCGTTGATCTGCCCATCATCGGTGGCGGGCATCAGCAGTGCGCTGCGCGGCAGGCCATTGCCAAGGCCGGAACTCAAGCGGTAATAGTCGTCGGGCAGGTCCTCCAGGCGCAACAGCCGACCTTCACGCACAGCTTGGGCCAGCAAGCCATCGTGGTCGCCCTTGATCTGCTCGCGGGCCTGCTCTTCGGCGCTCAGGCCATAGCTGGCCACGCGCACCAGGCTGCCATGCTCATCGCGCACATACACCGCGCCGACCACGCTGCCCAGCGCCGCCGCGAAGAAGCGCAGGATGTTGTCGCCGAGCATCGGCAGGGTCAGTTGCCCCAGTACCTGCTGGGCCAGTTGGGTCTGGCCGTTGCGCAGCCAGGCCTGGTGTTCCAGACGCTCAGCGGCGCGCCGCTGGGCCTCGAGGTTTTCCGCGTAGCTGCTCGACAGCGCCAGCAGGTCGCGGCGCCCGAGGTAGGCCAGCAAGGCACTGAGGCCGACGATGAGCAGCACGAAAACCGAGATCGCGGTCACGGTGACCGAGCTGACTTTCTCGTTACGGGCCATGCGCAGTTGCTGCTCGGTGCTGATCAGGCCGTCGAATTCCTTGCGGATCTCGTCGGTGATGCGCTTGCCCCGCCCGTTGCCGATCGATGCCTGGTAGTCGCCCTGGTTACGGCGCAGGGTAATCATCTGGTTGCCGAAGTCGTTCCAGGCCTGCTGCAAGGCCATCAGCCGGTCGATACGGTCAACCTGCTGCGGGTTGTCCTCGACCATTGCGCGCAGGCTCTGAAGGCTGCCGAGAATTTTCGGCTTGGCCACCTCGTAGGGGTCGAGAAAGCGTTCGTCCCCGGTGATCAGGAAGCCGCGCATGCCGGTTTCCATGTCGATCGACAGCTTGACCGTCTCGTTGGCATTGCCGATCACCCGATCGGTATGCTCGACCCATTGCATGGCCGAGAGCAGGTAGTTGATCACCGCGACAAACGCCACGGCCCCGAAAAGCCCTACCCCAAGGGGCAGGCCGATGTTGCGGCTCAACAGCTTGCGGAAGCTTTGCTGGTCTATCGAGGCTGCTTGAATCATGTGATGACGCCCGAGCGAAAAAGTCCATTAAGAAGTGCGGCGAAAGACCGTTATTATTGCCTGCCACTGTGCTCACTGATAACAGCGAGTCTAACCAGCTTTGCCGAGCCTGGCAGGGCATTTAGCCAGTATTTGAAGGCTGGGTTTGCCAATCGTTCCATCTGATTGCAAGGATCGGTATCCTCGGGAACTTCTGCCGGCGTGCAGCGTACAGATTAAAGACATTCATTTGCACAGGAACCCAACCATGCACCTTCTGGTAGTCGAAGACGACGACATCGTACGCATGCTGATGGTCGAAGTGCTCGCCGACTTGGGCTACGAAGTCATCGAAGCGCAAGACGCCACCACCGCCTTGCGGGTGCTCGAAGATGCTTCGCAGGCCTTGGCGCTGATGATGACAGACGTGGGCCTGCCGGACATGCGCGGCGAAGAGCTGGCGCACCGTGCACGCGCACTGCGCCCGTTACTGCCGGTACTGTTTGCCAGTGGCTATGCCGAGAATGTCAACGTGCCGGAGGGCATGCACATGATCAGCAAGCCGTTCGGCATTGACCAGTTGCGCGACAAGGTCATGCAGATACTGACCCCCCCCTGAACCCTGCGCGCACTCTTCGCGGCCACCCGCGAAGAGGCCCGCTCCCCAGCAATCGATTACAGCGTTCGGCGCAACAGGTAGGTGTCCATGATCCACCCCTTGCGCAATCTCTCCTGCGCCCGCACCTGCAAAATCCTCGCCTTCACCGCCTGCAACGGCCCGGCAATCAACACCTCGTCCGCGGTCCCCAGGTAGGCCCCCCAGTAAATTATCAGGTCAGGGTCATCGAGCGCAGCAAACGCGCCCTGCCCGTCGAGCATCACCACCACATTGTCGATGCGCGCCTGCTCGGCCAGGCGACGCCCCGGCAGCACGGTCAGCGGTTCACCGATACGGTTGAGCGGCACCTGATGCCGAGCGGCCAGGGCCTGGACGCTACTGATGCCGGGGACCACCTGCAGGCGCACTGCCAACCCGCCTTCGCGGACAAGGTCGAGAATGCGCAGGGTGCTGTCGTACAGGCCAGGTTCGCCCCACAACAGAAAGGCACCGGTTTCGCCGACAGCCACCTCGTCTTCGATCATGCGGGCATACAGCGCGGCGCGCTGGCGGTGCCAGTCCTGCACCGCGCCCACGTAATCCGCCGCCTGGCCGTCGCGCGAAGGGTCGGCCAGCTGCACCAGCCGGTAGCCACCCTCGGGTCGATAGCGTTCGAGAATCGCCTTGCGCAAGCGCACCAGCTCGTCCTTCTGCGTGCCCTTGTCGAGCACGAAGAAAACGCTGGCGCGACGTAGCGCCTCGACCGCTTCATAGGTGATCTGACGCGGATCACCCGGGCCGATGCCAATCAACAACAGGTCTTTCATTGCCCTGCCCTTTGCCACTACCCGTGGCCATTCTCGGCCAGCCATGGGTCTTTGGCAAAGCCACCGGTTAGAAGATGGAGAAGTTGTAACTGACGATGACGCGAGTCTCGTCCATGTCACGTGCCCACTTCTCATAGTTGCTGCGGTAAGTGGAGTTGCGCAGACGTACGCTGACATCCTTGAATGTGCCACTTTGCACCTGGTACTTGAACTCGGTGTCGCGTTCCCATTCCTTGCCTTCGCCCGTGCTGCCCGGGACCTTGATATGGTCGCCATTGATGTAACGGGTGAAGAAGGTCAGGCCGGGGACACCCAGCGCTTTGAAGTCATAGTCATAACGCAGTTGCCAGGAACGTTCCTGGGCGGCGGCGAAGTCGTTGACCTGGGCGTAGTTGACCAGATAAGGGTTGCTGCCATCCAGGTACGGCATGGCGCTGTCACCGTACATGCGCTGCCAGCCGGCACTGACCTTGTGGCCCCCCAGGCTGTAGCCGAGCATACCGCTGAAGGCACGGTGGTCGATGGCGCCTGCGCGGGCATTGCCGATGTCGTCGCTCTTGATCAGGCGCAGGTCGGCCGACAGGCTGCCCACCGCCAGCGGCTGGCTCGCCACCAGGCCGAGAAAGTGCTGGCGATAGATGTTCTCCAGCTTGGCCACCTGGTACTGGGCGCTGACACGGTCACTGAAACGGTAGTCGAGGCCCGCCAGGTCGAAGTGGTCGGCTTCAATATCGCAGGCATAGCGCTTGTTCTTGCAGTGCACGCGAATGTCCTGGCGGTCAGTGGAGTCCCGTGCGGTGTACTTGTTCAGACGCGCCAGGGTGAACTTCAGATCGTGTATTTCTTCGGAGGTCAACAGCGCGCCGTGGAACAGGGTGGGCAGCAGCCGGCCATCGTTGTATTTGATCAGCGGCATGTCCGGCATCATCGAGCCGTACTTGAAGACCGTGTTGGACACTTTGACCTTGGCCGCCAAGCCCATCTTCGCGTATTGATCCGCCGAATGCCGCGGGTCGTGGCCAGAAGACGGCAGCAGGCCGCTGTTACTGTCCGCCGGGCTGGAATCGAGCTTTACCCCGAACAGGCCGATTGCATCAACGCCAACGCCTACCGGCCCTTGGGTAAAGCCGGACTGCACATTGAGGATAAAACCTTGCGCCCACTCTTCGCGCTTGGAGGCGCCCTGGCTGGAACTGCTGTGGCCATCACGGAAGTCGCGGTTGAAGTAGACATTCCGCGCTTCGACCTTGGCGCTGCTGTCTTCAAGAAAACCGGCGGCCTGGGCATTGACGCCGGCACACAAAAGGAACAAGCCGGCAACACGGCGCCCAGGGGCGTGAGGGAGGGGGGCAAACATGCGTGGAAACATCCAGAAAGAAAGGCAAAAAAACAACCTGCAGCAAACACCTGCTGCGGTACTGCGACACGCCCGAACAGTCGCCGAGCATCATCTGAAATGATCGCGCAAAGGCTCTGGCTCAGGCCATTGGACCTTGGTCTAGAACCGTTCGCGATGGCCCTCGAACTCCTCACGAAATAGCGCCCGGAAAACCTGTAAAGTTCCGTGCTTACTTATTAAAAGTTTGCAGTTTACCCAGTAGCAATGAATGACTACACTCGATGTCAGCGAACAGCGGAACCCACCCCGTGGCCGGCGTTTTGTACTACTTCAATGTTCGTCACGCCCTGCCACGAAAGACGTACAGGAGTGATTACAGTGTCCAGACTTGCAGAGTTTCGTGCTGCCGAAAAAGCGCTTCAGGAACAAATGGCTCAACTGGAAGCGCTGAAAAAGGATGCCGGCCTCAAACGCGAAATCGAATTCGAGCAGAAACTAGTCGGCCTGATGAAAAGCTATGACAAGGGTCTGCGCGATATCATCGCCATCCTCGACCCCAAGGCGGCAACCCGGGCCACCAGTACTGCCCCCAAACAACAGCGCCGCCCGCGCGTGGTCAAGGTGTACGAGAACCCCCACACCGGCGAGCTGATTGAAACCAAAGGGGGTAACCATCGTGGGCTGAAGGCCTGGAAGGAAGAGTACGGCGCCGCCACGGTAGAAAGTTGGGTACGCTGATGAAACGTCCACATGTACTTCACACTTTTTTCACAAGGGCTGGCTCACTATCGAGACAGCTAAAGGACTAGCGACCCCACGCGCCCGCACATGCGGGCCTCTCTTCCAGCGCCCTGCCTCGTGCAGGGCGCTTTCATTTGCGCAATCGCTTCACTGCCGTATCATGGCCAGCCTGTCTGTTTTGCCGGTGCCTCGCGCCCGGCCCCGTCTCAGGAGTTCCCATGAGCCTGCACGATCTGCAAACCCTGCCTGGCGTCACCGCGCAGCCCGATACCGCCACCGCCAAATTCGTCTTCAACCACACCATGCTGCGGGTCAAGGACATCGAGAAGTCGCTGGACTTCTACACACGCGTCCTGGGCTTCCGCCTGGTGGACAAGCGCGACTTCCCCGAAGCCGCCTTCAGCCTGTACTTCCTGGCCCTGGTCGACCCGGCGCAGATCCCTGCCGATGACGCCGCGCGCCACCAGTGGATGAAGTCGATCCCAGGTGTTCTGGAGCTGACCCACAACCACGGCACCGAGCACGACGCCGACTTTGCCTACCACAACGGCAACACCGACCCACGCGGTTTCGGCCACATCTGCATTTCGGTGCCAGACGTGCGCGAAGCCTGCGCGCGCTTCGAAGCACTCGAAGTCCCCTTCCAGAAACGCCTGGCAGATGGGCGCATGAACCACCTGGCCTTCGTCAAGGACCCGGATGGCTACTGGGTCGAAGTGATTCAGCCGACTGAACTCAAGGGCTGAGCCTCAACGCTATTCGCTCGTCGGGCCGGGAACTCTCGGCCCCTTGCTGTGGTATATGAAAGTAACGGTTTCATAAGCACAGCGAGGTAAGGACGATGCAATCTCTTCACTGTGAACACCGCAAGTACACCATCACCGCCAGCGTGATGCCCCACCCCGATTCCCCCCTACCCTACGCCGCCGGGTGCCTGATCACCGACCCTGAAGGGCATACCAGCAAGCGCATCCCCATGCCGATGAAGTTCTTCTCGGACCTTGAGAAGGCCCAGCATGTGTCACTGGCGCATGGGCGTGCCTTGGTGGATCAGCAGTTGGACAAGGGCCACAAGGCGTTCTGATTGCTAACCGGTGCTGGCCCCTTCGCGGCTACCCGCGAAGAGGCCGGTAAAGAAGAGGCTGGTGAAGAAGAACCCGGTCAAGACGACCTAGCTAGATATCCCTGGCATATACCACAGCAGCTTCAACCTGCTCACGTGTCGGCCGCACGCCGGTATACAGCACGAACTGCTCCAGTGCCTGCAATGCAATCACCTCCAGGCCTGTGATCACCGGCTTGCCCAACGCCTGCGCCCGCTTGATCAAGGGCGTCTGCGCCGGCATCGCCACCACATCGAATACCCGCTCTGCCGCTGCAATGGCGTTCTCGGAAAACGCCAGCACGTCGGCCTCCGGGCCACCGGCCATGCCAATGGGTGTCACGTTCACCAGCATCGGCGGGCACAGGTCACCGAGTTCGGCAACCCACCGATAACCACAGACATCCGCCAGTTGCCGCCCAGCCTGCTCGTTGCGCGCCACGATCATGCCCTCGTTGAAGCCCGCATCACGCAGGGCGCTGGCCACCGCCTTAGCCATGCCGCCACTGCCGCGCAGGGCAAAGGCGGTGGCCGGGTCGACCTGATGCTGCTCCAGCAATTGACGCACCGCCAGGTAATCGGTGTTGTACGCCTTCAGATGGCCGCCGGTATTGACCAGCGTGTTGACCGACTCGATGGCAGCGGCGGAGGGGTCAACCTCATCGACCAGGGCCATGCAGGCCTCCTTGTAGGGCATCGACACCCCACACCCGCGAATCCCTAGAGCACGAATGCCCGCCACCGCCGCCGGCAGGTCGTCGGTGCTCATGGCCTTGTAGTAGAAGTCCAGGCCCAACTGCTGATACAGGTGGTTATGGAAACGCACGCCGAAGGTACCGGGCCGGCCGGCCAGGGAGATGCACAGCTGCGTGTCTCTGCTGGGAGTCGTCGACATAACCTGCTCCTTTTTCAGAACTGAATCGTTTTTTCAGCGTATCAGACGCAGTCGCTTGTCGTCCCTTACACAACGGTTTATGGCGGGCGTGATCGCACCGTCCTGGGAGCGCCAGCTGGTGTAGGACGGCCCGCCACGCTAGTGATCGTTGATAAAACTAATGACCACTATCGAGCAAGTTGATTTCAAACCACCGAGGCTGCTGCGTAAGGTAGGGCCATGTTCCACAGGAGGTCCCCATGGCCACTATCCAGATCATGTCCGTTGTTGGCAGCGCCGTCCCCCCTTCACTGCGTCAGCAGGGCCAGCTGGCGTGCTGGTACCTGGTGCGCAACGGCGAGCCCGTGAGCGGCCCCCTGCTGACCCGCGCCTCGGCCCAAGCCCTGGCTGAGCAGTTGCAGCCAGGTACCCTGGTCGCTTGACCTGAACGTGTTGTGCGTTGCTCCCTCTCCCTTTTGCGGCCCGCCTTTTGGCGGGCCTTTTTTTCTTCACGGAATGTTGGGGAAGTGGGGCTGCTATGTGCTTGTCGGGAGATAGGGTGATGGCGGCTAGCTGCCATCACCGTGTGCGGTAACCGAACGATTGTTGCCGACGCCTTGCATGTGCCAGCGCATACGTGCAAGGGTAAAAAAGGAACGTCAGCCACCAAAAAGGAAGATAAGCACCTTATGCTTGGAATCACACGTATCCATCGCTACGTGCGCCCATTGCCTGCAAGCCAAGCTGCAGCCAGTGGGCGTGACGTCAACGGCAAACCAGGCGCCCGCCTGGCCGCAAAGCTTACCGCCCTCCTCTGCACACCCCGCGCCGTCCCGCCCTACCTCTGGGTCGACCCCGAGCGCTCCCCTGTTGATCGCCTGCCCCCTACCTGACCGCCCATGCGCCGTCATACCGCACTCGCCATTCAGTGACTGAAGGTGGGATGTTTCACGCAAGAAAAGGGGCAACACCCAGTGATCATGTTTCAGGGCAAGAAAATTCACAGCGCCATCTTCGACATGGATGGCACGATGTTCGACACCGAGCGCCTGCGTTTCAGGACGCTAAAACAGGCCTCGCTGGAAATCTTCGGCAAAGCCTTGAGTGAGCAGACGCTGATCGGCTCGCTGGGCCTGAGCGCGAAAAGGGCCGAGGCCCTCGCCAAGGCCCACAACGGCGATGACTTCCCTTATGCGCAGATCCGCCAGCGCGCCGACGAGCTCGAGCTGGAGCACGTGCGCAACCATGGCGTGCCGATCAAGGCCGGCCTGCTCGAGGTGCTGGAGCGCCTGCGCAAGTCCGGCCTGACCCTGGCGGTCGCCACTTCCAGCCGCCGTGCCATCGCCGAGGAGTACCTGATCAATGCCAACGTGCTCAAGTACTTCGACATCACCGTCTGCGGCGACGAAGTCAGCCAAGGCAAACCCCACCCGGAAATCTTCCTGCGCGCCGCCCGCGCGCTCAATTGCCAACCCGGCCAGTGCTTCATGGTCGAGGACTCGGAAAACGGCTTGCTCTCGGCGATCCGCGCCGAGGGCCAGGCAATCCTGATCGAAGACATCAAGCCGCCCGCGCCCGAGGTCAAGGCCGGCGCGCTTAAAGCCTACCCTGGCATGCACGCCTTCCTCGCCGACTTGAGCGAGTGCGTGCCCGACCTGGGCATGCCGGCGCTCGACGATTCGTTCCCTGCTTCACTGAACCAGTTCCGTGTCGGCATCCACGGCTTCGGCGCTATCGGTGGAGGCTACCTGACCCAGGTGTTGTCCCATTGGGACGGCTACACGCGTCCCTGTGAAATCATTGCCGCGACCCGTTCACGCATGCTCCGGGAATCAGTCGCTGCGTTCGGCCGCTACAGTGTGCGCTACGGCGCCAGCGCGTTCGACCAGACCATCGACAATGTGCGCATGATCGACATGGACGACGAGGAGGCGGTGATCGAGATGTACAACGCCGCCGAAGTGGTCGGCATGAGTCTGCCCGAACAGGCAATCCATCATCAGGCCAGGGTCATTGCCAAGGGCTTGCTGCGACGCTTCGAACGCAGGGGGCGCGAGCTGACGCTCCTGATCGTGTTGAACAAGATCGGCGGTGCGGCGTTCGTCCGGCGCCAGGTGCAAGCGCAGTTGGCATTGCTGTGCACGCCACAGGTGTGCAAGCAGGTGCTGGAAAAGACCCACTTCGCCGAAACGGTAGTCAGCCGCATCGTTTCCAAGATCAGCAATGACGCGCTGGTTCGGCAGTTGCGCATCAAGTCGCAGATCTTCAGGAACAGCCTGGAGGACGAACCCACGGTCACCCGCAAACCCGCCACGCCGGCCCCTGAGTACGAACGGCTGATTGGGCACTTCAGGCCTTTTGCGCAGTCCAGCAGCGCCATGAGCCAGTTGCACCTGATCCTGTTCAACAGCGAGCCCGACATGCCGCTGTACGTGGAGCGTGGCAGTGATTTGCTGGAGCGGCTGCGCCAGGTGAAAACGGTCGCGGACATTACTCAGATCCAGATCATCAAGAACCGTTTGTGGAATGGGCCGCATGCAATCATCGCCTGGTATGCCAGCCTGCTGGGGCATACCTGGGTTGGCCAGGGGATGGGGGACGCCCGTGTCAGTGCGCTGGCAGAGCGTCTCATTCACCAGGAAGTGGCGCCGGCATTGATGGCCGAGTACCCGCAGATGTCAGAGGTTGTCAGCAGCTTTGCCAATGCCTTTCTCGAACGGTGCAAAACGTCGTTCAAGGACCCTTGCGTGCGGGTCGGGCGCGATCCGATGCGTAAATTGCAGCGTAACGAGCGCATCCTCAGCAGCATCGACCTGGCGCGCAAGCATGGCATTCAGACGCCTGCGCTGGCGTTTGGGGCGGCGTTGGCCATTCACTATGCGCTGCACGGCAACGCCAGCAAGGACCGGGAAGCCCAATTGATGAAGGCGCTGTACAAGGCCAGTGACGAACGTGTCGAGGCGGTGTTGACCCATGACGGGGACTATCACGGCAAGCCTTACCTGGGACTGGACCCGGTCAGTGATGCGGACCTGGTCGAAAGCATTTCGGCCAACTTCCGGCTGTTGCAGCAACGGGACAGGGCTGACTGGACCCTACCCTCTGCGTTGACGCGCGGATCATCTCCATCCCACCTCTGCGAAGTAACGGAATGCGACCGGTGATGGCCACGAGTTGGCCACGCTTGAAACGAGGGTAATGGGTACAGGATGGGTACAGGATTAAATTTCGTTCACGTTGCGCCCTTTAGTCATAAGGCATTCGACAGCAATTCAGCCATACTCCAGAATGCAGCGGTTTTTGGGGGAAAACCCTTGCACAGCCAACGACATACCAACCTTTAGTGAGCCTCAACGTGAAAACATCCCTGTCTATCCTCAGCCTGCTGCTGTTGCTCACAGGTACCGCGACCCTCCCGTCGACTGCTGCTGCACAACCCCCGACCCAGGTGCAACGCGACCCGGCCAAATTGCACCTGGCCTCTGGCAGCGCGCTGCTGATCGACCTGAATACCAATCGGGAACTGTATTCGAGCCATGCCGATCGCGTGGTCCCTATCGCTTCGGTCACCAAACTGATGACGGCGATGGTGGTGCTGGACGCCAAGCTGCCGATGAACGAAATGCTCACCATGACCATCGCCAACAACCCGGAGATGAAGGGCGTGTATTCACGCGTGCGCCTGGGCAGCCAGCTCGACCGCCATGAAACGTTGCTGATCACGTTGATGTCTTCGGAGAACCGCGCCGCCAACACCCTGGCCAACCATTACCCGGGCGGTTACCCGGCGTTCATCAAGGCCATGAATGCCAAGGCGCGTAGCCTGGGCATGGCGCATACCCGCTATGTCGAGCCGACTGGCCTGTCGACGCTGAACGTGTCCACTGCCCGCGACCTGTCCAAGCTGCTGATGGCGTCGCGCAAGTATCCGATGCTGAGCGAGCTGTCGACCACCCGCGAGAAGACTGTGGCGTTCCGCAAGCCCAATTACACCCTGGGCTTCCGTAACACCGACCACCTGGTGAACAAGAGCAACTGGGACATCAAGCTGACCAAGACCGGCTTCACCAATGAAGCCGGCCATTGCCTGGTGCTGCTGACCCGAATGGACAACCGCCCGGTAGCCATGGTGATCCTCGATGCGTTCGGCAAATACACCCACTTCGCCGATGCCAGCCGCATGCGTCAGTGGCTGGAAACCGGGGCAGCCAAGCCAGCGCCAGCAGTGGCCATGCAGTACAAGGCCGATCGGCAGGTCAAGGGCCGCCTGGCGTCCGAGTAACCAGCCATAACCCAAGGCTGCACGGCCTGCTAGGCCGTGCCGCTGACCATGCCGCCCGCGCTGCTGCCACCCTCTTGCTGCAGCAGCTCCAGCAACTGCGCCGTGGCAGCCATGATCTGCCCGTTGAGGGTGGCAATGCTTGCCTGCTTGGCGCCCACAGCAGCCGCCTTGGCAGCCTCGTCCATCTTGCTGTTCTGCAGCGCGGCCAGCTGCTTCTGCTCCTCGACCAGTTGCTTTTGCAGGTCCTTGATCAGCTGACGCAGCTCCTTCACGGTGTCCGAGTCGCCGTTGTCAGCCTCCGTGGATTGCGCCTGCCCAGCCCCGGCAATCTTCATGCTGTCGCTACTGATGCTCAAGGGCCCCAGTGCCTCACCGGCCTCTTGTGCCTGCGCGCGTTCGGTGGCTGCGTTGGCACTCAGCGTCTGCGCCGAGACGCCGTTGATCATCAGGTTGCTTGCCGTTATCCCGCTCATGTCGATTCCCTGCCTGAAAGATGGGTCCTTATCGTAACCCCCCTATCGGCCGCCCCATGCAGTTCTTTAGCCCGCTTAAATTCCCCCCTGCCTGGCTCGTTCCAAGAAATGTACTTGCGCAGGAGCCGGAGCCCCGGCGGGCGTCCACATTCGACCATTCAGGGAATCGCAGCCATGAGCCAGTCCTCACACCAGGAAACAATCAAAGATCTGATCGGCGTGGGCTTCGGCCCTTCCAACCTGGCCTTGGCCATCGCCCTGGAAGAACTCGCTCAGTCCCAGGGCCACGCCCTGGACGCGCTGTTCATCGACAAGCAGAAAGACTACCGCTGGCACGGCGAAACCCTGGCCACCCAGAGCGAGCTGCAGATTTCGTTCCTCAAGGACTTGGTTTCCCTGCGCAACCCGACCAGCCCCTACAGCTTCGTCAACTACCTGCACCAGAAGCAGCGCCTGGCCGACTTCATCAACCTCGGCACCTTCTACCCCTGCCGCCTGGAGTACAACGACTACCTGCGCTGGGCCGCAGAGCACTTCGCCACCCAGGCGGTGTATGGCGAGGAAGTGGTGCGCATCGAACCCGAGGTGAATGCCGGCCGGGTCGAACACCTGCGCCTGGTATCGCGTGACCAGCAGGGCCGCGAATACAGCCGCCGCACCCGCTCGGTGGTGGTCGGCAGCGGCGGCACGCCGAAAATCCCGGAAAAATTCGGCGCGTTCAAGGACGACCCGCGCGTCTTCCACCACTCCCAATACCTGAGCAGCCTGAACAAGCTGCCGTGCACCGAAGGCAAGCCGATGCGCATCGCGGTGATCGGCTCCGGCCAGAGCGCCGCCGAGGCGTTCATCGACCTCAACGACAGCTACCCGTCGGTCAAGGTAGACATGATTCTGCGTGGCTCGGCCCTCAAGCCTGCCGACGACAGCCCGTTCGTCAACGAGATCTTCTCGCCGGGCTACACCGACCTGGTCTACAACGAGCCGGCCGATCAACGCAGCAAGCTGTTGGGCGAGTACCACAACACCAACTACTCGGTGGTCGACCTGAACTTGATCGAGCGCATCTACGGCATCCTCTATCGCCAGAAGGTCGCGCACCAGTTCCGCCACAACGTGCTGTGCCGACGCCAGGTAGAAGCGGTGGTGGCCACCCGTGAAGGCCTGGAACTGACCCTGCGCGACCTGGCCACCGGCCAGCAGCAGACCCACCGCTATGACGCGGTGATCCTGGCCACCGGCTACGAGCGTCGCTCGCACCGCGACCTGCTGGCGCCGCTGGCGGGCTTCCTGGACGACTTCAGCGTCGACCGCAACTATCGGGTCCTGGCCAGCCCAGACCTGCAGGCCTCGGTTTACCTGCAAGGCTTCTGCGAAAACAGCCACGGCCTGAGCGATACCTTGCTCTCGGTGCTGCCCTCCCGCGCTGCCGAAATCGGCCAGTCGCTGTACCAGGACCTGTCGCGCCTGAACGGCCGTTCGCAGCCGGCTGTCGCCTTGACCCGCGCCTGATTGCCCGCCTCTTCAAGCCGGCCTGACGCCTCGCGCGAAGGCCGGCTTACGCCTTCTGAAACATTTGCTTGCATTTAAAACGGCAGGATTTCCATTCTCATTCGTCTTTATAGGTGCAGCCCTCTAGGTTGGGCATAAGCTCGACTACACATTTCAGAAGACGATCAGATGGCCAAATCACCGAAAAAATCCAAATCCAAGCTGTGGTTCCTAGTCCACAGTTGGCTCGCCCTACCGATCTGGTTCTTTGTGCTGATCGTCTGTTTTACCGGCATGCTCGCCGTGGTCAGCCAGGAGATCGTCTGGCTGGCCAACCCGGACGTGCGCGCCAGCAAGCCTGACGGCGATGCCGAACGCTTGAGTTATCAGCAGGTGCTCGACGCTTTGCACAAGGCCGAGCCGGACATGGCCGTGGAGTCGCTCAGGCAGCCGGATGGCTCGCACTTCGCGCTGACCGCCGATGTGACCTTCCCTGACGGCACCAGCCCAACGCTCTACGTCAACCCCTACACCGGGGCCATCCAGGGCAAGAGCCCGGACTTCAACTTCGAAGGCTTCACCCGCGCCTTGCATGGCTGGTGGCTGGTGCCCTTCACCAATGGTTTCAGTTGGGGTTGGTACCTCGTCTCGATCCTCGGCCTGCCGATGCTGGCCTCGCTGGTCACGGGCCTGGTGGTCTACAAGAAATTCTGGAAGGGCTTCTTCAAGCCAGTCCGCACCGGCCATGGTTCGCGTATCTTCTGGGGCGACCTGCACCGGCTGGCCGGGGTCTGGTCGATCTGGTTCATTGCGGTCATTTCCATTACCGGTACCTGGTTCCTGATCCAGGCGATCCTGTTCGACAACAACATCAGCATCTCCAGCCGACCTATCGTGCCGGTCATCGCCCGTGAGGATGTGCCGCAAACAGCCGATGGTAGCCAGGCGCCGCGCATTGATGTGGATGAAGCGGCGCGCATCGCCGGCTTGGCGATCCCGGGCCTGGAGATCAGCTCCGTCTCACTGCCTGCTACTGCCTACAGCCATGTCACCCTGGGTGGCCGCGGCTGGTACCCGCTGATGTTCCAGTCCGCCGCCGTCAACCCCTACACCCGCACCGTCGACAGCCAGTTCTTGATCAGCGACCGCTCTGCCCTGGAGTTTGTCACCGAGTCCATGCGCCCCCTGCACACCGGCGACTTTGGCGGCCTACCGATCAAGCTGATCTGGTTCTTCTTCGGCCTGGTCCTCACCCTGATGGTATTCAGCGGCCTGCTGATCTGGACCAAACGCACCGCCCAGGCGACCGCCGCTGCCCTCAAGCGCAGCGAGCGTGCGCCACGCGTGGCAAGCCGTGAAACCACCGTGGAGATCCGCCCATGAGCCAGGCCCAGACCCTGCCCGCCAGCCCGCTCAAACAGTGGTGGCTGAAGTGGCGCTTTCACCTGAACATCCTGCTGATCCTCATCCCGCTGGGGTTCATGCCCAAGTACTTCGCCGACGCCAAGCTGTTTCGCGGCGACGCGGGGCTTGGGGTGAACGTGATCAGCGACATCCAGGTCGGCCCCTACAGCCTGGACCTGGCCGAAATGCGCGACGAGGCACCACGCGCCGACGGCCCGGCGGGCCACTTCAAGTCGTTCAATGCTTCGCTGTGCAAGGCGTGCATCAATGACGTCAAGGCGGTCTACCTGCGCATTGGCAAACCGCGCAGCCTGCGCGCCGCTGGCACCATCTTCTTCGGCGCACCGTATCGCATGGGCACCAACCTGCCGATACCGCCACGCACTCAGCCTGATGCACAAATCTGGATCACCCTCGAAGGCTGGGACGGCAGCATGCACCAAGCTTCAGTGCCACTGGCCAAGGCTTCGCCCGCCACCGTGGCGTGGCTCGAAAAACAAGGAGGCAAGAAATGAAACACCTGATGCGCAAGCTCGCCCTGCCCTTGCTGGTGCTGGCCGCCGGCCCCGCCCTGGCACACAACCCGATGTGCGAATGCGAAGAGGTCGCCAGCGGCCAGGTCAAATGCACCGGCGGCTTCTCGGATGGCAGCGGCGCCCCTGGGGTGACCCTGGATGTGATCGGCTACGACGAGCAGGTGCTGGTTGGCGGCAAGCTCGGCGACGACTCGACCCTCACCTTCAAGCGCCCCGACGGTGAGTTCTACGTGCTGTTCGATGCCGGCCCTGGGCACGTTGTCGAAGTCGACTACGCCGACATTGGCCAACCATGAGCACGCCTACCATGAGCCGTGCCCAGGTCGTACGCCCGGCTGGCGCTGGGCACGAAACCCTGTACGTGCTGCTGGTCAGCCTGCTGATCGTGATTCTTGCCGCTACCGTGGTGATGCTGCGCGGCGAACGCGAGGACGAGCAGGCCATCGCCAGCCACCAGATCGACGCCCGCCGCGACCTCACCGCCGCTGAACAGGGGCTTTACACCGACCTGCGCGTGGCCTTCGACGAGATCCAGCTGCTGCGTGAAGAAACCGCCGCCGTGCCCAGTGTGCAAGCCCTGGCCGACGAAGGCCTGCCACCCTTCGTGGTCGACGCAGGCAGCCAGAGCCGCGGTAGCCACCAGTGGTCATGGCTGGAAACCGGCGCCTACCTGGGCCGCAGCCAGGCCCCGCAGGTAGCGGGCAGCCTGCTGCTGATCCTGCCGGGCGACAGCAGCGGCCAGGCAGATGTCTGGCTACGCCGCGACAGCGCTGCCGTCACGCCGGATGACCTGGGCCACGCCGCCCTGATCGCCGCCGGCTGGCAACAGGTGGTCAGCCACTACGACGCCGGGGTCACCCGCGAACACCGTCACTGAACCCAAGGACTTCCCCATGTTCCGCTCCGCCCTCGCCCTGCTTCTGGCCCTTGCCCTGCCGGCAATGGCCCTGGCCGATAACGGCAAGCCGTTGCGCATCGGCATTACCTTGCACCCGTATTACAGCTACGTAAGCAACATTGTCGGCGACAAGGCCGAAGTGGTGCCGCTGATTCCGGCGGGGTTCAACCCGCATGCCTACGAACCGCGGGCCGAAGACATCAAACGCATCGGTACGCTGGATGTGGTGGTACTCAACGGTGTCGGCCATGATGATTTCGCCGACCGCATGATCGCTGCCAGCGAAAAGCCCGGCATCGCCACCATTGAAGCCAACCAGAACGTGCCTTTGCTGGCCGCCACCGGTATCGCCGCCCGGGGTGCCGGCAAGGTGGTCAACCCGCACACGTTCCTGTCGATCAGCACCACCATCGCCCAGGCCAACAACATTGCCCGGGAGCTGGGCAAGCTCGACCCCGACAACGCCAAGCTCTACACGCAGAATGCCCGCGCCTATGCCAAGCGCCTGCGTGCCCTGCGTGCCGAAGCCCTGGCCAAGGTCACCGAAGCACCCAGCGCCACCTTCCGCGTAGCGACCATCCATGCGGCCTACGACTACCTGGTGCGTGACTTCGGCCTGGAGGTCACAGCGGTGGTCGAGCCGGCCCATGGCATCGAACCCAGCCCGGCCCAGCTGAAAAAAACCATCGACCAGCTCAAGGCGCTGGACGTCAAGGTGATCTTCTCGGAAATGGACTTCCCGTCCGCCTATGTCGAAACCATCCAGCGCGAGTCGGGCGTGCGCCTGTACCCGCTGACGCACATTTCCTACGGCGACTACACCAAGGAGAAGTACGAGGTAGAGATGAAGCGCAACCTCGATACCGTGGTCCGCGCCATCCAGGAGAACCGCGCATGACCGCCGCCGCCCACCTCGACGCGCCCAGTGGCCCGCGCATCGAATTCGCCGGCATCGACCTGACCCTCGGGCGTACCCGCATTCTTGAGCAGGTCAGCTTCAACGTGGCGGCCGGCAGCGTGCATGCGATCGTCGGCCCCAACGGCGGCGGCAAGAGTTCGCTGATCAAGACCCTGCTCGGGCAGATGCCCCACCAAGGCCAGTTGACTTTGCACTGGCCCAGCGCCCTTGAGGTGATCGGCTATGTACCCCAGGCGTTGGAGTTCGACCGGGGCCTGCCGATGACCGTGGACGATTTCATGGCCGCGATGTGCCAGCGCCGGCCGGCCTTTCTGGGGCTGTCGCGCCGCGTGCAACCGGCTATCGATGCCGCCTTGGCGCGAGTCGGCATGCTCGACAAGCGCAAACGGCGCATGGGCGCGTTGTCTGGCGGTGAGCGTCAGCGGGTGCTACTGGCCCAGGGCCTGATCCCCGAGCCGCAACTGCTGGTGCTGGATGAACCCATGTCGGCCCTCGATGAAGCGGGCATCCAGGTCTTCGAACAACTGCTGCACAGTTGGCGCCAGTCCGGCACCACCGTGCTATGGATCGAGCACGACCTGCAAGCCGTGCTGCGCCTGGCCGACCGGGTCACCGGCCTGAGCCGCCAGGTATTGTTCGACGCCCCACCGGTACAGGCCCTGACCCCGGAGCGCCTGCTCAGCCTGTTCTCCGTTCACCCGCGCAGCGAGAGCCTTGCCTGATGAGTTTTGAAGCATTTCGCCAACTGGTCCAGGAATGGGCCAACGCCGGCTACCTGCCCGAGGCACTGGCCTACGGCTTCGTGGTCAATGCCCTGCTGGCCGGCCTGATGATCGGCCCGGTGCTGGGCGGCCTGGGCACCCTGGTGGTGGTCAAGCGCTTTGCCTTCTTCTCCGAGGCGGTCGGCCATGCCGCGCTCACCGGCGTGGCTATCGGCATCCTGCTGGGCGAGCCCTATACCGGCCCCTACGGCAGCCTGTTCGGCTACTGCCTGCTGTTCGGCATCCTGCTCAACTTCCTGCGCAACCGCACCGGGCTGTCGCCGGATACGCTGATCGGCGTGTTCCTGTCGGTGTCCCTGGCCCTGGGCGCCAGCCTGCTGCTGATGCTGGCGGGCAAGATCAACGTGCATATCCTTGAGAACGTGCTGTTCGGCTCGGTACTGACCGTCAGTGCCCAGGACCTTATGGTGCTGGGTATCGTCGCGGTGCTGGTACTGGCCCTGGCCTTGCCCCTGTACAACCGCATCATGCTGGCCAGTTTCAACCCGCAACTGGCGGCGGTGCGCGGGGTAGCGGTAAAGACCCTGGACTACCTGTTCGTGGTGCTGGTAACGCTGGTCACCGTGGCTTCGGTGAAGGTGATCGGGGCGATTCTGGTCGGCGCGCTGCTGGTGATACCGGCGGCGGCCGCACGCCTGGTCAGCCAGTCACTGAAGGGCTTTTTCTTCATTTCGGTGCTGATCGCCACGCTGAGCACCCTGCTCGGCATTCTGCTGCCAATCGTCTACGACCTGCCGGTGCCCTCGGGCGCGGCAATCATCCTGGTGGCCGGTATCTGCTTCGCCTTGGCCGCGCTGGCCCGCGCCCTCGTTCCACGCCTGCAAGGAAACCCGGCATGAACCTGAAACAGCTGACCTTGGCACTGGCCCTGGCGGGCCTGCCCTCGCTCTCTTTCGCTACGCAAGTGCTGACCACCCTGCCCGTCACCCACAGCCTGGCCACGGCGTTGCTCGACGGTACCTCGGTGCAACTCAAGCGCGCCGCACCCGCCAACCTGCCGGCCAGCCGCCAGCCGTCCTACTTCAGTGGCCGCGGCGGCGCCACCCTGGAGAAGGCCGCGCAACAGGCAGACGCCGTCATTGGCGTACGCTCGATCTGGCGTGACGACCCGCTGTACCCGATGGCGCGGCGCAGCAACATCCGCATCGTCGAAATTGATGCGGCGCGGCCGGTGGACGGTGCCTTGCCGGGGATTGCAGTGACCGGTGACGATGCCTACGGCGCGTACCCGTGGCTCAACCCGACCAACCTCGGGCGCATGGCCGATGTGGTGGCCAATGACCTTGAGCGCTTGTCGCCGGCTGACAAGGCGAAGATCCAAGGCAACCTGGCAGGCCTCAAGCGCCAGTTGCTGGAGTTGACGGCCAACAGCCAGACCCAGCTGGCCGAGGTCGACAACCTTACGGTGGTGAGCCTGTCCGAGCGCTTGGGGTACCTGGCCAGCGGGTTGAACCTGGATGTGGTGGAGCAGGCGCTACCGGCCGAGGGCAAGTGGGATGAAGCGGCGCTCAAGGCGCTGGGGGACAACCTGAAGAATCAGGATGTGGCGCTGGTGCTCGACCACCGCCAGCCGGATGCCGCAGTGGCCGAGGTGATCAAGGCCTCTGGGGCGACGCTGTTGGTGGTGGAGAGTGATGCCGATGATGCTGTGGCAGGGTTGAAGGCCAGTGTCGAGCAGGTGGTTGGAGCATTGACCGAAAGCTGACGCCTGGTGCTAGGAGCGCCCTTGCCGGGCGCTCCTACACAAGGTTTTAGCGCTAGCGCTTCATGCACCGCTGATAACGCTCATCCACCCTGCCGGCGAACCACGCGGTGGTCAGTTTGCGGGTAATTTTCGGGCTCTTCAGCTGAATCCCAGGCAGTACCGCACGCGGCACCGGCTTGCCCGCCGCTGCATCCGCCAAGGCGAATACCCCGCTGTACAGCTTGCTGTCTTCAAAGGCCAGGCTGTCGCCCAATTCCAGCTGGCTGCGAATCTGCGGGTTGCGCAACCCCAGCTTCACCCCCAGCTTGCGCGCCGCCTGCTCGGTGGTCCCTGGCATGATCGCGCCTGGGGCAATCAAGTCCCCGTCCAAGGCCAGGTTGGCACCCGCCACCTTGCTCAGCGCAGCCTGAAACGCCGCATTGCGGCTGGCGTACCAGCCTGCGTTGAAATCTGCGAAACGGTACAGCTGGCGGTCGTAATGCACCGGGTAGCCGAGTAGGTGGGCAATCCCGAAATACATGCCCCCACGCCGGCTGAACACTTCCTGGCGTACCGTGCCGTCGTAGGTGTAGGGGTAACCCTTGGCATGCTGTTCGGCAAATTCGATGCTCACCTGCATCGGCCCGCCGGTGTGCACCGGGTTGAGCCCGCCCAGCAAGGTCTTGCCCAATGGCAGGCGGGCAATGACTTCATCGAACAGTGCACTCAGCTGCTTCTCGCTGCGTACCGCAAGTAGCCGCTGCTGATAGGTTTGGCCGTTGCCGGACGGCGTTTTCAGTGCACCATCGACCAGCAAGCGCGGGATGTGCAGGCGCGCGGCGCGGCGGTCGATCTCGTCACGGGCGATACGCCCCAGGTTGGGCACCTGCGGGTCGGCATTGAAGGTCGACTCTTGCTCGGTCACCGCCAGTACCGCGCACAAGTTGCTCTTGCTGGGGGCAATCCGCTGGGCTTCGAAGGCCTGCTGAATGTCCTTGGCCCAGCCCTCACGGTCCTTGGCCTGAGCGGGTAAAAGCCGCAGCAACTGCGCACGCACCTTGGCCGGGTCCGCTTCTGGTTCTTCTTCACGGCGCCCGGCACAGCCTTGCAGCAGCGCCAGGGCCATCAGCCCCGCCGCCAGTAACCGCGCGTTCAGGGCTGCTCACCGACCAGGTAGGTCTTGCTGATATGGCGGAACAGCGGATGGCTGGCACTGCCCATCAGCTCGAACAGCACCATCTCGCGGGTCACGATGTGCGCCCCGGCTGCGCGCATGCGCGCCAGGCCTGCAGCCTTGCTGGCGGCCGTGCGGCTGTCACAGGCATCCTCGACCACGAACACCTGCTTGCCCAACGCCAACAGGCCGAGCACGGTCTGCAACACGCAAACGTGGGTTTCCATGCCGCAGACGATCACCTGCTCACGCGCCATCAGGCTGGCCGGCAGGCACTCGGCGGCCACACAGGAAAAATGGCTTTTTTCCACTACCTCGGCAGCGGGCGACGCAGCAATCAGCTCTGCCAACGTATGGCCAAGCCCTTTGGGGTACTGCTCGGAAACCACGGTGGGCAGCTCCAGCTCGGCAGTCGCCGCCAACAACCAGCGCGCCCGCGCGCGGGTGCCTTCAGGGTCGCTCATGGCGCCGATGAGTTTATCCTGGATGTCGACGACCAGCAGCGTGGCCTTGTGTGGATCGATCAGCATTGTCTGCCCCTTGCCTGGGAAAAGGCCTAGCCTCCCCCAGGCAAGCGGTGACGTCAATCAGGCAGAAAGCCGATGCGGCTCAAGCGACGCGGCCAGCAGGCCGAGTACGCGGTCCTCGTGTTCGTGGATGAAGAAGTGGCTGCCGGGGAACACCTCCAACGAAAAGTGCCCCAAGGTTTCCTTGCGCCAGGCCAGCAGTTGCTCCTCGCTGGCTCGGTCATCCTCGCCACCCAGCACGTGCAGCGGGCACTGCAACGCAGGCCGCTGACGATAGGCATAACGGCCGCAGAGCAAGAAATCGGCACGCAGAATCGGCAAGGTCAGGCTCATTAACTCGGCGTTGCCCAGTACTTCCTCTGGCGTACCGTTGAGTGCGCGCAACTCGCTGATCAGCTCATCGTCGCTTTTAGGGTCGCGCCAGTTCTTGCCGTCATAGTCTTCACGCCGAGTAGGGGCGGCAGTGCCGCAGGCAAACAACGCCAACGGCGGCGGACAACCCAGCGCCTGCAGCTCGTGGGCCAGCTCGAATGCCAGCAACGCGCCCAGGCTATGGCCAAGCAGTGCGTAGGGCGCGCTGGCCGCCAAACGCTGTTCGGCTGCCAGTTGCCGGGCAAGCGCCTGCATGTCGGTTTGCAGCGCTTCCCCCATGCGCGCGCCGCGCCCAGGCAGCTCCACCGGCCGCACCTGAAGCCAGGCTGGCAGCTTGCGCCGCCAGCGGCTGTAGACCATGGCGCTGGCCCCCGAGTACGGCAGGCACAGCAGGTTCAGCGTGGTCACTGCGCTGCGGCTTCGGCCATCTTCTGGCGCAGGCTCAGCGGGCGCATGTCGGTCCAGACTTCGTCGATGTAGGCCAGGCAGTCTTTTTTCAGGCCGCTCTTGCCCACTGCACGCCAGCCAGTGGGGATGGCCTTGTAGTCGGGCCAGATCGAGTATTGCTCTTCGTGGTTGACCACTACCTGGAACTGGATATCGTCGCGGTCGAAAACGGAAGTCATTGCCTGTCTCCTTGAGTGATAGATGCCGATACGCGTATGGCGTAGGGCGGCTCTTAGGTAGACGTAGGGCGATGCGGAAAAATTAGAGGGGATTTGGGGTGCATGACGGGGGCCTTGCAGCGCCTGTGAGCCAATTCACCGATCCCGCTTCAAGCCCCCCGCAGCAGGTCATGGTCATCAAGCAACCGATAAGCCACCTGCGGATTACGCTCCAACCCCCGCCGAATCGCTGCCGGTATCAACTGCCGGGTCTTGCGGCACAACCCCGGTTGCTCATCCAGCTCGATCACGATCCCGCGCATGGTCCGCACTTCGTTGAACCCAGGCGCAATGCGCACACGAATACCCAGGTTCTCGTACATCCGTTGCTGCAGCCGCTGCAGGTCATCCAGGTCCTTGAGGTTTTCCAACCGCTCGATCAGGCGTTTTTCTTCCTGCCGGGTAAGCAGGAGGATGCGCTGCGCCGCCGGCGGGTGCTCGGCCAGGTGCTCGCGGCCGCAGTTACAGGCACCAGGGGGGCAAGGTTGGCGAAGGCTGGGTGCTGTGCTCATGGGCCAAGCATAGCGCGTGCCGGCCTCTTCGCAGGTACACCCACCCTGACAGGGAGGGCGCAGCCTTAAAAACTTTCCTGCCAGGATAAAAAGTTTCACAAACCCCTAGACCGCAACCCACCTCTTCGCCTATAAATCGCCTAAAGGAAATTAATATTCCTACGAAGAAACACTTTTCACCACCCCGCGACCCCCTTTGCCCTTGTGCCGACCTGCCCCACTCCACCACGAGGCCCCGACATGCACCCCGCTCCCGATCATTTCATCCTGCGCGTCAGCTGCCCGGCCGTGTCCGGCATCGTCGCCGCAGTGACCACCTACCTGGCCGAGCACGGTTGCTACATCAGCGAAATGGCGCAGTTCGACGACGAGGACAATGGCCGCTTCTTCATGCGCGCCGTGTTCCGCTACAACACCGGCGTGAGCGGCGACACAGCGCAACTGGAAGCGGGCTTCACCGACGTTGCCCAGCGCTTCGACATGGACTGGAGCCTGCACAGCAGCGCCCGCCCGATGCGCGTGCTGCTGATGGTCAGCAAGTTCGACCACTGCCTGTCCGACCTGCTCTACCGCCACGCCAAGGGCGAGCTGGACATGCACATCACCGCGGTGGTCTCCAACCACCTCGACCTGCGCCCCATGGCCGAGCGCCAGGGCATCCGTTTCGTCTACCTGCCGGTGACCAGGGAGACCAAGGCCGAGCAGGAGGCCGCGCTGATGCGCATCGTCGAGGACAGCGGCACCGAGCTGGTGGTACTGGCGCGTTACATGCAAATCCTCTCCGACGACCTGTGCCGCCAGCTGTCCGGCCGGGCAATCAACATCCACCACTCGTTCCTGCCCGGCTTCAAGGGTGCCAAGCCCTATCACCAGGCCTATCAGCGGGGCGTCAAGCTGATCGGTGCCACCGCCCACTACGTCACCAGCGACCTCGACGAAGGCCCGATCATCGAGCAGGAAGTGCAGCGCGTGGACCACGCCTACGCCCCCGAAAACCTGGTGGCGATCGGTCGTGACACCGAGACCATCGCGTTGTCCCGTGCGGTGAAGTACCACCTGGAGCACCGGGTGTTCCTCAACCACGACCGCACGGTGATCTTCAAATGAACGCCACCCTCAGCGTCAAACTGATCGACGGCAAGGCCACCGCCGCGCGGGTATTGGCTGAAGTCCGAGAGCAGGTGCAGACCTTGCGCCAGGGCGGCGTGCAACCGGGCCTGGCCGTTGTGCTGGTGGGGGCAGATGCCGCCAGCCAGGTGTATGTGCGCAACAAGGTGCTGCGTGCCGAGGAAGTGGGCATCCACTCGCTGGAACATCGCCTGCCCGCCGACACCTCCCAGGCGCACCTGCTGACCCTTATAGGCCGGCTCAACCGCGACAGCGCGGTCAACGGCATCCTCGTGCAGTTGCCACTGCCGGCGCATATCGACGCACACCGCGTGCTGCAGGCCATCAGCCCGCTCAAGGACGTGGATGGCTTTCACAGTGAAAACGTCGGCGGCCTGGCCCAGGGCCGCGATGTGCTCACCCCTTGCACGCCCAGTGGCTGCATGCGCCTGCTGCGCGATGCCTGCGGTGAGTTGCGCGGCAAGCATGCGGTGGTGGTCGGCCGCTCGAACATCGTCGGCAAACCCATGGCGGCGTTGCTGTTGCAGGCCGACTGCACGGTGACCGTGGTGCACTCGCGCAGCCACGACCTGCCAACGTTGTGCCGCCAGGCCGACATCCTCGTTGCGGCGGTCGGCAAGCCAAGGTTGATCGGTGCCGACTGGCTCAAGCCCGGCGTGGTGGTGATCGACGTGGGCATCAACCGCATCGATGAACACGGCCGCAGCCGCCTGGTCGGCGATGTCGACTTTGCCGCCGCCTTGCCCCAGGTCGCCGGCATCACCCCGGTGCCCGGCGGCGTCGGCCCGATGACCATCGCCTGCCTGATGAAAAACACCCTGCTCGCCCTCGACCTGCAACAACAGGCCGCCCAACAGGAGCGCACCGCATGCCTTTCGCCCTGCTGAAATACGGCCTGAGCGCCGACTACCCGGTGGAGGTCGACCTGCCACCCCCTTGCGACCTCAAGCCGCACTACGACGTGGTGATCATCGGTGGCGGCGGCCACGGGCTGGCCATCGCCTATTACCTGGCCAAGTACCACGGCATCACCAACGTCGCGGTGCTGGAAAAGGCCTACCTAGGCGGCGGCAACACCGCACGCAACACGGCGGTGATCCGCTCCAACTACCTCACCAGCGAGGGCGTGCGCTTCTACGCAGAATCCGTGCGGATGTTCCAGAACCTGTCCAACGAGTTCGACTTCAACATCATGTACTCCGAGCGCGGCCAGCTCACCCTGGCGCACACCGACGCCACCGTGCGGGCCTTCCGCCAGCGGGCCGAGGTCAACAAGCACTTCGGCGGGCGCACCGAGATGATCGACCGCCAGCAGATTCGCGAGCTGGTGCCGAGCCTCAACCTCGACCCCGGCCACCTGCCGGTGCTGGCTGGGCTGTGGCATATCGACGGCGCCACCGCGCGCCACGACGCCGTGGCCTGGGGCTATGCCAAGCAGGCGGCCAAGCGCGGTGTGCAGATCCACCAGCTGACCGAAGTGCAGGAGCTGCTGATCCGCAACGGGCGCATCGAGGCGGTCAAGACCAACCGCGGCACCGTGCAGTGCGGTTGCGTGGTGCAGGCGGTGGCCGGGGCCAGTTCGCTATTGATGGCCAAGGCCGGCATCCGCGCGCCGATCCACACCTACCCGCTGCAGGCCATGGTCACTCAGCCGTTCAAGCCGTTTCTCGATCCGCTGGTCAGCTCGTCGGCGCTGCACTGCTACGTGCAGCAGACCAGCCGTGGCGAAATCGTCTTCGGCGGCGGCTCCGACCCGTACCCGCTGTACAACACCCGCTCCACCCTCGACCTCAAGGAAAGCCTGCTGGCCCACGCCATCGAGATGTTCCCGTTCATGGCCAACGCCAAGCTGATGCGCCAATGGGCCGGGAGCACCGACATGACCCCGGACTACAGCCCGATCATGGGCCTGTCGCCGGTCGACAACTACTACCTGGACGCCGGCTGGGGTACCTGGGGCTTCAAGGCCACGCCCATCTGCGGCAAGACCATGGCCGAGCTGGTCGCCAGTGGCGGCAAGGTGCCAGAGATGATCGCGCCGTTCGCCCTGGAGCGCTTCAGCCGCTTCCAGCAAGTCAACGAGATGGGCGCGACTGCGGCCAGCCACTAGAGGAACGCACGATGAAGATCCTCACCTGCCCCTTGAACGGCCCGCGCAACATCAGCGAATTCACCTACGGTGGCGAGTTCAAGCTAATGCCCGACCCGGCCCGTTGCAGCGACGTCGAATGGGCCGACTACGTGTTCAACAGCGACAACCTTGCCGGTGTGGTCACCGAATGGTGGCTGCACAACGCTTCCAGCTACTGGTTCCTGGCCGAGCGCCACACGGTCAGCGACCAGGTGCTGCGCACCTTCGACCCAAACGAAATCTTCGACCGCCGTGTCGAGTTCACCCCAGCCGCCAACCCGGAGATTGCCGGATGAACAGCCTCACTCGCCTCCCCGCCCCCATGGGCCTTTTGATCGACCGCGAGCGGCCGCTGCGCTTTGTCTTCGATGGCCAGGCCTGCCAGGGCTTTGCGGGCGACAGCATCGCCAGCGCACTGCTCGGCAGTGGCCGCTGGCTGCTGTCGCGCTCGTTCAAGTACCACCGCCCGCGTGGCCCGCTGAGCCTGGCCGGGCAAGATGCCAACACCTTGGTGCAACTGCCCGACGAACCCAACGTGCTGGCCGATATGGAGGCGGCCCGTGATGGCCAGGTGGTCGAAGGCCAGAACTTCAACGGTAGCCTGGAGCACGACCGTGACGCCTACCTGGGCAAGTTTTCGCGGTTCATGCCGGTTGGCTTCTATTACCGGTCGTTCTACAAGCCCAAAGGCATGTGGAAGGTCTGGGAGCCGCTGATCCGCAAGAAAGCCGGCCTTGGCGTGCTCGACCTGGGCTTCAAGCCGCAGTACCACGACAAGGCTTACCTGTTTGTCGACGTGGCCGTGATCGGCGGCGGCCCTGCTGGCCTGCGCGCGGCGCTGGACGCGGCCACTGCCGGGGCCAAGGTGCTGCTGATCGAGCAGCAGCCCGTGCTGGGCGGTTCCCTCACCTACGCCCGCTTCGACATTGCCGGCACCCGCGCCAGCCACCTGCGCCAGGCATTGCTCGATGCCGTCGAGGCCCACCCGAACATCCAGGTGCTGCTGCAAGCCACCTGTAATGGCTGGTTCACCGACAACTACCTGCCGGTGATCCAGCACACACGCCTGTACAAGGTGCGTGCCACTCGCTGCCTGGTCACGGCCGGTGCGTTCGACCAGCCGGTGGTGTTCCGCAACAACGACCTGCCCGGGATCATGCTGACCAGCGCCGCGCAACGGCTGATGAAGTTGTACGCGGTCAAGCCGGGGCAGCGTGCGGTGGTCCTCACCGGCCACGACGACGGCTACCTGGCGGCCCTCGACCTGCAAGATCAAGGCGTGGCCGTCGCCGCCCTGGTGGACATGCGCGCGGCGCCGGCAGACGCCGCATTGGCCAGCGAGCTCAAGCGCCGCGACATCCCTCTGCACCTGGGCAGCACCGTTTATGAAGCCCTGCACGACAAGGGCCTGCGCCATGTCAGCGGCGTCGACATCCGCCCCATCACCGGCCAAGGCAAGGTGGGTACGCAAGGCCTGCGCCTGGCCTGCGACCTGCTGTGCATGTCGGCCGGCTACATGCCGGTATATCAACTGCTGTGCCAGGCAGGCGGCAAGCTGGCATACGACGTCGACCGTGATGCGTTCAGCCTCAGCAACTTGCCAGTCGGTCTGGCTATCGCAGGTTCGGTGAATGGCCGGCATCACCTGGACAACGTGCTCGCCGACGCGACCCGCGCCGCTGCCGAGGCGGTCGCGGCGCTGGGCCTGCCAGCGCCCGCGCTGACGGCTTTCGGCCCCGAGGCCAAGGTCAACTTCCCCTGGCCGATCTTCCCGCACCCCAAGGGCAAGGACTTCGTCGATTTCGATGAAGACTTGCAGGTGCGCGACATCGTCAACGCCACCCGCAGTGGCTACCGCGACGTGCAACTGGTCAAGCGTTTCTCCACGGTGGGCATGGGCCCGTCCCAGGGCCGGCATTCGGCGCTGCCCACCGCGCGTCTGGTGGCCCAGGCCACCGGGCGCAGCATCAGCGAAACCGGCGTGACCACCGCCCGGCCACCCTTTCAGGCCGAGAAGCTGGCGCATGTCGCCGGCCGTGCCTTCGACCCGTACCGGCAGACGCCGATGCACCGCCGCCATGTGGCGGCGGGCGCGAAGATGATGCCCGCCGGCATCTGGCAGCGCCCTGCCTACTACGGCAAACCCGACGAGCGCGAACGCTGCATGCAGGAAGAAGCCCGCCATGTGCGCGAAAAGGTCGGCCTGATCGACGTCTCCACCTTGGGCGGCCTCGACGTGCGCGGCCCAGACGCCGCCGAACTGCTCGAACGCCTGTACACCTTCGGCTTTGCCAAGCTGGCCATCGGCCGCACTCGCTATGCGCTGATGACCAACGAGCATGGCGTGGTGATCGATGATGGCGTGTGCGCCCGCCTGAGCGAGCAGCATTTCTACGTCACCGCCACCACCAGTGGCGTCGAGCGCATCTACCAGCAGATGCTCAAGTGGAACGCGCAGTGGCGGCTGGACGTGGACATCACCAACGTCACCGCCGCCCTGGCCGCCGTCAACCTGGCAGGCCCCTTGTCGCGCCAGGTGCTGGCCACGGTGTGCGAGGGTGTGGATCTTTCGGCCGAGGCCTTCCCTTACCTGGGCGTGCGCCTGGGCAAGGTGGCCGGCATCGCGGCGCGCATCTTGCGGGTCGGTTTCGTTGGCGAGCTGGGCTATGAGGTGCATGTGCCGGCGCGCCATGCCGAACGCCTGTGGGACGCGTTGATGCAGGCCGGTGCCGGGCTGGGTATCCGCCCCTTCGGCGTCGAGGCTCAGCGCCTGCTGCGCCTGGAAAAGGGCCATGTGATCATCAGCCAGGACACCGACGGCATGACCCACCCGGCCGAGATCGACATGCAATGGGCAATCGGCCGCAAGAAGCCGTTTTTCGTCGGCAAACGTTCGATCGAGATCCTTGAAGCGCAGCCGCTCAAGCGCAAGCTGGTCGGCTTCACCCTGCCCAAGGGCAGCCCGCAGCCGCTGGAAGGCCACCTGGTGCTGGACGGCCCGGACATCAGCGGCAACGTCACCTCCTGCGAGTACTCGCAAACCCTCGGGCAGATCATCGGCCTGGCCTACGCCGGCGCCCATCAGGCCACGCCTGGCATGCACATCCCGATCCGCGTCGAGGGCGGGGTGATGGTCAATGCCAAGGTGGTGCAACTGCCCTTCCACGACCCCGACAACCTGCGCCAGGAACGCTGAGCCATGACCAACCTGAACACGCAAGCATTCCTCTCAAACGGCCCGCAGACCTGCGCGTTGACCGACCTCACCGATTTGCCGCGGGTCGGTTTTCGGGGCAGCGACAGCGCGGGCTACCTGCAAGCGCACGGTTACCATTTGCCATCGCTGCCTAACCAGGCACTGCGCCAGGACGACGGTGGCTGGGTGGTGCGCCTGTCGGCCAGTGAGTATTTACTGTTGGGCAGCCTCAGCGACCAGGGCGCGAGGGTGGCCGCGCAAGAGGCCGAGTGGGTGCAGGGCGCCCAGCGCAACTACCTGCTGCCGCGCCAGGACAGCCATGCCTGGCTGCAGGTGTCGGGGCAGCATTGCAGCGCGGTGATGGCCAAGCTGTGTGGCGTTGACCTGCGTGCAGAGGCGTTTCCGGTCGGTGCCGTGGCGCAGACATCGGCGGCGCGGATCAACGTGATTGTGGTGAATGTGGCCAGTGAGGGGGTGCCGAGGTTGCAGATCCTGTTTGATCGGCCTTCGCTGGCGTATTTCCGCGAGGCGATGCTGGATGCCATGGCGGAGTTCGATGGGCGGCTTGTCGGATGAATCCCCAAACAAGCCCACACGATCAATACAGGCCGTTCAGCACTTGAAGTTGCGCCAATCGCTCCCGTAGAAACTCGACAAACCCCTGCACCGGCCTGGCCACCTGCCGGTGCTGCGGATACACCGCCGACAACTGCAACGCCGGCGGTGTCCAGCCTTGCAGCAGACTTACCAACCGCCCATCGGCCAACGCCTGCCCGACAATGAAGGTCGGCAGGTACGTCACCCCCATCCCGGCAATCGCCGCGTCCCTCAGCAGCTCGCCATTGTTGGCCCGCATCCGACCGGTCACCGCGATGGCCTGAGCCTTGCCACCTTGGGTGAACTGCCATTGCACCTGTCGTGAATGCCCATAGGGCAGGCAGTCATGCTCGGCCAGCGCTTCGGGCCGCTGCGGCACGCCTCGCGCGTCCAGATACGCCGGGCTGGCGCAATACACCCGCTCGACGCTGGCAATCCGCCGCGCGATCAGGCTGGAGTCCTCCAGCGCGCCGATGCGCAGGGCCAGGTCGTAGCCTTCGCCGATCAGGTCCACCGCACGGTCGCTGAGGTCCACCTCCACATCCAGCTGCGGGTGCAAGCGCAGAAACTCGGTCAGCAGGCAGCCCAGGTGCGACATGGCAAACGACAGCGGCGCACTCAGACGCAAGGTACCGCGCAGGGCCTGTGCCTGGCCGCTGATGTCGTGCTCCACCTGTTGCACTTCGCCCAGCAGGCGCAGCGCCGACTGGTAGTAGTGCTGGCCGAGCGGCGTGGCGTCCAGGCGCCGGGTGGAGCGGTTGAGCAGGCGCACGCCCAGGCGTTCTTCGAGCTGCATCAGGCGCCGGCTGACCGATTGCTTGGACATGCCCAGGCGGTCGGCGGCAGCGGTGAAGCTGCCGGCTTCCATGACCTGGGCAAAGATACGCATGTCTTCGTAGGGGTTCATTGTCTCGCTCTTGATGACAGTCCGCCGCTTTATAGCGGTTTTCTACCCTCAGTGCAGCTGCATAATGCTTTACATTTCTACGAAAATAACGCCAAGCATCGGCATTACCACGTAAAGCAATTCACTACTGCGATTGACAATAGAATCCCTGACACCATGAGGCCCATTGCTAATTGCATACGGAACTTCAAATACCCTGGAAACTCATCATGATCATCAGGATGCAAGGTGCCGCGCTGAATGAAGAGGCTTGGCCAGATGAGAGGCGTCGTCATACCTGCAATTATCAAGAAGCGAGACTTGAGGCCAAAATCACCTGAAGTCCGCTGTTCCTCCTTCAAGGCGGTACTGCGGCTGAACGAATCGCACATGACCTGATAGTGACGAGACATGGCTATATGCCAATTTATCGCCAAGCCCCCCAGCAACGCCACGACCGGAACAAACAGTAACACCAGTCGAACGCCTATGGGCCAACCGCTCAAGTCAATCATAGATAGCCTCGTAGATCTGCTCTCCTAAAAACTCACCAAAAGCTTCGACTCCTTTTGAACTGCCGAACGCCAACCCACCAACAGTGACAATGCCACAGGCAGCTTTACCCCAGGCACCGAATTTACAGACTGCGGATGCAGCCGACTTTCCAGCGGCAGCCCCCACCGCCCCCCCGACAAGGCCTCCTGAAAAAGTACCTGCCTCTGTAAAGCGAACTTTCTTACACTCATCGGTCTCACCTGCACGGCAAGCTTCATGTACTTTCAGGTAGGAAGCACCGGCGCCAAGTCCGATCCCAACCCAACCGCCATACTTCAGATACTTTGAGACCTTTGCCACCTCGTCCAGATGCGTCACGTAACCCGGGATCTGCCCTGGCACACCCGCTTTCTTCCAGTGATGCACCACACTCTTGGTAGAGATCCCGAGATCACGTCGTAAATTATCGTAGCTTCCCAAACCTAGCGATTTGTTCAGAAACGCCGTGCGCAATTGGCCATCCAGTTGCTTGTGGAGCTCCTTGCGCAACGCAAAAAACTCAGGGCTATTTAGATGACCATGGAGCGCAAATTGGCGTTGGTGTAAGGCTTCGATGCCTTTCAACGTATCCTTCACCTGCGACAGCCCCCGCTCCAGCATGTCCTTGCCCACCCCCATTGACTGACTTGCCCCATTGAGCACCCCGGCAATCTCACCGATGTGCTTCATCATGAAGTTTGCCTCCTCCTCGGAAAGGATCGCCAGCGACGCTCTTGCCTCCTCCGCCACCATAATCAATTCGGCCTCCGCTGCACTGCAGGAAAACCCGCTGTGGGGGCTGCCGAGCACAAAAATTTCACCCGCCTTGAAACCCTCTGGGTACGTAGGATTCAAGCGCTGCAAAAACGCCACTGGCAAAGGGCTGTGCGTCGCGCCAAGGCTCTGAAGCACCTGCTCGAACGACATGCTGCGTTGCACAATATGGAAGCCAGGCTCAAGTACAGACGATGAGCCGACGGGAAATGCGGGGTACGCCTGTGCAGGGCTTTGCCCTGCTATAGAAGCCGAGTGACGGGCGGCAGAGGCAGGCGATGTAGCCTGAGCAGAATGGCTGCCTGCTCTGTGCATGGCTGACTGCGCGATGACCCGGTTGCTGCCGTTTGGGCAATCACACTTGACCAGCGCCCCATCCACAACTGCCGGTTTACCTCCGATGATGAAAAAACTCACCCCTTCTACAATGACCCCGGCCTTCTTGCAGTTCGGGCACTCGGTCGTGGCATCGCCCAGGCGCAGTGCACGTCGGTTGTCCCCCCGGAAGTTCGTACTGCTGGCAATGCAGACTGCGCCTGTGGTGGTGATATCGCCATCCAGCGCTTGCCCTTTTCCATGTATCGATATGCGCGTCATGAATAGCCTCCGGCCGTAGAAAGCTGGAAGCTAGCACTGGAAAAACATGTACAGACCTGGTTCGAGGAAAATCAGAATTCCCTTACAAGAACGCCGGCGCTCATCCGCTCAGGGCTCGAACCCTTCGACAATGATGACCTCAGCTTTCGCCACACCTCGGCGATGGCCGCAGGCGTCCTGGTACAGCTCGGACCGGTAACAGGCCAGCGCCTGCTCATACGATTCGAACTCGATCACCACACTGCGCTGCGGCGTCTGCCTGCCTTCCATCGCCTCGCTGCGCCCACCCCGGGCCAGGAACCGCCCGCCGAAAGCCGCAAAGGCGGCAGGCGCACGCTGGGTGTACTGCTGGTACTGCCCAGGGTCGGTCACGTCCACGTGGGCGATCCAATACGCTTTCATCCGCTGATCTCCTGTTGCAAATCTATTTGTGTATGATGGTATACCATAATAATCACCCCATCACAGCGAGCGTGCAACATGGCTTTCAACAGCATCGAAGAACTCCTCGAAGACTACCGGCAAGGCAAAATGGTACTGCTGGTGGACGACGAGGATCGAGAAAACGAAGGCGACCTGCTGATCGCCGCCGAGCGCTGTGACGCCCAGGCCATCAACTTCATGGCCCGCGAAGCCCGTGGCCTGATCTGCCTGACCTTGACCGACGAGCACTGCCAGCGCCTGGGCCTGGAGCAGATGGTGCCGGCCAACGGCAGCGTGTTCAGCACCGCCTTCACGGTGTCGATCGAAGCCGCTACAGGCGTTACCACCGGTATTTCCGCGGCTGACCGGGCACGCACCGTGGCTGCGGCCATGGCGCCGAGCGCACGCCCCGAAGACCTGGTGCAGCCTGGGCATATCTTCCCCCTGCGTGCCCGCGAAGGCGGCGTGCTGACCCGCGCCGGCCACACCGAAGCCGGCTGCGACCTGGCCCGCCTGGCCGGTTTCAGCGCCGCTTCGGTAATCGTCGAAGTGCTCAACGACGACGGCACCATGGCCCGCTGCCCCGACCTGGAAGTGTTCGCAGCACAGCACGGTATCAAGATCGGCACCATCGCCGACCTGATCCACTACCGCCTGAGCACCGAGCAGACCATCAAGCGCATCGGCGAACGCGAACTGCCCACGGTGCACGGCACCTTCCGCCTGGTCACCTATGAAGACCACATCGAAGGCGGTGTGCACATGGCCATGGTGATGGGCGATATCCGCCGCGAACAGCCCACCCTGGTGCGCGTGCATGTGATCGACCCGCTGCGCGACCTGGTGGGCGCCGAATATGCAGGCCCGGCCAACTGGACGCTGTGGGCGGCGCTGCAGAAGGTGGCCGAGGAAGGTACCGGCGTGGTGGTGATCCTGGCCAACCATGAATCCTCGCAGGCGTTGCTCGAACGCGTGCCGCAACTGACCCAACCGGTGCGGCCTTACCAACGCGGGCAGTCCAAGGTGTATTCGGAGGTCGGTACCGGGGCGCAGATTCTGCAGGATCTGGGCGTGGGCAAGCTGCGCCATCTGGGGCCGCCGCTGAAGTACGCCGGGCTGGCGGGGTATGAGCTGGAAGTGGTGCAGAGCATTCCCTTCGAACCCGGTGTGGAAGGCTGACACCGCCCCTACACCCAACAGCGTTGGGATGTTTGCAGAGGTGGAGTGATGGCCGGTCGCCTTCGCCTCTTGCCAAAACTTTGGAATACCATAATATGATATCCCGTAGACCTTGAATGTGCAGGCCAGCACCTAGAATCACAATCCGGCCACACGACACTTTGTTTTAGCTGCTCCCCGAATACTGTTGGCGGGCGCACCAAAAAGCCCCGCCTCGAATAACAAAAGCAACGAGGGCGTAACCATGCTGTTGAGCAAACGTGTAACCGCAGTGCTGTCCGCCAGCCTGCTGACCCTGGCCTGTCAGGCCACGCAGGCCGCTGACAGCCTGAACTTCGTCAGCTGGGGCGGTACCACCCAGGACGCCCAGAAAGAAGCATGGGCCGTACCCTTCTCCAAATCGACCAATATCAAAGTCGTCCAGGACGGCCCGACCGACTACGGCAAGCTAAAGGCCATGGTCGAGAGCGGCAACGTGCAGTGGGACGTGGTCGACGTCGAAGCCGACTTCGCCCTGCGCGCCGCCAGCGAAGGCCTGCTCGAACCCCTGGATTTCAACACGGTCAAGAAAGACCGCATCGACCCGCGCTTCGTCTCCGATCATGGCGTCGGCTCGTTCTTCTTCTCGTTCGTGCTCGGCTACAACGAAGGCAAGCTCGGTGCCAACAAGCCAGTGGACTGGACCTCGCTGTTCGACACCAAGACCTACCCCGGCAAGCGCGCCCTGTACAAGTGGCCGAGCCCCGGCGTGCTGGAGCTGGCCTTGCTGGCCGACGGCGTCGCGCCCGACAAGCTCTACCCGCTGGACCTGGACCGCGCCTTCAAGAAACTCGACACCATCAAGAAAGACATCGTCTGGTGGGGCGGTGGCGCCCAGTCGCAGCAATTGCTGGCCTCCGGTGAAGCCTCGCTTGGCCAGTTCTGGAACGGCCGCGTCTACGCCTTGCAGCAAGACGGTGCACCGGTTGGCGTGAGCTGGAAGCAGAACCTGGTCATGGCCGACTTCCTGGTCATCCCCAAAGGCGCCAAGAACAAGGACGCGGCCATGAAGTTCCTGGCCAACGCCAGCAGCCCCGAAGGCCAGGCCGATTTTGCCAACCTCACGGCGTACGCACCGGTCAACCTGGACAGCGTGCCCAAGCTCAAAGCCGACCTCGCGCCAAACCTGCCGACCGCCTACGCCCAGGACCAGGTAACCCTGGACTTCGCCTACTGGGCGAAGAACGGCCAGGCCATCGCCGCGCGCTGGAATGAGTGGCTGGTCAAATGAAAGTCGCCATCAACGCCCTGCACAATGCGCAAGGTGCCCCCACGGGCACCGGCGCCCCGGGAACGGCCCCCCGCCGCGTGAGCCTGGGCCAGCGCTGGAAAGGCAGCCGCAACCTGCTGCCTGCCTTGCTGTTTCTTGGCCTGTTCTTCTTCGCCCCGCTGATCGGCCTGTTGCTGCGCGGTGTGCTGGAGCCGGTGCCGGGCCTGGGTAACTACGAGCAGTTGTTCGCCAACTCAGCCTACGCCCGGGTGCTGTTCAACACCTTCTCGGTGGCTGGGGTGGTAACGCTGATCAGCGTGCTGCTGGGCTTCCCGCTGGCCTGGGCGATCACCCTGGTACCCAATGGCTGGGGCCGCTGGCTGCTGAACATCGTGCTGCTGTCGATGTGGACCAGCCTGCTGGCGCGCACCTACTCGTGGCTGGTGTTGCTGCAGAGTTCGGGGGTGATCAACAAGGCGTTGATGGCCATGGGGATCATCGATACCCCGCTGGAAATGGTGCACAACCTCACCGGCGTGGTAATCGGCATGAGCTACATCATGATCCCGTTCATCGTGCTGCCGCTGCAGGCGACCATGCATGCCATCGACCCAATGGTGCTGCAAGCAGGCTCGATCTGCGGCGCCAGCCCATGGACCAACTTCTGGAAGGTGTTCCTGCCGCTGTGCCGCTCGGGGCTGTTCTCGGGGGCGTTGATGGTGTTCGTGATGTCGCTCGGTTACTACGTCACCCCAGCCCTGCTCGGCGGTGCGCAGAACATGATGCTGCCCGAATTCATCATCCAGCAGGTGCAGTCGTTCCTCAACTGGGGCCTGGCCAGCGCCGCCGCCGCACTGCTGGTGGTCATCACCCTGGTGCTCTTCTACCTGTACCTGAAGCTGCAGCCGGAATCCCCGGTCGGCAACGCGAGGTAATCCGCCATGCTCCTGTCACCCAATGCCATGGGCCGCCCGCTGCGTACGGGCTTGTACCTGACCACCGGGATCATCGCCGCCTTCCTGTTGCTGCCGGTGGTGTTCATCGTGCTGCTGTCGTTCGGCTCGTCCCAGTGGCTGGTATTCCCGCCACCGGGCTGGACCTTCAAATGGTATGGCCAGTTCTTCTCCAACCCTGAGTGGATAGACGCAGCCCTGGCCAGCCTCAAGGTCGCCGTGCTGACCACGGTCGCCGCAGTACTGCTGGGCCTGCCCACCGCGTTTGCCCTGGTACGTGGCCGCTTCCCCGGCCGCGAGATGCTCTACGGCCTGTTCACCATGCCGATGATCGTGCCGCTGGTGATCATCGCCGTGGCGGTGTATGCGCTGTTCCTCAAATTGGGCTACACCGGCACGCTGTTCGCGTTCGTGGTCAGCCACGTGATCGTCGCCCTGCCCTTCACCATCATCTCGATCATCAACTCGCTCAAGCTGTTCGACCAGTCGATCGAGGACGCTGCAGTCATTTGCGGGGCCTCGCGCCTGCAGGCGATCTTCAAGGTGACCTTCCCGGCCATTCGCCCGGGGATGATCGCCGGCGGCCTGTTCGCCTTCCTCGTCTCGTGGGACGAAGTGGTGCTCAGCGTGATGATGGCGAGCCCCGACCTGCAGACCCTGCCCGTGAAGATGTGGACCACCCTGCGCCAGGACCTGAGCCCCGTGATCGCCGTGGCCTCGACGCTGCTGATCGGCCTGTCCCTGCTTGTGATGATTATTGCCGCCGCCCTGCGCCGGCGCACCGAAGTCAACGCCTGAGTGCCGGAGAGAACAACAATGAGTGCAGTGATCAAAGACAACGCGCACACCAAGACCCTGGTCAGCCTGCGCGGCCTGAACAAGCACTACGGCGACTTCACCGCCGTGGACAACCTCGACCTGGAAATCCAGGACGGCGAGTTCCTGACCTTTCTCGGCTCCAGCGGTTCGGGCAAGTCCACGACCCTGTCGATGCTGGCCGGTTTCGAGACCCCGAGCAGCGGCGAGATTCTGGTCGAGGGCCAATCACTGGTGAACGTGCCGCCGCACAAGCGTGATATCGGCATGGTGTTCCAGCGCTACTCGCTGTTCCCGCACTTGAACGTGCGCGACAACATCGCCTTCCCCCTGGCCATCCGCAAGCTTGGCAGCGCCGAAATCAACAAGCGGGTCGACGCCATGCTCAAGCTGGTGCAACTGGAGAAGTTCGCCCACCGCAAGCCTTCGCAGATGTCCGGCGGCCAGCAGCAGCGCGTGGCGATTGCCCGGGCGCTGGTCTACGAGCCCCGCATCCTGCTGATGGACGAACCGCTGGGCGCGCTCGACAAGAAGCTGCGTGAAGACCTGCAGGACGAACTGCGCCAGTTGCACCGGCGCTTGGGCATCACCATCGTCTATGTGACCCATGACCAGGAAGAGGCCATGCGCCTGTCCCAGCGCATCGCTATCTTCAGCCACGGCAAGATCGTCGGGCTGGGCAGTGGTTACGACCTTTACCAGAACCCGCCAAATGCGTTTGTCGCCTCGTTCCTGGGCAACTCCAACTTCCTGCGGATCAAGGCCAGCAGCAACGGCGCGGGCAGTTTCGAGGGCCAGCCTGTGGCGATCCGCCTGACCGCCGGTTTGGCTGCCGGGCAGGAGGCGCTGATCATGGTGCGCCCGGAAAAAGCCTTGGCGCTGACCACCGCCCAGGCTGCGGCGCAACCCCTGCCGCCCGGCTGGAACGAGGTGGCTGCCAAGGTCGCCGAGGTGCTGTTCCTGGGTGAAAGCCAGACCTGCCATGTGGTCACCGCAGGCGGTACCGAGATGACCGTGAAGGCGCTGTCTGCGGCAGGCATGCCGATGCAGCCGGGCGACACCGTGAACGTGCGCTGGGCGGTGGCCGATGCCTGCATCTATACCGAGTGGGCAGAGAGTGACCTGAGCAAGTCGGCAGGCGCGCACTGAGGGTGCTGGGGCCGCAAAGCGGCCCCAGGTGACTGTCATATTTCCATCACGCAACCGTCGTAATCTGCCGGGCAACTCTATGCCATAGGTAGCCCGGCATGCCCCGCCTGCTGCTCGCTCTACTCGCCCTGCTGCCGCTATCGGCCCTGGCCGATTCTGCCCATTTGCGCGTGCAGGGCTCCAACACCATCGGTGCTGCGCTGCTGCCGGCCTTGGTCCAGGGACAATTGCGCTCGCAACAGGCAACCGCCATCGAACAAGCCCCCGGCGCGCAGGCCAACGAAACCGTCATCACTGCCCGCGACGTGCGCGGGCAACCGTTGCGTATCGATATCGCCGCGCATGGTTCCAGCACTGGCTTCGCTGCCTTGGGCCGTGGCGAGGCCGACCTGGCTGCTGCCTCACGGCCAATCAACGACGCAGAAGTGCGCCAACTGCAGGCCCTGGGCAATTTGCGCGCGGCCAGCGCCGAGCAGGTCATCGGCCTGGATGGCGTGGCGGTGATCGTGCACCCCAACAACCCGCTGCCACAACTGACCACCCGGCAACTGGCGCAAATCTTCTCTGGGCAAGTCCAGCGCTGGGACCAGCTGGGCATCACCGGAGGGTCGATTCACCTTTACGCCCGCGACGACCGTTCCGGCACCTACGAAACGTTCAAGGCACTGGTGCTCGACCCTCATCAAGGCGCGCTGTCGGCCCAGGCCCAGCGCTTTGAGTCCAGTGATGAGCTGGCCGAGCGGGTCAGCAGCGACCGCCAGGCCATCGGGTTCAGCAGCTTGGCCGCAGTGCACGGGGCCAAGGTGCTGGCAGTAGCCGAGGGCGATGCACCGGCCATGCTGCCGCAGCGCGCGCAGGTGGCCAGCGAAGATTACCCCCTGTCGCGGCGCTTATTTTTCTACCTGCCAGCCAATGCCAAACCTCAGGCCAAGGCCCTGGCCGAATTCGCCCAGAGCCCGGCTGGCCAGGCCATCGTCGCCCAGGTGGGCTTCGTCTCGCAGCAAGTCAAGGCCCAGGCTGTGCAGCCCCAGGCCGACATGCCGCCGCGCTACCGAACGCTGGCCCAGCAAGCGCAGCGGCTGAGTGTGAACTTTCGCTTTCAGGAAGGCAGCGCCAGCCTCGACAACAAGGCCTTGCGCGATGTGCAGCGGGTGGCCGACTACCTGCGCCAGGTGGGCAAGCTGCAGAGCAAGGCGGTGCTGGTGGGGTTTGGCGACCCCAAGGAAACACCGGGGCGTGCGGCGCTGCTTTCACGCTTGCGGGCGCTGGCGGTGCGCCGCGAGCTGGCACGCGATGGTGTGGACGTGCTGGAAGTGACCGGCATGGGTGATGAGCTGCCGGTGGCCGGGAATGACCAGGAACAAGGTCGCTTGCGCAATCGGCGGGTGGAAGTGTGGGTCTATTGAAGCGCCCGCGCACCAGGCAAAGAAATGTAACAGGTCGGCGTTCGGCATCCCGGGGAAACGCGGCTAGGCTCAAGCCTATGTGATACCGGGCCCCTCTGACGGCTGCCAAGCCGCCATGTCGGATCACTGTTGCCATGCAACGTCGACAATCAAGGAGGGGCTCATGACAGCTCTGCACACATTCCTCACCACCCCGTTTCTCGGTACCAGCACCTGGTTGTGGCTGGTGTTCATGGCCATCGTCATCGGTTTGCTAGTGCTCGACCTGGGCGTGCTGCACCGCCAGGACCGCGAGATCGAAATGCGCGAGAGCCTGCTGCTGTACTCGGGTTATTTCAGCGTCGGCGTGCTGTTCGGGGCCTGGGTCTGGTTCGAGCTGGGCGCGCAGTCGGCGCTGGAGTTCTACACCGGGTTCCTGGTCGAGCAGTCGCTGTCGATGGACAACGTGTTCGTCATGGCGATGATCTTCGGCTTCTTCGCCATCCCCCGCCGCTACCAGCACCGGGTATTGTTCTGGGGCATTCTGGGTGTGGTGTTCCTGCGCGCGATCATGATCGGCGTGGGTGCGACACTGGTGCAGAACTTTGAATGGGTGTTGTACATCTTCGGCGCTTTCCTGCTGTTCACCGGGGTGAAGATGGCGCTGTCGAAAGAAGACAGCCATCTGGACCTGGCCAACAATCCGGTCCTGAAATTCGTGCGCCGGCACATGCGCGTTACCGACCAGATCCACGGCTCGCATTTCTTCGTGCGCCTGCCCCCGCCCGGGCACAGCAAGGCGCTGCGCTATGCCACGCCGCTGTTCCTGGCGCTGGTGCTGATCGAACTGGCCGACCTGGTATTTGCCGTGGACAGCGTGCCAGCGATCTTTGCCATTACCCAGGACCCGTTCATCGTCTACACCTCGAACATCTTTGCCATCCTGGGTTTGCGTTCGCTGTACTTCGCACTTTCGGCATTGATGCACCGGTTCGTGTACCTCAAGTATGCGCTGGCGATGGTGCTGATCTTCATCGGCTGCAAGATCTTCTACCACGGCATGGTGGGCAAGGTACCGGCGTTGCTGTCGTTGGGGGTGACGTTTGGGTTGTTGTTGGGTGGGGTGGTGGTGTCACTGGTCAAGACGCGGGGGGACAAAGCGACGGTGGAGGCAAAGTTGCAGCATCTTCCGCCTGAGAAAAGTGACGATGAGCAGAAGGAGAAAGACCCGCAATTGCGGGTCTGACTGACGCGCATCTCATACGTTCTAATGGACCATTGTCGCAGCAGGCATAAGTCAATTATCAAGAAACAAAAATTACTTCATTTTGGAAATTTCTATAACACAAGCTGCGAGCATCAGCCACCCAAAACCAATGATGATAAGCCATGCAGACACAGCCAGCCATCGCTTCAATTTTGGTGGGAAAACTTTTAGCTCGTCAGCATCGAGCTGGCCTCGACGAAGCACAAACCCAGGGAATGTGACAACCCCCCCAATTGCACAAACCAACATGAGCCGCCACTTAAAGCTAGAGCCACCCCATGCAATCTTCAAGCTCTCAATATACGAATTACTTTCAATCGAAGAGCAAACTATCTCATAATTTCGCGTCAAAGCTATATAGGCACTTATCGACACACCTGACAGAGAAATTACAAATGGCATCAATACAAATGATAGCTTTAGCGCAGCAGGCCAAGCATCAATATCAATCACTTGTTGCCCCATAGATGTATTCGCCTGTCCATTCCCCGAGAACTTCACCCCCCTTGCCGCCTACGAATCCTCCGCCCCCAACTACTAAAATACCGCACAATGGTGTCGCAACTCCCCCAGTACCTACGGCGAAAAAAGCACATGCTGTTCCCGCAGCTAAACTCGCAAGTGCAGAGCCTGCTATTCCACCGCTAACGCTGCCGCTGAATTTTCCGGCCTCTACAAAACGGGCGCTTCTACAAGCCTCCGTGTTCCCTGCCTGGCAAACCTCTTTCACATTGAGATACGACGATGTCCCACTGAGTCCAATAGCAGCATGACCACCATACTTAAGGTACTTGGAAAGCTTCGCTACTTTATCAAGATGCGTCGCATACCCCGGTATCTGCCCCACCCCACCCGCTTTCGACCAATGGTGCACAAGGCTTTTGGTAGAAATATTCAGACTCTTCTTTAAACGTTCATAGTTGCCGAGGTTAAGCTGTTTATTGAGCAGCGCCGCTTTCAACTGAACATCCAGTTGCTGCAACAGCTGGCGCCGCGAGGCGAAAAACTCACGACTGTTCAAATGCCCGTGCCGCAAGAACTCACCCTGATGCAACTGCTCGATCTGGTTCAGTGTGCTCTTGACCTGTTTCAACCCTTGATCGAGCATGTCCTTGCCCACGCCCATCGACTGGCTGGCACTGCTCAGCAAACCGGCAATCTCAGCCTGGTGCTGCACCATGAAGTCGGATTCTGCGAAATCGAGCACCGCCAACGCGCGCCGTGCATCCTGAGCGGCAGCCATCAGCTTGGCCTCCTCGAGGGTACAGGCATCACCATTGTCCGGGTCACCGATGACGAAGATTTCCCCAGCCTTGAAACCTTGCTCGAACGTGGGGTTGAGCCGCTGCAAACGGGAAATCGGCAAGGTGGCGTCGTGCTCGGATAATTGCAGCAGAACCTGAGAGAACGACATGCTTTTGGGCACCACGTAGAAGCCCGGCTCCAACGTGCCTGGCATCGCAGTCACCGCGCCCCGCACGAGGCTTTTCGGATGGGCGCCGGCCGCTGCCTCGGTAGGCATTGCGCGACTGTTCGCAAGTGCCTGCCTGGATAGCGGGGCCGCACCCAGTGGTGCTACGACCCGATTGCTGCCGGACGGGCAACCACATGCCACCAGTGCACCGTCCATGGCCACGGCATGACCGTTGGAGATGAAGTATCGAACGCCCTCAACGACAGTCCCTTGCTCGCCACAGCGCGGACAAGGCGTCGTTTTGTCCCCCTCCCGAAGCACCCTGCGGCCATTGCTCAAATAACCGAGGCCGGCAGCGATGCAAATAGCACCTGTCGTGGTGACATCGCCATCAACCGCCTGGCCTTTACCACCCAGATTGACACGCATCGGCAAGTACCTTGTGCAAAAAGTAAGGTGTCGAAGCCTAACAGCTGCAAAAGGGCTTTTAGTGCCTGAACGTGAAAACCAGACACTTCCTACACCAAATACATACTTGTTCAGCCAGCTCATCCGTAGCCAGCATGCGCGTTAATTGGACAAGGAATTCCCGTGCAAGAACTTCCGATTCTTCATCTTGAACTGCGCAGCATCTCCACCGGCACATACTTGCCGATCTCATATTTGCCAATCGCCGCCCGGTGCACTTCGTCCGGCCCGTCGGCCAGGCGCAAGGTGCGCTGCATGGCGTACATGTAGGCCAAGGGGAAGTCACCGCTCACGCCCGCGCCGCCATGCATCTGGATCGCCCGGTCGATCACCTTCAAGGCCACATTCGGCGCCACCACCTTGATCTGAGCGATTTCACTGCGTGCGACCTTGTTGCCCACGGTGTCCATCATGTACGCCGCCTTGAGCGTCAGCAGGCGTGCCATGTCGATTTCCATGCGCGAGTCGGCGATCTTGTCGACGTTGCCGCCCAGCCGGGCCAGAGGCCGGCCGAAGGCAGTGCGCTCGACCGAGCGTTTGCACATCAACTCCAACGCCCGCTCGGCCATGCCAACCGAACGCATGCAGTGGTGAATACGGCCTGGGCCTAGGCGCCCCTGGGCGATCTCGAAGCCGCGGCCCTCGCCGAGGATCACGTTTTCATAAGGCACCCGCACATTCTCGAATAGCACCTCGGCATGGCCATGTGGCGCGTCGTCGTAGCCGAACACCGGCAACGGCCGCACAATCTTCACGCCCGGCGTATCGGTCGGCACCAGCACCATCGAGTGCTGCTGGTGGCGCGGCCCCTCGGGGTCGGACAGGCCCATGAAGATCATGACCTTGCAGCGCGGGTCACACGCGCCGGATGTCCACCACTTGCGGCCGTTGATCACCCATTCATCGCCATCACGCACGGCGGTGGCAGCCATGTTGGTGGCGTCTGACGAGGCCACGTCCGGCTCGGTCATGGCGAACGCCGAGCGGATCTCGCCGCGCAGCAGTGGCTCCAGCCACTCGCGTTTCTGCGCCTCGCTGCCATACCGCACCAGCACTTCCATGTTGCCGGTATCCGGTGCCGAGCAGTTGAACGGCTCTGGCCCGAGCAGCGAGCGGCCCATGATTTCGGCCAGTGGGGCGTATTCCAGGTTGCTCAGCCCGGCGCCGTACTCCGACTCGGGCAAGAACAGGTTCCACAACCCCTCGGCGCGGGCCTTGGCCTTGAGCTCTTCCATGATCGCGGTGGGCTGCCAGCGATCACCCTCGGCGACCTGGCGCTCGAACACCGCTTCTGCGGGATAGACGTAGGCATCCATGAACGCAGTGACGCGCTCGCGCAGTGCCTGGACCTTGGGCGAATAGGCGAAATCCATCGGGGCTACCTTCACGGTTCGGAGTACATGGGCCAGAGCCTAGAGCAGCAAGCGCCCATCCACCTAGTCTATTTTCCGCGTGTATAAACATTCATAACCGATATATGATCGGGCAATAATTCCAACAATGAGCGGCGCACATGAACCTCAGCAAGGTCGACCTCAACCTGTTCATCGTCTTCGATGCCATCTACACCGAAGCCAACCTGACCCGCGCCGGGCAGATTGTCGGCATCACTCAGCCGGCGGTGTCCAATGCCCTGTCGCGACTGCGCGAAACCTTCAACGACCCGCTGTTCGTGCGTACCGCGCAAGGCATGGTGCCCACGCCCATGGCCCAGAACATCATTGGCCCGGTGCGCAACGCCCTGGCCCTGCTGCGCACGTCGGTGCAGGAAAGCCGTATCTTCAACCCGCAGCAGGCCAACAAGACCTTTCGCATCAGCATGACCGACCTGACCGAAGCGGTGATCCTGCCGCCGTTGTTCCAGCGGCTGCGCCGCCTGGCACCTGCAGTGCTGATTGAAAGCTTTCTGTGCAAACGGCGCGAAACCACCAAGGAACTGGCAGCCGGGCGCCTGGATTTCGCGGTCGATGCCCCGCTGAACACCGACCCGCAGGTGCGCCACGTCAAACTGATGCAAGACCGCTACGTCTGCGCCCTGCGCCAAGGCCACCCGCTGGCCGACAGCAAACTGACCCTGGACAGCTACCTGGGCATGACCCATATCCATATTTCCAGCCGCCGCAATGGCCTGGGCTATGTTGACCTGGCCTTGGGCAAGATGGGCGTACAGCGCAAGGTTGCCTTGCGCTCACAGCATTACCTGATGGCTTCGCAGGTGTTGCAGCAGACCGACATGGCCATGACCGTGCCCGAGCGTTTCGCCCGCCGTCATCAATTGCGCTACCAGCCATTGCCGGTAGACGTACCGGCGCTGGAAACGCACTTGTACTGGCACGAGAGCACTGACCAAGACCCTGCCAACCGCTGGATGCGCGAGCAGATCATCGAGTTGTGCGAACAGGTGGTGGCCGAGGAAGAACGCGCGCTGGCGCCGGCCTGAGGCGATTGCCAAAGGTCGTTTACACCGAGTATTGAAAATTAATTTCTCCAGAAACGGGCAAAGCGAGAATTATTTTCCAAGCCTGGGCACAATCAGCCAGGCATAAGACAAAAACCATCAGCCCACGGGCGGGTACGCTTGCACCAACGATCATCGAATCCAACGTGACAGACACGGACCCGCCCCCATGCCCAGCGCCCCGCTCTACTTCGACTACGCCGCCACCACCCCCGTTGACGACCGCGTCATCGAAACGATGCTCGCCTGCCTTGGCCGCCACGCCAACTTCGGCAACCCCGCCTCCAGTGGCCATGCCTATGGTCAGGCTGCCCGCAACGCGGTGGAACAGGCACGCCTGCAGGTGGCCGAACGCGTTGGCGCCCGTGCTGATCAGCTGGTGTGGACGTCAGGCGCGACCGAATCCAACAACCTCGCACTCAAAGGCATCGCCCAAGGCATCAGCCAACCGGGCCACCTGATCACTAGCCAGCTGGAACACAAGGCCGTGCTCGACACGGTCGCTGAACTGGAGCGCCAAGGCTGGTCCATCACGCGCCTGGCTGCGGATGCGGCCGGGCTGATTCAGCCCGATGCCGTGCAGGCGGCATTGCGCGCCGATACCCGCCTGGTCTCGCTGATGGCGGTCAACAACGAATTGGGTACCGTGACCGATTTCGCCGCCATTGGTGAGCGTGTGCGTGCCCATGGGGCGCTGTTGCATGTGGACGCGGCCCAGGCAGTGGGCAAGCTGGCCATCGACCTTGCGGCAATGGCGGTGGACTTGATGTCGTTCTCGGCCCACAAAGCCTATGGCCCCAAAGGCATCGGCGCGCTCTACGTCGGCCCGCGTGCCCGCGAACTGATGCGCGCGCAGATGCACGGCGGTGGGCATGAGCAGGGGCTGCGTTCCGGCACCCTGGCAACCCACCAGATCGTCGGTATGGGTAGCGCCTTCGCCCTGGCTGGCCAGCCGGGCGACAGTGAACACCAGCGCATCGAACAACTGGCCCAGCGCCTGCGCGACGGGTTGCTGGCCTTGCCGGCGGTAAGCCTCAATGGCTGTGCCACGCAGCGCATCCCGCATACCTTGAACCTGTGTATCGATAGCCAAGGCTTCAACAGTGCCGCGTTGGCCAGTGAGTTGGCGTTGTCGACCACGTCGGCCTGCAACTCGGCGAGCAATGCACCCTCGCATGTGCTGCTGGCCCTGGGGCTGGATGAAAGCCGGGCGCGCAACAGCGTGCGCTTGAGTATCGGACGCTTCAGCACCGAGGCCGAAGTGGATAAAGCACTCGAGGTCTTCGCCAGGGTCACAGCGGCGGCTTCGCTGGCGCTCTGGTAAGGCGCAAACAGCAGGGGCCGGCGGGCGGCCCCTGGCGCTATCAGAGGAAGGTGAATACCTTCGCAGCCGGCAACCGCGACTTGTTCAGCCCCGCATTGAAATCACCCTCGCTACGGTAGCCCAGGCTCAAGATCACCACACTGGTAAAGCCCTGCTCACGCAAGCCCAGTTCGGCATCCAGTACCTTGCTGTCGAAGCCTTCGATGGGCGTGGCATCCAGGCCATGCGCCGCCGCGCCGAGCAGCGCGGTGCCAAAGGCCAGGTAGGTCTGCTTTTCCATCCAGTGCTGCACGTCTTTCTGGTCGAAACGGTGCAGGTCGACGTAATGGCGACGGCTCTGGTTCTGCGCGGCGCGGGCCTGCTCGTCACGAAAACGACCATCGGCGGCTTCCTGGTCTAGCAGCGCCTGCAGATGAGCCTCGGGCATTTCGGTACGGGCGCAGAACACGATTACATGGGACGCATCGAGGATCTTCGGCGAGTTGTAGGCGAAACGGTCCTGGGTGCTCTTGGCCAACCGTGCCTTGCCTTCGGCACTGTCGGCGACGACGAAGTGCCAAGGCTGGGAGTTGACCGAGGACGGGCTGTGGCGCAGTTGCTCGAGCAACGCGTCGATCGTGGCCTGAGGAATGCGGCGCGAGGCGTCGTAAGCCTTGGTGGTGTAGCGGCGCTTGGCCAGGGAAACGGTATCCATGCAACAACTCCTGCGGTGAAAATGGGATGTGTCGCGCATGGTATCTTTCCTGCAAAAAAGAAAAACCGGCACAATGCAGCAACACTTTCATCCCAGGAGTGAAAATGCTACGCATCGCCGACCTCGAACTGTTCGTGCGCAGCAGCGTGCTGGGCAGCTTCACAGCCGCCGCCCACGAGGCCGAACTGCTGCCGGGCCAGGTGGCCGCCGCCATCAAGCGCCTGGAGCGTGAGCTGGACGTGCGCCTGTTCGCGCGCACTACCCGCAGCCTGCGCCTGACCGCCGAGGGCGAGCTGTACCTGCCAACGGCGCAGAACGTGCTGGAAAGCCTGCGCCAAGGCCGCGAGGACCTGCACGGCAACGCCAGTACCTTGCGCGGGACCCTGCAGGTTTCGGCACCTTCGGACATGGGCCGCAACATGCTGCTGCCTTGGCTGAGCGCGTTCCGTCGCGAGCACCCGGCGCTGCACCTGCGCTTCTTTCTGTCCGACCAGATGGCCGACCTCAATCGCGACCCGGTGGACATCGCCATCCGCTATGGCCTCAACCAGGACGCCAACTACATCGCCCTGCCCCTGGCCAACTGGAACCGTCGGGTGCTGGTTGCCTCCCCGGACTACCTGGCGCGCCACGGCCGCCCGCAGACACCGGAGGCACTGCAGCAACATGCCTGCCTGTTGTACCTGCAACAGAACCGCGTCTATGACAAATGGCGGGTGGGCAACCGCACCGTGCAGGTACGGGGGCCGCTGGTCAGCGACGACGCCGACGTGATTCGCCGACTGGCCCTGCTAGGTGAAGGTATCGTCTATAAATCGTGGCTGGATGTGAGCGCCGACATCGAGGCGGGCGAGCTGGAGATCCTCTTGCCCGAGTACCTGGGCGAGCCGACGCCGGTCACCTTGGTCTGCCCACACCGCAAGCAACTGACCTCGGCAGTGACGCAGTTGCACCTGTGGCTGCGCGAGCGCTTCGAAGCCCTGCGGCCCCGGCTGCTGAACAAGGGCTGCACAATCGTTCCAGACTGATACGGGTACGTGCGTTAAGGTAGCCATTTCCCCACGGGCTGCCCCCATGAGCAACTGGATCGTCCTCAAGCAAGACGCCGACACCGGCATCGAGTCGGTCCGCGCGCATTTCACCGGGCATGCCTACGACCCCCACTGGCATGACAGTTTTCTGGTCGGTATCACCGAGCAAGGCGTGCAGCAGTTCAACTGCCGGCGGGTGCGCCATCGCAGCACGCCGGGGCAGGTGTTTCTGCTGGAGCCCGGCGACCTCCACGACGGCCTCGCGCCGACCGCCGAAGGCTTTACCTACTCGACGTTGTACTTGGAGCCTGCATGGCTCGAAGACCAGCTACGAACGCTGTTCGAGCATGCACCCAGTGCCAGCCTGCCCAGCTTTGCCGATACCCTGTGCCACGACGCGCGCCTGGCACGGGCCACCGCGCTGGCCTTTCACACCGTGCACAACCAGGATTTTCGCATCGTTCGCCAGACGGCCATGGACGACCTGCTTGCCTGCCTGACCCGCCACCTGCACTGGCGCAAACGCCTCAACCCAGACCCTCGCCTGCCGCTGACCGCTCAGCGCGCACGTGACTACCTGCATGCTCACCTGGACCGTGACATCGGCCTGCAAGACCTGGCCCAGGCATGTGGCGTCGACCGTTTTCGCCTGACCCGCGCCTTCAAGGCCGCGTTCGGCCTGGCACCGCACGCCTACCTGATACAGTTGCGCCTGGCCCGCGCCCGGCGCCTGCTCGCCCAAGGCCAGACGCCCGCTGAAGTGGCCATGGCGCTGGGCTTTGCCGACCAGAGCCACCTGGGTCGCTGGTTCCGCCGGGCCTATCGGTTGACCCCGGCCGACTACCGCAGGCGCTGCTCAAACCTTCCAGACTGACGGCGGCCTGACGGCGAACATGGTGCTTCGACCCCTCGGAGCTTTGTGTCATGTCGCAGTCGTTGTTGCCCTTCATCCTCTTCGCCCTGGTTGCCAGTATCAGCCCGGGGCCGACCAACTTGTTGATTCTGGCGCACGGTGCACGGCAGGGCCTGCGCGCAAGCGTGGCCCCCATCCTGGCCGGCTGTGGCGCAGCGGCGGCGGTGGTGCTGCTGGTCGGGCTGGGGCTGGGCGAGCTGTTACTGCGTCACCCCCTGGCCCAGCAACTGATGAGCTGGGCGGGCGTGCTGTGGTTGAGCTGGCTGGCCTGGCGCATGCTGCGCAGCGCCGGGCAGCCCTTGGACCTCAGCGCACACAAACCTTTCGATGCGTTCAGCGCAGCTGCGCTGCAAGTGGTCAACCCGAAAGTGTGGATGATGGCAGTGGCGGTGATCGGGGTGTTTGCCGCGCCGGCGCTGCCGGTGTGGCAGTTGGCGCTGGTGTTTCTGCTGATTGCCCTGCCGTGCATGACGGCCTGGGCGCTGCTGGGGGTGGGCAGTGCGCGCTGGTTGCAGGCACCCGAGCGGTTGCGGTGGTTCAACCGAGGGTTGGCGGGGATGTTGCTGGTGTCGGCCTGGGCGACGCTGCTTGGTTGAATTTGATGGTGGCTGCACCGGCCGCTTCTCGGGCAAACCCACGAAGCGGCCGGCACGGTCAATCAGGTGCCCAAGGCTTCGCGAAAGCGCCGAGTGCTGGCGAAGGCCAGGGCCAACCCCACCACCGCCACACAGCCTCCGACCAGGCCAATATAGGCCACATCCATCTGGCTGCTGACGATACTGCCCAGCAGTGCCCCACCGCCAATCCCGATGTTGTAGATACCCGAGAACAAGGCCATGGCCACGTCGGTGGCATCGGACGCCAGCTTCAAGGTCTTGGACTGCAACGACAGGCTGAAACTCAGGATCGCCACACCCCAGAACATGCTCAACGCACAAAACACGTAGAAGTTGCCCGACAGCGGCAACAGCAACAACAGGCAGGCCGCCAGCAGGCCGATCGAACCCACCAGAAAGCCTTGGGGGAAACGCTCACTGTAGCGGCTGAACAGCACCGAACCGAACACCCCGGCGCCACCGAACAACAGCAGCAACAACGTAGTGCGCTCGCCACTGATCTGCGCCACGTTCAGGGCGAAGGGTTCGATGTAGCTGTAGGCAGTGAACTGTGCGGTGATCACCAGCGTCACCAGCAGGTAGGTGACGACCAGGGCCGGGCGCTTGAACAGAATCGGCAGGCTGCGTAGCGAACCGGAGTTCTGGCTTGGCAGCAGCGGCAACGACTTCATCAGGCAAAGCATGGTGGCCAATGCCACCCCGGCAATGCTGAGGAACGTTACCCGCCAGCCCAAGGCTTCCCCTACCACGCGGCCCAGTGGAATACCCAACACCATCGCCAGGGTGGTGCCGGTGGCCAGCAGGCCGAGTGCCTTGGCCTGCTGGCCAGGCGGCGCCACGCGCACCGCCAGCGACGCAGTGATGGCCCAGAACACGGCATGGGCCAGGGCGATGCCGATGCGGCTTACCAGCAGCATGGCAAAGCTCTGCGACAGCCACGACAACAGGTGGCTGACGATGAACACCAGAAACACGAACAACAGCAGGCGCCGTCGCTCGATGTTGCGGGTCAGCAGCATCATCGGCAGCGACGCCAGGGCGACCACCCAGGCATAGATGGTCAGCATCAGGCCGACCTGGGCGGTGCTCATGTCGAAGCTGCGGCCAATGTCGCTGAGCAGCGCCACCGGGACGAATTCGGTGGTGTTGAAGATGAAGGCCGCCAAGGCCAGGGCAATGACGCTCAGCCAGCTGCCGCCACCGGTGGTCGGCGGCAGGTCGGTGGGTATGGGTCCGTTCATGGGTGGAATTCTATGCTCCGCAGGCATGGCGAAAAGACGCGCGTCAGGGGCCAAGTATCGGCCGCGCTGAGGCACGGGTTTGTTATTGGAAGGAATGCCGGCATGGTACGCGTCAATACCAGGCCTCACAACCCGCGCACATTGCGCGTAACATGCGCGCTTTGTGTGAACTGCAAGCGGAACAAGGAGCCCGATCCGCCCATGGACAAGCAACAACCCCAGCAGCAGTGGCAGCAGGCGGTCACCGCCTACGCCCAGGCCATCAACCGCTACGTCGCGCAAGGCTGCGAGCAGGGCTGGGATGACCTCGAAGAACCCCAGCACGCTGCCACCGAGCACTTGCTCGACGCCTGGCAGGCCGCCCTGCAAGCGATCAACCAGCCGGGGGTAGACGAACAGCAACGCCAGGCCTTCCGCACGGCCTGGCCGCCTGCACACCTGCCGCTGGTGCCATTGCTCGACACGCATGGGCAAGGTATCAGCAATGTCTTGCTGCTGGACGACGGCAGCCTGCTCGCACGCATTGGCATGCCCTATGAGAAGGGCCAGGTAGTACGCATCGATCAGCAGGGCGTGACGCCGGTCATCGGTATCGAGCATTTCGGCCGTTGCCCGCAACGCCGCTACTTTGCCCTGGCCAACGCCGAGGGCGTGCGCGTGACCGATGGCTGGGGCGGCCCGCAGGTCGCCCGGCTCCCTTGGCCTAGCGGGTTGGAGGGGCTGCCAGCCGGTTACCCCTTCGACCCCTTCGACCTGCCGCCGACCCCCACCACGCTGGTGCCCTTCGCGCAAGGCCAACGGGTACTGCTGGTGAGCGCCGAGGGCATCTTCCTGCTGGCGGCCGAAGGCGCCACCCGGTTGCTGCCGCGCCAATCGCAAATACTCGAAGAGCTAGCCGAAGGCACCGACCCGGACGATATCGCCTTGGGCCTGGCCATGGAGCATGGTGCGGTGTCGCCGGATGGGCGCCTGATCGTGGTCGGCGAGCAGAGCAGCCGCCATCTGGTGTTGGACGATCAGTTGGCGCTGGTGGCGCAGGTAGGCCCAGGTGGTGAGTACCCACATTTCGCCCTGTTCAACCGCCGCGGCGACCAGTTGATCGTCAATGCCTGCCACTTCTACAACGGCGGCACGCTCGGGGTACGCGTGGCCGACCTGCCGGGGCTGGATACCGACTACTACAGTGAAGACCCACGCACACCGCTGCTGCAGGATGGGGCGCGGGTTTACGCTGGGGTCGCAGGCGATGGCGAGTATATCGTCGGTGACGCCTACGGCTACTTGCGGGCCTTTGGCGAGGATGGCGCGGAACACTGGCAGCACTACCTGGGTTCGACCATCAGTGCCATGGACATCAGCGCTGACGGGCGCACGGTGGTTGCGGCGAGCCATGCCGGCTTCATTTCGGTGATTGCCCTGGGCAGCGGGCGGCCTGAATGGCAGATCGGCACCGGGGAGCATGGCGAAGTACGGCGGTGGTTGTTCTGGAAGGGGTGGGACAAGGCGCTGGTCTGGTAAATCTGCACTGGCCCTTTCGCGTGCAACGCCGCGAAAGGGCCAGTGCAGGCCAACCCGTGGATCAGCCCTGAAGCGTGGCCATGTCGATCACGAAGCGATACTTCACATCGCCGGCAATCATCCGCTCGTAAGCCTGGTTGATATTGCGGATATCGAGCATTTCGATGTCGCAACGGATGTCGTGCTCGGCACAGAAATCCAGCACTTCCTGGGTCTCGGCGATACCGCCGATCAACGACCCAGCCAGTACCCGGCGCTTGAGCACCAGGTTGGCCGCGTGCACCGCCGGGTCGATAGGTTCGATCAGACCGACCAGGATGTGCACGCCATCGAACTTGAGGGTTTCCAGGTACGGGTTGAGGTCGTGCTGCACCGGGATGGTGTCGAGCAGGAAGTCAAAATGGCCGGCCGCAGCACGCATCTGCTCGTCATCGGTGGACACGATCACATGGTCGGCACCCTGGCGGCGGGCTTCTTCGGCCTTGGCCTGGGAGCGGGTGAACAAGGTCACTTCCGCGCCCAGGGCCTTGGCCAGCTTGATGCCCATGTGGCCGAGGCCGCCCATACCCAGGATGCCGACCTTGTGGCCCGGCCCTACACCGTGGTGCTTGAGCGGCGAATAAGTGGTGATGCCGGCGCACAGGATAGGCGCGGCGCTGGGCAGGTCCATGCCGGCGGGGATACGCACCACAAAGTGCTCGCTGACCACGATGCTGCTGGAGTAGCCGCCCATGGTGTTGCTGCCATCGACCCGGTCCGGGGTGGCATAGGTCATGGTCGGGCCTTCCAGGCAGTATTGCTCCAGGTCCTTGGCGCATGCCTCGCAGTGGCGGCACGAGTCGACCATGCAGCCGACGCCTACCAGGTCGCCGACCTTGTGTGCAGACACCTTGTCGCCCACGGCGGTGACGCGGCCGATGATCTCGTGGCCCGGCATCAGCGGGTACACGGCGATGCCCCACTCGTTGCGTGCCTGGTGGATGTCGGAGTGGCACACGCCGCAATACAGGATGTCGATAGCGACGTCGTCCGGGCGCGGGCTGCGGCGTTCGAAGGTCATGGGGGCCAGTGGGCTGGTCGAAGTTTGGGCGGCATAACCGATGGCGGTGTACATGCGGGACCTCGCAAAAAAGTGAAACGATTCAGGCGGCGCATTCTGCGCGTCATGCCCCCCCTCGCCCACCGCAGATTCTCCGGCATCCATGCCCGATTCTCCGGAGTTGCCTGCCAGCATCTGACGCTAGACCGTCAATCTGCGATGATGCAACTGTCTGATTCTCTGCCCAGGTTAACCATGCAGCTCACTCGTCACGTCGACGCCAATGCCCCCCTTTGCGCGCTGATCCGCCGCCTCGCCACGCGTCCGGGCTTCGTCCCCACCCACCTGCCCCAGGTTCAGGTGCTGAGCTGGGACCACTATGTGGCCAGCAGCCCGCAGATCTACGAGCCGAGCCTGATGATCCTGGCCCAGGGCAGCAAACTCGCGCGCCTGGGGCCACGCACCCTGGAGTACGGCGCCGGCCACTACCTGGTCCAGGCGCTGTCGGTGCCGTTCATGTGTGAAACCTTTGCCACCGGTGATGCGCCTCTGCTGGGCGTGGCGGTGGACATTGACCGTGGCGTGCTCGGTGAACTGGTGCAAAGCATGGACCTGGCCCCGGATGCCGCCGTACAGGCGCAGACCCCGCAGTCGATGACGTCGGCGGCCCTGGATGCGCCCATGCGCGACAGTGTCGAGCGGCTGCTGCAGTGCCTGCAGGACCCGCTGGATGCCAAGGTGCTCGGCCCGCCACGGGTGCGCGAAGTGCTGTATACCGCGCTGCGCGGCCCGCAGGCCGGGGTGCTGCGGGCACTGGTCGAGCAGCAGGGGCATTTCGCCCGCATCGGCGCCGCCCTCGCCCACCTGCGCGAACACTACACCGAGCCACTGAGTGTCGAGGCACTGGCTGCGCGTGCCAACATGAGCGTGTCGACCTTCCACGAACACTTCAAGCGCTGCACCGACATGGCGCCGATGCAGTACCTCAAGCGCCTGCGGCTGCTCAAGGCGCAGCAGATCCTGATTGGTGAGGGCCTTGGCGTGGCGCAGGCGGCGCACCGGGTGGGGTACCAGAGCACCTCGCAGTTCAGCCGCGAGTACAAGCGCCAGTTTGACCGCAGCCCTGGGGATGAGACGGCTTATCAGAGCTTGCCGGTTTAGTTGCGGGGGGAATGTGTGGGGTGTTCAGGTGCCTGGCTGGGGATGTGTGGGGGAGCGGATATCGAGCGCCGCCCGCGCGGCGCTTCGCGGGGCAAGCCCGCTCCCACTGTCTACCTTCGGCCAATTATGCCTGTGGCATCTTCACTGTCCGCCTTGTGTGCCCGACTCGATATTGAGGCGGGTGCTGTTTGCTTCACCTCAATCTCATGCCATGCACCAAGGCTGGCAGTGGAAATGTAACTGACAGCACTGGCCGGAGGTAGACAGTGGGAGCGGGCTTGCCCCGCGAAGCGCCGCGCGGGCGGCGCTCGATATCCGCCCCACCGCCAAACCCAGCCGTACACCCCGAAGAGCCACGCCCCCATTGCTACCCACCAGACTCCCCAGTTACCATTGAGAACGATTCACACTCACAACTGGATGCCAGGCGTTGGACAGCACCTCGACCCGCAAGCTGGGCTTCTTCTTCAGCGACCATCACCGCTGGCTGCTCCAACACATCTTCAAACGCCTGCGCAATCGCGCCGACGCCGAAGACACTGCGGCCGAAGCGTTCTGCCAGATGCTCGGCGCGCGTGTCGACCCGGACAGCATCCAGCAGCCGCGCGCCTACCTCTCGACCATCGCCCGGCGGCTGATCTTCGACCGGCATCGCCGCCGCCAACTCGAAGAGGCCTACCTCGAACGCTTGGCACTGCTGCCCGAGCCAGTCGCCCCTTCGGCCGAAGAGCAACTGCTGCTGATCGAGGCACTGGTGGCCATCGATAAGGTGCTGGACGGTTTGCCCGCCGTGGTCAAGGCCACCTTCCTGTTCAGCCAGCTCGACGGCATGAGCTATGTCGACATCGCCGCCCGGCTGCAGATCAGTGAACGCACCGTCAGCCGCTACATGAAGCAGGCCCTGCGCCAGTGCTACCTGTGCGAGGTGCAAGCATGAGCGCAGCCGGCCTGGACCCGATAAGCGAGCAGGCCATCGACTGGATGGTCGCGCTGAAAGCCGGCACGCCAGACGAGGCATTGCTGCAACGCCTGGCCCACTGGTTGCGCCAGGACCCCGCGCACCAACGGGCCTGGGACCGCTTGCAACAGCGCGTCGGCAGCCCGTTTGCTGCGTTGCGCGCGCTGGACCGGCGCGCCCCCGGGCATGCCGCCGATGCGCGCCAGGTCTTGCTCGCCCCCACCCACTCCCGGCGCGAAGTGCTGGGGGCCCTGGCTGGCCTGAGCGTCGCTGCTGCCGCAACCTGGGGCGGCTGGCGCAGCGACGGGGCGCAAAACTGGTTGGCCGACCTGCACACCGCCAGTGGCGAACGGCGCAGCTTCACCTTGGCCGATGGCAGCCGCCTGAGCCTCAACAGTGGCAGTGCCGTCGACCTGGACTTCGATGCCAACCAACGGCTGCTGATACTGCGCCGCGGAGACCTGTTGATCCAGGTCGCGGCAGACCCGCGACGGCCGCTGCGGGTGCGCACGGCGCAAGGGCAGGTGCAGGCGCTGGGCACCCGTTTCCTGGTGAGCCAGGAAGCCAACGCCACCCGCGTTGTGGTGTTCGAGCACAGCGTGCGCGCCAGCCTGCCCGATGGCCGCTGGCAAGACCTGCAACAGGGGCAGGCAGCACTGCTGCGCAGCGATGGCATCCAGCGTCTGGATGGCGAGCAACAACAACGTGCAGCCTGGCTGCAGGGCCGCCTGGAAGTGCTCGACGAACCGCTGCATGCCGTGGTCGATGCGCTGCGGCCGTACCAACGGGGCTATATCCGGGTAGCGCCAGCGGTACGAGACATACGCGTGCAAGGTGTATTCCCGCTGGACCAGCCACAGCAGGCGCTGGCGGCCCTGGCCGAGGCCCTGCCGATCAGCGTCGAGCGCTATGGCCCGTGGCTGATGTTGATCGCCCCCAAGCGCAATAAATGAAAATATTTGTGAAAATCATTCGCAGACGTGTCCGGTTTTCGTTTCTCGTCCCACCTATCTCCTGACAAGCCACTTCATTCGGGAGAATTCTGTGCTCAACCTCTGGCCCCGCGCCCTGCCCCTCGTCGTCGCCCTGACCAGCCTCAACGCCCATGCCCAGGTGCAGACCCTGGCGTTCGACCTGCCGCCCGCCAGCCTGGCTACCACCCTTAACCGGATCGCGAGCCAGAGCGGCTACATCATCGCCCTCGAACCGCAACGGGTGCGTGGCAAGCAAGCGCCCGCGGTGGTCGGCCAGATGAGCGCCGAGCAAGCCATGCAAGCCGCCCTTGCCGGTAGCGGCCTGCAATTGCGGCTCACCAGCAGCGGGCACTTCAGCGTCGCCCCGGCCACCCCTGAGACCGACGTGCTGGAGCTTGGCAGTACCAGCATCACCGACAACTACCTGGATGCCACCAGCGAAGGCAGTGGCTCGTACGCAGCCCGTGCGGTGACCCTTGGCAAAGGCACCCACAGCCTCAAGGAAATTCCCCAGTCGGTGACGGTGATCACCCGTAAACAGCTGGACGACCAAGGCATCACCGACCTGCAGGATGCACTCAACCACACCACCGGGATCGTCGGCGCACAGGGCATCGGCCCTGGCGTGGTGGTGACTTCGCGCGGCTTCCAGATCGACGACTGGCAGTACGACGGCGTGCCGATTCCACGCAACACCTACTCGCTGGGCAACTGGGCAACCCAGGACTTGGTGTTCTTCGACCGCGTGGAGGTGCTGCGCGGCGCCTCGGGCCTGTTGCAAGGTACCGGCAGCCCCGGCGGCGCGATCAACCTCGTGCGCAAGCGTGGCCAGGCCACCCCGACGGTCACTGTCACCGGCAAGGCCGGCTCCTGGGACCACTATGGCCTGCAACTGGACGCAGGCGGCCCATTGACCGCCGATGGGCGTGTGCGCGGTCGGTTTGTCGCCGACGAGGACCAGAGCGACAGTTTCATCGACTACCAGTGGAGCAAATCGCACTCGCTGTATGGCGCACTGGACATCGACCTGAACGACGCCACCACCGTGGGTGCCGGCATCAGCTACAACCGCCAGCAGTCGCGGCCGATGCTGCGTGGCATCCCTCGCTATGCCACCGGTGAACCGGTTGACCTGCCACGCTCGACCTTCACCGGCGCCCGCTGGAACCGGGCGCAGACTGACGTCACCACCTACTACCTGGACCTTGAGCACCGCTTCGACGACGATTGGACCTTCAAGGCTGCAGCCCTGCGTATGGGCGAAACCAACACGTCCACCCATCAACGGACGCAAACGGTGCTGGAAGGCCTGGAGCCTGACGGCAGTGGCCTCGAATATGCCGACTGGATCACAGACTTCCACTCAACCAAACTGGGCCTGGACATGAACCTGGTGGGGCACTTCGACACCGGCCCCCTGGCCCACGAGGTGACCCTCGGTGGCAACTACTCCAAGCTGACCACCGATGATGGTTACTGGCGCACCTTTGGTGGCAATGACAACATTTTCGACATCGACCATGATCGCCCCGAGCCCAGCCGCGACAGCTTGCTTGCAACCCCCTTCGGGCGTTCCGAACGCAGCGCCTATGATATCCGCCAAAAAGGCTTGTACGGTGCCTGGCGGATCAAGCCGACTGACCGTTTGACGCTGATTCTGGGGTCGCGTGTCAGTTGGTTCGACTACAGCTATGCCACTACCACTTACCGCGGCCTCAACCCAGGCCAGGTCAACCCCACCAGCCACATGACCGAAACAGGGGAAGTGACACCGTATGCAGGATTTGTCTACGACCTGACCCGCGAATGGGCCTGGTACGCCAGCTACACCGATGTCTTCGTCCCGCAGACCGAGCGCGCCCTCGGCAATGCCCCTCTCAAGCCGGTGATCGGCAGCAACTACGAAACGGGCCTGAAGGGCGAGTTGCTGGACGGCCGGGTCAACGCCTCGCTGGCGCTGTTCCGCTACGACCAGGAAAACCGCGCGGTTACCGACGTGGCCTCGGGCTTTGCCTGTGATGGCGGGTACTGCTCCACCGCGGCGGGCAAGGTGCGCAGCCAGGGCATCGAGGCCGAGATCAGCGGCGAGGTGCTCAGCGGCCTGCAACTGTTCGCAGGTTATACCTACAACACCACCAAGTTCCTCGACGACCCAGATAACGAAGGCCGCGTATTCAGCCAGTGGACCCCCAAGCACATGCTGCGCGCCTGGGCCGACTACACCCTGCCGCTGGACAGCCAGCGCTGGAGCACCGGCCTGGGCTTCACCAGCCAAAGCCACACCCTGGGCTACGAGCGCACCTACACCGTGCCCGGCTACACCGTATGGAGCGCGCGCCTGGCCTACCAGCTGACGCCGGAAGTGAATTTGGCAGTGAACGCCAACAACCTGTTCGACAAGAAGTACTGGGTCGCCGGCTTCAACCAGCTCAATGGCAGCAACAACTACGGCGAACCGCGCAACTTCATGCTGACGGTCAAGTACACCCCTGAGTTTTAAGCAGCAGAACGTTCCGAGCAGGCGTCAGTCGGCCATCGGCCATTGCGCAAGCGGCCAGTAAACGCCCTTGCGCGACTCGTACAGGGTGAAATGCCGCGCGGCCAGGAAGAACTCCGGGGCGCTGGCGGCCTCTGGCGGCTGGCCGCGATAGTCCCTGGACAAGGTCAGGTGCGGGCGGTACTCGCGGCTCGCCGCCTCCAGGCCCAAGGGCAGCAGCGCCTGCTGCAAGCCATAGACCAGCTGCAACAAGGCCGGCGGCGTTTGTTGCGGCTCAAGCACCAGGGCGCCGGCGCGCGGCCACACCTGCAAGCGGTCAAGCAACAGGCGCGGCGGCGCAGCCGGGCGCTTGAGCACGTCGACCGCAGCGCAGATCGCCGGCACCAGGGCAGTGTCCACATCCCCCAAAAACAGCAGCGTCACATGGAAGTTGTCGGCCGGTACCGGCTTGCCGCTGCGCAGGTTCAAGCCGCGCCGCCACTGGGCCAGGGCACGGCGCTGGGCATCGCTGACCGGCAAGGCGAAAAACAGCCGTTTGAAGGGGGCGCCACTGGCGCGAGCGTCCTGAACCATGTGATCTCCTTGGCGTGAATCGTTTGCGCAAGCGCTAGGCCATTACACCTAAGTCGCGCGGTAGTCACGTAACAATAAGTACAAACTGCCCCCATGATTGTTTATGCTGGCGAGCTTATGCCATGGCGCATGGCCATTTTTCGACAAGTAAACGTCCATGAAAATTGCACTCGTACTCCTTTTCGTTCTCTCGATCGCCTATGTTCACCTGCGCGGTCGGGTTCGTCACAAGCTGACTCGCCAACTGGGCGACCACTCCAGCTTCCTGGCGCCGGTCAACAGCTTCCTTTACCTGTTTTCCAAGCACCCGGCCAAACCTTACCTGCCGGTCGAGGCCTTCCCTGAACTGCAACCGCTGCAGGATCACTGGCAGGAAATCCGTGCCGAGGCTCAGCAGTTGCTGCACGTGGGCGAAATCAAGAAGTCCGAGAATTATGACGACGTGGGCTTCAACTCGTTCTTCAAGACCGGCTGGAAGCGCTTCTATCTGAAGTGGTACGGCGAAAGTCACCCGTCTGCCATGGCCCTGTGCCCGCGTACCACCGAGTTGCTGCAAGGTATCGGCACGGTCAAGGCGGCGATGTTCGCCACCCTGCCACCGGGCGCCAAGCTGGTGCGCCACCGCGACCCGTATGCCGGGTCCTACCGCTACCATCTGGGCCTGGACACGCCGAACGACGACGGCTGCTACATCGATGTGGACGGCGAGAAGTATTCGTGGCGCGACGGTGAGGGGGTGATCTTTGATGAAACCTACATCCACTACGCCGCCAACACCACCGAGCACAACCGCATCATTCTGTTCTGCGATGTCGAGCGCCCGCTCAAGTACCGCTGGGCAACCGCATTCAACCGTTGGTTCAGCCGCAACGTCATGGCTGCCGCTGCCGCGCCCAACGATGCCAACGACAAGACCGGCGGCATCAACCGGCTGTTCACCCGCATCTACAAGATCCGCGAGCGCGGCAAGGCGCTGAAAAAGCGCAACCGCATGCGCTACTACCTGGAGAAGTGGGCGGTGGTGGCAGCGCTGGTACTGGTGTTTATCTACATCTGACGCTTCGGCGTGGGTGCTGTCGTTGTAGGAGCGGCCTTGCGTCGCGAACGGGCTGCGTAGCGGCCCCTGGGTACTTGCAGTGACGTTGAAATACAGGGGCCGCTACGCAGCCCGTTCGCGACGCAAGGCCGCTTCTACACAGACAGCACACAGGCATCCTTAACATCGACTAGCCTGAAAGCTCCACTCGCAACCCTTCCCAAGGTGAAGACGATGAGCATGATGGACTGGGACGCCTACCGTAAGCAGTTGATGGCCGGCATCGGCGACCTCAAGCAGTTGTCCCCCGACACCGTGGCCGGCTACATGACCGCCAGCGGTGCGGGCGCCAAGACCAACCACCTGGACGCCAAGACCCGTGAGCTGATCTCCCTGGCAGTGGCCGTGACCACCCGCTGCGACGGCTGTATCGCCGTGCACTCGCAGCAAGCGGTGAAACACGGCGCCAGCCGCGAAGAGATCGCCGAGGCCCTCGGTGTGGCCGTGGCGATGAATGCCGGGGCCGCACTGGTCTACTCGGCCCGCGCCATGGATGCAGTGGGCAAGGCCACCGGCTGAGCCCACGCGGCGCATCGCCCTTGCGCGATGGCGCCGCGCCACCCAGACTTGGCGGCCAGCCATTGCAGGATCCACCATGAGCCACATCCGCCCCATGACGCTTGAGGACTTCGAGCGCTTCTGGCCCACCTTCCAGGCCATTGTCCAGGCCCGCGAAACCTACGCCTTCGACCCCGCCTTGAGCGTCGAACAGGCCCGGCACTTGTGGCTGGAGCTACCCCTGCATACGTGGGTGCTTGAGGACGCCGGTGAGCTACTGGGCTCGTACTACCTCAAAGCCAATGCCGCCGGCCCCGGTGCCCATGTGGGCAATTGTGGCTACATGGTGTGCGAGGCCGCACGCGGCCGTGGCGTGGCCCGTGCTATGTGCGAGCATTCGCAGAAGCTGGCGCGTCAGGAAGGGTTTCTTGCGTTGCAGTTCAATTCGGTCGTGGCCAGCAACGAAGTGGCCGTGGCGCTGTGGCACAAGCTTGGCTTCGACACCGTCGGCCGCCTGCCCAAGGCATTCCGCCACGCCCGCCTGGGCCTGGTGGATTGCCTGGTGATGTACAAGTGGCTGGCGGATGAGCCCGTGGTGGAAAAACCCGCCTTGCTGATCGGGCGCAAGAATATCGAGGCCCGGGTGTCGCGGCGGCGCGGGCGTTAATCGTCAACCCCGGGATAGGAGCACGCTTGCGCGGCTCCTACACGTACCACGGCGTTGGCCAATCGCAGCTTAGAACGCCAAGCCGACCTTGAAACCAAACTCGTCACGCTTGAGCTTGGTGTTGTCCGCCACGGGCGAGTCGCCATCGAGCTTGTATTCAGTGCGGGTGTAGTAGACCCCGGCCTGCACCGGCATGCCGCCCTGCTGGTTCATCAGCAGCGTTACCTCGGCATAAGGGTTGGTGCGGTCCTTGAGGTCCACGCTGTCGCTGCCAAAATCATCCACCTTCAGGCGTGCTCGGCCATCGAGGGTATGCCGTGCGCCCACTTCCACACGCAGGGTCGAGGCGTCGAACTGGTGGTTGTAGCCCAGCGCTGCCTTGGCGAAGGGCGATTTGACGGTGAGTTTGGTGTCCAGGTCGTTGATTTCGGGCTCGAAGCGCGACCAGCTGTAACCACCGCCCACGGTCACGTCGACGAAGTTGCGGGCATCCAGCGCCGCACGCCAGCCGAGGTCAAGGTCGGCCTGGGCCTCCTTGAGTTTGTTGTCGTTCTTCTTGCCGTACTTGGCCTCGGCACCGATCTGGTAGATGAAGCCGGATTCGGCAGTCATCTTGTTGCCGAAAGTTGCGAACACACCGCCCTGGCCCAGGTGTTCCTTGTCGGTTTCGCTGCCCCCTTCGAACTTGAATTTGTCGTAGGCACCCAGCAGGCCGAAGGTGAACAGAGGGTCGGTGCTGGGCGCGGCGGTGGCCGCCAGGGGCGATGCAATAAGGGCAAGCAGGCAGGTGTGACGCAGCAGATGACGAGCGGACATGCGTGGAGTCTCCATGACTTGTGAATAAATGATGAACGATCGGTTCGAGACACACGCTGTCGAGAAAGTTCGAAAAGAAATCAGTTAGAACGCGCAATGCGATGTTTTTAAAAGGTATTTCTGGGGCGCCAGAAATTGACGCGCAAGGTAGTTGGTGGGGTGCATGCCTGAATTCAACCTAAACCGTCATTGCCGGAAACCCGAATAAAGATATAAGATAACATTTCATAACAACACTCCATTCCTACCAGCGACCCCTCATGACCAGCGCCAGCGCAACCCCCACTCTCCTCACCCAGCGCCTGCAGAGCATCGATGCCCTGCGCGGCCTGGTGATCCTGTTCATGCTCCTGGACCACGTCCGCGAGACCTTTTTCCTCCATCGCCAGGTCAGCGACCCGATGGCCATCGACGCCACCGACCCATCGCTGTTCTTCAGCCGCACCCTGGCCCACCTGTGTGCGCCGGTGTTCGTCCTGCTGACTGGCTTGTCGGCCTGGTTGTATGGCGAGAAGTATCAGGGCCGCAGCGACGTCTGCGCCTTCCTGTTCAAGCGCGGGCTGTTTCTGGTGGTGCTGGAGTTCACCTTGGTCAACTTCGCCTGGACCTTCCAGCTGCCCCCCAGCGTGGTCTACCTGCAGGTGATCTGGGCTATCGGCGTGAGCATGATCGCGCTGTCGCTGCTGGTGTGGTTGCCACGTGCGGCGCTGATCGCCCTGGGTGCAATCATCGTCGGCGGCCACAACCTGCTCGACCCCCTGCACTTCGGCACAGAATCGGCCATGCACGTGCCGTGGGCGATCCTGCATGACCGCGGTTGGCTGGCGTTTTCCGACACCCTGCGCCTGCGCACCTCGTACCCCGTGTTGCCCTGGATCGGCGTAATCGCCCTGGGTTACGGCCTCGGCCCCTGGTTCGCCCGCAACAGCGATGCAGGTCAACGCCAACACCGGCTGTTGCTGGCCGGGGCGATCGCGCTGCTCGGCTTTATCGTGCTGCGCATGCTCAACGGCTATGGCGAAGCCCCCTGGAGCGGGTACCCGACGTTGACGCAGACACTGATGAGCTTCTTCAACATCACCAAGTACCCGCCCAGCTTGCTGTTCCTCGCCCTCACCCTGGGCTGCGGCCTGCTGCTGTTGCGCGGCTTCGAGCGCGTCGGCCAGGCGCGCTGGATCAGCGCCCTTGCGGTGTACGGCGCAGCACCGATGTTTTTCTACCTGCTGCACCTGTATGTGCTGAAGCTGTTGTACCTGGCCTGCGTCGCCCTGTTCGGTCACAACCAGGGTGATTATTTCGGCTTCGACGGCATCACCGCGGTGTGGCTGAGTGCCGCGTTGCTGGCCGTGTCGCTGTACCTGCCGGTACGCGGGTTCGCCCGTATGAAGGCGCGGCGGCGTGACATCACCTGGCTGAAGTACTTCTGAAAAGCGTTTTCACCCGGTTGCCTGATGGTCTACCATGCGGGCCGCCGGTTTCCACCACGGAATCAATAGGGAATCCCAGGCCCGTCACCGGGCCAAACGGAACTGCCCCCGCAACTGTAGGTGCCGAGCCTGCTCCATCAATGCCACTGGATCAATCCGGGAAGGCTGGAGCCGGGCCATGACGCACCAGTCAGGAGACCTGCCGGCGAAAATCCACCAACCGGCGGGGTGTCCGGGATGGCCATCTCCACCCGTTTGCGGGTGCTGCCCCCTGCCCTGCGCAAGGGGCATCGGCGATGCCTGTCCGTGCGTTCATGCCGTGAACCATTCGATAGGAGATCGCCCCACCATGCTGCCCCGTATAGCCGCCCTGATCGCTGGCCTCGGCCTCACTGGCCTGGCCCAGGCCGCTGCCACCCACTACCCGCTCACGGTCGACAACTGCGGCATGCCACAGACCTTCGCCCACGCCCCCGAGCGTGCGGTCACCATCGGCCAGGCCGGCACCGAAATCCTCTATGCACTGGGCCTGGGCCACACGCTGGCCGGCACGTCGCTGTGGTTCAACAACGTGCTGCCCGAGTTCAAGGCCATGAACGACAAGGTCGAGCGCCTGGCCGACAACGACCCGAGCTTCGAGGCTGTGGTGGGCAAGCGTCCGCAGCTGGTGGCGGTGCAATTCGAGTGGATGGTCGGCGCTCAAGGCGTGGTGGGTACCCGCGAACAGTTCGACGAGTTGAAGATCCCGACCTACCTGTTGCCCTCGGACTGCGAAGGCAAGGACAACCTGGTGGGTGCCGATGGCACCCGCCTGCAGGCATTCCAGGTCGACAGCATCTATAAAAGCGTCAGCCAGCTGGCGGAGATCTTCGACGTGCAAGACCGCGGTGCGACGTTGAACGCCGACCTCAAGGGCCGCCTGGACAGCGCCACGGCGCAACTGGCCGGCAAGGACCTGTCCAACACCTCGGCGCTGTTCTGGTTCTCCAGCGCCGACCTGGATATCGACCCCTATGTGGCTGGCCGCCAAGGCGTCGCCGACTTCATGCTGCGCACCCTGGGCGTACGCAACGTGGTCGAGTCCACCGAAGAATGGCCGACCGTGGGCTGGGAAACCCTGGCCAAGGCCAACCCGACCTGGCTGATCATCGCCCGCATGGACCGCCGCCGCTTCCCCGCAGACGACTACCAGAAAAAACTCGAGTTCCTGCACAACGACCCGGTAACCCGCAACATGGACGCGGTAAAGCACGACCGCATCATCGTCCTTGACGCCGACGCCATGCAGGCCGGCATCCGCCTGTTCCGAGGCCTGCAGACCCTGTCTGTGGCGTTCGCCAGCGGTAAAGCGGCACAGTGATGAGCCGCTTGTTGCCTTACAGCGTCCTGGCCTTGGCAGCCCTGTGCGCCGCGCTGCTGGCCGGTACCGCGATCGGCGAGAGCGACCTGGCGCCGAACGTGGTCTACCAGGTGCTGGCCAATCACCTGTGGCAGGCCGGTTACCCGGTCGACCCGATCGACGCCGGGATCGTCTGGAACTACCGCCTGACCCGCACCCTGGTGGCGGCCGCCTGCGGCGCCGGGCTGGCCACGTGCGGGGTGATCCTGCAGGCGCTGCTGCGCAACCCGCTGGCCGAACCCTACCTGCTGGGGTTGTCCGCTGGCGCCTCGACCGGCGCGGTGCTGGTCGGCCTACTGGGGCTGGGCAGCGTGGCCCTGAGCATGTCAGGCGGTGCCTTCATCGGCGCGCTGGCGGCTTTCACGCTGGTGCTGGTGCTAGCCCGCGCTGCCGGGCCGAGCAACAACAATGCTCAGGTGATCCTTGCCGGCATTGCCGGCTCGCAGCTGTTCACCGCCCTTACCGCCTTTCTCATCACCAAGTCGGCCACCGCCGAGCAAGCACGCGGCATTCTGTTCTGGCTGCTGGGCAACCTCAGCGGCGTGCGCTGGCCGTCGGTGGGGCTGGCATTGCCGGTGGCGCTGTTCGGGCTGGTGGTGTGCCTGTGGCATCGCCGCGCACTGGATGCCTTTACCTTCGGCACCGATTCGGCGGCGTCACTGGGGATCCCGGTGCGGCGTACCCAATTGCTGTTGATCAGTTGCGCCGCGCTGGTGACCGCAGTGATGGTGTCCATCGTCGGCGCCATCGGCTTTGTCGGGCTGGTGATTCCCCACGCCCTGCGCCTGCTGCTCGGCCCCGGGCATAGCCGCCTGCTGCCGGCCAGCGCCCTGGGTGGGGCATTGTTTCTGATCACTGCGGATATCCTGTCGCGCACGCTGATCCCAGGCCAGGTGATCCCGGTGGGCGTGGTCACCGCGCTGATCGGCGCTCCGGTGTTCGCGCTGATACTGGTCAGCCGACGGGGGCGCCCATGACCGTCATGGCCAACCTGCAGATCGCCCCGCTTGCCTGTCAGGGCCTGGGCTTGCAGCTGGGCGGCAGGAGCGTGCTGCGCGACATCGACCTGGCCGCTATCCAGGGCGAAACGCTGGCCATCGTCGGCCCTAACGGCTCTGGCAAATCGTCCCTGCTAAAACTGCTGGCGGGCTTGCGCAAGCCTGGCAGTGGCCGTGTCGACCTGCTGGGTGAGCCCCTGGCGCAGCTGCCACGCCGGCGCATTGCCCAGGCCCTGGCACTGGTCGAGCAGCAGGCGGACACAGCTGATGCGATCAGCGTATACGACGCGGTTGCCCTGGGCCGTACCCCCTGGCTGTCGGCCCTGGCGCCGTTCGCCAGCCAGGACCGTGCCATCGTCGAGCAGGCCTTGGCCGACCTTGACGCGCTGCACCTGCGCACGCGCCTGTGGCATTCGCTTTCAGGTGGAGAACGCCAGCGTGTGCACATTGCCCGCGCCCTGGCCCAACGCCCGCAGGTGCTACTGCTCGACGAGCCAACCAACCACCTGGACATCCAGCACCAGTTGAGCCTGCTGCAACAGGTCCAGGCGCTGTCGGTCACCACCCTGGTGGCCCTGCACGACCTCAACCAGGCGCTGACCTGCGACCGCGTCGCGGTGCTCGACCAAGGCCACCTGGTCGCCCTCGGCAAGCCGTTCGACGTGCTCACCCCCGAACGCCTGCTGAGTACCTTCGGCGTGCACGCCCACTACCTCACCGACCCCTTCGACGGCGCGCGCATTCTGCGTTTTCGCGCCCCCTGAACCAGGAAGTTCCCACCATGCTGTTGCGCCCTGTCGCCCTGCTGCTCGCCAGTACCCTGTTTGCCCCTGCCGTGCTGGCAGAGGTGCACGAAGTGAAGATGCTCAACCGGGGCACGCAGGGTGCGATGGTCTACGAGCCCGATCACCTGCACATCGCAGCCGGTGACACGGTGCGCTTTCTGCCGACCATGAGTGGGCATAACGCTGCCAGCGTGCCAGGGTTGCTGCCACAGGGGGCGCAGGCGTTCAAGAGCAAACTGAACCAGCCTTACGAGCACCAGTTCAGCGTGCCGGGCGTGTACGGCATCCAGTGCATTCCGCACCTGGCGATGGGTATGGTGATGGTCATTCAGGTGGGTGACGCGGCGCCTGCCGAATTGCCTGCCAACCTACCTGCACGGGCGCAAGCCCGCTTTGCTGCGCAACTGCAGAAGCTGGGGGCTGGGCAATGAAGCGCCTGTTGTTGGCGCTTCCACTGGTGGGGCTTACTCCTTTCGCAACGGCTGACTCTGCCCAGTCCAACAGCAAGGGCTTCATTGAAGACGGCAGTTGGAGCCTGCTTAATCGCAGCGTATTCGACCAGCGCGATTACCGGCACGGCGGGCGCAACAGCAGTGGCCGCAATGCCTACAAGCCCCGAAGCGAACGCAGCGACAAGGCTGAGGAATGGGCTTACGGGCTGATGGGCACGTTACAGTCCGGCTTCACCCAGGGCCTGGTTGGCGTCGGTGTCGATGCCCATGCCTACCTGGGCGTACAGCTCGACAGTGGCGGTGGCCGTGTCGGCAAGGCGCGCCTGCTGGGTGTCGCCAACGATGGGCACCCAAAAAACGAATACAGCCGAGCGGGCGCTGCGCTGAAGGTGCGGGTGTCGAACACGGTGCTGTCCTACGGCGAGCAGCGGGTAAAGACCCCGGTGTTCAGTTCGTCCGACAGCCGTTTGCTGCCCGAGACCGCCACCGGCTTTTTCCTCAACAGTAGCGAGATCGACACGCTCCGGCTGGTCGCCGGCCACTTCAACGAAAGCACGGACCGCAACGCCTCAAGCCACGATCAGGGGTTCGTGGTGAACTACTCCAATGGCCGCCAGGGCAACAGCTTCGACCTGGCCGGCGTGGTCTGGAACCCCGGCGCGGCCTTCAACGCCAGCCTGTATACCTCACGTTACGAGGACAGCTGGAACCAGCACTACCTGGGCAGCACCCTCACCCACGCCCTGGACGAGCGCCGCAGCCTGAGCCTGGACCTCAACCTGTACCGCACCACCGACACCGGCAAGGCGCTGTCCGGGCGCATCGACAACACCACCTGGAGCCTGGTCTCGCGTTACAACCAGGGGCCGCACGGTTTCAGCCTGGGCTGGCAGCAGGTGGACGGCAATACCCCGTTCGACTATGTGACGCGCGGCGCGATCTTCATTGCCAACGCCGTGCAGATGTCGGACTTCAACGCGCCAAACGAGAAATCATGGCAGGCGCGGTATGACCTGAACATGGGCGCCTACGGGGTGCCGGGTTTGAACCTGACGGCGCTGTATGTGCGCGGGTTCGATATCGATGGCACGCATGTCGACCCCGCTGGCGGCTATGCGTACCTGGGCTACGGCAAGGGCGGCAAGCATTGGGAGCGCGACCTTGAGGCGCGGTACGTGGTGCAAAGTGGCAAGGCCAAGGGCACCACGTTCTCGATTCGCCATAATGCACACCGGGGCAACACGGCGCAGGCGGAGCTCGACGGTGATCAGATTCGCCTGGCAGTCGAGTGGCCGCTGGGGGTCGGGTTCTGACACGCCTCGAAGCAGCTCTCAGGGTCAAGGTGCCGCAGCGGATTGCGCCTGCAACCCCCACTCGGCCTTTTCCTGCGCCGTCATCGACACAAGCACTTCGGCAAACGTCTGGCCCAACTCTGCGCTGACATTGCCGAATGCCTTGTAGTTGGTCAGCAGGTAGCGCTTCACGGTCCTGGGCCAACGCCCTTCCTTGTGCGCCGTATTGATGATGCCCTTGGCGTCGTGGCGCGTGGCACCCCGCCACAAGTCCATCAGCCTGTTTTCGAAGTGGCCGAATGACCATAGGTCCCTACGGTCTTCGAATTCATCGAGCAGTTTGAGCTTGTACAAGGCCATGTGTGGCATCGGCGATTCTCCCGCTTGTGCATTGTCGAGCTGTGAGCGGGAAGGTAAGCAAGCTGGCGTGCTTTTGAAATGAACGCGTTGAGCACAGCAGAACGCCAGCTGTAGGGGGTTTCTGAACGGATACGCGCAGCTCATGCCAGCTGCAATTGCATATGGGTGGTTTGCCAGATTGGGTCCTGCTCCACATCGATCACCGCGAACCCTTGGCGCTGCCAGAACGTAATCGCTCCCGGCAGAAACGGGTGCGTGTGCAGGTACAGGCACTCGACGCCCGCCTGCTCGGCCGCCTGGCGCAACGTGGCGAACAACGCCGCGGCCAGCCCATGCCGGCGATACGCCGGCAAGACGAACAGGCGCACCACCTCGACCACGTGCATGCGCTGATACGCAAGCTGGGCAAAGCGATGGTCATAGGGGACATAGCCAATCACCGCCACCAGCCGGCCCTGATCGCGGGCTTCGAGGAACACGCCTTCGCCGTCCAGGTAGGTCTCGGCAAAACGCGCCAGGTCATTGGGCAACGGTGCAGCGGCGAGCAGGGGGAAGAGCTCGCGGCGGGCGCTGTCGACGAAAGCCACGACTTCGTCGATGGCTGCCTGCGGGACGGCTTGGATGATCCAGTTCGGCATGTGGGCAAAGGCTTTGGGAGTGAGGGCAAAGGTTCTACCGCAGCGGGCCGCCCCTGGCAAATTCAGGGGTCGTCGCGGTCTGGCCGACCTCGCTATAATCCGAGGTCTTGACCGCCCACCAGGCCATTCCATGCCCCGCTTCCAGACGTTGCTGCTGCCACTGCTATTGACCGCGGCCCTCGCCGCCTGCGACCAGAAACCCTCTCGCGAAGAACAGATACTGGCGCAACTGCCACTGCAGGACGCCTATGAGCACAACATCGACCGCATGGCGGCGCTGCTGTCACGCCGCTACCCGCAAGTGCCCGAAGCGAGCATCCGGGATGTCCTGCGCAAGCACCTGACGGTCGACGACCAGCGCCAGGACTTGTTCAAGCTCTACAGCGAGAAGAACTTCAGCGACGCCGAATTCGCCAGCATCGTCGAAGCCATGCAGGACCCAGCCAAGGCCCGCGCCATGGAAGACACCGAGGCTGGCAAACGCCTGAGCGAGAAGCTGACCGCCCTGATGCGCGAAACCGCCCGTGACGCGAAGGTACAGGCACTGGTCGAGCAGCGCATGCAAGACGTCGAGAATGAGCTGGATGCACTGGCAAAGGAAAAGTCAGGTTCCTGATCGACGTTACACGCGGCTGCGGCGACAATAGCCCACTACACCTATAAAAAGCAGGGTTACTCCCTTTTCGTACCAGCGAGGTCAGGATTGACACACACCAAGCATGGATTGCGCCTGGATCTACGCTCGCTCATTCTGGTGCTTTGCGCCCTGACCGCCTTGGTCATGCTCTGCGCCAGTTATTTCGCCAGCTATCGGGTTCAGCGCCAGTTGCTGATCGACCACGCCCTGGAGGCCAACCGGGTGTACGCAGCAAAACTGGCCTCGATCACCGAGACCTTCATCGCCAGCGCCTTGCGGCAGTTGGCGTTCAGCGCCGGGGTACAAGCCAACCAATTGGCCGATGCCGACGCCCTGCAGGCAGAAACCGATCGCGTGTTGCACCAGGGCATGGCCTTCAACTCGACCTTCGTGGTCGATGCCCAAGGCATCCTGCGGGCCATATCCCCTGCTACATTGCGCCACTACCTGAACACCAAGGTGCAGTCACCCGGTGTTCAGGAGGCCTTGCATGAGCGCAGGGCGCTGGTTTCGACACCCTACCTGTCAGCCGCCAACAACCTGGTGGTGGCACTGTCGCAACCCATCTTCGATAGCAATGGCCGCTACCTGGGGTACGTCGGCGGCAGCCTGTACCTGCGCGAGCGCAACATCCTCAACAGCCTGCTGGGCGAGCACTTCTACAAGGATGGCTCGTACCTCTATGTGGTCGACCGCAATCGCCGCCTGCTCTATCACCCGGACAGCCAGCGAGTAGGCACGGTGGTGGAAGGCAACGCGCTGATCGATCAACTGGCGACACTGGACAGCGGTACCCGCCAGCTCACCAACAGCCAGGGCGTGCCCATGCTCGCAGGCTTCGCCACGGTGCCGAGCGCTCGCTGGGGGGTGGTGGCGCAGCAACCGCTGGAACAGACCGTGGCACCGCTGAGCCGCCTTGTGCTCAACGTGGTGGGCACCTCCGCGCCGCTGGCATTGGTCGGCAGCCTGGCGCTGTGGTGGCTGGCAATGACCATCGCCCGGCCACTCTGGCAACTGGCGGCCGGGGCCAGGTCGATGGACCGCGCGGGCACCGCCGAGCGCCTGCATCGGGTGCCGGCCTGGTACTTCGAGGCGGCCGAACTCAAACGTGCGCTGCTATTCGGGCTCAACCTGCTGCAAGAGCGCATCGGCCGGCTGAACCGCGATGCCCAGACCGACCCGCTGACCGGGCTGGGCAACCGCCGCAGCCTGGATTTCAGCCTGTCGCTGCTGGAGGCCGAAGGGCGAGCATTTTCGGCCATCGTGCTGGATATCGACCACTTCAAGCGGGTCAATGATGGGCATGGGCATGAGGTCGGCGACCAGGTGCTGCAGCGGCTAGCCGAGCTCATGCGGCGTTGTTGCCGCGAAGGCGACCTGCTGTGTCGCACCGGCGGCGAGGAGTTTCTCATGCTGCTGCCGGGGGCCAGCCTGGAGGTTGCCGCAGCGGTGGCGCAGCGGCTGCGGGTGGCGGTGCAGGATACGCCGGTGGAACCGGTGGGGGCGGTAACCGTGTCGCTGGGCGTGGCGCATTGGCCTGGCCCTGCAGGCAGCGAGCCTGGCGATGCATTGAGCAAGGCAGACCGGGCGCTTTACAGCGCCAAACAGCAGGGGCGCAATCGGGTGTGCGTCGAGGGTTTATAGCGCTGAACCCATACAGCCCGCTCGCCCCATGAGTTGTTACAAGCCTTGTCATAAAACTGTCGTGTTTCAGTCATAGGATTGACCCCAACCTGACATTTTCACTCTTCATGGATGAGCGTCTCATGCGTCGTGTGGTTTTCAATCAGAAAGGTGGCGTGGGCAAATCAAGCATTGCCTGCAACCTGGCGGCCGCCAGTGCCGCTGAAGGCTATCGCACCTTGCTCGTCGACCTCGACCCGCAGGCCAATGCCACCTACTACCTGACCGGGCTGGTCAATGACGCCATCCCCTCGGGCATTGCCGATTTCTTCCGCCAGACGTTGTCCCCCGCCACCGCGCACGGCAAGAAGCACCGCGTGGCCATCACCGAGACCCGCTACAGCAACTTGCACCTGATCACCGCCAGTCCTGACCTTACCGACCTGCAAAGCAAGCTGGAGAGCAAGTTCAAGATCAACAAGCTGCGCAAGCTGCTGGTGGAACTGGCCGAAGACTACGAGCGGATCTATATCGACACGCCACCGGCGCTGAACTTTTACACCTTCAGCGCGCTGGTGGCCGCCGAACGCCTGCTGATCCCGTTCGATTGCGACAGCTTCTCGCGCCAGGCGCTGCATAGCGTCATGGCCGAGGTGGAAGAACTGCGTCAGGACCATAACCCGACGCTGCAGGTGGAAGGGATTGTCGTCAATCAGTTCGCCGGGCGCACTGCACTGCATCAGACCCTGGTCGATCAATTGCGGGGGGAAGGCGTGCCGGTGCTGCCGGTGTACTTGAGCAGCTCTATCAAGATGCGCGAGTCGCATCAGGTGTCGGTGCCGTTGGTGCATCTGGCGCCGCGGCACAAGTTGACGCTGGAATTTGCCGACCTGCTGGATGTGCTGGAGCGGGCGGCTTGAGCGGACCTGGAGCACACCCTACCTCGTTGCTTTAGTAGAGGACTGTGTGGGCAATTGCCTACAGACCCAGCATTTTGGGTGATCAGGGCTACCCGATCACTCATCCGGGTGATAGATTCGCCGCCATGAAAACCACCCGGCAGACCCGCACGCTGACCGCATGGACGCTCTATGCCAGCGTCCTGTTCAGCCTGTTGCTGTGCGGCCTGCACCACGGCCAGATGGGCGGCCTGCGCCTGGCTGGCCTGGAAGGTGGTTTCTGCTCGATCAGCAGTGAGCATGGCCCGGCCATCGACCTGGATCACGCCGGTGGTGACCAGCACATGGCCCAGCTCGACTGCCCGGTATGCTCCTCGTTCGGCCTGGCGGTGCCGCTTGCCCATTCCAGCTGGGCGTTCATGCCCACCCAGGCCGGGGCCAACGCGCCCATCGTCGTGCGCAGCTGGGCACAACCGCCGCCACGCTACCTACGCCCCGCCCTCAACCCCCGCGCCTCCCCCGCTGTGCTTCACGCCGCCCTTCAGTTCGCCTGACCTCGACCCGGCGCGCCTCAGTGCGCGCGGGTGGTCAGCCATGACCTTTGCGTGGAAGACACGACAACATGATCCGCAATACCTCCCTGGTGCTCCTCATGGGCACTTGCACATTCGCCTGGGCCGAAACCGCCCCGCTCGAACTCAACGCCACCACCATCGATGGCGAACGCGACACCCCCTCCGGCGTACGACTGGACGAGCCGATCCGCACTGGCTCGCGCCTGGGCCTCACCGCGCGGGAAACCCCCGCGTCGGTCAGCGTCTCGGACCGCCGCCTGATCGAGGCGCGCGACGCCAAGGACAGCCAGGACGTGATCAACGCCATGACTGGCGTCAACGCCTCGGCCAACCCAGGTTACGGCGGCTTCGTCGCCTACCGGGGTTTCACCCAGAACCAGGTTACCCAGCTCTACAACGGCATCAACCTGGGCTACAGCAGTGCCACCCGGCCCGTGGATGCCTGGGTGCTCGACCGGGTCGAGCTGATTGGCGGGCCGTCATCCTTCCTGCACGGCGCAGGTGCCGTGGGCGGCTCGATCAACTACATCACCAAGCTTGCCAGCCGTGACCAGCAGACCCTCGACGGGCGCGTACGCTATGGCAGTTACGATGACTCGGAGGTGGCCTTCGGCATCAATCAGGCACTGGCCAGCAACCCCGCCGATGCCCGCCACTTCATGCGCCTGGATTTCAGCCGGGGCCAGGGCAATGGCTACATCGACCGCAACCAGCGACACAGCGACAGCCTGGCATTCTCGCTGCTGAGCGACCTGGCGCCCAACCTGACCCACACCCTGGCGCTGGAGTATCAGGAAGACCGCGAGGACAGCCCCTACTGGGGCTCGCCGATCCTGCCCGGGCGCAGCACGATGAAAATCGACAAAAGCCGCCGCTTTGAAAACTACAACGTCGCTGACGGTCGCTACGAACAGCGGGTACGCTGGCTGCGCTCGATCCTCGACTACCAGCTCAGCGACAGCACCAGCGTGCAAAATACGCTGTACCACTACAATGCCCAGCGCGACTACCGCAACGTCGAACGCTACAGCTACACCCCTGATGGCAAGGTGCAGCGCAGCAGCCCCTACCTGCAAAGCCACGACCAGAACCTGCTGGGCGATCGCATCGAGTTGCGCCATGACAACACGCTGTTCGGCTTCGCCAGCCAGTGGTCGCTGGGGCTGGAGTACTCGCGCATGCGCCAGACCCTCTACCCGACGTCGAGCAGTTGGAGCGACGTCGTCGACGCCGACCATTTCGACCCCGGCAGTTTCGACGATATCCCAGGGGTAAATGCCGGGCTGACCAAACAGCGCCGCCACGAAGTCACCAACCGCGCGGTGTTCGCCGAAAACCGCCTGCAACTGACCGATCGCCTGGCCTTGCTAACTGCCCTGCGCTACGACTACCTGGACATGCAAGTGACCAACTATGGCGCGGTCTCGCCGACTTCGCCGGCGTTCTTCGAGCGCCGCTGGGAGCCGCTTTCCGGGCGCATCGGCCTGACCTACGCGCTGACCCCCACCGCCAGCGTATACGCCCAGTACAGCAGCTCTGCGGATTTGCCGGCCGGTTCGCTGGCGGCGGCGACCTATTCCAACGTGGGCTTGTTCGACCTGTCCAAAGGCGAGCAATGGGAAGTCGGCAGCAAGTTCGACTTCCTCGACGGCCGCGCCGCCGCCACCCTGGCGCTGTACCAGATCGTGCGCAAGGACTTTGCCGTGCGCGACTCCAACGATGCCAACCTGACGGTGCAGGCCGGCCAGCAGACCTCGCGCGGTGTCGAGCTGTCCGGGCGGTTGCAGGTGACCCCCAAGCTGCTAGCCGAGGCCAACTACGCCTACGTCGATGCGCAGTACGATGCGTTCAACGAAGCAGTCAACGGGGTATCGGTATCGCGCAAGGGCAATGCCCCGGTCAATGTCCCGGCCAACGTCGGCAACCTGTGGCTGACCTACAGCTTCACCCAGGCGTGGTCGGCAGGGGTCGATGGGCGCTACGTGGGCTCGGTCTATGCCGACAACGCCAACACCCTCAAGGCACCGGCCTACACGCTGTTCGGCGCTTTCGCGCGCTACCGGCTGGATGAGTACACCACGGTCACCGGGCGGGTGCGCAACCTGACCGACGAGGTGTATGCCAAGCAGGCCTACAGCAGCCAGTACTACATGGGTGCCCCGCGCACCTTCGAGCTGGCGCTGGATATGCGCTTCTGACCAACCGGCTCTGGCGCGGGGGTTACCTCGCGACAGGGCCGCCAGTGATAAGCTTCCACCTTCATGATCAGCCGGCTCACGAAGACACCCGGCTACCGCTTCAGCAAGGACGTTCACGTGTACAAGACACTGCCCCCCGCGCTTCTCGGCGCGGCCCTGATTACCTTGATTGGGTGCCAATCGTCCCCTTCCGCCGACCGACCGGCAGACGTCGATCCGCAAGCCCTGAAAACGTTCACCGTCAACATGCAGCAAGCCTTGCAGCGGAGCATCGCCCTCGCCCCAACCGGCGAGCAGATGGGCGCCGTAACGCTACAGGTCACCTTCGACCGGCAAAGCGCGCCGGTCGCCTGCAAGGCCGAAAAAGCCCCGTTCAAGTATGGCGCGCTGCTGCCTGCCGATGTAACGCCCACCGACCATCAGGCGCTGGCGAGCCTGGTCGAAGCCCTGTGCTGGAAGACCATCTACCCCGTCGTACCGGCGGCGTTGTACAACGACGATGAAACCGTCGAAGTGCGGGCGCCGATCATCGTCCAGCTGCCTCGCGCGGTTCAGGCCCCCGGCACCGCCCGCTACCGGGCCATTGCCCAACGCGAGTACTTCTGGCAACAACTGCTGCGCGATCTGCCGGTCACCAGCATCGGCAAGGCCTCGGTGTTCTACCAGGCCAACGCACAAGGCAAGGTCGACGGCTGCCTGGTGCAGCTTTCCCCCAACCCGCTGCGCGAGGACGCCTTCCGCCTGGACGGCAACCTGCAGGCGCAACTCAACAGCCGTTGCATGAAGCTCGACCTGAGCAAGATGCCAGGCTTCAGCAGCAACGAGCAGGGCAAGGCCGAAGGCTACAGCGAAGTCGACTATGCCCCGTGGATGGTTGGTTTGTAGGAGCGGCCTTGCGTCGCGAAAGGGTCGCGCAGCGGCCCCAGGTTGTGTGGCGCAGCAAAAATCGCCGGGGCCGCTGCGCGACCCTTTCGCGACGCAAGGCCGCTCCTACAGAACGGTTGAAACAGGTATCCCGATGTCGCCCTCGACGAAGCACCCGCAGGCGCTCGCCGCTCTACTGGACAGCACAACAATGATGACGCGGCCCGACCGTGTCACGTTCATTCAGGCTGCCAATGGAAACCGGAGAGTATCCGCATGTCCGCACCTCATGAGGTATCCCCCGCCACCCTGCGCCGGGTAATCGCCGCCTCGGCCATCGGCAACTTCGTCGAGTGGTTCGACTTCGCCGTCTATGGCTTTCTCGCAACCCTTATCGCCAGCCAGTTCTTCGCCAGTGAAGATGCCAGCGTGGCCTTGCTCAAGACCTTCGCCGTGTTTGCCGTGGCGTTTGCCCTGCGCCCGCTGGGCGGGATCGTGTTCGGCGCGCTGGGCGACCGCCTTGGGCGCAAGCGCATTCTGTCGCTGACCATCTTGTTGATGGCCGGCTCCACCACCTTGATCGGTTTGCTGCCGACCTATGCCAGCATTGGCCTCGCGGCCCCCGTCCTGCTAACCCTGGCCCGTTGCCTGCAAGGCTTCTCGGCAGGCGGCGAGTACCCCGGTGCCTGTGCCTACCTGATGGAACATGCGCCCAACGACAAGCGCGCGTTCTACGGCAGCTTCGTGCCGGTCTCGACCTTTTCCGCCTTTGCCTGCGCGGCGGTGATCGCCTATGGCCTGGAAGCAAGCCTGACGGCCGAGGCCATGAGCAGCTGGGGCTGGCGCGTGCCCTTCCTGATCGCCGCCCCGCTGGGGTTGGTGGGCCTGTACCTGCGCTGGCGCATGGAGGAAACCCCGGCGTTCCGCGAAGCCGTGGCACAGGGCAAAGAACATGAGCATTCACCGCTCAAGGAGACCCTGCGCAACCATGGCCGGGCCATCCGCAACCTGGGGGCGTTCATCTCGCTGACAGCGCTGTCGTTCTATATGTTCACCACCTACTTTGCCACCTACCTGCAGCTGGTCGGCAACCTGACCCGCGCCCAGTCGCTGCTGGTAACCACCGTGGCCTTGCTGTTCGCCGCCGTCGGCTGCCCGCTGGCTGGGGCGTTTTCCGACCGGGTGGGGCGGCGCAAGACCATTGGCTTTACCTGCCTGTGGGTGATGATCTGCGTGTTCCCTGCGTATTGGCTGGCCAGTTCCGGTTCGCTGTTCGGGGCGCTTCTGGGGGTGATTCTGCTGGCAGTGGGTGCGCTGTGCAGTGGCGTGGTGACCGCGGCATTACTGTCGGAAAGCTTCCCGACGCGAACCCGCTACACCGCCTCGGCGATCACCTACAACGTCGCGTATACGCTGTTTGGCGGCACTGCGCCATTGGTCGCTACCTGGTTGATCGGGCAGACCGGCAGCAGCCTGGCACCGGCATTCTACCTGGTGGTGATTGCACTGGTGGCGCTGGTGGGCGGGTTGGCGCTGCCGGAGACGTCGCGGATTTCTCTGCATGATGAGGCAGGCGTCGACGGCGTGCAGATTACAGCGCGTAGTAACGTTTGAGCTTATGGGGCCGCCTTGCGGCCCCGGCATTCTCAGCCTTCTTGCTCCTCATCGCGCCGATACGCCCACTGGTACAACGCCGGCAGCACCAGTAACGTCAACGCCGTCGACGACAGGATCCCGCCAATCACCACGGTCGCCAGCGGCCGCTGCACTTCTGCTCCGGTCCCGGTCGCCAACGCCATCGGAATGAACCCCAGCGATGCCACCAGCGCGGTCATCAGCACCGGCCGCAAGCGCGTCAGCGCGCCCTCTTCGACCGCCGTGCGCAAAGAACGCCCTTCCTCGCGCAGGCTGCGGATAAAGGCGATCATCACCAGGCCATTGAGCACCGCCACCCCCGACAGGGCGATAAATCCCACCCCGGCCGAAATGGACATCGGGATATCCCGCAGCCACAACGCCAGTACCCCCCCGGTCAAGGCAAACGGGATACCGGTGAACACCAGCAAGCCATCCTTGAGGTTGTTGAACATCATCAGCAGCAGCGCCAGCACCAGCAGCAAGGCCACCGGCACCACCACCTGCAAACGCTCGGCCGCCGACTGCAACTGCTCGAACTGGCCACCCCAGCGCGTCCAGTAACCGGGCGGGATCTGTACCTGCTCGATCAGGGCCTGTTCGGCCTGGCGCACAAACGATCCAAGGTCGCGCCCGCGCACGTTGGCACTGACCACCACCACGCGCTTGCCATCCTCACGGCTGACCTGGTTCGGCCCCAGCTGCAGGTTCAGTGAGGCCACCTGCGACAGCGGGATGAAGCCGATCTGGGCAGCACCGGCTGCGCTGCTGGCCGGTACCGGAATCAACAGGCCGGAAAGCCCGTCGACATCGGTGCGCAAGGCCTCGGACAGCCGCACCACCATGTCGAAACGCCGGTCGCCCTCATACAACGTGCCGGCCGTGCGCCCGCCCACGGCAATGGCGATGGCGTCCTGCACGTCGCCCACGTTCAGGCCATACCGGGCAGCCTTGTCGCGGTCAATGTCAATGGTCAGTACCGGCAAGCCCGTGGTCTGCTCGACCTTCACCTCAGAAGCACCTGGTACGTTCTGCAGGCTGCTGGCGACCTCTGCGGCGGTACGGTTAAGCACGTCCATGTCATCGCCGAAGATCTTCACCGCCACATCACTGCGCACGCCCGAAATCAGTTCGTTGAAGCGCAACTGGATCGGTTGCGACAACTCGTAGTTGCTGCCCGGCACACTGGCGGCGGCGCGCTGCACCTCGGCAATCAATGCTTCACGCGATTTACCCGGGTCAGCCCATTGCGCATGCGGGCGCAACATGACGTAGGCATCGGAGATGTTCGGCGGCATCGGGTCGGAGGCGATTTCGGCGGTACCGGTACGGGCAAACACGCGCTCCACCTCCGGGACCTGGGCAATGATCGCCCGTTCCAGGCGCTGCTGCATGTCCACCGACTGCGTCAGGCTGGTGCCTGGCACACGCAGGGCTTGCAGGGCGAAGTCGCCCTCGCTGAGGCTGGGGATGAACTCGCTGCCCATGCGGCTGGCCATCACCCCGGACAACAGCACCAGCACCGCCGCCGCACTGAACGCCAGCTTGCGGCGGCCCAGTACCCAGCCCAGCACCGGTGCATAGCGCTGGCGCGCGGTGCGCATCACCAGGCCTTCTTCTTCCTTGACCTTGCCGGTCACGAACAGCGCAATTGCTGCGGGCACGAAGGTCACCGAAAGGATCATCGCGCCCAGCAGGGCAATGACCACGGTGAAGGCCATAGGGTGGAACATCTTGCCTTCGACCCCGGTCAGGGCAAAGATCGGCAGGTACACCACCATGATGATCAACTGCCCGTAGATCAGCGGGCGGCGTGCTTCACGGGCGGCGGCGAACACCTCGTGGAAGCGCTCGGCACGGGTCAGCATGCGGCCATGGCGTTGCTGCGCGTGGGCCAGGCGGCGAATGGCGTTTTCGACGATCACTACCGCGCCATCGACGATGATGCCGAAGTCCAGCGCGCCAAGGCTCATGAGGTTGGCGCTGACCTTGTTGCTGAACATGCCGGTGAAGGTGAACAGCATCGACAACGGGATGACCATGGCGGTAATCAGCGCGGCGCGGATGTTGCCCAGGAACAGAAACAACACGGCGATGACCAGGATCGCGCCTTCGATGAGGTTTTTCCTTACCGTGGCGATGGCTTTTTCGACCAGGTTGGTACGGTCATACACGGTGACCGCAACCACCCCCTTGGGCAGGTTGCGGTTGATCTCGACCAATTTGGCCGCAACCGCCTGGGAGACCGTGCGGCTGTTCTCGCCGATCAGCATGAACACCGTGCCCAATACCACCTCCCGGCCATTTTCGGTCGCCGCCCCGGCGCGTAGCTCTTGGCCGAGGCCAACCTGGGCGACATGGCTGACGCGTATGGGGGTGCCATCGACGCTGGAAATAACGATGTTGGCGATGTCTTCGGCGGAGTCCACCTGGCCCGGTGCGCGAATCAGCAACTGCTCGCCATTGCGCTCGATATACCCAGCACCGACGTTGGCATTGTTGCGCTCCAGCGCCGCGATCAGGTCATTGAGGGTGAGTTTGTAGGCGGCCAGGCGCTTGAGCTCGGGCGCGATCAGGTACTGCTTGGCATGGCCACCGATGCTGTTGACCTCGGCCACCCCGGGCACGTTGCGCAACTGCGGCTTGATGATCCAGTCCTGGATGACCCGCAGATCGGTCTGGGTGTAGGGCGTACCGTCGTCCTTGAGCGCGCCCTCCTCGGCCTCGACGGTCCACAGGAAGATCTCCCCCAGTCCGGTGGAAATCGGCCCCATGCCCGCCTCGATGCCCTCGGGCAACTGCTCCCGCGCCACTTGCAGGCGCTCATTGACCAGTTGCCGGGCGAAGAACAGGTCGGTGCCATCAGCGAAGATCACCGTGACCTGGGACAAACCCGAACGTGACAACGAACGGGTCTGCTTCAGGCCAGGCAGGCCGGCCATGGCCGTCTCGATGGCGAAGGTGATGCGCTGCTCGGTCTCAAGCGGCGAGTAGCCGGGCGCGGCGGTATTGATCTGCACCTGGACGTTGGTGATGTCCGGGACTGCATCGATCGGCAGTTGCTGGTAGCTGTGAATACCCACTGCGGCCATCAACAGCACGGCAAGCATCACCACCAGGCGCTGCTCGATGGCGAATTGGATCAGACGTTCGAACATGGGTGCGTTCCCGGTTTCAATGGCTGTGCTCGGCAGAACCTTTGCCAAGCTCCGACTTGAGGACGAAGCTGCCGGCGGTGGCAACCTGGGTGCCTGCCGCCAGCCCGGCGGTGACTTCCACCTGGCCTGCGTCGCGCCGGCCGGTCTGCACCGGGCGCGCTTCGAAGCCTTGCTCGGTGCGGACAAACACCACGGTTTGCGCTTCCCAGGTCTGCAGAGCGCTTTCCGGCACCACCACGGCGGCGCCGGCGCGCTCGACGCTGACCGCGATGTTCACGAACAGCCCAGGGCGCCAGGCGCCATTGGGGTTGGCCAGGGTGGCACGCACGGTGGCGGCGCGGTTCTGCTCACCGAGCAGGCTGCCGACATAGTTGACCTTGCCCTCGACCTCGGCCCCCAGGTCCGGTGCACTGACCGTGACGCTGCGGCCGGTGACCACTCTGTTCAAATCGCGCGGGGCCACGGCGAACGTCGCCCAGACACGGCCGAGGTCGGACAAGGTGAACGCATTGCTGGTCTCGTCGACCACCTCGCCCACGGTCAGGTGCTTTTCCACCACCACCGCATCGAAGGGGGCACGCAGCTCATAGCGGTTGCCGGCGCCGGCCGGGCCGACTGCCGCGACCTTCTGCCGGGCGTTTGCCAAGGCGATCTCGGCCTCTTGCAACGCCTGTCGAGCCTGCAGGTAATCTTGTTCGGCACTGATGCGTTCCTGCCACAGCTGTTGTTCGCGCTGGAAGGTCAGGCGCGCCAGCTCCAGGCGGCGCTGCGCGGCCTGTTGTTCACTGCGCAGGTCGGAAATCTGTTGGCTGGCGATCACCGCCAGCACCTGGCCGCGCTTCACCGCCTGGCCAAGGTCAGCCTGCACCGACTCCACCACGCCAGGTACACGGGGTACGACGTGGGCGGTGCGGTCTTCATCGAAGCGAATTTCACCCGGGAAGTTGATGGCGGTGCCCAGCTCACGGGGGCCGGCCGCCGCCAACTGCACGCCTGCCGCCTCGATCTGGGCGTCGGACAGGTGCAGTTGGCCCGCCTCGTCTTCGTGGTCTTCGCCGGCCTGTTCATCAGCGTGGCCGTGGCTGTCTTCGCCATGCCCGTCGTGTTGGGCTTCGCCGCTGCTGGCCTGGCCGAGGTTGCCGGTCCAGGCCAGGCCACCGAGGCCAAGCACGGCCAAGGCGACAACCAGCATGGCAATCTTGCGTGGGTTATCCATTGTTGCTCCTGCTGTAGGATTTTTTGCGAATCACAAACTGCCTTCGAGGTCGCCATAGACCCGCTCGAGCTGGGCCCGCGCATCGGTCGCCGCGGCCAATGCAGCCAGATACAGCCCGCGCGCCTCGATCAACGTGCGCTGGGCATCGAGCACATCGAGGAAGGCGAACTTGCCCATCTCGAAGCCGCGGGTGGCGGTGTCCACTGCCTGCTGCGCCGAGGGCAGGATGGTGCGGTCGTAGGCCTGCACCTCCTGCATGGCCGTGGCCCACTGGCTGAGGGCGCTGCGGGTTTCACTGCGCAAGCGCAGCTCGACAGCATTGCGCAGGTCACGTGCCTGGTCGGCCCGGCGCGCGGCCACCAGCACGTTGCCCTGGTTGCGGTCGAACAACGGCAGGGGCATGGACAGCCCGACCACATTGACCCGCTCCCTGTCCTCGCGGCTGTACTGGCTGCCAAGGCTGACGGTGAGGTCGGGGATGCGTTGGGCTTTTTCCGAACCCAGCGACGCTTCGCCGCGTTCGACCTGCGCCGCTGCCAGGCGCCACTCGGCGGTTTGCTCGACCTTGTCGAGCAGGGCCTCGGCCGTGGGCGCGGCACCCGGCGACAGCTTGGCGGCCTGCAGGTGGTCGAAGGTCGCCAGCGGGCTACCTGTCAGCCGCGCCAAGGCCTGGTAGGCCACGCTGCGCTGCGAAGCGGCGCGGCCTACCTCAGACTGTGCCTGGGCCAGTTGAACCTGGGCGCGCGTAGCCTCCACCGGCGAAGCCTGGCCGGCCGTAACACGCCCTTGCACCACACGCAGCCCACGCTCGGTCAGCGCCTGCGACTGCTGCGCGAGTTCCAGCGCCGTTTGCGCACGCAGCGCCGTGTGAAAGGCCTGTACCACATCGGCGCGCAAGCCATTGCGCTGTCGCTCCAGCTCAAGCTGGGCGATGGCCTGCCCGGTGGTGGCCACGGCGACGCGCGCCCCGCGCTTGCCACCCAGTTCAAATGGCTGGCTCAGGGTGATGGTGGTAGTGCGGGTATCGCGGCGAGTGTCCTCGGCCTCCCAGGACAGCTCCGGGTTGGGCAGCAAACCCGCCTGGCGCCGCTCGCCCTCGGCGACACCCACTTCACGGCCGGCGGCGGCGAGTTCCGGGTTTTGCGCAAAAGCGGCGGCCAGCGCTTCAGGCAGGCTCAGGCCGGCACTGGCCTGGGCACTGCCGATGGCCGCCAATAGCAGGCTGAGCAAGGCGATCTTGCGGGGGATGGCATGGGTGCGGGGCACGAAACAGGTCCTCGTCGGCGAGCGTTGGCGAGGGACTGTAGGGTGGCGTGCTTATCGGGGTGGTGGCGGCAACATTACAATTCTGTCATCCGAAGAATGCCGGCCATGGCGCAAAACGTCCGGTTATCGCCCACTATCCGGCCGCAGCGGCTCCATGCAATTGACGAAACTAACCAGGTGGTACAAATATAAGCGCAACCAAAAACAACAAAGCGATGCCTGTCATGAAGCCCCTTATTCTTGTGCTGAACGGCCCTAACCTGAACATGCTGGGCACCCGCGAGCCTACCCAGTATGGTCGCGAAACCCTCGCCGACCTCGCCCAGGGCTGCGCCGACAGCGCCCACAACCTGGGCCTGGATATCGAATTTCGCCAGACCAACCACGAGGGCGAACTGATCGACTGGATCCACGCGGCCCGTGGCCGCTGCGCCGGTATCCTGATCAACCCCGGCGCCTGGACCCACACCTCGGTGGCCATCCGCGACGCCCTGGTTGCCAGTGAACTGCCGGTCATCGAGGTGCACCTGTCGAACGTGCACAAACGCGAACCCTTCCGCCACCTGTCGTTCGTCTCGTCGATTGCCGTTGGCGTGATCTGCGGCCTAGGCAGCCATGGCTACCGCCTGGCCCTGAGCCATTTCGCAGACATGCTGCGGGAGCAGGCAGCATGAGCAAACAAGCCATCCTCGCCGGCCTGATCGGCCGTGGCATCCAGCTGTCACGCACCCCGGCGCTGCACGAGCACGAAGGCGACGCTCAGGCGCTGCGCTACCTCTATCGCCTGATCGATGCCGATCAGTTGCAGTTGGACGACAGCGCCCTGCCCGGCCTGCTCGATGCCGCACAGCACACCGGGTTCACCGGGCTCAACATCACCTACCCGTTCAAGCAGGCGATTCTGCCGCTGCTCGACGACCTGTCGGATGAAGCGCGCGGGATCGGCGCGGTGAACACCGTGGTGCTCAAGGACGGCAAGCGGGTTGGCCACAATACCGACTGCCTGGGTTTTGCCGAAGGCATGCGCCGCGGCTTGCCAGATGTGGCACGCCGGCAGGTGGTGCAGATGGGAGCTGGTGGCGCCGGTTCAGCGGTGGCCCATGCCCTGTTGGGTGGCGGCGTGGAACAGCTGGTGCTGTTCGAGGTGGACACTGCGCGGGCGCAAGCACTGGTCGACAACCTCAACGCGCACTTCGGCGCAGGCCGAGCAGTGGTCGGTACAGACTTGAGCACGGCAGTGGCCGAGGCAGACGGGTTGGTCAATACCACGCCAGTGGGCATGGCCAAGCTGCCGGGGACGCCGTTGCCGGTGGCGCTGCTGCACGCACGTTTATGGGTGGCGGAGATCATCTACTTCCCGCTGGAAACCGAACTGTTGCGGGCAGCGCGAGCGCTGGGCTGCCGTACGCTGGACGGCAGCAACATGGCGGTGTTCCAGGCGGTCAAGGCGTTCGAACTGTTCAGCGGGCGCGAGGCCGATGCGGGGCGGATGCAGGCCCACTTTGCCAGTTTTAGCTGAACCGGCATCGGCACTTTCGCGGGTTTGCCCCGCGAAAGTGCCGGCACAGGCCGATCAAGCCTTTTCATCCAGCAATGCCTGTATCACCTGTTCCTGCGCGCCATAGTCCCCCTCGCCAAAATGCACATGGCGTACCTGCCCTTTGCGGTCGACAAAATAATGCGCCGGCCAGAACTGGTTGCCCCATGCATTCCACACCTGATGGTCGTTGTCCACTGCCACGGGGTAAGCGATCCCCAGCATGGCCACCTTGTCGCGCAAGGTTGCAACATCATGCTCGTAATCGTATTCAGGCGTATGCACGCCCACCACGACCAGGCCCTGGTCGGCGTAGCGCCGTGCCCAGTCATTCACATGCGGCAGGCTGCGCTGGCAGTTGATGCAGTCCCAGGTCCAGAAGTCCACCAGCACCACCTTGCCTTTGAGTGCCGGCGCATCCAGTGGCGGGGAGTTCAGCCACTGGCTGGCGCCCACCAGCGAAGGCATGGCGCCGTAACTGTCGCCTGCATTCAGGTAACCGGCCAGGCCCAGGCTTGTCAGCGCCAGCGCCAGGCCGCCCACCTTCAGCGCCAGGCGCCGATCAATTCTCATGGCAGCCGCCGGTGGCGTAGGAGCGGTATTCCACGCTCTGCTGCTGCCCTTTGGAGTCGAGATAGTCCATGCGGGTGTTGACCAGGCCGCAGGTGTTGCTTTGATCATCCTGCACCGACAAGACTTTCTTCACATCCAGGTGATCACCGTAACGGTACTGCATGACACTGGCATCGTTCATCGGCGCCATGGCGGCCTGGGCGGTCAAGGCGCCGAAGCTGAGCACGGCAAGCAGGCTGGCGCTGGCAATGGATTTGAGGTTCATGGCAACTCTCCTGTGGAACGCTGGGGGTGGGGAGGATTGCTCCCCGGTCGAGAGCCATTACACGTCCGCCAGGTATCCCGTATGTGTCACCTGAGCCTGTGATCTGCTTCCTCCTGTATCTGTACCCGCAGCAGATACACTGCAATACAAAGCCCCGCAGGCAAGCCCGATAACGCTCGGTACACTGCGCCCACACCCTTCCACACAGGTACGCTGCGCATGGAACACGTCGATCACATCCTGATCGTCGACGACGACCGCGAGATCCGCGAACTGGTCGGCAACTACCTGAAGAAGAACGGCCTGCGCACCAGCATCGTCGCCGATGGCCGGCAGATGCGCGCCTTTCTCGAAGCCAACAGCGTCGACCTGATCGTCCTCGACATCATGATGCCCGGCGACGATGGCTTGTTGCTGTGCCGTGAACTGCGCGCCAGCAAGCACCGCAACACGCCGGTGCTGATGCTGACTGCGCGCAACGATGAAACCGACCGCATCATCGGCCTGGAGATGGGCGCCGACGACTACCTGACCAAACCGTTCTCCGCACGCGAACTGCTGGCCCGCATCAATGCCGTGCTGCGCCGCACGCGCATGCTGCCGCCCAACCTGACCATCAGTGAAAGCAGCCGCCTGCTTGCCTTCGGCCCGTGGCGCCTGGACACCACCGCACGCCACCTGCTCGACAGCGAAGATACCCTGGTGGCCCTGAGCGGCGCCGAGTATCGGCTGTTGCGGGTATTCCTCGACCACCCGCAGCGGGTACTCAGCCGCGAACAACTGCTCAACCTGACCCAGGGCCGCGAGGCGGACATCTTCGACCGCTCCATCGACCTGCTGGTCAGCCGCCTGCGCCAGCGCCTGGGGGACGACGCCCGCGAACCTGCCTGCATCAAGACCGTGCGCAGCGAAGGCTATGTGTTCTCACTGCCGGTGCAACTGCTCGAGTCGCCCTCATGAAATGGCCACGTACCCTGGCCTCGCGCCTGGCGCTGATCTTCTTCACGGGCCTGGTGCTGGCCTATGGGCTTTCGTTCGGCCTGCAAGCCTATGAACGCTACATCAGCAGCCGTTCGATGATGCTCAGCAACCTGGAGCAGGACGTCGCCACGTCGGTGGCCATCCTCGACCGCCTGCCCGCAGCCGAACGCGCTGCCTGGCTGCCACGCCTGGAACGGCGCACCTACCGCTACCACCTTGACCAGGGCCTGCAAGGCCAGGCGATGCCGACCAGCGACCCGCCCATGGCCGCCGAGTCGATCGTCAAGGCCATCGGCGACGACTATCGCCTTACGTTCCAGGAGATCCCTGGCCCGAATGCGCACTTTCAGGTGCACTTGACCCTGGCCGACGGCGCACCCCTGACCCTCGACGTCACCCCGGCAAGCGTACCGGTGGCCCGCTGGCTGCCTGTGGTGCTGCTGATCCAGCTGGCCTTGCTGTTGCTGTGCACCTGGCTGGCAGTGCGCCTGGCCATCGGCCCGCTCACCCGCCTGTCGCAGGCGGTGGACAACCTCGACCCGGACAAGCCCGGTGTACAACTGGACGAAAGCGGCCCACGCGAAGTGAAGTACGCCGCCGTCGCCTTCAATGCCTTGCAAGCGCGCATCGCGGCCTACCTCAAGGAGCGCATGCAGCTGCTGGCAGCGATTTCCCACGACCTGCAAACCCCCATCACCCGCATGAAGCTGCGCGTCGAAGTGATGGACGATGGGGTCGAGAAAGACAAGCTGTGGCATGACCTGAGTGCCATGGAGCACCTGGTACGCGAAGGTGTGGCGTATGCCCGCAGCATGGACATCAACACCGAGGCCCCGTGCCGGATCAACCTCGGCGCGTTCCTCGACAGCCTGGTGTTCGATTACCAGGACAGCGGCGCCCAGGTCGAACGCCACGGCAACGCCGATGGCCTGTTGGAAACCCGCCCGCATGCACTGCGCAGGGTGCTGGTCAACCTGGTGGACAATGCCCTCAAGTTCGCTGGCAAAGCACAACTGGAGATCAGCCGTGAACAGGGCTGCACCCGAATTCGGGTACTCGATGACGGCCCCGGTATCCCGGACGATGAGCTCAATGAGGTGCTCAAGCCCTTTTACCGGGTAGAAAGCTCGCGCAACCGCAGTACCGGGGGCACAGGGCTGGGGTTGGCGATTGCTCAGCAATTGACCCAGGCCATGGGCGGGCGCTTGACCCTGAGCAATCGCCAAGGCGGCGGACTGTGTGCAGAAATCGAGCTGCGGTGAGTTCGGGCCCTACTCGTGGCTTACACAACCGATAGCTACAGTCCGATACACACTGACGCATCCACCGACACACTGCCGATACGCCACCGCTACACACTCCTGGCCACACAATGGCACACCAGGAGTTACAGCGATGAAACCGCTAAGCATGACGGCAATCACCCACGCGTTCACCCGTATCGACCGTATCGGCAGCTGGAGCGCCGACCTGCCCCTGCGGCTGTTTCTGGCCTGGGAGTTCTTCGAGTCTGGCTGGGAGAAATTCACCGGCTACAACTGGTTCGGTCACCTGCAGTCGAACTTGCCGTTTCCCTTCAGCGCACTGCCGGCAGAACTGAACTGGCAACTCTCGATGTGGGCCGAATTGGTGCTGCCTGTGCTTCTGCTGCTTGGCCTGGGTACGCGGCTGGCCTCGGCCGGGCTCATGGTCGTTACTGTGGTGGCCATCGCGGCGGTGCACTGGCCGGCACAGTGGTCGGGCCTTGGGGAGCTGGCACAGGGGTATGCGATCACCGACCAGGGCTTTGGCAACTTCAAGTTGCCAGTGATCTACTTGGTGGCATTGCTGCCACTACTGCTCCAGGGCGCCGGCCGTCTGAGCCTTGACCATTGGCTCCGGGCACGGCTCGCGGCCAGAGGCTGAATAGCAATGAAATGATTATTCAGGATAGGTTGGTAACCCCAACCCTATCCCCTGCCTGCCTCAGCCTGCCCCGACAACCGTACCGATAACAACCCCTTGCGCGCGCAAGCTTTCCAGCAGTGCCAAGCCCTGCCCCTGGTCCGCTGCCAGTGCTTGCAGGCGCTCCCGCCCCGTGCCCCCCACCTCGGCCAGCAAGCGATAGGCCATGGGCGCCAGACGGGCGAAGCGCACCTGCAACCCGACATCTCGGTAGACCAGCAGCAACGTGGGCGCCTCAGGCGCCGCCTGCGGCTGATAGCCAGGGCCGATACGCTCGACAGGCCAACGGTAAGCCAACACCCTGGCCATGCACGACAGCAGCGGCTCGCCCTGCAGCAGGTCCCCCTGCGGATCATGCGCCGGGTCCTGGGCATCGCTCAGGTACAGCTGGGCTTCGACCCACTCGTAGTGGGCGAGCTCCAGCTGCCACGGAGCATCGAGCTCGACACCCTGGAGGTAGTCGATGAACGTCTCGGCGATTTCGGTGAACAAAGGTGTCTGGCTGCGGTAGTTGGCATAAAAATCACGCACCCGGGCATGCCAGTGCGGCTCGCCCAGGGTTTGCCGCATCACCGGGAAGCTGCCGGCCAACAGACCCTCGATGGTGTCATAGAACAGTTCACGGTAAACCTTCAAGCGGCGCGCTTCGATGCCAGGCGGTGGGGCATGCCGGGCCGGATCGCGCAAATGCCGCGCCAGTGTGTACTGCTGTTCACGCAACACTTCGCGCATGCGCCACCTCCTGCTGCACAGCACGCATGCGGGCGAGCTCGTCGAGCAGTTCGACCAATGGCGGGTAATTGAAGTCACGCTCAAGCACCGTCGGCTTGGCACCGAAACACTTGCAGGCCATCGCGAACAACGACCACACATCTTCTTTTACCGGTGCTCCGTGGGTATCGACCTTGAAGTCGGGGGCCTCATCGTAGTGACCCGCCACATGCATGCCGATGACCCTCGCCTGTGGCAACCCCTGAAGGAACGCCTGCGCATCGTAAGCATGGTTGCACGCGTTGACGAACACGTTGTTGACGTCCAGCAGCAGGTCGCAATCAGCCTCGTCGAGCACCGCACGGATGAAATCCAACTCGCTCATCGCCTGGTAAGGCGCTGCGTAGTAGCTGATGTTTTCCACGGCGATGCGCCGCTGCAGGTGGTCCTGGGCCTGTCGGATCCTGGCGGCAACGTGATGTACCGCCTCTTCGGTGAAAGGCATCGGCAGCAGGTCATAAAGGTGGCCGTCATCGCTGCAGTAACTCAAGTGTTCGCTGTACAGGCGTACCTGGTAGCGATCGAGGAAGTCACGGGTCTGGTCCAGAAAGCTTCGATCAAGCGGCAGGCTGCCGCCAAGGGACAGGGACAGGCCATGGCAGGCCAGGGCAAAGCGTTCGGTCAGTTGCGCCAAGCCTCGGCCATAGGCACCGCCGACAGCGATCCAGTTTTCCGGCGCACATTCGAGAAAGTCCACTGCGCCCTCTTCAAGGGTCAACAACTCGGGCATCAGGCCACGGCGCAGGCCAAGGCCTGTAAACAAGCGAGAGGTAGTCATCGATAAGTCTCCGCAACATGCACAACGCCCCACCTGACCAGCAGGCGGGGCGTTGTGGCATTTCAAAGATTGAAGTCAGGACTTACCGGTCACCTTGGCATCACCCGCCTTGCCAGCGGCGCCACATTTACCTTCACCGCATTTACCTTCGCCCTCGCTGGCCTTCTTGTCGCCACCGCATTTGCCTTCACCTTGGCTGGCCTTGTTGCTGCCCCCGCACTTGCCTTCGCCACATTTGCCCTCGCCGGCAACCTTAGCCGAAGCCAGTTGATAACCCTGGGACAGGGGCTCGACAGCGAACGCGCTGCTGCCAAAGGCCATGCTGCCGAGCAGTGCGGCGCCGAGCAGGCCGAGGGTGTTCCGTGCATGAGTCATGGTGTTGCTCCACTGTGGTTGGGGTGTGGAGCCATTAGGCCGCGTGGGTGTGTCGGGGATGTATCGCCGATGTCCGAATTTTGTACAGAAATGGGTCTGCAGCCGTGCAGGATACAGTGCGATACAGAGCGCCCGCCCCTGCGGCCAGGGAGCGGGCGAAGGCGATCAGTCCTCCAGCGGTTTGGGCGGTGCAGCTGGCTTGGCCGGCTTGACCGGTTTGGCCGGTTTGCTGTCCTTGCCCTTGGCTTCAGGCGCTGCCGCGACAGGCTCCGGCGCCGTCACGGCCTTCTCGCTCGCCGGCAGTTCATCGACCGCCTTGAGGATGGCCTGCGGGTCGATCGGCTCGCCGGTCGCGTCATCCTTGAGCATGTGCCGTTCACCGTCCTTGCCCACCAGGATCACCTTGGTACCCGCGCTCGCGCCGAGCTTGAGCTCGCGGATCAGGGCCATGGTGGTCTGCTGCTCGAGGTTCTTGTCCTCGCGCTTGCCCACCATTTTGGCCACGCTGTACAGCACCAGGCTGCGCTCCTTGAAGGCCGCCTGAATGGCAGGGTCTTCCAGTGCTTTATTCAACCCGCGCAGTGTCGGGTCGGCTGTACTGGGGGCGATGATCACCAAAGGCCGTGCCTTGCCCAACTCCTTGGCCAAAGGCGCGTCGCTGTCTGCGGCGAACAGTGGGCTGGTGACGGCGAGCAAGGTGGCGAGGGTCAGTGACCGAACGAGCATACACATCTCCTTAATATCTCGATAAACCAATGACTGCAGATCACGGAGAAAAATCCGACCTGGAGCCTAAACCACTTCAAACACCCGGTGTGTCAGGGAAAAGTAACGGGCAATTTCCAGCCATGCGTCAGAACAGGATGACGGCCTTTACCGAACACGCCGCCCTGTCACTGAGCATAGTCCAAAGCCGCTGCAGACACGGCTGTGCCCTGCCAGTCGGGGCCATTACACATCGATACCCGCATCCGTGGGCCCGGCTTCGAGTGCCGCCAGCGTCATGTCGAGCATCAGCCCCCGCCGTGCTGCGCGCTGTTCGCCAAGTATGGCATCGGACTGTGCCTGTCTGGTCCCGTCGGTCAGCGCCTCATCATCGAGTACGCTGTCGAGCCGGCGCCGGAACGGCCTGTCGACTTGCGCGAAACGTTCCGGGTGAGTGCGTTCCAGGTGCGCCTGCCAGAAGGTTCGGTCCACCAGCGAACGGGCGACCTGCTCTTGCGTCTCGGCCTCAAGCACGTGCGCTTCGACCCGTGCAAGGTGCGCCTCAGTCACCCCTGCCAGTGGCCGAAAACTCATGTCTCCCACTTGAATGGGCAAGCCCAGACGATCACGCAATCCAAGGCGATAGGCGAGCCCCACCTCGCTTTCATCCGGGTTGCCACCGCGATCAAGAATGTCGCGCACGGCAAGGCGGTCGACTTCATCCAGACGCCACAAACGCCGACCCAACGCCAGCAAGGCATGCTCCGTATTACCTTGCGCATCCGCACGGGCTTGCCACACCAGCACATTCAACTCAAGGTTGCTGAGGCACCAGGTAGCGCCATCCTGACAACCCCACTCGTCGTTGGCGATGTCCAACAATGCCTGACGCAGAGCTGGCTCCTTGGACATCGCCTGCAGCACAGCCAGTACCCGCTGCGCGAGTGCCTGGGGATTGATGTGAAAATCCGCAGACTGCAGCAACTGCTGCAGCACGCGAAAGAAACGCTCTGCAGGCTCGCCTACATCCACCGCCTCCCATGCAGCGATCAGCAGGCCACGGTGCTGCGGACCGACAGCATCCCCCCAAACCTCCCGGCTACGGACAAACTGTTCTCGCAGCAAGGCCTCGTCCAGCGGCACGAGAGGTGCCATGAACGAAGCCTGCAGACGCACCAGCTCGTCGCCTTCCAGCGGATTGCCGGCCAACCGGGTGCGCCGCCGAACCCCGGGCGGCAGCTGATAGAACCAGTGGGGGATCTGGGTAATGCGGTTTTCACGCATATCCATGAGAACCAGGTTTGAACGGCTGGCCATACCATGGGGAAAATGCGTCAGGCCAGTGTTGCGCAAGTTCAACCAGCGCAGCGTAGTCAACCCACTCAGGGTAAAGGTGCGCCCCAATGGGTTGTGGGACAGGTCGATGTACTCCAAGTTTGTGGCGCTTGCCAAGGTAGCCGCCTGGCTGGTGCTCAACACGATTCGGTTGTTGGTCAGGGTAAGCTGACGCAAGTACGGTAGCTGCAACAAGGGCTGCGGCAATTGAGTCAGGAGGTTCCCGCCCAGGTCCAGCATGCTCAGGCGCGAGAAGGCGAGCAGGAAACTCGCTGGAACGTCTCGAAGTTCCAAGCGCAGCAGGGACAGATCGGAAACATGAGCGAAGCTGACCTGGGCCGGTATTTCCGGCAGCCCTTCAGGGTTCATGTTGTACAAGACCATGCGATAGTTGTGGTCGGTGTTGAGGTGGGCTTGCCCGGCGTCGGTGGTGCGCTGCCAACAATCGATCAGCGTGTCGCGCAAGCAGGCCCGGTCCTCCCTGGTTTCACCTACGGCCTCCCTAACCCATGCGTCCAGGCTGTTGCGCAGCGCCCTGTACTCTGTGCGCAGCGCGGCCAGTACCGCATCCAGCTGTCGACCCGAGCGCCGCACATTGTCGGTCCATGCCGCCACCTGCTCATCACTGAACGACGGAAACAGGTCACGCACCGTCGCCCCCAGCGCCCGCTCGGGCCGTCCAGGGCCACCCGAGTTGCTGCCGCCCAAGGGGTAGCCCAAACGGCCATCAGCCAATCGCTGCGGTGGCCGGAAAAAGCCCAGGCGCGGTACACCCAGCAGGCCTTCGACTTCAGCGTGCCGTCGCATGGCCTCACGCGCCAGCGTGACCCTCAGGTTATGGGCGAAAGGCTCGTTCACCTGCATGGCCGCGCGCTGATGCGGTGCATAGGCAGCAGTCATCACCTCGAACAACTCGCCGGCCTGACCGTGCGGTACGCCTTGCGAATCGAGCAATTGGAAGGCGCCACGCTGGTGCAAGAGATCGAAACCGTGGGTGCCCTCCTCAACCGATGACAGCAGTGGCCCACCGCGCTGGCCTTCGAAAAGACGCCAGCGTACACCTTGGCCAGCGCCAGGCAGGTACTTGAGCAACCCCAGTACCACTCGTGCCAGGTCGGCGTTCTGTGGGGTATCCAGGGTCAACGCTTCAAGCACTCGAACCCTGCGGATGTCCGAGACACTGCGCCTGGCCGCTTCGGCCAGGTTCAATGGCACGCGACCGCTTTGCATCAACCGCCGCCGATCATCCCCGTTGGCTGCCGCCAGCAGCGCTCGTGCGGCACGCGAATGCAGCCCCGGAAACACCTTGCGCAGCAAGACAGAACCGGGCGTGTCGCGGGGCTGCACGGCCTCATACAACTGCCCCAGCAAGTGCCTGCGCTGGGCCCATGCCAGTTCGGCCAACGCCTGGTCTGACGCACCGGAGGCACCTTGCAGGCGCCGGGCATGCTGGAGCACGGCGAAATCCTCAACCTGCTCACCCGCGCGCAAATGGCTGACCACCTGGCGGATCCGCCAGTCAAGCCTGGAGCGCTCGGCGCTGTCGAGCATCCCAGGCTCCGGCGCACGCCCGTAAATATGCAGCGCCCGCAGGTGATCGGCGTTGAGTTCATGAAAGCCCAGCACCTGGTCGATCTGCTCGTCACTCATGCTGTCCAGCGGTGCGCCAAGACGGCGGAACATGCGGTAGGTGTCGTCCCATTGCGCGGGCTGCTCGGTCCATACCCGCCAGGCGCCAGCGCCGTTGTGGCGTAGCGCAGGCCCGTTGCCACCGCGTGGGCGAAGTTGCCATTGGCCATCGCCAGCCGGCTCGACCACAGGGTAGTGATGCCCGTCCATTTCGACCCAGGCCTGGCCACCGTAGCGCCGAATACCCAAGGCGTCCTGGGCCGCCGCACTGCTCGGCGCGATGCTGCGATACGCTGCCAGGTCCTGCTGCCAGAGCTTGGTGCTACCGTCTTCAAGCCGCGCAGGCACCATCGCATCGACCACCGCCGAACGTGCCCACAGCCGCTTGGTCAGCGAGACGCCCGCCGCCGTGGCCGCGACAATTGCAAGGTCGGTGGCGACGTGGGTCAGGTGATCAAGTGCCTGTTGGGTGTCACCGTCATGCAGGGCCTCGATAGCGTGGTAGACCTCGCCCAGCAACTCCCATACGGTCACCGCGAGCATGACCAGCCCCAAGCCCGGTACAAAGAACGACGCCAGGTTGAGCAGCGCCCACCCTTCTGCGGCCAGCCGTTCGTCATGGGCACGCTGAAGCTCGCGATCAAGCCGAGCCACCGGCACCGCGATCATCGCTGCGTCCTCCTTGATCTGGCGGATGCGCGCCTGCGCCAGGCTGTTGAACAGCGGTGACGGATACGCCTGCAAATACGGTTTAAGGTCAAAACTGGCCCAGTCTGGAAGGTCGTCAAAAGCCGGCACTACCCTGGCGAAAAATGCCTGGCTGTCGCGCCTGAGCACGAAACGGCTGAAGAACCGTTGATACGTCTTGAGGCGCAGGCGATGGCCCAGCGCGCGGTTAAGGTCATCGAGGCTGTCGAATGCACTCCAGGCCGCCACCGGGTCACCCGGCACATGCATCAACAACCGCCGAGTAGTGTTGAACAGGGGCCCTTGATCGATCACTTCGAGCACCACGACCTGCTCAATGGCGCACCCGAGCAGCCTCAGTTGCCTGGCCACCACCAGGTCACCTGCCAGGCGCAACAGCTTGCCCTCAAGGCACATGCTCACCAACAGTTTCAGGTCGCTGGCATCGAGCACCTCTTCTTGCCTGGCCTTGTACCCGTCCACCAACATGGCATAGCGGATTGCATCGACCAGCAGCGACTCGATGCGTTTTGGGTTCTCGTCGGGCTTGAGGATGGCATCCAGATGACGCTGATAGCCCTCGCCCAGGTCCAGCTCGCGGCACAATGCGGCAAAGGCGATGGCGGTGGGGAGGTTGTGGGTGCCTGCACGCGGTACCAGCAGCCGGTTGCCGACAGGCTGGCCGCCCGTGCTGGCCTGTTCGGCAGTGAAGTTACGCAGTACCACCTCGAGCAATGGTTTTTCTTCGTATACCACCTCGGTGAGGTGGGCCCCAACGGGTTGAGCGTTGATTACCGGCTCACGGCGCCCTTCGAGAAACGTCAGCCGGCGTGGATTGCCCGTGACGCCATAGCGCTCGGTGAGCGCGTTCTGCAGCGCTGATTCGACGAAATGATCGATCCCGTCGATGCGCGCCAGCAGCGCGCCCACTTGCTGACGGCACTCAAGGCTCTTGGCCAGTGCGCGACTGATCTCGGGCAGCTGCTCAACCGGCGCCTGGCGCAGCCAGCGGGGCAAGCGCTGGCCGATGATGTCATCCTGAAACGCCTCGCTGTCGCGCTGCAGCGTGTCCAGATGCGGCAAGCCTGACTCAACATCATTGCCCACGGTAGTGCCCATGCTCAAAGCCTCCTGTTCAGTGAAGAGGCCAGCCTAGGCAGAAGAGGTTGGTCGAGGCGTTAGATAGCTAATGCCCGCACTTAGAACAACGCTAACTGGCTGCCCGTCAACGCCGCGAAATCATCACCGACAAAGGGCAGGATGGCATCGGCCACCGGCTGCAGTTGGCGGCTCAGGTAGTGCTCGTAGTCGATGGGCGCCTGCAGGTTCTCCAAGGGTTCAGGGCCGGCAGTGGTGATCAGGTAGCTGATCCAGCCACCGTTCTGGTACTGCCGTGGACGGCCGAGGCGGCTGTTGTACGCGTCGGCCAGGCGCGCCGCACGCACGTGCGGCGGTACGTTTCGCTGGTAGTCGGCCAGCGGGCGGCGCAAGCGCTTGCGGTAGACCATCAGCTCATCCAGTTCACCGGCCAGGGTCTGTTGCACGTACTGGCGCACGTAGTCGCGGTACGGTTGGCCGCGGAAGATACGCCCGTACAGCGCCTGCTGGAACTCCCGCGCCAGCGGCGACCAGTCGGTGCGCACCGACTCCAGGCCCTTGTACACCATCTGTTCACTGCCGTCGGCGCGCTGTACCAGGCCGGCGTAACGCTTTTTGCTGCCCTCTTCGGTGCCGCGAATGGTGGGCATCAGGAAGCGTCGGTAATGGGTTTCGAACTGCAACTCCAGGGCGCTGTCCAGCCCCATCGAATCGTGCAGGTGCTGGCGCCACCACAGGTTCACTTCTGCCACCAACTCACGGCCGATGCGCGCGGCGGCGTCTTCGTCATGGGCGCCCTTGAGCCAGACGAAGGTGGAGTCGGTATCGCCGTAGATCACATCAAAACCACGCGCTTCGATCAATTCACGGGTCTGGCGCATGATCTGGTGGCCGCGCAGGGTGATCGACGACGCCAGGCGCGGGTCAAAGAAGCGGCAGCCGCTGGAACCCAGTACACCGTAGAAGGCATTCATGATGATTTTCAGTGCCTGCGACAGCGGCGCGTTACCCGCGCGCTTGGCCGCCTCCCTGCCCTGCCACACACGCTCGACGATGGCTGGCAGGCAGTGCCGGCTACGGGAGAAGCGAGCGCCGCGAAAGCCGGCCACCGAGTGCTGGTCATCGGGCTGGCGCAGGCCTTCGGCCAGGCCGACCGGGTCGATCAGAAAGGTGCGGATGATCGAGGGGTACAGGCTTTTGTAGTCCAGCACCAGCACCGAATCGTAGAGACCAGGGCGTGAGTCCATCACGAAGCCACCGGGGCTGGCCTCGTCGGGGCGGCTGCCGAGGTTGGGCGCGACAAAGCCCAGGCGGTGCATCTGAGGCATGTACAAATGGCAGAACGCCGCCACCGAGCCACCGCTTCGGTCCACGGCCAACCCCGTGACGCTGGCACGCTCAAGCAGGAATTCGAGTAGGCGGGTATGGGCGAAGATGCGCGTGACCAGTTCGCAGTCCTTGAGGTTGTAGCGTGCCAGCGACGGTTTGTCCTCGGCGAACATGCGGTTGATTTCGTCCATGCGCTGATAAGGCGTGCTGATGGCCTTGCCCTCGCCCAGCAGCGTTTGCGCCACGTTTTCCAGGCTGAACGAAGGGAAGCTCCAGGTGGCCGAACGCAAGGCTTCGATACCGTCGATCAGCAGCCGCCCGGGGGCATCGGCGAATACGTGACCACCGCTGGCGTGAGCGCGCAGGGTCATGGGCGCGCCGTTGCGCCCCAGGGCCAAAGGCACCTGCAATTGCTTGGCGTGTTCGTGCAACAGGCGCAGGTCGAACTGCACCAGGTTCCAGCCGATGATCGCATCCGGATCGTGCCGGGCCATCCATTGGTTGAGGCACGCGAGCAGCGCGGCAGGGTCGTCGCAGTAATGCAGGTCGAAGTCCACGGCGCTGCTGTCGCCGTTTGCCGGGCCAAGCATGTACACCTGGCGCTGGCCGCAGCCTTCGAGGGCAATACTGTAGAGCTCACCGCGCTGGCTGGTTTCGATATCCAGCGACACCAGGCGCAGTGGCGGGCGATAGTCCGGCAGGGGCTTGAGCTGGGCATCGCAGAGGACGCCGTGGCCGTCGGGTTGGCCGGTGAACTGCACGGGGGCGGTAATGAAGCGCTCCATGAGATAGCGCTCGGGTGGGCGGATGTCCGCCTCGTACACCTCAACGCCGGCGTTGCGCAGGCGTTGCTCCACCTGCATCAACTGGCGATGCTGGCGGCAGTAAAGGCCCAGCACCGGGCGCTGATCGAAGTCACGCAGTTGCAAGGGTTTGAGCTCGACGCCCGGCTCGTTGGCCAGCAGCACGCGAGCATGCTCGGCTTGCGCCTGGGGGAGGAACGCCACCGACACCTGCGGCGCCAGGCGCAATTGCCGCGGCCCCTGGTCGGTAGCCAGCCAGAACTCCACGCACGTGCCTTCGGGTGTGTCATGCCAATGCCGGGTCAGGACAAAGCCCTGCTGCAAATCCACCGCGTCGACCTCTGGTTGTCTGTTGTGCCTGAAGTGACGATTCTACCCTTTGCAGGGCAGCCTGTGGCTTTGCATGTCTTGCCGGGGCAACTCAGCGCTGTTTTCAGCGGGAGCCGGCGACGAACCCGCTACGCCGCCCTGCCCACGCCAGCAGCCACGCCAAGCCGATCAACAGCAACGCCACTGGCGCAAACCACGCGACACCGGCCCCGGTCAGCAGCAAACCGCCAATAATCCCCCCCAACGCAATCGCACTGTTCCACACCGTCACCAGCATCGATTGCGCCACATCACCGCCCTCGCCCGCCGCATCCGCACAGGCCGTCTGCAACAGCGTTGGCGCGCCGCCGTACGTCACGCCCCACAGCGCAATGCTCAGGTACATCGCCCACGAAGACGCCTGCCCCAGCACCAGCGTGGCCACGGCAAACCCGGCGAGGCTCAGCAGTACCAGCTTGCGCAGATGCCGATCGACCAACAACCCGACCAGCCCGATGCCCGCCAGCGCCGATAGGCCGAACACCATCAACACCTGGCCAATCTCGGCGGCCATCCCCGCCGCCGCCAACAGCGGCACGATGTAGGTATAGAGGATGTTGTGGCCCAGGACCCAGGTCAGGATCACCAGCAGCACCAGCGCCACGCCCGGTGTGCGCAACACCTGCAACGCCGCAGGGCGCTTGCCGGCGGCCTGCCCCGGGTAATCCGGAACCGCGCGCAATACCCAGACCACCAGCAACAGCGCCACCAGGGTGACCACGACGAAGGTCGCACGCCACCCCAGCATTGCCCCAAGCCAGGTACCAATAGGCAACCCCAGGGACAACGCTATCGGCTGCCCAAGCATGGCCACGGCCATCGCCCGCCCCTGCAAGGCCACCGGTACCATGCGCCGGGCATGGCCGGCGATCAGCCCCCAGGCCAGGCCGGCAGCGGCACCGGTGAAAAAGCGCAGCACCAGGGTAAGAGCGTTGGACGACGACAACACCGTCAAGCCGTTGAACAGCACAAAGCCGCCGATCGCCAGCAGCAAAGCGCGACGGCGATACCAGCCCTGCGTCAGGGTCACCAAGGGAATGGCAGTCAACAACGATCCGAGTGCGTAGGCCGTAACCCATTGCCCGGCCATGGCCTGGCTGATGTGCATGCCACCGGCGATCTGGTCCAGCAAACCGGCAGGCAGGGTTTCGCTGAGGATGGCGATAAAGCCGGTCATGGCCAGCGCCAGCAGGCCACTCAGGGGCAGGCGCTCGGCGCGCTCAACCAATGGCGGTGCGCAAGATATCTGGGACATTGCAGGGTGCCTTGAAGTGGAAATCGAGGGCGACAGTGTGCACGGCGGCGGCATTACGGAAAAAGACGGTTACAATGCCGCTCACCCCGGACATCAATGTCCGCAATCAGGAACACGTCATGGACAGCCTCAGCGGCTTCGTGGTCTTCAACCGAGTTGCCGAAACCCGCAGCTTCGTCGCTGCCGGTCAGTCACTGGGCATCACTGCCTCGGCCGTAGGCAAGCGCGTGGCACGGCTGGAAAGTCGCCTGGGTGTGCGCCTGTTCCATCGCAGCACGCGCAGCATCACCCTGACCGCCGAAGGCACGCTGTTTCTGGAGCGCAGCCGGCGCATCCTGGCGGAAATCGAAGCGACCGAGCAGGCGCTGTCCCAGGCCAGCGAAACCCCGCGCGGCCGCCTGCGCGTGAGCCTGCCCCAGGTCACCGGGCTGGTGATGCCGGCGTTGGCCGAGTTCATGGCGCTGTACCCCCAGGTTGAGCTGGACCTGGAGTTCACCGACCGCATGGTGGATATCGTCGGAGAGGGTTTCGATGTGGTCATGCGTGGTGGCCAGCCGCTGGACTCACGCCTCAATGCCAAATTCCTCGGCCACTTCCAGCACCGCCTGGTGGCATCACCCGAATACTTGCGCGAGCGCGGCACGCCCAGCCACCCGCGTGACTTGAGCACACACACCTGCCTACACTACCGCTTCCCCAGCAACGGCAAGCTGGAGGTCTGGCCGCTGCGCCAGGAGCACCCCGACCAGGGCTATGACATCCCCATTTCGATGGTGTGCAACCACGTCGAGACGCGCATCTGCTTTGCCCTAAACCACCGCGGCATCACCTGCCTGCCAGACTTCAGCGTGCGCCGCGAATTGGCCGCAGGCACACTGGTGAGCGTGCTCGAGAGTTTCATGGAACGGCGTGGCAGCTTCTACCTGCTGTGGCCGTCGGGGCGCCACGTGCCGCCCAAGCTGCGAGTGTTCATCGACTTCATGCTCGAACGGGTATTGCCTGGCGGCCCTCAGCCATACAAGTAGTTGATGTCCTTGTAGGCCAGCGGCGGTACCTGGCCGAACAGGAAATCACGCAGCTTGTGCATCTGCCGGGCCTTGGGGCTGGATTTGAGCCAGGTCATGTAATAGCCGTCGCCCGTGGCTACCGCGTACTTGAACGGTGTGACCAGGCGGCCTGCCGAAAGATCGGTCGTGGCCAGCACCAGGTCCACCACCGAGATGCCCAACCCTTGCTGAGCCGCCGAGATGCCCTGGTCGAGGGTGTCGAACACCTGCCCCTGGTCGATGCTGATGTCCAGCGCATCCATGCGCGCCAGCCAACGCCGCCAATCGCGCCGGTCCGGGGACGGGTGAAGGAACTCGCATTGGCGCAGGTCGCCCAGGTCGGGCTGCGGTTGTGCCATGTAGTCGGGGTGGCAGACCGGGATCAGCCATTCATCGAACAGTTTGAAGCTCTCGACGTCGGCGGGGAAACGCCCGTTGGCCAGCAGGATGGCGCAGTCGTAGGGTTCGGAATAGAAATCCACGCTGTCGATGTCCATCCACACGCTCGACAGTTGCACGCTGCAGCTGTCGTCGTTCTTCTTGAACCCGTCCAGTGCCCTGAGCAGCCAGCGCATGGTAAGCGTGGACGGGGCCTTGAGGCGCAGGCCGTAGCGGTCCTGGCGCAGCAACGCGCAGGCATTCTCGATGATCTTGAAGCCGACCTTGAGCTCCTGGGACAACAGGCGACCGTGCTCGGTCAGGCTCAGTTTCGGGCCACGGCGCTCGAACAGGTCGCAGCCGAACATGGCCTCGAGGGTCTTGATGTGGTGGCTGACTGCCCCTTGGGTCAGTGCCAGCTCCTCCGCCGCACGGGTAAAGGAGCCATAACGAGAGGCCACCTCGAAAGCACGCAAGGCGTGCAGAGCCTGAATCCGTTCCGACATGGCGACGTCCGAAGCATGAGTAAGACTAATAGTAGGTCATAGTTCCACGCGTTTTACAACGTTAAGTCCGTCTCAGAAAATGCATGTAAATAATAAAGATAACCAAGATTCTGCCTGCATATGCCTGGAACGTTACTTAATTGGAAACCTGGGGAAATCATGTTTACGGGTTATGGAAACTGCTATCGCCTGGATGCGCTAGAGCTGGCCACTGAACATGTCCGGAACACGCAGCATTGGACGTACAAAACCATACAGCATTTTCGCGGCATTCTCGCCAGCCCCGACTTTCCGTGCCTGTTCGGGCGCAAGGCGGTCGCCAGCGAAACCTGCCACATCCTCTTCGCCCGCGCCGAGCAGCTGGCCGATGACATCGCTCAGGGCCTGGCCGACTATGTGCGCACCATCGCACCGATTCCGCTCAAGCAGCGCATCGGCAGCCCACTGGTGGTGTTTCTCGAAACCCCTGGCGACTACACCCTTGCCGAGCAACAGGCCTTGGCCTGGAAGGTGCTGCGTGGGGTCCATGCCCGCGACCCACATCCCTGGCCGCAGGCCATACCCTCCGACCCGGACGATAACGGCTGGTCGTTCTGCTACGCCGGCATGCCGCTGTTCATCAACATGAACTTCCCGGGCCACCGGCAGATGAAAAGCCGCAACCTGGGCCCGCACATCACCTTCGTCATCAACCCCCGGGAGAACTTCGACGAAGTGGCCAACGCCAGCACTGAAAGTGGCAAGCGTATTCGTGCCCGCATCCGCGAGCGCGTGGCCCACTATAACGACGGCGTCATGCCCGACACCCTTGGCGCATTCGGCGATGCCGACAACTACGAGTGGAAGCAGTACCAACTGCAGGAGGCAGGTTCGCTCAACCCGTCACGCTGCCCGTTCCACGCCCATGTACCCGCCGACACACTGATCGAGAATTGACCGTGAATACCGCACTGACCGCCACCTATGCACTGACCGTGCTGCTGCTGATCGCCACCCCTGGCCCGGTGGTAGCACTGATCGTCAACACCGCTGCCGCCTCCGGCTCGCGCAAGGCCATGTTCACCGCCGTGGGTACCAACTGGGCGTCCCTGGTACTGATAGGCGCGGCAGCCTGGATCATCCTGACCAGCGCGGCCATCGACAAGGCCTGGCTCAGCGGCATGAGCCTGATGGGCTGCCTGTTCATCGGCTACATCGCCGTGTGCACCCTCAAGGAAGCCCTGCAGGCGCCGGCGTCGGACGCGGCGAACGAGACACAAGGGCCTGGGCGCGGCGGCCTGCTGCAAGGCTTCATGGTGGGCATCTCCAACCCCAAGGACATCATCTTCTTCATCGCCTTTTTCCCCCAGTTCATCCAGATCACCGAGTCGTTCGGCAAGAGCATGGTGGTGCTGTCGCTGCTGTGGGTGGCCATCGATTTCGCCGTGCTCAGCCTGTACATCTTCGCCATCGGCAAGATCGCCTCGCAACGCAGCAACCGCCTGATCAGCCTGGCTTCGGGCGTCGCCCTGTTGCTGATCGCAGCGGGCGGCCTGCTTTACAACCTCAAGGAACTGGCGGCCTGAGCCAGCAACAACGCGAAGGAGTGCCCATGAGATCGACCGACACCAGCACGCCTGTCCCGGGCCCTCCTTCGCCGCTGCAACAGGACTACCAGCGCTTTCTGTTACTAGGCAACCACCGTGCGCCACACACCCTACAAGTGCACGAGCGCGGTTATCGCTCCGGCACTATCAACACCGATGCCCTTGGCCTGCGCTACAGCCATTGTGCGGGCAAGCGTTTCTCGGCGGCCGAGCGCGGCGCGGCGCCGCGCATCAACTTGCTGGTGGGGGGCTCTACCGCCTTGGGTATAGGCGCCAGCTGCGACGAACATACGGTGGCTTCACATTTGTCGATGCTGACCGGTGAAGTCTGGCTGAACCTGGCCGGCTGCGGGCTCAATGCCGGCCAGGAGCTGCTGATGTTCCTCACCCACCAGCATCGGCTCGGCCAATTGGGCCATGTGGTGGTGCTCAGCGGCCTCAATACACTGGCCCATGAAGCCCTTGGCGAAGTCCTCGCCAGCCCCCACGACCCGCTTCACGCCACGGCCCTGCGCGACACGCTGAACAGCTACAGCGACGGCATGCCGCCTGCTGTGGCCCCGCGCCCGCAATCGCTCTGGCGACGGCTTGGCCAAGCCTTGACCACGCGCCCGCCCGTAGCGCCTGTCGCCAGGCCATTATCGCCCCCTGAAAAGCGACTGGCCCGCGCGGCCGACACCATCGGCCGCACCTTGCGCCAATGGGAGCGTCTGCTGGCAGACAGCCATGCCACCCTCACCTTCATACTCCAGCCACTGCTGCCCTGGTGCCGCGAAACCCTGCCTGAGGGTGAGCAGGCCATGCTGACGGCGCTGGAGCAACAGCCGGCCAACTTCGACCGCCTGCTCGACGGGGTCTTTGACAGCCAGTTGCACATGGCCTTCTTTCGCCGCATCAAAAGCCAGGCCGACCCGGTACCCTGTTACGACATGAACAGCATGCTCAGCAGCTCGCCGGTATTCGGCGCCGACCTGTTCGTCGACCGCCTGCACCTCAACGACCTGGGCAACAATGCCCTGGCCAAGGTCATTACCGCCAAGCTGGGCCTGGCCCAGGAAAAACACGCTCAGCGCAAGGTCACACCCATCAAGCTCGTCTGACAGTTGCCTGCTGGTCTTTCGGCGAGGGCCCTTGGGTGGCTAGAATACGTCGTCGTTCCGATCCGCCTGAGGCGCACCTGTACCTGTCATGAACATCGAAGCCGTCCATCAACAACTGGCCGCCTGCCGTGACTGCGCTTTTCACGAGGCATGCCTGTGAGTCGCGCGGTCATCCTGCCCCCGCTGTTGATCGCCCTGATGCCGTTGGCTGCGCAAGCGCTTGACGTGCGCATCGACCCTCATGCCGACCTGCTCTACCGCCAGGCCCTGCCGCTGCTGGAACAGGCCGACAGCCAAGATGACAGCGCCAGTTCACTGCGCACTGCCCTGGGCAGCGACCCGGAACTCACCCGTCAGGGCCAGGCCCTTGCCCACACCTTGCCTACCGCGGTGGCACTGCTGAAAAAGTCAGTGGCGCTGGGCCACCCGGTGGCGCAGTACCGGCTGGCGCTCTACTACATGACCTATTTGCCCGCCGGGCAGATCCCCGACGCGGCCTGCCCTTTGCTGGTAGCCAGCCTCAAGCAAGGCTTCGCGGCTCCGGCACCGGCCATCGCCACCTGGTGCCCGGCCTACAACGCCAGCGCGGAGTATCGCGCTGCACTGGAGGCGATCCCGAGCATGGCCACCCAGTACGCCCCCTACTACCCGCAACCTGCCACGCGACTGGCCTGTAGCCGCAGCCAGCCGCAGGGCCTGGAAATGCAGTGGGGGCGTCAGCGCGACTACCAGGCCGAGGTGTACCGGCTGCTGGCAGACCTGGACTCGCAACAGCGTCAGACCTTGCTGCAGAAGGCCGTGGACATCAACGGGTGCGTGACAGCGCAACTCGGATTGGCCAGCCATCGCTAACGCCCTTGAGCCCGAACAGGGCCCAAACCAGCAAGATCGTTCAAGCCATCGCCATTACCACTCTGGCATGCTGCGCAACCGAGTACACGCGTTGCAGCCACCATGCCCCACAGCCCACACATTGCCCGCCAAGCCTTTCTGCGTGGCGCCATCGCCATCCTCCCGCTATCCCTGGCCGTGGCCCCCTGGGGCCTTTTGGCCGGGTCCATGGCCATTGAAGCCAACCTCAGTGCCTGGGAAGGCCAAGGCCTGTCGGCTATCGTCTTTGCCGGTGCCGCGCAACTGGTGGCGATTGGCATGCTCAAGGGCGGCGCCAACCTGGCGTCGATCCTGCTCACCACCTTGCTGCTGACCTCGCAGCACCTGCTGTACGGCCTGTCCATGCGCCCCGTGCTGTCGAACCAGCCACTGCGCTGGCGGTTGGGCCTGGGCTTTTTGCTGACCGACGAATTCTTTGCCATGACCAGCCATTACGACCAGCAACAGTTCAACCGCTGGTACGCGCTGGGCGTGGGCCTGACCTTCTATGTCGCCTGGAACCTGTTCACCCTGGCCGGCATCGTGCTTGGCCAGAACATTCCGCACCTCGACCAGTTGGGCCTGGACTTTTCCATTGTCGCCACCTTCGTCGCCCTGATCGCGCCCCTGGTGCGCAACCTCGCAACGGTAGTGTGTGTGGCCGTTTCGCTGTTCTGCTCGGTGCTGTTCAGTGCCTGGCACTGGGAAACCGCCTTGGTGGCGGCAGGCCTGCTCGGCATGAGCGCCGGTTTCGTTTGCCAGAAGTGCTTTGGAGGCCGTGCATGACCTGGTTACTGATATTCGCCATGGGCGCCATCGTGTTCCTCAACCGCTATGCGTTTCTCGAACCGCGCCTGCCTTTGCGCCTAAGCTCCAACGCCCGGCAGTTTCTCGGGTTTGCGGTGCCGGGCATGCTCACCGCCATCTGCGGGCCGATCATCTTCATGCCTGACCATCACCTGAACCTGAGCCTGCTCAACCCGTATCTGCTGGGCTCAGTGGTGGCCGTCGCCCTGGTGCTGTTGACCCGCAGCGTGTTGCTGAGCATGCTGGTGAGCATGTTGATCTTCTTCCTCCTGCGCAGCTGGCTGGCATGACCACGCCCCTGCGTGAACAGACACACCTGTGGCAGGCGCCGGCGCTGGGCGACGTCGAGATGCTGCACGCGCGGTACTTTCAGCAACGCTTCGCCCCGCACGTGCACGAAGGCTATGTGTTCACCGTGATCGAGTCCGGCGCCCAGCGCTTCTGGCATCGTGGCAGCGAGCACCTGGCCCCGGTCGGCAGCATGGTGCTGATCAACCCCGACGAGCTGCACACCGGCGCCACTGCCCATGAAGCCGGTTGGCGCTATCGCGGCTTCTACCCGGAACATGAACGGGTCACCGGCGTGCTGGAGGAGCTGGAGCTCGGCCGGCACGGCAGGCCCAGCTTCAAGGACAGTGTGATCCAGGACCCGGCCCTGGCGCTGGCCTTCAGCCAGTTGCACCAGCTGTCCGAATCGGCTGCCAGTGCGCTGGAGCAGCAGACCGCCTGGCGCCATGCCGTGCTGGCCTTGGTGCAACGCCACGGGCAGTGCGCCGAGCCATCAGCACCCGGCCTCGAGCCCCTGGCGGTGGCGCGTGCGCGCGAATTGCTGGAGAGCCAACTGGCCGCCCCGCCCTCGCTTGAAGCCCTGGCGGCTGCGGTCAACCTGTCGCCCTTCCACTTCGCCCGGGTGTTTCGCCAGGCCACCGGTTTGCCGCCGCATGCCTGGCTCAAGCAACGGCGCCTGGCCCGAGCCCGGGAATTCTTGAAAAGCGGCCTGGCGGCGTCCGAGGTGGCATTCAGCCTGGGCTTCGCTGACCAAAGCCACCTGAGCCGGCAGTTCAAGCAGGCCTATGGCGTGACGCCGGGGGCCTATCGACAGGCCTGCCTGCACAGCTAGGCAGGCCGCGGAACTGGCCGGGCAAACGGGTCAGGCACTGCTACACTGACAGGGCTGAATTGGAGGATCCTGCCATGTCCGAAAGAGAGCTCACCACCCTCATATCGCTGATGAACCAGCGTCAGGTCTGCCTGAGCAGTGCTTGCAAGGAGATCGCCGACTGGATCGACCGGCAGGGCGATGTGCCCGTCGCCGGCAAGATTCGCGCGAGCCTCAAGGCCCTGGAGGCCGACGAAGCCCAGGTACGCAAGACCTTGACCTCGCTGACCCTGGACAGGCCGCTGCCACGCTTTCGCAGCTGAATGAACTGGGGCCGCTATGCGGCCCCCGATATTTCAGTGGTTCATGTGCATGTGGTCATGCCCACCGCCAGCCTCGGCGTTGAGCGGGCGCACCGGCGCCTGCACCTGCAGCGTTTGCTTGCCACCCTTGGTGTCTTCGATGAACAGGGTCAGAGGTACCTGTTCACCCTCCTTCACCTGCTGCTTCAAGCCCATCAGCATGACGTGCAAGCCATTCGGGTCCAGGGTTACCGCCTTGCCAGCCGGCAACTCGACTGCCTTGACCTCACGCATGCCCATCACATCACCGTTCATGGTCATTTCATGCACCTGCACGGTCTTGGCCACTGGCGACTCGACCCCTACCAGCTTGCTGTCGCTGCTGGCAGTCAAGGTCATGAAGGCACCGGTGGACTGCTGGTGCGGCACGCTAGCACGGACCCAGGCATCACTCACGGTGGTCTCGGCCAACGCTGGCAGGGCAAGGCCCAGCAGGGCGATGGCGGCCAGGCCGCGCTTGAACGGTTGCAGTGAAACAGCCATTAGCAAATCTCCATCAGGGTGACCAGGTCTTCGGCGCATTCCTTGGCGTTCAGGGAATGGCCCAGGCTCAGGCGCAGAGTGCCACGTGTGTCGTAGACGTAGCTGGTGGACGAATGAGAGATGGTGTAGGTGTCACCGGCCGGGACCTTCTCGTAGAACACCTTGAATTCCTTGGCCACCTCGGCGATTTCCTCAGGGGTACCGGTCAGGGCGGTGAACGACGGGTCGAACGCCTTGACGTAGGCATCGAGCACTTCGGGGGTGTCGCGCTCCGGGTCCAGGGTGATGAACACCACCTGGAACAGGTCACGGTCACGGCCCTTGAGCATTTGCCTGATTTGCGCCGCGCGCGCCAGCGTGGTCGGGCAGACCGCCGGGCACTGGGTGAAGCCGAAGAAGATCATCGGCATGCTGCCGTAGAAGCTCGACAGGGTACGCGGGTTGCCTTGGGGGTCCTTGAGGTTGAACTTGCGCCCAAGGATTTCGTTGCTCATGTTCTTGCCGTACTTGAACTCGAGACCCCGGGCCGGGCTGCAGCCGGCCAGCAGGCCAAGCCCGAGAACGCCCATCCCAGCGACAACCGCGCGCCGGGTATACAGATCATTCATGGAACCATCCTTTACAGGCCATCCTTCACAGGAAAGGTGCCGACCCAGGGAGGGGCCGGTCGAAAAACCGGGGCATTCTTACATGACACCCCAAGTGCTTCTACCCGATGAAGGCGGTGTTGGCCTGCAGCCCTTTGAATACGGGCTGCGGCCTGTTGTCGCAGGGGTTGAATCCGTAACAGTTTGTTGCTAAGGGCGCGTACTCGTCAGTAGTACGCGTTTTCCTTCTGGGTGTGGTCAGTCACGTCACGCACACCTTTGAGCTCGGGAATGCGCTCGAGCAGGGTGCGCTCGATGCCTTCCTTCAACGTCACGTCAGCCTGGCCGCAGCCTTGGCAACCGCCGCCGAACTGCAGCACGGCAATGCCGTCGTCGACCACGTCCACCAGGCTCACCTGGCCGCCATGGCTGGCCAGACCGGGGTTGATCTCGGTCTGCAGGTAGTAGTTGATACGCTCGTTGATCGGGCTGTCCTCGTTGACCATCGGCACCTTGGCGTTTGGCGCCTTGATGGTCAGCTGGCCGCCCATGCGGTCGGTGGCGTAGTCGACCAGCGCGTCTTCAAGGAAGGGCACGCTGACCGCATCGAGGTAAGCGGTGAAGCTCTTCAGACCCACGGCGGTGTCGTCGGGCTTCTCTTCGCCCGGCTTGCAGTAGGCAATGCACGTCTCTGCGTACTGGGTGCCTGGCTGGGTGATGAAAATGCGAATGCCGATGCCGGGCGTATTCTGCTTGGAGAGCAGATCGGCCAGGTAATCATGGGCGGCGTCGGTAATGGTTATAGCGCTCATGTAAGTTCCTCACAGACTTGCGGCCAAGTGTACGCCAACCTGGCCCCGGCACAAAGTCCTAGTATTTGACTCGGGAAAGCACGTAAGCCGGGGCCTGCCCCCGTGGGGCCGCCAGCCAGGCCTGCATTCGCCGGTACAAGCCACGCTCCAGCCACTGGTAGCTGAACCACGACATTAGTCCAATGGACGGCACGCACAGGGCAAACACCAGATACGGGTTCAAGTGCAGCCGCTGGCTGGCAAACCAGCCGGCATACAGCACCAGCACGTGGATCAGGTACACCGAATACGAGCAGTCGCCCAGTGCCTTGAGCACCTGGTTACCCTTGAAGCACGGTTCCAGGGCAATGAAGGCCAGCACCACCAGGGCGCTGGGCACGCCCCAGTGCAACAGACGCTGGGAAGCGTCCAGGTGATAGAGGGCGTACCCCGCCACCCCGAGCAACGCCAGCGGCATCCACACGCCCTCGCGAATCAGGCCCCGGCGATACAGCACACCCAGGCCGATGCCGAGCAGGAATTCATAGATGATGTCGTTGTTGTAGAAATGGCTGAGCACGCCCAGCCGGCCCAGCACTTCACTGACCAGCAACAGCGCCGCGCTCACCAGCCACAGGTGATGGCGCTGGCGCACCAGGAACGCCAGGCCGAACAGCAGGTAGAAGAACATCTCGAAATTCAGCGTCCAGCCCACGTTCAAGGTCGGGTAGAGCCCGTACCCCCCAGGGTTTTCCGCTGGCACGAACAGCAACGACAGCAACAGGTGCTGCCAGTCGAACTGCTGGTGCGGCATCCAGCGGCTGGCCGCCAGCAGCAGGCCCGCCATGAGCAAGCTGTAGAACCAATACGCCGGCACGATGCGCAGCACCCGGTTGAGCAGGAACTGACGCGGTTCGATGGTTTTGTCACGGGTCGACAGGTAGATCACCAGCCCACTGATGACGAAGAAGATATCGACGCCCACGGCGCCCCGGTCGGTAAGCAGTTGGCCGATCGGGCCGCTGGCGTGGAAGTCGAAGAAAATCTGCATGAAATGGTGGCAAACCACCACCCAGGCGGCGAACGCCCGCAGTGCCTGAAGCGAATACAGCATGGAATACCCTGCGATTGCCGGTGCATTGAGGCCGGTGACCGAGCGCAGAGGGGGCAATACCCGCGAAAGGCTGCCCAGCAGCCCCCCCTGCAGTCGATCAGGACCACCCACCGTTTCCGACCGCAGCTACCCCGGAAAGGTCAGGCCAACCGATCAGAGGTTCTCGTAGCGGTTCATGTCCAGCACACCCGCTTCCACCGGCTGGGTCTCCTTGATGTAGCTGTTCAGGTCATGGAAGTACTGCCAGAACTGCGGATGGCTACGGCGCACACCCCAGCGCATGACGATGCGCTCGAACTTGCTCGGGTCATCACGCGCATACTCCATGTCTTCGACAAATTCCGGCACATCCTGGGTCGGTATGTTGAAGATGAAATTCGGGTAGCTGCTGAGTACGCCCGGGTACAAGGTCAGTGTGTCCAGCCCTGGCTGATAGCGGGAAGCCTCGCCCAGCAGGAAGGCGACGTTGCTGTGCGCACGGTTGCGCAGCAGGCTGTACACCTGGCGCTGACCGCCCTGCCCTTCGATGCGCAGCATGCTTGCCTCAGGCAGCTGGTTGATGACCTTGAGCCCCGCCGCCGGGCGCGACACCAGGCGGCTGAGCGACTGCTCGGCATTGCGGAACTCTTCGCTCATTTGCGGCCGTGAGCAGTAGGCACCCTGGCACCGGTTGATCGGGTCGGGCGCCGCATTCAGGCTGCCGGTGCGCTGCAACAGCTTGAGGCCGAAGTCGCGCTTGGGGTTGCCAGGGTCGAGCTTGATGCCGCTCGGGGTATCGGTGTCGATGTCTTCATAGTCGAGCCACATCTTCACTTTGCCGCTGGTCTGGTACCAGTCGCTGAGGATCGCACCGCGCTGATCGGCCGGCATCAGGCGCAAGAAATTGACCTCGGCACCGTTGCGGATCAGGTCGAAGTACAGGCGTGTCTGCAACTGGTGCGAGACGTTGCCGAACACATCGAAGTTGACCGCCAACTGGTAATAGGTGCGCTCCAGCAACGGGTAGTCGAACAGCCACACCGTGAGCGGCACATCGCCGACCAGGCCTTTGCTCACCGAGGCGCTGTCGAAGTGGCGGAAAATGCTCAGCAGCGCATTGTCGTTACCCGCCCACAACGTCGACCAGCCCGGCGCCGGCATTTCGGCATAGGCTTCGCGGCGCAGTTTTTCGTACTCGTTGCGCTTGTCGCGGTAGGCGTGCCAGAGGCTCAGCACACTGCCCACGTCATCGATCTGCCCCGGCATGGCCAGCAACGGGGTGGCGGCGCCGCGGTACTGGGCATCGGTGATGTAGCGATCATGGGCCGGCTCCTGGAACAGCGCCCAGAAGTTGTCGCGAATCACGTCGGTCGCAATCTGCCCACGGCACACCGGGCCGCGGATGAAGGTGCGCACGAAGTACTCGGCGTTGTCCAGCATGAACTGGTAGCGCGCCACCGCCGGGATCGCCTCGAAGGTCTCGAACGGGTTGGCCCGATGACGCGGGCCATAGCCGGGCAGCGCCGCAGCGTGCCAGTCACCGGCGTAAAACAGTTGCTTCACCCGCTTGAGCTTTTGTGGGCCCATTGGGTAGGTGATGTGCGTCTTGTGCACGATCACGCCTTGCACCGGAATCAGCCGGTAATAGAAGTCGGTGCCCGGTGGATCGTTGGGGCGACGGGTAGCGATCAGGTCGACCGGCTGGCCGCTGGGCGTGCGCGAACGCACCCATTGGAAGAAGTGGCCCTGCTCCCCGCCAACGAAGTAGATGTGCGCAAGGAACAGGTGCTCGTACAGCCAACGCCCGACCAGGGCTTCGGTGGAGCCCGGGCGGTTGAGCAGCTCTTCCCAGTCGGCAATCTGCCTGGCCTCGGCCGGGTTCGGCTGGACCGGCTGGTACTCTACCGGCGCCCCCGTGGCCAGCCAGCGTTGCAGCGTGCTGTACTCCTGGTCGGTCAGGCCGGTGACCGCCAGCGGCATGCCTTCCCTGGGGTGCGCGCCGGCGTAGGCGTCGAACTCATGGGGCAACGGGCACATGTTGTTGCGGCTGATCCCCAGGACGATGTCCTCGGGCAACTTGGCATTGGGCGTGAGCGGTGTCTTGTGCCCAAGTTCGAGCATGCGCGCCATCAGCGCCGCCTGGCTGCCCTGGCTGTCGAGCACCGAGTAGAAGCCCTTCTTGCGCCACTCGCCCTCGCTGTGGGCGTCGTAGAACAGCCGCGTGGTGGGCACCGCCTTGCTTCGGTCGCCCTGGTACACCGGTACCTTGGTGGCCCCGCGCACGGCCCCTTCGGGGCTTTCCAGCTTGAGCTGGCAGGCCGCATCGTTACAAGCGTGGCAGGCCACGCATTTCTCGGTGAAGATCGGCTGAATGTCCCGGGTGTAGGAAATGGCCGGACTCGACTGGGGGGCTTGCCCGAACGCCACGCCGCTGATGAGCAAGGCGAAGACGCCGGCAAGAATACGTTGCAGCATGTGCGAAAAGTCCTGGTTCCTGAAAGCCATCACGATTGCCTGGTCGCGCCTGGGTGCTTGTGCGCCAACATGAGCAAAATTCATGCAAATGGGCGATGCGCCTAAAAACCGCGCAGCTTTGTTATGATTCGGCACCTTCTGATATCGCCCGACCAGGTAGTTCCTATGTCCGACCGCAGCGCTCGTCTCCAAGCACTCCAGCACGCACTCAAAGAGCGCATCCTGATCCTCGACGGCGGCATGGGTACTATGATCCAAAGTTATCGCCTCGAGGAACACGACTATCGTGGCACGCGCTTTGCCGATTGGCCAAGCGATGTAAAGGGTAACAACGATCTGTTGCTGCTCAGCCGCCCCGATGTCATCGCCGCCATCGAAAAAGCCTACCTGGATGCTGGCGCCGATATTCTCGAAACCAACACCTTCAACGCCACGCAGATTTCCCAGGCCGACTACGGCATGGAGTCGCTGGTCTACGAGCTGAACGTCGAAGGCGCGCGCATCGCCCGCCAGGTCGCCGATGCCAAGACCCTGGAGACGCCGGACAAACCGCGCTTCGTCGCCGGCGTGCTTGGCCCGACCAGCCGCACCTGCTCGATTTCCCCGGACGTCAACGACCCCAGCTACCGCAACGTCACCTTCGACGAACTGGTGGAAAACTACGTCGAGGCCACCCGCGGCCTGATCGAGGGCGGTGCCGACCTGATCCTGATCGAAACCATTTTCGACACCCTCAACGCAAAGGCGGCGATCTTCGCCGTGCAGCAGGTGTTCGAGGATGACCAGGTCGAATTGCCGATCATGATCTCCGGCACCATCACCGACGCCTCCGGCCGGACCTTGTCCGGGCAGACCACCGAAGCCTTCTGGAACTCGGTGCGCCATGCCAAGCCGATTTCCGTGGGCCTGAACTGCGCCCTGGGCGCCAAGGACCTGCGCCCGTACCTGGAAGAGTTGTCGACCAAGGCCGACACCCATGTCTCGGCGCACCCCAACGCCGGCCTGCCCAACGCCTTCGGCGAGTACGACGAAACCCCGGCCGAGATGGCCGCAGTGGTCGAGGAGTTCGCCGCCAGCGGCTTCCTCAACATCATCGGCGGCTGCTGCGGCACCACCCCGGGCCACATCCAGGCCATCGCCGAAGCCGTGGCCAAGTACAAACCCCGCGAGATCCCGGAAATCGCCAAGGCCTGCCGCCTGTCGGGCCTGGAACCCTTCACCATCGATCGTCAGTCGCTGTTCGTCAACGTTGGCGAGCGCACCAACATCACCGGCTCGGCCAAGTTCGCCCGGCTGATTCGTGAAGAGAACTACACCGAAGCCCTGGAAGTGGCCCTGCAGCAGGTCGAGGCCGGCGCCCAGGTGATCGACATCAACATGGACGAAGGGATGCTCGACTCCCAGGCCGCCATGGTCCGCTTCCTCAACATGATCGCGGGTGAGCCGGATATCTCCCGGGTACCGATCATGATCGACTCTTCCAAGTGGGAAGTGATCGAGGCGGGCCTGAAGTGCATCCAGGGCAAGGGCATCGTCAACTCGATCTCCATGAAAGAAGGCGTCGAGCAGTTCAAGCACCACGCCCGCCTGTGCAAACGCTACGGCGCCGCCGTGGTGGTGATGGCCTTCGACGAGGTCGGCCAGGCCGACACCGCCGCGCGCAAGAAAGAAATCTGCAAGCGCAGCTACGACATCCTGGTCAACGAAGTGGGCTTCCCGCCGGAAGACATCATCTTCGACCCGAACATCTTCGCCGTCGCCACCGGCATCGAAGAGCACAACAACTATGCCGTCGACTTCATCGAAGCCTGCGCCTACATCCGTGACCACCTGCCGCACGCGCTGAGCTCGGGCGGGGTGTCCAACGTGTCGTTCTCGTTCCGAGGCAACAACCCGGTGCGTGAAGCGATCCACTCGGTGTTCCTGTTCCACGCCATCCGCAACGGCCTGACCATGGGTATCGTCAACGCCGGCCAGTTGGAGATCTACGACGAGATCCCGGCCGACCTGCGCAACAAGGTCGAAGACGTGGTGCTCAACCGCACCCCGGAAGGCACCGATGCACTGCTGACCATTGCCGACGACTACAAAGGCGGCGGCGCCACCAAGGAAGTCGAGAACGAGGCCTGGCGCTCACTGCCGGTCGGCAAGCGCCTGGAACACGCCCTGGTCAAAGGCATCACTGCGCACATCGTCGAAGACACCGAAGAATGCCGCCAGCAATGCGCGCGGCCCATCGAGGTCATCGAAGGCCCGCTGATGAGCGGCATGAACGTGGTCGGCGACCTGTTCGGTGCCGGCAAGATGTTCCTGCCCCAGGTGGTCAAGTCGGCACGCGTGATGAAGCAGGCCGTAGCCCACCTGATCCCGTTCATCGAGGCCGAAAAAGGCGACAAGCCCGAGGCCAAGGGCAAAATCTTGATGGCCACGGTCAAGGGCGACGTGCACGACATCGGCAAGAACATCGTCGGCGTGGTCCTGGGCTGTAACGGTTACGACATCGTCGACCTCGGCGTGATGGTGCCGGCAGAGAAGATTCTGCAAACCGCACGCGACGAGAAATGCGACATCATCGGCCTGTCCGGCCTGATTACCCCGTCGCTGGACGAGATGGTCCACGTTGCCCGCGAAATGCAGCGCCAGGGCTTCAACCTGCCGCTGATGATCGGTGGTGCAACCACGTCCAAGGCGCACACGGCCGTGAAGATCGAGCCCAAGTACAGCAACGACGCGGTGATCTACGTCACCGACGCTTCGCGCGCCGTCGGCGTAGCGACCCAGTTGCTGTCCAAGGAGCTCAAACCCGGCTTCGTCGAAAAGACCCGCCTGGACTACGTCGATGTCCGCGAGCGCACGGCCAACCGCAGTGCCCGTACCGAGCGCCTGAGCTACGCCAAGGCGATTGCCGCCAAGCCGCAATACGACTGGGCCGGCTACCAGCCCGCAGTGCCCTCCTTCACCGGCGTCAAGGTGCTGCAGGACATCGACCTGCGGACCCTGGCCGAGTACATCGACTGGACCCCCTTCTTCATCTCCTGGGACCTGGCCGGCAAGTTCCCGCGCATCCTCACCGACGAAGTGGTCGGCGAAGCGGCCACAGCGCTGTACAAAGATGCCCGCGAGATGCTCGACAAGCTGATCGACGAGAAGTTGATCAGTGCCCGCGCAGTGTTCGGCTTCTGGCCGGCCAATCAGGTCGCCGATGACGATATCGAGGTGTATGGCGACGACGGCCAGCCGCTGGCGACCCTGCACCACCTACGCCAGCAGACCATCAAGCCCGACGGCAAGCCGAACTGGTCGTTGGCCGACTTCGTCGCGCCGAAGGGCAGCGGTGTCACCGACTACGTCGGCGGCTTCATCACCACCGCCGGCATCGGCGCCGAGGAAGTGGCCAAGGCTTATCAGGACAAGGGCGACGACTACAGCTCGATCATGGTCAAGGCCTTGGCCGACCGCCTGGCCGAAGCCTGCGCCGAGTGGCTGCACGAACAGGTGCGCAAAGAGCACTGGGGTTACGCCCGTGACGAACACCTGGACAACGAGGCGTTGATCAAGGAGCAGTACAGCGGCATCCGCCCTGCCCCAGGCTACCCGGCCTGCCCGGACCACACCGAGAAAGAAACCTTGTTCCGCCTGCTCGATGGCACGGCCATTGGCGAGACCGGCGCAAGCGGCGTGTTCCTGACCGAACACTTCGCGATGTTCCCGGCGGCGGCGGTCAGTGGCTGGTATTTTGCCCACCCGCAGGCGCAGTACTTTGCCGTGGGCAAGGTAGACAAGGACCAGATCGAGCGCTACAGCGCGCGCAAGGGCCAGGAAGTGAGCGTGAGCGAGCGTTGGTTGGCACCTAACCTCGGGTACGACAACTAAGACTCTGCTGGCCCTTTCGCGGCTTTAACCGCGAAAGGGCCAGCAAAGCCAACTACCCTGGCATTGCCTACACTGTCCCTGATTGCCTCCGAAACCCAGGAGCCACCATGGACGACTCAAGCCAAGGCAAGCCCCCCACCTTCTGGCAAATGCTGCACAGCATCCTCGCCGCCGCCTTCGGCGTGCAAAGCGGCAAGAACCGCGCGCGCGACTTCACCCACGGCAAGGCCAGCCACTTCATTGCCATGGGCACGGTGTTCACCCTGCTGTTCATTCTGCTGCTGATCGGGTTGGTGCAGCTGGCCATGCACCTGACGGCACGCTGACGTTCAGCCTGAATGAAAACGCCTGCAGGCATCCACCCCGCAGGCGCTCAGGCTGCATCACGGTCTGAAGGGAAGTCTACTGGTGGCTGACCCAATACACGGCGGTAACGACCACCAGCACGATCAAGCACAGAATCGCCCAGGCATCGACACTGCTGTCAGCTTTGCGGACCTTGGTTGAGTTTCCCATTGCATTGCCTCTTGTAGTGGTTATGGGAATGCACTTCACCCAAAGCAGTAAAGACGAGCAATGCCCTTCCCTCAAGCAGGGTTTTTCGTTAGTCGCGCCAGGCAGATCAATAGTCCACAGGGGAAGTCAGGAAGGGATACTGAAAATCGGATGGACGGCCTTCAGCGCTGTAGCGTCGAAAGTCGACGCCGTAGTCGTCACGTCCGAGCAGCTTGAGCCAGCGTCGGGCCTTGTCCGGGTCAATCGACTGCAGCACCGGCACACTGTGCTCACGCCGCCCGTCCCGATTGATCGGCAGCCCCTGCGCATCGTCATTGAGCATGACCATGGCCCAACCACCCAAGGTGAAATGCCCGCCCATGAGCACGCCCAGACGCCCGTCGATGCGCGCACGCAGCGCTTGCGGCGAGCTGTTGACGGCGCTGAATACCGCATCCCGCCCCGGTATTCGCCCGGCAGCCTCGAACGCCTGCATGGCGCCGAAGGCCATCTCGTCGTTGGCCGACCACACCAGGCGTGTGCCCGGGTAGCGCTGCAACAGCAGTTGCGCCTGCTCGAATGCACGCTGCCGGTTCCAGCCGCCATACACCACCTGGCGCAAGCGCACCTGGGGGAAGTCGGCCAAGGCGCGGCGCATGCCCGCTTCACGCAGCTGCGAGGCGGGGGTGGTCTTGACCCCGGCAAACGCCACGAGGTCCACCGGCTCGTTGCTCGGCGGCAGCAGGGCGACCATCTCGTGCAGCATCTGGTAACCGGCTTGCTCGTCGTTGGTGATCAACGTGCCCAGTACCTGGGCATACTTCTCGGGCTGGGCCTCGATGCTCTGCGCCTGGCTGGCGGTCAGGCCGTTATTGACCAGAAACAGCTTGACCCCGGTGCCCTGGGACAGCCGGATGATTTCCGGCGCCACGTACTGCTCGTTGACCAGCACCAGGTAGTCCGGGCGCTGCGGGCCTTTGAGCAGCGCCCGTGCCTGGTTCAGCGCACGTTCGGCGCTGCGTTCGCTGTATTCCACCCGCAGCGTCAGGCCCAGGTCGTCGGCCGCCGCCTGCATGAAGCGCGAATAGCCAACCCAGAATGTCTCGTTCGAAAGGCCCGGGTTAAGGAACACGACTGAAGCAGCCTGCGCATTGGCTGCCAACGGCAGGCTCAGGCACAAGCTTTGGCAGAGCGCCTTGAGCATGCGGTTACACCCCTTGCAACAAACCCGCGAGTATAAACCTACGACCCGCGTTGACGAACAAATGCCAGTCAGTCTCACTTAGTTCGTTTGGTTCTTTTCATATGCAAAAACATCACTTTAGCGCATAAACACACTCTGATATCGTTTCCCAGCTCCGAACCGGAGTGCGCGGCCGTGCGCGCGAATAGCTGCATGCAGCCTGAGACAGGACTTTTATGTACGTATACGACGAGTACGATCAGCGGATCATCGAGGACCGCGTCAAGCAGTTCCGTGATCAGACCCGCCGCTACCTGGCCGGTGAGCTGAGCGAAGAAGAATTCCGCCCTCTGCGCCTGCAGAACGGCCTGTATATCCAACGTTTCGCGCCGATGCTGCGCGTCGCCGTGCCTTATGGCCAGCTGAACGCCCGCCAGGTCCGCACACTGGCCAAGATCGCTCGCGACTACGACAAGGGCTACGCCCACATTTCCACCCGCCAGAACGTGCAGTACAACTGGCCGGCGCTGGAAGACATCCCGGACATCCTTGCCGAGCTGGCCACCGTGCAGATGCACGCGATCCAGACCAGCGGCAACTGCCTGCGCAACACCACCACCGACCAGTTCGCCGGTGTCGCCGCAGATGAGCTGATCGACCCGCGCCCGTGGTGCGAGATCGTCCGTCAGTGGACCACCTTCCACCCGGAATTCGCCTACCTGCCGCGCAAGTTCAAGATTGCCATCAACGGCTCGAAGGAAGACCGCGCTGCCATCGAAGTGCACGATATCGGCCTGGAGCCGGTGCGCAACGAAGCCGGCGAGCTTGGCTTCCGCGTGCTGGTGGGCGGCGGCCTGGGCCGTACCCCGGTGGTCGGCTCGTTCATCAACGAGTTCCTGCCCTGGCAGGACCTGATCAGCTACCTGGACGCCATCCTGCGCGTGTACAACCGTTACGGTCGCCGTGACAACAAGTACAAGGCGCGGATCAAGATTCTGGTCAAGGCGCTGACGCCTGAAGTGTTCGCCGAGAAGGTCGAGGCCGAAATGGTCCACCTGCGTGGCGGCAGCAGCACCCTGACCGAAGATGAAGTCCAGCGCGTGTCGCGCCACTTCGTCGACCCGGACTACCTGGCCCTCGACAACGTCGATTACAGTGCCCAGGACGCCGAATACCCAGGTTTCGCTCGCTGGCGCTCGCGCAACACCCGCGCCCACAAGCGCCCTGGCTACGTGGCCGTGACCTTGTCGCTGAAGCCCACCGGCGTTGCCCCTGGCGACCTGACCGACAAGCAGCTGGACGCCGTGGCGGACCTCGCCGAGCGCTACAGCTTTGGCTTCCTGCGCACCTCGCACGAGCAGAACATCATCCTCGCCGACGTCGAGCAGCGCCAGCTGCACGCCCTGTGGCAGGAGCTGCGTGAAGGTGGCTTCGCCACGCCGAACATCGGCCTGTTGACCGACATCATCTGCTGCCCGGGGGGTGACTACTGCTCGCTGGCCAACGCCAAGTCGATCCCGATCGCCGAATCCATCCAGCGCCGTTTCGACGACCTGGACTACCTGTTCGACATCGGCGAGATCGACCTCAACATCTCTGGCTGCATGAACGCCTGCGGCCACCACCACGTGGGCCACATCGGCATCCTCGGCGTGGACAAGAAAGGCGAGGAGTTCTACCAGGTGTCCCTGGGCGGCAACGCTGCGCGTGACGCGAGCCTGGGCAAGATCCTCGGCCCATCCTTCGCCCAGGACGCCATGGCCGACGTGATTGAAAAGCTGATCGCCGTGTACGTCGAACAACGTACCGAGGAAGAGCGCTTCATCGACACCTACCAGCGTATCGGCATCGACCCCTTCAAGGAACGCGTCTATGCAGCGAATCATTAAGAACAACCAGATCGTCGACGAAACCTGGCACCTGCTGCCCAAGGAAACCACCCTCGACGAGCTGAGCAACTGCGACGATTACATCGTCCCGCTGCAACTGTGGCGTGACCATGCCCACGTGCTCAAGGCCCGCGACGGCGGCCTGGGCGTGTGGCTGGACAGCGACGAGGAAGCGGAAGAGATCGGCGAGGACGTGCAGCACTTCCAGGTCATCGCCCTGAACTTCCCGGCCTTCACTGATGGGCGCAACTACTCCAACGCGCGCCTGCTGCGTGACCGCTACCAGTTCAAAGGCGAGCTGCGCGCCATCGGCGACGTTCTGCGCGACCAGCTGTTCTTCATGGCCCGTTGCGGTTTCGATGCGTTTGCCATCCGTGCCGACAAGGACCCGGAAGATGCACTGGAAGGTCTGAAAGACTTCTCGGTGACCTATCAGGGCGCCACCGATCAACCGCTGCCGCTGTTCCGCCGCCGCTGACCGCTGCAAGTACGGCCCACCACCCGGCGGGCCGTACCCTTTCTTCTACCGCAACCCACGCAACACCGCTTTTCAGCCTCTGCGGCCCCGGGGTTTCCTGCTCGCAGTGGCTTGCTGCTGCTCTAGCGCCCTGGCCCATTCGGCCTGCACCCGTGCCAGCGCCTCGCGTATTCGCTGCATGACCTCTTCGTTCAGCTGATTGTGTTCGAGATTGATCGTTTCCGGGTGGGCTTCGATCCAGTTCAACGCGTCCTCGCCAAGCGTCGCAATGCGGTTACCACGCAGGTCCACGACCAGGTCCGGGTAGCGCTGCATCAACGCCAGCGGAACACTGCGCAAGCCCGTTGCACGCAACGACACGTACTGCAGGTGAACGTTGTAGCGCAACTGAGGGGCCACACCCAACGGGTTTCCATCAAAGTCCAGGACTTCCAACCGGGAGAACCACTCCAGGCGCAACTGGCTTGCTGCATCGAGGGTTATCACATTGTCGTGCAGGTACAGCTGGGTCAGCCTGCCCAGATGATTCAAATGCTCCGGGACAGTGGCAAAGCGGTTCGCGCCAAGGTTGAGAATATTCAGTTGGGCAAGGTTGCCAAGGCTGCTGGGCACACTGCTCAGCAGGTTACCGCTCAACTGCAGGTTCTCAAGGCTTGCCAACTGCCCGATGCGCTCATCGAGTACGTTGAGCCGATTGAACGAAAGGTCCAGGCTGGCCAGTTGGGCCAACTGCTCGACTCCGGCCGGCAGTTGCTCCAGGTGGTTGCCACTGAGGTCCAGATCGGTCAGGAGGGTCAGGTGCTGCAACCCTGTCACCGTCTCAAGCAGATTTCCGCCAAGGTCCAAGCTGCGCAACTGCGGCAGGTGTTGCAGCCCGCCAAGCTCGGTCAGTCGGTTGCCAGACAGCTGCAAGACCTCCAGATTGGGGAAATGACGCAGGAAATCAGGCTCGATGGTCGAAAGCTGATGATTGCCCAGAGACAAGGCTCGTAGCCGGTCGAACATGATGCCGCCGGGCAGCACTGGCAAAGAACTGATGGTCATTCCCGTGCGGGTTGTGCCCAGGGACGGTCCGTCTTCGCGATAATTCGACTGCCAGAACGTGCGCAGTACATCCGCGACATGGGACCGCGCTGCATGCTCTGGCTCGCCCGGAAAACCGCGCCATAGCGCCAGGCTTGTTTCAAGCCGCCTCGACAGGTGCGCAAACGCCCGGGTGCCAGGCCCCTGGGGAGGGTGGAGCCGATACCATGTCCAGTAACTGCCGCGGGCTAGTGTCAGCGTCAGTGCCTGCTCCTCCTCCCGGCGCTGTTCGGTGATGCGCGCCAACGCTTCTGGCGCCCCCTGATCGTGGCCTTGGTCTGCGGCAAGTGCGGCTTGTCGTTCAGCGTAGGCCTGACGGATGACGGCAAACTGATCGTCGTAAGCAACCCGAACGTGATCTTCCCAGAACGCCTGCTGCGCCAGGAACTGGCTGAGCGCCTCGGCCGTCTCGGCCTCGTACACAGCTGCTTCGGCCCCGACAAGATCATCTGGCGTCACATGCTCGATGTGCCTGAAACTCAAGTACGTCGGCTGGCCATAAATGCCCAACTGCTCTGCGAGCTGTGCCCGAAATGCCAGGTAGATCTCACTCGGGTTGAATGACACGGCGCGCAGACGCAGGCCGTCCATATGACGTGCAGCAAAGCGGTTCACCTGATCGAGCCTGAACAGTTCACGCCCAAGGCTACGCAGCTCACGCTCGATACGCCGGCCGTGCACCCCATCGGTACGCAATGCAACCTGCAACCTGATGATGAGGGCATCAAGGTCGACGTTGCTGCGAGGCACAGCCGCTTGCAGGAAAATTGCCTGTCGAATGTGAGCATGGTGGTACATGGCGCTTATCAACTCGCCTACCCGACGCCGCATCTCTGCGGGTTCAAGCGCAAACTTCTCGCTAGCCAGCAACGCATCGAGAAATGCGAAGAACCCGCCGCTGCCAGCCTCATGCTCTAGCGCCTGCCACTGGCTGCGATGCAGTGCCGCTTCGTGCTCGCTCACCCCTTCGAACCAGCGCTCACTGCTTCCTGCGCCCTGCTCGAGTGGTACTGCAGGCGCCCCCAGCGCCAGCCGCTCGCGTGCTACTGCCGATAGCGGATTACCCAGCAAATGCACCCGTTCGGGGTTGGCGCGCAGCGCGTTCGCCTGCGCTTCGCTGATATCAACGATGAGGTTGTCGCGCAGATCAATCTGCCGAAGCTGCGTCAATGCGGCAGTTTCGGGTATCGATGCCAACCGGTTAGACGACAAATCCAGACGATGCACATTGGGAAAGCGGGCGAGAAAAGCCGAGTCGACAGTTGTCAGATCCAGGCTACGCAGGGTAAGCGTGGTCACATGATCAAAACGCACCGTTTCTGGCAGTTCCGGCAGGGTGCCCAGGCGCGTGCCTTCCAACGTCAGTGCTGGATGCCCTTCAACATCGTGCACGCGTCGTTGCCAGGCATGACGAATCCGCCGTGCCATACGCACCCGTCTGAGCAACTGGATCGGCCCGGACGATTGTCGCCGCCACAGGCCCAATGCCTGATCCAGGGCACGCAGCTCTTCACACAGGCGCAGGTAGTAGTTCCAAGGGGTCAGCCCAAGCGCGCGGGCGTCTTGCGCGAAGCGTGCCATCGTACTTGAGTCAATGTCGGGGAACAGCCGTTGGATACCGCGCCGCAACGCACGATCGCTGCTCTCGCCACGCCCGCTCAGCGGGTAGCCCAGGCGACCATCGCCGAGCCGTACCGGTGGCCTGAAACCACGCCCGATCGGCGCCATGCCCAACAGCGCTGCGGCATGATCGCGCTGCTCACCGGCCCACAGCGACAGCGCCTCAGCCAGCGCCTCAGGTGAGTCGCCAGCGTTACCCAACGCCCGCTTCTGCCAAGGGTCAAGTTGCAGCAACAGGGCCTGGAACAAAGAGTCTTCGGCCGTTGCCGATGGCAGCGGGACACCGTGCGCATCCAACGCCTGATAGCCATGGGCAGTTCTGACTACGCTACGGACTTCACTAGCTTCTTGCGCACCGGCCCAGGCAGACCGTGCGCCCAAGTGCGTATCGCCGCGCACCTCGATGCGCACGCCGCGCCAAGGAGCACGGTCAGCGATCAGGCCCAGCGCCAGTTGCTCGGTATCACGATTGATCGCTGCGGCTTGCAGCAGCCCCGCGCAAGCGCGGTCCAGGCGCGTATCGCGCAAGTACCAGCGCGCGTGCTCGGCCAAGGCCAGCGGTACACGCTGGTGCGCCTGCAACTGCTCGACCAGGTCTTCACCAGCGTGTGCGATGATCTCCCGCGCGCCCAGCACCGACAACCCGGGGAAATCCCGACGCAGCAGGGTTTCGGCCTCGGACGGCCAGGGCTGCTGCGCCAGCAACTGCAGCTCGAAGCCCTCGCCTTGCAGCCCTGGCAACTGCGTGTGCAACTGTTGCCGCTGCAGCGCATCCAACACGCGGGCCGGGGGCGAGGCGTGTTCCACATGCAATCGGCGCAACAGGTCTTCATTGAGCCCTGTGGCCCGCATCACGTTATGTATGGCCTGCTCGTCGAGGTTCGCCCAATCTGCAGCGAGATCCTTGAACAGCTGAACACTGCCGTGCCATTCATGTGGGGTCTCAAGTTCATGCTGCCAGCCACCGGCATCGTTGCCTTCAAGCAACGGTGCGTAGGCATTGCTGCGCGTGGGGTGCCGGATACGGCGCTGCTGGGTTTCGCCGTCTGCTGAGGTCACATGGCTGGCCAGGGGGGTACGCACCACTTCTGCGCCTTGCACCGTGACCACCGTGCCGACGGTGCCTTGGTGTTGAACGGCATACCCTGGCAAGTCGAGGTCGCACAACTTCACCGTGCCATCAACCGCATGCACCGGCACCAACGTTTCGACCCGTACGTTACGCGCCAGCCGGTGCGATGCTGCGCCTGCACCAGCATTCACAGCGGTCATGGCCACGGTTTCTGCAACCGCATACACATGTTCCAGAGCGCCCTGGCGGTCCCCCAGTTGCCAATCGGCATAACCCTCGTAGACCTCATCCGCCACCTGCAGCGCAGTGATGCCCAGCAGCGGCAAAGCCAGCACGGGCAGCGCGAAACTTGCCAGGCCCAACGCATCAAGGGCAAAACTCAGGTAGAAATGCAGGCGCCTGTCGCGTACCTGCGCATCCACTTCTGCAGTGGGCACGCCGTGCACCTTGGCGTTGTCCAGCAGGGTGTCGATCTGCTGCGTGCGCAAATGCTCGAACAGCGGCAGCTCGATTGCTTCATGACGCCCGTCAAGCTCGACCGGCACATCCCGGTCGGTGGCTTTCAGCGCGTTATCCAGGGCGCGCACGTAGGCTTGCAGGTCACGTGCACCGATGAACCGCTGAAAGAACTCGACGTACCCAGGCAAGCGAAACTGCTTGCCCAAGGTCAAGTACAAGACATCCCAGGACGGGTACCAGGTCAAGGGGCCTTGAGGGTCATCGGGGATCCAGCACAATATCCCCTCGAATACCTCACCAGTGGCCTCCTGATGAGTGATTTCAAACGCCACCGCACCGCGTACCCGCTGACCGAATACCCGCAGTTGCATGGGCCGCAGCCCTGAAGCCGAAAACGCCTCGGATGAAAACAGCGCAACCAGCGCAGCACAATGTTCATAAGCGTGCTGCGCAATTTCCCCGTTGACCAGCGATAACCGCAACGCCGCCTCCAGGTTTGCACGCAAGCCCTCCTCGATCAGTGCTTCGAGTTGACGACCGGCCTCCCCTGCTGGTGTCAGGTGCGCCTGGAGGTACGACTGGTACTGGCCACCGAGGTCGAGCGAGCGGCACAGCCTGAAGAATGCCTTGGGAGCAAGCGAACAAGGCTGCCCGGTTGCATCCAGCACCGCGGTCCCCTGCATGATTGCGCTGGCGAATGTTTCGCCCTCGGTGAAGTTATGCAAGGCCGATTGCAGCAAGCTGTGTTCATAAACCTGTTCTTTGACCCCATCTGGCACGTGCGCAATGTGCGAGGGGAAGCGCTGCAAGGTTCTGCGTCGCAATCTGGCCTGACGCACATCGAGCGTCAGCTGATGCTGCGCTTGCAGTGCGTGTTCCAGCAATGGGGCGGCGAAGACGTCCAGCGGTGCGATCTGCGCCAGCAGGTCGTGCAGTAGCTGCTGTACCTGCTGTTGACGGCGCTGGCTTTCGTGTAACGCGTAAAGGGTATCGAGTGGGGCCTCGGTCAGCCAGGCAGGCAAGCGACTGGCAATCAAGGCATCTGTTGACGCTTCGGGAAATGGCGGGGTCTGCATCACAGGCTCCTTATGGCGAGAGCTGCGATTGCACCACTGCCAAGCGGGGGGCTGGCGGTAACTATTGCAAACCGCCCCACTGGCAGCGGCAGCCCTTGAATCAACCGTGCTGGCTTAGCGTGTCGAACTGCACCCGCGCGGCACGCCAACGTGCCAGCACCTGCTCATCAAGGGGATTGTTGTTGATGTTGAGCCGGTTCGGGTGCTGGCGAATCCAGATCAAGGCCCGCTCGCTCAATTCGACGATCAGATTATCGGCAAGGTCCACGTACAGCTGCGGATGATGCTCCAGAAAAGCCAATGGAAATTCCCTCAGGCCTGTCGAGCGCAGCGACAGATGGGCCAGGTGGTCGAGGTTACGCAGTGGCGGGATCATGCCGATCGGGTTGCCATTCAAGCTGAAGGTTCGCAACGCGCTGAACGCTTCCAGGCGTTGGCCGCCTGAGACATCGATGACGATCTGGTTATCGCCCAGGTACAGTTCGGTCAGCTGTCTCAGCCGTTCCAGGCCCTCGGGTATCGCGGTGAGCTGGTTGCCGCGCAAATTGAGGATTTTAAGGCTGGTCAGGTTACCAATGGCCGCCGGGACATTCACTAGCCTGTTCTCGGCCACGTGCAGCTGCAACAACCGGCTCAGCCCGCCTAACGCCTCCGGCAGTTGGTCAAGGCGATTGCCGGCAAGGTTCAACTTGGTCAACCCGACCATGCGCTCGACACCCGCTGGCAACGACGCGAACTGGTTATTGCTCAGGTTCAGATACTGTAGCCGGATCAACCTGTGAATCTGATCGGGAAGGCCAGACAACAGGTTGTCACTCAGGTCCAACTGAGTCAGCAGCGTCAGGCCCTCCACACCCTCAAGCGCAGTCAGCCGGTTGCGCCGCAGATCCAGACGGGTGAGTCTGGTTAGCGTTGCCAACCCAGGCACCTCACTGACCTCGTTGTCATTCAAGATCAGTTGCGTCAGCGACGACATAGGCTGAACCCCATCGACGGTGGTCAAGCGGTTGTGCTGCAGGTCCAGGCTGATCAAACGGCGCAGGCCGCTCAAGCCAGGCACCGCAGTCAGTTTGTTGCCACTCAATCGCAGGCTCCGCAACTGGGTGAAACGGCCAAGGAAATCATCCTCCAGCGAGGTCAACCTGAGATTGCTCAAGCACAGTCGGTGCAGGTTCGCGAACTGGATATCAGCTGGCAGCAGGGGCAGGCCCTCGACTGGCTCATTGCGTACTACCAATTCCTCCACACCGCCGGGGCCATAGAAATCAGGCTCCCACGCCTCACGAATCAGTTGCCCGACGCGCTGGCGGCGATGGTAATTTTCCGGCGTGGCTTGCCCCCGCCAACCACGCAGGCTGAGGTCTAGCCGCTCGACCTGCCTGGCCAGGTCACTGAACGCTGTCCAGACCGTGCGGCCCGGCCTCTGCTCCAGCTGCATCGCCAACCACATCACATCCCTTGCCGAGCGATGCGTGAACAACTGGTGCAGCCCAGTGCGAATGGACTGGCGGGCACGCAGGTCTGCCGTGGTGAATACCTGACCGCGCAGTGGGCGCGAGGCATCGCCACCACTCAGCGGGTAGCCCAGTCGACCATCGCCAAGGCGCACTGGCGGGCGTACAGCCCCCTCTGCCGGCGCCATGCCAAGCAACGTTGCCGCGCGCTCCCGTGGTTCGCCAGCGCGAATGGCCAAGGTATGGCCAAGCTGCTCAGCCGTAGCTACACCCTCGCCAAGCACCTGCTTCTGCGCCTCATCGAGGTGCCACCATAGCGCCTGGCAGAGGCTGTCATTTTCGCTCGCCGACGGCAGTGGCGCCCCCGACTCATGCAGAGCCTGGTAACCCTGGCCACGCCTGACGATGTACCTCACTTGGCTGGCATCCTGTGCACCGGACTGGGCGAGCAGATCGCCGTCCAGGCGCTCGCTGCGCAGCTCGACCCGCACGGTTTGCGGCCACGGTGCCGCCTCTGCGATCAGGCCCAGCGCCAACCGCTCGGTGTCAGCATTCACCGCTGCCGCCTGATAGAACCCTGCGCAGGCACGATCCAAGCGGCAATCACGCAACAGCCAGCGTGCTTCGGTGGCCAAGGCAAGCGGCACGCGTTGGCTGCTGTTCATGGCTTCGATCACTTCGGGCCCCGCACGCTGGGTGATCTCCCGCGCGCCACGCGGCGTCAGGCCGGGGAAGTCGCGCCTCAACACCCGCTCGGCGGGTTCTGCAGGGGCCTGCAGCCCACTCAGGTGCAGCTCGAAAGCGTCACCGTGCAACGCGGGATGCTGTGCATGCAACTGGTAGCGCTGCACAGCATCCTGCAACCGTGCAGGCGCTGGCGCATGCTCAAGGTGCAAGCGGCGCAGACGCGCTTCATCGAAGCCTGTAATGCGCATGACATGCTCGGCAGTCAGTGGCTCGAGCGCCGCCCAGGCACTGTTCAAGCGTTGCATCAGTTGCGTAGAACCCTGCCAATACTGTGGGGTTTCCAACTGATGGCGCCAACCGCCCTCGCCATTGCCGTCGAGCAACGGCGAGTAGGCCTGCGCCCTGCTGGGGTGGCGGATGCGCAAGCCCGCCCCTTTAGCATCCTCGACCACCTGGTAGGTCGCCAGGTGGGTACGCAAGCGCATCTGTCCCACCACCTCGGCCCGCTCGCCAACGGCCAGTCCTCCATCTGGCAGCGCGTAGCCTGGCAGAGCTGCATCGATCAGGCGCAACCCATGGTTTTCGGTCAACACCGGCATCAATGCGTCCACGTAGGCAGACCGTTCGATCAGGCGCCCTGCTACCAAACCGATCGACGCCAATGCCACCCCTGCGGCCAGGTTTTCGGCAACGCCCCACAGGTGATTCAGCGCGCCTTCCCGGTCCCCTAGCTGCCAGTCGGCATACCCTTCATAAACCTCATGGCTGGCCTGCACCGCAGCGATACCCAACAACGGCAGGCCAAGCACGGGGACGAACAGGCTGGCCAGCCCCAACAGGTCAAGACCTGCACTGGCATAGTCGCCCATGCGCCGCTCGCGCTCTGCCTGGTTGGCCTTGGCAGTGGGTGTGGCCAGCACGCACGCATCGTCAAGCAGCGTATCGATACGCACCTGGCGTACATGCTGAAACAGCTGCCCTTCGATCGCCTGGCTGCGGCCATCGAGCTGGACTGTCTGGCTGTTGGTATGGGTCTGCAACAAACGTTGCAGTGTCTGGCTGAAGGCGCACCGGTCGCGCTCACTGACGAAGCGCTGAATGAAGGCAGGATAGCCGTCCTGCCGGCACCTTTGGCCCAGGGCCTGCCACAGGTCATCCCAGCAATCATAACGTTGCAACGCACCATGAACATCATCCGGCACCCACAGCACCACCCCCTCGAGCGGTGCGCTCGGCAGCCCCTCCTGGCGCGCTTCGAACGCCACCATCCCGCGCATCAACTTGCCCAGCAGGCGCAGCTCGAAGGGCAGCAAACGGGTTGGGTCGGACGCCACCACGGCAACTTCCGCAATGACCGGCAGGCATTGCAAGTACGTGCGCTCATCGATTTCACCTTTGGCTGCCGCCAGGCGCACGTCGGCCTCCAGGTTGGCGCGGGCGCTTTCTTCGAGCAATGCGGCTACCTGCGTACCCGGCACGCCCGGCGCCAGCAGTATGGATTCAAGATGCCCCTGGTACTGCCCCCCGACATCCACGCTTCGGCATAGCGCAACGTAGGTTTGCGGGTCAAGCGCCTGCACCGTGCCTTCAGCGTCAACGATCACCTGGGTCTGCAGCGAGCCTGCGGGCGCGGCTTCCTGTTCGGCGAAGTTGTGCAGCGCAGCAACCAGCAACGTCACCTCGCTGACCTCGGTCTGCGACTGGCCCAACCCGCCAGGTACGGTAGACGAACCAGGAAGGATGGTGGTGCGCCGCAACTTCACCTGCCGCACATCAAGCCCAGGCACCTGTCGCTCGCTCAATGCCTGGTCAAGCAACGCCTCGGCGAAGGTATCCAACGGGGTAACGCGGGAAAACAGCGTCGCCAGCCTGTGCTGGGTGCGCTGTTGGTACTGCAGGCTTGTCCGCAACTTGCCCAGCTGATCGAGTGAGGCCGTGCTGAGCCAGGTGGGTAATAGGCTGGCGATGAGGGTGTCGGTGAGATTGGGTTGCTGCGATGGCGTGGTCATGGGCGGCATTTTCCGGTTGGAGGTTCAGCCCGCAGCTAAACAGCGGTGCGCCGGGCAGCCGCACTACTTAAGTCAACCAGGGCGGCAATCGATGGATTGCCCGCGACTTGATCACGGTCACCCCCGCCATTCGTGACTACAAGTCAAATGACCTTCGCCCAGACCCGCCTTAATCATTTCACCTGAACCCCGCACACTGCTGCCCACTCGAACAGTCTCACTCAACAGGAGCACCTCCATGAGCATTCCCTCTTTCGGCCTGGGCACCTTCCGCCTTACCGGCCAAGCCGTCATCGACTCGGTCAGCTCGGCACTGCAACTGGGCTACCGCGCCATCGACACCGCACAGATCTACAAGAACGAAGCCGACGTGGGCCAGGCCATTGCCGAAAGCGGCGTGGCGCGCAGCGAGCTGTTCATCACCACCAAGATCTGGGTCGACAACTATGCAGCCGACAAACTGATCCCCAGCCTGCGCGAAAGCCTGGCCAAACTGCGCACCGACTATGTCGACTTGTTGCTGATCCACTGGCCCGCACCGGGCAATGGCATCGAGCTGCCCGAATACATGACTGCACTGGCTGAGGCCAAGGCGCTGGGCCTGACCCGCCAGATCGGTGTGTCCAACTTCAACATCGACCTGGCCCGCCAGGCCATCGAAGTGGTGGGCAAGGGCGAAATCGCCACCAACCAGATCGAGCTCAGCCCTTATCTGCAAAACAGCGCGCTGAGCGCTTTCCTCAAGGAACAGGGCATCACCGTCACCTCCTACATGACCCTGGCCTATGGCAAGGTCCTGAAGGACCCGCTGCTGGCCGAAATCGCCGCCAAGCACAAAGCCACCGTCGCGCAGGTCGCGCTGGCCTGGGCCCTGCAACTGGGTTATGCGGTAATCCCGTCCTCCACCAAGCGCGAAAACCTGGCCAGCAACCTGCTCGCCCGTGACCTGCACCTGGATACCGACGACATGGCGCGCATTGCCACCCTCGAGCGCAATGGCCGCGAAGTCAGCCCCGACGGCCTGGCGCCGCACTGGGACTGAGCCGGCTGAACCTGGGTTGCGTTACGGTGCCAGAACTCGATATTACCCCGTACAGCGCATTGTTCCGCAGCCCGCAACTATGAAGTGTCAAACGCCCCCATTCTCCTCACCAGACTCGGTGACTACTCTGAACAGGTGCAAATCACCTCAGGAGTGCCTACGATGCCCCGCCCACCGCTGCCCCCCTTCACCCGCGAAACCGCCATCGAAAAAGTCCGCCTCGCCGAAGACGGCTGGAACAGCCGCGACGCGGCCAAGGTGGCGCTCGCCTACACGCCCGATACGGTGTGGCGTAACCGCGTCGAGTTCCTCCGTGGCCGGGCCGAGGTGCAGGCCTTTCTGACACGCAAGTGGAACCATGAGCTGGAGTATCGCCTGATCAAGGAGCTGTGGGCCTTCACCGGCAACCGCATTGCCGTGCGTTACGCCTACGAGTACCACGATGACAGCGGCCAATGGTTCCGCGCGTATGGTAACGAGAACTGGGAGTTCGCCGACGATGGCCTGATGCACAACCGCCATTCGAGTATCAATGAGCAACCCATAGCCGAAGCGGATCGCAAGTTCCACTGGCCCCTGGGCCGGCGCCCGGACGATCACCCTGGCCTCAGTGACCTGGGGCTCTGAGCACGGCGGCCCGGTCAACCGACAGGCAGTGTGACCCTGACCTCGAGCCCGCCACCCTGGCGGTTGCTCAGGGTCACGCTGCCGCCCTGCTCCAGCACGATGGCGCGCGCCGCCGGCAAGCCAAGGCCCACCCCGCCGGTGTCCTTGTTGCGCGAGCCTTCGATGCGGTAGAACGGCTCAAAAACGCGCGCCTGGAGCGGCTCAGCAATGCCCGGCCCTCGGTCAAGCACCGCAATGACGAGGTGCTCGTCAGCAACGTGCAGCTGCACGGTCGGCTCACAGCCGTACTTCACTGCGTTGTCGATCAGGTTCACCACCACCCGTTTGATGCCGATGGGCCGGCCCGTATAGACGCAGCGGCGCGGGCCGCTGAGGCGGATGTCCATGCCTGCATCCCTGAAGTCATCCACCACCGTCGACAGCAATTCACCCAGGTCGAACGCCGTGCTCGGCTCCAGCCGCGCATCGTCACGGAAGAACTGCAGTGCGGCGTCGACCATCGCCTGCATCTCGTCCACGTCCTTGAACAACTTGGCCTGCAGTTCACTGTCCTCGATGAACTCGGCGCGCAGGCGCATGCGGGTCAGCGGGGCGCGCAGGTCATGGGAGATGGCGGCGAGCATTTGCGTGCGGTCGTCGAGAAAGTGCTTGAGCTGGGCCTGCGTGGCGTTGAAGGCAAGGATGGCCTGGCGCAAGTCGTAAGGGCCGACTACCGGTATCGGTGGCGCGTTGAAGTCCTTGCCAAAGCGCCGCGCCCCTTCGGCGAAACGCTCCAGAGGCTGGGCGAGGTAACGCGTGGCAAGCAGCGCCAAGGCCAGGCTGGAGGCAATCATCAACGCCAGAATGATCAGGTTGCGCGGCAGTTCATCCAGCCCCCAGCTGCGGTCGCTCGCGCGATACAGCAGCCACGACTTGTCCGACAGTTCGATCAGCAGGGCATACCCACGCTGCTGCGCCTGCGCGGGCAGATCCTGCGGTCCGAAGACCTCGATCTGCGCATCCGGGCGCTTCAACAGCGCACGCAAGGTCGGCGCGCCTTCGCGAAATTCGCTATCGGCCAGGGTCGGCAACCCAGCGTCGGCATGCCGCCGCAGCCATTGCACGCTGTAGGCCGCATCACCCGCTGCGCTGGCCAGGGCCGGCCGCTGCGCCGCAGGCGCGGCGTCGATCATGCGGGCGACCGAGGCAACCTTGTCGATCAGGCCGCTTTCCAGCAACGGCGGTTGCGCCCACACACTGAGCAGCACACTGAACAGCCACTTGAGCAGCAGCAGGCTAAGCATGGCAGCCAGGGTGGTGAGTGCAATCCAGCGGGCGATGGTGACCCGCGGCCGCGGCAGCGCCTTGCGCACCCAGGCAAGCGGGCTCATCGTTTGTTCACGCTGGCGCTGAACAGGTAGCCGACGTTGCGCAAGGTGCGGATCAGCGGCTCGCAGTCGTCATCGCGCTCAAGCTTGCGCCGCAGCCGGCTCACCTGCACATCGATGCTTCGATCATAGGCTTCGTGCGCTTCACCCCGCGCCAGGTCCAGCAATTGCTGGCGGCTGAGCACGCGCCTGGGGTGCTCGGCAAACACCAGCAGCAGTTCGAATTCGCCCGTGGACAAGGGGATCAGCACGCCCTCTGGCGAGCGCAACTCACGGCGCAGTACCTCCAGTTGCCAGCCCGAGAACTCAAGTACCGTACGCACGTCAGCGGGTGGGCTGCTCGCACTTTCGCCTGCCCGGCGCAGCACCGCCCGCACCCTGGCCAACAGCTCACGGGCAGCGAACGGCTTGGTCAGGTAGTCGTCCGCGCCCAGCTCCAGCCCGACCACACGGTCGCTCAGCTCGCCCATGGCGGTGAGCATGATCACCGCCATCTTGTATTCGGCACGCAAGCGCTGGCACAGCACCAGGCCGCTATCGCCCGGCAGCATCACATCAAGAATGACCAGGTCTGGCACCCGCCGTTCGAGCGCCTGCCAAAGGCCTTTGCCATCACTGGCCACATCGACTTCGTAACCATGCTGACGGAGAAACTTCTGCAGCAGGTCGAGTACTTCGACATCATCGTCGACAATCAGCAAATGGCTCACACCAGGGCACCGCGAACAGGGACAGTAAAGGCTTACTGTACGGCCATCGCGCAGCTGCCGTCATATATTTCAACCCGGAAACAAAGTGACAACCGCGAAGCAATCCGGACATTCCCAGGCAATCAATCGGCCACACCATCGGCGCCAGTTCTTGTCAGGAATGCGCCCATGCCCACCCTCCCCCATGCCTGGTTCTCAGCCCGCAATGCCCTACTCGCCCTGTCACTGCTCGCCGCCGCGGGCTGCAGTCAGCGGCCGCCTGCCAGTGCCTGCGGGCCTGTGGCCTATCAACTCAGCGACCCCGCCGAACCCGCCAACCGCGCCGTGTTCGCCTTCAACCGAAGTGTCGATGACTACCTGCTGGCACCCATCGCCCGTGGCTATAGCGCATTGCCTGATTTCACCCAGCAGGGCGTGCACAACTTCGTCGCCAACTTCGGCGAGCCCAAGGTCTTTCTCAACGACCTGCTGCAAGGCAATGGCGAGCGGGCATTGACCAGCCTTGCACGCTTCACCTTCAACACGACCCTGGGCGTGGCAGGCCTGGTCGATGTGTCCGGGAAGATGGGGCTGGCCCGACACACCTCGGACTTTGGCCAGACCTTCGGTGTGTGGAACATTGCCGATGGCCCGATCGTCGAACTGCCGTTGCTCGGCACGCACAACCTGCGCGATGCAACCGGCAGGGTGCTGGGCATTGCAGTCGCGCCGTTTGGCGACAACAGCGACACGGTCGACACCCTGGGCAACGCGGCAACGGCAGGTGGGCTGGTGGATGGCCGCGCCGACGTGCTGCCGCTGACCGACAGGCTGCGCACTCAGCCAGACTACTATCAGGCCGTGCGCGACTACACTGCCCAGCAGCGTGCCGAGCGGGTGGCCGAGGGCAAAGCTGACCACCCAGCGCGCTGCCAGGGGGTGCCAGCCGATGCGTGATGCGCAACCACCCGTGGTGCTGTTCAGGCGCCTGGAGAGCAACGCCCGGCAACAGTTGCTACACGAACTGGAGGCCCGGGTCTCCGAGGATGGCCGGGACCTGATCATCAGCCGCTATCGCGAACGCTCTGGCGAGGCAGCTGCGCAGCAGCGGCACGAAGTGCACCGCCGCGTGCCCATCGCAACGCTGTTGAAGTGGATGGCCAGGGAAGGCGCAGAAGGCGAGCCATGCTGATGGCGTTTTTCAGCGCGCCATCGCGCTGACGCTGGCAACAGAATCAGGCAATCCGTCGGCTGAATCGAGTTACCCCTGCCCGGAGAGGGTCGGACATGCTGCTTGTTCCGACTCTTCACCCGAGGATCTCCCCATGCACGTCATCGCCTATGGCGCCCACGCCAGCGACCAGCCCCTCGAACCGATCCGCATCACCCGTCGCGCGCCAGGCGCTGACGATGTGCAGATCGCCATCGACTATTGCGGCATCTGTCACTCCGACCTGCACCAGGTGCGCTCCGAGTGGGAGGGCACCCGCTTCCCCTGCGTACCGGGCCACGAAATCGTCGGCCGGGTGACTGCCGTGGGTGAGCATGTCAAAGGCTTCAAGGCCGGCGACCTGGTCGGTGTCGGCTGCATCGTCGACAGTTGCAAACACTGCGCCGACTGTGACGCGGGCCTGGAAAACTACTGCAACGGCATGATCGGTACCTACAACTTCGCCACGCCCGACGAACCCGGCTGGACCCTGGGCGGCTACTCGCAACAGATTGTCGTGCATGCGCGCTATGTGCTGCGCGTACGCCATCCGCAAGCGCAACTGGCGGCCGTGGCGCCACTGCTGTGCGCCGGTATCACCACGTATTCCCCGCTGCGCCACTGGGGCGCTGGGCCGGGCAAGAAGGTCGGCGTGGTTGGCATCGGTGGCTTGGGGCACATGGGCATCAAGCTGGCCCATGCCATGGGCGCGCATGTGGTGGCCTTCACCACGTCCGAGTCCAAGCGTGAAGCGGCGCTGGCGTTGGGCGCCGATGAAGTGGTGGTGTCGCGCGACGCCAACGCAATGGCAGCGCACCGCCTGTCATTCGACTTCATCCTTAACACTGTCGCGGCGCCGCATGAGTTGGATGCATTCCTGGTGCTGCTCAAGCGCGATGGCACGCTGGGCCTGGTGGGGGCGCCTGCTACGGCGCATCCATCACCGAACGTATTCAACCTGATCATGAAGCGCCGAGCGATTGCCGGGTCGATGATCGGCGGTATCGCCGAAACCCAGGAGATGCTCGACTTCTGCGCCGAGCATGGGATCGTTGCCGACATCGAGCTGATCCGGGCCGATCAGATCAATGAAAGTTATGAGCGGATGCTCAAAGGCGATGTGAAGTACCGCTTCGTGATCGACAACGCCACCTTGGCCTGACCCACTACGCCCGCCGAGCAGCCCCAGGGTTCTGGTTCCCATCGTCGGCGCCGCCGCCATCGCGGCGGGCCAGCGTTGGCTTGGCACCCGCAGCAACAGGCTATGTGCATCACTCCAGCACGCAACCGGTGTACAGTAACCCCACAACAAAGCCCGTCAAGGAGCCCGGCGATGACCGTGACGCTGTCCCCCCTGCAGATCGACTGCGATTTTGATTCCGGCAACATCCAGGTACTGGATGCCAGCAACCCTGCCCAGGTGCACCTGGCCATCCGCCCGGACACCCACAGCGGCCACTTCCAGTGGTTTCACTTCAAGGTCAGCGGGCTGACACCGGGGCAGGTCCATCGCTTCAGCCTGGATAACGCCTCCGAATCCTCGTACAAGCAGGCCTGGGCCGGCTACAACGCGGTGGCCTCCTACGACCAGCAGGCCTGGTTCCGCGTACCCAGCCAGTTCGATGGCAAGGCCTTGTCGTTCGAGCTGAACGCTGAGCACGAACAGGTCTGGTTCGCCTACTTCCAACCTTACCCTCGCGCCCGCCACAACCAACTGATCGAACGCGCACGGCAAATTCCGGGGGTCGAGCTGCTGGCCAGCGGCCGCAGCGTGCAGGGCCGTGACATCCCCTTGCTGCGTGCCGGCAACGGCGCACCCGGCAAACGCAAGCTGTGGCTGATCGCCCAACAGCACCCGGGCGAACACATGGCCGAGTGGTTCATGGAGGGCGTGATCGACCGCCTGCAAGCAAACGATGACAAGGTGCGGCAACTCCTGGAAAAAGCCGACCTGTACCTGATCCCCAACATGAACCCGGACGGTGCCTTCCTCGGGCATCTGCGCACCAATTTCAAAGGCAAGGACCTCAACCGCGCCTGGCAGGACGCCAGCGTCGAACTCAGCCCCGAGGTATTCTTTGCCCAGGCGCAGATGAAGCAGTACGGCGTGGATGCATTCATCGATGTGCATGGGGATGAAGAAATCCCCCACGTGTTCACCGCAGCGTGTGAAGGCAACCCCGGTTACACGCCACGCCTGGCGAAGCTGGAGGAACAGTTCCGTAGCACGCTGTGCAGCGTGACGCCGGACTTCCAGACCGTGCATGGCTACACGCGCGATGAGCCTGGGCAGGCCAATACCACGCTGGCGTGCAATGCCGTAGGGATGGCCCATGACTGCCTGTCACTGACGCTGGAGATGCCGTTCAAGGACCATGACGATGCGCCCGATCCGGTTGCCGGGTGGTCGGGGGCGCGGTCGAAGGCATTGGCCGGGGCTGTGCTGGAGACGTTGCTGAAAATGGTTGACGACCTGCGTTGATCGCAAGGGCCGACCGCTAAAACTGCACATCCAGCGTCACATTGTCGGTATAGGTGGCCGCTGGCGGTGTGGCCTGGTCGGTGTACACCTTGGCGTTGTAGTTGAACACCTGGCTGCCCGTGCCGGTGCCAGCCCCCGGGTTGATGTCGGCGTCACTGCTCGAACGCCGGGCACCGGTGACCGAGCCCCAGCGCACCGCGCTGGCGCTCTTGAAAATATCGTAGGCCAGGTAGTTGTTGGCTGCAGATTTCATCCTGCGCCGCCCGCCAGACACGTTCTGCCCGTCATCCAGCCCCACCGTGTAGCTGGTACCCTTGGTGCATGTCAGGCTTACGCCCTGGTTCACCGTGGCAAACCCCGATACCACGGGTGCACTGCCGAAACTGATGGCGGGCGTGGTGATCTGGCAGTCGTTGCTCACCGTCAGGCTGACAGTCAGCGGCTGGGTGCCGGAACTGTTGTCGCGCCCAATGCACAAGCCGCCAATGCCGATGCCGTCGCAATAGTTCCAGGCCCAGCCGACGCTCAGCGTTTCCTGATAAAGCCCCGCCGCAACGTTACTGCCGATCTGAGTCCGCATGTAGATCGGTACCGCCTTGGGCGTACCATTGAGCAACCCGAGCAGGTCGAGAATGCCGTTGCGGGCGAAATCGAAGGCCACGCCCCGGGTGATCGGGTAGTTGGTGCTGCTGTCGGCATACAACGTGTAGGGAATGACGTCGCCTGTGGGGCCGACCAAGCCACCTGTGGCCGGAAGAATGGTCGCTTTGAAGGTATCGCCGCTGCCGAGCACGCTGAGCACCGAGCCGTTGCACTGCAACCCCGAATTGCTGCTGAAGGCGGTCTGTACCGTGCTGCGCACCAGGGTCGAACTGATGGTGCCAAATGTCGCGGGCACGGTTGGCACTGACGTGCATTTGCTCCATGCCACGCCTGCCGGCAGCAGCAGCGCGCTGGCCCATAACCTTCGTTGCCAGGCCTTCATCGGCACACCAATGGGCCAATCAAGGGGATCGACCCTGCACTTTCAGGCAGGTCGAATTCAACCTGGCAATGCCCGCCCCCCTCCAGCACAACTTGCAGGCGGTTGTGCGGCGACAGGTTCTCCAGGTAGACCAACCCATCCCAGCCAACCACGGCCTGGCTGCCACTTTCCCCATGGGTCACGCGGCTGCCGAGTTTGATCACCTGCTGGTTGCTATCCACCAGTTCAATGCTCGCCGCCAGCACACGTTTGATCGGGAACTCCAGCAAGTAACCACTGCCCCGACGGACCGCCACGCGTTGCTCCACTTCCGGCGCCAGGATGTCGGGCGGCAGGTCCATCGGGTCGATTTCATACTTGCCTCGGTAGTAGCCGCTGCTGTACGGCACCAGCAGATGGCCATTGCTGTCGGTGCGGCCGATCTGCTGGTTTTCGTAGCGCACCGGCACATCGGCATAGCCATTGGTGCTGACTACTACGAAGGCGTCGTCGATGCGGTTGGCGGCGAACACCCCGGCGTCCATCCATACCAGTGAGCCGCTGGCATCAGCCCAACGGGTCATCTCGCCACTGCTGCCATACACACCGGCCTGCAACTGCACCGACTGCAGGCGCCAGGTGGCATCGGCCTGGCGGTAGGCATCGCGGTTGCCACCGGTGGCGTAACCCAGGTTGTAGCCGACACCACCGCCCACCGGCACCGCACGGCTGTAATTGACCCGCTGCAGATCTTCGCCTTCCTTGCTGCGCTCCACACTCATGGCCAAGGTGCCATTGAAGTCGAACGGAATCACCAGTTGCGCCTGCACGGCCCACTGGCTGTCACCAACCTCGCGGTTGCCCGACAGGTAGATGCTGGTGTTGCCCCATAGCGACTTGCTCCAGCTGAGGTTGATCAGCCGGGTGCGCGAACCGTCCCCGGCCCGGACATCGAAATAGCCGGCGCCGAGGCTGCCGTATTCGTTGAGGTTGAGGCTGACGGTGGCCTGCTCGCTGCGTTGGCTCAGCTGCATGTCCGGGCTGTCGACCCGTGACAGGTCGGCATAGTCGCCATAGCGCTGCAGGCGTTGGTAGCTGAAGCCGATGCGCTGGCTGTTGTACTGGTAGCCGAGGGCGACCTGATGGCCCTTCTCGCCCTCGAACTGGCTCTGCGCCAAGGCCGCGTTGAGCACCCCGAAGTTGCCCACCCGCATGTTGCCACCCAGCCCGCCCAGCAAAAGCGATTCAGAGGTTTCGATGTGACTTTCGAGGGTAAAGCTGTCACTCAGGCCATAGCGCAGGCTGCCCGAGGCGACGCCTGGCCCGTAGCTGAAGTCGCGCACCGCGTAGTCGCGGCGCAGGCTACCGGCAGCTACCGAAAAGTCCGACAGACCTTTTTGCAGCAGGCTGCTGGTGACATAGAACGGCAGCGTGGTCGACACCTGTCGGCCAAGGGCGTCGGTGGTCACCACCACTGCCTCGCCGGCGCCGTTGATGAACGGCACGTTGGTCAGGGTGTAAGGGCCCGGCTGCAGCTCGGTAGTACTGGACTTGTAGCCGTTGATGAACAGGTCGAGCGAGGTCGGCACCGCTGCCTCACCGGCGAATGCAGGCAGTGGGTAGGTGACCAGGTCGGGACGGGCGCCGAAGTCTCGCGACAATTGCAGGCCGCCGACCCGCACCGAGCTGGTCCAGGGCAAAGCACCGGTGACGAAATCACCGGCTTCGTAACTGAGCAGGCGTTGTTCATCCGTGAAGCGCCAGGTGCTGTCGTAACGCAGGAAGCCCTGGCGCGTCTGGTCGGCCTGCGCACCATTGAACGACTGACGCCACTGACCGGTGCTGGAGAACGTTCCCCAGCTATCGAACAGGCGCACTTCATTCCAGGCCGCCAGGTAGGTGCCGCCTTCATCGGTATCGTTGAGGTACAGGTCGTAGTTGAACAACACGCCGAAGCTGCTGCGTGCATCGCTGGCCGGGTACAGGCTGCGGTCGCCGACCTGTTGGCCCGGCAGCCAGGCGGGCGGTACTTGCAACAGCAGGCGTTGGTTCGCGCTGTCGTAGTCGGTGTGCAGGCCTGGCACCGCATCCAGGGCCAGTTCGCCCTGGGGCTCGCCCGGCAGGCTGATACCGGCAGCCCGCAACACATCGCTGCCCAGGTACAGGCGCCCGGCCCGTTGTTGCACGGGCACCAGCTCAGCCTTGGGCATCTGGTTCACCAGCAGGTCGAGGTACAGCGTGGCATCGGCGGTGGCGGACATCTCCGTGGGCGGTGGCGGCAGGTCGTCGGCCAGCACCAGGCAGGGGCCGAACATGGCCAGCCCCAGGCACCAGCGGCGCGTTGTCGCCGACAGCCAGTTCACACACGGTTTCCAACCATTGCCGGGTCCTCCCTGGCCCCTGCCCTTCATTCAATTGCTGGCTCATTGCCCTTGGCGGATGGCATCCGCCGCGCTCTGGCCATTGACCCGCCCCTTGAGCACGCTGCCGGCGCTCGGCGCCAGTGGTGCAGGCCAGCGCATGCTGGCACCGGGCAGCACATAGCCCAGCAGGCCTTCGGCCAATGGTTTGCTCTGGCTGCCCTGCTGCACCACCATGTCGGTGAGGCGCGCATGCACCGGGCCGGTGTTGCGCAGTTCCACGTAGGGCTTGCCCTGCACCGTCACCGCGCGCCAGCTCAATTGCGGCTTGCCCACGCCCTCGGCGTTGCGCTTGCCCTCGGGATCGGCCCTGCCCCACAAGCCTTCGCCGTAGACGAACAGCGGCACCGAGTAGCGCATCTGCAGGCGGATGGCGGCCGTCGCGCCCTGGCTGGCGGGGTCGGCCGGTATCGCCGGGGGGATTTCATCGATGATGATGCGATAGGCCTGCTCCTGGCCGGCGGGCGAGCTGCCGGTGCGGGTCAGGCGAATCAGCTGCTTCTGCCCGGGGGCGATGTTGGCCACTGGCGGGCTGCCAATGATGTCGCGCTGCGGCTGAAACTGCTCCTGGTAATCCCCCTGGCGCCAGGCGAACACCCGCACCTGCAGGTTGGCCGGGGCGCTGCCGCGATTTTCCAGCCACAGCGCACCGGCCTTCTGGTCGGGCTCCAGCACCGGATCAATCGGCCAGATCAGCACCGAGGTGGCGGCCCCTGCCGGCAGGCTTCCCAGCAGCAACAAACCGATCAAACCATGCGCCCACTTCGCGCCTGCCCCCATGCCACTCTCCTTAGATTGCTGTCATTGGTGCCGGCTGTTTCACCAGGTCACCGTCACTTGCACTACATCGGTGTAGGTCCCTGCCGGCAGCGTGCCGGTCAACTGGGTTCGGCCGTACACCGGCAACTTGATCGCCGTGGGGTCGGTGTAGCTGACCGCCACGCTCTGGCCGATGCCAAAGGCTTGGCTGTAGGCCGCGTCGCGGTACAACTGGTAGGCCAGCACTTGCGTGCCGCCCGTGCGTTTGAGGTTGCGGGTGCCGCTGGCGTTGTTCTGCCCGCCGTCCAGGCTCATGCTCAAGGCCACGCCTGGGGTGCACTGGAAGGTCACCGTGCTGCCCCCCAGCGAGGTGCTCAGGGTACCGCTGGCCAGCGCCGACTGGGTGCCGAAGTTGAGGGCCCCGTAATTGCTCACGCCCCCGACCACCAGGCAGCCGGCGACGATCTGTGCAGACACCTGGAACGTGCTGGTGGGCGCCGCACCCAGGGGCGTCGCCAGCAGCACAGCGATACCCGTGAGGCCACCTGCCAGCCAGGCGCGCATGGCTCAGAACGTCAGCTCGACCGCCACGGTGTCGGTGTACACCCCCGCCGGCAGCCCCGCCTTGCCGCGTGCCTGGCCGTACAGGTTGACGGTCTGCGCCACGCCGGTGCTGGTCGGCAAGGTGATGGTGCCGTCGATAGCCAGCACCTGAGTGCGCCCAGTGTCGGTGTAGAAGTCATACGGCACGAAGTTGCCGGCACCGTCGGCGAGCGCACGCGTGCCGCCGCTGGACTGGCCATCGTGGGTACCGGCCCGCACGCGGATCGCCGGTATGGTGCCCGCCGAGCACAGGATGCTCATGGCGCCACCGCTACCGCCAAGCACTTGTGCGTTGGCGGTGCCGAACAGAGCATCCTGGGTACCGAAGTCGAGGGCACCGAAGTTCAACCCTGAGCTCGCGGAACTGCCGTTGACCTGGCAGGCCGAGATCAGTGTCAGCGTCGAGGTGATGTTGCCGGTCACCGTGGCGGCCTGGGCCTGGGAAGCCAAGGCCAAACCGAGGCCGGCGAGGATGCAGTGGGTGAGGTTCGTTCGCATCGGAGTCTCCTTGCGTGGTTACCAGTCCAGGGTCACTCTCAGGGTGTCGCGGTACAGCCCGGCAGGCAGCGCGCGCGGTTGCGCCACCACCACACCGTAAATCGGAATCGGAACCTGCTGGGTGCTGCTGATGGTGAAGGCGCGCGCCTGGCCTATGCCGTAGCGGCTGTTGCCGCCTGGGTCTACCGCCAGTTGATAAGGGATCAGTTCACGGCCGTTGCTCAGGCGTCGCACACCGTCGCTGCCATTCAAGCCGCCATTGATCCGCACATTGAAGGCCCGCACCTCGGGCGTGCAGCTGATCTGCAAGCTGCCTTCCCCAGCCACTTCGTCGACCCGGCTGCGCAGTGGCTGGTCCCAGTTCGGGCCGCGTTCACCGAAGTCCATCAGGCCGGGGTTGCCCAGGGTCGCGGGTTGGTCGGTGCCGCTGCTGATCTGGCAGGCCGCGCTGATCACCAACCGTGCCTGGATGAAACCGGTGGTGGTGCCATGGGCCATACCGCCGGGCAACAGCAGCGGGCCAAGGGTAAGCAGCAGGATCGAGGTGCGGTTCATGGCGTCGCGTCCTTGTGCATGGTGGCGTCCCTACCAGGTGACCGTGATTTTGAGCAGGTCGCCATACAGGCCTGCGCGTGGTACCCAGGCCAGTTTGTCGATACGGGCGTATAACGGCAGTTCAATGGACCCGCTGTCCGGCACCCGTGCCGAATGCGCCACATCGACCGCAACCGGTTCGCGCCAGGCGGCGTCGCGGTACAAGCGATAAGGAATGGGCCGGGCCTTGCCGTCGTCGTTGGCCAGAAAGCGCAGCTCACCTGCGCCACCATGCTGGCCGCCATCGACCCGCACCTGGTAGGGCGTGTCAGGGTTGCATTCAAGGCGTGGCGGCCGTTGGTTGAGGAGTACACCGCTCAAAGGCGCATCAGGGCCATCCAGACGCGCAGCGCTACCCAGTTCGATCCGACCCAACGCTTGTGCGCCAGCGTCGCGCGTCTGGTTGACGAGCATGCAGCCGCGCTGCACCAGCACCCGCACTTCCACGAGAAAGTCAGCCGCTACGGCACTGCCGCTCAACATCAGGCCCAACAACGCGACCACAAAGCGTTCCGTCACTTGATAATCCTTGTCGCTGTGTGCTCACCTGAGCGTAGCAGCGCGTTGGAATATCATTGATGGCTTCAAGCCATTTTTTGGTATTAGCGAGAAAGCGATAGCGCGTGTTCAAGGCCACTCCTCGACAGCCGTCAGGAAAAAATCTTCTTCATCAGCGAACCCCTCGTCGCACAGTGCCTCCAATGGCCATGAGCCGGCAAATCAGCCGACATTCTGGTACGGTGCATGGCTACTCTCATCCCGTGCCAGACAGATGCGGCATGCACGGACAGGCATGACAGGAGCGTTTTCATTGATGACTGCAGACAACCCATTCGCCGAGGCCGCAGAGCGCTGTGCCCAGGAGCCTATCCAGGTGCCTGGCAGCATCCAGCCCCACGGGTTTCTGCTGGTGCTGGACGAAACCGACCTGCGCATCCTCCAGGCCAGCGAGAACACCGAGCGCTGGCTCGGCTTGCCGGCCAGGAAACTGCTGGGCTGTACGGTTGCCGACCTTGTCAGTGACGCCTTCGATGTACGGGCGCACCTTGCGCGCCTGCCCGACGACGAGGCCTTTCCTTTCCATATAGGCGATGTGCGCCTGCGCCAGGGCGCCCCCTGCACCGAGCCATTGCGCGTAATGGCCCACCGTCACGACCAGGTGCTGATCGTTGAGTTCGAGCCGGTGCGCAGGCTTGCGAACGCGGCCGAGCAAGGTGATTACTACCCACTGGTGCGCAGCTTTGTCGGTAACCTGCACCTGGCTGCCAGCCTTGAGGAGTTGCTGCAGCAGTCGGTGCAACAGCTCAAGCGCATCACCGGTTTTGGCCGGGTCAAGGCGTACCGTTTCGACAGCGAAGGCAACGGTCAGGTGCTGGCCGAGGTGGCCGACCCAGGCTACCCCAGCTACCTGGGCCTGTGCTTCCCCGCTTCGGACATCCCGCGCCAGGCCCGCGAGCTGTATCGGGTCAACCGTATCCGCGTGATCGAAGACGCCAACTACCAGCCCTCGCCGCTGGTGCCTGCCGCCAACCCGCGTACCGGCAAGGCACTGGACATGAGCTTCGCTGCGCTGCGCAGCGTGTCGCCGGTGCACCTGCAATACATGCGCAACATGGGCACCCTGGCGTCGATGTCGCTGTCGATCGTGGTCGACGGGCAGCTGTGGGGGCTGGTGTCCTGTCACCACGATCAGCCGCGCCCGGTGGGCCTGCCTACTCGCACCGCCTGCGAGCTGCTGGCCAGCGTGCTGTCGCTGCAGATCGAATCGCGCGAGTCCCACGCCAGCACGCGCAAACTGCTCGACCTGCGCCAGCACATCGTGCGCATGATTTCGTCGATGGCCGACCATGACAGCGTCAGTGACGGCCTGCGCGACCTGCCCGAGGTCTTGCTGGAGTTCGCCGACGCCTGCGGCGCTGCGGTGATCTCGGCCGACCGCTGCGACCTGATCGGCAAGACGCCACCGCAAGCGCAAGTCACGGCGCTGGTGCATTGGTTGGCCCAGCGCGGTGAAGACACGGTATTCCACAGCGACAACGTACGCCGCGACATCGACGAGTTGCCTGAGCTGGCGGCCCATGCCGGCGGTGTGCTGGCGGTGGCCATCTCGCAAATCCATTCGCACTACCTGGTGTGGTTCCGCCCTGAACAGGTGCGCACGGTGAACTGGGCCGGACAGCCTGCCAAACAGCTAGGCCCGCAAGGCCAGCTGGACCCGCGGCACAGCTTCGAGCGCTGGCAGGAGGACGTGCGCGGTTATTGCCAACCCTGGGACCCTTTGATCGTCGAAGGTGTGGTTGAACTGCGCACCGCCGTGCTGGGCATCGTCCTGCGCAAGGCCGAAGAGCTGGCGCAACTGGCAGGCGAGCTGCGCCGTTCGAACAAGGAACTCGAAGCCTTTTCCTACAGCGTGTCCCACGACCTGCGTGCGCCCTTGCGGCATATCGCCGGCTACACCGAGCTGCTGGGCGAGATCGAGGGCCAGGGCCTGAGCGAACGCGGTCGACGTTTTTTGCAGCATATAGAAGAAGCGGCGCATTTTGCCGGCAGCCTGGTGGACAACCTGCTGAACTTCTCGCAAATGGGCCGTTCGGCCCTGCGCTTGTCGGATGTCGACCTCAATGCCCTGGTCGACGCCATTCGCACCGAGCTGGCCCCGGACTACCAGGGCCGCGAAATCGTCTGGGATATCGCCACGCTGCCGAAGGTGATTGCCGACCCGGCGTTCATCAACCTGGCGCTGCAGAACCTCATCGGCAACGCCATCAAGTACACCCGCGGGCGTGACCCGGCGCGTATCGAAATCAGCGCCCAGGTGCATCAGGGCGAAGTCGAGGTGTGCATCCGCGACAACGGCGTGGGGTTCGACATGGCCTACGCCAACAAGCTGTTCGGCGTATTCCAGCGCCTGCACCGCATGGAAGACTTCGAAGGCACTGGGATCGGCCTGGCAAGCGTACGCCGCATCATCGAGCGCCATGACGGCCGCGTCTGGGCGCAAGGCCAGATCGACCAGGGCGCCAGTTTTCACTTCACCCTCCCGCGGCCCGCCGCGACTACATGAGGCCCCTGTACCATCATGCTCAAACCCATCCTGCTGGTAGAAGACAACCCCCGGGACCTGGAGCTCACCCTGCTGGCCCTGGAGCGCAGCCAGTTGGCCAACGAAGTCATCGTGCTGCGTGACGGCGCCGATGCCCTGGACTACCTGTTGCGCCGCAACGCCTATGCTGCACGCGACGACGGCAACCCCGCCGTGCTGTTGCTGGACCTCAAGCTGCCCAAGGTCGATGGCCTGGAAGTGCTCAAGGAAGTCCGTTCCACGCCTGACCTGCGCAGTATCCCGACGGTGATGCTGACCTCGTCTCGAGAGGAGCCCGACCTGCTGCGCGCCTACGAGCTGGGGGTCAATGCCTACGTGGTCAAGCCCGTGGAATTCAAAGAGTTCGTCGCCGCCATCTCCGACCTCGGGATATTCTGGGCCGTGCTCAACGAACCGCCACCCGGCTCGCTGCGCCTAAACCGCCGCAGCAGCAATTGAGGCCACCGCAAAGATGCTGCCAACGCCGCTGAAACTGTTGATGGTCGAAGACAGCTCGATGGACGCCGAGCTGACCCTGCTGCGCCTGGAGCGCAGCGGGCTGCACGTTGAGTCGCAGCTGGTGTTCGACCATATAGGGGTCGAGCACGCGCTGCGTGAGGCTCATTACGATCTGATCCTCTGCGACTGCGTACTGCCCGGCTCGTCCGGCACCGACGTGCTGGCCATTGCCCAGCGCCTGGCACCGGACACCCCGTTCATCTTCCTTTCCGGCATCTACGGTGAAGAGCACGCGGTGGAGATGATCCGCCTGGGTGCCACCGACTATGTGCTGAAGAAAAACCTGCCCCTGCTACCCAAGGCCGTGCGGCGGGCCCTGACCGAGGTACAGGAGCGCCAGCGCCGGCGCCGCGCCGAAGAAGCGCTGGCAGATGTCGAAGCGCGCGCACGCATCGCCATCGACGCCGCCGGCATGGGCACCTGGGACCTGCGCCCACAAGAAGGCCTGTTGCTGTGGGACGACCGCTGCAAAACCTTGTTCGGGTTGCCCACCAGCACCGAGATGAGCATGGAGGTGTTCCTGGCCGGCATCTACCCCGATGACGTCGCCATGGTCCGTGACGCCGTGCAGCATGCCATGCGCTCCGAGAGCGACGGCCACTACCGGGTCGAATTCCGTAGCGCGCTACTCGACGGCCTGGAACCGCGCTGGCTGCTCAGCAGCGGCCAGACCCAGTTCGTCGACGGCCAGTGCGTGCGCTTTTCCGGCGTGCTGCAGGACATCCATACCCAGCGCCAGGCCACCCAAGCCCTCAAGCAACTCAACGAGATGCTCGGTGAACGGGTCGAGCGCCGCACCCGTGAACGCGACCGTGCCTGGGAGCTGTCGCAGGACTTGCTGGCGGTGTTGAACAAAGACCTCACCCCGGTCGCGCTCAACCCGGCCTGGGAGGCGAGCCTGGGCCTTTCCCGCGAGCGGCTGAGCCAGGCGTCGCTGCTGCACCTGTTACCCGAACCCGATCAAGAACTGTTGCTCACCGAACTGGCCGCCCTCGCCCACGGCCGCACCAGCGCGCGCTTCGTCGGGCGCATCCTGCATGCCGGCGGCCAGCAGCGCTGGCTGTCCTGGGTGGTGGTACCGGAAGACACCCTGCTGTATGTGGTGGCCCGCGACATCACCAGCGAGCGCGAGGCCGCCCTGGGGCTGGCCGAGGCCAACACCCGCCTGCGTGAGCAAATCACCGAGCGCGAGCGCATCGAGGCCGCGTTGCAACAGATGCAGCGCCTGGAAGCGGTCGGCCAACTGACCGCTGGCGTGGCGCACGACTTCAACAACCTGCTGACAGTAATCCTCACCGGTGCCAGCTTCCTTGAGCGCGACCTGAACAAGGCCGACCTGAACAAGGCACGCACCCGCCTCACGCATATTCGCGAAGCGGGCGAACGGGGTGCCAAGCTGACCTCGCAGTTGCTGGCCTTCTCCCGACGCCAGCGCCTGGAGCCGGTGCCACTGAACCTGAACCGGACCCTGGCCGGCCTTGAGGAGTTGCTGCGCCGCACCCTTGGCGGCAACGTGTCGGTGCGCCTGGACCTGGACCCGAACCTGTGGCAGGCACTGACCGACCCGACCCAGACCGAGATGATCATCCTCAACCTGGCGATCAATGCCCGGGATGCCATGCCGGACGGCGGCCAACTGGCCCTCTCGACCCGCAACACCCACATCGAGGCCCGCCCTCAGCGCCCGGAAGACCCGGACCCCGGCGAGTACGTGATGCTGAGCATCCGCGACACCGGCTGCGGCATGAGCGAAGACGTGCTGGCCAAGGTGTTCGAGCCCTTCTTCACCACCAAGGACATCGGCAAGGGCTCGGGCCTGGGACTGGCCCAGGTATTCGGCTTTGCCAAGCAGTCGGGCGGTGGCGTGCGCATCGACACCGAGCCTGGTCGCGGCACTCAGGTGGCAGTGTACCTGCCGGCGGTAAAGGATCACGTGCAGAGCGAACCGGTGGCCCCACTGCTTGCCCAGCCGACCAGTGCAAGTGGCCACAACCGCACGGTGCTGCTGGTGGATGACGACCACCTGGTACGCGACATGCTCGGCGATGTGCTGCGCCAGTACGGCTATCAGGTGCGTCAGGCGCACAGCGGTGAGCAGGCCCTGGCCTTGCTCGATGACGAGATTGACCTGTTGCTGACCGACTTTGCCATGCCCGAATTCAACGGCGCGCAGTTGGCGCTGGCGGCGCGCGAACGGCACCCGCGTTTGCCGGTGGTGTTTCTGACCGGTTATGCAGAGCTGGAGGGGTTGGAGTTGCCAGGTAGCCTGGTGATGCAGAAGCCTGTGCAGGCCGATGAACTGGCGCGTGCGCTGAGTGAACTGCTGCGCACCTCGCCGTAGTTTGCACCCCCTGCCCATGTCGCCGGCTTACCGGCGACATGGGCAGGTACAAACGCCGGAAACGACAAAACCCGGCGCTTATCTTGCTAAGCACCGAGAAAAGAAGAGGTAATGTGAAACAGAAAATGGCAGGGGCGGCTGGATTCGAACCAACGCATGGCAGGATCAAAACCTGCTGCCTTACCGCTTGGCGACGCCCCTGTATCGGATGCAGCAATTGCTGCTCTGACAATTCCAACTGCCTGACAACTGGGTTGTTGTCGTGGAATGCGCGGCACTTTAACAACATTCTTTAGAGCTGTGAACCCCCTTTATGAAAAAAAATGCTTTAAAACAGCAAGTTACTCTTCGTCATCGGCGCGAAGCGCCCATCCCCGGCAACCACCCGTCGCTTTCCCCCTGCCCCGCGTCAACACAATCGTATTTCACCCTTCCAATCAGATAAGCGCACTGCATTGACCAAGGAGGCACCCATGCCTGTCTCACACGACCTTTACCAGGACTTGCACTACCCCCGCGAAATCGTCCAGCAACGTCGCCAGCAGGACAAGGCCCTGGACCGGCTCTTGGACGAGTACATGGACATCGACAACCAGGTGCTGGCCGCCGAGTCGATCTCCGCTGGCAATTTCGTCGACGAAGACCTGCGCCACCTCAAGGAACGCCGCCTGGCGGTGAAGTACATGATCGAGCGTCAACTGGAACGTAAAGGCTGAGGGCCGCGCGAACCTATCTCGTCTGGCGATCATTGCCCACTGCTTTCTCTATTGGTCAAAATGGCGGCCTTCGCGCAAGCTGCGCCCTGCCCCCTCGACCAAGGAGCTACCGATTTGCCTGCCTGGATCCCTACCCCGCTGCGTCAGCTCGGCCAGCGCCTGCGCGCAAGCGCTGCCCCTCAGAGCGAATTGCTGGCCTGGTTCGAGGACAAGGCCAGCAGCCGTGGCTACCAGCTCAGCGAGGGTCAGCGTCGGGTCATCCAATGCATGGCCAAGCAGGTGGCACAGCTGGAAAACGGACAACCGCGCAGCCTCTACCTGCATGGCTCAGTGGGCCGGGGCAAAAGCTGGCTGCTCGACGGTTTTTTCCAGGCTGTGCCGGTTGCGACCAAGCGGCGCCTGCACTTCCATGATTTCTTTGCCCGACTGCACCAGGGCATGCACCGCCACCGGGCGCTGGACGATGCCCTCGGGGCGACCCTGGACGAGCTGCTCGGCGCGTGTCGAGTGCTGTGTTTCGACGAATTCCATGTGCATGACATTGGCGATGCCATGCTGCTCACCCGGCTGTTCACCGCGCTGTTCGAGCGTGGGATATGGCTATTGGTAACGTCGAACTACGCACCGGAAGGGCTGTTGCCCAACCCGCTTTACCATGAACGTTTTCTGCCGGTGATCCGCCTGATCAACGGCCGAATGCAGGTGCTGGAAGTCGGCGGCGACACCGATTTTCGCAGCCTGCCAGCCAACCGCGAGCACCAGCGGTTTACCCAAGGTCACTATGTGTGGCCCGGCACCGCCGAGCAGCGCCAGGCACTGAACGTGCCGGGCGCGCAGCCTGCCACGCTGGATATCAACAAACGCAGCCTGCGCGCACTGGCCCATCAAGGTCGGCAGGTGATGTTTGCCTTCGACGACCTGTGCGAACAGCCTACTGCGGTGATCGATTACCTGGCGCTGGCGGCGCAATACGATGCGTGGGTCATCGATGGGCTGGGCGATTTGTCCGACTGCTCATTGGCCGCGCAGCAGCGATTCGTGAACCTGGTGGATGTGCTATATGACCAGGACAAGCAACTGACGGTGATCGGGCAGCGACCGCTGGATGAGAGCCTGGGTGGCGCGATTACCGACCTGATGCGCACGCGCAGCCGGCTGGGGCAGTTGCATCAGGTGGGGCCTGATTGATGCCGGGGCTGCCATGCAGCCCCAGCATCCCACCTCAACCCGCTCGCGGCAGGTCCGCCAGCACCGCCTCGATTTCCCCCAGCACGGCGGGGTCGTCCAGGGTCGAAGGCGGCACATAGTCCTGGCCATCGGCAATCTTGCGCAGCACCGCCCGCAAGATCTTCCCTGAGCGGGTCTTGGGCAACCGCTTGACCAGCCGCACCCGGTTGAAACACGCCAGCGCCCCGATCTCCTCGCGCACGTTGCCCACCAATTCGACCAACAACTGCGACTCGGCAATGCCTTCGCCATCCTTGAGCACCACCAGTGCCAAAGGCACCTGCCCCTTGATATCGTCATGCACGCCGATCACCGCGCATTCGGCGACCGCCGGGTGACGCGCCACCAGGTCCTCCATCTCGCCGGTAGACAGACGATGCCCGGAGACGTTTATCACGTCGTCCGTGCGCCCCATGATGTACACGAAACCGTCATCATCGAGGTAACCGCCGTCGCCTGTGTGGTAGTAGCCGGGATAGGTGCGCAGGTAGGCCTGCAGGTAGCGCTCGTGGTCGCCCCACAGCGTCTGGCTGCACCCGGGCGGCAACGGCAGCGCGATGACGATCGAGCCCTGGTGGTTGGGCCCCAGCAAATGGCCTTCATCGTCCAGCACACGTACGTTGTAGCCCGGCACGGCGCGGTTGCTCGAGCCCGCTCGCGCGGCGCTGCCGTCCAGCCCAACGCAAGGGGCGGTGACCGGCCAGCCGGTCTCGGTTTGCCACCAATGGTCGTGCACCGGTTTGCCAGTGACCCGTTCCAGCCATTCATGGGTGCTGGAGTCGAGCTTCTCCCCGGCCAGAAACAGCTGACGCAGCGAGCTCAGGTCGTGCCCTTTGATCAACGCGCCGTCCGGGTCTTCCTTGCGGATTGCACGCATGGCGGTCGGCGCACAGAACAAGGCGTTGACCTTGTATTGCTCGACCACCCGCCAATACGCCGAGGCGTCCGGGGTGCGTATCGGTTTGCCCTCATAAAACACCGTGGTGCAACCGCTCATCAACGGGCCATACACAATCAGCGAATGGCCGACCACCCAGCCCACATCGGAAATCCCCCACCACACGTCACCGGCCTGCATACCGTAGATGTGGCGCATGGCATAGCACAGCGCTACCGCGTTGCCGCCGTTTTCCCGCACGATGCCCTTGGGCTTCCCGGTGGTACCGGAGGTGTACATGATGTACAGCGGGTCACCTGCATCCAGTTCGACAGGGGCGACCGGCTCGGCCATTGCCAGCGCTTGCTGCCAATCGAGGTCGCGGCCAGGCTGCAACGGGGCGCGGGCCTGGGGCCGCTGCAATACCAGCACATTGCGCGGCTGGTGGCGGGCCAGTTGCAGGGCGCGATCGACCAGCGGCTTGTATTCGATCACCCGGTCGAACTCCAGGCCACAGGATGCCGTCAGCAACAAAGTGGGCCGGGCATCATCGATGCGCAAGGCCAGTTCGTTGGCGGCAAAACCGCCGAACACCACCGAATGCACCGCGCCGATCCGCGCGCAGGCCAGCATGGCCATGGCCGCCTGGGGCACCATGGGCATGTAGATGATCACCCCGTCCCCCTTGTTGACCCCCAGCTGGCGCAGCAAGCCCGCCAGGCGTGCCACCTCGTCGCGCAACTGACGATAGGTGTACGCCTGTTGCACGCCTGTCACAGGCGAGTCGTAGATCAGCGCCAACTGCTCGCCGCGACCTTGTTCGATCTGGTGGTCGAGGGCAAGGTGGCAGCTGTTCAGGCGGCCGTCGGCAAACCAGCGGTGGGTACCGTCCGGGTTGTCCTGCAAGGTGAGGGAAGGCGTGCGGTGCCAGGCCAGGTGCGCGGCCTGTTCGGCCCAGAATGCGGCAGGGTCGGCAATGGAATGGGCGTAGCTGTGCTGATAGCTCATGGCGTAGAAAACCCGGTACTTGTTGTTATTGAAGGGCGAAACTTGAGTATGGACCGCCACACCGGGGCCGCCATGGGACTAAAGTCACAACCGATCTGCAAATTTGCAGACAACGCCTATACGCCCCATAACGGTGCAAACTCTCTAGAATAGGCCTCCCCTTCCGCCACTGAGCACCCCATGGATATCGAACAGGCCCGTACCTTTCTGGAAATCGTGCGTTGCGGCAGCCTGGTCGCCGCCGCTGAGCGCCTGTTCGTGTCGCAGACCGCGATCACTGCACGGGTACAGCGCCTGGAGCAGCAACTGGGCTGCCAGTTGTTCGTACGCAGCCGCAACGGCGCCAGCTTGACCAGCGATGGCGAGGCCTTCGTCAGCTATGCCAACCAGCTGGTGCAGACGTGGGAAGCGGCGCGCCGCGACCTGCCGCTGCCTGAAGGGTGCCATCAAGTGCTGCATGTGGGCGGCGAAGTGAGCCTGGGCAACCCGATGATGCTCGACTGGGTCAGCGCCCTGCACCGCGAGCTGCCCAGCCATGCCATCCGCAGCGAGGTGAGCGATGGCGAGTCGCTGCTGCGCAAGGTGGAGATGGGCCTGCTGGACGCCGCGCTGGTGTATCAGCCGACCTACGGGCCGGGCCTGCAGGTGGAGCAATTGATGGAAGAGAAGTTGATCCGCGTGCGCCGGGTTGACCAGCCAGACCCGTACATCTACATCGACTGGGGGGAGGCATTCCGCCGCCAGCACGACGCCGCCCTGCCCGACTGCGCGCGCCCGGCACTGAGCTTCAACCTCGGGCCCCTGGCTCTGCAGTTCATCCTCGACCAGGGCGGCAGCGGCTACTTCCGTACCCGCGTAGTGCAGGCCTATCTGGACAGCGGGGTGTTCGAGCGGGTACCCCAGGCACCAGAATTCACCTACCCGACATTTCTGGTGTACCCGCGCAAGCGCGACAGCGAGGCCCTGCAACAGGCATTCGCGATACTGCGCCAGCTGGTGGCCGCCGGCGTCAGCGACTGGTCACAGCGCTGGGACCCGGTGATCTGAAGCATTGCCTGCGGCGCTGAGCAACTGGCGCTTGAGGCCGGCGATCAGGTCGGTCTGGGTGACCACCCCGACCAATTGGCCAGCGTCGATTACCGGCAAGCAGTGCAGCCCTTGTTCACACAGCAAGGGCAACAGGCGCTCCAGCGGGTGCTGGCTGCTGACACTGATCACCCGCCGGCTCATCACCTGCGCCATGCGCACCGCCTTGCGCCCGAACAGGCCGCGCCAACGGAACTGCCCCCGCTGCATGGCCGGCCCGACCAGGTCGCTGAGGCTGACGATGCCTACCAACTTGCCGTGCTGCAGCACCGGCAGGGTTTTCAGGTGGTGACTGGCCAGCATCGTCCACGCCTGCTCCAGGGTGGTGTCGGGTGACGCGAACTGCACATCCCGGGACATCACCGATGCTGCAGTAATACCGCCAAGGCTGCGTTGCAGGGCATGCTGCTCGGTGGCAAGGATGATGCGTTCCAGCTCGTCGCGAGTGACGTCGACGAACTCGCCCAACTCTTCAAGCGCCTGGTTCAGATCGGCGCCGCTGACCCCCACGCGCTCACTGGGCAATGGGTCATGGGTGTGATGCAGCTCTTTGCGCGGGGCATTGCCCTTGGGGTAGCGCACGCCGGTCAAACGGTTGTAGAGCACCGCGACTGTCACCAGGATCAGCGCATTGAGCAGCACCGGCTCCAGCAGATGGTCACCCAGGGCCGTAAGCCCCGAATCGGCCAGCACTGCACTCACCGCCACCCCACCGCCCGGCGGGTGCAGGCAGCGCAGCAGGCACATCAACAGCACCGAGATCGCCAGGGCTGCGGCAGCCACCCACAGCTCAGGCCCTAAGCCCTGGCGCATGGCCAGGCCGACAGCGCCCGCCAGGGCGTAACTGCCCAGCACTGGCCAAGGCTGGGCCAAAGGGCCGGAATGCACGGCAAATACCAGCACTGCCGAGGCAGCCAAGGGGCCTAGAAGGTGCAAGGCGATGCCAGGGCCGTAGGCCAGGCTGGTCAGCCAGCCGGCGAGGAACAGGCCGAGCAGTGCACCGGCTCCAGCACGCAGCCATTCTTTAGGGGATGTATTGAGGGGCGCAGGCAACAGCCGCTGCAGACGACTTTCGGAACGCGAGGCAGGCATTGGAATAATCGGGATCGTAGTTTTTCTGGTGAAAAAGAAAGCCCAGCCGAGCTGGCCTGGGCCCTGTATTGCCAAAGCAATAGCGCAAGGGGCTCCGTCCGTGGAGAGATGGAAACTGGGAAGTTTCGTGAGGGGATTGTGCCGGGCGTGGCTTACAAGGGCCAATTCAAAAAAATGCGGCTGTACTGCAATATTTTTGCAGTGGTGATCTGGCTGGCCCCGGCGTTATCGAGCCCGGCGCGGCAACTCGATACTCACCCGCAACCCGCCCAAAGGGCTTTCGAGCAACACCAGGCGCCCGCCCCAGGCCTCCACGATGTCGCGCACGATGCCCAGCCCCAGGCCATGTCCATCGACCTGTTCATCCAGCCGCGAACCGCGCTCCAGCACCTGCAGACGCTGGCCTTCAGGGATGCCCGGGCCGTCATCGTCAACCCACAGCTGGTAACCCCCTTCACTCGGCGCAATCCCCAGGCGCACCTCGCTGTCGGCCCACTTGCAGGCGTTGTCCAGCAGATTGCCCAGCAGCTCCAGCACGTCTTCGCGATCCCAGGGCAGCAACAGCCCAGGCGGTACGTCCCGCTCAAGCACCAGGCCTTCACCGTGGATCATCCCCAAGGTACCCAACAGCCCTGGCAATTCGGCATCGCAGTCGAACTGGGCACCCGGCAAGGCATCGCCCGCCAGGCGAGCCCGGTTGAGTTCGCGCGCCAGGCGCTGCTGAATCTGCTCAAGCTGTGCGCGCATCTGCTCACGCACGTCGGGCAGCCCCTGCAAGCGCTCGCTGGACGCCAGGCTCAGCAGCACCGCCAACGGCGTCTTCAACGCATGGCCCAGGTTGCCCAGGGCATTGCGCGAGCGGCGCAGGCTGTCTTCGGTGTGGCTCAGCAAATGGTTGATCTGCCCCACCAACGGTGCCAATTCCACAGGCACTTCGGCATCCAGCTGGGAGCGCTGGCCCTGTTGCAACTGGGCGATCTGTTGACGGGCTCGCTCCAGTGGGCGCAACGAGCGCTTCACCGTGATGCGCTGCAGTACCAGCACCAGCATCAAGGCCACCAGCCCCATGCCCAGGCCGATCTGCTGCATGCGCCGGAAGCCTTCGCGCACCGGTGAGTAATCCTGCGCCACACTGATCGAGATGTCCTGGCCAAGGCGTCGATAGTCAGCGCGCAGCGCGAGCAATTGCTGGCCCTCAGGGCCTAGCTCGTGGCTATCGGAAAGGCCGGGCGCAGCAGGCTTGGGCATGTCCAGGTCCCACAGCGAGCGCGAACGCCAGGTACCTTGGTCAAAATCGATGCGAAAGTAATAACCGGAAAACGGCCGCTGGTAAGCGCCGGAAATACGCCGCTCATCCAGCTGCAACCCCGAAGGGCCACGCACCAGTGCCACCAACAGGTTCTCGCTTTCCTTGCGCAGGCCGTTTTCCAGGTAGCGCTGCAGGCCCGCCTCGAACAACCACAGGGTGAGCTGCGCAAGCACCACGCCCACCACCACCAGCACCGCCACCAGCCCCAGGCTCAGGCGCGCCTGGATCGACTTCACGCGACGTTCCCGGCGTAGATGTAGCCTTGCCCGCGACGGGTTTCGATCACACTGCGGCCCAACTTGCGACGCAGGTGATTGACGTGCACTTCAAGCACATTGGAGTCGCGCTCGGTCTCGCCATCGTAGAGGTGTTCGGCCAGGTGGCTTTTGGAGAGAATCTGCTGCGGATGCAGCATGAAATAGCGCAGCAGCCGAAACTCGGCGGCGGTCAATTGGATATCGGCCCCATCGCGGCTCACGCACTGTCGGCTTTCATCCAGGTGCAAGCCGGCAGCTTCCAGGGTGGGCTGATTGGCCAGGCCGCGGGCACGGCGCAACAACGCCTGGATGCGCAACTGCAACTCTTCCGGGTGGAAGGGTTTGCTCATGTAATCGTCGGCCCCAGCCTTCAGGCCCTCGATACGTTCGGCCCAGGAGCCGCGCGCGGTCAACACCAGCACCGGCGTGGCCAGGCCGCCGGCGCGCCACTGGGCCAGCACATCGAGCCCCGGCAAGCCCGGCAGGCCGAGGTCGAGGACGATCAGGTCGTAGGGTTCGCTCTGGCCCTGGTACACCGCATCACGGCCGTCGGCCAGCCAGTCCACGGCATAGCCCTGGCGTTGCAGGCCGGCGATCAGTTCATCGGCCAGCGGCACATTGTCCTCGACAAGCAACAGGCGCATTCAGTCGTCTTCCTCGTCTTTGAGCAGCACGCCGCTGCGGGCATCCAGCTTGATCTCGCGCACCACCCCGGCAGGTGTCAGCAGCTCGACCTCGTATTCGTAGCGGCCGTGTTTTTCTTCCAGCTCCGCCTCCAGCAGACGCGCCCCGGGGTAACGCCCCAGGGCTGAGTCAAGCAATTGCTCAAGCGGCAGGATGACGCCCTTTTGCCGCAGCTCAAGGGCTTCATCCTGATCGAGGTCACGGGCAACCGCCAGCGAACAGACAGTCATCAGCGCGAGGGCCAGGTAGCGAGCCTTGCGCGGTAGCGCTTTCATCAGGTGTCCTGTTTGTCCTTCAGTACTTCACCAGTCTTGGCGTCCAGATCGACGTCCCACTCGACGTTTTGCGCATCACGCAGTTCGACCTTGAGGATGTAACGGCCGTACTCGTTCTCGAGCTCCGAATCGGTGATGGTAGAGCCCGGGTGTTTTGCCTTGGCCGTTTCAGCCAGTTTCTGCAGGGACTGAACGGTACCGGCTTTTTCCAGGCCGCTGATTTCGTGAGCCGGCACATCGGCCAGGGCAACGTTGGCACCAACAACCAGAGCAGCGGCGGTGAACAGGGCAGTCAAAGTTTTCATCGTGTCTTCTCTCCTGAGAGATGTTCAAGTTGTCTACGGGGTTAAGATTACCCAGCGGTCCTTAATTCAACCTGAAAACAGCTGGCGCCATGATAGCGCAGCCGGCCATCGTGATCTGCCCTTATAATGACCCGATTGCCGGCCCCGAGATCCCCATGAGCGCCATTCATATCAAGCATCCCGCCCTCACCCTCAAGGCTGGCCAGCGTGCGTTGCGGCAAATCCGCGAGCGCGGCCTGCAGGCTGCGGATGTGGGTGTACTGCCGGGTGCGGCCGGCGGGCCGAAGCCCTTGGGCATACAGGGCCTGGACCTGGCACTGTTCGGAGAGTGGCTGCCATCGGTACCCCGCCAGCGGGCACTGATCGGTGCCTCGATCGGCTCCTGGCGCTTCGCCAGTGCCTGCCTTGACGACCCGGTAGCTGGCATCCGCCGCCTCGGTGAGCTGTATACCGAACAGGACTTTGCCAAAGGGGTCACGGCGGCCGACATCAGCCGCAGCTGCCAGCGCATGCTCGACGACTTGCTGCAGGGCCGCGACGGGCAGATCCTCGCCAACCCGCACTACCGGCTGAACATCCTGGTGGTGAAGAGCCACGGCCAGCTCGCCCACGACCACCCCGGGCGCCTAGGCATGGGCCTGGGGTCGGTAATCGCCAGCAACCTGTTGGGGCGCGCGCGCCTGGGCCGACATTTCGAACGGATCATCCTGCACGACGAGCGTGCCGCCCCACCGCTGGATGCGCTTACGGATTTCCCCTCGCGCTGCCTGCCGCTGGCCCTGGCCAACCTGCGCCCTGCGCTGCTCGCGTCCGGCTCGATCCCGATGGTCATGGAGGGTGTGCGCGACATCCCCGGGGCGGGGGCAGGCACCTACCGCGACGGCGGCCTGCTCGACTACCACCTCGACCTGCCCTACCGTGGCGACGACCTGGTGCTGTATCCGCACTTCACGGACAAGGTGGTACCCGGCTGGTTCGACAAGGCAATGCCCTGGCGCAAAGGGGATGCCACGCGCCTGCAGAACGTATTGCTGATGAGCCCATCACCGCAGTACCTGGCGGCCCTACCCTTTGGCAAACTGCCCGACCGCAACGATTTCAAGCGCTTCATGGGCGACGCGCCCGGCCGCAAGCGCTACTGGTACAAAGCCATTGCCGAAAGCCAGCGGCTGGGCGACGAACTGCTCGAGCTAATTGCCACTGGCGCCCTGCAGGACCGCTTGCAGCCGCTGTAGGCGAAGCAGGCTGGGCTAGGGATACGGCACGCCCGCGCTCATGATCTGCAGCGCCAGTTTTCCAGAGGCGCCGCCCTTTTCATTGAGATAAGGGAAGCCGTCTTCGGTCAGTTGCCTGACCGGCAGACCGTGCAGGCTGACCAGGTCAAGCCCGGTGATGAATTGCCCGCTTTCCAGCGCGCCTGCTTCCAGCCCTTCCAGGCGCCAGATCATCATGCCAGCGCCCAACGGATCGACCCCTACAGGGTCGCTGCAGCCATACAAGCCAAGATAACCGCCACGACTGATGTCAAGCCGGTGCCCTCGGTACCCGTACACATAGGAGGAAGGATCTGTGGCAGAGGCCCTGATATCGAAGTCATAACGTCCCTGGGTTTCATAACAGCCGAACCAGAACCTTACCGGGAAAATCAACCTGCCGGTGATGTTGTAGACGGGTTCGGCGCTGTAGTCATGAGGCCCGGCAAACAGCCAGCCATCGCTGCCAAGGCGCGATTCGGGCCGCCCCAGCACCCCGACCCGGTGCAGGTTTGCCGAGCCTTCTTGTGCAGAACCATCGCCCTCGCTCCAGAACAGGCGGGCTACAAAACTATTTTCGGGAACAAACTGGTAGTCGCTCATGCAGGCATGCCTCACGTCGAGATGAGGGGACTATGCTCAAGCCTGTATCGCGCCAATCGCAGCGGGAAAGGCGCTCGTAGTGTTAAACTGCGCGATCGCACCCGTTCCTACAGAGTTATCTAGCGTGGAAATCTTCAAAGAATTTACATTCGAATCGGCCCACCGCCTGCCCCACGTCCCTGCCGGCCACAAATGCGGCCGCCTGCACGGCCACTCGTTCAAGGTCGGCCTGCACTTGACCGGCCCACTTGACCCTCACACCGGCTGGATCCGCGATTTCTCGGAGATCAAGGCGATCTTCAAGCCGATCTACGAGCAACTGGACCACAACTACCTGAACGACATCCCAGGCCTTGAGAACCCGACCAGCGAAGTGATCGCCAAATGGATCTGGGAGCAGGTCAAGCCGCTGCTGCCGGAGCTGTCCAAGGTGCGGATTCACGAGACCTGCACCAGCGGGTGTGAATATACCGGGGACTAATGCGGTTTTTCCCCAGCCTGTTCGCCAGCAAGCCTGCGCACAGGCCGGGAAACGCGCGACAACAGGCTAGCCCTGGCTATTCTCCAGGGCATCGCGCAAGAAGCTCGGGGCGATATAACGCTGGTAATGAGCCTCGGAGAGCAGAAAGAACTCCCGGTCGATGGCATCGCGCAGCTGCGGTAATTCCCAGTCACGAAACTCGGGCAACAACACCATGCCGTAGGCCTCCAGGTCACGGATCATCCGCGCCCCACGGGCGATCAACTGGTAGGCCCAGCAGTATTCCGACTGATGCTCGACAAAACGGATGGCACGCTGCTCCAGTTGCTGGCGCAGCAGGCTTTTGTCGAAGACTTCCAGCTTGGCCATCATCACCTGCACCAGCAACTGCTCCAGACGCAACCACACGGCGCGCTTCTGCGCGTCGTCGTAGCCGTTCCAGTTGATCACTTCATGGTGAAAACGCTTGCAGCCACGGCATACCGTGTCTCCGTACACCGTGGAGCACAGGCCGACGCAAGGGGTCTTGATGGACTTGTTGGACATGAAAAACAACGGCTTTGCGGAGGAATACGGGCCCATGTTAGCCCTTTGTCTAACCGGGGTCACTCGTTAAAGTCATGTTCGCCGCCTTACCTTCGGGCTTTTTTTGCCGTAGAATCATCCCGCCTTTTCAAGGCAACAATGTCCGTTGGAAGCTGTTTTCAAAGCGTCACGAGCACAGTTAATCCGGTAGAACGGCGTTGGCCCGGGCCATGCACCCTCGCATGCCCGCGCCAGCCCTCATCAGCTCCCCGTTCTGCAGGCGTAAAACTTTGAAAGCAGCTTCTGTTAAGGATTCTCTGCGACCCTGGCTGGGCGGCCCAAGAAGCCGTGATTGCGCATGGGTGCATGGAATGCTGGATGAGCGTCCCGGACTCCCTTTAGGGACCACTGATGAGGGTAATAACTGTGCTTGAAGCCTACCGCAAACACATCGAAGAGCGTGCCGCCCTGGGTATCGTGCCCCAGCCGCTGAACGCCGAACAAACTGCAGGCCTGGTCGAGCTGCTGAAAAACCCGCCGGCCGGCGAAGAAGCCTTCCTCGTAGACCTGATCACCAACCGCGTACCGCCAGGGGTCGACGAAGCTGCCTACGTCAAGGCCGCTTTCCTCTCCGCCGTGGCCAAGGGCGAAGCCAAGTCGCCACTGATCGACCGCAAGCACGCCACCGAGCTGCTGGGCACCATGCAGGGCGGCTACAACATCGAAACGCTGGTCGCGCTGCTGGATGACGCCGAACTGGGCGCCGTCGCGGCCGAACAGCTCAAGCATACCCTGCTGATGTTCGATGCCTTCCACGACGTGGCCGAAAAAGCCAAGTCGGGCAACGCCCACGCCAAGGCCGTGCTGGAGTCCTGGGCTGCCGGCGAGTGGTTCACCACGCGCCCGGCCATCGCCGACAAGTACACCCTGACCGTGTTCAAGGTGCCTGGCGAAACCAACACCGACGACCTGTCCCCTGCCCCGGATGCCTGGTCGCGCCCAGACATCCCGCTGCACGCGCTGGCCATGCTGAAAATGGCCCGCGACGGTATCGAGCCACAACAGCCAGGTTCGGTCGGCCCGCTGGCGCAGATCGAAGCGGTCAAGGCCAAAGGCTTCCCGGTCGCCTACGTCGGTGACGTCGTCGGTACCGGTTCTTCGCGTAAATCCGCCACCAACTCGGTGCTGTGGTTCTTCGGCGACGACATCCCGTACGTGCCGAACAAGCGCGCCGGTGGTTTCTGCTTCGGCACCAAGATCGCCCCGATCTTCTACAACACCATGGAAGACGCCGGCGCCCTGCCGATCGAGTTCGACTGCACCAACCTGGGCATGGGCGACGTCATCGACGTATACCCGTACAAAGGTGAAGTACGCCGTCACGACAGCGACGAACTGGTCACCAACTTCGCCCTGAAAACCGAAGTACTGCTGGACGAAGTCCGTGCTGGCGGCCGTATCCCGTTGATCGTTGGCCGTGGCCTGACCGAAAAAGCCCGCGCCGAACTGGGCCTGGGTGCGTCCGACCTGTTCAAGAAACCAGAGCAGCCTGCCGAATCCAACAAGGGCTTCACCCTGGCGCAGAAAATGGTCGGCCGCGCGTGCGGCCTGCCAGAAGGCCAAGGCGTGCGCCCAGGTGCATACTGCGAGCCGAAGATGACCACCGTCGGCTCCCAGGACACCACTGGCCCGATGACCCGCGACGAGCTGAAAGACCTGGCGTGCCTGGGCTTCTCCGCTGACCTGGTGATGCAGTCGTTCTGCCACACCGCGGCTTACCCCAAGCCGATCGACGTCACCACCCACCACACCCTGCCAGACTTCATCCGCACCCGTGGCGGCGTGTCGCTGCGCCCAGGCGACGGCATCATCCACAGCTGGCTGAACCGCATGCTGATGCCTGACACCGTCGGCACCGGTGGCGACTCGCACACCCGCTTCCCGATCGGCATCTCGTTCCCGGCCGGCTCCGGCCTGGTGGCCTTCGCCGCCGCCACCGGCGTCATGCCGCTGGACATGCCAGAGTCGATCCTGGTGCGCTTCAAGGGCAAACTGCAACCCGGCATCACCCTGCGTGACCTGGTGCATGCCATCCCTTACTACGCCATCCAGAACGGCCTGCTGACCGTCGAGAAGAAGGGCAAGAAAAACGCCTTCTCCGGCCGCATCCTGGAAATCGAAGGCCTGGACGAACTGACCGTCGAGCAAGCGTTCGAGCTGTCCGACGCCTCGGCCGAGCGTTCCGCTGCCGGCTGCACCATCAAGCTTCCGGAAAAGGCCATCGCCGAGTACCTGAAGTCCAACATCACCCTGCTGCGCTGGATGATCGGCGAAGGCTACGGCGACCCACGTACCCTGGAGCGTCGCGCCCAGGCCATGGAAGCCTGGCTGGCCAACCCTGAGCTGCTGTCGGCCGACGCCGATGCCGAGTACGCCGAAATCATCGAAATCGACCTGGCCGACGTCAAGGAGCCTGTGCTCTGCGCGCCGAACGACCCGGACGATGCCCGCCTGCTGTCTTCGGTACAGGGCGAGAAGATCGACGAAGTGTTCATCGGTTCGTGCATGACCAACATCGGCCACTTCCGCGCTGCCGGCAAGTTGCTGGAGAAGGTCAAGGGTGGCATCCCTACCCGTCTGTGGCTGGCTCCGCCAACCAAGATGGACGCTCACCAGCTGACCGAAGAAGGCTACTACGGCATCTACGGCAAGGCCGGTGCGCGCATGGAAATGCCAGGCTGCTCGCTGTGCATGGGTAACCAGGCGCGCGTGCAGACCGGTTCGACCGTGGTCTCCACCTCGACCCGTAACTTCCCGAACCGTCTGGGCGACGCGACCAACGTGTACCTGGCATCGGCCGAGTTGGCTGCTGTCGCTTCGATCATCGGCAAACTGCCGACCGTCGAAGAGTACATGCAGTACGCCAAAGACATCGACAGCATGGCTGCCGACGTCTACCGCTACCTGAGCTTCGACCAGATCGCCGAGTTCCGCGAGGCTGCGGCCAACGCCAAGATCCCGGTGGTTCAGGCGTAATCAGCGGTAAGCAGTAACAAAAACCCCGGCAGAAATGCCGGGGTTTTTTATTGGGCGCTCGGCCCTCAGGGACGACTCCCTACCAGTGGGAGCGGGCTTGCCACGCGAAGAGGCCCGCAAAGGCAACCTCAGATCACGAACAGGTCGACAAACCTGTGCACCGCCGTCGATTCCAGCTTCTGCTGGTCCTCGCACAGCTCGAAAATCGCCTCACAACGCTGCCGCGCAAACCGCGTCGCCAGGTTTTCCCTGAACTTCGCCTCCAGCAAGGGTATGCCCTCCCCGCGCCTGCGCCGGTGCCCGACCGGGTACTCGACCACCACTTGCTCGGTGCTGCTGCCATCCTTGAAGAACACCTGCAGGGCGTTGGCGATGGAGCGCTTGTCAGCTTCCAGGTATTCACGCGTGAAACGCGGGTCCTCGACCACCTCCATTTTCTCGCGCAGGCGGTCGATGCTCGGATGCGCAGCGTGGAAGGCATCCTCGTAATGCTCGGCCACCAGATGGCCGAATATTAGCGGCACTGCCACCATGTACTGCAGGCAGTGGTCGCGGTCGGCGGCATTGGCCAGCGGGCCGCCCTTGGAGATGATGCGGATCGCCGATTCCTGGGTGGTGATGACGATACGGTCTACCTCATGCAGGCGATTACGCACCTGCGGGTGCAGGCTCACCGCCGCCTCACAGGCGGTCTGCGCGTGGAACTCGGCCGGGAAACTGACCTTGAACAGCACGTTCTCCATCACATAGCTGGCCAGCGGCTGCGGCACGCGCAGCTCCTGCTGGGCGCTGGGTTTAAGCGCCAGGTCCTTGTTGGTATGGCTGAACGACACGTCGTAAAAGCCCCATTGCGGCGCAGTCAGCACACCCGGCACGCCCATCTCGCCACGCAGCGCGATATCGGCCAGGCGCACCCCACGGCTGGAAGCATCGCCCGCCGCCCAGGACTTGCGCGAACCGGCGTTGGGCGCATGACGGTAGGTACGCAGTGCCTGGCCGTCGACGAAAGCATGGGACAACGCCGAGAGCAGTTGCTCCCGGGTGGCGCCCATCAGCTTTGCGCACACGGCCGTGGAGGCCACCTTGACCAGTATCACGTGGTCGAGGCCAACGCGGTTGAAGGAATTTTCCAGCGCCAGCACACCCTGAATCTCGTGAGCCATGACCATGGCTTCTAGCACTTCGCGCATGAGCAGTGGGCTTTCACCCTTTGCCACGTGTTTTTGCGACAGGTGATCGGCCACGGCCAGGATGCCGCCAAGGTTGTCCGAGGGGTGCGCCCACTCGGCGGCCAGCCAGGTGTCGTTGTAGTCCAGCCAGCGCACGATGCAGCCGATATCCCAGGCGGCCTTGACCGGGTCCAGCCGGTACGCGGTGCCGGGCACACGGGCACCGTTGGGCACCACGGTGCCTTCCACCAGCGGGCCAAGGTGCTTGGTACATTCAGGGAAGCGCAGGGCCAGCAGGCCGCAGCCCAGGGTGTCCATCAGGCAGTTGCGCGCGGTGTCCAGCGCCTCAGGGGATTCGACCCGGTAGGTCAGGACATAGTCGGCGAGGGTTTGCAGCACCCGGTCGTAGTCCGGGCGCTGGTTGAGGTCTACGTTGGCGCTCATCATCTGCTCCCTTCAGAAGTACAGGGGCTGCTGTGCAGCCCCGCTTGAAGCCGAGCGCCAATGGTGCGTCAGAAGCTATCGCCGGGCACCCTCACCCAGCCTTCCATCAGCACGCGAGCACTGCGGCTCATGATTGCCTTGGTCACCGTCCACTCGCCCTTCACCTGACGCGCTTCGGCGCCCACCCGCAAGGTGCCCGAGGGGTGGCCGAAACGCACGGCACTGCGCTCACCCCCGCCTGCTGCGAGGTTGACCAGCGTGCCCGGAATGGCAGCAGCGGTACCGATGGCCACTGCGGCAGTGCCCATCATTGCGTGGTGCAGCTTGCCCATGGACAACGCACGCACCAGCAGGTCGATGTCAGCCGCCGCGACAACCTTGCCACTGGACGCAGTGTAGGTGGTCGGCGGGGCGACGAAGGCCACTTTCGGTGTGTGCTGACGCCCGGCCGCCTGGTCGACATGCTCAATCAGGCCCATGCGCACGGCGCCATAGGCGCGAAGGGTCTCGAACCGCAGCAGCGCTTGCGGATCGCCGTTGATCGCGTCCTGCAGCTCGGTACCGGTGTAGCCGATATCGCCCGCATTGATGAAGATGGTCGGGATCCCTGCATTGATCAGGGTCGCTTTGAAGGTACCAACACCGGGCACTTCCAGGTCGTCCACCAGATTGCCGGTGGGGAACATCGAGCCGCCGTCGCCGTCTTCATCAGCAGCCGGGTCGAGGAACTCCAACTGCACCTCGGCGGCCGGAAAGGTCACGCCATCAAGCTCGAAATCGCCCGTTTCCTGAACTTCACCTTCGGTAATCGGTACATGGGCAACAATGGTCTTGCCGATGTTGGCCTGCCAGATCCGCACGGTGGCCATGCCGTTGCGCGGCAGGCGCGACGGATCCACCAGGCCGCTGCTGATGGCGAACGAGCCGACAGCGGCAGACAGGTTGCCGCAGTTACCGCTCCAGTCGACGAAAGCCTTGTCGATGCTGACCTGGCCGAACAGGTAGTCGACATCGTGCTCGGGCTTGATGCTGCGCGAAAGGATCACCGTCTTGCTGGTGCTCGAAGTGGCGCCACCCATGCCATCGATTTGCTTGCCATAAGGGTCGGGGCTGCCGATAACCCGCAACAGCAGCGCATCACGGGCTGGGCCCGGGACCTGCGCCTGCTCGGGCAGGTCTTGCAGGCGGAAGAATACGCCCTTGCTGGTGCCGCCACGGATGTAGGTGGCAGGGATCTTGATTTGTGCTGCATGTGCCATTGCTGTGCCGTCCTGTCTGAAATGCAATAACCCTTGGGGCCGCTGCGCGGCCCCAGCCGTCAAGCGGAGGCTTCGAGGAAGTCCTGGGCAAAGCGCTGCAGCACCCCACCCGCCTCGTAGATCGACACTTCCTCGGCGGTATCCAGGCGGCAAGTCACCGGCACCTCGACCCGCTCACCGTTGCGACGCGTCACCACCAGGGTCAGGGTCGCGCGTGGCGTGCGCTGACCCAGCACATCGTAGGTCTCGCTGCCATCGAGCGCCAAGGTATTGCGGTCGGTCCCCGGCTTGAACTCCAGCGGCAGCACGCCCATGCCCACCAGGTTGGTACGATGGATCCGCTCGAAGCCTTCGGCAACGATCGCCTCGACCCCGGCCAGGCGCACGCCCTTGGCCGCCCAGTCACGCGACGAACCCTGACCGTAGTCGGCACCAGCAACAATGATCAGCGGCTGCTTGCGCTCCATGTAGGTTTCGATCGCCTCCCACATGCGGGTCACCTTGCCTTCAGGCTCCAGACGCGTCAGCGAGCCTTGCTTCACGCTGCCATCTTCCTTGCGCACCATTTCGTTGAACAGCTTGGGGTTGGCGAAGGTGGCGCGCTGCGCAGTCAGGTGGTCGCCACGGTGAGTGGCGTAGGAGTTGAAGTCCTCTTCCGGCAGGCCCATCTTCGCCAGGTATTCACCCGCCGCACTGTCCAGCATGATGGCGTTGGACGGCGACAAGTGATCGGTGGTGATGTTGTCCGGCAGCACCGCCAACGGGCGCATGCCACGCAGGCTGCGCTCACCGGCCAGGGCACCTTCCCAGTACGGCGGACGGCGGATGTAGGTGCTCATCGGGCGCCACTCATACAGCGGCGCAACCTTCGGCCCGCGGTCCTCCTCGATGGCGAACATCGGGATGTAGACCTTGCGGAACTGCTCCGGCTTGACCGCCGCACGCACCACGGCATCGATTTCTTCATCGCTCGGCCAGATATCCTTGAGGCGGATTTCCTGGCCGTCCACCACCCCCAGCACGTCTTTTTCGATGTCGAAGCGGATAGTACCGGCGATGGCATAGGCCACCACGAGCGGCGGCGAGGCCAGGAAGGCCTGCTTGGCGTAAGGGTGGATGCGCCCGTCGAAGTTGCGGTTGCCCGACAGCACGGCAGTGGCATACAGGTCGCGGTCGACGATCTCCTGCTGAATCACCGGGTCCAATGCACCGGACATGCCGTTGCAGGTGGTGCAGGCGAAAGCGACGATACCAAAGCCCATCTGCTCCAGCTCTTTCTCCAGCCCCGCTTCTTCCAGGTACAGCTGCACCGCCTTGGAGCCTGGCGCCAGCGAAGACTTGACCCAAGGTTTGCGCGCCAGGCCGAGCTTGTTGGCATTGCGTGCCAGAAGGCCTGCGGCTATCACGTTGCGCGGGTTGCTGGTGTTGGTGCAACTGGTGATGGCGGCGATGATGACCGCGCCGTCCGGCATTTGCCCCGGCACTTCCTCCCAGGCCCCGGCGATGCCCTTGGCCGCCAGCTCGCTGGTGGCAACGCGGGCGTGCGGGTTGGACGGGCCGGCCATGTTGCGCACCACGCTCGACAGGTCGAAGCTCAGGGTGCGCTCGTAGACGGCGCCGCCCAGGCTGTCGGCCCACAGGCCGGTGGCCTTGGCGTAGGTTTCTACCATCTTGACCTGCTGATCCTCGCGGCCGGTCAGCTTCAGGTAGTCGATGGTCTGCTGGTCGATGGCGAACATCGCTGCAGTGGCGCCATATTCCGGGGCCATGTTGGAGATGGTCGCACGGTCGCCCAGGGTCAGGGCACGGGCGCCCTCGCCGTGGAACTCCAGATAGGCACCGACGACTTTCTGTTTACGCAGGAATTCGGTCAGGGCCAGCACCAGGTCGGTGGCGGTGATGTTCGGCGCCAGCTTGCCGGTCAGCTCGACGCCGACGATTTCCGGCAGGCGCATCCACGAGGCACGGCCGAGCATCACGTTCTCGGCTTCCAGGCCGCCGACACCGATGGCGATCACGCCCAGGGCGTCGACATGCGGGGTGTGGCTGTCGGTGCCGACACAGGTGTCCGGGTAGGCCACGCCGCGGTCGCTGTGGATCACCGGCGACATCTTCTCCAGGTTGATCTGGTGCATGATGCCGTTGCCCGGCTGGATCACATCGACGTTCTTGAACGCCTTCTTGGTCCAGTTGATGAAATGGAAACGGTCTTCGTTGCGGCGGTCTTCGATGGCGCGGTTTTTCTCGAAAGCCTGCGGGTCGAAACCACCACACTCGACGGCCAAGGAGTGGTCGACGATCAGTTGCACCGGCACCACCGGGTTGACCTGAGCCGGGTCACCACCTTTGTCGGCAATGGCGTCACGCAGGCCGGCCAGGTCGACCAGGGCAGTCTGGCCGAGGATGTCGTGGCACACCACACGGGCCGGGAACCAGGGGAAGTCAAGATCGCGCTTGCGCTCGATCAACTGAGTCAGGGAGGCGTCGAGGGTGCTCGGGTCGCAGCGGCGCACCAGGTTTTCGGCGAGTACGCGGGAGGTGTACGGCAGGCCGTCGTAGGCGCCGGGCTTGATCGCCTCGACCGCCGCGCGGGCATCGAAGTAGTCCAGGTCGGTGCCTGGCAGATTCTTGCGGTATGCGGTGTTCATATAGTTATCAGGCTCGGTCACGGTAGTCGGTAGGTCTGGCCGGCGGGGCTGCGTTACAGCCCGCAACGGCCTTCAACTCAACGCTGTTCGATCGGCACGAACTGACGCTGTTCGACGCCGACATACTCGGCGCTCGGGCGGATGATGCGGTTGTTGGCACGCTGCTCGAAGACATGCGCCGCCCAGCCGGTCAGGCGCGAGCAAACGAAGATCGGGGTAAACAGCTTGGTCGGGATGCCCATGAAGTGGTACGCCGACGCGTGGTAGAAGTCAGCATTGGGGAACAGGCGTTTCTGCTCCCACATGGTCTTGTCGATGGCTTCGGAAACCGGGTACAGCACCTTGTCGCCGACCTCGTCGGCCAACTGCTTCGACCAGCCCTTGATCACCTCGTTGCGCGGGTCGGACTCTTTGTAGATGGCATGGCCGAAGCCCATGATCTTGTCCTTGCGCTCCAGCATCCTCAGCAGTTCGGCCGTCGCGTCCTGCGGGCTCTGGAAGCGCTCGATCAGCTCCATCGCCGCTTCGTTGGCACCGCCATGCAGTGGGCCGCGCAGCGAGCCAATGGCAGCGGTGATGCAGGAGTACAGGTCGGACAGGGTGGAAGCGCACACGCGCGCGGTGAAGGTCGATGCGTTGAACTCGTGCTCGGCGTAGAGGATCAGCGACACGTTCATCACTTTGACGTGCAATTCGCTGGGCTTCTTGCCGTGCAGCAGGTGCAGGAAATGCCCGCCCAGGGTGTCTTCATCGCTGGTGCAATCGATGCGCACGCCATGGTGGGTGAAGCGGTACCAGTAGCACATGACCGCCGGGAACAGCGCCAGCAGGCGGTCGGTCTTGTCGTGCTGGGCGTCGAAGGTCAGTTCCGGCTCCAGGGTACCCAGCAGCGAACAGCCAGTGCGCATCACGTCCATCGGGTGGGCGTCGCGTGGGATGCGTTCGAGCACTTCCTTGAGGGCTTGCGGCAGGTCACGCAGGCCCTTGAGCTTGTGCTTGTACTCGGCCAGCTCGGCGCTGCTTGGCAGTTCGCCGTACAACAGCAGATAGGCCACTTCCTCGAACTCGGCACCGGCCGCCAGGTCACGGACATCGTAGCCGCGGTAAGTCAGGCCGGCACCGGCCTGGCCAACGGTCGACAACGCGGTCTGGCCGGCCACCTGGCCACGCAGGCCTGCGCCACTGAGTACTTTTGCTTCGGCCATGGTGTTTCTCCTTTCTTGAATTTGTTATGGATTGCTTTCTGGCTAATTCGGCGTGCCTGGGCCGGCCTCTTCGCGGCTAAACCCGCTGCCAAAGGTGGCCGGCACCCTCACTTACCCTTTCTTCTGCGCAAACAACGCATCGAGGCTCTGCTCGAAGGCGTGATAACCAATGGCATCGTAGAGCTCCATGCGGGTTTGCATGGTATCGATCACGTGCTTCTGGGTGCCGTCGCGACGCAGCGCGGTGTACACATTTTCGGCCGCCTTGTTCATGGCCCGGAAGGCCGACAGCGGGTACAGCACCAGCGACACATCGACCGACGCCAGCTCTTCAGTGGTGTACAGCGGCGTGGCACCGAATTCGGTGATGTTGGCCAGGATCGGCGCCTTCACGCGGTCAGCGAAGGTCTTGTACATCGAAAGCTCGGTGATGGCCTCCGGGAAGATCATGTCGGCGCCCGCCTCGACGCAGGCAGCGGCGCGGTCCAGGGCAGCGTTCAGGCCTTCGACGGCCAGGGCGTCGGTACGCGCCATGATCACGAAGCTGTCATCGGTACGCGCATCGACGGCGGCCTTGATCCGGTCGACCATCTCTTGCTGGGTGACAATTTCCTTGTTCGGGCGATGGCCGCAGCGCTTGGCACCCACCTGATCCTCGATATGGATGGCGGCAGCGCCGAACTTGCACATCGAACGCACCGTACGTGCCACGTTGAACGCCGAGGCGCCAAAACCGGTATCGACATCCACCAGCAGCGGCAGGTCGCAGACATCGGTGATGCGGCGCACGTCGGTGAGCACATCGTCCAGGCCACTGATACCCAGGTCCGGCAGGCCGAGCGAGCCGGCAGCAACACCGCCACCGGACAGGTAGATGGCCTTGAAACCGGCGCGCTTGGCCAGCAGGGCATGGTTGGCGTTGATCGCGCCGACCACCTGCAAGGGATGTTCGGCGGCAACCGCGTCGCGGAAACGTTGGCCGGGCGTGCTCTTCACAGTCATGAATCACCTCGTGGGCTGTTGTCGTTGGCGTCCAGGTAGTGACGCTCGATGTTGCGTTTGGACGCGCCGATATGGCGGCGCATCAGGAGTTCGGCCAGTTCACCGTCACGGTCGGCGATGGCATCGAGGATCCGGTGGTGCTCGGCAAACGCCTGGCGCGGCCGATTGGGCGTGGCGGAGAACTGGATGCGGTACATGCGCACCAGTTGGTACAGCTCGCCGCAGAGCATCTTGACCAGGGTCTGGTTGCCGCTGCCCTGGATGATCCGGTAATGGAAGTCGTAGTCGCCTTCCTGCTGGTAGTAGCCGACACCGGCCTGGAACGCCGCATCGCGTTCATGGGTGTCGAGCACCCGGCGCAGCTCGTCGATATCGGCCTGGCTCATGCGCTCGGCGGCCAGGCGGCAGGCCATGCCTTCGAGCGATTCGCGGATTTCGTACAGCTCGATCAGCTCGGCGTGGTTGAGCGACACCACCCGCGCCCCGACATGCGGCACGCGCACCAGCAGGCGCTGGCCTTCGAGCCGGTGGATGGCTTCGCGCAGCGGCCCGCGGCTGATGCCGTAGGTACGCGCCAGCTCCGGCTCGGAGATCTTGCTGCCCGGGGCGATCTCGCCCTTGACGATGGCCGCCTGGATTCGCCGAAAGACGTTTTCGGACAAGGTTTCCGTTTCGTCTGCCAACGCGGGACTGGAAGTAGAAAGGTCCAGCATATTGTCGACACCCTGATAATCACATGGCCAGAAATTAGCTAATTAAGCGCTATCAGTCAAAGACAAAATCAACATTGTCGACAATCGTCTAAGAACGAACTAACCCTGCCCAGCCGCTGTCAGATCGCGACGCGCTGGCGTCAAGACGTCGGCGTGATAGAATGCCGCGCCTCCGACAGAGTATGGATAGCGTGTCTGTCATCTATTCATGTTGTTGACAGATGAACGAGGAAGCTTGCGCAGTCGTTGCCAGTCGCCTTGCCCCGAACCCTGCACAGTACCGCGCCAGGACTATGAGACTTACACCCGTTTTATTGCTGCTATGCCTCACCCTGCTGCCGGCCATCGGCCAAGCGGCGGGCAAGACCGTGTACGGTCTCAACGAATACGCACAGTTGGGCGACCTTGACCTGGAAGTGGCCGCCAAGCTCGACACCGGCGCCAAGACCGCCTCGCTCAGTGCCCGAGACATCAAGCGCTTCAAGCGCAACGGCGAGAGCTGGGTACGCTTCTACCTGGCCATCGATGCCGCCCACTCGCACCCGATCGAGCGCCCCCTTGCGCGTGTCAGCAAGATCAAGCGACGAGCAGGCGACTACGATGCCGAATCGGGCAAGGCCTATACCGCGCGCCCGGTCATCGAACTCGAAATCTGCATGGGCCAGGCCCTGCGCACCATCGAAGTCAACCTCACCGACCGCAGCGCGTTCCAGTTCCCGCTGCTGATCGGCTCCGAGGCGCTCAAGCACTTCGACGCGCTGGTCGACCCAAGCCTTAAATACGCGGCCGGCAAACCTGCCTGTGCCACCGACGCTCCCAAAGCAGAGTAATCCCGATGCGCTCTCTTACCCTCCATCTGAAAGTCCTGATCACCGTGCTGGTGTTGCTGGGCGTGGCGGTCACGGCTTATCAGATCTTCTTCCTCGGCATCCCGGTGACCGAGGATGAAACCGACGATCTGTGGAACATCGACGCCAAGGTCGAGTTCGTGGCCAGCACCAAAGACCCGGTCAAGGTGCAGATGTTCGTGCCGCCGCTGAACCGCGACTACGTCAGCCTCAACGAGAGCTTCATCTCCAACAACTACGGGGTGAGCGTCAACCGTGCCGACGGCAACCGCAAGGTGACCTGGTCGGCACGCCGCGCCAGCGGCAACCAGACCCTCTACTACCGCCTGGTGCTGACCAAGCGCTACAGCAACGAGAAGACCACCGTCAAAGGCCCGACCTTCCGTGACAGCCTGGCTGTCGAAGGCCCCGAAAAAATCGCCGCCGAAGCCCTGATGGCGCCGATCCGCCAGCATTCGGCCGACGTCGAGACCTTCGTCAGCGAGACCATCAAGCGGGTCAACAATCTCAACGACGACAACGTCAAGCTGCTGCTGGCCGGCGACACCTCGGCCATGAAAAAAGCCCAGATCATCGACCTGCTGCTGTCCATTGCCCACGTGCCGATGGAAAAGGTCCACACCATCCGCCTGGTCGCCGACACCCCGCAGACCCCGGAGCTGTGGCTGCGCAGCTTCAACGGCAACGACTGGCTGTACTTCAACCCGGACACCGGCGAGCAGGGCCTGCCCAGCGACCGCCTGCTGTGGTGGACCGGTGACGACAACCTGATCAGCGTCGATGGCGGCAAGAAAGCCAACGTCACCTTCAGCATGAACAACAGCGAGATGAACGCCATCCGCCTGGCCAAGCTGACCGACGAGAACACCGACGCCGACTTCCTCGAATACTCGCTGTACAGCCTGCCGCTGCAGACCCAGCAGACCTTCATGATCATGGTGATGATCCCGATCGGCGTGCTGGTGATTCTGGTCCTGCGCAACCTGATCGGCCTGCAGACCCTGGGTACCTTCACCCCGGTACTGATCGCCCTGGCCTTCCGTGAAACCCAGTTGGGCTTCGGCATCGTGCTGTTCACGGTGATCACGGCACTGGGCCTGTCACTGCGCTCGTACCTCGAACACCTCAAGCTGCAGATGCTGCCACGCCTGTCGGTGGTGCTGACCTTCGTGGTGGTGTTGATCGCCGCTATCAGCCTGTTCAGTCACAAGCTGGGCCTGGAGCGCGGGCTGTCGGTGGCGCTGTTCCCGATGGTGATTCTGACCATGACCATCGAACGTCTGTCGATCACCTGGGAAGAGCGCGGCGGCGGCCATGCCATGAAAGTGGCCATCGGCACCCTGTTCGCAGCCTCCGTGGCGCACCTGTTGATGATGGTGCCGGAGCTGGTGTACTTCGTCTTCACCTTCCCGGCGGTGCTGCTGATCCTGGTGGGCTTCATGCTGGCGATGGGCCGCTACCGCGGCTACCGCCTGACCGAGCTCGTTCGCTTCAAAGCGTTCCTGAAGAAGGCTGACGCCTGATGTTCGGACTGATCAAGACCTGGAAAGCCCTGGAGGCCCGGGGCATCATGGGTATCAACCGGCGCAACGCGGACTATGTCCTGAAGTACAACAAGCGCCACCTGTACCCGATCGTCGACGACAAGATCATCACCAAGGAGCGCGCACTCGCAGCGGGCATCCATGTGCCGGAAATGTACGGCGTCATCGAGACCGAGAAAGAGATCGAGAAGCTCGACCAGATCATTGGCGGGCGCAGTGATTTCGTCATCAAGCCGGCGCAAGGCGCCGGCGGTGACGGCATCCTGGTGATCGCCGATCGCTTCGAAGACCGTTACCGCACGGTGTCGGGCAAGATCATCAGCCACGAAGAGATCGAGCACCAGGTCTCGAGCATCCTGACCGGCCTGTATTCACTCGGCGGCCACCGCGACCGTGCGCTGATCGAATACCGGGTGACACCGGACCAGATCTTCAAGAGCATCAGCTACGAAGGCGTACCGGACATCCGCATCATCGTGCTGATGGGCTACCCGGTCATGGCCATGCTGCGCCTGCCGACCCGCCAGTCCGGCGGCAAGGCCAACCTGCACCAGGGCGCCATCGGCGTAGGTGTCGACCTGGCAACCGGCGTGACGCTGCGTGGCACCTGGCTGAACAACATCATCAGCAAGCACCCGGACACCACCAATGCGGTGGACGGCGTGCAGCTGCCCAACTGGGACGGCTTCATGAAGCTCGCAGCCGGCTGCTACGAGCTGTGCGGCCTGGGCTACATCGGTGTCGACATGGTGCTGGACCAGGAGAAGGGGCCGCTGATCCTGGAACTCAATGCCCGCCCGGGCTTGAACATTCAGATTGCCAACGACTGCGGGCTGACCCAGCGCACCCATGCCATCGAGGCGCACATTGAAGCACTGGCCAAGGATGGCCTGACCGAAGATGCCGAACAGCGTGTTCGCGTATCGCAAGGACTGTTCGGGCACGTGCATCCGCACTGACAGCCTGCCGCTATACAGACCTTCGCGGGTTCACCTGCGAAAGTCTGGATAGCGGCGCCGGCGCGCAATCGAACGGTTTAATGTCGCGCCCAGCGCTAGGCGCTTTTCCTACACAGGTCTACAATCGCCCCCTCGCTTTTTACATCGCCGTCCACACTGATGCCGACCTGTACGCTCTACCCCCTGCCCTACCAGCCCGATCCCGCTGCCTATTTCGCCCGCCTGCGCCAGGCACCCGGCGCGATCCTGCTCGACAGTGCCCGCCCCGGCGCCAAACGCGGGCGCTATGACCTGTTGAGCGCCTGGCCCGTGCACTATCTGCAAGCGCAAGCAGACGAGGACGGCCGCGCGTTCCTCCAACGCCTGCGTGCAGGGCTGGCGCAACTCGGCCACGCCGAATTGCCCAATGGGGTGCAACTGCCGTTTGCCGGCGGCCTGATCGGCTACCTCAGCTACGACTTCGGCCGCCGCCTGGAGCAACTGCCCAGCCTCGCCGCAGACGACCTCAACCTGCCCGATGCCCAGCTGGGCCTATATGACTGGGCGCTGGTGACCGATCACCAGCTAGGCACCAGCCAACTGGTGTTCCACCCCCACCTTGCAGCTGACGAGCGCGAGCGCCTGATCACCCTGTTCCACGCAGCGGATGCCCCTGCGGCTGGCGAGTTCCACCTGCTCGCCGCCATGAAGGGCGATTTGCAACCCGCGCAATACGAGGCAGCGTTCAACCAGGTACAGCGGTATATCCAGGCCGGCGATTGCTACCAGATCAATCTGACACAACGTTTCCGCGCCCCCTGCGAAGGCGACCCGTGGCACGCCTATCAGGCGCTGCGCAAGGCGTGCCCAACGCCGTTCTCCGGCTACCAGCAACTGGCCGACGGCAGCGCACTGCTGAGCTTTTCCCCGGAACGCTTCATCCGCGTCAGCCAGGGGCTGGTCGAGACCCGCCCGATCAAAGGCACCCGCCCGCGCGCAAGCGACCCGGACGAAGACGCCCGCAATGCCGAAGAGCTGCTGCACAGCCCCAAGGACCGCTCGGAAAACCTGATGATCGTCGACCTGCTGCGCAACGACCTGGGCCGCACCTGCCAGATCGGTTCGGTCAAGGTGCCCGAGCTGTTCAGCCTGGAAAGCTACCCCAACGTGCATCACCTGGTCAGCAGCATCACCGGGCAACTGGCCAGCAACAAGGATGCCCTGGACCTGATCGGCGACAGCTTCCCGGGCGGCTCGATCACCGGCGCGCCCAAGATCCGTGCCATGCAGATCATCGACGAGCTGGAGCCTACCCGCCGAGCCCTGTATTGCGGCTCACTGCTGTACATCGACGTACGCGGCGAAATGGACAGTTCGATCGCCATTCGCAGCTTGCTGGTCAAGGATGGGCACGTGAGCTGTTGGGGAGGTGGCGCGGTGGTGGCAGATTCGAACTGGGAGGCGGAGTATGAAGAATCGATTGCCAAGGTACGGGTGCTGATGCAAACCCTGCAACAGCTCTGACCCGGCGCCACAAGCCTCTATGCCGGGCGTCTAACCCCGTATTTTTTGTTACCATCACCCTATTACGAGCGCACAGCGCCACAGCCAAGATGGAAACCGCCTGATGAGCCAACCCTTCGACGTCGCCGCCCTTGCCGCGACCTATGCCAACAAGTCCCCGCAGGACATCCTCAAGCTCGCCTTCGAACACTTCGGCGACGACTTGTGGATCTCTTTCAGCGGCGCCGAAGACGTGGTACTGGTCGACATGGCCTGGAAGCTGAACAAGCAGGTCAAGGTGTTCAGCCTCGACACCGGCCGCCTGCACCCGGAAACCTACCGGTTCATCGACCAGGTCCGCGAGCAGTACAACCTGCCGATCGAACTGCTCAGCCCCGATCGCAGCAAGCTCGACCCGTTCGTCAAGGAAAAGGGCCTGTTCAGCTTCTACAAGGATGGCCATGGCGAGTGCTGCGGCATCCGCAAGATCGAGCCTTTGCGACGCAAACTGGCCACGGTAAGTGCCTGGGCCACCGGCCAACGCCGAGACCAGAGCCCGGGCACCCGCAGCCAGGTGGCGGCATTGGAAATCGACGGTGCCTTCTCGACCCCCGAGCGTACGCTGTACAAGTTCAACCCGCTGGCACAGATGAGCAGTGAGGAAGTCTGGGGCTACATTCGCATGCTCGAACTGCCTTACAACAGCCTGCACGAGCGCGGCTTCATCAGTATTGGCTGCGAGCCGTGCACACGCCCGGTGCTGCCGAACCAGCATGAGCGCGAAGGCCGCTGGTGGTGGGAGGAGTCGACCCAGAAGGAATGCGGGCTGCACGCTGGCAACCTGATCAGCAAGGCATAAATGAATGGGGCCGCTTTTGCGGCCCCTTACATTTCAGGATCAGTGCACCGGCAGCTCGACGCCGTCGAACAGCTCTTCGAGCTCCTGCTTGTTATGGCACTGAATGGCCTTGGCCATCACTTCACGGGTCAGGTGCGGGGCAAACTTCTCGATGAAGTCGCACATGAAACCACGCAGGAAGGTGCCACGGCGGAAGCCGATCTTGGTGATGCTGGCCTCGAACAACTCGCTGGCATCCAGGGCCACCAGGTCGCTGTCGAGCTTGGTGTCTACTGCCATCTTGGCGACGATACCGACACCCAACCCCAGGCGCACGTAAGTCTTGATCACGTCGGCATCCGCTGCGGTGAACACGACCTTCGGCGTCAGGCCGCGATGGTTGAAAGCCTCGTCCAGCTTCGAACGGCCAGTGAAGCCAAACACATAGGTAACGATAGGGTATTCGGCGACCGCTTCCAGGGTCAGCTTCGGCAGCTTGGTCAGCGGGTGCCCCTGTGGTACCACGACGCAGCGGTTCCACTTGTAGCACGGCATCATGATCAGGTCGCCGAACAGCTCCAGCGCCTCGGTGGCAATGGCGAAGTCGACAGTGCCATCAGCGGCCATCTCGGCAATCTGCATGGGCGAGCCCTGGTGCATGTGCAGGGCCACTTCCGGATACTGCTTGATGAAACTGCTGATCACCGGCGGCAGTGCATAGCGTGCCTGGGTGTGGGTGGTGGCGATGGACAGGGTGCCCTTCTTCTCGTTGGAGAATTCCTGGGCGATCTGCTTGATGCTCTCGACCTTGCGCAGGATCTCGCCAGCGGTATTGATGATGCGCTCACCGGCCGGGGTGACGCGGGTCAGGTGCTTGCCGCTGCGGGCAAAGACTTCAACACCCAGCTCATCCTCGAGCAGGCGGATCTGCTTGCTGATACCTGGCTGGGAGGTATACAGGCTCTGCGCCGTCGCGGAGACGTTGAGGTCGTGGTGCGCCACTTCCCAGATGTAGCGCAGTTGTTGAAGCTTCATAGGTTTCCCTCGGTTCAGCGGTGAGTCAGCGGCAGCAGGCAGCGACGATATATAACTATATTAGTGGTTCTGGAAATAAATCTAGAACTATTTTGTTACACGCGCCCCGTAAAAGCCTACAGCCAGCTTCACGTTTTCCTACGCCCCAAATGCTGTGCAAGCGGCACCATATATACCGGCACAGGCGACAGCTGAAGCAATCGCACCGCCGTTCGCCCAAGCGGTACATCAACCCCCGCACCTGCACTGTGGCTCCCAAAAATCAGCAGATCGACACTCAGGCGCTGGGCCTGGTCGAGGATCACCTGGGCAGGGTCACCCTGGCGCACACGCACCGCCTTGATGACAGCCAGGTCTGCCTCTTCACCCAGTTCATCGCGAAAGTTTTCCAGCACGCGTTGTTCGATATTGGCCATGACGGTGGTGACGCCCTGGCTGTGCAACTGGTCCAGCGTCTGTTCATCCAGGTAGCTTTGCAGGAGCGATTCGGCAAACTGCCCCATGGGTTCTACCGCGTGGATCACATACAGCTCTGCATTGAACGTCCGCGCCAGGGCCAGGGCGTGCTGCATGACAAAAGGGGCGTAGACACCGAGGTCGGTGGCGTACAGCATGGAGCGGATCATTCGACCTCCTCGACTGCCGCTGCGGCAGAGCAAGCTTCAGCTTAGCAGCGCGCCGCACGCACGCTTTGCCGTCCGGCGTGCTGCCGGCGCGGGCTGTGCAGGCTTCAGGGGTGCCGGCCAGCGTGGTCGATGAACGACAGTGCCTGGTAAAGCATCTGCATGCGCGGCAAGTTGCAACCTGCCGCTCGCGCCTGCGCCAACGGCTCGGCATAGATAGCCTGAAGTTCCAGCGGGCGCTGCTGCGCGTGGTCGTGGTACATGCTTGGCCAATAGTCGGGCATCCGCTCGGTGATCTGGAACAGATGCTCGGCATAGCCGTCGGGTAGCACGTGGCCGCAGGCAGCGGCACCCTGGACCACCTCGGCCATCAACGCCTGGACCAGCGCCCGGCTGTGCGGGTCGGCCATCAACGGTGTGGTGCTGGCGCCGAGCAACACCGAAAGCCCGTTATAAGGCACGTTCCACACCAGCTTTTGCCAACGCGCCTGGCTCAGGTTATCCATGGCCTGGGAATCGATGCCCGCCGCCTGGAACAACCCCGCCCCCTCCTTGACCAGCGCGGCACCGCCATCGCGGGCAGGCCCGCTGTGATAGCCAAGATTGACCGCCCCCAGCGCCTGATGGCGAATCACCCCAGGCGCCTGGCGGTTGACACAAATGAAACACAAGCCGCCGAGCAAGTGCATGTCATCGCGCAAGGCCGGACGCAACTGCGCCTCTACACCCAGGCCGTTCTGCAGCAATACCACCCGCGCATCGGGCGCGGCGGCCTGGACGATCCGCGGCGCCAACTGCTCGTTACTGGTGGCCTTGGCCCCCACCAACAGCCAGTCGCATTGCGGCATGTCGGCAGCGCTGACATAAGCCTGAACCTTCATCTGCAACGTGCCATGCACTGCGCTTTCAAGCATCAGCCCCTGGTTGCGCACCACTTCATACTCACTGCGCAACAGGAAATGCACATCGAAACCGGCCCGTGCCAGCATCAACCCATAAAAGCCGCCGATAGCACCACTGCCGATGATGCCGATACGTGGTTTGCGCGGATGCATGCCAATCTCCAGGTAAATGTCAGTGCGCTTTTTTACACCGGTTGCTGCACCCTGGTCACCCCAATCGCGCCACACCACCGCCAGCGTGGGGAAAATCCCTGGGCTTACGGGGTCAAGCCCATTGTCGCGCCCCCTGTAACGCGCTAAGGTTCGGCTCCCCGCTGCGAACATTCTTGCTGCTGGGCCGCACGGGGATTGCTGGCGGCCGGCACCCGTGACCTGACGAGTAACACGATGGCTGATTTACCGATCGACGACTTAAACGTTGCTTCCAACGAGACCCTGATCACCCCCGATCAGCTCAAGAAGGAAATCCCTCTCAGCGCCAAGGCTCTGCAGACCGTGACTGCCGGCCGCGAAGTGGTGCGCAATATTCTCGACGGCAAGGACCATCGCCTGTTCGTCGTAGTCGGCCCCTGCTCCATCCACGATATCAAGGCTGCCCACGAGTATGCCGAACGCCTGAAGGTACTGGCCGCAGAAGTGTCCGACACGCTGTACCTGGTCATGCGCGTGTACTTCGAAAAGCCGCGCACGACGGTCGGCTGGAAAGGCCTGATCAACGACCCGTACCTGGATGACTCGTTCAAGATCCAGGACGGCCTGCACATTGGTCGCCAACTGCTGCTGGACCTGGCTGAAATGGGCCTGCCGACGGCCACCGAAGCGCTCGACCCGATTTCCCCGCAGTACCTGCAGGACCTGATCAGCTGGTCGGCCATCGGCGCCCGCACCACCGAATCCCAGACCCACCGGGAAATGGCCTCGGGCCTGTCTTCGGCTGTCGGCTTCAAGAACGGCACCGATGGCGGCCTGACCGTTGCGATCAACGCCCTGCAGTCGGTATCCAAACCGCACCGGTTCCTGGGCATCAACCAGGAAGGCGGCGTATCGATCGTCACCACCAAGGGCAACCCTTACGGTCACGTGGTATTGCGCGGCGGCAATGGCAAGCCGAACTACGATTCGGTCAGCGTCGCCCTGTGCGAACAAGACCTGGCCAAGGCCAAGATCAAGGCCAACATCATGGTCGATTGCAGCCACGCCAACTCCAACAAGGACCCGGCCCTGCAGCCGCTGGTGATGGAAAACGTCGCCAACCAGATCCTCGAAGGCAACCAATCGATCATAGGCCTGATGGTCGAGAGCCATTTGAACTGGGGTTGCCAGTCGATCCCCAAAGACCTGAACGAACTGCAATATGGTGTTTCGGTCACCGATGCCTGCATCGACTGGTCCGCCACCGAGAAGACCCTGCGCAGCATGCACGCCAAGCTCAAGGATGTATTGCCACAGCGCCAGCGCGGCTGAGCAAAGACGAAAAAAGGGGCCGCGAACGGCCCCTTTTCTTTTATCTAATAGTTCAAGCCTTGCTGGAGTGACGCTGCTGGCGCTCCATGTAGCGTTCTACATAAGAGCACGACGGTATCACCGTGTAACCCATCTGCTCGGCATACTCCAAGGCCCGCTCGGTCAGTGCTGCGGCAATCCCACGCCCGCGCAGGGCGTTGGGCACAAAGGTGCGATAGATGTCCAGCGTCTGCTTGCCCAGGTCCATGTACGTCAGATAGGCACGATGACCGTCCACGCTGGTCTCGAACTGATGACCGGCCTGGTCATGGTGGATGGTCAGCGCTTCGCTCATCACAACTCCTCGCAGGTCTTCTCGGCAGACCCATACCTTAACCGATGGTGGTTGATCCGGCACAGAACCTCTACGCCACCTGTTGCCCCTTGGACCGCAAGGCGCTTGCAATGGTTCTGCCCCCGGCACTCACAAGATAGTAGGCGCGGCAGGCGGGATTGCTCAAGGTGGCAGCGGTTAAAAATGGCGAGAAACGGGGTTAAATCGACTCTTCCCGATACGCCAACAGAAGCCGGATGTTCTAGCCCTTAAGACGCTGAAGGACAGTCAAAGTCACCGTTAGTTCAACAAAAAAGTTCCCGTACTACAAACGCTTGCGCGCCTTGGACGTTTTTTTCACAAAAGCGTCGCAATGCGTGTCGGCGTGAGCTGGCGTAACATTTTTTTTGCAGTTCTTGCGCTCAGTCAGTTTACTTACTACAAGTAATGGGTACTATGTACGCCGGCCAGTTTCTCTATTCCGAGAGATGGCTCTTTAATAGAAAGTCCTTGAAGGGGAACACGATGAACAACGTTCTGAAATTCTCTGCTCTGGCTCTGGCCGCAGTTCTGGCTACCGGTTGCAGCAGCGTATCCAAAGAAACCGAAGCTCGTCTGACTGCGACTGAAGACGCAGCAGCTCGCGCTCAAGCTCGTGCTGACGAAGCCTACCGTAAGGCTGACGACGCACTGGCAGCCGCTCAGAAGGCTCAGCAGACCGCTGACGAAGCCAACGAGCGCGCTCTGCGTATGCTGGACAAAGCCAGCCGCAAGTAATAGTCCTCACGGATTGTTATGAAGCCGACCCACTTGTGGGTCGGCTTTTTTATTGCCGATCAACACGCAGCGCACATACGAAAAGGCCTGCACTAAGGCAGGCCCTGGGCAGGTCGCGAAACCTTACTGCAATTCGGGCGGAATGCTCGTCACCATCGGTGCAGTACCCTGATTATCGACCGGCACGGCGATCTCGACAGGCATGCCATCTTCGGCGGCGACCACGTCGCGCACCATGTCCCAGTTCATCCGCAGGTTGTTCGCCAGGTCTTCACGCTTGAGCAAGGCATTGATGACCGCTGTGTGTTTGTCCACGACTGACGGGTTGCCCTGATCGTCCAGCGGAGTGTGCGCTTCGAGATAGACCTTGCCGGCACTGATACCGAACTTGTAGGGCTCGTTGATGATGCGTACCGGCGTACCGACCGGGACCATTTTGGACAGTTCGAGTACGTTGTTGTTGAGCATGCGGAAGCAACCATGGCTGGTACGCATGCCAATACCAAACTTCTTGTTCGAACCGTGAATCAGGTAACCCGGTACACCCAGGGTGAACTTGAAAGGCCCCAGTGGATTGTCTGGGCCGGCAGGCACCACTGTCGGCAAGATATCGCCGTCGGCAGCATGCTCGGCACGGATAGAGGCCGGCGGGGTCCAGGTCGGATTCGGGGTCTTGGCGGTAATCTTGGTGTTGGCGATCGGCGACCCCCACCCTTCACGACCGATACCCAACGGGAAGGTATGCACCACGCTCTCCCCTTTCGGGAAGTAGTACAGGCGGTACTCGGCAAGGTTGATGACGATACCTTCGCGCGGGCCGGGCGGCAGCACATAGCGGGTAGGCAGGATGATCTCGGTGCCGGCACCCGGCAACCAGGGGTCGACACCCGGGTTGGCGGCGATCATTTCCAGGTAGCCAAGGTCGTTGGCGGTACCGATGTCGGCGAACGTGTCTTCGTACTTGGCCTTGATCACCTGCACCTGGCCGACAATGTCTTCACCGGGGGGTGGCAGTGGCAGTTCCAGCGCAGCAGCGGGGCCCGCTACCAGCAGGGCGGCCAGGGACAGGCTACGGGTGACGGCAGGAAAGCGCGGCAACATCCGGTAAATCCTTCGAAAGGTGGGTCAAGAGGATCGATTGTACACCCGCACCGATGCAAGCGGGAGGCATTGGCGGTATGCAAGCGTTTCAGATGATGAAAGGTGTGACAGTTTGCCCGTCAAAGCTGCGGCCACACCGGGCGCATGCCGCGCCGCTGGGCGTCGAGAATGGCACGGCACAGCGCGCACAGACGGTTGTCGCGGTAGATCGAGCGCTGCACGCCCGACCAGCGCGGCTGCGCGGGCAGCAGGCCGCCACACAGGGTACGGTCGACCGGCACGCCAAGCTCAAGCTGGCGAGCGGCCAGGTGGACGCGGATTTCCTGGCAGGCAAACAGGTCGAGCTGTTCGTCAGGCTCGATCAGTTGGTAGGCATAAAGGGACCAGGCAGGGCGCGGCATCGGGGGCTCTCGAAACGGGGGGCGCAACCTTAGCCGAAACCCGCCCCCGTTTAAAGCGTCACAGCAAGGGTTTTATCTTCGGCCAGGCATTTTCCAGCAAGCGCTGCTGGGCACCTTGCGCCGGATGGATGCCATCGGCCTGCATCAGCTCCGGCACGCCCCCCACGCCCTCAAGGAAAAAAGGCACTAATGGCACCTGTTTGTCTGCCGCCAACTGCTCATACACCTGGGCAAACGCCGTGGTGTAGCGCACGCCATAATTGGGCGGCAGGCGCATACCCAGCAGCAGCACCTTGGCACCCGCTTGCCGAGCGCTCTCGATCATCGAAGCAAGATTTTGTTGCAATTGCTGCGGCGGCTGCCCGCGCAGCCCGTCATTGCCGCCCAACTCCAGCACAACCACGGCCGGCTTGTGCGCTGCAAGCAGCGCCGGCAGCCGCGCCTGGCCTCCGGCGCTGGTGTCACCACTGATCGAGGCATTGACCACCTGATCATCGAAACCTTCGTCCTTGAGCCGGGTCTGCAACAAAGAGACCCACCCCTGGCGGCTATCCAGGCCAAAACCGGCGCTGATACTATCGCCAACCACCAGCACCGTTCCCGCCGTGGCGCTCTGGGCCAGGCAATACAAGGCCAGACCGGCACTCAACCACCACATTCGCATTGGATTCTCCATGGGCCCCAGCATTCTCGTTGCGCAGAACCTTAGCAAAGTGGTCCCCAGCGCGGAAGGCGACCTGACCATCCTCCACGCACTTTCTCTCGACCTCGCCCAGGGCGACAGCCTGGCCATCGTCGGCGCTTCGGGCTCAGGCAAGTCGACCTTGCTCGGCTTGCTGGCCGGCCTCGACCGCCCCAGCGCCGGCAAGGTCATCCTCGCCGGGCACGACCTGGGGCCACTGGACGAAGACCAACGCGCCCGCGTGCGCGCCGAGCATGTCGGGTTCGTGTTCCAGTCGTTCCAGCTGCTCGACAGCCTCAACGCACTGGAGAATGTCATGCTGCCGTTGGAGCTCGACGGGCGCCGCGATGCCCGCGAGCACGCCCGCACCCTGCTCGAACGGGTTGGCCTGGGCAAGCGCCTGAGCCACACGCCGCGCCAGCTGTCCGGCGGTGAGCAACAGCGGGTAGCCATCGCCCGCGCCTTCGCCGCACAACCTGCCGTGCTGTTCGCCGACGAGCCCACCGGCAACCTCGACAGCCATACCGGCGAGCGCATCAGCGACCTGCTGTTCGAATTGAACAAGGAGCGTGGCACCACCCTGGTACTGGTCACCCATGACGAGCGCCTGGCCCGCCGCTGCCGGCGCCTGATCCGCCTGGACGCGGGGCGCCTGGTAGCCCCCGTGGAGGTCTGAGCCCGATGACCAGCATGCCCTTCTCCCGACTGTGCGGCCTGGCATTACGCCAGTTGCTCCGCGACATCCGCGCCAGCGAAGTGCGCGTGCTGTTCTTTGCCCTGCTGGTAGCCGTAGCCGCCAGCACCGCAATCGGTTACTTCGGCGCCCGCCTCAACGGCGCCATGCAACTGCGCGCCAGCGAGTTCCTCGGCGCCGACCTGGTGCTGCAGGGCAGCTCACCGGCCCGCGACGAGCAGATCAGTGCAGGCACATCACTCGGTTTGCGCCACGCACAGGTGGTCGAGTTCACCAGTGTGGTGGGCGGCGATAGCGGCATCCAGTTGTCCAGCGTCAAGGCCGCCGACGGCGCCTACCCCTTGCGCGGGCAAGTCCGCAGCGCCGCCGCACCCTATGCCGAAGAAACCCCCGGCGGTGGCCCGGCGCCCGGCGAGGCCTGGGTAGAACCGAGGTTGCTGGCCGCGCTGGGGCTGTCGATCGGCGACAGCATCGATGTGGGCATGAAAACCCTGCGCATGAGCCGTGTACTGACCTACGAACCGGACCGCGCCAATAATTTCTACAGCCTGACCCCTCGGGTAATGATGAACCTCACGGACCTGCAGGCGACCGGGGTGATCCAGCCCGGCAGCCGGGTGACCTATCGTGACCTGTGGCGCGGCGACATCGACGCACTGGCCCAGTATCGCCAGGCCGTGGAAAAAAACCTGGCGGCCAGCCAGCGCCTGCGCGACACCCGCGATGGCAACCGGCAGATCGGTGGCGCCTTGAGCAAGGCCGAACGCTATCTGAACATGGCCAGCCTGGTGGCGGTACTGCTGGCCGGCGTTGCCGTGGCCATGTCGGCCAGCCGCTACGCCGCACGGCGTCTGGATGCCAGTGCACTGCTGCGCTGCCTTGGCCTGTCCCGGCGGCAGGCGCTGGGCCTGTACTGCCTGCAACTGGCCATGCTTGGCCTGGTGGCGGCCGTGGCAGGCGCCCTGCTCGGCTGGCTGGCACAGTTGGGCCTGTTCCGGCTGCTGCATGGCCTGCTGCCGAGTGTGGTGCCACCGGGCGGCATCTTGCCGGCGCTCGCCGGTATGGGCACCGGGCTGGTGGCCCTTGCTGGCTTCGCCTTGCCGCCGCTCGCCGCCCTCGGCCAGGTGCCGCCATTGCGCGTGTTGCGCCGCGACCTGCTGCCGGTGCCGCCCAGCAGTTGGCTGGTGTATGGCGCTGCCTTGCTGGCCCTGGGCCTGATCATGTGGCGCCTGAGCCTCGACCTGCTGCTGACGTTCGCACTGCTGGGCGGCGGCCTGGTCGCCGCCGTGGTACTCGGCGGCCTGTTGCTGCTCGGGCTCCGCAGCCTGCGCCAACTGCTGGTCGGCGCACCGCTGGCCTGGCGCCTGGGGCTGGGGCAGCTGTTACGTCACCCCTTGGCAGCCGCTGGCCAGGCGCTGGCATTTGGCCTGATCCTGTTGGCCATGGCGCTGGTTGCACTGCTGCGCGCCGAACTGCTCGACACCTGGCAGGCGCAACTGCCCAAGGACGCGCCGAATCATTTTGCCCTGAACATCCTGCCAGATGATCGCGAGCCGTTCGCCCAGCGCCTGCGGCAGGTCAATGCGGCCTCGGCGCCGCTATACCCGGTGACACCCGGCCGCCTGGTCCAGATCAACCAGCAACCGGTGCAACAGGTCGTCAGCAAGGACTCTGCCGGCGAGCGGGCCGTACAACGCGACCTCAGCCTGACATGGGCCGCCGAGCTACCCGACGGCAACGCGCTGACTGCGGGCGACTGGTGGCAGGCGCTGCCTTCCGGCGATGAGGTGCCCGGTGTATCGGTCGAGGCGGAACTGGCCACCAGCCTGAAGCTACAACTGGGCGACCTGCTGACCTTCGACATCGGTGGCCAGCAACGCCAGGCCCGGGTCAGCAGCCTGCGCAGCGTGCACTGGGACAGTTTCCAGCCGAACTTCTACATGATCTTCCAGCCTGGAACGCTGCAGGGGTTACCCACCACTTACCTCACCAGTTTCTACCTGGCCCCAGGTCATGACCTGGATGTGGTCGCCCTGTCCCGGGCCTTCCCGGCAGTGACCATCCTTCAGGTCGACGCCTTGCTTGATCAACTGCGCAGCATCCTCGCCCAAGTCACCCTGGCGGTCGAGTATGTACTGTTGTTCGTGTTGGCGGCGGGGCTGGCCGTGCTGTTTGCCGGCTTGCAGGCAACGCTCGACGAACGCATCCGCCAGGGCGCCTTGCTGCGTGCGCTGGGTGCGGCGCGGCCATTGCTGGTCAAGGCGCGGCGTATCGAGTTCGGCCTCTTGGGCGCGGCCAGCGGCCTACTGGCCGCACTCGGTTGCGAGTTGATCACGCTGGTGCTGTACCGCTACGCCTTCGACCTGCAGTGGCACCCGCACCCATGGCTGCTGGTACTGCCACTGGCGGGGGCAGTGCTGGTGGGTGGAGCTGGGGTGCTTGGCACAAGGCGGGCGCTCAATGCCAGCCCGTTGACGGTGTTGCGGGAGGGGTAAGAAACACCGTGAATGGCCGCTACAGGCAATCGCCGATCATTGCCCGTAGCGGATGCTGTTCACGTACCACGCCGCATCCCCGGTCGGGGTCTTTACCACCACCTCATCGCCCTCCTCCTTCTTGAGCAAGGCCCGGGCCATGGGGGAGTCGATCGAGATGTAGTCGTTGCGCCCATAGATTTCGTCATACCCGACAATGCGAAACTTCTTGGTCTCACCCTCGTCGTTCTCGATCTCGACCCAAGCGCCGAAAAACACCCTGCCCTCCTGCTCCGGCGAATAAGCCACCACCTTTACATCTTCAAGGCGTTTGCGCAGGTACCGCACCCGACGGTCGATCTCGCGCAACAGCTTCTTGTTGTACTGGTAGTCGGCATTCTCGCTGCGATCGCCAAGCGAAGCTGCCCAGGCGACCTTCTGGGTGATCTCGGGGCGGTACACGCGCCACAGGTGATCCAGCTCCTTCCTCAGGGCCTCATGACCTTCGGTGGTGATGATATTGGTGCTCAACAGCACTCTCCTCAACGGCGGGTAATCAGGCCTTGGCGAGCAATGCGAGTGAGATGGCCGATAACTTCGGCGGCCTCGGCAGAGGCCGGCGACTGTATCACTGCCAGGTCGAAACGGTCGTTGCCGTACTGCGCAAGGTGGCAGCAGGTTTCGGTGAACTGGATGAGAAAGGCACGGGCCTGGCCTTTACGACGCGAAAGCCCTTCAAGGTGACGCAAAAGAGTGGGTTGATGCTGGCCACCGAGCAGGATACGCGGTGTGCGGGAAGCCTGGTTGGCAGGCAAAGGGCTCAAACAGACACTGGTACGTGGGCAACTCATGGCGCTTCTCTCAGCCTCGCGATTCCCGCTGGGCAGCGGTGGGAGGCGTCACCGAACCAGCGCTTTAGCGGTATTTCGGATGACCGGAGGGGCCTTTCCTGCGCCCCGCAAGTAGCTGTTTAAATCGGCGCAGGCGGTATGCTAGAGCTACAAGCGCTAAGTTACAAGCCTCAAGCTGCATTGCTCAGCGCTTGGCCACCCGCTCCAGCACGGCACGCTCGCGGTTGAACGCCAGGAAGTACTTGTTGACGCTGTTGACGAAATTGACCGGGCCCATGCCGACCTGCTCCATGGCAATACGCTCGGTCTGGAAAAACCACTGGTTGCCGTTGAGCCCACGCCGACGCGCTTCGGCACGCATCGCCTGGACCCGCTCGGGCCCCAGATTGTAAGCCGCCAGCACGAACGCCATGCGCTCGCGCTCGTTGATCTGTGGGCTGGCAAAGAACTTGCGCCGGATCAACGCCAGGTAGCGGGCACTGGCCTGCACATTGCCGTCAACCGTGGCGGTATTGCTCACCCCTACCCGCTGGGCGGCCGAAGGGGTGATCTGCATCAGGCCGTGGGCCCCGCCTGTGCCGCGCGCAGCGGGGTTGAGTGTCGACTCCTTGAAGGCCAGCGCCGCCAGGTTGAGCCAGTCGATCTGCTGCGCTTGGCCATGCTTCTGCAGCACCGCACGCACCGCACTGAGGCGTTGGCGATCCTTGCTCGCCAAAGGGTTGTGTACCCGGTACTGACGGCGGTAGATACGCTCGAACGCGGCGTCCTGGTTGTCCGGCGCGCGATAGCCCTGAAGGAAGCGATCGACCGTGGCCAGCAATTGCGGCGCGTCGCGCCCCACATACCAGCGCATTGCTTGCGGCGAGCCCAGGTGCACACGGCTGTCCAGGCGCAGACGCGGCATGACCCTGGCCCACCGCCGGGCAATCGGGCGCTCTACCACGGTCAGGTGGTAGATGCCGGCCTGCACCATCTCCAGCACATCCTCCACCGCCAGGGTCGAATCGACCCACTCCACCTTGATCGGCGCGCGCTTGCGCAGGGCCAACTGCTGGTTCACCTGCTGGATCACCGGGCCGGCAGCACTGGCACTGGTCAAGGCCACGGTGCGCCCGGACAACTGCTCGACATGGCTGAAGCTGCGCTCCCCCTTGCGCCCGACCAGCAACAAGGGCACTTGGTCCAGCACCGGCGCGCTGCTGCTGACACCGCGCACCACCACCGGGTCGAGCAGTTCACCGGGCGCCGCCAGGTCGCCCTCGCCGCGCTGCAACGCACCCAGCAACTGCTCCTTGGCCCGAGGGATAAGCTTCAGCTGAATCTGCTGCCCGTCACCTGCTCGGGCATTCAGGTAATGCTCGAGCGCACGCAGGCGGTAGTATTCGATGCCGACCGGCTCGCCCTTGACCTCGCCAGAGCTGTTGCGGCTTTGATTGACCAGCACCCGCAACACCTTGCTCGCCCGAACCTGCTGCAGGTCGCGCAGCTTGCTGGGCGGGATGTTCTGCTGCGGCCCCGGCAGGCGCGCCTGGGCAACACCGGCCGTGGTCAGCCCAAGCATCAGCAGGAAGGTCAGCAGGTATCGCAGCATGCGAAAACGAGTCCGAGGTCGGTGGGCGGCACTCATGTGGCATGGCCGCCTAGTGATAAATGACGGCAGAAGACCACGGCAACCGCATGAAGTTCTTGGATTTTTCCGAGAAACGCGGATTTTGCTATGCTGGCCGCCCCGCGGCACGAGGTAGCACCATGCAACTGATCGATATCGGCGTCAACCTGACCAACAGCAGTTTCCACGACCAGCAGGCCGCCATCGTCGAGCGCGCCATCGAGGCCGGCGTGGCGCAGATGGTGCTGACCGGCACCAGCCTTGCGGTCAGCGAACAGGCACTGGAGCTGTGCCAGCAGCTGGATGCGGCCGCTGAACACCTGTTCACCACGGCGGGCGTCCACCCCCACGATGCCAAGTCCTGGGACGCTGGCAGCGAGCGGCAACTGCGCCAATTGTTGAATGAGCAACGGGTGCGCGCAGTCGGTGAATGCGGCCTGGACTTCAACCGCGACTTCTCCCCTCGCCCTCAGCAGGAAAAGGCCCTGGAGGCACAGCTGACGCTCGCTGCCGAACTAGGCTTGCCCGTGTTTCTGCACGAACGCGACGCCAGCGAGCGCTTGCTGGCCATCCTCAAGGACTACAGGGACCACTTGACCGGCGCTGTGGTGCATTGTTTCACCGGCGAGCGCGAGGCGTTGTTCGCCTACCTGGACCTGGACCTGCACATCGGCATCACCGGCTGGATTTGTGACGAACGTCGTGGGACGCACCTGCACCCGCTGGTCGGTAATATCCCTGAAGGACGCCTGATGCTGGAGAGCGATGCGCCTTACCTGCTGCCGCGCAGCCTGAGGCCAAAGCCGAAAAATGGCCGTAACGAACCGGCGTTTCTGCTGGAAGTGCTGAGGGAGGTGGCGCTGCACCGGGGCGAGTCGATGGAACACACGGCAACCCATACCACCGCGGCGGCACGGGCATTCTTTCGGCTGAGCTAAGCCTGCATCGGGCCCCCGTGGATACAGGCACCTCGGATTTTTCTTGATACACATCAAGAACGGCTCTGGCGGGCGCAGGCACAATGATGGCACCTTGCCAATATTGTTTCCGCTCAACTCAGAGAAGACCTGCCCATGGGTGCCTGGCTTAGCAATGTTTCCCTGAAGTACAAATTCTGGGCCGTCAACGCGGTGGCCTTTGTCACGACCCTTTTGCTGGTGCTGTACGCCGTACATCTGGAGCAGCGTGCCCGCGCGGACGCCGCTCAGGCCCAAGCGGCGGCACAGGCCCAGCTGTTGGCAACATGGCCCGTCGGGCAAACGCTGCCCCGCCAGGCCAATGTCATCACCTGGCTGCCAGGCCAGACCCCGACCTTTGCCGGCGAACCGCTGGAGGTCCTGCGCGACGCCCAGGGCTGGGTCGAACTGCCCGCTGCCTGGCTGCTTGGCGATAACCCCCTGCGCGGCGCCCAGGTGCTGCGCAACGGCGATCAGCAACTGGCCGTGCTGGCCCAGTCGCCGAGCGTACGCCAGGTGTTCTTCGAACGTTTCACCAACTATGCCGTGTGCGTGCTGATACTGATGCTGGCCATGCTTGGCGCCTCGCAGTTGCTGATCCGCTTTCTGCTCAGCCAGCTCAACACCCTCAAGGACGTCATGCTCCATGTGGAGAAGACCGGCGACCTGTCGGCACGCGTACCCCTGGCGTGCGGCGACGAAGTCGGCCAGATGGCGGGCGCCTTCAACGCCATGCAAGGCACCTATCACCGCGTGGTCAGCACTGTGGCCCACACCGCCGCACAGCTCGACGCCGGCGCCGCACGCCTGGCGGCGAGCATGAATGACGTACGCCACGGCATGCTCGGCCAGCAGAGCGAGACCGACCAGGCCGCCACGGCCATCAACCAGATGTCGGCCACGGTGCACCATATCGCCCAGCATGCCGGCGCCACACGCGACCTGTCGCAGACTGCAGATACCCTCGCCGGCAGCGGCCAGGAGGTCGTCAGCCGCGTTCAGGACTCGATTTCCGGGCTGTCCAGCGGCGTACAGCAGACCGCCGAGATGATCCGCCAACTGGCCGAGGACAGCCAGAAGATCAATGGCGTGGTCGGGGTGATCCACAGCATTGCCGAACAAACCAACCTGCTGGCACTCAATGCCGCCATCGAAGCAGCCCGTGCCGGTGACTTGGGCCGCGGCTTCGCAGTGGTCGCCGATGAGGTACGCAACCTGGCCAAGCGCGTGCAGACGTCCACGGACGAAATCACCACCATGGTCTCGGCGCTTCAGTCCGGCACCCGCGATGCAGTCGAGTTCATGCAGGAGAGCTCGTACAAGGCTGACGATTGCGTCCGGCAGGCCCAGGCAGCCGGTGCAGCGCTGGCCGAGATCACCGGTGCGGTCGCGCAGATGCGCGAAAGCAACACCCAGATCGCCGTGGCTGCCGAACAGCAGAGCCAGGTGGCCGAAGAAATGAACCGGGCAGTGGTGAGTATCCGCGACGTCACCGAACACACCGTGCAACAGACCGTCGGCTCGGCCACCACCAGCAACGAACTGGCGACGCTGGCCGGTGAGCTGAACAAGGTGATAGGCCAGCTCAAGCTATAGCCCCCATTTACAGTCACGATAGCCAGCCTCGATTGGCCCCCTTCCGGGGGCCGCACTAAGCTTTGGACATGACCGAGAGGACCTGCCCATGAGCAAACGCCTAACCAACCTGCCCGCCTGGCAATGGCGCGGCTACCACCATAATCACCGTCACCCGGCCAACCTGGTACTGCACCTGATCGCCGTGCCGCTGTTCATTCTCGGCACATTGCTGGTGCTGTCCGGCCTGTTCGCCCTGGACCTGGGGCAGATCGCCGTGGGCGTCATCTCCCTGATTGCCGGCCTGGGCCTGCAGCGCCACGGGCATCGCCTCGAAACCGAACAACCGGAGCCATTCGCCAACCGCAAAGACGCCGTGCAGCGCCTGCTGACCGAGCAGTTCATCACCTTTCCGCGCTTTGTGCTAAGCGGCGCCTGGTGGCGTGCCTGGCGCGAGCGGCACAAGCATCGCCGTTGACCCTGCCGCCCGTTACGGCTACGCGAAAACCGTCACCGTCTGCCGGCTCAATGCCAGCAACTCGCCCTCTGCGGACCACAGCGCGGCGGCGGCATGCCCATAACCCTCACGAGCGTGCTCGGTCTCGACGCAATAGCGGCACCAGTCCAGTGTCGACAACTGCGGTATGGGCTGGATGAATTCGATGGTCCAGGTCAGTGTGCTGCCCGCCGCCGGCCGCTTCAGGTGCGGCAACAGGCTGGGCGGCCAGGCATCTACCAGTGCCAGCAGGTGAGCCTCGTTCAACGGCTCGTCAGCGATGTCGCGCAGCCGTACCCAGCCCCCCATCTGCCGCGAATCGTTGCCACTGAACGGCAGCCCACCGACCGCCCAACGCAGGGCTACATGGCGCATGAACTCTGGGGTCACACCTTTGATGTAGGGAAGCTCAGGGGCAGCCTGCTCCAGCGGCTTCATGGCAACCGCAGCCTTGGCCGGGACCTCGACCTCCGAGGAGCGCGCCGCACCGAAATTGCCCTGCACCAGGGTGACGACCTGCCCCTCCTGCACCGCGCGGCCAAGCAAGGTACTGACCGCTTTGCCCTCACGCAGCACGTCGACCTCGAAACGGATCGGCACGTCAGCCGCAGCAGGCGCCACGAAACTGATCGCCAAAGAGCGCACAGGCCGATCATCGGCAAGCTTCAGGCGCATCGCTTCATACACCATGGCGGCCATGAGCCCGCCGAAAGCCGCGCGGCCCTGGGCCCATGACGCCGGTACCGAAACCGATTCAGGGTTGGCTCGAACGGCTTCGAGCAATTGGGTGAAGTTCATGGCAGGTAGGCTCCTGTGCCGTGGTGATCCGGGGCACGTCATTCACGTGCCCTGCATCAGGACATACTAACCAGCCACTCTGCACCGTTCAGCCCACATATCGGTCATTTGCCGGGCTATCGCTGCTTCAACGCCACCTGCAAGGCATCCAGCGTGACATCGGATTTGCCTGCGGCCTCCTGCAACTGCTGCTGCCAATCGGTTTTGCACACTGCCAGGTCGGCGTCCTCGCGCACCTGCAACAACCACTGCAGACGGTCATGCCACGCGCCCAGGTCGCTCTGCGCCTTCTTCAACAGACGTTGCAGTTTTTTCCCGGCATGCTCGAGTTGCGGGTAGGCCTCGTCGCCATAGCGTGCCCGTTTGATCAACAACCGTAGCCGATGCCGATCGTGGGCGGGGTCCGCCAATGCCTTGCGCAGCTTGCGCCATTGCTTGTCCAGGCGTTTGTCGATGCGCTTGCCCAGCGCATCCACCAGGCCTTCGCGATCAGCCGCGCGCAGGAACAACGGAAATGCATCGACGATCGCCAGCAGACGGGCCAGCTGCGCACAGCTCGCGACACTGGCAAAGGTCTTGCCCCGCCCCGCCAGCCGTCGCTGCGCCGCCTCGCTCAAGCCCCGCCCGAACAATTCGGCCGCCAGCACCTCGCGGTCACGCAGCGGCGTCGTCAAGGTACCTAGGGCCTTGGCTGCGCCTTCCAGTTGTTCGACCCCAGGCAACCCCCGCAGCGGCCGCAGCAGGCTGCGCAAGCGCCGTACAGCGATGCGCAGGTCATGCAATGCCTCGCTGTCGGTATTGGCGGCGAGGCGCTCACGGCAGGCCAGCAGGCGCACCTGCAAGGCCAGTATCTGTGACACCACGTGATCGAGCATGGCAGACATGGGACGCTCCTCGGTCAGCGGCCAGCGCGCGACTCACGAATGTAGAAACGCGCCTTCTCGGCCTTCTTGGTGCAACCTTCAAACCCCTCGAACTGCTGCTGGGTCTTGGCGCCGGTCAGCAGCGACAAGGCCTTGGAATAACTGACAGTACCGGCGAAACCCTCGGCCTTGGCCAGGTCGAGCTCCTTCCAGGCGGCATCCAGCTGGGTTGCGCAGCTGTCACGGTAGGCCGTCTTGCCCGCACAGCCAGCAAGGGCCAGGGCAATCAGTGGAAGGCAGATCCAGGCTTTCATCGGTAATTCCTCAAAGTGAAAAGAGTGGCTGTTCGACGCACCCGCAATAGAAAAGTGCCCGCCAAGGCGCTTTGCTTAGCGTAGATCAGCGCGGTGTACATTGAAGCACAGGCAGCAATGGGTGCATTGTTAAACCATGGTTGCACAGGCTGAGGGAAAATCATGAGTAAACGCGTTGCGCTGGTACTGGGATCGGGGGGTGCCCGAGGGTATGCACACATCGGTGTGATCGAAGAAATCGAACGACGCGGCTACGACATTGCCTGCGTCGCCGGCTGCTCCATGGGGGCGGTGGTGGGCGGCATCTATGCCGCCGGCAAACTCGAAGAGTATCGCAACTGGATCGAAAGCCTCGACTACCTGGACGTCCTGCGCCTGGTCGATGTCAGCTTCCGCCTTGGCGCGATCCGCGGTGACAAGGTGTTCGGCCAGATCCGCAAGATCGTCGGTGAGATCAACATCGAGCAGTTGCGCATCCCCTACACCGCAGTGGCCACCGACCTTACCAACCAACAGGAAATCTGGTTCCAGGAAGGGTGCCTGCACCAGGCCATGCGCGCGTCTGCAGCAATCCCCAGCCTGTTCACACCGGTGATGCAAGGCAACCGCATGCTGGTCGACGGTGGCATTCTCAACCCGCTGCCGATCGTGCCGGTGGTGTCCAGCCACTGCGACTTGATCATTGCGGTCAACCTCAACGCCACCAACCAGAAGCAGTACCAATTGCCGGTGATCGAACGCCCGGCGGCATTCAAGATGCGCTTCGATTCGCTGCTCAGCTCGCTGGGTTCACGCCTGCCCTTCCGTCGCAAGCCGGCGGAAGAGCTGATACGTATCGAACAGGAGATCGTTGCCGAAGGGCTGGCGCCGCCCAGCCCGTGGCTGGCAGGTACTGCAGACCCGGAAGGCCAGCAGCCTGCGGCGGCCCCCGAACGTGAAGGCGCACCCAAGTCTGCTACCGGGTCATTCATCATCGACAACGTGGGGCCTGCGTCGCTGCTGGACCTGATCAACCAAAGCTTCGAAGTGATGCAGACGTCGCTGGCGCAATACAAGATTGCAGGGTACCCGCCCGATGTACTGATCAACGTACCCAAGCGCGTGTGCCGGTTCTTCGAGTTCTACAAAGCACCGGAGCTGATTGCCCTGGGTCGGGAGATTGCGCGGGATACGCTGGATAATTATGAAGGGGTGAAGCGGTAGAGGGCCGCTCAGGCCAGAAACAAGACAGGCCGCATTACGCGGCCTGTCTTGTCATGCAACGATCACTCAGTAACGGGTGATATCAGCATTGGCTTCCAACTGCTTGCGGTAGGCAGCGAAGTCCTGCTGGCCGGCACGCGAAGCGAGGTAGCGGCGAATCTGCTGCTTCTCTTCGTCGGTGGCCGCAGCGCCTTCGTTGACCCCTTTGAGCTGCAAGACCACCAGGCTGCCGTCGCCCAGCACCACACTGGTGTAGACCGGCTTATCCTTGGCCTGCGGCTTGCCCAGGCGGAACACTGCCTGCAGCTCGGCCGGGTCGATGCCGTCCTCACCACGGGTCACTGCCTCGTAGGTTTTCCAGCCCTGACCCTCATGGACGCTGTCAGCGGCAATGGAGCCATCACGCAGGCCGGCAATCAACTTGTCCGCCTTGGTCTTGAGTTCGGCTGTCGCCTTCTCCTTGGCCAGGTGTTCGCTGATGTTCTTGGCCACGGCTTCCAACGGCAGCTGTTCCGGCTTGCGGTGCTCCTTGACGCGCAGCACCACGGTGGTTTCCGGATCGAGCTCGATGGCGGTGCTGTTGGCAGCCTCCTCCAGCACTTCCTCCGAGAACGCCGCCTGAACCACCGCACGGTTGGCAGTGATACCTTCGCCACCCTCACGGCCGAACGCGGCGGAGGTGTGCACCTTCAGGTTCAGGTCTTGGGCAGGCTGAGCCAGGTCGGAAGCCTCGTAAGCGGCATCCTGCAACTGCTTGCTGGCGTCGACGTAGCGCTGTTCGACCAGCGGGGTCTTCAAGTCACGGGTCAGCTTGTCCTTCAGGCTGGCGAAACTTGGTACTTGCGGCGCCTCGACACCCAGCAGCTTGATCAGGTGGTAACCGAACTCGGTGCGCACCGGGGCCGATACCTGGCCATCTTTCAACTGGTACAAGGCATCTTCAAAGGCCGGGTCGTACACGCCAGGGCCGGCGAAGCCGAGGTCACCACCCGTAGTGGCCGAACCTGGGTCCTGGGAGAACTCCTTGGCCAGTGCGGCAAAGTCTTCACCCTTGGCCAGGCGCTGTTCGATCTCTTCGGCACGGGCCTTGGCCTGGGCGTCGGTGACCTTGTCGTTGACCTCGATCAGAATGTGCGCGGCATGGCGCTGTTCGGCGAGGTTGGCGATTTCTTTCTCGTACTGGGCCTTGAGCTCGTCATCACTAACCTTGACCTGGTCAAAGAACACCGACTTCTTCAGCTCGATGTAATCGATGACAACCTGGTCAGGCGACATGAATTCCTTGGCGTGCTGGTCGTAGTGCGCCTTGACCTCTGCTTCGCTGACCTTGACCGCGGCCGGGTCGGCCTTGAAGGTCAGGGAGGCGAAATCGCGGGTCTGCTTCTCCAGGCGCGCGAACGCCTCGACCTGCTTGTCAGTGACGAAGCTGCTGCCGGCAAGGCCGGTACGCAGTTGGCCGATGAGCATTTCCTCGGCAAGCATGTCGCGGAATTGCAGGCGGCCATAACCCATCTGGCGAATGACCTGGTCGAAACGATCGGCGTTGAACTTGCCGTCAACCTGGAACTCCGGAGTCTGCAGGATCACTTGATCCAGCGCGGCCTCGGAGAAGGCGAACTTGGCGTCTTCGGCGCCCTGCAACAGCAGCTTGCGAGTGATCAGGCCCTTGAGTGCCTCATCACGCAGCAGCTTGTCATCCAGCAGCGCAGGGTCGAAATCCTTGCCCAACTGTTGCATCAGCTGGCGGCGCTGCATGTCGGTCGCCTGGCTTAGCTCGTTCTGGCTGATGGTCTGGCCGTTCACCTCGGCGGCGTCCTGGCTATGGCTGGCAGCCTGGAAAATGGCCTCGAAGCCGGTCAACGCCATCAACACGACGATAAGGCCGATGATGGTCTTGGCAATCCAACCTTGTGAATTGTCCCTGATATTTTGCAGCATGCGTCCCCCAGAAACGGCTGTACCACTGCGTCGACAACCGCGGAGCGTGGGTAGAATCCTGATAAAAGAAAGGCGCATCCGAGGATGCGCCTTTTCTTAGCAAACGTGTCAGGCGGGAACGTTTGCGACCCGCCTCACGTGCTCGAACCTGGCCAGGCCGGGTCCGGCTGAAAGAGACGACTTAGTTGACGGCGTCTTTCAGGCCTTTGCCAGCCTTGAAGCCTGGAACCTTGGCGGCTTCGATCTTGATAGCCTTGCCAGTTTGAGGGTTACGGCCAGTACGCTCGGCGCGATCCTTGACCGAGAAGGTACCGAAGCCAACCAGAACGACGTCGTCGCCTGCTTTCAGGGCACCCGTTACGGAGTCGATCACAGCATCCAGAGCCTTACCTGCGGTAGCTTTGGAAATGTCAGCCGATGCAGCGATAGCGTCAATCAGTTCCGACTTGTTCACTCTAAGTCCCCTTATTTCTCTAATGAGTTTGTTTCTAAGTATGTAATGAAAAGCGTATGTAACGTGCGCTGGGTGGCCTGATAACAATAGCGTGCCGCTTTATAGCAAGGCCCCGAAAAAACTGTCAAGGAAAGCCCCCCAGCTAAAAACTACTAATGCGTGCTGATTCTTTCCTTAGCATCGCTGTCGCGCTTCTCATCCTTTGCGACAATCTCCGGAGCCACATCTGGCAAGGGCTCCGGGGCGTATTGCAGCGCAATTTGCAGGACTTCGTCAATCCATTTGACCGGTTTGATCTGAAGATCCTGTTTGATATTTTCCGGAATCTCCTTCAGGTCGCGAACATTCTCCTCGGGAATGATCACCGTCTTGATGCCGCCACGGTGTGCCGCCAGCAGTTTTTCCTTCAACCCGCCAATGGCCAGGACCTGACCACGCAAGGTGATCTCGCCGGTCATTGCCACGTCGGCACGTACCGGAATCTGCGTCAGCGCCGACACCAGCGCGGTGCACATGCCGATACCGGCACTTGGGCCGTCCTTGGGCGTGGCGCCCTCGGGCATGTGGATATGCACATCATGCTTCTCGTGGAAGTCAGCTGCGATGCCCAGGCTGCGGGCGCGGCTGCGCACCACGGTCTGCGCGGCAGTGATCGACTCGACCATGACATCGCCCAGGGAACCGGTCTTGATCAGCTGCCCCTTGCCGGGGATCACCACCGCCTCGATGGTCAGCAATTCGCCACCCACCTGGGTCCACGCCAGGCCGGTTACCTGACCGATCTGGTCCTGTTGCTCGGCTAGGCCGTAACGGAACTTGCGCACGCCCAGCAGGTGTTCGAGCTGCTCGCTGGACACTTTTACCTTGACCTGCTTCTGCCCGGTATGTTCCTTGACCACCTTGCGGCAGACCTTGGCAATCTGCCGCTCCAGGCCCCGCACGCCGGCTTCGCGGGTGTAGTAACGGATGATGTCGCGGATCGCCGAGACATCGATCTCGAGCTCTTCCTTCTTCAGGCCGTTGGCCTTGACCTGCTTGGGCACCAGGTACTTGACCGCGATGTTGATCTTCTCGTCTTCGGTGTAGCCCGGCAGACGGATGACTTCCATGCGGTCCAGCAACGCTGGCGGGATGTTCATCGAGTTGGAGGTGCAGAGGAACATCACGTCCGAGAGGTCGTAGTCGACTTCCAGGTAGTGGTCGTTGAAGTTGTGGTTCTGCTCGGGGTCGAGTACTTCGAGCAATGCCGAGGCCGGGTCGCCACGCATGTCGCTGCCCATCTTGTCGATCTCGTCGAGCAGGAACAGCGGGTTGCGCACGCCCACCTTGGTCATCTTCTGGATCAGACGGCCCGGCATGGAGCCGATGTAGGTGCGACGGTGGCCACGAATCTCGGCCTCGTCACGCACGCCGCCCAGGGCCATGCGCACGAACTTGCGGTTGGTGGCGGCAGCAATCGACTCGGCCAGCGAGGTCTTACCGACGCCAGGCGGGCCGACCAGGCACAGCACCGGGCCGCGGATCTTCTTCACGCGCTTTTGCACGGCAAGGTATTCAAGGATGCGTTCCTTGACCTCTTCGAGGCCATAGTGGTCGGCATCAAGGATTTCCTCGGCCTTGGCCAGGTCCAGGCGCACCTTGCTCTGGGCCTTCCACGGCACCTGGACGAGCCAGTCGAGGTAGGAGCGAACCACCGTCGCTTCAGCCGACATCGGCGACATCTGCTTGAGCTTGTTCAGCTCGGCCTGGGCCTTGGTCAGGGCATCCTTGGGCAGGCCAGCGGCTTCGATGCGCTTTTTCAGCTCTTCGACTTCGTTGTGGCCTTCGTCGCCATCACCGAGCTCTTTCTGAATGGCCTTCATCTGCTCATTCAGGTAGTACTCGCGCTGGCTGCGCTCCATTTGCTTTTTGACCCGACCACGGATGCGCTTCTCGACCTGCAACAGGTCGATCTCGGCATCCAGCAGCGCCAGCACGTGCTCGACGCGGGTCGTCAGGTCGACGATCTCGAGGATTTCCTGCTTCTGCTCGATCTTCAGCGCCATGTGCGCGGCCATGGTATCGACCAGGCGCCCAGGCTCTTCGATGCTGTTCAACGACGACAGTACTTCGGCGGGCACTTTCTTGCCCAACTGCACGTACTGCTCGAATTGCGACAGCAACGTGCGCACGAAGACTTCCGACTCGCGCTCGGCGGCATCGACTTCATCGATCAGGGAAACTTCGGCACGGATGTGCCCTTCTACTTCGGTGAAGCGCTCGACCGCACCGCGCTGCTCGCCCTCGACCAGCACCTTGACGGTGCCATCGGGCAGTTTCAGCAATTGCAACACGGTGGCAACGGTACCGACACGGTACAGGGCGTCTTCGCCTGGATCGTCATCGGCCGGGTTCTTCTGGGCCAGCAGCAGAATCTGCTTCTCGCCCGTCATCGCTGCCTCAAGGGCTTCGATGGATTTTTCGCGCCCCACGAACAGCGGGATGACCATGTGCGGGTAAACAACGACATCGCGCAATGGCAAAAGAGGCAAGTCGAGGGTGGTCTTCATGATTTCGCCTCTACAGCGGCCTTTATGGCCGGAAACCGGTGGAAATGATGCTTGGACCTAATGTGGGGGCACGCCTGGGAAATTACAAGCGCTTGCGCAGGAAAAGCAGAAAGGGGCCCGTAGGCCCCTTTCTTTCTTGCTTGCAACCACCACCTGGTTATCGCCTGGATCAGGCGTCAGGTGCGGCCTTGGCTTGCGGCTCGCTGTTCTCGTAGATCATCAGCGGCTGCGAAGTACCCTCGATGACGCTCTCATCGATCACCACCTTGCTGACATCCTTCTGCGAAGGGATCTCGTACATGGTGTCGAGCAGCACACCTTCGAGGATCGAACGCAGGCCACGGGCACCGGTTTTGCGCTCCAAGGCCTTGCGAGCAACGGCCTTGAGTGCATCGCTGCGGAACTCGAGGTCGACGCTTTCCATCTCGAACAGCTTGGCATACTGCTTGGTCAGCGCGTTCTTCGGCTCGGTGAGGATCTGCATCAAAGCAGCCTCATCCAGCTCATCGAGCGTCGCCAGTACAGGCAGACGGCCGACGAACTCGGGGATCAGGCCAAACTTGACCAGGTCGTCCGGCTCGACTTCACGCAGGGACTCGCCAACTTTCTTGCCTTCTTCCTTGCTACGTACTTCTGCGCTGAAACCAATGCCACCCTTGGTGGAGCGGTTCTGGATGACCTTTTCCAGGCCCGAGAACGCGCCACCGCAAATGAACAGGATATTGCGGGTATCAACCTGCAGGAATTCCTGTTGCGGGTGCTTGCGCCCACCTTGCGGCGGAACCGAAGCAACGGTGCCTTCGATCAGTTTCAACAGCGCCTGCTGCACGCCTTCGCCCGATACGTCACGGGTGATGGACGGGTTGTCCGACTTGCGCGAAATCTTGTCGATTTCGTCGATGTAGACAATGCCCATCTGGGCCTTTTCCACGTCGTAGTCGCACTTCTGCAGCAGTTTCTGAATGATGTTCTCGACGTCCTCACCCACATAACCGGCTTCGGTCAGGGTGGTGGCGTCAGCAATGGTGAACGGTACGTTCAGCAGACGTGCAAGGGTTTCGGCGAGCAGGGTCTTGCCCGAGCCGGTAGGCCCGATGAGCAGGATGTTGCTCTTGCCGAGTTCGACTTCGTCGCCCTTCTTGTCACGCTGGTTAAGGCGCTTGTAGTGGTTGTACACCGCTACGGCCAGCACCTTCTTCGCGCGCTCCTGACCAATCACATACTGGTCCAGGATGCCGCTGATTTCTTTCGGCGAAGGCAATTTGTGCGCGCTGCTCTCGGCCTGGGCTTCCTGCACCTCCTCACGGATGATGTCATTGCACAGGTCGACGCACTCGTCGCAGATAAATACCGAGGGCCCGGCAATCAATTTGCGCACTTCGTGCTGGCTTTTGCCGCAGAAGGAGCAATAGAGCAATTTGCCGCTGTCCTCGCCGTTACGGGTGTCAGTCATTCGATCGATCCAATCCGGTAGGCTTGCAACACAAGATGAAGGCAATTGCGGGCTTTTTCAAGTCCGCAGGTAGGCGCTTTCGGCGCCCACCTGCTCTGGCCCCTGGGATCAGGAGGCCAGTTGCCGCTTGTCGTATACCGAGTCGATCAGGCCGTACTCGGCCGCGCGCGAGGCGCTCATGAAGTTGTCACGCTCGGTGTCGCGCTTGATGGTCTCCAGATCCTGGCCAGTGTGGTAGGCCAGCAACTCGTTCAGACGCGCCTTGATATTGAGGATTTCCTGGGCGTGGATCTCGATATCGGTAGCCTGGCCCTGGAAGCCGCCCAGCGGCTGGTGAATCATCACACGCGAGTTAGGCAGGCAGTGACGCTTGCCTTTGGCACCGGCAGTCAGCAGGAAGGCGCCCATGCTGCAGGCTTGGCCGATGCAGATGGTCGAGACGTCCGGCTTGATGAACTGCATGGTGTCGTAGATCGACATGCCAGCGGTGACCGAGCCACCCGGCGAGTTGATGTACAGATGGATATCCTTGTCCGGGTTTTCCGCTTCGAGGAACAACATCTGCGCCACGACGAGGTTGGCCATGTAGTCTTCTACCGGGCCCACCAGGAAAATCACTCGCTCCTTCAACAAACGCGAGTAGATGTCGTAAGCGCGCTCGCCACGGGCGGACTGCTCGATAACCATCGGGACCAGGCCGCCTGCGGCCTGGATGTCAGAGCTCTGCTGAATATAAGAATTGCGGGACATGTCCTGCGCTCACTCCCAAATAGTCATGGCTTGAATACGCACAAGCCAGCGCGAAGGCTGGCTTGTGGGGGTTTCCTACGAGAGTAGCGTATTACTCGGCTTCGGCAGGTGCCTCAGCGGGTTTTACGGCTTCTTCGTACGAGACCGATTTGTCGGTCACAGTCGCTTTCTGCAGAACAGTATCTACAACTTGCTCTTCCAGCACAACCGAACGGACTTCGTTCAGTTGCTGGTCGTTCTTGTAGTACCAGGAGATGACCTGCTCTGGCTCTTGGTAAGCCGAGGCCATTTCTTCGATCATCTCGCGAACCTTGCCTTCGTCTGGCTTCAGTTCGAACTGCTTGACCACTTCAGCGACGATCAGGCCCAGGACCACACGGCGCTTGGCTTGTTCGGTGAACAGCTCGGCCGGCAGTTGCTCAGGCTTGATGTTGCCGCCGAACTGTTGAACAGCCTGCACGCGCAGACGGTTGACTTCGTTCTCCAGCAGGGCTTTTGGCACTTCGATCGGGTTGGCGGCCAGCAGACCGTCCATGACCTGGTTCTTGACCTTGGCCTTGATCGCCTGACGCAACTCACGCTCCATGTTCTTGCGAACTTCGGTGCGGAAGCCTTCCAGGGTCGATTCCTTGATGCCGAACTGGGCGAAGAATTCTTCGTTCAGCTCAGGCAGCGCAGGTGCCGAAACGCTGTTGACGGTGATGGTGAACTCGGCGGCCTTGCCGGCCAGGTCCAGGTTCTGATAGTCCTCTGGGAAGGTCACGTTGACAACGCGCTCTTCGCCAGCCTTGGCGCCTACCAGGCCATCTTCGAAGCCTGGGATCATGCGGCCGGAGCCCAGCACCAGCTGAGTGCCCTTGGCCGAACCGCCAGCGAACACTTCACCGTCTACCTTGCCGACGAAGTCGATGTTGACTTGGTCGTCGTTCTGCGCAGCGCGCTCAACGGTTTCGAAGCGGGTGTTCTGCTTGCGCAGCACTTCCAGCATGTTGTCCAGGTCGGCGTCAGCCACTTCGGCGCTCAGGCGCTCGACGTTGATCGACTCGAGGCCGGCAACAGTGAACTCAGGGAACACTTCGAAGATAGCGACGAATTCCAGGTCCTTGCCTTTTTCGAAGGACTTCGGCTCGACAGCCGGAGCGCCAGCCGGGTTCAGCTTCTGCTCGACCACAGCTTCGTAGAAGGAAGACTGGACCAGATCACCGAACACTTCCTGACGGGCGTCAGCTTCGAAACGCTGACGGATCACGCTCATCGGTACTTTGCCAGGACGGAAGCCTGCAACCTTGGCGCGACGGGCAGTCTGCTGCAGACGCTTGTTGACTTCGGTCTCGACGCGATCGGCCGGGACGGCGATGGTCATGCGGCGCTCGAGAGCGGAAGTGTTTTCAACAGAAACTTGCATGGATATTCCTCGTTGCACAGACGTTAGCCGGCGTTAGCCCGACTCCAGAATCAAGGGCAAGCATTCTAGTGAGTCGCGCAGCAGAAGTCACCCCACTCGGGACGACGGGAAACCACGCCGGTCGATTAACTTGCAGGGCACGTACGGCGTACCGTCGAGCCCGATTCACTTGAGGCTGCGCGCCACCTTGGGCGACCCGCAGCCGAAATACCTTGTCAAACAACTGCAGCCAGCGAATTCACCTTCTTTATTGAGGGTCGATTTCGTTGAACTGGCAGTACTCTTCCCAGGCCATGCCCAGCGCCTCAGCGACCTCGCGGTGCGTCTCCAGGCGCATGGCCTGCAGCTGCTCCGGGCTTTCGGCGATCAATTGCAGCGCCAGCTCCCAAGGTTCTATACCTTGCTCCTCGGCCGCATCTTCGAAGGCCCATTCGATCTGCTGGGCTTGCTCATGCGCATCCAGCTCGCGGATTTCTTCGAGCAGTTGCGGGTTGGCGTCGGCGAAGCGCTGCAGCGCCATGGCCTGACGGGCTTCTTTTGCAATCATGGGGTCTTTCCTCTGCCGACCGCAGGGCCGGTGCTTCAACCGGCTGAAATCTATCAGCTTTTATTGGGGCGCCACCAGAGGATTACAAGGGGGATCAGGTGGATTGCCAAACACTTTTCCGCCGCGCACAAAAAAAGCCGCAAGCAGCGGCTTTTCTCGACATCCCACCACGCCCGCGTGGTGTAGACAAAACAAAGGCGCCTGATTTTACAATCAAGGCGCCTTCGAAAAATATGGGGTGGACGATGGGAATCGAACCCACGACAACTGGAATCACAATCCAGCGCTCTACCAACTGAGCTACGCCCACCATATTGCGGTCTTGCGGTATGTTACAAATGCAGGGTGTTACAGAAGCATGGTGCGGACGAAGAGACTCGAACTCTTACAGCTTGCGCCGCTGGAACCTAAATCCAGTGTGTCTACCAATTTCACCACGTCCGCGTAACGCTTAAAACAAAGGCGCCGGATCGTACAATCAAGGCGCCCCTGTAAAATATGGGGTGGACGATGGGAATCGAACCCACGACAACTGGAATCACAATCCAGCGCTCTACCAACTGAGCTACGCCCACCATATTGCGGTACAACTACTTGCTTGCCTAAGCTGCCTGATGGCGCACCCGGCAGGACTCGAACCTGCGACCATCCGCTTAGAAGGCGGATGCTCTATCCAGCTGAGCTACGGGCGCATAAGCGATCAGCCTAACCGAACGATGACTCAACAGCGAACTGCCAAACCACTCATTCTGCCCGACTTTGCCAACCAGTGCTAGGCAGTGCCCGACAAGTGCGGCGAATGTTATAGCCGAGCCGCTAGGTCGTCAACATCTTTTTCTAAAAAATTTAAATTATTTAAGGGGTTAGGGGATTTGCCCGACCACCCGCCTTTGCCCTCGGGCCGTGTCGTGCGAGAATGTGCGCTCTTTATTGTTTCCTTCTCGATGGTTAATCACGCGTCTATGACTGCACACCTAATCGATGGCAAGGCGATCGCCGCCAGCCTGCGCCAGCAGATCGCTCAACGTGTCGTGGAGCGTCGCCAGCAAGGCCTGCGCACCCCGGGCCTGGCTGTGATCCTGGTCGGCACCGACCCCGCCTCCCAAGTCTATGTCTCGCACAAGCGCAAGGACTGTGAAGAGGTCGGCTTCATTTCCCAGGCGTTCGACCTGCCCAGCGAAACCTCGCAGCAAGCCCTGACCGAGCTGATCGACCGCCTCAATGACGACCCGGCCGTCGACGGCATCCTGCTGCAACTGCCGCTGCCCGCTCACCTGGACGCCTCGCTGCTGCTCGAGCGCATCCGCCCGGACAAAGATGTCGACGGCTTCCATCCGTACAATGTCGGCCGCCTGGCCCAGCGTATTCCGCTGCTGCGTCCCTGCACGCCGAAAGGCATCATGACCCTGCTCGAAAGCACCGGTCAGGACCTGTACGGCATGAACGCGGTCATCGTCGGCGCCTCCAATATCGTCGGCCGCCCCATGGCCATGGAGCTGTTGCTGGCCGGTTGCACCGTCACGGTCTGCCACCGCTTCACCAAAGACCTGGCCGGCCACGTCGGCCGTGCCGACCTGGTGGTCGTGGCCGCCGGCAAGCCGGGGCTGGTCAAGGGTGAGTGGGTCAAGGAAGGCGCCATCGTCATCGACGTGGGCATCAACCGCCAGGAAGATGGCAAGCTGGTTGGCGACGTGGTCTACGAGACTGCCTTGCCACGCGCCGGCTGGATCACCCCAGTGCCGGGTGGCGTCGGCCCGATGACCCGGGCTTGCTTGCTGGAAAACACGCTGTATGCAGCTGAAGAGCTGCATAAGTAAGAAAGCGTGAAAAAAACGGCACCTATTGCAGGTGCCGTTTTTTTTGCCTGCGGTTTATCGGCTGACTGTACCGACCTTTGCGCGGTCGTTAGCCGATCACTTGCGCGCCGCCTCCCACGACTTCAGCAGCTCGTTGTAGCTCACCGTCTCGCCCTTGGGCTTTTCGTTGGCCAGCTTAGGCTTCGGCGCGCCCGGCTGGTCGTACCAGTATTGGGCGTCCCGTTCCGGGTTGAGCTTCGGCGCACAGGTTGCCTGGGCATTGGAACGCTGCAGCCGCTCCATCATCCGGTCCTGATCACGGGCCAGGCCATCCAGCGCCTCCTGCGGGGTCTTCTCGCCGCTGGCCACTTCGGCGATATGGCTCCACCACAATTGCGCCAGCCGCGGGTAATCAGGCACGTTGGTGCCGGTGGGCGTCCATTGCACCCGTGCCGGGCTGCGGTAGAACTCCACCAGCCCGCCCAGCTTGGGCGCAAGGTCGGTCATCGCCTGGGAGTTGATGTCCGACTCGCGAATCGGCGTCAGACCGACGATGGTCTTTTTCAGCGACACCGTCTTGGATGTCACGAACTGCGCATACAGCCAGGCAGCCAGGCGCTGCTTCTCGGGGGTGGACTTGAAGAACGTCCAGGAGCCGGTGTCCTGATAGCCCAGCTTCATCCCCTCCTCCCAGTACGGCCCCTTGGGCGATGGCGCCATGCGCCACTTCGGCGTGCCATCGGCGTTGACCACCGGCAGCCCGGGCTTGGTCATGTCGGCGGTAAAGGCGGTGTACCAGAAGATCTGCTGGGCAATGTTGCCCTGCGCCGGCACCGGGCCTGCCTCGGAGAAGGTCATGCCCTGGGCTTCCTTGGGCGCGTAGGCGCGCATCCAGTCCACGTACTTCTGTGTTGCGTACACGGCCGCCGGGCCATTGGTGTCACCGCCGCGGGTAACGCTGGAACCCACCGGGTGGCAGTCCTCCACGCGGATGCCCCACTCGTCCACCGGCAGGCCATTGGGCAGGCCCTTGTCGCCACCGCCGGCCATCGAGAACCAGGCATCGGTAAAGCGCCACCCCAGCGACGGGTCCTTCTTGCCGTAGTCCATGTGGCCATAGACACGCTTGCCGTCGATTTCCTTGACGTCCTCGCTGAAGAATTGGGCGATGTCCTCGTAGGCCGACCAGTTCACCGGCACGCCCAGCTCATAGCCGTACTTCTCCTTGAACCTGGCTTTGAGCGCTGGCCGCTCGAACCAGTCGGCACGGAACCAGTAAAGGTTGGCGAACTGCTGGTCAGGCAACTGGTAGACCTTGCCATCCGGCGCGGTGGTAAACGAGATGCCGATGAAATCCTTGAGGTCGAGGGTCGGCGAAGTGTAGGCCTTGCCCTCGTTGGCCATCAGGTCGGTGATCGATTCGACCTTGCCATAGCGAAAATGCGTACCGATCAGGTCCGAATCGTTGACCCAGCCGTCATAGATGTTCTTGTCCGATTGCATCTGGGTCTGCAGCTTTTCGACCACGTCACCTTCCTGCAGCAGGTCGTGGGTCAGCTGGATGCCGGTGATCTCACTGAAGGCCTTGGCCAGCACCTTGGATTCGTACTCATGGGTGGTGATGGTTTCCGACACCACATTGATCTTCATCCCACGAAACGGTTCGGCGGCCTTGATGAACCACTTGAGTTCGGCCAACTGCTGCTCAGGTGTCAGGGTCGAAGGCTTGAACTCGCTGCCGATCCACCGCGATGCCGCATCCTCGTACTGGTCGGCCCACGCCGCGCCCGGCACGCTGGCCAGCACCAGCAACGCGGCCAGGGTCAAATGTCGCCTTTTGTCATTGTCATGGAACATTGTGATCTCCCGATTGAGTTATTCCCGGAGCCGTCGCTCAGCCCCAACGCAGCACCACCACGAGCCAGCCCAGCGACAGCAGCGAGGCCACCCACAACGGCCAGTCGCTGACCCCGACTACCAACAAGTGCAGGTAAGCGCTGACCAGCAAGCCAACGAACAACCGGTCGCCACGGCTGGTGACGATCGGCAGAAAGCCGCGCCGCTCCACACAGGGGTGGCGCAGTTCGAGCAGGGTCATGCACACCAGCAGCACACCGACGGCAGCGAAGAACAGCGCTGTCGGCAGGGTCCAGGCCATCCATTCCATGCGTTGCCCTCCTTACACCCGGCCAAGGGCAAAGCCCTTGGCCACATGGTTGCGGACAAACCAGATCACCAGCATGCCCGGCAAGATGGTCAGCACGCCGGCAGCGGCCAGCACGCCCCAGTCGATACCGGAAGCTGAAACGGTGCGTGTCATCACCGCCGCGATCGGCTTGGCATTGACTGAGGTGAGGGTGCGCGCCAGCAGCAGTTCGACCCACGAAAACATGAAGCAGAAAAACGCCGTCACGCCGATGCCGGAGCCAATCAGCGGGATGAAGATCTTCACGAAGAAACGCGGGAAGCTGTAACCGTCGATGTAAGCCGTTTCGTCGATCTCCTTCGGCACCCCCGACATGAAGCCCTCAAGGATCCACACCGCCAGCGGCACGTTGAACAAGCAATGGGCCAGCGCCACGGCAATGTGCGTGTCGAACAGGCCGATCGAGGAATACAGCTGAAAAAACGGCAACAGGAACACCGCCGGCGGCGCCATGCGGTTGGTCAGCAACCAGAAGAACAGGTGGCGGTCGCCAAGAAAGCGATAGCGTGAGAAGGCATAGGCCGCCGGCAACGCCACCGCCAGCGAAATAAGCGTGTTCAGGCAAACGTAGTACAGCGAGTTGATATAGCCGCTGTACCAGCTGGCATCGGTGAAAATCACCCGGTAATTGTCGAGCGTGAATGCCTGTGGCCACAGGGTCAGGCCGCCGAGGATCTCGGTGTTGCTCTTGAACGACATGTTCAGCAGCCAGTAGATCGGCACCAGCAGGAAGAAGAAGTACAGCAGCAGGGGCAATGCCTTGCGCGCGCTCATGGCCTAGTCCTTGTCGGCGTGCGTCATGGCGGTGTAGAACAGCCACGACACCAGCAGGATGATCAGGAAGTACACCAGCGAAAATGCCGCAGCCGGCCCCAGGTCGAACTGCCCTACCGCCATGCGCGTGAGGGTCTGGCTAAGGAACGTGGTGGCATTGCCGGGCCCGCCACCGGTCAGCACAAACGGCTCGGTGTAGATCATGAAGCTGTCCATGAAACGCAGCATCACCGCGATCAGCAGCACGTTCTTGAGCTTCGGCAGCTGGATGTGGCGGAACACCGCCCAGGCCGACGCCCGGTCGATGCGGGCGGCCTGGTAATAGACATCGGGTATGGCCCGCAAGCCCGAATAGCACAGCAGCGCCACCAGCGACGTCCAGTGCCAGACATCCATCACCAACACCGTGAGCCAGGCGTCGAACGGGTCACTGGCATAGTTGTAGTTGACCCCGAGCTTGGCCAACGCGGCGCCCATCAGGCCAATGTCGGCACGGCCGAAGATCTGCCAGATGGTGCCGACCACGTTCCACGGGATCAGCAGCGGAATGGCCATCACGATCAAGCAGATCGACGCCATGCGGCCCTTGGTCGGCATCGTCAGGGCGATGCCGATCCCCAGCGGAATCTCGATCAGCAGCACGCAGCCTGAATAGATGAACTGGCGCAGCAGGGCATCGTGCAGGGCAGGGTCACGCAGTACCTGGCGGTACCAGTCGGCCCCCACAAAATAGCGATTGGACTGATCGAAGATGTCCTGCACCGAATAGTTGACCACGGTCATCATCGGCACCACCGCGCTGAACGCCACCAGCGTGAACACCGGCAGCACCAGCCACCAGGCCTTGTTGTTGCGCACCTTGTTCATGGCCCGGCCTCCAGCAGTACATCATCGACGTAGAGCATCAGCCATTGGCTGGGCAGGCTCACCCAGGCCTGGCCCACCGGCAGCGGGCGGTCCTCGCCCAGGCGCGCCTTGAGCGTGGCACCGCCGAGCGTGAAGGTGACGATGCGGTAGGTGCCCAGGTCTTCGACATCCAGCACCTGCACCGCAAAGGCGTGGTCGAGCGGGGTGTCCCAGAGCTGCACGAACTCCGGCCGTATCCCTACTTGCAGGCGCCCACCTCCCGTTGCCGCCAAACGTTCGCGCAGGCCATCGGGCAATGCCAGGTGCAGGCCGCCAAAGCTCACCCCATCGGCTTCGGCGCGCACGTCGATGAAGTTCATGCCCGGGCTGCCAATGAAATAGCCGACAAAGGTATGACGTGGCCGCTCGAACAACTCGCGCGGGGTTGCGAACTGGACGATGCGCCCAGCGTGCATCACCGCGATCTTGTCGGCGAAGGTCGAGGCCTCCAGTTGATCGTGGGTGACGTAGATCATGGTGATGTTGAACTGCTCATGGATCTGCTTGAGCTTGCGCCGCAGCTTCCACTTCAGGTGCGGGTCGATCACCGTCAAAGGCTCGTCGAAGAGGATCGCCGAGACGTCTTCGCGTACCAGGCCACGGCCCATCGAGACTTTCTGCTTCTCATCGGCGCTGAGGTTGCGCGCCTTCTTTTTCAGCACGGCGGACAGGTCGAGCACCTCGGCGATCTCCTCCACCCGTGCTCGCACCCTGCCCTCGTCCACCCCCTGGTTGCGTAACGGAAACGCCAGGTTGTCGAACACCGTCATGGTGTCGTACACCACCGGAAACTGGAACACCTGGGCAATGTTGCGCGCCTGCGGCGACAGCGCGTTGACCGGCTTGCCGTCGAACAGCACTTCGCCGTGAGAAGGCGTAAGCAGCCCCGAGATGATGTTGAGCAAGGTCGACTTGCCGCAACCCGAAGGCCCGAGCAAGGCATAGGCACCCCCTTGCTCCCACACGTGCTCCAGCGCGTGCAAGGCGTAGTCTGCCTCCGAGGCCGGCTGGCGGCTGTAGCTGTGCGCCAGCTGGCGCAGGCGGATCTCGGCCATCAACGACGCCTTGCCTGGCGCAGGCCCGGGGCCTGTACCAAGGCCCCGGCATTGTCGAAGACAAACAGCTTGTGCGTGGGGATGAACACCCGGATCGGCGTGTCCACCTGGTACTCGTGCACGCCCGGCAAGTGCAGGGTCATCCGCCAGTGCTCATTGCGCACATGGAGGAAGGTTTCCGAGCCACTGATCTCGGCCAGCTCCACCAGTACCGCCAGCTCCAGGTCATCGTCATGGGTCGGCACCAGGGTGATGTGGCTGGGGCGCACACCAAAGCGGTAGTCACCTTCGCCTAGGCGTTGCAGGTCGGCGTTGCGGGCAAAGTGCACCGCCTGCGCCATGCTCACCTCATTGCCCGCGATGCGCCCGGGTATCAGGTTGATGGGGGGTTCGGAAAACAGCTCGGCGGCCAGCACGCTGTTGGGCTGCTGATAGACCGCCGCGGTTGGGCCGCTCTGCACGATGCGCCCCTGGTGCAAGAGCGTGGTGGTACCGCCCAGCGCCAGCGCTTCATTGGGCTCGGTGGTGGCATAGACGGCAATGCAGTTGCGCTGGGCGAACAACGCCCGCAGCTCTTGGCGCAGGCCTTCGCGCAGCTTGTAATCGAGGTTGACCAACGGCTCGTCGAACAGGATCAACGAAGCATCCTTGACCAGCGCCCGGGCCATCGCCGTGCGTTGCTGCTGGCCACCGGACAACTCCAGCGGCAAGCGCTGCAGGTAAGCCTCGATGCGCAGCATTTCGGCGGTTTCCTGTACCCGTCGGCGCACCTCTGCCTCGGCCAGGCGTGCCTGGCGCAGGGGTGAAGCGATGTTCTCGTACACGCTCAGGGTCGGGTAATTGATGAACTGCTGATACACCATCGACACGTTGCGCTGGCGCACCGGCACCCCGGTGACATCGCTGCCGGCCATCAGCACGCGGCCCCGGTCCGGTCGGTCAAGCCCCGCCATCAGGCGCATCAGGCTGGTCTTGCCGGCCAAGGTGCGGCCCAGCAGCACGTTGAACGACCCCGGCTCGAAACGCAGGGACGCATCGACGATGCAAGCCTGGTTGTCGACACTGCGGCTGACCTGCTCCAGCACCAGGGACATGGCGTGGCCTTTTCTTGATTGTTGTGCGCAGGGCACAGCCAGTTTCGTGCCAGCACTGCCTGATCGCTCTGGCCCGCGCCTTCACCTGCCAGGGCCTGCCATTGCCCGTTCACACCTGAACACCTGCCCTGAACACCTGAACAGGCGTGGGTTTGACAATGAACAACCGTGGACGACACTGAACAGCGGTCGACTGATAACAACAAACACACAGGACAGGCCCATGGCCGCATCCGCTTCGCCCCATGCCCAACTGATCCAGGCGTCCTGGGCGCGATGCCGCGAGCATGGCCTGCAACCTCAGCGTGCACCCGACTTCGATTGCCTGACCGTAACCGAACTGAACAGCCTGCTGGAGCGGCGCCATGCGCTGTTGCGGCTGACCCGTGATGAAGTGCTGCCACACTATGCACACCTGCTGGGCAACGCCAGCTACCTGGTGATGCTGGCCGACGCCAGTGGTTGCCTGCTTGACACCTGGGGTTCGCAACGCTTCGTCGACCCGCGTCAACGCCATGGTTTCAGCGCAGGCGCCCATTGGCTCGAACGCGGCGTGGGCACCAATGCCCTGGGTACTGCGCTGGTCTGCGCCGAAGCGATCCACGTTGGTCAGGATGAACACTTTCTGCAGCAGAACCGCTACCTGTGCAGCGCCGCTGCGCCGGTGTTCGATGCCGAGCGGCAACTGGTCGGCGCGCTCGATGTGGCCAGCGACGGCTACCTGCCCGCCAGCCAGACGCTCGGCCTGGTGCGCATGATGGGCCAGAGTCTGGAGAACCGGTTGATCCTGGCGCAGCATGGCGACCATCACGCCCAGCTGCTGTTCAACAGCGCCTGCGACAACCTCGACAGCCCTTGGGCGGGCTTGCTGGTATTCGATGAGCGCGGCCAGGTGCTCGCGGCCAATCACCGGGCCGACAGCCTGCTCGGCGGCAACCCGCTGCGGCAGAACCTCGAACAATTGTTCCAAACCCCCTTGCAGCAGTTGCTGGCCCAGCCCCAGCAACAGCCGTTTGCCCTGCAGGCGGCCGGCCGCCACCGTTTCCACTGCCAATGGCAACCGCCCCGCCACGGCCCCACACCCACGTCACCCGGTCACGGTGACCCGCGCCTGGGCAAAGCCTTGGACCAAGCCAGCCTGCTACTGGAAAAGGACATCCCGGTATTGATCCAGGGTGAAACCGGGGTGGGCAAGGAAGTCTTCGTCGAGGCCCTGCACCGCGCCAGCAGCCGCGCCGGCCAGCCGCTGATCGCCGTCAACTGCGCGGCAATCCCCGCCGAGCTGGTCGAGTCGGAGCTTTTCGGCTATGACAAAGGCGCCTTCACCGGCGCTCATCACAAGGGCAACCCCGGGCTGATCCGCAAGGCCGATCACGGCATTCTGTTTCTCGACGAAATCGGCGACATGCCACTGCCGACCCAGGCCCGACTGCTGCGCGTACTGCAATCACGCAGCATTCAGCCCCTGGGCAGCGGCGAGCCAGTGACCGTAGACATCCGCGTGGTATCGGCGAGCAATCGCGACCTGGCCGACGCCGTGCGTACCGGTCGATTTCGCGAAGACCTTTACTACCGGGTAGCCGGGCTGACCCTCAGCTTGCCGGCCTTGCGCGAACGCAGTGATCGGCGCGCGCTGATCGAGCAGGTGCACGCCCGGCATCTCGCCCCCGGGCAACCACGGCAATTACCCCCCAACACCCTTGAACTGTTGTTGCACCATCCCTGGCCGGGCAACCTGCGCCAACTCAACAGCGTACTGCAGGTAGCCCTGGCCCTGGCCGGCACGCAGCCAATCGGCATCGAGCACTTTTCAGCGTGCTTCCTTGCCCAGGCCAGAGCACTCACGCCAAGCCCGCAGGTCGCAGCGACGCAAACGCCCGCCACTGACCTGGCCCACCTGCTGAACACCTGCGACGGCAACATTTCTGCGCTGGCGCGCTTGCTGGGCATCAGCCGCACCACCCTGTACAAACGCCTGCGCGAACAGGGGCTGGAACCCTCCCACCTGTAAGCCTGTATCGGCCTCTCAACCATCAACCGCCGCGCCAGGCCTCGGGCTGCCGATAGCCTTGCGCCCACGCCACCACCTCGCTCGCCGGCATCGGCCGGGCAATGCAATAGCCCTGCGCCAGCTCACAGCCCAGCGCCATCAACACCCGCCCGTGCTCGACACTCTCCAGGCCTTCGGCAATCACCTCGCGGCCAAACGCCCGCGCCAGCCCGATCACCGCCCCGGTCAGGGCCAGGTCGTCCTGGTCATGAAGGATGTCGCGCACGAATGACTTGTCGATCTTGATGGTTTGGGTGGGCAAGCGCTTGAGGTAGCTGAGCGACGAATAACCGGTGCCGAAATCGTCCAGCGAAAAGCGCACGCCCAGGGCCCGGCAAGCATCCAGGCAGCGGCTGACATGCTGCAGGTTGTCGATGGCCACCGACTCGACGATTTCCAGGTCCAGCCGCGTCGGGTCAACCCCCGCATGCGCTGCCAGCAACTGCTCCAGGCGCTCGACGAAATCATTGCGCTGCAGATGCCGCGCCGCGATGTTGACACTCAGCGACCAAGGCTGCCCCAGTCGTTGCCAGGCCTGCAGCTGGCTCAACGCCTGGTCGATCACCCATTCGCCAATCTCGATGATCAAGTCGGTCTGCTCCACCCAGGGCAGGAACTCACCGGGAGGCACCAGGCCACGACCCGGCCTTTGCCAACGCAACAAACCCTCGAACCCCAGCACCTGGCCGCTGCGCAAATTGACCTTGGGCTGGTAGTGGAGGCACAGCTCACTATTGCGCAGTGCCCGACGTACCCGCGCCACAGTCTGGTGGGTGGCCTTGAGCTCCTGCTCCTGGGACACATCGAACAGGTGATAGCGGTTGCGCCCCCGCTGCTTGGCCACGTACATGGCCTGGTCAGCGTGGCGCACCAGTGTATCGGCATCCTCATCGTCGAGCGGGTAGAGCGTGACGCCGATACTGGCGCTTAGCGAAAGGGTGTGTTCACGTACCACATACGGGGTCGACAGCGCGCGCAACACACGGCGCAGAGCCGCATCCAGCTGACGGTCGTCACCGACATTGCGCAGGATCAACACGAACTCGTCACCCGATAACCGGGCGACGGCATCCCCACCGCGCAAGATACCTTTCAGGCGCTGCGCCACTTCGACCAGCAACAGGTCACCCGTGGCATGCCCGTAACCATCGTTGACCGCCTTGAAGCCATCCAGGTCGAGCATGCACACGGCCAGCGGTATGTCCTCGCGACGCGAAAAAGCCAACGCCTGGTTGAGCAAGTCGGACAGGAAGGCGCGGTTGGGCAGGCCCGTCAGCACATCGTGGCCCACCCGCCACTGCAGGGTATGCAGCAGCTGGCGCTTCTCGGTGACATCGAAACGTATCGACACATACTTGCGTACCTTCCCAGTCGCGGGGTCGACCAGCGGCACCATGGTACTGTCCACCCAGTACAGCGAACCGTCCTTGGCACGGTTGCAGATCTCGCCCTTCCACACCTTGCCGGCGGCCAGTGCCCGCCACATGCCCTCGAAGAACTCCGGCTCATGCAGGCCGGAGTTCAGAATGCGATGGTTGGCGCCCAGCAGTTCGTCCCGGCTGTAACCCGAGATGCTGCAAAACTGCTGGTTGACATAGGTAATGCAGCCACGCAGGTCGGTTTCGGAAAAGATCGCGGCCGCGTCCACGGCCGCACGGTAGTTATCGTCCATAAGCATCCTGCCCTAGCGGTTGAAGCGCTCCACGAGGGCGCGTAATCCTGCGCACACCTCTTCCAGCTCGGCACCGCGCGAGGCGGCGGCGTTGGCACTGTGGGCGCTGTGTTGGGCAATACCCGCCACACCGTTGATCTGCCGCGACACCTCTTCTGCCACGGCAGACTGCTGCTGCGAGGCCGTGGCCATCTGCTGGCTCATGTCACTGATACGCTGCACCGCTGCACGAATACCGTGCAGTGCCTGCTGTGCTTCCTGCACCTGGGCTACGCCCTGTTCGGCACCCTGGATACCTTGGCTGGCAATGGCCACGGCGTCCTCGGCGCCGCTGCGCAGGCCGTCGATGATGGCCTGGATATGCAACGTCGACTGCCGGGTCTTGTCGGCCAACGCCCTTACTTCATCGGCTACCACGGCAAAGCCGCGGCCCTGCTCGCCGGCACGGGCGGCCTCGATGGCGGCATTGAGGGCCAGCAGGTTGGTCTGTTCGGCAATGCCACGGATCATCCCGGCAGCCTCGGCGATGGCACCGGTCTGGCCGGCCAGGTGGGTGACCGCCTGATTGATCTGGTCCACCGTGCCGGCCAAGGCGCGAATGGCCGTGCCGCTGGCGTCGGCCACGCGGCTGCCCTGCTCGGCCAGCAGGTGCGCGGTTTGCGCCTCGGCTGCGGTGAGCTGCACATGGTTGACCACCTCACCGATCGATGCAGTCATCTGGGTCATGGCGGTTGCGCTCAGGTCGGTTTCGGCGCGCTGTTCCAGCAGCGCCGTTTCAGTGCCGCGCGACAACCGCCCGGCATCGTGGGCGGCCACCGCCATCTGCGTGGCGAGATCGCTGAGGCGGGTCAACGCGGTCTTCAGGCGGGCTTCTTCACCGATCAGGATCAGTTGCAGTTGCCCAGCCGCACCGGGCAAGTCGCTGTAGGTCAAGGCGGCGGTCGGGTCGGCGAAGGTCCCTTCAGCGCCCCGGATCACCCGCCGCAGTTGGCGGCCCAGGTCGTTGCGCATCCACAGGCCGTAGGCGGCGAACAAGGCCAGGGTCACGCCCTGCCCTGGCCAGCCCGGCAAGAGCTGGTTGGCGCCCACCGCCAATACCCCGCCCAGCAGTGGCAACGCCAAGGCCTGGGCCAGCAGGGCCAGGCGGCGGGCGTTCGACAGCGGCGCCTGGCCTTGGCGCAAGCGCGCATACAATGCCTCGGCACGGCGCACCTGCTCGCGGGTCGGGCAGACCCGCACCGACTCGTAGCCAATGACCCGGCCCCCTTCAAGGATCGGCGTGACATAGGCATTGACCCAGTAGTAGTCACCGTTGCGGCAGCGGTTCTTGACGATACCCATCCAGCTTTTGCCGGCTTTCAGGTGACGCCACATCAAGGCATACACCGCTGCGGGCATGTCCGGGTGGCGCACCAGGTTGTGCGGGCTGCCGATCAGTTCGGCCTCGCTGTAGCCGCTGATGGCGGCAAACTCTGGGTTGCAGTAGGTAATCAGGCTGGTGGTGTCGGTGGCGGAAATAAGCCGCTGACCCGAGGGGAAACGTTGCTCGACCGGGGTTACCGGGAGATTGAGGCGCACGATGAGACTCCATTCACTGACGAACCGGCACTCTGCCCATCGACGGCCATCGGAACCGATCCGCATCGATCCGCTCAAATGTGCACATGTGCTTCCAGCCACACCGGCATGAGGCCGAATGACACTGGAGACTCGATGATGACTGTCCGGTCAAGTGGCGAATTCTACGAAATCCATCACATAAATCCAACAAAGGTGATCAATCATGGCGTTGCGCCATGCGGATAGATATCGTTAAGTTCTTGATTCTAAATGGGAATTAAGTGATGACGAGATCAGCTCTGGGGTTTGCCCTGCGTCGCTACCGCAAGCTGGCGGGTCTGACCCAGGCACAATTCGCCGAGCGAACCGGCTTCGACCCCAAGACTATCAGCCGTTTCGAGACCGGCACCTATACCCCCAGCGTTGATGCGCTCATGGCGTTCGCCGGCGTGCTGGGCGTCAAACCCAAGGACTTCTTCGCCGAACCGGACGACGAAGAGGAGCAGCGCGCCTACCTGTTCGGTGTCATCCACAACGCCCCACCCAAAGACCTTGGCAAGCTGATTGCAGCAGTGGACGAGGTATTGGCCAAGCCCTGATCTGATTCTTCCCTTTCTTGGGGCGAACTGTGCAGCCCCGACCAAATGGCAACGCACCGAATTAGAGCCTGGGAGGGCCGATTGCACCATAACTGGTCAGACCGGTAAGGCCAAAAACCCTTGCAATGTAGGATTTTTCGCGCTTTTATGGCCTCGCGCTGAACAAACCGGTAAGACCACAATAATTAAGTCCTGCGCTCTTTGACCCTCGCGGCATCGAAGCAAGGACACCGATCAGAGATCACTCCCATGCTCAAATGGTGCTCGCGTTCGATCTTCCTGCAAGTTGTGCTGGGCCTTGCCCTCGGCATTGCCTGCGGCCTCAGCTTCCCCGACCTCTCCCTGCAACTCAAACCCCTCGGCGACGGCTTCATCAAGCTGATCAAGATGCTCATCGGCCTGATCGTATTCTGTGTCGTGGTCAGTGGTATTTCCGGTGCGGGCGACCTCAAGAAGGTCGGGCGAATCGGCCTGAAATCGGTCATCTACTTCGAAGTGCTGACCACCATCGCCTTGGTGATCGGCCTGGTATTTGCCTTCAGCAGCGGCATCGGCAGCGGCGCCAACATCCACTTGGACCAGTTGTCCAGCGCCGATGCCAACGGCCTGGCCGAGCGCGGCCAGCACATCCACGGTGCCACCGCGTTCTTCATGGACCTGATCCCGACCTCGGTAGTCGGTGCCTTCGCTGACAACAACATCCTGCAGGTGCTGCTGTTCTCGGTGCTGTTCGGCAGCGCGCTGAACCTGGTGGGCGACTCGGCGGCGGGCATTTCGCGGCTGATCAACGAACTCAGCCACGTGATCTTCCGCATCATGGGCATGATCGTGCGCCTGGCGCCGATCGGTGTGTTCGGCGCCATCGCCTTCACCACCAGCAAATATGGCCTGGAATCGCTGCAACACCTGGGTGGCTTGGTCGCGTTGTTCTACCTGACCTGCGCCGGCTTCGTGCTGGTCGTGCTGGGCACTGTCATGCGCGTGTCGGGCCTGAAACTGCTGCCCCTGATCAAATACCTGCGCGAAGAACTGACCATCGTTCTTGGTACCGCCTCGTCCGACGCCGTGCTGCCACAGATCATGCGCAAGCTCGAGCACCTGGGCATTGGCAGCTCCACCGTCGGCCTGGTCATCCCGACCGGGTACTCGTTCAACCTCGACGGCTTCTCCATCTACCTGACCCTGGCCATCGTGTTCATCGCCAATGCCACCGGCACGCCACTGGAGATGACCGACCTGCTGACCATCCTGCTGGTATCGCTGGTGACTTCCAAGGGTGCTCATGGCATCCCAGGCTCGGCGTTGGTGATCCTCGCCGCCACCCTGACCGCTGTGCCGGCCATCCCGGTAGTAGGCCTGGTGCTGGTGCTGGCCGTGGACTGGTTCATGGGGATCGGGCGGGCACTGACCAACCTGATCGGCAACTGCGTGGCCACCGTGGCCATCGCGCGCTGGGAAAAGGACATCGACCTGGAACGCGCGCAGAACGTGCTCGCTGGCAAACCTGGTTTTGCCCACACACCCCGCAAGCAGCCCAACGCCCATCAACAGGAATTCTGATCGAACAAGGCCGGCGTTGGACGCCGGCCCTTCCAGGAGCGAACCGTGATCAGCTCATCAACCGTCGTCACCTCTGTGGTGGAAAAACTGCGCCAGGCCCTGGCCCGCGGCCAATGGCGTTCTGGCGACATGCTGCCGGGCCAGCGCGAACTGGCCGAACAACTGGGCATCAGCCGCCCCAGCCTGCGCGAGGCCGTCACCGTGCTGGAAACCTTGGGCCTGGTGCGCGCCCTACCGGGTAAAGGCGTACTGGTATTGGATGCCGACGCCGCCCTGCCGGAGCCGGGCATCGACACCAGCGCGTCGGCCAGCCTGGCCGATGTGCTGGAGCTGCGCTACACCCTCGAACCCTTCATCGTCGGCCTGGTGGCGCAGTCGGCCAACAGCCACGACATCGGCCAACTGCGCCTGACGCTGATGGACATGCGCGAAGCACTGGACGCCGATGACAGCGAAGCCGGAGTCAAAGCCTACATCGCGCTGCATGAGGCGCTGTTCGCCCTGACCACCAACCCGATCTTCCAGAGCGTGGTGCAACAGACCAGCAATGCCCTCAAGCAAAGCGCCGACATGCTGCGCAATTCGCCCGAGCACCTGGCCGCGCGGCTGAAGGAAAGCAATGCCGTGGTGCGCGCCATCCGCGAACGCAACAGCGCCGAGGCCAGTGCCCAGATGCGTCAGCACATCCTTGCCGAAGGCCAGCGCATGGGCATCCAGCTGAACATCCCGGACGAACACCCACGCCCTTGACCCCAGGAGAGCGACCATGACCGCCAGCGCCCACGCCGCCCCCCACCTGCCTGCCCTGCTCGTCGCTGGCGAAACTCGCCTGTCGGCCGACCAGATCTACCCACGGCTGTTCGACGCGATCCTCGAACAGCGCCTGCCACCCGGCGCCCTGCTGCCCGAGCAAGCCCTGGGGCATGCCTTTGGGGTAAGCCGCACGGTGATCCGTCGGGTGCTCGGCCGCCTGTCGGACCAGCAGGTGGTGGTCCAGCGCCCCAGCCACACTGCGCACCTGGCCGCCCCCGACCCAGACCAGGCGCGCCAGGTGCTCAGTGCCAGGCGCCTGGCCGAAACCACCTTGATTACCCTGGCTGCGCAGCGCGCGCGGCCGGCACAGATCCGCCAGCTGCGCCTGTTGGTCGAGCGCGAGCGCCAGCACCATGAAAGTGGTGAGCGCTGCGCGGCCATCCGCCTGGGCGGCGAGTTTCACCTGAAGCTCGCGCAGGTCGCCGCCAACGCGCCACTGGCGCGGTTCCTCAACGGCCTGGTGCCGATGACTTCGCTGATCATTGCCCGCTACGAATCACCTTGCTGCGACCACTGCGCCTGGGAAGAGCATGCGGCGATCATCGATGCGGTGGAAGCCGGGGATGCGGCGGCAGCGCTGGCATTGATGCATGAGCACCTGGACCGGCTGCAAGACAAACTCGACCTGGGCTGAGGTTTTTTTCAAGGCCGCCCTATACTCGAGAAACCACCCCAGCCTCTACCCAGGGAGGCGGCCGCGTGAGCTCGCGTATGCCGTTACTGCTGCTTTGCCTGCTGTTGGCCCTCGGCGGCTGCGCGGGCAAGCGTCCGCCTGCCCCGCCACCTGCCGCGGTGCTGACCCCGGCCACGTGGCAGCGCATCGATCAGGACCTGATCGATGCCTCGGTGGGCGCTGCAGGTTCTGCCAACGACTATGCCCGGCGCTCCATGCGGGTGTGGAAGGACCAGGTGCAGCAACGTACCGAAAGTGAGTTCATCCCATGGTTCACCGGTTATTGGACCCAGCAATGGCTGACCCTCAAGGTGGCCTGGTACAAGCTCGACAGCGGTGAAGGCCGCGAGCCTGCGCAGAAACGCCTGGCGCTGTACCTTCAGGAGCAGTACCACGAGCGGGTGATCGAGCCGGTGGCCGAGCAGATCAACCCGGAGGGCATCCGCGACCGTGCCTGTGAGCTGTATGTGCAGTTGCTCGGCCAGCAACTGCCGGCCATCATCGCCCGCTACAACGCGCCGCCCGAGCAACTCAGCCAACGCCTCAATCGCATACCCGCCATCGCCCTGGGCCCACCCGATGCGCGCAACGCCAGCCTCTATCAACTGCTGCGCGCCAAGTCGCTGGACCAGCAACCGGCCTGGCAAGCCATGCGCCAGCATCTGCACGAGCAAGCCAGCAAAGGGCCTGGGCAGACCGACGTGGGGCTGTCATCGGTGGCCACGCGGGCCAGCGAGAAACTCGGTGCCACCCTGGCCCCGCGCGGCATTGCCAGCGCCGTGGCTTCGGCGGTGGGCAAGGTGGCCGGGGCGATGATCTCGGTGGCGGCGGCAGGCTACGGCATGATCACCCACGACCGTGAGCAACCGCAGATGGTCGAGCAGTTGCGGGTGATCCTCAATGTCGCGCTGAACCAGGAATGGCAGGAGCTGATGGAAAACCGCCAGAGCGGGGCGATGGCCGGCGTCTATTACCTGTCAGGGCAGGTCGAGGACAACCTGCTGGCCAGCGCGCCGCGGCCGGTGGAGCCCGTGGAGCCGCAGGCAGAACCGAAGCAGACGCCACTGTTGATACGCCTGCCGCCGTAGCGGTTAGCGGTACCGGCCTCAGGCAGTGGCCAGCGCTGAGCGGGGCAAGCCGAAAATCCGGTCGAACGCCCAGTTGTAGGCAAAGGTGTAGCACGGCACCAGAATGATGAATGCCAGGTCCACCACAAACGCCTCCACCAGGCTCATGCCCAGCCACCAGGCAATCAGCGGAATCAAGTACACCACCAAGGTCAGCTGAAACCCGATGGCATGTGCCACACGCCGCCCCACGCTGCGCCCGCGCTTGGCCTGGCGGCTCTCCCAGCGCTCGAACAGCGTGTTGTAGATCAGGTTCCAGAGCATGGCGATGGTGGTGATCATCACGGCCAGTGGCCCGGTGTGGGACGCCTCAGTGTCTGACAGATACGCCAGCCCGAGGGTCGACATGCACAGCCCGATCAATTCATAAAACGTCACGTAGACCAATTTGCGTTTAACGCCCTGCACCCCGTTTTACCTCTATTTGACTAACAACGATGGGGCGGGAGAATGCTTCAATCTTCTTGACAGTAAAAGTCAGCAGCTGTCAGATCAACTGACAGGAGGCTGCCATGAACTTTTCCAGCGACAACATCCAGCTGTTTCTCGCCGTGCTCGATCGCGGCTCGTTCTCTGCGGCCGCGCGCGCGTTGCACCGCGTGCCCTCGGCGGTAAGCATGGCCATCGGCAACCTGGAGGCAGAGCTCGGCTACAGCCTGTTTGAACGTGGCCCGCGCGAAGTCCGCGCGACCGCCCAAGCCTTGGCCCTGGAGCCCCATGCCAGGCTGATCGCCGAACAGCTAGGGCTGTTGCAAGTACATGCCCTGGAGCTGTCCCAAGGGCTTGAGAGCAGCCTGACTATCGCCGTGATCCCGGACATCGACCATCGCCCGCTGCTGGCCGCCATCGCCCAGCTTGGTGAACGCTACCCGCTGCTCGATATCGCACTGCTCAGCGCCCCGCAGGAAGACGCCCTGCACCTGCTCGACAGTGGCCGCGCCGACCTCTGCGTGGCCTTCGCCGGCCTGCAGGTGGATGCCCGCCGCGGCTTTCAGCACATCGGCATGGAATCGCTGGTGGCAACGCTGTCACCCGCGCACCCGGCCGTGCTCGAAGACCGCGTTCACTACCTCGAAGACCTGATCAACGTGCGCCAGATCCTGGTGCGCAGCCGCGACCTGCCGCTGACCGACCCGCGCGCACTGATTGGTGCCACGCACTGGTCCACCGACAGCTTCGATGTCGCCCTGCAGATGGTCGAGGCCGGCCTCGGCTGGGGGGACCTGCCACTCTCGCGCATCGCACCGCTGCTAGCGGCCGGGCGTCTGGTGCGGCTGGGCTTTCGCAATACCCGCAACGAGTTGCAGTTGCCCGTGCACCTTTTGTGGCGCAAGCAGCAGCCGCTGCAGCAGGCGGCGCGTTTGTTGATTGAGCAGCTGTCCATGCGTTGAACGCCGTTCGTCGAAACGTCCTAAAGAAATTTCGCCAAGTGTTTCAATTTTTTAGCCCGCAAGCCGATAGCCAATCGACAGGGCGCAGCGCGTCATGAGCGCGCTACGCCCTCCCCTCATTGGCCCAAGGTCTCGAAACATGAACCTGAAATTTCGCCACAAGATCCTGCTCAGCGCCTGCGGCGTCGTGGTCCTGGCTTTTGCCCTGTTCACGCTCTACAACGACTACCTGCAACGCAACACCATTCGCCAAAACATCGAGTCTTCGGTGCAGCAATCCGGTGAGCTAACCGCCAGCAGCGTGCAGAACTGGATGAGCGGGCGCATCCTGGTGCTGGAAAACCTGGCCCAGGACATCGGCCAGCAAGGTGCCGGTGACACCCTGGCCGGGTTTATCGAGCAGCCTTCTTACACGCGCAATTTCCTGTTCACCTACCTGGGCCAGTCCAACGGCGCATTCACCCAGCGCCCCGACGCGCAGATGCCCGCCGGTTACGACCCCCGCCAGCGCCCGTGGTACAGCACCGCGGCGAGCGCCGGGCAAACCGTGTTGACCCCGCCCTACCAAGGCGCCGTCGGCGGCCTGGTGGTGACCATTGCCACCCCTGTGAAAAGCAAGGCCAATGGCGAGCTGATCGGCGTGGTAGGCGGTGACGTCACCCTCGATACCCTGGTAGAGATCATCAACTCGGTCGATTTCGGCGGCATCGGCCACGCCTTCCTTTCCGACAGCAATGGCCAGGTAATCGTCAGCCCCGATAAAGACCAGGTGATGAAAAACCTCAAAGACATCTACCCTGGCAGTGGCCTGCGCGTCGCGTCGGGCATGCAGGATGTCACCCTCAACGGCCAGGAACGCCTCATCTCCTTCGCGCCGGTTTCCGGCCTGCCTTCCGCACAGTGGTACATCGGCCTGTCGATCGACAAGGACAAGGCCTACGCCGCCCTTGACCAGTTCCGCACGTCGGCAATCATCGCCATGCTCATCGCCGTAGCGGCCATCGCCGGCCTGTTGGGCTTGTTGATCCCGGTGCTGATGCAACCGCTGACCACCATGGGCCGTGCCATGCGCGACATCGCCGAAGGCGAAGGCGACCTGACCCGCCGCCTGGCCGTGCAGAACAAGGACGAGTTCGGCGAACTGGCCACCTCGTTCAACCGCTTCGTCGAACGCATCCATGCCTCGATCAGCGAAGTGTCCTCGGCCACCCGCCTGGTGCATGACCTGTCGGAAAAGGTCGTCAATGCCTCCAACGCTTCGATCACCGGCTCCGAAGAACAAAGCATGCGCACCAACAGCGTGGCGGCGGCGATCAACGAGCTGGGCGCCGCCACCCAGGAGATCGCCCGCAACGCGGCCGACGCCTCGCAGCATGCCAGCGGTGCCAGCGAGCAGGCCCATGGCGGCCGCGAAGTGGTCGAGGAAGCGATCAGTGCCATGACCGCCCTGTCGCAGCGCATCAGCGAGTCCTGCGCGCAGATCGAAACGCTCAATGCCAGCACTGATGAGATCGGCAAGATCCTCGATGTGATCAAGGGCATCTCGCAGCAGACCAACTTGCTGGCGCTCAACGCTGCCATCGAGGCAGCCCGTGCCGGTGAGGCCGGCCGAGGCTTTGCCGTGGTCGCCGACGAGGTACGCAACCTGGCGCACCGCACCCAGGAATCGGCCGAAGAAATCCACCGCATGATCACCAGCCTGCAGGTGGGTTCACGCGAGGCGGTGCATACCATGAACACCAGCCAGGTCTCCAGCGAGCAGACCGTGCAGGTGGCCAACCAGGCCGGCGTGCGCCTGGCCAGCGTGACCCAGCGTATCGGTGAGATCGATGGCATGAACCAGTCAGTGGCCACTGCCACCGAAGAACAGACCGCCGTGGTCGAGAGCCTCAACCTGGACATTACCCAGATCAACGCCCTCAACCAGCAAGGCGTCGAGAACCTGAACGAAACATTGCTGCACTGCGATCAACTGGCCCAACAGGCTGGCCGCTTGAAGCAGCTGGTAGGCAGCTTCAGAATCTGAGTGCCGCTGTAACGCAAGCCGCTCCTGTAGGAGCGGCCTTGCGTCGCGATGGGCTGCAAAGCAGCCCCCCTACACCACCACCACCTTCCCAGCCTTACCCCGCCGCACCCAAGCCACCAACACCGCCGCCATCAGCACAAACCCCAGGTACCCAAACAGCGGATACACCTCGCCCACCAAGCTGATGAACCCCACCAGGCTGCAGCCGAACGCCACAACCCCGGTCACCACCGAGCCCCAGCGAAACTTCGCCGTACCCGCCGGCAACAGCCGCGACAGGAACGAGAACATCGTCCCCACCGCCGTGTTGACGATCATGCCGAAGATGATCAGGCACATCACCACCCCCAACACCGGCGACACCTCATTAGCGATCGACAGCATCGGCATCGGCAGGTCGGCGACACTGTCCAGGCGTGACAACAGCCCGGCGGTCATCACCAGCATCAAGCCGCCCAGCGCCGCGCCCCCCAGCAAACCACCCCACACCGCCGTCTTCTCGCCTTTGGCCGAGCCCCCCAGAATGGCCAGGATCGGCGCACCGGCAACGATGTTGTAGGACACATACAGAAACGCGCCCAGCAGCCAATGGCGCGTGCCTGCCTGCTGCTGGCTGGCCAGGTGGTCGAGGTCGGCGAAACTCTGTTCACGGGTGAACACGGCATACAGTGCAATCGCCGAAGCCACCAGAATCAGCAACGGGGTGATCGCGCCGATGGCCAGGATCACCTTGCGCACGTCCAGGCACACGATGCCTACCACCACGAGCGTTACCAGCACACTGCCGGTCAATGCCGGGATGCCGAACTGCTGCTCCAGCAAAGCACCGCCACCGGCCAGCATGACCACGGTGACGGCGAACATGAAGAAGGTGATCAGCCAATCGACGAACAGGCCCAGGTGACGGCCACAGATGGCCTGGATCACATCTTTGTGCGAAGTGGCCCGCTGGCGGTTGCCCAACCCCGCCAGGGCCATGCCGAGGAAGGTGAACAAGACCGCGCTGACCATCGCGCCAACCAACCCCCAGACCCCGAAATCGACAAAGAACAACAGCAGTTCCCGCCCCGAAGCAAAGCCCGCCCCTACGATCACGCCGACAAAGGCGCCGGCGATTTTCAGCTGCTCTTGCATGTGAACCTCTGTATTTATTGTTGTTAGGTGTGTTTGAGCGCCACGCATTCCTGTATAGAAGCGGCCTTGCCAGGGCGACCTGTCACTCCCCGATAAACGCCTGCACTTCGATTTCTACATCGACCCCCAGTGCCAATGCCGAGGCCACCGTCGAGCGCACAGGCAATGCGGCGCCGAAGAACTCTTTGTAAACCTCGTTGAAACCGGCAAAGTGGCTCATGTCCGAAAGCCACACCGTGGCCTTCACCACCTGGTCGAAATTCGCCCCACAGGCCGCCAGGCTTTCGCCGATGCGCTCGCAGGCCGCGCGGGTCTGGGTCTGAATATCACCCCGCACCACTTCGCCGCCGGCACTCATCGGCACCTGCCCGGACAGGAACAGAAAACCGCCCGCTTTTACCGCACGCGAAAACGGAAACGGCAAGCTGCTGGGGAAACGCTGGATGTCATTGCTCATGAGAAGCTCCTATCAAGGTTGTTGGAAACGTGCCGGGGACAAGCGCTCGGGCGCCACCCCCTGGCTGACAAGGCTAGGGCACAACGGCTGACCGAGCAGCAGGTCGGCCGCCAGGCGTGAAGCCCCTGCGGCCGACTGGATGCCATAACCACCTTGTGCCGCCAGCCAGAAGAACGCGGGGCTGCGCGCATCGAAACCGATCACCAGGTCGCCATCGGCTACGAATGAACGTAAACCGGCCCAGCTGTGGCTCGGGCGGCGGATACTTAGCGTGGTCATGGCTTCGATGTTGTAGATGCCCAGTGCCACATCGAGCTCCTCGGGCGCAGCGTCCTGGGGTTCGACCGGGTCGGCGTTGGCCGGCGAACCAAGCAGCTGGCCAGCGTCGGGCTTGAAGTAGAAGCTCTCGTCAACGCCGATCACCGCCGGCCAGCGGGCGAAGTCCTGGTCTGCCGGCCCTGGGAAGGTGAAGGCGCTGCGCCGGCACGGTTGCAGGCCGATGGGGCCCACGCCGCACTGCTCGGCGACACGGTCGGCCCAGGCACCGGCGGCATTGACCAGTCGACGTGCCTGGAGATGGCTGCCATCGCTCAGTTGCACCTGCCATACCCCGTCTAGGTAGCAGGCCTGGGCCAACTCGGCATTGCAGCGAAGCTCGCCGCCGGCAGCGCGATAGCCGCGCAAAAAACCCTGGTGCAGCGCGTGCACGTCCAGGTCCATGGCGCCCGGCTCCAGCACCGCGCCCGCCAGCACTTCAGCGCGCAAGCTCGGCACCAGGGCCAGGGCCGCATCGCGGTCGAGCAGGCTGACGTCGGTGCCGTTAGCCAAGTTCTGCGCGTGGGCCTGTTCGAGCAGTTGCCGTTGCTCGACGCTGGCGACATAGAGACAGCCGCGCGGTTCAAGCAGGGGGTGTTCGCAGAAGCCTTGTGGCGGCGCTTCATAGAACGCGCGGCTGGCGCGGGTCAGGGCTTGGATCTGCGGGGTGCCGTAGGCCTCCATGAACATCGCGGCCGAGCGCCCCGTCGAGTGGTAGCCCGGTTGCGACTCGCGCTCGAGCAGCAGCACCCGTTGCTGGCCCGCCAGACGATAGCCCAGCGAGGCGCCGGCGATTCCGGCGCCAATGATCAAGGTGTCGTAGATCGTGGTCATGCGCGCTCCTACCCCCATAATTATCATTTATGAGAATTCTAATATATGAGAATTTAGAGATGCGCAAGTGTCCAAGGTAATATGCCCGACCAACGCCGTATGCCGAGTGCACCGAATGCCCGATGACCGCCCCGATGCTTTGCCCCTGCTAGACCGCGCCGCCGTAGGCAGGCGCCTGCGCCAGGTGCGCAAGGCGCGCCAGCTGACCCTCAAGCAGTTGTCCGAAGCCAGCGGCGTGCCGGTGTCGACGTTGTCGAAAATGGAGCTCGCCCAAGTCTCGGTCAGTTACGAAAAACTGGCCGCCGCCGCCCGCGCCCTGAATGTCGATATCGCCCAGTTGTTCCGTGCCAGCGGCACGGCCGATACGCCAGTACCGGTGACGGTGGTGGTTGATTCACTGGCGGCCGTTGCGGGCTACGCGACCGGCACCTACGACTATCACCCGATTGCCGGCGCCTTCCCCGAGCGCCGCATGACCCCGGCCTATGCCCGCATCATCGCCCGTGAACGCGGGCAGTTCGACGATTTTATCCGCCATCCTGGCCAGGAGTTCGCCTTGGTCATCTGCGGGCGTGTGCGTATCGAGTTCGAGACCGGTGAAGCGGTCAGCATCGGCCCGCAGGAGACCGCGTACTTCAACAGCCAGGTGGGGCATATCTATCTGTCGGAAAGCGAGGATGGCGGGGATGCGCATGTGATGGTGGTCATGACAGACCGTTAAGGCGCGCTTTCACGCACCTGTGCAGACGCCACGCGGTTATAACCTAATAACGAACAAGTCTATTTGGCTATAAAAAATTCTATATGCTGGCTTCCATCCGATAACGGGCAAAGTTGGGCAGTCGAGTAGCGTATGGATGTAGGTTCTTTCGGTTTCACCCTTGCCGGGCTGGTTGTAGGTTTCATCGTCGGCATGACCGGCGTGGGCGGCGGCTCGCTGATGACCCCTATCCTCTTGTGGTTTGGCATCAACCCGGCCACCGCTGTCGGCACCGACCTGCTGTATGCCGCCATCACCAAGGCCAGTGGCGTCTGGGTGCATGCCCGCAACAAGAACATCGACTGGAAAATCACCGGCCTGCTGAGCCTGGGCAGCGTACCCGCCGCCGCCATCACCCTGTGGTTCCTCAGTACCCTGCACACCGACACCTCGGCGCTCAACGCCATCATCAAACAGGGCCTGGCGGTGGTGTTGATCCTCACCGCACTGGCCATTCTGTTCAAGTCGCGCCTGCAGGCCTTCGCCAGCCGCCATGCCGGTGATCACTACCACCTCAGCGACCGCAGCCTCAACACGCTTACCGTGCTCACTGGCGTGGTACTGGGTGTAATGGTCACCCTCACCTCCATCGGCGCCGGCGCCTTGGGTACCGTGGCACTGTTCCTGCTGTACCCGTTCCTGGTCACCCGCCGCCTGGTCGGCACCGAAATCGCCCATGCTGTGCCGCTGACCCTGGTCGCGGGCCTGGGCCACGCCGGCATGGGCAACATGGACTGGTCGTTGCTGGGTTACCTGCTGCTCGGCTCGCTGCCGGGTATCTACATGGGCAGCCACCTCACCGGGCGCATTTCTGACCGCGTGCTGCGCCCGTGCCTGGCGGCGATGCTGCTGCTGATCGGCTACAAGCTGGCGTTCTGAACCACGCTTGCCGCCGCTAAGCGCCCAGACGCAGCCGCCACTGCCCGGTAAAGCTGAGTTCAAGGCGCGATAGCGGCAGCACATCGATGCGCTGGTGGGTGCTCAACGGGCACCCCAACAGCTGTACCAGCACGGCACGGATGACCATAGGGTGGGTCACTGCCAGCCACTCGCCCGGCGTGTCGAACGCCGCCAGCCAAGCCGCCACGCGCTGGCACAGTTGCGCGAAAGACTCCCCGCCATGTAGCGCGCTGTGCGGATCGCCCAGCCATTCGCACAGCGACTGCGCTTGCTCCACCTGCAACTGCTTGAGCGACAAACCCTGCCAATGCCCCAGGTCACAATCGGCCAACGCCGGCTCGACCCGCGCCTGCGCCGACAACCACGCCGCTGTCTCACAAGCTCGACGCTCCGGCGCCGTCAGCACCTGCACCGCAGGCCCGATTGCCAGCGGCGGTTGTGCCAGCGCAAGGATGCTGTCATCAGCCTGGGGCATGCAGCCAGTCTTCTGGGCTTGGGTCAGGGCATGGCAAACAAGGGTCAGGCGAATGGCTTTCACCGGGGCACTCTTCATGGCAGGCGGGGCCGACTGGTTTAGCATGCCAGGGGCTTTTTTACCGCAACAAATTGTCCCGCCCAGGCGATCTGCCACCCTTTATTCCCTTTTGCACGGCTGATTCCTCTGTGGTCGAGGCCAAAGGTGTTTTGTTCTGTGGGCGAGTGGCGAAGGCTGCGATAATGGAGGGCAATGACAAGGGCCATGCCATGCTGACCATCTCTAATAACGTGCATCTGCCAGATGCCGACATCGAACTGACATACATCCGCGCGCAAGGCGCAGGCGGGCAGAATGTCAACAAGGTGTCCAGCGCCGTCCACCTGCGCTTCGACATTCCTGCCTCGTCGCTGCCCGCGTTTTACAAGGAGCGGCTGCTGGCGCTGCGTGACAGCCGCATCACCGGCGACGGCGTGTTGATCATCAAGGCCCAACAGTACCGCACCCAGGAGCAAAACCGCGCTGACGCACTGACGCGTCTTGCCGAGTTGATCATTACTGCCGGCAAGACCGAGAAGAAACGCCGCCCCACCAAGCCGACCCTCGGCTCGAAGACACGCCGCCTTGAAGGAAAAGCCAGGCGCAGCAACGTCAAAGTGGGGCGGGGCAAGGTGGAGTTCTAGGGGCAGTGTGTGGTCAACGGTCTATCACCGGTTTCGGAGCTGGCGAAACCGGGGGACATTCGATCAGATGCTCAAACGCTTGCACCTGTTGGTGAATGAGCAAGTCTTGATCGATTTGCAAACCTGGTTGATCGATTCAACCGCAGTTCGCGCTACCCGGACCTCATCTGGCGCCAGGAAAAAAGGGCGATCCACGACTCTGCCCCCTGACGAGCCAACCCAGTAGTACAGCCTGACTTCATGGCCTCAGAGCACAGCACGGGGACAAACACCAAATTCCAGGCACAAAAAAAGAGGCCTTAAGGCCTCTTCTTTGTGATCCCAGCGACGCACTGAGGATCGAATTTGGAGCGGGAAACGAGACTCGAACTCGCGACCCCGACCTTGGCAAGGTCGTGCTCTACCAACTGAGCTATTCCCGCGTCGTGATGGGTGCCATTCTAGCAATATCTAAAACGGCGTCAACCCCTTGATTCAAAAAAGTTTTTATTTCTGCTCCGAGCCTTCGCGCAGGTGTGGCCAGGCGGCCAGCAGATAATGCGCCATCGACCACAGGGTCAAGCCCGCTGCCACCAGCAGCAGCCCGTAACCCAGAATGACCCAGAAGGTCACACCCGGCGGGTTGGCCAGCAGGATCACCAGCGCAAGCATTTGCGCCGCAGTTTTCCACTTGCCAAGGTTGGACACTGCCACATGCGCCCTCGCCCCCAGTTCGGCCATCCACTCGCGCAGCGCCGACACCACGATCTCGCGGCCGATGATCACCGCCGCCGGCAAGGTCAGCCAGAAGTTCGCGTGCACCTGCACCAGCAACACCAGGGCCACGGCGACCATCAGCTTGTCGGCCACCGGGTCCAGGAAGGCACCGAACGGTGTGCTCTGCTGAAGGCGGCGCGCCAGGTAGCCGTCCAGCCAGTCAGTGGCGGCGGCGACGGCGAACACGCTGCTGGCGGCCATGTAGCTCCAGTGATAGGGCACATAGAACAGCAGGATGAAGATCGGGATGAGCAGGACGCGTAGAACGGTGAGCAGGTTTGGAATATTCATCGGTACGACTGGCTGCGGGTTGAGCCAGGCATTCTACTCGCTATGCAGGCTGGCATAAATCGACTCGGCAAGCTTTTTACTGATGCCGGGGGCTTTGGCGATTTCATCGACACTGGCGCGGTTGAGCTCTTGCAGGCCGCCGAAGTGTTTCAGCAGGTCGCGACGGCGCTTGGGGCCGACCCCGGCTACGTCTTCCAGGCTGGACACGCGACGGGCTTTGCCGCGCCGGGCGCGGTGGCCAGTGATGGCGAAACGGTGGGCTTCGTCGCGGATCTGCTGGATCAGGTGCAGGGCCGGTGAGTCGCCCTTGAGGGTGAACTCGTGGTGCACGTCGTTGAGGTACAGGGTCTCGAAACCGGCCTTGCGGGTCACGCCCTTGGCAACGCCCAGCAGGGTCAGGTCAGTGAAGGCCAGCTCCTGCATGACGTCGCGGGCCATGTTCAACTGGCCCTTGCCGCCGTCCACCAGCAACACGTCGGGCAGCTTGCCCTCGCCGTCCTTGATGCGCCCGTAGCGGCGGGTCAGGGCCTGGTGCATGGCCGCATAGTCGTCGCCGGCGGTCACGCCTTCGATGTTGAAACGGCGGTAATCGGACTTGATCGGGCCTTCCGGGCCGAACACCACGCAGCTGGCCACGGTGGCCTCGCCGCTGGAGTGGCTGATGTCGTAGCACTCCAGGCGCTGCGGTACTTCGTCCAGGCCAAGCACCTGGGCCAGGGCCTCGAAACGGGCGGCCATGTGCTGGCGATTGGCCAGGCGGGCGTTGAGGGCCTGCTCGGCGTTGGTCACTGCCAACTGCTGCCAGCGGGCCCGGGTGCCGCGCACCCGGTGGGTGATGGTCAGCTCGCGGCCGCGCAGGGTTTGCAGGGCTTCACGGATGGCTTCGAAGTCTTCGTGCACCACGTTGACGATGAGCTCACCGGGCAGTTCGCGTTCGGCATTGCCCACGTAGTACTGGGACAGGAACGCGGCCATGACCTCGGCCACCTCCTCCTCGATGCCCACCTGGGGGAAGAAGTTCTTGCTGCCCAGCACCCGCCCGCCGCGCACGCTGATCAGGTGCACGCAGGCGCCACCGGGGTTGACGAAGGCGGCGATCACATCGACGTCACCGGTACCGCCCTCGATGTACTGCTGGTCCTGCACGCGGCGCAGCAAGGCGATCTGGTCGCGCAGCTCGGCGGCCTTCTCGAAATTGAGGGCCATGGCGGCCTTTTCCATCTCGGCATTGAGCTCGTTGCCCAACTGCTGGCTGCGGCCTTCGAGGAACATCACCGAGTGGCGGATATCGTCGGCGTACTCGTCTTTGTCGACCAGGCCGACGCACGGCCCCTTGCAGCGCTTGATCTGGTACTGCAGGCAGGGCCGAGTGCGGTTGGCGTAGTAACTGTCTTCGCACTGACGCACCGAAAAGGCCTTTTGCAACAGGCTGAGGCTTTCGCGAATGGCACCGGCGCTGGGGTAGGGGCCGAAGTATCGGCCCTTGGCCTTTTTCGCACCGCGGTGGATGCCCAGGCGCGGGAAGTCGCCGTCAGACAAAAACACGTAGGGGTAGGATTTATCGTCGCGCAGCAGGATGTTGTACGGCGGCCGCCATTCCTTGATCAGGTTCTGCTCCAGCAGCAGCGCCTCGGTTTCGTTGGCGGTGATGGTGGTCTCGACCTGGGCGATGCGGCCCACCAGCGCAGCGGTCTTGGGCGCCAGGCCGGTTTTGCGGAAATAGCTGGCCAGGCGCTTCTTGAGGTTTTTGGCCTTGCCCACGTAGAGCAGCCGCGCCTCGGCGTCGAACATACGATAAACGCCCGGGCGACCGCTGCAGGTCGCCAGGAACGCGCTGGCATCAAAAGCTTGGGACATGAGGTTTACAGGCTTGCGTCAACCATACCGTGGCGAACGGCCAGCAAGGTCAGTTCGACGTCGCTGGTGACCGAGAGTTTTTCAAAGATCCGATAACGGTAAGTATTGACGGTCTTGGGCGAGAGACACAACTTGTCGGAGATGATCTGCACTTTCTGGCAGCCGACGATCATCAAGGCGATCTGGATTTCGCGCTCTGACAACGCATCGAACGGCGAGCCTTGTGGCTGGAACGACTTGAGTGCCAGTTGCTGGGCGATCTGCGGGCTGATGTAGCGCTGGCCGGCAAAGGCCAGGCGGATGGCCTGGACCATTTCGTCGAGCCCGGCGCCCTTGGTCAGGTAACCGGCAGCACCGGCTTGCAGCAGGCGCGTGGGGAACGGGTCTTCCTCGCACACGGTGACCGCGACCACTTTGATGTCGGGATGGCTGCGCAACAGTTTGCGGGTGGCCTCCAGGCCGCCAATGCCGGGCATTTTCACATCCATCAGGACGACGTCGGGTTTGAGTTCCCGCGCCAGCTTGAGCGCCGACTCCCCCGAATCCCCCTCACCCACCACTTGCAGGCCGTCGATGTCGGCCAGCATGCGGGTAATACCGGTTCGTACCAGATCGTGATCATCGACCACTAAGACCCTAATCAAGCACACACCTCGTCTGCAGGGCGATTGGATCCCGCCACCTTAACAAAATTTTTCATGGCGGGCCTAACGCAAAACTTCTGTCAGATACGCCTGACGGCCAAGTGTGAAAGGCCTCACTGTTTCACGGCTTTTAACCTCACCGGACAAACGCCCAAGCAAGTGCCAGAGCGCGGCTTGATCGTCGACCGGCAGTTGCCGAAAAGCGCCCAGCAAATCGGCCTCGTCCTGGGTCAGGTTGCCCAGCGGTGCCGGGGTGCGCACACCGCTGAGCACATAGAGCGCGTCCATGCCCTGGGCGGCCAGTGCTGCGAGGTAATCGGCGCGGGGCGTGCGCTCACCGCTCTCGTACTTACCTTGGGCATTGGGCTCGACCCCACCGATGTCACCAAACACCCGTTGGGTCATGCCCAGCCGTTCGCGCTCTTCGCGCAGCCGCGGACCGAATCCATTCATCTCACGTTTCTCCTTTGTCCTTGAACATCATCCAACGCCGCCCACCGTCCTGTAAGCAGCGGTAAATTTCAGACCCCACTATGCCCATGGTCACCTGCCGCGACAAGCCATCACTGCGCTATCAGTCGATGACGCGCTGCATGCGCACGAAGCATTCATCCTCGCCCACCTCCGCAAAGCCCCTGCGTTGATACAACAACCGAGCCGGGTTGCTGCGAAACACCATCAAGCGCAGCAGTGGCAGATGCCGCTGTTTCGCCCAGCCGGCAAGGGCCTCCAGCACCCGGCCGCCGATGCCGCGCCCGCGGTGCTCAGGCAGCAGGTGCAGTTCTCGAATGAACAGTGCCTGACGGTCCTGGCTGAGGCTGCAGTAGCCCAGCACCTGTTCACCCTCCATCACCAGCCACTGCTCGCGCCAGGCCCAGGCCTGGTCAAAGGCTTCTTCGATCCACAGCAGGTTGAATTCGCGGTAGTACGGCAGCATGGCCCGGCGCGTGAGGTCGCGGGCGAAACTGCGGTGGGCATCGGAGGCGGGTATGAGCTTCATGCCGTTATTGTGCACCGCTCAGGTGGCATAGCACACGGGCGAACTGCCCGGGCCATGGCGCTCCAACTCATCTTCCAGCCATTGGGCGAGTACCCGGGCGTTGTTGTGCTCGGTGTCCTTGGCGGCATAGAGCAAGGTCAGCGTGCCCTTGGCGGCCAGGCCCAGCAGCGGGTACCAGTACTCGGGGTGTGCGGTCAGCTCCTGCCGGTAGCGTTGGGTGAAACCGGCAAAATCCACCTCGCCCTGGTGAAATGCCTTGCGCAAACCCTGCGAGGGCGCCACCTCGCGCAGCCATTGGCCATGCAGGTCATCCTTGCGCTTGTTACGCGGCCACAGGCGGTCGACCAGCACACGCTGGCCGTCTTCCTCGGCGAGCGCTTCGTAGACACGTTTGCAACGGATCATGGGCTTCTCCGGCCATTGCCGTCTGTCTTGAGCCTAGATAATTCATTGACCGAGGTCACGGGCCAGTAACGAATTGTTTCTATGCTCACAGCCTTCGGCACCTTCGCCCGACGCCAATCGGAGCCCCCATGGCAACCCCGTCCCTGGCCAGCCAGCCGCACCTGGCCCAACGCGATGCGCGCCCGCAGCTGGCTCACAAGCCCGGCCGCGCCACCGTGGTTCTGTTCTTCGGCCTGCTGTTGGCCGGCCTCGCCTATACCGCCTGGAGCCTGAAACAGGACGTCAGCGCCAGCGGCACGGTAATCACCACCGTCACGCCGTTCCTGCTGCTGGGCCTGGCGTTGCTGATTGCCCTGGGTTTCGAATTCGTCAACGGCTTCCACGACACCGCCAACGCCGTGGCCACAGTCATCTATACCCACTCGTTGCCGGCACCGGTTGCCGTGGTCTGGTCGGGTTTGTGCAACTTCCTCGGCGTGCTGTTCTCCAGCGGTGCAGTGGCGTTCGGCATCATCGCCTTGCTGCCGGTAGAGCTGATTTTGCAAGTCGGCTCTTCGGCCGGTTTCGCCATGGTCTTTGCCCTGCTGCTAGCCGCGATCATCTGGAACCTGGGCACCTGGTGGCTGGGCCTGCCGGCCTCGTCTTCGCACACGCTGATCGGCTCGATCATCGGCGTAGGGGTGGCCAATGCGCTGATGCACGGGCGCGACGGCACCAGCGGAGTGGACTGGGGCCAGGCCAGCAAGGTGGGCTATGCCCTGCTGTTTTCACCGCTGATCGGCTTTGCCTGCGCCGCCCTGTTGCTGCTAGCCCTGCGCGCACTGGTCAAGCGCAAGGCGCTGTACCAGGCACCCGAAGGCCAGACACCGCCGCCGTGGTGGATCCGCGGCGTGCTGATCCTGACCTGCACCGGGGTGTCCTTTGCCCATGGCTCCAACGATGGCCAGAAAGGCATGGGGCTGATCATGCTGATTCTGGTCGGCACGCTGCCGATGGCGTATGCCCTGAACAAGACCATGCCCAGCGAGCAGTCCTTGCAGTTTTCGGCCGTTGCCGAGGTGACGCGCCAGGCGCTGGTGCGCAGCGATCCGCAACCGGTGCCGGCAGACCCTCGCCAGGTGCTGACCCTGTTCATCACCGAGCCCAAGCCCACCCCGCAACTGGTGCCCGCACTCGCCGCACTGACCGGCATGATCGGCGAAGAAGTCAAAGGCTATGGCTCGCTCAAGCGCGTGCCGGCCGAGGCCATGGCCAATGTGCGCAACGACATGTACCTGACCAGCGAAGCCATCCGCCTGATCGAGAAAAACCAGCTGGTAACCTTTGATGCCGACACCCGCAGCCATGTGCAACTGTTCAAGACCCAATTGGACGACGCCACGCGCTACATCCCGCTATGGGTCAAGGTGGCCGTGGCCATCGCCCTGGGGCTGGGCACCCTGGTCGGCTGGCGGCGCATCGTGGTGACGGTGGGCGAGAAGATTGGCAAGACCCACCTGAGCTACGCCCAGGGCGCCTCGGCCGAGGTGGTGGCGATGTGCACCATCGGCGCGGCGGACATGTTCGGGCTGCCTGTGTCGACCACCCATGTGCTGAGCTCTGGTGTGGCCGGGACCATGGTCGCCAATGGCTCGGGGATCCAGAAGCGCACGCTGATCAATCTGCTGATGGCGTGGGTGCTGACTTTGCCGGCGGCGATGTTGCTGGCGGGTAGCCTGTACTGGGTGCTGAATCAGATTTTCTAGGCTGCAAGATGAGCCTGTGGGAACAAGCCCCACAGGTTAAGTACGTGGCGATCAGCCCGGGATTATCAAGCCCCGTTGAACGGCAGGGCGCTCGAGGAAGTTGGCCAGCACCCGTTGCACTTCCTTGAACGCATCGAAGCCCACTAGCTCACGGGCGTTGTAGCGCTCCACCAGGTTGCGCACCCAAGGGAAGATGGCGATATCGGCGATGCTGTACGTGTCGACCATCCACTCCCGCCCTTGAAGGTGCCGATCCAGCACGCCCAGCAGGCGCTTCGATTCGTTGACATAGCGATCGCGCGGGCGCTTGTCTTCGTATTCCTTGCCTGCAAAGAAGTGGAAGAACCCGACCTGGCCAAACATCGGGCCGATGCCGCCCATCTGGAACATCAACCACTGCAGGGTCTGGTAACGGACGGCAGGGTCCTGGCTGAGCAACTGGCCACTTTTCTCGGCCAGGTACTGCAGGATCGCGCCCGACTCGAACAGCCCCAGCGGCTGGCCGCCGGGGCCGTTCGGGTCGAGGATGGCGGGGATCTTGTTGTTGGCGCTGAGGGAGATGAACTCAGGGCTCATCTGGTCATCGGTATCGAAGCTAACCTTGTGCGGCTCGTACGCCAGGCCGATCTCTTCCAGCATGATCGACACCTTGACGCCGTTGGGCGTGGGCAGCGAATACAGCTGCAGGCGCTCGGGGTGTTGGGCGGGCCATTTGCGGGTGATGGGGAATGCGCTCAGATCGGTCATGGTCAACCTTGCCTGGGGGATGGGCTTGTCACTCTAGTGACATCCCCGCCCGCTGACCATCACCGACCACTCATCGGCACTGGCCGATCACGCCTGGCCATGGGCCTTGAGCTTGAGCTTTTCGGTGTCGACCCGCACGAATACCGAGTCGGCAGTCACCGTCAGCACATCGTCCGCCCAGACCTCGCAGATGACCCGGCTCTTGCGCCCGACTTCGCCTTCAACGCGCGCCTTGAGCAGCAGCTCGACCCCCATGGGCGTCGGTTTCAGGTAGCTGAGGTTGAGCGTGCCGGTGACGCAATCGATGCGCGGCAGGCTACCCGCTTCGCGGCCTTCGTTGCGGTAGTGGTAGGCCATGGCGGTCCAGTTGGAATGGCAGTCGACCAGCATCGCCAGCAAGCCGCCGTAGACCAGGCCGGGCCAGCCAATGAAGCTGCTGTCGGGCGAGTGTCGGCACAACAGGTGGATGCCATCGGCATCCCAGTGGCTTTGCAGGTGCAGGCCGCTGGGGTGGGCACAGCCACAGCCGTAGCAGCTGCCTTCTGGCGCGGCGAGTTGCTGGAGGGAAAGGATTTGCTCGTTCATACGCTTCCTGTGCTTGTTGGAATGGGAAGGGATGCAAGCGTCGATGGTAGCGCCGCATTTTGTCAGCGCCAATGAGAATGCCGGGGCTGCGTTGCAGCCCATCGCGGCATAAGGCCGCTCCCAGCAGTCTGTACACGACAGCACAGTACCTGTGGGAGCGGCCTTGTGCCGCGAATGGGGCGCAAAGCGCCCCCAAGGATCACGCAGTCTGCGCAACCACCTTGCCGCGCCGCTGGGTCAGCGACACCAGCAGGATGAACAGCGTCACCCCCGCCGTCATCAGCGTCTCGTAACGGTAGGCATCGCTGAACAGCATGTAGCCCAACACCATGACAATGGTGCCGATCACCAGCCAGGTCAGCCAGGGGAACAGCCACATCTTCAGCTCCAACGGTGTGCCTTCACGTTCGGCACGTGCCCGCATGCGCAGCTGGGACACGGCGATCACCAGGTACACCAGCAAGGCGATGGCACCGGTGGTGGACAGCAGGAACCCGAACACCTTGCCAGGGAACACATAGTTGACCAGGCAACCGGCAAAGCCTGCCAGGGTCGAGAAGATGACCGCGACCGTCGGCACGCCTGCACCGGAGATACGCTTGGTCATGCTCAGCGCCTGGCCACGGGCACCCAGGGAGTAGAGCATCCGCGACGCGGTGTAGAGGCCGGAGTTCATGCAACTGGTCACCGCCACCAGCACCACCAGGTCGACCAGCAGCTTGGCGCCCGGCACGTTCAGTACTTCCAGTACCCGCTGGAACGAGCCCACGGCTTTCAGGGCCGGGTCGTTCCAGGCCACCAGCGACACCACCAGGAAGATCGAGGCCAGGTAGAAGATGGCGATGCGGTACACCACCAGGTTGGTGGCGCGGCGGATCTTGTCTTTCGGGTTTGCCGTTTCGTCAGCGGCAATGGTGACGATCTCGGCGCCGAAGAACGAGAAGATGGTGATCAGCACGCCGCCCAGCACGGTGCCGAAGCCATTGGGCATGAAGCCGCCGTTGTCCCACAGCCGGCTCACACCCGACACCTCGGCCAGCGGCCAGAAGCCGAATACGGCCAGGCTGCAGACAACGATGAAAGCAATGATGGCAATCACCTTGACCAGTGCGAACCAGTACTCGAAGGCACCGAAGTTCTTCACGCTGATCAGGTTGGTACCCGACAGCAAGACCATGATCAGGAAGGCGAACAGCCACGATGGCACAGCGGGGAAGTAGGTATGCAGGATGTCTGCGCCAGCGATGGCCTCGACCGGGATGATCAGTACCCAGAACCACCAGTACAACCACCCGATGGTGAAGCCTGCCCATGGGCCGATGGCCTCGGAGGCGTAGGTGGAGAACGACCCGCTGTTGGGGTTGGCGATGGCCATTTCGCCCAGCATGCGCATCACCAGCAGCACCAGCAGGCCGGTCATGGCATAGGAAATGAGAATGGCCGGGCCCGCGGTGGCAATCGCGTTGGAGGAGCCGATGAACAGGCCGGCACCGATGATGCCGGCGATGGAGATCATGGACACCTGACGGGACGTCAGGCCGTGCTGCAAGGAACGCTGTTTCTTGTTGTCTAGCGAAGCCATGGAGAACCCTCGAATGGGTCGCCGCGCGGGGGCGGCTAAAAATTGGAGCAGAATTCTTATCAATTTCTGATGTTGGTTTTTTTGTTGTTCTGAAGATGCCGGTACTGGCTACTTCCCTCCTCTTCGCACGACCGGTTGTAATCGTTGATCCAGGTCAGTATTAATCTATAGGTCTGGGTCAACAAACGACCTTTTCGAAGCATATGATTCCGATTTGGAATGAACTTCATCCTTTTTTTGCTCGGTACGCGCCTGTCATGTCCAAACGCCTGATGCCCTCGACCACCGCCCTCCAGTGCTTCGAAGCGGCTGCCCGCCACCTCAGCTTCACCCGCGCGGCGCAAGAGCTGCACCTGACCCAAAGCGCGGTCAGCAAACAGGTCGCGCAACTTGAAGAGATGCTGTCGCACTCGTTGTTCCAGCGCATTCGCCGGCGCCTGCACCTGACCCCGGCCGGTGCGCTGTACCTGACCGAGGTGAACAAGATTCTCACCCAGATCGACATTTCCAGCCGCTACATCCTCAGCTATGGCGACGAGACCGAAGTGCTGCGCATCGCCACCCAGCCGACCTTCGGCGCCCGCTGGCTGGTGCCCAGGCTCAAGGGTTTTGGCGATCGCTACCCGCGCATCCACCTGGATATTCGCAACGAACTGGAACCCTTCGACCTGGTGCAGGCCAAGGCCGACATCGCCTTTTTCTTCGGCCAGGGCACTTGGCCCGGGGCGACCTGCATCGAACTGTTCAGCGAAGAAGTGCTGCCGGTGTGCGCCCCGGAGCTACTGGCCAGCCACCACTTCAGCAGCGCCGAGGCGCTGACCGAACACCGCCTGCTGCAGTGCGTGTCCCGCCCGGAGGCCTGGCATGAATGGTTTCTGGGGCTGGGGCTGCACAGCCAGAACAGCTACCACGGGCCGCGCTTTGACACGTTCTACCTGTGCATCCGCGCCGCCATCGCCGGTTGCGGCATTGCCCTGATCCCTCGCTACCTGGTGGCCGAAGAGCTGAGCGAAGGCAAGCTGGTGGTGGCCTGGGACCACCCGGTGCCGAGCAACGGCCGGCACTTCATCGCCCATGCCGAGCATGCGGCCGAGGTGCCGAAGATCAGAGCGTTCGTGCAGTGGATTCGCGAGCGGGTGGCCGAGGGCGATTGAGGTTGCCCGTCCAAACCCTAAAAACGGGCCAGATCATGAATCCAGGGAATGACCGCAATCGAATAATTCGTTTGCGGAATAACCCGCCGGCACGCTTGGATAATAAGAAACTCGAACAAGGTCCGCGTGCCCCATGAATCAGGAAAGTATCAGCCAGTCCATTGCCATCGTTCACCCCATCACACTTTCCCATGGCAAGAATGCGGAAGTCTGGGACACCGACGGTAAACGTTATATCGACTTCGTCGGCGGCATCGGCGTACTCAACCTGGGGCATTGCAACCCTGCCGTGGTCGAGGCGATCCAAACCCAGGCCACCCGCCTGACCCACTATGCCTTCAACGCCGCGCCCCATGGCCCGTACCTTGAGCTGATGGAACGCCTCAGCCAGTTCGTCCCCGTCAGCTACCCGCTGGCCGGCATGCTGACCAACAGCGGCGCGGAAGCGGCGGAAAACGCCCTGAAAGTAGCCCGCGGTGCCACCGGCAAGCGCGCCATCATCGCCTTCGACGGGGGTTTCCATGGCCGCACCCTGGCCACCCTGAACCTCAACGGCAAGGTCGCCCCCTACAAACAACGGGTCGGCGAGCTACCCGGCCCGGTCTACCACCTGCCCTACCCCAGCGCCGACACCGGCGTCACCTGCGAGCAGGCGCTCAAGGCCATGGACCGGCTGTTCAGCGTCGAGCTGGCGGTCGAAGACGTGGCAGCGTTCATCCTTGAACCGGTGCAAGGCGAAGGTGGCTTCCTCGCCCTCGACCCGGCATTCGCCCAGGCACTGCGCCGCTTCTGCGACCAACACGGGATTTTGATCATCATCGACGAGATCCAGTCGGGCTTTGGCCGTACCGGCCAGCGTTTCGCCTTCCCTCGCCTGGGTATCGAGCCAGACCTGCTGCTGCTGGCCAAAAGTATCGCTGGCGGCATGCCACTGGGTGCGGTAGTCGGGCGTCAGGCCTTGATGGCGGCGCTGCCCAAGGGCGGCCTGGGCGGCACTTACTCGGGCAACCCGATTGCCTGCGCGGCGGCGCTGGCAAGCTTGGCGCAGATGACCGACGAAAACGTCGCCACCTGGGGCGAGCGCCAGGAGCAGGCCATCGTCAGCCGCGTGGAGCGCTGGAAAAAACAGCACCCCTTCATCGGCCGCCTGACCGGCGTCGGAGCAATGCGCGGCATCGAGTTCGTCAATGCCGACGGCAGCCCAGCCCCCGCGCAACTGGCCAAGGTGATGGAAGCGGCGCGGGCCAAGGGTTTGCTGCTGATGCCCAGCGGCAAGGCGCGGCACATCATTCGCCTGCTGGCGCCACTGACCATCGAAGCCAATGTGCTCGAAGAAGGGCTGGATATCCTCGAGCAATGCCTGGCCGAGCTGAACTGAGGGTTACAGGCCCAGTTCTTCGGGGGTGAGCATGTCGGACTCGAAGGCGATCCAGCCGCCTTCGAGTTCGGCGTGGCCGTTGACGATCGGGCCGTAGTAGGTCAGGCCGTTTTCCAGGGTGACGCAGATGTGCGTGGCGGGCTTTTCGGGGGCCGCGAGCGCGCCGACGAAATGCACCTTTTTCAGGGTTTCAGTCACCGCTTCAAGGCCAACACGGATGTTGGCGTTCTCCGATGCCTCGACATCGCCCCCACGGTCTTCGGTGCTGACGGTCACGGTGGCGATGTACGGGTACTTGCTGCTCAAGCGGGTTACCTCAATAGGATAGGTAGGCGTGTGGGCGCGTAGAGTACGGCAGCCTTTCGTTGTTGTCTCTACTGGCCTGATCGCGGGCAACTCGGATCGCCGCACCGCCGCCAACAGGTGATCTGAATGCCCCGATCTGTTAGGGTGCCCGCCGATGCACGCCACACCACACGAGGATCCCGAGTGAGCGCCGAAGAACCCCTGATCGCCGACCTGTTCGAGGTCGACAAACGCCTGTCCCTCAAGCCCGTCGTGGACTTCAACAACTACCTGCGCAACGCGTTCGCCGAAGGCCCGTGCCAGTGCCACCGCTGCCGTGACGGTGGCGACCAGAATAGCTACAGCCATCAGCACAACTTCACCCTCGAAGGCCGAGCGCTCAACCGCCGCTTCGCCACCACCGCAGGCAGCGACGTGCTGCTGGTGCTGAAAAAAGCCTGGCTGTCGTACCACAAGGAAGACCTGAACCTGGTCGGCGCACTGGACCTGGCCAAGCTCAAGACCTTCACCGACGCCGCCCTGCACGAGCGCCTGCTGGCCCTGCTGCCCGCCAGCGGCCTGGCCCGCGAAGTGGACGGCCAATGGTTGCTGCAAGCCCAGGCCGACTGACGGCCCGGCGGTAAAGCAGGATTCTTCCGGTCTGCTACCTTGGGAGAATCCGCATCCCCGCAGGTAGTCCGCCATGGCCCGTACAACGCCCATCGAGCTGTATCGCAATATCGGCATCGTCGCCCACGTGGATGCCGGCAAGACCACCACCACCGAACGCATCCTGTTCTACACCGGGGTCAACCACAAGATGGGCGAGGTGCACGATGGTGCCGCGACCATGGACTGGATGGCCCAGGAACAGGAGCGCGGCATCACCATCACCTCGGCGGCGACCACAGCCTTCTGGCAAGGCTCGACCAAGCAGTTTGCCGACAAGTACCGCTTCAACATCATCGATACCCCAGGCCACGTCGACTTCACCATTGAAGTGGAGCGCTCGCTGCGCGTGCTCGATGGCGCCGTGGTGGTGTTCAGCGGTGCCGACGGGGTCGAGCCGCAATCGGAAACCGTCTGGCGCCAGGCCAACAAGTACCATGTGCCGCGCCTGGCCTACATCAACAAGATGGACCGCCAGGGCGCCGACTTCCTGCGCGTGGTCAAGCAGATCGACCAGCGCCTGGGGCATCACCCGGTACCGATCCAGCTGGCGATCGGCAGCGAAGAGCACTTTATCGGCCAGATCGACTTGGTGAAGATGAAGGCCATCTACTGGAACGACGCCGACCAGGGCACCACCTATCGGGAAGAAGAGATCCCTGCCGAGCTTCGGCCGCTCGCCGACGAATGGCGCGCACACCTGGTCGAGGCGGCCGCCGATGCCAATGATGAACTGACCCAGAAATATCTCGACGGCGAAGAACTGACCATCGACGAGATCAAGGCCGCCTTGCGTCAACGCACCATCGCCAACCAGATCGTGCCGACCATTCTGGGCTCCTCGTTCAAGAACAAGGGCGTGCCGCTGATGCTCGATGCGGTGATCGACTACCTGCCCGCGCCCTCCGAGATCCCTGCCATCAAGGGCACCGACCCAGACGATGAAGAAAAACACCTGGAACGCCACGCCGACGACAACGAGCCGTTCTCGGCCCTGGCCTTCAAGATTGCCACCGACCCGTTCGTCGGCACCCTGACCTTCGCCCGGGTGTACTCCGGCGTACTCAGTTCTGGCCATGCAGTGCTCAATTCGGTCAAGGGCAAGAAGGAGCGCATCGGCCGCATGGTGCAGATGCATGCCAACCAACGCGCCGAGATCAAGGACGTCTGCGCCGGCGACATCGCCGCGCTGATCGGCATGAAGGACGTGACCACCGGCGACACCTTGTGTGACATGGACAAGCCGATCATCCTCGAACGCATGGACTTCCCCGACCCAGTCATCTCCGTGGCGGTAGAGCCCAAGACCAAGGCCGACCAGGAGAAAATGGGCGTTGCCCTGGGCAAGCTGGCCCAGGAAGACCCGTCATTCCGGGTACGCACCGACGAAGAGACCGGCCAGACGATCATCTCTGGCATGGGTGAGTTGCACCTGGACATCATCGTCGACCGCATGCGCCGCGAGTTCAACGTCGAGGCCAACATCGGCAAGCCGCAGGTGGCGTACCGCGAGAAGATCCGCAACACCTGCGAGATCGAAGGCCGCTTCGTCCGCCAGTCCGGCGGGCGCGGCCAGTATGGCCACTGCTGGATCCGCTTCGCCCCTGGCGACGAAGGCCAGGAGGGCTTGGAGTTTATCAACGAGATCGTCGGCGGCGTGGTGCCACGCGAGTACATCCCGGCCATCCAGAAGGGCATCGAGGAGCAGATGAAGAACGGCGTGCTCGCCGGTTATCCGCTGATCAGCCTGAAGGCGGCGGTGTTCGACGGCTCCTACCACGACGTCGATTCCAATGAGATGGCCTACAAGATCGCCGCCTCCATGGCCACCAAGCAACTCTCGCAAAAAGGCGGGGCGGTGCTGCTGGAGCCGGTCATGAAGGTTGAGGTGGTGACGCCGGAGGAATACCAGGGCGACATCATGGGCGACCTGAGCCGACGCCGTGGGATGATTCAGGATGGCGACGAGACGCCAGCCGGCAAGGTGATTCGTGCCGAGGTGCCGCTGGGTGAGATGTTCGGCTATGCCACGTCGATGCGCTCGATGACCCAGGGGCGGGCCAGCTATTCGATGGAGTTCACCCGCTATGCCGAGGCGCCGGCCAGCATCGCCGATGGCATTGTGAAGAAAAACCGCGGCGAATGATCGTGCGCCCAGTGCCAGCAACTGCCTGGCTCAGATGCCCAAAGCCGGCGTGATCTCAGTGGGAGCGGGCTTGCCCCGCGAAGAGGCCGGCCCAGACACTGCCACTGCCTGGCACCGGCTTCGCCGGTGTTCGCGGGGCGAGCCCGCTCCCACCAGGGATCATGACAACGCTCAGTGCTGTTCGCCGGCCCGTTTCAGCAGCTTCTTGCAGCGCTCGGACAGGTGCACCACCCGCAACTGCTTGCCCGCCTTGGCATAGCGCTCGCGCAAGGTCTTCAACGCCGCAATTGCCGAGTAGTCGACAAAGCTCAGGTGCTGACAATCCAGGGTGACCTTGGCCGGGTCGCCCGCCGCATCGAACTGGTTGAGAAACGGCGTGACCGAGGCAAAGAACAGCGTGCCATGCACCTGGTAGCGCTTGCCCCCCTCGCCGTCCTCATAGCTGTCGGCATACAACTCCCGGGCATGCTGCCAGGCAAAGTTCACCGCCGCGATGACGATACCGAACAGCACGGCCATGGCCAGGTCGGTGAACACCGTGACGACGGTCACCGCAATGATCGCCAACACATCGCTGACCGGCACCTTGTGCAACACGCGCAACGAGGCCCAGGCAAAGGTCTGCTGGGCAACCACGAACATCACCCCTACCAGGGCCGCCAGCGGGATGCGCTCGATCAGCGGCGACAGGAACAGCACGAACAGCAAGATCATCACCCCAGCGACCACCCCAGACAGCCGACCACGGCCGTTGGAGCTGAGGTTGATCACCGTCTGCCCGATCATCGCGCAGCCGCCCATGCCGCCACATAGCCCGGAGACCATGTTGGCCGCCCCCAGGGCCACGCACTCGCGGTCCGGGAAGCCACGGCTCTCGGTGATCTCGTCGGTGAGGTTGAGTGTCAGCAGGGTTTCCAGCAAGCCGACCATGGCCATCAGCACTGCGTACGGGGCAATGATCTGAAGCGTTTCAAGGTTCCATGGCACACTCGGCAGTGCCAGTTCCGGCAAGCCGCCGGCGATATGCGCCATGTCGCCGAGGGTACGGGTCGGTAAACCGAGCAGGTACACCAGCAGGCCTACCCCGAGGATGGCCACCAGCGCGGGCGGCACGGCGCGGGTCAGCTTCGGCAGTACGTAGACCACCAGCATGGTCAACGCCACCAGGCCGATCATCAGGTACAGCGGTGCACCACTGAGCCAGTGATCGCCCTGCTTGAAGTGCTCCAGCTGGGCCAGGGCGATGACGATCGCCAGGCCGTTGACGAAGCCGAGCATCACCGGGTACGGCACCAGGCGCACCAGTTTGCCCAGGCGCAGCACGCCAAACAGAATCATCACCACCCCGCCCAGCAGCACCGTTGCCAGCAAGTACTGCACGCCGTGTTGCACCACCAGCGCGACGATCACCACCGCCATCGAGCCGGCAGCGCCAGAGATCATGCCGGGGCGGCCGCCAAACAGCGCGGTCAGGGTGCAGATGATGAAGGCGCCATACAGGCCCATCAACGGGTTGAGGTGCGCCACCAGGGCAAAGGCGATGCACTCGGGCACCAAGGCGAACGAAGTGGTGAGGCCGGCGAGCACGTCGGCGCGGAGTCGGGCGGGTTTCATGGCGTTCCTGTGAGGCGGTCCAGGCGGACGGGCTGGCAAGCAAGGGGCGCAATGTTACGGAATTTGTCTAACAGCGGCCACCGCTCAACGCACCCGGTCAAGGCTCTGTACCGCCAGGTCCAGCGCACGCTGCATGTCCAGGCGCGCCGAGCGGCCCAGGTCCGGGTGGTTCAGCCGGCCGCCCCGCTCAGACGGCAAAATCGGCGCAGTCAGGTCTTCGGCATCCATGGCTTCGAAGTCCTGCTCGGTACCTAAGGTCAATGCACTGCGCCGCAACAACATGCGGACCTGCTCGGGTGTCAGTGCCGGGTTGATCGACAACATCGCCGCCACCGTCGCGCTCACCAGCGGCGTGGCATACGAGGTGCCGCAGTGTGGCTTCTTGGCACCCGCGGGGCGGATGCAGGCCGCGGCGCTGACATCGACGCGCATGTCGATGTTCGAGCTGCGGCGCTTGCGCACATGCTGCGGGTCCTCGACCGGCACCGCCTTGTCGCTGCGCTGGTGGCCGCCCACCACCAGCAATTGCTCGGTAATGAACGACGATGGCAAACGGTATTCGTCAGTGCCGGACCACGAGGCGCCGTTGCCCGCCGAGTTGATGACCACCACGTCTGGGTGCTCGGCCCGCAACCAGAGGAAGAATTCTTCCAGCAGCTCCTCATACCCGCTCATCGCCAGGCCCGAGCGGACCAACGAATCGACTTCATCACCCGCGACATTCTTCGCGCCCACCCGATGGATGCCCCAGCTCCAGTTCAGAACGCGCACGCCGTCTTCGACAAGGTTGACCGAAGCCGCGATGTTGGCGGTGATACCGGCATCCGAATTGCGTTCGACAATGACCTCGAAGCCCGGGCTGGAATTGCCCAACCCCGGCAGAAACCCGCCTTCCACGCCTTTGCCCTGAGCCGCGAGAATGCCGGCGACATGGCTGCCGTGGCTGTCGGCACGGTTGCCATCCCGGCCATACAGGCAGGTATTGCCCTTCGCACAGGCACCGCGATAGCCGATGAATCCCGGTGCGTCGAAATCCACATCGCGCTCGATCACCCCGACGCGAATGCTCTGTACCGCCACCTTGGAAGCAGGGATGCGCCGCTGGTAGAAATACAGCGCATCCATGAAGCGGTTGGCCGCCCACTCGTCCGCCTGGTCCATGGCCTGGCGGCTGAGACCGTCACCTTCCTCTGCACGTTCGGGGGCGGACTCTTCGACAATCACGGCATCGACGCTGACTTCACTGCCCATGCGCAGGATCATCGCGTCGCGCTGCACCAGGTCGTGCACCGGCAAGCGCAGTTGATAGACATTGAGTGGTGGGATGGCGCCGACCACCTTGGCGCCAAACTTGTCGGCGATACGCTGTGCTTCTTTGCGGCCGTCGTGTTTTTCTTCGATCAACAGGCTTACCAGGTCGAGGTACGTGGTCAGCCCATCCATGTTCTTCGCCACTTCCCCGGGGCCAGCGGCGAGCACATGGCTGCCCTGGCGGCTGAGCCAGACGGGGTTGCTCTTGCGCCCAGCGGCCTCGATCCACAGCGGCGCGCTGCGCTGGGCGGTACTGTGCAAGGTCAGCTTGAGGTTATCGCCTTGCCGCTCGATATCGGCCTGCGGCAATTGCGCGTCGCCGAGCCAGACCGCAGGCATCTGCGGCCCCAGCCCTTCGCTGCGCAAGCACCATTGCGGGCGCCTGGCATCAGGCAGGTCACCGCAACGCTGAAGTTGCTTGATGCGCAGCGTGTCCCCGGCCGCACCGGCAACGCTGGCGAACAGGCACAACAACAACGTGGCACAGTGCTTCATGCGGTCACTCCCGACGGCGTCTGAGGTTGCGACTGCCGGGGCAAATCAAAGGTTCAGCCGCAGCCCGATGTCAGTCGTTGATGCGCAGCCTGCACAACCTGAGCAAATTTGCCATCATGTTGATTCCCCCTGCGGAGATCATGGACATGCCGCTACGCCCCTTTTTCGCCTCGCTGCTGCTGGCGGCGAGCCTGAGCGCTCAAGCCGCCACCGAAGTCATGCCGCTGCAGTACCGCAGCAGTGCCGAGTTGCTGCCCGCCGCGCAATCGTTCATCGGCAAGGACGGCACCGTCAGCGCCTTCGAGAACAAGCTGATCGTCAATGCCAGCCCCGAGCGCATCGACGACCTGCGCAGCCTGCTGCAACAGCTGGACACCGCGCCCAAGCGCCTGCTGATCAGCGTCGACAACAACGACAGCAACTTCCAGGACAACCGCGGCAATGCCCATGTCATCCGCTACGGCACCAGCAACCGTGAAGGCGGCCTGCAACAGGTGCAGGCCAGCGAAGGCCAGGCGGCGCTGATCCAGGTGGGCCAGAGCATACCGGTGACCAGTACCAGCACCGACGGTTACGGGCGCATCCAGAGCAACACCGAATACCGCAATGTGACCCAAGGTTTCTACGTCACCCCAAGCTTGAGCGGCGAGACGGTTCGTCTGCAAATAAGCACCAATAATGACCGTATCAGCCAGGAACGTGCCGATGTAGTGAAAGTACAAAGCACCGACACGACCGTCACCGGCAAGCTCGGCGAGTGGATTACCCTGGCGGGGTTCAATCAGCAGAGCCAAGCCGATCGAAGCGCATCCAGCCACACCTACAGCACACAGCGCGGCGAAAACATGACTTTACGGGTAAAAGTCGACCTTCTGGACTGATCCCAGGCAATTCAAGGCCTCGACCAAAGGCCTTGAAACTGACTGCCGAGTCGTATTAGACCAAAGATGTAGTAACTTAAAAAAGTCACTACAAAACATTTGACAGGCACTTTTTCCCAAGGGCATGATGGCCTCGCTCCCGCTAATCAGGGGCCCTGGCAAGGGCCTTCGAGGCGTGCTCCTCCTACCCTTGGAGGCGCCTCGTGTCTATACGGCCCACAAGGCGGTTCGACGGGATTGCGACTGCAACGAAGAAGTTGTCCCGAGGGACGGAAGCGCATCACCGCAGTTCTGGCAATCGCGTCGCACCGCAGCAAGGCAACCACGAGCCGACCTGCAGGGCACACCTTCGCCTGGCCTGCCCCTCCTTCCCCTTCGAGCCTTCGCGTTCGCCGCCGCACTCCCCCCGGACAGGACAGCCGTCAGGCCTCTGATCTGCACCCGAGCATCAGCACAATTACCCCAAGATCGATGCGACGAGGTTTATTTCCATGGCACTGACACGCGAACAGCAAATTGCAGCCCTCGAGAAAGACTGGGCCGAGAACCCGCGCTGGAAAGGCGTGACCCGTACCTACACCGCCGCTGATGTCGTTCGCCTGCGTGGCTCCCTGCAGCCGGAGCACACCCTGGCTCGCCAGGGCGCAGAAAAACTGTGGAAGCTGGTCACCCAAGGTGCCCACCCGTCCTTCCGCCCAGAAAAAGATTTCGTCAACTGCATGGGCGCCCTGACCGGCGGCCAGGCAGTGCAGCAGGTCAAGGCCGGCATCCAGGCCATCTATCTGTCTGGCTGGCAGGTTGCCGCCGACAACAACTCGGCCGAGTCCATGTACCCCGACCAGTCGCTGTACCCGGTCGACTCGGTACCGACCGTGGTCAAGCGCATCAACAACTCGTTCCGCCGCGCTGACCAGATCCAGTGGAAAGCCGGCAAGAACCCAGGCGACGACGGTTACATCGACTACTTTGCGCCCATCGTGGCTGACGCCGAAGCCGGTTTCGGCGGCGTACTGAACGCCTACGAGCTAATGAAGAACATGATCGAAGCGGGCGCCGCCGGCGTGCACTTCGAAGACCAGCTGGCCTCGGTTAAAAAATGTGGCCACATGGGTGGCAAGGTACTGGTACCGACCCAGGAAGCCGTACAGAAGCTGGTTGCCGCGCGCCTGGCAGCTGACGTCTCGGGCGTGCCGACCATCATTCTGGCCCGTACCGACGCCAACGCCGCCGACCTGCTGACCAGCGACTGCGACCCGTACGACCAACCGTTCGTGATCGGCGAGCGTACCCGTGAAGGCTTCTACAAGGTCCGCGCCGGCCTCGACCAGGCGATCTCCCGCGGCTTGGCCTACGCTCCGTACGCCGACCTGATCTGGTGCGAAACCGCCAAGCCTGACCTGGACGAAGCCCGCCGCTTCGCCGAAGCGATCAAGAAGGAGTACCCGGACCAGATCCTGTCGTACAACTGCTCGCCTTCCTTCAACTGGAAGAAGAACCTGGACGACGCCACCATTGCCAAGTTCCAGCGCGAGCTGTCGGCCATGGGCTACAAGCACCAGTTCATCACCCTGGCCGGCATCCACAACATGTGGCACGGCATGTTCAACCTGGCGCACGACTACGCCCGCAACGACATGACCGCCTATGTGAAGCTGCAGGAGCAGGAATTCGCCGATGCCAGCAAGGGCTACACCTTCGTGGCGCACCAGCAGGAAGTGGGCACTGGCTACTTCGATGACATGACCACCGTGATTCAGGGTGGGGCTTCGTCGGTGACTGCACTGACTGGTTCGACCGAGGAAGAGCAGTTCCACTGATAGCAGTGGGCTGGTGAAGCGAGGCCCGGGGTTCGTGAGGACCCCGGGCTTTTTATTGTAGAAGGGCTTGCCACGACATTTTCAGCGCCTATGAGATCGAGCGCCGCCCGCGCGGCGCTCGATCTCATAGCCACCCCCCCTCAAGCCAAGCACCTGCCAACCCCACCCCCTCGCCAAGGCAGGTAAAAGCAAATCCCAGAATCCGGACTATGCTTGGGGCAGCCCAGTAGCAGCCGCCACCCGCCACCCCCATGCCCTCTCAATCACTTCGTCAGCCCACAATGGCTCAACCGATAAAGTATTGACCCAGAGCGGTGCGCGAGGGTTTGGAAGCTGCTAGAACGAGAGTTTTTCTCATTTGCAAGTAGCGCTGCAGCCCGATGAACTTGCAAGGCTCACTAAAGGAGAATTTCAACGCATCAAATTTAATGCGATTAATTATCATTACGAACTTACAAATTCGTTACGCCGCGCAAGAAACATAATTAACAAAAGCGCACGCAATGCCCGAATTTCAAGGCTTTCAGCCAGTTACGAAAGAGTTTTGTTCTTAATCCTACGAATAAATTTGCCACAGAAATTTTACTTGCACCGGGTTTACCCATAAAATCAGCGCGATTGATTCAGCTGCGACATTTGGTCACTGCATGTGCGACACCAAGTCGCCGCTCTACTTATTTCAGACTGCAGAGCTGGGTCTCTGTATAAGGATCTCTAGCATGTCCGATTCGGCAGGACTCATCGCCCACAACTGGGGCTTTGCCATCTTCCTTTTGGGTGTCGTCGGCCTGTGCGCCTTCATGCTCGGCCTGTCCAGCCTGCTAGGTAGCAAGGCCTGGGGCCGCGCCAAGAACGAACCCTTCGAATCCGGCATGCTGCCCGTCGGCAGCGCCCGCCTGCGCCTGTCCGCCAAATTCTATCTGGTCGCGATGCTGTTCGTGATCTTCGATATCGAAGCCCTCTTTCTCTTTGCATGGTCTGTGTCCGTCCGCGAAAGCGGCTGGACCGGGTTCGTCGAAGCGCTCGTTTTCATAGCAATTCTGTTGGCAGGTCTTGTCTACCTTTGGCGCGTCGGGGCACTTGATTGGGCTCCCGAAGGTCGCCGCAAGCGGCAAGCGAAGCTGAAACAATGAGGCTTTGGCAATGCAATACAATCTCACCAGAATCGATCCGGATGCGCCCAACGAGCAGTACCCGGTCGGTGAACGGGAAACCGTCACCGATCAGCTGCTAGAGGACCAGGTCCACAAGAACATCTACATGGGGAAACTCGAAGATGTGCTGCGTGGCGCGGTCAACTGGGGTCGCAAGAACTCCCTGTGGCCGTACAACTTCGGCCTGTCCTGCTGCTACGTGGAAATGACCACGGCCTTCACGGCGCCCCACGACATCGCCCGCTTCGGCGCCGAAGTCATCCGGGCCTCGCCGCGTCAGGCCGACTTCATGGTCATCGCCGGTACCTGCTTCATCAAGATGGCGCCGATCATTCAGCGCCTGTACGAGCAGATGCTCGAGCCGAAGTGGGTCATCTCCATGGGTTCGTGTGCCAACTCCGGTGGCATGTACGACATCTACTCGGTCGTTCAGGGGGTCGACAAGTTCCTCCCCGTGGATGTCTATGTGCCTGGCTGCCCGCCACGCCCTGAGGCTTTCCTGCAAGGCTTGATGCTGCTGCAGGAGTCGATCGGCCAAGAACGACGCCCGCTTTCCTGGGTTGTTGGTGATCAAGGTATTTACCGTGCCGAGATGCCAGCCCAGAAAGACCTGCGTCGTGAGCAGCGCATTGCAGTAACCAACCTGCGCAGCCCCGACGAAGTCTGATCCAGCGACCTGCCGCCCGCTCCCCAAGGAGCCGGCGGCCTGGCTTCATTCTTAACGTTGACCCAAAGCGACCGAGACCATGACAGCGGACAACGCTATTTTCATTCCGCCCTACAAGGCTGACGACCAGGATGTGGTCGTCGAACTGAACAACCGTTTTGGCGCCGAAGCATTCGTCGCCCAGGAGACCCGCACCGGCATGCCCGTGCTGTGGGTCAAGCGTGCGCAGCTCAAAGAGGTGCTCAGCTTCCTGCGCGGCGTAGCCAAGCCCTACAGCATGCTGTACGACCTGCACGGTGTCGACGAGCGCCTGCGCACCCAGCGCCGTGGCCTGCCCGCCGCCGATTTCAGCGTGTTCTACCACCTGCTGTCGGTCGAACGTAACAGCGATGTGATGATCAAGGTGTCGCTCAGCGAAGGCGACCTGAACCTGCCGACCGTGACCGGCATCTGGCCAAACGCCAACTGGTACGAGCGCGAAGTCTGGGACATGTTCGGCATCGACTTTGCCGGCCACCCACACCTGAGCCGCATCATGATGCCGCCCACCTGGGAAGGTCACCCGCTGCGCAAGGACTACCCAGCCCGTGCCACCGAGTTCGACCCCTACAGCCTGACCCTGGCCAAGCAGCAGCTTGAAGAGGAATCGGCACGTTTCAACCCGGAAGCCTGGGGCATGAAGCGTCAGGGCGCCAACGAGGACTACATGTTCCTCAACCTGGGCCCCAACCACCCGTCTGCCCACGGTGCGTTCCGTATCGTGCTGCAGCTGGACGGTGAAGAGATCGTCGACTGCGTGCCGGACATCGGCTACCACCACCGTGGTGCCGAAAAGATGGCCGAGCGCCAGTCCTGGCACAGCTTCATCCCCTACACCGACCGTATCGACTACCTCGGTGGGGTGATGAACAACCTGCCGTACGTACTGGCAGTGGAAAAACTGGCCGGCATCAAGGTGCCACAGAAGGTCGACGTGATTCGCATCATGCTCGCCGAGTTCTTCCGCATCACCAGCCACCTGCTGTTCCTGGGTACCTACATCCAGGACGTCGGCGCCATGACCCCGGTGTTCTTCACCTTCACCGACCGCCAGCGCGCCTACACCGTGATCGAAGCGATCACCGGTTTCCGCCTGCACCCGGCCTGGTACCGCATCGGTGGCGTCGCCCACGACCTGCCGCGCGGCTGGGACAAGCTGGTCAAGGACTTCGTCGACTGGCTGCCCAAGCGCCTCGACGAGTACACCAAGGCTGCCCTGCAGAACAGTATCCTCAAGGGCCGTACCGTCGGCGTTGCCGCGTACAACACCAAGGAAGCGCTGGAATGGGGCACTACCGGTGCCGGCCTGCGTTCCACCGGTTGCGACTTCGACCTGCGTAAAGCGCGCCCTTACTCCGGCTACGAGAACTTCGAGTTCGAAGTGCCGCTGGCCCACAATGGCGATGCCTACGATCGCTGCATGGTCCGTGTCGAAGAGATGCGCCAGAGTATCCGCATCATCGACCAGTGCCTGCGCAACATGCCGGAAGGCCCGTACAAGGCGGATCACCCGCTGACCACGCCGCCGCCGAAAGAGCGCACCCTGCAGCACATCGAAACCTTGATCACGCACTTCCTGCAAGTCTCGTGGGGCCCGGTCATGCCGGCCAACGAGTCGTTCCAGATGATCGAAGCGACCAAGGGCATCAACAGTTACTACCTGACGAGCGATGGCGGCACCATGAGCTACCGCACCCGGATCCGTACCCCGAGCTACCCGCACCTGCAGCAGATCCCTTCGGTGATCAAAGGCAGCATGGTCGCCGACCTCATTGCGTACCTGGGCAGTATCGACTTCGTTATGGCTGACGTGGACCGCTAAGCATGAACAGCACGCTTATCCAGACAGACCGTTTCGCCCTCAGCGAAACCGAGCGCTCGGCCATCGAGCACGAGATGCATCACTACGAGGACCCGCGCGCGGCGTCCATCGAAGCCTTGAAGATCGTCCAGAAGGAACGTGGTTGGGTGCCGGACGGCGCCATTCACGCGATCGGCGAAGTGCTGGGCATCCCTGCCAGTGACGTCGAAGGCGTGGCCACCTTCTACAGCCAGATCTTCCGCCAGCCGGTCGGCCGCCACATCATCCGCGTGTGCGACAGCATGGTCTGCTACATCGGTGGCCACGAGTCCGTGGTCAGCCAGATCCAGAGCGAACTGGGCATCGGCCTCGGCCAGACCACCGCAGACGGGCGTTTCACCCTGCTGCCGGTGTGCTGCCTGGGCAACTGCGACAAGGCCCCGGCGCTGATGATCGACGACGACACCTTTGGCGACGTGCAGCCGACTGGTGTTTCCAAACTGCTGGAGGGTTACGTATGACCATTACTTCCTTCGGCCCGGCCAACCGCATCGCGCGTTCGGCCGAAACCCACCCACTGACCTGGCGCCTGCGTGACGACGGCGAGCCGGTATGGCTTGCCGAGTACGAATCCAAGAACGGCTACGCCGCTGCCCGCAAGGCACTGGCGCAGATGTCGCAGGACGACATCGTCCAGGCGGTCAAAGACTCCGGCCTCAAGGGCCGTGGCGGTGCGGGCTTCCCCACTGGCGTGAAGTGGGGCCTGATGCCCAAAGACGAATCCATGAACATCCGCTACCTGCTGTGCAACGCGGATGAAATGGAGCCGAACACCTGGAAGGACCGCATGCTGATGGAGCAACAGCCCCATCTGCTGGTCGAGGGCATGCTGATCAGCGCCCGCGCCCTGAAGGCCTACCGCGGCTACATCTTCCTGCGTGGCGAATACACCACCGCAGCGAAGAACCTCAACCGCGCCATCGACGAAGCCAAGGCCGCAGGCCTGTTGGGCAAGAACATCCTCGGTTCGGGCTTCGACTTCGAGCTGTTCGTGCACACCGGCGCCGGTCGCTACATCTGCGGTGAAGAAACCGCACTGATCAACTCGCTCGAAGGCCGCCGCGCCAACCCACGCTCCAAGCCACCCTTCCCTGCCGCCGTTGGCGTGTGGGGCAAGCCGACCTGCGTGAACAACGTCGAGACCCTGTGCAACGTCCCGGCCATCGTCGCCAACGGCAACGACTGGTACAAGTCGCTGGCCCGCGAAGGCAGCGAGGACCACGGCACCAAGCTGATGGGCTTCTCCGGCAAGGTGAAGAACCCGGGCCTGTGGGAACTGCCGTTCGGCGTCACCGCCCGCGAGCTGTTCGAAGACTACGCCGGTGGCATGCGCGACGGCTTCAAGCTCAAGTGCTGGCAGCCAGGCGGCGCCGGTACCGGCTTCCTGCTGCCCGAGCACCTCGACGCCCAGATGTACGCCGGCGGCATCGCCAAGGTCGGCACCCGTATGGGTACGGGCCTGGCCATGGCGGTCGACGACAGCGTCAACATGGTCTCGCTGCTGCGCAACATGGAAGAGTTCTTCGCCCGCGAATCGTGCGGCTGGTGCACCCCTTGCCGTGACGGCCTGCCGTGGAGCGTGAAGATGCTGCGCGCGCTGGAAAACGGCCAGGGCCGCGCCGAAGACATCGAGACCCTGCTGGGTCTGGTCAACTTCCTCGGCCCAGGCCGCACCTTCTGTGCTCACGCACCGGGTGCCGTCGAGCCCTTGGGCAGTGCCATCAAATACTTCCGCTCCGAATTCGAGGCCGGTGTCGCCCCAGCCAGTGCTGCCGACACCCTGCGCCCGAACCTGGCCAAGCCAGTGCCGAGCGGGCCGATCGTGGTCGGCGCATAACAAGATGAGCTGCGGGTGGTCCGTGCCACCCGCCAGCCTGCAGGCCGGCCCGAACGATTCGAGGCGGGCCGCAGGCATACAGATTTCCATTAGCCACGCCCGCTCACGCGGGCCAACGAAGAACTTTGAACAATGGCCACTATCCACGTAGACGGCAAAGCGCTCGAAGTCAACGGTGCAGACAACCTGTTACAGGCGTGTCTGTCGCTCGGCCTCGACATCCCTTATTTCTGCTGGCACCCGGCGCTTGGTAGCGTTGGCGCCTGCCGGCAATGTGCGGTCAAGCAGTACACCGACGAGAACGACACCCGTGGTCGTATCGTCATGTCCTGCATGACCCCTGCCTCCGACGGCACCTGGATCTCCATCGAAGATGACGAGTCCAAGGCGTTTCGCGCCAGCGTCGTCGAGTGGCTGATGACCAACCACCCGCACGACTGCCCCGTGTGCGAGGAGGGCGGTCACTGCCACCTGCAGGACATGACGGTAATGACCGGCCACAACGAGCGCCGTTACCGTTTCACCAAGCGTACCCACCAGAACCAGGACCTCGGCCCGTTCATCGCCCACGAGATGAACCGCTGCATCGCCTGCTACCGCTGCGTGCGTTACTACAAGGACTACGCAGGCGGCACCGACCTGGGTGTCTACGGCGCCCACGACAACGTGTACTTCGGCCGCGTTGAAGACGGCGTGCTGGAGAGCGAATTCTCCGGCAACCTGACCGAGGTCTGCCCGACCGGTGTGTTCACCGACAAGACCCACTCCGAGCGCTACAACCGCAAGTGGGACATGCAGTTTGCCCCAAGCATCTGCCACGGTTGCTCCAGCGGCTGCAACATCAGCCCGGGCGAGCGCTACGGTGAACTGCGTCGGATCGAGAACCGCTTCAACGGCTCGGTCAACCAGTACTTCCTGTGCGACCGTGGCCGCTTCGGCTATGGCTACGTCAACCGCACCGACCGCCCACGCCAGCCACGCCTGGCCGATGGCACCAAGCTGAGCCTGGACGCCGCCCTGGACAAGGCCGCCGACCTGCTGCGCGGCCGCACCATCGTCGGCATCGGCTCGCCGCGCGCCAGCCTCGAAAGCAACTACGGCCTGCGCGAGCTGGTCGGTGCCGAGTACTTCTACTCCGGCATGGAAGCAGGCGAACTGGCCCGCGTGCGCCTGGCCCTGAACGTGCTGAACAACAGCCCGCTGCCCGTGCCGACCCTGCGCGACATCGAAGACCACGACGCGGTGTTCGTGCTCGGTGAAGACCTGACCCAGACCGCCGCCCGCGTTGCCCTGGCCGTACGCCAGGCCACCAAAGGCAAGGCCGAAGCCATGGCCGAGGCGATGAAAGTGCAGCCTTGGCTGGACGCTGCGGTGAAGAACATCGGCCAGCACGCGCTGTACCCGCTTTTCATCGCGTCCCTGGCTGAAACCAAGCTGGACGACGTTGCCGAAGAATGCGTGCACGCAGCCCCGGCCGACCTGGCCCGCATCGGTTTCGCCGTGGCCCACGCCATCGACCCGAGCGCTCCGGCCGTTGCTGGCCTGGACGACGAAGCCAAGGCCCTGGCCCAGCGCATCGCCGACGCCCTGGTCGCGGCCAAGCGCCCGCTGGTGGTTGCCGGTACTTCGCTGGCCGACCCTGCCCTGATCGAAGCCGCCGCCAACATCGCCAAGGCCCTGAAGCTGCGCGACAAGAACGGTTCGCTGAGCCTGGTTGTGCCTGAGGCCAACAGCCTCGGCCTGGCCATGCTTGGCGGTGAGTCCGTCGATGCCGCGCTGGATGCGGTCATCAGCGGCAAGGCCGACGCCATTGTGATCGTGGAAAACGACCTGTACACCCGCGTAGCGGCCGCCAAGGTCGATGCTGCCCTGGCCGCAGCCAAGGTGGTGATCGTCGCCGATCACTCCCACACCGCGACCCTGGAACGTGCCCACCTGGTGCTGCCGGCGGCGTCGTTCGCCGAAGGCGACGGTACCCTGGTCAGCCAGGAAGGCCGTGCCCAGCGCTTCTTCCAGGTGTTCGACCCGCAGTACCTGGACAGCAGCATCCTGGTCCACGAAGGCTGGCGCTGGATGCACGCCCTGCGTGCCACCCTGCTGAACAAGCCGGTCGACTGGACCCAGCTGGACCACGTCACCAGCGCCTGCGCCGAAGCCGCCCCGCAACTGGCCGGCATCGTCAACGCTGCGCCAAGCGCCGCCTTCCGCATCAAGGGCATGAAGCTTGCCCGTGAGCCGCTGCGCTACTCCGGCCGTACCGCCATGCGCGCCAACATCAGCGTGCACGAGCCACGCACCCCGCAAGACAAGGACACCGCGTTCGCCTTCTCGATGGAAGGCTACTCGGGCTCCGCCGAACCGCGCCAGCAAGTGCCGTTCGCCTGGTCGCCGGGCTGGAACTCGCCGCAAGCCTGGAACAAGTTCCAGGACGAGGTCGGTGGCCACCTGCGTGCCGGTGACCCGGGCGTGCGCCTGATCGAATCGCAAGGCGATCGCCTGAACTGGTTCAACGCCATCCCGGGCGCCTTCAACCCGGCCCGTGGCACCTGGACTGCAGTACCGTTCTTCCACCTGTTCGGCAGCGAAGAAAGCTCCTCGCGCGCCGCCCCGGTGCAAACGCGTATTCCGGCCGCCTACGTCGGCCTGGCCAAGTCCGAAGCCGACCGCCTGGGTGTCAACGAAGGAGCGCTGCTGAGCCTGAACGTGGGTGGCGTGGCACTGCGCCTGCCGCTGCGTATCAATGAAGAACTGGGCGCAGGCCTGGTCGCGCTGCCGAAAGGCCTGGCTGGCATTCCGCCTGCCATCTTCGGTGCACCCGTAGAAGGCCTGCAGGAGGCAGCACAATGAGCTGGTTCACCCCCGAAGTGATCGATGTGATCATCCAGGTCGTCAAGGCTATCGTGGTGCTGCTGGCCGTAGTGGTCTGCGGCGCCCTGCTCAGCTTCGTCGAGCGCCGCCTGCTGGGCTGGTGGCAGGATCGCTACGGCCCTAACCGTGTCGGCCCGTTCGGCATGTTCCAGATCGCCGCCGACATGCTGAAGATGTTCTTCAAGGAAGACTGGAACCCGCCCTTCGTCGACAAGATGATTTTCACCCTGGCGCCGGTCGTGGCCATGAGCGCGCTGCTGATCGGCTTCTCGATCATCCCGATCACACCCGGCTGGGGCGTTGCCGACCTGAACATCGGCCTGCTGTTCTTCTTCGCCATGGCTGGCCTGTCGGTATACGCCGTACTGTTCGCCGGTTGGTCGTCGAACAACAAGTACGCCTTGCTGGGCAGCCTGCGGGCGTCGGCACAGACCGTTTCGTACGAGGTGTTCCTGGGCCTGGCGCTGATGGGCGTGGTGGTGCAGGTGGGTTCGTTCAACATGCGCGACATCGTTGAATACCAGGCCCAGAACCTGTGGTTCATCATTCCGCAGTTCTTCGGCTTCTGCACCTTCTTCATCGCTGGCGTCGCCGTGACTCACCGTCACCCGTTCGACCAGCCAGAAGCGGAACAGGAACTGGCCGACGGCTACCACATCGAGTATGCCGGCATGAAATGGGGCATGTTCTTCGTCGGTGAGTACATCGGCATCATCCTCATCTCGGCGCTGCTGGTGACCCTGTTCTTCGGCGGCTGGCACGGCCCGTTCGGCATCCTGCCGCAGGTGCCGTTCCTGTGGTTCGCGCTGAAAACCGCGTTCTTCATCATGCTGTTCATCCTGCTGCGCGCCTCGATCCCGCGCCCACGCTATGACCAGGTGATGGACTTCAGCTGGAAGTTCTGCCTGCCGCTGACCCTGATCAATTTGCTGGTGACCGCTGCGATCGTGCTTTACAACACGCCAGCCGTCGCGGCCCAGTGAGGATTTGACCCATGTTCAAATATATCGGCGACATCGTTAAAGGCACCGGCACTCAGCTGCGCAGCCTGGCAATGGTGTTCTCCCACGGGTTCCGCAAGCGCGACACCCTGCAGTACCCCGAAGAAGCTGTGTACCTGCCGCCGCGCTATCGCGGCCGCATCGTCCTCACCCGCGACCCCGACGGCGAGGAGCGCTGCGTGGCGTGCAACCTCTGCGCGGTGGCCTGCCCGGTCGGCTGCATCTCGCTGCAGAAGGCCGAGACCGAGGACGGCCGTTGGTACCCTGAGTTCTTCCGCATCAACTTCTCGCGTTGCATCTTCTGCGGCCTGTGCGAGGAAGCGTGCCCGACCACCGCGATCCAGCTGACTCCGGATTTCGAAATGGCCGAGTTCAAGCGTCAGGACCTGGTGTACGAGAAAGAAGATCTGCTGATCTCCGGCCCCGGCAAGAACCCTGACTACAACTTCTACCGTGTTGCGGGTATGGCGATCGCTGGCAAGCCGAAGGGCTCTGCGCAGAACGAGGCCGAGCCGATCAACGTGAAGAGCTTGCTCCCATAAGGACAGAAAGATGGAATTCGCTTTCTACTTCGCATCCGGGATCGCCGTGGTCTCCACCCTTCGGGTGGTAACCGGCACCAACCCCGTGCACGCCCTGCTCTACCTGATCATTTCGCTGATTTCCGTGGCAATGATCTTCTTCGCCCTCGGTGCGCCGTTTGCCGGCGCCCTGGAAGTGATCGCCTACGCTGGCGCCATCATGGTGCTGTTCGTGTTCGTGGTGATGATGCTCAACCTGGGGCCGGCCTCGGTCGCCCAGGAACGCGGCTGGCTCAAGCCAGGCATATGGGCGGGGCCGGTAATACTGGGCACCCTGCTGCTGCTGGAACTGCTGTACGTGCTGTTCGTCACCCCGAGCGGTGCCGGCATCAGCGGCACCACCGTGGGCCCGAAAGAAGTGGGCATCAGCCTGTTCGGCCCGTACCTGCTGGTGGTCGAACTGGCTTCGATGCTGCTGCTCGCCGCAGCCGTCACCGCCTTCCACCTGGGCCGCAACGAGGCGAAGGAGTAAATCATGGGTGCTATCCCTCTCGAGCATGGTCTGGCGGTCGCCGGCATCCTGTTCTGCTTAGGTCTGGTTGGCCTGATGGTCCGCCGCAACATCCTCTTCGTGCTCATGAGCCTGGAAGTCATGATGAACGCCTCTGCCCTGGCGTTCGTCGTCGCCGGTGCCCGTTGGGTCCAGCCCGACGGCCAGGTGATGTTCATTCTGGTGATCAGCCTGGCAGCCGCCGAGGCCAGCATTGGCCTGGCCATCCTGCTGCAGCTGTATCGCCGCTTCCACACTCTCGACATCGATGCTGCCAGTGAGATGCGCGGATGAACCTTCTCTTCCTGACTTTCGTCTTCCCCCTGATCGGCTTCCTGCTGCTGTCGTTCTCGCGCGGGCGGTTCTCGGAGAACCTGTCCGCCCTGATCGGCGTCGGCTCGGTCGGCCTCTCGGCCGCGACAGCCGCCTACGTTATCTGGCAATTCAACGTCGCACCGCCTGAAGGCGGCGCGTACAGCCAGCTGCTGTGGCAGTGGATGTCGGTGGACGGCTTCGCGCCGACCTTCACCCTGCACCTGGACGGCCTGTCGGTCACCATGCTCGGCGTGGTCACTGGCGTGGGCTTCCTGATCCACCTGTTCGCGTCCTGGTACATGCGTGGCGAAGCCGGTTACTCGCGCTTCTTCTCGTACACCAACCTGTTCATCGCCAGCATGCTGTTCCTGATCCTGGGCGATAACCTGCTGTTCATCTACTTCGGCTGGGAAGGCGTGGGCCTGTGCTCGTACCTGTTGATCGGTTTCTACTACAGCAACCGCAACAACGGTAACGCGGCACTCAAGGCCTTCATCGTCACCCGTATCGGCGACGTGTTCATGGCCATCGGCCTGTTCATCCTGTTCGCCCAGCTGGGTACCTTGAACGTGCAGGAACTGCTGGTACTGGCACCGCAGAAGTTCCAGGCGGGTGACACCTGGATGGTGCTGGCGACCCTGATGCTGTTGGGTGGCGCGGTCGGTAAATCGGCCCAGTTGCCCTTGCAGACCTGGCTGGCCGACGCGATGGCAGGCCCTACCCCGGTTTCGGCACTGATCCACGCGGCAACCATGGTGACTGCGGGCGTGTACCTGATCGCCCGTACCAACGGCCTGTTCCTGCTGGCCCCGGACATCCTGCACCTGGTGGGTGTGGTCGGTGGTGTGACCCTGGTGCTGGCCGGCTTCGCCGCGCTGGTACAGACCGACATCAAGCGTATCCTCGCCTACTCGACCATGAGCCAGATCGGCTACATGTTCCTGGCCCTGGGCGTGGGTGCCTGGGACGCGGCGATCTTCCACCTGATGACCCACGCCTTCTTCAAGGCCCTGCTGTTCCTTGCGTCCGGTGCGGTGATCGTTGCCTGCCACCACGAGCAGAACATCTTCAAGATGGGCGGCCTGTGGAAGAAGCTGCCGCTGGCCTACGCCAGCTTCGTGGTCGGTGGCGCCGCCCTGGCGGCCCTGCCGATCGTGACCGTGGGCTTCTACTCCAAGGACGAGATCCTCTGGGAAGCCTTCGCCAGCGGCAATACCGGCCTGCTGTACGCCGGCCTGGTCGGTGCGTTCATGACCTCGCTGTACACCTTCCGCCTGATCTTCATCGCCTTCCACGGCGAAGCCAAGACCGAAGCCCACGCCGGCCACGGCATCAGCCACTGGCTGCCACTGGGCGTGCTGATCGTGCTGTCGACCTTCGTCGGCGCCTGGATCACCCCACCGCTGGCAGGCGTGCTGCCTGAAAGCGCCGGCCACGCCGGTGGTGACGCCAAGCACTCGCTGGAGATCGCCTCGGGCGCCATCGCCATCGCCGGTATCCTGCTGTCAGCCCTGCTGTTCCTGGGCAAGCGCCGCTTCGTCAGCGCGATCGCCAACAGCGGCATCGGCCGCGTCCTGTCGGCCTGGTGGTTCGCCGCCTGGGGCTTCGACTGGATCTACGACAAGCTCTTCGTCAAACCCTACCTGCTGATCTGCCACATCCTGCGCAAGGACCCGGTAGACCGCAGCATCGGCCTGATCCCTCGGATGGCGCGTGGCGGCCACGTCGCCATGAGCAAGACCGAGACCGGCCAGCTGCGCTGGTACACCGCCTCGATCGCCGTCGGCGCCGTGCTGGTGCTCGGTGCTGTGGTAGTGGCTGCGGTATGACTATGAATCTTGCGACTTTGCCAAAGGAAACCAACCCGTCATGATTTTGCCTTGGCTGATCCTGATCCCCTTCATCGGCGGCTTCCTGTGCTGGCTGGGTGAGCGCTTCGGCGCCACCCTGCCGCGCTGGATCGCGCTGCTGACCATGTCCCTGTTGCTCGGCATCGGCCTGTACCTGTGGGGCACCGGCGACTACACCCTGGCGCCTGCGCCGGGGGCCGAACCTGCCTGGGCACTCGAATACAAAGTCGAGTGGATCAAGCGCTTCGGCATCAGCATCCACCTGGCCCTCGATGGCCTGTCGCTGCTGATGATCCTGCTCACCGGCCTGCTCGGTGTGCTGTCGGTACTGTGCTCCTGGAAAGAGATCCAGCGCCACGTCGGCTTCTTCCACCTCAACCTGATGTGGATCCTCGGCGGCGTGGTCGGTGTATTCCTGGCCCTGGACCTGTTCCTGTTCTTCTTCTTCTGGGAAATGATGCTGGTGCCGATGTATTTCCTCATCGCGCTCTGGGGTCACAGCTCGGCGGACGGCAAGAAGACCCGGATCTATGCCGCAACCAAGTTCTTCATCTTCACTCAGGCCAGCGGCCTGATCATGCTGGTCGCGATCCTTGGCCTGGTGCTGGTCAACTACAACACCACCGGCGTGCTCACCTTCAACTACAGCGACCTGCTCAAGGCCGAGCTGCCGCCTGGCGTCGAGTACGTGCTGATGCTGGGCTTCTTCATCGCCTTCGCGGTCAAGCTGCCAGTGGTGCCCTTCCACTCCTGGCTGCCTGATGCGCACGCCCAGGCGCCAACCGCAGGTTCCGTGGACCTGGCGGGCATCTTGTTGAAGACTGCGGCCTACGGCCTGCTGCGCTTCGCCCTGCCGCTGTTCCCGAACGCTTCGGCAGAGTTTGCGCCGATCGCCATGACCCTGGGCCTGATCGGTATCTTCTACGGTGCCTTCCTGGCCTTCGCGCAAACCGACATCAAGCGCTTGATCGCCTTCTCCAGCGTCTCGCACATGGGCTTCGTGCTGATCGGTATCTACTCCGGCAGCCAGCAAGCCCTGCAAGGCGCGGTGATCCAGATGCTGGCCCACGGCCTGTCGGCCGCCGCACTGTTCATCCTGTCCGGCCAGCTGTACGAGCGCCTGCACACCCGTGACATGCGTCAAATGGGTGGCCTGTGGCACCGCATCGCCTACCTGCCTGCAATCAGCCTGTTCTTCGCCGCCGCATCGCTGGGCCTACCAGGCACCGGCAACTTCGTCGGCGAGTTCCTGATCCTGATCGGCAGCTTTGCCAGCGTGCCATGGATCACCGTGATCGCCACCACCGGCCTGGTCTTCGGCTCGGTCTACTCGCTGATCATGATCCACCGTGCCTACTTCGGCCCAAGCAAGAGCGACACCGTGCTGGCCGGCATGGACGGCCGCGAGCTGATCATGGTGCTGGGCCTGGCGGTGCTGCTGATCGTGCTTGGTGTGTACCCGCAGCCGTTCCTCGACACTTCTGCCGCCACCATGAGCGGTGTGCAGCAGTGGCTTGGCTCCGCTTTCACTCAACTCGCTTCGGCCCGGTAAGAGCGCTATGGAATTCACCACTCAACACTTCATCGCATTGGCGCCGATGCTGATCACCACCATCACCACGGTGGTGGTGATGCTGGCGATCGCCTGGAAGCGCAACCACTCGCAGACCTTCCTGCTGTCCACCGTGGGCCTTAACCTGGCCCTGCTGTCGATCCTGCCGGCCCTCAAGGTTGCACCGCTGGCGGTCACCTCGCTGATCACCATCGACAAGTTCGCCTGCCTGTACATGGCGATCATCCTGGTGGCCACGCTGGCCTGCGTCACCCTCGCCCACGCCTACCTTGGCGAAGGCTCCAAGGGCTTCCCGGGCAACCGCGAAGAGCTGTACCTGCTGCTGCTGATGTCGGCCCTCGGTGGCCTGGTGCTGGTCAGCGCCAACCACCTGGCCGGCCTGTTCATCGGCCTGGAGCTGCTGTCGGTACCGGTCTACGGCCTGGTGGCGTACGCCTTCTTCAACAAGCGCTCGCTGGAAGCCGGCATCAAGTACATGGTGCTGTCGGCCGCAGGTTCGGCCTTCCTGCTGTTCGGCATGGCACTGCTGTACGCCGATGCAGGCAGCCTGAGCTTCGACCAGATCGGCAAAGCCCTGGCAGCCACCAACATGCCAAGCCTGGTTGCACAACTGGGCCTGGGCATGATGCTGGTCGGCCTGGCCTTCAAGCTGTCGCTGGTCCCCTTCCACCTGTGGACCCCGGACGTGTACGAAGGCGCCCCGGCGCCGGTTGCCGCGTTCCTGGCCACCGCGAGCAAGGTGGCGGTGTTCGCCGTGGTCGTGCGCCTGTTCATGCTCTCCCCTGCTGCCAGCAGCGGCGTGCTGAGCACCGTACTGGCGGTGATCGCGGTTGCCTCGATCCTGGTCGGTAACCTGCTGGCACTGACCCAGAGCAACCTCAAGCGCCTGCTCGGTTACTCGTCCATCGCCCACTTCGGCTACCTGGTCATCGCCCTGGTCGCCAGCAAGGGCCTGGCCCTGGAAGCCATGGGCGTGTACCTGGTCACCTACGTGATCACCAGCCTTGGCGCCTTCGGCGTCATCACGCTGATGTCCTCGCCTTACGGCGGCCGTGACGCCGATGCCCTGTACGAGTACCGCGGCCTGTTCTGGCGCCGCCCGTACCTGACTGCGGTACTGACCGTGATGATGCTGTCGCTGGCCGGTATCCCGCTGACTGCGGGCTTCATCGGCAAGTTCTACATCATCGCCACCGGCGTCGAGTCGCACCTGTGGTGGCTGGTCGGCGCCCTGGTGATCGGTAGCGCCATCGGCGTTTACTACTACCTGCGCGTCATGGTCACCCTGTACCTGGTCGAGCCGAACCTGCGTCGCCACGACGCCCCGCTGAAGTGGGAACAGCGCACGGGCGGCGTCATGCTGCTGGCTATCGCGATCCTGGCCTTCGTGCTCGGTGTGTACCCGCAACCGCTGCTGGAAATGGTTCAGCAGGCGGGCCTGCAACTGATCGGCTGACCTCCGGCGATCCTGAACAACCCCGCCTCGGCGGGGTTGTTCTTTTTCAGGGCTACAGAACGAAAGCTGTGCTTCGTCTGACACTTGCAGCGTCAGATTCCCGCTTATCGATCTGGAAGCCCTTGCCATGCGCCCTACCCTCCCCCTCTCCTTGCTGGCCCTGTTGGCCTCCAGCGCCACCCAGGCCACAGGCCGCGTCGAACTCGACCAAGTGTTGATCGAAGATCAGCAACAGACCGAGCTGGAGGCCGCCGCCGAGCACCTGCGGGAAATCCCTGGCGCCAGCAATCTGGTGGACATGAACCGCGTGGGGCAAGGCCGGGTCGCCAGCAATCAGGATGTGCTGGCCTACCAGCCTGGGGTGTTCGCCCAGTCGGCGGGCAATGATGGCATCAAGCTGTCGATCCGTGGTTCGGGCATCAACCGCGCTCCGGGGGCGCACGGCTCCGGGGTCTACACGATGTTCGACGGCTTGCCGCTGACCGGCCCCGGCGGCACCCCTTATGAACTGTTCGAGCCGCTATGGCTGAGCCGCGCCGAGGTATTGCGCGGGGCCAACGGTTTCGATCAGGGCGCCCTGGCCCTGGGGGGTGCCATCAACTATGTCACCCACACCGGTTACGATGCCGCGCCACTGCAGGCGCGCTACGAGGTTGGTAGCCGCGGCTACCAACATCGGCACATCAGTTCTGGCCAGGTGCTGGGCAACCTCGATTACTACGTGGCGCTGACCGACTCGGAATACGACGGCTATCAGGCGCACAGCAGTGGCAGCGCCAAGGGTATCGCCGCCAATGTCGGCTACCGGTTCAACCCGAACCTTGAAACACGTTTTTACCTGCGTTATCGCGAAACCGAGAACGACCTGGCCGGGCGCCTGACCAAGGACCAGATCAAGCACGACCCGCGTGCCGCCAACGCGGCGTACCTGGCCCGCGACGACAGCCGGCCGCAACCGGGCAGCACCTGGGTGGCCAACAAGACCACCTTCTACCTTGAGGGCGATGCCCGGGTAGAAGCCGGGCTGGTCTATCACGACTTCCCGATGGACCTGCGCGAAGGCCCGATGCGCCTCAAGGTCGCCTACACCGATGTCAGCGGCACCCTGAACTACCTGCGCCGCGATACCCTGCTGGGCCACGAGAGCAAGACCACCGTGGGCTGGCGGACCACCAAACACCTGCCCAACAGCGGTGCCTCGCAATTTGCCCGCACCAGCGGTGACAACTTCGGCGCGCGTAGCCGCGACTTCAGCTACCAGGGCTCGGATACCGTGCTGCATGTCGGCAACGATCTGGAGCTGATCCCTGATTTGTGGCTGACCACGGGCCTGGCGATGATCTATACCCGACGTGAAAGTGACGTCAGCTACCCTGCCACCGGCGGCAAGGTCAGCCAGCACGACTGGGACTACGCGCCGCGCCTGGGCCTGCGCTATGACATCAACCCGCACCTGCAGGTCTATGGCAACCTGAGCCGGTCCGTCGAGCCACCGCACCCGTGGTCGCTGATCTGGAGCGCCACGGCGGCGACACAACCTGTCGAAATGCAGAACCAGACAGCCACCACGCTTGAACTGGGCGCACGCGGCGACTCTGCGCTGGGGCGCTGGGACCTGGCGTGGTATTACTCGCAAGTGCGCCACGAACTGCTGGCCGTGGAAATCGTGCAGGGCCTGCCGGCCAAAGAATACAATGCCAGCGCCACCGTACACCAAGGTGTCGAGGCGGGCCTGGACAGCACCATGTGGGAGCAAGCCGGCAGGGGCAAGCTGAGCCTGCGCCAGGCCTACACCTTCAGTGACTTCCGCTACCGCGACGACGACACCTTCGCTGACAACCGCTTGCCTGGCATCCCCATGCATTACTACCAGGCCGAGTTGCGCTACGACTGGCCGAGCGGGTTCTATGCCGGGGTCAATACGCAGATGGCCTCCAAGGTGCAGGTCGACTATGCCAACAGTTACCACGCCGATGCCTATGCCTTGCTGGGGGCACGCCTGGGTTGGGACTCACCGAAACAGGACTGGCAGACCTGGCTGGACCTGCGCAACCTGACCAACAAGCGCTATGCCGCGACAGTGACGCCGGGCTACAACGATGGCGGGCAGGACATCGCCCGGTCGACGCCGGGCGAAGGGTTTGCGGTCTATGCAGGGGTGTCCTACAGCTTCCGATAAACGGCCGGGGCCGCTGCGCGGCCCATTGCCGTCACCCTCAAACCGCCCTGTTCAACTTCACCCACGAGGCGAACTTGTCGATAAAGGCCTGCAGAAACGGCCGGGTCTTGTCGTTGAGCTTGCCCGAATCCTCGAACAGGTTGGCCGCGCCACCGAGGTACGCCTCAGGCATCTGCATGCAGGGCATGTCGAGAAACACCAGCGACTGGCGCACGGCATGGTTGGCGCCAAAACCGCCAATCGCCCCCGGCGACACACTCACCACCGCAGCCGGTTTGCCGCTCCAGGCGCTTTGACCATAGGGCCGCGAGCCGACGTCGATGGCATTTTTCAAGCAACCCGGCACCGAACGGTTGTACTCCGGCGTGACGAACAGCACCGCATCACTGCCGCGGATCTGCTCGCGAAAGCGCTGCCAGGGCTCAGGTGCGTTGGCCTCGACGTCCTCGTTATACAGGGGCAGGTCACCAATCTCGACGATCTTCAAGGCAAGGCTGGACGGCGCCAGCTCCGAAAGTGCGCGGGCTACCTTGCGGTTGTAGGAATCCTTGCGCAAGCTGCCGACGACGACCGCTACCGAATACACCTGGCTCATGGCGATTTCCAACCTTTGCTGGCTAAGAGACGTTGTAGTTATAGATGACCGTTTCTCGCCGCTTTGGTTTTTTTTCCACGAGGGGAAAACTTCCGGGTATCTTGTACGGTCTATGTTTGCAGATATTTCCTACGTAATTCAGAGGTTTTCACCCAAATGGCAGCAGTAATGGTCGGCCAATTCCACGCCCGTGACGCCGAAGGCCGCATCTACCCCGTCCACGAGTTCCAGGAGTCCACCCTCCAGGTCGACGGCAGCGCGCTGGGCGCACCGATCACCACCTACCGCCTGGCAATCGGCGACCGCGTCAACCACCTGGGCGAAAACCGTTTCGAGCTGGCACAGACCGGCGTCGAGATCATTCGCATTCCTTGATGCAGTCCACGGTGTAGCGACCGCTTTCGTTCTGCAGGCCATGCACGTCGGCAACGAAACCCGGGAAGCCATCGTTGAAAGCTCGGGCAAACGCCAGGTAGTCGAGTATCGAGCGGGTCGCTTCGGTGAACCGCTCTCCCGGCATGATCAATGGAATGCCGGGCGGATAGGGCACCAGCATCACCGCTGCGACACGGCCAAGCAGGGCTTCGATCGGCACCGCCTCCACTTCGCCGCATACCATCTGGTCATAGGCCCGTGCCGGGCTGACGGCAACCTCCGGCAAGCTTGTGAACAACCGTTTGAGCTGCTTGGCCGTGGCATTGGCGCGGTAGCACTCGTGAAGCTGGTCACACAGCTCGCGCAACCCCATGCCTTGATAACGTGAAGTGTCCGCTGCCACCACACTCGGCAGGCAAGCGCTCAACCGGGTATTGCCGTCATAGTGGCGTTTGAACTCCAGTAGCTCTGTCAGCAAGGTGCTCCACTTGCCCTTGGTGATGCCCATGGAGAACAGCACCAGGAAGCTGTACAGGCCGGTTTTTTCCACCACCAGGCCGCGCTCCCATAGAAACTTGCTGACCACCGCCGCCGGAATACCCTGCTCGCCCAACACACCCCCTGCGCTCAAGCCGGGCATGACCAAGGTCACCTTCAGCGGGTCGAGCAACACGTAGTTGCCCGCCACTTCACCAAAACCATGCCACTCAGCCCCCGGCTGAAGCTGCCAGTCCTGCGCGGCAAGGTGCTGTATGCCCTCTGCCGCTGGCGGTTGCCAGATGCTGAACCACCAGTCGGCAGCGGCAATATGCTTGCGCAGGTTGGCCAGCGCCCGGCGAAAGCTCAACGCCTCGTCGAACATTTCCTGCAACAGCGAGCGCCCGGCCGGCCCCTCCATCATGGTCGAGGCCACGTCCAGTGACGCTAGGATGCTGTACTGCGGCGACGTCGAGATGTGCATCATGAACGCTTCGTTGAAGCGGTCACGGTCCAGCTGGCGGCTGGCACCCTCCTGCACATGGATCATCGACGCCTGGCTGAAGGCCGCCAACAGCTTGTGCGTGGAGTGGGTGCTGAACACCAGCGGGCTGTCAGCAGCGCAGGCCGTGCCCATGGCATAGCGCCCTTCGAAGAACTCGTGAAACGCCGCGTAGGCGAACCAGGCCTCGTCAAAGTGCAGCACCTCGACACTGGCCCCCAGCGTCTGCTTGATCATCCCGGCGTGGTAGCACAGGCCGTCGTAGGTGGAATTGGTGACCACTGCCAGCTTGATCCGCTGCCCGCGATCACGCGCCAGGGGGTTGGCCTGGACCTTCGCCTGGATCGATGCAGGGCTGAACTCACTGAGGGGTATCGGGCCGATGATGCCCAGCTCGTTGCGCTCGGGGCACAGGTAAATGGGAATGGCCCCGGTCATGATGATCGCGTGGACCACCGATTTGTGGCAGTTGCGGTCCACCAGCACCAGGTCATCACGGCCGACCATGGCGTGCCAGACGATCTTGTTGGCAGTGGAGGTGCCGTTGATCACGAAAAACGTGTGGTCGGCGCCGAAGTTGCGTGCAGCCCTGGCCTCTGCCTGGGCCAAGGGGCCGGTGTGGTCGAGCAGCGAACCCAGCTCCGGCACTGAAACGGACAAGTCCGAACGCAGGGTGTTTTCGCCAAAAAACTGGTGAAAGGCCTGGCCCACCGGGCTCTTGTGGTAGGCCACACCGCCGCCGTGCCCCGGTGTGTGCCAGGAGTAGTTGGATTGCGCGGTGTGTTGCACCAAGGCTTTGAAAAACGGCGGCAGCAGGCCGTCAAGGTAGCTGTGGGCGGCGCGTGCCACCTGGCGCGCAAGAAACGGCACGGTGTCTTCGAACAGATAGAGAATGCCGCGCAACTGGTTCAGCTCGCTCATGACCTCGGCGGGGGCGTTCTCCAGGGTGACCTGTTCGCCCAACGCAAAAATCGGCAGGTCAGGTGCGCGCAAACGGGCCAGGCGAATCAGCTCGGCCATGTTCTGTAGCAGGTGAGTGCTCTCGCCCACGCCCTCGGCGGCGATCAGCATGCAGGCCAGGCCGTGGTGGGTGGCCGCGACCAGGCGCGCTTCGGCGTGGTCCGCTGCGGCCAGGATGGCAAAGCCGTCCTGGCGCAACTCCTCGGCGATACCCCGGATGCGGTCACCGGCAACACTGTCGGCCTTGATCGCACGGTGGACGATGAGGATGGGGAACTTGAGGTCCTTGTACATCAGGCAGCTACCTCTGCAGGACGGGGTGTCCTTTTCAGGGTAGTTGTAGGAGCGGCCTTGTGTCGCGAAAGGGTCGCGTAGCGGCCCCAGGTTCTGTGTCGCTGCAGAGATTGCCGGGGCCGCTACGCGCCCCTTTCCGACCGGTCCGGCGCCCCGGCAAGGCCGCTCCTACAAAGGGCGCATGGTCAAGGTGCAGGGGCTTCGCTCAACGCCTGCCACATCGCCGGCGCCCCCGCCGATTTGGCGATCGCCGCCAGCCGTTCGGCATGCGCTTCCAGCTCTTCGGCACTGGCCATGATCACCCGCCCAGGTGCACGGCCGGTAATACGGCGGATCTCGCTGCCGCCACCGCCCTGCCCGTCACTGTCGCCGTCAGCACCTTGCCCGGCCAGCGACAGGCTGGTCTGGCCGCCGGTCATTGCCAGGTAAACGTCGGCCAGCAGTTCCGAGTCGAGCAGTGCGCCGTGCAGCTCACGGCCCGAGTTGTCGATGTCGTAGCGTTTGCACAACGCGTCGAGGCTGTTGCGCTGCCCCGGGTGACGGGAACGCGCCAGCAACAGGGTATCGAGGATGGTGCAATGCTGCGCAAGGTCGGCGCGGTCGTGCTGGCCCAGCAGGGCGAACTCGTTGTTGATGAAGCCAACGTCGAACGCCGCGTTGTGGATGACCAGCGTGGCGCCCTGGATGAACTCGAAGAATTCATCCGCAACCTCGGCGAAGCGCGGCTTGCCGATCAGGAAGCTGTCGGTGATGCCGTGAACGCCGATGGCGCCCTCGTCACTCTCGCGATCCGGTTGCAGGTAGACGTGGAAATGCCGCCCGGTCAGGCGACGGCCCATGACCTCGACACAGCCGATCTCGATGATGCGATGGCCTTCGCTGACCGGCATGCCGGTGGTTTCGGTATCGAGAATGACCAGGCGTTTATCTTGCTGCTGCTCCACGCGGGGGCTCCAACTTGCATCAGTTACAAAGGACGCGATTGTACCCCAGCTCAACGCTGGGCGCGCACCTCATCGACCCCGCGGTTGGCCAGCTGGTCGGCCCGTTCGTTGCCCGGGTGGCCGATGTGGCCGCGCACCCACTTCCAGCTCACCTTGTGCCGGTTGACCTGTTCGTCGAGCAACTGCCAGAGGTCGGCGTTTTTCACCGGCTCCTTGGCTGCAGTCTTCCAGCCCCGTTTCTTCCAGTTGACCATCCATTCGTTGATGCCTTTCATCACGTACTGCGAGTCGGTGGTCAGCACTACCTCGCATTCACGCTTGAGCGACATCAGGCCCTGGATCGCGGCCATCAGCTCCATGCGGTTGTTGGTGGTCTCGCGTTCGCCGCCCCACAGTTCCTTCTCGACGCCCTTGTAGATCATCAGCACGCCCCAGCCGCCAGGGCCAGGGTTGCCCTTGCAGGCGCCATCGGTAAACATTTCGACGCTATCGCTCATGTACCACTCTTGTTCAGTGCTTTTCAGTATCAGGATTGGCCACCGTACGGTTGACCTTGGCCAGCGGCAGCGGCAGCAGTTTGCCCATGGGCTCGCGGCGTTCCAGGCGCAACGGCCGCAGGCCGACCACCATCTTGCGCGCCACCAGCAGGTACACGCCGCCGCCGGAAATTTGCCAGCCGCCCGCCACCCGCTCCCAGCCTGCCAGGCGTTGCTGCCAGGCCGGCGAGGCAAGCGGCGGACGATAGCACCCGAAGCGGCGTTTCTCCAGCGCGAAGCCGAGCAGGTTGAGCCAGTCGCCAACCCGCGAAGGCGAGATGCAGCGGGCCTTGCGCAGGGCGCCATGGCTGAACAGGTGGCGCATGCCCCAACTGCTCCAGGGGTTAATGCCGACAATCAGCAGGTGCCCACCCGGGCGAACGGCGCTGGCGGCCTCGCGCAACAAGCCATGGGGGGTGAGGCTGAAGTCCAGGCCATGCTGCAGCACCACCACGTCGGCAGCATGCTCGCTCAATGGCCAGGCCTGCTCTTCACAGACGATTTCCACGCCCGGCAAGGGTGCCCCGAGGCGCACGTTGCGCTGCACCTGGGGCGCGCTGGGCGGCGCTTCGGCACAGGGCCCATAGTGCACCAGGTAACCGCCAAAGAAGCGCCCCAGCTCTTCTTCCAGCAGTTTTTCCTCTTCTTTGAGCATCAACTGGCCGAGCGGGCCATTGAACCACTCACGGGCCAGGCTGATCAGCTCGACCCAATCGGGGTCGGCCTGGGCAAAGGCTTGGTCGGTCATTGCGTTCTCCCTCGAAGGTTCTCGTGCCACGCCATCGCGGCTAAGATGCCCTCATGTCCCACGCTTGGCGATACGGATCCGCACCATGATACAGATCGATGCTCTCCCCGCTTTCTCCGACAACTACATCTGGTTGTTACAGGATACTGCCAAACGCCGTTGCGCGGTGGTCGACCCCGGCGACGCCGGCCCAGTGGAACGTTGGCTGGCGGCCAACCCCGACTGGATATTGAGCGATATCCTCGTGACCCACCATCACAACGACCATGTCGGCGGTGTCGAACGGCTCAAGCAATTGACCGGCGCCAAGGTCTACGGCCCGGCCAACGAGCAGATTCCCGCCCGCGACGCCGCACTGGCAGACGGCGATGAAATCAGCGTGCTGGGCTTGGCGTTCCAGGTCATCGGCGTACCTGGCCATACACTGGGGCATATCGCCTTTTACTCAGCGCAACCAGCCACACCCTTGCTGTTCAGTGGCGACACGCTGTTCGCCGCCGGTTGCGGGCGCATGTTCGAAGGCACTGCCGAACAGATGCACCCTTCCCTGCAGCGCCTGGCCGCCCTGCCGGCGCACACTGAGGTGTATTGCGCCCACGAATACACGCTGAGCAACCTGCGCTTTGCCAAGGCAGTGGAGCCACAAAACCCGCACGTTCTGCAGCGCTTCGACGAGGTTACCCGGCTACGCGCCGACAATCGCATCACATTGCCATCAACGATTGGCCTGGAACGGCTTACCAACCCCTTTATTCGCACGACTGAAACATCCGTTAAACAAAAAGCAGACGAATGGAAGGGACATTCAAACACCACGCATGTCGCTGTTTTTGCTGCCTTGAGGTCTTGGAAGGACACCTTCTGATAACCTCAAGATATATCGCAAGTGAGGGTCAAAGGTTGACCAGGCCGGTAGCGGTTTCTAGAATCGCCGAAATTTTTCGCCCGGATACCTGTCCCAGCCGATGTCTTCCCGTAGCCGCAGAACCTCTCATTCCGTCGCCCTGACGCGTCTGGCCCAAATCAGTGCGCTGGCCCTGGCCGCCACGTTGGTGGGCTGCCAGAGCACCCGTCAGCTCGACGAATCCGATAGCGTTCGCGCGCACAACTATCAGGCGCGGATCAAGCACAAGCCGGCCCCGCTACTGATCAAGCCGGCCGAGCAGGTGCCGCAGGACGTGTGGGAGCGCATGCGCCAGGGCTTCACCCTGCAGGACAGCATCGACGTCAACCCGCGCATCGAGCAGCAGCGCCTGTGGTTCGCCAGCAACCCGCGCTTCATCGAAAGCGCCGGCGAGCGCGGCAGCCTCTACCTGCACTACATCGTCGAGCGCCTCGAAGAACGCGATATGCCGCTGGAGCTGGCGCTGCTGCCAGCCATCGAAAGCGCCTACAACCCGATGGCCTACTCGCGCGCCCATGCGGCAGGCATGTGGCAGTTCATCCCGTCCACCGGCCGCCACTTCAACCTGCGCCAAACCAACTTCTATGACGGCCGTCGCGACGTGACCGCCTCGACCAACGCCGCGCTGGACTACCTGAGCCGCCTGCACGACATGTTCAACGGCGACTGGTTGCTGGCCCTGGCCGCCTACAATGCCGGTGAAGGCACGGTCAGCCGCGCCATCGAACGCAACGAAAAGCTCGGCCTGCCAACCGATTACTGGAACCTGCCCCTGCCGCAGGAAACCCGCGACTACGTGCCTAAACTGCTGGCCCTGTCGCAGGTGGTGTCCACTCCGGATGCCTATGGCGTCAACTTGAACCCGATTGCCAACGAACCCTACTTCGAGGCGGTCGCCATCAATGATCGCCTCGACCTTTCGCGCGTTGCGGCGTTCGCCGACATCGACGAAGACGAGCTGATCCAGCTCAACCCGGCCTTCAAGAAGCGCATGACTGTAGACGGCCCCCAGCAATTGCTGGTGCCCACCGCCAAGGCGCAACTGCTGTCCGCCAGCCTGTCCAACCTCAAGCCTGAGCAGTTGATCAGCCTGCAGCCGAACAAGGCCGTGTTCGCCCGCGCCGTGGCCGAAGCCAAGGCCCCAGTGGCAGCGCGCAGCTACCGGGTCAAGCGTGGCGACAACCTGGGCAGCATTGCCAAGGCGAACCGCGTATCGGTCAGGGACATCAAGCGCTGGAACCGTATGTCCGGCAACAGCCTCCGGGCCGGCCAGGTACTGGCTCTGCGCGGCGGAAATGCGCCGAGTGCCGCCGGTAACCGGGTGGCGGCGTCCTCGAAACGCTCGACCCAGTACAAAGTACGCAAGGGTGACTCGCTGTACCTGGTGGCCAAGCGTTTCAATGTCGAAATGAAACACCTCAAGCGCTGGAACCCGCGCAGCGGGCATGCGCTCAAGCCAGGGCAGACGCTGACCGTTTACCTCTCTCACTGATGTAATGCCAGGGGCCGCTTTGCGGCCCTTTCGCGACGCAAGGCCGCTCCTGCAGGTTTAGCTTTCCTCAAACGATCAACCGCCTTCAAAACCTCTCTTTTTCCAACCCCACCAAGCTGTTACTGTACTCGATCAAAGCCCAACGCCTCTGGATCGGATGCCGACTTGATACGTCCCCTCCTGCTGTCACTCAGCCTGGCCTTGAGCTTTCCCGCCGTCGCGATGGTGAGCGAAAGCCACGGATACGCGCAGTTCGGCATGCTCAAGTACCCAGCCACATTCACCCACTTCGACTGGGTCAACCCGCAAGCGCCCAAAGGCGGCACCTTGCGGGCCATGGCATTCGGTACCTTCGACACGCTCAACCCTTACACCTTCAAGGGTTCGAGCCCGATTACCACGCCGAACTTCCAGCAGTACGGCATCAGCGAACTGAACGAACCGCTGATGATCGGCACCGGGCAGTACGACCCCTCGGGCGACGAACCCACCTCCAGCTACGGCCTGATCGCGCGCTCGGTGGAGTACAGCGAAGACCGCAGCTGGGTGGTGTTCAACCTGCGCCCGCAGGCACGCTTCCATGACGGCCGCCCGATCACCGCGGCGGACGTGGCGTTCTCCTATCGCACGCTGCTCAAGGATGGCCACCCCATCTACCGCACCAACCTGCAAGAAGTGCAGCGGGTGGACATCCTCGGCCCCCTGCGTATTCGCTTTGTCTTCAAGCGTGCCGGCAACCCGCTGCTGATCCTGCGCCTGGGTGAAATGCCGGTGTTGCCCAAGCACTACTGGCAAGGCCGCGACTTCAAGGCCACCACCTTCGAGCCGCCGCTGGGCAGTGGGCCCTATCGCATCACCCAGGTGTTGCCCGGGCGCCGCCTGGTGTTCGAGCGGGTAAAGAACTACTGGGGCAAGGACCTTGCGGTCAACCGCGGCAAGTACAACTTCAACCGGGTCGAGTACGAGTTCTACCGCGACGCCACCGTGGCGTTCGAGGCGTTCAAGGCCGGTGAGTTCGACATCTACATCGAGCACCAGGCAAAGAACTGGGCCAATGGCTACAACTTCCCGGCGGTACGCCGTGGCGATGTGATCAAGGCACAGATCCCGCACCGCATCCCAACCCAGACCCAAGGCCTGTTCATGAACAGCCGCAGGGTTGCCTTCAGCGACCCCCGAGTGCGCCAGGCGCTGGGGCTGATGCTCGACTTCGAGTGGACCAACCGCGCCCTGTTCAGCAGCGCCTACCGCCGCTCGACCAGCTATTACCCCAACAGCGAATTCGCCGCCACCGGCCTGCCCACCGGCAAGGAGTGGCTGTTGCTGGCACCGTTCCGTGACCAGTTGCCGGAAAAACTGTTCAGCGAACCCTACAAGGTCAGCCAGACCGACGGCCGCGGCATCAACCGCCAGACCCTGCGCGAGGCCCTGAGCCTGCTTGGCGAAGCCGGCTGGAAGCTGAACGGCCAGCGCCTGGTGGACAGCAAAGGCCAGCAACTGCGCCTGGAGTTGCTGCTGGTTAACCCCAACCTCGAACGCATCCTGCAACCTTATGTCGAAAATCTGTCCAGCATCGGTATCGACGCACGCTTGCGTACCGTGGACCGCGCCCAGTACAAACAACGCCTGGACCAGTTCGATTTCGACATGATTCTGATGACCCTGAACCAGACCTTGAGCCCCGGCCTCGAACAGTGGCTGTACTTTCACTCAAGCCAGGCCTCGACCAAAGGCAGCAAGAACTATGCTGGGGTCAAGGACCCGGTGGTCGACCACCTGCTCGACACCTTGCTCGCCGCGCGCACCCGCGATGACCAGGTGGCCGCCGCCCGCGCCCTGGACCGCGTGCTTTCATGGCAGTACTACATGATCCCCAACTGGTACCTCGACAATCACCGCCTGGCCTACCGCAACCGGTTCGCCTTTGTCACCACGCCGCCCTATACCCTGGGGCTGAACAGCTGGTGGATCAAGACTTCGGAGAAAGCCCAATGATGCCAACGCACCGCCTGCGCCGGCTGGCCGGCAGCCTGCTGCTGGCCTGCCTGAGCCTTCCGGCCCTGGCCGCGCCGCAACACGCGCTTACGCTCTACGACGAGGCGCCCAAGTACCCGGCCAACTTCCAGCACTTCGACTACGTCAACCCGGATGCCCCCAAGGGCGGCACCTTCCGCCAGTCCAGCTTCGGTGGCTTCGACAGCCTCAACCCGTTCATCAACAAGGGCGTGTCGGCCGAGAACATCAGCGTCATCTACGACACGTTGATGCGCCAGAGCCTGGACGAGCCGTTCACCGAATACGGCCTGGTCGCCGGCAAGATCGAAAAGGCCCAGGACAACAGCTGGGTACGCTTCTACCTGCGCCCCGAAGCGCGCTTCCATGACGGCCACCCGATGCGCGCTGAGGATGTGGTGTTCACCTTCAACGCCCTGATCAAGGACGGCGCACCGCTGTACCGCCAATACTACGGCGACGTCGCCGAAGTGGTCGCCGAAGACCCGCTACGGGTGCTGTTCAAGTTCAAGCACCAGAACAACCGCGAACTGCCGCTGATTCTGGGCCAACTGCCGGTACTGCCCAAGCACTGGTACGAAAGCCGCGAGTTCAACCGCGGCAACCTGGAAATCCCCCTGGGCAGCGGCCCGTACAAGGTCGCCGAGGTCAAGGCCGGGCGCACCATCCGCTACGAGCGGGTCAAGGACTACTGGGCCAAGGACCTGCCGATCAACCGCGGCCAGTTCAACTTCGATGCCATGACCTTCGACTCCTACCGCGACACGGCCGTCGCACTGGAGGCATTGAAGGCCGGGGCGTTCGACTATGCGCTGGAGGTCAGCGCAAAAAACTGGGCCACCGCCTACAACGTCCCGGCGGTCCGCGATGGCCGCCTGATCAAGGAAGAGCTGCCCAACGGCAACCCCACCGGCATGCAGGGCTTCATTTTCAACCTGCGCAAACCGGTGTTCCAGGACATCCGCGTGCGCCAGGCGCTAAGCCTGCTGCTGGACTTCGAGTGGACCAACAAGCAGCTGTTCAACGGTGCCTACACCCGCACCGGCAGCTACTTCGAAAACTCCGACATGGCCGCCCGGGGCGTGCCCACGCCTGACGAGCTGAAAATTCTCGAACCGCTGCGCGGCAAAGTGCCCGAGCAAGTCTTCAGCGAGGCTTTCCACAACCCGGTCACCGACGCCAGCGGCATGATCCGCGAACAGCAGCGCCAGGCCTACAAGCTGCTTCAGGACGCCGGCTGGAAGATCGTCGACGACAAGATGGTCGACAAGGACGGCAAGCCGGTGTCCATCGAGTTTCTGCTGGCCCAGACCGAGTTCGAGCGCATCCTGCTGCCGTTCAAGCGTAACCTCGCCGACCTGGGCATTGACCTGAACATCCGCCGGGTCGACGTTTCGCAGTACATCACCCGCCTGCGCTCTCGCGACTTCGACATGATCGTCGGGGGTTACCCGCAGTCCAATTCGCCGGGCAACGAACAGCGCGAGTTCTGGTCCAGTGCCGCTGCCGACAACCCTGGCAGCCGCAACTTCATCGGCCTGCGCGACCCGGCCATCGACCAGTTGGTAGAGCAGTTGATCAATGCCGAATCACGCCAGAGCCTGATCAACCATGCGCGCGCACTCGACCGGGTACTGCTGTGGGGCTACTACGTGATCCCCAACTGGCACATCAAGACCTGGCGCGTGGCCTACTGGAACCACATCGGCCACCCCAAGGTGTCGCCCAAGTACGACATCGGCATCGACACCTGGTGGATCAAGCCCGGCGTGACCCCGGCTGTCAGCGACGCCACCCCGGCCGAGGCCAACTGAGATGCTGGCCTATATCCTGCGCCGCCTGCTGCTGATCATCCCGACCCTGTTCGGCATCCTGGTCATCAACTTCATCATCGTCCAGGCCGCGCCTGGCGGCCCGGTCGAGCAGATGATCGCCAAGCTCGAAGGCTTCGAAGGCGCCACCAGCCGCATCGCCGGTGGCGGTGCCGAGGTCTCCGTGGCCGGCTCCAGCTACCGCGGCGCCCAGGGCCTGGACCCGGCATTGGTCGCCGAGATCGAGCGCATGTACGGCTTCGACAAATCGCCGCCTGAACGCCTGTGGATCATGGTCAAGAACTACGCCCAGCTGGACTTCGGCGACAGCTTCTTCCGCGATGCCAAGGTCATCGACCTGATCATCGAGAAGATGCCGGTGTCGATCTCACTGGGGTTGTGGAGCACGCTGATCATGTACCTGGTGTCTATCCCGCTAGGCATCGCCAAGGCCGTGCGCCACGGCAGCCACTTCGATGTCTGGACCAGCTCGGCGATCATCGTCGGCTATGCCATCCCGGCGTTCCTGTTCGCCATCCTGCTGATCGTGCTGTTCGCCGGCGGCAGTTACTTCGACTGGTTCCCGCTGCGCGGGCTGACCTCGAACAACTTCGACGAGCTGTCCACCACCGGCAAGGTGCTGGACTACTTCTGGCACCTGGTATTGCCCATCACCGCGCTGGTCATCGGCAACTTCGCCACCATGACCCTGCTGACCAAAAACAGCTTCCTCGACGAGATCAACAAGCAGTACGTGGTCACCGCCAAGGCCAAGGGCCTGAGCCGCTCACGGGTGCTGTACGGGCATGTGTTCCGTAACGCCATGCTGCTGGTGATCGCCGGCTTCCCTTCGGCCTTCATCGGCATCTTCTTCACAGGCTCGCTGCTGATCGAGGTGATCTTCTCGCTCGACGGCCTGGGCCTGATGAGCTTCGAGGCGGCGATCAACCGCGACTACCCGGTGGTCTTCGGCACCCTGTTCATCTTCACCCTGCTCGGGCTGGTGGTGAAACTGATCGGCGACCTGACCTACACCCTGGTCGATCCACGTATCGACTTCGCCAGCCGGGAGCACTGACATGGCCTTGTCCCCTCTCAACCGACGGCGCTTCGAGCGCTTCAAGGCCAACCGCCGAGGTTGGTGGTCGTTGTGGCTGTTCCTCATCCTGTTCGGCCTGAGCCTGGGTGCCGAGCTGATCGCCAACGACAAACCGATTGCCGTGCGCTACGACGGCGAGTGGTACTTCCCCGCCTTCAAGCGCTACCCAGAGACGACCTTCGGCGGCGAGTTCCCGCTGGAAGCCAACTACAAAAGCCCGTACATCCGCGAGCTGCTGGCCAACAAGGACAGCTTCGTGCTGTGGGCGCCGATCCCGTTCAGCTACCAGAGCATCAACTACGACCTCAAGGTGCCGGCGCCGGCCCCACCTTCGGCGGACAACTGGCTGGGCACCGACGACCAGGGCCGCGACGTGATGGCGCGAGTGATCTACGGCTTCCGCGTTTCAGTGCTGTTCGCCCTGACGCTGACCATCCTCAGCTCCATCATCGGCGTCATCGCCGGCGCCCTGCAGGGGTTCTACGGGGGCTGGGTGGACCTTGCCGGCCAGCGCTTCCTGGAAATCTGGTCGGGGTTGCCGGTGCTGTACCTGCTGATCATCCTCGCCAGTTTCGTGCAGCCCAACTTCTGGTGGCTGCTGGGGATCATGCTGCTGTTCTCGTGGATGAGCCTGGTGGACGTGGTGCGCGCCGAGTTCCTGCGTGGCCGCAACCTCGAATACGTGCGCGCCGCCCGCGCCCTGGGCATGCGCAACGGCGCGATCATGTACCGGCACATCCTGCCCAACGCGATGATCTCGACCATGACCTTCATGCCGTTCATCCTCACGGGCGCCATCGGCACGCTGACCGCCCTGGACTTCCTCGGCTTCGGCCTGCCCGCCGGCTCGCCGTCGCTGGGCGAGCTGGTCGCCCAGGGTAAATCCAACCTGCAGGCGCCGTGGCTTGGCATCAGTGCTTTCGCCGTGCTGGCGGTGATGCTGAGCTTGCTGGTGTTCATCGGTGAATCCGCCCGCGATGCCTTCGACCCAAGGAAATGACATGAGCGAACACAACCTGATCGAAGTGCGTGATCTTGCGGTGGAGTTCGTCACCGGCGAGCAGGTCAACCGCGTGGTCGACGGCATCAGCTTCGACATCCGCAAGGGCGAGACCCTGGCCCTGGTCGGCGAGAGCGGCTCGGGCAAGTCGGTGACCGCCCACTCGATCCTGCGCCTGCTGCCCTACCCCCTCGCCCGCCACCCCAGCGGCAGCATCCACTACGAGGGCAAGGACCTGCTGCAGCAGAGCGAGAAGGCCCTGCGGCATATTCGTGGCAACCGCATTGCGATGATCTTCCAGGAGCCGATGACCTCGCTGAACCCCTTGCACTGCATCGAGAAGCAGATCAACGAGATCCTCTTGCTGCACAAGGGCCTGACCGGCAAGCAAGCCACCGCACGGACCCTGGAACTGCTCGAGCTGGTGGGTATTCCCGACCCCCACAAACGCCTCAAGGCACTGCCCCATGAACTGTCGGGCGGCCAGCGCCAGCGGGTGATGATCGCCATGGCGCTGGCCAACGAGCCGGAGTTGCTGATTGCCGATGAACCGACCACGGCGCTGGATGTGACCGTGCAGTTGAAGATTCTCGACCTGCTCAAGGAACTGCAGGCGCGGCTGGGGATGGCGCTGCTGTTGATCAGCCATGACCTCAACCTGGTGCGGCGGATCGCCCACCGCGTGTGCGTGATGCAACGTGGGCAGATTGTCGAGCAGGCCGATTGCGCGACGCTGTTCAGTGCGCCGCAGCATCACTACACGCAGATGCTGATCAATGCCGAACCAAGCGGCCAGCCTGCCCACAACCCGGTCGGTGCGCCGTTGCTTGAAGTGGATGACCTCAAGGTCTGGTTCCCGATCAAGAAAGGCTTCTTGCGGCGCACGGTCGACCATGTGAAGGCGGTGGACGGCATCAACTTCAGCTTGCCCCAGGGGCAGACGCTGGGGATTGTCGGTGAGAGTGGCTCGGGCAAATCGACGCTCGGGCTGGCCATCTTGCGCTTGATTTCAAGCCAGGGCGGCATTCGCTTTCATGGCCAGCACCTCGAAGGGTTGAACCAGAAGGAAGTGCGCCCGCTGCGGCGGCAGATGCAGGTGGTGTTCCAGGACCCGTTCGGCAGCCTGAGCCCACGCATGTGCGTGGCGGACATCGTGGGCGAAGGGCTACGGATTCACCGCATCGGTACGGCTGAAGAGCAAGAGGCGGCGATCATTGCGGCGCTGGAGGAAGTGGGGCTGGACCCGCGCACCCGGCACCGCTACCCGCACGAGTTCTCCGGCGGCCAGCGCCAGCGCATTGCGATTGCACGGGCACTGGTGTTGAAGCCGGCGTTGATTCTGCTGGATGAGCCGACGTCGGCGCTGGACCGGACGGTGCAGCGGCAGGTGGTGGAGTTGCTGCGCAGCCTGCAGCAGAAGTACAACCTGACCTACCTGTTCATCAGCCACGACCTGGCAGTGGTCAAGGCGTTGAGCCATCAGCTGATGGTGATCAAGCAGGGGCAGGTGGTGGAGCAAGGGGATGCGCAGGCCATCTTCCATGCGCCGCAGCATGCGTATACGCGGCAGTTGCTGGAAGCGGCGTTTTTGGAAGTTGATACATCAGGCTGAGGTTTCGAGGCGGCGCAGCTCAAGCCATAGGTGCCGCCAGAGACACTTGAGAATCAGACTTTACCGCTTCCTTGTAGGGCATTTCCAAAACATACCCCTGCCGCCTTTTTGACCTCAAGCAGCAAAATCCCCCAGAACACTCACGCCTGAGGCGGCCCCGCCAACCAATCGTTATACATTTTGGTATATAGCGTTGTAACGACCGGTAAACAACGCTAGGATTCGTCGCGGTTGGCCTTCTGCCATCCCATCATTATTTTCGAGCGCTGGCTGATCACGTCCTGGGGAGGCCGTGATCCGCCAAGACTCGCCTATCGCTATATACAACAATATATAACGTCGCCAGGTACCGCCAACGCCATGGCCGACAAAGGAGCAGTAATGAAGCCGCTATCACCGCGTACCTTGATGGTTGCCGTCGCAGCCCTCGGTGCACAGCCTGTCCTCGCCGAAGAGAAAAACACCTTCACCCTCGGCGAAATCCAGATTTCCGCACCACGGGACGAAACGCTGTCCACGGGTGGTAGCGTCGTCGACTTGAAAGACATTCGGCTGCACGATCGCGAAACCGTCGGCAGCGCACTGACCCTGGCCCCTGGGGTCAACCTCGGGTACATCGGCGGTCGCGCCGAGCAGGTGGTTTTCGTGCGTGGCTTCGATCGCCTGCAGGTGCCGGTGTTCATCGACGGCATCCCCACCTACGTGCCTTATGACGGCAACATCGACCTCGGCCGCTTCACCACCTACGACCTGTCGCGCATCCAGGTGGACAAGGGCTTCGCCTCGCTGCTGTACGGGCCCAACACCCTGGGCGGGGCGATCAACCTGATCACCCGTCGCCCGACGGATGCGTTCGAAGGCGAAGTGGGTGGCGGGCTGGAACTCACCGACCACGGCAACGTGAACGCCTACCGCAGTTACGCCAACGTAGGTTCCAACCAGGGCCTGTGGTGGGTTCAGGGTGGGGTGTCGTATGTCGATTACGACTACACCCTGCTGCCCGATGACTTCAAACCGACCAATAGCCAGCAAGGCCCGGGGCGCCGCGAGAACAGTAAACACCGCGACAGCAAATTCAGCTTCAAAATTGGCTTCACACCCAACGAAACCGATGAGTACGTGCTCGGCTACGTTCAGCAGGAAGGGCGCAAGGGCCAGCCAACCTACGCCGGCGACCTGCCAACGACCGGCCAACGTGCGCGTTGGTGGGAGTGGCCGCGCTCAGACAACACCAGTGTGTTCATCGCCACCAAGACCGGCTTCGGCGAGCACGCCCTGAAAACCCGCGTTTACCACGACACCTTCAAGAACTCGCTGGAGAGTTACACCTATCGCAACGGCGTGGTCGGAGCGTTGCAGCCGGGTTTCCCCAGCAAATACGATGATGAGAGCAGCGGCTTTTCGGTAGAGGGTGACCTGGCCTTGAGCGAGGCCAACCGCCTGGGCATTGCCTACCACTTCAAGGACGATGTGCACCGTTCCCGCGATGGCGCCAACCCCCAGACCTATTTCCGTGACCAGACCCAGTCGATTGCCCTGGAAGACACCCTGCGCCTGAACGAAATATTCAGCGTGGTCGGCGGCATCTCCTATAACTACCGCAAAAGCCTGGACGCACAGAATTACGGCACCAACGCCAGCTCGCCGTCGCGGCCCATGCTCTACGACGAACCCACCGGCAGCAACGACGCCGTCAACGCGCAGCTGGGCCTGTTCGCCAATACCAACCCGCTGCTGGGCACCGACGACAACGGCCAACTGCGCCTGACGGTTGCACGCAAAAGCCGCTTCGCGACCATCAAGGATCGCTACTCGACCCGCTTTGGCACCGTCATCCCCAGCCCGGACCTGAAGTCCGAGCGAGCGACCCACTACGAGCTCGGCTACAGCGGCCAGGTGGCCCCACAATGGAAGCTCGATGCGGCGCTGTTCGTTGCCAACATCGAAGATTCCATCCAGAACGTTACAGTGCCCGCACAGGCGAACTGCGCCGCGCCCTGTGGCCAGTACCAGAACATCGCCAAAGCGCGAAACCAGGGCGTCGAACTTGGCATCAACGGCGACCTGGGGGATTGGGAATTGGCGGCCAACTACACCTGGCTTGACCGGAAGAACCTCAGCAACCGCGATTTGCACCCCACCGACACCCCACGCCACAGTTTCTTCGGCTCGGCCTCCTGGCATCTGGCCGCCTGGCAACACACCGCCAGCGTGGAGGCCGCATCGCGTCGCTACAACACCTCGGACGGCAATCAAACGGCACCAGGCTACGCCGTGTACAACCTCAAGAGCGGGTACCGGTTCAGCAACGACGTGTTGATCGAGGGCGGCGTGCGCAACCTGTTCGACCGGTTGTATGAGTACAGCGAGGGTTACCCTGAAATGGGCCGCCAATACTTCGTGCAATTCAATGCGCCGCTGTAACCGCTGGCTGGCAGGCCTGCTGCTGACCTTCAGCACGCTGCTGAGCGCTGCCCCGCAAACCGTGGTGGTCATGACCAGCTACCCCGAGGAAGTGATGACGCGCATCGAGGATGGGTTTGCCCAAGCCCACCCGCAGTACCGTCTGCAGATCCTTTGGCGGCAGGGCTTCGATGCCCTGCCCTATCTATTGCAAGCCAGGCAGGGCGGTGTCGATGTCTATTGGGCCCCCTCACCCGGCAACTTCGCCCGGTTGGCGAAAGCGGGCAGCTGGCAACCCTTGGGGGTCAACCTGAAGGGCTTGCCCGCACAGATCGGTGGTTTGGCACTGCGTGACCCTCAGCACCTGTACCAGGCTACCGAATTGGCGGGGTATGGCTTCGCCATCAACGCCACGGCGCTGGGCCAATTGGGGGTGCCGTCACCGCGGGACTGGCCCGACTTGCTCGACCCCCGCTTGCGCGGACGCATTGCGCTTCCAGACCCTGGCCGGGTCGGCTTTGCGCCGGTACTGCTGGATATCGTGTTGCGTGCCTATGGCTGGGAGCGCGGCTGGGCCATCTGGAGCGAGCTGGCCGGCCAGGCGCGCCTGGTGACGCGCGGCGGCACCCTGGTCAGTGATGAAGTGACCAGCGGGCGCGCAGCGGTAGGCTTGTCGATTGATTTCTTCGTCGCCTCGGCCAAGGCCAATGGCGAGCCGGTGGACTTCGTCTACCCGGCGCATGGCGGCCTCAACCCGGCGTTCATCGCCATTACCGCCCACAGCCAGGCGTTGGCCGGTGCCAGGGCGTTTGCGCAGTTCGTGCTGTCCGAAACAGGCCAGGGGCTGTTGGCCGATGCGGACATCCGCAAACTGCCCGTGCGCCCCAGTGTCTACCAGCATTTGCCGGCGAACTACCATGACCCGTTCGTTGCCGCGGGCCTCGGCGCCTATGACTATGGCAACGGCAGCTCCCGTGAGCGCCTGGCACTGGTCAGCTCGCTGTTTACCCAATGGCTGGGCATGCCCCACGAAGCATTGAGCGCGCTCTGGGCTCGACTGCACGCGGCCGAAGCGGCTGGGCTGGACGTCAGCGCCATACGCCAACACCTGACCGCGCCGCCACTGGATGCCGAGCAGGCCGAGGCGAAGCCGCTACTGGCACTGTTCGCGGCACGCCAGGACAACGGCATGACGCAAGCGCCGGCAAGCGACCAGGACGAACTCGGCCGCCGGGAAATCACCTGGCAGTTCAATGCCGCGCGTCACCGGGCAGAGGCGTCCCGTCTGCTTGATGGTCTGGGCCAGTGACCGCCCTGCGCGCTGCCGGGTTATCGATCGGTTTGCTGACGAGCCTGCTCGCCAGCGCCGATACCACGCACACGGCGACCCACCGTGAAGCCTTTGCTCAGCCATTCGCCGGGCTGGACGAAGGCCAGCTGGAACGCTTCTTCCGCGGGCGCAGCCTGTTCCGTCAGGCCTGGGTGGTTGCACCGTCCCGAGACGAAGCAGTGGATGGCCTTGGGCCGCTGTACAACCGGGTTTCGTGCATCGCCTGCCACCCCAAGAATGGGCGCGGACAGGCGCCGGCGCAGGGCCAGCCGATGCGCAGCATGCTGCTGCGCTTGTCGCTGCCTGGGCACGATGCCCAGGGTGGGCCAAAGCCGCACCCGGTCTATGGTGACCAGCTCAACGAACTGGGTGTGCCAGGCGTGCCGGGTGAAGGGCGCGCCCATGTCTACTGGCAAGAACATGCGGTGCAACTGGGCGACGGCGAAACCGTGATGCTGCGCAAGCCCAAGGTCGAGCTGCGCGAGCTGGCCTATGGGCCGATGGATGCGGTGTTGACCTCGGCAAGGGTGGGCCCGCCGGTATTCGGCCTGGGTTTGCTGGAGGCCATTGACGAGAGCACCCTGCGTGCCATGGCCTCTGAGGCCAAACCCGACGGCGTGACGGGGCACGTCAACGCGGTGTGGAGCGTCGAGCGACAACGCGCCGAGGCCGGCCGGTTTGGCCTCAAGGCCAACCAGCCAGACCTGCGCCAACAGATCGCCCACGCCATGCTTGGCGACCTTGGCATCACCTCGACGCTGGCCCCGGAGCAAAACTGCACGCCCGCTCAACAGACTTGCGCCCACGCGGCGCAGGGCGGCCGGTTTGGCCTCAAGGCCAACCAGCCAGACCTGCGCCAACAGATCGCCCACGCCATGCTTGGCGACCTTGGCATCACCTCGACGCTGGCCCCGGAGCAAAACTGCACGCCCGCTCAACAGACTTGCGCCCACGCGGCGCAGGGCGGCGACCCCGAGCTGAACGCCCTGCAGCTCGGCGACCTGCACTTCTACCTCGCTCACTTGGCGGCACCTGCCCGTCGACAACAGACCGAGCCAGCAGTCATGCAGGGCGAAAAGCTGTTTTCTGCCATCGGCTGCACCGCCTGCCATCGCCCCGCGCTGGTCACCGGCAAGCACCCGCTCTATCCGGCGCTGACACAGCAACACATTGCGCCGTACACCGACCTGTTGCTGCATGACATGGGGCCAGGCCTGGCCGATGGCCGTGAGGATTATCTCGCCAACGGCCGGCAATGGCGCACTGCTGCGCTGTGGGGGCTTGGCCTCAGCGAACGGATCACGCCCAGCAGCGGTTACTTGCACGATGGCCGAGCGCGCACCTTGGAGGAGGCCATTGTCTGGCATGGCGGCGAGGCGGAAACAGCCCGGCAACGCTACGTAGCGCTAGGTGCCCAGGCGCGCCAGGCGATTCGTGCGTTTCTTCAATCGCTGTAGGGCAGCGACCCGTTCGTGGAGGCAAAGACACATTCGTCAGCAGCGCGGCGCTTGCAAAGCAACCACAGCCGGCACGACAATAAGATTCATTACCACTCGCGAACTATTCCATCACCATGTCCGCCAACGATCTATCCCTGCGTAGCGCCGTCAACGACCTGTACTGCGAGCACCACGGCTGGCTCAATGGTTGGCTGCGCAAGCGCCTGGGCAATGCGTTCGATGCCGCCGACCTGACGCAAGACACCTTCGTGCGGGTGATCAAGGCACGCAGCGCGCTGGACATTCGCGAGCCGCGCCCCTACCTGTCGAGAATCGCCAAAGGCCTGTTGATCGATCTGATCCGCCGGCGTTCACTGGAACAAGCCTACCTGGAGGCCTTGGCTACCCTGCCCGAAGCGCTGCAGCCTTCGCTGGAGGAACAGGCGATTTTGTTGCAGGCACTGGTGGAAATCGACCGTCTGCTGCAAGGGCTTGGCACCAAGGTCAAGCAGGTATTCATGCTGTCGCAGTTCGATGGCCTGACCTACCCGCAGATTGCCGAGCAACTGAACATCAGCGTACGCAGCGTCAACAATTACATGGCCAAGGCCATGGAGCATTGCTGCTTGATGCAGTTGCAACAGGCATGAGCCTTTCGCCTGCCGAGTTGCAAGCCATCAGCGTCGCCGCCCGCTGGTACGCAAGGCTTCATTCGGGCATCGCAACCGATGCCGACCGCCGCGCCTGGAACGACTGGCTGGTTGCCGACCCGGTTCACCGTCAAGCCTGGCAACGCATGGCCGCCGTGGCCGAGCAGATGACAAGCGTGCCCGGCGCCCTGGCGGCACCAGCCCTGCGCGGTGCCGAGCGCTCTCGGCGCCAGTTGCTGCGCAGTGTGGTCGTGGTGGTGCCGGCGACGTCGCTGGGCTGGCTGGGTTGGCGCAGCGACACTGCCCAGCAACAGTTTGCCGACTACCGTACCGCCGTCGGTGAACGCCGCGCATTTCGCCTGGCAGATGGCAGCTCGCTGCTGCTCAACACCGACACATCGGTGAACCTCAAGTACGACGGCCAGCAACGGGTGCTGGAACTGCTGCGCGGTGAGATTCTGGTCACCACTGCTGTCGACCCCGCGCAACGGCCGTTCACGGTGCACACCCGGCATGGCCAGGTACGCGCGCTGGGCACGCGCTTTATCGTGCGCGCCCAAGCGCTGGGCGGTGAAGTGGCGGTCCTCGAAAAAGCGGTGGAAGTCAGGGCGACCAGCGGTGCTCTGGCCGTGCGTGTGGAGGCTGGGCAATCCATTGCCTTTTCTGACCGCTCGGTGGGGGCACTACGGCGCAACGACGCGTCTGTGGGGGCTTGGCAGCAAGGCAGCATCATTGCCCTCGATCGCCCCTTGGCCGAACTGCTTGCCGACCTGTCGCGCTATCGCAGCGGGGTGCTGCGCTGCGATCCGCGCATTGCGCAATTGAAGGTATCGGGCGCATTCCCGATCGATGACACCGACCGGGCGCTGGCGGCGCTGGAAAGTGGCTTTGCGCTGCGCGTCACGCGCTTCAGCCGTTTTTGGGTCAACGTGTCACCGCCTGACAGCCCACTGGCGCTGTGAGTTGAAAAAACTTCCGGCGCTTTTGCACTTTTTGTTCGCATCGTTCGGCTCATCCCCCAATGGGATTCATTGATCGTTTTCTGGGGGAGGATTGGCATGTCTGGAGTGTTCAAGCGTGGTCGTCTGGCGACGACGGTAAAAGTCGGGCTGTTGGCGGCAACCACTGCGGGTGCCTGGCCCATGATGACGTTCGCGGCACAGGTGCCGGTGCAGCAGAACGGCGTCAGGACGTTCGACATTGCCGGGGGCAGCCTGACCGAAGTGCTCAGCCGCTATGCCAGTGCAGCGGGGGCTGCGCTGTCGTTCGATGCCAAGCAGACCGACGGCTTGCACAGCGCAGGGCTCAAAGGGGCATTCGGTGTCAGCGAAGGCTTCACCCAGATTCTGGCAGGCAGCGGCCTGCAGGCCGAGCCGCAGTCAAACGGTACCTATGTGCTGCGGGCCGTGCCGTCTTCGGGTTCGGCGATGGAGCTGGGGGCCACCAACATCACCAGCCAGGTGCTGGGCGCGACCACTGAACACAGCGGCTCGTACACCACCGGCGCGGTGACCATCGGCAAGGGCGAGCACTCGCTGAAGGAGACGCCGCAATCGGTCACGGTGATGACGCGCAAGATGATGGACGACCAGAACCTGTACACCATCGACCAGGTCATGGAGAAGACGCCGGGCATTACCGTGTACGACTCGACCATGGGCGGCAAATACTTCTACTCGCGCGGGTTCCGCATGTCGGGCCAGTACCAGTACGACGGCGTGCCGTTGGACATGGGCAACCTGTATGTCCAGGCCGACAGCTTCAGCAGTGACATGGCGTATTACGACCGGGTCGAAGTGCTGCGCGGCGCTGCAGGCATGATGAAGGGCTCGGGCGGCACTGCAGGCGGGGTGAACTTCGTGCGCAAGCGTGGCCTTGCCGATGCGCATACCGACATCACCTTGTCCGGTGGCAGCTGGGACAACTACCGCGGGCAGATCGACACCGGCGGCCCGCTGAACGCGGCCGGCACCCTGCGTGGCCGGGCGGTGGTGGCCGAGCAGAGCCGGCACTATTTTGTAGACGACGCCAACCGCAAGGACCAGGTGTACTACGGCGCGCTCGACTTCGACCTGAGCCCCGACACGACCCTGGGGCTGGGCGTTGCCTATGAAGATGTCGACGCCAACCCGTGCTGGGGTGGCCTGCCGCGCTACAAGGACCGCAGCGACCTCAACCTCAGCCGCTCGACCTGCCTCGACCCCTCCTGGAACACCTGGCGCAGCAAGCGCACTACCGTGTTCAGCGACCTCACCCATCAGGTCAATGAAGACTGGAAGCTCAAAGTTGCCAGTGTTTATACAAAGAACACCCAGGACATCAAGTACGCCTTCGCTTCGGGCGCGGTAACGCCCGGCATCGACACCACCGGCATGCTGGGCAGCATGTATGACTACGACCAGGTCGACTACGGCCTGGACGCCTACCTGGATGGCAAGTTCGACGCGTTCGGCCAGCAGCATGAACTGGTGCTGGGCATGAACGCCAGCCGCTCGAACAAGGACGACTTTTACTCGGTGGCGTTTCTGCCGCAGCGCCAGAATGTGTTCAACCCCGACAAGTTCATCCCCGAGCCCGATGACAGTTACTTCATCGAAAACTCGTCGCGCGGCGGGCCGGTCAAGAGCAAGACCACGCAAAAGGGCCTCTACTCGACCCTGCGCTTGAAACTGGCCGACCCGTTGACCGTGGTGGTCGGTGGCCGGGTGAGCTGGTACGACTCCAAGACGGATTCCGTCTTCATCAGAAGCGGTGAATCGCAGCCCTCCAACACCCGTGAGACCGGGCAGGTCACACCATTTGCCGGCGTGCTGCTGGACTTGAACGAGAACCTGACGGCCTACGCCAGCTACTCGGACATCTTCACCCCGCAAGGCAACTACCGGGCAGAAGACGGCTCGACGCTCAAACCGCTGGTGGGCCAGAGCTATGAGCTGGGGATCAAGGGTGCCTGGTACGACGGCCGTTTGAACGGCGCCTTCAACCTGTTCCGCACCATTCAGAAAGACCAGGCGCAAACCGACTTCAACTCGTCTTGCCCGTCATCCGATGGTTATTGCTACGTGAACGCCGGCCGGGTGCGCGCCCAAGGGTTCGAGGCCGAGCTCAGCGGTGAAGTGATCGAGCGGCTGCAGTTGCTGGCGGGGTACACCTATACCCAGACCAAGACGCTGGATGATATCGACAGCAGTTTGAATGGCGCGGCGTTCAACAGCTATGTGCCTCGCCATGTGTTGCGCTTGTGGGGTGAGTACACCTTGGGGGGTGCGTTGGAGCGGGTCAGCATTGGCGCCGGGGTGAATGCGCAAAGTGACAACTTCCGGCTTTCGCCGGCCAGTGGCGAGAAGATCAGCCAGGCGGGGTATGCGGTGTGGAACGGGCGGATCGGGTATCGGATCGATGAGACCTGGTCGGTGGCGCTTAACGGCAACAACCTGTTCGACAAGCGCTATTACGCCAGCATCGGGACAGAGACCTTTGGCAACTACTATGGGGAACCGCGTAATTTCATGGTGTCGGTGAAGGCCAGCTTTTGAGGTGAGGTGAAGGCTACAAGGGCATGTCGTTAGATTAGCAGCGCCTATGAGATCGAGCGCCGCCCGCGCGGCGCTTCGCGGGGCCAGTCGGATCGCCGCACCGCCGCTCCCACATCTGTTTCGGGCCAGTTTTGCCTGAAGCATTGGCGCGCGGCGCCTTTGGTGCTCGCCTCGATATCGCGTCGTACAAACAAGGGGTCGCGCGCCTATTTAACAGGACTCATTGGCCCGAAACAGATGTGGGAGCGGGCTTGCCCCGCGAAGCGCAGCGCGGGCGGCGCTCGATCTCATAGGCGCTGCAAATTTTTCGACATGCACCTAATCATCAAAAATTCTGACAACAATCGTCTTCCATCATCAACCAAAACGGGCATAAATTCCCTACCGCCTCCCAGCACCAACGGTAGCCCCCAATGCCCAGCCTAAACCCAGCCACCCCTGCCCTGGCCACCCTGATCCAGCGCTCCGCCCTGCCCAGCCCCTCGCTAAGCGAAGCCCAGGCGCACGCCTTGCTGCAGACGCATTACAACCTGGCTGGCAACCTGACGTCGCTGGGCAGCCAGCAGGACCTGAACTTCCGCCTGGATTCCCCCCAAGGCCGTTTCGTACTCAAGGCCTGCCACGGCAGCTACGCCCAGGTCGAACTGGAAGCCCAGCACGCCGCCTTGGCCTACCTGCGTGAACAGGGCTTGCCCGTACCCGCAGTACGCCCCGCACAAACCGGCCAAGCGCTGCTGGCACTGGACATCGCCGGCCAACCACTGCGCGTACGCCTGCTCGACTACATCGACGGCCAGCCGCTGACCCGCCTCAAACACATGCCGCCACGCCTGATGGCCGAACTGGGCGGGCTCTGCGCACGGCTGGACAAAGCCCTGGCCGACTTTGACCACCCAGGCCTGAGCCGCACCCTGCAGTGGGACCCGCAGCACGCCCAGGCACTGATCCAGCACCTGCTACCAGTGCTACAGGACGCAGGCCACCGCGCCCGTGTCGAGCAAGCCACCCAGCTGGCCGCTGCGCACCTGGCGCCGCTGGCCGACCAACTGCCCTGCCAGGCCGTGCACCTGGACGTGACCGACGACAACGCCGTGTGGGCCCGCGATGGCGAGCGCCAGTGGCAATTGCAGGGCGTGATCGACTTCGGTGACCTGCTGCGCACCTGGCGCATCGCCGACCTGTCGGTGACCTGCGCTGCGCTGCTGCACCATGCCGAAGGCGACCCGCTGCGCATTCTGCCGGCGGTACGTGCCTACCAGGCGCTCAACCCACTGAGCGAGGCCGAACTGCGGGCCCTGTGGCCGTTGGTACTCAACCGCGCCGCGGTACTGGTGTTGAGCAGCGAGCAACAGCTCGCCGTAGCGCCGGGCAACCAGTACATCCGCAACAACATCGCGCATGAATGGGAAATCTTCGACACCGCTACCGCCGTGCCTTTCGCGTTGATGGAGGCGGCTATCCTGCAAGCGGCCAATCTTCAACCCGGCAAGCCCGAGCTGGCCGGTTGTGCACCCCTGTTGCCCGAACTGGTCGGCCAGCCGGTCGCACGCCTCGACCTGGGCGTGCTCAGCCAGCACTGCGAAGCGGGCAACTGGGAGCAGCCAGGCTTCGATCAGCACCTGCTGGCCGCACAACCGACCCCGGCGAGCACGCTGCATGGCCAGTATCGCCTGTCACAAACCCATATCGACCGCCCCGAAGAACCTGCCACCTGCGCGCTGGGTGTGGAGTTGCAGGTGCCGAACGGCACCCTGCTGCAGGCACCCGAGGCCGGCACTTGGCAGCGTCATGGCGATGGCCGCGGCTGCCTGCACACGCCGCATTGGGCCTTGTGGCTCACGGGTCTGGAAGATGCCCCGGTGGATGGCCAAGCCGTAGCAAAAGGTCAACCACTGGGTAGCAGCCATGGCGTGCTCAGCGTTCAGCTGTGCCTGGATAACGCTGCCCGCCCTCCCTTCTTCGCCACGCCCTCCCAGGCCGCAGCCTGGCTGGCGCTATGCCCGTCGCCTGCCGCGCTGCTGGGCGTTGACTGCGACGCCGAAGCGCTGCCCGACCCGCAGGCGCTGCTGGCACGCCGCGACGCAAGCTTCGCCCGCTCGCAGAAGCACTACTACGCGCAACCGCCGCATGTCGAACGCGGCTGGCGCAATTACCTGATCGACATGCAGGGCCGTTCGTACCTGGACATGCTCAACAACGTTGCCGTGCTTGGCCATGGCCACCCACGCATGGTGGCCGAGTCGGCGCGGCAGTGGTCGCTGCTCAACACCAACTCGCGCTTCCATTACGCCGCCATCGCCGAGTTTTCCGAACGCCTGCTCAAACTGGCGCCGGAAGGCTTCGACCGGGTGTTTCTGGTCAACAGCGGCACCGAGGCCAACGACCTGGCCATCCGTCTGGCCTGGGCCTACAGCGGCGGGCGCGACCTGCTCAGCGTGCTGGAGGCCTACCACGGCTGGTCGGTGGCCACCGATGCCATATCAACGTCCATCGCCGATAACCCGCAGGCACTGGAGACCCGGCCAGACTGGGTGCACCCGGTCGAGGCGCCGAACACCTTCCGTGGGCGTTTTCGCGGTGCCGACAGCGCCGCCGACTACCTGCGTGACGTCGATGCCAAGCTGGCCGACCTCGATGGCCGTGGCCGTCAGCTGGCTGGCATCATTTGCGAGCCGGTGTACGGCAATGCCGGCGGCATCTCGCTGCCTGCGGGCTATCTGGCCGACGCCTATGCCAAGGTGCGCGCCCGGGGCGGCGTGTGCATCGCCGACGAAGTGCAGGTCGGTTATGGCCGGCTGGGCGAGTACTTCTGGGGCTTTGAGGAACAAGGCGTGGTGCCCGACATCATCACCATGGCCAAGGGCATGGGCAACGGCCAGCCGCTGGGCGTGGTGATCACCCGGCGTGAGATAGCCGAGGCGCTGGAGGCGCAGGGCTACTTCTTCTCGTCGGCGGGGGGTAGCCCGGTCAGTTGCCGCATCGGCATGGCGGTGCTGGACGTGATGCAGGAGGAAGGGCTGTGGGACAACGCCCGCGACACCGGGCGCTATTTCAAGGCACGCTTGCAGGCATTGGTCGACAAGCACCCGCTCGCCGGCGCAGCGCATGGCTCGGGCTTCTACCTGGGCCTGGAGCTGGTGCGCGACCGGCAGACGCTGGAGCCGGCGACCGAGGAGACCCTGCTGCTGTGCGATCGCCTGCGTGAGCTGGGCATCTTCATGCAACCGACCGGCGACTACCTGAACATCCTCAAGATCAAACCGCCGATGTGTACCACTCAGGCGAGTGTGGACTACTTTGTCGACAGCGTTGACCGTATCCTGTCGGAAGACTTGTAGCCCGCCAAGGAGGGGTCTGACGATGGCCTTTACCAGCGACTCTCTTGCAGTCTTTCTGGCGGTACTGGAGGCAGGGTCGTTTTCTGCAGCCGCACGCAAGCTGGGCCGCGTGCCGTCGGCCGTGAGCATGGCCATCGCCCAGCTGGAAGCAGAACTTGACCTGGCCCTGTTCGACCGTGCCACACGCAAAGCCTTGCCGACCAGCGCAGCACTGGCGCTCGAACCGCAGGCCAGGCAGGTGATCTGCCAGCTCAACTTGTTGGACGCCCAGGCCCTGCAACTGCACAAGGGGCTGGAAAAACGCCTGACCATCGCCATGGCGCCCGAGCTGCAGACCGGCCGCTGGAGCCAGCCCTTGGAAACCCTCGCGCAGGAATTCCCCAGCCTTGAGATCGAAGTACGTTCGGCCACCCAAGCCGAAGCCATACGCTTGCTGCACGACGGCAGCGTGCAGTTGGCCCTGGTATTCGAACGGCCCGGGATCGATGAGCGCGAGTCGTTTCTTGAAGCCGGCAGCCAACTGCTGGTGGCCGTTGCTTCACCGCGCCACCCCGCCGGGCGCAACAACGGCACGCCGCTGCCGGAAGAGGCATTCGCCGAGCAACGGCAAATCATCGTGGCCTCCGGCAAAGCCACCGGCTCCGACCCGCGCATGGTGCTGTCGCGGCGGATCTGGCTGACCGACAGCTACCTGGCGACGCTGGACCTGGTGCAATCCGGCCTGGGTTGGGCCTACCTGCCGCAGCCGCTGGTTGAGCCGTTGATTGCCTCGGGCGCATTGGCCGAGGTGCGCTTCGACAACATGGCCAGCCGGTTACGCTTGTGGGTCGACATCATCTGGGTCAAACCGCGGCCCTTGGGCCTGGGCGCGCGGCGCTATCTGGAGGTCATGCGCCAACTGTTCGAAAAAGAGCCGCCCAGGGCCTGATGCCACCTTGCCCGCTCACGAGCCTGGCGCTACCAGCCTGTAGCCTACCCCCGCCTCGGTGATGATGAACCGCGGCGCCATTGGGTCATCCCCGAGCTTCTGGCGCAGATGCCCGACCACGATGCGCAGGTAGTGGGTATCGTCGACATGAGTCGGCCCCCAGATGTCCTTGAGCAACTGCTGCTGGGTAATCACCCGGCCCGGGTGCCCGGCCAACTGGGCCAGCAGCGCATACTCCTTGCGCGTCAACGCGACCTCCACGCCCTCCAAGGTCACCCGGCGGAAGGCGAAGTCCACGGTCAACGGCCCGAAACTGGCGGCCACCTCACCGCCACCGGCCTGCGGCACCTGGCGCAACAGGGCACGCACCCGCGCCAGAAACTCCTGAATGCCAAACGGTTTGGTCACATAGTCATTGGCCCCGCCGTCCAGTGCATCGACCTTCTGCACCTCGCTGGCACGCACCGACAGCACCAGCACCGGCACCGCGCTCCATTCGCGCAACTCACGCAGCACCTGCTGGCCGTCCATGTCCGGCAGGCCGAGGTCGAGCACCACCAGGTCGGGTTTACCCAATGCGGCTTGCGCCAGGCCCTCGCCGCCGGTGGCAGCCTCGAGCACCTTGTAGCCTTGGGACGTCAGGCTGATACGCAAGAACTTGCGGATCTGCGGCTCGTCGTCGATGACCAAAAGGGTGGCGGGCTGGCTCATGGGGTTTCGCTTTCGGCTTGGGGTTGAGGGGGCAGCGGCAAGCATAGAGTGATGCCGGTGCCCTGGCCATCGATGCCGTCACCCACCAGGATCTGCCCACCATGGGCGCCAATCATGCCCTGGCAGATGGCCAGGCCCAGGCCGGTGCCCTGCCCGCCTCGATCTCCACGGGCGGCGGTGTAGAACATGTCGAAAATCTTCTCCCGCTCCGCCAGGGGGATGCCGGGGCCCTGGTCGCGCACGGCCATGTGCAATTGTGCGTCCACCACCGACACCTGCAGCTCCAGCCGACCGTTGGCCGGGGAGAAGCGTGCGGCGTTCTCCAGCACATTGACCAGCGCCTGCTCGATCAATGCCGCATGGACAAACAGCAACGGCAACTCGGTCGGCACCAAGGTGTGCACGCGCAATGGCGCCAGCACCACACGCAGGCGGTTGAGCGCGCTGCCGACGATGTCTACGGGGGCTACCCAGTCACGGGCAAGCTTGAGGCCGCCGTGGCCCAGGCGGGTCATGTCGAGCAAGTTCTGGATGTAGCGGTCCAGGCGCTCGGCCTCGTCGCGCGTGCCTTCCAGCAGTTCGCGCCGGTCTTGTTCGGGGATCGCCTCGCCCAGCGCCAGCAAGCTGTCGATACTGCCGCGCATGGCGGTCAGCGGCGTGCGCAGGTCGTGGGACACCGACGCAAGCAAGGCGCTGCGCAGCTGTTCGGTTTCGCCGTGCAGGCGCGCGGCCTCCAGCTGTTCGGCCAGCCGCGCGCGGGCCAGCGCCTGGGCCAGCGGCTGGCCCAGGGCCGTGAGCAGGCGCCGGCGCGGGTCGCTGAGCGGGTCGCCAGTGCGCGAGCGCACGCCGAGCAGGGCTAGCGGCTGATCCTCCACCGCCAAGGGCCACCACCACCAGCGGCCATTGGGCAAGGTATCGCTGCCCTGGCCCGCTGCCTGACCGTGTTGCCAGGCCCAGTCGGCAGCGGCCCGTTCGTTGTCGCTCAGTGCGTGGGCTTCGCCACTGGCCACGCGCAACAGGCCCTCGGCATCACGTTCGAGCAAGCACACGTGCAGGTCCTGCCAGCCGTCCAGGTGCTGGCCGGCGGCGTTGAACACTGCCTGGCGGTCGGTGGCGACGGTCAGCCGACGCGACAGGTCGAGCAGCTGGCTGGTTTGTGCCTGGGTTTCGCGCAGTGCCTGCAGTTGGCGGCGCTGACGGGCTGCCAGGTTACCCGTGAGGGCGGCCATGAGCAGAAAGAACACCAGGGTTAGCACGTCTTCTTCGCGCTGGATGCTGAAGGAGAAATTCGGCGGGATGAACAAGAAGTCGTACGTCAGGAACGACAACGCCGCACACGCCAGCGCCGGCCCCAGGCTGCTGCGCACCGCCACCAGCAACACTGCAGCAAGAAACACCAAGGAGATATTAGGCAGCGCCAGCACGCTCGACACCGCCCAAGCCAGGCCGGCCGCCATGACGGTGGCTAGCAGGGCCAGCAGATAATGCCGCCACACCCACACACGCTTGACCGCCGAGCGGGCCGGTTGCGGCTGGGCATCGCGGTCGAGCACGTTGATTTCCAGCCCATGGCTTTCGCGCAATAGCCGCGCCGCAACCCCCGCCCCCAACAGGCGTCGACGCAGGCGATCGCGCGACTGCCCCACCAGCACCAGGCTGGCCCGGCGTTCGAGCGCATGCTGAATCAACGTGCGCGCCACTTCGCCGGCCCGCAACAGCACCACTTCGCCCCCCAGGCGCTCGGCCAGTTGCTGCGCAGCCTGCAAGCGCTGACGCGCCGCCTCGTCACGCAGGCGACCGTTGTCCACGTGCACCAGGCTCCAGGGTAAGTGACGGCGCTGAGCCACCCGGCTGGCATGGCGCACCAGGCGTTCGGCCTGGTCGTCGCCATCGACGCCAACCAACAGCCGCCCGCGCAAGGCAGGGGCTTCCTGGCCGCGCTGGCGATAGCCGTGGGCCAGGTCGGCATCGACCTGGGCGGCGGCCGTCTGCATGGCCAGTTCACGCAGGGCGGTCAGGTTGGTCTGCGAGAAGTACGCATCGATGGCCGCCCGCGCCTGCTCCGGCACGTACACCTTGCCTTCGCGCAGGCGTTCGAGCAGCTCGCGGGGCGGCAGGTCGATCAGTACCAGTTCGAAAGCTTCCTGCAGCACCCAGTCCGGCAGGGTTTCACGCACCTGCACGCCGGTGATGTCGCGGACCTTGTCGTTGAGGCTCTCCAGGTGTTGCACGTTGACGGTGGTGTAGACGTCGATGCCGGCGGCGAGCAGTTCCTGCACGTCCTGCCAGCGCTTGGCATGGCGGCTGCCGGGTGCGTTGGTGTGCGCCAGCTCGTCAACCAGGGCCAGGGCTGGCGCCGCGCTGAGCAGGCCGTCCAGGTCCATTTCTTCAAGCGTGACGCCGCGGTAATCGCTGCGCAGCAGTGGCTGCTGGGGCATGCCGCCGAGCAGCGCTTCGGTTTCGGCGCGGCCGTGGGTCTCGACCACCCCGGCCAGCACCTGCACGCCCTGGCGTTGCTGGGTGTGGGCGGCTTGCAGCATGGCGTAGGTCTTGCCCACCCCGGGTGCGGCGCCGAGAAACACCTTCAGCCTGCCGCGCCCAGCGCGCGGCAGGTTGGCCAACAGCGCGTCTGCGCGGGCGGAATCACTCATGTGTCATCCTTCAATAATGCGGGGATCGTTGGGCCTGCGTTGCAGGCCCCCGTCTCAATGCCCTAACGTCTCCAAGGCCTGGTTCAGTGCCAGGACGTTGACCACAGGCGGCCCGATCAATGGGTGGAGGGTGGCCTCTTCAAGCAAGGCTTGCAAGCGCTCCTCCGGCACCTTGCGGGCCGCAGCCACACGCGGAATCTGGTAGGCCACGGCCTGCGGCGGCAAATGCGGGTCCAGGCCGCTGCCCGAGGTCGTCAGCAAGGCTTGAGGCACCGGGCCTTGTTGCGTTCGATACAGCGCGCCAGCATCACTGGCCACCCGCTCGGCCAAGGCCGGATTGCTCGGCGACAGGTTGCTGGCACTGCTGGCAACCGTGGCATAGGCCCCTGCCGAAGGCCGCGAATGGAACCAGCCATCGCCTTGGAAATCCTGGGCGATCAGGGCCGAACCGCGCACCTGGCCCTGGGCGTCGCGCACCAGGCTGCCGTTGGCCTGTTCAGGGAAGGCGACCTGGGCGATACCGGTCACCGCCAACGGATACAGTGCGCCAGTAAGCAACGTCATCAGCAAGGCCAGGCTCAGGGCCGGGCGTACATAAGTGTTCATGGCGGCCTCCTCAGACCAGGTGCAGGGCATTGAGCAGCATGTCGATCAGCTTGATCCCGGCAAACGGCACGATGATGCCGCCCAAGCCGTAGATGAGCAGGTTGCGCCGCAACAGGTGGGCCGCGCTCGCCGCCTGCACCCGCACACCGCGCAAGGCCAACGGAATCAGCGCGATGATGATCAGCGCGTTGAACACGATCGCCGACAAGATCGCGCTCTGCGGGCTGGCCAGGTGCATCAGGTTGAGCACGCCCAGCTGCGGGTAGATGGCGGCGAACAAGGCCGGCAGGATGGCGAAGTACTTGGCCACGTCGTTGGCAATCGAGAAGGTGGTCAAGGCGCCGCGGGTCACCAGCAGTTCCTTGCCGACCTGAACCACATCCAGCAACTTGGTCGGGTCGCTGTCCAGGTCGACCATGTTGGCTGCCTCGCGGGCCGCCTGGGTGCCATCGTTCATGGCCATGCCGACGTCGGCCTGGGCCAGCGCCGGGGCGTCGTTGGCGCCGTCGCCGCACATGGCGACCAGGCGGCCGTCGTTCTGCTCCTGGCGGATCCGCGCCAGTTTCTTCTCTGGGGTGGCCTCGGCCAGGACGTCGTCGACCCCCGCCTCGGCGGCAATGGCAGCGGCGGTCAGCGGGTTGTCACCGGTCACCATCACGGTGCGGATGCCCAGCTTGCGCAGCTCGGCAAAGCGCTCGCGAATACCCGGTTTGACCACGTCCTTGAGATGGATTACCCCAAGCAGGCGTTTGTCGACACACACCAGCAGCGGTGTGCCGCCACTCTGGGCAATCCGCTCGACCTCGCGGGCCAGCGCGGCGGGCATTTCGAGGCGCTGCATGCCGACAAAGGCCAGCACCGCATCGACCGCGCCCTTGCGGTAGCGATGCTGCTGGAAATCGATGCCTGACAGGCGCGTCTCGGCGCTGAAGGCAATGGCCTCGAACTGCCCGGTGACCGGTTCGACAAAGTCGTGCAACTGACGCAGGTATTCGACGATCGACTTGCCTTCGGCGGTGTCATCGGCCAGCGAAGCGAGCAAGGCGCCCTCGCCCAACTCTTTGGCGGTTACCCCGGTGGCGGCATGCAGGGCACTGCAACGGCGGTTGCCGAAGGTGATGGTGCCGGTCTTGTCGAGCATCAGTGTATGCACGTCGCCAGCGGCTTCCACCGCACGGCCGGAGCGGGCGATGACATTGAGCCGGACCAGGCGGTCCATGCCGGCAATGCCGATGGCCGACAGCAGGCCGCCAATGGTGGTGGGGATCAACGTCACCAGCAGCGCGGCGAGGAAGATCAACGGCAGGCTACCGCCGGCGAAGTGGGCGAACGGCTGCAAGGTCACCACCACGACCAGGAAGATCAGGGTCAGGCCGATCAGCAGGATATCCAGGGCAATCTCGTTAGGCGTCTTCTGCCGCTTGGCCCCCTCGACCAAGGCGATCATGCGGTCCAGGGTCGACTCGCCCGGGTTGCTGGTGATGCGGATCAGCAGCCAGTCGGACACCAGCCGCGTGTTGCCGGTCACCGCCGAGCGGTCGCCGCCGGACTCGCGAATTACCGGGGCAGACTCGCCGGTGATGGCCGCCTCGTTGACGGCGGCGATGCCTTCGAGCACTTCGCCGTCGCCGGGGATCAGCTCACCGGCGACCACCTTGACCACATCGTCCTTGCGCAACGCGTTGGCGGCGACCGTCTGGAATACACCCGCGCTGTCGCGACGCTGGGCGGTGAGCCCCTGGCTCCCCGCCTTGAGGCTGTCGGCGCGGGCCTTGCCTCGGCCTTCGGCCAGGGCTTCGGCGAAGTTGGCGAACAGTACGGTGAACCACAGCCACAGGGCGATCTGCACCGCAACAGCCGTGCTCACGCCACTACCAGGGGCAACGCACAATACGGTAGTGAGCACAGCGGTCAGGGCAACCACCAGCATGACCGGTGAGCGCTTGAGCTGGCGCGGGTCCAACTTGACGAAGGCCTGGATCAGGGCCGGGCGCCAGAGCGCGGCGAAGCGGGTCTGGTCCTTGGCGTTGCGAGGGGCTTTTACATCAGCAATGGGCATGTTCATGGTCGGCTCCTCAGAAGCCCAGGCTCAGGTATTCGGCGATTGGCCCAAGGGCCAAGGTCGGCAGGAAGGTCAGGCCCCCCACCAGCAAGATGGTCACCAGCAACAGGCCGGTGAACAGCGGGCCGTGGGTGGGGAAGCTGTTCAGCCCCTGGGGCGCGCTCTTTTTCGCCGCCAGGCTGCCAGCCAGGGCCAGTATCGGCAGGATGTAACCAAAGCGGCCGATAAGCATGGCCAGGCCGATCATCAGGTTGTGGTACACCGTGTTGGCACCGAAACCGGCAAACGCCGAGCCGTTATTGGCGGTGCCCGAAGTGTAGGCGTACAGCAGTTGGCTGAAGCCATGGGCACCCGGGTTGCTCACCGCAGCCGCCGGCCCCGGCAGGCTGGCGGCGACGGCACCCAGCACCAGCACACCGACCGGCATCACCAGCAAGGTCGCCACCAGCAACTGCACTTCACGCGCCTGCAGCTTCTTGCCCAGGTACTCCGGCGTGCGGCCTATCATCAGGCCGGCCAGGAACACGGCGATCAGCACGAACAACAGCATGCCGTAGAGCCCCGCGCCCACACCGCCGAAGATCACCTCTCCCACCATCATGTTGACCATCGCGACCATGCCGGTCAGCGGGTTGAGGCTGTCGTGCATGGCATTGACCGAGCCATTGGAGGCGGCGGTGGTGGTCACTGTCCACAACACCGAGCCGGTGGTACCGAAGCGGCTTTCCTTGCCCTCCATGGGGGCGCTCTGTTGAACCTGTGGGCTTTCAAGTGCCGGGTTGGGCTGGTGTTCGGACCACAGCGCGGTAGCCCCACCGATGAGGAACAGGCTCAGCATGCAGGCCAGAATCGCACGGCTCTGGCGCAGGTCCTTCACGTAGTGGCCGAAGGTGAACACCAGCGCCACCGGGATGAGGATGATCGAGGCCACCTCGAACAGGTTGCTCCAGGCGCTGGGGTTTTCGAACGGGTGCGCCGAGTTGACGCCGAAGAAGCCACCACCGTTGGTGCCCAGTTGCTTGATCGCAATTTGGCTGGCCGCCGGGCCGAGCGGGATGGTCTGCTCGCTGCTTTGCAAGGTCAGCGCGTGGGCGTAGTCGGCAAAAGTCTGCGGCACGCCCTGCCAGACCAGCAGCAGCGCCAGCACCAGGCACAGCGGTAGCAGGCCGTAGAGGGTGGCGCGGGTCATGTCGACCCAGAAATTGCCCAGGGTGGCGGTCGAACGACGGGCAATACCGCGGCACAGCGCCACGAGTACCGCCAGGCCAGTGGCGGCGCTGACGAAGTTCTGCACGGTCAGGCCGAGCATCTGGCTCAGGTAGCTGACCGACGCCTCGCCGCTGTAGCCCTGCCAGTTGGTGTTGGTAACGAAGCTCACGGCGGTGTTGAACGCCAGCGACCATTCCTGGCCGGGAAGGTGCTGTGGGTTGAGCGGCAGATACCCCTGCAGCAACAGCACGGCAAACAACAGCAGGAACCCGACCAGGTTGAAGGCCAGCAAGGCCAGGGTGTATTGCTTCCAGTTCTGCTCCTGGTCGGCGCGAACGCCCGCCAACCGATAGCAGCCCTGCTCCACCGGGCCCAATACCGGTGACAGCCAGGTGCGCTGGCCTTCCATCACTTTGTAGTAGAACCGCCCGAGCCAAGGTGCCGGTAGTAGCACGATGAGGAAAAACGCCAATAACAAGGCAAAGTCGTAACTGTGCATGGCCACTCCCTAGCTGCGATCGGCGCGCAGCAGCGCCACCAGCAGGTAAATAGCCAATGCCACTGCCAGCAGCAGTGACAGCCCGTCGAGCATGTTCATGTGTGAAGCTCCCCGTGGTGCGGCTTGGGCCGCTTTGAGGGAATTGTCCGAGGGAGGGGCGTAAAGGGGCGAGATCGAGGGGTGAGGTAAGGCATAAAGAATGCGTAAAAACGCGAGGTGACGCGCGAAAAACACCAATCAAAACAATTCTCATTTGTGCTATTTTGCCGCCCTCGTTCACACGCCCGCTAAGGTGGCCCCATGTCCGGTTCAGATCTCAAGGCCCTCTACCTTGCCCATCGCGAGGAGATTCAGGAGTACCTGGACCGCCGCCTGCGTTGCAAGGAAACCGCCGCCGACCTGACCCAGGACGCATTCATCCGGCTTTCCGAGCAGATGGGCCGCAGCCGCATCGAGAACTTTCGCGCTTACCTGTTTTCCAGCGCACGCAACCTGTTCATCGACCACACCCGCCGTCAGCAACACCGCAAGAGCGAGCCGCTCGACTCGCAGGAAGCGCACGCGACGGCCCAGCCGAGCGCAACGCTGGAACAGGCCGCCATTGCCAATCAGCAACTGGCCGCGCTGAACACCGTGATCCAGAACATGCCTGCACCGTGCCGCGAGGTGTTCCTGATGGTACGGGTCGAAGGCATGACCTATGCCGACATCGGTACACGGCTTGGCATCTCCCCCAAGACGGCGTACAGCCGTATGGTGAAGGCACTGGAATTGTTGAAACAGGGCATGTCCCAGTGAAGCCGGAGCCGATGGATCACACCGCTGCCGATGACATCAGCCACCAGGCCAACGCCTGGTTTGCGCTGTTCCACGGCGGTGCGCCCACACCTGAGCAACGGGCGGCATGGTCGGCGTGGATGGCCGCTGATGTGCGCCATGCCCAGGCCTATGCCGAACTTGAAAACCTGTGGGCCGCTTCGGCGCTGCTGCTGCAGCCCTCGCCCGCCGCCGCCCCTGTGGCCCCGGCGCGGCTTTCCCGGCGCCGCTTCGTCGGCCTGGGGCTGGCCGCCAGTGCTGCAGCAGTGACTGCAGGCGCCGGCACGTTGTGGCTGAACGGCGTGGACTCACCGTTCGCCGACCTGCGCACCGCCGTGGGCGAGCGCCGCATCGCGTACCTGCCCGACGGCTCGACGGTCGAAATGGCCGGCCACACGGCGATGAACCTGGACTTTTCAGCGACCCGCCGGGCAGTCGAACTGCTTCACGGCCAAGCGTTTTTCAGGGTTCGGCCGAGTGCTGCGGGTGAGTTCAGTATCAACACCCAAGCTGGGCGACTGCACACCCGTGAAGGCGAGTTTTGCGTGTCGTGCGAAAACGACGCGGGGCTGGTGGCGGTTAGCCAAGGGCGTGTGCAAGTGCTGACGGCCGGGCAGCAGACAGAGCTGGAAGAAGGCCTTTCGCTCAGTTTCAGCGCACGTGCGACGGGTGACATACAGCGTGCGGAGCTGGCGCAGATGCTGGCCTGGCGCAATGGCCGGCTGGTGTTTTTCAATGAGCCGCTGCTGACCGTGGTCGATGCACTGCAGCGTTGGCGCAAGGGCCGGATTTTCATCATGGACAAGCAACTGGCCGCCCGACGCGTGAGCCTGATTCTCAACCTCGACCACCCCGACCAGATGCTCGATGTGCTGTCCCGGGCCCTTGCCGTACGTACCACGCGCTACACCGACCTGGTCACGCTGATCTACCCCGCCTGAAAAATTTCAAAGCGCCATCAGACATTCCGATGCCCCATGCGTCTTAACGGCACTGAGATTTATTCGCATATCTGCACTGCATGGGGCACGCCTGAATGGCCAACCGACACAAACTGCACACCACACTTCATCCTCACTGGCAGCGCAAAGCGCTGGGCGCAGCACTGGCCTGCACGCTGCTGCTCGGTAACCTCCCGGCGCAGGCCGCACCTGGGCAGGCCCCTGCGAGGTCGATGCAGCAACTGTCACTGAACATCCCGGCACAGCCGTTGCGCCAGGCCTTGCTGGTGTTCAGCCAACAATCCGGGCAGAACGTGCTGCTCGACGGCAACGTCGATGCAACGCTGCGCAGCCCCGCCGTGGTAGGCCGTTTCTCGGCCGAAGAGGGCCTGGCCAGGTTGCTGCAAGGCAGTGGCTACAACTTCGCCCGCACCGACGCAGCGACGCTCTACCTGGTGCCCAGCGAGACGCAGGGCCAGGGCAACGAAGTGCTGCTGGCGCCCACCCAGGTCCAGTATCAACTGGCCCAGGCTGATGAGCAGCGCCGTGGCTATCAGGGCAAACCCGCCTCCAGCACCACGCGCCTGGGCTTGAGCAACCGGGAAACCCCACAGGCGGTGTCGACCGTTACCCGCGAGCAGATCGACGATTTCAAGCTCAACAGTGTGAAAGATGCACTGCGCAACGCCCCCACGGTTACCGTCGAACAGTTCGAGACCGACCGCACCGCCTTCACCTCGCGCGGTTTCACCATCGACAACTTCGAGTACGACGGCATGGGCATGCCCTTCTCATCCGGTGTGCTGCTGGGTGACCAGGACTTGGCCGAATTCGAGCAGATCGATGTACTGCATGGCGCCAACGGCCTGATGAGCGGCGCAGGCAACCCGTCTGCCACGGTCAACTTCGTGCGCAAGCGCCCGACCGACAGCTTCCAGGCCAGGCTCAACACCAGTGCCGGGTCATGGGACAACCGCCGGGTGGACGTCGATGTCAGCGGCCCGCTGAGTGACAGCGGCAAGGTGCGCGGGCGCTTCATCTACGCCCATGACAAGGGCAATTCGTACCTTGATCGCTACAGCCACGAAATCAATGTAACAGCAGGCCTACTGGCCTTCGACCTGTCAGACGCCGATACCCTGACCGTCGGTTTTTCCGAACAGAAGAGCGATTCCAACGGCAGCACCTGGGGTGCCCTGCCGATGGCCGACTACGCGGGCAATCCCATCCACTACAGCAGCCGCAGCGCCAGCATCGGCCAACCCTGGACCTACTGGAACATCCACACACAACGGGCGTTTGCCGAGCTGGCACACGATTTTGGCGCGGGGTGGAAAGGCAAGGTCACCGTGACCGGGACCAATCAGCATCAGGACACCCAGATGCTCTATGCCATCCCCGCCACCGCCGACGATGTGTTTGCCTACATCAACCGAACCACCAGCACCGAGCATCAGCTCACCGGCGAAGCACAGTTGTCTGGGCCTTTCGCGCTGCTGGGTCGCCAGCATGAACTGACCTTGGGCGCCAACTATGGCCGCAGCCGCCATGATGAGCGTGGCTACTACCGCAACGCCTCCGGCAATGAAATCGTCAGCCTTGCCGACGCACTTGCCGGGGCAGTCGTAAAACCGCCTTTGACGTACACCGACGAGCTCAATACCCAGCACTTCACCGACCGCCAGAAAAGCCTCTATGCCGGCGCGCGCTTCAGCCTGACCGACGACCTGCACTGGATCACCGGTGCCCGGATGCTCAGCGCCGACGGTGAGGGTATGGGCTATGGTGCGGCGCACGACACCCGGGTGCACGGCAAAGTGACGCCCTATACCGGGCTGGTCTACGACCTGAATGATCAGTGGAGCCTGTATGCAAGCTGGGCCGAGATCTTCAAACCCCAGTACCTGCGCAGCTCGGCCGGGGGCGTGATCGAACCGCTGGAAGGCAAAAGCACTGAAGTAGGCGTGAAGGGCAGCCTGCTCGATCATCGGCTCACCGTCACTGCAGCAGTGTTCAAGACCGAGCAGCAAAACGTGGCGGTGACCACTGGAGAGATCATCAACGGCCAGTACGCTTACCGTGGCGAAGACAACAACAGCCGGGGTGTGGAGCTGGAAGCTTCCGGTGAAGCGATGCCAGGTGTGGAACTGGCCGCAGGCTACACCTACGTGCACATCGAGGATGACGACGGCGAGAAAACCCGTCGATACGTGCCAAGCCATACGCTGCGCGGCAGTGTCACCTACCGCCTGCCCGGCATGCCGCAAGCGCGCGTAGGTAGCCGGGTGCAGTGGCAAAGCGCGACCGAGGCCGATGGTAACAGCCGCGTTCGGCAAAGCGCGTACGCCTTGGTCGATGTGATGGGCAGCTACACGTTTGACGAAAACTGGAGCGCTTCGCTGAACCTGAACAACGTCTTCGACAGGAAGTACCTGTTGTCGCTGTACCAGTCGGCGGGGTCCACCAACTTTGGCGCACCACGCAACCTGACGGCTTCGGTGACGTGGAAGTACTAGCAACTGCTGCAGGCGCGGCCCCTCGCAAGGCCGCGCCTACGGCGTCTGCTGCTCGGCGTTGCGGCTCCAGTCCAGCAGCAGGCTGTATCCTACCGCCAGCAAGGTCGGCCCGATGAACAGGCCAATGAAGCCAAAGGCGATCAACCCGCCGAACACCCCGAGCAGCACGATCACCAGCGGCAGATTGCCCCCTCGGCTGATCAGGTAGGGCTTGAGCACGTTGTCCACGCCGCTGATGACGAAGGTGCCCCAGATGCCCAGGAAGATCGCCATGCCGTAATCCCCCTTCCACACCAGCCAGGCCGTCGCCGGGATCCACGCGAGCGGCGGCCCCATCGGGATCAGGCTGAGCATGAAGGTCACCAGGCCAAGCACGATCGCCCCCGGCACGCCAGCGATCAGGAAGCCGATCAGCGCCAGCAGGGCCTGGGCCGCTGCGGTGCCGATCACACCGTTGACCACCCGCTGCACGGTGCCGGCGACCAGCTCCAGGTAATAATCGGCGCGGTCACCCGTCAAGCGCTGCAGCAGGCGCAGCACGAACGCCGACAAACGCGGGCCGTCACGGTAGAAGAAGAACACGAAGACCAGGCTCAGGGTGAGCTCCAGCACGCCGCTGCCGATCTGCGCGCTACGTGCCAGCAACCAGTTGCCCACCTGGCCCAGGTAGGGCTTGATCGACGCGATCAGTGCCGCGCCTTGCTGGTCGAGCGACTGCCACCAGTTGACCATGCGCTCCCCCACCAAGGGGACGCTGCCGAGCCAGGCCGGTGCATCGGGCAGGCCATCGACTTGCACATCACGGACAAACGCCGTGGCATCACGGATATGGTCGGCCAGGTTGAACCCCAGCCACACCAGCGGCAAGGCCACGATGAGGATCCAGGCCGTGGTCAGCAGGCTCGCCGCCAGGGTTTCGCGCCCACCCAGCACGCGCGTCAGCAAGCGCATCAGCGGCCAGCTGGCAAAGGCCAGAATGGCGCCCCACAGCAGTGCCGAGATAAACGGTGCCATGACCCACAGGGCAGCACCCAGTAGCGCCAGCAGCACGATCTGGACCAGCAGGCGATCATTATTGGCCATGGTGACGCTCATTCAACGGATCAGTTCCAGGTGCAGGCCTTCGGTGGCTGCGGTACCGACTTCAAGGCGGCTGCTGCGCACGCCTGCATTGACCAAGGCCTCGCGCCAGGCCTCGGCGTTGGCGCCACTGAGGCTGGCCCGCAGGGTGCTGTCCAGGTTCAAGCTGCGCCCAAGCAGGGCCACCCAGGCCGGTTGCGGCGTACTCAGGTCAGGGTAGTCGAGTTTGCCGGTGTCGCGCATTTCGCGCAGCACCGTGCCGGCGGTCGGCAGCAACTCGCCAAGCGGACTGGCGGCGACGAACTCCTCGACATGCAGGTAGGCGCGGCGGTTGCCACGGGTGACGCTGTAAAGTGCGACCAGGGTGTCGGCCTGTTCGGCCGAGCGACGCAACAGAATGAACGCTTGCTGCTCGTCACCGCCGTTCAAACGGGCATTGGCGAATACATCGTTGGCCCACAGGCTGGCCTCGCCGCAATCACGGCCCTGGCACCAGAACAGCGGGTAGCCGCCGTCGTGCTGCAGCGCTTCACGAGCACTGGTGAACGCTTCGCGGGCGCTGCGCTCGACCGGCAGTTCATAGGTGACCGAACTGACCTGGCCACGGCTTTCGACCTTGTCATCGACCCGCAGGCGGCCGCTGATCTTGCGCAGGGGCCCCATGGGGTAGACGCGCTCCTGCTCCACTGCAGGGCGTTGATCGACCAGCTTGGCGTCCACGGGGACGGGCAGGTTGTCGGCCCACAGCAACGGGCTGGCGAGCATCAGGCAGGCGGCGAAGGTGGTGCGGAGGGTTACGGGCGCGCTCATCGGCAGCCCAGTCGGTGCTTGGCACCGAAGTTATGGTCCAGCGTGTCTGGCATTTGCATGGTTGTCTCCCTGTTCAACCCGCCAAGCCTCGGCACTTGTCCGGTGCAAGTCAAGCAAAGCCAAAGAAGCGATTGATACAGTCTGCGACAAGGGCCGCGCCCTGTTCATCGTTCAGGTGCAGATGATGGCCACCAGGCAGCGTCACCTGCTCAAAGGGTAGCTGCTGCAGCAACTCGGTGTGGCGCGCCAGCATGCCATCGGCAGCCACCACCAGGCAGGCAGGGCAACTCACCCGCCTGACATAGGCCATGGCCTGGACGTGGCTCAGGCGTGTAGGGGATGGCAAGGTCAGGCGGCTGTCACTGCGCCAGCTGTAACCACCCGGCACGGGCATCAGCCCACGCTGGGCCAACAGCTCGGCCGCTTCGCGACTGACCGCGACCATGCCCTTCATGCGCGCCTGCACGCCCTCCTCCAGCGCCGGGTAGACAGACTTGCGCTTGCCGTCCAGGCGCAACTGCGCCTGCAATGCCATGCCCAGGCGCTCACCTGCGTCCTGCTCGGCGCCCGTGGGAGGGATGACCCCGTCGATCAACGCCAGGTGGCTGATGCGCTCCGGCAAGGCGCCCGCCAGTTGCACCGAAATGATTGCCCCCAGCGAATGGCCCAGCAGGGCAAACCGCTGCCACCCCAACTGCTCGGCAACCCGCAGCACATCGTGGGCATAGTCGGCCAGGGCATAACTCGCCCCAGGCGGGCGATGCTCCGAGTAACCATGCCCGGCCAGGTCCAGGGCGACGATGCGCAGGCCCTGCAGCCGCGGCGCCAGGCGGGCGAAGCTGTTGGCGTTGTCCAGCCAGCCGTGCAGGGCGATCACCGGCAGGCCGTCCTCGGGGCCGAACAGGTGAGCAGCCAGCTCGATATGGCCCAGGCTCAGGCGGATTTCCTGCATGTGCGCGCTCATGCCTGGCTCCAGCGGTCGAACAGACCCTTGATCAAGCTGGCGGTGTCGGTCGGGCGCTCCAGCGGGAACATGTGCCCGCCCGGCACGCTGTGGTACTCACCCTGTGCCATGCCGCGCACCGCCAGCGCGTGATGACGGCGGATCACGTTGCTGCGCTCACCGCAGACCATCGCCAGTGGCACCTGCAATTGCCGGGCAGGCGCAGGGCTTGCGTGGGGGATGCTGCGGTAGATACTGATCTCGGTAGCCGGGTCGAAACGCAGGCGCAAGCCATCCTGGGCAGGCTCCAGGCCGTGCTCCAGATAGGCTTCGAGGCAATCGGGGTCAAAGTGCCGAAACAAGCGCTTGCTGGCGAAGTAGTCCCGTGCGCTGTCGCGATCGGCGAACGCCTCGCGACGCCCCAGGGTGCGGCCTGCCGGGGTGATGCGGTCGATGAAGCCAAAACGCTTGGCGGTGCGCAGCACCCATTGATCGGCGCGGGTCAGCACCGGCGAGTCGAGCATGACCAGCCCGCGGTAGTACTCGGGGCAACGCAAGGCGGCATGCAGGTGCAGCACCCCGCCCAGCGAATGGCCCACCCCCCAAACCGGCGCGTCTTGTTGCGCCAGATGGTGCAGCAGCTCATCGACCAGGTTTTGCCAGTTTTCATTCACCGGGAAGCGCGGGTCGTGGGCATGCTGGGCCAGGTGGCGGACCTGATAGTCCGGCGCCAGGGCGGCGAACAGCTTGCCGTAGGTGGCAGACGGGAAACCATTGGCGTGGGCGAAGAAGATGTGCTGCGACATGGCGCCTGGTCCGGACGGGGGATGATGGCCCATTGTGTGCATCGCAAGGCCGCTCGGCAATGTTTGGAAAGGTCATCGGCGAGGGCTATCAGGTCATCTGCTGCGATCCAGACTGACCAGTGAACGTTGCAGGCAGGCCTGCATGTAGGCCAACTGGCTCTCGAGCACTTCGCGGGCCAGACGCTGGTCATGGTAGTCGAGCTGCAGCCTGCGCAATGCCAGGCAACTGGTCTGCAGCAAGTGGGAAACCCGCAGGCAGGCCTCTTGCAGGGCACGCAGGTCTTCCTCGCCCTGTTGCCTGGCGCTGGCTTCCAGCCCGTGATGGCCACGCACCTTGCCCATCAGATGATAGAGCTTGGCGTCGGCCGAATCGCGCAGCAGGCTGTACTGGGCAAAGTCGAGCAACTCGCCTTCCTCCACCTTGTCCACGGTGGGCTGCAAGTCCGCGGAGCGTAACAACGCCTGCATCTGCCCTTTCATCAATCGCTCCCTGCCATCCACTCGTCGGATAGGGGCAACGCTAGCAAGCTGCCAAGTGCAGCGGCAACTGACAATAATGCCAGTTGCCAGGCATCAGGACGGCGCGTTAAGCGCGCGCAAGCTCATCAGGCCGGCCAGTGGCCAGTCCCCCTCCAGCTCCGCCAGGCTGGCGGTACTCATGGCCGCCGGTTGCTGTAGATGACCATGTTCAAGGGCACCGACCAGCGTCCCCACTAGCGGTTGGTGGCTGACCAGCAGCACGTGTTCCAGGCCCAGCCGTTCGATTTCACCGATCACCTGCTGCACGTCGCTTTCCGGCGTCAGCCAGGGCACGGTGCGCACAGGTTCGGCAAAACCCAAGGTGTCGTGCACCAGGGCAGCCGTCTGCTGAGCACGCACGTAGGGGCTGGCGATGATCGCCTGCAACGGCTGCCCGAGCAGGCGCGCGGCACTGTGCAGGACCTGCTCGCGGCCATGGCTGGTCAGGCGCCGCTCGGCGTCGGTGTTGGCCCGCGGCTCCGCCTCACCGTGGCGCAGCACCCACAGCTTCACAGCTTGGGCTCTTCGTCACGCACCGGGTGCGGCGCCGGTGCCACGGCATGCGGTGCTTCGCCTTCTGGCGCACGGGGCGCTGGCCAGTCGGCGAATGGCCAAGGCTTCTGGTCGCTGTGGAAGCTGCCGAAGCGGCCGATCTGCGCCAGGTACTGGCTAACGCTGTCGCCGAAGTTCATCAGGCTGGCGCTGGGCGCGCCGTACACCAGGCGGTAGATCAACTGCACCAGCACCAGGCCGCCCAGCAGCAGTTCGGCCAATTGCCAGACCACCAGGAACACCAGCATCCACAGTACCCGCAGGATGATCGACTCGCGCTGGGCGCGTTCGGGCGTATCGTTCATGACTCGCTCCTTGCTTTATGAGGGCCGCGGACGGCTCAATTGAAACCGCTGATGGAAATGAAATCGACGTCGGTCTTCGGCTCGGCGCGCATCAGGTGCTCGATCACCTGGTTCAAGGTACGGCCCTCGAACAGGATGGCATGCAGGCCTGCCACCAGCGGCATGTACACCTGAACTTCCTGGGCCTTGGCCTTGAGCACCTTGAGGGTGTTCACCCCTTCGGCGACCTCGCCCAGCCGATTGACGGCCTGCTCCAGGCTCAAGCCTTGCCCCAGCGCGTGACCTACCTGGTAGTTGCGGCTCTTGGGCGATGAACAGGTGACGATCAGGTCACCGACCCCGGCCAGGCCAAGGAAGGTCATCGGGTTGGCCCCCTGGCTCACGGCAAAGCGGGTCATTTCGGCCAGGGCACGGGTGATCAGCATGCTCTTGGTGTTCTCGCCCATGCCCAGCGCCACGGCCATGCCGGCAATGATGGCGTAGACGTTCTTCAGCGCGCCACCCAGCTCGACGCCGAAGCGGTCGGCACTTGCGTAGACGCGGAAGGTGCGCCCATGCAGCACGGCCTGCACCCGCTGGCAGAGCGCTTCGTCTTCGCTCGCGACCACCGTGGCGGTGAGTGCGTGCTCGGCGATCTCGCGGGCCAGGTTTGGCCCCGACAGCACGCCGATGCGGGCCTCGGGGGCGATTTCTTCGAGGATCTGGCTCATCAGCTTGAAGCTTTGCGCCTCGATGCCCTTGGTCAGGCTAACCAGGCACTTGCCACGCAGCAACGCAGCATGCGGCGCCAGCACGCTGCGCAAAGCGCTGGACGGCAAGGCGACGAAGACCAGGTCGCAGGCCTGCAAGGTTGCCAGCAGGTCATTGACCGGCTCGACCCCCTCGTGCACGCGGATGCCTTTGAGGTAGCGTGGATTCTCGCGGTTCACGCGCATGGCCTCGGCCTGCTCCGGGTCGCGCATCCACTGGCGCACCGGCACACCGTTTTCCGCCAGCAGGTTCGCCACGGCGGTGCCGAAGCTGCCGCCGCCCAGAACTGCAACAGGTTGCTGTTCAGTCATATCCAATCCGTTAAAGCCAAAAGTTAAGTGGCGACCAGGGCATTATACGGCTCGCCTGCCATGCGCCAAGGCTAGCAACGCAGATTGCACAGACAGGGCAACCAGATCCCAGCCAGATCACTGGCAAAAGCCCCACGGTCGGTTAACATGCCTGTTTCATCTCTGAAACAAGGTCGTACCGTGTTGCCTGGCACGCCCCCCTACCCGCGTCTTCTACTATTGACCGCCTTGCTCGGCGGCCCGGCCATGGCCGACGATCTGTTCATCGACAACGCCGACCTGCCGCAGGTTCTGACCGCCACCCGGCTCAAACAATCCCCGGCGGCGGTGCCCGGCAGCATGACCGTGCTCGACAGCGAGCTGATCCGCGCCAGCGGTGCCCGCGACATCCCCGAACTGCTGCGCCTGGTACCCGGCATGATGATCGGCTACGGCGCCGGCAACCAGCCGACCGTCAACTACCATGGCAGCAACGTCAATGACGCCCGGCGCATGCAGGTGTTGATCGACGGCCGCTCGGTGTACCGCGCAGGCCTGGCGACGGTGGACTGGAGCGACATCCCGCTGGCCATGGAGGACATCGAGCGCATCGAGGTATTCCGTGGCCCTAACACGGTCAGCTATGGCGCCAACGCGCTGATGGCCGTGGTCAATATTCTCACCCGCAACCCCGCCGACAGCCATGGCACGCGCCTCAAGGTCACCCGTGGCCAGGACGGCATCAACGATTTCTACGCCAGCCACGGCTTCGGCTGGGACGGCGGCGACATGCGCCTGTCGGTGTCGGGTCAGCAGGACGATGGTTTCGACAAGGACCAGTACGGCCAGGACTACCGCGACAGCCGCCGCCTCACCCGCTTCAACCTCAGTGCCAGCCACAGCCTGGCCCCCGACCAGACCCTGGAATGGCAACTGGCGGCCAAGGAAGGCAGCAACCAGCGGCCCTACACCTACCAGCCGGTGTTCCCCTATGTGACCGAGCGGGGCGACAACGCCGACGTCAATGCCAAGGACTACGCAGGCTCGGTACGCTGGAACATCGACTTCAACCCCGATCACAGCCTGTACGTGCAGGGCTCGGCCCAGCACTTCGACCGCCAGCAGGTCTGGCGTGCCTGCGACGCGGCGCTGTCGTTCAGCCCGGAGCTGACCCGGCTGTGGCAGCTCAACCCGAACTTTGCCGAGCTGGTGGCGCGCGGCGCCAACAACCCCCCGCGCAGCAGCAACCCCGAAGAACAGGCCCTGGTCGAAGCCATCCAGGCCCAGTGGAACAGCGAGGGCGGGCGCAACGTGGTCTGCGGCGATGTCGACCAGAGCACCCGCGAAACCCGCTACGACCTGGAAATCCAGGACACCCTGAGCCTGACCGACAGCCTGCGCCTGCTCAGCGGCATGAACTTGCGCTATGACCGCGCCGACTCGCAGACCTATTTCAATGGCAGCCTGGACGACCAGACCTGGCGCCTGTTCGGGCAGTTGGAATGGCGCGCCGATGAGCACTGGATCATCCAGGGCGGCGCGATGTTCGAGGACTCGCGCCTGTCTGGCAGCTCGCTGACCCCACGCGTGGCGGTCAACTACCTGATCACCCCACGCCATGGCCTGCGTGCGGTGTATTCCGAGGCAGTGCGTTCACCCGACATGTTCGAGAACAACGTCAACTGGAGCTACACGGTCAAAAACCTCAGCCCCAATGCGTTTGGCCAGCAACACGGTGAGTATTTCGTCAAGACGCGCGGCCCGGGCGACCTCGACCAGGAGCGCATGCGCTCGCGCGAGCTGGGCTACAACGGCTACTTCAGCGACCTCGACCTGAGCATGGATGTGAAGGTGTTCTACGACGAAATCACCGGCATGATCAGCGAGCCGCTGAAGAACAACCAGTACATCGCCAGCAACGCCAACAAGGCCCGCTTCACCGGCAGCGAGGCGCAACTGGACTGGCGCCCCACCCTGCGCGACCGCCTGCGCGTGACCTACGCCTACGTCGATGCCTGGGCCAGCAACCCCGACGACCGACGCCTCAGCGCCCGCAACAGCGGCTCGGCTGGCTGGATGCGCGAATGGGGCGATGGTTGGTCGAGCGCGGTTTTCTACTACGGTGACGATGCCCTCAACCAGTACCGCTACGAGCGTTTGGACCTGCGCGTGGCCAAGCGTTTCCGGGTACAGGGCAGCAACCTGGAACTGGCAACGCTGTGGCAGCAACGCCTGGACGATGAGCCGACTACCGCACTGCAAAACCGTTACGACAGCCGCCATCGCCTGAGCGTCAGTGCGGAGCTGGAATTCTGATGGCCCGCCTGCTGCGCCTGCTGCTGCTTTGCCTATGGCCCCTGGGGCCGCTGTGGGCCAGTGATATTCTGCTGGTCGGTGGCGAAGACCAGCCCGGCATTCGCAGCTTCGTCGCGGCAGTCGAAAACCATCGCCCGCAGGATCGGGTGCGCTTCCAGACCACGGCCGATTTGCCGCGCCCAGGTCGGCTAAAGGCCGATCAGCGTCTGGTGCTGCTCGACAGTGCCGCACTGGAGTGGCGCCTGAGTGAAAGCGCCGGGCCGCCGGCACTGGCCATGCGGGTAAGCCGGGTACAGGCTGAACAGCGCCTGGGAAAGTCACGCCCCGCCTTCCTTACCCTGCTGTGGAGCGACCCGCCGCTGGCCCGCCAACTGCGCCTGGCGCGCTACCTGCTGCCACAAGCACAACGCATCGGCGTGCTTTACGGTAAGCACAGTGCCTTTCTGCTCGATGAGCTTCGCCATGCCGCCCGCCCCCTGGGCCTGGAGATCATTGCCCAGGACTGGCCCGACCCGCGTGACAGCCGGCCCCTGCAATACCTGCTGGGCAACAGCGACGTGCTGCTAGGCCTGGACGACCCCGCCCTGTACAACCCCAAGACCGCAAAAAACCTGCTGCTCAGCAGCTATGGGCGGCAAATGGCGTTGATCGGCCCGAACGCAGGCTTCGTCCGCGCAGGCGCCCTGGCCAGCACCTACAGCGACCAGGACGACTGGTTGGCGGTGCTCGACCACTTGCTCGACCAGCCGCCGGCACGCTGGCCGCGCAGCCTTTACCCCGCGCGCTACGGCGTCAGTGGCAACCAGCAAGTGGCACGCGCCCTGGGCCTTGAACCCATCGATCCGAACGCCGCCGCCAAGGCCCTGGCCGAAGGAGAATCCACCCCATGAGCAGACGCCTGAGCTGGGACATCCACACCCGCACCCAGATCATCAGCCTCGGCCCCGCCTTGCTGCTGACCTTGCTGCTGATCAGCTTCTTCACTTTCGTGCGAATCCAGGACTTGCGCCAGGAGCTCAACCACACCGGCCAGCTGATCGCCAACCAGTTGGCGCCGGCCTCCGAATACGGGGTGATCTCGGGCAACAACGAAGTGCTCGAAGGGCTCATGCGCGCCACCTTGAGCATTCCGCACGTACGTTTTCTGGAGGTGCAGGACAGCCGTAACCACATCCTGGTCTACGTCGAGCAGTCTGACGAAAGCGCCAACCGGGCGCAGCGAGTGGAAGTGTTCCAGGCCCCGATCCGCCTCCAGCAGATCCGCCTGGACACCGATTTCCTGCAGCCGGGCAAGGTTTCTTCCCCGGCCATCGGTGACGACTACCTGGGGCGGGTGATCGTGGGCATGTCCGACGATGCCTTCAGCCAACGCCAGCAGGAAATCGTCATCAAGGCGGGCATCCTGGCCCTGTTTGCCCTGCTGTTCACCTTCCTGCTGGCGCGGCGGCTGGCCGTCAGCCTGGCCAAGCCCATCAGCGACATGGGCCATGCGGTCAAGGCTATTCAGCAAGGCGAATACAACACCCCGCTGCCGGTGGTCGATGACAGCGAGCTGGGCCATCTGGCGCGCCACATCAACAACCTGGCCAGCGCCCTTGAGCAAGCCAGTGACGAGCAGAAGCAAGCCATCGCCCAGTTGACCCAGGCGCGTGAAGAGGCCGAGCAGGCCAACCGCGCCAAGTCGGACTTCCTGGCGATGATGAGCCATGAGCTGCGCACCCCCATGAATGGCGTGCTGGGCATGCTGCAGCTGCTCGAAACCACCCCACTGACCAGCGAACAGGCCGACTACACCGCCGTTGCCACCGAGTCCACCGGGCATTTGCTCAAGGTCATCAACGACATTCTCGACTTCTCGCGCATCGAGCGCACGGCGCTGGAGCTGGAGCGCATCGACTTCAACCTCGGCGACCTGATCGCCAGCAGCGTCCAGTCGTTCCAGCACAGCGCCCAGCAACGCGGCCTCGGCCTGCATCTGCACATGCCCGAAGGCATCGAACACTTGAGGGTGAACGGCGACCCGACGCGGATCCGGCAGATTTTGCTGAACCTGGTCGGCAATGCCCTGAAGTTCACCGAGCGGGGCCAGGTGCAGGTCGAGGCGCGTTGCCAGGTACTGGACCGACAACTGCTCTGGTTCACCTGCAGCGTGCGCGACACCGGCATCGGCATCGACAGCGAGCGCCTGGAAATGATGTTCGTCGCCTTCCAGCAGGCCGACAGTTCGATTTCCCGGCGCTATGGCGGCACCGGCCTGGGCCTGTCGATCGCACGTACCCTGGCCGAACGCATGGGCGGCAAGCTGCGCGGTGAAAGCCGCGAGGGCCTGGGCTCGACCTTCACCCTGGAAATGCCCTTGGCCCTGGCCGCACCTGCCCCGGTGCAACTGCCCGCAGCGGTGCGCGAGCAGCGGCCGCTGGCCGGTAGCGAGCGGGTGCTGCTGGTGGAGGACAACCTGGTCAATCAGAATGTCATAGAAGCCATGTTGCGCAGCCTGGGGCTTGAAGTCAGCGTGGCGGCAGACGGCCTCCAGGCAGTCGAGCAGGTCAGCCAGCAACGCTTCGACGCCATTTTGATGGACTGCCGCCTGCCGAACCTGGATGGCTATGAAGCCACCCAGCGCATCCGCCTGCTGCCCAACGGCATGCACCTGCCGATCATCGCCTTGACCGCCAACGCCTTGGAGGGTGATCGTGAGCGCTGCATGGCCGCCGGCATGGACGATTACCTGAGCAAACCCTTGCGCCGCACCGAACTGCAACGCGTGCTGCAACGCTGGTTACCCGGTCAGACAACCGCGACTGGCGATAAATGCTAAAGTGCGGCAGTCTTAAGGACTGGACAGGACCTTCTTCGGGCCTGAAAATAGACGTTTCAGTGCACACCTGTACTTCTTTCGTCTGGTGCACTGTGACTTTCACCACAACGCAATAGTCTACCTGTAGGCTGCCGCCCCGGAGTCATCGCTTTTCGGGCCGGCCGGGAAGATTCATCCCCTGCCGCAGGGGGTTATTGAGGAGCTCGCATGACCAAACAACACGCCTTTACTCGGGAAGACCTGCTGCGCTGCAGTCGCGGTGAGCTGTTCGGCCCAGGTAATGCGCAACTGCCCGCGCCGAACATGCTGATGGTCGATCGCATCACCCATATCAGCGAAGAAGGCGGCAAGTACGGCAAAGGTGAATTGGTCGCCGAGCTGGATATCAATCCGGACCTGTGGTTCTTCGCTTGCCACTTCGAAGGCGATCCGGTCATGCCGGGCTGCCTGGGCCTGGACGCCATGTGGCAACTGGTCGGCTTCTTCCTCGGCTGGCAAGGCCTGCCGGGCCGCGGCCGCGCGCTGGGTTCGGGCGAAGTGAAATTCTTCGGCCAGGTATTGCCTACCGCCAAGAAAGTCACCTACAACATTCAAATCAAGCGCGTCCTGAAGGGCAAGCTGAACATGGCCATCGCCGATGGCTCGGTCAGCGTCGACGGCCGCGAGATCTACACCGCCGAAGGCCTGCGGGTCGGCGTGTTCACCTCCACTGACAATTTCTAAGGGTTATTCGCATGCGCCGCGTCGTTATCACTGGTCTGGGCATCGTATCGTGCCTGGGCAATGACAAAGAGACCGTCACCGAAAACCTGCGTAACAGCCGTCCGGGTATCCGTTTCAACCCGGAATACAAGGAAATGGGGCTGCGCAGCCAGGTTTCCGGGTCCATCGACCTCAACCTCGAAGAACTGATCGACCGCAAGGTCTATCGCTTTGTCGGCCACGCCGCGGCCTACGCCTACCTGGCGATGCAGGACGCAATCAAGGACGCCGGCCTGACCGAAGAGCAGGTTTCCAACCCGCGCACCGGCCTGGTTGCCGGTTCCGGCGGCGCCTCGACCTTGAATCAGATGGAAGCGCTGGATACCCTGCGCGAGAAAGGCGTCAAGCGCGTCGGCCCGTACCGCGTCACCCGCACCATGGGCAGCACCGTTTCGGCGTGCCTGGCCACCCCGTTCAAGATCAAGGGCCTGAACTACTCGATCTCGTCGGCCTGCGCCACCTCGGCACACTGCATCGGCACCGCGCTGGAGCAGATCCAGTGGGGCAAGCAAGACATCGTCTTCGCCGGCGGCGGTGAAGAAGAGCACTGGAGCCAATCGTTCCTGTTCGATGCCATGGGCGCCCTGTCGACCAAGCGCAACGAAACCCCTGAACTGGCCTCGCGCGCCTACGACAACGACCGTGATGGCTTCGTCATCGCCGGCGGTGGCGGCATGGTGGTGGTCGAGGAACTGGAGCACGCACTGGCCCGTGGCGCCAAGATCTACGCCGAAATCGTCGGCTACGGCGCGACCTCCGATGGCTACGACATGGTCGCCCCAAGCGGCGAAGGCGCCATCCGCTGCATGCAGCAGGCGCTGGCCACCGTCGACACCCCGATCGACTACCTGAACACCCACGGCACCTCGACCCCGGTCGGTGACGTTGCCGAGATGAAGGGTGTTCGCGCAGTGTTCGGCGACAAGGCACCGAAGATCAGCTCGACCAAGAGCCTGTCGGGCCACTCGCTGGGCGCCGCAGGTGTGCACGAGGCGATCTACTGCCTGCTGATGATGGAAAACAACTTCATCGCCGGCTCCGCCAACATCGACGAGCTGGACCCGGAAGTCGCTGACCTGCCGATCCTGCGCAAGACCGAAGAAAACGCCAAGATCGATACGGTCATGAGCAACAGCTTCGGCTTCGGCGGCACCAACGCCACCCTGGTGCTCAAGCGCTGGGCTGGCAAGTAAGGCCGTGACGCAATAATGAAAACGCCCCGACTGGTTCGGGGCGTTTTTGTTTTTGGGTGCGGTATTGAATGTGTTCAATGCCCCTTGGGCAGCACTGCAAGAAAATTCTCCCGCGCCACCTTGCGCGCCACCTCTTCCGGCAAGGCATCCAGGAATGGATCAAAGCCGCGCATTTCCTCCCCCAAGCTGCCAAATCGCCCGACCACATCCGAGCCCAGCATGAAGCGCTCCGGGTAGCGCTCGACCAACGCGACCCACGCCTTGCGCGGCTTGCCGGCTTCATCCAGCAGATACGGCTCGAGCACGCTCCACGACAGGTCGATGTACAGGTTGGGGTAGTCGCTGAGCAGTCGCTCAAGCACCGGCAGAAGAAAATCCATTTGTGTCTGATGGCGATGGATCTCCTTGCTCGCCCCCGCATGCGCCCAGATGAAGCGGGTATGCGGATGGTTGCGCAGCGGCTCCTCGATCTCGGCCAGGTACAACGGGTTGCGCTCGCGCTTGGAGGTGATGTTGGAGTGAACCAGCACCGGCAGGTCGCGCTCGGCCGCCAGGTGGTAGATGCGCGTCATCGCTTCGTTGTTGGCCCGGGGCGTGTCACCACTGGTCAGGGCGGTCAAGTCATCGTGACGCGTGAACACTTCGCCAATGCCCTGCCACAGCCCGGGATACAGCTCGAGCATGCGCTCGATGTGGCTCAGGGCATTCTTGTCCACCGGATTGAAGCCAGTGAGAAACGGATGGAAACGCTTGCGCTGCTCGGGCGGGAGTTTCTCCAGGGCCGCAGCGACGTAGATATCGGTGGCACTGTACCAATAGGCGTCGGCATCGTCACCGGCGTAATAGCGCGGCCGCTTCGGTTCATCCTCGTGCCATTTCTTGGCCACCGAGACCCCGGAAATCATCGACTGGTCGATACCCGCCTGGTCCATGGCCTTGAGCAGGGCTGGCATGCCCTCGGTTTCCTGAAAGAAGTCGACGTAGTGCAGATGGGCATCGCTGTAGCGGTACTCGCGCGCCTGGGCTGCGTGGCACAGCAGGCCCGAGAGCAACACGCCAGCCAGTGCTCTGGCGATCATGGCAGCATCCTTATCCTGACTCGAACAGAGTAGACCCTCGCCTTAGGGCGGCGGTTCAGCAATGGCGGACAACCCGCTATGCTGGAGGCTCCAGCGCCCTCGAATGGAGCCCCGCATGAGCCGCCCGTTGATCATCCGCCCGCGCGCCGAATCGGTAGAGGGCCAGCCGATCCTGCGCCCGCTACCATCTGCGCAGTGCCGCAGCGTCGGCCCGTTCGTGTTCTTCGACCACATGCTCGAGACCGACTATCCGCCTGGCAGCGGCATGGACATCCGCCAGCATCCGCACATTGGCCTGTCGACCCTGACCTACCTGTTCGAGGGCGCGATACTGCACAAGGACAGCCTCGGCTCGGCGCAGCTGGTGCTGCCCGGGGAGGTCAGCTGGATGACCGCAGGGGCGGGTGTCGCCCACGTCGAGCGCACGCCCGCAGAAAGCGTTGCTCGCGGGTCACGGCTGCATGGCCTGCAGATCTGGCTGGCGTCGCCGCGCGAGCACGAGCAGGGCAACGCCAGCTACAGCCACCATACTGCGGCGAGCCTGCCGGTCAGCGACAGCTTGGGGGTGCGGATCTGCATGATTGCCGGCCAGGGGTTTTGCCTGAAGTCACCGGTGCCGGTGCTCTCCCCCACCCTCTACGCGCACGTTCGAATGCAGCCGGCCACGACCCTGCGGGTGCCGACCGAGCACGCGCAGCGGGCGCTGTACCTGCTGGAGGGTGAGTTGCTGCTGGATGATCAGGAGGTCGAGCCGTGCAGCCTGCTGGTGCTGCCCGAGGGCGAAGAGGTGACGCTGTATGCCGAGGGCGAATGCCAGCTGGTGTTGCTGGGTGGCGCGCCCCTGGATGGGCCGCGGCGGATGAACTGGAACTTCGTCGCGAGTGACCCGGCGTTGATCGAACAGGCTCGGGGGCGCTGGGCCGCAGGCGATTGGCCGGGGGTGCCGGGGGAAAGCGAACGGATCGAATTGCCGCACTAGTGGGGCCGCTGCCACAGTGAAGGGCGAACCGATGCCTGTGGTAGCGGCCATGCCGGACCGGCCGGAAAGGGCTGCGCAGCAGCCCCGGCAATCTCAACCCTTGAACACTTCAGTCAGCAGGTTGTGCATCGCCTTGAACGCCCGTTCAGAGGTCTTGCGGTCGTACTGCATCTTGCCTGGCACGTTGGCCGCCGGATCGGTGAACGAATGCACCGCCCCGCCGTAGCTGAGCAACTGCCAGTCGACGCTGGCCGCATTCATCTCTTCCTCGAACGCCGGCAACTGCTCGCGTGGCACCAACGGATCGGACGCACCATGCAGCACCAGCACAGCACCCTTGATGCGCTTGGCGTCTTCGGCATTCGGCGTATCCAGGGTGCCGTGGAATGACACTGCCGCCTTCAGGTCGGCACCGGCGCGGGCCAGCTCCAGCGCACAGCAACCGCCGAAGCAGAACCCGAAGGTCGCCACCTTGCCGGGCGCCAACAGCGCCTTGGACTGCCCGAGCAACTGATCCAGCGCCTCTTTCATGCGCTTGCGCAGCTCGCCACGGTCATTTTTCAGCGGCATCATCGCCGCCCCCGCTTCGTCAGCGTTGGACGGACGCACCGACTGCCCATACAGGTCGGCGATCAACACCACATAGCCCTGTTCGGCGACTTCCCGGGCGATGCGCTCAGCGCCTTCGCCAATGCCCATCCAGTTCGGCGCCATCACCAGCGCAGGGCGACCGAGCGCCCCTGGCTCGTACACCAGGCGGCTCTCATAGGTCTTGCCGGAAAGGTGATAGACCAGCGATTCAACGATTACCTTGCTCATCAAACTCCTCCTTGCCCCCATGAAAAAAGCCCGCCGAAGCGGGCTTTCCTAACCTCTAACTCAAGCAGACAGCTCGACCAGAAGCTTGTTCAGGCGACGGACGTAAGCCGCCGGGTCCTTCAGGCTGTCGCCCGCCGCCAGGGCAGCCTGATCGAAGAGGATGTGCGACAGCTCGGCGAAGCGGTCTTCGCTCTGTTCGTGGTCCAGCTTCTCGATCAGCGGGTGGCTCGGGTTGAATTCGAAGATCGGCTTGGAATCCGGCACCTTCTGCCCGCTGGCTTCGAGGATCTGGCGCATCTGCAGGCCCAGGTCCTGTTCGCCGATGGCGAGAATCGCCGGCGAGTCGGTCAGGCGGTGGGAAACGCGTACCTCGGCAACGCTGTCACCCAGCGCGCCTTTCAGGCGCTCGACCAGGCCTTCTTTGTCTTTGGCGACTTCTTCCTGGGCCTTCTTGTCTTCCTCGGAATCCAGCTTGCCCAGGTCCAGGTCGCCACGGGCGACGTCGACGAAGCTCTTGCCGTCGAACTCGTTGAGGTAGCTCATCAGCCACTCATCGATACGGTCGGTCAGCAGCAGGACCTCGATGCCCTTCTTGCGGAAGACTTCCAGGTGCGGGCTGTTCTTGACCTGCGCATAGGTTTCGCCGGTGAGGTAGTAGATCTTGTCCTGGCCTTCCTTGGCGCGGGCCAGGTAATCGGCCAGGGCGACGCTCTGCTCACCGCTGTCGTCATGGGTGGAAGCGAAGCGCAGCAGGCCTGCGATCTTCTCTTTGTTGGCGAAGTCCTCGGCCGGGCCCTCCTTCAGCACTTGGCCGAAGTTTTTCCAGAAGCCCTTGTACTGCTCTGGCTCGTTTTTCGCCAGCTTCTCCAGCATGTCCAGCACGCGCTTGGTCAGCGCGGTCTTCATCGAATCGATGATCGGGTCTTTTTGCAGGATTTCGCGAGAAACGTTCAGCGACAGGTCGTTGGAATCGACCACGCCCTTGATGAAGCGCAGGTACAGCGGCAGGAACGACTCGGCCTGGTCCATGATGAACACGCGCTGCACATACAGCTTCAGGCCACGCGGTGCTTCACGCTGGTACAGGTCGAACGGCGCGCGGGCCGGGACGTACAGCAGCGAGTTGTATTCAAGCTTGCCTTCGACCTTGTTGTGGCTCCAGGCCAGCGGGTTTTCGAAGTCATGGCCGATGTGCTTGTAGAACTCCTGGTATTCCTCGTCCTTGATCTCGGTACGCGGACGGGTCCACAGGGCACTGGCACGGTTGACGGTTTCCCACTCAACGGCTGGCTGCTCCTCGCCTTCTGCAGCTTCCTGCTCTTTAGGCAGTTGGATCGGCAGGGCAATGTGATCGGAGTACTTCTTGACCAGGTTGCGCAGGCGCCAGCCATCGGCGAACTCCTGCTCATCCTTCTTCAGGTGCAGCACGATGCGGGTGCCGCGCTCTGGCTTGTCTACGGTAGCGACTTCGAACTCGCCCTCGCCTTTGGACGACCAGTGCACGCCCTCGGCGGCCGGCTGGCCTGCGCGACGGCTGTAGACGTCGACCTTGTCGGCAACGATGAAGGCCGAATAGAAGCCCACGCCGAACTGACCGATCAGGTGCGAGTCCTTCTTCTGGTCACCGGTGAGGTTCTTCATGAAGTCGGCAGTACCGGACTTGGCAATGGTACCCAGGTGGGTGATGACGTCTTCGCGGCTCATGCCAATGCCGTTGTCGTCGAGCGTGATGGTGCCGGCGTCCTTGTCGAAGCTCAGACGAATGCGCAGATCCGCGTCGCCTTCGAGCAGCTCTGGCTTGGCCAGGGCTTCGAAACGCAGCTTGTCAGCCGCGTCAGAGGCGTTGGAAACCAGCTCACGCAGGAAGATTTCCTTGTTCGAGTACAGCGAATGAATCATGAGGTGCAGCAGCTGCTTTACCTCGGTCTGGAAGCCCAGGGTTTCCTTTTGTGTTTCCACACTCATGGTCTTCAAAACTCCGATCTGATGGCAGTGGGCGCCTGCAGCCGATTCGGCCTGCGTTAATGGCGGATGTCATGCAGATGGGGGCTGCCCAGGCGATTTCAAGGGCTTTTCCGGTTCGATCTTGAAATGTGCCCGGGCGGTGGCGATGGGCGACTGCCGATCACCTTGCCAGGCGGTGATGGCGACGTTGGTCACCCGTCGCCCTTGGCGCCACAGCTGGCACTGGGCGTAGGTGTCGCGAAAGTGCCCGGCGCGCAGGTAGTCGATGGAGAAGTCGATGACCTTGGGAATGCTCGCACTCTCGCTGTAGATCAGCAGGTACAACGCCGCAGACAACTCCATGAACCCTGCGATCACGCCACCATGAATCGCTGGCAGCAAAGGGTTACCAATGTTGTCCGGGTTGGCTGGCAGGCGGAAAAGCAGGTCCTCGCCCTGGCGCTCGCATTCGATGCCGATCAGACCGGCATAGGGGATCAATGCCAGCAACGGCCGGTAGTCGCCCACCGCGTGGGCGGCATTGAGTTGCTGGCGTACGTCTGGCGGGATCATGCGCCACCCTCCTTGAGGCTGTTGCCGAAGCGAATACCGCCCTTGATCTGCGGCCCCAGGCGCATGAACGTTCCCACCACCTGGCAGATGGGCTGGCTGGGGTCGTCCTGGTAGGCGCTGCCGCGGGTGAAGATCACATCACGCGTCACCCGGTAGCACTGGGCATGGCCGTAGATGTCCTTGCCGGCCTCGGCTGTGTGCATGTAGTCGATGCGCAGGTCCAGGGTCGGGCACACTTCAAACTGTGGCAGCGCACACAGGGTGGCCATGCCGCAGGTAGTGTCCATCAGCGTGGTCAGCGCCCCACCATGCACCGCGCCGGTTTGCGGGTTGCCAACGATTGCCGGCGACCACGGCAAGATCAACGTCATGCCCTGCGTATCGGCATGCGCCACGCGCATCTGCAACAACTGACAATGCTTCAAGGCCGACAGAAAACGCTCGGCCATGGCCATCAAGGTTGAATCGCTCATCGGCAAGTTCCAGGGCTGCGGACGCAACGGCATAAAACCGTTAAAAAATCTATGTAGAACGGGGCGTTATATATCTGTAACCTGCGCGGAACTTATTCCGCGTAGTTGTACTCGAAGGAACAAGTCACTTATTCCACCAAGGAGATACACCCCCATGCGTAAACCTTTTGCTTTTGCTCTGATGCTGGCTGCTGCCATGGGCCTGGCCGCTTGCGATAAAGCGAGCGAAGACAAAGCCCAAGACGCACAGCAACACGCCGAGCAAGCCCAGGAAAAAATGGGCGAAGCTCAGGATAAGATGAACGAAGCCGCCAAGGAAAACGCTGAAGCTGCCAAAGATCAGGCCGAAGCGCAGCAGAAGGCCGCCGAAGAAGCCGCTCCGGCAACTCCGGCTCCGGAAGCCGCCCCGGCCACTCCAGCGCCAGAAACCGCGCCTGCTACTCCAGCCGAACCTGCCAAGCAGTAATCGGCTTGTACAAAAAAACCCGACACTGTCGGGTTTTTTTATGCCTGAAGTTTAACGATTAAACGTTTCAGTTTCCGGAAGCCGAGCTCTCCTTGGCGACGTCCACCGGCGCACTTTCCGTGGGTGTGAACACCATCACATCCAGCACATCGGAATGGAACTCACGGCGGTAGAGAATCAATACAACCCCGACACTCATCACCATGAACAACCAGGGGCTGATAAACCAGCTCAACATGGCCATGCCAAAGTAATACGCGCGCAACCCCAAGTTGAACTGGTTGGCCGCCAGCGACAACACCCGCGCGGCGCGCGAGGCAAATGCCTTGCGCTCCAGCTCATTGACCAGGCGCTCGCCAATCATCGGCGCCGACCCTACCAGCACCGCCGCGAAGTTGTACTGACGCATGCACCAGCTGAAGGTGAAGAAGGCATAAACGAAGACCGTCGCCAGGCACAGCAACTTGATTTCCGACATGCCTTGGGACGTCTGCTGCACCAAGGGCAGGTCGGCCAGCAGCGACAGCGCCCTGTCCGAGGCACCGAGTACGGTGAGAATACCCGCAAGAATGATCAAGGTACTTGAGGCGAAAAACGAAGCGTTGCGCTCCAGGTTGCCGATCACGCTGGCATCGGCGATGCGGTTGTCGCGCATCAACATGCGCCGCATCCAGTCTTCGCGGTACAGGTGCAGCACGCTGGCCAGGCAAGCGGTGTCGCGGCCCTTCCAGATGGCATAACGGGTGTAGCCGCCCCAGCAGGCTGCGAACCAGCAGATTGCCAGCAGGTTGTTGAAGTTGCTTTGAATGAAGTTCATGCAGGTTTCCCGAAAGCCAGGTGCACAAAGAATAGAGACCGGGTTTCGACGCCCGCAAGCAGCAAAAGGCACACCACCGCAACGAATAATGCCGCTTCGCGCAACCGTCTGCAAAAACGCCCCAGGCAAACAACAAAAAACCCCGCATCCATTCGGAGACGGGGTTTCAGGTGTAAACCGCTGGCTGGCACCCTGTGGCTTGTGGCCAGTGCAGCCCTCAGGCTTCAACCTATCAGGCCAGCGCCTCGCGCGGCTTGCCCAGCATGCGGTCGTAGATCACGGCCGCGGCCAGGGTCACCACCGACGGCACCAGCCAGGCCAGGCCCTGATCACTCAGCGGCAGGTGAGCGACGGCGTCCGGCAGTACATGCGCCAGGCTGCTGCCTTTGATCGCATCGACGACGCCGAACACCAGCGACACCAGCATGACCGGTGCGAGAATGCGCGTTGGCGAGTTCCACAGGTCTTTGACGAAGCTCAAGCCCACCACCACGATGCACGGCGGGTAGATCGCCGTCAGTACCGGGATCGAGAACATGATCAGCTTGGTCAGGCCCAGGTTGGAGATCAGCAACGAGAAGCCCGCCAAGATCACCACCAGTGCGCGATATGACAGCGGCAGGATCTGGCTGAAGTACTCGGCACAGGCGCAGGTCAGGCCGACCGCGGTCACCAGGCACGCCAACGCGATCAGCACGGCCAGGAAGCCACTGCCGAGCGAGCCAAAGGTATGCTGCACATAGGCATGCAATACGGCCGCACCGTTGGTGGCGTCAGCCGCGATATCGTGGCTGCCCGCCCCCAGGCGGAACAGGCTGATGTACACCAGGGCCAGGCCGACACCGGCGATCAAGCCGGCGATGATGGCATAGCGGGTAATCAGCTTCGGCGATTCGACGCCTCGCGAGCGGATGGCATTGACGATGACGATACCGAACACCAGCGCGCCCAGGGTATCCATGGTCAGGTAACCATCGGAGAAGCCCTTGGAGAACGCCGCAGCCGCATAAGCAGGTTGCGCTTCACCGATGGTGCCGGCCGGCAGCGCGAACGCGGCGATACCCAGCACCGCCAAGGCGATGATCTTCAGCGGCGCGAGGAAGCGCCCCACGGTATCGAGCAGCTTGCCCGGATACATGGACACCGCCAGCACCACGATGAAGTACACCAGGCTGTAGAGGAACAGCGCCAACGGGCTTTCGCCGGTCAACGGTGCCACACCGACCTCGAACGACACGGTCGCGGTACGCGGCGTCGCGAACAGCGGGCCGACCGACAAGTAGCACACGGCCGCCAACAGGCCACCGAAGAACTTGCCGATCGGGCTGCTCAGGGCATCCATGCCGCCACCGACCTTGGCCAGCGCGACCACGGTGATGACCGGTAGGCCCACGGCGGTCACCAGGAAGCCCAAGGCAGCCATCCACACGTGCGGGCCAGACTGCAGACCGACGATAGGCGGGAAGATGATATTGCCGGCGCCTACGAAAAGCGCAAACGTCATAAAGCCAAGCGCCAGGATATCCTGGCCTTTTAAAACTTTCATTTGAGGTAGTACCACACTGCTGAAATCGGGATTCGAGAAGGGATTTCCCCATGGATGAGGGAAATGCTGCCCGGCTTGATGAGCCAGACCCGTTTAGCGTGTCGTTCCCTTTTGGGGGACGGGCACAGAGTGAACGCGTAGATTAACTGTTTTGACAGTCAAACGCACTGGCACAGTGCTGCTTGTCCGATGTGCGTATGTGTTTGTCGTCTGTGCGACCGGGGACGGTGCAATTATCTCAGGGATCGGAAAAACGTCTTTGTGAAAATTCCTATCATACCCATCGAAAATTCCTAGTTGTCTGTTCCGGCCTCTTCGCGGGGCAAAAAAACACAATGTTGATAACGACAAAGGCCACCCGAAGGTGGCCTCTGTGCGCGTGGGGGGTAAAGCGTATTACTTCTTGGCTTCCCAGCCAGTCAGCTCGGCCAGGGCCTTGCCGATGTCGGCCAGCGAACGCACGGTTTTAACACCTGCGTCCTGCAGCGCAGCGAACTTCTCGTCCGCAGTGCCTTTGCCGCCAGAGATGATGGCGCCAGCATGGCCCATGCGCTTGCCCGCAGGTGCGGTAACACCGGCGATGTAGGAAACGACAGGCTTGGTGACGTGGGCCTTGATGTAGGCCGCGGCTTCTTCTTCAGCCGAACCGCCGATCTCGCCGATCATGACGATCGCTTCGGTCTTCGGGTCTTCCTGGAACAGCTTCAGGATGTCGATGAAGTTGGAGCCTGGGATCGGGTCACCGCCGATGCCGACGCAGGTCGACTGGCCGAAGCCGGCGTCGGTGGTCTGCTTGACCGCTTCATAGGTCAGGGTGCCGGAACGCGAAACGATACCGACTTTGCCTGGCAGGTGGATGTGGCCTGGCATGATGCCGATCTTGCACTCGCCCGGGGTGATGACACCTGGGCAGTTAGGGCCGATCAGGGTAACGCCCAGTTCGTCGCACTTGACCTTGGCATCCAGCATGTCCAGGGTAGGAATGCCTTCGGTGATGCAGACGATCAGCTTGATGCCGCCGAAGGCAGCTTCCAGGATCGAGTCTTTGCAGAACGGAGCCGGAACGTAGATGACCGAAGCATCAGCGCCGGTCGCTTCCACGGCTTCCTTGACGGTGTTGAACACCGGCAGGCCCAGGTGGGTGGTGCCACCCTTGCCTGGAGTAACGCCGCCGACCATCTTGGTGCCGTAGGCGATGGCTTGTTCGGAGTGGAAAGTACCCTGCGAGCCGGTGAAGCCCTGGCAGATGACTTTGGTGTCTTTATTGATCAGGACGCTCATTACTTGCCCTCCGCAGCTTTGACAACTTGTTGAGCAGCGTCGGTCAGGCTGGTTGCCGCAATGATGTTCAAACCGCTTTCTGCCAGTACTTTAGCGCCCAGTTCGGCGTTGTTGCCTTCGAGGCGAACGACAACCGGAACTTTAACGCCGACTTCTTTCACTGCACCGATGATGCCTTCGGCAATCATGTCGCAGCGAACGATGCCGCCGAAGATGTTGACCAGAACGGCCGCGACATTGCTGTCGGACAGAATGATCTTGAACGCTTCGGTAACGCGCTCTTTGGTAGCACCGCCGCCAACGTCGAGGAAGTTGGCTGGCTTGCCACCATGCAGGTTGACGATGTCCATGGTACCCATGGCCAGGCCAGCACCGTTGACCATGCAGCCGATGTTGCCTTCCAGGGCCACGTAGTTCAGCTCGAAGCTGGCAGCGTGGGCTTCACGAGGATCGTCCTGCGACGGGTCGTGGAAGGTTTTCAGCTTAGGCTGGCGGTACATGGCGTTTGCGTCGATGTTGATCTTCGCATCCAGGCAGTGCAGGTCGCCGTCGGCCTTGATGACCAGCGGGTTGACTTCCAGCAGGGCCAGGTCGTGTTCTTTGAACAGCTTGGCCAGGCCTACGAAAATCTTGGCGAACTGTGCAACTTGCTTGCCTTCCAGACCCAGCTGGAATGCCAGTTCACGACCCTGGAACGGCTGTGCGCCGACCAGTGGATCGATAGTAGCCTTGATGATCTTCTCAGGAGTTTCGTGAGCAACTTTCTCGATGTCCACGCCACCTTCGGTGGAGGCCATGAACACGATGCGGCGGCTCGAGCGATCGACTACAGCGCCCAAGTACAGCTCTTTGGCGATGTCAGTGCAGGACTCGACCAGGATCTTGGTCACTGGCTGACCGTTGGCGTCGGTCTGGTAGGTTACCAGGCGCTTGCCCAACCATTGCGCAGCGAACGCCTTGGCGTCTTCCTTGCTGCGAACCAGCTTGACGCCGCCCGCTTTACCGCGACCACCTGCGTGAACCTGGGCTTTTACAACCCACTCGGAACCGCCGATCTTGTCGCAAGCTTCTGCTGCAGCTTCAGGGGTATCGACAGCGAAACCCTTGGATACTGGCAGGCCGTATTCAGCGAACAGCTGCTTACCCTGATACTCGTGAAGATTCATGCTTTTTACCGTCTTCGTTAGGTACTGCGCTTCGGCGCTGCGCCATTACTGGCGCCGCACCACCTGTGACCGTTGACCCCGGGTTATCCCGTGTAGTCCGATCCGGCGAACTTTCCGCGGTGAGTCATGCACGCAAGACTCACGACGGGCAGCCCGCCGTGGTTTCTTATAATTAACGCTTCTTACGGTTGGCTACGTGAATGGCGCCGCCATTCACTGCCAGCGCTGCTTCATGCAACGCTTCGGACAGGGTTGGATGGCTGAAGACCATCATGCCCAGATCCTCGGCACTGGTGCCGAATTCCATTGCGATTGCGCCCTGCTGTACCAGCTCGGCAGCGGATGGGCCAATCACGTGCACACCCAGTACGCGGTCGGTCTTGGCATCGGCGATGACCTTGACGAAACCACCGGTGTCGTTGGCCGCCATCGCACGGCCGCTGGCCGCGAACGGGAAGGTGCCTACGTTAACCTCAACACCCTCGGCCTTCAAGGACTGTTCGGTCTTGCCGACCCACGCGATTTCCGGATGGGTGTAGATAACCGATGGGATCAGGTCGTAGTTCATCTGGGCCTTGTGGCCTTTGATGCGCTCGACAACCATGATGCCCTCTTCCGAGGCCTTGTGCGCCAGCATCATGCCGCGAACCACGTCACCGATGGCGAACACGCCCGGAACGCTGGTAGCGCAGTGATCGTCAACGAAGATGTAGCCACGCTCGTCGATGGTCACGCCGCTGTCCGAAGCCAGCAGATCAGTGGTCACTGGACGACGGCCGACCGCGACGATCAGCTTGTCGAAGGTGATCTTCTGCTCGCCGTTGGCATCGGTGTAGGTGACTTCGACTTCGTTGCCATTGACTTTCGAGCCAGTGACGCGCGCGCCCAGCTTGATGTCCAGGCCTTGCTTGGTCAGGGTCTTCTGGGCTTCTTTCGACACTGCGGTGTCGGCAGCCATCAGGAAGGTGTCCAGGGCTTCCAGGACGGTGACCTGGGCACCCAGGCGCGACCATACCGAACCCAGCTCCAGACCGATGACGCCGGCGCCGATCACGCCCAGACGCTGTGGCACGGTCTGGAATTCCAGGGCGCCGGTGGAGTCGACGATGACGTTCTGGTCGACCGGAGCCGGCGGAATGTCGATCGGACGCGAACCGGAGGCCAGGATCACGTTCTCGGCTTCGATGATTTCGGTGGTGCCGTCAGCCTTGGTGACTTCGACTTTCTTGCCAGCCAGCAGTTTGCCGTGGCCCTGGATCGAAGTAACGCCATTGGCCTTGAACAGGGTGGCAACGCCGCCGGTCAGGTTCTTGACGATACCCGCCTTGCGGCCGACCATCGCGGCAACGTCCATCTTCACTTCGCCAGTGGAGATACCGTGGACGTTGAAGCTCTCTTTGGCTTCCTTGTACTTCCAGGAGCTGTCCAGCAGCGCCTTGGACGGAATGCAACCTACGTTCAGGCAGGTGCCGCCCAGGGCCAGTTTGCCCTCGGCGTCGGTGTATTTCTCGATACAGGCAGTCTTCAGACCAAGTTGGGCAGCCTTGATGGCAGCCACATAGCCGCCAGGACCTGCACCAATCACCACTACGTCGAATTTCTGGGTCATAAAAGATTCCTTTTTAGCTTCAAGCGGCACGCTGCAAGCCGCAAGACCAGCAGGCTTCGGCTTGAAGCGTGCGGCTTGCAGCTTACAGCTGCGCGATTAGATGTCCAGCAGCAGGCGAGACGGATCTTCCAGCAGGTTCTTGATGGTGACCAGGAAGGTTACCGCTTCCTTGCCGTCGATCAGGCGGTGATCGTACGACAGCGCCAGGTACATCATTGGGCGGATGACCACTTGGCCGTTGATGGCCATCGGGCGCTGGATGATGTTGTGCATGCCGAGAATGGCAGCCTGTGGCGGGTTGACGATCGGGGTCGACATCATCGAACCGAAGGTGCCACCGTTGGTGATGGTGAAGGTGCCGCCGGTCATCTCTTCGATCGACAGCTTGCCGTCACGGGCCTTCTTGCCAAAGGTGGCGATGCCGTTCTCGATTTCAGCCAGGCTCATCGACTCGGCGTTACGCAGTACTGGAACCACCAGGCCACGGTCGCTGGAGACGGCAACGCCGACGTCGGCGAAGCCGTGGTAGACGATGTCGTTGCCGTCGATCGAGGCGTTGACAGCCGGGAAGCGCTTCAGGGCTTCGGTGGCGGCCTTGACGAAGAACGACATGAAGCCCAGGCGTACGCCGTTGTGGGTCTTCTCGAACAGGTCCTTGTACTTCGAACGCAGGGCCATGACTTCGGTCATGTCGACTTCGTTGAAGGTGGTCAGCATCGCCATGTTGGACTGGGCTTCGACCAGACGCTCGGCGATCTTGGCACGCAGACGGGTCATCGGCACGCGCTTCTCGGTGCGATCACCAGCGGCGGTCACAACCGGGGCAGCAGCGGCAGGCTTGGCAGCCGGTGCTGCGGCAGGGGCCGACTTCTTGTTGGCGACTGCAGCAACCACGTCTTCCTTGGTAACGCGACCGCCTTTGCCGGTGCCAGCAACGGTAGCCAGGTCGATACCGTTTTCTTCGGCCAGCTTGCGCGCGGCAGGCGCGGCAACCGGGTCGTCTTCGCCAGCATCGGCGGCAGCGGCAGCCGGGGCAGCAGCGGCTGGGGCAGCGGCAGGCGCGGCAGCAGCGCCACCTTCAACGATCGAACCCAGCACTTCGTCGGACAGGACGGTGTCGCCCTCGCCCTTGACGATGTCACCCATCACGCCATCGGCGGTGGCCAGGACTTCCAGGACGACTTTGTCGGTCTCGATGTCGACGATCAGCTCGTCACGTTTGACGGCTTCGCCCGGCTTCTTGTGCCAGGTGGCAACGGTGCCATCGGCAACCGATTCCGGGAAGGTTGGGGCTTTGATCTCGATAGCCATTATCTGTGTTTCCTTAAATTCGGTTTCAGGTGCGCGAAGGCGTTAGACAGTGAAGGCGTCTTGCAGCAGTTTTTCCTGCTGTTCGGCGTGCTTCGAAGCGTAACCACAGGCTGGCGCGGCAGAAGCGTCGCGGCCGGCGTATTCCAGGACCAGTGCCTTGTTGTGGCGGCCCAGGATACGGCGCATGTGGTGCTGGCTGCTGTACCAGGCGCCCTGGTTCATCGGTTCTTCCTGACACCAGACGGCATGCTTGAGGTTGGTGTATGGCGCCAGGATTTCGACCAGGTCGTCTTCCGGGAACGGATACAACTGCTCGATACGCACGATCGCGATGTCTTCACGGCCTTCGGCACGGCGTTTTTCCAGCAGGTCGTAGTAGACCTTGCCGCTGCACAGGACCAGGCGTTCGACCTTGGCCGGATCGAGGTTGTCGATTTCCGGGATCACGGTCTGGAACGAACCTTCTGCCAGGTCTTCCAGGGTCGAGATGGCCAGCTTGTGGCGCAGCAGCGACTTCGGCGTCAGGACGATCAGCGGCTTGCGCAGCGGACGGATGACCTGGCGACGCAGCAGGTGGTAGATCTGTGCCGGGGTAGTCGGTACGCACACCTGGATGTTGTGCTCGGCGCACAGCTGCAGGTAACGCTCCAGACGCGCGGACGAGTGCTCCGGCCCCTGCCCTTCGTAGCCGTGTGGCAGCAGCATGGTCAGACCGCACAGGCGGCCCCACTTGTGCTCACCGCTGGTGATGAACTGGTCGATCACCACTTGCGCACCGTTGGCGAAGTCGCCGAACTGGGCTTCCCAGATCACCAGCGCGTTCGGCGTGGTGGTCGAGTAGCCGTATTCGAAGGCCAGTACCGCTTCTTCCGAAAGGAAGGAGTCGTACAGGTCGAAGCGCGGCTGGCCCGGGAACAGGTTCTGCAGCGGTACGTAGGTGCTGGCGTCCTTCTGGTTGTGCAACACCGCGTGGCGGTGCGAGAAGGTGCCGCGGCCGATGTCCTGGCCGGTCATGCGGATCGGGTGACCTTCGAATTGCAGGGTGGCGTAAGCCATGGTCTCTGCGTAACCCCAGTTGATCGGCAAGCCACCGGCCTGCATCTTCTGGCGATCTTCGTAGATCTTCGACACCTGACGCTGGACGACGAAGCCTTCCGGCAGCTCGAGCAGCTTGGCCGACAGGTCCTGCAGGGTCTTGAGGTCGAAACGGGTGTCGTGACGCGCGGTCCAGGCGTGGCCCAGGTACGGACGCCAGTCGACGAACAGCTCGCGGTTCGGCTCCTTGACCAGGCTCTTGACCACGTGCAGGCCGTTGTCCAGGGCGTTGCGGTACTCGTCGATCTTGGCCTGAGCACGCTCGGCGTCGATGCGACCGGCCTGGATCAGTGCCTCGGCATACAGCTCACGGGTGGTGCGCTGTTTGCTGATCTGCTGATACATCAGCGGCTGGGTACCGTTCGGCTCGTCGGCCTCGTTGTGGCCGCGACGGCGGTAGCAGACCAGGTCGACGACCACGTCACGCTTGAACTGCATGCGGTAATCAATGGCCAGCTGGGTCACGAACAGCACGGCTTCCGGGTCATCCCCGTTGACGTGCAGGATCGGCGCCTGAATCATCTTGGCAACGTCGGTGGCGTACTCGGTGGAGCGCGCATCCAGCGGGTTGCTGATGGTGAAACCGACCTGGTTGTTGATCACGATGTGCACGGTACCGCCGGTCTTGAAACCGCGGGTCTGCGACATCTGGAAGGTTTCCAGGACCACGCCCTGGCCGGCGAATGCCGCATCACCGTGAATCGAGATCGGCAGTACCTTGTCGCCAACGGTGTCGTTGCGACGGTCCTGACGGGCGCGCACCGAACCCTCGACCACTGGCGAGACGATTTCCAGGTGGGACGGGTTGAACGCCATGGCCAGGTGAACTTCGCCACCGGTGGTCATCACGTTCGAAGAGAAGCCCTGGTGATACTTGACGTCACCGGAGCCCAGCTCGTTCATCTTCTTGCCTTCGAACTCGTCGAACAGCTCGCGCGGGTTCTTGCCGAAGGTGTTGACCAGCACGTTCAGACGGCCACGGTGGGCCATGCCGATCACGACTTCCTTGGTGCCGTAGGAGCCGGAGCGCTGGATCATCTCGTCCAGCATCGGGATCAGGCTTTCGCCACCCTCCAGGCCGAAACGCTTGGTGCCCGGATACTTGGTGCCCAGGTACTTCTCAAGCCCTTCACCGGCGGTCACGCGCTCGAGCAGGTGGGCCTGCACGTCAGCGGAAAACTCCGGACGGCCGCGCACGCTTTCGAGACGCTGCTGGAACCAGCTGCGCTGCTCGGAATCGACGATATGGGTGAACTCGGCGCCAATGGTGCGACAATATGTCTTCTGGAGCGCCTCGAAGATCTCGCGTAGGCTCGCTTCCTCTTTGCCGATGAACAGGTCGCCGGCACGGAAGGTCGTATCAAGATCGGCATTGGTCAAGCCGTAGTGATTGATCGACAGGTCTACGGGCGCAGGGCGCTGCCACAACCCCAACGGGTCGAGCTTGGCAGCCTGATGACCGCGCATACGATAGGCCTGGATCAGTCGCAGAACTTCAACCTGCTTCTTCTCGTGTTCACTGCTCACGCTCCCGGCGGATACCGGTTGGGCGCGGCGCTGGTTCTTTGCCAGCAGTACGAAATGGTCGCGGATTGTAGAGTGCGATACATCGGTAGCGGTGCTGCCGTCGGCTGGCAACTTCTGGAAGTAAGTGCGCCACTCTTCTGGCACAGCGTTAGGGTCGTGCAGGTAGAGTTCGTAGAGCTCTTCCACATATGCAGCGTTACCACCTGAAAGGTGGGCGCTTTCCCACATGCGCTGCATCACGCTTTCTTGCATGCTTGGTCACCCTCGGTTAGGGGACGATCGGCGAGAGCCACAGCAAACCTGGAAAAGTCCGAACACAGCGACTGAACCACGCCACTTGGATCCTGCTGATTTTCCGGGTACCAGCCCGGAAAGCCCCTGCTGGTCTCATATCTTCATAGGTAATGAGCGCGGGCTTTGTGGGCCCTTGCTCGAGTTTTACCTCAGTGCGGGCTCACCACCCGCACCTCGGCTTACTGCAGGTACAACTCGATGAATCAGGTGCCGCTTTGCAGCAGCATGTTACGTACGTGACCGATTGCCTTGGTCGGGTTCAGACCTTTCGGGCAAACGTTTACGCAGTTCATGATCCCGCGGCAGCGGAATACGCTGAACGGGTCATCCAGGGACGCCAGGCGCTCCTGAGTCTTGGTGTCACGGCTGTCGGCCAGGAAGCGATAGGCCTGCAGCAAAGCAGCGGGGCCCAGGAACTTGTCCGGGTTCCACCAGAACGATGGGCAGGAAGTCGAGCAGCAAGCGCACAGAATGCACTCGTACAGACCGTCCAGCTTGTCACGCTCTTCTGGCGACTGCAGACGCTCGATGGCCGGAGGCGGCGTATCGTTCTGCAGGAATGGCTTCACCTTCTCGTACTGCTTGTAGAAGATGCTCATGTCGACGACCAGGTCACGAATGACCGGCAGGCCCGGCAGCGGGCGCAGCACCAGCTTGTTGCCCTTGACCACGCCCGACAGCGGGGTGATGCAGGCCAGGCCATTCTTGCCGTTCATGTTCATGCCATCGGAACCGCACACGCCTTCACGGCACGAGCGACGGTACGAGAAACCCTCGTCCTTTTCCTTGATCAGTGCCAGCACGTCCAGAACCATCAGGTCCTTGCCGCCGGTATCGACGTCGAACGACTCCATCTTGGGCGCCGAGTCGGTGTCGGGGTTGTAACGGTAAACTTCGACTTTCAACATAGCAGCCACCCTTAGTAAGTCCGGATTTTTGGCTCGAAGGCCGGTACGGTCTTCGGCGCAAAGTTGACGCCACGCTTGGCAACGCGCTTCTCACCCGGGTAGTACAGGGTGTGGCACAGCCAGTTCTCGTCGTCACGGTCTTCGAAGTCTTCACGGGCGTGAGCGCCGCGCGACTCTTTACGGGCTTCGGCCGCAATGGCGGTAGCTTCGGCAACTTCCAGCAGGTTCTGCAGCTCCAGCGCTTCGATACGCGCGGTGTTGAAGGCCTGGGACTTGTCGTTGATCTTCACGTTGGCGATGCGGTCACGCAGGCCCGCCAGCTGCTCGATACCCTTCTGCATGTATTCGCCAGTACGGAATACACCGAAGTAGTTCTGCATGCAGCTTTGCAGCTCGCGCTTGAGGCTTGCCACGTCTTCGCCAGTGGTGCGCTCGTTGAGCTTGTTCAGGCGGTTCAGGGCAACGTCGACATCGGTATCGCTGGCATCGCGGTACTCGACGCCTTCGGTCAGCGCCTTCTCCAGGTGCAGGCCGGCAGCACGGCCAAACACTACCAGGTCGAGCAGCGAGTTGCCGCCCAGGCGGTTGGCACCGTGGACCGATACGCACGCCACTTCACCTACGGCGAACAGGCCCGGGATGATGTGGTCCTTGCCTTCGGCGTCCATGGTGATGGCCTGGCCATGAATGTTGGTGGCAACACCACCCATCATGTAGTGGCAGGTCGGTACGACCGGCACCGGCGCGACAACCGGGTCGACGTGGGCGAAGGTCTTGGACAGTTCGCAGATACCTGGCAGACGGCTGTGCAGCACTTCCTCGCCCAGGTGGTCCAGCTTCAGCAGTACGTGGTCCTTGTTCGGGCCCACGCCGTTGCCGGCGATGATCTCTTTGACCATGGAACGGGCAACCACGTCGCGGCCGGCCAGGTCTTTCGCGTTCGGCGCGTAACGCTCCATGAAGCGCTCGCCGTGGGCGTTGATCAGGTAGCCACCTTCACCGCGGCAACCCTCGGTGACCAGTACACCGGCGCCGGCGATGCCGGTTGGGTGGAACTGCCACATTTCGATGTCCTGCACCGGCACGCCGGCACGCAGGGCCATGCCGACACCGTCACCGGTGTTGATCAGGGCGTTGGTGGTCGAGGCGTAGATACGGCCCGCACCGCCAGTAGCCAGAACGGTGGCCTTGGACTTGATGTACAGGGTTTCGCCGGTTTCGATGCAGATCGCGATCACACCGACGAACGCGCCGTCCTGGTTCTTCACCAGGTCAACCGCGTAGTACTCGTTCAGGAAGGTGGTGCCCGCTTTCAGGTTGCCCTGATAGAGGGTGTGCAGCAGTGCGTGACCGGTACGGTCGGACGCTGCACAGGTACGAGCAGCCTGGCCGCCTTTGCCGAAGTCCTTGGACTGGCCACCGAACGGACGCTGGTAGATACGGCCGGTTTCGGTGCGCGAGAACGGCAGGCCCATGTGGTCCAGCTCGAAGACCGCAGCCGGGCCTTCCTGACACATGTATTCGATAGCGTCCTGGTCACCGATGTAGTCGGAACCTTTGACGGTATCGTACATGTGCCAGCGCCAGTCGTCGTTCGGGTCGGCCGAAGCGATGGCGCAGGTGATGCCGCCCTGGGCGGATACAGTGTGCGAACGGGTCGGGAAGACCTTGGTGACCACGGCAGTCTTGTGACCGCCCTGTGCCAGCTGCAGCGCTGCGCGCATGCCGGCGCCGCCGCCACCAATGATGATGGCGTCGAAGGAAATAGTAGGAATGCTAGCCATGGATCAGATACCCCAGAGAATCTGCACACCCCAGACGAAGTAAGCGAACATCGCAACGCCGCATACCGCCTGGAACAGGAAACGAATCGCAGTTGCCGACTTGCCGAACGCCATCGGCGTCAGGTAGTCGGTGGCAATGGTCCACATGCCGACCCAGGCGTGAGCGCCCAGGGCAACGAGGGCCAGCAGACTGAAGATCCGCATCGCGTTGTTGGAGAACAGACCGTGCCACTGGGCATAGTCGATACCTGGGTGGGCTACGACGTAACCGATCAGGAAGAGGAAGTAAGCCGCGAGAACGACCGCAGAGACGCGCTGTGCCATCCAGTCATAGAGGCCCGAACGCGACAGGTTCGTGACATTGGTTACCATACCCAAACTCCCACCAGAACGATCACCACCACGGAGATGACAATCACGATTTTCGAGCCCAGCTTGCCGCCTTCCAGCGTCTCACCGATGCCCATGTCCATGATCAGGTGGCGTACACCTGCCACCAGGTGATACAGCAGGGCGGACAGCAGGGCCCAGGTCACCAGTTTGGCCAGCGGACTGGTCAGACACGCCTTCACCTCACCGAAGCCTTCCTCGGAACCCAGGGACTTGCCCAATGCATAAAGCATGATGGCCAGGCCGAGGAACAGGATGACGCCGGAGATACGGTGCAGAATGGACGTGTACGCGGTGATCGGGAGCTTGATGGTCCTTAGGTCTAGGTTTACAGGTCGTTGGCTTTTCACGGCTTTTTTCACACTGAAGAGCCCCTAGCGAACAGGGCAAAGTTGTTGGTAAGTGTACTGGTCAGGTACCCACCACCCAGGGAACGGCGACCCCCAGCAGTTCGGGCTTGCAAGCCCCTGGCGGTCGGGTGCCGAGTATAGACAGTTAGGCTGCTTATGACAACGTGATGGGGTAGCCCAAATAGCGCATTGCCTTTAGCCAGCAAAAGGCGTAAATGGGCGACAATTTCGAGAAAAATCAGGCCTCGAAGCCCGTTTCAACCAGCCTTTAGGCAAATTGACATCTGAATTTATCCCTCTATAGTGGTGCGGGCCCTGCGTGGGGGGTCTGTCTGATGATTTCAAGCATTAATAGGAGGCCACATGGCTGACAAAAAAGCGCAGTTGGTCATCGAGGGCGCTGCCCCCGTCGAGCTGCCCATTTTAACCGGCACCGTTGGTCCTGATGTAATCGACGTCCGCGGGTTGGGGGCCACAGGTCACTTCACCTTCGACCCTGGTTTCATGGCGACCGCCTCGTGCGAGTCGAAGATCACCTACATCGACGGCGACAAGGGTATTCTGCTGCACCGCGGCTACCCGATCGAACAGCTCGCCGAGCAGTCGGACTACCTCGAAACCTGCTACCTGCTGCTCAACGGCGAATTGCCGAATGCCGAGCAGAAGGCTCAGTTCGTCAGCACCGTGAAGAACCACACCATGGTTCACGAGCAGCTGAAGTCCTTCTTCAACGGTTTCCGCCGCGACGCTCACCCGATGGCGGTGATGTGCGGCGTGGTCGGCGCCCTGTCGGCGTTCTACCACGACTCCCTGGACATCAATAACCCGCAACACCGCGAAATCTCCGCGGTGCGCCTGGTCGCCAAAATGCCGACCCTGGCCGCGATGGTTTACAAGTACTCCATGGGCCAGCCGATGATGTACCCGCGCAACGACCTGTCGTACGCGGAAAACTTCCTGCACATGATGTTCAACACCCCGTGCGAGATCAAACCGATCAGCCCGGTGCTGGCCAAGGCAATGGACCGGATCTTCATCCTCCACGCCGACCACGAGCAGAACGCCTCCACCTCCACCGTGCGCCTGGCCGGCTCGTCGGGCGCCAACCCGTTCGCCTGTATCGCCGCCGGTATCGCTGCACTGTGGGGCCCTGCCCACGGCGGTGCGAACGAAGCCGTACTGACCATGCTCGATGAAATCGGCGATGTCTCGAACATCGACACCTTCATCGCCAAGGCCAAGGACAAGAACGACCCGTTCAAGCTCATGGGCTTCGGTCACCGCGTGTACAAGAACCGCGACCCGCGCGCCACCGTGATGAAGCAGACCTGCGACGAAGTCCTGCGCGAGCTGGGCATCAAGAACGACCCGCAGCTGGAACTGGCCATGCGCCTGGAAGAGATCGCCCTGACCGATCCGTACTTCATCGAGCGCTCGCTGTACCCGAACGTCGACTTCTACTCGGGGATCATCCTCAAGGCGATCGGCATTCCGACCAGCATGTTCACCGTGATCTTCGCCCTGGCACGTACTGTAGGCTGGATCTCGCACTGGAAAGAAATGCTCTCCAGCCCGTACAAGATTGGCCGCCCGCGCCAGCTGTACACCGGCGAGCAGAAGCGCGACATCGCTGCACTGAAAGACCGCAAGTAAGCTCATCGAGCCGAACGCAAAAAGGCTGCCCTCGGGCAGCCTTTTTTATTGCCTAGCAGGCAACTCGACTAATTCAGTTTTTCTCGGCCCGCTCACGCAACCCTTTCAGGGTATTGAACGGCGCATCGACCACGAATTTGTTGGCCACCATCGCCGGCACACTGCCACCCGGCTCGGTGTGCACCTGATAGGTCACTTCCGTGCTGTCCCCCTTGGGTACCAACTTCCAGAAGCCCTCGACCTTCGCCACTCGCACAAAGCCCTTCTCTTCCGGGATATAGGTCGGCTCTTCCTTCAGGCTGCGCGTCAGGCTGCCATCCGCACCCTTGACCGTGGTGACATGCAGCACCGAATCGCGCGGCGTCACCGGCCAGGGCGTATTGAACTGGGTGTAGGTCCAGCTCTGGTCGCCTTCGTGCTTGAGCAGCTTCTGCGACTTGCACTCGTGAATCCAGGCACAAGCCCCGACCACGTCTTCTTGCAGCGCCTGGACCTTGGCCAGTGGCGCCTTGATCACGGTGACACCGCGATAGGCCTTGTACTTGGAGCCCGCCACTTCACTGAGGGAGACCTTGATGCCCTCCTCGTCCTTGGCCACCTGCCAGTTCTCGGCCCAGGCGGCGGGCGCCAGCAACACACCCATGCCACACAGCAGTGCAATACGCTTGAACGATCTCATCATCTTTATCCTTGTTGTCGAAGATCCAGCCTGTCACGCCGCCGTCATCTGCTCCCACCAGCCGAGAATCCTGATTGCCTCATCGCGATCACTGCCGCACACCTCGACATCCGCCTTGAAACCGCCGCACACCGCCGGGCGTTCGGGCTTGCCGAACAGGTCGCAGAGGTTGTCGACAGTCAGGTGCAGGCAGCGCTCACCGGCCGGCTTGCCATGCGGCATGCGCGGCATGGCAGAGCTGATGGACGGGGCGATGCAGCAGGCACCACACCCCTCACGGCAATTCATGGCTATTCATCAAAATCAGGTCTCTGTGGAGCAAAATGGGACGAACGTCCCCGGATAGTAACCGCTCAAACGTGCGTTTGAAATTGCTGGCCCGATGAAATCTGCCGTGACCCGGCAGTCAGTTCACTGGCTACTGGCGGTACTCGAATTCGATCGCTGCCCCTTCAACATCGCGGCGGCTTTCATTGCGCAACTGCAGCTGCATTTCATTGCTGATCAATCGGCCATTGAGCTGGAACGGGCTTTCATCGCCCTGGGGTTTTTCGGTAAACATTGCGGGCAGCAAAGGTTTGCGCCGTGTGGCCGAACTGCCGACATTCGGCTCAAGGTCATTGACCATTTCGACAGGCAGGCTCAGGTCGAGCTTGGGCTGGGGCAGCGGCTTGGCCACCGCCTTGCTGACCGGCTTGCGCGCAGACTTTGGCTTTGGCTTTGGCTTGGGCTTGGGCTTGGCCTTGCTGACAGCCTGCTTCGACACAGGCTTGGCAGGGGCCTTCTGCGCAGGCTTGGCCTGGCGAGCCTGTGCCTCGGCGGCAGGCTGAGCAGCCTGCGCCACTGCGCCAAAGTGGCAGAGCGGCACGAGGCAAAAACTAAGGGCGATACAGCGCAACAGTTTCATGGACATCGACAGTCAGGCTGGAAAAATGCATATGCTCCCTGTTCCGCCTGCGCCTGGCAAGCCTACAAAAGTGAACCCGTAGGCTCTCTGCACAATTGCTGAGCCAAAAGGCCAAGGGTGATCACCGCCCGCTCGGCCTCTTTATTCCACGGAATCCCGCAGTTAAGCCGGATGCAGTGGTTGAACTGCTCAGTGTTACTGAAGATCAACCCGGGCGCGATACTGATACCCTGCTCCAGCGCCCGCACATGCAAGTCCTGGGTATTGACCCGCCCCGGCAGGCTCACCCAAAGGATGAAGCCACCGGTAGGCCGGGTCATCTGGGTGCCTTCAGGGAAGTGCTGTTGCACCGCCAACTGGTAGGCACTGAGGTTCTTGCGGTACTCCTGGCGGATGTAGCGCAGATGGCGGTCATAGCCGCCGTTCTCCAGATAGGCGGCCACCCCCATCTGCGTCACGCTGCACGCCGAATGGGTGGTGAACGTCTGCAGCCGCTGGATTTCATCCTGGTAGCGCCCCGCCACCATCCAGCCGACCCGCACACCCGGTGACAACGTCTTGGAAAAACTCGAGCAGTAGATCACCCGGTCGAGCCGATCGAATGCCTTGAGCGCCTTGGTCTTGCCCTGCTCGAACATCAGCTCGCCATAGATGTCGTCTTCGACGATCTGGATATCGAAGTCCGAGGCCAGGCGTAGCAACTGCTTCTGGCGTTCTTCAGGGATGGTGCCACCCAACGGGTTGCTCAGGCGCGAGGTCAGTACCAGCGCCTTGATCGACCACTGGTTGGCGGCCAACTGCAAGGCCTCGAGGCTGATGCCCGTAGACGGGTCGCTGGGGATCTCGATCACCTTCAGGCCAAGCAAATCGGCCAACTGCAGCAGGCCGTAGTAGGTCGGGGACTCGGCGGCGATCAGGTCGCCTGGACGAGTCAGCACCCGCAGCGACATCTGCAGCGCATCGACACAGCCATGGGTCACGATGACTTCACGCGGGTCTACCAACACGCCGGCATCGCGCATGCGAATGGCAATCTGCCGGCGCAACGGCTCAAAGCCCGGGCTGAACATGTAACTGAACGCGCGCGGGCTGTGAAAGCGAGTCACCTTGGCAATCTGCTGATGCAGGGCGCGCACCGGCAGGTAGTCCACATGGGGCACCGCTGCGCCGAACGGAAATACGCCATCGCGGCGCGCCTCGGTCAATACCTGCTGGATGATACTTGCCCGGGTCACTAGGCCCGGGCGCTCCACCCGGGCGATATCCGGCGTTTGCGCAGTGAGGGCCGGGGTCTGGTGAACGTAATAACCCGACTGCGGGCGCGCGCGGATCAGCCCCTGGTCTTCGAGATTGGCATAGGCCTGCAGCACCGTGGCGTGGCTGACATTGAGCTGGGCGCTCATCTTGCGCACCGACGGCACGCGCTCGCCTGGCTGGTAGACACCGCGACGGATGTCATCGGCCAGTTGCTGGGCGATACGCTGATATAGCAGCAGGTTAGTCATGGCGATATCTCGACGCGCGGACGGGCTCGTTATTCTTGTGCGACACACTGACGGCAGAGAATACCGTAACAGTTGCGAAGTGTACGGGGACAGATTGCAGAATAGCCAACAATACAGTTGCGTGACAGCACCCGGCCAATTTCCCAGGATTGCGTGCTTGGTTGTAGGAGCGGCCTTGCGTCGCGAAAGGGCCGCAGCGCGGCCCCAGCGCTTTATGTGTCAGCGCAAAATCCGGAGCCTGCTTCGCCCCCCCCTTTTCGCGACGCAAGGCCGCGCCTACAACTGTTCGTCGATCGTTGAAGGGATCAACGCGCCGGCGCGAGCTTGCCCTTGTCATCAGAGAAGACGATCTCGACCCGGCGATTCTGCGCCCTGCCCCGCTCCGACGCGTTGGCCTCGATCGGGTACTGGTCACCGTAGCCTTCAACCTGCAGACGCTTCTCGTCGATACCCAGGTCCGCCAGCATGTCGGCCACTGCCTGCGCGCGATCACGCGAAAGCTTCAGGTTGTCTTCCGGCGCACCGGTGCTGTCGGTATACCCCTCGATTCGCACCACCCGGCGCGGATTGAGTTGAAGGAACTGCACCAGCTTGAGCACGGTGCGGCTGGCCGAGTTTTTAAGGTCGGCACGCCCGGTGTCGAACAGCACGTCACCCAGGGTCATCACCAGGCCACGGTCCGTCTGCTCCGAAGCCAGCGCGGCAATCTGCGATTCGACCCACTTGCCTTGCTGCTGGACGCTGGCCAGCTTCGCCTCACGCAGCGCCAGCTGCAGACGCTGACGCTCAAGGTCGAGCTTGGCCAGGCGCTCCTGGTTCAGCGCGAGCTTGGCGTGCTCGCTGGCGATTTCGCTGTAGCGCTGACTCAGGTAGGCGTAATGGCGTACATCGGTGCCGGTGCCGATATAACTGGAAAGGCGCTCGGCCCGCGCCAGTGATTCACCTGCGCGGATCACGTCGCGGGGTGCGCTGCGCAGCACGTCGGAATCGTCCTTGACCTTCTGGAAGGTTGCACTGGCCTCATCCAGTGCCGCCTCGCTGCGCTGGCTGGCGCAACCCTGCAAGCCTGCGGTCAACGCCAGCAACACCAGCGCGGCCATGGGTGTAGAACGCATCATGGCTGCACCTCCAGCTGTTTGCGCAGGCGCTTGACCCGCGACTGCAGCAGTTGCAGCTGCTCTTCACTCTTCTGGTTCAACACCTGCGCCTCGGCAAGGCGCGCATCCAGCTCAGCCTGCTCGGCACGCATGCGCGCATCGCGAAAGTCTTCGGTGAGCATGTTGGTCTTGGCCCGGGCAAGCTTGTCTTCGGCCAGCTTCAGCGCTTCGACCTGGTCGGTGGCGCCGACAGCCTTGGCCTGTTCCAGCGCCTGCTCGGAAATGCGCAGTTGCTCGTTCGGCGCCGGGTCGTTGGCGCAACCCGCCAGGCCGAGCACGGCCAGAGCAAGGATCAGTGGTTGGATTCTCACGCAATCTTCCTAGTGTTTGGGGGCGTCCAGCGGCACCTGCATCTGCGCCTTCCAGCGCTCGACATTACGTTGCAGCACAGCCTCGGACGCACCGGAGATCGGCAATTCTGTCAGTTTTTTCGCCAATTGCCCACGCAGCCAGCTGTCATTGCATGCCGAGTTGTGTGACACGGCCAGGTACAACCCAGGGCGATCTACCGGCAGGCCGCGGGCAATCAGGTCGTTGCTCATGCCCAGGCTCTGGATCATGGCCATGCCGGAGTAGCGCCCGGCAAGCACATAGTCCACCTGCCCCAGCACTAGCTTCTGGAACGCCTGGGTCAGGTTCTGCGCCGGCTGCAACTTCAGGTGCGCTTTGGCAAAGGCTTCAAAGGCGGGGGTCAGACGTGCACGCTCGGACAAGCTGCCCTGGTAGTTGGCCAGATCCGCCGGGCCATTGAAGGCCAGCTCAGCGTCATGACGGGTCCAGACCAGGTATTCGTTCAACTGCAAAGGTGGGTGGATATAGTCCAGCGCCGTCAGTTGCCCGACCTGCAGCGGGGTATCGAGCAGCAGGTCCATACGCCCGCTGCGAACCTCCTCAAGGGCCTGGTCGCGCCGACCGGCACTCAGCACGTCCACCTTGACCCCCAGCTCGCTGGCCACCTGCTGCAACAGCTCGACATTGGCGCCAATCAGGTGCTTTGGGTCCTTCGGGTCCTGCCAGGAGTAGGGAGGCGCATCAGGGCTGCCGGTCGCCACCAGGCGCTCGCACTTGCCTGCTGCCATTGTCGCCGACGACAGCAACGCCGCCATGCACGCCAGCACCCCGCCTGCTTTGCCAAACCTCATGCTCACTCCTGGCTGTGACACTGAAATCCATAAAAAAACCCGGCCCTCAGTACGAGGGCCGGGCTTCTTTATAAGTGAAGCAGGCGGATCAGACCAGCTTTTCCAGCTCCGGAACCGCTTCGAACAGGTCAGCGACCAGGCCGTAATCGGCAACCTGGAAGATCGGCGCTTCTTCGTCCTTGTTGATCGCAACGATCACTTTGGAGTCTTTCATGCCCGCCAGGTGCTGGATCGCGCCGGAGATACCGACGGCGATGTACAGCTGCGGTGCGACGATCTTGCCGGTCTGGCCGACCTGCATGTCGTTGGGCACAAAACCTGCGTCGACCGCAGCGCGCGAGGCGCCCACAGCAGCGCCGAGCTTGTCGGCGAGGCTGTACAGGTGCTTGAAGTTGTCGCCGTTGCCCATGCCACGGCCGCCGGAAACGACGATCTTGGCTGCAGTCAGCTCTGGGCGGTCGGACTTGGCCAGCTCTTCACCCACGAAGGACGACTTGCCAGCGTCATGGGCGGCAGCGACGGTTTCAACCGAGGCAGAACCGCCTTCGGCCGCGACTGCGTCGAAACCGGTGGTACGCACGGTGATGACCTTGACCGCAGCGCTGGATTGCACAGTGGCAATGGCGTTACCGGCGTAGATCGGGCGCTTGAAGGTGTCGGCCGATTCGACCGCGATGATCTCGGAGATCTGGTCGACGTCCAGCAGTGCGGCAACGCGCGGCAGGATGTTCTTGCCGTTGGTGGTGGCCGGGGCCAGCACGTGGCTATAGCCCTTGGCCAGCTCGACGATCAGCGGCGCTGCGTTTTCAGGCAGCAGATGGGCATAGGCGGCGTTGTCAGCCACCAGCACCTTGGCAACACCGGCGATCTTGGCAGCGGCTTCGGCGACACCACCGACGTTCTGGCCTGCGACCAGCACGTGCACATCACCACCGATTTTGGCGGCAGCGGCGACAGTGTTCAGGGTGGCCGGGGCCACGGCGCCGTTTTCGTATTCAGCGATAACCAGGATAGTCATTTAGATTACCTTCGCCTCGTTCTTCAGTTTCTCGACCAGTTCTGCCACCGACTTGACCTTGATACCCGCGCTGCGTGCAGCAGGCGCTTCGACCTTGAGGGTCTTGTTGGTGGAGGCCAGGGAAACGCCCAGCGCGTCTGGCGTGACGGTTTCCAGCGGCTTTTTCTTGGCCTTCATGATGTTCGGCAGCGACGCGTAGCGCGGCTCGTTCAGGCGCAGGTCGGTGGTGACGATCGCTGGCAGGTTCAGCGATACGGTCTGCAGGCCGCCATCGATTTCACGGGTGACGTTCAGTTTGTCGCCAGCGACTTCCACCTTGGAGGCGAAGGTACCCTGGGCGTAACCGGTCAGCGCGGCCAGCATCTGGCCGGTCTGGTTGTTGTCGCTGTCGATGGCCTGCTTGCCGAGGATGACCAGCTGTGGCTGCTCTTTGTCGACGATAGCCTTGAGCGCCTTGGCCACGGCCAGGGAGTTCAGTTCGTCAGCGGCTTCTACCAGGATGGCGCGATCGGCACCCAGGGCCAGGGCGGTACGCAGTTGCTCCTGGGCAGTGGTCGGGCCGACGGAAACCACGACGATCTCGGTCGCAATACCCTTTTCTTTCAGGCGTACGGCTTCCTCAACGGCGATTTCGCAGAAGGGGTTCATGGACATCTTGACGTTTGCAAGGTCGACGCCGGAGTTGTCCGCTTTGACGCGAACCTTGACGTTGTAGTCGACCACTCGTTTGACAGCTACAAGAACCTTCATGGATTCCTCGTTACTCTCCGGTGAATAGAAAGTCGCCTGGGGACATGCCCGGCGATGCGCGTGGGTACAAGGGCACCTCTAAAAACGTACCGGGTAGAGCAAACTTCAAGGTGACCGAGCAGTCTTGTCATGACGCTTGCGGCAAATACCCGCGGGTCATTTTCTGTGGTGGCGTGTAAACTCCACTACAAACCGTGAATTGGCCGCAAAGCCTTACTCCACACCTGGTTTTTAGAGGTGTACCTGCGCCCGGCGACAAGCCTACGGCGAACGTAAAACCGCTCGTATCTTGACCGCAACACCCAATCCGGTCAATACGGCAAATCGGTCACCCTCCAGCCGCACTCCTGTGATTTTACTGGCCTGCGGCAAATTCAAACAAACGTTTGTATTGGACCCGCCAAGTGGTGTAGATATAATGCGCGGCCAAGACAAAACGGTGTAGTCCATCCTCTGCGCTGCTACAGCTCCGCGCCCGTGAAGCGCGGTGCGCATGATCACCCCACACCCATAAGACCAAGCAACAGCACGAGCCTTGATGAGTAGGAGAGAACCAGTGGAACGCGAATACATGGAATTCGACGTGGTCATCGTCGGCGCCGGCCCGGCGGGGCTGTCCGCCGCCTGCCGCCTGAAGCAGAAGGCCGCCGAAGCCGGTAGCGAGATCAGCGTCTGCGTGGTCGAGAAAGGCTCTGAAGTCGGTGCCCACATCCTCTCCGGCGCGGTATTCGAACCGCGCGCACTGAACGAGTTGTTCCCCGACTGGAAAGAACTCGGCGCACCGCTCAACACTGCGGTAAAGCGCGACGACATCTACGTGCTCAAGGATGGCGGCAGCTCGATCAAGGTCCCGGACCTGTTCGTGCCCAAGACCATGCACAACGAGGGCAACTACATCATCTCGCTGGGCAACCTGTGCCGCTGGCTGGCCCAGCAGGCCGAGAACCTGGGCGTGGAGATCTACCCAGGTTTCGCTGCCCAGGAAGCGCTATTCGATGAAAACGGCGTGGTGCGCGGTATCGTCACCGGCGACCTGGGTGTCGACCGCGAAGGCAACCCGAAAGACGGCCTGTACACCCCTGGCATGGAACTGCGCGCCAAGTACACGCTGTTCGCCGAAGGCTGCCGTGGGCACATCGGCAAGCAGCTGATCAAGCGCTTCAACCTCGACAGTGAATCCGACGTCCAGCATTACGGCATCGGCCTCAAGGAAATCTGGGAAATCGACCCGAGCAAGCACGAACAGGGCCTGGTGGTACACACTGCCGGCTGGCCGCTGGACGTGGTGAGCACCGAGAACACCGGTGGCTCGTTCCTGTATCACCTGGAAAACAACCAGGTGGTGGTCGGCCTGATCGTCGACCTGTCCTACGCCAACCCGTACCTGTCGCCGTTCGACGAGTTCCAGCGCCTCAAGCACCACCCGGTGATCAGCCAGTACCTCGAAGGCGGCAAGCGCATCAGCTACGGCGCCCGCGCCCTGGCCAAGGGCGGGATCAACTCGCTGCCGAAGATGGTCTTCAACGGTGGCGCGCTGATCGGTTGCGACTTGGGCACCATGAACGTGGCCAAGATCAAGGGCAGCCACACGGCGATGAAGTCTGGCATGCTCGCCGCCGACGCAGTGGCCGACGCATTGATTGCCGGCAGCGAGGGTGGCGACGCACTCACTACCTATGTCGACGCCTTCAAGGCCAGCTGGCTGCATGAAGAGCTGTTCGCCAGCCGCAACTTCGGCCCGGCCATGCACAAGTTCGGCCCGTTGTTCGGCGCAGCCTTCAACTATGTCGACCAGAACTGGTTCGGCGGCAAGCTGCCGTTCACCTTGCACGACACCAAGCCGGACTACGCCTGCCTCAAGCTCGCGGCCGATTCGAAAAAAATCGACTACCCGAAACCAGACGGCAAGCTCAGCTTCGACAAGCTCAGCTCGGTATTCCTCTCCAGCACCAACCATGAAGAGGAACAACCCTGCCACCTGAAGCTGACCGACCCGAACGTGCCGATCGCCAGCAACCTGCCGCTGTACGACGAACCGGCCCAACGCTACTGCCCGGCCGGCGTGTACGAAGTGGTCAGCCAGGAAGACGGCAGCAAGCGCTTCCAGATCAACGCGCAGAACTGCGTGCACTGCAAGACCTGCGACATCAAGGACCCGGCCCAGAACATCACCTGGGTTACCCCTGAAGGCGCCGGCGGGCCGAACTACCCGAACATGTAAGGCCATGCCCCTGCAGCAACAAAAGCCCCTGCCTCCGTGGAGTCAGGGGCTTTTTGTTGCCTGCTCGCATCAGGCTGTACGCACTTCCTCGAACAGTTCGGGGTGGCGATCCAGTAGCTTCAGCAGCTTTACCAGCGCCACGGGTGGCGTGGTCTTGCCATTTTCATAACGGGAGAACGCATTGACCCCGCCACCAAAAATTTCCCCCGCTTGCCGCTGATCGAGGTCGAACTTCCTGCGTATGGAGGCAATGAAAGAAGGGTCCACTACAGTTGCATTGACTTGGCGCTCGAATGCCGTCATCAGATCGCTGACACGCATGGCTTGATCATGGCTCAGCACGCACTCACCGCATGCGGAACAATAATCGCCACTTACGTCCGGGATCAGGGTCGTCTCTCCCTTGTAGCGATAAGGCATGCCCTGAGTGTCAGGTGCAAGCTCGGCACCCCCGCAAATTGGACATCTCATGATTACAACTCCTTGAAGGACACGATAAGCACGTCGTTGACCACGGACACTTTCAGGTAAACGTAGCCAACCGCTGTAAACGGGCGGTATACGTCCTGCCAAACCCGGTGATCAATATGGCTGGTCATGCTTTTGTAGAAATCAGTGCGCTTCAAGCTAGTGATTACCTCAAGCATTCCCGGAAAATCCATTCCTAGCGCCTTAGCATCTCTTAATGCAGTGCCCGTAGGGCTGACGCGCCTTGCCGCAGTCAGGGCTTTTATCCGCTCCAGCGGGCAATGAGGCGTTCTCTTTTCCATGAGAAATTAACCTTCCAGGTTAAATTTGGCTAATAGGTTATTCCAATAGCCCCCACCTGGAAGTCTGCCCCACCCCCCACCTGCCTCTAATGCCTCATTTGTCACCACACATGATCGGCATCCGCTCCGCCGCAAACGCCAAAGGCTCACGACGCCCGAAATACAGGGCCGTGAGCAGCCCCACCGCGCCCATGATCAGACAAAAGCCGACACACACCCACGGGCTCCACGGCATCAGAGCGATCAGCGCCAAGGGCGTGGTACTCGCCCACAGGGCATAGGCAATGTTGTAGGTGAAGGAGATGCCCGAAACCCGGATCTGCGCCGGGAACAGCCCGACCATCACCGACGGCACCACGCCCACCACGCCGCAGCACAGCCCCGCCAGCGCATAGGCCAGCCAGGTCATGCCCCACTGCCCCACCAGGCTCGCATACAACGCCCCGATACCCAGCGGCAGCAGCAGGCTGTAGATCATCAGCGCACGCCAGGCGCCCAGGCGATCGACCAGCAGCCCGGCCAGCACACAGCCGATATTCAGGAACACGATACCTACACTGCTCAAGGCAAAGGTGTGCGCAGCGGTCATGCCGAAGCGCTGCTGCATCACCGTCGGCGTGATCACCACCAACACCACCACTGCCGACGTCAGCACGCAGGTCAGCAGCGCTGCCGGGAGCAACGCCCCACGATGCTCGCCCAGCACCCGCCGCAGGGGGAACGCCACGGGTTGTTCCTTACGCTCGCGCAAGGCCATGAACACCGGTGTTTCACTTAGCCAGCGGCGCAACCACACGCCGATCACACCAAATACCCCCCCGAGCAGGAAGGGGTAACGCCAGGCGTAATCGAGAATTTCCTGCGCGGTAAACGCCTGGGCCAACAAGGTCGCGGTCAGCGCCCCCAGCAGGTAGCCAAAGGTCAACCCGGCTTGCAGGAAACCCAAGGCATAACCGCGCCGACCTTGCGGCGCGTGCTCGGCAACGAACGTCCAGGCGCTTGGCACCTCCCCGCCGACCGCAGCCCCCTGCAGAATGCGCAGTGCCAGCAAAATCAGTGGCGCCGCGTAGCCGATGTCGGCATAGGTTGGCATCACCCCGATCAGCAGGCACGGCAGGGCCATCATCAGGATGCTCAGGCTGAACACCCGCTTGCGCCCCAAGTGATCGGCGAAATGCGCCATGACGATGCCCCCCAGCGGCCGCGCCAGGTAGCCCGTCACGAAGATTCCGAAGCTTTGCAGCAGGCGCAGCCATTCGGGCATTTCGGGCGGGAAGAACAACTTGCTCAGGGTCAGGGCGAAGAACACGAAGATGATGAAATCGTAGATTTCCAGCGCGCCACCCAGCGCCGCCAGGCCCAGGGTCCGGTGGTCGCCACGGCTGAACCGGGGCGGGCGAGCGGTATCGATGGCAGTCATGGCAGGGTCCGCAGATCGGCAAAGGGCAAGAGGATAGCAAATACCTGCCTTGCCCTGCCCGCCTTGGCGCTAGCGGCTGAACACCGTCTGCGCGAAGTTCACCCGCGGGCGCAGTGTGCTGGCCGGAGCTGCCACAGGCAGTGGCAGCTTGCCGACCAGCAGCGGCGCGTCGATGATCGCCATGAACGACTCGAGCGCCTCGTTATCCGGCGCCTGCGGCAGGCTCAGGCTGACGGACTGGCGTTCGGTCTGCGGCACGGCGGGCACTTTCAACTGCGAGGAGTGATAAAGCAGCGCATGCTGGATCTGCGTGCTGACCCGGCAGAAGCGCGCCAGGTCGACGCCAACATGGCTGGCCAGCTCGATGTTGCCCAACAGCAGGTGAAAGGGCTGCAAGGCACACTGCACCAGGCGCTGCAGCTCCTCGAAGCTGTCCACGGGTGCAATCCGGTAATAGCCAAGGCCATTGAGCAGTTTCTCCAGCTGCAAACGCTGGCAAGGATGCTCGTCGGCGATGAGGATGCGCAGGGTCTTGTTTGCCATTGTCGGACCTGGGCAGTAGGTAAAAAGGGACACTCCCTGACCATACTGCGCCAGTAACGGCAATCGCCAAAGCTATGCCTGGCTGGGGTCTCTCTTGATAGTTGTCGGGAAACCCGCAGAAATCAAGTGACGGGGTGACGGAATTTTCATCCGCCTTTCACCCGTTTTTCAGGATTCCCACTCGCGCATGCGCACACGGCAGTGCTTCATGGCATTGACGATGTGCTTTTCAACCACACTGCGGGACACCCCCAGATGCTCGGCAATCTGCTGATGCGACAGGCCATCGAGCTTGCGCAGCAGGAAGCAGTCGCGACAAACCTTGCCCAGTTCATCCAGGGCGCGCTGCATCAGCGCCAGGCGCTGGTCGAGCTGCATGTCGTGGGTGAGTGCCGGGCTGTGCCAGCGCTCGTCGCTGTCGAGTACCTCCAGCGGTTCGGCCTGACGCACCTGGTGGCGCCGGTGACGATCGACCACCAGGTTGAGCGCTGTGCGGTAGAGAAAGGCACGCGGATGCTCGATCCGTTCGGCATCGGTACGTTCCAGTACCCGCAGATAGGCATCGTGCGCGACGTCTTCGGCAGCCTGACGACTGCCCAGGCGCGCGGAGAGGAAGCCCACCAGTTCGCGATAGTAATGTTCCACGACGTTACCTGAGGTCGTCCTGCCTGCCTTTGCCAGAAAGCCGTTTCGGGCAGCTACGCGGGACTGAGTGATGTCAACGTGCGATAGTACAAACTATAATTATTCTCAGCAACACGGCATCCTCCCCTCCGATCACGCTAAATCCGTACCGTCAGCCTTCGTCTAACTGGGACCTCAGTGCGCGCCGCTTTCTTGGCTGTGCGTGGCCATCACCCCTGGCTGGAAGTCTGCATGAGACGTTTACCCCACACCCGCCGTCGGATACTGCTCGGTGGCTTGGCCCTGCTAAGCCTGGGCAGCTTGCTGGCCTGGAAGACCCTGCCCTTCGGCGCGCAGCCGTTCAGCACGGTCGCCGTCACCCGCACCGACATCGAAAGCAGCGTCACCGCCTTGGGCACCCTGCAGCCGCGGCGCTACGTCGACGTGGGTGCCCAGGCTTCCGGACAGATCCATAAATTGCACGTCGAAGCCGGCGACCCGGTGCGCAAAGGCCAGTTGCTGGTCGAGATCGACCCCTCCACCCAGCAAGCCAGGCTCGACGCCGGGCGCTATTCGATCGAGAACCTCAAGGCCCAGCTGGCCGAGCAGCGCGCACAGTTTCAACTGGCCCAGCAGCAGCTCAAGCGCCAGCGCGACCTGGCCGCCGCCGGGGCAACCCGCGACGAAGACGTCCAGGCCGCCGATGCCCAACTCAAGGTGACCCAGGCACGCATCGAAATGTTCCAGGCGCAGATCCGCCAGGCCCAGGCCAACCTGCGCAGTGACGAGGCGGAGCTGGGCTATACGCGGATCTATGCGCCCATGGACGGCACCGTGGTGGCGGTCGATGCCCGTGAAGGCCAGACCCTCAACGCGCAACAGCAGACGCCGTTGATCCTGCGCATCGCCAAGCTTTCGCCCATGACCGTCTGGGCCCAGGTATCGGAAGCCGACATCGGCAAGGTCAAACCCGGCATGACCGCCTACTTCACCACCCTGGCCGGCGGCAAACGCCGCTGGACCAGCACGGTGCGGCAGATTCTGCCAATCCCGCCCAAGCCGCTGGACCAGACCAGCCAGGGCGGTGGCAGCCCGGCCAGCGCCGTCAATGGCACCACCGGCAGCCAAGTGGTGCAGTACACCGTGCTGCTGGACGTCGACAACCCGGACGGCGCCCTGATGGCCGAGATGACCACCCAGGTGTTCTTTGTCGCAGGCCAGGCCAGCCAGGTGCTGACCGTGCCACTTGCGGCGCTGGACGACAGCGAAGGCCTGCGCCTCGCCCGGGTACTCAACAGCAAAGGCGAAGTGGAACAGCGCCAGGTGCGTACCGGCCTGAGCGACCGCCTGCGAGTGCAGGTGCTCGACGGCCTCAGCGAAGGCGAACGCCTGGTCATCGGCGCCCCCAGCGTCAGCGGAGGTTGAATGACGACGCCCCTGATCGAACTGATCGACATCCGCAAGTCTTACGGCGGCGTCGATACCCCCAAGGTCGACATCCTCCAGGGCATCAGCCTGAGCATTCACCCTGGCGAATTCGTCGCCATCGTCGGCGCATCCGGTTCAGGCAAATCGACGCTGATGAACATCCTCGGCTGCCTCGACCGGCCAACCGCCGGCAGTTATCACTTTGCCGGCAAGGACGTGGCCGAGCTGGACAGCGACGAGCTGGCCTGGTTGCGCCGCGAAGCCTTTGGCTTCGTGTTCCAGGGCTACCACCTGATCCCCTCGGGCTCGGCGCAGGAGAACGTCGAGATGCCGGCCATTTACGCCGGCATCGCCGCCAGCGAGCGCCACGCGCGCGCAACCGCCCTGCTCACCCGCCTTGGCCTGGCCAGCCGCACCGGCAACCGCCCGCACCAGTTGTCCGGCGGCCAGCAACAACGGGTGTCAATTGCCCGGGCGCTGATGAACGGCGGCCACATCATCCTCGCCGACGAACCCACCGGCGCGCTCGACAGCCACAGCGGCACCGAAGTCATGGCGCTGCTCGACGAACTGGCCAGCCAGGGCCATGTAATCATCCTGATCACCCACGACCGCGAAGTGGCGGCGCGGGCGCAACGGGTCATCGAAATCCGTGATGGCCTGATCATCAGCGATTCGGCCGCCGAGCATACCCCCGTCAACACCGACCAAGGGCTGCAGGCCGACGACCTGCGCCAGCGCCTGGACCGCGGCGCGACCCTGCGCGGGGCATGGAAAGGTGAACTGATCGAAGCCCTGCAGGCGGCCTGGCGGGTGATGTGGGTCAACCGCTTTCGCACCGCATTGACGCTGCTCGGCATTGTCATCGGGGTGGCCTCGGTGGTGGTCATGCTGGCCGTCGGCGAAGGCAGCAAGCGTCAGGTCATGGCGCAAATGGCGGCATTCGGCTCGAACATCCTCTACCTCAACGGCAAGCCGGCAACGCTCGGCGAGCAGGCCGGCACCATCACCCTCGACGACGTCGCCGCCATCGGCGAACTGCCCCAGGTCAAACACGTCATGCCTGTGATTGGCGAGAAGATGATGGTGCGTCACGGCAACAACAGCCAGCAGTTCTATGTCGGCGGCAACAACACCTGGTTCCCGGAAATCTTCAACTGGCCAGCGGTCGAGGGCGCCTTCTACACCGAGGCCGACGAAGCCAATGCGGCGGCCGTGGCAGTGATCGGCCAAAAGGTGCGGGAAAAGATGCTCGACCCCGGGCGCGACCCGTTGGGGCAGTACATCCTGATTGGCAACGTGCCGTTCCAGGTCGTCGGCATCCTCGCCGGCAAGGGCGCCAGTTCCGGCGACCAGGACAGCGACGGGCGCATCGCGGTGCCCTACTCCGCCGCGGCGATCCGCCTGTTTGGCCAGCGTGACCCGGACTACATCACCGTTGCCGCCCTCGACTCCACACGGGTCAACGAAGCCGAAGCGGCCATCGATCAGCTGCTGCGCCAGCGCCACCAAGGCCGTCAGGACTTCGAGCTGACCAACGATGCGGCATTGATCCAGGCCGAAGCACGCACGCAGAACAGCCTGTCGCTGATGCTGGGGGCGATCGCCGCAATTTCACTGCTGGTGGGCGGCATCGGGGTGATGAACATCATGCTCATGACCGTGCGCGAACGCACCCGTGAAATTGGCATCCGCATGGCCACCGGCGCGCGTCAGCGCGACATCCTGCGGCAGTTTCTGAGCGAGGCCGTGATGCTGTCGATGGTGGGCGGCATTGCCGGCATCGTCCTGGCCCTGGCCATCGGCGGCGGCCTGATGCTGGCCGAGATCGCCGTGGCCTTTGCCCTGCCTGCCATATTCGGCGCGTTCGCCTGCGCTGTCGTCACCGGCATCGTGTTCGGCTTCATGCCGGCCCGCAAGGCCGCCCGACTCGACCCGGTCAAAGCCCTTACCAGCGAATAACCCATGACTCTGCCAAGCCGTATCAGCCTGTTGACCTTGTGCCTGAGCCTCGCCGCTTGCAGCACGCCCTCTACTCCCGAAAGCGGCATCACTGCACCGCAAGCCTGGCAAGGCGAGGTCGAGCCGTCATCTGCCCAACTGCCGTCAGCACAATGGTGGCGTGCCTTCGCCAGTAGCGAGCTGGACCGCCTGGTCGAGCGCGCCCGGCTCAACGCCCACGACCTGGCGGCTGCCACGGCACGGGTGCGCCAAGCCCAGGCCCAGGCTGTTATCGCTGGCGCGCCGTTGCTGCCCGAACTGAACCTGGGCCTGGATGGCAGCCGCCAACGCCTGTTGCATGGCAAAGGCAACGACCAGCTGGACGTCAGCAGCAACGAGCGCACCAGTACCTCCTTCGACCTGAAACTCAGTGCCAGCTACGAGATCGATTTCTGGGGCGGCCTGCGCGCCACCCGCACCAGCGCGATGCACAGCCTCGACGCCAGCCGCTTCGATCGGCAAACCGTCGAACTGACCCTGGTCAGCGCCGTGGCCGACAGCTATCTGCAAGGCCTTGCCCTGGCAGAACAGTTGAACATCGCCCGGCTCAACCTGCGCAATGCGCGTGACGTACTGGGCCTGGTCGAAGCCCGCCAGCGCACAGGTTCGGCCACGCGCCTGGAGCTGGCCCAGCAGCGCAGCCTGGTGGCCGCCCAGGAGCGACAGGTGCCGTTGTTTGAACAGAAATGGCAAGACAGCCAGGTCACCTTGGCCACGCTGCTGGGCGACCCGGTCCAGGCCCTGCCGCCCAGCCGTGAAGCGATCGATGCCCTGCAGTGGCCAGCCATTGGCAGTGGCATCCCCAGCGAGCTGCTAAGCCGTCGCCCGGACATCGCCGCAGCCGAAGCACGGCTGGCAGCGGCAAGCGCCGACGTACAGGTGGCCAGGGCCGCCATGCTGCCGAAGCTGACCCTGGGGGCCAATCTGGGCAGCGGCGCCAATACCTTTGCGCGTGTCTTCGACAGCTCGTTCTACACCCTCACTGCCGGGCTGGTCGCGCCGGTCTTCAACAACGGCCGGTTAAGGGCCTCGCGCGACCTGGCGGAAGCCGAACAGGTCGAACTGTTGGAGACTTACCGGGGCAGCATCCTGGCGGGTTTCGCCGATGTCGAGAAAGCGCTCAACGCTATTCATGGCGTGGACCGCCAGCGCCAGTGGCAGGACGAGGAGGTGCAGCAGGCGCGCCTGGCTTTTGACCTGGCCCAGCAGCGTTATGGTGCAGGCGCCGAGACCCTGCTCAGCGTGCTGGAAACCCAGCGCACGTTGTACCTGGCGCAAGATCAGCAGGCGCAGTTACGGCTGGCACGGTTGCAAGGGAGTGTGGCGCTTTACAAGGCGTTGGGGGGTGGGTGGAAGGTTGGGCAGTAGCTGGGCGTAGGGCGTTAGATTTTCGGCGCCTCAGTGCCAGGCTTGGCATTTTCAGCGCCTATGAGATCGAGCGCCGCCCGCGCGGCGCATCGCGGCGCAAGGCCGCTCCCACATTTGTTTCGGGCCAGTCATGCCTGCGACATAGGCGCTCGACCCCTTGTTTGTACGACGCGATATCGAGGTGAACACCAAAGGGGCCGCGCACCAATGCTTCAGGAATAATTGGCCCGAAACAAATGTGGGAGCGGCCTTGCGCCGCGATGCGCCGCGCGGGCGGCGCTCGATCTCATAGGCGCTACAAAATCACCGCCCTACGCCCCGAGGCTACCCCCAACCGATATCAACGCCCCCGCACGCCCACCTTCAAATTCCGCGCATACCAAGGCCGCTGTGGCACCTTGGGCCGCAACTTGCCAAACAGGTCCTCATCGCTATAGATAATGCGCAAGGCCAGCTTCATCGTTTCCGGGTCCATCTCCACACTGCGCCCCGGCCGCAACCCCGGCACCGTAGAGCACCCGTGCGTATCAGGCCCCAACCAAGGGTCGGCCACTTCAACCCAGCGCCCTGGCGCAAACCAAGGCACACCATTGATTTCAAGGCGCCGCACCTCACCGGGGTGAACCCGCTCATGGGCCCGAAACCAGTCCTCGATGCGGTCGTCGATCCAGCCATGAAACTGCCAGAACACCGGGTTCACGTGGGATGAAAACGGGTCGCCAAGAAAGTCGTTCTCCGCCGCGAACCAGCGCAAGGCGAAATCGTCAGGCGTGCGCGCCGTCGGCACCGGCATGCCGTTGACAGGGTCACGCGGCACCGAAGCCCAACGCATGTGCAGCCAGTCATGCAGGCCCAGCTCCACTTCCGAACCGAACTGGCCCAAGGTCAACGTGCTCAGGTATTCAGGGTCACTGTAACGCGACTCCCAGACCTGGAAGTTGCCATGGTAGGTATCCGGGCTCTTGATGTCGCGCACCCACTGGGTGTATTCCGCGTCGCCGCTCGCCAGCCAGGTGGGCGGCAAGGCATTGCCGTCGTGGTTGTCGAAATAGCGGGCGAAGCCTGCGCGGTCGCGCTCAAGCTCCGGCTGTGGCTGCGGAAACCGCGCCCATGAAGGCAGGTCCTGCAAGGCTCGCGCGCTGCCGAGCATATGCCGGTGCATGAAAAAGAAGTCTTCGCCCGAGCCGTTGCGGTCCTTGTGCCGGCCACGCGCGTCACGCTCCCGCTCACGCGGCCCCGGCTGCCAGCCCAAGCCGCGCAGGGCGGCATGTTTTTCCTTGTCCAGCTTGTGCCATTTGTCACGCGAGGCATGCCACAACTGGTGAAACAGACGGTGCTCCGGGGTGATCAGCCAGGCCAGCAACTGCGGGCTCAGTGGCGTGCGCTCACGCGCCTCGGGGAAGGTGTGCTTGAGCGCCAGAAAGTGGTTGTCCTGCACCGGCAACGCCAGCGCACGGTCCAGTTGCGCAATGCGCCCATTGAGGGTTGCTGGCCCGGCATTGCCGAAGCGGCCCCAGACCTCGTCGATGACGATATGGCATTCATAGCGCGCCTGCGTTTCGCCTGGCTGGGTCGAGAACAAGCGCCAGCGCAAGGTGCCTGGTTTGTCTGCCAGCAGGTCGCCCACCACCCGGTAGCGCGGCTGTTCATCACTGCGCAGACGCTCGGGGGTGTCCAGATAACCACGCAGCGCCCGCCCACTGGGTGCAACATCCAGGAACAACTCCAGTTCGCCGTCAGGCAAGCCTTGCAGGCCCGCGTCCTTGCCCTGCAAGGTCCAGCGCCAGATCCCGCGCAAGGTGTCACCCAACTGCTGCAACGGTGTATCGGCCAGTTCGACGACCGCCTCGCCGGGGGTTTCCGGGAACGCTTCGGCGGCCCATTGGCGCTGGGCATACCACGCACCGGGCACCACCGCGCCCGTCAATGCCACACCGGCGATGAACCCACGTCGAGAAATCGTCATTGCAACTACCTGTGCATTGATTGCGGCCATGGAGCACGGCCCGTCCAAGGCTAGAACGTTGTACACAGCGCAAAATTTACCGTTGCTGGCGCAGACGAGCCGCCGTGGCTGGCTAAATTTCCACACGGCAGGCTCGTTCACTCCAGGTAGCGGCGGCCTCTGTGCCCATCCCTCGACGGTGAACCTACTGAGACCAAGATGACGACTCCACGCTGGAAGAAAGCCCTGTTTATCAGCCTGGCCGCGGCCGTGACCGCAGGTGCCGGTTTTGCCGCCTGGCACTACTTCAACACGCCGGCAGGCTACTCCAGAGAAGTGGTGCGCCAGGCCAACGACCTGCAGGAACGCATCATCTCGTTCGACAGCCATGTCACCCTGCCGCTGACCTTCGGCACCGAAGGCAGCGAGGCTGATAAAGACGGCAACGGCCGCTTCGACCTCGCCAAGGCCGCCCGCGGGCGGTTGTCCGGCGCCGCACTGACCATCTTCGCCTGGCCCGAATCCTGGACCGGCGACGATGGCCCGCACCGGCCGACCGCAGGCTTCGTCGAAGCCGCGCGCCACACCCAGGAAGTGCGCTACAACGCCATCGACGCCATGGTCCGCGACTTCCCCGAGCAGGTCGGTATCGCCTACACCCCGCAAGACATGCGGCGCCTGCATGGCGAGGGCAAGTTCGCAGTGTTCCTCAGCATGCTCAATGCCTATGCCCTGGGCGACGACATCGATCAGCTGGACCGCTGGGCCGCACGCGGCGTGCGCATGTTCGGCTTCAGCTATGTGGGCAACAACAGCTGGGCCGACTCTTCGCGCCCGCTGCCGTTCTTCAATGACACCGCCGATGCCCTGGACGGCCTTTCGCCGGTCGGCAAACGTGCCGTGCAGCGGCTCAACGACCTGGGCGTGATCATCGATGTGTCGCAGATGTCGAGCAAGGCGCTGGCCCAGGCCATCAGCCTCAGCCGCGCGCCCGTGGTGGCTTCGCATTCGGCCCCGCGGGCCATGGTCGATATCGCCCGTAACCTGTCCGACAAGGAGATGCAACTGATCAAGGACAGCGGTGGCGTGATCCAGCTGGTGGCGTTTTCAACCTATCTCAAGCCGCTGAGCCCCAAGACCCAGGGCAAACTCAACGACCTGCGCGCCCGCTACGACCTGCCGCCACTGGCCAACCTCAACTACGCGTTGATGCCGGGCGACCCGGTCATCGCCGGCTGGCCCGAACAGAAAGTGGGCCAGTACGCCAACGCGCTGTACGGGATCCTCGACGAAGAACCACCGGCCACGCTCAAGGACTTTGGCGACGCCATCGACTACACGGTGCACAAGGTCGGCATCGACCATGTGGGCCTGAGCTCGGACTTCAACGAAGGCGGCGGCATCGACGGCTGGCACGACGCCAGCGAAGCGCGCAACGTGACCGCCGAGCTGATCAGCCGCGGTTATTCCGAGGCCGATATCGCCAAGCTCTGGGGCGGCAACTTCCTGCGCGTGTGGGAACAGGTGCAGCACGCCGCACAACCCGCCACCACCTCGTCCCGATAAGCCTGCGAGTGCCTTCATGAACCATCGCCGTACCTTTCTCAAGCAGGCAGGCCTCCTGGCCGCCGCCCTGCCCTTGGCCAGCCAGTGGCTGCCGGGCGCACACGCCGCCTCGCCAGCTGCAGGTGGCGACGCCTGGGCAGGCTTTCGCAGCCTGTTCGAGCTGGACCCGGAGTACGCGCACTTCGCCAACTTCCTGATCACCTCACACCCAAAGCCCGTGCGCGAGGCCATCGAAGCCCTGCGCGCGAACTTCGACCGGCACCCAGCACGCATGGTCGACTGGGACAGCCAGGCGGAGTGGAAGCACGAAGCCGCCGTGCGCGAGTGGGCGGGCCGCTACCTGGAAGTGAACCCTCGGCAGATCGCCCTGACCGGCAGCACCACAGAAGGCCTGGGCCTGATCTATGGCGGCCTGAAGCTTGCGCCGGGGCAGGAGATCCTCACCACCGTGCACGAGCATTCGGCGGCGCGCCATACCCTGGGCTTTCGCACCGCGCGCGATGGCACGCCGGTGCGCAGGTTGCGCCTTTTCGACAACCCCGCGTTGGTCAGCACTGACCAGGTACTGGGCACCCTCGCTGCGGCCATCAGCCCCAAGACCCGCGTGCTGGGCATGACCTGGGTGCATTCGGGCAGCGGTGTGAAGCTGCCTGTCGGCGAGATCGGCGCACTGGTGCGCGAGGTCAATCGGCAGCGCGACGAGCGCGATCAAATTATCTATGTGATCGACGGCGTGCATGGCTTCGGCGTCGAGGACATGCGCTTTGCCGACCTGAACTGCGACTACTTCATCGCCGGCACACACAAGTGGATGTTCGGGCCACGCGGCACCGGGATCATCTGCGCGGCCTCCACCGAGCTCAAGCACCTGAACCCGACCATCGCCACGTTTTCCGAGAATGAAGACTTCGCCACCGTGATGACCCCCGGCGGCTACCATGCCTTCGAGCACCGCTGGGCGCTGGGCAAGGCGTTCGAACTGCACCTGCAGCAGGGTAAGGCGAAGGTCCAGGCGCGTATTCATGGGCTCAACGACTACCTAAAGCAACGCCTTGAGGCGCTTGAGGCGGTCGAGCTGGTGACGCCCCGCAGTGCTCATTACTCGGCAGGTTTCACCTTCTTCAGGGTCAAGGGTCAGGAGGCAGATGACGTGGCTGGGTACCTGAACAGCCAGCGCATTGTCGTCGATGCCGTGTCGCGTGATGCCGGGCCGGTGGTGCGTACCGCGCCTGGGTTGCTCAATACAGAAGCCGAGATCGACCGGCTGGTCGATGTGCTGGGACGGCGGGTGCGCTGAGCTGCAGGAAGGGGCGCAAAGCGCCCCCGGCAATCTCAAGCCTTATCCCCAACCCCCTCCAGCCAACGCCCCACATCCTGGTAGATATCGCCCACCTGCCCAACAATCCCCGACATGCGCAAAAAGTCATGGGTCAGCCCCTCGACCCGGGCGAACGTCACCTCGGTCCCGCCCGCTACCAACCAATCACGGTAGGCAATCCCTTCGTCATGCAACGGATCGTACTCGGCCACGAACAGATAAGCCGGCGCCAACGGCGCGCGCAGCGTCGACAGCAAGGGCGACACGCGCCAGTCCAGGCGCTGCTCCGGCTGCGGCGCATAGTGCTGGTAGAACCACTCCAGGGTAGGCGTTTCCAGCAGGTAGCCTTCGGCATGTTGCCGATGGGACTCGCGCTGGCAGGAAATATCGGTCACCGGGTAAAACAGCAACTGCGCCAGCGGCTTGAACGCCAACGCCTCGGGCTGTTCGACCGCGGTGATGGCCAGTACCGCAGCCAGGCTGGCGCCGACGCTGTCCCCCGCCAGCACCACTCGGCGATTGTCTAGCCCCAGCGCTGGCGCCTGTTCGGCCAGCCAGTTGGCGGTATCCAGCACATCGTGCAGCGCCACCGGAAACGGCTGTTCCGGTGCCAGTCGGTAGTCCGCCGCCAGCACTGCGAACTCGCCCATGGCTGCGAGACGGCGGCACACCGAATCATGCGAGTCGAGGCTGCCTACAACGTAGCCGCCACCGTGCAGGTAGAAAATCACCGGCTGCAAAGCACCGCCCGCGTCGTCCGCGCGGTACAGCCGTGCTGGCAGGCTGGCGCCATCACGCGCCGGGACGTTCAGCTCGCTCACCTGCAGGCTGCCGGGCGGGCTGGGGTCGAGCACTTGCGAGCTGCCCTCGAACTCCGCCCGGGCCTGGGCCACGTCCATCGCGTGCATGGGCAGGCTTCTGCCCGTCAACCGGCCAAATTCGACCAGCTCCAGAAAACCCGCCAGATCAGGGTGCAATGCCATGTTGGATCCTTGCTTGAACAATGTGACTCGGCTATCCCTACGGAACGTAGGAGGCCCCGCGAAAATTAGCGGCAGGCACGGCTAAATCGACGACGGACACACTCGTTATCCCTGCACAACGAAACCCCGTCAGAGGCTAACCGTGGACCTTCAGAGCATCCTCAGCAAACTGTTCGCCAACGCCCATGCCGTCGGCATCGAAGGCGTGTTCCAGTTCGTCTTCGGCCAGGACCGTGCCTTCTGGTCAGAAGTGCGCGACACCAGCCGCACGGGCGCGGGCCGGCACAGCACCCCGGATGTCACCATCGAAGTGGCCGAGCGCGACTTCCTCGACATCATGGGCGGCACGGCCAATGTCGAGGAACTGTTCGCCAGCGCACGCCTGAAAATCACCGGCAACATGGGCCTGGCTACCTTGCTGCCGCAGATCATCAACAACGCCCGCAAAGGTGCGGCGCCGGCCAAGGTGGCGATGAACCAGCGCTACCCCACGCCGGCACGCCTCAGCGAACGGGTTTCGGCGGCGCTGCCAGTGCAGCGCGAGGTGCTGCGCATAGCCCGGGCCGACATGCCGCTGTCGCGCTTTCAAAGCGAGTTTCTGTCGCATGGCACCCCTGTGGTACTCAGCGACGCCCTGCAGGACTGGCCACTGTTCAGCATGGGCCGCGAGGCTTCGCTCGAGCATTTCGCCGAGCTGCAGGGCATTACCCGGCATGGTGACTACGTCAAGAAAACCTTCTCCACCGACCGCGACTTCCGCTCGACCTCCATGGCCGACTTCATCGCTTCGCTGGACAAACCGGCCAAGCCTGGCGAGACACCGGCCTATATGGGCAACAACATCGTCCCGGAAAAACTCCTGACACTGATCCGCTTTCCGGATTACTTCGAGCGCCAGCGCTTCATCTCGCCCCGTATCTGGATCGGCCCCAAGGGCACCCTGACGCCCCTGCATCGCGACGACACCGACAACCTGTTCGCCCAGGTCTGGGGCCAGAAGTCGTTCATCCTCGCCGCACCTCACCATCGGGCAGCGCTGGGCACCTGGTCGACCAGCCCCAAAGGGGGCCTGGACGGCTGTGACTTCAACCCCGACGCGCCAGACTACCAACGCTTCCCGGCGGCGCGCGAGGTGCCCTTCCTGCGCGTGGTGCTACAGGCCGGTGACCTGTTGTTCCTGCCAGAAGGCTGGTTCCATCAGGTGGAGTCGGTGTCCACCTCGTTGTCGGTGAACTTCTGGGTGAACTCCGGGCGCGGCTGGTAGCCGCCCTTGCGGGGGTTAATTTGCGGCGGCGTCGGCTCGCTTCTAGAGAAACCCGCTTGCAAGAGGACGCCCGCATGGCCACCCCCACCCTCCTGCCCTTTCACGCTGCAGGGTGTCAACGGGCCCACCTTGGCCGGGGCCGCAACGCGGCCCCGGCATGTATCAGACCGCTGCTTTCAGGGCCTCGGCAAACCGCTGCGCCACCTCGTCGATCTGCTCGCCACTGATAATCAGCGGTGGCAGGAAGCGCACCACTGCACCGTGGCGCCCACCCAACTCCAGGATCAGGCCACGCTTGAGGCATTCACGCTGAACCTTGGGCGCCAACTCGCGGTTGGCCACAGGGTGCCCCAGGGCATCGCGTAGGCCGTGCGGGTCGACCAGCTCTACCCCGAGCATCAGCCCACGGCCCCGGATATCGCCCAACTGCGGATAATCCCGCTGCAGGTGCAGCAAGTGCTGGCGCAGGCGCTGGCCCATGGCCTCGGCGTGCTCGGCCAGGCGATGTTCGACCAAGTAATGGATCACCGCCGAGCCTGCGGCCATGGCCATCTGGTTGCCACGGAAGGTGCCGGCATGGGCGCCTGGCTTCCAGGTGTCCAGCCAGTCGCGGTACACCACCACCGCCAGCGGCAGGCTGCCGCCGATGGCCTTGGACAAGGTCACCACGTCCGGCACGATACCGGCATGCTCGAAGGCGAACATCCGCCCGGTGCGGGCGAAGCCACTCTGGATCTCGTCGACAATCAGCGCCACGCCGGCTTGCTCGGTGATCCGTCGCACGCCCTTGAGCCACGCGATATCGGCGGGCACCACGCCACCTTCGCCCTGCACCACTTCGAGGATCACCGCTGCCGGCAGAGGCACGCCGCTTTCTGGGTCGAGCAGCAGGTTCTCCAGGTAATGCAGGTTGGCCTTGACCCCGGCTTCGCCACCCAGGCCGAACGGGCAACGGTAGTCGTAGGGGTACGGCATGAACTGCACACCGTTGCCCAGCAGGGCACCCAGCGGCTGTTTCGGCCCGTGGCTGCCCATCAGGCTCAGCGCGCCCTGGCTCATGCCATGGTAGGCGCCCTGGAAGGCCAGCACGGTGCTGCGCCCGGTGGCGCCACGCACCAATTTGAGCGCCGCTTCAACGGCATCGGTGCCGGTCGGGCCGCAGAACTGCACCTTGGCTTCCCGGCGCAGCGCCTCGGGCAGTACGCCGAACAGGTCCTGGACAAAGCGGTCCTTGACCGGCGTGGTCAGGTCGAGGGTGTGCAGCGGCAGTTCGTCGGCCAGCACTTGCTGGATCGCCTCGATTACCACCGGGTGGTTATGGCCCAGGGCCAAAGTGCCGGCGCCGGCCAGGCAGTCGATGAACTGGCGGCCTTCGACATCCTCGACATGGATGCCACGGGCGCGCTTGAGCGCCAGTGGAATGCGCCGTGGGTAGCTGCGGGCGTTGGATTCCTGTTGCTGCTGGCGTTGCAGCAGCGGCGAATCGGTGAACTCGTACAGGGGTTGCGGCGCACTGGCCGGCAAGACCTGGGCAAGGCGGGTAGCGGTCGACATGGTAGATCCTCGCAAGCAAGCGAAAGTGCCCCGCCACGCCCCTGTAAGCAGATGTGTGCGGGTAGTTGTCGCTTGGGAAACGCTTAAGCGCCGGGAGGATTTAGCGGTTGCTGCGGGATTTTTGTACAGGGTTGTGATGCCTGGGGATTGTATCTGGTTCACCAAGCCAGGAAAATCAACGACCCGAGCGCGCCGGCACCTGCAACAGCACGCGCAAGCCATCGCTGCGGCTGTCGAAACGCAAGGTGCCGGCGCAACGCTGAACAATCGCCTGGACGATCGCCAAGCCCAGCCCACACCCGCCACTCTGGCCATTGCGCCAGAACCGCTCGGTCAGGTGCTGCAAGTCGTCGTCGGCAATCCCCGGCCCGTGGTCACGCACCATGAAGCCCACCTGGCCGTCAGCCATCTGCACTTCCAGCTCCACCGCGCTTTCGCCACCGTGGCGCAAGGCGTTGTCCAGCAGGTTGCGCAAGGCCGCGACCGCCAGCGGCGCGGGCATGCCCAGGTAGATCTGCGTGGCCTGCTCGGGCAGGCGCAGCACGATCCGCCGGTTGTCGCCGCCGCCGGCATCCTGCACCGCCTGCCGGGCGACCTGCTCGGCGCTGCACTGCACGCCATCCTCGAACGACAGGCTGCCCTCGACACGCGCCAGCATCAGCAGTTGCTCCAGCGTGCGGTGCATGCGGTCGGCACCTTGTTCGGCATGCTCCAGCGCCTGCTCGCGCACCGCGCCATCGGTCATGCGCGCCACCTGCAGGTGGGTCTTGATCGCCGTCAGCGGGCTGCGCAATTCATGCGCGGCGTCATCGGTCAGGCGCCGCTCGCGTTCGAGGGTCTGGGCAATGCGCAGGAACAACTGGTTCTGGGTTTCCAGCAGCGGTTGCAGCTCGCTGGGCATACCGGCCACCTGCAACGGCTCGACACTGTCGGCACGCCGCCGACGCAGGGCGTCGCGCATTCTATTGAGCGGCTCCAGGCCCTTGCCCAGGCCGATCCACAACAGGCCGAGGCTGCCGAGCAACGCCATCAGCACCGGGGCCGAGGCTGCCAGCAGGATCGACTGGTTCAGGGCCTCGCGCTCCATGTGGCGGTCGGCGGTGGTGATGCGCACATCACCGTGGTTGTAGGTAAACGTACGCCACAACGCGTCGTCGATGGTCTGGTCACGGAAGCCGCTGCGCTGATCATCCATGGCCCCGTCATGCTTGTGGTTGCTGGCCAGGATCTCGCCCCGCAGTGAACTCACCTGGCAGGCCATGCCGTCCGGCACGCTGAACTGGTCGGCGGAAAAATGCGCATCCTCGCCCTTGGCCGCCAATGGTTGCGGCAACTGGTCGATCAGCCCGGCAACCATGCGCGCCGAAGCCACCAAGCGCTGGTCGAGGGAAAACATCATCTGCTGGCGCAGGTCGCGTAGCATCCATGCGGCAGCCAGTACCCAGATGATCACGAAGGCACTGCCCAGGATCAGGCTCAGGCGTACCCGCAGGCTCATGGCGCGACCTCCTTCGGTGCCTGCGCAGGGCCAAGCCGGTAGCCCAGGCCACGCACGGTTTCGACGATGCTGTTACCGAGCTTGCGGCGCAAATGGTGAATATGCACATTGAGGGCGTTACTCTCGACCTCGTCACTGAAGCCGTACACGCAATCTTTCAACTGTTCGCTGGACAGCACCCGCCCTGGGTTCTGCAGCAGGGCCTGGAGCAGCGCCTGCTCACGGCGGGAAAGGTCGACCGGCTGGCCGGCCAGGGTCGCTTCGCAGCTGCTGGGGTCATAACGCAGCGGGCCGTGCTCGATGGCATTCACCGCCCGCCCGGCCACACGGCGCAGCAAGGTGTGCAGGCGCGCCGCCAGCTCCCGCAGGTCGAACGGCTTGAGCAGGTAGTCGTCGGCGCCGGCCTGCAGGCCATCGACCCGGTCGGTGACCGCATCGCGTGCCGTGAGCACCAGCACCGGCAGGCTCTCGCCCTGCTGACGCAGGCGCCGCAGCAGCTTGAGGCCGTCTTCATCGGGCAGGCCGAGGTCGAGGATCATCACATCGAACTGCGCCGCCTGGAGCATCGCCCGTGCACCCGCAGCATTGGCGACCCGGTCCACGGTCAAGCCCTGGGCGGTGAGGCCGGCGCAGATGCCGCTGGCGATCAGGTCATCGTCCTCGCAGAGCAGAACGTGCATGGTGGAGCTCCGGGTTGGGTGAGGCAGATACTGCACCACGGGTGGATTAAGTGAAGATTATGGACCTGGCGCGTGCGTTTGGGGGGATGTAGGACCGGGTTAACCTTGGGTTAATCGACCCAGGCCAGCATGGCCCACTTCAACGTACTGCCAAGGCGAAGACATGCGTGCCCTCTTTCTGTTCCTGACACTGCTGCTGGCCGGCCCCCTGCAAGCCAATCCGTTCGACGTCAAACCCGACTTCCTGCCGGTCAACCAGGCCTTTGTGCTGAGCCATGACCGCCAGGCCGATGGCCAGATGCGTCTATTCTTCCAGATCAAGCAAGGCTACTACCTCTACCAGAAGCGCCTGAAGTTCGACGGCCTGCCCGCCGAGCAGCAGCCGCAGTTGCCACCGGCGCTCAACCACCATGACGAATTCTTCGGTGACAGTGCGGTGTACCGCGACCAGCTCGAACTGCTGATCCCTGCCAACGCAAAAGGCCAGTTGCGCCTGGGCTGGCAGGGCTGTGCCGACGCCGGCCTGTGCTACCCGCCGCAGACCACCGCCATCGACCTGGGTGGCAGCGTGGCCCCGGCCGCCGATCAGGCCAGCGACCAGGCCCTGGCCAGCAACCTGCAGCAGGGCAACCTGGCGTGGGGCCTGCTGGCCTTCTTCGGCCTTGGCCTGCTGCTGGCCTTCACCCCCTGCTCGCTGCCGATGCTGCCGATTCTCGCCGGGCTGGTGCTCGGCAATGGCGCCAGCGCCCGACGCGGCTGGTTGCTGGCCGGGGTGTACGTGCTGAGCATGGCCTTGGTATATGCCGCCCTGGGCGTGGTGGCGGCGCTGCTCGGCGCCAGCCTGCAGGCCTGGTTGCAGCAACCCTGGCTGCTGGGCAGCCTGGCGGCATTGTTCGTGGTGCTGGCGCTGCCGATGTTCGGCGCCTTCGAGTTGCAGCTACCCGCCGCCCTGCGCGACCGTCTCGACCGCGCCGGGCAAGGTACACGTGGCGGCAACCTGTACGGTGCCGCGCTGCTCGGGGCGCTCTCCGGCCTGCTGCTCGGCCCGTGCATGACCGCACCGCTGGCCGGGGCGCTGCTGTACATCGCCCAGAGCGGCGACGTGCTGCAGGGCGCGCTGGTGCTGTTCAGCCTTGGCCTGGGCATGGGCGTGCCGCTGCTGTTGCTGGTCACGCTGGGCAATCGCTACCTGCCGCGCCCAGGTGCGTGGATGAACCTGGTCAAGGGCGTGTTCGGCTTCGTGTTCCTGGCCATGGCCCTGTATACCCTGCGCAGCCTGCTGCCACAGGCCCTGCTGCTGGCCCTGAGCGGCGCCTGGCTGATCGCCCTGGCCTGGGCCGCGTGGCCGGCCCTGCAGCGTATGCCTGCGCTGCGCGCGCTGCCTTTGCTGGGCGCGCTGTGGGGCGGGCTGTTGCTGGTCGGTGCGGCGGCCGGGGGCGATGACCTCTGGCAACCCTTGCGGCCGTTCGCCGGGGGTAGCGGGCCTGCGGCGGTGCAACCGGCAGAGGATGCATTCGTGACCGTCAGCCGCCCCGAAGACCTGCAACGTGAGCTGGACGCCGCCAAGGCCCGTGGCCAATGGGTGATGCTCGACTACTATGCCGACTGGTGCGTGTCGTGCAAGGTCATGGAAAAGAAGGTGTTCGCCCGCGCCGACGTACACACCAGCCTGGCGGGCGTGCACCTGCTGCGCCTGGACGTCACCGCCAACACCCCGGCCAGCCAGGCACTGCTGCAACGCTACCAGGTACCCGGCCCGCCCAGCATCATCTGGGTCGGCCCGGAAGGCGACGAACGCCGTGCGCGACGCATCACCGGTGAAGTGGATGCTGCCGCGTTCCTGCAACACTGGACCCAGACCAGGAGCCAAGGCTGATGCTGACCGTAACCCTCGGGCCATTGACCATGGCCCTCAACCACCTGCTGATGCTCACTGCCCTGGTGATCGCCAGTGTGGTCGGCTGGTGGGTCGCCCGCCGCGGCGGCGAAAGCCCGGAGTCGGCACTCTTCAACCTGTTTCTGATTGGCGTGCTGTGCGCGCGCCTGGGCTTCGTCGTGGCCTACTGGCCGATGTACCGCGATGACCTGGTGCAAGTCATCGACATCCGCGACGGCGGCTTCCTGTTCTGGTCCGGCCTTGCCGGCATCGTGCTCGGCGCGCTCTGGCAAGGCTGGCGACACCCGGGCCTGCGCCGTCCTCTGGGTTGGGCCTTGTTCAGCGGTGCGCTGTTCTGGGGCCTCAGCAGTCTGGGCGGCCACCTGTACAGCAAAGGCACCGAGCTGCCTGAGCTGAGCCTGCGCAACGCCGGCGGGCAGCCCGTGGCGCTGCACAGCTACCGTGGCAAGCCACTGGTCATCAACATCTGGGCCACCTGGTGCCCGCCCTGCCGGCGCGAAATGCCGGTGCTGCAACAGGCCCAAGGTGACTACCCCCACGTAACCTTCCTCTTCGTCAACCAGGGTGAGACGCCCGAGAACGTCAGCACTTTCCTCGCCACCACCGGCCTGAGCCTGACCCACGTGCTGTTCGACGGCGCCGGCCAACTGGCCCAGCGGGTCGGCTCGATGGCCCTGCCTACCACGCTGTTCTACGACAGTAACGGGCGGCTGATCGGCAGCCACCTAGGCGAGCTGTCACGGGCCAGCCTGCGCCACGCCCTGGAACCTTTCGACCGGGCCGCCGCGCCCACCCCTGCCGCACAAGGAAACTGACATGCGATTGACTGCACTGCTGCCCCTGTCCCTGGCCCTGCTGGCCGCCCCGCTGCTGCACGCCGAAGAAGCGCTGCCCAAAGCGATCCAGCAACTGCAAGCCAAGGGGGCCGTGATCAAGGGCAGCTTCGATGCCCCCGATGGCCTGCGCGGTTATGCCGCCGAGTACCAGAACAACGGCATCGCCCTGTACCTGACACCTGACGGCAAGCATGTGCTGGTCGGCAGCCTGTTCGACGAACAAGGCCAGGACCTCAGCGCCGCTCCGTTGGACAAGCTGGTCTACGGGCCGATGAGCAAGGCCATCTGGGCGAAGATGGAAAAAACCGCCTGGATCGCCGATGGCAAGGCCGATGCGCCGCGCATCGTCTACCTGTTCAGCGACCCCAACTGCCCGTACTGCAATATGTTCTGGCAGCAGGCGCGGCCATGGGTGGAATCGGGCAAGGTGCAATTGCGCCATATCATGGTCGGCATCATTCGCGAGGACAGCCCGGGCAAGTCGGCGGCGTTGCTGGCGGCCAAGGACCCGGCCAAGGCGCTGGCACAGCACGAGAAGGCCGGCAAGGCCAGTTCGCTCAAGGCGCTGGAGAAGGTGCCAGAGGCGGTGCAGAAGCAGCTGGAAGGGAATATGGCGTTGATGGAGGAAATGGGGTTGCAAGCAACCCCGGCGATCTTCTATCAGGATGAGCAGGGCAACCTGCAGAGCCAGCAAGGGGCGCCAAGGCCGGAGATGCTGGGGAAGATACTCGGCAAGCGGTAGTGCATGCCGTGGGTATTAGGTGGCGGCGCAGATCGAGCGCCGCCCGCGCGGCGCTTCGCGGGGCAAGTCGGATCGCCGCACCGCCGCTCCCACATCTGTTTCGGGCCAGTTATTCCTGAGGCATTGGCGCGCGGCCCCTTGGTGCCCGCCTCAATATCGCGTCGGACAAACAAGGCGGTCGCGCGCCAATAGCACAGGCCTCACTGGCCCGAAACAGATGTGGGAGCGGCGGTGCGGCGATCCGACTTGCCCCGCGAAGCGCCGCGCGGGCGGCGCTCGATCTGCGCCGCCCAACAAAACTCACGGCCTACCCAAAACCCCTACAACCCCTCCAGCTCCGCCATCAGGTCACTAAGCCGGTCAACCTTGTCATCATCCAGCGCACTGCCCTGCAGCCCCTGCACGTACACCGCCAATTCCGCCACGGTGCTGCACTCGAACATCGCCCGCAGCGGCACATTGAGCTGCAATTGCTTCTGCACCCGCGAGGCAATCTGCGTCGCCAGCAATGAATGCCCGCCCAGCTCGAAGAAGTTGTCGTGCACCCCCACCCGTTCGGCCTTGAGCACGTCGGCCCAGATGCCTGCCAGCACCGTTTCCAGCTCGTCACGCGGCGCCTCATAGGCCTGGCTGTGCTGGCCACCGATGTCAATGGCCGGCAGCGCCTTGCGGTCGAGCTTGCCGTTTGCGTTGTGCGGCAGGCTGTCGAACCAGCCCCAGTGCAAGGGCACCATGTACTCCGGCAGCGCAGCGCGCAGGCGCTGCTTGACCTGTTCGAGTAACGCCGCATCGGCGCTGACGCCCTGATGCGCCACCAGGTAGCCGACCAGGTGCTTGCCGTTGACGCCCTCCTGCACGCTCACCGCGGCATCGCGCAACTCTGGCTGCTCGTGCAGGCGCGCTTCGATCTCGCCCAGCTCGATGCGGTAGCCACGGATCTTCACCTGATGATCGATGCGGCCCACGTATTCCAGCACACCGTCCGGACGTTGCCGAGCCAGGTCGCCAGTGCGGTACAGGCGCTCGCCCGGTGCACCATGCGGGTGCGGGATGAAGGCCATGGCCGTCCGCACAGGGTCACCGACATAACCACGGCCCACACCGGTGCCGGCGACACACAGCTCGCCGACCGCGCCCAATGGCACCAAGGTCTGGTCCTCGCCGAACAGGTACAGGCGGTTGTTGTCGGTCGGCGTACCAATCGGCAGGTAGCTGCCGCGGGTCGACTCGACATCGACGCGGAAGAACGCCACATCGTCCGAACACTCCGCCGGGCCGTAGGCATTGACCAGGCCGATCGCCGGGTAACGCTGCAGCCATTGCGCGGCCAGCTCCGGCGGCATCGCCTCGCCGGTCGGCAGCATCCAGCGCAGGCCATCGAGGCTTTGATGATCGTTGGCCAGCATGCCCTGGATCAGCGACGGGACGCTCTCCAGCACGGTGATGCCGGTGGCCTGCACATGCGCCAGCAGGCCCTGCGGGTCATGGGCGATGGCATTCGGCACGATCTCCAGCCTGGCGCCGAACAAAGGTGCGGCAAGGAACTGCCAGACCGAAATATCGAAGCTCTGCGACGCGGTCTGGGCAATCACGTCCTGTTCGCTCAGGGCCAGGTAAGGCACCTTGCTCAGCTGGTTGTTGAGCATGCCGCACTGCTCGACCATCACACCTTTGGGCAACCCGGTGGAGCCCGAGGTGTAGATGACGTAGGCGAGGTTGTCGGGCCCGCTGTGAATACCGGGGTTGTGGCTGGCGATGTTGCTGGCCTGGATGTCTTCCCACACCAGCAGCTTCGGCCGTGCCACGCCACCCAGTTCATCCAGCAATTGGCGACCCTGCTCGGCGCAAGCGGCGCTGCACACCAGCACTGGCGTGCGGCTGAGTTCGACGATGCGCTGCAGGCGTGCGGCCGGCAGGCCCGGGTCCAGCGGCAGGTAACCGGCACCGGCCTTGAAGCTGCCGACGATCATGCCCAGCAACGGCAAACTGCGCTCTGCCAGCAGCGCAACCGGCTGATCGACGCTGACGCCCGCGCCGATCAAGGCATGGCCCAGGCGGTTGGCCGCCAGGTTCAGGCCGGCGTAGTCATAGGACGCTTCCAGGCAGCGTGCCACGGTACGCGGCGGGTGGGCGGCGACCTGCGCCTCGAACTGCTCGACATAGCTCTGCTCCAGGGCATAGGCATGCTCGGTGCGGTTACAGTCTTCCAACAGGAAACGCTGCTCTTCGGCACCCAGCAGCGGCAGGTCACTGACCTCCCCTTCAAAACCCTCTACCAGTGCCAGCAACAGGCGCTTGAATTCGGCCAGCAAGCGCTCGACAGTCGGGTAGTCGAAGTAGCGCTGGTCGAATGACAGGTGCAGGCCCAGGTCATCACCCGGATAGCACACCGCCGTCAACGGGAAGTTGGTGTGGGTACGGCCCGAGTCCGAGCTGGCGTTGAGGTGCTGGGCATGGTCGAGCACCGCAGTTTCCACCGGCGCGTTCTCGAACACGAACAGGCTGTTGAACAGCGGCTGGCCCTTGGGCAGCTCGCTGCATTCCTGAATCGCCACCAACGGCAGGTACTCATATTCGCGCACTTGCATGTTGTGCTCGAGCAAGCCTTGCAGCCAGCTGCGTACACTGCGGCGCTCGCCTGCCGCTGGCAGTTGCACGCGCAAGGCGATGCTGTTGATGAACAGCCCGACGGTGCGCTGCATCTGCGGCATGCTCACCGGGCGCCCGGCCACAGTGACCCCAAAGGCCACGTCGCGGTCGCCGCTGTAGCGCGCCAGCACCAGGGCCCAGGCCGCCTGGGCGAAGGTGTTGATGGTCAGCTGATGGGCCTGGGCCAGTTCACGCAAGCGCACCCCGTCACTGACCTGCAGACGGGTGTAGCAGTCGCCGACGACCATCCCGTCACCGGCGTGGTCGTGGCGCAACGGGCGGTCACTGGGGACCGCGGTGGCCCGCTCGAAGCCGGCCAGGTTGGCCTGCCACCACTGGCGTGCCTCGTCCAGGTCCTGGCGTTGCAGCCAGCTGATGTAGTCGCGGTAACGGGGCGGCACCGGCAGCTGGGCCTGGCGGCCTTCGCCAAGGGCCTGGTAGACCTCGAAGAAGTCGTTCATCAGCAACGAGCGGCACCAGGCATCGATCAGGATGTGGTGATTGCTCATCATGAACCAGTAGCGCGCATCGGCAACCCGCACCAGGCGCAGGTGGAAGGGTGCTTCACAGAGCAAGTCAAAACCGGCCTCACGCTCCTGTTTGTGCAGGCTTTGCAGGCGCGCTTCCTGGGCGCTGTCGTCGAGGCCGCGCCAGTCCTGATAATCCACGGCAGTCTTGCCTGGCTTGTGGATGATCTGCAGCATCGCCTCGCCGGCGTTCCAGCTGAACGATGCGCGCAGTGCCTCATGCCGCGCCACCACCGCCTGCCAGGCCTGGGCGAAGCGGTCGGGGTCGAGCGCACTGTTGATGCGGTAACGGTCCTGCATGTAGTAGATGCCGGTGCCCGGCTCCAGCAGGGTGTGCAGCAGCATGCCTTCCTGCATCGGCGTCAGCGGGTAGACGTCGTCGATCTCGGCGGCGGCGACCGGCAAACTGTCGATCTGCTCCTGGGTCAGGTGCGCCAACGGGAAGTCAGACGGCGTGAAGCTGCCGCTGCCGTCGGCCAGGCAATGGCCGACCAGCGCCAGCAGCTCCTGGCGGTAGCCTTCGGCCAGGGTGGCGATGGTCTGCTCATCGTAGCGTTCGCTGCTGTAGGTCCAGCGCAACTGCAGGGCGCCGGCATAGACCTGGCCGTCGACACTCAGCCAGTTGGGCAGCGCTGCATCGAGGTCATGGGCCAGGCCCGCCGCGGCGTCCAGCGGCTGGAACAGCGCGTCGGCGTCAAACTGCTGGTCGAACTGCCCCAGGTAGTTGAAGGTGATGCGTGCCTGCGGCAGCGCGGCCATGCGTTCACGCCCGGCCTCGTCGACCAGGTAGCGCAGCACGCCATAGCCCTGGCCTTTGTGCGGCACCTGGCGCAGTTGCTCCTTGACCCGTTTGATCGAGCTGGCGCGCGCGGCCTCGTCTTCACCCAGCACCGGGCGCAGGCTCAGCGGGTAGGCATTGGTGAACCAGCCCACGCTGCGGGTCAGGTCCATGTCTTCGAACAGCCCGTCGCGGCCGTGGCCTTCAAGCTGCACCAGCACTTCAGCGTCACCACTCCAGCGGCACAAGGTACGGGCCAGGGCCGTCAGCAGCAGGTCGTTGACCTGGGTGTGGTAGGCCGCCGGCGCCTGTTGCAGCAACTGGCGGGTCTGTTCTGCATCGAGGCCGATGGCCAGGGTCCGGGCGTGGCGGTGCAGGTTGCCACCCTGCGGGTGATCACACGGCAGTTCGTGGCGCACAGCGCCAAGCTGGCCGTGCCACCAGTCCAGCTCGTCGCGCAGCGAGTCGCTGCCGGCATAGCTGGCCAGGCGCGCAGCCCAGTCGCTCATGGCATGGGTCTTGGCCGCCAGCGGCTGGCCACGGTACAGCGCCTGCAAGTCTTCGAGCAGCACACGCCAGGACACACCGTCGACCACCAGGTGATGGATGGCCAGCAGCAGGCGTTGGCTGCCCTGCCCGTCCGCCACCAGCAAGGCGCGCAGCAGCGGGCCTTGTTCCAGGTCGAGGCTGCGCTGCAGGTCGGTGTACAACGCCTGGCAGTCATCGAAGTCGGCGACTGTCGCGGCCCACAGCAACTGCTGAGGGGCAGGCTGGGCGTACTCGGCCTGCCAGCGGCCACTGGCCTGGCTGAAACGCAGGCGCAGGCTGTCATGGTGCTGCACCAGCGCGACCAGGGCCTGCTCCAGTGCCGCAGCGTCCAGTGGCTGGCGCGCCTGCAGCAGCACTGCCTGGTTCCAGTGCTGAGGCTGGGCCACCTCGCTGTCGAAGAACCAGTGCTGGATCGGCGTCAGGCCGCTGTGCCCCTGGCGCAGGCCTTGCTCGATGCCAGTTGGCGCGGCGCTCAGGCTGGCCACGGTGGCCAAGGTCTGGATAGTCTGGTGCTGGAACAGATCGCGCGGGGTGAACTGCAGGCCCAACTGGCGGGCACGGCTGACCACCTGGATCGACAGGATCGAGTCGCCACCCAGTTCGAAGAAATTGTCCTGCACACCAACGCGGGGAAGGTTGAGCACATCGCACCACACCTGCGCCAGCTGCGCTTCCACCTCATTGCTCGGCGCCTGGTAATGCTGGCGCGCCTGCTCCAGGTCCGGCAACGGCAGTGCGCGGCGGTCGAGTTTGCCGTTGCCCATCAGCGGCAAGCTGTCGAGCAGGACCAGGTGAGCGGGCACCATGTAGTCCGGCAGGTGCTGGCGGGCATCGGCCTTGACCGCTTCGCGCAGCACGGCCTGAGCCTCACTGCCGGCACCGGCCTGCTTGCACACCAGGTAGCCAACCAGTTGCTTGCCACCCGGCAGGTCGAGGGCCAGCACCACGGCCTCGTCGACCTCTGCATGCGCCTGCAGGCGGCTTTCGATTTCGCCCAGCTCGATACGGAAGCCGCGAATCTTCACCTGCTGGTCGGCACGGCCGACGTACTCGACCAAGCCATCGGTGCCCAGGCGGACCAGGTCACCGGTGCGGTACAGCCGGCCACCCTCGGCACAGAACGGGTCGGCGACGAAGCGCTCGGCGCTCAGCCCCGGGCGGTCGTGATACCCCTGGGCCAGGCCGGCACCGCCGACATACAGCTCGCCGATACCGCCTTGTGGCAACAGGGCCAGGTCTTCGTCGAGGATGTAGGCGCTGCGGGCGCCAATCACCCGGCCGATCGGCACGCTGCCCATGTCGGCCGACAGCGTTTGCGGGGCCAGGCAGGCCAGCGGCATGACCACGGTTTCGGTCGGGCCGTAGGCATTGAAGAACTGCTGCGGCGCGAACGCCTGGCGAATGCGCTGCAGGTGCTCGCCGGTCAACGCTTCACCGCCGGTGATCACCAGGCGCACCGGCAACTGCTCGCCCTGCCCTGCCAGGTACTGGGCCAACTGGCTGCCGTAGCTTGGGGTGAAGCCAAGGATACTCACCTGCTGCTCACGCACCAGTTGGCAGATCTCTTCAGCGCCCCACTGGCCTTGGGCGCGGATCACCACGCGGGCACCGCACAGCAGCGGCGTCAGCAGGCGCTCGCTGGCGGCGTCGAAGTTGATCGAATAGAAGTGCAGCTCGCAGTCGTCGCTGCGCATGCCGAAGGCCTCGATCACAGCCTGGCAATGCATGGCGATTTCACCGTGGCTGACCACCACGCCCTTGGGCTTGCCGGTCGAGCCCGAGGTGTAGATCAGATAGGCCTGATGTTGCGGCAGGTTGAGGTTATCCAGCGCGGCATCGCTGAAGGCCGACAAGCTGGACGCATCGTCTTCCAGGCTCCAGCGGGCCACACCTTCAGGCAGCTCGCCAAGGGTTTCTAGCAGCGCGCGCTGGCCGAGCAGCAGGCCAATACGGCTGTCTTCGATCATGTAGCGCAAGCGGTCGAGCGGGTACTCCGGGTCGAGCGGCACATAGGCACCGCCCGCCTTGAGGATGGCCAGCAAGCCGATGACCATTTCCAGCGAACGTTCCAGGGCCAGGCCGACGCGCACCTGCGGGCCGACCCCGCGCTCGCGCAGGGCGCGGGCCAGGCGGTTGGCCTGCTGGTCCAGCTCGGCGTAGCTCAGGTGCTGGCCGGCGAAGGTCAGCGCCAGCGCGTGCGGCGTGCGTGAAGCTTGGGCGGCGAACAGGCCGTGCAAGGTCTGGTCGAGCGCGCCATGCTGCGCGCCCTGCAACTGGCCAACCAGCACCTGTTGCTCGTCGGGGCTCAGCATCGGCAGCTCGCACAGGCGCTGTTGCGGGTCGTCCAGCAGGCCGGCCAGCAGTTGCTGCCAGTGTTCAGCCATGCGCCCGATGCGCGGCGCGTCGAACAGGTCACGGCTGTAGGTCAGGCAGCAGCCCAGGCGGCCATCGAGGTCAGTGACTTCCAAGTACAGGTCGAACTTGGTGGCGCTGGCGTCGTTGACCAGGTAGTCGACCTGCATGCCGGCCAGCTCCCGGCTTTGCTGGAACGCCCAGCGCTGGACGTTGCACATCACCTGGAACAGCGGGTTGTAGGCGCTGCTGCGCGGCGGTTGCAGGGCTTCGACCAACTGGTCGAACGGCAAGTCCTGGTGCGACTGGCCTTCGATGGCGGCCTGGCGCATCTGCTCCAGCAGTGCGGCGGCGGTCATGTGGCCGTCCAGCTCGCAACGCAGTACCTGGGTGTTGAGGAAGGCGCCGATCAGCCCCTCGCTTTCCGGGCGGATGCGGTTGGCCACCGGGGCACCGATGCGCAGGTCACGCTGGCCGCTGTAGCGGTGCAGCAAGGCCGCCAGGGTGGCCGTCATGGTCATGAACAGGGTCAGCCCACGCTGGCTGTTGAAGGCATGCACACGGGCCACCAGCGCCGGGTCGAGCTCGAAGCGGTACAGCTCGCCACGGTGGCTCTGCACTGCCGGGCGCGGGCGATCGGTGGGCAATGCCAGCACCGGGTGCTCATCGCCCAGGCGGGCTTTCCAGTAGGCCAACTGGCGCGCGCCTTCGCCGCTTTCCAGCCAGTGCCGCTGCCACACGCTGTAATCCAGGTATTGCACCGGCAGCGGCGCCAGGGGCGACTCGCGATCATCGACGAAGGCTTCGTACAGCTCGCCAAGCTCGCGGGCGAAGATGTCCATGGCCCAGCCTTCGGTGACGATGTGGTGCAAGGTCAGCACAAAGTAGTGCTCACGCTCCTGGGCCTTGACCAGGCAGGCGCGCAGCAGTGGCCCGCGCTCCAGGTCGAACGGCTGGTGCGCCTGGTCGTCTGCCAGCTGATGCAGGCGTTGCTCGCGGGCCTCGGCGGGCAAGGTGCTGAAGTCGTGCCAGCCAAGCTGCAAGCCGCTGTCTTCGGCCACGCACTGGTACGCTGCGCCGTCGATGCTGGGGAAGGTGGTGCGCAGGGTTTCGTGGCGCACGATCAGGGCCTGCAGCGCACGCTCGAAGGCGTCCACGTGCAGGGTGCCACGCAGGCGCGCCATGCCGCCGACGTTGTAGGCGGGGCTGTCTGGCTCCATCTGCCAGAGGAACCACATGCGCTGTTGCGAGTACGACAACGGCACGGCCTGGCGGCGGTCGACGCGGGCGATCTCGCCTTGCAGGTTACGCTCGCCGGCATCTCGGATGCGCGTGATCTCGGCGCAGAAGGCGCCCAGCTCGCTGGCTTCGAACAGGACTTTGAGCGGCAGTTCGACATCGCACGCCTGGCGGGTTCGCGAAACGATCTGGGTGGCGAGCAGCGAATGGCCGCCGAGGGCGAAGAAGTCGTCCTGCAGGCCGACACGCGGCAGGTTCAAGACCTCACACCAGATCGCCGCCACCTGTTGCTGCAACGCACTCTGCGGCGCCACATGCTCGCGCTGCTGCCACACAGGGGCTGGCAGCGCCTTGCGATCGACCTTGCCGCTCGGGCCCAAGGGCATGTGCGCCAGCGCGATCAGCTGCGCCGGCACCATGTAGGCCGGCAGTTGCTCGGCCAGAGCGGCCAACAGGGTGGCAGGCTCGGCCGCGCCGCTGTAGTAGCCGACCAGCTGTGCACCCAGCGCATCCTTGTGGATCAGCACCAGCGCCTGCTCGACACCAGGCTGCGCCAGCAGGCACGCCTGAACCTCTTCAGGCTCGACGCGAAAACCGCGAACCTTCACCTGCTGGTCGAGGCGCCCGAGGTATTCCAGCGCCTGGAGCTGGGTTTGCCAGCGGGCACGGTCGCCACTGCGGTACAGGCGCTGGCCGTCACCGTCGGCCTGGGGCACGAAGCGCTCGGCGGTGAGGCCCGGGCGGCCCAGGTAGCCACGGGCCAGGCCCGCGCCGCCCAGGTACAACTCACCCGGCACGCCCGGGGCAGTCAGTTCCAGCTCATCGTCCAGCACGCGGCACAGCACGTTGCCCAGCGGGCGGCCAATCGGCGAACGCTCGCCGTCTTCGGCCTGGCAGTGCCAGTGGGTGACGTTGATGGCGGTTTCGGTCGGGCCGTAGCGGTTGTGCAACTGCACCTGGGGCAGCACTTGCAGCACACGGTCACGCAGGGTCGCGGACAATGCCTCACCCCCGGAGAACAGCCGGCGCAGGCTGGTGCAGGCTGCGGCCTGCGGCTCCTGCACAAACACTTGCAACAACGGCGGCACGAAGTGCAGCGTGGTCACGCCATGCTGCTGCACCAGCGCAGCGATGCGTTGGGGGTCACGGTGTTCGCCGGGGCCAGCCAGCACCAGCTTGCAGCCGGTGATCAGCGGCCAGAAGCACTCCCACACCGAGACGTCGAAGCTGATAGGCGCTTTTTGCATCAGCACATCAGCGTCGTTCAGCGCATAGGTGGTTTGCATCCACTGCAGGCGTTCGGCCAGGGCGGCATGGGTATTACCCACGCCCTTGGGCTGGCCGGTGGAACCCGAGGTGTAGATCACATAGGCCAGGTTGTCGCCGTGCAGGTGCAGGCCTGGGGCTTGGCTGGGCCAGCTGTCCAGGTGCAGCTGGTCCAGGGCGATGGCGCTGACACCTTCGACCTGCGGCAGCTTGCCCAGCAAGGCGCTGTGGCTCAGCAGCAGGCTGGCGTTGCAGTCGCCGAGCATGTAGGCCAGGCGCTCGGCCGGGTAGTCCACGTCCAGCGGCACGTAGGCGCCGCCGGCCTTGAGGATGGCCAGCAGGCCGACCAGCAACTGCGGCGAGCGCTCGACGGCGATGGCCACGCAGGTGTCGGGGCCAACGCCTTTGTCACGCAGGTAATGGGCAAGGCGGTTGGCCTGCTGGTGCAGCTCGGCATAGTCGAGGCTGCCACCCTGCCAGGCCAGCGCAATGCGCTGTGGGGTCAGCCGAGCCTGCTCGTTGAGCTGTTCGACCAGCAGGCGCTCGGGCGCCGCGGCGGCTGCCTGGCCCCAGCCGAGCACCTGCGCGCGGCTGTGCTCATTGAGCAGTTGCACCTCGCCCAGCGCCAAATGCGGCTGGGCGCAGACCTGCTCCAGCAACGCCAGCAGGTGCGCGGCCAGGCGCTTGACGGTACTGGCCTCGAACAGCTCGGCGGCATAGTCGAAGGCCAGCGTCAGGCGGCCTTGATGGTCCTCTTCGCTATGCAGCTGCAGGTCGAACTTGGCTTCGCGGCTGTGCCAGGGCAGCTCTTCGGCAAGCAGGCCAGGCAAGCGGCGCAAGGCCGAAAGGTCGCGTTGCTGATGGTTGAACATGACCTGGAACAGGCCCTGTTCGCGGGCTTCTGGCAGGGCTTCGAGGAGCTGCTCGAAAGGCAGGTCCTGGTTGGCCTGGGCCTCGAGGGTGGCTTGGCGTGCCTGGGCCAGCAGTTGCTCGAAGGGCAAGCGGCCATGCAGCTGCGCACGCAGCACCTGGCTGTTGATGAAGAAGCCGACCAGGCCCTGGGTTTCCAGGCGCGGGCGGTTGGCATTGGGCACGCCGACACGGATGTCTGCCTGGCCGCTGTAGCGGTGCAGCACACCTTGCCAGCCGGCCAGCAGCACCATGAACAGGCTCGCCTGCTGCTCGCGGGCCAGGCCCTTGAGCGCCTCGGTCAGTTTGGCCGGCACTTTCAGGTTGTAACGTGCCGCACGTTTGTCACGCTGGCTGGCGCGGGGCTGGTCGGTGCACAGGTCGAGCACCGGCACCGCATCGCCCAGCTTGGCCTTCCAGTAGTGCAACTGGCGTTCGGCTTCACCGTCGGCCAGCCATTGCCGCTGCCAGGTGCCGTAGTCGGCGTAACCCAGCGGCAGGGGCGCCAGGTCGGCTGCATGGCCTTGGCAGTGCGCAGCGTACAGCCTGGCGAATTCGTCGAGCAGAATGTTCAGCGACCAGCCATCGGCGACGATGTGGTGCAGGGTCACCCACAGCTGATGCTCGTCATCGTCCAGGCGCGCCAGGGTCACGCGCAGCAAGGGGCCTCGGCCAAGGTCGAACGGCTGCTGGGCCTCTTCCTCGCGGCATGCTGCAACCTGCGCGGGCGCCTGGCCTTCGAGGTCCAGCCGATGCAGGCTGAACGGCTGCTGTGCCAGGATCCGCTGCCGGGCCTGGCCGTCCTCTTCGCTGAAGACCGTGCGCAAGGATTCATGGCGCGCGACCAGGGCCTGGAAGGTCGCCTCCAGTGCAACGACGTCCAGCTCACCGCGCAGGTGCAGGCCGGCCGGAATGTTGTAGGCCGCCGATTGCGGCTCGAGTTGCCAGAGCAGCCACAGGCGGTTCTGTGCCAGTGATTGCGGCAGCGACTGGTCACGCTCGAGGGTGGCGATGCCGGCCGATTGTGCCCCTCCTTCGGCAACGATCGCCGCCACAGCGGCGCTGTACTCACCCAGCAGCGGGGCTTCGAACAGGGTGCGCAGGCCCAGGTTGATGCCCAGCTCATCGGCCAGGCGCGCCGTGGCCTGGGTGGCCGCGATGGAGTTGCCGCCCAGCAGCAGGAAGTGATCGTCCGCCGCCACGGCTTCGACCTTGAGCACATCACGCCACACAGCGGCGATGCGCGCCTGCAGGTCGTCGGCCGGCGCGCCGCTTGGGTGCTGCTCGCTGGCCTCCGGGAAGCGCGCGTAACAGTCCAGGCTGCCATCGTCCATGCGCTGGCGGCAGGCCGAGCGCTGGAGCTTGCCGCTGGAGGTCTTGGGCAGTGCGCCCGGGTTGAGTAACAGGACCACGGCCGGCGCCTGGCGGCAGGCGTCGGCGATGACCTGGCGCAAGGTCTTGATCAGCGCCTGAGGCTCGACGGCTTTTTGCACATTGCGGCTGACTTCCACCGCCACGCCGATGCCCTCCTCGCCCTGATGGTCCACGGCAAACACCGCTACGCGGCCTTTGCGCAGCACATCGACTTCGCGCTCCAGGGTTTTTTCCAGGTCTTGCGGGTAGAGGTTCTGGCCGCGGACGATGAGCATGTCTTTCAAGCGCCCGGTAACGAACACTTCGCCATCGCGCATAAAACCCAGGTCGCCGGTGCGCAGCCAGGTCTGGCCGTCCATTTCGACGAAAGTGCGGGCGCTGGCCTCGGGGTTGCGCCAGTAGCCCAAGGCGATGCTCGGGCCGCCCGCCCAGACCTCACCGACCAAGTTGTCGCCCAGCACTTCCAGGCGCTGCGGCTCGACAATGCGCACCGCATGCCCTGGCTGCGGGTAGCCACAGCTCATCAGCACACTGCCGCTACCAGGTTCGGCGCGGTTGGCGGCGAAGGCCTCGGCATCCACCTCCAGCGCGCCGATGCCCTGGCCGCGTCGGCTGCCGCTGACGAACAGGGTCGCCTCGGCAAGGCCGTAACTGGCGAAGAAGCTGTGCGGGTCGAAGCCACAGGCCTGGAACTTGTCGGCGAAGGTCGCCAGGCTGTCCTGGCGGATCGGTTCGGAGCCGGAATAGGCCACGCGCCAGCGGCGCAGGTCAAGCCCCGCCAGGGAGGCCTCGCTGACCCGCTCGCTGCACAGGCGGTAGGCGAAGTCGGGGCCGCCGCTGATGGTGCCGCCGTAATCGCTGATTGCCTGCAGCCAGCGCAGTGGCCGGGCGAGGAAGTAGCCAGGCGACATCAGCACGCAGGGCACGCCGCTGAAGATCGGCTGCAGCAGGCCGCCGATCAGGCCCATGTCGTGGTACAGCGGCAGCCAGCTGACGATGACGTCGTCGGGGTTCACATCGATGCCGAAACCGTGACGGATCAACTGCTCGTTGGCCACCAGGTTGCCATGGCTGACCTGCACGCCCTTGGGCAGCGCGGTGGAGCCTGAGGTGTACTGGAGGAAGGCGATGTCATCGCCGGCCAGGGCAGGCTCTTGCCAGGCATCGGCCAGGGCCGGGTCAAGTCCATCCACCGCCAGCAGCGCGGGGGCATTGGCCGCCGCCAGCGCGTCCAAGCCCTGCAAGCTGTCGTGCAGCGCGGCCACGGTCAGCAGCAGGCGCGGCTCGGCATCGTCGATGATCGACAGCAGGCGTTGCTGGTGATGGTGGCGCGTGGACTCTGGGGGATACGCCGGCACGGCGATGACGCCGGCATACAGGCAGCCAAAGAACGCCGCGACATAGTCCGGGCCGCTGGGGAACAGCAGCACCGCACGGTCGCCGAACCCTGCGCGGGCCTGCAAGGCAGCGGCGATGGTGCGCGCGCGGCGGTCCAGGTCCCGGTAGCTGAGCACGGCCTGCTCGCCGGGCGCATCGGCCAGAAAGCGCAGGGCTATCTTGTCCGGGGTCTGCGCGGCGCGTTGCGCGAGGGCCTGGACCAGCGAGAGCGGGAGTTCGAAGGCGTCCGTCATGGGGTGTTCCTGCCAGTGTCTGGTGAAGTCGGGCCGGCTGCTCCGCGAACGTCGGCGGGCAGCGCACGGCGGCCGGATGTACACAGGGGAACGGATGGGCAGGGGAAGAAATTAACCGGATTGCGCGGTGGCAGGCACGGCGAAAGGTGAACTGTTTCACGCGGGCTGCTTAGAACCGAAACTTACAGATACTAATTACGTTTCGTATTTGACAATCATTATCATTCTGAATAGCTTGTCGCACGTCTCAGGAAGCTTCCCAACGTTGGGTGCCTCCCCCCCTCTCTGTGACAAGGTGATTTCCATGGCGGAACAGCTATCCACAAGTAAGTGCGATTCACCATTACTCCAGGCCTTCGTCGACAATCGCAGCATTCTGGTCAAGATTGCTGCGCGCATCACCGGCTGCCGCTCACGCGCGGAAGACGTGGTGCAGGATGCATTCTTCCGGCTCAGTGCCGCCCCGCAGATCACCTCGTCATTCAAGGCGCAGCTGAGCTACCTGTTCCAGATCGTGCGCAACCTGGCCATCGACCACTACCGCAAACAGGCGATGGAGCTGAAGTACTCCGGCAGCGAAGAGGAAGGCCTGAACGTGGTCATCCAGAACGCCTCGCCCGAAGCCACGCACATCAACCTTGCCGCCCTCGATGACATTGCCGAAGCATTGAACGAGCTGCCACAGCGCACCCGTTACGCGTTCGAGATGTACCGTTTGCACGGCGTGCCGCAGAAGGACATCGCCAAGGAACTCGGCGTGTCGCCGACCTTGGTCAACTTCATGATCCGCGACGCCTTGGTGCATTGCCGCAAGACGGCTAACCGTCAGGTTTGAATTTATGAGTGTTGGGGGCGCATTGCCCCCCAGCACTCTCAGACCAGCGTGCACCGATCAAAAAACCGCTCCCGCCCCAGAATCATCAGCGCCGCGCGTTTGTGCGGGAAATCGAATTCCTTCTCGCAATGGAAGCACTGGTCGTGCATGTAGCCGATCATCTTGCCGTTGTCCGCACGCGGCTCGGCCACCACCCGCTGAGTGCGCGGGTCATCGAGGAACAGGTAGTGCACCAGCGCCGATAACCAGCTGGCCACCTTGTGCGGCCCACGGTGCGCCTCCTCCCCCACCAGCATGTGGATGCCGCGGTCGTAATCATCGGCCGCGTAGAACGGCGCAATGCGATCTTCCTTGGCCCAGTACGCTTCGAAGTAGGCGAACGGCTCGTCGTCGAAACAGCCGATCAAGGTGAGGGTATGCGGGTCGGCTTGCAGCTTTGCCAGGTATTCATGGTGCTGCTGCAAGGTGCCGCCCTCCTGCCAGAACTTGTCGACCCGCGGGGTGTTCTGCCAGCGATTGAAGCGTTCCAGGTCCTGATCGATCTCCAGGGTACGCAGCGATACCCAGCTGCCCAGGCGTGCATCGAAACGTCGGTACACTTCGCCACGCGGCTTGGGCGCCCGGCGCGGGTGGCGCTTGCCGTTGCTGATCTGCATCTGCTGGGGGTACACCCCGGCGATCGACTCGCCAAGCCAGGGTTGGGGCAACTGCCAGAACAACGTACGTTCGCACAGGTACACGCCCGCCTGCTCGCCGGGCACCAACAGGCCGCTGACGAGGGCTTCGGGCAGCACTTCGGGCAAGTGCCAGGCCAGGCGCTGGCGGGCGACATCGCGTGCCAGCAGCCAATAGCAGGCAGCCCACAACGCCTGGTAAGGGCGCTCTGGGCAAAGGCTTTCAAGGTGCACCTCAAGCGCCGCGCCCTGGGCCAGGCGCAGCTGGATCAAAGGGCGACCGGCAAGGGTCAGGCTCAGCCAGCTCTCGCCCTCATCGGCGCTGAGGGTGCGCCAGCGTGGCGCTGACAGTGGCTGCGAAGCGGCATCGAACGGCATGGTCTTGGCTCACGAAAATGAAGAGAAGGCACACTGCTAAAAACGTTGTCGCTGCACGGGAATTTAGTCGCGCGGTGCCTGTACCGTGATCCGGTAGGGCTGAAAGATACGCGTCAGCTCACCATTCTCGCGCAGGGCACGCATCAAGGCCGCGAACGATTGCTCGCCGATGGGCGCGCCAGGGCGCAGCAAAGCGTAGTGGTGATAGACCTGATCGATACGCTGCGAGGCAACCAGTTGCGCCTGGCTGCCCGGGTTACGGTCGAGAAAGTCGCTGAGGTAAGAGCGGGTGACCAGGGCGATGTCGGCGCGGCCGGCCTGCACCATCAGCAGGTTGCTGTCGTGGGAATAGGTCAGCGTCGCATTGAAGGCTTTGCGCAGGTAGTCCGGGTCGGCGTTGAAGCTGGCGAACGCATAGTGGTAACCGTTGAACAGCGCCAGGCGCTTGCCGCGCAGCTCATCGAAGTAATGCGGGTCGCGGCCGTTGGCCTTGGCGGCGACGAACACTTCGGCATCTTCCAGGCCCATGTCCACTGTCTGGTGGGCAATCTGCTGCCAGCCCCACTGTGGGTTCTCGAAGACCGCCATGTCGGTGCGGCCCTGCTGCAAATCACCAAAGCGCCGCTGAATGGAGGTGGGCACCAAGACAAAGTGGTAGCCCTGCTGGGAGCGGTTAAGGGCGTCGATCAATTGTGGCAACAGACCCGTATCGGCCCCCTGTTCGGGGCGAACGGTGTAAGGCGGGAAATGCGCGGCACCAATCTTCACTTCGATCGCGTCGCCAGCCCAGCCTGGTACCGCCAACCAGAAGCCGGCCAGCAACAGCAGAGTGGACAAGGCCTTTGGGCCGGGCGCTGAAGTCAAGACGGACACTCATCACGGTTCGTACCTGGTTGCGCCTAAGCTAGGCGTTTTCCGGGCAGGGCACAACAGCTGGTCGCTGGTCTTTGCGCCAAAGCAGGCGGCAAATTGCCAGGGGGTGCCGTAAGGCCCGACATTGGCTACGCTCTAGCAGGATCTGCAAGGGAGCCTGGTATGGGCCATTGGTTGGTGATCGACCTGGAAGCCACCACCGACGATGGTGGGTGGCCGGTCACAGAGATGGAAATCATAGAAATCGGCGCAAGCCTGGTGACCCGCGAAGGCCGCGAAGTCGACCACTTCCAGCGCTTCGTGCGGCCCAGGCGACGGCCGCAACTGACGCCGTTCTGCCGTGAACTGACGCACATCAGCCAGGCCAGCGTCGACAGCGCTGCGGCCTTCCCGGAGGTGTGGGCACGGTTCGAGCGCTGGCTGGGGCACCACCGCGGGCAGTTGCAGGCGTGGGTCAGCTGGGGTGACTACGACCGCCAGCAACTGCTTCAGGAATGGCAGCAGCACGGGCTCGACAGCCTGCTGCGCAGCGTGCCGCACATCAACCTCAAGCAGCGCTTCGCCAAGGCCCGCCACCTGCAGCGGCCGACGGGCCTCAATGGTGCCTTGCAACTGGCTGGCATGCACTTCTGCGGGCAGCAGCACCGGGCCCTGGAAGATGCGCGCAACACGGCGCGGCTGCTGCCCTTGAGCCTGCCGGCCAAGGGCACCTGAAAGCAGATGACGACGGGGATGGCCTTGGGCATACTGGCCAGCGCTTTTTCATCCCCCTCTTTTCAGGAGTCGCCCATGTTCCAGGTCAACGAGTACTTCAACGGCACCGTCAAGTCGATCGCATTCGCGGGCGAAGAAGGCCCGGCCACCGTGGGTGTGATGGCACCGGGCGAATACGAGTTCGGCACTGCCAAGCGCGAAATCATGCATGTGGTTTCCGGCGCATTGACCGTCAAGCTGCCGGGTAGCGACAACTGGGAAACCTTCAACGCGGGCGACAAATTCAATGTTGCCGCTGACAGCAAGTTCCAGCTGAAGGTAGCGGTGGACACTGCTTACCTGTGCGAGTACCGCGACTAAGCGATAGCCTGCATCGACCTCTTCGCGGGGCGAGCCCGCGCCCACAAGTACCCCACTGTACTCAGGCTCAGTCAGGTATCTGTGGGAGCGGGCTTGCCCCGCGAAGAGGCCAGCACTATTTCAACAAGAATTCCGCCACCTGCTCGGCCGCCGCCTGCATATGCTGGGCATGGCTGAACCCCGAAGCCTTCAACGGCTTCAGGTCATGATCCCCCGCCACCCGCCAGCTCACCTCGATCGCTGGTGACAGCGCATACCCCGCCACCGCCTCACGATTACCCAACGCATCGCGCTCGCCCTGCACGATCAAGGTCGGCGTCTTCAGCCCCGCCAGGTGCTCGACCCTGGGTTTCTCCGGCTTGCCCACCGCATAGAACGGATACCCCAGGCAAACCAGTGCATCCACCCCAAGCTCGTCCGCCACCAGGCTGGCCATGCGCCCGCCCATGGACTTGCCGCCAATGGCCAATGTGCCCGCGACCAAAGGTCGCACCTGCCGGTATACCTCGCGCCAGCACTCCAGCAGAACCTTCTGCGGATTGGGCGGCCGCTTGCCACCGTTCACGCGGCGTTCGGCCATGTACGGGAACTCGAAGCGAATCACCCCCACCCCAAGCGCCGCAAGCCTTTGCGCCATCTCGTTCATGAACCCGCTGTCCATCGGCGCACCGGCGCCGTGGGCCAGGATCAGGCAGCCTTTGTAGCCCTCATCCCCTTGAATTTGCGGAGGATCGCAGCGCAAGCCTGGGACATTTCCGACCTTCGCCCATTGATCCCCGTCAATACCGGCACTTTGCCCATTAATCATGCTTGCCTCGCTCTATAGCCTGCCAATAACCGTGGATGGGAACCCATACATGAACACAACCAGCAGTACCGCCTACAACTACAAGGTGGTCCGCCAATTCGCCATCATGACGGTGGTGTGGGGAATCGTCGGGATGGGGCTCGGCGTCTTCATCGCCGCCCAGCTCGCCTGGCCGTCCCTCAACTTCGACCTCCCCTGGACCAGCTTCGGCCGCCTGCGCCCCCTGCATACCAATGCGGTGATCTTCGCCTTCGGCGGCTGTGCGCTGTTCGCCACCTCGTATTATTCGGTGCAACGCACCTGCCAGACCACCCTGTTCTCACCAAAACTGGCCGCGTTCACCTTCTGGGGCTGGCAACTGGTGATCCTGCTCGCGGCCATCAGTCTGCCGCTGGGCTACACCAGCTCCAAGGAATACGCCGAGCTGGAATGGCCGATCGACATCCTGATCACCATCGTCTGGGTCTGCTACGCCATCGTGTTCTTCGGCACGCTGATGAAGCGCAACACCAAGCATATCTACGTCGGCAACTGGTTCTTCGGGGCATTCATCCTGACCGTGGCGATGCTGCACATCATCAACAACCTCGAGCTGCCGGTCAGCCTGACCAAGTCGTACTCGGTCTATGCCGGCGCCACCGATGCCATGGTCCAGTGGTGGTACGGCCACAACGCGGTGGGCTTCTTCCTGACCGCAGGCTTCCTGGGAATGATGTACTACTACGTGCCCAAGCAAGCCGAGCGCCCGGTGTATTCCTATCGCCTGTCGATCGTGCACTTCTGGGCACTGATCACCCTGTACATCTGGGCCGGCCCGCACCACCTGCACTACACCGCGCTGCCCGACTGGGCGCAGTCGCTGGGCATGGTGATGTCGCTGATCCTCCTGGCACCGAGCTGGGGCGGCATGATCAACGGCATGATGACCCTCTCCGGCGCTTGGCATAAGTTGCGCAGCGACCCGATCCTGCGCTTCCTGGTGGTGTCGCTGGCGTTCTACGGCATGTCCACCTTCGAAGGCCCGATGATGGCCATCAAGACGGTCAACGCCCTGTCGCACTACACCGACTGGACCATCGGCCACGTCCACGCGGGCGCCCTCGGCTGGGTGGCGATGATCTCGATCGGCGCGCTGTACCACACCATCCCGAAAGTGTTCGGCAAAGAGCAGATGCACAGCATCGGCCTGATCAACGCGCACTTCTGGCTGGCGACCATCGGCACCGTGCTGTACATCGCCTCGATGTGGGTCAACGGCATCGCCCAGGGCCTGATGTGGCGCGCGGTCAACAGCGACGGCACGCTCACCTACTCGTTCGTCGAAACCCTGGTGGCCAGCCACCCTGGCTTCATCGTGCGCTTCGTCGGCGGTGCGATCTTCCTCAGTGGCATGTTCCTGATGGCCTGGAACACCTGGCGCACGGTACGCGCGCCGGCCACTGACGCCGCCCCTGCGAACGCCCAGCTGGCCTGAGGAGACACGCCTGATGAAACACGAAGTCATCGAGAAAAACATCGGCCTGATGGCGCTGCTGATGGTGTTTGCCGTCAGCATCGGCGGGCTGACCCAGATCGTCCCGCTGTTCTTCCAGGACGTTACCAACAAGCCGGTCGAAGGCATGAAGCCCTACACCGCGCTGCAATTGGAAGGCCGCGATATCTATATCCGCGAAGGCTGCGTGGGCTGCCACTCGCAGATGATCCGCCCGTTCCGTGCCGAGACCGAACGCTATGGCCACTACTCGGTAGCCGGTGAAAGCGTGTGGGACCACCCGTTCCTGTGGGGCTCCAAGCGCACCGGCCCGGACCTGGCCCGCGTGGGCGGGCGCTACTCCGACGACTGGCACCGCGCGCACTTGTACAACCCGCGCAACGTGGTGCCTGAGTCGAAGATGCCGTCCTACCCGTGGCTGGTCGCCGAACAGGTCGACAACAGCCACACCGAAACCAAGATGCGCACCCTGCGCACCCTCGGCGTGCCGTACACCGACGAGGACATCGCCGGTGCCCGTGACGCAGTCAAGGGCAAGACCGAGATGGACGCGCTGGTCGCCTACCTGCAGGTGCTCGGCACCGCGATCAAGAACAAGAGGTAACTGCGATGGACATGGACATCGGCATGATCCGTGGCCTGGGTACCCTGGTGGTGATGATCGCCTTCATCGGCCTCTCACTCTGGGTATTCAACCGCCGCCGCGACCGTGATTTCGCCGAAGCGCGCCTGCTGCCCTTCGTCGACGACCACCTGCCCCCTGCCGGGCAGGCACCTGCTGCCAAGAGGAGTTCCGGGCAATGACCACGTTCTGGAGTACGTACATCAGCGTACTGACCATCGGCAGCTTGATCGGCCTCACCTGGCTGTTGCTGTCGACCCGCAAGGGCCAGGCCAACGACACCACCGACCAGACCATGGGGCACAGCTTCGATGGCATCGAGGAATACGACAACCCGCTGCCCAAGTGGTGGTTCTGGCTGTTCGTCGGCACCCTGGTGTTCTCGGTGGGCTACCTGATCCTCTATCCGGGCCTGGGCAACTGGAAAGGCATCCTGCCGGGCTATGACAACGGCTGGACCGGGGTCAATGAGTGGCAGAAGGAAATGGACAAGGCCGACGCCAGGTTCGGCCCGATCTTCGCCAAGTACGCGGCCATGCCAGTGGAAGAAGTGGCCAAGGACCCGCAAGCACTGAAAATGGGCAGCCGCCTGTTTGCCTCCAACTGCTCGGTGTGCCACGGCTCGGACGCCAAGGGCGCCTATGGCTTCCCCAACCTGACCGACCAGGACTGGCGCTGGGGTGGCGAGCCGGAGACCATCAAGGCCTCGATCATGAACGGCCGGCACGGCGTGATGCCAGCCTGGGCCGAGGTGATTGGCGAGCAGGGTGTGGCCGATGTGGCCGCGTTCGTGCTGACCAACCTCGATGGCCGCAGCCTGCCGGAAGGGGTCAAGGCCGACGCGGCCAAGGGCAAGGAGATCTTCGCCGGCAACTGCGTAGCCTGCCACGGGCCTGAGGCCAAGGGTACCCCCGCCATGGGCGCGCCTGACCTGACCCATCCGCAGGCGTTCATCTACGGGTCGAGCTTTGCCCAGTTGCAGCAGACCATCCGCTATGGTCGCCAGGGTCAGATGCCAGCGCAGGCAGAGATCCAGGGCAATGACAAGGTGCACCTGCTGGCGGCTTACGTGTATAGCCTGTCGCAGGATAGCGCTGCTGAAACCGTGACCTCCAAGTAGTACCCCCGGGGCTGCTCTGCAGCCCCAACCCTCTTCCGCCGTACGCCCTCCCTTGCACCCCCCCCTAACCGAACTAAGCTTGTTGCCTCAGTGGGCTTCGCTGCCAATCCAGCGAAGCAGACGCGGCGCACAGCCTAGCGCCGTCCGATAAAAAAGCCTGACCGATCGATCAGAAAAAGATGAAAAACGGTACACATTACAAATATTTATTTGTGTACAATCGTTCGAACCCTGACACCGCTGGACACAGGTGAACGGGCTTGGACACGGGTCGGCGTACCAAAGTTGCGTTGCGATAGCCCCGGTGGTTATCGATACTGGCGCCGATTTTTCGACCAACAAGAACATTAAAACCGTGGAACCTTAGAATGAGCACAGCAATCAGTCCGACTGCTTATAACTATAAGGTCGTCCGCCAGTTCGCCATCATGACGGTGGTCTGGGGGATCCTTGGCATGGGCCTCGGCGTCTTCATCGCCTCGCAACTGGTATGGCCGCAACTGAACCTGGACCTGCCCTGGACCAGCTTCGGCCGACTGCGCCCGCTGCACACCAACCTGGTGATCTTCGCCTTCGGCGGCTGTGCGCTGTTCGGCACCAGCTACTACGTGGTGCAGCGCACCTGCCAGACCCGGCTGATCTCCGACAGCATGGCGGCCTTCACCTTCTGGGGCTGGCAAGCGGTAATCGTCGGCGCACTGATCACCTTGCCGATGGGCTACACCACCACCAAGGAATACGCCGAGCTGGAATGGCCGCTGGCGATCCTGCTGGCCATCGTCTGGGTCACCTACGGGCTGGTGTTCTTCGGCACCATCGTCAAGCGCAAGACCAAGCACATCTACGTCGGCAACTGGTTCTACGGTGCATTCATCGTGGTCACCGCGATGCTGCACATCGTCAACCACATCTCGCTGCCGGTCAGCCTGTTCAAGTCGTACTCGGCCTATGCCGGTGCCACCGACGCGATGATCCAGTGGTGGTACGGCCACAACGCGGTAGGCTTCTTCCTGACCACGGGCTTTTTGGGGATGATGTACTACTTCGTGCCCAAGCAGGCCGAGCGGCCGATCTACTCGTATCGCCTGTCGATCGTGCACTTCTGGGCGCTGATCACCCTGTACATCTGGGCCGGCCCACACCACCTGCACTACACCGCACTGCCCGACTGGGCGCAGTCGTTGGGCATGGTGATGTCGATCATCCTCCTGGCGCCAAGCTGGGGCGGCATGATCAACGGCATGATGACCTTGTCCGGTGCCTGGCATAAATTACGTACCGACCCGATCCTGCGCTTTTTGGTCGTCTCGCTGGCGTTCTACGGCATGTCCACCTTCGAAGGCCCGATGATGGCCATCAAGACCGTGAACTCGCTGTCGCACTACACCGACTGGACCATCGGCCACGTCCACGCCGGCGCCCTCGGCTGGGTGGCGATGATCTCGATCGGCGCGGTCTACCACATGATCCCGCGCCTGTATGGTCGCGCGCAGATGCACAGCGTCGGCTTGATCAACGCGCACTTCTGGCTGGCGACCATCGGCACCGTGCTGTACATCGCCTCGATGTGGGTCAACGGCATCACCCAGGGCCTGATGTGGCGCGCCATCAACGATGACGGCACGCTCACCTACTCCTTCGTCGAAGCCTTGCAGGCCAGCCACCCGGGCTACATCGTCCGTGCGCTGGGCGGTGCGTTCTTCGCCTCGGGCATGTTGCTGATGGCCTATAACGTGTTCCGCACCGTACGCGCGGCCAACCCGGTAGAAGCGGATGAAGCCGCCAAGATCGTCGTCGTGGGAGCGCACTGATGAAGCATGAAGCCGTCGAGAAGAACATAGGCCTGCTGGCCTTCTTCATGGTCATCGCCGTCAGCGTCGGTGGCCTGACCCAGATCGTCCCGCTTTTTTTCCAGGACGTCACCAACAAACCCGTTGAAGGCATGAAGCCGCGCACCGCGCTGGAGCTTGAAGGCCGCGACATCTACATCCGCGAAGGCTGCGTGGGCTGCCACTCGCAGATGATCCGCCCGTTCCGCGCTGAAACCGAGCGCTATGGCCACTACTCGGTGGCCGGTGAAAGCGTGTGGGACCACCCGTTCTTGTGGGGCTCCAAACGTACCGGCCCGGACCTGGCCCGCGTCGGTGGCCGCTACTCCGATGACTGGCACCGTGCGCACCTGTACAACCCGCGCAACGTGGTGCCCGAGTCGAAGATGCCGTCCTACCCGTGGCTGGTCGAGAACAAGCTCGACGGCAAGGACACCGCGAAGAAGATGGAGGTCCTGCGGACCCTCGGCACCCCGTACACCGACGCCGACATCGCCGGCGCGCGTGACGCGGTCAAGGGCAAGACCGAAATGGACGCCATCGTCGCGTACCTGCAGGGTCTTGGCACCATCATCAAAAGCAAACGGTGACGCTGATGGATATCGGGATGATTCGCGGCCTGGGCACCGTCGTGGTGATGGTGGCCTTCGTGGGCCTGGCGCTGTGGGTGTTCAACCCGCGGCGCAAGCAGGAGTTCGACGAGGCGACCCGGCTGCCCTTCGCGGATGACCCCGAAGCCACCCGGCACGTCGAGCAAGCGCAAGCAAAAGCTTCTGGGAGCAAAAAACAATGACAACCTTCTGGAGTCTGTACGTCACCGTCCTGACCCTGGGCACCATCTTCTCGCTGACCTGGCTGCTGCTGTCGACCCGCAAGGGCCAGCGCGAAGAGGTCACCGACGAGACCGTCGGGCATGCCTTCGATGGCATCGAGGAATATGACAACCCACTGCCCAAATGGTGGTTCTGGCTTTTCGTCGGCACCATCATCTTCGCCCTCGGCTACCTGGTGCTGTACCCGGGCCTGGGTAACTGGAAAGGCATCCTGCCGGGCTATTCGTACCTGGATACCGACAAGCAGACCGAGTTTGCCAACGGCCAGCCGGGCTGGACCGGCGTGCACGAGTGGGAGAAGGAAATGGCCAAGGCCGATGCCCGCTTCGGGCCGATCTTCGCCAAGTTCGCCGCCATGCCCATCGAGGACGTGGCCAAGGACCCGCAGGCACTGAAAATGGGCGCACGGCTGTTTGCCTCCAACTGCTCGGTGTGCCACGGCTCCGACGCCAAGGGCGCCTACGGCTTCCCCAACCTGACCGACAAGGACTGGCGCTGGGGCGGTGAGCCGGAAACCATCAAGACCACCATCATGGGCGGGCGCCACGGCGTGATGCCGGCCTGGTCCGAGGTGATCGGCGAGCAGGGTGTGGCTGATGTGGCGGCCTTTGTGGTCAGCAAGCTCGATGGCCGTACGCTGCCCGAAGGCGTGAAGGCCGATGCCGAGAACGGGCAGAAGATCTTCGCCGCCAACTGCGTGGCCTGCCATGGGCCTGAAGGCAAGGGCACCCCAGCCATGGGCGCGCCGAACCTGACCCACCCGCAGGCGTTCATCTACGGGTCGAGCTTTGCTCAACTGCAACAGACCATCCGTTATGGTCGCCAGGGGCAGATGCCGGCGCAGGAACAACTGCAAGGTAATGACAAGGTGCATTTGCTGGCCGCTTATGTGTACAGCCTGTCGCATCAGGAGCAGGAGCCGGCCAAGGCCGAGTAAGGCAGGCCTGGCCGCTTCGCGGGGCAAGTGGATCGCCGCACCGCCGCTCCCACAGGTACCCCACCGACTATGGGAGCAATGGGTTACATGTGGCAGCGGCGGTGCGGCGATCCGACTTGCCCCGCGAAAGGGCCGGCGAATGCAACCCCAGATGACCTGGATCAATTGACACCCGCCATAACACGATTCACGCCACGAACCCAACGCGACTAAAGGTCGCAGTACGACCCCAGGCTGCCATCACCGGCGTATCATGGGGCGCAGCGCGCTAGCAGATTGCGCGAGACTGCGGCCGGCATGCACTGGCCGCGGCATTTCTCCACTGCCGTGGGACTTGATGATGAGCAAGCAAATTCCGGTACATGACGTCACCCCGCCTGCCAGCAAAGGGAAGGATTCCGTCGACCTCTACGCCGCCCGCGAGAAAATCTACACCCGCGCCTTCACCGGCGTCTTCCGCCGCCTGCGCATGGTCGGCGGTGCGCTGCTGTTCCTGCTGTACTTCGGCACCGTGTGGCTGAACTGGGGCGGCCACCAGGCCGTCTGGTGGAACCTGCCCGAGCGCAAGTTCTACATCTTCGGCGCCACCATCTGGCCTCAAGACTTCATCCTGCTGTCGGGCATCCTGATCGTCGCCGCCTTCGGCCTGTTCTTCGTCACCGTGTATGCCGGCCGCGTATGGTGCGGCTACACCTGCCCGCAAAGCGTATGGACGTGGATCTTCATGTGGTGCGAAAAGGTCACCGAAGGGGACCGCAACCAGCGCATGAAGCTCGACAGGGCGCCCATGAGCGGCAACAAGTTCTTGCGCAAGTTCGCCAAGCACAGCCTATGGCTGCTGATCGGGTTCGTCACCGGCATGACCTTCGTCGGCTACTTCTCGCCCATCCGCGAACTGGCCATCGAGTTCTTTACCGGCCAAGCCGATGGCTGGGCCTACTTCTGGGTCGGGTTCTTCACCCTTGCCACCTATGGCAACGCCGGCTGGCTGCGCGAGCAGGTGTGCGTGTACATGTGCCCCTATGCGCGCTTCCAGAGCGTGATGTTCGACAAGGACACGCTGATCGTGTCGTACGACCCGCGCCGTGGCGAAACCCGTGGCCCGCGTAAAAAAGACATCGACTACAAGGCCCAGGGCCTCGGCGACTGCATCGACTGCACCATGTGCGTGCAGGTCTGCCCCACCGGCATCGACATCCGCGACGGCCTGCAGATCGAGTGCATCGGCTGCGCCGCGTGCATCGACGCCTGCGACACCATCATGGACAAGATGAACTACCCCAGAGGCTTGATCAGCTACACCACCGAGCACAACCTGTCCGGGCAGAAAACCCACATGCTGCGCCCCCGCCTGATCGGCTACGCGCTGGTGCTGCTGGTGATGATCGGCGCCCTGGCCACCGCCTTCGCTACCCGCTCGCTGGTCGGTTTCGACGTCAGCAAGGACCGCGTGCTGTACCGCGAGAACGCCCAGGGGCGGATCGAGAACGTCTACAGCCTCAAGGTCATGAACAAGGACCAGCGCGACCACGTCTACGTGCTGGACGCCGCCGGCCTACCTGACCTCAAGCTCGAAGGCCAGCGCGAAATCCGCGTGGCGGCCGGCGATATCGTCAGCCTGCCGGTGCAACTGTCGGTGGCGCCCGAGAAACTGCCATCGACCACCAACGAAATCATCTTCACCCTCAAGAGCGCCGATGACAGCGACGCCCAGGTTGAAGCCAAGAGCCGCTTCATCGGCCCACAGATCCGCTGAGAGAGACTATCGACAATGCCTGCCGCCACCGCCGCCAGCCCTTGGTACAAACACCTCTGGCCCTGGATCATCATCGGCATCCTCACCACCTCCGTGTGCCTGAGCCTGACCATGGTCAGCATTGCCGTGCGCAACCCCGACAACCTGGTGAATGACAACTACTACGAGGCCGGCAAGGGCATCAACCGCTCGCTGGACCGCGAGCTGCTGGCCCAGACCCTCAAGCTCAAGGCCAGCGTGCACCTGGACGACCTGACCGGCGAAGTGGACCTGCGCCTGAGCGGCGACAGCGACCCGCAGACACTGGAACTGAACCTGATATCGCCCACCCAGCCGGACAAGGACCGCAAGGTGCTGCTGAGCCGTGCCGAGGCGGGGCGTTATGTCGGCCAGCTGGACGACAAGGTCGACGGGCGGCGCTTCGTCGAGTTGCTGGGCAGCCAGGAAGGGCAGGTATGGCGGCTGTTCGAGGAAGAGAAAGTGGAGCATGGAGTGACCTTGCTACTGGGCGATGAAGCGCTGCTGGGTGCGGAACACAAATAATCGCGACACTTACCCAACCTGTGGGAGCGGGCTTGGCCCGCGAAAGGGCCAGGCCTGCTTATTGATGTTGACCCTACCTGCCCATTCGCGGGGCAAGCCCGCTCCCACAGGCCCCGTCCCCGCTACTCAATTCAATGCGTGCTTGCCTTATGACCCAACCCACCCCCTGCTACCACTGCGCCCTGCCCGTCCCCGGCGGCAACCGCTTCACCGCTGTGGTGCTCGGCGAACCCCGACAGTTCTGCTGCCCGGGCTGCCAGGCGGTGGCCGAGTCGATCGTCGCCGGGGGCCTGGAGCACTACTACCAGCACCGCAGCGACACCAGCGCCAACCCCGAGGCGCTGCCCAGGCAACTGCAGGATGAGCTGGCGCTCTACGACCGCAGCGACGTGCAGCAAACCTTCGTCCGCCATACAGGCGACCTGGCCGAAGCCACCCTGCTGGTCGAGGGCATCAGTTGCGCCGCCTGCGGCTGGCTGATCGAAAAACACCTGCGCAACCTGCCCGGGGTCGCCGAAGCTCGCTTGAACCTGTCCAACCACCGCCTGCTGCTCAGCTGGGACGACAACCAGTTGGCGCTCTCGCGCCTGCTCGCCGAGCTGCGCCAGATCGGCTACGCCGCCCACCCCTACCAACCCGACCAGGCCGCCGAACAACTGGCCCGCGAGAACCGCAGCGCTCTCAGGCGCCTGGGCGTCGCCGGCTTGCTGTGGTTCCAGGCGATGATGGCGACCATGGCCACCTGGCCTGAATTCAACATCGATCTCTCACCCGAGCTGCACACCATCCTGCGCTGGGTCGCGTTGTTCCTCACCATCCCGATCGTGTTCTACAGCTGCGCGCCCTTCTTCAAGGGCGCGGCGCGTGACCTGCGCACCCGCCACCTGACCATGGACGTCTCGGTCTCGCTGGCCATTGCCCTGGCGTTCGGCGCCGGGATCTGGACGGCGATCAGCGGCAGCGGCGAGCTGTATTTCGATACCGTGGGCATGTTTGCCCTTTTCCTGCTGACCGGCCGCTACCTCGAACGGCGCGCCCGCGAGCGCACTGCGGCGGCCACCGCACAACTGGTCAACCTGCTGCCGGCCTCGTGCCTGCGCCTGGACACCCTCGGCCGCGCCGAGCGCATCCTGCTCAGCGAAGTGCAGCGTGGCGACACGGTGCAAGTGCTGCCCGGTGCGGTAATACCCGCCGATGGGCGCATCGTCGAAGGCCGCTCCAGTGTCGACGAGTCACTGCTGACCGGCGAATACCTGCCGCAACCGCGCCGCGTCGGCGAGCGGGTCACCGGCGGCACGCTGAACGTCGAGAGCACCTTGAACATTGAGGTCGAAGCCCTCGGCCACGACTCGCGGCTGTCGGCCATCGTCCGCTTGCTGGAACGCGCGCAGACCGAAAAACCGCGCTTGGCCGAGATCGCCGACCGCGCCTCGCAGTGGTTTTTGCTGTTCACCCTGATCGCCGCCGTGGCCATCGGCCTGTGGTGGTGGCACCTGGACCCGGGCCGGGCCTTCTGGATCGTGCTGGCCATGCTGGTAGCCACCTGCCCGTGTGCACTGTCCCTGGCCACCCCGACGGCCCTGACCGCCGCCACCGGCACCCTGCATAAACTCGGCCTGCTGGTGACCCGCGGCCATGTGCTCGAAGGCCTCAACCAGATCGACACGGTCATCTTCGACAAGACCGGCACGCTCACCGAAGGCCGCTTGACCCTGCGCAGCATCCGCCCACTGGGCGGCTTGGCCGCCGACCGTTGCCTGGCCCTGGCCGCCGCCCTGGAAAACCGCTCCGAACACCCCATCGCCCGCGCGTTCGGCCGCACTGCCGCGCCTGCCGACGATGTGCAGACAATACCCGGCTTGGGCCTTGAGGGGCTGGTCGACGGCCAGCGCCTGCGCATCGGCCAGGCCACCTTCGTCTGCGCCCTGAGTGGCGCCGAGATACCCGGCGTGCCCGAGCCACGTGGGCAATGGCTGCTGCTGGGCGATCGTCAAGGGCCGCTGGCCTGGTTCGGCCTGGACGACCGCCTGCGCGACGACGCCCCCGCCCTGCTCGCCGCCTGCAAGGCGCGTGGCTGGCGGACGCTGCTGCTGTCCGGCGACAGTTCACCCATGGTCGCCGAGGTGGCTGCACAGCTGGGCATCGACCAGGCCATCGGCGGCTTGCGCCCGGACGACAAACTGGACCGGCTCAAGGCGCTGCAGGCGGCAGGGCGCAAGGTGCTGATGCTGGGCGACGGGGTCAACGACGTGCCGGTGCTGGCTGCTGCCGACATCAGCATTGCCATGGGCAGCGCCACCGACCTGGCCAAGACCAGCGCCGATGCGGTGCTGTTGTCCAACCGCCTGCAGGCACTGGTACAGGCCTTCGACCTGGCCCGCCGCACCCGCCGCAACATCCTCGAGAACCTGCTGTGGGCAACCCTGTATAATGGCCTCATGTTGCCGTTTGCCGCGCTCGGCTGGATCACCCCGGTGTGGGCGGCCATCGGCATGTCGGTCAGTTCGCTGATCGTGGTCCTCAACGCCCTGCGCCTGACCCGGCTGCCAGCTGCGCCGGCCACCAGCAGCCACCGGCAACCCGCCACCGCCTGAGCAGGAGCCGCCCGATGCCAGCCCTTTATGTCATGATCCCGGCCGCCCTGTTGCTGGTCGGTGTTGCCGTCTACATCTTCTTTTGGGCGGTGGACAGCGGCCAGTACGACGACCTCGACGGCCCTGCCCACAGCATCCTCTTCGACGACCAGGACCCGCGCCACCAGGCTGCGGTGAAAACGGACGACACCCCGGCCGAAGACGACAAGGAACCCCCTCCCCGTGCCTGACCTGCTTCCCCTGCTCGGCTCGGCGCTGATCCTTGGCCTGCTCGGCGGCGGCCATTGCCTGGGCATGTGCGGTGGCCTGATGGGCGCGCTGACCCTGGCCATCCCGCCCGAGCAACGCGGCCGGCGTTTGCGCCTGCTGCTGGCGTACAACGTCGGGCGTATCCTCAGCTATGCCTGCGCCGGCCTGTTGCTGGGCCTGGCAGGCTGGGCCGTGGCCAGCAGCCCGGCAGCCCTGGCGCTGCGGGTGCTGGCAGCGCTGCTGCTGATTGCCATGGGGCTGTACCTGGCGGGCTGGTGGAGCGGGCTGACGCGAATCGAAGCCTTGGGCAGAGGGCTGTGGCGGCATATTCAGCCAGTAGCCTCGCGCTTGCTGCCGGTGTCCAGCCTGCCCCGCGCCTTGTTGCTGGGCGCCTTGTGGGGCTGGCTGCCGTGCGGGCTGGTGTACAGCACCTTGCTGTGGGCTGCGAGCCAGGGCAATGCGGGGTACAGCGCGGCGTTGATGCTTGCGTTTGGCCTCGGCACCTGGCCGGTGCTGCTGGCGACGGGCTTGGCGGCGGAGCGCGTCAGCAGCCTGCTGCGGCGGCGCAGTGTGCGCATGGCGGGCGGGCTGCTGGTCATCCTGTTTGGCCTGTGGACGCTGCCCGGGCCGCACCAGCATTGGCTGATGGGGCACTGATAGGCCTGCTGTGCAGCCCCAGCAGCTTTTGATACAAATCAACACAGATTCCTACAGACGCCCCTAGACTCCGGACACTGCTCGCTCTATCCGGGGACCGCCCACATGCTCGACGACCTACGTTGGGATACCGACCTGATCCGCCGCTACGACCTGGCCGGACCACGCTACACCTCCTACCCGACCGCCGTGCAACTGCACAGCGAAGTGGGCTCGTTCGACCTGCTGCACGCCCTGCGCGAGAGCCGTCGTGCCGTGCGCCCGCTGTCGTTGTACGTGCACGTGCCGTTCTGCGCCAACATCTGCTACTACTGCGCCTGCAACAAAGTCATCACCAAGGACCGCGGCCGCGCCGCGCCGTACCTGCAACGCCTGGAGCAGGAAATCCAGCTGATCGCCTGCCACCTGGACCCAAAGCAACGGGTTGAACAACTGCACTTCGGCGGCGGCACGCCCACCTTCCTCAGCCCGGTGGAGCTGCGCCAGCTGATGGCGACCCTGCGCCAGCACTTCAACCTGCTGGACGACGACTCCGGTGACTACGGCATTGAAATCGACCCCCGCGAAGCCGACTGGTCGACCATGGGGCTGCTTCGCGAGCTGGGTTTCAACCGTGTCAGCCTGGGCGTGCAGGACCTCGACCCGGCCGTGCAGCGTGCGGTCAACCGCCTGCAAAGCCTGGAGCAGACCCGCACCCTGATCGAGGCGGCGCGTACCCTGCAGTTCCGCTCGGTCAACCTGGACTTGATCTACGGCCTGCCCAAGCAGACGCCAGAAGGCTTCGCGCGTACCGTCGAGGAAGTCATCCGCCTGCAGCCCGATCGCCTGTCGGTGTTCAACTATGCCCATTTGCCGGAGCGCTTCATGCCCCAGCGGCGCATCGACAACAACGACCTGCCGAGCCCGACGGCGAAACTGGAGATGCTGCATGCCACCATCGACCAGCTGACCGCCGCCGGTTACCGCTACATCGGCATGGACCACTTCGCCCTGCCTGACGATGAGCTGGCCATGGCCCAGGAAGAAGGCACCCTGCAACGCAACTTCCAGGGCTACACCACCCACGGCCACTGCGACCTGATCGGCCTGGGGGTCTCCGCCATCAGCCAGATCGGCGACCTCTACTGCCAGAACAGCAGCGACCTCAACACCTACCAGGACTCCCTTTCCAACGCCCAGCTGGCAACCCAGCGTGGCCTGCTGTGCAACCACGACGACCGCCTGCGGCGGGCTGTGATCCAGCAGTTGATCTGCCATTTCGAACTGGACTTCGAGCCAATCGAACAGGCGTTCACCATCGATTTTCGCGGCTACTTCAACGACCTCTGGCCAGAACTGCTGACCTTGCAGCGGGACGGCCTGATCAGCCTGGACGACAAGGGCATCCGCATCCTGCCTGCCGGCCGCCTGTTGGCGCGCTCGGTGTGCATGGTGTTCGATGCCTACCTGGCCATGCACAACCGCCAACGCTTCTCTCGGGTGATCTGAAAAGCGAGGCGTTCGACCGCATGGACAAGCGCCTTTGGCCAGCACACTATGGGCACACACAGGGCCTCGACGCGCACCCGCCGAGGCCTGGCCAGCACGCACCACAATAGCGCCCGCTGGCCTACACCCTACGCCGTGAGTTACCCTTACGTCTTATGTGTGCTTTCCCACAAGGATCGATTGAAAATGTCCGAGCCAGTTAAACTGCGCCCACATGCCCAGGCCCATTGCAAGGATTGCAGCCTGGCCCCCCTGTGCCTGCCTCTTTCGCTCAACCTGGAAGACATGGATGCACTGGATGAAATCGTCAAACGTGGCCGGCCGCTGAAAAAAGGCGAGTTCCTGTTCCGCCAGGGTGACAATTTCGGCTCGGTCTATGCAGTACGTTCCGGCGCCCTCAAGACCTTCAGCCTCAGCGACAGCGGCGAAGAGCAGATCACCGGCTTCCACCTGCCCAGCGAACTGGTCGGCCTGTCCGGCATGGACACCGAGGCCTACCCGGTGTCAGCCCAGGCCCAGGAGACCACGTCGGTGTGCGAGATCCCCTTCGAGCGCCTCGACGAACTCTCGGTGCAACTGCCGCAGTTGCGCCGCCAGTTGATGCGGGTAATGAGCCGCGAGATCCGCGACGACCAGCAGATGATGCTGCTGCTGTCGAAGAAAACCGCCGACGAACGCATTGCCACCTTCCTGGTCAACCTGTCCGCGCGCTTCCGCGCCCGCGGCTATTCGGCCAACCAGTTCCGCCTGAGCATGTCGCGCAACGAAATCGGCAATTACCTGGGCCTGGCGGTGGAAACCGTGTCGCGGGTGTTCACCCGCTTCCAGCAAAACGGCCTGCTGCGCGCCGAAGGCAAGGAAGTGCATATCCTCGACCCGATCCAGCTGTGTGCACTGGCCGGCGGTGCAATGGACGCCTGAGCCTGGGTTAACGGGTATACTGGCGCAATCGTTTTTCCAGGATACCCGCACCAATGCACAGCGAAGCCTTCGACCTCAAAGCCCTGATCCGCCCGGTAGTGGACTTCCCCAAACCGGGCGTGATCTTTCGCGACATCACCCCGTTGTTCCAGTCCCCGCGCGGGCTGCGCTATGTCGCCGACCAGTTCATCGAGCGTTATGTCGAGGCTGAGTTCAGCCACATCGGCGCCATGGACGCGCGCGGCTTCCTGATCGGCTCGATCATCGCCCACCAGTTGAACAAGCCGCTGATCCTGTTCCGCAAACAAGGCAAGCTGCCGGCCGACGTGCTTTGCGAGGGTTACCAGACCGAGTATGGCGAGGCCTTCCTCGAAGTGCATGCCGACAGCCTGTGTGAAGGCGACTCGGTGCTGATTTTCGATGACCTGATTGCCACTGGCGGCACGCTGCTGGCGGCGGCGAACCTGGTGCGTCGTACCGGGGCCCAAGTGTTTGAGGCGGCGGCGATCATTGACCTGCCAGAGCTGGAAGGTTCGCGCCGGCTGCAGGCAGCGGGTGTGCCGACGTTCTGCCTGACCGAGTTTTCGCTTAACGAAAATTGAGTTACATACCGGGGCTGCTTTGCAGCCCATTCGCGGGACAAGCCCGCTCCCACAGGTTTTGTGCAGGCCTTACAGGCACCGCAGCACCTGTGGGAGCGGGCTTGTCCCGCGAATGGACCGCAAAGCGGCCCCAAGATCTGAAATCAGAGTGAAATCGGCCTGCGCCCTGCAAAGGCATGCGCCAGCGTCCCGCCATCCACCAACTCCAGCTCGCCCCCCAGCGGCACGCCATGGGCAATCCGCGACGCCACCAGGCCTTTCTCGTTCAGCAACTGGGCGATGTAATGCGCCGTCGCCTCCCCTTCCACCGTCGGGTTGGTCGCCAGGATCACCTCGGTAAAGGTGCCCTGGGCTTCGATCCGCGCCATCAGTTGCGGCACACCGATTGCCTCAGGCCCCAGGCCATCGAGCGGCGACAGGTGCCCCTTGAGCACGAAATAGCGGCCGCGGTAACCGGTCTGCTCCACCGCATACACATCCACCGGCCCTTCGACCACACACAACTGCGTGTCGTCACGGCGCGGGTCGGCACACTGCGGGCACAGTTCCTGCTCGGTCAGGGTGCGGCATTGGCGGCAATGGCCCACCCCTTCCATGGCCTGGGTCAGCGCCTGAGCCAGGCGCAGGCCGCCGCTGCGGTCGCGTTCGAGCAACTGCAGGGCCATGCGCTGGGCGGTTTTCTGGCCGACACCCGGCAGGGTGCGCAAAGCGTCGATCAGTTGGCGGATCAGTGGGCTGAAGCTCATGTAGACAGGCCTGCAAGTCGGGGGAACAGAATGAACAAGGGAGCAACGACCCTACGGCCGTTACTCCCCATTTGACGCAAAAGGTCGATCAGAACGGCATCTTGAAGCCCGGTGGCAACTGCATGCCAGCGGTCATGCCGCCCATTTTTTCCTGGCTGCTCTGCTCCACCTTGCGTACCGCGTCGTTCAGTGCGGCAGCGATCAGGTCTTCGAGCACTTCCTTGTCGTCTTCATCAGTCGACATCAGGCTTTGGTCGATGCTGACGCGCTTCACATCGTGACGACCGGTCATCACCACACTCACCAAGCCACCACCGGATTGGCCGGTCACTTCGGCGTTGGCCAGTTCTTCCTGCATCTTGGCCATTTTTTCCTGCATCTGCTGAGCCTGCTTCATCAGGCCGGCCATGCCACCTTTCATCATGGGGGTATACCTCGATTGGGTCGTGTGATGCGGCCTGGCACCGGGCCGGCCGCATGGTTATCCGTTACTGGCCCTGATTGGCCAGGGCCTCTACAGGCTCAATAGTATCCTGTCGCACCTTGGCACCGAACTGCTTGATCATCTGCTGGATCAACGGATCCTGCTCGATCGACACCACCGCGTCTTGCTGGCGCTCGGCACGTTTGCGCGAGGCCGCCTGGGCCGGGGTTTCCTGCTCTGGGCGAATCAGCTCGATACGCAGGTTCAGGTTACGCCCAAGGTGCTGATTGAGCGCCTCGTTCAGACGCCGCTGCTGGGTGGCGTTGAACAGCGCGCCCTGGCCAGGGTCCAGGTGCAGCAGCCAGTCGTCGCCGTCGGCGGCCATCAACGTACAGTTTGCCGCGATGTTGCCTGTCATACCGGAGACAGGCAACTGTGGGAATAATTCCAGCCATTGCAGGGCCAGGCCGGTGGCCGGCTTGGCGGCAGGCAGCGGTTCGGCAGCGGGTTTGGCCTGCTCTTCCTGAACATGCTCGGCCAGTTCATCGAGGTAACTGAAGCCGACCGGGTCGCTGTCACCGATGTAATAGTCTTCGTCCGCCGGCGGCTCGTCATCACGGTCCATGCCCGCCGCAGCATAGGCGGACGGGTCGAACGGCGGCTCGTCGTAGGCCGGCTGATCACGCTGTGGCTCGGCCACGGCAGGCTGCGGCGCAACAACGGGCTCGGGGGCGGCAGCAACCGGCTGCACAGGCGCTATAGGCGCTACAGGCTCTTCCCAAGGCAGGTCGATGACCTCGGCGCCGGGCTCCGGCGCCGGTGCTGCGGTCTCTACGGGCGCCTCAACGACAGGCGCGGGCTGAGCAACCGCAGGCGCCTGCTCGACGGCCGGCGCGACCGGGGCCGGCACAGCTTGCGCGACGACCGGCACCACGGGCTCTGCGACTGGCGGCGCAGGGGCCACCAGCGCCGCTGCCACCGGGGTTGCAGGATCAGCTGTGGCTTGGCTGATCCCCACCGGCTTTAGCACCGGCTTCGGTGCATCGTCGGTATCGGCCGGGCGGAAGGCCAGCATCCGCAGCAGGACCATCTCGAAGCCGCCACGCGGGTCGGGCGCCAAGGGCAGGTCGCGACGGCCGATCAGGCCCATCTGGTAATAGAACTGCACGTCCTCGGCCGGTAGCGCCTGGGCCAGCGCCAACACGCGGTCACGGTCGCCCTGGCCGTTGTCCACCGCCTCTGGCAGCGCCTGGGCGATGGCGACACGGTGCAGCACATTGAGCATCTCGGCCAGCACACCGCTCCAGTCCGGCCCTTGCTCGGCAAGGTTGCGCACGGCCTCGAGCAGCGCCCGCGCATCGCCTTCGAGCAGTGCCTGCAACACCCCGTAGACCTGGCCGTGGTCGAGGCTGCCCAGCATGGCGCGCACATCGGCGGCGAGCACCTTGCCTTCACCGAAGGCGATGGCCTGGTCGGTCAGGCTCATGGCATCGCGCATCGAGCCATCGGCGGCGCGGCCAAGCAACCACAGGGCATCGGGCTCGAACGGCACGCTTTCGGCGGTGAGCACATGGCTGAGGTGTTCGACCACCCGCTCCGGGCTCATGTTCTTCAGCGAGAACTGCAGGCAGCGCGAGAGGATGGTCGCCGGCAGCTTCTGCGGGTCAGTGGTGGCGAGGATGAACTTGACGTAGGGCGGCGGCTCTTCCAGCGTCTTGAGCAAGGCGTTGAACGAGTGGGTCGAGAGCATGTGCACTTCGTCGATCAGGTAGACCTTGAAGCGCCCACGGCTCGGGGCATATTGCACGTTATCCAGCAGCTCGCGGGTGTCTTCGACCTTGGTACGGCTGGCGGCGTCGATCTCGATCAGGTCGACGAAGCGGCCTTCGTCGATCTCCCGGCACACCGAACAGGTGCCGCAGGGCGTGGAGGTGATGCCGGTTTCGCAGTTCAGGCATTTGGCGATGATACGGGCAATGGTAGTCTTGCCCACGCCGCGGGTGCCGGTAAACAGGTAGGCATGGTGCAGACGCTGGTTGTCCAAGGCATTGATCAAGGCCTTGAGCACATGGGCCTGGCCGACCATTTCGCGGAACGAGCGCGGACGCCATTTTCGTGCAAGAACCTGATAACTCATCGAAAAACCATCGTAGCCTGATCGAGCGGAAGATCGCTAATGCTAGCGGAGCGGGGCCGAAATTGCACCCTGCGCGACTGGTCTAAGCTATGAAACTGGCGCGCTATCCAGGGAGGATGTGCCTTGCGAAGACTGTTGCCCCTGCTATTGCTCTGGGCCACCCACAGCCTGGCCGAACAACCGGTGCTGCGTTTTTCCGTCGCCGAGAGCTGGAGCATGCCGCTGATGCGCGTCGAAGGCGACAAACCGGTGGAGGGTTTGCTGTTCGACCTGATGCAGGCCATTGCCCGGGAAGCGGGTGTACGCCCGGAGTATCACGTACTGGCACGCCTGCGCCTACAGGAGGCCATGGAGAGCGGCGATATCGACGTGCGCTGCTATGTCAGCCCCCAATGGTTTCATGATCGGCCGGGCAATTATGTCTGGAGCATCCCGTTGATTCATCAGCGCGACGTGCTGGTTGGCGGCGCTGGCGAAGTCAGCCCCACCCGCCCGGAACAACTGGCGCCGCAAGCCATCGGCACCGTGCTGGGTTATGCCTATTCGACTTTGCAGCCGTTGTTCGAACAGGGCCGGCTGCACCGCGAAGACAGCCGCAGCCAACTGCTGGCCCTGCAGAAGCTGCACGCGGGGCGGTACCTGCATGCGGTGAGCAATGAACTGTCGTTGCAGTGGTTCAACCACAGCTTGCCAGCGGGGCAGCAGTTGCAGGTGCTGGCGGTGCTGGAGGAGCAGGAGCTGGGGTGCATGGTGCGCAGCGACCCGGCGGTACCGACGCAAGGGGTGCTCAGGGCGCTGGTGCGCATAAAACAGACGGGGGAGATCGAGCGGATCAGCCAGCGGTATGGGGCTGCGGGGTATGCCGGGAATGCCGCAGCGCCAAGGCCGTGATGATGTGATAGCGGCCTTGCGCCCTGCGCGACAATCGGTCAGTGCTGACGCTCAACTCGGCGGCTGTCGCTGTAGGCGAACATCAGGTAGTGGGAGACATTCATCAGCGCGAAGTGCATTGGCACGATGCCTTCGCTGATGGCGCGGGAAAGGGACTTGCCCGGGGGCAAGTCGAAGGTATGGGGTGGGTCGGGGACGATTTTTTTCATGACAGCTCCGTACTGGTTTGGCTGCATCCTTCCGTTTCCACACATTGGGGTGGCAGCTGTAAGCGGGGTGGAAATCCAGGCGTACGGTAAACCCGGTAGGTACGAATACCTCCCGCTCACAGCCGCCATAACTGACAGCTGTCCCGTACACCTCGGGTTTCCACACCCGATCGCTGAACCGACAGCGACCGCAAAAGCCTATGGGGTGGGGTTCCCCAGGACAATCAGACGCGAGTCGACGGGATGCGTAGGATATTTCTGCGAGCCTTACAGGGCATCGGGAAATCGGCTAGAGAAGCGTAGGAACATTCCTGGTTTTAGAGCGCGTTGGCGCTGACAGGCGTCCGCCGGAAGTGCTATGTCGCCTACAAGATCGAGCGCCGCCCGCGCGGCGCTTCGCGGGGCAAGCCCGCTCCCACATTTGTTTCGGGCCGGTATCGCCTGTAATAGAGGCGCGCGCCCCCTTGTTTGTCCGACGCGATATTGAGGCGGGCACCAAAGGGCCGCGCGCTAATGCTTCAGGAATAATTGGCCCGAAACAAATGGACTGCCCCCAAGAAGTTGGACAAAAAATCCAACCCTTGGGGGGACCGATGGGCAAATACACAGAGCAGTTCAAACTCACAGCCATCTCAGCCTACCTAGATGGTAGCGATGGCTTCCGAAAAGTAGCCCAGCGCTTCGGTATCGACGTCAGTCTGCTGCGCCGGTGGGTCTCCAGCTATCAGAGCAAGTCCAGCCTTAGTCCGCGCTCGCACGGGCAGCGCTATGACGACGACTTCAAGCGCCAAGTGCTGAGCCACATGCACGAGCATCGTCTCTCTCTTCGCCAAACCGCTGCGCATTTTGGCCTCGGCCAGTCCTCGCAGATAGGCAACTGGCAGCGGCAGTACTACAGTGGTAGCCCTGTAGCCCCTGTCATCCGCCAGAAAAAGCCGATTAAAGTGTTGAAGAAGATTAAACCAGCAAAGCCCACAGATACCGACGATTCGCAAAAGCCCAGAGACCAGCTGATGGCTGAGCTTGAGTATCTGCGCATGGAGAACGCTGTCCTAAAGGAGCTCAAGGCTCTGCGCGAGGAAAAGGAACGAATACCGGCGAAAAAGTCCTGATCGTTTCCAAACTCAAACGTAGATTCCCTTTGCCTGACCTGCTGCGGCTGATCGGACTGGCTCGCAGCACTTTTTACTACCAGGTACAGAGCCAACAGAAGCCGGATAAATACGCGGAGCTTAAAGAGAGAATTCGGCAGGTCTATCACAAAGAGAAGGGGCGTTACGGGTATCGGCGCGTTGCACTAGCAATCAGAAAAGAGGGGCCGCTAGTCAACAAGAAGGTCGTTGAGAAACTGATGACTGGGCTGGGTCTGAAGTCACTGGTGCGACCCAAGAAATATCGGTCGTACCGAGGTACTGTCGGCAAGATAGCGATGAATCTGCTGGAGCGTAATTTCGTCGCCCAGCGCCCCAACCAGAAATGGGTGAGTGACGTAACCGAGTTCAAGGTGGCGCAACAGAAACTCTATCTTTCGCCTGTGATGGATTTGTATAACGGGGAAATCATCGCCTACGAGACGGCCAGTCGCCCACAGTACAGCCTGGTTGGGAACATGCTCGACAAGGCACTCAAGACCCTGGGGGAGAAGCCGAAACTCGTGCTCCACACCGATCAGGGGTGGCAGTACCAGCAGGCTCAGTATCGCCAGAAACTGCGCAGTTGTGGAGTGAAGCAGAGCATGTCTCGTAAAGGCAATTGCCTAGATAATGCAGCTATGGAAAGCTTCTTCGGCACGCTCAAGTCAGAATTTTTCTACCTCAAGCGGTTTGAGAATGTTGATGAATTGAAAGCGGGCTTGGATGAGTACATCCACTACTACAACCATGACCGCATCAAGCTGAGGCTCAATGGCCTGAGCCCTGTCGAGTACAGGACCCAGGCGGCAGCATAGAACTGTCCAACTTTTTGGGGGCAGTCCACAAATGTGGGAGCGGGCTTGCCCCGCGAAGCGCCGCGCGGGCGGCGCTCGATCTCAACGGCCACACAAAACTCACGCCCTGCACCCAGCCCCGCCAACATCCAAAGCCCTACCGCTAACGCCCTTTCAATCAATCGCAACCACAACCGCACTCAAAAACAATCCAACCCCAAACACCGAATGCGTCACCAGACTCTTCAGGCAGTTACGCCCAGGCGTCGGCGTTCTGGAGGCAAAGAACCCTGCCCCCATCAACGGCTGCATGAAGCACAGCGGCGCCGCCACTGTCACCACACCCCACGCCAGCGCAGGCCACAGCGTCGGCGCACTCAGCCAGCCCTCCCCGACCATCCCCACCAACATCACCGCAAACAGCACACCGATGCCATAGTGAATCAGCCAACCCCAGGCCACCTCGTTGGCCACAGGCTCCGCCTTGGCAATCGCCTCATGCCGCGCTCGCCCCTTCATCAAATGCCCCGCCCAACGCCCGACCATGGCGAAATTCAAGGTGGGGATGCCCAAGCGCCGCAGCAGTATCCCCCATAGGTCCATGATCACGGTGGCGCCGACCCCGATCAGCAAAGCGGCTTGTAGCATGGCAAGCGTCATTGATTCAGCCCTCTAGGATTGACGTTCAGTTACCTGCCGCGCAGCATAGAAGTTGAAGTCAACTTCAAGTCAAGGACCTCGATGGACATTGCCGATGTCGCCAAACGCACAGGCGTCCCTGCGTCGACCCTGCGTTACTACGAAAAGAAAGGCCTGCTCACGTCGCTCGCCGGGCGTGGCCAGCGGCGCCAGTTCGCCGCCGACATTGCGGATAGGCTGGCACTGATCGCCTTGGGGCAGGCATCCGGGTTTTCCCTGGATGAGGTCGGGGCGATGCTGGTGGACCTTCAGGTCGATCGACAGATGCTGATAGCCAAGGCGGACGAAATCGATACCCGGGTCAAACGCTTGCAGGCCATGAGCAAGGGGCTGCGGCATGCAGCGCAGTGCCCTGAGGTAGATCACCTGGCCTGTCCGAAATTTCAGCGTTTGATGAAGCTGTCAGCAGCAGGCGCCCTTGGGGAAAAACACCTACACCAGAGCAGGCCTGGAAAAGCGCGAAGCCAGCCATCTGGCCGTACTTAGCCCTACGACCAGGAACGCCACGCCTTCAATGCTCAGCATCATCGCGCTGATCCCAAGCTGCGTGATCAATTGGCTGGCGACGTAGGGGAACCCGAACACTCCGATGAAATACGACAAGCTGAACAGCAGCAGCGCTTGTGCCGTAAGCCCTGCCGGTGCCTCGTTGGCAGCCAGCCCGTTGATCACCGAGTAATTCAGGCCGTAACCCACGCCCAGAAGAACGGCCATGGCCAGATAACTTTCCGTACTGTGCACCCACTGGTCGAACCCCAGCACGGCCGTTGCCATGATCAAGGTTAAAACCCAGGAGGTCGCCAGCGGGTGTTGCTTCACGACCCAGCCGGCCAGCAGGAGCCTGCAGGCGATCGCAGCGCCCATGAAGCCAATGAAGAAGGTCGAGTAATCAAGCCCCAGGCGAGCGGCATAACTGGTCTGGAAACTGCCCATGGTGCCGAAGATTGCCCCGCCCAGCCCTACCATCAGGATCGACAGCCCAGAGCGCGAGCTCATCACTTTGAGCGCGGACGCCAACCCGATTTGCACCTTCTCAGCAGGTCGCCGCCCCTGAGAAGTCGAAGCGAGCCAAGCAAAGTACAACCCCGCCAACCCTGCAGCGCACGCCGCCACCCAGAACGCGAGCTGGGTAGGCAGTGCAACGAAAGCGGCGAACTTGCCCAGCAAGGGCCCGGTGCCAATGCCGGTCAGCATGCTGCCAGAGAGCAGTGCAAAACAATGGGTACGGCGTGTGGGCTCGACCATTTGCGTCACCATGATGGGGCCAATGGTGTAGAACACCCCCCAGCCGATGCCAAGCATCAAGCCGCATGCCAACAAAGCGATGCCCAGGCTTGAGACCATGGCAAAGCCCACTGATGACCCGACCAGGCAGAGCGCCCCCACAGCGATGCTGCGAGCAGCGCCAAAGCGCTGCAGCAGGTGCCCCGAGCCGAGCACAGAGAGCAACGTACTTAGCATGGCAACAGCGAATACCTGCCCGGCATCGCTTGCAGTCCCGCCCAGCGTCTGCACCAGCATCGAGAGCAGGAACGTCGTGCCATAGCTGATGGACAGCAGGAAGCACGCGATGCAGAACACCGTGAATGGCTGAAACTTCATGAAAGCAGTCCTTGCGGGTAGGTGCTGTTTTCTATCACGGCAAGGCACAGGCAAAGGCAAGCATTTGCTTACGTTGAGATCGTCACTTCATTACCTAACGGCCGCCACGTCGATGCCACTCATCGCGGCTCAACTCCCAGATCTGCTTGAGCACGGGGCCACAGACGAAATGGCCCTCTTCAGTTCCCACCAGCCGCATGCCTTCGTGCACGGAAACACTGCGCGATCGGTCATTGCACGCAGCCTTGGGCACCTGCATGACGCAACGCCCAAGCGTTTCGAACCAGTAGTGGTTGATGACCCTGCAGGCCTCCCGCATGTAGCCGTTTTTCTGCCATGCCTGTGCAAGCCAAAAGCCACGGTTGTTGCCCGGCTGGTCATAGAGACTGATGCTTCCGATGATCTGCGCAGGCTCCGTCTTCAGGCGAATCATCCAATGCCATTCACACCCGGCGTTCATGGCGGGTAATGCGATGTCTCGGACGTAGAGCAGCGCGCCGTCTTCTGGGTAAGGCCAAGGCACGCGGCTGTCCAGGTAGCGAACAATGTCCCAGTGCGGGAACAGTTGCTGAATGGCATCCACGTCGCCGAGTTGCAGCGGCGTGAGTATCAGGCGCGGAGTTTCGAGGATTGGAAGGCTGTGCATTTTCGCGGAATCCATTCATGCAGGCGATCTGGGATGCAGGCGCACCCCAACCCTTACATAGCGTCCGGATATTCTCAACTGCCCAGCGGCTACAACGTGCATGAGAGCAACCCGAGCGCGGCAACGTGTCCGAAGGTGGCAGTCTTGAATTTCAGCGATTGCAGAAGTTGGCAACAGCAGGAGCGCAGAACAGGCCAGAGGGAAGGCCTTAGCCTGACAGGCTGAGGTTTTAGGACCCCAGAAATGGAGGCGGCCCCACCAGCCACACCCCGGCACTCGATGTTCCCGCTATGGCTGCTCCCTTCCGGGCCTGACCAGGTTAACGGGTAATCAATGCGGGGGGACCGATGGGGCCACCACTAACGCGACTCGCTAAGCAGCGAGCCGCGCCATTGTACCGGTCTGAGGCGAAGTTACAACCTCTGGCCGGAGAAAAAGTCATCATTTCTCAATGACTTGTTTGAATTCGGGGGTACCTTGGCGAACGACGGCCTTTGTAGGAGCGGCCTTGTGTCGCGAAAGGGGCGCGAAGCGGCCCCTGGATTTCAGCTTCGCCGCAGAGATTGCTGGGGCCGCTTCGCGCCCCTTTCGCGACGCAAGGCCGCTCCTACAAGGTCCGCGCAGGGTCAGAGGGTGATGCCTTGCTCGCCGAGGAAGGCAATGAACGCGTCTTCGTCCAGCACCTTCACCCCCAGCTCACTGGCCTTGGCCAGCTTGGAGCCCGCGCCTGGGCCGGCGACCACGCAGTGGGTCTTGCCGGAAACGGAACCGGCAACCTTGGCGCCGAGGCTTTCCAGCTTCTCCTTGGCAATGTCGCGGCTCATGCGCTCCAGGCTGCCGGTCAACACCCAGGTCTGCCCCGCAAGCGGCAGCCCTTCGGCGACTTTCTTCTCGCTGTGCCAGTGCATGCCGAACGCCAGCAACTGGGCCTCGATGGCCCGCGCCAGCTTCTGGTTCGCTTCGTCCTTGAAGAACTCGCGCACCGCCTCGGCCTGCTTGGCCGCCAAGGCCTGGCGCAAGTCGATGCCATCGGCAGCGATGATCTTGTCCAGGCTATCGAGCTTGGCCACCAGCTTTTCAGCGCCGGTCGGGCCGACCGAGGGAATGTCGAGCTTGGCGATCATCCCAGCCAGGGTCGTACTGGCAGCAAACTCGGCGGCCAGGTCGCCTTCGTCCTGCAACTGCATGCCGCAGGCCAGCAACTGCTCGATGACCTTGCAGTTGTGTTCGTCTTCAAAGAAGTTGTGGATCTCGTAAGCCACTTCAAGGCCGATGTCCGGCAGGTAGGTCAGCACCTGCGGCAGGGCCTGCTGCACCCGCTCCAGCGTGCCCAGCGAGCGCGCCAGCACCTTGGCAGTCTCTTCACCCACATCCGGGATACCCAGGGCATAGATGAAACGCGCCAGGCTCGGGCGCTTGCTGGCTTCGATGGCATCCAGCAGCTTCTTGCTGGACACCTCGGCAAACCCTTCCAGGCCGACGATCTGGTCGAATTCCAACTTGTACAGGTCCGCCGGCGAGCCGATCAACCCTTCGTCCACCAACTGCTCGACACTCTTCTCGCCCAGGCCGTCGATGTCCATCGCGCGGCGCGAAACGTAGTGAATGATCGCCTGCTTGAGCTGGGCGCCACAGGCCAGGCGGCCGACGCAACGGTACACCGCGCCTTCGCTGGTGGTTTCCTTGCCCTTGCTGCGCTTGACCAGCTGGGTACGCTCGACCTGCGAGCCACACACCGGGCACTCGCTCGGCACTTCGACCGGGCGGGCATCTTCGGGGCGGCGCTCGAGCACCACTTGCATGACTTGCGGGATGACATCACCGGCCCGGCGAATGATGACCGTATCGCCGATGCGCAGGCCCAGGCGGGCGATTTCGTCCATGTTGTGCAGGGTGGCGTTGGACACGGTCACACCGGCCACCTTGACCGGCTTCAGACGCGCTACAGGGGTTACCGCCCCAGTGCGGCCGACCTGGAATTCGACATCCAGCACTTCGGTCAGCTCTTCCATGGCCGGGAACTTGTGGGCAATCGCCCAGCGCGGCTCGCGGGCGCGGAAGCCCAGCTCACGCTGGGACGCCAGGCTGTTGACCTTGAACACCACACCGTCGATTTCGTAAGGCAGGCTGTTGCGGCGCTCGCCGATGTCGCGGTAGTACGCCAGGCATTCTTCGATGCCGGCGGCATGCCTGAGCTCACGGCTGATCGGCAGGCCCCAGGCCTTGAGCTGTTCGAGGATGCCAATGTGGCTGTCGCCGATGCTTTCGGACACCTGACCTACACCGTAGCAGCAGAACTCCAGCGGGCGACTGGCGGTGATTTTCGAGTCCAGCTGGCGCAGGCTACCGGCCGCGGCGTTACGCGGGTTGGCGAAGGTCTTGCCGCCCGCCTCTGCCTGGGCCGCATTGAGCCGGTCGAAACCGGCCTTGCTCATGTACACCTCGCCACGCACTTCCAGCACCGCCGGCCAGCCTTCGCCCTGGAGCTTTAGCGGGATGTTGCGCACGGTGCGCACGTTGGCACTGATGTCTTCACCGGTCGTGCCGTCGCCGCGGGTAGCGCCCTGCACCAATTGGCCGTCACGGTACAGCAGGCTCACAGCCAGGCCATCGAGCTTGGGTTCGCAGCTGAAGTCGACCGCACCTGGCTGGTCGAGGCCGTCGACCACACGACGGCCGAATTCACGCAGGTCGGCTTCTTCGAAGGCGTTGCCCAGGCTGAGCATGGGCACTTCGTGACGCACCTGGCTGAACGCGGCCAAGGCCTGACCGCCGACGCGCTGGGTTGGCGAGTCGGGCGTCACCAGGTGCGGGTGCTCAGCCTCTAGCGCCTTGAGTTCGTTGAACAGGCGGTCGTATTCGGCATCGGGGACGCTGGGCTCATCGAGCACGTAGTAGCGGTAGTTGTGCTGGTCGAGTTCGGCGCGCAGGGCGTGGATTCGGGATTCGGCGTTCATGGGTCAGGGTCTCTTGCAAAGCAAAAAGCAGCCTTGGGGCACCGTGCCAGAACAGGGTTTGAGGTTGTCAATGCCGACCCTTTCGCGGGTCAAGCCCGCTCCCACAGGTACACCACTGCCTGCAAGGCTTACGGTGTACCTGTGGGAGCGGGCTTGACCCGCGAAAGGGTCGGTACAGGCACACTCAAAACCTGAACCGACCAGCGCGCCCACAGGCTGCTCTTTGTCTGGAACTATCAGCGTTTCTGGGTCAGCGCGCGGCGCTCGAACTCGACGATGCGCTGGCGGTAATGCTCGATGGTCTGGGCGGTCAGCACGCTGCGCTGATCATCCTTGAGTTCACCATTGAGCTCATGGGCCAACTTGCGCGCCGCTGCAACCATCACGTCGAACGCCTGCTTCGGATGACGCGGGCCCGGCAGGCCCAGGAAGAAGCTCACCGCACGGGTGCTGAAGTGGTCGATATCGTCCAGGTCGAAAATACCGGGCTTCACCGCGTTGGCCATGGAGAACAGCACTTCGCCGTGGCCGGCCATGCTCTCGTGACGGTGGAAGATGTCCATCTCGCCAAAACGCAGGCCGCTCTCGAGAATGTTCTGCAGCAACGCCGGCCCTTTGAAGCCACCCTCGTCGCGGGAGATAACGCTGATCACCAGCACTTCTTCAGCGGGGGGCAATTCCTTGACCGTGTTATTGGCGGACGACGCACCGCTGTTGCGGTTGTTGTCGGCAGCAAAGTCATCATCGGTATCGGCAAACAGGTCAGGCTCGCGCGATTCGGCCACCAGGTTCAGGTCACCCTGCGGCACTTCTGCGGCACGCTTGCCACGCTTGCTGGCCTTGACCGGCTTGGGCTCGCGCTCGCGATCACGCGACGACGCACTGAGCGAGGGCAGGTCGCTCTCGTCCAGTTCTGGCTCTTTATGGTTATCCAACACCCGCGACGGGCCGAGCACTTCGGCACCGCCCTCTTCGTCGGGGGCGTTGGTATAACTGCGATCCAGGCGGAATTTCAACTTGCCTTTTCCGCCGCGCATGCGGCGCCAGCCGTCGAAAAGAATACCGGCAATGACAATGATGCCGATGAGGATCAGCCACTCGCGCAGACCGATTTCCATGTAATCCCGTGCCTCTATAAAAATATGCTTGAAAACAAAGGGTTCAAAGCCCTTTAACACGTGGCGCCAACTCTATGTTCTGACAGGCGTTTTACCCACGCAAAAAACGAGTGACATTAAGCTAGCACGACCAAAGAGAACTTTACACCGTCTGTCGCACATGACGGGGCCATTTCACTACAGAATGTGCCCTATCTTCGCTCATCAGGCGTCGACCATTGCCATCGCCTCCTCCACATCCACCGCCACCAGGCGGGAGCAGCCGGGCTCGTGCATGGTCACCCCCATCAATTGATCCGCCATCTCCATGGCAATCTTGTTATGCGTGATGTAGATGAACTGCACGCTCTCACTCATTTCCTTCACCAGCCGCGCGTAACGCCCGACGTTGGCATCGTCCAGCGGCGCATCGACCTCGTCGAGCATGCAGAACGGTGCGGGGTTCAACTTGAAAATGGCAAACACCAGCGCCAGGGCGGTCAGTGCCTTCTCGCCACCGGACAGCAAATGGATGGTGCTGTTCTTCTTGCCCGGTGGTCGCGCCATGATCGTCACCCCTGTATCGAGTAGATCTTCGCCCGTCAGTTCCAGATAAGCGCTGCCACCACCGAAAACTTTTGGAAAAAGTGCCTGTAATCCAGCATTTATCTGATCAAAGGTATCTTTGAAGCGGTTGCGGGTTTCCTTGTCGATCTTGCGGATGACGTTTTCGAGGGTCTCCAGCGCTTCGACCAGGTCGGCGTTCTGCGCGTCCAGGTAGCGCTTGCGCTCGGACTGTTGCTCGTATTCTTCGATCGCTGCCAGGTTGATCGCGCCCAGGCGCTGGATACGCGCCTCGGTCTGTTCCAGCGCCTGCTCGGTGCCCTGTTCGCTGTCGTCGGCTTCGAGCGTGGCAAGCACGCCTTGCAGGTCGTAACCGTCGGCCAGCAATTGCTCTTGCAGGGTCTTGCGCCGCACATCCAGGCCCTGGCACTCCAAACGCAGCTGCTCCAGCTGGCCGCGCAGCAGTTGGGCTTGCTGCTCGGCCTGGCTGCGGCGTTTTTCGGCGTCGCGCAGTGCACGGTCGGCCTCGTCCATGTGCAGGCGGGCCTGGCGCATTTCCTCGTCGACGCTCATGCGCCGCTCCAGCAGCTCTTCGAGCTTCAGGCGCAACTCTTCGAGGGGTGCTTCGCCCTCCTCCAGGTTCAGGCTCAGTTGCTCCTGGCGCTCGGTCAGGCGTGCGGCCTGCTGCTCCAAGCGCTCCAGGGCCTGACGGGTGGAGTCATGCTGGGCGCGCAGCGAGCCCAGGCGCACGGCCAGCTGGTGGGCATGGTCCTTGTGCTGGCGCGCCTCCTGGCGAACGCGATCGAGGCCTTCGCGCAGGGTATCGCGACGGGCCATCAACTGCTCGCGCTGTTCGGTGTCCTGGGCCATGAGGTCCAGGGCTTCCTGCAGCACCAGCCGCGCCTCGCCCAGTTGCTCGTGTTCCAGGGCGCGCTGCTCCTGCAGTTCGGTCAGTTCTTCCTGCAGACGGCGGCGGCGCAATTCGACTTGCTCGGCACGGGCACGGCTGGCCGACAGGCTGGCCTTGAACTCGCCATGCTGGCGGCTCTCTTCCTGGGTACGGCGGCGCAACTGCTCGCGCTGCTCTTCAAAGCCCAACTGCTGCTCGCGCAGGCCTTGAAGCTGTTGCTCAAGATGCTCCAGGGCGGCTTGCTGCTCCAACTGCTCCTGGCCCAGGCGTTCGATTTCCTGGCCGCGGGCCAACACCCCGCCTTCGGCTTCGCCACCTCGGCTCACCCGCAAAAAATGCCGGCCCACCCAGTAACCGTCACGGCTGACCAGGCTTTGCCCTTCATTCAGGGTGGCCCGCAGCGCCAGCGCCTGGGCCAGGTCATCGACCGGCTTTACCTGCCCCAGCCAGGGCGTCAGGTCGGTACGCCCTTCGACCTTGTCCAGCAGGCTGCCCGCCAGCCGCGCACCCTCGCCGCCGGCCAGCAGCAAGCGCAACTCGCCTTGCTCCAGGTCGGCGAAATCGAGGTTGTTGAAGTCATCGACCAGCACCGCCTGCAGGTCGGCGCCAAGCACCGTTTCTACTGCCAGCTCCCAGCCCGGCTCGACCCGCAGCCCTTCCGCCAGGCGGGGGCGCTGCGCCAGGCCTTGCTCGCGCAACCAGTCTGCGGCGCCCACGCCAGGCTCCAGCGCAGCCTGCTGCAAGGCCTCCAACGATGCCAGGCGACCACCCAGACGCTGCAGGTCGCCCTGCGCCTGCTGTTGCGCCTGGGTGGCCTGCTGCAATTGCTCGCGCGTGCCTTCGAGGCGCTCGACCACTTGCTCTTCGGCCCCCTGCAACTCGTCCAGCAGCATTTCGCTACTGGCCAACTGTTCGGCCAGTTCGAACAGGGCGGCATCCTGTGGCTCGGCGCCCAACAGGTCGCGCTCTTCAGCCAGCTTGCGCTGGCGCTCCGCCAAGCGCTCCAGGCTGGTTTCCAGCTGCTGCAGGCGCGCCTGCTGCACTTCCGCCTGGCGCCGGGGCTCGGCGGAGCGGGTGTTGAAGGTGTCCCACTGCTCTTGCCAGCCGTGCATGCCCAGCTCGGCTTCTTCGAGGGTGGCGGCGGCCTCTTCGGCGGCCGCCAGGGTCATTTCCTGCTCAGGCACCAGCATGGCCAGCTCTTCGCCAAGGGTAGCCAGCAGGGTGCGGTCATGGCCTAGGTGCGACTCGGTCTCCAGGCGCGTGCGCTCGGCTTCCTTGAAGTCGTCCTGCAATTGGCGCAGGCGCTGTTGGCCGTGCTGGATGCTCTGCTCGACCCGGGCGATGTCGCCTGCCACCGAATAGAAGCGGCCTTGTACCTGGTTGAAGCGTTCGGACAATTCGTGATGGCCATCGCGCAGGCGCTCGATGCTGGCGTCGGCGTTGCGCTGCTCGGCCACCAACGCCTCGTGGGACACATCCTGGTCGCCGATCACCGCTTCGCGCTGGCGTACGCGTTCGTCCAGGTCGCGCCAGCGCAGGGCCGACAGGCGCGCCTTGAGCTGGCGTTCCTGGGCCTTGTACTCGCGGTACTTCTCGGCGGCCTGGGCCTGGCGGTGCAGGCGTTCGAGCTGGCGCTCCAGCTCGTCGCGCAGGTCGGTCAGGCGCGCCAGGTTTTCCTGGGTGCGGCGGATGCGGTTTTCGGTTTCGCGACGACGCTCCTTGTACTTGGAGATGCCCGCCGCCTCCTCGATGAAGTTGCGCAGCTCCTCGGGCTTGGCTTCGATCAGCTTGGAGATCATGCCCTGCTCGATGATCGAGTAGCTGCGCGGCCCAAGGCCGGTGCCGAGGAAGATATCGGTGATATCGCGGCGACGGCATTTGGCGCCGTTGAGGTAGTAGCTGTTCTGCGCGTCGCGGGTCACCTTGCGGCGGATGGAAATCTCAGCGTAGGCCGCGTATTCACCTACCAGGGTGTTGTCGCTGTTGTCGAACACCAGCTCGATGCTGGCCTGGCTGACCGGCTTGCGGCTGGTGGAACCGTTGAAGATGACGTCGGTCATCGACTCGCCGCGCAGGTTTTTCGCCGAGCTCTCGCCCATCACCCAGCGCACCGCGTCGATGATGTTGGACTTGCCGCAACCGTTGGGGCCGACCACGGCCGCCATGTTGCTGGGGAAGTTGACCGTGGTCGGGTCGACGAACGACTTGAACCCGGCCAGGCGAATGCATTTGAGGCGCATGGTCAGGCCCGGGCCAACGCCGCCAGCACCAGTTCACAGCTGCGCTGGCAGTAAGCGGTGAGCACCTCGCGGATGCGCGGCAGGTCGCGCGAGACCACGGCCTCGAGCAGGCAGGCGAACAGCTGCAAGTAGTCGTCGGTGCTGGCCTGGCGCTGGTCCAGGGCCAGGTAGTAGGCGCGGCTCATGGCCGGCTGCAGGTTTTCTACGGTTTCCTGCAGGTAAGGGTTGTCGGCGAACGGATAGGCCGCCCGCATCACCGCGAAGCTTTCGGCAACGAACACCTTGATGTCCCGTTTGTCGCGGGCTAGCTGCAGGCGCTGCTGGATCTCCAGAAACGGGCGCAGGTCGGCCTCAAGGCGCCATTTTTGTGCAACGGCGTTGCCCAGCAGGATGTAGAACTCGCCCATCAAGTTGCACAGGCTGCGCACGCTGCGCTCGTCCAGCTTGGTCACATGAGCGCCACGACGCGGCAAGATCGCGACCAGATGCCGACGTTCGAGGATCAATAGTGCCTCACGCACCGAACCGCGGCTGACATTCAGCGCCTGGGTGACCTTTTGCTCCTGGATGCGCTCGCCTGGCGCCAGCTCGCCGCGGATGATGCGTTCGGCCAGGTAATCGGCAATCTGCTCGGAGAGGCTGTCCGGGGCCTTGAACGTCATGGTTTTCCTTCAAAATCATTGAACTGGGCACAAGGGGCGGATTGTAGCGTACTTGACCGGCACGCGCGCAGAGGGGCCTTGCGCTTTATTTGGCCTGCCAGACAGCCGCCTGCCCGGCGCGATCTATGCTTGTAGTAAAGGCAATGTGTTCGGCCGGGTGTAGAGATGCGTATTTTCCTGACCTTTGAGTCAGAAAAATATTGACCAGTTCGTCAGGTCTGCTTATTGTCCGCCCAACAACAATAAAACCATTGCGAGGCCACCCCCGTGATCCAGTTTCTCGTCAACCAGGAGCTGCGTAATGAGCACGCCCTGGACCCGAACATGACGGTGCTGCAATACCTGCGCGAGCACCTGGGCAAACCCGGCACCAAGGAAGGCTGTGCCAGTGGTGACTGCGGTGCATGCACCGTGGTGGTCGGCGAACTGACCCAGGACGACCAGGGCCAGGACACCCTGCGCTACCGCAGCCTCAATTCGTGCCTGACCTTCGTGTCTTCGCTGCATGGCAAGCAGTTGATCAGCGTCGAAGGCCTCAAGCACCAGGGCGAACTGCACAGCGTGCAAAAAGCCATGGCCGACTGCCATGGTTCGCAATGCGGCTTCTGCACCCCAGGCTTCGTCATGTCGCTGTTCGCCCTGCAGAAAAACAGCCAAGGCCCCGACCTGCACCTGGCCCAGGAAGCCCTGGCCGGCAACCTGTGCCGCTGCACCGGCTACCGGCCGATCCTCGATGCTGCCGAGCAAAGCTGCCGCCAGCCTTGCCGCGACCAGTTCGACGCCCAGCAAGCCCAGACCATCAGCCGCCTCAAGGCCATCGCGCCGACCCAGACCGGCGAGCTCAACAGTGGCGACAAGCGCTGCCTGGTGCCGTTGACCGTGGCTGACCTGGCCGACCTGTACAGCTCGCACCCCGAAGCACGCCTGCTGGCCGGTGGTACCGACCTGGCACTGGAAGTGACCCAGTTCCACAAGACGCTCCCGGTGATGATCTATGTCGGCCACGTGGCCGAGCTCAAGCGCATCGACAAGACCGCCAGCCACCTGGAAATCGGCGCGGCCACCCCGCTCACCGACTGCTATGAAGCGCTCAATGCCGAGTACCCCGACTTCGGCGGCCTGCTGCACCGGTTTGCCTCGTTGCAGATCCGCAACCAAGGCACCTTGGGCGGCAATATCGGCAACGCCTCGCCGATTGGCGACTCGCCGCCCCTGCTGATTGCCTTGGATGCCCAGGTGGTGCTGCGCCAGGGCGAACGCCAGCGCACCCTGGCGCTGGAAGACTACTTCATCGATTACCGCATCACCGCGCGCCAGGACAGCGAGTTCATCGAGAAGATCATCGTACCGCGCGCCAGCGATGACTGGGCCTTCCGCGCCTATAAAGTGTCCAAGCGCCTGGACGACGACATTTCCGCCGTGTGCGCAGCGTTCAACCTGAGCATCGAGAACGGCGTGGTCAGCGGCGTTCGGATCGCCTTCGGCGGCATGGCCGCCATTCCAAAGCGTGCACGTGCCTGCGAAGCAGCCCTGCGCGGCAAAGCGTGGAACCAGGCCAGCATCGAGCGCGCCTGCCAGGCGCTGGCCGAAGACTTCACCCCGCTCAGCGACTTCCGCGCCAGCAAGGAGTACCGCCTGCTGACCGCACAGAACCTGTTGCGCAAGTACTTCATCGAACAGCAAACACCGCACATCGAAACCCGGGTGACCGCTTATGTCTAACCATCACGTAGCCAAGAGCCAGGCCGAGATGGCCGAACTGTTCAGCCAGGACCTGACCACCGGGGTCGGCCGCTGCGTCAAGCACGACAGTGCCGACAAGCACGTGGCCGGCGAAGCGGTGTACATCGATGACCGCCTGGAATTCCCCAACCAGTTGCACGTCTATGCGCGCACCGCCGACCGCGCCCACGCGCGCATCCTGCGTGTCCACACCACGCCGTGCTATGCCTTCGAGGGTGTACGCATCGCCATCACCCACGAAGACATCCCTGGCCTCAAGGACATCGGCCCGGTGGTGGCCGGCGACCCGCTGCTGGCCATCGACAAGGTCGAATTCTTCGGCCAGCCGGTGCTCGCCGTGGCTGCCCGCGACCTGGAAACCGCCCGCCGCGCAGCGATGGCGGCCATCATCGAATACGAAGACCTGGAGCCGGTACTGGATGTGGTCGAAGCGTTTCGCAAGAAGCACTTCGTGCTCGACAGCCACACCCACCAGCGCGGTGACTCCGCCGCCGCCCTGGCCAGCGCCCCGCACCGCCTGCAAGGCACCCTGCATATCGGCGGCCAGGAGCACTTCTACCTGGAAACCAACATTTCCTCGGTGATGCCGACCGAGGACGGCGGCATGATCGTCTACTGCTCCACGCAAAACCCCACCGAAGTGCAGAAGCTGGTCGCCGAAGTGCTGGACGTGCCGATGAACAAGATCGTCCTCGACATGCGCCGCATGGGCGGTGGTTTCGGCGGCAAGGAAACCCAAGCCGCCAGCCCGGCGTGCCTGTGTGCGGTGGTTGCGCACCTGACCGGCCAGCCAACCAAGATGCGCCTGCCGCGCGTCGAAGACATGATGATGACCGGCAAGCGCCACCCGTTCTATGTCGAGTACGACGTGGGCTTCGATGACACTGGCCGCCTGCACGGCATCAATTTCGACCTGGCCGGCAACTGCGGCTACTCGCCCGACCTGTCCGGCTCGATCGTCGACCGCGCCATGTTCCACTCCGACAACGCCTACTACCTGGGCGATGCCACCGTGCATGGCCACCGCTGCAAGACCAACACCGCCTCCAACACCGCCTACCGCGGCTTTGGCGGCCCGCAGGGCATGGTCGCCATCGAGCAGGTGATGGACCATATCGCCCGCCACCTGGGCCGCGACCCGCTGGCGGTGCGCAAGGCCAACTACTACGGCAAGACCGACCGCAACGTCACCCACTACTACCAGACCGTCGAGCACAACATGCTCGAAGAGATGACCGCCGAGCTTGAGGCCAGCAGCGATTACGCCGAGCGGCGCGAGTCGATTCGCCGCTTCAATGCCAACAGCCCGATTCTCAAGAAGGGCCTGGCGCTGACCCCGGTCAAGTTCGGTATCTCGTTCACCGCCACCTTCCTCAACCAGGCCGGTGCGCTGATCCACATCTACACCGACGGCAGTATCCACCTGAACCACGGCGGCACCGAGATGGGCCAGGGCCTGAACACCAAGGTGGCGCAGGTGGTGGCGCAGATTTTCCAGGTCGACTTCGACCGCATCCAGATCACCGCCACCAACACCGACAAGGTCCCCAACACCTCGCCTACCGCGGCTTCCAGCGGCGCCGACCTGAACGGCAAGGCCGCGCAGAACGCCGCCGAAATCCTCAAGAAGCGCCTGACCGAGTTCGCCGCACGGCATTACCAGGTGACCGAGGAAGACGTCGAGTTCCGCAACGGCCATGTGCGCGTGCGTGAGCAGATCGTCAGCTTCGAGCAACTGGTGCAGCAGGCGTACTTTGCCCAAGTGTCGCTGTCGAGCACTGGCTTCTACCGCACGCCGAAGATTTTCTACGACCGCAGCCAGGCTCGCGGCCGGCCGTTCTACTACTTCGCCTTCGGTGCAGCCTGCGTGGAAGTGGTCGTCGACACCCTGACGGGCGAGTACAAGATGCTGCGCGCCGACATCCTGCATGACGTCGGCGCCTCGCTGAACCCGGCCATCGATATCGGCCAGGTGGAAGGCGGTTTCATCCAGGGCATGGGCTGGCTGACCACCGAGGAGCTGGTGTGGAATGCCAAGGGCAAGTTGATGACCAACGGCCCGGCCAGCTACAAAGTGCCGGCGGTAGCCGACATGCCGCTGGACCTGCGCGTGAAGCTGGTGGAAAACCGCAAGAACCCGGAAGACACGGTGTTCCATTCCAAGGCCGTGGGCGAGCCGCCATTCATGCTTGGCATCGCCGCCTGGTGCGCGATCAAGGACGCCGTGGCCAGCATTGCCGACTATCGCCTGCAACCCCAGGTTGATGCCCCGGCAACGCCAGAGCGGGTGTTGTGGGGTTGCGAGCAGATGCGCAAGGCGGTGGCCGCCGCGCAGCCTGCATCGCAGGAACTGGAAACCGTTAGCCACTGACCCTGCGCTCCGTTGTGTGTGTAGGAGCGGCCTTGCGTCGCGAAAGGGGCGCGAAGCGGCCCCAGCCAACTCAGCAGCGAAGCTGAAATCCTGGGGCCGCTGCGCAGCCCTTTCGCGACGCAAGGCCGCTCCTACACAAGGCCCGCGTAGACAGAAGAGAGGTTGGATCATGCACCAATGGATCAACGCCCTCGCCGACCACCAGTCCCGCGGTGAACCCTGCGTGCTGGTGACCATCATCGAGGAACGCGGCTCTACCCCGCGTAACGCCGGCTCGAAAATGGTCGTCAGCGCCACCGCGCTGTTCGATACCATCGGCGGCGGCCACCTGGAATACAAGGCCCTGCATATCGCCCGGCAAATGCTCGAAGACCAGCGCACCACCCCGCACCTGGAGCGCTTCAGCCTGGGTGCAAGCCTCGGCCAGTGCTGCGGCGGCGTGACCGTGCTGCTGTTCGAGCCAATGGCCGCCGTGCAGGCGCAGATCGCGGTGTTCGGCGCGGGCCATGTCGGCCGCGCTCTGGTACCCTTGCTCGCCGCGTTGCCCTGCCGGGTGCGCTGGATCGATTCGCGCGAACAGGAATTTCCCGAGCTCATCCCCAACGGGGTGACCAAGGTGGTCAACGAGGAGCCCGTCGACGAAGTGGCCGACCTGCCAGCCGGCAGCTACTGCATCGTCATGACCCACAACCACCAGCTCGACCTGGAACTGACCGCCGCCATTCTCAAACGCAATGATTTCACCTGGTTCGGCCTGATCGGCTCGAAGACCAAACGGGCCAAGTTCGAGCACCGCCTGCGCGAGCGCGGCTTCGATGATGCCGTCGTGGCGCGCATGCGCTGCCCGATGGGCATTGCCGAGGTCAAGGGCAAGCTGCCGATCGAGATCGCCGTGTCCATCGCCGGCGAAATCATTGCCACCTACAACGCCTGCTTCGGCCAGCATGACGCTGCCGCCAACGCCGGCCCCATTGCCCAGTTGCTGCCGCCCTCCCGGCGCAGCCAAGCCATTTGACGAGCGCTTTATGACCGCAACCCGCAAAGCCTACCGTGCCGCCATCCTGCACAGCATCGCCGACCCGGCCGAAGTCGGCCTTGACGCCTCCCACGCTTACTACGAAGACGGCCTGCTGGTGGTCGACGATGGCCGCATCAGCGCCCTCGGCCACGCCAGCGACCTGCTGCCGACCCTGGATGCCGGCATCGAAGTGGTGCATTACCAGGATGCGTTGATCACCCCAGGCTTCATCGATACCCACATCCACTTCCCACAGACCGGCATGATCGGCTCGTACGGCGAACAGCTGCTGGACTGGCTCAACACCTACACCTTCCCGTGCGAGAAACAGTTCGCCGACAAGGGCCATGCCGACCAGGTCGCGAAAATCTTCCTCAAGGAACTGCTGCGCAACGGCACTACCACCGCCCTGGTGTTTGGCAGCGTGCACCCGGAGTCGGTCAACGCTTTGTTCGAAGAAGCCGAGCGCCTCGACCTGCGGATGATCGCCGGCAAGGTGATGATGGACCGCAATGCCCCTGACTACCTGACTGACACGGCCGAGTCCGGTTACAGCGAAAGCAAGGCTTTGATCGAACGCTGGCACGGCAAGGGCCGCCTGCACTACGCAGTGACCCCACGCTTCGCACCGACCAGCACGCCAGAGCAACTGACACTCGCTGGCCAGTTGCTCAAGGAGCACCCAGGCGTGTACATGCACACGCACCTGTCCGAAAACCTCAAGGAAATCGACTGGGTCAAGTCACTGTTCCCGGAGCAGAAGGGCTACCTGGACGTGTACGACCACTTCGAGCTGCTCGGCGAGCGCTCGGTGTTCGCCCATGGCGTGCACCTGTGCGACGACGAGTGCCAGCGCCTGGCCGAAACCGGTTCGGCCGTGGCCTTCTGCCCGACGTCCAACCTGTTCCTCGGTAGCGGCCTGTTCAACCTGCCCCAGGCCGAGCGCTTCAAGGTCAACGTAGGCCTGGGCACCGACGTGGGCGCTGGCACCAGCTTCTCGCTGCTCAACACCCTCAACGAGGCGTACAAGGTCATGCAGTTGCAGGGCGCGCGCCTGCACCCCTACAAGTCGCTGTACCTGGCCACCCTCGGCGGCGCCCGCGCACTGCGCCTGGACGATCGCATCGGCAGCCTGCGCCCCGGCAACGATGCCGACTTCGTCGTGCTCGACTACAAGGCCACGCCGCTGCTGGACTACCGTATCCAGCAGTCCAACAGCATCGAAGAGACCCTGTTCGTGCTCACCACCCTGGGCGATGACCGCACCGTGCGGGAAACCTACGCCGCCGGGCGTTGCGTGCACCAGCGCTAAGGTTCTTTCGCCAGGCCCCGGTACAACGCGCCGCCGATCGCAGCCCCGATCAGCGGCGCCAGCCAGAACAGCCACAGCTGCTGCAGGGCCCAGCCACCGACGAACAGTGCCGGCCCCGTGCTACGCGCGGGGTTGACCGAAGTATTGGTCACCGGAATGGAGATCAGGTGGATCAGGGTCAGGGCCAGGCCGATGGCAATCGGCGCGAAACCTGCTGGGGCGCGGGAGTCGGTGGCGCCCATGATTACCACCAGGAACATCGCCGTCATCACCACTTCACTGATGAAACCCGCACCCAGTGTGTAGCCGCCGGGCGAGTGGTCGGCGTAGCCGTTTGAAGCCAATCCCGAAGACAACTCGAAACCGGCCTTGCCGCTGGCGATGAGGTAGATCACACCCGCAGCCAGGATGGCGCCGATCACCTGAGCGATCACGTAGGGCAGCAGCTCTTTGGCCGGGAAACGCCCGCCCACCACCAGCCCGAACGATACGGCAGGGTTTAGATGACAGCCGGAAATGTGGCCGATGGCGAAGGCCATGGTCAGCACTGTAAGGCCGAAGGCGAAAGCAACACCGAGAACGCCGATACCGAGGGGGAAACTGGCTGCGAGTACCGCACTGCCGCAGCCACCAAGGACCAGCCAGAAGGTGCCGATCAATTCGGCACCCATGCGTTTACCGAGGGACATGCTCATGAATCCATTCCTCAAGAAGTTGAACGCAACGAATGCGCAAGCCCAACTGCCTGATGAAGGTTTGCTCACAAGAATTTAGCAGACCTTTGGCTGATGTGTAGGAGCGGGCAAGCCCGCGCCTGCAAAACCCCACATCTACCGAGGCAAACGATCAACCCTTGGCCGAAACCTTTGGCTTTTTCAGCAGGTGCGAGAACACCGCATGCAGATCGTCCGAAGCACTCTCCTCGTCCAGGTTCAGCTTGCTGTCGATGTGCTCCATGTGGTGCATCATCAAGCTCACCGCCTGCTCGGCGTCACGCGCTTCGATGGCATCGATCAGCTGCATGTGCTCGTCATAGGAGCAATGCGAGCGGTTGCCGCTTTCATACTGGGCAATGATCAGCGAGGTCTGCGACACCAGGCTGCGCTGGAAGCTGACCAGGGGCGCATTGCCCGCCGCTTCGGCCAGCTTGAGGTGGAATTCGCCAGAAAGACGGATACCCGCACCCCGATCGCCGCGGGAGAAGCTGTCGCGCTCCTCGCGCACCATCTGCCGCAGCTCGTTGAGCTGGTCGAGGGTGGCGTGCTGCACGGCCAGTTCGGTGATGGCGCGTTCGACCATGCGCCGCGAGAAGAACACCTGGCGCGCCTCTTCAACCGTCGGGCTGGCCACCACCGCACCGCGGTTGGGCCGCAACAGCACCACGCTTTCGTGGGCCAGGCGCGACAGGGCGCGGCGGATGATGGTGCGGCTGACGCCGAAGATCTCGCCCAGCGCTTCCTCGCTCAACTTGGTGCCCGGAGCCAGACGCTGTTCGAGGATCGCCTCGAAAATATGCGCGTAGACGATGTCGTCCTGGGTACCACTGCGCCCGGCCTTGCCAGTGCGCACAGGTTTTTTCAGAGGTTGCAGCTGTTCGTTCATGGGCACTCGAGCACGTGGATCCACCAGTCGGACCTTGACTGTAACGCGTGTCAGAGGGTGGCTGGCAAGTCCTGAAAAGGGATGAAGGACCAAGGTATGGCGCCATTGTACACAGGCTGACCCGTTTCTGCAGGTGGCCTTTCACATATATAGCCGTTGTACGCGCATTTGTGCGCACAAAAGATAAAACATTATTTGCATTCTTTGTACACAAAAGCATAATCCACCGTGCGACTTCCTGACCCATAAGTCAACAAAATGGTCAGGTGTCTGCCTTCCCCTCGCGGAGCCGCCAAGTGCATGCGCAGGACAATGGCTCCGACACAACAAGAAAGACTTGAGGAGTACCCGCTGTGGAAAGCCGCAAATCCGAAGCCCCTACGCTGGATCTCGCCCCACCGCTCGAAACGAGCTGGCTGGAACGGATTTTCAAACTCAAGCAACACGGCAGCACCGTCAAAACCGAAATGATCGCCGGGGTGACCACCTTCATCACCATGGCCTACATCATCTTCGTCAACCCCAACATCATGGCCGACGCCGGCATCGACCACGGCGCGGCCTTCGTCGCCACCTGCATCGCCGCAGCGCTGGGCTGCCTGCTGATGGGCCTGTACGCCAACTGGCCGGTGGGCCTGGCGCCCGGCATGGGCCTGAACGCCTTCTTCACCTATACCGTGGTCGGCACCATGGGCTACAACTGGGAAACGGCACTGGGCGCGGTATTCGTCTCGGGCGTGCTGTTCATGTTCCTGACCTTGTCGAAGGTGCGCGAGTGGCTGCTCAACAGCATCCCGTTGAGCCTGCGCCATGCGATGGGGGCCGGCGTCGGATTGTTTCTCGGACTGATCGGCCTGAAGACCGCAGGTATCATCGTCGACAGCCCGGCCACGCTGATCAAGCTGGGCTCGCTGCATGAACCCGGCCCACTGCTGGCGGCGGTGTGCTTCCTGTCGATTGCCATCCTCAGCTACAAACGGGTATTCGGCGCGATCCTGATCAGCATCATCGGCGTCACCCTCGCCGGCTGGGGGCTTGGCCTGGTGAAGTTTGGCGGGGTGGTATCGATGCCACCGAGCCTGGCGCCGACCTGGATGGCCATGGATGTCGCCGGCGTGTTCAACGTCAGCATGATCAGCGTGGTGCTGGCATTCCTCTTCGTGCACATGTTCGACACCGCCGGCACCCTGATGGGCGTGGCACAACGGGCCAACCTGGTGGCGCCTGATGGGCGTATCGAAAACCTGTCACGGGCGTTGAAAGCAGACAGTGCGTCCAGCGTATTCGGCGCGGTGGTCGGCGTGCCGCCGGTAACCAGCTATGTAGAAAGTGCCGCAGGCGTGGCCGCCGGTGGCCGGACTGGCCTGACAGCTGTGGTGGTGGGGCTGCTGTTCATTGCGGCGATGTTCTTCGCGCCGCTGGCCGGGATGATTCCGGCTTATGCCACTGCGGGTGCATTGATCTACGTGGCCATGCTGATGATGGGCAGCATGGCGCATATCCACTGGGACGAAGCCACCGACAGCATTCCGGCGATCGTCACGGTGATCATGATGCCGCTGACCTTCTCGGTCGCCGACGGTATTGCCCTGGGCTTCATCACCTATGTGGCATTGAAGGCGGGCACTGGCAAGTACAAGGAAATCTCGGCCAGCCTCTGGGTGCTGTGCGCGATCTTCATTGCCAAGTTCGTGTTCCTTTAAGTCATTGATTACCCGGCTTTAGAGTTTCAGTGCATTCAAGATCAAGCGCCGCCCCCGCGGCGCTCGATCTCATGGCCACTACAACATCCAAGCCGCCCCCCATCACTTTCCGCCAGACGAAAAAAAGCCCGCCAGTGTGAGAGCGGGCCAAAGGACCTACGAAGATTCTTCTAGCGACCAACTAGCTTCCGCGATAGGTCGAATAGCTATACGGCGAGATCAGCAGCGGCACGTGGTAGTGCTCCTGCTGCTCGTCGATGCCAAAACGCAGCACAACAACATCCAGAAACGCCGTGTCCGGCAGCTGTACGCCGCGAGCACGGTAGTAGGCGCCAGCACTGAACTGCAGCTGGTAAACGCCGGTACGGTAATCGTCACCCTGCAGCAGCGGCGCATCGACGCGGCCATCGCTGTTGGTCAGGGCGGTGTTAACCAGCTCCAACTGCTGGCCTTCGACGCGATACAGCTCGACCTTGATCGAGCTGCCCGGGCAGCCATGCGCGGCATCCAGTACGTGTGTGGTCAAACGTCCCATTGCTTGTCGCCTCTTGTTCAATCTGTGGGCAAAAAATACACGGCCATCATCACGCCAAACGGCCTGCGATGTGCGGGAATGGCGTTATTAAGACATTCCATCGCCAAATTGTACACAATTTTTTGAACCCATCCGTCGCCGCCTCCCTAAAGCCGCCATACAGTCGCAAATACAGACGCCATGCCGACACCCACGTCATTAGCTGACCAACCAGGCAGGTTTATTGCAAGGGATTCTCAGGCGACAAAAGGGAAGAAATGCGGAAAAACAGGCTTACAAAAGATTTCAGAAGTTGTATACAATCAGCCCATCCGGTGGTGCGACATCCCGACGCGGCCCGCCCACCCCCGCACTAACGCACAAGAAGGAAGACTGCAGTGAGCGCTGACTATCCTCGCGACCTGATCGGTTACGGCAACAACCCACCTCACCCGCAATGGCCGGGCAACGCCCGCATTGCACTGTCCTTCGTCCTGAACTACGAAGAAGGTGGCGAGCGCAACATCCTGCACGGTGACAAAGAGTCCGAAGCCTTCCTGTCCGAGATGGTGGCTGCCCAGCCGTTGCAGGGCCAGCGCAACATGAGCATGGAATCGCTGTATGAATACGGCAGCCGTGCCGGCGTGTGGCGCCTGCTCAAGCTGTTCAAGGACAGCGGCGTGCCGCTGACCGTGTTCGCCGTGGCCATGGCCGCCCAGCGCCACCCGGACGTGATCCGCGCCATGGCCGAAGCCGGCCACGAGATCTGCAGCCACGGCTACCGCTGGATCGACTACCAGAACATGGATGAAGCGCAGGAGCGCGAGCACATGCTCGAGGCCATCCGCATCCTCACCGAACTGACCGGCGAGCGCCCGGTGGGCTGGTACACCGGCCGCACCGGCCCGAACACCCGCCGCCTGGTGATGGAGGAAGGTGGCTTCCTCTATGACAGCGACACCTACGACGACGACCTGCCCTACTGGGAGCCGAACAACCCGACCGGCAAGCCGCACCTGGTGATCCCCTACACCCTGGACACCAACGACATGCGCTTCACCCAGGTACAGGGCTTCAACTGCGGCGAGCAGTTCTTCCAGTACCTCAAGGACGCCTTCGATGTGCTCTACGCCGAAGGCGCCGAAGCACCGAAGATGCTCTCCATCGGCCTGCACTGCCGCCTGGTCGGCCGCCCGGCGCGCCTGGCCGCGCTGAAGCGCTTCGTCGACTACGCCAAGAGCCATGACCAGGTCTGGTTCGCCCGTCGCGCGGACATCGCCCGCCACTGGCACGCCACCCACCCGTACAAGAAAGAGAACGCCTGATGACCGCCTTCAAGACCCTCAAGCCCTCCACCCTGGGCCGTGACGCATTCGTCGCCGCCTTCGCCGACATCTACGAGCACTCGCCGTGGGTCGCTGAAAAAGCCTATGGCCTGGGCAACCTGATCGAGTTGGACGAGGTCGAGGCGCTGCACCAGCGTATGAGCGACATCCTGCTCAGCGCCAGCCACGCCGACCAGTTGGCGCTGATCAACGCTCACCCGGACCTGGCTGGCAAAGCGGCCATCCAGGGCGAGCTGACCGAATCGAGCACCAACGAGCAGGCCGGCGCCGGTATCCACCAGTGCACCGCCGAAGAGTTCGCCCGTTTCACCGAGCTCAACGACGCCTACAAGGCCAAGTTCCAGTTCCCGTTCATCATGGCGGTCAAGGGCAGCAACCGGCACCAGATCCTCGCCGCTTTCGAAAAACGCATCCACAACGACAGCGATGCCGAATTCAAGGAAGCCCTGGCGCAGATCAACCTGATCGCCCTGTTCCGTCTGCTGCAGCTGTAATTACCGCTGCAACGAACGTTAGAGCCCTTTCAAGAATAACGAACATAGAAGAGATAACCGCATGCGCACCCTGATGATCGAGCCCCTGACCAAAGAAGCCTTCGCCCCGTTCGGTGACGTGATCGAAACCGATGGCAGTGACCACTTCATGATCAACAACGGCTCGACCATGCGCTTTCACAAGCTCGCCACGGTCGAGACCGCCGAGCCTGAAGACAAAGCGATCATCAGCATCTTCCGCGCCGACGCGCTGGACATGCCGCTGACCGTACGCATGCTGGAACGCCATCCGCTGGGCAGCCAGGCTTTCATCCCGCTGCTCGGCAACCCCTTTCTGATCGTGGTCGCGCCCGTTGGCGATGCACCTGTATCAGGTTTGGTCCGCGCCTTCCGCAGTAACGGCAGGCAGGGCATCAATTACCATCGCGGCGTCTGGCACCACCCGGTGCTGACGATCGAAAAGCGGGATGATTTCCTGGTGGTTGATCGCAGTGGTTCTGGCAACAACTGCGATGAGCATTACTTCACCGAGGAACAGATGCTGATCCTCAATCCCCACCAATAAGAAAAGGTCGATCATCGCAAGGTGATTGGCAGAGGTACATACTGTGGAAGCACACCTTCACGAATGGCTGAACCTGAGCATTCGCTGGGTTCACATGATCACCGGTGTCGCCTGGATCGGTGCATCGTTCTACTTCGTCTGGCTGGAGAACCACCTGAACCGAAGCAACCCGCGCGATGGGTTGTCGGGTGATCTCTGGGCGATTCACGGCGGTGGTATCTACCACCTGGAGAAATACAAACTCGCACCCCCGAAAATGCCCGAGAACCTGCACTGGTTCAAATGGGAAGCCTACTTCACCTGGATGTCCGGTATCGCCCTGCTGTGCGTGGTGTTCTACTGGAACCCGGCCCTGTACCTGCTGGCCCCTGGCAGCACCCTGAGCGGTGCCGAAGGCGTGGCCATCGGTATCGGTTCGCTGATCGCTGGCTGGTTCATCTACGACTTCCTGTGCGACTCGCCCCTGGGCAAGAAGCCAGCGCTGCTCGGTGGTGTGCTGTTCGTGCTGATCATCGCCGCCTGCTGGGGCTTCAGCCTGGTGTTCAGCGGCCGTGGCGCATACCTGCACACCGGCGCGATCATCGGCACCATCATGGTCGGCAACGTGTTCCGCATCATCATGCCGGCCCAGCGCCAGCTGGTGGCCGCGATCGAGAGCAACACCACCCCGGACCCGCGCCTGCCGGCCAAGGGGCTGCTGCGCTCGCGCCACAACAACTACTTCACCCTGCCGGTGCTGTTCATCATGATCAGCAACCATTTCCCGAGCACCTACGGTAGCCAGTACAACTGGCTGATCCTGGCCGGTATCGCAGTAGCCGCGGTTCTGATCCGCCACTATTTCAACACCCGCCACGACAGCAACAAGTACGCCTGGACCCTGCCGGTAGGCGCCCTGGCGATGATCTGCCTGGCCTACGTCACCGGCCCGAAACCGATGGCCGTAAGCCCTGAGCAAGCCGCAGCGAAGATCGAGTACCAGCCGCTGCCTGCAACTGCTGTCGGTGGCAAGACCGCTGCCGAGCAGCGCGCCGAGGACGCCGCCAAGGCTGCGCAAGCGCCAGCCGCACCTGCGCAAGCACCGGCCCAGGCCGCTGCCCAGGCCGGTGGTGGCGACTTCGACAAGATCCACAATGTCATCCAGGAACGCTGCACCGTGTGCCACTCGTCGAAACCGACCAGCCCACTGTTCAGCGCCGCCCCTGCTGGCGTGATGTTCGACACCCCGCAGCAGATCCAGGCCCAGGCCGCGCGCATTCAGGCGCAAGCGGTCGCCAGCCAGATCATGCCGCTGGGCAACATCACCCAGATGACCACCGAAGAGCGCAAGCTCGTTGGTGACTGGATCGCCAAAGGCGCCCAGGTCAACTGATAGAAGCCGCAAGCTTCAAGCCTCAAGCTGTAAGTCGTAGGTAACAAGCAAGCATCGAGCGTCAAGCTCCAACGCGGATCACCAAGCTTCTTCTTGAAGCTTGCCGCTTGGAGCTTGCCGCTTGGATCCGAGAATAAAAACAAAACTCGAGGTGCTGCATGTCCGAGTCACGCAAGGCGTACATCCCTGTTGCGCCGCCGCGTCAGCCTCTGCCCCTGTTCCAACTGATTCTGGTAGGCCTGCAACATGTACTGCTGATGTACGGAGGCGCGATTGCCGTGCCTTTGATCATTGGCCAGGCTGCTGGATTGTCCCGTGAAGAAGTTGCCTTCCTGATCAACGCCGACCTGCTGGTCGCAGGCGTCGCCACCATCATCCAGTCGTTCGGTATCGGCCCGGTAGGGATCCGCATGCCGGTGATGATGGGTGCCAGCTTCGCTGCCGTCGGCAGCATGGTGGCCATGGCCGGCATGCCCGGCGTGGGCTTGCAGGGGATCTTCGGCGCGACCATCGCCGCCGGGTTCTTCGGCATGCTGATCGCGCCCTTCATGTCCAAAGTCGTGCGCTTCTTCCCGCCCCTGGTTACCGGTACCGTGATCACCTCGATCGGCCTGTCGCTATTCCCGGTTGCGGTCAACTGGGCCGGTGGCGGCCATGAGGCAGAAGCCTTCGGTTCGCCCATCTACCTGATGGTCGCGGGCCTGGTGCTGGCCGTGATCCTGTTGATCAACCGCTTCATGCGCGGCTTCTGGGTCAACGTTTCGGTGCTGGTGGGGATGGGCCTGGGTTACATCCTGGCCGGCTCCATCGGCATGGTCGACCTGTCTGGCCTGAGCCAGGCACCGTGGCTGCAAGTGGTGACCCCACTGCACTTCGGCATGCCGACCTTCAGCCTGGCGCCGATCCTGTCGATGTGCCTGGTGGTGGTGATCATCTTCGTCGAGTCCACGGGCATGTTCCTCGCCCTGGGCAAGGTGACCGATCGTGAAGTCACCCCCGGCATGCTGCGTCGCGGCCTGCTGTGCGATGCCGGCGCGTCGTTCATCGCGGGCTTCTTCAACACCTTCACCCACTCCTCGTTCGCCCAGAACATCGGCCTGGTGCAGATGACCGGGGTACGCTGCCGCTACGTTACCGTGGTGGCCGGTGCGCTGTTGATCATGCTCAGCCTGCTGCCCAAGGCGGCCTACCTGATTGCCTCGATCCCGCCTGCGGTACTGGGCGGCGCGTCCATTGCCATGTTCGGCATGGTCACCGCCACCGGGATCAAGATTCTTCAGGAAGCGGACATCGGCGACCGTCGCAACCAGTTGCTGGTGGCGGTGAGCGTCGGTTTCGGGCTGATCCCCGTGGTGCGCCAGGATTTCTTCGCGCAGATGCCGCAGTGGATGGAACCGATCACCCACAGTGGCATCGCCATGGCCACGGTCAGCGCCCTGGTGTTGAACGTGTTGTTCAACATCCTCGGTGGCGCCGACCGCGCAGCGCATAACGACGCCTGTCACCAGCATTGAGCCCGAGGGGCGGCGCATTGGCCGCCCCTCACTCACACCCGCAGTAACCGCTACACCGTCGGCCCGCCGGAATGGGCCGCTCGGGGCGCCCCTGCGCGCTAAAAACACCGCCAACAAAAACAATAAGTCCGGGAATCACAACATGAAGCGCATCACCTCGTCCCTGTTGTTGGGCAGCAGCCTGCTGGCCACCCTCCCCTCGCATGCAGGCGAATGGCTGCAATGGCACGGCGAAAGCCTGACCTACCTGTACGGCAAGGACTTCAAGGTCAACCCTGGTATCCAGCAGACCATCACGTTCGAGCACGCCAACAAATGGAAGTACGGCGACACCTTCATGTTCGTCGACAAGATTTTCTACAACGGCAAGGCCGACCCCGGCAAAGGCGTGACCACCTACTACGGTGAATTCAGCCCGCGCCTGTCGCTTGGCAAGATGACCGGCCACAAATTCGAGTTCGGCCCGATCAAGGACGTGCTGATCGCCATGACCTACGAGCGTGGCGAAGGCGACAACGAGGCCTACCTGATCGGCCCCGGTTTCGATCTGGCCGTCCCCGGCTTCAACTATTTCACCTTGAACTTCTACGTGCGCAACACCGAGGGCAGCCGCCCTGGGGACAACGTCTGGCAGATCACCCCGGCGTGGTCCTACACCATCCCCGTGGGCCGCTCCGACATCCTGATCGACGGTTACATGGACTGGGTGGTGGACAACGACCAGACCCGTCGCGGCACCTACCACGCCAACCTGCAGTTCAACCCACAGGTCAAGTATGACCTGGGCAAGGCCCTGAACCTGGGCGCCAAGCAGTTGTATGTAGGCTTTGAATACAGCTACTGGAAGGACAAGTACGGCATCGACAGCCGTGGCAACGTGGACAGTAATCAGAGCGTCGCCAGCGCCCTGGTCAAAGTCCATTTCTAAGAACCTGACCAAACGCACAAGTTTGTTTCACAGCGCTCCAGGACGGGGCACTTGAGGACCGGCGCGCAAGCCAGTAATCTGCGCGCCCCCTCGCTCAGGGCAGAACGGATTCTGCCTGCGTTTACTGACCGCTCAGTCAATGAATTCGGGCGGTTGGCCAACGTGTTGCCAGCCTGAAAAACCCTTTTCATCCGTTCAGAACGTAGTCGAGCAGGAAGGTTGTGCCAGCCCCGAAAAGTTGGCGCAGCTCTTGCCAAACAGCTGTGGCCTATCGAAAAAAGCTGACTCAAAAGACAAAAAAGCGCCAACAACGAGCGCTGACAACAGATCAATCAAGGGAGCGACACTCGCAATGCGTACCATCAACAGCCTGATCCTCGCCGGCGGCCTGCTGGCCTGCGGCACCACCTTCGGCGGCGACCTGCTGCAGTGGCAGAACAACAGCCTCACCTACCTGTGGGGCAAGAACTTCAAGGTCAACCCCGAGATCCAGCAGACGGTGACGTTCGAGCATGCCGATGGCTGGAAGTACGGCGACAACTTCATCTTCGTCGACAAGATCTTCTACCAGGGCAAGAAAGACGCCGGGAACGGCCCCAACACCTACTACGGTGAAATCAGCCCGCGCCTGTCGTTTGGCAAGATCTTCGACCAGAAGCTGGCGTTCGGCCCGGTCAAGGACGTGCTGTTGGCGATGACCTACGAGTTTGGCGAGGGGGATACCGAGTCTTACCTGATCGGCCCTGGCTTCGACCTGGACATCCCGGGCTTCGACTACTTCCAGCTGAACTTCTACCAGCGCACCACCGACGGCAGCCGTGCGGGTGACAACGTCTGGCAGATTACCCCGGTGTGGTCGTACACCATCCCTGTGGGCTCGTCCGACATCCTCATCGACGGTTTCATGGACTGGGTGGTGGACAACGACGAGAACCGTCGCGGTACCTACCAGGCCAACCTGCACTTCAACCCGCAGGTCAAATATGACCTGGGCAAGGCGTTGCACCTGGGTGAGAAGCAGCTGTACGTAGGTTTTGAGTACGACTACTGGAAGAACAAGTACGGCATCAAGGACAGCGATGCCTTCACGACCGACCAGAATACGGCGAGCTTCCTGGTCAAGGTTCACTTCTGACCTGAAAGACCACAGGGGACGCTTTGCGGCCCCTGTGTCACAGTCACTGAGCCGGGCGCATTACCCGCCACAACTTGCTCAAACCGCTCACTACCGCCAACACGGCAGCGCCCGCAACAATGCCCACACTCCCGTTGAGCAATGCGCCCGTCAGCGCCCCGCCGCGCCCTTCGCTGAACGCCTCGATCGCATGATGCAACGGCCCGATGCCATGCACCAGAATCCCGCCGCCGACCAAGAACATCGCCGCAGTGCCGATCACCGACAGGCTTTTCATCATGTAAGGCGCCGCGCGCAGGATGCCGTTACCCACCACCTGGGCCAGCTTCGATGCCTTCTGCGTCATCCACAGGCCCAGGTCATCGAGCTTGACGATGCCGCCCACCAGCCCGTAAACGCCGATGGTCATGACAATGGCGATACCCGACAGCACGATGATCTGCTGGGTCAACGGCGCATCGGCTACGGTGCCCAGAGTAATGGCGATGATTTCTGCCGAGAGAATGAAGTCGGTGCGCACCGCGCCTTTGATCTTGGTTTTCTCGAAGGCCACCAGGTCGACATTGGCGTCGGCCACGGCTTCCTTGCGCGCCTCATGCTGCGCCTCGTCCTCTTCCTTGCTGTGCAAGAACTTGTGCGCGAGCTTTTCGAAGCCCTCGTAGCACAGGTAAGCGCCGCCGATCATCAACAAGGGCGTTACCGCCCAAGGGATGAACGCACTGATCAGCAACGCCGCCGGCACCAGGATCGCCTTGTTGACGAACGAGCCCTTGGCCACCGCCCACACCACCGGGATCTCGCGCTCGGCGCGTACGCCAGTGACCTGCTGAGCATTGAGCGCCAGGTCGTCGCCCAATACGCCAGCAGTCTTCTTCGCCGCGACTTTGGTCATGAGTGACACGTCGTCGAGCACCGTGGCGATGTCGTCGATCAGTACCAGTAGACTGCTGCCTGCCATGTTTGCCTGTTTCCCGTGAAATGAATGCGCCGGAGTCTAGCCCAAAGTCGCTGCCTTGAGCGCCCGTCGAGCCCGGTGCTACCATGCCCGATCCCTCTTAGAGGTGGCCAGACACGAGGAAGATCCCTGACCATGAGCACCATTCGCGAGCGCAACAAGGAACTGATCCTGCGCGCGGCCAGCGAGGAATTCGCCGACAAGGGCTTCGCCGCCACCAAGACCAGCGATATCGCGGCCAAGGCCGGCCTGCCCAAGCCAAACGTGTACTACTACTTCAAATCCAAGGACAACCTCTACCGCGAGGTCCTGGAGAGCATCATCGCACCGATCATGCAGGCCTCGACGCCGTTCAATGCCGACGGTGACCCCAAGGAAGTGTTGAGTTCGTACATTCGCTCGAAGATCCGCATCTCGCGCGACCTGCCGCATGCATCCAAGGTGTTTGCCAGCGAGATCATGCACGGTGCGCCGCATTTGTCGCCCAACCAGGTCGAGCAGCTCAACGAACAGGCGCGGCACAACATCGAGTGCATCCAGGGCTGGATCGAGCGCGGGCAGATTGCCAATGTGGATGCGCATCACCTGATGTTCAGCATCTGGGCGGCGACCCAGACCTATGCCGATTTCGATTGGCAGATCTCGGCGGTAACGGGCAAGGCCAAGCTGGCCGACAGCGATTATGACGCTGCGGCCGAGACCATCATCCGGCTGGTGCTCAAGGGCTGTGAGCCTGAGGCGGCCTGATCGGGCCAATGGGGCTGCTATGCAGCCCGTTCGCGACACAAGGCCGCTCCTGTAGGAGCGGCCTTGCGTCGCGATGGGCCGCAAAGCGGCCCCAACAATCTAAGTTCTTACGCCGCCACCCCCGCATCCGCCGTCAACCCAACCTCCTCGATCGCACTGATCGCGCACTGCTCGTCGATATCCGACGTATCGCCGCTGATCCCTACCGCACCCAGCACCTTGCCGTCCTGATCACGAATCAGCACGCCACCCGGCGCCGGCACCACAGGCCGCTCCCCTAACCCATTCAGCGCGGCAAAGAACGCCGGCCGTTGCTGCGCATCCAGTGCCAGCAAACGCGAGCCCTTGCCCAAGGCAATCGCACCCCAGGCTTTACCGGTGGCCACTTCCGGGCGAATCAGGCTAGCGCCATCTTCCCGCTGCAGCGCCAGCACGTGCCCGCCCGCATCCAGCACCGCCACGGTCAGTGGCGCCGCATTGATCTTGCGGCCTGCGGCCAGCGCGGCATTCACCAGGCTTACCGCGACTTTCAGGTTCAGAACGTTCATGAAAAGGTCCTCTTCTTGTTGTGAGAAGCCCTGAGGGCAGTTGAAAACCGATGACCTAAATAGAACACAACGAAAGATATTTTTGTATACAATATTTTTAAACGATCGTACCAGATCCGACAGAACCCAGTTTTCACGGGCTCTCCGACGAAAGCCAGCTTCCCCGATGAAAATCCATTGACCTAGCCCGCCAGGCGTGAATACACTCTGTCGCAAAGCAAGTTGTATACAATTACAAAATCGATGAGGCACAACCCATGAGCAAAATGAGAGCAATCGATGCAGCCGTTCTGGTCATGCGCCGTGAAGGTGTAGATACCGCGTTCGGCATCCCAGGGGCTGCCATCAACCCGCTGTACTCAGCCCTGAAGAAAGTCGGTGGCATCGATCACGTCCTCGCTCGTCACGTCGAAGGTGCCTCGCACATGGCCGAGGGCTACACCCGTGCCAACCCGGGCAACATCGGCGTGTGCATCGGTACCTCCGGCCCTGCCGGCACCGACATGGTCACCGGCCTGTACAGCGCGTCGGCCGACTCCATTCCAATCCTCTGCATCACTGGCCAAGCCCCGCGTGCACGTCTGCACAAGGAAGACTTCCAGGCCGTCGACATCACCAGCATCGTCAAGCCGGTCACCAAGTGGGCCATCACCGTACTGGAGCCAGGCCAAGTGCCTTACGCGTTCCAGAAGGCCTTCTATGAAATGCGTACCGGCCGCCCAGGCCCGGTACTGATCGACCTGCCGTTCGATGTGCAGATGGCCGAAATCGAATTCGACATCGACGCCTACGAGCCACTGGCCGTCAACAAGCCATCCGCCACCCGCGTCCAGGCCGAAAAAGCCCTGGCCCTGCTCAACGATGCCGAACGCCCACTGCTGGTTGCAGGTGGCGGCATCATCAACGCCGACGCCAGCGACAAGCTGGTCGAGTTCGCCGAGCTGACCGGCGTACCGGTGATCCCGACCCTGATGGGCTGGGGCACCATCCCGGACGACCACGCCCTGATGGTCGGCATGGTCGGCCTGCAGACTTCGCACCGCTACGGCAACGCCACCCTGCTGAAATCCGACCTGGTGTTCGGTATCGGTAACCGTTGGGCCAACCGCCACACCGGCTCCGTCGATGTTTACACCGAAGGCCGCAAGTTCGTGCACGTGGACATCGAGCCCACCCAGATCGGCCGCGTGTTCACTCCCGACCTGGGCATCGTCTCGGACGCCGGCAAGGCGCTGGACGTGTTCCTCGAAGTGGCCCGCGAGTGGAAAGCCGCCGGCAAGCTCAAGGACCGCAGCGCCTGGCTGGAAGACTGCCAGCAGCGCAAGGCCAGCCTGCAGCGCAAGACCCACTTCGACAACGTGCCGGTCAAGCCGCAGCGCGTGTACGAAGAGATGAACCAGGTATTCGGCAAGGACACCTGCTACGTCAGCACCATCGGCCTGTCGCAGATCGCCGGTGCGCAGTTCCTGCACGTGTACAAGCCACGCAACTGGATCAACTGCGGCCAGGCCGGCCCGCTGGGCTGGACCATCCCTGCCGCCCTGGGCGTGGTCAAGGCCGACCCATCGCGCAAGGTTGTCGCCCTGTCGGGTGACTACGACTTCCAGTTCATGATCGAAGAACTGGCTGTCGGTGCGCAGTTCAACCTGCCGTACGTTCACGTGCTGGTGAACAACGCCTACCTCGGCCTGATCCGCCAGGCGCAGCGTGGCTTCGACATGGATTACTGTGTACAACTGGCGTTCGAGAACATCAACTCGACCGACGCTGCCAGCTACGGTGTCGACCACGTTGCCGTGGTCGAAGGCCTGGGCTGCAAGGCCATCCGCGTATTCGAACCAGGCGAAATCGCCCCTGCCCTGCTCAAGGCGCAGAAGATGGCCGAAGAGTTCCGCGTGCCGGTGGTGGTCGAGGTGATCCTCGAGCGTGTCACCAACATTTCCATGGGTACCGAGATCAACGCCGTCAACGAGTTCGAAGACTTGGCCCTGGTCGGCAACGACGCGCCAACCGCGATCTCGATGCTCGACTGATTGCCTGACGCCCCCGTGCATCCCGCCTATGTGGCGCCGGGGGCTTTAATCTGCAAGGAGACAACCATGCCTCGCTTCGCTGCCAACCTGTCCATGCTGTTCACCGAACAGGACTTCCTGGCCCGCTTCAAGGCCGCCGCCGATGCTGGTTTCAGCGGTGTCGAATACCTCTTCCCGTACGATTTCAGCGCTGCCGAAATCAAGCAACAGCTCGACGCTCACGGCCTGACCCAGGTGCTGTTCAACCTGCCGGCCGGCGATTGGGGCAAGGGCGAACGCGGTATTGCCTGCCACCCGGACCGCGTCGAAGAATTCCGCGCCGGCGTCGACAAGGCCATCGAATACGCCAAGGTACTGGGCAACACCCAGGTCAACGCCTTGGCCGGCATTCGCCCGCAGGGCCTGCAATGCGCCGACGTGCGCAAGACCTTCGTCGACAACCTGCGCTTTGCCGCCGACAAGCTCAAGGCCGCAGGCATTCGCCTGGTCATGGAAATGATCAACACCCGCGACATCCCGGGCTTCTACCTGAACACCACCCAGCAAGCCCTGGACATCCAGGCCGAAGTCGGCAGCGACAACCTGTTCCTGCAGTACGACATCTACCACATGCAGATCATGGAAGGTGACCTGGCCCGCACCATTGAGGGCAACCTGAAACTGATCAACCACATCCAGCTGGCCGACAACCCGGGCCGCAACGAACCAGGCACCGGCGAGATCAACTACCACTTCCTGTTCGAGCACCTGGACCGCATCGGCTACCAGGGCTGGGTGGGCGCGGAATACAAGCCACTGACCACGACCGAAGCAGGTCTGGGCTGGCTGAAGACTCATAACGCAATTTAAGGGCGAATACGCACTTTGTAGGAGCGGCCTTGCGTCGCGATGGGCTGCGCAGCAGCCCCGGCAATCTTTGCTGTGGCCGAAATTCTGGGGGCGCTGCGCCCCCTTTCCGACCGGTCCGGCGCCCCGGCAAGGCCGCTCCTACAATGGGACGCGTCGCCTGCTCCATCGAGATTCAACAACTACAACGAGGTAATCTCTCATGGCTAAAATCGGTTTTATCGGCACCGGCATCATGGGCAAGCCCATGGCTCAGAACCTGCAAAAAGCAGGTCACAGCCTGTTCGTCTCCACCCACCACGATGCTGCCCCGGCCGACCTGATCGCCGCCGGCGCCGTGGCCCTGGCCAACCCGAAAGAAGTTGCCCAGGAAGCTGAGTTCATCATCGTCATGGTCCCGGACACCCCACAGGTCGAAGCCGTCCTGTTCGGTGAAAACGGCGTGGCCGAAGGTGTGGGCCCGAACAAGGTAGTGATCGACATGAGCTCGATCTCCCCTACCGCCACCAAGGCCTTCGCCGAGAAGATCAAGGCCACTGGCGCCGCCTACCTGGACGCCCCGGTGTCCGGCGGTGAAGTCGGTGCCAAGGCTGCGACCCTGAGCATCATGGTCGGCGGTTGCCCGAAAGCCTTCGAGCGCGCACTGCCGCTGTTCGAAGCCATGGGCAAGAACATCACCCGCGTGGGTGGCAACGGCGACGGCCAGACCGCCAAGGTCGCCAACCAGATCATCGTCGCCCTGAACATCCAGGCCGTCAGCGAAGCGCTGCTGTTCGCCGCCAAGAACGGCGCCGACCCTGCCAAGGTGCGTGAAGCACTGATGGGCGGCTTCGCTTCGTCGAAAATCCTCGAAGTGCACGCCGAGCGCATGATCAAAGGCACCTTCGACCCAGGCTTCCGCATCAACCTGCACCAGAAGGACCTGAACCTGGCCCTGCAAGGCGCCAAGGAGCTGGGCATCAACCTGCCCAACACCTCCAACGCCCAGCAAGTGTTCAACACCTGCCAGGCCCTGGGCGGCGGCAACTGGGACCACTCGGCGCTGATCAAAGGCCTGGAGCACATGGCCAACTTCTCGATCCGCGACGAGAAATAAGCTTCAAGCTGTAAGCCTCGAGCGGCAAGCAAAAGCAGGTCTGCTTTTACTTGTGGCTTGTAGCTTGAAGCTTGCAGCTCTGGGGACCGCCCCTGGTTCGGCCTGCACGGAGGCAGTTCCAGGGGCGTTTTCGATTCTGCAGAACAACAATAATTGGGAGCCTGCCATGTCGGTCGATCCGCAAAAAATTCTTCGCGAGCTGTTCGACACAGCCATCGCCGCCGCCCACCCGCGCCAAGTCCTCGAACCCTACCTGCCCGCCGACCGTAGCGGCCGGGTCATCGTCATCGGCGCTGGCAAGGCCGCAGCGGCCATGGCCGAAGTGGTCGAGAAAAGCTGGCAGGGCGAAGTGTCCGGCCTCGTCGTCACCCGCTACGGCCACGGCGCCAACTGCCAGAAGATCGAGGTGGTCGAAGCCGCCCACCCGGTCCCCGATGCCGCCGGCCTGGCCGTGGCCAAACGCGTGCTGGAACTGGTCAGCAACCTGAACGAAGACGACCGCGTCATCTTCCTATTGTCTGGCGGCGGTTCCGCCCTGTTGGCCCTGCCTGCCGAGGGCCTGACCCTGGCCGACAAGCAGCACATCAACAAGGCACTGCTCAAGTCTGGCGCCACCATCGGCGAGATGAACTGCGTACGCAAGCACCTCTCGGCGATCAAGGGCGGCCGCCTGGCCAAAGCCTGCTGGCCGGCCACCGTCTACACCTATGCGATTTCCGATGTGCCTGGCGACCTGGCCACCGTCATCGCCTCCGGCCCCACCGTCGCCGACCCGAGCACCAGCGCCGACGCCCTGGCCATCCTCAAGCGCTACAGCATCGACGCGCCCAAGGCGGTTATCGACTGGCTCAACAACCCGGCTTCGGAAACCGTCAAGGCCGATGACCCGGCCCTGGCTCGCAGCCATTTCCAATTGATCGCCAAGCCCCAGCAGTCGCTGGAAGCCGCTGCGGTCAAAGCCCGCCAGGCCGGTTTCAGCCCGCTGATACTCGGCGACCTGGAAGGCGAATCGCGCGAAGTGGCCAAGGTGCATGCCGGTATTGCCCGGCAGATCGTGCTGCACGGCCAGCCGCTCAAGGCGCCTTGCGTGATCCTCTCTGGCGGCGAAACCACCGTCACCGTGCGCGGCAACGGCCGTGGCGGGCGCAACGCCGAGTTCCTGCTCAGCCTCACCGAGAACCTCAAGGGCCTGCCAGGCGTGTACGCCCTGGCCGGCGACACCGACGGCATCGATGGCTCCGAAGAAAACGCCGGTGCCTTCATGACCCCGGGCAGCTACGCCCGTGCCGAAGCCCTGGGCCTTTCGGCCAGCGACGAGTTGGACAACAACAACGGCTACGGCTACTTCGCCGCGCTCGATGCGTTGATCGTCACCGAGCCGACGCGCACCAACGTCAACGACTTCCGCGCCATCCTGATCCTCGAGACTCCGCAATCATGACGCCTGATAAAAAAGTCAAAATCCTCGCCACCCTCGGCCCTGCGACCCAGGGTATCGACGACATCCGCCAGCTGGTCGAAGCCGGGGTGAACATCTTCCGCCTCAACTTCAGCCACGGCGAGCACGCCGACCACGCCATGCGCTACCAGTGGATCCGCGAAGTCGAGCAGCAACTGAACTACCCGCTGGGCATCCTCATGGACTTGCAGGGGCCGAAGCTGCGCGTTGGCCGCTTTGCCGAAAGCAAGGTGCAACTGCAGCGCGGCCAGGCCCTGCGCCTGGACCTGGACAAAGCCCCGGGCGACAACCGCCGGGTCAACCTGCCACACCCGGAGATCATCACCGCATTAGAGCCAGGCATGGACCTGCTGCTCGACGACGGCAAGCTGCGCCTGCGGGTGACCGCCAAGCACAGCGATGCCATCGACACCGAAGTGCTGGCCGGTGGCGAGCTGTCCGACCGCAAGGGCGTCAACGTGCCGCAAGCAGTGCTGGCGCTCTCCCCGCTGACTGAAAAAGACCGTCTCGACCTGGCCTTTGGCCTTGAACTGGGCGTGGACTGGGTGGCCCTGTCGTTCGTGCAGCGCCCGGAAGACATCACCGAAGCGCGCCAGTTGATCGGTGACCGCGCCTACCTGATGGCCAAGATCGAGAAGCCGTCCGCCGTCGAACAGCTGCAAGCGATCGCCGAGCTGTCCGACGCGATCATGGTGGCCCGTGGCGACCTGGGCGTGGAAGTGCCGGCCGAAAGCGTGCCGCAGATCCAGAAGCGCATCATCGGCACCTGCCGCCAGCTGGGCAAACCGGTGGTGGTGGCCACGCAGATGCTTGAGTCGATGCGCTTCTCGCCAGCCCCGACCCGCGCCGAAGTCACCGACGTGGCCAACGCCGTGGCCGAAGGTGCCGATGCGGTGATGCTGTCGGCCGAGACTGCGTCGGGCGATTACCCGCTGGAAGCCGTGCAGATGATGAGCAAGATCATCCGCCAGGTGGAGAACGGCCCGGACTACCAGGCCCAGCTCGACGTTGGCCGGCCAAAAGCCGAGGCCACCGTGTCGGACGCCATCAGCTGCGCGATCCGCCGTATCAGCGGCATCCTGCCGGTGGCGGTGCTGGTCAACTACAGCGAGTCGGGCGCCTCGACCCTGCGCGCCGCCCGCGAGCGACCACGGGCACCGATCCTCAACCTGACGCCGAACTTGAACACCGCGCGCCGCCTGAGCGTGGCCTGGGGCGTGCACTCGGTGGTCAACGACCGCCTGCGCCAGGTTGACGAGATCTGCTCGACCGCGCTGGAGATTGCCCAGGCCCAAGGCATGGCCAGCCGCGGTGACACGCTGCTGATCACCGCTGGTGTGCCTTTCGGCAAGCCAGGCTCGACTAATACGCTACGGATCGAGACCTTGGTCTGATCCCGGGCCCTTTCGCGGGGCAAGCCCGCTCCCACAGGGACTGCATGGCATTCAATTGCCTTGCGCCTGTGGGAGCGGGCTTGCCCCGCGAATGGAGGGCAAAGCCCTCCCCGAACACCGTTACACCAGACCTGCGGACAACCCGAGGCCCAAAGAGGCCCACCGCTCAACCCTCAACCTTACCGACTGCCCCATGTACACCAAAAATTTCGTCAACCCGTGCCCTGACTGGGCGACGGCGCTGCTCAACGGCTTCAGCCAAGTGCTGCTGCTGCGCAACCCCCTGTGCGGCCTGTGCTGCCTGCTGGCCATCCTGCTGACCGCCCCCAGCCTGGTCGGTGGCGCCCTGCTCGGCGCCCTCGCCGGCCTGCTCACCGCACAACGGCGCGGCTACGACCGCGCCGACCGCCAGGCCGGCTTGTACTGCTACAACGGCGTGCTGATCGGCATCCTGATCAGTGCGGTGCTGCCATGGTCGGCCATCCTGCCGCCGCTGATCATTGCCGCTGGCGGGCTGTCGAGCATCATCACCCACCAGTGGCGCAAGCGCGGCGGCAAGTTGCTGGTCGCCTACACCGCCCCCTTCGTCCTTCTCGGCTGGGGTACCCTGCTGCTGGCCGAGCCCTCGGCCGCACTCCCTGTCGAAGCCGACCCGCTGTCTGCGCTGCTGCGTGGCGTGGGCCAGGTGTTCTTGCTCGACAAGCCAATGGCGGGCCTGCTGATCGTCATCGGCATGTACCTTGCAAATCCTTATGCAGCAACCTGGGCGGTGATCGGCTCTGCCATCGGCGCTGGTGTCGCATTACTGACCGACCAGGCGCAGGTAGCCTGGATGGGTTTGTACGGCTTCAACGCCGCATTGGCAGCGTTGGCGTTCAGCAGGCAGGGCGAGCGCCCAGGGGTGACACTGCTGGCGATTGCACTGGCCCTGCTGCTGCAACCCCTGTTCGCCTTGTTGCCGGTGGCCGGGCTGACCGCCCCCTTCGTCACAGCCTGCTGGCTCATGCACCTGGGCAACTACCTGGCTCAACTCAATCAGCGGCGCAATGCATCCCGCTTGCACAGCTGAAACGCAGCCCCTAGGCTCAGCCCATCGCTTTCTTTATCGCTTTGTGGACGAGCCAATGAACAACCCTGCGAGCCTGCGCGAGCGGCTCTACATCATCGTCTTCCAGACCGACACCGTGGCTGGAAGACGCTTCGACAAAACCCTCCTGCTGATCATCCTCGCCAGCCTGGTCACGGTGATCCTCGACAGCATCGACGCTGTCCATCAGGGCTACGCCGGCCTGCTGGCGGGCATCGAATGGGGTTTCACCGCGATCTTCCTGGCCGAATACCTGACGCGCCTGTACTGCTCGCCCAAACCCTTGCGCTACGCCTTCAGCTTCTACGGCCTGGTCGACCTGCTGGCGATCGTCCCTGGAGTCATCGCCCTCTATTACAGCGACGCGCAATACCTGCTGATCATCCGGGTCATCCGCATGCTGCGGATCTTCCGCGTGCTCAAGCTCGGCCAGTACCTCAAGCAGGCCAACTACTTGATGGCGGCGCTGCGCGGCAGCAAGCAGAAGATCATCGTGTTCCTGGTCACCGTGTCGACCCTGGTGACCGTGTTCGGCACCTTGATGTACGTGATCGAAGGGCCGGAGCATGGCTTTACCAGCATTCCCAAGGGCATCTACTGGGCGATCGTCACCCTGACCACGGTGGGCTTCGGCGACATCGTGCCGAAGACGCCGCTGGGGCAGGTGCTGTCGTCGCTGGTGATGATTACCGGTTATTCGATCATTGCCGTACCCACCGGGATTTTCACCGCCGAGCTGGCCAATGCCATGCGCGGGGAGCAGTTGCAGCATGACTGCCCCACCTGCCGCAAGAACAGCCACGAACACGGCGCCGCATTCTGCTCGCGTTGTGGCAATGCGCTGTTTCCCAAGCGGGAATAACCAAAGCGTTTTTTGTTCTTTAAACAGCAGCAAGGCACCCGCTATAGTCGCTGGCACTCTGCCCAATACTGTTCAAGAACAAGGAATGCGTCGTGAAAAAACTGTTCACTGCTTCGCTGCTGGCCGCGGGCCTTGCCCTGGGCAACTTCGCCCAGGCGGCCCCGACCCTGCTCAACGTCTCCTACGACGTGATGCGTGACTTCTACAAGGACTACAACTCAGCGTTCCAGAAGCACTGGGAGGCCGAGCACAACGAGAAGGTCAACGTGCAGATGTCCTTCGGCGGTTCGAGCAAGCAGGCGCGTGCAGTCATCGATGGCCTGCCGGCCGATGTCATCACCATGAACATGGCCACCGACATCAATGCCTTGGTCGATCACGGCAAACTGGTGCCGGACAACTGGGTGACCCGCCTGCCGAACAACAGCGCGCCGTTCACCTCGGCCACCGTGTTCATCGTGCGCAAGGGCAACCCCAAGGCACTGAAAGACTGGCCCGACCTGCTCAAGGACGGCGTGCAGGTGATAGTGCCCAACCCCAAGACCTCGGGTAACGGCCGCTATACCTACCTGTCGGCGTGGGGCTATGTGCTCAAGCAAGGCGGTGACGAGGCCAAGGCCCGTGACTTCGTCGGCAAGCTGTTCAAGCAGGCGCCAGTCCTTGATACCGGTGGCCGCGCCGCCACCACCACCTTCATGACCAACCAGATCGGCGACGTGCTGGTGACCTTCGAGAACGAAGCCGAAATGATCGCCCGCGAATTCGGCCGCGACCAGTTCGAAGTGGTCTACCCAAGTGTGTCCGCCGAAGCCGAGCCACCGGTAAGCGTGGTCGACAAGGTGGTGGCGAAGAAAGGTACCCAGGCAGTGGCCGAGGAGTACCTGAAGTACCTGTGGTCGCCAGAAGCCCAGGAAATCGCGGCCAACAACTACCTGCGCCCACGCGATGCGACAGTGCTGGCCAAGTACACCGACCGCTTCCCGAAAGTGGACTTCCTGTCGGTGGAGAAGACCTTTGGTGACTGGCGCACCGTGCAAAAAACCCACTTCAACGACGGGGGCGTGTTCGACCAGATCTACACCAATCAGTAATTGACCCAGCCAGTGTCGGCCTCTGTGGCAGCGGGTTTACCCGCGCAGAGGCCGGTGCTGGCAACACACCCCATCGAACTTTCCCCACCCCCACCAATCAGTTCCTTGAGTAACCCTGCCCCGCTCACCCCGGCCGAAGGAGTACTCCAGTGCTGCGTTACCTCTCCACCCTGCTGCTCGGCTGCCTGCTAAGCACCCATCTGCTGGCTGCAGACCCTGCACCTGCCGAAGAACAACCCACCGAACCGGAACCGGTCCTGCAAGGCGGGCTGCTCGGCGCCCTGGCCGACGGCCTGGACAGCGCCGCCCAGGAGCTCGACCTCGATGCCCACCTGGTCGATGCCTGGCGCCTGCGCACCGACCGTGCCGCCAAGGAAATGGAACGCCTGGTCGACCGCCATTCGGCCAGCGATTCGCTGCAGTTGGCGGGCAACTTCATCTTGCTGACCCTCACCTGGGCCGCCAGCTTCGCGGTGCTTACCAGCCTCGGCCGCTGGCTCAGCAAGCGCGCTTCGGCCACCCCATGGCTGAACGAGCGCCAGCGCGCCAGTAGCCTGCTCGGCTACCTGCTGCCCTATACCCTGCCGGCGCTGGCCAGCCTGCCGCTGACCCTCTACATCAGCCGTTTCCTCGACCCCTCGGTAGCCCGTGCCCTAGGCCTGAGCCTGGCCTACGCCACCAGCAGCGGCCTGTTCTCGACCTCGATCATCCTGTGCTTGATTACGTTGTTTGATGCCGGCCACAAGCGCCCTGCCGTGGCCGTGATCAAGCGCCTGGCCCCGCGACCGCTGTTTCTGATCGGCTTCCTGGCGGCCTGGAGCGATGCCTTGACCAGCCCGCAGATCGCCCGCCAGTTGGGCGGTAACATCACCGCCAGCATCGCCGTGTTCACCGGCCTGGCCGCCACGTTCATCTTCGCCAGCCTGGTGATCCGCCTGCGCCGCCCGGTGGCCCATCTGATTCGCAACCGTGCGCTCAAGGACCGCGTGCAACATCGGGCCGTGCAGGAAACCCTGCGGATCTTCTCGGTGCTGTGGTACCTGCCGATCCTGTTGATGATCCTGGTCTCGGCGATTCACCTGATCGGCGCCGGCGAAGAAAGCCAGAAGGCGCTGCAAAAGGCTTTGCTGACTACCGTGCTGCTGGTGTCCACGGTGTTTCTCAGCACCTTGCTGCAGCACCTGCTGGCGCCCCGCGAAGCGGATGCCGGGCAACGGGTTCGGCCTTACAAGGAACTGCTGCGCAGCCTCGCCCACGCGCTGTTGCGCATCGCCATGGCGGTGGCTTTCATCGAGCTGCTCGGGCGCATCTGGGGCGTTTCGGTGATCGGCTTCGCCCTGAGCAACAGCCTGGGCCAGGCTATCAGCAATTCGCTGTCGAGCATCGGCCTGATTCTGCTGGTGACCTGGCTGCTGTGGGTGGTCCTCGACACCGCCATCCAGGAAGCGCTGAAACCCGCGGTCGGGCGCCGCGCGGCGCGCCAGCCGAGTACCCGGGTGCGGACCATCCTGCCGATGCTGCGCAATGCCGTAAAAGTGGTGCTGATCGTCATCTGCACCATCACCACCATGGCCAACCTGGGCATCAACGTCGCACCGCTGCTGGCCGGTGCCGGGGTAATCGGCCTGGCCATCGGCTTCGGCTCGCAGCAACTGGTGCAGGACGTGATCACGGGGCTGTTCATCTTGATCGAAGACACCATCTCGATCGGTGACTGGGTAGTGCTCGACTCAGGCCACGCCGGCACCGTCGAAAGCCTGACCATCCGCACCCTGCGCCTGCGCGACGGCAAGGGGTTCGTGCATTCGGTGCCGTTCGGCCAGATCAAGGCAGTCACCAACCAGTCGCGCCAGTTCGCCTATGCGTTCTTCTCGGTGCAGTTCACTTACGACAGCGACGTCGATGAATCGCTGGCGCTAATCCACGAGGTGGGGCAGTCGATCAGCCACGACCCGCTGCTGCGCATCAACCTGCAGGGGCCGCTGCAAGTGTTCGGGGTGGACCGCATGGACTTGAACGGGTTTGTCCTGACGGCGCAGTTCCGTACCATTTCCGGCGGGCAGTATGCAGTTAGCCGGGCGTTCAATGAACGGCTCAAGAAACGTGTGGACCAGACCGAGAAGGTGAGCTTTGCCCAGGTGTATCCGCTGCCGGTACGCGCCGTTACTGCTTGATGCAGGCACGCCCGGCCCCTTTGCGGGGAAACCGCGAAGGGGCGCTACAGGAAGACTTAGGCCTGGCGGAATACCAAGGCCTTCAAGCCCCCCGCTGGGTCCGCATCAGGAAACTCCGGCGGGTTCTCCAGCCGCTCGACGAAGGCCAACGTTGGCGCCTGCTCGGCCATGCCCTCGATCAGAAATTCCGGGCCGATCGCCGGGTCGTTCACACACGCCAGCACCGTGCCGCCCTCGTTCAGCAACTCGGGCAAGCGCCGCAAGATCTTCGCGTAGTCCTGGGTCAACACAAAGCTGCCCTTCTGGAAGGTCGGTGGGTCGATGATGATCAGGTCATAAGGGCCGTACTTGCGCACCTTGCCCCACGATTTGAACAATTCATGCCCCAGGTACGCCACCCGCGACGCATCGTGGCCATTGAGCCGGTGATTGTCGCGCCCGCGGGACAACGCCGACTTGGCCATGTCCAGGTTCACCACCTGTTCGGCGCCACCGGCGATGGCCGCCAGCGAAAAACCACAGGTATAGGCGAACAGGTTGAGCACCCGCTTGCCCGCCGCCTGCTCGCGCACCCAGCGCCGGCCATAGCGCATGTCCAGGAACAGGCCGTTGTTCTGGCGCACGCCCAGGTCCAGCAGGTAGGTCAAGCCATCCTCGACCACCTCGCGCTGCTGGCAGGGCTCGCCCAGCAACCATTGGCCGGGGCTGTCCGGCAGGTAGCGGTGCTGGATGAGGATGGCCTGACCGGCCCATTGCGGGCGCTGGGCCAGGCTCTGCAGCATGCCCTCCAGCTCGGCCAGTTGGCCCTCCGGCGGCTCGCGAAACAGCGCTACTGACAGCACGCCCTGGAGCCAGTCCACAGTCACTTGCTCAAGGCCCGGCCAGCAGCGGCCGCGGCCGTGGAACAACCGGCGGGTTTCCTGCGGGGCGGGGTCGAGGGCGGTGAGCAGGTGTTGCTCGAGGGTCTGGATCGGCGAGGTCATGGCGGGTCGCAAGCTGGAAAAAGCGGCATTCTACCCTTGTCCGCCTCCTCAATGCTTGACTGCAACCCGCGCAGGGCGGAACCACCAGCCCTGCTGCATCCCCGCCGCCGCCAGCAGAATCAGCGCCACGCCGAGCCATTGCAGGGGTGCCAGCCGATGCCCGAAGGCCACCCAGTCGACCAGGATCGCGGCAATCGGGTAAACGAACGACAGCGCGCCGGTCAGTGCCGTAGGCAAACGCTGGATGGCGCTGTACAGCAGCACATACATCACCCCGGTGTGCACGATACCCAGGGTCACCAGGCTGGCCAATGCCGAAGTTTCGCCAGGCAGACCGCCCAGCTTGACCCACGGCGCCAGCAGCAGCACACCGGTTGCCACCTGGATCAAGGCGATCAGGTGCGGCGGCGTGCCTTTGAGGCGTTTGATGATCAACGCAGCGATTGCATACAAGAACGCCGCGCCCAGCGCCAGGCCGATGCCCAACAAGTAATCCTCGCCACTGCCCTGCCCCGCACCGTGGGCACTGACGATAGCCAACATGCCAAGGAAGGCGACACTCAGCCAGGTGACCTTGGCCAGGGTGATCTTCTCCCCCAGAAACACCGCTGCCAGCCCCACCAGGATGAACGGCTGCACGTTGTACACCGCCGTGCCGATGGCAATCGAAGCGCGCGAATAGGAGGCGAACAACAACACCCAGTTGCCAACGATGGCCACGCCGCTGGCAATCGCCAGCAAAAATGCGGTGCGGCCGATCACCCCCGGCTTGAGGAAGCCCAAGGCTGCACAGATCACCAGCAACGTGCCGGTGCCGAACACACACCGCCAGAACACCACATCGAGCACCGGCTGGCCCGACACCAGCACGAACCAGCCGATGGTCCCGGAAATCAGCATGGCAGCGACCATTTCCAGCGAGCCACGGCGCAATGAACTGTCCATCTCACACCTCCCGTTGACGATGGCAACAGTATGCAAAGGTCGGAGGGTGACCTTCCAGCGGATATAAAAGGCGTATCAGCCAACCTGCCTTTACTATCAAGGCAAATCAATCGAACAGCCTGACGAGGTGAAGCATGACCGATGCAATCGACCAACTGCTGATCAATGCACTGATGGAAGACTCGCGGCGTTCGCTCAAGGCCCTGGCGCAGATCAGCGGGCTGTCCGCCCCCAGCGTCAGCGAACGCTTGCGCCGCCTGGAGGAGCGCGGTGTGTTGCGCGGTTACACGGTGGATGTCGACCCGCGCAGCTTCGGTTATCAACTGCAGGCGATCGTCCGTATCCGCCCGCTGCCGGGGCAGTTGCAGGAAGTGGAGCGGCAAATCATTGCGCTGCCCGAATTCACTGAGTGCGACAAGGTGACCGGCGAGGACTGCTTCATTGCCCGCCTGCATGTGCGCTCGATGGAACAGCTCGACACCCTGCTCGACCGGATCAATGTGCTGGCCGAGACCAATACCGCGATCATCAAGAAAAGCCCGGTGAAGCGACGCCTGCCGCCGATGGATTGAATCTGCGGCCTAAAGAAAGCCACAGTGGAAAGCTGACTATTTTTTGTACACAAGAATGTCACCTTAGGTGCCATTTTTGTGTGCACTTTTCTCAGCCCTGCCCCAATACGTTACAACCTTTTCAGCGCCATTTCTGACCATTTGATCAACTAACAAGTGCACGCAAAAATAATAGCTGTTCAAATGGTCAACTTATATCGACGTTATTTCATTAACTTACCGTTCAACAAGATAGATTCAAAATAGTGGCAACTTCGATGTCGCTATTCGCCTGGCATGGAACTGGCTTTTGTGTGTTCATGTTTTGTATACAAGTTGAGCAAAACATAAATACACAAGAACTCGCGACGCCGACCAGAACCCGGCCGCCGCGCCCAGAACCCAGTGATGCCAATGCTGCACCGACGAGATGGCGAGCCCGTGCGCATTGCCCGCTCATCGCAGTCCACGTGCATCAGGAGCCTGCCGGAATGAGTACCAGCCTCAACCTTGCCCCTGAACTTTCCGTCGCCAGCAGCAACCCCGCGTCCACCCTTGCCGGGCCTGCGCCAGCACTTGACCTGAGCCCGCGCCTGCACAACCGCGACCTTGCCCCGACACGCCTCGAAGGCCGGCGCTGGGGCGGTTACAGCATCTTCGCGTTATGGACCAACGATGTGCACAACATCGCCAACTACTCCTTCGCCATGGGGCTGTTCGCCTTGGGGCTGGGCGGCTGGCAGATCCTCTTGTCGCTGGGCATCGGCGCTGCGCTGGTGTACTTCTTCATGAACCTGTCCGGCTACATGGGGCAGAAGACCGGCGTACCGTTCCCGGTCATCAGCCGCATCGCTTTCGGTATCCACGGCGCGCAGATACCGGCGCTGATCCGCGCAGTCATCGCCATTGCCTGGTTCGGTATCCAGACCTACTTGGCCTCGGTGGTGCTGCGCGTGCTGCTTACGGCCGTGTGGCCGCAACTGGCCGTGTACGACCATGACAGCATCCTTGGCCTGTCGAGCCTGGGCTGGGTGTGCTTCGTGGCGATCTGGCTGGTGCAGCTGGTGATCCTCGCCTACGGCATGGAGATGGTGCGCCGCTACGAGGCCTTTGCCGGCCCGGTGATTCTGCTGACCGTGGCCAGCCTGGCGGTGTTCATGTACTTCAAGGCCGACGCGCGCATCGCCTGGTCGGTGGCAGCGCCCCTGACCGGCTACGAGATGTGGCGCAACATCTTTGCGGGCGGTGCGCTGTGGTTGGCGATCTACGGCACTCTGGTGCTCAACTTCTGCGACTTCGCGCGTTCTTCGCCGTGCCGCAAGACCATCCGCGTCGGTAACTTCTGGGGCCTGCCGGTGAACATCCTGGTGTTCGCGATGATCACCGTGGTGCTGTGCGGCGCGCAGTTCCAGATCAACGGCCAGATCATCGACAGCCCGACCCAGATCGTCGCCAGCATCCCCAGCACACCGTTCCTGGTATTGGGCTGCCTGGCCTTCCTGATCGTCACGGTGGCGGTGAACATCATGGCCAACTTCGTCGCCCCGGCCTTCGTGCTCAGCAACCTGGCACCCCGCCACCTGAACTTCCGCCGTGCCGGCCTGATCAGCGCCACCCTTGCGGTGCTGATCCTGCCCTGGAACCTATACAACAGCCCGCTGGTGATCGTGTACTTCCTGTCGGGCCTCGGTGCCCTGCTCGGCCCGCTGTACGGGGTGATCATGGCCGACTACTGGTTGCTGCGCAAAGGCTGCATCAACGTGCCGCAGCTGTACAGCGAAGACCCGGCTGGCGCCTACCACTACACCAAGGGCATCAACCTGCGCGCCGTGGCCGCCTTCGTGCCGGCCGCACTGCTGGCCATCGTCCTCGCACTGGTGCCCAACTTCCACAGCGTGGCGCCGTTCTCCTGGTTGATCGGTGCCGGTATCGCTGCCGCCGTCTATTTGCTGATCGCGCCACGCAACCGCCATTACCTGGATGTCAGCGGCGAGTGCATCGCCGTCGACCACAGCAGCCACTGATCAGGGAGAACCGTCCATGCGTATTCTGATTGCCAACGTCAACACCACTGAAGCCATCACCGAGGCCATCGCCGAGCAGGCACGCGCCGTTGCCGCGCCGGGTACCGAGATCATCGGGCTGACCCCGTGGTTTGGTGCCGAGTCGGTGGAAGGCAACTTCGAAAGCTACCTGGCCGCCATCGCGGTGATGGACCGGGTGCTGGCCTACGAGGGCCCCTACGACGCCGTGATCCAGGCCGGCTACGGCGAGCACGGCCGCGAAGGCCTGCAGGAGCTGCTGAACGTGCCCGTGGTGGACATCACCGATGCAGCCGCCAGCACTGCCCTGTACCTGGGCCATGCTTACTCGGTGGTGACCACACTGGACCGCACCGTGCCGCTGATCGAGGACCGCTTGAAGCTCTCTGGGCTGTATGACCGCTGCGCCTCGGTGCGCGCCAGTGGCCTGGCGGTGCTTGAGCTTGAAGCCGACCCGCAGCGTGCCGTCGAGGCCATTGTTGAACAGGCCGAACGCGCCGTGCGGGAGGACAAGGCCGAGGTCATCTGCCTGGGTTGCGGTGGCATGGCCGGGCTGGATGAGCAGATTCGCCAGCGTACCGGTGTGCCGGTGGTCGATGGTGTGAGTGCAGCGGTGACCATTGCCGAATCGCTGGTGCGCATGGGCTTGAGTACCTCCAAGGTACGCACCTATGCCACGCCGAGGGTAAAGAAGGTGGTGGGCTGGCCGATGCGCTTCGGGCGGTAAGGGGGCTTCGTCAAGACCAGCCACTTCGCGGGGCAAGCCCGCTCCCACAGGTGCGCTATTCTCCAACGCAGCGCAAATACCTGTGGGAGCGGGCTTGCCCCGCGAAGTGGCCGGTGCAGTCAGCGCAACATCCTGGCCAACCGCTCCCCACTGCCACAGGCCAAGGTAAAGCCTAGAGCCCCATGCCCCAGATTCAGCCACAGGTTTCGGTAAGCCGTAGCACCAATGATCGGCACCCCGGTAGGGGTCGCCGGCCGCATCCCCGCCCACTCTATCGCCTGCCCGTAGTCGGCGGCATCGGGCAACGTATCGAGTGCCAGCCGGCGCATGCTGTGGAGCCTGCGCGCATCCACCGATTCGTCGAAGCCGACGATGTCCACCATCGCTGCAACCCGCAATTGCCGGTCCAGGCGGGCATAGACGATCTTGCGCTCGTAGTCGGTAAGGCTGAGTTCTGGCGCCCGATGTTCCGTGTTGATCGGCGCTGTCAGGCTGTAGCCCTTCAGCGGATAGACCGGCAGCCTCAAGCCCGGTAGCGCCAGCCGTGCACTGCGATGGCCCGCGCACAGCACCAGGCGCTGAACGTCAACCTGCTCGCCCCCCAGGTGCAGCGCAACGACCTGCTCCTGATGGGCGATCAGCCGCGTCACGGGCCTGCCAAGCAGGAACCGGCACTGCCCGGATGCGCGCAAGCGCTCGGCCAGGCGTTCACAAAAACGGTGACAGTCGGCGACTTCCTCTTCAGGCGTCAGAACCCCGCCCACGAACGGCGCCTCGGCCAATGCCGGCTCCAGGGCGCGCAGTTCGGCAGCATCGAGCACCCGTTGGCTGCTCCGATCAAGCAGGCGCTCACGCCCATGGGCGAACGCCCGCTCGCTGCGGAAGGCGACCAGTTTGCCGTTACGCCGCCAGGCGAAATCGGTGAGCCCATCGGCCTCGCGCCAACGCGCCAGGGCGGCCTGGCTTTCCAGCGCCAACGTCAGCAGTTGTGCACCGTTGCGGCGGTTGACGCTGCGCCGGCAGGCCAGCATGAACGCCATCAACCAGCGCCACTGCGCCGGGTCCAGGCGCAACCGCAAGCGCAGCGGCGAGTCCCCCTGCAGCATCCAGCCCAACGCCTGCCAGAGCACACCGGCGTCGGCCAATGGCGCCACATAGCGGTAAGACAGCTGCCCGCCGTTGGCGAAACTGGTGGCAAACGCCAGGCGGTCCCGCGCCTCGATCAGGTCCACAGCCAGCCCCTCGCGCACCAGCGCATAGGCTGTCGCCAGGCCAATCACCCCGCCGCCAATGATCGTGACTTTTTGCATCTTGCAGTGCCCCTGCTTCGGCTTCCCTGCCAAGACAGTAACAGCGGATCAGGTCGGGCAGCTATGCGCGCCGTCGTTGAGGCCTTGGCGCACGTTGCGGCTGAGCAGGCTGGCCTTGCCGTCGTGCCAGGTCAGGGTCAGCACGTACAGCGTGTCGAAATCATCGCCGTTCCAGTCCTCGGTGATCACCCGCTCTTCACCCAGGGCCTTGCCGGCCACGGTATTGATGAGTTCGGGGAGGTAGCCGTGGGACCAGGCCGTGTAGACCGTCGCGTTGCGGTATTTGTCGCTCAGCAGTTCTTCGGCCAGCTCGTCGGTATCGTTGGCGCCGTAGTCGATGTTCACCGGCAGGCCCAGGCGGATGGCGCTGGGGGTGATGGTCATCAATGGGCGGATATAACTGTAGCTCTCGTCCTTGCTGCCTTCCTCGACATGCCGCGACGGGTTGGCGGCGAATACGTAGTCGGCATTGCCGAAACGCTCCGGCAGCAACGTGGCCAGGTCCAGTGCACGGTTGAGGCCTTGGCAGTTCAGTTGCCCCAGCCCTTCGCCGGGTTTCTCGGCATGGCGCAGAAACACCAGGGTCTGCGTGCCATCAGCCGGCTGGGCGCGGCTTTCGACAGCTTCCAACGCCAGCGGTATGGCTACAGCTGTGAGCACTAGGCTTAGCAGCAGGTGGCGACGACGGCGGAGAAACGTTGGCAACTTCATCAAGGCAGGCTCATGTGGCAGAGAGAATCGAGTTGACCCGCCACCTTGCCCGGCGCCGCAGCCGCGAGGCGTCCTTGTAGTGAGTGCCATCCTTGGCAACGAGTGAGAGTCAGAGTGCCTTCAACCCGTTTGGTTCCTCCCTGGCGTGTGATTGCCGATCCTTGAGCAAGGCTTAGGTTAGGGGATGGGTGTTGCTGAAATATGTATTCCTTGCGCAATTTTCGGGGGTGGTGTGCATGCCTTGAGGTTTGCACACCGAAAACCACATCAATCACTCAATCATCCCGCGTCAGCACTTCCAGCAGTTCGATCTCAAACGTCAGGTCCGAATGCGGCGGAATCGCCCCCACACTGCGCTCGCCATAGCCCAACTGCGCAGGCACCTGCAATTTGCGCTTGCCGCCAACGCGCATGCCCATCAGGCCTTGGTCCCACCCTTTGATCACCCGACCGGTACCGATCACGCACTGGAAGGGCTTGCCGCGCGACCAGGACGAATCGAACTCGCTGCCGTCGGCCAACCAGCCGGTGTACTGAGTGGTGATCAGGGCGCCTTTGACGGCGGCCTTGCCGTCGCCGTCGACGAGGTCGATGATCTGCAGTTCGCTGCTCATGGCATGCTCCAACGCTGAAAAATCAAAGCCGCCCTTTTCTCAGGAATGCACAGGTTTGGCAAGCGCAGTCGGTGTTTCATGCTGGCGCATTGACCGCAGATTCGCCCGAGAGACAATGACTGGGGATGGCTTTGGGGTTTATAGGTGCATGTCTGGGGTTTTGCAGCGCCTATGAAATCGAGCGCCGCCCGCGCGGCGCATCGCGACGCAAGGCCGCTCCTACATCTGTTTCGGGCCAGTGAGGCCTGTGCCATTGGCGCGCGACCGCCTTGTTTGTACGACGCGATATCGAGGTGGGCACCAAGAGGCCGCGCGCCATTACCCCAGGAATAACTGGCCCGAAACACATGTAGGAGCGGCCTTGCGTCGCGATGCGCCGCGCGGGCGGCGCTCGATTTCATAGGCGCTGCAAACCCCAAGGCCTACACCTTTAAACCCACACACCCAACTCAGATAAACACACTCCCCCGCAGGTACAACGCCCCCCGCCCGCTAATGATCACCCGGCCATTGCCCGGCACTTCGCAACGCAGCTGCCCCTTGCGCGCCCCACCCTGCTCACAGCTCAAAACACCCTTGCCCAACCGTTCGGCCCACAACGGCGCCAGCGAGGTATGCGCCGACCCCGTGACCGGGTCCTCATTCACACCAACCCGCGGACCAAACCAACGGGTGACAAAATCATACCCGCGGCCCGGCGCAGTCACGGCGATACCGCGCACAGCAAAAGCCGACAGCGCAACGAAGTCCGGCTTCAGCGGGTCAAGCAGCGAGGCGTCATCGATCACCACCACATAGTCGTCGGACTGGTACACCGCCCGCGCACCGCTCAAGCCCAGCGCCTCCAGCAAGCCTGCCGGCACCTCCACCGCCACCGGCTGCTTGGCCGGAAAATCCATCGCCAAAAGCCCATCAACACCTCGGCTGACGCGCAATTCGCCACTGCGGGTATTGAAACGCAGCACTGGCGCCTGTTCACCCAACTGCTCGAACAGCACATACGCCGAGGCCAGGGTGGCATGGCCACACAGGTCGACTTCGACCGTCGGGGTGAACCAACGCAGGTCGTAACCCTCGCCGTTGCGCACGAAATAGGCGGTTTCGGACAAGTTGTTCTCTTCGGCGATACGTTGCAGCACATCGTCTGGCAACCAGCTTTCCAGCGGGATCACCGCCGCCGGGTTGCCACCGAAGGGTTCAGCGGAAAACGCATCGACCTGGAAGATCTCGAGTTGCATGCACACACTCCTTGTTGGCCGGGCCGCTGCCGGGCACCTGAATGAAAAGGGTCAGTCGCGTACCGGGGTCAGCACCGGCTCGCCGGCGAAGAACGCCTGCAGATTGCCCAGCACCAACATCACCGTGTCCCGCGCAGCCTCTGGCGACTGGCCAGCCACGTGCGGGGTCAATACGGTGTTGCCGAGGGCCTTGAGGGCATCGGGCACCTCGGGTTCGTCATCGAACACGTCCAGCGCAGCGCCGGCAAGCTGCCCGCCCGCCAGCGCCACCACCAGGGCCTGGGTGTCCACCACGCTGGCACGGGCGATATTCACCAGGTAACCCTCGGCACCCAGGGCTTCAAGCACCGCAGCATCGACCAGATGACGAGTAGTGGCGCCGCCAGGCGTGGCCACCACCAGGATGTCGACGGCATCGGCCAGGTGCAGCGGGCTGTCGTACCAGGTGTAAGGCACGCTCTGACGAGGGGTGCGGCTGTGGTAGCTGATGCTCATGTCGAAGCCGAGGTTGGCACGTTTGGCGATCGCCAGCCCCACTGCGCCCAGGCCGAGAATGCCCAGGCGCTTGCCGCTCACCGAAGGGCTGATTACCCGGTTCCACTCGCCGCGGCGGGTACTGGCGTCGGCACGGGGAATGTCGCGCAGCAGCGCCAGCAGCATGGCCAGGGTATGGTCGGCGACTGCGCTGGCATTGGCCCCGGCGCCGTTGGTGACGGTAATACCACGGGCGGCGGCGGCGGCCAGGTCGACCTGCTCGTAGCCGGCCCCGATCACGCAGATGATCTGCAATGCGGGCAGCGCATCGATCTCTGCGGCAGTCAGGCCCAGCGGGCCACGGGTGAGCACAGCATCGATTTCATGGGCGTGGCGCTGGATGGCATCGGCACGCAGTTGCGGCGAGGGGGCGCGAATCAGCCGATAACCCGCCTGTTCCAGCAAGGGCAGGTAATCGTCGACGGTTTCTACCAACACCAGGACTGTCTTGCTCATGCCACCTCCGCGTCTGATCGAAGGGGCATTATGCGGAGTCAGCGGTCGGTACAGTCAATCGGTAATTGAGCAGGCAACTGTACTGTACCGGGAGGGCATCTCTGATGCCTATTGGGCGAAGGCACGCCCGAGGCCACCTGGCACACCGCTGCTGTCGGTGCCCTGCCATGGGCCATCCGGGCTCAGCGACCAGCTCCAGCCGCCGTCGTAGCGGTAATAGGTGCGCTGGCGATAGAAGGTGTTGGGCTTTTTCTCCAGCACGTATACGCCCAGTTTCGGGTCCCAGTGGCTGGCACCCCCTGGCGGCGGGGCGAAGCTGGCAGAGGTGCGTGGCATCGGCTTGGGGGTGGCCGCAGGTTTGCTTGGCGAGGTCGAAGGCTGCCCGCCCGGCAGCGGCTTGACCACCGGCCCCTGGTGCGGCGGCACCCGCTCGATCGGCGGCGCCGGCTGCTCGTAAGGCTCATGCACCGTACACGCGGACAAACCCAGGGCAAGGGTGATCAGGGTCAGGCGGACGGTGCTGTGCATGGCAATGCTCTCTTACGGGTCAGGGCTGTCGATGGTGAGGTGCTGCGTGGCCTGGGTGGCAGTGGCCAATGGCGAACCCTGGCCGATCCACTCGCCGTGGGTCGGTTGGCCGGCACGCGAGACACGGGCAACCAGTTGGACTTCGGTAAAGTCCGACAGTTTCATCTGCGGCATCATCGCGTCGGCATCGGACAACTCCACCTCGATCGGCAACTGCGCCACGGTCACCCGCTTGGCCGCCAGCGGCATCGGCGGGCCGTTACTGGCACGGGCGAAGATGAACACCGTGTCGTCAGGCTTGACCTTGTCCTTGAGCGCCGCAGCCAGCTCCACCCGCACCGTCAGGCGAGCAACCACCGGCGCCACGGCCGGGCCAGGCTCACTTCCCAGGCGCTCGGCAGCACGGTCGATACCCCCCTGCAAGGCGGCACGCGATGCATCGCCTTCGGGCAGTTGCGCCAGCAGGCGCTTCCAGTAGTCGATGGCTTCCTGGTAGCGCTCCCCCTCGAACGCGGCAATACCGCGCAGCCCCAGGCTGGTCACTTCGTTGGGGTCGGCCTTGAGGGCTTCGTCGGTCAGTGCCTGCAGCTGCGGGTTCCATTGCTTGTCGGCAGCGAAGTACTGCGCCTGGGCCCACTGCCCGAGCAACTCGGGCTGGCGCCCGGCCAAGGCCACCGCACGCTCGAACGTACGCGCCGCATCGGCGGGACGCTGCTCAGCCATGTACGCACGGCCCAGGAAATACAGGGCCTCGGCCGAATCTGGCTGGGCCTTCACGACCCGTTCAAGGCGTGTGGTCATCTCCTCCATGGTCTTCGGCGCCTGGGCAAACTCCTGGGTCAGCTCAACCTTGTCGGCCGCGCCAAAATGCAGGTACAGCCCCAATGCCATCAGTGGCACCAGCACCGCCGCCAACAGCGGCAGGGTTTTGCCCAGATGGCCCTGGCGTGGGGGCTCGCTGCCTTCGGTGTCGGCCAGCAGCTCGCGGGCCGCCTCGTCACGGCCCTTGGCCAGTTGCGCCTCGTCGAGCACGCCAGCGGCCTGCTGGGCCGCCAGTTCGGCAACGCGTTCCTGGTACAGGGCAACGTTCAGGGCGGTGCGGTCTTCCTCTTGCTGACGGCGACGGCCACGCAGGATCGGGATCAGCAGAAAGCTGAGGGCAGCGAGCAGCAGGAGGCCCGCGCTAAGCCAGAATTCAATCATGGGTCTGTTCTTTTTCCAGCAGTTTGGCGAGACGCTCGCGTTCTTCGACGGACAGCTCATTGGCACCGTGGGCCACCGTGGCGCGGCGGCGACGCACAATCACCGCCAGCACCACGAAGCCGCCGGCCAGCAAGACCCCCGGGCCGAACCACAACAGCCAGGTACGCGCGCTGAGCGCCGGCTTGTACCGCACGAAATCGCCGTAGCGGTCGACCATGAAGTCGACGATCTGCGCGTTGTTCTTGCCTTCGCCCAGCATGCGGAAGATCTCGCGGCGCAGGTCGGCGGCAATAGGCGCGTTGGAATCGGCAATGTCCTGGTTCTGGCACTTGGGGCAGCGCAGTTCCTTGGTCAGTTGCTGGTAACGCTCACGTTCGGCGTCGTCGCGGAACTGGTAGGTATCGATGGCCGCCCTGGCCACACCGGCCAGGCCCAGGCCAAGGGCCAACCCCAGCACCACGGCTGCCAGCCCCCGCCTCATGGCTTGGCCTCATCGACCAGGCCCTGGTACAGCGGCGCCAGCTGTTCGCGCCAGACGCTGGCATCGACGATACCCACGTGCTTGTAGCGGATGATGCCCTTGGCGTCGATCAGGAAGGTTTCCGGCGCGCCGTACACGCCCAGGTCCAGGCCCAGGGTGCCCTGCTCGTCGCGGATGTCCAGCTGGTACGGGTTGTGGTATTCGGCCAACCACTTCAACGCGGCACCATTGTCGTCCTTGTAGTTGACCCCATGAATCACCACGCCTTGCTCGGCCAGCTGGTTCAGGTACGGGTGCTCGACCTTGCACGACGGGCACCAGGTGCCCCACACATTGACCAACGCCGGGCGGCCCAGCAGGTCGGCCTGGGTCAGGTTGCGGTCACCCTGCACCGAGGCCAGGGCAAATGCCGGGAAGGGCTTGCCGATCATCGCCGAGGGCAGCTCGTCGGGCTTGAGGAACAGCCCCTTGTAGAGGAAAACCGCCACCAGCAGAAACACCGCCAGTGGCACCACCATGATCCAACGCTTCATGCAGCTGCTCCAGACACGCCCAGGACATCACGCACCCGGGTCTTGACCTTGACGCGGTAACGCCGGTCGAGGGCCGCCAGCAACCCGCCCAGGCCGGTCAGCAGACCGCCCAGCCAGATCCAGCGGACGTATGGCTTGATATGCACGCGCACCGCCCAGGCACCGTTTTCCAGCGGCTCGCCCAGGGCGACGTACAGGTCGCGGGTGAAACCTGCGTCGATGCCGGCTTCGGTCATCATCGACTGCTGCACGGTGTACAGCCGCTTCTCGGGGTGCAGCGTGGTCACTTCACGGCCATCGCGGGACACCACCACGGTGCCTTTGTCGGAGATGAAGTTCGGCCCCTCGAAGTGCTTGGCGCCCTGGAACAGGAAGTGATAACCACCCAGCTCGACACTTTCGCCCGGCGCCATGCGCAGGTCGCGCTCGGCACTGTTGTTGCTCGACAGCACCACGCCCAGTGCGCACACTGCCAGGCCAAAGTGCGCCAGCTGCATGCCCCAGTAGCTGCGGGTGAGGCCGCGCATGCCCCTGGCCAGGCCCTTGTGACGGGTTTTTTCGAGCACATCACGCAGCCCGCTGAGCACCACCCAGGCCGCGAGGGCAAAGGCGGTCAGCGTAGGCCAGTCGAAGTCGTCGACGATAAAACCGGCGACCGGGGCCAGTACCGCACTGCCGATCAGCACCGGGGTCATCATGTTCGCCAGCCACTTGCCGGGGGTGTCCTTCCAGCGCACCACCACACCGAAGCCGAGCACGACCATCAACAGTGCCATCAGCGGCAGGAACAACGCATCGAAGTACGGCGGGCCGACCGACAGCTTGGCCCCGGTCAGGGCATCGAGCACCAGCGGGTACAGGGTGCCGAGCAGAATCATCGACGCCGCCACCACCAGCACCAGGTTGTTGGCCAGCAACAGCGTCTCGCGCGACCACAGGGCAAAGCCGACCTGGCTCTTGACCACCGGCGCGCGCAGGGCGAACAGGGTCAGCGAGCCGCCCACCACAAACAGCAGGAAGATAAGGATGAACACGCCGCGTGACGGGTCGGCGGCGAACGCGTGCACCGAGGTCAGCACCCCGGAACGCACCAGGAAGGTGCCCAACAGGCTCAACGAGAAGGCTGCGATCGCCAGCAGCACGGTCCAGCTCTTGAACACCCCACGTTTCTCGGTCACCGCCAGCGAGTGGATCAATGCGGTGCCCACCAGCCAAGGCATGAACGAGGCGTTTTCCACCGGGTCCCAGAACCACCAGCCCCCCCAGCCCAGCTCGTAGTAAGCCCACCAGGAGCCCAGGGTGATGCCCACACCGAGGAAGGCCCAGGCGACGATGGTCCACGGCCGCGACCAGCGCGCCCAGGCCGCATCAAGGCGCCCGCCGAGCAAGGCGGCGATGGCGAAGGCGAAGGCCACCGAAAAACCGACATAGCCCATGTACAGCATCGGCGGGTGGACGATCAGGCCGATGTCCTGCAGCAGCGGATTGAGGTCGCGACCGTCGGTCGGCACTTGCGGCAGCAGGCGCTGGAAGGGGTTGGAGGTGATGATCAGGAAGCTCAGGAAGCCCACGCTGATCATGCCCATCACCGCCAGCACACGGGCCAGCATCACTTGCGGCAGCTGGCGCGAGAACACCGACACGGCGAAGGTCCAGCCCCCCAGGATCAACGCCCAGAGCAGCAGCGAGCCCTCGTGCGCGCCCCACACGGCACTGAACTTGAAGTACCAGGGCAAGGCGCTGTTGGAGTTGCTGGCCACATAGGCGACCGAGAAGTTGTCGGTCATGAAGGCATGGGTGAGGCAGGCGAAGGCAAAGCTGAGGAAGGCAAATTGCCCCCAGGCCGCCGGCCGCGCCAGGCTCATCCACAGGCTGTCACCGCGCCACGCGCCGAGCAGCGGCACGCTGGCCTGCACGGCGGCAAAACAGATGGCCAGGATCATCGCCAACTGGCCGAGTTCGGGAATCACCAGCGCCGCGTTCATGGCTTGGCCTCCGCGCCCGCGGCGGCCTGGCCGCTTTCCTTCAGGGCCTTGGTAACCTCGGGCGGCATGTACTTCTCGTCGTGCTTGGCCAGCACTTCATCGGCCACCACCACACCTTCACCATTGAGCTTGCCCAGGGCAACGATGCCCTGCCCTTCACGGAACAGGTCGGGGAGGATGCCGCGGTAGGTGATCGGCACCGACTTGTTGAAGTCAGTGACCACGAAGCGCACGTCGAGCGAGTCAGCCGAGCGCTGCACCGAACCTTTTTCGACCATGCCGCCAGCCCGAATACGGGTATCCAGGGGGGCTTCGCCATTGGCGATCTGAGTCGGCGTGTAGAACAGGTTGATGTTCTGCTGCAATGCGCTCAGGGCAAAGCCGACGGCAACCCCGACACCGACCAGCAGGCCGGCGATGAGCAAAAGGCGTTTCTTGCGCTGCGGATTCACTGGTTGTTCTCCCGGCGCAAGCGGCGCGCCTCATCTTGCAGGTAGCGACGGCGGGCCAGCAGTGGGGTGGCGACGTTCAGCGCCAATACCGCCAGGCAAATGCCATAGGCCGTCCACACGTACAGGCCGTGGTGGCCCATGGCGAGGAAATCACCGAACGAGGCGAAACTCATTGCGCGGCCCTCCGCCCCAGGCTGTTCAACACTTCCTCCTTGACCCAGCTGGCGCGTGCCTCGCGCTTGAGCACCTCAAGGCGCATGCGCAACAACAGCACCACGCCGAAGAAGCAGTAGAAGCCCAGTGCCGTGCACAGCAGCGGCAGCCACATCTCGGCGGGCATCGCAGGCTTTTCGGTGAGGGTGAAGGTGGCGCCCTGGTGCAGGGTGTTCCACCACTCCACCGAGTACTTGATGATCGGTATGTTGATCACCCCGACGATGGCCAGCACCGCGCAGGCCTTGGCCGCGCTGTCACGATTACTGATTGCCTGGCCCAGCGCAATAATGCCGAAGTACAAGAACAGCAGGATCAGCATCGACGTCAGCCGCGCATCCCACACCCACCAGCTACCCCAGGTCGGCTTGCCCCAGATGGCGCCGGTGACCAGCGCCACGGCGGTCATCCAGGCGCCGATGGGCGCGGCGCATTGCAGGGCGACGTCGGCCAGTTTCATCTTCCACACCAGGCCCACCACCCCGGCCACCGCCAGCAGCACGTAGCACGATTGCGCCAGCATCGCCGCCGGCACATGGATGTAGATGATGCGGAAACTATTGCCCTGTTGGTAATCCTGGGGCGCGAACGCCAGGCCCCAGGTGACGCCCACCAGCAACAGCACGATGGCGCAGACCGTCAGCCATGGCAGCATGCGGCCGCTGATGGCATAGAACCATTTGGGAGAACCGAGTTTGTGGAACCACGTCCAACTCATTTTCATCAGGGTACATCCAGGGTATTAGCCGGGCTTGAGAGCCCAGGACTCGTTATTCGCCGACGCTGATCTTCAGGCCGGCCGCTATCGCAAAGGGTGCCAGTGTCACCGCCAGGGCCGTGAGGCTGGCAAGCCAGAGCAGGTGGCCAGTGGCGGGCATATTCTGCAACGCCGCCTGCAACGCACCACTGCCCAGGATCAATACAGGGATATACAACGGCAGAATCAGCAACGCCAGCAGCAACCCACCACGTTTGAGACCGACCGTCAGCGCCGCACCCACTGCACCCAACAGGCTCAGTACCGGCGTGCCCAGCAGCAAGGAGGCGAGCAGCACCGGCAGGCAATGGCTCGGCAACCCCAGCATCAGCGCCAGCAGTGGCGCCAACAATACCAGCGCCAGGCCGGAAAAGATCCAGTGCGCCAGCACCTTGGCCAGCACCAGCAACGCCAGTGGATGCGGCGACAGCACCCATTGCTCCAGCGAGCCATCCTCGAAATCGCTGCGGAACAGGCCGTCCAGCGATAACAGCACGGCCAGCAAGGCCGCAACCCACACCAGGCCAGGTGACAAGGTTTGCAACAATTGGCTTTCAGGGCCGACCGCCAGCGGGAACAGGGCAACGACGATGGCGAAGAACACCAGCGGGTTGGCCAGTTCTGCGGGGCGGCGGAACAACAGACGCGCTTCGCGGCGCAGCAACAGGATGAATACGCTCATGCTGCCCATTGCCCCAGGTTCAGTTCACGGTAGCCCGACGGCTTGCGTTCAAGGCTGTGGTGGGTGGTCAGCACCACCGTGCCACCCTGCTCGCAATGCGCCGCCAAGTGCGCTTCGAGCTGCGCCACACCTTGCTTGTCGAGGGCGGTGAACGGTTCGTCGAGAATCCACAAGGGCGGGCTGTCCAGGTACAGCCGGGCCAGGGCTACACGGCGCTGCTGGCCGGCCGACAAGGTATGGCACGGCACGTCTTCGAAGCCGCTCAGGCCGACTGCCGCCAGCGCCGCCCAGATGCGCTCGGCGCTGGCGGGCTGGTGCAGGGCACAGAGCCAGGTGAGGTTCTCCTCGGCGGTGAGCAGGTCTTTGATGCCCGCAGCGTGGCCGATCCACAGCAGGATGCTGGCCAAGGCATGGCGCTGCTCGGCCAACGGCTTGCCGCCCAGCAGGATCTGCCCGGCGGTCGGCTGCATCAACCCAGCCAACAGGCGCAGCAAGCTGGTCTTGCCGCTGCCGTTGGGGCCGCTGATCTGCAGCATGTCGCCGGGCCGCAGCTCGAAATCGAGCTGCTCGAACAGCAGGCGCCAGTCGCGCTCGCAGGCCAGGCCTGCGGCTTGGAGATGAAGGGTCACGGTTTCGCCTTATCCAGTTTACGGCTCAAGTCGCCCCCCTCGCTGCCGTTATACTGGCAGTGGCGGGCGGGCGGCATTATTACATGCACGGCCTCGCTGCCAAGAGGCGGGTTCGACAGGTTGTATACAATCATGACTGAAATCAATAGTCTCGGCGCACAAACCGCGATCAGCGCCCAGGCCATCAAGGCGGGCATGACCGGCGAACTGCTGCGCCTGACCCAAGCACAGCCCGGCTTGCTCGCCCCTGGCGAAACGGCGCAAGCCGAGGTCGTGTCGCTACGCCAGCTGGGCCGGGAGTTCCAGGTCGTGCTGCGGCTGATCCAGGCCAACGGCGCCCAGACCCAATTGCAGGCCAGCGCCAGCCAGCCGTTACCCCCCGGTAGCCAAGTCACCGTCAGCCAGACCGAGGGCAATCGCCTGGCGATCATGCTGCAACAGGCCAGCGCCAGCAACATCGCCACCCTCACCCGCCTGGACACGGCCAAGGTGCCGGTCGGTACCCTGCTGCAAGGCAAGGTCCTGACCAACCAGCCCATCCTACAAGCGCCGGGCCAGACAGCCGGTTACCGGGCACTGGTGAGCCTGCTCAACAGCGCGCAGGCCGGTGCCACCCTGACCATCGACAGCCCGCGCCCGCTGCCCGTAGGCAGCCTGCTCAGCGCGCGGGTGCAAGGCGACCAGTCGCTGCAATTCGTGCCGCTCAGCGGCCGGCAAGACCAGCTCAGCATCGCCCAGCAACTGCTCACCCAGCAAAATCGCCAGGCCTCGTTAACCGGCCTGCTCAGTGCATTGCAGCGGGTCGCCCGCGACCCCGGCGCCGACGGTAGCCTGCGCAGCAGTGCCGAGCGTTTGCTGGCCGGGCTGCCGGACGTGCGCCAGCTCGGCGATGCCAAAGCCGTCGCCCAGGCCCTGAGCAACAGCGGTACCTTCCTCGAAGCGAAGCTGCTGGGGGGCTTCCCCGCCAGCGTGGCCACTGATCTCAAGGCCCACCTGCTCAGGTTGATCACCCAGGCCTCGGTCACCGCGCCCGGTGCACCGGCCCTGATGCCAAGCACCTTGGCCCTGACCCTGCCGGCCCTCGCCCGTGGCGCCCTGGGCATGCTCGACCGGGTCAGCCCGAAACCACAGCCAGGGGCGTTTCCGCTGCCTTCGCGGCTACTCAAGGCCATGGAAGACGAAGGCGACCTGCAACAGTTGCTGCGCCTGGCCGCGGCGGCCGTTTCACGCCTGCAGAGCCATGCCATGAGCAGCCTGCAGCAGAGCGGCAACCTTGAAAACGGCAACCTGCAGACCACTTGGCAGACTGAAGTGCCGATCCGCCATGGCCAGGAGTTCATCCCGCTGCAGGTCAAGCTGCAACGCGAAGAAACGCCGCAACAGCAAGCTGACCGCCAGCACCAAGAGCATGACCCGCTACAAGCGCTGTGGCGTATCGAGTTGGCCTTCGACCTCGCTCCGCTTGGCCCTTTGCAAGTGCAGGCACAACTGAGCCAGGGCCGCCTGAACGGGCAACTGTGGGCAGAACAGGAACAGACCGCGCGGCTGATCGACAGCCAGCTCGGCACCCTGCGCGAGCGCCTGCTGGCCAGGGGCCTGGACGTCGGCGACCTGGAATGCCACCCCGGCACCCCACCCCAAGGCCCCCGCACGCGGGTCGAACAACGCTGGGTGGACGAAAACGCATGAGTGGCAAAACACCGCGCCAGGCCATTGCCCTGAGCTACGACGGCCAACAGGCCCCCACGCTCAGCGCCAAGGGCGACGATGCCCTGGCCGAAGCCATTCTTGAACTTGCCCGCCAACACGAGGTGCCGATCTACGAAAACGCCGAGCTGGTAAGCCTGCTGGCACGGCTGGAGCTGGGCGAGCAGATACCCGAGGCGCTGTACCTGACCATTGCCGAAATCATTGCCTTTGCCTGGCAGTTGCGCGGCAAGGTGCCCGTTGGGTTCAGCGACGTACCGGCCGGCGAACGGGACATCACCCCCAACCCCGCTCGCCTGCCGTTTGGCAACAGCATCGAGTAACGCAGCAGCAGCTACCACCACCTGCCAGGCGAGGTGCCAGCCTCGCCACGCCAGCCATAGCACTATGTAGCCCCCACACGCACAACCCATCGCCATCCTGCGCTTCTCATTCCCCCAGGAACACAGCATGCACCCCATCCCCCTTTCCAACCTCAGCCTGGTGCGTCAGGCACTGCAGGACTTCCCTCGCCCCGATACCCTGGCCGTGGAACTGCTGAGCGGTTGGCTGCGCCAACACGGCATCACCGATTCGCCACTACTGATCGATGTGGTGACCCTTCACTACCAGGCTGCGCCTCGCGCCGACAGCCACACTGGCGCTGCGGACAATGCCGTCATTACCCAAAGAATGAACCTGGTCGAGGCATTGCTGGCCAACTGGCAAGGTGAAACCGCAGCCGGCTATGGCGGTTTCCATTACGGCAACTGGGCAGGGCTGCCACCGGCTGGTCAAGTGATATTGGTCGACCGCCTGGTACCGCTGAGTATGTTGTCCAATGCCGCGCCCTACCTTGTCTTCAACGGCCTCTACCGACGCACCCAACCCAGCCGCTACGCACCGGACAACTGCCTGCCGATTCGCGCCGAGCATTTCCAGAGCTTTCTGTGGAACCTGCATTTTCACAACAGTTTCAAGGCCCGCCTGGATACCTATTGGGACAAGCGACAAGGGCACTATCAGCGCGCACTGAAGATTGCCTTCATCGCCGCCTGCAACAAGCAGGTGTTGCTCAACAGCCTGTCCGGGCCTGGCCGCCAACTGCTGTGGGAGGCGGCGCAGTTGATCGCCCGCAGCAACGCGCGGTTAAGCATGCTCAATATCTACGGCTACATTTCCACTAGCATCGTGCAGATCCGTCACGCCAGCCAGCCGTTGGTAGTGCTGTACTTGCCTGGCAATGCTTCGCCTTTCCATGAGTTCGCCGACTCTTCGGCGATGAAGCGCTGGCTGGCCAGGCAATGCCAGGACGTCGCCAAACGCGATGCACTGATGGCCTGTTTCGCTCGTACCGACTGGCCGGACGGCCTCGATTTCAGCGGCCTGCGCACCGCACTGACAGGCCTGGGCCTTTACCCCAAAGCGCACCGCCTGAGCCATGACCATCCAGGCTTTGCCACCAGTGGCTTCTGGGACCCGCAATACATTATCGATTTTCGCCCCGACAAATACGACAGCACCCTGGAGGGCGACCTGTTCACCCACCTGACCTTGCTGCAAAAGCGCCGTGCCTACGCCGATGCCGATAGCCAGATCACCAGCAACCATGCCGTCAACAAGGCCAAATGGGCCAACTACCTGAACCTTGCCACCAACCTGCTGCTACCCCTGATGGTGGTACTGCCCGAACTGGCCCCGTTGCTGGTAGCTGGCGGCCTGGCGCAGTTCAGCCTGGGCCTGGATGCCGCCATCAATGGCAAGACCCCCGAGGCAAAGGCACAAGGCGTGACAGACCAGGTGTTCGGCCTGTTCAATGCCCTACCCACCGGCACTGGCCAGGCGGTCAGGTACGCCGAGGTATTTCGCACGACCCGCCCAGGCTTCTTCCGTTCCCAACTGTTGGACACCTTGCTCAATGCCCGCGTCGGTGCGGCACCGCTGCTGGAGCAAACGGCACTGGAGCCCGCTGAACTGGCGTTCCGCGAGCCGTCGGTACAGGCGTCGACCCATGCCGCCGTGGTGACCACGGTCGAGGAAAACCTTCGGCACCGTTTCGCCGCCTGGCTCAGCACCCGACAAGGCCTGGTCAACGAATGGGTTCAATACGAATTCGCCACCAACTGCTTCATCCGCACCCGGGATGCAAAGTTGATCAGCCCGCCGCGCTGGGCGCTGGGCACCGAAGGCGACCCTGCTTTGGTGCTGTCATCAAGCCAGAGCAGGGCCACACCCACCCACCCCCAGCGCATGGCCACGCTGCGCGCCTTGGGCATCAATATCGAGCTGCCGATCGACTACGAGCCTTACAACGGCCTGCAGCGCATGCCGCTGCCCAAGGTAGTCAGCAGTATCTGGGTGGGCGACCAGCCCTTGCAGGGCGAATACCTCGAGGCGCTGGTGCATAACGCACAGGTGATACGCAGCAGCGGCTATCGCTTCCAGATCCTGCTGTCGCGGCAAAACAACGCAGCCTACCTGCACAATCTGAAAACCCTGCGCGCGCGGAGTGAAAGCGCCCTGCTCATGCCCCTCGAAGACCAAGAGTTTTACCAGCATTTCACCCTGTCGCCCTACTACCCACAGTATCGCGCCGCCCTTGACGGCAACCAGGGTCAGGGGCGCAACTTTGCCTCGGCCTGCGACATCCTGCGCTACCGACTGCTCGAACACTACGGTGGCCTGTACCTGGATGCCGATGACCGCTTGCTGGCGGCGAGCGGCGCGGATGGCACCGCGCCGCTGGCCAGGCTCCAACTCAAGACCACAAGGGATGGCCTGCTGTTGTCACCGCCTGTTTCCAACGACCAGTTGGGCATGTACATCCAGTTCAACAGCAGCATGATCGGCAGCCACCCAGGCAATCCAAACCTGAGTGCCATCTCGGACGAAATCCTTCGCCGCTACCAGCTGGTGCCCGACTTCTATGCCAGCCGGCCGGACGCGCGCCTGGCGCCGCTACCTTTCCAGGCCTATGCAAGGCGGCTCAACCTGTTGACCGGCCCAGGCGTGCTCAACCATGTAATCGACGAGCGCCTGCCCTGGCTCAAGCAACTGCGCGAGCTCTGCACCCTGATGGTATCGCCGCTGTACGACCTCCATGCGACCCTGGAGTTGAGCGAGCTTCATCGGGTCATCCGTGACCATGTACCGCTGGATCAGGTAGCCGAGATGGGCCACGCCCACAGTTGGCAAGGCCCGTAAACTGGCCAATCACCGGGGCAGTGCAGCGCCGTACTACTCGCTGCGGTGCAGCTTGCTCATCAACTCCGCCTCGGCCCGGGTCAGGCCGCAGGTTTCAGTCAGCTCCGACACACTTGCGCCCATGCCGACCAGCTTGGCCGCCTGGCTGAAGGTGACGCTGCTGGGGTCGCGCTGCTCCAGGCGTTCCAGCCGGTCAGGCAGGGTGGCCAGGGTTTCGCGCAGGTCATGGATGGCCTCACCCATGCGCACCGTACCGTTCTGGTAGTCGTCCAGGCGCTTGCTCAGGTCTTTGATGCGTTGATCGCGCAGGGCATCGCCCTCGGCCTGTTGCGCGGCCAGCTCGCGCTGGCGCTTGCTGTGGTTGAGGAACATCCACAAGCTGAGCGCCCACAGCAGCGCCAGGAAGATGACAGCAACCTCGAAGATCAACTCAGATGTTCTCAAGCTCGGACCACTCTTCCTCGGTCATCATCTTGTCCAGCTCGACCAGTATCAGCAGTTCGCCGTTCTTGTTGCACACGCCCTGGATGAACTTGGCCGACTCTTCGTTACCCACGTTCGGCGCCGTCTCGATCTCGGACTGACGCAGGTAGACCACCTCGGCGACGCTATCGACCAGGATGCCGACCACTTGCTTGTCCGCCTCGATGATGACGATACGGGTGTTGTCGGTCACCTCGGTCGGCATCAGGCCAAAACGCTGGCGGGTGTCGATCACTGTCACCACGTTGCCGCGCAGGTTGATGATGCCCAGCACATAGCTCGGTGCGCCCGGTACCGGGGCGATCTCGGTGTAGCGCAGCACTTCCTGCACCTGCATGACATTGATCCCGTAGGACTCGTTGTCCAGACGGAAGGTTACCCACTGCAGAATCGGATCTTCGGAACCTTGTGCAGACGACTTTTTCATTCCCCTACCCCTTAAAGTCCGCCATAGGCGGTGTGTGCGGTGTCATTTGTGTTTGGCGTGCATCTGCTTGACCGCGCCACTGGCGATCAGCTCGGCCAGTTCGGCGACGTCGAGCAGGGCACACATGTGTTCGATCACCGTGCCGGCCAGCCACGGGCGTTGGCCACGCTGGCTGCGCCACTTGATCTCGGACGGGTCCAGGCGCAATGAGCGGCTGACCTGGTGCACGGCCAGCCCCCATTCGTAGCCCTGCACGGAAATCACATACTGCAGGCCCTGGCGGAAGTCGTCACGGTAGCGGTCGGGCATCACCCAGCGCGCGGTGTCGAGGACTTTGAGGTTGCCGGCCTGGCAGGTCAGGATGCCGAGAAACCAGTCAGGTTGGCCGAACAGCGGCGTCAGTTCCTGGCCGGCCAGGTTGTAAATCGAGCCCAGGCATACCAAGGGCACCGCCAGGGTCAAGCCGGCGACATCGAACAGCAGGCACTCGAACGGCTCCGCCGCCCAGGCCGGGCGGCCGTCGATGCTTGCCGGGGGCACCGGCAGGTTCGGCGCGGGCAGGTGCACATCCACCAACGGCACTGCCGGTTCCACGCTCTGTTCTTCGGTCAGGACCGGGACGCTGGCCTCGGCCAGCACTTCGCTCTCGACTACCGTGACCACCGGTTCTTCCACCGGCAGCACGCTGGGCAACACCTTCAGCCGCGGCTCGGCAAAGGGCCGCTGCGCGACAGCGGCGGGCTGCGCTGGCTGGCGTGCTTCAGGTGCCTGTTCCACGCGCACCGCATCGGCGACGTCTGCCGCCGGCTCGATCAGATCGTCGGCCTCAGTGGCCTCCTGCAACAGGCCATCGAGGTAGGATTGCAGGGCCATCTGCGGCCGCGTGCCGGTTTGCCGGGTCTGGGTCATCAGGCCACCTGCACTGCGTTTTTGTAAGTGAGCAAGTGCTTGAGCAGCGCCCGGTAGGCAATCAGGCCACGGCTCTTGCCATCGAACTGCGACGGCGTGACGCCCTTGCGGCTGGCATCGCGCAAGCGGGTATCGACCGGGATGTAACCCTGCCAGACATTCTGCTCATAGGTGTCGCGCAATAGTTTGAGCGTGCCCAGGGAAGCCTGAGTACGGCGGTCGAACAGGGTCGGCACGATCTGGTAAGGCAAGGCCTGTTTACGCGAACGGTTGACCATGGCCAAGGTCCCAACCATGCGCTCCAGGCCCTTCACCGCCAGGAACTCGGTCTGTACCGGTATCACCAACTGCTGGCTCGCGGCCAGGGCATTGACCATCAGCACGCCCAGCAAGGGTGGGCTGTCGATCAAGGCGAAGTCGAAGTCCTGCCACAGCTGCGCCAGACTCTTGGCGATCACCAGGCCCAGGCCGTTCTTGCCCGGCGACTGGCGCTCCAGCACCGCCAGCGCGGTGCTCGAAGGCAGCAGCGAGATACGCTCATCACTGGTCGGCAACAGCAACTGCCCAGGCAAACCCTCCGGCACGCTGCCCTGGTGCAGGAACAGGTCATAGCAGCTGTGCTCCAGCGCATCGGGGTTGTGCCCGAAGTAACTGGTCATCGAACCGTGCGGGTCGAGGTCGACGACGACCACGCGCTTGCCCGCCTCAGCCAGCAGCCCAGCCAGGGCGATGGTCGTGGTGGTCTTGCCGACGCCACCTTTTTGATTGGCTACTGCCCAGACTCTCATCGTTCGTTGCTTCCTCCCGGTGTGGCCGCCTGCCCTGCCGGGAACGGTATGGTATTTGGTGACGGAGAATTGACGAGTTACTGCCCCGCCGCCATTGCTGGCGTAGCCGGTGCACTTTGTGTGCCAGCCCGGCGCAACGCAGCATCTGGCGTGGCATTGGCGCTGCCAGAGCCGGTCAGGCTGCGGCGCACTTCGAGGTTACGGGAAATCACCAGTACCACACGACGGTTGCGGGCACGGCCTTCGGCACTGTCGTTGCTGGCGACCGGCTGGTACTCGCCATAGCCCACCGATGCCATGCGCGCCGGGTTCACCCCCTCCATGGCCAGCAACCGGACGATGCTGGCCGCCCGTGCCGACGACAACTCCCAGTTGGTCGGGTACTGCGCGGTGCGAATCGGCAGGTTGTCGGTAAAACCTTCGACATGCACCGGGTTGGCGAACGGCTTGAGGATGTTCGCCACCTTCTCGATGATCGCGAAGGCCTTGTCGCTAGGCATGGCATCGCCGCTGCCGAACAGCAGCGAGGAGTTGAGCTCGATTTCGATCCACAGCTCATTGCCGCGTACGGTCATCTGGTCGGTCTTGATCAGGTCGCCAAAGGCGTCGCGCACATCGTCACTGATGGTCTTCAGCGGGTCGACATTGGTTTGCGCAAGACCCGCCTCGGTCTGCTCGCTTTCCCTCACCAAAGGCTCGGCCGGGCGCACGCTCAGGGGTTGCTCATCCCCGACCGGGATCGGCTTCATGCTCCGTTCAGGGTCGTTGAACACCCCGATCAAGGCCTGCGAGATGACCTTGTACTTGCCCTCGTTGATCGAGGAAATCGAATACATGACCACGAAAAACGCGAACAGCAAGGTGATGAAGTCGGCGTACGACACCAGCCAGCGTTCGTGATTCTCGTGTTCCTCGGTATGACGACGGCGACGCATGGGTTACTCCATGAAGCCTTGCAGCTTCAGTTCGATCGAGCGCGGGTTCTCACCCTCGGCAATCGACAACAGGCCTTCGAGCAGCATCTCGCGGTAGCGCGACTGGCGCATGACGATGGCCTTCAGCTTGTTGGCGATCGGCAACAGGATCAGGTTGGCGCTGGCCACACCGTAGATGGTGGCGACGAACGCCACGGCGATGCCGTTACCCAACTGCGACGGGTCGGCCAGGTTGCCCATGACATGGATCAGGCCCATGACCGCACCGATGATGCCGATGGTTGGCGCATAGCCGCCCATGCTCTCGAACACCTTGGCAGCCTGGATATCACGGCCCTCCTGGGTCAGGAAGTCGACTTCAAGGATGCTGCGGATGGCTTCTGGCTCGGCGCCGTCGACCAGCAGTTGCAAGCCCTTGCGCGCATACGGGTCGGGCTCGGCATCGGCCACCCCTTCCAGGCCCAGCAGGCCTTCCTTGCGCGCCGTCAGGCTCCAGCTGACCACCCGATCGATACCACCGGCCAAGTCGACGCGGGGCGGAAAGAGGATCCAGCGCAGGATCTGCAAGGCCCGCTTGAAAGCCGGCAATGGCGACTGCAGCAAGGCCGCCGCCAAGGTACCGCCCAACACGATCAAACCCGCCGGGCCGTTGATCAGCGCGCCGACATGCCCGCCTTCGAGGAAGTTGCCGCCGACAATCGCGACGAACGCCAGGATCAGGCCAATCAGGCTTAGCACATCCATCAGACGCAGGCCTCGACCAGGTGCTTGCCGATCTCGTCCAGGCTGTACACCGCGTCGGCCAGGTTAGCCTTGACGATGGCCATGGGCATGCCATAGATCACGCAGCTGGCTTCATCCTGGGCCCACACGGTACTGCCACCCTGCTTGAGCAGGCGCGCGCCTTCACGACCATCGGCGCCCATGCCGGTCAGCACCACCGACAGCACCTTGTCGCCGTACGACTTGGCCGCCGAGCCGAAAGTGATGTCCACGCACGGCTTGTAGTTCAGGCGCTCGTCGCCGGGCAGGATCTTCACCGTGCCGCGGCCATCGATCATCATCTGCTTGCCACCTGGGGCCAGCAGCGCCAGGCCTGGGCGCAGCACGTCACCGTCCTCGGCTTCCTTCACGCTGATCTTGCACAGCTTGTCCAGGCGCTCGGCAAAGGCCTTGGTAAAGGCCGCCGGCATGTGCTGGATCAGCACGATCGGCGCCGGGAAGTTGGCAGGCAGTTGCGTCAGTACCCGCTGCAGCGCCACCGGGCCACCCGTGGAGGTACCGATGGCCACCAGTTTGTAGGGTTTGCGCTTGGGTGCCGGGGCATGTGCCGCTGGCGCTGCCGCCGCGCGCACCGGCGCGGCAGTGCGCACCGGTGCGGGGCTGGCGAAGCTGCTGGTTGGCGCAGCGCTGCTCGCGGCGGCCGGTGCGGCGGCTGGCGCGGGGCTGTAGCTGCCGAAACGGCGGTTGCTGCGCGACAGGGTGTGCACCTTCTCGCACAGCAGTTGCTTGACCTTCTCCGGGTTGCGCGAGATGTCCTCGAAGTTCTTCGGCAGGTAATCCACCGCACCGGCATCCAGTGCGTCCAGGGTCACCCGGGCACCTTCGTGGGTCAGCGAAGAGAACATCAGTACCGGCGTCGGGCAGCGCTGCATGATGTGCCGCACCGCCGTGATGCCATCCATCATGGGCATCTCGTAGTCCATGGTGATGACATCGGGCTTGAGCGCCAGCGCCTGGTCGATTGCTTCCTTGCCATTGGTCGCGGTACCCACTACCTGGATCGTCGGGTCCGCCGAGAGGATTTCCGAGACGCGGCGGCGGAAGAAACCGGAATCATCCACCACCAGGACCTTGACTGCCATAAACACTCCATTAGGCGGCGCAACCCGCCAGGGTGCGCCACCGAAATCAAATACGCCGCGCGGCGTAACGCTTGAGCATGCTCGGGACGTCGAGGATCAACGCGATGCGACCGTCGCCGGTGATAGTGGCCCCGGACATGCCCGGCGTGCCCTGCAGCATCTTGCCCAGCGGCTTGATTACCACTTCTTCCTGGCCCACCAGTTGATCGACGACAAAGCCAATGCGTTGGGTACCAACCGAGAGGATCACCACGTGGCCCTCATGCTGCTCTTCGTGCACCTGGCCCTGCACCAGCCAGCGCTTGAGGTAGAACAGTGGCAGCGCCTTGTCGCGCACGATCACCACTTCCTGGCCATCGACCACATTGGTGCGCGACAGGTCGAGGTGGAAGATCTCGTTGACGTTGACCAGCGGGAAGGCGAAGGCCTGGTTGGCCAGCATCACCATCAGGGTCGGCATGATCGCCAGGGTCAGCGGCACCTTGATGACGATCTTCGAACCCTGGCCCTTGGCCGAGTAGATGTTGATCGAGCCATTGAGCTGGGAAATCTTGGTCTTCACCACATCCATGCCGACACCACGGCCGGACACGTCGGAAATCTCGGTCTTGGTCGAGAAGCCCGGGGCGAAGATCAGGTTGTAGCAGTCCGACTCGCTCAGACGCTCAGCGGCGTCCTTGTCCATCAGGCCCTTCTCCACGGCCTTGGCGCGCAGGATGTTGGGGTCCATGCCCTTGCCGTCATCGGAGATCGACAGCAGGATATGGTCGCCTTCCTGCTCGGCTGACAACACCACCCGGCCGGTCCGCGCCTTGCCGGACGCTTCACGCTCGTCGGGCATTTCCACGCCATGGTCGACCGCGTTGCGCACCAAGTGCACCAGCGGGTCAGCCAGGGCCTCGACGAGGTTCTTGTCGAGGTCGGTCTCTTCACCGACCAGCTCCAGGTTGATCTCTTTCTTGAGTTGGCGGGCCAGGTCGCGAACCAGACGCGGGAAGCGGCCGAAGACTTTCTTGATCGGCTGCATGCGGGTCTTCATGACCGCGGTCTGCAGGTCGGCAGTGACCACGTCGAGGTTCGACACGGCCTTGGACATGGCCTCGTCGCCGCTGTTCAGGCCCAGGCGGACCAAGCGGTTACGCACCAGCACCAGTTCGCCGACCATGTTCATGATCTCGTCCAGGCGCGCGGTGTCGACGCGCACGGTGGTTTCTGCCTCGCTGACGGCATGCTTTTCTGCCGCAGGGGCCGGTGCCCGTGGTGCAGGCGCAGGCTTGCTGACAGGCGCCGGTGCGGGCTTGGCCACTGGCTTGCTTTCGACCTTGGCAGCGACAGGCGCTTCGACCGCGACGGCGTCGCCAGAGAACTTGCCCTTGCCGTGCAACTGGTCGAGCAAGGCTTCGAATTCGTGCTCGCTGATAGCGTCACTGGCCGTGGCGGCCGGTGCAGTGCTCACGGGCGCAACTGCAGCGGCGGCGGGCAAGGCGTCGGCCTGGAACGTGCCCTTGCCATGCAGTTGATCGAGCAACGACTCGAACTCTTCATCGGTGATTTCGTCGCTGACCGGCGCCGGGGCGCTGGCCACTGGCTCAGCGACGACTTCGGCGCTGAACTGGCCTTTGCCATGCAACTGGTCGAGCAGCGATTCGAACTCGGCGTCGGTGATCTCGTCACTGGCACCGCTGATGCTCTCGCCTTGCAACTGCTCATCGGCAGCGGCCTGGGCCTTGACCGCGTCGAGCGAGTCGAGCAGCTGCTCGAATTCGCTGTCGGTGATGTCCGGCTCTTCGGCAGGCGCTGCGGCCAGCGGTTCAGCGGCCGCAGGCTCGGCAGCGGCGACTTCGTCAGCAGCGGCAGGCTCGGCCAGGCGCGACAACGCGGCCAGCAGCTCCGGGGTGGCCGGGATGACTTCGCTGCGCTCGCGGACTTGGCCAAACATGTTGTTGACCGTGTCCAGCGCTTCAAGCACCACGTCCATCAACTCGGCGTCGACCCGGCGCTCACCTTTGCGCAGGATGTCGAACACGTTCTCGGCGATATGGCAGCACTCCACCAGCTCGTTGAGCTGGAGGAAGCCGGCGCCCCCTTTTACAGTGTGGAAACCGCGAAAAATGGCATTGAGCAGGTCGGCATCATCCGGTCGGCTTTCCAGCTCGACCAATTGCTCGGACAGTTGCTCAAGAATTTCGCCGGCTTCTACCAGGAAATCCTGAAGGATTTCTTCATCGGCGCCGAAGCTCATTAAACGTGCTCCTTAAAAACCCAGACTGGACAGCAGATCATCGACATCGTCCTGACCGGACACGACGTCTTCACGCTTATCGGCATGAATCTGCGGACCTTCACCCCGAGTCGGATGTTTTTCTTGATCTTTTTCAGCGCGAAGCTGCTGGTGGTCATGTTCGATGCCGGCAAAACGGTCGACCTGACTGGCCATCAGCACGAGCTTGAGCAGGTTGCTTTCCACCTCGGTGACCAACGCGGTGACCCGCTTGATCACCTGGCCGGTCAGGTCTTGGTAGTCCTGAGCCAGCAGAATGTCGTTGAGGTGGCCGGAAACCTTGCGGTTGCCTTCGGCACTGTGCGTCAGGAAACTGTCGACCCGCTTGACCAGGTCACGGAATTCTGGCGCAGCGACTTCGCGGCGCATGAAGCGCTGCCAGTCCACGCTCAGTGCCTTGGCCTCACCTGCCAGGTCGTTGAGCACCGGCGTGCTTTCCTCGACCAGGTCCATGGTGCGGTTGGCCGCACCCTCGGTCAGCTTGACCACATAGGACAGGCGCTCGGTGGCGTCGGTGATCTGCGAGACTTCCTCGGCCTGCGGCATGTTCGGGTCGATCTGGAAGCTGACGATGGCGCTGTGCAGCTCTCGGGTCAGCTTGCCGACTTCCTGGTACAGGCCACGGTCGCGGGTCTGGTTCAGCTGATGAATCAGCTGCACCGCCTCGCCGAAGCGACCCCGCTCCAGGCTCTCGACCAATTCCTGGGCATGTTTCTTCAGGGTCGTTTCGAACTCCCCCAAAGACGTTTGTGATGAATCCATGGCGCGCCCCCTGACGTGACTCAGCCGTTGACGCGTTCGAAGATCTTCTCGATCTTTTCTTTGAGCACCTGAGCGGTGAACGGCTTGACCACGTAACCATTGACGCCGGCCTGGGCCGCTTCGATGATCTGGTCGCGCTTGGCTTCGGCGGTCACCATCAGTACCGGCATGGTTTTCAGCTTCTCGCTGGCGCGGACTTTACGCAGCAGGTCGATACCGGACATGCCCGGCATGTTCCAGTCGGTCACCAGGAAGTCGTAGTGGCCGTTTTCCAGCATCGGCAACGCCGTGGTGCCGTCATCGGCTTCGTCGGTATTGGTGAAGCCCAGATCACGTAGCAGGTTCTTGATGATCCGCCGCATCGTCGAAAAGTCGTCAACGATGAGGATTTTCATGTTCTTGTCCAATTAGACCTCCAAGCAGTCTCAAACGCGCTCGGCCCCCGAGCACGCATTCATTCAATTCGGCACAACGTGAAACGACTGCAGCGTCTTCAACGGCGAACGGTTGGCACTCAGCGCGCCCGCCATTCACCCAGACGGCTGCGCAAACGTGCGGCGCACTGGCTGTGCAGCTGGCTTACGCGCGACTCGCTGACCCCCAGCACCTCACCGATTTCCTTGAGGTTCAGCTCTTCGTCGTAGTACAGCGCCAGCACCAGCCGCTCGCGCTCTGGCAGGTTGGCAATGGCATCGGTCAGGGCAGCCTGGAAGCGCTCGTCTTCAAGATCGCGCGACGGCTCGACCTGGCCACTGGCGCCGTCCTCGTGCAGCCCTTCGTGCTCGCCGTCCTGCAACAGGTCGTCGAAGCTGAACAGCCGGCTGCCTAAGGTATCGTTCAAAATCCCGTAGTAATCGTCGAGACTCAATTGGAGTTCGGCCGCAACTTCGTGATCTTTAGCGTCGCGACCGGTTCTTGCTTCAACAGCGCGCATTGCGTCACTGACCATGCGTGTGTTGCGGTGCACCGAACGCGGTGCCCAATCGCCTTTGCGCACCTCATCGAGCATCGCGCCGCGGATGCGGATACCGGCGTAGGTTTCGAAGCTGGCGCCCTTGCTGGCGTCGTACTTGTTGGCCACTTCCAGCAGGCCGATCATGCCGGCCTGGATCAGGTCTTCGACTTGGACGTTGGCCGGCAGCCGCGCCAGCAGGTGGTAGGCAATGCGCTTGACCAGCGGGGCGTAGCGTTCGATCAGCTCGTACTGGGCGTCTTTCGACGCCCTGCTGTACATCTTGAAGCCGCTCGCACTCATAGTACCGGTCCTGCGCTGGTGGGCTGCACCAGACGCTCGACGAAGAACTCCAGGTGCCCGCGCGGGTTGGCCGGCAACGGCCAGCTGTCGACCTTCTGCGCAATGGCCTTGAAGGCCAGCGCGCACTTGGAGCGCGGGAACGCTTCGTAAACTGCCCGCTGCTTCTGCACCGCCTTGCGCACGCACTCGTCGTACGGCACGGCGCCGACATACTGCAGGGCCACGTCGAGGAAGCGGTCGGTGACCTTGGTCAACTTGGCGAAGAGGTTGCGCCCTTCCTGCGGGCTCTGGGCCATGTTGGCCAGCACGCGGAAGCGGTTCATGCCGTAATCGCGGTTGAGCAGCTTGATCAGCGCATAGGCGTCGGTGATCGAGGTGGGCTCGTCGCAGACCACCAGCAGCACTTCCTGGGCCGCGCGAACGAAGCTGACCACCGAGTCACCAATACCTGCAGCGGTGTCGATCACCAGCACGTCGAGGTTGTCGCCGACATCGCTGAAGGCCTGGATCAGGCCGGCGTGCTGGGCCGGCGCCAGGTGCACCATACTCTGGGTGCCGGAGGCCGCCGGCACGATGCGCACTCCGCCCGGCCCCTGCAGCATCACATCGCGCAGCTCGCAGCGCCCTTCGATGACATCGGCCAGGGTGCGTTTGGGGGTAAGCCCAAGCAATACGTCGACATTGGCCAGGCCCAGGTCGGCGTCCAGCAACATGACCCTGCGGCCAAGCTCGGCCAGCGCCAGAGACAGGTTCACTGAAACGTTAGTTTTGCCGACGCCACCTTTGCCACCGGTCACGGCGATCACCTGTACGGGATGCATGCTACCCATGTCTGTTCTTTACCTTGTCTCGCTGGGACTCAGGCCACACGTGAGGCAATTCTGCGTGCCCCTTGGCATAGCTACTTTGCACACGCTTCATCATCAACCCGCTCGCCGTGGGTTGTGGTAGAGATCAGCGAACATGTCGGCCATGGCCTCTTCGCTGGGCTCATCCTGCTGTTGCACATTGACCGCGCGCGTTACCAGTTGGTGCGCCCGTGGCAAGTGCAAATCGTCAGGAATACGTGGCCCATCGGTCAGGTAGGCCACCGGCAATTCATGACTGATGGCAAGGCTCAGCACATCGCCGAGGCTTGCCGTTTCATCGAGTTTGGTCAGGATGCAACCGGCCAGGCCACACCGCTTGTAGCTGTGGTAGGCGGCCGTCAGCACCTGCTTCTGGCTGGTGGTTGCCAGCACCAGGTAGTTCTTCGAGGCGATGCCGCGGCTCGCCAGGGTTTCGAGCTGCATGCGCAAGGCCGGGTCGCTGGCCTGCAGGCCGGCGGTATCGATCAGCACCACGCGTTTGCGCAGCAGCGGCTCCAGCGCTTGGGCCAGCGACTGGCCCGGGTCGACATAGGTCACCGGCACGTTGAGGATACGCCCCAGGGTCTTGAGCTGCTCCTGGGCACCGATGCGGAAGCTGTCCATGCTCACCAACGCCAGCTGCGGGGCGCCGTACTTGAGCACGTAACGCGCGGCCAGCTTGGCCAGGGTGGTGGTCTTGCCCATGCCGGCCGGGCCGACCATGGCGATCACACCGCCCTCTTCGATCGGCTCGACCTCGGGAATCTCGATCATCCGCGCCAGGTGCGCCAGCAGCATGCGCCAGGCCTGGCGCGGCTCTTCGATCTCGGTGGTGAGTTCAAGCAGCTCACGGGCAATCGGGCCGGACAGGCCGATGCGCTGCAGGCGGCGCCAGAGGTTGGCTTGCTGGGGCTTGCTGCCTTGCAGCTGGCTCCAGGCCAGCGAGCCGAGTTGCACTTCCAGCAGCTCGCGCAGGCCCGACAGCTCCGAGCGCATGGCATCGAACAGCCGTGGGTCGACCGGCGCCGGGCTGGGCGCAGCGGCAGGCGCCGGTGCATCCACGTGCGGCTCGACCAAGGGTTCCGAGGCGGTCAGCGACTGCCCGGCGAACAATTGGCGGTTGTTGTCGCTGCTGTCGCTGCGCTGATCCAGTTCGGCCTGGGCCGTGGCGATACGCGTGTGGGTCTTGCGCAGCTCTTCTTCAAGCTCGGCGTTGGGTACGCGCGGGGCCAGTGCGGACAGCTTGTAGTCCAGCGCCGCCGTCAATTCGACACCACCGGCAATGCGGCGGTTACCGATGATGGCGGCATCGGAGCCAAGCTCATCCCGGACCAGCTTCATGGCCTGACGCATATCGGCGGCGAAAAATCGCTTAACTTGCATTATCCACTACCTCAGCCGTTAGGGCCCACGGTGGCAACGATGGTGACTTGCTTGTTGTCAGGTATTTCCTGATACGCCAGAACATGCAAATTCGGTACAGCCAGGCGACCGAAGCGCGACAGCATGGCGCGGATCGGGCCGGCGACCAGAAGAATGGCCGGCTGGCCCTGCATCTCTTGGCGCTGGGCCGCGTCAATCAGCGAACGCTGCAGCTTTTCGGCCATGCTCGGTTCCAGAAGAACACCGTCTTCCTGACCCTGCCCGGCCCTTTGCAGACTATTGAGCAAAATCTGTTCCAACCTTGGCTCCAGGGTAATCACCGGCAGCTCCGACTCAACGCCGACAATGCTTTGCACGATGGCGCGACACAATCCGACGCGCACCGCCGCGACCAGCGCGGCGGTATCTTGACTCTTGCCGGCGTTGTTGGCGATAGCCTCGGCGATGCTGCGGATGTCGCGCACCGGTACCTGCTCGGACAACAACGCCTGCAAGACCTTGAGCAAGCCCGACAAGGAAATGACACCCGGCACCAGCTCTTCTGCAAGTTTAGGCGAAGCCTTGCCCAGCACCTGCAGCAGTTGCTGGACCTCTTCGTGGCCGATCAGCTCGTGACAGTGCTTTTGCAGGATCTGGTTGAGGTGGGTGGCCACCACGGTACTGGCGTCCACCACGGTGTAGCCCAGCGACTGCGCCTGGGAGCGCTGGCCAACGTCGATCCACACCGCCTCCAGGCCAAACGCCGGGTCGCGCGCGGCAATGCCGTTGAGGGTGCCAAATACCTGGCCTGGGTTGATCGCCAGCTCGCGGTCCGGGTAGATCTCCGCTTCGGCCAGAATCACCCCCATCAAGGTCAGGCGGTAGGCACTGGGCTGCAGGTCGAGGTTGTCGCGAATGTGCACGGTGGGCATGAGGAAGCCCAGGTCCTGGGACAGCTTCTTGCGCACGCCCTTGATCCGCGCCAGCAACTGGCCACCTTGGTTGCGGTCGACCAGCGGGATCAGCCGATAGCCCACTTCCAGGCCGATCATGTCGATCGGGGTAACGTCGTCCCAGCCCAGCTCCTTGGTTTCCAGCGCACGCTGCGGCGAGGGCAGCAGGTCCTGCTGGCGCTGCACCTCTGCCTGGGCCTTGGCCTTGACCTGCTGCTGTTTCTTCCACACCAGGTAGGCGCCGCCGCAGGCAATCAGGCCGAGGCTGAGGAAGGCCACGTGCGGCATGCCCGGCACCAGGCCCATGACGATCATCAGGCCGCCGGACACCGCCAGCGCCTTTGGCGAATCGAACATCTGCCGGTTGATCAGCTTGCCCATGTCTTCCGAGCCCGAGGCGCGGGTGACCATGATGGCTGCGGCGGTGGACAACAGCAGTGATGGCAATTGCGCCACCAAACCGTCACCGATGGTCAGCAGGGCATACACCTTGCCGGCTTCGCTGAACGGCATGCCGTGCTGGAGCATGCCGATGAGCATGCCGCCGATGAGGTTGATGAACAGGATCAACAGGCCGGCGATGGCATCGCCGCGCACGAACTTGCTGGCACCGTCCATCGAGCCGTAGAACTCGGCCTCCTGGGCCACCTCGGTACGGCGCGCCTTGGCCTGGGCCTGGTCGATCAGGCCAGCGTTGAGGTCGGCGTCGATGGCCATCTGTTTGCCCGGCATCGCATCGAGGGTAAAGCGTGCGCTTACCTCGGAAATACGCCCGGCGCCCTTGGTGACCACCACGAAGTTGATGATCATGAGGATGGCAAACACCACCGCACCGACCACGTAATTGCCGCCGATGACCACTTCACCGAAGGCCTGGATCACCTTGCCTGCGGCGCCGTGGCCCTCCTGACCATGGAGCATGACCACCCGCGTGGACGCCACGTTCAGCGCCAGGCGCAGCAAGGTCGCCACCAGCAGGATGGTGGGGAATGCGGCGAAGTCGAGCGGGCGCAGGGCGTACACGCAGACCAGCAGCACCACGATCGACAGGGCGATGTTGAAGGTGAAGAACACGTCGAGCAAGAACGGCGGTATCGGCAACATCATCATTGCCAACATCACCAGCAGCAACAGCGGCACGCCCAGGTTGCCCCGACCGAGACCGGCCAGGTTGTGGCGGGCGTTGCTGATTAACTGAGTGCGATCCACCGCGAGTCCTCTTGATGCAAAACTTTGACGCCCAGGGGGCGCCTGGGCGTGGCTCTGCAAGAAGCCTTCCAACTTTGCTATTTGGATGTACGCCGGGGATTTGGATGTACGCCGTGGGATTTTCGAATGCAGTTAGATCGAGCGCCGCCCGCGCGGCGCATCGCGACGCAAGGCCGCTCCTACATTTGTTTCGGGCCAGTTATTCCTGGGGTATTGGCGTGCGGCCCTTTGGCGCCCGCCTAAATATCGCGTCGTACTAACAAGGCGGTCGCGCGCAAATGCCACAGACCTCACTGGCCCGAAACAAACGTAGGAGCGGCCTTGCGTCGCGATGCGCCGCGCGGGCGGCGCTCGATCTCACAGGCGCCAAAACCCCATCGCCTGGCGCCTGTCAGCCATCACGCCGCAAATCCGGCGGAATCGGCAGATCGTCTTTCAAAGGCTCCGGCCGCTTGCCCTTGCCCGACCGGTACTGACGTATCTGGAACACATACGCCAGCACCTGCGCCACCGCCAGGTACAACCCCGCCGGGATCTCATGCTCAAGCTCGGTGGAGTAATAGATCGCCCGCGCCAGCGCCGGCGACTCAAGAATCTGCACCTTGTGCGCAACGCCGATTTCGCGAATTTTCAGTGCCATGAAATCAGTACCCTTGGCCAGCAACAGCGGCGCCGCCCCGCCCTTCTCCGGGTCGTATTGCAGCGCCACCGCATAGTGCGTCGGGTTCGTGATGATCACGTCCGCCTGCGGCACCGCGGCCATCATGCGCCGTTGCGATGCTTCGCGCTGCAACTGGCGAATACGCTGCTTGACCTCAGGCTTGCCCTCCGAGTCCTTGTACTCGTCACGCACTTCCTGCTTGGTCATCTTCATTTTCTTGTGCGTCTGCCACAGCTGGAACGGCACGTCCGCTGCCGCGATCAACAGCAACCCCGCCGACATCCACAACGCACTCCAACCCACCACCTGCAAACTGTGGATGATCGCCTGCTCCAGCGGCTCGTTGGCAATCGACAACAACGCCTGGCGGTCACTGACCAGCACCACCACCGCCACGATCAGGATCGCGAAGAACTTGACCAGTGCCTTGAGCAATTCGGTCAGGGAATTCATCGAGAACATCCGTTTGATCCCCGACAGCGGGCTCATGCGGCTGAATTTCGGCTGTAGCAGGCTGCCGGAAAATACAAAACCGCCCAGCGCGATAGGGGCAACGAACGAGATCACGAACAGCAAGATCAGCACCGGCTGCACCGCCCAGATCGCCATCTTGCCGGAGGCCAGCAGGAATGCGCCCATCGACCGCTCGTCGACGATGATCTCGCGGGTCAGGCTGAAGTTCATGCGCATCAGGTTCAGCAGCGTCTCGGCCAGGTGCCCGCCAAACATCAGCAGGCCACCGGCACCGGCCAGGGTCACCGCCACGGTGTTCAGCTCCTTGGAGCGGGCAACCTCGCCTTTTTCACGCGCGTCGCGTTTGCGCTTTTCGGTGGGGTCTTCTGTTTTGTCCTGACCGCTCTCGCTTTCAGCCATGCTCAGCGTGCCCTCGCCAGATCACGCAGCCATTGCAGCGCATCGCTGGCCAATGCCTGGTAGTGGGAAAGAATATCGGCCAGGCCTATCCAGAAAATCCCCATGCCCATGACCAGGGTCAGCGGGAAGCCGATAGAGAAGATGTTCAACTGCGGCGCCGCACGCGTCATCACGCCAAAGGCGATGTTCACCACCAGCAAGGCTGCGATCACCGGCAAGATCAGCAATAGCCCGGCGCCAAACACCCAGCCCAGGCGCCCGGCCATTTCCCAGAACTGATTGACCACCAGCGCGTTGCCTACCGGCAAGGTGGTGAAGCTTTCGGTGAGCACCTCGAACACCACCAGGTGCCCGTTCATCAACAGGAACAGCACGCTGATCAGCATGGTCATGAACTGGCTGATCACCGTGACGTTGACACCGTTGGCCGGGTCGACCATCGAGGCGAAGGCCATGCCCATCTGCACCGCGACGATCTGGCCGGCGATGACGAAGGCCTGGAACAGCAACTGCAACGAGAAACCGAACAACGCCCCGACGATGACCTGCTCACCACACAGCAGCAGCCCCTGCAGGCTCAACGGGTCGAATTCGGGCAACGGCGGCAGCGCCGGCACGATCACCACGGTGATGGCCACCGCCACGTACAGGCGCACCCGCGCCGGCAGCATGCGCGTGCCAAAGATCGGCATGGTCATCAGCACCGCCGTCACCCGGAACAACGGCAGGATGAAGGTGGCGACCCAGGTGCCGATCTGCGCGTCGGTCAGCTCCAGCATGGCCGTATCAACCGATCAGCTGCGGAATGCTGGTGTAGAGGGTGGTGATGTATTCCATGAACTTCTGCACCAGCCATGGCCCGGCGACGATCAGCGTAACCAGCATCACCAGCAGGCGCGGCAGAAAGCTCAGGGTCTGTTCGTTGATCTGCGTGGCAGCCTGGAACATCGCCACCATCAGGCCCACCAGCAGGCTCGGCACCACCAGGATGGCGACCATCAGCGTGGTCATCCAGAGGGCATCGCGGAACAGGTCGACAGCAACTTCAGGGGTCATGCGTGGCTCTCCTTGGCAGCGTCAGACGCCGCCGAAACTACTGGCCAGGGTGCCCATGATCAGCGCCCAGCCATCGACCAGGACGAACAGCATGATCTTGAACGGCAGCGAAATGATCAGCGGTGACAGCATCATCATACCCATCGCCATCAGCACGCTGGCGACCACCATGTCGATGATCAGGAACGGGATGAAGATCATGAAACCGATCTGGAACGCGGTCTTGAGCTCGGAGGTGACGAAGGCCGGTACCAGGATGGTCAGCGGCACCTGGTCGGGGCCGGCGATGTCGGTGCGCTTGGACAGGCGCATGAACAGGTCCAGGTCGCTCTGCCGGGTTTGTGCCAGCATGAAGTCCTTGAGTGGCCCCTGGGCTTTGTCGATGGCCTGCTGGGCGGTCATCTGTTCCTTCAGGTACGGCTGCAGGGCATCCTGGTTCACCCGGTCGAACACCGGCGCCATGATGAACATGGTCAAGAACAGCGCCATGCCGGTCAGGATCTGGTTCGAAGGCGTCTGCTGCAAACCCAGGGCCTGACGCAAAATCGAGAAGACGATGATGATGCGGGTGAAGCTGGTCATCAGGATGACGAACGCCGGGATGAAACTCAGCGCCGTCATGATCAGCAGGATCTGCAGGCTGACCGAATACTCCTGCTGCCCGTCCGCCCCATTGGACAGGGTAATGGCCGGGATCGACAGCGGGTCGGCGGCCAGGGCCAACGGCGCGGCCAGCAGCAGCGCCAGAGTCAACATCATGCGCAGCACGCCGATCATCACTTGTTGTCCTTAGGGTCCTTGCCCATCAGCTCCATCAGCCGCTGGGCGAACTCCGGCGTCGCCTGACGAGCAGTGGCGGGCACTTCCACGGGTTCGGCCAGCACATGCAAAGCCTCGATACTGCCTGGGGTATGGCCGATCAGGATCTGCTCCTTGCCGACCTGCACCAGCAACAGCCGGTCACGCGGGCCGATGGCCCGGCTGCCGACGATCTCGATCACCTGCCCACCCTTGACCGCCGTGCCTTGCATACGGCGCAACAACCAGGCCAGGAAGAAGATCAGGCCCACCACCAGCAGCAGGCCAAAGACCATCTGCGCCAGTTGCCCACTCAGGCTGCCGGGTGCGGCGGCGGTGGTCGCCGCAGGGCTGGCCGCCGCACAGGCCAACTGGCTGGCGAACAGCCCGGCAAAGGCGGCGCTGGCGCGCATCGAGCCCTTCACTCAGCGCAGCTTCTTGATACGTTCGCTGGGGCTGATCACGTCGGTCAGGCGGATGCCGAACTTCTCGTTGACCACCACCACTTCGCCATGGGCGATCAAGGTGCCGTTGACCAGCACGTCGAGCGGCTCACCGGCCAGGCGATCGAGTTCGATCACCGAACCCTGGTTGAGCTGCAGCAGGTTGCGGATGTTGATCTCGGTACTGCCCACTTCCATGGAAATGTTCACCGGGATATCCAGGATCACGTCCAGGTTGGGGCCTTCCAGGCTGACATTTTCGTTCGGCCGCGGCGAGCTGGCGAACTCTTCCATCGGCAGGCGGCCCGCGCCGCTGTTGCCGGTGTCGCCGCCCAGCAGCGCATCGATATCGGCTTGGCCGGCGTCACCGGTTTCCTCCAGCGCCGCAGCCCATTCGTCGGCCAGGGCCTGATCCTCTGGGGAGGTGATCTCGTTTTCGTTAGCCATGATTTCCTCGACAGGCATTCAATTCGTAGTGAGCGACCGGCACGCCGTCAGCGGCGTTCGATCGGGTCGATGATCTGCAGCGCCAGGTTGCCCTTGTGCGAGCCCAGGCGCGCCTTGAACGACGGCACGCCGTTGGCGCGCAACACCAGGTGTTCGGGCAGCTCCACCGGGATCACATCGCCCGGCTGCATGTGCAGGATGTCGCGCAGCTTCAGCTGGCGGCGGGCGACGGTGGCGGTCAAGGGCACGGCAACGTCCAGCACGTCCTCGCGCAGGGCCTTGACCCAGCGCTCGTCCTGGTCGTCCAGGTCAGACTGGAAGCCGGCATCCAGCATCTCGCGCACCGGCTCGATCATCGAGTACGGCATGGTCACGTGCAGGTCGCCGCCACCGCCGTCCAGCTCGATGTGGAAGGTCGACACCACCACCGCCTCACTGGGACCGACGATGTTGGCCATGGCCGGGTTGACCTCGGAGTTCATGTACTCGAAGTTGACCGGCATGATCGCCTGCCAGGCTTCCTTGAGGTCGACGAAGCACTGGTCAAGGACCATACGCACCACCCGCAGCTCGGTCGGGGTGAACTCACGGCCTTCGATCTTGGCGTGACGGCCGTCACCCCCGAAGAAGTTGTCCACCAGCTTGAACACCAGCTTGGCGTCGAGGATGAACAGCGAAGTGCCACGCAGCGGCTTGATCTTGACCAGGTTGAGGCTGGTCGGCACATACAGCGAATGCACGTACTCGCCGAACTTCATCACCTGCACGCCGCCCACCGCCACGTCGGCGGAGCGGCGCAGCAGGTTGAACATGCTGATGCGGGTGTAGCGGGCAAAGCGCTCGTTGATCATTTCCAGGGTCGGCATGCGACCGCGCACGATCCGATCCTGGCTGGTCAGGTCGTAGCTTTTGATACTGCCTGGCTCGGAAGCGCTTTCGGTCTGCACCAGACCGTCGTCGACACCGTGCAACAGCGCATCGATTTCATCCTGGGACAGCAGGTCCTGTACGGCCATTGCGGACTCCTACTGCAATACGAAATTGGTGAACAGCAACTGGTCGATGACCGGCTTGCCGACTTCCTTCTGTGCGACTTCCTGGACCACGGCGGTGGCTTTCTGACGCAGCATTTCCTGCCCGACCGGGCTGCTGGCCAAGGTATCGAAGCCTTGCCCGGAGAACATCATCACCAGGTTGTTGCGAATCACCGGCATGTGCACCTTGAGGGCGTCCAGGTCGGCCTGGTTGCGGCCTTGCAAGGTGATGCTCAGTTGCATGTAGCGCTGGCGACCGTTCTGGTTGAAATTGACCACGAAGGCTGGGGTGAGGGCTTCGTAGAGGGCCGCGGGCTTGGCGTTGGCAGCGGCCGGGTCGGCTGCGGGGGCCGGCTCGCTCTTGTGCATGATGAACCAGGTGGCGCCCACCGAAAGGCCGATTGCCAGTACCAGGCCCAGCACCAACAGCAGGATCAGCTTGAGTTTGCCTTTTGTGGCGGGGTCTTTTACTGCTTCGGTTTTCGCCATGCCAATAATCCGTCGTCCATCGGGGGTTCACAGGAGGATGACGTGGCTTGAGCAAGTGTTATGCCAGGTTTTGGGGAGGGGGATGGAATGAGGTTCGGAGGGGTTTGTCGTTGGGCTTGTCGTTGGATGTGCAGCGCCTGTGAGATCGAGCGCCGCCCGCGCGGCGCTTCGCGGGGCAAGCCCGCTCCCACATCTGTTTCGGGCCAGTTATTCCTGAGGCATTGGCGCGCGGCCCCTTGATGTTCGCCTCAGTATCGCGTCGGACAAACAAGGCGGTCGCGCGCAAATGTCACAGACCTCACTGGCCCGAAACAGATGTGGGAGCGGCGGTGCGGCGATCCGACTTGCCCCGCGAAGCGCCGCGCGGGCGGCGCTCGATCTCAAAGGCGCTAAAACCTAACGACATGCACCCTGCCATCACGCGTAATAATCAACCGCACTGTCGCCAATCACCACCTGCTGCTCAACTGCGCCAGCGCTCTCGCCCTGTTCTACGCCGCCCTGCCCGGCCCCCTGCCGTGCCGCAACCCCAGACAGATTACTGCCCTGCTCCTGCGCCTGCTGGTGTTGCTGCTGCCCCCGCGACTGGTCAGCAACGTTGACATCCGGCTGCGCCAAGCCCTGCTGGGCAAACAACTCCCGCAGCCGGTGCAGCTGGCTGTCGAGCGCATCACGCACGCCAGCGTGGCCGCTGATGAACGTCACCTGGGTCGACTGGTCCGTCGCTACATTGACGCGAATGTCCAGCCGCCCCAACTCCGCCGGCTCCAACTGGATATCCGCCGATTTGAGGTTCTGGCTGGACAAGTACATGACCCGATTGACCAGGCCCTCGGTCCAGGCGCTCTGGTTCATCGGCAGCGGCTGGTGCAATGGGCTGGCATTCGCCGGCACGGCATTGGCGGTCTTCGCCGTGGCCGCCTGGGTCAGGCTGGCCAGGCGATCGGCGAAATCGTCGATGCGCGTGTCGCTGCTGGCAGCCTTGGTGTCTTTCAAGCCATCTTCGAGCAGCGCGCCAAAGGCCTTGCCACCCGGCTCACCCGCCTCACCCTCGGCGTTGTCGATCAGGTTCGCCAAGGTATTGACGCTAGCCTCGTCGCCCTGGGCCTGCGAAGGGTCCACAGCGTGTGCCGAGGTGGTGCCCTTGGCCTGAGCGCTCTGCTCCAGCGCCAGGCGCAAGGTCGGCAGGTTGGCCAAGGGGTCGGCGTCAGGGTCGAAGGCTTCTTCGGCGGGCGCCTCTTCTGGCAGCGCGGCGCTCGCCAGCGACTGCGCAGCGGCAGCTTGCAGCACCGGGGCGACCGCCTCGGCCTGGGCTTGAATCAATTGCGCACCGGGTTGCGCATCGGTGACCTGGCCGGCCACCAGGTTGGCGTCGCTCAGCCCCGTATCGGCCTGATCATCGCTTGGCAATTTGTTGCCGTCATCGGCAACCGCTGGCTTGTCGGCAGCCTCTTTTTTGCCGCCTTGCGCCGGCTCTGGCTTGTCCTTGGGCTTGGCCTGGGCGACCTTGTCGTCCTGCCCGAAGGTTTTCTGTTTGGCCATGACCTGATCGAAGCCGCCGCCCGCGCCGCCCAGCGCCTGTAACGGCTTGTCCGTCATCGAGCTGGCCGCTCGCGACGACTTGCCTACGGCGTTTGCTTGCAACAAAGGATTGGGTGCGACAGGCATTGAGCGGTCTCCGCGCCAGAAACTGAGTAATCATCCGGGCAAAGACAGGCAAGACTCAGGCCAAGTGTGCATCAGCCTGCCGAGATGCGGTGTTCCTCACCGCGGTAGAAGCGCCGAACCTCCATATATTCAAGGTCGATGCGGTTGATCAGGTCCTCGATGCCATACAAGGGTGGCTGCCGTACGCGGTCTTCCAGTTGCTGACACAAGCCGGCCAGGGCGACAGCCCCCATGTTGCTGCTGCTGCCCTTGAAACTATGCGCGGCCGAACCCAGCTCGTCGGCACTCTTGGCGGCGTGCAATTCGCTCAGGCGACGCTCGGAGTCATCCAGGAATGTCTGCACCAGATGCAGGTAGCCATCCTCCATGACCTCACGCAGATCACTGAGCACCTTGTGGTCGATATGAATCTCAGTCACTTGTTCACTCCTTGATCAAGCCAGATTATGCCCGAGCCAGGGCGTGGCCCTCTACAAAAGCGCTCACCCCAAGCACTCACCAGACAAACTCGACCCGCGCACAGCGGCCACCTTCGCACCACTGAGCGTCGCTGCCGAGCCGCCGCACCAGGTTCACACCCCGGCCACTCAAACACTGCTCCTGCGCTGGCCGCGACAATACCTGCTGCACATCGAACCCTGCGCCACTGTCACGCACCTCGATCATCAGACGCCCGCCCTGGGCATGGGGTTCAACCTTGAGGTCGATGCGCACGAAGCCGTCAGCCAAAGCCCCCAATCGCCGGGCACGCTCTCGATAGTAGTCGGCAAAGCCCTCAACATCGCGCTTGAGCCGCGAATCCAAGCCCAGCACCCCATGCTCCAGGGCATTGGAAAACAGCTCGCTGAGCACACTGTGCAGGCTGCCGGTGCGCGAGCGCAGCGGGTGGATCTCCTGCAACAGTTGCACCAGGTACGGCACCGGGTTGAACCGCCTCAGGCTATCGCCGCGCAGTTCGAAGCCGAGCGACCAGTCGAGCGGGCTGGGCCGGCCGCGTTCAGCGTAGATCATTGGCGCCGGCACCCGCTCATCCGCCGTGAACATGCGGATGTCACACAAGCTGATGTCGTCCCGAGGCCGCCCACCGAAACGCTCAAGGGCCTGCATCACCTCATCGAACAGGCGCACCGAGTCTCGGTTGCCGGCCAACACCTCATGCAGGCGCTCGACGCCGAACAAGCGTTCTTGGTCATCGGCCGTGTCGAGCACCCCGTCCGACAACAACAGCAAGCGCTCCCCTGCCGCCAACGGCAGCACTTCGGTGCTGTCATCGAAGCGCTCGGGCGCAAGAACGCCCAGCGGCAGATGGCGCGAGACCAACGCCGACAGCACCTCACCGCCCGCCGACAAGCGATAGCCGTCAGGCATGCCGCCGTTCCACACCTCCACCGAACCGCGCTGCACGCTGAGGTTGAGCATCAACGCACAGCAGAACATGTCCACCGGCAGGATGCGCTTAAGCTTGGCGTTCATCTCGCGCAGCGTCTGCGCCAGGCCGTAGCCCTTGGCCGTCATGCCGTAGAACACCTCGGCCAGGGGCATGGCGCCGACGGCGGCAGGCAGGCCGTGGCCGGTGAAATCGCCCAGTAGCACCTGCATGTCCCCAGACGGCGTGAACGCTGCCAGCAGCAGGTCACCGTTGAACAGCGCATAGGGCGATTGCAGGTAGCGGATATTGGGCGCGGCCAGGCAACCGGCATGGGCCACCTTGTCGAACACGGCCTTGGCCACCCGCTGCTCGTTGAGCAAGTAGTGATGGTGGCGAGTGATCTCGTCGCGCTGGGCCAGCACGGTCGCCTGCAACCGGCGCAGGCGGTCCATGGCGCGTATCTTGGCGCCGAGGATCACCGCACGGTAAGGCTTGGCCATGAAATCATCGCCGCCAGCCTCCAGGCAGCGCACCAGGGCGTCTTCCTCGTTCAGCGAGGTCAGGAAGATGATCGGCACCAGCGCCTCGCCGGCCAGGGCCTTGATCTGCCGAGCCGCCTCGAACCCGTCCATCACCGGCATCAACGCATCGAGCAGTACCAGTTGCGGCCGCCGCTCGACAAACAGCGCCACCGCCTGCTCGCCGTTTTCGGCCGTGAACACCTGGTGCCCTTGGCGCCGGACGATCTGCGCAAGCAACAGGCGGTCGGCCGCCCCGTCTTCGGCAACCAGCACGGTCAATGCCTGTTCGGCAGCCATCACACGGCTCAACTGATATCGAACAGTTTGTCGAAATTGGAGATGGCGAGGATCTTGCGAACGTCGGAGCTGGCATGAATGACGCGCACGTCGGCCTCGTCGCCGCCTGCATGGTCACGCAATAGCAACAGCATGCCGAGCGCGGAGCTATCGAGGTAGGTGGCGTCCTTCAGGTCGACCACCACCGAGTCAGGCTGGTCGTTCTGGCGCTCGTAGGCATCACGAAACTCCTGATGCTTGCCGAAATCGAAGCGCCCTGTGATCTTGATCGTCAGCTTTTTCCCGTCCTGCGAAAAATCAGTTTCGACTGCCATGCTAGCGATTCCTTCGATGATGGCGGATGCAACTCTTTTAAGGTTTAGCAGGCGATGGCATGGGTGGCAAGCACACGGCCCCGCCTGCGGCGCGCAGGCCGGTGCAAGTTAAAAGTGGCTTTGCCGCGGCAGGCGCTGGGACAGTTCGTCGAGCAGTCGCTGTTCGCGCTTGTCTTCGGCCCGCCGTGCTTCGTCCAGGTAACGTTGCACCAACTTGCGCAACCCCTCCACTCGGGCATAGGCCTGTTGCCAGGTGCCGCGGGCGTTGTTCAGGTTGTTCTGGTGCCAGGTAAGGCTCTGGCGCTGCTGGGTCATGGCCGTTTCCAATTGCCCGAGGAAGCGCTGGTAGTTGACCAGCCAGTTGCCATCGACGCCCTGCCCGCCGCGGCTGATCCACTGCAGTTGGTAGTCTTCACGAAAGCGCTCGAGCTCGGCCAGCTTCACCTGCGCCTGGGCCACCTGCTGCTGGAAGTGCCCAAGGCGCTGGGCAGCCTTGCGCTCGGCCTCTTCGGCCATGGTCACCACCGGCGCCAGGCGCGCAGCACGTCCAGGCAGCGCCATGGCCTATCAGCCCGCCGCCGGAGGCGTGAAGATCGCCCCCAGCTGCTCGCGGCTCTGCGCCATGCCGACGTTCTCGTCCAGGCCTTGGCGTAAAAAGTCCACCAGCCGCGATTGCAGGGCGATGGCCAGGTCCGTCTCCGGGTCGCCACCCGGCACATAGGCACCCACGCTGATCAGGTCGCGGCTCTGCGACAGGCGCGACCACAGTTGCTTGAATTTTTGCGCCTGGCGCAAATGGTCGCTATCGACCACCTGGGGCATGACCCGGCTGATCGAGGCTTCGATGTCGATCGCCGGGTAGTGGCCTTCCTCGGCCAGGCGGCGCGACAGCACGAAGTGGCCGTCGAGCACACCCCGCGCCGAGTCGGCGATTGGGTCCTGCTGGTCATCGCCTTCCGACAAGACCGTGTAGAACGCGGTGATCGAGCCGCCACCGGCCTCGCCATTACCGGCGCGCTCCACCAGCTTGGGCAGCTTGGCGAACACCGACGGCGGGTAACCGCGGGTGGCCGGCGGCTCACCGATGGCCAGGGCGATTTCACGCTGGGCCTGGGCAAAACGGGTCAGCGAATCCATCAACAACAGCACATTCTTGCCCTTGTCGCGGAAGTACTCGGCGATACGCGTGCAATACATGGCAGCGCGCAGGCGCATCAGCGGCGCATCATCGGCAGGCGATGCGACCACCACCGAGCGCTTGAGGCCTTCTTCACCGAGAATATGCTCGATGAATTCCTTCACCTCGCGGCCCCGCTCGCCGATCAGCCCGACGACGATGATCTCGGCTTCGGTGAAGCGCGTCATCATGCCCAGCAACACCGACTTACCCACGCCGGTACCGGCGAACAGGCCCAGGCGCTGGCCGCGACCGACGGTGAGCAGGCCATTGATGCTGCGAATGCCCACATCCAGCGGCACGCTGATGGGGTCGCGGTTGAGCGGGTTGATGACCGGGCCGTCCATCGGCACCCAGTCTTCGGCCTTCATGCCGCCCTTGCCATCGAGGGCGCGCCCGGCGCCGTCCAGCACCCGCCCGAGCATGCTCATGCCCATCGGCAGGCGGCCGCCGTCATCCAGCGGCACCACCCGTGCGCCGGGGGCGATACCGACGATGCTGCCAACCGGCATGAGGAACACCTTGGTGCCGGAAAAGCCCATGACTTCAGCTTCTACCTGCACCGGGTGGTAGCTGTCGTCGTTGATCACCAGGCAGCGGCTGCCCACTGCGGCGCGCAGGCCTTCGGCCTCCAGGGTGAGGCCGACCATGCGCAGCAGGCGGCCTTCGACGATGGGTTGCGCCGGCAGTTCGATCGCCTCGGCGTAACTGCCCAGGCGCTTGCCGAAACTGGTGCGATCAAGGCGCATCGGGGTGGTCCAGGTCGATGGACATATCCGCTGGCGCCGGGTGCAGGGAATGGTCGTGAAGCTGGTCGAACAACTGCGCCACGGCCTTCTCGATACGCGTCTCCATGCTGGCGTCGATGCGGCTGTGCGCCGTCTCGATGCGGCAGCCACCCGGCAGCAGGGCTTCGTCTTCAAGCAGGCGCCAGTTTTCTTCATGGCGTTCGCGCAAGGCCTTGGCCAGTTCGAAATCCTGGGGGTTGAGATGGATGCGGATGTTGTCGGCGCCCATCGGCAGCAGCTTGAGGGCTTCGCGCAGCACCTGGGTGATCTGGCTGGAGTCATTGCGCAACTCGCGGCCGATCACCTGGCGGGTCATGTGCGCGACCAGGTGCACCAGGGTTTTCTCGATGTGCGTGTCCTGTTCGGCAATGGGCTCCATCAGGTTCGCCATCAACTGCTCGAGGCTGCCCAGCTTGGCTGCCAGGGCCTGTTCGGCCTCCTGGCGCACCTTCAGCTGGGTGCTGTGAAAGCCCTCGCGCTCACCGGTGGCGAAGCCTTCGTTGTAGGCCTCCTGGCGAATCGCTTCGAGCTCTTCGAGGGTCAGCGGCTGGACTTCTTCCAGCGGTACCTCCTCGACTTCTTCCTCGATGGCTACCGGTTCCGGCTCAGGCTCGGGTTGCGGCTCAGGCTGCGGGTCGAAGCTGGGAAGCGCCCAGACGTCGACGCCCTCGAGGTCGCGGGCGCGAATCAGGTCGCTGGGGTGGTGCTCTTTGCTGGACATGTTCTCAGGTACTCAAAAACCATCTGCAAGCAACGCGGCCCCGTGTAGGAGCGGCCTTGCGTCGCGAAAGGGCTGCGAAGCGGCCCCTGGATTTCAGCGTCGCAACCTATATCGCCGGGTCCGCTCTGCGGCCCTTTCGCGACGCAAGGCCGCTCCTACACGAGGATGGATCAGATCATTTCCTCGGCGCCCTTGCCACCGAGCACGATCTCGCCAGCCTCGGCCATGCGGCGAGCGATGGTGAGGATTTCCTTCTGCGCCGTTTCCACGTCGCTGACCCGCACCGGCCCCTTGGCCTCCAGGTCGTCGCGCAGCAGTTCCGAGGCACGCTTGGACATGTTCTTGAAGATCTTGTCCTTGACCCGCTCGTCGGCGCCCTTGAGCGACACCACCAGTACGTCGGAGGACACCTCGCGCAACAGCGCCTGGATACCGCGGTCGTCGACATCGGCCAGGTTGTTGAAGACGAACATCAGGTCTTCGATCTGCTCCGACAGGTCGTTGTCGACCTCGCGGATCGAGTCCATCAGCGCACCTTCCACCGAGCTGTCGAGGAAGTTCATGATGTCAGCGGCACGCTTGATACCACCCAAGGTGGTCCGCGCGGCATTGGAGTTGCCCGAGAACTGCTTCTCGAGAATCTGGTTCAGCTCCTTGAGCGCTGCCGGTTGCACGGTGTTGAGCGAAGATACGCGCAGGATGATATCCAACCGCACCTTGTGGTCGAAGTTGCTCAGCACTTCACCGGCCTGGTCAGGGTCCAGGTAGGCGACCACGATGGCCTGGATCTGCGGGTGCTCGTAGCGGATCACATCGGCCACGGCACGCGGCTCCATCCACTTGAGGCTGTCCAGGCCGCTGGTGTTGCCGCCCAGCAGGATGCGGTCGATCAGGCCGTTGGCCTTGTCTTCGCCCAGGGCCTGGTTGAGCATCTTGCGGATATAACCGTCGGAGCCCACGCCCAGGCTGGTCTGGTCGCCAACGATGTCGACGAACTCGCTCATCACCTGCTCGACCTGGTCGCGGTGCACGTTGCCCATCTGCGCCATGGCCACACCCACCCGCTGCACTTCCTTGGGCCCCATGTGCCGCAGAACCTGGGCAGCATCAGTTTCGCCCAGCGAGAGCAGGAGGATCGCCGCTTTGTCGACACGGCTCAGCTTGGCGGTAACGGCTCGGTTATCACTCATCGGCGTTGATCCAGTCTTTCACGACCTGGGCCACGCGGCCCGGGTCTTCGGCCACCAGGCCTTTGATTGCGTTGAGCTGTGCCTCGTAACCCTCGCTCGGGCTTGGCAACAGAATGCTTGTCGGGCCACCCAGACTGACGCGGTCGTTGGCCAGTTCGCCATCCAGACCGATCATGCCGCCCAGCTCCATGTCGCTATCCGAGGCAGCCTGCTTGCCGCCCCCGGTGATGTTGTTGAGCACCGGCCGCAGTACGCCGAACACCAGCACCAGGATGAACACTACGCCCAGCACTTGCTTGACGATGTCCCAGAACCACGGCTGCTGATAGAAGGCGATGTCGGCGATTTCTTCGCCACGGTCGGCGGCGAACGGCACGTTGATTACCGTCACGCTGTCGCCGCGGCTGGCATCGAAGCCGACCGCGTCCTGCACCAGGCGGGTAAAGCGCGCCAAGTCCTCGGCGCCCCACGGCGCACGGGTGGCTTCGCCGCTAGCAGGGTCGACCTTGAGCTGGTCGTCGACCACCACCGCTACCGACAGGCGGGTCATGCGGCCCTGCTGCTGACGGGTGTGGCTGATGGAGCGGTCCAGCTCGAAGTTCTTGGTGCTCTGCTGACGCTTGTCCGACGGGTACGGCGCGAGCATTGGCTGGCCGGTGGCCGGGTCCATGATCTGCTGGCCGTTGGCATCCACCAGCGGTTGGCCAGGCTGGATGGCAGGGGCCGGGGTGGCGGCTGCGGCGGTGGTTTGCGGCGCGGAGGCAGCACCCGGTGGCTGGTTGCTCAGTGCACCCGGCACGCCTTGTGGGCCCTGGCTGCTGGCGCGCTGCTCGTCGACCGACTGCTCGCTGCGCAGCGCCGGCTGGTCCGGGTTGAACTGCTCGGACGTCGATTCCACCGCACTGAAGTCCAGGTCGGCGGACACTTCGGCCTTGTAGCGGTCATTGCCCAACACCGGCTGCAGGATATTGTGCACGCGCTGGGTGAGCATGCTTTCCATGCGGCGGCTGTAGTCGAACTGCTTGCCCGCCATGGTCAGGGCGGTGTCCTGCAACTGCTCGGACAGCAGGTTGCCCTTCTGGTCGACGACGGTGACCTGCGACTTGTCCAGCTCTGGCACGCTGGTGGCGACCAGGTTGACGATCGCCATCACCTGCCCGGCTTCCAGCGCGCGGCCTGGGTACAATTCGACCAGTACCGAGGCGCTGGGCTTGCGTTCGTCACGCACGAACACCGAGCTTTTCGGGATCGCCAGGTGCACGCGTGCGCCCTTGACGTTGTTCAGGCTGGACACTGTGCGCGCCAGTTCACCTTCGAGGCTGCGGCGATAGCGGGTGGCCTCCATGAACTGGCTGGTGCCCAGGCCCTGCTCCTTGTCGAGCAGTTCGAAACCGACATTGCCATCGCTCGGTGCCACGCCTGCGGCCGCCAGTTTCAGGCGCGCACGGGAGAGGTCGTCGGCCTTGACCAGCAGAGCGCCGGAATTGGGCTCGACGTTGTAGGGAATGTCTGCAGCGGCCAGGGTTTCCATGACCTGCTTGGTGTCCATGCCCGACAGGCTGCCGTACAGCGGCCGGTAGTCGGGCTGTTGCGACCACAGCACCACGGCAAAGCCGATGGCCACGCTCGCGGCCAAGCCGACCATGAGGCCGACCTGACGCAGCATGGGCATCTGCGAGATGTTTTCCAGAAACGCCATACCGAACAGCGGCGGCTTGGACGCTGGCTGGCCGCTCTTGGCGGGGGCGTTGTCGACGACTGCTTCAGCCATGGGTTACGTCCGTCCTCAAACCGGCATCTGCATGATGTCCTGGTACGCCTGGACCAGCTTGTTGCGCACCTGGGTCATCGCCTGCATGGAAACGCTGGCCTTTTGCGAAGCGATCATCACGTCGGTCAGGTCGACGCCGCTCTTGCCAATCTCGAAGGCGTTGGCCAGCTGGGTGGAGGCCTGCTGGGTCTCATGCACCTTGCCGATGGCCTGGCCGAGCATGTCGGCAAAGCTGCTCTGGCCCGGCGCCAGCTCAGGCGCGGCGGACACCTTGGGCAACGACATGGCGTCGGCCTGCATGGCCCGCATGTCCAGCATCAGACGATTGAATTCAACACCTTGGCTCATGACCTTCTCTCTCCGGCGGCCGCATTTTTTTGACACTCATGCGGCGGATAGCTCGTGTAAAGCAACAAAGGTGCCAGCCTTGCCACCCTTCTGATTTAACGCGCCGTTGTAGGAGCGGCCTTGTGTCGCGAATGGGGCGCGCAGCGGCCCCAGGTTCTGTTGCGCAGCAAAAATCGCCGGGGCCGCTACGCGCCCCATTCGCGACACAAGGCCGCTCCTACAAAGGCCGCACCCGACATAACCCGCACCTGCGGCTTATCAGCCAAAAAGGCTGGCCTCGACGTCAAACCCGGCATCGCGCATTTGTGCCAGCTTGTAACGCAAGGTGCGCGGGCTGATACCCAGCCGCTCGGCGGCCTCCTTGCGGCGGCCACGCTCGGCGCGCAAGGTGTCGATGATGGTCTGGTACTCATGGCGGCGCAGGTCATCACCCAGGCCACCCACCTCGACCGCCACTTCGGGCAATGAAGGCGCCGCGCCCGCCGACAATGGAATGGCGCCGGCCAGACAAAAATCCGCCGCCTCGATCACCCCGCCCTGCTGCAGGATCAACGCCCGCTGCAAGGCGTTGTCCAGTTCGCGCACGTTACCCGGCCAGGCATACGCCTGCAGGCAGGCCCGCGCTTCGGCAGACAAGCGCACCGGCGCATGCTTCATCTTGCCGACATGGCGGGCCAGCAGGCGTTCGGCCAGTTGCAGGATGTCGCCCTTGCGCTCGCGCAACGGGCACCAGGCCAGGGGGAACACCGACAATCGGTAATACAGGTCTTCACGGAACCGCCCCGCTGCCACTTCGCCCGCCAGATCGCGGTTGGTGGTGGCCAGCACGCGGATGTCCAGGCTGATCGGCTTGCGCCCGCCTACCCGCTCCACCTCACGCTCCTGCAACACCCGCAACAGCTTGGCCTGCAACGTCAGCGGCATCTCGGAGATTTCGTCGAGCAGCAAGGTGCCGCCCTCGGCCTGCTCGAACTTGCCGGCCTGGGCCGCGATGGCGCCGGTGAAAGCGCCCTTCTCATGGCCAAACAAGGTGGCTTCGAGCATGTTGTCGGGGATCGCCGCGCAGTTGATCGCCACGAAGGGCTGGGCTGCCCGCGGGGACTGCTGGTGAATGAAGCGTGCCAGCACTTCCTTGCCGGTACCCGACTCACCCGAGATCAGCACCGTCGAGTCGCTGCGCGCCACGCGCGCGGCCAGCTCCAGCAATTGTCGGCTGGCCGGCTCACAGGCTACCGGCCCCTCCTCGTCCACCGCACTCACGCGCCCGGCAGCATGGCGCTGCACCAAACACAGCAGCGCCTTGGGCTCGAACGGCTTGACCAGGTAATCGGCTGCGCCCTGGCGCATCGCTTCCACGGCACGTTCCACCGCAGCATGCGCGGTCATCAGCAACACCGGCAGTTGCGGCTGCTGGCGGCGCAACTGCGCCAGCAACTGATGCCCATCCATACCCGGCATGTTCACGTCACTGACCACCAGGCTGAAGGCCTCGCTCAGCACAGCCTCCAGTGCCTCTTCGGCACTGCCCACGGCGCGGTAGGCGAAACCGCCGATTTCCAGGGTATCGCCGAGCGCCTGGCGTAACACGCGGTCATCCTCGACCAGCAGCACCTTGATGGTCATCCGTGCGCCTCCGCCAGTTGCCCATCGATCAACGGCAGCTCGACTCGCACGCAGGTGCCGCGCCCGACCTTGGAACGCACGCTGAGCGTACCCTGGTGCGCCCGCACCACGGCCTTGACCACGGCCAGGCCCAGGCCGGTGCCGGTGGCCTTGGTGGTCAGGAACGGCTCGCCCAGGCGGCCCAGCACGTCGGCGTCGATACCGCTGCCGGCGTCACTCACGCACAGGTGCAACACCTGCTGGCGACGGAACACGTGCACCTTGAGCCGCGCCGACGCCTCGCTCGCTTGCAGGGCATTCTCGATCAGGTTGAGCATGGCGCCGACCAAGGTGTCGCGGTTGCACAGCAGCTCGCCCAGGTGGCTGTCGCACTGCCAACGCACGGCATGCCCTTGCACGTGCGACTGCGCGGCCTGCTGCAAGGCCTGGAACAGCCCTTTGGGGCTCACCCGATCGCCGAGCGGCAGCTCGCCACGGGCGAACACCAACATGTCGCGCACCTGATGCTCCAGCTCGTGCAGGCGCTCCTTCAAGCTACCGGCGAAGCGCTGGCGGGTTTCCACGCTCAGGTCTTGCTCGCTATCGGCCAGGTGGCTGGCGTAGAGCATGGCTGCCGACAGGGGCGTGCGGATCTGATGGGCCAGCGAGGCGACCATGCGCCCCAGCGACGACAAGCGCTCGTGGCGAGCCAACTGGTCTTGCAGGCGACGGGTTTCTGTCAGGTCGTTGAGCAGCACCAACTGGCCGGGCTCGGCATCCAGCGAGCGGGTGGCGATGGACAGGCGGCGGCCGTCGCGCAGCGAGACTTCATGGCCGTCGTCCTTGCGCGGGGCGAAGCTGCGGGCAATCACCTGGCGCCACAGCTCGCCGATCAGCGGCTCGCCGAGCAGTTCGCAGGCGGCCGGGTTGGCTTCGCGCACCAGGCCGTGGCCATCGATCACGATCACCCCGCCGGGCAGCAGGTCCAGCAGGTTCTGCAGGCGGTTGGCCAGGCGTTCCTTTTCGCTGAGTTCGGCGATGCGCTGGGCGCTGACCACCGCCAGCTCGCCCTTCAGTTCGCTGACCCGCGCTTCAAGCAGGCTGTAGGACTGGCTCAGCTGGCTGGAGACCTGGTTGAACAGGGCGAAGGCTTGCTCGACACCCTGTCGGCTTTCCTGCTCGATCAGGGCATGCCCCTGCGGATCGGGGGCTCGGGAAACGTGGGCGGCCTGGGGCATCGTGCTCTCTCGCGTGGCTGACCGTCATAAAAACGGTATGTTGCCAGCGGTGTAGCAATAGCCGTGCCGGAGATAGGGTTTTAACGCACTGTGATGCCTATCGCGCGACCTGCGTAGGAGCAGCCTAGTGCTGCGAAGAGGCCGGCGCATGCCCAGACCCTTCCTGTGCTGCCACCGGCCTCTTCGCAACAAGGCTGCTCCTACACGGGTTTACCGACTGCCTGAAACAGGCGCAAAGGGGGTCAATCCTCCGCCTGCTCCTCGCCACCCTGCCGGCTCATGCCGTACTTGCGCATCTTCTCGACCAGCGTGGTACGGCGGATACGCAAACGTTCAGCCGCGCGTGCAACGATACCGTTGGCATCGTCCAGCGCCTGCTGGATCAGGCCCTGCTCCAGGCTGCCCAGGTAGTCCTTGAGGTCAAGGCCTTCGGGCGGCAGCATCGCGGGGTTGGCGAAGTTCGGTGCATGGCCGTTGATGGCCACGCGCTCTTCGAGATCACTGCGCAGGTGGTCGACCATCTGCTCGTCTTCATCATCGACGTAGCGGAATTTTTTCGGCAGTTCGGACACGCCGATCACCCCGTACGGGTGCATGATCGCCATGCGCTCGACCAGGTTGGCCAGCTCGCGCACGTTGCCCGGCCAGCCGTGGCGGCACAGCGACATGATCGAAGCGGAATTGAAGCGAATGGAACCGCGCTTTTCATGCTCCATGCGCGAAATCAGCTCGTTCATCAGCAACGGGATGTCTTCTACCCGCTCACGCAGCGGCGCCATCTCGATGGGGAACACGTTCAACCGGTAGTACAGGTCTTCGCGGAAGGTACCGTCCTCGATCATGCTCTCGAGGTTTTTGTGCGTCGCGGCGATGATGCGTACGTCGATGCTCTGGGTCTTGTTGCTACCCACGCGCTCGAACGTACGCTCCTGCAGCACCCGCAGCAGCTTGACTTGCATCGGCAACGGCATGTCGCCAATTTCGTCGAGGAACAGGGTACCGCCGTTGGCCAGCTCGAAACGCCCGGCACGGCTGGTGATTGCCCCGGTAAAGGCGCCCTTCTCGTGGCCGAACAGTTCGCTTTCGAGCAGCTCGGCCGGGATCGCGCCACAGTTGACCGGCACGAACGGCGCTTCGCGGCGCTTGGAGTGGTAGTGCAGGTTGCGCGCCACCACTTCCTTGCCGGTGCCGGACTCACCCAGAATCAGCACGCTGGCGTCGGTATCGGCCACTTGCTGCATCATCTGCCGCACGTGCTGGATGGCACGGCTGGTGCCGACCAGGCTGCGGAACAGGTTGGGTTCGCGCTGGCGGCCACGCTCGCGGGCCTGGTCGTACATCTCGCGATAGACCTGGGCACGGTGCAGCGAATCGAGCAACTGGCTGTAGCTCGGCGGCATTTCGAGGTTGGAGAGGACCCGACGGCGAAACTCTTCCGGCAACTCTGCAGAAGAAATTTCACCTAAAAGCAGCACCGGAAGGAACTCATCCCACCCAGCCACTGTCTTAACGAGCCCAAGGAGATTGCCCGGAGCATTCACGGCACCGACAAGCACGCACAGCACTTCCCGACTCGAAGACAACGCCCCCACCGCCTGCTGCCAGTCCTGGCTCGAGCACGCGAGGTTTTCTTCGCCTAGAAAATTCAGGACCACCGCCAGATCGCGGCGGCGGGCGCTGTCGTCATCGATCAGAAGAATCTTGGTTTCACGCCACATGCAATAGCAACTTCCCTAGTCATATCGGCGCCCAGTTGGGCGTGCTCGACATCATTCCGACTGAATGGTCAGTGTTAGGACGTCTGAAATTCGAAAACAGCCACTAGTAAAGTCAAAAACTTAGAAGCAGTCAAATTTATGGCGCCGAGCTTTGCGTTCTGCTCAGCATCAGCTGAACAGATGGTATACCTTTGTGGCCTGTTTCGCTTGATTGATGTTGGTCATTTGCTCGACCAACGATTGACGTTCGTCACTTGCAACGTGGATTAGCTGGCGATAAACGTCCATCAACGCCTCCAGGTTCACCCGAACCGCTGCTTCATCCTCCACCGCACCATGCAACAGCTCGTCCATCTGCGCCCGGCAGGCCAGGTCGAGCTCGCCAATGGCGCCCCAATCGCGCGCTTGCAGTGCCTCGTTCAGGGCCTGACGGGTGTCTTCGATCCGCTGCAATGCGTTCATGTGGCCTCCTGGCGTATCACTGCTGGGCTGTGGCGATGGCATCCCAACCGCTTTTGACGGTGATCATCAGCTGGGCGACTTCGTCGATGATGGCGGGGTCGCTGTCCAGGTTGGCCTGGATCAAGCGGGTGGCCATATAGGCATACAGGCTGTCGAGACGGTCCAGTTCGTCTGGGTTATCGGTCTTGTCTTTGTCCAGCCCTTCACGCAGGCCACCGATGATGTCGATGGCCTTGCCCAGCATCACACCCTTCTGCGCCACGTCGCCACGGCTGATCGCGCCCTTGGCCTGGGCCATACGGTCAAGCGAACCTTCCATCAGCATCTGCACCAGGCGGTGCGGGGTCGCTTCGGAGATTTGGGCGTGGGAATTGACCTTCTGGTACTGGCGAAGGGCTCTCATCGGGTGCATGGGGGATCCTCAGTGAACAGGGCAGAACAGTGGCCGCATACCTAGGTAATCGGCCCTGGCCTGGGTTTCTTTAGGCGATCAATCGTCGCTGTTGGATTTGTTCAGCGCGTTTAGGGTGGCCATCACGCTGTCGCTACTGGCTTTGAGCTGAGCCACCAACGCATCCATGGCATTGTACTTTTTGGTCAGGGTATCGGTCAGCGACTCGATGCGCCGATCCAGGGCAACCTGCGACTCTTCCAGCTGCTTGAGCTGCGTGGTCAGGCTAGCCTGGCGCGACGCGAGGATACCATCGGTCTTGACGTATTCGTCAGTGGCAGCCGTCATGCGGCTGAGCAAGCCTTCCTTACCGGTGAACAGGCCGCTGATGTCAGCACCCATCGTTTTGACGGCGGCATCCCACTTATCGTTGTTAAGTTCAAGCAACCCCGTCTTCTGTACGGTGTTGATACCCAGCTGCGACAGCGTGCGCAGGCCGCCAGTACCGACACTGCGCGTGAGCTCGCTACGGATCGAGCTGACCAGCGAACGCATGGTCGCATCCCCTGTCAGCGATGCGCCCGAGGCACTGCTGTCGTCGGCGCCGGTGGTGACCTTGGTCTGGCTATTGATAGAGGTCATCAAGGCGTTGTAAGCGGTGACAAACGATTGCACCGAAGTTTTCAGTGTGTCGTTGTTGCTCGCCACCACCAGGCTCGACTTGCCTTCTTTGGCCAGAGTGATATCCACGCCACTGACCGCACCTGTTACGGTATTGGAGGCCGATTCCAGCTCCAGGCCGTCGAGCTTGTACTTGGCATTCTGCGGTTCGGCGATGGTCGTCACGCCGGTGGCCATGTCGGAAGTGCCACCCAAGGTCAGCTCGGTGCCATCGCCCATTTTGGTCGACGAGAAGATCAGCCGCGAACCACTGGCGTCAGTGACGATGTTGGCAGTGATGCCCTTGGACTGCAGCTGATCGTTGATCGAGTCGCGCGCCTGCTGCAGCGTTGCGCCCGTTGCGATCGAGACGTTGTGCGTGGCGTTGCCCTGGCTGATGGTCAGGGTTTGCGACTCACCCGAATCATTGACGATGGTCGAGGTGTTTTTGTAGACCTGAGTCGAAATCTTGGACGCGGTCGCCAGCTGGGTCACTTCAAGCGAATACGTGCCTGACGACGCGCCATCGCCCAGCTTGATCTTGGCGATAGCCTCGTCAGACGACGAACCGGACAAGCCATTGAAGCTCGCTGCGGTATTAAGCTTGGTCAGTGCCGCGCGGTACGTTTCCAGCGCACTTTTGACCGTACCGATGGCCGACAAGGTGGTGGTGGCGGTGGCGGTCTGCTTATTGATCTGGCTTTGCTTGGGCGCCTTCTCGGCATCAGCCAGTGCCTTGACCAACTCGCCAATCTTTAGACCCGAACCCAGTCCGGTAATAGTAGAACTCGCCATCTTCACACTCCTTATCCGGTGACCGTCGAAAATCCGACGAAAACGCGTCCGTGCGGCTTAACAACAAAAGCCGTGCCAACTTAAGCCTTCAGATCAAACAGCAGGCTGTTGGCATCCTTCAGGTTTTCCGCCAGTTTCAGTGCCACTTCGGAGGGCAGCTGGCGGATGACTTCGCCGCTCTGGCGGGCGATGACCTTGACTACCACCTGGCCGGTGGAGTCATCGATCGAAAAATCGAGTTGTCGCTCTGAAGCCTTGACGAAGTCCTGGATGGCATTGACTGCGGTTTCCAGGGTTTCTCGGGCTACAGGCTGGGATTCTGGCTTGGCAGGCTCGTTGGCCGCCAGCTCGTTCTCTTGCCGCTTGCTCGCTGTTGCTTCGGGAGCAGCGGAGGCGGGATAGGACAGGCCCAGTTTCACGCTCATATCCATTTCTGACACCTCTTCTTCTCGGAAAGACGAAAGGGTACGTCACCGTACCCTTCGTCAAACTACTTAGCGATCAGGATCAGCCCAGCAGTTTCAGTACCGACGACGGCAGCTGGTTAGCCTGGGACAGGATCGCGGTGGACGCCTGTTGCAGGGTTTGCTGCTTGGTCAGCTCGGCGGTTTCCGAAGCGAAGTCGGCGTCCTGCACACGGCTGCGGGCAGCGGTGGAGTTTTCCGAGATGCTGTTCAGGTTGGCAACGGTGCTGTCGAAGCGGTTTTGCACAGCACCCAGCTGAGCGCGCTGGCTGTCGATTTGGGCGATAGCGGCATCCAGCGCCTGGATGGCTTTCTGCGAATCGGCAGCACTGGTGATGCTCAGGTTGGAAACGGTGGTTTCCTGGGTGATGGCTACGGTGCTGTTGGTGGTAGCCAGGCCCAGAGCGGCCAGACCGGTACCTTGGCTGCCGTCGGCAACAGTGATGTTTTCTTTCGAGAACAGCTTCAGGGTGTTGTCGGCGTTCTTGCTGGCAGTAACGCCGGTGCTCGCGGTGTTGATGGCCGAGATGATGCCGTCCAGGGTGTCGCCCTTGGTGAACTTGACTTCAGTGCCGTTCAGGGAAATAGAGGTGTCGGCGACCAGTTTGGCTTCGGTAGTACCGGCAGCCAGACCAACCTTGGCCAGCGCGCCCTGGCCAGCGGCACCTGTGCCGTTGGTGAGGTTAATGGCTTTGCCATCAGCGGAACTCAGTTGCAGACGGCCTTCGGAGCTCAGGGTTGCAGTGACGCCAGTCGTAGCGGTTTCAGCATTGATGGCGCCGAGCACATCACTCATATCCTGACCAGCAGTAGCACCGATTGCGGTGCCATTGATGTTGAAGGAAATGTCGCTGTCGAAACCGGCTGCCACTGTCGCTGTGGCTGCGAAGCCAGCAGTACCGCCGCCAGTAGTGGCTGCAGTTGCAGTGAAGGTTGCAGACGAACTCATGACGATGTCGCCGTTGCCATCGATAGCTGCGGTAACGCCAGTATTGGAGGCGGTGTTAGCAGCGTTGATTTTGCCGACAGTGGAAGCCGCAGTGTCAGTGTCATCGAGCGCAACAGCAGTGCCATTCAGGGTCAGCGTAACAGTTTCACCAGCGCCAACTGGAGCAAAGGTTACAGGGTCGGCACGGAAGGTCGAGGCGCTGGTGGCGACTGCACCCGTTACAACGGCAGACAGGTCAGTAGCAACACCATCAGTCTTAGCTTCGCTGAACGAACCTTTCAGGCCAGTCGAGCTGATGTCGGTCATGCCGAACGAGATAGTTTCGTTAGCGCTGGAACCGATCTGGAAGCTGACGTTCTGGAACGAACCGTCGAGAATTTTACGACCACCGAAGGTGGTGGTGTTGGCGATACGGGTCAATTCGCCCGACAGCGCGGTGAATTCTTGCTGCAGGGAAGTACGGTCGTCATCGCTGTTCGAGCCGTTGGCGGACTGCAGGGACAGTTCGCGCATACGCTGCAGGATGCTGGTCGATTCTTGCATCGCGCCTTCAGCGGTCTGGGCGATGGAGATGCCGTCGTTGGCGTTTTTCACGGCAACGCTCAGGCCTTTGATTTGGCTGGTCAGACGGTTGCCGATCTGCAGGCCGGCGGCGTCGTCTTTGGCGCTGTTGATTTTCAGGCCGGAGGACAGGCGGGACATCGAAGTACCCAGCGCGTCGGAAGCACGGTTCAGGTTCTTCTGAACGCCCAAGGAGGTGATGTTAGTGTTAACGGTCAAAGCCATGACGAATTCCTCGTTGAATGGATACAGCGGCTTCCGGCCCTGGCAACCGCCGGGTGTGGCCTAGAGAACCTTCGTAATGGTTATCGTCGGGTGCGCGGGTTGCTTGAGGGGTTTTTCAAAAAAAAAATGGTGGCACGCTGCCAGCCCAATGAAATCAAGGCGTTAAGGGCGAATTATTGACGTCAAAATCTTTGCAGAAAAATACCTAATAGCACTGCCAAACCGTGGGAGCGGGCTTGCCCCGCGAAACAGGCAACGCGGTGGATGGCACCGGCTTTGCCGGTGTTCGCGGGGCAAGCCCGCTCCCACAAAGATTGTGCAGGCTTCAAAAAATTGGACCCACAGCTGGACCTACAAGGATTTTGAGTCATCCATGGATCCACACCAGGCAGGCACAAAAAAAGCGCCGGGCGTTGGCCGCCGGGCGCTTTTTTGAGGCTACTGAAGGTCAGTCGCGATAGAGAATCGCCGAGCCCCACGACAGGCCCACACCAAACCCGCTGATTGCCACACGCTTCCAGTTACCGTCGAGCATGTGCTTCTGCAACAGCAACGGCACGCTGGACGACACGGTATTGCCGGTCTCCAGCATGTCCTTGACGAACTTCTCCGGGCTTTCTTCCTCGAAACGGCGTGCCACGGCATCGACAATCGCCGCACTGCCCTGGTGAATGCAGAACGCATCGATATCCGCCGAGGTCAGCCCGCTGGCATCGAGCAGCTCATGCAGGTGCGCTGGCACTTTGATCAGGGCGAAGTTGAATACCTGGCGGCCGTTCATGAAGAACTTGCCGTCATTGACTTTGAGGTGCTCGGCGCCGGAACCATCGGTGCCGAAACGCGCCTGGCCCAGGTTCCACACTGCATTTTCGCCCATCCAGGTGGCCGTGGCGGCATCACCGAACAACATGGTGGTGTTGCGGTCTTCCGGGTCGACGATTTTCGAGTACGGGTCGGCAGTGATCAGCAGGCCATTCTTCAGCCCCGCCGCCTCCATGAAGCCCTTGATGGCATACAGGCCATACACGTAACCGGAGCAGCCCAGCGACACGTCGAACGCCGCCACGCGGGTCGACAGGCCGAGTTTGCTCTGGACGATAGCCGCCGTGTGCGGCAGGCCTTCTTCGTCACCGTTCTGGGTAACCACAATCAACGCATCGATCGATTGCGGATCAAGGTCAGGGTTGGCGGCGAACAGGGCCTGGGCCGCTTCGACGCAGAGGTCGGAGGTTTCCTGCTCTTCGGCCTTGCGCGGCAAGAACGACGCGCCGATCTTGCCGAACATGAACTCTTCGTCCTTGCCGAACTTCGCACCCTGGACGTAGTTGTCCAGGCCAGCGGTGGGCACGTAACTCGCGATGCTTTTGATGCCAATCATTCTGGCTTCCCAATGAAAACAGCCAAAGACCACCACTCGATGAATTGAGGGCGCCAAATACCGGAGCGTCACCCCACGGGGGCGAGCAAGGCCTGGCAGCCTGGCTCGCATGCAAACCGGTAACAAAATGCTGCAACAGCTGCTGCATAGAATACAGGGAAGATGACCGTTTTGACTCATTGGTCACATTGAAATGCTACGAAAGCCTTGCGAGGGGTGTGGAAACTGGGGAGTTCTGCGGGGGATTGAGGGCTTGGGGCTGCAAGGCAGCCCCAAAATCTCACAGGCCGATCAGAGCTTGTTGAACAGGCTCAACTGCGAAATGCGCGCAAATGCCAGCTGCGAAGCCTCGAGCATCGCCTGTTGCAGGGTCAGCTGGATGGTCGCCGAGGCCATGTCGGTGTCGCCAATGGCGCTCTGGGTGGTCTTGTTGGCCAAGCCCAGGCTGATGTTCTCCTGCTCCTGGATCTCCAGCGAGTTGCCGCGCGCACCAATCGAACCGCGGGTAATGTCGATACGCTCACGGGCACTGGCCAGGTTGGAGATCGCCGAGTCGGTCGCCGTCTTGAGCGCTGCCTGCGCCTCCGGACTGTCGACCGGCTTGCCCAGCGCCGTGCGCAATTGGCCGAGGCTGTCGAGCACGTTCTGCGTGCGGTGCGTGTTGGCCGTCACCGAGAACTGGTCGCCTTCACCAGGTGCACTGTCGAACTGGAAGGTCACGCCCGCCACCGTCACCGCGTTACCCGCCCCGACAGTGCCCGAGGCCACCGGTTTGCTGTCGGCACTGTACGGCTGCGCATACAGCGAATACTCGGTCGCACTGGTGAACTTGATCACCGCGCCGTTGCTGGGGAAGGTGCTGCGATAGACATCCGCATCGGTAATGCTGCTACCGGTGACCTGCGCTGTCGATGCGTTGCCCGCGCTGCGTGTGGCATTCAGGCTGTCGGGCTTGGCTTCCAGGGTGAACACGTGGCCGGCGACGACCGCGTCGGCATCGTCACCTTCCTGCAGGTTCAGGTTGATCTCGAAATCGACACCGCGCAGCGAAATCATCTTGCCGCCTTCAGTGTTGACGTCGAACTTGCCGTTGCTCGCGGTTTCGCTGGTGATGTCCTTGCCGGTGGCATCCTTGACGCTGTACTCGGTGGCACTGGTGAAGGTGATGGTGTACGGCTGACCGCCGGCGAACTGGTTGTTGTAGGTGTTCGCCGAGGTCATCAGGCCACCGGACAACAGCACCTTGCCGTCATCCGGGGTCGGCGCCTGCAGGCTCGACTGCGTACGGCTGTTGTTGGTCGCCTGGTCGAAGATGCTGAAACCGCTGTCATTGGTCGCCAGGCTCAAGGTATCGGACACCTGCAGGCTAAGCTGGGTCTGGTCACCCTGGTAGCTGTAGGTACCGTCGCTATTGCGCACATAGGGCGGCGTTGCCGACTTGGAGCCGCCGAACATGTAGTCGCCATTGGCGTCGCGGGAATTGAGCAGGCCGAAGACGTTCGCCTCGATCTCTTTGATCTCGCTGGCGATCGATGCGCGGTCGGCATCGCTCTTGCCACCGTTACCCGCCTCCAGCGCCAGCTCGCTGGCACGCTGCAGGGCATCGTTGATGGTCGAGAGCACGCTCTCTTCCTGCAGCAGGGCATTCTTGACCGTGGTCATGTTGCCGTTGTACTGGTCCAGCAGCGCGCTCTGCTGCTGCAACAACAGCAGGCGCGCGGCGCCGACCGGGTCGTCGCCCGCCGTCTGGATGCGCGACTTGGAGGTGATCTGCTCGGTGGTCTTGGCCGTGTCCGAGAAGTTCTTCGAGTAGGTGTTGGCGCTGGTCTCATAAAACTGAGCAGTAGAAATACGCACGGCCAGCACTCCTTAAAGGGCGTTGATCAAGGTCGAAAAGGTTTCTTGCGCCGCCTTGATGATCTGCGACGACGCGGTGTAGTAATGTTGGAACTTCACCAGGCTGGCCGCCTCGTCATCGAGGTTGACCCCTGAAACCGCGCTGCGGCTTTCGGCGGCGGACTTGAACACTGCCTGGGTCGCCGTGGTGTCGATGGAGGCCTGGCTGGCCTTGGCGCCCACGCGCTCGACCAGCGAGGCATAGGCCGAGGTGAAGCTGGTACCGCCACCAGACCCGGTGTTCACCGTCGACTTGGTCTGCAGGTCGAGCAGCGCCGTGGCATTGCGGTTGTCGGCCTTGCCGTCTGCATTGAACGACAGGGTGAAGCTGTCGTTGGCAGACGGGCTGCCGCCGATGGTGGTCTCGACATTGAAACTGCGCGGCTTGCCGTCGCCATCAAGGATCGGCTGGCCAGCGGCATCGAGCATTGGCACGGCGATGGACAATTTGTTGTCCTGGCCAGGCACCACGCTGCCGGTGCCGATCTGCGTGCCCTTGGCATCGAACAGCTTGTAGCCTTGGGAACCGCCGTTGGCGGCGTCGAACACCACGCGCACCGGCATCGAGTCGCGAATCGCCTGCTGCACCAGCGCTGTATCGGCACCGCCGTAGATATCCAGCGAATCGCCCAGCACCGGCTGGGTGATGGTGCCGGTGCCACCGTTGCCGCTGCCCGCCGTGGCGCTGATCGGCCCGGCAAAAGCTAGTTTGTTGGCATCGGTCATGATGGTCGAGATGTTGCCCGCCGCGGAACGGGTCGGGATGACCTTGAAGCTGTCCCCCGCTGCCAGGCCACCGCCCTTGAGCGCCAGGCTGAAGCCGTCGATCACCGGGGCCGGGTCGGCGCTCAGGTCGAAGCTGCCCATGTCGGTGCCATCGGAGCGGCGCACGCTGTACTGGTTGGCGCTGGTGAACTTCACTTCGTAATCGTATGTGGTCAGCGCGCCGCTGTCGGCAATGGTCACATCGAGGTTGCCGGACCCGGCACTGTTGCTCGACGAAGCCAGGCTGCGCTGGGCCAATGCACTGGCGCTGTTGATGCTGGAGAACAGCGCGCTGCCGAATTGGGCGTTGGCATCCAGGCCTTGGCCCAGCTGGCTGTTGATGCTGTCAGCAACCACCAGGGCCACACGGCCGAGCTCGTTCATCGACGGCATCAGCACGTCCTGGCGGTAGCGCAGCAGGCCGCCGATCGTGCCACCGGTCACCACCGAGGTCACGTCGGAGCTGAACGACTCGTAGTTGATGCGCAGGCTGGCTTGGCTTTTGTCAGCCACACCCGGCTGCACCGACAAGGTGTTGCCCTTGACCCCGGTGACCAGTGACTGGCCACTGCCCAAGTAGACGTCGTAGTTGCCGTCGCGCTCCTGCACCGTGACCCCGACCAGCTCGTTGAGCTGGCGCACGGCTTCGCTGCGCGCATCCAGCAGGCTGTTAGGGGTATTGCCGGTGGCGGTGGCCGCGACGATCTGCTTGTTGTACTCGGCGATGTTGCTGGTGAGCTTGTTGACCTGGCCTGCGAGCGTGCCGAGCTGAGAGTTGATCGTTTCGTTCTGCTGGGTCAGCTGCGTGCCCACCGCATTGAAGCGGTTGCTCAGGGTTTGCGCCTGGGTCAGCAGCAACTGCCGCGAGGCGACATCACCCGGCGTGGCCGAAGCGGTCTGCAACGCCGAGAAGAACGCGGTCAGCACCGAGCTGATGCCGGTATCACGGTCGGCCAGCAATTTGTCGACGCTGGTGATCTGGTCCTGGAACGCCACCGAGTCGGCCTGCAACGAGGTCGCGGTCTGCAACTGATTGTCCAGGTAGGCGCTGTAGATCCGGCGCACATCCGACAGCGTGGTGCCCGTACCCAGAAAGCCCGCGCCCATATTGTGCGAAGGGCCCGCAACCTGAACCGCTTGCTGGCGCGAATAGCCACTGGTGGCGGCGTTGGCAATGTTGTTACTGGTTACCGACAGTGCCGCCTGGCTGGCACCCAGGCCACTCAGACCGATCGAAATCAGACTCGACATGTTTTAGTCCTTATAGATTCGTAGTTCTGCCAGCCATGGCGTATTGCGGGGTTGCTTGCATTTGCTGGGCGATGCTGATGATCTTCTTCGCATAGCCCGGGTCAGTCGCATAACCTGCCTTTTGCAGCTCTCTTGCAAACTGCTCAGGGTTATCGGCCGCGTCCAGCGCACCTTGATAGCGGGAATTGCCCTGCAACAGATTCACCAGGTCATGGAAGCTGTCCTGGTAGGAATCGTACGAGCGGAACGCCGCCGTTTCCTTGACGAATTGGCCATCACGGAATTCGCTGGTGATCGCCCTCGCCTGCTCGCCCTGCCAGTTGCCACTGGCCTTGATGCCGAACAGGTTGTGGCTGCTGCTGCCATCGGTGTTGCGCATGACCGACTTGCCCCAGCCCGTTTCCAGCGCCGCCTGGGCCACCAGGTAGCGCGGGTCGATACCGATGCGCTTGGCGGCCTGCTCGGCCATCGGCAGCATGGTCGCCACGAACGTGTCGCTGTCGCTGAAGGCTTTGTTCGGCGCCAGCGGCGGCTGGGCCACGGCACGCCCGACAATGCGCAGGCCGTTTTCCGGCACGGCAAAGGCCTTGGCCACTTGCTGGCCGTCACGGGCCGGCACGGCGGCGCCGTTGCTGGTCGCGGCCGACGGCACGATGCCGGCCAGCAGGCGGTCGGTGAGCTTGCTCGGCAGCGCCAGGCGCCGCGCATTGAGGGCCGCGACGTCGTTGCGGGTGGCACCCGACTCGGTGGCATGCACCGGCTCAGCCACCTTGTTGCCCCACAGCGCCGGGCCACTGCCCTCGCCGCGCGCAAACGGGCTGCTGGCGCCTGCCGTGCTCTTGCTCTTGGTCAACTGGCGCACCAGCACGTCCTGCAGGCCGATACCGCCACCCTCGCGGGACATGCTCACGGCCAACTGCTGGTCATACATGTCGCGGTACTGTTTGACCGTCTCGGTGTTCATCGGGTTGTCGGCGGCCAGCACATCGCTGGCCTTGCGCGAGGCCTTGAGCATTTCGCTGATGAACAGCGATTCGAACTCCTGGGCCACCTTGCGCACGTTGGCTTCGCTGTCGCGGTCGCCGTGCTTGAGCGAGTTGAGGCGGTTGAGGTCGGTGTAGGCGCCGCTGTCGACGCTGCCGGATACCAGACTTTTGCTGTTCATCCTGCGTCCTCAGATCACGATCAGGTCGGCTTGCAAGGCGCCGGCCTGTTTCAGGGCTTCGAGGATCGCCATCAGGTCGCTGGGCGCCGCGCCAACCTGGTTCACCGCGCGGACGATTTCATCCAGCGTGGTCCCCGGGCCGAACTTGAACATCGGCTTGGCTTCCTGCTCGGCGTTGACCCGCGAGCGTGGCACCACGGCAGTCTGGCCATTGGAGAACGGCCCCGGCTGGCTGACGATCGGGTCTTCGGTAATGGTCACGGTCAGGCTGCCGTGGGTCACTGCGGCCGGCGACACCTTGACGTTCTGGCCAATGACGATGGTGCCGGTACGCGAGTTGATGATGACTTTCGCCACCGCCTGGCCCGGGTCGATCTCGAGGTTTTCCAGGATCGACAGGTAATCCACCCGCTGGCTTGGGTCCATCGGCGCACTGACGCGTACCGAGCCACCGTCCAAGGCCTGGGCGACGCCCGGGCCAAGCAGTTCGTTGACCTTGTCGACGATGCGCTTGGCGGTGGTGAAGTCTGGGCGGTTGAGGTTCAGGGTCAGGCTGTTGCCCTGGTTGAACCCGCTCGGCACGGCCCGCTCGACGCTGGCGCCGCCCGGGATACGCCCGGCCGACGGAACGTTGACGGTGATCTTCGAGCCATCGCGCCCTTCGGCATCGAAGCCGCCGACCACCAGGTTGCCTTGGGCGATCGCGTAGACGTTGCCGTCGATACCCTTGAGCGGGGTCAGCAGCAGGCTGCCGCCGCGCAGGCTCTTGGAGTTGCCGATCGACGAAACGGTGATGTCCACCACCTGGCCGGGTTTGGCGAACGCCGGCAGGTCGGCGTGCACCGACACCGCCGCGACGTTTTTCAACTGCACGTTGCCGGAACCCGCCGGCACCTTGATGCCGAACTGCGACAGCATGTTGTTGAAGGTCTGCAGGGTGAACGGCGTCTGGGTGGTCTGGTCACCCGTGCCATTGAGCCCCACCACCAGGCCATAGCCGATCAACTGGTTGGAACGCACGCCAGAGATACTGGCGATGTCCTTCAAGCGCTCGGCCTGGGCCGCGAAGGCACAGGACAGGAGCAGGGTAGCGGCAATCAGCTGCCTCACGTTGAACATGGTCATCCGTACTCAGAAAGGCCAAAGCGGGCTGATGAAGAAGCGGTCCAGCCACCCGGGCTGGCTGGCATCGGCAAACGAGCCAGTCCCCGAATAGGTGATGCGCGCATCGGCCACGCGGGTGGACGGCACGGTATTGTCGGTGGCGATGTCGTCGGCGCGGATCATGCCGGCAATGCGCACCAGCTCTTCGCCGGTGTTCAGGGTCAGCCACTTCTCGCCGCGCACGGCGATGATGCCGTTGGGCAGCACTTCGGCCACGGTCACGGTGATCGAACCGGTCAGGGTGTTGCCCTGGGTGGCCTTGCTGTCGCCCTTGGTGGCACGTTCGCCGCTGTAGCCGGCCTCCAGCGAAAGGTCACCGCCGCCGAACGGGTTGTTGGTGTTGGGCGTGCTGCCGAACAACGAGCTGAGGCCGATGTCGGCCTTGCTGTTTTTCTGGATCTGCGAACCGGCGTTCTTGCTGGCCGAGGTGCGCTCGTTGAGGGTGATGGTGATGATGTCACCGACCCGGAACGCCTTGCGGTCGCTGTACAGGTTCTGCTCGAAACCGGCCTGGTAGATCGAACCGTTGTTGGCCGCCGACGGCAACGGGGTGCGCGGCAACACCGGCGCATAGTACGGGTCGTTGGGCTTGGGCGTCGGCGCGACGCAACCTGCCAGCAACACCGCCCCCCCCAGGGCGAAGACGGACAACAGACGATTCATGACGCTACCTCACGGTGTAACTGGGCTACGTGGACCAGGTTCAGGGTGTTACAGCTGCTGGGTGACGAACGACAGCATCTGGTCGGCGGTGGAGATGACCTTGGAGTTCATCTCGTAGGCACGCTGGGTGGTGATCATGTTCACCAACTCTTCCACGGTGCTGACGTTGGAGTTTTCCAAGGTCTGCTGCAGGGTGGTGCCGAAGCCGTTCAGGCCTGGGGTACCGACTTGCGGCGCACCGCTGGCGGCGGTTTCCAGGAACAGGTTGTCGCCGATTGCCTGCAGGCCGGTCGGGTTGATGAAGTCAGCGGTCTGGATGTTGCCGATGACCTGGGCCGCCGGGTTGCCGGCAGTGGTGATCGACACGGTGCCATCCTGGCCGACGGTGAAGGTCTGCGCGTCGTTCGGCACGACCACCGCAGGCTCCAGGGCAAAGCCGTTGGCCGTGACGATCTGGCCATCGGAGTTCAGGTGGAAGGTGCCGTCACGGGTGTAGGAAACCGTGCCATCTGGCTGCAGGATCTGGAAGAAGCCACGGCCGTTGACCGCCATGTCCAGCGGGTTTTCGGTGGTCTGCAGGCTGCCGGCGGTGAAGTTCTTCTGGGTGCCGACAATGCGCACACCGGTACCCACTTGCAGGCCCGATGGCAGCTCGCTGTCCTGGGTCGACTGGGCGCCAGGCTGACGCTTGATCTGGTAGAGCAGGTCCTGGAACTCGGCGCGATCACGCTTGAAGCCGGTGGTCGAGACGTTGGCCAGGTTGTTGGAAATGACCGTCAGGTTGGTGTCCTGGGCGGACAGGCCGGTTTTAGCGACCCAAAGAGCCGGAAGCATGCTGTTCTCCTCGTGCGCCTGTTTTACGGCACCCGTTCAAATGTGATTAGCCGATTTGCAAAACACGCGCCATGGCTTCGTCGCCTTCCTTGGCCGTGTTCATCATCTTGACGTGCAGCTCGAACTGACGGGACAACGCCAGCACCGAGGTCATTTCCTCGACGGCGTTGACGTTGCTGCCTTCCAGGAAGCCCGACACCACGCGCACATTGACGTCGGCGTCGGCCGGTTGGCCATTGCTGGTATGGATCATGCCGTCCAGGCCCTTGGTCAGGCCTTTGGTGTCGGGGTTGACCAGCTTGATACGGTCGACCTCGGCCATTACCCGCGGGTCTTCACCCATGGCGCGGATGCTGATGGTGCCGTCGGCGCCCACTTCAACCTTCTGCTCCGGGGGGATGGCAATCGGGCCACCGTTGCCGATCACCGGCATGCCGTTGCCGGCACGCAGTACGCCCAGGGCATCGATGTTCAGGCTGCCGGTGCGCACGTAGGCTTCGCTGCCGTCCGGGGCCTGCACGGCGATGAAGCCCTTGCCGGTCACGGTGACGTCCAGCTCGCGACCGGTCTCGATCATCGGGCCTTCGCTGAAGTCAGTGGCCGGGCGCTCGGTCATGGCAAAGGCGCGCGCCGGAAAGCTGTCGCCAAACACCGGCATCGAGCGCGCCTGTTCCAGGTCGCGCTGGAAGCCGTTGGTGGAAATGTTCGCCAGGTTGTTGGCATGGGCCTTCTGCGCCAGCGCGTTCTGGCTGGCGCCGGTCATGGCCACGTAAAGCATCTTGTCCACAGCATCTCCTCTGCGCGTACCTGCCGCGCTGTCACTGAGCAGGGATAAGCAATAATCGAACCAGGTCTTAAGCCCAATGATTACAGGGGTTGTAGCACGCCGAGGGGAAAAAACCGTCAGTTTGTCGGCGGATGTTTGCCGCCAGCGGCAAGGCAGTGCTCAGTACGCCCGGCAACCGGCGTTGTTGTAGGGGCCGGAAAAGCGCATCCAGCCTTCGCCTGGGTTGGTGGCCGAGCACATGAAACGACCGGTGACCAGGCTTTGCCATTGGTAAAAGGGGGCGGGGGCGGCGAACACTGGCGCAGCGGCGATCAGGAGAGGGAGCATCGCTAACAGCAGCAGCCTTTTCATGGGGGTAAACCTTCCAAAAATCTGGGGCCGCTTAGCGGCCCCAATTACAGACAACAACACACCACGCAGACCACCATCAGCTCATCTGAATGATGGTCTGCATGATGGTGCTTTCAGTAGAAATGGTCTTGGCGTTTGCCTGGTAGTTGCTCTGCGCCTTGATCAGGTTAACCAGCTCGCCAGTCAGGTCGACGTTCGAGTCTTCCAGCGCGCCACCAGTAATCTGCCCCAGCGTTCCGGTATCCGGTTCGCCGACAACAGGCACTCCTGATGTGTAGGATTCTTTCCAGGCAGTACCACCCACCGGCGTCAGGCCTTGGAGGTTGGCGAAGTTGACCAGTGCGACCTGGCCGATCACCTTGTTCTCACCGTTGGTGAAATTGGCGAACATGTTACCGCTGGCATCGATGCTCAGCCCAGACAACTCACCCGTCGCAAAACCATCCCCGCTCTTGGCGGTGGTGGCAGACGCGGCGTTGTATTGCGTGGTGGCGATCATGTCCAGCTTAACCCCGGAGGCATGCGCGTTGGCGCCGTTGGCGGCCCACACACCTGCAACAGTCTTCTGCGCCGGCACCCAGCCGTCCAGATTGAAGGTCTTGTCAGCGTTGATGGTGAGCCCACCTGGCACCGCACCTGCGCTCATGCCAGCGGTGTTCAAGGTGCCGTCACTCTTGAATGGCAGCGTGTTTGCCAGCGGGGTGGTCGAAGTCGGGTCGGCTGGGTTGCGGCCGTCGATGGTGGTGTACATGGTCCAGGAGTTGGTACCAGCATCCTTCATGAAGTACTGATTCATCTGGTGCAGGTTGCCCTGGCTGTCATACACATCGGTGTTGAAGGTGTAGTTGTAGGTCTTGACGTTGCCCGGGTCGAACGGCGCCTCGGCCGGGGCGGTATCGCTGGACTTGAGGTTGAGCGTCTCAGTGATGAGACCGGTAGGGTTGGGCGTCAGGTTGGACGTGTCGATCTTCAGGTCGGTCAGCGCACCCGGGACAACATTGCCATTGCCATCAACGCCATAACCTTGCAGCTTGGCGCCCGACGAGCTGATGACATTACCTTCCTTGTCGCTGTAGAACATGCCGGCACGGGTGTAGATCTTCGAACCATTGTCATTCAGGGCGAAGAAGCCGTTACCATCAATCGCCATGTCCAGAGCTTGGCCGGTACCGTTGATATTGCCCGGCGTAAACATCTGCGACACCGCAGCCGTTCTCACGCCAGTGCCGACGACCGTCTTGCCGCCGCTGGTGCCGCGAATGGAGTTGGAGTACTGATCAGCGAACTCGGCACGCGATGCTTTGAAGCCGGTAGTGGCGACGTTGGCAATGTTATTGCCAGTGACGTTCAGGGCCTTGTTTGCTGCATTGAGGCCGCTAAGGCCGGTATTGAAAGACATGTGCTACTCCTGTCGTTAGCTTAGGCCCTAGATGCCAATGGTTTGAACTTTGGACAGCGCAACGCTGCCCAGCCCGGCGAGATTGAGCGTCATTTCTGCGCCGTTGGTACCCATGGTCACACTGGTGACCGTGGCCGGCAGGTTGGTGGTCATGGCTTTGGCAGTGCCATCGATGCTGGCGGTAGCCTTGAAGGTGTAGGTACCCTCCTCCAACGCCTCGCCATCGTCGTCCAGCCCATCCCAGGTGAAGTCGGCCTTGCCGGCGGCCTTGGAGCCCAGGTCCAGGGTGCGCACCAGCTTGTCGTCTTTGTCGTAGATGCCGACGGACGTGGCGGTGCTCGAAGAGGTCAGGTTGACCGAGCCTTTGAGCTCCTTGCTGGTGTCGACCACGGCCTTGTCGGTCTGGACGATCACGTTGCGCCCAACCAGCGACGAGGCCTGCAATGCCTGGGACGACTGGAACGAACCGGCGATGTAGTTCACCGTTTCGTTGAGCGTCTGCATGCTTTCAAGGCTGCTGAACTGCGCCAGCTGCGCCACGAACTCGCCGTTTTCCTGCGGGTCGAGCGGGTTCTGGTTTTTCATCTGCGTTACCAGCAACTGCAGGAACGCGTCCTTGCCCAGCGCACTGCCGGCAGCGCCGGTGCTGCTGTCGGTCTTGCTGGTCTGCTTTTGCAGCGAGGTCAGGTACGCGCTGCCGACGTCACTGGTGGAATTGGTCGTGGTCATGTCGGCTTCCTATCACTGACCCAAGGTCAAGACTTTCTGCATCATGCTTTTGGCGGTGTTCATCAGTTCGGCGTTGGTCTGGAACGCACGGCTGGCAGAGATCATGTCAGCCATCTCCTCGACCACGTTGACGTTCGGGTAGTAGACGTAGCCGTCCTTGTTCGCCGCCGGATGGTTGGGCTCGTAGCGCGCTTCCAGGTTGCTCTGGTCTTCGACGATACCTTTGACCTGCACGCCCTGCCCGGCTTCGCCCTGGTCCTCGAACAGCGACTGGCTGGTACCGCCTTGCGCGTCCTGGAAGGTGGTGGCGAATACCGGATGGCGTGCGCGGTAGGTCTGGTCGATGCTCGACGACACGGTCTCGGCGTTGGCGATGTTCGAGGCCACGGTGTTGAGGCGAGTGTTTTGCGCGCTCATGCCGCTGCCGGCAATGTTGAAGACACTGGATAGGGACATGGTTACTCTCCGCGCAGGGCCGAAACCAGCCCTTTGAATTTACTGTTGAGCAAGGTGAAGCTGGCCTGGAAACCGATGGCGTTTTCCGTGTAGTTCGATTGCTCGATCTGGGCGTCCACGGTGTTCTGGTCGATCGACGGCTGCAGCGGCGTGCGGTACTTGAGCGCCTCGTCGCTAAGGGCCAGGCCATCGGCCTCGATGTGCCGGCTGTTGGTCCGGTCCAGAGCGAAGCGGCCGCTTTGCTGTTTTTCACTTTCGGCGGCGAGCACCGAGGAGAAGTCCATGTCACGCGCCTTGTAGTTGGGCGTGTCGGCGTTGGCGATGTTGTTGGCCAGCACTTCGGCGCGCTGGGCGCGGAAGTCCAGGGCCTTTTCGTGAATGCCAAGCGCCTTGTCGAAGCTGATGCTCATGTCGGGGAAACCTTCGAAGGTTGACCGGAGTGTCGTTGAGCAAGGCATAGCAAGGGCTGTGCCAACCAGCGGAAAGGCCCGGAAATACGGGCTAGCAAGACGGAATGCTGTCAGGGTGATGCCAGAAAAGCGGCAAAGGTCTTCCGCTTGAAGGGGCGCAAGCGGCAATTGCCGGTCGGCATGGGCGGCAAAACAAAAAATTGACGTGCTTGGCGATAGCGGTGTGGCGCCTATGAGACCGAGCGCCGCGCGGGCGGCGCTCGATCTCATAGGCGCCACAACCCTCAAGGCAAACCCTACTTGGCCTGGTAGATAATCCCCGGGCTGCACTGCACCATCTGGTAATGGTCCGGCAACCCGTTCAGCGCCTCGGAGGCGCCAAGGAACAGGTACCCGCCCGGCTTGAGGGTGCTGTGGATACGCAGCAGGATGTCTTTCTTCACCTGGGCCGAAAAGTAGATCAACACGTTGCGACAGAACACGATGTCGAACTTGCCCAAGCTCGCGTAACTGTCGAGCAGGTTGAACGAGCGGAACTCGACGCGGCTGCGAATGGCCGGCTTGATCGCGTAACGCCCCGCCCCCTTGGGGTCGAAGTAGCGCTGCAGGCGCTCCTGCGATAGGCCGCGGGCAATCGCCAGGCTGTCGTATTCGCCGGTCTTGCAGTTGGTCAGCATGGTCCCGGACAGGTCGGTCGCGACAATCTGCGCGCCCATCTTCAACTGGCCCAGGTTGCTGCGCTCGAACTCATCGATAGCCATCGAGATCGAGTACGGCTCCTGCCCCGACGAGCAGGCCGCCGACCACATGCGCAGGCGCTGGCCCGGGTTGTTCTTGATGAACTCGGGGATGACCTTGTTCTTCAGCACCTCGAACGGGTAGGTATCACGGAACCACAGGGTCTCGTTGGTCGTCATCGCGTCGACCACCTGTTCGCGCAAACCGCTGCGCGGCTGGGTCTGGATGCGCTGCACCAGCTCGCCCAGGCTCTTGATACCTTGTTGCTCCATCAGCTTGTTGAGACGGCTGGAGACCAGGTACTGCTTATTCTCGCCCAGCAGGATGCCACAGGCTTTCTCCAGGAAGACCCGGAACTGTTCGAAATCCAAATTACCCGTAGACACTACTGCCGCCTCTTTTCAATCGCTGGTGCCGGGAGCGTGCTCCCGGCTGCTTCAATGTGTTGCCTTGATCCGGTCGACCACGCGCTGCGCCAGGTCGTCCGGTTTGAACTTGGCCAGGAAATCATCGGCGCCGACTTTCTTGACCATCGCCTGGTTGAATACCCCGGACAGCGAAGTATGCAGGACGATGTGCAATTTTTGCATGCGCGGATCGCTGCGGATCTCCGCGGTCAGCGTGTAACCGTCCATTTCTGGCATTTCAATGTCCGAGATCATCATCAGGAACTCTTCCTCCGGCCTTTTGCCCTCCTCCACCAATTGCCGGAGGTAGTTGAGCGCCTGGCGGCCATCGTTGAGCGCCACCACTTCGACGCCGACGGTTTGCAGGCAGCGGCTGACCTGCTTGCGCGCCACCGACGAATCGTCGACGGTCAACACCCGCAGCAACACGGCCTTGTCCTGCACCTCGGCATCGACCACACCGGCAGACACCTGCTCGGACGACGGCGCCACTTCGGCCAGCACCTTTTCCACGTCGATGATCTCGACCATGCGGTTATCCACCCGGGTGACCGCAGTCAAGTAGTGGTCACGGCCGGTGCCCTTGGGTGGCGGATGGATTTCTTCCCAGTTCATGTTGACGATGCGCTCGACCGAGTGCACCAGAAAGCCCTGGGTCTTGGTGTTGTACTCGGTGATGATCACAAAACTGTTGCGCGTGTCCTCCTGCAGTGGCGCCAAACCAGTAGCCATCGACAGGTCGAGGATCGGGATGGTCGCCCCGCGAATGTTGGCCACGCCGCGCACCACCGGGTGGGACTTGGGCAGCACGGTCAGCGCAGGGCACTGCAGCACCTCCCTGACCTTGAACACGTTGATGCCGTAGAGCTGGCCGCCATTGAGGCGAAACAGCAACAATTCCAGGCGATTCTGCCCCACCAGCTGTGTGCGCTGGTTGACCGAATCCATAACACCCGCCATGCCAGACTCCTTTACGTTTCAGCCTTTCGTTGCAAATCAGGTACCGAGTCGGCACGGGCTTTGCTTTTTTGAGCGCCATGTACACGAAAACGACATTTTTCCGACGATTGACGCACCTGCTGACTGGCTCGCTGGCCACGCTGTGCCTGCTGGCGCCCGGCGTTCGCACGCTGGCGGACGCGTTTACCTTGCCTGAACAGCTTATCGGTGTCACCCAAGGGTTTCTTGAATTCACCGTAGAAGATTATCTGGCCACCACCCAAACCGTCGGCCGTTACGAGATCCAGGTCAGCACCCTCGACCCGCGCTTGCGCATGCCATTGTGCAGCCAGCCGCTGGACGCTTCGCTGGAAAGCCCCGCGCAGCCACTGGGACGGGTCACGGTGCGGGTGCGTTGCGACAGTGCGGCACCGTGGACCGTGTTTGTGCCGGCAACGGTGCGGCTGTTTCGCGATGTGGTGGTGGTCACCCGCCCGCTCAAGCGTGACAACGTGGTCAGCGAAGGTGACGTGGCCCTGCGCGAGCGTGATGTCGGCACCCTCGGCCAGGGCTTTCTCAGCGAGCTGGACCAGGCAGTGGGCATGAAGATGCTGCGCCCTACGGTCATCGACCAGGTGCTCACCCCGCAGCACCTTGAGCAAGCCGAAGTGGTGCGCAAGGGCGACCACGTGGTGATCATCGCCCGCAGCGGCAGCCTGAGCGTGCGCATGCCAGGCGAAGCGCTGAGCAAGGGTGGCCTGAGTGAACAGATCCGGGTGCGCAACCTCAACTCTAAACGGGTGATCAAGGCCCGCGTGACCGGCCCCGGCCAGGTCGAGGTGACGATGTAGCAGGATTGCGCTGGCAGTGTGGAACCGCTTTTCCTAAACTGTGTCAGAACACGGGTTCGCGAGCTTGCTGACAGGCGGCTATGCATTTGTGCCTAAAGTTTCTTTCGGGTTGGCCGAAAACAAGGCAAGCGTCCAAATACCCAGGGGTTTCTGATCATGGTCATCGACTTCAGTCGTTTGAATAACTCTCCGTCCGTCACGGGCGGCGTTCGCGGCAATGCCGCGCCCGGCACCGCCGAAAAGCCCGGCGCGAGCCAGGAAGCGCCTAAAAGCACCAGCGCCAGCGGAGAAGCCGTACACCTCAGCCAAGAGGCCCAGCAGTTGCAAAAGATCAGCGACACGCTGCGCGAACAGCCCGTGGTCAACAGTGCCCGCGTGGCCGAGTTGAAACAGGCGATCGCCGATGGCAGCTACCAGGTCGATGCCGGCCGGGTCGCCAGCAAACTGCTCGATTTCGAAGCCCAGCGCTGACCGTTCGGCGCGCTGACTTCACGGACGCTTAACAAAGCCAAGAGTTAGCCATGCACGACACCACCTTGCTGCAACTGATCGAAGATGACATCGCCCCGATGCAGGAACTGCTCGACCTCCTTCATAAAGAAGCGGTCGCCCTGCATGGCCGCGAGATGGCGCTGCTGGAACAGATCCTGGCCCGCAAGCAGTCATTGATCATCTTGCTCGAGCAGCATGGGCAGCGGCGCAGCCAGTTGCTCACCGGCCTCGGCCTTAGCGCCGACCGCGCCGGTGTGCAGGCAGTGGCAGCGCAGTCGCAGCATGGCGAAACAATGCTGCAACGGCTCGATATGCTCTCGCAACTGATGGACACCTGCCAGCAGATCAACGAGACCAACGGGCGCATCATCCAAGTGCAGCAACACGTCACCAACAACCAGATCAGAATCCTCATGGGTGGCGATTCTCCGTCGCTCTACGACAGCCGTGGCGGCACCTCGCTGCTGGCCAAGCCGCGCGCCCTCAGCCAAGTGTGATACTTCTATCAAGGCACGGAACATACTGGCAAAATGCCGTTACTTGCGTGTGTCGTTTTTGCCTGGAGATTGATTAGCCGTGTTCAATGAAGCCGATGCCCCGCAGCCGCCGAAGGTGCTGAGTACACCTTTGGAGATCGCAGCCAACCTGCGACAGCTGCAGGAAAGCCATGACCCCCTGATCATCACCTTCCATGATCGCAACCAGCGGTTCCAGAGCTACGTGGTGAATGTTGACCGCGACAGCAATACCCTGGCACTGGACGAAATGATCCCCCGCGACGGCGAAAAATTCATCGAGAACGGCGAACCGTTCCGCGTCGAAGGCTTCCACGATGGCGTGCGCATCGCCTGGGAATGCACTGCCCCGCTGACCATCAGCGAAGTCGACGGCCACCGCTGCTACCGCGGCGCGATGCCGGAAGAAATGACCTACCACCAGCGCCGCAACGCCTTTCGCGCTGCGTTGAAGCTGTCGCAGCTGGTCGATGTCATCCTCGACGGCACCCACCTCAAAGGCAACGGTGCCCTGCGCGGCAAGCTGCTGGACATCTCTGCCACCGGCTGCAAGCTGCGCTTCGAAGGCAACGTCGAGGACCGCCTGCAACTGGGCCAGGTGTACGAGCGCTTCAAGGCCGGCAACCCGCTGGGCCTGATCGACACCATGGTCGAGCTGCGCCACCTGCACTTCGAGGAGCGTATCAACACCACCTTCGCCGGCGTGCGCTTCCATAACCTCAACGGCCAGGCGCAACGCAAGATCGAAAGCTTCGTCTACCAGTTGCAGCGTGAAGCGCGACGGTTCGATAAAGACGACTATTGAGGTCATCGCCTGATGCGCCAACGCCACCCAAACGGGTGGCGTTTTTGTTGGCGCCCATTACCCGACCTTGCATGCGGGCAACCGGGTTTGCTGACCAGCAAGGTTTCCCGCTTACCGCTGTTTTGTCGGCTGCTTAATGTGGTTTTGTACCGCCCGGCTGGGCGGGTCAGAGGAGCAGACAGCGCATGATTCGTTCCACATTTACCGCAGAATTGCATAGCCAGTTTGGCCGGATCGGGGTGGTTGATACACCTTATTGGGCCTATCCGCCTTTTGCTGCAAACCAGGACGGCTGGTTGTGTACCGACGACGAACGAGGTGATTCAGTCAGTTTCAAACCGCTCACATTCAAATTCACCTTCATCGAAGAAACGGCGAACCGCCTCATTTATCGAATCAACAGCACCGCAGACGCCAAGTTCAATAACGCAAGGCTTGAGCAAAACAGCAACGGCTGGCTGGGTATGTATGGGTACGGGCTGACACATGAGCTCACCAGCGGACTCAATCCTTCGGTGCTCCTGAACAAGGCCCCCTTCTTCCAGGATCAATGGAAGATTGAATTACTCGACAAATGGGACGGCAACCTGACGGGCGCCGAAGACGTCGAGTTTTACTTACGTGACAAAGACGGCCATCGGGTCTCGCAGGTTCTGTCGGTCTACAAAGACCGATTCGAGACACTCCGTCACTGGTTCTTGCACGCAGGCACCAAGGACGGAACGATACTGAAATTCCACCTGCACGCCATCAAGGTGTTGTGATCGGCGGTGAGTCACCGCGACGCCCAGCGACGGATACGGCTCATTCGGCCTTCAACGCTGGGCGGCCTGACCTCACACAGACTTGTCGACTTCAGGTTGCGCCTTGGCTTCGCGCTCTACCGAGCCTTGGTCCGCTTCCGTATCCTCCGCCGCCACCGGCGCCTGCATCACATCCTGCACCGTCTGCTCATCGACCCGTGGGTCGAGCGCTGCCGACAACGGCGAACCGGCCGCCGGCATTGCCACGTGGCCCAGCGGCGCGTCCTGCACCTGGTGCAGCCCGGTGACCGCTTTCGGCCGAATGCGCCACACCAGCACCAGCGCGAAGAACGTGAAGAACGCATACAGCATCTGCGCGCCCAGCACTTTCATCAATACGCCCGCCGCCAGAGGGCCGATACAAGCGCCCACACCATAAGTGACCAGCAGCATGGCGGTCAGCGAGACCCGCCGCTCGCTCTCCACGTGGTCATTGGAGAACGCAACTGCCAAGGGGTACAGGCAGAACTGCAATAATGAAATGACAAAGCCGATACCGAACAGCAACTCCAGCGGCACGCTGGGCAAGAGGGCCAGCGGCGCAGAGGCCACCGCCAGGCCCACGGCAGCACTGCGGATCAGTAACGCGCGGTCGTAGCGGTCGGACAGCCAGCCCAACGGCCACTGCACCAGCAGCCCGGCAAAGATGCAGCTACCCATGAACAGACCGATCTGCTCGGTGGACAGCCCCTGATTGGAAGCGTACAGCGGCGCCAAGCCGTAGAACGAACCGACGATCAGGCCCGAACCGAGCACCGTGCTCAACGACTGCGGCACCCGCTTGATGAAGAACTTCGGCTCCATCGGGGCCGGGCGCAAAGGCGCCGGGTGAATGCGCCGGGTCATCGCCACCGGCACCAGGCACAGGGCGAAGCACATGGCGACCAGCATCAGCAGTTCAGGGCCGAGCTCGGGGTGCACCACCAGAATCAGCTGGCCGAGCACCAACCCCAGGTAGGAGGCGATCATGTAGCCACTGAATACCGCACCGCGGTGCTTGGCATCGGCCTGTTCGTTGAGCCAGCTTTCGATGACCATGTACTGGCACATCATCCCCAGGCCGACCACCATCCGCAGCCCGACCCAGGCCGGCAACCAATTGGTCATGCCATGGCCGAGCACCGCCGCGCAGACGATACCGGCGCAGGTGGCATACGCGCGAATGTGCCCTACCCGGCCGATCAGCCGGTGGCCGACCTTGCCGCCCACGGCCAAGCCGAAGTAGTTGGCCGCCATCAACGCACCGACCCACAAGCTGTCGACATGGTCGGCCGCCAGGCGCAGTGCCAGGTAGGTACTGAGCAGGCCTGAGCCGATAAGCATCATCAAGGCAGCGAAATACAGCGACTGAAACGGCTTCCAGATGTTTCGCATACGTCCCGTCGGGCTCCTTGGTCAGGTGGCGTTGGCCTGGCAAGCATAAAAGCAATTGTGTTGCAGCGCAGTCCCTTGCCTGCGAAATAGCGTGCAGGGGACGCGTCCAGTAGCGGTTGTGTCGCGATCAGGCCTGTGCTGCCAGCACCCGACGCTCCCACGGCGTGATCTCGTCGAAGAAGTCGGTCAGCTCCAGCGTCTTGCTGGCAACATAGCCTTCGATGAACTCGTTGCCGAACAGTTCCCGCGCCAGCGCGCTGCGCTTGAGGCGCTGCAGTGCTGCGTGCAGGGTGCACGGCAGGCTCAGGTGCTCTGGCACCTCGAACTCACCCTGGATGGCCGGCGCCGGCTGCAAGCGTTGCTCGATGCCGTGCAACCCGGCAGCCAGGCTTGCGGCAATCGCCAGGTACGGATTGGCATCGGCGCCGGGCAAGCGGTTTTCCACGCGCCGGGCCACGGGCGCGCTGGCCGGTATGCGCAAGCCCGCCGCGCGGTTATCCTCGGACCAGCAGGCGTTGTTGGGCGAGGCGTACGGGTGGCACAGGCGCTGGTAGGAATTGACATTGGGCGCAAACAACGCGGTGAAGTCCGCCATGCACGCCTGCAGGCCACCGATGAAGTGCAGGAAGGTGGCGGTCGGCTGTCCCTGCTCATCGCTGAACACGTTACGCCCGCTGCCGATCTCCACCAGGCTCTGATGAATGTGCATGGAACTGCCGGGGGTCTTGGCCAGGGGCTTGGCCATGCACACCACGGTCAACCCATGCTTGAGCGCTACTTCCTTGAGCAGGTGCTTGAACAGGAAGGTCTGGTCGGCCAGCAGCAGCGGGTCACCGTGCAACAGGTTGATCTCGAACTGGCTGATGCCCATCTCGTGCATGAAGGTGTCACGTGGCAGGCCGAGCGCTGCCATGCACTGGTAGACCTCGTTGAAGAACGGACGCAAGCCATTGTTGGAGCTGACACTGAACGCCGAATGGCCAAGCTCCCGGCGGCCATCCTTGCCCAGGGGCGGCAGAAAGGGCTGCACGGGGTCGGTGTTGGGTGCAAAGACAAAGAATTCGAGTTCGGTTGCCACCACCGGGGCCAGGCCCAAGGCTGCGTAGCGGGCGATCACCGCCTTGAGCTGGCCGCGAGTGGACAACGCAGACGACCTGCCATCCAGTTCGTTGGCGTCGCAGATGGCCAGGGCGCGGCCATCCTCGCTCCAGGGCAGGCGGTGAATTTGCGTGGGCTCGGCCACCAGCGCCAGGTCGCCGTCATCACTGCCGTAGAACCTTGCCGGCGGGTAGCCGCCCATGATGCATTGCAACAGCACGCCACGGGCCATCTGCAGACGCCGGCCTTCGAGGAAGCCCTCGGCAGTCATCACTTTGCCGCGCGGCACACCGTTGAGGTCAGGGGTGACGCATTCGATTTCATCGATGCCGTGAAGGTGTTCGGCGAGGGTGCTCTGGCCTGCGGTGGTCATGACGCGTGTCCTTGTTGTTATGGCTGACAACAACATAGGCTGGGGGTGTTTAAAATATCAAGCACCTACTGGGTTGCCAGTGCCGGCCTCTTCGCGGGGCGAGCCCGCTCCCACAGGTACCCTGTTGCTCTTTGATTCACCGGTGTGGGAGCGGGCTTGTCCCGCGAAGAGGCCAGCACTGGCAACCCTTTATTCGCGCAGGGTCATGCCATTGGCCGGCAACGGCAAGGCGGTCTTGTAGCGCACCTGCTTCAAGGCAAAACTCGAGCGAATGTTCGCCACTCCCGGCAACCGCGTCAGGTAATCGAGAAACCGCTCCAGCGCCTGAATGCTCGGCAACAGCACCCGCAGCAGGTAGTCCGGGTCGCCGGTCATCAGGTAGCACTCCATCACCTCGGGGCGCTCGGCGATCTCCTCCTCGAACCGGTGCAGCGACTGCTCCACCTGTTTTTCCAGGCTCACATGGATGAACACATTCACATCCAGCCCCAGCGCCTCCGGTGACAACAAGGTCACCTGCTGGCGGATCACCCCAAGTTCCTCCATGGCCTTGACCCGGTTGAAACAGGGGGTGGGCGACAGGTTAACCGAACGCGCCAGCTCTGCATTGGTGATGCGGGCGTTTTCCTGAAGGCTGTTGAGAATGCCGATATCGGTACGATCGAGTTTGCGCATGAGACAAATTCACCGGTTTTTTGTGTTTATGCGGAATGTTTATCTGCGCCCGTCGGCAAAGGCAACCAACTTGAGAGAAATATTCTTCTGCCGTGCCACTAAGATGTAGGGGACGCTGACTTGCCAGTCACGAGCCGGTACTCAGCGGCGGCCGCTTCAGAGCTCACAAAAACAACATTCGAGCGAGCGTAAAAAGCATGAACGAGTACGCCCCCCTGCGTTTGCATGTGCCCGAGCCAACCGGCCGGCCAGGCTGCCAGACCGATTTTTCCTACCTGCGTCTGAACGATGCAGGTATTGCCCGTAAACCTTCGATCGACGTCGACGCTGCCGACACCGCCGAGCTGTCCAACAGCTTGATCAGAGTGCTGGACGAGCATGGCGACGCACTTGGCCCGTGGGCCGAGGACATCGACCCAATGGTCCTGCGTCAAGGCATGCGCGCCATGCTCAAGACGCGTATCTTCGACAGCCGCATGGTGGTTGCCCAGCGCCAGAAAAAGATGTCCTTCTACATGCAGAGCCTGGGCGAGGAAGCCATCGGCAGCGCCCAGGCCCTGGCGCTGAACCGCACCGACATGTGCTTCCCCACCTACCGCCAGCAGAGCATCCTCATGGCCCGCGACGTGTCGCTGGTGGAGATGATCTGCCAGCTGCTGTCCAACGAGCGTGACCCGCTCAAGGGCCGCCAACTGCCGATCATGTATTCGGTGCGCGAGGCAGGTTTCTTCACCATCAGCGGCAACCTGGCGACCCAGTTCGTGCAGGCGGTCGGCTGGGCCATGGCCTCGGCGATCAAGGGCGATACCAAGATCGCCTCGGCCTGGATCGGCGACGGCGCCACTGCCGAGTCGGACTTCCACACCGCCCTGACCTTCGCCCATGTGTACCGCGCGCCGGTGATCCTCAACGTGGTCAACAACCAGTGGGCGATCTCCACCTTCCAGGCGATTGCTGGCGGTGAATCGACCACCTTCGCCGGCCGTGGCGTAGGGTGCGGCATCGCCTCGCTGCGCGTCGACGGCAACGACTTCGTCGCTGTCTACGCCGCCTCGCGCTGGGCTGCCGAACGCGCCCGCCGTGGTCTGGGTCCTTGCCTGATCGAGTGGGTCACCTACCGTGCCGGCCCGCACTCGACCTCCGACGACCCGTCCAAGTACCGCCCCGCCGATGACTGGAGCCACTTCCCGCTGGGCGACCCGATCGCCCGCCTGAAGCAGCACCTGATCAAGATCGGCCACTGGTCCGAGCAAGAACACCAGGCCGTCACCGCCGAGTTCGAAGCTGCGGTCATCGCGGCGCAGAAGGAAGCCGAACAGTACGGCACCCTGGCCAACGGCCACATCCCGAGCGCAGCCTCGATGTTCGAGGACGTGTACAAGGAAATGCCCGAACACCTGCGCCGTCAACGCCAGGAACTGGGGGTTTGAGATGAACGACCATAACAACAGCATCAACCCGGAAACCGCCATGGCCACCACTACCATGACCATGATCCAGGCCCTGCGCTCGGCCATGGATATCATGCTTGAGCGTGACGACAATGTCGTGGTCTATGGCCAGGACGTCGGTTACTTCGGCGGCGTGTTCCGCTGCACCGAAGGCCTGCAGAACAAATACGGCAAGTCGCGCGTGTTCGACGCGCCGATCTCCGAAAGCGGTATCGTCGGCACCGCTGTGGGCATGGGTGCCTACGGCCTGCGCCCGGTGGTGGAAATCCAGTTTGCCGACTATTTCTACCCTGCGTCCGACCAGATCGTCTCGGAAATGGCCCGCCTGCGGTATCGCTCGGCCGGCGAGTTCATCTCGCCGCTGACCCTGCGCATGCCGTGCGGGGGTGGAATCTACGGCGGCCAGACCCACAGCCAGAGCCCGGAGGCGATGTTCACCCAGGTGTGCGGACTGCGCACGGTCATGCCGTCCAACCCCTATGACGCCAAGGGCCTGCTGATCGCCTCGATCGAATGCGACGACCCGGTCATCTTCCTCGAGCCCAAGCGCCTCTACAACGGCCCGTTCGACGGCCACCACGACCGCCCTGTGACGCCCTGGGCGAAGCACCCGCACAGCGCCGTGCCGGATGGCTATTACACCGTGCCACTGGACAAGGCGGCGATCACCCGCCCGGGCAATGATGTCACCGTGCTGACCTACGGCACCACGGTCTACGTGGCCCAGGTGGCCGCCGAGGAGACCGGCGTCGACGCCGAAGTCATCGACCTGCGCAGCCTGTGGCCGCTGGACCTGGAAACCATCGTCGCGTCGGTGAAGAAGACCGGCCGCTGCGTGGTGGTGCATGAGGCCACCCGTACCTGTGGTTTCGGTGCCGAGCTGGTGTCGCTGGTTCAGGAACACTGCTTCCATCACCTCGAAGCGCCGATCGAGCGCGTCACCGGCTGGGACACCCCCTACCCCCACGCACAGGAATGGGCTTACTTCCCAGGGCCTTCGCGGGTAGGTGCGGCATTGAAACGGGTCATGGAGGTCTGAATGGGCACGCACGTCATCAAGATGCCGGACATTGGCGAAGGCATCGCACAGGTCGAGTTGGTCGAGTGGTTCGTCAAGGTCGGCGATGTGATCGCCGAGGACCAGGTAGTGGCCGATGTCATGACCGACAAGGCGACCGTGGAAATCCCTTCGCCGGTCAGCGGCAAGGTGCTGGCCTTGGGTGGCCAGCCGGGTGAAGTGATGGCGGTCGGCAGCGAGCTGATCCGCATCGAAGTAGAGGGCAGCGGCAACCATGTCGACGCGCCGCAGGGCAAGCCGGCCGACACCAAGCCGGCCGAGGCAGTTGTCGCGCCAGTCGCGAGCACGCCGCAACCGCGTGCCGCAGTGCCAGCGCCCGCCTGCCAGGGCGCAGCCCCCCACACCGCCGCGCCCATCGTGCCGCGCCAGGCCGGCGACAAGCCACTGGCCTCTCCGGCCGTGCGCAAACGTGCGCTGGATGCCGGTATCGAACTGCGCTACGTGCACGGCAGCGGCCCGGCCGGGCGCATCCTGCACGAAGACCTCGACGGTTTCATGAGCAAACCGCAGACCGCAGCCGGGCAAGCCCCGAGCGGCTACGCCAAGCGTACCGACAGCGAGCAGGTGCAAGTCATCGGCCTGCGCCGCAAGATCGCCCAGCGCATGCAGGACGCCAAGCGCCGGGTCGCGCACTTCAGCTATGTCGAGGAAATCGACGTCACCGCCCTGGAAGCCCTGCGCCAGCAGCTCAACCAGAAGCACGGCGACAGCCGTGGCAAGTTGACCTTGCTGCCGTTCCTGGTCCGCGCCCTGGTCGTGGCCCTGCGCGACTTCCCGCAGATCAACGCCACCTATGACGACGAAGCACAGATCATCACCCGCCATGGCGCGGTGCATGTGGGCATCGCCACCCAGGGTGACAACGGCCTGATGGTGCCGGTGCTGCGCCATGCCGAAGCCGGCAACTTGTGGGGCAATGCCAGCGAAATCTCGCGCCTGGCCACTGCCGCGCGCAGCAACAAGGCCAGCCGCGAAGAACTGTCCGGCTCGACCATCACCCTGACCAGCCTCGGTGCGTTGGGCGGCATCGTCAGTACGCCGGTGGTCAACACCCCGGAAGTGGCGATCGTCGGCGTCAACCGCATGGTCGAGCGGCCGATGGTGATCGACGGCCAGATCGTCGTGCGCAAGATGATGAACCTGTCCAGCTCGTTCGACCACCGGGTGGTCGATGGCATGGATGCCGCGCTGTTCATCCAGGCCGTGCGTGGCCTGCTTGAACAACCCGCCTGCCTGTTCGTGGAGTGAGCATGCAACAGACTATCGAAACCACCCTGCTGATCATCGGCGGCGGTCCTGGCGGCTATGTGGCCGCCATCCGCGCCGGGCAACTGGGTATCCCCACCGTGCTGGTCGAAGGCCAGGCGCTGGGCGGCACTTGCCTGAACGTCGGCTGCATTCCCTCCAAGGCATTGATCCATGTCGCCGAGCAGTTTCACCAGACCTCGCGGTACACCGCGCCGTCGGCACTGGGCATCAGTGTCAGCGCGCCGCGCCTGGACATCACCCAGAGCGTGGCCTGGAAAGACGGTATCGTCGACCGCCTGACCAGTGGGGTTGCGGCCTTGCTGAAAAAGCACGGGGTCAAGGTGATCCACGGCTGGGCGAAGATCCTCGACGGCAAGCATGTCGACGTCGATGGCCAGCGCATCCAGTGCGAGCACCTGCTGCTGGCTACAGGCTCCAACAGCGTCGAACTGCCGATGCTGCCGCTGGGCGGGCCGATCATTTCCTCGACCGAGGCACTGGCACCGGCGGCCTTGCCGCAGCACCTGGTGGTGGTAGGCGGTGGCTATATCGGCCTGGAGCTGGGTATCGCCTACCGCAAGCTGGGCGCACAGGTGAGCGTGGTGGAAGCACGCGAGCGCATCCTGCCAACCTACGACAGCGAACTGACTGCCCCGGTGGCCGAGGCGCTGAAGAAGTTGGGCATCGCCGTGCACCTGGGCCATAGCGTCGAGGGTTACGATAACGGCTGCCTGCTGGCCCGTGACGGCCAGGGCGAGCAACTGCGCCTGGAAGCGGACCGGGTACTGGTGGCCGTGGGCCGCCGCCCCCGCACCCAGGGTTTCAACCTTGAATCCCTGGCGCTGAAGATGAACGGCGCCGCCATCGCCATTGACGAGCGCTGCCAGACCAGCATGCACAATGTCTGGGCCATCGGCGACGTGGCCGGTGAACCGATGCTCGCGCACCGGGCCATGGCCCAGGGCGAGATGGTCGCCGAGATCATCGCTGGCAAGGCACGGCGCTTCGAACCCAGCGCAATCGCTGCGGTGTGCTTTACCGACCCGGAGATCGTGGTGGTCGGCAAGACGCCTGAGCAGGCCAGCCAGCAGGGCCTTGACTGCATCGTCGCGCAGTTCCCGTTCGCCGCCAACGGCCGGGCCATGAGCCTTGAGTCCAAAGCCGGCTTCGTGCGCGTGGTAGCGCGCCGCGACAATCACCTGATCCTGGGTTGGCAGGCGGTGGGCGTGGCCGTTTCGGAATTGTCCACGGCCTTTGCCCAGTCACTGGAAATGGGCGCATGCCTGGAAGATATCGCGGGCACCATCCACGCCCACCCGACGTTGGGTGAAGCGGTCCAGGAAGCGGCATTGCGTGCGCTGGGCCACGCCCTGCATATCTGACGCTGAAAGGGCTCAGGCCGATTGAGTCCCTGGGGGTGCGGGTAAAACCGCTCCCCTCAGGCACCCGCTAAATCAGCAAGATCCGTGTTGTTCTGCAAGCGCAGTCAGGTCATCTGCTATCGCGTTCTTGCCCGCCCCCTTGGCCCGGTACAGGGCCTTGTCGGCACGGGCCAGCAGGTCATCCGGCGCATCACCTTCCTGCCACTGCACCACCCCATAGCTCATGGTCAGGCGACACTCGCCGACCGGCTCCACCTTCTCCATCACCTGGCGCAACCTTGCAGCCACTTCAAGCGCCTCGTCCAGCAGCGTCTGCGGCAGCACAATGACGAACTCATCGCCGCCCCAACGCGCCCGCAGGTCATATTCGCGCAGGCAGGTCCGCAGGTTGTCGACCACCTGGACCAGCGCCGCATCGCCACGGGCATGGCCATAGCGGTCATTGATCGGTTTGAAGTCATCCACGTCCATGGCAATCAGCGACAACGGCTGGCGGAAGCGTTGGCTCCGCTCGCATTCCTGCTGCAGCACCTTGTCCAGCCGATAGCGATTGGCGATCCGGGTCAACGCATCGCGCTCGGCTAATTCGCGGTTTTCATCCAGCTGGCGCTGCAACTGCTGGTTGACACAGGACAACTCACGGGTGCGTTCGGCCACCAGGCTTTCCAGCGACAGGTTCTGTTGCTCAAGCTGCGCTACCCGCCGCTTGCCGGCATCGATGTTGCGGTGGGCGCCAAGCATGCGCGCCACCGAGCCGTCGCTGTTGCGGGCGATGATGTAGCCGCTGTCTTCGACCCACAGATAACTGCCATCCTGGCAACGACATCGGTACTCGATCAGGTAGCGCTCGTTGCGTTGGGTGATGTAGGCCTCGAAGTGCGCCATTACCCGCGGATAGTCCTCCGGGTGGATCACGCTTTCCCAGGTCAGCACCGAGTTGGCCATGGAATGGCTGGCGTAGCCGAGCATGGCGTACCAACCCGGGTTGCGATAGACGTAGCCAGTGTTGGCATTCCAGTCCCAGATGCCGTCGCTGATCAATTCGAACAAGGTATGCAGCTGCTGCTCACTGAAGCCGGCGGGTGCCGGCCTGGTGTTGTGACTCATGGACGCTCTCCCTGATGTCCAGCAACTGCGCCCCGGTCAAGAGCTGCCGACAGTTTTGATAGGTGCCGCAGGCGGCAAGGCAATGCCGCTGACGGGCAAGCATATGCCCGCCAGGGTGCAACCGGAATAGTACCAAGGGGCTATTTCTCGATGGGCCTCGCGGCGGCGGCTGGTTTGGCTGGCATTGCGTTTCGTATAAGATATCCACAAAGCCTGATTGCTGGAAAATCCCGTGCCGCTGCCGTCGTTCAAAGCTACCAACCTGGGTGCCACACCTTCGATGTCCGAAATCATCGCCAAGCACCTGCGCGAGGCGATCATCTCGGGGCAGCTCGCCGAAGGCGAACCGGTGCGCCAGGACGAGGTGGCGCAGGCCTTCAATGTCAGCAAGATTCCGGTGCGCGAGGCGTTGAAACGCCTTGAAGCGGAAGGCCTGGTGGACTTTCATCGCAACCGTGGTGCCCTGGTTACGCGCATTTCCGAGCCTGAGCTGGCGCAGATGTTCGAGGTCAGGGTGCTGCTGGAGGTGAAGGCGATTCGCCTGGCGATCCCCAACATGACCGAAGCGCACTTTGCCCGTGCCGAAGCCATCTGCGCGGAGTTCATCGGCGAGGACGATATCGGCCGCTGGGCCGACCTCAACTGGGCGCTGCATGCGTGTTTGTACGAGCCCGCAAAACGCCCCTACCTGATCGGCCTGATTCGCTCCATCCATGACAAGGTCGAACGCTATCTGCGCATGCAGATGAGCTTGTCGGCCGGCAAGGACCGCGCGGATCACGAGCATCGCGACATTGTCGCCGCCTGCCGCGCACGGGACGTGGAGCTGGCTGCCCGGCTGATCGAGACGCACATCAATGGGGTGTGCCAAAGCCTTTACGATCATCTGCCCCATAACTGAGCAGCCCTGCCTTGATTTTTAGGGTGGCGTATAGCGAGCGCCGCCCGCCCGCGACCGCCTGTCCTTGGCTTCGTTTTTGCTTATCTAGATATCGTATACGAAATACAATATAAGGAATGGACGGCACCCAACGATGCCGAACTGCCTACTCCTTCTTCCAATAATACGTATCGGAGTGCAAAACGATGACCACACCCACAACTGCGGCATCAGTGAGTGCCGCGAACACAGCAGAAAAGGCGCCTGCGGGCATCAAACGCGTGGTGGCAGCCGCAATGGCGGGCGCCGTTGCCGAGTGGTACGAATTCTTCCTGTATGGCACCGCGTCCGCGCTGGTCTTCGGCCAACTGTTCTTCCGCCAGACCGGTAGCGCGATGGACGGCATCATCGCGGCATTCGCCCTCTATGCCGTGGGCTTTCTCGCCCGCCCCATCGGCGGCCTGGTATTTGGCCACTACGGTGACAAGGTCGGGCGCAAACACTTGCTGCAGATCAGCCTGATCGTGGTCGGGGTGACCACCTTCCTCATGGGCTGCCTGCCCACCTTCGAACGCATCGGCTATGCCGCCCCCATCCTGCTGGTGGTATTGAGATTGATCCAAGGCTTTGCCTTTGGCGGCGAATGGGGTGGGGCCGTGCTGCTGGTGTCCGAACACAGCCCGGACAACCGTCGCGGCTTCTGGGCCAGCTGGCCGCAAGCGGGCGTGCCGGCAGGCAACCTGATTGCCACGGTCATCCTTCTGCTGCTCTCGACCAACCTGTCCGAAGCGCAATTTCTCGACTGGGGCTGGCGCGTCGCCTTCTGGTTCTCGGCCGTGGTGGTGCTGATTGGCTACTGGATCCGCACCCGGGTCGATGATGCGCCCATCTTCAAAGAAGCCCAGGCCCGCCAGCAGCGGGTGGAAAGCCAGCAACTGGGCGTGGTCGAGGTGGTCACCAAATACTGGCGCGAAGTGCTGATCGGCATCGGTGCCCGGTTTGCGGAGAACATCCTCTACTACATCGTCGTCACCTTCTCCATCACCTACCTGAAGCTGGTGGTGCACAAGGACACGTCAGAGATCCTGCTGCTGATGTTTGGCGCTCACCTGCTGCACTTCTTCATGATCCCGCTCATGGGCTACCTCTCGGACATCATCGGCCGTAAGCCTGTGTACCTGATCGGCGCCGTGCTCACCGCGTTCTGGGGCTTCGTCGGCTTCCCGATGATGGACACCGGCAACGACTGGCTGATCATGGCGGCCATCACCCTGGGCCTGGCCATCGAGTCGATGACCTACGCGCCCTACTCCGCCCTGATGGCCGAACTGTTCCCGACACATGTGCGCTACACCGCCCTGTCGCTGTGCTACCAGGTGGCGCCGATCCTGGCCGGTTCGCTGGCGCCGCTGATCGCCGTGACCCTGCTGAAGGAATACAACAGCTCAACGCCGATCGCCTGGTACCTGGTGGCCTCCGCCGTGATCTCGATCATTGCCGTCGCCGGTGCCAGGGAAACACGTGGCAAGTCGCTGCGGGCGGTGGATGAAGAATCCCTGGCACGCACCGCCGACCGCTGACAGACCAACAAGAACGATAACCCTCGAGGTAATGACCATGAGCAACATCTTCACCGGCACCATCCCCGCACTGATGACCCCGTGCACCCCCGAGCGCAAGCCCGATTTTGACGCCCTGGTGCGCAAAGGCCGCGAACTGATCGAAGCTGGCATGAGCGCCGTGGTGTATTGCGGCTCCATGGGCGACTGGCCGCTGCTCACCGAGGCAGAGCGCCAGGAGGGGGTGGCACGCCTGGTAGCGGCCGGCATCCCGACCATCGTCGGCACCGGTGCGGTCAACTCCCGCGAAGCCGTGGCCCATGCCGCCCATGCTGCTAAGGTTGGCGCCCAGGGGTTGATGGTGATCCCCCGTGTGCTGTCCCGTGGTGCGTCGGCAGTGGCCCAGAAGGCCCACTTCAAGGCCATCCTCGATGCCGCCCCGCAGCTGCCGGCGGTGATCTACAACAGCCCGTACTACGGGTTCGCGACCCGCGCCGACCTGTTTTTCGAACTGCGCCGCGAGCACCCCAACCTGATCGGCTTCAAGGAGTTCGGCGGCGCTGCGGATATGCGTTATGCCGCAGAGTTCATCACCTCCAAAGATGATGACGTCACCTTGATGGTGGGCGTCGATACCCAGGTGGTGCACGGGTTCGTCAACTGCAATGCCACCGGCGCCATCACCGGCATTGGCAATGCGCTGCCGCGCGAGGTGCTGCACCTGGTGGCGCTGGCCAAACGTGCAGCCCAGGGCGATGCCAAAGCGCGGCGCCTTGCCGGGGAACTGGAAGCGGCCCTGGCCGTGCTGTCGTCCTTCGATGAAGGCTGCGACCTGGTGCTGTACTACAAGCACCTGATGGTGCTCAACGGCAACCCGGAATACGCCCTGCACTTCAACGAAACCGATGCATTGACCGACGCCCAGCGCCACTATGCCGAACAGCAGTACGCGCTGTTCCGCGCCTGGTACGCCGACTGGTCGGCGGCCAACAACGTGGACTGACAACGCGCAGCCATGCCCCCTTCCCTTGGGCAGGGGGCAGCAGTGTGTAAGATCTACCCTTGCGGCCAACTTTCACGGGCATTACCTTGGCAGCAACCCTCGCCCTCCCGGACACCGTCAAGGACTTCAAATGCCGTACCCCAGCGCGACCCAAGCGTTCAGACAGGGCGCCCACAGCGTCCTGCCGTTGACCTCCGGGGTCGTGCCGTTCGGCTTGATCACCGGGGTCACGGCCATCGGCATGGGCCTGTCGCCCGCCGATGCCATCGGCATGACCTTGCTGTTCTATTCAGGCTCGGCGCAAATGGTGGTGATGCAGTTGATGCAGAACAGCGCCCTGCCGGTAACCATGGTGGTCACGGCGCTGGTGATCAACCTCCGCTTCCTGATGTACAGCGCCAGCCTGGCCCCGCACCTTGGCCATCTGCCACGGCGGCACAAGTGGCCGATGGCCTACCTGCTTTCGGACCAGTCCTTTGCCTTGTGTTCGTTGAAAATGGCCTCGGGGGAACTGGGCCGTTTCGCCTTCCACTACTACGCCGGCACGGCCATCACCATGTGGTTCGGCTGGAACCTCTCGGTGCTGGCCGGCATATACCTGGGCGCGGGCATCCCGGAAGACTGGTCCCTGGGCTTTGCCATCCCCTTGTCGTTCCTGGCGCTGCTGATCCCCAGCCTGCGCAGCCCGGCGACCATTGGCGCGGCATTGACCGGTGGTGTACTCGCCGTGCTGGCGGTAGACCTGCCCTATAACCTGGGCCTGTTGGCGGGTGCACTGGGCGGGATCATCGCCGGCCTGCTCCTCGAGCGCCTGCAAAAAGGCAGAACCGTGCAGCCTGTGGCTGATGAAAACCGCGAACAGGAAGCATCATGAGCGAAATGACCCCGTGGATGACCTTCTTGCTGATCGGCCTGGGCACCTTCGCGGTGCGCTTGTCGTTCATCGAGTTCTACGCCGTGCTGCGCATACCGCCGCTGTTTCGCCGCGCCCTGGCGTATGTGCCGGCCAGCGTGCTGGCCGCACTGGTGCTGCCGGCCGTGGTGCTGCCTGACCGGCAGGCCGACTTCGACTGGCTGAACCCGCAGATACCGGCCGCGATACTCGCGGGCCTGGTTGCCTGGCGCACGCGCAGCACGCTGCTGACGCTGGGCGTGGGCATGGGCGCGCTGTGGGCGTTGAAGCACTGGGGGCTGTAGGCTTTGGCGGAGGGTGTGAAGAAATGGCGTCCCAGGCAGGAATTGAACCTGCAACCTTCCCCTTAGGAGGGGGATGCTCTATCCAATTGAGCTACTGAGACGCAAACACCGGCAGTGAGCACTGCACGGTTGGACGGCCAGCATGTTAACCAGCATGCTGGCGTTTGTCATGCTGCAACAGGCCTTTTTCACGTAATCCTTTTCTGCGGGCCGGTGCCGGGCGCGTCTGGCCCGGCAATCACGCCTTCATCGTGCAGCAGTTTGAACAACCTGGTCACCGCCGCTTCGAGCGTGGTGGAGTTGTCCAACACATGCACTGACGGATCGGCGACCGCCTGCAGCCCGCTGTTACGTGCCAGGCGCTGCTCGATCTCTTGCGCGGTCTCCCGGCCTCTGGCAAGCAAGCGCTCGCGCAGCACCTGCAGTTTCACGTCGATGAGCACCGGCAGAAGGTCTGGGTAGCGCCGCCGCGCTTCGCTCAGGTAGGCCCGGGAACCGTTGACCAGTACCGGCCTGCCCGCCTGCAGCCATTGATCGACCTGTAGCGGGATGCCGTAACCCAGGCCATTGGCGCGCCAGTGCATGGCGAAAGCACCTTGGGCACACAGCGCTTCGAACTGCTCGGCAGTGACGCCATGGGCAGCTTCACCCTTGGCTTCGGCCGAACGGGTGATGACGCGACGGGCGATTTGCACCCCGGCTGCAACAAGTTGTTCGCGCGCGGCATCGATCAGGGAATCTTTCCCGGAACCCGAGGGTCCTATGAGAAATATCAGCCGGCCTGTCGCTGATCGACGAGCGCTTGCGTCATGTTGCATAGCCACTATGCTCTAAGGAAGGAAACCCGCGCATTCTAGGTGTTTTCTTGGCCTTTTGCTGCGTTTTACCAGTTTTTGACGGCAGAAGAATGACGGCAGGGCAAGTTGGGGCAGGTAAAACTTTTCAAACCAGTGCTCATTTCTGATAATTGGTACTGGCATAAAGCCTTTATCCAGCTCACTATTTGTCACAGAATTGACGCCAAGGAAACGGCGAGCATGAGGCAAGATGAGCATCCAATTTTCCATGTCGGTTGAACATTTTGTCGTCGTCACGGTCGTACTTCCACCCCCGTGCGGCCAATTTGACAACCGCGTCCCCTGAACCAGAAAATCCGGTCAATTTATATGCGCCCATTGAAACAGGCTATTTATTCGAGCCGCACTGCTGACAAGTTTGTCGTCCGCCTGCCAGACGGGATGCGTGAGCGCATTGCCGAGGTAGCGCGCAACCATCACCGCAGCATGAACTCCGAAATCATCGCGCGCCTGGAACAGAGCCTTATCCAGGAAGGTGCGTTGGGTGACGAGCTGAGCATGCGCCTGGACAGCCCTGAACTGTCCCTGCATGAGCGCGAGCTGCTGCAGCGCTTCCGCCAACTGTCGCACCGACAGCAGAACGCTCTGGTCGCCCTCATCGCTCACGATGTGGAAATGGCCGCAGACGCTTCCTGACGTCAGCTTGCAATCGAGTACAAAAAAGCCAGCGTAAGCTGGCTTTTTTGGTTCTGCCTGTGGGAGCCGGGTTCACCCGCCCCCACACGCCAGGGTTCAGAGCAGGAACAGCGTCGCCAGCCCGAGGAAGATGAAGAACCCGCCACTGTCGGTAACCGCAGTGATCATCACACTCGACCCCATCGCCGGATCGCGCCCCAGACGCGTCAGCGTCATCGGGATCAACACGCCCATCAGCGCGGCCAACAACAGGTTTAGCGTCATCGCCGCGGTCATCACCAGGCCCAGCGACCAGCTGTCATACAGCCAGAACGCCACCACACCAATCACACCGCCCCAGATCAGGCCGTTGAGCAGCGACACCGCCAGTTCCTTGCGCATCAACCGACTGGTATTGCCTGGCGACACCTGGTCCAGCGCCATGGCGCGCACGATCATGGTGATGGTCTGGTTACCCGAGTTACCCCCAATACCTGCCACGATCGGCATCAGCGCAGCCAGCGCCACCAGCTTCTCGATCGACCCCTCGAACAGGCCGATCACGCGCGAGGCCAGGAACGCCGTGATCAGGTTGATGGCCAGCCACGCCCAGCGGTTGCGCAGCGAACGCCAGACCGAAGCGAAGATATCTTCTTCTTCGCGCAGACCTGCCATGTTCAGCACTTCGCTCTCGCTCTCCTCACGGATCAGGTCGACCATTTCGTCGATGGTCAGACGGCCGATCAAGCGATCGCTCTTGTCCACCACCGGGGCGGATACGAGGTCGTAACGCTCGAAGGCTTGAGCAGCGTCGTAGGCATCTTCATCGGGGTGGAAGGACACAGGGTCGGTCGCCATGACCTCCGCCACCTTCTTGTCCGGATCATTGACCAGTAGACGCTTGATAGGCAGCACGCCCTTGAGGATGCCGTCATAGTCGACCACGAAGAGTTTGTCGGTGTGGTTCGGCAACTCTTTCAGGCGGCGCAGGTAACGCAACACGACTTCGAGGCTGACGTCTTCGCGGATGGTGACCATCTCGAAGTCCATCAGCGCACCCACCTGCTCCTCGTCGTAGCTCAACGCCGAGCGCACACGCTCGCGTTGCTGGGCATCGAGAGTTTCCATCAACTCGTGAACGACGTCGCGCGGCAGCTCCGGCGCCAGGTCGGCGAGTTCGTCGGCGTCCATTTCCTTGGCAGCGGCGAGCAGTTCGTGATCGTCCATGTCGGCGATCAGCGACTGACGAACCGAATCGGAAACTTCAAGCAGGATGTCGCCGTCGCGGTCCGAGCGCACCAGCTGCCAGACCGTCAGGCGGTCTTCCAGGGGCAATGCTTCGAGGATGTAGGCGACGTCGGCGGGGTGCAGGTCATCGAGCTTGCGTTGCAGCTCGACCAGGTTCTGGCGGTGGACCAGGTTTTCCACCAGGTCGTGGTGAGCACCCTCCTGGCGGTGGGTGAGGTCTTCGACCACACGCTGACGCTGCAGCAGTTCGACCACCTGGGCCAGGCGATCCTGCAGGCTCTCTTGCGCTTTCTTTACTTCTACTTCAGTCATAGGCGAGCTCCACTCCCAGCAGCGGAGCACGCCGGGGGAATCAATCGGTCAGATCTTTCTGTATGAAACTTGTTAAGGAGTAACTACTGGGTAAGTCCATGGTGGTATTCCACAAGCCCCGGCGGGGCTGACGGGCGCAATCATACACTGCCTCGGCGGGCAGATCGCTTAAATTTTTGGCCAGAACAATCGTTTGCGAGATAAAGCTAGGACAACGCTCGAAGCTATCAGTGCGACGGCTGTACTGGATCAGGAAGCACATTTGTTTTCTTGGCAGGCGGCGCGCCAGCTTCTGGCGGCACCCCAGCGATTACAGAAAAGCTTAGTTGGACATCGCCGACAATTCAGCGAAACAGAAAAACAAAAAGCCCGCTTGAATAAGCGGGCTTCTTGTTTGTGTGTGTGGCGGACTCAGCAGGATTCGAACCTGCGACCGCTCGGTTCGTAGCCGAGTACTCTATCCAGCTGAGCTATGAGTCCGCAATGGGTAGTTTTAGACCAGATTACCACTGGTTGTCTGAAGTAGCTTTGCAAGCAGAGCCACTTCAAAAAGTGGCGGACTCAGCAGGATTCGAACCTGCGACCGCTCGGTTCGTAGCCGAGTACTCTATCCAGCTGAGCTATGAGTCCGCAATAGGTAGTTTTAGACCAGATTACCACTGGTTGTTTGAAGTAGCCTTGTAAGCAAAGCCACTTCAAAAGTGGCGGACTCAGCAGGATTCGAACCTGCGACCGCTCGGTTCGTAGCCGAGTACTCTATCCAGCTGAGCTATGAGTCCGTGTCTTGCCGCGCATTATAGGCCGCTGAATCATTTTGGCAAGAACTTTTTTCGTTTAATTTCAACGACTTAGCGTTCTTACCGATTACAGCGCCCTAAGCGAATAATGGCGGTGAAGGGGGGATTCGAACCCCCGATACCCTTATGAGGTATACTCCCTTAGCAGGGGAGCGCCTTCGGCCACTCGGCCACCTCACCGCAACACGAGGCGAATATTAAAGAACCTCTTTCACCTTTGCAACCCTTTTTTTGAAAAAAACTTCAAAAAAATTAAAGGCTTGGCTCTTCATCCTTCTCCTTCTTGATCCGCAGGTAGATTTCCTCGCGGTGAACAGCCACTTCTTTAGGGGCGCTGACGCCAATACGCACCTGGTTGCCTTTGACGCCAAGCACCGTCACGGTGATCTCGCCGTCTCCAATGATCAGGCTCTCGGCGCACCGACGAGTCAGAATCAACATAGCTTTCTCCTTACGCATAACTTTCAGGGGTAACAGTCTTGGGTATCAGGGCCTGGCCGTGGACGACGACCCAGGCCCTGGTTGTTCGCCACGCAGGGCAAGCGCCTGCCTGGCGAGCAGAAACGCGAAGGGCGCGGCAAGCCGCGCCCTTCCAGGCAGCGCCTTACTCGCCCTGTCGGGCAGGAGCGTCGAGCTCGAACGCGGTGTGCAGCGCGCGTACGGCCAGCTCCAGGTACTTCTCTTCGATCACTACCGACACCTTGATCTCGGAGGTGGAGATCATCTGGATGTTGATGCTCTCCTTGGCCAGGGCTTCGAACATGCGGCTGGCAACGCCGGCGTGTGAGCGCATGCCAACGCCAACGATCGAGACCTTGGCGATCTTGATGTCGCCGATCACTTCACGGGCACCGATTTCGCGGGCGGTGTTTTCCAGCACGCTTTGCGCCTTCTCGTACTCGTTGCGGTGTACGGTGAAGGTGAAGTCGGTGGTGTTATCGTGCGCAACGTTCTGCACGATCATGTCGACTTCGATGTTCGAGGCGCTGATCGGGCCGAGGATCTTGAAGGCCACGCCCGGGGTGTCCGGCACGCCGCGAATGGTCAGCTTGGCTTCATCACGGTTGAAGGCGATACCGGAAATGATCGGCTGTTCCATGGATTCCTCTTCATCAATGGTAATGAGGGTACCTGAACCCTCCTTGAAGCTGTGCAGCACGCGCAGCGGGACGTTGTACTTGCCGGCGAACTCCACCGAACGGATCTGCAGCACCTTGGAGCCGAGGCTGGCCATTTCCAGCATCTCTTCGAAGGTGATCTTCTCCAGGCGCTGCGCCTGCGGCACAACGCGCGGGTCAGTGGTGTAGACGCCATCGACGTCGGTGTAGATCTGGCACTCATCGGCCTTGAGCGCCGCCGCCAGGGCCACGCCGGTGGTGTCGGAGCCACCACGGCCGAGGGTGGTGATGCTGCCGTGCTCGTCGACGCCCTGGAAGCCTGCAACCACGACCACGCGCCCTTCCTTGAGGTCGTTACGAATCTTCTGGTCGTCGATCTGCAGGATGCGCGCCTTGTTGTGCGAGCTATCGGTCAGAATGCGTACCTGATTGCCGGTGTAGGACACCGCTGGCACACCACGCTTGATCAAGGCCATGGTTAGCAGGGCAATGGTGACCTGCTCACCGGTCGACACGATCACGTCCAGCTCACGTGGAACCGGCTGATCGGTGATCTGCTTGGCCAGATCGATCAGGCGATTGGTTTCACCGCTCATGGCCGACAGCACAACCACCAGGTCGTCGCCTGCCTCACGGTGTTTCTTGACCTTTTCGGCTACCTGCTCGATCCGCTCGATGGAACCGACAGAGGTGCCGCCAAATTTCTGTACGATCAACGCCATTTCAATGGTGCCTCAGCCCATACAGGGCCCCAAAAAACAATCCAACATGAAGGGGCCGGCGACTACCCGCCGGCCCCCTCATCTCAAAGTCCCTGCTCTGCGAACGGCACGGCCAGCGCCAGGGCCTGGTCCAGCGCAGCGACGTCGACGCCACCACCCTGGGCCATGTCCGGACGGCCACCGCCCTTGCCACCCACTTTTGCTGCGGCTTGTTTCATCAGATCGCCAGCCTTGAGTTGGCTGGAGAGGTCTTTGGTCACGCCGGCCACCAGCACGACCTTGCCCTCATGCTCGCTGCCCAGCAGGATCACTGCGTGGCCGAGCTTGTTCTTCAGCTGATCGACCAGGGCCAGCAGGGCCTTGCCATCCTGCCCATCCAGGCGAGCGGCAAGTACCTTGGCACCTTTGACCTCAACGGCCGCGTTGGAGAGATCATCCCCGGCGGCGCTGGCGGCTTTGGCCTGCAGCTGTTCCAGCTGCTTCTCCAGCTGACGGTTGCGCTCGAGCACAGCCGACAGCTTGTCGATCAGGTTGTCACGATTACCCTTGACCAGTTGCGCGGCTTCCTTGACCTGCTCTTCGGCAGCGTTCAGGTAGGCCAGCGCAGCCGCGCCGGTAACCGCTTCGATACGACGTACGCCAGAGGCCACGCCGCCTTCGCTGATGATCTTGAACAGGCTGATATCACCCGTGCGCTTGGCGTGTATACCACCGCACAGCTCCACCGAGAAATCGCCACCCATGCTCAGCACACGCACGGTGTCGCCGTACTTCTCGCCGAACAGGGCCATGGCGCCTTTGCGCTTGGCGGTTTCGATGTCGGTCACCTCGGTCAGCACCTCGGTGTTGCGGCGCACTTCACGGTTGACGATCTCTTCCAGCGCCTTGATCTGCTCTGGCTTGACCGCCTCGAAGTGGCTGAAGTCGAAACGCAGGCGCTGGCTGTCGACCAGCGAGCCCTTCTGCTGTACGTGGTCGCCCAGCACCTGGCGCAGCGCTTCGTGCAGCAGGTGGGTGGCCGAGTGGTTCAGCGAAGTGGCGTGCTGCACTTCGGCATCGACCTTGGCCTCGACCTCGGCACCCACGCTCAGCGCTCCGCTGGCCACCACACCGTGGTGCAGGAAGGCACCGCCGGTCTTGGTGGTGTCGCGCACGTCGAAGCGCACGGCGCCAGCCTGCAGGTAACCGCAGTCACCGACCTGGCCACCGGACTCGGCGTAGAACGGCGTGCGATCGAGGACCACTACCCCCTGTTCGCCCTCGCCCAGTTGCTCGACGGCCTGGCCGTCCTTGTACAGGGCGATGACCTTGGCCTGGCCTTCGGTGGTGGTATAGCCCACGAAGTCAGTGGCGGTGTCGACCTTGACCAGGCTGTTGTAGTCCATGCCGAAGGCACTGGCAGAGCGGGCACGCTCACGCTGGGCGTCCATTTCGCGCTCGAAACCGGCTTCGTCGATGGTCAGCTCGCGTTCACGGGCGATGTCGGCGGTCAGGTCCATGGGGAAACCGTAGGTGTCATACAGCTTGAACACCACGTCACCCGGGACTACGTCACCCTGCAGTTGCGCCAGGTCCTGTTCGAGGATACGCAGGCCTTGCTCCAGAGTCTTGGCGAACTGCTCTTCTTCAGCCTTGAGCACGCGTTCGATATGCGCCTGCTGGCTTTTCAGTTCAGGGAAGGCTTCACCCATTTCGGCCACCAGCGCGGCAACGATCTGGTAGAAGAAGCTGCCCTTGGCACCCAGCTTGTTACCGTGGCGGCAAGCGCGGCGGATGATGCGGCGCAGCACGTAGCCACGGCCTTCGTTGGACGGCAGCACGCCATCGGCAATCAGGAAGCCGCAAGAACGGATATGGTCGGCGACCACTTTCAGCGACGCCTGGCTGTCATTGCTGCAACCGATGGCCTTGGCCGCCGCGCTCAGCAGGTTCTGAAAGAGGTCGATCTCGTAATTCGAGTGAACATGTTGCAGTACCGCACTGACCCGTTCCAGGCCCATGCCGGTGTCTACCGACGGGGCTGGCAGCGGGTGCAAGACGCCATCGGCGGTGCGGTTGAACTGCATGAAGACGTTGTTCCAGATCTCGATGTAACGGTCGCCGTCTTCTTCCGGGGAGCCGGGTGGGCCGCCCCAGATGTCGGCGCCGTGGTCGTAGAAGATCTCGGTGCAGGGGCCGCATGGGCCGGTATCACCCATGGTCCAGAAGTTGTCGGACGCGTAGGGGGCGCCTTTGTTGTCACCGATGCGCACCATGCGCTCGGCCGGCACGCCGATTTCCTTGGTCCAGATGTCGTAGGCTTCGTCATCGGTGGCGTACACGGTAACCCAGAGCTTTTCCTTGGGCAGGTTAAGCCACTTGTCCGAGGTCAGGAAGGTCCAGGCGTAGGTGATCGCGTCACGCTTGAAATAGTCGCCGAAGCTGAAGTTGCCCAGCATCTCGAAGAACGTATGGTGACGCGCGGTGTAGCCGACGTTTTCCAGGTCGTTGTGCTTGCCGCCGGCGCGTACGCACTTCTGGCTGCTGACCGCGCGGGTGTAGGCGCGTTTTTCCTGGCCGAGGAAGCAGTCCTTGAACTGGTTCATGCCGGCGTTGGTAAACAGCAGGGTCGGGTCATTGCCCGGAATCAGGGAGCTGGAGGCGACTCGGGTATGCCCCTGCTCCTCGAAGAAGCGAAGGAAGGCTTCACGGATTTCTGCGCTTTTCATAGGTTCTTCCACGGAAACGGCGGCCCTGGTGGGCAAACGCGTCGACGAAACGACGGCAAAGGGCCGCATTATATCGGTCCTGCAAGCTCGGTGCAGTGTGTTTATGCGATGGAAAACGTCGATTAGACGGTTTTCAGGCGGTTGCAAACGAAAATGACATGACCGGATGCTAATTGCAGCCTTTCGCCACTGGCAAGCCCATTACGGCCGAAGGGAAGGGAAAATGGAATAGACGGTGAATTAAAAGGTTTTCATCTGAAATCGGATCCAAACCGACTCTCTCACTGGCGGCGGGTTGGCCGCGCCGACCCGCAAGCAGCACCCTGCATAGCACACTGAAGAATGTCTCAGCGCTATTTGTGTAGCGCCCTGTGTCCTGCGTTCATACCTAGTCTGGCCAGCCATTTTCCCAGAGCACATGCACATGACTACCCATGCAGTAACTGCGCAGCGCGTGGACGGTAATGACAGAAGCAAAGGCGCCGGTTTCGGCGAAATGGATGAAGCAATCGGCTATGACAACCCGTCGCCTTCAGGGCTCGGCGTCTCTCGGGTGTATTTCAATTACGAACTGTTCGATCTCTACAAGGCGCCCTTGGTACATTTTCAGCGCAGGGTCATCGAGGCCATCGATGACGAGGAAAGCGTCGGTAACCTGGACGAGATTCTGGTCTGGTTGAGTACCGCCAATGTGAAATTGAGCCAGGGTAGCGATATCACCCTGGAAGTCGAAGGCGAGTCTTTCATCATTCAGCAGGCCTCACCTGAGCAGCGGCTTCATTTGCTGTTCATGGGCACAGCGCTGCCAGAAACGATTGGCGATGGCGTCACGTGCCCGCTGCGCATTGACGCCAGCGCCGACCCGGACAGGCATTTTGAAATCACCGCCATCGAAAACCTGTACCTCTACGGCACCCCACAGTTCCTGGCACGCGTCTTCGAACAGCTGGCCCTTCTGCCGGGCTACCCCGAACTCAAGCGGCTTCTGGATACAGCGCGCCAACAGTACGCCAGCGTGCCTGATATCGTGCTCATGCAGCGCCATGCCGGGCCGCCGCAACAGGGCCCGGGCTTTGACCTGCAACGCGTGATCCCTGCCAAGTATTCACATCTGCTGCCGGGCAGCTACACCGCTGTGCTTTACGACCCCTATGACGCCAGCGGCCTCGACGGACTGACCACGTTGGCGAGAATCCTGCAGCAGGCCTATGACGCACTGGCACCAGACATGCTGGCCCCTGCCCCAACGTCAGCCGACTGACCGGTTCAGGACAGACTACGCCCTTCATCAGGCACGATGAGAATCCCTGCCCTGAGGCCATTCCTGACCTTGGGGTTGGGGAAGATGATGCGCGCACCCTCCTCTTCGACTACCCAGCGCATCTCGGCCAGGTCTTCAGCCAACAGGTAACCTTTGCTCAACTCGGAGAAGTTTTCGATATCCGCCGGCAAGTGCAGGCGGAAGCCCTCGCTGTGCTTGATGATCTCGCGGGCGACACTGAACAGTTTCAGGCCATCGAGCGAGTCTTGCGTCTCGGGTTCGGTGCCTTCGATGATCTGGATCAGGCGCTTTTCCAGCTTGTCCAGATTGACCTCTTCGTTCTGCCCGAACGGCCGCGCCCTGCCCAACTCCAGGGTAAACGCCTCGGCATCGAGCTGCTCATAGGTGAATGCACTGAAGGTGATGGACGACTTGCTCTGCAGCAGCACCGCCTCCATGCCGGCTGCCGCCAGGCGCGCCAGCTCTCGACGAGAATGTTTGCGCCCCTCCTTGTACGGGTACAGGGCGAACTGCTCGATCTTCGAACCACGGATGGCGGTATGCAGGTCGTAATGCAAGCGCAAGCGCTCGGGCTTGCTGAAGAACACCCGGGCAAACTGCTCAAGCTCCGCGGCGCGCAGCGCCTCGAAACCACTGGAAAGCTCGTGACGGCCATTGAACAGGCGGTTGATGTCTTGCTCGATGAAGCGCTCGCCCTTGCGGATGGCCGCCGGGTTACCGAACAGGAACAACACCCGCGCGCACGGTTTGATCTTGCCATTGGCCACGCCATGCAGCAGCCGTTCGAGCAATTCGATCGGCGCTGTTTCGTTGCCATGGATGCCGGCCGACAACAGCAGGTCGAGCCCGCAATCTTCAGCCTCGGTCGGGCGCACTTCGAGTGCGCCCTCCCCCAGCCAGCGCAAACGCACGCCCTTGGGTGTAACTTGGGTCTTCTCGGCCGGTTCGTGATCGGTCAAGGTCAGCTCAAGCAATTTGCCGAGGGCGAGCATAGGCACTTCCTTAGTGTTGGTGGCCGCAGTCGGGGCCATGGACGTGATCGTCGCCGTCAGCGACTTCGGCCGGCTCCATCTCCAGCTGCAGGCTGACCAGGTTGGTGGCCATCGGGCGCAGCAGCAGGTTGGCGTACTCGGTGTCGTCTTCCTCGACGTCCACGCCAATCAGCAACTGGCCGCGGCCGTCCTGCTGAATCCACACTTCCTTGCCTTGCCAGACAACGGCAAAGCGGGTGCAGGAAGTTTCCAGCTGGGTGCCGTCTTCGTCTTCGAGGATCAGGCGCAGGGCATCGGTCATTACTTAGTCTCTCTTCAAGGTTGGCGTTGGAACGGATAGACCGAACCCAATTGCAGAATCTGAGTCAACTCATCCAGTGCCGTACGGCATTCGACCAACAACTGCGGGTCGGCAAGGTCCGCTTCGCCCATGCGGTCGCGGTAATGCTTGTCTACCCACTGCAGCAGCGTGTCGTACAGCGGCGCGGTCATGATAACGCCTGGATTGACCGCCGCCAGTTCCGATTCCTTCAACGCTACGCGAAGACGCAGGCAAGCAGGGCCTCCGCCGTTCTGCATGCTTTGCTTGAGGTCGAACACCTTGACCTCGCTTACCGGGCCGCCCTGCTGGGTCAACTGGCCAAGATAAGCCCAGACCCGCTCGTTGCTCCGGCATTCTTCCGGCACCACCAACAGCATGGAGCCGTCATCGCGGCTGAGCAGCTGGCTGTTGAACAGGTAGGAACGCACCGCATCCTCCACCGCCACTGCCGCACGCGGCACACGGATGGCCTGGAAGTTGCCACCCTTACTGGCCAGTTTAGCTTGCAGCTGGCCAAGCACCGCATCGGTCTCGAGGAAGGCGTCTTCGTGGTAGAACAGCACCTCGCCGTTACCCACCGAAATCACGTCATTGTGGAACACGCCCTGGTCGATCACCGCCGGGTTCTGTTGAGCGTAGACCACGCCGTCGTCGCTCAGGCCATGCAGCCGGGCCACGGCTTGGGACGCTTCCAGGGTCTGGCGCGCCGGGTACTTCTGCGGCGCGGGGTAGCGGCTGTCGAACGCGCTGCGGCCGTAGACGAAGAATTCGACGCCCGCTTCGCCGTAGCGACGGCAGAAGCGTGTGTGGTTGGCCGCACCCTCGTCGCCGAACTGCGCCACCGCCGGCAACGCCGGGTGGTGAGCGAAGTGCCTGTCATCGGCGAACATCGCACCCAGCACACGGCTGGTGGTCGGGTGCTCGATGCTGCGGTGGTACTTGCAGTTGAGGTTGGCGGCCGTGAAATGCACGCGGCCATCGGCCGTGTCAGCACTGGGGCTGACCGTGGCGGCATTGGCCACCCACATGCTCGACGCCGAGCAACTGGCGACCAGCAAGGGCATGGCTTCCCTCGCTGCGCGCTGGATCACCTCGGCATCGCTGCCTGAGAAGCCCAGCCGGCGCAACGCGGCCACGTCTGGCCGTTCCTGCGGGGCCAGCACGCCCTGCTTGAAGCCCATGTCGGCCAGGGCCTTCATTTTTGCCAGGCCCTGGCGCGCGGCTTCGCGCGGGTTGGACGACTGCTGGCTGTTGCTCTGCGAAGCTACATTGCCGTAGGACAAGCCGCCATAGTTGTGGGTTGGCCCCACCAGGCCATCAAAATTCACTTCGTAGGATTTCATCGGCTAGGCTCCGAGACCGTTTGTTATAGGGTGACGCCCGGCGTCAGGGTTGCCGGCAAGGCGAGGCTGGCGGTCTCCAGCGAGGCCACGGGGTAAGCGCAGTAATCGGCTGCGTAGTAGGCACTGGCGCGGTGGTTGCCGCTGTTGCCGACGCCACCGAACGGCGCGCTGCTGGCGGCACCGGTCAGCTGCTTGTTCCAGTTGACGATGCCCGCCCGGCTGCGCAGCCAGAAATACTGGTAGCGCGCGCGGGAGTCGGAGAGCAACCCGGCGGCCAGGCCGTACTGGGTGTTGTTGGCCTCATCGATGGCGGCATCGAAGTCGGTGTAGCGAATCACCTGCAGCAACGGGCCGAAGAACTCTTCGTCAGGGCGCCCGGCAACGGCGCTGACATCGAGGATGCCAGGCGTCAGCAGTGCGGCGTCGGCCTGCGGCTGGGTCATCTCCAGCAACTTCACAGCGCCCTTGCCCACCAGGTCGGCCTGGGCTGCAATCAGCGCCTGGGCCGCCTGCAGCGAAATCACCGAGCCCATGAACGGCGCTGGCTGCTGGTCGAATGCGCCCACCGTGATGCTTCTGCACACCTCGACCAGCCGCGTGATCAGCGTATCGCCCCAGGCCCCTTGCGGCACCAGCAGGCGACGCGCGCAGGTGCAGCGCTGGCCAGCGGAAATGAATGCCGACTGGATGATGGTGTACACCGCAGCGTCGAGATCCTTGACCTCGTCCACCACCAGCGGGTTGTTACCGCCCATCTCCAGCGCGAGAATTTTGTCCGGGCGCCCGGCGAACTGCTGGTGCAGCAGGTTGCCGGTGCGACTGGAGCCTGTGAAGAACAGCCCGTCGATCCCCGGGTTGGCCGCCAGCGCCACACCGGTTTCGCGCGCGCCCTGCACCAGGTTGAGCACACCGGCGGGCAGGCCGGCAGCGATCCAGCAGTTGACGGTCAGCTCGGCAACCTTGGGCGTCAGCTCGCTGGGCTTGAACACCACGCTGTTGCCCGCCAGCAGTGCCGGCACGATATGCCCATTGGGCAAGTGGCCCGGGAAGTTGTAAGGCCCGAACACCGCCACCACACCATGTGGCTTGTGCCGCAACACGGCGGTGGCATCGGCCAGCGGGCCACTTTTTTCGCCGGTCCGCTCGCGGTAGCTCTGCACCGAAATCGCCACCTTGTTGACCATGCTGGTGACTTCGGTCGCCGACTCCCATAGCGGCTTGCCGGTTTCTTCACCGATGCAATGCGCCAGCGCCTCGGCATGCTGCTTCAGCTGTTCAGCGAATTTTTCCAGCACGTCGATACGCGCTTCCAGGCTCAGCTGTGCCCAGGCCGGAAAGGTCTGGCGAGCAGCCCGCACGGCGGCATCAACCTGGCTGGCATCGGCACCCTGCCCTTCCCAGACTACGGCCTGGCTCACCGGGTTGAGCGATTGCAGGGCGGCGCCCTGGCCGGCCTGCCAGTTGCCGGCGATGTAATGGGTGGTCATTTACTGGGCCTCCCGGCTAGCCGACAGCGGCACGGCCCGCACGTTGTCGCCAGCCCCCATGCGCAGGCGCTTGGCGGTCAGCGGGTCGACCACCAGGGTGCCTGCCGCCAGGCGTGCGGGCGCGGCCGTGATGCGGCAGTCGTCGCGTTTGCGGTTGTGGATGATGTAAGGCGTCGCGTCATCGCCGGGGGTACCGACCGCCAGCACCAGGGTCTGGCTTTCGCGCACGGCGCGAATTTTCGCGGTCTCGCATTCGATGGCAGGGCCGGCGTCGAAGATGTCGACATAGCCTTGGTAGCTGAACCCTTCCTGCTTGAGCATGGCCAGCGCAGGCTCGGTGTCGGTGTGCACACGGCCGATCACATTGCGCGCCGCCTCGGACAGGAAGCAGGTGTACAGCGGGAACTTGGGCATCAGCTCGGCGATGAACGACTTGTTGCCCACCCCGGTCAGGTAGTCGGCCTGGCTGAACTCCATCTTGAAGAAGTGCCGGCCCAGGCTTTCCCAGAACGGCGAACGCCCCTGCTCGTCGGACATGCCGCGCATCTCGGCGATAATCTTCTTGCCGAACAGCTCCGGGAATTCGGCGATGAACAGCATGCGTGCGCGTGACAGCAAGCGGCCGTTGAGGCCAGAGCGATAGTCGCTACGCAGGAACAGCGAGCACAGCTCGGAGTTGCCGGTCAGGTCGTTGGCCAGGAACAGGGTGGGGATCTCGCGGTAGATGTTCAGCTCCTGCGAGGCGCTGACGGTCAGGCCGACCCGGTAGTTGTACCAGGGCTCACGCAGGCCGACGGCACCGGCGATGGCGCTGATGCCCACCACCATGCCTTCGTCATTCTCCAGCACGAACAGGTAGTCGGTATCGCCACGTTCGGCTTCACCACGGAAGCTCTTCTCGGCCCAACCCACGCGATGCCCGAGGCGTTCTTCGTTGGCCGGCAGCGTAGTCAGCCCAGTGGTGCCGGTGCTGCGAGCCAGTTCGATCAGCGCGGGTAAATCGCTGCTGCGTACGGGACGAACGATCATGCTATCTCCTTGAGCGGCGACCTCTGCCACCGCGAAACGCTTCGTTTCGAGCTTGCTGTTACGAGCTGTCTGCGCAGGCTCGCGCCTCAGACGGCAACCAGACGCACACTGCCACCCTCACCAATGCCCAGGGCGTCGGCCGCATCGCGCCCCAGGCTGACCGGTTTGCCGGGCACCCAGTCGAGCTCCAGCAACACTGCACGGTAGTCCTGCAACTGGCCGTTGCACACCAGGTACGGGCGCCCGCCCTTGACCGGGGCATCTTCAAGCTTGACCGGCACCACACGGCTCTGGGCAATCGAGCGAATGCCCGAAGCCCGCGCATGCAAGGTCGGCCCGCCGTCGAAGATGTCGATGTAGTGCTCGGTCTCGAAACCTTCACGCATCAGGATGTCGAAGGTGATCTGCGCCCGCGGATGAACCTGGCCCATGGCCTCCTGGGCTTCGTCGGGCAGCAGCGGCACATAGATCGGGTAGTGCGGCATCAGCTCGGCCAGGAACGTGCGGCTCTTCAACCCGCACAGGCGCTCGGCGTCGGCGTAGTTGAGGTCGAAGAAATTGCGCCCTATGGCATCCCAGAATGGCGATTCGCCCTGATCATCGCTGTAGCCAACGATCTCGGTCACCACCGAGTCGGCGAAGCGCTCCGGGTGCGCGGCCATGAACAGCAGGCGGCCACGCGAGTTGAGCTCGGCCCAGCCACTGCCGACCAGTTCAGGCAAGACGTAGAAGCTGGTCAGCAGGCTGTTGCCGGTCAAGTCATGGCACAGCGACAGGACATGGATCTTGTTGTGGATCTTCAGCTCGCGCGAGGCGTGCACGAAGGTCTCGTTACGGAAACTGTAGAACGGCTCGGAGTAGCCGGCCGAGGCGACGATGGCCGAACAGCCGGCAAGCTTGCCGGTGACGCTGTCTTCGAGCACGAAGAAGTAGCTTTCTTCGCCATTGAAGCTGACCTCGGCGGCGAAGGAGGTTTCCGACGCGGCGATCTTGTCGCCCAGACGGGCAGAATCGTCCGGCAGCGAGGTGACACCAATGGGGCTGTCGGCAGCCATGCGCTGCACTTCGTTCAGGTCAGCCATTTGCGCGGGGCGCATCACCAGCATGGTGTCACTCCTTTGGTAAAGCGGGCCGCTTATGGCGGCACGAAAAAACGGCGGGCGCGCGATTGACACTGCAAGCACGCGCCCGCGCTGGAATTCAGGTATCGCCGGCCCCTTCTGGGCCGACGACAGGACCGCAGGCTTATCAGCCCTGGGTCAGTGTGGCCACGGCGCGTTCGAAGCGGTCCAGGCCTTCATCGATGTCGGCGTCTTCAACCACCAGGCTAGGCGCGAAACGCACCACGTCCGGGCCGGCTTGCAGCACCATCACCCCTTCTTTCTCGGCGGCGTTGAGCACGTCCTTGGCCTTGCCCTTCCAGGCGTCGGTCAACACGCAGCCAATCAGCAGGCCAACGCCACGCACCTGGGTGAACAGGCTGTACTTCTGCCCGATCTGATCCAGACGGGCCTTGAAACGCTCGTGCTTGGCCTTGATGCCGGCCAGTGTTTGCGGGGTGTTGATCACGTCCAGCACGGCGCAGGCAACGGCGCAGCCCAGCGGGTTGCCACCATAGGTGGTGCCGTGGGTGCCGACAGCCAGGTGCTTGGCCAGCTCGGTGGTGGTCAGCATGGCGCCGATCGGGAAACCGCCGCCCAGGCTCTTGGCGCTGGTCAGGATGTCGGGGGTCACACCGTAGTGCTGATAGGCGTACAGCGAACCAGTACGGCCGACGCCGGTCTGCACTTCGTCGAAGATCAGCAGTGCATTGTGCTCATCGCACAGCTTGCGTGCGCCTTCCAGGTAAGCCTTGTCGGCCGGGACCACACCGCTCTCGCCCTGGATCGGCTCGATCACCACGGCGCAGGTCTTGTCGGAAATCTGTGCCTTGAGCGCTTCCAGGTCGTTGTACGGCACATGGCTGATGCCGGTGATCTTCGGCCCGAAGCCGTCGGAGTACTTTGGCTGGCCGCCGACGCTGACGGTGAACAGGGTGCGCCCGTGGAAGCTGTTCACGGTGGCGATGATTTCGTGCTTTTCAGGGCCGAAACGGTCATGGGCAACGCGACGGGCCAGCTTGAAGGCGGCCTCGTTGGCTTCGGCACCGGAGTTGCAGAAGAAGGCTCGGTCGGCAAAGGTCGCGTCCACCAGTTTGTGGGCCAGGCGCAGCGCAGGCTCGTTGGTGAATACGTTGGATACGTGCCAGAGGGTGTTGGCCTGCTCGGTCAGTGCCTTGACCAGTGCCGGATGGCAGTGACCCAGGGCGTTGACGGCGATACCGCCAGCGAAGTCGATCAGCTCGCGACCCGACTGGTCCCAGACTCGGGAACCCTCGCCTCGCACAGGAATGAAGGCCGCCGGCGAATAGTTGGGGACCATGACCTGGTCGAAATCGGCACGTTGCACCGGGGCTTGCTCAACGGACATCTGAGTCTCCTGAAGAGGAACGCTGGCCTGGAAGTGGCGAGCGATGGGGGGATTGTAAGGACTGATGGGCGCCTGTCCTTGCGGCCAAGCGACAACTTGTTACAGCGCAAAACCCTGTTTTACCCAGGCTTTCGGCAATGCGACAAACACTGTCGCAATCGCGCAGTGTAACGGGAGTGGGTGGCTGGGTGAACGGGTGTTCACACCGGGATTGGATGCTGCCGGCACCGACCCATTCGTGGGGCCTGCACCGTCAGACAAGCGTCAACCCTTCTCGGCAGGCGCCGAACTCAACTCGAACGGGCTGCTGTTACGCCGCTGGTTGCGGTCTTCACGCGGCGTCGCGCCAAAGAAATTGCGGTACGCACTGGAAAAATGCGGCCCCGAGGAGAACCCGCACGACAAGCCGATCTGGATGATCGACTTGCTGGTCTGCATCAGCATCTGCCGCGCTTTGTTAAGCCGCAGCTCGAGGTAATACTGGCTGGGTACCCGGTTCAGGTACTGCTTGAAGATGCGCTCCAGCTGCCGACGCGACACGCACACATGCTGAGCGATCTCGTCAGTGGTCAGCGGTTCTTCGATATTGGCTTCCATCAGCAATACGGCCTGGGTCAGCTTGGGGTGGCTGGAGCCCAGGCGGTTCTGCAACGGAATACGCTGACGCTCGCCCCCCTCGCGGATACGCTCGACCACCAGTTCTTCAGACACCGCCCCCGCCAGCTCCGCACCATGATCACGGGCCAGCACGGCCAGCAACAGATCAGTCACCGCCATGCCACCACAGGCGGTCAGGCGGTCACGGTCCCAGTCGAACAGGTGGCTGGTGGCGATGACCTTGGGGAAGCGCTCGGCAAAATCGTCCTGCCAGCGCCAGTGCACCGCCGCACGATAACCGTCGAGCAGGCCAAGCTGGGCCAGCGGATACACACCGGCAGACAAGCCACCGATCACGCAACCACTTCGCGCCTGCTGCTTGAGCGCGGTCGATAGCACCGAGCCGACGGCCTGCGGTGGCTCGTCGGCCAGCAACAAGAGCTTCTGACAGCCCTCCAGGCGGCCATTCCACGGCTCGCCCGGCAGGCGCCAGGCACCCTCAACGGCAGGCTCCGCCTGAAGAAAGGCCAATTCGTAGACCACATCCGGATGCACCCGCTGGGCCACCTGCAACACTTCCTCGGCCAGCGCCAGGGTCAAGGGCTTGGTGCTGGGCCAGATGAGAAAACCGATTCGCTGGGTGGTCATAGGGTGCGGTCCGAAACCTGGGGTCGTTCGAGTCTGTGGCGCAGGGTCAGGCTGCGCTCGCTGCGCAGCATGCCCTATTCTGGTGCAAAGATGCAGCGTTCTTTACTTGAGGCTGCCGGAGAGGAACTGCTTGAGCCGCTCCGATTGCGGGTTGGCCAGCACCTCGCGCGGGCAACCGGTCTCTTCCACCAGGCCCTTGTGCAGGAATATCAACTGGTTCGACACCTCGCGGGCAAAGCCCATCTCGTGGGTCACCACCACCATGGTCCGGCCTTCCTGGGCCAGTGCCTGCATGACCTTGAGCACATCACCCACCAGCTCGGGGTCGAGCGCCGAGGTCGGTTCGTCGAACAGCATCACCTCAGGCTCCACGGCCAGGGCACGGGCAATCGCCACGCGCTGCTGCTCGCCACCGGACATGTGCCCCGGGAAGGCATCCTTGCGGTGGGCGACACCGACCTTGGCCAGGTAGTGCTCGGCCTTTTCCAGGGCCTCTTTCTTGTTCATCCCGAGCACGTGCACGGGGGCCTCGATGACGTTTTCCAGCGCAGTCATGTGCGACCACAGGTTGAAATGCTGAAACACCATCGACAGGCGCGAGCGCATGCGCTGCAACTGACGCGGGTCGGCCGCCTTGAGTGCGCCATCCTTGCCGGCGACCAGCTTCAACGCTTCGTTGTTGAGCAGGATCTTGCCGGCGTGGGGCTGCTCGAGCAGGTTGATGCAGCGCAGGAAGGTCGACTTGCCCGAACCGCTGGAGCCGATGATGCTGATCACATCGCCAGCCTTGGCCGCCAGGGACACGCCCTTGAGCACTTCATGGCTGCCGTAGCGCTTGTGCAGGTCTTGGACTTCGAGTTTGTACATGCTGTCGATTCTCACAGAGCGGTCAGTGCTTGCGCGGCGCCAGGTAGCCGAGCCAGCGGCGTTCGGCCATCTTGAACAGGCGCACCAGGATGAAGGTCAGGCACAGGTAGAACACGCCCGCCGTGATGTAGGCCTCGAAAGGCAGGTAGTACTGGGCATTGACCGTGCGCGCTGCGCCAGTGATGTCGATCAGGGTAACGATCGAGGCAAGGCTGGTGGTCTGCAGCATCATGATCACTTCGTTGCTGTACTGCGGCAGCGCCCGGCGCAAGGCCGACGGCAGCAGGATGCGCCGGTACATCTTGAGGCGCGACATGCCCATGGCCTTGGCTGCCTCGATCTCGCCATGGGGCGTGGCCTTGAGGCTGCCGGCGATGATCTCTGCGGTGTAGGCACTGGTGTTGACGGCAAAGGCCAGGCAGGCGCAGAAGGTGGCACTGGACAGCATCGGCCAGAAGATACTCGCGCGCACCGCTTCGAACTGGGCCAGGCCGTAGTAGATCAGAAACAGCTGCACCAGCATCGGCGTGCCGCGAATCACATAGGTGTACAGCCAGGCACTGAGGTTAACCAGCGGCTGCTTGGACACCCGCATCAAGCCCAGCGGAACCGCTGCGAGCAGGCCGAAGAACAGCGACAGCGCCAGCAGCTTGAGGGTGGTCAGCAGCCCGCCGAGGTACAGCGGCATGGCCTCCCACACCACGTTGTAGTCGAAGATCATAGTTCAACCACCTTGACGCCCACCGAGTAGCGTTTTTCAAGATACTTCAAGGCCAGCAGCGAGACACTGGTCAGTACCAGGTACATGGCCGCCACCGCCAGAAAGAAGGTGAAGGGTTCGCGGGTGGCGTCAGCCGCCTGCTTGGCTTTGAACATCATGTCCTGCAGGCCGACCACCGAGATCAGCGCCGTGGCCTTGGTCAGCACCAGCCAGTTGTTGGTGAAGCCCGGAATGGCCAGGCGGATCATCTGTGGCACCTGGATGCGGAAGAACACCTGAAGGTTGCTCATGCCATAGGCCACGCCGGCTTCGGCCTGGCCCTTGGGGATGCCGAGGAAGGCGCCACGGAAGGTTTCCGACAGGTACGCGCCAAAGATGAAGCCCAAGGTGCCGATGCCCGCAGCCAGCGGGTTCAGGTCGATGTAGTCTTCGTAGCCAAACAGCGGCGCTACCCGGTTGATGATGTCCTGCCCGCCGTAGAAGATCAGCAGGATCAGTACCAAATCCGGAATACCACGGATCACCGTGGCATACATATCGCCCAACCAGGCCAGCCAGCGCACCGGCGACAAGCGCAGCGCCACGCCAATCAGGCCGAGCACGATGGCCAGGGCCATCGACGACAGGGCGAGCTGCAGCGTCAGCCACGCCCCGTCGAGGATGACTGCCCCGTAGCCTTTCAACATGATGAGGTCCTCGACCTAAAGAATGAAAAATGGTGCAAACCTCAGAGCCTCTGCTGTTTGCACCATTGCACAGGTGAAACCCGACGTCTTAGTTCGAGTCTGGACCGTAGATGTCGAAGTTGAAGTACTTCTTCTCGATTTCTTTGTACTTGCCATTGGCACGGATGGCGTCGATGGCCGCGTTGATGCGGTCGACGTTGGCCTTGTCACCCTTGCGCACGGCAATGCCGATGCCGTCGCCGAAGTACTTGGCGTCGGTGAACGCTGGGCCAACGAAGGCGAAGCCTTTGCCTGCGTCAGTTTTCAGGAAGCCGTCTTCCAGCAGGGTGGCGTCAGCCACCGTGCCATCGAGGCGGCCGGCAGCCACATCCAGGTAGATTTCGTTCTGGGTGCCGTAAGGAACCACGGTGGCACCTTTGGCGCCCAGCACTTCCTTGGCGAAGCGGTCATGGATCGAGCCGCGCTGCACGCCGATCTTCTTGCCCTGCAGTTCGCCCAGGCTGTCGCTGACCGTGGTGCCTTCCTTCATCACCAGGCGTGCTGGGGTCAGGTAGTAGCGGTTGGTGAAGTCGACCGACTTCTTGCGGTCTTCGGTAATCGACATGGACGACAGAATCGCGTCGATCTTGCGCACCTTCAGTGCCGGGATCAGGCCGTCGAACTCTTGCTCGACCCAGGTGCACTTGGCTTTCATCTCTTCACACAGGGCATTGCCGATGTCGTAGTCGAAACCGGCAATGCTGCCGTCGGGCTGCTTGAAGGCAAAGGGTGGGTAGGCGGCTTCGATACCGATTTTCAATGGTTTTTCATCGGCCTGCGACACAAGGGAAAACACGGACAGCGCCAGGGCGCCAAGCAGTGCGAGCTTCTTCATCAGGTAACTCCATCGGTACGGGGCAATACAAGGCAGGTAACGGCTGCCCGATATGCGAATGGGTACAACGCGAGCCGCGCAGGGTCGGTCGGAGACCACGAGCGAGTGAGTGGCATTTTAACGACAGCCCGGTAGTCGATATTTCTTCAAAGCGACAACTACTTACAGAAGCGCTTGAAACCGCTGCGGGCGATGTTGACAGCCATTGCAAGATATGCAAGAGCGCAAGAATTAGAACCCATTGAACTAGCAAATACTGGGCCTATTATTGGCAAAGCCTTGTGTCACGGCAAGTGCAGCGTACCACCCAGGCAAAAATGCCTGCAAAAATGCACCGAAAGTGGGCCGAACTGTTTCCTCGCGCCCCGTTTGCGATCACCCAAGGTGACAGAAGAGTTACCGATGAATGTCGGGTAACAGTAAAGCAAAAACCCCGCCGGTTGCCCGAGCGGGGTTTTTATCAGGGCCTGAGGGGGGGCGTGCTACAACCCCCTGCGCATCACGCCGAAGCCAGGTTCATCGCTTTGTGCGTGTCGATCAGATGCTGCACCACACCCGGGTCGGCCAGGGTCGAGATATCCCCCAATGAGCCGTACTCCGCCGTGGCGATCTTGCGCAGGATACGCCGCATGATCTTGCCCGAGCGGGTCTTCGGCAGCCCAGGCGCCCACTGGATCACGTCCGGCGAAGCAATCGGCCCGATCTCCTTGCGCACCCAGTTTTTCAGCTCCAGGCGCAGTTGCTCGCTGGGCTCCACGCCGGCATTGAGGGTGACATAGACATAGATGCCCTGCCCCTTGATGTCGTGCGGCACACCCACCACGGCCGCCTCGGCAACCTTGGCGTGGGCAACCATGGCACTTTCGATTTCGGCAGTGCCCATGCGGTGGCCGGACACGTTGAGCACGTCATCCACACGGCCGGTGATCCAGTAGTAACCATCCTCGTCGCGGCGCGCGCCGTCACCGGTGAAGTACATGCCACGGAAGGTCTTGAAGTAGGTGTCGACGAAACGGTCGTGATCGCCATACAGCGAACGCGACTGGCCCGGCCAGGAATCGAGGATCACCAGGTTGCCTTCGGCGGCGCCATCAATGAGGTTGCCCAGGTTGTCCACCAGCGCCGGCACCACACCGAAGAACGGACGGGTTGCCGAACCCGGCTTGAGGCCGGTGGCGCCTGGCAACGGGCTGATCAGGATGCCGCCAGTTTCGGTCTGCCACCAGGTATCGACGATCGGGCAACGCTCTTTGCCGACCGCCTTGTAGTACCAGTTCCATGCCTCGGGGTTGATCGGCTCGCCGACCGAACCCAGCAGGCGCAGGCTGGAACCATCGGCGCCGTCAACGGCCGCCTGCCCTTCGGCCATCATGGCGCGAATCGCGGTAGGCGCGGTGTAGAGGATGTTGACCTTGTGCTTGTCGATGATTTTCGACACCCGGGTGATGTCCGGGTAGTTCGGCACACCCTCGAACAGCAAGGTGGTTGCGCCGTTGGCCAGCGGGCCGTAGACGATGTAGCTGTGGCCGGTGACCCAGCCCACGTCTGCGGTGCACCAGTAGACCTCACCCGGGCGGTAGTCGAACACCCGCTCATGGGTCAGCGCGGCATACACCAGGTAACCCCCCGTGGTGTGCAGCACGCCCTTGGGCTTGCCGGTGGAGCCGGAGGTATAAAGGATGAACAGCGCTTCCTCGGCACCCATTTCTTTCGGCGCGCAGTGGCTGGAAGCCACTTTCATCAGGTCTTCGTACCAGATGTCGCGGTGCTGGTGCCAGGCAATCTCGCCACCGGTGCGCTTGCACACGATGATCTTCTGCACACTGTTGGTTTCAGGGTTGGTCAGGGCCAGGTCGACGTTGCCCTTGAGCGGGGTACGACGGCCGCCGCGCAAACCTTCGTCGGCGGTGATCACCACCTTGGACTTGCAGTCGATGATTCGGCCGGCCAGCGCCTCGGGGGAGAAGCCGCCGAATACCACCGAGTGGATTGCACCGATGCGGGCACAGGCCAGCATGGCGACCACGGCCTCGGGGATCATCGGCATGTAGATGGTCACCACGTCGCCGCGGTGCACGTCCTGGCCACGCAAGGCGTTGGCAAACTTGCAGACCTGCTCGTGGAGCTCGCGGTAGGTGATGTTGCGGTGCTCGGAAGGGTCGTCGCCCTCCCAGATGATCGCCAACTGGTCGCCACGCTCTTCAAGGTGACGGTCCAGGCAGTTGGAGGAAACGTTCAGAGTGCCATCGGCAAACCACTTGATATCGACATGGTGGTCATCGAACGAGGTCTGCTTGACCTTAGTAAACGGCTTGATCCAGTCCAGACGCTGGGCCTGCTCGCGCCAGAAGCCGTCCGGGTTGATCACCGATTGCTGGTACATGGCCTTGTAGGTGGCCTCGTCGGTCAGGGTAGTGGCCGCAACCTCGGGACGAACGGGATACAGTGGAGCCGCACTCATCTGTGTTACCTCGGTGTAATAGTTGTTTTTGTATGGAACCGTTTGTAACTGTACCAGAGCGACAAAAGCCATTCGACGTTGGTAGTAAAGCGGCCGAATTTGGTACTGACGTACGAGCAGAGCGCTCTAGCTCGCGGCTCGTAGCCCTGGCCCGAAAAAAGCAGGGTGCTTTTGGGGTGATTGTTACAGATTCTGTCAAAACACTTTATCAAAAGGCCTACTGTTTCAGCGCAAGCCGCCCCCCTAAAATTCATCTCGCCAACAACGGCAAGGCGATTAACTTCTGGTAACAGCCCCCACGAAGGCAAGCGTTAATCCCCCTCTACTTCGATAGTTAAAACCCGCAGCACGTGCGGCGTTACACACGCCGCGCACCCCCTCACGACCTTAGACAGGTAAATAGAAAATGAAAGCTTTACTGGTATTGGTACTTGGCAGTCTTTGCGGCGCGGCAATGGCCGGCGAAGCAAACGATGCCGAGCAGATTCCGGTTGAACAGTACAGTTATTCGCAGCACCTGGACATTGCCCGCGTCATCTCCATGAGCGAAGTGCCCAACGTCTGTGAAGTCGTGCCCGCCCGCATGACCTACGAGGACTCCAAGGGCCAGACGCACATTCTTGAATACCGCGTGATGGGGAATGGCTGCTCTAACGGCTAACCCTTGAGATCAGGGCCCCGCTGGGGCCCTTCGCGGGCAAATCCGCTGCCACACGCCATTCAAACTTACATCGACGACTATTATTCTGGCGTCTTGCCCAGCGAATAATCGCGCAACTTGTTGGCAATGGTCGTGTGCGAAACACCCAATCGTTTGCCCAATGCGCGGCTACTTGTAAATTCCCCCATCAAACTTTCCAGTACGGCCTTTTCAAAGCGCCCGACAATCTGCGAAAGGTCCCCTTCCAGGGAAAACTCCCCCAGCGGTTGACGCACGCCATAATCCGGCAAACGAATATGCTCGCTTTTAACCACGCCGCCTTCACATAACGAAACCGCCTGGAACAATACGTTTTCCAGTTGCCGTACATTACCGGGCCAGTGGTACTGGCTGAGTTTATCCATCGCTGCCGGCAGTAGGCGTGGCAACGCACAGCCAATTTGTCGGCTGGCCTGATCGAGAAAGTGCTGCACCAGCCCTTCCAGCCCATCCATGCACTCACGCAAGGGCGGGATGTGCAAAGACAACACATTGAGGCGGTGATACAGGTCCTGGCGGAACTCGCCGCGTGCGCACAACTCGGACAAGTCCACCTGGGTCGCGCAAATGACCCGCACATCCAGGTACACCTCTTCATCACTGCCTACCCGGCGAAAGCAACCGTCCTGCAGAAAACGCAGCAGCTTTACCTGCAGCCGCGGGCTCATCTCCCCGACCCCATCGAGAAACAGCGTACCGCCAGCCGTCAACTCCAGCAGCCCCAGCTTGCCTTCGGCCCGCGCCCCTTCGAAGGCACCCGGGCCGTAGCCGAACAGCTCGGTCTCGGCCATCGACTCGGGCAACCCCGCGCAATTGAGCGCCATCAGCGGCGACTGCCCACGCGGGCTGGCCAAGTGGCAGGCGCGCGCCAGCAGCTCTTTACCGGTGCCCGTCTCGCCTTCGATCAGCAAGGGTGCATCCAGGGGCGCCATGCGCCGCGCCTCACGCACCACCGCCGCCATCACCCGCGAGCTCTGGAAGATACTGTCAAAGCCGCGCAACTCCTGCTTGCGCACGTTATAGATGCGCTCACCGATACGGTCGGCGCGGTGCAAAGTCAGCACCGCGCCGGCCAGCGCCTCGCTGTCGTCATGCTCGGATTGCAACGGCGCGATATCGGCGAGAAACACGTCGCCCTTGACCTTGACCCGCAAACCATTGATGCGCGACTTGTTGGCCCGCACCAGTTCGGGCAGGTCGAAGTCTTCGACATAACGCGCCAGCGGCATGCCCGGCACCTCATCGACCCGCACCCCGAGCAACTGCGCCGCCGTGCGGTTGGCGGCAACGATGCTGCCGCCCATGTCGATCGACAGCACGGGGAAGTCCAACGCGCCCAGTAACGCATTCAGTTCCATGTGCCGACGCTCACTGGGCATCAGCCCCACGCGCTTGACGCCGAACACTCCGGCAATGGCCTCGAATTTCGGCCGCAGGGCCTGGAACTGCAGGTTGATCAGGTTCGGGCAGTGCAGGTAGATGGCATTGCCATGATCCCCCCCCACCTCGCCGCGCAGCACGTTGATGCCGTACTCCACCAACAGGTTGAGGATGTCGCGAAGGATGCCGATGCGGTTCTGGCAATGCACTTTGATACGCATGAGAGCTCTCTAAGCGCCGATGTTTTTCACCTGGGCGCGGAAAATTCGTAAAGATAAGCTGACAAAAACAGGTAAACCATCAGCCCTATGCCCCGGATTTTCCGTCACTCGCGTCGTTTTGTAAAATTTTCGTTACGAATAGCCGCCAACCCATCACCTGACAGAAGCACGCGCCCCGGTGCAAATTGCCGGATGAGGGGATATTCCTAGGGTAAGCACATAACAAGAAAAGCCCTCACCAGGAGAGCCACATGAAACAGACGCAATACGTGGCACGCGAGCCCGATGCGCATGGTTTTATCGACTACCCGCAGCAAGAGCATGCGGTGTGGAATACGCTGATCACCCGTCAGCTGAAAGTCATCGAAGGCCGTGCGTGCCAGGAATACCTGGACGGCATCGACCAGCTCAAGCTGCCCCACGACCGCATCCCGCAACTGGGCGAGGTCAACAAGGTGCTGGGCGCCACCACTGGCTGGCAGGTCGCCCGCGTACCGGCACTGATCCCCTTCCAGACCTTCTTCGAATTGCTGGCCAGCAAGCGCTTCCCGGTTGCCACGTTCATCCGCACCCCGCAAGAACTGGACTACCTGCAGGAACCGGACATCTTCCACGAGATCTTCGGCCACTGCCCGCTGCTGACCAACCCCTGGTTCGCCGAGTTCACCCACACCTATGGCAAACTCGGCCTGGCCGCGAGCAAAGAGCAGCGCGTGTACCTGGCACGCCTGTACTGGATGACTATCGAGTTCGGCCTGATGGAGACCCCGCAAGGTCAGAAGATCTATGGCGGCGGCATCCTTTCCTCGCCGAAAGAAACGGTCTACAGCCTGTCGAATGAACCGGAACACCAGGCGTTCGACCCGATAGAGGCGATGCGCACGCCGTACCGCATCGACATCCTGCAGCCGCTGTATTTCGTCTTGCCCAACCTCAAGCGGCTGTTCGACCTGGCCCATGAAGACATCATGGGCATGGTTCAGCAGGCCATGCAGCTGGGCCTGCACGCCCCCAAGTTTCCACCCAAGGTTGCTGCCTGAAGCCACCCTGATAACAACTCGAACCGGAAAAGTAATCATGAATGCCTTGAACCAAGCCCATTGCGAAGCCTGCCGCGCCGATGCACCGAAAGTCAGCGACGAGGAACTGGCGGAGCTGATTCGCGAAATCCCGGACTGGAACATCGAAGTGCGCGACGGCCACATGGAGCTGGAGCGCGTGTTCAAGTTCAAGAACTTCAAGCATGCCCTGGACTTTACCAACGCCGTGGGTGCAATCGCTGAAGCCGAAGGCCATCACCCTGGCCTGCTGACCGAGTGGGGCAAAGTCACCGTGACCTGGTGGAGCCACTCGATCAAGGGCCTGCACCGCAACGACTTCATCATGTGCGCGCGTACCGACAAGGTTGCCGAGTCGGCTGAAGGCCGCAAGTAACACCTGAAGACGGGGCCGCTGTGCCCCCCTATACGGCGTTCCGGCGCGAAGGGGGGGCACAGCGGCCCCGTTTTTTTTGTAGGACAAATGTCCGTTATTCGCCCGTAAACCCGACAAGCGAACGGGAAAAAGTTCAAACTGTCATCCAGACTGCTGTATCCTGCCCCAGCTTTCCGAAGCCCTAAACGCGCCTGGCGCAGCCTTTTCACTCACACTTGCGAGGAACGACGAGATGCATGAAATCCCGAATCTTCCCTTCCCAAGCCTGAACCCAGAAGAGCAAACCGTTTCCGTCCACGCCGAGCCGACGCCTGCCGTCGACCAGGATGGTGACGATCAATCCAGCGCTGATCAGGAATAAACCGCGCATCACAACTGTGTGAAAACGGCTGACCTGCGGGCCACCGCGGTCAACACGTTTTCACACCGTTCAGCCTCAGGCAGTAGCCTGCTACCCCCCGCTCACCTGCCAGGCTATGCATCGTTGCGGCTCCCTTACCGGAGATTGCACCATGCATTCACCCTCCCCCGCTCCCGACGAGTACCGCCGCCGCATAGAGGCGATCACTGCCCAGGACATCCTGCTGGCGAATGATACGTCCGGCCCCCTCGACCTGAAGACTTCGCTGAGCCTGCACTTTGACCGGGCATTCGACTTCGACGACCTGTTTCCGCGTCAGCTCCAGGACCATGAGTTGCGCAAGGCCCTGAACCAGGCATTTGCCAGCCAGGCAGCCGCGAGCCACCTCAACGCCTTTTTCAAACGCCCGCCAGCCACACCCTTGGCCACCGGCGAGTGTGCCTATTTTTTCAGAACCTTGGTGGCACGGGCACTTCCCGACGACCTTACTGGCCCATCGGGTGCCGCTGCCTATCAAAGCTGCAGCCTGGCCCAGACACTCTGGGCCAGGCACCTTTGCCACAAGCGCCGTGACGCCTTCCTCATGGCGACCCTGCTGCTTCACAACGACCTGCCCGACGAGGCCCCGCCACCCCTTGCGCCGGTAACGACAGTGGAACTGGCGCATGCCCTGGACCTCAATGCCTTGTCACACCACCTGCTGGCCACCCCGGCAGGCACCAACCCAGCCGAGCACCTTTTCGCGACACTTGAGGCAGACGTCTACTACCAGGGGCTGCGCTATCGCCCCCCGACCCTGCGTGAACGCGAAGCCGGCCATGAGCCCAACCAATACGGCAAAGTCACCTTGCCGGGTGCAGCATTGAATGCCCCCGTCGCCCATGTACTGGATGCATTGCTGCACGCCCAAGCTTTCAGCCAGTGGGCCGCTCGCCTGGCACAAGCCCTGCAATTGCCCGAGGCAATCAACAGCCGTGACCTTGCCGAGCAGGCCATGACCGATTGGCTCTACCCACCGCATGCGCGACGTGCCGGCTATGTATTGGACTTCGAACTGTTCAACCCGCAGAACCAGAGGCTGCCCTATGCCGACATACGCCTGGACCTGACCAACAGTGTGCAGGCAAGCCTCGGCTGCCGCCCCGCCGTTGCTGAACTGGCCGCCGAGTTACTGCTGCGCCATTTCGCCCCCGAACTGCTGCTCGACGACACCCCCACAGCGATACCTTATCGACCCGACCTGAACTGGGCCATTCTGCGCCAAGGGGTCATGCTGCTGCGCGACCTGCAGCGCCCGCTGAGCCATGAACAGGCAGAGCAGATACTCAGCCAGCCCGTCGAAGACTCCGCTGGCAGCAGTGAAGCCCTGCGCGACACGCTCGCCCAGTGGGGGCCGCTGCAAGGTCACATCGCGTACATGCCGCCGTGGTCGGCCCAGCAATGGCGCACGGTCTACGATCACTACCTGATTGCCTGGGATGTGGCGCAACTGCAGCAGCGGCCAGACCGCATTGCCGAAGCGTGCAGGTTGCTGGAGGCGGCCAACATCGACCCGGCCGGGCACAATGCCGATGGCCAGCTTCACCTTGAAGCGTATCTCGATCTACAAACCCGCTACAGCGCGAAAGGCCTACCAGACGTCACGCAATGGTTCGAAGAGGCATTTGACCGCTGGCTGGCCTCAGCCCGAATACTCCATGAAGGCCTGATGCAACGGCTGCTCAGGCATCTACCGGAAGATTATCTGCAGGCACTGCGCGAAGGCCCGTGGACCTGTTACGCCGCGACCTGGCCACGTTATCGGCAACCTGACCCGGTCCCGCCCTATGGTGACAGTCCCGAGGAACACTGGCAGCAAGAGGTAGGCACACTGGGCATGCTGGTTTTGTTGCAAGGTGAACACGACCACACGTTGCTGGAACTGTTCCCGCAGCGCTTGACATGGCACGAGCGCGCCATCCCCCCGGCTGCCGCCCACCGCCTCTCGGACATCGTGACACTGCCCTATCAGGCCTATAACGAAGCGCCCCCTACCTGGGATGTCGCCACGTTCCATTCCAGCCTGAGCACCATCATCCAAGCGCCGGCGCAGCACAGACTGGAGGCTCTGACCAACGCCTACGTCCAATACGTCGGGCTAGGTAACAGCGCAGCGTTGCATGCCGTCAGCAAAGGCGCCACGCGACACGAGGCATTTCTTGCCGAAAAGCGCCAAACCAGCAACTGGGGTTACCTGTGGAAGCTGATCAAACACACTGTGCCGGGGGCTGCGTGCATCGATGCCCAGAACGGGCAAGATGCAGTGAGTTGCATACTGGACCTGGCAGCCGGCGCAGGCTCGGCAACCCGTGCGATCCGCCGCGCAGCCAACCCACTGGCGCGCCTGTCCGCTGCCAACAGCCAAGCCGCTCAGGCGATGCGCCTAGGGCTGGTCAAATCAGCCAGGCGCTGGTCCGAGTTATCCGAATTGCCGCCTGCGGTTTATGCCCGAACCGTTGGGCCCAGGCGCTGGCACAGTCAGCCTGAACTTCCCACTCATGCCACTTGGCCGGACAACTTCAGGCTCGATCAGCCGCCCCCGCCCGGCCTGACCCCCGGCCAGTTCATGCGCGACCGCCTGACACCGCCGGATGCACCTTTGGCGTGGCAAGGCCATCCCCGCCCCCTGTCAATTGCCAGGAGCGATGGCCACGTGGATACACTCATCAACGGCGCTATCTATCGCCATCACCCCGGCGAACTCAGCAATACGCTTCGCCGCATCGACAACCAGAAGTTGTCGTCTGCACCTGCCCCAACCCTGCAAAACGCGCCGTACCGTAACGAAGGTGACAGGCATATCGCCTTGAGCTTCTCCCCGGCCGCCAACGAAGCGCATACCCCCCTGTTCGGCCAGCAGGTAAGCCATGCTTTCCAGCATGTGCGTATCGAGCCTGCGCCCATACGCATGCACGGAGGCGACAGCCGGTTTGACGCCTGGACACAGGCCATGGTGCATGAGGGCAAGGTGGTGAACTACACCGGCCAGTCGTCCAAACCGCTCGCCCCGATAAAGGCACTGGAGGCTCGGGTTCGCCTGGGCATCATCACCCCCCCGGTTTACCACCGACGCATCACTGCCGACCCTTTGGCGGAATTCTGGTTTGGCTTGCCCGAAACGTTTTCAGCCGCCCAAGTGCAACTGATCGCCCGCGTCTGCCCACCGGTGCGCCTGGGCGGGCTGGCCAGAACCGTGCCCGACCGCCGCACGTTGAGGGCGGCAATCATCGCGTGGCAAAGCCGCGACTGGATAATCGTCGAGGCCGATGTCGGCGTCTTCTATGCAGCGCAGTGGGTGATATCGCCCTGGCAAGCACGCCAGTTGAACGCGCTTGCAGCCGGTACATTGCGGCCAGGTGACCTGCCCACGCCACCCTCCAGCACGCGACAAACCCTGTCGCGGGTGCGCGACGACAAGATGATCGAACGTTATCTGCAGGTCAGCGAAACCTACCGGATCGTCGCGACTCGCCCCAATCTGCAGCGTGACATCGACAACCTGACCGCCCTCCTGCGCGACTGGCTTGAACACAGCCGCGCCAGCCACCCGCCCGCGCCCAGCGTGTTCAAGGAAGTACTCGATGCCGCCGAGGCGCGCATGCTGCCGGAATACGCCAAGAGCATTCTCACGGCTCCCACCGCCCAGGATGCCCTCACCGGTGTCGCCAAGCTCAACCTGGCAGGTCTGAACCGGGAAATCATTCCCGCCTGGCGGCCACTGCGCCAAGCCGCGCTGACTGAGCAGGATCACGTAGCCCTTGTCCTCAACACCTTGCTGCCCGCCACCGGCACCGACGCGCCCTTCATGCCGATGAGCGTGGCCGAACTACTCAGCGAAGCTGGCGCGCTGCAACTTCGCCGACACTTGCCTGGTGCTAACCTGGCTTTCGCCACCGCGACACTGGAAGATGGCAGCCGCCGGGTCTACTTTTCGCTGTCCGGTGGCTGGAAAAACCGCAAGGTAGGCATACCAACACCGCCAGCCGAACCGCACACACGCGTGACCTACATCGATGCACGCGCGCGCATGGAGGGCCAGCCACCGTCCCCCCGCTTTACTGAGCTGCCCACATTGCGTCGCCCCGACCACTTGAATATCGTCGAGCATCATAGGCACCTGGACTCCGAACGCTTGATCGCCACAGTGCTCAACGACGACCTGCTTGCCACGCACGCCAGCGTGCGCAGCATCGACGTCTTCACCCTGTTCAGTACCTGCCGCTCATGCGGAGGCTACGTGCTGCCGCGTCTGCGCCTGGACTACGGCAAGGCATCCTTCAGTGTCAGTTGGCTGGTGGACTACAAGGAGTAACCGTGCGCCGTGGGCAGGCTTGTTCATCAAAGACCTGCCCACAGGCCGGGCCAGGGTGGATATGATTACACCGTTCTCGCCCGTCTAGCCCAATGGATCTGCCATGCCCGCCAAATCCACGTCACACCTTGCGATCACCGCGCAGGTGGTGTCCATCGTCCTTTTCACGTTCATCGGCTACCTGAATATCGGCATCCCCCTGGCCGTGCTGCCGGGTTATGTGCATAACGACCTGGGCTTCAGCACCGTGATCGCCGGCCTGGTGATCAGTGTGCAGTACCTGGCCACATTGCTCAGCCGCCCTACGGCCAGCCGCATCATCGATAACCTCGGCAGCAAGAAGGCAGTGATGTACGGCTTGGCCGGATGCGGGCTCAGCGGCGTATTCATGCTGGCCTGCGCCTTCCTCACCCACTTGCCCTGGCTGAGTTTGACCTGCCTGCTGGTCGGCCGCCTGGTGCTGGGCAGCGCCGAAAGCCTGGTGGGTTCTGGCGCGATTGGTTGGGGGATCGGCCGAGTTGGCGCCGAAAACACGGCCAAGGTGATTTCCTGGAACGGCATCGCCAGCTACGGCGCGCTGGCCATCGGCGCCCCACTGGGTGTGCTGATGGTCAAGAGCCTGGGGCTGTGGAGCATGGGCGCAAGCATCATCCTGTTGTGCGTGCTCGGCCTGCTGCTGGCCTGGCCGAAGCGCGCCGCGCCAGTGGTCAGCGGGGTGCGCCTGCCGTTCCTGCGGGTGCTGGGCAAAGTGTTCCCGCATGGCTCGGGGCTGGCACTGGGCTCGATCGGCTTTGGCACCATCGCCACCTTCATCACCCTGTACTACGCCAGCCGTGGCTGGGCGAATGCGGCACTGACCCTGAGCCTGTTCGGGGCCAGTTTCATCTGTGCGCGGCTGCTGTTCGGCAACCTGATCAACCGGCTGGGCGGCTTCAGGGTTGCGATCGCCTGCCTGGCGGTGGAGACGCTTGGCCTGCTGATGCTGTGGCTGGCGCCCAGCGCCGAGCTGGCATTGGCCGGGGCGGCGCTCAGTGGTTTTGGCTTCTCGCTGGTGTTCCCGGCACTAGGGGTCGAGGCGGTGAACCAGGTGTCGGCGGCCAACCGCGGGGCGGCGGTAGGTGCGTATTCGCTGTTCATCGATTTGTCGCTGGGCATTACCGGGCCGTTGGTGGGCGCGGTGGCGGCGGGGTTCGGGTTTGCTTCGATGTTCTTGTTTGCGGCGGGGGCTTCGGGGTGCGGGCTGGTGTTGAGCCTGTACCTGTATCGGCAGGCGCGACATGGCCGCAAACAGGCCAAGGATGCTTGAGCTTGCAAGGCCTGGACTGCCCTCTTCGCGGGTAACACCGCGAAGAGGGCCTTACAGGTTTACCGCTGTGCGTACTGCAACACCACTTCCAGCGGATGACGCATCTGCCGCTCGGTCATGCGCTTGACCTGGCTGCGGCACGAGTAACCTGTCGCCAGCGCCTCGCCTTCCTTGTCCAGCTTGGTCGCCCAGGACTGCTCGAAGATGGTCCGTGAAGTCGCCTGGTTACGCGCTTCATGCCCGTAGGTGCCGGACATGCCGCAGCAACCGGTAGCCTCGGTCACCAGCTTCAGGCCCAGGCGTGCGAACACCTGCTCCCACTGCCGGGTGCTGGCCGGTACGTTGGTTTTCTCGGTGCAGTGGGCCATCAAGCGGAAATTGCCGGGTGCGGTCGGCGCCTGCTCGGGCAGCACATCCATCAGCCACTCCTGCGGCAACAGTACGTTCGGGCAGCCTTCCAGGCCCGGCACCTTCTGGTACTCCTGGCGGTACACCAGGGTCATGGCCGGGTCCAGCCCCACCAGCGGCACGCCGCAATCGGCCAGGGCCTTGAGCTGGGTACCGTTGCGGATCGCCGCCTTGGCGAAGGCCCCCAGGAAGCCCTGCACATGCAAGGGCTTGCCGTTGGCACTGTATGGCGCCAGGAATACCCGGTGGCCCAGGCGGTGAGCCAGGTCGATGAAGGCAGCCAGCAGCGGCGTCTCGAAGTAACGGGTGAAGGCATCCTGCACCAGCACGATGCTGCGCTCACGCTGGGCCGGCGTCAGCTCGCGCAGGGCCGGCACGCTGGCCACGCCGACGCGGCAGCGGGTCAAGGTGGCCTGGAAGTTGAAACGGCTGATCAACGGGCTGTCGACCATGCCGACCTTGTCGGCCAGCAGCTTGCTGACCCACTTCGAGCCCATTACCGCGTTGTACAGCCCCGGCGCATGCGCCAGGTACGGGATGGTGAACTCCAGCGAGCCAATCAGGTAATCACGCAGCGGGCGCTGGTAGCGGCCGTGGTAGAGCTCGAGGAAACGCGAGCGGAAGTCCGGCACATTGACCTTGATCGGGCACTGCCCCGCGCACGACTTGCACGCCAGGCAACCGGCCATGGCATCGTAGACCTCGTGCGAGAAGTCTGCCTGCCCCTGGTCGCGCCCGCGGTTGTTGCGCAGCCGCGCCGGCAGGCCCTTGAGCCAGGACACCTTGTTGCGCGCTGCCGCCAGTACATCGATATCCGCTGCACCTTGCAGGCGCAACCATTCACGCATCAACGAGGCACGGCCCTTGGGTGAGTGCTGACGCTCACGGGTGGCCTTCCACGACGGGCACATGGCGTCGTTGGGGTCGTAGTTGTAGCAGGCGCCGTTGCCGTTGCAGTGCACGGCGCTGCTGAAGTTCTGCCAGACGCGCTCGTCGATGGTGCGGTCGAGGTCACCGCGCAAGGTCACGCCATCGACCTTGGTCAGGCCTTCGGCGCTGTCTGGCGGTGTGCAGATCTTGCCGGGGTTGAGCTGGTTGCGTGGGTCGAATGCACCCTTGAGGCGCTGCAACGCCGGGTACAGTTCGCCAAAGTAATCGGGCACGTACTCCGAACGCAGGCCCTTGCCGTGCTCACCCCAAAGCAGCCCGCCATAGCGCTGGGTCAGCGCCGCCACGGCATCGGAAATCGGCTTGACCAGTGCGGCCTGGGCCGGGTCTTTCATGTCCAGCGCCGGGCGCACGTGCAGCACGCCGGCGTCGACGTGGCCGAACATGCCATAGGCCAGGCCATGGCCGTCGAGCAGCGCGCGGAAGTCGGCAATATAGTCGGCCAGTTGCTCCGGCGGTACTGCCGTGTCTTCGACGAATGGCTGCGGGCGCACCTCGCCCTCGACGTTGCCAAGCAGGCCCACCGAGCGTTTGCGCATGGTGTAGACGCGGGTGACGGCCTCGGCGCCCTCGGCCAGGGTGTGCCCAAGGCGCTCGACGCTGGTATCGCTTTGCAGGTGCTGGATGAACGCCTGCACCCGCGCATTGACCTCGTCAGGCTGATCGCCACAGAACTCCACCAGGTTGATACCCAAGGTCGGGCGCTCGGGGTCGGCGGGGAAATATTCGGCGACGCTGTGCCAGACGATGTCCTTCATCGCCAGCATCAGTACCTTGGAGTCGACGGTTTCGATCGACAAGGGTTTGTGCGCCATCAAGGCATTGGCGTCACGCAGGGCATCCATGAAGCTGGTGTAGCGGACGTTGACCAGTACCGCGTATTTCGGGATCGGCAGTACATTGAGCTTGGCTTCGACCACGTAACCCAGCGACCCTTCGGCACCGCACAGCACGCTGTTGAGGTTGAAGCGCCCCTGCTCGTCGCGCAGGTGCGCCAGGTCGTAACCGGTCAGGCAGCGGTTGAGCTTGGGGAAGGTGCTTTCGATCAGCTCGGCCTGGGTTTCCTGGATTTCGCGGGCCACCCGATAGACTTCGCCAACCCGCCCCGGCGCGGCGCAGGCCTGGTCCAGCGCGGCGTCATCGATGGGCAGGCTGTGCAGGCGTTCGCCGCCGAGCAGTACGCTGTGCAATTCGAGCACGTGATCGCGGGTCTTGCCGTAGGTGCAGCTGCCCTGGCCGCTGGCGTCGGTGTTGATCATGCCGCCGACCGTGGCGCGGTTGGAGGTGGACAGTTCAGGCGCGAAGAACAGCCCATGGGGCTTGAGCGCGGCATTGAGCTGATCCTTGACCACACCGGCCTGGACCCGTACCCAACGCTGTTCGACGTTGATTTCGAGGATGCTGTTCATGTGCCGCGACAGGTCGACCACAATGCCGTCGGTCAGCGACTGGCCGTTGGTGCCGGTGCCGCCGCCACGCGGGGTCAGCTTGACCTGCGCAAAGCGCGCCTCTCCCATCAGCGCGGCGACCCGCGCCACGTCATCGGCGTCACGCGGGAACACCGCCGCCTGGGGCAGGCGCTGGTAAATCGAGTTGTCGGTGGCCAGCACCGTACGGGTAGCGTAATCGGCACTGATCTGGCCACGGAAGCCGCTGTTGCGCAGGGCTTCGAGGAATTCTGGGTAGTTCGCGGACGGTGCACTGGTCGGCAGCTGGGCGATCATCGAAGGATGGCCTCTTGATATGGGCTAATTCACGGAAATCCTGTCACGCCGGCATGAGTCGTTTCACACCTGATGACGAATAGGTCAATGTTCCTGTACTTTCGCGCCAGGGGCAAACGGATAATCCTGCCGCTATCGATGACTTTTATGAATGAATTACCGCCACCTGACACCGTCCATGTCACTGCTGCTGGCATTCGAAGCCGCCGCGCGGCATGAAAGCTACACCCGCGCCGCCGCCGAACTGTCACTGACCCAGAGCGCCGTCAGTCGCCAGGTGCAGGCGCTGGAGCAGCAATTGGGGCTGACGCTGTTTCGCCGCGAGGGCCGCCAGGTGCAATTGACCGACGTCGGCCGGCTGTACCAGCGCGAGCTGAGCGAGGCATTGGGGCGCATCCGCAGCGCCACGCTGCAGGCGCTGGCCTACCAGTCGGGCGTCGGCACGCTGCGCTTGGCCACCCTGCCCACCTTCGGCTCGAAATGGTTGCTGCCGCGGCTGCATGCGTTCTACAGCGCCCACCCGGGCATGTTGGTGCATATCCATTCACGGATCGAAGCGATCAACTTCGACACCAGCGAGATTGATGCGGCCATCGGGGTGGCGAGCCACGACCTGCCAGGGCTGATCTGCCACCGCCTGCATGCCGAGGAGCTGCTGGTGATCCTGCCGCCAGAGGCAGCCGTCGACCCGCATGGCTGGAGCCCCGCCCGGGTCAGCGAGGAAGTGCTGCTCAATGTCGCCAACAACCCGCATGCCTGGGGCGAGTGGTTCTCGCATCACCAGCTACCGCACCGGGCGATGCGCCTGGGGCCGAGTTTCGAGCTGACCTCACACCTGATCCAGGCGGTGCGGGCCGGCATCGGCATTGGCCTGGTGCCGCGGATTCTGGTGCAAGAGGAGCTGGCCAAGGGCGAGCTGTTCAGCCCCGGCGCAGCATTTGCCAGCCAGCGCAGCTATTACCTGATCTACCCGCCGCGCAATGAAGCGCTGCCGTCGTTGCGGGCGTTTCGCAGCTGGTTGCTCGAGCAGATCTGAGTTTTTGACTGCTTTATTGGCAACAAAAAACCCGATGCCAATGACCTGACATCGGGTTTGCGTTATCGCCTGCAGCGCTTACTTGGCAACAGTACCGGCAGCGGTGCCATTGGCCTGTGCATCACGCTTGGGCTTGAGGATGTAGAAGATGAACATCACCAACAACCACACCGGGATCGCATACACCGAAATATTGATACCCGGAATCTGCAGCATGATGCCGAGGATCAGCACCACGAACGCCAGGCAGAGGTAGTTGCCGTAGGGGTACCACAGCGCCTTGAACAGCGGCTTCTGGCCAGTGCGGTCGAGGTGCTGGCGGAATTTCAGGTGCGAGTAGCTGATCATCGCCCAGTTGATCACCAAGGTCGCCACGACCAGCGACATCAACAGCTCCAGCGCATTCTGCGGAATGAAGTAGTTGAGCAGCACTGCAATCAGGGTCACCGCAGCCGACACCAGGATCGACCGCACCGGCACACCGCGCTTGTCGACCTTGGCCAGGGCCACCGGGGCGTCACCTTGCTCGGCCATGCCCAGCAGCATGCGGGCGTTGCAGTAGGTACCGCTGTTGTACACCGACAGCGCTGCGGTCAGGACCACGAAGTTCAGCAGGTGGGCGGCCACATCGCTACCCAGCAGGGAGAACACCTGAACGAACGGGCTGCTGCCGTAGCTGCCGCCAGAGGCGTCGATGCTGGCGACCAGGTTGTCCCACGGGGTCAGCGACAGCAGCACGACCAGCGCACCGATGTAGAAGATCAGGATGCGGTAGATGACCTGGTTGATGGCCTTGGGAATCACGGTCCTCGGCTTGTCGGCCTCGGCTGCGGTGAAGCCGAGCATTTCCAGGCCACCGAAGGAGAACATGATGAACGCCAACGCCATCACCAGGCCGCTGACGCCATGCGGGAAGAAGCCGCCGTGCGCCCACAGGTTGGTAACCGACGCCTCGGGGCCACCGCTACCGCTGGTCAGCAGGTACGCACCCAGGCCGATCATGCCGACGATGGCCACGACCTTGATGATGGCGAACCAGAATTCTGCCTCGCCGAAGACTTTCACGTTCATCAGGTTGATGAAGTTGATCAGCAGGAAGAAGCCCGCCGCCGTGACCCAGGTCGGGATCTCTGGCCACCAGTAGTGGATGTACTTGCCGACCGCCGTCAGCTCTGACATGCCCACCAGGATGTACAGCACCCAACAGTTCCAGCCCGACATGAAGCCGGCGAAGCCGCCCCAGTACTTGTGGGCAAAGTGGCTGAACGAACCGGCCACCGGCTCTTCGACGATCATCTCGCCCAGCTGGCGCATGATCATGAAGGCGATGAAGCCGCAGATGGCATAGCCAAGAATCATCGACGGGCCGGCGGATTTCATCACGCCTGCCGAACCCAGGAACAGGCCGGTACCAATCGCTCCGCCGAGGGCGATCAACTGGATATGGCGGTTCTTCAGGCCCCGCTTTAGCTCGCCTGAATGCATGTTTTGTCCACTCATGAACGAAGTCACCTGCATTGTTTTTATCTGTGACGAAATCGGACCCACCGCGCTCGTGGCGCAGCGGAATGGGCAAGGTGGTTACCTTGGGTTTCTTGAACGCGGGCGCCGCCAGGGCGGGTCAGCCGGGTGTGATCAAGAGTGCGCGGTACGCAAGAGGGTCACAGGTAAAACGCGGCGCACTGTATACCCCTGCAAGCGCGCAGGCGTCAACGCGTTGCGTCATTTCCCCGGGGAAAAACGCAGCGTTCCTGTGGTGAAAGCCTTGAAAGGCGAAGTGATCGGCGTACATGGCGCCTCCATTTGTTGTTTTGTCAGCACGCCTCTCTGGGCGGGCTTTTGCACACGGCAATGGCCGCTATATCAGCGTGCGGCGGGGGTTTGGGCAATAGGGGGAGCGAGCGACAGGGGTGCCTCGCCGCGCGGGGTGCGGCAAGTTATGTTTACACAGGTAGGGGAAATCTGAATTCAGGGCGTATTTTGCCTGCATCCGTATAAATTTCTTTACAGGTCGGTTTGAAAACTTGCCAGTCGTCAGAAAAATTCTTTTTGTTCAATATCTTGGCGACAGCCTAAGGTGCCCCCGCTGAATCCAAAGCAAAAAAAACCAGCCCGGAGGCTGGTTCTTATCTAGCGCTGCAGATCAACCGCGCGGCTTGCCGCGACCACGGCCTGCCGGCTTGTCGCCGTCTGGCTTGGCGGTACGCTTGCGCATCTCGCTCGGGCGCTCGGCCACCGCGCTGCCACGGTTGCCTTTACGCGCGTCGTCACGCGACTGGCGCGCAGGGCGCTCACCGGTGGTATCACGCGGTTGGCGGGCTGGGCGCTCACCAGCGCTGTCACGCGGTTGGCGTGCTGGGCGCTCGGTAGCCCCTTCGCTGGCAGGGCGCAGGTTGCGCACGCGCTCGCCACGGCCCATCGGACGGCTCGACTTGCGCTGCATGCGCTCCATCTTGTCCTTGGCCTTGAGGTTCAAGGTCGGCAGCGCAACTGGCTGCAGGCCCACTTCAGCGGCCAGGATGTCGATTTCACCCTGGGTCATTTCCCGCCAGCGGCCCATCGGCAGGTCCGAGTTGAGGAACACCGGGCCGAAGCGCACGCGCTTCAGGCGGCTGACCACCATGCCCTGCGACTCCCACAGGCGACGCACTTCACGGTTACGGCCTTCCATCACCACGCAGTGGTACCAGTGGTTGAAGCCTTCGCCGCCCGGTGCCTTCTGGATGTCGGTGAACTTGGCCGGGCCGTCTTCGAGCATCACGCCAGCCTTGAGGCGATCGAGCATCTCGTCGTCGACCTCGCCCCGCACACGTACCGCGTACTCACGGTCCATCTCGTAGGAAGGGTGCATCAGGCGGTTGGCCAACTCACCGTCGGTGGTGAACAGCAACAGGCCGGTGGTGTTGATGTCCAGGCGGCCGATGTTGATCCAGCGCCCTTCTTTCGGCCGCGGCAGGCGGTCGAACACCGTCGGGCGGCCTTCCGGGTCGTCACGGGTGCAGATCTCGCCGTCGGGCTTGTTGTACATGATTACCCGGCGGGTGGCCTCGGCGGCTTCTTCGCGCTTGATCAGCTTTCCATCGACAGCGATGGCGTCGTGCAGGTCGACGCGCTGGCCGAGGGTGGCGGCCACGCCATTGACCTTGATGCGGCCCTGGCTGATCCAGGCCTCGACGTCACGGCGCGAACCGACGCCAATGCGCGCCAGTACTTTCTGCAGCTTTTCGCCGGATGGAGGGGTAATTTCGGTGTTTTGCAGGTCTTGCTCACTCATCTGGGCACCTCCCGGTGTAGGAATGAAAAAGGGGTCTTGGCGACGAACGCGCCAAAGGGCCGCGCATCATACGCGGTTCGTATCAGGAACGCACTCGAGCGTAGTGGGTTTTGCGGGGGCCGGCAGGGTTTTCTGCCCAGTGGTTTTGCGCTGTCAGTGCGGGCCTCTTCGCGGGGCAAGCCCGCTCCCACCGGTTTGTGGGCTCTGACGGTGAGCGGCCAACCTGTAGGAGCGGGCTTGCCCCGCGAAGAGGCCGGTACTGCCAGCATAAGCCTCAGGTCTGCAACTTGCCCTCGTCCTCCAGTGAAGCCTCGGGTTCAACCACGTCCTCTTCTTCACGCAAATCATCGAAATCGGTCTTCAGCCCCTCTTCCATCGCATCCAGCTCCACCAGCAGGCTGCGGAAGCTGGTCTCATCCTTCGGCACCTCGGCCTCGGCTTCGCCCTCGCCAAGGCTGGCATCGGCCAGCGCCTGCAGGTGCGCAGGTACTGGCGCGTCATCTGGGTCGAGCAACGGCTCCGGTTCCATCTCGCGCAGTTCGGCCAATGCCGGCAGCTCCTCAAGGCTCTTGAGATTGAAGTGGTCGAGAAATGCCTTGGTGGTGGCGAACATCGCCGGCCGCCCCGGCACTTCGCGATAACCCACGATGCGAATCCACTCGCGCTCCATCAAGGTCTTGATGATATTGCTGTTCACCGCCACGCCGCGCACGTCCTCGATCTCGCCACGGGTGATGGGCTGGCGGTAGGCAATCAGCGCCATGGTTTCGAGCAGCGCACGGGAATAGCGCTGCGGCCGCTCCTCCCACAGGCGCCCAACCCAAGGGGCAAAGGTTTCGCGGATCTGCAGGCGATAGCCGGTGGCTACTTCCTTGAGCTCGAAGGCACGCCCGCTGCAGGACTTGCCGAGCACTTCCAGGGCCTTCTTGAACACCTTGGGCTCCGGGCGCTCGGCCTCCTCGAACAGCTCGTACAAGCGCTCAAGGGATTGCGGCTTGCCCGAAGCGAGCAAAAAAGCTTCGATCAGCGACGCCAGGTCGCGGGGTTCATTCAGGTTCATCAGGTTCTTCAACAAACTCGGCGCGAAGCCGGACGTGGATCGCGGCGAAAGGCTCATTCTGCACCAGTTCGACCAGTGATTCCTTCACCAGCTCAAGAATCGCCATGAACGTCACCACCACGCCCAACTTGCCCTCTTCTGCACCGAACAGCTCGACGAAGGGCACGAAGGCCCCGCCCTTGAGGCGTTCGAGTACTTGGCTCATGCGCTCACGGGTAGACAGCGTTTCGCGGGTGATCTGGTGGCTTTCGAACAGGTCATTGCGGCGCATCACCTCGGCCATCGATACCAGCAGCTCCTCCAGGCTCACCTGGGGCAGCAGCTTGCGCACCTTGGCCTGCGGTGCTTCCAGGCGCGGCACGACAATGTCGCGACCCACCCGTGGCAGTGTATCGATCCCTTCTGCAGCGGCCTTGAAGCGCTCGTATTCCTGCAAGCGGCGGATCAGCTCGGCGCGCGGGTCGCCCTCTTCCTCCTCGATCTCGGCCGAGCGGGGCAGCAACATGCGCGACTTGATCTCGGCCAGCATGGCCGCCATGACCAGGTACTCGGCTGCCAGTTCCAGGCGCACGCTCTTCATCAGCTCGACATAGCCCATGTACTGGCGGGTGATCTCCGCCACCGGGATGTCGAGGATATCGATGTTCTGCTTGCGGATCAGGTACAGCAGCAGGTCCAGCGGGCCTTCGAACGCCTCGAGAATGACTTCAAGCGCATCCGGCGGGATGTACAGGTCTACCGGCATCTCGGTCAGGGCTTCGCCATAGACCAGGGCCAGTTGCAACTGTTGAGGCGACTCGGCCTCCTCGGCCGGCGCCTCGGGCGCCTCCACCTGGCTCACGCATTGACCATGAATGGCGTGGGGTCGCCACAACCTTCGCGGATCAGCTCGGGCTCGTCGCCGGACAGGTCGATGATGGTCGATGCCTTCAGATCACCGAAACCGCCGTCGATCACCAGGTCCACATGATGCTCCAGCCGCTCACGGATCGCGTAGGGGTCGGTCATCGGCTGGTCGTCGCCCGGCAGGATGAGGCTGACACTCATCAGTGGCTCGCCCAGTTCAGCCAGCAGCGCCAGGGTGATGGCGTGGTCCGGCACGCGCAGGCCGATGGTGCGGCGTTTCTCGTGCAGCAGCAGGCGCGGCACTTCACGGGTGCCGTTGAGAATGAAGGTGTACGGCCCCGGCACATGCGCCTTGAGCAGGCGGAAGGTACCGGTATCGACCTTGGCATACAGCCCCAGTTGCGACATGTCGCAGCACATCAGGGTGAAGTTGTGGGTCTTGTCCAGGCCACGCAGGCGCCGTACGCGCTCCACCGCGCCCTTGTCGCCAATCTGGCAACCCAGCGCATAGGCCGAATCGGTCGGATAGACCACCACCCCGCCCTTGCGGATGATCTCCACCGCCTGGCGGATCAGCCGCTGCTGCGGATTCTCCGGATGTATCTGGAAAAATTGGCTCACGTAGTCTTCCTGTTCATACCGCCAAAGGCTGTTCATGGCTGAATCGGCGCCACAGAGGTGGCAGGTCCTCGGGCAAAGGCCGGTAGGCACCGATTTCGCCCCAGGTGCCGGGGCCGTGGAAGTCACTGCCAGCGCTTGCCAGCAGGCCGAACTCGCGGGTGAGGATGGACATCGTGCCCACCTGCTCGGCCGGCATCATCCCGTTGACCACCTCAAGCGCCTGCCCGCCTGCCTGAATATAGTCGGCAATCAGCCGTCTGCGCTTGCTGCGGGTCAGATCGTAATGCATCGGATGCGCCAAGCTTACCCAAGCGTTGGACTGGCGCAGCGTAGCGACAGTTTCATCCAGGGTCGGCCAGTGCTGCTTGACGTCACCCAGCTTGCCGGCGCCCAGCCACTTGCGGAACGCTTCGCCGCGGTCCTTGACGTGACCGGCACGCACCAGAAACTCGGCAAAGTGCGGGCGCGCCGGGGCGTTGCCACTGTCGCCCAACGCTTGCTGCACGGCCCTGGCACCCTCAAGCGCGCCGGGCATGCCCTTGGCCGCCAGCCGTTTGTCGATTTCCTCGGCACGCAGCCAGCGGCCACGGTGCAGGGCTTCGATGGCTTCGAGCAACGGCGGTGCGTCGAGGGGGAAGTCATACCCCAGCACATGGATGGTCGCCCCACCCCACGTGCACGACAGCTCTACCCCGCTGACCCAGTGCATGCCGCGCTCGCGGCAGGCCTGGCGCGCTTCGGCCAGCCCTTCGAGGGTGTCGTGGTCGGTGAGTGCCAGCGTTTGCACCCCGTGCTCATGGGCCCGGGCGACCAGGACCGTGGGCGACAGGGCGCCGTCGGAGGCCGTGCTGTGACAGTGCAGATCAACATTCATGGAGGAGCGCTTTCGCTGGAATCGATGTTTGTTATTATGCCGTCACATCCCGATTCTGGCTGCCATTGTGAAACAATTCATCGATTTCATCCCGTTGCTACTGTTCTTCATCGTCTACAAGCTCGACCCGCGGCCCCTGGAGGTTGCCGGCCACAGCTTCGAATTCGGCGGTATCTACAGCGCCACGGCCATGCTCATCGTCAGCTCCCTGGTGGTCTACGGTGCCCTGTTCCTGCGCCAGCGCAAGCTGGAAAAGGGCCAATGGCTGACCCTGATCGCCTGCCTGGTGTTCGGCGGCCTGACCCTGACCTTCCACAGCGAAACCTTCCTCAAATGGAAAGCGCCGGTGGTCAACTGGCTGTTCGCCCTGGCCTTCGCCGGCAGCCACTTCATCGGCGACCGAGTGCTGATCAAGCGCATCATGGGCCACGCCCTGACCCTGCCCGATGCCATCTGGGCCCGCCTGAACCTGGCCTGGATCTGCTTCTTCCTGGTCTGCGGTGCGGCCAACCTGTTCGTCGCCTTCACCTTCCAGGCCTTCTGGGTCGACTTCAAGGTGTTCGGCAGCCTGGGCATGACCGTGATCTTCCTGGTGGCCCAGGGTGTGTACCTGTCACGCCACCTGCACGACGACCCTACTACCTCCAAACCCAAGGATTGACATGCTCTACGCCATCATCGCCAGCGACGTCGCAAACTCCCTGGAAAAGCGCCTGGCTGCCCGCCCTGCACACATCGAGCGCCTGCAGCAGCTCAAGGCCGAAGGCCGCGTGGTGCTGGCAGGCCCACATCCGGCCATCGACAGCAACGACCCAGGTGAAGCCGGTTTCAGCGGCAGCCTGATCGTGGCCGAGTTCGACTCCCTGGCTGCGGCACAGGCCTGGGCCGATGCCGACCCGTATATTGCTGCGGGCGTGTACGACAACGTCATCGTCAAACCCTTCAAGCAAGTCCTGCCTTGACCCGACACCGCGCGGCCCTTTTCGCGGGTAAAGCCGCACCCACAGGGCCGCGCGGTACTGGCGGTTATACGCTTGCCATCAGTCTGCGGTATCTTTGCCACTGGCGGGCCGAATACTCGCCGTCAATGGTTGAATTGAGTGAGTCATGAGCGAGCTGTTACTGATTGATGATGACCAGGAGCTGTGCGAGCTGCTCGGCAGCTGGCTGACCCAGGAAGGGTTTACCGTCCGCGCCTGCCACGATGGCCTGAGCGCACGCCAGGCCCTGGCCGAACATGCCCCGGCCGCCGTGGTGCTGGATGTGATGCTCCCAGACGGCAGCGGCCTGGAACTGCTCAAGCAATTGCGCAGCGAACATGCCGACCTGCCTGTGCTGATGCTCTCGGCACGGGGCGAACCCCTGGACCGCATCCTCGGCCTTGAGCTCGGCGCCGACGATTACCTGGCCAAACCCTGCGACCCGCGCGAGCTCACGGCCCGCCTGCGCGCCGTGTTGCGCCGCAGCCACCCGGCAGCCACCACCACCCAGGTAGAGATCGGCGACCTGGTCTACAGCCCGGCACGTGGCGTGGCCAGCATCGATGGCCGCGAGATGACCCTGACCCTGTCCGAAAGCCGCATCCTCGAAGCCCTGCTGCGCCAGCCGGGCGAGCCGCTGGACAAGCAGGAACTGGCGCAGATCGGCCTGGGCCGCAAGCTGACCCTGTACGACCGCAGCCTGGACATGCACGTCAGCAACCTGCGCAAGAAGATCGGGCCGCATGCCGATGGGCGCCCACGCATCGTTGCGCTGCGCAGCCGCGGCTATTACTACAGCCTGTGACGTGCCGGGGCCGCCTCGCAGCCCCAACACGCTCGGCAACTCATCTTTACCCAGCCTTTACCCTCCCCTGACCGCCCTTGACGGTCAGCTGCGTAGACTGTGCTCATCCGGTAACCACCGGCCTATGAAAGGAGAGACACCATGCGCAAGACCCTTATCGCCCTGATGTTCGCCGCCGCCCTGCCGACCGTGGCCATGGCCATGCCTGAAGGCGGCCCACGTCACGACGGCCCGCATCATCGCGGTGATGCGCCTTTCGCCCAACTGGACCTGAGCCGCGACCAGCGCCAGCAGATTGGCAAGCTGATGGGCGAGCAGATGAAGCAACGCCGCGACATCACCGAGCGCTACCTGTCCAAGCTGCCGGCCGCCGACCAGAAGGCCATGAAGGACGAACTCAAGGCCAGCCGCGACAAGACCGACAGCCAGGTCCGCGGCCTGCTCAAGCCTGAGCAACAGAAGCAGTTCGACGAGCTGCAAAAAGAACGCGCCGCGAAGAAAGCCGAATGGCAAGAGTTCCAGGCCTGGAAAGCTGAAAAAGGCGGCAAGGCCCAGTAAGCTGTCCGCCCCACGCCCGGCCCGCACCCCTGCGGGCCGGGCTTTTCCCGTTTGCAGGAGGTGCACTTGCGTTCACTGTTCTGGCGCATCCTGGCCAGCTTTTGGCTGGCCATTACCCTGGTTGCGGGCCTGTCGATCCTGCTCGGCCACATGCTCAACCAGGACGCCTGGATCCTCAGCCGCCACCCGGGCCTCAACACCCTGGCCAGCCACTGGGCCAAGCACTACGAACAGGAAGGCATGGACTCGGCGCAGCACTTTCTCGAACGCCGCAAGCAACGCTTCAAGATCGACGTGCAGGTGCTCGACGACAGCGGCGACGCCGTCGTGCCTGGTACCTTCCCGCGCCGCGCCGCCGCGTTCGAGGCACGCCAGCACAATGACGAGCGGCGCCTGCCGTGGCGCCGTCTGACCGAGGAATACACCAGCCCCTACAGTGGTGAAACCTACCTGCTGATCTACCGCATCCCCCACCCTGAGCTGGACGCCTGGCACCGCGAGAGCCTGCTCTGGCCGCTCAGTGCGCTGGGCATCGCCCTGGTGGTGCTGACCCTGTTCAGCCTGCTGGTGACCCTGTCCATCACCCGCCCTTTGAGCCGCCTGCGCAGCGCCGTGCACGACCTCGGCCAAACCAGCTACCAGCAGAACAGCCTGGCCCGCCTGGCCGCCCGCCGCGATGAGTTCGGGGTACTGGCCAACGACTTCAACAAGATGGGCGCCCGCCTGCAGAGTACGATCGGCAGCCAGCGCCAGTTGCTGCGCGATGTGTCTCATGAACTGCGCTCACCGTTGGCACGGCTGCGCATTGCCCTGGCATTGGCCGAGCGTGCCGAGCCCGAGCAGCGCCAGGCCTTGTGGCCACGGCTGACCCGTGAATGCGACCGGCTCGAAGACCTGATCAGCGAAATCCTCGCCCTGGCCCGCGTCGATGCCGAGCAGGCCCACGCCGAGCCGGTCGACCTCAACGCCTTGCTGGGCGGCGTGCGCAAGGATGCGTTGCTCAGCGCACCGGAGCAGGAGGTGCGGCTGCAGGCGCAAGCAGGGCTGACCTTGCAGGGTTGGCCAACACTGATCGAGCGCGCCGTTGACAACCTGCTGCGCAATGCCTTGCGCTTCAACCCGGCCGGGCAGCCGATCGAAATCAGCGCCGAGCGTGAGCAGGACCGTATCGTGTTGACAGTACGCGACCATGGGCCTGGGGTAGCGGTAGAGTACCTCGCGCAGCTGGGTGAGCCGTTCTTCCGTGCGCCGGGGCAGCAAGCAGCTGGGCATGGGCTGGGGCTGGCGATTGCGCGCAAGGCGGCGGAGCGCCATGGCGGCAGCCTGGTATTGGCGAATCATCCGCAGGGCGGGTTTGTGGCCAGGCTGGAGTTACCTGTAACGGAGGTTATGGTTTGAGATTGCCGGGGCCGCTACGCGCCCCAGCATTCTCAGCGGTTACTCACCCCAGGCACTGACGAAATCAGCAGTCTCCAGCACTGGCGCCGTACGCGGCTCGTTCACCGGCGTGCCGACATACAGGTAACCGATCAACTCCTCGCTCTCGGCCAACCCCAGCCCCTTGTGCACATGCGCGTCAAAGGCCATGTCACCGGTACGCCACACCGCGCCAACCCCCTGGGCATGCGCCGCGATCAGAATGCCATGGGCCGCACACCCCGCCGCCAGGCGCTGCTCGGACTTGGGCACCTTGAAGTGGTCCTGCAGCTTGGCGATCACCACGATCAGCAACGGCGCACGCAGCGGCATGGCGCGAGCCTTGTCCAGCGCTGCCTGGCTGGCATCGCCCTTGTTCTGCACCGCTTCGGCGAACAACTCGCCGAGCTTCTCGCGGCCCTGGCCTTCGATGGTCAGAAACCGCCACGGGCGCAGCTGGCCATGGTCCGGTGCACGCAATGCGGCCTGGAACAACGCCTCGCGCTGGGCATCATTGGGCGCGGGGTCGGTCAGGCGTGGCACGGAAACACGGTTGAGCAATGCGTCGAGAGCCTCCATCGGCTACCCTCCTGGCAGGTGAATGTGCGGCCATTCTAGCGTTTACATCACCAGACCCATAGGTAGAATGGCGCCCTTCCGTTTCGAGTCAGAGCAGATCACATGGCGTTGCCGACCTTAAGGATCATTGGTTTCATCATCGGCATCTTTCTGATCACCCTGGCCGTCAGCATGGTCGTGCCCATGGCCACCCTGGTGATCTTCGAGCGCACCGGCGACATGCCGTCGTTCCTCTGGTCCAGCCTGATCACGTTCATCGCCGGCCTGCTCATGGTCGTACAGGGCCGCCCCGAGCATGTGCACCTGCGCCCGCGCGACATGTACCTGCTGACTGTCAGCAGCTGGCTGGTAGTGTGCGTGTTCGCCGCCCTGCCGTTCCTGCTGACCCAGCACATCAGCTACACCGACGCCTTCTTCGAGAGCATGTCCGGCATCACCGCCACCGGCGCCACGGTGCTCAGCGGCCTGGACAGCATGTCGCCGGGGATCTTGATGTGGCGCTCGATGCTGCACTGGCTCGGCGGCATCGGCTTCATCGCCATGGCGGTCGCGATTTTGCCGCTGCTGCGCATTGGTGGCATGCGCCTGTTCCAGACCGAGTCCTCGGACCGTTCCGAAAAGGTCATGCCCCGTTCGCACATGGTGGCCAAGTCGATCGTCGGCGTGTACGTCGGCTTCTCCGTGCTCGGCGCGCTGGCCTTCTGGTGGGCCGGCATGCGGCCGTTCGATGCCATCAACCACGCCATGTCGGCGATTTCCACCGGCGGGTTCTCGACCTCCGACCAGTCGCTGGCAAAATGGGATATCCCTGCCGTGCACTGGGTCGCGGTGGTGGTCATGATCCTCGGCAGCCTGCCCTTCACCCTGTACGTGGCAACCCTGCGCGGCAACCGCAGGGCGTTGCTCCGCGACCAGCAGGTTCAGGGGTTGCTCGGCATGCTGGTGGTCACCTGGCTGGTGCTGGGCTCCTGGTACTGGGCCACCACCAACCTGCACTGGCTGGATGCCTTGCGCCACGTGGCGCTGAACGTGACCTCGGTGGTGACCACCACCGGCTTCGCCCTGGGCGACTACAGCCTGTGGGGCAATTTCTCGCTGATGCTGTTCTTTTACCTGGGCTTCATCGGCGGCTGCTCTGGCTCGACCGCAGGCGGTATCAAGATTTTCCGCTTCCAGGTCGCCTACATCCTGCTCAAGGCCAGCCTCAACCAATTGATCCACCCGCGCGCAGTGATCAAGCAGAAGTACAACGGGCACCGCCTCGACGAAGAAATCGTGCGTTCGATCCTGACCTTCTCGTTCTTCTTCGCGATCACCATCTGCGTGATGGCGTTGCTGCTGTCGCTGCTGGGCGTGGACTGGATGACCGCACTGACCGGTGCTGCCGGCACGGTGTCGGGCGTAGGCCCGGGGCTGGGCGAAGTGATCGGCCCGGCCGGCAACTATGCCACGTTGCCGGACGCCGCCAAGTGGATCCTCGCCGGCGGCATGCTGCTGGGCCGCCTGGAGATCATCACGGTGCTAGTGTTGTGCATGCCGGCGTTCTGGCGTCACTGAGCCCCTCAGGCTCCGCGCCCAGACGGGCGCGGTACTCGCTGGGTGTGGCATCGAACCAGCGACGGAACGCCCGGTAGAAATTACTCGGGTCGGCAAAGCCTAACAGGTAGGCGGTTTCCAGCAAGGTCATGCCCGGCTGGGCGAGGTACTGCTCGGCCAGCTCACGCCGGGTATCGTCGAGCAAGGTCTGGAAGCTGGTGCCTTCTTCTTGCAGGCGCCGCTGCAAGGTACGTTGAGACAGGTGCAGGGCCTGGGCCAGGGTTTCGCGCTTGGGCTCGCCCTGGGGCAATATGCGGCACAGCACCTGGCGGACCCTGTGGGTCACCCGGCTTTCCGAGAAGCGCGCCAGGTACTCACCGGCAAAACGGTCATGCAGCACCGCCATCGCCTCGTTGGCAGTCGGCAGCGGCGCCTCCATGTCGGCACGCTCGAACACCAGTGCATCGTGCGGTGCGTCGAACACCAGCGGTGAGTGGAACGCCACCTTGTAAGGTTCGACGTTCTTGGGCTGCGGCCCCTGAACCAGCACACGTCGTGGCTGAATATCACGCCCGCTGAGCCAGGTGCACAACGCCAGCGCACACGCCAACGACGCTTCGGCGCTGTGCCGGGTTGGCGGCAGATGGTCGCCATGCACGGTCAGAACCAGCGAATAGCCCTCTGGGCCAAGGCGAAAGCTGAGGTCGGAGCTTTCGGCAATGATGCGCTGGTACCGCACCAGCCGCTCGAAACCTTCGGCCAGGGTGCGGCTGGACATCAACGCATAGCCCACCACATGGAACGACGCCGGGCGCACCACCCGCGCCATGTTCAGGCCGATGGCTTCGTTGCCCGACAGCTCTACCGCCAGCTGCCAGAGCCGGGTCATGGCGTCCTGGGGGAAACGCGCGTCGGGGTCATCGAGGGCAGCGAAGTCCAGCCCTAGCTGCTTGAACATGGCCGGGCAGTCGAGCCCTTCCAGCTCGAGTGCCTTGACGATCCCTGATGCCCAGCTGGCTGACGTGGTTCTTTCACTCATGACAGGCTTCTTATGCTGACCGCTCCTGCGGTGAACCCCAAGGATACTCAATTGGCGCCTATTGTCACTGGTAGGCCCCGCCAATGACTCTAGACTCGATTCAGGCTCCACGCCGTGCATCTTATCCACAAGTATTAATCCCGGAGCACTGCCATGACCCGCACAGCGCAGTTTCGCAGTTTTGCCGAGTTCTACCCCTACTACCTGGGCGAGCACAGCAACCCCACGTGCCGCCGCCTGCACTTTGTCGGGACGAGCCTGGTAATTGCCCTGCTGGCGTACACCATAGGCAGCGGCAAATGGTTGCTGCTGCTGGCCGTGCCGCTGTTCGGCTATGGGTTTGCCTGGGTCGGGCATTTCTTTTTCGAGAAGAACCGGCCGGCGACGTTTACCTACCCGTTCTATAGCCTGATGGGGGATTTCGCCATGTTCCGCGATATTCTGCTGGGCAAGATCAGCCTGTAAATCGCCGGGGCCGCATTGCGCGCCCTATACCGCTCAAGCCTCACGCCGATTCGCGCACCGTCGCCACCTTCTGCGCGCTCTGCGCCTGCACATCCGCCAGCCGATACAATTCGATGCTGCCATCCCAGTGCTCGATCAACGCCGTGCACGACTCCACCCAATCCCCGCAATTGAGGTACTCGACCTCCCCCACCTTGCGCATTTCGGCATGATGAATATGCCCGCAAACCACCCCGTGAAAGCCTCTGCGGGTGCACTCATGGGCAATGGCAGCCTCGAAGTCACTGATGAAGTTCACCGCGCCCTTGACCTTGTGCTTGAGGTAGGCCGACAACGACCAGTAGCCATAGCCGTAACGGGCACGCCAATGGTTGAGCCAACGGTTGAGCACCAGGGTGAACTCATACGCGCGGTCCCCCAGAAACGCCAGCCAGCGGTGGTAGCGGGTAATCACATCGAACTGGTCGCCATGGATCACCAGCAGGCGTCGGCCATCGGCAGTCAGGTGCTCGGCCTCGTCCACCAACTGGATATTGCCCAGCATCAGCTTGGAATAGCGGCGCAGGAATTCGTCATGGTTGCCGGTGACATAAATCACCTCGGTGCCCCGCTTGCTCATGGTCAACAGGCGTCGGATCACGTTGGTGTGGGCCTGCGGCCAATAGATGCCGCCGCGCAGCTTCCAGCCATCGATGATATCGCCCACCAGGTAGATGCGGTCGGCCTGGTAGCCCTTGAGAAACCGCGACAGATACTCGGCCTGGCAGTCACGGGTGCCCAGATGTACATCGGATATCCATAAGGTGCGCACGCGCTGCTTGCGCGAGGGACGGGAGAGTTCGGCATGGGTCATGGGCGGGCTCCGGCGCAGTTTGCTGGAGCCTGGCAGGTGCAGATGACAGTGCAGTGGCAAAACGGTTACCCGTGATGGCCTGCCGTGAATGAGGCACAATGCGCACCTGCCCTGCGAGGACGCCCCCATGACCACCGGCCCGATTCTCTCGCTGCGCCGTTACCGGAACAGCCTGATTACCCACAGCCACGAACATCCGCAACTGGTATTCGGCTTGGCTGGACGCTTGCACTTCGAGGTCCAGGGCCACGGGGCACGGGTTGATCGCCAGGGCCTGATGGTGGTGCCGGCAGGCGCACATCACACCTGCGCCAGCGATGCTGGCAGCGATTGCCTGGTGCTGGATGTGCCCGGGGAGCACTGGTTGCGTGAACAGCTGGGCGAGCATGCCGATGCCAGCCGTCGCCTGCTCGATCGCCCCGCTGCCTTGGGCCTGGATAGCCGCCAGCAGCAGTTGGTCGACTGGCTGGCGACCAGCCCCATCGACGACCCGCTGATTGCCCGGCAAGGCGCGGCGCTGCTGTTGGCCAGCCTCAACCCCGCGGCAGCCGCAAGCATCCGGCCCAGCCAGCGCCTGCCTTATGCCGCCTTCGATGCGCATATCGAGCAACATGCCGCCCACCCCTTGCAGGTGGCCGACCTGGCGCGCCTGGCCGGCCTGTCCACTGCGCGGCTGCATGCGCGCTTCATCGCCGAATGCGCGATGACGCCGATGGACTACATTCGCCAGCGGCGCCTGCTCAAGGCGCGGCAGCTGGTGGAGCGGACCTTGCTGCCGTTGGGCGAGATTGCGGCGCAGGTGGGGTACAGCTCGCAGAGTGCGTTTTCGGCGGCGATGCTACGGGCGTTTGGCTGTACACCGCTAGCCTTGCGGCGAGCGTCTGGCGACAACGGACGCTAGGCGCGCGACAGATCCTATTGGCCTGAGGACTTACACTGTGCCTGCACTGGCCCTTTCGCGGGGCAAGCCCGCTCCCACACATACAGCATTGATCCTGAGGGTGATGCAATACTTGTGGGAGCGGGCTTGCCCCGCGAAGGGCCAGTGCTGACCTGCTCTTGCTCAAGGACCCACCATGAACCACCGCACTGCCCTAGGCGCCCTGCACATCGGCGCGCTGTTTTTCGGCCTCACCGGGGTGTTTGGCAAACTGGCCGCCAGCGCCAGCCCAGCGATCATCGTCTTCGGCCGCGCGGCCTTCGCCGTCATCGCCCTGGCGCTGTTCGCCCAGTTCGCCCGCAAAGGCTGGCACCGGCTGACAGGCCCGGATGTGCGCCGCTTGCTGCTAGGCGGCGTACTGCTGGCGGGTCACTGGGTCAGCTTCTTCATTGCCGTCAAGGTCGGCGGTGTAGCCATCGCCACCCTGGGCTTTACCAGCTTCCCGGCCTTTACCGTGATCCTTGAAGGGGTGCTGTTCCGCGAACGCATCCGCCGCAACGAAGCCGTGCTGGTCGTGCTGGTGTGCATCGGCCTGGTGCTGGTCACCCCGGCATTCGACCTGGCCAGCCAGGCCACCGGGGGCCTGCTTTGGGCAATGCTGTCGGGGCTGCTGTTCTCGCTGCTGTCGCTGACCAACCGCGCCGGCTCCGGGCGCTTGCCAGCAGTGCAGGCAGCGCTGTGGCAGAACCTGGTGGTCAGCCTCTGCCTGTTGCCGTTCGCAGCGTCGGGGCTGGCGGCGGTGACGCCGATGGACTGGGTGTGGATCGCCCTGCTCGGCATCTTCTGCACCGGCGTGGCCCACAGCTTGTTCGTCGCCAGCCTGGCCGTGATCAAGGCGCGTACCGCCGCCGTGGTGTTCGGTATGGAGCCGGTGTATGGCATCGCCGTGGCCTGGGCGGTGTTCGCCGAGACCCCTACTGTGCGCATGCTGCTGGGGGGCGCGCTGATCATTTTCGCCATCGTGCTGTCCAGCCGCCTGGCTGCCGAACAACCCGCCAAGCCCCGGCCTTTGGCAGAGGGTACGTAATCAGCGGTCGTTGTGGCCCAAGTCGCGCTGCGGGTCGATCTGGTCACGTACCCGCTGCTTGAGCACCTTGGCCTCCGGGAACCCACCGTCGGCCTTGCGCTCCCAGATCTGCACGCCATTGCAGGTGATGCGGAAGATGCCACCGGTGCCAGGCTCCAGCGCCACCCGGCCGAGGTCGTCGGCAAAGGTACTGAGCAGCTCCTGGGCCAACCAGGCGGCGCGCAGCAACCACTGGCACTGGGTGCAATAAATGATGACGATTTCCGGCTTGCTGATGGCCATGGTGAAGCATCTCCAGGTAAGGGGCCGCTTATACTAGCGGTCTTTCGCCCACGGTTTGAGACTCACGATGCGCCGTTTGCTGTTCTGTTTGTTGTCGATATTCGTTGCTATTACGGCACATGCCGCCGAACAGGCTCGGCCCAAGGTCGGCTTGGTGCTGTCTGGCGGCGCGGCCCGTGGCCTGGCCCATATCGGCGTGCTCAAGGCCCTGGAGGAACAGGGCGTGCGCATCGACGCCATCGCCGGCACCAGCATGGGCGCGGTGATCGGCGGGCTGTACGCCTCCGGCTACAGTGTCGAAGAACTGGAAAAGCTGGCCACCACCCTGGATTGGCAGCAGGCGCTGTCCGACGCGCCCCCGCGCAAGGACATCCCCTTCCGGCGCAAGCAGGACGACCGCGACTTTCTGGTCAAGCAGAAGCTGAGCTTTCGCGACGACGGCAGCCTGGGCTTGCCCCTGGGCGTGATTCAGGGCCAGAACCTGTCACTGCTGCTTGAAAGCAAACTGGCCCACACCGCCGACACCCGCGACTTCGACAAGCTGCCGATCCCTTTCCGTGCGGTGGCTACCGACATCGCCAGTGGCGAAAAGGTGGTGTTCCGCCGCGGCCACCTGCCCCAGGTGATCCGCGCCAGCATGTCGATCCCTGCCGTGTTCGCCCCGGTCGAGCTGGATGGCCGGCTGTTGGTGGATGGCGGCATGGTCGACAACATTCCGCTGGACGTGGCCCGCGACATGGGGGTGGACCTGGCCATCGTGGTCGACATCGGCACGCCACTGCGTGACCGCAAGCAACTGGCCACGGTGGTCGATGTGCTGAACCAGTCGATTACCCTGATGACCCGGCGCAACTCCGAAGAGCAGCTGGCCAGCCTGCACCGTGATGACATCCTGGTGCAGCCACCGCTGGCCGCGTTTGGCGTGACCGACTTCGGCCGGGCCCGCGAAATGATCGAAGCTGGCTACCGTGCCACGCGCCTGCTCGACCCGCGTCTGGCGGCGTTGCGCCAGCCCGAAGGTGACAGCAGCCTGGCCATTGCCCGCTCGCCGCACCAACGCACCCCGGTGATTACCGCCATCAGGGTAGAGAACGACTCCAAGGTCAACGACGACGTGATCCGCTCCTATATCCGCCAGCCGATCAATGCGCCGCTTGAGCTGGACCGCCTGCAGACCGACATGGGCACGCTGTATGGCCTGGACTACTTTGACCGGGTGCAATACCGTGTGGTGCACAAGGGCGCCGACAACACGCTGGTGATCAATGCCCGTGGCAGACGCGGCGGCACCGACTACCTGCGCCTGGGGCTTAACCTGTCGGACGACCTGCGCGGCGACAGCGCCTTCAACCTCGGCGCCAGCTACCGGGTCAACGGCATCAACAGCCTGGGCGCCGAATGGCTGACCCGCGCGCAGATCGGCGACCAACAGGAGCTCTACAGCGAGTTCTACCAACCGCTGGACGTAGGCTCGCGCTTCTTCATTGCCCCCTACCTGGACGTGGGCTCGCGCAACATCGAGGCGACCCTGGACAACGACCCGGTCGCCGAGTACCGCCTGGAGCGCTACGGTTTCGGCCTGAATGTGGGCCGGCAGATCGGCACCTACGGCGAGGTACGACTGGGTGCGGGCAAGGCCTGGGGCGAAGCCGAAGTGCGCATCGGCGACCAGGACCTGCCCAAGGTCAGCTTCAATGAAGGCTTCTACGAGCTCAAGTACTCGTTCGACACCCTCGACAACGTGTACTTCCCGCACAGTGGCGAAGACATCGGCCTGACCTTGCGCAAGTACGACAAATCGCTCGATTCCGACGAGGACTATCGCCAGTGGCTGTTCAGCCTGGACAAGGCCATCAGCAGTGGCCCGAACACCTGGGTGCTGGGCGGGCGCTACGGGCGCACGCTGGATGAAACGGAGGTGGTGCCGTCGAGCTTCGTGATGGGCGGCGCACGGGAGCTGTCAGGGTTCCGCCAGGACTCGGTGTCGGGGCAAAACGTCAGCTTGCTGCGCATGGTCTACTACCGCCGCCTGACCCCGCGGGCCTACGTGCCACTGGACTTCCCGCTGTATATCGGCGGGTCGCTGGAGCGTGGCCGGGCGTGGAACAACGACAACGAATTTGACAGCGGCTATATCAATGCAGCGAGCATCTTCCTGGGGATGGAGACGCCGCTGGGGCCGCTGAACCTGAGCTACGGGGCCAACAGCGCACATGAGCAGGCGGTGTATCTGAACCTGGGGCATACGTTCTGAAACGTGGGGCCGCTGTGCGGCCCCCAAAAATCAGGGCTTTTCGAGGTTGCCGAGGATTTTCGCATGCACGCGCATGCACACCTCCAGGTCCGCTTCATCCACGCCGGTGAACAGCTCAAGCCGCAATGCATTGGCAATGGTCTCGATCTGTTCGATCAGCGGCTTGGCCGGTGGGCATAGCAGGATTTTCTTCGCCCGCCGGTCTTCAAGCACCGCTTGGCGCCGCACCAGGCCCTGCGCCTCGAGGCTGTCGAGCAAGCGTGCCAAGGTCGGGCCTTCGACCCCAACGCTCTGGGCCAATTCACGCTGAGTGGGGGCCTCCTCGAAACGGGCCAGGTGCAGCAACACCAGCCAGCGCGCCTGGGACAGGTTGAGCCCGGCCAGGCGGCGATCCAGCTCGGCACGCCAACCCCGGGACATCTGGGCCAGCTGCATGCCGAAGCGGTGTTGGTTGTCGGTCAGGGGCATAAGCAACTCATTGGATAGATCTAATTATTAGGCAGCTAACCATGACCCGGACCACGTGGCAAGGCTCGGGCACTTGCCAGTGTCCGATAATCGTCAAAAAACATGACAAAGGTCAGCAGTTGGCGGGTCTGGCCTCGAACCTTGTCGCGCTCAGAGCTCGAACTCCGCCGCCAACGCGGCGCGCACGCAATACAGCACACCTTCAGGTATACGCGACCCGAACAGCGGCGCGATGGTCGATACCGGCGGCAGTTCGCCCTCCCCGTCAAGGAAGGCGTCCTGCACCTCCGCCAGCAAGTCCTCTGGCAGGTCGATGGCTTGATCAAGGCTCAGTTCCTGACGGCCGAGCGCCTCGGCCAGCAGGCTATAGACGTTCTTTTCACTGCAATTGAGTTGCCCGGCGATCTGCGCCGGGGTCATCCCCGCGCGTGCCAGGCTGACCAGCTCGTGACGCAGGTCCAACACCACTTTCGGTGCCTCGTCAGTGCCACCGCTGTTGTTGAGCACCTCAAGGAACGCCTGGCCATAGCGCTCAAGCTTGCGCGCGCCCACGCCGCTGACCTGAGCCATGTCGCTGAGGCTGGCCGGCTGGCTGCGTAGCATCTCGAGCAGCGTCGAATCGGGGAAGATGACGTAAGGCGGCACGCTGTGCTCCTCGGCCAGCTTGCGCCGCAGGGTACGCAGCGCTTCCCACAGTTCGCGCTCTTCGGCACGCACCAACTGGCTGGCCGGGCTGCCGCCGCCAGAGGCGCTCTTGGCCACCGTCTGCGGCTTGAGGTCACGGCGCAGTTGCAGGTTCACCTCGCCGCGCAGCAGCGGCCGGCAGCTGTCGGAGAGGCGCAAGCCGCCGTAGCCTTCCAGGTCGATATCCACCAGGCCGCGCGCGACCAACTGGCGGAACAACGAGCGCCACTCGGCTTCGGCCAGCGACTTGCCGACACCGAACACCGAAAGCTTCTCGTGGCCGAAATTGCGCACCTTCTCGGTGTCCTTGCCCAGCAACACATCGACCAGGTGCCCGACCCCATAGCGCTGACCGGTACGGAACACCGCTGACAGCGCCTGGCGAGCCGGCTCCGTGGCGTCCCAGGTCTGTACCTGGTCGATGCAGTTGTCGCAATGCCCGCAGGGCTGCTCCAGGGTTTCGTCAAAGTAGGCCAGCAGCGACTGGCGGCGGCAGCGGGTTTCTTCACACAGGGCCAGCATGGCATCGAGCTTGTGCTGCTCGATGCGCTTGTGGCGCTCGTCGCCTTCTGAGTTCTGCAACATCTGCTTGAGCATCACCATGTCCTGCAGGCCGTAGGCCATCCAGGCATCGGACGGCAAGCCGTCACGGCCGGCACGGCCGGTTTCCTGGTAGTAGGCCTCGAGCGACTTGGGCAGGTCGAGGTGGGCGACAAAGCGCACGTTGGGCTTGTCGATGCCCATGCCGAAGGCGATGGTGGCGACCATGATCAGCCCTTCCTCGTTGAGGAAGCGGTGCTGGTTGGCAGACCGCGTCTCGGCCGCCAGGCCGGCGTGGTAAGGCAGCGCAGGGAAGCCTTGATCGCAGAGAAAAGCAGCGGTCTCGTCGACCTTCTTGCGCGACAGGCAGTAGACGATGCCTGCGTTGCCACGACGCTCGCCGAGGAAGGCCATCAGCTGCTTGCGCGGCGCTTCCTTGGGCACGATACGGTAGAAGATGTTCGGCCGGTCGAAACTGGAAAGGAAACGCTCGGCGCCCTGCAGGTGCAGGCGCTGGACGATCTCTTCGCGGGTGCGCATGTCGGCGGTGGCGGTCAGGGCGATGCGCGGCACATGCGGGAACAGCTCGGCCAACTGGCCCAGTTGCAGGTATTCCGGGCGGAAGTCATGGCCCCATTGCGACACGCAGTGGGCCTCGTCGATGGCGAACAGCGAGACGTCCAGCTCGCGCAAGAAATCGAGCATGCGCGGCTGCACCAGGCGCTCGGGTGCCAGGTACAGCATCTTCAGCTCACCGCGGCGCATGCGCCCGGCCAGCTCACGTTGCTGCTCGGCGTTCAGGGTGGAGTTCAGCGCGGCCGCAGCCACCCCAAGCTCATCGAGCGTGGCGACCTGGTCGTCCATCAGCGCGATCAGCGGCGAAACCACCACCGTGAGGCCGGGGCGCAACAGCCCAGGCACCTGGAAACACAGCGACTTGCCGCCGCCGGTGGGCATCAGTACCAGCGCATCGCCGCCGTTGGCCACGCATTCGATGATTGCTGCCTGGCGCCCACGGAAACTGTCGTAGCCGAAGATATCCTTGAGAACGCGCTGAGCCTGTTCGAGCATGTGCAACTCCACAAATCGCCGTACCATCCTGGATACAGGCTGGACGAAAAACCCGCCCCGCACACGCCGAATGCGTAAGCGGTTTTTGCCAGACGGCCGCAACAGCCCGCCCTGGATGAAAAATCGCGGATTATACCCCAGTGCCAACCCCCGCAGGAGGCTGCGGTGACAGACGTTCCCTTTGCCCTGCTTTCGCCGCAAGATGCTAGAATTCGTTATCGTTTATTCCCCAAGGTAGCCCTGTAATGTCCTTCGCCGAGCAACTCACCCGCCTGCAAGCCTTCCTCGACGCCGACGAGCTGCACGAAGAAGCGCTGGACTACGTCGCCGCCCACGGCTACCTCACGGCACTTTCGATCAATGCCGAGGACGTTCCCGAGCGCGAGTGGATCGACGCCCTGTTCGCCGAAGAGCCGCACTACGCCAGCGATGCCCAGCGCACCGAGATCGAAGCGACCCTGGTGGCGCTGAAGGCTCACATCGCCCGCCAACTGGCCAGCGACGAGGAGTTCGACCTGCCATGCGACCTGGACCTGACCGACGAGCCGGACGATTCCGACCTGCGCGGCTGGTGCATCGGCTTCATGGAGGGCGTGTTCCTGCGTGAAGAGGCCTGGTTCGAGAGCGCCGAGGAAGAAGTCAGCGAGATGCTGCTGCCGATCATGGTCGGTTCGGGCCTGTTCGACGAACAGCCAGAGTTTGCCGACATCGCCAGCAATGCCAACCTGCAGGACGACATGATCGTGCAGATCCCAGAGGCACTGAGCGCGCTGTTCCTGCTGCTGCACGCCCCTGACGAGAAGCCGGCGCTGCTCAAGCCACGCCACCACTGAGTCGGCTGTGCGCTACCTGCTGCTGGCCATCGGCTGGCTCAGCGTCGCGCTGGGGGTGCTGGGGATATTCCTGCCGGTGTTGCCCACCACCCCTTTTCTGCTACTGGCGGCAGCCTGCTTTGCCCGCAGCTCGCCGCGCTTTCATCACTGGCTGGTCCATCACCCGAAGCTCGGGCCGTGGATCCGCGATTACCTCAGTGGCGAAGGCATCCCCCTCAAAGGCAAGGTCTACGCTATCGGCCTGATGTGGGCCAGCATCGGCCTGTCGTGCTACCTGGTACCGCTGTTCTGGGCACGCGCCTTCATGCTCACCAGTGCGGTACTGGTGAGCCTGTATATCCTCAAGCAGAAGACCCTGCACAGACCACGCTGAACGCGGCGCGCCAGTAAAGGCACCCTCGCAGGGCGTGCCGTGGCTGTCGAAAAGCACAGATAGTCAATTTTTTGTCGCCAAATATCTATTTCGCCTATCCAGGCATTTTTTTAGCTACAAAAGTTCTGGAACTCTCTGTAAACCTTGAAAAACGAGACTTTCAGCAGCTTTTAATTTCGCTGTTATGGATCAGCGCCCAGCCCCTCTTAGACCACATAAGTCAAATAACAGTAATTGTTATGAGAAAATCTTCTTACGACTTTGATTGAATGTTCTTAGCTCTGTTGTTAAAAACCTGACACGATTTGCAGGATAACTATATCGTCATTTTTTTGGCGACAAGCAGGACTTATTTTAGGATCAGGGAGAGGTACCCATGCGCGTTTTGAACCCCATCACCAGTGCATTACTGTTGGCCATGGCGTGTGCCAACGTACAGGCGATGTCGATTACCGAGGCTGTCCAGAGCGCCGTGGATTACCATCCGCAGATCAGCTCCAACCGCAACAGCAAGCTGTCCGCTGATGAAGACGTGAAATTCGCGCGTGGCGGCTACTACCCTTCCGTGGACCTGGTTGCAGGTTATGGCCGCCAGCGTTCGGACAACCTCAACACCCGCGGCACCAATGCCGACGGTACGCGCAGCCACGACAAGGCCACCCTCAGCTACACCCAGTCGGAACTGCGCCTGCGCCAGATGCTGTTCGACGGCTTCAACACTTCGAACGAAGTAGGCCGCACCGAGGCGGTCGCCACCTCGCGCGCCTACTACACCCAGGCCGTCGCCCAGGATGTTGCCCTGCGCGCGGTAGAGGTGTACCTGGAAGTACTCAAGCGCCGTGAGCTGGTGACGCTGGCCAAGAACAACCTGCAAGCGCACCTGCGGGTCAACGACCAGATCGGCCTGCGCACCGAGCGCGGCGTCGGCAGCACCGCCGACCTCGATCAGTCCCGCGCCCGTCGTGCACTGGCAGAAAACAACCTGGACACCGCCGAAGTCGACCTGGCCGATGCCGAGGCCAACTTCTTCAGCGTCATCGGCCGACAGCCCGATGAACTGGAGGGGCCGCAATCGATCAAGGTGGAGATCCCCGGCACCCTCGACGATGCCCGTGAAGGCATGCGCCAGAACAACCCGTACATCAAGTCTGCCCAGGCCGACGTCAATGCTGCCGAGCAGCAGTATGAAGTGGCCAAGTCGACCTTCTACCCACGCCTGGACGCGATACTGGCCACCGGCGCCAACAACAACCTCGGCGGCGAGAAAGGCCACAGCAACAACGACTGGCAGGCCGGTGTCGAGCTCAACTACAACGTGTTCCGCGGCGGCAGCGACAAGGCCCGCCTGCAGTCCGATGCCCACAAGATCAACCAGGCACTGGACATTCGCAACAACGCCCTGCGCGAGCTGACCGAGAACCTGAGCCTGGCCTGGAACGCCATGAACAACGCGCGCAAGCAGACCCCGACCGCGCGTGAATACGCCGAGACCACCAAACGTGTGCGTGCTGCCTACCAGGACCAGTTCGGCCTTGGCCAGCGTACCCTGCTCGACGTGCTCGACAGTGAGAACGAGCTGTACAACGCCGACCGCCGTTACACCGAAGTGCGCTACACCGAGGAGTTCTCGATGTACCGGGTACTGGCCACCATGGGTGAACTGCTGAGCAAGCAACGTATCTCGCTGCCGCCGGAAGCCATTGCCAGCAATGAGGTGAAGACCGAAGCCAGGCTGCCTGACATGCGCTGAGCGCAAGCCTCAGAGCGCCTATGAAGGGCCGTGATTGCGCTGGAAGGTCTCGGCGCCCATGGCCTTTATCTGCCCCTCGATCAGCGCGTCGAACGGTTTGAGCAGCGCGTCAAAGCTGACTGGCTGCTCCAGCACGTTCAGCGCCTCGACCACCGCCTCCAGGGTCGACAACGCACCCGCCTCCGGCGCCTTGCGCAGCCGGTAGCGCGAAGGCGCAACCGCGCCCAGCGTCACCCGCGGCAATGCCGCAAGCATTGGGTTCAGGTACAGCAGCTTGCGGGCCTTGCGCCAGGTACCATCGGGTACGATCAACAGCAACGGCTGGTCATCCACTTCGGTATAAGCCGTCAGCACCTGGGCTTGATCGCCCGGGAACAGCAACGCGGCACGGTAACCGGGCGTGGCAAGCAGCTCATCCAGGCCATCGAACACCTCTCCGACCCGCAACTCGGCATTGTTCAGCCCCAGGGCCGCCAGGCGCGCGGTATTCAGGGCATGGGCGGTTTCACTGGGGTGCTGCAGCAGGACGATACGGGTGCGGCTGGCGAGCGAGGGGATCAGTGGGCATAGGCAGTGGTCAAGCGGGCGCTGGCAGCGCTCGCAGCGGGGTCTGGGCATAGGGCTCTCCTTACCGGGCGCAGTGTGCCACAGCTTGTTCGAAATCCCCTGCCTCAGCGGTTGAAGCGCTCAGCCAGGCTGTGCAGGTATTCGGCCATCCGCTCCAGGTCCTGGCTGATTTGCGCACCCTGCCTGGCCTGCCCCGCGCTCTGGTCACACAGGTGTGCAATCCTCACGATCTGCTGGTTGATATCCTCGGCAACATGACTTTGCTGCTCCGAAGCCGTCGCCATCTGCTGGCTCATGCCGGTAATGCGGCTGACCGCCTGGGCGATACCGGCCAACGCCACTTGCACCGCCTCGACACTGTGCACGCTGTCGCGCGAAATCTGCTCGCCGCGGGTGGCGGTACTCACTGCCCGCTCTGCCCCCACCCGCAACGAGGCGATGATCTGATGAATCTCTTCGGTCGAGGCACGGGTGCGCTGGGCCAACGAACGCACCTCATCAGCCACCACGGCAAACCCGCGCCCCTGTTCACCGGCCCGCGCAGCCTCGATGGCGGCATTGAGTGCCAGCAGGTTGGTCTGGTCGGCAATCGAAGTGATCGTGTCGACCACGCTGCCAATCGACTGGGTCTGCTCGGCCAGTGCATTGACTGCCTGGCCGATATCATTCACCGCATCGCTCATGCTCCCCATCGCCTTCAGGCTCTGCTGGGCCAACTCGCTGCCATGCTGCGCCAACTGGTCGGCATCGCCTGCGGCATGGGCGGTGCTTTGCACGTTATGGGTGACCTCCTGGATGGTCGCTGCCATCTGCGCGATCGCCGTGGCGGACTGGTCGGTTTCGCTGCGCTGGCGGTCAAGCATCTGCGCCTGGGCGTCTGACAGGTCGGCCGACTGCGCCGCACGTGACTTGACCCCGACTCCTGCATCCACCAGGCGGGTCAAGGCGGTTTGCAAGCGCGCCTCTTCACTGATGATGGCCAGGTCCAGCTGGCCTTGCAGCCCCGGGTTGTCGCTGTAGGTCAACGCCACCAACGGGCTGGTGAAGGCTTTCGGGTGCTCGTCCAGGGTACGCCGGATGGCATGGCTCTGCCGGTGTTCGATCAAGTACCAGGCCAGCAGCAGGCTGGCCATCAATACCCCCAGCGCCGCATACGGCGGCAACCACAGATAACCTGCGGCCGACAGCAGGCCTGCGCCAATCAGCGGCCAGCCGTGGCCCAGCTGATGCCCTAGCCGCGCGGCCCAGGGCACCGCTGAGCGGCCGGCACGCAGGCGCGCGTATAGCGCTTCGGCACGGCGAATCTGCTCGCGCGTCGGCACCGAGCGTACCGACTCGTAGCCGCTGACCCGCCCTTGCTCATACACCGGGGTGACGTAGGCGCTGACCCAATAGTAATCGCCGTTTTTTGCGCGGTTCTTGACCACGCCCATCCAGGGTTTGCCTTGCTTGATGGTGTCCCACATGTGGCCGAAGACGGCCGGGGGCATGTCGGGGTGACGCACCAGGTTGTGGGGCTGGCCGACCAGTTCGTCGTAGGTGAACCCGCTGATCGCCACGAAGGCGTCATTGCAGTAGGTGATGCGGCTGTTGAGGTCCGTCGTGGAGATCAGGCGTTGATCGCTGGAGAAGGTTCTTTCGTGCTCAGTGACGGGCAAATTCATGCGCATCTTGGGCGATCCTTGCAGGATGAAGAGGGGGAAATCATCAGCGCAAGTTGATATTTAGCAGAGCGCTATCAGGTTAGCGGTCCAGTTTTGTAGGAATTGAGCCCGTCCCGACGGAATGCATGAACACACGGTGTATCAGCCGACGTTGAGTTGGCTTTTAAGCAGGTCGCGGAAGGTCTGAATCAACGGTTCGCGGCTACGGCCGCGGCGAACGATCAGCGAAAATGGCGCCTGATAGCCGAAGGTAGACGGCGACAAGACGCGCAGGTCGCCCTTGTCCACCCATGCCTGGGCGTAGTGCTCTGGCAGGTAGCCGATGTAGGCACCCGACAGGATCAGAATCAGCTGCGCCTCCATGCTCTCCACGGTCGCCGCACTGTGCTTGAAGCCGTGCCGGGCCAGTTCTGCCTGGCTCCAGTAGCCGCGCCCGACCATGCGCTGCTGGGTCACCACCTGCTCGGGGATGCGCCGCTCGGCGAACAACGGGTGGCGGCTGCTGCAATACAGCCAGTGCTGCTCACGGTACAGGGGCTGATAGACCAGGCCACTCATGCGCGACGAAAACGCCCCGATGGCCAGGTCGAGGCGGTTGTCCTGCACCCCCAATTGCAGCTCGTAGGGGCTGGACACCGACAGGTGCAGGTGAACACCCGGGTGCTCCTGGCTATAGGCACCGATGGCTTCGGCCAGTGGCAACGCGCGGTCACCCACGGTCGAGTCAATTACCCCCAGGTTGAGCGTGCCCCGCAGCTCGCCCTTGAGCGCCGCGGCATATTGCTCGAAGCCATCCAGCTCGGCCAGCAGGCGCAGGCTCTCCTGGTGGAACAGCTCACCTTTGCTGGTCAGGCTGAAACCGCCGCGCCCACGGTGACACAGGACAATCCCCAGCCCGCCCTCCAGTTGGCTCATGTAGGTGCTGATAGCCGACGTCGACAGGTTCAGCTCGCGCTGGGCGTTGGCGAAGCCCTGGTGGCGCACCACGCTGACGAAGATGCGCAGCAGTTTCAGATCGGGCAGGGTCGAGGCCATGGTGCAACGGTTCCGCAAAGTTAATGGCGGCAATTCTAACCGGTTGCGCAGGCATTAGTTCAGAAATTCCTGAAGTAAGTATTTGCCGGTAGCGATTCTTCCCGGGCACTACCTTGCGCAAACTCGGCCGAAATGTCCTGCCCGCCGGCACAACCAAAGCAAACAGGCGCGCCGCGGCACAGGTTCGAACAAACACAACAATCGACCGACTGATGAGGCCCACCGTGGACAAGACTCTCCACCAACCACTGGGCGGCAACGAAATGCCGCGTTTCGGCGGCATCGCCACCATGCTCCGCCTCCCCCACCTGCAAAGCGCCGCCGGCCTGGACGCCGCGTTCATCGGCGTGCCGCTGGACATCGGCACCTCCCTGCGCTCCGGCACCCGCTTCGGCCCACGGCAGATCCGCGCCGAATCGGTGATGATCCGCCCGTACAACATGGCCACCGGTGCTGCACCGTTCGACTCGCTGTCGGTAGCCGACATCGGTGACGTGGCCATCAACACCTTCAACCTGCTCGACGCCGTGCGCATCATCGAAGAAGCCTACGACGAGATCGTCGAGCACAACGTCATCCCGATGACCCTGGGTGGCGACCACACCATCACCCTGCCAATCCTCCGTGCCCTGCATAAAAAGCACGGCAAGATCGGCCTGGTACATATCGATGCCCACGCCGACGTCAACGACCACATGTTCGGCGAGAAGATCGCCCACGGCACCACCTTCCGCCGCGCCGTGGAAGAAGGCCTGCTCGATTGCGACCGCGTGGTACAGATCGGCCTGCGCGCCCAAGGCTATACCGCCGACGACTTCAACTGGAGCCGTCGCCAGGGCTTTCGCGTAGTTCAGGCCGAGGAATGCTGGCACAAATCGCTGGAACCGCTGATGGCCGAAGTACGCGAAAAGGTCGGCGGTGGCCCGGTTTACCTGTCGTTCGATATCGACGGCATCGACCCTGCCTGGGCACCGGGCACCGGCACGCCGGAAATTGGGGGCTTGACCACGATCCAGGCGATGGAGATCATTCGCGGCTGCCACGGCCTGGACCTGATCGGCTGTGACCTTGTCGAAGTCTCCCCGCCTTACGACACCACCGGCAACACCTCGCTGCTCGGCGCCAACCTGCTGTTCGAAATGCTCTGCGTGCTACCCGGCGTAGTGCGTCGCTGAACCAGGCCTGCGCCGCGCCAACCGCGATACCCGCTATACCCTGGCAGGAGCCATGAGGGAGGGCCATTGAGGCCCGTCAACACAAGACAAGACCGCCAGGTGCCGTAAGGTGCCCGGGCGGTCGATCTCGCCATAATAAAGATAATCGGGAGACTCCCAATGGCCTTGGACATCATTGTTGTAATGATCTATACCGCCGGCATGCTCGGGCTTGGCTGGTATGGCATGCGGCGTGCGAAAACCCACGAAGACTACCTGGTGGCCGGACGCAACCTCGGCCCCACCCTGTACATGGGCACCATGGCCACCACCGTGCTGGGCGGCGCGTCCACCGTCGGCACCGTGCGCCTGGGCTATGTCCACGGCATTTCGGGCTTCTGGCTATGCGCTGCGCTGGGCCTGGGCATCATCGCCCTCAACCTGTTCCTCGCCAAACCGCTGCTGCGCCTGCGCATCTTCACCGTCACCCAGGTGCTGGAGCGTCGGTACAACCCCATGGCACGCCAGGCCAGTGCAGCGATCATGCTGGCATATGCGCTGATGATCGGCGTCACCTCGACCCTGGCCATGGCAACCGTACTGCAGGTGCTGCTGGAACTGCCGTTCTGGATGTCGTTGCTGCTCGGCGGTGGCGTGGTGGTGCTGTACTCGACCATCGGCGGCATGTGGTCGCTGACCCTGACCGACATCGTCCAGTTCGTGATCAAGACCGTCGGCCTGATGTTCATCCTGCTGCCAGTCTGCCTGTACAAGGCCGGCGGCTGGGACACCCTGGTGGCCAAGCTGCCAGCGTCGAGCTTCCAGCTGACCAGCATCGGCTGGGACACCATCATCACCTACTTCCTGATCTACTTCTTCGGCATCCTCATCGGCCAGGACATCTGGCAGCGGGTGTTCACCGCCCGTGACGAGAAGGTCTGCCAGCGCGCCGGTACCACCGCTGGTGTGTACTGCGTAGTGTACGGCCTGGCTTGCGCCCTGATCGGCATGGCTGCACACGTGCTGATGCCAGACCTGGCAAACCCGAACAATGCCTTTGCCGAGATGATCAAGAGCACCCTGCCCGATGGCATCCGCGGCCTGCTGATGGCGGCGGCCCTGGCAGCCATGATGTCCACCGCCAGCGCCGGCCTGCTGGCCGCGTCCACCACCCTGACCGAAGACCTGCTGCCCAAGCTGCGTGGCGGCAAGCAATCGAGCCTGGGCATCAGCCGCCTGTTCACCTTGCTCACCGGCCTGGTGGTGCTGGGTATCGCCCTGGTGGTGAACGATGTGATCAACGCCCTGACCCTGGCCTACAACCTGCTGGTCGGCGGCATGCTGATCCCGCTGATCGGTGCGATCTTCTGGAAGCGCGCAACCACCGCAGGCGCAATCGCCAGCATGTCGCTGGGCTTCGCCACCGCGCTGTTGTTCATGTTCAAGGATGGGTTGGAAGCCAACACGCCGATCTACTACAGCCTGACGATCGGCCTGGTGAGCTTTGTGGGGATCAGCCTGATGACGCGTAAATCGGTGGCAGCGATGAAGCTGGCCTGATAGCCGATACGCGCTTAGATAACACCCGGCAACAAAAAGGCCGCCGCATCAGCCATGATGCGGCGGCCTTTTTCATTTCAGCGACGACGCGGCTGGCGCTTGCGCTGCTCTTCGTCAGTCGGGATCGGCACCGGCTGCAAGGGTGGTGGTATCAGCCCCAGTGCGACAGCCAAGTCGTGGAGCCAGTTGAACAGTGGTTTCTTCATAGTGCCCCCTTTGACGGGTCAGCCTCACGGTCAATCAATCCAGTCATGTTTCATACAGATCATAGCCCGATGTCCTGTATTGCGCATGTATCTGTTCCTAGAGATAGGGGCCATTTTGACGCGGATCAAGGGGAAACGCCGCATTCCGACGACTGGCTAATCGTTTCGCTTTGTTGCAGATCGATCCACGCCTGCAAATTCGCCCCTCGCATCCCCTGGCGCCACATCAACCAGGTCACCGCCTGATCGAACGGCGCCTGCAGGCGATGAACCCGCACCCGGTCACGCCCCGGCAGGCTGTCGAGCATGGACTGCGCCATCATCGCCACGCCAGCGCCGGCGATGACGCAAGCCAGCATGCTCTGGTAGGACTCGATCTCCATCACCCGCCCCATCGGCGTATGCGCGTGGGCATACCAGGCTTCAAGGCGCATGCGGTATGAGCAGCCCTGGCGGAAGGTGAACACCGCCTTGCCTGCCACGTCTTTTGCCGTGTGCACGGGCGGGTGCTCAGGGCTGGTGATCAACACCAGTTGTTCTTCGCACAGTGGCACACCATCCAGCCCGGCCAGGCTCGGCGGGCCATCCACCAAGGCCGCATCCAGGCCATGGCTGAGCAAACCCTCGAACAACTCGCCGCTGGGCGCCGCGCGCACCTGCAGGTTCACCGCCGGGTACGCCTGGTGGTAACGCGCCAGCAAGGCCGGCAGGTGGGTCGCTGCAGTGCTGTACATGGTGCCCAGCACAAACTCCCCGGCCGGCTGGCCACCCTGCACGGCCGCCATCGCCTCGTCACGCAGGGCCGACAGGCGATTGGCGTAGTCCAGCAACACCTTGCCCGCAGGTGACAGCTGCAAGCGCTGGCGCTCGCGCAAAAACAGCTCGACGCCCAGTTGGTCTTCGAGCTGGCGCAGGCGCGTCGACAGGTTCGAGGGCACCCGATGCAAGCGCTCGGCGGCGCGGGTCACCGAGCCTTCCTCGGCAACCGCCTGGAAGATGCGCAGTTGGCTGAACTCCATACTATTCTCCAAAACAGAACAACTTCATCATCATTATTCAATTTTATTGAAGATAAAAGCCCCTTAACCTGCCAGCCATCGCTTACCCCGTGCAGGAGTCCCTCCATGTCACCGCTCATACAACTGCTGGCCAGCGCCGTGGCGCTGATGATGGCCATGGGCATAGGCCGCTTCGCCCTGACCCCGCAACTGCCGCAATTGATCGCTGAAGGCCAGTTCGACCTCACGGCCGCTGGGTTGGTCGCAGCAGCCAATTACCTGGGCTACTTCCTGGGTGCAGTGGATGCCATGTTCGCCCGCACCCCTGCCCAGGTTCGGCTGCGCCTGCATGGCGGGCTGTGGCTGTGCGTGCTGTTGACCGTGGCCTCTTGGGCCGCCGATGGCTTCTGGAGTCACCTGCTGCTGCGTTTCGGCACCGGCGTGGCCAGCGCCTGGGTACTGGTGATGATCACCAGCCTCAGCCAGCAGGTCGCCAATGCACACCAGCGCCAGCGCCTGGGTGCGCTGGTGTTCGCAGGGCCCGGGGTGGGTATCGCCGTTAGCGGACTGTTGGCGCTGGGTGCGCATGTGCTGGGGCTGGGTTCGGCAGCGCTCTGGCTGATCTATGCCACCGCCGCGCTGCTAATGCTGCTGGCAGTAAGGCCTTGGTTGCCACGGCCGCAGGCGCCGGCGGTGATCCCGGCCACTGTGCAGCCAGGTACAAGGCACGGTGCCGGTATTGGGCGCCTTGGGCTGGTGTATGCCTTGTACGGCGTCGGTTACATCCTGCCGGCCACTTTCTTGTCACAGATGGCCAATCAGCAGTTTCAGGGACAATGGCTGGCCGACCTGTTCTGGCCTGCGTTTGGCGTGGCGGCAGCGCTGGGCGTGGTGCTGGTGAGCCTGCGCCGGGGCGGCCGGACCTCCGCCTGGCTGACCGCCACCCTGTGGCTGCAAGGGCTGGGCGTGCTGGCTTGCTTGTGGGGCGGCGGCCTTGGCCTGGCCTTGGGCGTGGTGCTGTGCGGTGCGCCGTTCCTGGCCTGCATGCAGCTGGTGATGCAGCGTTCGCGGGAGCTGGCGCCGCAGGCGACACAGCGTAATGCCGGGCTGCTCACTGCGTGCTTTGCGCTCGGGCAACTGAGCGGGCCGTTGTTGGCGGCCGTCAGCAACCACTACACGGGGAGTTTGCAGCCCGCATTGCTGCTGGCTGCCAGTGGTCTGGCAGTGGCCGGGGGGCTGGTGCTGGCTGGCGCCCAAGCCCATCGCACCTGCCCTGCCCAACACTCGGCGGATGCGCGCTCGGTGTAGGTGCAACCGTCACCCCACCCACTTACGCAATTGCTGCTTTACCCAGGGCTCGGCACTCACCAGCACCACCCCAAGCAACACCATCACTGCGCCGAGTACGAAGTTCACGCTCAGTGGCTCATCCAGCAGCAGCACTCCGAACGTCACGCCGAACAACGGCGTGATGAACGAAAACACCGCCAGGTTCGACGCCAGGTATTTGCGCAATAGCCAGAACCAGGTCAGGTAGCTGACAAACGACACCACGATCCCCTGGAACAGCACACTGCCAATCGCCAACGGCGTCAGCGACACCGCCCCGATCTGGCCACTGAGCAAGGCAATCAGCAGCAACCCGGCAAAACCGACGGCCAGCTGATAGAACAAGGTCAAGGTCGCTGGCGCTTCCGACAACCGCGAACAGCGCACCACCACCGTCGTCGCGCCCCAGGCCAACCCTGCCACGACACCGAAGGCATCGCCCAGCAAGGTGCGGCTGTCCATCTGCTCGAACGACATACCGCCGGCAAATGCCGTGGCGATCCCGCCGAACGCCAGCAAGATCCCCAACCACTGCAGCAGTCGCAGCCGCTCGCTGGGCAGCAAGAAGTGCAGGCCCAAGGCAGTAAACACGGGTGCCGTATACAGGAAGACAGACATGTGCGCTGCCGACGTCAGCTTCAGCCCCTCGGCGATGAACAGAAACTCCACGCCGAACAGCCCGCCGGCCAACAGCCCGGCGCGCCAGGTAGTGCCCACCTGCTCCCAACCACCGCGCCAGCAGATCATCAGGCCCACCAGCACTGCAGCGATGCAGTTACGCAGGGCGGCCTGCATCACTGGGGCAATGTCGACGGCGGCCGTCTTGATCAGCACCTGCTGGCAGCCCCAGATCAGGCACAGCCCGAGCATGACCTGGAAAGCAAAGGCGTCGGGGTTCTTCCGGGCCGCGCTCATGAGCGGGCCTTACGGATAATCGATGGCATGGGCGTCAACTCGGCAGTCTTCAAGAATTACCGATTATCGGTTTTCCTTGGCCACCCGTGCCACCCTCAAAACGACCTCAAGCAATCTGCGCCTTGGAGGACACCTGCTCAAAGGTTGCCTCATCCAGCGCGTCTTCCTGTTCTTCAAGCACTTGGCGGGGGTGCTCGAAGCCTGGGATGCTGCTGTCGATCAGGCTCAACAGGCGTGATCCGCGCTCGGTGAGGACAAAGTTTTCACCGTTGCCACCGTCTTCTGCGGGCCGGGTTTCGATGAAGCCGCGCTCGAACAGCAGCTTTTCATACTCGCAAGCGCGGGTCTTCAGGTGGTCAAGGTCGCCAACCGGCTGGCCTTTGGCGGCCAACGCTGCGGCGTGCTGCTCGGCATAGGGGCGTGGCGTGAAGCTGTGACCGGCGCTGTTCTGGGCTTCATGCAGCAAGCGCTCGATCAGGTCCCAGTCGTAGGTGATGCTCATGGCGGCAGGCTCCTGCTGTGGACGGAAGGGGTACACAGGGTGGACCTGTCGACAGTGAGCCATGTTCAGAAAAAAACAGAAACCATTTGATGCGTTGCTCCGTGTGATTTATAAACTACATTCGCCCAATGAAGAAAATCGAATCCAGCAGTTTCAGGCATTGGGTGCATGGACTCCGGGACGACACGGCGCGTATCCGGATTATTGCTCGTATCAACCGCTTGATGGAGGGCCTGCCTGGCGACGTTTCAGCAGTTGGCCATGGTGTAAGTGAATTGAGAATTCACTATGGGCCGGGCTACCGCGTGTACTTTCACCAATCAGGCGATACGTTGGTAATTCTGCTCTGCGGCGGGCACAAAAGCAGCCAACGGCGGGACATCAAAGCGGCTCACGAAATCCTGCGCTCCTGGAGGATGCAACATGACTGAAACATTTTTTGACTTCGATGCGGCTGATTACCTGACCACCCCGCAAGCCATCGCGCAGTTCATGTCCGATGCGCTTGAAACGGGCGATGCCAGCTACGTGGCCAAGGCCGTTGGTGTGGTAGCACGTGCCAAAGGCATGAGCGAATTGGCGAAAGAGACGGGTTTGTCACGTGAACAACTTTATCGCTCGTTCAGCGAGCACGGTAATCCGACGTTGAAGTCGTTTCTTGCCGTCATGAAGGCGCTGGGAATAGACATGACCGCCAAACCTCATCTTGCCCACTGACAACATCAGTTGTACTGCAGGTACGGATTGCAGAGCCCGCCGGTCGCTGAAGCTGAACTTCGATGCATCGACTGCCCTCCATCACGCATAGCCAACGCGAGAGGTAAGAAGGATGAAACCGCTGCTAAGCATTGCCTGCGCCACCGCCCTGCTCTGCGCCCTACCCGCCTGGGCCTGCACACCGGAAGAGGCCACGCAGAAGCGTGAAGAACTGGCCGGCCTGGTCAGCCAGCTCACTGAGCAGAACCCGCAGAAGGCCAAGGAAATCAATGATGAGCTCCAAGGGATGGAGCTGGGGACGGCGAGCAAGGACTTGCCCGACAAATGCCAGTTGATCGATACACGGATCAAGGAACTGAAGACAGCGGAGAAAAAAGCTGACTGATGCGAGGTTGTGAAGCCCTATCGCCGGCAAGCCGACGATAGGGCACAAGTCGATTTACTCAGCTGCAGGCTGACGCTTTCTCAGCGGAGCCATGCCGTCGGAACTGGCCAGTGGCGCGTTCGCCTTTGGCTTGGCGGTTGGCTTGCGCTTGGCTGCAGCCTTCTTGTCCCCCGACTTCTTCTCGACCTTTTTCTTCTTGGTCCCGGCAGCCTTGCCCGAGGCCTTGACCTTTTTCGGCCCGTTGTAGGTACCTTTGACTTCCTTGATAACCCGGCGCTCGAACTGCTGCTTGAGGTAGCGTTCGATGCTCGACATCAAGTTCCAGTCGTTGTGGGTGATCAACGAGATGGCCAGGCCTTCGCCCCCGGCACGGCCGGTACGGCCAATGCGGTGCACGTACTCGTCGCCACTGCGCGGCATGTCGAAGTTGATCACCAGGTCAAGGCCGTCGATGTCCAGGCCACGGGCCGCCACGTCGGTCGCCACCAGCACCTTGGAGCTGCCCTGCTTGAAGCGGTCGATGGCCAGCTTGCGGTCTTTCTGGTCCTTTTCACCGTGCAGTACGAAGACCTTGACGTCCTTGGCCACCAGGTGACCATAGATGCGGTCTGCCAGGGCACGGGTGTTGGTGAAGATGATCGCCTTCTGGTAGGTCTCGTTTTCCAGCAACCACTGGACGATCTTCTCTTTGTGCTGGTCGTGGTCAGCCATGATGATCTGCTGACGCGTGCCCTCGGCCAGTTGCGAGACGCTGTTGAGCATCAGGTGCTCAGGGTCTTTCAACACCTTGCCGATGATGTCGCGCAGTGCTGCGCCACCGGTGGTGGCGGAGAACAGCAGGGTCTGCTCGCGGTTCTCGCACTCCTTGCACAGGCGCTCCATGTCTTCGGCAAAGCCCATGTCGAGCATGCGGTCGGCTTCGTCGAGGATCATCACCTTGACATGGGACAGGTCCAGGTTACCGGCATTGAGCTGTTCGAGCAGACGGCCCGGGGTGCCGATCAGCACGTCCGGTACCTTGCGCAGCATGGCGGCCTGTTCCTTGAAGTCTTCACCGCCGGTAACCAGGCCAGCCTTGATGTAGGTGAACTGGGAGAACAGCTGCACCTGCTTGAGGGTCTGCTGCGCCAGCTCGCGGGTAGGCAGCAGGATCAGCGCGCGGATTTCCACGCGTGGGCCGCTCAGGTCGACCAGGCGGTTGAGCATCGGCAGGACGAATGCCGCGGTCTTGCCGCTGCCGGTTTGCGCGGTCACACGCAAGTCACGCCCTTGCAGGGCCAGGGGGATGGCCGCTGCCTGCACCGGGGTCGGCTCGACAAATTTAAGCTCGGCCACGGCTTTAAGCAGGCGTTCGTGCAGGGCGAATTGGGAAAACACGGAGGTAACCTCAGGCAAGTGCGGGAAATTCAGTTGCATAGGGTAACGTTTTCTGCCGCCATAGCCGAATTTCTTTTGGCAACTTTATCGGCTTCCGCGCTCTAATGGCGCTTCGTTTGGCAATACAGACCGCTCACAACCCCATGGATATCCAACGAATCTGGCGTGACTCCCTCGACCTCTGGGGCACCCTCGACCAACATCCCATGCTCCACGCCGCCATCGGCCTGGCCGTCCTGCTGCTGATTTCCCTGGTGGTCGGCCGCCTGGCGCGCTTCCTGATGCTGCACGGTACCCGCCTGCTGGCACGCCAACAGGCGCTGAAATGGCTGGATGACCTGCGCCACAATAAAGTCCTGCACCGGCTGGCCCAGACCACACCATCGCTGGTGCTGCAGTTTGGCCTGAAACTGGTGCCGGAGTTGTCCGACACGGCGCAGCACTTCCTCGGCAACGTCGCCCTGGCCTTCACCCTGCTGTTCATGACCATGGCCCTGTCGTGCCTGCTCGATGCCCTGCTCGACATCTACGCCCGCACCGAGCACGCCCGCACCCGCTCGATCAAGGGCTATGTGCAACTGGCCAAGATGATGCTGTGGATTTTCGCCTCCATCGTCATCGTCGCCACCCTGATCGACCGCTCGCCATTGCTGCTGCTGTCGGGCCTGGGTGCCATGTCGGCGGTGCTGCTGTTGGTCTACAAGGACACGCTGCTGTCGTTCGTGGCCAGCGTGCAACTGACCAGCAACGACATGCTGCATGTGGGTGACTGGATCGAAATGCCCCAGGTGGGCGCCGACGGTGACGTGGTGGACATCACCTTGCACACGGTGAAGGTGCAGAACTTCGACAAGACCATCGTCTCGATCCCGACCTGGCGGCTGATGAGCGAGTCGTTCCGCAACTACCGCGGCATGCAGCAATCGGGCGGCCGACGCATCAAGCGCAGCCTGTTCATCGACGCCGCGGGTGTGCGCTTCCTCACCCGCGAAGAAGAGCAGCGCCTCACCCAGGTGCGCCTGCTGGGCGACTACCTGGCCAGCAAGCGCCAGGAACTGCAAACCTGGAACGAAGCCCTGGGGCCGGTGGCCGAGCTGTCCGCCAACCGGCGCAAGCTGACCAACATCGGCACCTTCCGCGCCTTTGCTCTGGCTTACCTGAAGAACCACCCCAACGTGCATCAAGGCATGACCTGCATGGTTCGCCAGATGCAGACCACCGCCGAAGGCGTGCCGCTGGAGATCTACTGCTTCACCACGACCACGGTGTGGGCGGAGTATGAGCGGATCCAGGGGGATATCTTCGATTACCTGTTGGCGGTGTTGCCGGAGTTCGGGTTGAGCTTGTACCAGCAGCCTAGCGGCAATGACATGCGGGCGGGGTTGGCGGGGCGACTGTCAAATGAACCTGTGCCGCGTCGTCTGGAAGACATGAGCGAGGCTTGAGGCTGACGGGGCCGCTTTGCGGCCCATCGCAGGCAAGCCAGCGCCTACTCGAGTTTCAGCCCCACCAACGGCCACGGGCTGGCTTGCCCCATGCCCCGTTTCTCGGCCAGGAACGCCCCCAGTGAAATCAGCGCGCACGGGGTGGTCGCCAGCGCCAGCATGTCGAGAAAATGCAGCACCGGCTCCGCCAGGCCCAAACCAGAAACCGCCCAGGCCGCCGACGCACAAGGGGATACCGATGTAGCCATGCGGGTTCATTCACGCCTTGTTGCCAAGCGGTACCTGAGCACGGCTGCCCAACCGGCTCAGCCACACCGACGCCAGAATTACTGCCCCGCCGATGAACAGCCGCCCTAGCGGCTCGTGCTGGTTCCAGATCAACAGGTTGAGCAACAGCCCCACCGGCACATGCAGGTTGTTCATCACCGCCAGTGTCGCCCCGGAGACCAGGCACGCGCCCTTGTTCCACCAGTACAGGCCCAATGCAGTAGGGCACAGCCCGAGGAACAACAGCACCAGCCATTGCACATCGGTGCTCGGCAAGTGCTGGGCATTGCCGAACAGCACAAACGCCGGCAACACCACGATCAAGGCCCCCAGGTAGAAGTAGCCGAAGCGCGTGTAGTGCGGCAGGTTGCTGGGGTTTCGGGCGACCAGATGGCGGTACAGCACCTGGCCGGCGGCATAGGTGAAGTTGGCCAGCTGCAGCAGCAGGAAGCCGATGAAGAACTCGCCGCTGATGCTGTCGAAGCGGATCACCGCGGCCCCGGCCACCGCCACCAGCGCCGCGAGCAACGCCCACGGGTTGAAACGCCGGTTCAAGGCGTCCTCGATCAAGGTGACGTGCAACGGCGTGAGGATGGTGAACAACAGCACTTCCGGCACGGTGAGCACGCGAAAGCTCAGGTACAGGCACACATAGGTGATGCCGTACTGCAGCGCGCCGATCAGCAGCATCGAGCGCATGAAGCGCGGCTCGACCTGGCGCCAGCGGGTCAGCGGCAGAAACACCAGGCCCGCCAGCAGCACCCGCGCGAGCACGGCAAAGTAGCTGTCGACGTGCCCGGCCAGATACTCGCCGATCAAGCTGAAGGAAAACGCCTGGATCAGCGCGACGATAATCAGGTAGCCCATGGTTGCCTCTCGTGGATCAAGGCGGCGACCTTAGCGGGTTGCGGCCGCTGTGTTCAACCATGAGGAATGTAGGGATGGCAGCGCGCGCGACCGTTCCGGTCCTAAAAGCAGACCGCCTTGGCCACGGTAAAATAGGTTCTTCACAGAATGTTGGGGAAGTGGGGCTGCTATGCGCTTGTCGGGAGATAGGGTGATGGCGGCTAGCTGCCTGTCTTGGATTTGGAGGTGGGGCGGAAATCGAGCGCCGCCCGCGCGGCGCATCGCGACGCAAGGCCGCTCCTACATTTGTTTCGGGCCAATTATGCCTGAGGTATTGGCGCGCGGCCCCTTGGTGCCCGCCTAAATATCGCGTCGTACTAACAAAGCGGTCGCGCGCAAATGCCACAGGTCTCACTGGCCCGAAACAAATGTAGGAGCGGCCTTGCGTCGCGATGCGCCGCGCGGGCGGCGCTCGATCTGATAGGCGCTGAAAATGCCAAGCCAGGCACCTGGTGGCCCCGAATCCAATCTCCAGGCATCCACAACCTCCCCCCAAAAAAAAGCCCGGCCATTGGCCGGGCAGGTACACCCAAAGGAGCAAACAAGGTGTCAGGCTTGGGAATTCGTTGACGCTCAGGCCACCGCAGCCAGTTTGGCCTTGGCCTGGTTGAGGCCCTTCTCGAAGAAGTCGCCGCTCATGTTCAGGCCCTCGGCATGGATGAAGTTCACATCGTGAATGCCGATGAATGCCATCACCTGGCGCAGGTACGGTTCCTGATGGTCGCTGGTGGCGCCGGCATGAATACCGCCGCGGGCAGTCAGGACGATGGCGCGCTTGCCGGTCAGCAGGCCTTGCGGGCCGGTCGGGGTGTACTTGAAGGTGATGCCGGCGCGCAGTACATGGTCCAGCCAGGCCTTGAGGGTGCTGGGGATGGTGAAGTTGTACATCGGCGCGGCCATCACCAGCACGTCGGCCGCCAACAGCTCATCGGTCAATTCGTTGGAGCGGGCCAGCGCGTCCAGTTCGGCGGCGCTGCGCTGCGCCTCGGGCTTCATCCAGCCACCGAGCAGGTTGGCATCCAGGTGGGGCACCGGGCTCACGGCCAGGTCACGTACGTTGATCTCGTCGGCCGGGTGGGCCGCCTGCCATTGCTGGATGAAGTCGCGGGTCAGCTGACGGGAAACGGAATCCTGCTGGCGGGCGCTGCTTTCGATGATCAGTACGCGGGACATGGGGTGCCTCCATCGGCAAATAGGGTGCGATTCGATGGAGGTGAGATTAAGGCTTGACCTATCGATAAAAAAGCGTAAAAAGTGGGTTCAATCAATCGATTAATCAGTTTTATTCGGCCGCGCAGTTCACGCCGATCCGCAGCTTGATGATCTGGCGATTGAACTTGGCGGTCACATCGACGCTTTTACCTGCCGGTACGTTCACCCGGCGCACCCGCGGCGCTTCCGGGCCGTTGCGGAACGTTACCTTGCAGGCTGCCGGTACCTGCCCGTAGTTGTTGAGGGTGATGGCACCAATATCGTAGGCAGTGTCGTAGGCGGTGTAGTCGAGTTTGACCCCGTCCAGCTGCTTCTCCACATCGATGGGGTAAGCCATGGCCCCGAGGGGCAGGCACATCAGTATTGCCGCACAACATTTCTTCATGGGGCGCTCTCCTTGGAAGAGCGCAGCTTAGGACAACAGGAGCGAAACATGAAAGCGCCGCGCGTAACCCTTGATCAGTGGCGAACCCTGCAAGCAGTGGTCGATCACGGGGGGTTTGCCCAGGCCGCCGAGGCACTGCACCGTTCGCAGTCATCGGTCAGCTACACCGTGGCACGCATGCAAGAGCAGCTCGGTGTACCGCTGCTGCGCATCGACGGGCGCAAGGCCGTGCTCACCGAAGCCGGCAACGTGCTGCTGCGCCGTTCGCGCCACCTGGTCAAGCAGGCCAGCCAGCTCGAAGACCTTGCCCATCACATGGAGCAAGGCTGGGAAGCCGAAGTGCGCGTGGTGGTCGATGCCGCCTACCCCAGCGCCCGGCTGGTACGTGCCTTGAGTGCATTCATGCCGCAGAGCCGTGGCTGCCGGGTGCGTCTGCGCGAAGAGGTGCTGTCGGGCGTCGAAGAAGTGCTGCGTGAAGGCATCGCCGACCTTGCCATCAGCAGCTACAGCATCGGCGGCTACCTGGGTGCCGAACTGAGCGCGGTGGAGTTCATCGCCGTTGCCCACCCCGAACACAGCCTGCACCGCCTCGGCCGGGACATCACCTTCCAGGACCTGGAAAGCCAGCTGCAGGTGGTGATCCGCGACTCCGGCCGCGCGCAACCGCTCGATGTCGGTTGGCTGGGTGCCGAGCAGCGCTGGACCGTCGGCAGCCTGGGCACCGCCACCACCTTCGTCAGCAGCGGCCTGGGCTTTGCCTGGTTGCCCCGGCACATGATCGAACGGGAGCTGCGCGAGGGGGTGCTCAAGGCGCTGCCGTTGGACCAGGGTGGCAGCCGCCACCCACTGTTCTACCTTTATTCGAGCAAAGAGAAGACCCTGGGCCCGGCCACGCAGATTCTCATCGACCTGCTGCGCAACTTCGACACCGCGCCCCTGGACGTGCCCTTCGCAGCCCCCCCGCAAGCCTGAGAGGACCGCGCCCATGGCCTATTTCGAACACGAAGGATGCTTGCTGCATTACGAGGAATATGGCCAGGGCGAACCCTTGGTGCTGCTGCATGGCCTGGGCTCCAGCTGCCAGGACTGGGAGCTGCAGATACCCCTGCTGAGCCATCACTACCGGGTGATTGCCATGGACATCCGCGGCCACGGCCGCTCCGACAAGCCCCGCGACGGCTACCAGATCGCCACCTTCAGCGAAGACCTGCTGGCTTTGCTCGAACACTTGCAGACCGGCCCGGTGCACTTCGTCGGCCTGTCGATGGGCGGCATGGTCGGTTTCCAGTTCGCCGTCGACCACCCGCAGTGGCTGCGCAGCCTGTGCATTATCAACAGCGCCCCCGAGGTCAAGCGCCGCACCCGCAGTGACTGGGCCTGGTGGGCCAAGCGTTGGGGCCTGGCACGCCTGCTCAGTGTCGAGACCGTTGGCAAAGGGCTGGCCGAACGGCTATTCCCCAAGCCCGGGCAAGCCGACCTGCGCCAGAAGATGGCCCAGCGCTGGGCACGCAACGACAAGCGCGCCTACCTCAAGAGCTTCGACGCCATCGTCGACTGGGGCGTACAGGAACGCATCGGGCAAATCCGCTGTCCCACGCTGGTGATCGCCGCCGACCACGATTACACGCCGATACAACTCAAAGAGCGCTACGTCGCCCTGATGCCCCAGGCCAGGCTGGTAGTCATCGACGATTCCCGGCACGCTACGCCCCTCGATCAACCCGAGGTCTTCAACCAGACCCTGCTGCAGTTCCTTGCAGCCGCTTCCACCTCTCAAGGATCTTTGAGCCCATGCTGAAAAAACTCCTGCTCACCGCCTGCTCGGTTGCCTTCGCCACCAGCGTCATGGCGTCCGACAAGACCCCTCACGTATTGCTGGACACCAGCTTCGGTCAGGTCGAAATCGAGTTGAATGCCGAAAAGGCGCCGATCAGTACCAAGAACTTCCTCCAGTACGTCGACAGCGGTTTCTACAACAACACCATCTTCCACCGCGTGATCCCGGGCTTCATGGTTCAGGGCGGCGGTTTTACCGATCGGATGGCGCAGAAAGACACCCAGGCCCCAATCCGTAACGAGGCCAGCAACGGCCTGCTGAACACCCGCGGCACCCTGTCCATGGCCCGCACTTCGGACCCGAACTCGGCCACCAGCCAGTTCTTCATCAACGTGGCCGATAACGACTTCCTCAACCCGGGCCGTGACCGCGGCTATGCGGTGTTCGGCAAGGTGACCAAAGGCATGGAAGTGGTCGACCAGATCGTCAACTCACCGACCACTGTCAAGAACGGTATGCGCGACGTGCCGGCCGATCCGGTCTACATCAAGTCCGCCAAACGCATCGACTGACCGCAGGCTTCACAGGGATGTGAAACCGCCTGAGGGTCGGACGAACAGGAGTGTTGTCACCCATGCTGTACCGCCGTTTCGAAAGACTGATCGATATTTTCCGTGAGGCACCGAGCGAAGCGCCGCCGAGCACGGTGTGGCCGTTCTACCTGTATTACCTGCGCCAGGTCTGGCCCAGCTTTGTCGCCCTGCTGGTGGTAGGGCTGATTGCCTCGCTGATCGAAGTGGCGATGTTCAGCTACCTGAGCCGCATCATCGACCTGGCCCAGGGCACGCCCAATGCCAACTTCTTCAGCGAGCACAGCGGTGAGCTGATCTGGATGCTGGTGGTGGTGCTACTGTTACGCCCGCTGTTCTTCGGCCTGCACGACCTGCTGGTGCACCAGACCATCAACCCGGGCATGACCAGCATGATTCGCTGGCAAAACCACACCTATGTGCTCAAACAGAGCCTGAATTTCTTCCAGAGCGATTTCGCCGGGCGCATTGCCCAGCGCATCATGCAGACCGGCAACTCGCTGCGTGATTCGGCGGTACAGGCGGTGGATGCGCTGTGGCACGTCCTGATCTACGCCGTCAGTGCACTGGTGCTGTTCGCCGAGGCCGACTGGCGCCTGATGCTGCCGCTGCTGGCGTGGATCGCCTGCTACATCGGCGCGCTGTTCTACTTCGTGCCCCGGGTCAAGGCGCGCTCGGTGATTTCGTCCGACGCACGCTCCAAGCTGATGGGGCGCATCGTCGACGGCTACACCAACATCGCCACCCTGAAGCTGTTCGCCCACACCGACTACGAGCAGCAGTACGCCCGCGAGGCGATCCGCGAACAGACCGAGAAAACCCAGCTGGCCTCCCGCGTCATCACCAGCATGGACGTGGTCATCACCACCCTCAACGGCTTGCTGGTGGTCGGCACCACGGGCCTGGCGCTGTGGCTGTGGAGCCAGTCGCTGATCACCGTGGGCGCAATCGCCCTGACCACCGGCCTGGTGATCCGCATCGTCAACATGTCGGGCTGGATCATGTGGGTGGTCAACGGCATCTTCGAGAACATCGGCATGGTCCAGGACGGCCTGCAGACCATCGCCCAGCCGGTCACCGTCACCGACAAGCCCAATGCGCCTGCACTGAAGGTAAGCCGTGGCGCGGTGCACTTCGACGACGTGGACTTCCACTACGGCAAGGCCAGCAACGTGATCGAGGGGCTCAACCTGGACATTCGCCCGGGCGAGAAGATTGGCCTGATCGGCCCGTCAGGCGCGGGCAAATCGACCCTGGTCAACCTGCTGCTACGCCTGTACGACGTGCAGGGCGGGCGCATCCTGATCGATGGCCAGGACATCGCCGAAGTGAGCCAGGCCAGCCTGCGCGCACAAATCGGCATGATCACCCAGGACACCTCGCTGTTGCACCGCTCGATCCGTGACAACTTGCTGTACGGCCGCCCCGAGGCCAGCGAAGCGGCACTGCACGAAGCGGTGCGCCGCGCCCGCGCCGACGAGTTCATACCACAGCTGTCCGACGCCCAGGGGCGTACCGGCTTCGATGCCCATGTGGGCGAGCGTGGGGTCAAGCTGTCTGGCGGCCAGCGCCAACGTATCGCCATTGCGCGGGTGCTGCTGAAGAATGCACCGATCCTGATCATGGACGAGGCCACCTCGGCGCTGGACTCGGAGGTCGAGGCAGCGATCCAGGAAAGCCTGGAGACCCTGATGCAAGGCAAGACGGTAATCGCTATCGCGCACCGGCTTTCAACCATTGCCCGGATGGACCGCCTGGTAGTGCTGGACAAGGGGCATATCGTTGAAAGCGGCAGCCACAGTGAACTGCTGGCGCAACAAGGGTTGTATGCGCGGTTGTGGCATCACCAGACGGGGGGGTTCGTCGGGGTGGATTGAGCCCGGCCGGTGCAGCCGAGGCAGGTTTCAATCCCTGCGGTAGGGCAACATCCCCCGCGCCTCCTCGGCATACCCCTGCACCCCTTCGCGCTCCTGCAACAAGAACCCCTCGACCGCCCGCCGCAACCCCGGGTGCAACAGGTAATGCCACGACCGCGTCAGCACCGGCTCGAACCCACGGATCAGCTTGTGCTCGCCCTGGGCCCCCGCATCAAAGCGCTGCAAGCCTTCAGCAATGGCAAAGTCCATGCCCTGGTAGAAGCAGGTCTCGAAGTGCAGCCGGTCGAATTCATCCAGGCACCCCCAGTAACGGCCATATAGGCTGTCGTCGCCCACCAGGCTCAGGGCCATGGCCACGTCACGCCCACCCTGCCTCGCCATCACCACCCGCAGTGCCTCGGGCATGCGCTCGGCCAGCAGGCTGAAGAATTCACGGGTCAGGTACGGGGCGCGCCTGCGTACCGCATACGTGTTGGCGTAGCACAGGTAGACAAAATCCCACTGCGCCTCCGTCAGTTGCTCCCCCCGGTACCACTGGAAGTCGATGCCCTGCCCGGCCACCTGTTCGCGCTCCTTGCGCATCTGCTTGCGCTTGCGCGAGCTGAGTGTGTCGAGGAAATCCTGGAAGTCTCGATAACCGCGGTTACGCCAGTGAAACTGGCAACCAAGGCGCTCCATCCAGCCTGGCAAGCTGGCCATCTGTTGGTCCAGGGCCGGGTCGGTGAAGTTGATGTGCGCACCAGAAAGCCCGCCCTTGCCCAGGTATTCGGGTAGCGCTTGCAACACCAGCAGGCCGTCGGCGGGGTCGGCAGCCAGCAGGCGCGGGCCGCTGACCGGGCTGAACGGTACCGCGCCGAGCAACTTGGGGTAATAGGCGATGCCTGCCCGCTCACAGGCATCGGCCCAGCCGTGGTCGAACACATACTCGCCAAACGAATGCCACTTGCGGTAGGCCGGCATGACCGCGCGCACCTGCCCTTCCCGTTCCAGCACCAAGTGCTCGGCCGCCCAGCCGGTCGACGGTGCAACGCTGGCGCTGTCCTCCAGCGCAGTGAGGAAGGCGTGGCGCAGAAACGGCTGGCCAGCGGGCACCAGGGCATCCCAGGTGGCCGCCGGAAGATCACGCAGATGAGCAAGGCTGTACAGGCTGGTCACGGTTTCGACTCGCTTTCTTGAGGCACTCAGTATCCCGGAAGAAGGGCCCATCACTCAAATGACGATCGCCCGGCCAACTCATTCATGCCCGATGGCTTAACAACAGTGCCACTAATTCGACATTAATCTGTAATCCCCCCTCGCAATACTTGCGCCTGTTTTCCGGAACCCCAGAACCTGTCTATTCAGGCCCTTTCCGAAGACATGCCAACACAGGGGCGGGCGCTGAGCCTCCCCCATTTTTTTCAGTAGGGAGAACCTTATGCGTCTTGTTTCCACACTTACCGGAGTGAGCCTCACCGGCATGATGCTGGCTCTGAGTACTCCGGCCAGTGCTGCTGTCGACGCCAAGTTGCTCGAAATGCTCCGCGCCAATGGCTCGATCAACCAGGCGCAGTACAACGAACTGCAAGGCGATCTGGCAAAAGAGACCAAGGAAAAGGCCGACCAGAAAGCTCAGTCCGAACGTATGAGTTCCTTTGAACAGAAAGTGGCATGGGCCGCCAAGACCCAGATCAAGGGTGATGTGCGCCTGCGCTACGAAGACGTCAACGTCGACGAGCCGAACAGCAGCAGCGGCAACCAGGACCGCCAGCGCGTTCGTGCCCGTGTCGGCTTCTACAGCGAGATCAACCCGCAAGTCGATGCCGGCGTACGCATCGCCACCGGCAGCAGCGCCGACCGTCGCTCCACCAACCAGAGCCTTGACAACTACTTCGACAAGAAGTCGCTGTGGGTCGACCTGGCCTACCTCGACTGGCACCCGACGGCGGTGCCGAACCTGCACCTGATCGGCGGCAAGATGCCCCAGCCATGGGTGAGCATGGGCGATATCATCTGGGACAGCGATATCAACCCCGAAGGCGTAGCAGCGACTTACAAGGCCGACCTGGGCGGCGCCGAAGTGTTCGCCAGTGCGGGCCAGTACACCCTCAAGGACAACGTCGACGGCGACGGTGTGCAGTACAAGCATGACGCGCAGGTCTACCACGGCCAGCTGGGTGCCAAGTTCGCCCCCGCCGACGTGCTGAAGGTCACCGTGGGTGCGAGCATCTATGGCTACGACAACGACAAGGAAGCGGCCATTCTGCAGTCGTTCGGCAACACCACCAACGAGTTCAACCTGGTGGAAGGCTTCGGCCAGCTGGACTTCACCGGCTTCGCCATCCCGCTGTCGGCCTACGGCCAGTACGTGAAAAACACCGAGAGCACCGACGGTGAAGACCAGGCCTGGCTGGCCGGTCTGAAGACCAAGGTTGGCGCCTGGAGCCTGGACTACAACTACCGTGATGTTCAGCGCAACGCTGTGGTCAGCCTGTTCACCGACTCCGACTTCGGCAACGGCTTCACCGGTTCGCGCGGGCACAAGTTCAAGGTCGGTTACGAAATCGACAAGAACTTCTCGCTGGGTGCTGCTTACCTGATGGCCAAGACCGATCTGTCGCAGTTGCCGAACAGCAATGCGGATGTCGATACGCTGCAGGTCGACCTGGAAGCCAAGTTCTAAGCAACCGCTTCTCTGTTTCACTCAAGGCGGGAAATGCCGACCCCATCCGGCATTTCCTGCCTTTTTTCGTCTGCCAGAAATGCGCCGGCCCCTTCGCGGATAAAACCGCGAAGGGGCCGGTACAGGTCCTTGAAAAAACCTAGCGCTTGCGCAGAATCACACTCCCCACCGAATACCCCGCACCAAACGAGCTCAGCACGCCCACCGCCCCCTCGGCCAGGTCATCCTGGTACAGGTGGAAGGCAATCACCGACCCTGCCGAACTGGTGTTGGCATAACGGTCCAGAATCACCGGTGCTTCTTCCTCGGTGGCTTCACGCCCCAGCAGCTTCTTGACGATCAGGTGGTTCATGCTCAGGTTGGCCTGGTGCAGCCAGAAGCGCTTGACGTCGCTCGGCTGCAGGTCGTTCGCCTCCAGGTGCTCACCGATCAGCTCGGCGACCTTCGGGCACACTTCACGGAACACCTTGCGCCCTTCCTGGATGAACAGTTTGTCTGCCGCCCCTTCACCCTCCTCCGCCGCGCGGTTGAGGAAGCCGAAGTTGTTGCGGATGTTGTTGGAGAACCCCGTCCACAACTTGCTGCTGACGATCTCGAACTGGTGCCTGGACGTGGCCTGGTCGGCCCGCTCGATCAGCACCGCAGTGGCGGCATCGCCGAAGATGAAGTGGCTGTCGCGGTCGCGGAAGTTCAGGTGCCCGGTGCAGACCTCGGGGTTGACCATCAGCACCGAACGCGCCTGGCCCAGTTGCACACTGTTGGCGGCGGTCTGGATGCCGAAGGTGGCCGACGAGCAGGCCACGTTCATGTCGAAGGCGAAGCCCTCGATGCCCAGTTCCTTTTGCACTTCGATGGCAATGGCTGGATACGGGCGCTGCAGGTTGGAGCAGGCGACAATCACGCCATCGACATCGGCAGCGGTGCGGCCTGCACGCTCCAGTGCCTGGCGCGCTGCAGCCACGGCCATTTCGCACAGAACCGACGGCTCGTCATTGGAGCGTTCTGGCAGGCGCGGTTTCATGCGTTGCGGGTCGAGAATGCCGGCCTTGTCCAGCACGAAGCGGCTCTTGATACCCGAGGCCTTTTCGATGAAAGCAGCGTCGGACAGCGGCGCTGCCTCGATCTCACCGCGCTCGATCGCGGCGGCGTTGTCGCGGTTGAACTGCTGCGACCAGGTATTGAAGGACTCCACCAGTTCTTCGTTGGAAATGCTCTGGGCCGGGGTATACAGGCCGGTGCCGCTGATCACGACGTTATGCACGGTCGTTCCTCTGGTCAAAGGCCATCGCCACGGGGCGCTGGCTGGAAACATGACTGAATAATGGCACTTTAGTGCCAATTCAAAGGCGAGGGCCGCGCCCTTGTGGGCGCGGGTTTACCCGCGAAGGGCCGCAATGCGGCCCCCAAACGCCTTGAAGTGTGCCACAAATCAAGGCAGTTAGCCTTCCACCTGGCTCCACTGTTTGCTCAATCGCTTGTCAGAAATCGGCACTTTCGTCCCTAGCTGCTGCGCGAACAACGACACCCGGTATTCTTCCAGCAACCAGCGGTACAACGTCAGTTGCTCATCGCGCTTGCCCTCCTGGGCGTGCTTGTCGGCGCGCGTCTTGTACTGGGCCCAGAGGTTGGCCAGCTCGCCGCTCCAGACGCGATCCTTCTGCACCTGCGAGCCCAGCTTCTCCAGGCGCAGCTCCACGGCCTTGAGGTAACGCGGCAGCTCCTTGAACCAGGCACCCGGGGTTTCGCGCACGAAGCCCGGGTACACCAGGTTGGCCAATTGTTGCTTGATGTCGTTCAGCGCCACCGCCTGGCTCAGGTCGATCTTGCCCTTGAAGCGCTTCTGCAGCCCATGCCACAACTTGAGCACCTCCAGGGTCAGGCGCGCCAGGCGCTCGGCATGCTCGGCCCAGCTGCCACGCTTGCGCTCAGCCAACCCGGCCAAGGCCGCGCCGTCGCGGGGCAGCGGCTGTTCGCCTTCAAGGATGCAGCTGTCCAGGCTGGCCAGCAGAATGTCTTCGACCAGCGCCTCGACACGGCCCAGCTCGCGGTACAGCAAGCCCAGTTCGGTCAGCCCGGGCAGCTTGCCGCGCAAAAACTTGGCAGGCTCTGCCAACTGCTGCAACAACAGGCGCTGCAAGGCGCGGCGGTGCTGGAACTCGGCTTCGGCCTGGGTCGAGAAACGCCCTTCGCGAACAGTGCCGTTTTCCTCCACCAGCGCCGGGTACACGGTCATCGACAGGCCGGCGATCTTCTGTTGGGTAGTCTGCGCCACTTCGCTGAACGCCTTCGCCTGCACCGGCCGTTCGGCGTTTTCGCTGCGTGGCACCGCCAGCGCGGCCTGGCTGGCAGCGGCGAAACGCGCGGTCAACTCGGCCAGGTCGCGGCCTTCGCCAAGGAACTTGCCCTGGGCATCGACCACTTCGATGTTCATCCGCAGGTGGCCTTCGACCAGGCTGACAGATTCTGCCCAGGCCTCGTCGGAAACACGTGCACCGGTCATGCGCAGCAGCTCCTGGCCCAACGCCTGGGGCAGCGCGCCCTGGGCGAAAGTCATGCGGGCCAGCGAAGCTTTGACGAAGTCCGGCACCGGCACGAAATTCTTGCGCAGCGCCTTGGGCAGGTTGCGCACCAGCGCCACGCACTTGGCTTCGAGCAGGCCCGGCACCAGCCACTCCAGGCGCTCGCCCGGCAGGCTCGGCAACAGCGGTGCCGGTACCCGCACCGTCACGCCGTCGCGCGGGTGGCCCGGTTCGAAGTGGTAGCTCAACGACAGGCGCAAGTCCCCCACCTGCAGGCTGTCCGGGTACTGCGCTGCGGTGACTTCGCTGGCCTCACGGGCCAGCACGTCTTCCTCGCGCATGATCAGCAGGTTGGCGTCCTTCTGGCTGGTCATGCGGTACCAGGCATCGAAGGTCGCGGTCTGGTGGATGTCCTCAGGCAGGCGCGCTTCGTAGAAGGCGTAGAGGGTCTCTTCGTCGGCCAGAATGTCGCGCCGGCGGGCCTTGGCCTCCAGTTCGTCGAGCTGTTCGAGCAGGCGCTTGTTGGCCGACAGGCACTTGGCCCGCGACTGGATTTCGCCGCCCACCAGCCCCTCGCGAATGAACAGCTCCCGCGATGTCACCGGGTCGATCGGGCCGAAGTGAACCGGGCGGCGGCCAACCAGAATCAGCCCGTACAAGGTGATCTGCTCGTACGCCACCACCTGCCCGCGCTTCTTCTCCCAATGCGGTTCGAAGTGGTTCTTCTTGACCAGGTGGGCCGCCAGCGGCTCGATCCAGTCGGGCTCGATGCGGGCGACCATGCGCGCATACAGCTTGGTGGTTTCCACCAGCTCGGCGGCCATCACCCACTGCGGACGCTTGCGGCCCAACCCCGAGGACGGGTGGACCCAGAAGCGCCGTTGGCGGGCACCTTGGTAATCGCCCTCCTCGGTCTTCTGGCCGATCTGGCTGAGCAGGCCGCTGAGGATTGCCTTGTGCATCCGTTGGTAATCGGACGGTTCCTTGTTGACCGTCAATTGCAGGTCCCGGCAGATCAGCGCCAACTGGCGGTGGGCATCACGCCATTCGCGCAGGCGCAGGTAATTGAGGAAATTCTTACGGCACCAGTTGCGCAGCGGGCTGGCAGTCAACGCCTGGCGCTGCTCCTCGAAGCCCCGCCACAAATTGACCAGCGCGGCGAAGTCGGAGTCGACGTCCTTCCACTGGGCATGCGCCTGGTCGGCCGCCTGCTGGCGCTCCGGCGGCCGCTCGCGCGGATCTTGCACCGACAGCGCACTGGTGACGATCAACACTTCCTGCAGGCTGCCCTGACGGGCGCCTTCAAGCAGCATGCGGCCTAACCGTGGGTCGATGGGCAAACGCGCCAGTTGCCGCCCGAGCGGGGTCAACTGGTTTTCGCGGTTGACCGCCGAGAGCTCCTGCAACAGGTTGAAACCATCGCTGATAGCCTTGCCATCCGGCGGCTCGATGAACGGGAACGCATCGATCGCACCCAGGCGCAGGTGCAGCATCTGCAGGATCACCGCCGCCAGGTTGGTGCGCAGAATCTCCGGGTCGGTGAACGCCGGCCGGCCGTTGAAATCCTCTTCACTGTACAGGCGCACGCAGATGCCAGGCTCGACCCGGCCGCAACGGCCTTTACGCTGGTTGGCACTGGCCTGGGATACCGCCTCGATCGGCAGGCGCTGGACCTTGGCCCGGTAGCTGTAGCGGCTGATGCGGGCGGTGCCGGTGTCGATCACGTAGCGAATGCCCGGCACCGTCAGCGAGGTCTCGGCAACGTTGGTGGCCAGGATCACCCGGCGCCCGGTATGCGACTGGAAAATGCGCTGCTGCTCGGCGGGCGACAGGCGTGCATACAGCGGCAGAATCTCGGTATGGCGCAGTTGCGCCTTGCGCAGGATCTCGGCCGCGTCGCGGATTTCCCGCTCACCCGGCAAGAAGATCAAGACATCACCCGGCCCCTTGCCCTGGCTGCGCTCGTGTTGCGCCAGTTCATCCAGGGTGGCGAGGATGGCCTGGTCGACGGTGAGGTCATCCTCGATCTGGTTGCCTTCCTCGTCCTGCTCGCTGGTCAGCGGGCGGTACCAGGTTTCTACCGGGAAGGTGCGCCCGGAGACTTCAATGATAGGTGCACCGTCGAAGTGCTTGGAGAAACGCTCGAGGTCGATGGTCGCCGAGGTGATGATCAGCTTCAGTTCCGGGCGGCGGTGCAACAGGGTCTTGAGGTAGCCGAGCAGGAAGTCGATGTTGAGGCTGCGTTCGTGGGCTTCGTCGACGATGATCGTGTCGTAGCGTTCGAGAAAGCGGTCGTGCTGGGTTTCAGCCAGCAGGATGCCGTCGGTCATCAGCTTGACCAGGGTGTTGGAATCACTCTGGTCCTCGAAACGCACCTGGTAACCAACCAGCCCACCAAGCGGCGTGCCGAGTTCTTCGGCGACACGGGCGGCGACGCTGCGCGCAGCAATCCGGCGTGGCTGGGTATGGGCAATCAGGCCATGGCTGCCACGCCCCAGCTCAAGGCAGATCTTCGGCAACTGGGTGGTCTTGCCCGAGCCGGTCTCACCGGCGATGACCAGCACCTGGTGCTCAGCCAGCGCCTTTTTGATCTCGTCACGCTTGGCTGCAATGGGCAGGCTGTCGTCGTAACGCACGGTCGGCACGCTTTGCTGGCGCGCGGTGACCTGGGCGCAGGAGGCCTGGACCTTTTCCGCCCACTGGGCGAGCTTGGCCTCGTCGGGGCGCTTGCGCAGCTCATGCAGTTGCCGACGCAGACGATGGCGGTCGGCGATCATGGCGTGGTCGATGTTTTTCAGGAGCTGGTCGATGGCTTGATCTGTCATGGGGCTTTTTAGTGATGCAGGTGGGCCTGCTTTTTCATGATCGGCATTTGAAGAGGCGCGATTGTCGCAGATTTGCCCGTTCTCTGCTGGCTCCTGCACCCAGCACCTCGCCGCAAATGTTTAGCCGACACCGATGTAAAGGTTGCCATTCACTGCTTTAATCAACCTTACGCCGCATGTGAGTATCAAAGGCATGATCCCTGCCCCGTTCACCGTGCCCCCGCAGTCCCGCCCTTCGCTCCCGAAGGCCCGGACCCGTGCCGGTGAAAATCCGCTGGTGCACATCATCCTCGCGTTCTGGGCCTTGTGGCACTGTCGCCACGCGCGCCCACCGGATACTTCGCTCACGCATCACTGACCAAACCCGGCCCGCTGCTGGCCGATCGTTTCAGTTTGACCCCACGGTTGCCCGCGGCGGTCATGTGCGCCCATGAGCGAATCCGACATGCACTTTGCAAACCCCGAACACGCCAGCCAGTTCCTGGCCGACAACCCCGATATCGAGCTGATCGAACTGTTCATCCTCGACGCCAACGGTGTACCCCGCGGCAAGCTGCTGCACCGCGAGGAACTGCTGGCGGTGTACCAGACCGGTCGCCCGCTGCCCAGCACCATCATGGGCCTGACCCTCAACGGCGATGACGTCGAAAACTCAGGCCTGGTCTGGGATGTCGGCGACATCGACTGCCGCGCCTACCCGCTGGAGGGCAGCCTGGTACGCCTGCCGTGGCGGCGCGTGCCGACTGCCGCAGTGCAGGTCAGCATGCACCCCAGCGAGGGCCTGCCGGCCAGCATTGCCGACCCGCGCCATGTGCTGCTGCGCACCATCGATGCACTCAAGGCTGACGGCTACCACCCGGTGATGGCCTGCGAGCTTGAGTTCTACCTGCTCGACCAGAAGCGTGATGCCCAGGGCCGACCGCAGCCTGCCCTGGACAACGACGGCGGCCGGCCACGCAGCACCCAGGTGTATGGCCTGCGTGAGCTTGAGCAGATCGAGCCGTTTCTCGCCGACCTCTACGCTGCCTGCAAGGCCCAGGGCATTCCGGCCCGCACGGCGATCTCCGAGTATGCACCCGGCCAGGTGGAAATCACCCTTGAGCACGGCGATGCCCTGGCGGCAATGGACCAGGCCGTACGCTACAAGCGCCTGGTCAAAGGCGTGGCCCATGCCCATGGCATGCAGGCCTGCTTCATGGCCAAACCGTTCGCGCAACTGGCCGGCACCGGCATGCACATGCACTTGAGCCTGGCCGACAGCGCCGGCAACAACCTGTTCGCCAGCGAAGACAAGGCCGGTACGCCACTGTTGCGCCAAGCGGTGGCCGGCATGCTGCGCCACCTGCGCGATTCGCTGTTGTTGTTCTGCCCCAACGCCAACTCGTTCCGCCGCTTCCAGGCCAACAGCTACGCGCCACTTGCGCCGACCTGGGGGGTCGACAACCGCACGGTCAGCCTGCGGGTACCAGGCGGCCCGGCCAACAGCCGGCACGTGGAGCACCGCATCTGTGGCGCCGATGCCAACCCGTACCTGGCGGCAGCGGCAATCCTCGCCGCCAGCCACCGAGGTATTCGCGAACAGCTGGACCCTGGCGCCCCCGTTGAAGGCAACGGCTACGCCCAGGCCACCGAGCACCTGCCCACCGACTGGCTGACCGCCCTGGATGCCCTGCAGCATTCGGACTGGGCGCGCGAAGCACTGGGCGCGGACTTCCTCGGCGTGTACCTGAAGGTCAAGCGCGCCGAGTACCGCCAGTTCATGGCCGAAGTCAGCGAGCAGGACTGGCGCTGGTACCTGCACCAGGCCTGAGCCCCATTCATAACAAGGAACACCCATGAACGCAGCACTGAACCAGGGGCCGGCCCAACGTGCGCCGTCCTATTACAACGCCACCCTGAATGACCATACGCAGTACCCGACCCTCAAGGGCACCGAGCAGGTAGACGTGGCGATCATCGGCGGTGGGTTCACCGGCGTGGCCACTGCCGTGGAGTTGGCCGAGCGCGGCCTTAAAGTGGCTATCGTCGAAACCAACCGCATCGGCTGGGGTGCCAGCGGGCGCAATGGCGGGCAGGTGACCGGCAGCTTGTCGGGCGACGAAGCCATGCGTACACAGATGCGCAACCGCCTGGGCAGTGAGGTGGATGATTTCATCTGGCACCTGCGTTGGCGCGGGCACCAGGTCATCGAGCAACGGGTGGCCCGCTACGGTATCGACTGCGACCTCAAGCGCGGCCACCTGCATGCGGCGATGAAACCGTCGCACCTGAACGAGCTGCGCGGGTTCGAGGCCGAAGCCCAGCGTCGCGGCATGGGCGACCAGGTGCAGATGCTCGACCGCAACGCCATGGCCCAGCACCTGCAAAGCCCGCTGTACCTGGGTGCATTGAAGAACCGACGCAACCTGCACCTGCACCCGCTCAACCTGTGCCTGGGCGAGGCGCGTGCCGCCCATAGCCTGGGGGCATTGATCTTTGAAAACTCAGAGGTGCTGGACATCGTCCACGGCCCGCGCCCGGCAGTAGTGACAGCCCAGGGGCGGATCGAAGCCCGCCAGGTGATGCTGGCGGGCGATGTCTATCACAAGCTGGAACAGCGCAAGCTCAAGGGCAAGATCTTTCCGGCCATGGGCGGCATCGTCACCACCGCACCGCTGGGCGAGCTGGCCGAGCAGATCAACCCGCAGGACCTGGCGGTATACGACTGCCGCTTTGTCCTCGACTATTACCGCCTGACTGCCGACAAGCGTTTGCTATTTGGCGGCGGCGCCAACTATTCCGGGCGCGATTCACGCGATATCGAAGCAGAGCTGCGCCCGTGCATCGAGCGCACCTTCCCGGCGCTCAAAGGGGTACCGATCGAGTTCCAGTGGAGCTGCGCCATGGGTATCGTGGTCAATCGCATCCCGCAACTGGGCAAGCTCTCGGACAATGTCTGGTACTGCCAGGGTTATTCCGGGCATGGCATTGCCACCAGCCACATCATGGGCGAGATCATGGCCGAAGCGCTGACCGGGACTCTGGAGAAGTTCGATACCTTTGCCCAGTGCAAGCATGTGCGGGTGCCAATGGGGGAACTGCTGGGGAATCCGCTGTTGGCGGCGGGAATGTGGTACTACCAGATGCTTGAGAAACTGCGCTGATCGACGCGCGTGCTGGTGTAGGAGCGGCCTTGCGTCGCGAAAGGGGCGCGTAGCGGCCCCAAGATTTCAGCTTCGCCGCATAGTTTCAGCTTCGCCGCATAGTTTCAGCTTCGCCGCATAGATTGTCGGGGCCGCTTTGCGGCCCTTTCGCGACGCAAGGCCGCTCCTACATCGATCGCTGCGTGGGTTAGGCGATCTTTTTGAGGCCCTGCTTCTTCAGCTCTTCGTCACGCAATTCACGGCGCAGGATCTTGCCCACGTTGGTGGTCGGCAACGTATCGCGGAACTCGATGTAGCGCGGCACCTTGTAACCGGTGACGTTGGCACGCATGTGCTCCATCACCTGCTCCTTGGTCACGGTCATGCCCGGTTTGACCACGATGAACATCTTGATCACTTCACCCGACTTCTCGTCCGGCACACCAATGGCCGCGCACTGCAGCACACCGGGCAAGCCGGCGAGCACGTCTTCCAGCTCGTTGGGGTACACGTTGAAACCCGAGACCAGGATCATGTCCTTCTTGCGGTCGACGATGCGCATGTAACCGTCCGGCTGAATCAACGCGATGTCACCGGTCTTGAGCCAGCCTTGGCTGTCGAGGATCTCGGCGGTGGCGTCCTCGCGCTGCCAGTAGCCCTTCATCACTTGCGGGCCCTTGATGCACAGTTCACCCACCTCGCCCAGCGGCAGTTCATTGCCACTGTCGTCGATAACCTTGCACAGCGTCGAGGGCACCGGGATACCGATGGTACCGACCTGGTTGGCCTCGGACGGGTTGACCGCAGCCACCGGGCTGGTTTCGGTCATGCCGTAACCTTCGCAGATGGCGCACCCGGTCACGGCCTTCCAGCGCTCGGCCACGCTCAGTTGCAGGGCCATGCCGCCAGACAAGGTGATTTTCAGCGCCGAGAAGTCCAGGGCGCGGAACCCCTCGTTGTTGCACAGGGCGACGAACAAGGTGTTGAGGCCGACGAAGCCGCTGAATTTCCACTTGCCCAGCTCTTTGACCATCGCCGGCAAATCACGCGGGTTGCTGATGAGCACGTTGTGGTTGCCGATCAGCATCATCGCCATGCAATGGAAGGTGAAGGCGTAGATGTGGTACAGCGGCAGCGGCGTGATCAGGATCTCGCAACCTTCATGCAGGTTCGAGCCCATCAGCGCCCGGCACTGCAGCATGTTGGCCACCAGGTTGCGGTGGCTCAGCATCGCGCCCTTGGCCACGCCCGTGGTACCGCCAGTGTATTGCAGCACCGCGACGTCGCTGGCTTGCGGGTTGGCTTCGGTGACCGGCTGGCCCTTGCCCAGTGCCAGGGCGTCGTTGAAGCGCACGGCACGCGGCAGGTTGTAGGCCGGCACCATCTTCTTCACGTACTTGATGACACTGTTGATCAGCAGGCGCTTGAGCGGCGGCAGCAGGTCGGCCACTTCGGTGACGATGACATGCTTGACCTGAGTCTTGGGCAGCACTTTTTCAGCCAGGTGGGCCATGTTGGCCAGGCACACCAGCGCCTTGGCGCCGGAGTCGTTGAACTGGTGCTCCAGCTCCCGCGCGGTGTACAGCGGGTTGGTGTTGACCACGATCAGCCCTGCACGCATGGCACCGAATACCGCTACCGGGTATTGCAGGACATTGGGCAGTTGCACGGCAATGCGATCACCCGGTTTCAGGTCGGTGTGCTGCTGCAGCCAGGCGGCAAATGCCCCCGACAGCGCATACAGTTCGCCATAGGTGATAGTCTTGCCCAGGTTGCTAAAGGCCGGTTTGTCGGCAAAGCGTTGGCAGGATTGCTTGAGTACCGCCTGGATATTGGGGAATTCGTCAGGATTGATTTCCGCCGTAATCCCGGCTGGGTATTTATCCTTCCAAAAATGTTCGATCATGGAAGCCCACTCCTTCAGCAACAGCGAAGTTCGATTCACGCGTCGATGCGCTTATTATTGATATGTGATGACGGCTCATTGCAAACCGGATCATCTGAAAGCGGCCCGAGAGTAACAGCTTTGCCAGGGGTCGCCTAGAGGCCAAAACAGGCCTTACGGTCACAAAAATGACTCAATGAACAATACAGGTCATTTTTAGAGTAATTATCCAAAATGTCGCAAAACGGGCCGAAAGGCCCGCTCTAGAGGCGTATTTGCAGCCTTGTCAGGCAATGTCACGCAGCTCGCGCCGCAGAATCTTGCCCACCGGTGTCATCGGCAGCGAGTCGCGCAGCACAATGTGCTTGGGCACCTTGTAACCGGTGAAGTTGGCCTTGCAGTAAGCCTTGAGCTCATCCACGCTGACCCCGCCATCACGCGGCACCACGAACAGTTTCACCGCCTCGCCGGAGCGCTCGTCGGGTACGCCGATGGCGGCGCAACTGGCGACTTGCGGATGGGCCATGATCACGTCCTCGATCTCGTTGGGGTACACGTTGAAGCCCGAGACGATGATCATGTCTTTCTTGCGGTCGACGATACGGGTGAAACCATCGGGGTCGATCACCGCGATGTCGCCGGTCTTCAGCCAGCCCTGGGCGTCCAGGGTCTGCGCCGTGGCCTCGGGTTGTTGCCAGTAGCCCTTCATCACCTGCGGGCCCTTGATGCACAGCTCGCCCCGCTCGCCCAGCGGCAGCTCGTTGCCCTCGTCGTCGATAACCTTGAACGCCGTGCCTGCCACCGGGATGCCTACCGTGCCCAGGCGCGCCAGCTGGCCATAGGGGTTGGTGCTGGCTACCGGCGACGTCTCGGTCAGGCCGTAGCCTTCGACGATACGGCAGCCCGTGAGGCTCTCCCAGCGCTCGGCGGTGGCCTTGACCAGCGCGGTGCCGCCAGAGTTGGTGACCTTCAGCGCGGAAAAGTCCAGTTGCCTGAAGCCTGGGTGGTCCATCAGCGCGACGAACAAGGTATTGAGCCCCAGCAGGCCGGAAAAACGCCACTTGCCCAGCTCCTTGACGAAACCGGCGATGTCGCGTGGGTTGGTAATCAGCACGTTGTGGTTGCCTGTGACCATCATGCACATGCAGTTCGCGGTAAACGCGTAGATGTGGTACAGCGGCAGCGGCGCGATCATCACCTCCTGGCCTTCCTTGATCATCTTCTGCCCGTCTGGCCCGTGCTGCGAGAAACACGCCAGCACCTGGAGCATGTTGGCTACCAGGTTGGCGTGGGTGAGCATGGCACCCTTGGCCAGGCCAGTGGTACCACCGGTATATTGCAACACGGCGATGTCGTCGAGGCTCAGCGGCACCGGTTTGTGGCTCAGCGATCGGCCCTCACGCAGCACCTGCTTGAACGACACCGCCTGGGGCAATTGATAGGCCGGCACCATCTTCTTCACTTTGTCGACCACGGTGTTGACCAGCCAGCCCTTGGCGGTGGGCAACAGGTCGCCCATCTTTGCTTCGATGAGGTATTCGATGCCGGTATCGGGCAGCACTTCCTGCACGCGCTTGCCGAACATGTTCAGGTACACCAGGGCACGGGCGCCGGAGTCCTTGAACTGGTGGCGCATTTCACGCTCGGTGTACAACGGGTTGGTGTTGACCACGATCAGGCCCGCGCGCAACGCACCGAACACGGCGATCGGGTACTGCAGCACGTTGGGCATCTGCACGGCGATGCGATCGCCCGGGGCCAGGTCGGTATTGTGCTGCAGCCAGGCTGCGAAGGCCGCCGACTGGCGCTCCAGCGCCGCGTAGGTCAGGGTGACGCCGAGGTTGCTGAACGCCGGGCGGTCGGCAAAGCGCTTGCAGGAGCGTTCGAACACCTCGACGACAGAGGTATAGGCATGGATATCGATGGTGGAAGGCACGCCCGCCGGGCGCTTGTCATTCCAGAAGTCGGCTTGCATTTATTATTGTTCCTCTGCCTGGACCTGCTACCGGTAGCGGGTCATGTAATCCTTTGACCTGGTCGCCAATGGCAAACAGGCGTTGAACCGACGTTAGCAGGTAAGCCGAAGGCGGCATATACGCCAAGCTCCGCCATTAACATTGTGAATCTTATTTGTGCCCTTCCTGCAATCCAGCCGGTTGCGCATACACTGTGCGCGTACCCCTGCGCAAAGGACCGGCCATGCCCCACGACGCCTTCTGGCTACCCGCCAGCGAGCATTGCAGCCTCTATGTGCACCAATGGCTGCCGACAACCCCGGTGAAGGCCGTGGTGTTGCTGGCCCATGGCATGGCGGAGCACGCCGGGCGCTACCGGCGCCTGGGCCAGGCGTTGAGCGAGGCCGGCTTTGCGCTGTTCGCCGCCGACCAGCGCGGCCATGGCCGCACCGCCGAGCTGGGCAGCCTGGGCCTGTTCGCCCGCAATCATGGCTGGAATGCCGTGGTCAATGACCTGGGCTTGCTCGCCCAGCACATCGGTCAGCAGTACCCCGGTACACCGTTGTTCGTGTTTGGCCACAGCATGGGCAGCTACATCGCCCAGGCGTACCTGCTGCACCACAGCGCCAGCGTGCAGGGGGCGATCCTCAGCGGCTCCAACTTCCAACCGGCTGCGTTGTACCGGGTGGCGCGGCTGATTGCCCGGCTGGAGGCGTGGCGCCAGGGGCCGCTGGGCAAGAGTGCGCTGATAGACTGGCTGTCGTTCGGCGCGTTCAACAAGGCCTTCAAGCCTAACCGCACGGCCTTCGACTGGCTTAGCCGCGACCCTGGCGAAGTGGACCTGTACGTGAATGACCCCCTGTGTGGCTTTCGCTGCAGCAACCAACTGTGGCTCGACTTGCTGCAAGGCTTGGCGCAGATCAGCCAGGCAAGTACCCTCGCGCAGATCGATCCGAACCTGCCATTGCTGGTGATTGGCGGCGAATGTGATCCGGTCAGTGCCGGCAAGCGTCTCACCCATCTGGCCGACGCGCTGCGCGCGACCGGCAACCGGCATGTACAGCTGCGCGTCTACCCACAAGCGCGGCACGAAGTGCTCAACGAAACCAACCGTGACGAGGTCACCGCCGATATTCTCGGCTGGCTCGAACAGGCGCTGGCCCTTGGCCGCCCTGCGCGCAGTGAATGATAGGCACCCTCGCCCCACCGCTTAAGGAAGCCCCGATGTCCCAGGTCACCAACACGCCTTACGAAGCCCTTGAGGTCGGCCAGAAAGCCACCTATGAGAAGTCTGTGGAAGAACGCGACATCCAGCTGTTCGCTGCGATGTCCGGTGACCACAACCCGGTGCACCTGGATGCCGAGTTTGCGGCCAAGAGCATGTTCCGTGAACGCATTGCCCATGGCATGTTCAGCGGCGCGCTGATCAGTGCCGCAGTGGCCTGCACCCTGCCTGGGCCTGGCACCATCTACCTGGGCCAGAAGATGAGCTTCCAGAAGCCGGTAAAAATAGGCGACACCCTGACCGTGCGCCTGGAAATCCTCGAGAAGCTGCCCAAGTTCAAGGTGCGCATCGCCACCAATGTGTACAACCAGAACGATGAGCTGGTCGTCGAAGGCGAGGCCGAAATCCTGGCGCCGCGCAAGCAGCAGACCGTCGAGCTGGTATCGCCACCGCATTTCGTGGCCAGCTGATTTCAGCACAGGCCGCTTCGCGGAGGTTCGGGGCGCCGAACCACCGCGAAAAGGGCTGCAAATACCCTTACCCTAATTCGCGTAGACGGCTTTCGATATGCCGTCGCTCCGGCGCCTGCCGGGTCAACGCCAGTGCCTGCTGCCAGGCCGCGCGTGCCTCTTCGACATGACCCAACTGAGCATGCAACTGCGCCCTTGCCGCATAGGCCAGGTGATAATCGCGCAACTCCCCCGCCGCCAGAATCGCTTCAACCTCCGCGAGCCCCACCTGCGGCCCATCACGCTTGGCCAGCGCCACCGCCCGGTTTAGCGCCACCACCGCGGACGGCCAGTAGCGTTGCAACACATCGTACAGCCCGACGATTTCGTCCCAGTCCGTCGCATCGGCCGTGGCCGCCTCGGCATGCACCGCAGCAATCGCCGCCTGTACGGTGTAGGCGCCATAGGCCTGGCTTCGCAGGGCGTGGCGCACCAGCGCGCAGCCTTCTTCGATACGCTCACGGTCCCACAGGCTGCGGTCTTGTTGCTCGAGCAGCACCAGATTGCCCTCGGCGTCTGTACGCGCACGCTGGCGCGACGCCTGCAACAGCATCAACGCCAGCAAGCCAAACCCCTCCGGGTCGGGTAGTAGTTGCACCAGCAGGCGGCCAAGGCGAATCGCCTCGTCAGTCAGATCTTGCTGCAGCAGGGCGTCGCCGGACGATGCCGAGTACCCTTCATTGAACACCAGGTAGATCACCCGCAATACGCTCTCGAGGCGCTCGGGCAACTCATTGAGCACCGGCACCTGATAGGGGATGCCGGCATCGCGGATCTTGGCCTTGGCCCGCACGATGCGCTGGGCAATGGTGGCCGGGCTTTGCAGAAACGCTCGGGCAATCTGCTCGGTGGTCAGGTCGCAGACCTCGCGCAGGGTCAGCGGCACCTGGGCGTCGGCGGCCAACGCCGGGTGGCAGCAGGTGAAGATCAGCCGCAAACGGTCGTCGCCGAGCAGTTCTTCGTCGCTGGGGTCTTGCGCCTGGCCCTCCAGCAGCATGATCAGGTCCGCCTGGGAGCGGTCGAAGCGGGCACGTCGGCGTAACGCGTCGATGGCCTTGAAACGGCCGGTCGAAACCAGCCACGCCCGCGGGTTGTCGGGGATGCCATCACGCTGCCAGCGCTCGACGGCAATGAAGAACGCATCGTGCATGGCCTCCTCGGCCAGGTCGAAATCCCCCAGCAGGCGAATCAAGGTCGCCAGGATGCGCCGGGAATCGCGACGGTAGACTGCCTCGACCTCGGCGCGCACCTGCGCCAGCGTCACCATCAGTCCGGCATCCGCTGGGCCACCACCTCCACCAGGCGGTCCAGGCTTTCTCCCCAGCCCTGGTGAAACCCCATTTCTTCATGGGCACGGCTGTCGGCGGCGCTCCAGTGCCAGGCGCGGGCGGTGTATCGGGTTTTGCCGTGTTCTTCGTCGAAGGTCACCACGGCGGTCATGAAGGCTTTGTTTGAAGGCACCCACCCTGGCCCGAAAGCGTCGGTGAACACCAACCGCCGGGGCGCGGCGATCTCCAGGAACACGCCCTGGGTTGGGTACTCGGTACCGTCCGGGGCGCGCATCAAGGTACGGAACAGGCCACCGACCCACAGCTGCATTTCGCATTCGGGGGTGGTCATGCCATGTGGCCCCCACCATTGCATCAGCCACTGGGGCTCGGTCCAGGCGCGGAACACCTTGGCCGGTGGTGCGTCGATCAGGCGGCTGATGGACAACTCGTGCTGCGCTTGCGCAGGGTGTGCAAGGCTCATGCTGGTTGTTCTCCGTTATTGTCAGGGTTGCAGTTCGCGCACAGGCCGCACTTCCACACTGCCGACCCTGGCGGCGGGGATGCCCTTGGCGATGTTCAGCGCCTCGTTGAGGTCGCGGGCATCCACCAGATAGAAGCCGGCCAGTTGCTCCTTGGTCTCGGCGAACGGGCCATCGGTGAGGCTCATCTGCCCATTGCGCACACGCACCGTGGTGGCGGTCTGCACCGACTTCAGCGCCTCGGCCGCGAGCATGCGCCCGCCGCCCTGCAGGGATTCGGCGTACGCCATGCACTCGGCGTCTTCCGGGCTGTCGGGCAGGCTGTGCAGCAGCCCTTCGTCACAATAGACCAGGCACAGGTATTTCATGGTCGCCTCCAGGGCATTGGCACAGTGCGTTTGGCGATATCGGCTCAGGGCTTGAGATCGAACAGGGCTTTCTGGGTTTCCATGTCGAAGGGTGCCGACCAGTGTTCGTGGATCACCTGCCATTGCCCGCCTTGGCGGCGATAGCCGACCGTGACGCGCATGAAGCCACACTGGCTCTCGTCATCGGACGGGCCGCAGCGGTTCAGCCAATGGGCCAGGCCCAGGTCGCCGTCGGCGTACACGGTGAGTTCGGCCAGTTCGAAGACCATCGGGCCGGTGCAAAAGCCCATGCACATTTCCCAGTGGGCCTGGTAGGTGGCTTTGCCTTTGAATTGCAGTGCCTTGATGGCATCGAAGGCGACGATGTCGTCGGCATAGGGGGCGGTGATGGCCTGGATGTCGCGGTCGCGCACGGCTTGCATCCAGCGGTCGATCAGTTGGCGGATTTCGTTTTCGGCTGAGGTGCTCATCGGGGTGCTCCGATCGTTTGAGGTTTTGGCACAGATTTGGGCTGGGCCTTCAACTCTGGTCGAACGGTAGGCGGGGGAATCGACAGGGTGGTGAAATTATTTTTGTTGCCGGAAAGAAAGGGTTGGGCCGGCAGGTGCATGCCTGGAGTTGTGTAGCGCCCATGAGATCGAGCGCCGCCCGCGCGGCGCTTCGCGGGGCAAGTCGGATCGCCGCACCGCCGCTCCCACATCTGTTTCGGGCCAGTGAGGCCTGTGGCATTTGCGCGCGACCGCCTTGTTGGTCCGACGCGATATTGAGACGGGCACCAAGGGGCCGCGCGCCAATGCCTCAGGAATAACTGGCCCGAAACAAATGTAGATACTCTGTTAGCGGTCAAGCTTTTCTGAGGTGTTCAGAGCTGAAAAGCTTGGCCGAATGAAATGGCTCATCCCCGTGCATGCACGCCCAGATGCCAGTCAGGTACTTGCGCATGACAGCAGCAATAGCCTGCATTTTCTTCTTGCCCCTGCTGATCAGCGACTCGTAAAAGGCTTTTGCATAAGGGTCGCAGCGCACTGCGGTCAATGCAGGCATATACATGGCAGCCCTTAAATAGGCATGCACCCCTGCCTACACTGCCGAACTGGCGAGAATAAATTCACGATACCCCGAAACAATCACATAAACCGCGAAATAGCAGAAGATCGCCGCCGACAACAGGTACGACCAGGTCAGCAGCCGGTCGCCAAGCAAGCGCCCGCCATGGCTGGCAATACCACACAGGCTCAGACACCAGACCAACCCAGCAGCAAAAAAGCCGCTAAGGAACAACCCGGCATCCAGCAAACTGCCACCGCCGGAGCGTGAAATCAGCACCCCACCGACAGCCGCGAACCACAAAATCGCGGTGGGTGACGACATGGCCAAAAAGATCCCACGCAAAAACTCGCGCCAACCGGACTCCACCACCACGTCTGCCCGCGCCTCCATGTGCCCGCCGCGCCACGCGGCCAGCAGCATCTTCACCGCAAACCACACCAGCAGCGCCGAACCGCCCAGCCACAAGGTCCAGCGCACGCTTTCGAACTGCAACAGCACGGTCATCCCGGCCAGCGCGGCAACGGCATAGATCAAGTCACCCACGCAAGTCCCAAGCCCCAGCCAGAAACCTTTGAGAAAACCACGCTGCATGGCCAAGGTGATCATGGCGATGTTGGCGATGCCGATGTCCAGACACAGGGACAGGCTGAGGAGAAATCCATTGGAAAAAGGCATTGAGCACTCGATGACCGGCCAATTAAGCGCCGTAGAGCCTGCCACGAGTGATCACTCGATTGAAAGCGCAAATTCCCAATGACAGTGGGCGCGGTACCCCCTGATGCCAATCAAGCTCAGTCGATGCCCGCCAGCACGCGCGCATACAGCGCCCGATCCACATTCGCCCCGCTAAGCACCACGGCCACCCGCCTACCGGCTTGTCGCTCGCGCTCCTGCATCAACGCCGCCAGCGCCGCAGCCCCTGCACCTTCGGCAGTATTGTGCGTGGCTTCGTGGTACAGCCGCATGGCCTCGGCGACTTCACTGTCGGTGACCCGCACGATGCGCGCGGCATGCTCGCACACCAAGGCGAACGCCTCCGGGTGCGGCACGCGGCAGGCCATGCCATCGGCGAAGGTCTGGGCGGTGGCGGTGGTGACGATGCGGCCCAGTTCGAAACTTTGCGCATAGGCATCGGCAGCACTGGACACCACCCCCACGATCTCGGTCTTCAACCCCAGCAGGTTGCGTGCCTGGATCAGCCCGCAGATCCCCGACCCCATGCCGATCGGCACGTACACGCTGTCCAGGTCAGACACCGCCTCGAGCAGCTCCAGGGCATACGTGGCCACGCCGCGCACCAGCTCCGGGTGAAACGACGGCACCATCGCGTACCCCAATTCATCAGCCAGCCGGGCAGCCTCTTCACGGGCCACATCAAAATCGACACCGTGCTCCACCAGTTCGGCGCCGAGGGCGCGCATGGCGGCGTTCTTTTCGGTGGAATTGCCTTCAGGCACCACAATCACCAAGGGGATGCCAGCCTGGCGGGCAGCCAGTGCCATGCTCTGGCCGTGATTGCCACGCGTGGCGGTGACCAGGCCGCGCGGCGGCTTGCCGCCCGCCAGCAGCGAGCGCACGTAGACCAACCCGCCACGCACCTTGAATGCACCGGTGGGCGCGTGGTTCTCGTGCTTTACCCACACCTGGCAGCCCAGCCGTTCGGCCAGCAAAGGCCAGGCGTGCTGCGGTGTTGCAGGCACGTGCTGGTGAACGAAATCGGCGGCTTCGCGCAGGGCATTCAGGTCGAACATGGCGATCATCCCTCTTCGGTAGGTGGTTGATCCGATCCTAAGCCCCGGGCATTGTATGGGTACAACCTTATATTGCATGGGTAGCAATTTCGTGTGGATCCCAACGCTCGCAAACGATGACCAGCCCCGCTACCTGGCATTGGTCGATGCGATCGCCGATGCCATCGAGCGCGGCGAGCTCAAGGTCGGTGACCGCCTGCCACCGCAACGGCGCCTGGCCTGGAAACTCGACCTGAACCCCAGCACCACCCAGCAGGCCTACCGGGAAGCTGCCGCCCGCCACCTGGTGGCCGGCGAAGTCGGCCGCGGCACCTACGTGCTGGCAGGCAGCAAGGAAGCGACCCTGTTTCGCCTCAAACACCAAGACGGGCCAAAGCCGCTGATCGACCTGTCGACCAACGTACCGGTGGCCGACCCGCACAATCAGGACCTGCAGCGCAGCCTGCACAGCGTGCTGGAGCAGCGCGACAGCAGCCTGCTGGATCACTACCTGGGCCCCGAGCAACTGCTGCGCGGCCGTATTCAGGGCGCGCACTGGCTGGCCAAGCGTGGCTTGGCGTTGGCCCCGGACGAGTTACTGCTCAGTGGCGGCGCTCAGCAGGCACTGACCCTGGTGCTGCAGTCGTTCTGCCAGGCCGGTGAACCGGTCATGCTCGAAGCCTTGACCGCACCTGGCATCAAGGCAGCCTGCCGACAGCTACGCCTGCCCGTGCATGGCGTGGCACTGGACAGCCAAGGCCTGCGGCCCGACGACCTTGACCGTGTCACACGCGCCAGCGGTGCCCGCGTACTGGTAACCACACCGACCCTGCACAACCCCACGGGCGCCTGCATGGATGACGCCCGCCGCGAAGCGCTCGCGGCGGTCGTCAAACGCCTGGGGCTGCTGGTGATCGAGGATGACGTGTATGGCGCACTCAGCGACCGACCGCCGCTGTACCCACTGCTGGGCGAGCAAGGGGTGCTCATCAGCAGCTTGTCCAAGACGGTGGCAGCAGGTTTGCGTGTAGGGTGGATTGCGGCCAACCCACAGCTGCTTGCACACATCGACCCGCACGCCCAGGCGAGTCACTGGCCGGTGTCGCCACTGAACCTGCATATCGCCTGCCAGTGGATAGAAGATGGCACCGCAGCGCTGCGGCTGGCCTGGCAACGTGCTGAAATTACCGAGCGCTGGCGCCTCGCGCGAAAGCTGCTGGGCGATGGGTTGCACAACACAGGCCAGCCTTCGCCGCACGCGTGGCTGGCCACACCGCAAGGTGCAGAGGGGGTGGTCAAGCAGTGTCGCGAACGGGGCGTGGAGGTTGTACCGGCCAGTGTGTTCGCCATTGGCGCCAGCGAGGTGCAGGCCGTGCGTATCAGCCTGTCGGCGGCCGCCAGCCGGGCTGAACTGAAACAAGGGCTGGAGGTGGTGCGGCAGGTGCTTTCCAGTGAATGAACCGGGAGAAGCCTGCAACCTCTTCGCGTCGGCGCGGCGCGAAGAGGCCGCTGACCTTGAACGATCAACCCTGCTGGCAACCCTCGCCCATGGCGCGGTACTGAATGGTGTGCACCTGGCCCTGGTGGTCTTCATAGGTCATGGTTGCAGGTACCACTTCGCAAACATTGGGGATGGTCGACAGGTTGATGACCCGTTTGATATCCAGGTTCATGGAGTAGTCATACTGCTGGGCCACAGGCTGGTTGGAGACAGGTTGGACCTCATCGGCGAGGGCGAACGAGGACATACCGACCAATGCAAGAATCAGTAATGGTTTCATGTGGGAGTGCCTATAAAGCAATCAAGCTGATCGATTGACTTCTAATGCCGTCATTGGCGCGGAGAAGTTGTCATCGACTGCAAAGATGACACGAAGTACCGATCCCGCTTCGTCGTACTGCTGGTGGGATGAGTAAAAGTCTACTCCGGGTTGGCAATAGTTGAACCCCGAAGTCGGATATTCACCCTTGCCGGATTTGCAACAATCTGCGACATAATGGGCGGTATATAGTGGCGTAGAGCCGTTGGTTGGTCTCTGCCCGACCAGGCCGATTCAACAAGGGAAATGCGCGATTTCTGATTACCTGTGTTGCTCAAGGCTGCTCGACCCTGAACGACGCCTGCTCGATCACTTCTACCGCCAGCACGGCTCGCGCATGCGCTCGGCCAGTGACGGCGAACTGTGGGTGGCGCGTGCCAATTGCATTATTGCAGGGCTGAACTTGACCCCGGTGGGCGATGGCTACTGGCTTACCGGGCTGTTCGTCGACCCGCAACAGCGCAGCCAAGGTGTGGCTGGGCGGCTGGTCGAAGCCGCGCTGGCGCAGGCCGTTGGGCCGACTTGGCTGTTCTGCCACCCCGACCTTGTGCCCTTCTACCAGCGCCTTGGCTTCGACACGGCAACCGCGCTGCCAGAACCCCTGGCTGCCCGCCTGCAGCGCTACCAGCGCAGCAAGCCGCTGGTGGCCCTGCAGCGTGGTCAGTCGTCGCTGGCGTCCAACCCGGGGAACAGCACCTCGGTGTAACCGAATTTGGCGAAGTCCTGGATGCGCGAGGGGTAAAGCCGGCCGATCAGGTGGTCGCACTCGTGCTGCACCACCCGCGCATGGAAGCCATCGGCAAAACGGTTGATCGGGTTGCCTTGCGGGTCGAGCCCTTCATAGCGAATGTGCTTGTAGCGCGGCACCACGCCGCGCAATCCGGGTACCGACAGGCAGCCCTCCCAACCGTCCTCGACCTCGGTGGTCATCGGCGTGATCACCGGGTTGATCAGGATGGTCTGCGGCACCGCTTCGGCATCGGGGTAACGCTCGCTGCGTTCGAAGCCGAAAATCACCAGTTGCAGGTCGATGCCAATCTGCGGTGCGGCCAGGCCCACACCCCCGACATGGCGCATGGTCTCAAACATGTCGTCGATCAACTGCTGGAGTTCGGCGCTGCCGATCAGGTGTTCGGGCACGGGCGGGGCGATGCGCAGCAGGCGTTCGTCGCCCATCTTGAGAATGTCACGGATCATCTGGGGTTCGGCTCGGAAGGTTGATGCTGGCTCGGTTGCGGGTGTTCGTGGCCCAGCACGGTCAGGGTTTCCTGGGGTTTTTCACCGTCGAAATCCTTCTCGCCAGGGTTCTTGCCCTCGGCCGACATGTGCTCGATCACCGCGTTCATTTCCGCGCCGAGCAACAGCACAGCGGCGGAAATATAGAAATACAGCAACAGCACGATGATTGCACCGATGCTGCCGTACATGGCGTTGTAATCGGCAAAGGTTTTGACGTAGTAGGCAAACCCCAGGGAGGCGACGATCCACACCACCACCGCCAGCACCGAGCCTGGGGTGATGAAGCGAAACTTCTGCTTCACATCCGGCATCACGTAGTAGATCAAGGCCACCGCTACCATCATCAGGATGATGATCGCCGGCCAGCGCAGGATGGTCCAGACCGTGACGATGACCTCCTGCATGCCGACCTGGGCGGCAATCCACTCCATCACCTGCGGCCCGAGCACCATCAGCGCTGCCGCAGCCAGCAGCATGCCGGCGATGCCCACGGTGTAGAAGATGGACAGCGGTATGCGCTTCCACACCGGGCGGCCTTCCGGCACATCGTAAGCGGCGTTCATGGCGCTCATCATCAAGCGCACACCCGCCGAAGCGGTCCACAGGGCAATCACGATACCCACCGACAACAGCCCGCCCTTGGACTGTTGCAACTGGTCGATCACCGGGTTCACCTGCTCCAGCGCCTGGGGCGGCAGCACCAGTTCCGATTGCAGGCGCAACCAGGAGAAGAAGTCTGGCAAATGCAGGAAACCGATCAGGGCAATCAGGAACAACAGGAAGGGGAACAGCGAAAACAGCATCTGGTAAGCCAGCGCGGACGCATAGGTGGACATCTCGTCGTCAAGGAACTCCTTGACGGTGCGCACCAGCACGCGGTGCAAGGGCAGGCCCTGCAGGGCGGAAAATATCATAGCGTCTCCTTTCGCCGCTCGATCGATACAACAGGCAAGTCTAATAGACCACGCCGTTGCCGTGCTGCTCCCGAGGGTTATAAAGAAAATGCCTACGTAACTGGGCCCAGGCATTCGCGGGCAAGCCCGCCCCCACCGGCTACGTGCTACCTGCAGGGGCGGGCTTGCCCGCGAATCGATGGAACGCTCAATACGGCATCAAGGCTTTTTCACGGCATCCTTGACGTCACCCTTGATCTGCTGCGCTTCACCCTTGAGTTCCTGGGCCTTGCCTTCAGCCTTGAGCTTGTCGTTGTCGGTCACCTTGCCGACGCCCTGTTTCACGTTACCGATTGCTTCGTTGGCCAAGCCTTTCGCTTTGTCTTTAGTACCGCTCATGGCAAAACTCCTGCAAATGGAGACACGTGAACCGTGTCGACAGTCTGTGGACCCAGGGCCTTTCGCAAGAGTTTCAACCAATTTCACCCGAACAAGCCGAGCGGCAAATCTGCGTGCGAATATCGCACCCATTTACCCCGCCCAACTGCCCAGTACCTGCCGGCTGCCCTAGAATCGCGGCATACGCCCGCCCACATAGGGCAGGCCAGTCATAAAAACAACGATTTTCGGAAAACCCGCCCCCATGCGTCTGATGCCTGTGCTCGTGGCCCTGCTGCCACTGCTTCCCCTGCCCACCCTTGCCGCCTCGCCGGCCGTAACCGAAACCCTGCGCGTCGACCGCTATGCCGACGACGGCCAACCCGGCAGCCTGCGCTGGGCAATCGAGACCAACAACCACAACCCCGGCCACTACCGCATCGAAATCGCTGCGGTCGGCCAGGCGCCTTATGTCATCCGCCCGACGCGCGCGCTGCCTGAAATCAAAGGGCCGGTGCGCATCACCGGCCAGGCGTGGGCCCGCGACGGCCAGTACATCGCCATCGACGGCTCGGGCTACATCAAGGACCAGGGTGTGCACACCTGCCCCGGCGCTCTGCCCGGCCAGTTCGGCACCAACGTGCGCACCACCACCCACCCAGGCCTGGTGCTGCGCGACACCCAGGGCGTGCACCTGAGCGGCCTGGAAGTGCGCAACTTCTGCATTGGCATCCTGGTCAATCGCGCCAGTGGCAACGTCATCGAAGACAACCGCGTCATCGCCAACAAGGGCGGCGCTGGCATCATGCTGACCGGCGACGACGGTGCCGGCAACCCGACTGCAACCACCACGGTCAACAACAAGGTGCTGCGCAACCAGCTGATCGACAACGGCGACGGCCTGGAACTGACCCGCGGCGCAGCCTTCAACCTGGTGGCCGACAACCTGTTCCGTTCCACGGCGGCCAACCCAGAGCCCTCCCAGGGCATCGAAATTCTGCTGGGCAACGACAACAGCGTGGTCCGCAACCGTTTCGAGAACTACTCCGACGGCCTGCAGATCAACTGGGGCAACCGCAACTATTTGGGCGCCAATACCTTCAGCGGCAACTCGATCGGTGTCAGCGTCACCGGCGAGGGCAACATGCTCGATGGCAACCTGATCCACGGCAACCGCATCGGCGTGGCCCTGCGCCCGGAGCCGGCAATCACCGCCACCCGCCTGAGCGCCAACCGTATCTGGGGCAACAGCCAGGACATCCGCCGCTGCGAGGCTGGCGGCTCTTGCGTACCAGACCAGCGCACCGGCGCTATCGTGTTCGGCGTGCCGGCGCAGGCGCATGCGTTGTACGTGGGGTCGCGCGGGGTGGGGGCGGAGCTGGCGAAGAAGGACCAGGCGATCATCTGCAATGCCCAGGGTGAACCCAAGCCGTGCCAGCCGTTGCCTAATCACAACCAGCAACCACCACGGCTGATGGCGCTGGAGGGGAACGTGATCCGCGGTGAGGTGCAGGGGCCGGCGTCGAGCCTGTTGCGCGTCGAGTTGTTCGGCAATGCGCAAGCAACGGGCAGCGAAGCGGAGCAGTATCTCGGGGAAGTGCTGGTGAACAGCGATGCCAAGGGGCAGGCGCGGTTTGCCCAGGTGCTGGAGAACAGTGCCGGGCTGCACAGCTTCACGGCGACCGTGACCACGGCCGACGGGGCGACTTCCGAGTTGAGCCTGCCGGTTCGTCGCTGAGGCAACCGGCCTCTTCGCGTGTTTACAGACGAAGAGGCCGGCCCAGGCAAACCTTGATCAGCCACCCGCCACCCCTCACAATGCAGGCCTTATCAAGCGTCAACCCGCAGGAACCTGCATGAAACTCGACAAACCCGCCGCCATCGCACGGCGTAACGAAGCACTGGCCCGGCCAGTACTGACCAGCAGCAACACCCTGTTCGCTATCCTCGACCCGAAACGCAACCTGTGGTGGTTCGAGGTGCCGGTAGCGTTGCTGGGCAAGGGCCAGCCCGATTGGGTCAACCTGCTGCTGCACACCCCCGACACCGATGAACTACAGCACCTGAAGGTGCCGACCAACTTCCTCAAGGCTCACCTGGAGCAGATGGAAGTGCGCAAGCCCGGCAAGCGCCGCTCGACCATCAGCCTGGCCCTGAGCGCCGACCGCGATTCGCTGCTGCGCGACACCCGCCCAGGTGGCGAGCAGCTGGACTTCCGGACCTTCGTGCAGGACTGATCAGGCCCGCTCGATGCGATCGTCATGGATGACGATGCGGCCTTGCTTGAACAACGCACCAATGGCCTTCTTGAAGTTGCCCTTGCTGACGTTGAACAGCTTGCTGATCACTGCCGGGTCGCTCTTGTCGCACACCGGCAGCATGCCGCCTTCGGCTTCAAGGCGCTGCATGATCAGCTCTTGCAGGCTGTCCGCCAGGGCGGCGCCCACTGGCTGCAGGCTCAGGGCGATCTTGCCGTCGTGGCGAATCTCTTTGATGAAGCCCTTCTCGTGCATGCCCGAGCGCAGGAACTTGAACACTTCGTTCTTGTGGATCAGGCCCCAGTGGCGGTTGTTGATGATCGCCTTGAAGCCCATAGGCGTCTCGCCCGCCACCAGCAGCTCGACCGGCTGGCCCACCTGGTAATCGGCCGGGGTGCGGTCCAGGTAGCGGTCCAGGCGCGCCGTTGCGGTGATGCGGCGGGTGCGCTTGTCGAGGTAGGCGTGCACCACGCAGTAGTCACCGATCTTCAGCGGCTGCAACTCTTCCGAGTAAGGCATCAGCAGGTCTTTGGGCAGGCCCCAGTCCAGGAAGATGCCGGCGCCGTTGATGTCCTTGACCTTGAGGCTGGCGAACTCACCGACCTGCACCTTGGGCTTCTCGGTGGTGGCAATCAGCTGGTCTTCGCTGTCCAGGTAAATGAACACGTTCAACCAATCGTCGACCTCGGTCTCGGCGTTCTTCGGGATGTAGCGCCCCGGCAGCAGGATCTCGCCATCGGCGCCGCCGTCCAGGTACAGGCCGAATTCCACGTGTTTAACGATTTGCAAACTGTTGTAACGCCCAAGCAGAGCCATTTCCGATGTTCCTCAAGACAAGACGGCTATTCTACACCCGAAGCCGCCGCGCTGCCTGACCGCTGATTCGGTGGAACCGCCACCTTACCCTTGCGTCTACTGACTGGCAGCCACTGCAAGGATCAGCACATGCTTTCACGCCTGTTCAAGCCCCTGCTCATCGCCGTGGCGTTCGCCCTGGCCCTGGCGGCGTGCAGCCGCATAGACCTGGCCTACCGCAACCTCGACCGCCTGGTGCCGTGGTCGCTGGGCGACTATCTGGACATGAACCGCGAGCAGAAAGTACTGCTCGACGAGCGCCTCAAGCAGCACTTGGCCTGGCATTGCAAAACCCAGCTGCCCAGCTACCTCGACTGGCTGGACCGGGTGCGCACCATGGTCGCCGAGGACCAGGTGACCGACCAGGCGTTGCAGCAACGCACCCGCGAAGCGCGCGCGGCCATAGGCCGTGTAGCCGAAGAGATCACCCCTTCCGCTACCGAATTGTTACGTGGCATGAGCGACGCCCAGGTGGCAGAAATGCGCCAGGCCTTCCGCGACGACATCAGCGAGCGACAAAAGAAGTATGTCGACACGCCCTTGCCCAAGCAGATTGCCCGCCGTACCGAACGCATGGAAAAACGCCTGACGCCGTGGCTGGGTGAGCTCAGTGCGGCGCAGCGGCTGCGGGTGCAAGCCTGGTCACAGGCGCTGGGCGACCAGAACCGCCAGTGGATCGCCAACCGCGCGCATTGGCAGCAACAGCTGGTGCTGGCGATGGACCAGCGTAGCGACGCCAGCTTCGAACCACGCCTGGCGCAATTGCTACAGCGCAAGGAGAGCCTGTGGACGCCGGCATATCGCATGGCCTACCAGAACACCGAGCAACAGGCGCGCACGTTGCTGGTCGACCTGATGCAACTGAGTACCCCGGCGCAGCGCCAGTTGCTGCAGCAGCGGCTGGGCAAGGTGCGGAATGATTTCAGTGAGTTGAAGTGTTTGAAGGGCTGACATGCTGGGGCCGCAAAGCGGCCCCGGGTTCACCGCAACTTGCGCCGATACGGAAACACATCGATCACCTTCCCCTCACGAATCGTCGCCTGCAGCCCCTTCCAGTAATCCGCGTCATACAACTCCCCATGCAACCGGCTGAACAGCCGCCGCTGGCCCATATCGGCAAACAGGAACGGCGGAAACTCCTCGGGGAACACATCATGCGGCCCGATCGAGTACCACGGCTCGCCCGACATCTCGTCCTCCGGGTAGCGCGGCGGTGGAATATGGCGGAAGTTCACCTCGGTCAGAAAGCAGATCTCGTCATAGTCGTAGAACACCACCCGGCCATGGCGGGTGACGCCGAAGTTCTTCAGCAGCATGTCGCCGGGGAAGATATTCGCCGCCGCCAGTTGCTTGATGGCCAGGCCGTAATCCTCCAGCGCCTCGAGCACCTGCCCTTCACTGGCGTGTTCCAGGTACAGGTTGAGGGGCGTCATGCGCCGCTCGGTCCAGCAGTGGCGGATCAGCACCGTGTCACCCTCCAACGCGACCGTGGACGGCGCCACCTCCAGCAACTCGGCCAGGCACTGCGGCTCGAACTTGCTCTGCGGAAAGCGGAAATCAGCGAATTCCTGGGTATCGGCCATGCGCCCTACCCGATCGACACTCTTCACCAGCCGGTACTTGTCGATCACGGTGGCGCGGTCGACCGTCTTCGAGGGCGCGAACCGGTCCTTGATGATCTTGAACACCGTATTGAAGCCCGGCAGGGTGAACACGCTCATGACCATCCCGCGCACCCCCGGGGCCATGATGAAACGGTCGTCGCTGCTGGCCAGGTGGTTGATCAACGCCCGGTAAAACTCCGACTTGCCATGCTTGTAGAAACCAATCGAGGTGTACAGCTCGGCAATGTGCTTGCCCGGCAGGATGCGCTTGAGGAAGTTGACGAACTCCGCCGGCACCGGCACATCGACCATGAAATAAGACCGGGTGAAGGAGAAGATGATCGACACCTCGGCCTCGTCGGTGATCAGCGCATCGGCCTCGATGCCATGGCCTTCGCGGTGCAGCAAGGGGATCACCAACGGCCACTGTTCGTCGGGGGTGTACAGGCGGCCGACCAGGTAAGCGCCCTTGTTGCGGTACAGCACCGGCGAGAACAGCTCGACTGCCAGTGCCGGGTCCTTGCACACCCAGTCCGGCAGGCATTCGCGCAGTTGTTCTTCCAGGCGCGTCAGGTCGCCTTCCAGGTCACCATAGGGCACATCGAACGGGTAGTCGGCGAAGATCGCCCGCAGCAAGCCTTTGAGACCATCGCCAAGTGCGTAGGTGCGGGTTTGCGCGGCGCGCTCGTGGCTGCGCATCGACGGCCGGGTGGTGTGGATGAACATGCAGCCGTCGCTGATCTGGTCATGGCTGAACAGGCTGCAGAACAGCGAGTTGTACCAGGTCTCGGACAACTCATCGTCGAGCCGTGGGTCGATCAGGCGAATGTAGGCGCTCTTGACCAGCGGCCACTGCTCCACCTCCAGCAATACATCCTCGGCGAAGCGCTGGCGTAGCCAGCCGTTGGCCTCGGCCACCTTCTCTTCATACAGGTTGATACGCGCCGCTGCTGCGCGCTGGATGTCTTGCCAGCGCGCTTGCTCGAAGCGCTCACGGGCACCGAGGGTGATGCGCCGAAAGTGCTCGCGGTAGTCATCGAAGCCGTCGAGGATCATCCGGGCGATTTCGCCGGCGGGCCAGTGCTGGTGCATGCGAGGCATCTCGTTGCAGGGTGAGATACACAGCTTAGCCGGTCCCTTGCCCGCGAAAGGGCGCGCACCGATTCACTGCGCAAGAAAGCACAAGAATCCCGCTCCCCCCTGGCGTAAACTCGCGCCCTGCCCAAAACCCGGAGACCGTTGTGAGCCCCATCGCCCTAGCCCGCCTGCTGACCCTTGCCGCTGTCTGGGGGGCGAGCTTTTTGTTCATGCGCATCATCGCCCCCGAACTCGGCACCGTGCCGACTGCGTTTTTCCGGGTGTCGATTGCCTGCCTAGGGCTGATCGCCATCCTCGCCGCCGCGCGGGTACGCTGGGACTTCCAGGGCAAACTCGGCGCCTGCCTGGTATTGGGCATGATCAACTCGGGCATCCCGGCCACTTTCTACTCCGTGGCCGCGCAAGTACTGCCCGCCGGCTACTCGGCGATCTTCAACGCCACCACACCGCTGATGGGCGTGCTGATCGGCGTGCTGTTCTTCCGCGAACCGATGACCCTGCCCAAACTCTGCGGCATCTTCCTGGGCCTGTTCGGCGTCGGCATCCTCAGCGGCGCCGGCCCCGTCGCCCTGGACATGGCCCTGCTACAAGGCGCCCTCGCCTGCCTGGCGGCCACCACCTGTTATGGTTTTGCCGGCTTCCTCGCCCGCCGCTGGGTCAGCGGCCTGGACAGCCGCCTCTCGGCCCTGGGCAGCATGCTCGGCGCAACCTTGCTGCTGAGCCCGCTGTTCGCCTGGAGCGCGCTGACCCAGCCACCCGCCAGCTGGGGTGGCTGGAACGCGTGGCTGTCGCTGCTCGGGTTGGGCCTGCTGTGCACCGCATTCGCGTATATCCTGTACTTCCGTCTGCTGGAAGAAATCGGCCCGGTCAAGGCCAGCACCGTGACCTTCCTGATCCCGGTATTCGGCGTGTTGTGGGGCGCGTGGTTGCTGGACGAGCCGCTGTCGATGGCGCACCTGTACGGCGGGCTGCTGATTGGCGCCGCCCTATGGCTGGTGCTGCGCCCGGCACGCAAATGAAGCAGGAGCCACGATGAGCGATGCATACAAGAAGGTGTTGTTCCGCCTGCAGCAGGACGCGGACGGCTACCCGCCCGCCTCGGTCGAGGGCCTGTGGGCCAAGGCAACAGAGGGCGGCTACGAAGTCGACAACATCCCGTTCTATGTCTACGGCATTGCACCGGGCGACATCATTGGCACGCGGGACGAAGCAGGTGAAACCTGGTTCGACGCCTTGCGCAGCAGCGGCGGCCGCTCGGTGTTCCGGGTGATCGTCAAGCCACCGGAAACCCTCGACCAAGTGCGCACGGCACTGGAGGATTTCGGCTGCAAATGCGAAGCGGAACAGGCAGTGAGGATGCTCGCTGTCGAAGTCGCCACACAGCGCTCGCTCGACACCTTGCTTTACTACCTGCTGACCCAGCGCGAAGCCGACCTGCTGGACTTCGAGGAAGGCGTACTACGGCACACCATCCCCGAAGAATTCCGCTAAAGGCTTACGCCTCGGCCAATTGCGCAGCCGGCTTGCGGAACACGAACAGCAAGCCCACCACGATCAGCCCCATCCCCAGCAGGCTCAGCGGTGCCAGGCGGTTACCGAAGATCAGGAAGTCCATCACCGCCGTCACCGCAGGCACCAGGTAGAACAGGCTGGTGACGTTGACCAGGTTGCCCTTGGCGATCAGGCGATACAGCAGCAAGGTCGCCAGCAACGACACCACCAGCCCCATCCACAACAGCGCACCGACGAAACCACCGCTCCACTGCACCTGCAACGGCTGCAACGGCGCGAACAGCGCGCACAGGGCAAACCCTGCCAGGTACTGCAGCGGCAGCGTGCCCATGGGGTTGTCGGTGATGCGTTTTTGCAGGATCGAGCCAAAGGTCATGCTGCCCAACGCCAGCAGCGCAAACAGCATGCCGGCCAGGGACACCCCGCCAAGGTTGATGCTCTGATAGACCACCATCACCAGCCCGGCAAGGCCCAACCCCAGGCCGAACAACCGGCTCCAGGAGCGCTGACGCTCCATCAGTACCACAGTAAGGATCGGCTGCACCCCCATCACCGTGGCCATGACGCCGGGGGTGACATGGGTATTGAGCGCCAACAGATAGAAGATCTGATAGGCCCCCAGCAGCACACAGCCGGTGCCCAGGGCGCGCACAATCGCCCCGCGACTGCGCGGCCAGCGCAAGCCCAGCAACGGGCCGATCAGCAACAGGCCGGCGAGTGCCAGCGCCGAGCGCAATAGCAGGAAGGCGAACGGGCTGGCGTGCGCCAGGCCCAGCTTGGAGACGATTGCCCCGCTGCTCCACAGCAGGACGAACAGGCTGGTGGTGGCCGCCGAGGCCACGGATGCTTTGGAAATGACAGACATGTAGTGCCACCTTTCGGGCGAATAAGCCGAACGGAGGGCGAACTTTCAGCGAGGGAAGTAGCCGACCGTGTTCAGTAGGTTGCGGGTGCGGTGGGATGCGGCAAAAAGCCGATCAGCCCAGCACGACCACGCAGCGAGGCGGAGCTACGCCGCCTACAACGCCACTGACAGGTGGTGGGTAGTGACTGATCATGGCCGGCTGCTGGCTGCCACGCACGACACTGCCCGCGACTGGCGCGAGGGCAAAGCATGTGGTGGAAGGGATGGCAGGCATGAACAGGTCTTCGGATGAGATCAATGGCCTGGACTATAGCCCGGCGTTTTCTGGCTGGCAACTCGCTAAACCGACCGATGCAGGGGCGGCCGCTGGTTAATTTTTCACCGCCTTGGCTCGTCTGAATGCGAAACGCCGCACGCATTCACCCGCTCCGAGGACCCCCAATGAACGCAAAAACCTGGCTCTACCGGCCAGCCCAGATCACCTGCCTGCTGCTGGTCAGCGCCTACGCCCACGCGGCCAAGCCAGGTGACGTATTCCAGGACTGCAAGGACTGCCCAGAGATGGTAGTGCTGCCCGCCGGCAGCTACGTGATGGGCGCCCCCGACGACGAAGTCGGCCGCCAGCCCGACGAAGGCCCGCTGCATACCGTGACCTTTGCCAAGCCATTCGCCATGAGCCGCTACCAGGTCACCGCTGGCGAGCTGGACGCTTATATCAAGGCCACCGGCACCGTCATCAAGAGCGGCGACGACCGCCCCGGCCGCTGGTGCGAGGCCAGCAAGCCAACCTACAAACAAACCGCCCGCCAACCTGCGGTGTGCGTCGACTATGACGAAGTCCAGGCCTACACCGCATGGCTGGCGAAAAAAACCGGCAAACCGTACCGCATGGTCAGCGAGGCCGAACGCGAATACGCCGCCCGCGGCGGCTCCACCGGCCCGTTCCCCTTCCCCTTCGATGAGCCGGGCAAGTACGAAATCAGCAAGCACGCCAACACCTATGGCCCCCGCGATGGCTACACCTTCACCGCCCCCGTGGGCAGCTACCCGGCCAATGCCTTCGGCATGTACGACATGCACGGCAACGTCTACGAATGGGTCGCCGACTGCTACCACGAAAGCTACGAAGGCGCCCCCAGCGACGGCAGCGCCTGGGTCCAGGACCCCACGTGCATCCGCGCGCACATGCGCGGCAACGACTGGGGTGAGCCACCGATCTTCTCGCGCTCGGCCAACCGCAATGACCGGCTGAAAACCACCCGTGGTGATTTTCTCGGTTTCCGCGTAGCACGCGAACTCTGAAACGTGTGACACGGTTAACGCTGCGCCTGCGAAAAAAACAGTCAATAAGAATCGTTCCGGTTTTTCACAGGTGCTGCGTCACATACAGCACATAGAAAAAAACCCCTCTGCCAACGAGAACGCAACCCGATGTCCAAGCCCTTGCCCAGTGCGCTCAACCCGCTCGCCAAAGCCTTACTGATTCGTCATTCGCTTCGTCCCCGGCATGCGCTGTCACGCATCGGCATGGGCCTGGCGCTGTCTAGCGCGCTGGTTTTCCAGGTGCAGGCGCAGGAGTGGACGCTGGATATCCCGGCGCAGTCGATGAACTCCGCGCTGCAGGCGCTGGCCAAGCAGACGGATACGCAGCTGCTGTACAGCCCGGAAGACATTGGCGGGCTGCGGTCTTCGGCGCTGAAGGGGCGGCATGATCTGCAGTCGTCGTTGCGGATTCTGTTGCAGGGGACGGGGCTGCGGTATCAGATTGATGGTAATACCGTGACCGTGACGGCCAGCGCGGCGGCAAAAGACGGCCAAATCGAACTGTCAGCGACCAATGTGAACAGTGCCGGGCTGGGCGAAACCACGGAAGGAACGGGCTCCTACACAACGGGAGTTACCAGCACGGCCACCAAGATGAACCTTTCTATTCGCGAAACGCCCCAGACCATTACAGTGGTTACGCGTCAACGCATGGACGACCAGCATCTGGGCAGCATGAACGAGGTCCTGACCCAGACCCCTGGCATCACCATGTCGCAGGATGGTGGCGAACGCTTCAACATTTATTCTCGCGGTAGCGCTATCAATATCTATCAGTTTGATGGTGTGACGACCTATCAGGATAACCAGACGCGTAACATGCCCAGTACGCTTATGGACGTGGGGTTGTACGACCGTATCGAAATCGTCCGTGGCGCAACCGGCCTGATGACGGGGGCAGGTGACCCCAGTGCCGTGGTCAACGTGATCCGCAAGCGTCCAACACGCGAATTCAAATCTCACATTCAGGCAGGCGTTGGCTCTTGGGACTACTACCGCGCAGAAGCTGACGTCTCTGGCCCGCTGACGGATGACGGTCGAGTTCGGGGGCGCTTCTTTGCCGCCAAGCAGGACAACCACACGTTCATGGACTGGTACACGCAAGACCGAGATGTCTTGTACGGTGTTGTTGAAGCTGATGTAACAGACACCACAGTGGCTCGGTTCGGGATTGATCGCCAGACTTACAAAGTCAACGGTGCACCGGGTGTACCTATCATTTACACCAACGGCCAACCCACAAACTTTTCCCGCTCGACCAGTTCTGATGCACGTTGGGGTTACGACGATTACACGACGACCAATTACACATTTGGCCTTGAGCAGCAACTGGCCCACGACTGGCAATTCAAGCTGGCGGCTGCCTACATGGATGTTGACCGTGATTCGTTTTCATCCTATTACTCGACTACGACCAACCGCTCTTATCTGGAGCTCGATGGTTCAACCGAAATCAGCGCAGGTATCGTGACTGCCAAACAGCACCAAAAAGGCGTCGACGCCACGCTCCAGGGGCCATTCCAACTGTTGGGGCAAACACACGAACTGATAGTTGGGTATAACTATCTCGAGTACGAAAATAAACACCGGGGTGATTCTGGACCCGATGTGAATATCAATTTTTACGATTGGGATAACCAGACCCCCAAACCGGGTGATGACGAAATCATTCCCGGCATTCAGTACAATATTTCCAACCGCCAGTCCGGCTATTTTGTGGCGAGCCGCTTTAATTTGACCGATGATCTGCATCTGATTCTCGGGGCACGGGCGTCCAATTATCGGTTCGACTACGCCCTGTGGCGTATTGGTAATGAACCCGCGCCTTACAAAATGGTAGAACGCGGTGTCGTCACGCCGTATGCAGGCATCGTCTATGACCTGACGAATGAGCAATCCGTCTATGCCAGCTACACCGACATTTTCAAGCCACAGAATAACGTAGATATCACAGGCAAACCGCTTGATCCTGAAGTCGGCAAGAACTACGAGTTAGGTTGGAAAGGTGAGTTCCTCGAGGGCCGGCTGAACGCCAACATTGCGTTGTACATGGTCAAGCGAGACAACCTGGCCGAGTCGACCAATGAAGTGGTTCCTGACTCGGGTGGTCTCATCGCTTCTCGCGCAGTTGACGGTGCAGAAACCAAAGGTGTGGACGTAGAATTGTCGGGCGAAGTGCTGCCCGGCTGGAATGTCTTTACCGGCTATAGTCATACCCGCACCGAAGATGCTGACGGCAAGCGCCTGACCCCGCAACTACCGATGGACACCTTCCGCTTCTGGAACACTTACCGACTGCCTGGCGAGTGGGAAAAACTGACCCTGGGCGGTGGTGTGAACTGGAACTCGAAATCCACGCTGAACTTTGCCCGCTACAACAGCCATGTGACCCAGGATGACTACTTCGTCACCAGCCTGATGGCGCGCTACCGGATCAATGAGAGCCTTGCCGCCACCTTGAACGTCAATAATATTTTCGACAAGAAGTACTACGCTGGCATGGCTGGCAGTTATGGTCATTACGGGGCACCACGCAACGCCACGGTAACACTGCGCTACGACTTCTGAGGCTCGTTGGCCAGAACCTGGGCTTGCTCCTGGGTCTGGCCATACTCTGCTGCTCTCCCCCCTCTCTGATCCTCTCGTCCTCTCTGTATCAATCCCTCCTGTTACTGTGTCGACTGTTCGAAAGGCCGCGCACTAAAATCCTCCCCACCAAGCGCCGCCTCACCTGAGCTTGCTTGCCATGCGATAGGACTTTAGTGACGTCAGGCTGCGGGGAGCTCACAGCAAGCGCTTAACGAGCGTGCCCGCGAAATTCATAAGACACTGTCCGTTCCATAGCCAATCACTCTGCTGTGCTAGTGGATTTCTCTCGTTTTTCGTGGTGCCTAAAAAGCGCATGGCCCCGAACCCGCAACCTCAAGGTGCGGGATCGGGGCCATGTCAATTGACGCTGGATAAATCAATCAACCTCGCTCAATCGATCATGGAGCCCTCCAACAACCACTGCGCCGCTAAGCCCTCAATTACGTCAGCATGCTTGAGAATGTCGTAATGCCCTGCAGCCACCGACTGACTTGTGCGAACAGTGATGTTCCATGCAGGCGTCACATGCCCCGCCCACCAGCATGTCGCACGAGCCTTGAGCCGAGGCAAGCTTGAAATGTTGAGCGACAACGCTTTCAAACGCATCGCCACCTCGAACGTATGAGCCAGTTCAGAGCTGTCGATATCGGCGTACATAGATTGCCCGAGCGGGTTAGAACGAATCTCCTCAATAAGCAGCTGCAGTGACGCGCCCCCCATGCCAGCGGGTACAGGTGGAACCTCCAGCGCGTCCTTGGAAACGCCCAGCAACACGCTGAGGAAGCCGTGCAAGTCATCGCTCCAATCCTCTGCCGTCTGATCATCAGTTGCTTGAGGAACAAAACTGTCCACCAGACCAAGCATTGCAACTGTCTCGCCTTGGATTTCCAGTTCCTGAGCCACCAATATTGCGAGCGTGCCACCCAATGACCAGCCTGCAAGTCGATACGGCCCTTCTGGCTGTTTCTGACGGATGTACTGCGCATAATCGATGGCCATCGCCTGAAGAGACTCGTCCTTCCACTGACGATCAAGCAACATACGGCACTGCACGCCATACACACTGCACACACCTTCTAGACGACGCGCCAGTGGCTCGTAGTCAAATACAGTGCCAAAGCCTGCATGCAGACAGAAAAGCGGCGTAGCCGTCTCAACACGAGCATTGAGTAACAGCACGGGGTCAAGATCCACCTCTACGCTTGAGTAGCCCGACAGCTCACCAATAGTCGGCTTTGCCATCACATCGCGTAGCTTCAGATCCAAATGCAGACCGACATGCGAGCGAACCTTGGACAGCATTTTCAACACCCGCAGAGAATCGCCACCCAGCTCGAAGAAGTTGTCATTGATGCCGATCTGATCAACGCTCAACACCTCTTGCCAGATCTGCGCCAAGGCCTGCTCTACGTTGTTGCGCGGAGGAAGGTGCATCCTATGGCCGACAAAGTCGGGCGCCGGCAACGCATTACGGTCAATCTTGCCGTTCGGTGTAAGCGGCATCGCCTCCAGTACCACAATCTGCGCGGGTACCATGTAGTCAGGTAGCTCGCACCGCAAAGCTTCACGAAGCTGCGTAGCAGTGGCTGCCTGAGCGCCACTTACCACATAGCCTACGAGTTGTTTGCCGATGGCGCCTTCACGCGCAACAACCACCGCGTCGCGGACATCCACCTGATTGCGCAGACGTGCTTCGATCTCGCCCGGTTCGATTCGGAAGCCACGTATTTTCAGTTGGTTGTCCAGGCGGCCAATGAAATCGATAACGCCATCGGCACGCCTGCGAACTCGGTCACCTGTACGATAAAGGCGTGCACCCACGGCGAACGGGTCCGCGACAAAGCGTTCGGAGGTGAGCGCCGCACGCTGGTGATAACCACGCGCCAGTCCATGGCCCCCAATATACAACTCGCCGGCCACACCATCAGGCAATGGGTTCAGGTTCTGGTCCAGGACGTGCAAGGTTCGCTCGCCGACCCGCTCACCGATCGGTGCATACACCGCCTGACAGGACTGTTCTGCCGACACTTTCCACAGCAAGGGTGTTACCACCGTTTCTGTCGGTCCGTAGCCATTGGTCAAGTACTGCGGACGCAATGTGCGTTTGACCAACTCGAACAAGGCATCTGGCACCGCATCGCCACCGAAACAGTAGATCCGAACAGGTGGTGCTGCTTGCTGTTGGGTTTCGCCGAACTCTGCCAACTGCTGGAGATAGGCCGGAGGGAAGCAAGCGATATCGATGCGTTGTGCATGCAACACTTGCCACGTCTCTTCAGCGGTCCAGAGGCGGTTTTCGCGAATGACCAGGCATCCACCCGACGTCAGCGTCGACAACCAACGCTCTTGAGCACCATCAAAAGCGAATGACATGAACAGCAACTCGCGCGTGCGTTCATCCATCTCGTAGAGTTTGGCAATGGCCAGGCAATGCATGCGGATCTGCCCATGGCTGACCGCCACGCCTTTGGGCTTACCGGTCGAACCGGAGGTGTAGATCAGGTAGGCAAGATTGTCATCTTGCACCTGCACCTGCGGCACGCTCGCCGTGAGGCCCACCGTGTCCAAAAGGTCCAGTTCTACACATTGCGCCACCTCGGTGAAGCGCTGACGCAAACCACTACTGGTCAGCAGCAAGTGCATTGCCGAATCTTCGACGATCCACTGCAGTCGATCCTGAGGGTAATCGATGTCCAGAGGCACATAAGCAGCACCTGTTTTCATCACTGCGAAGAAAGCGATGATCACTTCCACCGAGCGCTCCAGTGCAACACCCACCGTTGTTTCAGGTTTGGCACCCAACGCTATCAAGTAGTGGGCAAGACGGTTAGCGCGTTCCTCCAGTTCGCTGTAGGTCAGTTGCTGCTCGCCGCAGATCAGCGCCACTGCGTCAGGCTGTGCCTGAGCCTGCGCGCAGATGCGCTTGGCCAAAAGCGGCATGTCGACTGGGTTCGTGTGCAACTCGTTGCGCTGGCTGGCTTGCTTTATCTGGGCAGGGCTAAGCATGTCCAGGCTACCCACGGTAGCCTGCGGATTCGCCAGAATCGCGTTGAGCAAGCACTCGAAACTATCGCGAATCGCAGCAGTACCGGCCTCGCTGAAACTGTCGCGTAAGTACATGAATTCGACCGAGAAGGTATCAGTCAGGTGCACAGCCAGATCCATCGCATAGTTTGTGACATCGCGATCGTTGGCCTCACCAAATTGCAGAGCGTTGTTGCTGCTACTGTTCAAGCGCTCATCGATTGGGTAGTTCTCGAACACCAGAATGCTGTCGAACAATGCCTGGCCTGGGCGCCCGGCCCAACGCTGAACATTGGACAACGCCGCATGCTCATGATCGCGTAGTTCCAGGTTGTAGCTCTGCAGTTGCTGTAACCAGTCACAGACTCGCTGCTGGGCAGCAGGTGCTTGCACCACAGGCAAGGTATTGATGAACAAGCCCAGCATTTCGTCAGCACCTGGCAGGCTGGCTGGCCGACCAGCTACAGTGGCACCAAAGCATACTGCCTCTTGTCCGCTGTAGCGCTGCAACAGCAGCAGCCAAGCTGCCTGCACAAGCGTGTTGGGCGTCACACGTAGGCCTTGCGCTGTCAAGCGCAGCCGCTCCGTACGCTCTAAATCCCAATGCAAGTAAAGCGCCGCGTGCCCTGACAAGTCGGTGTCCGGCCTTGGTAATACTGCCTGGGCGAGCAGTGTCGGGCTTTCAATCTGGCTCACCTTGGCCGTCCAGAACGTCTCCAGTTCCTTCTGCGATTGTGCTTCAAGCCAACGAATGTATTCACCGAAGCGCCCAGCAGCCCCCACCAAGGCTTGGCCATGGTAAGCCTGGAACACTTCACCCAGCAGACGTGAATTGCTCCAACCGTCCATCAAAATATGGTGGCGCGTCCAGATCAGCTGCATCCGCTGATCGTCCAGCCTCACCAGTGTCACCCTCATCAATGGCGCCCGCAGCATGTCGAAATCTTGCGCCGCATCGCCATCTACCAGCACTTGCAGCGCGCTTTCGGCAGCATCCCGGTCCCGCCAATCGAGTACGCGTACAGGCAAGTCCACTTGTCGATGAACAATCTGCAGGGGGTGTCCCAACTGCGCAGACGACCAGAATCCGGTGCGCAGAATATCGTGACGCGCAATCACTTGATTCCACGCTTCAACGAATCGCTCGACTTCCAACCCTTCGACAGCGACCGAAGTCTGGTTTATGTAAAGCCCCGTTTCGCCACCCTGACCGCTGTAGAACAACATGCCCTGTTGCATCGGTGACAACGGATAGATGTCGGCTACTTGCGCCACAGGCACAGGCAGGCTGTCCATCTGTGCCTGTGTAAGGCCGGCCAGCGGGAAGTCCGATGGGGTCGCGCCTTGATGCGGCTTCTGGCAGCAATGTGCGATCAGCGCTTTCAATTCCTCGGTATACGCATCTGCCAGCCCCTGGATGGTCGATTCATCGAACAGCTCGCGGCTATAGGACCAGGAAAGCTCCAGCGCCCCCCCGAACACTTGACCATTCAAAGTCAGCAGGCTACCTAGAGACGAGTTCGGGTCCTGCGTAGAGCCCGCATTTTCTTTGGCCGGCACGAATAACCCTGATGGCTCATCGAAGCTGCCGTCGAACTGTCCCAGATAGTTGAAGACGATTTCGCCCTGCGGTAATGCCGCCAGCGTCGCCGCGCATTCCTCGCCCCCAAGATAACGTAGCAGGCCGTAGCCCAGCCCCTTGTCTGGCACTGCGCGCAGTTGTTCCTTGATGGCCTTGATCGAATTGTCGATTGTCAGCTGCGGGCTGAGACGGACCGGGTACATGCTGGTAAACCAGCCGACCGTACGACTCAGGTCAACGTCGTCGAATATATCTTCGCGACCATGGCCTTCCAGGCGTACCAGCACGTTGGAGCGTCCAGTCCATCGTCCGACCACGCAGGCCAAGGCTGTTAGTAGAAGATCATTGATCTGCGTCCGGTAGGCTGCGGGTGCATCCTGCAACAGCTTTCGCGTCCACTCAGCATCGAGTCGACTGCTTACGCTGGTGGCACACTTGATCTGATTACTGCCTTGGGGGTGATCACAAGGGAGCGCATCGTCCACATTTCGCAACTGGTCTTGCCAATAATTCAATTGCTCTTGCAGTACGGGGGCTGTGGCATATGCCTGCAGACGCTCAGCCCATGCCTTGAACGAGCTGGTCTTCGCTGGCAGCGTCAGCGGCTGTCCGGTGCTTTGTGATTTATAGGCTTGCTGCAAGTCTTCTAACAGTATCCGCCACGACACGCCATCAACCACGAGGTGATGGATCACCAGAAGTATTCGCTGTGTAGCATCCGGCATTTCGATCAGCACTGCTCGCAATAACGGGCCTTGTGCCAGATCCAGACTGCGCTGGGCGTGCTCCAGTAATGGAGCAAGCTCTTGTGCCGTTTCCAGCCTGCGCACCCACACCAAATCCTGATCGGTGTCAGTGGCAAACTGCGCCTGCCAACTGCCCTGCTGTGATGCAAAACGCAGACGCAGCGCGTCATGATGCGTAAGCAATGTTCGCAACGAAGCTTCCAACCACTCGGCCATCACAGGCTCTCGGGTCTTGAGCAGCACCGATTGGTTCCAGTGGTGACGTGATGGAATGTCCTCCTCAAAGAACCACTGCAGGATGGGCGTCAACGCGTTAGACCCGGTGACAGGGCCTTGGTCGATCGATGTCCCCTCTTCACGGCGTGCGACAGCCGCCAGTTGGCGTACCGTCTGATGCTGGAACAACTCTTTCGCAGAGAATTGGATGCTGACCTGGCGGGCCCGACTTACAACCTGCAGGGAAATGATCGAGTCGCCCCCTAGCTCGAAGAAGTTATCGGTGACCCCAACTTTTTCGAGTTTGAGTACAGCCGCCCAGATATCCGCCAAGTTCTGCTCAATCTCATTACAGGGCGCCACGTATTGGTTGTGCAACTGGCTTTGATCGACGCTAGGCAGACGCTTGCGGTCAAGCTTCCCACTCGGCGTCATGGGCATCTTATCTAGCACTATGAGGTAGCTCGGAACCATGTAGTGCGGCAAGCTGCTCTTGAGCGACTCCCTTAACGCGTCGCGCAATGCAGGTTCATCGGGCGCACCCTCCGCTGGCACTACATAACCACACAGCTGTTTGCCGCCAGCATGATCCACGGCAATCACCGCCGCCTCGCGCACCTGTGGATGCGCTTGCAGATGTTGTTCGACCTCACCAAGCTCGATGCGGAAACCGCGTACCTTGACCTGATGGTCGGCGCGGCCACGATAGGCAAGTTCACCCTGCTCATCGAAATAACCCAGGTCACCCGTGCGGTACAACCGTGCGCCACCTTTTTCAGCCAGCGGGTCAGGGATGAACCGTTCGGCAGTCAGCGACGGGCGCTGGTGGTAACAGCGCGCCAGGCAGCCATCGCCACCGATGTACAACTCCCCCGGAACACCGATCGGTGTAGGCGACAGGCTGTCATCCAGCACCCGCATCACCCGCCCGCCAATTGCGCGACCAATCGGTACCCCGCTCTCCGGCAAGGGTGCTTGCGCCAGTCTCGAGCAGTCATAAGTCGTAGCAACCACAGTGGCCTCGGTCGGCCCATAAGTATTGAGCAGCCGCACATTCGCCGGGCCATCTGCCAGCCACGCCTGCAGACCATCTAGTGCGACAGCTTCACCACCGACATGGATCTGCTTCAACTGGCCATAGGCTTGCGGTTCACGTCGATCCAGCGCCAGCAGACGCCAGTAGGCCGCCGGTAAATCGGCCACCGTGACGCCATGACGTATGACCTGCTCGCTGAAGGTGTCGGTGTCCCAGAGCTGCTGATCACGCATCACCACGCACGCCCCACAGGACAATGGCGGGAAGAACTGCTCGATGAATCCGTCAAAGCTGAACGTGGCGAATTGGAGCACCCGGTCATCGGCAGTCAGCCGCGAGTAGCCGCTGGCGACCTCGCAGAAAACCGAGAGGGCATGATGAGGTATGGCCACGCCTTTAGGCATACCGGTGGAGCCGGAGGTGTAGATGACATAGGCCAGGCTGTCCGGCGTGACCGCGCATTGCAGGGGCGCGGCGCTGAATGTTTCCAACCACCGCGTTCCAGGTTCGAGGCCAACACAAGGCAGGTCGGCAGGAACCGGCAGTCGCTTCATGGACACTGCATCTGCCAACAGCAATCCAATACCGCTGTCCTTGATTAGATAGGCCAGGCGATCCTGCGGATACTCAGGGTCGAGCGGCACGTAGGCTGCTCCCGCCTTGTGAATGGCGATCAATGCGACGGCAAGCGCAAGGCCACGCTCCGCAGCGACCCCAACCAGGCTGTTGGCGGTAACCCCACGCGCGATCAGCAGGTGGGCCAAACGATTGGTTTGCACGTCCAGTTCACGGTAGCTCAGCTGCTGCTCACCGAATACCAGCGCCACAGCATTCGGCCGCTCATTGGCTTGCGCCTCGAAGCGTTGATGGGCACATTGGCCCGACAAGGCAATTGCCTCGCTGCGATTCCAGTCATCGAGAAGCAACTGGCGTTCGGCGCCCCCCAGGAGCGACAACTCTCCGATCGCTACGTTGGCATCTTCGACCAGTGCTCGCAGCAGGTTTGCGAAGTGCTCCGCCAGGCGCTCGACGGCAGCATCGCCCCAAGAGGCACGGGCATGGCTGTACTGAATCGACAGTGTTTCACCCATGGTAGCCGCCAGGGTGAGGGCATAGTTGGTCTGTTCCAGGTTGGCGACCTGCCCGAAGCGCAAGCCGTCTGGCGCACCCTCCTGCAAGGCTTGTGACACCGGGTAGTTCTCGAATACCAGGAGGCTGTCGAAAAGTGCTTCCCCCCCGAGGCCCGCCCACCGCTGAACAGCATTCAGCGGCGTATGTTCAAACTCGCGCAACGCCAGGTTGCACGCCTGCACCTGTGCAATCCACTCGGCTACAGTCTGCTCGCAACGCGGCGACCCGATTACCGGCAAGGTATTGATGAACAGACCGATCTGTTCCTCCACCCCTGGCAGGTCCGCCGGGCGCCCTGCCACTGTGGCGCCGAAGCAAACAGTGGACTGCCCGGTATAGCGTTGCAGCAACAGCAACCATGCCGATTGCACCAGGGTATTGACGGTAACCCGGTTGGCGCGAGCGAAGGCCTCGATGCGTTGGGTCTGCGCGGAGTCGAACACCTGATGGTATTCACCCTGGCCATGCAGCTCGCCAGCACCGTGACGTACCACTTGCGACAGTCGTGTCGGCTCTTCCAACGTGGACAGTTGAGCCTTCCAGAAGGTTTCAGCGGCCGTTGCATCCTGGCGCTGCAGCCAAGCGATGTAATCGCGATAGGGCGCCGTCAGCGCCGGTACATGTTGCCCTGCATATCGCTGCAGAACTTCACCCAGCAAGCGCGAGGTGCTCCAGCCGTCCATCAGAATGTGATGGTTGGTGTAGATCAAGTGATGACAATTGTCGTCCGTGCGCACCAGCGTAAGACGCTGCAACGGTACCTGGTCGAGCTCGAAGCCAGCTTGTCGCTCACTTTCAGCCAGCGTTTGCACGGCCTCCTGCAACGCCGGCTGGCCTCGCCAGTCATACTCGACGAGCGCTTGCACGACCTGCTTGTGCACCACCTGAACCGCCCGGTCCAGTTCGCCCTGCCAGACAAAGCCGGTCCGCAGGATGGCGTGAGTATCCACCGCCGCCTGCCAGGCCTGCTTGAAACGCTCCACATCCAAGCCGTGAACATCGACCCGCAGCTGGTTGATGTAGTCACCGGACTGCTGCTCGTACAAGGTATGGAACAACATGCCCTGCTGCATCGGCGATAGCGGATAGATATCGGCAATCTGCTCGGCAGGCAGCGGCAGGCTGTCGAGCTGCAACTGTGTAAGCTCGGCCAGCGGGAAGTCCGAAGGCGTCACTCCACGGTGCTCAAGCTCGCTGCAATGGGTAATCAGCGCCGTAAGCTCTTGCGCATAGTCGTCGGCAAGGCGCTGGATGGTGGACTCGTCGAACAGTGCCCGACTGAAGCTCCAACCCAGTTTCAGCTCACCGCCGTAAACCTGGCCATTCAGGGCCAACAGGCTGCCTAGCGGTGCATGCTCGTCCTGAGTGGCGCCAGCATATTCCTTCGCTGGGACGAACAAGCCCGACTGCTGGTCGAAGCTTGCGTCGAACTGCCCGAGGTAGTTGAACACAATCTCGCCACGCGGCAAAGCCGCTAAGGTCGCCTGCGCCTCCGGGCTGCCCAGGTAGCGCAACAGACCATGGCCGAGGCCTTTGTTAGGCACCGCTCGCAACTGCTCCTTGATGGTCTTGATCGAATCGACAAGGCTGGTTTTCGGGCTGAGTTTTACCGGGTACACGCTGGTAAACCAGCCCACGGTGCGACTCAGGTCGACGCCGTCGAAAAGGTCTTCACGTCCATGGCCCTCCAGACGCACCAGCACATCGGAGCGACCGGTCCAGCGGCCGATCACCCGTGCCAGCGCGGTCAGCAGCAGGTCATTGATCTGCGTACGATAGGCTGCCGGTGCTTCCTGCAGGAGTTGTCGCGTGAGTTCCCGGTCCAGACGGATACTGACCGACGCCGAGTCGCGCTCCAGGTTACTGCCGTGCGGATAATCACAGGGCAGCTCATCACTCGTCCCTTGCAACTGCGCCTGCCAGTAGCTCAGTTCTGATCGCAGGCTGTCGCTTGTGGCATAGCCTTGCAAATGCTCGACCCAGTTTTTGAATGAACTGGTCTTGGCCTGCAATTTCAGCGGATGGCCAGCTTGCTGCGCCTGGTAAGCCTGTTGCAGGTCCTCCAGCAGCACGCGCCAGGAGACGCCATCCACCACCAGATGGTGAATTACCAACAGCAGCCGTTGAGTTCCATCAGCCAACTCCGCCAGTACTGCCCGAAGCAACGGCCCCTGTTGAAGATCAAGGCTGCGCTGGGCTTCGACCGCCAGGTGCTGCAGAGCCTGCGCATCGTCGACCTTGCGGCACCAGAGTACTTCGCACATGGCATCGCTGAATGAACCCTGCCAACCATCATTGCCCTGTTCGAAGCGCAGACGCAACGCATCGTGATGCGCCACGACAGCCTGCAGAGCCTTGTTCAACGGCTCCGGCGCCAAGGTCTCGTGCGGCATCAGCAACACGGACTGGTTCCAATGATGACGCTGAGGAATATCAGCGTTGAAGAACCAATGCTGAATCGGCAACAGCGCAGTAGCGCCGATAACTGCCCCTTGGTCGATAGCTGTACTGGTCGAACGCTGCGCAACCGCAGCCAGTGCTTGCACAGTCTGATTCTGGAACAAATCTTTGGGCGTAAACTGAATGTCCTGCTGACGCGCACGGCTGACCACCTGCAATGACACGATGGAGTCGCCACCCAATTCAAAGAAGTTGTCGTTCAGACCGACCTTGTCCAGCCTCAGCACATCGGCCCAGATACCTGCTATCTGTTGCTCAAGCGCGCTCTGCGGGGCGACATATTCGCCCTGCAGCAGGCTCGCATCCGCTTGGGGCAAGGCCTTGCGGTCCAGCTTTCCATTGCCGGTCAACGGCAAGCTGGCGAGGAACAGCACATGAGCCGGTACCATGTATTCCGGCAAGCTCGCCTTGAGCGTTTCGCGCAAGGCATCGCGCAGTAAAGCCTGGGCTGTGAAACTTTCCAGGACCGCGCTATCGGCCGGCACCACGTAGCCCACCAACTGTTTGCCACTTGGGCCATCCTGGGCCAGTACCACGCCTTGGCGCACAGCAACCTGGTCTTGCAGACGTGCCTCGATTTCCCCCAGCTCAATTCGGAATCCGCGAATCTTCACCTGATGGTCAATCCGCCCCAGGTATTCGATCACCCCGTCGCCGCAGTAACGTGCCAAGTCGCCCGAACGATACAAGCGCCCTCCTTGGGTATCGAACGGGTTCGGCACGAAGCGTTCAGCGGTCAATGCCGGCCGACCGTGATAACCGCGAGCCAACCCGTCCTGACCGATCATCAACTCACCCTGGCTACCCGGTACGATCGGATTCAGAGCATCGTCGAGCAGGTACCAGGTCAGGTCGGGAATAGCCTCGCCAATCGGGCTGCTGCCGACATTTTTCAAGTCATCCCGGCAGATCGGGCGGTAGGTCACATGTACAGTGGTTTCGGTGATCCCATACATGTTGATCATGCGTGGGTGGGCATCACCAAACACCTCGAACCACGGTTTGAGGCTGCTCACATCCAGAGCCTCACCGCCAAACACAACGTGACGTAAAGCCAACTGATTGCCGGCCTGTGCTGCCTCGCAGGCGATCGGTATAAGTTGCTGGAACGCCGAAGGTGTCTGATTGAGCACCGTCACCTTCTCGCTTACCAGCAAGGCGTGGAAGTCCTGCGAAGAACGCGCCACATCCTGCGGGACAATGACGGCCTTGCCGCCATACAGCAATGCGCCATACAACTCCCAGACCGAGAAGTCGAAGGCATAGGAATGGAACACTGTCCACACGTCGCTAGCGTCGAACTGGAACCAATCCTGGGTTGCCGCGAACAAGCGCACCACGTTGTGGTGAGCGAGCAGTGCCCCTTTAGGCTTGCCAGTGGAACCCGAGGTATAGATCACATAGGCCAGGTTGTGTGGCGAAACAGCTACCTGCGGATTGGCTTCGCTGTAGTCGGCCAGCGATGCGTCGCCGAGGTTCACACAGTGGATGCCGGCAGGAATTGGCAAGGCTTCACGCAGGTGCCCCTGGGTCAGCAGCAGATCAATGCCGCTGTCTTCTAATAGGTAGCTCAGGCGATCCTGCGGGGATTGCGGGTCCAGCGGTACATAGGCGCCACCGGCCTTCAGGATGCCCAGCAAACCTACGACCATCTCCAGGCTGCGTTCGACAGCAATGCCCACCAGACTGTCCGGGCCTACGCCAAGCTCACGTAGCTTGTGCGCCAGCTGGTTGGCGCGACGGTTCAATTCATCATAGCTCAGCGTCTGTTCGCCAAAGCTCAGCGCGGGCGCATGTGGTGAGGCTTCGACCTGGGCCTCGATCAATTGATGAAGCGTACGATCACTTGGGAAACTCTTCTGGCTGTGGTTCCAGTCCTTTATGACCAGAGCTTGCTCCTGCGCCCCCATCAACGGCAGGTCGCCGATTACTCGTGTTGCATCAAGGACCAAGGCATGCAAAAGATTCTGGAAGTGTTCCGCTACCTGGCAGATGGCAGGGTTGGCCCATAGTGCTTGATCATAGCTGTACTGAATCGAGAGCGTCGAACCGAGGTTAACCAGCACGGTAAGCGGGTAGTTGGTCTGTTCGCGATTCGCGACTTCACCAAAACGCAGCCCCTGAGGTGCTCCCTGCTGCAGGGCTTCGGATACTGGGTAGTTTTCGAACACCAAGACGTTATCGAACAGGGACTCACCGCCCAGCCCAACCCACCGTTGCACTTCGTTCAACGGTGTATGTTCGTATTCACGCACTGCGAGGTTGCCCGCCTGGACCTGAGAAATCCAATCCGCGACGGTTTGCTCAGCACGCGGTGTGCCCACCACAGGAAGGGTGTTGATGAATAGACCGATCTGCTCTTCCACGCCTGGCAGGTCTGCGGGGCGACCTGCCACAGTCGCGCCGAAAGCCACGCTAGCCTGACCAGTGTAGCGCTGTAATAGCAGCAGCCATGCCGACTGCACAAGCGTGTTGACCGTGACCCGATTGGCCCGGGCAAAGGCTTCGATCGACAAAGTCTGTGCACGATCGAACACTTGGTGATGGGCGTCATACCCAGAAGCGCTCGCTGGTGGGGACATTCGTGTTGCCCGGAGCAGGCGAGTGGGTTCCTGCAGCTCGGCCAGTTGAGCCTTCCAGAAGGTTTCGGCAGCGCCAGCGTCCTGGCGCTTCAACCAGGCAATATAGTCGCGATAGTGCATCGTCTGGGCCGGCAGATGGTGGCCAACATAGCGCTGGAGCACTTCACCCAACAGACGCGAGGTACTCCATCCATCCATCAGGATGTGATGATGGGTGCATATTAGGTGATGTCGATTTTCAGCTGTCCTTACCAGCACCAGGCGCAGCAAAGGTGCTGCATCCAACACAAAACCGCGCTGTCGCTCGCGTTCGGCCAATGCCTCAAGTGCATGATCTTCTGTCGCTTGATTACGCCAGTCATGTTCTTTGAACGGCAGCTCGACATGCTTGTGCACGATCTGCACCGCTTGGTCCAGATCCCCCTGCCAGACGAAACTGGTTCGCAGAATATCGTGCGCACCCAGTGCCCCCAGCCAGGCCTGCCTGAAACGCTCCACGTCCAAGCCGTCCACGTCCACCCGTAGCTGGTTAATGTAGTTGCCGGCCGCCTGCTCATACAGTGTATGGAACAACATGCCCTGCTGCATGGGTGCCAACGGGTAGATATCGGCGATGTCGGCAGCGGGTACGGGCAGGCTATCCAGTTGAGCCTGGCTCAAGCACGCCAGAGGGAAATCCGACGGGGTAATCCCACGATTCGTTCTCTGGCAGCAATGAGTGATGAGCGCCTTGAGTTCCTCGGCGTACTCATCAGCCAACCGCTGAATGGTCGACTCGTTGAACAGTTCCCGGCTGAAGGTCCACCCCATCTTCAGCTCGCCAGCGTAAACCTGCCCGTTCAATGCCAACAGGCTACCCAATGGCGCATCGTCGCTTTGATTGGCCCCGCCGTACTCCTTGGCAGGCGTGAAGACGCTGCCTTCTTCCTGGAAACTGCCGTCCAATTGCCCCAGGTAGTTGAAGACAATTTCGCCCTGCGGCAGGTTATCCAGAACCTGCCGACTGTCATCGCTGCCAAGATAGCGCAGCAGCCCGTAACCAATACCTTTGTTGGGTACTGCCCGCAGTTGTTCCTTGATGACTTTGATCGAGCTATCCAGTTGCGCCTGAGCGCTCAGGCTCACCGGATAGATACTGGTGAACCAGCCCACGGTGCGTGTCAGGTCCAGGTCGTCGAACACGTCCTCGCGGCCATGTCCTTCAAGGCGTACCAGCACGTTGGAGCGCCCGGTCCAACGTGCTACCACCCGCGCCAGCGCTGCAAGCAGCAGGTCGTTGATCTGGGTACGGTAGGCCATGGGCGCTTCATGCAGAAGCTTGCGGGTCCACTCCGCGTCCAGATGGGTGCTCGCATAGGCGGCGTGACTTACTTGATTCCCACCTTGCTGATGATCACGAGGCAAATCATCGTCAGCATGTTGCAGTTGTGCGTGCCAGTAGGTCAGCTCCTGGGCCAGATCGGCACTCTTGGCATAAGCCTGCAAACGTTCGGCCCACGCCTTGTAGGCGCTGGTCTTGGCAGGCAGTTCGGCAGGCTGGCCGGCCGAGGCTGCCATGTAGGCCTGCTGCAGGTCCTCCAGCAGCACGCGCCATGACACACCGTCAACGACCAGGTGATGGACGACCAATAGCAGTCGCTGTTCACCCTGCGGCAGCGTGCCCAGTAGCACCCGCACCAACGGGCCGCCGAGCGCGAAACTGCGCTGCGCCTCACCGGCTGCGTGCAAAAGCGAGTCCATGTCGCTAAACGAGCGATCCCACAGGATGCCCTGCGTATCGACCTCATTGAACGTGCCTTGCCACTGTCCGTCTGCCTGATCGAAACCAAGGCGCAGGGCGTCATGCTGCTGCAGCACGCGTTGCAGCGCCGTAGCCAGATGCTGCGGATCAATGCTCACGCTTGGTGCCAGCAGCACCGACTGGTTCCAGTGGTGAGGTTGCGCCATCGCCTGATCGAAGAACCAGTGCTGAACCGGAGTCAGCGGCGTGGTGCCGGTAACTGCCCCCTGGTCGATGACAACGTTGTCCGCACACCGGGCAACCGAAGCCAAACCTTGTACGGTCTGGTATTGGAACAGTTGCTTGGGCGTGAAGTGGATGCCCGCCTGGCGCGCACGGCTGACCACCTGCAAGGAAATGATCGAGTCGCCACCGAGTTCGAAGAAGTTGTCGGTAAGCCCTACCTTGTCCAGTTTCAACACGCCGGCCCAGACAGCCGCAATATCCCGCTCCAGTTCAGTACGAGGTTCAAGGTATTCCACTTGGAACAGGCTGATATCGGGCTGCGGTAGTGCCTTGCGATCCAGCTTGCCATTCGGGGTCAGCGGCAGCGCCTCAAGGAATACCAACTGCGCTGGCACCATGTACTCCGGCAGGGTTTGCTTGAGCTGGCCACGCAGCGCATCGCGCAGCGCTGATTGCCGCGCGAGGGTGGCCATCACGGTCTCGTCGGCCGGCACCACATAACCTACCAGCTGTTTGCCAGTTGGGCCGTCCTGAGCCAACAGGACCGCTTCGCGGACAGCCTCCTGAGCCTGCAGACGTGACTCGATCTCCCCCAGTTCGATACGGAACCCGCGGATCTTCACCTGATGATCGATGCGACCTGCGTACTCGATCAGCCCATTGTCCTGATAACGGGCAAGGTCCCCGGTGCGGTACATCCTGCCGCCGCCCTGCTCATCGAACGGATCAGGAATGAAGCGTTCGGCCGTCAACCCAGGGCGGCCGAGATAACCCCGTGCCAACCCAGCACCGGCCATGTACAACTCACCGTTTACCCCTACCGGTACCGGCGCTACGGCCTCACTCAGCAGATAAACCGCACTGTTGGCAATCGGCCGGCCGATGTTCGCCCTGCCATTGGCGCAACGCAGGGTAAAGGTGGAGTAGGTGGTGTCCTCGGAGGGGCCGTACAGGTCATAAACCTGCTGCACATGCCCGGTCGCATACAACTCGTCGACCAGCGACTGCTTCAGCGCCTCTCCAGCAAGGTTGATGGTGCGCACGGTCGCCGGCAGTTCGCCGGTCTCAAGCAGCATCTTGATCGCCGATGGCACGGTGTTGACCAGACGCACCCGGTCTTTGGCCGCCAGGTGCGGCAGCTCGAGGGCGTTGGCAGCGAGCACCGCGTAGCCTCCAGCCGACAGCGTGACGAACAGCTCCCACACCGACAGGTCGAAACAGATCGAAGTAGATGCCAGCACACCACACAGGTCCTGTTGGCTATAGACGGTCAGCGCCCAGCCAATCAGCGCCGTTACGTTGCGATGCTCGATCAACACGCCCTTGGGTTTGCCCGTGGACCCGGAGGTGTAGATGCTGTAGGCCAGATTGCCCGGTTCGGTCATGCAGACCGGATCGGTTACCGGGTAGCCCTCCAGCGACAACTGATCGAGCAACAAGGTCCGGGCATGAAACGCTTCAGGCATGCGCGCAAGCAGGTGCGACTGGGACAGCAGCAAGATCGACTGGCTGTCCTCAAGCATGTACTCGATACGGTCCTGCGGGTACTCAGGGTCGAGCGGCAGATAGGCGCCACCCGCCTTCAGGATCGCCAGCAGGCCAACCACCATTTCGGGGCTGCGCTCCATGGCGATGCCCACCAGCACATCCGGCCCCACCCCCTGCTCGCGAAGTCTGTGTGCCAACTGGTTGGCCCGTTGATTCAACGTCGTATAGCTCAGCACCTGCTCGCCGAACAGCAATGCCGGCGCATCGGGTGACACCTTGACCTGGGCCTCGAACAACTGGTGCAGGCTGCGTTCGGCAGGGTAATCGGCTTGGGTACTGTTCCAGTCTTTGATGACCAACTGCTGTTCGTGCGGGCTCAGCATTGCCAAGCCAGCAACAGGCTGGTGCGGCTGCCCTGCGATGCTGACGAGCAAGTTCAACCAGTGCCCTGCCATGCGCTCGACGGTGGCCGTATCGAACAGATCGGTCGCATACGTCAACGCCGCGCTGATACCGGCTTCGTGCTCGAACGTGTCCAGTGCCAGGTCGAACTTGGCCACGTGGCTGTCCGAGGCGATCTCTTCCATCACCAGGCCAGGCAGGTTGCGCCCTGCGCCCTTTTTGGTCTCGGTCTGGTGGTTGTACATCACCTGGAACAATGGGCTGTGGCTGAGGCTGCGCTCTGGCTGCAAGGCCTCGACCAGTTGTTCGAACGGCAAGTCCTGGTGCGCCTGTGCGCCCAATGCACGTTTCCTGACCTGCTCCAGCAGCTCGGTAAAGGTGGTGCTCAGTTCGAATTCGGCACGCAGTACCTGGGTATTGACGAAGAAGCCCGCCAGGCGCTCCGTCTCGGCACGGTTGCGGTTGGCGATCGGCACACCCACGCGGATATCCGCCTGCCCGGAGTAACGGTGCAACAGCGTTTGAAAGCTGGCGAGCAACAGCATGAAGGGTGTCACGCCCTGCTGCTGTGCCAATTGCTTGAGCGAACCGACCAGTTCCCCGCCCAACGGGATTTCCAGCCGTGCGCCTTGCTGGGTGTAGACCGCCGGGCGCGGGCGATCAGTCGGCAGCTCCAGCACCGGCTGCTGGTCCCCCAACTGCTCTTTCCAGTAGGCCAGTTGCCGGTCCTGTTCACCGGCCTGCATCCAGGCCCGCTGCCAGATGGCATAGTCGGCGTACTGGATCGCCAGCGTCGGCAACAGCACGTCGCGGCCTTGGCTGTAGCCCTCATAGAGCCTGACCAGGTCATCCACCATCACCGGCAAGGACCATCCGTCCGCCACGATGTGGTGCAACGTCAGTGTGAGCACGTGCTCTTGCGCACCCAACTGCAGCAGCCTCGCCCGCATCAGCGGCCCATGCTCCAGATCGAAGGGTTGCTGGGCCTCATCTTCCAGGCTGGCACAAACACCGCTCGGCGCTGTGGCCTCGACAGCCTCCACAACCAGCTCGAACGGCATGTGCGGATGAATGACCTGTACGGTCTGCTCACCCTCCAACCGGAAGGTAGTGCGCAACGTTTCGTGGCGGGCGATCAACGACTCGAAGCTGCGCTGCAAAGCGGCGATATCCAGCGCACCGGTGAACTTCAAGGCAGCGGGAATGTTGTAGGCAGAACTTTGCGGCTCAAGCTGCCACAGAAACCACTGCCGCTGCTGAGCGAAGGAAAGCGGAACTTGGTCGAAATCACCACGGCTTTGTGGGATCGGCAACTGCGCAAGGCTCATGCCTTTCGATGCGAGCTTTTCAAGAAACAGCTTGCGCTGCGGCAGGGGCAGGCCAATGAAGCGTTTTACCAGTTCCATGTTTCTGTTATCCGTTTGCATCTCAAACTGCCTCAAGCTCGCTCATGAAGTCCTGGAGGTCGTCCAGGTCCGCATCGGTATTGGTATTCAAGCCACTGATCATGGCTGCGTATGCCTGCAGGTTTTCCGCCTGGAACAGCAAGGCGAGCGGCAGGTTGATGCCCAGCTCAACCTGCAGGCGAGCCATCACCTGGGTCGCCAGCAAGGAGTGGCCACCCAACTCAAAGAAGTTGTCGTAAAGGCCCACGTTGTCCAGCTTCAGCACATCGGCCCAGATCGCCGCAATCCGCTGCTCCAATGCACTTTGCGGCGCAGTGAACTGGCCCTGCAGCAGGCTGGCATCCGGTTGCGGCAGCGCCTTGCGATCCAACTTGCCGTTGCCGGTCAGCGGCAAGCTGGCCAGGAACAGCACATGAGCCGGCACCATGTAGTCCGGCAGGCTTGCCTTGAGCGCTTCGCGCAGGGAACCCCGCAGAAGAACCTGGCTTTCGAGGCTGTCCAGGACCGAGCTGTCACCCGGCACCACATACCCCACCAACTGCTTGCCCTGCGGGCCATCCTGAGCCAGCACCACGCCCTGACGCACAGCGCCCTGCTCCTGCAGGCGTGCTTCGATCTCACCCAGCTCGATACGGAAACCACGAATCTTCACCTGGTGATCAATTCGCCCCAGGTAGTCGATTACGCCATCACCGCCATAGCGGGCCAAATCGCCCGAGCGGTACAGGCGACCGCCCTGGCTATCGAAAGGGTTCGGCACGAAACGCTCAGCCGTCAACGCCGGACGACCGTGATAGCCACGCGCAAGGCCATCCTGGCCAATCATCAGTTCACCGTGGCTGCCTGGCACGATCGTGTTCAAGGTGCCGTCGAGCAAGTAGCAACTCAGGTCTGGAATGACCTCGCCAATGGGGCTGCTGCCAACATTCTTGAGATCATCCAGGCTGATCGGCCGGTAGGTCACATGCACCGTCGTCTCGGTGATGCCATACATGTTGATCAGGCGTGGCTGACGGTCGCCGAATACGTCGAGCCATGGCTTGAGGCTGCTCAGATCCAGCGCCTCACCGCCAAACACCACATACCGCAATGCCAGCTGGCTGCCGCCTCGCGCGGCTTCGCAGGCAAGCGGAATCAGTTGCTGGAATGCCGATGGCGTCTGGTTCAGCACCGTTACCTGCTCGCTGAGCAACAACGCATGGAAATCCTGCGAAGAACGCGCCACGTCTCGCGGCACGATGACCGCCTTGCCGCCATACAGCAGCGCGCCGTACAGCTCCCACACGGAAAAATCGAACGCGTAGGAGTGGAACACCGTCCACACGTCACTGGCGTCGAAGCGGAACCACTCCTGGGTGGCCGCGAACAAACGCACCACGTTATGGTGCGTCAACAGTGCACCTTTGGGCTTGCCAGTGGACCCGGAGGTGTAGATCACGTATGCCAGGTTCTGCGGCGATACCACGCAAGCCAGGTTGGCTTCGCTGTAGTCGGCCAGTGCCGTTTCGTCCAGATTCAGGCTTTGGATGCCTGCCGGAATGGGCAAGGCGTCACGCAAGTGGCTTTGGGTCAGCAACAAGCCGATGCCACTGTCCTCGAACAGGTAAGCGAGGCGATCCTGGGGGGACTCCGGGTCCAGCGGCACATAGGCGCCGCCCGCCTTGAGGATGCCGAGCAGGCCCACGACCATGTCCAGACTGCGCTCTACGGCAAGCCCCACCAGCACGTCGGGCCCCACGCCCAGTTCGCGCAGCTTGTGCGCCAGGCGGTTGGCGCGGCGGTTCAATTCGCCGTAGCTCAGTGTCTGAGCGCCAAAACTCACGGCGGGTGAACCAGGCGATAACTCGACCTGGGCTTCGATCAACTGATGGAGCGTGTGCTCGCTGGGGAATTTAGTCGGGTTGCGGTTCCAGTCCTGAACGATCCGAGCCTGCTCATGCTCTGCCAACAGAGGCAGGTCGGTAATGCGCTGCTCTGGTTCGCGGACGATTCCCTGCAGTAGATTCAGCCAATGATTGGCCATGTGCTCGACGGTCTTGGCCTCGAACAGGTCGGTGGCATAGGTCAGCGCAGCACTGATGCCTTGCTCATGCTCGAAGGTATCCAGGGTCAGGTCGAACTTGGCCGTGTGGCTGTCCCAGGCCAGCTCTTCCATTTCCAGGCCTGGCAAACTGCGGCGCTCGCCTTTGGCCTGGGTCTGGTGGTTGTACATCACTTGGAACAGAGGGCTGTGGCTGAGGTTGCGTTCGGTCTGCAGGGCCTCCACCAGCTGTTCGAACGGCAGGTCCTGATGCGCCTGAGCGCCTAGCGCACGCTGCTTGACCTGTTGCAGCAGCTGATTGAAGGTCATCTGCAGGTCGAATTCGGCGCGCAGCACCTGGGTGTTGACGAAGAAGCCGATCAGCCGCTCGGTCTCGACCCGGTTACGGTTGGCGACCGGCACACCGACGCGGATGTCGGACTGCCCGCTGTAGCGGTGCAGCAATGCCTGGAAGCTGGCCAGCAACACCATGAAGGGCGTGGCGCCCTGTTGCTGGGCCAATTGCTTCAGCGCGCCAGCCAACGTGTTGTCGATGGCCACGGTAATTCGGGCGCCCTGATAGCTGCTTATCGCTGGCCGCGGCCGATCGGCAGGCAACGCCAGCACGGGTTGCTCGTCACCGAGTTGCGCCGTCCAGTAGGCCAGCTGTCGCGCCTGCTCGCCGGCCTCCATCCAGTTACGCTGCCAGGTGGCGTAGTCGGCGTACTGCACCGGCAGCACAGGCAGGTCCACCTTCTGCCCTTGGCTGTAGCCGTGGTAGAGCTGCACCAGCTCATTGATCATCACGGGCATCGACCAACCGTCGGACACGATGTGGTGCAGGGTCAGCACCAGCACATGTTCGTCCTGTGCCAGGCCCAGCAACTTCACCCGCAGCAGCGGGCCGGTTTGCAGGTCGAAAGGCAGATGAGCTTCGTGCTCGACATGACCACGCACGCTGGCGTCATCGGTCTGCTCCAACTGCTCGAACATCAACTTGAAGGGACTGTGCGGATGGACCACCTGCACGGCCTGCTCCGCTTCCAGGCGGAACGTGGTGCGCAGGGTCTCATGACGGGCGATCAAAGCCTCGAAGCTACGCTGCAGGGCACCCGTGTCCAAATGCCCTTTGAAGCGCAGGACGGACGAGAGGTTGTACGCGGTACCCACCTCGCCCAGCTGTGACAGAATCCATAGCCGCTGCTGGGCATAGGAAAGCAGTACCGGCGCTTCTGGATCCCTCGGGAAGATCGGCGTGACCCCATACAGGTTGACGCCTTGTTTCTTGAGCAAGGCTGCCAACGCCTTACGTTTTTGGGTGGACAACGATACGACTGTATCGAGCAGCTCTTGCACAGGGAATCTCCTAAGAAATCAGCTCTTCAATTTCCTCCGTAGTTAGACGATTGAGCACTGCCAAGGATTTAGGCCCCCCTCGTGCACGATTCCCGTAGGAGCGGCCTTGCGTCGCGAAAGGGCTGCGTAGCGGACCCTGGGTCTCAGCTTCGCCGCCTAAATTGCTGGGGCCACTACGCAGCCCTTTCGCGACGCAAGGCCGCTCCTACACCGTTTGCGCCATGGGTGAGAGACGCGTTTAGTCTGCCGCGCGCAAAGACTAGGAAATCAGCTCATCGAGCTCCTCCGTGCTCAAGCTTTCGAGTAATGCCAGCGACTTGGCCAATTGGTCCTGGGTGGTGTCGACGACTGGCGCCTTACCTTCGAGCTGACGACTGAAGTCGGCCAGTACAGGGAACTCGAAGAGTTCTTTCAGTTCGGCCGAAACACCAGCTTGCTCCTGTATGCGAACGATCACCGAGGTGGCCAGCAGGGAGTGACCGCCCAGCGCGAAGAAATTGTCGGTCAACCCGACCCTCTCCAGCTTCAGCACATCCGCCCAGATCGCCGCGATCTGCTGTTCCAGCTCGCTCTGCGGCGCTACGTACTCGCCTTGCAGTTGGCTGGCATCCGGCTGCGGCAGGGCCTTGCGGTCCAGCTTGCCGTTCGGTGTTACCGGCAGCTTGCCGAGCAGCAGCAGGTGCGCAGGCACCATGTAATCCGGCAGGCCGACCTTCAGCGCCTCCCGCAGGCTGTCGCGCAGTGCGCCCTCGTCTTGCGTGCTGTCGGCAGGTACCACATAACCCACCAACTGCTTGCCGCTCAGGCCATCCAGGGCCAGTACCACCGCCTCCTGCACACTCGGCAGCTCCAGCAGGCGCGCTTCGATTTCACCCAGTTCGATACGCAAACCGCGGATCTTCACCTGGTGGTCAATACGCCCGGCGTAATCGATCACGCCGTCGGCGTCGTAACGTGCCAGGTCACCGGTGCGGTACAGACGCCCGCCGTTGTCGCTGAACGGGTCTGGCACGAAGCGTTCGGCAGTCAGCGCTGGGCGCTGGTGGTAACCACGGGCCAGGCCTACGCCCCCCAGGTACAGCTCGCCGGCACTGCCGCGTACCGCAGGTTGCAGGCTGCCTTCGAGGATGTGGGCCTTGAGGTTGTCGATCGGCTGGCCGATCGGCACGCTGATGCTTTCGTCCGGCTGGCAGGTCCAGTGGGTGACGTCGATGGCGGCTTCGGTCGGGCCGTACAGGTTGTACAGGCCGGCCGCTGGCAGGCGCTGCAGGGTCTGGCGGGCCAGCTCGGCGGGCAGCGCTTCACCGCTGCACACCACGCGTTTGAGGCTGACGCAGCTTTCCACTGCTTCGTGGGTCATGAACGCCTGCAGCATCGACGGCACGAAGTGCAAAGTGCTGATGGCGTACTGGTTGATGGTGTCGACCAGCAGTTGCGGGTCGCGGTGGGCACCTGGCTGGGCCATGACCAGACGGGCGCCGGTCATCAGCGGCCAGAAGAATTCCCACACCGACACGTCGAAGCTGAACGGGGTCTTCTGCAGCACGCTGTCGCTGGTATCCAGGCCGTAGGCTTTCTGCATCCACCACAGGCGGTTGACCAACGCCTGATGGCTGTTGCCGGCGCCTTTCGGGCGGCCGGTGGAGCCGGAGGTGTAGATCACGTAAGCGAGGTTCAGCGGCGCCACGTCGATGTTCGGGTTGGTGTCGCTGTAAGCACCGAGCTGCTCGGTGTCCAGGTCCAGGCTGCGCAGGCCGGCCGGGATCGGCAAGGCATCGCGCAGGTGCGACTGGGTCAGCAGCAAGGCGATGCCACTGTCGGCGAACATGTAGCTCAGGCGGTCTTGCGGGTATTCCGGGTCCAGCGGCACGTAGGCGCCACCGGCTTTGACGATGCCCAGCAGGCCGATGACCATCTCCAGGCTGCGCTCCATGGCGATGCCCACCAGCACGTCCGGGCCAACGCCCAGTTCACGCAGCTTGTGCGCCAGCTGGTTGGCTTGGCCATTGAGCTCGGCATAGCTCAGGGACTGCTCGCCAAACACCAGTGCCGGGGCGTGCGGGGTGGCAAACACCTGGGCTTCGATCAGCGAATGGATGCTGCGCTGATCCGGGTACGCCGCTTGGGTGTCGTTCCAGCGCTCGACCATCAGTTGCTCTTCTTGCAGGCCCAGCATCGGCAGCTCGCCGACCACTGCCTGCGCATTGGCAACCAGCGCCTGCAGTACGTTGGCGAAGCAACCCGCCAGTCGGCCAATGGCCTCGTCGCTCCACAGCGCACGGTCGTGGCTGTAGTGCATCGACAGGGTCGCGCCCAGTTCCACCACCAGGGTCAGCGGGTAGTTGGTCTGCTCCTGCACGGCCACGTCGCCAAAGCGCAACCCGCCAGGCGCGCCTTGCTGCAAGGCCTCGGACACCGGGTAGTTCTCGAACACCAGGATGCTGTCGAACAGCGCATCACCGCCCTGCCCTGCCCAGCGCTGCACGTCATACAGCGGGGTGTGCTCGAACTCGCGCACGGCCAGGTTGCTGGCCTGCACCTGGCCAATCCATTCGGCCACGGTCTGTTCGGCACGGGGTGCGCCGATCACCGGCAGGGTGTTGATGAACAGGCCGATCTGCTCTTCGACCCCAGCCAGGTCTGCCGGGCGACCCGCTACCGTGGCGCCGAAGCACACGCTGGCCTGGCCAGTGCAGCGCTGCAACAGCAGCAGCCAGGCCGATTGCACCAGGGTATTGACGGTGACCCGGTTGGCGCGGGCAAAGGCTTCGATGCGCGCCGTCTGCTCCGCATCGAAGGCCAGGCGATGATCACCGTAGCCGGTGCCTGCAACCCCCGCGCTACCGGCAATGGCCTGGGCCAGCCGGGTCGGCTCGTCGAGCCCGGCCAGCTGGGCCTTCCAGAAGCTTTCGGCAACCGCTGTGTCCTGGCCTTGCAGCCAGGCGATATAGTCGCGGTAATGCGTGGCTTGGGCCTGTGGCGCCAGCCCCGCGTAACGTTGCAGCACTTCGCCCAGCAAACGCGAGGTGCTCCAGCCATCCATCAGGATATGGTGGTTGGTGTAAATCAGGTGGTGGCGCGCCTCGCCCGTGCGCACCAAGGCCAGCCGCAGCAGCGGCGCCTCGGCCAGTTCGAAGCCGCGCTGGCGCTCGCCCTCGGCCAAGGCCTGCAAGGCGGCTTCCAGCGCCGGCTGGCCACGCCAGTCATGCTCGCTGCACGGCAACGCTACCGACTTGCGCACCACTTGCACGGCCTGCTCCAGCTCGCCCTGCAGCACGAACCCGCTGCGCAGGATGTCATGGGCATCGAGTGCGGCCTGCCAAGCCTGCTTGAAGCGCTGCACATCCAGCCCTTCGACATCGACCCGCAACTGGTTGATGTAGTTGCCGGCCTGCTGGTCGTAGAGGGTGTGGAACAGCATGCCCTGCTGCATCGGCGACAGCGGGTAGACATCGGCGATCTGCCCCGGGGCCAGCGGCAAGCTGTCTAGCTGGGCCTGGGTGAGTGCCGCCAGCGGGAAGTCCGACGGCGTCACGCCCTGGTGCTGAGGCTGGCAGCAATGCTCGACCAGCTCGGCCAACGCTTGCTCGTAGGCCTGGGCCAGGTGCTGGATGGTTTCCGGGCGGTAGACGTCTTCGCTGTAGGTCCACTCCAGGAACAGCTCGCCGCCGTACACCTGGCCGGTGATGCTCAGCCAGTTGCCCAACTGCGCACCGGCGCATTGGGTGCGGCCGGCGCTTTCGCCGCTAGGGCTGAACGATGCCGCGTCGGCGGCGGTGAAACTGCCGTCGAACTGGCCCAGGTAGTTGAAGGTGACGCGTGCCTGCGCGGCGCCGCTGAGCCGCTCGCGGGTCTGGGCATCGCCCAGGTAGCGCAGCAGGCCATAGCCGATGCCTTTGTCCGGCACGGCGCGCAGTTGCTCCTTGATCGCCTTGATCGACTCGCCAACGGCCTGGCCAGGGGCCAGACGTACCGGGAACAGGCTGGTGAACCAGCCGACCGTGCGGCTGAGGTCAAGGTCGTCGAACAGGTCTTCGCGGCCATGGCCTTCCAGTTGCACCAGCACCTCATCCTGCGCGCTCCACTGGCACAGCGTGCGCGCCAGCGCGGTCAGCAGCAGGTCGTTGATCTGCGTGCGATAGGCAGCGGGGGCCTGCTTCAGCAACTGCGCGGTACGCGCGGCATCCAGGCGCGACGCAGCAGTGCGGGCGTGCTGGTTGCCCAGGCTGCCCTGCGGGTTGTCACGCGGCAGTTCTGCCGGGCTGCCTTGCAGCACCTGCAGCCAGTAGTCGCCCTGTGCCTGCAGCGCCGAGCTGCTGGCATGCGCAACCAGCCGCTCGGCCCAGGTTTTCACCGAGCAGGTCTTGGCTGGCAGGCTTACCGGCTGACCTTTCAGGCGTTGCTGATAAGCCTCTTGCAGGTCCTCGAGCAGCACCCGCCAGGACACGCCGTCCACCACCAGGTGGTGAATGACCAACAGCAAGCGCTGCTGGCCATCGGCGAGGTCGAACAGTTCGGCACGCAGCAGCGGGCCTTGCTCAAGGTTCAAGCTGGCCTGCACCTCGGTGCCAGCGGCGTCCAGTTCGCCCAGCGCTGCGAGGCTGCGCTGGCGCACCAGCGGCGCACTGTCCAGGGCCTGGAAGCGGGCCTGCCACTGGCCGTTCTGGCGGCTGAAGCGCAGGCGCAAGGCATCGTGCTGCTCCAGCACCGCACGCAGGGCCGACTCCAGGTGTTCCACCTGCACGCGCTGGGCCGGTTTCAACAGCATCGACTGGTTCCAGTGCCCTGGCTGGGCGATGTCCATCTCGAAGAAGCGCGCCTGCGCGGGCAGCAGCACCACTTCACCGCTGACAGCGGTGTCCACCGGGGCAGCGGCTGCCGGTTGCTTGGCTTCGATGCGCTTGGCGACCTGGGCCAGTTGGCCGACGGTCTGCTGTTCGAACAGCTGCTTGGGGGTGATCTTGATGCCCTGGCGCTTGGCCCGGGCGATGATCTGCAGGCTGAGGATCGAATCGCCGCCCAGCTCGAAGAAGTTGTCGCTGCTGCCCACGCGTTCCAGCTTGAGCACGTCGGCCCATACCGCGGCCAGCTTCTCCTCGATGTCGCCTTCAGGCGCCACGTAACCACGGCTTACCGCGCCCGGCGCCGGCAAGGCGCGCTTGTCGAGCTTGCCGTTGGCGGTCAGCGGCAGACGCTCGAGCAACAGCACCTGCGCAGGCACCATGTAGTCGGGCAAGCGGGCCTGCAGTTGCGCCTGCAACTGCGGCACGGTCACGCCCGCTTCGGCCACCACGTAGGCCACCAGTTGCAGGCGCTCGGCATCGCCTTCCAGCGGCAATGCCAGGACCACGGCGTCGCTGACATCGGGCAGCCCGGCGAGCACGCGACCGATTTCACCCGGTTCGACGCGATAGCCACGGATTTTCACCTGGTCATCGGCACGCCCGATAAATTCCACCAGGCCTTCAGCGCTCAACCGCGCCCGGTCGCCGGTGCGGTACAGGCGGGCGCCATCGGCCGCCGGCACGAAGCGTTCGGCCGTCAGCGCGGGCTGGCCCAGGTAACCCTGGGCAACGCCCTGGCCACCCAGGTAGAGCTCGCCGACCACCTGCGGCGCCAGCGGGTTGAGGTAGCCATCGAGCACTTCGGCGCAGGCATTGCCCAGCGGGCGACCGACCGGCACCGTGCGGCAGTTGGCCAGGCGCTGGTCGGGTTCGAAGGTGAGCACGCCGACCGTGGTCTCGGTCGGGCCGTAGTGGTTGATGACGCGGCATTCGGGGCGCAATGCGCGGATTTTTTCCAGCAGGCTCCAAGGGCATGCTTCACCGCCCAGAATCAGTGCTTCAGCAGGCAGCACATCGGCGGCGCAGGCAGCCTGCAGCAGGCCCTGCAGGTGGCTTGGCACCAGCTTCACCACGCCCACCTGATGCTGCGCCATGTAGCTGGCGAAACCATCCGGGTCGAAGGCCAGCTCCTGCGGTAGCAAATGCAGCAAGCGGCCCGAGGCCAGGGCGCCGAACAGTACGGTGTGGCCGAGGTCGGCGGCGGTGGTGGACACCATGGCCATGCTCGCCCCGACCGGCAGTTGCAGGCGTTCGAGCACAGCCTGGATATAGCTGGCCAATGCCCCGTGGCTGACCACCACGCCCTTGGGCTGGCCGGTCGAACCCGAGGTGTAGATCAGATAAGCCGGCTGCTCTGGGCTGACCGCGACCGCCACCGGGCTGTCGCTGCAGGCCGCCCACGTCGGGGGCTCGCAGGCAACCGCCTGCAAGCCGTCGAGGCCAGCGAAGCGGGTATCGCCAGGCTCATGCAACAGCACGGCGGCGCCGCTGTCGACGATCAACTGCTGCAGGCGCTCTTGCGGCTGCTGGGTATCCAGCGGCAGGTAGGCGGCGCCGGTCTTGAGCACCGCCAGCATGGCCGTGACCCAATCGATGGAGCGTGGCAGGCACAGGGCAACGATGCTGCCGGCACCGACGCCACGCTGGCGCAGGTAGTCGGCTACGCGGTTGGACGCAGCGTCCAGCCCGCCCTGGGTCATGAAGCGCTCACCAGCGCGCACGCCGCCCTGGGCCTGCCCTTGCGCCATCGCCTGGTGCCACAGGGCGAGGAAGTCGCGGTGCGGGTAGGTTTCTGCTGCGGTCGGCTGCTGCGCCGCTACCTCCAGGTGGTCGACGATCGGCTGCTGTTGGGCATGGCTCAGCACGTCCAGCACGCGCCGCAGCGAATCGGCGAGGCGCTGGATGGTGGCGGGTTCGAACAGGTCGGTGGCGTAGGTGAAGTACCCCTCGATGCCATCGGGTTTATCCGAGAAGTCGAACGCCAGGTCGAAGCGCGCATCGCCACCTTCACGGGCGAAGCCTTCCACCTCCAGCGTGCCCAGGCGCTTGCGCGACGCGTCGCCCGCCGCCACGTGCTGGTTGATCTTGAACTGGAACAGCGGGTTGTGGGCCAGGTTGCGCTCTGGCAGCAAGGCATCGACCAGGTGCTCGAACGGCAGCTCCTGGTGCGACTGAGCGCCGCCGATCACGTCCTTGACCTGCTCTAGCAGCTCGGCGAAGGTCGCGCGTTCGTCTACCTGCACGCGCAGCACCTGGGTGTTGATGAAGAAGCCGATCAGGCCTTCCAGCTCCTTGCGGTTACGCCCCGCATTCGGCGCGCCGATGCGGATGTCCGACTGCCCGCTGTAGCGCGACAGCACCACCGCCATGGCCGCCAGCATCAGCACGAACAGCGTGTGCCCGCCCTTGCGCGCCTGGCTGCGCAGCGCTTCGGCCTGCTCGGCGCCAATCTGCAGTTTGAGCACTGCGCCGCGGTAGCTCGGCGTGGCGGGCCGTTCGAAGTCCAGCGGCAGGCTCAGCAGCGGCTGCTCGTCACCCAGTTGCGCCTGCCAATACGCCAGCTGGCGCTGGGCCTCACCGGCCTCGAGCCAGGCGCGCTGCCAGATCGCATAGTCGGCGTACTGGATCGGCAGGGCCGGCAATTGCGCCTCGCGGCCTTCAGCCAGGGCGGTGTACAGCTGGATGAACTCCTGCACCAGCAAGTCGCTCGACCAACCGTCGGAGATGATGTGGTGCATGCTCAGGGCCAATACGTGGTGCTCGGCGCTCAGGCGCAGCAGGGTGACCCGCATCAGCGGCCCGGTCAGCAGGTCGAACGGTTGCTTGAGCGCGGCATCGACGGCTTCGCTCAAGGCGGCTTCATCGTCGCCCGCCTGGAACTCGACCACGTCCAGCACCAGCGGGCAGGCGTCGAGAATCTCCTGGTGGAACTCGCCTTCATCCGATACGAAGCGCGTACGCAGCGACTCGTGACGGCTGACCAGCGCATCCAGCGCCTGCTGCAGCACCGTTAGCTCCAGAGCGCCCTTGAGGCGCACGGCCATCGGCACGTTGTAGGCCGGGCTGTCGGGTTCCAACTGCCAGAGAAACAGCAGGCGCTGCTGGGCAAACGACAAGGGAATGCGCGCCAGGCCCTGGCGTGCAGGCACGATGGGCAGCAGGCGGAAGCTCTGCCCGGTGGCCTGCATTTTCGCCAGGATCTGCTGACGCTGCTCCACAGGCAGGCTGACGAAGCGTTGGGCAATGCGTTGTGCGGGGGTGAGTTGCATGTCAGGCCTCGGTGAATTCGTTCATCATTTTTTCGATATCGCTCAGGCCGTCGTCGCTCAGCGACAGGCCTTGTTCATCCAGTGCCTGGGCGAACGCGCGCAGCTCGGGGTGGGCGAAGATCAGCCGCAGCGGTATGTCCAGGCCCAGTTCCACGTTGATGCGCGATACCGCTTGCGCCGCCAGCAGGGAGTGGCCGCCGAGTTCGAAGAAGTTGTCGTTCAGGCCGACCTGGCCGAGGTTGAGCAACTGCGCCCAGATCTGCGCCAGTTGCTGTTGCAGTTCGGTCTGCGGCGCTTCGTAGTCGTGCTGTGGCTGGCTGGGGTCGGGCAATGGCAGCGCCTTGCGGTCGAGCTTGCCGCTGGGGGTCAGCGGCATGCTCGGCAGGGTCACCAGGTAGGACGGGATCATGTAGTCCGGCAGGCTGGCCTTGAGGTACTGCTTGAGGGCCTGGCGCAGATCGCCGCTGGCGCCTTGAGCAGGTACCGCGTAGGCGCACAGCTGCTTGCCGCTGGGCAGGTCGATGGCCAGTACCGTCGCCTCGCGAACGTCCGGGTGTGCGCGCAGGTACTGCTCGATCTCGCCCAGTTCAATGCGAAAGCCACGCACCTTCACCTGGTGGTCAGCCCGCCCGCGATAGGCCAGTTGCCCATGTGGGTCGTAGTAGCCCAGGTCGCCGGTACGATACAGGCGGCCACCGCCCACGCTGTCGAACGGGTCGGGGATGAAGCGCTCGGCCGTCAGCGACGGGCGCTGGTGGTAACCCCGCGCCAGGCACCCTGCCCCGCCAATGAACAGCTCGCCAGAGACGCCCACTGGGGTCGGCGCCAGGCCATCGTCCAGCGCGTGCAGGGTACGGCCCGGCAGCGCTCGGCCAATCGGTACACCGCCCTGGCTGATCTGCGCGGGTGTCATCTGCGAGCAGTCGAAGGTGGTGGCCACCACGGTCGCTTCGGTCGGCCCGTAGGTGTTCAGCAGACGCACCGCCGGCGGCCCATCGGCCAGCCAGGCGCGCAGGGCGTCTTCCGGCACCGCTTCACCGCCAACGTGGATCTGTTTCAGCCGGCCATAGGCCTCTGGCCCGCGACGCTCCAGGGCCAGCAGGCGCCAGTAGGCGGCGGGCAAGTCGGCCACGGTCACACCGTGGCGGTTGATTTCGTCCAGCAGGGTGGCGGTGTCCCACAGCCGCAGGTCGCGCAGCACCACGCAAGCGCCTTGCGCCAGCGGCGGGAAGAACTGCTCGATAAAGCCGTCGAAGCTGAAGGTGGCGAACTGCAGCACGCGATCACTCGGGCTCAGGCGTGAGTAGCCGGCGGCCACCTGGCAGAACACCGACAGCGCATGGTGGTCGATGGCCACGCCCTTGGGCACGCCGGTGGAACCCGAGGTGTAGATGACGTAGGCCAGGTTGTGCAGCGCCACCAGGTTAGGCAGCGGCTCGGCCGGCCAGGCGTGCAGCCACTGGGTGCCGGGTTCGAGCACCAGGCAAGGCAGCTGCGGGTCCAATTGCAAACGCGCCAACGACGGCGCATCGGCCAGCAGCAGGCCGATGCCGCTGTCTTCGACCATATACGCCAGGCGCTCTTGCGGGTAGTCCGGGTCCAGCGGCACATAGGCACCGCCGGCCTTGTGGATGGCGATCAGCGCCAGCGCCATGCCCAGGCCACGCTCGACGGCCACACCCACCAGGCAGTCAGGGCCTACGCCCATTGCACGCAGGCGGTGGGCCAACTGGTTGCTGCAGCGGTCCAGCTCGGCATAGCTCAGTTGCTGATCATCGAAGATCAGCGCCACGGCGTCTGGCTGCGCACGCGCCTGGCGCTCCAGCAACTGGTGGGCGCACAGGCCGCTGCTGGCTGCTGGCGCTGGGTTCCAGCCATGGGTCAGCTGGCGACGCTCATCGTCGCCCAGGAAGTCCAGCTCGGCGATGCAGCGCTGTGGCTCGGCGCAGATGGCTTCGAGCAGCGCTTGCCAATGCCCGGCCATGCGCTCGATGCGCGGCGCATCGAACAGGTCGGTGGAGTAGTTGAACGAGGCGGTCACACCGTCGGAGCGCTCCAGGGTATTGAGCGAGATGTCGTACTGCGCGCCCGGCTCCAGCAAGTCCACTTCGCGGACCTTGAGGCCCTGCAGGGCATCGCTGGACACCTGCTCGCCCAGGTCGCGCAAATGGTTGTAGAGCACCTGGAAGAACGGGTTCACGCCCTGGTCGCGCTCTGGGTACAGGGCCTCGGCAACCTCCAGGAACGGCACGTCCTTGTTGGCCTGCGCCTGCAGGGTGGTTTCCTTGATCGCCGCCAGCAACTGCAGGAACGGCAGGCTGCCATCGACGCCGACCCGCGCCACCACCACGTTGATGAAGAAGCCGATCAGCCCTTCGAGCTCCAGGCGGTTGCGGTTGGTCACTGGGACACCGATATTGATCGTGTCCTTGCGGCTGTAGCGCGACAGCACGATGGCGTAGGCCGCCAGAAACACATGGAACAGCGTGGCATTGGACGCCACCGCCAGGGCCCTCAGGCGCTCGGTGAGGGCCAACGGCAGGCGCAGGTCGAAGCGGCTGCCCTGGTAACTTTTGGCCGGCGGGCGAATACGGTCGGCGGGCAGTTCGAGCACTTCGAAATCGTCCTCCAGGCGCGCCTTCCAATAGTCGATCTGTGCCTGCATCTGCCCCTCGGCCAGCCATTTGCGCTGCCAGGCGGCGAAGTCGGCGTACTGCACCGGCAGCGGCTCGATGGCCCTTGCCTGGCCGCTGGCAGCCTCGTTGTAGGCAGCAGCGAACTCGCGTACCAGCAGGCTCATCGACCAACCGTCAGAGACGATGTGGTGCAAGGTCAGCGACAGCAGGTGCTCGTGCGCATGCACCTTGAACAGGCGCGCACGCAGCAGCGGGCCGTGCTCCAGGTCGAACGTGGTAAAGGCTTCGGCTTCGAGCTTGCGCATCTGCGCGGCCTCGTCTTGGCCGCTGAGGTCTTCGAAGCCGATCGGTACCGAAGCGGCGGGCAGAATGCGCTGCCACGGCAAGCCGTTGGCTTCGACGAACACCGTGCGCAGTGATTCGTGGCGTGCCACCAGTGCATCCAGCGCGGCCTGCACGGCTGCGCGGTCGAGGGCGCCTTGCATGCGCACGGCCATCGGTGTGTTGTAGGCCAGGCTTTGCGGGTTGAGTTTCCAGAACAGCCACTGGCGGTTTTGCGAGCGGGACACCGGCAGCGGCTGCTGGCGGTCGAGGATCTCGATCTCCAGCCCCGCGCCCTGCTCGCCCTCGGCCACGGCCTGGGCAAAGGCCTGCAGGTCGAGCGTGTCGAACAGCGTGCGCAGCGGGATGTCCAGGCCCAGGTGCTTGCGCACCCGCGACACGGCCTGGGTGGCCAGCAGCGAATGCCCACCCAGGGCAAAGAAGTTGTCGCCCAGGCCCACCTGCGGCACCTGCAGCACCTCGGCCCAGATCTGCGCCAGCTGCACCTGCAACGGGGTTACCGGTGCCTGGTAGGCCACCTGGGTGGCGACCGGCGCGGGCAGCGCCTTGATGTCGACCTTGCCGTTGACCGTCACCGGCAGGCGCTCCAGTACCATCAGGTGGGTGGGTACCATGTGCTCGGGCAGCAGCCCTTTGAGCGTGGCGCGAATCGCCTCCTGCCAGGCCTGGCTGTCTGCCGGCATCTGGCTGGGCACCAGCCAGGCCGCCAGTTGCAGCTCCGGCGCCTGGCCCTGGACCCGCACCAGGGCATTGGCGACGCCCTCCAGCCCACGCAGCTGGTTCTCGATTTCGGCCAGCTCCACGCGGTAGCCACGGATTTTCACCTGGCCGTCCATGCGCCCGGCGAACTGCAGCTCGCCCGTAGCGCTCTGCCGTACCCAGTCGCCGCTGCGGTACAAGCGCTCGCCATTACCGTTCGGGTCGGGCACAAAACGCTCAGCAGTCAACGCCGGGCGGGCGAGGTAGCCACGGGCAAGGCCTGCCCCGCCGATGTACAGCTCGCCTTTGGCCTTGGCCGGCAAGGGCTGCAGGCAGCAGTCGAGCACGCTGACGCGTGCATTGGCCAGCGGTTGGCCGAGCGAAGCCTGGTTGTCCAGTTCGGCCACCAGCACGCCGACCGTGGTCTCGGTCGGGCCGTAGTGGTTGAACACCTTGAGTGCTGGGGCCAGCGCGCGGATCTTGCCGAGCAGGCCCGGGCTGATGGCTTCGCCGCCCAGTACCAGGCACTGCCCCGGCAGTGCCGAGCGGCCGGCGACCAGCATGGCCTCCAGGTGCGAGGGCACGATTTTCAGTGCATCCACCTGGTGCTGCGCCAGGTAGGCCGCGAAGCCTTCGGCATCCAGTACCTGATCGCGCAGCAGCAGGTGCAAGGTCTGGCCGCCACACAGGGCGCCGAATAGCATGGTGTGGCCGAGGTCCGCAGCCGGGGTCGAGACCTGCGCCATGCTGTGGATCTGGCTCATCGGCAGGCGCGCGGCGATGCCCTCGACATAGTTGCCCAACGCGCCATGGCTGATTGCTACGCCCTTGGGCTGGCCGGTGGTGCCGGAGGTGTAGATCACGTAGGCGAGGTTGGCCGCTGCAACGGCACGCCGTGGGGCGCTTTCACGAGCGGCCTGGGTGTGTTCCCAGGCCAGCCGATGGACGCCACCTGGCAGCGCTGCCTGCCAATTGCCGGGCGCCAGCACCAGGCGGGTGCCGCTGTCGGCGAGCATGTAGGCCAGGCGTTCGGCCGGTTGCTCGGGCTCCAGTGGCAGGTAGGCGCCGCCCGCCTTGAGCACGCCGAGGATGCTGGCGAGCATGCCGACACTGCGGTCGGCCAGCACGCCGACCAGAGTGTCCGGCTGCACGCCAGCTTCGACCAGCCTGTCGGCGATGGCCTCGGCACGGGCATCAAGCCCGGCAAAGCTGGCCGCCTCGCCTGCTGCCATCACGGCGGTGCGCTCGGGGTGGCGCTGGGTAGCCTCGGCAAAGCGCTGGTGGACCAACAACGGCTCGGCGGCCTGCCCATGCGCATTCAGGGTGGCGGCCAGGCCTGGCAACGGCAACTCGCCCACCGCACCGGGGGCCTCGTCGGCCAGCGCCTGCACCAGCGCCAGCCATTGTTCGCCAAGGGCCTCGACAGTGGCCGCATCGAACACATCGAGGGCATAGGTGAAGGCAGCATGCAGCTGGCCGGCCCGCTCGTGGGTATCCAGTGCCAGGTCGAAACGGGCGCTGTGCTTTTGCAGGGTGATCGGTGCCAGGCTCAGCCCGGAGCGGGTCTTGATGGCTTCGACATCCGCCACCTGGGCCTGGTGGTTGAACAGCACCCGGAACAGCGGGCTCTCGGTGCTGCGCGGCAGCTCCAGGGCCTCGACCAGTTGTTCGAACGGCAGGTCCTGGTGGCTTTGCGCGCCCACGGCGGTTTCGCGTACGCGCTGCAGCAGGCCGGCGATATCCAGCAGTGGGTCGATTTCGGTGTGCAGCACCTGGGTATTGATGAAGCAGCCGATCAGGCCCTGGCTTTCGGCACGGTTGCGGTTGGCAATGGGCACCCCGACGCGGACGGCGCTCTGCCCGCCATAGCGCTGCAGCAGCAGCTTGAAGGCTGCCAGCAGGACCATGAACAGGGTGACGTTGTGCCGACGCGCCAGGCCGCGCAGGCGTTCAGCGACATCGGCGGCAATCGGGAATTCGTGACGCGCGCCGCGGTAGTTCGGCCGACCGCTGCGGGCGCGGTCCAGTGGCAGCTCCAGCGGCGAGTGATCGTCGCCCAGGCGCGCCTGCCAGTACGCCAACTGGCGGTCCTGCTCGCCAGCCTCAAGCCAGCTGCGCTGCCACAGGGCGTAGTCGCGGTACTGGATCGGCAAGGGTTCGAGTGTGGCTTCGGTGCCGGCCACGGCGGCATCGTAGAGGTGCAGGAACTCGTCGATCAGCACGTTCATCGACCAGCCATCGGCGACGATATGGTGCAGGGTCAGCAGCAGCACATGGTCCTGTTCTGCCAGTTGCAGCAGACGCACGCGCAGCAGCGGGCCGGCGGCCAGGTCGAAGGGGGCCAGGGCCTCTTCTTCGGCGATGGATTCGAGGGCGTGTTGGCGGGCCTCTTCGGCCAGCTCGCTCAAGCCGTCCTGGCGCAACTGCAGCGGGGCGGCGGCTGCATCGACTTGCTGACGCACATCATCGCCGTCGGCGACGAAGCGGGTGCGCAGGGTTTCGTGGCGGGCCACCAGGGCATCGAAGGCGTGCTGCAGGGCCACCCGGCTCAGCGGGCCATGCAGGCGCACGGCCATGGGCAGATTGTAGGCTGCGCCTTGGGGGTCGAGCTGCCAGAGGAACCACATGCGCCGCTGCGCGTAGGACAGCTGGTCACGCTCGTCGACCTCGACACCTGGCGCGATCGGCAGCACGGAGAAGTCCATGCCCTCGCCCTGCAGCGCCTTGAGGAACAGGCGGCGCTTGTCGGGGCTGAGTTCGATGAAGCGGCGAGCGAGTTTGAGCGTCTGTTCAGCATTCATGTCGAGCGATGTCCTGGCAGTCGAGCGGTAACTGTCAGACGAAGGCATGGGGGGCTGATTTAGGGGCGCAGGAATTTGGGGGGGGCGGTGGGTGCATGCCTTGAGGTTTGCAGCGCCTGGGAGATCGAGCGCCGCCCGCGCGGCGCTTCGCGGGGCAAGCCCGCTCCCACATCTGTTTCGGGCCAGTGAGTCCTGTTATATAGGCGCGCGACCCCTTGTCTGTACGACGCTATATCGAGGCGGGCGCCAAGGGGCCGCGCGCCAATGCTTCAGGAATAATTGGCCCGAAACAAATGTGGGAGCGGGCTTGCCCCGCGAAGCGCCGCGCGGGCGGCGCTCGATCTCCAGGGCGCTGCAAACCTCAAGGCATGCACCCCTGCCCCCGAAAAAAACCAATCAACGCAAAACCTGCGAATACCCCTCCGCCATCGCCACCACCACCTTGCGCTTCCCGGTAAACGGCGACCGCGCATGGGCCGCAAGCATGTTGTCGAGCATCAGCACGTCATTCTCCAGCCAAGGAAAACTGACCGTGCACTCATCCAGCACCCCACGCACTTCATCGAGCAGCGAATCCTCAATGGTCGAACCATCGCCGTAATACACATTCCGCGGCAGGTCCTCCTCCTCGACAATGTCCATCAGCGACTCACGCACCTCCGGCTGCAAGTTCGAGACATGGAACAGGTGCGCCTGGTTGAACCAAACGTCCTCCCCCGTCACCGGATGGCGCGCCACCACCTGGCAGCGCTGCCGGGTGCGCAGTTCGCCATCTTCCTTCCAGATGCATTCAATGGCATGCGCCCGGCAGTACGCCTCGACCTGGCGTGGGTCTTCGGTGTTGAACACCTGCGACCACTCCACATCCAGCCCATTACCGTAGTTGCGCACATACATCAGCCCCTTCTCGACCAGCCGCTCGCGAATACGCGCCGGCATCCGCCGGTAGACCTCGCGGCTGTCGGCAATCGGCGTCTCGCCCCCGGTCTCGGCAGGGATCACGCTGTAAAACCAGATCTTCATCGGCCACTCGAGGGTATAGGCCTGTTCGTTGTGCAAGGGGATGCTCTGGTGCGCCGGGTATTCGGTCGAGGTGTACACCCCTTTGGTCACGTTGCTGCGCGGCGTGGAGCCGAACTCGTAGTTGAGCAGCGGGTGGCCGAAGGCGGCAGCGAACTGGCGGAAAGCCTCGGCCCCACCCACCTGGAAGCCCCTGAACAGGATGCCGCCCGCATGCAGCAGGTGGCGTTCCACCAGCGGCTTCAGTTCTTCGAATGCGTCGAGCAGGTCGATGCCGGGCTCTGGCGCGCGCACCAGCAGCGGCAGGTCGCCGCGGGCGGCGTCCAGGGGTTCGATCGCAAAGCTCAGCAATTCACTCATGTACCGTCACCTCAAGCCAGGGCCGCCATGGCGGCGAAATCGGATGCTGCGCCATCAGGGCGCCTGACTAGATGAACGAGCGTGCCCGGCAGAAATTCACCCGCCCCCACTCACAAGGTAAAGCGAGCGCGCGCCGGTTCGTCTGAACGATGTGCACCCTTTTATCGTCCAGGAACCTTACATGACACGCCAGCTTCTGCTCCTCGCCCTGCTTGCCGCGGCCCCTGCCGTGGCCTGGTCGGCCGTGGACTGCGCCGTAGAGATCCACGGCACCGACCAGATGACCTTCGACAAGGCCGAAATCACCGTACCCAAGGCCTGCACGTCGTTCACCGTCACCCTCGCCCACCCCGGCCAGATGCCCAAGAACGTCATGGGCCACAACTGGGTACTGAGCACCCAGGCAGACATGCAAGGCGTGCTGGACGATGGCCTGAAGGCCGGTGAGGCACAGGATTACGTGATGCCAGGCGACACCCGGGTGCTTGCCCACACCCGCCTGATCGGCGGCGGTGAAACAGACAGCGTCACCCTCGACACCCGGTCGTTGAAGGCAAGGACCGCCTACAGCTTCTACTGCTCGTTCCCGTTCCACAGCACCTTGATGAAGGGCACCCTGGCCCTCGGGAGCTGACCCCGCTGCGCCGCCCACCCCCACTCCATCACCGAGATCGCGCTTCATGAAAACGTCTTCCCCCGGGGCCATCCGCGAATTGCTGGGCCTGCTGAAACCCTACCGCCCGGCGGTCATCGTCTCGGTGCTGCTGGGCATGGTCGGCGGCTTGGCCGTGACCGCGCTGCTGGCCACCGTCAACCAGGGCCTGCATGCCGCCGACGGCATGAGCCAGGGTGTGATCCTGGCCTTCGCCGGCCTGTGCGTGCTGGCACTGGTGAGCAGCGTGGCCGCCGACAGCGGCACCAACTACGTCGGCCAGAAGGTCATTGCCCGGCTGCGCAAAGACCTGGGCGCCAAGGTGCTGTCTGCGCCCATCGAGCAGATCGAGCGCTACCGCACCCACCGCCTGATCCCGGTGCTGACCCGCGACGTCGACACCATCAGCGACTTCGCCTTCGCCTTCGCGCCGCTGGCGATCTCACTCACCACCGTGATCGGCTGCATGGCCTACCTGGCCTGGCTGTCGTGGCCGATCTTCCTCATCACCCTGGTGGCGATCGGCATTGGCAGCGCGATTCAGTATGTCGCCCGGCAAAAAGGCGTGGCCGGCTTCAACGCCGCCCGCGACGCCGAGGACAACCTGCAGAAGCACTACTCGGCGATCGCCGAAGGCGCCAAGGAGCTGCGCATCGACCGCCGCCGCCGCCACGCCATGCTGACCCGCAATATTCAGGGCACGGCGGACTTCATCGCCAACACCCACATCCGCTCCATCAACATTTTCGTGGCAGCCAAGAGCCTGGGTTCGATGCTGTTCTTCGTGGTCATCGGCTTGACCCTGGCCCTGCAATCGCTGTGGCCGAGCAACGACCCAGCGGTGATGAGCGGCTTCGTGCTGGTGCTGCTGTACATGAAAGGCCCGCTGGAGACGCTGATCGGCAACCTGCCGATTCTCGGCCGCGCCCAGGTGGCGTTCCGCCGCATCGCCGACCTGTCCGAGCGCTTCTCCTCGCCCGAACCGCACCTGCTGCTGGACCAGCCGGTCAAACGCAGCGCCCCGGGCAGCGCCCACCTGGAGCTGCACAATGTCGAATACGCCTACCCACCGGTGGACGGCAAAGAGCCGTTTCGCGTGGGGCCGGTGAACCTGAGCATCGAGCCGGGCGAGATCCTGTTCATCGTCGGTGAGAACGGCTGCGGCAAGACCTCGCTGATCAAGCTGCTGCTGGGCCTGTATACCCCGCAGCGCGGCGAAGTGCGCCTGAACGGCGTGGCAGTCGGGCCGGAAGGGCTGGACGATTATCGCCAGCTGTTCACCACCGTGTTCGCCGATTACTACCTGTTCGAAGACCTGCCCGAGCACGAGCACAGCCTGCCGAGTGATGCCACGCGCTACCTGGAGCGGCTGGAGATTGCGCACAAGGTCAGCGTGCGCGATGGCGCGTTTACCACCACCGACCTCTCGACCGGGCAGCGCAAGCGCCTGGCCCTGGTCAATGCATGGCTGGATGGCCGGCCGGTGCTGGTGTTCGACGAGTGGGCGGCCGACCAGGACCCGACCTTCCGCCGGGTGTTCTATACCGAGCTGCTGCCGGACCTGAAGCGGCTGGGCAAGACCATCATCGTGATTTCGCATGATGACCGGTACTTCGATACGGCGGACAAGGTGGTGCACCTTAGCCGCGGGCAGGTGGTTGAGGCGCTGGAGCCGGCGTGAGATAGCGTTATGAGGGCTTGAGGGGCGGTCAGGGTAATGACCGCCCTTTTTTGTGCGCGCTGAGAATGCATGGGCGCAGCAAGGGACTTGTCTTGGTATTTATAGCGCCCGGGAGATCGAGCGCCGCGCGGGCGGCGCTCGATATAGGCACCCCTGCAAAACTAAAGACAGGCACATAGTTGCCTTCACCCTAGCGCCCGACGAACACATCGCAGCCATCCGCCCACAACATTTCGCGAAAGGCCCGTCAGTCCGCCAACTGGTCAACCCTCTATATCCGCACTGATGGTGCATTACAAGGGCTGGCTGAACACGCCCCGCAAGCGCAAGCCCCGCCTGGCGCTGCAGGCGAGTAGAAGTCAGAACAACCAGCGATACAACAGATACGCCACCACCACCGCCAACACCGGCCGCAGAATGCGGTAAGCCTTCGGATTGGCGCGCTTGAACTGCTTCACATGGCCGCTGATCTTGTTGCTGAAGCGCTTGCTCCAGGCATACGCCTGGTTGATCCCGCCAACGCGCTCGTCGTCGGTGTTCTGCGGCGCAGTGGCGCGGCCGAGGAAGGCGCTGACCTGGCGGTTGATGCGGGTCATCAGCGGGCTGCTCAGCGGGCGCTCGATGTCGCAGAACAGGATCACGCGGGTGACGTCGGTTTCGTTCTTGACCCAGTGCACGTAGGTTTCGTCGAACATCACATCCTCACCGTCACGCCAGGCGTATTCCTCACCGTCGACGTAGATGCGGCAAGCATCGGAGTTAGGTGTGGCCAAGCCCAGGTGATAGCGCAAGGAGCCGGCGAACGGATCGCGGTGCGGGTTCAGGTGGCTGCCGCCTGGCAGCAGGGCGAACATTGCGCCCTTGACGTTGGGGATGCTGCTGACCAGCTCGACGGTGCGCGGGCACAGGGCTTCGGCCGATGGCAGCGGTTTGTCGTACCACTTCAGGTAGAAGCGCTTCCAGCCCTTCTTGAAGAACGAGCCGAAGCCTGCGTCGTTGTCTTTTTCAGCCGCGCGGATATAGCCCTCGTCGAACAGGCGCATGGCCTCTTCGCGGATGTCCTGCCAGTTGTCCTTCAGCACATCCAGCTCGGGGAAGCGTTGGCGGTCCAGGTAGGGCTTGGACGGCACGCCGGAGAACAGGTACATCAGGGCGTTATACGGGGCGAACAGCGCCGAATGGTTGACGAACTGGCGCAGCACCGGCAGGCGCGCCTTGCCGCGCAGGTGCACGAAAAGCACGCTGCCGAAAAACACCAGCAGGACACCCGCCTTGGCTGCAAAGGAAAAGGTCATGCAACACTCCTTGGAAAGGAAACAGGCCTGCGCTGCCTGCTCCCAAAAAAATCATCCGGCCATCATAAACCCATCCCGCCCCGGTACAAACAACCTGGGCGGGATCTGAGTCATGAAGATTTTGCAATAAACCGGATCACCGAGTGTTGCGCCTGGTCAGCGGACGGGGCGTTTACTGCTGGTTTTCCTGCTCGCTGAACAGGTCGCTGAACAGCATGCTCGACAGGTAACGCTCGCCCGAGTCGGGCAAAATTACGACGATGGTCTTACCCTGCATCTCCGGTTTTTCAGCCAGGCGCACCGCTGCCGCCATTGCTGCGCCACAGGAAATACCGCACAGAATGCCCTCCTCCTGCATCAGGCGGATGGCCATGGCCTTGGACTCTTCGTCGGTCACCGTCTCGACCTGGTCGACGATGGAGAGGTCGAGGTTTTTCGGCACGAAGCCTGCGCCAATGCCCTGGATCTTGTGCGGGCTGGGCTTGAGTTCTTCACCGGCCAGGGTCTGGCTGATCAGCGGCGAGGCCAGCGGCTCCACCGCCACCGACAAAATCGACTTGCCTTGGGTGTGCTTGATGTAGCGCGACACGCCAGTGATGGTACCGCCCGTACCCACACCCGCCACCAGCACATCGACTGCGCCGTCGGTGTCGTTCCAGATCTCGGGGCCGGTGGTTTTTTCATGGATCGCCGGGTTGGCCGGGTTTTCGAACTGGCCTGGCAGGAAGTACTGGGCCGGGTCGGAGGCGACGATTTCGTTGGCCTTCTCGATCGCGCCCTTCATGCCCTTGGCCGGCTCGGTCAGCACCAGCTCGGCGCCCAGCGCCTTGAGCACCTTGCGCCGCTCCAAGCTCATTGAGGCCGGCATGGTCAGGATCAGCTTGTAGCCTCGGGCGGCGGCGACGAATGCCAGGCCAATGCCGGTGTTGCCCGAGGTGGGCTCGACGATGGTCATGCCGGGCTTGAGCTTGCCGCTGCTCTCGGCGTCCCAGACCATGTTCGCGCCGATCCGGCATTTGACCGAGTAGCCTGGGTTGCGCCCTTCGATCTTGGCCAGGATGGTCACCCCACGCGGGGCGATGCGGTTGATCTGTACCAGCGGCGTGTTGCCGATGGAGTGGGCGTTGTCTGCGTAGATACGGCTCATGGCAGGGGTCCTTGAACGTGAAGAAGCAGGGAAAGACTTCAAGGGTAAGCCTGCCCCGTTGGCCCGTAAAGCCTGTTCGAACTCCCGAGCGGCGCCTGCGGTCAACCACACATCCTGCCTTGGAGAGCCGACAATGAAAGGTCGCTATCGCTGGCCGCTGGTCGGCCTGGCCAGCCTGGTCGTGCTGCTGGTCGCCCTGCACCTGGCCCTGCCCTACCTGGTGCGCGACTACCTCAACGACAAACTGGCCGACATGGGCGACTACCGCGGCCAGGTCGTTGACGTGGACCTGGCCTGGTGGCGCGGCGCGTACCAGATCAACGGCCTGAAAATCGTCAAGACCACCGGCAAGGTCCCGGTGCCGCTGCTCGACGCGCCGTTGATCGACCTCTCGGTCAGCTGGCATGCACTGTGGTACGACCGCGCCGTGGTGGCCGAGGTGACCTTCGTGCGGCCCGAGCTGAACTTCGTCGATGGCGGCAGCAAGCAGTCTTCGCAGACTGGCCAGGGCACCGACTGGCGCCAGCAGCTGGAAAAACTGCTGCCCATCACCCTCAACGAAGTACGCATTCAAGATGGCGTGCTGACCTTTCGCAACTTCACCTCCAAGCCGCCGGTCGACCTCAAGGCCACCCAGCTCGACGCGCGCATTCGCAACCTGACCAACGTGCGCAATGAGAAAGGCCGGCGCGACGCCAGTTTCGACGCCCATGCCCTGTTATTTGGCGATGCCAAGGTCGAGAGCCGCGCCACGTTCGACCCCTTCAGCGACTTCGACGACTTCGAGTTCCGCCTGCGTGCCACCGGCATACAGCTGCGCCAACTCAATGACTTCGCCAGTGCCTATGGCAAGTTCGATTTCAATGCCGGGCACGGCGACCTGGTGATCGAAGCGCAGGCCGAGAACGGGCGGCTCAATGGCTATATCAAGCCGCTGCTGCGCGATGTCGATGTGTTCAACTGGCAGCAGGATGTGCAGGACAAAGACAAGGGCTTCTTCCGCTCGGTGTGGGAGGCGTTGGTGGGGGCGACTGAAACCGTGCTGAAGAACCAGCCGAAAAACCAGTTCGCCACCCGCGTAGAGCTTAGTGGCAGCGTGCACAAGCAGGATGTCAGCGCTTTCGAGGCTGTCTTGCAGATACTGCGTAACGGCTTTGTCCAGGCATTCAATGCGCGCTATGAGCAGCCTGCGCCCAAGCCTGACTGAAAGCGCGTGACGGGGCATTCAGGGACTGAATACCCGGTCTGCGTTTGCAGGCGTCTGGGGCCGGGGTATAGTCGCTGACAAACGATAAACATGTGTTGCCTGGGCCGGCCCTTTCGCGGGGCAAGCCCGCTCCCACAGGGGTTATGCAGTCTCTGTGCGTAGAGAACGGCCCAGGCACCCCGCAGAGGACACTCCCATGAAGTTCGAAGGCACCCGCGACTACGTCGCCACAGACGACCTGAAACTGGCGGTAAACGCGGCCATCACCCTCGAACGCCCGCTGCTGGTCAAAGGCGAACCGGGCACCGGCAAGACCATGCTCGCCGAGCAGCTCGCCGCCTCCTTCGGCGCCCGCCTGATCACCTGGCACATCAAATCCACCACCAAGGCCCACCAGGGCCTCTACGAATACGATGCGGTCAGCCGCCTGCGCGATTCGCAGCTGGGTACCGAGAAAGTCCACGATGTACGCAACTACCTGAAAAAGGGCAAGCTCTGGGAGGCTTTCGAGGCTGATGAGCGGGTGATTCTGCTGATCGACGAAATCGACAAGGCCGACATCGAGTTCCCCAACGACCTGTTGCAAGAGCTCGACAAGATGGAGTTCTACGTCTACGAAACAGACGAGACCATCAAGGCCAAGCAACGCCCGATCATCATCATCACCTCGAACAACGAAAAAGAACTGCCGGACGCCTTCCTGCGCCGCTGCTTCTTCCACTACATCGCCTTCCCCGACCGCACTACGCTGCAACAGATCGTCGACGTGCACTACCCGAACATCAAGCAATCGCTGGTCAGCGAGGCGCTGGACGTGTTCTTCGACGTGCGCAAGGTGCCGGGCCTGAAGAAAAAGCCCTCCACCTCCGAGCTGGTCGACTGGCTCAAGCTGCTGATGGCCGACAACATCGGCGAAGCGGTACTGCGCGAGCGTGACCCAACCAAAGCCATCCCGCCGCTGGCAGGCGCCCTGGTAAAGAACGAGCAGGACGTGCAGCTGCTCGAGCGCCTGGCCTTCATGAGCCGGCGCGGCAACCGCTGACAGGAGCCGGTCATGCTGCTCAACCTGTTCAACGAAATGCGTGCGGCCAAGGTGCCGGTGTCGGTACGCGAACTGCTCGACCTGCTGAACGCCCTGCAGCAACGCGTGGTGTTCGCCGACATGGACGAGTTCTACTACCTGGCGCGGGCCATCCTGGTGAAGGACGAGCGCCATTTCGACAAGTTCGACCGGGCCTTTTCCGCCTACTTCAAGGGCCTGGAAAACCTCGACCGCCACCTCGAAGCGCTGATCCCCGAAGACTGGCTACGCAAGGAATTCGAGCGCTCGCTGACGGATGAGGAGCGTGCGCAGATCCAGTCCCTGGGCGGGCTGGACAAGCTGATCGAGGAATTCAAGAAGCGCCTTGAAGAGCAAAAGGAACGCCACGCCGGCGGCAACAAGTGGATCGGCACCGGCGGCACCAGCCCGTTCGGTTCGGGCGGTTTCAACCCCGAAGGCATCCGCGTGGGCGAAGCCGGCCAGCGCCAGGGCAAGGCGGTCAAAGTGTGGGACCGGCGCGAGTACAAGAACCTCGACGACCAGGTCGAGCTGGGCACGCGCAACATCAAGCTGGCCCTGCGCCGGCTGCGCAAGTTCGCCCGTGAAGGCGCGGCCGAAGAGCTGGATATCGACGGCACCATCGACCACACCGCCCGCGACGCCGGGCTGCTGAACATCCAGATGCGCCCGGAGCGGCGCAACACCGTGAAGCTGCTGTTGCTGTTCGACATCGGCGGCTCGATGGATGCCCACGTCAAAGTCTGCGAAGAGCTGTTTTCTGCCTGCAAGACCGAGTTCAAGCACCTGGAGTATTACTACTTCCATAACTTCGTGTATGAGTCGGTGTGGAAGAACAACCTGCGGCGTACGTCGGAGCGCTTCTCCACCTTCGACCTGCTGCACAAGTACGGCGATGACTACAAAGTGGTGTTCGTCGGCGACGCGGCCATGGCGCCCTACGAGATCACCCAGCCCGGTGGCAGCGTCGAGCACTGGAACGAAGAAGCCGGGTATGTGTGGATGCAGCGCTTCATGGAGAAATTCAAGAAGATCATCTGGATCAATCCCTACCCGAAACAGGCGTGGGACTACACCGCGTCCACGCATTTGGTGCGGGATTTGATCGAGGACAAGATGTATCCGCTGACCTTGCAGGGGTTGGAGGATGGGATGCGGTATCTGTCGAAATAGAAAAAACCCACCCCTGCGGTGGGTTTTCGCAGCCCCGTGCACCTATTAGGCTCGACGCAAATACTGTAGGTTTTTATTAAGCAACTTGTTAGTCTCACCTGCCAGCCTTCCATAGGCCATCTGCAAAGCAACCAGGGATATCCGCGCCCTCTCACTTGTGCCTGGCTCTTGAGACTTCCAAGCAGCCTGAAGATAATGATTCAGTCTCTCAACATCGGACGGCAAGATACCTTCAGGTATTGGCTGACTAAGCATTGTACCGCTCGCAATAAATTCTGCTGTTTCCAACAAAGAAATAGTTTCTCTGACCAACTTTAAACGTGCCTTACTACGCTCGAATAAATTATCCGGAAGGGCCTTCAAGTAGGCAATCTTCCTAAGACGCTTGGACTTTGGATCCTCCAGTTCTAACAGGCGTTCAAACTCAGAAAAATTAACGGCTGCCTGACGTTTCTCTTCTTGCAAGCGTTGACTTGACCAAAACTTCGTTTGTTCCTGTCGCTGCGCGTTTGAAAGTCTACCGAAAAATACTTCACCAAACACTTTAGCGAAACGGGGCATACGACCGGTGGGATCATCACCGTTTATGGGGTCGCCCAGACAGTATCCATAGGCGTTGCGACCACCTTGGGCAAAGGGGCTGAGGGCATCCGGCGACAAAAAGCGCATCAATAGAGGGCTGAAATTTCTATGGCCATTGCCCAGTGGATAACACCCGATCATGAAATCATACCGCTGACCATTGAAACTCACCCACGGTGCATGCTGCTTGCTGAAACCATAAGCCGTGTAAATCACAGGTCTCGCATCGTTTGCTAGTTTCATCGCCCCCCCATGCGCTTCACACACTGACCGAGGATTGAATTATCCCCCTCGTCATAAGGTTAAGTTCAACCCTATGAATCGCTACGCCCCAGTATTGAGTTAGTGCCAGCACTGGGCAACTGGTAAAAATGCCAGTCAGCCCATCTCATTGCCAGCGTTTGCCCCACGCCTGATGCTCTTGCCACGCCATTTCCTGAACCACTGCCCTAAGCCGCACAGCCGCCCCCGGCATACACTGCGCCAGTTGCGCCAACGCCAACGGCGTCAACGCCCCCAACCGCGGGTACCCACCAATGGTCTGCCTGTCATTGAGCAGCACAATCGGCTGCCCATCTGGCGGCACCTGCACCGCCCCGAGCGGGATCCCTTCGGAGATCATCGCCGCACCCTGATAGACCAGCTGTGGCCCAAGCAATCGGATACCCATGCGGTCTGCTCGGCTGTCTAAAGTCCAATCACTGTTGAAGGCTTCAAACAGGCTCATACCGCTGAAGTCACCAATCTGCGCGCCCATCACCAGGTCGAGCACAGGCTTTGCCGAATACACGGGTCGCAACGCTTCGGGCACTTCACGCAGGGCCGGTGCTGAACCCGCAAACGCGAGCACCTGCCCTTTGCCCAGCGCTTCCCCGTGCCCATCAATGCCGCCCAGCGCTTCACGGACAACCGTGGCGCAACTGCCCAGCACAGCCTCTGCCTCGAACCCGCCCGGGGCTGCAAGATAGGCCCGCACGCCCTGCTTGGGCTGCTTCAGGGTCAGGCGCTGACCTTTGGCCAGGGCAAAACTGCGCCACGGTGCCAGGGGCTGTTCATCGACCCGCGCATCCAGATCGGCGCCAGCCAAGGCCAGTACGCAATCCTGCTCAGCCACCACGCTGAATCCGCCCAGCGCTACCTCGATCACCGGCGCCCCCAGCGGATTGCCCAGCAGCCAGTTGGCCCAGTGCATCGCCACCCAGTCCAGCGCCCCACCTTGGGTCACGCCCAGGTGACGCACGCCAAAGCGCCCGGCATCCTGCAACTGGCACAGCGCGGTGCTGGCTTCGATCTTCAACTGCGTCATGCCTGTGCCTCCAGCGGGCTGTCATCTCCGCCCAACGCCATGAACTCGGCGTGGGATACAGCCACGAAGCGCACCCGGTCGCCCGGTTGCAACAGGCTGTAGCCCTCGCGCTCACGGTCGAACAGGCGCACCGGGGTGCGCCCGATCAGGTTCCAGCCGCCTGGCGATACCGCCGGGTAAGCGGCGGTCTGGCGCTCGGCAATGCCCACGCTGCCAGCCGCCACGCGCTTGCGAGGGGTGCTCAGGCGCGGCGTGGCCAGGCGTTCGTCCACCAGCCCCATGAAGCCGAAGCCCGGCGCAAAGCCCAGGGCGAAAACCGGGTACTCGCGCCCGGTGTGCAAGCGAACCACTTCGGCCTCGGTCAGCCCGCTTCGGCTGGCCAAGGCAGGCAGCTCGGGGCCGACACTGGCGTGGTACCACACCGCAATCTCATGGCGCCGACCACTGTTGCCTGCATCAGGCTGCAAGCCCTCCAGCGCCTGGGCGATCAACGCCCTCGCCGTGCTCGGCGCACTGTCGTACTGCACCATCAAGGTGGTGTAGGACGGCACCAGCTCAATCAACCGCTCGCCGAAGGCTGCATGCAAGCGCTGGCAGGCCGCGAGGATCCACGGCATGTTGGCTTCGTCGATGGTGTCGAACAGGCGCACCATCAGGCTGTCGATGGCGACCACTTCAATGCGCAGCTTCATGCCCGCTCCAGCGCATCGAGGGCTTGGCGGATCTGCCGCACCGCCGCCACTGAACTGTCGTTGTCGCCGTGCACGCACAGGGTGCTGGCCTGCAGGTGCAGCGCACTGCCATCGTCCGCCACCAGCGCTTCGCCACGGGCCAGGCGCAGCGCCTGCTCGACCACCAGCGCCGGGTCGTGATGCACGGCGCCAGGCAGGCGCCGCGACACCAGGTGGCCGCTGGCGGTGTAAGCCCGGTCGGCAAAGGCCTCAAACCACAGCGGCACGCCAATTTCGTCGCCCAGGGCCTGGGCTGCACGGTTATCGGCGGTGGCCATGAGCATCAGCGGCAGGCTGCTGTCGTAGGCCGCCACGGCTTCGAGCACCGCGCGCAACTTGAGCGGGTCGGCCATCATGTCGTTGTACAGCGCACCATGGGGTTTGACGTAGGCCACTCGGCCGCCGAGCACCTTGCAGATGCCGTCCAGCGCACCGATCTGGTAGTGCAACAGGTCGCGGATTTCGTCCTGGCTGCAGGCCATGGCGCGGCGGCCGAAGCCAACCAGGTCCGGGTAGGCCGGATGCGCGCCGATGGTCACCCCATGCGCCAGGGCCATTTCCACGGTGCGGCGCATGATGCCGGGGTCACCGGCATGGTAGCCGCAGGCGATGTTGGCGCAATCGATATACGGCATCACCTCGGCGTCCAGGCCCATGCGCCAACTGCCGAAACTTTCGCCCATGTCGCAATTGAGAAGCAGGCGTTCCACCACACGGACTCCCTTGTCGATGTTCATAGGCCTACCTTACCGTGACTGGAGTTGTTTGCCGCGTGTTTCCGGCAGGCTGAGCGCCGCCAGAATGACCACGCCATACGACACCGCAGAGAACACGCCAATACCCAGCCCCAGCGGCACCTTCTCGCCGAGCATGCCGATCAGCAACGGGAACAGCGCAGCGATGACCTTGCCGATGTTGTAGCAAAACCCCTGCCCCGAGCCGCGGATGCGCGTGGGGAACAATTCGGTCAGGAAGGCCCCCATGCCGCTGAAAATGCCCGAGGCAAAGAAACCCAGCGGGAAGCCCAGCCACAGCATCACGCCATCGCTGACCGGCATCTGCGTGTACAGCAGCACGATGACGAACGAGCCCACGGCGAACAGGATGAAGTTTTTCTTGCGCCCCAGCAGGTCAGACAAATAAGCGCTGACCACATAGCCGATGTAAGACCCCACGATCACCATCGCCAGGTAGCCACCAGTGCCCAGCACGCTCAGGCCACGTTCGCTCTTGAGAAAGGTCGGCAGCCACGAGGTGATCGCGTAGTAGCCGCCCAGCGCACCGGTGGTCAGCAAAGAAGCGCGTACGGTGGTCCAGAGCATGCCAGGGGCGAAAATCTCGTAGAAGTGCGACGGCGCCTCGGCCTTTGCAGCGGCCTTGGCCTCGCGGTACACCTCAGGGTCCTTGACCAGACGGCGCACGAAGATCACGAACACGGCCGGCACGATACCCAGCAGGAACAACGCACGCCAGGCCTGCTCGGGTGGCAGGTAGGAGAACAGCAAGGCATAGAGGATCGCCGTCAGGCCCCAGCCGAGCGCCCAGCCCGACTGCACCATGCCCACGGCCTTGCCGCGGTGCTCGGCGCGGATCACTTCACCGATCAGTACCGCACCCGCCGTCCATTCGCCGCCAAAGCCAAAGCCCATCAGGGTACGGGCGATCAACAGTTGCTCGTAGCTTTGCGCAAAGCCGCAAAGGAAGGTGAAGAACGCGAACCACAGCACCGTCAGTTGCAGAGTGCGAACACGGCCGATGCGGTCGGAGAGGATGCCGGCGACCCAGCCACCGACAGCCGAGGCGATCAGGGTGCTGGTGTGGATCAGCCCGGCCTCGGCGGTGCTGATGCCCCAAATCAGGATCAGCGTGGGGATGACGAAGCTGAGCATCTGCGTGTCCATGCCGTCCAGGCCATAGCCGATCTTGCAGCTCCAGAAAGTACGCCGTTGCTGTTTGTCGATGTCGCGATACCAGGCGAAGGGCCCGGTCGAAGGAGGTGTAGCGACCTGCTGCTGCACGCCGGTGGGGTTCATGCTTGCCTCGGCTTGTTGGTATTGTTTTATGGGGCGACCAGATGCGTCGCGGCCTGGGCATCATTGTTCAGAGGCCGCGCGGCTTGCGTCCAACGAGAAAAACCCCCGGTCTGGAACAAGAAAAACTGATCATGAACCTTCGCTTCCTCGAAACCTTCGTCTGGGTCGCCCGGCTCAAGAGCTTCCGTCTGACGGCAGAAAAGCTGTTCACCACCCAGGCCTCGGTCTCCAGCCGCATCGCCGCGCTGGAGGCTGACCTGGGCGTCAAGCTGCTGCTGCGCGATTCACGCGGCGTCAGCCTGACCCCAGAGGGCAGCAAGGTGCTGGAGTACGCCGAGCGTATGCTCGACACCGCCAAGGCCATGAAGCAGTCGTTGGACAGCGACCGGGCCAAGGTCGGGCGCATCCGCATCGGCGTGATGGACACGGTGATCCACACCTGGATGAGCGCGCTGGTGGCCGCGTTGACCGAACGCTACCCGCAGGTTGAGATCGAGCTGGTGGCCGATACCGCGCTGAACCTGCGCGAGCAGCTGCAAAAAGGCTTTCTCGATGTGATCCTGCAGACCGACCTGTTGCGCGAACAGTCGATCCGCAGCCTGGACCTGGCGCGCTACCCGATGGGTTGGATCGTCGCTGCAGGCTCGCTCCAGCAGCGCGATTATGCCTCGCTGGCCGAGCTTGGCCGCGAGCGCATCGTGACCTTTTCGAAGAACTCGCGGCCGCATCAGGAGGTACTCAGCCTGCTGCAGGGCGCAGGGGTGCAAACACCGCGCTTGAATTGCGTGAACTCGGTGGCGGCGATTACCCGGCTACTGCGTGACGGCTTCGCGATCGGTGCGCTGCCACCGGCGCTGGTGGATGCGGAGCTGGGCCTTGGTGAGTTGGTGCTGCTGGAGGGCTTGCAACCACCCCCGAGCCTGGAACTGGTGGTAGCCTGGCAGACCGGCGTGGCATTGGTGGATGAGGTGGTAGGGGTTTGCCGGCAGGTGCTGGAACAGTATGCGCGGGATGTGGGGGCTCAGAGAATTGTGCTGGTTGCACAGTAGGTGCTTGCCATTGGATATGCTGTGTCCATGAGGCCCCAAGCAACCGCTAGAGCCCGGTGCAACCTCAGCGCCAGCTTTCCTTCACCACCCTGCGCCGCCCGCCCATGATTACCCAGCCAATGGCAAGCAACAGGCTCTCGACCATGAAGGCCAGCACAAACCCGGCACCAATGCCCCAGCCAATCGCTTCCGGCACCAGCAGTATCTGGTAGCTGTAGCCCTTCAGCGTTTCTTCACGCATTTGCGGGTCTGGCTGCACCAGCACATGCCAGGTGCGGCTGGCCCACGAACCCTGCAACGCCTGCCATTCGTTTTCCAGCAGTTCATTGCGGATCATCAGGCTTTCGATGCTGTTGGCATCACTGTTGAACACCGGGTCGTCACTGCTGCGGTAATGCCGCAGCAATGCCTGCAGGTCGCCATTGAAGAAGCGTTCGGCAGTCTGCTTGAAGCCATCAAGCGCCTGGCGCGACTCGAACAGGTGCGCCTCGACCCGCTGGCTGTAGTCGTTGATCAGCCCCGGAACCTGGATACCGGCCAGCAGGCCGAACGTGAACAGCAACAACCGCAGGTAACTTCTGAACATGCAGCGTCCTTAGCTCTGGCCTTGCGCAACGCACTCTCCGTGCCGCCACAGTGCCCATTGACCCGGCGCGTAACGCTGCCAGGTCTCGTTCTCGGTCAGGGCCTCGGTGGCAATCACCGTGACCACGTCATTGGGGGTCGTTTCGGTGTGAAAATCGACGATCAGGTCGACATCCTTCAACCTTGCAGCGCCAAAGGGTGCGCGACGGGTGATGTGCACCAGCTTGGTCGAGCAGAAGCAGAACAGCCAGTCGCCATCGCTGAGCATGCAGTTGAACACGCCCTTGCCACGGTAGCCGGCACAGGCTTCGACCAGCACCGGCAGCAGCTGTTCCACGGCGACCGGCTCTGGGAACGCCGCACGAATGCGGTTGAGCAGGTCGCAGAAGGCCGCTTCGCTGTCGGTGTCACCCACAGGCCGGTAGAAGGTGGCTTCACCCTTGAACTCGCCCAATTGGCCGTTATGCGCAAAGCACCAGTTGCGGCCCCACATTTCGCGCACGAACGGGTGGGTGTTGGACAGGCAAACCCTGCCGACATTGGCCTGGCGGATATGGCCGATGACCACTTCGCTCTTGATCGGGTAACGCTGCACCAGGTTGGCCACTTCCGACTCGCTGCTCGCCGCCGGGTCCTGGAACAGGCGCAGGCCGCGCCCCTCATAGAAGCCGATGCCCCAGCCATCACGGTGCGGGCCGGTGCGGCCACCGCGCTGCATCAGGCCGGTGAAACTGAAAACGATGTCGGTGGGGACGTTGGCACTCATGCCCAGCAATTCGCACATGCGCGTGTCTCCGGTTACAGACGAGGCTCGACCCGGCCGCCGCCAGCAGGTGCGGCAGGGGGATCGTTGCGGTAACGGTCGCGGCGTTCGGCCGACAAGGGGGCCTGGGCCGTGACGTCGGCATCCTCGACGGCCTGGCGCTTGGCCGCTGCCTCGGCTTGCTCGCGACGCTCACGGGCGCGCTTTTCCAGCGGCCAGCGCAACAGCACGAAGAGCAGGTAGAGGGCAAAGGCGATCATGCCGTACATGGCAAAGTCGGAAACCGCGCGCCAGGCGTTGTTGCCCACCTTGAAGGCAACGTCCAGGGCGGTGATGGCAATCGCCGGGGCAAAGCTGTCCTTGACCGGGTCGACGACGGTCGGGGTCAGCAGCAGCACCGCCAGGATCACCCGCAGCGGTTCGCGCAGCCAGCGCCACATCCATCCGGTGAGCTTGAAGCCCACCAGCAGGCAGCCCAGGGCGGCAAGGGCGTACAGGCCCCAGGCGAGGGTATAGTCGTTCTCGGTCATGGTGTTCGTGCAAGCCAGGCAAAGAGTTGCCTATGATAAACACTTTTCAGGGCGCAGGCGCCCCTCCGCTGTTCGGAGGCCCGCGCCGACCTCCCAGCCAAGAGAATGCAGATGCCCACCCAGCCCCAGCCCCCCATTGCCCGCGCAGACCAGTCCAGTGACCCGTATGCCTGGCTGCAGCAGCGTGACACCCCCGAGGTGCTCGACTACCTGCAGGCCGAAAACAGCTACCAGGAGGCCTGCCTGGCCCATCAGGCGCCATTGCGCGAACAACTGTTCGAGGAAATCAAGGGCCGCATCCTCGAGACCGACCTGTCACTGCCCTCGCCCTGGGGCCCGTACCTGTACTACACCCGCACCACCGCCGGCGACGAGTACCCACGCCATTACCGCTGCCCGCGCCCGGCCGACGACTCCAACACGGTGGATGAAAGCCGCGAGCAACTGCTGCTCGACCCTAACGCCCTGGCCAACGGCGGCTTCCTGTCGCTGGGTGCCTTCAACGTCAGCCCCGACCATCGCCTGCTGGCCTACAGCCTCGACACCAGCGGCGATGAGGTCTACACCCTGTACGTCAAGGACCTGGGCAACGACCGTGTCACCGCCCTGCCCTTCGAGGACTGCGACGGTAGCCTGACCTGGGCCAATGACAGCCGGACGCTGTTTTTCGCCGAACTCGATGACACCCACCGCCCCTGGCGCCTGCGCCGCCACACCTTGGGCGGCAGCGACGCGCCGACCGTGTTCGAAGAGCCGGACGGCCGCTTCTTCCTGCATTGCTACCGCACAAGCTCCGAACGCCAGCTGGTGCTGTTGCTCAACAGCAAGACCACCAGCGAGGCCTGGGTACTCGATGCCCAAACCCCGCAGTTGCCGTTCACCTGCCTGGCGCCGCGGGTGGAGGGCCATGAGTACTTCCTCGACCACGGCCAGCTCGATGGCCAGTGGCAGTGGTTCGTGCGCAGCAACCAGGACGGCATCAACTTCGCCCTTTACCACGCCCCGGCCGACCAGGTCCCGACCCGTGATCGCTGGCAACTGCTGGTGCCGCACAACGACAAGGTCATGCTCGAGGGCCTGAGCCTCAACGCGGGGGCGCTGACCCTGAGCCTGCGCGAAGGTGGCCTGCCGATCATCGAAGTGCGCCCGCAGGGCCTGCCTGCCTATCGCGTCGAATTGCCGGATGCGGCCTACAGCCTTTACGTGCAAGACAGCCTGGAATTCGCCAGCAGCCGCGTGCGCCTGCGTTACGAAGCGCTCAACCGCCCGGCCCAGGTGCGCCAGCTGGAGCTGGCCAGCGGTGCGCAGGTGGTGCTCAAGCAAACCCCGGTGCTGGGCGTGTTCGATGCCGACGACTATGTCAGCCAGCGCCTGTGGGCCACCGCCCAGGACGGCACCCAGGTACCGATCAGCCTGGTGCGTCGCCGCGAAGACCTGGGCAAGACCGTGCCGCTGTACCTGTATGGATACGGCGCCTATGGCGAAAGCCTCGACCCGTGGTTCTCGCATGCGCGCCTGAGCCTGCTGCAGCGCGGCGTGGCCTTCGCCATTGCCCATGTGCGCGGTGGCGGCGAACTGGGTGAGGCCTGGTACCGGGCCGGCAAACAGGAACACAAGCAGAACAGCTTCACCGACTTCATCGCCTGTGCCGAGCACCTGATCGCCGAAGGCGTGACCTCGCCCGAGCGCCTGGCGATCAGTGGTGGTAGCGCCGGCGGGCTGCTGATGGGGGCGGTGCTCAACCTGCGCCCTGAGCTGTTCCGCTGCGCGATCGCCGAAGTGCCCTTCGTCGACGTGCTCAACACCATGCTCGACCCCGACCTGCCGCTGACCGTCACCGAGTACGACGAATGGGGCAACCCGCAGGAGCCTGAGGTGTATGAGCGCATCAAGGCCTACGCCCCGTACGAGAACGTCAAGGCCCAGGCCTACCCGGCCATGCTGGTGGTGGCTGGCTACAACGACAGCCGCGTGCAGTACTGGGAGGCGGCCAAGTGGGTGGCCCGCCTGCGCACACGCAAGACCGATGACAACCTGCTGCTGCTCAAGACCGAAATGGGCGCCGGGCATGGCGGCATGAGTGGGCGGTACCAGGGGCTCAAGGATGTGGCGCTGGAGTATGCGTTTGTGTTTGGTGAACTGGGCGTGAACTGACCCATGCTGGGGGCGCTCTGCGCCCCTTTCACAAACCCTCAGTCCTCCTCCACCGGCACCTTGGCCGGCTCTGGCCGCAACCCCGGCAAAGGCTGGTCTTTAGGGGGCCCCGGCACCGGCATCGGTGGCAACAGCGGCGCGCCAGGCTGGCTGTCGTATGCCTTGGGCGGCGTACTTGGGGTGATCTGCGGGTAAGGCGTGGGCGTAGGCGTGCCAGGCGCACCGGGCACGGGTGTATTGAGCCTGGGTGGCGTGCTGGCCGCTTCGGCCATGGGCAAGCCAGCCAGCAACAACGCGGCGAGGATCGCATGCAACATCAGCAACCTCCTGTCTGGAACCTTTCTACAGGCTACGCCTAAATGACAGCTTTCGCCTGTCCGCCTGGCCTGCAAGCGCGCTAGACTCAGTGGCATAACCGTCATTTGCCTGATCAGAACAAAGGAAACACCATGAGCTCGGCCTCTACTTCCGCCGCCACCGCGCGCCTCGACCGCATCCTCGCCGATGCCAAGCGCGACAAAGAAATGGGCTACCGCGACAAGGCCCTGAAGATGTACCCGCATGTGTGTGGCCGCTGCGCCCGCGAGTTCGCCGGCAAGCGCCTGAGCGAGCTGACGGTGCACCACCGTGACCACAACCACGACAACAACCCGCAGGACGGTTCGAACTGGGAGTTGCTGTGCCTGTACTGCCACGACAACGAACACTCGCGCTATACCGACCAGCAGTATTTCAGCGAAGGCTCGACCAGCACCCCGAGCATCGCCAAGGCCACCCACAACCCGTTTGCCGGGCTGGCGGGTCTGCTGAAGAAAGACTGAACATCGATTCGCCCCCCGCGGCTACCGGCGAGCCCGTATAATCGCGCTTTTTACGCGAAGGGCCCCGGTACGTGGCAAACAAACGATACAGCTGCATCGGCCTGTTCAACCCCAAGTCGGCAGAAAACGTCGGCTCGGTGATGCGCGCAGCAGGTTGCTACGGCGTCAACTCGGTGTTCTACACCGGCAAGCGCTATGAACGCGCCCGCGACTTCGTCACCGACACCAAGCGTGTGCACTACGACATCCCCCTGATTGGCATCGACGACCTGCAGCGCATCATCCCGCTGGGTTGCACGCCTGTGGCAGTGGAACTGGTCGAAGGCGCACGGCCGCTGCCCGAATACACCCACCCGGATCGCGCCATCTACATCTTCGGGCCGGAAGACGGCAGCCTCGATGCCAGCGTGCGGGCGTGGTGTGAAGAAACCATCTACATCCCGACCGAAGGTTGCATGAACCTGGCGGCGACGGTGAATGTGGTGCTGTATGACCGGTTGGCCAAAGGCCTGAATACCCGTTCCGGGCCCAAGTTCAAATAAAAAGCCACTTCTGATGGTGCTCATGCCGGCCCCGCGAAGAGGCCGGCACAGACAAACCAGAAGCGGCCAGGTGCTGAGCTCCGTCAGAACAGCACCGTCCTGCAGTCAGCTCACGCAGCGTTGATCCAGATGGTCTTCAACTCCGTGTACTGGTCATGGGCCCAGATGGACTTGTCACGCCCACCAAAGCCGGACTCTTTGTAGCCACCGAACGGCGTCGACGCATCGCCCTCGCCAAAGCAGTTCACCGTCACCACCCCCGCGCGGATTTCCCGTGACAGGCGCAAGGCATTGCGCAGGCTGCCGGTGTAGGCCGAAGCGGCCAGGCCGTAGACGGTGTCGTTGGCCAGCTCGATCGCTTCCTCAATGGTCTCGAACGACGTTACGCTCAACACTGGGCCGAAAACTTCCTCGACGAACAACCGATTGTCAGGCGTAACCCCGTCAACGATGGTCGGCTGCACGAACACGCCCTGCTCGGTCTCACCGCCCTGCACCACGTTGAGCTTCTGCTCGGCGGCATATTCCAGGTAAGACTTCACCTTCTCGAAGTGCGATTTGCTGACCATCGCGCCCAGGCGGTTTTCCGGGTCGAGCGGGTCGCCCAGCTTCCAGTCCTTCAAGTGCTTGCCAATCAGGGTCAGCAGCTCGTCCTTGACGTCCTTGTGCACGATCAGGCGCGAAGAGGCCGAGCAATTCTCGCCCATGTTCCAGAACGCACCGGCGGTGATGAACTGGGCCACTTCGTCCAGGTCTTCGCAGTCATTCATGACCACGGCCGGGTTCTTGCCCCCCAGCTCCAGGACAATGCGCTTGAGGTTGGACTCGGCGGCGTATTTCAGGAACAGGCGGCCGGTGTCGGTGGAGCCGGTGAAGCTGACCATCGGGATGTCCATGTGGCGGCCGATGGCTTCGCCCACTTCACGGCCACCGCCAGGCACCAGGTTGAACACACCCGCCGGTACGCCAGCCTGGTGGGCCAGTTCGGCCACGCGCAGGGCGCTGAGGGTGGTTTCCTTGGCGGGCTTGACCACGATCGAGCACCCGGCGGCCAGCGACGGGGCGATCTTCCAGGCCAGCATCAGCAGCGGGAAGTTCCAGGGCAGCACCAGGCCGACCACACCGATGGCTTCACGCACCACCATGGTCACGGCAGCGTTGCCGGTCGGCGCGGTGCTGTCGTAGATCTTGTCGATCAGCTCGGCGTGCCAGCGGATGGTGTGGATGGTTTCCGGCACGTCGACGTTCTGGCATTCACTGACCGGCTTGCCGCTGTCCAACGCTTCCAGTACCGCCAGCTCATGGCTGTGGTCTTCCAGCAACTGGGCGAACTTCAGCAGGATGTGCTTGCGCTCACCCGGTTGCAGCTTGGACCACGAACCGTCTTCGAACACGCGCTTGGCTGCTGCCACGGCAAGGTCGACATCCTGCACGTCGCAAGCGGCGACTTCGGCCAGTTGCTTGCCGGTGGCCGGGTTGGTGGTGACGAAGGTGCGGCCCGAGACAGCATCGCGGAATTCACCGTCGATGAACGCCTGGGTACGCAGTTGCAGGTCGGCGGCGATGGCCGCGTACTGTGCCTTGCTCAGTAATTCAGCCATTTTCAGGCACCTCCGGTGATCTGGGCGATGTTGCGCTTGAGTTCAGTGACCACGCGCTCGAGTGCCTGCTTCTCGGCAGCGTCCAGCTCGGACAGCGGCTTGCGCACGCCACCGGTGCTCAGGCCGTTCAGGGCCACGCCGTACTTGATCGACTGGACGAACTTGCCACCTTCCAGGAAGTCCATCAGCGGCATCATGGCGCTCATGATGCGGCGGCCTTTGTCGAAGTCTTTCTCGACCACGCAGGCCTCGAACAGGGCCACGTGCTCCCGCGGGATGAAGTTGGAGCCGGCGCACACCCAGCTTTGGGCGCCCCAGGCGAAGAACTCCAGGGCCTGGTCGTCCCAGCCGCACGACAGCTGGATATTCGGGCGCTGGATGGCCAGGCGGTGCAGTTGGGCCATGTCGCCAGAGCTTTCCTTGATGGCGACGATGTTTTTCACATCGGCGACCGCATCGAAGAACGCTTCGCCCATGCTCACGCTCATGCGGCCTGGGTAGTTGTAGAGCATGATCGGCAGACCGGCGACAGCGTCGACCGCTTTGACGTGCAGGGCGATTTCCTGCTGGGTCGGCAGCGCGTACGGCGGGGTGCCCACCAGCAGCGCATCGGCTTTGATTTCCTTGGCGTGCTTGGCGAACGCCACCGAGTCTTCGGTGCGGATCGCGCCGGTGCCGATGATCAGCGGCAGGCGGCCGTTGAGCACGTCCTTGGCCTGGGCGGCCAGTTCGATACGCTCTTGCGCGGTGTGGGCGTAGTACTCGCCGGTGGAGCCACCGATGATCACGCCGTGGATTTTCGATTCGACCAGGTAATCGAGCACTTCGGCGAACGCCGCCTTGTCGATCGAACCGTCCGCAGCCAGCGGAGTGATTGCCGGGGTGTAGATGCCTTCGAATTTCACGGTAGGTTCTCCAGTGCGTTGATCAGTGTTGTAGAGGCCGCAGCGGTGCGACGCTGCGGCCGGTGGTCATGGGTTCAGGTCAGCGAAGCTGCTTGCTGCAGGTTCAGCGAACGGGTTTCCGGTGCTAGGGCGACGGAGAAGGCCAGGCCGACAAAGGTGACGGCGGCAGCGGCATACATGGTTGCGCCGATGCCATAGTTGTCGAGGGCGATGGGGACCAGCCAGGTGCCGACCGCAGCACCGACCCGCGACATGGAGGTGCCCACGCCAACGGCGCCAGCGCGGATTTCGGTAGGGAACAGCTCGTTGGGGTAGACCAGCTGCAGTACTTGGGCACCGCCAATGAACAATGCATAGGCCCCGAACAGCACCAGGATGAGCATCTCGTTGCCGTTGCTGAACGCCGCCAGGCCCAGCAGGGCCAGCCCCGACCAGAAGAAGCTGTGCAGCAGCGTAGTGCGCCGGCCAATGGTGTTCAGCAAGCGGGTGCCGACGATGCAACCGACCACGAACAGGCAGGTGATGGCGACCGAACCGATCGATGCCCAGTCACCCTTCAGGTTCAGTGCACCCAGCACTTTCGGGGCGAAGGCGTACACGGCGAACACCGGGATCACCGAGCAGGTCCAGAACATGGTGACGAACAGCATGCGTTTGCCGTAGCCGGAGTGCAGCAGGCTGAAGAACGACAGCTTGCGGGCCTTGGGCTCTTCCGGCAGGTTGCGCAGCGAGAAGCCCTCGCCATAGACGCGCTTGATCACCTGCTCGGCCTCGGACGAACGGCCTTTGCTGATCAACCAGCGCGGCGACTCCGGGGTGCCCAGGCGCATGACGAACAGCAGCGCGCCGATCACCGCTGCACTGGCCAGCACCAGGCGCCAGGCATCCTCGCCTCCGTTGCGCAGCAGCGCTTCACCGACCACGTAGGCGGTAGCGGCACCGGCGAACCACAGCACGGTCAAGGTAGCCAGGCGCGGGCCGCGGTTCTTCTTCGGCAAGAACTCCACCAGCAGCGAAGTGGCCACCGGGTACTCGATGCCCACTGCGATACCGATGGCAAACCGCAGCAGGAACAACGCCAGCGCCGACTCCACCCAGAATTGCGCAAGCGAGGCCAGGATGAACAGGGTCGGGCCTACGAAGAACACCCGCTTGCGGCCAAAGCGGTCAGTCAACCAACCGCCGAAGAAGCCGCCGAAGAAAATGCCGATCAGCGCCGAGGCGGCGATCATGCCCTGCCAGAAGCTGTTCAGGCCAAGGCCTGCAGACATTTGCACCATGGCCACGCCAATGATGCTCAACACATAGCCATCGACGAACGATCCGCCACCCGAGCGCAGGGTCAGCAACTGGTGGAAGCGGTTGATCGGTACTTCTTCAATCGAAATATTCGGACTTGTCATTATTGTTCCTACCACTTCATCTGCATGCACATATTCAAGGCGAGCGCGGCCGCGAAACTGAAAACACGGTTCAGCCCCGGGTGACCGGACAGCGCATCTCGATCATCAAATTCGGGCAAAGCGCGCCCGTGCCGGCTAACTCACACCCGGCGTTAAATGTTCAATGGCCTAACTCAGATAAGGATCAGCTTTCTTTGCCAGCGCGCAGTTGCCCCCACATCAAGTTTGCGTTCAAGCCCAGGGATACCAAGGGCTGCGGTGGATTTGCGCAAGGCCCGGGGGCATTGAGCAGAAACGCGATAAGTTCGTTTTTGTCGCCGGCCAGCCAGTCGGCCAGCAATGCGCCGGTGACGGTGCCACGGGTAACGCCCAAGCCATTGCAGCACAGGGCGCCTACCACATTGGGCGCCAACTGGCCGAAGAACCCCATGTGATTGCGCGACAACGCCAGGGCACCGCCCCAGGTGTATTCGAAGTTCACCTCGGGCAGCATCGGGAAGCGCCGGGCAAACGACTCGCGGTGGCGCTGGACAAAGCGTTCCAGGTACTTGCGGTTGCTGCGCCCGTCCGGGTTGTAGCTGAAACTGTTGCGGATCAGCAGGCGATTGTCGACGGTGCGCCGCATCGTGGTGCCGAACGGGTCGGCCGGGATCACGCCCCAGTAGGGTTTGCCCCCCAGGCGTGCCTGTTCCTCATCGGTCAACGGGCGGGTGATGCTGCCATAGGTGAAGACAGGCAGCATGCGGCCCTTGAGAAAGCCGAAACTCATGCCGAAGGCGTTGGTGGTGAGCACCAGCTTGTCGGCCGTGATCGAGCCGTTGGCATGACGCAGTACCACCTTCGCACCATATTCGACGTCGGTAATCGGGGTGTTTTCGTACAACGAGACGTTGCTCGGCAGGCTGTCGGCCAGGCCTTTGACCAGCGCCGAGGGCTGCAGCAAGGCAGTGCCGGGGGTAAACAGGCCCTTGCGGTAGAAGTTGGTGCCGATATGCTCCGGCATGTCGCGGCCTTCAATCACTTCATACGGCTGGCCCAGTTTGTCCAGGCCACGGCGATAAGCATCCAGCACCGCGATGCCGCGATCTTCGACGGCCGCCTGGTATTTGCCGCAGTGACGGAACTGGCAGTCGATGTCGTAGCGTTCGATCAGCGCTTTGAGATAGGACTGGCCGCCCAGGTTGAGCTTGAGCACCGTCTTGGCGATATCGATGTCGCCGATGTAATCCTCGGCACCAATGTCATGGGGCAAGTCGATGGCAAAACCGGCGTTGCGCCCGGAGGTGCCGAAACCGACTTCCTGGGCCTCGACCAACACGATTTCGTCGTCCGGGAAGTTCGTTGCCAGCTGGCGTGCAGCGGCCAGGCCGGTGAAACCAGCACCGACCACCACCCAACGCGCCTGGCTGTGGCCACTGTGGGCCGGCCGGGGCTTACGGGGCTTGCTCAGGTGATACCAACCACAGGTGGCATCATCGGCAGGTAACGAACTTATTCTTGTCATGTCACTAACCTGGATCTTGCTGTTGACGAGCGGTCGGCGCCAGCGGCGAGACCTGGGAATCTCATAGCTGAATGGGTACATCCAGCCCTTGCGGCGCTGCGTATTCGGCCATGCGCCGGCGCGACAGCTCGAAGTGCTCACGCACCAGTTGCCCGGCGCGCGCGGGGTCGCGGTGTTCGATGGCGTGGATCATCTGGTCATGCTGATCGCAGGCGACTTCAAGGTCCTGCTGCATGTCATCGGTGGTCGGGTGGCGATAGAAAATCTTGCCCAGGCGGGCATGGTCGATAAGCAGGCGGCGCAGGCTCGGCATCAGGTAGTCGTTGTGCGCCATCTTGCCGATTTCCAGGTGGAAGGCATCGTTGTAGACCACCCGGTTTTCCACATCACGCGCTTCGATGGCCTGGCGAAAAAGCACCTGGATAGCCTTGAGCGCCTCGATTTCCGCTGTGCTGGCGTTGGTGGCGGCCAACTGAGTGGTGGCGATATAGATGAGCGGCGCGGCGACGAAGAAGCTGTGCAGCGAATCATGGTTCATCGCGGCAACCCGTGGCGCACGGTTGGCTTCCAGCTCGATATAGCCTTCAGCGGCAATCTGGCGCAGCAGTTCACGCACCGGTGGGCGCGACAGGCCGAACTCGTCACACAGCGCCAGCTCGTCCACCACAGCCCCTGGGGCCAGTTCCATGCTGAGGATCCGGCGGCGCAGCGCTTCGGCGAGGACGGCCTTGCGGTCCTGCGGCGCTTCAGCGCCTGCGGGCGCACTGATGGCTTGAACGGTGGCTTTCATGGCGGCCTTCTTTGTTGTCATGGCGCTGTGTCTACTATTTGTATAACGACTATAGGGCACTGTTAGACAATGTGTCTACAGCATTTTCGATGAGCGATTGAATCTCTCAAAGCCCCTGATTCAAAGGGCTTGAGGGGTTACCTGGGGTGAGATTAAACACCGTTGGCGCTGCGTTTCCAAACCGGACAAAATGTTATCCAGACCGGACACATTGCGGATTATTTGCGACCACCCCCTTCCACTTTGCAGCCACTCATCCCGCATGCCGTTGAGCAACACGAATGAACGGCTGCAATCAGCCTGCGGTCAGCTACTTACACTTCACACGGAGGGCTTGCCATGCTCGATATCCATACCGCTGCGGCGTCGCCGGAGCACAATGTTCAGGGCCTGGAAAGGGTCGGTTCGCTGGCTGGGGGGGCGCTGATGTTCAGCAAGGGGCTGCGCCATGGCGGCCTGGTCGGCCTGCTGCAGATGGTAGTGGGCGGCCTGGCGGTGGCGCGTGGGGTCAGCGGGCACTGCTCGACCAAGGCCTGGTGGCAACGGCACCGTCAGGAATACAACCGGTTGCGCTCGGACATCGAACGCAGCGCGGAACAGTTGCAGGCATTGAAGGCGAGCGCCAAGGCAGCTACGCGCGGGGTGACGGTGACAGGGAAGGATCCGTTGACCGGCCTTTGATGTTACTTGGCCTGTGCCAGCCGGTTCGCGGGCACAGGCTACAGAGGCCTTTAGCGCAACGCCTTGCTCTGCAACACCTCGGACCGGCGCCCCAGCACGCTCTCGCTGATCTGCACGAACTCTTCGGTGCTTACGCTCGGCAAACGCATCAGCGCCCGCGCCACATCATCCAGCGAACGCTTGGCCTGGGTGTGGATGCGGATCTCCTTGTCCAGTGCCTGCAACAGCATCACCCCCCGGGCAACCTGAGCCGGGCTGGCCTGCTCGCCCTTGAGCTGCGTGACCTTGGCGCCTTGCTTGCTCAAGCGCGCCTGCCAGGCCTGGTAGCGGTCATCGCTTACCCCACCCGCTCTGCGTAGCAATTCGCTGGCGTAGTAGTCGGTCAGGCTCTCGACAAGCCAGTCATTGCCATCACGCCCCTGGATCTGTGCAAACAGTTGCACCAGTTCGCGCAACAACGGGCTGCTGCCATTCTCGCTGATCATCGGCCGGGCACTGTGCAGATACAGCGACCCCTGCGCCGCCATCGCGCCACGCCACATGCCGTCACGGGCACCGACCAGCAGCAACTTCGGCGGGTTACGGGGGAACACCGCCTGCAACTGCGGCCAGACAAAGGTCAGCAAGGTCAGGCTGTCCATGCGCCGCATGCCCTGCCCGACCGGCGCGGCAACGGTGACTTCGGTTTCGCCCAGACGTGCACGGCGGCTGCCCAGGTCACCGGCTAGCATCCAGCCGGTGGGGCGGTCGAACAGGCGTGAAACGTTGTCGATGCGAAACTTGTCCTTGCCGACACGTGGCCAGGACGTTTCGATGCTCTTCCAGCCTTCGGGCAGGTCGAACCACAGGCGCGCCACCAGCTCGGTACCGTCCTGCTGGTCGAGGTGCGCAGGCGGCACCAACTGGTCACCGAGGAACAACGCCCAATGGGGCGTGATACGCGACGAGTAGGCGCCGCTGCGCAGCTGCTGGTCCAGCTGCACGCGGTAGCTGAGGCTGGTCTTGCCCGGCGCCGGGTGCCACACCCCGCGCGCGCCCTGGTCTGCCACCTGCCATTGGCCGTCGGCCTGAAAGCCGCTGTAGGTGCCGCCCTTGCCCAGGTCGAAATCCAGGCTGCGCACACTGCTGCCCTCAGCCAGGGTCAGGCGCACTTCAGCCTGGCCATTGGCGGGCAACAGACGCACGTGATAATCCAGGTCGACTTTCTTCGCCCAGGCCGGCGAACAGGCCACCAGGCTTAACAGCAGCAACAGCGGGCAACGCATACAGAAACTCCTTGTTTCCCAGAGGCGACGGGGCGCGCCGGTCAGCTGGCGCGAAAAATCAGATGGTCTTCCCAATCGTCCTCGTCGACATCATGCTCACTGAGCATACGCCCTGACTGGGAAATGCGCTGTTCATGGACCTGCTGGCGATCGCCGCAGATCAGGTGGTGCCAGTCCGGCAAGTCCTTGCCTTCGCTGACCAGGCGGTAACCGCAGGTGCTTGGCAGCCACTTGAACTGGTCGGCCTTGCCCGGGGTGAGCTGGATGCAGTCGGGCACCTGGGCAAAGCGGTTGGGGTAATCGCTGCACTGGCAGGTGTTCAGGTCCAGCAGTTTGCAGGCGATGCGCGTGTAATAGATGCTGTTGTCGTCCTCGTCCTCAAGCTTTTGCAGGCAGCACAAACCGCAACCGTCGCAGAGCGATTCCCACTCTTGCGGGTTGAGTTGTTCGAGGGTCTTGCGCCGCCAGAACGGCGCGCTGTCAGCGATCATCACACGGGTTTCCTGCATTCATCTTCAATGGGCGGCGCGCGGCGGCGCCAGTCTAGAGCCTGGCCTTCGGCAAAGCCAGACCGCTTGTCAGTGACGACGGGACGCAGTAGCGTGCGGTTTTCCCCATCCTCTTGCAGGAGCAGCCATGAGCGCCACACCCCGTATTGCCGATTACGCGATCAACGAGCAGTTCATCAACCGCTGGTCGCCGCGCGCCTTCACGGCCGAGCCGATCAGCGAAGAGACCCTGCTGAGCTTCCTCGAAGCCGCGCGCTGGGCGCCGTCGGCGTACAACTCGCAGCCTTGGCGCTTCCTCTATGCCCGTCGCGATACGCCGAACTGGGAGCGCTACCTGAACCTGCTGGTGCCCTTCAACCGCAGCTGGGCGCAACAGGCTTCGGCGCTGGTGCTGATCATTTCCAAGACCACTTTCGCAGCGCCTGGCGCCGCGGAAGAGAGCCCGGCCCTGTGGCACACCTTCGATACCGGTTCCGCCTGGGGGCACCTGGCCCTGCAGGCCAGCATCAGTGGCTGGCACACCCACGGCATGGCCGGTTTCGACAAGGCACTGGCGCGTACCGAACTCAAAGTGCCTGAAGGTTACGAGCTGCATGCCATGATCGCGATCGGCAAGCTGGGCGACAAGGCGACCCTGGCCGAGGCACTGCAGGCGCGTGAGGTGCCAAGCCCACGCCGGCCGCTGAGCGAGCTGGCGGCTGAGGGTGATTTCAGCCTGTAAGCGCTTTATTGGCTGTACTGGCCTCTTCGCGGGGCAAGCCCGCTCCCACAGGCACTGAGCAAGTTGCAGAACTGCTCAGTACCTGCGGGCTTGCCCCGCGAAGAGGCCAGTAAAGCCACTGCACATCAGTAACCCCGGGTGAAATCCACTTCCCCGCGCAAGCCCTGCTCCGCCTCATATGCCCGCACATTCTCGACAAACAGCCGCACCATCGCCGCCGGCGAGGTGGGCGCCGAGCTGTGCCCGGTCAGCAGCAAGCCCAAGGCGGTCCAGAACGGGTGACGCTGGGGCAGCGGCTCCTGGCGGCACACATCGATTACCGCGCCCGCCAGGTGGCCTTGCTTCAGTGCTTCGACCAGGTCGCCATCGACCACCGCCACCCCGCGCCCGGCATTGATGAACAACGCACTGGGCTTGAAACGCTGGAACAGCGCCGCATCGTACAGATCATGGGTAGCCGGCGTGTCCGGCAGCAGGTTGATCACGTAATCGGCCCGCTCGACCCTGCTCGGCAGGTCCGCCAGCGCGGCCACTTCGGCGAACGGCGCCTGCTCACGGGCGCTGCTGGCAATACCGTACAGGGTTACCCCAAACGGCTGGAGAAACTCGGCTACCCGCTGGCCAATATCGCCGGTGCCGACGATCAACACCTGGCGCCCCTCCAGCGTGCCGCCCGGGCGGTCGTCCCAGCGCCGCTCCACCTGGCTCAGCAGGCGCGGCAGCACTTCGCGTTCATGGCCAAGCATGTAGGTGAGCATGTATTCCGCCATCACCTGACCAAAAATGCCCACCGCACGCGTCAAGCGATAATCCCGTGGCAAGCCGTCGGCCAGCAGCGGGGTAATGCCCGCCCAGGTCGACTGCATCCAGGCCGGCTTGTGGCCCTGGCGTAGCAGGCTCGCCAGCAAGTCAGGCTGACCCAGCCACACTGGGCACTGCGACGCCTGCAGCGCCAGTTCGGCAGAGTCGCTGCTGGTCAGGATTTCCAGGTCAGGGGCCGCCTGGCCCAACAACTGGGCGTAATGGGCATGATCCTGTTCGGCAATCAGAACGCGCATTCGTGAAAACAACCTTGGCAGACAACCAAAGCGGCCCGACGCGCGGGCCACTTGGCGAAAGAGGGGAACCAGGCCTGGGTCAGACCGGATCGTTACGGCGCAGCAGCTCTTCGGGCAGGTGCTCGATGTACTCGTCTTCGACCGGCGGCATCTGCAGGTGATAGCCCTGGTTGTCGAGGTTTTCCAGCACCTTGGCGATGTCCTCGCGCGCCAGCTTGCGCTCGGGGGTCAGCACCAGGTCGAAAGCATGCACGGGGGCGCCGAAGAACGGCAGCAGGGCCTCGGGCACGCGCTCCAGGCCTTCGGCCTTGAGCACATACAGGTACATTTCGTTCTTGCGGGGGCTCTTGTAGATCGAGCAGATACGTTTCATCGGGTTTCTCCGGCACCTGCCAGGTTGTCCAGCAGGGCCTGGCCCATACGCTCACGGCGCCAGCCGCGCAGCGAATCGGGCAGTTGATAGGGGCCGTTGGGGTAGCCGCTCTTGAGCAGGGCTTCCAGGGTTTTCTTGCGCAGCATCAGCTCGGGGGCTATGCCCAGGCGCTCGCCTTCGGCCTGGCCGATCGCGCGCAGCTGCTTGAGGATACCGGCAGCCTCGATCGGCAAGGGCTCGGGCAGGACCTGCGGCCACTGCTCGGCAGGCAGGCTGGCAGCCCGCTTGATCAGCTGAACGAGGAACTCACCGTCCTGACGGATGGTACGCGGGTGCATCTCGTCGATCTTGGCCAGCGCCGACAGGTTGGACGGCTGGGACTTGGCCATCGGCCACAGCGAGTGCTCCTTGAGGATGCGATTGCGCGGCACGTCGCGGTGGCGTGCCTCGCGCTCGCGCCAGGCACACAGCTCGCGCAACACCGCCAACTGCTGGGGCGCAAGCTTCCAGGCCAGCTTGACGTCGCGGTACAAGCTCTCGGGTTCGACCTCGCGGCGCAGTTGGGCAACCAGCTCGGCGCCGTCCTCCAGCACCCAGGCGTACTTGTCGTCGGACAGGCGCGGGCGCAGGGCGGTGAACAGCTCGGCCAGGTGCACGGCATCCTCGGCGGCGTAGCTGATCTGGGTTTCGGAAAGCGGGCGCTGCAACCAGTCGGAGCGGGTTTCACCCTTGGGCAGCTCGAGCCCCAGCACTTCCTGGACCAGGCGCGAATAACCCATGGAGAAGCCCAGGTTCAGGTAGCCGGCGGCCAACTGCGTGTCAAACAGCGGCTGTGGCAGCTTGCCGGTCAGGCGCAGCAACACTTCGAGGTCTTCGCTGCAGGCGTGCAGCACCTTGACCACGCCGCTGTCTTCCAGCAACTCGGCCAGGGGCTGCCAGTCCTTGATCAGCAGCGGATCGATCAGAAAGGCGCGTTGGCCGTCGCCGATCTGGATAAGCCCCGCCTTGGGGTAGAAGGTGTCTACCCGCATGAATTCGGTGTCGAGCGCTACGAAGGGCAGTTCGCGCCAGCTTCGGCAGAGTTCGGCCAGGGTCTGGTCGTCACGGATCCAGTGTATTTCGATGGCCACGAGGCTCTCCCACTAACATTGGCGCGCAGTATATACGGCGCGGGCACTGCGGGTGAAACCTGCGCCATCCTTGGAATAGATAAACGGTGGTATGCAGGCCATTGGCAGTCAACGCTTGGCTGCCAGCCAAGGCCGGCAGCTGGCGAACATGTCCAGCGACTGCTGGTAGACCTCGGTGCGCACCTGCAACAGGCCAAGCATCGAGTGGAACAGGTTGTCCTGGGACAGCGGTGCGTCGCTGAGCTTGGCCAGGCAGTCGGTGTCCAGGCCAAAATCTTCGCGGTAGCTGTCCGAAAACCAGGTCAGCAACGGCACGTGTTTCTGTTGCTCAGGCGCCAGCATGTAGGGGGTGCCATGCAGGAACAGGTTGTATTCGCCCAGCGATTCGCCATGGTCGGACAGGTAGATCATGGCGGTATCGACCTTGTCCTGCTTGCTGCGCAGGGTATCGATCAACATGGCCAGGACCTTGTCGGTGTAGGCCAGGGTGTTGTCGTAGCCGTTGACGATCTCCTGCTGGCTGCACTGGTTAAGGGCATTGCTGTGGCACACCGGCGTGAACCGCTCGGTTTGCGCCGGGTAACGCTTGAAGTACTCGGGGCCATGGCTGCCCATCTGGTGCAGCACCAGCACGGTATCCTTGTCAAGGTTGTCGAGCAGCTCGGCCAAACCCTGCAACAGAATCTCATCATGGCATTCACCATTGGCACACAGGGCCGGGTCGGTGAGGTTGCTGACATCGATGAACTGCACCCGATCACAGGTACCCTTGCAGCCCGACTGGTTGTCGCGCCACTGCACGGCCAGGCCTGCGCGCTGGAGGATGTCGAGCAGCCCTTCACGGTTCTTGGCGACGCGCGCGTCGTACTCCTTACGGCCCATGCCCGAGAACATGCACGGCACCGACACCGCCGTCTCGGTACCGCACGAATGCACGTCGGAAAACGCCAGCAGGCCCTGCTCCTTGGCAAGGTTTGGCGTGGTGTCGCGGGCATAGCCGAGCACACCAAAGTTTTCTGCACGCGCGCTCTCACCCACCACCAGCACGGTCAACGACTTACGGGCGTGCTGCTGCCAGGCTGCATCGCGCCGGGCATCTTCACCGTAAGGCTGGAATGGCCGGGCGGCCGTGCCCACACGTTCACTGACATAACCAATGGAGGCGCCGACGATATTGCTCGGCGTCAGCATCAGGCGCAGTTCGTGGTGATTGCGAAACAGCGAAGACAACCCCTGATAGTTGACCAGCGCCACCGACCCCAAGGCCACCACGCAGGCGCCGCTTACCACCAGCTTGCCCAGCAGTTCGCGGTGCCAGGCGCGGTAGGCGATCGGCGCCTTCCACAAAAGCACCGAAGGCAAAATACCCAACCCCAGGATATACAAGGCACACTTCAGCGAGAGCAAGTCGCGCACTTCCGTGACATTGGTTTCGGCGATATTACGGAACATACCGGCATCAATAAGTACACCGTACTGATTCATGAAGTAAGCGACACCTGCACCACTCATGAACAAGAGGATCAGCACCGGTTTCAACACAAACCGGAAGGCAAACAAGGTCAAGATCAAATTAAACGCGAACAGCATCAGCACAGCAAACGCCAGGCTCAGCCAAAGCCCCGGCAGCCCTGGCGGAACCACCTGTTCCAGGTGTTGCCAGAGAAAGACATTGAAGCCGATCAGCAGGTACAGGCTGGCCAGCAGCGTGACCCATTCAGTCCGCAGGGATTTGACGTTGAGCATCAGGGTTCGCAATCAAGAGTGAGTATCAGCCCGTGGGCCTGTGCGGCACCGGGGGAACGTTGGCTGAACTCTAGAAAGGGCACCATCAATGTTTCGTGAAAAAGACGCCAACAAAACAGTGAGCGGGCATCTTTATCACATTAAATGAAGTTCATTCAGCCGCCATTCAGCCAGGCAGGCGAAGCTTGGCGTACGGCTCACAGGGGGATGCGACAGCCTACCCCAGCCCCCCCTCGGCGCAAAGGCGACTATCCTCAAAAGTCAGGACCATTCGCCAACCCCCAAGAGAGGTGAAGAAATGCCCGTTCCGCACGATCTGCTCGCTGACCTGAACATCACTGCCGACGACTTCCAGATGCGCATTGACAAGGACCATGACCTGCACAAACTGCACAAGGAGTACAACGCCAAGGACAAGGAAGTGCTGGCCGCCGAGGGCAACGCCAGCACCGATGACACCGTCACCCGTTTGCGCAAGGAGCGGCTGTTGATCAAGGACAAGATCGAACGCATTGTTCATCCGCCCAAAGCCTGACCCACACAACCTGAATTTGAATGCGCCGGCCTGTTCGCAGGGCAAACCCGCGAACAGGCCGGCAACCCTCACACCGCTGCCGACGCCCGCAGCGCGCAGTCCAGGTCCTCGATCAGGTCGCGGTAGTCTTCGATCCCCACCGACAACCGCAGCAGGTTCTCACCGATCCCCATCTCGCCTTTCTGCTCCGGGCTCAGCGAGTTGTGCGACATGCTCCAGGAGTGGTTGATCATGCTTTCCACCCCGCCCAGCGAGTCGGCCAGCACAAAGATCTGCAAGGCCTCTACCAGGCGATTGAGCGCGGCCCGGTCGCCGCCCTTGACCTTCATTGCCACCACGGCCCCGCCCGCGCGCATCTGGCGCTTGCACAGGTCATGCTGCGGGTGGCTTTCAAGCCCCGGGTAATAGACCTGTTCGATCTGCGGGTGGCTTTCGAGAAAACGCGCCACCTGCAGGGCATTGGCGCACTGGCGCTCCATGCGCACATCCAGGGTCTTCAGGCCGCGCAGCGCCAGGTAGCAGTCGAACGGCCCCTGGATGGCCCCGACCGCCATGCTGATCTTGCGCAAACGCGCCAGCAGTGCGTCATTGGCCGCTACCACCACACCGCCGGTGAGGTCGGAGTGGCCGCCGATGTATTTGCTTGCCGAGTGCATCACCAGGTCCACGCCCAAGGTGATCGGCCGCTGGTTCCAGGGCGAGCAGAAGGTGTTGTCGATGCAGGTGAGGATACCGCGCGCACGCGCCAGGTCGCAGACCGCCTTGATATCGACCAGGTGCAGCAGCGGGTTGGTCGGTGATTCTATCCAGATCAGCTGGGTTTGCGGGCGTATCGCCGCAGCCACGGCCTGCAGGTCGTTGAGGTCGACGTAGGTGGTGGTCAGCCCCGACGTATGGCTGCGGTAGTCCTCCAGGATACGGAAGGTGCCGCCATAGACACCGTTCATCACCACCACGTGGGCATCCTTGGGCAACAGTTCGAGCACCGTCGCGGTGGCGTTCACGCCAGAGGCACAAGCCACCGCGCCAACGCCTTCTTCCAGCGCCGCCACACAGCTCTCGTAGGCATGCCGGGTCGGGTTGCCGACACGGCTGTAGGCATACTCGGGGTTATCGTCGAGGCTGCGCTTGATGTAGGAACTGGCGGTATAGATGGGCGGGAAGATCGCGTTGTCGGCAACGCTATGCTGTTCGCCGGCGTGGATGGTGCGGGTGGCGAAATTACGCGGCTTGTCGGACATGATCCGGTCCATTGACTGAATAGAGCCTGCAACTATCGCACAACCGCCGCGCTCGGCAAGGGCGCGCAGCAAGGGGGATTAATTTCCTGCATTCTGGCGTAATCTGGAGAAGAATTTTCTACAGCCAGCCTTCTATCGATATGGACAGTTTCGACCAGCACATCCTCACCCTGCTCCAACGCGACGCGTCGGTTTCCCTCAAGGACCTGGCCGAGGCGGTCAACCTGTCGACCACGCCCTGCTGGAAGCGGGTCAAGCGCCTGGAAGAAGACGGCTACATCGTCGGCCGTGTCGCGTTGCTCGACCCCACGCGCCTGGGGCTGGGCCTGACCGTGTTCGTCCAGCTCAAGACCCAGCGCCACGACAGCGCCTGGCTGGAGCAATTCGCCGCCACCGTGACCAGTTTCGAAGAGGTGATGGAGTTCTACCGCATGTCCGGGGACTGGGACTACATGCTGCGGGTGGTGGTGGGTGATATCGCCGCCTATGACCGGTTCTACAAGAAGCTGATCACTCGCACGGATGGGCTTTCCAACATCACCTCGAGTTTTGCCATGGAGCAGATGAAGTACACCACGGCGTACCCCGTGCACCGCCCCTGACGGGATGCTGGAGGCCCTTCCAGGCCACCGATCAATCCGCCGCCAACACCGCCTCGATCCGGTTCCCGGCCTTGGCCTTCTCTAGCTTGATGGCCACAAACTTCGACGTCGGCGTATACGTCCCCTCGCCATAACTCTCCAGCGGCACCAACGGATTGGTCTCCGGGTAATAGGCCGCCGCCTGCCCCTCGGGCACGTCATACGCCACCAGGCGGAACCCCGACACCCGCCGCTCGCGACCATCCTCCCACAGCGACACCAGGTCAACATGCTCGCCGGGCTCAAAGCCCAGGCGGCGAATGTCGGCCTCATTGACGAAGACCACCTCGCGCAGGCCGAACACCCCGCGGTAGCGGTCGTCCAGGCCATACAGCGTGGTGTTGTACTGGTCGTGCGAACGCAAGGTCTGCAGGATCAGGTCCGGTTTGTCGCCACGGGCCAGCACCTGGGCATTGACCAGTTGCTCCGGCAACTGGCTGGCACTGAAACGCGCCTTGCCGGTCGCGGTGCGCCAGTTGCGATCCGCCGCATTGTTGCCCAGGTGGAACCCACCCGGGTGCTGCAGGCGCGCATTGAAGTCGGCAAAACCCGGGATCACGTCAGCGATCATGCTGCGGATGCGGCCGTAGTCGGCAATGGCGTATTCCCAGTCGATCGGCTTCTTGCCCAAGGTCGCCTGGGCCATGCCGGCAACGATCGCCGGCTCCGAACGCAGGTGCGGCGAACGTGGGCGCAGCTGGCCGTGGGAGATGTGCACCATGCTGAAGGTGTCCTCCACGGTGACACCCTGCGGCCCGCTGGCCTGCAGGTCGATTTCGGTACGGCCCAGGCACGGCAGAATCAGCGCATCGCGGCCGGTGACCAGGTGCGAGCGGTTGAGCTTGGTGGAAATCTGCACGGTCAGTGCGCAATTGCGCAGGGCCGCATGAGTGCGCGGGGTGTCCGGCGTGGCCTGGGCGAAGTTGCCGCCCAGGGCGATGAAGACCTTGGCCTGCCCTTCTTCCATGGCTTTGATCGCCAGCACCGCGTTATGCCCGTGGGCACGTGGCACACGGAACTGGAAGCGTTCTTCCAGGGCGTCGAGCAAGCCGGCCTTGGGCTTCTCGTCGATGCCCATGGTGCGGTCGCCTTGCACGTTGCTATGGCCACGCACCGGCGACAGGCCGGCACCCGGTTTGCCCACGTTGCCGCGCAGCAGCTGCAGGTTGACGATTTCCTGCACGGTGGCCACCGAATGGCGGTGCTGGGTGATGCCCATGGCCCAGCACATGATGACCCGTTCGGCCTTGCGGTACATGCGCGCGGCCAACTCGATCTCGGCCTGGGTCAGCCCCGACTGCTCGACGATATGCGCCCAGGCGGTGGCATCCACCGCCGCCAGGTAGGCATCGACGCCACTGGTGTGCTCGGCGATGAAGGCATGGTCGAACACGGCCGGCTCACCCTTGGCCTGGGCCTCGCGCTCCCACTGCAGCAGGTACTTGGCGATGCCGCGCATGGCCGCCATGTCGCCGCCCAGGGCCGGGCGGAAGTAAGCGGTGTTGGTCGGCTCGGAGCCGTTGCTGAGCATCTCGAATGGGTGCTGCGGGTGCTGGAACCGTTCCAGGCCACGCTCTTTCAGCGGGTTGAAGCAGACCACCTGGGCGCCCCGCTTGACCGCCTCGCGCAGCGGTTCGAGCATGCGCGGGTGGTTGGTGCCGGGGTTCTGGCCGATGACGAAGATGGCGTCGGCCAGCTCCAGGTCATGGAACACCACCGTGCCCTTGCCCACGCCGAGGGTTTCCGACATGCCCACCCCGCTGGCCTCGTGGCACATGTTCGAGCAGTCGGGGAAGTTGTTGGTGCCGTAGGCGCGGACGAACAGTTGGTACAGGAACGCCGCTTCGTTGCTGGCCCGCCCCGAGGTGTAGAACTCGGCCTGATCGGGCGAGTCCAGTGCCTGCAGGTGCTGGGCGATCAGGGCGAAGGCGTCTTCCCAGGAGGTTTCGACGTAGTGGTCGGTGGCCGCGTCGTAGCGCATCGGGTGGGTCAGCCGGCCTTGGAATTCGAGCCAGTAGTCGGTCTGCTCGGCCAGCGCGCTGACGCTGTATTTGGCGAAGAATGCCGGGTCTACCGAGCGGCCGGTAGCCTCCCAGTTGACCGCCTTGGCGCCGTTCTCGCAGAACTTGACCATGTCGTTTTCCGGCGACTCGCCCCAGGCGCAGCCTGGGCAGTCGAAGCCGCCGTTCTGGTTGGTCTTGAGCATGGCCCGCAGGTTCTTGAAGGCGTTTTCGCTGCCCAGCCAGCTTTTGGTCACGCTCTTGAGCGCACCCCAGCCGGCGGCGGCGCCTTTGTAGTCCCTGATGTGTTCGTCCTGGCTCATGCGGTGAATCCTCACGCTCGGTGTTTTTTCCAGACTATTGAGCGTGGGGTGGGAGCGTCCAATCGAAAGATCTTACGGCGTGATAAGCCGTTTCGATCATGGGGGGGGCTGGCCCAGCAGCCGTGATAGAGCATATTGATCATTCGGTCGGGGAAAGCAATTTGACGGGGGTGCACCCAGGTTATAGCTTGGAGATGAGTCCAACCCATTCGAGCACAATCGTGGAACAGAACAGCCGGGCCCTGATCGACGGCTTCAACCGGAAAATCGACTACCTGCGTATGTCGGTCACCGACCGCTGCGACTTCCGCTGCGTCTACTGCATGGCCGAAGACATGCAGTTTCTGCCACGCCAGCAGATCCTCAGCCTCGAAGAACTGTTCCAGGTGGCCGAGCGCTTCGTCGCCCTGGGCACCCGCAAAATCCGCCTGACCGGGGGCGAGCCGCTGGTACGCCAGGGCATCGTCGAGCTGTGTGGGCGCATCGCCGCCCTGCCCGGCCTGCGCGAACTGTGCCTGACCAGCAACGGCTCGCAGCTCGGGCGCCTGGCCCAGCCGCTGTTCGACGCCGGCGTATCGCGCCTGAACATCAGCCTCGACAGCCTGCACGCCGGGCGCTTCAAGCAGCTGACCCGCACCGGCGACCTCAACCAGGTCATCGCCGGCATCGACGCCGCACGCAAGGCAGGCTTTGAAAAGACCAAACTCAACTGCGTGGTGCTCAAAGGCCGCAACGATGACGAGCTGGTCGACCTGGTGCGCTTTGCCATCGACCGCGAGCTGGACATCACCTTCATCGAAGAAATGCCCCTGGGTGAAATCAGCGAACACCAGCGCGGTGAGTCGTTCTACTCCAGCGACCAGGTGCGTGACCGCCTGGCCGAGCAGTTCACCCTGATCGAGTCCACCGAGTCGTCCCAAGGCCCGGCCCGTTACTGGCGCCTGGCCGAAGCGGCACACACCCGGGTGGGCTTCATTTCGCCGCACAGCCACAACTTCTGCGCCACCTGCAACCGCGTGCGCCTGACCGTCGAAGGCCGCCTGCTGCTGTGCCTGGGCAACGAGCATTCGGTGGACCTGAAACAGGTCCTGCGTGCCCACCCTGGCGATGCCGCGCGGCTGGAAAAAGCCATCCGCGACTCGCTGCACCTCAAGCCCTACCGCCATCACTTCGAAGTGGGCGGTGAGGTGCAGATTCTGCGCTTCATGAACATGACCGGCGGCTGATTGGCTGCCTCTGGATTTCCATGATCGTCCACCCCCGCCCCGATGTGCTGCGCGTGCTGTTCACCCTCAAGGGTTCGATCGTCAAGCGCATTGCCCTGCGCTGCCTGATGGTCACCGTGCTGGCCGCGCTGATCGTGCTGGTCGAGCGGCATTTCCCGGCGTTCTTCTACCCGGTCAGCGCCACGCCGTTCACCTTGCTCGGCCTGTCGCTGTCGATTTTCATGAGTTTTCGCAACAACGCCTGCTACGACCGCTGGTGGGAGGGCCGCAAGGCCTGGGGCAAGCTGATCATCGAGACCCGTTCATTCGTGCGCGAGAGTGTGGTGATCGCCGACCCGGCGCTGCGTGCCGAGCTGCTGCGCAACCTGTGCGGCTTTGCCCATGCGCTCAATGCCCGGCTGCGCAACGAGGATGACCTGGCCGCTGCCCGACCTTGGCTGGCCAGCCCGGCTGCAATCAGCCCGCATAACGTGTGCAACAGCATCCTGAGCGAGATTGGCGGGCACTGTTCGCGGCTGGCCGAGCAACAACAGATCAGCGATTGGCGCTACAGCGTGCTGGAGCAGCGCCTGGTGGGCCTGTCGGAAGTACAGGCCACCTGCGAACGCATCAAGGGCACGCCGCTGCCGTTCCCCTACACCCTGTTGCTGCATCGCACCATCTACATCTTCTGCCTGCTGCTGCCGTTCGCCTTGGCCGAACCGCTGGGCTGGCTGGCGCCCTTGTTCACCACCATCGTCGGGTATACGTTTTTCGGGCTGGATGCGATTGGCAATGAGCTGGAAGACCCGTTCGGGCGGGATGAAAACGACCTGCCCACCGATGCGCTGGTGCGTACCGTGGAGCGCGATGTGCTGGCGGGGTTGGGGGTAACGCCACTGCCACCGGCTTTGGAGCCGGTGGGGTATGTATTGAGCTGAGGGTTTTCTGCTTTCTGGCTGGCCGTTACCCTCGGCTGGCACAAGCCTCGACGGGCTTCAGGTGCGGCACGAAATTGCACGGCCGGTGCCGCGCATCCAGCTGCTCCGCCAGGATCCCTTCCCATGCCGTGCGGCACGCGCCGGTGGAGCCCGGCAGGCAGCACACCAGGGTACCGTTGGCCAATCCGGCCAGAGCGCGGCTCTGAACGGTCGAGGTGCCGATATCGAGAATCGACAACGCCCGGAACAGTTCGCCAAAGCCATCAATACGTTTGTCCAGCAGGCATTCAACCGCTTCCGGCGTACTGTCACGCCCGGTAAAGCCGGTGCCGCCGGTGATCAGCACCACCTGCACCTGCTCGTCGGCAATCCAGGTAGCGACCTGGGCGCGGATCTTGTACAGGTCGTCCTTGAGCAACGCCCGTGCCACCAGGCGGTGGCCGATCTCCACCGAGCGGCTGGCCAGCAGCTCGCCGGAGGTGTCGTTGTCGTAGGTGCGGGTGTCGCTGACGGTCAGCACGGCGATATTGAGCGGTACGAAGACCGCGTCGGGTTTGACGCTCACGTGGGCTACTCCTGAAAGGGCATTGTCACCACGCTAGAGGCATGGCCTGGGGGCGTCCAATCGATATGGCGTACCGGGTGATCAATGACATCTATCGCTGACTTGGTTAAGGTCAGCACAACCAGACGCCAGGCACTCCCATGGACATCAAGCAACTCAAGTTCCTCATCGCGCTCGACCAGACCCGCCACTTCGGCCAGGCCGCAGCGCTGTGCCACATCACCCAGCCGACGCTGTCGATGCGCCTGCGCAACCTGGAAGACGAACTGGACCTGGTGCTGGTCAAGCGCGGACAGCGCTTCGAAGGGTTTACCGAGGCCGGCGAACGCATCCTGGCCTGGGCTCGCACCCTACTGGCCGCCCACGACGGCCTGCAGGCCGAAGCCGCCAGTTGCCGTGGCCAGGTGGTCGGTAGCCTGCGCCTGGGCACGGTGCCGCTGGCCAGCTTCAACCCGATGCAATTGCTGCTGCCACTGCGCGAAAAATACCCCGAGCTGCAGTTTCAGCTCAGCTCGCACAGCACCGAACAGATCATGGATGGCCTGAGCCGCAACCAGCTCGACCTGGGCATCTGCTACCTGGACCAGGTCAACGCCAGTTTCTTCGAAGTGATCGAGCTGGGCACCACCACCATGGGCCTGCTGCACGACACCCGGCACTTCCAGTTCGAGGCCGACAGCCTGCGCTGGGAGGAGCTCGGCGAGATCCCCCTGGGCCTGCTGAGCAAAGGCATGCACTACCGTCAGTCGCTGGACCTGAGTTTTCGCAGCCGCAGCCTGGAGCCCAACGCCGTGCTGGAAAGCGACTCAAGCTTCCAGCTGATCCAGGCCATCAACACCGGCGTGTGCTGCGCGATCATGCCACTCGATTGCGGGCTGGAAGACTTGAGCGACCACATGCGCATACTGCCCATCGTCGATGCCAGCATCCACAGCCCGGTGGGCCTGCTGCTGCGCCGCAGCGAGCCACGTTCGGCAATTGCCGAGCAGTGCTTTGACGAGGCCCGTGCCCTGTTTCAAGCCCCCTGAGCCGCCGTCGCCTGGCGGTACTGGCGCGGGGTGAAGCCGGTCAGTTGCTTGAACTGCCGGCTGAAGGCGCTGTGGTCGGTGTAGCCGCAGCGCATCGCCACGTCGGTGATCGGCAGGTCCGAATGCAGCAAGCGATGGGCATGCTCCAGGCGCGCTTTGTGGATCATCTGCCGCGGCGTGAGGTGGAACACCCGCTTGCAATAGCGCTCCAGTTGCGCCACGGAAATACCCGCGATGCGGGTCAGTTCACCCATGCTGATCGGCTGGTGAAAGTGCTGGCGAATATGCTCATCCACGGCGGCCAGGCGCTGGTAAGCGGGATGGGTGTCGGCGGCTGACTGCAGGTCGACCGAGATGCCCACCAAGCCGATGATGGCGCCTTGCGGGTTATACAGCGGCCGCTTGTGGGTCAGGCACCAACCGGGCTCGCGGCTGCCGTACAGGTGCAGTTCGAGCTGGTCTTGCAGCACCAGGCCATCTTTGAGTACGCGGCGGTCCTGCTCGGTGTAGCCGGGGCCCAGTTGCGCCGGGAAGACTTCGGCGCTGGTCTTGCCCAGCAACGGCTGCAGGCGCTTGAGGCCACAGCGCTGGACCAAGGTGTCGTTGGCCAGCACGTAGCGGGCGTCGGGGTCCTTGATGAAGATCGCGGCGTTGGGGATGGCGTCGAGGATCGGCAGCAGCAGGGAGACCCCGGCGAGCAGCGCCTCCAGGGTGGCGGGGCGGTGCGGGTCGAAGCACTGATACAAGGTTGCCAGGGGGTGATCTGTCATCTCGCTTCTCGGGGGCGACGCTATTGACCACCTGTGGGAGCGGGCTTGCCCCGCGAAGGCGCCAGAAGCGTCACTGCTCCTCGCCAGCCCACAGCCGGTATGGCTTCCAGCCTATCCGCCCGCCCCCGCCAGCCGCCAGCTTTTTCTGCAACTGTGCCGATTTCGTCATCCCCCTTGCAGAAAACCATCAAGAACCGACGCCCCGATCGGTCCACTCTATGCCCCACGCAAGCCGCCCAAGACCTACAAGAGCGCGGCCCAAAAGCCGCATCTCGTGACATCAGACCTGCCTATCCAAAACCTACAAAAAGGCGCACCCATGTCAGGTAAATTCAAAAAACAGCTGTCATTGCTGGACCTCACCTTCATCGGCCTAGGCGCCATCTTTGGCTCCGGCTGGCTGTTCGCTGCCAGCCACGTCTCGGCCATCGCCGGCCCCGCCGGTATCCTCTCCTGGTTCCTCGGCGGTTTCGCCGTGCTGTTGCTGGGCATCGTCTACTGCGAGCTCGGCGCCGCCCTGCCCCGCGCCGGTGGCGTGGTGCGTTACCCGGTGTACTCCCACGGCCCGCTGCTCGGCTACCTGATGGGCTTCATCACCCTGATCGCTTTCTCCAGCCTGATCGCCATCGAAGTGGTCGCTTCGCGCCAATACGCCGCTGCCTGGTTCCCCGAACTGACCAAGGCCGGCTCCAGTGACCCGAGCGTGCTCGGCTGGTTGGTGCAGTTCGCGCTGCTGGGGCTGTTCTTCGTGCTCAATTACCGCAGTGTGAAGACCTTTGCCAAAGCCAACAACCTGGTCAGCGTGTTCAAGTTCATCGTGCCTTTGCTGGTGATCGGCGTGCTGTTCACCTTCTTCAAGCCGGCAAACTTCGAAGTCCAGGGTTTTGCGCCCTACGGCCTGTCCGGTGTGGAAATGGCCGTGTCGGCCGGCGGCATCATCTTCGCCTACCTGGGGCTGACGCCGATCATCTCGGTGGCCAGTGAAGTGAAGAACCCGCAGCGCACCATCCCGATTGCGCTGATTCTTTCGGTGCTGCTGTCCACTGCGATCTACGCCTTGCTGCAACTGGCGTTTCTCGGCAGCGTGCCGACCGAAATGCTGGCCAACGGCTGGGCCGGGGTGACCAAGGAACTCGCCCTGCCCTACCGTGACATCGCCCTGGCCCTGGGCGTGGGCTGGCTGGCCTACCTGGTGGTGGCCGACGCGGTGATCTCGCCCAGCGGCTGCGGCAACATCTACATGAATGCCACCCCGCGGGTGATCTATGGCTGGGCGCAGACCGGCACCTTCTTCAAGTTCTTCACGCGCATCGACGAGCAGTCCGGCATCCCCCGCCCGGCCCTGTGGCTGACCTTCGCCCTGTCGGTGTTCTGGACCCTGCCGTTCCCCTCCTGGGAAGCGCTGATCAACGTGGTGTCGGCGGCACTGGTGCTGAGCTATGCCGTGGCCCCGGTCACCGTCGCCGCGCTACGCCGCAACGCCCCTGACATGCCGCGCCCGTTCCGGGTCAAGGGCATGAGCGTACTCGGCCCGCTGTCGTTCATCATCGCCGCGCTGATCGTCTACTGGTCTGGCTGGAACACCGTGTCGTGGCTGCTGGCCCTGCAAATCGTGATGTTCGTGCTGTACCTGCTGTGCGCCCGCTTCGTGCCCACCCAGCACCTGTCCCTTGGCCAGCAAGTGCGCTCGTCGGCCTGGCTGATCGGCTTCTATGCCGTGACCATCCTGCTCTCCTGGCTGGGCAGCTTCGGTGGCCTGGGCGTGATTGGCCATCCACTCGACACCGTGGCCGTCGCGGCCTGCGCCCTGGGCATCTACTACTGGGGCGCCGCCACCGGCGTGCCGGCCCATCTGGTGCGCCTGGATGGCGAAGATGAAAGCGAAGCCAGCGCCGACACCCACCTGGGCCACCGCCCTGCCGCCGTCGCCTCCTGAGCTCGGCCTCTACCCAAGGGACATGCCCATGAAACACATTCACGTCATCGACTCGCATACCGGCGGCGAACCGACCCGCCTGGTGATGAAAGGCTTCCCGCAGCTCAATGGCCACACCATGGCCGAACAGCGCGACGAACTGCGCGAGCTGCACGACCCCTGGCGCCGCGCCTGCCTGCTGGAGCCACGCGGCAACGATGTACTGGTGGGCGCGCTGTACTGCCCACCGGTGTCGGAGGGCGCCACCTGCGGGGTGATCTTCTTCAACAACGCCGGCTACCTGAACATGTGCGGCCACGGCACCATCGGCCTGATCGCCTCGCTGCAGCACCTGGGGCTCATCGCACCGGGCGTGCACAAGATCGACACGCCGGTCGGCCAGGTCAGCGCCACCCTGCATGAAGACGGCGCGGTCACCGTAGGCAACGTGCCGGCCTACCGCTATCGCCAGCAGGTGCCGGTCGAGGTACCGGGCCATGGTGTGGTGCACGGCGATATCGCCTGGGGCGGCAACTGGTTCTTCCTGGTGTCCGAGCACGGCCAGCGCATTGCGATGGACAACGTCGAGGCGCTCACCGATTACACCTGGGCAATGCTCAAAGCCCTGGAGGCCCAGGGCATCACCGGCGAGAACGGCCAGCCGATCGACCATGTCGAGCTGTTTGCCGATGACCCCGACGCCGACAGCCGCAACTTCGTCATGTGCCCCGGCAAGGCCTACGACCGCTCCCCCTGCGGCACCGGCACCAGCGCCAAGCTGGCCTGCCTGGCCGCCGACGGCAAGCTCGACGAGGGCCAGACCTGGGTCCAGGCGAGCATCACCGGCAGCCAGTTCCAGGGCCGCTACGAACGCGAAGGCGAGCGTATTCGCCCGTTCATCACCGGCCGCGCCTACATGACCGCCGACAGCACCTTGCTGATCGACGAAAAGGACCCTTTCGCCTGGGGCATCTGACCCGCCCAGGCCTTTTATTCGCACCCCCTACTGAATACTGCAAGGAGTGACACCCATGAGCGACAACATCTTCACCGGCTGCATGCCTGCCCTGATGACCCCTTGCACCGCCGAGCGCAAACCAGACTTCGACGCCCTGGTGCGCAAAGGCCGCGAGCTGATCGAAGCCGGCATGAGCGCCGTGGTGTACTGCGGCTCGATGGGCGACTGGCCGCTGCTGACCGAGGCCGAGCGCCAGGAAGGCGTGGCGCGCCTGGTGGCGGCCGGCATCCCGACCATCGTCGGCACCGGCGCGGTGAACACCCGCGAAGCCGTCGCCCACGCCGCCCATGCCGCCGAAGTCGGCGCCGCCGGCCTGATGGTAATCCCGCGGGTGTTGTCCCGCGGCGCCTCGCTGATCGCCCAGAAGCACCACTTCTCGGCCATTCTGGCGGCTGCGCCGAAGCTGCCGGCGGTGATCTACAACAGCCCGTACTACGGCTTCGCCACCCGCGCCGACCTGTTCTTCGAACTGCGCCGCGAATACCCGAACCTGATCGGCTTCAAGGAATTCGGCGGCGGTGCCGACCTGCGCTACGCCGCCGAACACATCACCTCCAAGGACGACGACGTGACCCTGATGGTCGGCGTCGACACCCAGGTGGTGCATGGCTTCGTCAACTGCAACGCCACCGGCGCCATCACCGGTATCGGCAACGCCCTGCCGCGTGAGGTGCTGCAACTGGTGGGCCTGAGCAAACAGGCCGCCAAGGGCGACGCCAAGGCCCGGCGCCTGGCCCGCGAACTGGAAGCGGCGCTGGCAGTGCTGTCGTCGTTCGATGAAGGCTGCGACCTGGTGCTGTACTACAAGCACCTGATGGTGCTGAACGGCGACCGCGAATACAGCCTGCACTTCAACGAGACCGACGCCCTTACCGACGCCCAGCGCAACTACGCCGAACAGCAGTACGCGTTGTTCCGCCAGTGGTACGCCAACTGGTCGGCCGAGCAGAACGTCGCCTGATAACTCTGGGAGCAACTGTCTTGCTCAAGCGTGACCCCTGTGGGAGCGGGCTTGCCCCGCGAACACGGGCTATGCCCGTGCCATCCTCCGCGGTGCCTGCTTCGCGGGGCAAGCCCGCTCCCACAATGAATGCCCTTGTTCTCTGTGCGAAGGCGCAGCCCGAAAGGGTTGGGCGCTTTCCCGCAGGGTAAGCCGAATCTGACTCCAAAGGAGGCTCCATGACCCTGACTGGCAACCTGCTGATCGGCCAGCGCGCCGTGACCGGCAGCCGCGAAGCGATCCGCGCCATCGACCCGGCCACCGACCAAGCCCTTGAGCCCGCCTATGCCGGCGGCACCGGCGAGCACGTGGCCCAAGCTTGCGCACTGGCCTGGGCAGCGTTCGATGAATACCGCGAAACCTCGCTGGAACAGCGGGCCCACTTCCTCGAAACCATCGCCGAACAGATCGAGGCCCTGGGTGATGCGCTGATCGACCGCGCCGTCGCCGAAACCGGGCTGCCCAAGGCGCGCATCCAGGGCGAACGCGGCCGCACCTGCACGCAACTGCGCACCTTCGCCCGCGTGGTACGTGCCGGCGAGTGGCTGGACGTGCGCGTCGACAACGCCCTGCCCGAGCGCCAGCCCTTGCCGCGCCCCGACCTGCGCCAACGCCAGGTGGCCCTGGGCCCGGTGGCGGTGTTTGGTGCCAGCAACTTCCCCCTGGCCTTCTCGGTGGCCGGCGGCGACACCGCTTCGGCACTGGCCGCTGGCTGCCCGGTAGTGGTCAAGGCCCACGGCGCCCACCCAGGCACCAGCGAGCTGGTCGGCCAGGCACTGGCACAGGCCGTGAAACGCTGCGGCCTGCCCGAAGGCGTGTTCTCGCTGTTGTACGGCGCGGGCCGTGAAGTGGGCATCGCGCTGGTCAGCGACCCGCGCATCAAGGCGGTCGGCTTTACCGGCTCGCGCAGCGGTGGCATCGCCCTGTGCCAGGCCGCCCAGGCACGCCCGGAGCCCATCCCGGTGTACGCCGAGATGAGTTCGATCAACCCGGTGTTCCTGTTTGATGCCGCCCTGCACAACCGTGGCGAGGCGCTGGCGCAAGGCTTCGTCGCTTCGCTGACCCAGGGTGCCGGGCAGTTCTGCACCAACCCTGGCCTGGTGATAGCGCGCCAAGGGCCGGCGCTGCAACGCTTTGTCGCCGCCGCCAGCGCACAGGTGCAACGCGCGGGGGCACAGACCATGCTCACCCCCGGTATTTTCAGCGCCTATGCAACGGGCGTCGGCGCCTTGGCCGAAAACAGCAAGGCCGAGGTCGCGGCCAGCGGCCAGCCGCCGCAGGGCCCTAACCAGTGCCAGGCCCACTTGTTCGTGACCCAGGCCAGCGCGTTTCTGGCCGACCCGGCGCTGCAGGCCGAAGTCTTTGGCGCCGCCTCGTTGGTGGTGGCATGCGATAGCGACGCGCAGATCCGCCAGGTCGCCGAGCACCTGGAAGGCCAACTGACCGCCACCCTGCAGCTGGACGAGGCCGACCTCGACAGCGCCCGCGCGCTGCTGCCAACCCTGGAACGCAAAGCCGGGCGCATTCTGGTCAACGGCTGGCCTACCGGGGTCGAGGTGTGCGATGCGATGGTCCACGGCGGGCCGTTCCCTGCCACCTCCGATGCCCGCACCACCTCGGTGGGAACGGCGGCGATCCTGCGCTTCCTGCGCCCGGTGTGCTACCAGGACTTCCCTGACGGCCTGCTGCCAGAGGCCTTGCGCCACGGCAACCCGCTGCAACTGCGCCGGCTGCTCGACGGCAAGCGGGAAGGCTAGGCCATGGTCGAGCCACTCAACGCTGCCGACACCGATATCGCCGTGGTCGGCGCCGGCATCGTCGGCGTCGCCTGCGCCCTGCAACTGGCCCGCCAGGGCCGCCGGGTGCTGCTGATCGACCGCGAGCAACCCGGCCATGGCGCCTCCTACGGCAATGCCGGGCACCTGGCCACCGAGCAGGTATTCCCGATCGCCGACCTGTCGATCCTCAAGCGCCTGCCGAGCATGCTGATGGACCCGATGGGCCCGCTGCGCCTGGACTGGAAGTACCTGCCCAAGGCCATGCCCTGGTTCACCCGCCTGCTGCTCAACCTGCGGCCGGCGCCGTTCCAGCGCAGCGTAGCCGGTATCCGTGCATTGAACGAAGGCAGCCTGGCGGCGTGGCAGCAGTTGCTCGGCTCCATTGGGCGCAGCGACCTGTTCAAGGATGAGGGGTCGTTGCTGGTGTTCGAACGCAGCGAGTCGCGCCAAGCACTCGTGGCCTTGCAGGCGCGCATGCAACAGCAGGCCGTGCCGGTCGACTGGTGGTCGGCCGATGCGGTGCAGGCAGCGGCGCCCCAGTTGAGCCCAGCGCTTTTAGGTGGGCTGTTTTTCCCCGCTACCGGGCATTTTATCGACCCGTACCGCGTGGTCTGCGAACTGTTCGAAGCGGCCAGGGCCAGTGGGGTGCGCTTCGTCCGGGCGCAGGTCGAAGGTGGGCAGCTGCACGGCGGCGGGGTCAGCCTGGTCAGCGACCAGGGCACGTTCAACGCCCGCCAGGTGCTGATCAGTTGCGGCGCGCACTCGGCAACACTTACCGCAGCCCTCACCGGCAAGCGGGTGCCGCTGGATACCGAGCGCGGCTACCACCTGATGTTGCCTGGCGAGCAGCAACGGCTGCCGTTCGCCGTGACCTCACTGGAGCGCAAGTTCATCATGACGCCGATGGCCGACGGCTTGCGCCTGGCCGGCACGGTGGAATTCGCAGGGCTGGATGCGCCGCCGAGCATGCAGCGGGCATGGCAGCTGCATCGGCTGAGCCAGGGTTTGTTCAAGCAGGACCTGGATGCCGAGGGCGCGACGCCGTGGATGGGCTTCAGGCCATCGTTGCCGGACTCATTGCCGGTGATCGACCGGGTGTGTGATGGGCGGGTGTTGCTGGCATTCGGGCATCAGCACCTGGGGCTGACCCAGGCGGCCGTGACGGCCGAATGGGTGGGGCGGCTTGCCGACCAGGAAAAAGGGCCGCAGATGGAGGCCTATCGGTTGGATCGGTTTTGATCAGGGCCGGCCTCTTCGCGGGGCAAGCCCGCTCCCACAGGTAACTGCCAACCTCAAGGCCAGCGGAGTAGCTGTGGGAGCGGGCTTGCCCCGCGAAGAGGCCGGCCCAGGCTACTGAATAATCAGCAACTCAGCGATAACGCTCAAGCCAGTGCGCATAAGGCGCCGGCAAGGTCCACGAGGCTTTATCCACGCCCAGCTCCTTGGCCGCAAAGTACGCCCAATGCGGATCAGCCAGGTGCGCACGCCCTACCGACACCAGGTCGAGCTGATTGGCTTTCAGCGCGCCTTCGGCCAGCTGCGGCGTACCAAAGCCCCACGCCGACGTCACCGGCAGGCCCGCCTCGCGGCGTACACGCTCTGCAATCGGCCCCATGAACGCCGGGCCCCACGGGATGTTGGCGTCAGGGATGGTGAAGCCGACGCTGACACTCAGCAGGTCCAGGCCACCGGCTTTGAACATGCGGGCCAACTCGATGGATTCTTCCAGGGTCTGCTCATCGCGACCGTCATATTCCAGCACGCCGAAACGCGCGGTCAGCGGCAGGTTTTCTGGCCACACCTCACGTACCGCGGCCAGGGTTTCCAGCAGGAAGCGGCTGCGGTTCTCGAAGCTGCCACCGTAGGCGTCGGTGCGCTGGTTGGTGTGTTCGGAGAAGAAGCTCTGGCCCAGGTAACCGTGGGCAAAGTGCAGTTCGATCCATTCAAAACCCGCATCCCGCGCACGGCGTGCAGCGTCGACGAAGTCTTGCTTGACCCGGGCGATGTCGCCCAGGGTCATTTCGCGCGGCACTTTCGGCAGGTGAGCACCGAAGGCAATGGCCGACGGGGCGATGGTGTCCCAGCCACGGGCGTCGTCGGCGGCGATGTGGTCGTCACCTTCCCAGGGGCGGTTGGCGCTGGCCTTGCGCCCGGCGTGGGCGATCTGGATGCCGGGCACCGAGCCTGCGGCCTTGATCGCCTGCACCACCGGCACGAAGGCTTGGGCGTGGGCGTCGCTCCAGATACCGGCACAACCGGGGGTGATGCGCCCTTCCGGCGCCACAGCGGTGGCTTCGACCACCAGCAGGCCGGCACCACCTCGGGCCAGGCTGGCCAGGTGCACGTGGTGCCAGTCGTTGATCATGCCGTCCTCGGCCATGTACTGGCACATCGGCGGAATGGCGATGCGGTTGCGCAGGGTGACGTCCTTGAGGGTGTAGGGTTCGAACAATGCGGACATGGAGAAGCTCCCGGGTTATCTGAATACGATAGTTCGATCATAATCGAACTATGGCAATAATTGAAAGGCCCGTTATCATGTCGACCATGCGAGCCTACAAACATCCCAACCCTGAAGACCTGATTCTCGAGCGCCTGCTTTACGCCCTGAGCGACCCCGTGCGCCTGGAGATTGTGCGCCACCTGGCGGGCGTGGCGGAGGCCAGCTGCGGCGAGCTTGACGGCGGGCGGCCGAAGTCGAGCATGTCCCACCATTTTCGCGTCTTGCGCGATGCGGGACTGGTGCACACGCGCAACGTCGGCACTACCCACATGAATTCGCTGCGCAGCGAAATGCTCGACGAACGGTTCCCTGGGTTGCTGGAGTGTGTTTTGCGTCAGCGGTGATGCCGTGTGCTCGCCATAGCAGTTTCAGCGGCTATGAAATCGAGCGCCGCCCGCGCGGCGCTTCGCGGGGCAAGCCCGCTCCCACATCTGTTTCGGGCCAGTGAGGCCTGTGGCATTGGCGCGCGCCCCCTTGTTTGTACGACGCGATATCGAGGCGGGCGCCAAGGGGCTGCGCGCCAATGCCTCAGGAATAACTGGCCCGAAACAGATGTGGGAGCGGCGGTGCGGCGATCCGACTTGCCCCGCGAAGCGCCGCGCGGGCGGCGCTCGATATACGCCCCTCCACCCATCCCATGACAGGCCCCTAGCCGCCCTCACCCGATCTCCCGATGAACAAATCGCAGCCATTCTTCCCCAACATGGCGTGAAGAACCCAAAAAAAAGCCACGAGGTCACCCCCGTGGCTTTCGATTACAACAATGGGGCTTACAGCGCCATGTCGTTCTCAGGCTTGCTTTCTACCGGCTCGCTCGGCGCGTTGCCGAAATCAACGCTGGCGTCGATCACCGGCGGCTTCTCCAGCTGCAGCACTTCAGCGGTGTAGTTCCACTCTTTCTGCGTGGCCGCAGCCGAATCATTCAGCTTGGTACCGTAGCTTGGCACGATCTCTTTGATCTTGGCCTGCCACTCTGGCGTCGCCACTTTCTCTTTGAACACGGTCTCAAGCACATTGAGCATGATCGGGGCCGCGGTCGAAGCACCTGGCGAGGCGCCCAGCAGGCCGGCGATGGTGCGGTCTTGGGAAGCCACCACTTCGGTGCCCAGCTTCAGCACGCCACCCTTCTCGGCATCACGCTTGATGATCTGCACGCGCTGACCGGCCTGCCACAGGCGCCAGTCTTCTTTCTTGGCGTTAGGGAAGTAGGTGCGCAGCGCTTCGAAGCGGTCGTCGTCAGACAGCATCAGCTGGCCAGCGAGGTACTCGACCAGCGGGTACTGTTCGATACCGACCTTGGTCATCGGCCACACGTTGTGCAGCGTGGTGCTGCCCAGCAGGTCGAGGTACGAGCCGTTTTTCAGGAACTTGGTCGAGAACGTGGCGAATGGCCCGAACAGGATCACGCGCTTGCCGTCCAGCACGCGGGTATCCAGGTGCGGTACCGACATGGGCGGCGCGCCGGTCGAGGCAATGCCGTAGGCCTTGGCCATGTGCTGCATGGCAACGGTCGGGTTCTCGGTCACCAGGAACGAACCACCCACCGGGAAGCCGGCGTACTCCTTGGCCTCCGGGATACCCGACTTCTGCAGCAGCTTCAGCGCGCCGCCGCCGGCACCGATGAACAGGAACTTGGCGTCGGTGGCCGACTCGGTACCGTCCTTCAGGTTCTTGTACTCGACGTGCCAGGAGCCGTCCTTGTTACGGGTGATGTCCTGCACTTCGCTGGACAGCTTCAGGTCGAACTTGTCCTGGGTCTTCAGGTGGCCAACGAACTGGCGGGTGATCTCGCCGAAGTTGACGTCGGTGCCGATCGGTGTCCAGGTCACGGCCAGCTTCTGGTTAGGGTCGCGCCCTTCCATCATCAGCGGGACCCACTTGGCGATCTGCGCGTGGTCCTCGGAGTACTGCATCGGGCGGAACAACGGGCTGGCCTGCAGCGCGTCGTAACGCTTCTTGAGGAACTTGATGTTGTCATCGCCCCAGACGAAGCTCATGTGCGGGGTGCTGTTGATGAACGAATGCGGGTTCTTCAACACACCCTGGCGGACCTGCCACGACCAGAACTGGCGGGAGATCTGGAAGGCTTCGTTGATTTCGATGGCCTTGGTGATGTTGACGTTGCCGTCTTTGTCTTCCGGGGTGTAGTTCAGCTCGGCCAGCGCGGAGTGGCCGGTACCGGCGTTGTTCCAGCCGTTGGAGCTTTCTTCGGCGACGCCGTCCAGGCGCTCGACCATTTCCATCGACCAGCTCGGCTCCAGCTCGTGCAGCCAGACAGCCAGGGTGGAACTCATGATGCCGCCGCCGACCAGCAGCACGTCGACTTTCTTGGTTTCTGCCGCGTGCGCTTGCATGACGCTCGCCGCGACAGCCAGACCCAGCAAGGTCTTGCCAGCTTTCTTGAACATTGATTGATTCCAATGGTTAGCACGTAAGGAAGGCCTAGGCGGGGCCTTGTATTTCTCTGTCCTTCAGCGCGCGCTTGTTATTGGTCATTGGAGTCAGCAGCCAAGAGAAACAGTGAACGCTCAGCCGTTGGTCGAATTGACCGGCCACCGCTGAAACGTTTTTCCGATTGTAACCCAATTGCCAGCACAAACAAATTGAGGGGGTTTGCGTCAAGGCGGCAGGTTGTCCCAGGGGGAAAACAAAAGACCCCGGCCACTTGCATGGCCGGGGTCTTTGGATCACGTCGCAAGCGGCGCGATCAGGGTATCGCCAAGATTACTGCGGCTGAGGCAGTTTATCGATTGGGCCGCAGCCACCGATGACCTTGGAGATGGAAACCGAAGGGTGGAACAGGTAGTCGTACGAGCAGTTTTTCTGCTGGTTGTAGACTTGACCAGTGCAGCCGGACAGCAGGGCAACGCCCGAAACGACAGCAACAGCAACGGTGGCTTTCAACAGCTTTTTCATACAAAGTCCTTTAAATGAATCGTCGGCCATCGTGCTGATGGCGCCCGGATCATACAGAACCAAGGCATTGGATCCAAGTCGTGCGGGCCGCGATGTAACAATACGTCGCGTTATCGCAGCATTAACCGACCGTTGAAAAGCGGGCCGCCTCGGAAGATAGTCTGTCGTTCTGCCTCACACCTGCACGCTTACAGGAGTTTCCCCATGCTCGGTGTTACCGACTACGGCGCGTTCGTCATCGCCTTCATCATCGTCCTGGCCATCCCCGGCCCGGGCAACTTTGCCTTGATCACGGCGACCGGCAAAGGCGGCATCAAGGCTGGCATGGCGGCGACCTGCGGGGTGATCCTGGGTGACCAGGTGCTGTTGTGGCTGGCCGTGGCCGGCGTTGCCACCCTGCTGGCCGCCTACCCTGCCGCGTTCCATGTGGTGCAGTGGGCGGGCGCTGCGTACCTGGCCTACCTGGGGCTGCGCATGCTGCTGAGCAAACCCGGCGGCGCCCCGCGTGCAAGCCGCATGGACAACGGCCACTACTTGCGCCAGACCATGATGATCACCTTGCTCAACCCCAAGGCGATCATGTTCTACATGGCGTTTTTCCCGCTGTTCGTCGACCCGGTGAAGCACCAGGGGCTGGTGACCTTTGGCTTCCTGGCGGCGACCGTGGCGGTGGTGACGTTGCTGTATGGGCTGATTGCGGTGGTGTTGACCCACAAGCTGGCTGAACGCATGCGCGCGAATCCGCGGATTACCAACCTGTTCGAGCGGTTGGCGGGGGTGTGCCTGGTCGGGTTCGGGATCAAGCTGGCGGCGATGCGCTGAGGGTTTTCCTACAAGGCTTGCGCGGCCCTGTAGGAGCTGGCTTGCCCTGCGATGGGCCGCAAAGCGGCCCCAGGATCTATCCAGCAAACCATAACCAACAGGTCAGCCCAGTCTTCATTCCCTGAACGATAAAAGACGGCAACTTAGCCTTCCGCCCTACAGCTAACCTTCAGTTTTTTCCCCTATCTTGTAGTCCATTTCCCAAACATACTCCCAACCCGCTCAAACTGTTGCTAGTGCTTGGGTCGCGCTCTAGTCTCGCCGTGTCGTTGCCACTGTAGCGACCGGCTTTGACAGGCCGTCCCGACTTAAGAACTCACTTGCAGCGCTTAATGGCAGCTGTACATGGGGCACACTCGTGTGCGCCGGGTTCCTTGGGTCACCGGTCTGTCAACCCATGTATAGCTGCCTCCATTCGTTTGACAGCGTTAGCAGGCAGCTCCACCTGACTCAAGGAGCTGTATATGCGCAAGATAGTCCCCGATCCGCCCTACTCCCTCGATGCCTCGCAAATCCTGCAGGACACCCTGATCCAATCCACAGAGTACGTCCTCTGCGCCCTGTCCGTAGCCCGTCAGTCCGTGCAACTCAAACCCACCTCGCCCAGCTCGATCGTGATGCAAGCCGTCATCCACGAGATGGAAGCCGTACAAAGCCTGGTGGAGTCCGCCTTGATGCAACTGCAGATGCAGCCGCATGCTCCGGCAGAGCCGCGCACCCTGCACTGAAACCATTGAAGTGATGCATCGCCTGGGCGTGCCTGTTCGCGGGTAAAACCGCGAACAGGCACGCCCAGGAACTGAACATTCCAGGGAGTTCAATGATGACTACAGACACCCCCAAGCCGCCCACTACAGCCGGCAAAACCACGTTCTACCAAGGCGAAAACCAAACCCACCCACTCTTTCGCATCGAGCCCGGCATCTGCTGCCAAAGCGCCCGCGAACAGGCTTCCGAATTGATGGGCTACGTACGCGACATGACCTTGGCTGGATTGATGGATGGTGATCAAAAGCTGATCTGGGCCTCGCATTACCTGAGCGCGATGGCCAAGGCGCTGCTAGATGATGCTGAGCTGGGGATGATGAAACATTAAGGCAACGCTATGCGAGTCTCGATCTGATTTTGAGCAACACCAAACCGTTCGAGGCCTCGCGCTTTCTCGACAATACCGAAATATTCGCAGCGTTCTTGACGGAGGGTCTGTGGACACTGAGACGTATACAGGCTGGGCAGCGTAGAGCAATTGCCATCGCAAGCACTATCAACAGAGACGCCTGATCACGGCCTCACCAAAAGGCTAAGGTTGTCGCCTGAGCGCTATCTGTAACTCATAAGCGCCTGCTCCAGGGCTGTAATAGCAGCCTGTACCTCTACCACGACATCGCTGATCTGGCTCTGATACATCTCCGGTGTACGGCACAAAACCTCCAGTTGACGACAACACTCAACCAGTTGCTCAGCTTTTACCACCCTTGCAGCGCCCTTGATTCGGTGCGCCAGCTCCGCCAGCTTTTCGAATTGGTCTTCCTGCATGAAGATACCAAGAGCTTTACAATCCTTGCGGTTGTTATTGATCAGCTCGTCAAGAATCTGTCTAAACTTCTCAGGCTCGCTGCTGATCAACATTTCCAAGGGCCCAAGGTCGACCACGCTCGTTGAAACAGGCCTCGCCTCTAATCGTTCCGTAGACTGCAAGTCGATCGCAGGACTTTCGTTCTTAGAGCACTGCAACAAGCGAGCGTCCAATTCATCCAAAGCAATCGGCTTAATTAGACAGTCATTCATACCGACTTTAAGACAATGCTCTATCTCTTCCGATTGCGCATCAGCGGTCAGACCCAGGATTATGGAAGCCTCCAACCCTTGAGCCTCCTCTACCTGCCGTATCGCCTGAGTAAGTTCGGCACCGCTCATGACCGGCATGTGGCAATCGGTAATGACAATATCGAAAGCGTGCTCACACCAGCGTTCAAAAGCCGACCGGCCGTTTTCCGCCTCGCTGACATCATGACCCAGAAAGTTCAGCTGCTGACGCAGTACCTGTCGATTGACTTCATGATCATCGACGATCAATACTTGCAAACGATAGCGTGGCTGTTGAATTAACGGCAGTGCAGTTATTGGCGTAAAATTAACAGGTTCAAGTATCTGCAGGCCTAGCTCGACTTCGACGCGCGTCCCTCTACCGACGGCGCTGCTCAGGTTCACTCGGCCGCCCATCATTTCGCAAAGCGAGCGACTGATCACTAGCCCCAGCCCAGTGCCTTCGCTTTGATGTGAGTTTCGTTGAGCCTGAACAAAAGGACGGAACAATCGTTGTTGATCTTCAGAACTGATACCCACGCCAGTGTCTTCGACACTGAGCTTGATAGTTAGCACGCTTGCTTCGCTCAACACACCACTGATGCTGATTTTGACTGTTCCCGCTTCGGTGAATTTGATTGCGTTGCTAACCAGATTGGAAAGAACCTGTTTGAAACGTAGAGCGTCGATCAGTACGTCACAGTTGATGCTAGAATCGATATCGAGCAAAAGCTCTAGGCGCTTTTGACGCGCCAGCCCTTCAAACACCCGCGCCACTGACTCAATCAAAACACGTAAGTTCGCACGTTTAAGCGACAGGCTAAGGCGTCCAGACTCGATGCGGGCGATGTCAAGGATATCGCCGATCAATTCCAGCAGGCTTTTTGCCGATGTATGAGCGATCTCAATGCTGGCGCGGTCGATTGGCTCGCTGTCGGCGCGCTTGAGTGCAAGCTCGAGGATGCCGATCACGGCATTCATCGGTGTGCGGATTTCGTGACTCATGGTGGCCAGGAAGCTGGTCTTGGCGCGGCTAGCGTCGTCCGAATGGGCCTTCGCTTCGCGTAACTGCGCCACCAACTGGCGGTGCTCGGTAATATCCAGCCAGCCACAGATGACCCCCTTTGTCACCCCTTTGGAATCCTGAAACGGTTGCACCCAGTGGTTGATCCACGCTTCCTTGCCCTGGAGCCGCACGGCATGTACCGACTCGATTGTCTGCCCGTCGCGCATGGCCTGAGAGTAATTACGATAGAACTCCGGGAGGCTTTCGAAATTCTCCTTCGGTAACTGCCGGACCGTTTTATGCAACACCTCATCAGCGCTCAAGCCAACGCTTTTGAGATAGCTGCGGTTGCACGACAGCATTCGTCCCTTGGTGTCACGGACATAAAGCGGTGGCGGCATGCAGTCAGTCAGGGTCTCGATAAATTGCAACTGATCGTTGAGCATGCGCTCGGCCTTGAGCCGGGCTTTGATCTGCCTACGCAGGTAAAACACCCACACCAGTGACAACAACAGCAACAGCGCGGCAGCGGCGACAATTTCAGTGATCAGCCGCTCATAATCTACCCAGGTCTGACCGCTCATACCCGGTGGCGAACGCCAGCGGTTGGAAATCGCATTAAGCTCGTCCGGTGCAATGCTCTGCAAGACCGTATCGATGATCGACTGCAGCTCTACGTCACTACGACGCATGGCGAAATTGACCGTCGCCGGCCCAACATCCAGTATCTGGTTGATGGCCAGTTTGTCTCGAAATAAACGCTCGATGTAATAGCGAGCAGCGGGTAAGGACACCATGGCGGCATCCGCATCGCCTTCGTAGAGCAGATTCATCGAATCCAGCGAGCCACCCGCCTCAACCACCCTGGCTTCGGGGTAACGCTCGCGCAGTTTTTCGATGGCCACATGACCTGTTGGTACCGCCACACGCTTGTCGATCAGATTGCCCAGCTTGCCTTGCTGGTCAATGTTGCTGAGCAATACAAAGGGACTGTTGAGCAGTGGCCGGGAAAAGCGCAGGTATTCCTCGCGCTCGGAGCTTGCCGTCATCAGTGCCAGATCAGCCTTGCCCTGCTGCACCGCGTCGATAATCTGGGGGAAGCCACCACTGCGGGAAACCACTTCAAAATGCAGGCCGGTACTTAGCGTGATCACTTCAAGAACATCGGCGATGCCGCCTGAAAACACCCCGCTAGCATCGAAATAGGCGCCCGGGGCCAGGTCATCATTGATCACCAGGCGTACCACCGGATGCCGCTGTATCCAGCGTGTTTGCTCTACGGTGAGGCTAATGGGGTCTTCACTGGGGATGAAGCTGTTGCCCACCCATCGCTTGGCCAAATTGCGCAACTGATCTTCGCCGATGGATGTGAGGGCGACATTGAGAAGCCGTTGCATACGCGTGTTGTCGACCTTCAGCGCATAACTGTAGTCGCCTCCGCGAACATCCGAGAAACGCTCAAAACGGACAAAGTTGTAGAACGAACGATTGATTAGGTAATAGGCGCTGTACAGGTCGTCCAAGTAAACATCCGCCTGCCCAAAGGCGGCAGCGGCAATCGCTTTTTCATGGTCGGCGTACACCCTGAAAACGGCCCGCGGGTAGCGGTGTTTGAGCTCGGCGCTATGCTCGTGGGTGATCGCAACACGCAAGCCGGCAAGATCAGGGGGTGAATGCCGGGGTTCGGCACTGCGTTTGAACACCGCCAGCCGGTCCCTGGCGTAGGGAATGCTCAGCAGCAGGTCGGGGCGAGGCTCTGTACTGCCGTGAATACTGATGACATCGACACTACCGGCCTGTAATGCCTTGCGCGCGTCCTGCTCATTGGCAAAGGGAACGACCTTCACCTGCAAGCCCAAGAGTTGAGCGACCAGAGCGGTTGCATCGGCGCTGATGCCTTCGTACAGGTTATCTTGGGCATAGACTGAAAACGGCGCGCACTCGGTTGCATACACACCCACCTTGAGCTCAGCCTTGTGCCGCAGCCAATGCCAGTCTTCAGTCGTGATCGCCATATCGTGACGATCGATACGCAGCTGGCTGGACAGCACCTGCGGGGCCAAAGGCAGGGTGGCAGCCAGCAGCGGAACGCTGCTCAACAGTAGGCCGATGGACAGGCAGAAAGAACGTAAATGCATGCGAGATAGAAACCGAAGGAGCCTGGGGATCGCCGCCAGTGGCGGCGCAATAATAGTTCAAAGTGGTTGCCGTCGCTCGTTCATGAGGACCTGCCTCACAACCTGCGCTGCATGCAGAAGTCGATGAAGTGGCTTTCCGGCATCGGCCGGGCGAACAAAAACCCTTGGGCAAGGGTGGCGCCCAACTCAATCAGGTGAGCCTGTTGCTCGACGGTCTCTACACCTTCGATAACCAGCGAGATGCCTAACGCCCGGGCCAGCGCCACCGAGCAACTGATAATCGCAGCGCTCTTGGGCTGGTTTTGCATCTTGCGCACGAACGCCCGGTCAAGCTTGATTTCACTAAATGGCAGTTCACTTAGTCTATCCAATGAAGAATAACCGGCGCCAAAATCATCCATGGCCAGGCCACAACCGAGCATACGCAGCCGCACCAAGTTTTCCAGACTTCTGGCAGGTGCACTGATGAGACCAGACTCGGTGATTTCGAACGTCACGCTGGCCGCTGGCACCTGTGACCGCTTGATCAGCAGGGTGATGCGCTCAGTCAACGCGGCGCACGCCAGCTGCGCCGGGTGCAAGTTGAACGCCAGGTCGATCCCCTGGCGCTGCGCTGCCAGCCTTTGCTGAAGAGACAGGCCCTGTTCGAACAGCTGCCAGAACAAGCGGTTGATCAGGTTGTGCGCTTCCATCACCGGTAAAAAATGTGCGGGTGGCAGCACCCCCCATTGAGGGTGCGTCCAGCGTGCAAGCACTTCTGCGCCAACCAGTTGCTGCCCCTGCAGGGTAAATTTGGGTTGGTAATAGGCCTCGAACTCTCCGTTGTCCAAGCCTTGCTGCACATCGTTCAACGTGGGGAGCTCTGCCGGCGACAACACTTTAGGCGCGGCGCTGCAGTGTTCCCTATAGCGTTTGACCACCTGGCTGAAACCTTCCAGGTTGAAAGGCTTACCCAAGTCGCCCAAGAAAGTCAGGCCCAGACAGTGGATCATCGCGACCGTGGCCTGACGCAGCGCCGGGTCCAGTTCGCTGCATAGCACCACAGCCCCAATTTTGCCGCTGCTACTGGCTTGGCGAAGAAACGCCAAGCCGTCCATGCCAGCCATTTTCAAGTCACAGATAATAATGTCTATCGCGTCGCAGGCTGACAGCACAGCAACGGCCTCGTGGCCGTCCGCCGCTTGCAGAATGGGCCCCGGCAACACTTTTTCCAGTGCAGTCACGGTGACAAGGCGCTGGAAGGGTTCATCCTCCAGCACCAGAACAGTCAAGTCTTGCATCGCAGGTCTACACGCACGCAATTGAAGGAGCCACAGTCTGCAAGGCTCGCATCTGACACCTCCATGGGAAATTTCCTCTCATCCATCGGAAATTTCCGAAGCAAGTACAGCTCTGTCCTACGCAGCTAATGGTGATAACCTGCTAGTGGCTTATCGATACCGTTCCGTAACAAGCGCGTTCTCAAGGTAGATTCACACTATGCATAGCGTTCTGATAGTTGACGATCATCCAGTCATTCGACTTGCAGTCCGGGTGCTGCTGGAAAAGCACGGCATGCGCGTGGTGGGCGAAGCGGACAATGGCCTGGATGCGGTTCAGCTGGTACGCGAGCTCAACCCGCAGGTGGTCATTCTCGATATTGGTATTCCCAAACTGGATGGGTTTACCGTTATCACCAAGATTAAAACGCTAAACGTGCGTAGCAAGGTGCTTATCCTGACTTCGCAACCTGCCGATTCGGTATGCCGTCGCTGTATCCAGTTAGGTGCACGCGGTTTCGTCAACAAGGAAGAGGACCTGGGCAGCCTGATTACAGCAATCAAGTCAGTGGATGCCGGCTATTCCTTCTTTCCCTCTCTGACGTTTGACAGTGTCAATCCTTCCGAGCAACTGACGGAGCAGGAGCAGATTCAATCACTGACTGACCGGGAAGTGACCGTATTGCAATACCTGGCCCAAGGGTATTCCAACAAACAAATTGGCGAAATGCTCTTTCTTAGCAATAAAACCGTAAGCACCTACAAAACACGACTGCTACAAAAGCTGGGTGCGACGTCACTGGTTGACCTGGCGGAGTTTGCCAAACGCAACGCATTGACGCCGTGATTGCTGTAATGCTCCTGTAGGAAATTTCCTATGCCTCCGTAGGCAATTTCCTACTCACTTCTTCCCTTCCGCCCCCTAGGCTTACCCCAGCTCAACGGTACACAGATACCCGAGCGGAGAGAGTGTTCGATTGAGTCCCTTCAAGCACTTCACTATCAATCTAGGAGTATGAAATGAAAGTTAGTTCGTTGGCTGGCGCAATTATGGCAGTTGCACTGGCAGCCACTTCGGCTGTCAGCTTTGCCCAAGATCAGGGGCACGGTGTCATTACCTTCAAAGGCGCTATTATTGATGCCCCGTGCTCCATCGCTCAAGAGTCTCAGTACCAGACTGTAGACATGGATCAGATCGCCAGCGTCGCCTTGAAAAACGGTGGCAAATCTAGCCCGACTACCTTCAAGATCGAATTGCGCGGCTGTGAATTGGATGCCCTTAAGTCCGCAACTGCAACCTTCACTGGCTCGCCTGCGTCCAACCCCGACCTGCTGGCGCTTAAAGGGCAAGCCCAAGGCGCAAGCCTGGCCATTGCCGACCACACAGGCGCGCTGATCAAACTCGGCAGTGCTTCACCTGCGCAGACTCTATCCAACGGCAACACCTACCTGCAGTTCAATGCCTATCTGCAGGGCGATAAAGCCGTCGGCCAAGGGGCTGCGCCTGAGATCGTACCGGGTGACTTTGAGACTTTCGCCAACTTTACCCTCGCTTATCAGTAACGTCATTCGTCACTGAGGTGCCCCGCAGTACGCAATACCCGCGTACTGCGGGGAGATGGGGGAGTTTTAAATGAATCACACTACCGCACTGTGGTTAATCCCACTGGCGCTACTGTTCGTGCTGAGCGAACCCGCCAGTGCCACTGAGCCACTTCCTGGTGGCTCATTTAAGGGGCGGGTGCAGATTGCTGGGAGCATCGTCGATAGCGCCTGCAGCATTCGTGTTGGAGGTGACAGCCAGACAATCGCGTTCAAGCCCTTGGCACTAAATGGATTGCTAAGCGGTGACACCACTTCCCAACAATCCTTGACCATCTATATCAGCGACTGCATTACACCGGAAAAACATAACAAGAAAACCGATCCATTTCAGCGTTTCACGCTTACATTCGAAGGCCAACCTTATGGTAAAAACTTCGGCATCCAAGGCGGCGCGAAAGGCATCGCACTACAAATCAAAGATAACCAAGGGAAATTAGTTTCACCTGGCATGTTACTTGAGCATGGCGCACTTTCCATCGACAGCCTGATGCTCAATTACTCCATGACGCTCATCGGTAGCGGACATACACTGGAAGCGGGCGATTATCACGCCACGATCAAGCTGAGTATTCAGCATTTCTGAACTGCAAAAATCTAGTTCAGTTTCGCTCAAGGATTTAGTCACGTGAATTACCGTAAGGTACTGGCTACCACGACGTTTTGTTGTGTCGCGACGTGGGCAGGTGCAGCCGAGGAATTCCAATTCAATACCGATGTACTGGACCTCAAGGACCGCGAAAACCTTGACCTTGGGGTGTTTGCTTCGGCCAACTTTATCATGCCCGGCCATTACAGCCTGATGGTGCACGTGAACGGCGATACGTTGACGGAGTTTGCTGTCGACTATCTCTTGGCCGAAGATGATACGAAAAGCAGTGTCGCCTGTCTTTCGCCGACTTTGGTCAATGAATTGGGTTTGAAAGAACACGTCAATAAGTCGCTGATCTGGTGGCATGACGGCGCCTGCCTGGACCTAACCAGCGTTCCCGGTATGCAGGCACGTGGCAACCTGGGCACTTCCGCGCTGTACGTGAGCATCCCGCAGGACCAACTGGAATACACTTCTGCGAACTGGGACCCGCCTTCCCGCTGGGACGAAGGAATTTCCGGGGTGCTGTTCGATTACAACTTCAACGCCCAAACCACAGCGTACAAGCGCGGTAAAGGTCGGAGCGACAACCTCAGCGGCAACGGTACCGCTGGGATAAACTTGGGCGCTTGGCGCCTGCGCGGCGACTGGCAGACCCAGATGCAACGCAGTGACGACCAATCGTCGCAAAACCAGTTCGCCTGGAGCCGTTTCTATGCGCTACGCGCAGTGCCATCGCTGCGCTCGAACCTGCTCGTCGGTGAAGACTACTTGGACTCTAACCTATTCGGCAGTTTCCGCTACACCGGCGTTAACCTGAGCAGCAATGACAACATGCTTCCCCCTAACCTCAGAGGTTATGCCCCGGAAGTCAGCGGTGTGGCCCGCACCAACGCACGTGTGGTGATTCGCCAACAAGGTCGGGTGCTTTATGACACCCAGGTGCCGCAAGGAGCGTTTCGGATCCAGGATCTTAACGATGCGGTCTCTGGCAAGCTTGACGTACGTGTGGAGGAGCAGGATGGCAGCGTTCAGGAGTTCCAGATGGATACTGCCAGTATCCCGTACCTTACTCGTCCAGGCACGGTGCGCTATAAACTGGCAACTGGCAAGCCCTCCGACTGGGAACACCAAGTCGATGGCCCGGCGTTCGCCACCGGGGAATTTTCCTGGGGTGTGAGTAACGGCTGGTCGCTGTATGGCGGCGGCCTCGGTGCCAAGGATTACGGGTCCCTAGCCGTGGGCGTGGGCCGTGACCTGATGGCGTTCGGTGCGCTGTCATTGGACGTCACACAATCGCGGGCCACAGTGCCAGAACACGACACCTTGAGCGGCAAGTCGTATCGTGCCAGCTATTCCAAGCGCTTCGATGAGTACGATAGCCAGGTTACCTTTGCCGGTTACCGGTTCTCCGAGGAGAGCTACCTGAGCATGAACGAGTTCATTGAAATCCAGCGCGGCAGCCAGCCGTTGAACCAGAGCAAGGAGCTTTACACTGCGACACTAAGCAAACAGTTTCGCGACTCCGCGCTCAGCGTGTACTTCAACTACAACCACCAAACTTACTGGAACAGCCAGGCGAGCGACCGCTACAGCCTGTCGTTGTCTAGCTATTTTGATGTCGGTGGTTTGAAGAACCTCAGCCTGTCGCTAACAGCGTACCAAAACAAAGGTAACGGCACCTCCGATGACGGCGCCTACCTGACGGTCAGTATCCCCTGGGACAGCACCGGTTCGTTCAGCTACAGCTCGTCGGTCAACCGCGGCGAAACGAGCCATAGCCTGAGTTACTACGACCGTATCAATGAGCGTAACCACTACATGCTCAGCGCCGGCGAGTCCTCCAGCGGGGACATCGCCAGCGGCTTCCTGTCCCATGACGGAGATCAGGCCCAGTTAGTGGCCAGCGCCAGCTACCAAGCTGGTGAGTACACCTCGGCTGGGCTGTCAGTGCAAGGCGGCGCCACGCTGACCGGCCAAGGCGCAGCGTTGCACCGCAGCAATGTCATGGGAGGTACTCGGCTGCTGGTGGATACCCAAGGCGTGGCCGACGTACCGGTGCGCGGCAATGGCGGAGTGACCCGAACCAATCGTTTCGGCAAGGCGATAGTGACAGATGTCAACAGCTATTACCGCAACCAGGCAAGCATCGTGCTGGATGATCTGGCTGACGATGTTGAAGCCACCCAGTCCATTACCCAGGCGACGCTGACCGAAGGCGCAATTGGCTACCGTCGTTTCGATGTAATCGCCGGCCACAAAGCCATGGTCGTCATTCATATGGCCGACCATCGCGCCCCTCCGTTTGGCGCCAGCGCACAAAACAGCCGTGGCCAGGAAACCGGCATTGTCGGCGAGGAAGGATCGACGTATCTGAGTGGGATGAAGCCGGGCGAAACCATGTCGCTGCACTGGGACGGCAGTGCACGGTGTCATTTCACCCTGCCCGACCAGGTCGTTTCATCTGAAAGACAACTAGAGCTGCTGTGCCAGCCCGCTAATGACGCGGACAACCCCGCCGCTTAATCCATTTGCAACAGGTACCTATATGAACAACAGCTTCAAAAGCAACACCCTGACCCTGCTTGCCCTGATCGGGACCTGTGCGGCACAGACCAGCCTGGCCGCCGTATCGCTGGACCGTACCCGGGTTATTTTTACTGGCAGTGAAAAATCGATCAGCCTCAGCGTAAGTAACCAGAACCCGCAGTTACCCTACCTTGCCCAAGCCTGGATCGAGAACGAACAGGCCGAGAAAGTCACCAGCCCTATGGTCGTGGTCCCACCGATCCAGCGCCTGGAGGCCGGCGCGAACAGTCAGGTGAAGATTCAAGGCCTACCTGAACTGAGCCAGCTCCCACAGGATCGCGAATCGCTGTTCTATTTCAACCTGCGTGAAATTCCGCCGCGCAGTGATAAACCCAACACCTTGCAAATTGCCCTGCAAACGCGGGTGAAGCTGTTCTATCGACCCGCCGCGATCGCCCCCCGGGCAGGCATCAACGAAGCCCCCTGGCAGGAAAAGCTGACTCTTACGCGCCAAGACGACCGCTATTTGGTGAACAATCCTACGCCCTATTACGTCACGCTAATCGATGCCACGCCCAAGCTCGACACCGCTAGTCCAAGTGACTTCAAGCCCGTGATGATCAAACCCAGAGGTCAACTCGACCTGGGCGTGAGCAGCAAGGTGCTAGGCGACAAGCCGGTGCTGACCTACGTCAATGACTACGGTGGCCGCCCGCAACTGCAGTTCAGCTGTGCCGCAGGCACATGCACCGCTAGCCCCGTTGCCACCAAGCGCTGATACCCGACGACCTACTCTAGTAAGGGCACATCATGAAGCCTGGACTCCGAATCTGTCTTGCTGCCTTGCTCTGCAGTGCCAGTGTCTCGACCTTGTCTTTTGCCGCCGGCAGTACTGCCCAGACGGCCGAATTCCAGGTCACCGGCACCCTGCTTGAAAGCGCCTGTTATCTCGACCCTAGCTCAGCCTATCAGACCGTGTCCCTTGGCGATCTGAGCACCGCCCGTCTGTCGCTCCCTGGCGATCAAGGTACGCCTGTGGCCCTGCACTTCAAATTGCAAGGTTGTATACGCAGCAAAGGCGGCCGCGAGGATGAACAGCAAGGCTCTCTGGTCTGGAGCGCTATAGAGCCTGTGGCCGCACTAGCCTTTACGGCGGTCGCTGATGCCGATACGCCCGAGTTGATCAGAGTGACCGGGGCTGAGGGTTTTGGCCTGCGCCTGCTCGACATCCAAGGTCACGACGTACGCCTCGGCCGCACCGCACCGGGATGGTTCGTCTCGCCAGGAGACAGTCAGCTGACCTATTACATTCGCCCTGAGCGCACTGCGGCCGCTTTGCGCCCGGGCGCTTTCCGCGCCAGCGTCAATGTGAACTTGGCGTATGACTGAGAGCAATTTAATGACTGTCGTATGTACCGTACTGCTGGCTATGCTGCTTGGCTGTGCGTCGATGAGTCACGCTTCACAGTGGCAGGTGGTGACGATCGAGGGTGTCGTCTATGCAGCGGCTCCCTGCGTTATCAATAGAGACGCGCCCATCAGTGGCGCCTTTGGCAGTGTGCAGACCGCCGGAATCGATGGCAATTACAAGACCATCACTCTGGATTACGAACTCGATTGCAGCCGTTCGTCAAGCAATGAGTTGCGCATTCAGGTACGCGGCGACCCCGCGTTCGATCCCACGCTGCTAAAGGTGCGCGAGCATGACAATCTCGGCATAAGCATCAAGAAGGACGGTACCCGTCTGGCGGTCAATACCTGGGCTGACTTCGACACCCGCAAACAACCGGTACTGCAAGCGGTGCTTATAAAACGCGAAAATAGCGAACTAAAAGCCGGCGCGTTCAACGCCAGCGCAACCTTGGTGGTGGACTATCGATGAACACTCTATATCGCATGCTGGCGATACTGTCAGTCGGGACCCTGCCCCTGCGATGCATGAGCGCGGACAACCTTCAGTTCAGCGGCACCCTAGTAGCGCCGCCCGGCTGCACCGTCAGCGACAAAGGTGGGCGTATTGAGGTTCGCTTCGAGCGTAATATCGCCGTCAACCGCATTAATGGCGAGCTTTACCGGCAAGTGATTCCTTATCAGATCGAATGCCCGGGTGCAACCAACGCCGGTATAACATGGCACATGCGCCTGACCCTCAAGGGTGCTGACGCCGGTTTCGAACCTAGCGCGCTCAAAACTTCAGTAAACGATCTGGGCATCAAGGTACTGCTTGGCGGTACCCCGCTAATTCCCAATCAGCCCCGAGATATTGATGTCAACGCATCGACACCGCCATTGCTAGAAGCCGTACCGGTAAAGCTTGCTGGTGCGGCCCTGCCCAGCACCGACTTTACCGCTTCGGCGCTACTGATGGCCGAACTCTACTAGGAGGTACTATGGGCAAGTGGGTTATGACTCTGAGCGCCTTGATCGCCAGCCTATGGTTGCCGACAGCACAGTCAGCAGAGGACAACCTGTATTTCTCCGGCACCCTGGTGAATGAGCCTTGCGTTCTGGATGAGAGAGATGAGTTGATCAAACTGGACTTCGAAAGTGTCATCGACAAGGACCTGTACCTCAATGGCAGAACCAAGGGCCGCCCCATTGAGCTGCGCTTGAAAAACTGCGACCTGGATATTGGCAAACGCATGGTCAACATCACGTTCAGCGGTAATGAAAGCAGCGAACCACCTGGGCTACTGATTCTGCAAAGCGCACATGTGCAAGGCCTGATGGTAGGGCTGGAGACGACGGTAGGAACGCCCCTGCCGTTGAACAAGACCCACGCCATGGGCGAATTGAGCGGTGGCTATCACGCCCTCAACTTCAATGCTTACCTGCAAGTGGCACCCCAGGTGCTAGCCAACCGCACCCTAGGGTTGGGCGAATTTGAAGCGTCGCTAACCTTTGCCCTGAGTTACGAGTAATCACCATGAAAAATCCGTACACGACAAAGCTACACCGCGCTTTGGCATCGGTACTATTGTGCGGCATTACAGCACAAGCACAAGCCTTCAATATTATCTCAACGGACAGTCGCTATGAGGCGAGCGGCGTACGCTATTACTTCACAGTAAACAATTGGACAACTAACGACAATAGTCGTAGCCCTTGCATTCAGCCCTCTCCAGGATCGACTACTTGCGTCGTTGAGGTGACGGCGAACCAGTCGCCGTTCACGACCTCCTCTGTTGGAACAAGCTTATCTTGGGATGTACCACTTCGGTCCGGATACTCAACTATGGGCCAATTATTAGTGGACCTTCAAAGCAAAGGATTTAGAATCCCCCTAAACGGGTCAGTTCTAGTACCTTACAATTCTGTTACCGATGATCTCTGCATCACTTTTACCTATGCAGCAATTGGCCCTAGCATAGGAGGCGCAGTTAGCCGTTTTGGGCCATGCACCCCTGTCATGGCTCCGACACTACAATGCCAGCTCACGGGCGACACAACTATCAACCATAAAAATCTGTCAGACAATGAGGTTAACGGGGCAAAGGCGTCGACACAGCTCAATCTGCAATGCCAGGGCCCATCTAGCGTAACTGTTAGCACATCAAGAACGGACTACTCAGGCGTAAAACTCAGAAGCGATGGCAGTCTTTATTCAAAGATCACCATTAATGGCATGGACGCTTATAGAGGCATCGACGTACAGGTTAGCAAAGGTCAAATTGCCAAACTTAATATTACCTCGACACTTAGTACTCGTGGGACCGTCGCCCCTGGTGAATTCTCTGGCTCCACGGTTATAAGTATCTCACCGCCATAATTGAAATTAAAATAGGTTGCTAAAACCACTCTCCCCTTCGCCGAAGACGATGGTGAAGAATCCTGCTTACACAAATCATGTCCTCGGCACCAGGCTTTGCCCGATGCACACCTTGATCCACGCAACATACTGGGAAGAGAACGACGTCATACCCAGACCGGAAATAAAGTAGTAGATCAGCAATACAATGTAGAAACGAAAAAGCCCCGCAGATGTTAATCTGCGGGGCTTCATCTTGTATGGCGGAGAGATAGGGATTTGAACCCTAGGTACTGTTGCCAGTACAACGGATTTCGAATCCGTTTTCGACCTCATATTTTTTTGAGATGATTTTGTGAAACTCAATAAAATCAATAACTTCAACAGAGCATGACACAACAGCACTCCACACCATTGGGGGGATTGATTCCCCCAAAATTCCCCCAGGCCTGCCTATCAGAACAACTGGCCAAGTTGTGACGGCTCCCAATTCATGATTACCAGCTCACCGGTCACATCGGCCTGGCCATGCCTCTGGTTCGCGGTGGTATACCGGATATCCAACCGCTCGAAGTGGAACCCGTCAAAAGCCGCTCGAATGTCGGGATGGTCGTTGATGCTCACCATCACCTTGCCTTTGCATGTGCGCATGAACTCAGCCATCCGCTCATAGTGCTCGAACGGGAAATCGACCCCGTAGCCGGCGGTCTGCCAGTAAGGCGGGTCCATGTAGAAGAAGGTGTGCGCTCGATCATAGCGCTGCGCGCAGTCGAGCCATGTCAAGTTCTCGACGTAGGTGCCGGCCAACCGCTGCCAGGCGGCGGACAGGTTCTCCTCGATGCGCAGCAGGTTGATGGCAGGTCCGGTGGTGGCGGTACCGAACGTTTGCCCAGTGACTTTGCCGCCGAAGGCGTGCTGTTGCAGGTAGAAGAACCGGGCCGCGCGCTGGATATCGGTCAACGTCTCCGGTCTCGCCATCTTTTGCCACTCGAAGATCTGCCGGGACGACAGCGCCCATTTGAACTGCCGAACAAATTCCTCCAGGTGGTTCTGCACCACCCTGTACAGGTTGACCAGATCGCCGTTGAGATCATTCAAGACCTCCACCTGGGCGGGTTGCGGCCGCATGAAGTACAGGGCGGCGCCACCGGCGAATACCTCGACGTAGCACTCATGGGCGGGGAAAAGTGGGATCAAGCGGTCGGCCAGGCGGCGCTTGCCGCCCATCCAAGGAATGATTGGGTTAGTCAATTTGCAAACCTTTACTGTATGGATGAACAGGTGCTAGGCTCGCCGTGCTTTGTGCACAGAGCGGGAGCCTTGGCTGGGCTTGCAGGTATGGTCTGCGGGTTCGGCGGTCAGCAGGGATGTTGACGCATCCCCGGTGGCCGCTCTCTTTGCATGAAGCCTTCGAATTTATTCCCGGGTGCTTACTGACGCCCGCCTTGCGATCAGGGCGTCGTGCTCCCGGGAGCACTGCTCACCGGCGATCCTGGCTCGGTCATAAGCCTGCGCCAGCTCTCGATTCGTAGCGACAGACCGGTCGAGCAGGTCGGAAAGCACCATGGCGGCGCGGGTGGCTGCCTGGCCTCGGGCGATAGCGGCGGTATCCGGGCCGGGGCAACTGACGGAGGCAGCGAGTTGGCTGGCGTCACTGCGCAGCCGCCGGCCAGCAGCATCGGCGCCAACAGCGCCAGCATCAGCAATCGTTCTTTCTTCATGCCCTTTAACCCTCGCCTCTTGCTGCGCGTCAGCGCTCCGGTGTTCTTCCTGGCGCGCCGATCGTTCGCCGATTACCTCGGCCAATCGGTCGCCGCTGTCCCGCTGCGCTGATATCTGACCGCCCTTCGCCCGTTCTACCGAAATGCCGTGTTGGTAGGCGCCCCAATGGGACGCGAGAAGCACAAGCACAGTGACAGCCGTAGCAGGCCAAGCACTCATGACAAAGCCCGCCGGATACCCTCATCAATGATCATCGACGGGTACGGGTTGCCGCCGTTCTCGTGGATGATGATGCCGAGCACCATCCCGCGCAGCGTGGCCGGGTCTCTGATGTCGATCGGGTCAGTCGCGCGTACGCCCAGGCGCTTGGCCACGGCAGCGGCGTAAGCCTGGGTGTTGTTCTCGTTACTCGGCGCCCAGCGGTTGATGGTTTCGAGCACGGTATCGATCCCCTTCCCGCCTACCCCCGGCATGCCGTCTTTACCTCGGTAGTTGATCAGCAGCTTGCCCAGGGCGCGGATGCCATTTTCGGGATGGTCGAACCGAGCGAAGCGCGGCTTGGATACACCCTCTTCCAGGCCGAGCTGGCCCTGCCAGGCGTTGCGAGGGTTGTAATCGATGTTGCCGGGGTTCTTGTTGCGGACTCCGCGTGGTGTGGTCATGTGTTTCTCCAGGCACAAAAAAACCTGCACTTGGCAGGCGTCGATGTAAATGCAGGCTCTACGGTTTAAGGACCTTGCTTGCCGATACGGCGAACGCTCGGCGGATCCGCCACTCGTCCATGTAGCGCAGGGTGGCCACCATGCCTTCCGGCAGGCTTACCGGCCCCCACGAGTAGCCTCCGCGCCACTGGTAGCTCTTGCCGGCTTCAAGCCGCATGGCCTTGGCCGGGTCACGCACGCGCTCCCTGTTGATGGCCGTGGTGTACTGCTTGGTCGAAGCCCCGCCGCCGCCGATGATCTTCCCGTAGTTCTCGAAAATCTGCGCTTCGGCTGCCACGCCATACTTCCGGTCAATCCAGGCGGCCAGCTGGCCGTTCGCGCTGGTCGTGAGCACCGCCCACGCGTCGGGGTAGTCGGTTGGGGATCCTGAGTTGATCGTTCCGTCGAACGGGATCGGTGTCGGGAACTGGCCGCCCAAATAGAACAGCGTGTCGTTGACGCCGCTTGTCACGATCTGGCAGGCGTAGTCGGTGTAGATGTCCACGTCCTCAAGCGCCATGATCTCGGCGTGAACCCCGGCCACCCCGGGCATGAAATCAACCTGGAAGGCCTGCAGCAGAGGGTACCGCCCCAGGCTAACGGTGTTGCCAGCCATCAGCTTGTTGATGATCCGGCAAGTGATCCTACTGGCCGTACCGCTTGCTCCGGGCACAAGGGGGACGCCGTCGGCCTCGATCACGTAAGCGACAGACGCGGCCGTCATCTTGCCATCCACCAGGTGGTTACCACCGGTGAATTCGAGACTGGGCCAACCGTCTCCGTCGTTCACTGCGTCGAAGATAATGGGCGGCAACCAGTCGGTGGCGAACGAACTGATCACCCCGCCGTTCAGGATTACTTGGGCAAAGTTGGCCAGGCTATTGGCGCCGTTCAGGCCGAAGACGAAGCCTCGAGTGCCAATACCATCCGGCCAGCTCATGGTAAGGCGACCCGTCGAGTCGACGGTGTAGGACACGCGCGAGGGTGTGCCGCCGCTTGATACCGGGAACTCGTAGCAGGCCGGGTCGATCACCTGCGAATAACCGTTCTGGAATGCGGCGTTCATTCCGTACTGGGTGCCGTATGCCTGCAGCTTGGAGGCGTCCAGCACCACCTCAATGCGTACATCGGTCTTGGTGTTGATCAGCACCTTCTGGATACCCAGAGTGCGGTCGATTGTCGGCTGCGGGTCGGCCAGGGCCGAAATGGTGGTGCCATTGGTAATGACCGAGGCGTCATAGTCGACGATGTCGACTTCCTCCACGATCCAGCCATCAGCAGCCGGTACCACGGCGGCGTTGCCGTTTTGGAAATAGCGCAGGCCGTAGTACTTGCCACGCTTGGCGTTGATAACCCGCGCGTTGAGTATCACGTTGGTCTGCAGCGTGCTCGGCGTCGACACCGAGCCGCCACGACTGGTGCTGCGGAAAGGCACGATCTGCCCAGCGTTGATGCTGATCGAGTTGGTCGATTCGCTTTTCGCCGGGATGTAGCGGCTCGGGTCGATGATGTAGCTGTAGCCCGGGTTTATCGAGCTGACGGCACCGATGAAGGTGCCATAGGGCGGCAGTTGCGCCGTGTCCAGGGTGATCAGGATTCGCAGGTCGAGCGCCACCGTACTGGCCAGCACCACGGTCTGGATGCCGTCCCGAGTGATGGCCGGGGTGCCAGCGTCTCCCACTCCAATGACTTGGGTGGCGACATTGGCGGACGTCTCGTAGTTGGCTTGGTCGATTTCCTCGATGATCCAGCCGTCAGGCTTGGCCGAGGGTAAAGCGGTGCTGCCGTTCACGAAGTAGGCCAGGCGATAGTACTTGCCTGGCCGCGCGCCGATGATGCAAATGTTCAGGATCGCGTTGCTGAATGCGGTCGGTTCGGCGCTGGTGATGCCGTTGCGGGTCATCTTGCGCAGCGGGTAAACCTTGCCGCGGTTGATGGTCAGCGAGTTTCCCAGACCCGCGACACGCAGGTAGCAGGCAGGATCGATGATCCACGAAAAAGCCGCACTCCCGGCGTTCTGCGCGTTGATCGGCGTCCCGGCCGCCGGCAAAGCAGCAGCGTCAATGGTGATGATGAAGCGAAGGAGTGGCGCACCAGGCGGCACGATGACGAACGTTTGCACACCACCCGTCCGCACGATGGATGCCGGCGCGTCGGTGTGGTTGTTGATGATGGTGGCCGTGCCTGCCGATGCGTAGGTGGCCGCATCGAACTGCTCGATCACGATACCCTGATCCGCATTCGAACCGATGGTCGCGTCATTCTGGAAGTAGGCGATTCGGAAGTATCTGCCCTCGATCTCCGCCTCATCGCCGATCACCTTCACGTCGAGGATAAGGTTGTTGAGCACCGCGCTGGCTGCGGAGGTGGTACCGCCCCGGTTCATCTGCCGGAGCGGGAAGGCTTTGCCGCGGTTGATGGTTAAGGCATTCGCCAAGAACGACAGGATCGAGTTGATTTCAACAGCCACACCAGCGTCGTTACGGTAACGCGTCTCGGCCTTGTCACCCGTGGACGGCACCGTGAAGAACCGGTTGTCAGTCCCGGTGCCGTTGGTCTTGGTCAGGCCTTCGGCAACAGTTGGGTAGGTGCCAATGCTGGCCAGGAACTCGGCATAGATCTTTTTGAGGGTCGGTTTCTGGATGCCATCAATGGTGACGAAATCAGCATCAGATACGAACAGCGCGTTGGCAGTGGTCACCAGCTGATGGAACAGCTGATTGTCGGTAGCTGCGCTCATATAAACTCCAGGCGAAAAAAAACCCGCATGAGCGGGCTTGTATTCAGGTGATCTGGGCGCCAGGCCAAGATTTTGTGTACCAGCGAATAAGCTCGGCGCTAATCGCGGCGTTCATCTGCGGAAGGGGCATACCGAGCAGCAGCTCCATGAACGTCGCTTCGTCCGGCACCGGCAGATCGAACAGCTCCAGTTCAGCCGTGTAGCGCCAGAGCCTGCCGCTCACCAATGCCGGACCGGTGTAGATATCCACGAACTGCGCTTTGGTCATCTTGAGCCCCATCGGGCTCTTGATGGGGCAGAGGAACCAGTCCACCGCATTGATGCCCCAGCGGTACCAGCCTTCGAACAACTGGGCTTGTTTGTCTGTCAGCAACCAGGTCACGCTGACCCTGGTGGGAGTGCTCCGGTAGATCCGGCGCCGGAGCGATCTACCCGTGATCATCTGCGTGCTGGATACAGGACTCACCGGGGCAAATGCGTATCCCTCTTGCAGCGGAAGAGGCAGCCCATCGGGAATTGGCAACATGGGGATTCCTATACGCCCCTAATCCGGGGCCATGGCGTTGTCATAGGTGTAAACCCGCTCGTCGTATGGCATGCCCTTCATCGCAACATTGCCACCCGATGGGTCAGAACTGGTTACCAAAACGGGGTAAGCCCACTTCGACCAAGGGCCGAACAGCAGGTGTGGCGGCTCAAGATCCCAGCTAACGTCTGGCTCAAAGTCCAGCTCGGCAACCCGCACGCGCACATCGTCAATCTGGGTGGCCGGGTAAGGGCCCGAAAGCGTCCCGTCCTGCCGGCGCACACCGATGCGGTGGTCGCCGCCCGCAGACCAGTCCAAAGGCTCCGATGACTCAAGCACCACGCCTAGGTCGTCGCGGGCAAAGTCCACAAGCAGCGAGCTCTGGCATCGCCCAGGCGAATCGGAGGCCACCGCGCAGAAGCTCAGGTAACCCGAGTTTCGCCCCGACAATTCGGTTGACCACTCATAGGTATCCAACCTGAACTTCTGGTGACCACGTCGGCGCATGCCGAAGCGGTACGCGCGATCGCGGTCACCGCAGCCTGGGAGCCTCACGATCTCGACCTTAATGCCTTCATCCCCGGGCCATCGGCACGGGACTGTCTCCCATGCCCAGGTCTTGGTTGAGTAGTACTCAACATCCACGCCGTCGTAGTCGTTGATCGACGCCAGCGGCCCCTGGATGGACAGGGCCTTGGTCATGTTCTGCGGCGAGTAGGTCTGGGTTTTCAGCCCATACTCACGATCGAACGCTGCCCGTGGCACATCCTGCACCGGCCTGATCTTGCTATTGACCACCACCAACTCGGCCCAGCCGCACGCCAGAGCGTTGTTCAGGGCGTCCTTCAAGGTCATCGACTCGTCGATGGTCTCGTCGTAGAACTGCCCGGCTGCGTTCCAGATGGTGTCCAGGCGATCGAACTCCTCCAGATCGATGTCGCTGTCCTTGTAGCCGACTGCCTTGAGCCGGCTGAGGCACCAGGGCGCAATCCCGCGAGTTGCCACGGCGGCCTGCCAGGCCCCAGCGGATCTGACCGGCAACACCCGGGTGGCCTCGACGCTGATGTCGCTCTCCGACTGCGCTGATATCCGGTCACCGCCACGGATACGCACCGCCATGGTGGTCATGCCCGGATAGGTTGCGGGGCGTGTCTGCCGTAGCCCGTACAGCGAGTACCAACTCGAATCGTCGTTGGCCTCATCGTTGGCACGGCCCGGCAGCGCTACCCAGCGCTTCTTGATCCGGGCCTCGGCCCGCATCGGATACGGCAGGTTAACTCGGTGCGTGAAGCCCAGGGCATCGCGCGTGTCACCGACATGGCCGCCCTCAACCACTGTCCACTCACCGGCGATATCCATGTCACGGTATTCGAACGTGTGGAAGGACTGGGTCTGGTAGATCTGCCCTTCCCGCCCAAGGCCGAACAGCCCATTGGCGTAGAAGACGGAGTACTCGATCGCCGTGACCTTCTGGCCTTCGGGCTGGCAAGCGTAGGGTCCACGGTAGCCGCCCTCCAGATTGGAGGCGTCCAGGGTAATAACGGCGTTGACCGTGTTCAGCAAATCGAAGCCTGGCCAATCATCATCTACCGCCCCTGACGCCGTGAGGCGTTCCAGCGTCATGAGCGCGGTGTTGTAGGACGTGATCCGGTAGCGCATGCCCAGCGGGCCAATGGCGGCCATGCCGGAGCCAGCGGCAAGGCTATTCACCGGCGCGCCACCGTCGAAGTTCAGCGTCATCTGGGCCGGCTGCTCGGGTGTGCCGCTGGTAGTGGCCGTGCCGGTAACGCCCACCGGAGCCGAGCCCAAGATGGTAGCGGCACCCGTGGCGGTGACAGCCTGGCCGGCAAACGGCGTCACTTCGACGAAGCGAACCCGCCCGCTGCTCTGCTGCGCCTGGAGGGGCGTGCCGGTCAGCTTGGTGTTCAACGCTGACACCAGGCCCGCCAGATCGGTGGTGGCGGTGTTCAGGGTGATCGGGTAAGTCGACGAGCCGCGCGCCAGCGTAAAGCTCAGCGGGGTGACGTTGAAGTCATACCGGGTTGGTGCAGCCGAGCCGGTCAGGGTCGATGCCGTACCTGGGTTGGCGGGCACGGCAGGGCTGAATGGCGTGTAGCTATGCACGACATAGTCGCCCGCGTTCACGCCCTGCACCTCAATGGGCATGCCCACATAAGGGTTCAGCATCCCCAGCGGCCCTTGAACGATATCCCGGTCGGCGCCGCCATCGATTACGGTGTACTGGTAGTAGGGCAGAACCCTGATCACCAGTCCGCTCTCCCAGTCCGCTGGCAGCTGGCCGGCGCCGGCGGGCACCGATACCGACTCGCCATTGAACTGGTAGGCGGAGGCCGTGGCCGAGCGGGCAATAGTGGTGGCCACCGTGAGCTCGAGGCCCGCGTTGCCGCTGGAGCTGGCCCCTACTTCGGTCACGTTGTACCAGAGCATGGAGGCCGGATCGCCCAGCACACTCTCCCCCGGGCCGTAAACCGCCACTTGGGCGTCAGCGCCAAGTGAGATCAACGGCGTATCGCCAACCTTCATCCTGCTCAGCGGCGCATCCACCTGCCCCTTGGAGATGTACAGGAACATCTCCACCCACTGCTCGCGCGGCGACACAAAGTAGCGGCGCGGCTCAGCCAGGTAGGACGGATAGACACGCTGCCAGCCGGCCACCTCACGAATCCGGTCGCCGAGCTTGACCTTGTTGCCCTTGGCACTGGCCTCGTTGATCGGGTCGCCGGAGGTGGTGTTCACTGTCGGCATGCCGGGCATTTTCGGCTGCATCCACTTGATGACAGCCTTGGCGCCCTTGAACAGCGCGTAGGTGATGGTGAACGGGTCTGTACCCTTGGGCTCGAAGTAGATCTCGACCTGGTCGGACGGCTTGAACTTAACCTTGTGCCACAGGTGATGCTCGATCACCTCATCATTCAGCACCACGCTGATTGGCGGGCTTTCCCGGCGATCGTAGGACGGGGCCATGGATTTCAGCCACGCCTCGATGGTCATGCGGCTACTTGTGGTCCAGGTGCCGATCGGCGCGGCATTGCTCATCTTGTTGGGATAGAACGCGATCACGGTAGAAAACCACCCTTGGGTAAGCGTCTCGGAAATCTTGAATGGTGCTGAGCCGTGGGCCGCCTGGGTTGGTGTCCAGCACCTTCAGGCGGCCTTCGACCTCGACCACTACCCCGACATGCAGGCAAAGCGCGCCGCGAAACACGGCGGCAATGGCGCCTGGCTGCGGCATGCATTCGTCCATCCCTTGGCGGAGGTCGTGATAGGCCGCCGTGTTCTCCCTCACCTTGTCCTTCCCTACCGCGCCGAGGCTGGGCAGCAAGGGGAGCCCGAATACTTGGTGGCGGACATGGATGCACAACCCCCAGCAATCGAACGCAAGGGGGCCCCGTGCACCTTCTCGGTAGGGCGCGGAAAGGAATTTGTTCAAGGTCATAGGAACATGATGCCGGGGGCGATATTGGTGGTCAGAACGTCACGGTTGAAGATCGTGTTCAGCAGGTCGAAGAACCCGCAGGTGAAGCGTGCCGCATTGTTCGAGTACTCACGGCTGAGCACGGTCATGTAGAAAACGTTGGACGGGTATGTCAGGTCGCTCAGCAAATACTCGCGGTAGATGATGTCGATCCGCTTGCCGGCCTGTTTGTATCCCTCAACAACCTGCTGGACCTCGCCCTTCGTGTTGTCGAGGGCAATGTCCAAGCTCTGGTAGGCGCTGTTGTCGTTCTTCGGCAGCGCCTCCTCCATGGCTAGCGCCGTAAAGGTCAGGGTGCGGCCGTCCTCGGTGGTGCAAGTGGTGTCGTCATATCCCTGGCAAAACAGGAGCGATACCGCTTCGCCCTCCGCCCTCGCCTCCACGGTCTTGATCAGGAGATCACCGCCCGAGGCAAAGGCCCTCTCGATTGGATTCATTGAGCCTCCTCAGCTGCCCACGGTCTTGAGCCCGTACTTCGAAGCGTTGGCGTCATGGATGCGCCCGTCCTGGCTGACATTCGCGACATAGATGTCGATGACATCCTCGGCCGTGAGCTGCTGCCGATTGACTTGGCCCGCCTTGGAGGCGTCCTCATGAATGTTCACGGTCAAACCACGACTCGACTGACCCTGGCCTTGCTGGATTGAATTGAGGGTTCTATCCAGCTTGGCGCTGGTCTTCTCGGTGGTTACACGCTCACCCTTTTTGAGGTTCCAGGTGCCGTCGGCCGGAACGTAGTCGATACCATCGTGCGCTTGGCCATCCAGCGCGGAGCCCACGGCGGTCATGAGGACACCAGCAGCGCCGGCAGCTGCGATTGCCGCTCCTGGCGCAATCGCTGGCCCCACGAACGGAACGCCGATCATCGCGGTGAACGCACTCAGCGCCGCCATGGCCACCTGCGCGGCAGCGTAGGACAGCAACGCATGACCGATGGACTGCATGAAGGTGGCCGCGAAGCCCTTGACGTTCATCTTCCCGGTCTCGGCCCACTCGGTGACCATGTCGGTTAGCGAGCTGAATGCACTCGCTCCGACGCTCTGCATGTTGCTGTAGAGGTCCATTGCGGCGTCGGCCTGGCTCGCGAAGCCGCTGATGAAGCCAGCACCGGCGTTCTGCTGGAGCTTGTCGATGTCCTGGTAGTACTTCTCCTGCATGGCCCGGCGCTCTTCGAGCGCGTCGTTGAGAATTTTCGTCTCGCGCTCATACGCCGAATCCGATACATCCCCGGCCTCGTGCCGCTGCCGGAGGTCCTCGAGCTGATCCTGGTAGTCCTGCTCGATCGCCAGCAGTTCGAGGGCCCGCTCCTTCACCTTGTCGGTGTCGTAGGCGTTGAGCAGGGGGGCGTCCAGGGCGCGCTGGTCAATTGTCAGCTGCCGGTTGACGCTGGCACCGAAAGCCGCGACGGCCTTGTCATCCTCCTTGGCCTGCTTCAGCTTTTTCAGCTGGTCCAGTTCGGCGGCCAGGCCCTTCAGGCGCTCCTGCTGCTTTTCGCTCAAGCCCTGCAGGTTGCCGGCCTCGAGCTCAAACTGGAGCTTGGCGACCTCGGTGGCTTCCTTGCGCTTGTCGGTCTCGGTGTTGATCAGGGCGATCTGCCGCTTGTATCCCTCTTCAGCGGTGTCGAACTGGCCTTGGAGCTTCTTCGCGGCGGCCTCAGCGGCTTTTGCCGCCTCGATCTGCGCCGGAGTCTGCGGATTGAATGTGCCCGGCGGTGTAATGGTACCGAGTTCACCAGCAGCCTTTTTTGCATCGATTACATATTGACGAATGGCATCACCAGCCCAAGGCCTTTCAAACTCATCCATCATATCTATGACGATAGAGTTAGCCGTGTTCATGTTATCCACAGCGTCACTGGTGAACTTCGCCGCATCCTGCTTGAAGTTTTTTGACATGTCACCGAAGGTGATTGCACCAAGAATCTTGCTACCTGCTGCACCGATTTGCTGCATATAGCTAACAGTCGTGGCAAAGCCAGCAGCGATGATCCCTGCAACAACCTTAAATGTTCTTCCAAGCCCATCAGCCAAGGTTGCTGTGACCGCAACAGCTTCAACAAGGTCGGCCGCTAGATCTTTAACCTTCTTTTGAAGCCCACCGGCTTGAGTGGTTGTATCGGTCAGGTCTTTGGAGAACTGAGCCAACACTGGCATTAGCTCAGCCGCCAGGGCGGTTTGTACCGAGCCAAGATAAGTACCGAGAACGGTTAGCTCCGTACTAAATTGCTTTGCCGCCAGAATGGTTTTTTCATCCATGATGGCGCCCGCAGCCTCAGCAGCATCGCCATACTTCCTGAAACCCTCGGCATTATTTCGCAGCAGCGGCAATAGAGCAGTGGCGTCGCTGGCAATCGCTTCAAGATAGAAGGTCATGTCCGATTGACTGACCTTTGCTTTTTCCAGGCTTGATACATAGAGACCGAGAGCCTGATTACCGCTTAAATTCTTGAACTGCTCAGCTGTAACACCGACCTTTGGAGCAATCTGCTCGAAAAAATCAGCCATACCCCCGCCGCCAGTGTTTAAGAAATCACCGACCTTGTCATTAACGTCCTTGAGAATATCGGCGAGTTTGTCTTGCTCAATACCTACGGTCTTCGCGCCTACCGACATTTTCTGGAAGTCAGTTGTGCTGACGTTAGCGACTGCCGCCAAGTTAGCAATCTCAGACGCCGAGTTGACAGCTGAAACCGTCATTGCCGTCAATGCTGTGACACCAGCAGCAATGCCAGTGCCTATGGCAGTCCCAACTGCCTTAGCGCTTTTCTCAACTTCTTTTCGCCATTTAGCGGAACTGCGCTCCGCCTTATCCATGCCGGCTACAAATCCGCCAACCTGCGCAATAACGTCCAGAGTCAAAGTGCCTAATGATCTTGAGGCCATCTTTTTCTCCGAGCAAAAAAAAAGCCCGCTTAGCGGGCTAGTTGTCAGTTATGTTCAGCGGTTGAGGACTTTGGCTTTCTCTGCCTCAAACTCTTCAGCGGTAAGGTGTCCGCGCTCTCTCAGCGCAGCCAGCTTTTCAAGCTCAAGGTATGCACCATCTTTCCCGGCGCCCGATGTAGGCAATGTGCCAGAGAGTGTTGATGATTTCTTTTTGATTGCAGATGCAGACCAAATCAGAGCAGCAATCCATCCGATGACCGTCCACCCGAGAAAGAGGTTCAGCAGAAATATTGATGCCTTGTTGTGATGACCCCGCAGCCAAGCGACGATGAGCGGTAGAAAGTACAGCGCAATCACCATACCTTTCATAACGCCGCTCTGCATTGAGCTTGCGTCTACGACCATAGCCTGAAACTCCCTGTATCACTTGAAAATTGATAACTGCTTAAGCGGGGCAATTTATCATCATTGATAGTCAGGCTGCACGTTTACGCCCAGGTGGCCATGGCGTCCTCAAGGGAGATTGGCCCCTCTTCATCCTCATGCAGGGCGAAGTCCTTCCAGCTGTAGGGAGTCGGCACCTTCTGCGTGTCACGGTGCAGGTTGGCCATCAACGCCGCCAGCAGGGCCATCGCGCGCTCCACTCGCATACCAGGATGCAACGAGCCACGACGCCTCCTGAACTTCACCCACGACCGAAACTCGCGCAGGCTCAGGGTTTCCTTCGCGTGCGCGATCGTGGAGCCACCGACGCCTGAGAGGACGAGTTCGTGCCAGATTTCGTCGCGCTCAGTGAGCTCTTCGTCTTTCCCAGGTCGTTGACCTCCTGGATTGCGAGCAACAGCGCTACCGAGAGCGCACCATCAAGCGCGCCCAGGCGGGCGGTGCTTTCTGGGTCCTTCTCCAGTTCTGCCGGATCAAGCGGGCCATGGGTGATGTCCAGGGGGCTGCTGAACACCGGGTTGCCATGCTCATCGCAGATCGATGCCGCGATCTTGCCGGCAATTGTGTCGTGCTTGCCATTGAACGACAGCACATCGTTCACGGCCGTCTGGTAGCCCAAGGGCCGCACATACACGGTGTAGGTGAGCTTCTTGCCGTCTTGTAGCCAACTGATTTCCTTTTCCACTGGGCGCCCGGTGAACGACCCTGCGCTGGTGAGCGCGTCGAGTGTCAGTTTCATGCTTTACCTCAGGCGTTGGTGGTCTTGCGAATCCAGGCGGAGCCGCCGGAGCGCTGAATGGTTGCAGCCGTAGTGACCGCAGCGTTGGCCGCAAAGTCGAACGGGAAGTCGGACACATAGCCGTCGAACAGGAACCAGGTGCGAGTCGAAGGCAGCACGAAGTCTTCCGCGTCACCCAGGATTGCCGAAGCGGTTGCGCCTGTGCCCGCGCCACCGGTCAGGGTGATGGTTGGCTTGCTGGTGTAGCCGGTGCCGGCGTTGGTGATGTTGAACCCAACCACCTTGCCGTCTTCGATGATGGCGGTGGCTGCAGCACCGGTGCCGCCGCCACCTGAGAACGCAACGGTCGGAGCCGAGGTGTAGCCGGTACCGCCATTGGTCAGCTCGATCGCCGCCAGCGCGCCGGCAACGCCGACCGTTGGCTTGATGTCCTTGCCGTCAGACCAGCCAACCACCCAGCGGATGCTCTCGATGGTGTCGTCTTCCGAGATCTGGTGCAGCCGTACATGGGAGGCGTTGCGCGGGTCGACGTTCAGGGTCAAGGAAGCCTGGCCGGGAGTGCGCAGGCCGCGCAGGTACTTGCGGACGGTGTCGCTGAGGCAGGTAACCTCAACCTGGTCAGCCGGGTTACCACCAGGGTTGAACGCCGTTGCGCACTCGATTTCGATGACCTCGAACTCGGACGGGTTACCAACTTTGGGCACCAGGGCATAGATCTGGGTGCCTTGAGCGAGAATCGCCATGGGTTTCTCCAATTGCGGGCAAAAGAAAACCCGCACTGGGCGGGCTATTGGGATTGGTTGCAGCTCTACCGGTGGACCATCCAGTCCACGTCGAAGCTGGCACGGTAGTTCTTGGTTTCGGGGTCGCGCCCCTCATCACCCCAGCGGGTGATATAGGCGTCCAGCTCAACCGCATCGCGGATGGCGTCCCTGACCGCTCGGGCGGAGTCGCCCGTGGTTGCGTAAACGTCGACCTGCAAGGTGACGCTGTCCAGATCTGGGCGGCCAGCCAAGTAGTTTTCAGGGCTGCCGCTGATGACCTGCCAGACAGCGTATGGCTTGGCCACGCCCTGCTCCGCCTCCCCGAACGAGTAGAGGCGCATGTCGGTTCCGGCGCCGAGCAGCGCTGTTACAGCGGAGCTCTGCAAGCAGGCCTTCACAATGGGTGGTGTCATGAGGATGCCGTCTTCTTCGCCGCGCGCTTTATCGCACGGTCAATTGACTTGTCGTATTCACTGACAAAGGTGTTAGTCACTTCCGCGATGCTCTCGGTCAGTGCCGGACGCATGAACGGAGTAGCGCGAATCCGCTCGGTACCGAACTCCAGCAGCCGCCAGTACCACACGATACTGCTGAGCTCATAGCTCTTGCCGACCCGCCCTGCCCGCCTGTTATCAGCGGTGTTGGCGTACTGCCTGGCTCCACCCTCAACGCCGATCCGGAACATCAGATCACCCGTTCGGCGGAACCGTTTGTTGGACCACCGGACGGTGATGTGCTCCCAAATCTTGTTCGGGGTTTTGGCGTCATCCAGCTTCTTCGCCTGCTCGATAGCAGCTTTTTCTACGACCTGAGCAGCCTTTCGCAAAGCGGCCCGACCGCCTTTTCGGCGGATATCATCCTTGATCGATGACAGCTTTCCGGCCAGCTGATCGGCGCCGGTAATCTTGAAATCAACACCGTCACGCATGTGTTTCCCCCTGGCGCGGCCCGCGCGCCGTCACTCATCCTTGACGCCTTTGGAGACAAGAATGGTCAGGTACTCCAGACCAGACTTGGTGTCCTCAAGCGGCGGACCCTCGATGCTGTACACCTCGCCTCGGTAGAGGATTCGCATGGTCGACAGAACACCTGGCCGGTACCTGATCAGCATGCGGCCAGTGGCTTCCGACTGAGCGGCCTGCGCGGCGATCAAGTCCCGGGCAGACAACGGTGAGACCTCTGCGTAGACCTTGGCGAACTTCTGCCAAGTTGGCTCGCCAAACTCCAGGGTCACCGGGTCCCTGAGCTTCACCTTGTGCTCAATGGTGATGAGGTGGTTCAGGCGACCGAGTCTCATGGCACACCCGGAACACAATAGGGCGCGAGCAGCGAGTCAACGCTCATCGGCAACTCAGTGGCGATAGTGCCAGTGACCACCTGCTCCCGGTTCTGGTCCAGGTGGCCGACCAGCAGCAGGATCGCCGAAACGATATCCTCCGGCACGGTTGCATAGCCGGCCGTGAAGTCGATCTTCACCGACATGGCCTGCTTGCGTGTGGCTGGCCAGCTTTCGCCCTGTGCAAGGGAAACCCGGCCAAGGATCTCGAACGGGTTGACGATGTAGCTCAGGGCGTCAAGGGTTTGAACAGATCCGAGCGAATCGGTGTAGTTGACGGCCTCAACGCTCTGCAGGGGTGGCCGAGGGATCAGCACCGCACCGCAAGGGAAACCATCCAGGTGCAGCCGCCAGCGCTGTTGGCAAAGCGCTCGCTGGGTGATCCGCTCCGCCCAGGCGGTTGCCGCACGCACGATACGCGCCACCTCGTCGTCCTGCTCGGTATCGTCAAGGGCAATGCGCAAGTGCTTCTTGGCCACCTCAAGCGATACGGGCTGAGCCGTGGGCGCCTCCAGCAATTGCAGCCCCATGGGATCAGCCCTCTTCCGCCGACTCTTGTGCATCGGCCGGCGAGTGCTCGACCAGTTCGTAACCCGCAGCCTTGCAGGCGGCCAACGCATCCTTGCCAGGGTCGACAGCGTCCATGCCCTTCAACTGATCCACTTGCTCGGCGGAGAACCCCACCAGCTGGCCAGGCTTGTACTCACGGCCCTCAAGCGGGAAACCGCACAGCACGCGCACCTGCACCAAATCTTTCTTTGCAGCCATGATTCATTCCCTCCGGGATGGGTGACGGCGGGCCGGAGCCCGCCAGGCACATTAGGTCGCCGAGTGCTGGTAGTGCTTCACGGCCTCGGTGTCGGTCAGGTTGCCGCCGCTGCGCATGAAGGCCAGGAAGCCGACCTGCCCCTTCGAAGCGAAGGCACTGTCGTCGAAGCGCATCAGGTTGACCTGCATGGCATCGCGGATCATGTACTTGGCCAAGTCGCCGTAGATGATCGACTTGGCGTTTGCCGCCGGTGCCGGCATGTCGTTGTTCAGGGCCACTTCCTTGCCCAGCAGCAGATCCGGGGCGCCGGCGGTGATGCCTGCCTCGTAGCCTGGGGTCCAGATCGGACGACCCGCAGTGTCCTTCAGCTTGCGCAGCAGCTTGCGGACGGTCTGGGCGAACATGAACTTACAGCTGCCGGCCAGCTGGTAGGCCTCGTCCACCGATTCCAGCAGGTCAACCAGGTCGTCGTAACCCACGGTCAGGGTCTGGCCGGTGGTGCCGATCTTGCCGGAAGAGGATGCGGTCACGATGCCGCGCGGCTGGCCAGTGCCGGTGCCGGTGGTGAAGTGGCGGTTGGTGATGCGGCCCACACGCTCGATGATCCGCTTGCGGATGAACGCTTCGATGTCAATCGAACTGTCCTGCAGCAGCTCAATCGGCACCGCGATGATCTTGGAGCTGTACTTGAACACGTTCAGGCTGACAGTACCGAACGATGGGTCGAGAGCGGTGGCCTGGGCGTTCTCGGCCAGGATCTCACCTTCTTCAGCGGTCCCGTTCGAAGACGGGAAGCTCAGCGGATTGCCCTGGGCGGTGTTCAGGATCTCGGCCACCGCGCGCATGCCGCCGAACGCCTTCAGGGATTCGATCAGGCTGGACGCCACTGCGGATGGGACGGTGTAGCCGCCCTCGGAGCCGGTGGTGGTGCTCATGGTGTTGAAGAACTTGGCGGCCTGCTCGTTGGTGAAGCCGCGCTCACCGCGCCGGGTCCAGGTGTCGAAGATGCCGATATCCGAGAGCAGGTCTTCGGTGTCGCGCTTGCCGGGCTTTTTATCGCCCTTGTCGCCACGGTTGTTAAAGTGCTGCTCGGCGGCGAGGTCCAGCACCTTCTGCTCGCGCTCGATCCGGGCATCAAGATCGGAGATCTCACCGGTGAGCTGGTCGTACTTGGTCTGGTGCTCGGACTCCCATTTCTTGTCTTTGGTGTCGTCCAGCAGCTTGCGGGCTTCGATGGCCAAGCCATTACGGCGCTCGCGCATTGCTTGAATGGTCATAACTTTTCTCCAGGTGCAAAAAAGCCCGCACTGGGCGGGCTGGATTTACGCGACGGCGCGAGGCCTACGGCGCGATTTTTTCCAACAGCGAAAGGCGGCGCTCCAGGGCTTCGCGGTTCACCGTGGGTTCGGGGCGCTCAGTGAGCGCTTTGGGGGCGTTGCCGTAGGCGGCAAGGTTCCAGTGGTTCTGGGTGGCGGACTTGCCTTCGGCCAGACGATCGACGAAGCCAGCGGCGAGTGCTTCGGCAGAAGTCATCCAGGTGGTGGCGGCCATCATGGCCAAGATCTCCTCGGACGACTTTCCGGTCTTGCGCTCGTAATCCGCGCTGATGCTCGCGTCGACCTTGTCCAGCAGGTCGGCCTGGTCACGGAAGTCCTTGGCATTGCCCATCTGGATGGTCCAGGCGTTATGGATCATGAAGAAACTACCATCAGCGGCCTCGACCTCGTCAGCCGCAATCGCCACATAGGTAGCTGCGGACACGGCTTGGCCATCGATATGCGCAATGACTTTTGCCGGGTGCGATTTGATGGCCTGGGCCATGGCGCGCGCGTCGAACACATCGCCACCAGGGCTGTTGATCCGCAGGTGGATGGTGTCAACGTCGAGCGCGGCCAGCTGTGGTACGAAGTCCTTGGCCGCAACGCCCCCGTACCAGTCCTCACCGATGATGTCGTAGAGGTAGATGGTTGCCTCGCGGCCCTCGTTAACGATCCGAAACTCGCGCTTCGCCGCCTGGTTATTCTTGAACAGTTGGATCAGGTTCATCTGGCTGAGCCTCTGGGGGTTTGGCCGGCTTCTGGCTGGCAGTCGAGAAGTAGAGTTTGTTGCCGCCCGGTACAGGCGGCAGGTTCTTGATGGCCCGCACTTCGTCAACCGTCATCCAGCCTTGGGCGCCAGGCCCGCCCAGCGCCTTACCGAGCACATCAGATTCAGTTTTGCTGTCACCGGCCAGCAGGCCCTCCCGGTTGAACTCCGTGAAGAAGCGGGTCGAACGTGGCCACAACTTGCGGTTCAGCTCCTGCTCGATGCGGCGCAGGTGCGGGCCCAGGGTGTAACGGACAAAGCCGATCGACATCTGCTCGATGCCGGTGCCCCAGCTGGTGGACGCGGATGTTTCGCCGATCATGTGCGGTGGCGCGCCAAATGCTCGAGCAATCTCGACCACCTGAAACTTGCGGGTTTCCAGTAGCTGGGCGTCCTCGGCGGTGAGGCTGACCGGCTTGATGTCGCCCCCGTTCACCAGCAGCATCGGCTTATGATGGTTGGTGCGGCCCGTGTACTTCTCGGTGAACTGCTGACGCAGGTAGTCCTGCTGCTCAGCTGATGGCGAAGTTCCGGTCGGGTAGGTGATCACCACACTCGGGCTGGCACCATTGCTGAAGAACTCGCCGGCATACTCGTCGGCGGCCAGGGCAGCACCCACGGCCTGGCGGGCGGCATAGCGAATCACCGACTCGCCCTTGGTGCCGTCGAAGCCGAAGCCAGGGAAGTGCAGCACGTCTTCAGCCTCCAGACCGAAGTACTTGCCGTCATCATTCCCGTAGTAGTGCAGCGTGTCGCCAACCCGCACGATCGATACACACTCCCGGGGAAGCGGCATGAGCCGCACAGGCTCGCCGGAGCGATCACGGACGATCTGGGCGAGGCCATCGCCACGCAAAAGCATGGACGACAGCATCCACTCCCAGAACGAACAGGCCGTCAGCGTTGGATAGGGCGATTCGTTCAGCAGCCACCACAGGTCGTGATTCGCCCGAGCCCGGCCGCCGTTCTCGGTGCGCTCATAGATCGGCAACGGCAGCAAAGCTACCGCACCGGCGATCAGTCGGCAGCAGGCATACACGGCAGCGCTGCGCTTGGCGGTTTCGGTGGTGACCACCACACCAGATGACGACGGCACAGCGCCAAAGAAGTCCGCCCACTGGGAGCGATCCATCTCGTTCCAGGTCATTTCCTTGTTCTTGAGCTGCCCGAACTCTTCCTGCAGCGCTGCCAGCTCCTGCTCCAGCTTCTTGGTTTTTCCAAAGTTGAACATCACAGCACCACGCATAGGTCAGTAATGGGCTGCTCTTGCCCAGCCTTCGAGACGCCGACTGCCATGAGCAGGGCGGTCATGTCGTCGATCTTGTCCGCCGAACGCTTCTTGTCCGGGGCCATGTTCATGTTGTCGTCACGCCGGGCGATGAGGTTGGAGGCGCACCAGTTCAGCAGCATGTCGCCGCCGTGCATCAACTTGCCGGAGATATACGCGAGCTCCAGGGTCTGCATCGCCGGGTGGTACGACTTAGGCCCCTGAATGAACTCAACCATCGGGAGCTCAGCCGCAACCAGGCGGTTCACCAGGTCGGCGGCATTCCACCGGTCATACGCGATGGCCTTGACGTTGAAGCGCTCGCAAACCGCCTTCACATCGGCCTCGATCACCGCGTAATCGGTAACGTCGCCCTCGGTCTGCTTGAGCAGACCCGATTCAACCCAGGCCGCATAGGGGACCGTTCCGCGCTCGGTGCGGAAGGCCACCGCGCTCTCCGGCGCCCATCGCCACCCGTAGGTGTACAGAACGCCATCTACATCCCACACAAGTCGGAATGACGTGAGGTCGCGGGTGGAGGCAAGGTCCAGCCCGCCCCAGCATGGGTACTGCGCGAGCCAGTCCAGGTCGATCTCGCCACCGCACTGCTGCCATCTGTTCAGGTCGATCCAGCCCTCAGCAGTCGAGGCCGGCCGGTTCAACCGCTTGATGCGAAACTCGGCCATCTTCGAAGGCATCTGCTTCGCCTCGATGGCTTCCTTCTGGATAGCCGCCATCAGGTGCGGGTTCACGTCCATCAGCGGGTTGGCCTTGATCCAGGCCTTTTCGTCGAAGTCTTCGTCGGCCTTGATGCCGAGACTCTTGTCCTCGTCATCCACCGCATAGAACACCACCAGGTAGTGATCAGCGGTGGTGCCGAACAGCCCGCCCAGCAGCTTCTTGGCGAACATCCGTATTTCCGCCCACGGCCCGGGGTTGGTGTAGCCCTCGGTGGTCGTGAACAGCCACAGCGGGTTACCCCGGGCACCAGCTGCTGACTGGAGAACGTTCAGCAGGTCGGCGGTCTTGTGGGCATGGATTTCGTCCAGGCCGACGTGTGATGGGTTCAGACCATCCTGGGTCGATGCCTTGGCGTGGATCGGCTTGAAGCTGGCACCGGTCTGAACGCGGCTGATGGACTTGGCCCAGACTTCAAGACCGAAGTACTCCCGTAGGTCCGCGTTCTTCTCGGTCATCCGCTTGGCGGCGTTGAAGATGATCGACGCCTGCGGGAAGGTGGTGGCCGCGCTGATGATCTGGGCGCCCTCTTCGGGCTCACAGCATTCGCAGTACAGCAGGATCGCCGAGGACAGCGTGCTCTTGGCGTTCTTCCGGGCTACTGCGAACAGAGCCGAGGTGAACCGGCGCGGGTGAAACTTCCCGTCGTCGCCCCACCCTTCGGTGAACACCCACTGCCGTTTGCGGAAGCCGAACAGCTGGACCACAAAGAAGATGTGCGACGGGTGCATCACGATGGTGGGTTTTTCCCACTTACCTTCAACGTGATGCAGCTTCTCGATGAAGTCGCACGGGTCGTTCGCATGCCAGGGGTCGAAAATGAACGGGCAGTCCTTCTTCTTGGCGCGCTTGAGGTCATCCAGAAAGCGCTGGGCCGCCTGACGGATCAGCTTGCCGTGGCGCTTCCGCTTCTTGTCGGCCACAGCCCCCTTCGCGTAGTCGGTAGCGATCTTGACGAAGTCACGCATTCTTCCGCCCATTACCCGCGAAGGCGTTGCCCTTCTTCTGCTCCCCGCCCGACGAAACCTTACGGCGGCTTGCCGGTGTCATGCCGAACTCGGAGAACAGCGCCTTCAGCGCCGTGGTCTCTGCCGCCGTGGCCTCCATGTCGGCCTTGGCCTTCTTGCGGAAGCACTGCCAGGCAAAGCACAGCTGCTCCAGCGAATACAGGTCGACCACCTGCAAAACCTTGGCGGCAACCAGCTGCCGGCCCAGGCTTTCCCACATCTCGGCACCGTCTCGATTCAGGTGCTGAGGTGCGTCAGGAAAGTCGTCAATCAGGTCGAACTCTGGCGCGTCCTTTTCCTCGCGATCCGGGCGAGTGGTACCGGCCAGAACCTTGAGGTTGGGCGCCGTTGGCTTCCGTCCTCGGGTCATTTGTCAACCTTCAATTTCAAAAAGCTAATTTTGACGGCGCGAAAAAAGAGTTTCGGGCGCGGTCTAGAAGAAAAAGGCCCCAGGCTTTTCCCCTCCCCCTGCCCAAGCAGCGAGAAATATTCTCATTTCTACGTTTTTGGCTGATTTCTCAGGCCTGCGCGCGTGGTTTCGATCAGCTGCGCCGGGCGTTGCCGAAGCCGCCGTCCTCTGCTGCCGTCTTGCGCGAGTGGTGCATCCGGCACAGGCCTTGCCAGTTCGCCCTGGACCAGAACAGGTCCTTGTCGCCTTTGTGAGGGGTGATGTGGTCGAGCTCAGTGGCTGGCTCAACCCTTCCCTCTCGTTGGCAGTGCACGCAGAGCGGATGCTTGCGCAGGTAGCCGGCGCGGGCCTGCTGCCACCTATATCCGTAGCCGCGCTCCGTGCTGCTCCCTCGCTGCTCTGGCGGCTGGTGCCTGGCCGTGGTCGCTCCGGGTGGCTTGTGCGTACCAGGCCTCAGCGGCATGGCGTGCCATCCAGGTAGGTGTCTGGCTCAGCATCAGGGTCAACATCATCCCCGTCAGCCAGCGCTTCGATCAGTGCCAGGTTCTGGGTTGCGATCTGCTCCAGCAGTGCGGTCTGTTTGCGCTGTTCGGCCAGTAGGTCGCTGACGCTTGGTTGCAACTGGGCGGTGATGCCCGCCTCAAGCACGATCAGCTCACACTTGATTCGATCAGCTGTCCCTGCCAGGTGCTGAGTCAGTCGCTCGCGCACCTCCGTCTTGATCGGGAACGGAACGCTGACCACCAACAGGTCGCCCTTCTTCGGGCTCAGCTTCTGGATATGCTCTTGATCGATCATCGCTCCACCTTTGCGTATTGGCGGCATTCGTCCTTGAGGCTGGAGATATCCACCTCAATAACCTGAGCCTCTGCTGACACGCTTGGGATCTCCCGTGGCAGTACCGTAATCACTGCGTGCCAAACACCATTCTCGGCTGACGCCTTGAGCTCAACACTCAACACTCCACCCAGTTCGCTGCCGTCACTCAGCAGGACCTTGGTACCCATCACTTGGTGCGGACTGCTGTGGTTGCTCTTTGGTGCTGGCACCACCGTCGCCACCATCAAGGATTTGCTTTGCTCGCTCATAGGCCACCTTTGTAGTTAATCCACTCACGTCGGCGTGCATCACCTGCACAACATCAGCCTGAGCCTCAAGTGCTGGGAGGCTCGTCATCACTTACGCCCTGCTCGCCGGCCAAAGCCTTGATCAGGGCAAGGTTCTGAATGGAGATCTGTTCGAGCAGCAAGGACTGCCTACGCTGCTCGGCAAGTAGCTCACTCAGGCTCGGATACATGTGCGCGATTGCGCCGCCTTCTTGAGCCAGCAGTTGGAGCACCATCTGTTCCGCCCGAACTTGCAGTTGAGCCTGGACTGTCGCCATCTGCTCCAGGCTCAACTGCTGAGGAATGCTGACTACCACTAGGCTCTCCTGCCCCTGAGCCAACGGCTGTTCGGAAGAGTTCGCTTGCTCGCTCATATGCGACCTTTGTCCATTTGTTGATCCATTCGCGCCGGCCGGCGCATCCACTACACGCCATCACGCGCCGCGCCGGGTAAGGCCGTAGCACTCCAGGGCGCCTGCGATCTTCTCGCCCTGCGCCTGGCTGATGGTTTTGACCACCTCCACGCAAGCGGCGGTATTAGGTTCCATGCCAATGGTGATAGAGGCGACCTTCGACGGGTCCAGCCCTAGGACCTGGCAGACCGTCTGGCCAAGTTCCTGGCCAAGGACAAGAGGTTTCTTTTTCATGATCCTTCCTCGCGCCACGAAACAGCGCATATCGATTTTGTGGCGCGGCTATGGGGTAACCCGGTTGAGGGCCTCATCCGCCTTGTCGATGGCCTGGGTCGCGGTGGCCGCTGCCTTGCTTGCCTTGTCAGCGGCTGTGCCAGTCTTGCGGGTCAGCTCATCCAGGCGGATGTCACGCTGCCTGGATGCTTCGTCATAGGCCTGGCGGATCTGGGCGACCTGCTCCATATAGGACTTGGCCAACGCCCATTGGCTGAGCTGGAAGCCGAAGAATCCACCGCCGATAACCAGCAGCAGGGCAATTGCCCACACCTCAACTCGGCGCCACCAGCGGCGAGCGATGAATTCCATTGCGCATCTGTCCATCAGGTCAATCCTCCCAGCTTCGTGCGCAAGCGGGCGATCTCCTCGCTCTGGAGGGTCACCCGCTCAGTGAGCTGGCCTACCTGACTGGTCAGCGCTTCGATCTTTCCTTCCATACGGCCAACGGTTGCTGCCAGGTCGTTGCGCTCTTTGGCGAACTGATCAGCGCGGGCCTCGGCAAGCTTGCGGGCCTCACGCTCAGAGTCGAGCAGTTCGTTCAGGCGGCGGACGGTGCCGATATCGGCATTGTCCATGGCGCGGTCGGTTGCGTCCTTGGACAGGAACTTGCGCAGCCAGAGGAAGCCCCCCAGCAATACGGTGCCCGTTCCGCCCAGCCAGGTGGCTGTGCCTGGGCCGAGGTCGGTCGGGTCCATCAATGCTCCAGAAACAAAAAAGGCCCGCCGGAATGGCGAGGCCTTGAGTGGGTGCGGAGGGCCGGCGCATACCCGGCTTGTTGGTCTGGATCGCTGGGTCACGTACCCCAGACTCTCATCGCGTAACCGATCAGGGAGCGCACGGCTTTGATCGACGCCACTACCGACTTAGCCCAGCTGCCTGGGCGCGTCATCCGCATTGTGTGAGGGTCTTCCCCCTCCGCCCGTTGATGCCGCCTGAATCAGCAATACCAGGGAGCAAGCTCATCAACTGCCGGTGTTTTTCCGTAGCGCGGCACTATCCGGCTAATCCGCGTCCAGGCCCTCCCGTAGGCCACCCTGGCTGTGGTGACATCAGAAACGAAAAAGCCCCGCACGATGGCGAGGCTTTGAATTAGTTGAAGCGAGTCTGTTCGCTTAACGCATGGAGTCGAGCAAGTCGTGCCCCTTCCAAGTCAGCTGGAAGTTGATCTCATCAGACTGGTCACAGTACGGCTCAGTCTCTGTCTTCACTACGAAGCCGCCAGTCTCCAGAATGTTCAGCTGATAGACGATCTGCTCGTTGAGGTCTTCTTCTGCTTCACCGCTATTCCACACGCCACGATTGGCGCCGACCTCCTGCATGATCTCCAGCAGCGTTGGTCCGCAATCGTTGACCGTGAATTCAATGAAACCCAGCACTTCATGCACCAGCTTTAAGTCGCGCTTCATGGTTAGCCTCAAGTCCTACCTTGGATGATGGCCGAGTCTAACCGGGGCGGCGCGCAATAAAAAACCCCGACGCAATGGCCGGGGTTTCTATGCTCGCGTGCGTCACCTTTTTACGCACCGAACCGCAGGTTATGAAGTTACGCGGTCACTCGGCCACTGTCAAGCGGCTGATTTCAGCAGAAGCCCGTGCTCTTCAAGCAACCCCTCGACAACCGCATGCGCCTCACTCACCCGATCATCAAGCCAGCGCATAGTCACTGTTCTCCAGCGCCGAAGCGTGCGGTCTGGAGTGCCGTCGGCATCCCAGGTATGCAGCACATAGAACGACGCAGGCAGCCCGCGACGGCGCTCTGGCACCATCCAGGCCATAACGCACTTCATCTTGAACAGGTGGTGCGCCGGGCTCACCACGCGCGGGGTCAGGTATCTGGCAGCCTCCTGCACCTCGGCCTCATTGATTGAGTACTTCCCAGCCAGCGCATGCCACTGCGCATCTGGAAGCATTCGTTTCAGCATGGATCGGGTCATGGCGTCCTGGGTGGTCCGCTCCTCTGGGGAAAGTCCGTCATCGACCCGCTCAGTCAGCAACTCGTCATCGACGGTGGCTTTGTAGCGGTTCTGCCAGGCCGGCTTGGCCGTGCCGTCGTGAATCTCGATCGACATGACACGGCTGATGCAGTGTCCAGCGTCCTTGTACACAGTCATGCAGCCCTCCGGATGCGGCGAGGTGGTGGGTTGTCGTCCAGGCCCAGCAGGTTGCGCAGCAGCTTGTCGGCGGCCGCATTCTTGGTGTTGCCCTCGGCAACCCAGCGCTTGCAGTACTCCCCGAACTCGATATCAACCCGGGTGGCGTGCCAGCTGGCGACCATATCCAGCAGCGCGGCCATGGCGTGCGGGCCAGCCTTCTCTTCTGCCAGGTGCTGGCCGGCGATCTTCAGGAATTTGCGCTCATGCTCCTGAAGGCTTTTGCGCGGCAGTGCCGCAGTTAACTTACTCATGCCCGTCTCCCGGCTTGGAATCTTGATCGTGCATCCTCCCTTGGGATGGATGCTGTGAGGCGCTGCAACCAGCGCCGTTAGTGGCGTCATCGGCTACAGGCCCGGTTTTCTGTCCCGGCAATGTCTCGGTGTGAATGGCGGCGAATCCCTGCCCGTCGAGGTGCTGGTGCCAGGCCTCCAGCGCCTGACGCTTCAGCCCTTCGGCCGTGGTGTGGATGTAGGTGGCGTCGAGGTCCTTCATGGCGTGGTTCAGCAGCAGCTCGCCCACCATGTAATCCACGCCGAGGTCGGTCCATGCCGTGCGCGCCACCTTGCGCAGGTCGTGGCTCGACCACTCGCCCTTGGCCAGGTCGGTGAACAAGGTATTGGCCTTGCTCGGGCTCAGCGGAGCACCGTGGCTGCCCGGGAACAGCAGCAGGCCGGTGTAACCCTGGGCGGCCTGCAGGCGCTGGTACCGGCGCAGCAGTGCGCAGGCCTGCATGGTCAGCGGTAGCGTGTGCTCGGCCTTGGTCTTCGTGTCACCCGCCGGAATGAACCAGCGCCCCGCTTCAAGGTTGACGTTGCGCCAGCGCGCCAGCCGGGTCTCGCCCAGCCGAGAACCGTGGCACAGCATCATCAGGGCCAGCATGCAGCCCGCTGGCTCCACCTCGAAGCGCTCGGCCACCACCACCAGCAGGCCCGGCACATCATCCCCACGCAGTCGCGCCGGTCGCGGCCTGATCCGGGTCCGCACGAAGTCGGTGAACTTCAGCGAGGCCATGGGGTTGGCAGGCAGCATGTCCAGACGCAGAGCCTGGCGGAACGCTACCGAAAGCACGCCGTAGACCGAACGCACGAAGGACAGGGCATAGCGTTCCTGCAGCGGCCACATCAGGCGCTGGTCGATCGCCTGCTTGTTGGTCTCGGCCAACAGCAGATCACCCAGGCGGGGCACCAGGTGACGGTCCAGCGCCGACTTGGCACTGGCCTTGCGCTTGGCGGACAGGCCTCGATCACGGTTCATCCGGTCGCGGTACCACGCCAGCACGTCGCCCACCGCGGCCCAGCTGGTGGTCGTCGACTTGGCATCTGCGTCGGCAGCACGGCGCGCCAGGATCGCCGGAAGCGTGGCCAGCATGGTCTTGGTGTTGATCCCAGGGTAATCGCCAGCCTTACCCCAGCGTCCGCGAACCACGACGTGCCAGGCGCCACGGGTGCGGTCGACGGTCGAGAACCGGAACCGTAGCTCCCGGTGCCGGGTATCGCGCAGCTGGAAGACTTGGCCAGCAGCGTGCCGACGGATCTCTGCATCGCTGAGGGTAACGGTTAGGGTTTTAGAACCGCTCATTGCCCGCCCCCTTGTAGCGCTGGGCGTAGCTGCCACGCCCAGCCTCGACCTCATCATCACTGGGCAGCGATCCAGCGTAGGTGGCGAACCGACCATACTGCCCTTCCTGCTGAACGATGCAGCTGCCAACCCGCGCATGGCGACACTTGGTCATCAGGATCTCTGTGAGGCCGTTCTGGCCCTCCTCCGTATCCATGTCGCGGTGCACCATCAGGATGCAGCTGGCGTCGGCCTCGATCTCACCGGAGTCGCGCAGGTCGCTGGATTGGGGCTTCTTGCCGGGGCGCTTGGTCGAGTCGCGGTTTAGCTGGGCAAGCTCAATGACCGGGATGGCCATTTCCTTGGCCAGCTGCAGTAGGGCCTTGCTGATCTTGCCCACCTCTTCGGTACGAGAGCGGCCACCACGCTCGCTGCGCACCAGGGTCAAGTAGTCGACCACAATTCCAGCCAGTCCGTGCTCGCGCTGGCACTGCCGAGCCGTGGCGCGAATGGTGGACGGCGTCTGCACCGGGTCGTCACAGACGAATAGCGGGGCTTCCAGGGCCAATCCTACGGCGCCGCTCATCCTGGCCCAGTCGTCTTCGCGCATCTGGGCTGGGTTATCCAGCTTCTGCAGAGCCACCCCTCCCAGGGAGGCGATAGCGCGCAGCCCCAGTTCTTCGCCAGGCATTTCGATGGAGAACACCAGCCACGGCTTCCGCTCCTTGACGGCGTTGTGCTGGGCGATCTGCAGGGCCAAGGTGGTCTTGCCACTGCCCGGCAGGCCGGCGATTACGGTCACCTTCTTCGGGCGAAGCCCCTGGGCCAGCTCGTCCAACTTTTCGAGCCCCGTGGATGGCCACTTCAGCGCCACGCCTCGGTGCTTTTCGTCTACCAGGTCGGCGGCATCTCCCATCCATTGGTCCAAACGCTTGTAACTCTTTGCCTCCCCATCCAGGTTGCGCAGGTCTGCCATGGCCTGCTGGGCTGCAGCAATTACTTCGCCGGTAGGCGCTCCGGCCTGTACCATTTCCTGCGCGCCGCCCGCCACGTCCAGAATGCGGCGAATCACGCCCCACTCCTTGACGTGCTTGGCGTAGGCCTTCCAGTTGGCCAGCGAAGGCACCTTGCTGGCCAGCTCAGCGGCATAGGCCATGACGTTGTCGCCACCTGGGAGCAGGCGCTGCACCGCGCCCAAGGTCACCGGATCGATGGGCATGGCTTGCTCGCGGCACTCGAGCATGGCCTCGAACAGTGCCGCATTGTCGGCATGATAGAAGTCGGCTGAGGTCATCTGGCCGAGCATGTCCTCGACCAGGCCTAAGTCCTGCTGCAGCGAAGCGTGAATGACTGCGCCAAGCACGCCGTGCTCAGCCTCATCGCTGTAGAGGGCCCTCATGCCGCAGTCCTCTTCGATTCCCAAGTGAACCCGACTTTCTGCCCGCCGTTCTGACGCAAGCGGTCAAGGGCGCGATCGCCGATGAAGGGCGTGAGGCCGTCAGCGCTCAAGTTGCTGATCACCACAGTCGGCAGCACGGCCTGATACCGGCGGTCGATGATGCTGTGCAGCAGGCCCAGCTCGTACTCGCTGCCCTTCTGCGCACCGATCTCATCAATCACCAGCAGATCCAAGCCGCCAAGATGGACTGCCACGTCACGATCGGTGTAACCCGATCCGGGTGCCATGGAGGCGCGGGCAATGCTCACAATGTCCCCGGCCGGGATGATCAGCGAACGGCATTGATCGGCCACCACCGTGCGGACGATAGCGCTGGCCAGGTGAGTCTTACCGCAGCCGACGTTGCCGGTCAGCAGTAGGGAGCGGCCCGCCCGGAAGTTGGCCGGGAACTGCTCCGCATAGGCCCGGCACTTGGCCAGGGCCCTGTGCTGGGGCTCCGTCTCGGCGCGGTAGCTGTCGAAGGTGGCGCCAGCAAAGCGCGGGGTGATCCCGGCAGCGATCAGCGCTTCGCTGGCTTTCTCGACCTTGTGCTGGGCATTGGCCAGGGCGCGTTCTGCCGAGTCGCGGGGGCTGGTATGCAGGGCCTCCCAAGCGCAGCGCTTGCAGCCACGCGCCAGCATCGAGCCGTCCAGCTGCTCGACCTCACTCATATCGACGCGGCCATGCACCGGGCACTCGCCGGAGAAGATGCGCTTGGCCGGGGTACGGTGGAACAGATCAGAAATTCGAGCGGCCATCGTGGCTCTCCTGGTACATGTCATCGGTGTGCTGAGGGAGGTTGTTGAATGCGCCAGGCCGACTTGGCCGTGCGCCAGCGTTTGCCGTCGCCTCTGGGTAAACATCGGTCCAGCAGCTGACGGTGGACTTGTCGAGGACCGCATCAGCGTTCTGGTGGCCCTCCAGCTTCTTTGCGATCAGCTCACAAGCACGCTCTGTCAGCGGTGCACGCTTCGCTTTGCGCATCTCGCAAAAATCGGCCCAGGCTCGGTCTGAACAGTTCTCCGGTTTAGCCGTCAGCGGGTCGAAGCTCTGCTGTGTCTTCCGCTTACCTTTACCGCCAGCTGCGGCGTCATCGCCTTCTTTACGGTTATGGGTGGTTAATTGGTGGTTAAGTGATGGTTCGGGTGCATGCTGTGCACCCCGTTCTGTCGTGGCGTGCACCCCGTTATGTTCTGGCGTGCACCCCGGTACGTCTTGGCGTGCACCGGGTGCATGCTGTGCACCCCGATCCATCGCAATGTCGTAGCACACCGGAATGCGATCGCGCTGGGTGATGTAGGCAGCGGGAATCGCTTGGTTACCCCGGCGGATCGCTCCCTTCTGCTCCAGGTCTCGAAGCCGATACTGGACAGTGCGAGGACTCAGGCCGGTATCGACTGCAAGGCGAGCCACCGAAGGGAACGCGGCGCGCCCATCCTGATCGGCATAGTTGGCCAGGCACAGCAGGACGTGGCGGGCATGCGGTTCGCCAACCTCCTGCTGCTCTAGGGCCCAGGTCATTGCTTGAACGCTCATGGATTCAAATCTCCAGCTCGGCGGTCACCCGCTGGACAAACTGGTCGTAGCTCTCGGCCATCTGGAAACCCTGAAGCTCCAGCGCCTCGCGATAAGCCTTCGCGCTTCCGTACAGCACCCAACGCTCGCGCTCTGGTAGGCCTCGGAAGGCGGCATAGCTTGGCCAAGGGCCGGTGATGATCGACGCGCCCGCGCGCTGCGGGAGAACCTGGGCATGGTTTGGGGTCGTGGTCATTGGAGGGTCTCCGATGAGGGACCGGTGATGGCCGGAAGAGAAGCACTCACATCCTGTGCAGCACTGCCAGCAAGCCGGGAAATCAGTTGGCTGTATGCGTTCAAGGCGTCAACCGAGTGGGCTCTCGCCAGGTCCAGCTCAACCAGCTGAGGGCAATTCCCGTTGATGAGCTCACCGACACGCCTGATGTAGTTGAATCCAGCCTGCGCCAGCTCCAGATCGGCCAGGCCGGCAAAAGCAGACGCGGGCAACGGCTTGAGCTCAGGCGGGCGGATAGGGATTGGCAGCGAACTGATCACTTCTCCCGCCAACAGCGCCTGGCGCTGCTTCTCCAGGTGATCAGCAGAAACAGTCTGCACGGCATGGCCAGTCCGCCTACGGAAGAGCACCGCCAGCGCCATGCATGCCTCAATGAGGCTGACGTGCGTTTCGTCGCGCTCATGGATCTTGACGCCTTCCTCCACCACCTCGATGGCGTTGGCGACGGTCTCGAAGCACGTCATCAGCAGGGCAGCATCGGCGAACTTCTCGAAGAAGGCTTCGTCGATCACCTCAGCTGCGGGGGCGGCGGGGAAATTGATAACGTTGCTCATGCAGCACCTCCCACATCTTTTGCATCATGGAAGGCAGCCGCGGCGCGGTGTGGGTACAGGAAGTTGCGCGTGTCGAAGACGACTCGCTCCATGAGGCGCTCCAGCTCGCACACTACCGGGTTATCGAAGCCACCTAGCCCTGGGACAACTTTTGACCAGTACAGAGTTTTGATGGCTCGGAACGCCTCGCGGGCCTCATTGAACTTGGCGATGTCCTCTGCGGATAGAGTCACGTCCGGCACCATCACCCCAACAGCCGGCACTGGCATCAGTTCAGTTCGAACGGTCAGCATGCGGCACCTCCTGCGCCACGATTCTGCGGGGTCGGTTTTTGTGGCGCGGCGTGATCGCTGGCGATCTTCCTGAAGTCCTCAATGGCGCTATCAACGCCGGTGAAGCCAGTGTCATCAAGAAACTTGGCTAGGCCTGCGAGTGCTTCGACATTGCGACCGCCCTCATGTAAATGACTCAGGCGGATGGCGCTGGCTAAGCCAGCAAGCCAGACAAGATGGTCTCGAGCTGCGAGCAATTGAAACTCGGCTTCGGCGGCCACGTCCGCAACGGTTGGCGAAGTGGTCATTGATCACCTCCGCGCCCAGCTGCAGTGGCCACGCTCTTCTCAACCGACCAAACAAGTGCGCTGACGGTCTCCCCCAGGAAACTCAGCGCCGCCATGCCATCGCAGTACGCCATCTCGCCCATGTTCAGGCTGTCGTGCATGTGCTGGCAGATCTGGCTCAGCCCGGAAGAAAGGGTGCGGGCCGCACGCAGGGCGTCTTCGGCATTCATCCCGGCGTCAACGCTGAGCAACTGGTCAGCTACCGGGCTGATAGGGGCATTTAGGAAACCAACTTTGGTGGTGAGGATTGCTTGCGCAGCAGTAGTGGTGGTGTTATTTTTCGGTTGTGGCATAACCTCGTCTCCTACAGACGATGCGATTTGAACCACTCGTCCTACCGAGTGGCATGAGAAACCCGCTTCCTACAGCGGGTTTTTTGTTGCCCGGTGAAAAGTCAGCCAGACAGCAAAAACTTGGCGTCGAAGCCGTTCATGAATGAGCCTGCGAATTACTGGATGGGTATACAGAGCCAACAGGCCCAGGTGCGTCAGCGGCAAATTTGCCGGATGATTCACCTACCTTGTGGCGAGCTTCGACTTGAGCAATCAGAGGGCACAGGGACGCGGCGCTAATGGCGCCACCGGTGGCAAGCTCGGCAAGAAATGCCTTTTCAGCGCTGATCTTCACGGACCCAGAAAGCCAGTACGAAACAGTGGCCTGGGAAACGCCCAGGGCCTTCGCGGTCAACGATTGGGTGCCGAAATGCTGTATCAGCTTGCTGATAGAACGAGCCATCGAACGGGCCTCTAATAAGTCAATTTATATGCTGCACAGAAGAAGACTTCTTTGCAAGCAGATAAGTATCTTTATAGGATCAGCGGATGAATCTTTCTGAACGTATCAAGCAAGCTAGGCAGCATGCCGGCCTCACCCAAAAGGATCTCGCCGAAAAGGTGGGCATAGCGCAAACCGCCATCAGCCAACTCGAATCTGGCAAGACCCAGCGTTCGACCTACCTGTTCCAAATAGCGGACGCATGCGGGGTGTCGGCGGTGTGGCTGGCAGCCGGCGCCGGCGGAATGCTCCATGCGCCAGGTCAGGGTGGCGGTGTGGCCGAGGAGGAATTCAGGATTGGCTACCACCAAGCCCTGGCCGAGGCAGAGCAGCCGGATGAAGAAAGACCCTTTGGCCCAGGTGTATCGCCCATCAGCGTATGGGATGACGACACGCCACTGGATGACGATGAGGTAGAAGTACCTTTTTTGAGAGAGGTTGAACTCTCCGCAGGGAGCGGGCGCACTGTGATCGAGAGAAGCACCTCCACCAAGCTGAGATTCGGTAAGCGCTCTCTGCGCGCACACAATGTCCAGTTTGACCAAGCTGTTTGCGTTATCGTCTCTGGTAACTCCATGGAGCCGGTACTCCCGAACGGCAGCACGGTTGGAGTGAACATGGGGCAGAAACAGATTGTCGACGGCAAAATGTACGCCCTGAAACACGATGGCCAGCTTCGGGTGAAGGTCCTGTACAGAATTCCTGGAGGTGGCATCCGGCTGCGCAGCTTCAACCAGAGCGAACACCCAGACGAGAGCTATACCCCAGAGGAGATGAGCGAAAACTCAATTGAGGTGCTTGGCAGAGTCTTCTGGGGCGCGTCCTTTTTCTAGTCGATAATCCTTCCCAAAGCCCGGTGAATCCGGGCTTTTTTGTGCCCGCCGATCGGGGAAATCACTCTGCTGATAAAAAATATAAGCTGAATGCTTGCGCAGCCTTATCAATCTGCTTATATTTTGGCTCATCTACTTACACAAGGAGGTGGCAAATGAACGGCGTGATCAACTTCAGGAGCATGGAAGGCAACATCGGCATCCTCGCTGCGCAAGAGCTGAAAGCAGCCCTAGCCATTTGCTGCGGCCTAGGCAACAAGGAAATCGCGCAAGAGCTGTCTTGCTCGCCGGCGACCGTGAAGAAGTCGGTCGAGAGAATTTTCTACAAACTGGGCATCAGTAGCCGGTCTGCAGTGCCGACCGAACTGTTCTGTCGCGGAATCGCCAGGAGACTTGCCATGATCATGTGCGCCGTCCTAGTTACGAACGCGGTAATGGATGACCAGGAATTTACCCGTGTACGCCGAGGCGGAGGACAAGGGCGCAAAGTCGAGTTACGAGTAGCAGCACGACGCGCTGACAGCTCTCTCAGCTGAATAGAGCCATCCGCCTGACCTGATCCAACCCTGACTTTTGCGAAAGCCAACAAACGCGGCAGGCCACCGGCTTGCCTGAAGAAAAGCTCCACCAACCCAAGAGGAAAGACCCATGTTCGGTATTGGAAAGAAACTGTTCGGCGCCAAGCGCGCAGTCAAGAAGCTGGAAAACCGTGACCTGATGCAAGCCATCGTCGGTGGTTGCCTGCTGGTGGCGGCGGCTGACGGCGAGATCAGCAAGAACGAGGCGGCTCAGATCGACATTCAGATCCGGGCAAACAAGAACTTGGAGCACTTCGGCCAAGAGATCACTGCCACCGTGAACCTCTTCACTGAACAACTGCAGGCCGGCTTCCGCCTGGGGCGCATGAACATCATGCGCGAGATCGCGGACATCAAGAACAACCCTCTCGATGCCGAGGAGGTGTTCGTGAACATGATCACTGTTGCCGAGGGCGACGGAAACATCAGCCCCGAAGAACTCAAGGTCCTGGCCGAGGTTGGTGTGCAACTGGGCTTGCGCCCCAAAGACTTCGGTATCGAGGCTTGAAGCGCAAGCACATAGGCCTGGGCGCGGTGGTAGGGCTTGCCCTGTGCGCGCTCGCAATCGCCGCGGCTGTGAACTGGGGGTCTTGCCAATGGTACGGCTACCAGACCGAGCGGCAGACCAAGTTCGCCCCCTATGTCGGCTGCATGGTGAAGACCCACGCCGGCTGGGTGCCCCGTAACGAGCTGCGCACTGCGCAGTGATATGGAGGGGCGGCGGTGCCGCCCTCACCCTCACAGGAGTTAATCATGCTCATCCTAACTCGCCGCGTAGGCGAAACCATCCGCATCAACGACGACATCACCGTCACCGTCCTTGGCGTCAACGGCATGCAGGTTCGCCTGGGTATTGAAGCGCCGTCGGACGTTGAAGTGCACCGCCAGGAAATCTACGAGCGCATCCAGGCGCAGAAAGAGCAGGAGGTGCGTCATGGCCTTTGAATACGGCTCCCGCGACGCGGACAAATTCGTTGTACGCCTGCCAGATGGTATGCGCGACCAGGTAGCGATGGCGGCCAACGCTGACGACCGAAGCATGAACAGCCTGATCGTGAAGGCCATCCGCGAGTATCTGGACCTGCAGCAACGCCAGCATGTGCTGCTCGGGGCTCTGGTGCTGGCGAACCAGATGCAGGGCCAGCAAGACATTCAGGTGCAGCAGCCATGAGTCAGGCCGGCCTGCTGCTGAAGCTGTGGGAAGCCCTACAGCAACGTGAAACCACCTTTGGCCAGGTGCTGGACCTGTCTTCCGCTTGCGGTTTGGACGGGCGCCGGGTTCTTGCCGATCACTTCCGGGGGATAGCATGATCAATTTGACTGACAACCTGGCGCATCGCGCCCTCTTCACCCTGCCCCCGATCCGGCCGAGTTCGGAGACGGCACCAGCAGTTCAGGTGCTGCCTGAACAGAAGGTCGTCACTGGCAATAAGGAAGTGGATGCCGTCTTGTGGCTGCGGGAGGTGATCAAAACCGGCCAGGCAGGACCGATCGCCACAGCCCTGGACGCTGCCAAGCAGATCAAGACGCCGCTCAAAGAGATCGAGCAGCGGTATGTGGACTATGTGAAGCGCAACAGCGGGGGAAACCCCTTCGCAGTAATGTTCTCGTTCGGCTTTGCTGACCTTGAAGGGCTGGCCAAAGGCTCGCTGGAGAAAGCCGCCCTTGCATCAGAGGCGCAGGCTCGCTTCGAAGGCGGGACGATCTTTGAAGACACACCTGCCGAGCAGTTTTGCGAGAAGGCCCTGAAGCGCTGCAAGGGCTTCAAGAGCTACTTCGAAAACGACAAGGCACAGGTGGCCAAGCGCTTCCGCAAGCACGCCAACCTGATGCCGGGCACCCTCGATGATTGCCTGCATGAGATTGCGTACTGGGGACGACTGTATGTCCTGCGCCATGCTGCCGGCGAATGGGGTGATGGGATGCATGAGGCCATAGCGCGCGAATGGTTTGTCCAAGGACTGTTGGCCGAGATCAAGCCTCGCAACCAAGACGAGGCCCTGCGCGTTCTGGATTACGCCGCACAAGCCGAGAGTATCGATCATGACGATATGGTGGCCATTGCTCGAAACCTCATCGCGGCGGGAGCTTAGTCATGAGCAAGCGGGATGTCAGCCAGGCAGCGAAGGAGATCATCGAATCGATGGGGCTCAAGCGGGGTCGCGGTCGGGTCAACTCGGTCGTATCGAGATCGGCCGCAAAGATTCATGCGGCCCAAGGCGCTGATCAGCAAAGCAAGGGCTCAGCCCTGGCAGCGCCCCCGGTCGGCCCCATAAACCGCTTCATGTACTTGGAGGCGAGGAAGTGGGCGATTGAGCTGGTCGCCTCTCTAAGAGGCTCGCCGGTCGAGGTGGTAGTTGAACGATTGACTGGTGCAACGGCAGGACGGCCAGGCAGCTATGTAGCCGGCATACAGTCCGTTATCACCGAACTGCAGGGGGCATCATGAAGGCGGTAGACAAAGAGAAGCTTAAGACGCTGGCTGAAGCGCAGGAATGCAAGGATTGGGGGATCTTCTTTGCTGGAATCTCCCTGGTTTCTGGGCGAAAGATGTTCAGCCTCAATGGGCCATCTGGGGTTAGCTGCCATGAAAACTGGGGTTTCACCCTTGAGTCGGCTCAGTACATCGCGGCAGCCGATCCTGCTGCCGTACTTGCCCTAATCGCGGAGATCGAGCGCGGCGGAAAGATTTTTGATCAGTCCATGCGAGCGCTTGATCGAGTTAACGCTATGTGGCATCGCCGCTGGCTATCCCATACGGGCGAGCCGTACCCGATTCCAGCGCTTAGCCGAGACGAGGAATTCGAGGAGCTCAAGGCAGAGAACCAGGCGCTGCGCAAGGCTATTTCCGGAAAGGTGCTTTGCGACTTGGAGCTGTTCGAGAGCCTGCGTGACAGCGCAGCAGCGGAGGCTGACCAGCACCAGCAGTTTCTGAGCGGTTACCGGCCATATCGTCAACAACTGCTAGATCAGATCGTGGAGCGCTGCGACCAGCTGATAGCTGACGTGACAGTTCCGCGTGACAACCAAAACCTGACGTGTCAGGTCGGGAGCGAGCAATGAGCGAAGAGGCTGAAGTGCTGACGGTCGAGGGGCTGGCCAAGCTGCTGGGCCGAACCGAGGCGTCGATCAGGGAGGGGATTCGCCGTGGGGTGCCGTGGCTGCCCAAGAGCTTCAAGATGGGCAATCGGCACTGCTGGCTGAAAGAGGACGTGCGCAAGTTCCTGCGCGAGTTCAGGGATGGGGAGCACACAAGGCCGAAGCCGGGGCGGAAACGGAGAGAGCCACCATCCTTGAGGACCGTGGCTTGACCATGGGCCTGAGTACTATTCAGGCGCCGCTCTTAGTGAAGCCATCTTTTATCCAGAAGGCCACCCTGCACACAATGAAGGGGCTTAGATAAAAGCCAACAAAAATGACTGCGGAAAACGCAAGACGATCAACGGGCAACGCCAACCAATCACGCAGCGTATTACCCGACGTGATAAGCATAGCCACGACAAAAACCACTCCAACTACCACGCACAATCTGCGAACACCTTCAGGCAAGCGCGACATTTTCACTCCTTTGATGGGACTTGTTTGATAAGCATGAACTAGCCGAGCTTTTCGGCGAGGTCCTGCGGGCTGAGGTGGGTATAGCGTTTGAGCATCGCCAGGGTCTTGTGGCCCGTGATACTCGCAACCTCCATCATGGTGAAGCCGCGCTCGAAGAAACGGCTTGTCGCCTCATGGCGAAGGTCGTGAAGGCGTAGACCTTCAATCCCAGCGGCCACGCAGGCCCTGGGGAAATAGTTGCTGATCGTGTTGAGGGCCAGGTTGAAGTACCGGCCGCCACCGATCGGCGTGGGCAGCCCCTCCAGCAGGGCTATCGCCCGGGAGGACAGCGGCACCGCGCGCCTCTCGCCGTTCTTGGTGTCTTCCAAGTAGGCCACTTTGCCGCGCACCTGGTCGCGGCGCAGCATCAGCAGCTCAGACCGGCGCATCGCAGTCTCCACCGCCAGCTCAATGAACACCGGCAACTGGGCGTTCATCTGGCCGGCCGCCTTGTACAGCGCGGCGAGCTCCGCCGGCGTTGGGCGACGATCCCTCTCCTTGCTGCCCTTGGGCATCCGGATCGCCCGGCACGGGTTGGCCAGCCCTTCAATGCCCCACTCCTTGGTGGCCACCGTATAAAGGTGGCTGATCACGGCCAGGTTGAGGCGGACTGTTGCGGTCGATTTTCCTTCCTTGAGCTCAGCATCGCGGTACGCGGCCATGTCGCTCGAGCGGATCGCAGCGAGGCCCTTGCTGGCCAACTTGTGCTCTTTCCACTTCTTGATGCGAACCTGCTCCTGCTTGGCGCCCTTCTTGGTGGAAGTGACCTCCGACAGGTAGCGGTCCAAGGCCTCAGCGAGCGTGGTGCTCTCGGCCTCGCGCATGTCGACGAAACGCGCACGCGACATATCACCTTCGATCTCGGCCGCCCATCGCTGGGCTTCTGCCTTGGTGTCAAAGGTGGCTGAAAGGGTTGGATATCCTTTGCGGCGGATCTGGGCGCGCCAGGCGTCCCCGCGCTTCTCGTAGTAGGCCATGGGGGAAATGATAGCGAACGCTTGGGGGAAATACACGCTCCCCCATTCCCCCAAAATTCCCCCAAATGAAAAAGACCCCGAGGGCTATACAGCGCTCGGGGCCTTTAATATGGCGGAGAGATAGGGATTTGAACCCTAGGTACTGTTGCCAGTACAACGGATTTCGAATCCGTCCCGTTCGACCACTCCGGCATCTCTCCAATGCCGCGCATCATACCAGCGAATTCTGAAAACGCAAACCTTTATTTTCAAAAAATCGCGTGGTATCAGGCGCTTGCGTGAACAGGCCGCTTACAGCGGCACGCCCAGGCGCTTGGCAACTTCCTCATAGGCTTCGATCACGTCGCCCAGGCCCTGGCGGAAGCGGTCCTTGTCCATCTTCTTGCGGGTTTCTTTGTCCCACAGGCGGCAGCCGTCGGGGCTGAATTCGTCGCCCAGGACGATCTGGCCGTGGAACACGCCGAACTCCAGCTTGAAGTCGACCAGCAACAGGCCTGCGTCATCGAACAGCTTGTTCAGCACTTCGTTGACTTTCAGCGACAGCTTTTTCATCTCTGCCAGCTGCTCGGCGGTGCCCCAGCCGAACGCGACAACGTGGGATTCGTTAATGAAGGGGTCGCCCTTCTCGTCGTTCTTCAGGAACAGTTCGAAGGTGGACGGCTCCAGCTTGATGCCCTCCTCCACGCCCAGACGCTTGACCAGGCTGCCCGCCGCGTAGTTACGCACCACGCACTCGACCGGGATCATGTCGAGCTTCTTCACCAGGCACTCGTTGTCGCCCAGCAGCTTGTCGAACTGGGTCGGCACGCCGGCTTCTTCGAGCTTTTGCATGATGAAGGCGTTGAACTTGTTGTTCACCATGCCTTTGCGGTCGAGCTGTTCGATACGCTTGCCGTCGAACGCCGAGGTGTCGTTGCGGAACAGCAGGATCAAGCGGTCGGCGTCGTCGGTCTTGTAAACCGATTTGGCCTTGCCGCGGTAAAGTTCTTCGCGTTTTTCCATGATGGGCTCCGCTTGCTTGAGTAGTTGGGCTAGGCGATTTCGCGCCAGTCGAGCCCGTGTTCCTGATTCGCCACCTGAAGCCAGTCTGGGTCGCACCCAAGGGTGTCGACGAAGCACTGGCGGGCCAGTTGTGGCAGGTTGTTCTTGCTGCTGAGGTGGGCCAGCACCAGGTGTTGCAGGTTGCTCCAGCCCAACTCGTCCACCAGGCGCGCGGCCTGGTGATTGTTCAAATGCCCTTGCATGCCACCTACCCGCTGCTTCAGGAACGACGGGTAGTGACCGCGTGCCAGCATGTCGCGGCAGTGATTGGCTTCGATCAACAGGGCATCCAGGCCCTGGTAGCGCTCCAGCAACAAGGCATCGTACGAGCCCAGGTCGGTGAGCATGCCGAAACGCCGCCGGCCGTCGCTGAGCACGTATTGCAACGGCTCGTAGGCGTCGTGCTCGACGCGCGCTGCCGTCACCTCCAGGCCACCGATGCGCAGGCTGTCGCCACAAGCGAGAAAACCGGCCACCTCCACCGGCTTGCGCAGGCCGCGCAACGTCCCTTGGCTGAGGTAGACCGGTACATTGTAGCGCCGCGACAGCAACCCCACCCCATGCACGTGGTCGGCATGTTCGTGGGTAACCAGCACCGCGCTCAGCTGTGCCGCCGAGACCCCGAGCAGCGCCAGGCGCCGCTCGGTCTCACGCAGGGAGAACCCGCAATCGACCAGGATGAACGTGTCACCACTGGCGATCAGCGTGCCGTTTCCCTGGCTGCCGCTTCCGAGTACCGCGAAGCGCACTTAACCCAGGTGGTCCTGAATGGCGCTCAGCACACGGCGGGCGACATCGGCCGGAGCCACGGTGTTGATGTTTTTCTCGACGGTGACCTGCACGCTTTCGCCGACCTTGCTCAGGCGTACCTGGTAGCGCTCGGCTCGGGCTTCACGCTCTTCTTTGGTCGGTGCACTGCCGAACATACGGCTGAAGAAGCCCGGCTCGTTCTGCTTGTCGTCAGGTTTTTCGGACAGGTTGATGTAGTACAGGCCCAGGCTGCGGTTGATGTCTTCGACACGCCACTCGCCACCTTGCTCCAGGGCACGGCCCACGCTGGACCAGGCGCGATCCAGGTCGGCGCCCAGGTACAGTACCGGGTTGCCGCTGCCGTCTTCGCTCAGGCTGACGCGGCTTGGCGCATCGAAATCGCGCGCGGCCAGCAGCGAGACAGACCCGCCCTTCTCGGCGCTGCGGTTCATGCTGGCGAGCATTTCGTCAACCAGCAGGGCATCGGCGCCGGTGTTGCTGGAGGTGGACGGGAAACCAGGCTCGGCGGTGCTGCCAGCCGGGCGCTCGACGCTGACGATGTACACCTCGGAGGTGTTGCGCTGCACGCCGGGCTCCATGCGTACACGCACGCGCACTTCGCTGTCGCCGCTGCTGGCGGTGCTCGCCAGGCGCTGGCCGAGCGAGGCCGAGAGTTCATCGAAACGCTGCCAACTGGTATTGAATTCGCCGGTTTGCGGACGCTCTTCGGCAATGCGGAAGCCATTGTCTTCAAAGAACTGACGGGCTGCAGGCCAGACTTCGGCTGGCGAGCGCTGGGCCAGCACCCAACGGCTGTTGCCGCTGCGTTGCAAGCTGAAGTCGCTGACTTCGGCACCGGCCGTCAGCGGTTGCGGACGCGGTACTTCGAACTCGCCGGTGGCGCTGTCATCGGCAACGTTACGCGGAATAGGCAACAGCGGGTCGAGGCGCTTGACGTTGCTGGCGTCCGGCGGCAGTTGCATCGGCGCGGTCGGGTGCGCCTGCAGGTAATCGCTGCCGCGGTCGCGGAAATAACCCTCGTCGCCCCACAGCCAGCCGCAACCGCTGGTGCTGGAAATGATCAGGGCAAGGGCGGAAAGACCAGCCAGTCGCTTCATGCGGTGTACTTCCTCGATTAAACCAGTACGCCGGACTGGCGCAAGGCAGTACGGACTTTTTCGTGACAGCCTTCGCTCAACCAGGTCAGCGGCAGGCGAATGCCTTTGTGCATCAGGCCCATTTCGACGAGCGCCCATTTCACCGGAATCGGGTTGGCTTCGCAGAACAGGTCTTTGTGCAGCGGCATGAGTGTTTCGTTGATTGCGCGGGCCTTCTCGGCATTGCCCTCAAGGGCGGCCTCGCACAGGTCGGCCATTTCGCGCGGGGCGACGTTGGCCGTCACGGAGATGTTGCCCTTGCCGCCCAGCAGGATCAGCTCGACAGCCGTCGGGTCGTCGCCGGACATGACGATGAAGTCTTTGCTGACGCCATCGAGGATGGCCTTGGCACGGGCCAGGTCGCCGGTGGCTTCCTTGATGCCGATGATGTTCGGCACGGTCGACAGGCGGATCACGGTCTCGGCCTGCATGTCGCAGGAGGTGCGGCCGGGTACGTTGTAGAGGATCTGCGGGATGTCGACGGCTTCGGCGATGTGCTTGAAGTGCTGGTACAAGCCTTCCTGGGTCGGCTTGTTGTAGTACGGCACGACCAGCAGGCAGGCGTCGGCGCCGGCGTTTTTGGCGTTCTGGGTCAGGTGCACGGCTTCCGAGGTGGAGTTGGCGCCAGTGCCCGCGATGACCGGGATGCGGCCAGCGACACGCTTGACCACGAATTCGATGACCTCGATGTGCTCTTCGACGGTCAGGGTGGCCGACTCGCCGGTAGTACCGACGGCGACGATGGCGTGAGTGCCGTTTTCCAGGTGGAAGTCTACAAGTTTGCCGAGGCTGTCCCAGTCAAGACGCCCTTGTGCATCCATGGGAGTGACCAATGCCACCATACTGCCCGCAATCATGTAACTGCTCCTGCCGGAAAAAGAGAGCGGTAATGGTACTGGGGGCATCGGCCTTGCACAAGCGAAGCAGGCGGGCGGAGCATTCCCCTCGGCGGCTTAATTCGCTACCCTTGATCCTTTGATCGGTGCAGCGCGGCCCGCCGGGCCGTCGACCTTGCTCCCCGCCGGCGTCCACGACCTCGCATGCGAGCCCCGGGCACTGCCGACTGGAGGCTTTTGCCTGTCCTGCACCGACCGCTCATCGCTTTAGGAATGCTGCATGTCCACCCCCACCGTCCGCGAACAATTCCTTGTCATCAGTGCCCTGGGCCCAAACCCCATGGAACTGGCCAACGTCCTCAGCCGCGCTGCCGTCGAGAACCGCTGCGCGGTAGTCACCTCGCGCCTGAGCCGCCATGGCGAGACCAGCGCCCTGGTGCTGCAGGTCGGTGGTAGCTGGGACGCCCTGGCGCGTCTTGAAGCCTCCCTGCCTGGCCTGGGCAAAAAGCACGGCCTGACCCTCGATGTGGTGCGCAGCGCCGACCAGGAGGTACGCCCGCAGGCGCTGCCTTACGTGGCTTATGTCAGCGCGGCCTACCGCCCCGACATCATCAACGAGCTGTGCCAGTTCTTCCTCGACCACCGTGTCGAGCTCGAAGCCATGACCTGCGACACCTACCTGGCGCCACAGACCGGCAGCAGCATGCTCAACGCCCAGTTCACCGTGATTTTGCCGGCCGGCACCCAGATCAGCTGGCTGCGTGACCAGTTCCTGGACTTTGCCGATGCCTTGAACCTGGATGCGCTGATCGAGCCTTGGCGCCCACAGAACCCCATGTAAGGAAGCCCCCATGGCCGTAGCACTCGACCAACCCGTTGCCGATTTCCAGGCCCAGGCCACCAGCGGCCAGGCGGTCAGCCTTGCCGAGCTCAAGGGCCGCCAGGTGGTGGTGTACTTCTACCCCAAGGACAGCACCCCGGGCTGCACTACCCAGGGCCAAGGCTTCCGTGATCAGCATGAAGCCTTTGCCGCCGCCAATACCGTGGTGTTCGGCGTATCGCGCGATGGCCTCAAGTCGCATGAGAACTTCAAGGCCAAGCAAGGCTTCCCGTTCGAGCTGATCAGCGACAAGGACGAGGCCCTGTGCCAGCTGTTCGACGTGATCAAGCTGAAGAAGCTGTATGGCAAGGAGTACATGGGCGTGGACCGCAGCACCTTCCTGATCGACAAGGATGGTGTGCTGCGCCAGGAATGGCGTGGGGTGAAGGTGCCCGGGCATGTGGATGCGGTCTTGGCGGCGGCTCAGGCGTTGAACAAGGCTTGAGGTTGCCGGGGCCGCTGTGCGGCCCAACAATCACAACAGCGGCGCCACTGTTGGCTCTTGCCGCGGCCAGGCATCCAGCACTGCCTTGAACAGCGTTGCCAGCGGGATCGCAAAGAAGATCCCCCAGAAGCCCCACAACCCGCCAAACAGCAGCACCGCGCAGATGATCGCCACCGGGTGCAGGCTCACCGCCTCGGAGAACAGCAACGGCACCAGCACGTTGCCATCCAGCGCCTGAATGATCGCGTACACCGTCATCAGGTAGATGAACTGATCGCCCCAGCCCCACTGGAACAGTGCAATCAACGTCACCGGCACGGTCACCACCACGGCGCCCACATAGGGCACCACCACCGACAAGCCCACCAGCAACGCCAGCAAGGCCGCATAGTTCAGCCCCAGGCTGATGAACGCGATATAGGTGGCAACCCCGCAGATCAGAATCTCGATGCCCTTGCCGCGAATGTAGTTGGCGATCTGCCGGTTCATCTCGTTGCCCACGCGGTTGAGCAAGGTGCGCTCACGGGGCAGATAACCCACCACCCAACGCCCGATCACCTCGCGGTCCTTGAGGAAGAAGAACACCAGGATCGGCACCAGCACCAGGTAGATCATCGCGTTGACCAGCAGCGGCAGGCTCGACAACGAAAAGGTCAGTGCCCACTGGCCGAACTTGCCGATTTCACCGCGCACCGACTCGATGGCATGCAATACCTGCTCATCCGACACCAGGTGCGGGTAGCGCTCGGGCAGCAGCAGCAACAGCGACTGCCATTTGCCGAGCATGCCGGGCAGCTCGTTGAACAGGGTGATCAGCTGATGCCAGAGCAACGGCACCAGCACCAGCAGGATGACCGCCAGTGCCCCCATGAACAACGCAAACACCACGGCCACCGCCAGCCGGGTGGGCACCCGCAGGCGCTCCAGGGCGTTGACCAGGCCTTGCAGCAGAAACGCCAGCACCATCCCCGCCAGCACCGGCGCCAACATGCCGCCCAGGGTCAGTACCGCGGTAAACGCCAGAACCAGCAGGACCGCCAGCACCACCGCCTCCTCATCGGAGAAATAGCGCTGCATCCAGTCGCGAAGCACTTTGAACATTGACGATCCTTGGTTGAGACTCAGGCCTTGCGCAGCCAGTAGGTGTAGGTGCCGGCCTCGGCCGTTTCATGCAGCAGCGTATGACCGGCCAGCTTGGCAAAAGTGCGGAAGTCGCGCTGCGAGCCAGCATCGGTAGCAATCACCTTGAGCACCGCGCCACTGGCCAGGCGGTTGAGTTCCATCTTTGCCTTCAGCAGTGGCAGCGGGCAGTTCAGCCCGCTGGCGTCGAGTTCGGCGTCGCAGGTCAGGGTGTCACTCATCGGGGTTCTCCACGTGCGGGGCAGACGTCTTTGGTAACAGGCCCGCTAGGATACCGCCACTGGTCGCCAACGTGTGAGCGGGCTACAGTAGAGGCCTTTGACCCGACGCGAGCTTCGTGCATGAATCTACTGCGCCCTACCCTGTTGACGCTGGCCTGCCTGATGGCCCTTCCCGGCCATGCTGACGACCTGCCATCACTGGGTGATGCCAGCTCTGCGATCGTCTCGCCGCAACAGGAGCACCAGCTCGGCCGCGCCTGGCTGAGCCTATTGCGTGGCCAGGTCAACCAGTTGAACGACCCGCAGCTCAAGGACTACGTCGAAACCAGCGTGTACCGCCTGGCGGAAACCAGCCAGTTGCAGGACCGGCGCCTGGAGTTCATCCTGATCGACAGCCGCGAGCTCAACGCCTTCGCCGCCCCTGGCGGCATCGTCGGGGTCAACGGCGGGCTGTTCCTCAATGCCCAGACCGAGGGCGAATACGCCTCGGTACTGGCTCACGAACTGGCGCACTTGTCGCAGCGCCACTTCGCCCGTGGCGTCGAAGCCCAGCAACGCATGCAACTGCCGATGATGGCCGCCCTGCTGGCAGGCATCGTGCTGGCCGCGGGTGGTGGCGGCGACGCCGGTATCGGCGTGATCGCAGGCACCCAGGCCGCCGCTATTCAGGAGCAGCGGCGCTTCTCGCGGCAAAATGAACAGGAAGCCGACCGCATCGGCATCCAGAACCTGGAAAAAGCCGGTTACGATCCGCGCAACATGCCCAGCATGTTCGAGCGCCTGGCGCGCCAGTACCGCTACGATGCCAAGCCGCCAGAATTTCTGCTGACTCACCCGGTGACCGAGTCGCGGGTTGCCGACACGCGCAACCGCGCCGAGCAGGCGCCCAAGGGCGGCATCGAGGACACCCAGCGCTACCAGTTGATCCGCGCCCGCGTGGCACTCACCTACGAAGGCACCCCGGGCCTTGCCGCCAAGCGCTTCCGCGCCCAGCTTGACGAAGACCCGAAGCTTGACGCCGCGCGCTATGGCCTGGCCTTGGCGCAGATCAAGGGTGGCCAGCTGAACGAGGCCCGCGAGCTGCTCAAGCCGCTGCTGGCCAAGGCCCCCAACGACATTACCTACAACCTGGCGCAGATCGACCTGGACATCACCAACAACCGCCTGGCCGATGCACAGCAGCGCGCCGAACGGATGCAGGGGCTGTACCCAGGCAATTACCCGCTGAAACAGGTGCGCGCCGACCTGCTGGTCAAGCAGAACAAGCCGGCCGAGGCAGAAAAGGTACTTAACGACCTGCTCAAGAGCCGGCCGGATGACCCGGATGTGTGGTACGAGGTTGCCGAAGTGCGGGGGTTGTCGGGCAATACCATCGGCTTGCACCGGGCACGGGCCGAGTACTTCACCTTGGTGGGGGATTTCGACCAGGCCATCCAGCAGCTGGATTACGCCAAACGCCGTGCGGGCAGCAACTTCCCGCTGGCGTCGCAGATCGATCAGCGCCAGCGCGAGATCATGGAGCAGCAGCGGATGGTCAAGGACATGATGGGCCGCTAGGGCACATCTGGACCGCCCTATTCGCGGGGCAAGCCCGCCCCCACAAGTACCCCGCTGCCCTTGAGGTTAGCGGGGTTGTGGGAGCGGGCTTGCCCCGCGAATGGGCCGCAAAGCGGCCCCAGCAATATCAGGCGTTACCCGACAACTTCAAGCGCGCCGCCTGAGTAAAATCGAGCATCCTGTTCAGCGGCTTGATCGCCTTGGGCACCAGCGCCGGGTCAACGAAAATCTCGTTGCTGCCCGTGCGCAGGCAATCCAGCACCCGCTCCAGGGTATTCATCGCCATCCACGGGCAGTGCGCGCAACTGCGGCAGGCTGCACCGTTACCGGCCGTCGGCGCCTCGACAAATTCCTTGTCCGGGCACAGCTGCTGCATCTTGTAGAAGATGCCGCGGTCGGTGGCGACGATGAAGGTCTTGTTCGGCAGGGTCTGGGCGGCCTTGATCAACTGGCTGGTCGAACCTACCGCGTCGGCCAGGTCGATCACCGCTTCGGGCGATTCAGGGTGAACCAGAATGGCTGCGTCCGGGTAAAGCGCCTTCATGTCGGCAAGCTGGCGCGACTTGAATTCTTCGTGAACGATGCACGCGCCGTCCCACAGCAGCATGTCGGCGCCGGTCTGCTTCTGAATGTAGCGCCCCAGGTGCTGGTCCGGGCCCCAGATGATGGTCTCGCCGTTGTCCATCAGGCTTTCGACGATCTCCAGCGCGCAGCTGGAGGTTACCACCCAGTCGGCACGCGCCTTCACGGCCGCCGAGGTATTGGCATAGACCACCACGGTACGTTCCGGGTGTTGGTCGCAGAATGCCGAAAACTCTTCAACCGGGCACCCCAGGTCGAGGGAGCAGGTGGCCTCGAGGGTCGGCATCAGCACGCGTTTTTCGGGGGTAAGAATTTTTGCCGTTTCGCCCATGAAGCGCACACCGGCAACGATCACGGTCTCGGCGGGGTGGTTCTTGCCGAAACGGGCCATTTCCAACGAGTCGGATACGCAACCGCCGGTCTCTTCGGCCAGCGCCTGGATCACCGGATCGCAGTAGTAATGGGCGACCAGCACGGCGTTCTGCGCCTTGAGCTCGGCAGCGATGGCCGCACGGTATTCGGCCTCCTGCTCGGCTGTCAGCGGGTTGGGCTGTTTGGCGTCGAGGTGGGCCTGAACCAACAGGCGTTCGGAAATCTGGGTCATGATCGCTGGACCTGCAGGCGCGTGTGCGCATCAAATCGAGTGTATCACCCGGCCCTGGCAGATCGGCTAGGGGCGCCGGACGGCGCGCAGGCCATCACGGCCCTCTGCGGGCGCGGATTATTATCGGACGCCGAAGGCTACAGACAATCGAGGCAATTCAAAAGGGTTTTATGCAGCCTGTACAGCCCTGTAACCGGGTTGCCGGCGACAGGGCTGTACCGCTCAGCCAATCAACCTTGCGGCTGCAAGGCTGCAAGACGCGAGGACATCAGCATAGCGAACGCTTCCACGGTCATTTTCTGGCCATTGAAGTCGACCATGCCATCGGCGTAGTGCAGGCTGCTCACCACATCATTGCCCTGTACCGTGGCCATGCCGCTTTGCAGCGCCATCATGCCGACCATTTCACCCGCCTGGCTGGACTGCATGGCGATCGCCTGGGCATCGGTCTGCCCTTCCAGCAATGCCTGCAAGGTTGCCAGGTCGCCAATCATCGGCTTGGACAGCGACAGCTTGCTCTTCACCTCGCTGATCAGTTGCTTGCTCAACTGGTCAGGCGGCAAGTCGAAGGAGGTCGGGCTGGCGAAGTCCATGGCCAGGTTGAAGCGGCTTTCGCCATTGGCCGTCTTGAACGAGAAGTTTTCCACGGCCAGCTTGGGCTTGGACGCCAACAGCTGTTGCAGGTCGCCCTGGAACTTGGCCTTCTCAGCCTCGTCCATCTGGATCTGTGGCACCGGCTGGCCGGCTGCGGCCGCTGCCTCGAACTCCGGCACGTGCGCCTGGTACCAGTGCGACAGCGCTTGCAGCGCCGGCGCGTTGAGCGACTTGATGCTCACGGCCAACTGAGCATTACCGACCGCGCGGCCGTCCCAGGTGATGTCCGCCAGCGTGTAAGCCACGCGCCCACCCACGGTGTCCGGGCCGTCGAGGGTTTGCACGGCATTCTGCTCGAAGCCTTTGATCAACAGCACCTGCTGCTTGGGCCCCAAGGTGACCTTGGTTTCAGCCAGCGACAGGTCGACGTTGCCGACATAGATCGCATCATGCTTGGTGGCCGCCAGGTCACCGCCGACCTTCAAGCCTTTCAGCTCGAACGTGGCAGGCGGCTGATCGTCGCGGACCACCTTCATCTCGAAGCGCTCGGCACTGCCCTGGAACTGGGTCGCCTTGCCTTCGCGGTCGCCGCTGACGTGCAGCTGCATGCCCGAGAAGTCGAGGCTGTTGCCATCGGTTTCGGTGACCTTGGCCGGGGCCAGCAATACCGTGCTGTCGACGCTGCCGCCGTAACCCAGGCTGGTCTGCGCGCTGACCGGCGACTGCTCGCCCGCTGCGGCGAACCAGGGGGCGGTGAATGCGTCTTTGACCAGCGTGCTGTTGCTGACAGCCAGCACTGGCATCAGCTTCAGCGCCTTGACCCGCGACCAAGGGAACGGGCCATGCTCGACCTGGTCGGTCATGCCCACCTCGAAATTGACCGCCTCGCCGTCGCCAAGGTTGATGTCCTTGGCGGTGAGCCGGTATTGGGCGGTACTGCTGAAGAAGTGCCGCTCCAGCGAGACCAGTTCGACGGTCATGCTGCCGCCGACGCCTACCAGGGCTTTCTTCAGTTCAGCGTTGCTGCGGTTGACGGAATATTCCAGCTCCGCAGGCAGGCGCTCGCCGGTGTACCAGGCGCCAGCGGTGGTTGCGACGGCAATGGCAAGGGCCAGGCCGGAAAGGATGCCTACTGATTTCTTCATGAATAAAACCGATTGCTGTCCATAAGGGCTTGCACGCGGCCAGGTGCCACGCAGGGCCTGAAGAATATCACTGCAGCCAGAGGCACGTGGCGGCCGAAGCAGAGAAATCCCGCTTTTAGGAAGCGCCTGAAAGGCGCAGGAAGCGCTGCGGGCTTGTTCAATTTTACGGACATCTAAATCGAGCAAAAGCGCACAAAAGCGCGTAAAAACCGAACATAACCTAGTTCAAATCGATAAATATTTCAGTTTTGTAACATCTTGTCATGTTTAACTTGACACCAACCTACCCATCGTTTTTTATTTTAACCACTTGCACCGCGCCCACCTCACAAAGAACAACCGGCGTCTCGCACGCGCCTCCCTCTGCTCCGAACAATAAAGGTGAACAACATGGAGCCCACCCGCTCGCACTTGCCGCATGCGCCACTCACTGTGCCCGCCGTTCACGCCCAGCCGCAGGAGCCATGCCAGCATGCAGCCTGACCAGAGCGCTACCGGCAGCGGCCAATTCCACAAATCCCTGCGCCTCTGGCACGTGGTAATCATCGGCCTGGCCTACCTGACACCGATGACCGTGTTCGACACGTTCGGGATTGTTTCCGGCATCACCGCCGGGCATGTGCCCAGCGCCTACATCCTGGCGTTGGCCGGCATTCTGTTCACCGCCGTGAGCTATGGCACTCTGGTACGACGCTTCCCGCAATCGGGGTCGGCTTACACCTACACCCAGCGCGCCATCAACCCGCACGTTGGCTTCCTGGTGGGCTGGTCATCGCTGCTGGACTACCTGCTCCTGCCCATGGTCAATGCGCTGCTGGCCAAGCTCTACCTGTCGGCCATGTTCCCCGAAGTGCCGGCGTGGGTGTGGGTGGTCGGGTTTGTCAGCCTGATCAGCCTGATCAATATGCGCAGCATCAACCTGGTGGCGCACTTCAACCTGCTGTTCGTGGCGGTGCAGGTGGCAATCATCGGCGTGTTCATCTACCTCTGCGTGCGCGGCCTGCACCATGGCGAAGGGATGGGTACCACCTGGAGCCTGCTGCCCTTCGCCGACAACCAGACCCAGCTCAGCGCCCTGGCCGCTGGCGCGACCATTCTGTGCTTCTCGTTCCTGGGCTTCGACGCAGTCACCTGCCTGTCGGAAGAAACCCGCGATCCGGGCAAGACCATCCCACGGGCGATCTTCCTCACCGCGCTGATCGGCGGGATGGTGTTCATCCTGGTGTCGTACTTCATCCAGGCCTACTTCCCGACCATGGCGCGCTTCCATGACCAGGAAGCTGCCTTGCCGGAAATCGCCCTGTACGTGGGCGGCAAGCTGTTCCAGTCGGTGTTCATCGCCTGCACCGTGATCAATACCATCGCCTCGGGCCTGGCCTCGCAGACCAGCGTCTCACGCTTGCTGTACGTGATGGGCCGCGACAACGTGATCCCGGCCAGCATCTTTGCCCGCCTGCATTCGCGCTACAAGACGCCGGTCATGAACATCGCGGTGGTGGGGCTGATTTCGCTGTCGGCCATCTTCTTCGACCTGGTCACGGCCACGTCAATCATCAACTTCGGCGCCCTGGTGGCCTTCAGCTTCGTCAACCTGTCGGTGATCAACCACTGCTACCTGCGCGAAGGCAATCGCCAGGGGCTGGCCAACAAGCTCAAGTACTTGGTGCTGCCGACCATCGGCTTCTGCATCATCGTTTCGCTGTGGCTGGACTTGAACGCGCACTCGCTGATGTTTGGCGGCATCTGGGCATTGTTCGGCTTGTGCTACCTGGCCTGGCTGACCAAGGCCTTCAGGGTTGCCCCACCGAACTGCATCGCTGAATGACCCACGCTGCCGACAACGCCCGCGCCTGATAGCGGGCGTTGCGCTTGATCGAAAAGGAAAGCCCCTATGCCGCTGCGCCGCCTCTCCATCCAGTGGAAGATCACCCTGCTTGCCGGCTTGTGCCTGCTGGCCATCGTCGCCCTGCTGGTCGCCACCTCGCTGACCCAGGCCCGGCGCAGCGCGGCACTGGTCAACCAGGCCAACACCAAAATGCTCGACCAGAGCGCGCACCTGCGCCTGCAAGCGCACGCCCAGACCCAGGCATTGCGCATCCAGCGCTATTTCATGGACGCTTATCTGTATGGCAATGGCTTGCGCCGCTTGGTGCAGGTATTGAAGGCCCGCGGCGGCAGCGACCTGCGCGGCGACCTGACCCGCGAAGCGCGTGCCAGCCTGGCCGGCAACCCGGATGTGATCGGCCTTTACCTGGTGTTCCAGCCCAATGCTCTGGACCACCAGGACAGCCAGTACATCGGCCAGGATGCCCTGGGCAGCAACGACAGCGGGCGGTTCTCGCTGTACTGGTCGCAACCACGCCCTGGCACCCTCGAAGCAGAAGCCATGCCGGAATCGATGCTGGCCGACACCCGCACCAGCACCAGCGGCAGCCCGCAGAACCGCTGGCTGACCTGCCCGCAAGAGACGGCCCAGACCTGCATGCTCGAACCGTACCTCGACGAGGTCAATGGCCGCCAGGTGCTGATGACCAGCATCGCCCTGCCCCTGCTGGAAAACGGCAAGGTCATCGGCGTGATCGGCCTGGACATTGGCCTGGACAACCTCCAGCAGCTGAGCCTGGACGGCCGTCAGGAGCTGTTCGATGGCCAGGGCCAGGTCAGCATCGTCAGCCCGGCCGGCCTGCTGGCAGGCCACAGCCGCGACAGCTCTCAGCTCGGCAAGGCGCTGAGCACGAGCGTGGCGAGCGGCCTGCTGCGGGTTGCCCACCCCTTCGCGCCGATCCCCGATGCAGCCCCCTGGCAGGTACTGCTTGAAGTGCCACAAAGCGTCCTGCGAGCGCCAGCGGTCGCCCTCAACCAACGGCTGGACGCGAACAACCAGCGCGCCAACCTCACCAGCCTGATGATCGGCCTCGGCGCTGCCGTGCTGGGCCTGCTGCTGGTCTGGCTGACCGCACGCGGGGTAACCCGGCCGATCCTTGCCGTAGCAGCGCGCCTGGAGGACATCGCCAGCGGTGAAGGGGACCTGACCCGCCGTCTGGACTACGCCCGCGAGGACGAACTGGGCCGGCTGACTGGCTGGTTCAACCGCTTCCTCGACAAACTCCAACCCGTAATTGCCCAGGTCAAGGGCTCGCTGCAGGAAGCCCGCGGCACCGCCGACCAGTCCGCTGCCATCGCCAGCCAAACCAGCAACGGCATGCAGCAACAGCACCGGGAAATCGAGCAGGTGGCCACCGCCGCCAACGAAATGAGCGCTACCGCACTGGATGTCGCCCACAATGCCGCCCAGGCAGCTCAGGCGGCTCGTGGCGCCGACCAGGCGAGCCGCGAGGGCCTGCAACTGATCGCCAGTACCCGCCAGGCCATCGACCGCCTGGCCGCCGACATGACCACCGCGATGGACGAAGCACGCGCCTTGGAAAGCCGCAGCGAGCAAATTGGCTCGGTGCTGGATGTGATCCGCGCCATTGCCGAGCAGACCAACCTGCTGGCGCTCAATGCCGCCATCGAAGCCGCCCGGGCTGGCGAAGCCGGACGCGGTTTTGCCGTGGTCGCCGATGAAGTGCGCAGCCTGGCCCAACGCACCCAGGTATCGGTCGAGGAAATCCGCCAGGTCATCGAAGGCTTGCAGCAAGGCACCGAGGATGTGGTGGGCGCCATGCATGAAGGCCAACGCCAGGCCCAAGCCAGCGCAACGCGCATGGAGCAGGCACTGCCGGCCCTGCAGCGAATCGGCGAGGCGGTGGCGGTGATCAGCGACATGAACCTGCAGATCGCCTCGGCAGCGGAAGAGCAAAGTGCGGTGGCCGAGGAAGTGAACCGCAACGTGGCCGGCATCCGCGATGTGACAGAATCGCTGTCTGGCCAGGCCGAGGAGTCGGCGCGGATCAGCCAGGCACTGAACCGGCTGGCCAACCAGCAGCAAGCCTTGATGGAGCAGTTTCGCGTCTAGTCTGTACTGGCCGCTTCGCGGGGCAAGCCCGCCCCCACAGGATTATCACCAGCCTTGAGAGCGGTGCCGCACCTGTGGAGCGGGCTTGCCCCGCGAAGAGGCCGGTACAGGCAACCCACCTTTTGAAAGAGCTTTACCCATGGAAGCAGCACACAAACCCCCATTCTTCGACATCACCAGCGAACAAGGCCTGCTACGCACCTCGATCGCCGTCACCCTGTTCATCGCCACCATCGGCATCGCCTTCGGCCTGGCCTCCGGCTCGTTCTCGATCATCTTCGACGGCGTCTATTCACTGGTCGACGCCAGCATGAGCGGGCTGTCGCTGGTGGTGGTCAAGCTGATCACCTCGCACACCACCACCGCGCACATGTCACGCAAACTGCGCGAGCGCTTCACCATGGGCTTCTGGCACCTGGAGCCGATGGTGCTGGCGCTCAATGGCATCCTACTCAGCGGCGTGGCCATCTATGCGCTGATCAACGCCGTCAGCAGCGTGCTGCAAGGCGGGCGCCACCTGGAATTCGGCATTGCCATGGTCTACGCGGTACTCACCGTGATTGCCTGCGTGACCATCGCGGTGATCGAAGCTCGGGCCAACCGCAAGCTGTGTTCGGACTTCGTGCGCATGGACGTCAAGGGCTGGGTGATGTCGGCCAGCATTACCGCCGCGTTGCTGATCGCCTTCTGCTTTGGTTATGCCGTGCAAGGCACGCAGTGGGAGTGGATGTCACCGTACATCGACCCGGCGGTACTGGCACTGGTCTGCCTGGTGATCATTCCGTTGCCGTTGTCGGTGGTACGCCAGGCATTTTCGGAGATTTTCCTGGTGACACCGGGCGACCTCAAACTGCATGTCGACGAGGTAGCCAAGGCATTCGTCGCGCGCCACGGCCTGCAGTCGTACCGCGCTTATGTGGCCAAGGTGGGGCGCTCGCGGGAGATCGAGCTGTACTTCATCGTGCCGACCGGCATGGGCGCGAAAACCATCGATGAGTGGGATGCACTGCGCAACGAGATCGGTGATGCCGTGGGCGGCGAAGGGCCGGACCGCTGGCTGACCGTGGTGTTTACCGGCGACCCGGAGTGGGCCGAGTAACGGGGCCGCTTTGCAGCCCATCGCCGGCTCGCCGGCGATGGGCCAAGGCAAGCAACACGAGCCAGAAACGACAAAGCCCGCGACCGTTGCCGGTAGCGGGCTTTGACTTACTGCGTATGGTGGGTCGTGTAGGATTCGAACCTACGACCAATTGGTTAAAAGCCAACTGCTCTACCAACTGAGCTAACGACCCGTTGGATGGCGCGTATAATACTGATTTCTAACGGGAAATCAACACCCTACGGCAAAAAAATCAAAAATAACGCGTCGGGTCGCTCACACCGGCAGCTTTGAAGCCATCGGCACGCAGGCGGCAGCTGTCGCACTTGCCGCAGGCACGGCCCTGCTCATCGGCCTGGTAGCAGGACACCGTCAAGCTGTAGTCCACACCGCGGGCGATGCCCTCCTGAACGATCTGTGCCTTGCTCAGGTTCTGCAACGGCGCCTGGATACGGAAGCCCTGCCCTTCGACGCCCGCCTTGGTCGCCAGGTTGGCCATGCGCTCGAAGGCTTCAACGAATTCGGGGCGGCAGTCCGGGTAACCGGAGTAGTCCACGGCATTGACGCCAATGAAGATGTCACGCGCTTCGAGCACTTCCGCCCAACCCAGGGCCAGGGACAGAAACACAGTGTTGCGCGCTGGCACGTAGGTGACTGGAATCCCCTCACCGGGGGTTTCCGGTACATCGATGCTGCTGTCGGTCAGGGCCGAGCCACCGATACCGTCCAGGCTCAGGCCGATGACCTTGTGCTCGACCACCCCGAGGTCGCGAGCCACGCGGGCAGCGGCATCGAGTTCTGCACGATGACGCTGGCCGTAGTCGAAACTCATGGTGTAACAGCTGTAGCCCTCGGCCTTGGCCATGGCAACAACGGTGGCCGAGTCGAGGCCGCCAGACAGCAGGATTACCGCGCGTTTTTCAGTCATGTACTGCTACTCCTCAATCAACGTCCGGGTTCGTCGTTCCACAGCAGCTTGTGCAGCTGCAGCTGGAAGCGTACGGGCAGGTTGTCGGCAATGATCCAGTCGGCCAGGTCACTCGCGCGCACCTGGTGATGGCTAGGCGAGAACAATACCTCGCCGGCACGCTCGGCAAGGTTGTACTGGATCAGCTTGGACACCGCCCAGTCATAGTCCTCGCGCGAGCAGATCACGAACTTGACCTGGTCGTTGCGGGTCAAGTGCTCGATGTTCTCATAGCGATTACGGTGCGACTCCTCGGAGCCTGGCGTCTTCAGGTCGACCACACGGCTGACGCGGGTGTCGGTACCCGAAATATCCAGCGCGCCGCTGGTCTCCAGCGAAACCTCGTAGCCGGCATCGCACAGTTGCTGAAGCAACGGCAAGGCATTGGGCTGGGCCAACGGCTCGCCGCCCGTTACGCAGACGTAACGCGGCTTGAAACCGGCCACCTGTTCCATGATCGAATCGAGTGTGCGCAGGGTGCCGCCGCTGAACGCGTAGGCACTGTCGCAGTACTGACAGCGCAGGGGGCAACCGGTCAGGCGCACGAAAACCGTGGGCAGCCCAGCCGTTCGTGTTTCACCCTGCAAAGAGTAAAAAACTTCGGTGATGCGTAGTGTGTCTTGCATGATCGCCACGGGCGTGACAGCTAAACAGGCTGTCCGCCTCCGTCAGGCACTGTCGCGGACTCGACATGGCGTTATCCGCTGCAGCGTGTTTAAGAAAAAGGGCAGTGATTCTAACGAAAAAACCCGCGACTGGCGCGGGTTTCTTGCGAAGGGTGCTGCTTAGAGCTTTTGCAGGTCACGCTGCGCCAGTTGCGCGGCGGATGTGCCAGGGTACTGGGTAATGACCTGTTGCAGAATGCCTTTGACCTTGTCGGTGTGGCCCATGCGGCGCTCGACGTCGGCCAGCTTGTACAGCGAATCAGGCACCTTGCTGTGCTTGGGGTACTTCTGGCTCACCTGCGCGAACGCCTGGCTGGCGCCTGGCAGGTCACCCTTGGCCAGGTTCACCTCACCCAGCCAATACTGGGCATTGCCGGCGTACTGGCTGTTGGGGTACTTGCGCAGGAAGGCGTTGAACGCCTGGCTGGCCTTGTCGAAGTCCTTCTGCTTGATCAGGTCGAAAGCAGCATCGTAATAGAGCTTCTCTTTCGCCGGATCACCGGGCTCGCCACTGGCGGCCGGTTGTTGCGCAGCGGCGCCAGCGGCACCTGCTGCTGCACCGGCGGCGGCATTGGATGCGCCCCCGGTAGAGGAATTGTCAGGGGTCGCGGCAGGCGCGGCACCACTGTTGATGCGACGGTCCAGGTCCTGGTATCGCTCCAGGTTTTCCTGCTTCATGCGCGACACATCGTTTTGCAGCTCTTCGATGATGCCTTGCTGGCGGGAAAGCTGGTCCTGCATCTGTTGCAGCTGCATGAACAGCTGGCCCTGTGCCGAGGCAGGGGTTGAAGCCCCTGCCCCGGCATAGGCGCCGCTCGTGCCATAACCCGCAGGCGGATAACTGCCTGCGTTGTCATCTACTACAGGGACCTCAGCCCAGGCCGCGAGCGGCAGGCTGAGTGCGAGGACGGTTACTACACGGCGGCACATTCGCATGGGAACTTACTTACGCAGTTCTACGCGACGGTTCTGAGCCCAGGATTGCTCGTCGTTGCCGGTAGCAACAGGACGCTCTTCACCGTAGGAGACCAGTTCCAGCTGAGCAGGGGAAACGCCCTGCAGAACCAGGTAACGCTGAACGGCCTTGGCACGACGCTCACCCAGAGCCATGTTGTACTCGCGGGTGCCGCGCTCGTCGGTGTTGCCTTCCAGAACAACGCGGTTGCCGTTGGACTTCAGGTCCTTGGCGTGAACGTCCAGAGCGCGCATGGCTTCTGGCTTCAGGTCCGAGCTGTCGTATTCGAAGTAGAAGGTGGTGATTGCGCGCAGGGCGGCTTCTTCGCTCAGGGAGCCGTCGACAGCGCCAGTGTTGGCACCGTAGCCAGCGTTCGGGTCAACAGCGCCTTCACCAGCGTTGTCACCGCCTTTCGAGGAGCAACCTACAGCTACAGCCATGGCCAGAGCCAGCGCAGCGAATTTACCAAACTTCAGCATTTCCATCGTGAAACTCCTAATGAAACCCCAGTGTGTTAAGCAAAACGTATTACGCCGCAATCAGTTCAGGTAAGGGGACCAGGACGGTTCTCTGACTTCGCCTTGAGCGGTAGGAAGTGGGAGCCTCACGCGGCCATTAAGCGACACGAGCATCAAGACTCCCCGGCCCTGCTGGCGGGTGGCGTAGATTAGCATGGTGCCGTTTGGCGCAACAGTGGGAGACTCATCAAGACTTGTTTCTGAGAGAATCTTTACACTTCCGCGCTGCAAGTCCTGTGCCGCCACTTTGAAGTTGGTGAAGCCCTGCTGACGGTGGATCATCACCAGCGTCTTTTCGTCCGCCGAAAGTTTCGGGTTGGCGTTGTAGTTACCAACGAAAGTTACGCGCTCGGCGCTACCACCACTAACCGACTGTTTGTAGATCTGCGGCTTGCCGCCACGGTCGGAGGTGAAGTACAGGGTGTTGCCATCCTTGCCCCAGAACGGCTCGGTATTGATACCGGGGCCGGCAGTGACACGGCTGATCTGACGCGAAGCCACGTTCATCACGTAGATATCCGGGTTGCCATCTTTCGACAGCACGAACGCCAGGCGCGAACCGTCAGGCGACCAGGCCGGTGCACCGTTGAGGCCTTCGAAGTTGGTGACCTGCTCACGGCGGCCGGTGTCGATGTGCTGCACGAAGATGCGCGGGCGCTTCTGCTCGAACGACACATAGGCAATACGCTTGCCATCCGGTGCAAAGCGTGGCGACAGGATCGGCTCACGCGATTGCAGCAGGGTCACTGCCCGGGCACCGTCGTAGTCCGAGCGCTGCAGGGTGTAACGGGTGTTGTTGGTGGAGAAACGCTCGGCCGTCACGTACAGCATGCGGGTAGAGAACGCACCCTTGATGCCGGTGAGCTTTTCGAACGACTGGTCGGCGATGTAGTGCGACATGTCGCGCAGTTGGTCGACGCTGCCCGCCACGCTGCCGGTCAGCACTTGCTGCTCGGTGGCGACGTTGAACAGGGCGTACTGCACCTGCAGGCGGCCGCCGGACGGCACGATGCTGCCGACCATCACGTACTGCGCACCCAACGCCTTCCAGTCGCGGAAGATGACTTCGCTGGCCTGGGAAGGCTGGCTGATCATGTTCTGCCGCGGGATCGGCGAGTAGTAGCCGGAGTTGCGCAGGTCGTTGCCAATGATGTCAGCCATGTCTTCGGGCAGCACGCTGCCGCCCTGCAGACCGAACGGCACTACCGCGATGGGCGTGGCCCGGTCGCTGCCGCTGGTGACCAGGATGTTCTTTTCCTCTGCTACGGCCATGCCTGCCACGCAGCACAGCATGACCAGCAGTCCTCGAAGGAGTTTAATCACAACGCTAGATCCTCAGGAGTAAATGTCATCTTGAACGAACGATACCTGTTGAAATCGCTCGGCTTCATACCCTGCATTTCGGTCAGACGACCGATGTTCTTCATCGCTGCCACCGCCGAACTGTCAAACGGGCCGTCGCCACTGGAGCGCAACACGCTGACGTTGGTGATGGTGCCATCTGGCAGCATGTTGATCTGCAGGACTACCGTCATGCCCTTGCGCGCGGAAGGCGGACGTGCCCAGCCCTCGGCTGCGCGCATGCGGATCAGGTCGTCGAAATCGCCGGCCACCTGGTCACCTTGCTCGTCAGCCAGCGCCTGCTGCCGCTCGGTGGTATCGGACAACAGCTCGGCCAGGGCCTGGGCTTTCTTGTCTTCTGCCGACTTGCGGGCCGCTTCCTGTGCCTTTTTCTTCTGGGCGTCTGCCGCGGCCTTTTTCTTGGCCTCTTCAGCTGCCTTCTTCTTCGCGTCCTCGGCCGCCGCTTTCTTCTTGGCGTCCTCGGCTGCTTTCTTCTTGGCCTCTTCGGCTGCCTTTTTCTTGGCATCCTCGGTGGCTTGTTTTTTCGCTTCCTCGGCGGCCTCTTTCTTGGCGTCCTCGGCGGCTTTCTTCTTGGCCTCTTCCTCAGCCTTCTTCTTGGCGATGTCGGCCTGCTGTTTCTCGGCGGCTTTCTTCGCCTCATCGGCCTTCTTGGCTTCGGCGGCTTTCTTGGCCTCGGTGGCCTCTTTCGCCTCGGCGGCCTTGGCGGCGTCCTCGGCCTTCTTGGCTTCGGCGGCCTCGCGAGCCTCCTCGGCCTTTTGAGCGGCGTCGGCTTTCTTTTGTTCCGCGGCCTTCACGGCCTCTTGCTCGACCTTCTTCTGCTCCAGCTGCTCGACTTCGGTCTGGCGCGAGGCGGTTTTCTTCGCTTCCCCGGCAATCTTCTGATTGGTCTGGGTAGTCGCCTGGCTCTTGGACTTGAGCTGATACAGAGTAGCCTGGACGATCGGCTTGGAAGGCGGCAGTTCAGGCGTCATGGCAAAACTGACGAACAGCATAGCGAACACCAGCACATGCAGGCCGATGGCCCAGACACTGGGCCAGAAGTAGCTTTCCGAGGCGGATGGCTCTCGCTGTTGCATCAGGGCGCCTCGGTAATCAGGCCAACGTTACCGACACCGGCCTTCTGCAACCCGCCCATGGCACCCATGACCGCGCCGTAGTCGACAGCCTTGTCGCCACGAATGAAGACCTGGGTCTGCTTGCCCTGGTCACGACCGGCAGCAATGATCTTGGTCACTGCGTTGGTCATGTCGGGCAAGGTCATGGCCTTGTCCATCTGTTTATCGGTATCGACTTCGCTGCCGAGGTTCCAGTAGTAGGTCTTGTCGGCCTTGATGGAGATGGTGAGAATCTGGACGTTGTTGTCTTGCGGCAAGGCTTCACTGGAAACCTTGGGCAGGTCGACCTTCACGCCCTGGTTGAGCATGGGGGCCGTCACCATGAAGATGACCAGCAGCACCAGCATCACGTCGATGTAGGGCACCACGTTCATCTCGGCGACCGGCTTGCGTTTGTGGCGAACTCGGGCCATGGGCTTCTACCTGATTACTCTTCGCTGGTGTGCACTTTGCGGTGCAGGATCGCCTGGAACTCGTCGGCGAAGGTGTAGTAACGGCCGATCAGCACTTCGCTGCGTGCGGCGAAACGGTTGTAGGCGATAACCGCAGGGATTGCCGCGAACAGGCCGATTGCGGTGGCGATCAGGGCTTCGGCGATACCTGGGGCAACCGTGGCCAAAGTGGCCTGCTGGGCGCTGGCCAGGCCGCGGAAGGAGTTCATGATGCCCCACACGGTACCGAACAAGCCGATGTACGGGCTGGTCGAACCGACAGTGGCGAGGAACGGCAGGCTCTGCTCGAGCTTTTCTTCCTCACGCGAGATGGCCACGCGCATGGCCCGGCCAACGCCTTCCATGACCGCGTCCGGGTCTACGCCAGGCTGCTGGCGCAGGCGCGAAAACTCCTTGAAACCTGCGCGGAAGACTTGCTCCACGCCCGAGTCCGGGTCCGGGTTACTGCCTGCCTGACGGTACAGCTTGGACAGGTCGATACCCGACCAGAAGCGCTCCTCGAAGGCATCCAGCGCACGACGACCGGCGCGCAGCATGGTGCTGCGCTGAAAGATCATGATCCATGAGGTGACCGAGGCGGCCACCAGGATCAGCATTACCAGCTGTACCACCACGCTGGCATTGCTGACCAGACTCCACATGGAGGTATGGTCGACGACGTTAGCTTCCACGCTTATTCTCCTGCATTCGATTGAGTACCCGAGCCGTCCGCCATAAAGGCGTCGCGCAGCTTGGGGGGTATGGCTCGGGGTTTGAAAGTGTCGGCGCGCACGGCGGCCACCAGGAACTGCCCCTCGCAGAGCAGCGTTTCATCCTTTTCCCGCCAGACCTGCTGCACGAAGCGCAGGCTGGCACGATTGAGTTCAAGTACTTGCGCGGTGACCCGTAGCTCATCGTCCAGCCGCGCCGGCGCGTGATAGCGCGCCTCGCTGGAATGGACCACGAACAACAGGTTTTCACCGGCCAGCTGCGACTGGGAAAAGCCCAGGTGCCGCAACCGCTCGGTACGCGCGCGCTCCATGAATTTCAGGTAGTTGACGTAATACACCACGCCGCCCGCATCGGTGTCTTCGTAATAGACGCGACAACGGTGGGCGAACGGTTCGAGCTGATTTTGCGCGCGCATACTCTAGTGCTTACTCCTCAGCTTGCCAATCCGCTGCGGCAACTGTTTTTTCTTCATTAATGTCTTATTGCCAGCGCGCCTGTGGCATGCCAGCGGTAGGACCACAAAAAGCCGGTTTTGATCTGTCATTCATCGCCTGGCTCGGAAAAATCACTACCCTCCCCCAGGCGCCCGGGAACATTCAGGCCAAAGTGCAGGTAGGCATGCCGGGTGACCACACGGCCGCGCGGCGTGCGCATGATGTAACCCTGCTGGATCAGGTAGGGCTCGAGCACGTCCTCGATGGTGTGACGCTCTTCGCTGATGGCTGCCGCAAGGTTGTCTACCCCCACCGGGCCACCGTCGAATTTCTCGATCATGGTCAACAGCAGGCGGCGGTCGGAGTGGTCGAAACCACGCTCGTCGACGTCAAGCAGGTTCAGCGCAAGGTCTGCCACGGCCTTGGTGATCTGGCCCTTGCCGCGCACCTCGGCGTAGTCGCGCACACGGCGCAGCAAGCGGTTGGCGATACGTGGCGTGCCACGGGCACGCCGGGCGATCTCGAAGGCGCCCTGGTCTTCGATGACCAGGCCCAGGATACCGGCGGAACGGCTGACAATGGTCGCCAGGTCCTTGTCGCTGTAGAACTCCAGGCGCTGAACAATGCCGAAACGGTCCCGCAAGGGGTTGGTCAGCATGCCGGCACGGGTGGTGGCCCCCACCAGGGTGAAGGGCGGCAGGTCGAGCTTGATCGAACGTGCGGCGGGCCCCTCGCCGATCATGATGTCGAGCTGGAAGTCTTCCATTGCCGGGTAGAGCACCTCTTCGACGACCGGTGAAAGCCGGTGAATTTCGTCGATGAACAGCACGTCATGGGGCTCAAGGTTGGTCAGCATCGCCGCCAGGTCGCCCGGGCGCTCGAGAATTGGCCCCGAGGTACTCTTGACCGACACGCCCATTTCCTGGGCGATGATGTTGGCCAGGGTGGTCTTGCCCAGCCCTGGCGGGCCGAAGATCAAGGTATGGTCAAGCGACTCGCTGCGGCCACGCGCGGCCTGGATGAACAGCGCCATCTGCTCGCGCACCACGGGCTGCCCGATGTAGTCATCCAGGCGCAAGGGGCGGATCGCGCGGTCCTGGACCTCTTCGCGGTCACGCCCACTGGCGGCGATCAGACGGTCGGCTTCGATCACTTGGTAATCATCCCTTTGAGGCTGCGGCGGATCAGCTCTTCACTGCTCAGGCCGGCCTTGTCCTTGATGGCGGACACTGCCTTGCTGGCTTCCTGGGGTTTGTAGCCCAGGGAAACCAATGCACTGACCGCATCGGCCTCGGCCGAGGAGTCGCCGCTGGCCGGTACCGGCCCGTCGGACACCAGGGTGAACATGGCCGGCGAGGTCTCCCAGGCCTTGAAGCGGTCCTTGAGTTCGACCAGCAGGCGTTCGGCGGTCTTCTTGCCAACACCCGGCACGCGCACCAGGGCCGAGGTGTCCTGGGCCTGCACGCAGCGCACCAACTCGTCGGCTTCCAGGCCCGACATCAATGCCAGCGCCAGCTTCGGCCCGACGCCATTGAGGCGAATGAGTTCGCGGAACAGTTCGCGCTCGCGCTTTTCGTGGAAGCCATAGAGCAAGTGGGCGTCTTCACGTACCACCAGGTGGGTGTGCACGGTCACCGTTTCGCCAACCTTGGGCAGGCGATACAGGGTGGTCATGGGCACTTCCAGCTCGTAGCCCACGCCATTGACGTCGATAATCAGGTGCGGCGGTTGTTTTTCCGCCAGGGTGCCGCGCAAACGTCCAATCACGTTCCGATCCTTCCTCTCGGGGAGCCGGTCAAAGACCGCTCAACCCTATCAGCAAATGCGCCGGGTGAGCTTGCCACCCGAACAAAATGTGTATCAGCGCATGAAGCGCTTACAGACGCAAGCGCCCACCGCGTCGGCGTGCCGTGGCCAAGCCATGTGGCACCAGGCTGGAGCGGGTATGGGCATGGCACAGGGCGATGGCGAGGGCGTCGGAGGCGTCGATCTGCGGCTTTTGCGTCAGCTTGAGCAGGTGCATGACCATCATCATCACTTGCTCCTTGTTGGCACCGCCCGTGCCCGCGACGGCCTGCTTGACCTGGGTGGCGCTGTATTCGGCGATTTCCAGCCCCGCCTCGGCCGCCGCCACGATCGCCGCACCGCGGGCCTGGCCGAGCTTGAGCGCCGAGTCGGGGTTGCGGGCCATGAACACCCGTTCGATGCCCATGGTTACCGGTTCGTGCAGCCTGATGACCTCGCCGACACCGCGAAAGACGATCTGCAGACGTTCATGCAACTCGCCACTGCCCGTGCGGATACAACCCGACGCCACATACTCGCAACCACGGGCCGTTTGGCGAACCACGCCGTAACCGGTGATCCGCGAGCCGGGGTCGATACCAAGAATCAGAGTCATAACGCCTGTCGTATTTAGGGATGCATTTTTGCAAACTGCACCGGCCCTTTCGCGGGGCAAGCCCGCCCCCACAGGTACCCCGCTGGCCTTAAGGATGGCAGGGACCTGTGGGAGCGGGCTCGCCCCGCGAAAGGGCCGGTACAGACGCTGAAAAACTCACATGCCGGGCTTGATCCGCCAGCACACCTTAGCCGAGTTTTTCCATGATCTCGTCAGAAATCTGCGCATTGGAATAGACGTTCTGCACGTCGTCCAGGTCCTCGAGCATGTCGATCAGCTTGAGCACCTTTTCTGCGCCTTCCAGGTCGAGATCGGCGCTGGTGGTCGGCTGCATGACGATTTCGGCGTCATTGGCATTGAAGCCGGCCTCTTCCAGGGCATTACGCACAGCGTAGAAGCTGTTGAAGGACGTGAAGACGTCGAACGAGCCATCGTCATTGCTCACCACGTCGTCGGCATCGGCCTCCATCGCGGCTTCCATCAAGGCGTCTTCATCCACCCCCGGCGCGAAGCTGATCTGGCCCTTGCGCTCGAACAGGTAGGCCACCGAGCCATCGGTACCGAGGTTGCCACCACACTTGGTGAAGGCATGACGCACGGCCGCGGCAGTACGGTTGCGGTTGTCGGTCATGGCCTCGACCATGATCGCCACGCCACCTGGGCCGTAACCCTCGTAGCTGAGCTCTTCGACGTTGTCGCTTTCGTTGGTGCCAGCACCACGGGCAACAGCGCGGTCGATGATATCGCGGCTCATGTTGGCGCCAAGGGCCTTGTCCAGCGCCAGACGCAGGCGCGGGTTGGACGCCGGGTCACCGCCGCCCTGCTTGGCTGCAACGGTCAGCTCACGGATCCACTTGGTAAAGACCTTGCCTCTCTTGGCATCCTGGCGCTCTTTGCGGTGCTTGATGTTCGCCCACTTGGAATGACCAGCCATAACGACTCCAAATTCTTTGAAACACAAACAATTGCGCCCCTGACGGGGCGCAACGACAAAAAAACCTGCGCCGTAACGCAAAGGCGCATCCATGTGGATGCGCCTGGGGCCCGCTTACTCGACCTTGGTCTGTTCGCGCAGGCGGATGTGCAGCTCGCGCAAGGCCTTGGCGTCGACCATGCCTGGGGCCTGGGTCATGACGCAGGCAGCGCTCTGGGTTTTCGGGAAGGCGATCACTTCACGGATCGACTGGGCGCCGGTCATCAGCATGACCAGGCGATCCAGGCCGAAGGCCAGGCCACCGTGAGGCGGGGCGCCGAACTTCAGGGCGTCGAGCAGGAAGCCGAACTTCTCTTCCTGTTCTGCCGCTTCGATACCCAGCAGACGGAACACCGCCTGTTGCATCTCTTTGCGGTGGATACGGATCGAGCCGCCACCCAGTTCGGTGCCGTTCAGCACCATGTCGTAAGCACGCGACAGCGCGGTGGCCGGGTTGGCCTCCAGCTCTTGCGGGGAGCACTTCGGTGCAGTGAACGGGTGGTGCAGCGCAGTGAAGCTGCCGTCGTCGTTCTCTTCGAACATCGGGAAGTCGACAACCCACATCGGCGCCCATTCGCAGGTGTGCAGGTTGAAGTCGTTACCCACCTTGATCCGCAGCGCGCCCAGGGCTTCGCTGACGATCTTGGCCTTGTCGGCGCCGAAGAACACGATGTCGCCGTCGACTGCGCCCACGCGATCAAGGATCACGTTGAGGTTGGCCTCAGGGATGTTCTTGACGATCGGCGACTGCAGGCCTTCGACGCCTTTGGCGCGCTCGTTGACCTTGATGTACGCCAGGCCCTTGGCACCGTAGATGCCGACGAACTTGGTGTACTCGTCGATCTTGCTGCGCGGCATGCTGGCGCCGCCTGGCAGACGCAGGGCGGTAACGCGGCACTTAGGATCGTTGGCCGGGCCTGCGAAGACCTTGAACTCGACGTCCTTGAGCTGATCGGCAACGTCGACCAGTTCCAGCGGGTTCCGCAGGTCTGGCTTGTCGGAACCGTAACGGCGCATGGCTTCTTCGAAGGTCATGTGCGGGAATTCACCGAACTCCAGGTCCAGCACTTCCTTGAACAGCTTGCGGATCATGCTCTCGGTGAGGCCCATGATCTCGGCTTCATCGAGGAAGCTGGTCTCGATGTCGATCTGGGTGAATTCCGGCTGGCGGTCAGCACGCAGGTCTTCGTCACGGAAGCATTTGGCGATCTGGTAGTAACGGTCGAAACCGGCAACCATCAGCAACTGTTTGAACAGCTGGGGCGACTGCGGCAGGGCAAAGAAGCTGCCAGCGTGGGTGCGGCTCGGCACCAGGTAGTCACGCGCGCCTTCTGGGGTGGCGCGGGTGAGGATCGGCGTCTCGACGTCAAGGAAGCCGTTCTCGTCAAGGAAGCGACGGATGCTGCTGGTGATGCGCGAACGCAGACGCAGCTTGTCGGCCATTTCCGGACGACGCAGGTCGATGAAGCGGTAGCGCAGGCGGGTTTCCTCGCCGACGTCGGAGTATTCGTTGAGCGGGAACGGCGGCGTTTCGGCCTCGTTGAGCACCTGCAGTTCGTAGCCCAGCACTTCGATGCCACCGGAGGCCATGTTCGGGTTGACCGCGCCTTCCGGACGGCGGCGTACCTTGCCGGTGATCTGCACGACGTACTCGCTGCGCACACGGTCGGCGGCAGCGAAGGTTTCGGCGCGATCAGGGTCGAATACGACCTGGGCCATGCCCTCGCGGTCACGGATGTCGAGGAAGATCACCCCGCCGTGGTCGCGGCGACGATGGACCCAGCCGCAAAGGGTGACTTCCTGGCCGTCCAGGCTCTCGTTCAGTTGGCCGCAATAATGGCTGCGCATCATGATGGTGGTTTCGCTTCTCGTGATTCGTGTATTCGGTGGAGGCCTTGGCCGCCCAGAGGGCTAATACTGCAAGACCCGGTCACAGCATTCAACTCAGTCGGCCTTGTCGCCGCCTGCCAGATTCTTTTTTGCCCCGGTCTTGAAGTCGGTTTCGTACCAACCGGTGCCGCTCAGGCGAAAGCCTGGGACAGACAGCAGCTTCTTCAGTGCCGGCGCCTGACAGGCCGGGCAATCGGTCAGCGGCGCGGCGCTGATCTTCTGCAGCGCTTCCATGCGGTGCTCGCAGGACGCACATTGATAGTCATAAAGGGGCATGGGTGTCTCTCGTCAACCATAACGCTGGCTGCCGGGGCAGCAAAAAGCGGGATTATATATGGTTAGCAAGCACTGCGCAGCCCGCCTGGCGATCAGCGTGCACTCGGCGGGTCGAGCAGCCAGGCGACGCAGATCACGCGGATCAGGCCGCTGAAGTTGCGTACCCCACCCTGGCGCAGATGTACCTCGCGGTCCACATACGACAGCACCGCACTGACCGAACAGCGGTTGGCCTCGGCGATACGCTCCAGAATGCCCCAGTAGACTGCTTCCAGCCGCAGGCAGGTTGAAAACCCATTGAGCCGGACCGAGCGTGACACCGGCCTGATCTGCAGCATGTCGAAATCGGCCTTGAAGGGGTCGACGCATTGCTTGCCTGGCCACCCCCCCTGACCAGCGCCCCGCTTGTCCACCTGCCACATACTCGCCATCGGGCCACTCCATCCATCGCCTGTCATTGCCCTGCACCCAGGGCTACGGCAGCCATGAAGCGCCAGCCTGCGCATCCGCAGCAGCGGCAAAACCTTCCCGCAGAAATGCAGAAAGCCCGGTTGCCGTGACGGCAACCGGGCTTTTCAGGCATTTCTGACGCTACGGCGGCTATTTACCGTCAAGCAACACGCGCAGCATCCAGGCAGTCTTTTCGTGTACCTGCATGCGCTGGGTCAGCAAGTCGGCGGTCGGCTCATCGCTGACCTTATCCACCACCGGGAAGATGCTGCGCGCCGTGCGCACGACCGCTTCCTGGCCTTGCACCAACTGACGGATCATCTCATCCGCCACCGGCACGCCCTCCTCCTCCTTGATCGAAGAATGCCGCGCATAAAATGCATAGGACCCCGGTGCCGGGAAGCCCAGGGCACGAATCCGCTCGGCGATCGAGTCGACCGCCAGGGCCAGCTCGTTGTATTGCTCTTCGAACATCAGGTGCAGGGTGCGAAACGAAGGGCCGGTGACGTTCCAATGAAAGTTATGGGTTTTCAGATACAGCACATAGGTATCCGACAACAGGCGCGACAGCCCGTCGACGATGGACTTGCGATCCTCTTCACTGATACCGATATCGATTGCCATGAAGTTCCCCTTTCCATAAGGCTTGATGATCAAGCGGGCCCTTGACACTGTATCAACACTTGGCAAAAGCCGCCTGTGACATGGCGCAACACATCGGCTGCGCAGACCTGCGGTTTGAGTAGCCTGCGCCTTTGCTGTTAAATAGGCAGGGTGCCACCCGTGCGGATTGTCATTGCCGGGTGCATAGGCTGGCCCATCACGTGTTCGCGCTTTACACCTCATGCGCACCGTGTCGCCAGCTCTTCCTGTGATCAGCTTGTCAACTGTGAGCCAACCCCATGTTCAAGATCGTCCACCTGGTGACGGGCGTAGCGGCTTTGCTGCTATCGCTCATGCCCAGCCTGAAAACCGATGCAACACCCTTCCTGCAGCAACCCGATGCGGTCTACCTGGCACTGCTCGGCCTGCTTAACCTGGTATTGGCCCCGGTCGTGCCGCTGTACTACCGAGGTGCACGGCAACAGCTGCAACACCTGGCTTGCGCCTTGCTGGTGGTCGCCGTGGTACTGCAGACACTGACCCTGCTGGCTCGCCCCGAGATGGGCAACCTGGCTGCACTGGTCTGCGCGGTGCTGGCCGTGGCCCTGCACCTGGCCGCAGGTTTCGCCCGTGCCCCCCGCAAGGCCCGCAACAGCCAGAGCGCCCCACTGGAGGCCGGCAACCGCGATACGGGCACCGTGAAGTGGTTCAATACCTCCAAAGGCTTTGGCTTTATTTCCCGCGATTCGGGCGATGACATCTTCGTGCACTTTCGCGCTATTCGCGGCGAAGGCCACCGTATTCTGGTGGAAGGCCAGCGCGTCGAGTTTTCGGTCATGCACCGTGACAAAGGCCTGCAGGCCGAAGATGTGGTGGCAGTAACCCGGCGCTGACCTTGCCAGCCCTGGTGCAATGCCAGGGCTGCCTGAACTCAATAATGAGGGGGCGGCGCCTCTTCTCCCTCGCTGCCGTACTGCCCTACCATTTCTTCGTAACGCTTGAGCAGTTCGGCCATCTGCAGTTGCAAGCGGTCGATCACACGCCCCTGCTCGACCACCACATCATTCAACGCCTGGAGCGTGTCGTCCTGGAACGCCTGGCGGGTTTCAAGCTCGATAATTCGCGATTCAGGTGTCATATCAGGCCTCCTGGTAATCGTTGTCGAGCAGCGTGCGAAGGCGTTGACGAATGGCGTCGACCTGCCCAGGCGCATACTCGCCCGCAGGCACCCTGCCCCACACCGGCGCAGGCCAGGCCACATCGCCATGGCGGCGAACGATGACATGCATGTGCAACTGGCTGACCACATTGCCCAGCGTGGCAACGTTCATCTTGTCAGCCTTGAACTCACCCTTGAGCGCCTGCGCCAGGTCCGTGGTTTCCTTGAACAGCTGGGCCTGGTCTTCCTGACTCAAGTCGAACACTTCGCTCACGCCGGCGCGCCTGGGCACCAGGATGAACCAGGGGTAATTGGCATCTTTGCTGAGCAGCAGACGGCACAACGGGAAGTCTCCAAGCACCAGGCAATCCTGCTGCAAACGCGTATCCATCTCAAACACTGCAAAACCTCCAACAAACAAAAACGGGCCCGCCCTACACGGGGCATCGGGCAAGGATACCTTGCTTCGCAGGCGCCGGCATGCAAGCGCTGCCCTGCGCTGCACACTTTAAGTTCATCCATGCCCGCCGCCTGCACAACGGCGGTAACACAGCGCTACTTTTCGCACCAAAATGAGGCCGCAAACGAGCACACCACTACGCTTTTACCCACTCGAATGACACTGCATTAACAGTGGCCGGTAACACATTGACTTTTATGACAGCTTTTGGGTTTGAAACGCCTAACTTATCTGGCACACCATCAGACAAGCCTCAGCCCGTGTTTCCGGTACTTTCCGACCTTCGGCACCCCCATTTGTGAAAATTTCATGAACCGGGGTTAATTTTGTGCACGCTTGTTGCATTCCCTCCACACCAAGTCGGCACGACATCTGCATCAAGGGATGTACGCGACAAATAACAACAGCCGCTTTGGATACACCAGGGAGTTTCCCTAGCCGGAATCTGTAGTTACAGATTCGTTACGGTGACAGGAACGGCGCTGGCGTTGTACGGCCCGGGAATCCGGGACGTGATTTGCGACATGGAATTACCTACAAGCGACATGGCTATAAAGTTCCCGAAAGGTTCTATATGCCCATATCGCCAACAACAGTCAGCGTGCTATACATTTCCGCCGACATAACAAGAAAGAGCTGCCCCATATAACTAAAAGACTTGGGCGCAGCGGTACTCTTCCTAAAAACCAAAGGAGCAAATCACGATGCGCGTGATGAAGTGGAGCATGATCGCCCTGGCCGTTTCGGCAGGGACCTCGCAATTGGCCTTCGCCTCTGCACAAGACGAGTCCAAGGGTTTCATCGAAGACAGCCAGCTGAACGTCAAAACTCGCATGCTGTACTTCAGCCGTGACTTCCGCAACAACCCAGCCGGCACCCAGAGCCGCGTGGAAGAAACCGGCCTTGGCTTCCTCGGCACTTACGAATCGGGCTTCACCCAGGGCACCGTAGGCTTCGGCGTCGACGCCATCGGCATGCTCGGTCTGAAGCTGGACAGCGGCCGTGGCCGTGCCGGCACCGGCCTGTTCCCACAAGGCTCCGACGGTCGCTCGCAAGATGATTACTCCGAAGGCGGTGGCGCTGTAAAAATGCGCATCTCCAATACCGTGCTGAAGTTCGGCGACCAGTTCACCGCCATGCCTGTATTCGCCACCGACGACAGCCGACTGCTGCCGGAAGTTGCCGAAGGCGGCCTGATCACCAGCAACGAGATCAGCGGCCTGACCCTGAACGCCGGTCACTTCACCGCGATGAATGCCCAGGCTCAGACCTACCACGACAGCCTGAATCTGAGCGAAGCCAACATCTTCGGTGGCACCTACGCCTTTACCGACAGCCTCAGCACCAGCATCTACTACTCGCGCGTCGAAGATCACTTCCGCAAGTGGTACGGCAACGTGAACTGGGCGCTGCCGATCAGCGACAAGCAAGGCCTGGTGTTCGACTTCAACATCTATGACACCAAGTCCATCGGCGACAACCGCACTGGCGCGTTCGTCACCAAGTCCGACGGCAGCAACGAACTCGACAACATCGCAGCCAGCCTGTCCGGCGCCTACAACATCGGCGCCCACACCTTTACCCTGGCCTACCAGAAGGTCAGCGGTGACGGCGACTACGCCTACGGCGTAGACGGCGGCGGTACCGTGTTCCTGGCCAACTCCATCGCCCGTTCCGACTTCAACGCCGAAGACGAGAAGTCCTGGCAGGCACGCTACGACCTGAACTTCGCCGAGTTCGGCGTACCAGGCCTGACCTTCATGACCCGTTATGCTCGCGGTAGCGGTGCAACCACCCGCACCACCGACAACGGCAAGGAATGGGAACGCGACATCGACGTCAAGTACGTGATGCAGAGCGGCCCAGCGAAGGACCTGAGCTTCCGTGTCCGTCAGGCCACTTACCGTTCCAGCGACGGTGTGTACTACGGTTCGAGCTCGATCGACGAACTGCGTCTGATCGTCGAGTACCCGCTGAGCATCCTGTAAGCCTCGCTTATAGTGCCCCGCACCTGAAAAAGCCCGGCACGATTGCCGGGCTTTTTCTTGGCTGACATTTGCCACGCCCTGGGGCATCCTGTACGCCTTCGTTTCGCCCCCGTACAATGCGGGGTCATTTCAACGTCTTAGGCAATCGACACGGCCCACCATGCGCACCAGTCAATATTTGCTCGCCACCCAGAAAGAAACCCCTGCCGACGCAGTGGTCATCAGCCACCAGCTCATGCTGCGCGCCGGCATGATCCGCAAACTGGCCTCGGGCCTGTACACCTGGCTGCCGATGGGCTTGCGAGTAATGCGCAAGGTCGAAGCCGTGGTCCGCGAAGAAATGAACGCCGCCGGCGCCCTGGAAGTGCTGATGCCAAGCATCCAGCCCGCCGAACTGTGGCAGGAATCCGGCCGCTGGGAGCAGTATGGCCCCGAGCTGCTGCGCCTCAAAGACCGCCACAACCGTGATTTCTGCGTTGGCCCGACCCACGAAGAAGTCATCACCGACCTGGCCCGTAACGAGCTGTCCAGCTATAAACAGCTGCCGCTCAACATGTACCAGATCCAGACCAAATTCCGTGACGAGATCCGCCCGCGCTTCGGCCTGATGCGCGGCCGCGAGTTCATCATGAAGGACGCCTACTCCTTCCATGCCGACCAGGCTTCCCTTCAGGAAACCTACGACCGCATGCACCAGGCGTACACCAACATCTTTACCCGCCTGGGCCTGGACTTCCGCCCGGTGCAGGCCGATACCGGCTCCATCGGTGGCAGCTATTCGCACGAATTCCACGTGTTAGCCGAGTCCGGCGAAGACGATGTGATCTTCAGCGACAGCTCCGACTACGCCGCCAACATCGAGAAGGCCGAGGCCATCCCGCGTGAAACCGTGCGCCCTGCCCCTGCCGAGGAGCTGCGCCTGGTCGACACCCCGGACGCCAAGACCATCGCGCAACTGGTCGAGCAGTTCGGCCTGCCGATCGAGAAAACCGTCAAGACCTTGATCGTGCGCGGCGCCGAAGAAGGCAAGCTGATCGCCCTGATCGTCCGTGGTGACCACGAGCTCAACGAAATCAAGGCCACCAAACTGGAACAGGTCGCCGACCCGCTGGTCATGGCCACCGAAGCCGAACTGCACGACGCCATTGGCGCCGGCGCAGGTTCGCTCGGCCCGCTGAACCTGCCGCTGGAATGCATCATCGACCGTTCGGTTGCCCTGATGAGCGACTTCGGCATTGGCGCCAACATCGACGACAAGCACTACTTCGGCGTCAACTGGGAACGCGACCTGCCGGTACCGCAAGTCGCCGACCTGCGCAATGTCGTCGAAGGCGACCCGAGCCCGGACGGCCAGGGCACCCTGGTGATCAAGCGCGGCATCGAAGTCGGGCACATCTTCCAGCTCGGCACCAAGTACAGCGAGGCGCTCAAGTGCCAGGTACTGGGCGAGAACGGCAAGCCGGTGGTGCTGTCGATGGGTTGCTACGGCATCGGCGTTTCCCGCGTGGTCGCCGCCGCGATCGAGCAGAGCTACGACGACAAAGGCATCATCTGGAACGATGCCCTGGCGCCATTCCAGATCGCCCTGGTGCCGCTGCGCTACGAAACCGACGTGGTTCGCGAGGCTACCGACAAGCTGTATGCCGAGCTGACCGCCGCCGGTTTTGAAGTGTTGCTGGACGACCGCGACAAGAAGACCAGCCCAGGCATCAAGTTTGCCGACATGGAGCTGATCGGCATCCCGCACCGCATCGTCGTCAGCGACCGCGGGCTGGCCGAAGGCAACCTGGAATACAAGCACCGCACCGAACAGGATGCTCAAGCGCTGCCACTCAATGAAGTGCTGTCGTTCCTGCAGGCCCGCGTTCGCCGCTGATAATCAATGCACGAGTGATCATGTCCAAGCGAAGTACCTTTACCCTGGGGGGCGCCGCACTTAGCGGCGCCCTGCTCATCAGCGGCTGCGCCAACCAGATGTCCCAGCGCAGCGAGCATGAGGAGCGCGTCGAGCGCAAGTTGCTCGAACACAGTCTGCAGATCGATGTCGGCGAGCCGAAGGTGATGGAGCTGCCGCAACGACGTGTGCGCGTGCATGAGCAGAAGCGCTTCGAAGTCACCGAATTCGAAGTCACCCGTCGCTACGACCGCTACACGCCCTACCAGCCCTGGCGGGAGGTCTACGAGATCCCGCTGGGCGCGGTGGCTGTGGTGGCCGGCGTGGGCGCCAACGTGGTCAATGTGTTCGCCTTGGGCAACCTGCCCGAAAGCGTGACCCACGACTGGCTCAGCTATGGCGTGGCGGGGCTCAACCCGTTCATGAACGTGCAGTCCAACGGTCGCGCCCAGCAGAACCTTGCCGGGATCAGCGAAGTGCAGAAGGACCAGCGCGAAGAATCCACCAGCCTGCCCTGGAGCGAGCGCCTGGTCGAGGTCAAGGCCGGCAAGATGACCCACGAGCTGACCACCGACAGAAACGGCGTACTGCGCCTGAACCTGCTCGACAGCCCGTTCTCCGAGCAGAACCTCAACCACATTGGTACCCTGCACTTGCAGGTGGTGGATGAGGACAACGCGGTGCGCGGTGACGCCAGCCTGCTGGTCAGCGCCACCCTGCGCAACAAGCTGCTCGAAGCCCACGAACTGATCTTCGACGACCTGGAAGACGATGATGTCGGCCAGTGGGTACACCGGGTCAAACGCCTGTCCGAACTGGGCCTGGAAGAGGAAGCCAGCGAAATGGAGCAGAGCCTGATCGAGCTGACGCGCAACGATCCGGAACTGCAGCAGGAATTTCTGCAGTCGCTGACCAAGGCAACCGGGCGATTGGTCGCCGACCCTGGCGTGCAGTGAAGTGATTCAGGGGCCGCTTTGCGGCCCCTTTCATTTAGGCGGGAACAATTCCAACTGTTCATGCGCCCCGCGCAAGTCCTTCAACCTCACCCCTACCCCCAGCAAGCGCACCGGCTTGCCACCCCGGGCAAACGCCTGCCGCAGTAACTGCCGATAACTTTCCAGGTCCCTGCCAGCCCCTGCCTGTTCCATCGTTGTCTGGCTGAAGTCATGGAACTTGACCTTGACGAAAGGCTTGTCTGGCCGGTAACTGCTGTCCATGCGGGCAATGCGTTCATTAAGGCTGTCGAGCAACGCAGGAAGACGCTCCAGGCAACTGGCCAGGTCTGGCAGGTCGGTGTCGTAGGTGTTTTCCACACTGACCGACTGCCTGCGGCTGTCGTTGTGCACGGCGCGGTCATCAATACCCCGCGCCAGCCCCCACAACCGCTCACCAAAGCTGCCGAACTCGCGCACCAGCGCCAAGCGCGACCAGTCACGCAGGTCCAGGCAGGTATCGATACCCAGCCGCGCCAGTTTGTCCGCCGTGACCTTGCCAACGCCGTGCAACCTGGCCACCGGCAAGGCCGCGACAAAGGCTTCGACTTCACCCGGGGTTATGACGAACAGCCCGTTGGGCTTGCGCCAGTCACTGGCGATCTTGGCCAGGAACTTGTTGGGTGCAACACCCGCCGACACGGTGATATGCAAGGTACGGGCAACGCGCCGGCGGATATCTTCGGCGATACGCGTGGCGCTGCCGGCATGCCACTGGCTATCGCTCACATCCAGGTAGGCTTCATCCAGCGACAGTGGCTCGATCAGCTCGGTGTAGTCACGGAAAATGGCGTGAATCTCACGGGATGCCTCGCGATAGGCTTCAAAGCGTGGCTTGACGATCAACAAGTCAGGGCAAAGCTTGAGCGCATGGCGCGATGACATGGCCGAGCGCACACCATAGGCCCGCGCTTCATAATTACAGGTGGCGATCACCCCGCGGTGGTCGGCCGACCCGCCTACGGCCATGGGCCGACCGGCCAGGCGCGGGTCATCACGCATTTCGATTGCGGCGTAGAAACAATCGCAGTCGACATGGATGATCTTGCGCAAGGACATGGATGACCGTCAGTACTGTAGATTCATACAGATAATATCGCATGCCTCCTACGCTGCAACAAATTGCACGCCGCTTGCCTCGACAATCGGCCTGAAACCCCCGCCGCGCCTGAGCCGCGCGCTTTGAGCGAGTGCTAAGGGTTTGAACGAAAAAGGTTTTTTTGGAAAAACGCTTGACATAGTTGCGTAAATCCGTAGAATTCGATCTCACAGGCGCGGGATGGAGCAGCCTGGTAGCTCGTCGGGCTCATAACCCGAAGGTCGTCGGTTCAAATCCGGCTCCCGCAACCAGATTCGAGAAAAGGCCACTGTTAACGCAGTGGCCTTTTTCTTTGCCCGTAGAAAAGCCATTGGCAAAAACTGGCGAGAAATCAATTAGTAGCGCTTGACACTGATTAGATAAACTGTAGAATGCGCCCCACAGACGCGGGATGGAGCAGTCTGGTAGCTCGTCGGGCTCATAACCCGAAGGTCGTCGGTTCAAATCCGGCTCCCGCAACCAGCTTTAAGAAAAGGCCACTGTTAACGCAGTGGCCTTTTTCTTTGCATCGAAAATGATGCCGAAGAAAAAAGATCGATAAATCAACAATTAACGCTTTACACAGCTTCAACAAGCTGTAGAATGCGCACCTCTGACGCGGGATGGAGCAGTCTGGTAGCTCGTCGGGCTCATAACCCGAAGGTCGTCGGTTCAAATCCGGCTCCCGCAACCATATTCGTCAGAACAAACCCCGCCTGTGTAACAGCAGCGCGGGGTTTGTTGTTTTACGCCCCCTGCATTTCGTCGCCTGGAAATGCCTTGCCATCAGCCTACCCCCCAGGCTTGAGATGTCGCCCTTTGGATGAACTATCTTTAACCCTGCCAGGCAGCTGAAAGCGCCTGTGCCCGGAGTAACATTGGATACGTTTTCCTAAGGGACTTTCACTTGGCCGCACCTCGCCCTCACCTCGCGCTGCCTGCTCGGGGTATTGATTCATGACCTCCCATAACCCCGAACCTCCGGTGCCCCTTGCTTCGGTGCTACCCACGGCCGCGCAGCGCCTGCCCCTGATCGAGCGAATGAGCCGCTATCGTCAACCCATCGGCCTGGCGGTGACGCTGATACTGTTCGCCATGGCGCTGGTTGCCTGCCGCCACCTGCTGAGCGAGCTGGACATCTACGCCTTGCACGATGCCATGCTCAGCGTGCCGACGCAGTCGCTGCTGGGGGCCTTGCTGGCCACGGCTGTCGGGTTTGTGATTCTGCTTGGGTACGAGTGGTCGGCCAGCCGCTATGCCGGGGTAAAACTGCCAGCAGGCAGTTTGATACTGGGCGGCTTCAGCGCCTTCGCCATTGGTAACGCCATCGGCCTGTCGATGCTGTCTGGTGGTTCGGTGCGCTACCGCCTGTATGCCCGCCAAGGCCTGGGGGCTGGCGAAGTCGCGCGGATGACCGTGTTTGCCAGCCTGTCCCTGGGGTGTGCGCTGCCACCGCTGGCTGCTCTGGCGACCTTGAGCGACCTGCCAGCAGCCTCGTCCGCACTGGGCCTTTCGCCGGGGCTGCTGGCCGGCATCGCCGCAGCCGTGCTGGTGCTGGCTGCCGTGCTGGTGCTCGGGCTTTACCGCAAGCGCCTGGCCGAACAGCCCTTGGCCGACAACCTACTGGTACAGCTGGGCCGTCGCACCCTGCGCCTGCCGAGCGCTCGCCTCGCCTCGCTGCAATTGCTGATCACCGCCCTGGATGTGGCCGCCGCCGCCACCGTACTGTATCTCCTGCTGCCAGAAGCCCCGCCATTTGGCGCTTTCATCCTGGTGTACCTGCTGGCCCTGGCCGCAGGCGTGCTCAGCCATGTGCCAGGGGGCGTCGGGGTGTTCGAGGCGATCTTGCTGGCAGCCTTTGCCGACCAGTTGGGCGCCGCCCCACTGGCTGCGGCCCTGCTGCTCTATCGCCTGATCTATGTGGTGTTGCCGCTGCTGCTGGCGTGTGTGCTGCTGCTGGCCAACGAAGCCCGGCGTCTGCTGTTCGCGCAACAGGCCATCAAGGTGGCCTCCGGCCTGGCGGCGCCGGTGCTGTCAATTCTGGTGTTTCTGTCCGGGGTGGTGCTGCTGTTCTCGGGGGCCACGCCCGAGATCGACACGCGCCTGGAACACATGGGCTTTCTGGTCCCCCACCGCCTGATCGATGCTTCGCACTTCGGCGCCAGCCTGATCGGCGTGCTGTGCCTGCTGCTGGCCCAAGGCTTGCGCCGGCGCCTGTCCGCAGCCTGGCTGCTGACCACCACCTTGCTGCTGGTCGGCGCATTGTTGTCATTGCTCAAGGGCTTCGACTGGGAAGAAGCCTGCCTGTTGACGTTCACCGCCGCGCTGCTGGCCCTGTTCCGCCGTTCGTTCTACCGCCCCAGCCGCCTGCTGGAACTGCCCTTCTCTCCGGTGTTTCTGGTGGCCAGCGCGTGCGTGGTCGGGGCCTCGGTATGGCTGCTGCTGTTCGCCTACCAGGATGTGCCCTACAGCCACCAGCTGTGGTGGCAGTTCACCCTGGACGCCGATGCACCGCGGGGCCTGCGCGCCGCCATGGGCAGCGCCGTGCTGCTGGTGGCTGTCGCCCTGACCTGGCTGCTGCGCACCGCACCGCCGGTCATCCACCTGCCTGACGACGCAGAACTGCAACGCGCCAACCGCATCCTGCTGGCATCCGACCAGCCCGATGGCGGCCTGGCCCTGACCGGCGACAAGGCTTTGCTGTTCCACCCGCGCGACAACGCCTTCCTTATGTACGCCCGTCGCGGTCGCAGCCTGGTGGCCTTGTATGACCCGATCGGCCCGGCCCAGGAGCGCGCTGAGATGATCTGGCAGTTCCGCGACCTGTGCGACCTGCACCACGCCAGGCCGGTGTTTTATCAGGTCCGCGCGGAGAACCTGCCGTTCTACATGGACATTGGCCTGACCGCGCTCAAACTTGGCGAGGAGGCCCGGGTCGACCTGCGCCGCTTCGACCTCGAAGCCAAGGGCAAGGAGATGAAAGACCTGCGCTACACCTGGAACCGCGGTGGCCGTGACGGCCTCAGCCTGGAAATCCACGAACCCGGTCACGCGCCACTGATAGCGCTCAAGGAAATCTCCGATGCCTGGCTGGGTGGCAAGAACGTGCGCGAGAAAGGCTTCTCGCTCGGGCGCTTCAGCCCCGAGTACCTGCAGCACTTTCGCATCGCCCTGATTCGCTTCCAAGGCCGGCCGGTGGCCTTTGCCAACCTGTTGGAAACCCACGGTCGCGAGCTGGCCAGCCTCGACCTGATGCGGGCCCACCCTGAAGCTCCGAAGCTGACCATGGAGTTCATGATGATAGGGCTCATCCTGCACTACAAAAGCCACGACTATGCCCGCTTCAGCCTGGGCATGGTCCCGCTGTCCGGGCTGCAGCCACGGCGCGGCGCGCCCTTGACCCAGCGCCTGGGTTCAATGGTGTTCCGCCGTGGCGAACAGCTCTACAACTTCCAGGGGCTTCGACGCTTCAAGGACAAATTCCAACCGGACTGGGAACCCCGTTACATGGCCGTGCCTGCGGGGCTCGACCCGCTGGTGGCACTGGCCGACACTGCCGCCCTCATCGCTGGCGGCCTGACTGGATTGGTGAAACGCTGATGATCCGACGCTATTGGCTGTACCTGGCGATTCCCCTGCTGCTGGCCGCCCTGGGCGGTGCCGTGGCCTTCTGGCTATGGACGCGCCCTGCGCCTGAGGCGCACCTCGAACAGCTGTCACTCAACAACCTCAGCATCACCCGCGTGACCCCGGGCGTGCACGCCAAGGCCCGGGTCGCCATCGGCGTCCCTCAGGACCAGGCTCTGACCGACAAGCAGTTGCTGGACCTGAGCCAGGCTGGGGAAGCGCAACTGGTGCAGGTTATCCTGCCACCCAACGACTGCACCCAGCAGCAACAAGCGCTGGACCTGGCGGCGACCCAGCTGTCCGAAAAACCGACCCTGGTAGCCGGTATCGGCCCAGGCGCGGCGCAGGCCTGGCGCTGGCTGGCGGCACAGACCGACGACAAGGCGCGGGCCATTTCCGTGGACTTCAGCCTGGAGCAACCCGGCTGCCAGGCCGCGCTACCCAAAGCGGCGGCCCATGGCCACTGGAACGTCGCCTGGAACGACAACCCGGATGACGCCAGCGCAGCCTTCGTACGCGACCAGGCCAACGCCGAAACCAGCATCAGCGATTACGACATCCATTTGCCGCAGGTGCTCAAGTCACAGCTGACCCAAGCCCTGGTCGGCCACGACGGCAACGCCCTGGCCATTCCAGTAGTCGAGGTGCCGGCAGGGCAAACCACCGACACCGTCACCCTGTTCCTCTCCGGGGATGGCGGCTGGCGCGACCTGGACCGCGACGTGGCCGGAGAAATGGCCAAGCTGGGCTACCCGGTGGTCGGCATCGACACGCTGCGTTATTACTGGCAACACAAGACCCCCGAGCAGAGCGCCGCAGACCTGTCGGAACTGATGCAGCACTATCGCCAGAAATGGGGCACCAAGCGCTTTGTATTGACCGGCTACTCGTTTGGCGCCGACGTGCTGCCAGCGATCTACAACCGCTTGCCGGCCGAGGACCAGCAGCGTATCGACGCGGTGATGCTACTGGCCTTCGCCCGTAGCGGCAGCTTCGAGATCGAGGTGGAAGGCTGGCTGGGCAAGGAAGGCCAGGAGGCGCCAACCGGGCCGGAAATGGCCCGGCTGCCGGCGTCCAAAGTGGTGTGTGTGTATGGCGTGGAAGAGACCGACGAGAGCGGTTGCACCGAGAAGACGGCGGTGGGCGAGCGCCTGAAGCTGCCGGGCGGGCACCACTTCGACGAGAACTACCCGGCCCTGGCCAAGCGCCTGATCGGTGAGATCGAGACGCGCCAGGGCAAGTCGAGCGTGGCCGAGCAGAATTGAGCCACGCCCAACCCACTACGCAGATCAGGCACCCATTCAGATCTCGACCTGGGTGCCCAACTCGATCACCCGGTTCAACGGCAGATTGAAGAACCGCAGGTTACCGTTGGCGTTCTTGAGCAAGAACGCAAACAGGTTGCCACGCCAGCGCGACATACCCTCCAGCCGCGAAGCAATCACCGTTTCGCGGCTGAGGAAGTAGGTGGTGCGCATCGGGCTGAAGTCCAGATCCTCCAGATGGCACAACTTCAGGGCCGCCGGCACGTCCGGCTCGTCCATGAAGCCAAAATGCAACAGCACACGGAAGAACCCGTCGCCATAGGCTTCCACCTCGAAACGCTCCTGCTCCGGCACCCGTGGCCGGTCCTCGCTGACCACCGTCAGCAGCACCACCTGGCTGTGCAGCACCTGGTTGTGCAACATGTTGTGCAGCAGCGCATGGGGCACGGCGTCCGGCCGTGCAGTCAGGAACACAGCAGTACCTTCAACCCGGTGCGGCGGCTGTATGCGGATGCTGCTGATGAACACCGGCAGCGGCAGCGCCCCTTCATCGATGCGCTCGACGAGGATCTGCTTGCCGCGCTTCCAGGTACTCATCAGCAGATACAGCACACCACCTGCCAGTACCGGGAACGCCCCGCCCTGCACGATCTTGGGCACGTTGGCGGCGAAGAACAGCCCGTCGACGAAGAGAAAGCCCAGCAGAATCGGCACTGCCAGCACCGGCGGCCACTTCCATAGCAGCAACATCACCACCGACACCAGAATCGTGGTCATCAACATGGTGCCGGTGACCGCCACACCGTAGGCCGCCGCCAGGGCACCGGAAGATTCGAAACCGATGACCAGCAACACCACACCAACCATCAGCGTCCAGTTCACCGCACCGATGTAGATCTGCCCCTGCTCATCGCTGGACGTGTGCTGGATGTGCATGCGCGGAATGTAGCCCAGCTGGATGGCCTGGCGGGTCAGGGAGAACGCCCCGGAAATCACGGCTTGCGAAGCGATCACCGTGGCCATGGTCGCCAGCCCCACCAGCGGCAACAGCGCCCAGGACGGTGCCAGCAGGTAGAAGGGGTTGCGCGCCGCCTCCGGGTTCTGCAGCAGTATTGCGCCCTGGCCGAAATAGTTGAGCACCAGCGCCGGCAACACCAAGGCAAACCACGCGCGAGCGATGGGTTTACGGCCGAAGTGGCCCATGTCGGCGTACAGCGCCTCGGCACCGGTCAGCGCCAGCACCACGGCGCCGAGAATGGCCACGCCCATGCCGGGGTGGACGATGAAGAAGTTCACCGCCCAGCCTGGGTTGAACGCCCTGAGCACTTCCGGGCTCTGCGAGATGCCATGCACCCCCAATGCCCCGAGCACCACGAACCAGGCCACCATGATCGGGCCAAACAGCTTGCCGATCTTCTCGGTGCCATGCTTCTGCACCAGAAACAGCGCCACCAGCACCACCAGCGAAATAGGTACCACCCAGTGATCGATGCCGTCGAAGGCCAGGCCCATGCCCTCGACAGCCGACAGCACCGACACGGCCGGGGTGATCATGCTGTCGCCATAGAACAGCGAAGCGCCGATCAACCCGCAGATGACCATCAAGCTACGCAGCCGCGGGTGGGCCGCAGTCGCCCGCCGCGCCAGCGCGGTTAGCGCCATGGTGCCGCCCTCGCCCTGGTTGTCGGCGCGCAGGATGAACATCACGTATTTGAACGAGACCACCCACAGCAGCGACCAGAGGATCAGCGACAGGATCCCCAGCACGCCATCATGGTTGACCGGCACGCCATAGCCACCGGTAAAGACTTCTTTGAGCGTATACAACGGGCTGGTGCCGATATCGCCATAGACCACCCCGACTGCCGCCACGAGCAGGCCCAGCGACCGTGTCGCGCCCTGCTTCCCCGCGTGCCCGCCTTCGGCATGACTGCTTGCCTGAACCATCGACCACTCCCGCAGACGGCCCTCTCGGCCGATAGAATTCACCCCCACGCCAGGGCATGGCAGATGCCCGGACGCAACGGCGCGAAGCATAGCGCAGCGTTCGTCGCATTTCTGCTAGTCAAGTGACCTTGCGCTCGCTAGAATTGCGCACTTTTTGATCAGAGGCGCCAATAAGCGCCCGTCAAGATCGCCCCCGTTTCCGGCCGGGCGACCTGCATTCAATACCGAGGTTAGTCATGTCCACCACTACCGCCACCCCCAAGGTAGGTTTCGTAAGCCTGGGTTGCCCAAAAGCCCTGGTCGATTCCGAGCGCATTCTGACTCAGCTGCGCATGGAAGGTTATGAAGTCGTGCCTACCTACGAGGACGCCGACGTGGTGGTGGTCAACACCTGCGGCTTCATCGACAGCGCCAAGGCCGAGTCGCTTGAAGTGATCGGTGAAGCCATCAAGGAAAACGGCAAAGTCATCGTCACCGGCTGCATGGGTGTCGAGGAAGGCAGCATCCGCGATGTGCACCCAAGCGTGTTGTCGGTGACCGGCCCCCAGCAGTACGAGCAAGTGGTCAACGCCGTGCATCAGGTAGTGCCGCCGCGCCAGGACCACAACCCGCTGATCGACCTGGTGCCGCCGCAGGGCGTCAAGCTGACCCCGCGCCACTATGCCTACCTGAAGATTTCCGAAGGCTGCAACCACAGCTGCAGCTTCTGCATCATCCCGTCGATGCGCGGCAAGCTGGTCAGCCGCCCGGTTGGCGAAGTGCTGAGCGAGGCCGAGCGCCTGGTCAAGGCCGGCGTCAAGGAGATCCTGGTGATTTCCCAGGACACCAGCGCCTACGGGGTCGACGTCAAGTACAAGACCGACTTCTGGAACGGCCGCCCGGTCAAGACCCGTATGCTCGAGCTGTGCGAAGCGCTGAGCAGCCTGGGCGCCTGGGTGCGCCTGCACTATGTATACCCGTACCCGAACGTCGACGACGTGATCCCGCTGATGGCCGCCGGCAAGATCCTGCCGTACCTGGACATCCCGTTCCAGCACGCCAGCCCCAAGGTGCTCAAGGCGATGAAGCGCCCGGCCTTCGAAGACCGTACCCTGGCGCGCATCAAGAACTGGCGCGAACAGTGCCCTGAGCTGGTGATCCGCTCGACCTTCATCGTCGGCTTCCCCGGCGAAACCGAAGAAGACTTCCAGTACCTGCTCGACTGGCTGACCGAAGCCCAGCTCGACCGCGTCGGCTGCTTCCAGTACTCGCCTGTCGAAGGTGCCCCGGCCAATGACCTGGGCCTTGATGAAGTACCGGATGAGGTCAAGCAGGACCGTTGGGACCGCTTCATGGCCCATCAGCAGGCCATCAGCAGCGCCCGCCTGCAACTGCGCATCGGCAAGGAGATCGAAGTGCTGATCGACGAAGTCGAAGAGCAAGGTTCGGTGGGCCGTAGCTTCTTCGACGCGCCGGAAATCGACGGCAGCGTGTTCATCGATGGCGACCACGGCTTCAAGCCAGGCGACAAAGTGCGTTGCCGGGTGGTGGATGCCGACGAATACGACATGTGGGCTGAGCCTGTCTGATCAGCGTATAGGTCTGAAATTCCCGGGGCTGCGTTGCAGCCCCAACATCCGCCAGGCCCCCTCTGGTTTTTACATCTATGTTTTCCTCAATCCCCTTGAGGAATACACGGATGCGCCAGGTATCGACGCTACAAACCCCTCATCTTAGCGACTACCCCGAGCTGACCCAGGTCTGGGAGGACTCGGTGCGCGCGACCCATGACTTCCTGCCTGATGCCTATATCGTCCTGCTTCGCGAGCATGTACTGCGCCATTACCTGGACGCAGTGATGCTGATCTGCAGCAAGGACAGCCAGCAACGCATACAGGGCTTTGCCGGCGTGTCCAACAGGCAGGTCGACATGCTGTTCGTCGCGCCCGCCTGCCGTGGCATGGGCATTGGCAAGCGGCTGCTGCGCTACGCCATCGACGAACTCAATGCCGAACGCCTGGATGTCAACGAGCAGAACCCGCAGGCGCTGGGGTTCTATCTGCACGAAGGCTTCGAGGTGGTCGGCCGCTCGCAAACCGATGGGCTGGGGCAGCCCTACCCCTTGCTGCACCTGCGGCTGATCCGCACAGGGGCCTGAGCCGCCTGCCGTGTTGTCTCGCCTAAACGGCGTAAATGACACAGATTCCCAGCCCCTCGACCGCTCAGGCAGGTACAATGGCGGCCTTTCCCTGCCTTTGCGAATCACCGTCATGTCTGAGCCCGTCCGCCTGTCCAAACGCCTTATCGAGCAGTTCGGCTGCTCCCGCCGCGAAGCCGAGCTGTATATCGAAGGCGGCTGGGTCACGGTCGATGGCGTGGTGGTCGAGCAGCCGCAGTTCAAGGTCGACGGCCAGCAGGTCGCGCTGCTACCTGGCGCGCGTGCCGACAGCCTTGAGCCCGTCACCCTGCTGCTCAACCAGCCTGCTGGCCTGGACACCGAGTCGGCGCGTATCAGCATGACCATGGACAGCCTCAGCGAGGCGCACCGTGAAGGCGTACGGCCATTGCATGGGCATTTCACCAAGTTGTCCTGCATTGCCCCGCTGGAGCGCGGCGCCAGCGGCCTGCAGGTGTTCACCCAGGATTGGCGGGTTGCCCGCAAGATCGACGCAGACCTGCGGCGCCTGGAGCAGGAATACATCATCGAAGTAAGCGGCGAAGCCACGCCACAGGCGCTGGAGCGCCTGGCCCGCGGCATCATGCGCAACGACCGTGAACTGCCCAAGGCCAAAGCCAGCTGGCAGAACGAAACCCACCTGCGCCTGGCCTTGAAAAACCCGCAACCGGGGCAGATCTCCGAGCTGTGCGCCAGCCTGCGCCTGCAGATCATCAGCATGCGCCGCATTCGGCTGGGCGGTGTGTCCATGGGCAAGCTGCCACTGGCACAGTGGCGTTACATGGCCGCCAGCGAACGTTTCTAAGCAATACCGCCGCGCCAGATGGCACGGCTCAGAACAGGATTCGAGTCAAATGAACCACAACGATGTACTGCGCAGCCTGCGCTACATGCTCAAGTTCAATGATGCCAAGATGGTGGGCATCATCAAGCTGTCTGGCCTGGAGGTCAGCGCCGAGGCCTTGGCCAGCTACGTCAAGAAAGAAGAAGAGCCCGGCTTCGTGCGCTGCCCTGACCCGGTCATGGCGCACTTTCTGGATGGCCTGGTGATTCACCGTCGCGGCAAGGACGACAGCCGCCCGGCCCAGCCGGTGGAGCTGCCGGTGACCAACAACACCATCCTGAAAAAACTGCGGGTAGCGTTCGAACTCAAGGAAGAAGACCTGCATGTCATCCTCAATTCGGTCAAGTTCCCGGTCTCCAAACCCGAACTCAGCGCCTTGTTCCGCAAAGTCGGCCATGACAACTACCGCCCGTGCGGCGACCAGTTGCTGCGCAACTTCCTCAAGGGCCTGACCCTGCGCGTGCGCGGCTGAGTGGCCATGCAGCATACGGTTTCACCGGTCGGCATCGTCCGCTCGTGCTTCAAGGAAAAGTTCGCCATCCCGCGCCAGCCGCAGTTGGCACCGGCGGCGCGTGGTGTGCTGGAGTTGCTGCCGCCGTTCGACCAGGGTGATGCAGTGGCGGGGCTGGAACAGGTCAGCCATGTGTGGCTGCTGTTTCTGTTTCACCAGGCCCTGGAAGACAAACCACGCCTGAAAGTGCGGCCACCCCGCCTCGGCGGCAACAAGAGCATGGGGGTGTTCGCCACCCGCGCCACCCACAGGCCCAACGGTATCGGCCAGTCGGTGGTACGCCTGGAGGGCGTTGAGCCTGGGCGCCTGCTGCTGTCCGGGATCGACTTGCTCGATGGCACCCCAGTGCTGGATATCAAGCCCTACGTACCGTACGCCGACAGTGTTGCCGGCGCCAGCAACCTGATGGCCAGCGAAGCGCCTGACGCAATCGCCGTGCAGTGGCACGACAATGCCCTGCCCCAGGCCCGCGCGCATGCACTGCGCCTGGGTGAGCCGCTGGTGGAACTGATCGAGCAGTGCCTGGGGCAAGACCCGCGGCCGGCGTATCAGGTGCCACCTGCGGAGCGGGTGTACGGGGTGAAGTTCTGGGATGTGCAGGTGCGCTGGCATTATCCGCAGCCCACGCTGATCCGGGTGCTGGAAGTGGTCCAGGACTGTTGATCGACCCACCACGAAAAAGGCGACCCGAAGGTCGCCTTTTTCATTTCAGTTGCGCGATCAGCGAGCCGGGCCTTCGGCCACGCCGAGGTCGTCGGTCGGGCGGGTATCTTCCAGCGGGGCGCCACCGGAAGCCAGTTCCGAGGCCAGCTTGTCGTTGTCCATTTCGTTGACCCACTTGGCCACGACCACGGTAGCGACAGCGTTGCCAACCAGGTTGGTCAGGGCGCGGGCTTCGGACATGAAGCGGTCGATGCCGAGGATCAGCGCCAGGCCGGCAACCGGCAGGTGGCCAACAGCAGACAACGTAGCGGCCAGTACGATGAAGCCCGAACCGGTTACGCCAGCAGCGCCTTTGGAGGCCACCAGCAGCACCAGCAGCAGGGTGATCTGGTGGGTGATGTCCATGGTGGTGTCAGTCGCCTGGGCGATGAACACAGCGGCCATGGTCAGGTAGATCGAAGTACCGTCGAGGTTGAACGAGTAACCGGTCGGGATAACCAGGCCAACCACGGATTTCTTGGCACCCAGGCGCTCCATCTTGGCCAGCATGCGGGGCAAGGCGGACTCGGAGGAGGACGTGCCCAGCACGATCATCAGCTCTTCACGGATGTAGCGGATCAGCTTGATGACGCTGAAGCCGTGGGCGCGGCAGATACCACCGAGCACCACCAGGACGAACAGCAGGCAGGTCACGTAGAAGCAGGCCATCAGGTAGCCCAGCTGCACCAGCGAACCCACGCCGTACTGGCCGATGGTGAAGGCCATGGCACCGAAGGCACCGATCGGGGCCAGCTTCATGATCATGTTGATGATGTTGAACATGACATGGGCGAAGCGGTCGATCAGGTCCAGCACCGGCTTGCCGTAGCTGCCCAGGCGATGCAGGGCGAAGCCGAAGATCACCGAGAACATCAGCACTTGCAGGATGTCGCCGTTGGCGAAGGCACCGACCACGGTGTTGGGGATGATATTGAGCAGGAAGCCAACGGTGGTCTGCTGCGCGCCGGCGGCGGCGTAAGCGGCCACGCTGCTGGCGTTCAGGGTGGTGACGTCGATGTGCATGCCAGCGCCCGGCTTGACCACGTTGACGACGACGAGGCCGATGATCAGGGCGATGGTGGAGACGATTTCAAAGTACAGGAGCGCGTAGCCGCCGGTCTTGCCTACCGACTTCATGCTCTGCATGCCAGCGATGCCACTGACCACGGTGCAGAAGATGATGGGGGCGATGACCATCTTGATCAGTTTGACGAACCCGTCACCCAGCGGTTTGAGGGCGACACCGGTTTCAGGATAGAAGTGGCCGAGCAGGATGCCGATGGTGATGGCGACCAACACCTGGATATACAGGGATTTGTACAGCGGCTGACGTGTCGTCATGGCTAATTTCCTCAAGTGTGCCGGTTTTCACCCTTCCCAGGGTGAGGGCACCTGAATCGCTAACCCTCCTGCACTTGGAGGGATTTGTCGTTGTGTTCGAGTTGCCTTTGCAGGCCTCTGCCAGGATCAATAGCAAGGGCAATGCCAAAATGCCCATGAAGGGTGCAAAGGCACTGTTTGCTAGGGGTCACTGCCCAACGACAGGGCGAAAATGCTGAGGAAGGCTGGCGGATATCCGCCCGGTGGCGGAATTTGTACAGGGGATGATGGCGGGAATCCGCCCGCTATGGGTTCCCCCGCAAAAGGGCTGCCCCTGGCCGCACATCAATCCAGCCTGAAGGTGACCCGGAACGCCGCGCCGCCCAGTGGCGAATCCCCCAGGCTCAAGCTGGCGTCATAGCTGTCGACGATATCCTTGACCACCGCCAGGCCGATGCCCTGCCCCGGGTGTTGGCTGTCCAGCCGCTCGCCGCGCTCAAGAATGCGCTCGCGCTGATCGGCCGGCACCCCGGGCCCATCGTCCTCGATGCACAGGGTCAGTTGGCCTGGCGCTTGTTCCAGGCTCACCCGCACCTGGCCCAAGCTCAACCGGTAGGCGTTCTCCAGCAGGTTGCCGAGCAGTTCCAATAAGGCGCCCTGCTCCATCGGCACCTGCGCGGCCTCGGGTATTTCCAGCAGCACGCTGACGCGCTTGTCCCGATAGACCTTGTCCAGCGTGCTGCACAAGCTGTCGAGCAACGGCTTGAGGTGCACGCTGTGGCGCACCAGGCCGCTCTTGCGCAAACTGGCGCGCTGCAGTTGATAGTCGATCTGCTGGCTCATGCGCTCGATCTGGCTTTGCAGCACCCGCGCCTGCTCGCGCTCACCACTGCGCTGGCGCAGGCTCTCGCCCACCCCCTGCAACACCGCCAGCGGTGTCTTGAGGCTATGCGCCAGGTCATCCAGGGAATCTCGGTAGCGCTGGCGTTGTTCACGCTCGCTGTGCAGCAGGCGGTTCAACGAACCGGTCAGGCGCAGCAGTTCACGCGGGTGCTCGCGGCTCAACCCGTCCCGCGCGCCAGCCTCGACCTCGTCCAGCTCCCGGCTCAGCCGCCGCAGCGAACGCAGGCCCCAGGTCAGGCCGGCCCACAGCAGTACCAGCAGCGCCAGCAGCGCTGCGCCAAAGCCCAGGTAGAGCTTTTCACGCAGGCCATCGAGGGTGTGCTGGTACTCGCGCACCGGTTGCAGCGCAACGATGCTGTAGGCCGCACTCTGGCCGCCGAGCAGTTTTATTTCGACGTCATAGACGAAGAACTCTTCGCCATCGCCTTGGTGGATGCGGGCGAACTCGTTGCCACGCCCGTCGTAGCGCGGCCGGTAGTTGACGTTCTGGTCTGCGGTGGCCCGCGACTGCCACACCAGGTGGCCTTCACGGTCGAAGATATAGCCAAGCAGGCCGGTGTACGGCAGGTTGTAGCGCTCGTCCGGCAACAGTGTCGGCATCTGCAACTGGCCGTGTTCGATGCGTGCTGCGGAGATCAACGTGGTCACGTCCGAGGCCAGGCGTTGCTCGATGGATTCCTGCAGGGCAAGGCTGAAGGCCTTCTGCAAGGCAGGCAGCAGCGCCAGCATGAACAGCAGCGCCAGCACTGCGGCCGCCAGCATCAGGCGCACCCGCAGGGAACGGATCATCGGCAGCGCTCGGTGAACAGGTAACCCAGGCCACGTACCGTATCGATGGGCTTGAAGCCTCGTTCGCCCTCGAGCTTGCGACGCAGGCGCCCGACCAGCACTTCGATGACATTGGGGTCACGCTCCTCATCGCCCGGGTACAGCTGCTCCATCAGGCGGTCCTTGGCCACCACCTGCTGGTGATGGCGCATGAGGTATTCGAGGATGCGGTATTCGTAGGCGGTCAGGGCCAGGGGCTGATCGTCCAGCGTCGCCTGCTTGCGGTTGAGGTCGAGTACCAGTGGCCCGGCGGCGATGGTCGACTGGGTGAAACCGCTGGAGCGGCGCAGCAGGGCGTTGAGGCGCGCTTCGAGCTCTTCGAACTGAAAGGGCTTGACCAGGTAGTCGTCGGCACCGGCGGCCAGGCCTTCGACCTTGTCCTGCCAGTTGCCACGGGCGGTGAGGATGAGAATGGGGAAGGTCTTGTCCTGGCTGCGCAGGCGACCAATGAGTTCGAGGCCGCTCATGCCCGGCAGCCCCAGGTCGATCACGGCCAGGTCAAAGTGGTACTGCTCGGCCTGGTACAGCGCTTCTTCGGCATCGGCCACCGCCTCGACCACATGGCCGCTTTCGCCCAGGCGCGTGTAGAGGTGATGGCGAAGCAGGGCTTCGTCCTCGACCACCAGCAGTTTCATGTGCAGCTCCTTTTTTATGGCCTGTACTGCCCTGTACGCGGGTTTACCCGCGCACAGGGCAGTACAGGATAACAACTACCTCAGAACTTGTAGTTGGCCGACAGATACGTCTGTGCACTGCTGGTCAGGCGCAGGGTGCCGTCCTTGGGCCCACCGCTTTGGCCGACTTCGGTCGCGGCATTGGTGCGCAGGTAACGGTAGCCCAGTTCCACCGACGCCTTGTCGGTAATCTCCTGGATCACACCGGCCTGCAGGCCGACCGCGTAGCCGTAGTCGGTATCACGGCTGGCACCTGGCGAATCCTGGGTCAGCTTGGTCATGCCCAGGCTGCCACCGCCGAACAGCTTGGTGGTGTCGCCCACCGGCAGGAACAGGTCATAGCTGCCCAGCAGGTTTTCCTGGCGCAGCTTGAGGCCGCTGTGGTCGCCCGAGACGTTGTCGTAGGTCATGTAGTAGCGACCCTGGTCATTGATTTTGCCCAGACGCACACCCCAGGTGTCGTCCTTGCCGATGATGCCGTCGGCGTTCAGGTTGTCGGTGTTGCGCTGCAGCAGGCCGGACTTGCGGACTTTGTCGCTGGTCTGGCCGTAGGTCAGGCTGGCGAAATTGTCATCGGCGGCCTGGACGGTGGTGATGCCAGCGGCGCAAACGGCCATGGCAGCGAGCAGGGTGTTGAAGGATTTCATGGCTTCGTACTCCAGTTGGATGCGCTGTTTCGGTCTGGAAGCTAGAGTAAGGAGGGCACCCTGAACCGTGACTGAACCCTGGCTGAACCGCGGCTGAACGAACCGTTTGCGATGAACAAGGAGTAGTGAACATGCGTGCCCTGCTGGCCTTGACCCTGATGTGCAGCGCCGCCCTTGCCCAGGCGCAAGTGGTGACCCGCGATATCCCCTACCAGGACGACGAAGGCAAGCGCTTTGTCGGCTACTACGCCTATGACGATGCGCTGGACGACAAGCGCCCGGGCATCGTCGTGGTGCATGAATGGTGGGGCCTGAACGACTATGCCAAGCGCCGCGCCCGCGACCTGGCGGCCCTGGGCTATAAAGCGCTGGCCATCGACATGTACGGCGATGGCAAGCACACCGAGCATCCGCAGGATGCCCAGGCATTCATGGCCGAGGCAATGAAAGACCCGGCAGCGGCGGCCGCGCGCTTCGACGCAGGCCTTGAGTTGCTGAAAAAGCAGCCCAACGTGAACAAGCACCAATTTGGCGCCGTGGGTTACTGCTTTGGCGGCAAGGTGGTGCTCGATGCGGCGCGCCGGGGTGAGAAGCTGGACGGCGTGGTGAGTTTCCATGGGGCATTGGCCACACAGACCCCGGCCAAGCCCGGCGTGGTCAGGGCCGACATACTGGTCGAGCACGGCGCGGCAGACAGCATGGTGACCGAGGAGCAGGTTGCAGCGTTCAAGGCGGAAATGGACGCGGCCAAGGTCAATTACCAGTTCGTCAGTATTCCTGAGGCCAAGCATGGGTTTACCAACCCGGATGCCGACCGCTTGAGCCATGGCGAGCATGGCGGGCCAGACATTGGTTACAACAAAGCGGCTGATGAAAGCTCGTGGAAGGATATGCAGGCGTTCTTCAAGAAGGCGTTCCAGTAATGATCGCTGGGGGCGCAAGCGCCCCCGACGCGCCCACCTCCCCTACAGCCGCTACGGCTGGCACAATACCCCCCATGAACACACTCCCCACCTGCTGCGCCCCGCTTCAGCACCACTGGCCCCTGCCCCGCCCGCTGCCAGGTGCGGTGCTGGTCAGTTGCGCCTTCGACCCCGCCCGCCTGGCTGCCGACGACTTCCAGCGTGCCGGCATCGTCCCCAGCGCCAGCCTGCAACGCTCGGTGGCCAAGCGCCAGGCCGAGTACCTGGCCGGCCGTGTCTGCGCCCGTGCCGCGCTGCAACGCCTGGACGGCCGCAACTACGTGCCAGCCAGCCATGAAGACCGCTCGCCCATCTGGCCCGCCGGCATTCACGGCTCGATCACCCACGGCCAAGGCTGGGCCGCCGCCGTGGTCGCCGGCCAGGGCAGTTGCCGCGGCCTGGGCCTGGACCAGGAAGCGCTGCTGGACGACGAACGCGCCGAGCGCCTGCTGGCCGAAATCCTCACGCCCGCCGAAATAGAGCGCCTGGACCGCCGCCAGCTCGGCCTGGCAGTGACCCTGACCTTCTCGCTCAAGGAAAGCCTGTTCAAGACCCTCTACCCGCTGACCCGCCAGCGTTTCTATTTCGAGCACGCCGAGGTGCTGGAATGGTCGGCCGAGGGCCTGGCCCGCCTGCGCCTGCTCACCGACCTATCGGCCGAGTGGCAGCAGGGCACCGAGCTGCAAGGCCAGTTCTGCCTTCAGGACGGCCACCTGCTCAGCCTGATCAGCGTCTGAGCCCTACAGCGGCGCCTGTGCCCGCGGCCAGCTCAGGCTGAAGCAGGCACCGCCGAGGGTTTCGCTGCGCCCTACCGTGGCCCGGCCTGCGTGCCAGTAGATGATACGCCGAACGATCGACAGGCCCAGGCCATGCCCGCCCGACGCACGGGTGCGGCTGTCGTCGAGCCGGGTGAAGGGCGTGAAGATGCGGTCCCAGAACCCTTCCGGGATACCCGGGCCGTCGTCTTCCACGTCGACCCGGCAGCGTTGCTGACCCAACTGGTAGCTCAGGCGCACCTCGGCCTCGGCATGGCGCATGGCGTTGCTCACCAGGTTCTGCAGGGCCCGGTGCAGGTAGCGCGGCTCGGCTTCGACCCAGGCGCCTTCGCTCTCACCCCCTTGGCATGCGCCGCGCACCACCTTGATTTCAGCGCGCAGCGGCGCCAGCTCCTCGATCACCCGGTCCAGCAACGCATCCAGGTCGACCCGCTGGAACTTCAGGGCCGGTGCGCCTTGCTCAAGCCGTGCGTAAGTCAGCATTTCGTCGACCAGTTTGTCCAGGTCCTGGATGTCGCCATCCATGCCAGCCAAGTGTTTGGCACGGGCCTGCTCAGTGCTCGCGGTCTCTATCATCTCCAGGCCAAAACGCAGCCGCGCCACCGGCGTGCGCAGCTCGTGGGACACCGCCCGCACCAGCTCGCGCTGCATGGTCAGCGAGCGCTGCAAATGTTCGGCCATGCCGTTGAATGCCGCAGCCAGGCGCCCGACCGAATCGGCATCGCCAGCCGGTACCCGCGTGTCGAGGCTGCCCTGGGCAATACGCGTGGCGGCGACCTCCAACCCCGACACACGCCGCTCCAGCTGACGCACCAGCAGGTACACCACCAGCCCGATCAGGCACAGCCCAAGGAAGGCGATCAAGATCAGCAGCTGCGGCGGATAGGGGTTCAACTGATGCAACGGGCCGATTTCCAGCACCCAGGGCGAGCCCGACAGCCCGGCGAATACCCGGATCGAATCGCCATCCTTGCCCAGGGCCATGACCGTGTCGCCCTCCTCGACCCGGCGCCGCTGGTCGTCATCCAGGCCAACCCGCTCCAGGCGCTGCAAGGCAATGTCAAAACCAAAGCCCTTGCTCTGCTTGAGTTGCGCCAGGCGTTGCTGCTGCTCGGTAACCGGGTAACGCACCAGTTCGTCGGCCAACAGATAAAGGGTGGCCCGCGCCAGTTGCTCGCTGACCTGCTTCACCTGGGCCACCAGCAGCACCTCCTCGCGGCCGACCTTGCGCAGCACCTGGGCGGCGTGCGGGCCGGTCTTCTCGACCACCACCAGGCCACGGTACAGGCGGGCACGCTGGCCGCCATCGAGGGTACGCGCCGACATCGGCTGCAGCGCCAGCGGCACCCCGAGCAGGCGCTCCCACATCAGCAGCGAACGCTTGCGTTCGGTTTCGTTCTGCCCGGCCAGGTTGTCAGCCATCAGGCTGAAGGTACCCTGGGCCAGGCCCTCGCGGTGCTGGGCGGCGCGCACTTCGTTGACCAGGTGCAGGCTGAGCACGCCGAGCAGCGCCACCAGCACCAGCACGGCGAGCATGCCGCCATAGATGCGCAGAAAGATCGAGTTGTTCATGGCGCCTCGCCGACGAACAGGTAGCCCTTGCTGCGCAGGGTCTTGATCAGGCGTGGGTGGATCGGGTCGTCACCGATCTTGGGGCGGATCTTGGAGATGCGCACATCGATGGAGCGGTCCTGGCCGTCGTAGCCGACACCGCGCAGGGCGGTGAACAGTTGCTCGCGCGACAGCACCCGGCCGGCGTTGCTGGCCAGCAACCAGAGCAGGTCGAATTCGGCGCCGGTCAGGTCTATCAGCTGCTCGCCCAGCCGGGCTTCGCGCAGGCGGTTGTCGATGCGCAGCGCACCAAAGGCCAGGGCCTGGCGCTTGCTTTCCGGCGCCTCGCTGCGCCGCAGCAGGGCCTGGATACGGGCCAGCAGCAAGCGCGGGCGCACAGGTTTGCAGACATAGTCGTCGGCGCCCAGGTCCAGCCCCTGCACCTGGTCGAGCTCGTCGCTGCGGGCGGTGAGCATGAGGATCGCGCCCGCGTACTGGCTGCGTACCCGGCGGCAGATGCTCAGGCCGTCTTCACCGGGCAGCATGAGGTCGAGCACCACCAGGTCGGGCTGGCTGTCGACGATTCGCCGCACGGCGCGGCCACCATCGCCCTCGACGGCCACATCGAAGCCGTTGGCCTGGAGGTATTCGGCCGTGAGCTCGGCCAGGCGCTGGTCGTCTTCAACGATGAGGATGCGCGGTGCGGGTTGGTCCATGGCCTGTGCCTTTGCAATTGTTGTTGTTCTGTGGCCGATACTACGTGCCGCCCCGGGTACTGCCAACCGGCCAGCGGTGCCGCACAAGCCACTGGACTGAACCGTTTTTTGTGGTAGGGTTCGCGCCCTCAAAATTCTGCCTTGGGGCAGCGAGCGAAAGAAAAATACTGCAAACCACTTGGCACAAGGCCTACAGGCCATACCCACAAAGTACGCACAACTTATCCACAGGCGCTCGCCTTGCAAAGACCCCAATACCGCATTATCTTGTATCCCGATCGCAGCGAACCACTAGATGTTGGGGTTCGTGCAAAATCACACACAAAAGTCAACCCGGCAAATTATTCCATTTTACGGTTGAACTTCAGGTGATCTGACCAGCCATACCGCTCCAGCGGAGTACTGAACTGCAACAGCTTTTGGGCTCAGCCCAAAGCCTTTGACTTCGGCCAGGGAGCGGCAAGCTATTGCCCCTTATTCCTGAGTCTGTCCCGAAGTCGGTACGCCCGAGCGGGCGGATGCGCGCGCATGACGCATCCCCCGCCAGGTGATCGAGCAAGTGGACGGAACGGTGGGCGCTCAAAAGGCGCCTGTACAATATAGAAACTGTGGAGACACCCACCCATGCAAACCGACACAACTCGCGAGAACCCGCAGGCCCAGGTGCCGCAGGCCGCCGATGCCAACCAGGATCTGGCTGCCACCGCGCCCGGCCAACTGCGCGTGATCAAGCGTAACGGCACTGTCGTCCCCTACACCGACGACAAGATCACCGTGGCCATCACCAAGGCGTTCCTCGCAGTTGAAGGCGGCACCGCCGCCGCTTCGTCGCGCATCCACGACACCGTCGCGCGCCTGACCGAGCAGGTCACCGCCACGTTCAAGCGTCGCATGCCATCGGGTGGCACCATCCACATCGAAGAAATCCAGGACCAGGTCGAACTGGCCCTGATGCGTGCCGGTGAGCAGAAAGTCGCCCGCGACTACGTGATCTACCGCGACCAGCGCGCGAAAGAGCGCGCCACCCGCGCCAACACCGACGCTGTGGTCGAGCCGCACCCAAGCATCCGCATCACCCTGGCCGACGGCAGCATGGCGCCGCTCGACATGGCGCGCCTGAACACCATCATCAGCGAAGCCTGCGAAGGCCTGGCCGAAGTCGATGGCGACCTGATCCAGCGCGAAACCCTGAAGAACCTGTACGACGGCGTGGCCATCAAGGACGTCAACACCGCCCTGGTGATGACCGCCCGTACCCTGGTCGAGCGTGAGCCGAACTACTCGTTCGTCACCGCCCGCCTGCTGATGGACACCCTGCGTGCCGAAGGCCTGGGCTTCCTCAGCGTTGCCGACAGCGCCACCCACCACGAGATGGCCGAGCTGTACGCCAAGGCCCTGCCCGCCTACATCGCCAAAGGTATCGAGTTCGAACTGCTGAACCCGGCCCTGGCCGACTTCGACCTGGAAAAACTGGGCAAGGCGATCAACCACGAGCGCGACCAGCAATTCACCTACCTGGGCCTGCAGACCCTGTACGACCGCTACTTCATCCACAAGGATGGCGTGCGCTTCGAGCTGCCACAGGTGTTCTTCATGCGCGTGGCCATGGGCCTGGCGCTGGAAGAGAAAGAAAAAGAAGCCCGTGCGATCGAGTTCTACAACCTGTTGTCGTCCTTCGACTACATGGCCTCGACCCCGACCCTGTTCAACGCCGGTACCCTGCGCCCGCAGCTGTCCAGCTGCTACCTGACCACCGTGCCGGACGACCTGTCGGGCATCTACCACGCGATCCACGACAACGCCATGCTGTCGAAATTCGCCGGTGGCCTGGGCAACGACTGGACCCCTGTGCGTGCACTGGGCTCCTACATCAAGGGCACCAACGGTAAATCCCAGGGCGTCGTACCCTTCCTGAAAGTGGTCAACGACACCGCCGTTGCGGTCAACCAGGGCGGCAAGCGCAAGGGCGCTGTCTGTGCCTACCTGGAAACCTGGCACCTGGACATCGAAGAATTCATCGAGCTGCGCAAGAACACCGGTGATGACCGTCGTCGTACCCACGACATGAACACCGCCAACTGGATCCCTGACCTGTTCATGAAGCGCGTCTTCGATGACGGCAAGTGGACCCTGTTCTCGCCGTCGGAAGTGCCAGACCTGCACGACCTGACCGGCAAGGCCTTCGAAGAGCGCTACGAGTACTACGAAGCCCTGACCGAGTACAACAAGATCAAGGTGTTCAAGACCATCCAGGCCAAAGACCTGTGGCGCAAGATGCTGTCGATGCTGTTCGAGACCGGCCACCCATGGCTGACCTTCAAGGACCCGTGCAACCTGCGTTCGCCGCAGCAGCACGTGGGCGTGGTCCACAGCTCGAACCTGTGCACCGAGATCACCCTGAACACCAACAAGGACGAGATCGCGGTCTGCAACCTGGGCTCGATCAACCTGCCGAACCACATTGTCGATGGCAAGCTGGACACCGCCAAGCTGCAACGCACCGTGAACACCGCCGTGCGCATGCTCGACAACGTGATCGACATCAACTACTACTCGGTGCCGCAAGCGCGTAACTCGAACCTCAAGCACCGCCCGGTCGGCCTGGGCATCATGGGCTTCCAGGACGCACTGTACCTGCAGCACATCGCCTACGGCTCCGACGCTGCCGTCGAGTTCGCCGACAAGTCGATGGAAGCGGTCAGCTACTATGCGATCCAGGCTTCCTGCGACCTGGCCGACGAGCGTGGCGCCTACGAGACCTTCCAAGGTTCGCTGTGGTCCAAGGGCATCCTGCCGCTGGATTCGCAACAGATCCTGATCGAAGCCCGTGGCCAGAAGTACATCGATGTCGACCTGAACGAGACCCTGGACTGGGCACCGGTGCGTGCTCGCGTACAAAAAGGTATTCGTAACTCGAACATCATGGCCATCGCGCCGACCGCGACCATCGCCAACATTACCGGCGTATCGCAGTCCATCGAGCCGACCTACCAGAACCTGTACGTGAAATCGAACCTGTCGGGCGAATTCACCGTGATCAACCCGTACCTGGTCCGCGACCTGAAGGCCCGCGGCCTGTGGGACTCGGTCATGATCAACGACCTGAAGTACTACGACGGTTCGGTGCAGCAGATCGAGCGTATTCCACAAGAGCTCAAAGACCTGTACGCCACTGCGTTCGAAGTCGAGACCAAGTGGATCGTCGATGCCGCCTCGCGTCGCCAGAAGTGGATCGACCAGGCTCAGTCGCTGAACCTGTACATTGCCGGCGCTTCGGGCAAGAAGCTGGACGTGACCTACCGCATGGCCTGGTACCGTGGTCTGAAAACTACCTACTACCTCCGTGCCCTGGCCGCGACCAGCACCGAGAAGTCGACCATCAACACCGGCAAGCTCAACGCCGTTTCCAGCGGCGGCGACAGCGCCCCGGTCCAGGCTGCCGGCCCGGCACCAGTGCCGAAAGCTTGCGCCATCGACGAGCCTGACTGCGAAGCCTGCCAGTAAGGCCTGATGCCGCAAAAGGGGTGCCCACGGGTGCCCCTTTGCGGCATTTTTGTATCTGCGCAGTGGCCGGCTGAACGCGGTTCTGTAGGAGCGGCCTTGTGTCGCGAAAGGGCTGCGCAGCGGCCCCAGGATTTTAGCGTCGCCGCGGGTATCCATGGGGCCGCTACGCAGCCCTTTCGCGACACAAGGCCGCTCCTACAAGAATCGCGCCAGACACAACATAATGTGCTGCTAAAATTAAAACACACCACATGTAGTGCCATGCGCTTTTTGCCGCTACACTTCCACCCCGTAGATGCCGACACAAGCCTCGTGAACGGACGCACCTAAAACCGGTCGAAAAAGTTACCCCCGACCGCCAGACACGCGCCCCGATCGAAGACGAATTCCGGTATACTGCGCCCCCTCTGAAAAGGGCACCCATTCAAGTCCCTGGCCCCTCCCCGAGGCCTGGCCAGGCACACGTCAGATGTAACGAGAGTCAGCCTCTCGAGCTGTCCATTCGCCGTAACGGCCTTGCGTCAGGCATCACATTCTTAAAATCCAACCGGTTGCCTCAGGGCAACCCTCAAGCAGGAGCCAAACCATGCTGAGCTGGGACGAATTCGACAACGAAGACGGCGAAGTAGCCGCCAAAGGCAACACCCCTGCGCAGGCCAACGCCGCCGCCACCCTCGACAAGCTCGACAGCGCCGGCGGTGCCGCCGCCCTGGAAGCCCGTGCTGCTACCGCTTCTGACTCCGAAGCCGTAAAACGCGCCAAGGCCGCCCTCGACGCCCTCGACGTTGCTGAAGGCCTGGCCGAGCTGGAAGGCTCCGCTGCCCGCGTTGCGGTCGACGAAAAGCGCATGATCAACTGCCGCGCCGACCTCAACCAGCTGGTACCGTTCAAGTACGACTGGGCCTGGCAGAAGTACCTCGACGGCTGCGCCAACCACTGGATGCCGCAAGAGGTCAACATGACCGCCGACATCGCCCTGTGGAAGAGCCAGGACGGCCTGACCGAAGACGAGCGCCGCATCGTCATGCGCAACCTGGGCTTCTTCTCCACCGCCGACTCCCTGGTTGCCAACAACCTGGCCCTGGCCGTGTACCGCCTGATCACAAACCCGGAGTGCCGCCAGTACATCCTGCGCCAGGCCTTCGAAGAGGCGATCCACACCCACGCCTACCAGTACTGCATCGAGTCGCTGGGCATGGATGAAGGCGAGATCTTCAACATGTACCACGAGATCCCGTCGGTCGCGAAAAAAGCCGCCTGGGGCCTGAAGTACACCCGCGCCATCTCCGACCCGGAATTCAACACCGGCACCCCGGAAACCGACAAAGAGCTGCTGCGCAACCTGATCGCCTACTACTGCGTACTCGAAGGCATCTTCTTCTACTGCGGCTTCACCCAGATCCTGTCGATGGGCCGCCGCAACAAGATGACCGGCGTTGCCGAGCAGTTCCAGTACATCCTGCGTGACGAGTCGATGCACCTGAACTTCGGTATCGACGTGATCAACCAGATCAAGATCGAGAACCCGCACCTGTGGGATGCCTCGATGAAGGAAGAAGCGACCCAGATGATCCTGCAAGGGACCCAACTGGAGATCGAATACGCCCGCGATACCATGCCGCGTGGCGTACTGGGCATGAACGCCGCGATGATGGAGGACTACCTCAAGTTCATCGCCAACCGCCGCCTGACCCAGATTGGCCTGAAGGAAGAGTACCCAGGCACCACCAACCCGTTCCCATGGATGAGCGAGATCATGGACTTGAAGAAGGAGAAGAACTTCTTTGAGACGCGTGTGATCGAGTATCAGACTGGCGGGGCTTTGAGCTGGGATTGATTGTCCGGGCTGAGAAACAAGAAGGCTGCCAATTGGCAGCCTTTTTTTTGGGCTGTACGTTAGTGATCAATCAATCCCGTGCCTTGGTAACAGTACTGTGTGCTGCCGCCTTGGCGGGTAAATCATGTCTTCGGTTTGTACCCAGGGCATGCCCACTCCCACAGGATATGCGCCGGGCTGAACAAACCAGGTGGGTCAGCTCGCATTCAAGCCAGCGCCATCCGGTATTCGATCACCCCGGGCTTCTCAGCGATCCAGTCGTACAGCCGCTGTGCGGTCTGGTTGGTTTCCTGGGTATGCCAGTAGAGCCGGTCACAGCCCTTCTCCTGCGCCTGGCCCTGCACAAACTCGATCAACTGCTTGCCCACCTTCTTGCCCCGTGTGCTCGGGCAAACGAACAGGTCTTCCAGGTAGCAGAAGTCGTTACGCCCCCAGGTCGAGCGATGGAACACATAATGGACGAAGCCGAGCACCCGCTCACCGTCCGTGGCCACGGCGCAGTGCACGGGCTCGGCCGGGTCGAAGAAACGGGCCCAGGTCAGTTCGGTCGTGGCCTTGCTCAGCTCTACTTTGTAGAACGCCTGATACTGCTCCCAATACGCGCTCCATTGCTGCAAATCGCTCTGCTTCAACTCGCGAACCGAAACCAATGTTTGTGCAACTGTCATGGTGAACCCCTCTCAATGTGGGAATGGTCGGAAAACAGGTGCATTTATAGCGATAGAATGGCCTGAATAGCCCCGCCACTTTTCGCAAGTGAAGCAGACCAATGTTCAAACATGCACAGTTGCAATCGGTGAAAGCCTGGATGAGTGACCCCGCCCATGGGGCGTTGTCGCTGCACGTACGGATCCAGAGGGCGATTCGCCAATTGATCCTTGAGGGCGCATTGCCGGTCGGCAAGTCGCTGCCGGCTTCACGCCCGCTGGCGCTTTCCCTGGGCGTCTCGCGGGATACCGTCGAGGCGGCATACAGCCAGTTGCATGCAGAGGGCTTCATCGAGCGCCGGGTGGGCAGCGGAAGCTTCGTGTCACAACGCGCGCGGCACCTGCCGCGGCGCAAGCGCCAACGCGAGGTGCTCTGCGATGAGCCAGCTCACCTGAGCCGCAGAGCAATGGCCGTGCTGCACAGCGGGGGCGTAAACAACTTCCAGGGGCCGCGCCCGTTCGCACCGGGGGTTGCCGAGACCCGGCAGTTTCCCCTGGCAACCTGGGAGAAGCTGGAGCGCCAGGTTTACAAGGAATATGGCACCCAGGCGCTGGAGCACAGTGCGCCACAAGGCATGCCTGCGCTGCGCAGCGCGATCGCTGACTACCTCAACCTCGAACGGGGGGCTCAGGCGACTGCCGATCGGGTGCTGATCCTCACCAGCTCGCAGCAGGCACTTGGCCTGTGCGCCCAAGTGCTCATGGATGCCGGCGATCAGGTGCTGGTCGAAGACCCGCTCTACCAAGGCACCCGCAAAGCCATCGCCGCCGCAGGCCTCGTAGGCGTGCCCGTGCCGGTGGATGAAAACGGCATGCGGGTAGAGGACATGGCGCGGCTGGGCGTCAATGCCAGGGCGGTTTTTCTTACGCCCTCCCACCAATACCCCACCGGCGCGACCTTGTCGCTGGACAGGCGCCTGCAGGCGATCGAATGGGCCCGGCAGCAGCGTGCCTGGATCATCGAAGACGACTACGACAGCGAGTTCCACTACGAAGGCCGGCCGACTGCCTGCGTGCAGGGCCTGGACGCGCATGACCGCACGCTCTACATCGGTACCTTCACCAAGTCGCTGTTTGCCGGCCTGCGTATCGGCTACCTGCTGTTGCCCCCCTCGCTCGTCGCCCCGATGACCAGCGCACGCACGCTGCAGGACGGGCATAACGCGTCCATTGCGCAACTGACCTTGGCAAGGTTCATGGAGGGCGGGCATTACACGGCTCATGTGCGGGCCATGCGGGCGCTGTATGCCGAGAGACGGGACGTGCTGGCTGAGCTCGTGCACAAGCATCTGGGGGCGTTTCTGGCGCCGTGCATCCCGGCCGGCGGGCTGCAGATGCCCTGCCATTTCGTGCAGGGTTTGCCTGAAGAGGCGGTGGTCGAGGCGGCGCGCGTGGTAGGGATTGATCTGCTGGGGCTCGGCAGTTTGTATGCGACGCCGCGCAATGATACCGGCCTGTTGATGGGGTTCGCGGCGCAGACGCCAGCCGAGATGCGGGTAGCGGTGGAGGCGCTGGCGAAGGTGTTTGCGCGGGTGAAATAGGGGCTGGCTGCCGCCGCCTTCGGGTGCCGTTTTGGGTTCACGGGTGCATGTCTTGAGTGTTACAGCGCCTGTGAGATCGAGCGCCGCCCGCGCGCGGCGCTCGATCTCACAGGCGCTGCAACACTCAAGGCATACACCCGCCAGCCTATTCGCGATCCCCGTCGAGAACCTGCACCAAAACCAAGGTCATAGTACCTCCACAAAACCATCGCACCACAAAGCGTTGACATCCCCCTCCCCACTTGCTAAAAATCGCCCAAGTTGTACGACAACGCATAACAAAAACAACAATCAGTGGAAGATCCCATGTCGACACACCTCGCGCACTACCCTCGCCGCTCGCCTGTCCCGTTTTCACCCCCTAGGCCCTGACCGGTCCGTTACCCACCCGCCCTCGCCGCAGGCCGCTTGCGCGTGCCCGGTGGACGGGCTGCCACACCCCTTTGTGGAGCACAACAATAATGAAAATCTGCCAAACCCTCCCCTTTGCCCTGCTGGGCGCCGGCATGCTCGGGAGCCTGCCGGGCACCAGCGTGGCGGCGGGCTTCATCGAAGATTCCAAGGCCACGCTCGGCCTGCGCAACTTCTACATCAACCGCAACTTCACCAACCCCAGCAACCCGCAAAGCAAGGCCGAGGAATGGACGCAGAGCTTCATCCTCGATGCCCGCTCGGGGTTCACCGAGGGGCCGGTGGGGTTCGGTGTGGATGTGCTGGGGCTGTGGTCGGTCAAGCTCGATGGCGGTGGCGGCACCTACGGCACCGCGCTGCTGCCGCGCCACGACGATGGGCGGCCGGCCGATGATTACGGGCGGCTGGCGGTGGCAGGCAAGGCGCGGATCTCGAAGACCGAGCTGAAGATCGGGGAATGGATGCCGGTGCTGCCGATTCTGCGTTCCGACGATGGCCGTTCGCTGCCGCAGACGTTCCGCGGGGGGCAGGTCACCTCCAACGAGATCGCCGGGCTGACGCTGTATGGCGGGCAGTTCCGTGGCAACAGCCCGCGCAACGACGCGAGCATGGAGGACATGAGCTACGGCGGTGGGCTGTCGGACCGCTTCAACTTCGTCGGCGGCGAATACAAGTTCAACCAGGACCGCACGCTGGTCGGGCTGTGGAATGCAGTGCTCAAGGACGTCTACCAGCAGCAGTACCTGCAACTGAGCCACAGCCAGCCAGTGGGTGACTGGACCCTGGGTGCCAACCTGGGCTACTTCCATGGCGATGAAGACGGCTCCGAACGTGCCGGGCAGCTGGACAACAAGACCTATTCGGGGATGTTCTCGGCCAAGTACGGCGGCAACACCTTCTGGGTCGGCCTGCAGAAGGTCGATGGCGATACCTGGATGCGGGTCAACGGCACCAGCGGCGGGACGCTGGCCAACGACAGCTACAACTCAAGCTTCGATAACGCCAATGAGCGGTCGTGGCAGGTGCGGCACGACTTCAACTTCGTCACCGTCGGGGTGCCTGGGCTGACATTGATGAACCGCTACATCAGCGGGCAGGATGTGCACACAGGGGCGGTTACCGATGGCAAGGAATGGGTGCGCGAGACGGAGCTGGCCTATGTGATCCAGAGCGGGGCGTTCAAGGACTTGAGTGTGAAGTGGCGTAACTCGAGTATTCGCCGGGATTACAGCAACAACGAGTTCGATGAGAACCGGTTGATCTTCAACTACCCCCTGTCGCTGTTGTAACCCAGGCTTCCCTGTAGGAGCGGCCTTGCGTCGCGAAAGGCCCGCAAAGCGGGCCCAGCAATGGCGGGGCCGGTAGAGTCCTGGGGCCGCTGCGCAGCCCTTTCGCGACGCAAGGCCGCTCCTACAGTTGACCACCTGACCAGGCGAAGCCGCACACGCCTCATTGACAACAGCCAACGCCACTGCCAATAATCAACGAAGTCATACGACAACCTACAACAACTAACAATGAGCCGGCCATGACCACTACCCCCCTCAATCGCCTGCTGCTCACCGGAGCCGCAGGCGGCCTGGGCAAGGTCCTTCGCGAACGCCTGCAAGGCTACGCCGAGGTCCTGCGCCTTTCCGATATCAGCCCGATGGCGCCCGCTGCGGGCCCGCATGAAGAAGTCGTGACCTGCGACCTCGCCGACAAAGCCGCTGTGCATGCACTGGTCGAAGGCGTAGACGCCATCATCCACTTCGGCGGCGTGTCCACCGAGCATTCCTTCGAAGACATCCTCGGCCCCAACATCTGCGGCGTGTTCCACGTCTACGAGGCGGCGCGCAAGCATGGGGTCAAGCGCATCATCTTCGCCAGCTCCAACCACACCATCGGCTTCTACCGCCAGGACGAGCGCATCGACGCCCACGCCCCGCGCCGCCCCGACAGTTACTACGGGCTGTCCAAGTGCTATGGCGAGGATGTCGCCAGCTTCTACTTCGACCGCTATGGCATCGAGACCGTGAGCATTCGCATCGGCTCCTCGTTCCCGCAACCGCAGAACCCGCGCATGTTGTGCACCTGGCTCAGCTACGACGACCTGGTGCAACTGATCGAGCGCGGGCTGTTCACGCCAGACGTCGGCCACACCGTCGTCTATGGCGCCTCCGACAACCGCACCGTGTGGTGGGACAACCGCCATGCCGCGCACCTGGGCTATGAGCCCAAAGACACCTCCGAGGTGTTCCGCGAAGCGGTTGAAGCGCAACCGGCGCCTGCCGCCGATGACCCGAGCATGGTCTATCAGGGCGGCGCCTTCGCCGTGGCCGGACCGTTCAACTGACCCCAGCGCGCCAGGAGGCACGGCCATGAATTGCGAACTGATCGTCGACGCCCGTAACGGTACCGGCGAGAGCCCTGTGTGGCACCCCACCGAACAAGCCCTGTACTGGGTCGATATCCCCGCCCGCCAGCTGCATCGCTGGCAGCCTGACGGTGCCCACCACACCTGGCAAGGTGACGAAATGCTGGCCTGCATCGCACGCACCGAACAGGGCTGGGTTGCAGGGATGGAGAGCGGCATCTTCGCCCTCGAAACCCAGGCCGATGGCAGCCTCGACAGCCGTTTGCTCAGTCGCGTCGAACATGCCATGGGCGGCATGCGCTTCAACGATGGCCGCTGCGACCGCCAAGGCCGCTTCTGGGCTGGCACCATGCTGATGGACATGCCGCAAGGCGCTCCGGTCGGGGCGCTGTACCGGCATGACGGCGAAGGGCAGTTGCACCTGCAGCAGGACGGCATGATCGTGCCCAATGGCCTGGCCTTCAGCCCCGACGGCACGCGCATGTACCTCTCGGACTCGCACCCCAACGTGCAGAAGATCTGGGTATTCGACTACGACATCGACAGCGGCACGCCCCACAACAAACGCCTGTTCGTCGACATGCAGGCCTTCCCCGGCCGCCCCGACGGCGCCGCCATCGATCAGGATGGCTGCTACTGGATCTGCGGCAACGACGCCGGCCAGATCCACCGCTTCACCCCCGATGGCCGCCTCGACCGCTCACTGAACGTACCGGTGAAGAAACCCGCGATGTGCGCCTTTGGCGGCGCCAACCTGGACACCCTGTTCGTCACCTCGATCCGCCCTGCGGGCATCGACCTCTCCGACCAGCCGCTGGCCGGTGGGGTATTTGCCTTCGAACTCGGCGTCAAAGGCCTGGAGGAGCCCGCCTACCGAGGCTGAACAACCGCTCTGCCAACAACGCTCGCACAAACGAAACCGGATAATAAAAACCACGGAGTTTCAACATGACCTTCAAACGCAAGCTGCTCCTTGCCGTACTCCCCTTCGCCTTCAGCCTGTCGATGCCGGCCTCCGCGCTGGACATCAAGTTCGCCGAAATCCACCCGGCCGGCTACCCGACCGTGGTCGCCGAACAGAACATGGGCAAGAAGCTCGAAGCCGCCAGCAATGGCGAAATCACCTTCAAGATGTTCGCCGGTGGGGTACTCGGCTCCGAGAAGGAAGTGATCGAGCAGGCGCAGATCGGTGCCGTGCAGATGACCCGGGTCAGCCTGGGTATCGTCGGCCCGGTGGTGCCGGATGTGAATGTGTTCAACATGCCGTTCGTGTTCCGCGACCATGAGCACATGCGCAAGATCATCGACGGCGACATCGGCCAGGAGATCCTCGACAAGATCACCAACTCCGAATTCAACCTGGTGGCACTGGCCTGGATGGATGGCGGCTCGCGCAGCATCTACACGAAAAAACCGGTACGCAGCCTGGAAGACCTCAAGGGCATGAAGATCCGCGTGCAGGGCAACCCGTTGTTCATCGACATGATGAACGCCATGGGCGGCAACGGCATCGCCATGGACACCGGCGAGATCTTCAGCGCCCTGCAGACGGGCGTGATCGACGGCGCCGAAAACAACCCGCCGACCCTGCTCGAACACAACCACTTCCAGAGCGCCAAGTACTACACCCTCACCGGCCACCTGATCCTGCCGGAGCCGGTGGTGATGTCCAAGACCACCTGGAACAAGCTCACCGCCGAGCAGCAAACACTGGTGAAGAAGGTCGCACGTGAGGCGCAGATGGAAGAACGTGCGCTGTGGGACGCCAAGTCCTCCGCCAGCGAAGAGAAGCTCAAGGCTGCAGGCGTCGAGTTCATCACGGTCGACAAGAAACCGTTCTTCGAGGCCACTGCATCGGTGCGCGAGAAGTACGGCGCGCCGTACGCCGACCTGATGAAGCGTATCGACGCCGTCCAGTAATACCGGCCCCTTCCAAGACGACCTCGGCAGTGCGGCGGCCGCCGCCCTGCCGCTTTGGTGATGCCTATGAAATCGCTTTTCCTGAGCGTGAACGACACGCTGTACCGCAGCTGCATCTGGATCGCGGGCCTGTCGATCCTGACCATGACGCTGATCATTCCGTGGGGCATCTTCGCCCGCTACGTGCTGGGCACCGGCTCCAGCTGGCCAGAGCCGGTCTCGATCCTGCTGATGGTGGTGTTCACATTCGTCGGTGCCGCGGCCAGCTACCGCGCCGGGGCGCATATGGCGGTGGGGATGATCACCGACCGTTTGCCACCCCTGCAGCGCCAGCTGGTCGCGCTGCTGGTGCAACTGCTGATGATCGTGGTGTGCGTGTTCATGACCTACTACGGCACCAAGCTGTGCATCACCACCTGGAACCAGTCGCTGGCCTCGCTGCCCGGTGTGCGGGTGGGCATGACGTACGCGCCGATCCCCGTCGGTGGCGTGCTGACGTTGATGTTCGTGCTGGAAAAACTCCTGCTGGGCGATCAGAGCAACCGCAAGGCGGTGCGCTTCGACCAGGTAGAAGAAAGCGAAGGAGCGGCATAAATGGATGCGTTCATTCTGTTGGGCAGTTTCATCGCGCTGATCCTGATCGGCATGCCGGTGGCCTATGCGCTGGGCCTGTCGGCACTGATCGGCGCCTGGTGGATCGACATCCCGCTGCAGGCGATGATGATCCAGGTCGCCAGTGGGGTTAACAAGTTTTCGCTGCTGGCGATTCCGTTCTTCGTGCTTGCAGGCGCGATCATGGCCGAAGGCGGTATGTCACGCCGGCTGGTGGCGTTCGCCGGGGTGCTGGTGGGCTTCGTGCGCGGCGGGCTGTCGCTGGTCAACATCATGGCCTCGACGTTCTTTGGCGCAATCTCTGGCTCTTCCGTGGCCGACACCGCGTCGGTAGGTTCGGTGCTGATCCCGGAAATGGAGCGCAAGGGCTACCCGCGCGAGTTCTCCACCGCAGTGACCGTCAGTGGCTCGGTGCAGGCGCTGCTGACCCCGCCCAGCCACAACTCGGTGCTGTACTCGCTGGCCGCCGGCGGCACGGTGTCGATCGCCTCGCTGTTCATGGCCGGGGTCATGCCCGGGCTGTTGCTGAGCGCAGTGATGATGGGGCTGTGCCTGATCTTCGCGAGGAAACGCAACTACCCCAAAGGCGAAGTGATCCCGCTGCGCCAGGCATTGAAGATCGCCGGTGAGGCGCTGTGGGGGTTGATGGCGATGGTCATCATCCTCGGCGGTATTCTGTCGGGCGTATTCACCGCGACCGAGTCGGCAGCCGTGGCGGTGGTCTGGTCGTTCTTCGTGACCATGTTCATCTACCGCGACTACAAGTGGCGTGACCTGCCCAAGCTGATGCACCGCACGGTACGCACCATCTCGATCGTGATGATCCTGATCGGCTTTGCCGCAAGCTTTGGCTACGTGATGACGCTGATGCAGATTCCCTCGAAGATCACCACAGCGTTCCTGACCCTGTCGGACAACCGCTATGTGATCCTCATGTGCATCAACTTCATGCTGTTGCTGCTGGGCACGGTGATGGACATGGCGCCGCTGATCCTGATCCTCACCCCGATCCTGCTGCCGGTTATTACCGGCATCGGCGTGGACCCGGTGCACTTCGGCATGATCATGCTGGTGAACCTGGGCATTGGGCTGATCACACCACCGGTAGGTGCGGTGCTGTTCGTGGGGTCGGCCATCGGCAAGGTGAGCATCGAGGCCACGGTGAAGGCGCTGCTGCCGTTCTACCTGGCGCTGTTCATGGTGTTGATGGCCGTGACCTACATCCCGGCCATCTCGCTGTGGCTGCCGAGCGTCGTGCTGTAAATGCCAATGGGGCTGCGCTGCAGCCCCGTTCTCTGCAAATGGATCCTGCACATGGCTGTTCCCTCTTCTGTCGCAACCCTCTTTCCGCGCAAGCTGGCAATTGCACTGCTGGCGCTGCTGGCGTGCGCGTTCGCCGCCAACCACATCGCCGCGCGCATCGCGTTCGATGACGGCACCGGCGTGCTGCTGGCGATCCTCTGCCGCTCAGGCATTACCTTCCTGGTCCTGGCTGGCCTGCTGTTGTGGCAGCGCCAGGCACTCGGCATGCCGGCGGGCACACGGCGCTGGCAATTGCTGCTCGGCCTGCTGATTGCCACGCAGAGCCTGTGCCTGTATTCGGCGGTGGCGCGCATTCCGGTGGCACTGGCGCTGCTGGTGGGCAATACCTTCCCGATGTTGCTGGCACTGCTTAGCTGGGCGCTGGGCGGTGCGCGCCCGACCGGCCGTACCGTGCTGTTCATGGGCCTGATCCTTTGTGGCCTGGTGCTGGCGCTGGATGTGCCGGCACGGCTGGCCGACAGTGGCGATGCCAACCCGCACTGGGCCCTGGGTGTCAGCCTGGCATTCTGCGCTGCATGTGTCTTCGCCTGCGCCTTGTGGATCACCGATCACAAACTGGCAGCCGTGCGCGGCCCGGTACGCAGCCTGCTGACCTTGCTGATCGTGTTCTCCAGCATGCTGGTCGCCGGCGTCAGCGGGGTGATGCCTTCGGGGTTGTCACTGCCCGTCAGCGCCAGCGGCTGGGCGGCCTTGGCCAGCCTAGTGGTGCTGTATGGCGTGGCCTTTACCCTGCTGTTCGTCTGTGTGCCACGGCTGAACATGGCGCAGAACGCGCCGGTGATGAATATCGAGCCGATCGCCACCTTGCTGCTGGGCTGGGCGTTGCTCGATCAACGCCTGAGCACCCTGCAGTTGATCGGCGGGGCCGTGGTGGTGTGCGGCATCGTGCTGCTGACCTACCGCCGGGCGAGCTGACCACACACTTTCGAAGGAGCCACTGATGGCTGTGACCGAACTGCACCTGCAAGACCACCTGACCCGATTGAGCCTAACGCCCGACCTGGGCGCCAGCCTGATCAACTGGCAGGTGAAAGCGACCGGGCAGGCGCTACTGCGCCACTCCGACCCCGCCGCGCTGGCCAGCGGTACGCCGCGGCAGCTGGCCTGCTACCCGTTGGCGCCGTGGTCCAACCGGATTGCCGAAGGGGGCTTCGCACGGCCCGAGGGCTGGCTGGCCTTGCCGCCCAACACCGCCCACGACCCTTACCCGATTCATGGCAGCGCCTGGCAGCAGGCCTGGCATGTGGACCACCACAGCGAGCGCCGCGCCCGGCTGTCTCTCGACAGTACGCTGCCATTTGCCTACCGGGCGACGCTGGATGTACACCTGCATGAGGGTTGCCTGAACCTTGACTTGCATGTTACCCACCTGGACGAAGCTGCCACCTGGTACGGACTGGGGCTGCACCCTTACTTCCCCCGCTACCCCGACACCCGGCTACGGGCAGCGGCGCAGCATGTGTGGCTGGCGGAAGAAGGCCGGCTGCCGTCACACCTTGCAGAGGTGCCTGCAGACTGGTGCTTCGAGGCGCCGGGCGCGTTGCCAGCGACGGGTGTCGATCATGCGTTTGGGGGTTGGCCTGGCAGTTGCGTGATCGAACAGCCCAGCGCGGGCTATTCGCTGGCCTGCACGGCCAGTGGCTGCGAGCACTTCTTGTTGTTCTGCCCACCAGGCAAGGCGTTCTTCTGCTTTGAACCGGTCAGCCACCCGATCAATGCGCACCACCTGCCAGGGCGACCAGGCTTGCGACTGCTACAACAGGGTGAAGAAATGAGCCTGGGCTTCAAGATGCAATACCAGGCCTTGTAACCGCTTTGCCTGCAGTGGGGCTGCTGCGCAGCCCCACCATCACACGCCTTACGCCAGAGCCCCAGCCGCGACCGCAGCAGGCCTGTCATCCGACGCCCCCCGCACCTCCCGCGCGACCTTCCACACCAGCACCGCCGCCACGATATCGAACGCCGCCAGCACCACGAACAGCGGGCTATAGCCAATCTGCGTCACCAGGATGCCGAACACCAAGGTGAACACTGCCGCGCCCAGGTAGCCGCACATCCCGCCCATGCCCGTGGCGGTCGCCACCTGGTCCTTGCTGAACGAGTCCGAGGTGATCGAGTACAGCGCACCCGACAGCGTCTGATGCGCGAAGCCACCAATACACAGCAGCAGGATCGCGGTGTACGGGCTTTCCACCAAGCCGATGCACGCTGGGCCGATCATGCAACTGGCACCGAATACCAGCACCATCTTGCGCGAGGTGAACAACGACACCTTGAAGTAACGGTGGAACATCGGGCTCAGGTAACCCCCGAGCACGCAACCAATGTCTGCGGCAAGGAACGGCAGCCAGGCGAACATCGCCACTTCCTTGATGTTCATGTGCCGCTCGGTCATCAGGTACAGCGGGATCCAGGCATTGAAGGTCTGCCAGGCCGGTTCCGAGAGAATTCGCGCCGAGGCGATGGCGTAGAAGTTGCGGGTCTTGAAGATACGCTTCCAGGCGCCCTTCTCACGTTTCTCTTCCTTGAAGTGTGCTTCCTGGCCGGCAAGGATGTAGTCGCGCTCGTCACTGCTCAGGCGCTTCTGATCACGCGGGTGCTTGTAGAACAGCATCCACAGCAAAGTCCAGACGATGCCGGACGCCCCGACGATGACGAAGGCCAGCTGCCAGCCACTGTGCAGTATCGCCCACACCACCAAGGGCGGCGCCAGCAATGCACCGAGCGAGGAGCCGATGTTGAACCAGCCGATGGCGACCGAACGCTCCTTGGCCGGGAACCATTCGGTGGTGGCCTTGACGCCAGCGGGCAGGCCCGCCGCCTCGGTCATGCCCAACAGCCCACGCATGAACGCCATGCTCTGCCAGCCCGTGGCCAAGGCAGCGCCGGCACAGGCCACCGACCAGGCCATGGCGAACACGGCAAAACCCAGCTTGGTACCGATGAAGTCGATGAACCAGCCAGCGATCGGCTGCATGAGGGCGTAGCACACCTGCCAGGCAGCAACGATCTTGGCGTATTGCTCGGTGGTGATGGAGAGGTCGGTCATCAGGGTGGGGGCAGCCACCGAGAGGGTATTGCGGGCGAGGTAGTTGACGACGAGCCCAGCCGTGACAAGGCTGACCATCCACCAACGGATGCCTTTCATCTTCATGGTTCACCTGAATATTATTTTTAGAGGTGCGGGTGATTGGCTCAAGGCCGGCAGCGGCTAATTGAGACAATTTGTTTCAGGCGAAAGATTGCCATGTCATAGGTCGTCGTACAACATAAATTATCACTGCATGAGCTGATCAAGCTGCCAGCCACAAATAATTTCGGCAGAGAAAAGGCTAGTTGTACGACCTCAATCCAATCCTTGAGCCCGCAGTTCATGGGCCAGCATGTCGATGAATGCCCTCACCTTGGCCGATCCGTATTTGCTCTCACGGTGCAACACATGAATCGGCCAGGGCGCCTCCTCGTACTCGGCAAGAATCACCTGCAATTGCCCACTCGCCACCTCGTCCGCCACCTGGTAAGACAACAACCGTGCAATCCCCAACCCACCGCTGGCTGCGGCAATCGCCCCGTCATTGCTGGTCACCGTCAGCCGGGGCTTCATGCGCACCAAGGTCGGTTCATCGGTGACGCCGAAGCGCCAACCCGCCCGGGGTGAAAGGTTGGTGGTGCCGATTACCGCATGGTCCGGCAAATCCGAGGGGTGCTGCGGTACGCCGTGGCGCGCCAGGTAGTCGGGCGAGGCGCAGAGCATGCGCCGCACCCTACCCACCCGCAGTGCCTTCAGCCCCGAGTCTGGTAGCGGGCCGATGCGCACGGCCACGTCCATGCCCTCCTCGACCATGTTGACGATGCGGTCGAGAAAGTAGGCAGATACATCCACTTCGGGGTACTGCTGCAAGTACCGTACGATGCACGGCATGACGAACTTCTTGCCGAACAGGATCGGCGCGGTGACGGCCAGATCGCCCTTGGGCGTGGCGTTGATGCCAGCGGCCGCCTCGTTGGCTTCGAGGATGCTGGCAAGTATGTGGCGGGTGTCTTCCAGGTAGCGGCCTCCCGCCTCGGTCAGACGCACGCTGCGCGTGGTGCGCAGCAGCAGCTTGACACCCAGCTGCTCTTCCAGTGCACTGACGGCACGCGTCACCGCCGCAGGCGAGATGTCCAGCCGGCGGGCGGCGGCGGCGAAGCTTTCCAGCTCGCCGACCGCGACGAATACCTTCATCAGGTGGATGTGGTCCATGCCGGCTCCTGGGCCTAGGGGTGGGGGGATTATCGGTTATCAGTAGGTTTTGTGCTGCTGCAAGAGCCCTTGCAGACCGCATCAAAGTTCCAGCACCAGGGCCTGCCCGCCCTCCCCCACGTTGGCCGGCACTGCACAGCAGATCAGCACCGTGCCCTCATCAGGCATTTCTGCTGGCGGGTTCGGGTAATGCACCTGGCCACTCACTACCCGGGTCTTGCAGGTGCCGCATGAACCGCCCCGGCAACTGAAGTCCGGCGACAGTCCGCGCGCCTCGGCAAGCTCCAGCAAGGTCCCGCTGCCCGGTGCCCAGCGCGCCTCCTTGGCCGAGCTGGCAAAGTACACCGGCACGGGTTCGCTCGCAGCCGGCGGCTGTTGCAGCACAGGCTGGTCGTCATCGGTGTGCCGCCTGAGCGTCGAGGGCCCGAAGGCTTCGGCATGGATGCGAGCGTCGGGAACGTTCACGGTGCGCAACCCTTCGTACAGGTCCTGGGTAAAACGGGCGGGGCCGCACAGGTAGAAGTCATAGTCATCCAGCGTCAGCGTGGCCTTCACCTGCTCGATGCCCAACCGGCCAGCATGTTCGTAATCGCGGCCCAGCACAGCCTCTGCTTCAGGCTGGCTGAGGCAGCGGTACAGGCCCAACAGCGCGCCAGCCTGCCGCTGCAGGCTGGCCAGCTCCTGCTGGAACGGTAAATCCGCCAGGCTGCGGGCACCGTGAAACAGGTGAATACGTCGGGCCTGGCGCTTGGCCAATTGCTCGCGCAACATGGCGATGAGTGGGGTGATGCCCACGCCCGCGCCGATCAGTACGATCGGCCGTTCGCTTTGCTCATCCAGGGTAAAACTGCCCATGGGCAGCCGCACGTCAAGCAGATCCCCCACGGCGATGCGTTCATGCAGATAGCGCGAGGCCGGGCCCTGGGCCTTGACGCTGATGCGCAGGTAGCCGTCCGACGGCGCGCTGGAGACGCTGTAAGTACGCACCAGCGGGGCGTCACTGCCCAGCGCGATACGCACAGGGATATGCTGCCCCGGCGCAAACTGCACGGGTGCATCTGCCGCCAGGTAGAAGGAGCGTATATCCCGGCTCTCCTGCTCCAGGCGCACCACGCGCCACGCCAGCCACTGGCGCTGGCGCTCGCGCTGCTGCAGGCGCGTGTCGGCCTCTGCCCAGGTACCGGTCATCAGGCTGGTCGGCGCGTATTCCTGGAACGCCCAGCGCAACGACACCGCTTTCGGGCGCCACACCACCCGCTCGACCTCCAGGGTCCACAGCCGCTCAGCCCCCTCGAAGGCGGTGATGGCAGGGCTGTCCAGTATCACCTCGGCACGCCCGGACAACTGCAGTACATTGCCCGTGGCAAAGTCGATGAACAGCAAGCCAGCCAAGGGGTTGACCAGCAAGTTGCCCAGCGTGTTGAAGTGCAGGTTGCCGGCGTAGTCGGGAATGCTCAGGCGGTTGCCTTGGACCTTGACGAACCCTGGCCGGCCGCCGCGGTGGGACACGTCCACCGAACGCTGGCCGTCTTCGTGGTCGACGTAGCTTGCGACGAAAAAGGTATCGGCCATCTCGATCATGGCAACGGCGCGGGCATTGAGTGCTGTCGCATCGAAGCGACCTTGTGCGGGCTCATCGATACGGGTGTAGTCGCGCCGTTGAATGTACTGCGGGCAGTTGCCGAACGACTGCTCCACGGTTACTTGCAGCTGGCCGTTGGTTGCCTGGCTGATCATGCCGTTGATGCGGTTGCGCCGGCGGGTATGCAGTTCGATGCCCAGCAGCCCGATCGCCTGCCCGCCCGCCAGGCCTTGTGTGGCAGGGTCATCTGCGTTCAGGTACGCATCGATCGTCAGCTGCCGCGGGTGGGGCGAGCTGACGAAGCCTTCCGGGCCTTCGAGCAGCGTCGCCCACGGTTTGCCATAGGCATCCACGCTGCCCGCCACCATGAACGGCAGTTGCTGATAGAACGCGCGATGCTGATCGGGCATGTGGTCGCGGATTACCTTCTGCCCGAACACCTCCATGCGCTCCGACACACCGACCTTTTCCTGCAGGGTCTTCTCACCGCTGTGCCAAGGTGACGAGCGATGGCCTGGGAGCTGATGCATGGTGGCATTCCTCGGAAGGGTTGGGGCTTAAACGGTGGCTTGCAGGCCCGCCACAGTGCGCGGCATCGGCACGAAACCTGGCAACGCCTCGACCCGAGCCAGCCAGCTGCGCACGTTGGCGTAAGGCTCCAGCGAGACATTGCCTTCCGGTGCGTGGGCGATATAGGAATAGTTGGCGACGTCGGCGATGGTGGGCGTGCTGCCAGCCAGGAAGGGGGACTTGGCCAGTTCGGCGTCAATCACCTTGAGCAGGGTATGGGCACGACCGATGACTTCATCGGTGTTGAACGAAGCACCGAACACCGTGACCAGGCGAGCGGCGGCCGGGCCGAACGCCAAGGGCCCTGCTGCAACCGATAACCAGCGTTGCACGCTGGCTGCGGCTGCGGGGTCCTCGGGCAACCAGGTGCCGTTGTCGTACTGCTTGGCCAGGTACACGAGGATGGCATTCGAGTCGGCGACGACCGTGCCGTTGTCATCGATGACGGGGACTTGGCCGAACGGGTTGAGGGCAAGGAACTCGGGCTGCTTGTGTGCACCCTTGGCCAGGTCGACGAAGACCAGCTCGGTGGGCAGGTTCAGCAGCGAGAGCATCAGCTCAATGCGGTGGGCGTGGCCGGACTTGGGGAAGTTGTAGAGTTTGATTGGGTTCGACATGGGCTTGGCTCCTGGACAGCACCGGAATGGGCTGATACAGGCCATGTTGAACTGATTCGACAGGCAGCAGAATTAGCGCGGGAGGGAAACGATAATTTCGCACAGCGAAACAATAAGGGTAGAAGCGACATCAGGCCGCTTCTACAGGGGATGCGGTCGCTTCAATGACGCTGACGATGGAAGCGGTACAACGCGCGTGCCGCGTCGATTACATGGGGGACACAGGCTTGAATGTCGTCCTCGCTCATTTGGTCGAGCAACTCGAAATTGTCTTCCAGGCCGTGCAGCGAGATCGCTTTGAGCAGGGGATCCTGCTCCGCAGGCAACTCGCTCCAGGCAGCGACCTGAGTGCCGCGCATGTAACCGAAGCACCACTCCTCCATGATGATCACCCCGTCTTCACCTTCTTCGAATACCGGCTCGAAGTGATCGACGTTGTCAGCGAGCTCTTCCGCCACCTGGCTGGCATAACGCAACATCAGCGCCGTGTAGGCCTCTTCATGCGCAGGCTTCTTGAAGTTTGGCACCTTGCCACCTGCAACGGCAGGTAACCATTGCTCGGGGTGGACAGTGACCGGCGAGCTGGCAAGGGCGGTGAAAAAGCCATTGAGCTCGGCCAGGTTGATCACCGAATAATCGTTGCCGTAAGTGATCAGCAGGTCTTCAAGGCGGTGGAGTTCTTTTTCGCTGAGCGCGCGGAGCATGTGGGGATCCTAGGGTGAAGATTTGGCCTGCACCCTAGCACATGAGGAAATGGATCGAAGTATTTGTTGCCTGCCGCAAAGCATTCGCGGGCAAGCCCGCGCTCACATGGAATACACCGCCCTTGGGCAAGTTGTAATCCTGTGAGCGTGAGCTTGCCCGCGAACAGGCGGTCAAGCTTTATACCGCCAGCGCGCGCTCACGCAGCTCGCTGTTGAGGATGCGGTCGTTCTCGCTGTAGTCGACCGGGCAGTCGATCACGTGCACACCTGGGGTCTTGATGCAGTGCTCGAGCAGCGGCAGCAAGCCTTCGGCGCTATCCACGCGGTGGCCATTGGCACCGTAGGCTTCGGCGTATTTCACGAAGTCCGGGTTGCCGTAGTCCAGGCCGAAATCGGTGAAACCCATGTTCGCCTGCTTCCAGCGGATCATGCCGTAGCCGTCGTCACGCAGAATCACCACGGTAACGTGCATGCCCAGACGGACTGCAGTTTCCAGCTCCTGGCTGTTCATCATGAAGCCGCCGTCGCCACACACCGAGATCACTGGGCGGTCCGGGTACACGAGGTGCGCCGCCATGGCCGACGGCAGGCCAGCGCCCATGGTCGCCAGGGCGTTGTCGAGCAGCACGGTGTTGGGCTTGTGCGCCTTGTAGTTGCGGGCGAACCAGATCTTGTAGATGCCGTTGTCCAAGGCCACGATGCCTTCGGAAGGCAGCACGCGACGGATGTCGGCCACCAGACGCTGCGGGTAGATCGGGAAGCGGTCGTCGTCGCCGCCTTCGGCGATTTGGGCTTCGTTGGCTTCACGGATGGCCATCAGGCGGGTGAAGTCCCAGTGCGAGGTGTCGCCCAGGCCTTCGGCGATCTGCCAGACGGCGTTGGCGATGTCGCCGATCACTTCGACCTGTGGGAAGTACACGGCATCGACTTCGGCGGAGCGGAAGCTGATGTGAATGACTTCAGTGCCGCCACGGACCATGAAGAACGGCGGCTTTTCGATCACATCGTGGCCGATGTTGATGATCAGGTCGGCGGCTTCGATCGCACGGTGCACGAAGTCACCGGACGACAGCGCAGCGTTACCCAGGAAGCGCGGGCTGCGCTCGTCGACCACGCCCTTGCCCAGCTGAGTGGTGACGAATGGGATACCGGTCTTGTCGATCAATTGCTTGAGGACCTTGGCGGTCATCTTGCGGTTGGCACCGGCGCCGATCACCAGGATCGGGCTGCGCGCGGTGCGCAGTTTCTCGATGGCGGCTTCGATGGCCACATGTTCGGCCAGCGGACGACGGTGCAGGCTGCGGGGGATCGGCATGGCATCGGTTTGCTCGGCAGCGATGTCTTCCGGCAGCTCCAGGTGCACGGCACCGGGCTTTTCCTCTTCGGCCAGGCGGAACGCTTCACGCATGCGCGAAGGGATGTTGTCGGCCGAGGCGAACTGGTGGGTGTACTTGGTGATGGGGTCCATCATGCCGCACACGTCGATGATCTGGAAGCGGCCCTGTTTGGACTTCTTGATCGGCTTCTGGCCGGTAATCATCATCATCGGCATGCCGCCGAGGTAGGCGTAGGCACTGGCGGTAACCAGGTTGGTCGCGCCGGGGCCGAGGGTCGACAGGCTGACGCCGGTCTTGCCGGTCAGGCGGCCATAGGTAGCGGCCATGAAGCCCGCGGATTGCTCGTGACGGGTCAGTACCAGCTTGATCTTCGACTTGCGCAGGGATTCCAGCAGGTCGAGGTTCTCCTCACCGGGAATGCCGAACACATACTCGACACCTTCGTTTTCCAGGCATTGCACAACGACATCGGCGGCCTTGGCCATCTTGCTCTCTACCTCAAGTGATAGGACGGTGAAAGTCCATAAATGCGCAGCACGGCACGCTGGCATCGCTCTATCCGGGCGCGAGGTTGCCCCGAACCTAAGTCTTGACGCAGGCTAGGCAGGGCAAAGTCACGTGTACGAACAGGATTAATTGTCGCACCCTTGAGCGCAGTTGAAGAGGTACAGGACGGACAAAACATCTTTGCCGGGAGACAGGGCTATAGCTATAAAAACGCCGGAAAGACAAAACCCCTACCTGCTTGCGCAGATAGGGGTTTTGCGAAATGAATCTTGACGATGACCTACTCTCACATGGGGAGACCCCACACTACCATCGGCGATGCATCGTTTCACTACTGAGTTCGGGATGGGATCAGGTGGTTCCAATGCTCTATGGTCGTCAAGAAATTCTGTTGCCAGAACGTCCAGATGGACAGCCTAGCGAATTCGGATATGTGATGTTGTGATGTACATTCGAACTTTCGGTTCGTGTGTCTTCACCACCGCAATCTGCATGAGCAAATTGCTTGGGTGTTATATGGTCAAGCCTCACGGGCAATTAGTATTGGTTAGCTCAACGCCTCACAGCGCTTACACACCCAACCTATCAACGTCGTAGTCTTCGACGGCCCTTTAGGGGATTCTAGATCCCAGTGAGATCTCATCTTGAGGCAAGTTTCCCGCTTAGATGCTTTCAGCGGTTATCTCTTCCGAACATAGCTACCCGGCAATGCCACTGGCGTGACAACCGGAACACCAGAGGTTCGTCCACTCCGGTCCTCTCGTACTAGGAGCAGCCCCTCTCAAATCTCAAACGTCCACGGCAGATAGGGACCGAACTGTCTCACGACGTTCTAAACCCAGCTCGCGTACCACTTTAAATGGCGAACAGCCATACCCTTGGGACCGGCTTCAGCCCCAGGATGTGATGAGCCGACATCGAGGTGCCAAACACCGCCGTCGATATGAACTCTTGGGCGGTATCAGCCTGTTATCCCCGGAGTACCTTTTATCCGTTGAGCGATGGCCCTTCCATACAGAACCACCGGATCACTAAGACCTACTTTCGTACCTGCTCGACGTGTTTGTCTCGCAGTCAAGCGCGCTTTTGCCTTTATACTCTACGACCGATTTCCGACCGGTCTGAGCGCACCTTCGTACTCCTCCGTTACTCTTTGGGAGGAGACCGCCCCAGTCAAACTACCCACCATACACTGTCCTCGATCCGGATAACGGACCTGAGTTAGAACCTCAAAGTTGCCAGGGTGGTATTTCAAGGATGGCTCCATGAGAACTGGCGTCCCCACTTCAAAGCCTCCCACCTATCCTACACAAGCAAATTCAAAGTCCAGTGCAAAGCTATAGTAAAGGTTCACGGGGTCTTTCCGTCTAGCCGCGGATACACTGCATCTTCACAGCGATTTCAATTTCACTGAGTCTCGGGTGGAGACAGCGCCGCCATCGTTACGCCATTCGTGCAGGTCGGAACTTACCCGACAAGGAATTTCGCTACCTTAGGACCGTTATAGTTACGGCCGCCGTTTACCGGGGCTTCGATCAAGAGCTTCGCTTGCGCTAACCCCATCAATTAACCTTCCGGCACCGGGCAGGCGTCACACCCTATACGTCCACTTTCGTGTTTGCAGAGTGCTGTGTTTTTAATAAACAGTCGCAGCGGCCTGGTATCTTCGACCGGCATGGGCTTACGGAGCAAGTCCTTAACCCTCGCCGGCGCACCTTCTCCCGAAGTTACGGTGCCATTTTGCCTAGTTCCTTCACCCGAGTTCTCTCAAGCGCCTTGGTATTCTCTACCTAACCACCTGTGTCGGTTTGGGGTACGGTTCCCAGTTATCTGAAGCTTAGGAGCTTTTCTTGGAAGCATGGCATCAACCACTTCGTCGCCTAAAGGCAACTCGTCATCAGCTCTCGGCCTTGAAATCCCGGATTTGCCTAAGATTTCAGCCTACCACCTTAAACTTGGACAACCAACGCCAAGCTGGCCTAGCCTTCTCCGTCCCTCCATCGCAATAACTGCAAGTACAGGAATATTAACCTGTTTTCCATCGACTACGCTTTTCAGCCTCGCCTTAGGGACCGACTAACCCTGCGTCGATTAACGTTGCGCAGGAAACCTTGGTCTTTCGGCGTGGGAGTTTTTCACTCCCATTGTCGTTACTCATGTCAGCATTCGCACTTCTGATACCTCCAGCAAGCTTCTCAACTCACCTTCACAGGCTTACAGAACGCTCCTCTACCGCATCATCATAAGATGATACCCGTAGCTTCGGTGCATGGTTTGAGCCCCGTTACATCTTCCGCGCAGGCCGACTCGACTAGTGAGCTATTACGCTTTCTTTAAAGGGTGGCTGCTTCTAAGCCAACCTCCTAGCTGTCTAAGCCTTCCCACATCGTTTCCCACTTAACCATGACTTTGGGACCTTAGCTGACGGTCTGGGTTGTTTCCCTTTTCACGACGGACGTTAGCACCCGCCGTGTGTCTCCCATGCTCGGCACTTGTAGGTATTCGGAGTTTGCATCGGTTTGGTAAGTCGGGATGACCCCCTAGCCGAAACAGTGCTCTACCCCCTACAGTGATACATGAGGCGCTACCTAAATAGCTTTCGAGGAGAACCAGCTATCTCCGAGCTTGATTAGCCTTTCACTCCGATCCACAGGTCATCCGCTAACTTTTCAACGGTAGTCGGTTCGGTCCTCCAGTCAGTGTTACCTAACCTTCAACCTGCCCATGGATAGATCGCCCGGTTTCGGGTCTATACCCAGCGACTAAACGCCCTATTAAGACTCGCTTTCGCTACGCCTCCCCTATTCGGTTAAGCTCGCCACTGAATATAAGTCGCTGACCCATTATACAAAAGGTACGCAGTCACCTAACAAAGTAGGCTCCCACTGCTTGTACGCATACGGTTTCAGGATCTATTTCACTCCCCTCTCCGGGGTTCTTTTCGCCTTTCCCTCACGGTACTAGTTCACTATCGGTCAGTCAGTAGTATTTAGCCTTGGAGGATGGTCCCCCCATATTCAGACAAAGTTTCTCGTGCTCCGTCCTACTCGATTTCATTGATAAGAGATTTTCGTGTACGGGGCTATCACCCACTATGGCCGCACTTTCCAGAGCGTTCCACTAATCTCAAACCAACTTAAGGGCTGGTCCCCGTTCGCTCGCCACTACTAAGGGAATCTCGGTTGATTTCTTTTCCTCAGGGTACTTAGATGTTTCAGTTCCCCTGGTTCGCCTCTTGCACCTATGTATTCAGTACAAGATACTCAGCTTATGCTGAGTGGGTTCCCCCATTCAGAGATCTCTGGATCACAGTCTGTTTGCCGACTCCCCAAAGCTTATCGCAGGCTACCACGTCTTTCATCGCCTCTGACTGCCAAGGCATCCACCGTATGCGCTTCTTCACTTGACCATATAACCCCAAGCAATCTGGTTATACTGTGAAGACGACATTCGCCGAAAATTCGCATGCTGCTCAGTTAAGAGCACATCACAAATTTTACCTTAGCCTGATCCACTACCAGTGAAAGTAGTGTTCAGTCTATTTCTATCACATATCCGAATTTTTAAAGAACGATCTGACAAAAGCCAGAAATCAACATTCATTTGCGAATGTTCATTTCTAAGTTCTGCGCAGTGCTGCGAAACTTGAAGAGTGGTGGAGCCAAGCGGGATCGAACCGCTGACCTCCTGCGTGCAAGGCAGGCGCTCTCCCAGCTGAGCTATGGCCCCGTATTTTGTAGGCCGCACCAAGTAATTGGTAGGTCTGGGCAGATTTGAACTGCCGACCTCACCCTTATCAGGGGTGCGCTCTAACCAACTGAGCTACAGACCTATAACAGGGTCGCGTTACAGCATCGTCTTTATACAAAGAATCAAGCAATTCGTGTGGGAGCTCATCAGCAGGCTGATGTCGTCGATTAAGGAGGTGATCCAGCCGCAGGTTCCCCTACGGCTACCTTGTTACGACTTCACCCCAGTCATGAATCACACCGTGGTAACCGTCCTCCCGAAGGTTAGACTAGCTACTTCTGGTGCAACCCACTCCCATGGTGTGACGGGCGGTGTGTACAAGGCCCGGGAACGTATTCACCGCGACATTCTGATTCGCGATTACTAGCGATTCCGACTTCACGCAGTCGAGTTGCAGACTGCGATCCGGACTACGATCGGTTTTGTGAGATTAGCTCCACCTCGCGGCTTGGCAACCCTCTGTACCGACCATTGTAGCACGTGTGTAGCCCAGGCCGTAAGGGCCATGATGACTTGACGTCATCCCCACCTTCCTCCGGTTTGTCACCGGCAGTCTCCTTAGAGTGCCCACCATAACGTGCTGGTAACTAAGGACAAGGGTTGCGCTCGTTACGGGACTTAACCCAACATCTCACGACACGAGCTGACGACAGCCATGCAGCACCTGTGTCAGAGTTCCCGAAGGCACCAATCCATCTCTGGAAAGTTCTCTGCATGTCAAGGCCTGGTAAGGTTCTTCGCGTTGCTTCGAATTAAACCACATGCTCCACCGCTTGTGCGGGCCCCCGTCAATTCATTTGAGTTTTAACCTTGCGGCCGTACTCCCCAGGCGGTCAACTTAATGCGTTAGCTGCGCCACTAAAATCTCAAGGATTCCAACGGCTAGTTGACATCGTTTACGGCGTGGACTACCAGGGTATCTAATCCTGTTTGCTCCCCACGCTTTCGCACCTCAGTGTCAGTATCAGTCCAGGTGGTCGCCTTCGCCACTGGTGTTCCTTCCTATATCTACGCATTTCACCGCTACACAGGAAATTCCACCACCCTCTACTGTACTCTAGCTTGCCAGTTTTGGATGCAGTTCCCAGGTTGAGCCCGGGGCTTTCACATTCAACTTAACAAACCACCTACGCGCGCTTTACGCCCAGTAATTCCGATTAACGCTTGCACCCTCTGTATTACCGCGGCTGCTGGCACAGAGTTAGCCGGTGCTTATTCTGTCGGTAACGTCAAAACAGCAAGGTATTCGCTTACTGCCCTTCCTCCCAACTTAAAGTGCTTTACAATCCGAAGACCTTCTTCACACACGCGGCATGGCTGGATCAGGCTTTCGCCCATTGTCCAATATTCCCCACTGCTGCCTCCCGTAGGAGTCTGGACCGTGTCTCAGTTCCAGTGTGACTGATCATCCTCTCAGACCAGTTACGGATCGTCGCCTTGGTGAGCCATTACCCCACCAACTAGCTAATCCGACCTAGGCTCATCTGATAGCGCAAGGCCCGAAGGTCCCCTGCTTTCTCCCGTAGGACGTATGCGGTATTAGCGTTCCTTTCGAAACGTTGTCCCCCACTATCAGGCAGATTCCTAGGCATTACTCACCCGTCCGCCGCTGAATCGAAGAGCAAGCTCTTCTCATCCGCTCGACTTGCATGTGTTAGGCCTGCCGCCAGCGTTCAATCTGAGCCATGATCAAACTCTTCAGTTCAATACTGCTTGGGTTTTTAAGAAACCCTAAACTTGGCTCAGCAATCTCAAATGACTATGTGATTTCTCGCATGGTCACTTGTGATGCTGATAATCTTTGTGACTATCAGACCGTACTCACAAGCACCCACACGAATTGCTTGATTCAATTTGTTAAAGAGCGGTTGGTTAAGAGCTTTTTGTCTCAACCGAGGCGCGCATTCTACGCTTTCCTCATTTGCTGTCAAGCGTTTATTTTGAAGTTTTTAACTGCTGCTTTCTTTCGAAAGCCTTTAACTTCAACATCTTACCGCTTGCCCCGAAGCGTTCATCGCTGCGAGGAGGCGAATAATACGCGCTTTGAAATCAGAGTCAACACCTTGAGCTGAAAAAACTTTCCAATCGCGGTTTACCCCCGCCCGCAACTAATTAAGGCGCAACCGATCTGTAGATAAACACCCCACGGAGCGTGGCAATCATGAGCGATGCGCAAAGCGAGAAAACGCCTGGCCTGTCGGCGGATGAAGAGCAGGAAGTAAGCCATAACCAGCCGCCACGGGCAGCGGTGCTGCACGAGATCATTCGCGCCCAGGGCGACCAGGAACTGGAACGCACCCTCGCAGCACTGTGGTGGTCGGCGTTGGCTGCAGGGTTGTCCATGGGGCTTTCGCTCATGGCCATGGGGTTGTTCTATGCCCGCCTGCCGGAAGGCGACAGCGCCCAGGTAATCGCAAGCATCGGCTACAGTGCTGGCTTCCTTGCGGTAATCCTCGCCCGCCAGCAACTGTTCACCGAGAACACGCTGACCGCGGTGCTGCCGGTGATGACCACGCCCACGCTGGCCAACCTCGGCCGCCTGCTGCGCCTATGGAGCGTAGTACTGCTCGGCAACCTGGCGGGCACCTTGCTGGTGGCCTGGGTCATGCTGGAGCTGCCGATCTTCGACAGCAAGACCGACGTGGCCTTCCTCGAGGTCGGCCGCAAGGTAATGAAGAACGACATCAGCCAGATGTTCGCCAAAGGCATCGTCTCGGGCTGGATGATCGCAACCATGGTCTGGATGATTCCGTCGATGGAGCACGCCAAGATCTGGATCATCCTGATGATCACGTACTTCATGGCCTTGGGTGACTTCACCCATATCGTCGTCGGCTCGGTCGAGGTGTCCTACCTGGTCTGGGCCGGTGAAGAGACCTGGCGCAGCTTCTTGATGGAGTTCGCCCTGCCGACCTTGGCCGGCAACATCATTGGTGGCAGCTTCATCTTTGCGCTGATCAGCCATGCGCAAGTACGCAGTGACAGCGGCAAGCCGCCTTCGCGGCTGCTGGACGACCAGGCGCCGCCCTCCCCGCGTCGGCAAGCCCCTGGTAAATGACCCTTAGCGCACCGCCACTGCACGCTCGGCCGTCCGCCTGTGCTCTTGCGCAGGCCTTGGTTGCCACCAATTCTGCCCGGCATGGGGCGAGTCCAGGCTGACCCGCTCGCCCATTTGCGGCGTGCTTAGCCGCACCTGCGCTTGCGCACTCAGCGCCAGAATGCGCTCGAACGGCTCCTGCCAGCCATGGATGGACAAGTCGAACGTGCCGTTGTGAATCGGCAGCAACCAGCGCCCGCGCAGGTCCAGGTGTGCCTGCAGGCTCTGTTCTGGCTGCATGTGCACGTTCGGCCAGGCGACGTTATAGGCCCCGGTTTCGATCAGGGTCAGGTCGAAAGGCCCGAAGCGTTCGCCAACTTGCCTGAAGCCATCGAAGTACCCGGTATCACCGCTGAAGAACACCCTCAGCTGTTCATCAATGATCACCCACGAGGCCCACAAGGTCTGATTGCTGTCGAACAGACCACGCCCAGAAAAATGCTGCGCCGGGGTCGCGACGAAACGCACGCCGTCAACCTCGGTCTCCTGCCACCAATCCAGCTGACGTACCTTGTCAGGCGCAACGCCCCATTCGATCAACCGGTCACCCACGCCAAGCGGGGCCAGGAAAAACCCGGTACGCGGAGCAAGCCGACGAATCGCCTGCTCGTCCAGGTGGTCGAAGTGATCATGGGACAGAATTACCGCCGCCAACGGCGGCAACTCGTCCAGCCCAAGTGGTGGGGCATGAAAACGTTGCGGCCCTGCCCACTGCACCGGGGAGGCGCGCTCGGCAAATACCGGGTCGGTGATGAAGAAGCGACCCCGCAGCTTGAGCAATACCGTGGAATGGCCCAAGCGCCAGAGGCTGTGATCAGGTGCGTCGAGCACCTGCTGCCGGGTCATGGGCTGCACGGCGATGGGGTTGGCGGGGCGGGTTTCGGGGGGTTTGCGCAAGAACAGGTACTTGAGGCCAATGCGCAGCTTCTTCATCACGCCGTCCTGCGGCAGGCGTGCCTGGTTGTGGAACCGTCCGTCCCAGTGTGGCGCCGGCTCACCGGCAGCGTTAGCGGTGGGGACCATGAGCAGCAGCACTCCGAGCAACAGGAAAGCCTTCATATTACCCCACAGTGATCGCATCAACCGTGAATTGGCTTGTAAGGTCATTTTTCATAGATGAAACACTGTTCAACAATATTCACGCGAGTTATGCGATAAACGGCGCCTTGGCAGAAGAATGATAACCATGATGGACAAACGCAGCGGCAAGGGACTTTCTTTCGTCAAGCGCATCTACCTGCCGCGCATCATCGGTATGGGCATCGGTCTGTTCAGTGTAATGGCAGCGGTGGCGCCGCTATCCCCGCCCATGTGGGCGTGGCTGCTGTTACTGTTCAATGGACTTTTCTGGCCACATGCCGCCTACCTCTGGGCAATCCGCTCGGCAACGCCTTACCAGGCAGAGCAACGCAACTTGCTGCTGGACTCGCTGATGGGGGGCTTCTGGACTGCCACCATGCAGTTCAACCCACTGCCCAGCGTCACCGTTCTGTCGATGATGACCATGAACAACGTCGCCGCAGGTGGCAAGCGCCTGCTCGTACGCGGTGTGCTGGCACAGCTCGCCGGTATGCTCCTGGCCACGCTGGTGTTCGGCCCCGGGCTACAACTCAATGCCACACCACTGCAGGTTTACGCGTGCCTGCCAATGTTAACGCTCTACCCCTTGGCCCTTGGCTGGGTCTGCTACCAACTGGCAATCAAGCTGGCCGAGCACAAACGCCGCCTCAGTGCGCTGAGCCTTACCGACAGCCTGACCGGCTTGCTCAACCACGGGGCCTGGAAAGACCTGCTACAGGTCAGGTTCCAGACCTGCCAGCAACAACAGCAGCATGCGGTGATCGCCCTCATCGACATCGACCACTTCAAGACCATCAACGACACCTTTGGCCACGTGGTCGGCGATTGCGTGCTTAGGCAGATGAGCGAAGAGCTCAAACGCAACCTGCGTGACGTCGACCAGGCCGGACGCTATGGCGGCGACGAATTCTGCGTGATCCTGCCAGACACCCACGAGGCGCAGGCCTGCCAGGCCATGGAGCGCTTGCGCGAGCGGGTGGCGAACTATCGCAATCCGCAGCTGCCGCATTTGCGCATCAGCCTCAGCATTGGCTTGTCCGCGTTTCATGCAGACCTTGAATCGCCCGAGCACTGGCTCGAACAGGCTGACAAGGCCTTGTACACCGCCAAGCACGCTGGTCGTGACCAGGTCAATTTCGCGCAAAGCGAGGCCGCCGGGCTCAGGCTGGCCTATCCTGACTGAACCTCCTTCCTGATTGCCCTGCGGGAGGCTGCTGTTCTTGAAGGAGTCGCTCGCGCATGGCCAGGAACGCCGACCTTCCACCCACCCTTGCCACCCCACATTTCCAAGTCCGCCGCTTGATTGCAGGCTTTTGCGCGGTTTTCGCCTTGGCCTGCCTGGTCACCTTGGGCGCTTTGCTCAATATTGCTGCCACCCTCGATCGCCAAGAGCAGCAACGCAGCGCCTTCCATGCCACCCAGGCCCTCGAACAACGGCTGCTCGCCTCACGCCAGTTTCTGTCCAGCTATGCCGTGTGGGATGCGGCCTTCGAGCACCTGGCCGGCAAGGCCGACTGGCAATGGGCCTATGAGGAGAAGAACGTCGGCGAATCGCTGTACAGCGCCAATGGCTATGAAGGTATATTCGTGGTGGACGACCAGCGCACCACCTACGCCCTGTTCAAAGGCAAGCCCAGCGAGTCGCAAGCCAGTACCTATATAGAAGCGCCCCTGCAACCGATCATCAGCCAAGCGCGGGCGGCTGCCAGCGCTCGCGAACAAATTACCCGGTTCGTGCTGTTCAACGGCTGGCCTGCAGTGCTCAGCGCGGCCGCCGTACGCCCCGACAAAGACGTGTCGGCCAGCGAAGTGAGCCAGGCGCCCGTCATGCTGTTCGTCGACCAGTTGACCGAGGACAAGCTCGCACGCCTGGGCACCGGTGCGGGCCTGGCGGGTATGCATATCGAGAAACACGGCACAGGTGAGCATGGCCATCAGCGCATCGAGCTGGGCGATACCGGCTACCACCTGGCCTGGACCAGCCCGCTGCCGGGGCAGCAATTGCTGTGGGCGATGTTGCCTGCGCTGCTCTGCGCCCTGTTGATACTGGGCCTGGTGATGCTCTACCTGTTCCGCCATGCCCTGCGCAGCTCCCGCGCCATCGACCTCAGCCTCAAGCGCCTGCAACAGAGCAACCAGGCCCTGGAGGCCAGCGAGCAGCGTTTTCGCGCCGTGGCCGAAGCCGCTTCCGACTGGATCTGGGAAACCGACCGGCAACAACGCCTGACCTATCTTTCCCAACGTTTCGTCAGCGTCACCGGCTACCCGGTTGACGACTGGCTGGGCCAGCCGGTCAACCAGCTGCTGGCCTGCGATACCACGCCGCTGTCGCCTTGGCTCGACGCATTGGCCGCCGCCGACCCCCAGCAGTTGGCAAACTTGCGCTGCACCTACCGTGACCACAACGGGCAGAACCGCTACTGCCGCATCTCGGCGCGAGCGATCTGGTACGACGGCAAGCCTACCGGCTTTCGCGGTACCGCCAGCGACATCACGGACGAGGTCGACGCCCATGCGCGCATCCAGCACCTCTCGCTGCACGACCCGCTGACCGGGCTGGCCAACCGCAACAAACTCGCCCGGCATCTCGAACAGGTATTGCTGCGCGGCAGCGACTCGCCGCCACTCACTTTACTGCTGCTGGACCTGGACAACTTCAAGCCGATCAACGATTCCCTCGGCCACGCCGCCGGTGACGCCGTGCTGCAAGAGGTGGCGACACGCCTGCGCGACACCACCCGCGATGTCGACCTGGTCGCACGCCTGGGGGGTGACGAGTTCATCCTGGTTCTGACTGGCATGGAGAACCGCAGCGAGGTCGATCGCTTCTGCGCACGCCTGATCAGCCTGTTGCAGCAACCTATCGTGTTTGACAACCAGCCTCTGCACATTGGCGCCAGCATCGGCGTCGCGCAAAGCCGCACCCTGGGCTTCGATGCCGGCGAGCTGATCCGCTGCGCCGATATCGCGCTGTACCAGGCCAAGGCAGATGGCAAGAGCACCTGGCGCTATTTCGCCGCCGAAATGAACCAGCAGATCCAGTACCGCCGCCAACTGGAAAACGATTTGCGCCGTGCCCTGCAGAACCAGGAGTTCGAGCTGCACTACCAACCGCGTTATCGCCTGGGCGACCTGCGCATCGTCGCGGTCGAAGCCCTGCTGCGCTGGCAGCACCCGCACGAAGGGCTGCTGGGGCCAGACACCTTCATCCCGCTGGCCGAGCAGAGCGACATCATTGTTGCGCTGGGCCGTTGGGTACTGCGCGAAGCCTGCCGCACGGCCCACGACTGGCCGGCAGACCTGTTGATTTCGGTGAACCTGTCGCCCGCCCAGTTCTTGCGCAGCGATGTGGTGGCCGATGTGCGCGACATCCTGCTGGAAACCGCGCTACCCGCCCAGCGCCTGGAGCTGGAGATCACCGAGAACGTGATGCTCAACGACATCGAAGGCGCACTCAGCACCATGCTGTCACTCAAGGAGCTTGGCGTGCGCCTGAACATGGACGACTTTGGCACCGGTTACTCGTCGCTGGGCTATCTGCGCACCTACCCGTTCGACAGCATAAAGATCGACAAACGCTTCATCGCCGGCCTGAACAACACCAGTGGCAATGATCGCGCTGTGGTCCAGGCGATCATCAACCTGGGCGAAGCCATGGGGCTGACGGTGACCGCCGAGGGCGTGGAGAGTGAACAACAGCTCAGGACGCTGGAGAAGGACCGCTGCCATGAAGTGCAGGGTTACTTCCTGAGCCGACCTTTGACGAAAGAAAGCCTTGAGGCGCTGCTGCGACAGGCCCCCGAAGGCTCGGCACACCATCTGTTGTAGGAACAACCTATTCGCGGTGCAAGGATGTTCCTGCACAGGGGGCCATCAGCGTTTACTGCGTTCGGCCACGATCTCCGGCAAATCGCTGCGCCGCAAGTAGGTCCGCAAGGGCTCGCCGATGTTCAGGCGGTCGTCCACATGCTGCTCCAGCAACAGTGCCAGGCGCGACCGGCACAAGGCCATGCGCGGCCCTTGCTCGGGTCGCCAGACGAATTCGTTACAGGGGGTGATACTGTCGTCGGCCACGTCCATGCCGAACGCGTCCTCGGAAAAACGCACGATATGAACGCCGCGCTTGCCATGAAAGCCGACGAAACCGTTGAGCTGCTCTGCGGCGTTGCAGATGTCCTGGGAAGTGATGGCCATGACGTAACCTCGCAATGAAAGGAAGTGACGCACGCCGGGCTGCAAACGGTCGCCTCTGCCGGGCGACTCGCAAAGGCCAGCCTAACGCAAGTGGTAGAGCATTCGCCAAGGTTTTTCATCATCCTGCCAAAGGCCCGCTAGAATGGTCCTGAACCCCCTTCGTCGCCAACACTGGGACTGTTAATGACCGACGCCATCCATGCCGACATTGCCACGATCGGCCGCATCAATGCTGTGCCCGCCATCCTCCAGGTGATCTGCGAAACAACGGGCATGCGCTTCGCCGCCGTGGCCCGGGTAACCGATAGCAACTGGACGGCATGTGCTGTGCTCGACACCCTGGGTTTTGGCCTGACCGCGGGCGGTGAGCTCGATGTCGCCACCACGCTGTGCCACGAAATCCGCAGCACGCACCAGACCATCGTGATCGACAAGGCCAGCGAAGACGAGCAGTACTGCCGGCACCACACGCCTCAGCTCTATCGCTTCGAAAGCTACATTTCAGTGCCGGTGTTCCGGACCGATGGCCGCTTCTTCGGCACCATCTGCGCCCTCGACCCTTTACCCGCAGCGCTTAAAGGCAGTGCCATCCAGCCGATGATGGAATCCTTCGCCCGGCTGCTGGCCATCCAGATCGAAAGCGAGGAAGGCGCCCAGCGCACCGAACAGGCCCTGCGCAAGGAGCGGGCCATGGCCGAAGTGCGCGAACAGTTCATTGCCGTGCTCGGCCATGACCTGCGCAACCCGCTGTTCGCCATCACCGCCGGTGCCGAGCTGCTCACCCAGCGCCTGCAGGACGACCAGCAGCGCACTATCGCCCAGCACATCCTCACTTGCGGCCGGCGTGCCTCGCAGCTGGTGCGCGATGTGCTGGACTTTGCCCGCGGCCGCCTCGGTGCCGGCATCCCCTTGAACCTGCAGGCTTGCCCTGACCTTGCCGAAGGCCTGCGGCATGTCGCCTCGGAACTGCAACAGGTGCATCCGCAGCGGCGGATCGTGCTGGACATCGGCGACATCGGCGGGCTGTACTGTGATCGCGAACGGGTCACCCAACTGCTCTCGAACCTGATCGCCAATGCCCTGACCCACGGCGACCCGCAAGGGCCGGTAGCGGTCAAGGCGGCCCTCCAGGCCGGTGAGTTCGTGCTGAGCGTGCACAACCACGGCGCCCCCATCGCCGTGCAGACCCTGGCGCAATTGTTCCAACCCTTCTCCCGCCCGTTGTCACAGGTACCGCAGCAAGGGCTTGGGCTCGGGCTGTACATCGCCAACCAGATCGCGCTGGCACATGGTGGGCGCATGGAGGTGCTCTCCAACGAACACAACGGTACCTTGTTCAGCTTCCGTCTGCCGCTGGGTCAACCTGGGGCGCCAGCAGCACCGCCAGCCAGTACATGAAGGCCTGCACCCGCCGTGGCACGTGCCAGGGCGATCACTGTTGAACGCGGTCTTCATGCACTTGCACGCTGGCGGTCATGCCAGCACTGAGGTTCACCCCTTGCGGGATCTGGTCGAGGCGGATCCGTACCGGTATCCGCTGCGCCAACCGCACCCAGTTGAAGGTCGGCTCGACTTCCGGCAGCAGCTGGCTGTCGGGGTTGCTGTTGCGGTCGGTGATACCGCGGCTGATGCTCTGCACATGCCCTTGCATCGCCTCGCCCGCCCCCATCAGCCACACCTTCACTCGGTCACCCACACGGATGCGCGGTAGCTTGGTTTCTTCGAAGTAAGCCTGGATATAGAAAGTCGAGTCATCCACCAGGGCCATGACCGACTCACCGGTGTTCACGTAGTTGCCCTGGGCCAAGCGCAGGTTGGTGATGTGCCCGCTGCGTGGCGCGCGCACTTCACTGCGCGCCAGGTTGATTTTGGCCACCTGCAATTGCGCTTGGGCCTCATGCAGTTCGCCACGGGCGATGGCGGCATTGATCTGGGCGTTTTCCCGCAGCTCGGCACTGATCGCCTCCGGCCCCAAGGCAGTACGGCGCGCCGCTTCGCGCTCGCGCAGGCGCAGTTGCTGCGCGCGGGTCTCGGTCACGGCGCTGGCCTGGTCGAATGCTGCCTGAAAGCGCTCGCTGTCGATGCTCATGAGCAGATCACCCGCGTTCACCTGCTGGTTGTCATGCACCTTCAGCTCGCGCACCCAGCCGGACACGTCCGGCGCGATCACCACCACGTCGGCGCGCACACGCGCATCGCGGGTCCAGGGGGTGAGCATGTAGTACTGCCACAGCTGGTAGCCTGCCAACAGGGCCAGGGCCACCACACACAGTGTCACCAAGGTACGTACGACGGTACGCATCGAATCACTCCTTACTTGAACCCTGACAAAAACCCTTATGCAGCGCCCAGCACGCGCACTACCAGGTACAACACGCACACAAACAATGCCGCGTCGAACAGTGCTTCATGCCAGATCCAGCGGCCCAACGGCGTGGCCTGTACCAACAAGCGCAGCAGCCCGGTGCACACCAGCGCCAGCAGCACATAAACCAGAAACGGGCTCAACAGCACGCCGCCCAGCGCCCATTCACGCAACCCCATGCACGTCCTCCTGCCAGCGGCACCACTTGCCCCAGCTCTTCTGCAACTGCAGTACCGCGCCTTCGGCCAGGCGCAGCGGATCGCTCGCAGGCAGCCGGCGCAACGCTTCGATGAATTGCGCGCTGGCGTTGTCCAGACGCTGCCCGCGCCCGGGTGCAGGTCCTTTGGCCAGCACGGCCTCTACCTGTTGCAGGTACTCGCGTTCGGCCCGGCCCAACGGCGCTTGGGCGACCGCCAGGCACATGCGCAGGTGCACCAGTTCGTCGCCGATGTCCAGGCCATGCAGGCCATCGTCCCAGCGCTTGCGCTCGCTTTCAGGCAACTCGCTGGCATGCCGCGCCAGCTGCATGAGGCGGTCGGCCATACGCCCGCCAAACCAGCTGTCGGCGCCACGCAGGTCGCGCCGGGTCAGGCGCACCAGGTCGTGCTGGGTCGCTGCCCGCAGACGCCGGCCAAGCCACGCCGGGTGGCGAAACACCAGCAAACGGAACGCCATGACCGCCGCAGACACACCCACCAGCATGGCCAACGCACTGTTGAGCATGCTGGCCACGCCAAATTGCATGGCATTGAGCGGCGACACCAGAACAATGAAGTGCAGGCAATAGGAGGTGGCGGTAGCGCCGGTACGCGGGTGGGCCATGCCCAGCGCGCCCAGAAACAGCGGCACGCCCATGCCCAGGCAGAGCATGGCGAAGCTGCTCCATTGGGGCAGCAAAATTTGCCCGACCAAGAATGCCGCCGGGATCGCCAAAAAGATGCCACGCAAGAAACTGAGGCCGATCTGGGCGCCGTTTTCGCGGCTGGCGAACAGGCTGCAGACCACACAGGTCAATACCAGCCCACCCGGCGCCGATGGCCAGGCTGTTGCCAGCCAGAAACCACTCATCACCAGAAACGCCAACGCGCTGCGTGAACCGAACAACAGGGCCAGCGACCAATCGCGGTGCGCGGCCAGGCCCTGGGGCACATCCTTGGGCGCCCTGCCCGCTTCGACGTCGTCCAGCGCCTGGGTCGCGGCCATGGCGTAATCCAGCAACAGCGCCATGCGTGCCAGGCAGTAATGTTCTGCAGAGCTGATCTGCTCGTCATGGGCGGCATCCCAGATGCGCTGACGCAACAGCAACAGGCTCGGTTGATCGGGGTTGCCCAACTGCGCGCGCAACGCTTCCAACCAGGGCGCCAGGTGCCGAGTTTCGCACTCATCAAGCTGGCGCCACTGCCGGCGCACCGAGCGGGAGATACGCAGCAGTACCATCAACTTCTGGCTCAGGCCACGGATGGCGCGGGCGCGCTGGCGCCCGCGGTTGCCTTCGAACCAGGCATGTTCGCGCTGGCTGTCGATGGCAACGATACGCCCCAGGCTTTCCAGCAACCCTTTGCGCGCGTCATCTTCGCCGCCGAGCATGGCGCTGGCTGCCTGCAGGCCATTGTGCCAAGCCTGCCGGGCCTGCCCGCTCAATTGCTGTTCCACGCGCATGGGCCAGATGAGGGCGCTGGTGGCAGTGGCGCAAAAAATCCCCAGGCAGATCTCGGTGCAGCGGGCCACAGCCTGATCGAACACCTGCAACGGGTGGTCGATCGCCGGCAAGGCGATGATCGCTGCGGTGTAGCCGGCCAGCACGAAGGCGTAAGCCCAGGCACTGCGCAGCTGGGTCGAAGCCGCCGTGCACAGGGCCAGCCACAGCGCCAGGGTGATCAAAAACAGGCCTGGCGTCTGGGCGAACAGGCCGATGAACAGCACCGACATGAAGGTGCCGACCAAGGTGCCGGCCAGACGTGCAAGGCCCTTTTGCACCACCATGCCCGACAGCGGCTGGGCCACGATAAAGGCGGTCATCAGTGCCCATGAAGGCTGCTCCAGCCCCCAACGCATCGCCAGCCATAGCGCCAGGCCACCGCCAAGCACGGTCTTGATGGCGAACTTCAGGGCGAGGCTGCTGGGTGCGAACAGGGCCTGGAGAGTGATGGGCACGAGGCGGACCTTGCGGGATGTTCAGGTAAACGATAGACAATGTAGAGAAGGATAATGCGCAAACGATTAATTAGCTAGCTAATCATCTTTAAGGGCTGTGCTGCGTGGCATTTTCCAGGCAAAAAAAATGGGCGACCGAAGTCGCCCTAAATGCCTTGCGTGCTCGTGAACCCAGAAGGTCAGCGCGGCTTGCGCTTGTTCGAGTCCTTCCAGATGAAAATGCCCAGACCGGCAAAGAACGCGACCATCAACCCGACCGTTACCACACCTGCGATAACCACGTTGTCGAAGAACATGTCGGCCTCCCTCTTCGTTTGCCGTTGTCCGATGGATGCAAGGTAACGAATGTGGGGGCACAGAAAATTGATCGGGGTCAATGGTGCCCGAGACCGGGCACGCGAGGCGGGCGCAGGTTTGACCTGCGTCAAGTTTCAGCGCTTCTTGGGCTTGCCCTTGGGTTTCTTTTTCTTGGCTGCGCTCAAGGGCATGGCCTGCTCGAAGGCCTGGCGCACTTCGTTGAGGCGCTTTTCCTTGAGGTCGTGGACGCGCTTGGCACGTTCGGCATCGAAATCGATGAGGTTGTCTTGGCTCATGGGTGGCTCGACGATCAACTGAGGCTTGCATGATGAAGCCAGGCGCGGACGCTGACCAGCCCCGCGTCAGACTTCGATGTCGACCAGCAGCCCCTGACGCGGGCGCTCGCCCATCAGCGGTGCCACCGGTACGGTATTGTCGGCGTTGACCTCATCGCCGGGTAGCGCGCTGTAGCGCTCGCCGTCGTTTTTTTGCCGACGCTGCTGTTGCCGTCTTTGTTCATCACGCAGCAGCAAGGCCTGCTCTTGCGGGTCGCGCTGCTGCTTGAGGTCGATCGCGCTTTCACCGGACGAAGGCTGCGTGGGAACCACCGGCTTGATGTCGGGGGTTGGCTTGACCGGGTCCTGTTGCGAGGTTACCGGTGCTGCACTGAGCGGAATGATCGGCGGCAACATGGAAAGTCTCCTATTACCCCTGTATCGGCGGCTGGTCACCTACCTTGAATACAGACAACGCTTACTCGGTTTCGTCGTCAGGGTCGTCGTCACTCGGCGGGCTGGCCTCACTCCAGGGCCGCTTGTAGACCTGTTGCCAGACCGCGTCCATGTGGTCGCGCAGTACCTGCGGCGCGGCCTTGAGCGAGGCGCTGTCCTCGCGTTCTCCGCCTATCGGGTCTTCGCCGGCGGGCGTGATCAGCGACTCCCCGGTAATGGTGTAACTGGCCTGCCCTTCGCGCATCTCGATGGCGATATCGTGCGGGTCGATCCCCCCGCCGCAGAAGGCATGGCTAGCTACCGTCAGTTCGGCGACCCCGTCCTTGTTCAGGTCACTGACATCGCTGACATCGGTATAGAAGTCGACATCCAGGTCCAAGCCTGGGCAGGTGGTTTCCTGTTCGACCTGCCAGCGTGCCTTGAACGCATCGCGTTCTGCCGTGCGCCCATACAGCGTGGCCTTGAGCACCACCTTGTCGACTTCCTGCTGGTTTTCGGCGTCGGTGGCCTGGCCATCGGTGCGGCTGAGCACCAACAGGCCTTCACCCTCGCGGTCACGAAAATGCACGCTCTTGATCGGCGTCTGCACGCCCAGCGCCTCAAGCTGCTCGGGCGCAATGGCCGGCAAGGTCTCGAAGTTTTTTTGCTCGCACGCAGCCAGCAGCACGAGGCTGCCCACGGCCAGGGAAGCGTTCAACCAGCGGTGCTTGGCGGACATGTCGGTGCGCAGCCCTCGTCGGCAAGACGGTGTTGGTCGATGAAACGGCTAGACTGTTGGTCTTTGGCACCGATCGGTGCACTTCAACACTTTGGTCTGACCGGCCGATCCGTTAACATAGCCGGCTTTTCATCGCGGGAGTTCAGGCAGTATGGCGCAGCAGTATCAACCGGGGCAACGCTGGATCAGCGACAGCGAAGCAGAGCTCGGCCTGGGTACCATCCTGGCGCAGGATGGCCGCCTGTTGACCGTGCTCTACCCGGCCACTGGCGACACCCGCCAGTATTCCCTGCGCAATGCGCCGCTGACCCGCGTGCGCTTCTCGCCAGGTGACCTGATCACCCACTTCGACGGCTGGAAGCTGACCGTGCGCGAGGTCGACGATGTCGACGGCCTGCTGGTCTACCATGGCCTGGACGCGCAAAACCAGCCGCGCACCCTGCCAGAAACCCAGCTGTCGAACTTCATTCAGTTCCGCCTGGCCAGCGACCGCCTGTTCGCCGGCCAGATCGACCCGCTGTCGTGGTTCAGCCTGCGTTACAACACCCTGCATCACACCAGCAAACAGATGCAATCGTCGCTCTGGGGCCTGGGTGGCTGCCGCGCGCAACCGATCGCTCACCAGTTGCACATCGCCCGCGAAGTCGCAGACCGCAGCGCGCCACGGGTTCTGCTGGCGGACGAAGTCGGCCTGGGCAAGACCATCGAGGCCGGCCTGGTCATCCATCGCCAGCTGCTGACCGGGCGCGCCAGCCGCGTACTGATCCTGGTCCCGGAAAACCTCCAGCACCAATGGCTGGTGGAAATGCGCCGGCGCTTCAACCTGCAGGTGGCGCTGTTCGACGCCGAACGCTTCATCGAGAGCGACGCCAGCAACCCGTTCGAAGACGCCCAACTCGCGTTGGTCGCCCTGGAATGGCTGGTCGACGACGAGAAGGCCCAGGATGCGCTGTTTGCTGCGGGCTGGGACCTGATGGTGGTCGATGAAGCCCATCACCTGGTCTGGCATGAAGACCAGGTCAGCGCGGAGTACGGCTTGGTCGAGCAACTGGCACAGGTCATCCCTGGCGTGTTGCTGCTCACCGCCACCCCCGAACAACTTGGCCAGGACAGCCACTTCGCCCGGCTGCGTCTGCTCGACCCCAACCGCTTCCATGACCTGGCGGCCTTCCGCGCCGAGAGCGAGCACTATCGCCCGGTGGCCGAAGCCGTGCAGGAGCTGCTGGATGAAGGCCGTCTTTCGCCCAAGGCCCACGCCACCATCCATGGCTTCCTCGGCGCCGAAGGCGAAGCCTTGCTGGCGGCGGTCAACGATGGTGATACCCAGGCCAGCGCGCGCCTGATCCGCGAGTTGCTCGACCGCCACGGCACTGGCCGCGTGCTGTTCCGTAACACCCGTGCTGCGGTCCAGGGTTTCCCCGAGCGCCAGCTGCATGCCTACCCGGTGGCCATGCCCGAGCAGTACCGCGACCTGCCGCCTGGCGAAAAGGCCGAGCTGTACCCGGAAGTCGCCTTCCAGGCACACGGCGACACCACTGACGACGAACGCTGGTGGCGTTTCGACCCTCGGGTCGACTGGCTGATCGATACCCTCAAGATGCTCAAGCGCACCAAGGTGCTGGTCATCTGCGCCCATGCCGAAACCGCCATGGACCTGGAAGACGCCCTGCGCGTGCGCTCCGGCATCCCCGCTTCGGTCTTCCATGAAGGCATGAGCATTCTGGAGCGTGACCGCGCCGCCGCCTATTTCGCGGACGAGGAATTCGGCGCCCAGGTGCTGATCTGTTCCGAGATCGGCAGCGAAGGCCGCAACTTCCAGTTCTCTCATCACCTGGTGATGTTCGACCTGCCGGCCCACCCTGACCTACTCGAACAGCGTATCGGCCGTCTCGACCGAATCGGCCAGAAGCACACCATCCAGCTGCACGTGCCCTACCTGCAGGACAGCCCGCAACAGCGCCTGTTCCAGTGGTACCACGAAGCGCTCAACGCCTTCCTCAACACCTGCCCGACCGGCAATGCCCTGCAGCATCAGTTCGGCCCGCGCCTGCTGCCGCTTCTTGAAAGCGGTGACAGCAAAGCCTGGGATGCCCTGATGGCCGATGCCCGCAACGAGCGCGAGCGCCTGGAGGCCGAGCTGCACAGCGGCCGCGACCGGCTGCTGGAGCTCAACTCGGGCGGGGCCGGCGAAGGCCAGGCACTGGTGGAGGCGATTCTCGAACAGGACGACCAGTTCGCCCTGCCGATCTACATGGAGACCCTGTTCGACGCGTTCGGCATCGACAGCGAAGACCATTCGGAAAACGCCCTGATCCTCAAGCCGAGTGAGAAGATGCTCGACGCCAGTTTCCCGCTGGGTGACGACGAAGGCGTGACCATCACCTACGACCGTACCCAGGCATTGTCCCGCGAAGACATGCAGTTCCTGACCTGGGAACACCCGATGGTTCAAGGTGGCATGGACCTGGTGCTGTCCGGCTCGATGGGCAACACCGCCGTCGCGCTGATCAAGAACAAGGCCCTCAAGCCTGGCACCGTGCTGCTCGAACTGCTGTTCGTCAGCGAGGTGGTGGCGCCACGCAGCCTGCAACTTGGTCGCTACCTGCCCCCGGCAGCCCTGCGATGCCTGCTCGACACCAATGGCAACGACCTGGCGTCGCGCGTGGCCTTCGAAACGCTCAACGACCAGCTCGAAAGCGTTCCGCGCGCCAGCGCCAACAAGTTCATCCAGGCCCAGCGGGATGTACTGGCCCAGCGCATCAGTGGCGGTGAGGCCAAGATCATGCCGACCCACGTCGAGCGTGTGGCCGAAGCCCAGCGCCGCCTGGCTGCCGAAGCGGACGAAGAACTGGCCCGCCTGACCGCGCTCAAGGCGGTCAACCCGAGCGTACGCGACAGCGAAATCGACGCCTTGCGCAAGCAGCGTGAAGAAGGCCTGGCGATGCTGGACAAAGCTGCCTTGCGCTTGGAAGCCATTCGCGTGCTGGTGGCTGGCTGACTATACGAGCGACAAGTTGGGCTGCTTGGCAGCCCATCGCAACACAAGGCTGCTCCTGCAACGGGAGCGGCTATATGCCTTGCTGCGATTGGCCTCATAACCAAATCATAGAAATCAAATTGCCATTATTCAGGAAGGGCTAACTACCTCTTCCTATACTGCCTCTGGACAGTCTGCCAAGGGTTGTACCGCAGACGAGTGAAAACTCGACCAAGAGGCACGCAATGGAATGGCTGGGTCTGCAACTGTTCGCCGATCTTCCGGCAACCGGACGAATCGTCATCGATTGTCGCCATGAACCCTTCCTGGTACTGCTCGCCTATACCGTGGCCTGCGCGGGGTGCTTTGCGACCCTGGACATGGCCGAGCGCCAGTCCCATAGCGAACAGGCCACGGCGCAACGCCAATGGCGCATGCTCGGCGCCTGCTGCCTCGCTGGCGGTATCTGGGCCATGCACTTCATCAGCATGCTGGCCTTTCAGGCCCCGCTCGAAGTTCACTACGATGTGTCGCTGACCGTGCTGTCGCTGCTCATTGCCCTGATCGTCGCCTGGGTGGGCATGAACAGCATCAACCGTAGGCACATGCGCCCGTATCATTATCTGAAGCGTGCAGTACTCATCGCAGCCGGCATCATCTTCATGCATTTTGTCGGCATGGCCGCCCTCGAGACCGGCGCTCAACAGTACTACCAGACCGGGCTGCTACTGACCTCCATGGCCATCGCCCTGCTCACCAGCCTCGCAGCGCTGCTGCTGGCGCGGCGCTTTCGCAACGGTAGCGGCACCTTGCACCAGGCCCTGAAGTACGGCGCTAGCCTGCTGATGGCCGGCGGCATCGTCGCGACCCACTTCACGGCCATGTCGGCCATGACCTTGGTCATCCCCGCCGACACTGCGCTGCGTCTGCCGTCAGCCGACAACAGCCTGCAACTGGGGCTGACCATTGCATTCATCACGCTGCTGATCAGTGGTGCCAGCATCAGTGCGGCCTTGGCCGACAAGAAGCTGCAAAGCAAGGAGCACGACCTGCGCCGGGTCAGCATGTTGCTCAACCAACTGGACCAGGCGCGAGCCTCGCTGCAACAGGCCGCGCACTACGACGCCCTGACCAATCTGATCAACCGCCGCGGCTTCAATCAAGTGTTCGCCGAGCGCCTCGCCGAACAGAACGCCGATGACAACCGCCTGGCGGTGATGTTTCTCGACATCGACCATTTCAAACGCATCAATGACAGCCTTGGCCATGCCGCCGGCGACGAACTGCTCAAAGTGATCGCCAACCACATCAAGGCAGCCACCCGCAGCCAAGACCTGGTGGCGCGCTTTGGTGGCGACGAGTTCTGCGTGGTCACCAGCCTCAACAACCGTGATGAAGCACGCCACCTGGCGCAGCGGATCATGCAGCGAATGAAGGACCCCATCGACCTGGGGGGCCGGCGCATGGTCATGACCACCAGTATCGGTATCAGCATTTTCCCCGACGATGGCAACACCGCCGAAGAGTTGCTCAAGCACGCCGACCTTGCCCTGTATCAGTCCAAGGGCAACGGGCGCAACAGCCTGACCTTCTTCAACGACAGCCTTAAAACCCGGGCCACGCTTGCCCTGCAGCTGGAAGAGGAACTGCGCATCGCGCTGCTGGAAGAACGCGGGCTGTGCGTGCATTACCAGCCGATCTTCGACCTGCACAATGGCCAGGTGGCCAAGCTCGAAGCCCTGGTGCGCTGGCAGCACCCACAACACGGCCTGCTCGGGCCCGACCGTTTCATCGGCATCGCCGAAGCCAATGGTTTGATCATCGACCTCGACCTGTGGGTGCTGCGCCACGCCTGTGCCGACCTGGCGCAACTGCACCGCCACGGTTATGGCGACCTCAAGGTCACGGTGAACTGCTCGGCAGTCACGCTCAGTCACGATGAACTGGCCAGCGAGGTGGAGAAAGCGTTGTTTCACTCAGCCCTGGCGCCCCGCCACCTGGAGCTGGAAATCACCGAAAACGCATTGATGGGGGACATCCAGCGCACTGTCAGCCTGCTCAAGCGCGTGTGCGCCCAGGGCGTGGCCCTGTCGATCGATGACTTCGGTACCGGTTACTCGTCGCTGGCCTACCTCAAACGCTTGCCGCTGGACATCCTGAAGATCGACAGAACCTTCCTGCAGGATGTGCCAGGCAGCCAGAAAGACCGCGAGATCGTCCAGGCCATCATCGTCATGGCCCACACCCTGCACCTGCAGGTGGTCAGCGAGGGCGTCGAAACCGTCGAACAGCTGGAATTCCTCGAAACCCACGGCTGCGACTACCTGCAGGGCTACTTGCTCAGCCGCCCGGTGCCGCTGGGCGAATTGCGGCCGATCCTGGAGCGGCTGCAACGGCGCAATGGCCTGCTCAGCCCTTACTGCGATACAGCGCTACCAGGGTCGCCGGATCTTTTTGCAGATAGCCCTGGCTACCGTGCAGGCGCATCAATTGCGCGGCGAGGCCACTGAGCGGTGTCGCCGAGCCCTGCTCGCGAGAGAATTTGACTGCGCTGTCGAGGTCTTTGAGTAACGTCCGCACATGCCACTTGATCGGCTCGAAGCGGCTCTCGGCCATTTGCGGGGCAAGGATCTGCAGCGGTTTCGAATCGGCAAAGCCGCCCGCCAAGGCCTCGGCGATCAGTGTCGCGTCCACGCCTGACTGCTCGGCCAATGCCACCACTTCGGCGATCACCAGGGCATTGCAGGCCACGATCATCTGGTTGCAGGCCTTGGTCACCTGGCCGGCGCCAACGGCGCCCATGTGCGTCACTCGCTGGCCAAGGGCCTGCAGTACGGGGAGTGCACGCTGCAGGTCGGCGGCCTCGCCACCGACCATGATGGCCAAGGTGCCGGCCTCGGCGCCCGGCGTGCCACCGGACACCGGGGCATCCAGCCAAGCCATGCCAGACAAGGCCGCGAGCGCAGCGGCCATCTCCCGGGTGGCGGTCGGTTCGAGGCTCGAAAAATCGATCAGTAACTGGCCACTGCGCCCACCCTGCGCGATGCCTTGCTCACCGAACACCACTTCGCGCACCACCGCCGTATCGGCCAGGCACAGCAGCACCATGTCGCTGTCGCGGCACAACTCGGCCGGGGTTGCCGCCAGTCGCGCGCCAACTGCTACCAGCTCGGCGCATTTGTCGGGGCTGCGGTTCCACACCGTCAGCGGGTAACCGGCAGCCAGCAGGCGCCGACACATGGGCAAGCCCATCAGGCCGATTCCGGCGAAGCCTAGCGAAGGTAGTTGTGAGCTCATGAACGACTCCTGGCACATTTTGTTATTTTCAAGGCGCGCAGCGGCCCCATTACGCATCCCGTAAACTGTTACCGCCACGCCGAATTGTTACTTACCTCCACCCATCTGATCGTCCCCAAGCACCAGATTGAGGCGGCTGCGCATTTTTACGCACCAAAAACGATCACGCTCACTCAGCGCGCTTCACCTGAATCACGATAAACGGTGAAACCACCACCGCCCAGATCTCTGGATCGCGGTTTTGCAGGTCCAGCGCCTGCTCGGCAGTCACCGGGCCAACAGCGCCATCACTACGCCACTTGGCGAAGATCTCGCCGCGATTCTCGGCCATCGCTTCGGCAACGGCGATCAGGTCCAGGCTGGGGTCGACCCAAATCAGGTCACCCTTTGCCCAGAAGCGCTCCAGCGCTTTCCACTCGATGATTGCCGTCTCGCCAATCAATTTGGCATAGAGGGTGCTTGTTTGATCAGTCATGGGTTGCTACCCGCAAAAATCGGCCAATAAAAAAGGCCGCTATTTTTGCAGAAAAACCCGGTTTCAAATACGTAATTTGGTCGATCGGCCCCGAACTTGTGGGGTTGGGCCGCAGGTACAGGCAAATTGATGGCGCTTTTCTGTATCTTTGTGTCGATCAAGCGACAACCCAGGAACCAGGTACTTTTTGACCGCTTTTCAAGCGCTCGAACAGCGCTCTACACTGTACCGGTACAGTTCCGGGACATGTTCCGGGGGAAGGTGGGCATGCAGTATGGCGTGGCCATACCGCAAATCCCGCCCGGTCTGTAGCCCTGGCCGCCAGGACTATAAGAATTACAACAGAATGAGTGGAGCACTATGATCAAGATTTCCAAGCTGTTCGCCGCAATGGTTCTGGCAGGGGTAGCCAGCCATTCGTTTGCCGCCGATACCATCAAGATCGGGATCGCGGGGCCTAAGACCGGCCCTGTCACCCAGTACGGCGACATGCAGTTCATCGGCGCCAAGCAAGCTATCAAAGACATCAACGCCAAGGGCGGCGTCGATGGCAAGATGCTCGAAGCCAAGGAATACGACGACGCCTGCGACCCTAAACAGGCCGTGGCAATCGCCAACAAAGTGGTCAATGACGGCGTCAAGTTCGTCATCGGCCACCTGTGCTCCAGCTCTACCCAGCCTGCGTCCGACATCTACGAAGACGAAGGCGTGATCATGATCACCCCCGCTGCTACCAGCCCGGAAATCACCGCCCGTGGCTACAAAATGATCTTCCGTACCATCGGTCTGGACAGCGCCCAGGGTCCGGCCGCCGGCAACTACATCGCAGACCACGTCAAGCCGAAGGTTGTTGCAGTCCTGCACGACAAGCAGCAGTACGGTGAAGGCATCGCCACCGCCGTCAAGCAGACACTGGAAGGCAAAGGCACCAAGGTTGCCGTGTTCGAAGGCCTGAACGCCGGTGACAAGGACTTCTCCTCGATCATCCAGAAGCTCAAACAGAACAACGTCGACTTCGTGTACTACGGCGGCTACCACCCAGAGCTGGGCCTGATCCTGCGCCAGGCTCAGGAGAAAGGCCTGAAAGCCAAATTCATGGGCCCAGAAGGTGTCGGCAACGACTCCATCTCGCAGATCGCCCAGGGCGCCTCCGAAGGGCTGCTGGTCACCCTGCCGAAGTCGTTCGACGCCGATCCAGAGAACAAGGCCATCGTCGATGCCATCAAGGCTGACGGCAAAGACCCGAGCGGCCCGTTCGTGTTCCCGGCCTACTCAGCTGTCCAACTGATTGCCGAAGGCATCAAAGCGGCCAAGTCCGAAGACGCCGACAAAGTGGCAGAAGCCATCCACGCCGGTACTTTCAAGACCCCAACCGGCGACCTGTCATATGACGCCAAGGGCGACCTGAAAGACTTCAAATTCGTTGTTTACGAATGGCACTTCGGCAAACCGAAGACCGAAGTCTCCCCTCAGTAACTGCGTGACTAAATAGCTGACCGTAAAAGCCCACTGTGCGAGCAGTGGGCTTTGTTTTACGAGGTTCATGGCCGTGATTCCCGCGATCCGGGAGCCGGCCACCTGAAAATCTTAAAACCGTCACTCGCGGTTTCCTGGCCTACCCCCGCCAGCGAAATGCAAATCAGGTTTTTAGGAGCGCTGTAATGCCTGAGATCTACCATTTCTTCCAACAACTGGTTAATGGATTGACCATCGGCAGCACCTATGCCTTGATCGCCATCGGCTACACGATGGTGTACGGCATCATTGGCATGATCAACTTCGCCCACGGCGAGGTGTACATGATCGGTTCCTACGTGGCCTTCATCGCCCTGGCGGGCCTGGCCATGATGGGTATCCATTCGCTGCCGATCCTGATGACCGTCGCCTTCGTCGCGACGATCTTCGTCACCAGTGCCTATGGCTACAGCATCGAACGGGTTGCCTACCGCCCCCTGCGCAACAGCAACCGTCTGATCCCGCTGATTTCCGCCATCGGCATGTCGATTTTCCTGCAGAACACGGTCTTGCTCTCGCAGGACTCCAAGGACAAATCCATCCCCAACCTGATCCCCGGGAGCTTCTCCTTCGGGCCGGGCGGCGCTGAAGAGGTACTGATCAGCTACATGCAGATCCTGGTGTTCGTCGTCACCCTGGTGGCCATGACCCTGCTCACCCTGTTCATCTCCCGTTCCCGTCTGGGCCGCGCCTGCCGCGCCTGCGCCGAGGACATCAAGATGGCCAACCTGCTGGGCATCAACACCAACAACATCATCGCCCTCACCTTCGTCATCGGTGCCGCACTGGCAGCGGTAGCGGCCGTGCTGCTGAGCATGCAGTACGGGGTGATCAACCCCAACGCCGGCTTCCTGGTGGGCCTCAAAGCCTTCACCGCAGCGGTGCTGGGTGGCATCGGCAGCATTCCGGGCGCCATGCTCGGTGGGCTGGTGCTGGGTGTGGCCGAGGCCTTCGGCGCCGATATCTTCGGCGACCAGTACAAGGACGTAGTGGCATTCGGTCTCTTGGTGCTTGTCCTGCTGTTCCGGCCGACCGGCATCCTGGGCCGCCCGGAGGTTGAAAAAGTATGAACAAAAATCTCAAACAGGCGTTCTTCAGCGCCTTGCTGGTATGGGCCGTGGCCTTCCCGGTACTGGGCCTCAAACTGAGCATCGACGGCATCAGCCTGGTGGTGCACAGCCAGGGCTCGTTCACCATCAGCATCATCGCCGTGTGCTCGGTGCTGATGTTCCTGCGCGTGCTGTTCGACAAGCAGTGGAGCTCGGTCATGAGCCGCCGCTCGGATCGCAAGCTGATCTCGCCGGCCGTGAGCAACTACCTGACCCTGCCCAAGACTCAGCGCTGGATCATCATCGGGCTGATCCTGGTCGCGCTGGTGTGGCCGTTCTTCGGCTCGCGCGGTGCGGTCGACATTGCCACGCTGATCCTGATCTACGTGTTGCTGGGCCTGGGCCTGAACATCGTGGTCGGCCTGGCAGGCCTGCTCGACCTGGGTTATGTGGGCTTCTATGCCGTGGGCGCGTATAGCTACGCAATGCTCTCGCACTACCTGGGCTGGAGCTTCTGGGTCTGCCTGCCGATCGCCGGCCTGATGGCCGCCACCTTCGGCTTCCTGCTCGGCTTCCCGGTGCTGCGCCTGCGCGGTGACTACCTGGCGATCGTGACCCTCGGCTTCGGCGAGATCATCCGCCTGTTCCTGCGTAACCTCACCGACTGGACCGGCGGCCCCAACGGCATCAGCAACATCCCCAAGCCCGAGCTCTTCGGCCTGACCTTCGAACGCCGTGCGGCCGAGGGGATGCAGACCTTCCATGAGTTCTTCGGGTTGGCGTACAACTCGATCAACAAGGTCATCTTCCTCTACCTGGTGGCCCTGCTGCTGGCCCTGCTGGCGCTGTTCGTCATCAACCGCCTGCTGCGCATGCCGATCGGCCGTGCCTGGGAAGCCTTGCGTGAAGACGAGATCGCCTGCCGCGCACTGGGCCTGAACCCCACTGTGATCAAGCTCTCGGCATTCACCCTGGGTGCCTGCTTCGCCGGTTTCGCCGGCAGCTTCTTCGCTGCCCGGCAAGGCCTGGTGACACCGGAGTCGTTCACCTTCATCGAGTCGGCGATCATCCTCGCCATCGTCGTGCTCGGTGGCATGGGTTCACAACTGGGCGTAATTCTCGCGGCCATCGTGATGATCCTGCTGCCCGAGCTGATGCGTGAGTTCAGCGAATACCGGATGCTGATGTTCGGTGCGCTGATGGTGTTGATGATGATCTGGCGTCCGCAAGGCCTGCTGCCTATGCAACGTCCACACATGGAGCTGCGTCGATGAGCCGCGAAATTCTGCAAGTCAGCGGCCTGAGCATGCGCTTCGGCGGCTTGTTGGCGGTCAATGGCGTGGCCCTGACCGTCAAGGAAAAACAGGTGGTGGCGCTGATCGGCCCGAACGGCGCAGGCAAGACCACAGTGTTCAACTGCCTCACCGGGTTCTACAAACCCAGCGGTGGCACCATCCTGCTCGATGGCCAGCCGATCCAGGGCCTGGCCGGCCACCAGATCGCCCGCAAGGGCGTGGTGCGTACCTTCCAGAACGTGCGCCTGTTCAAGGAAATGACCGCGCTGGAGAACCTGCTGATCGCCCAGCACCGGCACTTGAACACCAACTTCTTCGCCGGCCTGTTCAAGACCCCGAGCTTCCGCCGCAGCGAGAAGGAGGCCATGGAGCGCGCGCAGTACTGGCTGGAGAAGGTCAACCTGACCGAGTTTGCCAACCGTACCGCCGGCACCCTCGCCTACGGCCAGCAACGCCGCCTGGAAATCGCCCGCTGCATGATGACCCAGCCACGGATCATCATGCTCGACGAACCAGCAGCGGGCCTTAACCCGAAAGAGACCGAAGACCTCAAGGCACTGATCGCCTATCTGCGCGAGTCACACAACGTCACCGTGCTGCTGATCGAGCACGACATGAAGCTGGTGATGAGCATTTCCGACCATATCGTGGTGATCAACCAGGGCACCCCCCTGGCAGATGGCACGCCGGAGCAGATTCGCGACAATCCTGAAGTGATCAAGGCTTACCTGGGGGAAGCGTAAATGCTGAAGTTCGAGAACGTTTCCACCTTCTACGGCAAGATCCAGGCGCTACACAGCGTCAACGTGGAGATCAACCAGGGCGAGATCGTCACCTTGATCGGTGCCAACGGCGCGGGCAAATCGACACTGCTGATGACCTTGTGCGGCTCGCCGCAGGCCCATAGCGGCAGCATCAAGTACCTGGGTGAAGAGCTGGTCGGCCAGACCTCTTCGCACATCATGCGCAAGAGTATCGCCGTGGTCCCGGAAGGGCGCCGTGTGTTCGCCCGCCTCACGGTGGAAGAAAACCTCGCCATGGGCGGTTTCTTCACCGACAAGGGCGACTACCAGGAGCAGCTGGACAAAGTCCTGCAGCTGTTCCCGCGCCTGAAGGAGCGTTATATCCAGCGTGGCGGCACCATGTCCGGTGGCGAGCAGCAGATGCTCGCCATTGGCCGGGCGCTGATGAGCAAACCCAAGCTGCTGCTGCTCGACGAGCCATCGCTGGGCCTGGCACCAATCATCATCCAGCAGATCTTCGACATCATCGAACAGTTGCGCCGTGACGGCGTGACCGTGTTCCTGGTGGAACAGAACGCCAACCAGGCGCTGAAGATCGCCGACCGTGCCTATGTCCTGGAAAACGGGCGGGTGGTGATGCAAGGAACGGGTGAGTCACTGCTGAGTGACCCCAAGGTGCGTGACGCGTACCTGGGAGGTTGATGAACAAAGGGCCTTCGGGCCCTTTGTTCTGCCTGTTGGGTTCATGTGGCCTGAGCCGGATACCGACAATGCTTGTGATCCCCGTGCACCCTGCGTAACGTGGCCAGCTTTCAGGAACATCGCCGGAGCCCGCCCCATGCGCCTCACCCCTACCCTGCTGCTCACCGCCCTGCTGCCCCTGTTCGCCGGTTGCCAACTGATGGCTGACACCCCAAGCGACCCGAACATCGGCACCACGCGCATGCAGGGCGAACTGAGCGCCGCCGGTGGCCAGTTGCTGTTCAAGCCCTGCAATGAAAGCCGCCGTTTCGTGATCAACGACGTCGCTGGCACGGGGGTCCTGCAGGAAGCCGCCAACCTCGCCAAGGATGCCGGCGACAAGCTATTCGCCGATGTGCGCGGGCGCCTTACCGGCAGCAAGCAGGCCACCAACGACGGCCAGCTCGAAGTGCGCCGGCTGTACCGCCTGGAGCCCTCGACCCGCGCCTGCGAAGACCCCAACTTCAAGCAACTGACCCTGCGCGCCAACGGCCACGAACCCGACTGGGACATCAAGGCCAGCGGCAAGGGCATGGTCGTCAGCCGGGTTGGTCAAGCGCCGCTGCCCCTGCCGTTTCTGGAAGAGGAAGTGCCAGGTGGTGGCCTGACCCTGACCAGCGAGGCCAACGGCCAGCACGTGGAGCTTTGGGTCGCACCGCAACGCTGCGTGGACGTCGCCACCGGGGCGGTGCGCCACCTGCGCGCCGAGCTGCGCATCGACGGCAAGACCCTGCAAGGCTGCGGTTACTACGGCGGTGCGCGCGACAACTGATCACCGGGCGCTTTTATCCTGCCAGTCGGGGCGGCGAACAGCTTATACTTGGCGGTTTGTGTAAAGCCGCCGGCCGCCCATGGCCGGGATACTGGACCCTGCCATGCTACGAATCACCGAACTGAAGCTGCCCCTGGACCATCCCGACGAAGCCCTGCGCGAAGCCATCGTCCAGCGCCTGGGCATCAACGATGAGCAATTGCTCAGCTTCAACCTGTTCAAGCGCAGCTACGACGCACGCAAGAAAAACAGCGAACTGCTGTTCATCTACACCATCGACCTCGAAGCCAGCAACGAGGCCGAGCTGCTTCGCAAGTTCGAAGACGATCGCAACATCGGCGTAGCCCCCGACGTCACCTACAAGTACGTGGGCCACGCCCCCGCCGAGCTCGCACAGCGCCCGATCGTGGTCGGCTTTGGCCCTTGCGGCATCTTTGCCGGATTGCTGCTGGCGCAGATGGGCTTCAAGCCGATCATCCTCGAACGCGGCAAGGAAGTACGCCAGCGCACCAAGGACACCTGGGGCCTGTGGCGCAAGAGCGTGCTCAACCCCGAATCCAACGTGCAGTTCGGCGAAGGCGGCGCCGGGACCTTCTCCGACGGCAAACTGTACAGCCAGATCAAGGACCCGCTGCACCACGGCCGCAAGGTGCTGGAAGAGTTCGTCAAGGCCGGCGCGCCGGATGAGATCCTCTACATCAACAAACCGCACATCGGCACCTTCCGCCTGACCGGCATGGTCGAGCAGATGCGCCAGGACATCATCGCCCTGGGCGGTGAAGTGCGTTTCGAGCAGAAGGTCACCGACCTGCTGACCGATAACGGCCAGCTGACCGGCGTGGTGCTGGCAAGCGGCGAGCAGCTGCAGTCACGCCATGTGGTTCTGGCCCTGGGGCACAGTGCCCGCGACACCTTCCGCATGCTGCATGCCAAGGGCGTATTCATGGAGGCCAAGCCGTTCTCGGTCGGTTTCCGTATCGAACACCCGCAAACGCTGATCGACAAGGCCCGTCTGGGCAAGTATGCCGGCCACCCGAAACTGGGCGCTGCCGACTACAAACTGGTGTATCACGCCAAGAACGGCCGTTCGGTCTACAGTTTCTGCATGTGCCCAGGCGGCACCGTGGTCGCCGCCACCAGCGAGCCTGGCCGCGTCGTGACCAACGGCATGAGCCAGTATTCGCGTAACGAACGCAATGCCAACTCCGGCATCGTCGTCGGCATCGACCCCGAGCGCGACTACCCGGGCGGCCCGCTGGCCGGCATCGAGCTGCAGGAACGCCTGGAGGCGCACGCCTATGTCCTGGGTGGCAGCAACTACCAGGCCCCGGCGCAGTTGGTCGGTGACTTCGTAGCCGGCAGGCCGTCCACTGCCCTGGGCAGTGTCGAGCCTTCGTACAAGCCAGGCGTGACCCTGGGTGACCTGGCGCCCAGCTTGCCGGATTTCGCCATCGAGGCGATCCGCGAAGCGTTGCCGGCATTCGATCGGCAGATCAAGGGCTACAACCTGCATGACGCGGTGTTGACCGGTATCGAGACGCGTACCTCTTCGCCGCTGCGCATTACCCGTGGCGAGGACTACCAGAGCCTGAACATGAGGGGGTTGTTCCCGGCGGGTGAAGGCGCAGGCTACGCGGGCGGTATCCTGTCGGCAGGCGTCGATGGCATTCGCATTGCCGAGGCGGTAGCGCGGGACATGCTCGGGCTGTAAGGCAGCAAGTTTCATGCGCCCCCTGCGCGGGCAAGTCTGCGCAGGGGGGCATGACCATCGCCAGAAAAGTCTGCGCGAATAATCAGATTTCCCCTACCTCACCGTTCCTCAGCTGCGTCTAGTCTTCCCACAGCCAAGGCGGCAATACCATATAACAAAAACGAATATAGTTTTTGTTTTAAAGCATATCGCCACAAGCTAGGGTGTACGCCCGTTCCGTAATCAACCTCTCATGGAGAGCCCATAGCCCGTGCGTAGCCTCTTCACCCGATTCTTTCAGCTCGAAGCCGCCAGCGGCCTGCTGCTGATCGCTGCGGCCATCCTTGCTCTGGTCATCAACAACTCACCTTTGTCCTACCTGTACAACGGCCTGCTGGACGTCCCGGTCGCCGTCAAGGTTGGCGCGCTGGAGATAGCCAAGCCTTTGTTGCTGTGGATCAACGACGGCCTCATGGCGTTGTTCTTCCTGCTCATCGGCCTGGAGGTCAAGCGCGAGGTGGTCGACGGCCAGCTGTCGAAGCCCTCGCAGGTAATCCTGCCCGCTACCGCCGCAGTGGGTGGCATGGTGGTACCGGCACTGGTCTACTGGTTCATCAACCGCGACAACCCCGCAGCCGTCGCCGGCTGGGCCATCCCCACCGCCACCGATATCGCCTTTGCCCTTGGCGTGCTGGCATTGCTGGGCAAGCGTGTCCCGGCGTCGCTCAAGCTGTTCTTGATGACCCTCGCGATCATCGATGACCTGGGTGCAATCATTGTCATTGCCCTGTTCTACTCGGGCACCTTGTCCAGCGTGTCACTTATGCTGGCAGCGGCCTGCCTGGTTGCGCTGATAGCCATGAACCGGCTTGGCGTAGTCAAGCTCGGGCCTTACCTGATCATCGGCCTGGTGCTTTGGGTATGCGTGCTCAAGAGCGGTGTCCACGCCACATTGGCGGGTGTCGCCCTGGCGCTGTGCATTCCACTGCGCACACGCAACGCGGAAAGCTCGCCGCTGCTGTCGCTGGAACACGCCCTGCACCCTTGGGTGGCCTATGCCATTCTGCCACTGTTCGCGTTCGCCAACGCCGGTGTCTCGTTGGCCGGCATGACGTTAGAAAGCTTCACCCACCCGGTACCGCTGGGTATCGCTGTCGGCTTGCTGGCGGGCAAGACCGTGGGGGTGTTCGGCCTGACCTGGCTTGCGATCAAGCTTCGCCTGGCGGCGTTGCCTACGGGTGCAAGCTGGGGGCAGTTGCTGGGGGTGGCGATACTCTGCGGCATCGGCTTCACCATGAGCCTGTTCGTAGGTTCCCTGGCCTTCGTGCCAGGCAGCAGTGACTATGCGGGCATGGACCGTATGGGCATTCTCACCGGCTCGTTCATCGCTGCGGTCGTCGGCTATGCCGTTACCGCAATGGCCAGCCGCGCCCCCCGCACGCACTAAAGTAGAAGCGGCATGAAAAAACCCCGACTGGCGTGGCCAGATCGGGGTTTTGCGTTTTTGCGCTACAGCCGGTGCAAGGCTCAGTGCGAGACGCGGCTGGTACCGTCGACGGTCATGATGCGAACACGTTCGCCAACCCGGAAAATCTCGTTTTCCTGAACGGCCTGCACATAGGCACGCATGCTGCCATCGTCTTCACGCACGGTGATTTCCACACCCTGGGTACGGGTGATGCCTTCTTCGGCGGCAGAACCTGCCAGGCCACCGGCAACCGCACCAATCACTGCCGCGACGATGCTGCCACGGCCACCGCCGACTGCACTGCCGGCAACGCCGCCGACAATCGCACCCGCGCCACCGCCGATCGGGGTCTTGGTGCCTTCGATCTTGACCGGACGCAAGGATTCGATGGTCCCCATGCGTACGGTCTGCACGCGACGGGCCTCATCACGGGAGTAGCTATCGCCGGTCAGGCTCGAGGCACAGCCCCCCAGCAACAGCGACATGGTGGTGAAGGTCGCCACCAGCAAAGCGGATTTACGCATGGGTAAAGTCTCCATAAGTCATCGGTGTTCATTAGACGCTGCACATTGACGGCTGTCACGGCACAGACGTAATAAAATTGTTTTCATTCAGCCTGGGTACAGCCTACCTGGACTGTATCGTGGGCCTTTCAAGTGAGACCAAGGATAGCCATGGATTACTTCATCGTCGTGGTCACGACTGTCGCAGGGCTGTACTTCCATGGGTGGCTGTATGTGCGGATGCGCCGCTGGATGGACCGCGACCTGGCGCTGTCGCTGGCCGGGGAGGATGTGCGCAAACGTGAGTACATGCTGCGACGGCTGGAGCAGGCGCGGGTGCAGAAGGTCAGGCGCAAGGCGCTGGCGGAGTGGTTGGCGCGTGAGGCGGCGGCTTATCAGGGGTAGCGTTGCAATCTTGGGGCTGCTGCGCAGCCCCAAGGATTTCAAGGCGCCAACCGCTCCCGCAGCCATTGCCCATCGACCAGGCGATAGTTCATCCGGTCATGCAAGCGGCTGGTACGCCCCTGCCAGAACTCGACCCGCTCAGGCAACAGGCGATACCCGCCCCAATGCTCCGGGCAGTGCGGCTGAGTGTCGGAGAACCGTGCTTCGGTCGCCTTCACCAACGCTTCCAACGTTTCACGGCCACTGATGACCTGGCTCTGAGGCGAGGCCCAGGCCCCCAGGCGGCTGCCCAGAGGGCGCACCTGGTAGTAGTCGTCCGACTCCTTGGCCGTGACCTTTTCAACCCGCCCTTCGATGCGCACCTGGCGCTCCAACGCTGGCCAGAAGAACGTCATGGCGGCGAAAGGGTTAGCCTGCAACTGCTGGCCCTTGGCGCTTTCGTAGTTGGTAAAGAAGGTAAAGCCACGCTCATCGAGCCCCTTGAGCAGCAGTACGCGGCAATGGGGGCGACCCTCGCCATCGACCGTGGCAAGGGTCAAGGCGTTGGCTTCGACCGGGGGTTGCTCGGTTTTCACCGCATCGGCGAACCACTGGTGGAACAAAGCGAACGGCTCACCCGGGGCCTGGGCTTCAGCCAGGCCATCACGGGTGTAGTCGCGGCGCATATCGGCCAGGGATTGGGTCATGGCTGCGTTTCCTTGACGATCAGTTGGTCTTCGCAGGGCTGTTGGCGGCTACTTTTTTGTCAACGGTCGCCTTCTTGGCGGCGGGCTTGACCGGTGCGGCCTTCTTCTTGGCAGCAGTCTTGGCAGGTGCCTTGGCCTTGGCGACAGGCTTTTTCGCGGCAGGTTTGGCAGCGGCCTTGGCGGCGGGCTTGCTGGTGGCAGCCTTGGCGGCAGGCGCCTTGGCATCCTGAACAGCAACCATCGAAGCTGGGGTAGGTGCCGGCGTGGCCTGTTGGTACTTGGCCAACAGCGCCACCATGGTGTTCTGCGGCGTCAGCAGCATTTCCACACGGCGGTTCAGGGCACGGCCTTCGGCGCTGTCGTTGGCGGCACGCGGCATGACCGAACCCATACCCTTGAGGATCAGGCGATCACGTTGCAGGCCACTGAGGCGGAAGATCGCCGACACCGAAGCGGCGCGCTCCAGGCTGAGCTTCTGGTTGACAGCCGCAGCACCGCTGCTGTCGGCATGGCCCAATACCAGCACCGCGGTCTTGGCATCGCCCTCGACGGTCTTGGCTACGCGGGTGATCGGCCCCAGGGTCATCGGCAGCAGCATGTTCGGGCGGTCAGGGTTGTACGAACTGTCCACCGGGATGGTCACCGCCAGGACATTGTCACGGCGCTCCAGCTCCAGTTTGCTGTCCTTGATGGCTTCACGCAGCTTGGGCTCGTATTCGTCCAGCCAGGCTTGGGTAGCCTTCTGGTCGATCTTCGGCACGACCGGCCCTTTGGCCTGCTTGTCGTCACCGCCGAATGGCCACCACCAGCGGCTGGCGCTTTCCGACTTGGCATCGGCCTTGGCCACTTTTTCGGTGACGGCTTCCTTCACTTCCTGCTCGGCAACCTGGTCCGAACCGAAAGGCCACCAGCTGGAGCCACTGCCCTTCGCGGCGTCCGGGGAGTGACTGGCGCAGCCGGTAACGGCGGTCAGGCACAGGGCGAGTGCTAAGGTTTTATGTGAAGACATCAGCGATACACCATGAAATAGAAAGAAATTTTGCCTACGCATTCAGGCGTTGGCATTGAGGATAGTCAAAGGGGTTGGCCAATACCCGCATTACCCGATCAAAGGCAACTGGCAAGCACGCGTACCAGTTTCTGCGCTCTTGGGTCCATCAGCACATAGGGGCCCAGGGTATTGACCACAAAGCCAAAGGCCACATCGTGCTCCGGGTCGGCGAAACCTACCGAGCCGCCCGCGCCAGGGTGCCCGAAGGCGCGGGCACCGAGGCCAAAGGTGGCATTGGCCACCTCGGGCTGGTCGAGCATGCAGCCCAGGCCGAAACGGGTCTGGGTCAGCAGCGTGCGGTCCTGGCCGATACTGTGCTCGCGCGTCAGTTCGTCGAGCAGCTCGGATTCAAGCAGGCTGCCATCGAGCAGGCCGGCATAGAACCCGGCCAGGCTACGGGCATTGCCGTGGCCGTTTGCCGCCGGCTGCTGCATGCGCCGCCACTCGGGCTTGTTGGTGCTGGTGAGAATCGCCGGCGGGTTGGTAAAGGCGCGGGTGGACAGCGCCTCAGGCTCGCGCATGGTCACCTGCAGCAAGCGCTGGGCAGCGGCATCGCCGGGGTTGCCCTTGCCGCGCGCAATATGCGCCACGCGATGGAATTCTTCGTCGGCCAGGCCGACATGAAAGTCCAGCCCCAGCGGCCGCGCCGTACGGGCCACGATTGAGTCGCCTGGGCCACGACCATCAGCGCGGCGGATCAGCTCACCGATCAGCCAGCCGTACGTGATGGCGGCATAACCGTGTTCGACCCCAGGCGTCCACCAAGGGGTTTCGGCGGCCAAGGCATCGACCATCGCCTGCCAGTCATACAATGCCTCGGCAGGCAGCAGTTCACGGATGGCCGGCAGGCCCGCACGATGGCTGAGTAACTGGCGCAGGGTGATGGACTGCTTGTCGGCCTGGGCGAATTCGGGCCAGTAACGGGCCACCGGAGCGTCCAGTGCCAGCTTGCCCTCGCCCACCAACTGCAAGGCGGTGACCGCAGTGAAGGTTTTGGTGCAGGAGAACAGGTTGGCGATAGTGTCGCTGTGCCAGGCCTGCTGCCCGTCCTTGTCGGCGGTGCCCGCCCACAGGTCGATAACGGTCTCGCCGCCCACCTGGATGCACAGCGCCGCACCACGCTCCTGGGGATCATCGAACAACTCGGCGAAGGCTTCACGCACCGCCTCGAACTTCAGCTCATAGTGACCCTGGATCTGCACCCGCTGTTCTCCGTACGACCGTCTGAAAATGGCGTGCATTGTTTCAGTAGTTGGCGGTTTTGCAAACTGGCTTAGGCTCGATGGTCGCCAGCAAAGGGGCCGCTTGACGGCCCCGATGGCTCAGGGGAGCGGCTTGGCCAGTTGCGTGCGCAACTGACCAATGGCCTGCTGGTTGCTTTTGCGTACGGCCTCGACGAACCCCGGATACGGCACATCGGTGATCGCCACCAGCCCCAGGTGGCCGTTTTCGCCATCGAGCAACCGCCCACTGGCCGGTTGGTCCAGGTATTGGAACCAGTGCGCGCCGACGATCATCGGCTGCGCCAACGCGGCCTTGAGGAAGTTGCCATAGGCCGGCCCTCGGTCCTCTTCACGCGCCACCTCCAGCGGCCCCGGCCAGAATGGCCCGCGGTCGCGGGAACCGAACTGGAACTCGGACACCAGCACCGGCTTGTCCAGCTCGGCCAGGCGAGCGAAGTCGTAACCGTCCTCGGGTTTGAGGGTATAGAAGTTGAAGCTCAGCACATCGCAGAACTCGGCGCAGGCCTTGACCGCCTCCGGTGTACTGAGCGCAAAACGGCCGCCAAGCAACAGGTGGTTGGGCGCATGCCACTTCAGCGAGTCGGCGATGGTCTTGAAGTAGGTCTCGGCGAACACCTGCTGGAAGTGCTGGTAGTCCCGCTCGATCTCCGGGTGCTCGGGGTTGGGCAAAGGCGCCTCGAACCCTGGGTCTTCCATCAGCTCCCAGGCGGACAGTTCGATCCCCCAGGCCTTGGACAGCCCCTCCTGGTTGCGGTACTTGTCACGCAGCTGCTTGAGGAAGGCGCGCTTGGCGGGCACATCGGTGGTCAGGCGCAAGGTGCCATAGGCCAGCCCGTAGCGCGCCTTGGGGTCATTGCCCGGTGCGGCCCAGGCCAGTTCGTTGTCGGCGAAGTAGCCGATCAGCCAGGGGTCATCGCGGTGGTCCCGGGCAGCGATGGCGACGGCACGTTCTGTAGCCATGGCAAAGCGAGGGTCGAAGGGGTCGGGCATGCTGCCCCACCAGTCCATGCCGGTGCTGATGCTGGCATAGTCACCAACGATTGACAGCGGCAAGGTATAGGGCATGCGCTTGGCCTGGCCCAGGCCAGGGTCGCTCCAGTTACCCAGGGTATTGAAACCCCAGGCTTGCAGGCGGTCGAGCGCGTGCGCCTGCCAGCGCGTGGCATCCAGCACCTGCGGTGGGCAATCGGCTGCTGGCTGGCCCTCGACGCTGGGAAGGCAAGGCTTGCCATAGGTGCGCTGGATATTGGCGGCATAAAAGTCGAACCAGCGCCCCTGCTTGAAGTTACGCCCTTGCGAAGAGGCATTGCCGTCGTCGTTGTTACCCTTGCCATAGAACGCCGCCAGCGGATCGCCCTCGGCCGGCAGCGCCTTGAACATGCCGTCCCGGCCTTCGACGTAGGTGCGCCCGCCATCAGCGGCCACGGCATTGACGCCCAGCGAGTAGAACGGGTTGCCCTCTGGCGTGACCAGGTACCAGCGGCCATCACGCTTCTCGGTACGGAAAAAACCCTTGGCCTCGAACGCCGGCCCGCCCAGCAACCCGCCATAGCTGTCCAGTTGCTGCTTGCCGTGCTCTGCCAACCAGCCCTTGAGTTGCTGCTGCTCACGGCCTTCGGCAGCCCTGAGCTGTTCGTCGCTGGCAATCTTCTCTGGCCATTGGCCGCGTGTGGACTGGCCGTAAGCGTCGATCAATTCATGGTAGGCGGCCTGGTAGGCCTGGTCGTCATCCTGAATACCCACTTTCTCGATCAGCAGGTTCTGCGCCACCTTGGGGTTGGGGATCGTCAGGCTGACAGACGCCACTTGTTTGAGGTCGACCGCACCCGCGCTGCTGGTCAGCAGCAGGCGTTGGCCTGCGTACGCCCATGGCATCGGCGGCCCGGCGCGCATGCCCTGGCTCAACGGCGAGCTGGCCTTGAGCGGTACCATCACCGTCTGGGCGGGGCCTGCGGGCAGGTCGATGCGGCTGGTCAGGGTGCGGCCATCACTGCCCAACACGGTAACGTCCACGGTCAGCGCCCAGTCCATTGCGCTTTGCAGGCGCAAGGTCAGGAACTGCCCGGCTGACCAGTCCCACACACCGCTCTGCGGGCTCAGGCGCAAGGTCGGGCGCTCGGCCGGGTTGAACACCACGCGCCGCAACACCTCACCCCCGGCCGTCTGCTCTGCGTTGTACTGCGGCATGCCGGCATCCTCGGTCACCACATTGACCACCGAGGCCGGGCGCACGAAGCTGAACAGCGTCTGCTGCCCGGCCAATAATGGCGAGCTGAACAACAGGGCGAATACGACAGGCAGGGTACGGCGGACCATAAGGCTGGGGCTCTCCTTCAGGGCCCTCATGAGCCCAAGACTGAGTGATGGACAACAAGCCGGTGCAGAGTGCTCCGGCGGTCAGGAAATCTCCCGCCGGAACGGCGGTAGCGCATTGAGAATAGCCTTGCCGTAGCGCTGGGTGACCAGACGTCGATCGAGCAAGGTGATGACACCGCGATCCTGCTCGGTACGCAGCAGCCGGCCGCAGGCCTGAATCAGGCGCAAAGAGGCGTCGGGCACGGCAATTTCCATGAACGGGTTGCCACCACGGGCCTCGATCCACTCCGCCAGGGCCGCTTCGACCGGGTCGTCAGGCACCGCGAAGGGAATCTTGGCGATCACCACGTGCTCGCAATAAGCGCCGGGAAGGTCGACCCCCTCGGCAAAGCTGGCCAGGCCGAACAACACGCTGTGCTGGCCATCATCGACCCGCGCCTTGTGCTTGTTCAGGGTTTCCTGCTTGGAGAGGTTGCCCTGGATCAGCACCAGCTTGCGCCAGTCGCGGTCCAGGCCGTCGAACACATCCTGCATCTGCTTGCGCGACGAGAACAGCACCAGCGCGCCACGTGCATCATCGAGCATGTTGGGCAGTTCACGGATGATCGCCGCGGTGTGCGCCGTCGCATCACGCGGATCGGCGCCCAGGTCGGGCACCCGCAGCACGCCGGCATCGCCATGCACGAATGGGCTGGGCACCACGCAGGTAACAGCATCGCGAGGCAGGCCAGAGCGCATGCGGTAACGGTCGAACTTGCCCAGTGCGGTGAGCGTGGCGGAGGTTACCAGCGCACCGTGGGCGACGCTCCACAGGCTGCGACGGAGCATTTCGGCCGCCAGAATGGGGCTGGCGTTGACTTCGATGTCGAACAGCGCACCGCTCTCGGCCAGGGTCAGCCAGCGCGCCATGGGCGGGCTGTCCTCGGGGTCTTCGGCGGTGAATGCCGTCCACAGTTCCCAGTTGCCCTGGGCACGGGTCACCAGGCTGCCAAACAGCGGGTACCATTCCTCGGCCTGATGGCTGGCGATACCGATATTGACTTCACCATCCATGCCTTCCTTCAACAAGTCGGCCAGGCGGGTGAACAGATCGTTGAGGCGGGCAAAGCCCTTCTTCAACTCGATGCCCACCTCGCGGATCTGCTCCGGCACCACACCGCCTTCGAAGCGATAGCGCGGGCGCTCACGGCCCTCGGTGTCTTCACTGGGGCGGAAGTCCGCGACTTGCTCGCACAGGGTGAACATGAACTGCTGCTGGGTACGGATCTCGCGGGCCAGCTCCGGCACCTGTTCGATCAGTTTGCCCAGGTCCCCCGGCAGCGGGTGCTGGGCCAGCAGCTTGGTCAGGTTCTTGGCGGTCTGCTCCAGCCAGTCGGCGGTGGAGCGCAGGCGCGAGTAATGGGCGAAATGGCCGATGGCCTTGTCCGGCAGGTGGTGGCCTTCGTCGAACACGTACAGGGTGTCGCGGGGGTCGGGCAGCACCGCGCCGCCACCCAGGGCCAGGTCAGCCAGGACCATGTCATGGTTGGTCACGATCACGTCGACCTTGCCCATGCCTTCGCGCGCCTTGTAGAACACGCACTGCTGGAAGTTCGGGCAGTGGCGGCCCGTGCACTGGCTATGGTCGGTGGTCAGGCGTGACCAGTCCTGGTCTTCCAGGGCTTCGGACCAGCTGTCACGGTCGCCATCCCAGCGGTTGCCCGCCAGCTTCTCGATCATGCTGTTGAACAGCTTCTGGCTGCGCTCGTCGACCTCGATGTGAAAGCCTTCTTCCTCGAACAACTGGGCGGTGGCCGACTGCGCGTGGCCTTCCTGCAGCAGCACGTCGAGCTTGGACAGGCACAGGTAACGGCCGCGCCCCTTGGCCAAAGCGAAGCTGAAGTTCAGCCCGCTGTTGCGCATCAGGTCGGGCAGGTCCTTGAAGACGATCTGCTCCTGCAGGGCGACAGTGGCGGTGGCGATGACCAGGCGTTTGCCGGCCGCCTTGGCAGCCGGGATCGCGGCCAGCGCATAGGCGACCGTCTTGCCGGTACCGGTGCCGGCCTCCACCGCGACCACGGCAGGCTCGCCGGCGCGGCGGCCTTCATCGTCGCAGGCGATGTCGCCGAGTACCTTGGCCACTTCGGCGATCATCAGGCGCTGGCCGTAACGCGGCTTGAGGCTCTTGGCTTCGAGAAAACGCGAGTAGGCGCCTTGGATAGTGGCTTTGAGTTCGTTGCTGATCATGGTCTGCAGGCGCCCGAAGGGCTGGATATATTTTCAGTGTTTCGCATGGGGCGGCTATCATACCCCGCTATTGCCCTTTATGCCGCATGGAGATCCGGATGCTTGCCTTTGCCCTGCCCTACACACTGCATGTCCTGGCCGCCTTGGTCTGGGTCGGCGGCATGTTCTTCGCCTGGCTGGTGCTGCGCCCGGCAACGGTTGCAGCCCTCGACGGGCCTGCTCGCCTGCGGTTGTGGGTGGAAGTTTTCCGACGCTTCTTCGGCTGGGTCTGGGTGGCAGTGGCGATCTTGGCGATAAGTGGTATCGGCATGTTGCACATGCGCTTCACGGGCCTGGAGACCGCGCCCAAGTACGTGCAGGTGATGATCGGTGGGGGTATCGCCATGTTCGCCCTGTTCATGCGCATCCAGGCGTTACTGTTGCCGGAGTTGAAAACGGCCGTGCAAGCAGAGGACTGGCCAGCGGGGGCTGCGGTGCTGGGAAGGATTCGACGCATGGTCGGGATCAACCTGCTGCTGGGCATCGCCGTGGTGGCAGTGGCCAGTTCGCGATTGATGCTGTAGGCGACGCGCCCCCTTGGGCCACGCCGCCCTTTAACGTCAAAGGCGTTGCAGGATCAACTCACCTGAAGCGCCGGCCAGGCCTGGCTGGCCCGGTTGCCCTGGCCGGCCGCTGGCGCCGGCATTGGTGCGATACACCAGGCACCCTTTGCTCGCCCCGCCCTTGCCGGCCTTGCCAGCGGCACCGGCCTGGCCTGGCGCACCGCCATCCAGGCGCGCCACGATGCGCTCCTGGGCAAAACCTTGCGGCAGACTCAGGCGAATTCGCCCACCCGCCGCGCCATCGTGCCCATTGCCCCCGTCATCGCCATTGGCGCCGCGGCTGGCCTGGCCCCAGGTACAGCCTCCAGGCTGGCCGTTGGCGCCGTCGAGCCCGGCATAACCGGGCGCACCCGCGCCACCTCGTGCGTCGATCGACAACAGCCCGGCATCGACCTCCTCCAGCTTCAGGTCCAGGCTTCGACCGGAACGGGCCGCACGCTGGTAGGTGCCCGACGCACCCGGGGCACTGATCTCGCTACCCTCGCCCATTTGGGCGTTGCGCACCTCGATGCGCAACGGGTGGTCAGAAGGGGCAATGGCGATACGCGCATCACGCCCCAATTGCAGATGATCGATGGTCAACTCGGTCAGCGTGGCAGGCAGCAGCAACGTCGCCGAATCGGCCACGCGCAAATGCTCCAAGTGCACGCTGGCCGACTTGTCGGGCAGGCGCAGCATGGAATTGGACGCCACTTCAAGGGTTTCGGCCTGGGCCAGGGGAGCAGCCAACATGGCCAGCAACATCAGATTACGCATTGCGCGGCGCCTCCTGCGCACGAGGAATGGACATGACATGGAAAATACCCGTCAGCAGGATCTGCAGACGGTCGAACCACCGGTGGCTACGGCCACGCAGGCTGGCGTTGAAGAACAGCACCTCGAGCACATGCAGGCTCAGCAGGACAATGCCTGCCGTATTGATCAGAAGATTGAATGGCAGTGGTTGTGGCAGCAGCAGATTGAACAGCACCACACCCCAGAAGACAACCGTCAGGACCTTGCCCAGGCCCAGGATGAATTTCATGCCCCGCCCTCTGCATTTATTGTTCTGTCTAAACGGCCCGTTCGAGCGGGCCGTGCGGCCAACAGTACCTGCACTGGCTGCCTGTGTCATTGGCCACACCCGGCTTGCCGGTTTGAAAGCGCGCCCGCGCCACTGCCCAAGGCGCGGGCGCGGGCCGTCAGCGCTGGATCTTGATCTCCGTGCGACGGTTCATGGCGCGCCCATCGGCGGTGGCATTGTCTGCCACAGGTTGGGTTTCACCCGCACCGACCACCGAGACGAAGCTGCTGCGGGGTACGCCGCTTTCGACCAGGTAATCGGTCACCGAATGAGCACGGCGCTCGGACAGTTTTTGGTTGTAGCTGTCTGACCCGACACTGTCGGTATGGCCACTGACACTCAGCCGCGCACTGGGTGCTTCCTGCTTGAGGCGGGTGGAGATGGTATTGAGGCGCTCTTTATCGGCTGCAGTCAGGCGTGCAGAGTCGAACTCGAAGTGCACGTCGCGGATGACGATGACTTCTTCCTTCTGCACCACCACTTCCTCGACCACCGCGACCGGCTCCGGTGGGCAGCCATTGGCATCGACCTGCACGCCGCGCAGGGTGCCTGGGCATTTGTCTCGGCTGTCCGGCACGCCGTCACCATCCTCGTCGCCATCGCCATGGGCCCAGCAATAGCCCGCCGCCAGGCCACCGCCCAGCAACGCGCCCCAGCCAGCCCAGCTGGAACTCTCGATGGCGCCCAAGGCGGCGCCGCCTACACCCCCGACGGCAGCACACTTCGGCCAGTCGGTCTTTTGCAAACCTGCACAACCAGTCAACACACTGGTGAGCAGTACCAGGGGTATCGCTGTGCGTACTATGCTCATTTTCGTCGCATCTCCTAGGGGGAATCGGCATAAGGCCGATCTCTGGCAGTAAAGACCGCACATTCCATCCCTGCCAGCAATAAGCCACGACGCAGTCACATGACGCTTTGCCCACGCGCTGCGGCCCGCTAGTCTTGGACGACTTGAACGAGGATTGGCAATGACCGACGGTTTTTCCCAGCGCACCCCCCAGCAGGCCCTGGCAGCCCTGCTCGATCGTTTCACCCCCCAACGCCTGTTGCTGGTAGGCACACGCTTCCCCGCGCTGGACGCCTTTGCCCAGGCTCACCCGCAGGTGGTGATCGCAACGACCGCGCCTGGGCCGCTGCCGGTTGACCTGGCAAACCAGCGCTTCGACTTGGCGGTACTGGTGGACTGCCTGGAACACCTGCCCAAACGCACGGGCCTGGAACTGCTCGGTGGCATTCGCAACCTCAATGCCAGCCGGGTTGCCGTGCTGGCCGACCTCTCGGCTTGCGGCTGGCAAGACACCGATTTCTTCGCCCTGGCCTTGTCGGCCAGCGAAAAATTCCGTCGTGAAGGGCAGGTACTGAGCCTGTTCACCTATGATCTACATGACTACAAGCAAGTCCCGGACTGGCTCAATGCGCGGTTCTGGGCCAACCCTGAAAATTTTGGAAAGTACTGGTGGTGATGATGAGTGTCTCGGTCTGCCCTTGTGGCAGTGGCAACCTGCTGGACGCCTGCTGCGGGCACTACCATGCCGGAACCCCGGCCCCCGATGCCCAGACGCTGATGCGCTCGCGCTACAGCGCTTACGTGCTGGGCCTGATCGATTACCTGGTGCACACCACCCTGCCGGCCCAGCAGGCGGAACTGGACCGTGCCGCGATGGCCAGTTGGAGCGCACAGAGCACCTGGCTGGGGCTGGAAGTGGAAAACGCCGAGGTGCTGGGTGGCCAGCCTGAGCACGGCTTTGTCACCTTCACCGCTCGCTGGCACGATCAGGAGGGCGATCACCAACACCGCGAGCGTTCGGCGTTCGTCCAGCATGATGGGCGCTGGTACTTCATCGACCCCACGGTCGGGCTCAAGGCCGGGCGCAACGACCCTTGCCCCTGCGCCAGCGGTCAGAAATTCAAGAAATGCTGCGCAAGCTACGTGGCCAGCTGAACATGATCGCCCAGGCCCGCGTACTCGTGCTTGGCGCCTTGTTGGCCCTGCTGGCCGGCTGCGCCAGCTGGGGCGGCGACGACTGGCGCGAACCCGAGGTACATCTGGTCAAGGTCGAGACGGTCAAGGCCAAGTTGCTGCAGCAGGAATTCGTGCTGCACCTGCGTGTCGACAACCCGAACGACAGCCGGCTGTTCATCCGTAGCCTGGCGTATTCGATACGGCTCAACGACCTGCTGCTGGTGCAGGATGAGACCAGTGTCTGGCGCAGCGTTGGCGGCCATGCTCGGCGCACGTTCAAGATCACCGCGCGGACCAACTTGTGGCAGCACCTCAAGCCACTGGCCAAGCTGCTTAAAAGCGAACAACCGCTGCACTACACCCTGCTGGGGGAACTGGCCACGGGGCTACTCATCCATCGGGACCTGCACTTGTCGCGCAGTGGTGAGATAATCCCCGGTGATTTCTTACCGGAGTAACCCTGCAATGACCCAGCAACCCCATGTTCATGGCCCTGACTGCAACCACGATCATGATCACCCGCACGATCACGACCATGGCCATGTGCACGGCCCGCACTGCAACCACGGCCATCAGGAGCCGGTGCGTAACGCCCTGAAGGACGTTGGCCGCAACGATCCTTGCCCCTGCGGCAGCGAGAAGAAATTCAAGAAGTGCCACGGCGCTTGATGCGACCGCTGTGCTGATGATATCGAGCGCCTCGTACATGCCTTGAGCATGAGGGCGCTCGATCTCGACAGCACCTCAATACCCAAGCCAAGCACCTCGAATCTCCCCTACCATTCGTAAATAAACCGCCCCAGCACCTTGCACCGCGCCTGCGCGCTCACTACCTTAGCGCCTTCCAAACCCCCGCCACGCCTTGCAGGAGCCCTTGTCATGGCCGCCCCCGCCTTTCCTCCCTTCCGCCTGCGGTTCACGACCGCTGCCACGCTGCTCGGCACGCTCGGACTCGCCGGTTGCCAGATGGGCGGCTATCAGGGCAGCGTGCCACCGACCACCGGCGTGCAACCCCTCAAGGGCCTGGCGCAAAACGTCTCGGTACGGCGCAATGCCATGGGCGCTCCGCTGATCGAGAGCGGCAACTTCCATGACGCCCTGTTCAGCCTGGGGTATGTACATGCCGGCGATCGCATCGAGCAGATGGTCGCCATGCGCCTGCTCGCCCAGGGCCGCCTTGCCGAACTGGCCGGCAGCGAAGCACTGGACATCGACCGCCTGATGCGGGCCGCCAACCTCAAGCAAAGCGCCGCCCAGCAATACGCCGACGCGTCGCCACGGCTCAAGCGCTTCTTCGAGGTCTACGCCCGCGGGGTCAACGCCTACCTGTTCCGCTACCGCGACAAACTGCCCGCCGGCCTGGCCAACAGCGGCCATCGCCCCGAGTACTGGAAGCCGGAAGACTCGGCGCTGATCTTCAGCCTGTACGCCTTCAGCCAGTCGGTGAACCTGCAAGAGGAACTCAGTGCCCTGACCTTGGCGCAGAAGGTCGGCAGCGACAAGCTGGCCTGGCTGCTGCCCGGCGCTCCGGACGAGCCCTTGGCCGACGCCGAAGTGGACAAGCTCAAGGGCCTGAACCTGGCCCGCCAGCTCCCCGGTTTGCCGGCTCTGGCGGCGGCCAGCCAGAAACTCGCCGACCTCGACCTGCTAGGCAGCCCCGGCTCGGCCAACCTGGCCTTGGCAGCCCAGCGCAGCCGCAGCGGCAAGAGCCTGCTGGCCAGCGACAGCCAAGCGGCCTGGGCCTTGAGCCCGGTGCAGATCCACACCAGCAAGTACCAGGTCGCCGGCCTGTCACTGCCAGGCCTGCCGATCGTGCTGGCCGGCTTCAACGGCAAAGTCGCCTGGAGCAGCAGTGCCGTGATGGCCGACAACCAGGACCTGTACCTGGAACAACTGCGCCGCCAAGGCAACCAGCTTAGCTACCTGGTCGATGGCAAGTGGCAGCCGGCCCGGGCGCGCAGCGAAACCTTCTTCGTGCGCGGCCAACGCCCTCTGCGCGAGGTGATGTACGACACACGCCACGGCACCCTGCTCGCCCAGCCGGGTAACGCAAACCTGGGCCTGGCCCTGGCCCTGCCGCAATTGAAGGGCGACCGTAGCCTCGACGCGCTGTTCGACCTGACGCGTGCCAAAACGGTCGAACGCGCCTTCGACAGCACCCGTGAAGTCGCTGCAGCGGCGCTCAATTTCGTCTTCGCCGAGCCTAATCACATCGGCTGGCAGGTCAGTGGGCGCTACCCCAACCGCCGCGAAGGCCAGGGCCTGCTACCCTCGCCCGGTTGGGACGGGCGTTACGACTGGGACGGTTACGCAGACCCGATGCTGCACCCTTACGACCAGGACCCGCCCGCCGGCTGGATCGGCCACGCCAACCAGCGCAGCCTGCCGCGCGGCTACGGCATGCAGTTGTCCAACACCTGGTACTACCCCGAACGCGCCGAGCGCCTGGCCCAGTTGGCCGCTAACGGCCGCCACGACAGCCGCAGCCTGATGGCCCTGCAGAACGACCAAGTCACCCTGCTGGCCGACAAGCTCAAGCAGATGTTCGACGCCCCGGGCATGGCCCAGCCGCTCAAGCAGGCGATCGACGCACTGTCGCCCGCTGAGCGCGACAAAGCCCGCGACGCCCTGGCCCGGCTCAAGGCGTTCGATGGCCGCCTGAGCCCGGTGTCGGCGGATGCCGCACTGTACGAATTGTTCCTCCAGGCGTTCGCCCGCGAAACGTTCCTCGACGACCTCGGGCCGGTGTCCAGCCCTGCCTGGCAGGCGTTCGTCAGCAATGCCCGTTTGTCCTACTCGGCCCAGGCCGACCACCTGCTGGGCCGCGAGGACAGCCCGTTCTGGGATGACCGCAGCACACCGCTCAAGGAAGACAAGCCGGCAATCCTCGCCCGCAGCCTGGCCGCTGCGGTGGATGCAGGCACTGCGCAACTCGGCGCCGACCGCCGCGCGTGGCAATGGGGCAAACTGCACCAGTACCGCTGGCCAGCACCGGCCTATCACGGCCTGGGGGACACCCTCAGCCGCTCACCGCTGGCTGCCGGTGGCGATTTCAGTACCCTGGCACTGACACCCTACGCCTGGGGCAATGACTTCGACACGCGCCTGCCGGCCTCGGCACGCATGGTCGTCGACTTCGGCCAGGCCGAACCCTTGCAGGTACTGACTAGCAGCGGCCAGTCCGGCAACCCGGCCAGCCAGCACTACGGCGATGGGCTGGACGCCTGGTTCAAGGGCCGCTTCATGAGCCTGCCGCTGCAACCGCAGAACTTTGCGCGGGCCTATGGCAACCCGCGGCTGACCTTGGTGCCTGGCCGCTAGAGGCCAGTTTCCCTCTGATCAACAGCGCGTCGGGCTCTTAGCATCCTCGGCACCGCACTGGGTAGTTCCTATCGAGTGCGGCCATTTCTCATAAGGATGCCACCATGACTACTGAAACACTGAACATAGAAATTTCCTGGCCAGAAACGCTTGACGTCCCGGCTGGCGCTACCGTGAACGCCCAAATCTGGGTCGGCACCGAGGCAGCCAGCTACCGGTTGATCTGCGATGAAGATGTCGCTGCCCCGGCCACCACTTCGCCAGCCACCATCGCGTTCACCTACAATACCGAAGACCTGCTGCCCGTAGATGCCGAAACCGTGTGGGACCACTTCCACACCTCCCCCTACCTCATGCACGATGGCAAGCGCCTCAACATTGCGCGCGTTGCAAAAATCAGCATCTCCGAAGCTCAGTTGTCCGGTTGGAAGATAGCGATTTCCTGATGCCCCAGGCAGCCCTGCTCCAGGGCTGCCCGTTCAATTTCGAACTTCCCGATACCTGCCACGCTCTGACTTAGCAAGCCCTTTGCCAGCCGCCGTGCCATGGACCTCGTAATCGCCCGCCCCGAAGGCCTGTACTGCCCGCCCGGTGATTTCTACATCGACCCCTGGCGGCCGGTGGACCGTGCCATCATCACCCATGGCCACGGTGATCACGCGCGTACCGGTAATCGCCACTACCTCACTGCCGCCTCTGGCGAAGGTATCTTGCGCAGTCGCCTGGGCCAGTCTATCGACCTGCAGACCCTGGCCTACGGCGAGCGCATCCGCCACCACGGGGTTACCCTGAGCCTGCACCCGGCCGGTCACGTACTGGGTTCGGCGCAAGTGCGCCTGGAACACCAGGGCCAAGTCTGGGTCGCTTCGGGCGACTACAAAGTCGAACCCGACGGCACCTGCGCAGCCTTCGAGCCCGTGGCGTGCCACACCTTCATCACCGAGTCGACCTTCGGCCTGCCGATCTATCGCTGGCCCAGCCAGGCCGAGGTCTTTGCCGGCATCAATGCCTGGTGGCGGGCCAACCGCGATCAGGGCAAAGCCAGCGTGCTCTTCTGCTACGCCTTCGGCAAGGCGCAGCGCATCCTTCATGGGCTGGACGCGAGTATCGGGCCAATTCTGGTGCACGGTGCGGTCGAGCCGCTGAACCGGGTGTACCGAGAGGCAGGCGTGTACTTGCCAGAAACTCGCTATGCCGGCGATATCCCACGCAACGACCCGTTGCTGCGCCAGGCCTTGGTCCTGGCCCCACCGTCAGCCGGCGGCAGCAGCTGGATGCGCCGCTTCGGCGACTACAGCGATGCCTTCGCCAGCGGCTGGATGCTGTTGCGCGGTACACGCCGCCGACGTGGCGTCGACCGCGGCTTCGTGCTGTCGGACCATGCTGACTGGCCAGGGCTGCTGTGGGCCATCGGCCAGACCGGTGCACAGCGGGTGATGGTCACCCATGGTTCGGTCAACGTGCTGGTGCGCTATCTCAACGAACAGGGCCTGGATGCCCGTGCCTTCGCCACCGAATACGGCGATGAAGACGAGTCGACACCCGCCGGTGCCGAGGCATGAAGGCCTTTGCCGCGCTGTACCTGCGCCTGGACGCGACCACCTCCAGCAACGCCAAGCTCGAAGCGTTGCGCGATTACTTTGCCCAGGCCCCTGCCGACGATGCGGCCTGGGCCGTTTACTTCCTGGCCGGTGGCCGCCCCCGGCAACTGGTGCCCACCCGTGTGCTGCGTGAGCTGGCCACTGCCCTGGCAGCACTGCCCGACTGGCTGTTCGAAGAAAGTTACCAAGCCGTGGGCGACCTTGCCGAGACCATTTCGTTGCTGCTGCCTCAGAACAGCCAGGGCAGCGACGATGGCTTGGCCTACTGGGTCGAGGCTCACCTGCTGCCCCTTCGCGGGTTGCCGGCCGAAGAGGTCCGCCAGCGCCTGCCACCGCTCTGGGCGCAGCTCGACCGGCCCAGCCTGATGCTGTGCCTGAAGCTGATCACCGGCAGCTTTCGCGTTGGTGTGTCCAAGCTGCTGGTCACCCGCGCCCTGGCTCAGCTGGCAGGCCTCGACGCCAAGCGCGTGGCCCAACGCCTGGTCGGCTACACCGACATCGGCCACCGCCCCAGCGCCGCCGATTACCACCGTTTGGTGGCCGCCGAGTCGGCCGATGAGCACAGCCAGCGCGGCGGCCAGCCGTATCCATTCTTCCTGGCGCATGCGTTGCAAGCGCCAACCGAGCAGTTCGATGCGCTGCTCGGGCCACCGAGCGATTGGCAGGTCGAATGGAAATGGGACGGCATCCGCGCCCAGGTGGTCAAGCGTGACGGCCAGCTGTGGGTCTGGTCACGCGGCGAAGAACTGGTCACCGATCGCTTCCCCGAGCTGCACAGCTTGGCGCAAACCTTGCCGGATGGCGTTGTGCTCGATGGCGAGATTCTGGTCTGGAAGCCTGGCGCCACCCGCGGTGCGCTGGCCGTGCAGCCCTTCGCCCTGCTGCAACAGCGCCTGGGCCGCAAGACCTTGGGCAAGAAGCTGTTGGCCGATGCCCCCGTGGTGCTGCAGGCCTACGACCTGCTGGAATGGCAGGGCGAGGATTGGCGCAACCGCGCGCAGCACGCGCGTCGTCGGCAACTGGAGCGCCTGGTGGCAGAATACCCACTGGCGCCGGTGCTGCTCTCGCCGTTACTCGAAGGGCTGAGCTGGGCCGACCTCGCCGAGCAGCGTGAGCAGTCGCGTAGCCTGGGCGTGGAAGGCCTGATGCTCAAGCAGCGTGAGGCCCTGTATGGCGTAGGCCGCACCAAGGACATGGGCACCTGGTGGAAATGGAAGATCGACCCGTTCAGCGTCGATGCCGTATTGATTTACGCCCAACGCGGCCATGGCCGCCGCGCCAGCCTCTATAGCGACTACACGTTTGCCGTGTGGAACGCGCCCCCGGGCAGCCCCGAGCGGGCCTTGGTTCCCTTCGCCAAGGCCTATTCCGGGCTGAGCGATGAAGAGATGCGCAAGGTCGACGCGATCATCCGCAAGACCACCGTTGAAACGTTCGGCCCGGTGCGCAGCGTGACCCCAACCCTGGTCTTCGAACTGGGCTTCGAGGGCATTGCCCTGTCCAGCCGCCACAAAAGCGGCATCGCCGTGCGCTTTCCGCGCATGCTGCGCTGGCGCCTGGACAAACCGGTGGAAGAAGCCGACGACCTGGCCACATTGCAGGCATTGCTGATCTGAAGAGGCACAGAGTGGCAAACTATGCTTCTATCTTTGTGCCGACCCGTGTCGCAGACCGTTTTCGCCACGTAGCCAGGACCCCCATGCACCATTCGACCCACGACCTGCTTGCCCCCGTACCGGGCATCTCACGCCAACTGCACAGCTTCCACTTTGGCCCACGCGGTGGCGGCAAGGTGTACATCCAGGCCTCGCTGCATGCCGACGAACTGCCCGGCATGCTGGTGGCGTGGCACCTCAAGCGGCGGCTGGCCGAGTTGGAGCAGCAGGGCCGTCTGCAACGGGAAATCATCCTGGTGCCGGTGGCTAACCCGGTAGGCCTGGAACAGGTACTGCTGGACGCACCGCTGGGGCGCTTCGAACTGCAAAGCGGCGAGAACTTCAATCGCAATTTCGTCGACTTGTCGGACAGCATCGGTGATCAGATCGAACAGCACCTGACCCAGGACCCGGCCCACAACATTGCCCTGATCCGTGAATACCTGCGCCGCGGGCTGGACGCATACCCCACCCGCACGCCCCTCCAGGCCCAGCGCCTGATCCTGCAGCGCCTGGCCTGTGACGCCGACCTGATACTGGACCTGCACTGCGACTTCGAAGCCGTCGAGCACCTGTACACCACACCCGAAGCCTGGCCACAGATCGAGCCACTGGCCCGTTATTTGGGGGCCCAGGCCAGCTTGCTGGCCACCGACTCCGGCGGGCAATCGTTCGATGAATGTTTCAGCCTGGTCTGGTGGCAGTTGCAGCAACGCTTCGGCAAGCGTTTCCCGATCCCGCTGGGCTGCTGTGCGGTGACCGTCGAGTTGCGTGGGCAGGCGGATGTTAGCCACGAACTGGCCGGCAAGGACTGCCAGGCGATACTCGACTTCCTGACCCATGCCGGCGTCATCGAAGGGGCCCACGCGCCCCTTCCACCGCTGCCCCGCCCGGCCACGCCGTTAGCCGCCGTGGAACCGATATCTGCACCGCTGGGCGGCTTGCTGGTGTACCACGCCCGCCCAGGCCAGCACCTGCAAGCCGACCAGTTGATCGCCGAAGTCATCGACCCGCTCAACGACCGGGTAACCGCCGTGCGCAACAGCCAACCCGGCCTGCTGTACGCCCGCAGCGTGCGGCGCATGGCGACGGCGGGCATGGTCATCGCCCATGTGGCCGGCGAGCACGTGTGCCGCAGCGGCTACCTACTGGGTAACTGATCCGGTAAAACCAATCGGCCGGGCAAGCGGTCAGTAGAAGCACAACCTTCGAAGGATCGCCTGCCCCCATGCCCGCCTCCACCGACCTCGCCAATGCCTGGTTCGCCCAGCGCGGCTGGAAGCCGTTCGCCTTCCAGCGGCGTGTCTGGGCAGCCGTCGAGCGCGGTGAATCCGGGCTGTTGCACGCCAGTACCGGCGCCGGTAAAACCTACGCGGTCTGGCTGGCAGCGCTTCGCGCGTTCGCCACCAGCCCCTCTGGCCGCCAACCGGCCCCCTTGCAGGTGCTTTGGGTCACGCCCATGCGCGCCTTGGCCGCCGATACCGCGCGCGCCTTGCAAGCACCGCTCGATGAACTGGGGCTGAACTGGAGCGTGGGAGTCCGCAGTGGCGATACCCGCAGCGCAGAGCGTGCGCGGCAGGCAAGACGCCTGCCCAGCGTATTGATCACCACACCCGAAAGCCTGACCTTGCTGCTGACCCGGGCGCAGGCCCGCGAGGACTTCGCTGGCCTGCGCCTGGTGGTGGTGGACGAGTGGCATGAGCTGCTCGGCAACAAGCGTGGCGTGCAATTGCAGCTGGCCTTGGCGCGCCTGCGCCACTGGCACCCGCAGTTGCTGACCTGGGGGCTTTCGGCGACCCTCGGCAACCTGCAACACGCGCTTGAAGTGCTGTTGCCTCACGAAGGGTTGCTGGTGCAAGGCCGACAGGACAAACACCTGCAAGTCGACACCCTGCTGCCGCCAGAGATCGAGCGTTTCCCCTGGGCAGGGCACATGGGCCTGAAGATGCTCGACCAGGTCAGCACGCAAATCGACAATAGCGCCAGCAGCCTGGTCTTCACCAATACCCGCGCCCAGGCCGAACTCTGGTACCAGGCATTGCTCGATGCACGCCCAGACTGGGCCGGCCTGATCGCCCTGCACCATGCCTCACTGGCCCGCGATACCCGCGACTGGGTCGAACGCAACCTGAAGCAAGGCACGCTGAAAGCGGTCATCTGCACCTCCAGCCTGGACCTGGGCGTGGACTTCTTGCCTGTGGAGCGGGTGTTGCAGATCGGCTCGGCCAAAGGTATCGCCCGCCTGATGCAGCGTGCCGGGCGCTCCGGGCATGCACCCGGGCGCCCCTCGCGGGTGACCCTGGTGCCCACCCACAGCCTGGAGCTGGTGGAGGCGGCGGCGGCCCGAAAGGCGCTGCTTGCCGGGCAGATCGAGACCAGAAGTTCGCCACGCCTGTGCATGGATGTACTGGTGCAACACCTGGTCAGCATGGCCCTGGGCAGCGGCTTTCGGCCCGATCAGTTGCTTGACGAAGTGCGCAGCACCTGGGCCTTTCGCACGTTGCGCGACAGCCAGTGGCAGTGGGCGCTGGACTTCGTCTGCCACGGCGGCAACTCGCTCAGCGCCTACCCGGACTACCAGCGTGTCGAGGCCCAGGCCGACGGCGTCTGGCGGGTTGCCAGCGAGCGCCTGGCACGCCGGCACCGCATGGGCATCGGCACCATCGTCAGCGACGCCAGCCTGCAGCTCAAGTACTGGAGCAAGGGCGGTGGCGGCAAGTCGCTGGGCAGTGTCGAAGAGGCCTTCATCGCCCGCCTGCGTCCGGGTGACAGCCTGGTCTTCGCCGGCCGGGTGCTGGAGTTGGTGCGGGTCGAAAACATGACCGCCTACGTACGTCGCAGCACCTCGCGCAAAGCCGCCGTGGCACGCTGGAATGGCGGGCGCATGCCACTGTCCAGCGAACTGGCCGATGCCCTGGTCGAACAGCTCGATGCCGCCGCCCACCAACATTACGACGGCCCGGAAATGCGCGCCGTACGCCCCCTGCTGGAGCTGCAGGCGCGCTGGTCGGCCCTGCCAACCACCGGCACGCTGCTGGCAGAAACCCTGAAATCACGCCAGGGCTGGCACCTGTTTCTCTATCCGTTCGCCGGGCGCATGGCCAACCTGGGGCTGGCCAACCTGATTGCCTGGCGGGTCAGCCGGGTACAGCCACTGTCTGTGTCCATCGCCGTCAGTGACTATGGCTTCGAACTGCTCAGCCCGAGCGCCGTGGACTGGGCGGCGCACTTGCCCACTGCGCTATCGCCCGAGCAGCTGCTGGAGGACGTATTGGCCAGCCTCAACGCGGGCGAGATGGCGCTGCGGCGCTTTCGCGAGATCGCCCAGATCGCCGGGCTGGTGTTTGGCGGCTACCCGGCAGCGCAAAAGAGCACCCGGCAGATCCAGGCGTCGAGCGGGCTTTTCTACGAGGTGTTTCGCAAGCACGATGCCGACAATCTGCTGCTCGGCCAGGCCCGGGACGAAGTGCTGCGCGAAGAACTGGAGATCGATCGGCTGCAGCGCCAGTTGCTGAAGATGGGCCAACTGCGGCTGGACCTGCATGAGTTGCGCCGCCCCGGCCCATTGGCCTTTGCCTTGCTGGTGGAAGGCATGCGCGAAACCTTGAGCACTGAAAAGCTGGCTGACCGCATTGCGCGAATGGTGGCAGACCTGGAGAACGCAGCGAGTGGCACGCGATGAATGATTACCTGACCATCGAACACTGCGAAGAAACGCTTTGGCTGTTGCCGGACAAAGCCCTGTACTGGCCTGCCCGCCGCGCCCTGCTGGTAGCCGATGTGCATATCGGCAAGGCCGCCAGCTATCGCGCCCTTCATCAACCCGTGCCGCGCGGTACTACCGAAGCCACCTTGGCACGCCTGAATACCCTGCTGGCCAACCATGACTGCCAATTACTGGTCGTGCTCGGCGATTTCCTGCATGCCCGCACCGGCCGCGCACCTGCGACGCTGGCCAGGCTGCAGGCGTGGCGCCAACGGCATGCCGAGCTACGGATCGTGCTGGTGCGTGGCAACCATGATCGCCACGCGGGCGACCCACCGGCTGAACTGGGTATCGAAGTGGTGGAAGAGCCGTGGGTGTTGGCACCTTTTGCCTTGCAGCACGAGCCTCTCGCCCACCCCCAGTACCCGGTGCTGGCGGGGCATGTTCACCCTGTGTTCGTCTTGCAGGGGCGAGCCAGGCAGCGACTGCGCCTGCCTTGCTTTCTGATCGATGACAAAGTCAGCCTGCTACCCGCCTTCGGTGAGTTCACCGGTGGCTGGCGCGTCCACCCCGATAGCACCAGCCGAGTGTTTCTGACCGGCGCTGAACGGGTATGGGCGCTATAGCAGCAGCGGCTTAGGCGACCGGCGCGGGAGGCGGCTCATCGGGCAAGGTCGGTTCACCTGGCTCCATGGGCGTTTCACCGGGTTGCGATGGTTGCGGGGTATCGGGACCTGGCTGGTGAGGCACGCCCCCCGCCTGCATCGGCAGCGGATGCGCCAGCAATGACCACGGCAACAACCCGACCTGATTGGGCTGCAAGCCAGCCAGCTTGGCACTGATTGCGGGATGGAGTTTCATTGGCGGCTCCTGACGGGCGCCGATACGCGTCATGCACATCGGCAGTTACCCGTTGGAGTACCAAACACACGGGGAATTCCCCGCGCTCGTCGGCTCAGGTGCGTGGCAAGGTGACGCCGCGCTGGCCCTGGTACTTGCCGCCGCGGTCCTTGTACGACACCTCGCACTCTTCGTCGGATTCGAGGAAGAGCATCTGCGCCACACCTTCGTTGGCATAAATTTTTGCCGGCAGGGTGGTGGTGTTGGAGAACTCAAGGGTCACGTGGCCTTCCCATTCCGGTTCGAGCGGGGTGACGTTGACGATGATGCCGCAGCGCGCGTAAGTGCTTTTGCCCAGGCAGATGGTCAGCACGTTGCGTGGAATGCGGAAGTACTCCACAGTGCGGGCCAGGGCGAAGGAGTTTGGCGGGATGATGCAGACGTCGCTCTTGACGTCGACGAAGCTGCCGGCGTCGAAGTTTTTCGGGTCGACGGTGGCCGAATTGATGTTGGTGAACACCTTGAATTCGTCGGCGCAGCGCACGTCGTAGCCGTAGCTGGAGACGCCGAAGGAGATGACCCGGCTGTCGTGCTCGCCGCGCACCTGGCGCTCGACGAACGGTTCGATCATGCCGTGTTCCTGCGCCATGCGGCGAATCCACTTGTCCGATTTGATGCTCATGGCGGGTGTCCTGAAGAGTTGCTAGGTGAAAATCGTGAGGCGCATCTTACCGGTCCCGGCGCTCGCTTCAAAGTTCCATCCTGCATTCTGGCTATAATCCCCGCCGGGCGGGGCCTACAGCCGCCGCCGATCTGAATTTCAGTAAAGCGGCTTCTGGCCATTGGCAGGTTGCAGAAAGTGGGGTAAGGTGACGCCACTGTGCTGCACGTGACACCGAGAATCTCTAGTTTGATGCACGATCTGATCGGCCCATCTCTGAATTTTCTGCTCTCTTTGCACTCAGTCCCGGGCAGGGTTTTTCCTGACCGTAATCAACTTTGTCCAAGGAGACAGAAACATGTCCAATCGCCAAAACGGTACCGTTAAGTGGTTCAACGATGAGAAAGGCTACGGCTTCATCACCCCTCAGTCGGGTGACGACCTCTTCGTACACTTCAAAGCCATCCAAGCTGACGGCTTCAAGACCCTGAAAGAAGGCCAGGCTGTTACCTTCGTCGCTACCCGCGGCCAGAAAGGTATGCAGGCTGAAGAAGTTCAGATCGCCTAAGTCGATCTAAGCTTACAAGCTTTCAAAAAACCCGCCTTCTGGCGGGTTTTTTTATGCCTTCTGCAATGGCATGCCCTGTAGAAGCGGCCTTGCCGGGCCGCTCCTGCAGAGACCGCTGCAGCGGCGAGGATATCAATCCTCGCTGATGGTAATGCTCGGCATCGCCGGCGCCGCCGCTTCCTGCAGGACGATGCGCGCGCCCACCTGGCGGGCCAACTCCTGATAGACCATGGCGATCTGGCTTTCCGGCTCGGCAATCGCCGTCGGCTTGCCGCTGTCGGCCTGCTCACGGATCAGCATCGACAGCGGCAGCGAGGCCAGCAGGTCGACGCCGTATTGGGCCGCCAGCTTTTCACCGCCACCTTCGCCGAACAGGTGCTCGGCATGGCCACAGTTCGAACAGATGTGCACGGCCATGTTCTCCACCACACCCAGCACCGGGATGTTGACCTTGCGGAACATTTCCACGCCCTTCTTGGCGTCCAGCAGGGCCAAGTCTTGCGGGGTGGTGACGATCACCGAGCCGGCCACCGGTACTTTCTGCGCCAGGGTCAGCTGAATGTCACCGGTGCCCGGCGGCATGTCGATCACCAGGTAATCGAGGTCATCCCAGGCGGTCTGGGTCACCAGTTGCAGCAGCGCACCGGACACCATCGGGCCACGCCATACCATCGGCGTGTTGTCGTCGGTGAGAAACGCCATGGACATGACTTCCACACCATGCGCCTTGATCGGCACAAACCACTTCTGCTCGCGAATCTGTGGCCGGGTGCCTTCAGCGATGCCGAACATCACGCCCTGGCTTGGGCCATAGATATCCGCGTCGAGAATACCTACCCGGGCGCCTTCACGGGCCAGGGCCAGGGCCAGGTTGGCAGCAGTGGTCGACTTGCCGACGCCACCCTTGCCCGAAGCCACGGCGATGATGTTCTTGACGTTGGCCATGGCCGGCACCTGGGCCTGGGCCTTGTGCGCGGCGACCACGCAGTCGATCGACACCTGGGCACTGGTGACGCCGTCAAGGTTGCCGATTGCTGTCTGCAATACCTGGGCCCAGCCGTTCTTGAACAACCCTGCGGCATACCCCAGTTGCAACTGCACACTGACCTGACCGCCCTGGATATCGACGGCGCGCACACAGCCGGCGCTGACCGGATCCTGGTTCAGATAGGGGTCGGTGTACTGGCGAAGCACGCCTTCGACGGCGGCACGGGTGACGGCACTCATGGAGACTCCCATTGGCAAACTGAATGTAAAACAGGCGCCTATCCTAACCCGTCAATCGTCAGCAGGTGCGACTGTGGGGTGAAATATCTTCGCCAGCCCTTTATAGTGGCCGATCACCCTCATTTTTACCCCGTAGCCAGATAAGTAGCCGAGCCACCATGTCCGAGCCACGTCAGATTCTCGTCACCAGCGCCTTGCCCTATGCCAATGGATCAATCCATCTTGGCCATATGCTCGAGTACATCCAGACAGACATGTGGGTCCGCTTCCAGAAGCTACGCGGCAACCAGTGCATCTACGTCTGCGCCGACGACGCCCACGGCTCGGCCATCATGCTGCGCGCCGAAAAGGAAGGCATCACGCCCGAACAGCTGATCGCCAACGTCCAGGCCGAGCACAGCGGCGACTTCGCCGATTTCCTGGTGGACTTCGACAACTTCCACTCGACCCACAGCGAAGAGAACCGCGAGCTGTCCGGCCTGATCTACACGCGCCTGCGTGAGGCCGGGCACATTGCCACCCGTTCGGTGACCCAGTATTTCGACCCTGAAAAGGGCATGTTCCTGGCCGACCGCTTCATCAAGGGCACCTGCCCCAAATGCGCGGCCGAAGACCAGTACGGCGACAACTGCGAAAAGTGCGGCGCCACCTACGCCCCCACCGAGCTGAAGAACCCCAAGTCGGCCATCTCCGGTGCCACCCCGGTGCTGCGTGATTCCCAGCACTTCTTCTTCAAGCTGCCCGACTTCCAGGCGATGCTGCAGCAGTGGACCCGCAGCGGCACCTTGCAGGAGGCCGTCGCCAACAAGCTCGCCGAATGGCTGGACTCGGGCCTGCAGGAGTGGGACATCTCCCGCGATGCGCCGTACTTCGGCTTCGAGATCCCGGGCGAGCCGGGCAAATACTTCTACGTCTGGCTGGATGCGCCAATCGGCTACATGGCCAGCTTCAAGAACCTCTGCGCGCGCCGCCCGGAGCTGGACTTCGATGCGTTCTGGAAAGAAGACTCCACTGCCGAGCTGTACCACTTCATCGGCAAGGACATCGTCAACTTCCACGCATTGTTCTGGCCAGCCATGCTCGAAGGCGCGGGTTTCCGCAAGCCAACCGCAGTCAACGTGCACGGCTACCTGACCGTCAACGGCGCCAAGATGTCCAAGTCGCGCGGCACCTTCATCAAGGCGCGCACCTACCTGGACCACCTGCAACCGGAATACCTGCGCTACTACTACGCGGCCAAACTGGGCCGTGGCGTAGATGACCTGGACCTGAACCTGGAAGACTTCGTGCAGAAGGTCAACTCCGACCTGGTCGGCAAGGTGGTCAATATCGCCAGCCGTTGCGCAGGCTTCATTCACAAAGGCAACGAAGGTGTGATGGTGGCCGGCGATGCCGCACCTGAGCTGACCGAGGCCTTCCTGGCCGCCGCACCGTCCATTGCCGAGGCCTACGAGAGCCGCGACTTCGCCCGTGCGATGCGCGAAATCATGGCCCTGGCCGACCGCGCCAACGCCTGGATCGCCGAAAAGGCCCCTTGGTCGCTGGCCAAGCAGGAAGGCAAGCAGGACGAGGTGCAAGCCATCTGCGCTCAGGGCGTAAACCTGTTCCGCCAGTTGGTGATCTTCCTCAAACCGGTACTGCCGTTACTGGCTGCCGACGCCGAGGCCTTCCTCAATGTCGCGCCGCTGACCTGGAACGACCACCAGTCGCGCCTGGAAAACCACCGCCTGAACGCTTTCAAGGCACTGATGAGCCGCATCGAACCGGCCAAGGTCGAAGCCATGGTCGCCGCGAGCAAGGAAGACTTGCTGGCTGCTGCCGGCCAGGCCCAGGCCCCGGCCGGCAATGGCGAGCTGACCAAGGAGCCGCTGTCGGCGGAAATCGAGTTCGACACCTTTGCCGCCGTCGACTTGCGCGTGGCCCTGATCGTCAAGGCCGAGGCCGTCGCAGGTGCCGACAAGTTGCTGCAACTGACACTGGACATCGGTGACGAACGCCGCAACGTGTTCTCCGGTATCAAGTCGGCCTACCCCGACCCCTCCAAGCTGGAAGGCCGCCTGACCATGATGGTAGCCAACCTCAAGCCTCGCAAGATGCGCTTTGGCGTGTCCGAAGGCATGGTCATGGCTGCCGGCCCTGGCGGTGAAGAGATCTACCTGCTCAGCCCCGACAGCGGCGCCAAACCAGGCCAGCGCATCAAGTAAGCCCCCTGCCCCGGCCTCAGTGCCGGGGCAGTTCCATCCCCCGCTGAATGCCGGACAATCGCTGTGATTCCCGGCTATCGTCAGTTCATGAGTGACTACATTCTGGTTCTGGTCAGCGCCACGCTGGTCAATCATCTGTGCTTGGCGCAACAGCCGACTTCCCGGCTGCGCTTGCATGTGCTCGGGCTGGCCTGCGCCTTGGCCATCGTGCTGGGGCTGATTGGCGCCCACCTGCTGAGGTGGCTGGTGCTCGACCCTTGGCAACTTCACGAACTGAGCCTGTTCCTGTTGCTGCCCTGGCTGGCGCTTCTGGCCTTCGGCATCCCCTGGGCACTGGCAAGGCTGCGCCCTGCTTGGCCGGTGGCTGACCTGCCCACACTGCTGCTGTGCAACGCCAGCGTGCTGGGCCTGGCGCTGCAAGGGGCAGGTGACGGCAATGCCTGGTCGGCAACACTGACCAAAGGCCTGCTGGCAGGCGCAGGCTTGTGGCTTGCTCTGGTTCTTTTCGCCGACTTGCGCCAGCGCAGCGCGCAGGCCGACATCCCAGTCGCCCTGCGCGGCCTGCCCATAGAGCTGCTTGGCGCCGGAGTGATGGCCATGGCGTTTTCCGGCTTCAACGGACTCTTTGCGCAATGAAGCCCGACCCCCGCCTGCGCACGAGCATGGCCCTGGTGCTACTGGCCTGCCTCCCCGGTTTGCTGACACTACTGTGGCAGCAGGGCTGGGGGCTGCTGTGCAACCTGCTGCTATGCGCCAGTGCAGCGCTGCTCTGTGAAACACTGATATTGAAGCTGCGTGGCGAGCCCGTCAGCCTGGCACTGACCGACGGCAGTGCACTGGTGACCGCCGTGCTACTGACGGCGGCGTTGCCCACCCTGGCCCCTTGGTGGCTGCCCATGATCGCCGCTGGCACGGCTATCGGCATCGGTAAACAGGCCTTTGGCGGGGTCGGCCGCAACCTGTTCAACCCGGCCATGCTGGGCTATGCCTTCGTGTTGCTGAGCTTTCCCTCACAGATGAACCATTGGCCAGGTCAGCCGGCTGGCTTGTTCGAGACCCTGCAGCAGGTATTTGGCGGCGCCGAGCACATCGATGCCTGGGCCCAGCCGACCCTACTCGATGGCCTGCGCCATAACCGCAGCCTGACCGTTGATGAATTGTTCGCCACCCACCCGGGCTTCGGCAATATCGGCGGGCGCGGCGCGGAATGGGCCAACCTGGCGTTTTTGCTGGGTGGGCTGTTTCTCTTGCAGCGCAAGGTGTTCAGCTGGCATGCGCCAGCAGGTTTGCTGGCGGGGTTGTCGCTGTTCAGCCTGCTGGCCTGGAACGGCTCAGGCTCGGACTCCAATGGCTCCCCCTTGCTGCACCTGTTTTCTGGCTCGACCATGCTCGCCGCTTTTTTCATCGCCACCGAGCCTGTCTCCGGCCCCAGGAGCGATTGGGCCAAGCTGGTGTTCGGCTTTGCTGTGGGCCTGTTGATCTACCTGATCCGCACCTGGGGCAGTTACCCCGACGGCACGGCGTTCGCCATTCTGCTGATGAACCTTGCAGTCCCCAGCCTTGAACGGCTTGCCTCGCGCCGCCAGCAGGCTGCCCGGTGAGCCCCCATATGCGCACGGCAGGGTTGCTGCTGGTGACTGCGGTACTGGCATTGTCGACCACGCTGATCTGGCGCGAGTGGACCCTCCCCGCCGTCAGCCAAGCCGAAAAGCAGCTGCAGAGCCGTCAGAGGCTCGCCGTCCTGCCGGAGGGCAGTTACGACAACCTGCCGTTGGATACCCCACTGCCAAGGCCTGCCTCGCATCGCCCGCACAGTCGCATCGTGGCGGCCTACCGGGCTACGCTGGCGGGTAAGCCTGCGGCCATCGTCCTGGTGACCCAGGCCCAAGGCTATGCCGGGCCAGTGGTGCTAAGCATCGCCATCGCCCCTGATGGGCGACTGATCGGTAGCCAGGTGGTCGAACAGCAGGAAAGCCCCGGGCTCGGTGGTCGCCTTGCCGACCCGCAAGTGAACTGGCTGAAGCAATTTGCCAATCGCCGCCTGAGTGATCACTGGGCATTGAAGCGTGACCAGGGCGATTTCGACCAACTCGCAGGCGCAACAGTGACCTCGCGGGCAGTTATCGAGGCATTGCAAGATGCCCTGGTCTATTTCGATGAACATCGCCACGACCTCCTTGGGGACCCTGCCGATGAATAAGGGCTACTTGCTGGCCGCCAGCCTTGCCCCTCTTCTGGGAGCCACGCAAACGTTGCTCTTGGCCGCAGCCCTAGGTGCGTGCGCGGTGATGATGATCGGCCTGCATCAAGTAGTGCTGGTGCCGTTGCGCAACCGCCTGAAAGGCGCCGCACACATGCTGGCAAGCCTGCTGTTATTGGCGGCCCTGGCCAGTTGCCTGCAATTGGCCCTGTGGGCCTGGCTGCTGCCGGTAGCACTGCTGCTGGGCCCGTACCCTGCGCTACTGTGCCTGCCGTGCCTGGTAGCAGACTATCTGCTGCCACATGAAGGGCGTTGGCGCTCACTGTTGTTGAATCTGGCTGGCCTGCTGGCCGCCTGCCTGCTGCTCGGCGCCTGCCGCCAATGGCTGGCCGAAGGGCTGGGCCTGCACCTTGCCAGCCTCGCCCCTGGCGCGCTGCTACTGCTCGGACTGCTGTTGGCCTTGTACAATCACCTGCGTCCGGGCACCGCCCACCCACGTCGTCAAGGAAAGCGCTGATTCCATGAATGCCGCAAAACGCCTGGAGATCTTTCGCAGGCTGCACGAAGACAACCCCGACCCGAAAACGGAACTGGCCTATACCACACCGTTCGAACTGCTCGTCGCCGTCACGCTTTCAGCGCAATCCACTGACGTAGGCGTGAACAAGGCCACCGCTCGCCTGTTCCCCGTGGCCAATACGCCGGAAGCGATCTACGCCCTGGGCGTCGAAGGGCTGAGCGCATACATCAAGACCATCGGGCTCTATAACAGCAAAGCCAAGAACGTGATCGAGGCCTGCCGACTGCTGATCGAGCGCCATGACAGCCAGGTGCCAGAAACCCGGGAAGCCCTTGAAGCGCTGCCTGGCGTTGGGCGCAAGACTGCCAACGTGGTACTCAACACGGCGTTCCGGCAGCCAACCATGGCGGTGGACACGCACATTTTCAGGGTCAGTAATCGCACCGGCATTGCACCCGGCAAAACGGTGCTTGAGGTCGAGAAGAAGCTGGTCAAGTTTGTACCCAAGGACTACCTGCTCGATGCCCACCACTGGCTCATCCTGCATGGGCGCTACGTATGCCAGGCACGCAAGCCCAGGTGCGGGAGCTGTCGGATCGAAGACCTCTGCGAATACAAGCAGAAGACGTCTGACGATTGAGCCGATAGCGAAAAACCACCCGGCACGATTGAAAAAATCTTTTTTACCAGCGTCAGCTTTCTGGTTATAAGGACGGCCAATGGCCCCTTGGCTTGGAGCGACTCATGAGTGCCGATAAAGACGACCTGTCAATCGAAGATGATTTTGTTGCCGTGGATGATGAAGCGGAGCCGCAGGTAGAAACTGCAAAGACCAACCTGAGCAAACGCCGCACGATCGACAACCTGCTGGAAGAGCGGCGCCTGCAGAAACAACTGGCCGATTTCGACTACGATCTGTAGCTTTTTTTGCAAAGCCTCCCTCAGGGAGGCTTTGCATGCTGGCGGTCAGTTAAGCCCGTGGCGCTGAGCCAGTTCGATCAGGTCTACCAACGACCTGGCGTTCAGCTTGAGCAGCAAGCGTGACTTGTAAGTGCTGACGGTCTTGTTGCTGAGGAACATGCTGTCGGCAATTTCCTTGTTGGATCGCCCGCGCGACAGCTGCTGTAAAACGGTCATTTCCCGGGCCGAGAGGCGGTTGACCATATCCGTCTCGCTGCCACCACTGCCCCTGCCCCGTGACGCATGCAAGGCCTGGTTGGGGAAGTAGCTGTAGCCTGACAGCACGGCCTTGATGGCGCTTAGCAGCTCGGTCAACTCCTGTTGTTTGCACACATACCCCGCCGCCCCCGCCTGCATGCAACGCATCGAGAAGTTACCAGGCACCTGCGAGGTCAGCACCAACACTTTGCTGCCTGGGCTGAAGGCTGCCATGCGGGCGATGACTTCAAGGCCATCGAGTTTTGGAATACCGATATCGAGCACCACGATATCCGGTAGGTGTTCACGCGTCAGTTGCAAGGCGGCCACGCCGTTATCGGTTTCCGCAACGACGTCGTACCCGTGCCGCTCCATCAGCATGCGCACGGCCAGGCGTATAACCGGATGATCATCCACGATAAGGACTTTATTCATGCGATATCCATTCATTATTGATTTTTGCTGTGGCACGCCACGATAACCGACAGAACGCTTCAGGGTGCAACGATTTGCCAGTGAAACTCATGAATAGAGAAAACTTACAACACTTGCAGAAATTTCCTACAAAAGCATGTGCAGAGCCAACCGTGAAACTTAATGATCCGCAATTAAAACCTATCATCGCTCCAATCGACATGACCAGCTGAAAACGAACCTTCGCGTGCAGATTATTCCACTTCACAGGCGCTGAAAAAACCAGGCTTAACAGGTATTCAAAGACAATTCTCAACCGGGAAACAATCCAATCTTTAGTTGAGCGCCCGCGTAGAGTAATGATGAACAAAACCGCAGGAGACAGCCCTCATGCCCGAAGCACAACCTGTCGCCCCGCTGACGATCATTGCCATCTTCGCGGGGATTATCGAAGCATCCGCCCTTGCGACACTGCCGTTCCTCAGCGAATCCAGCCAGAGCCTCTATACATGGTTCCTGGTGGGCTTTCCGTTTTTCCTTACAGCGCTGTTCTTTTTGACGTTAAACTTCAATTACAAGTCGTTTTATAATCCTGTATCAAGCAAAACAACCAGCGACAGCCCCACCGCGACGGTCACGGAAGTACCCGAGCCTATTACCGTTATCTTCTCCGGCCCAGATGCCCAGCCCATGCTGGAACAGCAAGTCCGCCTTGCCCTCGCGCAATCGCCTGAACCCGCGCACCGCTGGCGCTTCTGTAATCTCGAGAAAAACCAATGCGCAAGGCTGTCGGTCTGCACCCTCGAGCAAGATGCCGCCAATCTCAGGGGATGACGACCCGCTGGATGTCGACGCAAAAAAAAACCCCGGCCTGAGCCGGGGTTCGTGCGATGCGTGCCAGTACTCAGAGCAACGAACGGCCCTTGTTGGCGGCAATGCGCATACGCAGCGCATTGAGCTTGATGAAGCCGGCAGCGTCCGCCTGGTTGTAGGCGCCGCCATCTTCCTCGAAGGTCGCAATGTTGGCATCGAACAGCGAGTCGTCCGACTTGCGGCCAACCACGGTGACATTGCCTTTGTACAGCTTCAGGCGTACCACGCCATTCACGTTGACCTGCGACGCGTCGATCATCTGCTGCAGCATCACACGCTCCGGGCTCCACCAGTAACCGGTGTAGATCAGGCTGGCATACTTCGGCATCAGCTCATCTTTCAAGTGAGCGACTTCACGGTCCAGGGTGATCGACTCGATCGCACGGTGGGCGCGCAGCATGATGGTGCCGCCAGGGGTTTCGTAGCAGCCACGAGACTTCATGCCGACGTAACGGTTCTCGACGATGTCCAGACGGCCGATGCCGTTGGCACCACCGATGCGGTTCAGGTCGGCCAGAACGGTGGCCGGGGACTTCTCGACACCATCGATGGCGACGATGTCACCGTTGAGGTAAGTCAGCTCGATATAAGTAGCCTGGTCCGGGGCGTTCTCCGGAGAGACGCTCCAGCGCCACATGTCTTCCTCGTGCTCGGTCCAGGTATCTTCCAGGACACCGCCTTCGTAGGAGATGTGCAGCAGGTTGGCGTCCATCGAGTACGGCGACTTCTTCTTGCCGTGACGCTCGATCGGGATGCCATGCTTCTCGGCGTAGTCCATCAGCTTCTCGCGGGACAGCAGGTCCCACTCACGCCAAGGGGCGATGACCTTGACGCCCGGCTTGAGCGCATAGGCACCCAGCTCGAAACGAACCTGGTCATTGCCTTTACCGGTTGCACCATGGGAAATGGCGTCAGCACCGGTTTCGTTGGCGATTTCGATCAGGCGCTTGGCGATCAGCGGACGGGCGATGGAGGTACCCAGCAGGTACTCGCCTTCGTAGACGGTGTTGGCGCGGAACATCGGGAACACGAAGTCACGCACGAATTCTTCGCGCAGGTCGTCGATGTAGATCTCTTTCACACCCATTGCCTGTGCCTTGGCACGGGCCGGCTCGACCTCTTCGCCCTGACCCAGGTCAGCGGTGAAGGTCACCACTTCGCAGTTGTAGGTATCCTGCAGCCACTTGAGAATCACCGAAGTATCAAGGCCGCCGGAATACGCCAGTACGACCTTATTTACGTCCGCCATGCCATCACTCCACGGGGTTGTACGGAAAGGGGTCGATTCTAACGGCGTTATGGAAAAATTTACAGTGGGGCGACAGCTTCTGACGACAAAGCGACAGTAATTGTCGATGGCGCGACGTCTGTCGGGCGCTATGGGACGGCTGCGAGGGGGCGCGCCGCCCATCTCACTTTCAGGGCACTTTCGCACCCGGTGCGGGGGACGCCGGCGCGGCAATAGGCGGACTGGCAGCAGCAGGCAGCTGTACAGGTTTTTCCACCGGCTTCTCGACGGGTGTCTCAGCGACTGCAACCCGATCCAGTTCGATATTCACCCGTCGATTGCGCGCCCGGTTGGCAGCACTGTTGTTCTTCGCCAGCGGATACCGCTCGCCGTGGAAGCGCACGGTGATCTGCGCCTCCGGCACGCCATGGGCTTTGAAATAGTCCGCCACCGTCATCGCCCTGCGCCGGGATAAATCACGGTTGGTCAGGCGGTTGCCGCTGTTGTCGGAATGGCCGTTGAGCTCGATGTGATTAACCGTCGGGTCGGCCTTGATATAGTCAAGAACCACATCCAGCCGTGCCTTGGCCGAATCGTCAAGTTCGATGCCACCGCCAGGGAAACCCACCTGAGTCTGGCGAACCTGGTCATAGTTCATCGCCAGCAACTTGCTGGCACACACCTGGTAGTCGCCATAGGCCTTGGCGAAACTGACCGGCAACACCCGCACTTCCATGGCCCGGCCCGCTTCGCCGGTGTAGTTGCGTACCACCGTGCTGCGCCCATCGAGCAGACCATTGATCAGGCGGCTGGCCTGACCCTGGGACGAGCTGAACAGCACGCCCGTGCGCGCCATGCGCACGGTGCCCAGGTTGATGTCACCGCGCCCAGGCTGCCAGGGCGCCGCCGCCGCCAGCAGTGTGGCAGGCCCGGCCCCCAGCACATTGCTGTGCGAGCGCAGTTGGAACACCGGCTGCTCACCTGCCCGGCGCACGAATTCGCCACTGCCAAAACCGTCGATCGGCTGGATCAGACGGCACTCGAACTGGTCGCCCTCGACTTGCCAGGCAATGTTCTCCATGCGCGTCTGGAAAGTCAGTGCACCGGCCGGCAGGCTGGCGAACAGGGTGAACATGGCTAGGTAACGCTGGCGCACGGGCGGCTCCACAAATTCTGACGGCTTACCTGCAGGGTATCGGACGCCGTCCGAAAAACTTGATAGCCGTGCTCGGGCCAGGGTTTTCCGGTAGCATTGGGCCTTGAGTTCGACCCGCCTGGAATCCCCAATGTCCGATCGCCTGACCCTCCTGCGTCCCGACGACTGGCACATCCATCTGCGCGATGGTGCCGTCCTGCCCCATACCGTTGGTGATGTGGCGCGTACCTTCGCCCGTGCCATCATCATGCCCAACCTCGTACCGCCGGTGCGCAATGCCGTCGAAGCCGGTGCCTACCGTGAGCGCATCCTCAATGCGCGTCCGGCCGGCAGCCGCTTCGAACCGCTGATGGTGCTTTACCTCACCGACCGCACCAGCCCCGAGGACATCCGCGCGGCCAAGGCCAGCGGTATCGTGTATGCCGCCAAGCTGTACCCGGCCGGCGCCACGACAAACTCCGATTCAGGCGTGACCAGCATCGACAACATCTTCCCCGCCATCGAAGCGCTGGCCGAAGTCGGCATGCCACTGTTGGTGCACGGTGAAGTGACGCGTAGCGAGATCGATGTCTTCGATCGCGAAAAGCGCTTCATCGACGAACACATGCGTCGCGTGGTCGAACGCTTCCCGACGCTCAAGGTGGTGTTCGAGCACATCACCACCAGCGATGCCGCGCAGTTCGTCAGCGAAGCGCCGGCCAACGTCGGCGCGACCATTACCGCCCAGCACCTGTTGTACAACCGCAACCACATGCTGGTGGGCGGCATCCGCCCGCACTTCTACTGCCTGCCGATCCTCAAGCGCAACACCCACCAGGTGGCGCTGCTGGACGCGGCCACCAGTGGCAACCCGAAATTCTTCCTCGGCACTGACTCGGCCCCTCACGCCCGTCACGCCAAGGAAGCCGCCTGCGGTTGCGCCGGTTGCTACACCGCTTATGCGGCCATCGAGATGTACGCCGAAGCGTTCGAGCAGCGCAATGCGCTGGACAAGCTGGAAGGCTTTGCCAGCCTGCACGGCCCGGCATTCTATGGCCTGCCGGCGAACACCGACACCATCACCCTGGTCCGTGAAGAGTGGACCGCACCAGAAAGCCTGCCGTTCGGCGAGCAGACGGTGATACCGCTGCGCGCTGGCGAGAAGCTGCGCTGGCGCCTGCTGGAGGAAAACGCGTGAGCGAAGACCTCTACGAAGACGATCAGGACAGCCAGGCCGGGGGTGGCTCGCGCCACCCGATGGCAGAGCGCTTCCGTGGCTACTTGCCGGTGGTGGTGGATGTCGAGACCGGCGGCTTCAATAGTGCCACCGACGCCCTGCTGGAAATCGCCGCCGTCACCATCGGCATGGACGAGAAGGGCTTCCTGTTCCCCGAACACACCTACTTCCACCGGGTTGAGCCGTTCGAAGGGGCCAATATCGAGGCGGCCGCGCTGGAGTTCACCGGCATCAAGCTGGACCACCCGCTGCGCATGGCAGTGAGTGAAGAAAGCGCGTTGACCGATATCTTCCGAGGCGTGCGCAAGGCGCTCAAGGCCAACGGCTGCAAGCGGGCCATCCTGGTCGGCCACAACAGCAGCTTCGACTTGGGCTTCCTTAACGCTGCGGTCAACCGCAACGACCTCAAGCGCAACCCCTTCCACCCGTTTTCCAGCTTCGATACCGCCACCCTCGCCGGCCTGGCGTATGGCCAGACCGTGCTGGCGCGGGCCTGCCAGAGCGCCGACATCGACTTTGATGGGCGTGAAGCGCATTCGGCGCGTTACGACACCGAGAAGACGGCCGAGCTGTTCTGCGGCATCGTCAACCGCTGGAAAGAAATGGGCGGCTGGCGCGATTTCAACGACTAAGCAGCCACAAGCTTCAAGCAGCAAGAAAGGGCAGACAGCACACGCTCGGTTTTTCTTGAAGCTTGCAGCTTGCAGCTTGCAGCTTGCAGCTAGAAACTTGAAACAAAAAAAACCGGCCACGAAGGCCGGTTTTTTTATGCGCGCGGCAATTACAGCTTGCCAGCGTTCTCGCTCAGGTAAGCAGCAACGCCTTCTGGCGAAGCGTTCATGCCTTTGTCGCCTTTTTTCCAGTTGGCAGGGCAGACTTCGCCGTGCTCTTCGTGGAACTGCAGGGCATCGACCAGACGCAGCAGCTCGTCCATGTTACGGCCCAGTGGCAGGTCGTTGACGATCTGCGAACGGACCACACCGTTGGTGTCGATCAGGAAGGCGCCACGGAAGGCCACGCCGCCTTCGGACTCAACGTCGTAGGCCTTGCAGATTTCATGGGTGATGTCGGCAGCCAAGGTGTACTTGACCTGGCCGATACCGCCGTTGTTGACCGGGGTGTTACGCCAGGCGTTGTGGGTGAAGTGCGAGTCGATCGAAACGCCGATCACTTCCACGTTGCGGGCCTGGAAGTCAGGGATGCGGTTGTCCAGGGCAATCAGCTCGGACGGGCAGACGAAGGTGAAGTCCAGCGGGTAGAAGAACACCAGGCCGTACTTGCCCTTGATGGCCGAGGCCAGGTTGAAGCTGTCGACGATTTCGCCGTTGCCCAGCACAGCCGGAACGGTGAAATCGGGGGCTTGTTTACCAACGAGTACGCTCATTGTTATCTCCTGATGAGGGTGAAAAACCGTTTGCCGGGCCAGACGGGCTTGCCCGACATCCAACAAAGGCCGACCATCATACACGGCTTCTCATGACAGACCGAATCCAACCACCGGTCGCTCAAGCACGGCCCTCTCAGAAAGTCTTTTGACAAGCATTCTCATTACGATTAAGCTCCAACCCATCGACTCAACCAGCGATGGTCCGACTTTATGTATGTGTGTCTTTGTGTCGGCGTGACCGACGGACAGATCCGCGATGCGATCTTTGAAGGATGCTGCAGCTACAAGGAAGTTCGAGCCGCGACCAATGTCGCCAGCCAATGTGGCAAATGCGCCTGCCTTGCCAAGCAAGTGGTCCGCGAGACCCTGACCGAGCTTCAGGTCAGCCAGGCCGCCCTGCCCTATCCGGTAGAATTTACCGCTGCCTGAAACCACTCATTTTGAAGAACCGGACCTTGTGTCCGGTTTTTTTATGCCCGAAATTCAATAACTTAGCACTCCAACGCGCTTCACAAACATTCTTATTCCTATTCATTTTCACTTATTATTCAATAACTTAGGTTTGACAGCCCTAAGTATCGGGCTCAAACTTCCCTGTATTGGCACACTTCTACAGGGCAGGAACCCGTCATGAAAGGCGACGTAAGCGTCATCCAGCATCTCAACAAGATCCTCGGAAACGAGCTGGTCGCGATCAACCAGTACTTCCTGCACGCACGCATGTACGAAGATTGGGGCCTGAACAAACTCGGCAAGCACGAGTACAAAGAATCCATCGATGAGATGAAGCACGCTGACAAACTGATCAAGCGTATTCTCTTCCTCGAAGGCATCCCCAACGTGCAGGACCTGGGCAAGCTGCTGATCGGCGAGCACACCAAAGAAATGCTCGAGTGCGACCTGAAGATCGAGCAGAAAGGCCTGATCGACCTGAAAGCCGCCATCGCTCACTGCGAAACCGTCGGCGACTTCGGCTCGCGTGAAATGCTCGAAGACATCCTCGAGTCCGAGGAAGAGCACATCGACTGGCTGGAAACCCAGCTGAGCCTGATCGACAAGATCAGCATCGAGAACTACCTGCAATCGCAGATGGGCGAAGAGTAAAATCGCCGCCCATAAAAAAACCCGCCATGAGCGGGTTTTTTTATGTCTGCGCGAAGATCAGGCTTCAGCAGCCTTTGCCTTGGCAGCAGCGTCCTTGATCAGGGCCTGCAGCTCACCCTTCTCGAACATTTCGAGCATGATGTCGCTACCGCCGACCAGCTCGCCCGCTACCCACAGCTGCGGGAAGGTTGGCCAGTTGGCGTACTTGGGCAGGTTGGCACGGATTTCCGGGTTCTGCAGGATGTCGACGTAGGCGAACTTCTCGCCACAACCCATCACAGCTTGCGATGCCTTGGCCGAGAACCCGCACTGCGGGGCATTCGGCGAGCCTTTCATGTAAAGCAGAATGGTGTTGTTGGCAATCTGCTCTTTGATCGTTTCGATGATATCCATGGAACACCTCGTCTGAACTTTCCGACTCGATGGTCGGCACGGTGACGCATTGTATCGGAAAGCCGAGCGCTGTGCGCGGCCTTGCCATTGCTCAGGCGGCCTCCACGTGCACAGGCACGCCATTGAGGGCGGCATTGCCCGACACCTGATCGCGCAAGCGCTCATCGGTCAGGTCGTTGGCACTGACCCCGGGCTGCCCGTGGGCTATCCGCAATTGCACGCCCTGGCGCCCATGGCCATAGCCGTGCGGCAGGCTGACCACGCCTGGCATCATGTCCGTGCACGCCTGCACCTCGACTTCGAGGGTGCCGGTACGTGAGCGTATGCACACGCGCTGGCCATCGTGCAACTGCCGCTGCTGCAAATCCTCAGGGTGCATCAACAGCTGATGACGCGGCTTGCCTTTGACCAGCCGGTGGAAGTTGTGCATCCACGAGTTGTTGCTGCGCACGTGGCGGCGGCCGATCAGCAACAGCGCGCCAGCAGCCATTGGCGCCTGCCGCGCAAGCCTGGCCAAGTCATCCAGCAACACCTGCGGTGCCGCCTCGATGGCCTGGCTGGCAGTGTTCAGGCGGGCCTGCAGATTGGCGCCTAGCGGGCCCAGGTCGAGCCCGTGGGGGTGCCGATCGAGTGCTTCCAGCGAGAGCTTCCAGGCCGAGCCGTCGCCGTAGCGCCCTTTGCGCAAGGCCCAATCGATCATCTGCGCCGGCGCCAGGGTTGGCTTGAGTTCAAGGGCGGCCCGTTCGGCCAAGGCCTTGGCCAGGCCGACAAAGATCTCCCAGTCATGCAGCGCGCCTTCGGGCTTGGCCAGGATCGCGCGGTTGAAACGGGTCACATTGCGCACCGCCAGCAGGTTGAAGGTGCTGTCGTAGTGATCGTTCTCAAGTGCCGACGTGGACGGCAGGATCAGGTCGGCATGGCGCGTGCTTTCATTGATGTACAGGTCGATGCTGAGCATGAACTCGAGCCCCGCCAGCGCCCCGTCCATTTGCCGACCGTTGGGCGTGGACAGCACAGGGTTGCCCGCCACCGTCACCAAGGCCCGCACCTGCCCGTCACCGGGCGTGAGGATTTCTTCGGCCAAGGCGGCGACCGGCAGCTCGCCAGCGTACTCCGGCAGCCCCGAAACCCGGCTTTGCCAGGCATTGAAGTGCCCGCCCGAGGTACTCGCCACCAGGTCCACCGCAGGCTCGGTACACAAGGCGCCACCCACCCGATCCAGGTTGCCGGTTACCAGGTTGATCAATTGCACCAGCCAATGGCACAGGGTGCCGAAGGCCTGGGTCGAGACGCCCATGCGGCCATAGCAGACCGCCTTGTCGGCTGCCGCAAAATCACGCGCCAGCTGACGGATATCGGCGGCAGCGATGCCGCACAACGGGCTCATGGCGTCGGCGGTGAACAGGGCGAGTGCACTGCGCACCTGATCCAGGCCATTGATCGGCAAGTGTGATCCACGGGTCAGGCCTTCGTCGAACAAGGTATTGAGCAGGCCACTGAGCAATGCAGCATCGCCGCCGGGAAGAATGAACAGGTGCCGGTCGGCCATGGCCGCTGTTTCGCTGCGCCGTGGGTCCACCACCACCAACTGCCCGCCCCGCATACGCAGCGCCTTCAGGCGCTTTTCCACATCAGGCACGGTCATGATGCTGCCATTGGACGCCAGCGGGTTGCCTCCCAGAATCAGCATGAAGTCGGTGTGGTCGATGTCCGGTATCGGCAACAACAGACCGTGGCCGTACATCAGGTGGCTGGTCAGGTGCTGGGGCAACTGGTCCACCGAGGTGGCTGAAAACCGATTGCGGGTCTTCAACAAACCGAGGAAATAGTTGCTGTGGGTCATCAGCCCATAGTTGTGCACGCTCGGGTTGCCTTGATACACCGCCACCGCGTTGCGACCATGCGCCTGCTGGATGCTCCAGAGCTTGTCGGCCGCCAGGGCGAAAGCCTCGTCCCAGCTGACCGCCTGCCAGCGCTCGCCAATCCGACGGTGGGGCTGACGCAGGCGGTCGGGATCGTTCTGGATATCTTGCAGGGCCACTGCCTTGGGGCAGATGTGGCCGCGGCTGAACGGGTCGTCCGGGTCGCCTTTGATCGAGGTGATCAGCGCCTGCCCGTCGTCTTCATGGCTGACTTCTATGTTCAGCCCGCAGATCGCTTCGCACAGGTGACAGGCACGGTGATGCAGGGTCTTGGTCATGGCCGCCTCTGCCTGATGATGGGTCTGATGGCGACTATGCGCCCAGCCGAACGCCCTCGCCAGCGCGCTTCGTGCCATGAATTGCCCGACATCAGGCAAACGATTCGCGACACGCATTTGCCAAATCGCGGGCAAGCCGTGTACAACCTCTGTAGCAAATAAAAAACAGCGCACGCTCAATGGGTAACGACACCCTTTGCAACAGAGCCGCTGTTTCCCCTCTTGGTTTCAGGCGACATTTAATTATAGTATTGCGCCTTTCCCTATTTCGTCCGCCCCGTGCGGCTTACGCCGCAGGTCACTCCCGTTGTCAAAAAAAACCATACGGTCGACCTGCATACCGTTGCAGATAAGGTAGTCAATCATGAGCGCTAGGCACTTTCTCTCCCTGCTGGACTTCACCACCGACGAATTGCTCGGGGTGATCCGCCGCGGCATCGAGCTGAAGGACCTGCGCAAGCGAAGCGTGCTGTTCGAGCCCCTCAAAAGCCGTGTGCTGGGGATGATCTTCGAAAAGTCCTCGACCCGTACCCGCGTGTCGTTCGAGGCCGGCATGATCCAGCTGGGCGGCCAGGCCATCTTCCTGTCGCCTCGCGATACCCAGCTGGGCCGTGGCGAACCGATCGGTGACAGCGCTATCGTCCTGTCGAGCATGCTCGACGTGGTGATGATCCGTACCCACGCCCACAGCACCCTCACCGAGTTCGCGGCGAAGTCGAGCGTGCCGGTGATCAATGCCCTGTCCGACGAGTCGCACCCGTGCCAGCTGCTGGCCGACATGCAGACGTTCCTCGAACACCGCGGCTCGATCCAAGGCAAGACCGTGGCGTGGATCGGTGATGGCTTCAACATGTGCAACTCCTATATCGAAGCCGCCCGTCAGTTCGATTTCCAGCTGCGCATCGCCTGCCCGGAAGGTTACGAGCCGGATCCACGCTTCATGGCATTAGGCGGTGATCGCGTGCAAATCATCCGCGACCCCAAGGAAGCCGTGCGTGGCGCGCACCTGGTGACCACCGATGTCTGGACTTCCATGGGCCAGGAGGAGGAAACTGCACGGCGCCTGGCGCACTTCGCGCCTTACCAGGTCACCCGCGAACTGCTCGACCTGGCGGCACCCGACGCCCTGTTCATGCACTGCCTGCCGGCCCACCGTGGCGAGGAAATCAGCCATGACCTGCTCGACGACCCTCGTTCGGTCGCCTGGGACCAGGCTGAAAACCGCCTGCATGCACAGAAGGCCCTTCTCGAATTCCTTGTAGAACCGGCTTACCACCACGCATGAGTCAACCCCTACTGCTCAACCTGCGCAACCTCGCCTGCGGCTATGGCGACCAGCGCATCGTCCAGAACCTCAACCTGCACCTGAACGCAGGCGACATTGGTTGCCTGCTGGGTTCATCCGGTTGCGGCAAGACCACCACCCTGCGCGCCATCGCCGGTTTCGAACCTATCCATGAAGGCGAGATCCAGCTGGCGGGCGAGGTCATCTCCCGGCCAGGCTTCACCCTGGCCCCAGAAAAGCGCCGCATCGGCATGGTGTTCCAGGACTACGCCCTGTTCCCGCACCTGACCGTGGCCCAGAACATCGCCTTCGGCATTGCCAAGCACCCGCGCCAGGCGCAGGTCGTCGAAGAGATGCTCGAGCTGGTCAAGCTCGGTGGGCTGGGCGGCCGCTATCCGCATGAGCTGTCCGGTGGGCAACAGCAACGGGTCGCGCTGGCCCGCGCGCTGGCCCCGGAGCCTCAGTTGCTGCTGCTCGACGAGCCGTTCTCCAACCTCGACGTGGAACTGCGCCGGCGCTTGAGCCATGAAGTGCGCGACATCCTCAAGAGCCGTGGCACCAGCGCCATTCTGGTGACCCATGACCAGGAAGAGGCGTTTGCCGTCAGCGATCACGTGGGCGTGTTCAAGGAAGGTCGCCTGGAGCAGTGGGACACCCCTTACAACCTCTACCACGAGCCGCAGACGCCGTTCGTGGCCAGCTTCATTGGTCAGGGCTATTTCATCCGTGGCCAGATGAGCAGCCATGAGGCGGTCAATACCGAACTCGGTGAGCTGCGCGGCAACCGTGCGTACATCATGGCGCCGGGGAGTTCGGTAGATGTGCTGCTGCGCCCTGACGACATCGTGCATGCGCCAGACAGCCCGCTGCGGGCGAGCATCGTAGGCAAGAGCTTCCTGGGTGCGTCGACGCTGTATCGCCTGCAACTGGTTACCGGTAGCCAGCTGGAGGCGATCTTCCCCAGCCATGTCGATCATCAGGTCGGTGAGGAAGTCGGGATTGCCGTGGCCGCCGATCACCTGGTGCTGTTCCCGGTGCCGGGCAGTGTCGCGGCGCAGTTGCCGCGGCAGGAGAACGGCGTTCGTCGGTACAGTTCGGCGACCTGATTCACGATTGCCGGGGCTGCTGCGCAGCGGCCCCAGCCATTTCAGCCCCGGCCGATACCGGCAAACGTGCCCTGAGTATGTTCAGCCAGCACCGCAGCCGCCAACTCCACCTCCAGCCCGCGCCGCCCGGCGCTGACATGGATAGTTGCAAAGTGTTGCGCCGACTCGTCGATAAAAGTGCGCAGGCGCTTCTTCTGGCCCAACGGGCTGATACCGCCCACCAAGTATCCCGTGGCGCGCTGAGCCGCCGCCGGGTCGGCCATCTCGCACTTCTTCACACCGGCCGCATGGGCCAGTGCCTTGAGGTCCAGGGTGCCCACCACCGGTACCACGGCCACCAGCAATTCGCCTTTCTCACTGCTCGCCAACAAGGTCTTGAACACCTGCTGCGGCTCTAGCCCGAGCTTTTCCGCTGCCTCCAACCCATACGACGCCGACTTCGGATCGTGCTCATAACTGTGCACGCGATGTTCAGCGCGGGCTTTTTTCAACACGTCTAGGGCGGGGGTCATGCGCAGCTCCGGTCGAGTACAAGTCGGCGGCTACTTTAGGACATATCCCACATCACAGCCAATACACAGCTTACGCGCCTCTCTAGCGTGCGGTTTCGCGCGCCCTAACAACGTCCAGATCGTGACTGACCGTTCACTTTCGACCTTTGACATAAGCGTTTCTTGTCTATATTTTTTCGTTTCTGAATAAATGGTGCACTTTTAAGGTGCATTTCCAACTTCTGCCTGGGGTCAATGGGGATCGACACCGGGCTTTGCTGTCGAGCGCCACGCGCCTCACAACAAAAAAAACGAGGTCATACATGACGACTGCTCTACGCGAACCCACTCTGTCCAGCCAGTGCCTGGCCGAGTTCCTCGGCACTGCGCTGCTGATCTTCTTCGGCACCGGCTGCGTGGCCGCGCTCAAAGTCGCGGGTGCCAGCTTCGGCCTGTGGGAAATCAGCATCATCTGGGGCGTCGGCGTCAGCATGGCTATCTACTTCACTGCGGGCGTTTCAGGTGCGCACCTGAACCCGGCCGTGAGCATCGCCCTCACCCTGTTCGCCGGTTTCGACAAGCGCAAGCTGCCGTTCTACATGCTCGCCCAGGTCTGTGGCGCCTTCTGCGGCGCAGCGCTGGTCTACACCTTGTACAGCAATCTGTTCTTCGATTTCGAACAAGCCCATGCCATGTTGCGAGGCAGTACCGAAAGCCTCGAACTGGCCTCGGTGTTCTCTACCTATCCGCACCCCTCACTTTCGACCGGCCAGGCATTCCTGGTGGAAGTAGTCATCACGGCCATCCTCATGGCCGTGATCATGGCCCTGACCGACGACAACAATGGCCTGCCACGTGGCGCCGTCGCGCCGCTGCTGATCGGCCTGCTGATTGCCGTGATCGGCAGCGCCATGGGGCCGCTGACCGGCTTCGCGATGAACCCAGCCCGCGATTTCGGACCAAAACTGATGACCTTCCTGGCCGGTTGGGGCGAAATCGCCTTCACTGGCGGACGAGATATTCCCTATTTCCTGGTTCCGGTGTTCGCACCGATCCTCGGCGCATGCCTGGGCGCCGCCGCGTATCGCGGCCTGATCGCCCGCAACCTGCCGGTGGCGCCCACCGCGAACCCTGAGACAAACGACAATCGCCAGGGCGATACTCAAGTCAACTGATGCGGCCTCACGCCCAAGCCCTGACTTCCTCATTTTGCAAGGCCAACGACCATGACAGACACCCTGGATAAGCACTACATCATCGCCCTGGACCAGGGCACCACCAGCTCGCGTGCGATCATTTTCGACCGCGACGCCAATGTGGTCGGCACCTCCCAGCGCGAATTCGTCCAGCACTACCCGCAGGCTGGCTGGGTCGAACACGACCCGATGGAGATCTTCGCCACCCAGAGCGCCACCATGGTCGAAGCCCTGGCTCAGGCCGGCATAAGCCACGCCCAGGTCGCTGCACTCGGCATCACCAACCAGCGCGAAACCACGGTGGTGTGGGACAAGGAAACCGGCCGCCCGGTTTACAACGCCATTGTCTGGCAGTGCCGCCGCAGCACCGAAATCTGCGCGCAGCTCAAGCGTGATGGCCACGAAGACTACATCCGCGAGACCACGGGCCTGGTCACCGACCCCTACTTCTCCGGCACCAAACTGAAGTGGATCCTCGACAATGTCGAAGGTGCCCGTGAACGCGCCGAACGCGGCGAACTGCTGTTCGGCACCATCGATACCTGGCTGATCTGGAAGTTCTCGGGCGGCAAGGTGCATGTCACCGACTACACCAACGCCTCCCGTACGCTGATGTTCAACATCCACAGCCTGGAATGGGACGACAAGCTGCTGGAAATTCTTGGCATTCCACGCCAGATGCTGCCCCAGGTACGCCCCTCTTCCGAAGTCTACGGCCACACCAAGAGCGGCATCGCCATCGCCGGTATCGCCGGCGACCAGCAGTCCGCGCTGTTCGGCCAGATGTGCGTTGAGCCCGGTCAGGCCAAGAACACCTACGGCACCGGCTGCTTCCTGCTGATGAACACCGGCGACAAGGCCGTCACGTCGTCCCACGGCTTGCTCACCACCATCGCCTGCGGCCCCCGCGGCGAAGTGGCCTACGCACTGGAAGGCGCCGTGTTCAACGGTGGCTCCACCGTGCAGTGGCTGCGCGACGAACTGAAGATCGTCAACGATGCCCTCGACACCGAGTACTTCGCCAGCAAGGTCAAGGACAGCAACGGTGTGTACTTGGTGCCCGCCTTCACCGGCCTGGGCGCCCCCTACTGGGACCCCTATGCCCGTGGTGCCCTGTTCGGCCTGACGCGTGGGGTGAAGGTCGACCATATCATCCGTGCTGCATTGGAATCGATCGCCTACCAGACCCGTGACGTGCTTGACGCCATGCAACAGGATTGCGGCCAACGCCTGTCCGAACTGCGCGTCGACGGCGGCGCGGTAGCCAACAACTTCCTTATGCAGTTCCAGGCCGACATCCTCGGCACTTGCGTGGAGCGCCCGAAAATGCGTGAAACCACAGCCCTTGGCGCCGCCTACCTGGCGGGCCTTGCCTGTGGCTTCTGGAGCAGCCTGGACGAGTTGCGCGACAAAGCGATCATCGAGCGCGAGTTCAGCCCACAACTGGATGAGACGCAAAAAGAGAAGCTGTACGCCGGGTGGAAGAAGGCGGTCGATCGTACCCGCGACTGGGAAGACCACGCGGTTTGAATCGGCGTTGAAGCGTGCGGCGTCATCGCGGGCTTGCCTGCGATGACGCCGACACCAACGTCCGCTGGCCGTCATCCCCTTCCTACGGCATCATTGCAGAATTTGTCCGGCTGCCCAAAAGGACCGCCCATGAATCTGCCCCCCCGCCAACAACAAATCCTCGAGCTGGTACGCGAACGCGGCTACGTCAGCATCGAAGAAATGGCACAGCTGTTCGTCGTCACCCCGCAAACCATCCGGCGCGACATCAACCAGCTCGCCGAGCTCAACCTGCTGCGCCGCTACCACGGTGGCGCCGCCTACGATTCGAGCATCGAAAACACCGCCTACGCCATGCGTGCCGACCAGATGCGCGATGAAAAGCAGCGTATCGCCGATGCCGTTGCCCAGCAGATTCCCGACCATGCCTCGCTGTTCATCAACATCGGTACCACCACCGAATCGATTGCCCGTGCGTTGCTGAACCATAGCCACCTGAAGGTGATTACCAACAACCTGCACGTGGCCTCGATTCTGGCTGCCAAGGACGATTTCGAAGTGTTGGTGGCCGGTGGCACGGTGCGGCGTGATGGTGGGGTGGTGGGCCAGGCCAGTGTCGATTTCATCAGCCAGTTCAAGGTCGACTTCGCCCTGGTCGGGATCAGCGGCATCGATGAGGATGGCAGCCTGCTCGACTTCGACTACCAGGAAGTTCGGGTTTCCCAGGCAATCATTGCCAATGCCCGGCAGGTTATTCTGGCTGCCGACTCCAGCAAGTTCGGGCGCAATGCCATGGTTCGCCTGGGGTCGATCAACCTGGTCGATTGCCTGGTGACCGACCAGACGCCCACGGCGGCCCTGAACCAGTTGCTCAATCAGTACAAGATTCGCCTTGAGGTGGTTTGAGCCCTGGGACTTCGAAGGCCTGGGTGGGAATAGAGTGAGGGCTGAAAGTCACCTGCCTTGAGTTTTGCAGGGGCGTCAAAATCGAGCGCCGCCCGCGCGGCGCTTCGCGGCACAAGGCCGCTCCCACATTTGTTTTCGGCCAATTATTCCTGAGGTATTGGCGCGACCCCTTTGGAGCCCGCCTCGATATCGCGTCGTACAAATAAGGGGGCGCGCGCAAATGCCACAGGCCTCACTGGCCCGAAACAAATGTGGGAGCGGCCTTGCGCCGCGAAGCGCCGCGCGGGCGGCGCTCGATCTCACAGGCGCCAAAGATGTTGTGACAAGCACTTGCAACCCCACACCCTTCCAGAACACCCCGCCAACACCCCCGCGATTTTCGAATTTGTTCATTTCCTTCTCATTCAATCAGTTTTTTCTATAACCCACGACTGGATACTGCCTTTCCATTGCGCTAATATTTTCGGAAACGAACATCAATGTTCATATTCGATGTGAACAGCCCCAGGAGGCCTTGCCCGTGTCCCAGCCCGTTTCGTCCCAGCCCCCCCTCGCCGACTGCTATGACCTCGCCGTGATCGGCGGTGGCATCAATGGCGTGGGCATCGCTGCCGACGCCGCCGGGCGTGGCCTCAAGGTCTTCCTCTGCGAAAAGGACGACCTGGCCCAGCACACCTCCTCCGCCAGCAGCAAGCTGATCCATGGCGGCCTTCGTTACCTGGAGCACTACGAGTTCCGGCTGGTCCGCGAAGCACTGGCCGAGCGTGAAGTGCTGCTGGCCAAGGCACCGCATATCGTCAAGCCCATGCGCTTCGTGTTGCCACACCGCCCGCACTTGCGCCCGGCCTGGATGATCCGTGCCGGCCTGTTCCTCTACGATCACCTGGGCAAGCGCAAGCGCCTGGGCGCCTCGCGCAGCTTGCGCTTCGGCCCGGGCTACCCGCTCAAACCGGCGATCACCCGTGGCTTCGAATACGCCGACTGCGCCGTTGACGACGCACGCCTGGTGGTGCTCAACGCCATGGCCGCACGCGAAAACGGTGCACACATCCATACCCGTACCCGTTGCCTGCGCGCCGAACGCGTCGACGGCCTGTGGCACGTGGAGTTGCAGCAAGCCGATGGCAGCGTGCACAGCATTCGCGCCCGGGCATTGGTCAACGCCGCCGGCCCTTGGGTCGCCAGCTTCATCAAGGATGACCTCAAGCTCGATGCGCCGTACGGCATTCGCCTGATCCAGGGCAGCCACCTGATCGTGCCGCGCCTGTACGAAGGGGATCACGCCTACATCCTGCAGAACGAAGACCAACGTATCGTCTTCTGCATCCCCTATCTGGACCGTTTCACCTTGATCGGCACCACCGACCGCGAGTACAGCGGCGACCCGGCCAAGGTGGCGATCACCGAGCAGGAAACCGACTATCTGCTGAAGGTGGTCAACGCGCACTTCAATCATCAACTGAGCCGCAGCGATATCCTGCACACCTACTCCGGCGTGCGCCCGCTGTGCAACGACGAATCGGATAACCCGTCCGCCGTCACCCGTGATTACACCCTCGCGCTTTCCGCCGCTCAAGGCGAGGCGCCTTTGCTGTCGGTGTTTGGCGGCAAACTGACCACGTACCGCAAGCTGGCCGAGTCGGCCATGGCAGAACTCAAGCCGTTTTTCAGCCAGATGAGCCAGAGCTGGACAGCCCACTCTGCCCTGCCCGGTGGTGAAGGCATGAGCACGCCTCAGGCCCTGGTTGACGACCTGCTCACGCAGCACCAATGGCTCGCGCCGGATATCGCCAAGCGCTGGGCAGTGACCTACGGCAGCCGCACCTGGCAGTTGCTGGAAGGTGTGAACGGCCCGGACGATCTGGGCCAGGCGATTGGTGGTGGCCTGTTCACCCGGGAAGTCGATTACCTGCGCGAAACCGAATGGGCTGTCAGCACTCAGGATATCCTCTGGCGCAGAACCAAACTGGGCCTGTTCACCAGCGACAGCGAACAGCGCGCACTGGCTGATTACCTTGCTCAGGGCGACGCACGCAGCAACGCCGCCTGAACCCTGCGCGGCGACCGCCTGACGGTCGCCCGCACTCAGAACTCCCGACCGTACGCCTCCTTTGCCAACTGCAGGTAAAGGGCACGCTCTTCGCCATTTAGCGTTTCCATCAATGCCGCAGCGCGCTCAAGGTACTGCTGCTCGCCCGAGTCGCCAGCCTGAAGCTCATAAGCCTCCAGCTGTTCATGAAACGGTGCGGCCAAGGCTTCGAAGCGCTCAGGGTAGCGATTGCGCACATAGCCTTGCCAGAACTCTCGTTGCGCCAGTGACTGGCTCAGCACGTCGGTATTTTCACCGGCCAGCACACTAGCACCCGCACGCATGATCCGCGTACGGGTCACACCGCTGTGCTCAAGGTAATTCATATGCCGCGGTTGGGCCGGTAGATCGAGCCTGTCAGCCAGGTGAACCCGGTAGGCAAGGTAAACTTCGATGTCATCCACCGCGGCAAAAGGGTCCTGGCGCATTTCCTGGATATGCCGAGCGGCAATACTGTCCACTTCGTCCAGGCGATAAAGCGAGCGCCCGAGCCTCAGCAAGGTCGCCTCGGCCCGCGCGCCCCCCTCACCGGCCGCGTGCAAGGCAATATGGGTTCTGACTTCCAGTTGGCTGAGGATCAGTAACAGCCGGTCCTCACAGGTCCTGCGTCCTTGCGTCTGCCAGAACACCGCTTCACGCACGTCTGTGTTGTCCGCGCAAAGCTCGAGTATCCGCCACACCCTGGCGCGGTAGTAGCGCGGGTGATCGAGGAAGTCATCAGAACTTGCGAAATCTGCCAGAAAACGAAACAGATCTACCGACTGTGTCTCCTGAGACAAACTCGTCCAGATCTGCGTGCGCCGGGTGCGTACGGCTTCGTCGGTACCCTCCATCCATCGATCCAGCAGCGTACTGTCGGCGATGGCGTGTTGATAAGAGCTACGCCGGTGGAGGGTCGCAACCGTGTGACTGTGGGCAATCAGCTCCTCGCCTGCTTCGTCCAGAGGGTTGTCATGCAGTGCCAACCGTTGCAGTCGATCGCTCAAGCTGCGCAACTGCCCGTTCAACTGACGAATCTGATTCTCGCGAACATCCACCAACCCCCTCCAAGGCATCTGGCCGTCATCTGGCAATTCTTGCAGCCCGGTTCCGCGCAGCGACACTTCGCGCAAGTTACGCAACCCTGAAAGGTCTGGCGCCTGGCCCAAGGGGTTATAGTTCAGATCAAGTTGCTGGAGCATCGCAAGGCTTGCCAGCCTTTGACTGCCCGCCCCATCGACGGTAATCCAGTTACCCGACAGTCGCAGCGTACGCAGCTCGGTTAAACGTTCCAGGCCAAGTGGCAAGGTGCTCAACTGATTGTCCCGCAGGTCCAGTTCGCGCAGGTGGGTGAACCTGCCCAGGAAATCCTCATCGACCTGCTCAAGGCTCATGTTGCGTAACGTCAAGCGTCGCACATGGCCAAACTCGATGCCTGCCGGCAAGGCCGGCAAGCTGCCCACCTGTTCGCCATCGATATGCAGGACAAAGTCATCACCGGCAAGGCCGACCGTCTTGCGCCGCCAGGCACGACGAATCTGGTTGGCCACGCGTCGCCGCCTGAGCCCATCCATGAAGCTCACCCGCTGCCGCTGCCAGGCGTCAAGTGCACCGCGCAGGCTTTCCAGCCGCTGCTGAAGGCTGCTGAGATGGTCCCAAAGGCCGACCCTGCGTTGCATCAGGTCGAGCAGGTAAGCGTCCAATTGAGCATCGGTCAGGGTAGGGAAAATTTCATGTAAGCCGCGCCGGATCGCCTGACGGCTGCTCTCGCCGCCGCCACTCAGTGCATAGCCAATTCGGCCGTCTGCTATGCGCTGCGGCGGTCGATAGCGTTCAGCGATAGGCGGCAAGCCCATCATTTTTGCGGTTTTTTCGCGATCGACGCTGGCTTGTCGGGAGAGCCTTTGGCCGAGTTCAGGCGCCATCAACTCGGGGCCGCCAAGCGCCACTTTCTGATCGTCCTCCAGGGTGTGCAGCAAACACGGCAACAAGCCCGTAGCTGACCCTGCTGGGGTGGCATCACTCAAGTAATAACCCTGCTCGGTCTGGATGATGCGTCTGACTTGCGACGCGTCGTTAGCGCCCTTCGACGCCAGCAAGCGACCGCCCGCTTCCCCAAGGCGCAGTTCAATGCGCACCGACGGCGGCCAAGGCGCCAGTTCATTGATCAGCTCAAAGGCCAAGCGCTGGGTATCGAAATTGATCTCACCTTCATGCTCGAACCCCATCAGTGCGCGGTCCAGCCGACTTTCCCGCAAGAACCAGCGTGCACGCTCGGCCATTGCCAATGGCACACGACCACTGGCCAGCAGCGCCTTGATTTGCTCACCGTTTGCCAGCTCGAGAATTTCTTCGGCGCAACGCACGGACAAGCCCGGAAATACCCTCATCAGTATTGCGCCAGCAGCAGAGGGTACAGCCTGGCGAATAGCCAGTTCGCGCTCGAAAGCGGCGCCACGCAGGTGCGGCTCAAGTACATGGCACTCGTGGCGTGCATGGGCATCAAGCAGCCGCGCTGGGGCTGGCGCCTCTTGCAGGTGCAGATGGCGCAACTGGTTGTGTTCGAGCCCGGTTACCCGAAGCAGCGTTTGGGCAGTCTGGTCAGAGGCTTGCGCGAAGTCCCCGCCAAATCTGCGCATCAGCGGGCCGCCGCCATCGAGGTGATGGGCCGAGAGCGGCCGGTCCGCCAACCTGCAGCGGCCCTCGCCTTCGTGCAGGGGCGTGAGCGCATCGACAAACGGCACCCGTTCCAGCACCCGGCCCACACCCACTACCCCAACGCCCACCGCGGCACCGACAGCAAGGTTCTCTGCCACGCCAAACAGGTGATCCAGTGCCCCTTGGCGGTCCCCTATCCGCCAATCGGCATAGCTTTTGTAGACTTCGCTGACCACGTCCACCGCAGCCACGGCAAACATCACCTCCCCCAATACCGGAATGAACAGCGCAGCCAGGTTGAGCACATCGAGCCCCGCACTCTTGAGCGCTTCCAGCCGCTGATGGCGCTCGATGGCGGTTTCATCGGCGGTGGGCACTGCCAGGATTCTTGCATCATCAAGCATCTTGTCGACCTGCAAGCCACGCAGATAGGCGAACAAAGGCGTATCGATGGCGAAATTGCGCCCATCCAGAACAGCTGGCGCTTGCACGCTACTGGCTTCGATCAGGCGCTCCAGGGTGGCCGTGAAGCTGGGCCGGTCACGTTCACTGATGAAGCGTCTGAAAAAGGATCGGTAATGAGGCGCACGCAACCGTTTGGCCAATGACTGATACAAGGTCTCCCAGGAGGCGTGCCTGGTCACCGGCCGATACGGATCCCGCGGTATCCAACTGATGATCCCCACCAGCGGCCCTTCAGCACGCTCGCGTAGCTCCAGGGTGACAAGCCCATGGACACGCTTGCCCAGCAGATATAACTGGCGGGGCGTTACAACACCCGGGGTCGCCGGCACGATGGGGTTGCTTGCGAACACCGGCAACAAGCGCAAGTAGTCGACTTCGTCCAGCTCGGACTTGATCCTTGCAATACGCACTGCAACGTCCAGCTGGGCGCGCAGGTTTTCTTCGAACATGCGCTCTACAGCGACACGGGCAAAACCCTCGGGTGCCGGGGGCCTGCTTTTGGGAAAAAGTTGCGAGCGGAGCATTTTCTGATACTGGCCGCCAATGTCCAGTTCCCTGCAACAGCGGGCAAACGCTTCGAACTTCAGCGAAAGCTTCTCCCCACGGCCGTCCTGCAGGTAGGCACGTCGATGGAGTGACGGCAAGGTCTCGTCCTCGTGAAAATTATGCAACGCAGCCGTCAGCAACGGTTGCACGCTGTGGAGTGTCCTCCACGGTGTATGCAGGCGTGGTGCTGCGCTGGGCAGGGGCACATCGTCCTCGATGTAGACCTGCATGCTTCGCACATCGACATCGTCCAGGCCCTTGGCGCGCAATGCCTTTTCGAGCAGGGGCGTGGCAAAAGCCTCCAGGCTGGGAATGCCTGCCAACCTGTTTTTGACATTTTCCGCAGCGGCCTGCTGTTGGCGCAGCGCCCTGTGCAAGGTCAGAAGAAGATCGACATTGGCAGTTCTCAGCCAATCGGCAAGCTGGCGGGCAATGAAGGCATCGACGGAATCGGAGGGGATCGGAATGACGGACACGGCATGCGCTCCTGATGATGAGGCAGCCAGCTCAACATTTGCGTTTCATGCCGGTGTGTTACTTAAAGCTGATGCCCCCGTTCGGATTGCCGAACGAAAAAAACCCACGCATTCGGCGTTCCGACTATGGGTTAATCCAGAAAAACCTTGAGATAGGGCTGATGCCCAGGCTTTTCGGGGGGTTATGATCATTCACAGAGTTTGGCACGAGTCATGCTCTACACTTGGAAGCCGAATGCACCGCTTCATGCTGTATTCGTTGAACGAAAGAGTCCGCCAACGGCTCCATAAAAAAAACAAACACGTCGAGGAAAATTTGATGCGTATCGTTCGTCAATTGCTGGGCGCCGCCATCGCGGCTGCAGTCATCGCTTCGCCTGTCATGGCCGAGGAGCTGACCGGCACCCTGAAGAAGATCAAGGACTCGGGCACCATCACACTGGGGCACCGTGACTCATCCATTCCATTTTCCTACCTGGCAGGCAGCACCACGCCCGTCGGCTACTCCCACGACATCCAGCTCGCTGTGGTCGAAGCGCTGAAGAAGCAGCTGGGCACCGACATCAAGGTCAAGTACAACCTCGTCACCTCCCAGACCCGTATTCCTCTGGTGCAGAACGGCACCGTCGACCTGGAATGCGGCTCCACCACCAACAACGTCGAGCGCCAGCAGCAGGTCGGTTTCTCGGTCGGCATCTTTGAAGTCGGTACCCGTCTGCTGACCAAGGTCAAGGACGGTCAGCCATCCTATAAAGACTTCCCGGACCTGGCCGGCAAGAACGTGGTGACCACCGCCGGTACCACCTCCGAGCGCATCCTCAAGGCGATGAACGCCGACAAGCAGATGAAGATGAACGTGATTTCCGCCAAGGACCACGGTGAAGCCTTCAACATGCTCGAAAGCGGCCGCGCCGTGGCCTTCATGATGGACGACGCCCTGCTGGCCGGTGAAATGGCCAAGGCGCGTAAACCTGCAGATTGGGTCATCACCGGTACTCCACAGTCGTACGAAATCTACGGCTGCATGGTGCGCAAGGAAGACGCTGCGTTCAAGAAAGCGGTCGACGACGCCATCGTGGGCTACTTCAAATCGGGTGAAGTCAACAAGAGCTACGACAAGTGGTTCATGCAACCGATCCCGCCAAAAGGCCTGAACCTGCAGTTCCAGATGAGCGACGAACTGAAGAAACTGATCGCCGAGCCGACCGACAAGGCCGCGGACGAGAAGAAGTCCTGATCCTCAGATAGTGGCCTGGTGCGCAAGCGCACGAATCTATTCTGCAGGCCACTCATTAGTGTCTAACCTTTCATCCGAGGGCGCCGAGCGCCCCCGGATGCTCGAAGGTGCCCGTGAAACAACCGTCTGAGGGGAAATCCCGATGAATTACAACTGGGACTGGGGCGTGTTCTTCAAGTCCACCGGCGTGGGCAGCGAAACCTATCTGGACTGGTACATCACCGGCCTGGGCTGGACCATCGCCATCGCCATCACCGCCTGGATCATCGCACTGCTGCTGGGGTCGGTACTCGGCGTCATGCGTACCGTGCCTAACCGCCTTGTATCGGGCATCGCCACCGCCTACGTGGAGCTGTTCCGTAACGTACCGCTGCTGGTGCAATTGTTCATCTGGTACTTCCTGGTACCGGACCTGCTGCCCGAGGGCCTGCAGGAATGGTTCAAGCAGGACCTCAACCCGACCACCTCGGCGCTGATCAGCGTGGTTGTCTGCCTGGGCCTGTTCACCGCCGCACGAGTCTGCGAACAGGTGCGGACCGGTATCCAGGCGCTGCCCCGCGGCCAAGAGGCCGCCGCCCGTGCCATGGGTTTCAGCCTGCCGCAGATCTACACCAACGTGCTGCTGCCGCAAGCGTACCGGATCATCATTCCGCCGCTCACCTCCGAGTTTCTCAACGTGTTCAAGAACTCCTCGGTGGCCTCGCTGATCGGCCTGATGGAGCTGCTGGCACAGACCAAACAGACGGCGGAATTTTCCGCCAACCTGTTCGAGGCATTCACCCTGGCCACGCTGATCTACTTCACCCTGAACATGGGCCTGATGCTACTCATGCGCCTGGTCGAGAAGAAAGTTGCCGTGCCTGGCCTGATTTCCGTGGGGGGCAAGTAAATGGACATGGATTTCAGCGAAATCATCCCGGCCCTGCCTGCCCTGTGGGGCGGCATGGTCATGACCCTGCAATTGATGGTCATGGGCGTGGTCGGCGGCATCGCGCTCGGCACCCTGCTGGCATTGATGCGCCTGTCGTCGAGCAAGCTGCTGTCGCGTGTGGCGGGTGCCTACGTCAACTACTTCCGCTCGATCCCGCTGCTGCTGGTGATCACCTGGTTCTACCTGGCGGTGCCGTTCGTGCTGCGCTGGATCACCGGCGAAGATACCCCCGTCGGTGCGTTCACCTCCTGCGTCGTCGCGTTCATGATGTTCGAGGCGGCGTACTTCTGCGAAATCGTCCGCGCCGGCGTGCAGTCGATTTCCAAAGGGCAGATGGGTGCCGCTCAAGCACTGGGCATGAATTACGCCCAGACCATGCGCCTGATCATCCTGCCCCAGGCCTTCCGCAAGATGACCCCGCTGCTGCTGCAGCAGAGCATCATCCTGTTCCAGGACACCTCGCTGGTGTATACCGTGGGCCTGGTCGACTTCCTCAACTCGGCACGCTCCAACGGCGACATCATCGGGCGCTCCCATGAGTTCCTGATCTTCGCCGGGGTTGTCTACTTCATCATCAGCTTCTCCGCTTCGTGGCTGGTCAAGCGCCTGCAAAAAAGGATCACCGTATGATTTCCATCAAGAACGTCAACAAGTGGTACGGCGACTTCCAGGTACTGACCGACTGCAGCACCGACGTCAAGAAAGGTGAAGTGGTGGTAGTGTGCGGCCCGTCGGGCTCGGGCAAGTCCACCCTGATCAAGTGCGTCAACGCCCTGGAACCGTTCCAGAAAGGCGACGTGGTGGTCGATGGCACCTCGATTGCCGACCCGAAGACCAACCTACCCAAGCTGCGTTCGCGGGTCGGCATGGTGTTCCAGCACTTCGAGCTGTTCCCGCACCTGACCATCACCGAGAACCTGACCATCGCCCAGCGCAAGGTACTTGGCCGCAGCGAGGCGGAAGCCACCAAGAAGGGCCTGGCCCTGCTCGAACGCGTCGGCCTCAGCGCCCATGCCAAGAAGCACCCCGGCCAGCTCTCCGGCGGCCAGCAGCAGCGTGTGGCGATCGCCCGCGCCCTGGCGATGGACCCGATCGTCATGCTGTTCGACGAACCGACCTCGGCACTGGACCCGGAAATGGTCAGCGAGGTGCTGGATGTGATGGTGCAACTGGCCCACGAAGGCATGACCATGATGTGCGTGACCCACGAGATGGGCTTTGCCCGCAAGGTCGCCAATCGGGTCATCTTCATGGACAAGGGCAGCATCATCGAAGACTGCACCAAAGAGGAGTTCTTCGGTGACCAGAGCGCCCGCGACCAACGCACCCAGCACTTCCTGAGCAAGATCCTGCAACACTAAGTCGGCCTCCAGCTCCGCTGCTCGCCCCCTCCGGGCAGCGGATGCTGGTCGTGACAAGGCCACTGTGATGAAATGCGACCCTTCGCTACTGCTCCCTGCCAAGCCTGCCGTGAATTCCCGCCTGATCCGCCAATTGCTGTTGCCGCCTTTGATCATCCTGCTGATGGTCGGCTTGGGGCTGGCCGGTTACCTGGTCAGCGAGAGCAACGGCATCCGCACCTTGAGCGAAAACGGTGAACGTCAGCTGGAGCTGCACGCGCGTACGGTCGAAAGCGAGATCAGCAAGTACACCTACCTGCCCAGCCTGCTGGAGCTTGAAGACAGCGTCTCGCACCTGCTCACCGACCCTGACGGCGGCTCCCGCCAGGCCGTCAACGAATACCTCGAAGGTTTGAATCGGCGCAGCCGCAGCCGGGCGATCTTCGTCCTCGACACCAATGGCCGGGTGCAGGCCACCAGCAACTGGCGCGATGCCGATTCGTTCCTCGGTGAAGACCTGTCGTTCCGGGCCTATTTCCAGACGGCCGTGCGCGGCGAACCCGGGCGCTTCTACGGCATCGGCAGCACCACCGGCGAGGCTGGCTACTACCTGGCCCACGGGCTGGAAGAACACGGCAAGATCATTGGCGTGGCGGTGATCAAGGTGCGCCTGGACACCCTTGAGGAGCGCTGGCAACGGGCCCGCCTGGAGGCTTTCGTCAGTGACGAAAACGGCATCATCATCCTCTCCAGCGACCCGGCCCGGCGCCTGAAATCGGTGCGCCCGCTGACCCCGCAAATCAAGGAGCGACTGGCGCGCAGCCTGCAGTATTACTGGTGGCCGTTGAACGAGCTGCAACCACTGGCGCGGGAAACCCTGGCCGATGGCGTCGAGAAGCTGACCTTCCCGGCCAACAGCGAAACGGTTCAGGGCAAGGCCCATGAAGTGGCCTACCTGGCACAAACCCGGCGCCTGGTGGATACCCCGTGGCACTTCACACTGCTGACCCCGCTGCAGGACTTGCGCCGTGAATCCATGGTGCAGGGCATCCTGGTTGGGGTGGCATTCGCCCTGCTGGCGATTCTGGGTATCGCCTGGAATGAGCGGCGCAAGGTCATCGCCACCCGCCTGGCCGCCCGCGAGGCACTGCAGGAAGCCAACAGCCAGCTCGAACGGCGTATCACCGAGCGCACCGCCGACCTGCGCGCCAGCAATGAACGGCTCAAGGGGCAGATCCGCGAGCGCCGGCATGCCGAGCAAACCCTGCGCCACGCCCAGGACGAGCTGGTCCAGGCAGGCAAGCTGGCCGCCATCGGGCAGATGTCCACCAGCATCGCCCACGAACTCAACCAGCCCTTGGCCGCGTTGCGCACCTTGTCGGGCAACACCGTGCGCTTCCTCGAACGCGGCGCACTGGAAACGGCCAGCACCAACCTGCGCACCATGAACGACCTGATCGATCGCATGGGCCGTATCACCGCCAGCCTGCGTTCGTTCGCCCGTCGTGGCGACGACAGTGGCCAGGCGTCGCTGGCCAAGGCAGTGGACGCCTCATTGCAGGTGCTGGCCAACCGTATCAGTGGCTGCCACTTGCAGTTGCACCATCAGTTCGAAGACCAGCAACTGGCCATTGACCAGACCCGCCTGGAGCAGATCCTGGTCAACCTGATCGGCAATGCCCTCGACGCCATGGCCACCCAGCCCTTGCCAGAGCTGTGGCTGGAAGGCGAGCTGCAGGGCGACAAATATCGCCTGCGCGTGCGCGACAATGGCCATGGCATCGACGCCGAGGCGCGCAAGCACCTGTTCGAACCCTTCTTCACCACCAAACCCGGCGAACATGGCCTGGGCCTGGGCCTGACCTTGTCGGCGAGCCTTGCCGCCGCCGCCAAGGGCAGCCTGAACGTCGAGCACCCCGCCAGTGGCGGCACGGCCTTTGTCCTGGCCCTGCCTCTGGTATCCCCCCCTAGCGAACCGGCGGAGCACCCATGAACCAAGCGCCTCTTACCGTCCTGATCGTCGAAGACGACCCGCATGTGCTGCTCGGCTGCCAGCAGGCGCTGGCGCTGGAAGACATCGCCTGTGAAGGGGTCGGCAGCGCCGAACAGGCCCTGGAACGCATCAGCGACGACTTCGCCGGCATCGTCGTCAGCGATATCCGCTTGCCGGGCATCGACGGCCTCGAACTGCTCAACCGCCTCAAAGCCCGCGACCGCAGCCTGCCCGTGGTGCTGATCACCGGCCATGGCGACATCGACATGGCGGTCGGCGCCATGCGCAATGGCGCCTATGACTTCATGGAGAAACCCTTCTCGCCTGAGCGCCTGGTCGATGTGGTGCGCCGCGCCCTCGAACATCGCGGCCTTTCCCGCGAAGTGGTGGCCCTGCGCCGCCAATTGGCCGAACAGAGCAGCCTGGAGGGTCGCATCATTGGCCGCTCGGCCGCCATGGAGCAACTGCGCGAGTTGATCGCCAATGTGGCCGACACCTCGGCCAACGTGCTGATCGAAGGCGAGACCGGCACCGGCAAGGAACTGGTCGCCCGCTGCCTGCACGACTTCAGCCGCCGCCAGGGCCAGCCTTTCGTGGCCCTGAACTGCGGGGGCCTGCCCGAGAACCTGTTCGAAAGCGAGATCTTCGGCCACGAAGCCAACGCCTTCACCGGTGCGGGCAAACGCCGAATCGGCAAGATCGAACACGCCAACGGCGGCACGCTGTTCCTCGACGAAGTCGAAAGCATGCCGATCAACCTGCAGATCAAACTGCTGCGGGTGTTGCAGGAGCGCACCCTGGAACGGCTGGGCTCGAACCAGAGCATTGCGGTGGATTGCCGGGTGATTGCCGCGACCAAGGCCGACCTCGATGCCATGGGCCAGAACGGGCAGTTTCGCAGCGACCTGTACTACCGGCTGAACGTGGTGACGCTGGAACTACCGCCACTGCGCGAACGCCGCGAAGACATCCTGCAACTGTTCGAACACTTCCTGCAGCAATCGGCCCTGCGCTTCGACCGCGAAACGCCGACCTTGGACAGCCAGACCCTGTCGCGGCTGATGGCCCATGACTGGCCCGGCAACGTGCGCGAACTGCGCAACGTGGCCGAGCGTTATGCCTTGGGCCTGCCGGCGTTCAAGAAAGGCCCGAGTGGTGGCGCCAGCCAGGGCCTGGGCTTTTCCGAGGCCGTGGAGGCCTTCGAACGCAACCTGCTCAGCGATGCCCTGCAGCGCACCGGCGGCAACCTCAGCCAGGCCAGCCAGGAACTGGGCATGGCCAAGACCACGCTGTTCGACAAAGTGAAAAAGTACGGGCTGGGCTGAAAGATCGGCATCGCCCTCTTCGCGGACAAAACCGCTCTCAAAGGCCTGCGATATGCGTCGCGTCCTGCCGGTGTGACTGCAGGTAAGGCAGCACCGCCCCCAGCAACGGCGCCTTGAACGGCTCCTGGAAGCGGTGCGCCAACCCCGGTATCAAGCGCAACTGGCTGCCCTGGATATGCGCTGCCAGGTGCACCCCATGCATCACCGGCAACAAGGGGTCGGCCGTGCCGTGCACCACAAGGGTCGGCACGCGCAACTGATTGAGCAGCGCTACCCGGCTCGGTTCGGCAAGGATCGCCATGATCTGGCGCTTGGCGCCCTCAGGGTTGAACGCCCGGTCATAGGCCACGGCCGCCTGCTGCATCAGCACCGCACGGTCATCGTGCACCTCGGGGCTGCCCAGTGCTGCCAGCAAATCAGCCTGCTGTTCGATGGCCACCTCGCGGTTCGGCGCACTGCGCCGGGCCAGCAACTGCACCAGGGCCGGATCTGGCGCGGGCAACCCTGCGGCCCCCGAGCTGGACATCACCAGCGTCAAGCTGCGCACCCGCTCCGGCGCCATCGCCGCCAGGTGCTGCGCGATCATCCCCCCCATGCTGACACCCAGCACATGGAATTGGTCTATGCCCAGTGAGTCCATCAGGCGCAGCCCATCCCCGGCCATGTCGGTCAACGTATACGGCGCGGCGACTGGCAAACCCAGCTTGTAGCGCAGCAGCTCGACAGTCAGATTGGCCGAAGGGGGCAGTTGGTTCCAGCGTGACAGGCCGACATCGCGGTTGTCATAGCGAATGACCCGAAAACCCTGGCGGCACAAGGCTTCGACCACGTCGTCCGGCCAGTGGATCAGTTGCCCGCCCAGGCCCATGACCAGCAGCAGTGCCGGGTCTCGAGGCGCACCCACGCTCTGGTAGACCAGGCTCAGGTTACCCAGCTCCGCCCGCTGAGCCGCCACGTGAACGTCGCAGCGCTGCTCGGCGAAGCTAGCCGGCACGCTGACAAGAAAGAACAAAAACAGCAGAAAAGCCCGCATGAAAGAAACACCAGAATGCAGATCCCCAGTAGAACGCGAGTCTGATGAAAATCATTCAAGCGCGCTGCCACAGTTCAATGACAATTTCGTGAACCTCGCCAGGCGGTCAGCGTGGCAACACACGTAAACCCTGATGACAGCCAGGCCAACTTGAGCCAGACTCAACGACTACCCCGTTGCCTCCCGTATTCCCAATGGAAAGTCGTTGTGCTTGAAATTCGCCACCTGAAAACCCTTCATGCCCTGCGCGAGTCCGACAGCCTGGTGGAGGCCGCCGAGCGCCTGCACCTGACGCAGTCAGCCCTGTCGCACCAGTTCAAGGAGCTCGAAGAGCGCCTTGGCCTGCCGCTGTTCGTGCGCAAGACCAAGCCGATCCGCTTTACCAGCGCCGGGCTGCGCCTGCTGCAACTGGCCGATGCCACCTTGCCGCTGCTGCGCGGCGCCGAACGTGACATCGCCCGCCTGGCCGGCGGCACCGCCGGGCGCCTGCACATGGCCATCGAATGCCATAGCTGCTTCCAATGGCTGATGCCGACCATCGACCAGTTCCGCGATGCCTGGCCGGAAGTGGAGCTGGACCTGGCCTCAGGGTTCGCCTTCGCCCCGCTGCCAGCCCTGGCCCGGGGTGACCTGGACCTGGTGGTCACCTCCGACCCGCTGGACCTGGCCGGTATCACCTACGTACCACTGTTCACCTACGAAGCCATGATTGCCGTCGCCAACCAGCATCCGCTGGCCAGCAAGCCTTACATCGTGCCGCAGGACCTGCTCGACCAGACCTTGATCACCTACCCGGTGGAACGCGACCGCCTGGACATCTTCACCCGCTTCCTGGAGCCGGCCGACATCGAACCGGCCGCCGTGCGTACCTCCGAGCTGACCGTGATGATGATGCAACTGGTTGCCAGCGGCCGTGGGGTGTGCGGCATGCCGCACTGGGCGCTGCACGAGTACAGCTCGCGCGGCTATGTGAAGGGCAAGCGCCTGGGCGAAAAGGGCCTGTTCGCCACGCTTTATGCGGCCGTGCGCACCGACATGCTCGACGCACCGTACATGCGCGACTTCCTGTTGACCGCCAAGGACACCTCGTTCGCCACCCTCGACGGGGTCAGCGCGGTACGCTGACCGCTTTGCGGTAGAGCGGCAGGATCAAGTCGCGGGTCAATGGCGCCAGCTCAAGAGTGGGCGCCTGGTCGGCGGCCAGCCAGACCACTTCTTCGATTTCCGCCGCTGGCACCACGGCCTCGGCGCTGTCGACCCGAAACAGCTCGGCCTGTACCTCATGACCTGGCTCGTTGGCCGCCGGGGCGCTGAAGCGGCCCAGGAGGATGGCCTGTGCAGGGTCGATGCGCAGGCCCAATTCCTCGTGCAGTTCGCGCACCAGTGCGGCCACCGCTGTCTCCCCTGCATCGATCTTGCCCCCAGGCTGCATGAAGGCCCGGGTGCCGCGTTTGCGGACCAGCAGGGTGCGGCCCTGGGGGTCGATCAGCAGGGCGGCGGCAATGCGGATGGTCTTGGTCATGGGATGGGCTCACAGGCAAAGCCAGAGAGCATCCCATGGGGCTCATGGCCAGACAAGCACAGGTAGCCTCCCCCATGCACAGACGAACGGCCCCTTGCCAACCCGCCGCCGACCCTCCATAACCAACACATGAACCTGCCCGCCCAACAGCACCCGGTGCTCGCACTGTTCCACCCCGCCGTCGGCACCTGGTTCCGTCGCCATTTCGCCACGGTCACCGACGCCCAGGCCCGTGCCTGGCCATTGATTCACGCCGGTCAGTCGATGCTGCTGGCCGCGCCGACCGGTTCGGGCAAGACCTTGAGCGCCTTCCTCGCGGTGCTCGATGAGCTGTTCCGCCAAGGCCTTGAACACGGCGGCGAACTGCCCGCACAGACGCAGGTGGTCTACGTCTCGCCGCTCAAGGCCCTGTCCAACGATATTCGCCTGAACCTGCAGGCCCCGCTCGAAGGCATCAGCCAGGCGCTCGAAGACCAGGGCCTTGAAGCGCCCCGTATCACCACCGCCGTGCGCACTGGCGACACACCGCAGAAAGAACGTGCAGCCATGCGCAAGCTCGCCCCGCACATCCTGGTGACCACGCCGGAGTCACTCTATGTGCTGATGGGCTCGGCCTCGGGCCGTGCCGGCCTTGCCAATGTGCACACGGTGATCGTCGATGAGATTCACGCCCTGGCCGGCAACAAACGCGGCGCCCATCTGGCGCTGACCCTTGAGCGCCTGCAAGCCCTCGCCGAACGGCCCTTGCGGCGCATCGGCCTGTCCGCCACCCAGCGGCCGGTGGCGCGCGTGGCGCAGTTTCTGGTGGGTCATCAGCGCCCCTGTGCGATCGTCGATATCGGCCACGCACGCACGCGCGACCTGGCCCTGGAAGTACCACCCGTGCCCCTGGGTGCGGTGATGGCCACCGACGTGTGGAACCTGGTCTACGACCGCCTGGCAACCCTGGCCCGCGAACACCGCACGACGTTGGTATTCGTCAACACCCGGCGCCTGGCCGAACGCCTGACCCGCCACCTCAGCGACCGCCTGGGCAAAGAAGCCGTGGCCGCGCACCACGGTAGCCTGGCCAAGGAGCTGCGCCTGGACGCCGAACAGCGCCTGAAGCAGGGCCAGTTGCAGGTGTTGGTGGCCACGGCTTCGCTGGAGCTGGGCATCGATATCGGCGATGTCGACCTGGTCTGCCAGATCGCCTCGCCAGGTTCGATCGCGGCCTTTTTGCAACGTGTCGGCCGCTCGGGCCACCAGGTCGAGGGCATTCCCAAAGGCCGGCTGTTCCCGACCTCGCGGGACGACCTGATCGAATGCACGGCCCTGCTCGACTGTGTGCGCCGAGGCGAGCTCGACCAACTGCACATCGCCAAGGCCCCCCTGGATGTATTGGCCCAGCAAATCGTCGCCGAAGCCAGCAACCAGCCGTGGCAGGAGCAGGCGCTGTTCGACTGCCTGCGCCAGGCAACGCCCTACGCCGAACTCGACGTGCAGCACTACCAGGCGCTGCTGAGCATGCTTGCCGAGGGCTACAACGGCCGCCAAGGCATCCGTAGCGCCTACCTGCACCGCGACGCGGTGAGCGGCACCTTGCGCGGCCGTCGCGGCAGCCAGCTGACGGCCTTGACCAGTGGCGGCACCATCCCCGAGACCGCCGACTACGCCGTGCTGCTCGAACCCCAGGCGCTGAGCATCGGCAGCGTCAACGAAGACTTCGCGGTAGAAAGCATTGCCGGCGATATTTTCCAGTTGGGCAATGCCTCGTACCGGATCCTGCGGGTCGAACCTGGCCGCGTGCGGGTCGAGGACGCCCATGGCCTGCCGCCGACCATTCCGTTCTGGCTGGGTGAAGCACCAGGGCGCAGCGATGAGCTGTCAGCGGCGGTCGCCCGCTTGCAGGCACGCATCGACGAGCGGCTGGGGTTGCCGGGTGCAGATAGCGCGGCGGTGGTGCAATGGCTGCAGCGCAGCTTCGAACTGGGCGAAGACAGCGCCAGCCAGTTGCTCGATTACCTGGGGCGCACGCGGGAAGTACTGGGCGCCCTGCCCTCGCAACAGACGCTGATCATGGAGCGCTTCTTCGATGAGTCCGGCGGCACCCAACTGATCATCCACTCGCCCTATGGCAGCCGTATCAACCGCGCCTGGGGCCTGGCCCTGCGCAAGCGCTTCTGCCGCACGTTCAATTTCGAGCTGCAAGCGGCGGCCAGCGAAGATGCCATCGTGCTGTCGTTGTCCACCAGCCACAGTTTCGCCCTGGACGAGGTGTGGCGCTACCTGACCAGCCGCAATGCCGAACAGGTCCTCATCCAGGCCCTGCTCGACGCGCCGCTGTTCGGTGTGCGCTGGCGCTGGAACGCTGCCGTGGCCATGGCCTTGCCGCGCTTCGTCGGTGGGCGCAAGGTGGCGCCGCAGATCCAGCGGATGAAAAGCGAAGACCTGATTGCGTCGGTGTTCCCCGACCAGATCGCCTGCCTGGAAAACATCGTCGGCGAACGGCAGATCCCCGATCATCCGCTGGTCGAGCAGACCCTCGACGACTGCCTGCACGAGGCCATGGACAGCGAAGGCTGGCTGGCCCTGCTGCGGCGTATGGAGAGCGGCGAGGTGCGAATGATCAGCCGCGACCTGCCGGCACCGTCACCGCTGGCCTCGGCTATCCTCAACGCCAGGCCCTACGCGTTTCTGGACGATGCACCGCTGGAAGAACGCCGAACCCAGGCGGTACTCAACCGACGCTGGAGCGACGTGCGCAGTGGCGATGATCTGGGCGCGCTGGACGCCGACGCCATCCGCGCCGTGGAAGACGAGGCCTGGCCGCAACCGGTCAACGCCGATGAGATGCACGAGGCGTTGATGAGCCTGGGCGCCATCACCCAGCATGAAGCCCAGGCCAACGCCAGTTGGGCCCTGTTGCTTCGGCAACTGGCCAAGGCAGGCCGAGCCTTGCACCTGCCCGATCAACAGCTCTGGCTGCCCCGTGAGCGCCTGAACCTGCTGCAGGCGCTGTATCCAGGTGCAGCCACAGAGCCGGCCTTGAACCTGCTGCCCGGCTTTGATCAGGCCATCGACCCCGACACTGCGCTGAGCGAGCTGCTGCGCGCCCGCCTGGGAGGTTACGGCCCGCAGACCTTGGCGCAGATCGCCACCCCCCTGGGCAAACCCCTGCCGGACATCGAGCAGGCCCTGGCTCGCCTGGAAAGCGAAGGCTATGTGCTGCGCGGCCATTTCAGCCCAGGTGCACACGACCTGCAGTGGTGCGAGCGCCACTTGCTGGCGCGCATCCACCGCTACACGGTCAAACGCCTGCGCCGGGAGATAGAACCGGTCAGCCTGCAGGACTTCATGCGCTTTCTGTTCGATTGGCAGCACCTGGCCGCAGACGAACGCCTGCGCGGGCCGCAGGCGGTGGCCGAGGTACTGGGCCAACTGCAGGGGTTTCCGAGTGCTGCGGGTGCCTGGGAAGCCGAGCTGTTGCCTGCGCGGATCAAGGACTACAGCCCGCACTGGCTCGACGACGCGTGCCGCAGCGGGCAGTTCGCCTGGAGCCGCCTGGCAGCGACGCAGTCGAGCAGCACATTGGCCAGCACCCCGCTGGTGTTGTTGCCCCGGGACCAGCTCAATACCTGGCGCAGCCTCGCGCCAGCCCCTTCCCCCGAGGCGCTAGGCCCGCGCGCGCAACGTGTGCATGAAGCGCTGAAAACGGAAGGTGCGCTGTTCTTCGATGAACTGGCCAAAGAGGCGCACCTGTTGCCCAGTGAGCTGGAAACGGCACTGCAGGAGCTGGTGGGCTCAGGCCTGGCCGGCGCCGACAGCTTCACCGGCCTGCGCAGCCTGATCACACCAGCGGCTAAACGCACGCCATGCCACAGCCGCCGCGGCCATGCGCCGTTTTCGAACAGCATGGCCCACGCCGGGCGCTGGGCGTTGTTGCGGCGCGGTACCGCCAGCCTGAACGAAGACCAGCGCCTGGAACACATTGCCCGCACCCTGCTGCGTCGCTACGGGGTGATCTGCTGGCGCCTGCTGGAACGCGAGAGCGATGTGCTGCCCCCGTGGCGAGCGTTGCTGCGCTGTTATCACCGGCTGGAAGCCCGCGGCGAAATTCGTGGCGGGCGGTTTATCGCCGGGTTGGCCGGCGAGCAGTTCGCCTTGCCGGAGGCGGTAGGCCTGTTGCGGCAAGTGCGACGGCGTGAGCCGGAGGGCGCCCTGGTGATGGTCAGTGCCAGCGACCCGCTGAACCTGGTGGGCTCGCTACTGCCGGGGGCCAAGGTACCCGCCGTGAGCGGCAATCGCTTGCTGTACCGCGATGGGGTACCCGTAGCGATGCGGGTTGCCGGGCGATACCAATTCCTCATCGACGCGTCGTTGGAAGAACAGCAAGCCTGGCGCCACCGGCTGTTACTCAAGCAGCACGACTGAGCACCCAGCCCGTTGTGCGAATGATTTTCGATACCCCGATTTTCATTTTCACTACCGCCCAACCGGGCTATGGTCGGGGTTTGCCCCAGGCCCCTGAGCCTGACCGCGCCATCGCAAGGACCCCGTATGAGCCTGTCACTTCTCAGCCGCTACGCCTTCTTCGCCGCCTGTGTACTGTTCACCCTGGCGAGCCTGCCCTTCACCCACCACGAGTGGTTGTGGCCCTTCACCCTGACCACTGCCGTACTCAGCCTGATCGGCGTGTTCGACCTGCTGCAAAAGCGCCACGCAGTACGCCGCAACTACCCGATCCTCGGCAACATCCGCTACCTGGTCGAGGGCATTCGCCCGGAAATCCGCCAGTACCTGCTCGAAGCCGACAGCGACGCCCTGCCCTTCTCCCGCGCTCAGCGCTCGCTGGTGTATGCCCGGGCCAAGAACGAAGCCTCGGACAAACCCTTCGGCACCCTGATCGACGTCTACCAGTCCGGCTTCGAATTCATCGGCCACTCCATGCGCCCAGCACCGCTGACCGACCCTGCGGGTTTTCGCATCGTCGTCGGCGGGCCGCAGTGCAGCCAGCCGTATTCGGCGTCGATCTTCAACATTTCGGCGATGAGTTTCGGTTCACTCAGCGCCAACGCCATCCGCGCCCTGAACGAAGGCGCCAAGCTGGGCAACTTCGCCCACGACACCGGCGAAGGCAGCATCAGCCCCTACCACCGCGAACACGGTGGCGACCTGGTGTGGGAGCTGGGCAGCGGCTACTTTGGCTGCCGTACCGCAGACGGGCGGTTCGACCCGGAACGCTTCGCCGCCCAGGCACGTACCCCCCAGGTACGGATGATCGAAATCAAGATGAGCCAAGGCGCCAAGCCCGGCCACGGCGGCATCCTGCCCAAGCACAAGGTGACCCAGGAAATTGCCGAAACCCGCGGCATCCTCATGGGCGAGGACTGCATTTCGCCGTCGCGCCACAGCGCCTTCTCGACGCCGATTGAAATGATGCAGTTCATTGCCCAGTTGCGCGAGCTGTCCGGCGGCAAGCCGGTGGGCTTCAAGTTCTGCCTGGGCCACCCATGGGAGTTCATGGGCATCGCCAAGGCCATGCTGGAAACTGGCATCCTCCCCGATTTCATCGTCGTCGACGGCAAGGAAGGGGGCACTGGCGCGGCGCCAGTGGAGTTCACCGACCATATCGGCGTGCCGCTGCGCGAAGGCTTGCTGTTCGTGCATAACACCTTGGTCGGCCTGAACCTGCGCGACAAGATCAAGCTCGGTGCCAGTGGCAAGATCGTCAGTGCTTTCGACATCGCCAGCGTATTGGCCATCGGCGCCGACTGGGCCAACGCAGCGCGTGGTTTCATGTTCGCGATTGGTTGCATCCAGTCGCAGAGCTGCCATACCAACAAGTGCCCGACCGGTGTGGCCACTCAGGACCCGTTGCGCCAGCGCGCACTGGTGGTGCCGGACAAGGCCCAGCGGGTATTGAACTTCCACCACAACACCCTGCGCGCCCTGGCCGAAATGCTCGCTGCGGCCGGCCTGGAACACCCGGCACAGCTGGAAGCCAAGCACTTGGTGCGACGGGTATCGGCCACCGAGATCAAGCTGTTCTCGCAGATGCATGTGTTCCTCAAACCAGGGGAGTTGCTGACCGGTGAGGTGGATGGGCAGTTCTATTCGCGGATGTGGCAGATGGCGCGGGCCGACAGTTTCGAGCCACAAGCGGCCTGAGGCGGCTCACGGTTCAGCGATTGGCTTGTTCAGGCACTGCAAACAACAATGCCTTGAACGAGCCCTCGACGATTTCATCAACTTTCACCCACCCGTCGACGGGCATACGCGGCGTGTAAGCAGACGAAGGTTCAGTCACCAGCCAGAGGCGTTTGAAGTGGTTCGCCAGTCTCTGTGGCGTTGTTACGTAAAGCTCATCTGAGCGTTGATAAAACAACGTCAAGGTACCGTAGGTGGTTGCCGCCTTACCGGTCGCATCAGGTTCAATCTGGGTATAGAGAAATGCCGGGCGTCCCGTGGCATTGTAGTACTCGATCGAGAGGTAGTGCCTTTTGCGATCGCCTAACAAAGCATCCCCTGAGCGCCAGTACTTATTAACATGTGCCATCACCGTACCCAGATCACCACCCGGCTTCGCCTGGTAATTGTAGGCATAGGCCAGCCCTGCAAGTTCGATGAACAGACAGCCAGCAACCGATGCCAGTAACGTTCGCCTCGGCCACGTATCAGCGGCGACCGCTACCAGCAACGGCAGCCCCATGAGGGAGAAAAGCAGATAACGGTTGATGAATAACGGCATGGCATAGGAGATCAGCCAGACGACAAGGATGGGAACAAAGCAATAACTCAATAGCAATACATTCGGCTGCCCACGCGTCGAGACATGGCGCAATACCCGTAGCGAAGCAAACACAAGAAAAATGGACAGCAACACAGACAAGACGTCTGCATAGGCAGCCTCCTCACATTGGGTAAATGCATTCCAGAACGATCGCGGCATGCTCAAGAGGGAAGCCGGATAGTGAACAATCCAGGCCACCAACTCACGGTGATGCAGTTGACGATACAAGATGGGCAGCCAAGGCAGATAGGCCACGACGATTCCCACATGCCCCACCCACCAGGCACGAGCCAATACAAGACGCTTGCCATGTGAATCCGTAGTCACTGACAGGTAGAGCCAATTGGCCAATGCGCACAAGGCTGCAAAGTAGTGGGTGTACAACGCGGCGACCATGAGTAGGCTGTAGGCAACCAGGTAGAGGTTTTTTTGCCTGGATACCCACTGCCAAAGCATGTAGATCGCCGACAACAGCAGCAGACTCAGCAACGCGTACATTCGGGCTTCCTGGCTAAAACGTATGGCCATGGGAAAGAATGCCAACAAGAGGCCAGCAATCATTGCGGCACGCCAAGACGCCAGGTGCCTTGTCAGCAACATACCCATGCCTACCGAAGCGACGCCCGCGCCAACGCTCAAACTACGAACCGCCAGCGCATCACTGCCAAACCACTGCATCCAGTAATGCAGAACCAAGTAATACAGGGGCGGATGGACGTCCCGGGCGGTATGAAACAGTATCTGCTCAGGCGACAGGCGGCTGAGTAAGACACTGAATGCCTCATCCAGCCAGATAGTGCGCGTCGTTACCTGATGAAAGCGCAAGGCAGCACTCATCAGCAAAATTGCCACGACCACGCAAGCTTTTGCACGGGTCTCTTGCCAGCGTAGCGAAACGGCCATTATCTCTCCTTGATCAACGCCCGCCCTGATTGCGCCGGGTCACACCCGACCTTGCCCCTGACGACATAACGAGGGCGATGCTTGGATTCCATGTAGATACGGCCAATGTATTCACCCAAGACTCCGATCCCGATCAACTGCACGCCACCGAGAAATAAGATGGCCGTCATCAGCGAGGGATAGCCTGGGACAGGGTTGCCAAAGATCAGCTTGTCAGCGACCAGCACCGCTGCGTAAACCAACGCTGTGAAGGCGATAGTCCCGCCCACATAGGTCCACAGCCGCAACGGTACAGTGCTGAACGAGGTGATGCCGTCCAATGCCAGATTCCATAACTTCCAGGCGTTGAAACGGCTACCGCCCTGAGCCCGTGCAGCGCGCTCATATTCAACCACCGTGGTGCTAAACCCCGCCCAGGACAGCATGCCTTTCATGAACAGCTGTTGTTCAGGCATCGACTTGATCACGTCCACGACTTTGCGGTCGAGCAGCCGGAAGTCACCGACATTCTCTTCAATGTGTATCTGCGATATCCGCTTGAGCAAAAAGTAGAAGCCTCCGGCCGTTAATCGCTTCAAGTAGCAGTCACTGGAACGGTCCCGGCGCTTGGCAAGCACCACTTCAAAACCGGCTCGCCACTGCTCGATCAACAGGGGTATGACCTCTACCGGATCCTGCAGGTCGACATCGATAGGGATAACTGCATCGCCACGGGCCATTTCCAGCCCAGCGAGGAGTGCCGCTTCCTTGCCAAAGTTACGTGAGAGGTCGACCAGCATGACATCCGGGTCACCCGCAATCAGCTGACGAACCTGCTGTTCACTGCCGTCCTGGCTGCCATCATTGACGAAGATCACCTCGACCCTTGCCGGTTCCCCGTGCAGCGCACGGCGAACCGCGTCATAGAATGGGCGAATTGCCAGTTCTTCATCGAATATCGGGACGATCAGCGAAATAACCATTTGCGCTGCTCCGTGAAGATCCACCGCGACAACAGGAAACCCAGCAGCAGACTCATGGCTGAGTACAACGCGACAGTGACAACCGGCCGCCACTGCTGATTGTCAGCGATAGCCCCCAGCGTCAGGCTGAGGCTGCCCATACCCGCCACGAACACCAGATACCGCAAGAGCGAAATACGCACCTTGAAGGTATATCGGGAGTTGGCCAGAAAAGAGAACGACAACGCTGTGAAGAAGGCAGTGAGGTTACTGATCGCCTGGTCAGTACCGGCAAACAGTTGCATCGCAGTGAACACTGCCACGTGGATGGCGGTATTGAAGATACCGACGATCACGTACTTGAAAAACGCGGGTGCTCTGCATCGCATGGTACAGATGCCCTTCCTGGCCTGGCCTGAACGCCACGTTAGGCAATAAACCTAGGGCGTTCTACTGACAAAAATGCCAGTTGACGAGCAATGACCCAGAAGGGCTGTAGCTGAAAGGGCCGCCCGAAGGCGGCCCCCGGCCTCGTCAGGACGCTGGGCTGACGATGCCCTGCGGCTGTTTCGGCGCCAGGCGGAAGGTGTAGTACAAGGCGGTCAGCAACACCAGGAACGCCGGGCCGATGTACAGCGCCACGCGGGTGTCTTCGAAGTACGCCATCAGCCCTACCACCAGCACCAGGAAGGCCAGTGCCAGGTAGGAGCTCAGTGGCCACAGCCACATGCGGTATTTCAGCGCCTTGCGCTCGGCAGTGGTGAGCCCGGCGCGGAACTTCAGCTGCGCCAGCAGGATCATCACCCAAGTCCAGATCGCGCCGAAGGTGGCGATCGACGTCACCCAGACAAAGACCTTTTCCGGCACCAGGTAGTTGGCCAGTACGCCCAGCAGCAGCGCGCCGATCGACAGCAGCAGCGCATTGCGCGGCACGCCGTTTTTCGAGGTGCGGGCAAAGGTGGCCGGGGCCTGGCCATTCTGCGCCAGGCTGTAGAGCATGCGACCGGTGCTGAAGATACCGCCGTTGCACGACGACAGTGCTGCAGTGATGACCACGAAGTTGATGATGCCGGCAGCGGTCTTGATACCAAGGCGTTCGAAGGTCATGACGAACGGGCTGCCCTGGCTGCCGATCTCGTTCCACGGGTAGATCGACAGGATCACGAACAACGCCCCTACGTAGAACAGCAGGATGCGCCAGAACACCGAACCGATAGCCTGCGGAATGGTTTTTTGCGGGTTGCGTGCTTCGCCGGCGGTCAGGCCGATCATTTCCACGCCCAGGTAGGCGAACATCACCATCTGCAGCGACATCAGCACGCCGGTCACGCCGTTGGGCATGAAACCGCCATTGCTCCACAGGTTGGAGATACCCATGGCCACGCCGTCGTTGCCCAAGCCGAAGGCAATGATGCCGATACCGCCCAGGACCATGGCAATGATGGTGACGATCTTGATCAGGGCAAACCAGAACTCGAACTCACCGAACGCCTTGACCGCCACCAGGTTGACCGCGCCCATGCTGCCCAGCGCTGCCAAGGCCCAGATCCAGCGGGGGACGTCGGGGAACCAGATGCCCATGTAGATGGCTACGGCGGTGATTTCCGCCACGCAGGTCACCAGCCACAGGAACCAATAGTTCCAGCCGGTGAGAAAGCCCGCCAACGGGCCGAGGTAATCCTGGGCATAGCGGCTGAACGAGCCGGCAACGGGGTTGTGCACGGCCATCTCGCCGAGGGCACGCATGATCACCAGGATGGCCAGGCCACCAATGATGTAGGACAGCATGATGGCTGGGCCGGCCATTTCGATGGCTTTGGCCGAACCGAGGAAAAGACCGACACCGATACAGGCGCCCAGCGCCATCAGACGGATGTGCCGTTCGCCAAGTTCACGCTTCAGAGGGCCGCCCTGAGCGGTCTCGGCGTGGGCAGGGTGGTTGCCGACGGGCATAGCAATACAACCTCATTTTGTTATTGGATTTGACCTTCGTGCAGCACCGGCCGCGCCGATAGGCGGGACGTAGACTTGCCGGGCTGGCCTCGTGGGCCGGCCCGTGTGCCGGCGTAGAGCGTCCGGCAGGGCGAAGGGGGCGAGCAGTATAGGAAGCTCCCTGTAGGGATTTTCACTGTATAAACGGGGAAATTCGGCGAGAAATCTCGCCCCTGTGGGCGCGGCCTTGAGTCGCGACAAGGGCTGCGAAGCCGCCGTAAAAATCCTGTAGCCACCTTAACAACATCGCCTCACCCCGAAACCCACACCAAAGCCGCATATCCCTACGCCACTTTTCTCGCCCTCTTACAAATTTTTCACCTAACCCGGTCAACGTCTAAGCTTCAGACAAGCAAGACGAAAATACCTGGCCGGATTGAAGACTATGGGCGCACTGTGGCAATCGGAACCAACCAGAACGGAAGCACCCGCAACCCCTCCGGCCGAGATGCCACCTGTAAAGTCCCCACGTCAGCGTCGGCTCTGGTGGCGGCTGATCATCCTCATCCTGCTGGTGGCCATCATCGCCCTCGGCTTTGCCGCCTATGACGAATTCCGCACCTCCAACCTGCAATCGCGGGAATTCAGCAAACTGGCCACCACCCTGACCTATTCGCTGCAGCCAGGGCCCAGCGATGCCATCGTCTACCCCGGTGAAGGCCCCTTCGACAAACGCCTGGGCTACAGCGCGCTAGGCGAATTCCTGCCGCGGTTGCTCAAGCGCGACTACCTGATCAGCGAACAGGTGAAATTCTCGCCAGCGTTGATGGACTACGTCGATCACGGCCTGTTCGCCCCCTATATCGAGAAGATCCAGGCCGGCCTGTCGATCACCGACTGCCGTGGCGACACGCTCTACCAGTACAACTACCCGCAACACCTGTACCCGGACTTTGCGGCGATCCCGCCGGTGATCGTCAACAGCCTGTTGTTCATCGAAAACCGCGACCTGCTCGACAGCAAGGACCCGCGCAACAACCCTGCGGTCGACTGGCCGCGCTTCGCCAAGGCGGCCTACAGCCAAGTGGCCAAGTACTTTGCCCTGCCCGGCCAGTCGGCTGGCGGCAGTACCCTGGCGACGCAGCTTGAGAAGTACCGCCACTCACCGGACGGCCTGACCGTTTCTGGCGCCGAGAAGATTCGCCAGATGATTTCTGCCAGCGTGCGTGCCTATCAAGGCGGCCCGGACACCACCGAGGCGCGCCAGCGCATCGTGCGCGACTACCTCAACAGCGTGCCGCTTTCGGCTGTGCCGGGCCACGGCGAAGTGCATGGCATGGCTGAGGGCCTGCGGGTGTGGTACGGCGCCGATTTCGACCAGGTCAACCAGGCCCTGACCTCGACCGCCCAGGACCCTGAAAGCCTGGCCGCGCGTGGCCTGGCCCTGCGCCAGGTGCTGTCGTTGATGATCGCCCAGCGCCGCCCCTCGCATTACCTGTCCAAAGGCCGGGTCGAACTGGCCGAACTCACCGACTCGCATGTTCGCGTACTCGCCGCCAACCAAGTCATCGACCAGCCGCTGGCCGACGCGGCGCTGGCCAGCAAGGCGGTGTATCGCGACTGGGTGGCGCAACCGACCATCGTTCCGATCATCACCAACAAAGGCATCAGCCTGGCCCGTAATCGCCTGGCGGCCATGCTCAACCGCCCGCTGTACGACCTCGACCGCCTCGACCTGTCGGCCACCAGCACCTTGCAGGCCGACCTGCAGATGCAAGTAAGCCAGTACCTGAAAAACCTCTCCGACCCCGAGTTTGCGGCACAGATCGGGCTGATCGGCGAGCGCCTGCTGACCGCCAAGACCACCGACCAGGTGCGCTACAGCTTCACGCTGTTCGAGCGCACCGAAGACGGCTCGCGGGTGCGGGTGCAGACGGACAGCACCGACCAGCCCTTCGACATCAACGAAGGCAGCAAGCTGGAGTTGGGTTCTACCGCCAAGCTGCGGGTGCTCACCACCTACCTTGAGATCATTGCGGAGTTGCACGACAAGTACGCCGGCAAACCTGCTGCCGAGCTGAAAAAGGTCGAGGTGGCCGAACTGGACCGCCTCACCCAGTGGTCGCTGGAATGGCTGATGCAAAACAGCAAAAACCAGAACCTCGATGCGATGCTCGACGCCGCCCTGGAACGCAAGTATTCGGCCAATACCGGCGAAGCCTTCTTCACCGGGGGGGGCATGCACGTGTTCAACAACTTCCGCAAGGAAGACAACGGCCGCAACCCGACCCTGAAGATTGCCCTGCGCGAGTCGATCAACCTGCCGTTCATCCGGCTGATGCGCGACGTGGTGCGTTATGTGACCTACCAGCAGCCGTTCAACCGGGTACCGCTGCTCAAGGACGACGCCGACCCACGCCGCCAGGAATACCTGGCCCGCTTTGCCGACAAGGAAGGCACCAACTACCTGATGCGGTTCTGGAAGAAGTACCAGCGCAAGACCTCGCAGCAGCGCCTGGACACCTTCCTCGACAGCATGCGCGTGACCCCACAGCGCCTGGCGGCAGTGCACCGTTACCTGTTCCCCGAAGCCGGCCAGGAAACCTTCAATGCGTTTGTGCGCGCCCACAGCAAGGACGACAAGATCGCCCTGGGCAAGCTGACCGACGGTCGCCTGTCGGAGATGTACGACGCCTACGGCCCAGGCAAGTACGACTTGCCCGACCAGGGTTACATCGCCAAGGTCCACCCCCTCGACCTGTGGCTGCTCGGCTACCTGCTCAAACACCCAAGCTCGACGCTGACCGAAATGGTCAATGCCAGCCGCTTCGAACGCCAGGAGGTGTACGGCTGGTTGTTCAAGAGCCGTCACCAGGGCGCCCGCGACAGCCGCATCCGCACCATGGTCGAGATCGAAGCGTTCCTCGACATCCACCAACGCTGGAAGCGCGTGGGCTATCCGTTCGACCATCTGGTGCCGTCACTGGCCACCGCCATCGGCAGCTCGGGCGACCGCCCGGCCGCCCTCTCCGAGCTGGTCGGCATCATCCAGAACGACGGCGTGCGCCTGCCCACGTTGCGCATCGATACCCTGCACTTCGCCGATAACACGCCCTACGAGACCAAGCTGGTGAGTGACCCGGACCGCGGCCAACGGATCTTGCCGGTGGAGGTTGCTCGTGCGCTCAAAGGGGCCATGTCGCAAGTGGTAGACGCGGGTACCGCGCGGCGTATTTCCGGCAGTTTCAAGCTGCAAGACGGCACGCCGCTGGTGATGGGCGGCAAGACCGGGACCGGCGACAACCGCATCGAAAGCTTCGGCGCTGGCGGCCGCTTGATCGGCTCGCGTTCGCTGAACCGCACTGCCACGTTCGTGTTCTTCCTGGGCGATAACCACTTCGGCACATTGACCGCATTCGTACCGGGGCGCACGGCGGAAGCCTTCAAATTTACCTCGGCATTGCCGGTGCAGGTGCTCAAGGGCATGGCACCGATCCTCATGCCATACCTGCAACCGGGCAACCCGAATGAGTGCAAAGCGCCCCAGGTAGCCATGCATGGGAATAACCCATCAACTATTTAGTTGATAATCATCTGCATCTAGGGCTTGTCTTTAGATATATCTTGAGTAATATCTTAAGATATATCGCACAAGACGGAGCCCATGATCATGCGCGAACATTCACCCCACGACCCTTTCGAGCGACGCCCCGGCCGCGGCGAACGCGGCCCACGCGTATTCGCCCCCGGCGACCTCAAGCTGCTGATGCTGGCCTTGCTGGCTGAGCAACCTGGCCACGGTTACGACCTGATCCGCCAGATCGAGAACCAGTTCGACGGCAGCTACAGTCCAAGCCCCGGCGTCATCTACCCGACCCTCAACTTCCTTGAGGAAGCCGAGCTGATCAGCGGCCAGCCCCAGGGCAGCAAACGCCTCTATGTCATCACCGATGCCGGCCGCAACGCCCTGGCCGAACAAGCTGTGGCCCTTGACGGCGTGCGCATGCGCATCGAAGTCAGCAAGCGCGCCCTGCGCGGCCACGACCGCCCACCCGAGATCCACGAGGCGGTCGGCAACCTGCGCCATGCCCTGCACATGCACAGCGGGCGCTGGACACCCGAAGAAATCGAGCGCGTCCGCGACCTGCTCAACACCACTGCCAAGGCCATCGCCTCCGGGCCGGCCAACCCTGTTTCGGAGAACACCCCATGAGTGACACCATTCACCGCGTCAACCACGAGATACGCCAACGCCGCCTCGAGGTGCTGCGCGTCACCGACCTGACCCCGCGCATGCGCCGTATCACCCTGGGGGGTGCGGAACTGGAAGGCTTTACCAGCGTCGGCACTGACGACCATGTGAAGCTGCTGTTTGCCGAAACGCCGGAGCAACAGCAAGCGATCGAAGCGCGCAATCTGGGTCGTGAAGGTGGCGCACGCCCCACCATGCGTGAATACACCCCACGGCGTATCGACCTGGTCGGCCATGAGCTGGACCTTGACTTCGTCCTGCACGGTGATGGCCCTGCCTCCACCTGGGCCGCCCAGGCTACACCGGGCCAGTACCTGAACATCGCCGGCCCACGGGCCTCGATGGTGGTACCGGACATCTTCGACAGCTACTTGCTGATCGGTGACGAAACCGCGATTCCTGCAATCGGGCGGCGCCTGGAAGAACTGCCTGCGGACCGCCAGGTGCTGGCGGTGATCCAGATCGAAGACGAACAGGAGCGCCAGCCGCTGCCGAGCAAGGCACAAGTGGACGTGATCTGGGTACGGCGCCAGGAAGAAGACCTGCTGGCGCTGCTGAAGAACCTGACCTTGCCGCAAGGCAGGCTGTACGGTTGGGTAGCGCTGGAAAAAGCCCTGACCCGCCAGGCCAAGGCCTTGCTGCTGGAGAAAGGCGTGCAGGAAGATGCGCTGAAAGCGGCTGCCTACTGGCGCGCCGACGGTACTGCGGACGACGCGTGATGGGCCCGGGTACAAACAACCTGACAGTCACCAGAACCCCGCTAAATCAATGATTTAGCGGTTGTTCCATGACAGAGCGGCCGCGCCACCGGTCCAGGCCAAGCAGCACCAGGCCAATCGCCCAGAACCCCGCCAACACCCCCAGCGCATTGAGCATCACCCGCCCATACCCGAGGCTCGCCACGTCGATGAACGGGTAGGCATACACGCCAATCTCACTCCCCCGCCACAGTGCATAGGCAAAATACAGCGCCGGGTACAGCGCCCAGGCCGCCAGGTGCCACAGCCGCAACCTGCCCTTGGGCACGGCAAACCACCAGTACACCACGAACAGCGCGGGCATCACATCGTGCAGCAACTCGTCCGCCAGCCACTGCCAGCCCTCGGGCTGCCACAGGTGGCGCAACAGCACGCTGTAGGCCAGCGCCACCAGCACGATACTGGCCGCTACAGCAGAACTCACCGACGGCAGTAGAAAGAAGCGCCTGGCGCGACCCTCCCGGCCGAATGCCGCATAACTCAGCACCGTCGCCACCAGGGTGTTGGTCAACACGGTGAAGTAGCCGAACACGTTGACCAGGCCGCCAATCAGGCTGGCCTGCTCCTGCCAGCGCGCCAGCAATACCAGGTAGACCTGCACGGCCAGGCCGAACCAGCCGAGCACGGCGGCCAGGCACAGCCACGGGTGGCGCCGCATCTCAGGCGTTGCGCTGCAGCTTCACGTACAGCTGCTCGACCTTCTCCCGCGCCCAAGGGGTCTTGCGCAGAAAAGTCAGGCTCGACTTGATGGTCGGGTTGCTCTTGAAGCAGCGCACGTCGACGCGCTCGGCAAGGCCCTGCCATTGGTAGTGAGCCACCAGCTCGGTGAGGATCTGCTCCAGGGTCTTGCCGTGCAGCGCGTTGTGTTGGGCCATGCTCATGCCAGTGCTCCAGCGTGGGAAAGGTGCGCACCTTACACGAGTGTAGTGGCCGGGCAACCTCAAGCCGCTTGAAAAACCGCTGGCCAGAGGCAAAACCCTTGTGATGAAATAGCAATGTTATACAGTTACATTACAACCGCCTCTGCCAAGGAACGCCCCATCCCCATGCTGTACATCCCGCTCCGCCTCTCCCCCCTCGCCGTCGCGCTCTGGCTGGCCTCATCCCCCAGCCAGGCCGTTGAACTCGAACCCCAGGTGATCACCGCCAACCCGTTGGGCAACCGCCAGCTGGCCGCCCCAAGTACAGTGCTCGAAGGCGACGACCTGCTGCTGCAGCAACAAGGCAGCCTCGGTGAAACCCTGAACAAACAGCCCGGTGTCGCCTCTACCTGGTTCGGTCCAGGCGCCAGCCGCCCGGTGATCCGCGGCCTGGACGGCGACCGCATTCGCATTCTGCGCAACGGCGTCGGCGCCCTGGATGCGTCGTCGCTGTCCTACGACCACGCCGTGCCGCTCGACCCGGTGACCGTGGAGCGCGTCGAAATCGTCCGCGGCCCCGCCGCCCTGCTGTATGGCGGCAATGCGATCGGCGGGGTGGTCAATACGTTCGACAACCGCATCCCCGATGCCCCCATCGAAGGCATCCACGGCGCTGGCGAGCTGCGTTATGGCGGTGCCGACACCACCCGCAGCAGCGCCGGCAAACTGGAGGCCGGCAACGGCGCCTTCGCCCTGCACCTGGACGCCAACAGCCGCCAGTTCAACGACCTGCGCATCCCCGGCTACGCCCGCAGCTCTAAAGTACGGGATGCCGACGAGCCGGGCAGCAAGCACCGCCTGCAGAACAGCGACGGGCGCCAGGATGGCGGAGCGATCGGCGGCGCCTACCACTGGGATCACGGTTATGCCGGCTTGTCATACAGCCGCTATGACAGCAACTACGGCTCGGTGGCCGAGCCTGGCGTACGCCTGGACATGCAACAGGATCACTACGGGTTCGCCTCCGAACTGCGTGACCTGGACGGCCCGTTCAGCTCGGTCAAGGTCGATGCCGGTTATACCGACTACGAACACCGCGAGATCGAACAAGGCGAGGTGCACACCACCTTCAAGAACAAGGGTTACGAGGCGCGCATCGAGGCACGCCATCAGCCGCTCGGGCCCGTTGAAGGGGTGATCGGCGCCCAGGTCAGCCGCAACGAGTTCTCGGCACTCGGCGAGGAGGCTTTTGTGCCGCAGACCGATACCGACAGCCTGGCGCTGTTCATGCTCGAACAATGGCAGGCCACCGAGCGCCTGAACCTGAGCCTGGGCGCGCGTCTGGAACACACCCGGGTCGACCCAGATGCCAAGGGCAACGAAGCCTTTTCCGCCGCTGACAGCGCCAGCAGTTTCAATGCTTTCAGCCTGTCATCGGGGGCGGTGTATCAACTCGACCCCATATGGTCGTTGGCCGCCAACCTGGCCTACACCGAGCGCGCCCCCACCTTCTATGAGTTGTATGCCAACGGTGCGCATGTGGCCACGGGGGCCTTTGAGGTGGGCGATGCCAGCCTGAATAAGGAAAAGGCCATTTCCGCCGACCTGGCCCTGCGCTTCGACAATGGCACCCACAAGGGCAGTGTCGGCGTGTTCTACAGCCACTTTCGCAATTACATTGGCCTGATCGGCACGGGCAACCTGCGTGAAGGCCATGACCACGACCATGGCGAAGATGACCATGATCACAATCATGACCACGACCACGGCGGCTTCCCGGAATACCAGTATCAGGGCGTACGCGCGCGCTTCTATGGCATCGAAGCGCAAGACCGCTGGCAACTGGTGCAGAACCGTTACGGCAGCTTCGCGCTGGAACTGTCCGGCGACTACACCCGGGCCAAGAACCTCGACAGTGGCGAGCCACTGCCGCGTATCGCACCGCTGCGGTTGAACAGCGGGCTGGTCTGGGAGCTGGATCGTTGGCAGGCGCGGGTCGATGTGCAGCACGCCTCGTCGCACCATCGCAAGCCGGGCAATGAGACAAGCACCGATGGCTACACCACGCTGGGCGCCAGCGTGGGCTACCGCTTCGACATCGGGCAAAGCCAGTGGTTGGCGTTTGTGCGGGGTGAAAACCTGACGGACCAGACGGTACGTTATGCCAGTTCGATTCTGCGGGACATCGCGCCAGCGCCTGGGCGCAGTGTGCAAGTCGGGTTGCGTACGTCGTTTTGAAGTCCCCGGGGGGGCGCTGTGCGCCCCTTCGCGGGTCAACCGGTCCCACAGGGTGTGGCAGACGTCAGTACCGCCTGGGACACTGTTACAAGTTCAACAACAATCAACTGCGACAATTTGTCTTTTTTTCTTACAACTTCCCCTATATCCTCCCCGCCGCAAGCTGAATCGCTTCATCGAATCCACCTTGTGGCCATTTCCATTGACGGGCTCGCCCTTCGATGCCCTTGCCGTTTGTTCAATAATCAAAAGATAGCGCTATCTCATGTTTCTGTTGCCCAAAAACTGTTTCATCGGCCTCGCCTTGACCACACTTGCCGCCCCCACCAGCGCCAGCGAGATGTTCGCCAGCGATTCCCCCTGGATGCTGGGCGACTGGGGCGGTACCCGCAGTGAATTGCAGGCAAAAGGTTACGACTTCACCCTCGGCTACACCGGCGAGATGGGCAGCAACCTGCACGGTGGTTACGACCACGATCGCACCGCGCGCTACAGCGACCAGTTCACCTTCGGCAGCCACCTGGACCTGCAGAAAATTTTCGGCTGGAACGACACCGAGTTCCAACTGACCCTCACCGAGCGCCACGGCGACAACATCAGCAACGACCGTATCAACGACCCACGCGTCGGCGGCTTCACTTCCGCCCAGGAAGTCTGGGGCCGTGGTGAAACCTGGCGGCTCACGCAGCTGTGGGTGAAACAGAAGTATTTCGACGGCGCGCTGGACGTCAAATTCGGCCGCTTCGGTGAAGGTGAAGACTTCAACAGCTTCCCCTGCGACTTCCAGAACCTGGCCTTCTGCGGCTCACAGGTGGGCAACTGGGTCGGCGGCATCTGGTACAACTGGCCGGTCAGCCAGTGGGCCCTGCGCGTGCGCTACAACCTGGCCGACACCCTGTATGCCCAGGTCGGCGTGTACGAGCAGAACCCCTCCAACCTGGAATCGGGCAACGGTTTCAAGCTCAGCGGCAGCGGCACCCAGGGCGCGATCATGCCGATCGAACTGGTGTGGAGCCCACGGGTCAATGGCCTGAAAGGGGAATATCGCGCCGGCTACTACTACAGTAATGCCAAGGCACAGGATGTGCTCGACGACAGCAACGGCCAGCCGGCCGCCCTCAGTGGCGCCGCCTACCGCAGCCGTTCGAGCAAGCACGGCATGTGGCTCGGCGCCCAGCAGCAGGTCACCTCGCTGGCGTCCGATCAGTCGCGCGGCCTGAGTCTGTTCGCCAACGCCACTTTGCACGACAAGAAGACCAATGCCATCGACAACTATGTTCAGGCAGGACTGGTATACAAAGGGCCTTTCGATGCCCGCGCCAAGGACGACATCGGCTTCGCCCTTGCCCGCGTGCACGTCAACCCGGCCTATCGCAAGAACGCCCGCCTGGCCAACCAGGCCGCCGGCCTCGACGACTACGACAACCCTGGTTTCCTGCCTGTGCAGGACACCGAGTACAGCGCCGAGCTGTACTACGGCATTCACCTGGCCGACTGGCTCACGGTGCGCCCCAACCTGCAGTACATCCGCCATCCGGGCGGGGTGTCGCAGGTGGACGGCGCCCTGATCGGCGGCCTGAAAATCCAGAGCAGTTTCTGAACCCACTTTTTGACCTAACGGAGAACCTACGATGAGCACTGAAGGTGCCAAGAATGGAACCCGCTGGCTACCGCGCCTTCTGGGCGTGCTGCTGCTGCTGATGGGCCTGGCCCTGCTGGCTGGCGGTATCAAGCTGAGCCAGCTGGGCGGATCGCTGTACTACCTGATCGCAGGCATCGGCTTTGCCTTGTCCGGCATCCTGCTGCTAGCCCAGCGCCGCATCGCCCTTGGGCTGTATGGCCTGGTGCTGCTCGGCAGCACGGCCTGGGCATTGCTGGAAGTGGGCCTTGACTGGTGGCAATTGGTACCGCGCCTGGCCATCTGGTTCGCCATCGGCGTGGTTCTGCTGCTGCCATGGGCGCGTCGCCCGCTGATTGGCCCGGCAGCCAAGGCCAACACCGCGCTGCTCGGCGTTGCAGTGCTGGCCTCTGGCGCCTGTGCCCTGGGTAGCCAGTTCACCCACCCCGGTGAAGTGTTCGGCGAAATCGGCCGCGAGAGCAGCGAGATGGCCAGTGCCGCGCCCGCCATGCCCGACGGCGAATGGCAGGCCTACGGCCGCACCGAGCATGGCGACCGCTACTCGCCACTGCGCCAGATCACCCCGCAGAACGCCTACCGCCTGGAAGAAGCCTGGCGCATCCGTACCGGCGACCTGCCGACCGACAACGACCCGGTGGAGCTGACCAACCAGAACACCCCGTTGAAGGTCAACGGCATGCTCTACGCCTGCACCGCGCACAGCAAGCTGCTGGCCCTGGACCCGGACACCGGCGCGGAGATCTGGCGCTACGACCCTCAGGTCAAGAGCCCGGTCGGCACCTTCAAGGGCTTCGCCCACATGACCTGCCGTGGCGTTTCGTACTATGACGAGAACAACTACGTCAGCCGTGACGGCAGCCCGGCACCGAAAATCACCGACGCCGGCCAGGCCGTCGCCCAGGCCTGCCCGCGCCGCCTGTACCTGCCCACCGCCGACGCCCGCCTGATCGCCATCAACGCCGACAACGGCAAGGTCTGCGAAGGCTTCGCCAACCAAGGCGTGATCGACCTGACCACCGGTATCGGCCCGTTCACCGCTGGCGGCTACTACTCCACTTCGCCTGCGGCGATTACTCGTGATCTGGTGATCATCGGCGGCCATGTTACCGACAACGAGTCGACCAACGAGCCGTCCGGCGTCATCCGCGCCTATGATGTGCACGACGGCCACCTGGTGTGGAACTGGGACAGCAACAACCCGGACGACACCAAGCCACTGGCACCCGGCAAAACCTACAGCCGCAACTCGGCCAACATGTGGTCGATCGCCAGCGTCGATGAAAACCTGGGCATGATCTACCTGCCGCTGGGCAACCAGACCCCAGACCAGTGGGGCGCCGACCGCACCCCGGGCGCCGAAAAGTACAGCGCCGGCGTGGTCGCCCTCGACCTGGCCACCGGCAAGGCCCGCTGGAACTACCAGTTCACCCACCACGACTTGTGGGACATGGACGTCGGCAGCCAGCCGACCCTGGTCCACCTCAAGACCGCCGACGGCGTGAAACCGGCGATCATCGTGCCGACCAAACAGGGCAGCCTGTATGTGCTGGACCGCCGCGACGGCACACCGATCGTGCCGATCCGCGAAATCCCGACGCCACAAGGCGCGGTGAAAGGCGACCACACCTCGCCAACCCAGGCCCGCTCCGACCTCAACCTGCTCGGCCCTGAGCTGACCGAACAGGCCATGTGGGGTGCCACGCCGTTCGACCAGATGCTGTGCCGCATCCAGTTCCGCGAACTGCGTTACGAAGGCCAGTACACCCCGCCGTCCGAGCAGGGGTCGCTGATCTATCCGGGCAACGTCGGCGTGTTCAACTGGGGCAGCGTGTCGGTCGACCCTGTGCGCCAGTTGCTGTTCACCTCGCCCAACTACATGGCGTTCGTGTCGAAGATGGTGCCACGCGAGCAAGTGGCCGCCGGCAGCAAGCGCGAGAGCGAAACCAGCGGCGTGCAGCCGAACACCGGCGCACCGTATGCCGTGACCATGCACCCGTTCATGTCGCCGCTGGGCGTACCGTGCCAGGCACCGGCCTGGGGCTATGTCGCGGCCATCGACCTGTTCACCAACAAGGTCGTGTGGAAGCACAAGAACGGCACCACCCGTGACAGCACCCCGGTGCCGATCGGCCTGCCGGTGGGTGTACCGAGCATGGGTGGTTCGATCGTCACCGCTGGCGGCGTCGGCTTCCTCAGCGGCACCCTGGACCAGTACCTGCGTGCCTACGACACCAACAACGGCAAGGAACTGTGGAAAGCCCGCCTGCCGGCCGGTGGCCAGGCCACGCCGATGACTTACAGCGGCAAAGACGGCAAGCAGTATGTGCTGGTGACCGCTGGTGGCCACGGCTCGCTGGGCACCAAGATGGGTGATTACATCATCGCTTACAAACTCGCCGACTAAGCTTCTAGCGGCAAGCTACAAGCCACAAGAGAAAGCGGGGCCTGCATGGCCCCGTTTTTTTTTGGAGCTTGCAGCTTCTAACGTGAAGCTTGAAACCCATCCCCCCGCGCCCCATCTAAGCACCATAGTCATTCACGCAGGTGCACCATGAACGACCAGCAGGATTTCCCGGAACACCCCGACGAACACAGCGAAGTCGAGCATACCGACACCCAGGCCGTACCCGGCCACGCCCTCGCACTGCCTGGCCAACAGCTGCCGGACAAGGTCTACGTGATCCCGATCCACAACCGCCCGTTCTTCCCCGCCCAAGTGTTGCCGGTGATCGTCAACGAAGAGCCCTGGGCCGAGACCCTCGACCTAGTGGCCAAGACGCCGGACCACTGCCTGGCGCTGTTCTTCATGGACACGCCGCCCGAAGACCACCGCCATTTCGACACCTCGGCGCTGCCGGAGTACGGCACCTTGGTCAAGGTGCATCATGCCAGCCGTGAAAACGGCAAACTGCAGTTCGTCGCCCAGGGCCTGACCCGCGTACGCATCCGCACCTGGCTCAAGCACCATCGCCCGCCCTACCTGGTCGAGGTGGAATACCCTCGCCAACCCGCCGAGCCTACCGATGAGGTCAAGGCCTACGGCATGGCGCTGATCAATGCGATCAAAGAGCTGCTGCCGCTGAACCCGCTTTATAGCGAAGAGCTGAAGAACTACCTCAACCGCTTCAGCCCCAACGACCCTTCGCCGCTGACCGACTTTGCCGCGGCCCTGACCTCGGCCACCGGCACCCAGCTGCAGGAAGTACTCGACTGCGTACCCATGCTCAAGCGCATGGAAAAGGTACTGCCGATGCTGCGCAAAGAGGTCGAGGTGGCGCGCCTGCAGAACGAGATCTCGGCCGAGGTCAATCGCCAGATCGGCGAACACCAGCGCGAGTTCTTCCTCAAGGAGCAGCTCAAGGTCATCCAGCAAGAGCTGGGCCTGACCAAAGACGACCGCAGCGCCGACCTCGAACAGTTCGAGCAACGCCTGGAAGGCAAGACCTTGCCCGCGCAAGCCCAGAAGCGCATTGACGAAGAGATGGGCAAGCTGTCGATCCTAGAGACCGGCTCGCCAGAATACGCCGTGACCCGCAACTACCTCGACTGGGCCACCGCCCTGCCGTGGGGCGTTTACGGCAAGGACAAGCTCGACCTCAAGCACGCCCGCAAGGTGCTCGACCAACACCACGCAGGCCTTGACGACATCAAGGAACGCATTCTCGAATTCCTCGCCGTGGGTGCCTGGAAAGGCGAGATCAGCGGCTCGATCGTGCTGCTGGTGGGCCCGCCCGGTGTGGGCAAGACCAGCATCGGCAAGTCCATCGCCGAATCGCTCGGCCGGCCGTTCTACCGCTTCAGTGTCGGTGGCATGCGCGACGAAGCGGAAATCAAGGGCCACCGCCGCACCTACATCGGCGCCCAACCGGGCAAGCTGGTGCAGGCACTGAAAGATGTAGAAGTGATGAACCCGGTCATCATGCTCGACGAGATCGACAAGATGGGCCAGAGCTACCAGGGCGACCCGGCTTCGGCGCTGCTCGAAACCCTCGACCCCGAGCAGAACGTCGACTTCCTCGACCACTACCTCGACCTGCGCCTGGACCTGTCCAAGGTGCTGTTCGTCTGCACCGCCAACACCCTCGACTCGATCCCCGGGCCCTTGCTCGACCGCATGGAAGTAATCCGCCTCTCCGGCTACATCACCGAAGAAAAACTGGCCATCGCCAAGCGCCACCTGTGGCCCAAGCAGCTGGACAAGGCCGGCGTGGCCAAGACCAGCCTGAGCATCAGCGACAGTGCCCTGCGCACCGTGATCGAGGGTTATGCCCGCGAGGCCGGCGTGCGGCAGCTGGAAAAACAACTGGGCAAACTGGTGCGCAAGGCCGTGGTCAAGTTGCTGGAAAACCCCGATGCCAAACTCAAGATTGGCAGCAAGGACCTGGAGGCCGCGCTCGGCATGCCGGTGTTCCGCAGCGAACAGGTACTGGCCGGCAAGGGCGTGATCACCGGCCTGGCCTGGACCAGCATGGGCGGCGCCACGCTGCCGATCGAAGCCACCCGCATTCACACCCTCAACCGCGGTTTCAAATTGACCGGCAAACTGGGTGATGTGATGAAGGAGTCCGCCGAAATCGCCTACAGCTACGTCAGCTCCAACCTCAAGCAGTTTGGTGGCGACCCAGGCTATTTCAACGAAGCCTTCATCCACCTGCACGTGCCCGAGGGCGCCACGCCCAAGGATGGCCCGAGCGCCGGGGTTACCATGGCCAGCGCCTTGTTGTCGTTGGCACGCGACCAAGCGCCGAAAAAAGGCGTAGCGATGACCGGTGAACTGACCCTCACTGGCCAGGTGCTGCCGATTGGCGGTGTGCGTGAGAAGGTGATTGCCGCCAAGCGACAGAAGATCTTCGAGCTGATCCTGCCTGAGGCCAACCGCGGCGACTTCGAGGAACTGCCCGACTACCTGCGCGAAGGCTTGACGGTGCATTTCGCCAAGCGCTTTGCCGACGTGGCGAAAGTGCTGTTTTGATTCTGTGCAGGCCTCTTCGCGGCGCGAACCGCGAAGCGGCCTATACCGGTAGGTAGCACAAATCTGCATGTGGTTCGGTTATCCTCAGGCCATCGCCAGCCTTCGGAGCCAACATGGCCGCCCCACGTCTGCTCGTTCCCCTGAGCCTCGCCCTGCTGACTGCCTGCGCCCAGCAGCCCAGGCAATCCGTCCAACTCGACGCTGAAAGCGAATGCCCCAAGCGGCTGCAGGTCGGTCAGGCGCTGACCCTGACCCTGCCCAGCAACCCCACCACCGGATACCGCTGGTTGGTGCAGAACCCCGCCTCGAATGTACTGCGTAGCCTCGGCCCCGAGGTTTACAGCGCCCCCGAGGATGCCGGTATCGTTGGCAGCGCGGGCATTTCCTCCTGGCGCTTCGAAGCCCGCGCTGCTGGGGAAGGGCATTTGGTGTTGGTCTATCAGCAGCCGTGGGCCCCTGAAGTGCGGCCCGTGCAAACCTTCGATTGTGCAATCACCGTTCAGTGACCGGCCTACGCTCGCTCGAAGGCCTTTTGTACCGCTTGCAGGTAGTGGTACAGGTCCTCCAGCGCAATCAGCGCCTTGTCGCTGTCCATGCCTGCCGCGAGCAAGCTTGAGCAGTATTGCCAGTACTCCTCGACCTTGCGCACCAATTGCAACCACTGATCCTTGATCGCACCGACACCGGCCAATGCCCGGGTCGCCCCCAGTTCGCGCAGGGTTTTGTCTTTACGCATTTGCGCGTCAGCGCGTAGCTGCCTGGCTTCCTGAAGTTTCTCGTAGAGCCGCTTGCGTACCTGGGTCAACTCATGGAACGTCTGTGCGCCCTCGAGCGCGTCCAGATGGGATTGCAACTTACGAGATAGAAACTTCAACAGCTTCGGGTCGACACTCGGATCCTTGAACAGCGCAGAAGCGGCATCAATGTCCTCTTCACTGGGGATCAGGCCCTTGAAGGCTTTGGTGACAGTAGGAGTATTGAACGCCTCGATGGCTTCGACGATGTCCGCGTGCTGGGTCTCCAACGCCTGTACTCGCAATTCGTCGGGCATGCCCCGCTCGAGCTCGGCAACTGACTTCTCCAGGCGTAGCACTTGCTGGTCAATTGCTGACAATGAAAACAGTTCAAGGCGCAAGGTTCTCTGTGCCAGCCCGCTGCACAGGGCTGCCTGCTTCTCGGAAACTTCAGCGATCTTGCTCGTTGCAACCGCCTTGCCGGAGGAGTGAGCGAATACTTTATTGCCCAGTAGCACCGTACCACTGAGCACGGCATCCCGAAGTGATCGATCGGTATCGAGCATGACAACCTTCAACTGCCGGCAAAGATCCTGGACACCCGGCAGCACTTCCTCCTGCCACTCATCGCACAGCTCGAACGCCTTGTATCTCAGTTGATTCAGCTCAACGAAATCCGGCACTGCACTGCCCACGGCAATGGCTGTTTGATTTGACATTTCATTTATCCTCCTTTGAGATTTTGTTAAACAGCTCCGTCAACACGCGACAAATATTACCAATACTTTCCCAAGGCCTGATGACATCTGCAAAGTCCTGCACGAACTCCTCCAGGTCAGCGCTCGTCGACAAGTTTTTTGACTCTTCCAGCGAAGACGTCGCGAATTTGTTCAAGTAAAGCCAAATATCCGCCAAGCGCTGGGTCGCACTTATTAGATCGGTCGTTCTGAACATCAGGTCCCTGATCGTACTATTGACGCGCTCAAAACTCTTGATGATCGGCGCTACACTGGACAAACGCTCAGCCAGATCATCCCGTTGCTTAATCAAAATATTTTTTCTCTTTCTCGTGTCTTCCGCCCGGGAACCGAATATTCCTCCCGTAATAATCAGGCCAAACGGCCCCGCTAACAAACCGGTAAAGGCGTATCCGACTTCGGTACTGTACTGCTTTCCTAACCGTTCGATTTCCCTATCCAACTCGTCGCGTGTGGCAACCATCGCATTGATATTGGAGTTACTGAGCTTGTCGTCAATGTTCTTGATGACACGTACCAGCTGCGGTTTGATTTCGAGTTCGATTTCCTTATGGAACCAGCTCGCCCGTGCATCAACATCCCCAATACGCTGCTGGGTCTGTCTGATCTCATCGATTAGCGCCCCCAAGCGCCTCTCTATGACCGCCAGGACTTGGTTACGCTCCTCGGCAGTGAGTTCGGAGGTGTATATATTGCTGCCTTGCGCTTCTTTTTCACTGGCAATGCGCTTGAAAGCGGGTGTTTTCTCGATACTTGTGATCAAGGCGGCGCCACGGCTTATCATGGAGTCGGCGAACATCTCGATTTCCGGCCCCAGCTCTTTGACCTGCCGTTCAAGTTTGTCCCATTCGTCCACGTGCCGATGCAACAACGTGTTCAGATTAAAAATTCTTTTGACCTCGATACCCAATGCCTCATAGTCGACTTCTTCGCTGATATCTTCCTCACGCCGGGATAACGTGCGCACGGTACGCGCATAGCGTTTAATGACTTGCAGGTTTTCAGATGTCAGCAGGCCGGCCCCCTGAGAATGACTCCCCACCTTTCCCGCCAGAAACGTAAAGTATTGCTCCGGCAAAATGGTCGCCTGGCTTTTTGCGTCCAATTCATCAATGGGTTTACCTCCGGCGGTTTGGGTTTCATTCGATAATGTTTCCATGACAACATCCCGCTTAAGTTAATTTTATCTGCACCTCAAAGTTACGCCAAAGACCGAGTACGCTTGAATGGTTGGATATCCACACCGGCGGTATGAATTAGCGAGCAGGCCTTGTAGGACAGACAGCCGTGGTCAGCACCTTGGCTTTTGGCTAAAATGCGATACCGTTTGCCTTTGCCTTGAGCCCGCTGTGAATCGATCCCCCGACCGCCTCTTCGCCCACCCCCTGGAGCAGGTACCCGATTTCGCCTTCAACGAAGACGTGGTGCGCGTATTCCCAGACATGATCAAGCGTTCGGTGCCGGGCTACCCGACCATCGTCGAGAACCTCGGCGTGCTGGCCGCACGCTTCGCTCAGCCGAACAGCACGCTGTATGACCTGGGTGCTTCGCTGGGCGCCGTCACTCAGTCACTGCGCCGTCATGTGCGCAATGATGGTTGCCGGGTAATCGCCGTCGACAACTCTGCGGCCATGGTCGAACGCTGCCGCCAGTACCTCACGGCCCAGGACTCGATGTTCCAGGAGTTGCTGCCAGTGAACGTGCTGGAAGCCGACATCCTCGCCCTGCCCTTCGAGCCGGCCTCGGTGGTGGCGATGAACTTCACCCTGCAGTTCATCGCCCCCGATCAGCGCCTCGAACTGCTTGGCCGTATTCGGCAGGCGCTGTTGCCGGGTGGCGCGTTGATCCTCTCGGAAAAGCTGCACTTCGCCGACGACGACGAACAGACCCTGCTCAATGAACTGCACCTGGACTTCAAACGGGCCAACGGCTACAGCGAACTGGAAATTGCCCAGAAGCGCAGCGCCATCGAAAACGTGATGAAGCCAGACACCCTGGAGACCCACAAGGCGCGCCTGCGCGCTGCCGGGTTCTCGAAAGTGGTGCCGTGGTTCCAATGCCTTAATTTCGCCTCGCTGATAGCCCTGCCATGATCGATCTATCCCCCCTTGTCCGCCGCCTGGCGGGTACGCCCCTGGCTTCCTGGTCGCAAGGCCTGCAAGCACAGCTGGAAGCCAAACTGGAAAAAGGCCACGGCGACCTCGACCGCTGGCGCGGCGCGCTCGACGCCCTGCCCGCCGTGCAACCGAGCGAAATCGACCTGGTCAACGGGCTGCGCCTGGACTGCGACTGCGACGATGCCACCCGCGCGCGGATGCGTGAGGCGCTGATGGGCCTGTCGCCCTGGCGCAAAGGGCCGTTCGATCTGTTCGGCGTGCATGTGGACACCGAATGGCGTTCGGACTGGAAATGGTCGCGGGTCAGCCCGCACCTGGACCTCAAGGGCAAGCGCGTACTCGATGTCGGTTGCGGCAATGGTTATTACCAGTGGCGCATGCTCGGCGCCGGTGCCGACATGGTGGTTGGGGTCGACCCCAACTGGCTGTTCTTCTGCCAGTTCCAGGCGGTGCAGCAGTATTTGCCCGATCTGCCAGCCTGGCATTTACCGTTCGCCCTGGAAGAGCTACCCGCCAATCTGGAAGGTTTCGACACCGTGTTTTCCATGGGCGTTTTCTACCACCGCCGCTCCCCTATCGAGCACTTGCTGGCGCTCAAGGACTGCCTGGTCAAAGGGGGTGAACTGGTGCTGGAGACGCTGGTGGTCGAAGGCGATGAGCAACAGGTTCTGGTCCCAGAAGACCGCTACGCGCAGATGCGCAACGTCTGGTACCTGCCCTCGGTGCCGGCCCTGGAGCGCTGGTTGCGCCGTGCCGGGTTCAGTGATGTGCGCTGCGTTGACGTCAGCGTCACCAGCATCGACGAACAGCGCAGTACCGATTGGATGCGCTACCAGTCGCTGAGCGACTTCCTCGACCCGAACGACCACAGCCGCACCATCGAAGGCCTGCCAGCGCCGCGCCGGGCGACACTGGTAGCGCGCAAATAAAAAAGGCGCCCAACGGGCGCCCGAACAACCCTGCGACGAGGAGCGATGGCGCCGCAGGTGGGTAAAGTCAGTCCTTGGCCACCTCGCGGGCCTTCTGCTGCGCTGTGCGCTCCCGTTCCACCACGGCCTGTTGCTTATCACCGTGCAGGCGCTGCTGGTCCTGACGGAAGGCTTCCCAGAACTGCCGGGACCGCTCGGCGCCACCTTCGGCATAGGCGCTGACGCTGCCAAAGGCCAGGGTTGCCAGCAGCAGGTATTTGATCAGGTTCATCGTGCTTGCCTCGTGATAACCGTTCAGATGGGGCCATCCTAGCGAGGCGTAGCTAACGCCAAGGTGAGGCGGGCATTACAGTCCTGCAATGTGGCCGGGTGCCCCCCTGCCAGGCAGCGGCATGACGCGCGGATTACAAATCCGTTATCCAGGCAAATCTTCCCCTCTCATGCCGTAACATCCTGCCCCTTGACCCTGATGTCACTACAGGGTCGAGAATCGCCCCCTTTTCACCTCTGCGAGCCCCCTTATGCGCCTACTGATCATCGAGGACGAGCTGCGTACCGCCGATTACCTGCTGCAAGGCCTGCGCGAGAACGGCTACGTGGTCGACTGCGCCCATACCGGCACCGACGGCCTGCACCTGGCCCGCCAGCAGGCCTATGACCTGGTCATCCTCGACGTCAATTTGCCCGAGCTCGATGGCTGGACAGTACTGCAGCGACTGCGCGCCGAATCCGCCACGCGCATCATGATGCTGACCGCCCACGGCCGACTGGCCGACCGGGTCAAAGGGCTGGACCTGGGCGCCGACGACTACTTGCTCAAGCCGTTCGAGTTTCCCGAGCTGCTGGCGCGAATCCGTAGCCTGCTGCGCCGCAACGACCAGCAACTGCAGCCCAGCACCCTGCGCGTGGCCGACCTGGAGCTGGACCCTGGCCGCCATCGTGCTTACCGCGCAGGGCAACGCATCGACCTGACCGCCAAGGAGTTCGCCTTGCTGCACCTGCTGATGCGCCAGACCGGCGAGGTGCTGTCACGCACGCAAATCATCTCGTTGGTGTGGGACATGAACTTCGACTGTGACACCAATGTGGTCGAGGTCTCGATCCGCCGCCTGCGGGCGAAGATCGACGACCCCTTCGATGACAAGCTGATCCACACCTTGCGCGGCGTCGGCTATGTACTCGAGGCACGGTTTTGAACAACGCCAGCCTGTCGCTGCGCCTGGGCTTGGGCGTCACGCTGATGGGGGCGGTGCTGGTGCTGCTGTTGGCCTGCCTGGCCGTAGTTGCCCTGGACCACGAACTGGACAGCCGCGCGCGCAAGGACCTGGCGCGCAAGATGCTGCAGGTCGAGCACAACCTGCGGGTCGACCTGCGCAGCGAAGACCTGGGCAGCCGCGCCCACCCTCTGCTTGACCTGGTGATGGGGCACGACAACCTCAGCCTCAGCGTGCTGGCCCTCGAAGGCCGCCACCCGCATCTGCTCAGCCTGGGGCCGGCGCTGGAGTCGCGCGTGGGCGAACTGCAGACCGGTGCGCGGCTGGCGTTCCACGAATGGCGCGACAGCCAGGGCAAGCAGTTGCTGACTGCGACACGCCAGATGCGCTTGCGCGACGACACCCCGGTACGGGTGATGATGTCGCTCGACCGAGCCGACGACAACGCACTGCTTCAGGCTTACCTGCGTTCTACCGTGCTGGTCTTGCCTTTACTGCTGATATTGATCGGCGCTGCGGCATGGTGGCTGGTGCAGCGCGGGCTGGCCCCCCTGCAGCACTTCCGGCGCATTGCCGGGCAGGTATCGGCCCAGGACCTGCAACACCGCTTGCCCGCTACCGGCCTGCCGCAGGAGTTGGCAGCGTTGGCCACAAGCATCAACGTGATGCTCGACCGCCTCGACCAGGGCGTGAGCCAGCTGTCGCAATTTTCCGACGACTTGGCCCATGAGCTGCGCACGCCCTTGAGCAACCTGATGGGCAAGGCTCAAGTTACCCTGAGCCGTGAGCGCGACAATGCCAATTACCGGGAAGTGCTGGAAGACAGTATCGAAGAGCTGACCCGCCTCAACCGCATCATCAACGACATGCTGTTTCTCGCCCAGGTCAGCCAGCCGCAGGCCCAGGTGGCGCTAAAGCCCCTGGCACTGGCCGATGAGACGGCACAGGTGGTCGAGCTGTTCGCCATAAGCGCCGAGCTCAAGGATATCGAACTGCGCATTCGCGGTTGGGGCACGGCATCGGGTGATCGGTTGATGTTCCAGCGTGCCTTGTCGAACCTGTTGAGCAATGCCCTTCGGCATGCGCCGCCAGGCAAACCCATAGACCTGGGTATCGAGCGCCAGGGTGGCGATGTCAGGGTATGGGTTGAGAACCAGGGGGTGGGCATTGCCGCAGAGCATCAGCCGCAGTTGTTCGAGCGTTTTTACCGCGTGGGCGCTGGGCGCTCACGGCTGGAGGGTGGCACTGGCCTGGGGCTGGCAATTGTGAAATCGATCATGCAATTGCATGGGGGGCGGATTGAGGTCATGAGCAGCCCGGCAGGGCCGACCCGGTTTAGTCTGATATTTCCGGGTTAGCGATGGCTCTGGCAATGTCGCCGCGTGCAGGAGCGGCCTTGCGTCACGAAAGGGACGCAAGACCGCGCGTACAAAGGCCCTATGATCAGCGCGACGCCGCCACGATCAACGCCTTCATCTCCGCCACCGCCGCCTTGAAGCCGACGAACAGCGCATGGGCCACCAACGCATGGCCGATGTTCAGCTCATTGATGCCCTTGATCGCCGCAACCGCCTCGACGTTGTGATAATGCAGGCCGTGGCCGGCATTGACGATCAGCCCCTGGGCCACGCCAAAGGCCACACCGTCAGCGATCCGCTTGAGCTCTTCGGCCACTTCGGTCGGCGTCTGGGCATCGGCGTAACGACCAGTATGCAGTTCGATGGCCGGGGCGCCCACGCGGCGCGAAGCTTCGATCTGGCGCTCGTCGGCGTCGATGAACAGCGACACTTCGGCACCGGTGCGCGCCAGGCGCTCGACGGCAGCCTTGATCCGCGCCTCCTGCCCCGCCACGTCCAGGCCGCCTTCGGTGGTCAGCTCCTGACGGGTCTCGGGCACCAGGCAGATGTGTGCCGGGCGAATCTTCTCGGCGAATGCCATCATCTCTTCGGTAACGCCCATCTCGAAGTTCATGCGCGTCTGCAGCACATCCTTGAGCACCACCACGTCGCGTTCCTGAATGTGCCGGCGGTCTTCGCGCAGGTGCACGGTGATGCCGTCGGCACCCGCCTCTTCGGCGTCCAGGGCAGCCTTGACCGGGTCAGGGTAACGCGTGCCCCGGGCCTGGCGCAGCGTCGCCACGTGGTCGATGTTTACGCCGAGAAGCATGCGGTTGCTGTGAGTCACGAAAGGCTCTCCTGAAGATTTAGCCACACAGCATACGACGGGATCAGCGCTTGCGAAACAGTTCCCGACTGACCAGGGGTTTAGGGCCCAGGTGAACAGCCAGTGCCTGGCGCATCAGCCGTTTGGCAGCAAGCAAGGCACCTGGGGCTTCCCAGTCTGCTTCAGCCAGGGCCAGCAGCTCGGTACCCTGGAACAGGCCTGGCTGCACTAACTCGACCCGCTCAAGCCCGGCATCCACGCGCAAACGATAACGGCCAGCGGCATCGATCGGCGTCCCGTTGACGTCATGCTGCAACGAAAACGCATAGCCGAGTTCGTCCAGCAGGCGCCATTCGAAGGAACGCAGCAGCGGCTCCAGTGGGCGCCCGGCGGCCAAGGCCTGCAAGGTCAGGGTGTAGTGTTCGAACAGCGCCGGGTGTGGGGCTTCGGCCGGGAGCAAACGCATGAGTAGCTCGTTGAGGTACAGCCCGCTGAACAGTGCATCGCCATGCAGCCAGGCGGCGATACCGAGGGCATCCAGGCGGCCGACATTCTTCAGCTCACCGCGCCCGCGCAGCTCCACCTCCAGCGGCACGAACGGCCGTACCAGGCTGCCCCCTTTGCCCCGCGCCCGACGCAGCACGGCCCGCACTCGACCTTGCGGCGTGAGGAAGTCCACCAGTGCGCTGGTTTCCTTGTAGGCACGACTGTGCAGCACATAGGCCGGCTGGCCGACTGGTTGTTCCATGGGGAGTGGCCCGAAAGCAGAGCGGCCCGGAGAGATCCGGGCCGCTGGAGGGGTTACAGGTCGCCGTAGCCCAGCGAGCGCAGGGCGCGCTCATCGTCGGACCAGCCGCCCTTGACCTTGACCCAGAGGTTGAGCATGACCTTGGCGTCGAACAGCACTTCCATATCTTTGCGCGCATCGGAACCAATGCGTTTGATACGCTCGCCCTTGTCACCGATGATGATCTTCTTCTGGCCATCACGTTCGACCAGGATCAGCGCATGGATGTGCAACACATGCCCCTGCTGCTTGAACTCTTCGATCTCTACGGTGATCTGGTACGGCAGCTCCGCACCCAACTGACGCATGATCTTCTCGCGCACCAGCTCGGCCGCCAGGAAACGGCTGCTGCGGTCGGTAATCTGGTCTTCCGGGAAGAAATGCTCGTTCTCTGGCAGGTGCTTGGCGATCAGCCCTTCCAGTGCCTCGAGGTTATGCCCCTGCTGGGCGGAGATCGGCACCACTTCCGCGTTCGGCAGTTGCTCCTGGAGCCATTGCAGGTGCGGGATCAGATCGGCTTTTTCTTCCAGACGATCGGTCTTGTTGACCGCCAGGATGACCGGGCCACTGACGTACTGCACGCGCTCGAGCACCAACTGGTCCTCGTCGGTCCAGCGGGTGCGGTCGACCACGAAGATCACCACATCGACGTCTTTCAAGGCAGCCGAAGCGTTACGGTTCATGTAACGGTTCAGGGCCTTGTCGTTGGCCTTGTGCATACCCGGCGTATCGACGTAGATCGCCTGCACATCACCTTCGGTCTTGATGCCGAGCATGTTGTGGCGGGTGGTCTGCGGCTTGCGCGAGGTGATCGCCAGCTTCTGGCCGAGGATGTGGTTGAGCAAGGTCGACTTGCCCACGTTGGGGCGGCCGACAATGGCCACGTAGCCGCAGCGGGTCGGATTGCTATCAGTCATTGCCATTCTCCACGCCCAAGGCGATCAGTGCAGCCGCGGCGGCGACTTGCTCGGCGATACGCCGGCTTACACCCTGACCACGGCTCTTGTTGTTCAGCAGAACCACTTCGCATTCGACGAAGAAGGTGCGGCAGTGCGGTTCGCCTTGGATGTCCACCACCTCGTAACGCGGCAGCTCACAGCTGCGCGACTGCAGAAACTCTTGCAGGCGGGTCTTGGGGTCCTTGTTGGTGTCGACCAGGGTCAGGCTTTCGAACTCATCGGCCAGCCAGGCCAGCACACGCTCGCGAGCGGTCTGCATGTCCGCGTCCAGGTAGATGGCGCCAATCAGCGCCTCCAGGGCATCGGCCAGGATCGATTCACGGCGGAAACCGCCGCTTTTAAGCTCACCAGAACCCAGACGCAGGTATTCACCCAAGTCAAAACCCCGGGCCAGACGGGCCAGGGTTTCACCCTTGACCAGGCGGGCACGCAAGCGCGACAGCTGGCCTTCGCGGGCCTGCGGAAAGCGCTCGAACAGCGCCTCGCCCGCCACGAAGTTGAGAATGGCGTCGCCAAGAAACTCCAGGCGCTCGTTATTGCGCCCGGCGTAGCTGCGATGGGTCAGGGCCAGAAGCATCTGGTCCTGATCCTTGAAAGTGTATCCGAGCTTTCGCTCCAGAGTGGCAAGGGAAGCAGTCATGCGGCCACCCGTTGGTTGTTCAACGCGTTGTTCAAATCAACATCCTGAAAGACTGTTTGGCTGTGGTCCGCCGCTGCACGCGACGCATCTCTCGATCCCTGAGAACACAGCCTATGTCAGAAATGCATTCGGCGCTGTCTGCTGGACAGCGCCGAAGGGTATCAATGGATCAGGCCGACCCGCGACAGGTTAGGCAGGTGGCTGAGCTTGGGCTCTGGCCAGCTCATCCAGACCGCGAAGGCCTTGCCGACAATGTTCCGGTCCGGAACCATGCCGTGCAGTTCCTTGGGAATGTTCGGATCATCCCAGTAGCGGCTATCGTTGGAGTTGTCGCGGTTGTCGCCCATCATGAAGTAGTGGCCGGCCGGTACGGTCCATTGCTGGTCCGGCGGCATGCGATAACGGCTCATCTCCTTGCGGATCAGGTGCTCGGCCTCGCCCAGCTTCTCCTTGTACAGCTCGGCGCTGCCCAAGGTGCCTGGCTCGGTGCCCACCAGTTGCTCGGCAATCGGCTGACCATTGACGTACAACCGCTTGTCATTGGTGTAGCGGATCTGGTCGCCCGGCAGGCCGACCACACGCTTGATGTAGTTGACGTTCGGGTCGCTCGGGTAGCGGAACACCATCACATCACCGCGTTGCGGGTCACCCACCTCGATGACCTTCTTGTCGATCACCGGCAGGCGAATGCCATAGGAGAACTTGTTCACCAGGATGAAGTCGCCCACTTCCAGGGTCGGTTTCATCGACCCCGAAGGGATCTGGAACGGCTCGACCAGAAACGAGCGCAGCACCAGCACGATGAACAGCACCGGGAAGAACGACTTGCCGTACTCGACCAGCAGCGGCTCCTTGTTCAGGCGCTCGACCACCGCCATCTCGGGCTGGCTGACGCTACCCTGATAGTTGGCGATTGCCGTTCGCCGGCGCGGGGCCAGGAACAGCAGGTCGATCAAGCCCAACAGGCCGCAGACGGCTACGGCGATGACTAGCAACAGCGGGAAATTTAGCGACATAGGACCTAGCTATCCAACCTGAGCACGGCGAGGAAGGCTTCTTGTGGAATTTCCACGTTACCAACCTGCTTCATGCGTTTCTTACCGGCCTTCTGCTTCTCCAGCAGTTTCTTCTTACGGCTGACGTCACCACCGTAGCACTTGGCCAGTACGTTCTTTCTGAGCGCCTTGACGGTTGTCCGCGCGATGATCTGGCCGCCAATGGCTGCCTGGATCGCCACATCGAACATCTGCCGAGGGATCAGTTCCTTCATCTTCTCGGTCAACGCACGGCCTTTGTAGGCCGCGTTGTCGCGGTGCACGATCAGGGCCAGGGCATCGACCTTGTCGCCGTTGATCAGTACATCCAGCTTGACCAGGTTGGCCGACTGGTAGCGATCGAAATGATAGTCCAGCGAAGCGTATCCGCGACTGGTCGACTTGAGGCGGTCGAAGAAGTCCAGCACCACCTCGTTCATCGGCATGTCGTAACGCACCTGCACCTGGCTGCCAAGGAACTGCATGTCGCGCTGTACGCCACGCTTCTCGATGCACAGGGTGATGACGTTGCCCAGGTGCTCCTGCGGCACCAGGATGGTCGCGGTGACGATCGGCTCGCGGAAGTCGGTGACAGCCGAGACGTCCGGCAGCTTCGACGGGTTGTCGACGATGATGGTTTCGCCGGTCTTGAGTTCGAGCTCGTAGATCACGCTAGGAGCGGTGGTGATCAGGTCCAGGTCGTACTCGCGCTCCAGGCGCTCCTGGATGATCTCCATGTGCAGCATGCCCAGGAAGCCGCAGCGGAAACCGAAGCCCAGGGCGTCGGAGCTTTCCGGCATGTACTGCAACGACGAATCGTTGAGGGTCAGCTTTTGCAGGGCGTCACGGAAGTCTTCGAAATCCTCGGAGCTGACCGGGAACAGGCCGGCATAGACCTGTGGCTGGATCTTCTTGAAGCCTGCGAGCACTTCGACTTCCGGGGTCGAGGACAGGGTCAGGGTGTCACCGACCGGTGCACCGTGAATGTCTTTGATGCTGGCGATGATGAAGCCCACTTCACCGGCCTTGAGGTCGGCGGTCTGGGTGTGTTTCGGGGTAAAGACGCCGACGCTGTCGACCAGGTGCACCTTGCCGGTGGACTTGACCAGGATCTTGTCGCCCTTCTTGACCCGGCCCTGGCGCACGCGCACAAGCGAGACCACGCCCAGGTAGTTGTCGAACCAGGAGTCGATGATCAGCGCCTGCAGCGGCGCGTCGATCTCGCCAACAGGCGCGGGGATGGTGTGCACCAGGCGCTCGAGCACCTCGTCGACGCCCATGCCGCTCTTGGCACTGCAGGCCACGGCGTCGGTAGCGTCGATGCCGATGATCTTCTCGATCTCGTCCTTGACGCGGTCCGGGTCAGCCTGGGGCAGGTCCATCTTGTTCAACACCGGCATGACCTCGAGGCCTTGCTCGATGGCGGTGTAGCAGTTGGCCACGGACTGGGCTTCGACGCCCTGGCCGGCGTCCACCACCAGCAGCGCGCCTTCACAGGCGGCCAGCGAGCGCGAGACTTCATAGGTGAAGTCGACGTGGCCGGGGGTGTCGATGAAGTTCAGCTGGTAGGTCTTGCCGTCTTGCGCCTTGTAGTGAAGCGTGACGCTGTGGGCCTTGATGGTGATCCCGCGTTCGCGCTCCAGGTCCATGGAGTCAAGGACTTGAGCTTCCATTTCGCGCGCAGACAGGCCACCGCACATCTGAATGAAACGGTCGGCCAGCGTCGACTTGCCATGGTCGATGTGGGCGATGATGGAGAAATTGCGGATATGACTCAAATCACTCACGGGTCAACACTCGAAAAGGCTGCGAGCCGGGACGCCCGCCGAAAAATAGCCGGGAATTGTACCTCAAGCAGCAGGGATATGGGAGATTCCTGATCGGCTGTCTGTATGGGCCCTGTCGCCGGCAAGCCGGCACCCATAGCGACAGCAACACGCCTGAAACCGGCGTAGTACCGGTGAAGGCCGGCTTGCCGGCGGTAGGTACAGCACATGACCGATGTCTATTTTCATGAAAAAGGGCAGCCATGGCTGCCCTTTTCCTACCCGATGACCAGCTTATTCAGCCAGCTTGAAGGTAATGAAGCTTGCACGCCCCTGACGCAGCACGCGCATGGACACCGAACGGTTCTTCGGCAGGTCCTTGGCAATCTCGGTGAATTCCTTGGCCGAGCCGATTGCCTGGTTGTTCAGGTGGCTGATGACGTCACCCGGGCGCAGGCCGATCAACGCTGCCGGGCCATCCTGAACTTCCTTGATCACCACGCCGCCCTTGAGTTCCAGAGCTTTCTTCTGCTCGGCGCTCAGATCGGCAACGGAAACACCCAGACGGTTGCTGCTGCGCTCGGCACTGCCTTCAGCGCCTGTACCGATGTCGGCGTCATCGTCCGGCAGTGCGCCGACGCTGACGTCCAGGTTCTGACGCTTGCCGTTACGGATAATCTCGAGCTTGGCCTTGTCACCATCCTTGAGGCTGCCGACCAGGTGCGGCAGGTCGGCCGACATGACGATCGGCTGGCCGTTCATGCTCAGAATCACATCACCCACCTGCAGGCCACCCTTGGCTGCCGGGCCGTCTTCCAGCACCTGGGCTACCAGGGCACCGGCCGGCTTGTCGAGGCCAAAGGATTCAGCCAGGTCCTTGTTGACCTCCTGAATGACCACGCCCAGCCAGCCACGGCTGACCTTGCCGTCTTTTTTCAGCTGGTTGGACACGTCGATGGCCACATCGATCGGGATAGCAAACGACAGGCCCATGAAACCGCCAGAGCGGGTGAAGATCTGCGAGTTGATACCCACGACCTCGCCATTCATGTTGAACAGCGGGCCACCGGAGTTACCCGGGTTGATGGCCACGTCAGTCTGGATGAACGGCACATAGGTATCGTTTGGCAACGTACGCCCCTTGGCGCTGACGATGCCTTTGGTCACCGAGTGGTCGAAGCCAAACGGCGAACCGATGGCCAGTACCCACTCGCCTACCTTGAGCTTCTCGGAGTCACCCAGCTTGACGGTCGGCAGGTTCTTGCCTTCGACCTTGAGCAGCGCCACGTCGGTGCGCGGGTCGGTGCCGACCAGCTTGGCCTGCAGTTCGCTGCGGTCCGACAGGCGGACGATGATCTCGTCGGCATCGGCCACCACATGGTTGTTGGTCAGTACGTAGCCATCGCTGGAAATGATGAAGCCCGAGCCCAGCGACTGCGCTTCGCGCTGGCGATCACCACGCGGCGAGCGGGGTTGCTGCGGCATGTTGCGCTCGAAGAACTCACGAAACATCGGCGGCAAGCCTTCGAGGTCCGGCATCTGCCCTGCGGCGATGCGGCGGTCCGGCAGCTTCTGCTTGGTACTGATATTGACCACGGCCGGCGAGGCTTGCTCGACCAGCGTGGTGAAGTCCGGCAGGGCTTCCTCGGCCTGGGCGGTGAGCACCTGGCCGAGCATCAGCACGGCGGCGAACATCGATAGGTAGGGTTTCAAGCGTGTTATTGACATACGGCTCCCGTCACAACGAGCGTGGTTAGCGTAAGGCCCCTGCACAAGCAGGAAAGGCCAGGCTCCAAGAAGCCTGACCTATAGAAAATTTACCGAAAGAATGCAAATGACAATGCTTAAATTTCATTTCAGAGGCAGGTCTCTCACGCCGTAACCCGCCTGAAAAAGCACGCCATCATTGCCGCGCCTGGGCATCCTGAGCCCGCATCGACAGCGCAATGCGCTCTGCGGTACCCAAGGGTATTTCACCGACCACGGTGACCAGGACCTTGCCTTTTGGGGTATTGAGACGGCGCGATACCGCTACGGTCGGGCCCAACTGAACGCGCGTGTCGATGCCTGAGTTGTCGTTGACCGGTTCGACGAATACCGATACGCGAGCCAGGCCATCGTCATACATCAAGCTGGTGACCGAGCTGTTGCGAGCCGCGTCGCGGCGTACCGAGCTGTTGACCAACTCGAAACCCGGCGGCAGCCAGTCCGAACGCCAGCCAGAGACCGCTTCTTGCGTCGTAGTGGCGCGATGCTCCACCGGCTTGCAGGCGGCACTGGCGCGCAAGTCTTCGTCGGTAGGCAGGTCATCGGTATCCAGGCGGGTCATCTGGAAGCGCTCGAGCAACTGCCCTTTGTCGTTGAGCATCAACGAGCGCAGCGGCAAACCGGTACGGCGGTCCAGATGCAATTCGAAAGCGTAACGGTGCTGGTCGCGCGGGGTGAGCGTAACGATCACCGCATCGCGCCCGGCGACACGAGACTTGCCCGCCAAACTCAGGTCGTACCAGCCCATCAACTTGAGTGGATCGAGCACACGCGGCGCGGCATCGGGCGGCGTCTTCACGCCGCTGACCAAGGCACCACTGACGCACGCCACCTTGCCGTCCACGCGCACGATTTCCTGGGCGGTGCCGTCGAGCTGCAGAAGCCGCTCGCTGACCTTGCCGTCCTGAACCTTGTGCCAGATATCGTGGGAAGAAAAGCTGCCGTTGCGTTCGTAGATGAAAGAGCCTTGGTAGCTCTGCTTTTGCTCGGCCTGTGCCAGCTTGTTCAGCCACTCACTCGCCTCGGGCGAAGAGTTGGCCGCCAACGCTGGCACCGTCATGCAACTGCCTATCAGCAGCGACAAGAGAGGTAGCGCGCGCATGATCCTCCTTACTTAACGGGGTTATCCAGGCTGGCGGCGCGGGCATAAGGCAGAGCCGTTTCATTGCCCTTGAGCGCAGATTCCTGGGCATGCTGGCGCAGGTAGCCTGGCAGACGCTGATCCCAGCCAGCCTGGTTCTGGAGCACACCGTTGGCCATCGGCCCGGTCGGTTGCTCACTGCTTTCACTATAGCCTGCCAATACAGCCGGGCCCTGAGCTTGTGGCACGCTCAGCCCCTGCTGTGCAGGTTGCTGGGAAGCCAGCTCGGCACCGGTGATCTCATCCTGGTTGTACATGCGTACACCCGCCAGCACTGCGATCGTCACCGAGGCAGCAACTGCCAAGCGGCCGATGCTGCGCAATGGGCCTTTCTTGACCTTGGCCGGTACCGCTTCGTCGGCCAATGCTGCAGACACCGCCGAGGCGATATCGAGGTTTGGCAGCAGCAGTTCCTTGTGCATCGCTGCGCGGGCTACCTGGTAACGCGACCAGGTGGCACGGGTTTCGGCATCGTCGACGGCACTCAGTACCCGACGTAATTCCAGTTCGTCCGCTTCGTTATCCATTACCGCGGACAGCGATTCCTGCAACGCTTCACGACTCATGGCGGTTCCTCTCTTGGCTGTAGCCGCTGTCTCAGGTTTCCTGCAACAACGGCTGCAGGGCTTTATCTATGGCCTCCCGAGCGCGGAAGATTCGAGAGCGCACGGTACCCACCGGACATTGCATGACACTGGCAATGTCTTCGTAACTCAGTCCGTCGAACTCACGCAGGGTCAAGGCCGTGCGCAGGTCTTCGGGCAGCTGCTGGATGGTGCGATGGACAGTGCCTTCGATTTCATCCCGCAACAACGAGCGCTCTGGGGACTCGAGATCCTTGAGACCATGATCGCCGTCGTAAAACTCCGCATCCTCGGAGCTGACATCGCTGTCTGGTGGCCGTCTTCCACGGGACACCAGATAGTTCTTCGCCGTGTTGATGGCGATGCGGTACAGCCAGGTATAAAACGCACTGTCTCCGCGGAAATTGCCAAGCGCACGGTAGGCCTTGATAAAGGCTTCCTGCGCTACATCCTGGGCCTCGTGGGTATCGTGAACGAACCGCACGATCAACCCGAGAATCTTGTGCTGATACTTCAGCACCAACAGATCGAACGCTCGCCTGTCTCCACGCTGTACGCGCTCGACAAGCTGCTGATCCTCTTCCTGGGTTAGCATGAACACTCCTCAGTGAACTCGAAGGAGCGTTGCAACAGCCATCGTTCAGGCTTGCAAACATAGACTCGGGCTTTGCGCAAAAGTTCTCCCCTCCAAGCAAGTTTCCTGCAGCCCTTGGTCGGCTCGCACGGAAGACGCGGCGCGGACACGGCCGGCAACGTCGATAATCAGGTTTCGAATACGCAGGTGTCAGCCCGAATAGAGCTGCCGCCCTGCGTCGCCGCGGCAATATGTGGCGTGCGGGCAGCCTTCATAGGATTTCCGGCCATGTCGGAAAGTTCCCACAAAGGTTACCGCAAGCTGGCAAGTGGCATGGAAATTGGCCACCCGGGGCTGCTATAAAGGCAACCCGGCCTGGTTTAACGATAGTTTCACAATGCCATCGGCGCGTGACTATTGTGCCGCGCCCCTTCCGTAGATTACTAGTGTCCCGACATGAGCCAACAATTCCAACATGATGTCCTGGTGATCGGCAGCGGTGCCGCCGGTCTCAGCCTGGCACTGAACCTTCCCAGCCACCTGCGCGTCGCCGTGCTCAGCAAGGGCGACCTGTCAAATGGCTCGACGTTCTGGGCCCAAGGTGGCGTCGCCGCGGTGCTGGACGACACCGACACCGTCCAGTCGCATGTCGAGGATACCCTCAATGCCGGCGGCGGTCTGTGCCATGAAGACGCTGTGCGCTTCACCGTCGAGCACAGCCGCGAAGCCATCCAATGGCTGATCGAGCAAGGCGTGCCCTTTACCCGGGACGAGCAGCACGGCGTCGACGATGGGGGCTTCGAGTTCCACCTGACCCGCGAAGGCGGCCACAGTCATCGGCGCATCATCCACGCCGCCGATGCCACCGGCGCCGCGATCTTCACCACCCTGCTGGCCCAGGCCCGAAAACGCCCGAATATCGAGTTGCTGGAGCAGCGCGTGGCGGTCGACCTGATTACCGAGCGCCGCCTGGGCCTGCCCGGCGAGCGCTGCCTGGGTGCGTATGTGCTTAACCGCAACAGCGGCGAAGTGGACACCTTTGGTGCGCGCTTCACCGTGCTGGCCACCGGTGGCGCGGCCAAGGTCTACCTGTATACCAGCAACCCGGACGGCGCCTGCGGCGACGGTATCGCCATGGCCTGGCGGGCCGGCTGCCGGGTGGCCAACCTTGAATTCAACCAGTTCCATCCGACCTGCCTGTACCACCCCCAGGCCAAGAGTTTTTTGGTCACCGAAGCCCTGCGCGGCGAAGGCGCCCTGTTGCGCCTGCCCAACGGCGAGCGGTTCATGCCGCGTTTCGACCCACGCGAAGAACTGGCCCCCCGCGACATCGTGGCCCGCGCCATCGACCACGAGATGAAGCGCCTGGGCGTGGACTGCGTGTACCTGGACATCACCCACAAGCCGGCCGAGTTCATCAAGGGCCACTTCCCCACCGTGTACGAGCGCTGCCTGACGTTCGGCATCGACATCACCCGCCAGCCGATCCCTGTGGTACCGGCGGCCCACTATACGTGCGGCGGGGTGGTGGTCGACGACCGCGGCCATACCGACGTGCCGGGGCTGTATGCCATCGGCGAGACCAGCTTCACCGGTTTGCATGGCGCCAACCGGATGGCCAGCAATTCGCTGCTCGAGTGCTTCGTCTACGGCCGCGCGGCTGCCGCAGACATCCAGGCGCACCTGGACCAGATCGAAATGCCCAAAGCCCTGCCCGGCTGGGATGCAAGCCAGGTCACCGACTCGGACGAGGACGTGATCATCGCGCACAACTGGGACGAGCTGCGCCGCTTCATGTGGGACTATGTCGGCATCGTGCGCACCAGCAAACGCCTGCAGCGTGCCGAACACCGCGTCCGCCTGCTGCTTGATGAAATCGACGAGTTCTACAGCAACTACAAGGTCAGCCGCGACCTGATCGAGTTGCGCAACCTGGCCCAGGTGGCGGAGCTGATGATTCGTTCGGCGATGCAGCGCAAGGAAAGCCGTGGTTTGCATTACACGCTGGATTATCCAGGGATGCTGGACGAGGGGAAGGACACCATCCTCAGCCCGTTCTGAAAACCATGCCGGCCTTTTCGCGGGTAACCCTGCGAAAAGGCCTGCGTCGTTTCGATCTATACCTGGCTTGCCTGCCCCCACCTGCGCCGGCTGAATTTCAGCCGTACCCGCAACCGCCGGTGCTCATCAGCCCCCAGCGCATCCGGCGGTATGCATTGACTTTCCCCCAACCAGCCCCCCTCCCGCACAAAGCGCAGCACCACCAGCCCCGGCACCGCCACGCTATCGCGGCACAAGCGCACCGGCTGCCAGCCTCGGGCACGGCTCAGTACCTGCCAGCCACGCGCATCACGGCGCACGCCCACAACGGCATGATCATGCGTCAACAGAATACGTCGGGGGATGGCCCAACTGGCGTGGGCAATGCAGGCGGCAGCAACAGCAAGGGACAGCCACCAGGGCAACGCACTCACCCACACGGTAAGCAGCGCCAGCACCTGGCAACTCAGGTAGGCCGTCAGCAGCAGGCGCGAGCCCTGCCAACGGCTCTGGAAAAACTCACTTGGGCTGGACACGGTCCAGGATGATGCGGACCATGCGCTGCAACTCCGGGTCTTCAGACTCGGTGCGCTCCATGAACCAGCCGAACATGTCCTGATCCTCGCAGCTCAACAGGCGCACATAGAGCTCACGGTCGGCTTCGTTGAGGGTGGCGTAGACTTCCTGGGTGAAAGGCACCAGCAGTACGTCCAGTTCCAGCATGCCGCGACGGCTGTGCCAGAAAAGCCGGTTGAGTTCAGTTTGTTCGACCATGGGGCCCTCCTCGAATGGCCCGCCAGTATACAGCCAGGCGAGCGAAGCGGCACAGGGCGTTGGTCTAGTCACCTACCTATTTTGTTACTGGCGTTCTATGATGGCCGCCAGTCTTTAAGCCACCGCGATGACCCATGGCCGATTCCGCTTTCTTCAGCCCTCTGTCCCACGAGGGCATCCTCGCCGTCCGCGGCTCCGACGCAGGCAAGTTCCTGCAGGGCCAGCTGACCTGCAACATCAACTACCTCAGCCAGGAACATGCCAGCCTCGGCGCCCGCTGCATGGTCAAGGGGCGCATGCAGTCGAGTTTTCGCATCGTGCCGGAAGGCAACGGCTACCTGCTGGCCATGGCCAGCGAACTGCTCGACGCGCAGTTGGCCGACCTGAAGAAGTATGCCGTGTTCTCCAAAGCCACCCTCAGCGACGAAAGCGCCGCCTGGGCACGCTTTGGCCTGCAGGGCGGCGATGCAGCGCTGCTGGCACTGGGTGTGACGCCACCCACCGAGGCGGGCGCAACCGTGCGCCACGCGGGCCTGATCGCCATTGCCGTGTCGGCGGGCCGGGTTGAACTGTGGGCACCGGCCGAGCAATCCAGCGCAGTGTCCGCAACACTTGCCGCCAGCTTGCCCGAAGGCAGCCTCAATGATTGGCTGCTGGGCCAGGTTCGCGCCGGCATCGGCCAGGTCATGGGCCCTACCCGTGAACTGTTCATCCCGCAGATGATCAACCTGCAGGCCGTCGACGGTGTCAGCTTCAAGAAGGGCTGCTACACCGGCCAGGAAATCGTCGCCCGCATGCAGTACCTGGGCAAGCTCAAGCGCCGTCAGTACCGCCTGGCGCTCGACCAGCAGGCCATCCCCGCGCCCGGTGCCGAGATCTTCTCGCCAACCCATGGCTCGTCGGTCGGTGAAGTGGTGATTGCTGCCAGCACCGGTGTAGGTTGTGAGTTGCTCGCGGTGCTCAGCGCCGATGCGGTGAACGATGACAACCTGCACCTGGGCAGCCTGGAAGGGCCACGCCTGCACGTGCTGAGCCTGCCCTACGAACTGGACCGCGACCGGGAAATCCAGCGCTGACCAGCCTGCCCCGTCCGCGTGACGGGGCCGCACCACCACTGCGGTAGAGAAGTCCATGAACAAGCTGGCCGAGATGGTTCAAGCACAACTGCTTGAGGCCATCGAAAAGGATGACCTGGTCCTGCCCACCCTCCCCGAGGTTGCCTTGAGCATCCGCGAGGCGGCCGAGGACAGCGAGATCAGTGTGTCGGCCTTGAGCAAGGTGATCGGCCGCGACGCAGCCCTCTCGGCGCGGCTGATCAAAGTGGTCAACAGCCCACTGCTGCGTGCCGCGGTAGAGGTCACCGACCTGCACACTGCAATCACCCGCCTGGGCATCAACTACAGCTGCAACCTGGCCATCGGCCTGGTGATCGAGCAGATCTTCCATGCCCGCTCGCCAGCCGTTGAGCAAAAACTGCGCGATATCTGGGCAAACAGCCTGGAAGTTGCAGGTATCAGCTATGAAATAAGCCGCCGCTACACCCACCTGAAACCAGACCAGGCCACCCTCGGCGGGCTGGTCAACCAGATCGGTGCGCTGCCGGTACTGATTTACGCCGAGGAACACAACGAGCTGCTCTCCGACCCGGTCTGCCTGCATTACGTGATCGAGCAGATCCAGCCGGCGCTGGGCGACAAGATCCTCAAGGCATGGGAGTTTCCCGAGCAGTTGGTCAACCTGCCAAGCCAGGTTCAGGACCTTGACCGGCAGACCGACAAGGTCGATTACATCGACGTCGTGCAGATCGCCCGTTGCATCAGCCAGCGGGGGCGCAGCCGGCCGTTGGCGGCACTGCCGGCGTACCGCCACCTGGGGCTGCCGTTCGGCACCGAGCTTGAGGTGGAAGAGTTGCTTGAGGCGCGGAGCCTGTTGCGCTGATGGCGCCGGGGCCTCCTTGAGGCCCAGCGGTTGCAGACTCAATCGGCGATAAAGCTCACGCGCACCCGCAAGCCGCCCTTTTGCCCATCGTGCAGGCTGATCTGCGCCAAGTGCGCGCGGCAGATCTCGCCGACAATGGCCAGCCCAAGCCCACTGCCCTGGGCACTGCGGCGGTAGAAGCGCTCGAACACCCGTTCGCGCTCCTCCTCGGGAATACCCGGGCCATCATCCTCGACTTCCAGCACCGCCGGCGCCACCACCCGCAAGATCACGTTGCCACCGGCCGGGGTATGCGCCAGGGCGTTATCCACCAGGTTGCTCAACAGCTCGTTGAGCAAGGTCGGCTCGCCCTTGAGCCAGACCGGCGCCTCGGCCTCCAGGGCCAGCGCCACCCCGCGTTTGTGGGCCAGCGGCGCCATGGCCATGCCCAGTTCGCGGGCCAGTTGGCTAAGGTCCAGGCGCTGCGCGCCACCTTCGGCAATCGCCCTGGCACCATTCTCGACCCGCGCCAGAGACAACAACTGGTTGGCCAGGTGCGTCAGGCGGTCGGTGCCCTGGGCTGCGGACTCCAGGGTCTGGCGCCACTGCTCGGGCTCGGACGCGCGCAAGCCCAACTCGACCCGTGCCTTGAGCGCCGCCAGGGGGGTACGCAATTCGTGGGCGGCGTCGGCGATGAACTGCGCCTGACGTTCGAACTGGCCGCGCAAGCGCTCGGTGAAATGGTTCAAGGCACGCACCAGCGGGCCAAGTTCGCGCTGCACCTGGACCACAGGCAAGGCCCGCAGGTCGTCGGGCTGACGCTCTTCCACGGCGGTGCGCAGGCGCTCCAGCGGGCGTAGCGCCGCACTGATGGCAAACCACACCATCACCAAGGCGCCCAGCGCCAGCATGCCCAGGCGCAGCAGGGTGTCAGCCATCAACCCCCGCGCCATGCGCACGCGCGCCTCCTCGGTCTCGGCCACGCGAATTTCCGCCATGCCGTTCATGTTCGGCTCGCTGACCGGCTTGAGCAGGCTGACCACACGCACGTCTTGGCCGAGGTAGGTCGCATTGTAGAAACGCGCCAGCGCCGGGTAGTCATCCGTGCGCGGCGTGCCCGGCGGCGGTGCTGGCAAATTCTCGTAGCCGGAAATCAACCGCTGCTTGATGTCCAGTACCTGGTAGTAGATGCGCCCGGCACTGTCGTACGCGAACGTGTCCAGGGCCACGTAGGGCACATCCGCGCTCAACGAGCCATCGCGTTGCGACAAGCCTGCGGCGATGGTCCGCGCCGAGGCCAGCAAGGTCCGGTCGTACGCCGTGTCGGCGGCTTCGCGGCCGTTCCAGTAGGCGCTCAGGCCGCTGGCCAGCATCAGCACCACCAGCAGCAGTGCCAGGTTGCCCAGCAGCCGCCCACGCAGGCTGCCGTTGTCACGCATCGCGATGCTCGAGCAGGTAGCCCAGGCCACGGAAGGTCACGATGGCCACCGGGTGGCCGTCGAGTTTCTTGCGCAGGCGGTGGATATAGATTTCGATGGCATCGGGGCTGGCCTCCTCGTCCAGGCCAAACACCTGGGCGGCCAGTTGCTCCTTGCTCATGACCCGGCCTGGGCGTGCGATCAGCGCTTCAAGCACGCTCTGCTCACGTGAGGTCAGGGTCAGGTTGTCTTCGCCGAGGCTGAAGCGCCGGGTGTCCAGGTCGTACACCAACGGCCCGCAGCGCTGCTGGCGCTCGCCACCGAGCACGCTACGGCGCAGCAAGGCCTTGACCCGTGCTTCCAGCTCGGTCAGTTCGAAGGGCTTGGCGAGGTAATCGTCAGCGCCCAGGTTCAGCCCGTGAACCCGGTCCTTGACGTCACTGCGCGCGGTCAGCATCAGCACCGGCAGGGTCTTGCCGCGCCCGCGCAGGCGCGCCAGCACCTCGAAGCCATCCATGCGCGGCAAGCCGACATCGAGCACGGCAACCGCATATTCCTCACTGGCCAGGGCCAGGTCGGCAGCCACGCCGTCATGCAGTACATCCACGGTCAAGCCGTGGCTTTTCAAGGCCTGGGCCACGCTTTCGGCCAGTTGCAGGTGGTCTTCGACCAACAGCACACGCATCGGTTTCTCCCTGCTCGGGTGGGGCGGTGGCGCGGAGTGTACCGCTGTAGACCCGCCTGTGAAGCCCCTTGTAACAAACCTTTCTCGTTGAAAGGTTAGCGAAAGGTTGGCGACCTAGCATCGCACTACGGTCGCCCCGCGCGCCGAAAAAAGCACCAGCAAGGTGCAACCAATAAGAACAATAAACGGAGCCATCTCGATGCTGTCATCGCAGCCGCAGGCGTTCGCGCCTACCCGTTCCTTTGCCGCACGCCCCTCCGCCATCGCCAGCGCCGTTGCCCTTGCCGGTGTCGCACCGCTGAGCCAGGCGGCCTTCTTCGAAGACAGCACGGCGACCTTCGAAACCCGCAACATGTACTTCAACCGCGACTTTCGCGACGGCACCAGCGCGCAGCAATCCAAGCGCGACGAATGGGCCCAGGGCTTCATCCTCAACTTCGAGTCCGGCTACACCGATGGCACCGTGGGCTTTGGCCTGGATGCGCTGGGCATGCTCGGCATCAAGCTCGACTCCAGCCCCGACCGCACCGACACCGGCCTGCTGCCGACCCATGACGACGGCAAGGCTGCCGACGAGTACTCCAAGCTCGGCCTGACCGGCAAGATCAAGGTGTCCAAGACCGAACTGAAAGTCGGCACGCTGATCCCGGAACTGCCGACCCTGCAGCCCAACGACGGGCGCATTCTGCCGCAAACCTTCGAAGGCGGCCTGCTCACCTCGAAAGAGATCAGCCACCTGACCTTCACCGGTGGGCGCCTGGAAAAGGCCAAGGACCGCAACGACACCAACTGGGAAGACCTCGCGCTCAACAACAAGAACGGCCGCTTCGGTGGCACCTTCTCGGCCGACAACCTGGACCTTGCAGGCCTTGATTACCAGTTCACCGATCGCATCACCGGCAGCTACCACTTCGCCCAGCTCGACGACATCTACCGCCAGCACTTCCTGGGCATGGTCGCCACCCAGCCGTGGGGCCCAGGCACCTTCGGCGCCGACCTGCGCCTGGCGGTGAGTGATGACCAAGGCCAGGCCAAGGCCGGCAATATCGACAACACCACCGTCAACGGCATGCTCAGCTACGCCCTGGGCGGGCACAAGGTCAGCGCCGCCTACCAGCACCTGTCCGGTGACAGCGCCTTCCCCTACATCGACGGCGCCGACCCGTACCTGGTCAACTTCGTGCAGATCAACGATTTCGCCGGGGCCGACGAGCATTCCTGGCAGATGCGCTACGACTACAACTTCGCCGCCCTGGGCATCCCCGGCCTGACCTTCATGACCCGTTACATCAGCGGCGACAACGTCAGCCGCGCCGATGGCAGCGAGGGCAAGGAGTGGGAGCGCAACACCGAGTTCAAGTACGTGGTACAAAGCGGCCCGTTGAAAAACGTCGCCGTGCGTTTGCGCAATGCCACCTTCCGCTCGAATTTTGCCCGCGACGCCGACGAAGTGCGGCTGCTGGTGAGCTACAGCGTGGCCCTGTGGTAACCCAATAACAACAACGCTCACGGAGATTGACGATGACCTTTTCACTGCGCCGCCTCGTCCTCGCTACCGGCTGCCTGCTGCTGGCCGGCAATGCCCTCGCCGCCGAACCGAAACGCCCCGAATGCATCGCCCCCGCCTCGCCGGGTGGTGGCTTCGACCTGACCTGCAAGCTGGTGCAAAGCGCGCTGGTGCAGGAGAAAATCCTCAGCAAGCCCATGCGCGTCACCTACATGCCCGGCGGTGTCGGGGCTGTGGCCTACAACGCCGTGGTGGCCCAGCGCCCAGGTGATGCCGGCACCCTGGTGGCCTGGTCGAGCGGCTCGCTGTTGAACCTGGCCCAGGGCAAGTTCGGCCGCTTCGACGAGAGCGCGGTGAAATGGCTGGCAGCGGTCGGCACCAGCTACGGGGCCATCGCCGTGAAAAGCGATTCGCCCTACAAGACCCTCGACGACCTGGTCGCCGCGCTGAAAAAAGACCCGGGCAAGGTGGTGATCGGCTCTGGCGGCACCGTCGGCAGCCAGGACTGGATGCAGACCGCACTGATCGCCAAGGCCGCCGGTATCAACCCGCGTGACCTGCGCTACGTGGCCCTGGAAGGCGGCGGCGAAATTGCCACCGCGCTGCTGGGCGGGCATATCCAGGTGGGCTCCACCGACATCTCCGACTCCATGCCGCACATCCAGAGCGGCAACATGCGCATCCTCGCGGTGTTCTCCGAGAACCGCCTGGACGAGCCGGAGATGAAAGACATCCCCACCGCCAAGGAGCAGGGCTACGACATCGTCTGGCCGGTAGTACGCGGCTTCTACCTCGGGCCGAAGGTGAGCGACGAAGACTACGCCTGGTGGAAAGCCTCGTTCGACAAGATGCTGGCCTCCGAAGACTTCGCCACGTTGCGTGACCAGCGCGAGCTGTTCCCGTTCGCCATGACCGGTGAAGAGCTGGACGGCTATGTGAAGAAGCAGGTGGCTGACTACAAGGCACTGGCCAAGGAATTCGGCCTGATCCAGTAAGGCCTAACGACCTGTCACCGCCCTTGTGGGAGCGGGCTTGCCCCGCGATGCATGGCACCGGCTTTGCCGGTGTTCGCGGGCAAGCCCGCTCCCACAAAGGCCGCGCTGTTCACAATAAAAACGAGGATTCCCGATGATCCTGCAACGTCTCTTCGCCCTGGCCTTGCTGGCCGTCTGCGCCGCCCTGGCCGTGATGGCCTGGCCGTACCAGGCTGCGTTTTCCTACGAGCCGGTTGGCCCGCGCGCCTACCCGCTGTTGATGCTCGGCCTGATGGGCCTGGGCCTGCTGTACCTGGTGATCCGCCCCACGCCGATCGTGCGCAAGGACGACGAACCCGAACTGGACCGCGAAACCCTGATCAAGATCGCCGCCTGTGTCGGCCTGCTGGTCGTCTTCGCTGCCACCTTCGAAGCCCTGGGCTTCATCCTCAGCGCGATCCTGGTCGGCCTGCCGATGGCCCGGCTGTACGGCGGGCGCTGGTTGCACAGCGCCATCGTAGTGGTCGGCATGAGCCTGTTCCTCTACTGGCTGTTCGACCGCGTCATGGACGTGCCCCTGCCCCTTGGCCTGCTGAGCGTACTGGAGAACTGACACATGGATACCTTGAGCTATCTGGGCCAGGGCTTTGGCGTCGCCCTGAGCCCGTACAACCTGGTCACCGCCCTCTGTGGCACCCTGATCGGCACCGTGGTCGGACTGTTGCCGGGCCTGGGCCCGATCAACGGCGTGGCGCTGCTGATCCCCATCGCTTTTGCCCTGGGCCTGCCCCCTGAGTCGGCACTGATCCTGCTGGCCGCGGTTTACCTGGGCTGTGAATACGGCGGGCGCATCAGCTCGATCCTGCTGAACATCCCGGGCGAAGCTTCGACCGTGATGACCACCCTCGACGGCTACCCGATGGCCCGTCAGGGCCTGGCCGGCGTGGCGCTGTCGCTGTCTGCCTGGAGTTCGTTCATCGGCGCCTTCATCGCCACCTGCGGCATGGTGCTGTTCGCCCCGCTGTTGGCGAAATGGGCCATCGCCTTCGGCCCGGCCGAGTACTTCGTGCTGATGGTGTTCGCCATCGTCGCCCTGGGCGGCATGGCCGGCGACAAGCCATTGAAAACCTTCATCGCCGCACTGATCGGCCTGTTCCTGTCGGCAGTCGGCATCGATGCCAACAGCGGCGTGTACCGCTTCACCGGTGACAGCGTGCACCTGGCAGACGGCATCCAGTTCGTGGTGCTGGTGCTGGGGCTGTTCTCGGTCAGCGAAATCCTCCTGCTGCTGGAAAAGACCCACCATGGCCACCAGGCAGTCAAGGCCACCGGGCGCATGCTGTTCAACTTCAAGGAAGCCGCCTCGGTGTTCGTGGTCAACATCCGCTGCGGCCTGCTCGGCTTCATCATGGGCGTGCTGCCGGGCGCTGGCGCCACCCTGGCCAGTGCCGTGGCCTACATGACCGAGAAGCGTATCGCCGGCGAAAGCGGCACGTTCGGCAAGGGCGATGCCCGCGGCCTGGCCGCCCCGGAAACCGCCATCGGTGCGTCCTGCTGCGGCGCCCTGGTACCGATGCTGACCCTGGGTGTGCCAGGCTCAGGTACCACGGCAGTGATGATCGGTGCACTGACCCTGTACAACATCACCCCCGGCCCACTGCTGTTCGAGCAGCAGCCCGACATCGTCTGGGGCCTGATCGCCTCGTTGTTCATCGCCAACATCATGCTGGTGATCCTCAACATCCCGATGATCCGCATCTTCACCCGCATCCTTGCGGTACCGAACTGGGCGCTGGTGCCGGTCATCGCGATCATCACCGCGATCGGCGTGTACGCCGTGCATGCCACCACCTTCGACCTGTTCCTGATGGTCGGCATCGGCATCATGGGCTATATCCTGCGTAAGCTGGACTTCCCGCTGTCGCCGATCCTGCTCGGTTTCATCCTCGGCGGGCTGATGGAACAGAACCTGCGACGTGCGCTGTCGATCTCCAACGGTGAGCTGGGCATCCTCTGGTCGAGCCCGATCAGCCTGGGTGTCTGGGTATTGGTGGGCTGCATGCTCTGCCTGCCGCTGCTGCGTATCTGGCGCAAGCGCAGCCAGCAACGCCGGGCCATGGCTGATGCCTGATCGGTCGTTGCCGCTGTACTGGGCTACCGGGCTGGTCGGCCTTGCTGGCGGGTATCTCGCCAGCCGGGTCGGCTGGCCTTTGCCCTGGATGGTCGGCTCGTTGCTGGCGATCATCCTGGTGCGCTGCCTGACGCCCTGGCAACTTTCGGAAATCCCCCATGGCCGCAAATGCGGGCAATGGATCATCGGCATCGGCATCGGCCTGCACTTCACCCCGGCGGTTATCGAGCAGGTGGCCAGCCACTTTGCGCTGATCTTCTTTGGCGCGCTGTTCACTACCCTGTCCAGCGTCATCAGCGTGTGGTTGCTGCGCCGCACCGGCGAGGACCGCGCGACCGCCTTCTTCGCCAGCATGCCGGGTGGGTCGGGGGAGATGGTCAACCTGGGGGCGCGCAACGGCGCAGTGCTCAGCCAGGTCGCCGCAGCGCAGAGCTTGCGGGTGCTGGCAGTGGTGCTGTGCGTGCCCGCGCTGTTCAAGTTGCTGCTGGGTGACGGGGTGGCGCTGAACCACGCGGGCAGCGTCAGCTGGGGCTGGCTGGCGTTGATCGCACCGCTGGGCATTGCCGTGGCGCTGCTCTGGCAACGCCTGCGCCAGCCCAACCCCTGGCTGTTCGGCCCCTTGCTGGTGGCGGCCACGGTAAGCCTTGCCGGCAACCTGCAGATCGCCCTGCCCGAGGGTGCCAGCCAAGTCGGCCAGTGGTTGATCGGCAGCGGGCTGGCATGTCACTTCAACCGTGCGTTCTTCCGCCGGGCACCGTCGTTCCTGGGGCGTACCCTGGTGGCCACGGCCTTGTGCATGCTGATCGCCGCCAGTGCCGCCTGGGCATTGAGCGTGATGACCGCACTGGACCTGCGCTCGTTGACGCTGGGGATGATGCCGGGCGGGATTGCCGAGATGAGCCTGACAGCCGAAACCCTGCAGTTGTCGGTGCCGCTGGTGACGGCGTTGCAGGTGATGCGCTTGCTGTTCGTGCTGTTTCTGGCAGAGCCGTTGTTCCGGCTCTGGAATGCTGGGCAAAGCTGAAATACGCATCAACCCGCGAGGGAGGTGATGCGGTCTGTCACAGCGGCGGCAAGGCCCAGTTGATCGGTGCCAACCCGCGCTGTTCAAGGAAGCCATTGGCCCGGCTGAAATGCCCGCAGCCGAGAAACCCACGGTACGCCGACAACGGCGACGGATGCACCGACTTGAGCACCAGGTGCTTGGTGCCGTCGATCAGCTTCTGCTTGCCCTGGGCATGCGCGCCCCACAGCAGGAACACCACGTTCGGGCACTGCTCGCTGACCACCTGTATGACGCGGTCGGTAAAGAACTCCCAGCCTTTCTTGGCATGCGAAGCCGCATTGGCACGCTCCACGGTCATGGTCGTGTTGAGCAGCAGCACGCCCTGCTCGGCCCAGCTCTGCAAATAGCCGTGGCTGGCGATCGGGATGTTCAGGTCGCGTTGCAGCTCCTTGTAGATATTAACCAGCGACGGCGGCGTGGCAATGCCGGGCTGCACCGAGAAGCACAGGCCATGGGCCTGCCCGGGGCCGTGATAAGGGTCCTGGCCGAGGATCACCACCTTGACCTGCGGCAGCGGCGTCGAATTGAGCGCATTGAAGATCAGCGGGCCCGGTGGGTAGATTTCCTTGCCGGCTGCGTGCTCCTGACGCAGGAATTCACGCAGCTGATGCATGTAGGGCTGGTCGAATTCGTCGCGCAATGCGGCTTTCCAGCTGGGTTCGAGTTTGATGCGATCGTCGTCAGTCATGGGGCCATCCGTAAACAATGGCGCGACACTAGGTAAGCCACTCCCGCTTGTCAAACGATCCGACCGACGACCGGCATGATCGCCCAGGCAGGCCATACTTGAGCCATGACCTGCGAGAGGTAGTCCATGTCCATTCATTGCGAGGTACTCACCGGTGCCGATGGCGCCGGCATCGGCATCGCCACCCTGGATGCACCCAAAGCGCTGAATGCGCTGAACCTGCGGATGATCGAAGTGCTCGGCGAACAACTGCACGCCTGGGCCCGCGACCCCGAAATCGTCTGCGTGCTGTTGCGCGGCAACGGCGCCAGGGCGTTCTGCGCGGGGGGCGATGTGCGTGCGCTGGCCCAGGCCTGCCGGGCACACCCGGGCAGCGTGCCGCCGTTGGCCGCCGCCTTCTTCGCCGCAGAATACCGCCTCGATTTCGCCCTGCACACGTACCCCAAACCCTTGCTGTGCTGGGGGCATGGGCATGTGCTGGGCGGGGGCATGGGCTTGTTGCAAGGCGCCAGCGTGCGCATCGTCACCCCCAGTAGCCGCCTGGCCATGCCAGAGATCAGCATTGGTTTGTACCCCGACGTCGGCGCCAGTTGGTTCCTGGCCCGCCTGCCAGGCAAGCTCGGGTTGTTTCTGGGGCTCACCGGCGCCCCGATCAACGCCCATGATGCCCTCGACCTGGGCCTGGCCGACCGGTTCCTGGGTGAGTACCAGCAAGAGGCGTTGATCGAAGAGTTGCTGCAACTGAACTGGCAGGAACAGACCGCCCTGCAATTGAACAGCCTGCTCAAGGCCGAACAGCACCGCGCCTGCGCCGAGCTGCCCGAAGCGCAGTGGCTGCCCCGCCGCGACGAGATCGATCGGTTGCTCGACGTTGCCGACCCAGCCGCCGCGTGGCGGGCACTGGAGGGCCTGAAATACCATGATGACCCGCTGCTGGCCGAAGCCGGCAAACGGCTGCACGAAGGCTGCCCGCTGACGGCGCACCTGGTCTGGGAACAGATTCGCCGGGCGCGGCACCTGTCGCTGGCGCAGGTCTTCCAGATGGAATACAGCATGAGCCTGAACTGCTGCCGACACCCGGACTTCAGCGAAGGGGTGCGCGCACGCCTGCTGGACAAAGACAATCAGCCGCGCTGGCACTGGCCGGATGTAGCCCAGGTACCGGCGGCGGTGGTCGAGGCGCACTTTGCCAAGGTCTGGGAAGGGCGCCACCCGTTGGCGGATCTCGCTGATCAGGTATGACCGGGTCGTGGAAAGGGGCGCAAAGCGCCCCCCATTGCATCACCGCTGCCAGTTGCGGCCCTGCCCCCGGCCGCCCTCCGGCCTGCGGTCACGATCCCCACGCCCATTGGAGTGCCAGCGATCGTTCTGGTAACGCTGGCTGCCATCGCGATAGTCGTGACGATCGCGGTCGCGCCCATAGTCATAGCGCTGGCGATTGCCATAGTCATACCGCGGGTTACCGTGCCACTGGTTCATCCCTGGCTGGGGGTGTGGCCTGTATTGCGGCACCGGCGCCGGGCGGTAGTAGCGCGGTGCTGGCTGGTAGTAGTAGCGCGGTTGCGGCGCCACATAGTAGCGGTCGTGGCGGTAATACCCCGGCGACACGTAGCGGTCGCTGGTGTAGTAATCGGAACGGTAGTAGCCCCCGCCACCGTAGTAAGGGGCGCAGGCGGACGTCATCAGACCCAGCAGGGCGATCAACAGAATTCGATAGGACATGGCGGCCTCCTGGACCGCTGGAGTGCCCGCACAGCGGCGCTGGCGAGCATCGATGCGTAAGGCGTTCATCGATACTGAATAAGACCGCCAGACCCGGGTGCAGTGCCATTTTTGCAATAATTTGAAACAGCTCGGATAACCCTGAAAAACTTGCAGTCATTTGCCGGCCATCTCACTAGAATGAGCGCCTTGGCACACATCACGGGAAGATCATGCCTGTACGTTCCGCTCTGTTTTCGCAGCGCTCGCTGATCATTACCCTGCTGATGTTGCTGGCCAGCGGCTTCCTCGCCACCTCACTGCTCAGCTACTTCGCCTCGCGCAGCGCCATCCGCGATGGCATCGTCAATACCGAACTGCCACTGACCTCCGACACGGTCTATTCGGAAATCCAGAAAGACCTGATCCGCCCCGTGCTGATCGCCTCGATGATGGCCCAGGACACCTTCCTGCGGGACTGGGTGCTGTCCGGTGAGCAGGACACCCAGCGCATCACCCGCTACCTGGGCGAGATCATGGGCAAGCAGGACACCTTCACCTCGTTTTTCGTCTCTGAACGCAGCCTCACCTACTATCAGGCCAAGGGTGTGCTCAAGCAGATCAAGCCAGGCAGCTGGCGCGATGCCTGGTACTTCCGCCTGCGCGACCTCAAGGCACCCTACGAGATCAACGTCGACCTGGACATGGCCAACCAGGACAGCCTGACGGTATTCATCAACTACCAGGTGCTGGATTACCAACAGCGCTTTATCGGCGCCGCCGGCGTAGGCCTGAGCGTGTCGTCGGTGGTCAAGCTGATCGACCAGTACCAGCGGCGCTACCAGCGCTCGGTGCTGTTCACCGACGCCAAGGGCAAGGTCCTGCTGACCGGCTCCGACGGTGGCCCGCATGGCCTGCGGGTCGGCCAGCCGCTGAGCGACAACCCCGAACTGAGCGACCTGCTGGCCCAGCAACCGATACCCGGTGAAGGCAGCCACGAATACCGCGACAGCGACAACCACAGCCACTTCCTGAATGTGCGCCACCTTCCCGAGCTGGACTGGTATCTGCTGGTGGACAAGCGCGAGACCGGTGCTCTGGACCGCATCCGCCACTCGCTGTACCTGAACCTGGCGATCTGCGCGATGATCACCCTGGTGGTGCTGGCGCTGGTGCATGCCATGGTCAAGCGCCACCAGGCCAGCACCGAGGCGCTGGCCACCCTCGACAGCCTTACCGGCCTGCCCAACCGGCGCAGCTTCGACCTGCTGGCCGCCCAGGCCTTGCATGAAGCCCAGCGTGACAGCGGCCCACTGGTGGCGCTGTTGATCGACCTTGACCACTTCAAGGCCCTCAACGACACCCACGGCCACCTGGCAGGCGACGAAGTGCTGCGCCAGTTCGCCAATGTGCTGCAGGGCAGCCTGCGCCAGTCGGATATACTGTGCCGGTGGGGCGGTGAGGAGTTCATCGTGCTGCTGCGTGAAGCACAAGGCCGGCAAGCCATCGAAGTGGCGGAGAAAATCCGTCGCCGCACCGAGCAACTGACCTTCAGCTATGACGACCAACCCTTGCGCCTGACCACCAGCATCGGCCTTAGCAGCCTGCAGCCGGGTGATACCTTGCATGCCCTGCTGACCCGCGCCGACCGCGCGCTCTATCGTGCCAAGCAGGCCGGCCGCAACCGCGTCTGCAGTGAAGCCCCCGGACCCAGCCATGAATGACAGCCAGCACTGCCCCGCCTGCGGCGCCCTCAACCAGTGCAGCCTCGCCGACCCCCGCAGCGCCACCCAGGCCTGTTGGTGCTACAGCGTGACCATCGACCCCGCCGTGCTCCAGGCCCTGCCCGCCGAATTAAGGGACAAGGCCTGCCTGTGCCCACGCTGTGCAGCAGTCGAAACGCAACTGCAGGCAGCAGCGCCCGGCACAAAGCGCTAGACTGCGCGCCCGCTTCTTCTGCCCTGTTCGCCATGCGCCTTGACCGTTTCCTTGCCAACCTGCCCTGTTACAACCGCCAGCAAGTTCGCCTGCTGCTGGTGCAGCGCCGTGTGCGGGTCGATGGCATCGTCGCGGCCGACCCGTTGACCCCGGTGCGTGAGTTCAGCCGCGTCGAAGTGGATGAGCAACTGCTGCAGGCCGGGCGGCCGGCGCGCTACCTGATGCTCAACAAGCCAGCCGGGTACGTCAGTGCCACGCTCGACCCGCAGCACCGCACGGTGCTTGAGCTACTGCCCGCCGAGATGCGCGAGGACCTGCACATTGCCGGGCGCCTGGACTTCAACACCACCGGCCTGCTGATCCTGACCAACGACGGCCAATGGTCACGGCGCCTGACCCAGCCAACCACCAAGCTGCCCAAGCATTACCTGGTCGAGACCGAGGACGACATTGGCCCGCACTATGCCGCCACGTTCCAGCAAGGCCTGTACTTTGCATTCGAAAACCTCACCACCCTGCCCGCCCAGCTCGACATCCTCGGCCCGCGCCGGGCCCGGCTGGCGATCGTCGAGGGGCGGTACCATCAGGTCAAACGCATGTTCGGCCATTTCGACAACAAGGTGGTGGGGTTGCACCGTGAGAGCATGGGCGCGATTCGCCTGGACCCAGGGTTGGCGCCAGGCGCCTACAGGGCGTTGACCGACGAGGAAGTTGCCGGCGTCTAGGCCTCTGCCTGGTCCAATACGACCGCCCAGCGGTTCAGGTCACATTTTTACCCGAACGGCACTTGCAGGATTCCCAGGCCACTGCTTGAATCCAAATCGTCAGTCTGCATGTGACTCGTGAGTCACGCCCGCAGCCGAAGACACTTTTTGCCGGCCACCCAAGGCCTAGATGCCTTGGGGCACGGCAAATTGCCCGCCAAAAACAATACCGTCGACACGTGTGCCAAGGATCGACACTGGGCCCCCCGTTACTCTTCAAGGCAAATGCCTACCTGTCATAAAGAACGTGCACCCTAGGTGACGCGAATACCCTTTTTGCGCCAGGAGTCGATGACATGAGGCCAGAAATTGCTGTACTTGATATCCAAGGTCAGTATCGGGTTTACACGGAGTTCCATCGCGCGGATGCAGCCGAGAAGACGATCATTTTGATCAACGGCTCGCTGGCCACTACGGCCTCGTTCGCCCAGACGGTGCGTAACCTGCACCCGCAATTCAACGTCGTGCTGTTCGACCAGCCGTACGCCGGCAAGTCCAAGCCGCACAACCGCCAGGAGCGGCTGATTACCAAGGAGGCCGAGGCGCATATCCTTCTTGAGCTGATCGAGCACTTCCAGGCCGACCACGTGATGTCGTTCTCGTGGGGCGGTGCAAGCACGCTGCTGGCGCTGGCGCACCAGCCGCGGCGGGTGAAGAAGGCCGTGGTGAGTTCGTTCTCGCCGGTGATCAATGAACCGATGCGCGACTACCTGGACCGTGGCTGCCAGTACTTGGCCGCCTGTGATCGCTACCAGGTCGGCAACCTGGTCAACGACACCATCGGCAAGCACCTGCCGTCACTGTTCAAGCGCTTCAACTACCGCCACGTCAGCAGCCTGGACAGCCACGAGTACGCGCAGATGCACTTTCACATCAACGAGGTGCTGCAACATGACCTGGAACGGGCATTGAGCAGGGCGCGCAACATCGACATCCCGGTGCTGTTCATCAACGGCGAACGTGACGAATACACCACGGCCGAAGATGCCCGTGAGTTTGGCCGCCATGTAGGCAAGAGCCACTTCAGTGTCATCCGCGATGCCGGGCACTTCCTCGACATGGAGACCAAGGCAGCCTGCGAAGACACCCGCAGCGTACTGCTCGGCTTCCTCAAGCCAACCGAGCGTGAGCCACGTCAACGCTACCAGCACGTACAGGGGCAGCATGCACTGGCCATCTGAGCGCATCGGCGTCCTGTAGTGATTACCCGCAGGCTATGGGCCGCCGACAAGCTTTTTTATAACTTGGGCTTCTAATTCGTGAAGGGTTCTGGTAAAAAGTCGAACGCAGACGCGGGTATAGTTTAGTGGCAAAACGAAAGCTTCCCAAGCTTTAGTTGAGGGTTCGATTCCCTCTACCCGCTCCACCACGCATTCCCGCATGACGTTCCAGCAACGTCATCGCTGTTTAAAGGAGCCTTGGCTCCTTTTTTCGTTTCTGGTCCCCGCCTTTCCATCTCCAAGCCCTTTCCTTGACCTGGCCCATGGCCACTTTGTTGCCGATCCGCTTGAATGCGCGACCGACGAATCCGCTTGCAAGCGAAACGGCTTGAAGCGCATATGCTTCAGGGATTCGTGAAACATTCAGAAAGGACCCCGCATGTTTCTGTCCCGCTGGCTACCTGGCCTCGCCAACCTGCTGCACTACCGCCGCGCGTGGTTCCACGCTGACCTGCAGGCCGGGTTGTCGGTTGCCGCCATCCAGATCCCCATCGCCATCGCCTACGCCCAGATCGTCGGCCTGCCACCGCAATATGGCCTGTATGCGTGCGTACTGCCCATGATGGTGTACGCCCTGATCGGCAGTTCGCGCCAGCTGATGGTCGGCCCGGACGCCGCCACTTGCGCAATGATCGCCGGCGCCGTGGCGCCCCTGGCACTGGGCGACCCACAGCGCATCGCCGAACTGTCGGTGATCGTCACCGTGCTGGTTGGCTTGATGCTGATCGCGGCGGGGCTGGCCCGAGCGGGCTTCATCGCCAGTTTCTTCTCGCGGCCGATCCTGATCGGCTACCTCAACGGCATCGGGCTGAGCCTGATCGCCGGGCAGTTGTCCAAGGTGGTGGGGTTCAAGATCGAGGGCGATGGGTTCATCCTCAGCCTGGTCAACTTCCTGCAGCGCCTGGGCGAGATTCACCTGCCTACCCTGGCCATCGGCCTGTGCGCGCTGGCCCTGCTGATCTGGTTGCCACAGCGCTACCCACGGCTGCCTGCGGCGCTGGTGGCCGTGGCACTGTTCACCGTACTGGTCGGCCTGTTCGGCCTGGACCGCTTGGGTGTCGCTATCCTCGGCCCGGTACCGGCCGGCATGCCGCAACTGGCCTGGCCGCAAAGCAACCTGGCAGAAATGAAGAGCCTGTTGCGCGATGCCTTGGGTATCGCCACCGTCAGTTTCTGCAGCGCGATGCTCACCGCCCGCAGCTTTGCTGCGCGCCATGGCTATGCCATCAATGCCAACCATGAGTTCGTGGCGCTGGGCGTAAGCAACCTGGCTGCGGGGATGTCCCAAGGGTTTGCCATCAGTGGCGCCGATTCACGCACCGCAGTCAACGACATGGTCGGCGGCAAGAGCCAACTGGTGGGGATCATCGCCGCGCTGGTGATCGCCCTGATTTTGCTGTTTTTCACCGCCCCCATGGCCTGGATCCCCCAGGCGGCGCTGGGCGCCGTGCTGCTGATGGCAGGCTGGGGGCTGATCGACATCAAGTCGCTGAAGACCATAAGGCGCCTGAGCCGCTTCGAGTTCTGGCTGTGCCTGCTGACCACGGTTGGCGTACTGGGCCTGGGCGTGCTGCCGGGTATCGTATTTGCCGTGACCCTGGCGATCCTGCGCTTGCTGTACAGCATCTACCAACCCACCGACGCGGTGCTGGGCTGGCTGCCAGGCACCGAGGGCCAGGTCGACATCCGCAAGTTCAAGGACGCCCGCACCGTGCCGGGCCTGGTGGTGTACCGCTTCGACGACGCGATCCTGTTCTTCAACGCCGACTACTTCAAGATGCGCCTGCTGGAAGCCGTGCAGAGCCAGGCCCAACCCAAGGCCGTGCTGTTCGATGCCGAAGCGGTGACCAGCATCGACGTCAGCGGCATCGCCGCACTGCGCGAGGTGCGCGACACCCTGGCCGCCCAAGGCATCTTCTTCGCCATCGCCCGCGCCCGTGGCACCTTCCTGCGCATGCTGGTGCGCTCAGGGATGGCCCGGGAGATGGAGGACAAACTGCTGTTCGGCTCGGTACGGGCCGGGATCCGCGCTTACCGGGTATGGCGCAATAGGAGCCGTGCGCCAGCGGCTGAATAAAGGAAGGAGGTCATTGAACGCCGCGGCGTTAATATGAATCAATATCATTATCATGCAAGCCTTCTGGCCATCGCCAGCCTCAATCACCAGGGGCTTGCCTGGCATGTTAAAGTCGCCCCCGTTTCCCGCGCCGCCCAACGGACCCCGCATGCCCGCACCTGACACTCACCTCGCCACCTGGCCAGCACTCGACCAACGCCACCCTTGCGACGCCCTGCTGCTGGGCAACGGCGCCAGCCGCGCACTGTGGAAGCCGTTTGGCTATTTCTCGCTGTTCGAGGAAGCGCAACGTGCGGGCCGTAAGAAGGGTTTGGCGATCAGTGACCAGGCCCTGTTCAAGTCGCTTTCCACGGAACTGTTCGAGCCGGTGCTCAGCGCGCTGAACACCACCGTACGGGCCAATGCCGCCCTGGCCATCAACTCCACCGCGCCGCTGAACCGCTATTACTCGATCAAGGAAGCGCTGATCCATGCTGTGCGCACGCTGCACCTGCCCTGGCCGCTGATGCCGGCCACCACGCTGGCCACGCTGAACCAGGCCCTGCGCGGCTATCGCAACATCTACACCAGCAACTACGACCTGATCCTGCCATGGGCCGTGCAGCACGCCCCGCAAGGTTTTGCCGAGCTGTTCGATGAGCAGGGTTTTTTCGACGTACGCCGCACCCGCAGCGAAGGCACCCGCGTACTGCACCTGCATGGCGGCCTGCACCTGCTGAAGCTGCCGGATGGCACTACCCGCCAGCGCAGCGCCGAAAGCGCCGAACTGCTCGATGGCTTTGCCGTGAACATTCCGGGTGAAGTGCCGTTGTTCGTCAACGAAGACCGCAGCGACGAGAAGCTTCGCGCTATTCGTCACTCGGACTACCTGAACTGGTGCCTGGGGCAACTCGCGCAGGAAAGCCAGGGGCTGTGCCTGTTCGGGCAGCATCTGGACAACAGTGACCAGCACTTGGTCGAGGCTGTTCGCCAAGCTCGCCCCCGCCATTTGTCGATTGCCATCCGGCCGTTGGGGGAGGCTTCAGTGATCAATCAGAAGCAGCACTACATTGATCGGTTCGGGGATCTGCCGGCGACTGCGCTGCACTTTTTCGATGCGAGCACGCATCCGTTGGGGTTGGCGGAACTGGCGATCGAGGTGCCGACTGCTCGCCGTTGAGGCGAGCAGGGCTTATCGGTTCAATAGGCCAGCTTCGGTGAATCACCGAAGACGCGCTGGTATGCGCTTGATACATTGACCGTCATCGCGACGCGAGCCAGTTCAAGGGTCTCCTGGCCGATAGCGTAGCTGCCGCGGGCTTGCAACCAAACCAGAATTTCAGCCAGATGCCAAAGCGAAGCACTTCCCTCGTGAATGGGCGCAGGGAAGCTATGAGCGTGTGAGAGCATCAGTTTGCGCATGTTCTGGCGCGAAACACCCACGATTTCAGCCACATCAGTAAGCCCGACGAGGTCTGGCGTCGCTTCGATCAGGCGTGCCTCAGGCACTGCTTCGCGAACATCCTTGAGCGCACTCTCGATGGCCTCCCGGGCCGATGGAGACTCGCGGACAAAAGCCAGCGCCAAGCGACCGGGCTGGCCTACGCCAACCAATGCGTCCTCACAGCCTGCCTGGGCCAGGCGCTCCAGAAGCGCATCGGCATCTTCGTCTTCGTTCAGTTGATACTTGAGGGTGAATTCATATTCCATCGCTACCGTTCCTCAGCCACATTTGCTGCGCCTTTCGCCATCCTGTTGCCAGAGCAGTTATCCACGACACGCCGGAGCTGGCGTGCGAAATTTCCAGGATTCTTGGGGGTACTCCAGACGCTAGTGATGCAAAACTCTGCACAACGGCAATCGGTGTCGTTGAAGGGGCAATACATCTTCCCCCAGCAATGCCCCCCACCCACCACGACTCGCCACCCCTGTAACTCAGCGTGCTTCAAGGCCTGCTCGACCTCCTTCTTGGCATGACTGGGGCGTGTCATCAGCTTTTCTCCAGTGTGGGCTTGCAATAACAAAGTTGTCAAATGACAACCAAGCCATCTGACGCATGCACGCCACACTACAGCTATCCTCGCGCCAAACTCGGCCGCTAGGTGGTCTTGAGAATTCTCCTACGCGTATTCAGGAACAATGCACCTTCGGCCCGGCTGGTATGAATGGGGGCTGGTGCCAGTTGCCGCGCTCAGATCAACCCATCCCCGCGCAACAGTGTCTCCAGGCAATGCTCCTGCACCCCATAAAACGCCTTGAGCTGCGCAATCTTCTCCAGCAGCGCCCCGTTATCCACCGCCTGCCTGCGCTTCACCGCCAGAATCATCTTGTTCTTGTTGGTGTGCTCCAGCGAGATGAACTCGAACACCTTGGTCTCATAACCACAGGCTTCCAGGTACAGCGCGCGCAGGCTGTCGGTGAGCATCTCGGCCTGCTGCCCCAGGTGCAGGCCGTACTGCAGCATCGGCTGCAGCAACCCCGGGCTGTGCAACTGCGGGCGGATCTGTTTGTGACAGCACGGCGAACACATGATGATCGCGGCGTTGCAACGGATGCCGGTGTGGATGGCGTAGTCGGTGGCGATGTCGCAGGCGTGCAAGGCGATCATCACCTCGATCGCTTCGGGCACCACGCTGCGCACATCACCGCACTGGAACTCAAGGCCAGGGTGCTCAAGCCGCGCAGCGGCGGCGTTGCACAGGTCGACCATTTCCTGGCGCAGCTCGACACCCGTCACCTGGGCTTCGCGGCCCAGGGTATTGCGCAGGTAGTCGTGCATGGCAAAGGTCAGGTAGCCCTTGCCCGAGCCGAAGTCGGCCACCCGCAGGGCCTGTTCGGCTGGCACCGGCGCGCTGGCCAGGGCGTGCTCGAACACCTCGATGAACTTGTTGATCTGCTTCCACTTGCGCGACATCGACGGGATCAACGCCCCTTGTGCATCGGTCACACCCAGGTCACGCAGGAAGGGCCGCGACAATTCCAGGTAGCGCTTCTTCTCGCGGTCATGGGCACTGCTCGCTGCCGCTTCACGCGGGGCCTGGGCGCCGTGGCGCTGGAGCATGGGCTTGCCCTTCTTGCTGAACGTCAACTGCACTTCGCCGTCGGCATCGAACAGGTGGGCATTGCGAAAACTCTCAGGCAGCAATTCAGCCACCAGCACTTCGGCCTGCTCCAGCGGCAGGTTGCGGGTGATGTCCCGGGTCTGGTGGCGATACACCAGCGACAGGCAGGGCTGGCCCTTGACCTGCAACGGTTTGGCGATGATCCGCTGCAAGGTCGAGTCGGCACCGACGTGGCGCGCCAGCACCAGTTTGACCAAGGTATTGCCGTGCAGGGCGGTGCTCAACAGCGCGAGGAACTGGGCACGCGCATCTGGCGCGGTTGAAGCAGAAGAACTGGCGGACATGAAAAACGGTGCCTCGGGTAGCAGGGGGCGCGTTGCGCAATACCCCGTATTCTACAGGTGTGGCGGCGAGCTTGCCGCCCCCTCACTCGCCAGCCGCGTTCAGTCCAGAATGACCAGGCGATTAGGCAGCTCGTTGCGCGTATGGGTGGGGGGTACATGCTGGCTGAGTGCCTCGCCACAGGCCTCGATGCATTCGACAAACCCCTGCACGGTCCGACCCTGGCGGACCTGTTCGGCAAAACGGCCGACGATGGCCGCGCGGGCGCTGGCATCGAGGTAACGCTCGACCCCTTGGTCGACCAGGATCTCCACATGCCGCTCCGCCTCGCTGACGAAAATCAGCACCCCCGTGGCAGCCGTGGTGCGCTGCAGGTTCTGCTCGCGAAACTGCTGACGGGCCAGGCTCGACGCACGCCAGCGGCGCAAGGCACGGGGGATCAACCAGCCGGCCAGGCGCGGGTTGCGCAACAGCAGGCACAAACCGATGAACACCAGCACATTGGCCACCAGCAGGCCACGCATACCGGGCCAGCCAAGCACTAACTGCAGCAGGCCAGGCACGGCCAAGGCCAGCACGGCAGCCCAGAACAGCGGCAGGTAGGCGTAATCGTCGGCACGCCTGGCCAGCACCGTGACCAGTTCGGCATCGGTGCGCCGTTCGGCGCGGGCAATGGCTTCGGCGATCTGGCGTTGATCGTATTCGTTGAAAGGGGTCATGCCAGCGGTCTCTCGATCGTTCTTATTGTTGTTGTCCAGGCACGCAGGGCGCCATCGGCAGCCGATATATTCAGGCATAATCCGCCGCTGGCAGCATTGCCCCCGAACTGTACAACAATAGTCGCCTGATAACTTCGGCCGCGCGCGTATCACTGTGGATACGGTAGAGGCCCCACAACGGAATCCATGATGAAACTGTCTTTGCTGGGCCTGGCCATGGGCCTTGCCAGTCAGGCGGCCCTCGCCGCCCAAACCGCCCCGCCCCTGCAAGACAAGCAGGCGTTCATCAATCACCTGATCAGCCAGATGACCGAGGCCGAGAAGATCGGCCAGTTGCGCCTGATCAGCATCGGCCCGGAGATGCCGCACGAGAAGATCCGCGAGGAAATCGCCGCAGGGCGTATCGGCGGTACCTTCAACTCGCGCACCGCGCCCGAGAACCGGCCGATGCAGGACGCGGCCATGCGCAGCCGTCTGAAGATTCCGATGTTCTTCGCCTACGACACCGTGCACGGCGAACGCACCATTTTCCCGATCGGCCTGGGCATGGCCGCCACCTGGGACATGGACGCCATTGCCAAGGTCGGCCGCACCGCAGCCATCGAAGCCGCGGCCGACGCCCTGGACATGACCTTCGCCCCGATGGTCGATATCGCCCGCGACCCGCGCTGGGGCCGCACCAGTGAAGGTTTCGGTGAAGACACCTACCTGACCTCCAGAATCGGCCAGGTGATGGTCCGCTCGTTCCAGGGCAGCAGCCCGGCCAACCCCGACAGCATCATGGCCATCGTCAAGCACTTCGCCCTGTACGGCGCGGTGGAAGGCGGCCGCGACTACAACACGGTCGATATGAGCCTGCCGAAAATGTACAACGACTACCTGCCGCCCTACCGCGCCGCGCTCGACGCAGGTGCGGGCGGAGTGATGGTGGCGCTCAACTCGATCAATGGCGTGCCAGCCACCTCCAATACCTGGTTGATGAACGACCTGCTGCGCAAGGAGTGGGGCTTCAAGGGCGTGACCATCAGCGACCACGGCGCCATCCAGGAGCTGATTCGCCACGGCGTCGCCCGCGACGGCCGAGAAGCCGCGAAGCTTGCGATCAAGGCCGGCATCGACATGAGCATGAACGACACCCTGTACGGCGAAGAGCTGCCAGGGCTGCTGAAGGCCGGCGAAGTGACCCAGGGCGAGCTGGACCAGGCGGTGCGCGAAGTGCTGGGCGCCAAGTACGACATGGGCCTGTTCAAAGACCCGTACGTGCGAATCGGCAAGGCCGAAACCGACCTCAAGGACTACTACGGCAACGACCGCCTGCACCGCGACGCCGCGCGTGACGTGGCCCGCCGCAGCCTGGTCCTGCTGGAAAACCGCAACCAGACCCTGCCCCTGAAGAAGGCCGGCACGATCGCCCTGGTCGGCCCGCTGGCCGATGCACCGATCGACATGATGGGCAGCTGGGCCGCCGACGGCAAACCGGTGCATTCGGTGACCGTGCGCGAAGGCCTGCGCCGCGCCATGGATGGCAAGGCCAAGCTGGTCTACGCCAAAGGCTCCAACATCACCGGCGACAAGGCGATCTTCGACTATCTGAACTTCCTCAACTTCGATGCCCCGGAAATCGTCGATGACCTGCGCCCAGCCGCCGTGCTGATCGATGAAGCAGTCAAGGCGGCCCAGCAGGCCGACGTGGTAGTGGCAGTGGTCGGCGAGTCGCGCGGCATGTCCCACGAGTCGTCGAGCCGCACCACCCTGGAGATCCCGGCCAGCCAGCGCGAGCTGATCAAGGCCCTGAAAGCCACCGGCAAACCGCTGGTACTGGTGCTGATGAATGGCCGGCCGCTGTCGATCGCCTGGGAGCGTGAGCAGGCCGACGCCCTGCTCGAAACCTGGTTCAGCGGCACCGAGGGCGGCAATGCCATCGCCGACGTGCTGTTCGGCGATTACAACCCGTCCGGCAAACTGGCCATCACCTTCCCGCGTTCGGTCGGGCAGATTCCGATGTACTACAACCACACACGCATTGGCCGGCCGTTCACCCCCGGCAAGCCTGGCAACTACACCTCGCAGTACTTCGAAGAGCCCAACGGCCCGTTGTATCCGTTTGGTTATGGTTTGAGCTACAGCAGCTTCGAACTGTCGGGCCTGACCCTGTCGGCCAAGGACCTCAAGCGTGGCGATACGCTGGAGGCCAAGGTCACGGTGAAGAACACCGGCAAACGCGACGGCGAAACCGTGGTGCAGCTGTATCTGCAGGACGTTTCGGCGTCCATGAGCCGCCCGGTCAAGGAGCTGAAGAACTTCCAGAAACTGCCGCTCAAGGCCGGCGAGTCACGGACATTGACCTTCCGCATCAGCGAAGAAGACCTGAAGTTCTACAATAGCCAACTGCAGCGGGTTGCCGAACCTGGCGAGTTCAACGTTCAGGTAGGGTTGGATTCCGAGTCGGTGCAACAGCAAAGTTTCGAGTTGCTGTGACACGCCTGTGAACAGTACCGGCCCTTCGCGGGTTTACCCGCGAACAGGCCGGCCCTGCTATCCCTTTCATGCGGATCTGCCCCATGGCTTTTTCCTTTCGCGCCCTGCGTCTGGGGCTGATCATCCTGTTCATATTGCTCGGCACCGCCCTCAGCGCGGGCTGGGCAATGCACCAGGCCAAGCGCCAGGCCATGGAGGACGACGCCCAGCGCGCCAGCCAGCAGCTCGGCCTCTATGCCAACGCACTGCACACCCTGATCGAACGCTACCGCGCCCTGCCGGCGGTGCTGGCGCTCGACCCGGAGCTGATCGAAGCGTTGCGCGGCCCGGTCAGCGAGCCGGTACAGGACGCCCTGAACCGTAAGCTCGAACGCATCAACGGTGCCGCCAACTCGTCCACCCTCGAACTGCTCGACCACACCGGGTTGGCCATCGCGGCCAGCAACTGGCGACTGCCGAGCAGCTACGTCGGCTCCAACTACGGCTTTCGCCCCTACTTCAAGCAGACCCGCAGCCAGGGCAGCGGGCGTTTCTACGCCGTCGGTGTGACCAGCGGCGTGCCAGGCTATTTCCTCGCCAGCGCGGTAACCGACGAGCAAGGCCGCTTCCTCGGTGCCATGGTAGTCAAGCTCGAGTTCCCCGAGCTGGAACGCGAATGGCGCCAAGGCAGCGATATTCTGTTGGTCAGTGATGCCCGCGGTATCACCTTCATTGCCAACCAGGACGGTTGGCGCTACCGCGAGCTGCAGCCGCTCAGCGGCGCTGACCGTGCCGAACTGGCCGAGACTCGGCAATACGACAAACAGCCTCTGGTGCCGTTGCAGCACCAGGTGCTGACCCAGTTTGCCGACAACAGCCACCTGAGCCGCGTGCATGGCCCGCAGGGGGTCGCCGAATACCTGTGGGAAAGCCTGCCGTTGCACGGTGAGGACTGGACCTTGCACCTGCTGCGCAAACCGCAGGTCGCGGCCGACGGCCGCAATGCCGCCCTGGGGGCCGCCGCCGTGTGGCTGAGCCTGGTCTTCGCGGCGCTGTTCGTCAGCCAGCGGCTGCGCCTGGCACGCTTGCGCCAGCGCAGCCGCGAAGCCCTCAAACGCCAGGTCGAGGAGCGCACCCGTGAGCTGCGAACCGCACAGGAAGGCCTGGTGCAATCGGCCAAGCTGGCTGCACTGGGGCAGATGTCAGCCGCCATGGCCCACGAGATCAATCAGCCCCTGACCACCCAACGCATGCAACTGGAGACCCTGCGCCTGCTGCTCGACCATGGCCGCTACGACGAGGCCCGCCAAGCCCTGGAGCCGCTGGAGCAGATGCTCACGCGCATGGCCGCGCTCACCAGCCACCTGAAAACCTTTGCCCGCAACAGCCCGGTCGGGCTGCGCGAGCGGCTGGACCTGGCCTCTGTAGTCGACCAGGCACTGCACCTGCTGGACACGCGCATCCGCACCGAAGGCGTCGAGGTAGCGCTGTACCTGGCGCGCCCCGCCTGGGTCCGCGGTGATGCGATCCGCCTGGAGCAAGTGCTGATCAACCTGCTGCGCAATGCCCTCGACGCCATGGCCGACAAACGCTACAAGCGCCTGGAGGTCCGCATCGAGCTGGATAACGACCAGTGGCGCCTGAGCGTGCTCGATTCTGGGGGCGGTATTGATGATGAGCACCTGGCCAAGGTCTTCGACCCGTTTTTCACCACCAAGCCGGTGGGTGAAGGGCTAGGCCTGGGCCTGGCCATTTCCTATGGCATCGTGCATGAGGCGGGCGGCCAGCTGCAGGCCGAAAACCTGCCTGGCGGCGCACGCCTGAGCCTTACCCTGCCCCGCGACCTGGAGCCTGTATGTTGAATTCAGTGATCGTTGTCGACGATGAAGCCAGTATCCGTACCGCCGTCGAGCAATGGCTGAGCCTGTCCGGCTTCAGCGTGCAACTGTTCGCCCACGCCGAAGCGTGCCTGGCGCAACTGCCAGAGCACTTTGCCGGGGTGATCATCAGCGATGTGCGCATGCCGGGCATCGATGGCCTGCAGTTGCTCGAACGCCTGCAAACGGCTGACCCCGACCTGCCGGTGATCCTGCTGACCGGCCACGGTGACGTACCGATGGCGGTGGAGGCCATGCGCAACGGTGCCTACGACTTCCTCGAAAAGCCCTTCACCCCGCAACACCTGCTGGGCAGCCTGCGCCGAGCCCTGGAAAAACGCCAGCTGGTGCTGGAAAACCGCCGGCTGCACGAACAGGCAGACTTCAAGTCGCGCCTCGAAGGCACCCTGCTAGGCATGTCCCAAGGCCTGCAGCAACTGCGTCGGCAGGTACTGGACCTGGCCGGCTTGCCGGTCAATGTGCTGATCCGCGGCGAAACGGGCAGTGGCAAGGAGCGCGTGGCCCGCTGCCTGCACGATTTCGGCCCGCGGGCGGCTAAGCCCTTCGTTGCCCTCAACTGCGCGGCAATCCCCGAATCGCTGTTCGAGGCCGAGCTGTTCGGCCATGAGAGCGGTGCCTTCACGGGCGCCCAGGGCAAACGGATCGGCAAGTTGGAATATGCCAATGGTGGCACGGTGTTCCTCGATGAGATCGAGAGCATGCCCCTGGCCCAGCAGGCAAAACTGTTGCGCGTGATCCAGGAACAGAAGCTCGAACGGCTGGGCGCCAACCAGAGCATCAGCGTCGACTTGCGCATCATCGCCGCGACCAAACCCGACCTGCTGGAAGAAGCCCGTGCCGGGCGCTTTCGTGAAGACCTCGCCTACCGCCTGAACGTCGCCGAGCTGCGGCTGGCGCCGTTGCGTGAGCGGCGTGAAGACATCCCGTTGCTGTTCGAGCACTTTGCCCGTGCTGCCGCTGAGAAGCTGGGCCGAACAGCGCCGGTGCTCAGCGCCAGCCAGCTGGCGCAGCTGCTGTGCCATGACTGGCCGGGCAATGTGCGCGAGTTGGCCAACGCGGCAGAGCGGCACGCGCTGGGGCTGGGTTCGCCGAACAGTGAAGTGGTGCCGGCCGGGCAGTCGCTGGGCGAGCAGATGGAAGCGTTCGAAGCGCAGTGTTTGCGGGCGGCGTTGCGCCAGAGCAAGGGCGAGATCAAGGGGGTGATGGAGGCTTTGCAACTGCCGCGGCGGACGTTGAACGAGAAGATGCAGCGGCATGGGCTGGTGCGGGAGGATTATATCGAGCGGTAGGCGGTTTTCCGCTTATCTGATGAGCGGGGTAAGCGGATATTTGCTTATGGCGGCTCGTTTGGGGCTGCGCTGCAGCCCTTCGCGACGCAAGGCCGCTCCTGCACGGGCGCCTTGCCAGGCCTTGGTAGGCGGGCTGGGTGCCATGCGTGCCCGCAAATGAATCACTTCGCACCCATTTGGCACACCTTCTGCAATCACCGTGGCAAGCAGCGCTCCGGCGCGCTCCACAAAAACAACGAGAAGGTATCCCTGATGGATAACGCCACCTCCCTGCCCACCGGGGCGGCCATTGCGCCGACCGCAGAAAAAACCACCGCCAGCCGCCTGAAGTCGATCTTCAGCGGGTCCATCGGCAACATGGTCGAATGGTACGACTGGTACGTCTACGCCGCATTCTCGCTGTACTTCGCCAAAGCGTTCTTCCCTGCCGGCGACACCACTGCACAACTGCTCAACACCGCCGCGATCTTCGCCGTGGGCTTCCTCATGCGCCCGATCGGTGGCTGGCTGATGGGCCTGTACGCCGACCGCAAAGGCCGCAAGGCCGCACTGATGGCCTCGGTGCTGCTGATGTGCGCAGGCTCCCTGGTCATTGCCCTGACCCCTGGCTATGAAACCATCGGCGTCGCCGCCCCAATTCTGCTGGTGCTTGCGCGCTTGCTGCAGGGCCTGTCGGTGGGCGGTGAGTACGGCACCTCGGCCACCTACCTCAGCGAGATGGCCAGCAAGGAACGCCGTGGCTTCTTCTCCAGCTTCCAGTACGTGACCCTGATCTCTGGCCAGCTCATCGCCCTGGCGGTGCTGATCATCCTGCAGCAGACGCTGACTACCGAGCAGCTGTATGCCTGGGGCTGGCGTGTGCCCTTCGTGATCGGCGCGCTGTGCGCGGTGGTTGCGCTGTACCTGCGTCGCGGCATGGAAGAGACCACCTCCTTCACCAAGAAGGAGAAGGCCAAGGAAAGCCTGATGCGCACCCTGATGCGTCATCCCAAAGAGCTGATGACCGTGGTCGGCCTGACCATGGGCGGCACTCTGGCCTTCTACACCTACACCACTTACATGCAGAAGTACCTGGTCAACACGGTGGGCATGAGCATCACCGACTCGACCACCATCTCGGCCGCCACGCTGTTCCTGTTCATGTGCCTGCAACCGCTGGTCGGCGGCTTGTCCGACAAGATCGGCCGACGCCCGATCCTGATCGCCTTCGGTGTGCTCGGCACCCTGTTCACCGTGCCGATCCTCAGCACCCTGCACACCGTGCAAAGCTGGTGGGGCGCGTTCTTCCTGATCATGGCTGCGCTGATCATCGTCAGCGGCTACACCTCGATCAACGCAGTGGTCAAAGCCGAGTTGTTCCCGACCGAGATCCGCGCCCTGGGCGTTGGCCTGCCGTACGCCCTGACCGTATCGATCTTCGGCGGCACCGCCGAATACGTGGCCCTGTGGTTCAAGAGCAACGGCATGGAAACCGGCTTCTACTGGTACGTCACCGGCTGCATCGCCTGCTCGCTGCTGGTGTATGCCACCATGAAAGACACCAAGCAGCATTCGCGGATCACCACTGACTGATTCAGGTCCGCGGGTCTTGAACAGGGGCGCTCCTTCATGGGGGCGCCCCTTTTTTGCGGTGGGTCACCGTACGTGAGCCGAATAGCGCTATTATTCGGCTCACATAATGAGCCGAATAGACAGCTCATTCGGCTCACGGGTGGAGTGAAACGATCATGAACAGCCCAATGTGGATCTGGCAGCAACCCGACTGGCCCCATTTCCAATGGCAAAGCGAGCCAATCGGGGCCTTGCTACGCGGTTGCGTCGACAGGCAAGGACGCTTACTGGGCAAGATCGGCTCCATCGACGCGCTCAGTGAGTGCCAGAACATCCTGGATACCCTCCTGCAGAACATTGTCACTTCGTCGGCGATCGAGGGTGAACAGTTGAACGTGGGTTCCGTGCGCTCCTCGCTCGCACGACGCTTGGGCATCCATGAACAAGGCCCGACCACTGTCCGCAGCGAAGGGCTCGCGCAACTGATGCTGGATGCGACGCAAGGGTACGACCAGCCGCTGACCTTGCAGCGTCTGTTCACCTGGCATCACTGGTTGTTCCCTGCGGTGGAAGAAAGCCTGAGCAAAGCGATACGGGTGGGCCAGCTGCGTGCCGAGGCACCGATGCAGGTGATTTCAGGACGCCTCGACAAGCCCACGGTACATTTCCAGGCACCGCCCCGTGATAGCCTGGAAGGACAGGTCGATGCTTTTCTCGACTGGTTTGCCAGCAGCCGCCAAGCAACCAACCTGGACCCGCTGTTACGTGCAGGCATCGCGCATTTCTGGTTCGTCACGCTGCACCCTTTCGACGATGGCAATGGCCGCCTGACCCGGGCCATCACCGACTTGGCGCTGGCTCAGGCAGAGCGGCAGGCGATTCGTTTCTATGCCATGTCTGCAAGCATCCTCGAAGACCGGACTGGCTATTACCAGATATTGGAGAGCAGTCAGAAAGGCGACCTTGATATCACCCGCTGGCTGACCTGGTTTCTCGAAACCCTGCTACGCAGTCTCGAACAGGCTTTGCTGAATATCGACCGGATACTCAGCAAAGCCAGGTTCTGGCAAACACACCGCGCGGACGGCCTGTTGCCCGAACAGGTCAAGGTACTTAACAGGCTGCTCGATGGAGGCCCACGCGGCTTCGAAGACGGTATCAATGCCGCGCAGTACCAGGCCGTGGCGAAAGTCTCCAAGGCCACCGCAACCCGTCACCTCACCGACCTGCTCGACAAGGCTTGCCTGACCCGCCTGCCAGGTGGAGGGCGCAGCACACGTTATCGCATCAATACTCAGGACATCCCAAGCGCCTGACGGGGTTCACGCCGCTGGTAATAGGTGGCCATAAAGACTGATTTTCGATCTTAACGCCCCATTAATTTCACGCCGTCATTCTGCAAGGGCTGACGAAGCGATGATCCGCGCCCAGACAATACACCTCAGGCCCACCGCCTGATTCACCGTCAGCACGGGCTAACCAATCGATTAAAACGATATTTAGACGCTATTTTTTGCGCTTTTTAATCAATTTTATAAGCGTAGGATTAAACCCATAGAAACAACAACCCCTCGCCACCCTGGAGCAACGACCATGAAAAACAAACTGATCCTCACCCTGGCCCTTTCGGTTTTCGCTGCTGGCGCCTTCGCCGAAGACGGCTTCGATCGTACCAATGCCCATACCTTCGCAGCGGTGCAAACCCAAGCCGCCACTTACGCCGAAGACGGTTTTGACCGCACCGGCGGCCAACGCTTCACCGAAGACGGCTTCGACCGCACCGGCGGCCAACGCTTCGCCGAGGACGGCTACGACCGCACTGGCGCCCAACGCTTCGCTGAAGATGGCTTCGACCGCACCGGCGGCCAGCGCTTCGCCGAAGACGGCTTCGATCGCACCAACGCTCACCGCATCAGCTGACCCCTGATGCGCGTACCCAGCCCGGCTTCGGCCGGGCTTGATCATTTTCAGGCGGGCACAGGCTTGGCACACTAGAGGCCTTCGTCCCCAAGAGGTAGGGCAAGCAAGCCCAGCACCGATGTATTACTACGAACCTGCCAAAGGCCACGGCCTGCCCCACGACCCCTTCAACGCCATCGTCGGCCCCCGCCCCATTGGCTGGATCTCGTCCCACGACCGCGAAGGCCGCCTGAACCTGGCGCCCTACAGTTTTTTCAACGCCTTCAACTACATCCCGCCGATCATCGGTTTCTGCAGTGTCGGGCGCAAAGACAGCCTGAACAACATCGAGCAGACCGGCGAGTTTGTCTGGAACCTGGCGACCCGGCCTTTGGCCGAGGCGATGAACCAGAGCTGTGCGGCGGTAGCGTCAGACATCGATGAGTTCGCGTTGAGCGGCCTGACGCCAGCACCGTCGCGTGTGGTGCAGGTGCCCCGCGTAGGCGAAACGCCGGTGGCGTTCGAGTGCAAGGTCAGCCAGATCGTCCAGCTGCAGCGGGCGGACCAGGCGCTGGTGCCCAGCTGGCTGATCCTGGGTGAAGTGGTGGCGGTGCACATTGCCGAGCACCTGCTCAAGGACGGCATCTACGATACCGCTGCCGCCGAGCCGATCTTGCGTGGTGGCGGCCCGGCGGATTACTTCGAACTGGGCAACCTGTTCAAGATGGCCAGGCCGCAGGCGGGCAACTGATCACCAGATCAGCTCGCCCTCATCACTGACGCCCTGCAGGCGTTCGAGTTCGGCGCAGGCGGCCTCGTCGGCCGCCATGGCGCCCTTGAACACCTGGCCGTCCAGTACCTTGTGAAAGCGCGGGGCGCCGCCCATGCCAAGCGCTTTCACCGCAATGGCCGCGTTGTAGCCACCCCCTTCCACCGGGACCATCGCCGAAACCGCTTCGAACTGCGGGAATTCTCTACGTGCCATGCTGCGCTCCGCGCCATTGATCGAGGGCGGCATTCTAACCTGCACACACCAGCGATCAATCGAAGGTATGCAAATCCAGGCTGCTGACCACCTGAGCCTGCACCAGCTCACCGAACACCTCCAGGGTCGGTGACGCGAAGTAGCCGCTCATCGCCTGCTGGTCGCGCCAGCTGCCGCTGAGCAGCCAAAGGTCGGCGTCGGCCTGCGAGCGCTGGACCGTGAAGCTAAGGCAACCCGGTGTACGCAAAGAAGGCTCGAGCAGATCGCGCAGGCGCGCGCCCAGCTCTGCCGAACGTCCGCTGCTGGCACGAATGAAAGCCAAGTGGGTGACCGGTTGTCGTTGGGTCATTGCACGATCTCCTTGAAGCAGGCGGACGAAAAACCAGGCTGCCAAGGTTAGAGGCTGGCGCGCGCGACGCGTTAGGCTATTACTGCACGGCGATTGCCTGATCCTGCAGCACGGCAGGATCAGGCAATCGCCGTGCAGCTTTCGACTAGCGCCCGCCATTGCCCAAACCTATGCTGCGTCAGTCAGTAGAGGAAACCATCATGACCACCGCCACGCCCATCGAGCCGTCCCTGGAAGTGCAACGCCAGGAGCTGGCCGAGCTGATCCGCCGCCATGCCGGCGAGCCCCAAGGCACGGTGTCGGCCATCGACGACCTGTATCTGGTGCGCTACACGGAAAACATCCGCGCCATGCCTACCTTGGCGTTGCCGGCGTTGTGCATCCTGGCACAGGGCAGCAAAAGCCTGTTCCTCGGTGACGAGCAGTACGCCTATGACCCGCTGCACTACATGGTGGTGTCGGTGACCTTGCCGATCAGCGCGGCCAAACTCGATGCCAGCCCCGAAAACCCCAGCCTGGGCTTGCGACTGGATCTTGACCCAGCCGAAATCAGCCAACTGATCGCCGAAAGTGGGCCGATGTTGGTGCCCAACCTGCCGTCCGGCCGTGGGCTGTATGTGGAGAGGACCGACGCACAGTTGCTTGACGCGCTGCTGCGGCTGATCCGCCTGCTGGATTCGCCACGGGACATTGCCATGCTGGCGCCGCTGTTCCGCCGAGAAATTCTCTACCGCCTGCTGCGTGGCCCGCAGGGCTATCGGCTGTATGAGATCGCCTTGGCCAACAGCCAGACCCACCGAGTCTGCCAGGCCATTACCTGGCTCAACCAGAACTTCCAGCAGCCGTTGCGCATCGAGGACCTGGCCCGGGAGGTCAACCTCAGCACCTCGACCTTGCACCATCGGTTCAAGGCCGTGACGTCCATGAGCCCACTGCAGTACCAAAAGCAATTGCGCCTGCAAGAGGCACGGCGGTTGATGCTCAATGACGGGCTTGAAGCCGCAGTGGCGGGCTATCGGGTCGGGTATGAAAGCCCGTCGCAGTTCAGCCGCGAATACAGCAGGCTGTACGGCGCGCCGCCGATTCGCGATGTGGCACGGTTGCGGGCCCCGGCCGGGTAAGTTGTGCACGGCCTGTACCGGCGAAGGGGTCGGTACAGGCCGGCAGCTTTTTACGCGACCACCGCCGCCTGCCACTGATTCTGGTCAACCTGAATCAAGGTCGGCCCCTTGCGCTCCACCGCACGCCCCAACGCCGCCTGCAACTGCGCGACATCAACCACATGCTCCGCTTCGGCGCCCAAGGCCCGTGCCACGCCGATGAAGTCTGGGGTATGGATATCCACGCCGACCGGTTCGATGTCGCGATTGACCATGTACTTCTTGATTTCCTCGTACCCTTGGTTGTTCCACAACAGCACGATCAGCGGTACCTGGGCCTCCACCGCACTGGCCAGCTCCGGCAGGGTGAACTGCAAGCCACCATCGCCGATCAGGCAAACCGACGGCGCACGCTCGGCGATTTGCGCGGCGCTGCCCAGCCAGGCGCCCATCGCCGCTGGCAATGCATAGCCCAGTGTGCCGTAACCGGTCGAGGCATTGAACCAACGGCGCGGCTGGTCCATGTCCAGCGTGAGGTTGCCGGAGTACACCGGCTGGGTCGAATCGCCGACCAGAATGGCGTTGGGCAGGCGCTCGAGGATACTGCTCAGCAGGCGGGTCTGGCTCAGGGTCGGCTGGTCCCAGCCGCTCGCCAGGGCCTGGCGCAGCTGCTGCACGCGCGGCTGCCCCCAGCCACCGTCACGCGCTGGCAGCGGCTGCCCCTGCAAGGCCGCGCACAGCGCCTCGGCAGCCAGTTCGGCATCGGCGACCAACGCCAGCTCGGGCAGGTAGTTGCGCACTGTCTGGTCCGGGTCGATGTCGATCCGCAGCAGACTGCCCGGGATCTCGAAGCCGCCCTTGAAGGTCACGTCATAGTCGGTTTCGGCAAGTTCGGTACCGATGGCCAGCACCACGTCCGCCTCGGCCACCAGCGCCCGCGTGGCCGGCAGCGACTGGGTGGAGCCGATTTGCAACGGGTGATCGGACGCCAGCAACCCCTTGGCATTGATCGTCAATGCTACCGGTGCCTGCAGCAGCTCTGCCAGGCGGGCCAAGGGGGCGCCAGCGCTCAACGCACCACCACCCGCCAGAATCAGCGGGCGCTTGGCCTTGGCCAGGCGCTCGGCCATCAACGCTACGGCCTGGGGGGCGGCACCTGCGCGGCTGCTGCGCACCGGGCGGCCTGGCAGCAAGTGATCGGCTGGCTCGACCAGCACGTCCAGTGGGATCTCGATATGCACAGGGCGCGGGCGGGCGCCCTCGAACACGGCAAAGGCGCGGGCCAGTACCTGTGGCAGGTCGTTGGCGCTCATCAGGGTCTGCGAGAAGGCTGCCACGCCCGACACCAATGCAGCCTGGTTCGGCAACTCGTGCAGCTTGCCGCGGCCGCCGCCCAGTTGATCGCGCGATTGCACGCTGGAAATCACCAGCATCGGGATCGAATCGGCATAGGCTTGGCCCATGGCGGTGGTGATGTTGGTCATCCCAGGGCCGGTGATGATGAAGCACACCCCTGGTTTGCCCCGGGTCCGGGCATATCCGTCGGCCATGAACCCGGCGCCTTGCTCGTGGCGCGGGGTGATATGACGAATGGAAGAAGCCGCCAGGCCGCGATAGAGCTCGACGGTATGCACGCCTGGAATGCCGAAGACATGGTCCACACCATAGCCTTCAAGGAGTTTGACCAGTACTTCGCCGCAGGTTGCCATGTGTTTTTACCTTGAGTCTTGTTGGAATCTGCCCGTATTGGACCCAAGCCAACGCTATCGCCACAATGCAAAAAAACACATACTAGCCATGTCTCCACGTCATGGCTTAATGCAATGAAACGGCTACCGCCCCTGCCCGCCCTGTACACCTTCCTGGTCACAGCCCAGCACTGCAACTTCACCCGTGCGGGGCAGCAGTTGCACATCACTCAAGGCGCCGTCAGCCGGCAGATCGGCGCACTAGAAGCGCACCTCGGTTACGCCCTGTTCCAGCGCCAGGCCCGCGGCCTGAGCCTGACGCGTGAAGGCCAGGACTGGTTGCCGCGGGTGCAGCAGGTGTTTGCGCTGGTCGAACAAGGCGTGCGTGAAGTGGGTGGGCATCGCGCCACCTTGCAGCTCAAGGCGCCGACCTGCGTCATGCGTTGGCTGCTGCCACGCCTGATGGAATGGCAGGCGCTGCGCCCCGACGTACCGGTAGAGCTGACCACCACGGTGCAGCATGGCGTGGACTTCCGCCGCGAAGGCTTCGATGCGGCGGTGGTGTACGGCAGCCTGCCGAACCATGGCCTGCAGGTTCGCAAATTGTTCGACGAGCAGCTGACACCTGTCTGCGCGCCTTCACTGCTGGAAGGCGCCTTGCCGCTGGCGCAGATCGACGACCTGATGCGCCACATGCTCCTGCACCCCTCGCGTGACGAGCACGACTGGCGGCTATGGCTGCAGGCAGCTGGCGCGACGTTTGCTGCTCAAGGGCCGAAACAGCACTTCGAGACCTTGGACATGGCAATGGCCATGGCATCGCAGGGCACCGGGGTGGCCATTGGCGATTGGTCGCTGATCGGCGATGACCTGCACGGCGGACGGCTGTGCATGCCTTTTGGCTTGAAGGTGACGACCGGCAAAGGCTATTACCTGGTCAGCCAGGCCAAGCACCTGCCCGCCGGCCTGGTCGAGCTGATGGACTGGCTGCAGGCGCGCGCCAACCGCGATCCCTTGTAGGAGCGGCCTTGCGTCGCGAAAGGGTCGCGGAGCGCCCCTGGGTTTTTGGGCGCCTGTAAGAACGTAGGGGGCCGCTCCGCGACCCTTTCGCGACGCAAGGCCGCTCCTACACGAGGCCGTGCTGTGGCTCAGTACCCGACGGTAAACCGCGCCCGCGAATGCGCCGGCTTTTCCAGCTCATCGAGCATGGCAATCGCATAGTCGGCAAAGGTGATCCAGCTCTTGCCGTCGGCACCGATCAGCAGATGATCCTTGCCCAGCGTGTAGTGCCCGCTCCGCTCGCCCTCGACAAACTCCGCCGACGGCGACAGGAACGTCCAGTCCAGATTCTGCTCCTGGCGCAGCACCTCGAGAAAACGCACGCCGGCACTCGCCTCGGCTTTGTAGGCCTCGGGGAAGTCCGGGCTGTCGATCACCCTGTGCCCGGAAGGCAGCAGCAGGCTGCCGGCCCCGCCCACCACCAGCAGGCGCCTGACCCCGGCGCGCTTGACCGGCTCGATGATCGCGTGCGCGTCGATAGTTGCAAAGTGCGCAGCGCTCAACACCGCGTCCACACCGGCGACAGCCGCTTGTAGCGCCGCACTGTCCTTGACGTCCAGCGCCTTGACCGTCACCCCATCACGCCCCTGCAGCCGCGACGGGTCGCGGGCAATGGCCACGACACTGTGGCCACGGCGCAGGGCTTCTTCCAGCAACTGGCTGCCGGCTCGGCCGGTGGCACCAATGATTGCGATCTTGCTCATGGGAAACACTCCATCAATTGAACGGAATTACCACTTCATCTCGCCCTTGGCGACCTTGGCACCGAGCTCCAGCGAGCTCTCGTCAGCCAGGCCCGGGTAGCGTTTTTTCATCGCCGCGATCAACGTAGCGGCATCTTTCGCCTTGGCGGCTTCGGCATCGAACGCCTCAACATAATTGGCCGTGAAGCGCACAGCGGCGAGCGAACGGCTGCTCTGGCCCAGGTAATGCCCAGGCACAACGGTGCGCGGCGCCAGCTGCTTGATGTGCTTGAGCGTGCCCAGCCAGTCGGCATGCGACTGGGCCGACTGGGTATCGGCCATCCACACGTGGATATGCTCCGCAACCACCACGCCGCCGACGACTGCCTTGATCGACGGAATCCAGACAAAACTGCGATCAGGCTGCGGCCCGTCCAGGCCGACCACCTCGAGCGTCTGGCCTTCCAGGGTCAGGCGATCGCCCGCCAGGACCTGTGGCACGACCAGCCGCGCCGGTTTGTCCGCGCCCATTTGCGGGCCCCAGTAGGCCAGCTTTGCGTCCATGGTCTGGCGAATGTGCGCAACCGTGGGCGCCGAGGCGACCACCTTGGCGGCGGGGAACGCCTGGGTCAGCGTGTCGAGGCCGAAGTAGTAGTCCGGGTCGCCATGGCTGATGTAGATGGTGGTCAGCCGCTTGCCGCCGGCACGCAACCGCTCGACCACCTGTTCAGCCTGCGCCTTGCCGAACTGGGCGTCGACCAGGATGGCATCGTGGGCGCCGCTGACAATCACCGAACTGACTGGGAAAATGGCCTCGTGCCCAGGGTTGTAGACCTCCAGCTGCAGCGGCTCGGCAGCCAGGGCCGGGCCGGTCAACGCAACACAGGCCAATAACAGGCCACGCAAGGGAGTGAATAGCGACATCGCAACGGTCCGTCTGTAGAAGAATGGTCAACAGCTTAGTTGCCAAATCCATGACAAAAAATGCGATGCTCGAACATAGTTTGTTTCTAAAATCGGGCAAATCATGGACCGTCTCAACGCCATGCGCGTTTTTGTCACTGTTGTCGACCTGGGCAGCCAGTCTGCGGCAGCGGATCACCTGCAGCTGTCGCGGCCAGTGGTTTCACGCTACCTGGCAGAACTCGAGGAGTGGGTCGGAGCGCGGCTGATGCAGCGCACCACGCGCAAGCTGAGCCTGACCGCCGCTGGCCAGGAGACACTGCCCCGCTGCCGCCAACTGCTGGAACTTGCCGGCGACCTGCAGGTTGCCGTACGCCAACCGGACGACGCGCCCCGCGGCGCGCTGCGCATCAGCGTCAGTACGTCATTCGGCCAAGCGCAACTGGTGGATGCCGTGGCCGCGTATGTTCGGCGCTATCCCGGGGTGAAGGTTGAACTGCAGATGCTCGATCGCACGGTCAACTTGGTGGATGAGCGCATCGACCTGGCCATCCGCACCAGCAACGACCTGGACCCGAACCTGATCGCCCGGCGCCTGACCGTGTGCCGCTCGGTGGTGTGCGCGGCACCGGGCTACCTGCGCGAACATGGGACGCCGCAGCGGGTTGAGGAACTGAGCGGGCACAATTGCCTGACCCATGCCTACTTCGGCCACAGCCTCTGGCATTTCGAGGTGCAGGGCCACGCCATTGCCGTCCCGGTCGAGGGCAACATCAGTGCCAATGAGGCCATGACGTTGCAAAAGGCGGCACTGGCCGGTGCGGGCATTGCCATGCTGCCAACCTACCAGGCTGCCGCTGCGCTGCGCTCGGGCGCACTGGTGCGCCTGCTGCCCGAGGCACGGCCGCGCGAGCTCAACCTGAATGCGGTGTATACCTCGCGCAAGCACATGCCGGCGACCTTGCGCAGCATGCTGGACTTTCTCGCACAGCGGTTCCGGGACGAGCCGGAATGGGACAAGCACCTGATGTAAGCCCATGGCGCCGCGAATTGGCCTACGCTTACCGGTATCACCTGGCGCGGTAACAGGAGGTGAGCACCATGGGCATCAAGACAAGAAGGTTCGCAGTGGTGATGGCGCTGTTTGCCGTTGCCGGGCTTTACGGCTCAGCCTGCTGGCGGGTCGAACTGCTCCGCGACCAACCCAGCTCGGCAGCCAATTGTCAGCACGCGCACTGCGTGCCGCAAAGCGCAACCTTGAGCGCCGTCCGTTGAGCTGACGGCGCCCTGCCGGTCACTCCTCGACGCTCATGTATTCCTTGGCCCAGCGGATGTAATCCTCGGGCTGGGTGTAGGTGTGCGAGAGTTCGGTGGCGTTGAGGTTCTCGGACCTGTTCTGCTGGCCGCGCTGCAGGCGCAGGCAGTCGTAGGTGGCCTTGATGGCAGCAAAGTACGCCGCATGGCCATCGACCACGATGCGCACGCCCAGGCGTGCCAGGCGTTCGTCATCACGCAGGTTGGGGTTGGCGTAGGTCACCAGCATCAACGGCACGGTCAGGTGCTCGGCAATCTGCTCGAGCTGCTCGAAATCCTTCACCCCCACCATGCAGATCCCGTCGGCACCGGCTTTCTGATAGCTCTGGGTGCGCACGATGATTTCTTCGGTGCTCAGCACGCCGGCGTTGGTGCGGGCGATGATCGACAGCGACGAATCGACCCGTGCTTCAAGCGCCGCGCGAATCTTGCCGACGCCTTCATCGACTGGAATCAAATCGGTGGACTTGCGCCCGAACTGGGCCGGCAGCAGCGTATCTTCGATGGTCAGTGCCGCAACGCCGGCACGCTCCAGTTCGATGACCGTGCGCATGACATTCAGCGCGTTGCCGTAGCCGTGGTCGGCATCGGCCAGCACCGGCAGTTGCGCCACACGGCCAATGCGTGTGGCCTGTTCGACGAACTCGCTGAGCGTGATCAAGGCAAAATCCGGTGCGGCCAGCACCTGCAGCGAAGCCACCGAACCACCAAGAATACCGACTTCGAAACCCAGGTCAGCGGCAATGCGCGCCGACATCGGGTCGAACACGGACGCTGTGTGGTAACAGGAACCTGAAGCGAGCAGCTCGCGGAAGGCAAAACGCAAATCTTGGTGGGAAGCCCTGGGCATGATCACTCCGCAATAACGTGAAATTGAACGGTTGCTACCAACCCCTGAATCGGGTCTACCTGACCTGTTCCAACCGTCGCCAACCGGGCGGTCATGCTCGACATGCAGGCAGAGGAATAAAAGGTATGGGATACAGCGACACGAAAACCCTGCGGCAATTAGCTGCACCAAGCTGGTGCAGGCCACGGATCACAGCCCCTGCGGTCCAGCCACGATATCACGCGGCCATGCCTCACTGGATGAATGCGCCAATGCCGATCTTGCATAGGGGATGCAGATAGTACATAGGAAGCTACCTAAGTCAGGTTACACTTCATCGGCCTCATTGCCATGCCTAAGGTAATTTCGTGACTGCCGCCCTGCCCCCGACCGTCTTGCGCAACGTGCTCACCGCTCTGATGCTGGCCATCTTCCTCGGCGCGTTGGACCAGACCATTGTCGCCGTCTCGCTGCCGGCCATTTCCGCACAATTCAACGATGTCGGCCTGCTGGCCTGGGTGATCTCCGGGTACATGGTAGCGATGACGGTGGCGGTGCCGATCTACGGCAAACTGGGTGACCTGTATGGCCGGCGGCGGATGATCCTTACCGGCATCACGCTGTTCACCCTGGCGTCGATTGCCTGCGCCCTCGCCCAGGACATGCAGCAACTGGTGCTGGCCCGTGTGCTGCAAGGGGTCGGTGCTGGGGGCATGGTGTCGGTCAGCCAGGCGATCATCGGCGACTTCGTGCCACCGCGCGAACGTGGCCGTTACCAGGGCTATTTCAGCAGCATGTACGCAGTGGCCAGCGTCGCCGGGCCGGTGCTCGGCGGCTGGCTGACCGAGTACCTGTCCTGGCGCTGGGTGTTCTGGATCAACCTGCCACTGGGAATGGTCGCGTTGTGGGCGATCCATCGGGCACTGCGCGACATGCCGGTCAAGCGCCGCGAGGCCCAGGTCGATTACCTCGGCGCCGTGTTGCTGATTGTTGGCCTGGGTAGCCTGCTGCTGGGCATTACCCTGGTCGGCCAGGGCCACGCCTGGGCAGCGCCATCCGTACTGGCGCTGTTCGCCTGCGCGGTGCTTGGCCTGGCGCTTTTCATTGGCCATGAACGGCGCTGCCCGGAGCCGCTGCTGCCCCTCGACCTGTTCGGCAACCGCGTCGCCGTGCTGTGCTGGGGGGTGATATTTTTCGCCAGTTTCCAGTCGATTTCCCTGACCATGCTCATGCCCTTGCGCTACCAGGGCATCACCGGTGCAGGTGCCGACAGCGCGGCATTGCACCTGCTGCCACTGGCCATGGGCCTGCCGATGGGGGCCTTCACCGGCGGCCGCATGACCAGCCTCACCGGGCGCTACAAACCGCAGATACTCACCGGCGCGCTGCTGATGCCGGTGGCCATCTTCGCCATGGCCATGACACCGCCGCAGTCGTCGCTGCTCAGCGCCGTGTTCATGTTGCTGACCGGCATTGCCTGCGGGCTGCAGTTTCCGACGTCGCTGGTGGGCACGCAAAGCGCGGTGGCCAGCAAGGACATTGGCGTGGCCACCAGCACCACCAACCTGTTCCGCTCGCTTGGGGGGGCCATGGGGGTGGCGTGCATGTCCAGCCTGCTGCTGGCGTTGCTGCACCAGGGTGGGTTCGAGCTGCTGGGCAACCCCTTGCTGGGCAGCCTGAAGGCAGGCGAGGCCGACCCACTGACCCAGGCAAGGTTACTGGAGACGTTCAAGCATTTGTTGATGGGCAGTGGTGTGGTTGCACTGCTGGGGTTGGTGGCGGCGCTGGCGTTGCCGGACCGGCAATTGCGCGGGCACTAATAAAGCAGGGCCGCAAGCGACCCCGCCTTTAATGCCCCGTTAATACAATGGGGCAACACTCCCTCACAATCCTTAACAAAGTGTCATTTGCGCAGCGCTGGGCTCAAGCGCAGCATATCCAGCCCGGTGTCGACCCATTTTTCGACATCACGCAGCAGGTCGAAACTGTCCGGCAGCAATAACCAGCGCCCGATCAGGCCATCGACATAGGCAAACATGGCCACCGCCGCGCGCTCGACATCCAGCTCGACAGGCAACTGGCCCCGGCGCGCGGCATTGGCAAGCGCCAGGGCAATGCCCTTGTGGCAATCCAGCACCGTGCTCTGGCGCTGCTGGCGAATTTCACACATGTCATCGGTGAACTCGCACTTGTGATGCAGAATTTCATTGATACGCCGGGTTCGGGCATCGAGCACCAGCTCGTTGAACACTTGCAGCAGCAGCTTGCGCATGCAACCCAGCGGGTCCAGTTCGTCCTCGCTTTCACTCGCGCGTGCAAGGTGGTCATGGGCTTCATGCAGGCTGTCGAGCAACGCCTGCACCAGTTCGGCCTTGTTGTTGAAGTGCCAGTAGATCGCACCTCGGGTGACGCCCGCCAGTTCGGCGATGTCGGCCAAGGTGGTTCGCGCAACCCCGCGCTTGTAGAAGGCCTTCTCCGCCGCCTCGATGATCTGGGCGCGGGTTTCCTGGGCTTCTTCTTTGGTTCTACGGACCATGGCAGTACAACCTCATCTGGGCCCGAGCGCACGGCGCGCTCGGGGAAACCGCCGGGGTCGCCTCTGCAGGGCGTCTCCCGAATGGGCTAATCAAGAGCTGCGGCAGTCACCAAGTACTGCGCAGCGGTATTTACAAACAACCATGAATGTAAGTATATTCCTTAGCAAGCTATTTATCCACCGGATAGCATTTTTCTGAATCAGACTCTTCCATTACTCTTGAGCGTCTCCTGCTCCAGCGCCCCGAGGATCCTCATGCAATTCAAGCCAGCCGTTACCGCTCTGGTTTCCGCCGTCGCCCTGGCAACTCTGCTCAGTGGCTGCAAGAAAGAAGAAGCAGCGCCTGCCGCGCAGGCTCCTCAGGTCGGCGTCGTGACCATTCAGCCGCAAGCCTTCACCCTGACCTCGGAATTGCCGGGGCGCACCAGTGCCTACCGGGTTGCCGAAGTGCGACCACAGGTCAATGGCATCATTCTCAAGCGCCTCTTCAAGGAAGGCAGCGACGTCAAGGAAGGCCAGCAGCTGTATCAGATCGACCCTGCCGTCTACGAGGCCAACCTGGCCAATGCCCAGGCCAACCTGCAGGCCACCCGCTCGCTGGCCGAGCGCTACAAGCAGCTGATCGATGAACAGGCTGTGTCCAAGCAGGAATACGACGACGCCAATGCCAAACGATTGCAGGCAGAGGCTGCACTCAAGAGTGCCCAGATCGACCTGCGCTACACCAAAGTCCTGGCACCGATCAGCGGCCGTATCGGCCGTTCCGCGTTTACCGAAGGCGCGCTGGTGAGCAATGGTCAGACCAACGCCATGGCCACCATCCAGCAACTCGACCCGGTCTACGTCGACGTCACCCAGTCCACCGCCGAGCTGCTCAAGCTGCGCCGTGACCTGGAAAGCGGCCAGTTGCAAAAGGCCGGCGAAAACGCCGCCTCGGTGCAACTGGTGCTCGAAGACGGCAGCCTGTTCAAGCAGCAAGGCCGCCTGGAGTTCTCCGAAGTCTCGGTCGACGAGACCACAGGCTCGGTGACCCTGCGTGCGATCTTCCCGAACCCAGACCACACCCTGCTGCCAGGCATGTTCGTGCATGCCCGCCTGCGCGCCGGGGTCAACGCCAACGCCATCCTGGCCCCACAGCAGGGCGTGACCCGCGACCTCAAGGGCGCGCCGACCGCACTGGTAGTCAACCAGGAAAACAAGGTCGAACTGCGCCAGCTCAAGGCCAGCCGTACCCTGGGCAGTGACTGGCTGATCGAGGAAGGCCTGAACCCGGGCGATCGCCTGATCACCGAAGGGCTGCAATACGTGCGTCCGGGCGTCGAGGTCAAGGTCAGCGAAGCCACCAACGTCAACAAGCCGGCCAGCCCTGATCAGGCCAACGCGGCGAAAGCAGACGCCAAAGCGGAGTAAACCATGTCGAAGTTCTTTATCGATCGCCCGATCTTCGCCTGGGTGATCGCCTTGGTGATCATGCTGGTCGGGGCCCTGTCGATCCTGAAGTTGCCGATCAACCAGTACCCAAGCATCGCGCCACCGGCCATCGCCATCGCCGTGACCTACCCGGGCGCCTCGGCGCAGACGGTGCAGGACACCGTGGTGCAGGTCATCGAGCAGCAGCTCAACGGTATCGACAACCTGCGTTATGTGTCTTCGGAAAGTAACTCCGACGGCAGCATGACCATCACCGCTACCTTCGAGCAAGGCACCAACGCCGACACCGCGCAGGTTCAGGTTCAGAACAAGCTGAACCTGGCCACCCCGCTGTTGCCGCAGGAAGTGCAGCAACAGGGTATCCGTGTCACCAAGGCAGTGAAAAACTTCCTGTTGGTGATCGGCCTGGTGTCCGAAGATGGCAGCATGACCAAGGACGACTTGGCCAACTACATCGTCTCGAACATGCAGGACCCGGTTTCGCGGACCGCCGGCGTGGGTGACTTCCAGGTGTTCGGTGCCCAGTACGCCATGCGTATCTGGCTCGATCCGGCCAAGCTGAACAAGTTCCAGCTGACCCCGGTCGACGTGAAGACTGCGGTCGCTGCGCAGAACGTGCAGGTATCGTCCGGCCAGCTCGGCGGCTTGCCTGCCCTGCCGGGTACCCAGCTGAACGCCACCATCATCGGCAAGACCCGTCTGCAGACCGCCGAGCAGTTCGAAAAGATCCTGCTCAAGGTCAACAACGACGGTTCCCAGGTACGCCTGGGTGATGTCGCCGAGGTTGGCCTGGGCGGCGAGAACTACGCGGTCAGTGCCCAGTTCAACGGCAAACCGGCTTCGGGCCTGGCGGTCAAGCTGGCCACCGGCGCCAACGCCCTGGACACTGCCAAGGCGCTGCGCCAGACCATCAGCGACCTCGAGCCGTTCTTCCCGCCGGGCGTGAAGGCCGTGTTCCCGTACGACACCACGCCAGTGGTCACCGAATCGATCAGTGGGGTGATCCACACCCTGATCGAAGCCGTGGTCCTGGTGTTCCTGGTGATGTACCTGTTCCTGCAGAACTTCCGCGCTACCATCATCACCACCATGACCGTACCGGTGGTGTTGCTGGGTACCTTCGGCATCCTTGCCGCTGCGGGCTTCAGCATCAACACCCTGACCATGTTCGCCATGGTCCTGGCCATCGGCTTGCTGGTGGACGACGCCATCGTCGTGGTGGAGAACGTCGAGCGGGTGATGTCCGAGGAGGGCTTGCCACCCAAGGAAGCCACCAAGCGTTCCATGGAGCAGATCCAGGGTGCCCTGGTGGGTATCGCCCTGGTGCTGTCGGCGGTACTGCTGCCCATGGCCTTCTTCGGCGGTTCCACTGGGGTGATCTACCGCCAGTTCTCCATCACCATCGTCTCGGCCATGGGCCTGTCGGTGCTGGTGGCGCTGGTCTTTACCCCGGCACTGTGCGCAACCATGCTCAAGCCGCTGAAGAAGGGCGAGCACCACACAGCCAAAGGTGGTTTCTTCGGCTGGTTCAACCGCAACTTCGACCGCAGCGTAAACGGCTACGAGCGCAGCGTGGGCACCATCCTGCGCAACAAGGTGCCCTTCCTGCTGGGCTATGCACTGATCGTGGTTGGCATGATCTGGCTGTTCACCCGCATCCCGACGGCGTTCCTGCCTGAAGAAGACCAAGGCGTGTTGTTTGCCCAGGTGCAGACCCCGGCAGGCTCCAGTGCTGAACGCACCCAGGTGGTGGTCGACCAGATGCGTGAATACCTGCTCAAGGACGAAGCCGATACCGTTTCGTCGGTGTTCACCGTCAACGGCTTCAACTTTGCCGGCCGCGGCCAAAGCTCGGGCATGGCGTTCATCATGCTCAAGCCGTGGGGCGAGCGCTCCCAGGAGAACAGTGTGTTCGCCCTGGCCCAGCGTGCGCAGCAGCACTTCTTCACCTTCCGCGATGCGATGGTGTTCGCATTCGCCCCGCCTGCGGTACTCGAACTGGGTAACGCCACCGGCTTCGACGTGTTCCTCCAGGACCGCGGCGGCGTCGGCCATGCAAAACTCATGGAAGCACGCAACCAGTTCCTGGCCAAGGCTGCACAGAGCAAGATACTCAGTGCCGTGCGCCCTAACGGCCTGAACGATGAACCGCAGTACCAGCTGACCATTGATGACGAACGTGCCAGCGCCCTGGGCGTGACCATCGCCGACATCAACAACACCCTGTCGATTGCCTTGGGTGCCAGCTACGTCAACGACTTCATCGACCGTGGCCGGGTCAAGAAGGTGTACATCCAGGGTGAACCCAATGCCCGGATGAGCCCGGAAGACCTGCAGAAGTGGTACGTACGCAACGGTAAGGGCGAGATGGTGCCGTTCTCTTCCTTCGCCAAGGGCGAATGGACCTACGGCTCGCCGAAGCTGTCCCGTTACAACGGCGTCGAGGCGATGGAAATCCTTGGTGCGCCAGCGCCGGGCTACAGTACCGGTGAGGCCATGGCTGAAGTGGAACGCATCGCTGGCGAGCTGCCGGACGGTATCGGCTTCTCCTGGACGGGCATGTCCTACGAGGAAAAACTCTCCGGCTCGCAGATGCCGGCACTGTTCGCCCTCTCGATTCTGTTCGTGTTCCTGTGCCTGGCAGCGTTGTACGAAAGCTGGTCGATCCCGATCGCGGTCGTGCTGGTGGTACCGCTGGGTATCATCGGTGCCCTGATCGCCGCCAGCCTGCGCGGTTTGTCCAACGACGTGTACTTCCTGGTCGGCCTGTTGACCACCATCGGCCTGGCGGCGAAGAACGCGATCCTGATCGTCGAGTTCGCCAAAGAGCTGCACGAGCAGGGCCGCAGCCTGTACGACGCTGCGATCGAGGCGTGCCGCATGCGTCTGCGCCCGATCATCATGACCTCGCTGGCGTTCATCCTCGGCGTGGTACCGTTGACCATCGCCAGCGGCGCAGGCGCCGGCAGCCAGCATGCGATCGGCACCGGCGTGATCGGCGGCATGATCAGTGCGACCGTGCTGGCAATCTTCTGGGTACCGCTATTCTTCGTCGCAGTGTCGTCGATGTTTGGCAGCAAAGAGCCGAAAAAAGACGACACCCCTGAAACTCCACGTTATGAGGCTGGGCAATGACCAAGTCTTTGTTGTCCCTGGCGGTAACCGCTTTCATTCTTGGCGGTTGCTCGCTGATCCCTGATTACCAGACCCCGGAAGCGCCGGTGGCAGCGCAGTGGCCGCAAGGCCCTGCGTATTCGCCGACCCAATCGGCAGACGTTGCTGCCGCCGAACAGGGCTGGCGCCAGTTCTTCCACGACCCGGCGCTGCAGCAGCTGATTCAGACCTCGCTGGTGAACAACCGCGACCTGCGTGTCGCGGCGCTGAACATCGACGCCTACCGCGCGCAGTACCGCATCCAGCGGGCCGACCTGTTCCCGGCGGTTTCGGCCACTGGCAGCGGCAGCCGCCAGCGGGTACCGGCAGACATGTCGCAGACCGGCCAAGCCGGTATCACCAGCCAGTACTCGGCCACTCTCGGCGTCAGTGCCTATGAGCTGGACCTTTTCGGCCGTGTGCGCAGCCTTAGCGAGCAAGCGCTGGAAACCTACCTGTCCAGTGAACAGGCACGGCGCTCCACGCAGATCGCCCTGGTGGCCAGCGTGGCCAACGCCTACTACACCTGGCAGGCGGATCAGGCGTTGTTCAAGCTGACCGAAGACACCCTGAAGACCTACCAGGAAAGCTACAACCTGACCCGTCGCAGCAATGAAGTCGGTGTCGCCTCGGCGCTCGACCTCAGCCAGGCACGCACCGCCGTGGAAGGCGCGCGGGTCAAGTACTCGCAGTACCAGCGCCTGGTTGCCCAGGACCTCAACAGCCTGACTGTGCTGCTGGGTACCGGCGTACCGGCCAACCTGCCCCAGCCGCTGGAGCTGAACGCCGACCAGCTGGCCGAAGTACCGGCCGGCCTGCCGTCGGACATCCTTCAGCGTCGCCCGGACATCCAGGAAGCCGAGCACCTGCTCAAGGCCGCCAACGCCAACATCGGCGCGGCCCGTGCAGCGTTCTTCCCGAGCATCAGCCTGACCGCCAACGCCGGCACCTTGAGTACCGACATGGACGGCCTGTTCAAAGGCGGTTCGGGCACCTGGTTGTTCCAGCCGCAGATCAACCTGCCGATCTTCAACGCCGGCAGCCTGAAGGCCAGCCTGGACTACTCGAAGATCCAGAAGGACATCAACGTCGCCAAGTACGAGAAGACCATCCAGACCGCCTTCCAGGAAGTCTCCGATGGCCTGGCGGCGCGCAAGACCTTCGAAGAGCAGTTGCAGGCCCAGCGTGACCTGGTGCAGGCCAACCAGGACTACTACCGCCTGGCCGAGCGTCGCTACCGTATCGGTATCGACAGCAACCTGACCTTCCTCGACGCCCAACGTAACCTGTTCAGCGCCCAGCAGGCACTGATCGGTGATCGCCTGTCGCAGCTGACCAGCGAGGTCAACCTGTACAAGGCGCTCGGCGGCGGCTGGTACGAGCAGACCGGGCAGGCCAATCAGCAGGCTTCGGTGGCAACACCGAAAGGCTGAATGCCCTGGTAGCAACATCAAGCCCACCCTCGCGGTGGGCTTTTTGTTGTCGCTTGCCTGCGCAGGCAAACAATTAACCACCTGGAACATTCCGTTCGATTATCGCCCCATACCGTCTGCGACGAATTGCCTCGCCCCTTCCCTTCCCCGCACCATCCGCTCACGCAACGTTGCCCACGTTCATCAAAGACCCGCACCTGCAGGCCGCATCCTGCAGCGCAACGGCTCGCCCATAAAAACAAGAGATCCACGACAGATGAGCACTTCGCATACCGCACGCCAGCTGCTGCCCGGCCTGTTGGCCATGTCCTGCACCCTCCCCGCGTTTGCTGCGGACGGCGGCTTCATGGAAGACGCCAAGGCCACCCTCAACCTGCGCAACTTCTACATCAACCGCAACTTCGTCGACCCAGCCCACCCCCAGAGCAAGGCCGAGGAATGGACCCAGAGCTTCATCCTCGATGCCCGCTCCGGCTTCACCCAGGGCACCGTGGGTTTCGGCGTGGATGTGTTGGGCATGTACTCGGTCAAGCTCGATGGCGGCAGAGGCACCACCAACACCCACCTGTTGCCGGTGCACGATGACGGCCGTCCCGCAGACGATTTCGGCCGCCTGGGCGTGGCCCTGAAAGCCAAGCTCTCGCAGACCGAACTGAAGGTCGGCGAATGGATGCCAGTGCTGCCGATCCTGCGTTCGGACGATGGCCGCTCGCTGCCACAGACCTTCCGCGGCGGCCAGCTCACCTCCAAGGAAATCGACGGCCTGACCCTGTACGCCGGCCAGTTCCGCGGCAACAGCCCACGCAACGACGCCAGCATGGAAGACATGTCGCTCAATGGCCGTGCAGCCTTCACCTCGGACCGCTTCAACTTCGGCGGCGGTGAATACACCTTCAACGACAAGCGCACGATGATTGGGCTGTGGGATGCCCAACTCAAGGACATCTACCGCCAGCAGTACCTCAACCTGGTACACAGCCAGCCACTGGGCGACTGGACCCTGGGCGCCAACCTCGGCTACTTCATCGGCAAGGAAGACGGCGCCGAGCGCGCTGGGGAACTGGATAACCGCACCGCCTCGGCACTGCTTTCGGCACGCTACCAAGGCCATACCTTCTACGTCGGCCTGCAAAAGGTCAGTGGCGATGACGCCTGGCTGCGGGTCAACGGCACCAGCGGCGGCACCTTGGCCAACGACAGCTACAACGCCAGCTTCGACAATGCCAAGGAGCGTTCCTGGCAGGTGCGCCATGACTTCAACTTCGCCACCGTCGGGGTACCGGGGCTGACCTTGATGAACCGCTATATCAAGGGTGACAACGTGACGGCGGGTGGCGTCGACGATGGCAAGGAATGGGCACGGGAGACCGAACTGGCCTACGTGGTGCAGTCGGGGTCGTTCAAGGACCTGTCGGTGAAATGGCGCAACTCCACCATGCGCCGGGATTTCAGCACCAATGCGTTCGATGAGAACCGACTGATTGTGAGTTACCCGTTGAATCTGCTGTGATCTGGCCACCCTCGTCGCAGTCAAACCCGTGACGAGGGTTTAAATAACAAAAAAGAATAACTAACGAAATAAACCATCTTTGACGACATATGCGGTAACCGCTTAAATCGACGTCTGTTCCCCGCCCTAGAGCCTCACCATGGACCTTCGTCAACTGCGCTATTTCATTGCACTCAACGAGTACCGCAGTTTCGTCCGCGCCGCCGAGGCCATGGGCATCACCCAGCCTGCCTTCAGCCGCGCCATCCAGGGCCTGGAACAAACCTTCGGCTGCCCCTTGGTCGACCGTGCCAGCAAAGCGCTGCCGCCCACCCCTGAAGGCTTGGTGGTACTGCAGCACGCCCGCCGCCTGGTACAAGGTGCCGCGCAACTGAGCAACGAAGTGCTGCAGATGACCAAGCTCGATGCCGGAGAGTTGCACTTTGGCAGCGGCCCGGCACTGGCCGTGCGCCTGGTCCCCGAAGCCTTGCGCCACTTCATCGACATCCACCCTGGGATCCGCACCGCGTTGCTGGTGGACAATGCCGAACGCCTTGGCCAGGCACTGCGCCGTGAGCAGATCGAGTTTTTCGTTGACGACATCCGCCCCTTCGAGGCCGACCCCAACTTCCATACCGAGCCACTGTCGCCACGGCCCGGCCTGTTTTTCTGCCGCCCCGGCCACCCCTTGCTGGCCAAGGACAGCCTGTCGACCAACGACCTGTTCACCTACCCGCTGGCCAGCGCCCTGCTTGCACCTGGCGTGCGCAAGCGCCTGGCCAACCTGAGCGGGCGCAGCGACTTCACCCCACACCTGCAGACCGAGCACCTGGCGGTGTTGCGCAGCGTGGTGCAGGCCAGTGATGCAATCGGCACCGCCAGCGAGGAAGCCGTTGCCGAAGACCTGGCCGCCGGGCGCCTGGTGCGCCTGCACTGGCGCAACCTGCCGCCGGCACTGGAAGTGCTCAGCGTGCGCTGTGGCGTGGTCAGCCGCAGCGGCTATCGCTTGTCGCCGGCGGCGCGGGCCATGATCGAGACGCTGGTGGGGCTGGATGCGCCCCTGCGCAGTGCCGCCATTCGCTGAAATGATGAAGATGGTGCGTGCGGGCTATCCTGAGCTATATGGGGGCCTGTACCGGCAAACCAGGGAGGCACAACAATGAAAAACCTCGTCGAACACCTGAGCCAATACGCCAACTACCACCGCGACCCACGCAACATCGCTACTCATTTCGTCGGCATCCCACTGATCGTGCTAGCCGTGACCATCCTGCTGTCGCGCCCAGGCTGGGACGTTGCCGGTATCTGGCTATCCCCTGCCCTGCTCGCGGCGGCGGTTTCGGTGTGGTTCTACCTGCGCCTGGACCTGCGCTTCGGGCTGGTCATGGGGCTGCTGCTGGGTCTGTGCCTGTGGCTTGGCCAGGTACTGGCGGTACAAAGCACCGGGCTGTGGCTCGGTGCGGGGCTGGGGGCGTTCGTGGTGGGCTGGATCATCCAGTTCGTCGGCCACTATTACGAAGGCCGCAAGCCGGCGTTCGTCGACGATATCAGCGGGCTGATCATCGGGCCCCTGTTCATGGTGGCGGAAGCGGCATTCATGCTGGGGTTGTGCCCAGCGCTCAAGCAAGCCGTAGAGGCCAATGCCGGCCCAGTGGCCCTGCGGTCGTCGTAGGAGCGGCCTTGCGTCGCGAAAGGGCTGCGCAGCGGCCCCTCGATTTCAGCGTCGCCGCACATATCCGGGGCCGCTGCGCGCCCCTTTCGCGACGCAAGGCCGCTCCTACCAAGAGCCCGTGAGGCTTAAGAGCGCGACTCGACGCCCAGCTCATCCCACACCGATTCCGCCAGGTGGAAGGTGGCGTTGGCCGCCGGGATGCCGCAGTAGATCGCGCTCTGCATCAGCACTTCCTTGATCTCGTCACGGGTCACGCCGTTGTTGGCAGCGGCCCGCAGGTGCAGCTTGAGCTCGTCGTTGCGGTTCATGCCGATCAGCATGGCGATGGTGATCAGGCTGCGGGTGTGACGCGGCAGGCCGGGGCGAGTCCAGATATCACCCCAGGCATGGCGGGTGATCATCTCCTGGAACTCGCCATTGAAGTCGTTGAGCTTCTCCAGGCTGCGGTCCACGTGCGCATCGCCAAGCACCGCGCGGCGCACCTGCATGCCTGCGTCGTAGCGTTGTTTCTCATCCATGGCGTTATCCTCCGTGAGCCAGCAGGAAGTCGAGCACTCGGCGGCTGAAGCGCTCGCCAATCTCGACGTTGGACAGGTGCGCAGCCGGGAAGTCGACATAGTCGGCGCCCTGGATGGCAGCCTGCATGAAGCGGCCATGCTCAGGGGTGGTCACCACGTCTTCGGTACCGGCAACGATCAAGGTCGGCACCTGGATACGCTGCACGTGCTCGCGGTAGTCGGCGTCGCGCACCGCAGCGCAGTTGGCTGCATAGCCCTCAGGCGTGGTCTGCGCCAGCATCTGGCAGATACGCTGGGCCTGCTCGGGCTGCGTCTGGGCGAAGCCTGGGGTAAACCAGCGCGCAATGGAGGCATCGCGCAGGGCAACCATGGCCTGCTGGCCGCCCTTGAGCACGGTGTCGATGCGCGGGTTCCAGACCTCGTCACTGCCGATCTTGGCCGCGGTGTTGCACAGGGTAAGGCTGTGCAGGCGCTCGCCTGCGTTGATCCCCAGCCACTGGCCGATCAGGCCGCCCATCGACAGCCCGACGAAGTGCGCTTTCTGGATGTCCAGGCCATCGAGCAGGGCAAGCACATCGCGGCCCAATTGCTCGATGCTGTAAGGGCCTGCGGTGACCAGCGAGGCGCCATGGCCGCGGGTGTCATAACGCAACACGCGCAAGTGCTCGCTCCACAGCGGAATCTGCGTGTCCCACATACCCAGATCGGTACCCAAGGAATTGGACAACACCAGCACCGGAGCATCCGCCGGGCCATCGATTTGATAGTTCAGTACGCCATCGGCCAGTTGCAAATGCGCCACAGCAGTCTCCTTCAGGCAGTGAAACGTTGATGTTCAGCCACGGCGCGCGCCACCCAGACGCGGGCCTGGCCGAGGTAATGGGCAGGGTCGAGCAAACGATCGAGTTCTTCCGCCGACAGTTCGGCGCTGACGTGCGGCTCGTCACCAAGCACCGCGCGCAGGTGGCGCTGCTCGGCGACGGCACGCTGGCAGCACTGCTCGAGCAGATGGTGGGCGCGGTCACGGCCCAGGCGCTGGGCCAGGACGATGCTGACGGCTTCGGCCAGCACCAGGCCCTGGGTCAGGTCGAGGTTGCGGCGCATGCGCTCGGCGTCCACCTGCATGCCTTCGGCGATCACCTGGGCCTGGCGCAGGGCGCCGGACACCAGGCAGCAGATATCCGGCAGGGTTTCCCATTCGGCATGCCACAGGCCGAGGCTGCGTTCATGTTCTTGAGGCATGGCGGCAAACAGCGTCGACACCAGGCCAGGCACACGGGTGGCGGCACCGATCAGCACGGCGGCGCCCACCGGGTTGCGCTTGTGCGGCATGGTTGACGAGCCACCTTTGCCCGGCGCGGAAGGCTCGAACACCTCGCCCGTCTCGGTCTGCATCAGCAGGCTGATATCGCGGCCGAATTTGCCCAGGCTGCCGGCGATCAGGCCCAATACCGAGGCAAATTCCACCAGGCGGTCGCGCTGGGTGTGCCAAGGCTGCTCAGGCAAGTGCAGCTTGAGCTGCTCGGCCAAGCCCTCGGCTACCGGCATGGCCTTGCTGCCCAATGCCGCCAGGCTGCCCGAAGCACCGCCAAACTGCAGGCACAGCAGGCGCGGGCGCAGCTCCTGCAGGCGTTGGCGATGGCGGGTCAGCGCGCCCAGCACACTGGCCAGCTTCATGCCCAGGGTGACCGGCGTGGCGTGCTGCAGCCAGGTGCGCCCCACCAGGGGCGTATCGGCATGCTGCAAGGCCTGGCGCGACAAGGTCTCGGCCAGTTGGCCAAGGTCCGCTTCGATGAGATCGAGGGCATCGCGCAGTTGCAGTACCAGCCCGGTGTCCATGGCGTCCTGGCTGGTGGCGCCCAGGTGCACATAGCGCTCGGCCTCGGGTACGCCGCTGGCGATCACCTTGCCCAGCGCCTTCACCAGTGGGATGGCCGAGTTGCCAGCGCTGGCGATGGCATCAGCCAGGGCGCGGGTGTCGTAACGCTCGGCCTTGCAGGCGGCCTCGATGGCCGCCACCGCGCTGTGCGGCACCAGCCCGGCGGCCGCTTCGGCGCGGGCCAGGGCAGCCTCGAAATCGAGCATGCCCTGCAGGCGGCCGCGGTCGGAGAAGATCTCGCGCATGGCCGGCGCGGTGAAGTAGGCATCGAACAGCTGGTTGTCCGCACGGTACGTCATTGCAGGTCCTTAATCGTCATGGTGCAGGTACGCGGCCTGCTTCGGCAGGCGCAGGCTGAACAGGAAGGCTATCGCCATCATGCCCGTCACGTACCAGTAAAAGGTGTTTTCCATGCCCAGCGTCTTCAGGCCCAGCGCCACGTATTCGGCAGAACCCCCGAACATCGCGTTGGCCACTGCATAGGCCAGGCCGACACCCAGCGCGCGCACCTGCGGCGGGAACATCTCCGCTTTTACCAGGCCGCTGATCGAGGTGTAGAAACTGACGATACACAAGGCCAGGCTGATCAGCACGAAGGCCAGGAACGGGCTGGTCACGGTCTTCAGCGCCATCAGCAGGGGCACGGTGAACAGCGTGCCCAAGGCGCCGAACAGCAGCATGGAATTACGCCGGCCAATCCGGTCGGACAACATGCCGAAGAACGGCTGCAGGATCATGAACAGGAACAGCGCGCCGGTCATCACGTAGCTGGCGTTCTTGGCGTTCATGCCGGCCGTATTGACCAGGTACTTCTGCATGTAGGTGGTGAAGGTGTAGAAAATCAGCGACCCGCCCGCGGTGTAACCCAGCACGGTGATGAACGCTGCGGTGTGGTTGCGGAACAGCCCGCTGATCGAACCGGCATCTTTGTCATTGCGGGTTTCGGCATTGCTGGTTTCGTGCAGCGAGCGGCGCAGCATCAGCGAGATCAGTGCGGCCACGGCGCCGACCACGAACGGAATGCGCCAGCCCCAGGCACGCAACTCGTCCTCTGTCAGCAGTTGCTGCAGGATCACCACCACCAGCACGGCCAGCAACTGGCCGCCGATCAAGGTCACGTACTGGAACGAGGCGAAGAAGCCGCGCTGGCCGCGCAGCGCCACTTCGCTCATGTAAGTGGCGGTGGTGCCGTACTCGCCACCCACCGAAAGGCCCTGGATCAGGCGGGCGAGCAACAGCAGCGCGGGTGCCCAGGTACCAATGCTGGCGTAGGTGGGCAGGCAGGCGATCATCAAGGACCCGGCGCACATCATCAGCACCGAGATCATCAGCGAGTTCTTGCGGCCATGGCGGTCGGCCAGGCGGCCGAAGATCCAGCCACCGATGGGGCGCATCAGGAAGCCCGCGGCAAACACGCCGGCGGTGTTGAGCAACTGTACGGTGGGGTCGTCGGAGGGGAAGAAGGCCGGGGCGAAGTAGATCGCGCAGAAGGCGTAGACGTAGAAGTCGAACCATTCCACCAGGTTGCCCGAAGAGGCACCGACGATAGCGAAGATGCGCTTGCTGCGCTCTTCGCCGGTGTAATAGGTTGAGGTCATGGTGGTTTTACTCCTGGAGGGTCCTAGGTAAGTCTAGACATACCTAGTAACACACTCGTTCCGCTCGCAGGCTGGCAATTGGCCTTGTGTCTTACAGTACCGGCCTCTTCGCGGGGCAAATCGAATCGCTGCACCGCCGCTCCCACAGAGAATGCGTGGTCCGCCGTGGGGGCAGCGGTGCGGCGATCCGACTTGCCCCACGAAGAGGCCGGTAGTGGTCAAACTCGTTCGATAGCCAGCGCCAAACCTTGGCCCACGCCCACGCACATGGTGGCCAGGCCTTTACGTCCGCCACTCTTCTCCAACTGATGCAGCGCCGTCAGCACCAAACGCGCACCGCTCATGCCCAGCGGGTGGCCTAGGGCAATCGCGCCGCCATTAGGGTTCACCTGCGGCGCATCGTCCGCCACACCCAGCTCGCGCAGCACCGCCAGGCCCTGGCTGGCAAACGCCTCGTTGAGCTCGATCACATCGAAATCAGCCACCGCCACGCCCAGGCGCTCGGTCAGCTTGCGCACCGCCGGTACCGGGCCGATGCCCATCACCCGTGGCGCCACACCGGCGCTGGCCATGCCCAGTACCCGGGCGCGTGGGGTCAGGCCATGTTTTTTTACCGCCTCGGCCGAGGCCAGAATCAACGCCGCCGCGCCATCGTTGACGCCCGACGCGTTGCCAGCGGTGACCGTCTTGTCCGGGCCATTGACCGGTTTGAGCTTGGTCAAGGCTTCAAGGGTTGTTTCCGGGCGCAGGTGCTCGTCGCGCTCGACCACGGTCTCGCCCTTCTTGTGGGCAATGCGCACCGGCACGATCTCTTCGGCAAAGAACCCAGCTGCCTGGGCCGCTGCGGCCTTCTGCTGGCTGCGCACGGCAAAGGCATCCTGGTCAGCGCGGGAGACCTGGTAATCGTCGGCAACGTTGTCGGCAGTTTCCGGCATCGAGTCCACGCCATACTGGCTTTTCATCAACGGGTTGATGAAGCGCCAGCCAATGGTGGTGTCCTCAAGCTTCATGTTGCGCGAGTAACCGCTCTCGGCCTTGCCCATGACAAAAGGCGCACGCGACATCGACTCGACACCACCGGCGATGGCCAGCTCCATTTCGCCACTGGCGATGGCGCGGAACGCCGTGCCGATGGCATCCATGCCCGATGCGCACAGGCGGTTGAGGGTCACGCCTGGGATGCTCTCGGGCAGGCCTGCCAACAGCAGCGCCATGCGCGCCACGTTGCGGTTATCTTCGCCAGCCTGGTTGGCGCAACCGAAGAACACTTCGTCGACTTGGTCCCACTGCACCGACGGGTTGCGCTCGATCAGCGCCTTCAGCGGCACAGCCGCCAGGTCATCGGCGCGCACGCCGGCCAGGGCGCCGCCGAAGCGCCCGATCGGGGTGCGGATGGCATCACAGATAAATACGTCACGCATGATTTTGGAGACTCCTGGTCAGGGTGCATCAGTGAGTTCAGATTAAGGAGGCTGGCAGGTCGGTGACAATCCGATAATCGACTATCCGTGCGATTATCGAACTATTTGTCACCCTGACCCTCCACTTTCCAGCGCTGCTCAGGTCGCGTCCGCGTGGCTGACCATCCCTTTCACAATCACCCCCACCGTTGCCAATGCAGCCGGCACCAGCAATGCCGTCAGCACCTGCTCGAAGTTCCAGCCCAGGCCCAGCAGCGTCGCCCCACTCCAGGCGCCGAGAATTGCGCCAAAGCGGCCGATGCCCAGCATCCACGAGACGCCCGTGGCACGCCCTTGGGTTGGGTAAAAGCGTGCTGCCAACGACGGCATCGCCGACTGGGCGCCGTTGACGCACATGCCTGCGATCAGCACCAAGGTGGCGAGCAAGGTGATGTTGCCCAGGCTCTGCCCAACGGCGTAGGCGAATACCCCGGCCAGCAGGTAGAAAATGCCGATGACCTTGTGCGGGTTGAAGCGGTCCATGGCCCAGCCCACGCCCACCGCACTCAGCACGCCACCGAACTGGAACAACGCGCCGATGAAGGCCGCCTCTTCCATGCTGGCACCACTGTCACGCATCAGCGTCGGCAGCCAGCTGGTCAGCAGGTAGACAATCACCAAGCCCATGAAATAGGTCAGCCACAACAGCATGGTGCCCAGCCCGTAGGTACCGGAGAAGATCACCGCAAACACGCTGCGCGCAGCCACCGCCTTCTGCTCCGGCACGCTGAAGCTGGCCGCCTGGGCCACCACCTGCGGCGCAATCGGCGCGAGGGTCTTGCGCACCTTGTCCGTGCCGCGGTTACGCACCACCAGGAACCGCGCCGACTCCGGCAGCCAGACCATCAGCACCACCGCCAGCAGCAGCGGCAGCACGCCACCGATCACCAGCAGGCTGTGCCAACCGTAGGCCGGGATCATCTTCGCGGAAATGAAGCCACCACCAGCCATGCCCAGGTTGAAACCACAGAACATGCTGGTCACCAGCAGCGACTTGAGGCGCTCAGGGGTGTACTCGGAAAGCAGCGTGGTGGCATTGGGCATACCCGCGCCCAGCCCGAGCCCGGTCAAGAAGCGCAGGATCAGCAACTGATCGACATTGGTCGCGTAGGCCGAGGCCAGGCTGAAGCCGCCGAACACCAGCACCGCGCCAACCAGCACGCCCTTGCGCCCGAAACGGTCGGCCAGCGGCCCAGATCCCAAGGCACCGAACACCATGCCGATCAACGCGGCACTCATGACCGGGCCGAGGCTGGCGCGGTCGATACCCCACTCCTGCGACAGGGCCGGGGCGATGAAGCCCATGGCGGCCGTATCCAGGCCATCGAGGAAGACAATCAGAAAGCACAGCAACACCACCCGCCATTGATAGCGGGACAGCGGCTGATCGTTGATGAACGACTGAACGTCGAGGCAACTGCCGACGTTGGTGTGTGGTTGGTTCATTGTTGTTATCCAGAATTAGGGCACAGCCATGCCGCTGCACTCAGGGCGCAAGTACAGGGTTGGGTAATAGGATGATGGTGGCCTGCTTCAGCCTGGATACAACAGTACTGCGTGCGGGTGCGGCCGCAGCAGCGATGGGACAGCAGTCATGGTGTGTGCCTCTCGAGTTTTTCTTGTTCGGTCGGCACAGCCGACCGTTGCGAGAGACATTAATCAGCAGACGGGGCGGACGCAATTCGCTGGGAGCGACATTGTGCGTTTATCGAACAGGAAACGGCGGGCGTGTTCGATAATGGGGCATGCAGGGGGTTGCCCCCTGCGCGCGTCAACCAAACAACTGGTGGCAAAGATCCCGACTGGCCGCCAACAGGATCGGCAAGAAGCGCTGTTCCAGCTCGCTACGCGTTACCCGCCCGACATGGGTACTGACATTCAATGCTGCCAGCACCTGCCCCGACGCGTCATAGATCGGCACGGCAATGGAGCGTAGCCCTTGTTCCAGCTCCTGGTCCACTACGCACCAGCCCTGGGCACGCACTTGCTGGATGCAGGCAAACAACGATTCGGCATCATTCAAAGTGCGGCTGGTGCGCGCCTTGAGATCAGCCCGGTCCAGGTACTCGCGCAGGCTGGTGTCATCCATCGCCGCCAGCAGGATACGCCCCATCGACGTGCAATACGCCGGTAATCGCCCGCCTACCGACAGGTCGACCGAGATCAGCCGCTCCACGGTTGCCGAGCGGGCTATATAAAGGATGTCGTCGCCTTCAAGAGTGGCCATGTTGGCCGCCTCGTGCAGTTGGTCACTGATGCGGTCCAGGTACGGCTGGGCGGAAATCGCCAAGGGCGTCGACGAAAGGTACGCATGGCCCAATGTCAGCACCTTGGGCAACAGCGAATAGGTGCGCCCGTCGGTCGTCGCATACCCCAGCTTGATCAGCGTGTGCAGGCAGCGGCGTACCGCCGCACGAGGAATCTCGGTGCGGTGGCTGATCTGGGCGATGGTCAGGTGGCGCTTGCGCTCCTGGAACGCCTGAATCACCGCCAGCCCCCGGGCGAGCGAGGTCATGAAGTCCGGGTCGCCGGTAAACGCCTGAATACGCTTGGCCGGCGATGCCACGATCGGCGGCGCCAGCGCGGGGGCGGCAGGGCGTGCCGACTCTGGGTTGGCAGATTCGTTGGCCGGTGTTTCGTCGCTCATCGCTCACCTCAAAAAAATCGCTGGTTCGTGCGATTATCGAACGAACGGCCGATAATCGCAATTGACCGCTGACACTTTTGCTTATACCTTTCTCCTGCCACTTGTGGCTTCTTTGGAGAGACTGGTCAGGTACCCACCGTAGAAGTCCCAGGCAACGGCCTCGCCCTGTGCGAGGCCGTTTTTACTTCCCCTCCTCGCGTGTGCGTGGCAACGAACTTTTGCCCTTGCCGCCCTTCAAAGTTATACGCACGTCGTAAGACATTGCCGAATGAAACCGACAACTTCGACCGGCATTGTCAGGCCCGCATAAATACCCCTGTTCGAAGAAGGGTCGGTTGCTATAATCAATTTGGTTGAATGCCCGATGCTGGGGTAATGGAACACACCGCTGTAATCAGCACTTCGCTTCAACCCATGTGTGTGCAGGCCCTGTATGGCATCCCCGCAGCTTTCCATGTGCCGTCTTTGTATGCACAGGGGTACGCTGTACAGCAAACAACAACAGTCTTAACTCAACTTACTCAGGTACTACTGTGACGAAAGATGAACTGCGCGCAGAGCTCGAGCGCCAGGCTGAACGTTACAAGGATGTTTACGGTGGTGAAGTCACCACGTACGCCGCTCAACCGGACCCGGAGCGCAAACCGTGGCGCAAGCGTGCCAGCGTGCGCGACCAGGCGTTCAACCAGGAACTGGAAAAAATGGAAAAGGACCTGCGCAGCGACAAGCCCTGAGCGCCAGGTTCACGCCATCCGCGTCGTCGCCCGGCAAGCCCGGGCGCGGTCGATCTTTACCCAGAGGTCGTAGATGAAATGGAATTACACAAATTTCATACGACCGTTTGAATGAATGCCACGTCGCACGTTTTCCAGATATTTGCCGATTTTAGTGATATTTCTCGTTTTTTATCGGACAGTTCTTTGCCAGATAGCGCGGTATTGCGCTTGCTGGTCGCACCTGGATACCTGCCATCGGTCTGTCGCAGGTGCATCGATTGCCAAGGTTTTCTGGCATAATCGCGCCCCCCTATGACCGCCAGACAACCTTCATGATCGATTTATTCAGCGGACTGGATGCCTGGGTGTTGGTGAGCCTGCTGCTCGCCTTGACCTTCGTACTCGCCTTCGAGTTCATCAATGGCTTTCATGACACCGCCAACGCGGTAGCTACCGTCATCTATACCAAAGCCATGCCGCCGCACCTCGCCGTGTTCTTCTCCGGCGTGTTCAACTTCCTTGGCGTTCTGCTCGGTGGTGTCGGGGTGGCCTATGCCATCGTTCACCTGTTGCCGGTAGAGCTGCTGATCAATGTGAACACCGGACACGGCCTGGCCATGGTCTTCTCGCTGCTGGCTGCGGCCATCACCTGGAACCTGGGCACCTGGTACTTCGGTATCCCTGCGTCCAGCTCGCACACCCTGATCGGCTCGATCCTCGGTGTTGGCCTGGCCAATGCCCTGATCAACGACATCCCGCTGGGCGATGGCGTCAACTGGCAGAAGGCGATCGACATCGCCATGTCGCTGGTGGTCTCGCCAATGGCCGGCTTTGCCGTCGCGGCGCTGGTGCTGCTCGGCCTGAAATGGTGGCGCCCGCTGTCGAAGATGCACAAGACGCCCGAACAGCGTCGCAAGCTCGACGACAAGAAGCACCCTCCCTTCTGGAACCGCCTGGTACTGGTGATTTCGGCCATGGGCGTGAGCTTCGTGCACGGCTCCAACGATGGTCAGAAAGGTATCGGCCTGATCATGCTGGTGCTGATCGGTATCGTACCGGCCAAGTTCGTACTCGACCTGAACAGCACCACTTATCAGATCGAGCGCACCCGCGACGCCACCTTGCACATGAGCCAGTTCTACGAGCGCAACGCCGCCACCCTGGGTGAGTTCCTGGCACTGGGCAAGGCCAAGTCGACCGACCTGCCAGAGCAGTTCAGCTGCAACCCGCAGCAGACCGAGCCGACCATCGCGGCCCTGCAGGCTTCGCTCAAGGGTGTGACCGACTACCACACCCTGGAAGCCGACAAGCGCGTTGAAGTGCGCCGCTACCTGCTCTGCCTGGATGACACAGCGAAAAAGGTCGGCAAGCTGCCAGGCCTGGATGCCCGTGAAAAGGCCGACCTGGAGAAGCTGCGCAAAGACCTCACCGCCACCACTGAATATGCACCGTTCTGGGTGATCGTGGCCGTTGCCCTGGCTCTGGGCCTGGGCACCATGGTCGGCTGGAAGCGCGTGGTACTGACGGTTGGCGAGAAAATCGGCAAGCAGGGCATGACCTATGCCCAAGGCATGTCGGCGCAGATCACCGCAGCCTGCGCCATCGGCATGGCCAACGTGTTCAGCCTGCCGGTATCGACCACCCATGTGTTGTCATCCGGCGTCGCCGGCACCATGGTCGCCAACAAGAGCGGCCTGCAAGGCGGCACCGTGAAGACCATCCTGCTGGCCTGGGTACTGACCCTGCCAGCCTCGATGGGCTTGGCAGCTGGCCTGTTCTGGCTGGCGTCCAAGGCGATCGGCTGAGCGGTACCGCTGTAGAAAAAGGCGCCTTCGGGCGCCTTTTTCATGCGCCTCACTAGCGCTTCTTGCCACCCAGCAACGACCCCATCAACCCGCGCACCAACTGCCGCCCCAACTGATTGGCCGCTTGGCGCACCGCAGACTTGATCGCCTGCCCTGCCGCACTCTGCAAGAAGTCACCGGCCTTGTCGGCAAAGCTCTCCTCATCGGCCTTAGGCACGGGTGCAGGCTCCACAGGCTCGCCTTTGCGCTGGGTGAGCATTTCGTAGGCCGACTCACGGTCAACCGGCTTGTCATAGCGCCCAACCAGCGGCGACGAAGCAATCAATGCACTGCGCTCAGCGGCACTCAGTGGCCCAATGCGCGATTGCGGCGGTGCGATCAGCACCCGCTGCACCATCGCGGGCGTGCCCTTATCCTCCAGCGTACCCACCAAGGCCTCACCGATACCCAGCTCGGTCAGCACCGCCAGGCTGTCGAACGCGGGGTTGGGGCGAAAGCCATCGGCCACGGCCCGCAGCGACTTCTGCTCTTTGGCGGTGAATGCACGCAACCCATGCTGGATACGCAGGCCCAACTGGGCCAGCACCGCATCGGGCAGGTCGCCCGGCGACTGAGTGACGAAGTAGACGCCCACGCCCTTGGAGCGAATCAGCCTGACCACCTGCTCCAGGCGGTCCTGCAACGCCTTGGGCGTGCCATTGAACAACAAGTGCGCTTCATCGAAGAACAGCGCCAATACCGGCTTGTCGGCATCGCCGCGCTCGGGCAACTGTTCGAACAACTCCGCCAACAGCCACAGCAGGAAGGTGGCATACACCTTCGGTGCCTCATGCACCAGCCGGCTGGCATCGAGCAAGTGGATACGCCCACGGCCGTCGCTGCCAGGGCGCAACAAGTCTTCGAGCTGCAACGCAGGCTCACCGAACAGCGCCTCGGCGCCTTGCTGTTCCAGGGTCGCCAGGCGACGCAGCAAGGCCTGGGTGGACGCGCTGGTCATCAACGCGCTGTCTTCACCCAGCATCTGCGGGTTGTCCTTCAGGTGCGCAAGCAGCGCCTTGAGGTCCTTGAGGTCGAGCAACAGCAAGCCTTCTCGGTCCGCCACCTTGAACGCTGCATACAAGGCCGCCTGCTGGCTGTCGGTCAGCTCAAGCAGGTTGCCCAGCAGCAGCGGCCCCATTTCGCTGAGGGTGGTGCGCAACGGGTGGCCGGACTCCCCGGCGATATCCCACAAGCTCACCGGGTAAGCCTGCGGTGCATGCCCCAACCACGGCATGCCGGCAATGCGCTCGGCCACTTTGCCCTGCGGCGCGCCCGCCGCGCCCAGGCCACACAGGTCGCCTTTGACGTCGGCCGCGAACACCGCCACGCCGGCATCACTGAACACTTCGGCAAGGTGCTGCAAGGTGACGGTCTTGCCGGTGCCGGTGGCCCCAGCGACCAGGCCGTGGCGGTTGGCGAGGCGCATGGCTTGATGGACAGGCTGGCCATCAAGGCCCGCTCCTACAACAATTTGCGAAGGATCTGACATCTTCTTTCATCCTCTTCTCAAGCTTTGCCGCGTATCGGCCGATACCTCGGGGTGATATTCGCCTAGAACACAGTAACAACCCAACTAGGACTTCCCGGGATGTTGCACTGTCTTGCAGATGTATTCGTGCGAACGCCCGATAAAACCTTAGCGGAACCGATTACACCATGAACAAAAGCCTTCGTTTCAGCCACAAGATTCTCGTGGCCGCGTCACTGATCGTGATGCTTGCCTTCAGCCTCTTCACCCTCTACAACGATTATCTCCAGCGCAATGCGATCAGGGAGGACCTGGAGAACTATCTGGCTGAAATGGGCGAGTCCACTTCGACCAATATTCGCAACCTGTTCGAAGGCCGTATCAAGCTGGTAGAGAACCTGGCACAGAACATTGCCCAGGCCCCCAATGACGCCGAAACCCTGATGGGGCAAAATGCCCTGATCACCAGCTTCCTCACGGTGTACCTGGGCAAGGTCGACGGTGGTTTCAGCGTGCGCCCGGACGCGAAGATGCCCGACGGCTACGACCCACGTACTCGCCCCTGGTACAAGGACGGCATGAACGCCTCCGGTGCAACCCTGACCGAGCCGTACATCGACATGACCACCAACAAGATGGTCATTGGCATCCTCAGCAAAGTCTCCAACAGCGTGGGCGTGGTCGGTGGCGACCTGGCCCTCGATGGCCTGGTCGAGATCATCAACTCGCTGAACTTCGGCGGCATGGGCTACGCGTTCCTGGTCAACGACCAAGGCAAGATCCTGGTTCACCCGGACAAGGACCTGGTGATGAAATCGCTGTCGGACCTGTTCCCGCAGCACACACCGACGCTGTCCGGTGAGCTGACAGAAGTCCAGGCCCAGGGCCAGACCCGCCTGCTGACCTTCACCCCGATCAAAGGCCTGCCGTCGGCCAACTGGTACATCGGCCTGTCGGTGGACAAGGACAAAGCCTTCTCCATGCTCAGCACCTTCCGCACCTCGGCGGTGATCGCCACGCTGGTTGCGGTGGTCATCATCATCGGCCTGCTCGGCCTGCTGATTCGCGTGCTGATGCAACCGCTGCTGACCATGACCCGCGCCATGGAAGACATCGCCGAAGGCGAAGGTGACCTGACCAAACGCCTGCGCATCCACAACCACGACGAGTTCGGCATCCTGGGCACCGCTTTCAACCGCTTTGTTGAGCGCATCCACGGCTCGATCCGCGAAGTGTCGTCGGCCACCGAACAGGTCAATGAAGTGGCCCTGCGCGTGATCAGCGCCTCGAACTCGTCGATGACCAACTCCGACGAGCAATCCAACCGCACCAACAGCGTCGCCGCCGCCATCAACGAACTGGGCGCCGCCGCCCAGGAAATCGCCGGTAACGCCGCCCAGGCTTCGCAACATGCCAGCTCCGCCCGCTTGCTGGCCGAAGAAGGCCAGCAAGTGGTGGAACGCAACATTGCGGCGATGAACCGGCTGTCCGACCTGATCGTCACCTCCAGTGCACACATCGAGACGCTCAACAGCAAGACCGTCAACATCGGCCAGATTCTCGAAGTCATCACCAGCATCTCCCAGCAGACCAACCTGCTGGCCTTGAACGCGGCGATCGAAGCCGCCCGCGCCGGTGAAGCCGGGCGTGGCTTTGCCGTGGTCGCCGACGAAGTGCGCAACCTCGCGCACCGCACCCAGGAGTCGGCGCAGCAGGTGCAGACCATGATCGAAGAGTTGCAGGTTGGTGCCCGCGAGTCGGTCGACACCATGGGCCAGAGCCAGCGCCATAGCCAGGACAGCGTGCAGATCGCCAACCAGGCCGGCGAACGCCTGGACAGCGTGACCGTGCGCATCGGCGAGATCGACGGCATGAACCAGTCGGTGGCCACCGCCACCGAAGAACAGACCGCCGTGGTCGAGGCGATCAACATGGACATCAACGAGATCAACATGCTCAACCAGGAGGGCGTGGAGAACCTGCAGGCCACCCTGCGCGCCTGTTCGGACCTGGAGCAACAGGCTTCGCGCCTGAAACACCTGGTTGGCAGCTTCCGCATCTGACCCGCCTGCTTCGCGAGTGAACCCGCTCCCACTGCAACCTGATGGGAGCAGGTTCACCCCCAGCCAACCTCGATCGAACAAACTATCCTTCTGAAAGGTCAACCTTTAGGCGTGTCATCGCCGGCCCATTACGGCCGGATGACAGACCCGAAGACGATCCCGGAGGGATGCTGATCGTGCACATCGCCGACATCACCATGTTCTACGCCCCCGCCAGCGGCGGCGTGCGTACCTATCTTGATGCCAAACACCGCCGCCTCGATGCCCTGCAAGGCGTGCGCCACAGCCTGTTGATCCCCGGCGCCAGCGCGCAACACGCCGATGGCATCTACCAGGTGCCCGCGCCGCCCCTGCCCTTCGGCAACGGCTACCGCTTCCCGGTGCGTCTGGCGCCCTGGTGCAATGTGCTGCGTAACCTCAAACCCGACCTGATCGAAGTCGGCGACCCTTACCTGACCGCCTGGGCTGCCCTGGAGGCACGCCGCCAGCTCGACGTACCGGTGATCGGTTTCTACCACTCCGACTTGCCGCTGCTGGTCAGCAACCGCATGGGCAACTGGTTCACGCCCAATGTCGAGGCCTATGTCAGCAAGCTGTACGGCAACTTCGACCGGGTGCTGGCGCCCAGCCAGGTGATGGCCGACAAACTGCGCCGCCTGGGCATCCGTGACGTGCACGTGCAACGCCTGGGTGTGGACCTGGCCACCTTCAACCCCGAGCACCGCGACCCGCACCTGCGCGCCGAACTGGGGATTGCCGACACCAGCCGCCTGTTGATCTACGCCGGCCGTGGCTCGCGGGAGAAGAACCTGCCGGTGCTGCTCGACTGCATGCAGCGCCTTGGCCGCCCTTATCACCTGCTGCTGGTCGGCTCCAACATGCCGGTCAATGTGCCGGATAACGTCAGTGTGATCGACCACTTCTGCCCACCGCAAGAGGTCGCCAGGCTGATGGCCAGTGCCGACCTGCTGGTGCATGCCGGCGACCAGGAAACCTTCGGCCTGGTCATTCTCGAAGCCATGGCCAGCGCCACGCCGGTGGTGGCGGTGCGCGCCGGCGCCTTTGGCGAAATCGTCAACGAACAGTGCGGGCGGCTGTGCCAGGCCAACGACGGCACAGCCATGGCGCAGGCCGTGCGCCAGGTGTTCGAAGAGGGCGTGCGCACGCTCGGCAGCCAGGCCCGCCGCCATGTCGAGCAGCATTATTCATGGGACAACGTGGTGGCCGGCTTGCTGCAGCATTACCAGGCGGTGCTCGGCCACCAACCGCTGGTGCGCGCCCATGGCTGAAAACGCCAGCGCCCCCCGCAGCCTAATGCTGGTGCTGCACGACATCGCCCCCGAGACCTGGCCCGACTACCAACCCTTCGTCCAGGCCATCGATGAGATGGGCGGTGTGCCCATGACTTGGCTGGTGGTGCCGGACTTTCACCACCGCAACCCCCTGCACCGCTCGCCAACCTTCTGCCGCCTGCTCGAACGGCGCCTGGCGCTGGGTGACGAGCTGGCGCTGCATGGTTTCTACCATGCCGACGACGGCACGCCACCGCGCAGCCCCGGCGCGTTCTTCATGCGCCGCATCTATACCCACGAGGGCGAGTTCTATGGGCTTGATCAGCAGCAGGCCCTGCAGCGCCTGGAGCAAGGGCTGGCAGTTTTCGACCGGCAAGGCTGGCCGGTTGCCGGCTTCGTCGCCCCGGCCTGGCTGATGAGCGAAGGCACGCGCCAGGCATTGCGCCAGCTGCCGCTGCGCTATACCAGCACACCGCAGCACCTGTACCGCCTGCCGGACTTCACCGCCATCGAAGCCCCCGGGCTGGTCTGGAGCGCCCGCAGTGCTTGGCGTCGAGGGCTATCGAAGATGCTTTGCGACTGGCAATGCCGGCGTTGGCGTGAAGCCGGCACCGTGCGCCTGGGCCTGCACCCGGTGGACATGCGCCACAAGGCGTCGCGCGAATACTGGCTACGCACCTTGCGCGCACTGTTGGCACAGGGCCGTGTGCCGTTGACCAAGTCCGCCTGGCTGGACGGCCAGGCCAGCGCATGAACCGCCTGGGCTGGCTGGGCCTGGCACTGCTGGGCGCCGTGCTGGTGCCGATAGTGCTGGGCGGTAGCGAATTGCTGCCCAGGCTTCAACGCTTCGACCCCGGCCTGTTGCTGACGCTGCTGGGCATGATCCTGCTGTGCTGGGTGATAAATGCCCTGCGCCTGCGCCTGCTGCTCGGCCAGCAAGGTGCTCAGCTCAAGTACCTGCGCAGCCTCGGCGTGGTCATGGCCACCGAGTTCGCCATCTGCACCACCCCGGGCGGCAGCGGCGGCCCGCTGACCCTGATGGCCCTGCTGGCGCGGGACCGCATCGGCCCGGCGCGCAGCGGCGCGGTGTTCGCCATGGACCAGCTGAACGACCTGCTGTTCTTCTTCTGCGCGATGCTGGCGATTGCCGGCTATGCGTTGTTTCACAGCCTGGGGCACAGCCAGCAAAGCATGTTGCTGGGCAGCGCGCTGCTGCTGTGCTCGGCGTTGGTCGTGGTGCTGGGGCTGCTGCGCTACCGGCGCGCCATGATGCGCTTCAATGGGCGCCTGTTGCGCCGCCTGGGCATGTCCGAATGCCGTAAACGCCGCTGGGCGCGCAAGCTGCTGCACTTCATCGACGCCCTGGCCCAGACCTGGCGCCTGCCCAAACGCACCCTGGCGCTGGTGTTCACGCTGACCTGCGTGCATTGGGGCCTGCGCTACAGCGTGCTGTACCTGGTGCTCAAGGGTTTGGGCGTGGAACTGTCGTGGATCCCCAGCTTTCTGGTACAGATGCTCTCGCTCAGTGCTGGCCAGTTCAGCCTGCTGCCAGGCGGCGCGGGGGCTGCCGAGCTGACCTCGGCAAGCCTGCTGACGCCCTTGGTGGGCAGTTCGACAGCGGCTGCGGCGATCGTGATCTGGCGTGCGGTCACTTACTACTTTTATCTGCTGGCGGGGGGGCCGGTGTTTGTCTGCCTGCTGGCGCGTCCGTTGCTGGAACGCTGGCGGCGTCAGGCGGGTTGAGCTGGCGCCAGAGCTCGGCAGCACCGGGGAAGTCGGTGCCGTCGGCGTCGCTCAGGGCCTCGGGGTCATAGCGGGCCAGGCAGCCCTCGCCGAGGGTTGGCGGGGGTGAGGCGGTGGCTTTGTCGCGGGGGTCGGCCATGGCGTTTCACTCAGGGATTGCCGGGGCTGCTACGCAGCCCCGTGTCGCTGTCAGTCGAACACCACCGTCTTGTTGCCATGCACCAGCACGCGGTCTTCCAAGTGATAACGCAGGCCGCGGGCCAGCACCATCTTCTCGACATCACGGCCGAAGCGCACCATGTCTTCGATGCTGTCGGCATGGCTGACACGGACCACGTCCTGTTCGATGATCGGGCCGGCATCCAGCTCTTCGGTCACGTAGTGGCAAGTTGCACCGATCAGCTTCACGCCGCGCAGGGCCGCTTGATGGTAGGGCTTGGCACCGACGAACGACGGCAGGAAGCTGTGGTGGATGTTGATCACTTTTTCAGCGTAGTCCTGGCACAGCTGCGGTGGCAGGATTTGCATGTAGCGGGCCAGCACCACCACATCGGCAGCGTGCTCCTGAACCAGGCGCGACACTTCGGCGAAAGCTGGCGCCTTGTCCTTGGGGTCGACCGGCACATGGAAGAACGGAATGCCGTGCCACTCGACCATGCTGCGCAGGTCATTGTGGTTGGACACCACGCACGGGATATCGCAATCCAGCTCGTCGGTGTGCCAGCGGTGCAGCAGATCGGCCAGGCAATGGGATTCGCGGCTGGCCATCAGCACCACGCGCTTTTTCTGCGCCGAGTCGGTCACCCGCCAGGTCATGGAGAACTCTTCGGCGATCGGCGCAAACGCCTCGCGGAATGCCTCGATACCGAATGGCAGGGATTCGGCACGGATTTCATGACGCATGAAGAACCAACCACTCTGTTCATCGGAGTGGTGGCTGGCTTCGTTGATCCAGCCATTGTACAAGGCCAGGAAATTACTGACTTTCGCCACGATGCCAACACGGTCGGGGCAGGCGATCACCAGACGATAGGTGCGCATGAATGAGACTCCAGAACTTCGCAAAGGCGCTCATTCTAGCGGCCCGCCAGAAAAAACGCAGTATGGATTGCACGGCGCGTCTTGTGCGCACCTGCCCACACACACGGCACGCCGCCGCGCATCGCCATGACAAAATGCAGGGGCTTATGTAAATTTTTGTTCACGTGGAGAAATGTTGTCACAGCTTAATTAACAGTTAATTGCCCAATTCCATGTTTACTTGCGAGTATGGCCTGTCTATTATTGGCCCACACATTTCTGAACACGTATTAAAGGAACACTCCATGTCCCTGATTAACGAGTACCGCGCCACCGAAGAAGCCATCAAGGAACTTCAGGCCCGCCTGGCCAACCTGTCCCAGGATGACAAGCTGAAGCAAGAGCTGGAGTTCGAAGGCAAACTGCGCACGCTGATGGGCGAGTACTCCAAGTCGCTGCGTGATGTGATTGCCCTGCTCGACCCAGAGTCGAAACTGAGCAAGGCGCCACGTGGCGCGGTCAAGGTCACCGCCACTAAGCGTGCGCGCAAGGTCAAACAATACAAGAACCCGCACAATGGTGAAGTGATCGAAACCAAAGGCGGCAACCACAAGACCCTGAAAGAATGGAAAGCCAAGTGGGGTGGTGACGTGGTTGAAAGCTGGGCGACCCTGCTGGACTGATAGTCCGCACGCTCACATTGCTTGACGCAACAAAAACGCCGGCTCGATGCCGGCGTTTTTGTTTGTCCACTCAGCGCGCAATTGCAAATTGTGTCTTCAGTTTACTGGCGTGTTCCTGCCAGGCGTCCAATACCCGGCGGCCCGCCTCGTCGGCGCTTTCCCAGGCACGCTGGCGCGCCTGCTCGAAATCACCCAGGGTATTCGGCGCGCCCCACTGGGGGTCGCTCAGACGTTGCTGACAGAATGCATACCAGCGCTGGCGCTCTTCGCTATTCAAGGTGTCAGGGAAGTTGCGTGCCCGATAACGGAACAACAGTTCAGGCATGCGCGGGTCATCGAACATCCAGTGCCCCTGGCCCAACTGCGCAGGTTCCAGCGTGCGAACTTGCTCGCACAAACGGCGGTCGCGGTCCCCTAGAAAACCGTCATACAACTGTTGTTCAGGGTCTTCACTCGGGGCGAAATCATCATTGCCATAAATGTGCGCCAGCTTGTCTTGCCAGTCCGCCTGTTGATTGGCCAATTGCTCGCCGCGCCATTGTAACAACGTCAAGTCCACACCCAGGCGCTGTTGATCGGCCGGGCGCAATACCGAGAGCGGTGCCAGCACCGGGCAACGGTTGATTTGCACCAATTTAAGCGGAACGGGTAATTCACCTTCTGCCAGATCTTCATGCCGGGTATACAAGCGCTGGCGAAGAACTTCGGCACTTTCCCGTATTAACGGTAGGGTTTCCTGATGCAGGTCGCAGACAATCAGGGCATTGCGATTGCGCGGGTGCCACGCCAACGGCAGGACCACCCCCAGGTAATTACGTGCCGCCGAAAATCGCCCAGAGATATGGACCAGTGGCTGCAACAAACGAATCTGCTCCATCACTTTATGTTTGCTGCGCAACTGAAACAGCCACTCATACAACTTCGGTTGTTTTTGCCGAATCAAGCGCGCCAGGGCAATGGTGGCCCGCACGTCGGAAAGTGCTTCGTGGGCATGGCCATGGTCGATGCCATTGGCTTTGCTGAGCAGTTCCAGGCGCAGGCTGGTGCGGCCATCCTGCTGCGGCCACTCGATGCCTTCAGGGCGCAGTGCATAGGCCGTGCGCACGATGTCGATCAGGTCCCAGCGGCTGTTGCCGCCCTGCCATTCACGGGCGTAAGGGTCAAAAAAGTTGCGGTACAGGCTGTAACGCGTCACCTCATCGTCGAAACGCAAGGTGTTGTAGCCGGCACCACAGGTGCCAGGGCGCGCCAGTTGCTCGTGCACGCGGGTCATGAACTCGGCTTCGCACAGCCCCTGGGCTTGCAGTTGCTGCGGGGTGATACCGGTTACCAGGCAGGCGGCCGGGTGCGGCAGGATGTCGTCGGAGGGGTTGCAAAAGAGGCTGATCGGTTCTTCGATCTCGTTGAGGTCGAAATCGGTGCGTACACCGGCCACCTGCAGTGGCCGGTCGCAGCGCGGGTTGATGCCAGTGGTTTCGTAGTCGTGCCAGAAAATGCTGGAGCTCACGGGGTCGTCCTGTATCAAGGTCGACCCGATTCTAGCGCGATTCTCGCGCGCCAAGGCTCAGGGGGAGTCAGGCGGATGCGTTGGCGGGGCGGAAACTGAAATAGTCGCGCAACGAGCGGACGAATTCATCGTACTCGCGGGGCGCCTGCAGCAACATGAAGCCGGAATCGTAGTTGCCGGGCGTCTGGTCTTCGCGGCACCACAGGCAACTGGCGGTGAGGTTGATGAACTGATACCCGCCACCGGCCAGCGGCAAGCGCAGTTGCAGTTCGTAGTCTGGCCCGACCAGTACCGGCAGTTGGCTGATCAGCATCAGCCCATCTTCGGAGGCATTACCCAGCTGGCCGATCGCCTGATCGGTAAAACGGTTGAAGACCTTGAGAACGCAGGGCAACTGATGGCGTTCGATATGCCGCTTGTTGAACATGATCACAAGTGCAGTCCGTACCCGGTGCCAGGAATGCGAGGTACTGGCGGTTGTTGTAACAACTGAGTTACAGATTAGCGCAGCGCGCACGGTAAATCCCGTGAAATAAATCACACCTTGGCATTAACGCCAAGGGGTGACCTTCACCGGGTTGGCCACGGCCGCTTCGGCACCGCGGTAATGGCCAAGCTGCTCCAGTGTTTGCAGGCGAGCCTGGGCACGGTACGCGTATTCGTTGCCGGGGTACTGCTGGATCAGGTACTCGTAGGTCTGCGCTGCATCCACGAACAGCTTCTGGCGCTCCAGGCACTGGCCGCGCAGCAGCGACACCTCCGGGTGGACGAACGGTCGTGCGCGGCTGGTGCGGTCAACCTGCGACAGCTCCAGCATGACCCGCTGGCAATCGCCGCGGTCATAGGCACGGTAGGCGTTGTTCAAGTGGTGGTCCATGGACCAGCGGGTGCAGCCGACGGCGCTGGCCGCCAAGGCTAAAACGATCAGGGCTCGCATGGGGGGTCTCCTTTGATGCCAGTGTATCGGCCTTTGCCGATAAATCTTCACACCCTTTTGCAAGGATGGCCTGACCGTTCAAACGCCACCCTGCCTCGCTCGCAGGTAGTGCAACGGAACAATGACTACAGCGCGATTCAGGAGTAGCCTTTCGCTGCGCTTCACTATAGGAGTCTGTGCATGACCATCCGCCGTACCAAAATCGTCGCCACCCTTGGCCCCGCCAGCAACTCGCCGGAAGTGATCGAACAACTGATCCTTGCCGGCCTGGACGTGGCACGTCTGAACTTCTCCCACGGCACCCCGGACGAGCACAAAGCGCGCGCCCGCCTGATCCGTGACATCGCCGCCAAGAACGGCCGCCATGTCGCTTTGCTGGGCGACCTGCAAGGTCCGAAGATCCGCATCGCCAAGTTCAGCAACAAGCGCATTGAATTGAAGATCGGTGACACGTTCACCTTCTCCACCGCCCACCCGCTGACCGAAGGCAACCAGGACATCGTCGGTATCGACTACCCCGACCTGGTCAAGGACTGCGGCGTTGGTGACGAACTGCTGCTCGACGATGGCCGTGTGGTCATGCGCGTCGAGACCGCTACCGCTGATGCACTGCACTGCGTGGTGATCATCGGTGGCCCGCTGTCGGACCACAAAGGCATCAACCGCAAAGGTGGCGGCCTGACCGCGCCGGCCCTGACCGAAAAAGACAAGGCCGACATCAAGCTGGCCGCGGAAATGGACCTGGACTACCTGGCCGTATCGTTCCCGCGTGACGCCAGCGACATGGAATATGCCCGCAAGCTGCGTGACGAGTCCGGCGGCAGCGCCTGGCTGGTGGCCAAGATCGAGCGTGCCGAAGCCGTTGCCGACGACGAGACCCTCGACAAGCTGATCGCCGCCTCCGACGCAGTGATGGTTGCCCGTGGCGACCTGGGTGTGGAAATCGGCGACGCCGAGCTGATCGGCATCCAGAAAAAGATCATCCAGCACGCCCGCCGCAACAACAAGGCGGTGATCGTGGCGACCCAGATGATGGAGTCGATGATCCAGAACCCGATGCCGACCCGCGCTGAAGTGTCCGACGTGGCCAACGCCGTGCTCGACAACACCGATGCGGTGATGCTGTCGGCCGAAAGTGCTGCCGGTTCCTACCCGATCGAAGCCGTACAGGCCATGGCGCGGATTTGCCAAGGTGCCGAAAAGCACCCGACCAACCAGAAATCCAGCCACCGCCTGCACACCACCTTCGAGCGTTGCGACGAAAGCATCGCCCTGGCGGCCATGTACACCGCCAACCACTTCCCGGGCGTCAAGGCGATCATCGCCCTCACCGAAAGTGGCTACACCCCGCTGATCATGTCGCGCCTGCGTTCGCACGTGCCAATCTTCGCCCTGTCGCCGCACCGCGCTACCCAGGCTCGCGCCTCGATGTTCCGTGGTGTCTACCCGATCGCCTTCGACCCGGCTTCGCTGCCGGCCGACAAGGTGAGCCAAGCGGCGGTCGACGAACTGCTCAAGCGTGGCCTGGTGCAACAGGGTGACTGGGTGATCCTGACCAAGGGCGACAGCTACCACACCATCGGTGGCACCAACGGCATGAAGATCCTGCATGTCGGTGATCCGCTGGTCGGCTGATAGCCTTTCCAGGGGGGCCGCTCTGCGGCCCCTTCGCGGGGCAAGCCCGCTCCCACAGTTACCCTTCTGAACTCAGGCGCAGTCAGGTCCCTGTGGGAGCGGGCTTGCCCCGCGAAAGGGTCGGCATAGGCGCGCAACATTCCTCAGGCATGCTCGACAAACACATCGGCAAACACCTGGTTCCTCGGCACCCCCGCAATAAACAGCCGCCGCGCAAACCGCTCGACACTCCCCGGCGAGCCACACAGCAGCGCGATGGTCTGCCGTGATGACGGCCGCAACGCCGCCAGCGCTTCATCCAACTGCTCCGCCAGCACCTGCTCGACACGCACCCCGTCCATTGCCAGCAACGGCTCAGCCAGATAATGCCCGGCGTGCTCACGCGCCACATGCAGCACCCTGATCTCACCCCGATGCCCCTGGCGCAGCGCCTCGCGCAAGATGCCCCACAATGGCGCAAGCCCCGTCCCGGCCGCCAGCAACCACAGCGCACGGTCCTGCCAGTCCGGGTCATAATGCAACGCCCCGCCCCTCAGCTCGCCCAGACGCAGTTCATCGCCAACCCGCAAGGCCCGGGCCTGGTCACAGAAAGCCCCTGGCCGCTGGCAATCGACATGAAACTCCAGCAAGGCGTCTTCACCCGGCAGGCTTGCCAAGGAATACGGTCGCGCGACCGCACCGTTCCACAGCACCAGATGCTGGCCGGCCTGATACCGCAGCGCCCGCTCAGGCCGCAGGCGCAAGCGCAACACATCGCCAAACCAGTCCAGTTCACACACCGTTGCGGGCACCCCTTCGAGCTGCGGGTCGTACACCGCCACGCGCAGGTCGTCCACCACCCGGCACTGGCAGGCCAGGCGCCAGCCCTGTGCGTGCTTGTCCAGCGCCAACGCCTCGGGCAGCGCATCCACCGGTTGCCCATCCAGGCAATGCACCAGGCAGGCGTGGCAACTGCCCGCACGGCAGCTGTAGGGCACATTCAAGCCTGCCTCGTTCAAGGCATCGAGCAGGTTACTGCCGGTGGGCACCGTCCAGCGGCTCTCGCCCACACAGAGTTCAGGCATGGTCATTACTTCCTTGGTCTACATCGCCACTCTAAGGCAAGCCGCTATCGGCAGCAAAAAGGATGCCCGCCGCACTGCCGACCATGGTCCAGACCACGCGCAGGTGTTTCGCACGGTGAGGCGCGCTATACTGCCGCGCCTTTTTACGTCGGCCTGACCTGCCGACGCCTTGCCAGGCGTTTCGACACACAGGTGTGCAGTGTCGGAAAGCCTTTACGAATGTTCCCGTCTTTAAGAGGAGCGCGCTGCATGACCGTGATCAAGCAAGACGACCTGATTCAGAGCGTCGCCGACGCCCTGCAATTCATTTCGTACTACCACCCCGTCGATTTCATCCAGGCGATGCACGAGGCCTACCTGCGTGAAGAGTCGCCTGCCGCGCGCGACTCCATCGCCCAGATCCTGATCAACTCGCGCATGTGCGCCACCGGCCACCGCCCGATCTGCCAGGACACCGGTATCGTCACCGTGTTCGTGCGTGTGGGCATGGACGTGCGCTGGGACGGCGCCACCCTGAGCGTCGACGACATGATCAACGAAGGTGTGCGTCGCGCCTACAACCTGCCTGAGAACGTCCTGCGCGCCTCGATCCTGGCCGACCCGGCCGGTGCCCGCAAGAACACCAAGGACAACACCCCGGCCGTCATCCACTACTCGATCGTCCCTGGCGACAAGGTCGAAGTCGATGTCGCAGCCAAAGGCGGCGGCTCGGAAAACAAGTCGAAGATGGCCATGCTCAACCCGTCCGACTCGATCGTCGACTGGGTGCTGAAGACCGTCCCGACCATGGGCGCCGGCTGGTGCCCACCTGGCATGCTCGGCATCGGCATCGGCGGCACCGCCGAAAAAGCTGCGGTCATGGCCAAGGAAGTGTTGATGGAGTCCATCGACATTCATGAACTCAAAGCCCGTGGCCCGCAGAACCGCATCGAAGAGATCCGCCTGGAGCTGTTCGACAAGGTCAACCAGCTGGGCATCGGCGCCCAGGGCCTGGGCGGCCTGACCACCGTGCTCGACGTCAAGATCATGGACTACCCGACCCACGCCGCCTCCCTGCCGGTGTGCATGATCCCGAACTGCGCCGCCACCCGTCACGCGCACTTCGTGCTCGACGGCAGCGGCCCGGCCGAGCTGGAAGCGCCATCGCTGGACGCCTACCCGGAAATCGTCTGGGAAGCCGGCCCAAGCGCCCGTCGCGTCGACCTCGACTCGATCACCCCGGAAGAAGTCGCCAGCTGGAAGCCAGGCGAGACCATCCTGCTCAACGGCAAGATGCTCACCGGCCGCGACGCCGCGCACAAGCGCATGGTCGAGATGCTCAACCGTGGCGAAGAACTGCCGGTCGACCTGAAAGGCCGCTTCATCTACTACGTCGGCCCGGTCGACCCGGTCGGTGACGAAGTGGTAGGCCCAGCCGGCCCGACCACTGCTACCCGCATGGACAAGTTCACCCGCCAGATCCTCGAGCAGACTGGCCTGCTGGGCATGATCGGCAAGTCCGAGCGTGGCCCGACCGCTATCGAAGCGATCAAGGACAACAAGGCCGTGTACCTGATGGCCGTCGGCGGCGCCGCCTACCTGGTGGCTCAGGCGATCCGCAAGTCCAAGGTCCTGGCGTTCGCCGAGCTGGGCATGGAAGCGATCTACGAGTTCGAAGTGAAGGACATGCCGGTCACTGTCGCGGTGGACAGCAACGGTGAGTCGGTGCACATCACCGGCCCCGCGCTGTGGCAGAGCAAGATTGCCGAAAGCCTGGCGGTTGAAGTGAAGTGATTCACCCTCCGGCCTGATCGAAAACGCCCGGCATCTGCCGGGCGTTTTCATTTACAGGCTGCGCTCGAACTGCTCTGGCCAGTCGCGCCGGGTAAACACCTGCCCCTGCTCCCTTACCCGCCGCACCGCCGCCAGGTCCACGTCACAGATCAGCCACTGGCTGCCGGCCGGGTCAAGCTCGGTACTCAGGGCCACCACTCCGTCCTTCGGCATGCCATGGTCCGGCGGCACAAACAACCCGGCCCGCCCAATGTTCTCATCCAGCGCCTGCGACCACGCGGCCAACCCCACCGTGGGGCTCTGCAACACGGCAATCTGGTTCTCCAGGGCCCGCGCCTGGGCACCAATGCGCACCCGGTGGTAACCGGCTTCGGTATCGGTGCAGCTCGGTGCCAGAATCAGGTCGGCGCCCCCTTCTGCCAGGCGCCGTGCCAGCATCGGGAATTCGTTGTCGTAGCAGATCAGAATGCCCAGCCGCCCCAGCTGGGTATCGAACACCTTCAGGCCATCGCCCGGGGCAATGTCCCATTGTTCCCGCTCGAAGCGCGTCATCATCAGCTTGTCCTGATGCCCCAGTTCACCCTCGGGGCCAAACAGCCAGGCACGGTTGCGATAGCGGCCATCGCTGTCCTGCACCGGCAGGCTGCCGGGCTGCAGGTAGACGCCCCAGCGGCGAGCAATGCGCTCGCACAGCGCTTTCCAAGGTTCGATCAAGGGCTGGATACCGGCGATAGAAGCCTTCAAATCACCCCGCTGCTGCACAGGTAACAGCCCGCTGAGTACCAGGCCCGCGTATTCCGGCAACAGCAGCAGCTGAGCGCCGGCCTCGGCCGCTTCGGCGCACAGACCCTGCAGATGATCGACGTAGGCATCCCAGGTCTTGTGCAGCTCGATGGCATACTGGCAGGCCGCGAGGCGGGTCATATCGGCAGTTCCTTGAGCCAGAACGACATGATCTTTTCCGACGATTCCTGTTCATCCAGGTCGCGCCAGGCATAGTGGGTGCGCAACGAGGGGTCGTGCAGGAACCCACGATTGCGCCAGAACCCCTGCAAGGGCTTGTAGTGCGCCGGGCGCAGCGGGTGCACGCCCGGCCGTTCCACGGCACAGAAGGCGCAATAATCGAACTCGGCGAGTTTGTGGGCGTAGGACTCGCGCTCGATGAAAAAACGCACCCCCAGCCCTTGGCCACGGTACTCCGGCAGCACCACCGACTCACCGAAGTAGTACACGCTGGCAGGGTCACGCCCCTGGGCCAGGAACGGCTGCTGGAACTCGGCGGCAACGTCCACCAGCGGCAGGCTGGTGGCGGCACCCACCACCCGGCCGGCGTCCAGCGCCAGTACCACCAGGCTGCGCCCGGAGCGGGCATAGGTAGATAAGTAGTCGGCCTCGTACTCCGGCGTACCGTCGTACAGGTAGGGAAACTCGCGGAACACGGTCAAGCGCAGGCGAGCGAGGTCATCGATGTAAGGCGCGATAGCGGCGCCGTGCAACAGGCGGATTTCCATGCTTGGCGGTCGTTTTGTCGATGTGGATGACGCGCTCGGCTAAGCCGGGCTTGAGGGGAAACCCTATCATCCAAGCCAACGCACCGCCTTTTCCCAACACGACAGGAATTGTTCCATGACCGCTACCGAACTGGTAAATGCCTACTACGCCGCCTTCAATGCCGGTGACATGCCCGGCTTTCTCGCACTGCTGAACGAAGATGTGATCCACGACATCAACCAGGGCGAGCGGCAGATGGGCAAGGCCAGGTTTGCCGCGTTCATGGACAAGATGAACCGCTGCTACCGCGAGCGCCTGGCCGATATCGTGGTCATGCAGAATGCCGACGGCAGCCGCGCAGCCGCGGAGTTCACCGTGCATGGCGAGTACATCGCCGATGACGAAGGCCTGCCCGCGGCCAACGGGCAGACCTATGTGCTGTCGGCGGGGGCGTTCTTCTATATCCACTGCGGCAAGATTGCCCGGGTGACCAACTATTACAACCTCAATGACTGGGTCGAGCAGGTCGGCTGAGTCTGCTTACGCTTTTGTAGGAGCGGCCGTGTAGATCAGGCGATACGTGTACCCAGCACCTTGAGGAAAGCCGCCAGCCAGGCCGGGTGCGCAGGCCATGCCGGCGCGGTCACCAGGTTGCCTTCCACATGCGCCTGGTCCACCGCGATATCAATGAACGTCCCGCCCGCCAAACGCACCTCCGGCGCACAGGCAGGGTAGGCACTGCATTCGCGCCCTTCCAGCACACCCGCCGCTGCCAGCAACTGCGCGCCATGGCACACCGCCGCAATCGGTTTGCCTGCCTGGTCGAACGCCTTGACCAGCTCCAGCACCCGCTCATCCAGGCGCAAGTATTCCGGGGCACGGCCACCGGGGATCAGCAAGGCGTCATAGCTTTCGGCACGCACCCGCACAAAGTCATAGTTCAGGGCAAAGTTGTGCCCCGGCTTTTCGCTGTACGTCTGCTCACCCTCGAAATCATGGATCGCGGTGCGCACGGTCTGGCCCGCAAGCTTCTCGGGGCAGACAGCGTGCACCGTATGACCAACCATGCTCAGGGCCTGGAACGGCACCATCGCTTCGTAATCCTCGACGTAGTCGCCAACCAGCATGAGAATTTTCTTCGCCGTCATCGCATCCACTCCTTCCATTGCTTGTGAACAGTCACTGCACGATAGTCGCTCTCAGTCACGCCGGTCGAGCAGGTTGACCACCAGACGGTCGAGCCAACCCCATACCCGCTGCTTCACCCGTCGCCACAGCGGCCTGGCGTTCCAGTGGTCGAGGTCGACCTCTTCGCTCAAGGCGAAGTCACGCTCGAAACTGGCCACCACGGCAGCGGTCAGCGGCGGGTCCAGGGCCTCGACATTGGCCTCGAGGTTGAAACGCAGGTTCCAGTGGTCGAAGTTGCACGAACCAACGCTCACCCAGTCGTCCACCACGGCCATCTTCAAGTGCAGAAAACACGGCTGGTACTCGAAAATCCTCACCCCGGCGCGCAGCAGGCGCGGGTAGTAACGATGCCCGGCATAGCGCACCGAGGGGTGATCGGTGCGCGGTCCGGTCAGCAGCAGGCGCACGTCCAGGCCCTTGCTGGCCGCGCGGCGCAACGAGCGGCGCACACTCCAGGTCGGCAAGAAATAAGGCGTCGCCAGCCACACCCGCTGCTTGCCGCTGTTGAGCGCGCGCACCAGCGAATGCAGGATGTCCTGATGCTGACGGGCGTCGGCATACGCTACCCGGCCCATGCCTTGCCCCTGCGCAGGCACCTTGGGCAGGCGCGGCAGGCCGAAACCTTCGGCTGGGCGCCAGGCGGTGCGCCGGTTGTTGGCGTGCCATTGGCGGTCGAACAACAACTGCCAGTCGCTGACCACCGGCCCCTGCATCTGCACCATTACCTCGTGCCATTCGCTGGTAGCGCTGGCCGGCGTCCAGAACTCGTCGGTGACACCCGTGCCCCCCACCACTGCCCAGCGCTCGTCCACCAGTAGCAGCTTGCGGTGATCGCGATACAGGTTGCGCAAGCCACGCTTCCAGCGCAGGCGGTTGTACCAGCGCAGGTACACGCCTGCTTCCAGCAGCCGCTGGCGCAGGGCACTGTTGAAGGCCAGCGAGCCATAGTCATCGAACAGGCAGCGCACCCGCACACCGCGCCGGGCGGCGTGTTCCAGCGCTGCGACGACCGCTTCGGCGCAGGCGCCAGCCTCGACCAGATACAGTTCGAGGTCGACCTGGAACTCGGCGCGCGTGATCGCCTCAAGCATGCGAGGGAAGAATTCGGGGCCGTCGATCAGCAGTTCGAACTGGTTGCCATCCCGCCAGGGGAAGACCGGCCCCGGCATGTCAGCGGGCGGTGAAGATCAGCACCGCATTGACCGGTACCGATGGGTTGATGGACTTGAGCCCGGCAAACTTGCGCAGGCTCTCCAGCCCCGGCATCAGGCCGAAATCCTCGGCGCGCAGTACCAGGGGCTCCAGGGTCACCACCTGGAAGCGCCGCTCGTCCAGCCGCGTGGCCAGCAGCAAGGCGTTGTAGCGGTGGGATTGGCCATGCAGGGTAACGGTCAGCGGCAGGCGCAGTTCGATTTGCGCACCGCTGGCCAGGTCGTTGATCGGGCGCAGGTCCAGTTGCGCCTTCACCGTCGCCTCGGCAAAACGCTCGACCTCGAACAGACCGTCGCGCATGCGTTCGTCGCGCAAGGGGATACCGCTGCTCACCGAGTCCATCTCGATGCGCAGGCCGGCCGCGCCCTTGCGGTCTACCGTGCCATGCAGCACCAGGAAGCGATGGACTTCGGCGGTATCACCGTTCTTGCCGGTAATGAACGACAGGCGCGATGACTCGCCATCGAGGTGCCAGTTGGCGTGGGCGGGCAGGCATAGAGCCAGCAACAAGGCGGGCAGCAGGCGGGGCAACTTGAACATGACAGATCTCGTGAAACAAGACCGCAACCTTACCCGCCCGCCATCATGGCAGCAAGCGGCAGCCCACGCGTGCGGCCTGCCATGCGGCCTGGTTACGCCGGTCCAGGCCCTCGGCCGTGACCAGGCGCTGCGCACTGTTTTCCGCCAGCAGGCCAAGGGGCAGCCATTGCTTCACGTACCCCCGGCAATACGCCGGGTCAAACCCCATGACGAAGCGGCATGAGCAGTACTCCTTGGCCGAGTAGGCCGAAAGAATGCCCGGGAAGTCCGCCAACGCCTGACGTGCCTGCCAACCGCTCCATCCCAACGACACGCCAAGCAGCGCCAACAGCACCAGCAGCACCCGCCTCATGCGCCCTCCCCGGCCAGCGCCGCCAGTACCCGTTCGAGCAGTTGGTCATGCTGGTAACTGTCGCCTCGGTCATCGGCATAGCGAACGATCACCAGCTTCTGCGTCGGCAACACGTACAGCGCCTGGCCCCAATGACCGAGCGCGGCGTAGGTGTCAGCCGGCGCATGCGGCCAGGGACGAGCCCCGCCTGGCGACGCGGTGTTGAGCCACCAGTGGCCGCCTGGGTTGGCCTCGCCGGGTACAGCCTCGGCCAGGGCAAACGGCGTGCGGTTGAACGCCACCCATGTCGCAGGCACCAGTTGGCGCTCGCGCCAGCGCCCGTCGCGCTGCATCAGCAGGCCGATGCGCGCCAGGTCACGGGCAGTGAGGTACAGGTACGAAGACCCGACATAGCTCCCCGCGCCATCGCGTTCCCACACCGCGCTGTTGATGCCCAGCGGCGTGAACAGCGCCTGCCACGGGTAGTCGGCATACTCCCCGGCATCGAGCATGCCGCGCAGGGCCGCTGCCAACAGGTTGCTATCGCCGCTGGAGTAGAGAAAGCGCTGCCCCGGTAGCTGCGCCGCAGGCCGCGCTGCGGTATAGGCCGCCATGTCCTCACGACCACGGGTGTAGAGCATGGCCACCACCGAGGAGTGCAATGGTGCGTATTCGTAGTCTTCCTGCCAGGCCAAGCCGCTGGCCCAGTGCAGCAGGTCTCCCAGGCGCACCTGTGGGTGTGCCTGCATCGGGGGGTAGAAGCGGGCTACCGGGTCCTGCAGCTGGAAACGCCCTTCGCCTTGGGCCACGCCCAGTAGCGTGGCCAGCACGCTCTTGCTCACCGACCAGGTGAGGTGCGCGGTGCTGGCGGTGGTGGGCGCGGCGTAGCGTTCATGCAGGATGCGGCCGTCGCGGATGATCAGCAGGGCGTCGGTGCGCAGGCTCCCGTCAGGGGGGAAGGCATAGGCGTCGACGGCTTGCCAGTCGATGGGGGTGGGGTCGGTTTGCCAGTCGGGGGCCGGCCAGTCTTCGGCCCAGGCTGGGGCCACTGCCAGGCTGAGGGTTGCCAGTAGGGCTTTCAGGGTATCGAGCACTTGGGCCTCGGCGCCATGGGGCCGCTTTGCGGCCCCAGCATTCAATGGTTCACCGAGTCTGCCTGCCCTTCATGACAATCCCGCAGCCGCCCAGGCCTTGGCCAAACGTTTCTCCCGCGCTGCCGCCGCCAACGCCAACACCCCCTGATCACGCTGCCAGAGCTGCGCCCACTGCGCGGGCCCCGCCAGCAACGCCTCATCGATGTCGGCGCGCAGCGCCTGAAACTGGCCAAACAACCCCGCCAGCAGCAAATGGCAACCGACACTGTCGGCACACTGGCGGCTACCCTCGGCACAGCCGGCCAGTACGCCCAGCAAACGCAGACGCAACGCCTGCGGCCACGCACATTCCTGGCCGACGCCATACAGCCAGGCCGTCAACGCGGCGAGCACGTACAGGTCCTCCAGCGAGCGGAACGGTTTGACGTAAGCATCCCAGCCATCGCCTGCCAGCAACTCGCAAGCCGCCTGCTCCAGGTGCAGGCGGCCATGGCCGACTTCGGGCATCAGCGGCAAGGTCGGCAACGCTTCCAGCGTCACGCCCGGCTCCCCCGGGTACACCACCGCCAGGTTCAGCCGCACTGCCTCGCCTGGCGCTTCGCTGCGCGCGGCCACCAGCAGCCACTCCGCCTCAAGGCCGGCGGTGACGAAATCCTTGCTGCCGCCAAGGCGCAAACCGTCGAGACGGGTGCGCATGTCTGCCGGCCGCACGCTGCGCCGTTCGGTCGCGCACAGTGCGCCGAGGCTGGGTGGCGCACTGGGCCAGAGCACCCGCAAGGCGGCCTGGTAGCCGACCAGAAACGCCAGGCCCGGCGTGGGCATGGCGCGCCCGCCAAGCACCGCCAGTTCGAACGGGGCTACCTGGCCAAGGCGCTCGAGCAGCGCGGCGTAGGTTTCACCCAGGGTGCCGGCCATAGGGAGGCGCAGCGGGTCGTTGAGTCGTTGTAGCCAAGCCATCGCAGGATGCTCCTTGCTGGGGCGTGTGGGAGGGTGTCACGCAAGCATCACCAAAGATTCACAGGGGTGACACCCCGTCTACCTAGGCTGACTTTGCACAACAAAGCCGACCGGCCGCAACCCTTCATGGCTGGCTTATGGAGACTCGTAATGACTCGGATCGCTCACGCTGGCGACACCAGCACTGCACGCCGTCTGCAAGCCGAACGCCTGGTCGGCGCCACGGCCCTGCAGGAAGCCCAGGCCCTGCGCTACAACGTGTTCAGTGCAGAATTCAAGGCCAAGCTCAAAGGTGCCGAACACGGCCTGGACATGGACGACTACGACCCGCACTGCCGCCATATCGGTGTGCGCGACCTGAGCACCGGCGAGCTGGTAGCCACCACCCGGTTGCTCGACCACCAGGCGGCCAGCAGCCTGGGCCGTTTCTACAGCGAAGAAGAGTTCAGCCTGCACGGCCTGGTGCAGTTGCAAGGGCCGATCCTGGAGCTGGGGCGCACCTGCGTGGCCGCCGACTACCGCAACGGCGGCACCATCGCCGTGCTCTGGGGCGAGCTCGCCGAAGTACTCAACGAAGGGCGCTACTGCTACCTGATGGGCTGCGCCAGCATCCCCATGCAGGACGGTGGCGTGCAGGCCCATGCGGTCATGCAGCGCCTGCGCGAGCGTTACCTGTGCACCGAGCACCTACGTGCCGAGCCGAAAAAACCTCTGCCAAGCCTGGCCCTGCCCAACAACGTCATCGCCGAAATGCCACCGCTGCTCAAGGCCTACATGCGCCTGGGTGCGAAGATCTGCGGCGAGCCGTGCTGGGACGAAGACTTCCAGGTTGCCGACGTGTTCATCCTGCTCAAGCGCGACGACCTCTGCCCGCGCTACGCCCGCCACTTCAAGGCGGCGGTCTGATGCCCCAGCTGCGGGTACTGGCCCGCCTGACACGGCTGCTTCTGGTCCTGCTGCTCGGCATGCTGATGGCCAGCGTGATCGCACTTGGCGAACGCCTGGGCCTCAAAGCCTCCATCGAGCGCCGGCAACGTTGGAGCTGCCTGTTCATGAAGCGCCTGGTGGCCGCCTTGCCGTTCAAGGTGCGGGTAATCGGCCAGCTGCCGCAGCGGCCGATGTTGTGGGTCAGCAACCACGTCTCCTGGGCCGACATCCCACTGCTCGGCATGCTGCAGCCGCTGTCTTTCCTGTCCAAGGCCGAAGTCCGTCACTGGCCGGTGGCCGGCTGGCTGGCAGAGAAAGCCGGCACGCTGTTCATCCGCCGCGGCGGTGGCGACAGCCAGCGTCTGCGCGAGCAGATCAGCACGCAACTGGGCGAAGCCCGGCCACTGTTGATCTTCCCGGAGGGTACTACCACCAACGGCCATGGCCTGCGAACGTTCCACGGCCGGCTACTGGCAGGCGCCATCGGCCAGGGCGTGGCCGTTCAACCCGTGGCGATCCAGTACTTGCGCGATGGCGTGATCGACCCGATTGCGCCTTTCATTGGCGATGATGACCTGGTGTCACACCTGCTGCGTCTGTTTGCCCAGCCGCGTGGCGAGGTGTGCATTCACCTGCTGCAACCGATTGCCAGCGCGCAGAAAGAGCGAGCGGTACTGGCCTTGCAGGCGCAGCAGGCCATTCATGGGGCGTTGTTCGGGGTTGAAGAGGCAGTGAGGGTGCCACAGCGGCAGGCGCGGGCTGCCTGATTGGCTTGGGCTGCCTGTACCCGCGAAGAGGCCGGGGCAGGCAATACATGACTAACTGCCCGACACCCGCCCCACCGCCGCAAACGCCTGCAACTGTGGATAGAACTCACGAAAGTCCGCCAGCAACGGCTCATACAAGCGCTCCAGCTCCGGCATCACCCCGCTCATCCCCGCCGGCCGCGACAGCCGCCGCGCAATGCCGTTGAACACCTGCTCCAGCGTCGCAAAATCGCCATACGCCCCCAGCCAGTCATCCGCCGCCATGAACGGCGCAATGCGCGCCAGGCGCCCCGGCAACTCAGGCTCAGCCAGCAGCACCCGATAAAAATTGCCGGTGAACTGCGCCAACGGCTGCTCGGCATAATCCGCCCAATGCTGCGCCAGGCAGTGGTCGAAAAACACATCGAGGACAATGCCGGCAAAGCGCCGTCGCTGTGCGGGGAAACGTGCCAACGCTGCCAGTACCACGGGATGGCGGTCGGTATAACTGTCGATGTGCCGGTGCAGGCGGATCGCCGCTTCCAGTGCCGGCGGAAAGCGCCCCTCCAGCGTGCCCTTGACGAAATCGCCATACAGGCTGCCGAGCAATTGCTGCGGCGCAGGGCCGCCCAGGTGCAGGTGTGCGAGGTAGTTCATGGCGCAAGTCTAGCACCGCCCAGGCCTATATCGTCATCACACGATATAGCGATTGGTGCTCAGCTCAGAACGACTTCATATTTGTATATCGCGAAATACCGATTTAAATTTCGCCCTACCGCGATTTACCGCTTCACCACGAGCCCCACCCCATGCCCCTCGATCTGGACGAAATAATAAAAGCCCTGGCCCACCCGGTACGGCGACAAATCCTCGACTGGCTGAAGGACCCGGCAACGCAGTTTCCTGACCAGCACCACAGCACCGAACACGGCGTCTGTGCCGGGCAGATCGACCAACGCTGCGGCCTGTCGCAGTCGACCGTCTCTGCGCACCTGGCCATCTTGCAGCGCGCCGGCCTGATCAACAGCCAGAAGATCGGCCAATGGCACTTCTTCAAACGCAATGAGGAGACCGTTCAGGCCTTCCTCGCCCAGTTGAGCCGAGCGCTCTGAAAAGGAAACCGCATGACTACGCTCTTCGACCCGATCACGCTGGGCGACCTGCAACTGCCCAACCGCATCATCATGGCCCCGCTGACCCGCTGCCGCGCCGATGAAGGCCGGGTGCCAAACGCATTGATGGCCGAATACTACGTGCAGCGCGCCAGCGCCGGGCTGATCCTCAGCGAAGCGACTTCGGTCACGCCGATGGGGGTCGGCTACCCCGACACCCCAGGCATCTGGAACGATGAACAGGTGCGCGGCTGGAACAACGTCACCAAGGCCGTGCATGGCGCCGGCGGGCGCATATTCCTGCAACTGTGGCATGTCGGCCGCATTTCCCACCCCAGCTACCTGAACGGCGAGCTGCCCGTGGCACCCAGCGCAATCAAGCCCAAGGGCCATCTCAGCCTGGTGCGTCCGCTCACCGACTACCCCACACCGCGCGCACTGGAAACCGAAGAGATCGTCGACATTGTCGAGGCATACCGCAGCGGCGCCGAAAATGCCAAGGCCGCCGGTTTCGATGGTGTCGAGGTGCATGGCGCCAATGGCTACCTGCTCGACCAGTTCCTGCAAAGCAGCACCAACCAGCGCACCGACCGCTACGGTGGTTCGCTGGAAAACCGCGCACGTTTGCTGCTTGAGGTGACCGACGCCGCCATTGAAGTGTGGGGGGCAAACCGCGTGGGCGTGCACCTGGCGCCGCGTGCCGACTCACACGACATGGGCGACGCCGACCGGGCCGAGACCTTCACCTACGTCGCCCGTGAACTGGGCAAGCGCGGCATCGCCTTCATCTGCTCGCGGGAGAAAGACGCCGACGACAGCATCGGCCCACTGATCAAGCAAGCGTTCGGCGGCCCCTACATCGTCAACGAGCGTTTTGACAAGGCCAGTGCCAATGCCGCGTTGGCCAGCGGCAAAGCCGACGCCGTGGCGTTCGGCGTGCCATTCATCGCCAACCCAGACCTGCCGGCGCGCCTGGCGGCAGATGCCCCCTTGAACCCGGCACACCCGGAAACGTTCTACGGCAAGGGGCCGGTGGGGTACATCGATTACCCGCGCTTGTAAGCGGATCGGCCGCCGGGGCGCGTTGCCCCGGCGGTTAGGCTCAAGGCCGCGCGTTGATCTGCTGTTGCAGGTTCTGGACCTGGCTTTGCAACGTATTCAGGCTGCGGGTCATCTGCCCACGGAACGCATCGAACTCCTGCACCGAAGCACCGCTCGATGACGGCGCAGCAGCCGGGCGATTGTCGATCTGACTCTTCAACACCAGCATGTCCTGCTCCAGGTTCTGGATCGCCGCACTCGGGTTGCCCTGCTTCTTCAGCGCCGCCACATCGCTGCCCAGGCTCTTGAGCTGAGTATCCAGCTTGCCGCCATCCACCTGCGCCGCTTTCAAGGCGGCCACATCCGTGGTCAAGGTCTTGAACTGGGCATCCAGCTTGCCGCCATCGACCTGGCTGGACTTCAGCGCAGCCAGTTCGCCATTCACCAGCTTCAACTGCGCCTGCAACTGGGTCTGCAGCTCAGTCACGGCTTTTTGCTGTTCACGGGTATCGGCCAGCACCTGCTCCAGGCGCTTGCCCAGGTCACCGGTCTGCCCGGCCACCCCTTGCTGCAACTGACGGATCTGCAGTTTCAAGGCCTCGCTGCCGGTCGTGACCGTCGATTCGCTGGCCGCCACTTTGCCGCTGATGGCCTGCAGCCGCCCGGCCGCCTCTTCGCTGATGCGGGCAAAGCTTTCCTGGGTCGCGACCAGTTGCTGCTCCATCAGCGATATCTGCTGAAAGCTCCACCAGCCCAACCCCACCAAGGCGATGAACGACGCCCCCAGCAGCGCCCACAGAGGCGCGGTGCTGGCCCCACGCTCGGCTTTCTGGCGATTGCGCACCACGTGCGCTGGCATCAGTTCGTCATCGTCGGGGGTGCCGGCCCTCAGGGTAGGCACATCATCGTAATCGTCGTGAGCATGGTTACGCATGGATACATTCAACCGCAGTAGTCGCAAAGAGGCACGAGTATAAACTGCAAGCGCGGCACGTTGATGACCATCATCAGCCTCAGCCGAACTTCAGGCCTTCGGGCTGGTGCTTCCACCAGGCGCAGAACTCGTCCAGTGCCGTCCACAGGCTGACCTTGGGCTGGTAGTCCAGGTATTGCCGGGCGCGGCTGATGTCCAGGGTGAAATCACGGCTCATCACCTGCATGCCCAGGCGCGACAAGGTCGGCTGCGGGCGCCCCGGCCACAGCATGCAGGCCGCCTCGTTCAACGCGGCCAGGCTGTAGGCCAGGCCATAGGAGCGGTAACGGGTAACCTGCGGCAGTTGCATCTGGCGCATCACGTAATTGACCACATCCCACAGTGGCAATGGCTGCCCATTGCTGATGTTGTAGGCCTGGCCCAGCGCGCGGTCGTCGGCGAACAAGGCACTGAGCAATGCTTCGTTGAGGTTGTGCACGCTGGTGAAATCGACCTTGTTCAGGCCATTGCCGATGATTGCCACACGGCCCTTGCGCTGCATCTGCATCAGCCGCGGGAAGATGCTGGCATCGCCGGCACCGGTGACAAAGCGCGGGCGCAGCGCCAGCACCTCCAGGCCAAACTCCTGGGCACCGAACACCTTCTGCTCGGCCAGGTGCTTGGTCAGTGCGTAGTGATCATGAAAGCGCCGCGGCACCTGGTCTTCACGGATGTCCAGGCGCGAGCGGCCATTGAAGTAGATCGACGGCGACGACAGGTGCACCAGGCGCCGCACATGCTCCTTCAGGCAACCTTCGACCACGTTTTCGGTGACCACCACGTTGCCCTGGTGAAAGTCCTGGAAGCGCCCCCAGTTACCCACTGCACCCGCGCAATGCACCACCGCTTCGACGCCCTGGCACAGGCGCCGGGCCAGTTCGGCATCACCCAGGTCGCCAGGGATGAACTGCGCACCGCGCTTGACCAGGTGCTCGACACCTTCGGCACGTCGGCCGCTGACCCGCACGTCCAGGCCCTGCTCCAGGGCCAGGCGCGCAAAGCGCCCGCCGATGAAGCCGCTCGCGCCAGTGACCAGAATTCGCATGTAAGACTCCGCCTTGCCAGATTTCAGATGCAACTGACGCCAGCCGTGGCTACAACGGCACCAGCCATTGCCGTGCCGTGTGCCGCAGGTGATCGGTCAGTTGCGCGAGCAAGTGCCCGCCATTGCGCCAATGATGCCAGTACAGCGGCACATCGATGGGAGTATCGGCGCATATTTCCACCAATTGCCCACTGGACAGTTGTTCGCGTGCCTGCAACTCAGGCACCAGCCCCCAGCCAAGCCCGGCTTCGGTCATGCGCAGAAAACCTTCAGACGACGGGCACAGGTGATGCAGGAAACCGCCTTCGATACCCAGCGATGCCAGGTAGCGGTGTTGCAGAAAGTCGTCCGGGCCATACACGATCGCCGGCGTGCGGGCCAGGCGCCTGCCCTCGAAACCCTGCGGGAAGTGCCGCGCCATGAACACCGGGCTGGCCAGCGCGCGATAACGCATCGCGCCCAAAGGCAGGCTGCGCGCGCCAGCCACCGGCCGTTCGCTGCCACACAGGCAGGCCGCCACTTCGCCCGCCCGCATGCGTTTAAGGCCCACTTCCTGGTCTTCTACCACCAGGTCGGTGAGCAGGTTGTGCTCAGCGCAAAACGCGCCTACCGCGCCCGCCCACCAGGTGGCCAGGCTGTCGGCGTTCAGGGCAATGCGCAAACGCTCGGGCATGCCCTCCTCGTCCAGCGCCGGCACCTGGCGTTGCAAGTCGCGTTCGAGCAGGCGCACCTGCTGCACATGGTTGAGCAACTGGCGCCCGACCTCGGTCGGGCTAGGTGGCGTGGCACGCACCAGCACCGGCTGGCCGACCCGTGCTTCAAGCAGCTTGATGCGCTGGGAAATCGCCGATTGCGACAGCCCCAGCACCTGCGCCGCGCGCTCGAAGCCGCCTTGCTCGATCACCGCCGCAAGGGCGGCTAGCAGCTTGTAGTCGAACATCGATTTCCCTAATGCCGGATCAGCTTTATTTGTTTTTCTTATACAGCGGCTTTATCCACAATGGCCAGCATCTTCTTTCGTTGAACAACGCCCGTGTCCCGTGGCGTCAGTGGAGTATCCCGCCATGTGGCAAAGTTATTTGAACGGCATGCTGGTAGCCTTCGGCCTGATCATGGCCATTGGCGCGCAGAACGCCTTCGTCCTCGCCCAGAGCCTGCGCCGCGAGCATCACTTGCCAGTGGCCGCCCTGTGCATCGTCTGCGACGCCCTGCTGGTGGCTGCCGGGGTATTCGGCCTGGCCACGGTACTGGCGCACAACCCGACACTGCTGGCCATCGCTCGCTGGGGCGGCGCGCTGTTCCTCTTGTGGTATGGCGCCAAGGCCTTGCGCAGCGCCTGTTCCAAGCAGAGCCTGCAGCATCAGCAAGGCCAGGGCGTGCGTTCGCGCCGCGCGGTGCTGCTCAGTGCCCTGGCGGTGACCTTGCTCAACCCCCATGTGTACCTCGACACGGTGCTGTTGATCGGCTCGCTCGGTGCCCAGCAGACGGTGCCTGGGGCCTACGTGGCAGGGGCGGCCAGTGCGTCGTTGCTGTGGTTCTCGACCCTGGCGATCGGCGCCGCCTGGCTGGCACCGTGGCTGGCACGGCCAGCGACCTGGCGGATGCTCGACCTGATGGTGGCGGTGATGATGTTCGCGGTGGCGGCGCAGTTGATCTTTAGTTGAGTTTTGGGGAGCTTGTCACAGCAGGTTTGTCGCCTGTGAGATCGAGCGCCGCCCGCGCGGCGCATCGCGACGCAAGGCCGCAACATTTGTTTCGGGCCAATTATTCCTGAGGCATTGGCGCGCGGCCCCGTGGTGCCCGTCTCAATATCGCGTCGGACAAACAAGGCGGTCGCGCGCAAATGCCACAGGCCTCACTGGCCCGAAACAAATGTGAGCGAGCTGGCTCGCGATGTGCCGCGCGGGCGGCGCTCGTTCTCACAGGCGATGCGAGGGCTGCGGCGAACACCATTGGTCGGCAGCGCCCAACCGCTCTGGAACCTCTATTCCCTATGTTTGTTGCGTGGTTATGCGCCGGGCCCGGTGCTATGATCCAGCCCTTGCGTCGCAAAGAGTACAAACTCGCCGACGCTTATCGGGCCGCCCGTGATCGGCCTTGCGCAAACCGCAAATAGACCTGAATCAGGAGATCCACCATGGCTTTTGAATTGCCGCCGCTGCCGTACGCCCACGATGCCCTGCAGCCGCATATCTCCAAGGAAACCCTGGAGTATCACCACGACAAGCACCACAACACCTATGTCGTGAACCTGAACAACCTGGTCCCAGGCACCGAATTCGAAGGCAAGACCCTGGAAGAGATCGTCAAGACCTCTTCGGGTGGCATCTTCAACAACGCCGCTCAAGTCTGGAACCACACCTTCTACTGGAACTGCCTGGCCCCGAATGCCGGTGGTCAACCGACCGGTGCCCTGGCCGAAGCCATCAACACCGCCTTCGGTTCCTTCGACAAGTTCAAGGAAGAGTTCACCAAGACTTCGGTTGGCACCTTCGGTTCCGGCTGGGGCTGGCTGGTGAAGAAAGCTGACGGTTCCCTGGCCCTGGCCAGCACCATCGGCGCCGGCAACCCGCTGACCAACGGCGACACCCCGCTGCTGACCTGCGACGTCTGGGAACACGCCTACTACATCGACTACCGTAACGTACGTCCGAAGTACGTCGAGGCGTTCTGGAACCTGGTCAACTGGGCATTCGTTGCCGAACAGTTCGAAGGCAACACCTTCAAGGCCTGATGCTTATTCAGCCTTGAACGAAGAACCCGGCCCTGGTGCCGGGTTTTTTTATGCGCAGGTCATGGCCTCTTGCTCAGCCAGGATTGCGCGCTAACATCAAACCTCTGGAAAGTTGATACAGCGCACTCAAGTTGCAGGGCCAGGCGACCGATATACTGCCAAGGACAACCCCGCTCCTCGCGCTGTGTCCGTGGCACACCGGCCGATAGTGTATTGGTTTCATTGATGGCAAAATGATGCCATGCGCATGGATTAAGGAAACCCCATTGAAGCTGGAATTGCGGAACAGCTTGTCGGTCAAGTTGCTCAGGGTCGTGCTGCTGTCGGCGCTCGCAGTGGGCGTCGTGCTCAGTTGTGCGCAAATCGTCTATGACACCTACAAGACCCGCCAGGCTGTCAACAGCGATGCCCAGCGCATCCTCGACATGTTCCGCGACCCTTCGACCCAGGCGGTGTACAGCCTTGACCGGGAGATGGGCATGCAGGTCATGGAAGGCCTGTTCCAGGACGAATCGGTACGCATGGCATCCATCGGCCACCCCAACGAAACCATGCTGGCAGAAAAGTCCCGCCCGCTGCAGGACATGTCCATGCGCTGGCTGACCGACCTGATTCTCGGCCAGGAACGCACCTACACCACCCAACTGGTCGGCCGCGGCCCCTACAGCGAATACTACGGCGACCTGAGCATCACCCTCGACACCTCGTCCTATGGCGAAGACTTCCTGATCAATGCAGTGATCATCTTCATCTCCGGCGTGCTGCGTGCCCTGGCCATGGGCCTGGTGCTGTACCTGGTCTACCACTGGCTGTTGACCAAGCCGCTGTCGAAGATCATCGAGCACCTGACCCAGATCAACCCCGACCGCCCCAGCCAACACCAGATTCCCCTGCTCAAGGGCCACGAGAAAAACGAACTGGGGCTCTGGGTCAACACCGCCAACCAATTGCTGGCGTCCATCGAGCGCAACACCCACCTGCGCCATGAAGCCGAGAACAGCCTGCAACGCATGGCCCAGTACGACTTCCTCACCGGCCTGCCCAATCGCCAACAACTGCAGCAGCAACTGGACAAGATCCTCGTCGATGGCGGCCGCCTGCAGCATCGCGTGGCGGTGCTGTGCGTGGGCCTGGACGACTTCAAGGGCATCAACGAGCAGTTCAGCTACCAGGTCGGTGACCAGTTGCTGCTGGCCCTCGCCGACCGCCTGCGGGCCCACAGTGGCCGCCTGGGGGCGCTGGCGCGGCTGGGGGGCGACCAGTTCGCCCTGGTCCAGGCCAATATCGAGCAACCTTATGAAGCGGCCGAACTGGCCCAGAGCATCCTCGACGACCTGGAAGTGCCGTTCGACCTCGACCACCATCAGATCCGCCTGCGCGCCACCATCGGCATCACCCTGTTCCCTGAAGACGGCGACAGTACCGAGAAGTTGCTGCAGAAAGCCGAACAGACCATGACCCTGGCCAAAGCCCGCTCGCGCAACCGCTACCAGTTCTACATCGCCAGCGTCGACAGCGAGATGCGCCGCCGCCGCGAGCTGGAAAAAGACCTGCGCGAAGCGCTGCCGCGCAATCAGCTGTACCTGGTGTACCAGCCGCAGATCAGCTACCGCGACCACCGCGTGGTCGGCGTCGAGGCCCTGCTGCGCTGGCAGCACCCGGAGCTGGGCATGGTCCCGCCCGACCAGTTCATCCCGCTGGCCGAGCAGAACGGCAACATCATCACCATCGGCGAATGGGTGCTCGACCAGGCGTGCCGGCAGCTGCGCGAATGGCACGACCTGGGCTTCAGCGACCTGCGCATGGCGGTCAACCTGTCGACCGTGCAACTGCACCACAGCGAGCTGCCGCGGGTGGTCAACAACCTGCTGCAAGCCTATCGCCTGCCACCGCGCAGCCTGGAGCTGGAAGTCACCGAGACCGGCCTGATGGAAGACATCAGCACCGCCGCCCAGCACCTGCTCAGCCTGCGCCGCTCCGGGGCGCTGATCGCCATTGACGACTTCGGCACCGGCTACTCCTCGCTCAGCTACCTGAAGTCGTTGCCGCTGGACAAGATCAAGATCGACAAGAGCTTCGTCCAGGACCTGCTCGACGACGATGACGACGCCACCATCGTCCGTGCCATCATCCAGCTGGGCAAGAGCCTGGGCATGCAGGTCATCGCCGAAGGCGTGGAAACCGCCGAGCAGGAGACCTACATCATCGCCCAGGGTTGCCACGAGGGTCAGGGCTACCACTACAGCAAGCCCCTGTCGGCCCGCGAGCTGACCAACTTCCTCAAGCAGGCCCAACGCAACCAGGTCTCGATGTTCTAGCCGCTGGCGCCCCCGGTTACAGGCCGTGACCGGCATTTACATGAATTGCGCGTTCGCCCCTTTACAGCAAATGCAAATCTTTCGCATGATGTTGCGGTTTCGCGTGCCACGCCGCACGGTCCAACCACACGACGCAGGGAAACCAACAATGATTCGAATGCCTCTGGCCTCCGCCAGTCTGCTGGCCATCGCCATCGCTCTCGCCGGTTGCGGCGAAAAAGATGACAAGGCTGCCGCTCCGCAAGCCCAGGCACCTGCTGCCGCCAGCACCCCCGCTGCGGCGCCTGGGGCTGTCGATGAAGTGGCTGGCAAGGCGGTGGTCAAGCACTACGCCGAACTGGTCTACGCCGTGTACAGCGACTCGCTGAGCACCGCCAAGGCCCTGCAGACCGCTGTCGACGCGTTCCTTGCTCAGCCCAACGACGAAACCCTGAAGGCCGCCAAGGAAGCCTGGTTCGCCTCGCGTGTGCCGTACCTGCAGAGCGAGGCCTTCCGCTTCGGCAACACCATCATCGATGACTGGGAAGGCCAAGTTAACGCATGGCCGCTGGACGAAGGCCTGATCGACTACGTCGACAAGAGCTACGAGCACGCCCTGGGCAACCCGGCCGCCAGCGCCAACATCATCGCCAACACGGAGATCCAGGTCGGCGAAGAGAAGGTCGACGTCAAGGACATCACCCCAGAGAAGCTGGCCAGCCTGAACGAGCTGGGCGGCTCCGAAGCCAACGTCGCCACCGGCTACCACGCCATCGAATTCCTGCTCTGGGGCCAGGACCTGAACGGCACCGGCCCGGGCGCCGGCAACCGCCCAGCCTCCGACTACCTGGAAGGCAACGGCGCCACCGGCGGCCACAACGACCGCCGTCGTGCCTACCTGAAAGCGGTCACCGACCTGCTGGTCAAGGACCTCGAAGAGATGGTCGGCAACTGGGCACCGAACGTCGCCGACAACTACCGCGCCAAGCTGGAAGCCGAGTCGGTCAACGACGGCCTGCGCAAGATGCTGTTCGGCATGGGCAGCCTCTCGCTGGGCGAACTGGCGGGCGAGCGCATGAAGGTCTCGCTGGAAGCCAACTCGCCTGAAGACGAGCACGACTGCTTCAGCGACAACACCCACTACTCGCACTTCTACGACGCCAAGGGCATCCGCAACATCTACCTGGGCGAGTACACCCGCCCGGATGGCAGCAAGGTGACCGGCCCGAGCCTGTCGTCGCTGGTGGCCAAGGTTGACCCGGCCACCGACGCCACCCTGAAGGCCGACCTGGAAGCCACCGAAGCGAAGATCCAGGTGATCGTCGACCACGCCCTGAAGGGCGAGCACTACGACCAGCTGATCGCCGCCGACAATGCGGCCGGCAACCAGATCGTGCGTGATGCCATCGCCTCCCTGGTCAAGCAGACCGGTGCGATCGAGCAAGCCGCAGGCAAGCTGGGCATTACCAACCTGAACCCGGACACGGCCGATCACGAATTCTGATCCCTGCTGTAGCGGTTCTGAAGAAGGCGGCCCTCGGGTCGCCTTTTTTGTTTTGTCCTCCCTGACACTGATTTCATCCAGCAATTGCAAATTGCTCTTATTCAAACATCCCCACTTTGCTAAGCTTGCACGCCGGTTTTTCGCTCACGCCCAGGGTTCTAGATGTCCTCGTCGCTGTTCCGACTCTCTCCTCTGCTGCTGGCCTTTGCCCTCGGTGCCTGTGATGACGCCCCGCGTTTCACCCAGGCCGAGCCCGGCGAAGCGCTGTCGGGTGGCAAGGCGACGGTCCAGCGCAGTGATCGCAATGCCTACTCCCTGCCTTCGGCCAACCTCTCGCCCGAGCGGCGCCTGGACTTTGCCGTCGGCAACAGCTTCTTTCGCAACCCGTGGGTGATCGCCCCGTCCACCACCACCGCGCGCGATGGGCTCGGCCCGCTGTTCAACACCAATGCCTGCCAGAACTGCCACGTACGCGATGGCCGTGGCCACCCGCCAGCGCTCGATGACAGCAACGCGGTGTCGATGCTGGTGCGCCTGTCGATCCCCGACCAACCTTACCTGGCCAAGGTGATCGAACGCCTGGGCGTGGTCCCCGAGCCGGTGTACGGCACCCAGCTGCAGGACATGGCCATTCCCGGGGTGGCGCCGGAGGGCAAGGTGCGGGTGACCTACGCCAACCAGCCCGTCACCTTCAAGGACGGCCATCAGGTCGAGCTGCGCCGCCCAAGCCTGCAGATCACCCAGCTTGGCTACGGCGCGATGCACCCCGACACCCGTTTCTCGGCCCGCGTGGCGCCGCCGATGATCGGCCTTGGCCTGCTCGAAGCCATCCCCGAAGCCGATATCCTGGCCAACGAAGACCCGGACGACCGCAACCGCGACGGTATCCGTGGCCGTGCCAACCGGGTCTGGGACGACGCCCAGGGCAAAACCGTGGTTGGCCGCTTCGGCTGGAAAGCCGGGCAACCCAGCGTCAACCAGCAGAACGTCCATGCGTTTGCCGGCGACATGGGCCTGACCACCACCCTGCAACCCAAGGACGACTGCACCGCGGCGCAAGTCGACTGCCTGGCCGCCCCCAACGGCGATGGCATCGGCGGCGAAAAGGAAGTCAGCGACAACATCCTGCGCCTGGTGACCTTCTACACCCGCAACCTGGCAGTGCCTGCCCGTCGCGACGTGGCTTCGCCGCAGGTGCTGGCAGGCAAGAACCTGTTCTTCCAGGCCGGTTGCCAAGGCTGCCATACCCCGCAATTCACCACCGCCGCAAACGCTGCAGAGCCTGAGCTGGCCGGCCAGGTGATCCGCCCCTACAGTGACCTGCTGTTGCATGACATGGGGCCGGGCCTGGCCGATGAACGCACCGAATTCGCCGCCAATGGCCAGGACTGGCGCACCCCGCCACTGTGGGGCATAGGCCTGAGCGAAACGGTCAGTGGCCACAGCCAGTTCCTGCACGACGGCCGCGCCCGCAACCTGCTCGAAGCCGTGCTCTGGCACGGTGGCGAAGCGCAAGCGGCGCGCAACTTCGTACTCACCTTCAATGCCGAGCAGCGCGCCGCGTTGCTGGCTTTCCTGAATTCACTTTAAACGCGCAAGGAGCCGGGCATGTTCCGACCTAAACTGTTGTTCACCAGCCTCGCCGCACTCGCCCTCGGCGCCTGCTCGCCGCAGGACCCGCAAGCGGTGACCTCCGCCGCCATCGCCAAGCAGGTGATCCTGCCCACCTACAGCCGCTGGGTCGAAGCCGACCGCCAGCTGGCTGTCAGCGCCTTGGCCTATTGCGAAGGCAAGGCCAGCCTGGACACCGCCCGCGCCGACTTCCTTACGGCGCAAAAGGCCTGGGCCGAGCTGCAACCCTTGCTGGTCGGCCCACTGGCTGAAGGCAACCGTCCTTGGCAGGTGCAGTTCTGGCCCGACAAGAAGAACCTGGTCGGCCGCCAGGTCGAGCAACTGGTCAACGCCGACAAGCCCGTCGATGCCGCTACCCTGGGCAAGGCCAGCGTCGTGGTACGCGGCCTGTCGGCCTACGAGTACATCCTCTTCGACAGCAAGCCGGATGTTGCCACGCCTGAACAGAAGGCCCGCTACTGTCCATTGCTGGTGGCCATCGCCGACCACCAGAAGGCCCTGGCCGAAGAGATCCTCAAGGGCTGGAACAGCACCGACGGCATGCTCTCGCAGATGACCAAGTTCCCCAACCAGCGCTACGCCGACTCCCACGAGGCCATCGCCGATCTGCTGCGCGCACAGGTCACCGCCCTGGATACCCTGAAGAAAAAGCTCGGCGCCCCCATGGGCCGGCAGAGCAAGGGCATCGTCCAGCCGCTGCAGGCCGAAGCCTGGCGCAGCCATTCTTCGCTCAAAAGCCTGGAGGCCAGCCTGAAGGCTGCCCAGGCGGTCTGGGTCGGGGTCGACAACCAGGGCTTGCGCGGGCTGCTGGGCAGCGACCAGAAGGCCTTGGCGGGCAAGATCGACGAGGCTTACGCTACGTCCATCAAACTGCTGGCCAACAACCAGAAGACCCTCGGCGAGCTGCTGGCCGATGACGCCGGCAAGCAGACCCTCAACCAGATCTACGACAGCCTCAACGTCGTCCACCGCCTGCACGAAGGCGAGCTGGCCAAGGCGTTGAATATCCAGCTGGGCTTCAATGCCAACGACGGTGACTGATCATGCTGCGACGCCAGGCCCTCAAACTCGGTAGTGTATTGCTCAGCGCCCTGACCCTGGGCGGCTGGAGCCTGTTGCGCAACAAAGGCGGCGAACCTCTGCTGCTCTCGGCGCGTGACGACGGCGATGGCAAGCATTATGCCGTCGGGTTTCGCCTGGACGGCACCCAGGTGTTCAGCACACAGGTTGCCCAGCGTTGCCACGCCATCATCAACCACCCCGAGCTGCCCATCGCCCTGTTCGTCGCCCGTCGCCCGGGTACCGAAAGCTACCTGGTCGACCTGCGCGACGGGCGTCTGCTGCAAACCGTGACCTCGCAGCCCAACCGCCACTTCTATGGCCACGCGGTCATCCACAAGGATGGCGAGTGGCTGTACACCACCGAGAACGATACCCGCGACCCTGGGCGCGGCGTGCTCGGCGTCTACCGTTTCGAGGGCGAACGCCTGGTGCACAGTGGCGAGCTCTCGACCCACGGTATCGGCCCGCATGAAGTCGCCTGGCTACCAGACGGCGAGACACTGGTGGTGGCCAACGGCGGCATCCGCACCGAGGCCGAAAGCCGCGTGGAAATGAATCTCGACGCCATGCAACCGAGCCTGGTGCTGATGCAGCGCGACGGCACCCTGCTGAGCAAGGAAACCCTCGCCCAGCAGATGAACAGCGTGCGTCACCTGGCTATTGGCGACGACGGCACCATCGCCGCCTGCCAGCAGTTCATGGGCGACGCCGATGAGACGGCCGAGCTGCTGGCCATCAAGCGCCCGGGCGAGCCGTTCAAGGCCTTCCCGGTGCCGGAGCGGCAGTTGCAGGCCATGGCCCAGTACACCGCCAGCGTTGCCATTCACAGCGACTTGCGACTGGTGGCGCTGACGGCGCCGCGGGCCAACCGCTTGTTCGTCTGGGACCTGGACAGTGGCGCGGTGAAGCTGGATGCACCAATGCCCGATTGCGCTGGGGTGGGTGCGGTGAAAGATGGCTTTGTCGTGACCTCCGGGCAGGGGCGTTGCCGCTTTTACGATTGCCGCAAGGCCGAGCTGATCGGGCAACCGATGCAGCTGCCTTCCGGGTTCTGGGACAACCACCTGCACCTGGCCTGAGGTTCACCCGTGTAGGAGCGGCCTTGCCGGGGCGCCGGACCGGTCGGAAAGGGCTGCGCAGCGGCCCCAGCAATTTTTGCCTGTACGCTCAGATCCTGGGGCTGCTGCGCAGCCCTTTCCGACCGGTCCGGCGCCCCGGCAAGGCCGCTCCTACACAGAGGCGGTGCGAATACATCCCCCATCCTGCCAAAAACAGTCAATACTTGCCCCATCCACACGTGGGCAGGGTCGCCCGTTGTCGTGTCAAAACGAATAACAACCACGTATCCAAGGAACCGGACCTATGCTGCGCCGCCGCATGCTCATCATGTTGGCCGTCGTTCTGCTGATCGTGTTGGCCTTGGGGGGCTACAAGGCCTACTCGATCTACCAGCAGATCCAGGTGTTCACTGCCCCCAAACCGCCCATCACCGTGGCAGCGGCGCTGGCAGAAGAACGCCAGTGGCAAGAGCGCCTGCCCGCCGTCGGCAGCCTCAAGGCATTGCAAGGCGTCGAGCTGAGCCTTGAAGTCGAAGGCATCGTCAAAAGCCTGCACTTCGACTCCGGCCAGAAGGTCAAGGCCGGACAACTGCTGCTGCAACTCAACGACGACCAGGAAACCGCCCTGCTCGGCACCGCCCAGGCCGACCTGGGCCTGGCCAAGGTCGATTTCGGCCGGGGCAGCCAGCTGGTGGTCGACTCGGCCATTTCCCGTGGCGAGTACGATCGCCTCACCGCCCAGTACCGGCGTAATCAGGCAGTGGTCGATCAGCTCAAGGCCTCGAAGACCAAGAAAAGCATCAGTGCCCCCTTCAGCGGCACCATCGGCATCCGCCAGGTCGATGTCGGCGACTACCTGGCAGCCGGCACGGTGATCGCCACCCTGCAAGACCTGTCCAGCCTCTACGTCGACTTCAACGTGCCCGAACAGGCCCTGCCGCACCTGAGCCTGGGCCAGCAGGTACTGCTGCAGGTGGCGGCCTACCCCGGCCAGACCTTCCCCGCCAGCCTCAGCGCCATCAACCCCAAGGTCGAGGAAACCACCCGCAACCTGCTGGCCCGCGCCACCCTGGCCAACCCCGACGGCAAGCTGCTGCCGGGCATGTTTGCCAACTTGCTGATCCTGTTGCCCGACCCGCAGCCACGCGTGGTAGTACCAGAAAGCGCCATCACCTACACCCTGTATGGCAACTCGGTGTATGTCGCCACGCCCAAGCAAGGCGAGGACGGCACCCCAGAGAAAACCGACGATGGCCAACCCCGGCTCAGCGCCGAACAACGCACCGTGCAGACCGGCGAGCGCCGCGACGGCGTGGTGGTGGTCAGCAAGGGCCTGAAGGCTGGCGAGCAGGTGGTCACCGCCGGGCAGCTGAAACTGACCCCGGGCGCGGCGATCCGCATCGGCCAGGACAAGGCGCTCACGCCTGATCACGGCACCTCGCACAACGACTGACAGGAGGCAGGCATGGCGTTCACCGACCCGTTCATCCGCCGCCCGGTCCTGGCCAGCGTCGTCAGCCTGCTGATCTTGCTGCTGGGCTTTCAGGCCTGGAGCAAACTGCAGATCCGCCAGTACCCTCAGATGGAGAACGCCCTCATCACGGTGACCACCGCCTACCCGGGTGCCAACGCCGAAACCATCCAGGGCTATATCACCCAGCCCCTGCAGCAAAGCCTGGCCAGCGCCGAAGGCATCGACTACATGACCTCGGTGAGCCGGCAGAACTTCTCGATCATCTCTATCTATGCGCGCATCGGCGCCGACAGTGACCGTTTGTTCACCGAACTGCTGGCCAAGGCCAACGAGGTGCGCAACAAGCTGCCGCAAGACTCCGAAGACCCGGTGCTGAGCAAGGAGGCCGCCGATGCCTCGGCGCTGATGTACATCAGCTTCTACAGCAAGGAAATGAGCAACCCGCAGATCACCGACTACCTGTCACGCGTGATCCAGCCCAAGCTTGCCACCCTGCCGGGCATGGCCGAGGCCGAGATTCTCGGCAACCAGGTGTTCGCCATGCGCATCTGGATCGACCCGGTGAAGCTGGCCGGCTTCGGCCTCTCGGCAACCGACGTGACCAGCGCCGTGCGCCGCTACAACTTCCTCTCCGCTGCCGGCGAGGTGAAAGGCGAGTACGTGGTCACCAGCATCAATGCCAGCACCGAGCTCAAGTCTGCCGAGGCGTTCGCCGCCCTGCCGGTCAAGACCAGTGGCGACAGCCGGGTGTTGCTGGGTGATGTGGCACGGGTCGAGATGGGCGCAGAAAACTACGACACGGTCAGCTCGTTCGACGGCATCCCCTCGGTGTACATCGGCATCAAGGCCACACCGGCCGCCAACCCGCTGGAAGTGATCAAGGAAGTCCGGCGCATCATGCCGGAGCTTGAGAGCCAGCTGCCCTCGGCGCTGAAGGTGTCGATTGCCTACGATGCCACGCTGTTCATCCAGGCCTCCATCGACGAAGTGATCAAGACCCTCGGCGAGGCGGTGCTGATTGTCATCGTCGTGGTGTTCCTGTTCCTCGGTGCCCTGCGCTCGGTGCTGATCCCGGTGGTGACCATCCCGTTGTCGATGATCGGCGTGCTGTTCTTCATGCAGATGATGGGCTACTCGCTCAACCTGTTGACCCTGTTGGCGATGGTGCTGGCGATCGGCCTGGTGGTGGACGACGCCATCGTCGTGGTGGAAAACATCCACCGGCACATGGAAGAAGGCAAATCGCCGTTCGATGCGGCGCTCGAAGGTGCCCGGGAAATCGCCATGCCGGTGGTCTCGATGACCATCACCCTGGCGGCGGTGTATGCCCCTATCGGCTTTTTGACCGGGCTTACAGGAGCGCTGTTCAAGGAATTCGCGCTGACCCTGGCCGGTGCAGTGATCATCTCCGGCATCGTCGCGTTGACCCTTTCACCCATGATGTGCGCGCTGCTGCTGCGCCCGGAACAGAACGCCACAGGCCTTGCCCACCGCCTCGACCGGCTGTTCGAGCGCCTCAAGGTGCGCTACCAGCGCCTGCTGCACGCCACCCTGAACAGCCGGCCGGTGGTGCTGGTGTTCGCGGTGATCATCCTGTGCCTGATCCCGGTACTGCTCAAGTTCACCCAGAACGAGCTGGCGCCCAACGAGGACCAAGGGGTGATCTTCATGATCAGCAGCTCGCCGCAACCGGCCAACCTCGACTACCTCAATGCCTACACCGACCAGTTCACGCCGCTGTTCAAAGCCTTCCCCGAGTACTACTCGTCGTTTCAGATCAACGGCTTCAACGGTGTGCAGAGCGGCATCGGCGGCTTCCTGCTCAAGCCGTGGAACGAGCGCGAACGTACGCAGATGGAGCTGCTGCCGCTGGTGCAGGCCAAGCTTGAGGAAATCGGCGGCCTGCAGATCTTCGGCTTCAACCTGCCGTCGCTGCCCGGCACCGGTGAGGGCCTGCCGTTCCAGTTCGTGATCAACACCGCCGGGGATTATCCGGCACTGCTGGAAGTGGCCCAGCGCATCAAGGCGCGCGCCCAAGCGTCAGGCAAGTTCGCCTTCCTCGACATCGACTTGGCCTTCGACAAACCTGAGGTGGTGGTCGATATCGACCGCGCCAAAGCGGCGCAGATGGGGGTTTCGATGGACACCCTGGGCGGCACGCTGGCGACCTTGCTGGGCGAGGCGGAAATCAACCGTTTCACCCTGGAGGGCCGCAGCTACAAGGTGATTGCCCAGGTCGAGCGGCCGTACCGCGACAACCCCGGCTGGCTGAACAACTACTACGTGAAGAATGACCAGGGCCAGTTGCTGCCCCTGTCGACCCTGATTACCCTCAGCGACCGCGCCCGCCCGCGCCAGCTCAACCAGTTTCAGCAGTTGAACTCGGCGATCATCCAGGGCGTGCCCATGGTCAGCCTGGGCGAGGCCCTGCAGACCGTGCAGGCCATCGCCCGCGAAGAGGCCCCGGAAGGTTTTGCCTTCGATTATGCCGGGGTGGCACGCCAATACGTCCAGGAAGGCAGCGCCCTGTGGGTGACCTTCGGCCTGGCGCTGGCGATCATCTTCCTGGTGCTGGCCGCGCAATTCGAGAGCTTCCGTGACCCCTTGGTGATTCTGGTGACGGTGCCGTTGTCGATCTGCGGTGCGCTGCTGCCGCTGTTCCTAGGTATCTCCAGCATGAACATCTACACCCAGGTGGGGTTGGTGACCCTGATCGGGCTGATCAGCAAGCACGGTATTCTGATCGTCGAGTTCGCCAACCAGTTGCGCGAAGAAAAAGGCTTGAGCGTGCGCGAGGCGATCGAGGAAGCGGCAGCCATTCGCCTGCGGCCGGTGCTGATGACCACCGCGGCAATGGTGTTCGGCATGGTGCCGTTGATCCTGGCAACCGGTGCGGGGGCGGTGAGCCGGTTCGATATTGGGACGGTGATTGCGACCGGGATGTCGATCGGGACGCTGTTTACCTTGTTTGTGCTGCCTTGCATCTACACCTTGCTGGCACACAAGACGCAAGCCAAGGAAACATCGATCGCCTGAAGCGGCCCCACAAAAAAACCAGAGGCCCCGCGATACGGGGCCTCTGGCTTTTTACACTCAACCAGGGTTCAGCCGAACGGCCGCAACCCCTGACGCAAGCCGAACAGGAACAGCAACAGGTCCTGATCTGGCTTGGCCTGCGCTTGCTGCTTTGCCACCCGCGGCAATGCGCACTGGTCCGCCATCTCGGCCTTGCTGAACACCATCGGCTTCGGCTCTTCCCAGGCGGCCACCGCCACGGTGGTCACGGCCAACCCGGCGACCAGGAACAAAGCTCGAGCGATTTCTAGTTTCATTGCTCTAACCCTTTGACAACGCTGCCAAACGCCATCTGGTAAAAGTAGAGCAATGTTTTCCATTCCGCATCATTCAACGACGAGTGGCGGCGCAGCTGACGCAGGTCGTTACCGGCCGCACGCTGGCAGCTGATACGCCGCCGGCACTTCTCCAGGTCCAGCAGGGCGACTTCGACCCGCGCCTGTTCGCCCTCGCCGATGACCTTGATGAAGACATGCTTGCCATACAGGCAGCCGTGTTGCCAATGCCCCAGGTGCATGCGCGCCAGGTTATCGGCCAGGTCCTTGAGCATGCGCTCATGCACCACCTGCGGATAACGCTCGCGGGCACCCTCGGCATGCCAGGTGTCGAGTTCGATAAAGCCATCCAGCGCTTCGCTGACCAGCAGCGCCCGCCATTGATGATCGGCATCGCGCTCGGCACCACAAAAGACGATGCGCGGTACACGCACACCCAATTGCTCGAAGCTGTTGAGCGCATCGAGTTCACGCAATACGGTCGGCCGGCCAAAAGGGTGCAGCAAGCTGCGGTAGATGTGCCCGACCTGGCGCTTGGCATACAGCAGTTTGCCGCTGGCGTCGTTGAGGCGCTGCACGCCACTCTCGCCACCCCGCCGCTGGTTGGGTTCCTCGACCCACTCACCCTGCTGGCGCCAGTAAAAATCGAACCGCGATTCCCCGTTCCGGGCTACAGCCATCAAACACTACCCCTTGCGCAATACATAGACTCGCCACATGGCATAGAACGGCAGGAAGTCCAAGCGTTCCTGAATTCTGAAGCCGGCTGCCTTGAATTCTTCTTCGACCGTATCCGCTGGTAACACGAAACGGTTCTGGTAATTGTCCTGCTCAGTCTTGGCGCTACGGCGCTGCTCGAGCTTTTTCCGGCGCCAAGCCTTGAAGTTGCCATCAACCCACAGCGACAGGATCACACTATCACGGCTAACCCGTTGAAATTCCGAAAGAATCGTCTTTCTGTGGGCGGCTTCGCCAATGTGGTGGAACAACCGCATGCAAAAAATGCTGTCGACCGAATTGTCCGGCAGGTCGATGGCGAACGCTGACGTCTGCAAGGGCCGTACCCGTGCGACTACCTCTGGCGGTTGCGCGGCACAGGCTGTCTCGATCATCGCCTCGGAGTTGTCGGCACCGATGATCACCCGGTTGGGTTTTTCCGCCAGCAGCGGCCAGAAGCGCCCCGCACCGCAGGGCAGGTCCAGCACCAGGCCCGGCTCACCGGCCAAGGCCAGGGCGCGACGCGCCAACTGCTCGTCACGTTTGTGGGAAAGGCGACGTGCCAGGCCATCCTGATGCTTGAGAAAATATTCGCGCGCGTGTTCTTGGTCGTATTTTTCGGAAAATTCAAGCTTGATGGGGCTACGCATTGGGCATCTCCTGACTCCAGTACGCCCACTTTAGGAAAGCAAGCGTTGGAATCAGGTTATGCCAATGTGAAAAAAGTGTTAGTCCTTTCGGGAGGTATTACCAAACATTACCCAATGAGCGACGAAGGGTCACCCACCTCCACACTTTTGCTGAGGTCCACCTGGAAGCGGCAGCCGTGCGGCAAGGTCGATGTCAGGGTGACCCGCCAGCCCTGGTCGTCACAGATGCGCTGCACCAGTGACAGGCCCAAGCCCAGCCCTTCGCCCCGCCGTTCGGCGCCGCGCACGAAGGGTTTGAACATCGCCTCGCGCTGCTCTTCCGGAATGCCTACACCACTGTCTTCCACGCTGAACCCATTGGCTTCAAGGCTCAGGCGAATGTAACCGCTGTCGGTGTAGTGCGCGGCGTTACGCAGCAGGTTGCCCATCACCGACTGCAGGAAGGTAGCGTTGTACAGCACCGGGCTGGCGCTGACTCGACCATCGAAATAGAGGGTGAGCCCTTTCTGCTCGATGGTATCGCGCCACACGCCGGTGAGTTCGTCGGCCACCTCGCGCAGGGTTGCCTTCGAGGCCACGGCGCCCTCGTCGCGCTGGGCACGGGCCAGCATCAGGAAGGTCTTGACCAGTTCGCGCATCTCCTCGGTAGCCCGGGCGACCCGCTCGACCTGGCTGCGCGCACGCGGGTCCAGTGTCTGGTTTTCCATCAGCAGTTCGCACGACGTGGCCAGCACCATCAACGGCGTGCGCAGTTCGTGGCTGACGTCGCTGGTGAACAGCCGCTCGCGGGTCAAGGCATCGCGCAGACGGCCCAGCGTGTCGTCGAAGGCAACGGCCAACTGGCCGACTTCGTCTGCCGCATAATCGGGCGCCAAGGGCGGCGCCAGGCCGAGCAGCTGGTCACGATGGCGTACCTGACGCGCCAGGCGGATCACCGGCGCCATCACCCTGCGCGCCACCAGCCAGCCAAGGATGACGGCCAGCACCAGGCTGAGCAGAAAGCCCACGACCACCACAGCAAACAGCACGCGCTCGCGCTCTTCGAAATCGCTCTGATCCTGCAATAACACATAACGGCGACCGTCGACGATCTCGACCATCGCGTGGTACGACAGCTGATCGCGAAACACCTCATGGAAGCCGCTGTCGAGATGACGCAAGTCTTTGGGCAACTCGAAATCATCACGCCCGCCGCTGAAATAGAACAGCTGGTCAGGGCGCGGTCGATGGCTCCAGTCGCTCACACTGTCCATGCGCAACAGGCGCTGCAGGTCGCCCCCCAGCACCGTGGAAATCAGCCGCTCTTCAACCAGGTGCACGGTGGCGACGATGCCGAAGGCGAAGGCCCCGGCGACCAGCGCGCTCATTAACGCAAAGGCGATGATGATGCGCTGGGCAAGGCTTTGCTTAAACTCCATCGCGGCCCTCGGCGAGGCGATAGCCGACGCCATGGACGGTATGCAGCAGCGGTTTTTCGAACGGTTTGTCGATCACCTGGCGCAACTGGTGCACATGGCTGCGCAGGCTGTCGCTGTCTGGGCAGTCGTCGCCCCACAGGGCTTCTTCCAGTACCTCGCGACGCAGCACGTGCGGGCTTTTCTGCATCAGCACGGCAAGCAGCTTGAGGCCGACCGGGTTGAGCTTGAGCAGGCGCCCCTGACGCGTGACTTCGAGGGTGTCGAGGTCGTAGCTGAGGTCGGCGACCTGCAAGGTGCGGCGGCCTCCGCCCTGGGCGCGGCGCAGCACCGCTTCGATGCGGGCGGCCAGCTCCGACAGGGCAAAGGGCTTGAGCAGGTAATCGTCGGCCCCGGAGCGGAAGCCTTGCAGGCGGTCGTCCAGTTGATCGCGGGCGGTGAGCATGATCACCGGGGTGTCACGCCGGGCGTCTTCGCGCAGGCGCTTGCACAGGGTGTAGCCATCGATGCCGGGCAGCATGATGTCGAGCACGATCAGGTCGTAATGCTCGGTGGCCGCCAGGTGCAAACCTGACAGGCCGTCCTGGGCGCAGTCGACGGTGTAGCCTTTCATGCCCAGGTAATCAGCCAGGTTGGCAAGGATATCGCGGTTGTCTTCAACCAATAGAATGCGCATCGGGGTCTCCTGTGCGGCGCTTCGCTGTGGTGCGCGGCAGGCGCAGCTTAAGGCCAATGCCTGCACTGTGCCACCCCCAGGCGAAATTCGCCGCCGTTGACAGTTTTTTCACTGATCCTTCACGGACACAGGATAGCGGCCACTCGATAATGCCCGATCTTTTTTGCGCCCTGGAGTCGTCATGCACGAACGTAGCCGCCCTCGCCCGATCAACCTCTGGGTGTACCTGGGCATCCCGCTGGTGACGGCAGTGGCCTTGGTCCTGCTTGAGCTGACCTCGGTCGACATGGACGTGGCCAACCTGTTCTTCGACCCGGCCGCCGGGCAATTCATCGGGCGCCACAGCTACTGGCTGGAGAACGTGCTGCATGACGGGGTCAAGCAGGCGGTGATCCTGCTGGGCTTGCTGGCGTTGCTGACATTTGCCCTGAGTTTCTTCTGGAAACGCTTGTTTGGCTGGCGCCGAGAACTGGGCTGCCTGGTGCTGGCGTTGAGTTTGTCCACAGCGTTCGTCACACCGCTTAAAAAGGTCACCCAGGTACAGTGCCCGTGGAGCCTGAGCCAGTTCGGCGGCAAGGAAACCTACAGCAAGCTGCTGGAGGCGCGGCCCGCTACCGACAAGCCCGGGCTGTGCTGGCCAGGCGGGCATGCCGCGACCGGTTTTTGCCTGTTTGCGCTGTTCTTCGCGCTGCGCGACCGTCGCCCGCGCCTGGCCCGGGTGGCATTGGTGGTAGCAGTGGTGGCCGGTTCAGTGTTGTCGGTTGGGCGGATGATGCAGGGCGCCCACTTTCTGTCGCACAACGTGTGGACCGCGGTGTTCTGCTGGTTGATCGGGTTGGGCTCGTACTACCTGGTTCTGTATCGGCGGGGCATGGTCGAGGCGCCTGCCGCTGAGCGCCGCGTTGCCTGAGTGAGGGGCCGCAGAAGAACGAAAAAGCCCCGGCTCTCGCGAGCCGGGGCTTTTTCATGCTGCTAGGGGGTAAGGCTGGCTTACATCATGCCGCCCATGCCACCCATGCCGCCCATGTCTGGCATACCGCCGCCAGCTGGAGCGTCGCTCGGAGCATCAGCAATCATGGCTTCGGTGGTGATCATCAGACCGCCAATCGAAGCAGCAGCTTGCAGTGCCGAACGGGTGACCTTGGCTGGGTCCAGGATGCCCATCTCGATCATGTCGCCGTACTCACCGGTAGCAGCGTTGTAACCGAAGTTGCCCGAACCCTGCTTGACCTTGTCGGCCACAACGCTTGGCTCGTCGCCGGCGTTGGCAGTGATCTGACGCAGCGGCGATTCAACAGCGCGACGCAGCAGTGCGATACCGACGTTCTGGTCTTCGTTGTCACCTTTGAGGTCAACGATAGCGTTCAGAGCACGTACCAGGGCAACACCACCGCCAGGCACCACGCCTTCTTCAACGGCTGCACGGGTAGCGTGCAGGGCGTCTTCAACGCGTGCTTTCTTCTCTTTCATCTCGACTTCGGTGCCAGCACCGACCTTGATCACGGCAACACCGCCAGCCAGTTTGGCCAGACGCTCTTGCAGCTTCTCACGGTCGTAGTCCGAGGAAGTCTCTTCGATCTGGGCACGGATCTGCTTGACGCGTGCTTCGATCTCGGTGTCGGCGCCAGCGCCGTCGATGATGGTGGTGTTTTCCTTGGACAGGATGACGCGCTTGGCGTTACCCAGGTGCTCCAGGGTAGCGGTTTCCAGGGACAGGCCGATTTCTTCGGAGATGACCTGGCCGCCGGTCAGGACAGCGATGTCCTGCAGCATGGCCTTGCGACGGTCGCCGAAGCCCGGTGCCTTGACCGCAGCAACCTTGACGATGCCGCGCATGTTGTTGACTACCAGGGTAGCCAGCGCTTCGCCTTCAACGTCTTCTGCAACGATCAGCAGCGGACGGCCGGCTTTGGCAACGGCTTCCAGTACTGGCAGCAGCTCGCGGATGTTGGAGATCTTCTTGTCGACCAGCAGCAGCAGCGGGCCTTCCAGCTCGGCAACCATGGTGTCCGGCTTGTTGACGAAGTACGGCGACAGGTAGCCACGGTCGAACTGCATGCCTTCAACGACAGACAGTTCGTTTTCCAGGCCCGAGCCTTCTTCAACGGTGATCACGCCTTCTTTACCGACTTTTTCCATGGCTTCGGCGATGATTTCACCGATGGAGCTGTCGGAGTTGGCGGAGATGGTGCCTACCTGAGCGATGGCCTTGGAGTCGGCGCATGGCTTGGACAGGTTTTTCAGCTCGGCGACGACAGCGGCGGTAGCCTTGTCGATACCGCGCTTCAGGTCCATCGGGTTCATGCCGGCAGCGACGGCTTTCAGGCCTTCGTTGACGATGGACTGAGCCAGAACGGTAGCGGTGGTGGTGCCGTCACCGGCTGCATCGTTGGCCTTGGAAGCGACTTCCTTGACCAGCTGGGCGCCCATGTTCTCGAACGCGTCTTTCAGCTCGATCTCTTTGGCAACGGAAACGCCGTCCTTGGTGATGGTCGGTGCGCCGAAGCTCTTGGCCAGGACCACGTTGCGGCCTTTCGGGCCCAGGGTCGCTTTTACCGCGTCAGCCAGAACGTTGACACCAACCAGCATTTTCTTACGGGCGGAATCGCCGAATTTTACGTCTTTAGCAGCCATGATCGTTTAATCCTTGAAATGCTTTGGAATAACGGGAAGTCGGGGAAATCAGCCTTCGATAACGGCGAGAATCTCGTTCTCGGCCATTACCAGCAGGTCTTCGCCATCGACTTTCACGGTGTTGCTGCCCGAGTAAGGGCCGAAAACCACTTTGTCACCCACTTTCACGGCCAGCGCACGCACTTCGCCATTTTCCAGGATGCGACCGGTGCCGACGGCAACAATTTCGCCGCGGTTAGGTTTTTCAGCGGCCGAACCCGGCAGGACGATACCGCCAGCGGTTTTCGATTCTTCTTCGCTGCGACGGATGACTACGCGGTCATGCAGAGGACGAAGCTTCATTGTCGATCTCTCCCAAATTGTGGTTTTCATCGGCCGGTATCGACACCGGCGGGTTGATGCGGTCCGGCGTTGCCGGGGGTGGCCCGCGCAGGGCGGACCACCTGAGTCATGTCTGGTGTTGCCACCAGAAACCTTGCGGTGACCCATACATGAGGCCGCCATATGCAATTACAAGGCTTGATACGTAAAAATTTTCATCAAAGGCATAACGTGAAAACAACAGGGGCCGCGAAGCGGCCCCGGCAGGTTACTTGTCGCGACGCTCGTATTCGCCCTCGATCACATTCGGCCGGTGGCCGGCGTCACGAGGCGGCTGCGCCTGGAACGGATCGTCCTGAAACGCCCGCTGGCGCAGGGCCTGCTCCTCGGCACGCTGGCGCATCTTGCGCGCGGCCAGGTGACGGGTGAATGGCAACAGGCAAATCAGGCCCAGCACGTCACTGATGAAGCCCGGCAGCAACAGCAGGCCGCCACCCACCGCCATCATCAAACCCTGGAACATGTCCTCAGCGGGCAGTTCGCCGCGCTGCAGGCTTTCACGGGCACGCAGTGCGGTGGCCAGCCCGGCCACCCGCATAACCAGCACACCCAGCGCGGAACCGGCGATGATCAGCAGCAGTGCGGGGAAAAACCCGATCGCCGCGCTGACCTTGACGAAGACGAACAGCTCCAGCACAGGAAACAGCAAAAACAGCAGTAGAAAAGCACGCATCAAAGATTCCTCGACGGAAGAGAACCTCCCAATAAGACCTCAGATGGATGCGCAAGCTTCCAATTTCAACCCTCGACTTCAGCCGCAACCGGCCACTGGTCGGCGTGCGCCAGCAAAACCAGGGCTTCGCGCACTTGTGTCGGCGTATTGCATGGGCTCGGGAACGCCAGCCAATGGACCGCCTGGCCAATGCGCAGGTGCATGCCCTCGCTGTCGATACCGACCATGTGCGCAGGCACAGAGCGTGGCAGCTCGGTCAGTTGGACGTAGTGGGCAATGGCCTTGGCGTGATCGCTGTTCATATGCTCGATCATGCTCGCTTCGGCCTTGCCGGCGAATGGGTTGGCCAAGGTCACCTGGTCAAGCCAGTGGATGGCGCCAAAACCACCGATGTAGCGGTGACGCACCGGCTGCAACACCCAGAAGTCGAAGTCGTGGGCCTTGTGGTAGTTGCCGGCGTCGGGGAAGTAGCGGTAATAGCGCTCGGCGGCGGCTTCGATGGCAGCTTCGTCCACCAGCTTGTGCGCCTCGGCCATGACCGTCAGGCGGCCGACTGCCTGAACATCCTCTGCTTCACGTTCACCAACCAGCAGCGAGCACTTGGGGTCTTTTTGCAGGTTGTGGGTGTGTTGGGCAATGCGGCTGATAAGGATTAGCGGGTTGCCCTGTGCATCCAGGCAATACGGCACGACCGAGCCGAACGGGAAGCCGGGCATGGACTTGGAGTGGGTCGAGAGCACGCCGCGGTATTCCTTGAGCAGCAGTTCCCGGGCGGGGCGGATGGCATTGGTACTCACGAAGGGCGCTCCTGGCAGCGGACTGGATGGGTGACAAGATAAGCATTATCACCCGCCGCCGCCACAGGAGCCGCTGACGCCTACACGGATCGCGTCTTTACCAGGTCACGCCAAAGCCTGCGGTGTAACGGGTTTTGTCCAGGTCACTGTCACGTGTACCGCTGATGATGTCCTTCTCTGCCTTGAGGTTGAGCGAGGCCCATTCGGTGACCTTGTAGCGCAAGCCGATTTCGGCATCCAGCGAGTAGTTGGCCACGCTGCCCAGCGGCTTGGCGACTTCGCCATTGGTGAACAGCTGCACATTCTTGCCGATCAGGTAGCGGGTGTAGTCCCACTTGACCGCCGCGGCATAGAAGTTGTCCTTGGCGCCGTCCTGGTATTCGAAGTCGGTACGGTTGATCAGCGAACCCAGCGAGAACGCGCCCAGCTCGTCGTCCCAGAACTGGTAGCCCGGGCCGGTACCCACGGTGCGCTGGCGGGCCAGGTCCTCGATGCGGTCGCGCTTGTACTCCATGCGGCCCTGCCAGAACCACTTCTCGGTAATGAAGCGGTCAAGGGCGTACTCGGCACTCCAGTTGTCGGTGGTGGTGACGTCGTCCTTGGTCTCGCGGTTGTACTCGCCCTCGGCGTTGTGGCGCCAGCGGCCATGGCGGGCGGTGGTCTTGAAGCTGACGTCGTAGTCGTCGGTGTCATTCTCGGCACGCTTGTAGTCCAGGGCGACGTCGACGTTGCCTTTCCAGACCAGGTCCTCGACCACCGGCTTGGGCTTCATGATCTGCTCGATGCTGGCCAGGTCGACGGTCTTGGGCGCCTCGCCGTTGGCCAGGGTGACCTTGCCGGCTTCGGCGGCTTTCAACGACTTGGCCCGCTCACCGCTGTAGGCATCCTGCTTGACCAGCATTTCCTGGTCGCTTTCCAGGGTCTGGACTTCTTTCCAGTCCAGCGCGATAGACCCGCCATAGGGGGTCTCCAGCAGCAGCTTGCCGCCATCGAAGACTTTGATCTTGCCGCTCAGGCGGTCACCGTTCTTCATCCACACGGTGTCGGCAAACGCGGGCGCGGTGCACAGGGAGGCAGCTAACAGGCACAACAGGGATCTAGAATACATAGGCGGACTACGGGTTCGATTCGTCGAAAAAGCCGGGCATTATCCAGATACGGACAACCAGAGCAAGGAAAGACCGAGCACATGCCGTTGAGTTCAACTCGCATTTGCCTCGCCGCTGGTCCGGTTTCATCCACAAGCCACGGGGTCACTGATGTCTGAGGCATACGGGCACACACTGGAAACACCACAAGCCCGACGAACGGCGCTGTATTCGGTGCTCGGGCAAGTGCCCGCGGGCAAGGTGGTCAGCTACGGCCAGCTTGCCGAGCTAGCCGGCCTTGGCCGCGCGGCACGTTGGGTTGGGCGCACCCTCGGGCAACTGCCAGGCGATACCCGCCTGCCCTGGCACCGGGTACTCGGTGCGGGCGGGCGCCTGAGCCTGGCATTGGGCACGCCGTCAGGCGACGAACAACGGGCGCGGTTGCGCGCAGAAGGCGTGAATGTAACCAATAATCGTGTGGATATGACGCGCCATGGCTGGCGCCCGATGGAGCACAGCGGTTAGAGTGCGCGCTTTGTTTTCGAAAACTTGAGGCAGATGTTGGCCCATGCCCCGTAAAACCTGGCGCGCTGCGCTTGCTGCCTATGCCAGCCCGTCAACCCTGGTACTGCTGCTGCTCGGCTTTGCCGCCGGCCTGCCCTACATGCTGGTGTTCTCGACCCTTTCGGTATGGCTGCGCGAAGCCGGTGTGGCCCGTGAGACCATTGGTTACGCGAGCCTGATCGGCCTGGCCTATGCCTTCAAATGGGTCTGGTCGCCGCTGCTCGATCAATGGCGCCTGCCACTGCTTGGTGGCCTGGGGCGCCGCCGCTCATGGCTGCTGCTGTCCCAGGCGCTGGTGGTGGTCGGGTTGGTCGGCATGAGCCTGTGCGACCCGCAGCAACACCTGTCGTGGCTGATTGCCATGGCCGTTCTCGTGGCGTTTGCCTCGGCTACCCAGGACATCGCCGTCGATGCCTATCGCCTGGAAATTGCCGATGACCAGCGTCAGGCCGCCCTCGCCGCCAGCTACATGGCCGGCTACCGGGTAGCGGCCCTGCTGGCCACGGCAGGCGCGCTGTTCTTCGCCGAATGGTTCGGCTCCACCGGGTTCAGCTACCTGCACAAGGCCTGGGCCGGCACCTACATCATGTTCGCCCTGCTGATGCTGCCCGCGCTGTTCACCACCCTGGTCATGCGTGAACCCTCGGTGCCGCTGCGTACCCAGCTGTCGGCGGCGCGTTATGGCCTGGTCCACCAGCTGGCGTCGGTATTCGTGCTGATCTTGCTGTTGGTGTCGGTGCCTGCCAGCTTCACCCAACTGTTCAATACCGACTGGGCCAGCGTGATCTTCGGTGACGCCACCCCACTGGACCTGCTGCTGGAAGACCGCGCCTTCCTGCGCCTGATTCTGTACGTGCTGCTGACCTGGGCGTGCCTGTCGACCATGGGCCGTCGCGGCCTTGCCCCGGTGCTGACCCCGGTCAACGACTTCATTGCCCGCTACCGCTGGCAGGCCCTGCTGCTGCTGGGGCTGATCGCCACCTATCGCATGTCGGACACGGTCATGGGCGTGATGGCCAACGTGTTCTATATCGACATGGGCTTCACCAAGGACCAGATCGCCAGCGTCAGCAAGATCTTCGGCCTGATCATGACCTTGGTCGGTGCCGGTGTCGGCGGCCTGCTGATCGTGCGTTTCGGCATCATGCCGATCCTGTTCATCGGTGGCGTGGCCTCGGCGGCGACCAACATTCTGTTCCTGATGCTGGCCGACATGGGCCCGAACCTGGACATGCTGGTGGTCACCATCTCGCTGGACAACTTCAGCTCCGGCATGGCCACCTCGGCGTTCGTCGCCTACCTGTCTAGCCTGACCAACCTGAAGTTTTCGGCCACCCAGTACGCGCTGCTCAGCTCGATCATGCTGTTGCTGCCACGGCTGATCGGCGGCTACTCGGGGGTCATGGTGGAGAAGTTCGGTTACCACGACTTCTTCCTGATCACTGCCCTGCTGGGCGTGCCGACGCTGATTCTGATCGCCCTGCAGTGGCGTCAGGAAGCCGGGCCCGGCAAACCGGTGCCCGAGGAGAACCCAGCGGCCGAACGGCCCTGAGGGTACCTCGCCGCCTGTACCGGCCTCTTCGCGGGTGAACCCGCGCCCGCAGAGGCGGTACAGGCGACGAATGCTACTGGGCTACGGCGCCTTCCCCAGACCGCCCACCCACAACGAACCACAACGGCCAGAGCGCCAGCGCCCCCGCCACACTGGCCGCCAAGGCAAAGTGCAGCAAACTGGCACCCGCCCCGATCATCGCCATGACTGCCCCGCCCAGGCCCAGCAAGGCAATGGTGATCATCCCCAGCATGGCCGAGACCAGCCCTTTGCTCTGATCGCTGGCAAACAGCGTCATGCGGTACAGCACGGCGTTGGCCACCCCCAGCCCCAGGGCATACAGCGACATGCCGGCCACCACGCTGGTCACGCTTGGCCAGTACCAAGTCGCCAGCACCATCAGCGACAGGCCCGCCAGGTAGGGCCACAATGCGCCACGCACCAGGGCTGGCAGCGAGTAACGGTCGGCAATACGGTTGATGATCAGGTTGCCGAGAATCAGCCCGCCAAACACCGGCAGCTGCCATAGCGCATATTCCATCGTGCTCAACCCTTCGTCATGGATGAGCAGCACCGGCGACAGGCCGATCCAGCCAATCAAGGGCAGGCCGACCAAGCCCAGGGCGGCGCTACCGGCGACAAAGCGACGGTTGGCCAGCAGCTGGCCGTAGCCAGACAACAACGGCAGCAAATGGATCGGCGTAAAGGGCAGCCGCGAACCGTCGCGCCGCTCCACGCCCAGTGTTTCCGGCATCAACCGGTACAACAGCACCCAGGCCAGCACCGCACCGATGGCAAAGGCCACGAACAGCCAGCGCCAGTCCAGCCATTGCAGCAGCAAGGTGCCCACCAGGGGGCCGAGCAGCGGCGACAGCAGGGCAATGTTGGCCAGCAAGGCCATCATGCGTACTGCGTCGGCTTCGCTGAACGCCTCGTTCAAGGCCGGGTAGCTGACCGTGACGACAAAGCCCAGGCCAATGCCCTGCAACAGGCGCAGCAGGTTGAACAGGCCAATATCGTGCACCCAGAACGTCGCCAGGCACGCCACGCCGAAGAACACGCAACCGCCCAACAGCAGCGGGCGGCGGCCGTAGCGGTCGGCCAGGGGGCCAATCAACCACTGCAGCACCACGCCACCGAGCAGGTACAGGTTCAGGGCGTGGGGGATGTATTCGGGGCTGGCATCGAGGTCGCCGACCACCACGGGCATGGCCGGCATCACAGCATCGCTGGCCAGGTAGGTGAGCAACTCGAACAGGGCCAGGGTCAGGCCGAACAACAGGGCTCGGAGGGGGGTGATGTACAGCAGTGGTTTCATGGTGAATTTCAGCGGGAACAGGTGGGGTCAGCCTGTATGCCAGAAATGGCAGGGCTTGGCTGTGAACAAGTGTAATAGGCGCGGAAAAAGCTGGGGCCGCTGCACGCCCCAGCCTTGAAGCGTTGCTTACTGCGTGGCCGTCTCCTGCACCACACGAATCACCCGCTGCGGAAACGGAATGTCGATACCCTCGGCCTTCAACCGGTCACGGGCATGCTCGTTGAGCATGAACATCACATCCCAGTAGTCCGAGGTCTTGGTCCAGATGCGCAGCGACACGGTGATCGAGCTGTCGCCCAGCGTCGAAATCACTGCCTGCGGCGCCGGGTCGGCCAGCACACGTGGGTCCTGGGCCAGTTCCAGCAGCACATTACGCGCCTTTTGCAGGTCGGCGTCGTAATCCACGCCCACGTCGAATACCACCTTGCGGGTCGGCTGGCGGTTGGTGTTGGTGATGATGCCGTTGGACAAGCTGCCGTTGGGCATGATCACCGTCTTGTTGTCACCCGTGCGCAGCACGGTGTGGAAGATCTGAATGCTGTCCACGGTGCCACTGACACCCTGCGCCTCGATCCAGTCACCAATGCGGAACGGGCGGAACATCAAGATCAGCACGCCACCGGCGAAATTCGCCAGGCTGCCCTGCAAGGCCAGGCCGATGGCCAGGCCCGCGGCACCGATAGCGGCGACGAAGGAGGTGGTCTCGATGCCGATCATCGACGCCACGCTGACGAACAGCAGAATCTTCAGGATGATATTGGCCAGGGTGCTGATGAACCCCTGCAGCGCCAGGTCGGCGTTGCGCAGGCCGACCAGCTTGCCCAGGCGCGCGCTGAGCTTGTTGACGATCCACCAGCCGATGGCCAGGGTCAGCAACGCCAGGCACACCCGGCTGCCGTATTCCATGATCAAGGGGATCCAGGTCTGCGATTGGCGGACCAGCTGATCGACTTCAGCGTTCAAATCCATGTTCATCTCCTGATGCCGAACGGCATGTGCACGGTAAAACTGGCCGCGGGCATTTCCGCGGCCACGGCCCCCATGGACATCATTGCGCCATCGAGGTTCCTGGCAACGCCCCGATCAATCGCGGAAGTTGTTGAACTGCAGCGGCATGTCGAATTCCTTGGCGCGCAGGGCGGCGATCGCCTCTTGCAGGTCGTCACGCTTCTTGCCGGTGACACGCACCTGCTCACCCTGGATGGCGGCCTGAACCTTGAGCTTGGCATCCTTGATGTGAGCGACGATCTTCTTCGCCAGCTCCTTGTCGATGCCCTCGCGGAATTTGGCTTCCTGTTTCATTTCCTTGCCGGACGGGTAGGCGTCCTTGGTTTCCAGGCATTTGACGTCGATCTTGCGCTTGACCAGCGCACCGCGCAGGATCTCGATCATCGCCTCGAGCTGGAATTCGGCTTCGGCGGTCAGCAGCACGGTCTGGTCCTTGTCCTTGAACTCGAAGTTGCCCTTGCCCTTGAGGTCATAACGGCGGTCGAGTTCCTTGACGGCGTTGTCTACAGCGTTCTGCACTTCGTGCTTGTCCAGTTCCGATACCACGTCGAACGAAGGCATGGTTTTTCTCCAAAAATAAAAGCGCGCTCGGCCTGAAGATGGAGCACGCTGAGTTAGACGGTTAAAATGCGGACTCATTATAACGGGTTGCGAAACGCATATGAGCAGCACCTGGCATATTCTCGGCGCGGGTAGCCTGGGCAGCCTCTGGGCTTGCCGCCTGGCGCGCGCGGGCAAGGCGGTACGCTTGATCCTGCGCGACGCGCAACGACTGCAGGCCTATCAGCAGGTAGGCGGCCTGACGTTGCACGAACAGGACACCGCCAACCACTACGCGATCCCCGCCGAAACCGCCGAGGGCGACGGCCCGATCCACCGGCTGCTGGTGGCCTGCAAGGCGTATGACGCCGCACCGGCCATCGCGCGCCTGGCCCCCAGGCTGGCCGACGGCGCCGAGCTGGTGCTGCTGCAGAACGGCCTCGGCAGCCAGGACGAAGTCGCCGACCAGGTCCCCCATGCCCGTTGCATCTTCGCCTCCAGTACCGAAGGGGCTTTTCGCGAGGACGACTGGCAAGTGCGCTTCGCCGGCCATGGCTTCAACTGGCTGGGTGACCCGCTGACGCCGGCGCTCCCGGAATGGTTCGATGACCTGCACGACGCCGGCATCCCGGCCGAATGGACCGTGGATATCCTCACCCGCCTGTGGCGCAAGCTGGCGCTCAATTGCGCGATCAACCCGCTGACGGTGCTGCACGAGTGCCGCAACGGCGGCCTGCTGGAGCACCTGGGCGAAGTGACTGCCCTGTGCGACGAGCTGGCCGAACTGCTGCGTCGCTGTGGCCAACCCCAGGCTGCCGAGGACCTGGACGAAGAAGTGCAACGGGTGATCCTCGCCACCGCCGCCAACTACTCTTCCATGTATCAGGACGTGCGAGCCGGGCGGCGAACCGAGGTCCATTACCTGCTCGGCCACGCCTGCCGCGCTGCCGATCGCCATGGCCTGCAGCTACCGCAGCTGGAACGCCTGCACCGGCGCCTGGTCGATAACCTGCAGGCACGTGGCTTACCCAGCGCCTGACGCTGGCCCTTTCAACCGGAGACGGACATTGCCTTGCCCATGACCCTGCGCCAACGCCTGGAAAACCTCCCGGTCGGGCAAAAGCTGCTGGCGGCCCTGCTGGTGCTGTTGGTGACCATTCTGCTGGTGGCCAACCTGACCTTCATCAGCGCCGCCTACTGGATCACCCAGGAAAGCATGGCGCCGCAGGCCCTGCAGACCATCGGCCGGCTGGTGTCCAACCCACAGCTGGCGACCCGGGCAGGCGACACCCCGGAAACCGCCAGCGCCCTGCTCAAAGAGCTGGACAGCTACACGCCATTACGCGCGGCGGCGGTGTACGGCGGCGATGGCCGCATGCTGGCACAACTCCAGCACGGCGAACCGTTGGCACTGCCCAGGCGCTTTCGCGACATCGACGGCTGGCGCCTGATGGAGTTTCGCAGCACGCAGCTGATACGTATCCCGCGCGACGCCAACCCACCCGCACACCTGCTACTGGTGGCCAGCAGCGAACTGCCCACCGCCTTCTACACCGGCACGCTCAGCGCCAGCCTGGGCATCCTGGTGTTCAGTATCCTGCTGTGGATCGTCGTGGCCCGGCAAATCAAGCGCTTGATCACCCAGCCGATCAACCAGCTCGAAGAACTCAGCCGCCAGGTCACCCGCGAAGAGAGCTACGCCCTGCGTGCCCGGCGCGGCAACGACGACGAAATCGGCAGCCTGGCCGAGGCGTTCAATACCATGCTCTCGCGCATCGAAGCCCGCGAGCAGCAGCTCAAGCGCACCCGCGATGAATTCCAGACCGCCTATGACCAAGCCCAGGGCCTGGCCGAAGAAACGCGTCACACCAACCGCAAGCTGGAGCTGGAAGTCCAGGTGCGCAGCAAGATCGAGAAAAAGCTCACAGGCTTTCAGAATTACCTCAACAGCATCATCGACTCCATGCCCTCGGCCCTGATCGCCCTCGACGAGCAGCTCTACGTCACCCAGTGGAACCACGAGGCGACCGTGCTCTCCGGGACGCCGCTGGACGAGGCCCTGAACCAGCCGATCTTCATCGCCTTCGAGCCGCTCAAGCCGTTCTTGCCGCAGCTCAAGGAAACCGTGGAAAAACACCGGGTGGCGAAAATCGAGCGCGTCACCTGGCCCAAGGGCGATGAACTGCGCCACTACGCCCTGACCTTCTATCCACTGATGGGCGGTGGCGGCCGCGGGGTGGTGATCCGGATCGACGACATCACCCAGCGCCTGTCCCTGGAAGAGATGATGGTGCAGTCAGAGAAAATGCTCTCGGTAGGTGGCTTGGCCGCCGGCATGGCCCACGAGATCAACAACCCGCTGGGGGCCATTTTGCATAATGTGCAGAATATCCGTCGGCGCCTGTCACCGGAGTTACCGCGCAACCAGGAGCAGGCCGAAGAGCTGGGCATCGACCTGCCCACCGTCAACCGCTACCTGGACAGCCGCGAAGTACCGCAGCTGCTCGACGGGATTCAGCAGGCCGGTGCGCGGGCCGCCAAGATCGTCACCCACATGCTCAGTTTCAGCCGCCGCAGCAATCGCCAGCTGGCACCTTGCGACCTGCCGGCACTGATCGACCAGGCCTTGGAGATCGCCAGCAACGACTTCGACCTGGCCATCGGTTTCGACTTCAAGGGCCAGGCCATCGTGCGCCAGTTCGACCCACACCTCGGGCCGGTGCCGTGCACCGCCAACGAGCTGGAACAGGTGCTGCTCAACCTGCTGAAAAACGCTGCCCAGGCCATTCACCTGCGCCCGCAAGCCAGCGAGCCTGGGCGCATCACCCTGCGCACCCGGCTCAACCCGCCCTGGGCCGAAATCCAAGTCGAGGACAACGGCGTGGGCATGCCCGAAGCCGTGCGCAAGCGCACCTTCGAGCCGTTTTTCACCACCAAGGAGATCGGCCAGGGCACCGGCCTGGGCCTTTCGGTCTCGTATTTCATCATCACCAACAACCACAAGGGGCAGATGGAGGTGCAGTCCACGCCCGGCCAGGGCACGTGCTTCACCCTGCGCCTGCCCCTCGGCCAGCCGGCAGCGACGGCACCGAACACCACGGAGGCATGACATGGGCTACCGCCTGTCGAAGATCTACACCCGCACTGGCGACCAGGGCGAAACCGGCCTGGGCGACGGCCGTCGGGTGCCCAAGGACCACCCACGCATTGAAGCGATTGGCGAGGTGGACAGCCTCAACAGCCAGCTGGGGCTGCTGCTGGCAGGGCTAAATGAGCAAGGGCTGGCTGAGGTCAGCGAGGTACTGGCGCCTTGTCAGCACCGCTTGTTCGACCTCGGTGGCGAACTGGCGATGCCCAGTTACCAAGCCTTGAACCTGGCCGAAGTGCAGCGGCTGGAAGCGGCAATCGATGTATGGAACGAGGAGCTGGGGCCGCTGAAGAACTTCATCCTGCCCAGTGGCTCGGCCTTGGTGGCGCAGGCGCATGTGTGCCGTTGCCTGGCGCGCAGCGCAGAGCGCCGCTGCCAGCAGTTGAACGCAGTGGAACCACTGGAGGGGGTGGGGTTGGCGTATATCAATCGGCTGTCGGATCTATTGTTCGTGGCAGCGCGGATCATTGGCCGCCGGCAGGGGGTTGCCGAGGTGCTGTGGCAACCCGCAGAAAAGCCTCAAGGCTGAGAGCGCCAGGGCAGGGCAAGCCCACTCCCACAGGTACTGCGCGATCCTCGTGTGGGAGCGGGCTTGCCCCGCGAATGGGCCGCAAAGCGGCCCCAGTACTGGCGACTCAAATCTCAGGCCAGAACGCCCGAATCCCGGCAACGCCTTGCGCGCCGAATTCCCAAGCGCGCTCACGCTCACCCGGCCCGACACCACCCAGCAAGAACACCGGCCGGCTGAAGCCCGCAATCAACCGTTGCGCCTCATCCCAGCCCAGCGGCACGGCCTCAGGGTGCGTCTGCGTCGCCTGCACCGGTGACAGGGTGACGAAGTCGACCCCCATCTGTTCCGCCAGGGCCAGCTCTTCTGCACTGTGGCAGGACGCCGCCAACCAACGGTGCTCAGGGAATGGCCGCCCCTTGGCCGCATACTTGCGCAGCTGTGCGGCCGTCAGGTGCCAACCCGCAGACGGGAAATCGCCCAGCCACTCCAGCGGCCCCTTGAGCATCAGTTGGGCCTTGCCGCCACACAAGCCAACCGCATCCACCGCCACGTCGCGGTACTTGGGGTCGTACATGTCCGGCGCGCGCAACTGAATCAGGCGTATGCCGCTGGCGACCGCCTTCTGGATGCCCTTGAGCATCTCAGGCACTTCAAGGCCATCGGGGGTGATCAGATACTGGTCCGGCAGGCGCGCGGCGGCGACAATCGGCTTGTTGGCCTCGGGGAAGTCGTACTGCGGCAGTTCGCGGGGTGTTACCCAGGCCAACGGCTGGCCCTCGGCACCATGGGGCTCGCCGGTGAATGCCTCGACCTCGCGAACATCCAGCAACACCTGCTTGTCCGGGTAATCGTGGCTGACCTTGATCAGCGCCCGTGAACGGGTCACTTCGATACCCAGCTCCTCACGAAGCTCGCGGGCCAGCGCCGCTTCGACGCTCTCGCCCTCTTCCACCTTGCCGCCCGGGAATTCCCAAAGGCCGCCCTGGTGCTGGGTATCAGCTCGTCGCGCGATAAGAATGCGGCCATCGGCGCCGCGGATCACTGCGGCCACTACATGAATACGTTTCACCCTGCGCGCTCCGCCAGGCCAGCCTGTTGCCAAGCCTTGAAGGCCGGCCACTGGTAAATGGTCTCGATGTACGTTGCCGCCTCTGCAGGCACCTCAACGCGGTAGGTGCGCAAGCGCACAGCCACCGGGGCGAAGTAGGCGTCGGCCAAGGTCGGCTTGCCGAACAGGAACGGCCCACTGTCTTTGGCAACCAAGCGGCACTCGGACCACAGCGCGACGATACGGTCGATATCGACCTGCACGTCCAGCGGCACGTTCTCCAGGGCTTCATCACGGGCCAGGTCGAACGGCATCGCCCCGCGCAGGGCGAAGAAGCCACTGTGCATCTGCGCGCAGGCCGAACGGGCCTGAGCACGGGCAGCGACATCGGCAGGCCACAGCTGGGCCTCTGGGTGGCGTTCGTTGAGGTATTCGGCGATAGCCAGCGAGTCGGCGATCACACCGTGCTCGGTCTTGAGCAATGGCACCTTGCCGGTGGCCGAGTAAGCGAGCAGGCGTTGGCGGGTGTCGGGCTGGTTGAGTTTGATCAGGGTTTCTTCGTAGGCAACGCCAGCCAGCTCAAGGGCCAGGGCGCCGCGTAGCGACCAGGAGGAATGCAACTTGTCGCCGATGATCAGGTGGTAGCTCATGGTTCGGCTCCATTTGTCTGGGGTTATGGGGCCGCATGCGGCCCCACATGCATCAGGTGCGGTATTCGGCGTTGATCTTCACGTACTCGTGGGACAGGTCGGTGGTCCAGATGGTTTCGCTACACGCACCGCGGCCCAGCTCGATGCGGATGGTGATCTCTTCCTGGGCCATTACCGCCGAACCCTGTGCCTCGGTATAGCTAGGGCTACGGCCGCCCTGGCTGGCGATGCAGACGTTGTCCAGGTAGACGTCGATCAGGCTGACATCCAGCGCCGGCACGCCGGCACGGCCAACGGCCGCCAGGATGCGGCCCCAGTTGGGGTCGGAGGCGAACAGCGCGGTCTTGATCAGCGGCGAGTGAGCCACGGCGTAACCGACGTCCAGGCATTCCTGATGGTTACCCCCGCCGTTGACCTGCACGGTGACGAACTTGGTGGCGCCTTCGCCGTCACGGACGATGGCCTGGGCCACGTCCATGCACACTTCGAATACGGCCTTTTTCAGGGCTTCGAACAGCGCACCGCTGGCTTCGGTGACTTCCGGCAGGTTGGCCTTGCCGGTGGCGATCAGCATGCAGCAGTCGTTGGTCGAGGTGTCGCCATCGATGGTGATGCGGTTGAACGACTTGTTGGCGCCATCGAGCATCAGGTCCTTGAGCACTTGGGGTGCGACCTTGGCGTCGGTGGCGATGTAGCCGAGCATGGTGGCCATGTTCGGGCGGATCATGCCGGCGCCTTTGCTGATGCCGGTAACGGTGACGGTCACGCCATCGTGCTGGAACTGGCGGCTGGCACCCTTGGGCACGGTGTCGGTGGTCATGATGCCGGTGGCGGCTTCAGCCCAGTTGTTTTCCGACAGGTCGTCCAGGGCGGCCTGCAGGGCGCCTTCGATCTTCTCGACTGGCAGCGGCTCGCCGATCACACCGGTGGAAAATGGCAGTACCGACTCGGCCGGCACGCCGGTCAGCTCGGCGAGCTTGGCGCAGGTGCGCTCGGCAGCGGCCAGGCCAGGTGCACCGGTACCGGCGTTGGCGTTGCCGGTGTTGGTCAGCAGGTAACGCACAGTGCCCTGAACGCGCTGCTTGGAGAGGATAACCGGAGCGGCGCAAAAGGCGTTGAGGGTGAACACGCCAGCGACGCTGGAGCCTTCGGCACAGCGCATGACCACCACATCCTTGCGCCCAGGGCGCTTGATGCCGGCAGAAGCGATGCCGAGTTCAAAACCCGGAACCGGGTGCAGGGTGGGCAAAGGACCAAGACCAACAGCCATTAGAGCGCTCCTAGATAAAACGGTTAATGTCGAAAAACGGGGGCGCTTTGCGCCCCATCGCGACACAAGGCCGCTCCTACAGAGGCCGCGCCAATCCGTAGACGAGCGCGGTACCTGTAGGAGCGGCCTTGTGTCGCGAAAGGGCCGCAAAGCGGCCCCAGGCTTTTACAAGAGTCAGATCAGATCACTCGATCTGCCCATGGCAATGCTTGAACTTCTTGCCCGAACCGCACCAGCATGGCTCGTTGCGACCCAGCTTCTGGTCGTTGCGCACCGGAGCCGTGGCCACAGCCACTTCGGCGCCCTCTTCACTCAGCTGCTCGCTTTCAAGGCCTGGCGCAGGGGCATGCTGGAACTGCATGCGGCTGGCCAGTTCTTCGGCCTCGCGGCGCAGGCGGGCTTCTTCTTCGATCGGGTCTTCGCGGCGCACCTGAACGTGCGACAGCACGCGGATGGTGTCGCGCTTGATCGACTCGAGCAGCTCCTGGAACAGCGTGAACGACTCGCGCTTGTACTCCTGCTTCGGGTTCTTCTGCGCATAACCGCGCAGGTGAATGCCGTGGCGCAGGTGGTCCATGGTCGACAGGTGGTCTTTCCACAGGTCGTCCAGCACACGCAGCAGAATCTGCTTCTCGAAGGTACGCAGGGCGTCGATGCCGGCCTGGTCTTCCTTCTCGGTGTAGGCGCTGGTGATCTCGCTCAGCAGCTTCTCTCGCAGGGTCTCTTCGTAGAGGTGATCGTCCTCGTCGAGCCATTGCTGGATCGGCAGCTTCATGGCGAAATCGCTCGCCAGCGAGGCTTCCAGGCCGGCCACGTCCCACTGCTCGGGCAGCGATTGCGGCGGGATGTGTTGGCTGATGGTAGCGTCCAGCACTTCCTTGCGGAATTCGGCGATGGTATCGCCAATGTTCTCGGCCGCCAGCAAGCTGTTGCGCATGTGGTAGATCACCTTGCGCTGCTCGTTGGCCACGTCGTCGTATTCGAGCAGCTGTTTGCGGATGTCGAAGTTGCGGCCTTCGACCTTGCGCTGGGCTTTCTCGATGGCGTTGGTGACCATGCGGTGCTCGATCGCCTCGCCGGACTGCATGCCCAGTGCCTTCATGAAGTTCTTCACCCGATCGGAGGCGAAGATACGCATCAGGCTGTCTTCGAGCGACAGGTAGAAGCGGCTGGAACCCGGGTCACCCTGACGGCCGGAACGGCCACGCAGCTGGTTGTCGATACGGCGCGACTCGTGACGCTCGGAGGCAATCACATGCAGGCCACCCGACTCGATGACCTGCTGGTGGCGCTTCTGCCAGTCGGCCTTGATCTGCGCGATCTGTTCGGCGGTCGGGCTGTCCAGGGCGGCCACTTCGGCTTCCCAGTTACCGCCCAGCAGGATGTCGGTACCACGGCCAGCCATGTTGGTGGCGATGGTCAACGCGCCCGGAGCACCCGCCTGGGCGATGATCTCGGCTTCCTTCTCGTGGTACTTGGCGTTCAGTACCTTGTGCTCGATACCTTCCTTGAGCAGCAGGTTCGACATGTGCTCGGAAGTTTCGATGGTCGCGGTACCCACCAGCACCGGGCGACCCAGGGTCATGCTTTCTTTGATGTCGGCGATGATCGCGGCGTATTTCTCGTCGGCGGTCAGGTACACCAGGTCGTTGAAGTCCTTGCGCGCCAGCGGCTTGTTCGGCGGGATCACCATCACGTTGAGGCCGTAGATCGACTGGAACTCGAACGCTTCGGTGTCGGCGGTACCGGTCATGCCGGACAGCTTGGTGTAAAGGCGGAAGTAGTTCTGGAAGGTGGTCGAAGCCAGGGTCTGGCTCTCGGCCTGAATGTTCAGGTTCTCTTTCGCTTCGATGGCCTGGTGCAGGCCTTCGGACAGACGACGACCGGGCATGGTACGGCCGGTGTGCTCGTCGATCAGCAGGACCTGGCCGTCCTGGACGATGTATTCGACGTTGCGGTGGAACAGCTTGTGCGCGCGCAGGCCAGCGTAGACGTGGGTCAGCAGGCCCAGGTTGTGTGCCGAGTAGAGGCTCTCGCCCTCGGCCAGCAGGCCGGCCTGGGTGAGCATCTCTTCGATGAACTGGTGACCCGCTTCGTTGAGCTCGACCTGGCGGCTCTTCTCGTCGATGGAGAAGTGGCCTTCCTGGGTGACCTGGCCCTCGACTTCCTCGATGTGCTGGGTCAGACGCGGGATCAGACGGTTGATCTCGATGTACAGCTTGGAGCTGTCTTCGGCCTGCCCGGAAATGATCAGCGGGGTACGGGCTTCGTCGATGAGGATCGAGTCGACTTCATCGATGACCGAGAAGTTGAGTTCACGCTGGAACTTCTCTTCCTGGCTGAACGCCATGTTGTCGCGCAGGTAGTCGAAACCGAATTCGTTGTTGGTGCCGTAGGTGATGTCGGAGGCGTAGGCAGCGCGCTTTTCTTCCGGCGGCTGGAAAGCCGAGACGATGCCCACGGACAGACCGAGGAACTCGTACAAGGGGCGCATCCAGTTGGCGTCACGGCGGGCCAGGTAGTCGTTGACGGTCACCACGTGCACGCCCTTGCCGGACAATGCGTTGAGGTAGACGGCCAAGGTACCGACCAAGGTCTTGCCTTCACCGGTGCGCATTTCTGCGATCATGCCCTCGTGCAGGGTCATGCCGCCGATCAGCTGCACGTCGAAGTGGCGCATGCCCATCACACGCTTGCCGGCCTCACGGGCCACGGCGAAGGCTTCGGGCAGCAGTTGGTCCAGTGTCTCGCCTTTGGCCAAGCGTTCCTTGAACTCTGCGGTCTTGCCCCGCAGTTGCTCATCGGAGAGGGCCACCATCTTCTCTTCGAAGGCATTGACGATAGTCACCGTCTTGAGCATGCGTTTGACTTCACGCTCATTCTTGCTTCCAAAAAGTTTCTTTAACAAAGGCGCAAACATATCGGCAGGATCTTCCACACGTAGGGATGGAGGGCGGCCCCATGAGTCGCCCGTGCAGCCCTAAGGCCGCATGCGAACGAGCATTCTACCCGGAAACGATGGTGAGGAAAGTGGTGGATTTCCACGATGCTGGTACAGCGTTTTGGCAGGGGCGTTTCTTAGATAGGGGCATTTTCCCTGAGTTCAAGGCTGAGAAAGATGAAACGTATCGAGAATAGCTCGTATCCGGTGTTTATCGGCGAAGCGGCCAGCGCAGGCAATCGATAACCCCGCATCTGTTAGACTGCCGATCTTGTAACTTCATACGTACCCGCATGGCCTATAAACCCTCCCCCGCCCAGCTTCCCTCGGCACTGTTGCGCCAGGTCCGTCCGCTGCGCCTGCTGTTGAACCAGGCCGAACGCCTGGAACACCTGCAGCGCCTGCTGGAAAGCCAGCTGCAGCCGGCCGCCCGCGAGCATTGCCACGTTGCCTCCTGGCGTGACGGTACCTTGTTGCTGGTGGTGACGGACGGCCATTGGGCCACCCGCCTGCGCTATCAGCAGAAACGCCTGATGCGGGAGTTGCAAGCCATGGAAGCGTTCGGCAACCTGCGGCGCATCCTGTACAAGGTGCAACCGCCGCTGGTGCCCACCAAGCGTGGCGGGCATGCCACCGAGCTGTCGAGCAATGCCGCCGAAAGCCTTCGCGATACCGCCGAGGGGATTACCGACCCCAAGCTGCGCGCCGCGCTAGAGCGCCTGGCGTCGCATGGACCTAGCAAAGCACCTTCGCGCACCTGATATTTTTGCCAGTTTGCCGTCTCCACGGGGTGCAATACGCTCGCCTGATCACCCCCCAGGAGAGACCAGCATGAATACAGACTATTTTCACCTTGCCACGTTCGAGTCACCCTCAACCGACCCCTGGGGTGACTGGAAAGCGGACTCCAACGGCGCCACCCTCGGTATTTACCAAGAAGAAGATGGCAACCACTTCGTAGCCTTTGCCCCCGCTATTTCTTTTCCACACGGCCCCGTTCTATTCAAAGAACTGCAAGGGCTGGAACCCGACCGTGAATATTGCCTCTCCCTGCGCACACGGCAGCAATGGGCAAACCAGGCTGTGCCTGTGCTCACCTGGAAACTGGGTGATGAGCAGATCGCTGCCCCCATCGAAGTCACTACTTCCGAGTGGATTACGCTGCACTGGCGTTTCAAGGCGTCCCAAGCCGTCGAGACGCTGAAGCTTGAAGTAAGGGAGCGAATTGGCGACCCTTCGCATGCCAGGGGCAACCTGGCCATCGATGACATTCGCATCTACCCCTCCCGGTTCGAGGAAGACTTCAACGACCGGCCGCAAGAATTGATTCAACCCGGCGGGCAGTTGGCACTCAACACCATGCTCGTCACATTGCTGCCCACCAGTTCAGGGCCGGCGGGCATCTACAGATACAATTCCGACGAACCTGGCATGCGCGAAAAACAAGCGCTGGGCTTGAGCATCGGCAAAGACATGCGCCAGTACCTAAGCATTGATCTGCCAGGTGAATTCACCTCAATCCGTTTCGCCTGGACCTGGCTTCAAAAAGACGCAACGGTCCAGTACCTGGACCAGTCGGGCGCCACGCTGGACAGCAGAACAATTTATGCAAACGCAGGGCGCGATCAATGGGTTGAATACCAAGCGGAGAACGAAAGCCAAGCGGTTTCCCGTATCGAACTAACGTACAGCGATTACTCTTTCCTCGACTTTTTCACGCTGCAGCGCCGGTAAAGCAGGTATAAAAAAGGCCACCCGAAGGTGGCCTTAATGAACTAGAGAGTGTTCGAACTTACACGGCCGCAACAGGGCGCATGTACGAGATCGGTGCCGTGCTGGCATCTTCGAAAGTGACCACTTCCCAGGCATCGGTTTCAGCAATGAGCTTGCGCAGCAGCTGATTGTTCAGCGCGTGCCCGGACTTGTAGCCCTTGAACTCGCCAATCAGGCTGTTGCCCAGCAGGTAGAGGTCGCCAATGGCGTCGAGAATCTTGTGCTTGACGAATTCGTCTTCATAACGAAGGCCGTCTTCGTTCAGCACGCCAGTCTCATCTACCACGATGGCGTTTTCGACACTGCCGCCCAACGCAAGGTTATGCTTGCGCAGGTACTCGATGTCCCGCATGAAACCGAAGGTGCGGGCACGGCTGACTTCTTTCACGAACGACGTGCTGGAGAAATCCACACTGGCGCTCTGGGTCCGGCCGCTGACGACCGGGTGATCGAAGTCGATCTCGAAGCTCACCTTGAACCCTTCGAAAGGCAGGAAGGTGGCGCGCTTGTCGCCCTCCTCCACTGTCACTTCGCGCAGGATGCGGATGAACTGTTTGGGTGCGTCCTGTTCTTCCAGGCCGGCAGACTGAATCAGGAATACAAAGGGTCCGGCGCTGCCATCCATGATCGGCACTTCCGAGGCGGAGAGCTCGACGTAGGCGTTATCGATGCCCAGGCCCGCCATGGCGGAGAGCAGGTGCTCGACCGTATCGACCTTGACGTCACCGTTGACCAGCGTCGTCGACATGGTTGTCTCGCCGACGTTGGCCGCGCGCGCCGGGATTTCGACCACAGGGTCGAGATCGGCGCGGCGGAAGACGATGCCGGTGTCAACAGGTGCAGGCTTCAGGGTCAGGTATACCTTCTCCCCGGAGTGCAGGCCGACACCTGTGGCACGGATGGTATTCTTCAGGGTGCGTTGTTTAATCATGGCATTGGCCGCTTCAGCGCAAATTGCGAACAGGTATCAACAAAGGCTGAGGATGATAACAGACCCAACCTTTGCTGAATACCAATCACCTTTATACCCCTGATAAATTCCATTAATCAGCCTGACGACGCAGGAAAGCCGGGATATCGAGGTAGTCCAGGTCATCCTGAGGGTTCAGTTTAGCTGCCGCAGCGGCACCTGCATGGGCCTGGTTGCGCATGACAGTCGGGCGCTCCAGGTCACGGTAGTTGACCGCAGGCTGCTCCTGGCGAACCGGTGCCGGGTTGGACGCTTCGTACGCCTGCTGAGCGGTCTGCAGGGTGTTGTCCACTACCTTGACCGGCTTCTCGATGCGCGCGCCCAGGCCAGTGGCGACCACGGTCACGTGCAGCTCATCGCGCATGTCCGGATCGATCACGGTGCCAACCTTGACCATCGCGTGGTCGGAGGCGAAGGCTTCGATGATGCTACCCACGTCGGAGTACTCACCCAGCGACAGGTCAGGGCCGGCGGTGATGTTCACCAGGATGCCACGGGCGCCCTGCAGGTTGACGTCTTCCAGCAACGGGTTGCGGATCGCCGCCTCGGTCGCTTCACGCGCACGGTTCGGGCCGCTGGCGCAGCCAGTACCCATCATGGCCATGCCCATCTCGCCCATCACGGTGCGCACGTCGGCGAAGTCGACGTTGATCATGCCAGGGCGCTTGATGATGTCGGAAATACCGCGCACGGCACCGGCCAGTACGTCGTCAGCCTTGGCGAAGGCGGACAGCAGGCTGGCATCCTTGCCCAGGATGGTCAGCAGCTTCTCGTTGGGGATGGTGATCAGCGAGTCGACGCTCTCGGCCAGCATGCGGATGCCTTCATCGGCGATCTGCATACGTTTGCGGCCTTCGAACGGGAACGGACGGGTCACCACGGCAACGGTGAGGATGCCCATTTCCTTCGCCACTTCGGCGATGATCGGGGCTGCACCGGTACCGGTACCGCCACCCATGCCGGTGGTGATGAACACCATGTTGGTGCCCTGCAGCACCTCGGCAATGCGCTCACGGTCTTCCAGCGCGGCCTGACGGCCGACTTCCGGATTGGCACCCGCACCCAGGCCTTTGGTCACGCCAGTGCCCAATTGCAGGATGGTGCGCGCGCCAATGCTTTTCAGCGCCTGGGCATCGGTGTTGGCGCAGATGAATTCCACGCCTTCGATGCTGCTCTTGACCATGTGGTTGACGGCGTTGCCACCACCACCACCTACGCCGATCACCTTGATGACCGGACTTTGCGGGACGTTGTCTACGAGCTCGAACATTTTCCCTCTCCTTACAGTTCTCTAGTTGTCGCGCCTACCACTACTGCTTTGAAACTTAGAAATTGCCCTGGACCCAGCGCTTGAATCGCTCAAGCACTGGAGCCTTCGGTTCATCGCCATAGCTGTTGCTGCTGCTGTTGCTGTTACCGGTCAGGATCAAGTCCTCGGACTGCTTGAGCAGGCCGTAGGTGAGCAGGCCCACGCCGGTGGAATAGATCGGGTTGCGTACCACGTCGCTCAGCCCCCGAACGCTATGCGGTACGCCCAGGCGTACCGGCATGTGGAAGATTTCTTCGGCCAGTTCCACGGCGCCTTCCATTTTCGCGGTGCCGCCGGTGAGGACGATGCCGGCCGGCACCAAATCCTCGTAGCCGCTGCGGCGCAGTTCGGCCTGGATCAGGGTGAAGAGCTCGTCGTAACGCGGCTCCACCACCTCGGCCAGGGCCTGGCGCGACAGCTCGCGCGGTGGCCGGTCACCCACGCTCGGCACCTTGATGGTTTCGCCGGCGCCGGCAAGCTTGGCCAGGGCGCAGGCGTAGCGGATCTTGATTTCCTCGGCGTACTGGGTCGGTGTACGCAGGGCCATGGCGATGTCGTTAGTGACCTGGTCGCCGGCAATCGGGATGACTGCGGTGTGACGGATCGCACCTTCGGTGAAGATGGCGATATCGGTGGTGCCACCGCCGATGTCCACCAGGCACACGCCGAGCTCTTTTTCGTCGTCGGTCAGTACCGAGTAGGCCGACGCCAGTTGCTCGAGGATGATGTCGTCGATTTCCAGGCCGCAACGGCGCACACACTTCTCGATGTTCTGCGCCGCGTTGACCGCACAGGTGACCACGTGGACCTTGGCTTCCAGGCGCACGCCGGACATGCCCAGTGGCTCGCGCACGCCTTCCTGGTTGTCGATGACGTAGTCCTGCGGCAGGGTGTGCAGTACGCGCTGGTCAGCTGGAATGGCCACGGCCTGGGCAGCGTCGAGCACGCGCTCGAGGTCGGCAACACTGACCTCACGGTCGCGGATGGCGACAATGCCGTGGGAGTTCAGGCTGCGAATGTGGTTGCCTGCTACGCCGACGAACGCCGAGTGGATACGGCAGCCGGCCATCAGCTGCGCTTCTTCCACCGCGCGCTGGATCGACTGCACAGTCGACTCGATGTTCACCACCACGCCTTTTTTCAGGCCGCGGGACGGATGGGTGCCGATCCCGACAATCTCCAGGGTGCCGTCTTCGCCCACTTCGCCCACCAGCGCCACCACCTTGGAGGTGCCAATGTCCAGCCCGACGATCATTTTGCCGCTATGCGCGTTTGCCATGGTCCTGCCTCTCTCTAATTCTTCGCAACGGCGGGTTGGGCCGTCGTCGGTGCAATCGGTTCCCGCCAACCAACGGCAAGTCCGTTGGCGTATCGCAGATCGATGCGGGCGATGTTGGTGATCTGCTCTTTAAGCGTCTTGTCGTAAATGGCAATGAAACGGCGCATCTTCTCCACCAGATGGTCGCGCCCCAGTAGCAGTTCGATGCCTGGGCCGGTGCTGCCCGCACCGGTAGTCAGGAACCAGCTGCCGCGCTCGCGAAGCTCCAGGCGAGCGATGGAAAAGCCCATGGGGCGCAGCATCTGGCTCAAAACCTGATACTGCTGCATGACTTGCTGCTGAGCACGCTGCGGCCCGAACAGCTGCGGCAGGTGCTCATAGTTGGCCAGTTCGCGCGGGGTGAAGGCCTGGCCCTGGTTGTTGAGCAAGGCCTCGTCACCCCAGCGCGCCACTGGCAGCTGTTCTTCCAGGCGGATCACCACCTCGTCCGGCCACACGCGCCGGACCTCGGCATGGGCGATCCACGGCATCTGCTCGAGCTCCGCACGCATCGCCGGCAGGTCGACGCTGAAGAAGCTCGCCGCCATGAACGGGGCGATACGCTGCTGCACCGCCTGCTGGCTGATGTAGCTGAGGTCGCCCTGCACGGCGATCCGGGTGATCGGCCGGTCGGCATAAGGCATCAGGCGAATGGCGCCTTCATAGGCGCCGAAGCCTGCCGCGACCAGCAGCACCGGCCAGAGCAGGCGCTTGAGTCCACTGAAGTTGGCCTTGGGCAGGCGCGCCGACATGGGCTCGTTGGCCACCATTCGGCTGGCACCGCGCGGCACCGGCTTGCTACGGCCGGTGGCGGGTTGCTGATGACGTAACATCGCGCCTTGCATGGCTGTTAACCTCGCGTCTCGACGCTGGCAGCCAGGATCGCCAGCACCAGTTGCTGGAAGTCCAGGCCGGCCGCGCGGGCCGCCATGGGCACCAGGCTATGATCAGTCATGCCGGGTGCGGTGTTGACTTCGAGCAGCCAGAACCGGCCCTGCTCGTCCTGCATCACGTCCAACCGCCCCCAGCCTTCGATGCCGATGGCATCGCAGGCGCGCGCGGTCAGGTCGATCAGTTCCTGTTCCTTGACGCTGTCCAGGCCGCACGGAATGCGGTACTGGGTGTCGTTGGCGATGTACTTGGCGTCGTAGTCGTAGAACACGTGCGGCGTACCCAGGGCGATCGGCGGCAGCACCTGGCCACGCAGCACCGCAATGGTGAACTCCGGGCCGTGGATCCACTGCTCGACCAGAACCTGGGAATCGTATTTGGCGGCGTCCTGCCAGGCGGCGATCAATTCCTGCTCGCTGTTCACCTTGGCCATGCCGATGCTAGAGCCCTCATGGGCAGGTTTGACGATAAGCGGGAAGCCCAGTTCCGTACTGGCCACCACACAATCGCTTTCGCTGGCCAAAACCGCGTGGCGCGGGGTCGGAATACCCAGGCTCTGCCACACCTGCTTGGTGCGCAGCTTGTCCATGGCCAGGGCCGAAGCGAGGATACCGCTGCCGGTGTAAGGGATGCCCAGGCACTCGAGCAGGCCCTGCATGCTGCCGTCCTCACCGCCACGGCCGTGGAGGATGATGAACGCGCGGTCGATCTTCTCGCGTTGCAGGCGGTCGAGCAGGTCGTCGCCCACATCGATGGCGACCACGTCGACACCGGCGCTGGTCAAGGCCTCGATCACGGCGGCGCCGGACTTGAGCGAGACTTCACGCTCGGCGCTCTTGCCGCCGTAGAGCACGGCGACGCGGCCGAACGCCTTGACGTCCAGGGTCGAGTGCAGTGTGTCGTAGGCGCTGGTCATTTCGACTTCTCCTGCTTGGCGCCAGCGAACAGCGGGCTTTTCATCAATTGCGGGGCAAGGCCACCGACATCACCGGCGCCCTGGCAAAGCAGGATGTCGCCCGCGCGCAGCAGTGGCTGCACCAGCGGGGCGAGCTCGGCGCCACGCTCGATGTAGATCGGGTCCAGCTTGCCGCGCTGACGGATGCTGTGGCACAGCTGACGGCTGTCCGCCCCGGGGATCGGTTCTTCGCCGGCCGGGTAGACCTCCATCAACAGCAACACGTTGGCGTCGCCCAGTACCTGCACGAAGTCGTCGTAGAGGTCGCGGGTGCGGCTGTAACGGTGCGGCTGGTAGACGATGACCAGGCGACGGCTCGGCCAGCCACCGCGCACGGCCTTGATGACTGCGGCGACTTCGGTCGGGTGGTGGCCGTAGTCGTCGACCAGCATCACGCTGCCACCGTCTACCGGCAGCTCGCCGTAGACCTGGAAGCGTCGGCCGACACCCTGGAAGCCGGACAGCCCCTGGACGATGGCCTCGTCGCTGATGCCTTCGTCCGTGGCGATGGCAATGGTTGCCAGGGCATTGAGCACATTGTGGTTGCCGGGCATGTTCACCGACACCTCCAGCGGCTCGCAGTCACGGCGCAGCACGGTGAAATGCGTCTGCATGCCCTGCTGGCGCACGTTGATGGCGCGGATATCCGCCTCTTCGCTGAAGCCGTAGGTGACCGTCGGGCGTTTGACCTGCGGCAGGATCTCGCGCACCACCGGGTCGTCCAGGCACATCACCGCCAAACCGTAGAACGGCAGGTTGTGCAGGAACTCGACGAAGGTTTTCTTCAGTTTGTTGAAGTCGCCTTCGTAGGTCGCCATGTGGTCGGCGTCGATGTTGGTGACCACGGCGACCATCGGCTGCAGGTGCAGGAAGCTGGCGTCGCTCTCGTCCGCTTCGGCGATCAGGTAGCGGCTGGTGCCCAGTTGAGCGTTGGTACCGGCCGCAGTCAGGCGCCCACCGATGACGAAGGTCGGGTCCAGGCCACCGGCGGCGAACACCGAGGCCAGCAGGCTGGTGGTGGTGGTCTTGCCGTGGGTACCGGCGACCGCCACGCCGTGGCGGTAGCGCATCAGCTCGGCAAGCATCTCGGCACGCGGCACCACCGGAATACGCCGCTCGAGGGCGGTGGCGACTTCCGGGTTGGCCGGGTTGATCGCGCTGGACACTACCAGCACATCGGCGGCGACTGCGTTCTCGGCACGGTGGCCGACGAAGATCTCGGCGCCAAACGACTCCAGGCGCTCGGTGACCGGCGACGCCTTGAGGTCGGAGCCGGACACTTCATAGCCCAGGTTCAGCAGCACTTCGGCGATGCCGCACATACCGACGCCGCCGATACCGACGAAGTGAATACGGCGGATACGGCCCATCTTCGGCTGGGGAATGGCTTTCTGGCTTTCAACCATGGGCCACCTCCAGGCAGATATCGACCACGGTGCTGGTTGCAGCAGGTTTGGCCAGGCGCCGTGCGGTGCCAGCCATGGTGTTGAGTTTCTCGGGTTGCATCAGCACCTCGTTCAGGCGTTCAGCGAGCTGCGCTGCGCCAGTTGTCGCTTGTGGCATCAGGAAGGCCGCGCCCTCCCGAGCCAGATATTGGGCGTTGTAGGTCTGGTGGTCGTCGATCGCATGGGGCAACGGCACCAGCATCGAAGGCAGGCCCGCCGCCGCGAGTTCGCTGACGGTCAGGGCACCGGCCCGGCATACCACCATGTCGGCCCAGCCATAGGCTTGGGCCATGTCCGTGATGAAAGGCTCTACCTGAGCCTCGACGCCGACCTCGTGATAACGCTCGGCGGTGATCGGCGCGTGTTGCTTGCCAGCCTGGTGGAACACCTCTGGCCGCAGCGCCGCAGACACTTCGGACAGGGCCTTAGGCAACAATTTGTTCAATGGTTCCGCACCCAGGCTGCCGCCCATTACCAACAGGCGAGCACGGCGCTCGGAAAGGGGCGCACGTTGTGCATCCATGAACAACTCTGTGCGTACCGGATTGCCGGTGGTACGCAGCTTGTCATTGGCCTGGAACGTGCCCGGGAAAGCTTCGCAGACCCGCGCCGAGAGTGGCACCAGCAGCCGATTGGCGGTACCCGCACGGGCGTTCTGCTCGTGGATCACCAGCGGCACACCGCACAGCCGCGCGGCCACACCGCCGGGCCCGGTCACATAGCCGCCGAAGCCCAGCACACACACCGGCTTGAGCTGACGAATGATGCGCCGTGCCTGCAGCACGGCCTTGACCAGGGTGAACGGCGCCTTGAGCAACGACAGCTTGCCCTTGCCGCGCAGGCCGCTGACCTGGATCAGGTGCAACGGCAGACCAGCCTGGGGCACCAGTTCGTTCTCGATGCCTTTCGGCGTGCCCAGCCAGTGCACGCTGTAACCGCGTGCCTGGAACTCGCGAGCGCAGGCCAGGGCCGGGAACACGTGGCCCCCGGTGCCGCCTGCCATGATCAGTACGTTCTTGCCGTCAGCGGCCATGACTGGTCTCCTCGGCAAAATCGCTTTCGTTGAATTCGTGTTCCTCGCTGCCCAGGTGCGTGCGGCTCTCCCACTCGATACGCAGCAGCAACCCCACGCAGGCACAGCAGATCACCAGCGAGCTGCCCCCGTAGCTGAGGAACGGCAAGGTCAGGCCCTTGGTCGGCAGCAGGCCGACGTTCACCCCGATGTTGATCAGGAACTGGCCGATCCACAGGAAGGCCAGGCCGAACGCCATGTAGGCGGCAAAGAACTGCTTGGCTTTTTCGGCCCACAGGCCGATGTAAAGAGCGCGCACGGTGACGAAGACGAACAGCGCGATGGTGACCAGCGAGCCGACCACGCCGAGCTCTTCGGCCAGCACCGAGAACACGAAGTCGGTGTGCGCCTCGGGCAAGTAGAACTGCTTCTGCACGCTGTTGCCCAGGCCAACGCCCAGCCACTCGCCGCGACCAAAGGCAATCAGCGCCTGGGTCAGCTGGTAGCCCGAGCCGAACTGGTCGGACCATGGGTCGGTAAAGGTGATCAGGCGCGCCATTCGATACGGCTGCGCCTGCACCAGGACAAACACCGCGACCACCGCCAGCACCACCATCAGGCTGAAGCGGAACAACCCCACCCCGCCGAGGAACAGCATGGCCGCCGCAGCGCCCATCATCACCACGGTGGCGCCGAAGTCTGGCTCCATCAGCAGCAGGCCGGCCATTGGCAGCAGCACGATGAAAGGTTTGAAGAAGCCCATCCAGCTCTCGCGCACTTCGGTCTGCCGGCGCACCAGGTAGCCGGCCAGGTAGATGACCACGAAGACCTTGGCAATTTCCGAAGGCTGGACGTTGAAGAAGCTGAAGCCGATCCAGCGCATGGAACCGTTCACTTCGCGGCCGATGCCGGGCACCAGCACCAGCACCAGCAAGCCGAAGGCGCCCAGCAGCATCATGAAGCCCATGCGCTGCCAGGTGGCGATCGGTACCAGCATGGTGGCGCCGCAGGCGAACAGGCCGATGGCCACGTACACCAGGTGGCGGAACATGTGGTAAAGCGGGTTGCCCGACTGCACCGCAGCCACTTCCGAAGAGGCCGAGGTGATCATCACCAGGCCCAAGCCCAGCAATGCCAGGCAACCGGCGAGCATCGCGAAGTCGAGGTCGATGCCACGGCCGCTGATCAGCGGCGACGGGTACGGCTTGAAGATGCCCAGGATCATGCCAGCCCTCCCGCCGCTTGGGCGAACAGCCGCCCGCGTTCTTCAAAGTTCTTGAACATGTCGAGGCTGGCGCAGGCTGGCGACAACAGCACCGCATCGCCCGGCTGAGCCAAGGCGGCGCACTGCTCGACGGCCTCATCCAGGGTCTTGACCCGGACCTGCTGCACACCTTCACCCAGTGTTTCGGCCAGGCGCTCGGCATCACGGCCCAGCAGCACCACTGCACGGCAGAAGCGCGCCACCGGTGCACGCAGCGCTGCGAAATCGGCACCTTTGCCGTCGCCGCCGGCAATCAGCACCAGCTTGCCGGTGATGTCCGCGCCCAGGCCTTCGATGGCGGCCAGCGCGGCCCCCACGTTGGTGGCCTTGGAATCGTCGTACCAGTTGACGCCATTGCGCTCGCGAACCCACTGGCAACGATGGGCCAGGCCACCAAATTCACGCAGGGCTTCGAGCATCGGCGCAAACGGCAAGCCGGCCGCATGGCCGAGGGCCAGGGCTGCGAGGGCATTGCTCTGGTTGTGCGCGCCACGCACTTTCAGTTCGCGAACCGGCATCAGGCTCTGGAATTCGAAGGCCAGGTACTTCTCGCCATCGACCTCGCGCAGGCCAAAGGCCTTGAAGTCGGGCGGGTTCAGACCAAAGCTCCAGCACGGCCGGCCTTCCACCGGCAATGGCCGGCTCAGGGCGTCCTGGCGGTTCACCACAACCTGGTGGGCGCCCCGGAAGATCCGGTGCTTGGCCAGGTGATAGGCCGGCAGGCCGCTGTAGCGGTCCATGTGGTCTTCGCTGACGTTCAGCACGGTGGCCACTTCGGCATTGAGCTGGTCGGTGGTTTCCAGCTGGAAGCTGGACAGCTCCAGCACATACAGCTCCACCTCATCCCCGAGCAAGTCGAGGGCCGGCGTACCGAGGTTGCCGCCAACGGCCACACGCTTGCCCGCCTTGGCAGCCATTTCACCGACCAAGGTGGTGACGGTGCTTTTGGCGTTGGAGCCGCTGATGGCGATGATCGGCGCCTTGGCATGGCGGGCGAACAGCTCGATGTCACCCGACAGGGCCACACCGCGCGCCGCGGCCTGCTGCAGCGCCGGGGTAGACAACGCCAGGCCCGGGCTCACGTACAGCTCATTGGCGCGGCAGAGGAAGTCCACGTCCAGCTTGCCACAGCGCACTTCCACCTGCGGGTAATCACGGCGCAGGGTGTCCAGTTCCGGCGGTTGCTCGCGGGTGTCGGCGACCGCAAAGGCAATGCCCCGGCTCGCCAGGAAGCGAACCAGGGACATGCCGCTCTTGCCGAGGCCGACAACGATGCGGAATTGGTCGGAAGCGATCAGTGACACGCTCATCTACCTCAGTTTCAGGGTTGCAAGGCCGACCAGCACCAGAATCACGGTGATGATCCAGAAACGGACGATCACCCGTGGTTCAGGCCAGCCCTTGAGTTCAAAGTGGTGGTGAATCGGCGCCATGCGGAACACGCGCTTGCCGGTCAACTTGAAGGAGGCGACCTGGATCACCACCGACAGGGTTTCCATGACGAATACGCCACCCATGATGAACAGTACGATTTCCTGGCGGACGATCACCGCGATGGTGCCCAGCGCGGCGCCCAGCGCCAGGGCACCGACGTCGCCCATGAAGACCTGGGCCGGGTAAGTGTTGAACCACAGGAAGCCCAGGCCCGCACCGATCAGCGCGCCGCAGAACACGATCAGCTCGCCCGAACCCGGCACATACGGGATCAGCAGGTATTCGGCGAACTTCACGTTGCCCGACAGGTAGCAGAAGATACCCAGGGCACCGCCCACCATGACCGTTGGCATGATGGCCAGGCCGTCGAGGCCGTCGGTGAGGTTGACCGCGTTGCTCGAACCGACGATCACGAAGTAGGTCAGGACGACGAAGCCGATGCCCAGCGGAATGGTGACATCCTTGATGAACGGCACGATCAGCGTGGTCTCGACGCTGGTCGGGGCGGTCTTGTAAAGGAAGATCGCCGCAGCCAGGCCGAACACCGACTGCCAGAAGTACTTCCAGCGGCTAGGCAAGCCACGGGAGTTCTTCTCGATCACCTTGCGGTAGTCGTCGACCCAACCGATGGCGCCAAACGCCAGGGTGACGATCAGCACGACCCACACGTAGCGGTTGGACAGGTCGGCCCACAGCAGGGTGCTGATCGCGATGGCCGACAGGATCAGCGCGCCGCCCATGGTCGGGGTGCCGGATTTGGACAGGTGCGATTGCGGGCCGTCATTACGGACGGCTTGACCGATCTGGCGAATCTGCAGGGTACGGATCATCCACGGGCCCAGCCACAGCGCCAGCGACAACGCAGTCAGTACACCGAGAATCCCGCGCAGGGACAGGTACTGGAAGACCGCGAAGCCTTTATGGAACTGTTGCAGATACTCAGCCAACAGCAGCAGCATTAATGTTTCTCCCCGCTGGCACCGCACAATGCCGCCACGACGTTTTCCATCGCAGCGCTGCGCGAGCCCTTGATCAAGATAGTGGTGTCACTGGCATTTTCGGCGCGAACCGCGTCGATCAGCTCAGCTTGAGTAGCGAAATGACGGCCATTGGCGCCGAACGCCTTGACCGCGTGTGTCATGTTGGAACCCACAGCGTACAGGGCATCGACCTTGCCACGCGCATAGTCACCCACCTGACGGTGGCCTTCCTCCGCCCATTGACCCAATTCGCCGATATCCCCAAGCACCAGGACGGTGCGTCCGGAAAAGCCGGCGAGTATATCAATGGCCGCGCACATCGAGGTGGGATTTGCGTTGTAACTGTCGTCGATTACCCGCACACCGTTCGGCGCGATCTGCGCCACGGTGCGGCCCTTGACCGGTTGCACGGCATTCAGGCCAGCGGCAATGCCGCTCAGGCTCAGACCGACGGCGTGGGCAGCCGCCGCGGCGGCCAGTGCGTTGCTGACGTTGTGCTCGCCCAGTACGTTGAGTTGCACCGCAACCGAGTCCCCGGCGCCATGCAGCGTGAAGGACGGGCAGCCACGCGCATCGCGATCGATGCCAGTGGCGTAGAAGTCGGCGCGGCCATCGTTGCGGGCGAAACTGATGACCCTGTGCGCACCGGCACGCGCCTTCCAGATGGCAAAAGCCTTGTCGTCCAGATTGAGGATGGCCGTGCCGCCCTCGCCCAGGCCTTCGAGGATCTCGCCCTTGGCCTCGACGATTTTCTCCGGGCCGCCGAACTCGCCGACATGGGCAGTACCGGCGTTATTGATGACCACCACGTGCGGCTGGGTCAGGCCGACGGTGTAGCGGATCTCGCCAATGCGCGAAGCGCCCAGCTCGATCACCGCAGCGCTGTGCTCCGGGGCGATTTCCAGCAGGGTCAGCGGGGCACCGAGGTCATTGTTCAGGTTGCCACGGGTGGCATGCACCAGGCCACGGGTACGCAGGATGCTGGCCAGCATCTCCTTGACCGTGGTCTTGCCGCTGGAACCGGTGATGGCCACGACCGGCTTGTCGAACGCGGCGCGATTCAAGGCACCCAGTTGCCCCAGCGCGACACGGCAGTCCTTGACCACCAGCTGCGGCAGGTCGACATCGGCCACTTCACGCTCGACCAGCGCCGCTACGGCACCTTTTTCCTTTACATCGGCCAGGTAATCGTGGCCATCGAAACGCGGGCCTGTCAGGGCGACGAACAGTTGCCCGGCACTGACGCTGCGGCTGTCGATGCTGACGCCGCCGAAGCTGGCGTCGGCACCCACCACGCGAGCACTCATTGCCGTGGTCAGCTGACTGAGTGTCATGGGCTTAAGCATGTGGAGCCTCCCAGGCTGCAAGTGCCTTCTCGGCTTCGACCAGATCGGAGAAATCGTGGCGCTCGCCACGGATCTCCTGGTAATCCTCATGGCCCTTGCCGGCCAGGACGATGACGTCATCGGCGGCGGCAGTGGCGATCAAGTGGGCAATGGCTTCGCCGCGGCCAGCGACGAACTCGACGTGCTCCGGCTTGGCAAAGCCAGGGCGGATATCGTCGAAGATCCGCAGCGGGTCTTCGCTGCGCGGGTTGTCATCGGTGACCAGCACGCGGTCAGCCAGGCGCTCGGCCACTTCAGCCATCAGCGGGCGCTTGCCACGGTCACGGTCGCCACCGCAGCCGAACAGGCACAGCAACTTGCCGTGTGCGTGCGGGCGCAGGGCCTCGAGTACTTTTTCCAAGGCATCCGGCGTGTGGGCGTAGTCGACCACCACCAGCGGTTTGTCGCCGCCGCCCAGGCGCTGCATGCGGCCAACCGGCCCTTGCAACTGGGGAGTGACCTTGAGGATTTCGTCCAGCGAATAATCCAGTGCCAGCAGCGTTGCCACTGCCGCGAGCATGTTGCTCAGGTTGAAACGGCCAAGCAGTTGGCTGCGCAAGGTGCGCTCACCCTGGGCGCTCACGAGGATTGCGCGCACGCCATCGTCATCGAACGTGGCTTCACGGCAATACAACGAAGCCTCCGGATTCTCCAGGCTATAGCTGAGCAGCCGGGTCTCGATATGATCGGTACTCGGACGACGGGCATAGGCCGCCGCCAGGCGGCGACCAAAGTCGTCATCCAGGTTGACCACCTGGCAACGCAGGCTGCGCCAGGCGAACAGCTTGGCCTTGGCGGCCTCATAGGCCTCCATGCTGCCGTGGTAATCCAGGTGATCGCGGGACAGGTTGGTCATTACCGCGATATCGAACTCCAGCGCAGCGACACGCCCCTGCTCCAAGGCATGCGAGGACACCTCCATCGCCACGGCCTTGGCGCCGCCCTTTTTCAGGTCGTACAGCGTCGACTGCACCGCGATCGGGTCTGGCGTGGTCAGGCGGCCGCTCTGCAGCTCACCATAGAAACCGGTACCCAACGTGCCGATCAGGCCGCAACGCTGGCCCAGCACATCAAGCGCCTGGGCCACCAGTTGCGTGACACTGGTCTTGCCGTTGGTGCCGGTCACCCCGACCAGGTTCAACTGACGGCTTGGCTCGCCATAGAAGCGACCGGCGATATCCGACAGCTGGGCGATCAGCCCCTTGACCGGAATCAGCGGCATCTCGGTGATCGGCAACACGGTCGCGCCCTGCTCTTCATAGGCAACCGCGGCGGCGCCACGGGCCAGTGCGTCGGCGATATGGTCACGGCCATCGACCTTGGCACCCGGCACAGCCAGGAACAGATCACCCGGGCGCACGGCACGGCTATCCAGGGTCAGCTCACGGATCAGCGGGTCGCGGCTGGCGTGGGCGAAAAGCTTGCTCAGTGGCATTGTCATCATCCACGCCCTCCCTTGGCGTCTGCTGCATTGACTTGTGGTTGTGCGGTTGCTGGCGGCGGCAGGTTGTCTGGCGGCACGTTCATCAAACGCAAGGTGCCCGACATGACCTTGCTGAACACAGGCGCCGATACCAGGCCACCGAAGTAGCCGCCCTTGCTCGGTTCGTCGATGACCACGACGATCGCGTAACGCGGGTCGCTCATCGGGCCGAAGCCTGCGAACAGCGAGCGGTAGGCGTTCTCGGTGTAGCCCTTGGAGCCAACGGTCGCCTTACGCGCCGTACCCGACTTGCCACCCACGTGATAGAACGGCACCTGGGCACGGAACACCCCGCGCGGCGCCTCGATCACTTGCTGCAGCATGCCCTGGACGGTTTCGGCAGTTTCTTTCGGAATCGCCTGAACGGCCTCGGGTGCCTTGTCCACCTTGAGGATCGACAGCGGCACCATCTTGCCGTCGTTGGCCAGCGCCGCGTAGGCATGCACCAATTGCAACGCAGTAACCGACACGCCATAGCCGTAGGACAGGGTCGCGGTCTCGGCCTTGCGCCACTCACGGTGGTTAGGCAGATTGCCCACCCGCTCGCCCGGGAAGCCCAGGCCAGTGTATTGCCCCAGGCCGACCTGGGACATGACCCGGTAGATGGCCTCGCCGCCGATATCGAAGGCGATCTTGCTCATGCCGACGTTACTGGAGTTGATCAGGATGCCGGTCAGGTCGAGGATCGGGCCCTCGCTGCGGGAAACGTCCTTGATCGTGTAGCGACCGATCTGCAGGCTGCCCGGGTAGACCTCGACCTTGTCGGTGATCTTCCAGCGCCCGCTCTGCAGCGCCGCACTCATGGAAATCGGCTTCACGGTCGAGCCGGGTTCGAACACGTCAATGATCGCCCGGTTGCGCATCGCGGCAGGGAACATGCTGCGGCGGTTGTTCGGGTTGTAGGTCGGCTGGTTGACCATGGCCAGCACTTCGCCAGTTTTGACGTCCATGATCACCAGGCTGCCGGCCTTGGCTTCCTGTTCGGCGATGGCGTTGCGCAGCTCACGGGTGGCCAGGTATTGCAGGCGCAGGTCTATCGACAACGCCAAGGTCTTACCGGCCTTGGCGTTTTTGGTTACCTGAATGTCCTTGATCAGCCGGCCACGCCGGTCCTTGATCACCTGTCGCTTGCCGGGCACGCCGGCCAGCCATTCGTCATAGGCCAGCTCTACCCCTTCACGCCCGTGGTCATCGAGGTCGGTGAAGCCGACCATGTGCGCGGTGACATCACCGGCGGGATAGAAGCGGCGGAACTCTTCCAGGCCATAGACACCCGGCACTTTCAGGTCGAGCACATGCTGACCCTGCTCCGGGGTCAGGCCGCGGACCAGGTAGATGAATTCTTTGCTGGCCTGCTGGGTCAGGCGCTCGGTCAGTTGCTGGGGGTTCTGCCCAAGGGCGGCTGCCAGTTGCGGCCAGCGTTCTTTGGACGCCTGCATTTCCTTGGGGTTGGCCCACAAGGTGGTAACCGGAGTGCTGACCGCCAGCGGCTCACCGTTGCGGTCAGTGATCAGGCCACGGTGCGCCGGGATGGGAATATGGCGCAGGCTGCGCGCATCGCCCTGCCCCTTGAGGAAGTCACGGTCGACCACCTGCAGGTCGATGATGCGCCAGCAGATGGCACCGACCATCAACGCCAGCAAGCCGATCACCACCCGGAAGCGCCAGGGGTAGAGTGCGCCTTCGAGCTTCATCATGGCGCCACCATCCGCACTTCGTCGGCTGCGGGCACGCGCATTTTCAGCTGCTCGGACGCCAGGCTCTCGATGCGGCTGGACGCCGTCCAGGTGCTCTGCTCAAGGATCAGACGCCCCCACTCGGCCTGCGCCTTGTCGCGCTCGCTCAACTCGCCGTACAGGGTGTTGAGCAACTGACGGTTCCAGTGGGCGCTGTAAGACACGGCGATGGCCGAAACCAGAACACCGACGAACAGCAGAAGCATCAGGAAGCTTCCGCCTGGCAATGGCTTGGCAAACAGCCTGCTCACCGCAGTTTCTCCGCCACCCGCATCACGGCGCTGCGCGACCGCGGGTTGGCCTTGAGCTCGGCCTCGGAAGCGAATTGCGCCTTGCCGATGAGCTTGATCTTGGGTTCGAAGGCCTTGTGCTGTACCGGCAGGTTGCGCGGCAGGTTGTCTGCCTCGCCCTTGACCAGCTTGCGCATGAACAGCTTGACGATGCGGTCTTCGAGCGAGTGGAAGCTAATGACGACCAGGCGGCCGCCAACTTCCAGCGACTCGAGCGCCGCGTCAAGGCCGGTTTCGAGGTCACCCAGTTCGTTGTTGACGTGGATGCGCAGGCCCTGGAAGGCGCGGGTGGCGGGGTTCTTGCCCTTCTCCCAGGCCGGGTTGGCGACCTTGAGCACTTCGGCAAGGTCGGCGGTACGGGTGAACGGCTGCTTTTCGCGACGTTCCACCACGGCACGCGCCATACGCCCGGAAAAACGCTCCTCGCCGTATTCCTTGAACACGCGGGCGATTTCCTCGACCGGCGCGCTGGCGATGAACTCGGCGGCGCTGACCCCGATACCGGGGTTCATGCGCATGTCCAGCGGGCCGTCATTGAGGAAGCTGAAGCCACGCTCTGGGTCATCCAACTGCGGCGATGATACCCCCAGGTCGAGCAGCACACCGCTGACCTTGCCGGCCATGCCGCGCTCAGCCACTTCCGCGCCGAGCTCGGCAAAGCTGCGCTGCACAATGACAAAGCGGCCGTCTTCGGCCGCCAGCGCTTGCCCTGTGGCAATCGCTTGTGGGTCTTTGTCGAAGCCCAGCAGCCGCCCTTGCGGCCCAAGCTTGCTGAGAATCAGACGGCTGTGTCCGCCCCGGCCGAAGGTACCGTCCAGATAGCAACCGTCGGCGCGCAGGGCCAATGCCTCGACAGCTTCGTCGAGCAGGACGGTAATGTGGTTGAAGCCGCTATCTATGGTCACAGGATCAGGTCACGCAATTCGTCGGGCATGGCGCCCGGTTGTTGAATAGCTGCAAGGTCGGCTGCCGAAACCGTGTTCCAGGCATCTTCATCCCACAGCTGGAATTTGTTCAGTTGCCCCACCAGCATCGCCTTCTTGTCGAGCTTGGCGTACTCACGCAGACGGGGCGGAACCAGGAAGCGCCCACTGCCATCGAGCTCCAGGTCAACCGCATTGCCGATCAGCAAACGCTGCAGGCGGCGGTTTTCCTCACGCAATGACGGCAAGGCACGCAACTTGGCTTCTATCTGTTCCCACTCATCGAGGGGGTAAACACACAAGCAGGGGTCTACAGCGTCGATGGTCACGATCAGCTGGCCATTGCAGCGCGAATCGAGCTCGTCGCGGTACCGACTCGGCATGGCGAGACGGCCTTTGGCATCGAGGCTGACGGCGTTGGCTCCGCGGAACACGGCTGCGATTCCCCACAATGGTAGCTTTTTTGTGCCAGAAAACCCACTTCATCCCACTTTCTGCCACTTGCGCACACTATAGGAATCCGCCCGCCGCACCGTCAAGGCACGTTCATAAGGAAAAGCCTTACAGGACCGAGATTTAGCGCGATAAAGGAATGTGGAAGGACTTCAGGGAGGAAAAAAACACGAGAAAAATCAAACCCACGCAAGCGAATGGAGTTCGAAGTTAAAGTGATTTATTAAGAGTAAGATTTTTTCGGTATTACCAGAGTGCGCCTGCTATCGATTCAAGCAGGGAGGGAGAGGTGGAGAGTCGATCTGTAAGCCGGGTTTTGTCGAGGACAGTCATTCCTCTACGACGGCCATCACTGGACGCCTCTAGCAACCTACCCGGTTCCGACGCGGGCCACGCCTAATGGAACCCTATTTGGTCTTGCTCCGAGTGGGGTTTACCTAGCCACGAACTGTTGCCAGCCGTGCGGTGCGCTCTTACCGCACCTTTTCACCCTTACCGGCACCGAAGTGCTTAGGCGGTTATTTTCTGTGGCACTTTCCGTAGGCTCGCGCCTCCCAGGCGTTACCTGGCACTCTGCCCTATGGAGCCCGGACTTTCCTCCCCCTGCTGTTTCGCAACAAAAGCTGCGGAACAAAAACAGGCAGCGACTGTCCGATCGACTCTCCGCCGACAAGATTAACGGTACACGCGGTCAAGAACAAGCGATACCGCAAACTATATCAAATGGCCACTACTCTGCTTTCTGCTTTTCCAGGGCAAGTTGATACAACAGGTTCTTGCGTACACCGGTAATTTCCGCCGCAAGTGCCGCCGCCCGTTTGAGCGGCAACTCTGCCAACAGCAAGTCCAGTACCCGCTGCGCTTCGGTACTGATCGCCTGCTCGCCCTCGGGCGCGCTCCAGCCACCGACCAACACCACGCACTCGCCACGCTGCTGATTGCTGTCGCCCGCGACAAACGCCCGCAGCTCGGCCAACGGCAAGCCCTTGAGGGTCTCGAAGGTTTTGGTCAGCTCGCGCGCCAGCAACGCCGGGCGTTCGCCACCGAACACCGCCTCCATGTCCTCCAGGCACTCGAGGATACGGTGAGGGGCCTCGTAGAAGATCAGCGTGCGTGGCTCTTCCTTGACCTGCTCCAGCCGCGCACGGCGCCCCGCCGTCTTGGCTGGCAAAAAGCCTTCAAAGATGAAACGGTCAGAGGGCAGGCCCGCCGCCGACAGCGCGGCAATCAGCGCGCATGCACCCGGTACCGGCACCACACTCACCCCCGCCGCCCGCGCCTGACGCACCAGGTGGTAGCCAGGGTCGGAAATCAACGGTGTGCCGGCGTCGGAAACCAGCGCGACATTGTCGCCGGCCAACAACCGGGTCAGGAACCGACCGCCCTCGTCGCGCTCGTTGTGCTCATGGCACGCCGCCAGCGGCGTGTCGATACCGAAATGCTGCAGCAGACGGATCGAGTGGCGCGTGTCCTCGGCCGCGATCAGGGCGACATCCGCCAGCACCTTCAGCGCCCTGGCGCTCATGTCGTCGAGGTTGCCGATGGGCGTTGCGACCACATACAGCGTACCCACGGTGGATTTCGAAGCCCCTGCCACATCAGTCACTGCGCACACCTGCCTTTCGGATCAAAGGCGCCATTGTAGCCCGACCACCCGTAACAGGGCGCAAAGAACTTCGCAGGCGTTCATCGGCCAGCGACCTATAGTGAAGGATCAGCATCAGCAAGATCGCGCCCCGGCCAGTGCTTGGGTACAATTGCCGGCCAACTTGATCGAGTAACAGGACCTTTACATGATCGCTTGCCTGCGGCTGCTCTCAGCCCTCTGCCTCGCTACCCTGCTGGCAGCCTGCGCCAGCTCGCCCTCATCCAGCCTGGGCGAGCTGCCACGCACCCCGGACGCCAGCATCGAGCAACTGCTCGAAAAGGCCGCCTCCAGCAAGTCTGCGGAAGATGCCGCCCTGCTGCGCCTGAGCGCCGCAGACCTGGCGTACAAGCAGAAGGACTACCCGCGCGCCGCACGCATTCTCGAGCAGGTCCCGATGGACACGCTCAAGCCCGCACAGCAAGTGTTCGCCAGCACCCTGGGCGCCGAGCTGGCCATGAGCCGCAACCAGCCCAAGGCGGCCCTCACCGCTCTGTCGCACCCTAGCCTGCAGCGTGTCGCCGAGCTGCCGGCAGAACAGCAGGTACGCACCTACAGCGTCCACGCCGCCGCCCTCGAAGCCGACGACCAGGCCCTGGCCGCAGCCCAGCAGCGCGTGTTGCTTGCCCCGCTGCTCAGCGGCCAGGCCGCCAGCGCCAACAACGACTCGATCTGGGCGCTGGTCGCCGCGCTGCCGTCAGAACAGCTGCAGCAGCCAGTCAACGACCCGGTACTCGCCGGCTGGACCAGCCTGGCCCTGGCCGTGAAAACCGCCGGCACCCTGGAGCAACAGCAAGCCGCCATCGACACCTGGCGCCAGCAGCACCCGGACCACCCTGCCGCCCAGCAACTGCCGGTGGCGCTGGCCAAGCTCAAGGAGCTGGCCAGCCAGCCATTGACCAAGATTGCCCTGCTGCTGCCCCAGGAAGGCCCATTGGCAGGCGTCGCACGCGCACTGCGTGATGGCTTCATGGCCGCCCACTTCCAGGCTCAGCAGTCTGGCCAGCCGGCCCCCGCCGTGCAGGTATACGACAGCTCCCGCATCACCTCGGTTGACGACTTCTACCGCCAGGCCCAGGCCGATGGCGTGCAACTGGTAGTCGGCCCACTGGAAAAACCCCTGGTGAAAAAGCTCGCTGCCAATGCGCAACTGCCAATCACCACGCTTGCCCTGAACTACGCAGACGCCGGCCAGACAGCCCCGCCGCAGCTCTTCCAGTTCGGCCTCGCTGCCGAGGATGAAGCGCGCGAAGTCGCACGTCGCGCCCGCGCCGACGGCATGGTCCGCGCCGTCGCGCTGGTACCCAGCGGCGAGTGGGGTGACCGTGTGCTCGCCGCCTTCCGCAAAGACTGGGAAAGCAACGGCGGCACCCTGCTCGCCGCCGAACGCATCGCGCAGCCCGTCGCCCTGGCCCAGCAGATTGCCGACCTGTTCCAGCTGCGCCAGAGCGAAGGCCGCGCCAAGAGCCTGCAGAGCACCGTGGGCGGCAACATCGCCGCGCAGCCATCGCGCCGTCAGGACATCGACTTCATCTTCCTCGCCTCGACGCCGCAACAGGCCCAGCAGATCAAGCCGACCCTGAACTTCCAGTACGCCGGCGACGTACCGGTCTATGCAACCTCGAACCTGTACAGCGCCAGCGGTGACGTCAACCAGTACAACGACATGAACGGCATCCGCTTCTGCGAAACACCGTGGCTGCTCGACACCAGCAACAGCCTGCGCCAGCAGGTGGTGCAGCAATGGCCGCAAGCCGCCGGCAGCCTCGGCCGCCTGTACGCCATGGGCGTGGATGCCTACAGCCTGGCACCGCGCCTGGGCCAACTGAAAGCCCTGCCGGACAACCGCGTACAAGGGCTTTCGGGCAGCCTCAGCATGAACGCCAACCAGCGTATCGAGCGCCAGCTGCCTTGGGCCGAGTTCTCTGGCGGCCAGGTCAAGCGCCTGCCAGACACCGCCCGTTGATGCCAGACGCATCGCCCTCCCAGGCCGGTCAGGCAGCCGAAAACCAAGCCCTTGAGTTCCTTCAAGGGCAAGGCCTCAGGCTGCTGACGCGCAATTGGCGATGCAAAGGCGGTGAGCTTGATCTGGTCATGCTCGACGCCGATACAGTAGTATTCGTCGAAGTCCGCTACCGGTTGCACGCGAGCTTCGGTGGCGCCCTCGGCAGTATCGACGGGCGCAAGCAGAAACGGCTGGTGCTGGCTGCCAGCCTTTTCCTGCAAAAGGAGCCGCGCTGGGCCGCACAACCCTGCCGCTTCGACGTTGTCGCCCTGCAGGGCAGCCACCATGCAGGCAGACCGCTTCAATGGCTGAAAAACGCCTTCGAATGCTGAACCCACTTCGTATTTTTTGCTCTATGTTTCGCGGGCTGGTCTTTGTTGCGCGCCGCGCCGGCCACCGCCCCACTTAAGGTCACCAGATGGACATGCAATCCCGAATTCGCCGGCTGTTCCAGGCCAGCATCGATACCAAGCAACAGGCAATGGACATCCTGGCACCGCACATCGAGCAGGCCAGCCTGGTCATGGTCAATGCGCTTCTCAACGAGGGCAAGATGCTCGCTTGCGGCAACGGCGGCTCGGCCGGCGATGCCCAGCACTTCTCGTCGGAGCTGCTCAACCGCTTCGAGCGCGAGCGCCCGAGCCTGCCGGCCATAGCACTGACCACCGACAGCTCGACGCTGACCTCGATCGCCAATGACTACAGCTACAACGAAGTCTTTTCCAAGCAGATCCGCGCCCTGGGCCAGCCCGGCGATGTACTGCTGGCGATTTCCACCAGCGGCAACTCGGCCAACGTGATTCAAGCGATCCAGGCCGCACATGATCGCGAAATGATTGTCGTAGCATTGACCGGGCGTGACGGCGGCGGCATGGCTTCGCTGCTGCTGCCCGAGGACGTGGAAATCCGCGTGCCTTCGACGGTCACCGCACGTATCCAGGAAGTCCACCTGCTGGCGATCCACTGCCTGTGCGATCTGATCGACAGCCAATTGTTCGGGAGTGAAGAATGACCCCTATGCGCCTCGGCCTGATGGCCCTGACCCTGTGCCTGAGCGTCACCGGCTGCAGCTCGGTGCTGACCTCGACCCGTAACTCGCCCATCGAGGACGATCGCGGCACGCGCACCATCGGCAGCAAGATCGATGACTCGCTGATCGAAACCAAGGCTGCGGTCAATATTTCCAAAGCCAGCCCAGACCTCGACAAGGGCTCGCACATCGTTGTCAGCAGCTACAACGGCATCGTCCTGCTTGCCGGCCAGACCCCTCGCGCCGAGCTCAAGAGCCTGGCCGAGCAAACGGCTGGCCAGGTGCAGCGCGTGAAGAAGGTGCACAACGAACTGCAGGTGATGCAGCCCTCCTCCATCCTGGCGCGCAACAACGACGCCTGGCTCACCACCAAGATCAAGACGCAGATGCTGACTGACAACGCCGTGCCAAGCTCGCGCATCAAGGTGATTACCGAGAACGGTATCGTCTACCTGCTCGGCCTGGTGACCCAACAGGAGGCCAATGCTGCCACCGGCGTGGTACAGAGCGTGTCGGGCGTGCAGAAGATCGTCAAACTGTTCGAGTACATCGACTGATTGACGGGCTGCCTGAACCGGCCTCTTCGCGGTTGACCCGCGAAGGGCCGGCACAGGCAGCAACGTTGCTCCAATCCTTCCAGATACCCAGGAAACACCGCATGAAAAAGCTTTTGCTGCCCGCCCTGCTGTTTGGCACCTTCGCCACCCTGGCTGGCTGCTCCACCCCAAGCCTGATCACCCTCAACGACGGCCGTGAAATGCAGGCTGTCGACGCTCCGAAGTTCGAAAAGGACTCCGGTTTCTACGAATTCCAGCAACTCGACGGCAAGCGCACCCGCATCAACAAAGACCAGGTACGCACCATCAGCGACCTGTAATCGCAGGCGCGCTGCAAATAAAAAGGCGATCCGGTTGGATCGCCTTTTTTGTTACTTGACCACTTTCAGGCTTGGCCGCCCCGTCGGGCGCGGCGGCTGGCCACCGCCTTCTGGCGGGCCATCATCATCCGGCTCGACATCGTCGTCTTCAAGCTCCTCGCCTTCCATCAGCGACGGCTCCAGCTCGAAGACCATGCCCTGGCCGTTCTCACGGGCGTAGATACCGAGGATCGCGCCAATCGGCACGTACAGCGTGTGGGCAACACCACCGAAGCGGCCCTCGAAGCTCACTGCCTCGTTATCCATGTGCAGGCTGCGCACGGCACTGGGCGAGATATTCAGGACAATCTGACCATCACTGGCAAAACCTTGAGGCACCTGGACTGCCGGATACTCGGCATTGACCAGCATATGGGGCGTGCAATCGTTGTCGACGATCCACTCATACAGTGCTCGAACCAGATAGGGGCGACTGGAGTTCATCAACAGCTCCTTAAAGCTTGCGCATTTCACGTTCAACGGAGGACAGGCTCGCCAGGAAAGGCTCGCGGGCGAACTGTCGCTCCATGTAATCCAGCAGCGGCTTGGCTTGCCGCGGCAATTCGATACCCATTACCGGCAAACGCCAGAGTATGGGCAATAGACAACAGTCGACCAGGCTTTGCTCATCACTCATGAAGCAGGCGAACTCACCGAACAGCGGCGACACCCCCGTCAGACTCTCACGCAACGCCTTGCGCGCTTCGGCGCGGGCAGCATCGCTGTTGCGCACGTCGAGCACCGTATCGGCCAGGGCACACCAGTCACGCTGGATGCGATGCATGAGCAGGCGGCTGTTGCCACGCGCCACAGGGTACACCGGCATCAAGGGCGGATGCGGATAACGCTCTTCGAGGTACTCCATCACCACGGTCGACTCATACAACGCCAGGTCGCGGTCGACCAGGGTCGGCACGCTCGCATAGGGGTTAACCTCGACCAGCTTGGGCGGCAGGCGGCCAGGGTCGACGTCGATGATCTGCACACTGATGCCTTTCTCGGCAAGCACGAGGCGTACCCGATGAGAATAGTGATCAGTGGGGTCGGAATAGCAGGCTAACCTGTTGGTTGCGCCCATGTAGCGCCTCCTCGTACGGGATGCTCGTAACACTCAAAATGAAAACGCGCCCGGGGCACCCTGGCAAACCTGCCAGAGCCCCCCGGGCGCGTTCAACTACCAGAAATTACTGCGTGATCAGTGCACGTCCTTCCAGTATTCACGCTTGAGCAAATAGGCGAATACGAAGAAGAAAGCCAGGTACAGCAACACGTAGGTACCGATGCGCTGGCTTTCCAGTTTGACCGGGTTGGCCGAATAGGCCAGGAAGGTCACCAGGTTCTTGACCTTCTCGTCGAACTGCTCGGTCGTCAGGGTACCGGAATTCGGCGTGATGGTCAGCTGGTCACACGCTTCATGGGTCAGCGGGCTGCCCGTCAGCGGGTCAAACTGCTTCTTGCCATCGACTACGCTCTGTACCTGCTTGCAGCCAACCACCTGGTTGCCCTGTAGACCAACCAGCACGTTGGGCATGCCAACGTTAGGGAACACCTTGTTGTTCACCCCATAAGGGCGCGACGGGTCCTCATAGAAGCTGCGCAGGTAAGTGTACAGCCAGTCTGTGCCACGCACCCGGGCAACCAGGGTCAGGTCGGGCGGCGCAGCGCCGAACCAGGTCTTGGCGTCGTTGGGGCGCATGCCGATCTGCATGTGGTCGCCGATCTTGGCACCGGTGAAGACCAGATTCTCGAGCATCAGCTCGTGCGGGATACCCAGGTCGTCGGCCACCCGCTCGTAGCGCTGGAACTTGGCACTGTGGCAACCCATGCAATAGTTGGCAAAGGTTCGCGCGCCATCCTGCATGGCTGCCTTGTCGGTCAGGTCGATGTCGACCTTGTCCAGCTCCAGGCCATGTTCTGCGGCGAAGGAAAAGGCAGGCATCACGGCCAGCAAAAATACTGCAATCAACTTTTTCATCAGCCAGTCACCCTTTCCGGAACCGGTTTGGTCTTCTCGAGCCTTGTGTAGAACGGCATCAGCAGGAAGTAGGCGAAGTACAACACCGTGCACACCTGCGACAGCAAGGTGCGGCCAGGCGTCGGCGCCAGCACGCCCAGCACACCGAGGATGACGAAGGACACGCAGAACACCAGCAGGAAGAGCTTGCTGATCCAGCCCTTGTAGCGCATGGAGCGCACCGGGCTGCGGTCGAGCCAAGGCAGCACGAACAACACGGCGATCGCGGCCCCCATGGCGATTACGCCCATCAGTTTGTCAGGCACCGCACGCAAGATCGCGTAGAACGGCGTGAAGTACCACACCGGTGCGATGTGCTCCGGCGTCTTGAACGCGTTCGCCTGCTCGAAGTTCGGTTTTTCCAGGAAGTAACCGCCCATTTCCGGGAAGAAGAACACCACGGCACAGAACACGAAGAGGAACACCACCACGCCGACAATGTCCTTGACGGTGTAGTACGGGTGGAACGGGATACCGTCCAGCGGAATACCGTTTTCGTCCTTTTTCTTCTTGATGTCGACGCCATCGGGGTTGTTCGAACCCACTTCGTGCAAGGCCAGGATGTGCAGCACCACCAGGCCAAGGATGACGATCGGCAGGGCAACCACATGCAGGGCGAAGAAGCGGTTCAGGGTGATGCCGGAGATCAGGTAGTCACCGCGAATCCACTGGGTGAGGTCATCGCCGATCACCGGGATGGCGCCGAACAGCGAGATGATCACCTGGGCACCCCAGTACGACATCTGCCCCCACGGCAGCAGATAACCCATGAAGGCCTCTGCCATCAGCGCCAGGTAGATCAGCATGCCGAACAGCCAGACCAGCTCACGCGGCTTCTGATAGGAGCCATAGAGCAGGCCGCGGAACATGTGCAGGTAGACCACGATGAAGAACGCCGAAGCACCGGTGGAGTGCAGGTAGCGCAGGATCCAGCCATATTCGACGTCACGCATGATGTACTCGACCGAGGCGAAGGCCTCTTCCGCCGAGGGCGTGAAGCTCATGGTCAGCCACACACCGGTCACGATCTGATTGACCAGCACCAGCAACGCCAGGGAGCCGAAGAAATACAGGAAGTTGAAGTTCTTGGGCGCGTAATACTTGCTCAGGTGGTCTTCCCACATCTTGGTGGCGGGGAAGCGCGCATCAATCCAGTCCATGAACTTGCTCATCATGCGTTCTCCTGATCGACGCCGATGACAATGATGTCGTCCGACTCATAAGAGTGCGGGGGCACTGGCAGGTTGAGAGGCGCCGGCTGCGACTTGTAGACACGGCCAGCCAGGTCGTAGTGTGAACCGTGGCAAGGGCAGAAATAGCCACCCACCCATTTCGGACCGAGGTCGGCGGGCGCCACTTCCGGGCGGAACGTCGGCGAGCAACCCAGGTGGGTACACAGGCCGACGAGAATGAGTATTTCCGGTTTGATCGAGCGAACCTGCGGGTCAACGTAGGTCGGCTGCACCGAGGCCTTCGACTCGGGGTCGGACAGGTCTGCGGTGATTTTCTTGAGGTTCCCGAGAATTTCTTCCGTTCGCCGTACGATGAACACAGGCTGGCCACGCCACTCGGCCACCATCTGCTGCCCGGCCTCGACCTTGGCAATATTGACCTTCACCGGTGCACCTGCGGCTTTCGCCTTGGCACTGGGAAACCATGACCCCACGAACGGTACCGCAGCCCCCACTGCCCCCGCCGCCCCGACCACAGAGGTCGCGGCTACGAGGAAGCGGCGCCGGCCTGCGTTGACGCCGTCATTACTCATTCAGTCCTCTCCCATCAGCTTGCTTGGCCTGTTGAATCAGGCCTGTACTTAGGTAATGTCTGTGGCACTAAAAATTGGCCGCCATGGTAAGAAACAAATCCACACACTGACAAGGTGATTACCCACTTACGGGCTACAACCCTCGCTTTGCTTGATCTGCGTCTATGCGGTAAGCCGTCACGGACATGCTGACAGGTTAGTTCAAGACATAAAAAAAGCCCGGTTCCAAAGGAACCGGGCTTTTTCGACTGCCGAAGCGGTATTAACGCTTGGAGTACTGAGGACGCTTACGCGCTTTACGCAGACCCACTTTCTTACGCTCAACTTCACGAGCGTCGCGGGTGACGTAGCCAGCACGACGCAGAGCGGCACGCAGGGTTTCGTCGTATTGCATCAGAGCGCGGGTGATACCGTGACGGATCGCACCGGCTTGACCGCTGACACCACCACCAGCAACGGTGACGTAGATGTCGAACTTCTCAACAGTCTCGGTCAGTTCCAGCGGCTGGCGAACAACCATGCGAGCGGTTTCGCGGCCGAAGAACACGTCCAGAGAACGGTTGTTGATGGAGATGTTACCAGTACCCGGACGCAGGAAAACGCGAGCGGTTGCGGTCTTGCGACGGCCAGTGCCGTAATTTTGAGTCGCCGACATAATGAACTATCCCGTTAGATCTTCAGTTCTTGAGGCTGCTGAGCAGTGTGTGGGTGAGCAGCACCCGCGTACACTTTCAGCTTACGGTACATGTCGCGACCCAGCGGGTTCTTCGGCAGCATGCCTTTGACCGCGGTTTCGATAACACGCTCAGGGGCCTTGGCGATCAACTTCTCGAAGTTGATTTCCTTGATACCGCCTGGGAAGCCGGAGTGGGAGTAGTACATTTTGTCGGAAGACTTGGCGCCAGTCACACGGATTTGCTCGGCGTTGATGACGACGATGTAGTCGCCGGTGTCAACGTGAGGGGTGTATTCTGGTTTGTGTTTGCCACGCAGACGGCTAGCGATTTCGGTAGCCAGACGACCCAGGGTCTGGCCAGCGGCGTCGACTACGAACCACTCGCGCTTTACTGTTTCCGGTTTAGCAGTAAAAGTTTTCATTCTCTAAAGCCTCAGAGGCCGCCCAGCGAAAAATAGACGGCGAATCTTACTGGATAGTGCACAGCTTGCCAAGGGCAAGCGCGCAGCCGAACACAGACGCTTTTGGGGGCTCGGGTCGGGCACGCCCATGTTCGACGGGGTTCTTCCTGCGTGGTGGTGCATCACTCCCTCCACACGGAGAGGGTCCGAATTATCCAGATTGCGCGAAAAATTTCAACCTGCTTTTATGGGCTTCTTTGCCAAGGAGAGACTTCCCGATGGAATACCGCCAGCTCGGTCGTACCGATCTCAACGTCAGCGCCCTGTGCCTGGGCACCATGACCTGGGGTGAGCAGAACGTTCAGGACCAGGCCTTTGAGCAGATCGCCATGGCCAAGGCCGCCGGGGTCAACTTCATCGACACCGCCGAGATGTACCCGGTGCCGCCCCGCCCCGAGACCTACGCCGCCACCGAGCGCATCATCGGCAACTGGTTCCGCCAGCATGGCGATCGCGACGACTGGATCCTGGCCAGTAAGGTCGCCGGGCCCGGCAACGGCATCAGCCACATCCGCGATGGCCAACTCAAGCACAACCGCCAGCACATCGTTGCGGCACTGGACGAGAGTCTCAAGCGCCTGCAGACCGACCGCATCGACCTGTACCAGTTGCACTGGCCCGAGCGCAGCACCAACTTCTTCGGCAAGCTGGGCTACCAGCACCTGAGCACAGACCTGTTCACCCCACTGGAAGAAACCCTCGAAGTGCTCGACGAGCAGGTGCGCGCGGGCAAGATCCGCCACATCGGGCTGTCCAACGAAACGCCGTGGGGCACCATGAAGTTTCTGCACCTGGCAGAAACCCGCGGCTGGCCGCGCGCGGTGTCGATCCAGAACCCGTACAACCTGCTCAACCGCAGCTTCGAGGTCGGCCTTGCGGAAATCGCGATCCGCGAGCAGTGCGGGCTGCTGGCCTACTCGCCGCTGGCATTCGGCATGCTCTCGGGCAAGTACGAGAACGGGGCCAGGCCAGAGAACGGCCGCCTGACCCTGTTCAGCCGCTTCGCCCGCTACTCCAACCCACAGACCGTGGCGGCCTGCAGCCGCTATGTGCAACTGGCCCAGGCGCATGGCCTGGACCCGGCGCAGATGGCCTTGGCCTTCGTCACACGGCAACCCTTCGTGACCAGCAATATCATCGGCGCGACCGACCTGGTGCAGTTGCAGAGCAACCTCAAGAGCCTGGAACTGAACCTGGGCGATGAACTGCTGGCGGCGATCGAAGCGATTCATCAGGACCAGCCCAACCCGGCGCCTTGATCAAAGCGACAAGCAGCGAGCTTCAAGCTGCAAGACAGAGCGGGTGTGTACTGGCCTGTTTTTCTTGGAGCTTGTCGCTTGAAGCTTGCAGCTGGACAAAAAACATAAGACGATTCAGCCGGTGATTGACCACTCTACCCTATAAGAACAATGACAAATGATGTTTACCCAACCCACCGCTTCACTGCGGCGCGTCAGCATCCTGGCCATTGACAAGGTGTTCGCTTCGACCTTGATGCAAGCCAAGGATTTCTTCCACCTCGCCAGCCTGCGTTACAGCAAGCAGCTGGGCCTGGGCTTGCAGCCCATGTTCGAAATTGGCCTGGTGAGCCCGGACGGCCAGCCCGTGGACAGCTTCAGCAATGTCCAACTGCCGGTCGACGGCGGCCTGAACGATGCCGATATCATCATCCTCCCGGCGTTCTGGGACGATTTCGACAACCTCATGCAGCGTTATCCACAGGTATTGCCGTGGTTGCGCGAACAACATGCCCGCGGCGCCGTGCTATGCGCCGAAGCCAGCGGTGTATTCTGGTTGGCCGAATCCGGCCTGCTCGATGGCAAGGAAGCGACAACCTACTGGCGCTTTTTCGCCAACTTCGCCGAGCGCTTTCCGAACATACGGCTGAACCAGGACAAGCACCTGACGGATGCCGACAACATCTACTGCGCCGGCGGTGCCACCTCGGCCTGCGACCTGTACATCTATCTGATCGAGCGCTTCTGCGGGGCCAACGTGGCCCGTGCCGTGGCCCGCGATATCCTCTACGAAGTGCAGCGCAACTACACCCCGGGGCGCATGGGCTTTGGTGGGCAGAAGCTGCACCAGGACCTGATCATCCTGCAGATCCAGCATTGGCTGGAAGAGCACTTCGCCGACAAGTTCCGCTTCGAAGACGTTGCCCGCAACCATGGCATGAGCATTCGCAACTTCATGCGCCGCTTCCAGGGTGCGACGGGCGACAAGCCGCTGCATTACCTGCAACGGTTACGCATCGAGACGGCCAAGGGGTTGTTGTCGAGCACGCGCAAGAGCATCAAGACCATCAGCTACGAGGTCGGCTACGACGATGCTAGCTTCTTTGCCCGCTTGTTCCGCCAGCATACCGAACTGTCGCCGAACCAGTACCGGCAGCAGTTCATGCAGGAAGCCTGAAAGGCTTCCTGAGCGGCAAGCTACAAGCTGCAAGCGGCAAGAAAAAGCCAGAGCAACATGCGGTTTGCCCTGGCTTTTTCTTGCCGCTTGAACCTCGAAGCTTGCCGCTGCCTTTAGGGCTTGTGCGCGCGCGACAGGAACTCGTGTGACTGCATTTCCAGCAACCGGCTCAAGGTACGCTGGAACTCGAAGCTCAGCCGGCCACCGGTGTACAGGTCCTTCAGCTCCACCTCGGCCGAGATGATCAGCTTGACGTTACGGTCGTAGAATTCGTCGACCATGTTGATGAACCGACGGGCGATGTCATCGGTGGCAACGCCCATCTGCTCGACATTGCTCAGCAGAACGGCATGGAAGATCTTGCCCAGCTCGATGTAGTCGTTCTGGCTGCGCGGCCCGTCGCACAGGGCACGGAAGTCGAACCAGGCGACGTCGTCGCAGGTGCGCAGGGCATTGATCGGGCGGTTCTCGATCATCAGCACGTCGTTCTCGACGGCCTGGGTGCACTCCGGCGTCAACGCCTTGAAGCTTGCACGCATGCTCTGGTGCGCGGCGTCATCGAGCGGGAAGTGGAACAGTTCGGCCTGCTCCAGGTGACGCAGGCGGTAGTCGACGCCGCTGTCGACGTTCACCACGTCGGTGTACTGCTTGATCATGGCGATGGCCGGCAGGAAGCGCGCACGCTGCAGGCCGTCCTTGTACAGGCCGTCCGGCACGATGTTGGAGGTCGCCACCAAGGACACGCCGTTCTTGAACAGCTCTTCCATCAGGGTGCCGAGGATCATCGCATCGGTAATGTCGGAGACGAAGAATTCGTCGAAGCAGATCACCCTGGCTTCGTCGCTGAAGCGCTTGGCAATGAGGGTCAGCGGGTTCTTCTCGCCCTTGAGGGTTTTCATCTCCTCGTGCACACGCTTCATGAAGCGGTGGAAGTGCGTGCGCATCTTCTGCTTGAACGGCAGCGCCTCGTAGAAGGTGTCGACCAGGTAGGTCTTGCCACGGCCCACGCCGCCCCAGAAGTACAGGCCCTTGACCGGCGTCTGCTCCTTCTTGCCGAACAACTTGCCGAACATGCCCGGCTTGTTGTTCTGCGCCTGGACCAGGTCGTCGTAGAGGCGCTGCAGGTGACGCACCGCAGTCTCCTGCGCCGCATCATGGAAGAAGTCGGGACGTTTCAGATCTGCTTGATATCGTTCTAGGGGCGTCATGATTTCGTTAGCGAGGCAACAAAAAACGGGCCGTCACTGTAGCGACAGACCCGCTTGATGGCAATCATACATACGGCCATTGTCTCTCAGGCCGCATGCTCAACCGCTCCTACAGTGGATAGCTTCAGTCCTGCTGCGGCGCCAGCGCCTCGTGCAGGCTTTGAACGGCAGCATCACGGGCTTCGGCGCTTGCGAACTGCGGCCCGTCGGCAACCTGCTCGCCGTTCAGCCACAGGCTGAAGCCCAGGCCTTCGACACGCACATCGGCCTCGCCGCCTTGCTGCAACTGCTTGCTCACAGCGCCCGCACTCTTGCCGTCGGCGAAGCTGCGCGACAACAGCAGTTGCTCGCCATCGGCGGCCAGCAGGCGGAAGCGGAAGCTGCCGTCCTCATCGCGGAAGCTGACGAAGCGCGCGCTCTTGGCTGCCTTTTTCTTGACTTCGGTGCCGGCCTGCACGCTGCTGCGGAACGAGCGCAGGCCAACGGCCTCGCGCAGTTGCTCGAGGAACGGCGTGGCGGTCTTGCGGGCCTTGGCGGCGCCGGCCAGGAGGATGTCTTCCAGGTCCGAGGGGCGCGAAATCAGTTGGTGGTAGTGATCACGCTTCTCGGCCAGTTGCCCGTCCAGCAGCTGGAACAGGCGCTGCTTGGCTTCACCCCAACCCAGGCCCTGCAGCAGCGCTTCGCGGAACTCGGCGCATTGTGCCGGCGTCGAGAACGCCTGGAACAAGGTGAACAGGTGGGCGTTGTCCGGGTCTTTCGCTTCACCAGGTGCACGCGAGTCGGTGACGATGCGCGAGATGGCGTCTTTCATGTCCTTGGCGCTGGTGAACAACGGGATGGTGTTGTCGTAGCTCTTGGACATCTTGCGACCATCCAGGCCCGGCAGGGTCGCCACGCTCTCCTCGATCACCGCCTCAGGCAGGGCGAAGAAGTCTTTGCCCTGGCCGAACAGGTGGTTGAAGCGCTGGCCGATGTCACGCGCCATTTCCACGTGCTGTATCTGGTCACGGCCAACCGGCACCTTGTGGGCGTTGAACATCAGGATGTCGGCGGCCATCAGCACCGGGTAGCTGTACAGGCCCATGGTCACGCCAGCATCCGGGTCTTCGCCGGTTTCCAGGTTCTTGTCCACCGAGGCCTTGTAGGCATGCGCCCGGTTGAGCAGGCCCTTGGCCGCGACGCAGGTCAGCAGCCAGGTCAACTCGGGGATTTCGGGGATATCGGACTGGCGGTAGAAGGTCACCTTGTCCGGATCGAGGCCACCGGCCAGCCAGGTCGCGGCGATTTCCAGGCGCGAGCGCTGGATGCGCTGCGGGTCGTCGCACTTGATGAGGGCGTGGTAGTCGGCCAGGAAGTAGAACGAATCGGCACCGGGTTGCTGGCTGGCGCGGATCGCCGGGCGGATGGCGCCGGCGTAATTGCCCAGATGCGGGGTGCCGGTGGTGGTGATACCGGTAAGGATGCGCGTGGTCATGGGTGTTCGCTTATTCAGGCTTGGCTCAATTCGAAAGGCGCGGCAGCAGCAGATCCTTCAGATCGGTCAGCTTGCCATGGAAGAAGTGTCCGCATTCTGCCACTTTCAGCAGCTCGTGGGGGCGCGACAGGGCGTCAGACCATTCGTAAACCAACTGCGGATCGACGACTTCGTCGCTGTCAGGCTGTACCAGCGTGATCGGGCAGCGCTGCGGCAGCGGGTATTCACTCGTCAGGCGCATCACCGCCGGGGCGATCATGAACAGATGCTGCAGCTCAACGCCTGCGCTTTCCAGGCGCCCTGCCAGGCCGGTGGCGACAAAGCCACCGAACGAGAAGCCCATCAGCACCATGGGCAGCCCTGGGTGCTTGGCCTGCAGCCAAGCCGCGGCAGCCTCGGCGTCGGCCACCTCGCCAGCGCCCATGTCGTGGCTGCCGGCACTCTGACCCACGCCACGGTAGTTGAAGCGCAGGGTCACGTAACCGGCGTCACGCGCCGTGCGTTGCAGGGTTGAAACCACCTTGTTGAGCATGGTGCCGCCCTGGACCGGGTTGGGGTGGCAGATCAGCACCGCGCCGCGGGCGTCGGCCACATCCAGGTACAAGGCTTCCAACTGGCCGCAAGGGCCGTCGATGAACAAAGGGGTTTCGCGGACAAGCAAGGCACTACTCCGTGACCTCGGGAAGGGTCGATTCGTCTAGGTGAGGAATTCTGTTCTGATTTGCGATCGCTCGCGGTATACAGCGCAGGTCTGAGCCGTTAACGTAAAGCAAAGCCGTTTATAGAGGAAGGACTCGTGGAACTCTCGCTCCTTGTTTGGTTGTTGCCGACCCTGGCCCTGGTCATCGGCGTGGTGGTTGGTTTCGTCGTGGCCCGCCTGCTGCCCAATGCCGCGCCTAGCAGCACGCAACGTCAGCTGGACGACATCCAGCAGCGTTTCGACAGCTACCAGAACGAAGTGGTCACCCACTTCAACAGCACCGCCGTACTGGTCAAGAAACTGACCCAGAGCTACCAGGATGTCCAGGATCACCTGGCCGATGGCGCCAACACCCTGGCCCTCGACGACGTGACCCGCCAACGCCTGCTGGCCGCCCTGCACTCCGAAGCGGCCCAGGGCCCTCGTGACCGGCTTACCCCGCCGAAGGACACGGCCGAAGTGCCACGCGACTACGCGCCAAAAACGCCGAACTCGCCGGGCATGCTCGATGAGAGCTACGGGCTCAAGCGTTGATGCGCTGAAATGAAACAAGGCCTCGCGAGAGGCCTTTTTCTTGTATCCATTTTTTGGAACAACGATGAAAAAACCTGACGAGGCAGTAATGCTGTTCACTTAAGTTCGCCGGGGGCCGCTCTGCGGCCCTTTCGCGGCACAAGGCCGCGCCTACAGTATCCGCGTGAGCCCCGTGAATATTGGCTTACGCGGACGCTGTAGGAGCGGCCTTGTGCCGCGATGGGCTGCGCAGCAGCCCTAAGTGAACAGCATTTTGCCGAGGCAGGTTTTTTCATTTCTGCTCAAGGCTTGCGCCACGGCTGACCGTCCTCATCGTCGTCACCACCGCCACGGCGAATGTCCAGCCTGTAGTGCACTGTTGTCTTCATGGAGATACTCCTTCAAAGATGCGCTGGCCAGATGACCAACGCAGTGAGGATGCTCTTGAGCTAAAGACCAAGGCACAGGGCACAGCTTCCGCCGCCCTCATGCCGCCTGGGTACAGACACGAAGCGCCTGCTCGACATCAGCGATCAGGTCTTCTATATCCTCCAACCCTACCGACAACCGCACCAACCCTTCCGAAATGCCATGGTGCGCACGCTCCTTCGGCGTATAGCTGGAATGGGTCATGCTCGCCGGGTGCTGTGCCAACGACTCGGCATCGCCCAGGCTCACCGCCCGCGCGAACAGCTGCAAGGCATTCATGAACCGCCGCCCCGCTTCGATCCCGCCCTTGAGCTCGAACGCAATCATGCCGCCCGGCAGGCGCATCTGGCGCTGGGCCAGCGCGTGCTGGGCAAACGATGGCAGCCCTGGGTAGTGAATAAGCTCGACCTGCGGCTGGCTCGCGATAAACTCCGCCACTTGCTGGGCGTTGGCGCAATGGCGGTCCATGCGCAGGGCCAGGGTCTTGATCCCGCGCATCAACAGCGACGCATCGTGCGGCGACAGCACTGCACCGGTCATGTCTTTCAGCCCTTCCAGGCGTATCCGGTCGATCAGTGCCTTGCGCCCGACCACCAGGCCGGCAGTGATATCCCCATGGCCGCTGAGGTACTTGGTCGCCGAATGCACCACCAGGTCGGCGCCCATTTCCAGCGGCCGCTGCAAATAAGGGGTGCAGTAAGTGTTGTCGACCACGATATGCAAGTCATGCCCGCGCGCAGCATCGGCCACCGCTGCGATATCGACCAGTTGCATGTTGGGGTTGGCCGGGGTTTCGAAGTAGATCATCCGTGTTTTGCTGGTAATTGCCGCCTTGAGTGCCTTGATATCGTTGAGGTCGACGTGATGGATCTTCACCCCGAACTCGCCGATGCCATGGTGCAGGAAGGCGAACGTACAGCCATACAGCGTACGCCCGACGATCAGCTCATCGCCCGGCCGTAGCAGGGTCCATATCGTCGAAGTGATGGCCCCCATGCCCGACGCCAACGCCAGCCCCGCCTCGCCCCCCTCCAGTGATGCCATGCGCTGTTCCAGCAAAGCCAGCGTCGGGTTGGAGATGCGGCTGTAGAAGTGCCCCGCCTCTTCCCCGGCAAAGCAGGCAGCGCCGTATTCGACGGTGGGGAAGGCATAGGTGGCGGTCTGGTACACCGGCGGCACCAATGCGCCACCGTGTGACTGCGGGTCATAGCCATGGTGGATGGCCCGCGTGGAAAAACCGGTGTTGTTATGGGAGTCGCGCATGGCAACAGCCTCTTGTGGTTTGTTATAAGCTTATGCCACCGAGCTGCCTGAATTTTTCCAAAATTGCCCACGCAAACGCGCACTTTTTGGAACAAAAACAACAATTATCCGATCAGGAGGGCAAAACATGCCTTCGAGCCTCGACCGCACCGACCGCGCCCTGCTTGCCGCCCTGCAGGACAACGCCCGCCTAACCGTTTCCGAACTTGCCGACCAGGTGGCGCTGACCACCTCGCCCTGTTGGCGGCGGGTCAAGCTGCTGGAAGATAACGGTTACATCACCGGGTATCAGGCCATTCTTTCCCCCAAGTCGCTGGGGTTTGGGGTGACCGCCTTTGTCAGCATCATGATGGATTCGCATACCAAGGACATGGCGCTGGCGTTTGAAAAACGGTTGATGGAGATACCAGAGATTGTGGCGTGCCATAACATTTCGGGACGGTATGACTTCCTGCTGGAAATACTGGCGCGGGACCTTGAGTCGTTTGGGGAATTTACCCGGGAAGTGCTGCAACGGCTGCCGGGGGTGAAGGAGATCTATTCGAGCTTTTCTTATAAAGCGGTGAAGGAAAGACGGGTTATTCCAGTCTCAGAAAAACACATATAAGTTGGACTAGGCCGTTGTTCATCCAAATAACAAGGATTGCGTATTACTCGTAAGAAGATCGGGCGAAGGCGACAAAGTTTCCTGCCTTCGGTTTTTAGATAAACTGTCCCGCCTGCATGGCTTGATTAGGAGGGCGCAATACCCCACCCGAACCAAGGAACGGCTGATAGCTTATTTTTCGATACTTACCCCTTCCCATTACACACATCAGGTCTATTGACACACATGGCCCGCTTATTAAGCGATCCACGACCATGATGGCTATATAACGAGCACAATAACACGTAGAACTGCTCCCCCACTAAAGCTGGAAAAAATCCCTACAAACTAAAGCGAAATCCCCTTCACCTATTAGCCCAGATCAATCTTGAAAAACCAGCCATAATTCAAGCTCAGAAAGACATCCACGAGGACCCAAAAAGACCAGCCCATACTGAAACACTTAATTTCCCCACCAAAATAACAACTTTCGCGCACGCAAATATACGCCATGAAAAAGCTAGCCATCATAATTCTAATTGTTCTTAACGGATGCACCCACGAGATGCCTATATTATTCCCTGACAAACAAGACATCCATTTCAAATGCGATATGGACCCGTACAAGCAGGGTTGCGAGCGCCAGATGGATTACCAAGAGCACTTTCGATGGATGAATAACATAAAAAAGAAAAACAGCCAGGATGATGACTTGGAGCACGCACCCTAAAAGAGTGGCGCGCCGCCAACGATAAACCAGGATTTAAAGCAGCGTGAATATAATACCCTACTCCTGCGGGGTGTTACTTCTTATAACCCATTATAGACGAAGCTCAGCAGGTGGCCACGCACTGCCTATGTCGCCGACCAACAAGCATTCAGCCAGATTAACTTTGGCCTTCACCCTCTTGCCCCCCAAACGGCATATGAAGCGTATAAATGCCCCCAACATTTACGATTACAGAAATCTCCTACAGCTCAACAGAAAAGCGGCTAAAACACTCGCAGATCCCCAATGGAAAAAGTTGCGCTAGGATAAAAACCGAAAAAACAGCCAGGCATGCATGTACCAAAGCGGGGTTGATGGGCTGCTTTATCAGTCAGCGGTTTATACCGTCACCGGCTCCATGCAGGGGTGCAATCTCGTCTTGAACACAGGTCGCTCAACCCAGGTGGAAGCACTGAGCTATCAACCTCTCATGCAGGCGCTGCTGTCTAACGGTGAAACGGCCGTTGAATTCCTGGACAGCCTAGGTGTAGTGCTGGAGTAAACGTACAAGAAGCCTTGTAGACAGCCCCGGCTTTCACTGCCCCGCCGTCAAGGCATTCACATAGTCACGCGTGATGACCCTCAGGGCCACACTGTCATCCAACAATTCGAACCGTGGCACTTCATTGCTTGGCTCCCCTGGGTCTGAGTAATCCATTTTGCCGACCAGGTGCTGAACCAGAAAATTCATGGCTTCAAGGTCGGCAGGGTCTACCTCTAGCGCTTTGATCAGCCTTGCAACAACTGCCCGTGGCTTGTTATTGGCAAACTGAAACGATGGGTAGAATTTTCTGCGGTTACCGGAATTTGTGTACGCAAGCAGATTTCCAGCTTTTGTCTTCTGGCTCAGTGCCTGCTTTGTAATGCCCAGTATTTCGCAGGCCGCCTTGGCGTCCAGTAACTCGCAACGACCGTCGACCCGCTCGAACGCACGCGCGTTCATCCTGGACACGGCTTCCTGGTTGCGCGTTGCGATACTGCGTTTAGTCTCAACCTCTACCTTGGCAAGCGCCGCGAATGCTTTTTCGTCCGTAAGGGCCACAGCTTTCAGCACCACCGCTTCCGAAGCACGAGCAAGGTGCTCCTCAAAGCGCTCACGCAATGCGGCCTTCGCAGCTTCGATACGACCGATTTCCGGATGGAGTACTTCATGTGTGGTTGTCCCCTGTGCCAACAGACTAGACCGGCCCTTGAAGAGCTATCAACTTGTCAACTTGTCAACTTGTCAACTTGTCTATCCGTCAAGTCGCTAACTGATCGCCGTGCGTGTGCTTTAATCACAGCCATAAAAAAACCCGCCGAAGCGGGTTTTTTCATGCAGCTTCAGCGCTTAGATCGCGCCGCGCTGACGCAGCACATCCAGCACCTGCTTCACGCCTTCATCGACGCTGGTAGCCTGGGTATCAATCACCAGGTCAGCATCCAGCGGTACATCGAACGGGAAGCTCTCGCCCGGGATGTTGTCGCCACCGGCCGCATACAGGCCCTGCGGGTCGCGCTCGCGGCAGGCGATAGGCGAGGCCTGGACGTAAACGGTCACCAGGCGCTCCTTGCCGATCAGCGCCTTGGCCTGTTCGCGGCCTTCGGCATCCGGGGCAACGAACGCAGCCAGGGTCAGCATGCCGGCTTCGTTGAACTGGCGCGCCACATGGGCGGCACGGCGCCAGTTTTCGGTACGGCCGGCGCGGTCCTGTGGCAGGCCCTTGTTCAGGTCGTGGCGCAGGTTCTGGCCATCGAGCACGTAAACAGCACGGCCCATGTCGAACAGCTTGCGCTCCACGGCATAAGCCAAGGTGCTCTTGCCAGCGCCGGACAAGCCGCTGAACAGCACGGTGGCCGGCTGCTGGCCGAAGCGCAGGGCGCGCTCTTCGGTGGAAACGTGGGCCTGCTTGCCGTGCTGGCCGGTGCTGCCGTGTGGCAGTACTGGCGGCGCGATGATCATGCCGGCGCCGACGGTGCCGTTGGTCAGGCGGTCGATGACGATGAACGCACCGGTGGTGCGGTTGCTGTCATAGCCGTCCAGCGCGATGGCGCTGTCCAGGGACACCTTGACCCGACCGATCTCGTTCAGTTGCAGCGCACTGGCAGCGTCTTTTTCGAGGGTGTTCACATCGACCTTGTGGGTGATGCTGGCGATCGAGCCCGGCACATAGCTGGTGGCGCGCTTGATGTCGTATTTCTTGCCCGGGAGCATCGGCTCTTCAGCCATCCACACCAGCATCGCGTCAAATTGGTCGGTTACCGGCGGCACATTGTCGGCATGCACCAGCAGGTCGCCACGGGAGATGTCGATCTCGTCTTCCATGGTCAGGGTCACGGCCTGGCCTGGGCCGGCGTTTTCCAGCTCACCTTCGTAGGTGACGATGGACTTGACCCGGCTGCTCTTGCCCGACGGCAGCACGACAATTTCATCACCCTTGTGCACCACGCCGCTGGCGAGGGTGCCGGCGAAACCGCGGAAGTTCAGGTTAGGGCGGTTGACGTACTGCACCGGGAAGCGCAAGTCGGTGAAGTTGCGGTCGGCCGCCACTTCCACGGTCTCGAGGATTTCCATCAGCGCAGGGCCGGTGTACCACGGCGAACGCTCGCTGCGGTTGACCACGTTGTCGCCCTTGAGCGCCGACATCGGCACGAAGTGCAGGCTGCTCGGCGTCAGGTTGATAGCATCGGCGAACTTCAGGTAGTCGGCCTTGATTTCTTCGAAGACGCCCTCGTCGAAACCTTTGAGGTCCATCTTGTTGACCGCGACGACGATGTGCTTGATGCCCAGCAACGAGGCGATGTAGCTGTGGCGACGGGTCTGGGTCTGCACGCCATAGCGGGCATCGACCAGGATGATCGCCAGGTCACAGGTGGACGCACCGGTGGCCATGTTACGGGTGTACTGCTCGTGGCCCGGGGTGTCGGCAATGATGAACTTGCGCTTGGCGGTGGAGAAGTAGCGGTAGGCGACATCGATGGTGATGCCCTGCTCGCGCTCGGCCTGCAGGCCGTCGACCAGCAGCGCCAGGTCGACTTCTTCGCCGGTGGTGCCGGACTTCTTCGAATCACGGGTGATGGCTTCGAGGTGGTCCTCGTAGATCATCTTCGAGTCGTGCAGCAGGCGCCCGATCAGGGTGCTCTTGCCGTCGTCGACGTTGCCGCAGGTCAGGAAACGCAGCAGTTCCTTGCGCTCGTGCTGGGCCAGGTAGGCGAGGATGTCCTCGCTGATCAGATCAGATTGGTGACTCATTGCATTCAAGCTCCAAGCTGTAAGCTTCAAGCAGCAAGCTTGTCGGCGTACAGCTAGTTAGAAATTTTGTTGATCAACCCTGCAAGCATTCTGGAGAGCTCACGGGTTTCAGTAATCCAGTCGTTGGCCAATTCAGAAGGCAAGTAACCCATTTCACCGGCAATTATCAGTTGAGCCCGCAACTCTGCGCAGGACGCCTTCGCCACGCTTAGGAACCACGTCTTCTCCCGCGGCCCTCTGCGCTCCATCCCTTCGGCAATGTTGGAAGGGACTGAAACCGCTGCACGGGTGATGTGAGATCTGAATCCAAAATCCCGGCAGTCGGCAAATGCCTGATACATCACAACGGCTAAATTTTTACTTCTCTGCCAAACCAGCAACTTCTCAAAATCCACTGCAGACACTCCCTGTGCGCCCGCAGTGCAGGCGGCAGTCCACAAAAATCAGAAGCTACTCGTTCTGCTTCTGTCTTGCAGCTTGCCGCTTGTAACTTGAAGCTTAGAAATAGCCTTGGCGTTTCTTGTCTTCCATGGAGCCGGCGCCATCGTGGTCGATGACACGGCCCTGGCGTTCGGACGTACGGGTCAGGAGCATTTCCTGAATGATGTCCGTCAGGGTCTCGGCTTCCGACTCGACAGCGCCCGTCAACGGGTAGCAACCGAGGGTACGGAAACGCACCTTCTTCTTGACGATGCGGGCTTTCTCTTCCTCGGAGAGGTGCTCGAGAATGCGCTCGTCGTCGATCATGATCAGGGTGCCATTCTTCTCGATCACTTCACGCTCGGCGGCGAAGTACAGCGGCACGATCGGGATGCCTTCGAGGTAGATGTACTGCCAGATGTCCAGCTCGGTCCAGTTCGACAGCGGGAAGACGCGGATCGACTCGCCCTTGTTGACCTTGCCGTTGTACACGTTCCACAGCTCGGGGCGCTGGTTTTTCGGGTCCCAGCGGTGCTTGCTGTCACGGAACGAGTAGACGCGCTCCTTGGCCCGGGACTTTTCTTCGTCACGGCGGGCACCACCGAAGGCGGCGTCGAAACCATGCTTGTCCAGCGCCTGCTTGAGGCCTTGGGTTTTCATGATGTCGGTGTGCTTGGAGCTGCCATGGGTGAAGGGGTTGATGCCCTGCGCCACACCCTCGGGGTTGACGTGGGTGATCAGTTCCAGGCCCATTTCCTCGACCATCTTGTCGCGGAAGCTGTACATCTCCTGGAATTTCCACTGGGTGTCGACGTGCATCACCGGGAACGGCAGCTTGCCCGGGAAGAAGGCCTTGCGCGCCAGGTGCAGCATCACGGCGGAATCCTTGCCGATCGAGTACAGCATCACCGGGTTGTCGAACTCGGCGGCCACCTCGCGGATGATGTGGATGCTCTCCGCCTCCAGCTGTTTCAAGTGCGTCAGTTTGTCGACCATGGCTACTCACGAAAAACGATCTTATGGACGGCCTGCGGGCCGTGTTCGAGCGAGCCACTTTATCACAGCGGCTGCTTCTATTTAGGAGGCGGGCTAGATCGAAACAATCTAACGATATGACTGGGGGTTTGGGGGAAATGGGGCCGCTTTGCGGCCCTTCGCGGGCAAGACCGCTTAGATAGGGTTGGGGCAATCGATGAACAGGTGTTCTACGGCAAACCGCCGTGCCAGGTAATCGCCGAGTGCCTGTACGCCATAGCGCTCAGTGGCATGGTGCCCGGCGGCAATGAAGCTGATGCCGTTTTCGCGGGCACTGTGGTAGGTCTGCTCCGACGCTTCGCCACTGATGAACAGGTCGACACCGGCGGCAATCGCGGTATCGATATAGCCCTGCCCGCCCCCCGTGCACCAACCGACCCGGCGAATCATCTGCTCGCCTTCGACCAGCAACGGCTCGCGCCCCATCACCTCTTGCACCCGTCGGGCAAAATCGCGCGCCGTGATCGGTTCGGCCAGCGAACCGACCAACCCGACCACTTTTGGGTTTTCAGGGTCCAGTGGCCCCTCCACGGTAATGTCCAGCTGGCGCGCCAACTGCACGTTGTTGCCCACCTCCGGGTGCACGTCCAGCGGCAGGTGAAACGCCAGCAGGCTGATGTCGTGCTTGAGCAGGGTCTTCAGGCGCCGCTGCTTGATACCCGTGATGCAAGGGTTCTCGCCCTTCCAGAAGTAACCATGGTGAACCAGCACCAAGTCAGCCTCGGCCTCGACGGCGGCATCCAGCAACGCCTGGCTGGCTGTGACGCCGCTGACGATGCGGCTGACCTGCGGGCGGCCCTCGACCTGCAGCCCGTTGGGGCAATAATCCTGGATCTTCGCGCTGCCCAGGTAGCGCTCGGCTTCCTCGACCAGGGTGTTCAGAGCGACGGCCATGAAAATCTCCTCGAAATCTGCGTTTTTGCCGGGTTCAACACCCGTATACTGGCCGCCATTATGAGCCGTCGCCGGCCTTGGGGAAACCGGCGGCAGCCGCATGAGGGCGGGCCAGACAAGCCATCGCCGATCAGCGGTTTCAGGTGTATGATCGCGCGCGCTCGCGCCCCGTGGCGCGGCTACTTGGCTCCCGCCCTACTCCCAGGATTCGTTCATGTTCAAGGCTCTGCGTTACTTTGGCTGGCCCCTGCTCACCGGTGTGCTGATCGCCATGCTGATCATCCAGCGCTTCCCGCAATGGGTCGGCCTGCCAAGCCAGGACGTCAACCTGCAGCAGGCACCGCAAACCTCGCGGATCATGCAGGGCCCGGTGTCGTACGCCGACGCCGTGACCCTGGCCGCGCCGGCGGTGGTCAACCTGTACACCACCAAGGTGGTGAACAAGAGCGCCCACCCGCTGTTCGAAGACCCGCAGTTCCGCCGTTTCTTCGGCGACAACCTGCCCAAGCAGAAGCGCTGGGAATCGAGCCTGGGTTCGGCGGTGATCATGAGCCCCGAGGGCTACCTGCTGACCAACAACCACGTCACCAGTGGCGCCGACCAGATCGTGGTGGCGCTCAAGGATGGCCGCGAGACCTTGGCCCGGGTGATCGGCAGCGACCCGGAAACCGACCTTGCGGTGCTGAAGATCGACCTCAAAAGCCTGCCGGCCATCACTATCGGCCGCTCCGACAACATCCACATCGGCGACGTGTCGCTGGCCATCGGCAACCCCTTTGGCGTCGGCCAGACCGTGACCATGGGTATCATCAGCGCCACCGGCCGCAACCAGCTGGGCCTGAACAACTACGAAGACTTCATCCAGACCGACGCGGCGATCAACCCCGGCAACTCCGGTGGCGCACTGGTCGATGCCAACGGCAACCTGATCGGCATCAACACGGCCATTTTCTCCAAGTCCGGTGGCTCCCAGGGCATCGGCTTCGCCATCCCGGTGAAACTAGCATTGGAGGTGATGAAGTCGATCGTCGAGCACGGCCAGGTGATTCGTGGCTGGCTGGGCATCGAAGTGCAGCCGCTGAGCCAGGAGCTGGCCGAATCGTTCGGCATGCAGGACCGGCCGGGTATTGTCGTGGCGGGGATCTTCCGCGAAGGGCCGGCGCAAAAAGCCGGTTTGCAGTTGGGTGACGTGATCATGAGCATCAACGGCGAGCCGGCCGGTGACGGGCGCAAGTCGATGAACCAGGTGGCGCGGATCAAGCCCAATGAGAAGATCACCATCGAGGTGATGCGCAACGGGCAGCAACTGAAGCTGATTGCCGAGGTGGGGCTGCGGCCGCCGCCTGCGCCGGCTGCCAATCCGGAAGAGAAGTAAAGCTGCATGGAGCCGCCCCGGTGGGGCGGCCCCCTGGTTTCATCAATGCAGGATCTGGCTCAGGAACAACTTGGTCCGGTCACTGCGCGGCCGGTCGAAGAACTCATCCGGGGCCGCCTGCTCCACGATTTCCCCCTTGTCCATGAAGATCACCCGGTTCGCCACGGTGCGGGCAAAGCCCATCTCGTGGGTCACGCACAGCATGGTCATGCCATCCTCGGCCAGGCCCACCATGGTATCGAGCACTTCCTTGACCATCTCCGGGTCCAGCGCCGAAGTCGGCTCGTCGAACAGCATGATCTTCGGCTTCATGCACAGCGCCCGGGCAATCGCCACGCGCTGCTGCTGCCCGCCAGACAACTGCCCCGGGTACTTGTGCGCCTGCTCCGGAATACGCACCCGCTCCAGATAATGCATGGCGATTTCCTCGGCCTTGCGCCGTGGCATCTTGCGCACCCACATCGGCGCCAGCGTGCAGTTCTCCAGGATGCTCAGGTGCGGGAACAGGTTGAAGTGCTGGAACACCATGCCCACCTCACGGCGGATCGCCTCGATCTGCTTGAGGTCGTTGGTCAGCTCGACGCCATCGACGACGATGCGCCCCTGCTGATGTTCCTCCAGGCGGTTGAGGCAACGAATGGTCGTCGACTTGCCCGACCCGGACGGCCCGCACAGAACGATGCGCTCGCCTTGGCGCACATTCAGGTTGATGTCCTTGAGCACGTGGAACTGGCCGTACCATTTGTTCACACCCTGCATCTGGATGATGCCTTCGGGGCCAGCAGGCTGCTTGATCGCTTCACTCATTTCGAAACTCCTAACGCTTGTGGCCAGTGTCCAGCTTGCGCTCCAGATGCATGGAGTAGCGGGACATACCGAAACAGAAAATCCAGAACACCAGGGCGGCAAACACATAACCCTCGGTCGCCATGCCCAGCCAGGCCGGGTCGGCTGCGGCCTGCTTGACGCTGTTGAGCAGGTCGAACAGGCCGATGATGATCACCAGGCTGGTGTCCTTGAACAGGGCGATGAAGGTGTTGACGATGCCGGGGATCACCAGCTTCAGCGCCTGGGGCAAAATCACCAGCCCCATCGCACGCCAGTAGCCCAGGCCCATGGCCGCAGCCGCTTCGTATTGCCCCTTGGGGATGGCCTGCAGGCCGCCACGCACCACCTCGGCGATGTACGCCGACTGGAACAGGATCACGCCGATCATCGCCCGCAGCAGCTTGTCGAAGCTCATGCCCTCAGGCAGGAACAGCGGCAGCATCACCGACGACATGAACAGCACGGTGATCAACGGTACGCCACGCCAGAACTCGATGAAGGTCACGCACACCACCTTCACCGCCGGCATCCTGGAGCGCCGCCCCAATGCCAGCAAAATGCCCAGCGGCAACGCACCGACGATACCCACCGTGGCGATCACCAAGGTCAGCATCAGCCCGCCCCACTGGCTGGTCGGCACGCTTTCCAGGCCCAGGTAGCCGCCATGCAGCAGCGTGTAGGCAAGGACCGGGTACAGCACCAGGAAGCCCAGGCCATACACGGCCTTGCGCGGGAAGCGCTTGATGAACAGCGGCGCGGCGCCAAGTACCGCCAGCCACACGGTCAGGTCTACGCGCCAGCGCAGTTCCGCCGGGTAGTAGCCGTACATGAACTGGCCGAAGCGCTGCTGGATGAACACCCAGCAGGCGCCCTCCTTGGTGCAATCGGCGCGGGTGGTGCCGACCCAGTTGGCGTCGATCAACGCCCACTGCACCAGCGGCGGCACGATCAGCCACACCAGGTACACGGCGAACAACGTCAGCAGGGTGTTGAGCCAGCTGGAGAACAGGTTGGCCCGCATCCATGCGAGCACGCCGACGGTTTTTACCGGTGGCGGCATGTCAGGTTTGAAAACATGAGCATTCACGGGCGTATCCTCACCGCTCGATCAGCGCAATGCGCTTGTTGTACCAGTTCATCAGCAGCGAAATGCTGATGCTGATGGCGAGATAGACACTCATGGTGATGGCAATCACCTCGATGGCCTGGCCGGTCTGATTAAGCACGGTACCGGCGAACAGCGAGACCATCTCCGGGTAGCCGATACCGGCCGCCAGCGACGAGTTCTTCGCCAGGTTCAGGTACTGGCTGGTCAGTGGCGGAATGATCACCCGCAGTGCCTGGGGGATGATCACCTTGCGCAGGGTCGGGCCCTCGCGCAGGCCAAGCGAACGCGCAGCTTCGGTCTGGCCATGGCTGACCGAACGGATGCCCGAGCGCACGATTTCGGCGATGAACGCCGCGGTATAGATGGTCAGCGCCAGGGTCAGGGCCAGCAGTTCGGGAATCAGCACCCAGCCGCCAACGAAGTTGAAACCCTTGAGCTGCGGCACTTCCCAGTGCACCGGGCTGCCGAACAGCAATACGCACAGACCGGGGATGACGACCAGCAGCGCCAGCCCTGCCCAGAACTTGTGGAACGGCTTGCCGGTCTCGTTGAAGCGTTTGTTGGCATAGCGCACCATCGCCACCGTGGCCACGATCGCCAGCCCCAAGGCAACGGTAAACGGCCAGAAGCCCTCGGCCATCGAGGCACCGGGCATGTTCAGCCCGCGGTTGCTGATGAAGAACATGTCGTCGAGGTTGATGCTGCCCCGCGGTCCTGGCAGGGTCAGAAACACCGCGAAGTACCAGAACAGGATCTGCAACAACGGCGGAATGTTGCGGAAGGTCTCCACATACACGGTCGCCAGCTTGTTGATCATCCAGTTGGGTGACAGCCGCGCCACGCCGATGATGAACCCCAGGATCGTCGCCAGGATGACGCCGATGAAGGTGACCAGCAGGGTGTTGAGCAGGCCGATGACGAACACCCGCGCGTAGCTGTCGGATTCCACATAAGGGATCAGGTGCTGGGCGATGCCGAAGCCGGCACTGCGGTCGAGGAAGTCGAAGCCGGAGGTAATGCCCCGGTGCTGCAGGTTGGTTTGCGTGTTGTGAAACAGGTACCAGCCCAGGCCCACCACGAACAGGATCGTGAGGATCTGGAACAGCCACGCGCGCACACGTGGATCACTCAGGGATAGCCCCTTTTGTGCGCCGATTCGATTTTGCATGAAGTGCCCCGGAAAGTAGGGATTCGAACAGCCTGCGACGGCGGAATGCCGCCGCAGGGTGCAACCATCAGCGCACAGGTGGCGCGTACTGGATGCCGCCGTTGTTCCACAGGGCGTTCATGCCACGGTCGATCTTCAGGTCGGTGCTCTGGCCCAGGTTCTTCTCGAACACTTCGCCATAGTTGCCGACTTGCTTGACGATCTGGACTACCCAGTCTTTGGGCAGCTTGAGGTCTTTGCCGTACTCGCCGTCAGCGCCGAGCAGGCGGGCGTTGTCCGGGTTCTTGGTGGACTTGGCCTCGGCTTCGACGGTTTTCGAAGTGATACCAGCCTCTTCGGCATTGATCATGGCGAACAGGGTCCACTTGACGATGCTGAACCACTCTTCGTCGCCCTTGCGCACCACCGGGCCCAGCGGTTCCTTGGAGATGGTTTCCGGCAGCACCACGTAGTCGGCCGGCGCGGCCAGCTTGGAGCGCTGGGCGAACAGCTGCGACTTGTCCGAGGTCAGCACGTCGCAACGGCCCGACTCCAGCGACTTGGCGCTTTCGTCGGAGGTATCGAAGGTGATCGGGGTGTACTTGAGGTTATTGGCGCGGAAGTAGTCGGACACGTTCAGTTCGGTGGTGGTACCGGCCTGGATGCAGATGGTCGCGCCGTCGAGCTCCTTGGCGCTGGATACCCCCAGCTTCTTGTTGACCAGGAAACCGACGCCGTCATAGTAGGTGACACCGGCAAACACCAGGCCCATGCCGGCATCGCGCGAACTGGTCCAGGTGGTGTTGCGCGACAGCACGTCGACTTCGCCGGACTGCAGCGCGGTGAAGCGTTCCTTGGCGTTGAGCTGGCTGAACTTGACCTTGGTCGCATCGCCGAACACGGCGGCGGCCACGGCGCGGCAGACATCGGCGTCGATACCGACGATCTTGCCTTGCGCATCAGGTACCGAGAAGCCTGGAAGACCGTCGCTCACGCCACACTGGACGAAACCCTTCTTCTTTACCGCATCAAGCGTGGCGCCGGCCTGGGCGGTAGTCACGGCGCCCAGCGCAGCGGCAGCGGTCAGGACTGCCAGGGTGGTTTTCAACATCTTCATTCACAACCTCCAAATCGCTCTTGTTGTACCGAGCCGGAATTGCACCGCACCCTTTTGAGGCGTATCCGACCCGTGTTGGCTTGTTATTGGGTCAATTGGCGCAATGGGCTGTTCTATGACAGCCTTCGCTTGCAAAGGGTGTTACCGTCACGGCCTGACCCTTGCATCGTATGATTCGTAGCAAAGGGCGTACCACAGTTGGCGGCTAAAGCGTTTAAGCGCACGTCAAGTAGGCAAAGTTGTATCGTTGCGACATTATTTTTCCGACAATCATTTGCAGCGCCTTCTTTTTAAGCACGCCATAACAAGACCCGCACATTTTCGGAGCAGTCATGACCAACCCGCTGATTCTCGAACCGCAGAAAACCGCCGACGCCTGTGTGATCTGGTTGCACGGCCTGGGCGCCGACCGTTACGACTTCCTACCGGTTGCCGAATTCATGCAGGAACGACTGCTCAGCACCCGCTTCATCATGCCCCAGGCCCCCACCCGCCCCGTGACCATCAACGGCGGCTATGCCATGCCCAGCTGGTACGACATCAAGGCCATGACCCCGGCACGCGCCATCGACGAGGCGCAGCTGGAGGAATCGGCCGAGCAGGTCATCGCCCTGATCAAGGCAGAACAGGCCAAGGGCATCAACCTGGCGCGGATTTTCCTGGCCGGCTTCTCCCAGGGCGGCGCGGTGGTGCTGCACACGGCCTATATAAAGTGGCAGGAAGCCCTGGGCGGCGTGATCGCCCTGTCCACCTATGCCCCGACCTTCTCCGACGCCCATGAACTGAGCGCCTGCCAGCAACGCACCCCGGCCCTGTGCCTGCATGGTGTGCATGACCCAGTGGTGATCCCCTCGATGGGCCGCACCGCGCTCGAGTACCTTAATACCTGGGGTGTCGCCGCCCGCTGGCACGAGTACCCGATGGAACACGAAGTGGTGGTCGAAGAGCTGGGCGACATCCATGACTGGTTGAGCAAGCAGCTGCAATAAGCCTGATCGCCTGTAGTTGTGGGTGTATTCCGCTACGCCGCGTCGGGTTCTTGCTTTACACTGCCCGGCGTACATTCCTTAACCAGTTGATGAGACGATCGTGCTCAAGGCACTCAAAAAAATATTCGGCAAAGGAGACGCCGCGCCCCAGGCCGTCGATCCCGCTGCCAGCGTGAAAACGCCCGAGCCTGCGCCCGCTGCTGTGGCTCAGCCCCAGCCTCAGCCAGCGCCCCAGCCGGCCCCACAACGCGCCGACACCAGCCAACAGGCCCAAGCGCCTGCCGCTGTCGACAACCCGGCCAAGGACAAACCGCGTCGCGAACGCAAGCCCAAGCCAAAGCCACAGGCCAGCCTGTGGAAGCTGGAAGACTTCGTGGTCGAGCCGCAGGAAGGTAAAACCCGCTTCCACGACTTCAAGCTGTCCAACGAAGTGATGCACGCGATCCACGACCTGGGCTTCCCCTACTGCACGCCGATCCAGGCGCAGGTATTGGGTTACACCCTGCGTGGCCAGGACGCGATCGGCCGCGCCCAGACCGGCACCGGCAAGACCGCAGCGTTTTTGATCTCGATCATTTCCCAGCTGCAGCAGACGCCGCCGCCCAAGGAACGCTACATGGGCGAACCGCGCGCGCTGATCATCGCGCCGACCCGCGAACTGGTGGTGCAGATTGCCAAGGACGCCGCAGCCCTGACCAAATACACCGGCCTGAACGTCATGAGTTTTGTCGGCGGCATGGACTTCGACAAGCAGCTCAAGGCCCTGGAAGCACGCCATTGCGACATTCTGGTTGCCACCCCGGGCCGCCTGCTGGACTTCAATCAGCGCGGTGAAGTGCACCTGGACATGGTCGAGGTGATGGTACTGGACGAAGCCGACCGCATGCTCGACATGGGCTTTATCCCGCAGGTGCGCCAGATCATTCGCCAGACCCCGCCGAAAAGCGAACGCCAGACCCTGCTGTTCTCCGCCACCTTCACCGAAGACGTGATGAACCTGGCCAAACAGTGGACCACCGACCCGGCCATCGTCGAGATCGAACCGGAAAACGTGGCCAGCGAAACCGTCGAGCAGCACGTGTACGCGGTGGCTGGCAGCGACAAGTACAAGCTGCTGTACAACCTGGTGACCCAGAACAAGTGGGAACGGGTGATGGTGTTTGCCAACCGCAAGGACGAGGTGCGGCGCATCGAAGAAAAGCTGGTGCGCGATGGCATCAACGCTGCGCAACTGTCGGGCGATGTGCCACAGCACAAGCGCATTCGCACCCTGGAAAGCTTCCGCGAAGGCCGGATTACCGTGCTGGTGGCCACTGACGTGGCGGGCCGTGGTATTCACATCGATGGCATCAGCCACGTGATCAACTTCACCCTGCCCGAAGATGCCGATGACTACGTGCACCGCATCGGCCGTACTGGCCGTGCCGGGACCAGTGGTGTGTCGATCAGCTTTGCCGGTGAGGACGATTCCTACCAGTTGCCAGCGATCGAAGAACTGCTGGGGCGCAAGATCAAGTGCGAGATGCCGCCTGATGAGCTGTTGACGCCGGTACCACGCAAGCACCACTGATTGCCCGAATGCTGACGCCGCCCCTGTAGGAGCGGCCTTGTGTCGCGATAGGGCCGCGCAGCGGCCCCAAAATTTCAGCTTTGATGCAGAGATTGCTGGGGCCGCTGCGCGGCCCTATCGCGACACAAGGCCGCTCCTACAGGGAATCGGCGCAACCTTGCCTACCAGCGCCCCGCCGCTTCCTGGTCACTCTGCTTGCCTTCCACCCAGCGCGGTCCTTCCTGGGTGTTTTCCTTCTTCCAGAACGGCGCCCGGGTCTTCAGGTAGTCCATGATGAAGTTGCAGGCATCGAACGCCGCCTGCCGATGGGCACTGGCCACGCCGACGAAAACGATCGGCTCACCGGGCTCAAGCGCACCAATGCGGTGCAACACGTCGACCTTGAGCAACGGCCAGCGCTGCTCGGCTTCGACCACGATCTTGGCCAAGGCCTTCTCGGTCATCCCCGGATAGTGTTCCAGGAACATCCCCGCCACGTCCCGACCATCGTTGAAGTCCCGCACATAGCCGACGAACCCCACCACCGCGCCAACACCGACATTCGCGGCATGCATGGCATTGACCTCGAAACCTGGGTCAAACGCTTCTGGCTGCACTCGCACCGTCATGTTCAGCCTCCGGTCACTGGCGGGAAGAACGCCACTTCATCGCCCTCCGCCAGCGGCTCATCAAGTTTGCACAGCTCTTCGTTGCGCGCGCACATCAGGTTCTGCTCAGCCAGCAACGCATACTGCTCGCCTTTGGCCACCAGCGCCTTGCGCACATCGTCGACTACCGCGAAGTCGCCTTCCAGGCGCTCGGCGTCGAGCCCGAGCAACTCCCGGTAACGGGCGAAATACATCACCTTGACCTTGATCATGCGCCCACCTTGTAGTGGCCGCTCTTGCCGCCGAGTTTTTCCAGCAGGCGCACCTGCTCGATCACCATGCCTTTGTCCACAGCCTTGCACATGTCGTAGATCGTCAGCGCGGCAACGCTGGCAGCGGTCAGTGCTTCCATCTCGACACCGGTCTGCCCGGCCAGCTTGCAGCGGGCAACGATACGCACCGCGTCCTGGCCTTCGGCGCTGAGCTCGACCTTGACGCTGGTCAGCATCAGCGGATGGCACAGCGGAATCAGGTCGCTGGTCTTCTTCGCCGCCTGGATGCCGGCGATACGCGCCACGGCGAACACATCGCCCTTGGGGTGCTCGCCATCGACGATCATCTGCAAGGTCTGCGGCAACATGCGCACCCGCGCCTCGGCAATGGCCTCTCGCTCGGTCACGGCCTTTTCAGTGACGTCGACCATGTTGGCCCGCCCCTGGGAATCAAGATGTGTCAGCACTGCTCTGCTCCTGTGAAGGGAACAAAGAGTGTAAACCCGTGGGTCAGGTTTGAGCAGCGGAATGTACTGTCAGTGGTGGCCTCTTCGCGGGGCAAGCCCGCTTCCACAGGTTCACCACTCGATTCCAGATCAGTGAAGGCCCCGCGAAGAGGCCGGGCGGCTCGCCGCCCGGCTCGAAGGGTTACAGATGCGACTCGGCGTACTCGGCCAGCACCGACCGCGGCACACCCTGCAGGGTGATGTGCACGCCATGGGGGAAGTCCTTAAAGCGCTCGGTCAGGTAGGTCAGGCCCGAGCTGGTCGCGGACAGGTAGGGGGTGTCGATCTGCGCCAGGTTGCCCAGGCAGACCACCTTGGAACCCGAGCCGGCACGGGTGATGATGGTTTTCATCTGGTGCGGCGTGAGGTTCTGGCATTCATCGATCAGGATCAGGCTCTGCTGGAAGCTGCGACCGCGAATGTAGTTCAGCGACTTGAACTGCAGTGGCACCCGTTCAAGGATGTACTCGACGCTGCCATGGGTGCTCTCGTCATCCATGTGCAAGGCTTCGAGGTTGTCGGTGATGGCGCCCAGCCAAGGCTCCATCTTCTCCGCTTCGGTGCCCGGCAAGAAGCCGATCTCCTGGTCCAGCCCCTGCACGCTGCGGGTGGCGATGATGCGCCGGTAGCGCTTGCTGACCATGGTCTGTTCAATGGCCGCCGCCAGGGCCAGGATGGTTTTGCCGGAGCCGGCGGCGCCGGTCAGGTTGACCAGGTGGATATCCGGGTCGAGCAGGGCGAACAGCGCCAGGCTCTGATGGATGTCTCGCGGTTTCAGGCCCCAGGCTTCCTGGTGCAACAGGGGTTCCTGATGCAGGTCGAGCAGCAGCAGTTCATCGCTGCGGATGCCCTTGATCCAGCCGACGAAACCTTGCTCATCGATGATGAATTCGTTGACGTGCACGGCCGGCAGGTTGTCGATCAGCTGTACCCGATGCCAGGTGCGGCCCCGCTCCTGACGGGTGTCGACCTTGCTGACCCGGTCCCAGAACGAGCCGGTGACCGAGTGATAGCCCTTGGACAACAGCGACACGTCATCGACCAGCTGGTCGGTGCTGTAGTCCTCGGCCGCGATGCCACAGGCGCGCGCCTTCAGGCGCATGTTGATGTCTTTGGTGACCAGCACCACGTCAAGGTCGGTGCGCTTGGCCCGCAGTTCCAGCAACTGGTTGATGATGATGTTGTCGTTGAGGTTTTCCGGCAGCAGCCGGTTCGGTTCGTTGCGCGGGCTCATCAGGATCGACAAGAAGCCTTTGGGCCCACTCTTGCCACGCTGGATCGGTACCCCCTGTTCGACATCGCTGGGCGAGGCGTCACCCAGGGTCTGGTCGATCAGGCGGATGGCCTGGCGACATTCGGCGGCGATGGTCTGCTTGCCGGTCTTGAGCTTGTCGAGTTCCTCCAGCACCGTCATCGGCAGGGCGACGTGGTGCTCCTCGAAGTTGAGCAATGCGTTGGGGTCGTGAATCAGGACGTTGGTATCGAGCACATACAGGATTGGCTTGCTGGAGGAAGGGTTGCGTCCTTGGTCATCCATACTCGGTCACCTTATGTCGAAGCCACACGGCGCGGTCTGCTGCGCCGCAGAGTGACTGCCGGTCTTCCCGTATCCGCGTTGCTACGGGCGGGAAGCGAACCTGACACGGTGGATGACGCCACCTGTGCTGCAGGGATCGGCTGTCTGGTTTCTTCATACCGCATAAACCATGACTAGAAAAAGTATTTTTACGTGTCGGTGAAGTTTATTTTTCCGAATGACAATCAGGGGTTGGCGAGGGGGCAAGGCGGGTCTACAGTCAAATATTAGTCCCCCTGTCGAGCCTGGCCGTAGGCGTGGCAGTCCTCCCAACCGATGCCGCTCTGTGCGGTATTTTGCAGCAACCATTGCACCGCCGGCTGGGCTTTGGGCAGGCTGTCATGGAACTGGATCACGCCCTTGCGCCACAGCAGCATCAAGGACAGCACCCGTTGCGCCGAAGCCTCAGCGCTCAGCGCGCCATCATCCTGGGCATCGATATCCCATAACGACACGCGCAACTGCTGGCTGGCCATGAAGGCTTCGCCATCGGCCCGGCGCTGGCCATAAGGCGGGCGGAACAGCGGCACGTACTGCTCGGGCAGGTCAGCCTGCACCCGTGCCTGGCTGCGCCGCAGCGAGTCCTGCCAAGCCGTCCACTGCGCATGGGAGCGATATTCCCAGCCCTGGATACCCACGCATTGCCCACGATAGAGCTGGCGCAGTGCATTCGCCGCACCGGCATCGCGGCGCTGCTGCAGGCGGTTGCCAAGCACAAAGAACGTGCCCTCGAGCTTCTGCCTGCGCAGGTAGGCGGCAAGCGTGTCGGTATTCCCCCCATCAGGGCCGGGGCCGCCGACGAAGGTCAGCAAGAACATGCGATCGTTGAGCTCATCGCCATTGCGTTCACGGCTGGACAGGCGCTCGACCTCGCTGCTGGTTTGCCCCAGCAGCGCTGCCTTGCGCAGCTGCTCGTCCAGGTAACGGACATGGAACTGGTGGCTAGGCTCGACCCAACCGGTGTAGAACGTGCCGACATCAGCGGCAAACGTGGCCGCCTGGGTGCGCAATTCTGCCATCGAAGTAACCGGGTAGCAGAACGAGGCATCTTGCGCGCAGCTGCGCTGGGCCTGTTGATAACCCTGCCACAAGCGCTGCCACATGCGCGCCCGCACCAGGCGCACCTTCTGCAGGTTGACCTGCCGCAGGCCCAACCGCGCCGCCAGTGCGCCATCGTCGAGCAGCTCGCTCTCGTGCAGCACCTGGGCGAACGACAGGATCTCCGCGCGCGACGCGACATCGAACAGCGCCGGGCTGTCCAGCTGCTCGGGCCACAGGCTGCGGTCCAGGCTCACCTGGGGCGAAGGGGCGGCCTGCACGGCCAGGCTCAACAGCGCGGCCAGCAGGGCCGATGCAATGCGCACGGTGGGAAGCTCCGCAACAGCAAAACGCGCACTATAGCGCCTGGCATGCCGATGGTCTGTGACTATCGTCGGCATAGTTTGGACTTGCCTGCCCCAGCCCGTAGAATCGCGCCAACGATTCCAGGAGCCGACCCGATGCTGACGGTGATTTCCCCCGCCAAGACCCTCGATTACGACACCCCGCCGGTGACCGAACGTTTCACCCTGCCCCAGTACCTGGACGACTCCCAGGAACTGATCGTGCAACTGCGCGAGCTGTCGCCCGCCCAGATCAGCGAACTGATGCACCTGTCCGACAAGCTCGCCGGCCTCAATGCCGCCCGCTTCGGCAGTTGGACCCCAGACTTCACCCCGGCCAACGCCAAGCAGGCGCTGCTGGCGTTCAAAGGCGATGTGTACACCGGCCTCGATGCGCAAAGCCTTGGCGAAGATGACTTCAGCTATGCCCAGGGCCACCTGCGCATGCTCTCTGGCCTGTATGGCCTGCTCCGCCCGCTCGACCTCATGCAGCCTTATCGGCTGGAAATGGGCACCAAGCTGGCCAACGCCCGCGGCAAGGACCTGTATGCCTTCTGGGGCACGCGCATCAGCGAATGGCTGAACCAGGCCCTGGCCGACCAGGGTGACGACGTGCTGCTGAACCTGGCCAGTAACGAGTACTTCAGTGCGGTGAAACGCAGCGCCTTGAAGGCCCGGGTGATCAACGTCGACTTCAAGGACTTCAAGAACGGCCAGTACAAGATCATCAGTTTCTATGCCAAGAAAGCCCGGGGCATGATGAGCCGCTTCGTGATCGAGCAGCGCATCAACGACCCGGAGCAGCTCAAAGCATTTGATGTGCAGGGCTACTACTACAGTGCCGAGCAGTCCAAGCCTGATCACCTGGTGTTCCTGCGCGACCACCCTGCCGAGTGATTTGATGAGGGCCTCTTCGCGGGCTTGTTCGCGATGAGGCCAGCTGCAACACCCCTCCCCAGCCCTGCAACAGGGCAGGCTTCATATCGCCACCAAGCCATGTTTATGACGCCAAAAAACCAACGAACCCACCTTTATCGCCAAACGCCATAAGACCGTTCGTACCTTTTCTGACGAATTTTGAAAAATATTTTTCGATACTGGCATAAAAACATCCCCCCTCAGTCTCGCCCTTTATATACCGGGACGAAACTGCCCGGTGCTATCAGAATGAAACTATTTGCCACTGAAGAATTATTTAGAAATCTTTCATCGGTGCAGAATCCACCCAGGAACTTCTGCTACGCCCAATCGCTCATAGTGCCGTAACGATTTTCCTGCCTACGGGCTGTGAGAAATGACTTACAGATGACAACGGCAGGTATCCACTACCGGCCCCGGCAACTTCGACAGGAATAACGGGCTCCCCCCGACAGCCCTGTCCAAGCAGGAGAGACGCGCCCTTACAATTCGTCCTAGTGGTTGATTTCAAAGGATTTATCCACTTGAAAAAACAAGCACAGCAGTGCGCCAAGTAGCGCATTGCAATAAAGACGGCTGAAGACCAAGGCACGTTTTTTAATAATGGCTTTTGACTGCCAAGTTTGAGCGCATAACTTTTCGCGCTCCGGATTAATTTTGCCTGCGCTCGGCGAAGTGTGCATTCGCCATGGACCCGTGCGCCCGGAAACTGATGTTGATCAACCTGGCCCGGCTCTTCCTGAAGAGCTGGCGTGATAAACACACATGAGGTGATAGCGATGCGTATCAGCATCTTTGGTTTGGGTTATGTAGGTGCGGTCTGTGCAGGCTGCCTGACGGCGCGAGGCCATGAAGTGATTGGCGTGGACGTGTCCAGCACCAAGATCGACCTGATCAACCAGGGCAAGTCGCCCATCGTCGAACCTGGCCTGGAAGCACTGCTGCAACAAGGCATCGCCAATGGCCGCCTGCGCGGCACCACCGACTTCGCCGAGGCCATCCGCGCCAGCGATGTGTCGATGATCTGCGTCGGTACGCCGAGCAAGAAGAACGGCGACCTGGGCCTTGAGTACATCGAATCGGTGTGCCGCGAAATCGGCTACGTATTGCGTGACACAACCCGCCGCCACACCATCGTGGTACGCAGCACCGTGCTGCCAGGTACCGTCAAGAATGTGGTGATCCCGATTCTGGAAGATTGCTCGGGCAAAAAAGCTGGGGTCGACTTCGGCGTTGCGGTAAACCCTGAGTTCCTCCGCGAGAGCACCGCGATCAAAGACTACGACCAGCCACCGATGACCGTCATCGGCGAACTGGACAGCGCCAGCGGCGACGTACTGCAAAGCCTGTACGAAGAGCTCGACGCACCGATCATCCGCAAGCCGATCGAAGTGGCCGAGATGATCAAGTACACCTGCAACGTGTGGCACGCCACCAAGGTCACCTTCGCCAACGAAATCGGCAACATCGCCAAGGCCGTAGGTGTCGATGGCCGCGACGTGATGGACGTGGTCTGCCAGGACAAGGTGCTGAACCTGTCCCAGTACTACATGCGCCCAGGCTTTGCCTTCGGCGGCTCGTGCCTGCCCAAGGACGTGCGCGCCCTCACCTACCGCGCCGCCAGCCTCGACGTGCGAGCGCCACTGCTCGATTCGCTGATGCTCAGCAACGAGTCGCAAGTGCAAAACGCCTTCGAGCTGATCGAAGCCCACGACAAGCGCAAGGTCGCCCTGCTCGGCCTGAGCTTCAAGGCCGGCACCGACGACCTGCGCGAAAGCCCGCTGGTGGAACTGGCCGAGCGCCTGATCGGCAAGGGCTACCAGCTGGACATCTACGACGAGAACGTCCAGTACGCCCGTGTCCACGGCGCCAACAAAGACTACATCGAGTCGAAGATCCCCCACGTATCAAAGCTGCTCAACGCCGACTTCCAGCAGGTCATCGACAACGCCGACATCATCGTCCTGGGCAACCGTGACGAGCAGTTCCGCGCCCTGGCCCAGCAAGCACCCGCTGGCAAGCAGGTGATTGACCTGGTCGGCTTCATGAACAACGCCACGTGCAGCACCAGCCGTACCGAAGGCATCTGCTGGTAACACCCCTGGCCGGGCAGCGCGGGTACTCCTTACCCACCAAGCGCTGCCCTTCCTTCCCTGATTTCGCGACGGATGCTGAACATGCAAAGGCTCCAGACAGTGCTGTTGCAGTGCGCCGGATGGCTGCTCTACATGAGCCTGCTCATGCTGATCGCCCTGGCCCTGCCCGCCGATATCTTCGACTCGCAGTCGAAGCACTTCATCTTCCTGGTCGGCGCAGTCGGCATCTGGCGCTACTCCATGGGCGCCACCCATTTCATCCGCGGCATGATCTTCCTCTACGCCGTCTACCCGTACCTGCGCCGCAAGGTGCAGAAACTGGGCAAGGCCGCGGACCCGTCCCATGTGTACCTGATGGTCACCAGTTTTCGTATCGATGCGCTGACCACCGCACAGGTGTACAGCTCGGTGATCCGCGAAGCCATCAACTGCGGCTTCCCCACCACCGTGGTCTGCTCGCTGGTGGAGATGTCGGACGAACTGCTGGTGAAAAGCCTATGGGCCAAATACAACCCGCCAGAGCACGTCAAGCTGGACATCGTGCGCATCGCCGGCACCGGCAAGCGTGACGGCCTGGCCTATGGTTTTCGCGCCATCTCGCGGATGCTCCCGGACGAAAACGCCGTGGTGGCCGTGATCGATGGCGACACCGTGCTGGCCGATGGCGTGGTATGCAAGACCGTGCCCTGGTTCAAGCTCTACCCCAATGTCGGTGGCCTGACCACCAACGAATTCTGCGAAGTCCGCGGCGGCTACATCATGAGCGAGTGGCACAAGCTGCGCTTCGCCCAGCGCCACATCAACATGTGCTCGATGGCCCTGTCCAAGCGCGTGCTGACCATGACCGGGCGCATGTCGATGTTCCGCGCAAGCGTGGTGACCAACCCCGAGTTCATCGCCGACGTCGAAAGCGACTCGCTGATGCACTGGCGCCTGGGCCGCTTCAAGTTCCTCACCGGTGATGACAAGTCCAGCTGGTTCAGCCTGATGCGCCTTGGCTACGACACCTTCTACGTGCCGGATGCCGCGATCAACACGGTCGAGCACCCGCCAGAAAAAAGCTTCCTCAAGGCCAGCCGCAAGCTGATGTACCGCTGGTACGGCAACAACCTGCGGCAGAACTCGCGCGCGCTGGGCCTGGGCCTGCAGCGCCTGGGGCTGTTCACCAGCATCGTCCTGTTCGACCAGCGCGTGTCGATGTGGACCAGCCTGCTGGGCCTGACCGTGGCGGTGATCGCCAGCCTCAAGTTCGGCCTCGGCTTCTTGCTGGTGTACCTGCTGTGGATCGGCATCACCCGCCTGATCCTGACCGTGATGCTGCTGTGCTCGGGGCACAAGGTCGGGCCGGCCTATCCGCTGATTCTTTATTACAACCAGATCGTCGGCGCGATGATGAAGATCTACGTGTTCTTCCGCCTCGACAAGCAGTCCTGGACTCGCCAGCCCACTGCCCTCAAGCGTGACCTCGCCAGCTTTCAACAATGGTTCAACACCTGGTCCTCGCGGACCATGACCTTCTCGGCGGCCAGCATCTTCGTTGCTGTGCTGTTCATGGTCGTGTGAGCCCAACCGGATCGGATCTAACAGGAACAAACCACCATGAATACCGCCGTGAACGTCAACGTCGTGCATGAGTCCGAAGCCCAGCGCCAACACGCCCGGGTGCGCATTCCAGCCAAGCTGCGCTTCCTGGATACCCAGCGCCAAACCCACGAAGTGAAGGTCGATGACCTGTCCGCCGGTGGCCTGAGCTTCCACAGCAAACAGCCACTGTCGGTGGGTGATGTGCTGCGCGGGCGTCTGCAGTTCGTGGTCGACAACCTGGGCCTGTCGATCGACATCGAGTTCCAGGTGCGCTCCTTCAACCCGAGCAATGGCCGTACCGGCGCGCAGTTCCAGAACCTCGAACCGCGCGACATCGCCACCCTGCGCCACATCATCACCAGCCATCTGTCGGGCGAACTGATCAGCATCGGCGATGTGCTCAGCACGCTGCAGCGCGACAACTTCACCAAGGCGCGCAAACAGAAGGATGGCGGCAGCGGCCTGACCGCCTTCGGTCGCCTCAAGGCGGTCGGCGTGACCCTGGGTGTGTTCGTGGTCGGTGTGGCCGCCTTCGGCTTCGTGGCCAAGTCGCTGTACGGCATGTACTTCGTCAGCCACGCCGAAGCCGGCGTGGTCGCGGTGCCCACCACCAGCGTCACCATGCCCCGCGACGGCACCGTGAACAGCCTGGTCGAAAGCGGTGGCCTGGTGGTCAAGGGCGCGCCGTTGGCAAGCTTCAGCACCAGCATGCTGGACATGCTCAAGGGCCACCTGGACGACTCGCAACTGGAGCCGGCCAAGGTCGAGGAGCTGTTCGGCAAGCAACTCTCCGGCACCCTCACCAGCCCCTGCGATTGCGTGGTTGCCCGGCAACTGGTGGACGACGGCCAGTACGCCGCCAAGGGCCAGCCGATCTTCCAGTTGATCCCTCGCACCAGCAACCCGATGGTCGAGGCCCGCTTCAGCTACCGCCAGTTCGACGAGGTCAAGCCAGGTACCCGGGTCAACTTCCAGGTGGCCGGCGAAGACGAAGTGCGCACTGGCCAGATCGTCAGCAGCGCCAGCCTCGACAACGAGAACCTGGCCGCCGACATCCGCGTGCAGATCAAGCCTGACAGCGGCCTGCCGGCCGAACTGGCCGGGCGCCCGGCCTCGGTCAGCAGCGACCGTGGCCCGTCGCTCAACTGGCTGATCGACAAAGCCGCGGCCCGTGGGCTGTAAGAGGATCCAGCGATGATTCCCCATAAGAAAAGCGCAAGCCTGGGCCTCTGTGCCCTGGCCGCGGCCATCGCCCTGGCCGGCTGTGCCGGCCTGCCCGACCAGCGTCTGGCCAACGAAGCCCTCAAGCGCGGCGACACCGCCCTGGCTGAACGCAACTACAAGGCCCTGGCCGACCTGGGCTACAGCGACGCGCAAGTGGGCCTGGCCGACATCAAGGTGGCCACCCGTGACCCGGCGCAAATCCAGCAAGCCGAGGCCACCTACCGCGCTGCGGCCGCCACCTCGCCACGGGCCCAGGCGCGCCTTGGCCGCCTGCTGGTGGCCAAGCCCGACAGCACCCAGGCAGAACGCGAAGAGGCCGAAAGCCTGCTCAAGCACGCCGCCCAACAGGGTGAAAACAACACCCTGATCCCGCTGGCGATGCTTTACCTGCAATACCCGCAGAGCTTCCCCAACGTCAACGCGCAGCAGCAGATCGACCAGTGGCGCGCGGCCGGCAACCCCGAGGCGGGCCTGGCCCAGGTGCTGCTGTATCGCACCCAGGGCACCTACGACCAGCACCTGGGCGAGGTCGAACGCATCTGCAAGGCCGCCCTGAACACCACCGACATCTGCTACGTCGAACTGGCCACCGTTTACCAGAAGCGCGGCCAGGCCGACCAGCAAGCCGCACTGCTGGGCCAGCTGAAGTCCGCCTATGCCCGTGGCGCCGTCCCGGCCACCCGGGTCGACAGCGTCGCCCGCGTGCTGGCCGACCGCAGCCTCGGCCAGACCGACGAAAAGACCGCCAAGGACCTGCTCGAACATGTGGCCCCGGCCAACCCGGCCTCGTGGGTCAACCTGGCGCAACTGGTCTACGACTTCCCCGAACTGGGCGATACCGACCAGCTCATGGCCTACATCGACAAAGGCCGCGAAGCCGAACAGCCGCGCGCCGAACTGTTGCTGGGCCGCCTCTACTACGAAGGCAAGACACTGCCGGCCGATGCTGCAAAGGCCGAACAGCACCTGCAGGCCGCTGCCGACGCCGGCGAAATCAGCGCCCATTACTACCTGGGCCAGCTGTACCGCCGCGGCTACCTGGGCAATGTCGAGCCGCAGAAAGCCGTCGACCACCTGCTGACTGCCGCCCGTGGCGGCCAGAACAGCGCCGACTATGCCTTGGCCCAGCTGTTCAGCGAAGGCCATGGCATCCGCAGCGAGCCGACCAACGCCTGGGTGTTCGCCCAGCTGTCGCAGCTAAACCCGACGCCACAGTCCAGCGAGCTGCTGCAGCAACTCGACCAGCAACTCTCGCCTGACCAGCGCAGCCAGGCCCAACGCCTGCTGGCGCAGGAGAAGCAGGCACGCGGCAGCATGAGCCAAGGCGCCAACAGCACCCTGGCCCTCGAAGCCTTGCAAGACGACGAAAAAGAAGTAGACGGTGAGGACTCGCTATGACGCTCAATCCCTTCGTGAAAGCCGGCATTGGCCTGAGCTTCGCCCTGCTGTGGTCCTGCCCGACCCTGGCCGACATGACCGCCGAGAAAAACTTCGGCCTGGACGTGAAAATCACCGGTCAATCGGAAGATGACCGCGACCTGGGCACTCGCCCTGGTGGCGACGTCAACGGCCTGGGCCTCGACCTGCGCCCATGGGTGTACGGCGAGCGTGGCAACTGGAGCGCCTATGCCATGGGCCAGGCCGTTGCCGCCACCGACACCATCGAAACCGACACCCTGCGCCAGAACGATGACGGCACCACCACCGACACCGGCGACGACAGCCGCAAGCCAGACAAAAACTACCTGGCCATGCGCGAGTTCTGGGTCGGCTACAGCGGCCTCACCGCCTACCCGGGCGAGCAGCTGCGCTTCGGCCGCCAGCGCCTGCGCAGCGACGACGGCATGTGGCGCGACACCAACATCGAAGCGCTGAACTGGTCCTTCGACACCACCTTGCTCAAGGCTGACCTGGGCGTGGCCCAGCGCTTCAGCGAATACCGCACCGACCTCACCGAGCTGGCCCCGGAAGACAAGGACCGCACGCACATCTATGGCAACGTCGCCACGCAGTGGACGCCTGGCCATTGGGTTGGCGTACGCGCCCACCACACCCACGACAGCGGCAGCCTGAAAAACCCCGGCGAGACGGTCGATGCGCTGGACAAGACCCGCACCGGCGACCTCACCTGGCTGGGCCTTGAGGCCAACAGCGACGCCTACAACTGGCGCAACGATCACACCGTCAACTACTGGGGCAGCCTGACCTGGCTGACCGGTGATCGCGACACCCTGAGCAGCCAGGCCGTAGGCGACGAGCAGGTGGCTACCGGCAAGCAGAGCGGCGACGTCAACGCCTGGGCCACCGACCTCGGCATCCGCCTGCGCCTGGACCCCAACTGGCAAGTCGGCGCGGCCTATGCCCGTGGCAGCGGCGGCGGTGGCGACGACGGTTCGAACAACTTCGAGCAGACCGGCCTTGAGAGCAACCGTTCCAACTTCACCGGTACCCGCTCGCGCGTGCACCGCTTCGGCGAAGCCTTCCGCGGCGAGCTGGGTAACCTGCAGGCAGCCACTTTATTTGCCTCCTGGCAGCTGCGCGATGACTACGACGCCAGCTTCATCTACCACAAGTTCTGGCGCGTCGATGGCCAGCAGAACATTGGCTCCAGCGGCATCAATGCTGCGGTCAACGACAACGGCGTCAGCCGCCCGCTGGTCAACGGCGAGAAAGACCTCGGCCAGGAAATGGACGTGGTCGTGACCAAGTACTTCAAGCAGGGCCTGCTGCCCGCTTCAATGAGCCAGGCCATTGACGAACCGTCCGCCCTGGTGCGCTTGCGTGCCGGTGTATTCAAGCCGGGCGATGCCTATGGCAAGGAAGCGGACTCGTACATGCACCGTGCCTTCGTCGACGTGATCTGGCGCTTCTGAGGCCGGTAGAGGATTTGTTGCCATGACCCTTCACCCACACCTACGTCACAGCCTGTTGGCCAGCGCCTTGCTGCTGGCCTCAGGCCTTGCCGTCGCCGCAGAACCCACGGCAGTCGCCAAGGAACTGCAGCAGGCCAAGACCTACACCATCTCTGCCGCACCGGTCGAACCGCTGCACATGGACCCGCCCAAGCTGCCCGACCTCACCGGCTTCACCGCCGAGGCCGTGCAGAAAAAGATCGACCGCAGCCACAAGGGCAAGGTCAGCGTGCGCCGCATGCTGCAAGAAGTGTCGCTCAAGGAATTCATCGGCGGTGACAACAAGGCCGCCGAGTGGGTGCAGCGTCAGCATGGCATCCCGCAGGCGATTTTCGTCGACGACGGCCATGTCGACCTGGTCGAGTTGAGCAAGCAGGTACCCAAGCAGTACCTGCGCGAAGTCGAGCCGGGCGTGTACCTGTCGCGCCTGCCGATCGTGGTGGGGCACAAGGGCATCCTAGAGATCGACGGCAAGGTCAAGCAACTGCGCCTTTCCCAGGAAGGCGGCGCGTTCCTGGTCAACGACGGCAAGCTGTTCGTCACCGACACCCAGGTCACCGGCTGGCGCGAGAAGGACAACGGCCCGGCCACCTTCCGCTCGCCCAAGGAGTTCCGCCCGTTCCTGTTGTCGTGGGGCGGTACCGAGACCTACATCGTCAATACCAAAATGGCCAGCTTCGGCTACGCCAAGTCCAAGTCCTACGGTGTGAGCATCTCGCAGTACACGCCGAACATGTCCAAGCAGATGGGCCGCGCCGAACCTACCGGCTGGATCATCGGCTCGGAGTTCAGCGACATGTGGTACGGCTTCTACTGCTACGAGACCCAGGACTTTGTGGTCAAGGACAACACCTACCGCGACAACATCGTCTACGGCATCGACCCGCACGACCGTTCGCACCGCCTGATCATCGCCGGCAACACCGTGTACGGCACCAAGAAGAAGCACGGCATCATCGTCTCGCGTGAGGTCAACGACAGCTGGATCATCAACAACAAGAGCTACGACAACAAGCTCTCGGGCGTGGTGATCGACCGTAACAGCGTCAACAACCTGATCGCCTACAACGAGATCTACCGCAACCACACCGACGGCATCACCTTGTACGAAAGCGGCGACAACCTGATCTGGGGCAACAAGCTGATCAACAACCGCCGCCACGGCATCCGCGTGCGCAACAGCGTGAACATCCGCCTGTACGAAAACGTTGCCATGGCCAACGGCCTGGTCGGTGTGTACGGGCACATCAAGGACCTCTCCGACACCGACCGCGACATCGCCCTCGACCCGTTCGACACCAAGGTGTCGCTGATCGTGGTCGGCGGTGAACTGGCGGCCAACGGCTCCGGGCCGCTGTCGATCGACTCGCCGCTGTCGGTCGAGCTGTACAAGGTTTCCATGCTCGCGCCGCGCAAGGCCAACGGCATCAGCCTCAACGGCATCCTCGGCGAGCGCCAGGACGAAATCCTCGACCTACTGGTGCGCCAGCAAAAGGCTGTGCTGATCGACCCGGTCGAACGCCAGACCGAAATGATCGATTAAGGAAGCCCAGACCATGACTCCACACCTGATGAAACTGCTGGGCCTGTCCGCCGCCCTCCTGGCGATCAGCCAGGGCGTGCGCGCCGACGAGGTGAAAGCCCCGACGTTCAGCGCCGAACCCTGCTGCCAGCTGTGCCCCGAGGCGCACGACGCCAGCCGCTACACCACCCGCTACCAGCAGAACTTCACCACGCTGGTGCAGGCCCAGGGCGACTGGCTGTTCCGTACCCGCGAAGACCTGCGCACCGAGTTCACCACCACGCCCGCCGGCTACAAACGCCTGCAGCAGGTGCACGACGCGTTCAAGAAACGTGGCGTGGAACTGGTCGTGGTCTACCAGCCGACCCGTGGCCTGGTGAACCGCAACATGCTCAAGCCCGAAGAAAAGGCCGCCTTCGACTACCAGAAGGCCCTGAGCAACTACCAAGCCATGCTCAAGCGCTTCGCCGGCATGGGCTACAACGTCCCCGACCTGTCGCCGCTGACCAACGAGCAACTGGCCGCCGCCGACCAGGGCAAGGACTTCTACTTCCGCGGCGACCAGCACTGGACGCCATATGGCGCCGAGCGCGCCGCCAAGATCGTGGCCGATACCGTGCACCACATGCCGGCTTTTGAAGGCATCCCGCGCAAGGAATTCGAAACCCACAAATCTGGGCGCATGGGCAAGACCGGCACCCTGCACAACGTCGCCGGCCAGCTCTGCGGCACCAGCTACGCCGTGCAGTACATGGACCAGTTCGCCACCGAGCCGAAAGGCGCCAGCGGCGGCGACGACCTGTTCGGCGACGGCGGCAATGCGCAGATCACCCTGGTCGGTACCAGCCACAGCGGCAAGAACTACAACTTCTCGGGCTTCCTCGAGCAGTACATCGGCGCCGACGTGCTCAACGTCGCCTTCCCTGGCGGTGGCCTGGAAGGTTCGATGATCCAGTACCTGGGCAGCGAGGAATTCCAGAACAACCCACCGAAGATCCTCATCTGGGAATTCTCGCCGCTGTATCGCCTGGACCAGGAAACCATCTGGCGGCAGATCCTCGGCCTGCTCGACGACGGTTGCGACGCGCGCCCGGCCCTGATGAGCGCCAGCAGCACACTCAAGCCTGGCAAGAACGAGCTGATGGTCAACGGCAAGGGCGGCGTGATCAAAGACCTGATCAACCGCAACCTGCAGATGGACGTCAAGTTCGAAGACCCTTCGGTCAAGGTGCTGCAAGCGACCCTCTGGTACCTCAATGGCCGCCACGAGGACATCAAGCTGGAGAAGCCGGAAACCTCCGACACCGACGGCCGCTTCGTCTTCCAGATGCGCGAGGACGAGGACTGGGCCAACCAGAACCTGCTGGCCTTCGAGATCCAGGGGCCGGAAAACGGCACCCAGAAGGTCGAGGCCAAACTCTGCAAACGCAACAACTTCGCCGTGCCTGCGCACACCGCGCAAGCCGGCCAGTGAGGCGACCATGACCACGTTCAAGCACATCTTCAGCCCCGCCCTGCTCGCCCTGGCCCTGGTCGGCGGCGCCGCGCATGCCGCGCTGGTGCCCCCTCAGGGCTACTACGAGGGGATCGAAAAGCTCAAGACCAGCGACGGCAAGTTCCGCTGCGAAGCGGCGCCCAAGCCTTACACCGGCGCGCTGCAGTTTCGCAGCAAGTACGAAGGCTCGGACAAGGCACGGGCGACCCTGAACCTGGACTCGGAACAGGCCTTCCGCGATTCCACCAAAGACATCACCACGCTTGAGCGCGGCGTCGCCAAGATGGTCAACCAGTACATGCGTGATGGCCGCCCGGCGCAGCTCGACTGCACCCTGACCTGGCTGGGGGCCTGGGCACGCGCCGATGCGCTGCTGTCCACCGACTACAACCACACCGGCAAGTCGATGCGCAAATGGGCGCTGGGCAGCATGAGCGGCTCATGGCTGCGCCTGAAGTTCTCCAATTCTCAGCCCCTGGCCGCGCACCAGACCGAAGCCGAGCAGATCGAGCGCTGGTTCGCCCGCCTGGCCGAACAGACCGTGCGTGACTGGAGCGACCTGCCGCTGGAGAAGATCAACAACCACAGCTACTGGGCCGCCTGGTCGGTGATGGCCACCGCCGTGGCCACCGACCGCCGCGACCTGTTCGACTGGGCCGTGAAGGAATACAAGGTCGGCGCCAACCAGATCGACGACCAGGGCTTCTTGCCCAATGAAGTCAAGCGCAAGCAGCGCGCCCTGGCCTACCACAACTACGCCCTGCCGCCGCTGGCGATGATCGCAAGCTTCGCCAAGGCCAACGGTGTGGACCTGCGCAGCGAGAACAACTTCGCCCTGCAGCGCCTGGGCGAAGGCGTGCTGGCCGGCGCCCGCGACCCGCGCCATTTCGCAGAGCGCGCAGGTGAAAAACAGGACATGAAAGACCTCAAGGTCGACAGCAAGTACGCCTGGCTCGAGCCCTGGTGCGCGCTGTACCAGTGCGTGGGCGACACGCTTGAGCGCAAGCACGGCATGCAGCCATTCGACAGCTTCAGGCTGGGCGGCAACCTGACCCGGGTCTATGACCCGAGCGCGGCTTCGAAGAAGTAACACCCCTGTCGGGGGTGATCTGTGTGGGAGCGGGCTTGCCCCGCGAAGGCGTCAGCAGCGACAACGCCTTTGCCCTTTCGGGCCTCTTCGCGGGACAAGCCCGCTCCCACAGGAAATGAGTTGCTCTCCAGTCATGAACTGGGGGGTTTGGGGGGCGCTTTGCCCTGGATGCTGTGAACAAATTAGGAGAACCGGGATGGTCTTCTCGTCCAACGTGTTCCTGTTCCTGTTCTTGCCGATCTTCCTCGGCCTGTACTACTTGAGCGGGCAACGCTATCGCAACTTGCTGTTGCTGGTCGCCAGCTACATCTTCTATGCCTGGTGGCGCGTGGACTTCCTCGCCCTGTTCGCCGGCGTGACCCTGTGGAACTACTGGATCGGCCTTAAAGTCGGCGCAGCAGGCGTACGCACCAAGCCGGCGCAGCGCTGGCTGCTGCTGGGCGTGGGCGTCGACCTGGCGATCCTCGGCTATTTCAAGTACGCCAACTTCGGCGTCGACAGCCTCAACGCGATCGTCAGCTCGTTTGGCCTGGAGCCGTTCATCCTCACCCACGTGCTGCTGCCGATCGGTATCTCGTTCTACATCTTCGAGTCGATCAGCTACATCATCGACGTGTACCGCGGCGACACCCCGGCCACCCGCAACCTGATCGACTTCGCAGCGTTCGTGGCAATCTTCCCGCACCTGATCGCCGGCCCCGTGCTGCGCTTCAAGGACCTGGTCGACCAGTTCAACAACCGTACCCACACCCTGGACAAGTTCTCCGAAGGCTGCACCCGCTTCATGCAGGGCTTCATCAAGAAAGTGTTCATCGCCGACACCCTGGCAGTGGTCGCCGACCATTGCTTCGCCCTGCAGAACCCGACCACCGGCGACGCCTGGCTGGGCGCCCTGGCCTATACCGCGCAGCTGTACTTCGACTTCTCCGGCTACAGCGACATGGCCATCGGCCTGGGCCTGATGATGGGCTTCCGCTTCATGGAGAACTTCAAGCAGCCGTACATCAGCCAGTCGATCACCGAGTTCTGGCGCCGCTGGCACATCAGCCTGTCGACCTGGCTGCGCGACTACCTGTACATCACCCTGGGCGGCAACCGCAAAGGCACCTTCAATACCTACCGCAACCTGTTCCTGACCATGCTGCTGGGCGGGCTGTGGCACGGCGCCAACTTCACCTACATCATCTGGGGCGCCTGGCACGGCATGTGGCTGGCCATCGAGCGGGCGCTGGGCCTCGACACCAACCCGCAGCGCTTCAACCCGGTCAAGTGGGCGTTCACCTTCCTGCTGGTGGTGGTTGGCTGGGTGATCTTCCGGGCCGAGAACCTGCACGTGGCCGGCCGCATGTACGGCGCCATGTTCAGCTTTGGTGAATGGCAGCTGTCGGAGCTCAACCGCGCCCAGCTCACCGGGTTGCAAGTAGCCACCCTGATCATCGCCTACCTCACCTTGGCGTACTTCGGCCTGCGCGACTTCTACCGCAATGCCAAGCCGACGCCGCAGGCGACCCCGGTGCAGATCAACGCCGACGGCTCGATTGGCCTGGACTGGACCCGGGTGATGACCCGCGTCCTGATCCTGCTGCTGTTCGTGGCCTCGATCCTCAAGCTTTCGGCGCAGAGCTACTCGCCGTTCCTTTACTTCCAGTTCTGAGGTTGATGACCATGACCCGGACATTACGCATTACCTATTCGCTGTCGTTCCTCGGCCTGCTGGTCGGCATGGGCGCCTGGTCCACTGGCGGCCTGGACAGCTTCCAGCGCACCGCCCAGATGACCTTGCTCAACGGCAAGCTGGCCAAGGCCGCCGAGACCCACTACGACGAGCAGTTCCCGATCAAGCGCCTGGGCACCAACCTCTGGGCGGCACTGGACTTCAAGCTGTTCAACGAAGGGCGCCCAGGCGTGGTGCTGGGCCGCGACCAATGGCTGTTCAGCGATGAAGAGTTCAAACCCACCGCCGGTGCCGAGCAACTGATGCAGGAAAACCTGGCGCTTATCCGTGGCGTGCGCGACACCCTGCAGCAGCATGGCAGCCAGCTGGTGCTGGCGATCGTGCCGGCCAAGGCGCGGGTCTACTCGGAGTATGTGGGCAAGGAGCTGCCAGCCAGCCTGCATGACGACCTGTACAACCAGTTTCATGCCCAGGCCCGCCAGGCCAACGTGTTCGCCCCGGACCTGATGGCGCCCCTGGAGCAGGCCAAGGCCCGTGGCCAGGTATTCCTGCGCACCGACACCCACTGGACGCCGATGGGCGCCGAAGTCGCCGCACAGGCGCTGGCCGAAGCGGTCAGCCGCCAGAGCTTGCTCAATGGTGACCCCCAGGCCTTCATCACCGAAGCCGGCAGTACCGCGCCGTACAAGGGCGACCTGACCAACTTCCTGCCACTCGACCCGCTGTTCAGCAACCTGTTGCCGGCGCCGGACAACCTGCAGCAACGCACAACACGCCCAGCCGAAACCGAAGGCGAGGCGGGCGATGCGCTGTTCGCCGACAGCCAGATTCCGGTCGCACTGGTAGGCACCAGCTACAGCGCCAACCCGCACTGGAACTTCCTCGGTGCCCTGCAGCAAGCCCTGCACAGCGACGTCGCCAACTACGCCGAAGACGGCCATGGCCCGCTGCTGCCGATGCTCAAGTACCTGCAAAGCGATGCTTTCAAAAATGCCGCGCCACAAGTGGTGGTGTGGGAATTCCCCGAACGTTATCTGCCCATGAAAAACGACCTCAGCAGCTTTGATCCGCAGTGGATCGCGCAACTGAAAAACACCCGTAAATCCGAAGAAAACCTGGCCCTGTCGTCCACCCGGACGAACCACTGATCGATAGAGAGGAACACGCACATGACTACCAAAACTTCCATTGCCAAAGCCCTCACCCTCGCGGCCGGCCTTTCCCTTGCTTCGATGCAGGCCTTCGCCGGCGCCGATGCCGCGCTGTATGGCCCGACCGCGCCGAAAGGCTCGACCTTCGTGCGCCTGTACAACGCTGCCAGCGCCCCGGCCGCCGCCTCGGTCGGCAATACCCAGATCAAACAAGTCGGCGCCCAGGCCAGCAGCGACTTCAGCTTCCTGCCCGGTGGCGACTACACAGCCCAGGTCGGCGGCAAGAGCGTCCCGGTCAAACTGGCCTCGGACAAGTACTACACCCTGGTCAACAGCGGCAGCGGCAACCCGCAACTGATCGAAGAGCCACCGTTCAAGAACAAGCAGAAAGCCCTGGTACGCGTCCAGAACCTCAGCGACCAGTCGCTGACCCTGAAGACCGCCGATGGCAAGACCGAAGTGGTCACCCCGGTAGCAGCCAAAGGCCGTGGCGAGCGTGAGATCAACCCGGTCAAGGTCAACCTCGCCCTGTATGCAGGTGACAAGAAAGTCAGCGACGTCAAACCCGTCGCCCTGGAGCGCGGCGAAGCTGCCGTGCTGTACGTCACCGGCTCGGGCAGCAGCCTGTCGCCGGTCTGGGTCACCCGCCCAGTGTCCACCAACTGATCCCCTGCCTCGTTAACGACCTTATTGGAGAAACATCATGATCCCGGTAATTCTTTCTGGTGGTAGCGGTTCGCGTCTGTGGCCTCTGTCGCGCAAGCAGTTCCCCAAGCAGTTCCTGGCCCTGACCGGTGAACACACGCTGTTCCAGCAAACCATCCAGCGCCTGGTGTTCGAAGGCATGGATGCGCCGATCGTGGTCTGCAACAAGGACCACAAGTTCATCGTCCAGGAGCAGCTCGGCGCGTTGAAACTTGAAACCCAGGCCATCCTGATGGAGCCGTTCGGCCGCAACACGGCGCCCGCCGTGGCGATGACCGCGATGAAGCTGGTCAGCGAAGGCCGCGACGACTTGATGCTGGTGCTGCCTGCCGACCACGTGATCGACGATCAGAAAGCCCTGCAGCGCGCCCTGGCCCTGGCCACCGTGGCCGCCGAGCGTGGCGAGATGGTGCTGTTCGGCGTGCCGGCGACCAAGCCTGAGACCGGCTATGGCTACATCCGCTCCAGCCAGGACGCACTGCTGCCAGAAGGCGTGGCGCGGGTTGCGCAGTTCGTCGAAAAACCCGATGAAAAACGCGCCGCCGAGTTCGTCAAGGCCGGTGGCTACTTCTGGAACAGCGGCATGTTCCTGTTCCGCGCCAGCCGTTTCCTCGAAGAGCTGAAAAAGCACGACGCCGACATCTACGACACCTGTGTGCTGGCCTTGGAACGCAGCCAGGAAGAAGACGATGTGTTGAGCATCGACGAAGCCACCTTCGCCTGCTGCCCGGACAACTCCATCGACTATGCGGTGATGGAGAAGACCCAGCGTGCCTGCGTGGTGCCGATGTCGGCCGGCTGGAGCGACGTGGGCTGCTGGTCGTCGCTGTGGGAAGTGCACGACAAGGACGACAACGGCAACGTCACCAAAGGCGATGTGGTGGTGCAGGACAGCCGCAACTGCATGATCCATGGCAATGGCAAGCTGGTGTCGGTGATCGGCCTCGAGAACATCGTCGTGGTCGAGACCAAGGACGCCATGATGATTGCCCACAAGGACAAGGTCCAAGGCGTCAAGCAGATGGTCAAGACCCTGGACGAGCAGGGCCGCAGCGAGACTCAGAACCACCTGGAAGTGTACCGCCCATGGGGCTCGTACGACTCGGTGGACATGGGCGGCCGCTTCCAGGTCAAGCACATCACCGTCAAGCCGGGCGCCAGCCTGTCGCTGCAGATGCACCACCACCGCGCCGAGCACTGGATCGTGGTGTCCGGCACTGCCGAAGTGACGTGCGACGAGAACGTGTTCCTGCTGACCGAGAACCAGTCGACCTACATCCCGATCGCCTCGATCCACCGCCTGCGCAACCCAGGCAAGATCCCACTGGAGATCATCGAAGTGCAGTCTGGCAGCTACCTGGGCGAGGATGATATCGAGCGCTTCGAGGACGTCTACGGGCGCACCTCGACGCCGGTCGAGCGTGGTGTTTCGGTGAAAACCATCGCGCAGTAAGTGAAACCCCGGGGCCGCACCTGCAAAGATCACACGATCCGGTAGGAGCGGCCTTGTGTCGCGAAAGGAGGGCAAAGCCCTCCCGCTTTTGAGCCCTCCCCCATTTCAAGCTACGATGGTCAGACCCCGCGCAACCAAGGTCTGCAAGCCCCATGATCATCGGTGCCTTCCTCATCCTCACCTGGCTGGTGCTGCTGCTGCGCTACCCGGCCAAAGCCCTGCCGATATCCCTGGCCGCTGTCTGCGGCCTGGGCCTGGTCGCCCTGTTCGTCGCCTGGCAAGACACCCGCGAAGCCACGCAACTGGCACGCCTGGACCTGCGCCTGAGCTACGCCCCTGACAAGTGCCCCGCCGACCGCGCGCTGCACGTGCACATGAAAAACGGCAACAAAGTCCCGCTCACCGAGCTGCGATGGCGCGTGGGCGCGTATGCGCCGGGCGATACCGTCAACCTTGCCGAAAACACCTACAGCGCGCCGCGTTATCGCGGGCCGGGTGAGCTGCAACCGGGTGCCGAATGGAACGATTGCCTGCCGGTACCGCCTCTGCGTTCCGGCTACCGGGCACAGACGCTGGAGTTTCGTGCCGAGCGTCTGCAAGGTACATTTGCCAATTGACGCATTGCTGCCTCGCGAAGAGGCCGGCGCAGGCCACACACAATTCCCAGACCCAAGGCCCTCCCCATGCCCACCGTCCTGATCACCGGTTGTTCCAGCGGCATCGGCCGCGCCCTGGCCAACGCCTTCCGCGATGCCGGCCACGAGGTCTGGGCCACCGCCCGCAAGCCTGAAGACGTCGAGCAGTTGTCCGCTGCCGGCTTCACCGCCCGGCAACTGGACGTCAATGACAGCGATGCCCTGACGCAACTGGCCGATGAGCTGCAAGCGCGCCACGCCAGCCTCGACATCCTGATCAACAACGCCGGCTACGGCGCCATGGGCCCGCTGCTCGACGGCGGCGTAGACGCCATGCGCCAGCAATTCGAAACCAACGTATTCGCCGTGGTCGGCGTGACCCGCGCGCTGTTCCCGCTGCTGCGTCGCGCACGCGGGCTGGTGGTGAACATCGGCAGCGTTTCCGGGGTGCTGGTCACGCCGTTCGCCGGTGCCTATTGCGCCTCCAAGGCCGCGGTCAACGCCCTGAGCGATGCCCTGCGCCTGGAGCTGGCGCCGTTTGGCATTCGGGTGATGGAAGTGCAACCGGGGGCGATCGCCTCGCAGTTCGCCAGCAATGCCCAGCGCCAGGCCGAGCAGGTACTGGCGGCGGATTCACCGTGGTGGCCGCTGCGCGAGTACGTCCAGGCACGCGCCCGGGCGTCGCAGGACCGGCCGACGCCGGCAGCGGTGTTTGCCCAAGGGGTGCTGGCGGCTACGCGCAAAACGGCGGTGCCTGCGGTGGTGAGGTTGGGCAATGGCAGCACAGCGTTGCCGCTGATCGCCAGGCTGTTGCCGCGGCGGCTGCTGGGCTGGGTGTTGCGCAAGCGGTTCGGGCTGCTGCGTCCGCTTTGATGTTTGGCCAGCACAGCCAGCGCAACCGTCATACCTTTTTCGACGGCTGAGTATCAAACGCCTGCCAGCCCCCGCCCAGCGCCTTGTACAACCCCACCAAGGCCTGGGAAACCGCTGCCGAGCTGTCGATCCACTGCTCTTCGCTGGCCAGCAACGCACCCTGTACCGTCAGCACATTGAGAAAGTCCACCGCCCCTTCCACATACTGGCGCTGGGCAGTCTCCAGGGCGATGCGGTTCTGCCGCACCGCCTCGGCCAGGTGGTCGCGGCGCAACTGGCTGGCGTTGTACAGGCGCAGCACATCGTCGATCTCGTGCCAGGCACCGAGCACCACCTTGCGGTAGTTGAGCGCCGCTTCCTGCTGCTGCGCCTCGCGCAACTCCAGCGTGCCTTTAAGCCGCCCCCCTTCGAAGATCGGCAACGACAGTTGCGGGCCGAAGGCGAAGCGGCGCGAGTCCCAGCCGCCGAAGTCGGACAGCTGCATGGCCTGGAACCCCATGCTGCCCGACAGCCGAATGCTCGGGTAGAAGTCGGCCTTGGCCACGCCGATGCTGGCGGTTGCCGCGTGCAACCGCGCCTCGGCCTGGCGAATGTCCGGGCGGCGCTCAGCCAACTCGGACGGCAAGCCGATGGCGAACTGCTGTTGCGGCGCGGGCAGTTCACCGCCTTCAAGCAGCTGCGCCTGCAGGCTGCGTGGCGGTTCGGCCGCGAGCAGGCTGAGGGCGTTGATCAGGTCGTCGCGGCGGGCCTCCAGGCTGGGCAGGCGGGCTTCGATCGAAGCGACCTGGGCACTGGCTTGGGCCACGTCGAGGCGGGTGGCGACACCTTCGGCCTGGCGGTTTTCAGACAGCTTCAAGCTGTGCTGCGCCACCTTCAGGTTGTCACGGGTGACATCGAGCGTGTGCTGTACCGCACGCAATTGAATGTAGTTGCCGGCGGTTTCCGACAGCAGCGCCAGCAGCACGCCACGGCGGTCGTTCTCGGCCACTTCGACCGTCGCATCGGCAGCCTCGACCTGGCGCCGCACGCGGCCCCAGAGGTCCAGCTCCCAACCCGCGACCAGGTCACCCTGCCACAGGTTGAAGGCAGACTTACCGGCATGGCCAGAGGGGTCGCTCAGCCCTTCGGCGCTGTTGCGAGCACGGCTGTAGCCCGCGTTCACATCCACCGAAGGCGCTTCGTCCGCCGCCACCGTACTGCGCAGGGCACGGCTTTGCAGCAGGCGTGCACTGGCCATCTGCAGGTCCAGGTTGCGTTCGGAGACCTGCTGGATCAGCGCGCTGAGGCGGGCATCGTGAAAGGTTTCCCACCAGCGCAGCTCCAGCGGCTCGGCTTGCGGCTGGCTTGCTGCGGCCTCGCCTTGCAGCGCCGCCCACTGTTGCGGGGCCTGGCTGGCGGGGCGCTGGAAGTCCGGCCCCAGGGTGCAGCCGGCCATGAGCACAGCCAGCAACAACGGGCTCAAGCGTAATGCTGGCTTCATCGCGCGCTCACCTCTTTGCCCTCGAGCTTGTCGCCACGGGTATCGATGGTGGCTTCCACCGACATGCCCACGCGCAGCCGTGCAAGCAGCGCCTGGCCGTCATCGAAGACGATCTTCACCGGAATGCGCTGCACCACCTTGGTGAAGTTACCGGTGGCATTGTCGGGTTTGACGGCGGCAAAGGTGACCCCGGTGGCCGGCGCAATACTCTCGACATGGCCCTTGAGTTGCTCGCCAGAGAAGGTGTCGACCGTGATGCTCACCGGTTGGCCAGGCTGCACGTGGGTCAGCTGGGTTTCCTGGAAGTTGCCGACCACATAGGCCTGCTGCAACGGCACCACCGACAACAGGCGAGCACCCGGGTTGACATAGGCGCCCACGCGCAAGGCACGCTCACCGACCATGCCGTCCACCGGTGCGGTGATGCGCGTGTAGGACAGGTCCAGCTGGGCCTTTTCCAGCCCGGCTTCAGCACGCTTGAGCTGGCCATCGGCGCTGGCCACCTGGGCGGTGAGGATATCCACCTGTTTGCGTGTCGCCAGCAAGGCCGCCTGGGTATTGGCCAGGCGCGCGCGGGCCTGGTCGACCCCACTGCGCGCTTGCTGCGCGTTCTGCACGGTGCCGGCGCCCTGCTCGGCCAGGCGGCTGTAGCGGTTGACTTCATGATCGGCGAAGGCGGTTTCGGCCTGAGCCGCTTTTACCGCGGCCTCGGCCTGGGCGATCAGTGCCGCCTGGCGCTCCAGCGTGGCGCGGGCGTCGGCGCTCTGCGCCTTGGCCACCAGCAATTGCGCCTGGGCAGCGTCGAGCGCGGCCTGGTAGTCGCGGGCATCGATGGTCGCCAGCAACTGGCCGGCCTTGACCTGCTGGTTGTCCTCGACCAGCACCTCTTTGATAAAGCCTGCGACTTTGGGCGCGACCACGGTGTAGTCGGCGATCACGTAGGCGTCGTTGGTGCGCTGGCGGTGGTCACTGCCAAACATCCAGGGGCCGACGATGCCGGCCAGCACGGCCACGGCGAGCACCGAGCCGATGATGATTGTCTTGCGGTTGTTGGTCATCTCAAGTTCTCGAATTCATTCACGGGCTCAAGCCACCGCACGCGGCGGGAAGATCCGGGTAGGCACGAAGGGGATCAGGCAGATCAAAGCGACGGCGATGCAGGCCATCACCAGGTACTGGTCGGCCGAGGTCAGTACCTGGGCCTGTTCATGAATGCGTCGGGCAAGGCCGGTGGCGCTGCCATCGATCAACGGCGCGTTGCCCAGGCTGTCGACCAGGTGGTTGGAATGAAAATGCCGGCGCACGGTGCCCAGGGCATCCAGCAGGCCACCGGCAATCACCGCCGACAGCCCTTTGACCGTGTTGAACCAGGCCGAGGCGAACGGGCCCTCCTGCGGGGTCATGCCATTGGTGGAAAGCATCAGCAACGGCAACACCGCCATCGGCTGGCCAAACACCTGCAGCAGGTAGAAGGGGTAGAAATCGCCGCGAATCCATTCGGAGGTCAACAGGCTGCAGCCCACGCACGACACCGCCAGCATGCCAAGCCCGATCGCCAGCACCCAGCGGCAATCCACCACGCGCAGGTTGCACAGCGCTGCCGTGAGCGGCAGGGCGATGAGTTGCGGCATGGCCACCAGCATCATCAGCGGGCTGGTCTGCGCCGGGCGGTAGCCCTGGATCTGCGCCAGGTAGGCTGACGGGATGGTGCCCACGCCAGACAACACAACCAACACGCCGGCCAGGGTCAACAAGGCAAAACTCAGGTTGCGCCGCGAGAGCATGCGCAGCTGGAAGAACGGCAGCGGCTCGGACCATTCGTTGTACATGAACAGCACCAGCAACAGCAGGCCGCCCCCCAGCAGCCAGCAGATCAGCGGCGAGTCGAACCAGCCCCAGCGGTCACCCAGCGACAAGCCGAGGACGATGCAACTGATGGCCGGCAGGCCAAGCAGCACGCCACGCCAGTCGAGCTGCTTGAAGCGTTCGAGGCGCAGTGGGTCTTGCGGCAGGCCCCAGCCGACACAAGCCATGGCCAGCAGCGACGGCAGGATGATCTGCCAGAACGCCCACTGCCAGCCGACATACTCGGTCCACAGGCCTGCCAGCGGCGTGCCGAGGTTCGGCCCGAAGGTGGCGGTCAGGGCATAGCAGGCCAGGCCATAGACCTTGATGCCCGGTGGCAGAAAGCGCAGCGCGACGCTCATCAGCATCGGCGGCAAGGCGCCAGAGGCGAAACCCTGCAGCACCCGCAGCAGCATCAGGCTGTGCAGGTTGGGGGCGAAGGGTTGCAGCAGGCCCAGCACGGCGAACAGGCCGACGGCAGACAGGGTGAAGCGGCGCAGCGAAAAGGTCGTGGCGAGCCAGGGTGCGAAGGCCATCGCCGAGACCGAAGCCGCGCTGTACACGGCCAACAGCCAGGCGCCCTCGTCGGCACCGATGCCCATGGCGCCACGGATGTCGTTGAGGGAAATCTTGGTCACTGCCTCGTTGAGGCCGGCGCACAACACCGCCAGCAACACGCCGAACAGCCCCACCACCACCTGCAGGCCGAACGCCGACTGCGCAGGGGCGGCCGGCGCAGGGGCGGCGGCCAACGCAGCAGAAGGCGCGGTCAGGGAACTCATGGGATACATCTCCAGCAACAATTTTAGGGCTGGAGCAAGTCTAAGAAGATCGAATGCTGACGAAAACTGACTTGTTGGCAGCTTTATATTGCGTCAGACGCAATTGATGGTGCGCTCACGGGTCCAACCGGCCACACGCCCTCAAGGTCTGGCGCAGCCACCGATGCGCTGGGTCGTTGTCGAACCGCGGGTGCCAGGCCTGCATTACATTGACTTTTGCCAGCGGCACCGGGATCTCGAACGAGCGCAAGGGCAGCTTCAAGCGCTGCACGCTGTTGAGGATATTGGCCGGTATCGGCAGGATCAGGTCCGAATCCGGCAACGAGAACATCGCCGAGTGGAAGCTGGTGGTGATCAGCGCCACGCGCCGCTCCACCTTGTGCTGGGCCAACGCCTCATCGATCGGCCCATTGGCCCGGCCGCGGCGCGACACACTGATCTGCGGGTAGACGGCAAAACGCTCAGGAGTGATCGGGGCGTCGAAGATCGGGTGCCCCACACGCGCCAGGCCCACGAAGTAGGTGTTGAACAGGCTCTGCACTTTGATTTCCGGGCCCAGTTCGATGGCCGAGCTGATGATCAGGTCGATGTGCCCGTTGCGCAGCACCGCATCATCGTCGCCACTGCCCTCCGGCACGAAACGCAGCACCGTGCGCGGCGCCTGGGCCAGCATCATGCGCAGCAACTGGGCACCGTACAGGGCAATGAACAGGTCGTTGGTGCGGATGTTGAAGGCACGGTCCAGGTTCACCAGGTCGACATCGTCGCGGCTGCGAAACACCTGCCCAGCCTGCTCCACCAGGCCATGCACCTGCTCGCGCAAGGCCAGCGCACGGGGGGTGGGCACCAGGCCACGGCCGGCGCGTACCAGAATCGGGTCACCCAGGGCATCGCGAATGCGCCCCAAGGTGCGGCTCATGGCCGCCGGGCTCAGGTTCATGCGCTGCGCCGCGCCCACCACACTGCCTTCGTCAAGCAAGGCGTCGAGGGCGACGAGCAGGTTCATGTCCGGGAGTTGCATGGCCGTTTTCCGTTACAGCTGTGGGAAAGGCGATGGTAGCAGGTTGGTTGATTGCATCAGACGCAATGCGCTCTTGCGTGGTGGGGCATTTATTTGCTGGGCATGTTCGGCCATAAATGGGTTATTGGCAGGTCCGGCCCTTTCGCGGGGCAAGCCCGCTCCCACAGTTTACTCCACAGCGTTTGGGCATTTTGGGAGTCCAGTGGGAACGGGCTTGCCCCGCGAAAGGGCCGGACCTGCAAGCACATCACTCAGCCTCAGCCAAGGATCCCCATGCCCAGCACCGTCTTGATTGCCATCGATGCCTCCCCTGCTGCTGCCGCCCTGCTCACCCTCGCCCGCCGCTACTGCCGCCCTGACGAACATGAACTGCACGTGCTGTTGGCCATCGACACCACCTTTACCGTGCACGACCAACCTGCGCCCTATACCGCCGAGGAACTGGAGGAATACCCGGCTGCCTGCGAGGAGCAGCACTTGGGCGAAAGCGCCGTGGCGGATGCCGTGCGTGTGTTGCAAAAGGCGGGTTTTGCCAGCCAAGGGGCCATGGTGGCCGGGCAGCCGGTGGAGGTTATCGTTGGCCAGGCGCAGGAGCTGGGGTGCGAGTTGATCATCATGGGGCACCGGCATTTGTCGCGATTGGGGCGGTTGCTGGATCCGTCGATCAGCGCGAAGGTGATTGACCGGGTCGAGGTGCCGGTATTGGTGGGGGTTGCGGGGTAGAGATTGGGGTGAGCCTGCGAGGGTTCGCCTTGAGTTTTGCAGCGCCCATGAGATCGAGCGCCGCGCGGGCGGCGCTCGATCTCATGGGCGCCAGAAGGGTTGCGGCGAACACTGGGGCAAACACCTCACTCCTCCCCCGGCTTCACCACCACCGTACAGGTCGTCCCCGCCGCCAGCAAAAACCCTTCTGGCACTTCATCAATGTGAATCCGCACAGGCACCCGCTGCGCCAGCCGCACCCAGTTGAAGGTGGGGTTCACGTCAGCAATCAGCTCGCGGCTCTGCGGGTTGTCGCGATCATAAATACCGCGCGCGATGCTCTCCACATGCCCGGTGATGCGCTCGCCGCTCATCATCTGCAACTCGGCCCGATCACCTACCTTTACATGCGGCAGCTTGGTCTCTTCGAAAAAGCCGTAGACCCAGAATGAGTGCTCATCGACCACCGCCATCACCGCCTCACCGGTGCGCGCATAGTCGCCCTTGTGAATGTTCAGGTTGGTCACGTAGCCATCCACCGTGGCCACGATATGCGTGCGCTTGAGGTTCAGCTCGGCCGCCGCCAGCTCGGCCAGGGCCTGTTGATAATCCGCCTGGGCCGAGTTGGCGATGTTGCTGGCGTCGTCGCGGTTTTCCTTGGAGATCACCAGGTTGTCCATGTCGGCCCGGCGCTTGGCGTTGACCTTGCGCATCTCCCAGGTGGCCTTGCGCGAGGCGACCAGGGCCTTGGCCTGGTCGACGGCCAGCTGATAGTGCTCAGGGTCGATCTGGATCAGCAGGTCGCCCTTCTTCACCCGCTGGTTGTCCTTGACCGGCACACCCACCACATAGCCCGGCACGTCGGCGGCGACGTTGATGATGTCGGCACGCACACGGCCGTCGCGGGTCCATGGCGTGGTCATGTAGTGCAGCCACAACTGGCGGCCGATCGCCACGGCAGCCACCAGCACAAGCAGGGTGGCGATCAGGCTGAAGAACTTTTTCATCGAAGGTTTCTCACCAGTAGACAGACAGCGCCAGGGCGCCGAAAAGGCAGACGAACAGGCTCAGGCGCAGCAGCGCCGGGTGCCAGAAGAAGCGGTAGCCGTCATGGCTGGCGATGAAGCGGTCCAGGCCCCAGGCCAGGCCCAGGGCGAACAGGAACATCAGGGTCATGGTGGGCATGTACACGCCATGGAAGGCGATCTCACGGGGCATGATTTCACGGGGCATTGTGCAATCCTTTCGCCGGTGCCAGCGGCGACTGAGGGTCCAGCAGGGAAGAACGGATGAAGTGCAGGTAGCTTTGCGCGCGGCGCAGCACCGAGGTGTCGAAGTGCCGGGCGAACGGCTCATCGGTGGCTTGCACGCGGCTGATGGCATGGTCCACCGCCACCAGGGCGCGCTCGTGGTTGCTGACGCTGGGCTGCAGGAACAAGCGCGCCAGCGCCCGGCCCATGACGCGAATGGCCTGACGCCACGGCTGGGATTCGGCATACGCCGGATGGATCGGCGCGCGGGCCTGCTCCTTGCGCAGTTCGATGATGGCGTGGCCGACCTCCAGCACGGTGAACATCCAGCCCATCAGCTCGCTCTGCACCTGCGGTTTGCCGGCCGCCAGGCCATAGGCCTGGTGCAGCAGGTCGCGGGTGCGGCTCTCGAAGGCCGAGCCCAGGCCTCGCAAGCGGCCGCTGATGGCGAACAGCACCTGCTCGCGCAGCTCCTGCTCCAGCCGGCTCCACAGCCAGCGGCTGTTGGGCGGCAGGATGATCGCCCCGGCTGCGGCGCAGACGAACATGCCGATGACCATGCCGATGTAATCGTTGATGAAGGTGTAGGGGTCGTAGACGGTCAGGTTGTTCGGCACCGAACCGATGGCGAAAAACACCAGCAAACCGACGCCGTAACCGGCATAGGCAGGCCGCGACGAGAGGAACGCCCCAAGCACGAAGACCGGCGCCAGGACCATGCACAGCAGCGGGAAGCCGTCGATCCAGGGGAATACGAAGAACGTCTCGAAGAAGCCGACAAAGGCCCCGATCGCCGTGCCGCAGGCCATCTGGAACGACATGCGCTTGGGGTTCGGCGAAGCCGCCGACAAGCCCACGGTGACCGTGGCGATCAGCGTCATCATGCCGCCGCTGGGCCAGTCGCTGAGCAACCAGTAGCTGCCCAACAGCAACAGCACCGCCGAAGCGCGCACACCGGCCGCCAGTGACACCAGCCAGCTGGTCTGCGCCACATAGGGCTCGTCCCACTGCTCGCGCTGATGCGTGTGCGCGGCCAGCGAGGCATGGGTCTCGGCATAGCTGTACATCTCGTCGACGAAGCGGTAGAGCAGCTCGAAAGCGGTATGGAAGTCGAGCAGGTCGGACTCGCTGGGGTCGGTCTGCTGGTACTCGGTGCGCAGCCCACGCACCTGGGCTTGCAGGCCCTCTTTATAGGCGGCCAGCTCCAACGTCAGGCGCAGCGCGTCCGAGTCGGTCAAGGCGCGGCCCACGTAGGGTTCAAGCAACGCGACCAAGGTGTTCAGGCCGGGCTCGATGGCGCTGACGATCTGCAATGGGCCACGTGCGCGCAGGCGTTCGAGCAACCGGTGCAGGGCGTTGAAGCGCGTGGTGATGGCCATGAATTCGCTGTTCATGCGCACCAGCCGGCCAGAGCGCCTGCGCATGTGCGGGTCTTCGAAGGCGGTGACGTTACGCAGGCTCTCCAGGCCCACGGCCTCGGCAACGAAGCGCACGTTGCTGGTTTCGAAACGGTCACGCTGGCTGTCGCCACGCAAGGCTTCGACCACCACCCCGGCAAACACGCCGAAGCGCTGGTACAGGGCGTTGCGCATGGCCGCGCTGGCCGACTGCGGCAAAATCGCGGCGCTGACAAAGGTTGAAACGAGAATTCCCAGGGCGATCTCCAGCACCCGCCACACAGCAGCCATGAAGGCCTGGTCGGGGTGTTGCAGTACCGGCAAGCCGATCATCGCTGCGGTGTAGCCGGCCAGCACGAAACCATAGGCACGGAAGGTGCGGTAGCGCATGGCGCCCGCCGAGCACAGGCCGACCCACAGGGCCAGGCTGGGCAGGAACAGCTCGGTGTTCTGCGGGAAGATGGCGATCAGCGCAACCATCATCGCCGAACCTGCCAGGGTGCCGAGCACCCGGTAGAAGCTCTTGGCGAACACGTGCCCGCTTTGCGGCTGCATGACGATGAACACGGTGATCATCGCCGTGCGCGGCTGCGGCAGTTCCAGGCGCATGGCCAGCCACAGGGTGATGAAGGCGGCAGCCAGCACCTTGAAGATGTAGACCCAGGTCACACCATCGGTGCGCGCCCAGGCAAAGAAGCCCCGGCGCCACTCCAGGCTCTGCAGCCAGCGCACGGGCAGACTGGAAGTGCTCATTCGGCGTTATCCGGCTGCTTGTCGAAAACGGCCAGGGTGGCCGGGGTTTTCGGCGCAGCCTGGCGCCCTGGCTGCGGCACGTCCTGGCCCGCTTGCAGGCCGCCACCCAGGGCTGTGACCAGCTCGGCATGGGCGACCAGGCGGGCGGCCTGCACCTGCTGCTGCACCTGCTGCTGACGGAACAGCAAGGTTTGCGCGTTGAGCACATTCAGGTAGTCGGTCAGGCCACGCTGGAAGGCGACCATGGCGATGTCGTAGGTCTTCTGCGCGGCGGCGACCGATTCGGCGGCGAAGTGCGACTGTTCTTTCATCGACTCACGGCGGATCAGCTGGTCGGAGATGTTTTTCAGCGCTCCGATCACGGTCTGGTTGTAACGCGCCACGGCCATGTCGTAGCCCGCCGAAGCGACGCCCAGCTGCGAGCGCAGGCGGCCACCGTCGAAGATCGGCAGGCTGATGGCCGGGCCGACGTTGTAGTTGAACTTGCGCCCGGTGAGAAACTCCAGCGGGCCGCCGCCGGTGGCCATGAAGCCCAGGCTGCCGACCAGGTCGACATTGGGGAAGAAGCCGGCATGCGCCACGTCGATGCCGCGGGCTTGCGCGGCCACCTGCCAACGGCTGGCCACCACGTCCGGGCGCTGGCCCACCAGTTCGGCGGGCAGTGCCGAGGGCAGCTTCAGCGGGTCGCCGAGGGTCAGGCTCGGGCGCTCGATCTGCGCGCCGTCGCCCGGCCCCGTGCCGGCCAAGGCGGCCAGCTGGTTGCGGGTCAGGGCGATGTCTTCGTTGAGGCTGTCGAGCTGGCGATGGGTTTCCGGCAGCGGCGCTTGCGCCTGGCTGACTTCGAAATGGGTACCGATGCCCGCGTCCAGCCGGCGCTTGGCCAGGGCCAGAATCTGCTCTTGCTGCTCGAGCTCGGCCTTGACGATATCGCGCTGGGCAAAATGCAGGCTCAGTTGAATGTAGGCACGCACCACGTTGCTCTGCAGTTCGAGCTGCGCCTGGCGGGCCTCGGCCACGCTCATGTGCGCCTGGTCGACGGCCTGTTCACTGGCATTGCGTTCGCGGCCCCAGAGGTCGAGGGCATAGCTGAAACCGAGGGCGGCGTTGTTGTCCCAGGTATTGGCGCCCGACAGCGCGCCAGGGCCGTAGAACTGGTCCTCAGGCCAATTGTGGCGCTTGAGTGACGCCTGGCCGTTGGCCTGCAGTTTTTCCGCCGACTCGACCACACCGGCCATGGCCTTGGCCTCGCGCACCCGCGCCATGGCCATGGCCAGGTTGGGGCTGCCTTCGACGGCCAGTGCAACCCAGCGGTTCAGCTGCGGGTCGCGGTAGGCCTGCCACCACTGCTGGTCGGGCCAGTGCGCGTCAGTGGCGGCTTCGCGTATCGCCGCGTCGGTCGTCAGGGTGTTGGCGTGCAACGTCTTGCTTTGCGGGGCGATGCCCCAGGTTCCGATACAGCCGCTCAAGGTGAGGCTAAGGGCACAGGCACTGAACACTTGAAGCGTTCTGATGATGCGACGCGGCACAGCTGCGATTTCCCGAGGAAGAGGTGGAGGGGCCGAGCAATTCTAGGGGGCCGCAGGACTGGCGATAAGCGCATATTCCTGCGAATCTTTGTTACCAAACGCGCGATAATCAGCCTTTGGTCGAAGGTAACTTTTAATAACTTCGTCGTTACTTCGTGACACAATTTTGTCCTCTACCTTGAGAGCGACCCATGGACACCCTGCAAAATATGCGTGCTTTCAGTTGCGTAGCCCAACTTGGCAGCTTCACGGCTGCGGCGGCGCAGCTGGATACGACCACCGCGAACGTGTCGCGGGCGGTCTCCAATCTGGAAGCCCATCTGCAAACACGGCTGCTCAACCGCACCACCCGCCGCATCGCGTTGACCGAGGCTGGCAAGCGCTACCTGATGCGCTGCGAACAGATTCTTACCTACGTTGAAGAAGCCGAAGCCGAGGCCAGCGACGCCCATGCCCGCCCGGCCGGGCAGTTGAAGGTTCACTCGATGACGGGGGTCGGCCAGCACTTTGTGGTCGATGCCATCGCCCGCTATCGCGAATCGCACCCGGACGTGACCTTCGACCTGACCATGGCCAACCGCGTGCCGGACCTGCTCGACGAAGGCTACGACGTATCCATTGTGCTGGCCACCGAGCTGCCGGACTCGGGCTTCGTGTCGCAGCGCCTGGGCATCACCTACAGCATCGTCTGCGCCTCGCCCGCCTACATCGCGCGCAACGGCATCGCGCATAAGCCTGCCGACCTGCTCAAGCACGCCTGCCTGCGCATGGTCAGCCCAGTGATTCCGCTGGAAAAGTGGCTGTTCGACGGCCCTGAAGGCCAGGAAATGGTCAACATCAGCACCTCGCCGTTCCAGGTGAACACGGCCGACGCCATGAAAACCGCAATCCGCAGCGGCATGGGGGTGGGCGTGCTGCCGATCTATTCGGCCATCGAGGGCCTGCGTGATGGCAGCCTGGTACGGGTGCTGCCCGAGTACCGGTTGCAGGAGCTGAACCTGTACGCCATCTACCCGTCGCGCCAGTACCTGGATGCCAAGATCAAGACCTGGGTCGAGTACCTGCGCAACTCGCTGCCGGAAATTCTTGCAGCCCATGAGGCAGACCTGAAAACCCATCAGGTGCTGATCGCCAACTGAAAGCAGCTGCAAGCCATAAGCTTCAAGCCGCAAGAAAAAGCAGATCGTCGCAAGCGTGGCTTTTTCTTGTGGCTTGAAGCTTGTAGCTTGTAGCTTTTCTTGTGGAAGTTGCCCGATGAAAAAGACCGTCCTGGCCTTCAGCCGTATCACCCCGGCCATGGCCGAGCGCCTGCAGCAAGACTTCAACGTAATCCTGCCGAACCCCAAGCTCGGCGACATCAGCGCCCAGTTCAACGAAGCCCTGCCCGAGGCCCACGGGCTGATCGGCGTCGGCCGCAAGCTTGGCCGTGCGCAGCTTGAGGGCGCGGCCAAGCTTGAGGTGGTGTCCAGCGTCTCGGTCGGCTACGACAACTATGACGTCGACTACTTCAACGAACGCGGCATCGCCCTGACCAACACCCCCGACGTGCTGACCGAAAGCACCGCGGACCTCGGCTTCTCGCTGATCATGGGCTGCGCCCGGCGCACGGCCGAGCTCGATGCCTGGACCAAGGCCGGCCAGTGGCAGGCCACCGTCGGCCCGGCCCACTTCGGCAGCGATGTGCATGGCAAAACCCTGGGTATCGTCGGCATGGGCAACATCGGCGCCGCCATTGCCCGTCGCGGGCGGTTCGGTTTCAACATGCCGGTGATCTATGCCGGCAACAGCCGCAAGACCGCGCTGGAGCAAGAGCTGGGTGCGCAGTTGCGCAGCCTGGAACAACTGCTGGCCGAAGCCGATTTCGTCTGCATCGTGGTGCCGTTGTCCGAGGCAACCCGCAAACTGATCGGGGCCCGTGAGCTGAAGCTGATGAAGCCAAGTGCCTTCCTGATCAACATTGCCCGCGGCCCGGTGGTCGATGAAGCGGCGCTGGTCGACGCACTACAAAACGGCACTATTCGCGGCGCCGGCCTGGATGTGTACGAAAAAGAGCCGCTGAGCGAGTCGCCGCTGTTCAAGCTGCCCAATGCCCTGACCCTGCCGCACATCGGATCGGCCACCGCCGAAACCCGTGAGGCCATGGCCAACCGGGCAATCGACAACCTGCGTGCGGCGCTGCTGGGCGAGCGGCCGCGCGACCTGGTTAACCCGCAGGTGTGGAAGGGCTGAGGTTTCCTCCTAGCGTGCCAACACGGCAGCTGGCTTGAGCGAAGGCTTGCGAAACACCAGCACGTTACCCGCCATTACCGCGACGAGCCCCAGCAACGCTGGGGCCGTCCATTGGTACCCTTCGGCAAACGCCGACACGTTCAACGCCACCAACGGGAACAGCACCGTGCAATAGGCTGCCCGCTCCGGCCCCATGCGCCCGACCAGGGTCAGGTAGGCGGTGAAGCCGATCACCGAACCCGGGATTACCAGGTACATCAACGAGCCGATGTAGCGGGTGTTCCATTCCATGGCGAAAGGGATGCCGTTGAACAGGCAATACACGGTCAGCATCGCCGCGCCATAGACCATGCCCCAGGCATTGGTGGTCATGGGTTTGAGCCCGGCCTTCTGCTGCATGCTCGACAGCATGTTGCCAGCCGAGAAGCACAGCGTGCCGAGCAGCGCCAGGCCGAGGCCGTACAAGGTTTCACGACTGGCCGCATGGTGGCCGAGTTCGGGCCAGAACAGCAGGCCCAGGCCCAGCAGCCCCAAAGCGCCGCCGCCCAGCACATTGGCGGCGATCTTCTGGCCGAAGAACACCCGCGCATTGAGTGCGTTCCACAAGGTCGCGGTAGAGAACACCACGGCGATCAGGCCGCTGGCGATCCACTGGCTGGCGGTGAGAAAGCACATGAAGTTGACGCAGAACAGGCACAAGCCCTGCGCCAGGCAGATGAGGTGGCCGCGGCGGCTCATCGGTTGCAGGCGGCGGGTGAGCAGCAGGATGGCGAACAGGATCAGCCCGGCCAAGGCGAAGCGGTAGACGATCGATACGGGGATGGCGACCACGCCCAGTTGCAGTTTCAGGGCGATCCAAGTGGTGCCCCAGATCAGGACGGTGAGCAAGTACAGGGACAGGTTCATGGCGGTGGTTCCTTGGGCCTTTCGAGATCGGTGCCCGGCGCTTCGCGGGGCAAGCCCGCTCCCACTGGTACCGCCCAGCCTCGAAACCTGCGGCGCATCCGTGGGAGCGGGCTTGCCCCGCGAATCGAGGGCGCAACCCTCGCCGAGGCCCTCAGTGTTCGCCCTGCTGGCCCCTTCGCGCTTGCACAAACTTGCGCTTTTGTACTGCAGCTAGCTGCCTGCGCGGCCAACTCGCAGTACGATGGCGCTCAGAGGAATCGCCCATGACCCCACTGTCCCAGTTGCAAGTGTTCAACGCCATGCACGCCTCGCCCCATGCCCGTCTGGAGCTGAGCGCGCACCTGGGCGACGGCCTGGCTGCGGCACTGTGGCGAAACCGCGACGATGCCCGCGACTACCAGGCGCCAAGCCATCACACACTGTCGTGCTACATCGCCGATGGCACCGGCACGTTTCGCCGCCAGCGCCCGGCCGACAAGGGCGCGCCGAACAAGCTGTGCGTCATGCCGGCCGGCCACGAGTCGAACTGGGTGGTCAATGGCGAGATCCGCCTGGCCCACCTGTACATCAGCGAGGCACAGTTCGCCCTCGGCTGTGTGCGCCTGCTGGACCGCGAACCGCGGGAGCTGCAGTTGCAGGAGGCGACGTTTCTCGACGACCCGCAGCAGGCGCTGCGCTTTCACCAATTAATCAGCCTGGACTGGGATGAACCCGGCGAGCGCTTGCTGGCCAGCAGCCTGGCGCACGAGATCGTCGACCACGCGGTGCTCAGCCAGGTTGGGCTACGTGAGGGCTTGCGGTTGAAAGGTGGGCTGGCGCCGAGCCTGCGTCGACAGTTGGTCGAATACATCGAGGCGCACCTGGACCAGCCCATCACCCTCGGCGAGCTGGCGGTGCGCTGCAATTTGTCCGAGTACCACTTTGCGCGCATGTTCCGCAGCAGTTTCGGCTTGCCGCCGCACCAGTACCTGCTGGCTCGGCGGCTGCATCGGGCTTGCCAGTTGCTGCGCCTGGGCCAGTTGCCACTGGGCGAGGTTGCGTTGCTGTGCGGGTTTGCCAGTGCCAGCCATTTCAGCAACCGGTTTCGTCAGGCACTCGGGGCGACACCCGGCGCCTATCGTGCAGCCTTCACCCTTTGATGGGGCCGCTGCGCAGCCCTTCAGAATTCCAAGGTGCTGGAAAGGCTCACCTGCCGCGCATCCCCCACCGCCACGAAGTACTGGTTCACCGCCGAGCTGTAGTACACCTTGTCGAACAGGTTCTTCACATTCAGTTGCAGGCGCACGTTGTGTTCGTCGAGCTTGGTCTCATACGTGGCAAAGGCATCGGCCACGGTATAGCTCGGCAGGTCGAAGGTGTTGGTCGCATTCCCCGCACGCTCGCCCACATAACGGGCCCCGGCACCCAAGCGCAGGCGGTCAGCGCCGAACAGGCTGCCAAAGTCATACACCGCCGACAACGAGCCGCTGTGCCTGGCCACGTTCTGCAGGCGGTTGCCTTCAAGGTCAGGGTCTTTGGTCACCTTGGCATCGGTAAAGGCATAGCTGCCGATCAGGCTCCAGCGTTCGCTGAGCTGCCCGGTCAGGTCCAGCTCGACACCGCGTGAATTGACCTCACCGGCATTGCTGTAGACCGTCTCGCCGGTGCCGCTGTCGAAATTGGCCACCAGCACGTTGCGCTTGGTGATGTCGAACAGCGCCAGGGTACCGGTCAGGCTGCCCGGCATGTCGAGCTTGGCGCCCAGCTCCCACGACTTGCCCTCCTCCGGCGCCACCGAGGCGTCCAGCACCACGCCGCCGGTCAGCGGCGCAATGCTGGAGTTGGGCTTGAACGACTCGCTGTAACTGCCATAGAACGACAGCTGGTCATCGACCTTGTAGACGATGCCGGCATGCGGCACCCAGGCCTGGCCGCTGGTGTCGGTATTGGCCTTGAACGGGCGGCCGCGCCCGGCGTACTGGTCGAACTGCTGGAAGCGCGCGCCGGCCACCACAATCCAGTGGTCGTCCAGGTGCACCGCGTCCTGCATGAACAGGGCATCGGTGCGCAGTTTGTCGGTCTGGTCGCTGTCGCTGGCGCGCACGCTGCTGCCCTCCACTTCCTGGCCATACACCGGGTTCACATAGCTGAAGCTGGACTGCGCGGTCTGGCGAATCAGGTCGCCACGAAACACCTTGCGGTCTTCGTGATCGATACCGAGCAGCAGGTCATGCTGCAGGCCGCCCAGCTCGACGTTGCCCGCCAGGCTGACGGTGGCGAACTGGTCGCGGCTCATGGCGTTGTGGGTGCCATCGATGCTGCGCGTCAGCGTGCCCTTGGCCTCGTTTACACCGGTCACACGGACCTGGCTGGCATCGTAGGTTTCGCGGTTGAAGCTGTAGCCGAAGTGCAGCTTCCAGTCATCGGCCAGTTGATGGTCGACCTCCAGGCGGTACAGGTCGGAGCGCCCTTGCATGTCGTTGAACGGCTCGTCCAGGCGACGCGTGGCCGGTATGTCCAACGGGTGGCCGTTGCTGCCAAATGCCGTGCCGCGGTCGAACGGGTAGCGAAACTCGCGGTGCTCGTAGGCCAGCACCACCTGGGTGTCCTCGCCCAGCCAGGCCAGCGACGGCGCCACCAGCGATTCACGGTGCACGCCGAAGTTGCGCCAGTAATCTTCATCCTCATGATCGACGATCAGCCGGTAGGCGAACGGGCTGTCGCCCAGTGCCCCGGTGCTGTCGAAGCCGCCGCCGCTGCCGTTCTTGCCGCTGCCATAGGTCGAGCCGCGCACGGTCAGGGCGTTGTACTGCTGCAGTTGCGGGCGCTTGCTGACCACGTTGATGACCCCGCCCGGGTCCTGGATGCCATACAGCAACGAGGCCGGCCCCTTGAGCACCTCGACCCGCTCGGTATTGGCGTTGAGGCTGCGGCCCTGCACGATGGGCATGCCGTCACGCATGATCGAACCGTCGCGGTTGTCACCGAAGCCGCGCTTCATCACGGTGTCGGAGGTGCCGCCGAAGTTATTGCCCTGGGTAATGCCGCTGACATGGGTCAAGGCGTCATCGAGGTTACGTGGGGCCTGGTCACGGATGACCTGGGCCGGGACTACGTTGATCGCCTGGGGAATGTCCTGGTTCGGGCCTTGGCCACGCATGATCGAGGCACTGGCCGGGGGCTGGTAGCTGTAAGCGTCCATTTGCGAGGTCACAGTGGTGGCCTGCAGGTTCAGTGCCCCATCGGTGCCCACGGCTTCGAGGGTCAGGGTGCGCGCATCGACGCGGCGCCAGGCCAGGCCGGAGGTGCCCAGCAATTGCTGCAGCGCCTGCTCGGCGCTGAACGTACCGTTGAGGGCGGGTGCTTGCACGCCTGGAAGCTCGAGGGTGTAGACCACGCTCTGGCCGGTGGCACGGCTGAAAGCATTGAGCGCCGGGGCCAGGGGCTGGCTCGGTTGGGCGAAGGTGTACGCCTGCATCTGCTCGGCGGCCCTGGCCAGCGGTGCGATGGCGATGACCGGGAACACTGCAAGACCGAGCCAGAGGGGGACGCAACGCGGGGTGAACTTCATGGACGCTGACCTGTAAGTGGGTATTGACTGCGAATGAATCGCACTTCCACTCATTACACGGATGCCACGCCCTGTTACCTCATCCGTTATCTGAAAAATTTTTGCGCGACCGGTGCCTAGCGGATAAGGGTCAAACGCCCCAATACGGTCTGCCGCGAAAAGCCCATCACCTTGCCGAGCGAGTCGAGCGCCGCCAAAGGCTCCTGCACCGGGAAACTGCCACTGACCTTGCGCTGCCCCAACTCTCCATCAAGCAACAGGATGCGCCCCGGGTAATAGCGCCCAAGGTCTTCGACCACCTGCGCCAGCGGCACCTGATAGTAATTCAGCCAGCCCTGGCGCCAAGCCAGGCGGCTCTCGCTGTCCACGCTCTGGGTGCTGCCCGCCCGGCCGCCAACGTAGGCCAGTTGCTGATTGGCCGTCAGTTCTCGGGCAACCTCGCCTTGCACCGGTGTCACCGCCACACGCCCACTGCGCACCGTGACTTGCGCGCCATCACCCTGCTCACGCACCTCGAACTGGGTGCCCAGCACCCGCACCTCGCCGCCCGCGGCGGCTACCAGAAACGGCTCACCCGTGTGGGTGACCTGAAAGAACGCCGCCCCGCGCAGCAGCCGTACTCGCCGCTCGCCGTGCGCAAAGTCGACCGCAATGGCGCTGCCCGCGTCCAGTGTCACTTGCGATTTGTCGGCCAGGGTCAGCTGGCGGACGTGCCCTGTGCTGCTGTAGTCGGCCTGCAGGTCCTGCAACCAGAAGCCGGGGTGCCAACCGCCCACAACGCCGACCGCCAGCACCAGGCAGGCTGCCGCCGCCAAGGCGGAGACACGTTGCCGCCAACGGCCTTGGGCAGGTGGCCGGGCGATGGCATCCAGGTACTGCTGCAGGCCTTCGCGCTCTTCATCGGCCAACCGCGCCGCCGGCACCGCGCTCATCTGCCACAGCGCCTTGGCCTGGGCATAGGCTTCGCGATGCCCCGGGTCGGCCAGTAACCAACGTTTGAACGCTGCGCCCTGGGCTTGCTCAGGCTGCTCGTTGATGCGGATCAGCCACTGCAGGGCGGCTTGTGACTGCGCGGCAGTGATCGAATTCGGACGGCTCATCGACGGGCGCTCCCTGGCCTGCGCATGGTGGACGCGGGCTCGGCGATACTCGCCTTGCACGCTTCGAGGGCGCGCATCATATGCTTTTCCACAGCGCTCTGGGACAGTTGCATGGCCGTGGCAATCTCGCTGTACGTGCAGCCGTGGATGCGGTTGAGCAGAAAGATCTGACGCGTACGCGCGGGCAAGGCACGCAATGCGGCTTCGATGCGTTGCAGGTCGTGATCGACCTCCAAGGCTTGCTCAGGCTCCGCGGCGCTGGCTTGCTCATCCACGGCGTGGGTGGCTTCTGCCACGCGCTCGCGGCTGCTTTCACTGCGCAAGTGGTCGATGGCGAGGTTGCCGGCACAGCGCAGCAGGTAGGTGTCCAGTGCCTCGACCTTGACCTCGGGGCGGCGCCAGAAACGCAGGAACAACTCCTGCACCAGGTCCGATGCCGTGGCCCGGCAGCCGACGCGGCGGTTGACCAACGCTTCCATGCGCGCCCGCTGCGCCAGGAACACCTGAACGAAACGCGCACGCCCGCTGGCGCTGTCGGCGTCAGGTTCGCGCATGTCTTGCGGCTGGCTCAAGCGGTCACCCCGCCAGCACAGCCAGCAGCGGGCCCAGCACCAGGCTGGCGGCGGCCAGGCCCAGCAACAGACGTGGCTGGTACGGCAGGACGAACACCCAGAGGGTCACCCCCGCCATCAACACCGCGATCCACTCCACCAGGCCATGGCCCCAGCCCCGCAGGTGCACGCTGAGTACCAGCGACAGCATCAGCAGCAGCCAGCCAGCGACGCGCAGCAAGCGCACCTGTTGCGGGCGCGGCTTGCACCCAAGCAGGTCGCTGAAGTGTTTTTCCATGGCCAGGCACAGGGCAGCGAAGCCTGCGAAGCCGATCAGCGCAATACCTAGCATCAGCCTACCTCGACCACGTCAGCAGTCGGTTTTTTTGCCGCGCGCGAGGCGCGCTTGGCCACAGGTTTGGGGGCGCGCAGCATCTTGCTGGCCGCCCAGGCCAGGAACAGGCCGACGGCCAATGCCGTGAGATCGAACCCGGCCATGGCCCAGTCGCCAACCTGCAGCGAATGATCCAGGCCCTGGCCGGTGGTCAGGCCATTGACCAGTGGTAGCAAGGCGAACGCCAGCGCGCCCAGCGCCAGTTGCTCACCCCAGGCGCGACGCCCGGGACGCAACACGGCATGCACCAGCGACAGCAGCCAGGCCAGGAAGAAGGCGTTGACCTCCCAGTCGGCGCGGCCTTCCAACGCCACAGGAACCAGCCGGTTGGCCCAGAAGAACCCCGCCACCGCCAGCAGCAGGCCGCTCATGCTGGCAATATTGAGCACCTCGACCAGGCGCAACTCGCTTGGCATGTGCTCGCTCTTGGCATGCTTGAGCTGACGCTTACCCAGCCACATCACCAGGCCTGTGCCGATCACCGCCGTGCCGGCCACACCGAACACGAAGTACAGCCAGCGCAGCCAGGGACCCGCGAAATTGCCCATGTGCAGGCCGGCGAAGCTGAAGGCCGTCGCCATCGCGCCGCTCTCCGGCGCACCTTGGCTCAGCAGCGCGCCGTTGGTGCCGTCGAAGGTCCACTTGGCGCTGCGCTTGTAGGCGATGTTGTCGGCGGAGGCCTGGGTGAAGGTGACCTGGGCATTGCTGTCGCCGGGGTTGTGCAGCTGGATGTAGCCGATACGCGCACCTGGCACTTGTTCCTGAACCTTGGCGTACAGCGTCGGCAACGGCACCAGCGGCGTCGCGACGTTGGCCGCCTTGGGTGGATCGTCACGGCCGAACAGCTCGTTGAAGTAATCGCCGGTGTTGCCGCTGTAGCTGGCCAGAATGCCGGCAGGCATCACCATGTACATGAACAGCACCAGGCTGCTGTAGCTGATCATCAGGTGGAACGGCAGCACCAGCACACCGATTGCGTTGTGCCCGTCCAGCCACGAGCGCTGGCCCTTGCCAGGGCGGAAGGTGAAGAACTCCTTGAAGATCTTCTTGTGGGTGATGATCCCGGTGACCAGGCCTACCAGCATGATGAAGGCACAGAAGGTCGACAGCCAACGGCCAAACGGATACGGCATCTCGAGCTGGAAGTGGAAACGGTAGAAGAACTCGCCGCCGCGGCTGTCGCGGGCCTCGACCGGCTGGCCGGTCTGCGCGTCGAGGCTTTTGCTGACAAAGCCGCGCCGCCCGGCCTCGGGGTCACGCCAGCTCACGCTCAGCGCAGCCTCGCGGGCATTAGGCAAACGGATCATCCAACTGCCGGCGTGCGCGGCATTGGCCTCCAGGTAGCGCTGGGCCAGGCCTAGGCTGTTGACCGGGTCGAGCGCATGGCGGCGCACTTCGGGCTGGGACCAGTGGTTGATCTCTTCCTTGAAGTAGGACAGCGTGCCGGTGAGGAAGATGGCAAACAGCAGCCAGCCGAAGATCAGGCCGGTCCAGGTGTGCAGCCAGGCCATGGCCTGGCGGAAGCCTTCTTTCATGGGGTTTTCATCCAGTAGGCAATCCCGCTGGCCATGGCCATCAGCAGGCTGGGCAACAGCACGCCCAGCCAGGCACGCCAGGCGCTGCGGCAAGCAAAGCACCAGATGAAGGCCAGCAGGTAGAAGACGAACGACAGCAGCAAGCCGATGAGCGTCGCGTCTACCCGTGACAGGGGCGCCAGCAACGCGATGCAGACACTGGCCATGGACGCCAGCAGATAACCGCCCAACAACGCGGCCAGGCAACGTGAAGCCACGGCCAGGCGGTAGCTGAGTGGGAGGCCGGCGGCTTTGCTCTTCATGGCGGAGGTCCGGGCATTTTCGGGGCTGCAATAGTAATGATTTCAATTCTCATAAGCAAAGCATTGCCTGTTGCGCAGGAGGTTGCGCGGCCCTCAACGTGCATTTGCAACAAGAAATTTATTTTCAAAAAGGGCTTGAAATCATGCCTCGGTTGCCTGACCTTAGAGTCAAGAGGCGCAGAAATTCCAAGGGTCTCAAGGGCCTAGGCACGCCTCCATGCGAGCAAGCTGAATAAGGATTGAATCATGCAAATCCAGGTCAACAGCAGCAACCATATCGAAGGTAACGCCCGGCTCGACGAGTGGGTCCGCAGTACGCTGGAAAGCTCACTCGAACGTTACGAGGACGACCTCACCCGCATCGAGGTCCACCTGCGCGACGAGAACGGCGCCAAGCCCGGACCGCATGACAAACGTTGCCAAATGGAGGCTCGCCCGAAAGGCCACCAGCCGATTTCCGTGACCCACACCGCCACCTCGCTGGACCAGGCGGTCGATGGTGCCGCCACCAAGCTCAACCATGCGCTGGAACACTTCTACGGCAAGCTGCGCAGCAAGCGCGGTGTGCTGGAACTGAGTGACCCAGACGCCTGATGGTTACAACAAAACGCCCGGCCTAGAGCCGGGCGTTTTCGTTTCTGCCGATCAACGGCGCTGAACCAATGAGGTTTTTGTCCGGTCAACCTGTGCAATCCATTTGCTGCAGAAGCATGACCATGAACAACCCATTCGAACTCATCAGCGCCGCCTTCGCCCCCGAGTACCGGGTCAACCTGAGCATCGCCAACCTCGATGGCAGCATCATGCTGACCCTGTCCGACGACGCCGGCGTGGTCGCCAAGCGCCTGATCAGCCAGGCCCAGCGCAACGACCCGGTGCGCCTGCAGCGGGTCATCGACAGCATCCGCCTGGGCCTGGCCATAGAACTCGGCCAGAACCCCATGCAGGTGCTTGCCGCGCTGACCCGTGATGCGCAACACGCGCCGCGTCACTTCGTGGCCAACTAGGGTTTGGCCAGGGGTTTTACTTGCCCTCCTCCACTTCCTTGCCGTTGGCATCCAGCACCTTGGTCGAGGGATAGCGGTACGAGGCGTAGCGCACCACCAGGATCGAGAACGCCAGCAGCAGGATGCCACCGCACAGGTACAGCAGGCCCTCATCCGGCGCCTTGTGATGCGAGACATCGCCGATCAGCAGGCGCGTCAGCGCAGTGATCGCCACGTACAGCAGGAAGCGGATGGGCATGTGGTTGGTCTTGAAGTAGATCCCCACCATCGCCCCCAGCTCCAGGTAGATGAACAGCAGCAAGATGTCATCGACACTGACCCCGCCCTTGCCGAGCATGTCCAGAAACGTCACCACCGCCGCGTAGGCAGTGATGGCACCAATGCCGAACAGCGCCAGATAATGGAATGCCTCGACGCACAGGTTGCCCAGTGAGTCGGCCGAGCCGTGCAGGCCCTTGCGCAGCTTTTCAGCCCATTTGATGTTCACGATTGTCCCATTCCCCGATACGCCATGAAGGATGATGCGCCACCTCTGTGACGCTTGTGCCTTGCAGTTAAAGGGCCAGGCCCCCCGCTTTGGAAGGCGACCGATTGCCGCAAGGCACCTGTGGGCTACGCTTTTGCGCAAGATTCTGGTTGCGCAACGATGCCCGATGCCATTACTGTATATAGATACAGTAAAACGCAACCCAACCAGCAAAAAGGCATAGAGGTGATGAATGGCCGTCGAAGTGGTGTACCGCAGCAGCCGCGACCCGGAGCGCTTGTTCATGGATAAGGCCGAAGCAGATCGTCACGACAAGATGCTCGAACTGGCCGAGCGCCTGGCCGAAGTGCTGCACAAGGCAGTGCCATCGCTGACCGAGCAGCAGGTCGAAGAAGCCGGTATCTACATGGCCAAGAACCGCGATGTGTTCGCCCGGGCGTTCAAGAGCCAGCCAGACGCTTTGGCCGAGCTGCTCGATGGCCAAGCAGCCGAATAGTATCGCGCGGCATTTGGGGGAGCAGGTTTAACCGCTCCCACAGGCAACAACGCCGCACTCAACCGTAGAGCAACCGCTCCGCCAGCATCTGTGCCACCCGCGCCGGCGAACGTTTCTCCGCCTGGGCATGGCCAAACACTTCGGTCAGCCGCGTGGGAATACGCGCCAGGTGCGCTGTGATGGTGCTCAGGTCCTCACCCCGATGGGTCAATGCCACATAGATCAGCCCACCGGCATTGATGACATAGTCAGGCGCATACAAGATGCCGCGCGACTCCAACTGGTCGGCCACCTGCAGGGTAGTCAGCTGATTGTTCGCCGCCCCCGCCACCGCCGCGCAACGCAGTTGCATCACGCTCTGCCCGTTGAGCACCGGCCCCACGCCACAAGGGGCGAAGATATCGCAGGGGGTGCTGATCAAGGCATCGTTGGTCACCGGGTGCGCATTGAACTGCTCGACCGCCAGTCGCACACGCCCAGGGTCCAGGTCACTCACCAGCAGCTCCGCACCCGCCGCGTGCAACTGCTCGGCCAAGGCATAGCCAACGTTGCCCAAGCCTTGCACCGCAACGCGCAAGCCTTCCAGGTTGTAGCTGCCCAGGCGGGCATAGGACGTGGCGCGAATACCCGCGAACACCCCCATGGCGGCATGCGGTGAAGGGTCACCCGAGGCTGTGGTGCTGGTCACATGCGGCGTACTCTGGGCGATGCAGTCCATGTCCACGGTTGAGGTACCGCTGTCTACGGCGGTAATGAAACGCCCCTGCAGGGTGTCGACGAAACGGCCGAACGCCTCGAACAGCGCTGCGCGGTTTTCGACATGGGGGTTGCGCATGATCACCGCCTTGCCCCCCCCCAGCGGCAACCCCGCCAGCGCGGCCTTGTAGCTCATGCCCTGGGCCAGGCGGATCGCGTCGGTCATGGCGCTCTCGTCATCGGCGTAAGGCAGGTAGCGACACCCGCCCATGGCGGGGCCCAGTTGCTCGCTGTGGATAACCACCACGGCCTTGAGCCCCGTAGGCGGGTCGATGAACAAGTGCAACGATTGGGTACGGGTACTTTGCATGAGTGCGAACATCGGCGGGCTCCCCAACGAGGTGCTCCTAGCAGTATAGGCACGCCCGCGAGCGTAGAGCCTTGGTCAGACCACTGGACGAAACAGCGCGCCACGGCTAATAGTTAAACGTGTGTGGAGATCCCCCCATGAAGCCACGTCAAGCCTGCCTGGCCTGCCTGGAACGCGAGCCTGTCGCCCTGCTGGAAGCCGCATTGTGGATTGCCGCCGAGCACGACGCTGCTGTCGAGCCCGCGCACAGCCTCGCCCTGCTGCACGACCTGCACCGCGAGATCAACGCCAACCTGCCGATGCTGCCCCTGTGCGAACTGGCCCAGCCGCTGCTGCGCCAACTCAATGCATTGGGTTTTCAGCAAGACGAATATCACCCATTGCGGCCCCAAGCGGCGTTGCTGAACAACGTCTTGCAACGCCGCCGTGGCCAACCGTTGACCCTGGCCATTCTGGCGCTGGAGCTGGCGGGGCGCCTGTCCATCCCGCTGGAAGGCGTGGGCTTCCCCGGCCACTTCCTGCTGCGCGTGCCCGGCGCCGACCACCTGCTTGACCCCTGCGGTGGCAGGCGCCTGTACCCAAGCGATTGCCGTGACCTGCTTGCCCGCCAGTTCGGCCCGCACGTGCCGCTGAACGCAGAGCACATGCGCACGGCCAGCCCACGGCAGATGCTGCAACGCCTGTCACGCAACCTGCGCCAGTTGCACATCAGCAACGACAACCACCTGGCCGCGCTGATCGATGCCGAGCGGGTCATGCAACTAGGCCCGGTGCAAGTCAGCGACTACACCACCCGCGCTTCGCTGTACCAGTCCCTGGATTGCCCGCAGGCCGAGCGCTTCGACCTGGAGCATGCCCTGCTACTGACGGACGACCCGGTGCAACGCCTGAAGCTGTCCGAACGTATCGGCAAACTCCCGGCGCCGACCCATTCCATTCACTGAACCGGGGTATCGGACTGCTGCGAGGGGTGCGCCTTGGCGAACGCCGGGTGCTGGGCAGCCAGTGCCGCAACGCGACGCAGCCGCGGGTAGCCGCTGAGGTCAATGTTGAAGCGCTCGGCAGCGTACAGCTGCGGCAGGAGGTAGACATCCGCCAACCCCGGCTCATCGCCAAAGCAGAAGCCGTGCTCGCCGATCAGTTGCTCGACCGCCGACAGCCCTTGGCTGATCCAGTGCGCGATCCACTGGTTGACCTGAGCCTCGTCCTGGCCGGCCTGGCGCAGCAGGTTGAGCACGCTGACGTTGTGCAGCGGGTGAATGTCGCAACCGATGATCGCCGCCACGCCGCGCACCTTGGCCCGCGCTTCGGCCGTGTCCGGTAGAAGCGCAGGCTGTGGATAAACCTCTTCCAGGTATTCGATGATCGCCGGTGACTGCACCAACAGCGCACCGCTGTCGGTGCGCAGGGCCGGCACTCGGCCCTGCGGGTTCACCGCGACATAGCCCGCATCGCGCTGCTCGCCCTTGAGCAGGTTGACCGGCAGTGACTGGTAATCCAGCCCCTTGAGCGCCAGCGCGATGCGTACCCGATAGGACGAGGTGGAACGGTAGTAGGTGTACAGCTCCATACCCCTGCCCCCTCAGTTGGCCGCGATGACAGTGCCGCGGCATTCGCCGAAGCCAATGCTGGCCACGCCATCACGCGTGCACCGGGCGCGCAGGATGATCTCGTCGCCGTCTTCGAGGAACTTGCGCACCTCGCCGCTGGCCAGTTCCACCGGCAGCTTGCCGCCCTCGGTGATCTCCAGCAGGCTGCCAAAGGAGCCCGGCGTTGCGCCCGACAGCGTGCCCGACCCGAACAGGTCGCCCGGTTGCAGCTGGCAACCGTTGACGCTGTGGTGGGCCACCATCTGCGCCACGGTCCAGTACATGCTGCGGGTGTTGCTCAGGGTCAGGCGGTGAGCGGCAAGGCCTTGCTCGCGCATGCGCTCGGTGAGCAGCAGCACTTCAAGCTCGATATCAAATGCGCCATTAGCCTGGTCACGCGCGTCCATCAGGTAGGACAACGGCTGCGGATCGCCTTGCGGGCGCGCCGGTTGTGCCGTGCGGAACGGCTCGAGGGCTTCGGCGGTCACCACCCAGGGCGAAACGCTGGTAATGAAACTCTTGGACAGGAACGGCCCCAGTGGCTGGTATTCCCAGGCCTGGATATCACGCGCCGACCAGTCGTTGAGCAGGCAGAAGCCGGCCACATGCTCGGCGGCATCACCCACCGGGATCGACTGGCCCATGTCGTTGCCCTGGCCGATCCAGATACCCAGCTCCAGCTCGTAGTCCAGGCGTGCGCAGGGGCCGAAGCTCGGCTCGCTGTGCCCGGCCGGCAAGGTCTGGCCTTTGGGGCGGCGCACATCGGTACCGGACGGACGGATGGTCGACGCACGGCCGTGATAACCGATTGGCACGTGCTTGTAGTTGGGCAGCAGCGGGTTGTCCGGGCGGAACAGCTTGCCCACGTTTTTGGCGTGTTCGATGCCGACATAGAAATCGGTGTAGTCGCCGATGCGGGCCGGTACATGCAGTTGGCAATCAGCGGCCGGGTACAGCGCGGCGTTGAGCGCCGACTGGTGTTCGCTGTGTTCGCCGAGCAGTACCAGCAAGCGCTCGCGCAGGGCCACACGGGCGCCACGGCCGAGGGCAAAGAAGGCGTTCAGCGCACCGCCGCGGGTGGCTTCTGCCGCCGCCTTGGCTTCACCTTCGAACAGCCCCGCGGCAAGTACTGCCTCGAGGTCAAGAATGGCATCGCCGATGGCCACGCCGCAGCGCAGCGCTTCACCCGGCCGACTGAAGATGCCCAACGGCAGGTTCTGCAGCGGGAAATCGCTGTGCCCGTTGGCATGCTCGACCCAGCTATGGGTAATGGCGGTCTGGTTCATGGGTTATCTCCGGTTCGGGTTGAAGGTGCTCGGCAAGGTGGCCCAGCAACTATCGTAGTCGGCCTGCAATTGCGGGCATTCGAGTGCATGGCGGCTCGGACGCAGCACTTGGCTGGTCTCGAACATGAAGGCCATGGTGTTGTCGATCTTGTGCGGCGCAAGGTCGGCGGCGATGGCCTTGTCGCAGGTATCGGCGTCCGGGCCGTGGGCGCTCATGACCCCGTGCAGCGAGGCGCCGCCAGGCAGGAAGCCCTCGGCCTTGGCATCGTAGGCACCCTGGATCAGGCCCATGAACTCGTTCATCAGGTTGCGGTGGAACCAGGGTGGACGGAAGGTGTTCTCGGCCACCATCCAGCGCGGCGGGAAGATCACGAAGTCCATGTTGGCAAGGCCATGCACGCTGGTGGGCGAGGTCAGCACCGTGAAGATGGACGGGTCGGGGTGGTCGAAGCTGACCGTGCCAATGGTGTTGAAGCGGCGCAGGTCGTATTTGTAGGGCACGTTGCTGCCGTGCCAGGCGACCACGTCCAGCGGCGAATGCTGCAGCTCGCAGGCCCAGTGTTCGCCAAGAAACTTCTGCACCAGTTGCACGGGGCCTTCGGCCTCTTCGTAGTGCGCCACCGGGGTGAGGAAGTCACGCGGGTTGGCCAGGCCATTGCTGCCGATCGGCCCGAGGTCCGGTATACGCAGCGGCGCGCCATGGTTTTCGGCAAGGTAGCCACGAGCCTGGCCATCGAGCAGTTCGATGCGAAACTTCATACCCCGCGGGATCACCGCGATTTCCAAAGGCTCGACGTCCATGATCCCAAGCTCGGTGGCGATCCGCAGGCGGCCCTGTTCCGGCACCAGCAGCAGTTCGCCGTCGGCATTGAAGAACACGCGCTCCATGGAGCGGTTGGCGCTGTAGATGTAAATGCTCACACCCGCCGGCTTGTCCGCTGGCGCATTGGCCACCATCGGCACCCAGCCTTCGATGAAGTCGGTGGGTTCGGCCGGGATCGGTTGCGGGTTCCAGCGCAGGCGGTTGGGCGTGACCGCACCCAGCGGCCCAGCCAGTGGCTGGCGCGCCAGGCGTTCGAAACGGGGGTGCAATGCAGACGGGCGGATGCGATACAGCCAGGTGCGACGCAACTCACTGCGGCTCATGGTGAAGGCCGTGCCCGAAAGCAGTTCGGCATACAACCCATAGGGGGCTTTTTGCGGCGAGTTCTGGCCGACCGGCAAGGCGCCAGGCAGTGCTTCGCTGGCAAACTCGTTGCCGAAGCCGCTCAGGTAGTGAAGGTCGGGGGACGTGTCGCGGTTCATCGATGCCTCCGGGCTCTGGCAGAGCCGTTGCTGGCAGCTGGCTGCTGACCTGGCCCGGCGGTTTCCGGGGTCAGGCACTGGGGTGGCAGCACGTCTGCATTGTTTTTATCGTAATCAGATTACGAATAACGTAATTTGCTACGGACAAGGCGTCAAGCTATAAAGGCGCCACTCGACGAATCCGGAAGCCCATGCCCATGGCCAAAGCCAGCTCACCCACTGATAACGGCAAGCAGAAGGTCCGCTCGGCGGAAGTCGGCACCGATATTCTCAAGGCACTCGCCGAACTCGCCCCCTCCACGTCGCTGTCACGCCTGGCAGAGCATGTGCAGATGCCGGCGAGCAAGGTGCATCGCTACCTGCAGGCGCTCATCGCCAGCGGTTTCGCCGAACAGGATGCGGCCACCAACCACTATGGCCTGGGGCGTGAAGCGTTGCGCGTGGGGTTGGCGGCGTTGGCCAGCATCGATGTGCTGAAGATCGCGGCGCTGCCGCTGTCGCAGTTGCGCGATGAGCTCAACGAAAGCTGCTTTATTGCCGTATGGGGCAACCAGGGCGCGACGGTGGTCAGCATTGAACCGGCGGTGCGCGCGATCACGGTGGTGACCCAGATAGGCTCTGTGCTGCCGCTGCTCAGCTCGTCCACCGGGCTGGTGTTCGCCGCCTATCTGCCAGAACGCGAAACCATCGACTTGCGCGACCGGGAGCTGACTGCGCTGCAGCACCAAGCCTGCGACTACGCAGCCTTGCTGGAAGGCATTCGCGTGCGTGGCCTGCACCATGTGCATGGCCTGCTGATGCCAGGTGTGGATGCGCTGTCGGCACCGGTGTTCAATGCCATGGGGCAGATCGCTGCGGTGATGACCGTGGTGGGGCCGACGTCGATATTCCATGCTGACGAACATGGCCCTGCGGCGCAGCGATTGTTGGCGGCTGCGCGGGATACCAGTTGGCGGATGGGGTATGCGCCTGCGGGTTGAGCGAAGGGGCACTATTGCCCGAAACGTAAAGGTGAATGTCATAGGCGGCTATTTTTCCCACGGGATCAAGCGCTTATTCTTGACTCACTGGCCGGCATGAAGGGCACTACCCCCCCGCCTTTCAGGCCTGCGAGGTTCACCGACGTAGATTTTGAAGCTCCTTGATCTAACGTCTCGATTGGCCGCTGCGATTGCAGCGGCCTTTTTTTTTGGGTGATCGCCTGAGGGCTGGGAGGGGCAAGCCCCCCCTCAAGACCACGCCACCTTCTGCTGCAAGAAACTCAGCGGTTGCTCACGAAAGGCCAGGTAATGGCGCAGCACCTGCACCGGCGCTTCGGTATGCGGGTAATGCCCGATGCCCTGCAGCAGCACGGTATCCGGCTGCGGCACCAGTTGCCGGTAGCGCTCGACCATGCGCCCGCCAGACACCGGGTCGACCACACCGTTGATGAAACGCAGTGGCACCCCCTCGCGTTGCAACGCACCCACCCAACGCTCGCGATGCACGGTGCGCTCCGGCAAGTAGCCGACCAGCTTGTGCAAGATACGCGTGCCCCGGTTGGCGGCGATCAGGCTCCAGCAATCATCCAGCGCGCTTTCACTCGGGTGGGTGCAGGGGCCATAGACCTGCGACACGTTGCGCACCAGGTCGTCCCGCCCGAACGAGCGCCCCACCAGCCAGCCCAGGCGGCTGAGCAACAGCTTCTGGATCAGCAGCATCCGGTAGCTCTCGGGGAACAGCCCGCTGTTGAGAAACACGCAACTGGCGATGTTCGCTCGCTGCTCGTGGTGCCGCGCCAGCAGCTCCTGGGCCACGCTGCCGCCATAGTCATGGGCCAGCAGGTGCACAGGCTGGTTGACCTTGAGATGGGCAAGCAACGCTTGTTGCAGGTCTGCCTGTTCCATCAGGCTGTAGGCATGGTTGACCGGCTTGGCCGAATCGCCAAAGCCGAGCATGTCGCAGGCAATCAGCCGAAAACGCTGCGCCAAAGGCGTCCATAGGTAGTGCCAGTCCCAGCTGGCGGTGGGGAAGCCATGTAACAGAAGCAGGGGCTCTCCTTGCCCTGCGGTCCAGTAGCGGATGCTCTGGCCCCGGAAGATGAAACTCTGTCCCCGGGTACGCCAGACGCACAATGGAATTTCGGCCAAAGGCATCAGATCGGTCCCGGTGGAGTTGTGTTGACGGAATAGGGCAAGGCTGCGGTCATTGCATGTTACCTCGGCACTTACATGTGCTCTCTATGTCGAGGCTGAGTCTAGCCAGCAGCCCATGGGCTGAAACTTGCGTTGCCAGCCAGCTTGATGACCTTGCGAGTCAGTGGCACGAACGGTCAGAGCAGCATGGCCAGCAGCGGTGCGGCGAACAGGTTCAGCAACCCGGTCAGGACCATGACCAGGCCGGCCACGGAACCTTCTTCGCGGCCCATTTCCTGCGCCCTGCTGACTCCGGCACCATGCGCGCCCACCCCGAACAACGCGCCCCGCGCCAGCGCGGTACGCAACGGCAACCAGCGCAGCAGCACACCGCCGAACAGGGCGCCCAGTACCCCAGTGAACATCACGAACACCGCAGTCAGTTCCGGCACGCCGCCCAAATCGTGGGCCAGCGGCATGGCAAACGGCGTGGTGATCGAGCGCGGCACCAGCGACAGGCTGGTTGCATTGTCCAGCGCCAGCAGGTGGGCCAACCCCCACGAGCTGGCGATCGAGGCCGTGCTGCCAGCCAGCATGCCCATCATCAGCGCCGGCCAGTGACGCGCCAGCAGCGCCCGCTGTTGCCATATGGGCACGGCGAACGCCACGGTCACCGGGCCGAGCACGGCCATCAGCCAATGGGTGTTGCGGGCGTATTCGGCATAGGCGGTATGCAGCGGTACGGCCACCGCCAGCAGCAATGCGGGCACCAGGATCAGCGGAGACAGCACATAGCGCCCGCTGCGCCGGTACAGCCAGCGGCTGCCCAGGTACGCCAGCAAGGTCAGCGCCAGCCAGAACAACGGCATGGGTTCAAGGCTCATGGCGCAAGCTCCAGCGGCACACCAGTTCGACGGTGAGTGCGGTCACTACCATGACCATCAACGTGCTCACGGCAATCACCAACAGAATGCGCCAACCTTCTTCGCGCACCAGGGTGCCGTAATCGAGCAGGCTCATCAGCGCCGGAATGAAGAACAACAACATCTCGGCCATCAGCCAGCCGGCGCCCAGTTGCAGCGTGGCCGGCTTGACCACGCCGCTGGCGAACAGCAGCAGAAGCAATGCCAGCCCCATGACCCCGGCGGGGATCGGCCAGCCCAGCCAGGCAGCCAGCTGGCCGCCGAACAGGAACAAGGCATAGAGGGTCGCCAACTCGACAAGCAGGCGCAGGGCTTTTTTCACTAACGCAGGTTTCATGGGGCTTCCTCGACAGGCCCTCATTTTAAGATTTGCCTGCCTAGGCCAGAAGCGAATTGTTAGACTGGCCTGCATTCCAGAATGGAATTGGAAACATGGAATTCAAACAACTGCGCAGCTTCATCGAAGTGGTCCACCGCGGGGGCTTTACCCAGGCGGCGCAGACCCTGCACATCAGCCAGTCGGCGGTGAGCAAGCAAGTGGCTCAGCTGGAGCAGGACGTGGGCCAGCCGCTGCTTGAACGGCAAGCCTCGCAACTGCACCTGACTGCGGCCGGGCGCATCGTGCTGGAGCGCGGCGAAGCACTGCTGCGCCAGCGCCAGGCATTGCTCAGCGAACTCGATGACCTCGGCCAGATGGCTCGCGGCGAACTGCGCCTGGGCTTGCCGATGCTGGGCAGCGATGCCCTGTTCGCCGGCCTGTTCGCCGAATACCGGCAACGCTACCCGAACATCACCATCCAGTTGCTTGAAGGCGGCAGCCGTAGCGTCGAGCAAGCGGTACGCAGCGGCGAGCTGGAACTCGGTGGTAGCCTCACGCCCAGTGACAGCGCCTTCGAGCACCAGCCTTTCTGCAACGAACCACTCGATGCTCTGCTGCCCGCCGGGCATGCGCTGGCGGGCGCGGATGGCGTGCATCTGCGGCAACTGGCCGATACGCCGTTTCTGCTGTATCAGCGCAGCTTCGTGCTCAATGACCGGTTGCTAAAGGCCTGCCAGCAACAGGGCTTCACCCCGAAAGAAGGCGGGCGCAGTGGCCAGGCGGATTTTCTGGTGGCGTTGGTGGCAGCGGGCCAGGGCGTGGTGTTGCTGCCCCGGGTGGTGGCCAAGGCCCTGGAACGCCCCGGGGTGGTGCGCTTGCCGCTGCAGGCGCCGCTGGACCTGCGCTGGGACATCGCGTTCATCTGGCGGCGGGGGGCGTACTTGTCACGGGCAGCGCAGGCGTGGTTGGCGTTGCTGCGTGAGCGCGCCAGTTGAATCGCAGGTTGGAGCGGGTCAGCCGTTGAGGGCCTGCGCAAACGAGGCCAACCACGGTTCGGCATCGGTTTCAGGGGTCACCGTCTCACTGGCATCCAGGCGCAGCATGGGCTGCACTTCATGCACCCCCAGCTCAGCGAACAGCTCACGCATCTGCTCGCCACCGCCGCAGTACGTATCACCATAACTGGAGTCGCCCAATGCGATCACCGCACCCGGCAGACCACGCCAGGCGGCGGGCAAAGTGTCGCGAATCATGCTGTACAGCGGCATGAGGTTGTCCGGCAGCTCGCCCATGCCGGTGGTCGAAGTCACCGCCAGCAATGCCTCGGGGGCAAAACCTTCTACGTCCTGCAGGGTGGCACGCGCGGCATGCCAAGCCTCATGGCCCGCAGCCTTGAGCAACGATTCGGCATGGCGGGCGACTTCTTCGGCGGTGCCGTACACCGACCCGGAAATAATGGCGACTTTCATCGGGAAGAGGATTCCGAAACTGAGTGAAAACGTAGGATACTAGCATTCAACGCTGGCAAAAGGCCGCCTCGACCCAACTACCAGCCCCCTTTTCTCGCCCAATGGCCCGGACATGATCAACGCGCAACTGCTGCAATCGATGGTCGATGCGTCCAACGACGGCATCGTGGTCGCCGAAAAGGAAGGTCAGCCGCCAGGTCGAACTGGAGCGCGAACTGGCAGAAATGTACGCTCGTCAGAAATCTGACCTACGCTCCTGAACCAAGCGCGCCTCGCACGGTCAATCACGTTGAAGAAATCGCCACCGCCGAGTTCGATCATGCAAGCAGATGCGCTCCTGACCCAGGACGAGCTGGATTTCATACAGAACATGCAGCACTCGCCCCAGTTCAACCTGGCTGACACGATGTCCAGCCTGCTGGTCAATGGCGACCGCCGGATTCAGACCTTGCTCACCCGCCTGGTGGCCAACGAGCAGGTGACCTTGCAGGCGCAGTTCAACAACCAGCAGATCAGCTTTCCGCTGCAACTGGTGGAAGACGAGTTCCATGCCCTGCACCTGCAGTTAGGCTCCCCGGAAATCTACGAAGACGGCCCGATGCTGCGCCCATGGCGCTTGTCCATGGACCAGCCAAGCGCCCTGCTCGATGCACATGATCAGCAAAGCGGCCTGTGGGTTCGCGAGATCTCGTTCAAGGGCGCTTTACTGGAGGTCCGCGACCTGGCACAAGCCCCTGCGCGCTTCGAATTGTGCTTTGCACCTGCCGGCATTGCCCCTATCGAGCTGCACGGCGTGCTGCGTCGGCGCATTGGCCCCGACCTTGCGGCCTACGATTTGAGCTGCAGCCCCGCCGAAGAGATCGAGCGCCTGCGCGAATACATCCTGCAAGCCCATCGCCAGGCTCACCCGGAGCTGCACAGTCACGTATCGAGCTGACCCCCCAGAAACTGCCGCAGCCGTTGGCGCATCACGCTGCCTTGTGCCCCCAGGCACGCTACCGGGCTGCCTGCCAGGCTGTCCTGGGCGAGCTCGGCCACTTTACCGGCCAGCAGCAACGGGCACTCAAGGCCCACCACCAGGCGCCCAAGGCGCTTGCTCAACTCGGCGGTCGGCGCCTGGTTGGAAAACAGCACCAAGGCATCAGGCCTGAGCCGCTCGCAAATCAGCGTCAGCTCTTGCAAAGGCTGCCCTGGCGCCAACACACTTACCTCCACCTCATCGCACCCCAGCAACAAGGCCGTCACCAGCAATTCCAACTCGTGACAAGGCCCCGCCAATGGCGCCAGCAAGACGCTGCGGCTGCGCGGCATGCGCGATAGCTGCAAGCGCACGAATACGCGGCTGCGCATGAACTGATCGAAGAACAGCCATTCACTGGCCTGGCCGAAGGCCCGCTGGCCGTAGCCGCTCTGGCCTGCCGCCAAATCGTGCCACACCGGCATGAAGATTTCGCCGAATACCTGATCCAGCGAATGGCTCGCGAACGCCTTGTCGAACAGACGGTGCAGGCGCGTGCCATCAAAGCGCAGAACCGCCTCGTGTATCTGCTGCCGCCATCTCAGCCGGGCACTTTGCTCATCGCCGTTATCCTCCACCAGCGCCTGGCTACGGACAAGGATGCTAGCCACCTTGCTCACTGCAACGCCGCGCTCCAGCCAGCCGAGAATGTTGCGGATATCATCGATATCGGCTTGGGAGTACAGGCGATGGCCACTGTCGGTACGGGTGGGCAGAATGAGCCCATAACGGCGCTCCCAGGCGCGCAGGGTCACTGGGTTTACGCCCGTCAGGCGGGAGACTTCACGAATCGGGAACAGCTCCTGGTGTTGCAGTCCCTCGTCGATCGGCGAGGTACGTCCCTGTTTGCTCATCTGCACTGAGTACCCGTGTGCGGAAGCTGAACGCGCATGTTACTACGAACAGCATAGTGCGCATGTTAACAACTGTTCGCCCCTTTGCTCTTGCGGTACGACGCCATATCGCGATAATTCGCGCCCGATTCTTGCATGCATGCCTGCGTCGCCCACCACCCCGGGCGACGCCGCCAAAGGGGCCAGCTACCCGCCAGCCCCGTCGCCAGGAGATACACGATGTCTACCCCACCCGTCACCTTGCTGGTGTCGCGCCGCGCCGCCAATGGCCGCTACCAGGCCCTGCTGGCTTGGCTCCACGAAGGCGAGCAACTGGCCACCGACTTCCCCGGCTACCTCGGTTCGGGCATCTTCGCGCCGCCTCGCGATAGCGATGAATTCCAGATCATCTTTCGCTTCAGTGACGAACCTACACTGCACGCCTGGGAACATTCCGCCTCGCGCCGGGCCTGGCTGCAACGTGGCAACGGGCTGTTCGAACGCCCCAAAGAAGCGCGCGTAAGCGGTCTCGATGACTGGTTTGGCACCAATAGAGTGCAAAAACCGCCACGCTGGAAGCAGGCAGTCGCTATCTGGCTAGCCTTTTTCCCAGTCTCGTTGCTGTTCAACCTGTTGTTCGGGCATTGGCTGGCAGGCATGGACCTGGTGCCGCGTGTGATGCTCAGTACCCTGGCCCTGACGCCTGTGATGGTGTACCTGTTCATCCCCCTCTCCACACGCCTGCTGGCGGGCTGGCTGCATGCCGCCCCAGCTACTGCTGCAGCCCTGCGCAGCCGCTGAGGGCTGGTCTACAAGAAGGAAACAGTTCGGGTATGCTGGGCGGCAACGAAAGGACAGACAAGTTGACCGCCCCGAACATGAACAGCCCAATTCTCGTTACCGGAGCCAGCCAGCGCGTCGGGTTGGCCCTGGCCCTCGAACTGGCGCAAGCCGGCCATACGGTGGTCAGTGCCAGCCGCAGCCTGCAGCCGCAATCCGCACACCCCAACATCGTGCAGTTCCAGGCCGACCTGTGCCAGGCTGCCGACCGCCAGGCGCTGATCGACTACCTGCAAGGCCACTACGACGGCTTGCGCGCGATCATCCACAACGCGTCCCTGTGGCTCGACGATGGCCTGGCCAACCTCGACACCATGTTCCGCCTGCACGTCGAAGCGCCGTACCACCTCAATCTGGCCCTCGGCGAGATGCTGGGCAAGGCAGGCAGCGTGGGCAAGGCCGACATCATCCACATTTGCGACGAAACCTCTTCGCGGGGCAGCAAGAGCCACATTGGCTACGCCGCCACCAAGGCCGCGCTGCAGAACATGGTGCTGTCGTTCGCCGAAAAGTACGCGCCCAAGGTGCACGTCAACGGTATCCTGCCCGGGCTGCTGATCCTCAAGGAAGGGGGTGACGAAGCCTACCGCCAGCAGACCCTGAAAAAGGCCCTGCTGGAATTCGAGCCCGGCGCCGGCCCGCTGATCGAGACGGTCAAATACCTGCTCGAAAGCCAGTACAGTACCGGTAGCCAGGTGGTCATCAACGGTGGCCGCCACCTGAAGAATCGCATGACCTGAGAGAAGCCCATGACCCCGCAACAACAGCTCGAACTCGAAGCCGCCGCGTTCCGGCGCCTGGTCGACCACCTGCAAAAACGCACCGACGTGCAGAACATCGACCTGATGAACCTGTCCGGCTTCTGCCGCAACTGCCTGTCCAAGTGGTACAAGGCCGCTGCCGACGAGCGCCAGGTCGATGTCAGCCTGGATGACGCCCGCGAAGCGGTGTACGGCATGCCCTACGCCGAGTGGAAAGCCCAATACCAGAAAGAAGCCAGCGCCGAACAACACGCGGCGTTCGAAAAAGGAAAACCTCGTGACTGATCTGAACACCCTGCGCGCCAGCCTGAAAAGCGGCGAACACGTCTTTGCCGATACCTTGGCGTTCATCGCCGCCCACTACAGCTATCAGCCACAGGCCTTCAACAACGGCGGCGTGGAAAATGCCGCCGGGCAGAACGAAGGCTCGTGCAAGACCCTGGGGCTGGCGCTGCTGGAGGGCTTGAGCGATGAAGAGGCCCTGTTGGCCTTTGGTGAGCATTATCGCGATGTGGTGGCCACGCCTGAGGGCAGCGACCATGGCAATATCCGTGCGCTGATCGCGCATGGCCTGGCTGGGGTGAAGTTCACCGGGCAGCCACTTTCGCGTAAGGCTTGAGCGTGCTGGGGCCGCTTTGCGGCCCTCTTCGCGACGCGAGGCCGCGCCTACAAACGTTACCCGATCCCTGTTATTTGATGACCGTCCCCGGCACCTCTTCGGGCAAGCCGCCCTGCTGCAACCACGCCAAGGCAATCGGCCACAGGCTGCCCCGAAAGCGGTCATGGAAAAACGCAAAATGGCCAATTTTCTCGACCGAGATATCCACAGGTGCAATACGCAGGTGCTGACGCTCAGCCCCCTGCAGGTACCCTAGCAATCGCTCTGTAGCCGCCACGGTGCCAAACGGGTCATCGGTCAGGCTGATTGCCAGCGTCGCCCCCCGCACCTGTGCAAACGGCACCCCCTGCAACCGGCGCCCGCTTGGCCGGTGCTCATAGCGTGGCGTACGGGTCGTCCAGTCGTGCACCACCCCGGCCGGCGTGTCTTCCATCCAGCCCAGGCGCTTGCCGGGGAAGTAGCCGAACGCACGGGTCAGCAAAGGCATCACCAGATGCCATTTACCGAACAGCCGCCAACGCTGATCAGCGGCGTAATCGCGCCAGTAGGCGAATTGCGCACCCACCATCACCACCCGCCTGACCTGCCCGGCAGACGGTGCCAACCCCACCGCGCAACCGCCGAAGCTATGCCCCACCACGTCCACCGGTTGCCCGGGAAACGCCTGCGCGGCGTGGGCCAGCATGGCTTCGAAGTCCAGCCGGCCCCAGTCGCTCCAGGACGCCTGGAAGCCACGCAGTGACGGCGGCCGTGATTCGCCGATGCCTCGGTAATCGTAGGTCAGCACATCGCAGCCATGGGCGAACAGGTAGTCGGCAAAGCGGGCGTAATAGCGGCAACGCACAGAGGTGGCGGCGTTGATGATCACCAGCGGGCGCAGGGGGTTGGGCTGGGCGTGGCGCCAGCAGAAGCCGCCGAGGCTGTAGCCGTCGGCTGCGGTGTGGCGAAAGGCGGTGGCCGGTTGGGTGAGGCTGCTCATGGCGCGCGTCCTGTTGTTGTGCGCCAACGCTAGCAAAAAAATCGGGGGCTGTACCGGCCTCTTCGCGGGGCAAGCCCGCTCCCACAGGATCCCCATTGAGCCAAAGCCTTGTGGAGCACCGGTGGGAGCGGGCTTGCCCGGCGAAGAGGGCGGTACAGCCCCCTCATGTTTCAGCCGTGCTTACAGCTCGATGCAGTCGAACTTCACATCGGTGGCCACGTCTTCGTCGTAGTTGACGTCAGCGCGCTCGAAGCCGAACAGGTTGAGGAACTGCTTCTTGTAACCGGCATAGTCGGTCAGCTCGAACAGGTTCTCGGTGGTGACTTGCGGCCACATGGCCTTGCAGGCGTCCTGCACGTCATCACGCAGCTCCCAGTCGTCCAGGCGCAGGCGGCTCTTCTCGTCGACTGCGGCCGGGGCACCGTCTGCACGGTACAGGCGATCACGGAACATGCGGTCCAACTGGTCCTGGGTACCCTCGTGAACACCCTTCTCCTGCATGATCTTGAAGACCATCGACAGGTACAACGGCATCACCGGAATGGCCGAGCTGGCCTGGGTGACCACCGACTTCAGCACGGCCACATTGGCGCCGCCCTTGATTTCGCCGGCCAGTTTCTGGTCAAGGCGCAGCGCGGTTTCGTCCAGGTCCTGCTTGGCCTTGCCCAGGGCACCGTGCCAGTAGATCGGCCAGGTGATCTCGGTACCGATGTAGCTGAAGGCCACGGTGCGGGCGCCTTCGGACAGCACGTCGGCACCGGCCAGGGCATCGATCCACAGCTGCCAGTCCTGGCCACCCATGACGGTGACGGTGTCAGCGATTTCCTGCTCGGAAGCCGGCTCGATGCTGGCCTCGATGATGGTGTCCTTGTTGGTGTCGATGGCGGTCGACTTGTAAGGCTGGCCGATAGGCTTGAGCGCCGAGCGAATCACTTCACCGGTTTGCGGCAGCTTGCGCACGGGGGAGGCCAGGGAGTAGATGACCAGGTCGACCTTGCCACCCATTTCGTTCTTGATCAGCTCGATGACCTTGGCACGGGCCTCATCGGAGAACGCATCACCGTTGATCGACTTGCTGTACAGGCCTTCGGCCTTGGCAAACTTGTCGAAGGCGGCGGAGTTGTACCAGCCCGCAGTACCGGCCTTGGTCTCGGTACCTGCTTTTTCGAAGAACACGCCCAGGGTGTCGGCCTTGAAGCCGAACGCTGCGGTGATGCGGGCCGCCAGGCCGTAGCCGCTGGAAGCACCAATCACCAGGACCTTCTTCGGGCCATCCTCGCGCACGCCCAGCTTGCGGGTGGCTTCGATCTGGTCACGGACGTTGAGCTCGCAGCCCTTCGGATGGGTCGTGGTGCAGATGAAACCGCGGACCTTAGGATGAATGATGGCCAATGTCTGTACCTCGTCAGGTTTATGCCAGGGAAGCGCCGCCACGGGCGATTCCGATTGATCAGAGGGTGAGACTACCCCCGCCGGTTATCCGACACATATTACGGGGTGATTGGGGGTATACAAAACCCAGGTTGCCGCCGAGTACCGCTTTCAGCCACTGCAGAAACGGCTGCGCCAGTGGATCGTCCTGTTGCACTAACACGCAACGCGCCATGCCTGGCGCACAACTAAAAAGGGCCAGCCAAATGGCCAGCCCTATTGCTTTCAACCGCCTGGTCAGGCCGCCTTGTGCTTCACAGTGATATCAATTTCCAGATTTGCGCTGGCCAGCATGTTCACCAGAGCATCCAGGGAAAATTTGTCGATTTTCCCATTCAGCAGCTCGCTCAAACGCGGCTGTGTTACGTGCAGCTGACGTGCTGCATCTTTCTGTGGGAGGTCCCAAGACTTAACTGTCTTGGTAAGGATACGCATTAGCTTTGCGCGTACCCGAAGGTTCTCGGCGTCTTCTGGCGAGTCAACCAACGCGTCCCAAACGGAGGTAGTGCGTTCGTTTGCCATTTTATATGTCCCTCTGTTACGGATTAGGTTGTTTCTTGCACAAAGCAATTCGTAAGTTAATCGAGTGGGCCCTAGGTCTAGAACTTTACCCCTTGCCGTGAGGGAAGGGGTATCCAAGTCCTTTACCCCCAGCATTGGCAGGGGATAGCAGCAGTCCATCAGTCCAGCGACTTGTACCGAGCCTTACCCAGGTCGATATCGCGCTTTTCCGTCTTTTCAGTGGTCTTGCGAAACGCATGCAGGACGTATACCGCTTCCGGCCGGTTTACCACATAAAACACGCGAAAAGCCCCGTCTTTGCATTTGATACGGATTTCCCGCACCCCCTGCCCTACGCTTTCCATTGGTTTCCAGTCGTTAGGTTCATCACCGTACTGGATCAGCTCCAGCTGGTAACCAGCCCGCTGTTTCGCACCCTCCGGGAAATCCCGCAGGTCTTCCCTACTGCTGCCAACCCATTCGAGGGGCTTTTGCTCGTCTTGCATGGGACAAACTCCTTAATCGTTCGTGACAAAAATGTTGAGCGCTCATCATGAGATCCATCCTGGTATTGGTAAGGGAGGCTGAGTACCCGGCGTGCCTATCGTGGGGCTCAAATGCGCGGGGTTAGCGACATCAGCAAGGCGAAGATTATATCGGTTTCGAGATAACATCAAGCTCCCGTCACGATTTTTATATCGATATCAATATACGACAAAGACACCACCGCCCAGCCTACAGGCTCTACTGTGTGGGATTTTGAAGAGCGTCGGGGCATCGAGCGCCATTGCGGCAGGGGGTGACGGCATCTATTGCGCGACCCATCAGTGCCCGGCGGTGTAGGTGGCCGCGAGCGTAAAACGCTCACTGATCTTCCGGTAATCGTCTCCGGCCGGTGATCATCGACAAGGGCAGGTTCTCGCCCAGGCGCAGGCTTTCGACGATGGCTGCCAATACATGCACGCAGACCAACGCCAGCACCGCGTCGGCCAGAAAGCTGTGCAGGCTCATCGGCCAGTCGGCGCCCCACAGGGCGTCGACCTCTTGCGACGCCCAACCGGTCAGGCCCAGGCCCGCGATGCCGGTGAGCATCAGCAGCATCACCAGGGCGCCGATCGGCGAATGCCCCAGGCGATGGTAGGGCTGCCCGCTTATCAGCGCGCGGGCGTGGGCGGCCAGGCGTGCCGGGGTCGGCCAGAAGTCGGCCCAGCGCGCGCTTTGCGGCCCGACGAAGCCCCAGACCAGGCGCAACATCACGCACGCCAACCCGTAATAGCCCAGCCACTGGTGCCAGTCGTCGCCCTCTTCATTGAAAAAATAATCCGCGAAGAACACCGTGGCCAACGACAGGTGGCACAGCCGCAGGAGCGGGTCCCACAGCTGTACCGTGGGGCGGGCCTTCAATCGTGGTACTCGGTCTTGACCGCCTTGCCGCTGACCGGGTCATGGTAGATCTCGATCTTGCGGCCATCCTTGTCGAAACCATAGATTTCGTAGCAGTTGCCTTTAGTGACCTTGAACTTGCTGATCTTGTAGCCCTGATCCTTGAGCTGGGCCTGGAACTTGCCCGGGTCTTGCCAGGTGCTTTTGTCTGCAGTGGTGCACTGGGTGGCGGCGAATGCTGTGCTGCTGCCGATCAGGAGGGTAAGAGCGATCAAGATGCGCATGGCCATGAGCTCCGTTGCGTTGAGTGAAACAGCACGACATCCAGCTTAGACCCAGGGTCAGCGCCTTGCCTGCTGGGCCGGCATCATTCATTTGCTTTCCAGAACAATCACAAAGAAAAACAAACTTAACAAATGAACCAAACCCGCCGATGCTGACAACATCCTGCCCTCGCGGCGCCCACCCTTGCACGGAGAACAACAACATGAACGACGTGGTCATCGTCGCCGCCACCCGTACCGCCATCGGCAGCTTCCAGGGCGCCTTGGCCACAGTGCCCGCCGTCGACCTCGGCGCAGCCGTGATCAAGCGCCTGCTGGAACAGACCCAACTGGACCCTGCCCTGGTCGACGAAGTGATCCTCGGCCAGGTACTCACCGCCGGCGCCGGCCAGAACCCAGCCCGCCAGGCCGCGATCAAGGCCGGCCTGCCCTACAGCGTGCCCGCGCTTACGCTCAACAAGGTCTGCGGCTCGGGCCTCAAGGCCCTGCACCTGGCAGCCCAGGCTATTCGTTGCGGTGACGCCGAGGTGGTGATTGCCGGCGGCCAGGAAAACATGAGCCTGGCCCCCTACGTCATGCCTTCGGCCCGCACCGGCCAGCGCATGGGCCACGGTCAACTGGTCGACAGCATGATCACCGACGGCCTGTGGGACGCCTTCAACGACTACCACATGGGCATTACCGCCGAGAACCTGGTGGACAAGTACGGCCTCAGCCGTGAACAACAGGACGCCTTCGCCGCCGAGTCCCAGCGCAAGGCCGTGGCCGCGATCGAGGCCGGCCGATTCAAGGACGAGATCACGCCGATCGTGATGCCGCAGAAAAAGGGCGAGCCCACGGTCTTCGAGCGCGACGAACAACCCCGCCCAGGTACCACTGCCGAGTCTCTGGGCAAGTTGCGCGCAGCCTTCAAGAAAGAGGGCAGCGTGACGGCCGGCAATGCTTCCAGCCTCAATGATGGCGCCGCCGCCGTATTGCTGATGAGTGCCGCCAAGGCCAAGGCCCTGGGCTTGCCGGTGCTGGCGAAGATCGCGGCCTATGCCAGCGCGGGCGTGGATCCGGCGATCATGGGTATTGGCCCGGTTTCGGCTACCCAACGCTGCCTGGACAAGGCGGGCTGGCAGCTGGCGGACCTGGACCTGATCGAAGCCAACGAGGCCTTTGCCGCACAGGCGTTGGCGGTGGGCAAGGCCCTGGAATGGGATGCGGCGCGGGTCAATGTGAATGGCGGGGCGATTGCCCTGGGCCACCCGATCGGTGCGTCGGGGTGCCGAGTGCTGGTGACCCTGTTGCACGAGATGATCAAGCGAGATGCCAAGAAAGGGCTCGCCACGTTGTGCATTGGGGGTGGCCAGGGGGTAGCGCTGGCGATCGAGCGTTGATCCGTCATTGATGCCTGCAGGCTCGGCCCCTTCGCGAACAAACCCGCGAAGAGGCCGGGCCTGGTTACTCAGAAGCGCTCATCGGCAATCGCTGGCAGTGTCAGCTCACGCACATAACTGGCCGCCGACAGTTCCAGCATCGTGCGCACCACCAGCACCACATCGTGCAGCGGAATCAGCCCCCCTTCCCCGCGCGCCGCGGCTTCTGCCACTGGCACATCCAAGCCATCCTCGGTGTTCAGGTAGCCCAGGTTCAGGCACGTCACACCAAGCCCCTGCTCGCGATACCCTTCACGCAAGGCTTCGGCAATACCGCGCAGGGCGAACTTGGACGCGGCAAAGGTCACTTCAGGGCGCCCGCTTTGCGGCAGACCCGAGGTGGAACCGGTAAGCAGGATCCGTGGCTTTTCGCTTTCGAGCAGCATCGGCAGCAAGCGCTTGATCAGCAGGATGGTGGCCGTGATGTTGCAGTCGACCATGCCTTGCAGTTCGGCATCGCGGTCGGCAAGAAAGCTGTAGTGCTCGGCAAACGCCTCGGCTTCCCACAGCCCGAGGTTGTAGATGAGGGTATCCACGCCACCGCCCGCCAGCGCCTGGGCAATGGCCTCGACGGCGGCGGCCGGCTGAGCGAGGTCGGCCGCGATCCACTGCACCTCGACATCCTTGCTGGCCACCACCCGCTCGGGGCGCGAGCGGGCCACGCCGATCAGCGTATCACCCGGTTTGCCCAGCCCTTCCATGAAGGCCTTGCCCAGCCCCTTGCTGGCGCCGACTACCAGAACTCTCATCGCATCATTCCCTGTCGATTACCTTTCGAGCCGGCATTATAAGCACCCGTAGCGGCCCGATGATCAAGCCGTGGCGCGCAACGCGCGGGCAGCCTCTGGCGCGTCGAGCGCTTTGCTCAGCGCGGCCACTTCCTGGCACTTCTGCACGGCGAAGGCCAACCCGCCTTTGCGCTCGGCGTCGAGCTGGTCTTCACAGGCCAGCCCCAATGGGTTGTGCAACAGCGAGCAGGACGGCGCGACCCACAGGCGGTCACCCAGGCGTTCGGCCGCGTGCTGCAACACAGCCAGGGCTTTTTCCAGGTCGCAGGCCGAGACACTAGAGCCGTCGACCAGGCCCAACGACAGGATCTTGTAAGCCGGCAGGCGGTCGAGCAGGGTCGGGTACTGGTCTGGCGCACGCACCAGGTCGATGTGCAGGCCATCGACGGGCAGGTTCGCCGCCAGGCCCAGGTTTTCTTCGAGGCCCCCAAAGTAGGTGGCGATCAGTTTCTTCAGCGGCGCACGTTGCAGGATGTTGTAAACGCGCTCGTAGGCGTTTTTCCAGTCTTGCGGCAAATCCAGCACCAGGATCGGCTCGTCGATCTGCACCCATTCAACGCCCTGTGCGGCCAGGCGGTTGAAGATTTCGTCGTACAGCGGCAACAACCGGTCGACCAGCTCCAACTTGTCGACGTCGGCGCCTTGGGCCTTGCCCAGCCACAGATAGGTCAGCGGGCCGATCAGCACAGGTTTGACCGCATGGCCCAGGGCCTTGGCTTCTTCGACCTCTTCGAACAGCTGCTCCCAGCTCAGGGCAAACTGTTGGTCGGCGGTGAATTCCGGTACCCGGTAGTGATAGTTGCTGTCAAACCAGCGGGCCATTTCCTGGGCGTGGGCACCGCCGCTGTCGCTGCGCTCGGTCGTGCCTCGCGCCATGGCGACCAAGGTTTGCAAAGTAGGCTTGGCACCATCGTGGCTGCGAAAGCGCTGCGGGACGACACCGAAGGTCAGCGAATGGGTCAGCACCTGGTCGTGCCAGGCGAAATCGCCCACCGGCAGCAGCTCGATGCCGGCGTCCTTCTGCACCTGCCAATGGCTGGCACGCAGCGCGCGGCCCACAGCGCGCAGGCCGGCTTCGTCGAGTTCACCTTGCAAGAAGGCTTCCTGGGCTTTTTTCAGATCGCGATCATGGCCGATGCGTTGAAAGCCCAGGGAATGTGCCAGTGCCATGTCTCGTGCCTCAGAATGTCTAAATGAATATGGGCATTTTCGGGACCAACGAGCGCTGAGACAAACTCATTTAATTTGATATGAAATCAAGATTTACTCATGTTGATGTGTCCACCTGCATGTCTCGTTCAGAGCAGCACCCTACGCATCCGGACATGACCCCATCGGCCCTTTGCCGCACAATGCCACCCTGCCCCAACCCGGTGCCCGATCCATGAGCCTGCTGAAAACGGCGCTGCACGAAAAAACCTTCGTCTGCGTCATGGAGTTCGTCCCCAAGCCCTCGGCGGAACGTTTCGCCGCCATGGAAGCGATCATGGCCCGTGCGCACCTGTGTGGCTGGCCGATGACCCTGGCCATCGGTGATCGCGTCGGCAGCCCACTGGACCTGTCGCCCCTGGACGCCCTCGCCAGCTTCAGCTCACCCGTGCCTGCCCTGCCGCACTTTTCTGGCAAGGACCGCGAACGGCACCACTTGCTGGCGCAACTGCAACGCATGGATGCCGACGGGCTTGACCAACTGCTGCTGCTCACTGGCGACCGCCTGCCTGGGCATCAACCCGCAGAGCGCCCGGTGCGCTACCTGGAATCGGTGGCCGCCCTGCAGCTCGCGCGCCAGGCTTGCCCACACTGGTTGCTCGGTGCCGCGCTCAACCCATTCAAGTACTGCGAGGAAGAAGGCGGCGCGCAGTACTTCAAGGCCGAGAAAAAACTGGCTGCGGGCGCCGACTTTCTGACCCTGCAACTGGGCTTCGATGCCAGCAAGCACCAGGAAGCCCAAACCTGGATGAACCGCCAGCCGCACCCGAAACCCTTGCTGGCCTGCCTGATGAGCCTTACCCATGGCCGCGCCGCAATGCTCGATCACGTGGCTGGCGTGACGGTCACGCCGTCCATGCGCGACATGCTCGAAGCGGAAGCAGCCGTGTCCAAGGCCCACGCCCAGGCGCGCAGCGTCGACCGGCTGGCGCTGCAGGTGATTGGTGTAAAACTGATGGGCTACGCCGGGGTGCACGTGTCGGGTATTCACGAACTCAAGCAGCTGTTGGCCCTGGAACAACGCATCGAACACTGGCAAGCGCAGATCCACTCACTGGAACAGTGGGCGCCAGCCTGGGCGGCCAGTTGGCAGGTGCCCGGCCTGCCTGCCGTGGTCTTTCATCCGCCGTCAGCGAGCTGGCGCCAGGGCGAGTCGAAGGTCAGCGCGTCGAACAAAGAGAAGGCGCGGTACCACCTGCTGCACGCGTCCCATGCCTTGCTGTTCAGCCGCAGCAACTGGCTGAGCCAGGCATTCGGCTGGGCCGTTCGCCAACCGTTGTGGGCAACAGCCCGCGGTGCGCGCGTGCTGCACGGGGTGGAGCGTGCGCTGAAGCGACCGCTGGTGGGCTGCGATACCTGCGGCCGCTGCCGCCTCGAAGACACCCTCTACATCTGCCCGGAAACCTGCCCCAAGGGCCTGGCCAACGGCCCCTGCGGCGGTACCTCGCTGAACCGCTGCGAATTCGGCGACCGCGAATGCATCCACAGCGTCAAATACCGCACCGCCAAGGCTGCGCGGCAGACGGCTGTGCTCACCGAGCGGCTGATCCCGTGCATCGAAGTGCAAACCCGCCACCGCAGTTCATGGCCGGCCTGGTTCGCGGCCCAGGCACCTCACCGGCTCAAGCCCTGCTCAAAGCCTCGAACCCAGCCCGAATCGTAGCCTCGGGCAGGTCATCGGCAATGAACACCAGCACGCTTTCGCGGGCCTCGCCTGCTGCCCATTCGGCATCCCAGTCAAAGCCGTAGAGCTTGAGCACGCCCTGAAACACCAGGCGACGATCGTCCCCGGCAATGTTCAGCACGCCCTTGTAACGCAGCAATTGCTTGCCGTGGGTTTCCAGCAGCGCGTTCATGAAGTCGCTGAGGCGGTCGATGTCCAGCGGGGTGTCGGTGCGCAACACCAAGGTCGAGATACGGTCCGGGGTGGCCGGCTTGAGCACCGGGCGCAGGGCCGGCTTGAGGCTGGCGCCCAGGTCGCTATTGAGGTTGAAACCGCGCACATCGAGTAGTTCGGCCAGGTCGATGCGCCCCTGTTCGACCACACGAATGGCGGCACGGCCGTTGATGCGCGACAGGCGCTCGCGCAGGGCATCCACCGCCGCAGGTTCGACCAGGTCGGTCTTGCTCAGCAGCAGGCGGTCGGCAAACCCGACCTGGGCCTGGGCAATGGCCTGGGTCAGGTGCAGCTCGGCATGGGCGGCGTCGACCAGGGTGATGATGCCGTCGAGGATGTAGCGATCACGCAGGTCCTCGTCGATGAAAAAGGTCTGCGCAACCGGTGCAGGGTCGGCAAGCCCGGTGCATTCGATCACCAGGCGGTCGAAGGCGATCTCGCCGGCGTCCAGGCGCTCCAGCAGCAGGTACAGGGCGCGAGTGAGGTCGCCATGGATGCTGCAGCACACGCAGCCGTTGGCCAGGGTCATGACCTGCACCGGCTCGTCGCCCAGCAGCTGGCTGTCGATACCGGCCTCGCTGAACTCGTTCTCGATCACGGCGATCTTCAGGCCGTGCTCGGCCTTGAGCATGTGCTTGAGCAAGGTGGTCTTGCCGGCACCCAGAAAGCCGGTCAGTACGGTGACGGGAATAGGCGATTGCACGCAAAAAGCTCCTGAAGCTGAAAATGAATGTGGGAGCCCGGCTGCCCGGGCTCCCACAGGTTCACAGGTGTTGCAGGCTCAACAGCACTTGGGCCCGGACTTGCCACCGTAACGCGCTTCCTGGCGTTCACGGAAGAACGCCTCGTAGCTCATCACCGGTTTGTCCGGGTGCTTGTTCTGCATGTGTTCGACATAGTTGTCGTAGTCGGGCATGCCGACCATCAGGCGGGCTGCCTGCCCCAGGTACTTACCCAGTCGACCCAGGTCGTTGAACATAGCTGCAGTCCTCTCGTTTACGCGTCAGGCAGCGCCTGGAACGGGGTTTCCTTGTCGGTGCGTTCCTTGCGGCCCCAGGCGGCGTAGCCGACCTTGATGGCGAAGAACAGGATGCTGAACACCACCAGCAGGAACAGAATCGTCAGGCCCGCGTTGGTGTAGGCGTTGTAGATCACGTGCTGCATCTGCCCGATGTCCTTGGCCGGGGCCAGTACCTGGCCGGCGTCCAGCGCAGTGCTGTACTTCTTGGCCAGGGCCAGGAAGCCAACGGCCGGGTTCGGGTCGAACAGCTTGATCAGGCCTGCGGCAGTGGTACAGATCAGCAGCCACACGGCCGGCACCAGGGTGACCCAGATGTAGCGCTGACGCTTCATCTTGATCAGCACCACAGTACCGAGCATCAAGGCGATACCGGCCAGCATCTGGTTGGAGATGCCAAACAGCGGCCACAAGGTGTTGATGCCACCCAGCGGGTCGATCACGCCCTGGTACAGCAGATAACCCCACATTGCCACGCAGCCAGCGGTGGCGAGCAGGTTGGCACCCCACGATTCGGTGCGTTTGAGCGCCGGCACGAAGCTGCCCAGCAGGTCCTGCAGCATGAAGCGCCCCGCACGGGTACCGGCGTCCACGGCGGTGAGGATGAACAGGGCTTCGAACAGGATCGCGAAGTGGTACCAGAAGGCCATGGTGTTCTCACCCGGCAGCACCTGGTGAAGGATCTGCGCGATGCCCACCGCCAACGTTGGCGCACCACCGGCACGGGCCAGCACGGTGTGCTCGCCAATGTCGCGGGCGACCGCTTCGAGCTGCTCAGGGGTGATCAGGAAGCCCCAACTGCTGACCGTCTGCGCCACCGTAGCAACGTCGGCGCCTACCACCGCAGCCGGGCTGTTCATGGCGAAGTACACGCCAGGCTCGATCACCGAGGCGGCGACCATGGCCATGATGGCGACGAACGACTCCATCAGCATGCCGCCGTAGCCGATGTAACGGGCGTTGGTTTCGTTATCCAGCAGCTTGGGCGTGGTGCCCGAGGAGATCAGCGCGTGGAAGCCCGATACCGCACCGCAGGCGATGGTGATGAACAGGAACGGGAACAATGTGCCCTTCCAGACCGGCCCAGTACCGTCGGTGAACTGGGTCAGGGCCGGCATTTTCAGCTCTGGCGCGATGATCAGGATACCGATGGCCAGGCCAACGATGGTGCCGATCTTGAGGAAGGTCGACAGGTAGTCACGCGGTGCCAGCACCAGCCATACCGGCAGTACGGCAGCGACGAAGCCATAACCCACCAGCATCCAGGTGATCTGCACGCCGGTGAAGGTGAACGCCGGGCCCCAGACCGGGTCCGCAGCGATCACGCCGCCCAGCCAGATCGACGCCAGCAGCAGCACCACGCCGACTACCGAAATCTCGCCGATGCGGCCCGGGCGGATATAGCGCATGTAAATGCCCATGAACATCGCGATCGGAATGGTCGCCATCACCGTGAACATGCCCCATGGGCTCTCGGCCAGGGCCTTGACCACGATCAGCGCCAGCACCGCGAGGATGATGATCATGATCAGGAAGCAACCGAACAGGGCGATGGTGCCCGGGATCCGGCCCATTTCCTCGCGCACCATGTCGCCCAGCGAGCGACCGTTGCGGCGGGTAGACATGAACAGGACCATGAAGTCCTGCACCGCACCGGCCAGCACAACGCCGGCGATCAGCCAGAGCGTGCCGGGCAGGTAGCCCATTTGCGCGGCAAGTACCGGGCCCACCAGTGGGCCGGCGCCGGCAATAGCGGCGAAGTGGTGGCCGAACAGGATGTGCTTGTTGGTCGGGACGTAGTCCAGGCCATCGTTGTTGAGCACCGCCGGGGTGGCTCGGCGCGGGTCGAGTTGCATCACCTTGGTGGCGATGAACAGGCTGTAGTAGCGGTAGGCGACCAGGTAGATGGCCACTGCCGCGACCACGATCCACAAGGCGTTGATCGCCTCGCCGCGACGCAGGGCGACAACACCCAGCGCGCAGGCTCCTATGACCGCCAACGCCAGCCACGGGATGTGGCGTAGCAGGCTGTTATTGTTGTTCATGGCATGCTTCCAGCTAAGTGGTTGGAATAGACAGCCCCTTGAGTCTAGGGCCTGCTTGACGGCTTTACCATCCCGATTTGGTGCTCAGCCACTGACCAGCACGCGCTCTAGCACGCTGCTAGCCGAACTACCCGCAGTCCATGGCGACAACGTTACTTCGGCTGACCTGTCATTTCTGCCAGTTGCGCAGGGAGGCCCCCGCGCATCCAATGATCAGGCAAACCCGTTGTCACGACATGACGCACGGGTTCAAGTGCGCAAACGCTCGAACCGTGCGTCGAACATTTGATAACCAGCAAGCAGGGACCGATGATGACTCAGGATAAGAGCAGCTCCACGTGTGACTCAGACCCAATCGAACTCCAACATGGCTCGATCTCGACGCCCAAGTCCCGAGCGACTTTCGCTGAGGAGAGACGCCTCATCGAGGGAAATCTTCACAACGGCATCGAAAGCGGCAAATTCTTCCCTCAGACCACGGGCGGGCTGGCCGACCCCTACGCCAAGGACGACGTGAGAAGTATAGCGCCACCGGTCGATGGCAAGATTGCCAGCGGCGCGCAGCGGGGCGCTACCTACCTGGACCGCACAGATGTCGACTGGGACAAGCATGACGTGACCAGCGGCACACCGCTGGAGTTCGTCTGGAGCTTCACCGCGCGCCACAAGTACCGCCGTTTCAACTACTTCATCACCAAAGCCGGATGGAACCCGACTCAGCCGCTTTCGCGTGCACAGTTCGAATCTGAACCCTTCGCCACTTTCCTCAATGAACGCCAACCCTATTGGAGTTACTCGGACGAAGAAATGTGGCCGGAGCAGCCGACCAGACACACCCTGACGTTGCCTGAGCGCGACGGTTATCAAGTGCTGCTTGGGGTATGGGAAATTGCCGAGACCGATAAAGCCTTCTATCAGGTGGTTGACCTGAATTTCGTCTCCAAGTAAGGGTGGCACCGGGCGACGCCCGCAGACGGTACCTTGTCGCTCGCCCTCAGGCAGAAAAGGCCATGGCTGGTCTATAGTCAGAACATCTGACGAGGGGCCCGCCATGACCACTTCTTCCAACAATCGCCGACGCTTCCAGCGCATAGACTTCGACGCCCCCACCGAACTGCGCCAGGGTGACCGCCGCTGGCCGGTCAAACTGCTTGACCTGTCGCTCAAGGGCCTGCTGGTCGAGCGCCCCCAGCCGTGGAATGCCGACCTCTCACAGGACTTCGATGCGGTCATCCATCTTGACCCGCATACCCACGTGCGGATGCAGGTGGAGCTTCGTCATGAAGAAGCACAGCGCCTGGGCTTCGTCTGCCTCTACATCGACCTCGATTCGATGAGCCATTTGCACCGTCTTGTAGAACTGAACGTGGCCGACAGCACCGAAATGATGCGTGAGCTGCGAGAACTCATCGAATAATGGGATCTCTTAGCTAGCTAACATCCTTCCCACCTAGCGTTTCCTGTCTACCCAGACAGCTTTAAGCCTGGGTAGCAGCTCTTTGTACACACCCCTCTAATACAGCCTTTCATGACTTGGTACGCGTTCTGCATTGGGATTCAGGCCACCCTGAAGCCGGGCTTGTTCGCGCTCCGATCAAAATATTGTATACAATTCTTGTAGCAATCAATTGTAGGAAGTGTCTACAGTAGCGGCACAACAATAAACGCAGAGAGCCTGCTCCATGACTACGTCCCCTAGCACGTCTCCCGCCAAGCGCCCCGAGGATGAAAACCTCGGCCTTGGGGCCAACCTGGCCTATGGTCTGCAGCATGTGTTGACCATGTATGGAGGGATCGTTGCGGTACCCCTGATCCTGGGGCAGGCCGCGGGCCTGAATGGTGCCGAAATCGGCATGCTGATCGCCGCGTCATTGTTTGCCGGTGGCCTGGCCACCTTGCTGCAGACGCTTGGCCTGCCATTCTTCGGTTGCCAGTTGCCGCTGGTGCAGGGCGTATCGTTCGCCGGCGTGGCAACCATGGGCGCCATTCTCAGCAGCGAAGGCGGTGGTGGCCTGCCGGGTGTGCTGGGTGCGGTCATGGCGGCTTCGTTCATCGGCTTCCTGATCACGCCGGTGTTCTCGCGCATCACCAAGTATTTCCCACCGCTGGTAACCGGCATCGTCATCACCACCATCGGTTTGACCCTAATGCCGGTGGCCGCACGCTGGGTGATGGGCGGCAACAGTGCTTCGCCGGAGTTCGGCAGCGTGGCCAACATCGGCCTGGCGGCACTGACCTTCGCCATCGTGCTGCTGCTGAGCAAACTGGGCAGCGCGACCATCTCGCGCCTGTCGATTCTCCTGGCCATGGTGTTTGGCACCCTGATCGCCTGGGCGCTGGGCATGACCGACTTCAGCAAGGTCACCCAAGGCCCGATGTTCGCCTTCCCCACGCCGTTCCATTTCGGCATGCCGGAATTCCACATCGCCGCGATCCTGTCGATGTGCATCGTGATCATGGTGACCCTGGTGGAAACCTCGGCCGACATTCTCGCGGTGGGCGACATCATTGAAACCAAGGTCGACTCCAAGCGCCTGGGCAATGGCCTGCGTGCCGACATGGCGTCGAGCATCCTGGCACCGATCTTCGGCTCGTTCACCCAGAGCGCCTTCGCCCAGAACGTCGGCCTGGTGGCCGTGACCGGAGTCAAGAGCCGCTACGTGGTGGCCACCGGTGGCGTCATTCTGGTGGTGCTCGGCTTGCTGCCGGTCATGGGCCGGGTAATTGCCGCCGTGCCAACCCCGGTATTGGGCGGCGCGGGGATCGTGCTGTTCGGCACCGTGGCAGCCAGCGGTATCCGTACCCTGTCCAAGGTCAGCTACAAGAACAACGTCAACCTGATCATCGTCGCCGCTTCGCTGGGCTTCGGCATGATCCCGATTGCCGCACCGACCTTCTACCACCACTTCCCGAACTGGTTCGAGACCATCTTCCACTCGGGCATCAGCTCGGCGGCGATCATGGCGATTCTGCTGAACCTGATCTTCAACCACTTCACCACTGGCAACTCGGACCAGCAGTCGGTATTTGCCGCAGCCTACGAACGCACCATCCAGTATTCGGACATTTCTGCACTGCGCGATGGCGATTACTTCAAGGATGGCAAGCTGTTCGATGCCGAGGGTATTGAAGTGCCGATGCTGGAGCTGGACGAGCATGGCAACGAGGCGCCCAGGCGCAGCCCGGTTGCCGAGCATTGACCGCTGATTGAGCGGTTAAGCAAGGGGAGCCGATGCGCATCGTCGGCTCCCCTTTTTGTTTGCCTTTACAGGCAATACATCACTCGAACAGGGCATCCAAAGCCTGTTCCAGCCGGGTCACGGCGATCACCTGCAACCCTGCCGGCGGCTCCTTGGGCGCATTGCCCTTGGGCACGATGGCCCGCTTGAAGCCATGCTTGGCCGCCTCTTTCAGCCGCTCTTGGCCACTGGGCACCGGCCGCACCTCGCCCGACAAGCCAATCTCGCCAAACACCAGCAACCCATGGGCCAACGGCCGGTTGCGCAGGCTAGACATCACCGCCGCCAACAAAGCCAGGTCAGAAGCCGTCTCCAGCACCTTCACGCCGCCCACCACGTTGAGGAACACATCCTGGTCGTGGGTAGGAATGCCGCCATGTCGGTGCAGTACTGCCAGCAACATGGCCAGGCGGTTCTGGTCCAGGCCCAGGGTCACCCGGCGCGGGTTGGCCAGGTGGCTGTCATCGACCAGCGCCTGCACCTCGACCAGCATCGGCCGAGTGCCCTCCCAGGTGGCCATCACCACACTGCCCGGCACCTCTTCCTGGGTGCGATTGAGGAAGATCGCCGAAGGGTTCGAAACCTCCTTGAGGCCGCGGTCGGTCATGCCGAACACGCCCAGTTCGTTGACCGCACCAAAGCGGTTTTTCACCGCCCGCAGCAGGCGCAGGCGGCCATCTGACTCGCCCTCGAAATACAGCACGGTGTCGACCATGTGCTCCAGCACCCGCGGCCCGGCCAGCGAGCCTTCCTTGGTGACGTGGCCCACCAGGAAGATGGCCGTGCCGCTCTGCTTGGCGTAACGCACCAGCAACGCCGTGCTCTCGCGCACTTGGGCCACGCCACCGGGCGCTGATTGCAGCTGTTCGGTGAAAATGGTCTGGATCGAGTCGATGACCATGACTCGGGGCTTTTCCTGGCGAGCCGTGGCGATGATGGTCTCGATACAGGTTTCGGTCATCACCTTGAGCTGGTCCTGGGGCAGGCCCAGGCGGCGCGAGCGCATCGCCACCTGCTGTTGCGACTCTTCGCCGGTGACATACAGCGCAGGCATGTGCACGGCAATGTTGCACAGGGTCTGCAACAGAATGGTCGACTTGCCGATACCCGGGTCACCGCCGATCAGCACCACCGAGCCATCGACCAAACCGCCACCCAGCACGCGGTCCAGTTCGCTGCTGCTGGTGGTGAAGCGCGGGATCTCTTCCACGCTGACTTCGGCCAGGGTCTTGATCTGCGCCTGTTGCCCGGTCCAGCCGGCACGGCCACTGCTGGGTGCCGCCGCCCCGCCGCTCTCGATCATGGTTTCGACCAGGGTGTTCCAGGCCCCGCATTCGCCGCACTGGCCGGCCCATTTGGGGAAGGTCGCGCCGCATTCGGTGCAGCCATACAAGCGCTTGGCCTTGGCCATGGGCGGTTTCTCCTGGAAAAAACCGCCATGATAGCCGAGCGAGACGTGTCTCGAACGCTTCGGCGTGCGACAAAACTATTCGTTCTAACCGCAGTCACTACCCCTGAACACAACGCATGAAGCGTTTTAGTGGCTTACACTGCGTTAACCTCACCATTTGTTACAAAGGAATCGAACATGGGCATGATCAGTGAGTTCAAGGCCTTCGCGGTCAAAGGCAACGTCGTCGACATGGCGGTCGGTATCATCATCGGCGCGGCCTTCGGCAAGATCGTCTCGTCCTTCGTGGGTGACGTAGTCATGCCACCACTGGGCCTGTTGATCGGTGGCGTGGACTTCAGCGACCTGGCCATTACCTTGAAGGCTGCAGAAGGCGACGTTCCGGCAGTAATGCTGGCCTACGGCAAGTTCATCCAGACCGTGATCGACTTCTTGATCGTTGCGTTCGCCATCTTCATGGGCGTGAAGGCGATCAACCGCCTGAAGCGCGAAGAGGCCGTGGCACCGAGCGCGCCACCCGTGCCAAGTGCCGAAGAGACGTTGCTGACCGAAATCCGCGACCTGCTCAAGACGCAGAACCAGAACCGCCTGCCTTGAAGGTGCCGGGGCCGCGTTGCGGCCCCCGTGTCACCAGTAGTTTTCTACCGCCACCTGCCCTGGCCGCTTGCTCAGGCTCAACTGCAGATCACGCGCCTTGAGCACCTTGCGCGTTTCATCGATCATCTCCGGGTTGCCGCAGAGCATCACGCGTGAATGCTCGGGCGACAGCGCAAGCCCCGCCGCCTTCTCCAGCTCACCGTTCTCGATCAACGTGGTAATGCGTGCATTCAACGCGCCCGGATGCTGCTCACGGGTCACTATCGGGATGAACTGCAATTTGCCGGCGTGCTCTGCCAGGTAGTCGCGCTGCTCCAACTCGGCGATTTCCTTCACGTAGGCCAGCTCCTTCGCTTCGCGCACCGAGTACACCAGCTTGATGCTGTCGAAACGCTCCCAGGCCTCGAAGTCCTGGAGGATGGACATGAACGGTGCAATGCCGGTGCCGGTGGCCAGCAACCACAGGTCGCGGCCGCCAATGAAGCGATCAAGTGTCAAAAAGCCAAAGGCCTGCCGATCGATCAGCAGGCTGTCACCCTCGCCCAGCCGGCTCAGCTCGCTGGTGAACTCCCCGCCGGGCACCACGATCGAGAAGAAGTCGAGGTACTCGTCATGGGGCGCGCTGACCATGGAATAGGCGCGCCACACCACACTGCCATCGGCCTTGGTCACCCCGAGACGAGCAAACTGGCCGGCCCGGAAGCGAAAGCCCGAATCGCGTGTTACCCGCAGGCTGAAGAGGTTCGGCGTCAGTGGCTGAACATCGAGCAGGGTCTGGCGGGTGAACTTTTCGGCGCTGGCAGTCATATCGGGCTCCAAGGTTGACGTGCGCACAGTGTCGCGCAAAGCGGCCTGGATAAAAACCACCCGTTTGTAAGGCCTCACCACCTCGATGCTGCCGATGTCGCAGACAAACATGATCGCTATAACAAAAAATTCCCAACGCTTTGGTAGGTTTTTCCTACAATGATGCGGGTATGCAAACGGATTGGATCCTGTTGCCCCATCCATAGGAGCGTTACGGATGCCTCACTGGAAACCCGAGCATCTCCATCAATTTGTCAGCGAGCGGTGCCCGCGCAAGTTGTTCAACATCGCTGTGCATCTGGTGCAAGACTTGGGTATGGAACACTTGGGGCTGAACATTCGCATCCAGATTGCCACGCAGACACCCCGGCTTTACCTCTACAGCAATTACCCAAGCGAATGGATCGAGCGCTATCAGCGCGATGATTTCTACAAGCAAGACCCGGCCGCACGCTTGAGCCATGGCCAGACCACACCTGTATTGTGGACCGACGAACTGTATTGCGAGGCCCCGCAATTTCGCGAGGCTGCCTGCCAGCACGGGCTGCGTCATGGTTGGACACAGTCGCTGCACGACCTGCAGCACAATGAAAGCCAAGTCAGCGTCGCCAGGCCAGCAGGCCAGATTGCAATCAACGAACTCTACGAAAAAGCCGCCAGCGTGCAGTGGCTGTGCCACACCCTGCACTCGGTACTGTGCGAGCACCACCTGGACGCGCTCTGCCCGCCTCAGCCGAAAATGAGCGAGCGGGAGCTGGAAGTGCTGAGGTGGTCAGCTGCAGGCAAGACCGCCGCCGACGTTGCCTCCATCCTGTCGCTGTCACAAAGTACGGTCAACTTCCATATCCGCAGCGTGATCACCAAAACCAACGCCTCCAACAAGGCAGGCGCCATCGCCATAGCCGCCCTGCGTGGGTGGATCTGATAGCCACCCCTGCGACTACCGGCAAAGCCCTGTAGAATGGCGCGGCAAAGCCCGTGGCGATCCGCAACGGGCAGATTCGTACCCGAGCCAGACGCCATGCCCTTGTTGACCACCCCCTACGCCGAACTCGACCTGATCCGCCAGCCGGACCAGGCCAACGAACCTCTGCAGGCATTCGACGCCGCTGACGAGTACCTGCTCGCGCACTTGCATGAGCAGGCGCCTGACGCCAGCTGCCGGGTATTGGTGCTCAATGACAGCTTCGGTGCCCTGGCCGCCAGCCTGGCCGGGCAGCTTGCAGTGACCAGCAGTGGCGATTCGCACCTGGCGCACCTGGCCTTGGAAAAAAACCTCGCGCGCAACGGCAAGCCGTTCGACAGCGTGCCGTTCGTACCGGCCAGCGAACCGTGGCAGGGTCCGTTCGACCGGGTGCTGGTACGCGTGCCCAAGACCCTGGCCTTGCTCGAGGAGCAACTTATTCGTCTGCAGGGCCACCTGGCGCCCGGCGCGCAGGTGATTGCCGGGGCGATGATCAAGCACCTGCCCCGTGCCGCCGGTGAGCTGATGGAAAAGTACATCGGCCCGGTTCAGGCCTCGCTGGCGCAAAAGAAGGCCCGACTGCTGACGGCCACCGTTGCCGACCGCCCGGCCGCGCGCTCGCCCTACCCTAGCCGCTATCAGCTCGAAACGCCGGCCCTTGAGCTGCTCAACCACGCCAACGTGTTCTGCCGCGATGGCCTGGATATCGGCACCCGTGCCTTTCTCCCTCACCTGCCGCGCAACCTGGGCCAGGCCCGTGTTGCCGACCTTGGCTGCGGCAACGGCGTCCTGGCGATCGCCAGCGCACTGGCCAACCCCGAGGCGCATTACACGCTGGTCGACGAGTCGTACATGGCGGTGCAATCGGCGCGGGAAAACTGGCAGGCGGCACTGGGCGAGCGCCCGGCATTGATGCTGGCGGCCGATGGTTTGGCGGGGGTAGAAAAGCAGTCGCTGGACGTGGTGCTGTGCAATCCGCCGTTCCACCAGCAACAGGTGGTGGGCGACTTCCTCGCCTGGCGCATGTTCCAGCAGGCCCGGGAGGCACTGGTGGTGGGCGGTGCGTTGTATATCGTCGGTAACCGTCACCTGGGTTACCACAGCAAGCTGGCGCGGCTGTTCCGAGGGGTGGAACAGGTGGCGGCGACGCCGAAGTTCGTGATTCTCAAGGCCCGCAAGTAAGTGGCTGGGGCCGCTTGGCGGCCCCAGCCCCTTTAATGGGTAGTCAGGCCGGCTGCCCCCATGAACAGCCGCATTACCCAGGCCGCCACCCCCAGGGCCGCCACGCTCATCGCCCAGATCAGCACCAGCCAACCCAGCCGCTGCCACAAGGGCTTTTTCTCTTCTACACCATGCTTGCCGGTCATCATGCGGCCCTCCTAGTGATAGCCGTCTTCGTGAGTCACCTTGCCGCGGAACACGTAGTAGCTCCAGAAGGTATAGCCAAGGATGAACGGCAGGATGAACAACGTCCCCACCAGCATGAACCCTTGGCTCTGCGGCGGCGCCGCTGCGTCCCAGATCGAGATCGACGGCGGGATGATGTTCGGCCACACACTGATACCCAGGCCGCTATAGCCGAGGAACACCAGCACCAGGGTCAGCAGGAACGGCGTGTAGTTGGCATTGCGCGCGACTGCCTTGAGCAACCCGTAGAAGGTCACCAGCACCAGGATCGGCACCGGCATGAACCAGATCAGGTTGGGCATGCTGAACCAGCGATCGGCAATCTGCGGGTAGGCGAGCGGCGTCCACAGGCTGACGATGCCGATTACCACCAGCAGCACCAGCGCCAGCGGCCTTGCCAGGTCATGCATCTGCAGTTGCAGCGGCCCCTCGGTCTTCATGATCAGCCAGGTGCAGCCCAGCAGGGTGTAGGCGACGATCAGGCCCAGGCCGCTGAACAGGCTGAACGGGGTCAGCCAGTCGAGCGTGCCACCGGCATAGTGGCGGTCGACCACCTTGAAGCCCTCGATGAACGCGCCCAGGGCAACCCCCTGGAAGAAGGTGGCGATCAGCGAACCCCAGATGAACGCCTTGTCCCAGATGTGGCGCTTGTCGTCCTTGGCCTTGAAGCGGAACTCGAAGGCCACGCCACGGAAGATCAGCCCGATCAGCATGAGTATTAGCGGCAGGTACAAGGCTTCGAGCACCACCGAATAGGCCATCGGGAAGGCCCCGAACAGCCCGGCGCCGCCCAGCACCAGCCAGGTCTCGTTGCCGTCCCATACCGGGGCGACGGTGTTCATCATCACATCACGGTCACGCTCGCCCTTGACGAAGGGGAAGAGCATGCCGATGCCCAAGTCGAAACCATCCATCACCACGTACATCATGACGCCGAAGATGATGATCACGGCCCAGATCAGCGGAAGGTCGATACCCATGGCTCAGTTCCCCTTGCTCAGGCTGGCAGTGTCGGCCTCATGGCCATCATCGGCGGCGGACAACGGCCGCGCCGGCGTGCGTTTCTGGCCTGGGCCACCCGGGTTGGGTTCATCACCCTCGCCCGTCTGCGGCCCTTTGCGCACCAGGCGCATCATGTAGCCAAGGCCGGTGCCGAACAGCGCGAAGTACACCACCACGAACGCCACCAGGGTAAAGCCGAGCTGCGCATAACTGTGGTTGGACACCCCTTCGGAGGTGCGCATCAGGCCATACACCACCCACGGCTGGCGGCCGATTTCGGTGGTGAACCAACCCGCAAGGATGGCGACAAGGCCAGAGGGGCCCATCCACAAGGTCAGGTACAGGAACGGCCTGGAGCTGTAGAGCGTGCCGCGCTTGCGCAGCCACAGGCTCCACAGGCCAACGAAGATCATCAGCAAGCCCAGCCCGACCATGACCCGGAACGACCAGAACACGATGGTCGAGTTAGGCCGGTCCGCCGCCGGGAATTCCTTCATCGCCGGCACTTGCTTGTCCAGGCTGTGAGTCAGGATCAGGCTGCCAAGCGCTGGGATCTCGACCTTGAAGCGCGTGGTCTCGGCTTTCATGTCGGGGATGCCGAACAGGATCAGCGGGGTCGGCTCGCCCGGCACGTTCTCCCAATGGCCTTCGATGGCCGCGATCTTCACGGGCTGGTGCTTGAGCGTGTTGAGGCCGTGGAAGTCACCGATCACCGCCTGGACCGGCGCGACGATCAGCGCCATCCACATGGCCATCGACAGCATCTTGCGCACGGCCGGGTTGTCACGCCCGCGCAGCAGGTGCCAGGCCGCCGATGCACCGACGAAGAAGGCGGTGGCGACGAACGCGGCGGTGGCCATGTGCATCAACCGGTAGGGGAACGAGGGGTTGAAGATCACTGCCAGCCAGTCCACCGGCACCACCCGGCCATCGATGATTTCGTGGCCTTGCGGGGTCTGCATCCAGCTGTTGGACGCCAGAATCCAGAAGGTCGAGACCAGCGTGCCAAGCGCCACCATGACCGTGGCGAAGAAGTGCAGGCCACGGCCCACACGGTTCCAACCGAACAGCATGACGCCCAGGAAGCCTGCCTCGAGGAAGAACGCCGTCAGCACCTCGTAGGTCAGCAAGGGGCCGGTGACGGCGCCGGCAAAATCGGAGAAGCGGCTCCAGTTGGTGCCGAACTGATAGGCCATGACCAGGCCAGAGACCACGCCCATGCCGAAGTTGACGGCGAAGATCTTCGACCAGAAGTGGTAAAGGTCACGGTAGACCTGGTGGTGGGTCCGCAGCCAAAGGCCTTCAAGGACCGCCAGATAGCTCGCCAGACCAATGGTGATGGCCGGGAACAGGATGTGAAAGGACACGGTAAACGCAAACTGGATTCGGGCGAGATCTAGGGCCTCTAAACCGAACATAGTGCTTCCTCTTCAGATAATCCGGCGTTCGGGCTCGTGGCCTTTGCGCCTACTGCCCCCACGGTATCGAGTGCGGCGAGTTTGAATTGTTCTGTGCAATCGCAGGGATTCCGGCCCAAGGGCCACATCGTTGCCGGTTCGTTGCAAATACAACGATTGATCCAGATCAACGACTGACTGCAAGCATAGTCCTGAATAGCCAGCCGGGCCGTGTGGTTGATTGCCGCGTGACCTGTTGCCCCACCCTCTTTCAGAACCTGTGAAAAAGTGCCGATCACGGCAAACAGTAACTGCTTGTTACAAACAGATGATAATCTGCCGGCCCCTCTACTGCGCCGAGGCCACAGGTTTCCGATGCCCGATTCCGCACCGCAGCTGTTGCGCCATCATCGCCCCTTCCTCGCCTTCTGGCTGGCCCGTGTGTTCACCGCCAGCGGCTTCCAGATGCTCACCGTGGCCATTGGCTGGCACCTCTACCAGCTCACCGGCAATGTGCTCGACCTGGGCCTGGTCGGCCTGGTCGAATTCGCCCCACGGGTGCTGTTCATGCTGCACACCGGGCATGTCGCCGACCGCTATGACCGGCGCAAGGTCGCGGCCCTGTGCCAAAGCCTGCAGGGGCTGATTGCCCTGGCGCTGGTAGTGGGCAGCGCCACCGACAACGTCAGCCGCGAGCTGATCTTCGCCCTGGCCTTCCTGCTGGGCGCCACGCGCTCGTTCGAGATGCCGGCCACCCAGGCCCTGCTGCCCAATGTGGTGCCGCCGGGGTTGTTCCCACGGGCGGTGGCGGCCTCGGCCTCGGCGACCCAGGCAGCCACCATCGTCGCCCCGGCGGTGGGCGGGTTGCTGTATGCCTTCGGCAGTATCTGGGTGTACGGCCCGACCGTGGCGCTGTACGCCATTGCCTGTGCACTGACATTGAGCCTGGACGCACGCCAGCAAGTGGCCCAGCGTGGCCGTGCCAGCCTGGAGTCGCTGCTGGCCGGCATCCGCTTCATCCGCAGCCGGCCAGACATCCTCGGCGCCATCTCGCTGGACCTGTTCGCCGTGCTGCTGGGCGGTGCCACCGCGTTGTTGCCGGTGTTCGCCAAGGACATCCTGCTGACCGGCCCCTGGGGCCTGGGTCTGCTGCGCTCGGCACCGGCGGTGGGGGCGTTGCTGATGTCGCTGTGGCTGGCGCGCTTCCCGTTCGAGCGCAAGGTAGGCCGCACCATGTTCACCGCCGTGGGCGTGTTTGGCGTGGCGACCATCGCATTTGGCCTGTCGACGTCGTTCTGGTTCTCGCTGGCGGTGCTGGTGGTACTCGGTGCGGCGGACATGATCAGCATGGTCATTCGCAGTTCGTTCGTGCAACTGGAGACGCCGGATGAGATGCGCGGGCGGGTGAGCGCTGTGAACGGGTTGTTCATCGGTGCCTCGAACCAGCTCGGTGAATTCGAATCGGGGGTCACCGCGCACTGGTTTGGCACAGTGCCGGCGGTAGTGCTGGGGGGCGTGGGCACGCTGGTGGTGACCGGGGTGTGGATAAAATTGTTCCCGACCCTGGCCAAGCGCGACCGCTTGCACAGCGGTTGATGGCTCGGCGGTACTGGCCTCTTCACAGCTAAACCCACTGCCACGGGCGATGGAAAAGCCATTCCCCGAAGGCCATAGGCCCCTGCCGAGCATGCTGGTATGATGCGCGGCTTTTTTCCGCCCCAGATAAAACCACGGCAACCGGTACGGTCTGTGCTTTGCTGATGGGGTCGATATATATCACGGCGCCGGGGGCGCCTTGGGGAGCGGGCATGCTGGAAAGGCTGTTTCAACTAAAAGCACACGACACCAATGTGCGCACCGAGATTCTTGCGGGCGTCACCACCTTCCTGGCCATGGCCTACATCCTGTTCGTCAACCCCAGCATCCTGGGCGAGACCGGCATGGACAAAGGTGCGATCTTCGTCGCCACCTGCCTGGCCGCGGCCATCGGTTCGGCGACCATGGGCCTGATCGCCAACTACCCGATCGCGCTGGCGCCGGGCATGGGCCTGAACGCCTTCTTCACCTATACCGTGGTTCTGCACATGGGCCATACCTGGCAGGTTGCGCTGGGTGCTGTGTTCCTGTCGGCGGTGATGTTCTTCCTGTTGTCGATCTTCCGCATCCGCGAATGGATCGTGAACAGCATCCCGCTGCCGCTGCGCTCGGCCATTGCCGCAGGCATCGGTTTGTTCCTGGCACTGATTGCCCTGCATAACGCGGGCATCGTCGTCGATAACCCAGCCACCCTGGTGGGCATGGGCGACCTCAAGCAGCCCTCGGTGATCCTCGCCACGCTGGGCTTCTTCCTGATCGTCGGCCTTGAGTCGCTGAAGGTGCGCGGCGCGGTGCTGATCGGCATCCTGGCCGTCACTGTCGCGTCGATCGCGATGGGCGTCACGCCGTTCGGCGGCATCGTGTCGATGCCCCCTTCGCTGGCACCGACCTTCCTGCAACTGGACATCGCCGGTGCCCTCGATGTGGGCCTGATCAGCGTGATCTTCGCCTTCCTGTTCGTCGACCTGTTCGACAACTCCGGCACCCTGATCGCCGTGGCCAAGCGCGCCGGCCTGATGGGCAAGGACGGCCACATGCCGAAGATGGGCCGCGCCCTGATCGCCGACAGCACCGCGGCCATGGCCGGTTCGCTGCTGGGCACCTCGACCACCACCAGCTACATCGAATCGGCTGCCGGCGTGAGCGCGGGCGGGCGTACCGGCCTGACAGCCATCGTGGTGGCCGTGCTGTTCCTGCTGGCGCTGTTCTTCGCACCGCTGGCCGGTAGCGTACCGGCCTTCGCCACGGCACCGGCGCTGCTGTTCGTCGCCGTACTGATGGCTTCGGGCCTGGCGGAAATAAACTGGGACGACGTCACCGAAGCCGCGCCCGTAGTGGTGACGGCCCTGGCCATGCCACTGACCTACTCGATCGCCAACGGCATCGCCTTCGGCTTCATTTCCTGGACTGCCATCAAGCTGATTTCCGGCCGCCACCGCGACCTGAACCCGGCCCTGGTGATCCTTTCCATCCTGTTCGTCATCAAGCTGGGCTGGTTCAACGCATGAGTGCTGCTTTCGACCCCTCCTCCTACGCCACCCAGCTGGACGCCAAGGTTGCCCGGCTGCGCGAGCTGCTGGCGCCGTTTGGCGCGCCGGAACCGGCTGTTTTCGATTCGCCGCGCGAGCACTACCGCCTGCGCGCCGAGTTCCGCCTGTGGCGCGAGGACGGTCAGCGCCACTACGCGATGTTCGCCCCAGGCGAGAAGCACAAGGCGATCCTGATCGACGACTTCCCCATCGCCAGCGAGCGCATCAACCTGCTGATGCCGCGCCTCAAGGCGGCCTGGCAGGCCAGCGAGGCGCTGAGCAACCGGCTGTTCCAGGTGGAGTTCCTTACCACCCTGGCGGGCGATGCGATGGTCACGATGTGCTACCACCGCCCGCTGGACGAGGCCTGGGAAGTGGCCGCACGGCAACTGGCCGAAGACCTGGGGGTGAGCCTGATCGGCCGCTCCAAGGGCAAGCGCCTGGTGATCGGCCGTGATTATGCGGTGGAGCAACTGGACGTGGCGGGCCGCGTATTCAGCTACCGCCAGCCAGAAGGCGCGTTCACCCAGCCCAACGGCGCGGTGAACCAGAAGATGCTGAGCTGGGCCTACGACGCCATTGGCGAGCGCGACGATGACCTGCTGGAGCTGTACTGCGGCAATGGCAACTTCACCTTGCCGCTGGCCACCCGCGTGCGCCAGGTGCTGGCCACCGAGATCAGCAAGACGTCGGTCAATGCAGCGCTGAGCAACCTCGATGAGAACGGTGTGGATAACGTGCGGCTGGTGCGGCTGTCGGCTGAAGAGCTGACCCAGGCACTGAACGAGGTGCGGCCGTTCCGCCGGCTGGAAGGCATCGACCTGAAAAGCTATACGTTCGGCACCGTGTTCGTCGACCCGCCGCGTGCTGGCATGGACCCGGACACCTGCGAGCTGACCCGGCGTTTCGAGCGCATTCTGTACATCTCGTGCAACCCGGAAACGCTGGCGGCGAACATCGCCCAGCTGCAAGATACCCACCGTATCGAACGCTGCGCGCTGTTCGACCAGTTCCCGTATACCCATCACATGGAAAGCGGGGTGCTGCTGGTTCGGCGCTGATCCGTGTCGCGTTGGGGCCTGGCCGGCCCCAACGCACACTGCCAGGAGAGTTGCGCCGATGGACCAGTTCAGTGCCATGCACACCTTCCGCCGGGTCGTAGACCTCGGCAGCTTCAGCGCCGCCGCCAACCAGGCCGGCGTCTCGCATACCGTGCTGTCACGCCAGGTGAAGCACCTCGAACGCCACCTCGGCACGCAGTTGCTCACCCGTACCACCCGCCGCCTGCACCTGACCGAAGCCGGTGCGCTGTTCTATCGCCATTGCGTGCAGATCCTCGAACAGATGCAGGCCATGACCCTGGAACTGTCCGAGCATCAGCAACAACCTGCCGGCACCTTGCGCCTGGGCGTTGCCACGGCCTTTGGCGAGCTGGAACTGGGGCGTTGGTTGCCAGATTTTGTCGAGCGCCATCCACAGCTACAGATCGAGCTGCACTGCAGCGATCGCTTCGTTGACCTGCTGGAGGAGGAGATCGACGTGTGCCTGCGGGTCACCGACCACCTGCCTGACTCCAGCCTGGTGGCACGCCGTCTGGCCACCAGTGAAGTCCTGCTGGTGGCCGCACCGCGCTACCTGCAACGCCACGGTACGCCCGCCTCACCCGACGACCTGGCCGGCCACCCGTTGCTCGGCTACAGCCAGTTGCTGCACCCGCAACGCTTGCAGGTGGCCAACGACGCGGGCGAGCAGCGTGAAATCCTGATGCCCCGGCGCTTGAGCGCCAACTCCCCCATGGCCCTGCGCGCCGCCGCCATCGGCGCCCTGGGCATCGCCAGTTTCGACCGTTTCATCGTCGATGATGCGCTGCGCGACGGGCGCCTGGTGCAGGTGCTGAGCCATTGGCGGCAGCCGGCGCGCAGCCTGTTCGCGGTTTATCCACAGAGCCGTTACCTGGCGCCCAAGGTGCGTGCGCTGCTGGATTACGTGCAGCACTACTACGCAACGCCCAGGTGGCAGGACTGATTTGTGCTTTATCTGCACAAGTCTTGCGGAGTTTAGGCCGTATTTGTGCTCTTGATGATTCATTAACCTTCGCTGCACGTTACTTCAGCGAAGGACTCATCATGAAATCATTGCAGGCAGTCATCACCGGCATCGCGCTCAGCGCTGTGGCAATCGTCGCCCATGCAGCAGAACAAACCGTTTCGGTCCCTGACAACGCGGGCTTGAAGTGGCAGGACGTGCCCAACACCCGCGGCGCCGTCAGCTACGCCAACGTCGAAGGCGATATCTTCGGCAAGGGGCCGTATTCGGCTTATGTGAAATTCAGAAAAGGCACCGACAACGGCCTGCACCAGCACAGCCAGACCTTGCCGACAGTGGTATTGAGCGGGACGTTCTACGCAGTGATCGATGGCAAGCGCACCGAGTACCCGGCCGGGGCCTACTACAAACTGCCCGCCGACCTGGTGCATGAAAGTGGCTGCACGGCGGCTGCCGATTGCCTGTTGTTCCAGTATCAGGCCGATGCCTTTGACCTGAAACCGGTCAAAGGTTGAGAGGCCGGGGCCGCCTTGCGGCCCCAAGCTTCACTCAGAAGTCGAAGAACACCGTCTCCCCTTCCCCCTGAATACGGATATCGAAACGATAGGCCGTCTTCCCATCCACTTCGCAACGCTTGGCAACCAACGTCTCACGGCGCTGCGGCTGCTCGATCAGGTTGAGCACCGGGCACTTGGCGTTGGCTTCGGCTTCATCGTCGAAATACAGGCGCGTGTGCAGGTGGATGTTGATGCCACGGGCAAACAGGCTGATGTTGATGTGCGGCGCCATCGGCACGCCAGCAGCATTGTTCACCACACCCGGCTTCACCGTTTGCACGGTCCATTCACCGGCATCAAAGGTGGTGGCGGTGCGGCCAAAGCTGTTGAAGGCGTTTTCCAGGTTGTATTGATCCTGGTACTGGCCGGCGGCATCGGCCTGCCACAGCTCCAGGAACGAATCGCGCACCAGGTGCCCGTTACCGTCATAGACCTGGCCGATCAACAGGATGTGTTCACCCGGTGCTTCTGGCTTGGCCAGGCGGTTCCAGATTTCCTGGTCGCGGGTCGGGTTGCCGGCCGCTTCCAGGGCCAGGCCGATGTGCACGTAGGGGCCGGCAGTCTGCGAAGGGGTTTCCGGCAGCAGTTCGATTGGCATGGCGGGGTCCTCAGCAGTTTTCGAAGTGGGTCTTGCGCTGGCCGCGCAGCACGATGTCGAAGCGGTACGCCAGGCAGTCCATCGGGTTGGCGTTGCTCATGTCGAGCTTGGCGATCAACTGCTGTACGGCCTCGGGGTTGGCGATCGACTTGACGATCGGGCACTTCGGGATCAGCGGGTCGCCCTCGAAGTACAGCTGGGTGATCAGCTTGGTGGCGATCGACGGGCCGCTGATGCCGAAGTGAATGTGCGCAGGGCGCCAGTCATTCGGGCCGTTGCGCCATGGGTACGGGCCGGGCTTGATGGTGCGGAAGCTGTAGTAGCCGTCGCGGTCGGTCAGGCAACGGCCAACGCCACCGAAGTTCGGGTCCAGCGGGGCCAGGTAGCGGTCGTTCTTGTGCCGGTAGCGGCCGCCGGCATTGGCCTGCCACATTTCTACCAAGGTGTTGGGCACCGGTTTGCCGTACTGGTCGACAACCCGGCCGGCAACGATGATGCGCTCACCGACTGGCAGGCCACCGTTGTTGAAGTTCAGCAGCAGGTCATGGTCGTGGGCACCGAAACCCAGGTGGGTGAAATCCGGGCCGGTGGTTTCGCTGATCGACTGCGGGATGCTGACCAGTGCCTGGCGCGGGGAGCGGGCAATGGACGTCTTGTAGTCGGGGGTCAGGGCTTTGGGGTGCCAGTTGCGATCACGGATCACGAAGCGGCTGGTGTCCTGGGCGGGCATGCCGTTTTCCTCTCTTGGTATTATCAAAACGCCTGTACGTGGCAGGCGGACTTGCAGTTTCGGATAACTCGCGTGGGATGAATACTGAAATCAGCCCCTCAATACATAACCATATGGTTATGGCTCAACACCTTTGGCTGACACCTTTCGCTGAGGTGAACTAATCTTTGTCTTCTTGTTTCACGCTCCGGAGAGCATTCATGGAATGGCGAAAAGGCCGACGCAGCGACAACGTGGTCGATGCCCGAGGCGAAGGTGGCGGTGGTGGCGGCATGCGCTTTGGCGGCGGCAAGGGCCTGGGGCTGGGGGCGATCCTGCTGATCGTGGGCATTGGCTGGCTCACCGGGCAAGACCCGCTGCAGATCCTTGGCCAGCTCACCGGGCAAATGCAACAGCAACAGCAGGCCCCCAGCAGCGTGGGCACCAAGGCGCCGCCGGCCAATGACCAGCAGGCCGAATTCGTCGCCTCGGTGCTGGGTGACACCGAGGACACCTGGAAGGCGCTGTTCTCCCAGGCCGGCAAGCAGTACCGCGACCCCAAGCTGGTGCTATTCAACGGCCAGGTCAACTCTGCCTGCGGCTTCGCTTCGGCGGCGGTGGGCCCGTTCTACTGCCCGGCCGACCAGCGGGTGTACCTGGACATGTCGTTCTTCCGCGAGATGGAAACCCGCTTCGCCGCAGCGGGCGACTTCGCCCAGGCCTATGTCATCGCCCACGAAATCGGCCACCACGTGCAGACCCTGCTCGGCGTGTCGGCCAAGGTTGATGCGGCCCGTCGCAATGGGCAGCGCATGGAGGGCGACAACGGCTTGCTGGTACGCCAGGAACTGCAGGCCGATTGCCTGGCCGGGGTGTGGGCGTATCAGGCACAAAAGCGCCTGAACTGGCTGGAGCCAGGTGACGTCGAGGAAGCACTGAATGCGGCCAACGCCATTGGTGACGACCGCCTGCAGCAGAAAGGCCAGGGGCGCGTGGTGCCCGACTCTTTCACCCACGGCACCTCGGCGCAGCGCGTGCGCTGGTTCAAGGCTGGCTTTGCCGAGGGCGAAGTGAACAGCTGCGATACCTTCAGTGCACGTAACCTGTGACACCCTGCGGGGCTGCCTGGCAGCCCCCGCTTCAACCGGACGACCGGTTACAAATCTGCTGAAAAAGCGTTTCAGCTTCCAGATTCATTGCCGATAACCCCTGCACGAATCAGCGGGCACCCAGAACAACAACGCCTTGCGATCGACGATCAAGAGAGCGAAAACAACTTCTGGAGTGCGTGCATGAACAGCTGGTTTGCCAACATCAGCGTCAACCTCAAACTCGGCCTGGGCTTCGGCCTGGTGCTGATCCTCACCGGCCTGCTGGCCCTGACCGGCTGGACCAGCCTCGGCAGCCTGATCGACCGCAGCAACTGGATGAGCGATATCAGCCAGCTCAACAAGGACCTGACTGACCTGCGCATTGCCCGCCTGCAGTACATGATTGCCAACGGCGACGATGCGGCGGCTGCCAACACCCTGGCCAAGCTGGATACCTTCAGCAACCAGCAGCAACGCCTGGTCGGCTCGTTCAAGAGCCCGGAGAACGTCAAACTGCTGCACGACCTTGGGCAGACCATCAGCCAGTACAAGGTGTCGCTGGGCACCATGCGCGCAGGCTACAACGCCACCCGCGCCGCCCGCGATGCCATGAATGTTTCTGCAGCCAAGGCCGACCAGGCCATGGATGCCCTCAGCCAGGACGTCATGGCACGCCTCGAAAGTGACAGCGTGCGCCTGGCCCAGTACCAGCTGATCAGCAAGGCCCGCCAGCAACTGCTGCAGGTGCGCATCGACGTGCGCGGCTACATTGCCGATAACAGCGCGGCCAACGAGCAGGCTGCGCTGCGCCAGCTCGAAGCGGCGCTGGCCGAGGTCGACAACCTCAAGCGCCAACTGCCCACTGCTGATGCCCGCCTGCAACAGTTCGAACAGTCGGTGCTGGCCTACCGTGACGCCGTGCGTCAGTTCCGCGATGCCCTCGCCGATATCACCAGCGCACGCGCAGAAATGACCGTCCAGGGCGCCGACATCGTCAAGACCAGCGACGCGCTGTACAAGATCCAGCTGGAGCGCCGCGACATCGAGAGTGCACAGGCCCGCAGCCTGCAGGCCATCGCGACCCTGCTGGCGTTGCTGGTAGGCGTACTGGCAGCGGTGCTCATCACCCGGCAGATCACCCGCCCGCTGCAGGAAACCTTGCAAGCGGTGGAACGCATCGCGGGCGGCGACCTGACACACGACCTGCGTGTCACCCGCCGTGATGAGCTGGGCGTGCTGCAACAGGGCATCGCCCGCATGGGCACCACCCTGCGCGAACTGATCAGCGGCATCCGCGACGGCGTCACCCAGATCGCCAGCGCCGCCGAAGAGCTGTCGGCCGTTACCGAACAGACCAGCGCAGGTGCCAACAGCCAGAAGGTCGAAACCGACCAGGTGGCCACCGCGATGCATGAAATGGCGGCAACCGTTCAGGAAGTCGCCCGCAACGCCGAGCAGGCCTCGCATGCCGCCACCGGTGCCGACGACGAAGCCCGCGCCGGCGACCGTGTGGTCGGTGAGGCAATCAGCCAGATCGAACGCCTGGCCGCAGAAGTGCACCGCTCCACTGAAGCCATGAGCCTGCTGCAGCAGGAAAGCCAGAAGATCGGCAGCGTCATGGACGTGATCAAGTCGGTGGCCGAACAGACCAACCTGCTGGCGCTGAACGCCGCGATCGAAGCCGCCCGTGCCGGCGAGGCGGGCCGCGGCTTTGCCGTGGTCGCCGACGAAGTGCGCGGCCTGGCGCAGCGTACGCAGAAGTCCACCGAAGAGATCGAAGAGCTGATCGCCAGCTTGCAGCACGGCACCCAGCAAGTGGCCACGGCCATGCAGGGTAGCCGGACCCTGACCGACAGCAGCGTCGAACTGGCACGCAAGGCCGGTGCCTCGCTGGAAAGCATCACCGGCACGGTGTCGAACATTCAGTCGATGAACCAGCAGATTGCGGCGGCGGCGGAAGAGCAGAGCGCGGTGGCGGAAGAAATCAGCCGGAGCATTCTGAATGTGCGGGATGTGTCTGAGCAGACCGCGGCGGCCAGTGACGAGACGGCGGCGTCCAGTGTTGAGCTGGCGCGGTTGGGGGGGCAATTGCAGATGCTGGTGAGCCAGTTCCGCGTTTGACCTTTAGATAGCATTCGCGGGGCAAGCCCGCTCCCACAGGTTTACGCTCTCGGAAGGCAGCGGTAATCCTGTGGGAGCGGGCTTGTCCCGCGAAGAGGCCAGCACTGAGTCTACAGAATTACTTGACGATCATCCCCACCCCACGCCCACGCGGGTCAGAAGCCGTCTCAAGCTTGTCTCCGTTCACCCGGATCGCCTGGATATCGCCCATCTCCCAGCCTTGGTCTTCGAGCACATAACCCATTTTCTTAAGGTCGTCCGCTACCGGCCCGGTCAGCGGCGCATAGCTGTCGAAATAAAGGGTGTCCTTGGGCAGCAACTGATGGTGCACGCGCTGTGCGGCCACCGCTTTCTCAAGCGGCATTCCGTAGTCGTACAGGTTGTTCATCACCTGGAAGATCGACGTGAAGATCCGCGAACCGCCCGGCGTGCCGATCACCAGCTCGACCTTGCCATCGCGGGTCATCAGGCTTGGGCTCATGGATGACAGCATGCGCTTGCCGGGCTCGATGGCGTTGGCATCACCGCCGACCACGCCAAAGGCATTGGCCGCCCCCGGCTTGGCGCTGAAGTCGTCCATCTCGTCATTGAGCAGGAAGCCGGCGCCCTTGACCACTACACCACTGCCGTAGTCGAGGTTGAGGGTGTAGGTGTTGCTGACCGCATTGCCCTGCTTGTCGACGATCGAGAAGTGCGTAGTCTGGTGCGGCTCCAGGCCCGGCTTGACGTCGTCGGTTGCCGAAATGGCCTTGGGGTTGACCTGCGCGGCGCGCTTGGCCAGGTAATCCTTGGCAATCAATTGATCCACCGGCACCTTGGTGAACGCCGGGTCACCCAGGTAGTCGGCGCGGTCGGCGAACACGCGCTTCTCGATCTCGGCCAGCAAGTGGATGTACTGCGCAGAATTGTGCGCGACGCCTTTGAAGTCCGCCGCACGGTCTTCCTTGATACCCAGCAGCTGGGCCAGGGCCACACCGCCAGAGCTTGGCGGCGGCGCGGTGTAGACCACGTTGCCACGCCAGCTCAGGGCCATCGGCTCACGCCAGACGGCCTTGTAGTCCTTGAGGTCTTGCTTGGTGATCAGGCCTTTGTCCGCCTGCATCTGCGCCACCAGCAGGTCGGCGGTCTTGCCCTGGTAGAACTCGCTCACGCCCTTGTCGGCAATGCGTTCGAGGGTCTGGGCCATCTCGGGCTGCTTGAACAGCTCGCCCACCTTCATGGTGCCGAAATAGTCGTTGAAATTGGTCGCGGTCTTGAACAGGCCTTGGGCATCGTTGCGGTACTGGTATTGCTTTTCGGCGATCTTGAAGCCGTTTTTCGCATAACCGATGGCCGGGGTCAGCAACTCGCTCCAGGGCAGCTTGCCGAACTTCTGGTGCGCCTCCCACAACCCCATCACCGTGCCGGGCACGCCGGCGGCGCGCACGCCAACCAGGCTCAGGTTCTCGATCACTTCGCCCTTGTCGTCCAGGTACATATTGCGGCTGGCGGCCTTGGGCGCCACTTCGCGGTAGTCGAGGAAGTAGGGTTTGCCGTCGACGAACAGGGTCATGAAGCCACCGCCGCCGATGTTACCGGCTTCAGGGTAGGTCACCGCCAGGGTGAACGCCGTTGCCACGGCGGCGTCCACGGCGTTGCCGCCTTTTTTCAGAATATCGGCGGCCACCTGTGCGCCATATTGATCAGGCGCGGCCACTGCGCCACCCTCAAGGGTGGCCGCAAAGGCCGAGGAACAGCTCAGGATAGCGGCTCCGAGGGCCATGGACTGGAACAGGACAATACGCATGACACTTCCTTGGTGTTGTTTTTGTTGATCAGTCAGTAAGGCCGAAGCGCGTCGACTGCGCAATCCAACGTAGGAAGTTTCGCCGCCTTTGGGCAGGATTTGTCGCGTTCAGGCAACTCAGCAGGCGTACATCGCCAGCTTGCGCTGGATGAAGTCGAGGAAGCACTGGATGCGCAGCGCCAGCTGGGTGTTGCGGTAATACACCGCATGGATCGGCTGACGGTACCCGTTGTTGGCATCGCCCAGCAGCACCTGCAGGCGGCCGCTGCGGATGTCTTCGTGGGTCATGAAGTGCGACAGGCTGACGATGCCCTCCCCGGCCAGGGCCAACTGGCGCAGGGTCTCGCCGCTGGAGGCGATCAGCGCGGGGCGGATCGCCCAGCGGTCGCCCTGGGCATGGCGCAACGGCCAGTGGTTGAGCGACTCAGGCTGGCTGAACCCCAGCAGGCAGTGGTTGGCCAGGTCTTCGACGTGCTGCGGCGTGCCATGGCGTTCCAGGTAGGTAGGGCTGGCCAGCACCTGCACCGGGCTGCAGCCCAGGTTGCGGGCGTGCAGGCTGGAATCGGCCAGCTCACCGATGCGGATCGCCACATCGGTGCTTTGCTCCAGCAGGTCGATGATCAGGTCGTCGGTGTTGAGTTCCAGCTCGATGCCGGGGTACTGGCGGCGGAATTCGCCGATCCAGGGCAGGATGGCATGCAGCATGAACGGCGCAGCGGCGTTGATGCGCAGGCGCCCGGTGGCGGTCTGGCGGTTCATCGACAGGCGCTCTTCCATCTCGTCCATCTGTTCCAGAATCACCCGCGAGCGCGCCAGGAAGAAACGGCCTTCTTCGGTCAGGTCCATGCGCCGGGTGGTGCGGTTGACCAAGGTGGTGCCGAGTTTGGCCTCCAGGCGTGACAGGGTGCGGCTGACGGCGGACGGGGTCTGGCCCATCTGCTCGGCAGCGGCGGAGATCGAACCGCAGTCGATCACGGCGACGAATACCTGGAGTTCTTCGGATCGGGTTTTCACGCGCTTGGCCTTGGCTGGAGTGTGCGGTGATAGATAGCGGGTCAGTGGGGTCTGTGCAAGGTGGCTGCTGTGCAGCCCCTGTCACAGGCGCTTACGCAGCCTTGCCAAACACCTCGCCCAGGTGCGCTTCATAAGCGGCCAACGCCGCTGGTACATCCGGGCGCTTCATTACATCCACCGCCAGGAAGGTCGGCAACCCGGTCATGCCGAGGAACTGGTTGGCCTTGTGGAACGGGAAGTACACGGCGTCCACACCCTTGCCCTCGAAGAAATCGCCAGGGTTGTCGAACGCTTGCTGCGGGGCATTCCAGGTCAGCGACAGCATGTACTGCTTGCCCTGGATCAGGCCACCGCTGCCGTACTTCTGCGAAGCATCCGAGCGGGTCCGGCCGTCGCTGGCGTACAGGCTGCCGTGCCCTTCGGTGAAGACATCATCGATGTACTTCTTCACCGTCCACGGTGCGCCCATCCACCAACCGGGCATCTGGTAGATCACCACATCCGCCCAGAGGAACTTCTCGACCTCCTCCTGCACGTCGTAGCCACCATCGATGAAGGTCTGGCGCACGTCGAAACCGGCACGGTCCAGATGAGCGAGCGCCGCTTCGTGCAGGGTCGCGTTGAGGCGGCCATCGGAGTGAGCGAACTGTTTACCGCCGTTGAGCAAAAGGATCTTTTTCATGCTGGCCTCGATGTGTCGATGTCGATCCGAGGCCTGATTGCCTTGATCGAGTCAAATGGGATGACCGGCAGATTAGGGAGTCGCTGGCCTGGGAAAAAGCAGGCATGAGGCAAAATACAATTGACTTGAAATCACGAATGACCAAGCCATTATTGCCTTAGAATCGTTTCATCATTCATCAGCGAGTAGCGATCCATGAGCGAGCAGTACGCTTTTATCCTCAAAGCCAAGACCCGCCCGGAAATGGCCGAAGCCTTCGAAACCCTATTCCGCGCCTATGTCGAACCAAGCCGCCAGGAGCCGGGCTGTATCGAGTACCACATGCTGCGCGACAAGGCCGACCCCAGCCTGTTCGTGTTCTACGAGGTGTGGGCAGACAAGGCGGCACTGGATGTGCACTCGGCCCTGCCGCACATGGCCGCGTTCTTCGAAAAGCGCATGGACTACCTGGAGCGCGAATTCGATGTCCAGTTGATCGACATGCTCAGCGCCGCCTCTGCTAACCGTTGATCAGCAAATGGCCGCCGAGCACGGCCAGGCCGATCAAGAAGCAGCGTTTGAACAGCGCCGCGCTGATGCGCTGGCGCAACCACTGGCCCGCCAGCATGCCCACCAGCGCTGGCGCCAGCATCAGCAATGACGCACCCAGCGCCTGGCCGCCCAAAGCATCTTGCCCGGCCAGGCCCAGGGCCAATGCCACGGTCGAGACCGTGAACGCCAGGCCCAGCGCCTGGATCATCTCGTCACGGTTCAAACCCAGGCTTTGCAGGTACGGCACTGCCGGCATCACGAACACCCCGGTAGCGGCCGTTACCACGCCCGTCACCAGCCCGCAGATCGGCCCTAGCCACCACTCCCGCCTGTGCGCCACGCTCAGCCCAGGGCCAATCAGCCCATACACGGCATAGGCCACCAGCGCTGCGCCAAGCGCATGCACCGCCCAGGGGCCGCTGTTGATGCCCAACCAGGCGCTGCCGGCCAGGGTGCCGACGAAGATCATCGCCAGCATTGGCCCCAGCCGCCGCAGCAGTGCCAGCAGATGGCCCCCGGCCGCCAGTTGCCAGAGGTTGGTGAGGGTCGAAGGTACGATCAACAAGGCGGCAGCCTGCGCGGGCGGCATAGCCAGCCCCAGCAGCCCCATGGCGATGGTCGGCAGCCCGAGGCCGATGACACCTTTGACGGTGCCTGCCAGCAGGAAGGTAATCACCACCAGCAAAGTCAATGCCGGGCCGAGGGTCTGATAGAACGCGATCAAGGTATTCATGCCGCCATGATGGCGTGCGGCTGGCTGGCTGAAAATCTGCCATATACTCAGCCAGACTATCGCCAGGACAGAGGCACATGCACTTCGACCTGATTGACCTCGCGCTTTTCCGGCACACCCTGGAGTGCGGCAACATCACTGCCGGCGCGCGCCGCAGCCACCTGTCGCTGCCCGCTGCCAGCGCCCGTATTCGCGCCATGGAAGCCTCCCTGGGTACACCGCTGCTCGCGCGTAATCGCCGTGGCGTACAGCCGACCCCAGCCGGCCAAGCGTTGCTGCAACATGCCCGGCTGATCGGGCAGCAGGTCGAGCGCCTGCAGTTCGACCTGGCTCACTATGCCCAGGGCCTGCAAGGCCAGGTACGGCTGCTGTGCAACACGGCGGCGCTGACCGAATACTTGCCCGAGTTGCTGGCCTGCTACCTCGCCGACCACCCCGCCGTCAGTGTCGATGTCCAGGAGCTGCCGAGCTTGCACATCGTGCAATCGATCACTCAGGGCATGGCGGACCTGGGGATCATCTCGAGCGCAGCGCCCAGTGAGCATCTGCAGACCCTGCCGTTTCGCGATGACCCACTGGTGCTGGTGACACCCCTTGAGCACCCCTTGGCGGCGCACCCTGCCCCGAGCTTCATCGACAGCCTCGCCCATGGCCATGTCGGGCTGGGGGCGGACAGCGCCTTGGCGTTGTACCTGGAGGAACAGGCACTGCGTGCGGGCAGGCGTATGCGCGTACGGGTGCGGGCCGATGGCTTCGATGGGGTGCTGCGCATGGTCGCGGGCGGCGCGGGGGTGGGGGTGGTGCCACTGGCTTCGGTGAAGCGCTGGCAAGGGCTGTTGCCGCTGCACTGGGTGGCGCTGCACGAGGGCTGGGCCAATCGCCGGCTGCTGGTGTGTGCACGGGACTTCGCCGCATTGCCGGGGTATGCCGCGGGTTTGGTCAGGCGCTTGACCAGCCGGCCAAGCGCGGTTTTGTAGGCGCGCAAATTTGGCGACCGCGCTTGCCGCCAGGCGGGCTCTTTGCCCACAATCAGGCTGCACCAAGAAAAGGAGTTTCCAGTGCCATCGATCTACCAGCTCAAGCCCCGCTTCCAGGCCCTGCTCCGCCCCGGCGTGAAGCGCCTCCACGAGCGCGGCGTCACCGCCAATCAGGTCACCGTCGCCGCCGGCCTGGTGTCGGTCCTGCTGGGCCTGCTGCTGGCAGGCCTCAGCCACATCACTTGGCTGTTCATCCTGATCCCGGTGTGGATGCTGCTGCGCATGGCCCTCAATGCCGTCGACGGCATGCTTGCGCGCGAATTCGGCCAGCAATCCAGGCTCGGCGCCTACCTCAACGAACTGTGCGACGTGATCGCCGACGCCGCGCTGTACCTGCCCTTCGCCCTGTTGGCCGGCGTCTGGCCGAGCCTGGTGGTGCTGGTGGTACTGAGCGCCACGGTGAGCGAATACGCCGGGGTAATGGGCCCGCTGGCAGGCGCATCCAGGCGCTACGACGGGCCGATGGGCAAGAGCGACCGGGCATTTGCCTTCGGCGTGCTGGGCACCGCCGTAGCCTTCGGCCTGCTCGATGCCAACTGGCTGAACGGCCTCTTGCTGGTCATCTTCGCGCTCTCGCTCTATACCCTCTACAACCGGGTTCGCCGAGGGCTGGCCGAAGCCCGCTGAGCCCATCGCCCCGGACAAGGATTCTCGCCATGCGCCAAGCGCAATCGCTGCATTTCTCCACCCATGACGGTGTCGAGCTGCACTACCGTCATTGGCCCGCTACCCGCAACGAACACCAGCCACGCCGTGCCGTGGTGATGTTCCACCGTGGCCACGAACACGGTGGGCGCATGGCCCACCTGGCCGACGAACTGGACATGCCGGGCTTCGACTTTTTCGCCTGGGACGCCCGCGGCCACGGCCAGTCGCCGGGTGCCCGCGGCGACAGCCCGGGGTTCGCCACCAGCGTGCGCGACGTGCAGACCTTCATCGAGCATCTGCAGACCGTGCATGGCATCGCCGAGCAGGACATGGTGGTGCTGGCGCAAAGCGTCGGTGCCGTACTGATCGCCACCTGGGCGCACGACTACGCGCCCAAGGTGCGCTGCCTGGTGCTGGCCTCGCCGGCGTTCAAGGTCAAGCTGTACGTGCCCTTCGCACGCCCTGGCCTGAAACTGCTCAAGGCCGTGCGCGGCAACTTCTTCGTCAACAGCTACGTCAAGCCGCGCCTACTCACCCACGACCCCGAGCGGGTCATGTCGTATGTGGCCGACCCGCTGATCAGCCGGCCGATTTCGGTGACCATGCTGTTGGGCCTGTACGACGCGGCCGACCGCGTAGTGGCGGACGCCCAGGCGATCCAGGTGCCGACCCAGCTGCTGGTCTCGGGTGCCGACCTGGTGGTCGAGCGCAAACCGCAGGTGCGCTTCTTCGAGCGCCTGGGCAGCGCGCGCAAGGAAATGCACACCCTCCCAGGCTTCTTCCACGACACCCTCGGTGAGCGCGACCGCGCCCATGCACTCAGGCGTATCGAGCGTTTCGTCGGGCATTGCTTCGACAGCCCTGTGCAGGCCCCTTCGCTGCTCGATGCCGACAAGGTCGGCGCCAGCTGCGCAGAGGCCGAGAGCCTGGCCGCGCCCTTGCCGCGCAACTCGCCCCGCGACCTCTACTGGCGTGCCACCCGCGCCGGCCTGCGCCTGGGCCAAGGGCTGGCCGAAGGCGTGAAGCTGGGGTTCGACACCGGCTTCGACTCCGGCAGCACCCTCGACTACGTCTACCGCAACCAGGCAACAGGCAAAGGCACGCTGGGCCGCATGATCGACCGCAACTACCTCGACGCCATTGGCTGGCGCGGCATACGCCAGCGCAAAGTGCACGTCGAAGCGCTGCTGCGCGAGGCCATCACCCGCCTGCGCGCGCAGCAACGGCCGGTGCATATCGTCGACATCGCCGCCGGCCATGGTCGCTACATCCTCGAAGCCCTGCAGGACCTCGAACAACTGCCAGACTCGATCCTGCTGCGCGACTACAGCGAGCTGAACGTGCAACAAGGCAGCGCATTGATCGCCGAAAAAGGCCTGGCCGAGGTTGCCCGCTTCGTCCAGGGCGATGCCTTCGACCGCGCCAGCCTCGCGGCGCTGCAGCCAGGCCCTACGCTGGCGGTGGTATCCGGCCTGTACGAACTGTTCCCCAGCAACACCCAGGTAGGCAACTCTCTCGCTGGCCTGGCCGATGCCGTCGAAGAGGGCGGTTACCTGGTCTACACCGGCCAGCCCTGGCACCCGCAACTGGAAATGATCGCCCGCGCCCTGACCAGCCACCGCGGCGGCGAAGCGTGGGTAATGCGCCGGCGCAGCCAGGCAGAGATGGACCAACTGGTCGAGGCGGCGGGCTTTCGCAAGCTGGCCCAGCGCATCGACGAATGGGGCATCTTCAGCGTCAGCCTGGCGCAACGGGTGCGTGAATGAACCCACCGCGTGAGCCCGGGCTGATCCGCCGTGGCGTGCTCTGGCTCCTGCTGCTGGGGCCGTTCTTCTTCCTCAGCTATGGGCTGGTGAACACCCACACCGCCGGGCGCAGTGATGTCGGCAGCCTGGTATTCGGCTGGGAACAGCACATGCCGCTGTGGCCGTGGACGATCATCCCGTACTGGTCGATCGACCTGCTGTATGGCTTGTCGTTCCTGCTGCCGCGCACCCGCCGGGAGATGGACCGGCATGCCCTGGCGTTGCTCACGGCACAGGTGATCAGCGTGAGCTGCTTCTTGCTCTGGCCGCTGCGCTTCACCTTCGAACGGCCCGAGATAGGTGGGCTGTATGGCGGGTTGTTCGATGTGCTGATGGGCTTCGACAAGCCTTACAACCAGGCGCCATCGCTGCATATCGCCTTGCTGGTGATCATCTGGGCGATGTTCGCCCGGCACGTGCACCGCCAGCCCTGGCGCTGGGCCATGCACAGCTGGATGGCGCTGATCGGCGTGTCGGTGCTGACCACCTGGCAGCATCATTTCATCGACGTGCCCACCGGCGCGCTGGCGGGGTTTGCCTGCCTGTGGCTATGGCCGCGCCAAGGGCTGTTGCCGTGGCAGCAGGCGCGGCTGGCGCGCGATCGTAAATGTTGGCGGCTTGCGCTCTACTACGGTTTGGGGGCGTTGCTGTGCGCGCTGGCGGTGTTCACGGCAGGTGGCGCATGGCTGTGGTTGGCATGGCCTGGCGTGGCGCTGCTGCTGGTGGCGCTGAACTACAGCGTGTTCGGTGCCGGCGGTTTTCAGAAAGACACGCAGGGGCGCTTGTCGGCTGCTGCCTCCTGGCTGATGGCGCCCTACCTGATCGGGGCGTGGATCAACTCACGGCTATGGACCTGGCGCCGTCCGCAGCCAGACGCGGTATGTGACGGTGTATTCCTGGGGCGGCTACCTGGGCGTGGCGAAGGTGGGCAGTTCGCTGCCATCGTCGACCTTTGCGCAGAGCTGCCGCGCCGTTCGGCCGGCACTGGCCCCTTCGCGCAGCAGGGCTATCGAGCGCTCGCCACCCTGGACCTGATCGCCCCCGACAGCACCCTGCTGCACGACGCCGCCGCCGCCATCGAGCAACTGCGCCCTCAAGGCCCCTTGCTGGTCTGCTGCGCCTTGGGTTACTCGCGCAGCGCCAGCGCCGTGGCGGCGTGGCTACTGCTCACTGGCCGCTGCCCCGACGCAGAGCAAGCCGAGCAGCGGGTTCGCCAGGCCCGCCCTGGCGTGGTCTTGCACCCCGCCCATCGGCAGGTGCTGCAACAGCTAGGCGCGCAGCGATGAGCCTGCACCTGATCGCCAGCCTGCTGGCCCGTGGCCGTCAGCTGGAGCACCTGTCGGACGGCATCACCCTGTTGGCCCTGGGCTATGGCCTGGCCCCCTTGCTGGGCGCACAACTGCCTGCCCTGGCCAGCCTGTTGTGCGCCGTGTTGCTGGTGCTGGGTGTGCTGCACAAGTACTGGGCCATCCGCGTCGCGCTGGACGCCGAGCTGTTCGCCCGCCTCGCCAGCAGCCCTGACCTGCCAGCCGACACCCAGGCCCTGGACCGCGCCCTGTTCGACCTCAACCTCAAACCGCATGCCACCGACAGCCGCGACTGGCCCGCCCGCAGCCACGCCGCGCTGGCCCTGCTGCGCCGTCAGGCCGCGTGCCTGGGCCTGCAACTGTCGCTGACCTTGGCTACCCTGCTGACACTGCCTTTTACCGGATGACTACCGCCCCATGCTTGCGACCCTGACCGCCTTCGTCATCACCTCCGCCGCCCGGCTGATCACCGGTGCCCGTGCCTTGTGGCTCGGCTGCACGCCGTTGCCGGTGCAACGCCTGTACTTCGCCAACCACAGCAGCCACGGCGACTTCGTGCTGCTGTGGGCGTCGCTGCCAGAACCCCTGCGCAAGCGCACCCGCCCAGTGGCCGGAGCCGACTACTGGGCAAAGCCCGGCATCCGCGATTTTCTCATCCGCAAAGTCTTCAACGGCATATTGATCGAGCGACAGCGCACAGAAGGCCAAGGCAGCCCCCTGCAGCCAATACTCGAAGCGGTGGCCCAAGGCGACTCGTTGATCTTCTTCCCGGAGGGCACCCGCAACCTTGGCGACGAACCGCTCATGCCGTTCAGAAGCGGGCTGTTCCACCTGGCCGCAGCCAACCCCGAGGTCGAGTTGGTGCCTGTGTGGATCGCCAACCTCAACCGGGTCATGCCAAAGGGCCGCGCCCTGCCATTGCCGCTGCTGTGCACATTGAGCTTCGGCGAACCCCTGAACCTGCACGCTGATGAAAGCAAGCAGGCCTTTCTGCAGCGGGCCAGCCAGGCCCTGCTGAACCTGGCGCCGAAGGATGCCTGACATGGATGACAACACACTTTCCCTGTTCGCCGGCATCGGCGCCCTGCTGCTACTCGCCAGCGTGATCGGCCGCCTGCTCAAGTGGCGTGCCGGCCCGGCGCCGCATGCGGTGATCGACAACCTCAATGCCCGCATCAACGCCTGGTGGGTGATGGTGCTGGTGATCGGCATCGCCTTCGTATTTGGCAAGTACGGCGTGATCGTGCTGTTCTATGGCGTGTCGTTCTACGCCCTGCGCGAGTTCATGACGCTGACCCCGACCCGGCGCAGCGACTACCCGGCGCTGGTCGCCGCGTTCTATGTGGCGCTGCCGGTGCAGTACCTGCTGATTGCCATGGACTGGTACGGCCTGTTCAGCATCTTCATTCCGGTGTACCTGTTCCTGCTGCTGCCGATCCTGGCCAGCTTCGGTGGCGATACCACACGCTTTCTGGAGCGCGCATCGAAGGTGCAGTGGGGGCTGATGATCGCGGTGTACTGCGTTTCCTCCGTGCCCGCGCTGATGACGCTTGATATCCCGGGTTTCGAGGGCCGCAACCTGCTGCTGATCGCCTGGCTAATCCTGGTGGTGCAGATCAGCGACGTGTTGCAGTACGTGTGCGGCAAGCTGTTCGGCAAACGCAAGGTGGCGCCCAACCTGTCCCCCTCGAAAACCCTCGAAGGCCTGGTCGGTGGCGTGGCACTGGCCACTTTGATCGGCGCCCTGCTGTGCTGGATCACCCCGTTCAACTTCTGGCAGGCGGCCCTGATGGCCCTGACCGTCAACGCCATGGGCTTCTTTGGCGGGTTGGTGATGTCGGCGATCAAGCGTGACCGTGGGGTGAAGGACTGGGGGCACATGATCGAAGGCCACGGCGGCATGCTCGACCGGATGGACTCGGTGTGCTTTGCGGCGCCGGTGTTCTTTCACTTCGTGCGGTACTGGTGGGCTTGAGTAATGAGCGGCTCTGACACGCCGGGGCCGCTATGCGGCCCATCGCAGGCAAGCCAGCGCCTACAGGTGCCGCGTATACCCTCGGAAGACCAGATATAGCGCGGTCAGGCACCTGGACGTCGAGCCCAGGCAACTGCGGCCCGGCCGATAGCCCTATGGTGACGGGTCATTCATCCAGTCACCAGGAGTTGTGCCATGTCCGATTTCATCACCGTCCTGCGCGAGACCTGCCCGACGCCGGTCGTGGACGCCACCAAGTGGAAGCGCATCGGCGGCGATCCGCACACCGTCAACCTCAATGCCTACCTGTCGGCCGACGGCAGCAAGATCATGGGCACCTGGATCTGCACCCCGGGCAAGTTCGAGGTCAACTACGACAAGTGGGAGTTCTGCCACTTCCTCGATGGCTACTGCATCATCACCCCGGAAGGCGAAGAGCCGAAGCACCTGAAGGCAGGTGATGTATTCGTGATCGAACCCGGGATGAAAGGCACCTGGGAAGTGGTCGAGACCGTGCGCAAGTACTTCGTTTTCGCCTGATAGCCAAGCCCTGCTTACGCAGGGCACCTTCAGCATCCGTAAATCCTGGGCAAAAAAAATCGCGGAGCAGGTGCCCTTCCCTCTGGTGCGCAGTTACAGAGGGAAGGCCGCCTGGCCCGCGATGAAGTCCACCTCGCTCGTCAATCCTTTTTGCGGTACCCCTCGACGATGGCCGAGAAGTCCTTGCCACCCTCCCCGCGCAGGCTCATCGCCTGATACAACTGCTGGGCCACAGCCCCGAGAATCACCGGCTGGTGCGCCTGACGGGCAGCCTCGGTAGCCAGCCCCAGGTCCTTGAGCATCAACTCGGCGCCAAAGCCGCCGGTGTACCCGCGTGAAGCAGGCGCGGTCTCGATCACGCCGGGCCATGGGTTGTACGTGTCTGAGCTCCAGCAACGGCCGGTCGAGCTGTTGATGATGCCGGCCAGCACCTGGGTGTCGATGCCCAGTGCATTACCCAAGGCCATGGCCTCGGACACGCCGATCATCGAAATGCCCAGCAGCAGGTTGTTGCAGATCTTGGCAATTTGCCCGGTACCCACCTCACCGCAATGCACGATGTTGCGGCCCATCTGCTCCAGCACCGGTTTGAGCGTGGCGAACAGCTCGGCGCTGGCACCGACCATGAAGGTCAGGGTGCCGGCCGCCGCGCCGCCGGTGCCACCGGAGACCGGTGCATCGCCCATGTCGACGCCCTTGGCCGCTGCGGCCTTGGACACCTCACGGGCGGTCTGCGGGTCGATGGTGCTGCAGTCCACAGTCGGTGTGCCGGGGCGTACGCCGGCCAGCACGCCGTCATCGTTCAGGTAGACGCTGCGCACATGGGCTGCGGCCGGCAGCATGGTGATCACCAGTTCGCTGTTGGCCGCTGCTTCCTTGGGTGAAGGGCTGACCTGCCCGCCCAGTTCGGCGAGCTCGGCCAACACGGTCTTGTTCAGGTCGAACAGGTTCAGCTGATGCCCGGCCTTGATCAGGTTGCGGGCCATGGGCGCGCCCATGTTGCCCAGGCCGATGAATGCGATACGCATGGCGAACTCCTTAGCGCAGGCTGATGGTGGTGTTCACACCGTCATTGACGCTGTCGTCATCGAACCAGCGGGCGGTGACGGTCTTGGTCTGAGTGTAGAACTGCACCACTTGCTTGCCGTACGGGCCGAGGTCGCCGAGCTTGGAGCCGCGCGAGCCGGTGAAGCTGAAGTACGGCACCGGCACCGGGATCGGGATGTTGATGCCGACCTGGCCGATATCGATCTCGCTCTGGAACTTGCGCGCCGCCGCGCCGCTCTGGGTGAACAGGCCAGTGCCGTTGCCGAACGGGTTGCTGTTGACCAGGGCGATGGCCTCATCGAGGGTATCGACCTCCAGGGTTACCAGCACCGGGCCGAAGATTTCCTGGGTGTAGACCTGCATGTCGGTTTTAACCCCGGAGAACAGGGTTGGGCCGACGAAGTTACCTTGCTCATAGCCTGGCACTTTGACGTCGCGGCCATCGAGTTCGAGCTTGGCGCCTTCCTTGATGCCGCTTTCGATCAAGCCCAGCACCCGCTCCTTGGCACGCTTGGAGACCACCGGCCCGACGTCGGTACCCGGCTCGGACCCTGCATTGACCTTGAGCTTGCTCGCGGCCTCCTTGATGTCCGGCAGCCACTCGCGGGCCTTGCCCACCAGCACCGCCACCGAGGTGGCCATGCAACGCTGGCCGGCAGCACCAAAGGCCGCGCCGACCAGGGCATTGACGGTCTGGGTGCGGTTGGCGTCAGGCAGTACCACGGCGTGGTTCTTCGCGCCCATCATCGACTGCACACGCTTGCCGTGCTGGCTGCCCAAGTTGTAGACGTGGGTGCCGACTTCGGTGGAACCGACGAACGAGATCGCCTTGATGTCCTGATGGGTGCAAATCGCATCCACCACCTGCTTGCCACCGTGCACCACGTTGAGCACACCGGCCGGCACGCCGGCTTCGAGCGCCAGCTCGACCAGCATCATGGTCGACAGCGGGTCCTGTTCGGAAGGCTTGAGCACGAAGGTGTTGCCGCAGACGATGGCCATGGGGAACATCCACAGCGGGATCATGGCCGGGAAGTTGAACGGGGTGATGCCCGCGCACACGCCGATGGGCTGGCGCAGGGTGTAGGTGTCGACGCCGCCGGCTACGTTCTCGGCGAATTCGCCCATCTGCAAGGTGCCGATGGACGCCGCATGCTCGACCACTTCCAGGCCGCGGAAGATATCGCCTTCGGCATCGGCAATGGTCTTGCCCTGCTCGGCGCTGAGGGTCTGGGCGATGCGTTTGGAATGTTCGCGGATCAGCGCCTGCAGCTTGAGCATGATGCGCATGCGCGCGCCGATCGGGGTGTCACGCCAGGTCTTGAAGGCGCGATGGGCAGCCGCCACGGCAGCGTCGACTTCTTCGACGGTGGCGAACGGCACCCGCGCCAGCACTTGCTGGGTGGCCGGGTTGACGATATCGCGCCACTCGTCGGTCTTGGATTCGACCCACTGGCCATCGATCAGCAGCTTGACCTGCTCGACCTTGGTCTGGTCGGGGGATTGAGGTGCGTTCATCTGGGTTCTCCTTGGAATTATTGTCGGGTCGAGATCGCCAGCGCCGTGCAAACGCGAGGTGGCGTCCTGGGGCTTGTTTCGAGTATAGATGTGCAAACATCCAACAAGAACGCACAAAAAAACCGGATCATCATGCAAAAAGACCTCACATCCCTCAGCTCGCTCAACTGGGACGACCTGAAGTTTTTCCTCGAAGTGGCACGCACCCGCAAAGCCAGCAGCGCCGCCAAGCGCCTGAGCGTCGACTACACCACGGTGTCACGGCGCATCACGTCGCTGGAGGGGGCGCTGGGCACGCTGTTGTTCGAGAAGTCCCGGACCAACGGCTTCGTGCTTACCGCCGAAGGCCAGCGTTTGCTGGGCTATGCCGAGTCGATCGAGAGCACGCTGCACATGGCATGCGAGCAGGTGTCAGGCTCGGGGGTGGCGTTGTCGGGGCATGTGCGCATGGGCTGCACCGAAGGTTTCGGCAGCTTCTTCGTCACGCCGCAACTGAGCCACTTCGTCGATGCGTATCCGGCCATTTCGGTGGATATCCTGCCGCTGCCGCACTTCATCAGCCTGTCCAAGCGCGAGGCGGACATCGTCATTGCCCTGGAACGGCCCGAGCACGGCCCTTATGTGTGCTGCAAGCTGTGCGACTACCGGTTGCGGCTGTATGCGACCCAGGCGTACCTGGATAACCACGCGCCGATCCGCCAGGTGGGGGATTTGGCCAAGCACCCCTTCATCAGCTACGTGGATGACCTGGCGTTCAGCTCCGAGCTGCTGTACCTGGCCAACCTGATCCCCAATGCCAACGCGCATTTGCGCAGTACCAGCGTGATTGCGCAGTACACCGCAGCATTGCAGGGGCGTGGGCTGGCGATTCTGCCGTGTTTTCTGGCGGCGCAAGACCCGCGATTGGTCACGGTGCTACCAGAGCAGATCGAGGTGACGCGGCAATTCTGGATGTATTGCCGGGAAGATTTGCGCAAGTTGAAGCGCATTACCCTGCTGTGGGATTACATCCGTGGGGTGACCGAGGCGAATGCGCCGTTGTTGATGGGGGAAACCCGTGAGATGCGGTTTGCTCAGGAATGATGCAGCCCTCAGCAACGGCGCCGTACAGGTAGGAGCTGGCTTGGCCTGCGATGGGCCGCAACGCGGCCCCAGGTTGTTGCGGGCTATTGAAGATTCTTGCCCATGCCCCGCTCCATATCATCGATCAGCGCCTTCGCCATTTCGCTCAGGATTCTCGCTGCACTTCCTGCCACACGGTCATCCTCCATTTCAGCTTCAGTGGTCAGGTGACGAATGCAGCCGAGCAGCACTGACAGCTGAGAGAAAGCATGCTTGAAAGGTACGTTTGGTTGCAGGCGAAACAGATCGAAGGTTTCTACACCCGCTGTCGAAGAGTCTCTTGGATTGTGGGTCATCTAGACACTCCCTGAGCCGTGGCGCGAGAACTTTTGTGATCGGTAAGGGCGTTGATCACTCGGCACAGCAGACGGATATTCATGCCCATGGCGTCGCGCATGAGGCTTGGACCGCTCTCGATCAGAACGGTGGTGGTCTGTTCCACTGTCAGAGTCAAAGCTCGGATCAGCAGGTCGCATTCCTCGATGCCAGGAGGATCTTGGAGTGATAGGCGGGGAGGATCTAACAGAAGAAGGGTTGATGCAGGAGGATCGGGGACGAGCTTTTTCATGATGGAGCTCCCTTAAGCAAACCAGGAACTGCCTCCCTCTTCGTCTCAAGGATTTGGGTGGCAGTCGTGCACGGTTTGAGACCCGGGACACATGAATACCGGCCAGGCCGAAGCCTGCCCGCGCACGACCGCCATGAAGCGGTGCCAACACATGTAGTCCGGGGGTCTCAAGCCCGATCGCCTTGAACGGCGACTCAGGGACGTTATCCCAGGGGCTCTTTCCCGCCTACGTGGCAACTTCTGACAGCGGCGTAGGATAGTTCGCTATATGCCGAAACCCGAAGCAATTGGTTTCAAACTCAGAAATGTCTTACGGCTAGACGGCCAAGTCGAGGGCTGCGCCCTCGATCGCAGCCAAGCCAGCGCCTGCAGGGACCGAGTCGGTCTGCAAGAGATCGCTCAGTACGACGCGACAACAATCGACACCCGTCGATTCTCGGTGCGCCCGGCACTGCTGCGGTTGTCGGCCACCGGTTGGGTACTGCCCAGGCCGCGGGTCTGGATGTTCTGCGCAGGCATGCCGATACCGATCAGCGTTCTGGCCACACTCTGCGCCCGGCGCTCGGACAATTGCTGGTTGTAGGCCGCCCTGCCCGAGGCATCCGCGTGCCCATCCACCCGCACACCCTGGATACCAACCCCCAGCAGTGCCTTGCCGATACGCTCGACAATCGCCTGGCTCTGGCTATTCAGGCCGTCCAGGTCACTGCCGAACAGTACCTTGCCCGACAGATCGAAGGCCCAGCCTTCATCAGTCGGGGCAAAGCCTTCGCGCTTGAGCACGGCGATCTGCTCGGCAGTCAGGCCCTTGGGCGGTGTGCTCTGGCAGCCGGTCAGCGCGAGCAAGGTGAGCAGCAAAGCCCAAAGGGGGAAACGCAAACGATGAATCACGGGTTCAACTCCTGTTTTTGATTTCGGCGGCGGACCGTTCCGTCTGCGCCACTTGCCACTGGCCACGGCGTTTTCGCTTGGCCTGGTACATTGCCGCATCGGCGGCGTCGAGCAGGCTGGCAGGGTCAGTGCCATCGACCGGGTAATAGGCGATGCCGACACTCAGCGAGGTGGCAATGCTGCTGCCACTGTCCAACTGCACCGGCAGCTTCATGCTGGCGACGATCTTCTCGGCGATGAGCTCGGCGTCTTCACGCGAATGCAGCGGCGTCAGCAACACCGCAAACTCGTCACCGCCCAGGCGCGCCACCAGGTCGTGCTCACGCAGTTGGGCGCGGATGCGGTCGGCAACGCTGATCAGCACCTCGTCGCCTACGGCATGGCCCAAGCTGTCATTGATCTGCTTGAAGTGGTCACTGTCGAGGAACAGCACCGCCAGGTGATCCTGCTGGCGCGCAGCATTGCGCAGGCAACGGCTGAGGCGCCCTTCGAAGAAGGCGCGGTTGGGCAGGCCGGTCAGGCTGTCATGGCTGGCCTGGTGGGCCAGGGTCTGGTTTTCGCTCTGCAGGTGGCTGTGCCACACCTCCAGTTCATCGAGCAAGGCGTTGAAGTCGTTACCCAGCTCGTTGAGTTCGGCGATCGGCGCCTCCGGCACGCGACGGTCGAAGCGCCGTTCGCGCCGCGCGGCATGAGCAACGCTGGCCAAGCCGCGCAATGGCCGGACGATGTCGCCGAGCAGGCGCCGCGACAAGTACAGGGCGATGACTGCGCTGAGCACCATGCACAACAGGATCCCGCCCAACCCGCCGAGCAGGAACAGCAACAGGCTGCGGCCTTGGCCAATCAGCTCGATGTGCCCGACCTTTTGCTGCTGGTGATGGATCGGCAGGTTGACCGGTTCGTCCAGCAGCGTGGTAGCGACAAGGGTTTCCAGGTGGGCGAGCATGCCGCTGTCGTTGCGTTGCCAGTGGGCCAGTTGCTCACCGTCATTGTTGAACACCTTGGCGTCGGCCACCTCTTCGGTACTGGCGATCAGCGCCAGCGCCTCATTGGCTGCGACGCGGTCGTCGAACACCACGGCGGCTTCCACGGTGTAGGTGATCGAGCGGGCGATCAGGTGCAGGTTGTGGTTGGCATAGACCTGCAGGGCAAGCACGCCCAGCACGGTCAGCGAAACACCGACCAGGCCTACGGCGAGCAGGGCAACATTGAGGTGCCCACGGCCGAGCACCGAACGCAGGGTCGGGCGCATGCGCTTGTTGGCAGCTTTCATGGCTGCGCACCTCGGCGCCGGGACAATTGCAGCACGCTGGGGTGGATGCGTACGCCCGAACGGGCCACGGAGTCGAGGTTCACTTCAAAGGCGACCTGCTGATCGCTGACCCGCAGGCAGAACAAGCTGCCGACGGTACAGGGGTCGTCGGCCTCGCTGATGCTCAATACCGGGTGACCGCTGACGCGCTGGAACAACCGATCGCGTTGGCCTTGATCGAGCTTGCCGATGTAAATGGCATCGCAGGCCTGGGCGACTTGTGCATCGTCAGCCAGCAGGCGACGCACCTGCAAAGGCCGCCCGGATTCCTGCACATGCCCTTTGATCAGGTCGTCGGCGTACTCGGTAGGGCCGACCAGGCACAGGCGCAACGGCGCAGGTTCGGCTGGCCAGCGTGCGTAGCTGAAGATTCCCAACACCACCTGGGTGACGGCCTTGGCGCGTTGCTGTGCTTGCACAGCGGTGGCTGAGGATTCCGCCCAGGCAGGGCCTGCCGGTAGCGACAGGGCGGCCAGCAACAGCGAAAGCATACAGCTCGTCAATCGCCTCCCGGCCACGGTCATGTGGGAAATCTCTCGAAGTCCTTTCAGATATTGGCGCAACGATAGCACATGGCCGCCAACCCTGACTTGCGTGGCTTTTGTAGGAGCGGCCTTGCGTCGCGAAAGGGCTGCGCAGCGGCCCCGGCGATCTTGTTGCAACCACAGAACCTTGTTGCAACACAGAACCTGGGGCTGCTGCGCAGCCCTTTCGCGACGCAAGGCCGCTCCTACAAAGGCCGCGCCGCAATGATGGCAGCAGTGGGCGATTCAGACCTGTTCGAGCATCAAGCCGGAAATCCGCCGTACCTTGCGTGACACCGCCTCTTCGAATATGCCCTGGCGTGGCTCGATCAGGCTGAAGCAATGCTTGGCCCGGGTGATGCCGGTGTACACCAGCTCCTTGGTCAACACCGGGTTGAGGGCATCCGGCAGCACCAGCGCGGTATGGCTGAACTCCGAGCCCTGGGACTTGTGCACGGTCATGGCAAACACGGTTTCCACCTCGTTGAGCCGGCTTGGCAAGACAAAACGTACTCCGCCGTTGCCATCGTTACGCGGGAAGGCCACCCGCAGCAGCGGCTCGCCCCGCTCATCCGGCAGGCGCAAGGCGATGCCGATGTCACCGTTCATCAGGCCCAGGCCATAATCGTTGCGCGTCACCAGCACGGGCCGGCCCTCGTACCAGGGCTGCTGGGCGTCGATCAGCCCGGCATTGTGCAGCACCCGAGCCACCCGCTCATTGAGGCCCTCCACCCCCCAAGCGCCCCGGCGTACCGCACAGAGCAGCTGGAAGTCCTCGAAACCGTGCAGTACCTTGCTCGCCCATTGCTCCCACAGTGGGTCGTCATAAGCGGTGCCAGGTGCCGGCCGATAACGCCCCAGGGTCCGCAGGTAACTGCGATAGCCTTGCGGGCCCTCGGCGCCGCGGTTGAGGCCGTCGAGCAGCAAACGGTCGAAGGCCCGGTCCTGTTCGTTCTTCAGCGACAGGCCATTCACATCGGGCGGTGGCAGGGCGAGCAGTTTGCGCGCCGCATGCGATTCCTGACGGTTGACCAGCCGAGCCAATTGGCCAATACCGCTGCCCTCGCCGAAGCGCCGGGAAAAACGCAGCATCACCACTTGCTGCGCCAGCGGATTGCGCTGCGCATCACCGGCCACCAGGCCACTGCCCTGCAGCGACTGGCCGCCGATCTGCTCCAGCCACGCCTGGGTCGCGGCCGAGTAGCAACCGTCCTCGGCATCCCGGCACAGGTCACCCAGTACCGCACCCGCCTCGACCGAGGCCAACTGGTCTTTATCACCCAGCAAGATCAGCCGCGCGCGAGGTGGCAGCGCATCGAGCAGGTTGGCCATCATCTCCAGGTCGATCATCGAGGCCTCGTCCACCACCAGCACGTCCAGTGGCAACGGATTACCCGCATGGTGGCGGAAGTGCCGCGACCCTGGGCGGCTGCCCAGCAGCCGGTGTACGGTGCTGACCTCGGTGGGGATCTGCCCGCGCACGGCAGTACTGACCTGCAGCCGCTCGACCTGCTGGCCGATGGACTCGGTCAGGCGCGCCGCCGCCTTGCCGGTCGGCGCGGCCAGGCGAATGCGCAAAGGCCTGCCCTGCTCCACCGCCGGCGCCTGCAGCAAGGCCAGCAACCGCACCACCGTGGTGGTCTTGCCGGTGCCGGGGCCGCCAGTGATGATGCTGAAGCCGGCCCGGGTCGCCAGGGCGCAGGCAAGCTTTTGCCAATCGACCTGGCCAGCCAGGGCGCCTTCGTCGAACAACTGGCCCAGGCGAGCCGGCAAGTCGCTGGGCGCTGCCTCGTGCTGGCTCAGGCGCTGGCGCAGGTTGTGGTCGATGCGCCGCTCGTAGCTCCAGTAGCGGCGCAGGTACAGACGCTCGCCACTGATCACCAGCGGCCGCGCCTGCTGGCCGGGTGTGTCACCACTGGCCACCAGTGGGCTGGCCGCGATGCGCTGACGCCAGGCCTGAAGGTCCAGGCCGGCAAGCAGTTGCGAAGGCAACAGCAAGGGGCCGATCAGGGCGTCACCCTCCGGCGGCAGCGACAGCGCGAAGTCTGGCTCGGCCAGGGTCTGCTGCAGGTCAAGGCAGACATGCCCATGGCCCAGCTGATGGCTTGCCAAGGCTGCCGCCAGCAACAGCAACGGATCGCTGCCGGGCGCACGTTCTTCGAGAAACGACACGAAGGCACGGTCGAGGGCACGCAGCCAACCACGCTCGACCCAACGGTCCAGCAGTAGCAGCAGGTCGCCGCTGTCGCGCTGCGGCGCGAGGGCCAGCAGGTGCTCGGCATGCAAGGGGGTGGGCAACAGGTCGGTGAGGCTGCGGCTCATGGCGCGGCTCCGGCAAACAGGTCCTGCTGCTCGGGCGCAGACTCACCCCGGAACAGTGCATCGAGTGCTTCGATCAGCACACGCGGCGGCTTGGCGAAGTACACGCCATGGCCGCTGCTGCTGGCACCACGCAGGAAGATGAACAGGGCGCCGCCGACATGGCGGTCGTAATCGTAATCAGGCAGCCGGGCGCGCAACTGACGGTGCAGGGCCAGCAGATACAGGACGTACTGCAAGTCGTAGCGATGCTCGAGGATGGCTTTTTCCATGGCCAAGCTGTCGTAAGCCTGGACGTCCGGGCCCAGCCAGTTGGATTTGTAATCGGCCACGTAATAGCGCCCGTCCAGTTCGAAGGCCAGGTCGATAAACCCCTTGAACATGCCGTTGAGCAACGTCGGTTGCGCCGCCGGGCGCGCATGGCCTGGGTGGGTGTGGCGCGCCACCAGCCGATCGAGCTGTTCGGCGTCGACCTGATGGCTGGCGAACCAGAACTCCATTTCGATCTGGTAATGACGCAACTGCGCAAGGGTCAGGCTTACTTCCTGGCCCAGGACAGGCATTGGTTCGTTCAGCAACTGGTGCAGCCAGGGCGTCAGCGTCGCGATCCAGCCGGTCCAGTCACGCCGATTGCAGCGCTGCCCGACGGTGCGTTCGATCAGTTCAAGGTTGCCGCTGACCTCGGCGAAGCCTTCCCGGCCGGCCCACTCCAGCAGGCCGTGCAGGAAGGTGCCGGGGTTCGGCCCCCGCGGGAAGCGGTGGATATCGCCGCCTTCTGCCGGCAACTCGCGCAGTACCTGGGCGTCGACCACTTCGTCATCCAACAGTTGCTGGGCCTGCGAGCTGTCGGCGCCGAGAGTCTGCTCGCCGACGCGCAGGGCACTGTAGGACGCGATCCACCAGTTCTCTGCGGCCGCCCGCCGGGGTTTGCGCGCAGGCAGCAGCTCACGTTCGGCATGCGGCATGCGATACCCCTGATCGTCGGCCAGCGGCAGCGGCGGGCAGGCAATGTACGGGCAGGCCGATGCCAACGCCTGCAGCCAGCCCGCCAGTTGCTCGGAACTCGGCAGGGCAAGGCCACCGCCCAGCAGGTAACCGAGCGCCGAACGGTGCAGTTGCGAGTGCTTCTGGTTGCCGCGTTTCAGGTCGGCGACGCCAAGCCAGCAGGCATGCTGGGCGCGGGTCAGAGCCACATAGAGCAGGCGCAGGTCTTCGGCCAGGCGCTCGTCATCGGCCCGGGCGATCTGCTCTTGATCAGGCGTAAGGGTCAGGTGGGCGTTGCCTTGGCTGTCATGCCAGGCCAACGGCAGGCGCGTACCGTCTACCGGCTTGCTGGTGCAGATGAACGGCAGGTAGACCAAGGGGTATTCCAGGCCCTTGGACTTGTGGATAGTCACCACCTTGACCAATTGCTCATCGCTCTCCAGCCGCAGGATCTGCTCTTCGCCGGCCTGGCCGGAGCTGGACAGGTGCTCGGCCAGGTGACGGATCAATGCCTGCTCGCCATCCAGCTCACCTGCCGCCTGTTGCAGCAATTCGGCCAGGTGCAGCAGGTTGGTCAGCACGCGCTCGCCGTCACTGCGGGCGATGAGCGTGCGCGGCAGCTGGAAGTCATGCAGCAGGTGCCGCAGCATCGGCAGCACACCCTGGCGCTGCCAGGTCTCGCGGTAGCGACGAAAACGCATGACCCAGTCTTCCCACACGCGCTCGTCCTGGTTCAGCTTGTCCAGCGCGGCCAATGACAGGTCGAGGGTGAGGCTGGCCAGGGCGGCCTTGAGCAGGCGCTCCGAGTCCGGTTCGGCGCAGGCCTTCAGCCACGCCAGCAGGTCATGGGCCTCCTGGGCGGCGAACACCGAGTCCTTGTCGGACAGGTACACGCTGCGCACATCCCGAGCAGCCAGCTCGCCACGGATCATCTGGGCTTCGTGGCCGTCGCGCACGAGGATGGCGATATCCGATGGCAGGCAAGGGCGCAGTTCGCCTTCGCCGTTACGGAAACCCGCCGTGCCCTGCTGGCCACCGTTGAGCAGGGCGACGATATGGCTGGCGCAACTGGCCGCCAACTGCTGACGGTACAGGGTGCCCGAGACCGGTTCTTCGCTCTGCAGTTGCCAGCATTGCAAGGCTGCACACACCTCGCCATCCACCAGCAACTGTTCACCACGGCCTTTGGCACGCACCTCGATGAACGGCAACGGGTTGTCATCGGCTTCACGGAACAGGAACGCCCCTCGCCCCTGGCTTCGCGTCTCGGCCTGGAGGAACACCTGGTTGACCGCCGCGACCATCGCCTGGCTCGAGCGGTAGTTGGTGTCCAGGCTGTGCAGGCGCCCGGTGGTGGCACGCCGGGCGGCAAGGTAGGTATAGATGTCGGCGCCGCGGAAGGCATAGATCGCCTGCTTGGGGTCGCCGATCATGAACAGCCCGGTTTCGGTGCGGTTTTCGGTGATCTGGTAGATCCGCTCGAAGATGCCGTACTGGACCGGGTCGGTGTCCTGGAATTCGTCGATCAGTGCCACCGGGAACTGCTCACGAATCAACCCGGCCAGGCGCTCGCCGGCCTCGCTGGCCAGGGCATGTTGCAGGCGCAACAGCATGTCGTCGAAGCCCATTTCGGCGCGCCGACGCTTCTCCACTTCAAAACGCGCCGAGACCCAGCTGGCAGCATGTTCGAGCAGCCGCGCATCCGGGCTGGCCAGCGCCTGCAATTGCTGCTGCAGCGTCTGCATGGCACGCAGCCCCGGGTGATCGGGTGGCTCGCCTGACTTCCAGGCCTCGGCCATGCCGGCCGGGGTCAGGCGGGTGAAGCCGGTACCCAGGTCGAGTTCGACGATGTGTTCGTCGGCGGCCCATGCGCTCAGCTTGTCGAACCAAGGTTCGAAGTAGCGTGCCTGCATCTTGCGGCCGTCGGCCAGCTTGGCGGCCACGGCATCGCGGCAGATCTGCCGCAGCTCATCAGCCCACTGTGCCCAGGGCGCCTTGAGCTGGGCCAACTGCTCGGTACGTTGCGCAAGCGCGTCTTCAATCAACGCCTCGGGTTCTTGCTCGTGCTGCTGGGCCCGTACCCGACCGAACAGCGGGCGAATGCGCGGCAACAGCGCGTCGGGGCTGCCCCAGTGGCCACGCACCCAGGCCAGCGCTTCACCCTGCATGCCATAGCAGAACCGCCGCCAGTAATCGCGCATGACCTGGCCAAGCAGGTCGGTGTGATCGGTCTCCAGCGTCTGGGTGAACAGGCTGCCGCTGTCGAACGCGTGCTCGCGAAGCATGCGCTGGCACCAACCGTGGATGGTCGACACCGCCGCTTCGTCCATCCATTGCACGGCGATTTCCAGGCGGCTGGCGCAACGCGGCCAAGCTTCTTGCGGGTAATCGCTGCGCAATTGATGCAGCAGTGGGTCGGCCGCTTCAAGCTCGCCACGGAAGAACCGCGCCGCTTCGGCCAGGCGGGCCCGTATGCGTTCGCGCAGCTCTTTGGTGGCGGCGTCGGTAAAGGTCACCACGAGGATCTGCGGGGGCAACAGCTCACGGCCGAAAGCCTGTTCGCCGCCGTGGCCGAGGATCAGCCGCAGGTACAGCGCCGAGATGGTGAATGTCTTGCCGGTACCGGCGCTCGCTTCGATCAGCTGGCTGCCATGCAGGGGAAAACTCAGTGCCAGGGGACGGTCCAGCGTCATGCGCCACTCTCCGGGTTGCCCAGGGCCTGCCAGGGTGCGTTGAACAATGGGCGGTACAAGGTTTCGCACCAGCCTTCAAAGGTTTCGTCGGCGCTAAGCGCGGCGAAATCACGGAACTGCCGGGCCAGGGCAATACTTTCGCTGCGCTCGCCGAAGCTGTTGCGCTCGTCACCTTCATAGGCACGGGCCGCTGCGGCCAGCGCCTTGTCGGCATCGTCCTGGCCCAGCCAGGCAAAGGCGGTCTTGGCTGCCACCGACAGTGGCGCGTTCATTGCCGCCTGGCGCGCTACCAGCAGGTCGCCGAGCAGCTGCGCCGCCTCACCTTGCGGCAAGGGCGCGAGCAGCAGGGTCAGGTCACTGGCCACCAGCGCACTGTTAAGCGGGTAACCCGCAGCACAGGCGGCCAGGTGCATGACCCAGGGCGCGATCAGCCGGTGCCACTTGTAGTTGTTGCGCCCGGCGCTGATGGTGTTCGGTACCGTGGTGATACTGAGCAGGCTTTGATCTTCTGCCTGGTAAACCCGGCCCAGCCAGCCTTCGAGGCGATGCCTGCCCTGTTCAAAATGAACAGGCAATGCGCCTTCGACCAGGTGAGGCCAGCGTTGCAACAACTGGCGATGGCGTTGCAGCAGATCGGGCAGCGGCTGGATCAGCTCGGCCTGCAAGAGCTGCCCGAAACCGGCAAGGGGTAACAGGCCACAGGCTTGCAGGCGGCGGGCCTGCGCCTGCAAGGCAGGCTCGGCATGGTCCGGGTCAGCCAATGCGGCATTCAACAGGCTTTCGGCGGCACCATAGCGTTGCAAGGTATCGAGCACGAACGGCTCTTCATCCGGGGTCGGCGCCTCCAGGGCCTCGAAGAACACCTTCAAACGCTGGCTGAAGAAGTGCCGCACCGGGTGGCGAAGAAAGTCGTGCAGTTGCGTCAGGCTCAGCGCTTCATCATCGACGTAGGGCGGCAGATCGGGATCGGGCTGCGCGACCGCCTGCCCGGGCAGATGCAGCACCTGCCACTCATGGGCGAAGCTGAACAAAGGGCTGCCCTTCTGGAAGTAACGCGGGCTGAACGGCTGTAGCGGGTGCTCCTGCGTCAAGGCATGCAGCAACCGCTCGTCCGGCCCAAACCCTGGGCCCGCGTCGGTGCCGGCCAAACGCCAACCTGCAGCCACATGGTCGCGTAACTGGCCGATAAGCACTGAGGCCGGGCGCTCACTGTTGTCGCGGATACTGCGCCCGACCCAGCTGACATACAGCTGATCGCGTGCCGACAGCAGGGCTTCGAGCAGCAAGTAACGGTCATCCTCACGGCGCGAGCGATCACCGGGGCGGTAGTCGCTGGCCATCAGGTCGAAGTCCAGCGGCTGCTGGGCGCGGGGGTAGTCACCATCGTTCATGCCCAGCAGGCAGACCACCCGGAAGGGGATGGCGCGCATGGGCATGAGGGTGCAGAAGTTTACCGAGCCGGCGAGGAAGCGCTGGGACAGCTTGCCCTGATCCAGGCCAGACAACCATGCTTCGCGGACCACGGTCAGCGGTAGCGAGTCCTGCAGGCCGACGGTTTCGCACACTTGCAGCCAGGCATCGCGCAAGTCCTGCAGCTGCATCAACAGAAACTCGTCGTGCTCACCTTCAGCCAGGAAGAACACCTGCAACAAGGCATTCAGGCGTTCGCCCCACTGGGTGACGGTCGCGGGCTGGGCCAGTGCCTGGCACGCCACATCCAGGGCATCCAGCAGGGCCACCAGCGGGCCGATCAGTGCAGCATCCAGGCCGCCGATTTCGTCATAGGGTTCAATGCCATCACAGCCCTCACCTACGCCAACGGCATAACCCAGCAGCATACGCCGCAGGCCGAACCGCCAGCTGTTCTGCTCCAAGCCTTCCGGCAAGCCCAGGCTGGCGCGCTGCTCGGCATCCAGGCCCCAACGGATACCGGCGCCTTCGATCCAGCGATGCAGGGTGGGCAAGTCACTCTCACGGATGGCGAAACGGGCGCGTACCGCCGGCACGTCGAGCAGGTCGAGCACTTCGCTGACGGCGAAACGGCTATCCGGCAACTTGAGCAGGTGCTCCAGGGCAATCAGCAATGGCTCCCGACCACGTTGGCCTTGATCGGTGAGGGTGAACGGAATGTAGCGTGGGTCATGACGCTGCAACTGCCCGAATACGGCGCGGATATGGGGCGCGTAGGTGTCGATTGCCGGCAGCATCACGATCACGTCGCGCGGGCGCAGGGTAGGGTCGGCGCTGAAGCGTGCCAGGAGCTGGTCGTGGAGAATCTCCACCTCGCGCTGCGGGCTGTGCGCGACGTGAAAGCGCATCGAACGGTCCTGCCCGAGGTCGACTTGCGGCCAGCGCTCACGGGTTTCGGCGAGCGGGCGCAGTTCAAGGATGTCATCTTGCAGCTGGTTGAGCAGCGTGGTCGGCGAACCCTCGCTGAACAGGTCGATGCGCCCCTCGCTGAACACACCGCGGTAGCTGCCCGGGTCGTCATAGCTGTCGAGCAGGTTGATGTAGTCACGGCCCTGCTTGCCCCAGGCGGCCAGCAGCGGATGCGCGTGCTGGTGCAGGGATTGGTCATCCAGCAGCAGCGGCATGCCCTGCTTGCGCTGTTGGCGCTTGTACTGATGGCGCAGCAGGTCTTTGTCGGCGACGATATCGGCCCAGTGATGGCGGCAAGGGTTGTGAACGCAAAGCAGTACTTGGCTGAACCGGGCCAGCCCAGCCAACGCCTCCAGTGCCTGAGCCGGCAGGGAAGAGATACCGAACACGATCACCCGCGATGGCAGGCCCGCAGGGGCTTGTTCCAGGCTGTTGATGCGCTCGATGAAACGCTGATGCACGCCCGCGCGACTCTGCGCCATGCCTTGTTCGCCGACATCTTCCAGCAGGGCGCGCCACAGCTCGGCCTGCCAGCGATTGCCAGGGGGCAGCGCTTTACGCTCGCCCCGAGCGGTATTGAGGACGTGATCACCGCCCGCCCAGTCCTTGAGCCAGTCAGCTCGGTAGACCTGGTATTGGTCGAACAAGTCGGCGAGGCGCTCGGCAAGCTGATAACGCTTGCGCAGGTCGCTATCGTCGGTAAGAAAACGCCGCAAGGGCTCGAAGTGCTCGCGCTCGATCAACGACGGCAGCAAGCGCATCAGGCGCCAGGTCAGCGGCGCCTTATCGAGCAAGGACACCTCAGGGATTTCATCGCGGCCCAGCACTCGACGGTAAAGCTGCCACATGAAACTGCCGGGCAGTTGCACATCGATCGCGGCCGCGATGCCACAGCCGCCCAGGTCACCCTCTTCAGGGTCTTCAGCCAGCGCCAGTTTCAGCCACTGGGCAATGCCGTTGCTTTGCACCAGGGCAATTTCGTTTTCCAACGGCGCTAACGGGTACCGACGCATCCAGCTCACCACCAAGCTGCGCAAGTCGTCTAGGCGGTTGCCATGCACGATCATGAAGCCGGGCTGAAGGGTGGTGGTGTTGACCATTGAGCATTCCCTGGAAGGCAGTGGGTTCTGATGCGGAACCATATCACGGGGCATGGCCGGGCTTATGGCGAGCATGGCGACAATTCTTTTCCAGCCGCAAAGACAAAACCCCTACCTGCTTGCGCAGATAGGGGTTTTGCGAAATGAATCTTGACGATGACCTACTCTCACATGGGGAAACCCCACACTACCATCGGCGATGCATCGTTTCACTACTGAGTTCGGGATGGGATCAGGTGGTTCCAATGCTCTATGGTCGTCAAGAAATTCTGTTGCCAGAATGTCCAGATGGACAGCCCAGCGAATTCGGATATGTGATGTTGTGATGTACATTCGAACTTTCGGTTCGTGTGTCTTCACCACCGCAATCTGCATGAGCAAATTGCTTGGGTGTTATATGGTCAAGCCTCACGGGCAATTAGTATTGGTTAGCTCAACGCCTCACAGCGCTTACACACCCAACCTATCAACGTCGTAGTCTTCGACGGCCCTTTAGGGGATTCTAGATCCCAGTGAGATCTCATCTTGAGGCAAGTTTCCCGCTTAGATGCTTTCAGCGGTTATCTCTTCCGAACATAGCTACCCGGCAATGCCACTGGCGTGACAACCGGAACACCAGAGGTTCGTCCACTCCGGTCCTCTCGTACTAGGAGCAGCCCCTCTCAAATCTCAAACGTCCACGGCAGATAGGGACCGAACTGTCTCACGACGTTCTAAACCCAGCTCGCGTACCACTTTAAATGGCGAACAGCCATACCCTTGGGACCGGCTTCAGCCCCAGGATGTGATGAGCCGACATCGAGGTGCCAAACACCGCCGTCGATATGAACTCTTGGGCGGTATCAGCCTGTTATCCCCGGAGTACCTTTTATCCGTTGAGCGATGGCCCTTCCATACAGAACCACCGGATCACTAAGACCTACTTTCGTACCTGCTCGACGTGTTTGTCTCGCAGTCAAGCGCGCTTTTGCCTTTATACTCTACGACCGATTTCCGACCGGTCTGAGCGCACCTTCGTACTCCTCCGTTACTCTTTGGGAGGAGACCGCCCCAGTCAAACTACCCACCATACACTGTCCTCGATCCGGATAACGGACCTGAGTTAGAACCTCAAAGTTGCCAGGGTGGTATTTCAAGGATGGCTCCATGAGAACTGGCGTCCCCACTTCAAAGCCTCCCACCTATCCTACACAAGCAAATTCAAAGTCCAGTGCAAAGCTATAGTAAAGGTTCACGGGGTCTTTCCGTCTAGCCGCGGATACACTGCATCTTCACAGCGATTTCAATTTCACTGAGTCTCGGGTGGAGACAGCGCCGCCATCGTTACGCCATTCGTGCAGGTCGGAACTTACCCGACAAGGAATTTCGCTACCTTAGGACCGTTATAGTTACGGCCGCCGTTTACCGGGGCTTCGATCAAGAGCTTCGCTTGCGCTAACCCCATCAATTAACCTTCCGGCACCGGGCAGGCGTCACACCCTATACGTCCACTTTCGTGTTTGCAGAGTGCTGTGTTTTTAATAAACAGTCGCAGCGGCCTGGTATCTTCGACCGGCATGGGCTTACGGAGCAAGTCCTTGACCCTCGCCGGCGCACCTTCTCCCGAAGTTACGGTGCCATTTTGCCTAGTTCCTTCACCCGAGTTCTCTCAAGCGCCTTGGTATTCTCTACCTAACCACCTGTGTCGGTTTGGGGTACGGTTCCCAGTTATCTGAAGCTTAGGAGCTTTTCTTGGAAGCATGGCATCAACCACTTCGTCGCCTAAAGGCAACTCGTCATCAGCTCTCGGCCTTGAAATCCCGGATTTGCCTAAGATTTCAGCCTACCACCTTAAACTTGGACAACCAACGCCAAGCTGGCCTAGCCTTCTCCGTCCCTCCATCGCAATAACTGCAAGTACAGGAATATTAACCTGTTTTCCATCGACTACGCTTTTCAGCCTCGCCTTAGGGACCGACTAACCCTGCGTCGATTAACGTTGCGCAGGAAACCTTGGTCTTTCGGCGTGGGAGTTTTTCACTCCCATTGTCGTTACTCATGTCAGCATTCGCACTTCTGATACCTCCAGCAAGCTTCTCAACTCACCTTCACAGGCTTACAGAACGCTCCTCTACCGCATCATCATAAGATGATACCCGTAGCTTCGGTGCATGGTTTGAGCCCCGTTACATCTTCCGCGCAGGCCGACTCGACTAGTGAGCTATTACGCTTTCTTTAAAGGGTGGCTGCTTCTAAGCCAACCTCCTAGCTGTCTAAGCCTTCCCACATCGTTTCCCACTTAACCATGACTTTGGGACCTTAGCTGACGGTCTGGGTTGTTTCCCTTTTCACGACGGACGTTAGCACCCGCCGTGTGTCTCCCATGCTCGGCACTTGTAGGTATTCGGAGTTTGCATCGGTTTGGTAAGTCGGGATGACCCCCTAGCCGAAACAGTGCTCTACCCCCTACAGTGATACATGAGGCGCTACCTAAATAGCTTTCGAGGAGAACCAGCTATCTCCGAGCTTGATTAGCCTTTCACTCCGATCCACAGGTCATCCGCTAACTTTTCAACGGTAGTCGGTTCGGTCCTCCAGTCAGTGTTACCTAACCTTCAACCTGCCCATGGATAGATCGCCCGGTTTCGGGTCTATACCCAGCGACTAAACGCCCTATTAAGACTCGCTTTCGCTACGCCTCCCCTATTCGGTTAAGCTCGCCACTGAATATAAGTCGCTGACCCATTATACAAAAGGTACGCAGTCACCTAACAAAGTAGGCTCCCACTGCTTGTACGCATACGGTTTCAGGATCTATTTCACTCCCCTCTCCGGGGTTCTTTTCGCCTTTCCCTCACGGTACTAGTTCACTATCGGTCAGTCAGTAGTATTTAGCCTTGGAGGATGGTCCCCCCATATTCAGACAAAGTTTCTCGTGCTCCGTCCTACTCGATTTCATTGATAAGAGATTTTCGTGTACGGGGCTATCACCCACTATGGCCGCACTTTCCAGAGCGTTCCACTAATCTCAAACCAACTTAAGGGCTGGTCCCCGTTCGCTCGCCACTACTAAGGGAATCTCGGTTGATTTCTTTTCCTCAGGGTACTTAGATGTTTCAGTTCCCCTGGTTCGCCTCTTGCACCTATGTATTCAGTACAAGATACTCAGCTTATGCTGAGTGGGTTCCCCCATTCAGAGATCTCTGGATCACAGTCTGTTTGCCGACTCCCCAAAGCTTATCGCAGGCTACCACGTCTTTCATCGCCTCTGACTGCCAAGGCATCCACCGTATGCGCTTCTTCACTTGACCATATAACCCCAAGCAATCTGGTTATACTGTGAAGACGACATTCGCCGAAAATTCGCATGCTGCTCAGTTAAGAGCACATCACAAATTTTACCTTAGCCTGATCCACTACCAGTGAAAGTAGTGTTCAGTCTATTTCTATCACATATCCGAATTTTTAAAGAACGATCTGACAAAAGTCAGAAATCAACATTCATCAACGAATGTTCATTTCTAAGTTCTGAGCAGTGCTGCGAAACCTGAAGAGTGGTGGAGCCAAGCGGGATCGAACCGCTGACCTCCTGCGTGCAAGGCAGGCGCTCTCCCAGCTGAGCTATGGCCCCGTATTTTGTAGGCCGCACCAAGTAATTGGTAGGTCTGGGCAGATTTGAACTGCCGACCTCACCCTTATCAGGGGTGCGCTCTAACCAACTGAGCTACAGACCTATAACAGGGTCGCGTTACAGCATCGTCTTTATACAAAGAATCAAGCAATTCGTGTGGGAGCTCATCAGCAGGCTGATGTCGTCGATTAAGGAGGTGATCCAGCCGCAGGTTCCCCTACGGCTACCTTGTTACGACTTCACCCCAGTCATGAATCACACCGTGGTAACCGTCCTCCCGAAGGTTAGACTAGCTACTTCTGGTGCAACCCACTCCCATGGTGTGACGGGCGGTGTGTACAAGGCCCGGGAACGTATTCACCGCGACATTCTGATTCGCGATTACTAGCGATTCCGACTTCACGCAGTCGAGTTGCAGACTGCGATCCGGACTACGATCGGTTTTGTGAGATTAGCTCCACCTCGCGGCTTGGCAACCCTCTGTACCGACCATTGTAGCACGTGTGTAGCCCAGGCCGTAAGGGCCATGATGACTTGACGTCATCCCCACCTTCCTCCGGTTTGTCACCGGCAGTCTCCTTAGAGTGCCCACCATAACGTGCTGGTAACTAAGGACAAGGGTTGCGCTCGTTACGGGACTTAACCCAACATCTCACGACACGAGCTGACGACAGCCATGCAGCACCTGTGTCAGAGTTCCCGAAGGCACCAATCCATCTCTGGAAAGTTCTCTGCATGTCAAGGCCTGGTAAGGTTCTTCGCGTTGCTTCGAATTAAACCACATGCTCCACCGCTTGTGCGGGCCCCCGTCAATTCATTTGAGTTTTAACCTTGCGGCCGTACTCCCCAGGCGGTCAACTTAATGCGTTAGCTGCGCCACTAAAATCTCAAGGATTCCAACGGCTAGTTGACATCGTTTACGGCGTGGACTACCAGGGTATCTAATCCTGTTTGCTCCCCACGCTTTCGCACCTCAGTGTCAGTATCAGTCCAGGTGGTCGCCTTCGCCACTGGTGTTCCTTCCTATATCTACGCATTTCACCGCTACACAGGAAATTCCACCACCCTCTACCGTACTCTAGCTTGCCAGTTTTGGATGCAGTTCCCAGGTTGAGCCCGGGGCTTTCACATTCAACTTAACAAACCACCTACGCGCGCTTTACGCCCAGTAATTCCGATTAACGCTTGCACCCTCTGTATTACCGCGGCTGCTGGCACAGAGTTAGCCGGTGCTTATTCTGTCGGTAACGTCAAAACAGCAAGGTATTCGCTTACTGCCCTTCCTCCCAACTTAAAGTGCTTTACAATCCGAAGACCTTCTTCACACACGCGGCATGGCTGGATCAGGCTTTCGCCCATTGTCCAATATTCCCCACTGCTGCCTCCCGTAGGAGTCTGGACCGTGTCTCAGTTCCAGTGTGACTGATCATCCTCTCAGACCAGTTACGGATCGTCGCCTTGGTGAGCCATTACCCCACCAACTAGCTAATCCGACCTAGGCTCATCTGATAGCGCAAGGCCCGAAGGTCCCCTGCTTTCTCCCGTAGGACGTATGCGGTATTAGCGTTCCTTTCGAAACGTTGTCCCCCACTATCAGGCAGATTCCTAGGCATTACTCACCCGTCCGCCGCTGAATCGAAGAGCAAGCTCTTCTCATCCGCTCGACTTGCATGTGTTAGGCCTGCCGCCAGCGTTCAATCTGAGCCATGATCAAACTCTTCAGTTCAATACTGCTTGGGTTTTTAAGAAACCCTAAACTTGGCTCAGCAATCTCAAATGACTATGTGATTTCTCGCATGGTCACTTGTGATGCTGATAATCTTTGTGACTATCAGTCCGTACTCACAAGCACCCACACGAATTGCTTGATTCAATTTGTTAAAGAGCGGTTGGTCAAGAGCTTTTCGTCTCAACCGAGGGGCGCATTCTACGCTTTCCTCATTTACTGTCAAGCGTTTATTTTGAAGTTTTTTGCGAGAAACTCGTTTAGCTTCAAACACTTGACTCGCTGCGATCTCTCGTAGCGGGAGGCGAATCATACAGCGTTTAGAAGCGCTGTCAACCACCATCTTAACCGCTGACGACCTTTCGATCGGAGCCCTTCAAACTTCGTCTTGACTATTTAACTCATTGAATCTCAAGGAGTTTTTCGTTCCGACTACGCTGGAAGTGGGGCGCATTATAAGGGGATTCGAAATCGCGTCAACCCTTAATGTTCATTAAAGTGAAATAACCGCAGAAAAGACCGTATCAAGGCTGACAGGTGCCCGCCATTACCCTTTCGGCGCCCCCCCACAAACCCAACGACGAGCAAGCCACACCCCTACGAAGCCACTCCCCCCCGCCGCCCCACCAACCGCGGCACGCGCCGCGCTACTGCGGGAATCCGCAATACCATCAGCAAGCCACCAATGCCCGCATAGATAGCCCACTCCCGCAGGTCCGAGCGCACAATCCACAGAAAATGCAGCAACCCCAACCCCAGAATCACATACACCAGCTTGTGCAGCTTTTTCCAACGGGCCCCCAACCGCCGCTGGCTGTACCGATTGGAGGTGACCGCCAGGGCCAGCAAACCAAGAAAACCCAGCGCACCCACAAAAATGTAGGGCCGCTTGCGTAGCTCGACAGCCAACTGCCCCCAGTCCAACCCCAGAATAAAGAACAGATAACAAAGGATGTGCAGCACGATATAAGCAAAACACCACAGCCCCAGCTGCCGGCGCACGACGATCCAGCCCGACCACCCGGTCAGCCGCTGCAACGGCGTCATGCACAACGTCACCAGCAAGAACGTCAGCGCACCCAAACCCAGCCGGTCCATCAGGATCTTGCCCGGGTCAGGCCCCAGCAGGCTCATCGCCGCTTCATACAACCACCAAAGCGGCAACGCGCACCCCACTATAAAGATGGCCAGGCGCAACCAGGGATAACGCATCAATAGTTCTTCCGCAGGTCGAGGCCGGTATACAGCGACGCCACCTCATCGGCGTAGCCATTGAACATCTGGGTCTGCCGCACATTGGGGCTGAACAGGCCACTGGGTAAACGGCGTTCACGCGCCTGGCTCCAACGCGGGTGATCGACTTCCGGGTTGACGTTGGCATAGAAGCCATACTCGTCTGGCGCCAGCCCCTCCCAGGTGGTTTGCGGCTGCTCGGCCACCAAGCTGATACGCACGATCGACTTGATGCTCTTGAACCCATACTTCCACGGCACCACCAGCCGCAGCGGCGCGCCATTCTGGTTAGCCAGCTCGCGGCCATACATGCCCACCGCCAGAATCGCCAAGGGGTGCATCGCCTCATCCAGGCGCAACCCTTCTCTATAAGGCCAGTCGATCAAGGCAAAGCCTGAGCGCTGCCCGGGCATATGCTCCGGGTCCTTCAAAGTCTCGAATCGCACGTAGCGCGCTTTCGATGTCGGCTCTACCTGTTTGAGTACCTGAGCCAGCGGGAAGCCAAGCCAGGGGATGACCATTGACCAGGCCTCGACACAGCGCAACCGGTAGATGCGCTCTTCGAGCTGATACGGCTTGACGAAGTCTTCGAGGGCATAGCGCCCTGGCTTACCAACCTCGCCATCGACCACCACCGACCACGGCTCGGTCTTCAAGCTATTACCATTGGCCGCTGGGTCGCCCTTGTCAGGCCCAAACTCATAGAAGTTGTTGTACTGGGTCGCATCTTTGAACGGGGTGATGGCCTCGCCCTTGACCGTTACCGCCTGCCATTGCGTGGCAGCCAGCTTGTCGCTGAACCAGCCTGGTGCGGCGCCCGCCTCGACATCAGCGTAACGGCTGGCCTCGGCCGCATGCGCCAGGCCTGGCAGTGCGCCCAGGGCTAGCCCTGCCAGCGAACCACCGAGCAAGCTGCGACGAGAGAGATAGAGACCTTCGGGGGTGATCTCCGATGCATTGCACTCGGACGACCTGGGTAGCTTGATGAGCATGGACGGCTCCACAGCACTGGATAACGGATGTACCAGTAAGACTATGGAGCCGGAGGGTTATTCCATCATTAAATCATTGTCACGACTTACGACGGCGAGACCGCAGCAGGAACTGGATCGGCCCAGACGCCGCGTAGGCCAGGAAGATCAGCAGCAGAATGCGGGGCGGGTCGCTGAAGACCACCGCGAATACCAGCACCACAGCCAGGATAGCCACAAACGGCACGCGCCCTTTGAGGTCGAGCTCCTTGAAGCTGTTGTACTTGATGTTACTGACCATCAGCATGCCGGCAGCCGCAACCAGCAGCGCCACCAGGAACGACAGCTTGGAGCCCTGGATGCCGTAGTCACTGAAGGCCCACACGGTACCTGCAACCACCCCGGCAGCGGCCGGGCTGGCCAGGCCGATGAAGTAACGCTTGTCGGCGGTACCCACCTGGGTGTTGAAGCGCGCCAGCCGCAGAGCGGCTCCCGCCACATAGATGAAGGCGACCATCCAGCCGACCTTGCCCATGTCGCCCAGTGCCCAGCCAAAGGCCAGCAGCGCCGGGGCCACACCGAAGGCGACCATGTCCGACAGCGAATCGTACTCGGCGCCGAAGGCGCTCTGGGTGTTGGTCATGCGTGCTACACGGCCATCAAGGCCATCGAGCACCATGGCAACGAAGATAGCGATGGCGGCGAAGGCGAAGTACTTGCTTGCCTCGCGCGGGTCACCGGCGCTCAGCGCACTCTGCGCGCTCATCGAGTTGATGATGGAATAGAAGCCGGCGAACAGGTTGGCGGTGGTGAACAGGTTGGGCAGCAAATAAATGCCGCGATGCCGGACCTTGCGCCCTTCGGCGTCATGGCCTTCTTCAATGTGCTCATCGACAGGTAGCAGGCTTTCGGCGTCGGAGGGCTTGTTCGGCTCTTCGGGACGTTCGCTCATGTAGGGTACCTTGCAACAGGGTGGAATATGTTCGACACGGGCCTGCGAAACAGGTTCTGACGGCAGGCCACTGGTCTGCTTTATACCAGATGCCGGCTGCCTAAACGAAAAAACGCGGCCGAAGCCGCGTTTTTCATGTTGCGAGAAACTTAGTTCTTGGCTTTGTCGACGATCTTGTTCGCCGAGATCCAAGGCATCATCGAGCGCAGTTGCTCGCCGATGACTTCGATGCCGTGGGCAGCGTTGTTGCGGCGCTTGGCGGTCATCGATGGGTAGTTGGTGGCACCTTCGGAGATGAACATCTTCGCGTACTCGCCGTCCTGGATGCGCTTCAGAGCGTTGCGCATGGCCTTGCGGGATTCTTCGTTGATGACTTCTGGGCCGGTGACGTACTCACCGTACTCGGCGTTGTTCGAGATCGAGTAGTTCATGTTGGCGATGCCGCCTTCGTACATGAGGTCAACGATCAGCTTCAGCTCGTGCAGGCACTCGAAGTAGGCCATTTCTGGCGCGTAGCCCGCTTCGACCAGGGTTTCGAAACCGGCTTTGACCAGCTCGACGGTACCGCCACACAGAACAGCCTGCTCACCGAACAGGTCGGTTTCAGTCTCGTCCTTGAAGGTGGTTTCGATGATGCCGGTACGGCCGCCACCGACGCCTGCAGCGTAGGACAGCGCAACGTTTTTGGCGTTGCCGGAAGCGTCCTGGTAGATAGCGATCAGGTCAGGGATGCCGCCGCCTTTGACGAACTCGGAACGCACGGTGTGGCCCGGGGCTTTCGGCGCGATCATGATCACGTCGAGGTCGGCACGCGGAACAACCTGGTTGTAGTGGATAGAGAAGCCGTGGGAGAAGGCCAGGGTGGCGCCTTTCTTGATGTTCGGCTCGATCTCGTTCTTGTACAGAGCGCCTTGGAACTCGTCCGGGGTCAGGATCATGACCAGGTCGGCAGCAGCGACAGCGGTAGCCACGTCGGCAACTTTCAGACCGTGGGCTTCGGCCTTGGCAACGGTGGCCGAGCCTTTACGCAGACCGACGGTAACGTCTACACCGGAGTCTTTCAGGTTGCACGCCTGGGCGTGGCCTTGGGAACCGTAACCGATGATGGCGACTTTCTTACCCTGGATGATGGAAAGGTCGCAGTCTTTATCGTAGAAAACTTTCATGAAAATACCCCTGGTTATATCTCGGCCCCTGCGGAGCCATCGCTAATTTTTGAATTTAGATGCTGAGCACTTTGTCGCCACGGGCAATGCCGGTGACGCCACTGCGCACGGTTTCGAGAATCGATGCGGTGCCGATGGCCTGGATGAAGCTGTCCAGTTTGTCGCTGGTGCCGCTCAGTTGCACGGTGTACACACTGGCGGTCACATCGACGATCTGGCCACGGAAGATATCCGTGGTGCGCTTGATTTCGGCGCGCTGGGCTCCGGTGGCCTTGACCTTGACCAGCATCAGTTCGCGCTCGATATGAGCGCTTTCCGACAGGTCGACAAGCTTCACCACTTCGACGAGCTTGTTCAGGTTCTTGGTGATCTGCTCGATCACTTCGTCATGGCCAACGGTGGTCAGCGTCAGACGCGACAGGGTCGGGTCTTCGGTCGGCGCCACGGTCAGGCTTTCAATGTTGTAGTTACGCTGGGAGAACAGGCCAACGACGCGAGACAAGGCACCGGGTTCGTTTTCCAGCAGCAGGGAAATGATGTGCCGCATATCAGGTACGCTCCGTCTTGCTCAGCCACATGTCACGCATCGAGCCATCCTTGATCTGCATCGGATAGACGTGCTCGGTACGGTCAACCGCGATGTCGATGAACACCAGGCGGTCTTTCATCGCAAACGCCTCTTCCAGCTTCGGCTTGAGGTCCTTCAGGCTGGTGATGCGGATACCCACATGGCCATAGGCCTCGGCCAGCTTGATGAAGTCAGGCAGCGACTCGACATAGGAGTGCGAATGACGGCCGTTGTACGCCATGTCCTGCCACTGGCGGACCATGCCCAATACACCGTTGTTCAGGTTGACGATTTTTACCGGCAGGCCGTACTGCATGCAGGTAGACAGCTCCTGGATGTTCATCTGGATACTGCCTTCGCCAGTGACGCACGCCACGTCCTGATCCGGGAAGTTGAGCTTGACGCCCATGGCCGCCGGGAAACCGAAGCCCATGGTGCCCAGGCCACCGGAGTTGATCCAGCGGTTAGGCTTGTTGAAGCGGTAGTACTGCGCCGCGAACATCTGATGCTGGCCAACGTCGGAGGTGACGAAGGCATCGCCCTTGGTCACTTCGCACAGGGTTTCGATCACGGTCTGCGGCTTGATGACGCTGCCGTCCCCTTTGTTGTAAGGGAAAAGGTCGCCATCGCCACGCCACTCGTCAATCTGCTTCCACCAGGCTTCTGCGGCGGCCTTGTCAGGCTGCTCGCCGATTTCCTTGAGGATGCCGAGCATCTCGTTCAAGACGCTGTCGACCGGGCCCACGATAGGCACGTCGGCCTTGATCATCTTGGAAATCGACGCCGGGTCGATGTCGATGTGGATGATCTTGGCATTCGGGCAGAACTTGGCCGGGCCGTTGACCACGCGGTCATCGAAGCGCGCGCCGACGGCGAAGATGACGTCGGCATTGTGCATGGCCATGTTGGCCGTGAAGCTGCCGTGCATGCCGAGCATGCCGACGAACTGACGGTCGGTACCCGGGTAGCTACCCAGACCCATGAGGGTATTGGTAACCGGCAGGTTCAGCGACTTGGCGATTTCGGTCAGGGCTTCGGAGCCACCGCCGAGGATCACGCCACCACCGGCATAGACAATGGGGCGCTTGGCAGCCAGCAGCATCTCGGCGGCCTTGCGGATCTGGCCGGAGTGGCCACGTACCGCCGGGCTGTAGGAGCGCAGCTTGACCTTCTTCGGATAGACGTACTCGAACTTCTCGGCCGGGTTGGTCATATCTTTTGGAATGTCGACCACGACCGGGCCGGGACGGCCGGATTGCGCCAGATAGAAGGCTTTTTTCAGAACTTCAGGGATCTCGGTGGCATTCTTGATCATGAAGCTGTGCTTCACGATCGGCCGCGAGATACCGATCATGTCGGTTTCCTGGAAGGCATCGGTACCCACCATGGTGCTAGGCACCTGGCCGGAGAGGATGACCATCGGAATCGAATCCATGTAGGCGGTGGCAATGCCGGTGATGGCATTGGTCGCACCCGGGCCGGAGGTTACCAGCACCACACCGGCCTTGCCGGTGGCACGGGCGTAGCCGTCCGCCATATGGGTCGCAGCCTGTTCGTGACGAACCAGGATGTGTTCGACTTCCGGTTCCTTGAACAGGGCGTCGTAAACATGAAGAAGAGCACCGCCAGGGTACCCGTAGATGTGCTTAACGCCTTCGTCACGCAAGAAGCGGACGACCATCTCAGCGCCAGATAAAAGCTCCACGTTGTTCACCTCTAAAACGCCAGAATACCGTCCCTAGTGGACGGGTCTTAATAGGTTTACTGCCAAGCAGAGCACGAGCGAACGTCAGCACTGACTGAGCAAGTATTGGGAGCGCCCCAGAGTGTTGCGGGGTTTTCCCACCCAGCGCGAGGTAACGCGTTGCGGGGTGTTGCAGGTCGGCGCGGGTGTGCGCCTCATGATCTGCTTAGCGGGTCTGCTTCTGGCAGTCCCTCTACAGCGGAAGTTGGATTCTTGTGATTTGGCGGCTACAAGTCAAGAAAAATTATTGCCAATTTTTCCTCAAGATGAATTCCTGCCACCACTAAAAAGGATACCAGCAGCAGAATTAATAAGATTTCCATAAAAAAGGGCCACAATCTGCGGCCCTTGAAGGAAAAAGAGAAGAAATCAGGCTCAAGCAGCGATCAATTGATCGAACTCTGCTAGCAGGCGCCGTAGCTCGCGACTCTGCTCCGGGCGATCGGTGAACACCGTTTCGGCCATTACCAGAATGCCCGACGCGTTAGGCAGCGGCTGGCCTAGCTCAATGATGATCTTCATGCGCGGCAGGAAGATCCATTGCAGCCACTGCTCCAGGCTCATGGTGTCGACCGCGAAGGGCACGGTGCTGGCCAGCGCTTCATCGCTGGGCGGCTCATCGCCCCACCAGCCCTGCACCTTCAGTTCACGCTCGATCAGCAGCAGGTGGTCGGCGATGTCCAAAATGCGTTGCTCGATCATTACGAGTTCACCCGTGCCTTCTGCCGCGCCAGCGCCGCACCGGCACTGTCACCTTGCTTCTCGCGGGCCTGGGCGATGGTGTTCCACAGTTCGGCCTGCAGGTCAGGGCGGCCATTGGCATAGGTCAGGGCTCGGCGGGCCAACTGCTCGGCCTGCGCGGCATCACCCTGGGCCAGGCGCACCTGGGCCAGGCGGAACAGCACCTGCGGTTCGCGCGGCGCGATACGCTGGGCACGCTCCAGGCTCGACGAAGCACCATTGAAGTCGCCACTGCCCTGTTGTTGCTGGGCAGTGGTCAACAGCGCCAGCACTGGCCCGTCGAGCTGTTCATCGGCAGACAGCCCACCGGCTGCGGCAGTGCTACGCGGAATACCGGTCGGCGCGCTACTGGCTTTCGCCGGGCTGTTCATCGACGCGATGTCGAACGGTTCGTCGGCAATCGGGTTGGGGTTGGTGGTCATCGGCCCGGTGGAGACCGGGCCAGGGGTAATCGGCATGGCGCTGATCGGTGCCGCCCCATTGGCGGCCGGGAACGTCTGGATGCCCGAGGCACCGGCACCCTGCGGAATCATCACGGTCACGCCGGAGTCCTCAGGCAGCGTTTGCGCTTGTGAGGTGCCGCTGTTCATGCCAGCCGCCGAGCGGTTGGCCGTTACGCGTTCACTGTTGGACACGCGCGTGCTCGAGTCGACCACCGGGATATTGCCACGCTGGACGCTGGAGCAACCCTGAAGCACAACCAACGCCGTCAAGGCAGGAAACAGCCACTTATTCACTTCACACCTCATCAATGCAGCTCGCGCTTAATTCATCCAGCCTTTGACCCAGTCCATGACCGATTCTGCCGGATTCTGCTCACCGCCACAGGTTGCCCCGGCGGGCGGTTCGCTGCCGCGAATATACGGCATCTGCACCGCTCCCGGACAGCTGCCATCAGAACCTTGCCCGCTGTACGGGTCGATCCAGGCTTGCACGATGTTGTCCGGCTGCGGCATGTCCAGCGGCAACGGGTCGGCCTTCTTCATGAAGCTGGTCCAGACCTGCAGGGCGCCAGTGGCACCGGTGAACGGCGTCTTGCCGTTATCGTCGCGGCCCATCCACACCACCGCCAGCAGGTCCTGGCTGAAGCCGGAGAACCAGCTGTCACGCGAGTCGTTGCTGGTACCGGTCTTGCCGGCCAGGGTGAGCGAACGCGGCAACACGTTGTACACCGAACGGCCGGTACCTTCGCGCATCACCCGTTGCATGGCGTTCTGCACCAGGTAGATGGAACCCGGGTCGAAGGTTTGCTGAATCTGGAACGGGTAGCGCTTGAGCGGTTCGCCCTCGGCGGTCAGCACGCTGCGGATACCGCGCATCGGCGTGTTGAAACCACCATTGGCAATCGTCTGGTACATGGTCGCGACCTGCATCGGCGACATACCACCGGCCCCCAGCAGCATCGCCGGGAAGGCTGGCCAATCGACATTCACGCCCAGCCGACCAATGGTCTTGATCACATTGGGCACGCCCACTTCCAGGCCGAGCTTGGCCGTCGACAGGTTGTAGGAGTTGGCCAGGCCCTGGTACAGATAAATGGTGCCATGGGGCCGGCGGTCATAGTTCTGCGGGCGCCAGACCTGGCCGTTGGCCCCTTTGACCGAGAACGGCTCGTCCTGTATCCAACTGGTCAGGGTGTATTTGCTGGGCTGCTCCAGGGCGGTCAGGTACACCGCCGGCTTGACCAGTGAACCGATCGGCCGCACTGCGTCGATGGCCCGGTTGAAGCCGGCAAAGCCCGACAGACGGCTGCCGATCAGCGCTTGGACTTCCCCGGTTTCCGGGTTGGTCACGACCATCGCCGACTCGACCTCGTCAGCCCCCTTGCGCCCGGCCAGGCGCTTGAAGGTCTCGTTCATCGAGGTTTCGGCCTTCATCTGCAGGATCGGGTCGAAGCTGGTGAAGATACGCAGGCCTTCTTCGGTCAAGTCTTCGTCGCGGTAGTCCTGGCGCAACTGGCGCTTGACCAGGTCGAGGAACGCCGGGAACGAGCTGTCTGCCAGGCTGCCGCGCTTGGTCACGCCCAGCGGCATCTTCTTCGCCGCCTCGATCACGTCCTTGCTCGCCACGCCCTGCTCGGCCAGCAGGTCGAGCACCAGGTTACGACGGGCCAGGGCGCGGTCAGGATAACGCCGCGGGTTGTAGTAGGACGGCCCCTTGACCATGCCCACCAGCAAGGCGATCTGGTGCAGCTTGAGCTCTGACAGCGGTTGGCTGAAGAAGAACTGGCTGGCCAGGCCGAAGCCATGCACCGCACGCTGGCCGTCTTGGCCGACGAATACCTCGTTGAGGTAGGCCTCGAGGATCTCGCGCTTGTCGTAATGCAGCTCCAGCAGCACGGCCATCATCGCTTCAGTCAGCTTGCGGCTGAGGCTGCGCTCGCTGGTGAGGTAGAAGTTCTTCACCAACTGCTGGGTCAGGGTACTGCCGCCCTGGCGCATGGCCCCGGACGAGGTGTTGACCCACACCGCACGGGCGATGGACTTGGGCGACACGCCAAAGTGGCTGTAGAAGTCGCGGTCCTCGGTTGCCACCAGGGTTTCGAGCAGGTACGGCGGCACCTGATCGATCTTGATCAGGATGCGGTCTTCGAGGTTTTTCGGGTAAATGCCGCCGATCATCAACGGCTCCAGGCGTACCACATCGAGCTTGCCGTTGTTGGCGCCGGAAAGCCCGGCGACATAATCGCCAGAGAAGCGCACGCGCACGAACTGCGCTGGCTCCATCCCTTCGTAGAACTGAAAACCACGGGTATTGAGGTCGACGGTATTACCGTTGACTGCCGCTGCGCCCGGGCCGTTGGCCGCGCTTTCACGGCGATAGCCAAGGGCGTCGAGTTCGGTGAGGAAGTCGTTCTTGCTCAGTTTTTGGCCGACGAACAGCTCCAGCGGCCGGGCATACACCTTGGCCGGGATGGTCCAGCGCTTGCCGGAGAACTTTTCCTGGACGACAGCATCGAGGTAAACCGCGAAGCCGGCGATGATCACCAGGCCGACCAGGCTGAGCTTCAAAGCCCAGCCCAGCCAGGCGCGAGAGCGGCCGGTCGGGCGTTTCTGAGGGGTACGAGCGTTTCGAGTTCGAGTCATGGCGGCGGATTATACGCACTTTGTAAAGGCTGGGCAGGCGCCCCCGGCGGTATGCAGGGACGGCACCATTGACCATAATGGCGCATTCGAATTCCCTGCCCTCGGAAGGATTTCCCGTGAGCCAAGCTCTTATTACTGCGTTGCAGAACCCAGCCCTCTACCCTCACCCCGTGGATGGGTTCCAACTCATCGAGACGCATATCTCCTGGGTCCTGTTGACTGGCGAGTACGCCTACAAGGTCAAGAAGCCAATGAACTTCGGCTTCCTCGACTTCACCCGCCTGGATCAGCGCGCGCATTTCTGTAACGAAGAATTGCGCCTGAACCAGCGCCTGACCGAAGACCTGTACCTTGAAGTGCTGCCGATCACCGGCAGTGCCGAAGCCCCGCAAATCGGCGGCGAGGGCGAGGCCATCGAGTACGCACTGAAGATGCGCCAGTTCCCCCAAGGGCAGATGCTCAGCACCTTGCAGGCCAACGGCGAGCTCAACGCCGAGCACATCGACCAGATGGCCCGGCAGGTTGCCGAATTCCACCTGCAGACGCCCAAGGTGCCGGCAGAGCAACCTTACGGCTCACCTGAAAGCGTGATGGCCCCGGTCGAGCAGAATTTCGAACAGATCCGCCCATTCCTCACCGACAAGGCCGACCTGCAGCAACTGGACAACCTCCAGGCCTGGGCACGTAGCAGCTTCGAGCGGCTCCAAGGCCTGTTCGCGGCCCGCAAGGCCAATGGGTTCACCCGTGAATGCCACGGTGACATCCACCTGGGCAACGCCACCGTGATCAACGGCAAGGTGGTGATCTTCGACTGCATCGAGTTCAACGAACCGTTCCGCATGACCGACGTCTGGGCCGACACCGGCTTCCTGGCCATGGACCTGGAAGACCGTGGCCTCAAGTGCCTGGCCCGGCGCTTCGTCAGCCAGTACCTGGAACTGACCGGCGATTATGAAGGCCTGGAAGTGCTGAACTTCTACAAGGCCTACCGCGCCTTGGTGCGCGCCAAGGTGGCGCTGTTCAGCATGCCGGCCGACGCCGATGGCGTGCAACGCGCCACGACCCTGCGCACCTACCGCAACTACGCCAACCTGGCGGAAAGCTACAGCGCCATCCCTTCGCGGCTGCTGGCCATCACCCATGGCGTCTCGGCAGTGGGCAAGAGCCACGTGGCGATGCGCCTGGTCGAGGCCCTGGGCGCGATCCGCGTACGCTCCGATGTCGAGCGCAAGCGCCTGTTCGGCGAACAGCAGCAAGCAAACGTCGGCCAGCTGACTGCCGGCATCTATGACCAGGATGCCAGTGCCGCCACCTACCAGCGCCTGCACGAGGTAGCGGAGACGGTATTGCGCGCGGGCTTCCCGGTCGTGCTGGATGCCACCTACCTCAAGCGTGAACAGCGCCAGGCGGCGGCGGATGTCGCCAACCAGACGGGCGTCCCCTTCTTGATCCTCGATTGCCACGCACCGGAGGCGGTCATTGCCAGCTGGCTGGCCCAGCGCCAAGCCGCAAACAGCGACCCGTCGGACGCCACCCTGGAGGTGGTCAAGGCGCAACAGGCCAGCCGTGATGGGTTGAGCGAGGAAGAACTGCTGGTCAGCAAGCGCGTCGACACCCAGGAAGGTGCCAGCATGGACCAGGTGATCGAACAGGTGCGTCAGCGCTTGCCGGGCCTGTAATCCTCGCAGGGCCCCTGTGGTAGCGGGTAAACCCGCACCACTGGGGCCCTGCCACACCAAAAGAGGCGGCTACTGAAAAGCCAGGAGGCCCCGTATTCAGGGCTGTTCGTCGCCACAGATGGCAAAAAGCCGCGCATTTTCCAAGCCCCGCTACACTCCTCTCTGACCTGCTCGCGATTTATCCCCCAAGACCCGTTCAGCCATCGCAAGGAGGCTCGATGAACGATGAATTGCAGCATCTGAAGAATCTTGGCAAGACCTCTGCGCAGTGGTTGCACGCAGCCGGTATCCACAGTGCGTCGGATTTGCGCCGCCTGGGCGCGGTGGGTGCGTACCAGGCTGTAAAAACGCGAGGGTTCCGGGCCTCTAAAGTGCTGTTGTACGCCATAGAAGGCGCGTTGCTGGACATGCACTGGAATGATTTGCCGATCGAACGAAAGGAAGCGCTCAATCAACAACTGGATGAAAAAAGACCTCCGCAAAAAAATTCAAAATAAACCTGTGCAGGGGATTGACTCCGAAATGAGAATCGTTATGATTATCACAACTGGTCGCGAGACTGGTTGGATAAACTGAAAGCCCCTGGTTCGGACTCTCAGATTATCTCCTCATCAGGCTAATCACGGTTATTGACCCGGCTTTTTGCCGGGTCTTTTTTTTGCCTGTCGTTTGGCCTTACTGACGCAGTTGAGCGCAATAGTCCTGCTCAGGCACCGCCGCCGTGAACCAGACATAGTCGGCCATACCCGCCTCGACCTCTTCCCCCACCTCGGCCAACAGCACGACCGCGCTGCGCCCCTGCGCCCCGAGGTCGGCCAGATGCAACGGCACCCCCAGGTCCTTGCGTACGTGGTAAGCGCCCGCCAACAGCAAGGCCGGCTGCGGTGCCGCCATCAAGCGTTCGGCCATGCGCCGGTCACGTTGCTGCTGGACCGCAAGCATGGCTGGCAACTGGCTTCGCGGTAGCAGGCCGCAGTGCCCGGTACGCACCTGCTCAAGCAGCGCGGCCTTCACCCCTGGGGCATTGGAACGCGCGCCCGACAACGCCGCCGGCTGGCGATAGGCTTGGCGCATCTGAGCGGGCGAAAGGTTGGCGGCCAACAGCGCAATGTCGCCCTGCAAAGCGTGCGTCACAATAGGCCCGTACAGCTGCCAGTCCCAGCCATCCTCCCAGGCCAGTGCCTTGGGCAGGTCCGCAGGCAGCGTTTGCTGCGCCTCAAGTCTGTCGACAAGCGGCTGCTGCTCGGGCTGCAGCATCTCCATCAGCAGGCTGCCCTGGGGGCGCTGAGCCTGCAGGGCGCGCAACAGCCACAACTGCAACGCATGATGATCGGGGTTGTCATGCTTCTCCCCTACCAGTACACGTGGCGCGTCGGCCAACTGCCTGATCAGTTGCTCAGGGCTGATGAGCCGGCCGCTGGCCAGGTCCGTGATTTGCCCAAGCTGGGCGTGGGCACGCCCTTCGGGGCTCTGCCAGCCCGGTAACGGCGGCAGGCTGGCCTGGCACCCCGCCAACGCCAGCACCAGGCACAGCGCAAGACCGGACAGCAACGGATGGCGCATCGGCAATGCCTCCTAGGCTCTATACGAAAAGTTTTGTGGGAGCGGGCTTGTCCCGCGATGGAGTGCGAAGCGCTCCTGTACCCGATATTAAATAGTGTCAAAGACGCCGCGAATTCAGGCTTTGCTGCCGCGTTGCGGCAGATCGCGGGGCAAGTCGGATCGCCGCACCGCCGCTCCCACAATGATGAATGACCATACTTTTCGTACAGAACCTAACGCGTGATGATCAGCGGGTGGCCGCGCTCGGGGTGCGCCTGCACCAGCACATCGATGCCGAACACCGCCTTCAGTGCCCCCGGCGTCAACACCTCCTGGGGTGATGCAAGGGCATGGCAGCGGCCCTGTTCGAGCAGCAGGATACGATCACAGTAGCGTGCCGCCAGGTTCAGGTCATGCAGGATCACCAGCACCGCAGCGCCGCGATCAGCGAAACGCCGCACCGCTTGCAGGGTCGTGTGCTGGTGCAGTGGGTCGAGCATCGAGGTCGGTTCGTCAAGCAGCAGTGTAGTGCCCTGCTCACCTGGCCACAGCTGGGCCAGCACGCGGGCCAGGTGTACCCGTTGCCGCTCACCGCCCGACAATGCCAGGTAGCTGCGCCCCAGCAGGTGCCAGGCATCCGCCGCACGCAAGGCCGCTTCGACGATCTCGGCGTCGCGCAGCTGGCCGCTGCCATGGGGCATCCGCCCCATCGCCACCACCTCTTCGACCCTGAACGAAAAGCCCAGGCTGGACACCTGCGGCAGCACCGCCAGGCGCTGTGCCCGCGCCTGCCCGGCCCAGTCAGTCAATGGCCTGCCCTGTAGCGTCACTCGCCCCTGGCCGGGGGCCAGCTCGCCACACAACACCCCCAGCAGGCTGCTCTTGCCCGCGCCATTGGGGCCGAGCACACCCACGACCTGCCCCGGGGTCAGTTGCAGGTGGATGTCATGCAGCACTTCATTGCTGCCCCGCCGCAGGTGCAGGCCCTCGACTTGCAACATCAGCTACGCCCTCGAATCAGCAGGACCAGGAAAAACGGCGCACCGATGAGGGCGGTGACGATACCGATCGGCAGCTCGGCCGGCGCCAGCACCAGCCGCGCCACCAAGTCGGCGAACAGCATCAGCACACCGCCGGCCAGCAGCGAGGCGGGCAACACCACCCGATGGTCGGGCCCTGCCAGCAATCGCACCAGGTGCGGCACCACCAGGCCAATGAAGCCGATCAGCCCGGCGGCGGCCACCGCCGCACCCACCCCCAAGGCGGTACAGAACACCAGTTCGCGCTTGAGCCGCTCCACCTCGATACCCAGGTGCCGCGCCTCCGATTCACCCAGCAGCAAGGCATTCAGCGCCCGCGCCCGACGCGGCAACCACAGCGCCACGCCCCCGGCCACCATCAGCAGCGGCCACAACCGCTCGTAGCTGGCACCATTGAGGCTGCCCAGGTTCCAGAAGGTCAAGGTGCGCAAGGTGGCATCATCGGCCAGGTAAGAGAACAAGCCCACCGCTGCGCCGCCCAATGCGGTCATCGCCACGCCGGCCAGCAACATCGTGGCGACATTGGTCTGGCCGTCACGCCGCCCCAGGCGATAGACCAGCGCGGTCACCCCCAGGCCACCGATAAAGGCACACAGCGACAACAGATAGGGCGCGAGCACATCGGGCATGCCGCCAAACCAGCTGCCACCGACGATGGCCACCGCAGCGCCCATCGCCGCCCCGGCAGCGACCCCCACCAGCCCCGGGTCGGCCAGCGGGTTGCGGAACAGCCCCTGCATGGCCACGCCGGACAGCGCCAGCACCGCCCCGACCGCCAGCCCCAGCAAGGTGCGCGGCAGGCGGATCTGGCCGAGGATCATCTCGGCCTGCTGCAGGTCATCACCCGCCACGGGCAGCCCCAACAAACGCAGGCCCGCGCGCAAGGTATCGAACAGCGGCAGGCTGACCGGCCCCAGGGCCAGGGACAACCACACCGCCAACAGGCACAGCAGGCTCAGGCAGACGATCAGTGTGCGTGGCTGAACGCGCTGCTTCATTGCGCGAAGCTGGCCTTGGCTGCTGGGTAGAAGGCCCCAGCCAGCGTGCGCAGGGTCGCCGGCAAGCGTGGCCCAAGGCCGCCCACCAGCAGCGTCGGGTCGAGTGACACCAGGCGCTGCTCACGCACCGCACGGGAGGCCGCCAGCGCCGGGTTCTCCTTGAGCAACGCCTGCAGCGCCTGCTCATCGGCCAACGCACGGTCGGAAAACACCACCACGTCCGGGTCCAGCGCTGCCAGCGCTTCGCTGGAAAAGTTCTTGTAGCCTTGGTGCTCCGCCAGGTTGCGCGCCCCGGCCTGTCGCAGCAGCCAGTCGCCCGCGGTGCCTTGGCCAGCGATCAACGGCTTGGCACCGGCATGGCCAACCAGCAGCAACACGCCGGGCGCCTTCTGGCCCGCCTGGGCCTGCTTGACCTCGGCCTGCAGCGCATCCAGCTGCTGACGATAGCCTGTTGCCAGCGCAGTGGCTTGTTGCTCTGCACCAAGCAATTGCCCCAGGTGCCTGAGGTTTTCATCGACCGCGTCGAGTTCGGCCTTGCTCGAGAACAGTTCAACCCGCACGCCCGCCTTGCGGATCTGCGCCAGCACCGGTGGCGGCCCCATCTCTTCGGTACCCACCAACACATCAGGACGCAGGCTCAGAATGCCTTCGGCGGACAACTGCCGCTGATAGCCGACACTCGGTAGCGCCTTCAGCGACTCGGGGTGTTGGCTGGTGGTATCGACACCAACCAGGTGCGCTTCGCCGCCCAGCGCACTGACCCATTCGCTAAGCGCGCCGCCAGCGCTGACCCAACGCTGCGGCAGTTCGGCAGCCAGGGCCTGGGTAGACAGCACTAAACCTGCGCACAGGGCGATCAGGGCGACGGGGCGGCGCATCATCGGATTTCCTTCTGAAGGCGGGCCGCGCGCCTTGTGGCGGGCGGCGGAACTGCGCACCATAGACGGCTGGGCGCAGCGAATGCGGGCAATTTGATAATTATTCGCATTGAAGCGTCAAGCCATCACGTGTTTCACGAGTCTTCCTTGCCATGCACTTGCTTTGTATTTCCAGCTCATTGGCCGAGGGCCACAGCCGCGCCTTCAGCGTAGACGGCGTCGACCTGTTCGGCGTCCGCCGCCAGGGCCAGGTGTACCTTTATCGCAACCGCTGCCCACACCGGGGCATCCCCCTGAACTGGGCAACCGATGCATTTCTCGATGACAGCGCCAGCCTGATTCACTGCGCCCATCATGGCGCCTTGTTTCTTATAGAGAGCGGCGAATGCGTGGCTGGGCCTTGCGAGGGCGATGCGCTGCAGGCCCTGGGCTGCCACGAAGACAGCCAGGGCATCTGGCTCACGGGTTGAGCAACACGGGCAATGGGCGGTTGATGACAATGCGTTCGGCATCCAGATGGGTGCCGTAGGCCAGCACCTCGACCCCTTCAGCCACGGCGGCGCGCAACGCCTCGGCATAGGCCGCGTCGATTTCCTCGGCTGGGCGCACCGCTCCGACCCCGGTCAGGTTCACACAATAAAGCTGCACGGCACGAACACCATTGCGGGCCAACGTCGCCAGCTCGCGCAGGTGCTTGGCGCCGCGCTGGGTGACGGCATCGGGAAATGCCGCAACATCAGTGTCGGGGTAGCCCAGGGTCACGCTCTTGACTTCGACATAGGCCGGGCCGCTGTCGAACTCCAGGCGAAAATCGATGCGGCTGCCCTCTTCGCCATAGGCCACTTCGCGCCTGAGCGCCGTGAAGCCGGCCAGCTCGCTGATCACCCCGGCCCGCAACGCCTCTTCAACCAGTGCGTTGGCGCGCCCGGTGTTCACGCAGGCCAGCCGCCCCTGTGGCGTTTCGCTGATTTCCCAGGTGCCGGGCAGCTTGCGCTTGGGGTCGTTGGAGCGGCTGAACCACACCTGCCCGCCTTCGCGCATGCAGTTGAGCATGGAACCGGTGTTGGGGCAGTGAATGGTCAACTGCTCGCCACTGGCCAGTTCGATGTCCGCCAGAAACCGTTTGTAGCGACGCAGCAGGCGCCCCTGCTCGAGTGGAGGGAAGAATGCCATCAGCCTTGCCAACTGCGCAGGCCGCGAGCGATACGCTGCACCGCCTGCTCCAGGCGCGGCAGGCTCTGGGTGTAGGCAAAGCGCACGTGATGCCCTGCCAGGTGGCGGCCAAAGTCCAGCCCAGGGGTGAACGCCACGTGCTCGGTTTCGAGGAAGTGCCGGCAGAAGGCGAAGGCATCGCCGCCGAAGGCGCTGATGTCGGCATACAGATAGAAGGCCCCCTGGGGCTCCACGGCAATGCCGAAGCCCAGCTCGCGCAGGGCCGGCAGCAGGTAATCGCGACGGCGGGCGAACTCGGCACGACGCGCTTCCAGAATCGCCAGGGTTTGCGGCTGGAAGCACGCCAGAGCAGCATGCTGGGCCATGCTCGGCGCACTGATGTACAGGTTTTGCGCGAGTTTCTCCAGGTCGGCCACCGCGCCAGGCGGCGCCACCAGCCAGCCCAAGCGCCAGCCGGTCATGCCGAAATACTTGGAAAAACTGTTCAGCACAAAGGCTTCATCGTCCACTTCCAGCACACTGGGGGCATCCATACCGTAGGTCAGCCCGTGGTAGATCTCGTCCACCACCAAGTGGCCATGGCGTTCGCGGGTGGCGGCGGACAGGCTGGCCAGCTCGGCACGGTCCAGCACCGTTCCGGTCGGGTTGGCCGGCGAGGCGACCAGGGCGCCGACCGTGTCCTTGTCCCAGTAGCGCTCAACCAGGTCGGCTGTCAGTTGGTAATTGACCTCTGGCCCCACCGGCACCAATTGTGCGCCGCCTTCAACCAGGCGCAGGAAGTGGCGGTTGCAGGGGTAGCCCGGGTCGGCCAGCAACCAGTGCTTGCCGGGGTCGACCAACAGGCTGCTGGCCAGCAACAGCGCGCCAGAGCCGCCTGGGGTGATCAGAATGCGCTCGGGGTCGACACTCACCCCGTAACGCTGCCCATAGAAACCGGCGATCGCCTCACGCAGCGCCGGCAGGCCACGGGCGGCGGTATAGCGGGTGTGGCCCGCAGCCAATGCCGCCTGGCCGGCCTCGACGATGGGCGCAGCCGTGGTGAAGTCCGGTTCGCCGATTTCCAGGTGGATCACGTCGTGCCCGGCCGCCTGCAGCTCGTTGGCCCGCGCCAGCAGCGCCATGACGTGGAAGGGTTCGATGGCGCGGCTGCGCGCACTGTAGGGGTGGGCCATGACCTTCTCTCAATTGGGTCTAAACTGGAGATTCTACCTCTGCGCACTACCGAACGTGTGGCTCGCACCGCTGTCAATTATCTGGATCGGGCGGGGTAGCGCACCCCTGATCTATCTGGTAAGTTCGGCGGCTAGCAGTCGCAGGGCCGGTAGTTGCCGGAGATGGAGCAGCCTGCGCATTGGATCAGATGAGTAAGAGGCGGTCTATTCATGTCCACCCTAGAAAAGCAAAAATCGAATCAATCTCTTCATGGCGTCGATCCTTACGAGGTAAAAAAGGGTGAGGAGTACATGGGTAAGCCCATGCGAGATCACTTCACCAAAGTCCTCAACGCCTGGAAAAAAGACCTCATGGAGGGTGTCGATAAAACCGTCGACCACATGAAGGAAGAAGCGGCCAACTTCGCTGACCCTGCAGACCGTGCAAGCCAAGAAGAAGAGTTTGCACTGGAACTGCGTAGTCGGGATCGCGAGCGCAAGCTGATCAAGAAGATTGATAAAACCCTGCAGTTGATCCAGGACGAAGAATACGGCTGGTGTGAATCCTGCGGCATCGAGATCGGCCTGCGCCGTCTGGAAGCCCGCCCAACCGCCGACCTGTGCTTCGACTGCAAGGAAATCGCGGAGAAAAAGGAAAAAACCGTCGGCAAAGGCTGATCCTTTTCCCATCCGAACGGGGCGCATCTTGCGCCCCGTTTCATTTTCAGACGCACGACAGCCATGAACGACTCCAGCTACATCGGGCGCTTCGCCCCTACCCCCAGCGGCTTTCTGCACTTCGGCTCGCTGGTCGCCGCCCTCGCCTCCTGGCTCGATGCCCGCGCCGTCAATGGCCGCTGGCTGCTGCGCATGGAAGACACCGACCCGCCCCGGGAAATGCCCGGCGCCCGCGATGCCATCCTGCAGACTCTGGAGCGCTACGGGTTGGCGTGGGACGGCGAGGTGGTGTTCCAGAGCCAGCGCCACGATGCCTATGCAGCCGTGGTCGACCGCCTGTTCAACATGGGCCTGGCCTACGCCTGCACCTGTTCGCGCAAACAGCTCGAAGGCCACAACGGCATTTACCCGGGGTTGTGCCGTAACGCCGGGCATGCCCGCGAAGGTGCGGCGATCCGCCTGCGGGTGCCGGAGTTGATCTACCGGTTCAGCGACCGGGTGCAGGGCACGTTCGAGCAGCATCTGGGCCGCGAGGTAGGCGACTTCGTCATCCAGCGCCGTGACGGGTTGTATGCGTACCAACTGGCGGTGGTGCTGGACGATGCTTGGCAGGGTGTTACCGACATCGTGCGGGGCGCCGACCTGCTCGACAACACCCCACGGCAGCTGTACCTGCAGGAGTTGCTGGGCTTCTCACAGCCGCGCTACCTGCATATTCCGCTGATCGTGCAGCCGGATGGGCACAAGCTGGGCAAGTCGTACCGTTCGCCGCCCCTGCAGGCGGAGCATGCTACACCGCTGCTGTTGCGGGCATTGCGGGCGTTGGGGCAGGAAGCAGACCCCGATTTGCTGTTGGCTACGCCGGCTGAAGTGTTGGCGATAGCCCGCCAGCAGTGGCGGCCGGAGGCGATTGCGCAGCGGACCACAGTGCCTGAAGCTGATTTGCGCTGAGCCTCGGATCTGACCGGCCAATGCGGTCAGTGTAGGAGCGGCCTTGTGTCGCGAAGGGCTGCAAAGCAGCCCCGGCAATAGGTGCGGCAGAGCTGAAATCCTGGGGCCGCTACGCGCCCCATCGCGACACAAGGCCGCTCCTACAGGAATCGCGTGATGCTAAACACCGCGCATCTCACCAAAAACAAAAGCCCAATACTTTCAAAACCTTGGCTAACGCAATGGATTCCCGCTAGCATCCCCCCCGCCATTTGCGCCAATAATAAGTCCAAGCCCGCAGCGCCCAACCATCGAGGCCAGCATGTACATCTATCGTTTGGTCCTGCTTCTGGTCGTGGGGATCTACCTGTTCTCCCCGGCCATCATGGACTGGTGGATCGAACCAACCGGTGCCTGGTACCGCCCCTACCTGCTCTGGCTGATCTTGATCGTCGTCACCTTCATCCTGCAGAGCCAACGAGATGCCGATGAGCTTTAGCCTGACCCAGATGATCCTGATCAGCGCCGCGTACCTGATGGTACTGTTCGGCGTGGCCTGGATCAGCGAGCGCGGGCTGATTCCCCGTTCGATCATTCGCCACCCGCTGACCTACACCCTGTCGCTGGGCGTGTATGCCAGTGCCTGGGCCTTCTATGGCTCGGTCGGCCTGGCCTACCAGTACGGCTATGGCTTCCTGGCCTGCTACCTGGGGGTTTCCGGGGCCTTCCTGCTGGCGCCGGTGCTGCTCTACCCGATCCTCAAGATCACCCGCACCTATCAGCTATCGTCCCTGGCCGACCTGCTGGCGTTTCGCTTTCGCAGCACTTGGGCCGGCGCGCTGACCACCGTCATCATGCTGATTGGCGTATTGCCGTTGCTGGCCCTGCAGATCCAGGCGGTGGCCGATTCGATCAGCATCCTTACCGGCGAGCCGGTCAAGGCCAGGGTGGCCTTCGCCTTTTGTGCACTGATCACCCTGTTCACCATCTTCTTCGGCTCGCGGCACATCGCCACGCGCGAGAAGCACGAAGGGCTGGTGTTCGCCATTGCCTTCGAGTCGGTGATCAAACTGCTGGCCCTGGGCGGTATCGGGCTGTATGCCTTGTACGGTGTGTTCGGCGGCCCGCACGAGCTTGAAGTGTGGCTGCTGCAGAACCAGACCGCCCTGGCCGCACTGCACACACCGCTGCAGGAAGGGCCATGGCGCACCCTGCTGCTGGTGTTCTTCGCCTCGGCCATCGTCATGCCGCACATGTACCACATGGCCTTTACCGAAAACCTCAACCCGCGCTCGCTGGTCAGTGCCAGCTGGGGCCTGCCGCTGTTCCTGTTGCTGATGAGCCTGGCCGTGCCGCTGGTGCTATGGGCCGGCCTGCGTCTGGGCGCCAGCACCAACCCCGAGTACTTCACGCTGGGCCTTGGCATTGCTGCCAACAACGAGGCGCTGGCGCTGCTGGCGTATATAGGCGGCCTGTCAGCGGCCAGCGGGTTGATCATCGTCACCACCCTCGCGCTGTCGGGCATGGCCCTCAACCACCTGGTGCTGCCGCTGTACCAGCCGCCGGCCGAAGGCAACATCTACCGCTGGCTGAAATGGACACGCCGCGCGCTGATCGTCGCCATCATCACCGCCGGCTTCATGTTCTACCTGACCCAGAACAACCACCAGAGCCTGGCCAACCTGGGCATCGTCGCGTTTGTCGCCACCTTGCAGTTCCTGCCGGGCGTGCTGTCGGTACTGTATTGGCCGACCGCCAACCGCCGCGGCTTCATCGCCGGCTTGCTGGCCGGCACCCTGGTGTGGATGGTGACCATGCTGCTGCCGCTGTTGGGCAATCTGCAGGGCTTCTACATCCCGTTGCTGGACATGATCTATGTGCTCGACGACACCAGCTGGCACATGGCGGCCATCGCCTCGCTGGCGGCCAACGTCTTGCTGTTTACCCTGATCTCGCTGTTCACCAACGCCAGCAGCGAAGAGGTCAGCGCCGCCGAAGCGTGCGCGGTGGACAACGTGCGGCGCCCGCAGCGCCGTGAGCTGCATGCCGCCTCGCCGCAGGAGTTTGCCACCCAACTGGCCAAGCCATTGGGCGCCAAGGCCGCGCAGAAAGAAGTGGAACAAGCACTGCGCGACCTCTACCTGCCATTCGACGAGCGCCGCCCCTACGCGTTGCGCCGCCTGCGCGACCGCATCGAGGCCAACCTCTCGGGCCTGATGGGCCCGAGCGTGGCGCAGGACATGGTCGAGACCTTCCTGCCCTACAAGTCCGGCAACGAAAACTACGTCACTGAAGACATCCACTTCATCGAAAGCCGCCTGGAAGACTATCACTCACGCCTGACCGGCCTTGCCGCCGAGCTCGACGCCTTGCGCCGCTACCACCGCCAGACCCTGCAGGAACTGCCCATGGGCGTGTGCTCCCTGGCCAAGGACCAAGAGATCCTGATGTGGAACAAGGCCATGGAAGAGCTCACCGGCATCGCTGCCAAGCACGTGGTCGGGTCGCGCCTGGTGACCATCGGCGAGCCGTGGCGCGGCCTGCTGCAAGGCTTCATCGACCTGCCCGACGAACACTTGCACAAGCAACGCCTGGCCCTCGACGGCCAGCCCCGTTGGCTGAACCTGCACAAGGCCGCCATCGACGAGCCACTGGCACCGGGTAACAGCGGCCTGGTGCTGCTGGTCGAAGACCTGACCGAAACCCAGGCCCTGGAAGACAAGCTGGTGCACTCCGAGCGCCTGGCCAGCATCGGCCGCCTGGCGGCGGGCGTGGCCCACGAAATCGGCAACCCGATCACCGGCATCGCCTGCCTGGCGCAGAACCTGCGCGAGGAACGCGAGGGCGATGGCGAGATCACCGAGCTGTCGAGCCAGATTCTGGAGCAGACCAAACGGGTCTCACGCATTGTCCAGTCGTTGATGAGCTTCGCCCATGCCGGTGGCAGCCACCAGAACAGCGAAGAGCCGGTGTGCCTGGCCGAAGTGGCGCAGGATGCCATCGGCCTGCTGGCGTTGAACCGGCGCAACTTCGAAGTCCAGTTCTTCAACCTCTGCGACCCGGAACACTGGGCCGAAGGGGACCCCCAGCGCCTGGCCCAGGTGCTGATCAACCTGCTCTCCAATGCCCGCGACGCGTCGCCGCCAGGCAGTGCCGTGCGCGTGCGCAGCGAAATCAGCGAACACACCGTCGACCTGATCGTCGAAGACGAGGGCAGTGGCATCCCGAAGAACATCATGGACCGCCTGTTCGAACCCTTCTTCACCACCAAGGACCCGGGCGAAGGAACCGGACTGGGGCTCGCTCTGGTCTATTCCATCGTGGAAGAGCATTATGGGCAAATCACCATCGACAGCCCTGCCGATATCGAACGGCAACGTGGCACCCGGATCCGCGTGACCCTGCCCCGGCATGTCGTAGCGACGTCCCCTGAAATTCGAGACCGTCGAGAGAATTGAATCAATGCCGCATATTCTGATCGTCGAAGACGAAACCATCATCCGCTCGGCCTTGCGTCGCCTGCTCGAGCGGAACCAGTACCAAGTCAGCGAAGCCGGCTCGGTGCAGGAAGCCCAGGAACGCTTCAGCATTGCCACCTTCGACCTGATCGTCAGCGACCTGCGCCTGCCGGGCGCACCTGGCACCGAGCTGATCAAGCTCGGCCAGGGCACCCCGGTGCTGATCATGACCAGTTACGCCAGCCTGCGCTCGGCGGTGGATTCGATGAAAATGGGCGCGGTGGACTACATCGCCAAGCCCTTCGACCACGACGAGATGCTACAAGCTGTGGCGCGCATCCTCCGTGACCGGCCAAGCGCGCCCGCTGCCGCACCGGCTACCGAGCCGCGCAGCAACGGCAAGGCCGCCGCTGCCGAAAAGGGCAGCAATGCCTCGGCCAACGGCGAAATTGGCATCATCGGCTCGTGCCCGCCGATGCAGGACATGTACAGCAAGATCCGCAAGGTGGCGCCGACCGACTCCAATGTCCTGATTCAGGGCGAATCGGGCACCGGCAAGGAGCTGGTCGCCCGCGCCCTGCACAACCTGTCGCGGCGGGCCAAGGCACCGATGATCTCGGTGAACTGCGCGGCCATCCCCGAGACCCTGATCGAGTCCGAGTTGTTCGGCCACGAAAAAGGCGCCTTCACCGGCGCCAGCGCAGGGCGCGCCGGGCTGGTTGAAGCGGCGGACGGCGGCACCTTGTTCCTCGATGAGATCGGCGAATTGCCACTGGAAGCACAGGCTCGCCTGCTGCGCGTGCTGCAGGAAGGCGAAATCCGCCGGGTCGGCTCGGTGCAGTCGCAAAAGGTCGATGTGCGCCTGATTGCCGCGACCCACCGCGACCTGAAGAACCTGGCCAAGGCCGGCCAGTTCCGTGAAGACCTTTATTACCGCCTGCACGTGATCGCCCTGAAACTGCCCGCCCTGCGTGAGCGCGGCAGCGACGTCAACGAGATTGCCAGCGCCTTCCTGACCCGCCAGAGCGCACGCATCGGCCGTGATGACCTGCACTTCTCTGCCGACGCCGAACAGGCCATTCGTCATTACAGCTGGCCGGGTAACGTGCGTGAGCTGGAAAACGCCGTCGAGCGCGCGGTGATTCTCAGCGAGAGCGCAGAAATTTCGGCCGACCTGCTGGGCATCGACATCGAGCTGAGCGACCTGGAAGACGACGACCTGCTCGACAACGCCCTGGGCGGCGCCAGCGCTGGCAATGCCAGCCATGAGCCGACCGAGGACCTGTCACTGGAGGACTACTTCCAGCACTTCGTCCTGGAGCACCAGGACCACATGACCGAGACAGAGCTTGCCCGCAAGCTTGGCGTCAGCCGCAAATGCCTGTGGGAACGCCGTCAGCGCCTGGGCATCCCGCGGCGCAAGAGTAACGCTACCAGCGAGTAATTCAACCTGCCCAGTGTTCGCCGCAGCAAGTGCGGCGCCTGGGAGATCGAGCGCCGCCCGCGCGGCGCTTCGCGGCGCAAGGCCGCTCCCACATCTGTTTCGGGCCAATCAATCCTGAGCCATTGGCGCGCGCCCCCTTGTTTGCCCCCTTCGATATAGCGCCGTGCACCAAAGGGTACGCGCGCCAATGGCACAGGCATAACTGGCCCGAAACAAATGTGGGAGCGGCCTTGCGCCGCGAAGCGCCGCGCGGGCGGCGCTCGATCGCATAGGCGCTGAACAGGTTGTGGCGAACACACTTGGCCTTGGGCACACCCCAGGTAACACATCAGTTACCGCAAAAATCTGTTACCCAACCTTTCAGACGTAACAGTAACCGAGGTGTACGGTAACGAAACCCCGCCATTTTCCGCCCACCAGAATCCTGCGAAAACCTGCAAACCCTTGATTTCATTGGGTTTCGAAAAGTTGGCACGGCACCTGCTATATGCTTAGTACAAAAACAATAACAAGCACTGCAACTCAGAATAAGAACAAGACGAAACGGCTCACGCACAATAAAAACAAGACGGCGGAGGCGCAGCTAACTGATTCTTTTGGAGAGGATGCGTGTTTGGGGCTTGCCCCACGACCAGGCAGAGAACAACAAAAACTGCACTAAAAAGCAGCGCCTGAACTGGTTGGATCGACAGATCAACGTGACATCAGCGGCCAAAGCAATCCGTTTGCTCTTTACCCCTGGATTAGGGGTCGTCCACAAGCTTTGCGATTTGTGGGCAGGGCACTCAACAAAAACAAGAAGCCCAGCAAAAAAATAATAAGAGCACGCAACGACTTCTTGGGGAGCTTAGGCTCCCCTTGTCGTTTCTCCCTTCTGGCAGTCATCCTGCTACCCGCCTACACCATTCCTTGAGTAAATGCTAGAATCCCCGCCCATCATGCGGCCATTCTCCTATTCTTGGCCGAACATTCCTTCAAACAGTGCATCCCATGCTGAAGAAGCTGTTCCAGTCGTTCCGCCCTCCCGTACCGGGCCAGCACCACAGGCGCACCACGCCCGAGGTGATCAACAAGAGCCAACACTCGCTGCAACGCCACCAGTTCAGCCGCCACGCGGTGAACATCGTCGAGCGCCTGCAGAGTGCGGGCTACCAGGCTTACCTGGTCGGTGGCTGTGTCCGCGACCTGATGCTGGGCATCACGCCCAAAGACTTCGACGTCGCCACCAGCGCCACGCCCGAACAGGTCCGTGCCGAGTTCCGTAACGCGCGCATCATTGGTCGCCGCTTCAAGCTGGTCCACGTGCATTTCGGCCGTGAAATCATCGAAGTCGCCACCTTCCGCGCCCACCACTCGGAAGACGACCAAGGTGATAACCACCGTTCGTCGCACAATGCCAGTGGCCGCATCCTGCGTGACAACGTGTACGGCACCCTGGAAGAAGACGCGCAACGCCGCGACTTCACCATCAATGCCCTCTACTACGACCCCGTCAGCGAGCGCATCCTCGATTACGCCAACGGCGTGCACGATGTGCGCAACCGGCTGTTGCGCCTGATTGGTGACCCGACCCACCGCTACCAGGAAGACCCGGTGCGCATGCTGCGTGCCGTGCGTTTCGCCGCCAAGCTCGACTTCGGCATCGAGAAGCACACGGTGCAGCCGATCCGCGAGTTGGCCCCGCTGCTGCGCGAGATCCCGCCTGCGCGCCTGTTCGAGGAAAGCCTGAAGCTGTTCCTCTCGGGCCAAGGTGCGATGGCCTTCGAAATGCTGGTCGACCTGCAGCTGTTCGAGCCGTTGTTCCCGGCCAGCGCGCAAGCCCTGGACGAACGCCCGAGCTACACCCACACCTTGATCAGCCAGGCGCTGACCAACACCGATCTGCGCGTCAAACAGGGCAAACCGGTCACGCCGGCCTTCCTCTTCGCCGCGCTGCTGTGGCCCGCCCTGCCGGCCCGTGTGCTGCACCTGCAAAACCAGGGTGTGCCACCGATCCCAGCCATGAACGGTGCGGCCCACGACCTGATCGCCGAACAGTGCGCACGCATTGCTATCCCGAAGCGTTTCACCCTGCCGATCCGCGAGATCTGGGACATGCAGGAACGCCTGCCACGTCGCAGCGGCAAGCGCGCCGACCAGTTGCTGGACAACCCGCGCTTCCGTGCCGGTTACGACTTCCTGCTGCTGCGTGAAAGCGCTGGCGAGGAAACCGATGACCTCGGCCAATGGTGGACTGACTACCAGGATGCCAACGACAGCCAGCGCCGCGACATGATCCGTGAGCTGGGCAGCCGCGACGAAGGTACCGGCGCCGGCCCGCGCAAGCGCAAACGCAGCCCCAGCAAGCGTAAACGCGGTGGCGACGAGGCGTTCGAGTGACAACGCGCGCCTACATCGGCCTGGGCAGCAACCTGGACGCGCCTGCAGAACAACTGCAGAACGCCTTCCAGGCGCTGGGCCAGGCCGAAGGCACCCGCCTGGTGGCGGCCTCGGGCCTGTTCACCAGCGACTCGCTGCTGCCTGGCCAGCCGCGCTACACCAACGCCGTGGCGGCGCTCGACACCTCGCTCGAGCCATTGGCCCTGCTCGACGCCCTGCAGGCCATCGAAAATGACCAGGGCCGCGTGCGCAAGGAGCGTTGGGGCCCTCGCACGCTCGACCTGGATATCCTGCTGTTCGGCGACCAGCTGATCGACGTGCCGCGCCTGCAGGTACCGCATTACCACATGCACGCCCGCGCCTTCGTGCTGTACCCCCTGGCCGAACTGGTGCCAGACGGCTTCTGCCTGCCCGATGGCCGCGAACTCGCCGAGCTCATCCGCGCCTGCCCGTTCGTCGGTCTCGAGCGCCTGTAATTCGGGCGCTCCAGGCGACGGTAACGCCAGTAACACCCTGTTAGTAACAATGCGGTAACAGGGTGATTGACTTCCCCCACCTCGCTCACGACTATAGGCGTCCCGTGTGGCACCCCTGTGCCGCATACCCGTATTTAGGCCCGGACGGACCTGCGAACATCACGCGCGATGATGTGCCGCTCCGGAAGATGACTACACGCGTTGTATGCAGTCGTTTTAACAGCGCCTGAACGAGGATTTTCCTACATGCCTGAAGTAACCCTGACCACCCTGCATGGCCTCAAGGCCAAGGGTGAAAAAATCACCATGCTGACCTGCTACGACGCGACCTTCGCCAAGGCCGCCAGCCAGGCCGGTGTCGAAGTGTTGCTGGTGGGCGACTCGCTGGGGATGGTCCTGCAAGGCCACGACAGCACACTGCCTGTGACCACGGCGGAAATGGCCTACCACACTGCCTGCGTCAAGCGTGGCAACGATGGCGCGCTGATTCTGGCCGACCTGCCGTTCATGGCGCACGCCACCCCCGAGCAGGCCTTCGCCAACTGCGCCACGCTGATGCAGGCCGGCGCCCACATGATCAAGCTCGAAGGCGCCGCCTGGCTGGCCGAGACCGTTCGCCTGCTGGCCGAGCGCGGTGTACCGGTGTGTGCGCACATGGGCCTGACGCCACAGACCGTCAACGTGCTGGGCGGTTACAAGGTGCAGGGCCGCCAGGAAGCCCAGGCGCGGCAGATGCGTGCCGACGCCATTGCCTTGGAACAGGCCGGCGCGGCCATGTTGCTGCTCGAATGCGTGCCAAGTGAACTGGCAGCGGAAATCACCCAGGCGGTGAGCATTCCGGTGATCGGCATCGGCGCCGGCAGCGCCACCGATGGCCAGGTGCTGGTACTGCACGACATGCTCGGCCTGTCGCTGAGTGGCCGGGTACCGAAGTTCGTGAAGAACTTCATGGCCGGCCAGCCGGACATCGACAGCGCCCTCGCCGCCTACGTGAAGGCGGTCAAGGACGTCAGCTTCCCCGCCAGCGAACATGGGTTCAGCGCATGAACACTGTCAAGACCGTCCGTGAACTGCGCGCCGCCGTTGGCCGCGCCCGCGGCGAAGGCAAGCGCATCGCGTTCGTGCCGACCATGGGCAACCTGCACAGCGGCCATGCCGCCCTGGTCACCAAGGCCGCCCAGCGAGCCGATTTCGTGGTTGCCAGCATCTTCGTCAACCCGCTGCAGTTCGGCGTCAATGAAGACCTCGACGCCTACCCGCGCACCCTGGCTGCCGACCAGGAGCGCTTGCTCCAGGCCGGCTGCAACCTGCTGTTTGCCCCGACTGTCGACGAGATGTACCCCGACGGCATGAGCGTGCAAACCCGGGTAAGCGTGCCCCAGCTCTCCGAAGGCCTGTGCGGCGCCAGCCGGCCAGGGCATTTCGAGGGTGTGGCGACGGTGGTCAGCAAGCTGTTCAACATGGTCCAGCCGGACCTCGCCGTGTTCGGCGAGAAGGACTTCCAGCAGCTGGCCGTGATCCGCGCCATGGTGCGCGACCTGAACATGCCCATCCAGATCATCGGTGAGCCGACCGTGCGCGCCGAGGACGGCCTGGCGCTATCGTCGCGCAATGGTTACCTCACGCCCGAGCAACGTGTTACCGCGCCTGCGCTGTACCGCACCCTGCAGCACATCGGGGCGGCGCTTGGCCGTGGCCAGCGTGATTTTGCGGCACTGGCCGCAGAAGGGCTGGCGCAACTGACCGCTGCGGGGTTGCGCCCGGACTACCTGGAAATTCGCCATGCCGTGAGCCTGCGCCCGGCGCTGATCGATGATCGGGACCTGGTGGTGATCGCGGCGGCTTACCTGGGTAACACTCGGTTGATCGACAACCTGTACCTGCACGTGGAAGACAAGACCGCCTGATCACGCGGTTTTCCGGGGGCGTTTTGCGCCCCTTTCGCGGCGCAAGGCCGCCCCCGCAACACACCGTGCAGATGCCCCGCGATATCCCGTCACGCCCCCCATTCCCCCCGCGCCGCCAATGCCTATAATGACTGCCTGCAACTGACAGCCAAGGCCAATGTCCAAGGCCTCACAACGCACCAAGGAACCCTCCGCAATGGCGTATTACCGTACACCCCATGATGTGACGGCCCTGCCCGCATGGCAGGCGCTCCAGCAACACCGCGACGCCATGCAAGACTTCAGCATGCGTGACGCCTTCGCCGCCGACCCCAAGCGCTTTGACCAGTTCTCGCTGAGCTGCTGCGGCTTGTTTCTCGACTACTCGAAAAACCTGATCAACGAACAAAGCCGTGACCTGCTGGTGAACCTGGCCAAAGAAGTCGGCCTGCAAGATGCCATCAAGTCGATGTTCAACGGCGAGATCATCAACGCCTCCGAAGGCCGCCCGGTGTTGCACACCGCCCTGCGCCGCCCGGTCGGCGACAAGCTCAGCGTCAACGGCGTCAACGTGATGCCCGAAGTGCACAAGGTGCTCAACCAGATCACTGAACTGGTGGGGCGCATCCACGACGGCCTGTGGCGCGGTTACAGCGAAAAACCGATCACCGACGTGGTCAACATCGGCATCGGCGGCTCGTTCCTCGGCCCCGAGCTGGTCTCCGAGGCACTGCTGCCCTATGCGCAACGTGGCGTACGCTGCCACTACCTGGCGAACATCGATGGCAGCGAGTTCCACGAACTGTCGGCCAACCTGCGCGCCGAAACCACCCTGTTCATCGTTTCGTCGAAGTCGTTCAACACCCTCGAAACACTGAAGAACGCCATGGCCGCGCGTACCTGGTACCTGGCCCAGGGCGGTTCGGAAGCCGAGCTGTATCGCCACTTCATCGCTGTTTCCAGCAACAAGGCCGCCGCCGTGGCCTTCGGCATTCGTGAAGAGAACATCTTCCCGATGTGGGACTGGGTGGGTGGGCGCTATTCGCTGTGGTCGGCCATCGGCCTGCCGATCGCCCTGGCCATCGGCACCGCCAACTTCAAGGAGCTGCTGTCTGGCGCCTACACCATGGACCAGCACTTCCAGACCGCGCCGTTCGAACAGAACATGCCAGTGCTGCTGGCCCTGTTGGGCGTGTGGTATGGCAACTTCTGGGGCGCGCGCAGCCATGCGATCCTGCCGTATGACCACTACCTGCGTAACATCACCAAGCACCTGCAACAGCTGGACATGGAGTCCAATGGCAAGAGCGTGCTGCAGGACGGCACACCGGTGAACACCGACACCGGCCCGGTGATCTGGGGTGGCGTTGGCTGCAACGGCCAGCATGCCTACCACCAGTTGCTGCACCAGGGCACCCAGCTGATTCCGGCCGACTTCATCGTGCCGGTGGTGAGCTTCAACCCGGTTGCCGACCACCACCAGTGGCTGTACGCCAACTGCCTGTCGCAGAGCCAGGCGCTGATGCTCGGCAAGACCCGTGACGAAGCCGAGACCGAACTGCGCGGCAAAGGCCTGAACGAAGCAGACATCGAGAAGCTGGCACCACACAAGGTGATCCCGGGCAACCGCCCGAGCAACACCCTGGTGGTCGAGCGCATCAGCCCGCGCCGCCTGGGCGCACTGGTGGCGATGTATGAGCACAAGGTCTTCGTGCAGAGCGTGATCTGGGGCATCAATGCCTTCGACCAGTGGGGCGTGGAGCTGGGCAAAGAGCTGGGCAAGGGTGTCTACCAGCGCCTTGTAGGCAGCCTGGAAGACAGCGCCGAAGACGGTTCGACCCAGGGCCTGATCAACTACTTCCGCGGCCGTCACCGCGGTTGATGCCAGCGGGGCCAACCGCCAGCTGAAATGACAGAAGGGCTCACCGCCAAGGTGGGCCCTTCGTCTTTCATGCCCAGGCGAACCCAGCCTGGCTACACTTGTCCATCGAATAGCCGTTGCAGTCCATCGCCCCGACAAGAGCAGGACAACCGCCATGTTCGATATACGCGACTACCCCCAGGCCCTGGCCGTCAGCCAATCGGCCGCCCTCACTGACGAAGAGTACCGCCGCCTCTACCAGCAATCGGTCGACGACCCCGATACGTTCTGGGCCGAGCAGGCCAAGCGCCTGGACTGGGTCAAGCCCTGGTCGAGCGTGCAGCAATGCGACCTGAAAACCGGCAAGGCCCGTTGGTTCGACGGCGGCCAGCTGAACGTCAGTTACAACTGCATCGACCGCCACCTGGCCACGCGCGGCGAACAGACCGCCTTGCTCTGGGAAGGCGACGACCCTAAAGACGCCAAGGCCATCAGCTACCGCGAATTGCACCGCCAGGTCTGCCGCCTGGCCAATGCCCTGAAAGCGCGTGGGGTGAAAAAGGGCGACCGGGTCTGCATCTACATGCCAATGATCCCTGAAGCGGCCTTTGCCATGCTCGCCTGCACGCGGCTGGGCGCCGTGCACTCGGTGGTGTTTGGGGGCTTTTCGCCCGATGCCCTGCGCGACCGCATCCTCGATGCCGATTGCCGCACCGTGATCACCGCCGATGAAGGCGTACGCGGGGGCAAGCGCATCCCGCTGAAGCTGAACGTCGACAAGGCTCTGGCCAACTGCCCCGATGTCAGCAGCGTATTCGTCGTGCGCCGCACCGGGGGCGACATCGCCTGGGATGAACGCCGCGACCTCTGGTATCACCAGGCAACCGAGCAGGCGGGTGACGACTGCCCGCCCGAACCCATGGGCGCAGAAGACCCGCTGTTCATCCTCTACACCTCCGGCAGCACCGGCAAACCCAAAGGCGTGTTGCATACCACCGCAGGCTACCTGCTGCAGGCCACACTCACTTTCAAGGTGGTGTTCGACTACCGCGAGGGTGAGGTGTTCTGGTGCACGGCGGACGTGGGCTGGGTCACCGGCCACAGCTACATCGTCTATGGCCCGCTGGCCAATGGTGCGATTTCACTGATGTTCGAAGGCGTGCCCAATTACCCGGACACATCGCGCTTCTGGCAGGTGGTGGACAAGCACCAGGTGAACATCTTCTACACCGCGCCCACGGCCTTGCGCGCCCTCATGCGCGAAGGCTCCGGCCCGCTGCAGAGCACCTCGCGCCAGAGCCTGCGCCTGCTCGGCAGTGTTGGCGAGCCGATCAACCCGGAAGCGTGGGAATGGTATTTCGAAGAAGTCGGGCGCAAGCGCTGCCCGATCGTCGATACCTGGTGGCAGACTGAAACCGGCGGCATCATGCTCACCCCGTTGCCCAGCACGCAGCGGCTCAAGCCCGGCTGCGCCAGCCAGCCCATGTTCGGTGTGCAGCCAGTGCTGCTGGACGAAAAAGGCGCACTCATCGAAGGCCCCGGCGCCGGCCTGCTGGCCATCAAGGCCAGTTGGCCCGGGCAGATTCGCAGCGTCTATGGCGACCATCAGCGCATGGTCGAAACCTACTTCAAGCCCCTGCCCGGCTACTACTTCACCGGTGACGGCGCACGCCGCGATGCCGATGGCGACTACTGGATAACCGGGCGCATCGACGACGTTATCAACGTGTCCGGCCACCGCATCGGCACGGCCGAGGTGGAAAGCGCGCTGGTCCTGCACGACAGCGTCGCCGAAGCGGCAGTGGTCGGCTACCCCCATGACCTCAAGGGCCAGGGGGTGTACGCCTTTGTCACGACCATGAACGGCGTGGACCCGGACGACGCGCTCAAGGCCGAACTGCTGGCCTTGGTCAGCAAGGAAATCGGCAGCTTCGCCAAACCGGAACTGATCCAATGGGCGCCGGCGCTGCCCAAAACCCGCTCGGGCAAGATCATGCGGCGTATACTGCGCAAGATCGCCTGCAACGAGCTGGAAAACCTCGGCGATACTTCGACCCTGGCCGACCCGAGCGTGGTCCAGGGCTTGATCGACAAACGCCTCAACCAATAGCCGGCGGCACATGTTCATGGCCGCCCTGAACGACAGGTCGCCATGGAAGCCCTTCGCCGCCGCATCGAAACCCAGGTCATGAGCCTCACCGGGCTGGCCCTCGGCCAGCTCGACCTGGAATCGCCCAAGGGCGACCCTGGCCTGTTTGGCCCGCAAAGCATCAGTTGGCAGGTACACGGTGACTTCCCGAGCATGCTGGTCGGCGGCATCAGTGCCCTCATGCTGCAACTGCTGCACCCTCTGGCCCTGGCCGGGGTGTGGGACCACTCGAACTTTCGCCAGGACCTGCTCGGCCGTTTGCGCCGCACCAGCCAGTTCATTTCCGGCACCACCTTTGGCTCGACCCGCGACGCCGACTGGCTGATCGAAAAGGTCCGCACCATTCACCTGCAAGTCACCGGTACCGCGCCGGATGGCCGCCCCTATGCGGCCAGCGACCCGGGTTTGCTGACCTGGGTGCACGTCGCCGAGGTGAGCAGTTTTCTCGCCGCCCACCTGCGTTACCGCAACCCGCACCTGCCGCGTGCCGAGCAGGATGCCTACTACAACGAGATTGCCCTGATTGCCGAACGCCTTGGCGCCCGTGATGTACCGCGCTCCTGCCAGCAAGTCGAAGACTACCTGCGGCAGATGCGCCCGCAGTTGCAGAGCGATGCGCGCAGCTTCGAGGTGGTCGACATCCTGCTTGCCGCACCGGCCCCCAGCCGCCTGGCGCAACCTGTCGGCAAGCTGATGCTGAACGCGGGCATCGACCTGCTGCCCGATTGGGCCCAGGCCATGCTGGGCCTGCAACAAGGCCCCTTGCAGCGCCGCATGATCCGCCTTGGCCTGCAACGCACGGCGCCGGTACTGCGCTGGGCCATGCGCGACGGCTCGGCGCATCGGGCAAAACGCCGCATGGGCATCGAATGAGGCGAAATGGTCGCCTCAGCGGAACTGATTTAACGTGCCATACTCCAAGCACTCCTGCTTAGACAGACGAAGCGACACATGTACAAAGGATTGACTCGCGCCCTCGGCGCCATGCTGGCCCTCGTAGCCCTCTATAGCCTGCTCGGCTTTCTCATTCTTCCCGGTGTGGCCCTGCGCATCGCCAACCAGCAGTTGGCGCACTATGCCAGCGTGCCGGCGCACCTGCAGCGCATCGAGCTGAACCCCTTCAGCCTCGAACTGACGCTATGGGGCTTGCAGATCGGCGAGCCTGGCAAGGAACAAGTCGGTTTCGAGCGGCTGTACGCCAACCTCTCGCTCGACAGCCTGTGGAGCGGTGCTCTGCACCTGACCGCGGTGGAGCTCGACAAACCGCGCAACGAAGTGCTGTTTGCCAAGGACGGGACGCTCAACCTCACCCAGTTGTTCAAGTTGCCCGCCAGTGAGGCCAAGCCGGACCAGCCGCCCAGCGACCCGTTCCCGCTTCGCATCGGCAGCATCAAGCTCACCGAAGGTTACCTGCACTTCGAGGATCAACGCCCGAGCGAGCCGATCGAATTCCTCTACGACAACATGAACCTGGAGCTGAAAAACCTCAGCACCCTGCCGGACGACAATGCCGACATGACGCTGGTGGCCAACGGCCCCAACGGTGGGCGCATCGACTGGAAAGGCACCCTTGGCCTGTCGCCGATCGCCTCCGAAGGCACGCTGAAGATCACCGACGGCAAGATGAAACTGTTCTGGCCGTATGTGCGTGATGCCGTGCCGCTGGTGCTCGAAGACGGCGTGATCAGCCTCGATACCCACTACAAGCTCAACCTGTCCAAGCAGACCGAGCTGTTGCTGGACAACACCTCGGTACGCATCGCGCCTTTCGCCATCAAGGCGCCAGATGGGCGCAAACTCGCGCGTCTGGCCAGCCTTGAGGTGAGTGAAACCTCCATCGACCTGGCCAAGCAACAGGTGATCGTCGGCAAGATTCGTAGCGAAAAACTCGAAACCTGGGCTGCGCTGGAAAAAGACGGCCAACTCGATTGGCAGAAGCTGTTCGCCAGCCAACCGGCCAAGCCCACCCCCAAGGAAAAGGCCGAACCCGCCGCTGCCGAGCCTGCGCCCGATGCGCAAACCGCCAACACGCCAAGCAAGCCCTGGCAGGTGCTGCTCAAGGACGTGCAGCTGCGCAACTACAGCGTGCACCTGGCAGACCGCAGCCAGAAGGAACCCGTGGCCCTGGACGTCGGCCCGCTGAATGTCGACCTGCAAGGCTTCGACAGCCTCAACCAGACGCCTTTCACGCTCAAGCTCGATACTGGTGTGGGCAAGCAAGGCAAGCTGCAGGCCGCTGGCCAGGTCAATCTGGCGCCGATCTGGGCCAAGCTGGATGTCAGCACGCGCGACATCGACCTGCGTGTGGCCCAGGCCTACATCAACCCGTTCATCCTTCTGGAGCTTCGCAGCGGCATGCTCGCCAGCGACCTGAAGGTCGACTTGAAAAGTACCGAGCCACTGGCCTTCAACGTCGCGGGCAAGGCCCAGGTCAACCAGCTGCATACGCTCGACACCATCAAGGGCCGCGACTTCGTGAAGTGGCAGCAAGTGAACGTCGACGGCCTGTCGTATGTGCACGGTGATGCCCTGTCGATCGACAAGGTGACCCTGCTGCAGCCTTATGCGCGCTTCATCATCAACGAAGACCGCACCACCAACATCAACGACCTGCTGATCCCGCAACCGGCCGACGCGCCTGCGTCCAAGGCTGCCAAACCGGCCAGCAACGACAAGCCGTTGGGCATACACATCGGCCAGATCGACATCAACGACGGCTCGGCCAACTTCGCCGACCTGTCCCTCACGCCCAACTTCGCCACGGCCGTGCAACAGCTCAACGGCCAGGTCGGCACGATCGACAACCGTAAGCCGAACCCGGCCAAGGTGGACATCAAGGGCAAGGTCGACCGCTATGCGCCGGTTACCATCAAGGGTGCGCTCAACCCGTTCAACCCGCTGGCCAGCCTGGATATCGCCACCAGCTTCAAGCGGGTCGAACTGACCACGCTGACGCCCTACTCCGGCAAGTTCGCAGGCTTCCGTATCCGCAAGGGCCGGCTCAACCTTGACCTGCACTACCTGATCACCAACGGCCAGCTCAAGGCCGAGAACAAGGTGGTGGTCGAGCAATTGCAGCTGGGTGAGAAGGTCGACAGCCCGGATGCCGTGGACCTGCCGATCCGCCTGGCGGTTGCGCTGCTCAAGGATACCGAAGGCAAGATCTCCATCGAGTTGCCGGTGACGGGTGACCTCAACAACCCGCAGTTCAGCGTCATGCCGATCGTCTGGCAAACCCTGCGCAACCTGGTGTTGCGCGCGGCCCAGGCACCGTTCAAGTTCATTGGCGGGCTGATTGCTGGCGGGGGCTCGGAAGACCTCGGCAACGTGTCATTCGCCCCGGGCTCGAGTGAACTCAGTGGCGACGCCCAGTCGTCGCTGGACAAACTGGCCTCGGCCCTCAAGGAGCGCCCGGAGCTGCGCCTGGAAATCGAAGGCACCAGCGCGCAGACCAGCGACGGCCCGTTGATCGCCCAGCAGCGCCTGGACCGCGAGTACCAGGCCACCTGGTACAAGATCCTGCAGCGTCGTGGCGACAAGGTGCCTGCCAATGCCTCGATGCTGGTGGTCGACGACAGCGACAAGCCGGCGATGCTCGAAGGCATCTACCGCAATCGCCTGAAGCAGCAACCACCGGCTGAGTGGGAACAACTGGGGCGCGACGAGCGCACCGCCAAGCTGCGTGAAGCGGTGATCAAGTCCTGGGCCGAGAGCGCCCCCTTGCTGCGTACGCTCGGCCAGGAGCGGGCCAGCAGCATCAAGGACTACCTGGTGGACAAGGGCAAGCTGGAAGACGACCGGGTGTACTTCATCGATACCACCCTGGGTCAGGCTGAGAAGGATGGCCGGGTGATCACCCCGATGCACCTGGATGCCGAGTGATCAACCCGGGCCGCTTCGCGGGCTTGCCCCGCGAAGCGGCCGGTACCGGCAATAAAAGCTGCAATCAGGCCAACCGCTGGCCCGACACCGCCGGGTGATACAGCGGCTGTACCTTGTTACCTGCCGGGTCCAGCAAGTGGAAGCTGCGCGCGCCATCCCCATGGTTGAACGGGCGGTCGAGCAAGGTCACCCCGCGCGCCTTGAAGTACTGGTACCAGGCCTCCAGCTCTTCCACGCTGTCGACGATGAAGCCGTAGTGGTCGAGTGTCTGCAAACCATTGGCCGCCCCCGCCCCGCGCCCCAATGACAAATTGTCGTTACCGCAGGTCAGGTAGACCAAGTCTTCATTGGCCCGGTTGAGCACCTCCATACCAAGCACGTCGACGTAAAAGCGCTCGCACTCCTCAAGGTTAGGGACCAGCAAGGCAATATGGCGCAGGCCATTCAGACGGCCAGGGCGGGCAGGCAACTCGGACATTGGCGAAACTCCTTTTTTGTATACAATTCATATCTGAATTTAAAACAAAAGGAGCGCCATGTGTATAGCCTGTTTATCAAGACACGCGTGAAGCCCGGCAGCGCCGAGGCTTTTCTGACCGCCATCAAGGCCAATGCCGCTGCTTCCGTGGCAATCGAGCCCGGTTGCCTGGTGTTCGACGTGTCTCAGGACCGCCTCGATCCCGACGTGATCTACCTCTACGAGATCTACCGTGACGATGCCGCCTACGAGGCACACACCCTGACAGCGCACTTTCGCGACAGTCGCCCGCTGGTCGAACCGCTGATCGTCGAGCAGGCGTGTTTCGAGAGCGACGTCATCGCCCGTAACCCGGTTTTTTGAGGCGCACAGTAAAAAGCCCCGGCAGTGATGCCAGGGCTTTCCTGAAAAGTGGCCAATTCCGTTTGGCCTATGGGACATTCCTTATTCGGACTTCAGGCCATCAGCCGAAACGGCCTGAACGCCTTTGATCTTCTTGGCGATGGCCACGGCCATCTCTTTCTGCGAATCGGTCACTGCCACATCGGAAGACAGCGATACGACGCCTTTGTTGGTTTCAACCTTGATGTCGCTGCCAGGTACACCTTTCTCGGTCATCAGGTCAGCCTTCACCTTGGTGGTGATCCAAGTGTCGGAAGTAGCTTCCTTGGCTTCGGTCATCTCACCAGCCGCCAGCGTCATCGGGGCCTGGGTGGACTGTTGGGCAAATGCCGCATTAGCCATGGTCAGGGTCAGAGCGGTAGCAGTAGCGGCAGCAATGGCGAACTTCTTCATGTGAGTCACTCCTGTTTTTCGAAAGGTCTGCGCCGTTATTCCTGGCTGCAGGTATGAAGGTAGTTGCACGTGCTGTGCCAGTTTTTCAGCTTCCATTTAACCTTTATAAATCAATGACTTATACATATTGGCATTTGCATGAGTCGTGCAATTTGCAACCTGCGGGGTAAACCTGCGTGCAAGATGCAACTGTGCAAAAGGTTCCCTGCGGGCATAAAAAAAGAGCCCCGAAGGGCTCTTTTTTCATTGCGCGTCAGTCGCTTAGACGCCGGAGGCCTTGGCCGCGGCAACGTCTTTGATCGACAGCTTGATACGGCCGCGGTTGTCCACGTCCAGTACCAGTACTTCCACTTCCTGACCTTCTTTCAGAATGTCGGTGACCTTCTCGACGCGAGCATCGCTCAGCATGGAGATGTGCACCAGGCCATCCTTGCCAGGCAGGATGTTGACGAAGGCACCGAAATCAACGATGCGCTCGACCTTGCCGACATAGATCTTGCCGATTTCGGCCTCTGCAGTGATGCCCAGGATGCGCTGACGAGCTGCTTCAGCCGCTTCCTTGGTTTCGCCGAAGATCTTGATCGAGCCATCGTCTTCGATGTCGATCGAAGCCTTGGTCTCTTCGCAGATGGCGCGGATGGTGGCGCCGCCTTTACCGATGACGTCACGGATCTTGTCGGTGTCGATCTTCATCGCGATCATGGTCGGGGCGTTGGCCGACAGCTCGGTACGCGATTGACCAATGATCTGGTTCATCTGGCCGAGGATGTTCAGGCGCGCTTCCAGGGCTTGGCCCAGGGCGATTTCCATGATCTCTTCGGTGATGCCGTTGATCTTGATGTCCATCTGCAGTGCGGTAACGCCCTTGGCGGTACCGGCAACCTTGAAGTCCATGTCGCCCAGGTGGTCTTCGTCACCCAGGATGTCGGTCAGAATGGCGAACTTCTCGCCTTCCTTGACCAGGCCCATGGCGATACCGGCCACTGGCGCCTTCATCGGTACACCGGCGTCCATCAGGGCCAGGGAAGCACCGCAGACCGAAGCCATGGAGCTCGAACCGTTGGACTCGGTGATTTCCGATACCACACGAATGGTGTACGGGAACACGTCGGCGGCAGGCAGCATGGCCTGTACCGAACGGCGGGCCAGACGGCCGTGGCCGATTTCACGACGGCCAGCACCGCCCATGCGGCCACACTCGCCCACCGAGAACGGCGGGAAGTTGTAGTGCAGCATGAAGGGGTCTTTCTTCTCGCCTTCGAGGGTGTCCAGCAGCTGGGCGTCACGCGCAGTACCCAGGGTCGCGACGACCAGGGCCTGGGTTTCACCACGGGTGAACAGTGCCGAACCGTGAGTCTTCGGCAGCACGCCGACTTCGATGCTCAGCGGGCGAACGGTCTTGGTGTCACGACCATCGATACGTGGCTTGCCGTTTACGATGTTTTCGCGAACGGTGCGGTATTCGATTTCGCCGAAGATTTCTTTGACTTCGGAAGCCGAAGGCTGGCCTTCTTCACCGGAGAACTTGGCGATCGCCTGATCACGCAGCTCGCCCAGGCGCGCGTAGCGGTCGGCCTTGACGGTGATGGTGTAGCCCTGCGAAACAGCCTCGCCGAACTCGGCGCGGATGGCGTTGAGCAGCTCGGTGTTGGCAACGGCGGGTTTCCAGTCCCAGGTCGGCTTGCCCGCTTCGGCGGCCAGCTCTTTGACAGCCTGGATAACGGACTGGAATTCGTCGTGGGCGAACAGTACGGCGCCCAGCATCTGGTCTTCGGTCAGCTCTTGGGCTTCCGATTCAACCATCAGCACGGCGTCGGAGGTACCGGCAACGACCATGTCCAGGCTCGAGGCAGCCAGTTGCTCATAGGTCGGGTTCAGCAGGTAGCCGGTGCTTTCGTGGAAGGCTACGCGGGCGGCGCCGATCGGGCCTTCGAACGGAATGCCGGAAATAGCCAGGGCAGCCGAGGTACCGATCATCGCAGCGATGTCCGGGTCGGTCTTCTTGCTGGTGGAAACCACGGTGCAGACGACCTGGACTTCGTTCATGAAGCCTTCAGGGAACAGCGGGCGGATCGGACGGTCGATCAGGCGCGAGGTCAGGGTCTCTTTCTCGGAAGGACGGCCTTCACGCTTGAAGAAGCCACCCGGGATCTTGCCGGCGGCGTAGGTCTTTTCCTGGTAGTGGACCGACAGCGGGAAGAAACCCTTGCCTGGATCGGCCTGCTTGGCACCTACCACAGTCACCAGCACGGTGACGTCGTTGTCGACGGTAACCAGCACTGCGCCGGTTGCCTGACGGGCAATGCGGCCCGTTTCGAGAGTAACGGTCGATTGACCGAACTGGAATGTCTTGATTACCGGGTTCACGGTTTCCTACCTTTTCAGTGGCTCTGGGGGGAACTGGTTTCTTGCGAATTCTTGGGCAGAACGGGGAATCGGCCCCATTGACCGTCCAGATACAACACGAGGCTGGGAGCCTGGCCGAAGTGCGGAAAACCGCTCAACGTAACCAGGCTGCCAACCTCGGAGATACGCATGGCGTGCCCAAAGACAACGCTGCCAGGCAGCGTTGCCAATGCATGAGACGCCATGCACACCACTGACCAGGCCGCTATTAGCGACGCAGGCCCAGGCGACCGATCAGGGCGCTGTAACGAGTGGTGTCTTTACCCTTCAGGTAGTCCAGCAGCTTACGACGCTGGTTAACCATACGGATCAGGCCACGACGCGAGTGGTGGTCTTTACCGTTGGCCTTGAAGTGGCCTTGCAGCTTGTTGATGTTCGCGGTCAGCAGAGCAACCTGAACTTCCGGGCTACCAGTGTCGCCAGCAGCTTGCTGGTAGTCGGTAACGATTTGAGCTTTTTCTTCAACGCTGAGGGCCATTTGGCTTCTCCTGATAACGGATCCCGCGAGCGGGGTCCAATAGGCCAGGGACAAATCCCTGTATTAATAAGAAAGGTGTGACCGTGCCTACTGACAGCCACCCTTGATCCCGTAGGGCCCGGCCGAAGCCAGACCCTGCGGTTTCGGTCATTCCGACCGAATCAGCCGACGTGGCGCAATGCGCCCGTCTTCGCTCACTTCACCGATACCGATGAAGCGCGCATTGTGATCCTGTACGCGGACCATGCCAAACTGCGGTGCATCCGGCGCACGTACTGCCTGGCCATGCAGCCAGTAGAACGCACTGTGCTCGGACAAACTCACCATTGGCCAGTCCTGCAGCCCGCTGTCGGAAGGCATCAGGAAGCGATCGAGCGCTTCGTTGCCACCTTCAGCATGGGCCTGTTCGAGTTCCTCGAGGGTCACCGTCTGTGCCAGCTCGAAGGGCCCGGCCTGGGTCCTGCGCAGCTCGGCGACATAAGCGCCACAGCCAAGGGCTTCGCCGATATCCTCCACCAGGGTGCGGATATAGGTGCCTTTGCTGCATCCTACCGTCAACCGTGCACGGGTGCCTTCGCACTCGAGCAACTCCAAGCGGTTAATAGTAACAGAACGCGCCTCGCGCTCCACTACCTCTCCAGCACGAGCCAGTTTGTACAGTGGCTGGCCGTCACGCTTGAGCGCCGAGTACATCGGCGGTATCTGGCTGATCGGGCCACGAAAACGGGGCAGCAGCGCCTCGATGTCGGCACGACCAACGGTTACTTCACGGGTCTGCAGGACCTCGCCTTCAGCATCGGCAGTATTGGTAGTCTGCCCCATCTGCATGACGGTTTCGTAGCCCTTGTCGGAATCGAGCAGGTACTGCGAAAACTTGGTCGCTTCGCCGAAGCACAGTGGCAGCACGCCGGTTGCCAGCGGGTCGAGGCTGCCAGTGTGGCCGGCCTTCTCCGCGTTGAGCAACCAGCGCACTTTCTGCAGTGCCGCGTTGGAGGTGAAGCCTAGTGGCTTGTCCAGCAGGATGATGCCGCTGACGTTGCGGCGGATACGTTTGACCTGGGCCACCGCTTACTCCTTGGTGTCCAGCTCGTCGGTAGCCTTGTGCAGGCGGTCTTCAGCCACTGCACGCTCGATCAGCGCCGACAGGTGTACACCGCGGCTGACGCTTTCATCGAAGTGGAAATGCAGCTGGGGCACGCTGCGCAGTTGCATCGAACGCCCCAGGTGCAGGCGCAGGAAGCTGGCGGCGCTGTTCAGTGCCTTGAGCGACTGCTTCACGGCATCTGGCGTTTCCTCGCCCATGACGGTGATGAACACCTTGGCATGGCCCAGGTCGCGGCTGACATCCACGGCGGTGATGGTCACCAGACCGACACGTGGATCCTTGACTTCGCGGCGGATCAGCTCAGCCAGCTCGCGCTGCATCTGATCACCGATACGTTGGGTACGGCTATATTCTTTGGCCATTCTTGCTACCTGTAACTTAAAGCGGCAAACGCCCGGTCAAGCTGATGCCTGACCGGGCGCTACCTGTAAAGGCGCCGCCAACCGCCCTGTAGCGGGGGCTTGCGGCAAGCTCGCCCTTAGAGGGTACGAGCCACCTGGACTTTCTCGAAGACTTCGATCTTGTCGCCGACCTTGACGTCGTTGTAGCTCTTGACGCCAATACCGCACTCCATGCCCGAACGTACTTCGGCAGCGTCGTCCTTGAAGCGACGCAGCGATTCCAGCTCGCCTTCGAAGATCACAACGTCCTCGCGCAGTACGCGGATCGGACGGTTGCGGTACACGGTACCTTCGATGACCATACAGCCAGCGATGGCGCCGAACTTCGGCGAACGGAACACGTCACGCACTTCGGCGACACCCAGGATGTTCTCGCGAACATCGCTGCCGAGCATGCCGGTCAGGGCCTTCTTGACGTCTTCGATGATGTCGTAGATCACGTTGTAGTAACGCATATCCAGACCTTCCTGCTCGACGATCTTGCGCGCACCGGCATCGGCACGCACGTTGAAGCCGAACAGCACCGCGTTGGACGCCAGCGCCAGGTTGGCGTCGCTCTCGGTGATACCACCCACACCGCCGCCGATCACGCGAACCTGTACTTCCTCGTTGCCCAGGCCGCCGAGCGAGCCGTTCAACGCTTCCAGGGAACCACGTACATCGGTCTTGAGGACGATGTTGAGGGTTTTCTTCTCTTCCTGACCCATGGTCTCGAAGATGTTTTCCAGCTTGCCAGCGTGAGCACGGGCCAGCTTGACCTCGCGGTACTTGCCTTGACGGAACAGGGCAACTTCGCGGGCTTTCTTCTCGTCAGCAACCACCGACAGCTCGTCACCGGCTTCCGGGGTACCGTCCAGGCCAAGGATCTCGACCGGGATCGACGGGCCAGCTTCCTTCACAGGCTTGCCGTTCTCGTCGAGCATGGCACGTACGCGGCCATAGTTGGAGCCGCACAGGACCATGTCGCCCTGACGCAGGGTACCGTCCTGAACCAGGATGGTCGCCACTGGGCCACGGCCCTTGTCCAGGCGCGATTCGACGACGACACCACGACCAGGTGCGGTCGGGGTAGCGCTCAGTTCGAGGATCTCGGCCTGCAGCAGAACGGCTTCGAGCAGCTCGTCCACACCAGTACCCATCTTCGCCGAAACCTTGACGAAAGGCGTGTCACCACCCCATTCCTCGGAGGTCACGCCTTCGACGGACAGCTCGTTGCGGATGCGATCGAGGTCGGCACCAGGCTTGTCGATCTTGTTCACTGCAACAACCAGTGGGACGCCAGCTGCCTTGGCATGCTGAACGGCTTCACGGGTTTGCGGCATCACGCCGTCGTCCGCCGCCACCACCAGGATGACGATGTCGGTCGCCTTGGCACCACGAGCACGCATCTGAGTGAACGCAGCGTGGCCCGGGGTATCGAGGAAGGTGACCATGCCGCGGTCGGTTTCCACGTGGTAGGCGCCGATGTGCTGGGTGATACCGCCGGCTTCGCCAGCAGCAACCTTGGCACGACGGATGTAGTCGAGCAGCGAGGTCTTACCGTGGTCAACGTGGCCCATGACGGTAACGACCGGGGCGCGCGATTCGGTTTTGCCTTCGAACTTCAGCGATTCGGCCAGGGAGTCTTCCAGGGCAGTATCGCTGACCAGGGTGACCTTGTGGCCCAGCTCTTCTGCGATCAGCTGAGCGGTTTCCTGGTCGAGCACCTGGTTGATGGTAACCGGCGTGCCCATCTTGAACATGAACTTGACCACTTCAGCGCCCTTGACGGACATCTGGTTGGCCAGCTCCGAGACCGTGATGGTCTCACCGATGGTCACGTCACGGATGACGGGGCCGGTCGGGCTCTGGAAGCCGTGCTGGTTACGCTTCTTCAGCTTGCCCTTGCCGCCACGACCACGACGAGCGCCATCGCTCTCTTCTTCGGTGGTACGCGGAGCAGCGCGTGGAGTCGGTGCTTTTTCCTTCTCCTTGACCTTGACCTTGATCGACACGCGAGGCGCCTCGCCACGACGACGGTCGTCATCACGAGTGCGGCTTTCGTTGCGACGGGTCTCGTCCTTCTTGCGCTCGGCAGCACGCGCAGCGGCATCTTCCGAGGCAGGCGCGTCAGCCACTACCGGTGCCGGCGCAGGTGCGGCGGCAGCGGCAGCCGGCTTGGCAGCTGGGGCCGCAGGGGCGGCATCAGCAGCCTGACGGCGGGCCTGATCTTCGTTGCGCTGGCGAACGTCGGCGTCAACCTTGTCGCGCGCAGCGTTTTCAGCCGCACGGCGCTCATCCTGCTCGCGTTTCTGCTCAGCCTGGATTTCTTCCGGGCTGCGCTGCACGAATACTTTCTTCTTGCGTACTTCTACGCTGATACTTTTGCTACCGGCGACACGCAGGGTGCTGGTGGTTTTGCGCTGCAAGGTAATCTTGCGCGGCTCTTCCGCCTTGCTCTTGTGGCTGCTTTTCAAATGAGTCAGCAGAGTCTGCTTCTCATTGTCGGTCACTACCTGACCGGCGTCGGTGTGCGGCAGACCTGCCTCACGCATCTGCTGCAGCAGGCGCTCTACCGGTGCCTCGACCTCTTGGGCCAGTTCTTTCACCGTGACTTGCGTCATGCACTTCTCTCCTCAGGCCGCGCCTAATTACTCGAACCAGTGGGCTCGGGCGGCCATGATCAACTTGCCGGCACGCTCTTCGTCGATGCCGTCGATGTCGAGCAGATCGTCGATCGACTGCTCGGCCAGGTCTTCGCGGTTAACCACGCCGCGCACCGCCAGTTCCGCCGCCAGGTCCTTGTCCATGCCCTCAAGGGAGAGCAGGTCTTCGGCCGGATGGGCGTCTGCCAGTTTTTCTTCGGTAGCGATGGCCTTGGTCAACAAACGGTCCTTGGCTCGAGCGCGGAGCTCATTGACGATATCTTCGTCAAAGCCATCGATGTTGAGCATTTCTTCCAACGGTACGTAGGCAATTTCTTCGAGGCTGGTAAAGCCTTCGTCGACCAGCACTTGGGCCAGCTCCTCGTCGACTTCCAGTTCATCGATGAAATTGCGCAGGATGTCACCGGTTTCTGCTTGCTGCTTGGCCTGGATGTCCTTTTCGGTCATCACGTTCAAGGTCCAGCCGGTCAACTGACTGGCCAAACGAACGTTCTGACCGCCACGGCCAATGGCCTGGGCAAGGTTGTCTTCGGCGACGGCGATGTCCATGGCATGGGCATCCTCGTCAACGATAATCGCCGCGACTTCAGCCGGCGACATGGCGTTGATGACGAACTGCGCCGGGTTATCGTCCCACAGGACGATATCCACACGCTCACCACCCAACTCTCCGGATACGGCTTGGACGCGCGAACCGCGCATGCCGATACAGGCACCTTGCGGGTCGATGCGCTTGTCCTTGGAGCGGACGGCGATCTTGGCTCGCGAACCCGGATCACGGGAGGCAGCCATGACTTCAATGAGGCCCTCGGCAATTTCCGGCACTTCAATGCGGAAAAGCTCGATCAGCATCTGTGGCGCAGTGCGCGACAGGATCAGCTGGGGGCCACGGTTTTCAGTGCGGATTTCCTTGAGCAGCGCACGCAGGCGCACGCCAACCCGGAAAGTCTCGCGGGGAATGATGTCTTCGCGAGCCAGCAAGGCCTCGGCGTTGTTGCCCAGGTCAACGATGACGTTGTCGCGGGTAACCTTCTTGACGGTACCGGAGATGATCTCGCCTACGCGTTCGCGGTAGGCATCGACCACCTGGGCGCGCTCGGCCTCACGGACCTTCTGCACGATGACCTGCTTGGCGGTCTGGGCGGCGATACGACCGAACTCGATAGACTCGATCTTCTCCTCGATCACGTCACCGACCTTGGCTTCAGGGTGGGTCTCGTGGATCTTGCTCAACCAGGTCTCGATTGCCGGATCATCAAGATCGGCTTCATCGACCACGGTCCAGCGACGGAAGGTCTCGTAGCTACCGGTGTGGCGGTTGATTTCCACACGCAGGTCGACTTCGTCCTCAAAACGTTTTTTGGTTGCAGTGGCCAGGGCCACTTCCAGCGCTTCGAAAATGACGCCGGGCGGTACACCTTTTTCGTTGGATACCGATTCAACAACCAGCAGTACTTCTTTGCTCATCGTACGCCTCGCCTTGCGCAAGCCATTGGGCCCGGATAGTCCGCCGGGCCCGGCACGTCTCAGTCAAAACTGGGAATAATATTGGCCTTGTCGATCGAGTCGATCGGCAACAGGAACTCCTGGTCGTCCACCTGGACCACCACATCCTGCTCCTCCACACCGCGGAGAAGGCCCTGGAAGTTACGACGACCCTCGAAGGGTGAGCGCAGCTTGATCTTCACTTGTTCGCCGGCATGCGAGGCAAACTGTTCAAGCGTGAACAGCGGGCGTTCCATGCCAGGAGAAGAAACCTCTAGGGTATATTCAGAGCTGATCGGATCTTCCACATCGAGGACGCTGCTGACCTGACGGCTGACTTCAGCGCAGTCGTCCACCAGAATGCCGCCTTCCTTATCGATGTAGACACGTAGTACCGAATGCTTGCCCTGGGAGACGAATTCGATCCCCCAGCATTCGAAGCCCAGCCCCGTGACCACCGGGGCCAACAAGGCCTGCAACTGTTCTAGCTTGCTCGACACCTGAACCCCCTCGTGCATGCTGTGCAAATAAAAAATGGGCGAAGCGCCCATCCCTGAAAGCGCCGTTGGACAACGACGCCGAAAACTGTTCGGCTAGCAAAAAGCCCCTGAAAAGGGGCTCCGCTAAAGCTGGTTGCGGGGGCTGGATTTGAACCAACGACCTTCGGGTTATGAGCCCGACGAGCTACCAAGCTGCTCCACCCCGCGACAAAGCTGGGGCGAAAGTATAAGACCGAACCCCGTACGGGGTCAATCCGACCTCCACCTACAAGAAAGCCCGCATAAAGCGGGCTCTCTTGCTTCAATTGGTACCGAGAAGGGGACTCGAACCCCTACACCCTATGGGCACAACCACCTCAAGGTTGCGTGTCTACCAATTCCACCACCTCGGCAATACTACTTTTGAAACCCGTTACTTCTGCTCTTCTGCCGGAGGAGGTACATCACCCGTACTCGGAGTGGCTTCGCTCTTCTGCTGTTGGAGCACCGGTACATCATCATTCACTGCCGGCTTTTGCTCTTTCACTTCCAACACTGCTGGATCTGGAAGGCCCGCCTGGGTCAGCTTGTGAGCTTGTTCCTTGGCGAAGTATCCTAACCCAAGTGCTGTCAAAAAGAAAGTGGCAGCGAGTATTGCAGTGAATTTACTTAGGAAGGTTGCAGAGCCTTGGCTTCCGAACACAGTATTTGAGGCACCTGCGCCGAAAGATGCACCTGCTTCCGCACCCTTACCCTGTTGCAACAGAACCAGCACTACTAGCGACAGCGCTGCCAACAGATGAAAAACAACGATGACTGTTTCCAGCATTTGTTCAGTTTCCTGCGGCGCGACAAATTGCACCGAATTCGTCTGCGTTCAGGGACGCTCCACCAATGAGCCCCCCATCGATATCCGGCATGCCGAACAGTTCGGCCGCATTGGCCGCCTTCACGCTGCCGCCGTAGAGCAGCTGCACCTTCGCAGCCACTTCAGCATCTTCTGCCGCCAACTGACCGCGGATGGCAGCATGCACATCCTGAGCCTGTTGTGGCGTGGCCGTAAGGCCAGTGCCGATGGCCCATACAGGCTCATAAGCAATTACTGCATTGGCAAAAGCCTTAACACCGAACGCTTCGATGATACTGCTTAGTTGACGCCCGACAACTTCGAGTGTCTTGCCCGCCTCGCGCTCTTCAAGGGTTTCCCCAATACACAGCACGGGCTTCAAACCTTTGGCCTGTGCGGCTGCAAACTTGCGGTTCAGCACTTCATCACTCTCGCCGATGACCTGGCGACGCTCCGAATGCCCAACCAACACCAACTTGCAGCCCACTTCAGCCAGCTGTTCCGGGCAAACTTCCCCGGTCAGCGCACCCTGTTCGGGTTGTACAGCAGAATTCTGTGCGCCGACAGTTATTTCTTTACCTGCCAGGCCATCGATCACTTGATTGATGAACAAGGCCGGTGGAAATACCGCGACTTCCACTCCGCTCGGCAGGGCAAGATTGCTCAAGCCCTCGGTCAGCTCAGCGACGCTGGCGCGGGTACCGTGCATCTTCCAGTTACCAGCTACCATAGGGCGACGCATGCTTTACCTCGTCGGTCAAAGTGGGCGCAGATCTTACCCAACCAGATCTGCGCTGGCAAGCGCCTTCAGACACAAACTTCGCTGACCAGTTTCGCCAGGGCTTCGGCATGGCCGCGAACCTGACTTTCGTCGTCGCCTTCGACCATGACCCGCACCAACGGCTCGGTACCGGACTTGCGCAGCAGCACGCGACCGCGACCGGCCATCGCCTCGGTGACCTTGGCACTGGCCTCCTGCACCGCAGGGTGCTCCAGAGGGTCGACCTTGCTTGCCCCATAGCGCACGTTGATCAGTACCTGAGGGCACTTGCGCAGGGCCTGACGGGCCTGGGCCAGTGTCTCGCCGCGACGCTTGAGCGCCATCAGCACCTGCAGCGCGGCGATGATCGCATCACCGGTGGTGGTGTGGTTGCAGCACACGACATGCCCGGAGTTTTCACCCCCGACCAACCACTCGCGCTCGAGCAGTTCGGCCATGACGTAACGGTCGCCGACCTTGGCCCGCACGAACGGGATATCCAGCTCCTTGAGCGCAAGTTCAAGGCCCAGGTTGCTCATCAGCGTGCCGACTACCCCGCCTTGCAGCTTGCCGCGGTCATGCAGGTCACGGGCGATGATGAACAGCAATTCGTCGCCGTCGACGATGGCACCCGTGTGATCGACCATCAGCACCCGGTCACCGTCGCCATCGAAGGCGATACCGAGGTCGGCATGGCCCACCAGCACGGCGGCCTGCAGCGACTCGATATGGGTAGAGCCACAGCCTTCGTTGATGTTCAGGCCATCAGGCTGAGCATTCAGAATGGTCACGTCGGCACCCAGTTCGCGGAACACGCTTGGCGCGACCTTGTACGTGGCGCCATGGGCGCAATCGACCACCAGCTTGAGGCCGTCGAAGCTGGTGCTCGAAGGCACACTGCTCTTACAGAACTCGATGTAGCGGCCAGCCGCATCGTTGATGCGCGAGACCTTGCCCAGCTTGCCCGACTCGACCACCGTCATCGGCTGATCGAGCAACTCTTCGATCATCAACTCGACTTCGTCAGGCAGCTTGGTGCCCTGGCCAGAGAAGAACTTGATGCCGTTGTCGTCGTGCGGGTTATGCGACGCGCTGATGACAATACCGGCTTCAGCGTGGAAGGTACGCGTGAGGTAGGCGATGGCCGGGGTCGGCATCGGCCCGAGCAGCATCACATCGGCACCGGCCGCAGAAAGCCCGGCCTCGAGCGCAGATTCGAACATGTAACCGGAAATACGCGTGTCCTTGCCCACCAGCACACGGCAATGGCCCTGCTTGCGGAAAGCCATGCCAGCCGCCCAGCCGAGCTTCAGCATGAAGTCCGGCGTGATCGGGAATTCGCCGACGCGGCCACGAATGCCGTCGGTACCAAAGTATTTTCTGCTCATAGCGACTCCAATGTTCTTATTCGGCGTGTTGAACCGCAGCGATCATGCGTACCACATCGACAGTTTCGGCCACATCATGGACGCGAAGGATGCTCGCCCCCTTGGTCATGGCCAACGCTGCCAGCGCCAGGCTGCCGTACAAACGCTCGCCGACCGGACGATCCAGCGTCAGGCCGATCATGCTCTTTCGTGAAACACCCACCAGCAGTGGGCGCCCAAGGCGATAGAGCGCTTCCATGTGCTTGAACAGGCTCAGGTTGTGCGCCAGTGTCTTGGCGAAACCGAAGCCTGGGTCAAGAATGATTCTGTTTGCATCGATGCCCGCCGCAGCGCAAGCGGCCATCCGTTGTTCAAGATATCGCGTAACGTCCGCTGTCACATCATCGTAATGCGGGTCGTCCTGCATATTGCCCGGCTCACCGCGCATGTGCATCAGGCACACCGGCAGGCCGGTATCGGCCGCCGCGTCCAGGGCACCATCGCGCTCCAGCGCGCGTACGTCGTTGATCAGCCCAGCCCCCAGCCGCGCAGACTCGCGGATGACCGCTGGCGTGGAGGTATCAACCGAAATGACCACATCCAGGCGGCTATTGATCGCCTCGACCATCGGCGCCACGCGCTCGATTTCTTCGGTCACGGACACGGCACGCGCCCCAGGGCGCGTCGACTCGCCACCGATGTCGATCAGCGTGGCGCCTGCGGCGACCATCGCTTCGGCATGCCGCAGCGCAGCGTCGCGCTGGCTGAAGCGCCCGCCGTCGGAGAAGGAGTCGGGGGTGATATTGAGGATACCCATGACATGGGTACGCGACAAATCAAGAACCCGGTTGCCGCAAGGCAACCGGGTCGGGTACTGCACTGAGCTCATAGATGCCCTTAGTGTTGAGCCGCTGGGCCGCCAATCGGCGATTCCGGGCGATCACCCTGGGCTGCCGGGGTACCCGAAGCCGAGTCACCATCCCAATCGCGAGGTTCGCGCGGGGCACGACCATTCATGATGTCGTCGATCTGGTCGGCATCGATGGTCTCGTACTTCATCAGCGCTTCAGCCATGGCATCGAGCTTGTCACGGTTGTCGGTGAGCAGCTGCTTGGCCGTGGCGTAGCACTGGTCGATGATGCTGCGCACTTCCGAGTCGATCAGCTTGGCGGTTTCACCCGACACGCTGGCGTGCTGGCTGCCAGCGCTACGGCCGAGGAACACCTCGCCTTCTTCTTCGGCATACATCAACGGGCCGAGCTTCTCGGAAAGGCCCCACTTGGTAACCATGTTCCGGGCAATCTGGCTGGCACGCATGATGTCGTTGGAGGCACCGGTGGTGACGCCGTCGAAGCCCAGGGTCATTTCTTCGGCGATACGGCCGCCGTACAGCGAGCAGATCTGGCTGATCAGCGCACGCTTGGACAGGCTGTAACGGTCTTCTTCAGGCAGGAACATGGTCACACCCAGGGCACGACCACGCGGGATGATCGAAACCTTGTAGACCGGGTCATGCTCAGGCACCAGACGACCGACGATGGCGTGACCGGCTTCGTGGTAGGCGGTGTTCTGTTTTTCTTTCTCGGACATGACCATGGTCTTGCGCTCGGCGCCCATCATGATCTTGTCTTTGGCCAGCTCGAACTCTTTCATTTCGACCAGGCGCTTGTTGGAGCGAGCAGCGAACAACGATGCTTCGTTGACCAGGTTGGCCAGGTCGGCACCGGAGAAGCCTGGGGTACCACGGGCAATGACCGCCGGGTTGACGTTCTCGCCGATCGGCACCTTGCGCATGTGCACCTTGAGGATCTGCTCACGGCCGCGGATGTCCGGCAGGCCAACCACCACCTGGCGGTCGAAACGACCAGGACGCAGCAGTGCCGGGTCGAGGACGTCCGGACGGTTGGTCGCGGCGATGACGATGATGCCATCGTTCATCTCGAAGCCGTCCATCTCTACCAGCAGCTGGTTGAGGGTTTGTTCGCGCTCATCATGACCACCGCCCATACCGGCGCCACGGTGGCGACCCACGGCGTCGATTTCGTCGATGAAGATGATGCACGGGGCGTGCTTCTTGGCCTGCTCGAACATGTCGCGCACACGGCTGGCACCGACACCGACGAACATTTCAACGAAGTCCGAACCGGAAATGGTGAAGAACGGCACTTTCGCCTCACCGGCAATGGCCTTGGCCAGCAGGGTCTTACCGGTACCCGGTGGGCCGACCATCAACACGCCGCGAGGAATACGGCCGCCGAGGCGCTGGAACTTGCCCGGGTCACGCAGGAATTCGACCAGCTCGCCGACTTCTTCCTTGGCTTCGTCGCAACCCGCGACGTCTGCCAGGGTGGTCTTGACCTGGTCTTCGGACAGCAGGCGCGCCTTGCTCTTGCCGAAACTCATCGGCCCGCCCTTGCCGCCTGCGCCGCCTTGCATCTGGCGCATGAAGAACATGAATACCGCGATGATCACCAGGATCGGGAAGCTGGCTACCAGCAACTGAGTCCAGATGCTCTGCTGCTCGGGCTGCTTGCCTTCGACGACCACGTGGTTGTCGACCAGGTCGCCGATCAGGCCATTGTCGGTAATGGCCGGGCGCACGGTCTTGAAGCTGTCGCCGTCAGCGCGCTTGCCGGTAATGATGTAGCCGTCGACGGTCACACGCTCGACTTTCCCGTCTTTGACCTGTTGGATGAAGTCGGAGTAGTTGAGGGTCTGCGGCTCGTTAGGGCTTGAGAAGTTGTTCATCACTGTCACCAGGACAGCTGCGATGATCAACCACAGGATCAGATTCTTTGCCATGTCGTTCAATTCGCTACCCTCTGAGGCCGGCGCACGACGCAGCCGTGCCTCGCATGATATTCATCGCCCTAACTTACTACATTACCTACGCATCCGCAGGCACCGTCTGTAACCCTTTGTGAAACCTAGACTACACGAAGTTCGGACGATCCTGACGGGCTTGCCGATTGGAATTAACTATCAGCCACCCCGTAGCACGCCTTTCACACGCCTTTGAAACCTTTACCCAGCAGGTACTGCTCACGCGAGCGATCCCGCGAAGACGACGGCTTGCGCATCTGCACCTTGTCGAACTTGGTGCGAACGTCCTTCAAGTACATGTCGAAGCCTTCGCCCTGGAAAATCTTGATCAGGAAGTCACCACCAGGCTTCAGCACGCGGGTTGCCAGGTCAAGCGCCAACTCACAAAGGAACATGGCGCGCGGCATGTCCACTTCAGGCGTACCACTCATATTGGGGGCCATGTCGGAAATCACAAGGTCTACATGCGAATCGCCGACCGCTTCCAGAATCTGCTGCAGCACTTCATCGTGGGTGAAGTCACCCTGAATGAAGGTCACGTCCGGGATCGAGTCCATTTCCAGGATATCGGAGGCAATCAGACGGCCCTGGCCACCAATCAGACGACTGGTCACCTGCGACCAGCCTCCTGGGGCTGCGCCGAGGTCGATCACACTCATGCCCGGGCGGATCAACCGGTCCTTTTCCTGGATCTCAAGCAGTTTGTAGCTTGCACGCGAACGGTAGCCATCCTTCTGCGCTTGTTTGACGAAAGGGTCGTTAAAATGCTCACGCAGCCAGTTAGCGCTGCTTTTGGAACGTTGTACCACGGGGCACCTCGATGATATGCGTCGTGATTGACTGGGCGGAGCCGGGGGCCCTCGGGTAAAATGCCTGTCAATTTTACAGAATCAGACGGAAAGGGTCAGATTATGCCGCTCAATAACGAGCAGAAGAAGCAATACAAGTCCATTGGTCATGACCTGAAGCCGGTCCTGATCGTTGCTGGCAACGGTGTTAACGAAGGCGTTGCTGCCGAACTGGAACGCGCACTCGCCGATCATGAACTGATCAAGGTCGAGATTCGCTCCGAAGATCGCGAAGAACGCGCTGCCGCCATTGCCGAGTTGTGCAAGGTCGGCCGTGCTGAACTGGTGCAGACCATCGGCAAGAAAGCGCTGATCTACCGCAAGAACCCACAGCCGAACAAGCAGCTGTCGAACGTCCACCGCTTCAAGTAATAGCGGCTCCGATCAGTGGCGCGCCTTGCGCGCCCTGACCGGTACTGGCTGGGCCACCAGCACGATGCCGGAAAAACCCAGCACCAGGAAACAGAACATCTGCCAGCGCTCGCCCACGGATATACCGTAGCGCAAGGTGTAATACCCCACGCAGGCACCAAAGCCGAGCAACAGCATCTGGCCACGGAACTGTCGCCACCAGGCCGCCAGGCCATCCACCCTCGCCAATACCGCCAGCTGGGTCAACAAGCCAAGCAAGGCCACGCCAATCAACCAGCGGTCGATCTGCCCGGCAACATCCTGCACCAGCAGGGGCGCCAGGCCACTGACCTTGAGCGCGGGCACCAGCCCCACATGAAACACCCACAAGCCGCCGACCCAGAAAACCTGGGCCAGCTGCCAGAGGATCCCTTCAAGGGATGGCGCCCGCAGGCGCCGGTCAGATGTGCTGGACTTCGACAATCTCGTACTCGACCGTGCCACTTGGCGTCTTGATGACGACGATATCACCTTCTTCCTTGCCGATGATGGCACGGGCAATCGGCGCGCCTGCCGACAGCTTGCCCAGCTTGATGTTGGCTTCGTCTTCACCCACGATCTGGTACTTCACGCGCTCGTCGGTTTCGGTATTGGCCAGCTCGACGGTAGTGCCGAAAATGACCTTGCCGGTGTGCGGGATAGAGGTCACATCGATCACCACCGAGTTCTGCAGGCGGCCTTCGATATCGCGGATACGCGCCTCGACCATGCCCTGCTCTTCACGGGCGGCATGGTATTCGGCGTTTTCCTTGAGGTCACCCAGCTCGCGTGCTTCACCGATCGCCTGGCTCAGGCGCGGGCGCTCGGTCTTGCTCAGGAACAGGTGCTCCTCTTCCAGGGCGCGAGCGCCCTGGACGGTCATCGGGTATTTGGTAATGCTCATGCTTTGAGTCCTGCATGCAGATCCTGCAAGCGACGAACGGTCTTCTCGGGACCAAACTTCAGCGCTTCGCAGATGGCTTCACCGGCCGCAATGGTGGTGGTGCAGTAAATCTTGTGCTGCAGCGCATTGCGACGAATCGAGTAGGAATCAGCGATCGACTGACGGCCTTCGGTGGTGTTGATGATCAGCGACACTTCGTCGTTCTTGATCATGTCGACCACGTGCGGGCGACCTTCGGTCACTTTGTTCACACGGCGCACTTTCAGGCCTGCCGCCTCGATAACCTTGGCGGTGCCGGCAGTGGCAACCACTTCGAAGCCCAGGGCGATCAGGTCGCGGGCAACGCCAGCCACTTGTGGCTTGTCGTCGTCACGCACGCTGATGAACGCGGTACCGCCGGTTGGCAGCACTTCGCTGGCACCCATCTGAGCCTTGGCGAACGCTTCACCGAAGCTGTCACCGACGCCCATGACTTCACCGGTCGATTTCATCTCAGGGCCGAGGATCGGGTCAACCCCTGGGAACTTGGCGAACGGGAAGACGGCTTCCTTGACGCTGTAGAAGTTCGGGATGATTTCTTTGGTGAAACCGATCTCTTTCAGGGTTTTACCCGCCATCACGCGGGCGGCAATCATGGCCAGCGAGGTGCCGATGCACTTGGAGACGAACGGCACGGTACGCGAAGCGCGCGGGTTGACTTCGATCACGTAGATCTTGTCGCCCTGCAGGGCCAGCTGAACGTTCATCAGGCCGACAACGCCCAGCTCCAGGGCCATTTTCTTGACCTGTTCGCGGACTTCGTCCTGCACGTGAGCCGGCAGCGAGTACGGTGGCAGCGAGCACGCCGAGTCACCGGAGTGAACGCCGGCCTGCTCGATGTGCTGCATGATCGCGCCGATCACCACGTCGGTGCCGTCGCAGACCGCATCCACGTCCATCTCGATGGCGCAGTTGAGGAAGTGGTCGAGCAGCACCGGGCTGTCGTTGGACACCTGTACGGCTTCACGCAGGTAGCGCTTGAGCTCGTCCAGCTCGTAGACGATCTCCATGGCGCGGCCACCCAGTACGTACGACGGGCGCACCACCAGTGGGTAACCGATACCGCCAGCGGCACGGATGGCCTCGTCTTCGCTGCGCACGGTCGCGTTTGGCGGCTGCAGCAGGTTCAGGCGCTGAACCATCTGCTGGAAGCGCTCGCGGTCTTCGGCGCGGTCGATGGCGTCCGGGCTGGTACCGATGATCGGTACGCCGGCTTCTTCCAGGGCGCGTGCCAGTTTCAGCGGGGTCTGGCCGCCGTAGTGAACGATCACGCCCTTCGGCTTCTCGACACGGCAGACTTCCAGCACGTCTTCCAGGGTCAGCGGCTCGAAGTACAGACGGTCGGAGGTGTCGTAGTCGGTGGAGACGGTTTCCGGGTTGCAGTTGACCATGATGGTCTCGTAACCGTCTTCACGCAGCGCCAGGGCCGCGTGCACGCAGCAGTAGTCGAACTCGATGCCTTGGCCGATACGGTTAGGGCCGCCACCCAGGATCATGATCTTGTCGCGGGTCGACGGGTTGGCCTCGCACTCTTCCTCGTAGGTCGAATACAGGTAGGCGGTGTCGGTGGCGAACTCGGCAGCGCAGGTGTCGACGCGCTTGTAGACCGGGAACACTTCCAGCTTGTGGCGGTGACGACGCAGGTTCTTGTCGGTAATGCCGAGCAGCACAGCCAGGCGCTGGTCCGAGAAGCCTTTGCGCTTGAGGCGCAGCATCATGCCTTTATCGATGGCCGACAGGGCCAGGGTCTTGACCTTCTCTTCTTCCTTGATCAGGTCTTCCATCTGAACCAGGAACCACATGTCGATGCCGGTCAGGGCGAAGATCTCTTCGCAGGTCATGCCCGAACGCATGGCGTCGGCCACATACCAGATACGCTCGGCGCCCGGCACGGTCAGCTCGCGCTTGAGGATGCTGGCCGCTTCGGCGCTGGCCAGGTCAACTTTCGGGTCCAGACCGCAAACACCGACTTCCAGGCCGCGCAGGGCTTTCTGCAGGGATTCCTGGAAGGTACGGCCGATGGCCATGACTTCACCCACGGATTTCATCTGGGTGGTCAGGCGGGCGTCGGCTTTCGGGAATTTCTCGAAGGCGAAACGTGGCAGCTTGGTGACGACGTAGTCGATCGACGGTTCGAACGACGCCGGGGTACGGCCGCCGGTGATGTCGTTCTGCAGCTCATCGAGGGTGTAGCCGACAGCCAGCTTGGCGGCGATCTTGGCGATCGGGAAGCCGGTGGCCTTGGAAGCCAGGGCCGACGAACGCGATACACGCGGGTTCATCTCGATCACGACCATGCGGCCGGTGTCTGGGCAGATACCGAACTGCACGTTGGAACCGCCGGTTTCGACACCGATTTCACGCAGCACCGCCAGCGAGGCGTTGCGCATGATCTGGTATTCCTTGTCGGTCAGGGTCTGTGCTGGGGCAACGGTGATCGAGTCGCCGGTGTGCACGCCCATCGGGTCGAAGTTCTCGATCGAGCAGACGATGATGCAGTTGTCCTTCTTGTCGCGGACCACCTCCATCTCGTATTCCTTCCAGCCGATCAGCGATTCGTCGATCAGCAGCTCTTTGGTCGGCGACAGGTCCAGACCACGGGCGCAGATTTCTTCGAACTCTTCACGGTTGTAGGCGATACCACCACCGGTGCCGCCCATGGTGAAGGACGGACGGATGATGCATGGGAAGCCGAGCTTCTCGAGGACCGCATTGGCCTCCTCCATGCTGTGGGCGATACCGGAGCGCGGGCATTCCAGGCCGATGTCTTTCATCGCCTTGTCGAAGCGCGAACGGTCTTCTGCCTTGTCGATGGTGTCGGCGTTGGCGCCGATCATCTCTACGCCGAACTTTTCCAGAACGCCGTGGCGCTCCAGGTCCAGGGCGCAGTTCAGTGCGGTTTGGCCGCCCATGGTCGGCAGGACGGCGTCAGGGCGCTCCTGCTCGATGATCTTGGCCACCGACTGCCATTTGATCGGCTCGATGTAGGTGGCGTCGGCCATGGCCGGGTCGGTCATGATGGTGGCCGGGTTGGAGTTCACCAGGATGACGCGATAGCCTTCCTCGCGCAGGGCTTTGCAAGCCTGGGCGCCGGAGTAGTCGAATTCACAGGCCTGGCCGATCACGATCGGGCCAGCGCCGAGAATCAGGATGCTTTTGATGTCTGTACGTTTTGGCATGGTTGTCACTCAAATCCGCGGGTCAGTCGGCAAGCCGTCTTGAACAATCTGGGTCAGGCGCTTCCGGGCGCGGCGCGAGCCGGCCCGGGGCCTTGATGCAGGATGCTCAGCGGCGCTTGGCCATGGCATCGATGAAACGATCGAACAGTGGCGCGACGTCAGTCGGGCCTGGGCTCGCTTCAGGGTGGCCCTGGAAGCTGAACGCGCTCTTGTCGGTGCGCTCGATGCCCTGCAGGGTACCGTCGAACAGCGACTTGTGGATGGCGCGGACGTTGCCCGGCAGCGTGGCTTCGTCAACGGCGAAACCGTGGTTCTGGCTGGTGATCATGACCACGCCGGTGTCCAGGTCCTGGACCGGGTGGTTGGCACCGTGGTGGCCGTGGCCCATCTTGACGGTCTTGGCGCCGGAGGCCAGGGCCAGCAGCTGGTGGCCGAGGCAGATACCGAATACCGGGATCTCGGTTTCAAGGACTTCCTTGATGGCCTGGATGGCGTAGTCGCAAGGCTCCGGATCACCAGGGCCGTTGGACAGGAACACGCCATCAGGGTTGAGTGCGAGCACTTCGCTGGCCGGGGTCTGGGCAGGCACCACGGTCACGCGGCAGCCACGAGCAACCAGCATGCGCAGGATGTTCAGCTTGACGCCGTAGTCGAAGGCGACCACGTGGTAAGGCAGCTCGGAAGCTTCCAGGGTCGGGTGGCTGTCGGTTTTCAGTTCCCACACGCTGGAGCGCCACTCGTAACGCTCTTTGGTGGAAACGACCTTGGCCAGGTCCATGCCCTTGAGGCCCGGGAAGGCGCGGGCAGCGGCGATGGCGGCTTCTTCGCTGATGTTGTCACCGGCGAGGATGCAGCCGTTCTGAGCGCCCTTTTCACGCAGGATACGGGTCAGGCGACGGGTGTCGATGCCGGCGATGGCGACGACGTTGTTGGCCTTGAGGTAGTCAGGCAGCGACTGGGTGTTACGCCAGTTGCTGGCCAGCAGCGGCAGGTCACGGATGACCAGGCCGGCAGACCAGACACGGTTCGACTCGGCGTCTTCCGGGGTGGTACCGGTGTTGCCGATGTGCGGATAGGTCAGGGTAACGATTTGCTGGGCGTAGGAAGGGTCTGTAAGGATTTCCTGGTAGCCGGTCATAGCGGTGTTGAACACCACCTCACCAACGGTCTGACCGTCGGCACCGATGGCTTCACCGCGAAAAATACTGCCGTCGGCAAGGGCGAGTATGGCTGGCTTTGTCAAGAAGACCTCCCGTAAATCAAGCATGAAAGGGCGATCGCAGGTTGCAAAAAAGCGGAGTGACGTATGGACACGTCACCCCGCTTTCATGTGCTGAATTCAATTCGCTGCGCGCTTTTAGTGGACACACTAAAGCTGTAGCTTACAGAAAAGTGCGTTTTCGGTCTACCGTATATGTGTCTCTAAAACACATGATTGCGACAGGCTGACCTCGCTGGCATTGGGGACCTGTAGGAGCGGCCTTGCGTCGCGAAAGGACTGCGCAGCAGTCCCGGGATTCCAGCGGCGCCGCTACACCCCCGGGCCCGCTCTGCGACCCTTTCACGACACCAGGCCGTTCCCACACAGATCAGTGCAGCCCCAGCACGTCCTGCATGTCGTACAGCCCCGGCTCACGCCCATCCAGCCACAGCGCGGCACGCACCGCACCCTTGGCGAAGGTCATGCGGCTCGAGGCCTTGTGGGTGATCTCCACCCGCTCGCCTTCGGCGGCGAACAGCACGGTGTGGTCACCCACCACGTCACCGGCACGCACGGTAGCGAAGCCGATGGTCTGGCGATCACGCGCACCGGTCTGGCCTTCGCGGCCATACACGGCCACTTCCTTCAGGTCACGCCCCAACGCCTGAGCCACCACTTCACCCATGCGCAGCGCAGTACCCGACGGCGCATCGACCTTGTGCCGGTGGTGCGCCTCGAGGATCTCGATGTCGACCTCGTCGCCCAGTACGCGCGCTGCGGTGTCCAGCAGCTTCAGGCACAGGTTGACGCCAACGCTGAAGTTGGCGGCAAAGACGATCGGGATATCCTTGCCCGCTTCGACCAGCAACGCTTTCTCTTCCGGCGTAAAGCCAGTAGTGCCAATGACCATGGCCTTGCCCGCCTTGCGGCAGAACGCGAGGTTCTTCAGGGTCACTGAAGGGTGCGTGAAGTCGATCAGCACGTCGAACTCGTCCACAACCTTGACCAAGTCGTCGGAGATCGGCACGCCAATACGACCCAAGGCCGCCAACTCCCCTGCATCAGCCCCTACCAGGCTGCTGTCAGGGCGATCGATCGCCGCCGTCAAACCCGCCTGAGGCGCTTGGTGCTGCACAGCTTCGACCAGGGTCTTGCCCATCCGCCCTGCCGCGCCCATTACCGCAATACGTCGCATAACCTGTTCCTTGTCAGAGATCGCCGAAGAAGCGCTTCACGCCATCGAACCAGCCATTGGCCTTGGGCGAATGGGAGCTGTCGCCTTCCAGCGAATCACGCAGCTCTTCGAGCAGCTCGCGCTGGCGACGACTGAGGTTGACCGGGGTTTCCACCGCAACGCGGCACAGCAGGTCACCTGCCCCACCACCGCGAACCGGTGCCACACCTTTGCCGCGCAGACGGAACTGCTTGCCGGTCTGGGTGCCTTCCGGGATCTTCAGCTTCACCCGGCCATCGAGGGTCGGCACTTCCAGCTCGCCACCCAGGGCAGCGTCGGTGTAGCTGATCGGCACTTCGCAGTACAGGTGCTTGCCATCGCGCTGGAAGATCTCGTGCTCACGCACGTTGATGACCACGTACAGGTCGCCAGTCGGGCCACCATGGGTACCGGCCTCGCCCTCGCCCGACAGGCGAATGCGGTCACCGGTATCGACACCGGCCGGCACCTTGACCGACAGCGTCTTGTATTCCTCGACACGGCCTTCGCCGTGACACGCGCCGCAAGGGTCGGTGATGATCTTGCCCTGGCCATGGCAGCGCGGGCAGGTCTGCTGCACCGAGAAGAAGCCTTGCTGCATGCGCACCTGGCCGATACCGCCGCAGGTCGGGCAGGTCGACGGGGTCGAGCCCTTCTTCGCGCCGGAACCATCACAAGGGTTGCAGTTGACCAGGGTAGGAACGCGGATACTGACCGTGGTGCCACGCACCGCTTCTTCCAGGTTCAGCTCCAGGGTGTAACGCAGGTCGCTGCCACGCTGGGCGCCACCGCGCGAGCCGCCACGGCCGCCACCGAAGAAATCACTGAACACATCGCCGAAGATGTCGGAGAAGTTGGCACCACCGAAGCCGGCACCACCGCCACCCATGCTAGGGTCGACGCCGGCGTGACCATACTGGTCATAGGCCGCACGCTTGCTGGCATCGGACAGCACTTCGTAGGCCTCGTTGGCCTCCTTGAACTGCTCTTCCGACTCCTTGTCGCCCGGGTTGCGGTCGGGGTGGTACTTCATCGCCAGGCGGCGATAGGCCTTTTTGAGATCACCTTCGTTGGCGCCACGCTCGACACCCAGGACCTCATAATAATCACGCTTTGCCATAGGTCATTTGCACTCTTGAGGGCGTTCGACAGAGCGCTGCGCATAGGCGCATGGGCGCTGTGCCGTAAGCACCTGCCGCGCGAATGCGTCCTGACAGATGCTGTAAAAATTCGCGTATTCCAGACACACCAACGCGGGAGCAAGCCCCCGCGCGGCGACATCCTACCAGCTCACCGCCAAACGGCGGTGAGCTGGCCGACAACATGCAAAAATTACTTCTTGTCGTCGCCTTTTACTTCTTCGAACTCGGCGTCAACCACGTCATCGTGCTTGGCTTCCGGTTCGGCCTGCTGCGCGCCGCCCTGAGGCTGTTCGGCTTGCTGCTCGGCGTACATCTTCTGAGCCACTGGCGCGGAGACCTTGGACAGCTCTTCGACCTTGGCTTCGATCGCGGCCTTGTCGTCGCCTTTGACAGCGGCTTCCAGGGCAACGACTGCCGCTTCGATGGCGGTTTTCTCTTCAGCGGTGACCTTGTCACCTGCATCAGCGACCATCTTGCGGGTCGAGTGAACCAGTGCATCACCCTGGTTACGGGCAGCGGCCAGCTCTTCGAACTTGCGGTCTTCCTCGGCGTTGGCCTCGGCGTCACGCACCATGCGCTCGATTTCGTCATCGGACAGGCCGGAGTTGGCCTTGATCACGATCGACTGGGTCTTGCCGGTGGCCTTGTCTTTCGCGCCGACGTGCAGGATGCCGTTGGCGTCGATGTCGAAGGTCACTTCGATCTGCGGAACACCGCGTGGTGCTGGCGGGATCTCGGCCAGGTCGAACTTGCCCAGCGACTTGTTGCTCGAAGCCTGCTTACGCTCACCTTGCAGCACGTGAATGGTCACGGCGCTCTGGTTGTCGTCGGCAGTCGAGAACACCTGCGACTTCTTGGTCGGGATGGTGGTGTTCTTCTCGATCAGCGCAGTCATCACGCCACCCATGGTTTCGATACCCAGGGTCAGCGGGCTGACGTCCAGCAGCAGTACGTCTTTCACGTCACCGGCCAATACAGCACCCTGGATAGCGGCGCCCATGGCGACGGCTTCGTCCGGGTTGACGTCCTTGCGGGCTTCCTTGCCGAAGAAGTCGGCAACGGTTTTCTGTACCAGCGGCATACGGGTCTGGCCGCCGACCAGGATCACGTCGTCGATCTTGCTGGCGTCGATGCCGGCATCTTTCAGCGCGATGCGGCAAGGCTCGATGGTGCGCTGCACCAGGCCTTCAACCAGCGACTCCAGCTTGGCGCGGGAGATTTTCACGTTCAAGTGCTTAGGACCGGTGGCATCTGCAGTGATGTACGGCAGGTTGACGTCGGTCTGCTGCGCGGACGACAGCTCGATCTTGGCCTTTTCAGCGGCTTCTTTCAGGCGCTGCATGGCCAGCGGGTCACCCTTCAGGTTCATGCCGGACTCTTTCTTGAACTCCTCGACGAGGTAGTCAATCAGCAGCATGTCGAAGTCTTCGCCACCCAGGAAGGTGTCGCCGTTGGTAGCCAGTACTTCAAACTGGTGCTCACCGTCGACTTCGGCGATTTCGATGACCGAAACGTCGAAGGTACCGCCACCCAGGTCATAAACGATGACAGTGTGGTCGCCCTTGGCTTTGTCCATGCCATAGGCCAGTGCCGCAGCGGTCGGTTCGTTGATGATGCGCTTTACGTCCAGGCCCGCGATGCGACCGGCGTCTTTGGTGGCCTGACGCTGGCTGTCGTTGAAGTAGGCCGGCACGGTGATGACCGCTTCGGTGACAGGCTCGCCGAGGTAGTCTTCGGCGGTCTTCTTCATCTTTTTCAGGACTTCGGCGCTGATTTGCGGCGGCGCCATTTTCTGGCCGTTGACTTCGACCCAGGCGTCACCGTTGTCGGCCTTGGCGATTTTGTACGGAACCAGCTCGATGTCTTTTTGCACCACTTGCTCTTCGAAGCGACGGCCAATCAGGCGCTTCACTGCGAACAGGGTGTTGTGCGGGTTGGTGACAGCCTGACGCTTGGCAGACTGGCCTACCAGGATTTCGCCATCGTTGGCATAGGCCACGATCGAAGGGGTAGTACGCGCACCTTCGGCGTTTTCGATGACTTTGACGTTACCGTTTTCCAGGATGGAGACGCACGAGTTGGTGGTCCCCAGGTCGATACCGATGATTTTACCCATGTTAACTCTCCCGAAACTTGAATTTGGTTAGCAGCGACTACTTTGGCCAACTGCGGTAATACTTGAAGGCTTGACACCTAGATGGGGTTGCCCCGACAGATTTCAAGCCTTTTCATTGATCGAAGGCTGAGCGGCGCTCGGCGCCTTGCTGACCACCACCATGGCGGGGCGCAGCAGGCGGCCGTTGAGCAGGTAGCCCTTCTGGAACACCTTGAGCACGCTGTTAGGCTCGACCTCGGCGCTTTCTTCCATGGCCATGGCCTGGTGGTGCTCGGCATTGAACGGTTCGCCGTGCGGGTCGACAGCCTCGAGGTTGTAGCGCTTGAGGGTGTCGTGGAACATCTTCAGGGTCAGCTCGATGCCTTCACGCATCGGCTTGATGCTTTCGTCGTCGGCATTGGACAGTTCCAGGCCGCGCTCCAGGCTGTCGATCACCGGCAACAGGTCGCCAGCGAATTTTTCCAGGGCGAACTTGTGCGCCTTCTCGACATCCTGCTCGGCGCGACGGCGCACGTTCTGCAAGTCGGCAACGGCGCGCAGCGACTGATCCTTGGCGGCGGCCAGCTGTTCCTCGAGCTCCAGAACACGGGCGCCGACATCTGCTGCACCAGTCTCTTCGACGTTAAGGTCTTTCTCATTCAGCTGTTCGTCAGCCATTGGGTCTCTCCTGCGCAGATTTCTGGATTGCGAGCCAGGCTCGCCTTTGTTGTCGGCTATATGGGGCCGGAAAAACCAGCTTCAAGGGGCAACATGGTTTTCCCGGGCGGATGAGAATGTGCGAGCGGGCATTGTCAGGGTAGAAAAAAGTACTGTATAAATAACCAGACCTGACCCTTCGGGAGCCGCCCCCATGCTGCTGCACCTGTCTATTCACAACTACGCCATCGTCGAGCACCTTGACCTCGAACTTGCCCGCGGCATGTCCGTCATCACCGGCGAGACCGGCGCAGGCAAATCGATCATGCTCGACGCCCTCGGCCTGGCCCTCGGCGACCGTGCGGACAGCGGCGTGGTGCGCCCCGGCGCAGACAAGGCAGACATCCTCGCCACCTTCGACCTGGCAGATATCCCCGAAGCGCGCACCTGGCTTGCCGAGCGCGACCTGGACAACGACGGCCCGTGCATCCTGCGCCGGGTGATCACCGCCGAAGGCCGCAGCCGCGGCTACATCAATGGCACGCCCTGCCCGCTGGGCGACTTGAAGTCGCTCGGCGAGCTGTTGATCGACATCCACAGCCAGCACGAGCACCAGTCGCTGCTCAAGACCGACACCCATCGGCGCCTGCTGGACGAGTACGCCGGCGCCATCGACCTGGCCCGCCAGGTGCAACTGGCTGCCAAACGCTGGAACCAGACCCGCCTGGAGCTGGAGCGCCTGTCCAATTCAGGTGACGAGCAGCGCGCCCGCCACCAACTGCTCAGCTATCAGTTGGAAGAGCTGGACAACCTCGGCCTGGGCGAAAACGAGCTGGAGCAGCTGGAGCAGGAACACAAGAACCTGACCAATGCCGAGGCCCTGTTCGGCATCTGCCGCCAGGTCATCGACCAGTGCAGCGAGAGCGACTCGGGCAATGTGCTCAGCGCCCTCACCGCCAGCCTCAACCGGCTGGGCGCCGCCAGCAACTCACCGAAGGCCTTGGGCGAGGCCGCCAACCTGATCGCCAGTGCGCAGATTCAGGTCGAAGAAGCCGTGGGCGAGCTCAACCGCTTCCTCGATCACTTCGACGCCGACCCAATGCGCCTGCAGGCCCTGGAAGAACGCCTCGACACTATCTATACCCTGGCCCGCAAGCACCGCGTGCACCCCACCGAACTGCCCCACCTGCAGCAACGGTTGATGGAAGAGCTGGAAGGCCTGAACGCCAGCGACGAGTCGATCGAGCGCCTGGGCGAAGAACTGGCGGCCTATGCCCAGCATTACAAGGAACGGGCGCGCGAACTGAGCGCCTTGCGCCAGCAGGCCGCCCAGCAACTGGCGGTGGCTGTGGAACTGGAGGTCCAGCGCCTGGGAATGCCGGGCGGGCGCTTCTGCATCGAACTGATCCCTAACGAGGGCAACGACCTGTCGCCCCACGGCCTGGAGCAGATCGAACTGCTGGTAAGCGCCAACCCGGGGCAACCGCTCAAAGGCCTGGCGAAAGTGGCCTCGGGCGGTGAGCTGTCACGCATCAGCCTGGCCATCCAGGTGATTACCGCGCAGACCTCACGCATCCCTACCCTGGTCTTCGACGAAGTGGACGTCGGCATCGGCGGCCCCACCGCCGAAATCGTCGGCCAACTGCTGCGCCGGCTGGGTGAGCGCGGCCAGGTACTGACCGTGACCCACTTGCCGCAGGTTGCGGCGCAAGGGCACCACCACCTGTTCGTGCACAAGGTGCGCCACAGCGACACCACCCACACGGCGGTGGCCAGCCTGGGCAAACGCGAACGGGTCGAGGAAGTGGCGCGCATGCTCGGCGGCATCGACCTCACCAAGGAATCCCTGGCGCATGCGCGCAAGATGGTGGTCAGCGGCAAGGCGTGAGCCGTGCCCCCAGCATTTTCCTGCAGCACAAAGCACAAAGGCGACCCGAAGGTCGCCTTTGCTATTTATAACGATCGAAATCGTTACTTTTTCTTACGCACGTACAGGACCAGATTGTGGTCCACCAGCTCGAAGCCATGCTCGGCCACGATCTCGCGCTGACGCTTCTCGATTTCAGCGTCCATGAACTCGATGACTTCGCTGGTTTCCACGTTGACCATGTGGTCGTGGTGACCGCCATCCGCCAGCTCGAAGACTGCGTGGCCGCCGTCGAAGTTGTGGCGAACCACCAGACCCGCCGCTTCGAACTGGGTCAGCACGCGGTAGACGGTGGCCAGGCCAACGTCCTCACCAGCTTCCATCAAGGCCTTGTACACATCCTCGGCACTCATGTGACGCTGCTCGGTAGAGTCGAGCATCTGAAGGATCTTTACTCGAGGCAGGGTAACCTTGAGACCGGCTTTGCGTAATTCGCTATTTTCAACCATGGTCAGCTTTCTCGCCGATGCTGCTTCGCAGCTTCTCTTAATACGGGTATGATCGGGGTTTACGTTGTCCAGCCAAGATAGTGGAAGTCGCCCACCGATGCAAAACACCAAGCTCTTGCTAACCAGCCTCACCCTAGTGGGACTGCTCGCACTCGCCGGTTGCTCGTTTCCCGGGGTTTACAAAATCGACATCCAGCAGGGCAATGTCGTCACGCAGGACATGATAGACCAATTACGCCCGGGAATGACCCGACGGCAAGTAAGGTTTATCATGGGCAACCCCCTGATTCAGGATACGTTCAACACCAACCGTTGGGACTACCTGTACAGCCTGCAACCTGGTGGCGGAAAACGCCAGCAAGAGCGCATGAGCATTTTCTTCAACGAGGGCGACCAACTGGTCAGCCTGTCGGGCGACTTCATGCCAGGGGTGAGCCGCGACCAGGAAATCCTCGGTGGCAGCAGCGACACCACTGTCAGCCCTGCGGCTCAGCCAGAGCAGGCTACGCCTCAGCCTGAAGAGAAACCGGCCAAGCCGGGTTCGGTGGAAGAGTCCATCCAGCGCGAAATCGACACCATCGAGGCCACGCCGGTCCCGACGCCAGCACCGCTGGAAACCTCCCCGCAATAAACGCGGGTGGCATTAAAAAGCCCGGGCCTAGGCCCGGGCTTTTTCGTTTGCGGCCAGCACTCAGCTATTCAGCTGCTTGGCACGCTGGCAGAAGGCATCGACCAGGGTGTTGGCAGCCTGATTGAACAGCGGCCCCAATGTGGCGCGCACCAAGGGGCCGGCATAGTCGAAGGACAGGTCCAGGCTGATTTTGCAGGCCTTCTCGCCCAACGGCTTGAACACCCACACACCATGCAGCTGGGAGAACGGCCCCTCCTCCAGGTTCATTTCGATGGATTGGCCCGGGACCAGCACATTGCGCGTGACGAAATGCTGGCTCATGCCGCCCTTGGCCACTTCGAGCTTGGCCCGCATGTGCGTGTCGCTGGCCTCGATCACGGTAGCGGCAGAGCACCACGGCAGGAACTGCGGGTAGCTGGCCACGTCATTGACCAGATCATAGAGCGCCTGGGCGGGATACGGCAGCAGGGCGGAGCGTTGAATATGGGTAGTCATCCAGGCGTCACTTCCAAGGCTGGGTGGCGGCGCTTCGCAGCGTGCCGAAAACAGGTTCTGTACCTACGACAGGGCCTGTATTGTCCGGTATTCATTGCGGTGGCTCAAGCACACCGAAATCCCATAGCCGACGACGCATCGAGTTGCCTATAATGCCGCCCCTATGGCTAAACAAAAGAAACATCCGACCGGGACCATCGCGCAAAACAAGAAAGCGCGACACGATTACTTCATCGAACACAAGTTCGAGGCCGGGCTGGTCCTGTCCGGTTGGGAAGTAAAGAGCCTGCGGGCCGGCAAGGCGCACCTGACCGACAGCTACGTGCTGCTCAAGGATGGCGAAGCCTGGCTGTTCGGCAGCCACATCACCCCACTGACCACGGCCAGCACCCACGTCATCGCCGACCCCATCCGCTCGCGCAAGCTGCTGCTGAACAAGCGCGAGCTGGAGCGTGTGGAAGCGGCGGTGGCGCAGAAGGGCTACACCTGTGTGGCCTTGGCGCTGTACTGGAGCAAGCACCTGATCAAGTGCGAGATCGCGCTTGGCAAGGGCAAGAAGGAATTCGACAAGCGCGACACCGTGCGCGAACGCGATTCCAACCGCGAGCTGCAGCGTGCCGTGCGGAACAAGGGCAAGGAAGACTAGCTCTTCTTTAGCCTGTGCGGGCCTCTTCGCGGGGCAAGCCCGTTCCCACAGTTAACCCACTGCCTTCAAATTCGGTGGGTTACGTGTGGGAGCGGGCTTGCCCCGCGAAGAGGCCGGTACTGCAAACGCAGACCTCAGCGTCCGCTGCGTCGCTCTGCCCGCGCCACGCGCTGCGCCTCTTCGTGCGCCTCTTCCAGCACCTCCTGCACATACAGAATGTGCCGGCTGGAAACCTCCCGCGCCTCCTCCGCCCTGCCCTCGACAATCGCCAGGTACAGCTCCCGGTGCTGACTGATCAGCATGTCCCGGGTTTCGGTCCGCTGTTGGTACATGCCGCCGATGTTGGTCACCACGTTGCGCTTGAGCAGGTCGAACAAGCCGCGGATGGTATGCAGCAAGACCGCGTTATGGCTGGCCTCGGCAATCGCCAGGTGAAAGCGCGCATCCGCTGCGCCCTCCTCTGCCCGCGTCACTTGGTCAACCCGGGTATAGCAGTCCTGCAGCGTGTCGAAGGCTGCCTTGAGCCGGGCACGGTCCGGCTCGGTGGCGCGCTGGGCCGCGTAATACGCGCAGGACGCCTCCAAGGTATGGCGAAACTCAAGCAGGTCGCGCTGCGCCTCGGGGCTGTGCTCCAGCAACTGCAACAGCGGGTCGCTGAACGTCGAGCCCAGTGACTCGGCGACGTAATTGCCACCGCCCTGGCGGCTGATCAGCAGCCCCTTGGCCACAAGTTTCTGGATGGCCTCACGCAGTGACGGGCGCGACACACCGAACTGCTCGGCCAGAACGCGCTCGGCCGGCAGCCGCTGGCCCGAGGTCAGCGTGCCTTCGAGAATCATCCCTTCCAACCGATCGACGATGTCGTCGGACAGGCGCCGTTGGCGGACCTGATCAAAAACCATCACATGCTCTCCACAAACCCCCGGCAAATATCAGGGGGGCGCCTATTCTCGCCGATCCGCGCTGCACACACACCCATCACCCGGTGTTTTTCCAAGCTCATCAGACGCCCGCTCATCGGCACGCGACGAAAGTTTTGTGTCGGACAAATTGACACACCCACGACAGCGCTTTTAACCTAGCGCCCAGACATTGTAAATTGGTCTTACCAATTATCCAATGCCAGTGCTGACCAACAACAATTAGGGGCCACCCCATATGCAAACCTGGCAACAACTCTATAGCCCGCTTGGTAGTCTCGGCCTGTCCGCACTGGCGGCGGTCATCCCTATCGTGTTCTTCTTCCTTGCCCTGGCCGTGTTCCGCCTCAAAGGCCACGTGGCCGGCAGCATCACCCTCGGGTTGTCGATCCTGGTGGCGATCTTCGCCTTCCAGATGCCTGTCGACATGGCCTTGGCCGCCGCGGGTTACGGCTTCCTCTACGGCCTCTGGCCGATTGCCTGGATCATCGTTGCCGCGGTGTTCCTGTACAAACTCACGGTCAAGAGCGGCCAGTTCGAAGTCATCCGCAGCTCGGTGCTGTCGATCACCGACGACCAGCGCCTGCAAGTGCTGCTGATCGGCTTCTGCTTCGGTGCCTTCCTGGAAGGCGCGGCCGGCTTCGGCGCACCGGTGGCCATCACGGCCGCCTTGCTGGTGGGCCTGGGCTTCAACCCGCTGTACGCCGCCGGCCTGTGCCTGATCGCCAACACCGCACCGGTCGCCTTCGGCGCGCTGGGCATCCCGATCATCGTCGCCGGCCAGGTGACGGGCATCGACGCCTTCCACATCGGCGCCATGACCGGCCGCCAGCTGCCGCTGCTGTCGCTGTTCGTGCCGTTCTGGCTGGTGTTCATGATGGACGGCGTGCGCGGCGTGAAGGAGACCTGGCCTGCAGCCCTGGTCGCCGGCCTGAGCTTTGCAGTGACCCAGTACTTCACCTCGAACTTCATCGGCCCAGAGCTGCCCGACATCACCTCGGCCCTGGCCAGCCTGATCTGCCTGACCCTGTTCCTGAAAGTCTGGCAGCCCAAGCGCTCGTTCGCGCAAGCCAAGGGCAGCGTCGGCGCCGCGGTCGTGCAATCAAGCGGCAGCCAGCCGAGCCCGTACAGCTTCGGCGAGATCTTCAAGGCCTGGTCGCCGTTCCTGATCCTCACCGTGCTGGTCACCATCTGGACCTTGAAACCGTTCAAGGCCGCGTTCGCGCCGGGCGGTGCGATGTACAACTTCGTGTTCAACTTCGCCATCCCGCACCTTGACCAGCTGGTGATCAAGACCGCGCCGATCGTTGCCGCGCCGACCGCCATGCCAGCGGTGTTCAAGCTCGACCCGATCTCCGCCACCGGCACCGCGATCTTCCTCTCGGCGCTGATCTCCATGGCGGTGCTGAAGATCAACTTCAAAACTGGTCTTACCACTTTCAAAGAGACGTTCTGGGAGCTGCGCTGGCCGATCCTGTCGATTGGTATGGTGCTGGCCTTCGCCTTCGTCACCAACTACTCGGGCATGTCCTCGACCATGGCCCTGGTATTGGCTGGCACCGGCGCCGCGTTCCCGTTCTTCTCGCCGTTCCTCGGCTGGCTGGGCGTGTTCCTGACCGGCTCGGACACCTCGTCCAATGCCCTGTTCAGCTCGCTGCAAGCCACCACCGCGCACCAGATCGGGGTCAACGACACCCTGCTGGTGGCCGCCAACACCAGCGGCGGCGTGACCGGCAAGATGATCTCGCCACAATCCATTGCCGTGGCCTGCGCCGCCACCGGCCTGGTGGGCAAGGAGTCCGACCTGTTCCGCTTCACCGTCAAGCACAGCCTGTTCTTCGCCACCATCGTGGGCCTGATCACCTTGGTCCAGGCTTACTGGCTGACCGGCATGCTGGTTCATCACTAAAGTGAAAGGGGCCGGGCGCCAAGGCGCGCCCGGCGTTCCCCTCAAGCAACGCTGCGAGAATCCATGATCATTTCCGCCTCTACCGACTATCGCGCCGCGGCCCAACGCAAGCTGCCCCCCTTCCTCTTCCACTACGCCGACGGCGGCGCCTACGCCGAGCACACGCTGCGCCACAACGTCTCGGACCTGGCCAGCATCGCCCTGCGCCAGCGCGTGTTGAAGAACATGTCCGAGCTCAGCCTGGAAACCCAGCTGTTCGACGAAACCCTGAGCATGCCCGTGGCCCTGGCCCCGGTCGGCCTGACCGGCATGTACGCCCGCCGTGGCGAAGTGCAGGCGGCACGCGCCGCAGCAGCCCATGGCATCCCGTTCACCATGTCCACCGTGTCGGTGTGCCCGATCGAAGAAGTGGCCCCGGCCATCAACCGGCCGATGTGGTTCCAGTTGTATGTGCTCAAGGACCGCGGCTTCATGCGCAATGCGCTGGAGCGGGCCAAGGCGGCCGGGGTCAAGACCTTGGTGTTCACCGTCGACATGCCCGTGCCCGGCGCCCGCTACCGCGACGCCCACTCCGGCATGAGCGGCCGTAACGGCCCGATGCGCCGCGTACTGCAAGCCATGACCCACCCCGAGTGGGCCTGGGACGTCGGCGTGATGGGCCGCCCGCACGACCTCGGCAACATCTCCAAATACCGTGGTAACCCCACCGGCCTTGCCGACTACATCGGCTGGCTGGGCAACAACTTCGACCCGTCGATCTCCTGGAAAGACCTGGAGTGGATCCGCGACTTCTGGGAGGGCCCGATGATCATCAAGGGCATCCTCGATGCCGACGACGCCCGTGACGCGGTCAAGTTCGGCGCCGACGGCATCGTCGTGTCCAACCATGGCGGCCGCCAGCTCGACGGCGTGCTGTCCAGCGCCCGCGCCCTGCCGGCGATTGCCGATGCGGTCAAGGGCGAGCTGAAGATTCTCGCCGATTCCGGCATCCGCAGCGGCCTCGACGTGGTGCGCATGATCGCCATGGGCGCCGACACCGTGCTGATTGGCCGCGCCTTCCTCTGGGCGCTGGCCGTGCATGGCGAGGCCGGGGTGAAAAACCTGCTCGAACTGTTCGAGAAGGAAATGCGCGTGGCCATGGTGCTCACCGGCGCCAAGTCGATCAGCGAGATCACCCGCGACTCGCTAGTCCGCGAACTGGGCGCCTGAACGCCTGCACGAAACACCGCCTGATTGACCGGGGCATGCGGCGCACCAGACGCCGCGGCCCCGCGAGGAGATTGCATGAGCCTGCCCGCCGCGTTCCTGCGTGATGCCGAGCGCCTGATACCCGCCGAACGCCGTTTCGACGACCCCACCTCCACCCTGGCCTTTGGCACCGATGCCAGCTTTTATCGGCTGATCCCCAAGCTGGTGGTGCGCGTCGAGTCCGAGGACGAAGTGGTCGGCCTGCTGCAACTGGCCCAGCGCGAGCGCGTGCCGGTGACCTTCCGCGCGGCCGGCACCAGCTTGTCTGGGCAGGCCATCAGCGACTCGGTGCTGATTGTGCTCGGCGACAACTGGAACGGCCGCGAAATCCGCGGCCAGGGCGAGCAGATCCGCCTGCAGCCCGGCGTGATCGGCGCCCAGGCCAACGCCTGGCTGGCACCGTTCGGGCGCAAGATCGGCCCGGACCCCGCCTCAATCAACGCCTGCAAGATCGGCGGCATCGTCGCCAACAACGCCAGCGGCATGTGCTGCGGCACCGCGCAAAACACCTACCACACCCTGGCCGGCCTGCGCCTGGTGCTGGCCGACGGCACCCGCCTGGACAGCGAAGACCCGGCCAGCGTCAGCGCCTTCGAGCACAGCCACGCCGACCTGCTCGAAGCACTGGCGCGCCTGGGCCGTGAAACCCGCGCCAACACCGAACTCGCCGACCGCATCCGCCACAAGTACCGGCTGAAGAACACTACCGGGCTGTCCCTCAATGCCCTGGTGGACTACGACCAGCCGCTCGACATCCTGCAGCACCTGCTGGTCGGGTCTGAAGGCACGCTGGGCTTCATCAGCGCCGTCACCTACGACACCGTGCCCGACCACCCGCACAAAGCCAGCGCCTTGCTGGTCTTCCCCAGCGTCGAAAGCTGCTGCCGCGCGGTCACCCTGCTCAAGCGCCAGCCGGTGTCTGCCGTGGAGCTGCTCGACCGGCGCAGCCTGCGTTCGGTGCAGAACATGCCCGGCATGCCGCTGTGGGTAAAAGGCCTGTCAGACAATGCCTGCGCGCTGCTGATCGAGTCCCGCGCGGCCAGCCAGACGCTGCTGCATGAGCAACTGCAGCAGGTGATGGCATCGATTGCCGAGTTTCCGCTGGAACAGAAAGTCGAGTTCAGCGAAGACCCAGCGGTGTACAACCAGCTGTGGAAAATCCGCAAAGACACCTTCCCCGCCGTCGGCGCCGTGCGCCAGACCGGCACCACGGTGATCATCGAAGACGTGACCTTCCCCATCGAGCAACTGGCCGAGGGCGTGAACCGCCTGATCCAGCTGTTCGACAAGCACCACTACGACGAAGCGATCATTTTCGGCCATGCCCTGGAGGGCAACCTGCACTTCGTCTTCACCCAAGGCTTCAACAGCGCCGAGGAAGTGAAGCGTTACCAAGCCTTCATGGACGACGTGGCCCAGCTGGTGGCCGTGGAGTTCGGTGGCTCGCTGAAGGCCGAGCACGGCACCGGCCGCAACATGGCGCCGTTCGTAGAGTTGGAGTGGGGCCATGACGCTTACCAGTTGATGTGGGCGCTGAAGCGCCTGCTCGACCCCAATGGCATCCTCAACCCCGATGTGGTGCTGAGCGAAGACCGCGATATCCACCTGAAAAACCTCAAGCCGCTGCCGGCCGCCGATGAAATCGTCGACAAGTGCATCGAGTGTGGCTTCTGCGAACCGGTGTGCCCGTCCAAGGGGCTGACCCTGAGCCCGCGCCAGCGCATCGTCATGTGGCGTGATATCCAGGCCAAGAAACGCGCCGGCGTCGATACCCGAGCGCTACTCAAGACCTACCAATACCAAGGCCTCGACACCTGCGCCGCCACCGGCCTGTGCGCCCAGCGCTGCCCGGTCGGCATCAACACCGGCGAGCTGGTGAAGAAGCTGCGCAGCCAGGCCGCCGAGCACGACAAGGCCGCCGACTGGCTGGCCGACCACTTCCATACGGCACTGAGCGGTGCCCGCCTGACCCTGACCGCCGCCAACACCGCCCGCAAGCTGCTCGGCGCCCCGCGCCTGGGCCGTTTGAGCACAGCGTTGAGCAAAGCCAGCAAAGGCCGGCTGCCGCAGTGGACCCCAGCCATGCCACAGCCCCTGCGCAGCATCGACTTTGGCCCGGCGAGCCATGATGCCCGGCCACGGGTGGTGTACCTGGCGGCTTGCGTTTCACGCGTGATGGGGCCGGCCTATGCGGACCGGGAGCAGAGCTCATTGCTGGACAAGACCCGCGGGCTGCTGGAGAAGGCCGGTTACCAAGTGGTGTTTCCGGAGAACGCCGACAGCCTGTGCTGTGGGCAGCCGTTTGCGTCCAAGGGGTACCCGGAGCAGGCTGAGCACAAGCGCCAGGAGCTGATCAACGCCCTGCTACATGCCAGCCGCGGAGGGCTTGACCCGATCTACTGCGACACCAGCCCGTGTACCTTGCGCCTGGTGCAGGACCTGGGGGAAACCCGCCTGGACCTGTACGACCCAGTGCGCTTCATTCGCAGTCATCTGTTGGACAGGCTGGAGTTCACCCCGCAGGAAGAGCCGGTGGCGGTGCATGTGACCTGCAGCACCCAGCATTTGGGGGAAAGCCAGGCGCTGATAGACCTGGCGCGGCGGTGCAGCAAGCAGGTGGTGATACCGGAAGGGATTCACTGTTGTGGGTTTGCCGGGGACAAGGGGTTTACCACGCCGGAGCTCAATGCACATTCGCTGCGGAGCTTGAAGGATGCGGTGCAGTATTGCAGTGAAGGGATTTCTACCAGCCGCACCTGTGAGATTGGGTTGTCCAGCCATAGTGGTATTGATTATCACGGGTTGGTTTACCTGGTGGATCGGGTGACGCGGGCGCGTAGTATTTGAAGCATGAGATGGCGTTATGGCTGACAGGTGTTCGCCAATGCATGTTCAGCGCCTATGAGATCGAGCGCCGCCCGCGCGGCGCATCGCGACGCAAGGCCGCTCCTACATTTGTTTCGGGCCAGTGAGGTCTGTGGCATTTGCGCGCGACCGCCTTGTTTGTACGACGCGATATTGAGGCGAGCACCAAGGGGTCGCGCGCCAATGCCTCTGGAATAACTGGCCCGAAACAAATGTAGGAGCGGCCTTGCGTCGCGATGCGCCGCGCGGGCGGCGCTCGATCTCACAGGCGCCAAAAATGCCATGACAAGCACTAGGCCCCCAAAGCCCTCAAGGCTCGCGTGCCAGCACCAACTCAGCCAACGCCCTGCTCATCTGCACGTTATGCACCGAATTCACCAGCATACCGATCCCCGGCTCACCGGCATTACCGCAGATGTATTCGTCCAAGGTGTCTTCAATACCGCGCATCAACTGAATGGCGTACAACAGCGCCTCAGGTGAAGGCACCTTGTTGTCGATGGTGTAGAACGAACGTGAAGACGTTTGGCTGGGTGGGTCAGGAACAATCTTCTTCATAAATCTCTCTCCCGTTTGTGTGCATAACGCTCCGCCCATTCCCTCTCACAGGAATGGGTGGCAGCTGTACGCGGGGTGAGAGACCGGCCAAACAGGAGGAAACCGGCCAGGCACAAGGCCTGCCCGCGCACAGCTACCATGACGGTAAATCTCTTGAATGGAGCGGGCTCTCACACCCGATCGCCAAACCATGGCGACCCAGGGAAACTAGCCCCTGCGCTCATCATCGACAACAGAGAAACGGCTGCTGGGTCGGTAGGATAATTCCTAAACCAATCCCACCTGAAGCATTTGGTTTCAAGTTCCGATTTCCCCTACAGCCCCGCCGCCCAAAGCGACGCAATCACGCCTAGCCATCCCATCATATCGCCCCGCCACCATCCCGATTGAACCCTCGCCAAACCCGCGCAGTCCACCTTACAGGCCCACCTTCCAGAGGCCTCAGAAGGAGTCACCCATGAAAGGTACCGCGCTTTCGGCCCTCTTCGCGGCCGCTACCCTCCTGGCCTCGCCAGTGTTCGCCGCAGACGACCTCTGCACCGCCAACCTGCAGAAAATCGACGACAGCATGGCCACCGCCGGCGCCACCTCCGAGGGCCTGGACAAAGCCCTCACCGAGCACGTCGACAAAGCCAAAGCCGCACAGGCCTCGGGCGACACCAAGGAATGCATTGCCATTACCAGCAAAGTCCTGGAACGCCTGGAAAAAACCGAGAAAGGCAGCGGCTCGGCCGGCGGCGGCGGTGCCTGAGCCTGAAGCGGGCGGCGGAACCTGCTGTCGACGCCGCCCGCTTAAGCGCGTATACTCAGCCCACGTGCCGAAAGGTACGGTCAGCTAGAGCTGAGTGTGGGGCCGATTAGGATTCGACGCCGGTAGCGAAACTCTAGGTGCATGCCGAGTTGGTAACAGAACTCGTAAATCCACTGTTGCAACTTTCTATAGTTGCCAATGACGAAAACTACGAGGGTTACGCTCTCGCTGCGTAAGCAGCTGAGCCCGCTCTCCTGGTAGCTTCGGCTCCAGCAATCATCAGGGGATGCCTGTAAACCCGAAATGATTGTCATACAGAACAGGATCGTCGTGTAGCACGTTGGGGGCAAAGCGACTAAAACTTACCCAACTCATCCAAAGCACCCTGCCCGTCGGGCGGCTGCGGATTAAATCAGTAGACACGGCTAAGCATGTAGTACCGACAGCGGAGTACTGGCGGACGGGGGTTCAAATCCCCCCGGCTCCACCAAATGATCAAACAAAGACGTCCACGGACGTCTTTTTTTGTGCCTGTAATCCAGTGAGATCAAGGGTTTACTGCTCTTTTGAGGGCCACAACGGTTTTTTGAGTTCCAGCCATCACGGTATTCCCGGTGGTATTCCAGCCTACCTGGGGCTAATCTTGGGAATACCAAAAGGTGTCAGGGGGCTTCTCCCATGTGCGCTCAAACAGCTCGCCTCTCCGACCGCCAGCTCAAGGCGGTCAAGCCCAAAGACAAGGACTACGTCCTCACGGATGGCGACGGCCTCCAGCTCCGAGTCCGGGTCAACCGCTCGATGCAGTGGAATTTCAACTACAGGCATCCGGTCACCAAAAATCGAATCAACATGGCGCTCGGCTCCTACCCTGAGGTCTCTCTGGCGCAAGCTCGGCGGAAAGCGGTTGATGCTAGGGAAGTACTTGCGCAGGGGATCGACCCCAAAGCTCAGCGCAATGATCTCGCGCAGGCCAAGCTAGCCGAGACGGAACATACGTTCGAGAAAGTAGCTAGGGCCTGGTTCGAGCTGAAAAAGGACTCGGTCACGCCGGCCTATGCTGAGGACATCTGGCGTTCACTCACGCTGCACGTTTTTCCGAGCATGAAATCGACTCCAATCTCGGAAGTCAGTGCACCGATGGTGATCAAGATCCTTCGCCCTATCGAAGCCAAAGGCAGCTTGGAAACGGTGAAGCGGCTTAGCCAGCGCCTCAACGAGATCATGACCTACGGGGTAAATTCGGGAATGATCTTCGCGAACCCGCTCAGCGGGATTCGGGCGGTGTTCAAGAAACCGAAGAAAGAAAACATGGCGGCGCTACCACCCGAGGAGCTCCCTGAACTCATGCTGGAAATAGCGAACGCCAGTATCAAGCGCACGACCCGCTGCCTGATCGAATGGCAGTTACACACCATGACCCGCCCAGCCGAGGCGGCGACTACTCGGTGGGCAGACATCGATTTTGAAAGGCGTGTCTGGACCATCCCGCCTGAGCGGATGAAGAAGCGCCGACCGCACAGCATCCCGTTGAGCGATCAAGCCATGTCATTGCTGGAGATACTGAAGTCCCACAGTGGTCATCGAGAATACGTCTTCCCGGCAGACCGAAACCCTCGTACTCATGCCAATAGCCAGACCGCCAACATGGCGTTGAAACGCATGGGCTTCCAGGACCGCTTGGTGAGCCACGGCATGCGCTCGATGGCCAGCACCATATTGAATGAACATGGGTGGGACCCGGAGCTCATCGAAGTGGCGCTGGCGCACGTCGACAAGGATGAGGTGCGCAGTGCCTACAACAGAGCCGACTACATCGAGCGACGGCGGCCGATGATGGCTTGGTGGAGCGAGTACATTCTAAAGGCGTCGACGGGCAATCTCTCAGCCAGCGCGATGAATGTGGCTAGGGATCGAAACGTAGTACCCATCCGATAGGGCGGCGACAACGGCGACACTGGCGGCAGACCGCGTGCCATCTACATCCTTGCCGTCTGAGCGGATGGCGACAGTCGCCAACTCGCCTCGATTTTGGCTTCTCCGGCTAAGCCCGTGAGCACGGGGAGGCTTCGCATCCCCATGCTCACGGGCTAACACTAGAAAAGCGACAAACGGCCACTTAGCCACTGACAGCCACCAATTTCCAAAGCACGCCAGAGGATGAATCTGGCGCATTTCCATGTGCCCTTCACCAATTGACCCGTGCCGCGGTGACCGATAGAACGAAGGCTCAAAGCGCTGCCTTAGGCAGCACCCCAGATGACCAGAGCCTTCAAGGTCATGCCGCTAACCCGGTGGCTCACCCTAAAGTGCGATTCGCGCCCGGAGGCTCGCACGGTCATTCGCCAGAATGATGGACGCCCTCTAAACAATCCGCCTAGTGCGGCTGTCCGCTAACCCTTTAGCCCTGCAGCAACGAACCTGCTCGGCGAACGTTTTGCGCCAACCGTGCGCCCGTCTCTTTTTCCAGAAAAGAGACGGGCGCTCCTACCACTGCTGCAGCCCTCATCGCACATGGCTTTGCGGCAATTCCCCTCGTGACAATCGGCGTGACAAACGCCGATCTCACCAGCAACAGCGCTGTAGATGATGGTGCCGCAGACCAGGGAATGGACTGCACCTGACTGACAGTCAGGCATGCCCCGGTCGTCGCAGTGCTGCTTGCACCTGGCTCAGGATCTCGCGGCACTGGTCTCGTCAGCCAATGCAGCCTCCACCCGCCCACCGGTAACGGTGCTCAGGAGGCCAGATCATGAGATGCCCTTGCTCCTGGTCGTAAGGAGCCGCCAGTCCCGCGTCAGTGGACACCCTCACAGGCCGCAGGGGCCTTGATCCCTGATAACACTCAGCATTCTTGGCGGGATGACGTGAGGGAGAGATCGGTAATTTATGGAGAACGGCTATGCAACTGCGCGAAGTACAAGGGCCACCACGCCCCTTGTTGGAACAGCAGATAACGCCCCTACCCTACCCGGTCGCGGCGCTGGGCGATCTGTTGGGGCCTGCCGTGGAACGCATGGCCGATGTGATCGGCGTGCCCTGCGCCATGGCCGTGCAATCTGTTCTGGCCACGGCAGCTTTGGCGAGCCAGGCGCACGCCAATGTTCACCTCGACGGCCGTATCTATCCGTTGTCGCTGTACTTGCTGACGGTGGCTTGCTCGGGTGATCGCAAAAGCGCGGTGGACCATATTGCGCTGCAGGCCGTACGCGACTGGGAGAGACAGCAGTGGATCGCTTACGGCGAACAACTCAAGGCGCACCGAGCAGCGATGAGCCTCACCCCGAAGTCGCCAACCTCGAAAAAGTCAGCACAGCTAGCGCTGGACGCACAACCTGAACCCGTCCAACCGAGACTCCTCAGTGCTGAGCCGACCATTGAGGGCCTGGTCAAAAGCCTGTGCCACGGCTTACCCGCCATGGGGCTGTTCAGCGATGAAGGCGGCCAGTTTTTAGGTGGCAGCACCATGAGCAAGGACAACATGATCAAGGCGATCACTCACTTATCGACGCTGTGGGACGGTAGCCCAATTGATCGGTCGCGCGCGATGGCTGGGGAAAGTCTGCGTGCCTATGACCGCCGCCTCAGCATGCACTTGATGCTGCAACCCCGCCTGGCCGACCGCTTGCTTCAAGACGCCGATATCAAGGACCAAGGCATCCTGGGGCGCTGCCTGATCAGTTGGCCGGAACGTCTGGTTGGACAACGGCTGTACAAAGCCATCGACCTGACCCGAGATCCAAAGGTGCACCTGTACCAGCAGCGCATTGCCGCGCTCATGCAGAAGCCTTGGTCACGCCACAAAGATGGTGGCCTCAACCCTGCGGCCCTGGAGTTGAGCCCCCGCGCCCGTGAGGCCTGGATTGCCATTCATGACACCATTGAATGCGAGTCCGGGGAATTCGGCGAGTTGGTCAACGTGCAAGCTGCTGCAGGCAAAGCCGCCGCGAACGTTCTACGCATGGCTGGTGTGATGGCGGTGGTTGAGGAATCAGCTGTCTTGGAAGACGTGCATATTCAACGCGCCTCTACGCTGATGGACTACTACCTGGCCGAGAACCAGCGACTGACCGAACAGGAACCATTGAATAAGCTTCGCGCAGAGGCCGATTGCCTGCTGCGCTGGTTGATAAAGAAGAACTGGCCACCGTTTCGCCTCCGGGATCTCACGCGAAACGGCCCTCGCTTTGCCCGTAAAAGCACGCGGCACACCTTCGAGTTATTGCTGCAGTTGGTTACCCATAACTGGCTAAACAATGCCGGAGACATATTCGAGGTGCGCCATGTTCCGCCTCAATGACGCCGTGCGCCGCTATCGGGCGCAACATCGCTCGCCCACCCAATTACAGCGTGTCGCCGCCAGTCTCACCACTTTGTCGCAACCTACCAAGCGAGATGCGGTGGGGGTTGTCGCCAGTGTCGCCGCTGTCGCCAGTACAACATCTGAGCCCATCGACCTCATTCAGCTCATCGAGCAGTTGCAAGAAGAAGGGGCTTTGCTGCAACACAGCGAAAACGCCCTTCTCATCCGCCCAGCAAACTGGGGACAGTTGGACAGCATCGGCCCCCACTGGAAAGCCCTGCTGCTGCTCCTACAAACTAACGATCAAGGCGAAGACAATGGCGCTGATCGGTCGGCGTGACGGTCGCAACTTTGGCTACGGTCGCCAACTGAACTACGCCGGCCGGCAGGCACTGGAAGATCTGTTTGCCGGCGGCCACTTCGCCACGGTTAAAGCGCATAGCGATCGCTGGCAAGCCTTCGTTCGCTGGTGCCGGTCAGAGGACGGCCCTGGTTACAACGATGCTCGGCAGATTGATCGACAAACACTAATTGACTACGCCACTTACCTGCGCCAGCAAATCCAGCAAGGCGAACTGTGCATCGCCACCGCGCAAAACCGCCTGAGCAGCGTTAACCGCACCCTCGCGGCGCTTCGCGGTGATCAGGACGTGAAGATCATCAGCCCGAGCCAGGCGTTGGGGCAGCAGCGCGCCAATGTACGCACCCGTGCGCCGGATGGCCAAGACCACCAACAGTTGCGACGCGTGCTTCAGGCACTCGGTGAACAACAGCACGACCGGGTTGCCGCCATTATCATGTTGGCCCGAACAACCGGTATGCGTCTGCGGGAAGCAGTCCTGGCGGACCTGCCGCGCTTGAATCGAGAAGCCGATAAATTGGGTCGCATTAACATCCAGGACGGCACCAAAGGAGGCCGCTCAGGCGCTTCAGCGCCGCGATGGGTTCTGGCCAATTCAGCCGTGCAGTCGGCACTGCATGTTGCTCGTGATGCGTCGCCGACCGGTAGCCGCAATTTGCTGGCCCGAGACGAAAGCTACGACGTGTTCATACAGCGGACAGTGCTTCCCGCCCGCGAAATACTGCATAAACACGGGCTGAAAGGCTTCCACGAGCTGCGCGCGGCCTACGCCTGCGAACGTTATTGGCAGCTCACCGGCCGCGCGGCACCGGTGAACGGTTGCCATGGCTATCGCATCGACCGTGAGCTTGATCTACAGGCACGTCAAAAGATCAGCATTGAGCTTGGGCATAACCGCATCGATGTGATTTCTGCATACGTAGGAGGTTGGGCATGACCAAACCCTTCGATATGGCGCTGTTTTTAAGCGGCGTCCTGAGTGGCTCACAGGCCACGCAGCAACGACACTTACGGCAGGCCAGGATCATGCAGGCGGCCATTCAACAAAGGTGGCGGCGAGACAATCCCTGGACTTGGCAGCTCAAGCATTTGCGCTGGTTTCTAACCAGGCAGCTAAGGGATCATTCCGACACCACCCGTTACTATTATCGGCTCACTGCTCTATTGATATGGAAGCGATTAAGGACTGAACGGAAATTGTTGCTTTAGCGCAGCTTCAACGCGTGTTAAGCATTCGGTCGTCGTCATGATCAGACCTCATACCATCCAAATCGCATGGCATGAGCGCTGTTCAACTCCTCAATGCCCGCTTAAGCAGGCTTCGTGAGAGCTCTTAATCACATAACCCTTAACCTAACCTCAAGGCATTTGCTCGCTTCGCCACACGGATTATCAGGCTAAGGCAGTGGAGGTAAACCCAAAGCGCTCAGATACTCGTTGTGTTTCTCCGTTGCCATTTTAATGCGGCGATCTATGGACTGCAGCTCTTCATGGATCACTCTTAGGTCAATCGCCTCGTCAGCTTCCGCCGTGCTTACATACCGCGAGATGTTGAGGTTAAAATCGTTCTTCTCGATTTCGTCCATACTTACCCGACGAGAGTAGCGAGGCTCTTCCGTGCGGAATTTATACGTCTCGACGATCTTATCGATATGCTCGGGAAGAAGCTGATTCTGCCGTTTGCCTCTCTCGAAGTGCTCGGAGGCGTTGATAAACAATACATCGTCAGGCTTCTTGCACTTCTTCAGTACCAAAATGCATACGGGAATACTGGTGGAGAAGAACAGATTGCCTGGTAGACCTATGACCGTATCGATGTGCCCTTCATTAAGCAATTTTGTGCGAATACGCGCCTCAGCGCCGCCACGGAATAGTACACCGTGGGGAAGGATGATTGCCATCACTCCGTCTTGCTTCAAAAAGTGGAAGCCATGAATCAGGAACGCAAAGTCTGCCGCTGACTTTGGCGCCAGACCATAGTTCTTAAAACGGTTGTCCTCACCCAGCGCTTCATTCGGCTCCCAGCGGTAGCTGAAGGGAGGATTGGCCACAACGGCGTCGAACTTCGGCACCTTAGCTGGGTTGGTCTCGCGCAGCATATCCCACTCATTGAGCAGGGTGTCACCATGGAAGATCTCGAACTCTGAATCCTTCACACCATGGAGCAGCATGTTCATCCGCGCCAAGTTGTAGGTAGTGATATTCTTTTCCTGGCCGTGAATCTTACCAATTCCGTGTGACCCCATGAGACGACGCACGTTGAGTAGCAGCGAGCCCGAGCCGCACGCAAAGTCGAGGACACTGTCGAGATGTGAGCGCTTGCCCGTGGCAGGTTCTTGACCGTCCAGCGTGACGATGGCCGACAAAATGCTTGAAATGGGCTGTGGCGTATAGAACTCACCAGCCTTCTTGCCCGAGCCAGCTGCAAACTGGCCTATGAGGTATTCATAGGCATCGCCCAAGGTGTCGCTATCGGTGGAGAACTGCCCCAGACCCTTGGCGATTTCAGCGATAATCTTGCATAGGCGAGCATTACGCTCGGAGTAAGTTTTACCCAGCTTGTCAGAGGCTAGGTTGATCTCCGAGAACAAGCCCCGGAAGGTGCTATCGAAGGACTCCTCCTCAATGTACTTGAAGCCGGACTGCAAAATGCTGAGTAGTTCCGGATTCTGCGTGCGCGCCATCTCGGCAATGTTGCCCCACAGGTACTGGGGTTCGATCACGTAATGCACCTTGCGGCGCATCTGTTTCTCAAACTCGGGTACATCGTCCCGATTGCCTTCGTACCACCGTTGTAACGGTGTGAAAGCAGCCCCATCAATCTTCTGTGGGTAATCTGCCCCAAGCTCCTTCTTAGCGGCGACTTCAAAGTTGTCTGACAGATAGCGTAGGAAAAGAAATGCCAACATGTAATCGCGGAAGTCGTCCGCATTCATCGCACCGCGCAGTTGATCGGCGATGGTCCAAAGGGTCTTACCTAGCTTCTGCTTGTCTAAATCAGTCATAAATCAACCTGCATGCAATGCGAATTTGTATTTATCTAGCAACTTAGTGAATACATCCCTAAATATCACCTCAACGGCCGGAGACATAAGGTCACTTTGGTAGTAATAAGCGTCTTTATGAGAAAGTGAATTTATGACGTTCGCAGCATCCTCGTGATCTTCAACGCCTATCTGGGCAAGCGTGTATCCAATGTTTCCTTTTCCAAAAAACGAGGATATATTTTCGAGCGCTTGTCGCAACATTACGACGTGATGGGCATATAGCTGTTCCCTACCTGCCTCATCAAGCAACTTAAGAAGATGCAGATGAAATAGAAAAACACTATCCCCAGGAGCTCCCAAGATATATTCACCACCTCGATTTCTAAGAACAAAAATCTTAGTTAGCTTTTTATACCTCTCACTCTTACCGCCCTTCTTCAAGCGATCCGCCAAAATAGAAAATAATCCTACGTGGTGCGTCGTAACTATTATTTTTTTCTTGAGATAGTACTGATCAATTTGCTGAATTATTGTGTCGGCGGTAACATAGATATTGTGCTCATCAAGACTAGAAACGGGATCATCAATAAAAATATGCGCATCCTGAGTATTTGCCCAGCCATCAACTTCCAGAAGAGCCAGAAAGAAGCACCAAACGAAAATTCGCTCTTCGCCACGCGAGATTTTAATCGGCACACTTTCATCGTCGCTTACGAAAAAACTAACCGACTCAATGCCCTTTTCGGGATCCTCGTATGAATTCAACCTGAACTTAAACTTTGGCGAATACATAGCCAACTTATCCATGACTGCATCCGGATTCTCATACAGAAAGCTATGAAATCGATTTAAGCTACTCGGAAGCACAGTCAAGTGTATGTTTGCGCCGCCATTACCCTCATCATTATCCCAAACAAAGAGATCTTCACTGAACGCGTTGTAGTAAACACCAGTGTGCTGATTACTTTCGGGGTTTTTAGTCGCATTTTTATACGCCACAGATAGTCTAGTCTTGCCCGTGGCATTGAAAGCGTAGATCAGAACAATGTTCTCACCCAGTTCTTGGAGCTGCTTTGCGATATCTTCAATCTTCATGCTATTCCATCACATCCCTTGGGGAAAATTTGCTGCATCAAGCCCAATCTGTGAGCCCTGAGTACATCAATCCTCCGACTTTGGGCGGTAATCTTGCCATCCAGACAAGATAAGCAATCGGCGACAGCCTTCTGCTCATCCTCATCCCGTGGAATGGGTACAGGAATAGTGTCTAGCTTCGCGCGGTTTAACTTGGGCTGAGCCATACCTGTTAAATAGTCTTCAAGAGAAATCGAGTTCAAATAGTCTTCGACGACTTTTTGAATGTACCTGCTCTCAAATCTCAGGACATGAGCATGGTTGTTCACCCATGACTTTCCCGAAATCGAGAAAGCGATTGGAGTGTTTCTAGCCAATAGGTTTGCGCCGTCTTCGGATATGCAAAGCAAGTCTTCATCGAATATGTAATCGTGAACATAATCAACGACGCCTGATGCTCCATAATATGGAATTTCCCCCTTAACCCGATCCTTCCCAGCCACTGGAATCCGCCGACTATCCAAATTTTCTGCCAACTCGGCCAGGGTTTTAATTTCCCACTCTGCCATAGCTTGAAACTCTGGAAAGCGCCGCTGCGGGAAAACTTCACCGCTACGAGGAAAAAGCTCTCGTATCAACCCGACCTTGAAGGTCCTGAGGGTGTCCAGCTTCTGGGTTTCCGCCTCAATCAGATCTTCAATAGAAGATAGAAAGTCAGCGATTTTTTGCTGTTCGGAAAGGGACTGAGCGCCGCGAGGAAGCGGCACGGGTATTGCCATTAAGTCATCATCACCCACTTGCAGCGAGCCGTGCGCACGTGCGCCTACCGCAATACGCTTCCTAAGCCATCGCCCATGTAAGTTAATGGAGAAAAGTTTGCCCAGAAAAGCCGGAACAACCTGATTCCGGTCAACACGAAAGCAAGTAAATATGCTATTTGGAACAGCAGCTTGATCTCCTCCAGCATAGAGAGCAATGAAACCTTGCGGATAAGCCTTCGTTGCACTTTTATTATATGCAAAATCATCCTTCTGCAGAACTATATAATTCCTTAAAGAGTTTCCCGCAATGGTTCGACCAAGCTTCTCTTCTTGACTAATTAGACCAACGCCAGATGTAATCGTGTATGGTATGCACGCAGAGTCTCCAACCCTCTTGGTCACAAGCTGAGAAAATCTGCCTAGTTCGACGGTAATCCACTCACCCGCATAGCGAAACTCCGGAAATCGTAACCGGGGCACCATCGGATGGTTTTCATGGCCACTCATACAGCTTGCTCCTGCGCTCTTACATTGATGCCCGCTTTCGAAGAAGCACCCACGTAATTGCTATTGTTATCGCCGATATACTTAAACATTCGATCCCAGCGCACATGCAGATGCAAGTCTACGGGAATCCATCTCGCCCCACGTGGACAGACTGCCCTCATCATCGCCCCTCCTCATAGGCAGCCAGGCCGGCAATCTCTCTGCCTTGGGCGAGCTTATGCAGCAGCGGTGTCAGCTCCTCCATCAGGGCCAGTTCCTTATGCGTTCGTGCTTTCCAGCCTAGATTCAACGGAGCCATCAGTTCAGAGAGGCGCTCGCCGTCGAAGATGCGCCGGCGCAAGATCTCATCGACAAACGCCTGTAGGGCATCAGGCGCAACTGCATGGCGACCGGCCATATCGGTAAGCTCCCGTGCCTTTTTCTCTGCCTTAAAGCGGTCGAAACCGGCGCGAATTTGCTTCTCGTCTAGGGCTTCATTGCCAGGCAAACCGCGAATGTAATCAGCAATGTCCTCACGCTCATCGATGAACTTGGCATCGGACTGAATCAGGCCGATGAGCTGCTCCCGATTCATAGTGAGCTTGCCAGGTTTTTGCTGCGTTAGGTTCGCAATGAGGCCCATGATGTAGTCGTAGTCGATGACTGCTGACGCGAATAGCACAAATTCGAAGTCAAGCTGCTGCACCTCGGGCAGAGCATGATCTCGATCCTGTTGTTCCTTTAGCCACTTGGCAGTCTCCAGGTACACCCCTTTGAAGCCTTGCAACTGGTCAGGGGGCACGATTTGATTGATCTGGATCTTCTGCTCTTCCGAAAGATCGGTGTATTGATCGAGTTGAGTTTTGAGGCGCTGTACTTCTTTGAACAGATTGACGAACTGCGCGCGAGCGGCGTCGCCTTTCAAGTTGGCAACCTCTTCCGGTGCATGGCCCACACCTTGCGACTGCATGAATTCGGCTAACTTTTGATTAGCCGCCTTCAGGCTGTCGATGACCTTGGGCGCAGAATCGACCAACCAGATTTCACGCGGATTGTCGATTTTCTCGCCGGAGAAGAGAGCAATTGCCTCCTCGACCGGCCTCTGCTGCTGGCGGAAGTCGAGGATGTTACCGTAGGGCTTACTGTCGTTAAGGACGCGATTAGTGCGCGAAAACGCTTGGATCAGCCCGTGGTGCTTGAGATTCTTGTCCACGTATAGCGCGTTGAGGTACTTGGAGTCGAAGCCGGTAAGCAGCATGTCAACCACGATTGTGATGTCGATCTTCTGCTCAGCGGGAAGATCACTGTTGGGATACTGCTGATCCTTGATGCGCTTTTGCACATCCTGGTAGTACAGGTCGAACTCACTAATGCGATGGCTGGTACCAAAACGAGCGTTGTAATCGGAGAGGATATGGATGAGTGCTGACTTTTTCCCCTCGGGATCTTGCTGGTTGTCTTCTTTTTCTTGAGGTAGGTCTTCCTGAATCTGCTGTACGTCTTTGTTGCCTTCGGCAGGTGGGGAGAAGACGCAGGCGACATTCAACGAATGGAACTCGGGATCTTGCTCCGTTTTTTGGTTCTGAATGCTTGCAAAAAGCTCGAAGTATTCGATGGCATCGTTGATACTTGCCGTTGCCAGCACCGCGTTGAACTTCCGGCCGTTGGTCGCAGCATCGTGCTTGGCAAGGATAGTCTCAACCACCTTTTTTTTGGCCAAGCCCTCGCCAGGCTTCGGCGGAGTCTTGCCCTCAGGTTTGAAGTAGTCAACGTGAAAGCGCAGGACGTTGCGATCTTCAATGGCGTGAGTGATCGTATACTGGTGCAGGCATCGCTGAAACAAATCATCGGTGGTTCGATAGCTGGCCTGCTGACCCTCGATCTGCTGGTAGCTGGCGTTCTTCTCGAAGATAGGCGTGCCGGTAAAGCCGAAGAGCTGGGCGTTAGGAAAAAACTCTTTAATGGCTTTGTGATTCTCACCGAACTGCGAACGGTGGCATTCATCAAAAATGAATGCCATGCGCTGGCTGCGTAATGGTTCCAGACGTTCCTTGTAATTGCGCTTATTTGCCCCGTCCAATGCAAGGCCCAGCTTCTGAATGGTCGTAACGATGACTTTATCGGCGTAGTCATCCGATAGCAGGCGGCGCACCAGCGTTTCGGTATTAGTGTTTTCCTCGACGCAACCTTCCTGGAAACGGTTGAATTCCTCGCGGGTCTGTCGGTCCAGATCTTTGCGGTCTACAACGAACAGACATTTATCGATGTCCGGGTTGTCCTTGAGGAGGGTGGAAGCCTTGAAAGAGGTGAGCGTCTTGCCCGACCCAGTAGTATGCCAAATATAGCCGTTCCCGCAGTTCTGGTGAATGCAGTCCACGATGGCTTTGACGGCATAGATTTGATATGGACGCATCATCAATAGCTTTTGTTCGCTAGCCACCATCACCATGTAGCGGCTGATCATCTGGCCCAAGGAACACTTCGCCAGGAACTTCTCAGCGAAGCTATCGAGCTGAGTAACCTTCTTGTTGTCTACGCTGGCAAACTGGTAAACCGGCAGAAAACGCTCGTCCGCATTGAAGCTAAAGTGACGCGCGTTATTGTTGGCAAAGTACCAAGTATCGGTGCGGTTACTAACGATGAAGAGCTGCAAAAAACAAAGCAGCGTTTTCCCGTAGCCGTTGCCGGGATCGCTCTTGTAATCCACAATCTGCTGCATCGCCCGACGCGGACTTACGGCCAAGGTCTTCAGCTCAATTTGCACCACGGGTACACCGTTGATAAGTAACATCACGTCGTAGCGATGATGACTGTTATCGGTGCTCACGCGCAGCTGATTGACGACCTCGAAGTCGTTCTTGCACCAATCTCGGATGTTCACCAAGGTGTAATTCAGCGGCGTGCCATCGTCTCGTTCGAAGCTGTTGATATTGCGCAGCGTTTGAGCAGCGTTATAGACATCAGGAGTGATAATGCTATCAAGCAGACGAGCAAACTCACTATCGCTCAGGCGCACCCGGTTGAGTGCCTCAAACTTAGTTCGGAAATTTGTCTCTAACGCCACACGATCGCGAATATCAGAGCGGAAGACGTACTTAAGATCACCGAGCTTTGCGATCAAATCCTGTTCGATCTGGAGTTCTGTGGTTTTCATAAACTGGTTCCTGACATTGATGTCCTGCTTTATATGGAGGCCGTTCCGTATGCTATTGGGAGGAGCATTTCAGGCATCTTTTTGTGAGGGATCTATATCACCAGACTCCACTTTCAATTTGTGTGACCTGGCGTATTCGAGTACGAGAATTTCAATCATGGATGCGACCGATCTTCGTTCGCGCTCAGCGGCGATACGCAGCAGTTTCTTGATCTCGGCAGAGGTGCGTATGGAAAGGGTTTCGTCTTTCAGGCGTGACATGACGTCAACTCGGTGGCGATGACGTGCAAATGTACTGCATTTTGCAGTGCCTGGCTATCGATGTTTGAGGGCCGTTTAGGCATGCCAAGGGAAGCAGCCGATCAGTGCCCGTAATCACCGGCAGCTGGGGGAGTTAATTGAGAACCATGATCATGAAGCGTACTGGACAGATCGATTGTAAACGTGCGATCAAGCGAAGTTCAGCATTCCAACTGGTATTCCCCAAAAAAAACAGAAGAGGAAAAATAATTATATTTCAATAGATTATGCAACAGAATCAACTTACCCCGGCCCTTCGCTGCTATTTGGTAAAACCAAGCAAGCCGCCTTGGCTTAACGCTTACCCCCCCAGCCCTCCCCTCACGGCCCACCATCGCAGTCAGTGAATCCTCCAGCACCGCTACCCCAAACCGCCCCCTCCTCCTTTTGGATTTGCACCTCGCAGCATTAAATCCTACTGTGCACGGCGTTTTTGGATATGGACGATAAGGATATGGCCCAACTCTTCCCGGCACTCAGTGCCTGTCGCTTCGATGCTCCCGGCGAAAAACGCCTGGCGGAGCGACTCGAGAAAAAGCTCTCAAACGACTGGCTATGCTGGTTCAACGTGCCAGTAGGCCCAAAAGGTCTGCAACCTGACTTTGTCCTGTTGCACCCGAAAATCGGGCTATTGGTGCTCGAAGTCAAAGACTGGAAAATGACTTCGCTGATCTCGATAACGGCCAGCGATGTAAAAAAATACGATGAAGGTCAGGAAAAAACCGTTATCAACCCCCTGGCGCAGGCCCGCAAGAATGCCTTTGAAACGGTTCAGGCATTGGAGAAAGACAGCGCGCTGACCCAAGGTGCTGAGGCTTACCGGCCCGGCAAGCTGATCATGCCGTACAGCTGGGGGGTGGTGCTCACCGAAATCACTCGCAAAGAGTTCGAGGCAAGACAGCTTGGTGCCGCGATGGAGGGCACGCGGGTCATCTGCAAGGACGAGATGTACGAAACCGCCGACAGCAGCGTGTTCGAACAGCAAGTTTGCAAGATGCTGGTCCATCAGTTTCCCGTGCATCTGGTACCAGAACAGATCGACCGAGTGCGTTATCACTTGTTTCCAGAGATCCGCTTGAGCCCTGCCCCCGCCCAGTTCGGGTTGTTCAGTGAACAAGACGCGCCCCTTCCCTGCCTGCTGAAAGTGATGGACCTTCAGCAAGAGCAGTTGGCGCGCTCAATGGGCGATGGCCATCGGGTGATTCACGGTGTGGCAGGTAGCGGTAAAACCATGATCCTGGTCTATCGCTGCTTGTACCTGGCTCGCGCAGCCACTAAACCGGTGCTGGTCTTGTGCTTCAACAAAACACTTGCCGCGCGTTTGAACCAGGTGCTGCAACAGCACCGCCAGGAGCACAAGGTAACAGTCGTAGGCTTTCACGCCTGGTGCCACAGCTTGCTGACGCAAGCAAAACTCGCCATCCCCGAAATGAAAGGGGCGAAGTTTATTCAAGCACTGGAAGAAGAGGTGCTTCGGCAAATGGAAAGCGGCGCCCTCGCGCCCGAACAGTACGGTGCCATCCTGATTGATGAAGGGCATGACTTCAAACCCGAGTGGTTCCGCTTAGTCGTCCATCAGGTGGACCGTGAGCGCGAGGACCTATTGGTACTGTATGACGACGCCCAAGCGATCTATCGCGGCAAGGCGTCGAGCACAAAATTGGCGTTCAGTTTTGCCAGCGTAGGCATCAAGGCTTCTGGCCGTACCACGGTGCTGCGTATCAATTATCGCAACACGCTGGAAGTGCTGTCGGTTGCCCATGCATTCTCCAAGGAGTTGCTAAGCGCACGCGACGCCGAAGACGACCATGTACCTGTGCTTGCACCCCAAAGTGCAGGTCGCCGGGGTGAGATGCCACAGCTTCTAAGCCTTGCTGGGGCTGCACAAGAGGCGCAATGCCTGGTTGCTAGGCTGAGGTCAGAACATGAAAACGGCAGAGCCTGGGACGACATGGCGGTCATTTACCGGCATACCGAGCAGGCCTTCTGGGTTGAAGAGGCGCTAAAGGCGGCAGGTATCCCCTACACCACCGCACGTGTGAGCTCTCAGCGCACAAAGCTTTACGCCCACCATTCGGTAAAAATCGTCAGCATGCACTCCAGCAAAGGGCTGGAGTTTGGTTTTGTGATGATCCCGCGCCTGCATGAAATGCCAGCCAAGGGCGAAGATGAAGCTGACGAGATGCGTTTGCTATACGTGGCGATGACGCGCGCAGTCGATCGCCTGGTAATGAGCCATCAAGGTGAGTCGGGCTTCACCGAACGTCTCGGGGAAGCAATCGCTCAAGTAAAAGCCAGCCTTTAGGTCAACGGCTGTTCGTACGGCGGCTTGGAATAGCCGCTGTTACCCATATTTTTGAAAGGTTAAGAAATGGACTTCACCCCCAACATCGCCCAGCACTGGATCCCCCTGAGCTGGTTCATCCCCCTCGTCATCTTGCTTTTCGCACTCAAGTCTCCAGGTGTAAAGGGCTACCTCGGCGAGCTGCTTGTACGCTACTTCGCCTACCTGTACCTGAACGAGCAAACCTATCGCCGCCTGCACAACATCACCCTGGACACCCCGGACGGCACCACCCAGATCGACCACGTTTTCGTCTCGGTGTACGGTATTTTCGTGCTGGAAACGAAGAATATGAACGGCTGGATCTTCGGCAGCGAAAAGCAGCCCCAGTGGACGCAGAAGCTCTACAAGCGCACCTTCAAATTCCAGAACCCGCTGCGGCAGAACTACAAGCACCTCAAAGCACTGGAAACGACCTTGGGCGTGAATGCCGAGCACCTGCACTCGGTGATCACCTTCGTCGGTGACAGCACGTTCAAAACGCAGATGCCAGCCAACGTTACCCAAGGCAGCAAGTTCATTCGCTACATCAAATCGTTTAATCAGCCGGTGTTCACCGAGGCCGATGTGAACGCCATGCTGCAAACCCTGCAAACCGGCCGCCGTGCCGCTACCCGCGCTACCCACCGCGAGCATGTGCAAAACCTGAAACGCCGCAGCGACCCGACAGCCGAGCGGCAATGCCCTAAATGTGGCAATGCGCTGCTGGTTCGGACCGCCAAATCAGGGGCGAAGGCAGGGCAGCAGTTTTGGGGTTGTTCGGCATTCCCTAAATGCCGAACGATGCAGCGTTTTTAGCCCGAAATACGACGATTGAAGGTCTGGTAGACAGGGCGTTTATATGGGGCAGTGAGTACAAAGGTCATGACTGCCCAAGCGCTAGCAGAAACCCCGCCACAGCTCATCAGACTCGACAACAGCCACAAATCGATCCGCCGTAAACCCCTCAGGGAACAATGAATCGCGACCACTTTCATCAAGCTGATCCAACGGTTTAAGAAGCTGCTTCTCGTCGCGCAAAATGACCTCCAGCGCCTCACGTGATACCACTCTGAACCCATCGACTGCCTGCCCATCGAGTTCAATGGACGTATCAACGATCCAGGCCCGCAGATCCACCTCGGGATGCTGCGCGTCATAGCCCAGCCTGGTACGCAGACCTAGATCAGCCACCAACGCCTTAGCCACCGCAATTCGCTTACGCTGTAGTTGCCAAGCGGCTTTGCGCAAGGTGTTGGTGCGATGCAGCCAAACCTCATGCCGGGTTGAACGGATATAACCCGACTTGACCTCGATGAGCAGCAACACACCATCCTGATGGCAGATCAAGTCCACTTCACCGGCATCGTCTTCTTCTGTCACGGGAGGCCGATAGCCCACCTCTACGGCAAAGCCTCGTCGCCGTAGGCTCTCGGCCAGCGCCAGCTCTACACGCTGGGTTTCTGCCTGTGCATCGGCTCGGCGGGCGTTCACGCGTCGCAAATTATTGATGGCGGCGGTCACGTTGTTCTGCTCCGAGACCACCCAAGGAAACTGAAAACTGAAGCGGCCAACTTTGTAGAAGGGTTGCTCAGCCAGGCGTGGCACAGGCTTCCCAGGATGCTGTTTCAACTGCTGTGCAAGCGCTTTGAGGTCGCTAGTCCAGAACCTGAGAATTGCCTTGGCGGAATCGGCGCTGCCTTGCGGGTATTCCTTGCTGACCGTCCAGCCTTTGATCCTGCGGACTTTTGCTTCCTCTTCGGACCATGTCAGGGGGAATCTGTTTTCCCCTGATCGCATGCCGCTCATAGCCAATCGACCAAGCGCATGGGCGAGCACGCCGGACTCGCGAAGGTAATCCTGGTAGGGCTGGATAAAATGCTTCTGGAAGAACACCGAGGTCAACTCACTCGCCAGCAACACAGAGTGAAGCTGAACTTCAGCACCATCATCGAGCGTAAGCTTGTCACCCAGGCCGTAGATCTGCTGCAGTTGCAGCTCACTGCGTATTGCCTTGATGTAGGCCAGCTGGTTCAGCTCATGGTTCTCGGGCGAGCCGATAATTTCAGTGGCTATGCTGGAAGTACTGAATGCCTCCACGGCACGGTTTATCCAGTAGTGCCAAAGCAGGTCGTTCTTGCGCCCGGTACGTTGCCACCGCTCTGTCTCCGCCTCCGACTCATTGTAGATAACGGGCTCACCCGGCTTTAACTGGTAACGACATTCAGGATTGAAGCAGAACCAGTCGATTGAAGCCTCGTAGTCGATTCGCTCGTGCGTTGCCGCAATCATTACGCTCAGTGAGTTGAGGTTTTCACGGCATCTCACTGAGTCTGGGGTAAACGCCCCAGGGAAAATGATCGGTGACAGATGCCGTTTCAGTGACTGCCCGATCCGCGCCTCGTTCAAACGAAAATCCTCTTCCGAACAAGCCCTGAGTTTGTTCAAGATAATGCGGCTGTAGACCTGCCACTGCTGACCAGAACGATCAGCGGGGGCATCTTCGGAGAACGCTTGATAAGCCAGCACACTGAGGTAGGAAAGCAATTCCAGCAGGGACAAATGCTCAAGCTGTTTTTCAGCGTTGCTGATCAGCTCATCAAAGGGCTTGAGCTGATCGAGCAAACGGTCACAGACCCCGAAGAATTCCTGCCATTCATCCCCCGTGAGTGCCGTACGAAGCGCAAGCCATAGCGGTGAATCAGTACGCTCGAACACCTTCGCGTAACGAATTGACCATCTGAGGGTATCTGGCGCATGGCTGGCCAGCTCCAGCAGCAGGTCGACACTGGCTGCATTATCAAAATGCAGCAGGCGGCTCAGCGCCAAGCTGGCCAGTTCGGAGTGTGCAACTGCATCCGCATCACGCCAAAACGGTGCTGAAGCCAAACCCGTCGCGCGGTCAAGTGCCGAGTGATTCTTACCTGAAGGGCGCTGATCCAGAAAATGCTGCAGGGATTCATCGAGAGCCCTCCCCTTACCGAGTACAGGCTGCTTCCTTTCATAAACCGACTGGTAATACTGCCGGCACCGCAATTCCTTTTCTGACATCCCAAGCCTCCATACCTACGCCATCTTCCTAGCCAGAGCGTGACCCACAGAACGCCTTACGTTCAGCTGAACGCGCAATGCGACCCAGCACTCAGACCTACTACATCCTTTTGTCAAAAAGTTGATACGCCAGTCTTTTTGATAGAGAATTAGAAACAGGATGCATTTTAGCGTATTTCAGTATGCTTTAAGCGAGTGCAGGGAATGGACGAAGACAGAACCTCAGATGCGGCCGTGCCGCCCATCGACCAGCTTGATCTCACGGCACACGGCGTTTTGGGCCACTTCGCCGCGTCGTCGCGCAATGTCCAGCTGCTGAATTTTCTGATGGCCATGGACCGCGTGGACCGCTGGGCCGTGGACTTTGACGAAGACGCTCCCGGGCAACAGTTCGAAATCCAGCTGCTGATGCAAGAAATCCAAACCTTCGTGGAGGCCTATGCGCGCGTGCTGCATCGGCTTCCGCAGCCATTCGCCGAGCTGCTGGCACACCTCACTTCGTCGCGCTGCATGTACCTGGTGCGGTATGTCGCGCAACGCAATGAAGCTTTCACCGGGGCGCTGGCCGCGCTGTTAGGCAGCGACTCAGCGCAGTCGATGGACCTGGCGGCGTTTCGGCGTCGGCTGGATGCCTTCAGCAAGACGCACCTGCTCAGCGAGATTTTCTGCGGGGAGCGGCTGCGCGAGATATCACAGATCATGGGGAGTTACGCAGATGTATAAGGGACGCTTGAACCCTGTCGCACAGGCGATAGGCAAATCTGTGGGCAAGCGCGCGGTACTGGGCGGGGTGCTGGGCGCCTGGCTGGTGCTGGCCGGGCCGGCTTTCGGGGCAACCAGCAGCCTGGGCGCGACGTCGAGCAGCCTGATCTCGCAGCAGGATTCAGTCGTCGCCGAAGCCATCAAGGCCGATGCCGAGGACTGCGCCGAGGGCACCAAGGAAGGCACCATTGGCGCCTCCATCGGCGATGCGCTGAAGATCCATACCGAGCTGGCGTCGGCCACACCCAATGTCGAGTCGCTGTTCAGCGCCACGGCGGATTGCTTCGGTGGCCTTAGCAGCCTGTTCGACCTCTCGGGCTCCATCCCGAGCCTGGGCAGCATCCTCGCCTCCGCCCAGGCGGCGGTTCTGCAATACGCGCAGAAAAAGGTGTGTTCGGCGGTACAGCAGGTCGCCTCGATGGTTACCACGCCGATCAACCAGGCGATTGGCAAGGTCAGCAGCGGCACCTCGCTGGGCGACCTCAACGGCCTCACCAACGGCCTGGTCAGCCAGGGCATGAGCACGCTCGACCCAGAGCTGGGCAGCGGCTACCACAACGCCGCGGCAGGCTACGAAGCCACCTACACCGTGGATGTGAACCCGTTCAACTACGTGCAGACCGACTTCGGCGGTGGTGCCGGTGCCGGCACGGGTACCACGGCCCCAGCCAGCACCAACAGCGTAGCGGCGCCTGCCAGCGCAGCACCGGCCCCCGTCAGCACGCCAAGTGCCTCGCCAAACTCGAACAGCGGGTCGTCCAGCTCCGCTGCGGGCCTGTTCAACTAAAAGGGGCTGTCGATGAAAAAGATCGCAGCAGTTCTGGCGGTGGGTCTTGCGGTCGGGGCCACGGCGCTGCCGGCCCAGGCGCTGACCTGGGCATCGGTGCTGACGTTCTTCAACACGATGCAGAGCGAAATGAGTGCCTGGTCGGTGACGGTCAAGCAGACCGCGCTGTCGGCCAACGTCGTCTCGCAGGTGGACAGCGACTCGAAAAAGCAGCTGGCCAACGCGGTAGGCACCATCGACATGTCCGACCGGGTGATGAAGGCCGTGACATCGTTCGATTCTGCCGTTGGGCAACCGGTGACCATCAAATGCACGGCCCAGGAGCAGGGCAAGCTGTTCGTGGAGGCCGTGTCCCAGCGTGACAAGGACACGGCAAGGCTGATGGCCACTTACGCCTCCCAGCGTGTGGGCTCCAGGGTTACGGCCGATCAGTCGGCCCTGGCCATGCACCGCGATACCTACTGCACCGTGTCCGAGGCCAGGCAGGGCATGTGCACGCTCAACGCCAACGGCATGCAGGGCTGGGATGTGGATTACGCCGGGCCGTTCAGCGAGAACACCCTCGCCCCCGAAGGCGAGGCGGCAGCGTATGCCTACACCGCGATGATCACCGATCAGCGCGCCGAGGCGCACATCGACTGCACCTCAGCCGCCTGCAACGCCGCCCAGTCGCAGCAGCTCGCCACCTCGGCGATGAGCGCGATGGCTGCCAACTCTCTCGTAGGGCAAGTGACGGACCGTCGCGTGCCAATGCTCACAGGGCAGTGATATGAATTTTCGGCTCAAGTTAGCGGGCATTGTCGCGGGGTCGACAATGCTCTCCAGTGTTTCCTACGGTGCGCTGTACGGTTTCGGCCCCGCAGAGGCATGGACCGCAGCACAGATATCGACGCACACGGCGACAGTGGGCGCCAATATTGCCGCCTTTGGCACCAGCTTCGGTGCGCAGATGACGACCAAGTTCGAGCAGATCATTTCGGCGGTGGCCATTGCCACCAAGCAGGAAGCGCTGTCTGCAAACGTGGTGGCGGACAACAACCGGCAAACGTCTGAACAGCTGGTGAACGCCATTCGTGCGCAGCAGCAGAACACTGCGGTCGCCAAAGCCTACCTCGACTTCAACGCGGCGACCGGCCAAGGCTTCGACCCTTGCGGTACGGTGGCCAAGAACAAATCGATGGACCTGGCCTTCACCACCCTGGCCGCCAAGGCCAAGGCGGCAGTCGGTGTACTCGACGCCTCCCCGGGTCGCCTGGTGACGTCAACCTCCCAGGCGATGCAAGCGCGCCTGAAAGAGCACCGCGACAAGTTCTGTACCGCCGCAGAGGCGGATGCCGGGCTGTGCACGCTCAGCGCCTTGCCCGGCGGCGATACCAATGCCGCCCTGCTGTTCGAGCCTGCGGAAGAGAACTCGCTGACGACCGAAGCGCGTACTGCCTACATTCAGCATGTGATTGGCCCGCCGGACGAGAAGCTTGCCAAAGAGGCCGGTGCGACGCCTGCCGGTGAAACCTACATGGTCCAGAAAAACCGCAAGGACTCGATGTTGTCGGTGCCGGCCTACAGCTTGTCGACCATCAACGCAGCCAACACCCGCAGCACCCAGTTCGGCGGCAAGTCGCCCAACGAAGTGCTCAAGCTGCGTGTGAACCAGTACTTCGGCGGCAAGGAAGCCGAGCAGTGGTCGGGCAACCTGGCGCGCCAGACCCAGCGCGGGCTATTGGTGGAGGCCGCCAAGATGGGCGGCCTCGAGGTATGGATCCATCAGCAGCAGTACGAGCAGAACCAACGGCTGATCGCCAACCTGGCGACACTGGTGGTCGCCTCGTCCGACCGCCTCGACGCGCCGCTGGAGTCGCGATATCAGAAGGTGCTGTCTGAAACCGCCAAGCAGGCGGTGCAATGAGATGCGTATGAAAAAGGACTTCGACGAAGCGCGCGAGTCGCGTAAATGGAAGGTGTCGTTCGGCGTATCGCTGGCCCTCACCTCTACGCTGGCCTGGGCCTACTGCCCACCGCAGTATCAGGAAACCGTCGTGGCGCCGGCGTTCACGGCGGCTACCCAGACGCTCAACGGGGCGGTGTCCACAGTCGACGCCTCCCTTTCGGCGTTGCTCGAGACCCAAAGCCAGCGCCTGACCTCCGCCATCGCGGTAATGACCAAGCAGAAAGCCCTGTCGGCCAACACCGTTGCCGAGGCAGGGCGCAATGCGGCGCAACAAACGGCGACCGCGCTGAACGTGCTGGCGCAGACCCAGCGGGTCAAGCAGGCCCGCTTCGACTATGGCGGTGAGTTCGGCCAAGGCTTCTCGCCGTGCAAGGTCTACTCGACCCGAACGCTGATGAGCAACCGCGATGCCGACATGACCACCGAGGTTCGCCAACGGGTCAAAGCCGAGATCGTCGCCGCACCGGGCACCTATGCCGAGCCGATCAGCGCCCAGTCAGCACTGGTGAAGGCACGGCAGAAGTTCTGCACGCAAGACCAGGCCGATTCGGGCATGTGCCAATCGACCGGGTCGATGCCCGGCGCCGACCTGACCGTGGCTACCTTGTTCGAACCCGCCATGGAAGGCGAAACGCTGTACGAGGCCAAGGTCGGGTTCGTCAACAACATCGCTGGCCTGCCTGACGGCCCGGTACCAGCATCGGCCGGCAAATCGTCTGCCGCCGAAGACTATTCCCTGTCCAAGGCCCGTAAAGACGCGCTGGTCTCGCCTGCACTCTCCAGCCTCAAGGCCATCCAGCTCGACTACTCGGGTGTAGAGGGCAAGGAGACAGGCTCCGACCTGCCGCTGGCGGTGCACTTCCGTAACGAGGTCAAACGCTATTCGGGCAACACCGCCGAATACGACAGCTGGGCCCGGGTGATGGCGGCGCAGAACGAGCGCGGCGCGCTGGTCGAGCTGCTGAAGATCAAGGCGCTGGACCTGGCCATCCAAGAGAAGCAGTACCGCCAATACGAAAGCATGGAAGCCCAACTGGCTTCGCTGGTGTCGCTGGAAGTTACTGCAGGTGGCGCACAAGCCCGCACCAGCCAAGCCGCCTCGGATGCCGCCAAGCAAAACGTGAAGCAGAGTGTTAAGTGACGGAGCGCAAGGTATGAACAGAACGATCTTGCGAGGCGTGGCTGCCTTGGGGCTGGCGGTTTACGCCCACAGCGCCATTGCCGACACTTGCATGGTATCGCCGACCGACAAGGAAGTTGTTTCCGGGCGTTTCGGCAAATTCCGCGGCGGCGGCTCGGGCAACTTCGGCTCGGCCAACAAGAAAGCGCACATGCACGATGGCCTCGACTTCTCTACCAGTGGCGCGTCGCAACCGGTGTATGCGACCACTGAAGGTGTCATCGCATTTGCCGGAAGCCGAGGGTCGGCGGGCAACACAGTGCTGATCAAACGGGACAACGGCGATATCGTCGCGTATTACCACCTTAGCGGTTTTGCTAATGGCGTGAAGCGCTACGCTACGGTAAAACCCGGGCAGCAACTTGGCCTGTCGGGCAATACGCCCAGCAGCAGCATGACCAAGCATTTGCACTTCACCTATGGCACCGCGCAAAAGGATGCGGCCAGGGCCAAGGCGTTTGCCGAAAATGCTCACCGTGGGCCCTTTAACCCGGCCCAGTTACCGCCCGTGTTCAATCGCCAGGACGACATTGGCTACAAGACTGACCCGGCACCCTATTTCTGCCAAACTTATTCCATTCAGGATGGCCACCCGGAGCACTACCCGATCCTGGGCAAGGATACCAAGGCGCAACACCAGATCCTGTTCGGCAATGTGCCCTCAGGCGGCGTCGCCCCCGACTCCACGGCCGAACCCGTGCAGGTGGCCGCTGCCAACGCCGATGCCGCACTCGCCGAAGCAGATGGCAAAACACCTGAGATGTACTTGTCTGACGCCGATGGCTATGGTGCCTTGCCGACAGCCCCCATTGGTGGCTACGACACCATGTCGGTTTCGGAAATGATGATGACTGAAGCGACCCGGCGGTTCAGCGACGCTGAGTGGAACAACAGCATCACGCACGTTTCCAGCCGCGCCCTGTGGGTCGACTACAACCGGGCGACAGGTGTCAGCAATTACCTGTCGGAAGCGATTTATCGCAAGAAAGAAAAAGTTGAAGCATTGCTTGCCGTTTACGCGTCGCAGAAATTGGCAGGTCAACGGGCACAGACCGATTGGGCGCATCAGCGCGCCCAGAAAGGAGCTGTGTCCAGATCCATTGAATAACGCGGCGCCCACGAAAAGGTAATCAAAGATGGAACCCAAAGAACTCGAGAAGCCTGAACCGGCCGTCGCTCACTCTGCTGCCGGGCCGCACGCCGAGCCAGGGCGCAGTTACGCAGGCATCTTGGTCCATCATGGCGCGGCGCCCGCTCACAACGACCCTGCACAACCGAAAAGCTACTACGTCACCTTGAAATCCCCCGCTGGCGAGCAAACCCTGTGGGGCGCCGAGCTTGAGCAAGCCATACGCGGCGCTGCAGTGCAGCGCGGCCAGGCTGTGCAGCTGGATTACCAAGGCAACGCCGAGCATTCGGCGCAAGCCACCTGGAGCGCACGCTCGATCGATGCGGCAGCGTTGCAGGCCGCTGACGCCAACGCAACGCCGCAGGGGGCGGCTGCCGGCCGGGATACCCCCGCCAGCCAGGCGCCAACTGCCCGCACCGAGATCGACCCCGTGGCACTCGATGCGCTGATGCAGGTGGCGGGCGATGTGAAGAAGAAAATGGACTCGCTCGACCCCGAGGAAGTGCGGCGGATCAACGCCTCCTTGCATGAGAATGACGCTGCCTCTGGCAAACGCTCGGAGCGCGAGGCCAATGGTGCCGAAACCTTGTTGCGTGGCACTGCCGAGCTGGTGGGTGGCGTCGCGTCGTTGACGGGTGCTGCCATGCAGGGCCTTGGCAAGGGTGCGGACGCGCTGGCCAATGCCTGGCGCGGCGGCTCAAAGGCGCAGGAAGCCGCAGAGCCTGCGTTCTCGGAAGAAACGGCTGGCCGGGTGCCGGTTTTGCCTCGCCTTTCCGAATACCGGGTCGATCAGGTCGAGAAAGCCGCCAGCAACTACGAGAAGGCACATGTTGCCTTCTGGAATGCGGACAACATGCCCCAGGTTCGCCAGCAGATCGAAGCGCGCGCCGAGCAAACCGGCCTGACCGTGCCCGAAGTGATCGAGAAGATGAAGCCCGATGGCGAATTCACCGACCTGCACGAAACATTCGTCGAGGCTGTAGGCCAGTCGCCCGAGGCCCAGAGCAACAAAAAAGCCATGGACAAGGCCCTCACCGGCTGGGCGCGGCAATACGGGCGCGCCCAGGAAGAGCTGCTGAACCCGGAAACCGACGGCAGCCCGCATTACGACAAGCTCAAGAACCGGCTCGAAACGTCCAGCCAGAGCATGCATGCCAACGCCGGCAATACACCGGCCTTCGACGGCGAAGCGCAATCGCACCTGGAGCGCCTCAAAGACGTCATGCAGCGCATCGCCGAGCGGCTCAAGGAAATGCTCCAAGGGATCGTCGACATGGTCCGTGGCAAGCCTTCGGGCCCATCGTCAGGCAACGATTACACCCCGTGATGGGGGCCGCCACCCCGGCGGCAGGCTCAGCACCAGGCCAATGCCGAATGGAGCCATGAAGGCGCAGGCATAAACATCCAAGCAAGGAGAACGGAATGAAAGAATACAGCAACTGGAAAGAACTCACCGCCACGCCAGAGGCCCATCTGGATTTCCTGCGGGTGGTCGATGCCAGCCTGGACGAGGGCCTGGGTGGCAAGAACCTCTATCAGAAACTGGCCCAGGAAATCACCGTGGATGGCAAGGCGTTCAGCCAGGCCTTCCACTTGAACAACCTGGAGAACAACTCGGGTAACTGGGATACCGACGAAACACCTGACCCGGTGAAACTGGAAATCGTCTCGCTGACGTCGAAGATCAAACAGGCTGACCCTGGCTACGACATGGCCCATTTCACAGTCGGTTACGAATACATGATCAGTGAGATGAAAGAACGTGGCGTAGACGTGGATGCCGGTCTGGATCACAGCGACCCGGCCCCCGCACGCACCAGCGGTTCGGACTACGAACCTGGCATGTAATGCCTGGAGGCGCCTGTGAAAAACACCCTATCGATCGCCCTGGCGTTGAGCGCATTGGCCCTGGTGAGTGCTGCCCAGGCTCAGAACGCCCCTGAGCCGGCTGAAGAGCAGTGGCAGGAGTTACCGCGCAACACCACCATCTACGTGCCAGTACCGACGCGGATCACCCCCGTATCCGCCTACCGGTCGTGTTCCGGTCGCTATGAAGGTGAACGTTGTGACTTCGCCACGCCTCAGCAGGGGGTCGTCGAAGGCACCTGCCAGGCACCCGAAATGCGCCAACCGCCGGCGTATGGGTATCAGGTGCAGCAGTACCCTGCACAGGTGCGAACGGGGTTGGTGTGCGTGCCGCCGGACGCCCCACCTTCCGGCGGCCAAGGCGCTGAGCCTGGCAACCCTGGCCATGAGACCCCTTACGCGCCCCCACCTGCCCCACTGCCGCCCGCCGAAGCCCCGGCGCAATAGCCAGCCGAGGCTGCCCGGCTCAGCGCCTAGGGCGCTGGGTCCGAGTCGTCCGGTTGCGAGCGCGGTGCAACCGCCGCCTGCATGCTCAGGATGAACTGGTGTGTTTCAGGCAGCTGTTTCTGGAACGTTTCATCCTGCTCCGGCGGGCGCTGGATGTGCCCCTCACGCAGGCCCAGCGCCACCTGCTGCTGATAACGCTCGACGAACCGCTCACGGATACGCCGGGCCTCAGGCGTATCTTCGCCGGCAAGCTCCTCCAGCAGCCCTTGTGCCGCCTGCGTGAAGACCAGGGTGCGCTGGTACTGTTCGGTCTTCAGCTCAGATTGCGCAAACGTGGACTCGAATTGCTTCTCCATCGCCTTGATGGTGAGTTCCTGCAACTCATTGGCGCTGTTGAGGGCGGCGACCACACTGGTCAGGCGGGCCTCCTCGGCCACTGCGCTGCGGTTGGCTTCGTTGGCCTTGGCGACTTGCGACAACTGCTCGTACATCAGGTCGATTACCGCCTTCTGACGCTTCACATGGTCCCTGAGCTGTACCGCTTCTGCGAAGTACTGGCGCACGTGCCCACGCAGCGGCTCCAGCTTCTGGTTGGCGTGGGCCGCGCCGGCATCCCAGCCTTGAGAATAACCGTGGGAGCGCCCCTGCTCGAAGCCCTCCCGGCGCCCTTGGTCGCGGCCAACGTGGAGGTTGGCCTCGGCCTGTTGCGCAGAGCCGTTGTAGCCGCCGTCCAGGCTCATGTTGCCCTTGCGTGCTGCCCAGTTTTGGTCCATTTCGTTACCTCCTTCCATTGGCGCATCGTCGCGTCACACGCCTCACACTCTAGATGATGGGTGCCGCGATCAGGGCTGACAGCGCCTAACGTGTGGTCTTGATCTCGGCGCCGGCTGCCTGCTCCGCCGCTGCCTGGGGCAAGGCGAACTCCGTCAGCCGGTGCACGGCGACCGCTACCCAGTCGCCCCCGAAACGTTCGTCTTCCAGCACCGACTTCAGCGCCAGGATCGGCACACAATGCCGTGCATCCCCTTGGACATAGAAAGCGGCCAGCCATTCGGGCAGCAGGTGATTTATCGCATCGTGGGTTTCGACAGTGAACATCAGTGCCAGCGTTCCGGGCATGGCCTTGACCTCTCGGCTGGGCAGCGCATCGGCCAGCCAGAATGCCACGTCGCCCAGCTGGTTGGCCTGGATCGGCAACAAGGCAATCACTTTGCCGCCGTCGTGACTCACCACGATACCCGGCTCGAGGTTGATGGTGGGTGCACCGAAGCCCAGCGCCTCATGACGAATGGGCAACGTCTTCAGAAAATGCTCCAGCAGCGTGTACATCTCGAATGCCGCTGGGATGTCTTTTTGAATGGCCGGGGTGCTCTTGGCCATCACGCTGACAAAGCCGCCGCCTGACTGCGCAAACACATTGCCACTGATGGCCTGCGCCACGAATGCTTCAAGTTCACCAAGTGAATACATGTTCAACTTCCCTGCACCGGGTCGACTAGACTGAACTTGAAGCGGCTTCAAGGTCAAAGTTACTGTCAACAGTGTGTGTATGTTTGCAGCCCAAACTTCAAGGAAGTATCAATGAGCCATCAGTTTCATTGCGCATTTCAAGCTGCCCCCGGTAACCCGGGTGGAGTACTGAATATCGGCCCGGCCTCGGTCAGTATCGACCTTGAGAACCTGCGCCTGTTTGCAGACGTGGTCGGGCAAATCGAAAAACGTCGTACGGCCGGCGAAACCCGGTCGGAAATCCTCGGCGAGTGGGCTGCTCGCGAAGGGATCGACTGGGCCCATATCGGCTTTCACCCCTGCCGCGAAAGCTACAGCCTGCGTTACAACGGGGTGGCCTGGGAATCGCCCGCCGACGCTACGATCGCGGCAGCTGCCGAGGCACGGTTATTCCTGGATAACATGCGCCTGCAGGCCTGATACAGGTGCGCGGCCCTCACTGACTTCATAGGAGGGCCTGGCTTCATTGGCCGTGGTCGAGAACTCGAATTCGACCCGGCGATTGGCGGCGCGGCCATTGGCTGTGTCGTTGGACGCAATATAGTCCCCCACCCGGCCTTGGGCACTGATCTTCGAGGCCTCCACGCCACGCCGAACCAGGTACATCTTCGCCGCTTCCGCTCTAAGCTGGGCAACGCGGCGATTCGCTTCCAGGGTGCCCACACTGTCGGTGTAGCCAAAGATCTTCACCTGCCGCGCGGCACGAGCAGAGCGCACCAACACGTCTTCATCGGCGGCGTTGGGGCGGAACCTTGAGTGGCCAAAGGCGAAGTTGAGCGTCATGTGGTTGATCGAGGCCTGGACCTGCTCCTGCCCCGCCCTGATGGCCAGCAATTCCTGGCGGCTGCCGTTGGCATCGGCCTCTGCAGCTGCCAGACGAACCCGCAGGCTCTGGATTTCCACACGCAGCGCGTTGATCGTCTGCTGCATCTGCGCAGTGTCGTCTACGGGGGGCGCCGTAGTTACATAAGACACCGGCGCGGCTGGGCTTTCAATCAATTCAAACCCCGCAAAAGCGTGTGGGGCAAGCGCCGCAGACACTACCGCCAACACCAACGGTAGCAATTTGCGCGGGGTGACAATCAGGGTGCTCATACATCTCTCCAGAACCGCAGGATCACGAAAACGATAAGCGACCAGGCATAGCCCAATAGCAGCGTCAGCGCGCCTGCCAGCAAGTACATGCGCAGCGGGTCGATAGTGTCCTGGCCAAGTGGCTTCAGGCCTGGCACCAAGGTGACGGGGAACCACGCAAACAGCAGCGCCACCAGCGGGACAAGCCACAGGCCCAGGCGCAGCCGACGGTGGTCAGCGCCGTGCGTCCACCAGGCGTACCAGCCCACGCTGAGCAGGTAGGCCGGCAGCAGAATCACGCTAAACAAAAGCACCGAGAACGACAGTGCCGCGGCGTAGAAGCGTGGCGAGCCTTCAGCCATTTCACCCATCATGGTCGCAGCGACCGCAATGACGAAGGCCAGCAGTGCCCCCAGCAATGGCACCAGCAAAAGCCACAAGGCCGCGCGGCGATCGCCCACCACCCTCAGGCCCGGCTCCACAGCAAGTGGCGGTAATGGGTAGGACATGCCTGAAAACTCCTTGTAAGGGCCAGCTGAACGGTGATGTTCAAGACAAGCGTCGCAGCATGCGGAGGCGATGCCGATCAGCCAGCGTTCAACGTCCTGTCAATTATCAAAATGGCCTGTTAGAAAAATGTTGCTCGTGATGGCGAGTATGAATTTGAGGCCATTTGCCGTCAAGGTGAAATCCTGAGGATGCACTGGCGTTCGCTTGACCAGCCGCAAGGCGTAGCGCACACTGCGGCCATGCAAAAAACGTTTTTCTAACAGGCTAAATTGATAGCACTTTGTCATCCAGAAGGATCTGCCGCATGAAAGCACTGCAACTCGCCGTACCGCTGCTGGTTTCGCTCGCCTGCTCTGGGGCGTACGCCGAGCAAGTCGACCAGCCCGAGGCCAACGCACGCCTGGCTCAGGTCTTGACCTGCCAACGCAACGTCTCGCCAGAAGAGTTCGAAGCACTGGTTAAAACAGCCAAGGGCAAAGCCATCGTGCAGGCCTCGGACTTGTCCGATGGCGAATACACGGTGCCGAACCCGCTGGACGTTTTCGGTCGCCCCGTCACCCGGCTTGCACTGCACCCAGGCTCCAATGGCGAAGGTGATTTCAACTCCTACTCCGGCGCATTCAGCGGCGAAAGCATCCAGACGGTGGCCAAGCTGGCCGGCGTCCCCAGGGACCCAATCGGCGACTACAAGAAAGAGGTCGGCAACCATGACCAGTGGCTGTATGTAGATTCAGGCAGCACCTACATCAGTTGCGCGTACGATGTGCGCACAGTGGCGAAAACCATCAAACGCACAGCGCGCGACGCCGCGGACGCCGTCAAACGGGCCACCCAGTAACGCCACGCCAACCGACATGCGCTGAATGGAGTCATGCCATGAGCTTCAGAACACTGGCTGCAAAGTTTCTGGAAACGGTCAAGGACGACCTGGGCATCCCGGCCCGGCTGCGCCGAGTCATTGCCGAGCAACCCGCCCTGCGCAGGCGGGTCGATGACACTGCAAGTGTCATCGCGTTATCGAGCGTGGTTCGCTGGCATGAATGGTCGCACCGCATCGGCTTCGGCCACGGTAGCGAAAGCAGCGGCGAAGTCAGAGGTTGGCGCTCGGCCAACGGCCGCTATCAGGGTGAGCACCGGCACATCCCCGCACTGGCCCGGCTCAGCAGGCGCGAGACGACAGCAGACTTCGCCTGCGATATCACCGACGTGTCCGGCCTGTCGGCGTCGAAGTCCGAACTGTATCGCTTCAACTCCATGCAGCAGATGGCAGAGCAGGCCTGCCAGGCATTCACCCAAGACCTGAGCCAGGAGGGCCTTGCGCAAAACCTGCGCTGGCCCGAGGTGCGCATTGTTCATGGCGGCTCCGACTTCATGGTCAGGCACGACTGGGATGATGGCTTGTACCTGGTCAACAGCGGCGGTTCGCACCACTTTGTCGCGGCCCAGCATATCGCCAGGCACCTGCAGCAACCCGTTGCCTTGCAAGGCCGCCTTGAGCGCTACGGCCTGGATGCCGATGCGGTGGCTCAGCTGAACGACGAATACGCCATCTACGCCGTTGCCAAGGACGCCTACTTCTCTGACGCGCTCGATGCCCTGCGCGACTTCAAGGCCACGCACTTCTGGGGCGATCTGCCACACCCTTATGACAATGGCCTGGCCATCTTCCTGCCCAAAGAGGAACCGCGCTCACGCAAGGTTGCCGAGGTCTTTGCCAGCGAAGGCTTTACCAACGTCGGCGAGATACTGGTGGAGCTGGCCTCGGAGAACGCAGCCGTGCAACGTCGCGACCGCCAGGACGAGATGCGCAAGCGCATTGAGGCCTTGCCTGGCCTGGAAGCAAAGGCTGGCGTGGCGCACGTGTTCGGCAAGCATGCAGCGGCGAGCCTGCGCCACGAACTGGCGACACAGGTGGACTGGCCAGCCGTGGAGCGAGCGACGCTGGAGGAAGCCTTTGGCGTGCATCGGCTCGACGCCCAGAGCGTGTTCGAGGGCCTTTGCCAGCACAGCCCAGGCGCTGTCTCCCCCCACTCCCAGAACACCCTGCGCGCTACCGTGGACGGCTATGCAGCCCTTCATGAGCGGCAACTGGACAGCCAGGCAACCCCAGATGCACCGAGCCCCGACTGAAGGCGGGGCTCGGACGTTTCGGCTCGAACAAGCAGTTGGGTGCAGTCGCTACGCTGAACAATACTGCTTGGCCATCTGGTGGATGCGTGCTGCTGCTTGCGCCTGGCCTTGAGCCTGTTCGCACGCCCAAAGCAGTGTCGCGGCGTCAGGCACGGCCTGCGCCCCGCTCGCCCGCTTCGACACGAACCACAACGCGCGCATGACAAACAGCGGGTCGCTGTCGAGGCGCTGATCACCCACTGCACGCAAATGGCCGACCAGCGCCTGAGTCGCCTTGACCAACCCGTTGCCCTGGCCAAACTGGGTCAAAGTGCCCAGCGCCTGCGGCGCCATGGAAGGGTGAATCGTCAGCGGTGTGCAGAGGTCGGAATCGAGTAAATCCCAGAACGTCACGCCATCCTTGCAGACCATCCCCACACGGCGGCCACCGGCCATGTCATCGACCTCGATAAAGGTGCCTGGCTGGTATTTGTGGATTTTCATCATGTAGCCCTTACGGATTGACTGACCGACCCACGTCGGTAACAGGTGCATTCTAAGCAAGCAGCCTGCAAAAAGCGTAACCGCATGCGCTTACCGACACCTGTTGTTGATGCAACGCAACGTCGAGCGCTTTCACGGCTCGGGGGCATCCCAGGTGACGGTACGCTCCAGTTCGCGCTCCGCAGAATAGGCAATCATCGCACGCGCCAATGGCTTGCCATCCGCGCCGGGTATCTCGCAGGCGTCCTTCAAGGTGCCTTCCGGTCGCTCGGCGATCCAGGTTGCAGCTTGCTTGAAGCCATCGTAGAGCATCCCTGCCTGCGCCGCCGGGTCTATATGCTGCAGGTCGATCGCGACCAGCACGCCGCGCGCACTGGCAAACGATGGCGCTTCATGCACAGCCTCCAGGGTGCCCACCACATTGCCGTTGGTGTCATGCAGCATGAACGGATCATCGATACCCAAGGGCGCTTTGGCAAGGGCGCCGATAGCCGCATCGGCAACAATGCGGCTGGCCTCGTATTCAAAACCCAGATCGGCAAATGCCGAGGAGCCTTCGGGGTCAATGCGTACCACGGCATAGTTGGCTGAAAAGGCCGGCTTGGGTACCGGAACCTCTTCAAGCGCCAACCTTTTGAGGTGTTCGACTTCGGGCTTGGAGCTTGCTAGCAACGACGAGAGTTCCGCCACTTGCTGCTGGGACTGAGCTGCCAATCGTGACGCGTGCTCAGCCTTGCGGGTCGCCATCCTGTCCTTGATGTTGCTGCCGGCAGGGTTTTCAGGGGTGGCCGCGCTATTTTCAGCCTTCTCGTCCCACGCGAAGAATTTCTCACCTACCTTTCTGCCGATGCGCTGGACAAGCGGCTCGCCCAGCGAGTCATCGTTTTCAAAGATGACCTTGCGACCATTGACTTGCTGGCCGAACGGCTGGTCCTGCCGCCTGAACGGCAAGAGCGTACCGCGCTCGGTCGGGAAGGCTTGATTATTGACAAGCGTGAACGACCCATCGGCATTGCGCTTGAACGCCTCGTTGCCTTTGATCAGGCGAGAGTCGATCAACGCTTCCTGCAGCCGTTCGGGGTCTTTGATCAATGCATTGTACTGCTCGATACGCTTCAACTCTTCCGGCGGCATTGGCCCCATCTCGATGCCCGCCGACTTCAAGCGATCGTACATGAACGCCAGCGGGCCAGCGGCCAACAGATCATTACGGTAGCCGCCACCGACCTGGGAATGCGCGCCCGCGAACTTCACCTCTTCAATGCGCGAGTTGTCGTCATTACGCAGCGCACTGGTCAAAGGGAACGTTGAGCGATATTCATGCATCGCCACCAGATGCGTGGTCGACTTGACGTTTTTGCTTATCTCCAGATTTTTGTTCGGGTGGCTATCGGTGATGGGGATGCCATAGGAAGCAACGGTGTCGAATATGCCGAGCTTGTTAACCTCGGCCTGGCCCGGCGGGACAAGATACTCACGGGTGGGTTTCCAGTTGCTGTCGAGCCTTGGCACACCCCGGTCGATGATCTCGTTCGCCAACGCGCGGGCCTGCGCCGCACCACGGCTGAAGCCGATCACGTTGACATCGATATCGAGGTCCTGGTTTTTATTGTAAAAGGCGACGAAGGCGTCGTAGGCCTGTTCGATACGGTTCTGGCCACCCAAACCGGTTCCCCGTTCGAGCAACGCATTGGGCGTGCTCGACCTCTGGCTGCCCACGCCATCGAGGTAGATCTTCTCCGACTGCCCGGCGTATTGCGCCGGGTCGTACTTCAAGGGCACATGGTCGGAGTTGACAGCCAGATTGGTACCTTGCGCGGTATCCAGCTCGAAGAGCCGGGCTACATTGGTGTGGCTACCCGTGGGTTTATCATTATCTTTGCTATTAGCCGTACCATCCAGGTACACACTAAAGTACACAGATTTACTCATTTCATGTCCCTATGAACAACGACGGCTCAGGCTTCATTCAACTTGAGAATGTGGGCCTTTATTGCGTTACCCGCGCGCTCCATAAAATCTCCGTAGAACGCCTCACCCAGGTGGAGCAAGGGTGAGCCGTCCAAGGAATCTGCCGCCGCATCCAGCGCAATGACGCCGAATTGCTCCGCAATAATTTCGATACTGCGTGTGCGCATTTCTGGGTGGTCGTAGGGCTTCTGGTACCACGTGGCAATTTGGTACTGAATGTCATTTCGCTCGAATGCTGCATACAAATGCTCGGCTAACGCAATGACGGTTTCGCGGATCAGGCCGGGGTCGATAGCGCGCTCTTCGAGCAATGCTTCGACGGGGGCGTTGGCAACCGCGAGCAGGTCAGCAGTGGTGTAGCCTGGCATCGGCGGAAATACCCCAGGGGGTAGTTCTTCGTGGGGACCAGACGCTTGACGCGTGTTTTCGTCGTCGTGCATGGGATGCTCCTAGCGCGGCACTGTAGCCTGAATACTAACTACAGATATGGTGAAAATCAATTTTCTAACAGGCTATTTTGACAAAAATATGCAGTAATCAGCTCGCCCCCCCCACCTTGTCAAAGGCACGCCCAGGGCCATTCTGCAAAGCCTGTACAGCAGCGTGGTACAGCAGCGTCAGATCTTGCCTGGCTGCGAGCACCTCACCGTAGAAAACCGCCGCCACGAAGGGTGCCACCCGAAAGAAGTCAGGCAGCTCACCTTGAGGGCTGGCGTGCAGCGGAAAGATTGGGTTGGCAGGCGCAGCCAGCTCGAACTCATAGCCGAACCCGCCCAGCCCCGTACGCTCGGATAACGCCTGGGCAATGCACAACACGGCCACCAGGCCGATATCGGCTACATCGTCGGCATACAACTCCCCGCCATCGTAGAAGAACTGTTCACCACGCACGATGGCCTGATCAGCCAGCCCGGTAAGGAGCCGTCGAAGCTGGTCTTCCAGTGGATTATCAACCATGCGAAGCCTCTGCTCAGCGCGGCCTCAGCCGCGTATCAAGTTGCGCACACCCATTGCGCGTCACCGTCCAAGACAGCCAAGGGCGGGAATAATTCCCCGCCTGCCGGCTATCCGTGGGCAAATGGCCACCCGCTCGGAGCAAGGCGGCCTGCCTGCTTATCGATCTTCTTCGTGGCCGACATTGGAGCGGCCGGTAGCATAAGGCTCACCGGCACGCGATGTGCCGCGACCGGTCCACTGGCCATCGGCACCCTCCTGCGCAGTGCCGGCGGAGCGTTCGGTAGCTGTCGCTTGCCCGCCTTGGTGACTCGCCGAGGATGCCCCGGCAGCAAGCGTCGCGCCGCTGAACTGATGGTCCTTGGCCCCAGCGTCGCCTGCCCGCCCAGCGGAGGCTGCAGCCGGCTGCTGAGCACCGCCATCCGCGACGGACGCCGCACCACCTGGTGCAGCGCCGCTGGCGGCATAAGGCTGCCCGGCAGACGCCGTGGAGCGACCCGCCGACTGGCCAGCAGCACCAGCCTGCGCGTTGCTGCTGGCACCGTCGGCAACGGCCCCGCGCCCGCCCTCGTTACTGGCCGAGGATGCCCCAGCAGCAAGCGTCGCGCCGCTGAACTGATGGTCCTTGACCCCAGCGTCGCCTGCCCGCCCGGCGGATGATGCAGCCGGTTGTTGATCGCCGCCACTTGCGCCGGTCGCCGCACCGCCCGGTGCAGCGCCGCTGGACGCATAAGGCTGCCCGGCAGACGCTGCCGAGCGACCCGCCGACTGGCCCGCGCCGCCATCCTGCGCATTCACGCCGGAGCCGTCGGCAGCTGCCGCTTGCACACCCTCGTTACTGGCCGAGGACGCCCCAGCAGCAAGGGTCGCGCTGCTGAACTGATGGTCGCTGAGCCCGGAGTCATCCGCACCGCCGGCAGATGAGGCGGCTGATTCCTGATCGCCCCCCCCTCCGACAGGTGCTGCCCCGGCCGATAGCGATTGCTTGAACGCCTGGATACGTGCGTCAGCACCTTCGTGATACGCCGCCTTGCCTTCCGCACCAGCAGTCGCAAACGCTTGCTTGTAATCGGCCCCGGCGGCGCTCGCAGCAGACGCCAGACCGGCACCGGCCGTCAACGCGCCCGCCTTCACCCCATCACGCATGCGCCCACCAATAGAGCCTGCTTCCGAGCCGCGGAACGATTCCACGCCCGCACGGCCGGCAGACAGCGCGGCACTGCCGGCGCTGCGCATGGCCCTGCCTGTCGAAGCGGCACCCCCCGCAACTGCCCGGCCCAGGGCAACACCAGCTGCATCACTGACTCGCTGGCCGTTCGTACGGCTGTCACTCGGTGCACTGTCGCCGGTCGCATCCGACTCCCGCGATGCCGCCCCACCTGCGCCTTGGCCGTTTGCACTGAGCAGTGGCGTGCCGCCGCCTGAGCCGCCGCCGCGAGGCCCACCCCCCTTGGGATCATTGGGCGAACCGCCATCAGGCGGTGGCAGCCTGCCCTGGGTGCCGCCACCCAGGCGCATGCCGGTACCACTGCCCTGAACGCTCGAGCCAACCCGGCTCATGCCGCCTCGCATATCAGCCACCGCACTGGTCTCACCCATGCTGCCAAGGCCCCCGCCGATCCAGCTGAGCACCTGGTCAGGCAGGGTCTGGGGCAAGCCGAAGATCATGTACAACACGGGCAACAACGTCAGCCCGAACACCATGAACCACCACGCGAAGGTCAGAAACTCCGAAATGATGCCCACATTGCCCGAGGAGGTCACCACCGCACCGCGCATGGCGAAAAAGCCCTGGGCTATGTAGTCGATCACCGGGTCGGACACCAACACCGCCGCGAACAGGCCAAGCACGGCCAGCGCCGGGCGAGCGAACAGCGACAGCAACAGCAGGTAGCCTTGCGTCTGCGAGCCCACGAAAGTGCGGTCCGGCGTCATGTGCATCACAGCCCAGAGCGGCGCCGCAATGATCGACTGCAACACAGCGAGCAACCAGCCAACAAAAACGATCATGAACAGCGTGTAGGGCAAGCTGGGGAGGAACACAGCAAAATAGAACGCCAGCGGCTCGATGTAGCTGGCCATCAACGCCAGTTGCTTGACCGGCACCTCCATCACCCAGTCCCACAGCGGGGTCACGACCTTGTCCAGGTCCAACCCGTTGCCCAAGCCTTTGACCGACGAAAGCGTACCCGCAAGCACCCTCACCGCTGTTCCCGCACTTTTGATGGCGACATCGGCCACCAGAATGCCGGCGCGAGCTACGACCAGGTAATCACCCACGCACTTCATGCGGTTGAGCGAGCCCCCCATCTGCCCCGCCGTTCCGCAGAGCGGCGTCTGCCCATTGCTGCCCGCCCCCGTGGCGATCTCCACCACGTTCAGCATCACGCCGTTGACGAACGACGACATCTTCGCATCCATGTCGGCGCGCAAGGTGCTGACACTGATATCGCTGCCGGGGTCCTTGGGGATCAGGCTCGCGATGTCTTCGGGCTTGGCCGAGGTCGAAGATTTGTAGCTGGTTTTTTCTTCTGCCTTCTTGTCGATTGCCTCAGTGACCGTTGTCACGCTGTTGGCCAGCAAAAAGAACCGGGCATCGCCAGGCAGTGCGCCCAGGGAGGGCGCACTGACCGCACCCACCGGCTCGGCAAGCACGCCTGCAATTTGCCCGCGGACCATGCCTACACGCTGGAACCACCCCCCGGCTGCCGCCCAGCCATCATTGGTAAGCGTCTTCAGGAAGTCGTCGAGCCCCCCGTTGACACCCGACGCCTGGTTGGTGACCTGGGCGACGATATCGGTCGCCACCTTCTGCTCCCACTTGTTCACAATGACGTTGAACTGGCCGGAGTCGACTTGATCCCAGCCCGTATCATTAATGGTGGCTGGCCACTGCCGCACCCAGTCATCCAGCTCTTTCATCATGTTGATGGCTGCTGCGCGCTTGATGCCCTGAACCTGCACGCGCATCTGCTCCAAGGCTTGGGCAGTGGCATCCGTCTTCGTCTGCGCCTGGTATTCGGCCACTTTCACAGAGCCGCAAAACGCGGAGCCGCCCGCCAGGTTGGTAACCTTGTTGCGGTCTTTCAGGTCGAAAACCCATTCCTTGCGGCCATCCACAATGGTGAATTTGTCTTCGGTCCTGTTCTTTTTCGCGCCAACTTCAGGGAGTGCACCTGAGGCGGTGTTGTCGGCATAGATCGAGTTGGCCGCCGTCGCGCAGTAAGACCCCGCCAGGTAGCCGCGGGCAAAATCGCGCAGCCCATAGAAGTTGCCGGGAGAGTTCACCCCTTCGACAACACCGTTCGGGGACAGAACCCCCATGGCCATGCCCGCTTTATAGGTGCCGTTGGCAAAACCAACGCCCCACAAGGCGAACATCAGCACGATGAGCTGAATGAAAGAAAAGCCACTGGTTGTCGGCAGCAACACGGCGCCACCTGCCACGATCCGTACCGGCGTCCACAATGAGGACCAGCTCTTGCCCATCGCCTCACCGTCGTTGGCGGTGTTGGTCACGCCCATCACCGCTACGTACGAGACGATCAGCGAGCCGATGATCAGGATCCCGCTGTTGAAGAAGCCGAACATCGTCGCAAGGATATTCGCGCTTGCCTCAACCGTATTGGGGTCGGTGCCTTTGACCAATGCATCGATGACCGGGCCGAATATCCGGCCTAGCATCTTGACCGATTGGTCGGTGCAGGCGCTTGGATCGCTGCACGGAGAGAACGGCATCTGAGCCATTGTGAATACCTACCTGAATCGAATTGCGGACGGATTATCTGAATCGTTCGCGACGAATTCCCCTTGGAGTGCTCCGTCGTCCTTGAGATGAGCTGTCGTGCAGCCGCGTAAGCGAAGGCCTAGACGGGCATGCGTTCTAGCTTGAGCCATGGTTCCACCCTGTGAGCCGTAATCCTGCGGATAGCTAAGGTCGGGCAATCTTAAACCAGACATCACAGAATTATCAAAAAAATGTTACGAAAGAAAACTAACAAAACGATTTCAGAACGTGTGCGCTGCTGAAAATCGGCGATCTCGCAAGCCACCCAAGCTTGCCAGCTCACCACAGTAAAACCTATCAAAACAGGCTATAAACAAGCTTAAATCCATGAAAAATCATGAATACTGCTTGAAATGCACATACGCCCCCTGGGGTTAAATCGACCTCCATTCGCATACTCGACCCGTTCTCGAATGATCCATGAAATGGCGAAATTTCATCTTCAATTAGGCTTTCACACGGCTGCAAAACCGCTAAAAAAGCAGATTGCTCTTACGCAGCCCCACCAGGCACGCAAACGCAACAACAGGCGAAAACGCCCGTATCACTGGGGTTTCAGCGCCTAGCTTGAAAATGGGCGGTTTTTTCGTGCTCAACCCGCCTCGGTACATCCGGCCATGGTGGGGGATACTATAAAACACTGAAAAAAGCGTTTGACTCGACTCGCTCACAAGAAATAAAACAGTAAAAATGCTATGGTCACTCATGGCAGACGCACCCAGGTCTGCGAGGGAGCACCCACAGCACGTCGCAAAGCCGCAATCGACGCTTCGCATCAGCCGATGCGACTGGCGTACGGTGAGCCGCGCAGGGAAGCTGACGTTGCTGGATGCCGACTGATTCGGGCACGTTCAAGCCCTGTGAAAAACGACGGACATAGATGCAGCTATCAATACGTGATGCCAGCCGATTCGTGATCGGCGCCGGGTTAATGCGCCAGAAAGCCATCGAGGCCTCGGGCAACCCGGCAATTAGTTTTGAGAACGTAGCGCAAGCCGCACTGCGCGAAGGCCCCGACGGCCAGAAAATCCGGCAAACCATCGACACGCTGGCTGACCAGGAATCGGCCTGGCTGCGCAATACGCCGCCTCACACCCTGAACTCCGATCGGGTCATGCAGAGCCGGGCCGCCGAAATCAGCGCATTCACAGCCATCCACCGCGCCGTGATCAGCACCGTGGCCTTCGACGCGGCCCCACAAGCCGAAAAAGGCGCCGCCGAAACCGAACTTCGCCAATCGCTGCTGCATGTACTCGAAGCGATCGACAACACGCCCGGCTCACGGGCCGACCGTGAAGGGCTGCTGAGCAATCTGCGCGATCAGGTGGTTGCGGTAGCGGGCGACGGCGACTTCATGAAGCGCGCGCTGCGCGACAGCGAACAGGCGTACCTGGCCGCCGACCTGGACAAGACATTTGCCCGTTACGCCAATCCATCGCTGTCACGCAGCGAGGGCCTCGACGACTACAGCATGTAAGGACGCACGCCATGCCGAGCGCACAGGATTTCCAGAGCTTCACAGCCTCCGTATTCCCCTCTCAAGCGGCGGAGATCGTCATTGACAAGCAGCCTGTTCTGGCCGATTACGGCCGAGAGCTGCGCAGCGCCATCAACCAGCTCCCACCCGAAGCGACCCGAACACTGCTCAGCGAGTATGGCGGCGCGACCGCGCAGGTCGTCACCTCGATCGAGGACGCCATTCTGCTGCGCGAGTTTGCGCACGAGCGTGCCGCTCAACAGGCGGACCTCAGCCAGGAATGGCTGAACGCCGCAGACAGGCACGGCCCCGGCATCAATGAGGCAGCGGTGGCGGCTGACGATACATGGAACATGGCGCCATGACCGCCCTCGGCAACTGAGTGGCGCAGTAAACGCAGGCAAGTACCCCGCAGCATGGAAGATGATGGGCAACCACCTCCACACTGCGGGACTGGGCTTGCCGGCGATCAACTGCGCAGCAAGCCCACTGGCAGCGCTAGCGTGCAGCCGCCGAGAACTGCCGGGAGTGGTCTTTGCAGCCCATCGATGCCACCGTGAAGCGCACTTCATAGCGCGAATAGTCGCCAGCTGAAATATTCGAAGGCCGAGGGCCTTTATCGACGGCCTTGCTGTACCCAAGCACCGCCTCACAGGCAATCAACTCACCGATCTGGGTGTTGAGCTCTGCCACTCGCTTGCGCATACCCTGCGCGAAGCCAGCATCGTCCAGCACCACCGGCGTGCGCTCGGGCGTGGTGACCAAGTCTGCATACTGCCCATCGGCAGCACCCATGAAGCTCACGCGAATGGAGATGTTGCCGTTGCGATCAACGCGCGGATACCCGGCAAAACGGACCTTGAACTGGTTGATCGGCGCTAGCTGGCTGACGGTTCGGCCGGCCACTTTTTCCCAGTAGGCATTGGACGGGTTGGCAGGGTCATAGGCAGGCACGCCCCTGTCGTACGGCTTGCCCGCCATGCGCAGTTGCTCCTGGCGCAAGAAATAGCCGTCGCGGCAGGTTTTGCTGATTTTTGCATCCATGGGCTGGCCCGACTTCGCGCTGTACAGCATGGCTGCGGCACATTCGAAGTCGTATTGCCCGTTCAGGTACAGGTACTCGCCACTGTTGAGGGGGCTCAAGCTGTAGTTGAGATCCAGCCCACCACTGCCCGCGCCACCTGCGATCCCGGTCACGACGCCAGTAGGCATCAACGAGGCCAGGGAATTGGCGGCCTCATCGGAAAAGCGAATCTTGGTAGTCCCGTCCGGCATCTTCTCGGTGGTTACACAGCCCGCCATGGCCACAGCGGCCAGAATAGGCAGGATGAGTGTGCACTTGGTCATGCTCGTATCCTTACTTGTGAATTCTGCTTGAGCGCGATCAGAAGAACCGCCCCATGTCTTGCTGCTGAACTTTCGCCTGCTGGGTCTGCTGCAGTTGCTGCACCACATCGCCTGGGCGCATCTCGACAGGCTCGCCACAAGGCTCACCGACATCGATCACGTAGCCGTCACGCACATTCACATGCACGAACCGAACGAACTTGGCGCGCGCCATGAGCGCACGCTTGCTGCTCTCATCAACAAAAATGCCGAGCGACAAGGGCGGCATACGGGCATCCATGAAGCTGACGCCTTCGACCGACAGGTACAGGCGATCGGAGACGTAAGCGGCCTGGAAAGGCATGTGAGCAGCCCAGGCCGCCTCGAATGGCTGAACACCCACATACAGGGTGTCGCCCTCCAGCGCGAAACTGAAACGCCCACTTTGCATGGGCGAAAGCAACATCACGCGCTCATGCCGGGGATGACGCAGCACTTCGTCCCGCTTGAAGTTCGCCGTCCAACGCAGAAAGTTGGCGTAGGCCACCACTTGCCTGGCAGCCCGCGTTACCCGTGCCCGCTCTTCTGCGCTGATTGCCGGCCCCACATCCTTTTGGCCCTGGTTACCCATCTGCATCAGTCCTCGTGCTTTTTGCGTTTTTCCAGCATGCCGAAGAAGTCATCAAGGATCTTGTTCAACATCTTCTGCGGCGTGTGGCCGAAGTTTTTCGCATGTTCGGAAACGCGCTCATGGTTGTCATTGCGCAAGGTGTAAGAGTTTGACGGGTCCTTTTTCCGATTGCGGAAGGAAATAAGCCCCGACCGGCGCGCCATCGACATCATGCGCTCGTAATCCGTGTGCGAAATGTTGAACTTCTTGCGGATATCGACCTTGGTCAGCCGCTCATCCGCCTTCATCAACCGCACACTTTCCAGCATCAGGTTATGCAGCTGGTTCAACCGCACCAGGTGGTTGAAGCCACTGTCGATCTGCCCACGCTCTACTGCACCGCGATCGGTGTCGGGACGGGCCAACCCGCTCGATAGGTTCTTCAGCACGACTTCATCGGACAGATCAAGCGGGTTTCGGTTCTTCTTCGTTTCTTTAAAGTCGGGCGACTCGCCGCTCAGGTAGTACACCGAGCCTTGTTTGGCGATTTCCACTTCCAGGAAAGAACACGCCACCATGAAAATGTCTTCGGTGCAGAGCTTGCGCGACACGCCTTGCTGAATGGCTTCGCGGCTCAGCGCCTCACCCGCGGCGCGCATGGCGGCGTGGGTATGCTTGGTCCGCTGAATGTCCTGGACCATGTTGAAATACGACTTCAACGGCAGCACCTTGTCAGACAAGTTGACCAAGGGGTGCAACTCTTTGACGGTATCTGCCAGTACATCCGGCGAGGGGACCAGCAGCGACCTCAGGCCTTGGGCAAGGGATAATAATTTAGCCCCGTCTTTTACTTCATTCGCTGGTCGCATATACGTACCTAAAGGTTCTCCAATCCAAAATAGTCTTCACGTGCTGGCGGGCGCAGAACCCCGCTCAAGCAGAACAGCAGACGAAGGCTTCACGAGCATCGCCTGCTTATCTCCAATCCTGGAAAAGATCCTCCTTCGGCACCTGCATAGCAGCGAAGATGGGAGCAATTGAAATCATTGCGGTGCCAGGCATCCGAGGTCTCCGCCCTGCCCTGGGTCAAGCCCCATGGACTGCAGCGTCTGCTTGGTCAGCTCGACCTGCGCCTTGATCGACTCGGGATCGTTCGCCATCTGCTGCGCGACAGCATTTTCAATCGGCGACTGACTGGAAGCAAGATGTGACAGAGTCGACAATACGGCAATGACCAGAACGGGCGGCACGACCCACGCCAATACCGCCTTGCGCCGGCGTGACCGGGCCTGGCGCTCTGCGTCGCTGGCGGCCTGCTCGCGCAGCGCCTTGCGTGACGGCTGGGGCGCTGCAGCGTGGTACTGCGCACTCGCCACAACCGGCTGCAAGGTCTCCGGCTGCACGCTAACCTTTTGCGCTTCTTCGCGCTGGAAGTAGTCGTTCAGGGCCTCGTTCAAACATTCCGAAAGCGCCTGGCGCACCTGATAGGCAACCAGTGCCGGGTCGATGTGGGTGAGCGCGCCCTTGCGATCCGCCTCGGCATGGAACACCAACTGCAGGGCAGCCAGCTCGTAGCTCGACAACACGTCGGCATCATCCTGGATCGCCAGGCTGACACTTCCCGTCAGCATGCGCCGGTGCCCATCATCTTCAGCGGCGTCCAGGCCTGCCACCACCAGGGACAGCTGCTTGAACGCCTTGGGGATGCGCACGGTGCGGGTAGCCCGCAGCGCGTCATGTGGGCTCTGGCTGTCGAACACCACCAACAAATGCTCGGCCGAGCCGAAGAGGCGGATGCTGGGGTCGAATACGAAGTTCGGGGCTTTGGCTTTCATGTACTTTGCTCCTTAAAGTTTTCCAAAGATGTCTTCAAGCACGACGGCCTGCGAAAGGCCCGTCATCATCCTTGGCTTCCCTGTGCGGTGGTCGACGAAGAAGGCAGCCGGGACACCCGCTTGCTCCTTGCCGTTGTTTTCGAATGCTGCGTACAGAAACGCCAGGTTGGTGCTCAGCTGCTCCACCGTCTCCGGCGAAGGCTCGGAGCGAATCTGTTCGTGCTTGCCGAGCACCCGCTCAAGCGTGTGCTGGTCCTTGGCCTGCAGGATCGTGGCAGCAAGCGGCACGCCATCTGCCGGGTTGCCCAGCGCAGCCGACGGGATCCACTTGATGGTGTGGCCCTTTGCCGCGTAAGCCCTTGTTAAGTTGTACGCCTCGCGACAATACGGGCAGCGTGGGTCGATGATGATGTAGACGGTATCGCCGATATCGCCATCGCCTTCCTTGACGCCCGCCAGCGAGTCAACCGTCTTCATCGATTCAGGTACCGCGCCCTGGTATTTACCGTCCATGGCTGCAGCTTCCCGCACGTTCGTGGCTTCAACCGGCGACATCTGCGGCGCGGCCGGTGCAGCGGCTACGGGCGGGCTTGCCGGGCGAGTGTTGTTCAGCTGGGCCACACCCGGCAGGAAGGCGTCGGAAATGTTCGCGCCTGTTTCAGCATTCCAGGCCACCCCGGTGAACAGCACCGAGGAATCCGGTGTGCTGAACAGCACCACTTGGTGGCCGTTCTTTTCCACGGTCCAGGCAGTCAAGCCGCCCAGGCCGACAGGGCGGGCGTTGACGATGCGGCCGTAGCGCGATACCCGCTGCGCAGTCAGGTCATCGAGTGGCTGTTGCGCAGGGTTTGCCGCAACGGCACCTTGAGCGGTGATGAAGGAAGAGAGGTCTGCCGTTTGAGCAGGGTCGGCATGGGCGGCTGAAACCCCCGCCGCAAGCGCCGCCAACACGGCTACAGGTCTTGCAATCACACCTTTCATGGCTCGATGTCCTTATTAATAATCCAATACGACCGTATTCTAACAAAAAAGTAGAACTTGGCACCAAAAAAACAAAAAAGGGCCATCTTTAAAGATGGCCCTTTAGTGGTACTGATACGCTCAAGGCCGCACCGTCAGGGCGCACCCTCAGCAAGTGCTGCCGCCTGGGCCGCAGCATGCTTTTCTTGTTGCACTGCCTCGTAGCGCTTCTTGTCGGCATCCAGGTACTTGTACGCCGACATGGCTTGCTCAAGGCCGTTAACCGCCTTGTCGAGCTGAGGCTCTGCCAGCGACATACCCGCTTTGCACTCGTAAAGAAAGTGCGACAGGATCCCCGGCGCCTCCGGGAAGCCCGCCTGGCGCCCGATGGTCTGCAGGGCGTACCACATGTCCCGATCAAAGAAACGCAACCAGCGCATCTCGGCCGGTGGCAATACCCCCAGGCGCCGCGCCTGGAAGAACATGGCGAAAATGATGGTTCTGACAAACGCATGGGCGTGCAGGATCGCGCTTGCGTTAGGGTGCTTGATGTACTTCTGAATGATCGCCCGCGGCACTTCCAGTGGCACTTCAGGTTTCAACCACGCATAAGGCTCGGGCGCGCCCTGCCCCTTGCTGCCCTTGCCCGAAGGCGCTTTGAACTGGTCCCAGCACCAGGCAATCATGTAATCACTGTCGGCCATGGCCGCCTTGAAGGCGGCGTCGTCCAGGGCAGCATCCGTGGCAACCACGCGGGGTAGCGCGATGGCCACCAGCAGGGTTTCGGCAGGGGTCAGGTTACCCACCCGAGTCCAGTGCTGGCCCAACTGACGACGCATCACCTCGGTGGCTTTTTCACGATCCAGGGTAGGCGCCCAGCTGCGGTCCGCCTGCTCTGCCCACCCGCTGATCAGCAGGTGCTCATAGGCAAACTGGCGGGATGTCTGCGACATGCCGAACACCGGATGATCAAGCGGCTGAGCAATCAGGTCGAGTTCCGCGAACATACGCAGGTGCGGGTACTGCGCCTTGCTCTCTTGCACATAACTCTTGATGTTGTGCGTCTTGGTGAATTTGAGTTTGGGGTGGGTCTTGTTGATGCGGATGAACATGCGCACCGACAGCACCACCATCACCACAAGCAGGAACCCGTTCACCACCAGGGAAGACGAGGTGATTTCACTCCATGCCACCGTCGAAAAATCGCGCTGGCAGGCGCCGATAATACCGTCCGGCGCACACATCCGCCCGACCCATTGGTTGATCGAAGCAATACCCGGAAGCGCCGCGAATTCGCCCGCAACGCTCAACAGCCAGAGCTCCACGTAACGGATGTAGACATAGACAGTCGCAATCTTGTCATGGGCGAAAGACCATGCGCCCCAGCCCCCCAGGTACAGCACCAGAATGATGCCGATGAGCACGGCGGGGTCATCCCAGGTAAAGCTTCTTTGCCCACCGCCTTGCTGTTTCATTCAACGCCTCCCTGGGCCAAAAATGCCTTCACACCCGCAACGCCGCCAAGCCATGTGACGGCCCTGTGCAGCGTGCTTTCTACCTGACCAGCTCTTTGAGAATGTTGTGCGTGGTGCGCACCCGCCCTACCAGGAAAACCCCGGCCTGGCGAAACACCGCGCGCACGGTCATTTTTTTCACGACTTCGATGTAGACCAGGCCGAACGTCATGCACAGCGCCAACGGCAGCAGAAACTTCCACAACGCTGGCACCAGCAGCAACATCAACCAAGGCAAGGCGGCGCTTGCGTTGATGACGAAAAAGCGTGCCGGTGGCGCGCTTCTGCTCCAGTGGTACCGTCCCTTTGCCATAACCCCTCCAAAATCTCGTTTGCAATGCCATTACAGGGCGCTCCCGGCTCAACCGTGCCGCAGATCGCGGGCGGTCGACTCGCTGATCAAACCTGCTGCCAGCAGCCGATCTGCTTCAGCAGCAAAGGTATGCCCTTCCTCACGCACGAATTCGGCGACCCGCTGGGTCACACGGCCCATGTCGGTCAAGTCCATCAAGGTGTCGCGTACCTGCTCGGTGAACCGCAGCCAGGAACGAGCCGCCGTACGCTTGCCATCCACCGTGGGCACGAGCTTCTGCGCCATCATGAACCGGCTGGTATCGACCAGGTCGTAAATCGCGGTCGCCCGCTCCTGTTCGGGGAAGCGGGAGATCATCCTGCGCATGATCGCCGCGACATCCTTGGCGTGAACCGTGCCGAACACCGGGTGGCCTGTCAGCGACAGCTCGACCGCCGCCCGAATGGTTTCCTGGTCACGCAATTCACCGATCACACACAGGCCGGGCGCACGCCGCATGGCCTCGCGGTTGGCCCTGTAGAAGTCTTTGAAGTGCGTAGGGATCTGCGACTGCACGAAAATCGAATGCTTGCTCTGAATCTTTTCGTACGTGAATTCGATGGGCTCTTCGTGGCTGATCAGGTTGCCCTTGATCGGCGTGTCATTTTCAAGAATGAAGCGGTTGATGGCGGCAAAGGTGGTGGTCTTGCCATGGCCGGTCGCCCCCGCGATATACACGATGCCGTCACGCGGCGTGGCCATCCTCACGATGTCTTCGCTCAGGCCTACGTCCTGAATCCGCGGTGGGTCGTCGGGGATCGCCCGGATGACGATCTGGCAGGACGTATCGCCATGGCAGGCAATGGGCGAGGCGTTGACCCGGTAGGCATAACGCAGCCGAGCACCGCGGGCATCCTTGCGCTGCGGGTCGAACAACTCGTAGCGCTCGTTGACTGCAGTACCGGACACGATATCGGTGGTGGCTGTGTCGCGGTTGGCGGCCATCTTGAGCAGCTCGTTGACCTCCCCGACATCCAGCGCACGGCGGGTGACCGCATACAGACGGCCGTACTTCTTCACCACGACCGGCAATGCGGGCTGGATGAAGATGTCGCTGACGCCATGGCTCAGCGTTTCCAGCATCATCGCCTTGAACTGCTCGGCACGGTCGAAGCGAAAGGGGTCTTCATAACTGGTCAGCCGTTCCAGGCGCTCGATCATCGCACCGGGTTCCAGCATCATCACGTCATCGTGAAAGTCCTGCTTCATTGCGGCCCGCCTTCACTGCCCGAAGGCTGGGTGCGCAGCTCACCACCACCGGGCACGGCAAATGCCTTGGCCGCACCGGGCTGGCTGGAAACACCAGGCGCCGGCGCCGGGCTGGGTGCACGCGGTGCCGGCGGCCTACGCACAGGGTCGGCTGCGGTCGACGTTGCAATCGAACTGCGCCATACATTCATGTTGTCGTTGAACTGCGGCAACGCGGTGATGCGCAGCAGGGTCTCGTCCACCGCCATGGTCTGCCCCTCTTTGGTGACAGGGATCGCGGCACCGGAAATGATCGGCATCGTGATCTGGCCGTGGCGGGCGAACGTGCTGAAACGGCGCATGCCATCGATGTCGCGGTTCATCCGGTCGAAACCATAGGTGAGCATCAGGTTGGCCTGCTCGACGCCTTGCTTCCAACCGTCACGGACGGCCAATTTCCACACGCGTTCTTCTTCGTCCGAGCGTGGCATCAGCGCCGACACCAGGGACGTGCGGTCCATGGCGGGCAGCGGGAAGCTCAGATACTCGCGCCAGCTTGGCGGGACCGACGAAAAGCGTGCCTGCGACTCGATCTTGTAGGACGCGCCCGAAAGGCGAAGCGTGTAGTCACCGTCCTGGTTGTACAGGTCGCGCGCCTCGGTGATCACCGGCGGCACCACACGGTCCTGGATCATCAGGTTGCTGAAGTCGTAGACCGTATCGAACTCACGCTCGCGCTCCTTCAGTGCCTTGTTGATGTTGGTCAGCTGCCACGCCAGGCCAGCCTTTACCCCCACCTGCAATGCCGCATCGAGAATGGCCTCGCCGCGGGCCGCCGAGGCCTGGTTCTTCTCGTCACGCATGGCTTCCACGGCCGACCTGGCATCACCGGCGTCACCCTGCTGCTGAACATAAGCCGGCTTGTCGTAAAGGCGCTCAGCGTCTTCGAGGGTCATCGGGGGCATGTCCATCGCCATGTTCAGCCCCTCCCCAAAGCCAGCGGTACAGGCTTGTAGATCAGGCGCAGCGTGTTGGTGCTCTTGTCGAGTACCACATCGGCGCCGGTGTCGATCTGCACGCCCACATCCTTGAGTACGTTAATGGGCGTGGCTTTACGCACCCAGATGTTGATCGGCTTCAGGTCCACGCGCTTGCCGCTTTCGACATAGGCATAGCCATAGCGGCTGGCGAACGTCTGCAACAGCTCCTGGGGCTTGCCGATGAAGTCGATATCCACCTGGTCGGTGTCGACCGCAGCCTGCCTGGAGGCCGCTTTGACGCGGTCGGCCGTCAGCGACGAAACATAGTTGTGCTGCGAGTTGACCGCCACGGCCACCTTGTCCGCGATGATGCGGCTGGCAAAGGCCTCGGTGTCATCGGTGGTCGGTTTGGCAGAGCTTGCGCACCCGCCCAGCACAAACAGCGCAAGCAGCATGCCCCCAGCCTTGCAGCCGCGTGCACCCATGAGCATTCCTTTCATGTAAAAACTCCTGAAGTTGTCATTCTGATCGACCCGGCGTGCCCTACGCTCAAGCGCTTCGGGCACTGGCGGTAGCCTGTTCTACTGGTAGCTCACCACGTACTGGGCGTGGCGCTGCTGTTCGAGGTACTTGCCCCATTTCACCGCGAGCGGAATCAGGCCTTTCTTGTAGATGTCGTTGAATTTTTTGGTACGGGAATGGTAATTGGCAGCGCGGGTCCAGAAATCCTGACCGTTTCTTTCGTCGAGCTTCTGACGCAGCAGCCATGCTGCCAATTCCGCGTTGTAACAGCCCCGCCAGGCGACATCGGACTTGGTGATTGCCGGGTATGAGGCGAACACGCCTTTCGGGCCCCAATGGGTGGTGTTGATCTGGAAGTGGCCAAGGTCGAAAGTGCCGTTGCTGTTCGAGACACTCTGCCCGTTCTTGCCACTTTCCTTGCTGGAAATGGCCAGCAGCACATTGGCAGGTACGCCCTGGCGCTGGGCTGCCTGAACGACACATTCGATGTCCGCCGGCCGCACGGCATAAAAGTCGTCCGCCTGGGCCAGCGCGGGCCACAGCGTCAACGGGACGACTACGCGGTACAACCACTTGCCGGCCATGCTCAGATGATCCACTTCTGGTGCTGGAACCAGAACCAGAATGCCCCTTCGACGAACAACTGCCCTGTCGAGACCTGCCAGCAGCGGTAGGACTTCTTCATGCCGAAGACCCACAGCGCGAAGCCGATCGACAGCCAGTTCAGGGCCACCATCACGCCCGCGCCGGTTGCGAGCATGTAGATAAACCCGAGGATGGCGACAACGCTGGCGATGAAAAACGCCCTGGAATGCAACCGGTGGTTGCGAGCGATTCGGTCGATCTCATCGCGCTCGATGGTCGTCAGCTGTTCTTTGACCCGCTCGTTGCGATAGCGCGCGGCGTGGTCCCGGACCTTCTTGACGTCATCCTCTTCGAACAACGCAAAGTCGCAGTTGTTGCAGCCCCAGCTGTGCAGTACGCGGATCTTGCCCTTGGGGCTTTGTTCAAGCTCCTGGTGATCGCCTTCGGCCTTGAGCAGCACACCCCGCTCGCACTCCGGGCAGGCGGGGCTGAAATTCGACTGCCACAGCGACTTGATGTGCTGGTTGCCCATGCGCAGCTGGTTTACGCCCAACGCCGCCATCGGCATTTTGATGAACGCGTACTTCGCTACTTTCTTCCCTGTGCTGAACAGCCCCATCGCCTCACCATAGCATGCAGAAATTCTAGTTTCTGATTATCTGTCAGATTTATATCGTCGTCAATTTATGACACAACCATCAAACAGCTTCCGACCAACGGGTTGCCGCTTAGTTGCCTGGCTGCACCTTGATCAACTCGCGGCATCGCGCATCCAGGTCACTCAACTGTTTGCGTACCCCAGCCACGCCAAGTGCTTCAGGCTCGGGCGCGATGACATAGGCCGTTTCGCGGGCGATGGCATCGCAGGTAGTCTGGATCCGCTCCTGCGCGGCCCATTTGTCGGACAACGATTCAAAGCCCTCGCCGGCCGCCATCAGTTGCATGTCGAGCAACTGCTGCGGCTCGGCAATGGCCAATTCACCCTCCCACGCCGCGTCCAATACCTTTTCATCCGGGGCGGCAACCACCGGCGCCACTGCCGTCTCAGCGATCATGTCCGCCACGGCCAGCAGGCTTGCTTCGATCGACGCCTGGCTCAGCGGGTCAGGCTGCGGCGTGGGTGCAGGCGCAACAGCAACTTGCGCCACGGCCTCAGGCGCTGGCGTTACCGGCAAGGGCGCAGCGGCCGGTGGCTTTTGCAAACTGCCCGACAGATATGCCCCAAGTACAGCGAACGAGGTGTCCAGGCGGCCAAGCACAGGCCGGTCGGCATCTGCATAGTTATGCTCGAAGGCGCTGTGCATGCGAGCAAAGGTCGGGTCGCCCTTCACCACCGAGCGCACCCGCTTGGCGAAAGAGCCGTCTTTCAGGCTGTCGACAAACGCCTTGCGCGACGCCCTGCTCTGAGGCAGGTCTGAAGGCTCTGGCGGCTCGACAGGTATGAAGTCGTTGATCCGCATTTCTTTGGGTGCAGGGCCAGCGGTGTAGAAGCCAAGGCCACGGATAAGCGCCACGCCACCGGTTTTGCCATTCTGCGATTTCTTGCCGATCAGGAATGTGAATTCGCCGTTTTCCTGCATGGCGACGTCGTCGTAGTTCAACCGGCTACGCTGTTCGATCGCAACATTGTCGGACTGGCGCAGTTTTTCATTGGCGCCCCCCGGCGAGCGCTCGAAATTACCTACCATGGCCTGCGAAGACTCCGCCGCCGCACCCTGCACGCGCCGCCAGGTCTCGGACTCGGTACCCGAAGTCAGTCGGCCGACGGCCCGGATATTGGTGTTTTCCCAGGTGGCATCGGCTTCTTCGGCACTGGATTTTTTAAGCGAAGAGAAGTCCTGCGCGGCAAACGTCACGCTGAAGCCCAGGCTGCGCGCCTGGGCCGGGGCCACCGCGAAGCCGACCACGGCGTAATAGCCGTATTCATCGAGGATGGTATAGAACGGGAACTCCGAGCCCGTGGGGCGGCTGTCGATGATTTCGCGCACCACCCCTTCAACCCGGTTACCCAGGCAGCCGGCCATCATCTGCTTGATGCTGCCGACGATCATCTTGCCGAGCATGCGCATGCTGTCCGGTGCCCGCTCCAGTGCAGGCAGCAGCACCACCAGCAGCCGTCGGTTGATCACCACATCGTAGAAATCGACATCGCCGACCCGGGTCTTGAAGATGTGCCCATAGTTGAACGTCAGGTCGTTGAAGATCCGCCCCAGCTGCATCACGATGTAACCGTGTTGTTCGAGGGTCTTGGTTTCCTGCTTCTTCAACTTGGCTTTCTGATAGCCCGGCAGCGTCAGCAGGTACGAGCGCAACGGTGCGACGATGACATCAAACATGTCGCCGTATTTGCCACCGTGCTCCCACACCAGTTCTTCGATGATGTTCAGCTCGAAGTATTCCAGGTACTTCTCTGGCGACAGGTTGATGTGCCCCTTGTCACGCAGGTAGGTCAGTGGCCGGGTCAACGCCGCCACGAACATGATTGCGCGGCCTTTCCACATGTCGCCGCCACCGCCCGAGTCATCCATCAGCGAGACGATCAGCTCGATCAACATGCCGGACGAGGTGTTCCCCATCATGTTCATGTTGTTGGTGACCTTGTCGACCTGCTTCTCCACGAAGTCGCGGCCAGAGGTGATGAAGTTGATGATCAACAGGTCATCTTCACGCCCCAGGTAGCGCGACAGGCGGAATATTTCCTTCTGCAGCTTGGGGTCGCCCTTGCCATCGACATAGATGAAGCCCGTGTTCTGTACCAGTGCGTTGAACACGATGCCCAGCAACAGCTCGGTATTATGGGTGACCAGGCTGTCGTCGGTGATGTACAGGTGGTGTGGGTGATCGATCTCGATGCACTGGCACTGCGCCTGGCCGGCAGCGGTGACTTTCCAGACCTCTGCCCAACCGTCGAACTTGGCCGTACCGCGCTTCTTGCGCACCTTCGGCAGCATCACCACGACGCCACGGGCCATCAGCGCCCGAATGGCATCGGTGGTCACGGTATGGGCTTGTTCAGTGCCGTCCGGTTCGCGGCTGAGGACGCGCCACAGGTGGTCGCCGGTCGCCTGGGCACGGCGGCCGTCGCGCGTGGCGATGGTCCAGATCGGCTGGATGCCCTGCTCGATCACCCGCAACACAGCGGCGTGCTTGCCATCGGGTGTGCACACGCTATCGCCCACCTTGACCTGGCCCATCGCAACCCAGCCCTTCGGCGTGAGTACCTTGGCATGCTTGGGCTGAGGCTTGCCAGAACCGGTGGTGCCCAGTACCAGCTGGTGCGTCCTCAGGTCACTGTCGCCGGCGTAGATCTGCTCTTTGGTTTCCAGGTCGTTGCCGAAGAGGGTGACACCCTCGCCCTTCTTCTTGCCCTTGTAGGAACCATCGTTGACATCCGCCAGCTTTGGCACCCGGTACGGGAAATCGAACGCCCGGTTATCCACCGCCACGAACTTGCGCTTGAAGGCCCAGGCCAGCAGCAACAGCAGCTCACCCGAAAAAGGCACCTTGATCAGTACCAGGGCCAGGATCGGCAACGCGAACGTACCGAACACCGCACCTTCGGCAGATTGAAAGAAGTCACTGAAGCGCTGCCCGGCCAGGCGAGTATCTTTGCGCCGCCGGCTGCTGCTGACTTCATGCTGACGGGATGCGCCCTTGTACTGAGCCATCTGTCGCCCCCTTAAACCACGTCTTCGAATGCACTGGCGCTGATGTAGTCAGCGACCAAATCCTTGGCGATCCGCGCAATCACGGACTGCTCCATGTCGTCATCGACAAACTCGACGTCCTTGAACGTTTCGCGCTTGAGCCGCTCGACCATGTCCTTGCAGCCCCCTGACGGGAAGCGTCGGGCAAGCAGCGCCAACGCATCCGGGCGCGGCATATGCTCATAGAGCATGGTGCGCAGCTTGCGGTCTTCGGCGGTGGTGGTCAGTGCCCAGAGCCGCATCGGCCCGGCAGACATGGTGAACAGCTGGCTGTAACTGGCGTTCTTGGTCTCGAAACGCGCCAGGAACGTACAGCCGTGCTTGTTCGCACCGTGGACGAAATTGACCAGCGCATGTTCTTCGGTATCGGAAAGGCCAATGTTCTTGCGGAGCCAGTCGCGGGTTTCCTTGGTGCCCGAGTCGAGGATGAACGTGGCCGTGGCGATCTTGGTGAGCGGGCCGAAGTCCTCCATCAACTGGGAAGCCAGGATGATTTCCATGTTCCACTTTCGCGCCTCACGGCCGTCGGTCTGCATCTGTTCCTGAAGCCCGGAGTGGCCGCCCGTCTTGTGGAATTCGTCCATGCACATGACCTTGTATTCGTCTACCAGGTCGGCGACCAGACGCTCGTAGAACGGCAGGTACTTCTCGGTGAAGAAGGGGAAGTCCTCTTTCGAGAAGGCCACCTTTTTCATGAAGCACTGGCGAGCGATCATGTACATCAGTGCAGTCTGCTTCTTGGCCGAAGCAGAGCCCTGCAGCGCCACGTCCTGCAGGTCGAGGGCAACGATGCGGGCACTGCCCACGTCGAAGCGGGTGTGGTCGGAGAACACCGGGAAGTCGCCGACCGATTCGCGAATGCCAAGGATGAAGGCATCGACCAGGCTGCGCCCCACCTCACCAGAGCCTTCGTATTCGGCGCGAACCTCTTCGGTCGATGCCACCGCTACCAGATCATTGAGGGTCGGCACCGCATAGCGCTGGGTCACCTCGGCTTCGTACACCATGCCGGCGTCGAACATCGCATCGACCAGTTCCCAGTAGGTGGTGGCAGGAAGAATGCGGAAGCCCAGCTGCGCCACCGCCGTGTCCACCACGTCGTTGTGCCCGGGCTTGTAGGTCTCCGGGCTGGCCCGCTCGATCTTGTCGTCCTTGCGTCGGTAGGCCAGGTCGACCATGCGCCCCACAAAGTTGCTCATCCCTTCGTAAGGCTTTTCGCGCTCGGGCGGCGTCACCAGGATGGTCAGGAAGTTCTTGTTGAACTCACGGTCCTTTGGCAGTGGATAACGCTGGCCCAGCGGCGTATCAAGCGGGTTGATGCAGTCTTTTCTGGCGTTCTGCAAACGTTTGTACACCACCAGGTGATGAAGCCTGGGTGGCAGGTTGTCGCGAACAAGATCGCAGAAGCCGGACGAGGAAATCCCGATATCGGTAATGCCGATGTAGGGCAGGCCCGTCAGGCCCGGCATCAGGCAGGACTCGAAATGGTTGTTGTTCATCAACACCGATTTGCCCGAACCCGGCTTGCCGGCGATCAAGGTGATCCATGTGGTCTGCTGGGACGAGAAGCGCTGATACTTGAGGATCTTGCCATCCAGGCTACGGTAGATGGTCGACCCCTCCTGGAACGGCGACGCGGGCCGGGTCAGCGGCAGCATGGCCACCGCATCGCCCAGCGGCGCGGCCGCAGGGTCGCCGAGGTGCTTGGTGGTCAAGGCCAGGCAGTTGGACTGGAACGCCTGCATCGGGTTGCCGGTACGCTCGATGAATACCGGTTGCCCCCATGCCTCCAGGGTGCGCCACAGCTTCGATTTGCGCAGCGCAAGTTCCTTCACGCCTTTCTCGTCGGGGCTGGACCAGGTCATCGCGGCAATTTGCAGCTTTACCATGCACTCGCCGTCGCGCACACGCTCGCGCAGTTCTTTGGTGGCCAGGTTGATGTTGCGGTTCTGTTCGGAGGTGACCGAAAGCAGTTGGGCAAACAGGCTTTTCCAGGCCAGCACACTCATGCCATCGGAAGACAGCATGATCGACATGGAGTACGGCAAGGCCCTGGATACGCCGTTTTCCTGGGTTTCTGCACGGTTGAGGCTGTTGAACAGGGTATTGAAGTACTGCGGCTCTGCCGGCGGAATCGACATCAGCAAAGGCGCATACACCCGCGAGCCGACCCTAACGCTGGTGGGGTCTGGCAGCAGGCTTGTGCGCTGGCCACTGCCAATTTCGCCAGAGGTGACCATGATCTGACTGGGCAGCGTGGGGTACATGAACTCCGACTTGTCATTGCTGCGGTTGTTGGCCTTCCAGCGCATCGGGATTGCGCTGCCAGGAATGTAAGGCTTCCAGCTACGCGGAGTAATGTCGGGGTTCACCTTGGCACGGATTGCGCGAATCGCTTCGCTGACGTCGAGCACATCGGCCGAGCAGCCGAACTCGGGGGACGTCAGGTCTTCGGTAATCTTGGCGACGAAGGAAAGGTGGCGATCCTTGAGGTAGGAGATGGGGCGCAGCAGGTTCTGCGCCTCGGCGGTAGCGGGCCAGTCCGAGGCTTTTCTGAACTCGTTGGTGGCTTCGCGGGCCATCGTCTTTTCAGTCTGGTCAAGCAGCGCGGGCCGCGACCAGAACACCAGGTAGCATTCTTCGTCATACACATACTGCGCGTACTTTTTTACCCCTTCATTGATCAGGTGGCGTACGTTCAGGTTCAGCCGCTCGGCGGTAGCCGCCTGCTGCAAGGCGTTCTGCTCCAGCGGCGCGGTGGCATCCAGGTCACGGCTGAAGACAATCTGCAGGTGATGGCCGCGCACCTTGAAGTACACGGCAAGCGATGCTTCCAGCAAGCTCACGAGCCGTTCGAACTGTTCGCGACCCAGCACGCTCTTGGTGCCGTTGAAGCGCACGATGGAAGCCAGCGAACCGTCGTTGGCGACGATGGACTGCCCACCATCGACCGTCTCCAGATCGCAGTAGTCCTGCACGTCTGCTTTGAGCTGGCTCAGAACCGTCAGGATCACCGCCTCGAGTTTGTTAAACATGTCCTTGTTCTCCCTTGATAACGTTCTCAACGGCGAGGCTGATCAGCTCTGCGTTCGGGTGCATTAAGCAAAATGCTTGAATAGTTGGCCGGTCAATGCAGACCAACTGTCGGGCAAAAACAGCGCGCGGTTATGCGTTGCGTAGTATTCAAGTTGCCCGTCCTTGAATGCGCGTTTGGTGGGAAACAGGCGCAGCGGGGCCAGCCACTCACCACGCCTGGCGTATTCCTCATCACTGACCAGGTGCTTGCTGGCGAGTGTTTCTGCCACGCCAAGCACGGTGATCAGTTCACCGCCATACACTTCCTTGAGGGTGTCGCTGCCACGAAACTTGAACGCCGCCAGCAGGCTGGCCAGTTTCTCGTTGACGGCCACATCGCCCAGCAATTCGTTCACGTAAATACAACGGGCAATAAGGTTGATTTCGGTCTGCGTCAACTCCTGAACGGCCACGAAAAAGCCCGTGTTGTTCATGGCACACGCGCCCAGGTGATGCACCTGACGGCACAAGTTGCACGCAGTGACGAGATTCTCTTTGCTGCAATTTTCGGCATTGCCATCCAGCGCGTGAAGTTCCTGAAACTTGGCAGACTTGAAACCACAGAAGCGGCAGGTGTAATTGTCGCGCTGCCACACGGCCGTGCGAAGTTTGGCGTTCGCTTCACTCAGCAACGTGCGTTGGTCATCGTCGGAGCGCCAAAGCGGTCGACGCACACCAAATACCGGCTGGTTGGCAGTACGGCTGAGATAGCCACTTGCCAGGGTGGGGACATTGACGGCCTTGTTCTCAGGAGAGGGTTGTTCGCTCACGTCTGAAATCCCCGAAACGGTTATTGAGAATGCGGGGCATTGCGCCCCGCGCTACGGTAGGCGGCGCGCAGCCTTAGCCGACGGTGGTGTTGCGCATGATCCACATCACGGTACCGACACCCGCCATCAAGCCGCCGATGAACAGGCCGACGATGGCGGACAGTGGCTTTTCACGCTCGTCCTTGGAAGCTTTCCACAGGGTGTAAAGCGACATGGCCACGACCACGAAGCCACCAATCGACACCAGGGAGATCAGCAGCGTGGCACCGCCCTGGGCGGTGTCGTCGATGTTGGTCATGACATCGCTGGCCGTCTTGCCGCCAGAGGTATCCTGGGTCAGGTCGGTCTTGGTGATGGCGAATGCCGATGGCGCGGTCAGGGCGCCGACAGCAGCGGTAATTGCGCGAACTTTGGCCGAATCGTAAGCAGCTTTAAGGGTTTTGAGTGCTTTCATGAGTGACGCTCCTTGGGTTTCATAGTGCGTGAAGCCGTTACGACCACGGCGTGAAAAGTCCAACCAGATTGAATCCGATTGTGTTGTTGAGTACATCGCTGAACCATTTGAAGTTCCACGCCAAGATACCGCCAATAATCCACCCACTGGCAGTACCCAAGCCGGCTTGCGTTTGATTATTGTAATAACCGTTAACCGTCAACCAGCCTTTCACCATGGCAATGAAACCGACCACTTGCATGATGCCCAACAGGGCCAGCGTTGCCAGTTGTGCTTGCGCTTGCAACGTGCTCCCGGAAGAGGAATAAGACAGCATGCGCGAGTTGGCATAATCGCCTGTCAACGTGCGCGACATGATACCCATCCACTCCAGTGTGCCGATGGCCAGTAAAATCGAGCCAATGACCAATTGCACACACGCTGAACCGACGGAAAACCGCTGGCGCCCGGCAACATACTTCAATGCGTTGTCGTGGGTAACGCCCCAAATTTCCACCAACGCGGCAGAGGTCAGGTAAAGCCCGATAAGCGCGGCAATACCCTGGCACATCATGATCGCCGTCGGTATGACTTTACCGATGTTGACCATCACATCTACGAGATCGGCATATCCGGCTGCCATGTGTATTTCCCTATTTAAAGCGCGGGCGCGGTGACCACGATGCCACTGTTGCCATCCACCGCGAGTACATTCAGTTCACGCTGTACAGGCGGCAATCTTTCGCCGGCTTTTACGCTGTCTTCACGCTCGCCGCTCTTGACCCAGGCGCGGTGCCCGACAATCGCCTGCACCTTGTAGCCACTGGACTGCGGGATTGCATGGCCGCCTTTGGCAAGCCCTTGTGCCGGGGTGGCTACCGGGGCCTTGCGCGGCGGCTTGACGATGTCTACCCGCTGACGGCTCGCCTCGAAATAGTCCATGCGCTGGTTCAGCCCAGAGAGGGTGCTATCCAGCTGCTTGATCTGATTGAGCAGCAGCTGAGTATTGTGCTGGGATTCCTGACGCACGATCTTCAGCTGTTTCTCACTGTTCTGCTGGGCCTCGAGGGCGGCTTGCGCCTGCTCCTTGGACTTGGCCAACTCAATGCTCAGCACATCCATCCGCGGCTGTTGCGCAGCCTGCGCCTGGGCTGGCGTCATGCGCTTGGCTTTGGCGGGCGACGACGACACCTTCATCACCATCACGGCGATGAGGATGAGGGCCACGAAGCTGCCGGCAAAAACGCCTAAAAGTTTTCCGAACGACCAGTTCTTCATGTCGAACTCCTTATCGAGATTGATCGTGAACGTCTTGCAGGAAGAACAGGCCAAAGCCCTTGTTCGCAGGCGTCGCGTAAGTAGCAGGCCGGTTGAACCCACGGCGCACTTCCGAGGCGATGGAGGTACCCAGTTCGCCAACCGACATACCGATGACCTGCTTGGAGGAAGGCTCGGTGGTGGTCTGGGCCACTACGCCGCTCGGGCTGATGACCGTGGTGCCCGCCGTCTGCTGGTAGGCCCGGCCGTAACCGGACAGCAGCGAGGCAGCGCCCAGTGCGAAGTAGCGCTCCATGGTGTGGTGGTCCTTCGTCTCGGCAATGCCTTGCTTGGCATCGTCTTCGCGAAGCGCCACTGCACTGATACGCATGGTGGGGCGTGTGTCGTTTACCGGCGGCGCAAGAATGGTGAACTTGACGCGGATGTTGTCCGGCGCCTGCTCGATCTTGCCGATCAGTTTGGAGCCGTTCCACTTGCCGCCACGAATGGTTGCCAGGACATCGCCGCCGTCATCGGTGTTGACCTCGGCATCGAGCGTGGCATACATGATCGTGCCGGTCTTGATCAGCAATTCGCGGTCGGTATCGCCCACGGCCTCGATGGCGCTGGGGTCTTTCTTGTCCTTGGCGGTACGCGCCATAGCGCCCCCGTCGTCGGCCACAGCGCGCTCGGCCGGGTAGTAGCTGACCGTGCTGAAGCTGCTTTTTTCAGCAAACCCTTTGGCGCTTTCCGACTCGCCCATGAGCTGCTTGATCGACTTGAGCGTTTCGCTTTTCAGCTCGCTGACGTAGGCATCGCGCTCTTGGCGGGCCTTTTTCAGCTCTTCCTCCAGGCGCCGACGCTCCTGCTCCTCTACCTGGGCGTTGCCCGCACCACCTTGCTGGCGAGCCGCCAGCGCAGCGTTCGCCGCCTCTTCGCGGGGCGGTTGGCCGGCCCCGACATAGATCGGCGGCGGAGCACTGGTATCGTTGTAGGGTTGCCCAGGTACATTGAACTGCACCGCCTGATCGCGGGCGTAGTCCTTGCTGGTGGAGGCCACGATGTTGGGGTCGAAGCCCGGCTGATACGACATGCCGCGCTCGGCGGCCTGCTGAGCTTCCAGTGAGCTTCGCTGGTTGCGACGTTCGGCTTCGGCAGCCGAAATCGGATCGACCGACACTTCGGGCTGTGGCGCACGAGGCACATCGACCTTGGCTGTCTGGCCGACCGGCTCGTCCTTGGCGGTCATGCCGTTGTAGGCCAGCGCCCCCAACGCAACCACCACTATGCCGGCAGCAATCAGCGAGACCTTGCCAACACCCGAGCCGAACACGGCTTGCAGATTGCGCTGCATCTCGTTCGACTTGCGCGCCTTTTCCGACTTCCCGGCAGAGGCTTCGTCGCGATCGGCCACCAGGTGATCGTGCTCTTCATCAAAGCCTGCGTCACTGGGCGGTGTATTGTTCTCACTCATTGCAGATTCCCTTGCTCGATGAAGACGGTAACGGCTTGCCCACCGGTCGTGAACGTGACGCTGTTCTGCAAGCCGGCGTAGCGATACACGGCCACCCCAGTCGTGCTGCGCGCAGCGTTGGTGTACGCCGGGTACTGAGCGTCAGCCTTCGCTTTCACATACATGTTCTGGCGATAGCTCCAGGCCTCCACGCCATCCAACCCGGTCACCCTCAGGCGCAGCGCTTCCTTCGGCGGCACGCCATCGAGGAAGTAGGTCAGCGCATTGTCGATGCTTGGCATGTTCTGCAGGGCAACCGAGGCCGCAGCGTCAGGGTTGCGCCCTGGCACCTTGGCATCCACCCGCATGTCCACTTCCTCCTGGCCTGCGGCCAGAATCAGAATGATCGGGGTGGACAGGCCACGCAGGGTGACGGTCACGTTGCCGTAGGCAGCAGCAGTGGCTGGGTCCAGGGTCAGGATGTTGGTAGGCGTGACGCCGCCGCCCTGCCCCTGACCGCCTTGCGCACCGCGCTCGCGCCCATCGCTGAACAACTCACGGTTGATCGAGACGTTCTGGATCATCCACGGTTGCCCGGCATAGTCAGAGAACACGATCGATGATTGCTGGCCTTTGCTCAGGCGGACGATGGGCGGCGACACGCCCGGATCCAGGTTCAGTGCCAGGGTGCGAGTCACAGGCTTGGCCGGGCTGACGTAGGGCGTGGCTTTCTGTTTTTCACGATCGAGCCAGAGCTTTTTGACCAGCTCCAGTTGCGCAGGGGTCAGTTGCGAGTCCTGCACATCCTGAATGGTTTCGTTGACGACATCTTCCGGACGTGGGTAGACCACTTGAGCAGCGCTGGCTACTTGCCGACCGAGGCCGTTCATGGGCGGCAGGGGTGGCGCTTCATTGGCCTGCGCGGCATCGACTTGCCCGGCGCCATCGGCGGTAACGGGCGCGATTTGCGGCTCGTTGGCAAACGCAGGCATGACAATAGCGCTCGCAATCAACGATGCGATCAGATGCTTCTTCATGGTCACTTCCTTGAGATATACGGCGACAGCTGAACAGAATCGACGGCGATCCCTTTGGTGTTAGTGGCCGAAGCCGGAATCTGAACGATGGTGACAGCCGCCAGGAAGTCCTGGCGCGAGCGCGCCTGCTGGTCACCACCGACATAGAATTCGATGGCGACAGGCACCTGTACCAGCCAGTAGTTCTGACCTGTTGCGAGCACACCGCTTTCTTCGACCTGGGCAACTTGAGTCGCCATGGCACGCAATATCATCCGGCCCTTGAGCACGCGCTCCAGGTTCCCCGAGTCGTCCAGCGTCTTCAGGAAGGCCTTGCGCCCGTCATCCGTGTACCAGCGGGCACCGGCGGCATTGAGGTTGGAGCGGTAATTCACATAGTCGTAGGAATACGAATTGACGACGGCGTCTTTGGCGTACTCGGCCAAGGTCGCAGGGGTGACCCGTGGGTTGCTTTCAGTCGAGACTTCACAGATGGCGTGGTTATCCGTGGTCGGGATCCAGCGGTACTTCGGGTACCAGAAAACGACGGCGCCGATGGTCAAGCCGAATACGCATGTGAGTGCCAACAGTTGGCCCCAGACGCGCTTGTTACGGCGCTTGAGGTCGAGGCACTCCAGCTGCAGACGCTTGACTTCCCGGACGGTAGCCGCTGCCTCCCCGGGCGTTTCGTCCAGCGCCAGCTCCAGCAGCTTCTCTTCATCGGTGCCCCGACGAGCTTCCGGCCCATCGCCACTCGGGGTTCCGTGCTGGGTTTCCTTACTCGACATTCCGGATTTCCCCTGTCGTTCCGTCGTAAATGCAAATCGAGTCGGTTCCGTCATAGAACACGACGTTTTCAAAATTCGTTTGTGTCACGAGCCAGATGGCGGCGACCGCTACACAGGGGAGCAAGGCCATGCAGGCCCACTCACCGACATCTAGCAGCACGCAGAGCATTCGGTTGTAGCGGCGCAGCGCGCGTACATCCACGTCTTCGCTGGACCTGCTGCCCCATGATGTTGTCGTTGACTCGAGTTCATCCATATCTCGCTCCGTGAGCAGCATTTTCAGCCAAAACTTAGAAAGGTGCAACACCGAAATTTTGACAGATAGGGACAATCCTTGCAATCCGCGACGTATTTTTGCACGCCTCTGTTACCCCTTCATAAACCCTCATGCCATTTCTGGACCACCCGTCATGACGCCTTGACCATGGGAAAGACAGGGTTATTCATAGCTGCGCACTGCCGCTAAAAGGCAATAAATACCTGATTTCAAAGGGTTTTATTCATCGGCAAGACCATAAGGTGCCGCACCCCTTAGGCGAGGGGGCGCACCATCAGAACACCACTTTGAAAAATGCGTGGCAGGACTAATCTTTCGATCTATACAGCCTAGTCATTCATGAGCGTTCAGAATGCCGGGCAGGCGACCGAGCAGCGCTGGCGCAAGGGCCAGGCCGACAGGATGGCGGGCAGGGTGAACAGCAGATTTCGCAACATATCCTCCATGACAGGCCTGGATCGTGGTCCAGACCTCTCCATAAACCCTGTACGGACACAGGGTATTTCGCGTTTAGAGTGTGATCGTTCAAGGCTTGAAGTTCGCCCTCGACCCGGTCTGTCCATCCTGCTTTCAAGCGCGCCTGGGGCCGCTACGATGGACCCTGCCGAGGGTCGGACGGCGATTTTCCACTATCCATTCACCTTTATGCGATAGGGGCCTTTTGCCATCAACTTGCTTGATTGACCCCTAGCCACCGCGAACGTTGCGTCGCAGCCCAAATTTTCTGGCTTAAATTGTTGAACGAGCGGGTAAAAATAATTGCATTACGCCACCTCTGGGCAGCCTGGCTAGCGCATCAGGCCGCTTGCTGGCCCGCCGCGAGGCGGGCCTCACAAAAGCCCGCCTTACCAGTTGTAACTCAACTTGGCCGTGAACTCGCGCCCCGGGTTGTAGTAGTTCGCCGTGCCGGAACCCACCACATGCTGCTCATCAAACAGGTTGCTGACATTCAGGGCAAGGTCGGTGCCCTTGGCAATCCGGTAGTTCAAAGCCGCATCAAACAACGTGGTCCCATCGCTCTTCTTGGTATTGGCAGCATCCATGTAATACGCGCCAACATACCGCGCGCCCAGGCCGACGCTCACGTCCGTGTCAGGAATGCTGTAGTAGCTCCACAACGACGCCGAATGCTTCGGCGCGGTGGTAAATTCCTTACCCTTGAGCGACGAGCCGTCATACAACGCCCCGCGCAGCACTTCGGACTCCATATACGAATAAGCCCCGATCACGCTGATGTTCTGCGTCACTTGCGCCTTGGCTTCCAGATCAAGGCCGCGCACGCGGGACTCACCCACCGTCTGCTGCTCGATGATGCCGCTCGGTAGCACCACGGCGATGGTGACGTTTTCCTGGGTCAGGTCATAAATGGCAGCTGAGAACAACGCGTCCATGCCCATGGGCGAATACTTGATACCCACTTCGTACTGCCGGCCGGTCTGCGGGGTGACGCCGACCTGGGGCGGCGAGACCGATTCGACCATGCTCACATAGGTCGAAACCTCATCGTTGACGATGTAGGTCAGCGCACCGCGGTAAGAGGTTTCGGAGAAGTTGTCGCTTTCACTCCCCACCGCGCCGATGTACTCCTTGCTGGACAGCTCCATGGAGTCATTACGCACGCCCGCAGTGGCGATGACGCGGTCGTAGAACGACAGGTTCTGCTGCAGGAACACCGCCTTGGTCGTGGCGTCATTCTTTTTGCGGGTATAGGGCGTGATGCCGCCTGGCACACCGGTGAATACCGGGTTGGCGATGTCGATCGAAGGCGCCAGGCCATAGACGGAGCTTTGCTTGGTGGTCGAGTCCAGATATTCCACACCCACCAGGGTGCTGCTGTCGACGTGCTCGAACTGGGCATCGTACTGCAGCATCAGGTTGCCGTTGAGCTGGTCGGCGTCGCTGTCGGTACCAAACACGTAGCGTGGAATGGTGGTGCCAACGCGCGTCGGGCTATCGCTGAGGTAGGCGTAGCCAAAGTCATCGCTCAACTCGCTGTAACGCAGGTTGCTGCGCAGCACGAAGCCGTTGTCGAAGTCGTGGGTGATGTTGCCGCTGAGGCTGGTGCGCTCGACGTTGTGGAAGTTGTAGCTGGGCTCACCGTAAAAATCGCTGCGGTCGTATTCCTTGTCCAGCGGGTAACCACCGCTGTTCGGCGAACTGTCGGTCTTCAGGTAATCCAGAATCACGGTGGCCGAGGTGTAGTCGGTGGGCGCCCAGGTCAGGCCACCCATCACGAAGCGGTTGTCGTCCTGGGAATGGTCGTACTCGCGGTCGCTGTTCTGCATCTTGGCGGTGAAGCGGCCGGCCAGGGTTTTTTCGTCGTTCAGGGCATCGCCTACGTCGATGCCTGTTTCGGCATGGTCATAGGAGCCGTAGGTCACATAGCCTTGGCCAAACTGCTCGAAGCGCGGCTGTTTGGTCACGAAGTTTACCGAGCCGCCTGGGTCTGCCGGGCCAAACAGGGTGGAGTTGGCGCCGCGCAGAATCTCGATGCGCTCGTAGGCGAACGGGTCTTCACGCACGCCGCGCATCGAGCTCAAGGTCAGGCCATCGCGGTAGGTCGTGGCCTGGAAGCCGCGGATCTGGAAGTAGTCGTTGCGGTCGTCCGAGCCATAAAAGTCGCTGATGACGCCGGGGGTGTAGAGCAGCGCCTCTTCCGTGGTGCTGACACTGCGCTGCTCCATTTCCTTGCGGGTAACCACAGACACGGACGCAGGTGTGTTGAGGATGCTGGTGGCGACCTTGCCTCCCACCCAAAGCTCCTTGGCAACCACCGAGTCGGTGTCGTCGTCAGCACTGGCCTTGACCTTGGCATTGATGATGACCGGCGCAAGGCGATAGTCCTCGGTCGCACCCAGTTCGAGCGGGCCGGCAGGCTTTACTTGCGGGATCACCAGGTAGGCGTTCGGGCCTTGCTGCTGCGCCTGTAGCTCGGTGCCCTGCAACAACGACGACAGGGCTGCCGGTGTTTCAAGCGGGCCTTGTACGCCTTGGGACGTGCGGTCGGCGATGCTCTGCGCATCGTAGGAAAGGCTGACACCTGCCTGCCGCGCAAAGCGGTCAAGCGCCGGCGCCAGCGGGCCGGCAGGGATGCTCCACTGCTGCAGCTGGCTGTTGTGATCAGCGGGCGACGGTTGCGCAAGCGACGGCAATGCATAGCTGCTGACAACCAACCCCAGGAAGGCGCCGTGCAAGGCTCGATTCAAGGGGTGGCGCTGGGGAACCGGGGTCGAACTCATTTTCTCGCTCCGTGGAGTGCTGGCGGACTGGCCTGTATTCCGGCCTTCCCTACAAGCCGAACGAGAATGAGAAAACACCTCATTTATTTTCACAACATTGTGCAAAAGCCGCCGGCCCTATAACTGCCCGTCCGCCACCAGCGCATCCTGCAGGGAGGGCAGTGGCCGGCTCAGCAACGTGCCGACCAATACCGCGAACAGCAGCGCCGCCACACCTGCGGCCTGCAACACTGCCTCGAACCCACCCATGAACGCCTGGCGGGCCAAGGGGGCCACTGCCTCCCGCAAGCCGGGCTCAAGCACGGCCAACGCCGCCTGCAGGTCGCCCGCCGCAACCCGCGTGGCCATCGCGGCAACCTGGCCCAGATGCGCGGGCGCCACGGCGGCCATCGAGTCGTAGAGCAATTGCCCGCTACGGGTAGCCAGTACACCCCCAAGCACACCGATGGCCAGCACAATCGCGCCGAACCGCGTGGTGGTACTCAACCCCGAGGCCATGCCGGTGCGCTCACGCGGCACGCAGGCCATGATGTTCTTCTGCGTATCGCCATTGAGCAGGCCTGCGCCCGCGCCCAGCACCAGGCTGGCCAGGGCAAAGGCGGTGTAGCCGCCGTAGCCTGCGGCCCAAGCACACAGCAGGTTGCCCACCCCCACCAGCACCAGGCCAAGGGTAAACACCTGCGCCGGGCTCAAGTGCGCAGCCAGGCGCATGCCCAGCCGCGGGGTCAGCAACATGGCCACGGCAAATGGCAGCATGCCCGCACCGGCAGCCAGGGCCGACAGTTGCAGGCCGTTCTGCAGGTACAGCGGCAACAGGGTCATCATGACCTGGGCGCAGGCGGCGTAGGCGAACATGCCCAGCAAGGCACCGACGAAGCGCCCGCTGCGCATCAGCCGCAAGTCGATCATCGGCCGCGCCTGGCTGCGCTCGACCATGATGAACAGGCCGAACAGGAACGCGCTGATCAGCATCCGCCCCAGGGTCTGGGCGCTGCCCCAGCCGACCTGGTTGGCGTCGATCATTGCCCAGATCAGGTAACCCAGGCTGCCGGCGAACGTCAGGCTACCCCACGGGTCGAGGCGCGCTGCGGCGCTGTCGCGCGAGGGCTCGACGCTGCGCAGCACCATCACTGCCAGCACTACCACCAGCGGCAGGTTGATGTAGAAGATCCAGCGCCAGCCCAGGGTGCTGGCAATCACCCCGCCGAGCAGGGGTGCGAAGGTGATGGTGGCGCCCATGCAGGCGCCCCAGAAGGCCCAGGCGCTCAGGCGTTGCTGGGGTTCATGGAAGCGATGGCCGATGGCCGCGAGGGCCGCTGTCAGCAGCATGGCCGCGCCGATGCCCTTGGCGGCCCTGGCCAGGTCAAGGAACATCAGGGTGGGGGCGGCGCCACAGGCCAGCGACGCGGCGCCAAACACGGCCAGGCCGATAAGCAGCATGCGCCGCCGACCGAAGCGGTCGGCCAGGCTGCCTGCTGGCAGCAGGCACGCGGCGAAGGCCAGCAGATACGCGCTGACCACCCATTCGATGTCGGCAAACGAGCCGGACAAGTCACGGGCGATACTGGGCAGGCTGACGGCAACGATGTTGGTGTCGAGGATGATCAGCGCACAGACCAGCGAGGCGGTGAGCAAGGTGAAGCGCGGGGAAGCGGTGATGGGCATGGCAAGGCTCCAGAAGCGGGCTGGTTGTCATGGGGCCCCTTGCTGTGTCACCGGCAACTGCCGATACCTTTGCCGCCACGCCACCAGCCTTGTAGTGTTGTCTTCACCTTAACGCCGTCAGCCCCGAGGCTTGTTAGCCCCCAAGGCCCGCGTCATTAGCTTGCAGGTAACACCGCATGGAAATCCGCCATTTCCGCTACTTCCTCTGCGTCGCCCAACACGGCCATTTCACCCGGGCTGCGGAACAGCTGGGCATCGCTCCGCCCACCCTCAGCCGGCAGATCCAGGACATGGAACGCGAGCTGGGAGTACGCCTGTTCGAACGCAGCCAGCGCGAGGTCAACCTCACCGCCGCCGGCCAAGCCTTGCTGATCGAAGCCGAACAGACCGTACGCCAGTTCGACGCGGCGCAACTGGGTGCGCAGCGTGCGGGCCGAGGCGAGAGTGGCAGCATCGAATTGGGCTATGTGGCCTCTGCTGCCTATTCGGGCATGCTGCAGCGGCAAGTGATCGGCTTCAGCGAAAGCTACCCCGGCGTGCGCCTGAACATCCGCGAACTGCCCATGGCCGAGCTGCCCGACAGGGTCAGCGACGGCCTGCTCGACCTCGCCTACGTGCGCTCGCCCATGGAACTGCCTGACACGCTGCAAGCCATCGGCCTGCACCAGGAAGGTTTTGTCCTCGCCCTGCCCGCCAGCTCACGGATCAACGAGCTGCCACAGATCCCGGCGGCACGCCTGGCCGGTGAAACCTTCATTCTTCCCGAGCAGATTTCCGGCACGCTGGAAGTGGCGGCACAAGGGGGGTTTGTCCCGCGACTGGGCCCGCAACCCGGTAGCCTGGTGGCGGTGATCACGTTGGTGTCGTTGGGCCAGGGCATTGCCGTGGTGCCGGAGTCGGTGGTGCAGCGCATCAGCTTGGCGCAGGTGAATTACCGACGCATTGCCGATTGCCAGGCCAGTTCGTGGCTGAGCCTGATTCATCGGCGTTTCGAGAAGGCGCCGGCGGTGGTCAGGTATATCGAAAAGGTGCGCCGCTGATTGGCTGTTTGAAGGGTGGTGGGGCGTCAGTGTTCGCCTCGGCATTTTCAGCGCCTGTGAGATCGAGCGCCGCCCGCGCGGCGCTCGATCTATGCACCACTACAAAACCCCAGCCAGGCATTCGTCCCCGTCACCCCACCGACCGCGCCGCCACCACCTGCGCATGCCCCCGCGAAGTGACGATCCCCAAGAAGGAAATCACAATCGCCAAGCCCAGTGTCGAGCTCACTTCCACCCGGTGCTCAGGCGTGTACATCATCACCGCCAGCGCCGCCGCGATGAAGATGATCACGGCCCAGGTCAACCACGGGAACAGCCACATGCGGAACTTCAGCTCGGTGTTCTCGCGCTCCAGCCGGCGGCGCATGCGCAACTGGGAGATGGCGATGACCAGGTACACCAGCAAGGCGATGGCGCCGGAGCTGGCCAGCAGGAACTCGAACACGCCCTTGGGCGCGAAGTAATTGAGCACAGCAATGGCCGCGCCGATCAAGGTACTGCCGAACACCGCAGAGCGCGGCACGCCGACTTTCGAAGTTTTGTTCAGGAAGGCCGGTGCATCACCGCGCTTGGCCAGCGAATACATCATCCGCGAAGCAATGTAGATCGACGAGTTCATGCAGCTGGTCACCGCCACCAGCACCACCAGGTCGACCATGAAGGCCGCGTTGGGGATGTTCATGATCTCCAGCGCACGCTGGTAGGAGCCCACCACCGCCAGCTGTGGATCGTTCCACGGCACCACCGAGATGATCACGAAGATCGACAGGATGTAGAAGGTACTGATCCGCCAGATCACCGAACGCGTGGCCTTGGCGATGTTGCGTGAAGGGTCGCTGGACTCGGAGGCGGCGATGGTCACAGCCTCGGTACCAATGAAGCTGAACATCACGGTAATGAAGGCGCCGATGACCGCCGACCAGCCGTTGGGCGCGAAACCACCGTGCTCGGCGATCAACCCGCTCAACCCGCTGACTTCACGGTTTGGCAACCAGCCCATCAGCGCCGCGAAGCCCAGGCCGATGAAGCCAAGGATCGCCGTGACCTTGAGAATGGCGAACCAGAATTCGAACTCACCGTACTTGGCCACGCTGAACAAATTGGTGCCCGCCAGCAGCAGCACCGAGGCCAGGGCGAAGATCCAGCTGTCCACCTGCGGGAACCAGGCGTTCAGCACATGCCCCGCCGCCAGTGCCTCGATGGGGATCACCAACACCCAGAACCACCAGTACAACCAGCCGATGGTGTAGCCAGCCCAGCGGCCGATGGCCTGGTCAGCGTAGGTGGAGAACGATCCGGTGTCAGGGTGCGCTACGGCCATCTCGCCGAGCATGCGCATGACCAGTACCACCAAGGTACCGGCCACGAAGTAAGAAATTATGGTGGCTGGCCCGGCCGCAGCGATCGCGTGCCCGGAGCCTACGAAAAGTCCCGCACCGATGATGCCCGCGATGGACAACATCGTTACATGACGTGGCTTGAAACCTTGTGCAAGGTTGCCATCAGATCCCACGGTGTTCATTGATCTTGTTCTCTTTTTGCTGACACAAGGAAGGACGGGGGCAGGCGTAGGCGAACAATATCTCCTTGAGAGGCCATCGAAATGACACGTCGCTCACGCGCTGTTGTTGACCTTTTGCACGCTTTCTGAGCAACACATCAGTGGAATTCGGGGTTCATTTAAGCCCCGTAAGGCGTAGGAAAATTACACGAGAACGTCCCGCAGGTGTGCGATCACGACAACGCTTTTCCATTCCCGTCAGATGTCGCGATTGGCATGTCCAAACGCGCCATCCGGCCGTCTGGAGCTATCGTTTTTCATTTGGGTGTGTATCGGCCATGCATGAAAAAACCCGCTCCCAAGCGGGAGCGGGTTTATCGGGGTAACGAACCGCCGTGACTCAGCGCACCAGGCAAGGCCGCTTGTTGTCGAAGCGCCAGCCCGGTATCAGAAACTGCATCGCCACGCTGTCATCGCGCGCGCCGAGCCCCATGTTGCAGTAGCACTCATGCGCCTTGGCCAACTGGTCCTCATCGATCTCCACCCCTAGCCCCGGCCGCGCAGGCACGCGCACCTGGCCATCGACGATGCGCAGCGGCTCACGCGTCAGGCGTTGGCCGTCCTGCCAGATCCAGTGGGTATCGATGGCGGTGATCTCGCCCGGCGCCGCTGCGGCCACCTGAGTGAACATGGCCAGGGAGATATCGAAATGGTTGTTGGAGTGCGAGCCCCAGGTCAGCCCCCAGTCATGGCACATCTGCGCCACCCGTACCGAGCCCTGCAAGGTCCAGAAGTGCGGGTCGGCCAGGGGGATGTCCACAGATTGCAACTGGATCGCATGGCCCATCTGCCGCCAGTCGGTGGCGATCATGTTGGTGGCGGTGGGCAACCCAGTGGCGCGGCGGAACTCGGCCATCACCTCACGGCCCGAGTAACCGTTCTCGGCACCGCAAGGGTCTTCGGCATAGGCCAGCACGTCGTGCTTGTCACGGCACAGGGCGATGGCCTCTTTGAGTGACCAGGCGCCGTTCGGGTCGAGGGTGATGCGTGCATCGGGGAAGCGCTCGGCCAGGGCGGTCACCGCCTCCATTTCTTCCTCGCCGCGCAGTACGCCACCTTTGAGCTTGAAGTCGCTGAAGCCATAGCGCTGGCGGGCGGCTTCGGCCAGGCGCACGACGGCTTCGGGCGTCAGCGCCGGCTCATGGCGCAGGCGGAACCAGTCATTGTCAGCATCGGCCTCGGCGCGGTAGGCCAGGTCGGTCTGCTGGCGGTCGCCGATGTAGAACAAGTAACCCAGCATCTTCACCGCTTCACGTTGCTGCCCTTCACCCAGCAGTGCGGCCATGGGCACGTGCAAGTGCTGGCCGAGCAAGTCGAGCAAGGCCGACTCGACGGCGGTGACCGCATGCACGGCGATGCGCAGGTCGAAGGTCTGTAACCCGCGGCCGCCGGCATCGCGGTTGGCGAACGCCTGGCGCATGGCATTGAGCACGCGCTGGTAATGGCCAATGGGCTGACCGACTACCAGGTTGCGGGCGTCTTCCAGGGTCTGGCGGATCATCTCGCCACCCGGCACTTCGCCCAGGCCGGTGTTGCCCGCGCTGTCGCGCAGCACCACCACGTTGCGGGTGAAGTACGGGCCATGGGCGCCACTGAGGTTGAGCAGCATGCTGTCGTGGCCGGCCACTGGGATCACGCGCAGGTCGGTGACCACGGGGGTGGCGGAGTGCACGGCGGGTGTCGTCTGCATGTTCATGGTTTTTATCTCGCAGTCATCAGTGGGTCTGGCCCAGGGCCGAAGGTGCCTTGAGCTCATCGGAAGGGGCGCCCTTGGGGCGGGTGCGGACGAAGAACACGGCGATCGCCGCCAGCACCGACGTCACCGCCAAGGCGTACAGGCCGCCCTGGATCGAGCCGGTCTGTTGTTCGAGCAGGCCGAAGGTGGTGGGCGCGACGAAGCCGCCGAGGTTGCCGACCGAGTTGATCAGCGCGATCACGGCCGCCGCGATGCGCGCGTCCAGGTAGCCCTGGGGGATCGGCCAGAACAGTGACGAGGCCGACTTGAACCCGATGGCGGCAAAACAGATGGCGACGAAGGCGAACACTGGGCCACCGGTGGTGGACATGAACATGCCGATGGCGGCGATCACCAACGCGGCGGCCACCCAGGCCTGCTGGAACTTCCAGCGGCTGGAACCGGAAGCGAAGGCGTACATGGCCAGAATCGAGATCAGCCAGGGGATCGAGTTGAAAAAGCCGACTTGCAGGTCGCTGAGGTCGCCCATGCGCTTGATGATGCTCGGCAACCAGAAGGTCGCGGCATAGATGGTCAACTGGATGCAGAAGTAGATCAGGCAGAACAGCACGATCTGGCGATCCTTGAGCAGGCTCCAGGCAGAAAGCTTGACCGCGCCGACCGCCTCACGCTGACGTTGCTCGCTGTCGATGGCCTGCACCAGCGCCGCCTGCTCGGCCTGGCTCAACCACTTGGCATCCTGCGGCTTGGAGTCGAGCCAGAAGAACACGAAGAAGCACAGCGTCACCGACGCCATGCCTTCGATGAACAGCATCCACTGCCAGCCGTGCAAGCCCAGCCCCTGAATCTGCATCAACGCGCCGGCCAGCGGGCCGGAGATCAGCGAGGCCAGCGCCGAACCGCTGAGGAAGATGGCAATCGCCTTGCCGCGCTCGGCGCCTGGCAACCAGCGGGTGAAGTAGTAGATCACCCCGGGGAAGAACCCGGCCTCGGCAACGCCTAGCAGAAACCGCAGCACATAGAACTGGGTTTCGGTCTGGACGAAGGCCATGGCCGTGGCCACCAGCCCCCAAGTGAACATGATGCGGGTCAGCCACAGCCGAGCGCCGACACGCTGCAGCAGCATGTTGGAGGGCACTTCGAACAGTGCATAGCCGATGAAGAACAGCCCGGCGCCAAACCCATAGGCCGCCGCACTGATGCCCAGGTCGCTTTCAAGGTGGGGGCGGACGAAGCCGATGTTGACGCGGTCGAGGTAGTTGACGATGAACATGATGACGAACAGCGGCAGCACATGGCGTTTGACCTTGGCCACGGCGCTGGCCAGTGTGTCGCCGCCATTGCAGGCAGGCGGAGCGAGGGTGTCGTTCACTTTGCGGGTCTCCCACTAGTTGTTTTTATGCGGGTTGTCTGACATGACAGTGGGGAGAGCATAGGCTTCGCGAAGTTGTACGACAAGATCGATAAAGTCGCCAAAAAGGCAAAATACAAGCTGCCATAATGAGAAAATGCTGCGATCTTTCAAAAACAACTGCGCACAGCGCTGGCTTCAGTAGACTAAAAACCAGCAGAAATTAATTTTATGAATTAACTTGTCGTACAAGCCAACCGATAACACCGAGCCCACCATGGACACAGCACCCACCCGTGTTCGCGGCCACAGCCGCGCCCACGACCTGGTTTCCAGCCTGACCCAGCAGATTTTGCTGGGTACGTTCAAACCCGGCGACAAGTTGCCCTCGGAAAACACCCTGGTGCGCGAGCATGGGGTCAGCCGCACTGTGGTGCGCGAAGCCTTGTCGAAGTTGCAGGCCTCAGGGCTGGTGGAGCCCCGCCACGGTATCGGTACATTCGTGATCGAGCGCCAGCCCCAGGCAGGCCTGCGCGTTGGCGCAGAAAACGCCGCCAGCGTGCGCGACCTGCTGGAGCTGCGCATCGGCCTCGAAGGCCAGGCCGCCGCCCTCGCCGCGGTGCGCCGCAACGACGGGCACGTGGCACGCATGCGCCAGGCGCTGGACGACTATCAAGACCTGGCGGCCGCCGGCGACAGTTGCATCGAGGCTGACCGGCGCTTCCACCTGTTGATCGCCGAGGCCACCGGTAACCTGTATTTCAGCGAAATGATGGTGCAGCTTGGCAGCGGCCTGATCCCACGTAACCGCATGGCCCTGGCCGAACGTGCCGGGGCCAGGTTGGCCCGGCATGCGTACCTGGCCAACCTGGAGCATGAGGCGATTCTCAATGCCATCCGCCGCCAGGACCCAGATGCAGCGCGGGCGGCGATGTGCCTGCACCTGTCCAACAGCCGCGACAGATTGCTGCCCGAATGACCTTGTGGAAACCACCTTGCGGGCCTTTGTAGGAGCGGCCTTGCGTCGCGAAAGGGGTGCGCAGCGCCCCCGGCAATCTCTGCTGTGACATAGAACCTGGGGCTGCTGCGCACCCCTTTCGCGACGCAAGGCCGCTCCTACAAACCGCAGGCCGGGCGTCAGGCCAGCGCCCGATCCACCAACACCTGCAAGCGCCCCTGCGAGCACTGCTCGACCCGCGCCTCGACCCCATACACCTCGGCCAGCATCGCCGGTTTCAGCACATCCGCAGGCGCCCCACAGGCGACCACCCTGCCCTCGCGCAACACCACCAGGCAATCGGCCTGGCTGGCCGCCAGGTTGATGTCATGCAGCACCGCCACCGCCAGCAGCCGATGCGCCACTACCCGCTCACGCACCGCGCCCATCACCCGCAACTGGTAGTGCAGGTCCAGCGCACTGGTCGGCTCATCCAGCAGCAGTACCTGCGGATTGCGCGCCAGCAACTGCGCCAGCGCCACCAACTGCCGCTGGCCACCCGACAGGCTGTCGAGCGAGCGCTCGGCCAGGCCCTCGATGCCCAACTGCCGCAACGCCTCAAAGGCATGGCTGAGGAGGTCGTCACTGCCGCCGACACGCAACGCCGCAACGATGCTTTCCAGCACGCCCAAGGCAAGCCCCGGCGGCAGCTGTTGCGGCATGTAGGCCAGACGCCGGGCGCGCTCGGCAAAGCCCAGCCGCGTCACATCCTGGCCATCCAGGCGCAGTGTGCCCTGCATTCGCTCCAGCCCGGCCAAGGCCCGCAGCAGTGTGGACTTGCCCGCGCCGTTGGGGCCGACCAGCGCCACCAGGCTACCCGCCGGCAACGCAGGCAGCGTCACCCCATGCAGAATCTGCCGTGCGCCGTAGGCAACGCAAAGATGATCGATCGACAGGCTCACAGGCTTCTCCCCCGTCGAAACACCAGCACCACGAACACCGGCACACCCACCAAGGCCGTGACGATGCCCACCGGCACGATCACGCCAGGGAGCAGCAACTTGCTGGCGAGCGACGACAACGACAGCATCAGTGCGCCCACCAGCGCACTGGCCGGAAACAGAAACCGCTGGTCCTCACCCACCAGCAAACGCGCGATGTGCGGCCCGACCAGGCCGACGAAGCCAATGGTGCCGACAAACGCCACCGCAGTGGCCGACAACAGGCTGATGCGCAGCAACGAGGCCAGGCGCAGGCGCCGGGTGTCCACACCAAAGCTGCGCGCGCGGTCCTCGCCCATACGCAGCAAGGTCATCGCTGGCGCGGCGCGCAGCGAAAACGGCAGCAGCACCGCCAGCACCAGAGCCAGCAGGCCAAGCTTGTGCCAGTCGGCCCGCGCCAGGCTGCCCAAGGTCCAGAACACCAGTTGCTGCAGCACGTCTTCGGTGGCCAGCAATTGCAGCAGCGACACCAGCGCGTTGCAACTGAACACCAAGGCGATGCCAAACAGCACCAGGCTCTGCACACCGGCACCGCGCAGGCGCGACATCATCTGCAGCAGCACCACCGACAGGCAGGCGAAGGCAAACGCCATCACTGTCACCTGGGCGCTCGGCGCCAGCCAGGCAACCCCGAGCGGGTAGGCAATCGCCAGCGAAGCGCCCAGCGCAGCAGACGACGACACCCCCAGTGTGAAGGGGCTGGCCAGCGGGTTGTCGAGGATCGCCTGCATCTCGGCACCGGCCAGCGACAGCGCCGCCCCCACCAGTACCGCCATCAACGCGTACGGCAGGCGCACGTTCCAGATGATCACCCGCTCGGTGGCACTGAGCGTGGTCGGCTCGAAAATGCCCTGCAGCAAACGCCCCAGGCTCATGCCCGAGGCGCCACTGGCCAGGTCGCCCAGCACCGTCACCAGCAGCAACAGCGCCAGCCCCGCTACCAGCAACCCGCGCCGCCACAGCAGCCGGCGATAGTGCCAGGCGGCCAGTGCGGCGCCATCCTGAGCCAGTGCAGTCACTTGGCGTCGACCCAGTACTGGCCGTCCAGGCCGACCTTGAGCAGTTGGTTGATCTCGGCCAGGGTCGCCTGCGGGTCGAGGCCCTCGAAGCGCTCGGGGTGTACCCAGCGGGCCATGGCTTCGATGGCGAGGATGTTGAACGGCGAATTGTAGAAGTCATGCCACAGGCCATGCGCCTGGCCCGCCTGGATTGGCCGCAGTGGCGCGAATTCCGGCCGTGCGGTGATCTTGGCCAGGCTCTGGCGCGCGGTATCGAGCGACGCCCCAGCCCCCAGCAGCACGCCGGGTGCGCGGTTGCCGGTGGCGATATACACATCAGGGTCGGCCTGCAGCACGTATTCGACGCTCACATCGCCGAGCGCGCCCGGCACCACATCGGCACCAATATTATGCCCGCCCACGGCCTCGACCACGCTGCCCAGGCCGCTCTTGCCGGTGGTGTGCCCAGGCGCCTGCCAGACCCCGGCCAACAGTTCGAGGAAGACCTTGGGCCGCGCGTTGTCCGGCAGGCCGGCCACGCCCTCGGTCACCCGCTTCAGGTGGCGGTCATACAGGCTGAGGTATTGCTGGGCCCTGGCCTCGCGACCGAGCAGCGTGCCCAGCGCTTGCATGCTGACCCGGGTATTGCGGATGGGGTGTACACGAAAGTCGATGAACAGCACCGGTACGCCGGCTTTGGCCAGCAGGTCTGCCACCGGGCTGTGCTGGGTCGGGCCCTCGCCGGCAATGCTGAAGATCGCCAGGTCGGGCTTGAGCGCGAGAATCTGTTCAGCGCTGACGCTTTGCTCGGTGGCCTGGCCGATCAGCGGCAACTGGGTGATATGCGGGTACTTTTGCGCATACACCGCATAGGTGTGGGGGTCGAGCAGGCGCATGTCGTTCTGCCAACCCACCACGCGTTGGAAGGGGTTGTCGCGGTCGAGCAGTGCCAGGGCGAAGAACAACCGGCCCTCGCCGAGCACGATGCGCTGGGGCGCATGGTCGAGCTCGACCTTGCGCCCCAGCACATCGGTGGCTTGCACGGCACTGGCGGTCTGGATGAACGCCATCGACAACAGAAAAGGCAGCAAGCGCTGCCAGAGGCGGGGAAGTACGCACATGGGGGGCATCCTCTTCAAGAGAATCAGTCGCATCAGAAGCGGGGCATTCTAGCCAGCCGCCTGGTGCTACCCATGTGCGGGAATGTATCGGGTTGTAGGTCGCTCGTTACAAACGCCTTGTCGGCGCAGCAACTACCAGGTCAGGCAGATCTTGCCGAAATGCTTGTTGCTCTCCTGGTAGCGGAAGGCATCGACGATCTGCTCCAGCTCGAAGTGTTTGTCCACCACCGGCCGCAAGCCATTGGCATCGATCGCCCGCACCATTGCCTGCTGCTGAGCCCGGCTGCCGACCAGCACGCCCTGCAAGCGGATCTGCCGCACCAGCGCCTGCACCAGCGGCAACTGCCCTGCCACCCCGGTAAGGATACCGATCAACGACACATGCCCGCCGATACGCGCGGCAATCATCGATTGCTCCAGGGTCGCCGGGCCGCCGACTTCGATCACATGGTCGACACCGCGATTGCCGGTAAGCTCACGCACCTTCTCGCCCCAGGCCGGGGTGCTCTTGTAGTTGATCAGGTGGTCGGCGCCCAGGGCCTTGAGGCGCTCGAGCTTGGCATCGCTGGACGACGTGGCGATCACCGTCGCACCCGCCAGCTTGGCGAACTGCAAGGCGAATATCGACACCCCGCCCGTGCCCTGCACCAGCACGGTATCGCCGGGCTTGAGGTGGTCGTCGCTCATCAAGGCACGCCAGGCGGTAAGGCCTGCGGTGGTCAGCGTGGCCGCTTCGGCGTGGCTGTAACCCTTGGGCGCCAGGGTGAAGGACGTGGCACGCGCGGTGACCTGCGCACGGGCGTAGCCATCCAGGCCATCACCGGGCACCCGGGCAAACCCTTCGACATTGGCCTGGCCGTCGAGCCAGTCGGGGAAGAAGGTGCTGACAACATTGTCACCCACCTGGAATTCGCTGACGCCGGCCCCCACCGCCGTCACTTCACCGGCACCGTCGGCCATGGGGATGCGCCGCTCGCTCGGCCCCCACATGCCGCTGACCACGGCGAAGTCGTGGTAGTTGAGGGAACTGGCGTGCAAACGCACGGTGATTTCGCCGGCCTGTGGCGCAAGCGCCTCGCAGGTGCCGACCTGGACGTTGGCGTAGCCGCCGCCAGGTTGGACGTAGATGGCCTTGCTGCTCATGGCTGGGTCTCCATCAAGGGAAAAATTTCGGTTCAGCATAGCCCGCGCAGGCAGCTTGCCAACACCAACGATCAGCCGAGCATCACCCGCAACGCCCGGCAATCCGCCGCATGCCAATCGGTCAATTGCGGCCACGGGTTGTCCGGCAGGTTGACCAGTATGGTCCGTGCCCCGGCCGCGCGCCCGCAATCCAGGTCGAAGCGGTAGTCACCGACCATTACCAGCTCGCGGGGCGCCACGCCCCATGCCCCGGCAATTTTCAAAAGGCCGTCCGGGCTAGGCTTGGGCGCGGCCTCGTCACGGCCAAGAATATGCTCCACCGCGAAGCAGTCAGCCAGGCCGATGGCCTCTAGTGTGACATGCGCAAGCTCGCGGGCATTGCGGGTCAGGATCGCCAGCCGACAGCCGCGCTCGGCCAGCTCGCGCACCAGCTCCACCGCGCCCGTCGCTGCCGTCGAGGCCAGCGCCAGGTCGCGTTCATGCTCCAGCAGCCAGGCGTGCTTGGCCGCCGCTTGCGCCGCCGGCAACGCCGCCAGGTGGGTCAGGATGTCGTGCTCGGACGGGATCTCCAGCGCTTCGCGGATTGCCGCAAAATCGTGCACCGCCACGGTCAGGGTGCCGTCCATGTCGAACACCCAGTTACGCACTTCGCTCAGGTTCATGCCCAGTCCTTGCGATGACGAATGAGGCCTTCCTGGCACGACGATGCCACCAGCTGCCCGGCCTGGTTGAAGATACTGCCCCGGCAGAAGCCGCGGGCATTGCCGGCCCAAGGGCTGTCGGTGGCGTACAGCAACCACTCGTCTGCACGCAGGTTGCCATGGAACCACAGCGAATGATCGAGGCTGGCGATCTGCATGTCGCGCTGCCACACCGATTTGCCATGGGGCAGCAGCGCGGTGGTCAGCAGGCCGAAGTCAGAGGCATAGGCCAGCAGGTACTTGTGCAGCGCTGGCACGTCCGGCAGGTTGCCGTCGGCACGGAACCAGGCGTACTTCACCGGGTCACCCGGCTTGGGGTTGAACGGGTCGCGCTCTGTGACCGGGCGGATTTCGATCGGCTTGGCGCACAACACCTTGTCGCGGATGCGTTCGGGCAGGTGCTCGGCCATGGCACTGGCCAGTTCGACTTCGCTGGGCAGGTTTTCCGGGCCGACCACATCCGGCATCTGCGCCTGGTGCTCAAAGCCCTCTTCGTCGTACTGGAACGACGCGCTGCAGGTGAAGATGGTGTGGCCCTTCTGAATCGCGGTCACCCGCCGGGTGCTGAAGCTGCCACCGTCACGTACCCGGTCTACCGAATAGACCACCGGCAAGCTGGCATCGCCAGGGCGCAGGAAGTAGCCATGCAACGAATGCACGTGGCGCGCGTCCTCGACCGTCTGGCTGGCCGCCGACAATGACTGGCCCAGCACCTGCCCGCCGTACAGCTGGCGGAAGCCCAGGTCCTGGCTGCGTCCACGGAACAGGTTCTCCTCGATGGACTCGAGGCTCAACAGGTCGACCAGGTCGTCCAACACATGACTCATCGGGGGTTCTCCTAGCAAGGCATCACGGCTCTACAGCACTTTCATGAAGGCAAATGATACAGGGTTTGTCATTCGCACCGCGCATGGCCATCCATTCAGCCACGCAGGGTCTGCTCCCAGTGTGCACGGTCGATGCGGTACAGCACATGCGGGCGCAACGGGTGGCCGGCCGGCAGGCGCGGGTGTTCGAAACTGCCGCTCGGGTCTTGCAGCATGCCAACGGCCTGCATGACCTTTTGCGAGGGCAAGTTGCTCTCGCTAGTGAACGACACCACCTCATCCAGGCGCAATTGGGCGAAGGCACAACGCAGGCACGTCCAGGCGGCCTCGCTGGCAAAGCCCAGGCCCCAGTGGCGCCGCGCCAGGCGCCAGCCGATTTCCACTGCAGGCGCAAAGTCGGCATCGAAGCTGACGTGCAACAGCCCGGTCATGCCGATGAACGCGCCGCTGTCCTTGCGCTCCAGCGCCCACAGGCCGAACCCGTACTCATTGAAGTGGCCACGGATACGCCCGATCAGCGCAGCCGCCTCCAGGCGCGTCAGCGGCGCCGGGAAGTAGCGCATCACCTGAGGGTCGGCGCACAGCGCAGCGAACTCGCGCAGGTCGTCGTCATGCCATTGGCGCAGCACCAGCCGTGCGCTTTCCAGTTGGGGGATGGGGGTCATGGGGTGTGCTCCGGTTTTGCTGTCTTGCAGTTTACAGCGTAGGCGCGGGCGAAGGTTTAACCCAGTGAGATCGAGCGCCGCCCGCGCGGCGCTTCGCGGGGCAAGCCCGCTCCCACGGGCAATAGCACCAACCGCCCAAGAACTGGCAAGATCAACACTGGCCCCGATTGCGAACTCACCATGCCGTTGCCGCTGATCTACCACGATGACTACAGCCCGGCGTTCCCCGCCGACCACCGCTTCCCGATGGACAAGTTTCGCCTGCTGCGCGACCACCTGGTCGACAGCGGCCTGATCCGCGACCAGGACCTGTTGCGCCCGCAGATCTGCCCCAACGACATCCTGGCCCTGGCCCACGACCGCGGTTACATCGAGCGCTACATGAACGGCGACCTGTCCCGCGAGGACCAGCGCCGCCTCGGCCTGCCCTGGAGCGAGGCGCTGGCCCGGCGCACCGTGCGCGCCGTGGGCGGCTCGCTGCTGTGCGCCGAATTGGCCCTAGAGCACGGCATCGCCTGCCACCTGGCCGGCGGCACCCACCACGCCCATTACGATCACCCCGCCGGCTTCTGCATCTTCAACGACCTGGCCGTGATCAGCCGCTACCTGCTGGAGGCCGGGCGGGTGCACCGGGTGCTGATCTTCGACTGCGACGTGCACCAGGGCGACGGCACCGCGCGCATCCTCCAGGACACACCCGACGCGATCACCGTGTCCCTGCACTGTGAACAGAACTTCCCGGCCCGCAAGGCGCAGAGCGACTGGGACATCCCCCTGCCCCGCGGCATGGGCGACGCCGCCTACCTCAAGGTCGTGGACGATGCCCTCAACTACCTGCTGCCGCTGTACCAACCTGACCTGGTGCTGTACGACGCCGGCGTGGATGTGCACAAGGACGACGCCCTGGGCTACCTGCAACTGACCGACGAAGGCCTGGCGGCCCGCGACGAAAGGGTCATGCGCCATTGCCTGGGCCGCGATATCCCGGTGGTGGGGATGATCGGCGGTGGCTACAGCAAGGACCGCGCAGCCTTGGCGCGGCGCCATGGCATCCTCCATCACAGCGCGGCGAAGGTCATCAGTTGTTCACAATGACTGTGGAACCGCCTGTGGATAAGCTGCGCGAAAGCTGCTGCAGCCCTTTGCCTGCGTGCCCTGCAAAGATCTGATCATTTTTTGACCAGTGCTTCCGCAGGGCCGGCTGCGCTAGAATGCGCACTCTTTTCCACAGCCTGCCGCCGCCCATGCCCGATCTACGCCCTTCATCCCCTCCCCTTGTCGCCGTCATCGGTGGCGGCCCCGCCGGCCTGATGGCCGCCGAAGCGCTGGCCCAGGCGGGCTTGGCGGTCGAGGTGTTCGATGCCATGCCCTCGGTAGGCCGCAAGTTCCTGCTGGCCGGTGTCGGCGGCATGAACATCACCCATTCCGAGCCCTACCCCGCTTTCGTCGCGCGCTACGCCGAACGCCAGGGCGAGATCGACGCCCTGCTGCGCAGCTTCGATGCCCAAGCCCTGCGCCAGTGGATTCACGGCCTGGGTATCGAAACCTTCGTCGGCACCTCGGGCAGGGTATTCCCTCGCGACATGAAAGCCGCCCCGCTGCTGCGCGCCTGGCTCAAGCGCCTGCGCGACAGCGGCGTAGTTATCCACACCCGCCATCGCTGGCTGGGCTGGCATGACGATGGCAGCCTGCGGATCGCTTATCCACAGGGTGAACGACGGGTGAAAGCGGCAGCCGTGGTGCTTGCGCTGGGTGGGGGCAGTTGGGCGCGCCTGGGTTCAGACGGTGCGTGGCAACCACTGCTGGCTGAGCGGGCTGTGGATATCTCGCCCTTGCAGCCGAGCAACTGTGGGTTTGAAGTCGAAGGCTGGAGCACCTTGCTCAAGGACAAGTTTGCCGGCGCACCGCTGAAGAACATTGCCCTCAGCGTGCCGGGCAGCCTGCCGCGCAAGGGCGAGTTCATTCTCACTGCGCAAGGGGTCGAAGGCAGCCTGGTGTACGCCTGGTCGGCGCTAGTGCGCGAGGCCATCAACCGCGAGGGCCGCGGGGTGCTGCTGCTGGATCTGTTGCCAGACCGGCCTGTGGATAAAATTGCTGAAGCGTTGGCCAGGCCGCGTGGTTCACGCTCGATGGCCAAGCACCTGCACAGCCAGCTGGGTATCGACGGGGTCAAGGCAGGCTTGTTGCGGGAGTTGACGGACCAGGCGACCTTCGCCGATCCGCAAGCGCTGGCTTGGGCGATCAAGGCGTTGCCGATTACCTTGGTGCGCGCCAGGCCGCTGGATGAAGCGATCAGCAGTGCCGGTGGGGTGCGCTTCGAGGGGCTGGATGCGGGGTTGATGGTCAAGGCGCTGCCGGGGGTGTTCTGTGCCGGCGAGATGCTGGACTGGGAGGCGCCGACGGGGGGTTATCTGCTGACGGCGTGCTTTGCCAGTGGGTTGCGGGCCGGGCGGGCAGCTGCGGATTGGGTGGCGGGCTTGTTCCACGAATAGAGGCACGCAGTGCCTGGCACCGGCTTCGCCGGTGTTCGCGGGGCAAGCCCGCGCCCACAGAGCCGCCGCTAGCTCAAGGCTTACGCTTACGCGGTCCGCCATTGAAGCTAGGCACCTTACGCACCGCTTTAACAGCTGGCGCCGGGCTAGCCGCCTCGGCACTGTCCATCCAGCGCCCCAGGCCACGCTTGGCGCTGTTCTCTTTCGGCTTCTTGGCCTTCTTCGGCTTCTTGATCACCTGCCCACTGGCATCGGTCATCGGCACCCGGTGTTCAGGGATGAAGTCCGGCTCTTCGTGCCGCGGCAAAGTCTGGCGAATCAGCGTTTCGATCGACGCCAGCATCTGCACTTCGTCGGCACACACCAGCGAAATCGCCTCACCTTTGTTGCCAGCACGCCCCGTGCGGCCGATACGGTGCACGTAATCCTCGGCGACAATCGGCAGGTCGAGGTTGACCACCAGCGGCAGATCGTCGATGTCCAGCCCGCGTGCGGCCACATCGGTTGCCACCAATACCTGGATCTCACGCGCCTTGAAGGTATCCAGGGCACGCTGGCGCGTCGCTTGCGGGCGGTCGCCATGGATGCCATCGGCGTTGATACCTTCGCTGAGCAAGCGCTCTACCAACTGGTCGACACCGTTGCGGGTCTTGGCGAACACCAGCACCTGGCTCCAGCGCTGCTTGCGCAGCAAGTGGCAGAACAGGTCGGCCTTGCGCTTCTTGTCCACAGGCACCAGCCACTGCTTGACGGTGGAGGCGGCGGCGTTGCGCGGGCTGACTTCGATGCTCAGCGGGTCGTTCAGGGCCAGGCCGGCGAGCACCCGGATCTGGTCCGAGAAGGTCGCGGAAAACAGCAACGTCTGGCGCTTGCGCGGCAGCGCGGCGTACACCGACTGCAGCTCTTCGGCAAAGCCCAGGTCGAGCATGCGGTCGGCTTCGTCAAGCACCAGGGTCTGCACCTGGTTGAACTTCACGGCGTTCTGGCGGAACAGGTCGAGCAAGCGACCTGGGGTTGCCACCAGCAGGTCGACGCCACGGCGCAGGCGCATCATCTGCGGGTTGATACTGACGCCGCCGTACACCGCATAGGTGCTCAGCGGCAGGTTCTCGGCATATTCGCGCACGTTGTTGTGCACCTGCTCGGCCAGCTCGCGGGTGGGTACCAGCACCAGCGCGCGGATCGAGTTGCTGGCAACCTTCTCACCTTCCAGCGCCAGGCGCTGCAGCACCGGCAGGGCGAAGCCTGCGGTCTTGCCGGTGCCGGTCTGGGCTGCGGCCATCAGGTCGCGGCCGGCCAGCACGGCAGGGATGGCCTGGGCCTGGACCGGGGTCGGGGTGGTGTAGTCCAGCTGCTGCAGGGTACGCAGCAAGGGTTCGATCAGGCCGAGTTTGGCGAAATTCATGGCAATACCGTCAGGGGGTTCAGCGAAGGCGGCAAGTTTACCGCAACACCCCCGCTTACTTGCAGATTTCGCCCTTCAGCGGTTGCGCAGGTTGTGGTGCCTTGCGCCACTGCGGCAGGCCAATCAGCACCACTGCGCCAATGATGACTGCCATGGCCACGCATTCTTCGGCGCCGATCTGCTCACCGGCGAAGACGATACCCAACAGCACCGCCACCGCCGGGTTGACGTAGGCATAGCTGGTCGCGGCTGCCGGGCGTACATGCTTGAGCAAGTACATGTAGGCACTGAACGCGAGGATCGAGCCGAAGAACACCAGGTAGGCCAGCGCGCCCCAACCGGCGGCGGTCGGCATCTGGGTCATGCGCTCGCCCGACACCACGCTGCCCAGCAGCAACACTGCCCCGCCCACCAGCATTTCGGCGGCACTGGCCATCGGCCCCTGGGGCAACGGCAAGCTCTTGCTCCACACCGAACCGAATGCCCACGACGCCGCCGCAAACAGAATCAGTGCTGCGCCAACCGGGCTTGCCTGCAAGTTCGAGCCGAGGTTGAGCAGGCCGATACCGACCAGCCCAAGGCCGATGCCCGCCCACTCGAGCCGCGAATTACGGTGACCGAACAGCAAGCCGAACACCAGGGTGAACAGTGGCACCGTCGCCACCGCCAGCGCCGCCACGCCTGAGGCGACACCGGCGTGCTCGGCCACGGTCACACCGCCATTGCCGCAGCTGAGCAGCAGAAAGCCGATTGCCCCCGCCGCCCGCCATTGCGGCCAGGTCGGCGCCGGCACACCCCGCCAGCGCAGGAAGCCGTACAGCAAGCCCCCGGCGATCAGAAAGCGCACCCCCGCCATGAGCATCGGTGGCCAGGACTCGACGCCAATGCGAATGAACAGATAGGTGGACCCCCAGACCAGATACAGGGCCATAAAGGCGCCGATAAGCAGCAGCGGGAAGCGACGGGAGGCAGGCATGGCAAGGTTACTCAAAATCCGTTTACGGGTGGCTTAGTTTAGAAAGGCCACCGAGCATTAATAAGTTACAAAACCAGAATAAATGAGCGGCACACTTGGTGGGGGGAGCGAGTTTGACGGTAGGTTTTCAGCGCCTGTGAGATCGAGCGCCGCCCGCGCGGCGCTTCGCGGGGCAAGCCCGCTCCCACATCTATTTCGGGCCAGTGATGCCTGATGCATTGGCGCGCGCCCTTTTAGTGCCCGCCTCAATATCGAGTCGACAAACAAGGCGGTCGCGCGCTGGTACTGGTTTTCATTGGCCCGAAATAGATGTAGGAGCGGGCTTGCCCCGCGAAGCGCCGCGCGGGCGGCGCTCGATCTTATGGGCGCTGAAGATGTAATGGCGAACCCCTCAATGACGCAACAACAACCGCCCCTCAATAGGCACATACCGGCTCGCAGCGCGGATCAGTGACATCGCAGTAAGCCCGGGCACGCCATACACCACCGCTTCAGCACCGTGACGCTGGATGACCCGCTCCAGCAACAGGTCGAAGTCACCATCACCCGAGGCCAGCACCACCTGGTCCACGCGGCTGGCCGCATCGATCACATCCAGGGTGATGCCCACATCCCAGTCACCTTTGGCCGAGCCATCGCTGCGCTGGATGAACGGTTTCAGGCGTACCTCGAAACCCAGGTTGCGCAAAATTTGCTGAAACTGCTGCTGCTTGCTGTCACCGCGGTCGATGGCATAGGCCACGGCCTCGACGATCTGCCCTTCACGGCTGACCTCGGCCCACAGCGCGGCGTAGTTGAAATGACAACCGTGCGCCTGGCGCACGGTGTAGTAGAGGTTCTGCACGTCGGCGAACAACGCGATCTTTTTCACCTGGAACCCCTTCATCTGATGGAATTCGGGGCTGCCCTGCAGCCCCAAAATGCCAGCAGTATGCCAGACCCGTCAGACGTAGGAATCGTCGTCGGAGAAGAAGCCCCCATCATCACTGCCATAATCGGTATCGGCGTAACCGCCCTGGTCATTGCCCCAGCCGCCGTTGTCGGCCACTTGCTGCTGCCCGCCCTGGTCATTCCAGCCACCGCTGTCGCTGGCAGGGGTCGGTTCTTCCTTGATCACCTCGGCCACTTCCTCAGGCTGCGAGTTGTGGTTGAACAGGCTGCTGATACCTTGCGCCAGCAATACCCCGCCTGCCACACCGGCAGCAGTCTGCATCGCGCCACCCAGGAAGCTGCTGGCGCCACCCCGCGCCGGGGCTGCGCCGAAGCCTTGCTGCTGTTGCTGCGCAGGCTGCTGGTTAAAGCCCGGCGCAGACGGTTCACGCCAGCCACCGCCGGCAGAAACAGGCGCCGAAGGCCGCTGCGGTTGCACCGCCGGTGGCGCACTGCGCCCGCCCGAACCAAAGATGCTCGACAGAAAACCACCGCCGCTGTTGCTCGGGGCGTTGCTACCCGCACGGCTGGCTTCGGCTTGGGCGCGGGCCTGCTTGAGCTCCGCTTCAAGTTGCTTGTTCTGCTCGTCCAGGCGCTTGAGCGCAGCTTCCTGAACCAGGATCGCCTGGGCCATGTAATACGGCGCCGCCGGCTGCTGACGCAGGTGTTCCTCGATGCACGCCTGGGCCTGGGCATCGCGGGGCTGGCTTGGGTCTTCAGCTTGCTTGATGCGGCCGAACAGGCTATCGATCAGGGTTTGTTCTTCAGTGTTCATGAGGCGACCTCGTGGGGAAGCGGGACAACGGACAGCGTCAAAGATGGGGGGTGCAGGCATGGGATTCAATCACCACGGCGGTGAAACTTTTTTCAGCAAGTGACAGCTGCGCGCCCGCTTTGGGCTAAAGTTAGGCCCCTGCTTTTACTGCCATGCGATGTTGACCGATGAATCCGCTGAGCGTTCTGCGCGACTCCCTGTACTTCTTCCGCCGCCACCTGCCAAACATTCTCCAGCTGTGCCTGCCGCTGGTGGTGCTTGAAGCCTTGCTCACCCAGCTGCTGTACCGGCAGTTGGGCGACCAGGCGTCGCCGGCTTACGGCATGCTGGTCAGCCTGCTGTTCTACCCGTTGTACAGCGCGGCGCTGATCCTTTATCTCGACACCCGCAGCAACGGCCAGGACATCGCCAAGCGCGACCTGTTCGCCCGCGCCCTGCAACTGTGGCCGCAACTGGCCCTGCTGATTCTGATCAGCTCACTGCTGATCATGGCGGGCCTGGCGCTGTTCATCTTCCCGGGCGTGTGGATCATGATCAACCTGGTGTTCGCCGAATACCTGCTGGTGCTGCGTGGCCTGCCGGTGGTGCAGGCGATGCGCGAAAGCGCGCGGATGACCACCGGCCACTTCATGCGCATCATGATCTGCGTGCTGGGCGTGCTGGCGCCGATCTGGCTGATCGACGGGCTGTTGCTGATGGCCTTCCCGGAGCCAGCCCCCGGCATGGAACTGGCCATGGACAGCCTGAGCGGCTTCTTGCAGCTGTTCAGTACTGTGGTGCTGTACCGCCTGTTCACGTTGCTGGAGGCGGATAGCGGCGCCTGACGCCCGTGACCTTGCACAAGGCGTGCGCCGTGGAAGACCTGCACGCTGCCAGCATGGTCCCGTATCAGTGAACGTGGCGGCTCGCGACCTTAAGACACGGAGCCGCCATGATCACTTCCACAGCCGATTGCCGTTGGGCAGCAAGCGATAGCCATTGGGCAGAAAGTGCCGAGATATTCCTCGGCACTCTGCAGGCCCTCGATCCGGCAACCACTCTCGAAAGCCTTCCGCGCGAGATGCCCAAATCCGTCTACCTCAGCCTGTTCAAAGACGCTGATCAGCAGGTGATCAGCGGCCAAAGTGATTGGCTGATTGCAGGCCATCAGAAGCCTGCCAGCGTGTTTCGTTTTCTGTTTCACTCGAAAGAACCCGATCGCCTGCATTTCATGATCACCGGCAGCGGAGCGGACCACGAGAAGAAGATGGGGGTCAGCCGCAACGGCTACCTTGGGCTATACCAGTACGCCAGCGTGTCCGCCCCCTTCAAGTTCGAACCCCTGTACTGGAGCGACGACAGCTTGATATGCCGTTGGCGTGATCATCAAGGGCATACGGTGCGGCTCGACCACGACCAGACCGTGGCCGATCCTTTCTTTTCTTACCTGCGAGTCTTGGAGGGCAAAGAAACCATCTTCCTCCTCACGCGGGTTTGCAACGGACGCCCTGTGCAGGCACCGAGTAATTCCGCCTGAAACCCATCAGGTACCCCGAGGCTTGGCCCGCGCCGTGGCTTCGGCCACCAGCGGGTCATCCGGCCAGTAGTGCTTGGGGTAGCGGCCCTTGAGGTCCTTCTTCACCTCGGCATAGGTCGTGCGCCAGAAGTTGGCCAGGTCCTGGGTCACCTGCACCGGCCGGCGTGCCGGTGACAGCAGGTGCAGCTTGACCTGCTGACGCCCCTGGGCAATGCGTGGGGTATCTGCCAGGCCGAACAGCTCCTGCAAACGCACGGCGAGAATGGGCGGGTATTCACTGTAGTCCAGGCGGATGTTCGAGCCAGACGGCACGGCCAGATGCGCCGGCGCCCACTCATCCAGACGCTGCGGCAACGGCCATGGCAGCAGGTTGCGCAGGATCGACGACAGGTCCAGCGCGGCAAAATGGCTCAAGCGCGAGACCTTGCCCAGGTAGGGTTGCAGCCAATCTTCCAGGCTGGCCAGCAGCGCTTCGTCGCCCAGATCAGGCCACTCGCTCTGCCCGTTCTTCTCCAGGTCCAGCTGGCGCAGCAAGGCCACCCGCGCCTGCCACTGGCGCAACTCTGGCGTCCAGGTCAGCAGGTTCAGGCCTTTGCGCCGTACCAGGCCGAGCAGCGCCTTGGCGCGGGCTTCATCGTCCAGGCCAGGCAACGGTTCGCGGCTGAGCACCAGCTCGCCGACCTTGGTCTGGCGTTCGGCACGCAGCACCTGTTCGCGCTCGTCCCAGTCGAGCAGGTCGACACGCTCGACCTGCTCGGCCAGCACACCGTCGAGCAGCGCCGGGTCGAACTCGGCGGCCAGGTAGATGCGTTCCTCACGCTGGCCCTGACGGCTGCCCAGGTCGGCAATCACCAGCCACGGGCACTTCATCAAGGCATCGACCTCGGCGAACAATGCCGCGCGGCCATTGGCCAGGCGGTACTCGGCGCCGCCTTCGCGTCGCTGCTGGGCGACCCGGTCGGGGTAGGCCAGCGCCAGCAACGCGCCCAACCAGCGTGGATGGTCGGGGTCGGCGACGCCCGCACCCACCTTGCCGCGCAGCAGCCCACGGTACTGGCGGGCCAGCTGCCGCGCACGCTGCACACCGCTCTGCCCGCCTCGGGATGCTTTGCTTTCACCACTGACCAGCGCCAGCCGGCTGTGCAGGTCGGCGCCGCCGCCACGCTGGATATCACGCTCGCCCAGCAAGGCCGCAACATCACAGGCCATGGTGGCCAGCCCCAGGTCCTGGCCGCGCAGCAGCAAGTGAGCGATGCGCGGATGGGCCGGCAGTTCGGCCATCGCCTGGCCGTGCTCGCTCAAGTTGTCGCGGCTGCCGGCCTTGAACGCGTTGAGCCGTGCCAGCAGGTCCTGGGCCTGGGAGAACGCCGCCGCTGGTGGCTGGTCCAGCCAGCGCAACTGATCGGGGGTGACGCCCCAGCGGGCCAGTTGCAAGGCCAGCCCCGCAAGGTCGGCCTGGAGTATTTCTGCGCTGCCATGGGCGGCCAGCTGGTCATGCTGGGCCTCGGACCACAGCCGGAAGCACACCCCCGGTTCCAGGCGCCCGGCACGGCCGGCGCGCTGGGTGGCACTGGCGCGGGAGATGCGCTGGGTATCGAGCCGCGTCATGCCGCTGCCGGGGTCGAAGCGCGGCACTCGCGCCAGGCCTGCGTCCACCACCACGCGCACGCCGTCGATGGTCAGGCTGGTTTCCGCGATGTTGGTGGCCAACACCACCTTGCGCATACCGCTGGGCGCGGGGTCGATGGCCGCGCGCTGCGCGTTCAGGTCGAGTTCGCCATGCAGCGGGCACAGCAGGATACCCGGGCGGTCAGCCAATGCTTCCTGAAGGTGCTGATGCACCCGGCGAATCTCCGCCTGGCCAGGCAGAAACACCAGTACGCTGCCTGGCTGCTCCGCCAGGGCCTGCAGGACACACTCGACGACCCGTGGCTCGACGAATTCACCAGGCTGGTAGGGCCGCCCCCAGCGGATATCCACCGGGTGCATGCGCCCTTCACTGCTGACCACCGGCGCGTCGTCGAGTAGCCGCGACAGGCGCTCGCCTTCCAGGGTCGCCGACATCAGCAAGATCTTCAGCGGCTCGTCACGCAGCAACTCGCGGCCATTGAGGCTCAGCGCCAGCGCCAGGTCGGCGTCCAGGCTGCGTTCGTGAAATTCATCGAAGATCAGCAACCCCACGCCCTCCAGCCCTGGGTCGGCCTGCAGCCGGCGGGTGAGGATACCCTCGGTGACCACTTCAATACGGGTCCTGGGCCCGACCTTGCTGTCCAGGCGGATGCGGTAGCCGACGGTTTCCCCGACCTTTTCCCCCAGCTCGCTGGCCAGCCTTTCGGCGGCCGCGCGGGCCGCCAGGCGGCGCGGTTCGAGCATCACGATGGTCTGCCCGGCCAGCCACGGCGCGTCCAGCAACGCCAGGGGCACGCGGGTGGTCTTGCCAGCGCCGGGCGGCGCTTCGAGCACGGCTTCGTCGCGGTTTTCCAATGCCTGGCGCAAGGCGGGCAACACGGTATCGATCGGTAATGAAATCATGGTGGTCCTCGAACAGTCGGGCGAGTATAACGGCGAACCCAGCCTGCTCTATCATGGTCTTAGCTTCAGGTGCTGGCGCTTCGCTTGCCCCTGCTGAATACCTTTTCGGAGATTTACATGCGTATCCCATCCCGTGTCATCGGCGGCGCCCTCATCGTCACCTTGCTGACCCAGCTGACGGCCTGCGGCACGCTGTTCTACCCAGACCGTCGCGGGCAGATCGACGGCAAGATCGACCCCGTGGTAGCCGCCATGGACGCCATCGGCATCCTGTTCTACGTGATCCCCGGGCTGATCGCCTTCGGCATCGACTTCGCCACCGGCGCCATCTACTACCCCGGCGGGCGCACCGCCCAGGTCGCCCCGGAAAAACTGCGCGAAGCGGTAAGCCCCGATGGCAAGGTCGACAACCTCAAGCTGCAGGCCATCCTCGAAAGCGAGCTGGGCCAGCGCCTGCCGCTGAACGACCCGCGCCTGATCCAGCAGCGTGGCAGCGTCGAGCAACTGGCGGCCTACCAGCGGGTACCGGCTGCCTGAACCACACAAGGACATCGCCCACAGCATGATCACCCCGGCTGAACACCAGCGCCTGCTGCGCCTGGCCACCCGCGCCTCACTGGCGGTGGCCAGCATCCTGGTGCTGAGCAAGGCACTGGCCTGGTGGCTGAGCGGCTCGGTCAGCTTGCTGGCCGGGCTGACCGATTCGGCACTGGACGCCGTGGCCTCGTTTCTCAACCTGCTCGCCGTGCATTACGCCTTGCGCCCGGCCGATGACGACCACCGGTTCGGCCACGGTAAGGCCGAGGCCCTGGCCGGCATGGCGCAGGCGCTGTTTATCGGGGTCAGCGCGGTGTTGATCGGGGTGCAGGCGGTCGAACGCCTGCAAACGCCACAACCGTTGGGCGACACCACGGGCGGCATCGCGGTGATGCTGCTTTCGCTGGTGCTGACCATTGCCCTACTGGCGTTGCAGCACAAGGTCATTCGCCTGACCGGCTCTACGGCGGTGCGCGCCGACTCACTGCACTACCGCTCCGACCTGCTGCTCAATGGCAGCATCTTGCTTGCCCTGTTGCTGACGCAGTTTGGCTGGTCGCAACTGGACGCCCTGTTCGGGCTGGGCATTGCCTTCTACATTCTCTGGAGCGCCCTGCAAATCGCGCGGGAAAGCACCGCCATCCTGATGGACAAGGCGCTGCCCGGCGAGGTTGGCGAGCAGATGGCCGCCCTGGTGCTGGCCATCCCCGGGGTGAAAGGGGTGCATGACCTGCGCACGCGGGTATCGGGCAACCAGTGGTTCGTGCAGTTGCACCTGGAGTTGCCTGGGGAGCTGGCGCTGCATGAGGCGCACGGCTTGTGCGTGGAGGCATCGAAGGTGATCCGCCAGCGTTATCCACAGGCGGATGTGATGGTGCACGCGGACCCGGTGTAGGCGCGTCAGCTTCAGTTGATGCTGTAACCACGCCCACTGAAACAGGCCCCCAGCGCACGCCGGTAGGTGTCTGTGACATTGCCCGGTGGCGCATAAACCGCCGTGGCCGGATCAAACCCAGACTGGCTCACCGCCCAACGATGGCATTGGTAGCGGTCCTGCTCCTGCTGCTCCTGCCCCTGGCCATTCATCGGATAGGCCACCACGTCGTAACCGTTGCCAGCCGGCACAGGCGCCGGCGCCACCCCCGGCGGGTTGACCACCACGTACTCGCGGCTGTCCGCCAGGTACTGGTAATAGGTATCGGCAACCAGGAAGAACAACGCCCCGCCCAACCATACCTCGCGGGCATACGACGGCAAGTATTCCACCCTTACCCCATAGGGCGGCGCCACGACGATGTAACTGCCGCCATGCGGCCGGTACCAGTAGCCGCCCGAGTAGAAGTAGTCCTGCCCGCGGTAGGGCACCTTCCAGTAGCGGTCAGGGAAGCGGTCGATGCTTTGCCCTGGCCGATACTGCGGCCCCGGCCCCCAGCCATTGCCATGCCCGTCCGGGCGCCCCTGCCAGTCACCGCCCGGCCGCTGCCCAGGCCCACCGGCCTGCCAGTGACGGTTATCGCCATTGCGCCGAGGGATGTCCTGGTAATAGCCCTCGCGCGGCGGCTGCGTCTGGCGCACTTCGTCGCGCGAGTTGAGCGGGGAGCGGCCCGCAGGGGCGCCATTGGGGTCGCCGCCATGCCCACCGTGCGCCTCATCCGGGCCTTGGGCCAAGGCGCCCAGACTGACGCTCAACGCAACCAAACCAACACCTGCCAACTGCCAGATGCGCGACTTCATGGTGTTCCTCTCGGTAAAAAATGACTGCAGCCGCTGCCAGTCTACCGCGCCGGCCACAGCGGCAAGTTAAAATCGCGGACATGAAAAAAGGGAGGCCGAGGGGCCTCCCTTTGGGAATTGTCGTCCGTGCTCGGCACTTGTGGCGCCGGCTCACCTCACGCCGTCTTCTGGACGGTGTGTAGCCCGGGGGCCTGGCGGATCCTGTTGGATGGCTGGCCGCGACCGCCCGCCTAGGGCGCGTCGCCGTGGACTGTTGTCCGGGCAGTGATTCTGTTGATAAAGATACCGAACCGAAGGTGACAGAGGATTGCGAAGATTGCTCAGATAAATAGCACTTGCGCAATTTTTCATCGCGGATTGATAATTCACCGCAATCGGAACAGAAAAGGCATATTCCATGAGCAAACTTGACCGCTACGACCTGAGCATCCTTGCCGAATTGCAGCGCGATGCGCGCATTTCCAACCAGGAGCTGGCCGAACGCATCGGCTTGTCACCTTCGCCGTGCTCGCGTCGGGTCAAGCAGCTGGAGGACGACGGCTACATTTCGCGTCAGGTTGCCCTGCTCGACCGCAAGAAGCTCGGCCTGAGCCTGACCGCCTATGTGCTGATCGGCATGGACCGCCACACCCCGGAGCGCTTCGAAACCTTCGAGGCCGCCATCCGCAACTTGCCGCAGGTGCTCGAATGCAGCCTGGTCACCGGTATGGACGCCGACTACCAGCTCAAAGTGGTGGTGCCAGACATGGACCATTACCAGAAATTGCTACTAGGCAGCCTGACCCGCATCGAAGGCGTCACCAGCGTGCGTTCGAGCTTCGTGCTCAACCAGGTGCTGGCCAGTACCGAACTGCCCTTGACGCACCTGCGTTGAATACCCGGGCGCCCGGCGTATGATCGAGCGTTCAGACTGCCTGGAGAACACAGATGGATCCCGCCGTATTCGAAGAATGGATGATGATCATCCTGGTCACCGTGCTGATCGGTTTCATGGGTTTCATCGTCTGGGACCTGGCGAAAAAGTCCAAGGCCGGGCGGTTTGGCACGATGATCCTGTTCTTCGTGCTGGGGCTGGGGGTGCTGGCCTTCATCATCAAAAGCGTGGTGGTGGCATTCCTGGAAGGCGTGTAGGCGCGCGACGCTTTACCTTGCGTAGCGAATGGGCCGCAAAGCGGCCCCCTGCACCTACCTCGACAGCTTCGCTGCAACTTCCCGCCAGCACCCCTGCTCCAGCCCATCCAGCGCCCAGTCACCAATGCGCACCCGCACCAGGCGCAATGTCGGTAACCCTACCGCCGCCGTCATCCGCCGCACCTGGCGGTTACGCCCCTCGCGAATCACCAGCTCCAGCCAACTGGTCGGCACGCTCTTGCGAAAGCGCACCGGCGGGTTGCGTGGCCACAGCTCGGGCTCATCCAGGCGCCGTGCTTCAGCCGGCAAGGTCGGCCCATCATTGAGTTCAACGCCTTCGCGCAGGCGTTGCAGTTGCTCGTCGCTCGCCTCGCCTTCCACCTGCACCCAATAGGTCTTGGCCAGTTTGTGCTTGGGGTCGGCGATGCGCGCCTGCAGGCCACCATCGTTGGTCAGCAGCAGCAAGCCTTCGCTGTCACGGTCCAGCCGCCCGGCCGGGTACACTCCGGGGATGTCGATGAAGTCCTTGAGGGTCGCGCGCCCTTGGCCATCACTGAACTGGGTCAGCACGTCGAACGGCTTGTTGAACAGGATCAGGCGTGGCTCGGCCGGCGGCGCCTTGGGCTGGCGACGCTGGTCGGCAGGCCGCGCCTGGGGGCGGCGCGGCTTGGAACGGGGTGGCAGGGGCATGGATCCTCAGCGGAACGGCGGCTCATCGAAGCTACGCAGTTTACGCGAGTGCAGCGAATTGAGCTCGGTACGCAGCAGATCCAGCGCAGCAATGCCGATCTTCAAGTGCTGGCTGACCGCGCGGTTGTAAAACGCGTTGGCCGACCCCGGCAGCTTGATCTCACTGTGCAGAGGTTTGTCGGACACACACAGCAAGGTGCCGTACGGCACACGCAGCCGGTAGCCCTGGGCGGCAATGGTGCCACTCTCCATGTCCACGGCCACCGCACGTGACAGGTTGATCAATGGCCGCTCCTGGGCCCAGCGCAGTTCCCAGTTACGGTCGTCGTAGGTCAGCACGGTGCCGGTGCGCAGGCGTTTCTTCAGCTCTTCGCCACGCTCACCGGTCACCTGTGCAGCCGCCTCCTGCAAGGCCAGTTGCACCTCGGCCAGGGCCGGGATGGGAATGTTCGGCGGCACCACGCGGTCGAGGATACCGTCGCGCCGCATATAGGCGTGCGCTAGCACATAGTCACCGATGGTCTGCGACTGGCGCAGGCCGCCGCAGTGGCCGATCATCAGCCAGCAGTGCGGGCGCAGCACGGCCAGGTGGTCGGTGATGTTCTTGGCATTGGAAGGGCCGACGCCGATGTTGACCAGGGTGACCCCGTCGCCGTCGCCCGCAATCAGGTGATAGGCCGGCATCTGGTAACGGTGCCAGACCACGCTGGCCACCAGGGCCTGGGTCTCGCCATGGTCCATGCCCTTTTCGATCACCACATTGCCCGGCAACACCATGCGCACGAAGCGCGGGTCTTCACGCAACTGCTCCAGGCCATGGCTGATGAACTGGTCGACATAACGGTGGTAGTTGGTCAGCAAGATCCACGGCTGCACGTGGCGCCAGTCGCTGCCGGTGTAATGCACCAGCCGGCGCAGCGAGAAGTCCACGCGCGCGGCATCGAACAAGGCCAACGGCAGGGTTTCGGTGCTGTCCCAGTCGTACAGGCCATCGGCGATATTGTCGGTGGCTGCCGACAGGTCGGTGCTGGGGAACACCCGCGCCAGCTGCGCCGCGGTGATACCGCTGCCGGCCAGTTCGTCGCCCTGGTCGACCACGTAGGGGTAAGGGATGTTCTGCTCGCTGACGCCGACTTCAACCGTCACGGTGTAGTCGTGCATGAGGGGACGCAACTGCTCCAGCAAATAGCCGCGGAAGGCGGCCGGCTGGGTGACGGTGACGCTATAGGTACCGGCTACCTGCACCTTGGCGTAAGCACGCGTGGTGGCCGCGACTTCACCTTGGCTGTAGTAGGTCAGGCGCAGCGCCGGGTAACGGAACAGCCCGCGTTCCTCGGCGTCTGGTTCGGTTCGGTCCTTGAGGTATTGCTTGAGGGCCTGGCTGAGGGCACCGGTGGCCTGAGCATGCAGGGCCGCCAGACGGTCGACGGCCTGTTCTGGGGTATCAACGACTACAAAAGCGTGGCTCACACTGTGCTTCCTGTCTGGACATGCATGTGGACCATCTTGCCTGCCTTCGAGGGTAAATACACCCCCATTGATCAGTGTTGCCAGGCTGGCGTAGCCCTGGCCACCAGCGCGTGCACATCCACACCCCGCGGCAACGCCCCATAGGCCCGGCCGCCACCGGCCAGGCGGCTACCGATGAAGGCATCGCTGACCACCGCATTGCCCGCTTCCAGCAGCAGTTTGGCCTGCAGTGCCAGGGCAATGTCCTCGGTCAACTGACGGGCGCGATACTGGATGTCGGCGGTGTCGGCGAACGCCCCCTTGAGGTTGCCGATGTGCGCGGCCAGCCGAGGGTCGCCATGGCCGTCCCCCAGTTCTGCGAACAGCGCATCGAGCACCCCGGGTTCCTTGGACAAGGCCCGCAGTACATCCAGGCACTGCACATTGCCCGAGCCTTCCCAGGTCGAGTTGACCGGCGCCTCACGGTACAACCGTGGCAGGATGCTGTCTTCGACATACCCGGCGCCGCCCAGGCATTCGGCGGCTTCATTGATCATGGCCGGCGCACGCTTGCAGATCCAGTACTTGCCCACCGCCGTGACCAGCCGGGCAAAATGCGCCTGCTGCGGGTCATCGAGCTGTTCCAGCGCCTGCCCCATGCGCAGGCTCAGGGCCAGCGCCGCCTCGCTTTCCAGCGCCAGGTCGGCCAGCACGTTCTGCATCAGCGGCTGCTCGTTCAGCACCCGGCCGCCGACCTTGCGATACGCGCAATGATGGGCCGCCTGGGTCAAGGCCTGGCGCATCAAGGCACTGGAGCCGACCATGCAGTCGAAACGGGTCATGGCGACCATTTCGATGATGGTCGGTACCCCGCGCCCTTCTTCGCCGACCATCCACGCCAGGGCGCCACGAAACTCCACTTCGCTGGAGGCATTGGAGCTGTTGCCGAGCTTGTTTTTCAACCGCTGGATATAGAACTGGTTGCGGTTGTCATCCGGGCGATGGCGTGGCAACAGGAAGCAGCTCAGGCCTTTTTCGGTCTGGGCCAGGGTCAGGAAGGCGTCGCACATGGGCGCCGAGCAAAACCACTTGTGGCCGACCAGTTCATAGGCCTGGCCCGGCCCAGGCGCACCCACAGGATAAGCGCGCGTGGTGTTGGCCCGCACATCGGTGCCGCCCTGTTTCTCGGTCATGGCCATGCCAAGGGTGACCCCCGCCTTGTGCCGGTCCCCGACATTGCGCGGGTCGTATTCACGCGCCAGGACTTTGGGCAGCCAGTACTCGGCCAGCTCAGGCTGCAGCCTGAGCGCCGGCACCGCGGCAAACGTCATCGTCAGCGGGCAGCCGGTACCGGCTTCGGCCTGGGTGTGCAGGTAGGTCATCGAAGCCCGCGCCACATGGGCACCGGGGCGCGGCTCGGCCCAGGGCAATGAGGGCAGGCCATGTTCGACCGCGGTGCGCATCAGTTCGTGATAGGCCGGGTGAAACTCGACCAGGTCGATACGATGGCCATAGCGGTCGTGGCTGCTGAACTCCGGCTTGTGCGCGTTGGCCAGGAAGCCCGCGCGCATCAGCGGGCCGCCGGCCAAGGCACCGTAGGCATCGACCCGCGACTCGGCCCAGCCGGCGCCAAAGCGCCGCGACCATTCCTGCAATGGCAGGTCGAGGCGGTACAGGTTGGCGCCATCAAGCGACGGCGGCTGGTTGGTGACTTCGTGGGTTTCAGCGTACTGGTGCAGGTTCATCGGGAGCTCCTGGAGCCGGGCATGCTTGAAAGGACCAGTGAAGCACTCCCTGGGGGTCAGTCAAAGTGACAAAAATGACTAATCGGGATGGCAATTGGTTCTGGCCTTACAGGGGCTCGCCATGTTTCAAAGCGAAAGCCGCGTACCCTGCGTATGTACTGATGGCACCTGCACCTGACAAATAGCCACACTCAAACTCAGCTCAAAGCGGCTCCCCAACCCCCGTGTCGAGTCATGCGACAACGTCGCCCCCAACAACTCGCCCATCTGCCGGCAAATCGACAAGCCAATCCCCAGCCCGCCATAACGCCGGGTCATGGAACCATCGAGCTGATAAAAACGCTGATAAAGAGCCGCCTGGTCAAGATCATCAAAGCCGATACCACTGTCGCTGACCGTGAAGGTGAGCGCCAGGTTGTCCGGCCCCAGGTGTCGACCGCGCACTTGCAGCATGACCCCGCCCTGATGGGTGAACTTCAGGCCGTTGTCGAGCAGGCAACCCAGGCAGCGGCTGAGTTTTTGCGCATCACCCAGCAGCGCATCCGGCAGCTCGGCGGGGATGTCCAGGCTCAGGTACAACCCTTTGCCCAGCGCCTGGCCGGCATGCGCGGCACGCAGGCCCTGCAGCAGGTTGCGCAAACTGAACGGCGCAGGCTGCGCACGCAGGCGACCACCTTGCAATTCGGAAAGGGTGAGGATGTCGTCGACCATGTCCATCATGCCCTGCGCCGAACCTGCCGCCGTGCGATGGTACTGGGCCATCTCGGCGTCCATCGGCAGCGTGTGCATCAGCTCCAGCGAACCGATCACACCATTCATCGGTGTGCGCAGCTCATGGGTCACGCTGGCCAGGAACTCGTCCTTCATGCGGTTGCTCCGGGCCAGTTCAAGGTTCAGTTGCTCCAGCGTTCGCCCGGTTTCACGCAAGGTTTGCGCCTGCTGCTCGCGCAGGCTGTTGATACGGTCGGCCAGCGCCAGTGACAGCAGCGCCACTTCCAGGGCCGAACCCAACTGGCTGGCATACATGGTGATGAACAGGTTCGGCAGGTAACCCAGCACCATCAAGGTGTTGACCAGCCCGCCCAGCAAAAACGCCGACCAGGCGATGATGAACCAGCGCGCTACCCGCAAGCCGCGCGACCAGGCATACACACCGGCAGTAAAGATGCTGACCGTAAACAGCAGCGCCAGCACCGTGGCCATGCGCAGGGCGATGCCATACGGCATGCTCACGGCCAGCACCATCACCACCGCGCCACCGAGCATCAACAGTTGCAGCAACCGGTCGAAGCCTCGGCTGATCGTGCCCAGTTGCAGAAAATGCCGCGCAAACTGGCAGCCAAACAAGCCGGCGGCGCCAATGAACAGCGGTGTCGAAGCATTCGCCCACCAGGGGCTGTCCGGCCAGAAGTAGGCGACCCCCGCACCGTTCACCGAGACCTGGTAAAGGCCGAACGACGCAATATAGAGGATGTAATAGAGGTAGCTGACATCCCGCACGCTGAGGTAGATGAACAGGTTGTACACCAGCATCACCAGCAGCACGCCGTAGATCATGCCCAACACGTACAGGCGAGTCGGCTGGTCCTCCATATAGGCTTCGGCGGACCATAACGCCAGCGGTGCCTGCACCGACCCCTGGCTGTGCAGGCGCAGGTAGACGGTAAGCGCCTGGCCAGGGCGCAGTGGCAACTCGAACAGGTAGTTGTTCTGCCGGATCTGCCGGCTGGCGTAGGGCAAGGCGTCGCCCGTGCGCTGGGCCAGGCGGTAGGCGCCGGCACTGTCGGGCAGGTACAGCTCAAGGTGGTCCAAGGGTGGGTAGGCCAGTTCCAGCAGCCATTCACGGGGCGAGGCAGTGGCCGATGCCAGGTAGTGCAAGTCGATCTTCAGCCAGAACACCGATGTGGAGTAACCGGCGTTCAACACCGGCTCGTGGTGGGCGCGAAACCGCTTGGCGAACGCAGGCGCACTGACCTCGGCGATGCTGGCGCTGCCATCATGGTCCTCGAAGACCTGCATGGCCTGGCCCAACGGAAGGTGGCGGGTGGCATCGTCGAATTCGACCGCCCCGGCCAGCACAGGCAACAAGCCCAGAAGCACAATCAGCAAATAGCGCATACAGCCCCAGCATGGCCTGTCCGGTCGCGTCGCGGTTGCCTCCCATCCGTTTGAGACGACGTAATCCGGCAGAACCCGTTTGTCGAGTTATCCGAGCACTCTAGCATAGCTTTCCCACCTGGCAATCGACCACCTGCAATCACGATAAAACAGCTCTAAATCAATACTTTCAGAAGATTCACACAAATAAATCTGACCACTCGATCAACAAAACCCGTTTGTAGGACGATCCCCACAAATAGGTTTGGTGGTAAGCTCGCCGCCCATGAATACCTACAGCTCCCGCCCCGTTGTCCTCTGTCTCTCCGGCCACGACCCCAGTGGCGGCGCCGGCTTGCAGGCAGATATCGAAGCCCTGATCGCCCAAGGCTGTCACGCCGCACCTGCGGTGACCGCCCTGACCGTCCAGGATACCGTCAACGTTTCCGACTTCCGCGTACTCGACCGCGAGTGGGTGCTGGCCCAGGCCAACGCCGTGCTGGCCGACTCCACGGTGGCCGCCGTCAAGCTGGGCATGCTGGGTTCGATCGACATGGTCGACACCGTCGCCGAACTGCTGGCTGCCCACCCGCACCTGCCGTTGGTCTGCGACCCGGTGCTGCGTGCCGGCGGCGGTGGCCGCCTGGGCAAGGACGAGGTCGGCTATGCCGTGCGCGAGCGCCTGCTGCCGCTGGCGACCATCGCCACGCCCAACCTGCCGGAAGCGCGCATTCTGGCCGAACTGCCGGAAGGCACGGCTGACGAGTGTGCCGAGAAACTGTTGCCGTTCTGTAGACACCTGCTGATTACCGGCGGTCACGGCGACGAAGACGAAATCCACAACCGCCTGTACAGCCGCGACGGCCAGCCCCATACCTGGACCTGCCAGCGCCTGCCTGGCAGCTATCATGGCTCGGGCTGCACCCTGGCCAGTGCCCTGGCTGGCCGACTGGCCCTCGGCGAACAGCTGCAAAGCGCTGTACGCAGCGCCCTGGACTACACCTGGCGGACCCTGCGTGACGCCGAGCAACTGGGCCGCGGCCAGTTCGTACCACGCCGTCTGCCCCTGGACTTCTGCTCCTGATACGAGGCTTTCAGATGAAGCTACGCGGTCTGTATGCAATCACCGACAGCCAGCTGCTCGCCGGCCGTTTCCTGTCTCATGTCGAAGCGGCGCTGGAGGGCGGCGTGTGCCTGCTGCAGTACCGCGACAAGAGTGACGACGCGGCCCGCCGCCTGCGTGAAGCCGAAGCACTGATGCGCCTGTGCGAGCGCTACGATACCCAACTGATCATCAACGATGATGCCGAACTGGCCGCCCGCCTGGGCGTGGGTGTACACCTGGGCCAGACCGACGGCCCACTCACCCCGGCCCGCGCCCTGCTCGGTCGCAACGCCATCATCGGCTCGACCTGCCACGCCCAGCTCGACCTGGCCCGGCAGGCCGCCAGCGAAGGCGCCAGCTACGTGGCCTTCGGGCGGTTTTTCAACTCCGTGACCAAGCCGGGCGCGCCGGCCGCCAGCCTCGACCTGCTGGAGCAGGCCCGCGCCCAGGTCAAGCTGCCGATCGCCGTGATCGGCGGCGTCACCCTCGACAACGCTGCCCCGTTGGTCGCCCATGGCGCCGACCTGCTGGCAGTGATCCACGGCTTGTTTGGTACCGATAGCGCGCAGGAAGTCACCCGCCGCGCCCGTGCCTTCAATGCCCTGTTCGCTTCCTGATTTCGAGAGAAGATCCCATGTCCCGTTCCGAATCCCTGTTCGCCCAAGCCCAGAAGCACATCCCGGGCGGCGTCAACTCGCCGGTCCGCGCGTTCAAGAGCGTTGGCGGCACGCCCCTGTTCTTCAAGCATGCCGAAGGCGCTTATGTCGTTGACGAAGATGACAAGCGCTACGTCGACTACGTCGGCTCCTGGGGCCCGATGATCCTCGGCCACGGCCACCCTGAAGTACTCGACGCGGTGCGTAACCAGCTGCAGCACGGCCTGTCCTATGGCGCACCGACGGCCATGGAGACCGAGATGGCCGACCTGGTCTGCTCGCTCGTGCCATCGATGGAGATGGTGCGCATGGTCAGCTCCGGCACCGAAGCCACCATGAGCGCCATCCGCCTGGCCCGTGGCTACACCGGCCGCGACGCCATCATCAAGTTCGAAGGCTGCTACCACGGCCACTCCGACAGCCTGCTGGTCAAGGCAGGCTCGGGCCTGCTGACCCAAGGCGTGCCAAGCTCGGCGGGCGTACCGGCGGACTTCGCCAAACACACCCTGACCCTGCCGTTCAACGACATTGCCGCGGTCGAGAAGACCCTGGCCGACGTCGGCCAGACCGTGGCCTGCATCATCGTCGAGCCGGTCGCCGGCAACATGAACTGCGTACCGCCCGCGCCAGGCTTCCTCGAAGGCCTGCGTGAGCAGTGCGACAAGCACGGTGTAGTGTTGATCTTCGACGAAGTGATGACCGGCTTCCGCGTCTCGCTGGGCGGCGCCCAAGGTCACTATGGCATCACCCCTGACCTGTCGACCTTCGGCAAGATCGTCGGCGGCGGCATGCCCGTCGGCTGCTTCGGCGGCAAGCGCGAGATCATGGGCTGCATCGCCCCGCTCGGCCCGGTCTACCAGGCCGGCACCCTGTCGGGCAACCCGCTGGCCATGGCCGCCGGCCTGACCACGCTGAAGCTGATCAGCCGCCCTGGGTTCCACGCCGAGCTGACCGTCTTCACCAGCCGCATGCTCGACGGCCTGCAGCAACGCGCCGATGCCGCTGGCGTGCCGTTCGTCACCACGCAGGCGGGTGCCATGTTCGGCCTGTACTTCAGTGGCGCCGACGACATCGTCACCTTCGACGACGTGATGGCCAGCGATGCAGACCGCTTCAAGCGCTTCTTCCACCTGATGCTCGAAGGTGGCGTGTACCTGGCGCCGAGTGCGTTCGAGGCCGGCTTCACCTCCATCGCCCACGGTGACAAAGAGCTGCAGATCACCCTGGATGCGGCTGAGCGAGCGTTCGCGAAACTCAAGTAAGTGGCGTTGCCTGCACCCACCAGACGGCGGGTGCAGGCGCAAAAAAGCCCGAGACAATCAGCCAACTCCCCCACCCATGCAGAAATTCGAGTAAAACTTTGTAAGGTTGGCGTTGCTTATCCCATAATGTGCCACCAGAGACATTGGCCGCAGCTTTGCAGAGGTAAGTCGATCCCCATGAACCGCACCGGCCGCGCCCTGACCCTGGGCTGCCTGTTGCTTCTTCAGCCCCTGCTGGCCCTGGCGGAGGGCGGTAACTCGTTGCTGATTCCAGCGACGGGCCGCTGCACCCTGAATGTTCAGCCAGAAGACCTCGCCAATGCCCTCAAGGCTTGCGAGCAGACGGCGACGACGGGGGATGCCCAGGCGCAGTTCGAACTGGGCGAGTACTACTACACCCAGACGCCAAAAGACCTGAACAAGGCGCTGAACTGGTTCCAGAAGGCCTCGCTGCAAGGCCACGCCCAGGCTCAATATCGCCTTGGCGCCATGTTCTACCGGGGCGAAGGGGTCAAGGCCAACAACGTGCAGGCCTACATTCTGCTGAAAATGGCGGCAGTCAACGGTGCTGAGGATGCGCTGGACATGGCCGACGAAGTCACCGAACAGATGCCCCGCGACGAACTGGAGCATGCCACCCAGGTGCTCGGCCAGATCTTCCGCAAGTACCTGCTCGAACTGCAGAACGCCGAAGGCCGTACGCCGTTCTCGCCACTGCCCTGAACCGCCCTACTTCTCCGGCATCGGCATGGGGAACGGCATCACGTTGCCGCCGCCCTTGGCTTCGCTGATCTTCGCCGTGCCCAGGCGCTCGACCTCATCGATGCGCACGATCGAATGCATCGGCACAAAGCTGCGGATCACACCTTCGAACTGGCTCTTGAGTTTTTCCTCGCTGGGGTCGACCACCACCTGGGTGCGCTCGCCGAAGACGAACTCTTCGATTTCCAGAAAGCCCCACAGGTCGCTCTGGAAGATCTGCTTGGCATACATCTCGAAGACCTGCCCCTGGTTGAGGAAGATCACTTTATAGATGGCGGGTTCGCGTTTGCTCATGTTTGGCGGGATAACCCATGTGTAGGAAAAGGCGCGCATCATAGCAGTGCCGGCCGCTTCGCAGGCAAGCCCACGATGGGCCGGTACAGGCCGCAAGACCCTTGATCGTTTCAGTGCTTTCGCCACTGCCATTCAAGGGTTATTCTTGAGCTCACATCCATTGCCGTCGGGCGGCTAAAAACGACCTTGAACGCACCCATAGAACCCCATCGTTTCATCCTCGAACCTTTCGAGGCCCACCGTTTCGCCAACTTGTGCGGCCAGTTCGACGAGCACCTGCGCCTGATCGAACAACGCTTGGCCATCGAGATCCGCAACCGCGGCAATCAGTTCGAACTGATCGGCGAACCCAAGACCACTTCCGCTGCTGAACAGCTGCTGCGCCGCCTCTATCGCGAGGCCAAGGCCACTGACCTGTCGCCGGAAACCGTCCATCTGTACCTGCAGGAGTCGACCGTCGAGAACATCGACAACCCGGCGGTCAACGAGGTCAGCGTCTCGTTGCGCACGCGCAAGGGCAATATTCGCCCGCGCGGCGTCAACCAGCAGCGCTACGTCAAGGAAATCCTGGCCAACGACATCAACTTCGGCGTTGGCCCGGCCGGTACTGGCAAGACTTACCTGGCCGTGGCCTGCGCCGTGGATGCCCTGGAGCGCGAACAGGTGCGCCGCATCCTGCTCGTGCGCCCGGCGGTCGAGGCGGGCGAGAAGCTCGGCTTCCTGCCCGGCGACCTGGCACAGAAGATCGACCCGTACCTGCGCCCGCTGTATGACGCGCTCTACGAAATGCTGGGCTTCGAGCACGTGGCCAAGCTGATCGAGCGCCAAGTGATCGAGATCGCCCCGCTGGCCTACATGCGTGGCCGCACCCTGAACAACAGCTTCATCATCCTCGACGAGAGCCAGAACACCACGCTTGAGCAGATGAAGATGTTCCTTACCCGCATCGGCTTCGGCTCGACTGCGGTGATCACCGGTGACATCACCCAGGTCGACCTGCCGCGTGGCACCAAGTCGGGCCTGGCGCATGTGATCGACGTGCTCAGGGACGTTCCGGGTATCAGCTTTACCCATTTCCAACCCAAAGATGTGGTTCGTCACCCACTGGTGCAACGCATCGTCGAGGCCTACGACCGCTTCGAAGGCCGTCAGGCCCAGCTAGAGGCACCCGGCAAAGATGCTTGAACTCGACCTGCAACGGGCCACGGACGCCGCCGCCCCTGATGATGCCGCCTTCCGTCGCTGGTGCGAGCTGGCCCTTCGCCAGCGCACAGCCGACTCGGAAATGACCATTCGCCTGGTCGATGAAACCGAAGGCCGCGAGCTGAACCACACCTACCGGCACAAGGACTACGCGACCAACGTGTTGTCGTTCCCCGCCGACGTGCCCGATGACCTGCTCGATATCCCATTGCTGGGCGACCTGGTGATCTGCGTGGCGGTGGTCGAGCGCGAAGCCGCCGAACAGGGCAAGGCCCTGGAGGCGCATTGGGCGCACCTGGTAATCCACGGCTGCCTGCATCTGCTCGGTTACGACCACATCGACGATGAAGAAGCCGAGGAAATGGAAGCCCTGGAACGAGAATTGCTGGCAGAACTGGGCCACCCGGACCCCTATGCCGACGACGAAACCGATTCAATCACACACTGACACTGCAAGGATCACGAGTAACCGCCATGAGCGAAGATCGATCGAGCAACGGGCAAAAGTCCTGGTTGGGTAAACTGACCCAGGCTTTTGCCCATGAGCCGAAAAACCGCCAGGAGCTCCTAGAGCTGCTGCGCGAAGCCCATCAGAACAAGCTGCTCGACAGCGAAGCGCTGACCATCGTCGAAGGCGCCATCCAGGTCGCTGACCTGCAGGTGCGCGACATCATGGTGCCGCGCTCGCAAATGATCAGCATCAAGGCCAGCCAGTCGCCTCGCGAGTTCCTGCCGGCGGTGATCGACGCCGCGCACTCGCGCTACCCGGTGATCGGCGAAAGCCACGACGATGTGCTGGGCATCCTGCTCGCCAAGGACCTGCTGCCGCTGATCCTCAAAGAGAACGGCGACAGTTTCAACATCAAGGACCTGCTGCGCCCGGCTACCTTCGTGCCCGAGTCCAAGCGCCTGAACGTGCTGTTGCGCGAGTTCCGTGCCAACCATAACCACATGGCCGTGGTCATCGACGAATACGGCGGTGTGGCGGGCCTGGTGACCATCGAAGACGTACTGGAACAGATCGTCGGCGACATCGAAGACGAGCATGACGTCGAGGAAGACAGCTACATCAAGCCGCTGCCCAGCGGCGACTTCCTGGTCAAGGCACTGACGCCGATCGAGAACTTCAACGAGTTCTTCGACAGCAGCTTCTCCGATGACGAATTCGACACCGTTGGCGGCCTGGTGATGAGCGCGTTCGGGCACCTGCCCAAGCGCAACGAAACCACCGAGATCGGCGCCTACAAGTTCCGCATTCTCAATGCCGACAGCCGGCGGGTACACTTGCTGCGCCTGACACCGATCACCCGCTAAGGACAATCATGCGTTGGATCACCCGCCCCGGCTGGCCCGGTAACCTGCTGGCCATGGCGGCCGGCGCTTCCACCCTCCTGGCCCTGGCGCCATTCGACATCTGGCCGCTGGCCCTTTTGTCCATCGCCCTGCTCTACCTTGGCCTGCGCGAGCTCAGCCCGCGCCAGGCCATGGGCCGTGGCTGGTGTTTCGGTTTCGGCCTGTACGGCGCCGGCACCTGGTGGATCTACGTCAGCATGACCACCTACGGCGGCGCCTCGCCGCTGCTGGCGATCCTGCTGCTGTTGGCGTTCTTCGCCGCCCTGGCCTGGTTCTTCGCCCTGCCCGCGTGGCTGTGGGCGCGCTGGCTGCGGCGCAATGAGGCGCCACTGGCTGATGCCTTGTGCTTCGCGGCCCTGTGGCTGCTGCAGGAGGCCTTCCGCGGCTGGTTCCTCACCGGCTTCCCTTGGCTTTATGCCGGCTACAGCCAGCTCGACGGCCCGCTGGCGGGCCTTGCGCCGCTGGGGGGTGTATGGCTGATCTCGTTCACCCTGGCGCTTAGCGCCGCGTTGCTGTGCAACTTGCCCCGCCTGCGTGCCCGGCCCTCGTTCCTGGCCGTCGCCGGCGTGCTGCTGCTGGCCCCCTGGCTACTGGGCATGGCACTCAAGGGCCACGCCTGGACCAAGCCTGTCGGCGAGCCGCTGAAGGTGGCCGCCATCCAAGGCAACGTCGCGCAGGACCTGAAGTGGGACCCGGCCCACATCGACGCCCAGCTGGCGCTGTACCGTGACATGAGCTTCACCTCAAAGCCGGTAGACCTGCTGATCTGGCCCGAAACTGCGGTACCGGTGCTCAAGGACCAGGCCCAGGGCTACATCGACGTGATGGGGCGCTTTGCCGCCGAGCGCCATTCGGCGCTGATCACCGGCGTGCCGGTGCGTGAGGTGGTGCACCACCAACGCCGCTACTACAACGGCATCACCGTAACCGGTGAAGGTGACGGCACTTACCTCAAGCAGAAGCTGGTGCCCTTCGGCGAGTACGTGCCCTTGCAGGACATGCTGCGCGGCGTGATCGAGTTCTTCAACCTGCCGATGTCGGACTTCGCCCGGGGCCCGGAAGACCAGCCGTTGCTGCAGGCCAAGGGTTACCAGATCGCACCGTACATCTGCTATGAAGTGGTCTACCCCGAGTTTGCCGCCAGCCTGGCAGCGCGCAGCGACCTGCTGCTGACGATCAGCAACGACACCTGGTTCGGCACCTCGATCGGCCCGCTGCAGCACCTGCAGATGGCACAGATGCGCGCACTGGAAGCCGGCCGCTGGATGATCCGCGCCACCAACAACGGTGTGACCGCGCTGATCGACCCGTTTGGGCGCATTACCACACAGATCCCACAGTTCCAGCCGGCGGTGCTGTATGGCGAGGTGGTGCCGATGCAGCAGCTGACGCCTTATCTGCAGTGGCGTTCGTGGCCGCTGGCGATTGTCTGTGTGCTGTTGCTCGGGTGGGCGTTGCTGGCAGGGCGGATTGCCAAGACTGTTTGACTGCGCCCTCCTTAATGACCGGCGCAGTCTTTGTAGGAGCGGCCTTGCCGGGGCGCCGGACCGGTCGGAAAGGGCTGCGTAGCGGCCCCAGCGATCTTTTTTGCGCCACAGAACCTGGGGCTGCTACGCACCCCTTTCGCGACGCAAGGCCGCTCCTACAAAGACCGAGCAGCTCCGAGATCAGTAGAACAACCGATACCCCACCAACCCCACCGCTTCATTAAACAACTGCCCGCTCTGCCACATCGCCCGGCTTTCCGGCAGCAACCCGGCAAACGGGCGAGCATGCTCGCGCCCGAGGAAGCCCATCGGTGCCGGCACCACGTCGAACCCTGCCTGCTCGAAGCTCCAGCGCGAACGCTGCATATGCCAGGCCTGCGTCACCACGACCACCCGGCGAATACCCAGCGGCTGCAGAATGTCTGCCGAGAACCGGGCATTTTCCCAGGTGGTGCGGCTGGCCTGCTCTTGCCATTTCACCTCAACCGCAAAATCCTCACGCAAGCGATCGGCCATCAACCGCGCTTCACTGGGCGGTGTGCCATAGTGCAAGCCACCACTGGTCAGCACCGGCAAACCCGAGGCCTTGGCCAGCCGTGCGGCAAAGCGCATGCGCTCAAGGGCCGTTGCGGTGGGCTGGTCATCGCCACCCCAGGCCGGGTCACCGCGCTCGCGCCCTGCGCCCAGCACGACAATGGCATCCGCCCTGCCCGCAAGGCCCGCCCATTCGCTGACCGCCAGCGGCGGCTCGGTCTCCAGCAGGCGCGCCGATTCCTGCACGGCAAGCGGCAGGCTCATCAGCCACAAACTGCCAAGGCCCACGGCGAAGCACAGCCCGGCCAGCCGTGGGCGCCGCTTGCGCAGCCACCACGCCGCCAACAGCAGCAGCAAGAGGACGCCAGGCGGCATCAGCCATTGTTTGATGAAGAATCGGATCGGCATCGGCCACACCTCCATGGAAGGCGTGCAGCCTAAGAGGATCGACGCCGGGCAACAAGTGTGCGGCCGGCGACGATCGTGAGAAGTGTAGTGAAGAACCGGCGCGCGATGGCCTGCGGCTGGCGTCCTGAACGGCTAACGATGTGGCAGCGTCCTGGATCTCGCCGTGCTGGCGGGGCGTTTCTTGTCCTTGAGCCAGATGATCTTGGCTGATGTCGGCTCCGCTTGCGGGTAACTGCCGGCACAGGCATTTTGGCGCTCCGGGAGGGTGTCCAGGTACGCCTTGATCACTTCGAACTCTGCGTGGCTAAGGCCACGCAACTCCAGCTCGGCTGGCATCTCGTCGCGCAATCTCACCGATGTCCTGGCAACTTCCAGCGCCAGGCCAAGGCGGTCGATCAGGCGTTCGTAAAGCTCCGGTTTGATTGCGGGTAGCTGCGTCTCTCCCATCCGTTCACCTCATTGAAGGTCAGAATATCTCCCCCCACATCTGAGCTTAGCGTCACTCTAAAAAGCAGCCGTTTGCCGCGACCAGCGGCCATTAGCAATCAAGGTTTCCCACGATGCGCGGCGCTGCTGTATGCTACGGCGTTCACTCTAAACGACACCGGAGTACCGGTTGCAGCGAGGTTCCGCTGCCTGGAACAAGGTCTCTTCTCTCTCAGCCAAAAGTAGCCATGCACGAACAATACACGCCCCGTGATATCGAAGCCGCCGCCCAGAACTTCTGGGACGAGCAACAATCGTTCGCTGTTACCGAACAGCCAGGCAAAGACACTTACTATTGCCTATCGATGTTCCCGTACCCGAGCGGCAAGCTACACATGGGCCACGTGCGCAACTACACCATCGGTGACGTGATTGCCCGCTACCAGCGCATGCTGGGCAAAAACGTCCTGCAGCCGATGGGCTGGGACGCCTTCGGCATGCCCGCGGAAAACGCGGCGATGAAAAACAACGTCGCCCCGGCCAAGTGGACATACGAAAACATCGACTACATGAAGACCCAGCTCAAGAGCCTGGGCCTGGCCATCGACTGGGCACGTGAAGTCACCACCTGCAAGCCGGACTACTACCGCTGGGAACAGTGGCTGTTCACCCGCCTGTTCGAAAAGGGCGTCATCTACCGCAAGAACGGTACCGTCAACTGGGACCCGGCCGACCAGACCGTGCTCGCCAACGAGCAGGTCATCGACGGCCGCGGCTGGCGTTCGGGCGCGCTGATCGAAAAGCGCGAAATCCCGATGTACTACTTCCGCATCACCGACTATGCAGACGAGCTGCTGGAAAGCCTCGACGAGTTGCCGGGCTGGCCTGAACAGGTCAAGACCATGCAGCGCAACTGGATCGGCAAGTCGCGCGGCATGGAAGTGCAGTTCCCGTTCGACCAGGCCAGCATCGGCCACGAAGGCACCCTCAAGGTCTTCACCACCCGCCCCGACACACTGATGGGCGCCACCTACGTCGCAGTCGCCGCCGAACACCCGCTGGCCACCCAGGCCGCCCAGGGCAACCCGGCGCTGCAGGCGTTCATCGACGCGTGCAAGAGCGGTAGCGTCGCCGAGGCCGACATGGCCACCCAGGAGAAGAAGGGCATGCCCACTTCCCTGTTCGTCGACCACCCGCTGACCGGCGAGAAGCTGCCGGTGTGGGTCGCCAACTACGTATTGATGCATTACGGCGATGGCGCGGTGATGGCCGTGCCGGCCCACGACGAGCGCGACTTCGAGTTCGCCCACAAGTACAACCTGCCGGTCAAGGCCGTGGTGCGCACCAGCGCTGGCGATGACGTCGGCAACGAGTGGCTGGCCGCCTATGGCGAGCATGGCCAGCTGATCAACTCCGGCGAGTTCGACGGCCTGGACTTCGCCGGCGCCTTCGACGCCATCGAGGCCGCCCTGATCCGCAAGGACCTCGGCAAGTCGCGTACCCAGTTCCGCCTGCGCGACTGGGGCATCAGCCGTCAGCGCTACTGGGGCTGCCCGATCCCGATCATCCACTGCCCGTCCTGCGGCGACGTGCCGGTACCGGAAGACCAGCTGCCGGTCACCCTGCCGGAGAACGTGGTACCGGACGGCGCCGGCTCGCCACTGGCGCGCCTGCCAGAATTCTACGAATGCACCTGCCCGAAATGCGGCACCGCGGCCAAGCGCGAAACCGATACCATGGACACCTTCGTCGAGTCGTCCTGGTACTTCGCCCGCTACGCCTCGCCAAACTACGATCAGGGCCTGGTCGACCCGAAAGCGGCCAACCACTGGCTGCCGGTCGACCAGTACATCGGCGGCATCGAGCATGCGATCCTGCACCTGCTGTACGCGCGCTTCTTCCACAAGCTGATGCGTGACGAAGGCCTGGTCACGTCGAACGAGCCGTTCAAGAACCTGCTGACCCAGGGCATGGTGGTCGCCGAGACCTACTACCGCGTCGCCAGCAACGGTGGCAAGGACTGGTTCAACCCGGCCGACGTCGAAATCGAGCGTGACGCCAAGGCCAAGATCATTGGTGCGCGGCTGAAGACCGACGGCCTGCCGGTGGAAATCGGCGGCACCGAGAAGATGTCGAAGTCGAAGAACAACGGCGTCGACCCGCAATCGATGATCGAAGCCTACGGCGCCGACACTTGCCGCCTGTTCATGATGTTCGCCTCGCCACCAGACATGAGCCTGGAGTGGTCCGACTCCGGCGTCGAAGGTGCAAGCCGCTTCCTGCGCCGTGTCTGGCGCCTGGCTCAGGGCCACGTCAACCAGGGCCTGCCGGGCACGCTGGATGTCGCCGCGCTGGACGACGCGCAAAAAACCATCCGTCGCGCCATCCATGCCGCCATCAAGCAGGCCAGCACCGACGTGGGCCAGTACCACAAGTTCAACACCGCCATTGCCCAGGTGATGACCGTGATGAACGTGCTGGAAAAGGCCCCGCAAGCCACCGAACAGGACCGCGCCCTGCTGCAGGAAGGCCTGGAAGCCGTGACGCTGCTGCTGGCACCGATCACCCCGCACATCTCCCACGAACTGTGGAAGGCGCTGGGCCACGACCAGGCGGTCATCGATGCTGGCTGGCCAGCGGTCGACGAGAGCGCGCTGGTGCAGGACAGCATCGTCCTGGTGGTACAGGTCAACGGCAAGCTGCGTGGCCAGGTCGAAATGCCGGCCGCCGCCAGCCGCGAGGAAATCGAAGCCGCCGCCCGCAGCAACGAGAATGTCCTGCGCTTCATCGATGGCCTGACCATCCGCAAGGTCATCGTGGTGCCGGGCAAGCTGGTCAACATCGTCGCCAATTGATGGCACGCCCGCCCGCAGCCACTGCGGGCGGGCGGTACAGGCCCAAGAGGGAGCAACAACATGATCAAACGCAATCTGCTGGTAATCGGCCTGGCCGTTTTGCTCAGCGCCTGCGGTTTCCAGCTGCGCGGCACTGGCTCTACCGAGCTGAGTGTCAAGGAGATGGACGTCAGTGCACGTAATGCCTATGGCGAAACCGTGACCGAACTGCGCCAGGTGCTGGAGCGCAGCGGCGTCAACGTGCACGCCGGCGCACCGTACCGCCTGGTCCTGACCAACGAGCAGGAAAACCAGCGCGCCGCGACCTACAGCGGTGGCAGCCGCTCGGCCGAGTACGAGCTGACCACGGTGCTGAACTACAGCATCCAGGGCCTGAACAACCTGGAACTGCTCAGCGACAAGCTGGAAGTGCGCAAGATCTACGTGCGTGACGCCTCCAACATCACCGGTTCCGAGCAGGAAGCCAATCGGGCACGTGAAGAAATGCGCCGCGACCTGGTCAACGCCATGGTTGTACGCCTGCAAATGCTGACCCCGGCCCAACTGGACGAGCTGCAGGTCAAAGCCGACGAACGCGCCAAGGCCGAAGCCGACGCGCTGGAAGCGGCCCGCAGCCAGCAGGCTGAAACGCCGCAGCAGTCGCCACTGGAAGTTCCGGGCAACTGAGCCCGCGCGGGGCACCCCGGTGCCCCGCCTGTTTCCAATGAAACTCGCCCCCGCCCAACTCAACAAGCACCTGCAAGGCGCCCTGGCACCGGTCTACGTGGTCAGTGGCGACGACCCGTTGCTGTGCCAGGAAGCCGCCGACGCCATCCGTGGCGCCGCACGCCAGCAGGGTTTCGACGAACGCCAGGTGTTCAGCGCCGACGCCAATTTCGACTGGGGCACCCTGCTTCAGGCCGGTGCCAGCCTTTCCCTGTTCGCCCAGCGCCGCCTGCTGGAACTGCGCCTGCCCTCTGGCAAACCCGGGGACAAGGGCGCTGCCGCGTTGATGGAATACTGCGCCAACCCGGCCGAGGACACGCTGTTGCTGATCAGCCTGCCCAAGCTCGACGGCAGCGCGCAGAAGACCAAATGGGGCAAGGCCCTGATCGAAGGCGCCCACTGCCAGTTCATCCAGATCTGGCCGGTAGATGCCCACCAGCTACCCCAGTGGATCAACCAGCGGCTGTCACAGGCGGGCCTTTCGGCACAGCGTGATGCGGTCGACCTGATTGCCGCACGCGTCGAAGGCAACCTGCTGGCCGCCGCCCAGGAAATCGAAAAGCTCAAGCTGCTGGCCGAGGGTAACCAGATCACCGTGGAGACCGTGCAGTCGGCAGTCGCCGACAGCGCCCGCTTCGATGTCTTCGGGCTGGTCGATGCCATTCTCAATGGCGAAGCCGCGCATGCCCTGCGCATGCTCGAAGGGCTGCGCGGTGAAGGCGTGGAGCCACCGGTGATTCTGTGGGCACTGGCCCGCGAGCTGCGGCAACTGGCCGGGCTGGCTCAGCAGTTCAGCCAGGGCGTACCGTTGGACAAAGCCTTCAGCCAAGCACGACCACCGGTGTGGGATAAACGCCGCCCGCTGGTCAGCAAAGCACTGCAGCGCCTTTCCGCGCAGCGTTGGGCCCAGCTGTTGCAGGATGCCCAGCGTATCGATGCGCAGATCAAGGGGCAGGCCGAGGGGTCGCCTTGGACCGGGCTGGCGCGGCTTTCGTTGTTGATGGCGGGGCAACGCTTGGCGCTTCCTTCGCAATAGCCGGGCGCGCTGCGCGCGCCTTTCGCGACGCAAGGCCGCTCCTACGAGCGTCGCGTACTGCCACCCATAAACACAATCAATTGGCCCGTAGTAGCCCTGGGGCCTACAGTGCGCCCCGAAAGCCACCCATCGGGAACCTGCACCATGAGCAAAAAGCCGAAAAAGCACGGCCCCAACAAGGCCAAGTCGATCGTCGCCCAGCCCCTGTTCCGCTGCCGCCAGGAACAACCAGACAAGGGCAAAGGCAGCTACCGCCGCGAAGCCTTCCAATCGAGAGATTGGGAGGCTTCTTACTTTTTGGCCGCATGAAAGCATCGAAAGCGCAGGCATGGTATGGTCGGCACCTGACCTGAAATTCTGGATCTGTGCATGCTCTTCAGTCTTCTCCCCCGTTGGAAATCCCGTCAGCTGATCGCGGCCTCCAGCTTCATCCTGCTCGTCGCCTGTGCGGAAAAGCCCACCGCCGCCGATGCCTTGCCGCTGGCCCCTGCCCAGCCCGCTCCAGTGGTGAACCTGCCCGGTGCAACGCCCGACGCCAGCACTGAGATCCAACCCCTGCAAACCTTCGCGCAATGGCAGGCTGGCTTCCGCCAACAAGCGCTGCAGGCCGGTATTTCGCCCAACACCTTCGACCGTGCATTCCTCGGTGTTACCCCCGACCTGGACGTGATCAAGGCCGACCGCAGCCAGCCTGAGTTCAGCCGGCCGGTGTGGGAGTACCTTGAAGGCGCCCTGTCGCCACTGCGTGTGCGCAACGGCAAGAAACTGCTGGAGCAGAATGCAGAGCTGCTGACCCGCCTCGAACAGCGCTATGGCGTGGATCGCCAGGTGCTGGTTTCGGTCTGGGGCATGGAAAGCAACTTCGGCCAGTTCCAGGGCAGCAAGTCGGTCATTCGCTCGCTGGCGACCCTGGCCTACGAAGGCCGCCGCCCGCAGTTCGCCCAGGACCAACTGATTGCCGCCCTGCAGATCCTGCAGAACGGTGACATCCAGCCGGAGGCCATGCGCGGTTCGTGGGCCGGTGCAATGGGCCAGACCCAGTTCATTCCGACTACCTACAACACCCATGCGGTGGATTTCGACGGCGATGGCCGCCGGGACATCTGGAACAGCACCCCGGACGCCCTGGCCTCGACCGCGCACTACCTGCAAAGCTCCGGCTGGAAGCGTGGCCAACCCTGGGGCTTTGAAGTGCAGGTGCCGGCAGGTTTCGACTTCTGGCTGGCGGATGGTTCGCTGCGCAAGCCGGTGAGCGAGTGGCTGCAACTGGGCGTGACACTGCCAGCCGGCACCCAACTGCCCGCCAACAGCAATCAGCTGTCCGCCGCCCTGCTGCTGCCTGCGGGCGCTCGCGGCCCGGCGTTCCTGGTACTGGACAACTTCCGCGCGATCCTCAAGTACAACAACTCATCGTCCTATGCCCTGGCAGTGAGCCTGTTGGGTGATCGGTTCTCAGGCTGGGGATTCATTGCCGGCAGCTGGCCGAAAGAGGACCTGCCCCTGAGCCGCAGCGAACGCATGGAGCTGCAGCACCTGCTCAATGCCAGCGGGCATGACGCGGGCAATGCCGACGGCATCATTGGCGCCAATACCCGCAAGGCCATTCGCACCGCCCAGCAGGGGTTGGGTTGGCCGGCGGATGGGTATCCGACGCACAAGCTGCTTGAGAGCTTGCGTCAGCGTTGAGGCAGTTGGGGCTGCGCCGCAGCCCCATCAAGCCCTGAACAGATCCTGCTGCAACACCAGGCTCATCTTCTCGCTGTCCAGCACCACCTCGGCTCCCAGCGGCAAGCACACATTCGGGTCACAATGCCCACTGCGCCACCCGGCCAGCACAGGCACACCCAGCGGCCCGAAAATGTCCTGCAGCAACGGCGTCATAGCCGCCACGGTAATACCGGCGAAATCCCCCACCAGCACCCCCTTCACCCCTGCAAGCTTGCCCGCCAGGCGTAACTGGGTCAGCAAACGGTCCACGCGAAACAGCGGCTCGTTGACGTCTTCGATGAACAAGATGCAGCCCTGCGTATCGATCTGGGCCACAGTGCCCAGGGTCGCACCCAGCATCGACAGGTTGCCGCCCAACAAACGCCCGCTGGCAACACCCGGCACTACGCAGCTCAGGGCAAAGTCTGCCGGATGAGCGATCGCGTCCCCCGCCCCTACCTGCCCCATCAACTGGGCCACCAGCGACGACTCGGTCGGTTGCTGCTTGGCACCTAGCAGGTCGGCATTGAGCATCGCCCCATGAAAGGTAATCAACCCGGTCTTGCGGTAGATGGCCGTGTGCAGCGCGGTGATGTCGCTGTAGCCGATCAGCGGCTTGGGATTACGCCGAATGAGCTCAAAATCGAGCCTATCGAGCAAACGCATGCTGCCGTACCCCCCGCGCATGCACACAATCGCATCGATGGCTGGATCGGCGAAGGCATCGTGAAGGTCCTGCAGCCTTTGCTGATCGGTACCTGCGAGGTAACCCTGGGCCTCTTCCACCCCCGGGTAGATACGGCAACGGTAGCCACGCCCGGCAAACCATTGGCTGGCCTTTTGCGCATCCAGCCGTGCCGGACCGGCCGGGGCGACGATGGCAAAGCAGGCATTGCCTGGCAGTGCAACAGGTAGGCGTGACTCGGTGCGTTCAGTGCAGTACATCGTGCAACTCCTTGCAGGTATAGGGCCGCCCAAATCTAAATACGCAAGGCTTTCCAACACAGTAGGAAAAAAGCCTAAACAAAAATGCCGATGCCGCCTTTCGGCGCGCATCGGCATGTGTGGCTCAGACCAGGCTCAGAGCTTGATCTTGGCTTCGTGAGCCTGCTGGTCGGCATGGTACGAAGAACGCACCAGCGGGCCGGAGGCGACGTTCTTGAAGCCCATCTTGTAGCCTTCCTCGGCGAACCAGGCGAAGGTGTCGGGGTGCACGAAACGCTGCACCGGCAAGTGGCTGCGCGACGGCTGCAGGTACTGGCCGAGGGTCAGCATGTCGATCTCATGCTCGCGCATGCGCTGCATCACTTCGATGACTTCTTCGTCGGTCTCACCCAGGCCGAGCATCAGGCCCGATTTGGTCGGCACGTGCGGCACCATCTGCTTGAACTTCTGCAGCAGGTCCAGCGACCAATCGTAGTCCGAACCGGGGCGCGCTGCCTTGTAAAGGCGCGGTACGGTTTCCAGGTTGTGGTTGAACACATCCGGCGGCTCTTGCGCGGTGATCTGCAGGGCGACATCCATACGACCACGGTAGTCCGGGACCAAAGTTTCCAGCTGCACGCCCGGCGACAAGGCGCGGATCTCGCGAATGCAGTCGGCGAAGTGCTGGGCACCACCGTCACGCAGGTCGTCGCGGTCTACCGAGGTGATCACCACGTACTTCAGGCGCAGGTCGGCGATGGCGACCGCGAGGTTTTTCGGCTCATCGACGTCCAGTGCCTTCGGTCGGCCGTGGCCAACGTCGCAGAATGGGCAACGACGGGTGCAGATGTCACCCATGATCATGAAGGTCGCGGTACCGCCAGAGAAGCACTCGCCCAGGTTCGGGCAGGAGGCCTCTTCGCAGACGCTGTGCAGCTTGTGCTTGCGCAGCAGTTGCTTGATGCGGTCTACCTCGGGCGAAACCGGGATGCGCACACGGATCCAGTCGGGTTTCTTCGGCAGCTCATCGGTGGGGATGATCTTCACCGGGATGCGCGCCACCTTGTCGGCGCCACGCAGTTTGACCCCAGCTTCCACCTTTTTCGGCGCAGTGCGCGGGGTGGCATCCAGGGTAGGTATCAGGTTCGGCACGGCTTCTTGCACAGTTGTCATATTCAGTCGATTCCGCCCGTGAGGGTCGTCTGCTCAGCGTAGTCGAGGTGCTTGACCAGCTGTCCGCGCAGCCTTGTCCTGACCTCGTTGAGTTCGATCGGGCCTGCCTGATCGCGTAGCTGGGTCATGGCCAGCCCCGCATAGCCGCAGGGGTTGATTCGGCGGAATGGCGCAAGGTCCATGTCCACGTTCAGGGCAAGGCCGTGGAAAGAACGGCCGTTGCGGATTCGCAGGCCGAGGGAGGCGATCTTCGCTCCATCGACATAGACACCCGGGGCGTCGGGCTTGGCCGCGGCCTGGACATCGTAACTGGCAAGCAGGTCGATCAGCGCCTGCTCGATGCGGCTGACCAGCTCACGTACACCAAACCCCAGCCGCCGTACATCCAGCAGCAGGTAAGCCACCAACTGCCCGGGGCCGTGATAGGTCACCTGGCCACCGCGGTCGGTCTGCACCACCGGGATATCGCCCGGGATCAGCAGGTGCTCGGCCTTGCCAGCCTGGCCCTGGGTAAAGACCGAAGGGTGTTCGACCAGCCAGATTTCGTCCTGGCTGTCGGGCCCACGCTGCTCGGTAAAGCGACGCATGGCTTCCAGCACCGGTTCATAGGGCTGCAGGCCGAGATCGCGAAAACCGAGACAGGCGGACATCAGAGCACCATTTTCACGATGCCGGTAGCACGCAGGGCGCTATTGATATCGTGCAACTGATCCTCGCTGGTGGCAACGATGTGCAGTTGCACCGTGGTGTACTTGCCTTCCTTGCTCTGGCGCTCGGCCAAGGTCTGCATGTCGACCTCAGCATATTTCTTCAAGATCTCGATGACCGTGTCCTTGAAATTGACCACGGTGTCACCGATCACCTTGATCGGGTAATCAGCGCAGGGGAATTCGATCTTGTGCGACTTGACGTCAGGTTCGCTCATGGCGGAAACGGCCTCGTAAGCCGTGGCAACAACAACGCTCCCGCATGCACAGCGGGAGCGTGGCAGGTCACGTTATCAGTTGAACAACCCGTAGAAGAATAGACGGATGCTATCCCACATACGGCGGAAGAAACCACCTTCCTCGACGCCATCGAGGGCGATCAGGTCGGCGCTGTGAACCACGTTCTCGTCCAGTTTGACTTCCACTTTGCCGATCACGTCACCTTTGGCGATCGGCGCGGTGAGCTGCGGGTTCATGGTCATCGAAGCTTGCAAGCGCTTCAATTGGCCTTTAGGCATAGTCATGGTCAGGTCGTTGGCCAGGCCCGCCTTGACTTGGCTGGTGGCGCCCTTCCAGACCGGGGCCTGGGTCAGCTCGGTGCCCTTCTGGTAGAAGGTCTGGGTTTCGAAGAAGCGGAAGCCGTAGGTCAGCAGCTTCTGGGTTTCGGCGGCACGGGACTGCTCGCTGTTGGTGCCGAACACCACGGCGATCAGGCGCTGGCCGTCACGTACGGCCGAAGCCACCATGCAGTAACCGGCTTCGTCGGTGTGGCCGGTCTTCAGGCCATCGACGGTCTTGTCGCGCCACAGCAGCAGGTTGCGGTTGGGCTGCTTGATGTTGTTCCAGAAGAACTCTTTCTGCGAGTAGATCGCATAGTGGGCCGGGTCGACGTCGATGATCGCACGCGCCAGCAGGGCCATGTCATGCGCCGAGGAGTAGTGCTCCGTGTTCGGCAGGCCGGTCGGGTTCATGAAGTGGCTGTTGGACATGCCGAGGTCGGCGGCTGTCTTGTTCATCATGTCGGCGAAGGCGTCTTCGCTGCCGGCGATGTGCTCGGCCAGGGCGACCGAAGCATCGTTACCCGACTGGATGATGATGCCGTGCAGCAGGTCGCTGACCGTGACCTGGCTGCCGACCTTGATGAACATGCGCGAACCGCCGGTACGCCAGGCGTTTTCGCTGACGGTAACCGGATCGTTTTCACCGATCTGGCCACGGCGAATGTCCAGGGTGGCGATGTAGGCGGTCATCAGCTTGGTCAGGCTGGCCGGTGGCAGGCGCTCGTCACCGTTGTTCTCGACCAGCACGTTGCCGCTGGACGCGTCCATGAGTACGTAGGACTTGGCTGCCAGTTGCGGTGGTGCCGGCATCATCTGCTCTGCCGCGAAAGCAGCAGGCGTGATCATCAGCAGTACGGGCAGGCAAAGTCGTTTGGCAAGGTTGGTGATGTTCATCCGTCTCTCGAAAATCGCTAATGGTCTGAGATGTTCCCTGGGCCACGTCGTGCACCCAGCGCCAGTCAGTCTAGTTTTAAGGCCTTGGGCCGTGCCCACGAAGTGCGGCTTTATGTCGCTGCGGGCAAAAACGGCCATTGTACATGCGCGCGCCCGGCAATTCATGACAAAACCGACAGTTTGGTGTAGCGCGCTTCGCGGGTAAACCGCTTGGGTTTACCCGCGAAGAAGCCGACTCGGTCAGTCAGCTGTGACCAGCTTGGCCTGCCCCAAGTTCGCCAGGCGAATGCTGTCTTGCGCCTGCTGGATCTCACCTTGGCTGCCGATCGGCCCCAGACGCACGCGGTGCAGCGTCTGCTGGTTACGCACGATAGAGCTGATGAACACCGGTGCGCTGACCATGGTGCTCAGCTTCGAACGCAGCAACTCGGCGGCGTCCGGGTTGGCGAAGGCGCCCACCTGCAGGAAGCTGCCGCCGTTGCCCGCCGGCACATTGTTACCGCCGACTTGCACGGGCACGACAGGCGCCGCGTGCTGCTGCGGTGGCGGGGTCCACTGCTCGACGCGGCCGGTGCTGGCCGGGATCGACTGGGTCTGCGCGACCTGAGGCTCCTTCAGCACCAACGGTGGCTGTTGGCCACGCTGGGCCCACCATTGTTGCGGGTCGATGCCTTCGACGCGTACATGCGCGGTGCCGATTTCGGCGTAGCCGAGCTTTTTCGCCGCCGCGTACGACAAGTCGATGATGCGGTCGGAATAGAACGGGCCACGGTCGTTGACCCGCAGGACCACGCTGCGGCCGTTGGCCAGGTTGGTCACCCGCACGTAGGCCGGCAGCGGCAAGGTCTTGTGCGCGGCGCTCATGCCGTACAGGTCATAGAGCTCGCCGTTGGCGGTGTTCTGCCCGTGGAACTTGGTGCCATACCACGACGCGGTACCCTCGGCGCGGTAGTTGCGCGATTCCTGCATCGGGTAGTAGGTCTTGCCCAGCACCGTGTACGGGTTGGCCTTGTAGTTGCCGGTGTGCACCGTCGGCGTGGCGTCGGGGATCTTGTTCACATCCACGTCCCACCACGGCGCACCGTCCTTGTGGGCACGGTTGATGTCCAGCCCAGGCTGCGTGCGCACGGTGTTACCGCTGCTTTGCGGGGTCGGGCGGCTGGAAGAACAGCTGGCCAGGGCCACGCCGACGGCGAGGCAGGTCAGCAGCTTGAAAGCGTTGGTAGAGATGATTGCGCGCATTACTTGACGCCCCGTGCTTGGACCAGCTGTTCCGAAAGCTGATGCACCGCCATGGCATACATCACGCTGCGGTTGTAGCGAGTGATCGCGTAGAAGTTCTTCAGGCCCATCCAGTACTCGGGGCCGTTTTCGCCCTCCAGGCGGAAGGCGGTAACCGGCAGATCATCGCGCAGCGCATCATGACTTGACCAGCCCAGCGCCCGCAACTCCCCGACCGTCTTCACCGGCTCGATACCGGTGGTCAGGCCTTCGTCGGCCCGCTCGCCCTGCACCATGGCACGACTGACCACGCCCTCGCCGGCCACCCAGCCATGGCGCTTGAAGTAGCTGGCGACACTGCCGATGGCATCGTCCGGGTTGTTCCAGATATTGATGTGACCATCGCCGTCGAAGTCCACGGCATAGTTGCGGAAACTGCTCGGCATGAACTGCGGCAGGCCCATGGCACCGGCGTAGGAACCCTTGAGCGTGAGCGGGTCAAGCTGCTCTTCGCGGGCCAGCAGCAGGAACTCGCGCAACTCCTTGCGGAAGAATTCGGCCCGCGGCGGGTAGTCGAAGCCCAGCGTCGACAGGGCGTCGATCACCCGGTAATTGCCGGTATTGCGGCCAAAGAAGGTCTCTACGCCGATGATCGAGACGATGACTTGCGCCGGCACCCCGTATTCCTGCTCGGCACGGGCCAGCACCGCTTCGTGCTGGCGCCAGAAGTCCACACCGCGGGCGATGCGCGCGTCGGTGATGAACATCGGCCGGTAGTCCTTCCACGGTTTGACCCGTTCGGCCGGCCGCGAGATGGCATCGAGGATCGACTGCTTACGCTGCACTTCGCGGAACACGCCGGTCAGCTGCTCACTGGCAAAGCCATAGTCACGGGCCATTTCGCCAACGAACTCGGCCACCTGGGGCGAGCCATCGTAGTCGCCCGCATGGGCCAGCTGGACAGCGCCGAACAGGCCCACCGCACCGATCCACGGCGTACAACGGGCAGCCCAGTTACGCACTGCTTGCATTAAATTCTTCACCTTATTCAAACCTGTGCGATCCATTTGCGGTGCGTATGGATCGACATCAGAACGCCAAACGCTGACAGCAGCGTCACCAACGAAGTTCCGCCATAGCTGATGAAGGGCAGCGGCACGCCCACCACGGGCAGAAGGCCGCTGACCATACCGATATTGACGAACACGTATACAAAGAAAGTCATCGTCAGGCTGCCCGCCAGCAGCTTGCCGAACAGGGTCTGCGCCTGGGCCGTGATCATCAGCCCGCGGCCGATCAGCAGCAGGTAGACGATCAGCAGCAGGCAGATGCCGACCAGGCCGAACTCCTCACCCAGCACCGCAATGATGAAGTCGGTGTGGCTCTCGGGCAAAAAGTCCAAGTGCGACTGGGTGCCCAGCAGCCAGCCCTTGCCAAAGACGCCGCCCGAGCCGATCGCGGCCTTGGACTGGATGATGTTCCAGCCGGTGCCCAGCGGGTCGCTTTCCGGGTCGAGGAAGGTCAGCACGCGCTGCTTCTGGTAGTCGTGCATGACGAAGAACCACATGGCCACCGCCACTGGCACCGCGGCGGCCACCACGCTGACGATCCAGCGCCAGCGCAGCCCCCCCATGAACAGCACGAAGGCACCGGAGGCGAGAATCAGCAGCGCCGTGCCCAGGTCAGGCTGGCGGACGATCAGAATGAACGGCACGCCGATCAGCACCAGGCTGATCGCCACATGCTTGAGGTGCGGCGGCAAGGTGCGCTTGGACAGGTACCAGGCGATGGTCGCCGGCATGATGATCTTCATGAACTCCGAGGGCTGGAAGCGGATCACCCCCGGGATGTTGATCCAGCGCGTCGCGCCCATTGCGTTGTGGCCCATGACGTCCACGACCACCAGCAACAGCACCCCCGTCAGGTAGGCCAACGGCACCCAGCGCGCCATGAAACGCGGCTCCAGCTGGGCGATGACGAACATCGACACCAGGCCGATGCCGAACGAGGTGGCCTGCTTGAGCAGCAGGTCCCAGTTCTTGCCACTGGCCGAATAGAGCACGAACAGGCTGCCGGCCGCGAGGGCCAGCAAAATGACCAGCAACGGTCCGTCGATATGAATGCGCTGCAGAAAACTGGCGCGCCGACGCATCACATCCTCGCTGGAGAGCATGCGATCGAAATTGTTCATCACAGGGCCGATTCCTGAGTAACGGTGGCGGGAGCGAACTCGGTCTTGAGCCGGCCGTGCTCGTCGAGCAACCAGGCGTCCATGATCTGGCGCACCACCGGTGCGGCGACGCCAGAGCCTGACTCACCGTTCTCGACCATCACCGAAATCACGATCTTCGGGTCATCGGCCGGTGCAAAGGCGACGAACAAGGCGTGGTCGCGGTGGCGTTCCTGAAGTTTGTTGCGGTCGTATTTTTCGCCTTGCTTGATCGCCACCACCTGGGCGGTACCGCTCTTGCCGGCGATACGGTACTGGGCGCCAACCGCAGCCTTGCGCGCGGTACCCCGTGCGCCATGCATCACCTGCTCCATGCCATGGGTAACCTTGGCCCAGTCGGACTTGTCCCGCAGGATGATGTTTTCCATGGGGTTGTCGTCCACCGGTGGCTGGCCTTCGATGGTCTTGGCCAGGTGCGGGCGGTTCCACACGCCTTTGTTGGCGATCAACGCGGTGGCCTGGGCAAGCTGCAGCGGCGTGGCCTGCATGTAGCCCTGGCCGATACCGAGAATCAGGGTTTCACCGGGGAACCAGGCCTGGCGACGGGTGGCGCGCTTCCATTCACGCGACGGCATGAGCCCGGAGGACTCTTCGAACATGTCGAGGGACACCTTCTGGCCAATGCCGAACTTGTTCATGTAGGTGGACAGGCGGTCGATGCCCATCTTGTGGGCAAGGTCGTAGAAGTAGGTGTCGTTGGAGCGCATGATCGCGGTATCCAGGTCGACCCAGCCATCGCCAGAGCGGTTCCAGTTACGGTACTTGTGATCGTAATTGGGCAACTGGTAATAGCCTGGGTCGAACACCCGGCTGCCGGCATTGACAACGCCACTGTCCAGGCCGGCGATGGCCACCGCCGGCTTGATGGTCGAGCCGGGCGGGTACAGCCCGCGCAACACGCGGTTGAACAGCGGCCGGTCGATCGAATCACGCAGTTCGGCATAGGCCTTGAAGCTGATGCCGGTGACGAACAGGTTGGGGTCGAAGCTCGGCTGGCTGACCATTGCCAGCACCTCACCCGTGCGCGGATCGAGCGCAACTACCGCGCCGCGCCGGCCGCCCAGGGCCGCTTCGGCGGCTTCCTGCAGCTTGATGTCCAGGCTCAGGACGATGTCCTTGCCCGGCTTCGGGTCGGTACGCTTGAGCACCCGCAGCACCCGGCCGCGGGCGTTGGTCTCGACTTCTTCGTAACCGACCTGGCCGTGCAGGGCATCTTCGTAGAAGCGCTCGATACCGGTCTTGCCGATATGGTGCGTGCCGCTGTAATTCACGGGGTCCAGGGTTTTCAGCTCTTTCTCGTTGATGCGCCCGACATACCCCACCGAGTGCGCGAAGTGTGCACCCTGCGGATAGTGCCGCACCAACTGCGCGACCACTTCCACGCCCGGCAGGCGGAACTGGTTCACTGCCACACGGGCAATCTGCTCTTCGTTGAGCTCGAACAGGATGGGCACCGGCTCGAACGGCCGGCGGCCTTGGCGCATGCGTTTTTCGAAGAGGGCGCGGTCGTCCGCTGTCAGCTCCAGCACTTCGACGATGTTGTCCAGCACCACCTGCCAGTCCCCTGCGCGTTCACGGGTCATGGACAGGCTGAAGCTGGGCCGGTTATCGGCGATGATCACCCCGTTTCGGTCGAAGATCAGCCCGCGGGTCGGCGGGATCGGCTGCACATGCACCCGGTTGTTCTCCGACAGCGTCGAGTGGTAGTCGTACTGGATGATCTGCAGGTAATACAGCCGCGCGATCAAGACGCAGATAAGCAGCATGATCGCCACCGCGCCGACCACGACGCGGTTACGCACCAGGCGGGCGTCTTTCTCGTGGTCCTTGAGACGGATCGGCTGCGACATCGGACTGCTTACAGGCTCATTTGTGGTAAGGATGCCCGGACAACACGGTCCAGGCGCGGTAGATCTGCTCGCCGATGAGTATCCTTACCAACGGGTGCGGCAACGTCAGCGGCGACAGCGACCAGCGTTGCTCGGCGCGCGCGCAGACCTCAGGCGCCAGCCCTTCCGGGCCGCCAACCATCAAATTCACCGTGCGCGCATCCAGGCGCCAGCGGTCCAGCTCGGTCGCCAGTTGCTCGGTGCTCCAGGGCTTGCCATGGACCTCGAGGGTAACGATGCGTTCCCCAGGCTGCACCTTGCTCAGCATGGCCTCGCCCTCCTGACGGATCAGGCGAGCGACGTCGGCATTCTTGCCACGGGTATTCAGCGGGATTTCCACCAGCTCGAGCGACAGCTCCGGGGGCAGGCGCTTGGCATATTCATGCCAACCGTCCTCGACCCACTTGGGCATGCGCGAGCCGACCGCGATCAGGCGCAGACGCACGACGCTTCCTTATTCCCGGTCTTTGATCTTGTCATCGAAGTAGGCGCTGACGTTTTCCGGGCTGTGATGCTTGGCATCAACAGCACGGCTCTGCTCGGCACCGGCCCACAAACGCTCCAGGTCGTAGAACTGACGGGCAGCGGCGGTCATCATGTGCACGATGACGTCATTCAGGTCCAGCAGCACCCAGTCGCTGTCGCCCTTGCCTTCTTCGCCCAGCGGCTGCGCGCCTTGTTTCTTGACCGCTTCACGGACCTTTTCCAGCATCGCGTTGATCTGGCGGTTGGAGGTACCGGTGGCAATGATCATGTAGTCGGTCAGGCTGTGCTTTTCGCGCACGTCGATGACCTGGATGTCCTGGGCCTTGACGTCTTCCAGCGCGCTAATGGTCAGTTTGACCAGATCTTCGCCGTGAATTTTCTGCTTGTTCATATAAAACTCGTTCAACTTGTTGGATGAGGTGCCGGAGCACCGTCAGTTAGGCACACGATACAGTTCGTGCGCCTCGATGTAGGCCAGTACGGCGTCCGGCACCAGGAACCTCACCGACTTGCCGCTGGCCAGCAGCTGTCGGATCTGTGTAGCCGACACCGCAAGCGGGGTCTGCCAGACGAACGAAATATTTCCCGCCGGGCCGGACATGGCGGTGGGATCGCTCTCGGAGCGCGCAGCCAGCAGGTTGCGCAGCTCGTCAGGGGGTTCTACGTCGGCATCCGGGCGTTGCAGCACCAGGATGTGACAGTGTTGCAGCAGTTCTTCCCAGCGGTGCCAGCCTGGCAAACCACAAAAGGCATCCCAGCCCAGCACCAGGAACAACTGGTCGTGCGTGCCCAGCTCGGCGCGGATCGACTCCAGTGTGTCGATGGTGTACGACGGCTTGTCGCGCGCGAGCTCGCGGGCGTCGACACTCAGGCGCTCGACACCCTGCACGGCACTTTGCACCATCGCCAGGCGATCCTGCGCGGCCACTTGCGGCGTGTCGCGGTGCGGCGGCCGGGCGTTGGGCAGCAGGCGCAACTCGTCCAACGCCATGAGCTCGGCCACTTCCAGCGCGCTGCGCAAGTGGCCGATGTGCACGGGGTCGAAGGTGCCGCCTAGAATGCCGATGCGCCGGACTGCCTGGGCCTTGCTCAACTCAGCAGGACTCCTGGCCGCGCAGCTGGCCGTCGCCGATCACCACGTACTTCTCGCAGGTCAGCCCTTCCAGGCCGACCGGGCCGCGGGCATGCAGCTTGTCGGTGGAAATACCGATCTCCGCACCCAGGCCGTACTCGAAACCGTCGGCAAAGCAGGTCGGGGTATTGAGCATCACCGACGCCGAGTCGACCTCGGCCATGAACTGGCGGGCCTGGCCCTGGTGCTCGGTGATGATCGAATCGGTGTGGTGCGAGCCATAGTGGTTGATGTGCTCGATGGCCTGGTCCAGGTCATCGACCACACGAATCGACAGGATCGCATCCAGGTACTCGGTGTGCCAGTCGTCTTCGCTGGCCGGCTTGGCGTCGATGAACGCACGCGTGCGCTCGCAGCCACGCAGTTCGACGCCTTTTTCCTGGAAACGGCGGGCCATTTCCGGCAGGAACCGTTCGGCTACGCGCTGGTCGACCAGCAGGGTTTCCATGGCGCCACAGATGCCGTAGCGGTAGGTCTTGGCGTTGAAGGCGACGCGCCAGGCCTTGTCCAGGTCGGCGTGCTCGCTGACGTAGACATGGCAGATGCCGTCCAGGTGCTTGATCACCGGCACCCGCGCATCGCGGCTGATACGCTCGATCAGGCCACGGCCGCCGCGCGGCACGATGACGTCAACGAACTCGGGCATGCTGATCAGCGCGCCCACGGCTTCGCGGTCGGTGGTCTCGACCACCTGCACCACTGCCGCCGGCAGGCCGGCCTCGGCCAGGCCGCGCTGGATGCAGGTGGCGATGGCACGGTTGGAGTGGATCGCTTCGGAGCCGCCACGCAGGATGGTCGCGTTGCCGGATTTAAGGCACAGGCTGGCAGCGTCGATGGTCACGTTCGGGCGTGATTCGTAGATGATCCCGATCACCCCCAGCGGAGCGCGCATCTTGCCGACCTGAATACCCGATGGGCGGTAGCTCATATCGCGGATGGCACCGACCGGGTCCGGCAGGCTGGCCACCTGGCGCAGGCCGGTGATCATGCCGTCGATACGCGCCGGGGTCAGCGCCAGGCGGTCGAGCAGCGCTGGCTCCAGGCCATTGCCGCGGCCGGCGGCCAGGTCCAGCTCGTTGGCGGCGGTCAGCTCGGCGCGTGCGGCGTCCAAAGCGTCGGCGGCCGCTTGCAAGGCGCGGTTCTTCTGCGCGGTGCTGGCACGGCCGATCACCCGGGAAGCCTGGCGAGCAGCGCGACCCAAACGGGTCATGTAGTCAAGAACGGACTCAGTCATGGGTTCGGTGTCTTGGCGAAGGGGAAATCGGCTGATTATAACTGGCGCGCAGGTGTACGCCCAGCGGCGGCTGGCGGATGGTAGAAAATGGCTGTTCACGACTTGGTATTTTCGGTGCCTGCGAGGTCGAGCGCCGCCCCTCCCAAGGCAAACATCACCCTGGCGCGAAACATATCGATACCAATGAATCAGGGCACTGGTTCAGCCTCGATTAAGCCATTCATTGCTATTATCCCCGCCTTTCCACCGACGAACTGCCAGCATGCCAGCCCTGCCCGACAGCTTTTTCGACCGTGACGCCCAAATTCTGGCCAAGGCCCTGCTGGGCAAGGTCATCCGCCATCGCCAAGGCGACCTGTGGCTGGCGGCACGCATCATCGAGACCGAGGCGTACTACCTTACCGACAAAGGCAGCCATGCTTCGCTCGGCTACACCGAAAAACGCAAGGCGCTGTTCCTCGACGGCGGGCACATCTATATGTACTACGCCCGCGGTGGCGACTCACTGAACTTCAGCGCCCAAGGCCCGGGCAACGCCGTGTTGATCAAATCCGCCTACCCTTGGCAGGATGCGACCTCAGGCCCCAACAGCCTGGCACAGATGCAGTTGAACAACCCCGATGCCAGCGGCAACCTGCGCCCGGCCGAGCGCCTTTGCGCCGGCCAGACCCTGCTGTGCCGCGCACTGGGCTTGAAAGTGCCGCACTGGGACGCCCAACGGTTCGACCCCGAGCGGTTCTACGTCGACGATTGCGGCATCGCCGTACCGCGAGTGATCCAGGCCGCCCGCCTGGGCATCCCACACGGGCGCGACGAACACCTGCCGTACCGCTTCGTCGACGCCGAATACGCCCGCGTCTGTACGCGGAACCCGTTGCGTCGTGGCCAAGTCGAAGGCCAAGACTTCTTCATACTCGAACAAGGAAGCTGACACATGGGCCAATGGCTCGACAGCCTGACCGGCTGGCTAAGCGCCAACCCACAGTGGCTTGGCCTGGCGATTTTCCTGGTGGCCTGCATTGAATGCCTGGCCATTGCCGGCATCATCGTGCCTGGCACGGTGCTGCTGTTCGCGGTCGCCGTGCTGGCCGGCAGCGGTACCTTCAGCCTGGGCGAAACCCTGCTGCTGGGTTTTCTCGGCGGTTTGCTGGGCGATGCGCTGTCATACACCGTGGGCAAGTATTTCCATCAGAACATCCGGCGTCTGCCGCTGCTGCGCCATCACCCGGAATGGATCGGCAGCGCCGAGGCCTACTTCCAGCGCTACGGCATCGCCAGCCTGCTGGTGGGGCGCTTCATCGGGCCGCTGCGGCCCATGCTGCCGATGGTCGCCGGCATGTTCGACATGCCGCTGCCGCGCTTCATCGCCGTCAGCCTGGTGGCCGGCGCCGGCTGGTCGGTCGCCTACCTGCTGCCAGGCTGGGCCACCGGCGCGGCCATGCGTCTACCGCTACCGGAAGGCTTCTGGCTAGATGCCGGCATCATCGCCGGCACCCTGGCAGTCATCATCGGCCTCAGCCTGACCACCAGCATTCGTGACCAGCGCCATGGAACACGACTGATCGCCGGCATGAGCTTCGCAGCCCTGACCGGGGTATTCCTCGGCTGGCCGTACCTGCACGAATTCGACCAGGGCGTGATGACACTGGTGCAGGAGCACCGCAGCCAGGCCGTCGACGGCGTTGTGGTGCTGGTGACCCGACTAGGCGATTTTCGCACCCAGTTCTTTCTCGGCGGGCTGCTGACCGGCCTGCTGCTGCTCGCCCGGCAATGGCGCCACGCCCTGTTTGCCGGCGGCGCCTTGATGGGGACGGCGCTAGCCAACGGCACGCTGAAATGGCTGTTCGCCCGCGCGCGCCCCGAGGTGCTGACCGACCCGCTGACGAGCTACAGCATGCCCAGCGGCCACAGCTCGGCGTCGTTCGCGTTCTTTCTGGTGATGGCGGTGCTCGCCGGGCGCGGCCAACCGCCGCGGATGCGCCTGACCTGGGTGATGCTGGGGTGCATCCCCGCCCTGGCGATTGCCTTGTCGCGGGTATACCTGGGGGCGCACTGGCCGACCGACATTCTGGCCGGCGCCCTGCTGGCGTGCTGCGTCTGTGCGTTGAGCCTGACCCTGTCGCAGTACCGCCAACCGCTTACCGCCCTGCCGCTGCGGGTGTGGTGGCTGGTGCTGCCGGCGTGCATTGCGTTGCTGGCGTTCTTTGCCATGCATGCATTGCCGCAGGCGCTGCTGCGCTATCAGTACTGAGGCCGACTAAAGCACCGCAGCATCAGGCAAACAACTCGCCCTGGATGCGCTCCAGCAGCCGCTGGATCTCTTCCAGGCGCAACTGCGGCGAATCGATCGCCAGCAGATCGAGCTTGTCCTCTTCCATGAACGGCAGCAGGTACGCCAACTGATTGGCCAACGCCTGCCGCCCGTCCACCGGTCGCGGCATGTCCAGCGCCTCGACCATCGGGTGCTCGCCCAAGGCAACCAGCAACGCCAGCAGGTCTTCGTCCGGCTCGCCCACCGGGCTGTCCGCCAACTCCGGCAGCCATTGCACCTGGCCCACCAGCAACTGGTCCTTCTGCACCTCGGTCTGCTCCAGGCTGAAACGCCGCACCCCTTCGACGCGGATCCCCAGCAGGCCGTTATCCTGCTGCACGAAGTCGCGGATCATCGCTTCGCAGCCGATCGAAGCCACCACCGGCGGCGCCTTGCCGACCTGCTCGCCTTCAAGGATGCACACCACACCAAAGCCCGCCCCCTGCTTCATGCAGCGGCTGATCATGTCCAGGTAACGCGCCTCGAAAATCTGCAAATCGAGAAAACAGCCGGGAAACAGCACGGTATTGAGGGGAAACAGCGGTAGCGTCATCACAACTCCTCAAGCCACCAGGCTGACCGCCAGCGGCAGGAACACCGCCGTGGCCACCCCCATCAGGCTCATCGCCAGCGCGGCAAAAGCGCCGCATTCGTCACTTTCCTGCAAGGCTACCGAAGTGCCCACCGCGTGCGCGGTAACGCCCAGCGACATGCCACGCGCTTCGGGGCTGTGCACACCCAGCCGGGTCAGCAGCGCTGGGCCGAAGATTGCGCCAATCACACCGGTGATCAACACGAACACCGCAGCCAGTGCAGCCACGCCGCCGATCTGCTCAGCCACCAGCATGGCGATCGGCGAAGTCACCGATTTTGGCGCCATGGTCATCAGGATCATGTGCTCGGCACCGAACCACCAGCCCAGCAGCAGGCAGCAGACGGTGGCGAACAGGCCCCCGACTACCAGCGTAGTAAATGTCGGCCAGAACAGTTGGCGGATCCGCCGCAGGTTGAGATAGAGCGGCACAGCCAGAGCCACGGTGGCAGGCCCCAGTAGCGTGTTCATGATCTCGGTGCTTTTGCGGTACTCGCTGTAGTCGATGCCACACACGAGCAGCACCCCGATCACCAGCAGCATCGAAACCAGCACCGGCTGCAGGAAGATCCAGCGGGTCTTCTCGTACGCCGCGAGCACCACCTGGTAAGCCCCGAGGGTAATGCCGATACCAAACAAGGGGTGGTGGATGACTGCGTCGAGCGCGCCTTGCCAGTCGAACATCATGGCTGCTCCTCGCGCTTGCCCTGGCGATGGATGAGCTTTTGCATCAGCACGCCGACGAATACCAAGGTCAGCAGGCACGAAATGAACAACGCACCGGCAATCGCCCAAAAGTCGGCAGCAATATCCTTGGCATACACCATCACCCCCACCGCCGGAGGCACCAGCAACAGAGGCAGGTAACGCAGCAGGCTGCCGGCAGCCTCGTTGAGCGGCTTGCCCACCTCACCCCGGGCCATCAGAAAGGCCAGCAGCAACAGCAAGCCGATGATCGGCCCTGGTAAAAACGGCACAAACAGGTGATTGATCGCCGTACCCAGCAGCTGGAACAACACCAGCCAGGTCAAACCACGCAACAGCATAAGCATCTCCCTCGGGCATGGCGGCCATTATAAGCACGCCGCAGCTATAAGCCGATATTCGCCGAAAAACGCATAACTTGACTGAAACGGTTCGCCGTGCTGATCTTGCACTTTCGTACCAAATGACAACCTGGAGAGTCGCGATGCCTTATGTACCGGTTACAGAGCTTTCGCAGTACGTTGGCAAGGAACTCGGACGTTCCGAATGGCTGACGATCGACCAGCAGCGCATCAACCTGTTTGCCGAGGCCACAGGCGATTTCCAGTTCATTCATGTCGACCCGGAAAAGGCGGCGAAAACACCCTTTGGCGGCACCATTGCCCATGGTTTTCTGACGTTGTCGCTGATCCCGACATTGATGGAGGACATCCTGGTCCTGCCGCAAGGGTTGAAGATGGTGGTGAACTATGGGTTGGACAGCGTACGGTTCATCCAGCCGGTCAAGGTCAACAGCAAGGTGCGGCTGAAGGTGGACCTGGCTGAAGTGGTGGAGAAGAAGCCGGGGCAATGGTTGCTCAAGGCGATTGCAACGTTGGAAATCGAGAATGAAGACAAGCCTGCCTATATAGCTGAGTCGCTTTCGCTCTGTTTCGTCTAGGCACCACGATAACTGTGGGGGCAACTGTCTTGTGCTTGCTCTGCCATCACCGGGGCCGCTCTGCGGCCCTTTCGCGACACAAGGCCGCTCCTACAGGGTCCGCGCCTGGTCTTCTCTACAAACCCTGCGCACTCGCGTAAACTGCCAGCCTTCGCGCAGCCTCGGGCTGCCCCTGTCGATTTACCAAAGGTGCCCGCCATGCCCTGGCTGCAAGTACGCCTGGCCATCAGCCCGGAACAAGCCGAAACCTACGAAGACGCGCTGCTTGAAGTCGGCGCCGTCTCAGTCACGTTCGTGGACGCAGAAGACCAACCGATCTTCGAACCCGACCTCAACACCACGCCCCTGTGGTCGCACACCCATTTGCTGGCCCTGTTCGAGGCCGATGCCGAACCCGAGCAGGTGTTCGCCCACGTCCGCCTGCTGACCGGCGCCGAGCTGCCCGAGCACCAGGCCGAAGTGATCGAAGACCAGGACTGGGAGCGCAGCTGGATGGACAACTTCCAGCCGATGCGCTTCGGCCGCCGCTTGTGGATCGTGCCAAGCTGGCACGAAGCCCCGGAGAAGGACGCAGTCAACCTGCTGCTCGACCCGGGCCTGGCGTTTGGCACCGGCACGCACCCGACCACCGCCCTGTGCCTGGAATGGCTCGACGGCCAGCAACTCGAAGGCACCCACGTGCTGGACTTCGGCTGCGGGTCGGGGATTCTGGCCATCGCGGCGCTGCTGCTGGGCGCCCGCGAAGCGGTCGGCACCGACATCGACGTGCAGGCGCTGGAAGCCTCGCGCGACAACGCCGGGCGCAACGGCATCGCTGACGCACAGTTCCCCCTGTACCTGCCCGAGCACATGCCGGCCATGCAAGCCGACGTACTGGTCGCCAACATCCTGGCCGGCCCGCTGGTCTCGCTGGCGCCACAGTTGTCTGGCCTGGTTCGCCCTGGCGGCCTGCTGGCACTGTCGGGCATCCTTGCCGAACAAGGCGAGGAAGTGGCCGCTGCCTACGCCGCCGACTTCGAGCTGGACCCGATCGCCGTACGCGATGGTTGGGTGCGCATCAGTGGTCGCCGCCGTTAAGCGGGCCTAGAATAACCTTTGTACAACCCCGGATCGCCGCATGACCGACAGTTTCGTCACCCAGTGCCCGCATTGCCAGACCAGCTTTCGCGTCACCCATCACCAGTTGAGTGTGGCGCGCGGGGTGGTGCGTTGCGGCCATTGCCTGCAGGTGTTCAACGCCGCAAAGCAACTGCTGGAGCAGAACCGTACCGATGCCGCCAGCACCCCCGTGGTGCCGCCAGCACCGGCCGCGCCTGCCGAACCGGTTGCCGCGCCTGCGGTTACGCCCGATCCGCCCATCAGCGAGCGCCCAGCGGCCATCGAGGAAGACTGGGCGCTCACCGCCCAGGCCCTGGATGAACTGGACCTGGACCAGGAGCTTGCCCGCCTTGAACGTCGCGGCGACCCTGCCGCCGCTCGCCCGGTCAAGCCGGACAACGGCTTGCAGGCCCGCCGTGACGAGCATCAGCCAGACGCGCATGCCGACACCCTGTTCGGCAACGCCACCGACGACCGCTTCGAGCAGCAGCAGGCGCCCGCGCCTGCACCGGTGCTGCTGGAACAGGAACCTCTGGACCTGGAGCCAGCCCCGGGCGATCGCACCGAACCTACCCTGGGCGGCCATCTGGACCTGGACATCGACGATGAGCCGCCTGTACGCCGGGACATCGAGGCCGACGAGCACCATGCGTTCGTCAGCGAGCACTTCGCCGCCAGCGATGATGCCGCCCCGGAAAAGGGCCTGAGCGCCCGCGACGACGACGACGAACTGGACCTGCACCTGTCGGCCCATCACGACGCCCCTGACGCGCCGCTGCCCGGCGAACGCCTGGAGCCAGGCCTGTCCAGCAGACCCGAGCGTGCACCGCGCAAGGAGCCGCTGGTCGACGTGGTCGACGACCCGCTGCAACTGGGCTGGGAAAAACCCCAGCCGAACTGGGGCAAGCGCCTGCTGTGGGGCTGCCTGACGCTGCTGGCCGCCGGCCTGCTGGCGTTCCAGTACGTCTGGTTCCACTTCGACGAAATGGCCCGCCAAGACCAGTACCGGCCGATCTTCCAGCAGTTGTGCCCGGTATTGGGCTGCAAGGTGCCGACCCGCGTCGACATCGCCCGCATCAAGAGCAGCAACCTGGTGGTGCGCAGCCATCCGGACTTCAAGGGTGCGCTGATCGTCGATGCGATCATCTACAACCGCGCGCCCTTCGCCCAGCCGTTCCCGCTGCTGGAGCTGCGCTTCGCCGACCTCAATGGCCAATTGATCGCCAGCCGGCGCTTCAAACCGAGCGAGTACCTCTCCGGCGAACTGGCCGGGCGTGGCGAAATGCCCAGCCAGACCCCGATCCACATCGCCCTGGACATCCTCGACCCGGGCCCCAAGGCCGTGAACTACAGCCTCAGCTTCCGCTCGCCGGAATAAGCGACAAGCGGCTAGCCGCAAGCTACAAGACAAGAGGCCCAGACCGCGCCCGCTTTTGTCTTGCCGCTTGCGGCTTGCGGCTTGAAGCTCAAAGTCATAAGCCGACAACTGTTCAGATTTTATCCAAATCCATCTTTATCCGGTCACCGAGAGCGGGTATCATGCCCACCCTTTTTCGAACTCCAAGATTCGGCCCCACAACAGGGATCACCTATGTCGGCGGTACGCATCGGCCCATACACACTGCGCAACAACCTGATCCTCGCCCCCATGGCCGGGGTCACGGACCAGCCTTTCCGAACACTTTGCAAGCGCCTTGGCGCAGGCATGGTGGTATCGGAGATGGTGTCCAGCGACATGAACCTGTGGAACAGCCGCAAGTCGAGCCTGCGCCGCATCCACGAAGGTGATCCCGAGCCACGCTCGGTACAGATCGCCGGTGGTGACGCACAGATGATGGCGGCGGCGGCAAAGGCCAACGTACAAGCGGGTGCCCAGATCATCGATATCAACATGGGCTGCCCGGCAAAAAAAGTCTGCAACAAAGCTGCAGGCTCTGCTTTATTGAGAGATGAAGCCTTGGTCAGCGAGATTCTCCACGCCGTGGTAGGCGCCGTGGACGTCCCGGTGACGCTGAAGATCCGCACTGGCTGGGATCGGGCGAACAAGAACGGCCTGAATGTGGCGAAGATCGCCGAGCAGGCCGGTATCCAGGCGCTGGCGGTGCATGGCCGCACACGCGCCGACCTGTACACAGGCGAAGCAGAATACGACACCATCGCTGCCATCAAGCAGGCGGTGTCTATCCCGGTATTTGCCAACGGCGATATCACTTCGCCAGAAAAGGCCCGGGCGGTACTGGACGCCACTGGCGTCGATGGCCTGTTGATCGGCCGCGCCGCCCAGGGGCGGCCATGGATCTTTCGCGAGATCGAGCATTACCTGCGTACTGGCGAACACTTGCCAGCCCCGCAGCTGGACGAAGTGGAACGCATCCTGCTGGAGCACCTGGCCGCGCTGCATGCCTTCTATGGCGATGTGATGGGCGTACGTATTGCCCGCAAGCACGTTGGCTGGTACCTGGCGACACGACCCGGCGGCAAGGAGTTTCGCTCCCGGTTCAATGCTTTGGAAGACACACAAGCGCAGTGCGCCAACGTTCGCGCGTTTTTCAGTGAACGTCGACAGAGCCTTGAGACAGAGGACGGACAAGGGGTGGCCGCATGACGATGATGACCGAGACATTTGTGAGTGGAACAACGCCCGTGAGCGACAACGCCAACCTGAAACAGCACCTCAACACGCCGAGCGAAGAGGGCCAGACCCTTCGCGACAGCGTCGAGAAGGCGCTGCACAACTACTTCGCCCACCTGGAAGGCGCGACCGTCACGGACGTGTACAACCTGGTGCTCTCCGAAGTCGAGGCGCCCCTGCTTGAAAGCGTGATGAACTACGTGAAGGGCAACCAGACCAAGGCCAGCGAGATGCTCGGGCTCAACCGAGGCACCCTGCGCAAGAAGCTCAAGCAGTACGACTTGTTGTAAGCCAGAATCCCAATCAGAAAAGGCGGCTCCTGCAAAGGGACGCCTTTTTTGCTGACTCCACCGCGTTATGGAATCCGAAATGACCGACCAGACTACCCGCCTGCCGATCCGCCGCGCCCTGATCAGCGTCTCCGACAAGACCGGTATCCTCGAATTCGCCCGTGAGCTGCAGCAGCTCGGTGTCGAGATCCTGTCCACCGGCGGCACCTACAAGCTGCTCAAGGATAACGGCGTGAACGCGGTGGAAGTGGCCGACTACACCGGCTTCGCCGAAATGATGGATGGCCGGGTCAAGACCCTGCACCCGAAAATCCACGGCGGCATTCTGGGCCGTCGCGGCGTCGACGACGCCATCATGAACGAGCACGGCATCAAGCCGATCGACCTGGTCGCCGTCAACCTGTACCCCTTCGAAGCGACCATCTCCAAGCCAGGCTGCGACCTGCCGACCGCCATCGAGAACATCGACATCGGTGGCCCGACCATGGTCCGCTCGGCCGCCAAGAACCACAAGGATGTCGCCATCGTGGTCAACGCCAGCGACTACGCCAGCGTCCTCGACGGCCTGAAAGCCGGTGGCCTGACCTACGCCCAGCGCTTCGACCTGATGCTCAAGGCCTTCGAGCACACTGCTGCCTACGACGGCATGATCGCCAACTACATGGGCACCATCGACCAGGCCAAAGAAACCCTGTCGACGTCCGACCGCAGCGAATTCCCGCGCACCTTCAACAGCCAGTTCGTCAAGGCCCAGGAAATGCGCTACGGCGAGAACCCGCACCAGAGCGCGGCGTTCTATGTCGAAGCGCGCAAGGGTGAGGCGAGCATCTCCTCCGCCATCCAGCTGCAAGGCAAAGAGCTGTCGTTCAACAACGTGGCCGACACCGACGCCGCACTGGAGTGCGTGAAGAGCTTCGTCAAGCCGGCCTGCGTCATCGTCAAGCACGCCAACCCGTGCGGCGTGGCCGTGGTACCGGAAGAAGAAGGCGGCATCCGCAAGGCCTATGACCTGGCCTACGCCACCGACACCGAGTCGGCGTTTGGCGGCATCATCGCCTTCAACCGCGAGCTGGACGGCGAAACCGCCAAGGCCATTGTCGAGCGCCAGTTCGTCGAAGTGATCATCGCCCCGAAAATTTCCCAGGCCGCCCGCGACGTGGTGGCTGCCAAGCAGAACGTGCGCCTGCTGGAGTGCGGCGAGTGGCCTGCCGAGCGTGCTGCCGGCTGGGACTTCAAGCGGGTCAACGGTGGTTTGCTGGTACAGAGCCGCGATATCGGCATGATCACCGCCGATGACCTGAAGATCGTCACCAAACGCGCACCGACCGAGCAAGAAGTCCATGACTTGGTGTTCGCCTGGAAAGTGGCCAAGTTCGTCAAGTCCAACGCCATCGTCTACGCCAAGCAGCGCCAGACCATCGGCGTCGGCGCCGGCCAGATGAGCCGCGTCAACTCCGCCCGCATTGCTGCAATCAAGGCCGAGCATGCTGGCCTGCAGGTACAAGGCGCGGTCATGGCATCGGATGCGTTCTTCCCGTTCCGTGACGGCATCGACAATGCAGCAAAAGTGGGTATCAGCGCCGTGATCCAGCCGGGTGGCTCGATGCGCGATGCCGAGGTGATTGCTGCCGCTGATGAAGCCGGTATCGCCATGGTCTTCACCGGTATGCGCCACTTCCGCCACTGATTTACGGCAATCGGCCGCACTGAAGCAGGCATCTGCTTCATTGCGACCTCGTACAGCGTGAGGCTTTGCCTTACGCCCGAAAGAATTCGAGGTTTTGACATGAAAGTTTTGATCATCGGCAGCGGCGGCCGTGAGCACGCCCTGGCCTGGAAAGTTGCCCAGGACCCACGCGTCGAGAAAGTCTTCGTTGCCCCAGGCAACGCTGGCACCGCCATTGAAGCCAAGTGCGAGAACGTTGCCATCGACGTGTGCGCCCTGGAGCAACTGGCCGACTTCGCCGAGAAGAACGTCGACCTGACCATCGTCGGCCCGGAAGCGCCACTGGTCATCGGTGTGGTCGACCTGTTCCGCAGCCGTGGCCTGGACTGCTTCGGCCCCACCAAGGGCGCGGCCCAGCTGGAAGGCTCCAAGGCCTTCACCAAAGATTTCCTGGCGCGTCACAAGATCCCGACCGCCGACTACCAGAACTTCACCGAAATCGAACCAGCCCTGGCCTACCTGCAGGAAAAGGGTGCGCCGATCGTGATCAAGGCCGACGGCCTGGCTGCGGGCAAAGGCGTGATCGTCGCCATGACCCTGCAGGAAGCCGAAGACGCCGTGCGTGACATGCTGGCTGGCAACGCCTTTGGCGACGCTGGCTCGCGTGTGGTGATCGAAGAGTTCCTGGACGGCGAGGAAGCCAGCTTCATCGTCATGGTCGACGGCCACAACGTGCTGCCAATGGCCACCAGCCAGGACCACAAGCGCGTCGGCGACGCCGACACCGGCCCGAACACCGGCGGCATGGGCGCTTACTCCCCTGCCCCGGTCGTCACCGCCGACGTGCACCAGCGCGTGATGGACCAGGTCATCTGGCCGACCGTGCGCGGTATGGCCGAGGAAGGCAACGTCTACACCGGCTTCCTCTACGCGGGCCTGATGATCGACAAAGCGGGCAACCCCAAGGTCATCGAGTTCAACTGCCGCTTCGGCGACCCGGAAACCCAGCCCGTCATGCTGCGCCTGGAATCGAGCCTGGTGCTGCTGATCGAGGCCGCTTTCGCCAAGGCCCTGGACAAGGTCGAAGCGCAGTGGAACCCACGGCCGAGCCTGGGCGTAGTACTGGCCGCCGGCGGCTACCCGGGCGACTACGCCAAGGGTGACGCAATCAGCGGCCTGGACGCGGCTGCCAAGCTCGAAGGCAAGGTGTTCCACGCTGGCACCACCCTCAAAGATGGCCAGGTGGTGACCGCCGGCGGCCGTGTGCTCTGCGCGACCGCCCTGGGCGAGACCGTCGAAGCCGCTCAGCAGCAGGCCTACCGCCTGGCAGAGCAGGTCAAATGGGACGGCAGCTTCTACCGCACCGACATCGGCTACCGGGCCATCGCCCGCGAGCGCGGTGAACACCAGCAGTAACCTTTACCGAAGCGCCGTGACGCCTTGCGCCCACGGCCTTCGGCTCGTCGACAGGGCCCTGTGTGGGCCTTGCCTTCGACTTGGCGCGCCGCGCATAGTTAGTATCCGGCACATCGGCTAAGAAGGGATTTCGTAGTGCGTCGGCTTCGGATTGCCACAGCTCTGATCGTCAGCTTGCTGACCTTGCTCTGCCTGCTCCCGGCTTCGGCCGAAGAAGGCGGAGGCTGGTCTGTGCTGCTCGACGAACAGGCCAACCTGCAATTGAGCGACGTGCGCTCCGACCGCTACCGCAACCAGTTCAGCCCCCTGCTGCTCGCTGACCTGGACGCTGCCCCCGCAGAACAAGCCCTGTGGCTGCACTATCGCCTGGAACCCGGCGATCAGGAGCAACTGCTGCGGGTCTTCGCGCCAGACCTGTCTGGCCTGGACCTCTACGCCCTCGATGGCGACAAATTACTCCGTCAGCTGCACCACGGGCGCCAGGCCGGCAATGCCAGCCCGACCCTGCGCGGCAGCGACCATGTACTGCCCCTGCCCAACAGCAAGCAGCCGCTGGACATCTACCTGCGCCTGGTCTCAGAGCATCAACTGCGCCCGGCGATCAGCCTGGAGCCCGCCGCCGTGGCTGCCTCGGACCAAAGCCGGCCACTGCTGTTCGGCATGCTCTTTGGCGGCCTGGTGATGCTGATCCTGCACAACCTGATCCGCTTCCTCTATAGCCGCTCCAGCACTACCCTGATTCTGGCCCTGTACCACGGGCTGATGTTGCTCAGCGGGTTGATCCTGCTCAATCTTAGCGGCCCCTGGTGGCATGTGTGGCACAGTGCGCAAACGCCCGCTGCCTATCTCACCCTGGTGCTCGCGGGCCTGGCCGGGCTGTATTTCACCCTGCATTTCTTCTCGCCGTGCAATTCGCCGCGGTTGAACCGCCTGCTGCAAGGCGAGATGCTGGTGGCAGCAGTCAGCGGCCTGGTGCTGCTGTTCGTCGACACCTTGCCGCTCAACCTGATGACCTATGCGCTGCTGGCCCTGGGCAGTGTCAGCATGCTGCTGGTCAGCACCTTCCACTGGTACAAGGGCTATGCGCCAGCCCGTCTGTTCAGCCTCGCCATGGTGGTCTATAACCTTGGCGGGCTGGTACTGCTGCCGGCGCTGCTGGGCCTGACCCGCACCTCCACGCCCTGGCTGCTGTGCGTGCTCATGGGCCTGACCGTCATCAGCGGCCTGCTGCTGAACCTGGCGGTCAGCGAACGCCTGCGACGCATGAGCGAAGAGCGCTTCAGCGCCAGCCGTGCACTGGCCGCCAGCGATGCCGAGATCAACGCCAAGGCCGAGTTCCTGGCCAAGATCAGCCACGAAATCCGTACGCCCATGAACGGCGTGCTGGGCATGACCGAGCTGCTGCTCGGCACGCCGTTGTCGGTCAAGCAGCGCGACTATGTGCAAACCATCCATAGCGCCGGCAACGAGTTGCTGACGCTGATCAACGAGATTCTCGACATCTCCAAGCTGGAGTCACGGCAGATCGAGCTGGACGATGTGCAGTTCGACCTCAACGCCCTGATCGAGGACTGCCTGAACATCTTCCGGGCCAAGGCCGAGCAGCAGAACATCGAGCTGATCAGCTTTACCCAGCCGCAAGTGCCACGGGTGATCAGTGGCGACCCGACACGCCTGCGCCAGGCGCTGTCGAGCCTGCTGGAAAATGCTCTTAAAAACACCGACCAGGGCGAGATCCTGCTGGTGGTGGCGCTCGACCAGCGCGGCGCGACCCCGCGTTTGCGCATTGCCGTGCAGGACAGCGGCGAACCGTTGCCCGCCGCCGAGCGCGAAGCGCTGCTGCAAGCCGAGCTGCACAGCCACCACTTCCTCTCCAGCAACAAGCTGGGCGGCCACCTCGGGCTGGTCATCGCCAAGCAGTTGATCGGCCTGATGCAGGGCGAATTCGGCATCAAGAGCAGCAGCGGCATGGGCAACACCCTGTGGCTGACCCTGCCGCTGGACCCTTCGCGCCTTGAACAGCCACCCGCCGACCTCGACGGCCCGCTGCGCGACGCTCGGGTACTGGTGGTGGACGACAACGACACCTGCCGCAAGGTGCTGGTACAGCAGTGCAGCGCCTGGGGCATGAATGTCAGCGCGGTGCCGTCAGGCAAGGAGGCGCTGGCGTTGCTGCGCACCAAGGCCCACTTGCGTGATTACTTCGATGCCGTGCTGCTGGACCAGAACATGCCCGGCATGACCGGTATGCAACTGGCGGCCAAGATCAAGGAAGACCCCAGCCTCAACCACGACATCCTGGTGGTGATGCTCACCGGCATCAGCAATGCGCCGAGCAAGGTCATCGCGCGCAATGCCGGGGTCAAGCGGATTCTCGCCAAACCGGTGGCGGGCTATACACTCAAGACCACGCTGGCTGAAGAGCTGGCCCAACGCGGCCGTGAGCAAGCGGTGCCCGCCAGCCTGCCCGGTACCCCGCAAGCACTGGACCTGCCCAGCGACTTCCGCGTGCTGGTCGCCGAGGACAACAGTATTTCCACCAAGGTCATCCGTGGCATGCTCGGCAAGCTCAACCTTGAGCCGGACACGGCCTGCAACGGTGAAGAGGCGTTGCAAGCGATGAAAGCGCAACGCTATGACCTGGTGCTGATGGACTGCGAGATGCCTGTGCTGGACGGTTTCTCGGCGACCCAGCAACTGCGCGCGTGGGAAGCCGCACAGCAGCGCCAGCGCACGCCGGTGGTGGCGCTGACTGCGCATATCCTTGCCGAGCACAAGGAGCGCGCCAAGCTGGCGGGCATGGATGGGCACATGGCCAAGCCGGTGGAGCTGTCGCAGTTGCGCGAGCTGATCCAGTATTGGGCGAATCACCGGGAAGCCAAGACGGACCCTGCGCCTATCCCGTAACCCATGCCGATGAAGTGCCAACAGGCCTGCACCGCAGCCGAGGATCAACGCCCATGCTCCATGAGTTGTTCAGCGTCTACCTGAAGATGCTCGTGCTCTACAGCCCGTTCTTCGTGCTGTCCTGCTTCATCAGCCTGACCCGCGGCCACTCCAGCAAGGAACGCAAGCAACTGGCCTGGAAGGTGGCCTTCGCCGCACTGGTCGCCAGCATACTGCTGTACCTGTTCGGGCGGGCGATCTTCGGTATTTTCGGCATCACCGCCGACGCCTTCCGCATCGGTGCCGGCAGTGTGCTGTTCATCTCTGCGCTGGGCATGGCCCAGGGCAAACCCGCCGTGCAAGCCGACAACGTGCAGCAGGATGTGACCATCGTGCCGCTGACCATCCCGCTGACCGTCGGCCCCGGCACCATCGGTGCGCTGCTGGTGATGGGCGTGGGCCAGCCGCACTGGGACGACAAGCTGCTGGCCATCGTCAGTATCGCGCTGGCCAGCTTTACCGTGGGCCTGGTGCTGTACCTGTCGCACGGCATCGAGCGGCTGCTCGGCGACCAGGGCCTGCAGATCGTCAGCCGCCTGATGGGGCTGTTCGTCTGTGCCCTGGCGGCGCAGATCATCTTTACCGGGATCAAGGGTTACCTGGTGCTCTAGACCTCCATTTCATGGATTTCCTTCAGCGCGATGCTCACCAACGCACGCTCAACCGCACTGCGGCGTTCCTGGTCGAACAGACGTGTATTGAACCGCACCAGCTCTGCGTTCACGTGCATGTCGCGGCGCTCATGAAACACAAATCCTGCCGTGAACGCTGCGGTTTTGCCGGCCTCGTGATACACCACGATGTCCACGTAGCTACCACTCACCGGCGCGCAGGACAGAAGCTGAAACTGCGCCCTAGCCATACTGCGCGCTTCAAAATGCAGCAACGGCTTGCTGTTCTTCTTCAGTGCCTCAAGCGCCAGTGCCATATGGCTGGAATGCCGAACCCCGGCGATGGCGTCGATCTTGCTCAGCGCCTGATCAACGATTTTCGGCCGCTCAGGGTCCGGCCAATGCACTTCTTCAGCCGACTTCGCGTCCCACCCCAGGTACATCAACTTCTTGCGGTAATACTGATACTGTTCCTGGGCAGTCTCTTTGGCCATATCCTGCAAAGTCACAGTCTCAGCCCACAGTGTGGCGAGCTTGACGGCCTTGCGCTGTCCTAAGCTGATACCGGGGATGAAAGAGACCAGGCTGGCACCGACCACTGCGGCTTCATAGGTTTGCATGGCTGCCCTCCGGGTTCAGCACGCCCAAGTTCCTGATGCGTTCTGCGTACTGCTTGCGCTCAAGCAGCGCGTGCAGGCTTTCACGGTCAACTTCGGTCAGTTGCTCGCCCAAGGTTGCGAGGGTAGTGCGCAGATCGACCTTATCGGTGGGTGACGACGCCAGTACCGCGCCAGGGAGGATCTGGGTGGCAGGCGTGGCAGTGGTCAAGGCCAACCCACACAGATCCAGGGAAGGGCCTGGCAGCATCACCCCCAGCTCGTAGACCACATGGGTTGCCTGACCGTGCTCGTCCAGGGTGAAAGGCCGCAGGTACTGCTGCACCTCATTCTGAGACAGCCTGGCGATGGCTGCCTGCAAATAGGGCGAGAGCCCCGGATGACGGGCCTGCAATTCATCGGTAAGACGCTGAGTCAGCGGGACGCTGCCCTGCAAGGGCTGATAATCACTGCGACTGCCTGGGATGCCCCACCCACGCGCTTCCAACGCTTCACGGTAACCGCTGTACCAGCGTGCATAATCGGCAAAGCGTGAGCCATTCAGTTTGTCCGAACGCAACTGTGCAAACAGCAACGAGTCCAGTGCATATTGCCGAGACGGCAATGCCACTTCTGCGACCAACAAAGCCGTGCCGCCAACGAGCCATAAGGAATAGGCATCCTTACTCATCGCAATACCTCGATGTTCAATCACATGAGAAGAAAAACGGGGCCTGAAAGCCCCGCTCCGCTGTCAGATTTCAAATTCGCTGACAGCCTTGACCGCCTTGTCGATCAGCTTCTGCTCGGTCGTTGCCCGCACCTCGTCGGTGTAGACCACTTCGTTGAGACTGAGCACAACCGAACCGCAATAGCGCTCCTTGCTCGAACTCTTCCATTCGAACACGGTGGTATTCAGGTCGTTTTCACTCGGCGAGGCACTGAAGGCATTCACCAGCATGAACAGTTCGCCTTCAGGCGTTTCGATGCAGGCCGCCAGCCCCGTGGTCGAGACAGGGTGGCCTTTGAGGTTTTGCTTGTAGATCTGCTGGGCTTCCTCGATGTTGCCCAGTGCCGAAAGGGCCTTGCCCGCCAGCTTGGCCATGGCCGCGCCCATGGGGCCGCCGAGCAAGGCCTGGCCTGCGGTGCTGGCGACTTTGAAAGCAATCGGCCCCAACGTCAGCGATCGGCTTTGGTCATAGTCGCGCTCGTAGGAGCGTTTACCCACCGCCCAACCCAAGGTGTGCATCACCTGCACGAACTTGTTGAACCAGGCTTCGGATTCGCCATCGCGATCATGCAGCTTGGACGCTACACGAGAGGCAAACTGGAACGTTGTCTTGGCATCGCGCCGGCTTTGCACCGACATGCCTGCGCTGAGCGCGAGCAGCGATTGCTCGACAACGGCGATGCTATCGCCATTGATAGTGTTTTCATCGGTCATTTGCAGGGTCCTTGAAGGCCCCGACGGGTATCGTCGAGGGGCCTTCACCCTATGCTGCAAAGGGCCGGGTAACAGGCATGAACAGGTTCCCTCGGTGCCTCAACCCGGGGCCGGGTACCAGCGCGGGGTGTACACCCACTGTTCGCCATCGGCCCTCGGAAATTGGCAGGTCGTGGACGACCCGAGCAGGACCATGGTGCGCATGTCGACCATTTCCGGCAGCAGCTCGGCCAAAGTGACTACCTTCAGCGTCTGCCCCGGCCTACCGATGTCACGGCCAAGGACTACAGGCGTGCTCCCATCGCGGTGCCGACGCACAACCTCCAGTGCCACCCCAAGCTGATGCGGTCGGGATTTGGAAATCGGGTTGTAGAAGGCCAGCACCAGGTCCGCCTGGGCGGCCAGGTCCAGACGTTTTTCAATGATCGACCACGGCTTGAGGTTGTCCGACAGCGACATCACGCAGAAGTCGTGCCCCAGCGGTGCCCCCGCCTGAGCGGCAGTGGCCAGCGAGGCCGAAACCCCCGGCAGGATCTCGAGATCGACCCGATGCCAGGCCGGGTCACTGGATTCGTGCAACGCTTCGAGCACCGCTGCGGCCATGGCGAACACGCCCGGGTCACCCGACGACACCACCACCACCGAACGCCCTTGGGCGGCCAGTTCGAAGGCATGCCGAGCGCGCTGCATCTCTTCGCGGTTGTCGGTGCAATGCTGCACCTGATCGGCGCGGAACGGCCCGGCCATGCGCACGTAGGTTTCGTAGCCGAGGATGTCCTCGGCGCGGGCCAGCTCGGCCTTGACCGCCGGCACCATCAGCTCGGCAGCGCCTGGGCCAAGGCCGATCACCGCCAGCCGACCACGGCGGCGGCCGACCTGCGCGGCATCCACCGGCGCCGGGGCCACGGCGATGACGGTACCCGCCTGCTCGATCAACTCGGCGCCGGGTAGCGCCTGGGCCAGCATGTCACGCAGGTCGCCAGGCTTGGCTGCAAAACGCAGCGCCACGCCAAGGGCCTGTGCAGCCTCGTGCAGGGCGGCATCGGCCATGGCGTGCTCGCCAGCTAACAGGCAGGCCAGCGATTGCTCGGCGATACCCGCCGCCTGCAGCGCGGCGCGGATGCCTTGCAGGTCAGCGGTATCGACGCCCACCACGACCGAACGCGGGTGGATCAACAGCTCATCACGGCTGCTCGGGCGTGCCTGATGGCCGACATGGATGGTGCGCCGGGCGCTCTCGCTCGCGGGCAGCTGCGCCTGCTCAAGCCAAGGTGCATCGCCTTCGACGCGCACCGCCTCACCGGCCAGCAGGTCAGAGACAAAGCGCTTGCCTTGCTCGATGTCCGCCAGGGCATAGCCCTGTGGCGGGTTCAGCAGGCAGGTGCCAAAGCGCAGCTCGCCACTGGTGGTGATGGCTGCGGCCACGCCCAGCGCTTCGCCGATCTCACGCGCCATCACATTCACGCCACCCAGGCCACCGAGCAGCGGCACTACCGCACTGCCATCCTCGGCCACTGCCAGCACCGGCGGCTCGACGCCTTTTTCACTGAGCAGGCTGGCCAGGCTGCGGATAACGATGCCTGCGGCGCACAGGGCGATGATCGGGGTGTCCTGCTGATACAACGTGCGCAGGGTGTCGCCAAACGATGCGTAAAGCTGATCGGCGCCCTCGACCCGGCCACTCAGGCCATGGATCGAGGCGTGTGGATAACACAGCTGAATGCGCTGCGCCGTGGCCAGGCTGCCAGGGCCAAGCACGACGATTGCCGGTGCCTTGTGCATGCTCATCCCTGCCATTTTTCACCCGGTACGATAATCAGCGAGAAGTACGGCGACGACAGCGGGTCGACCTCCGCCAGCGGCACGATCTTCTGATTGGCCATGGTTGCCCGTTCGACATACAGCGCACGGCTGTCCAGGCCCAGCTCGGCCAACACCTCACGCACCTTGGGGAAGTTGCGGCCAAGCTTCATGATCACGGCAGCATCGGCATCGGCCAGGCGCCGCTTCAGTTCCTCGGCCGGCAGCACGCCCGACAGCACCGAAAGGCTCTGGTTGCGGTAGACCAGCGGCGCGCCCAGCACCGACGCCCCCCCCAGCATCGAGCAGACGCCAGGGATCACTTCGGCCTCATAGCGCTGCGCCAGGCGGTCATGCAGGTACATGTAGGAGCCGTAGAAGAACGGGTCGCCCTCGCAGATCACCGCCACGTCGCGGCCGGCATCCAGGTGCTCGGCAACCTGCACACTGGCTTCATCGTAGAAATCGCTGATCACCTGTTCATAGGACAGCGGCGCCGGCAGCGCTTCGGTGGTGACCGGGTAGACCAGCGGCAGCAGTGTCTGCTCGGCCTGCAGGTGCGCCTCGATGATGCCGAACGCGTTGCCGCGCTTGCCCTTGGCCACGAAGTAGCCGACAACCGGCGCCTCGCGCAGCAGGCGCAGGGCCTTGACGGTGATCAGTTCAGGGTCGCCGGGGCCTACGCCCAGGCCGAGCAGACGTCCACGTGGGGTCATCATTCCACCTCCGTGGCCAGGGCGTTGACCGCGGCAGCGGCCATCGCGCTGCCGCCCAGGCGGCCTTGCATGATCACGAACGGCACGCCGCGGCTGTCGGCGGCCAGCATGGCCTTGGATTCGGCCGCACCCACGAAACCGACCGGGAAGCCGAGAATCAGCGCAGGCTTGGGCGCACCGGCGTCGAGCATTTCCAGCAGGTAGAACAGTGCGGTCGGGGCATTGCCGATCACCACCACACTGCCTTCCAGGTGTGGGCGCCACAGCTCCAGGGCCACGGCAGAACGGGTATTGCCGGCGTCTTTGGCCAGGCCAGGCACGCTCGGGTCACGCAGGGTGCAGATCACCGGGTTGTTCGCCGGCAGGCGCGCGCGGGTAATGCCTTCAGCAACCATGTGCGCATCGCACAGAATCGGCGCGCCCTTGGCCAGGGCCTCGCGCCCGGCGCGGCCTGCCCCTTCGGAGAACTGCAAGCCGTCGATGGCCTCGACCATGCCGCAGGCATGGATCACGCGCACGGCGAGCTTTTCGAGGTCTGCGGGTATCCGCTCGAGTCGGGCTTCCTCGCGGATGATCCGGAAGGAATTGCGATAGATCTCCTGACCATCGCGGATGTAGTCAATCATCAAGGTGCTCCGTCGGCAGGTCGAGCATGGCGCCTGCTTCGTTCAAGGTGAGGTCGATGGCGCGCAGGGCACCGAAGCCCGGCAGGCGCGCATCGCGCACATACAAGTCGTAACGGCCCGGTGAACGGGCCAGCAAAGTGGCCGGGGCAACATGGGCCACGGCGCAAGATCGGGGGCAACCGGACAGGTGCACGCTGCCGGGAACGCCTGGGCCGAGCAGCGCGGCCAGGGCAACGGCATCGGCCTTGGTCTCGCCGTGGGCCTTGGCGCACCCACTGCTGCCGGTGCACGCGGTGATGCGCGCCAGCGGCTCATGGCGGTGGCAAAGCAGGCCCAAGGCGGACAGCTGCGCCTGGGCCTGCTCGATGTGGGCCAGATCGAGATTGGTCAGCACCAGGCTTTGCCAGGGACTCAGGCGCAGGCTGCCGTCACCCAGGTGGCGGGCGATGTGCGCGGCACCGCGCAGCATCTCCGGCGTCAACCGGCCCTGGGGCGGGGCGACGCCCAGCGCAAGGCCGTGGTTTTGTGGCAGTACCCCCAGCCATACGGGGTGGTTTCGTGCACGGCGCCATTGCAGCACGGCAGCATCGCGACGAATGTCCAGGCCGAGCCCTTCGACGAAAAACGCGGCCGAACAGCCTTCCAGCAATTGGCGCATACGCGATTGGTCCGCAGACGCCAGATCAAGGAAACGCGCCAGCACCGCACGCACCAGGGCCAGGCCCTGCTCCAGCGGCACGGCACCGAGCACCTGGCCGTCGGCCGGGCAGCCCGCCAGGCCAAACGCCAGCCACGTGCGCTGCTCAAGGTGCAGAGCCGAAAGCCATAGGTCATGGGGGTGTTCGAGCATGGCCAGGCCTTCACCGGCGTCCAGCTGCACGGCGAACTTGGCCGACAATTGATGAAAACGCGGTGTGCTTTCGAGCATGGCGAGGATCTGCCCCGCCAATGGTCGGGCATCCAGCAACATGGCCGGGTCATGCCCGGCCAGCGGGCTGAGCATCAGGTTGCGCACATCGTCACCGGCGGCATCGCGCGGGCCCAGGCCGGCGGCCAGCAACCTGGCGACCAGGCCATTGTGGTCGCTGCCGATACCGCGGACCTGCAGGTTGGCGCGGTTGGTCGCCTCGATCACGCCGCCGGCGAAGCGTTCGGCGGCCTCGGCCACGGCATCGGCCTGATCGGCCAGCAGCAGGCCACCGGGCAGCTTGACCCGGCAAATCCCACCATCACGCGCATTGACGATGCGCCACAACCCCGGGCAGGCCGAGGGGCGAGGTGAAACATCGGGGGCTTGGGCCTGCTTCAAAGGGGTGTCCGGCAATCTGTGAAGTGCGCTTGAGTGTAGAAGGCGCGGTATTATGCCTGCTTTGTCCGGCGGCATGAAAAGCCGGTGGTCGAGCTTATCGTTTACCCGGGGCCGCTTCGCGCCCCAGAAATGGCGGATTGAAACACATGGCACCCTGGCTGACAGTAGTAGGCATCGGCGAAGACGGCTTCAACGGCCTGGGCAAGCAGGCCCGGCGCGCCCTGCTGGGCGCTTCGCGGATCTTCGGCAGCCCCCGCCAACTGGCCTTGCTGCCGCGCTGCGTGGTCGGCGAGCGGCTGAGCTGGCCCACCCCGTTCGCCCTGGCGCCGGTACTCGCAGCGCGCGGTGCCCCTGTCTGCGTGTTGGCCAGCGGCGACCCGATGTTCTTCGGCGTCGGCGCCAGCCTGGCACGCCAGGTGCCCGCCAGTGAGATGCGCGTGCTGTCGATGCCGTCCTCTTGCGCCCTGGCTGCCGCCCGCCTGGGCTGGCCGCTGCAGGAGGTGCAGGTGGTATCGGTGGTCGCCCGGCCGCTGGCGGCGCTCAATGCCCAGCTGCACAGCGGTGCCCGCCTGCTGGTGCTGAGCAACGACGGCGACAGCCCTGCCGCGATTGCCGCCCAGCTGTGCGCGCGTGGTTTCGGGCCAAGTCGCCTGCGCGTGCTCGAACACCTTGGCGGCGCCGATGAACGCGAACTGGCCGGCAGCGCCCAGGACTGGCCTCACACCCAGGTTGCAGCGCTGAACCTGGTGGCCATCGAGTGCCTCGCCGCGCCCGATGCACCACGCTTGCCACGGGTTGCCGGGCTGCCAGACACGGCCTTCCAGCATGACGGCCAACTGACCAAGCGCGATGTCCGCGCCATCACCCTGGCCCGCCTCGCCCCGCAGCCCGGCGAGCTGCTGTGGGACGTGGGCGCAGGCTGTGGCTCGATCGGCATCGAGTGGATGCGTGCCCACCCTGCCTGCCGTGCGTTGGCCATCGAGGCCGACGAAGGGCGCCAGGGGTTTATCGAACACAACCGCGATGCACTGGGCGTACCCGGCCTGCAACTGGTACGCGGCAAGGCGCCGGCGGCATTGGCAGGCCTTGAGCAGCCCGACGCGATCTTCATCGGTGGCGGGGTAACCCGTGAAGGCGTGCTGGAGCTGTGCTGGGAGCGTCTGCGCCCGGGTGGGCGGCTGGTGGCCAACGCGGTCACCCTGCAAAGCGAATTGGCCCTGGCGCATTTTCGCGAGCAGCACGGTGGCGAGCTGACCCGTATCCATGTTGCCCACGTGCAGCCGCTAGGGGCGTTCGACACCTGGCGCCAGGCCTTGCCGATCACCTTGCTGGACGTGGTGAAACCCTTCGATGCGTGAAGAAACCCACGAACAACCCGCGCCGCTGCGCAGCGGCCTGACCACCGGCAGCTGTGCCACCGCCACCAGCCTCGCAGCAGCGCGCCTGCTGCTGACAGGCGTCTGTGACGACGCAGTGAGCATCACCCTGCCCAAGGGCAAGGTGGTGCAGATGCGCCTGGAGTTCTGCCGTCGCGCAGGCCAGTGCGCTGAAGCCGGTACCCTCAAGGACGCCGGCGACGACCCGGACGTGACCCATGGCGCCCTGCTCTACAGCCAGGTCCGCTTGCTGGCCGAGCCCGGCATCCGCTTTGTCGCCGGCCATGGTGTGGGGACCGTGACGCGCCCGGGGCTGGTACTGGCGGTGGGCGAGCCGGCGATCAACCCGGTGCCCCGACGCATGATTGGCGAACACCTGCAACGCCTGGCCGAGGCGTGTGCCTATCACGGCGGCTTCGAAGTGACGGTCAACGTGCAGGGCGGTGAATTGCTGGCGCTCAAAACCATGAACCCGCGCCTTGGCATCCTCGGCGGGCTGTCGATCCTGGGCACCAGCGGCATCGTCCGGCCGTTTTCCTGCGCGGCCTACATCGCCTCGATCCATCAGGGTATCGACGTGGCCCACACCAACGGCTACACGCACATTGCCGCCTGTACCGGCAACGCCAGCGAAGACACCATGCGCCGGGTCTACGGCCTGCCGGAAATCGCCCTGATCGAAATGGGCGACTTCGTCGGTGCCGTACTCAAGCACTTGCGCAAGGTGCCGGTAGCGCGCCTGAGCCTGTGCGGTGGCTTCGGCAAGATCAGCAAGCTGGCCGCCGGGCACATGGACCTGCACAGCCGCCATTCGAGCATCGACCTGCCGCAACTGGCCGGCTGGGCGGCGGCTGTCGGCGCCGATGCAAACCTTCAGGCCGCGATCATCGCCGCCAACACCAGCCAGCAAGCCCTGGCACTGGCCCATGCCGCCGGCATTGCCCTGGGCGACGCCGTCTGCGCGCATGCGCTGGCATTCGCCCGCAGCGTGGTGCCCGCGCAGGTCCAGGTCGAGGTGTTCGCCATCGACCGCCAAGGCGGTATCGTCGGCCAGGCGGGCGTGCAATGAGCGCGCGCATCCTGCTGCTGGGCGGCGTGACCGAGGCCCTGGCCATCGCCCGCCAGCTTGGCCCGCAGCATGTCTACAGCCTGGCAGGCATCGGCCGCGTGCCGCAGGGCCTGCAATGCCAGGTGCGGGTTGGCGGCTTTGGCGGTGCCGAAGGCCTTGCCCGCTACCTGCGTGAGGCGGGTATCACCCTGCTGATCGATGCCACCCACCCCTATGCCGCGCAAATCAGCCACAACGCCGCTGTTGCCTCACGCGCTGCAGGTGTTCCGTGCTGGGCGTTGCGCCGGCCTGCCTGGCAGGCGCAGCCGGGTGACGACTGGCGCGAGGTGCAAGACTGGGCGGGGCTGATCGACGCACTCGCGCCCTTCCGGCGGCCGCTGTTCACGCTGGGGCGCGAGCCGTTGCAGCATCTGGCAGAGATACCGCCAGAACAGTTCTGGACATTGCGGGCCCTGGAAGCCTGCCCGGGTAACGACCGCTGCGAAGTGATTGGCGCACGTGGGCCGTTTCGTATTGAAGACGAGCGTGCGTTGTTCGCGCGGCGGCAGATTGATGTGCTGATCAGCAAGAACAGCGGCAGCCTGGCGACCGAGCCCAAGCTTGAAGTGGCCCGGGAGCTGGGGGTGCCGGTGTTGATTCTGGAGCGGCCGGCGCTGCCTGGGGTGGATCGGGAGTATGGGGCGTGTGAAGCGTTGATGGCGGACTTGGGCTGCGGGTAGGGACGAGGCGCATGGCGTGGGTTTTGTAGCGCCTTCGAGATCGAGCGCCGCGCGGGCGGCGCTCGATCTTCAAGGCGCCAAAAAACCTACGCCAAGCACTTCTCCCCCCCAACCGCCTCCATGCCAAATCAGCCTCTCCCTACACCCAACGCCAACTTGTCTGAATAGCCTTCCGCCCATTCTCTGCCCTAAACTCTTCCCCCCTCCCCCGGAAGGCTTCATTCATATGGAAATGCAATGGTGGATCTGGCTGGTGTTCGGTATCGCGCTGATCCTGCTCGAACTGGTCCTGCCTACGTTCTTCATTCTCTGGTTCGGCATCGGTGCCGTGCTGGTTTCGCTCATCTCGCTCGCCGCACCCAGCCTGCAACTGGATATGCAGATGCTGCTGTGGGTGCTGCTGTCTTCAGCCACCACCGCCCTGTGGTTCAAGTTGTTCCGGCGCAAAAAACCGGATGTGCGATGGACGGCCGATAGCGTGATCGGTGAAGTCGGCCTGCTGACCGCCAGCGTTTCCGAGTTCCAGAAAGGCCGCGTGCGTTTCCAGAAGCCGATCCTCGGCAACGAAGAATGGACCTGCGTCGCCGACACTGAAATCCCGTCCGGCGAGCGTGTGCGCCTCACCGCCATCGAAGGCAATACCGCCCGCGTCATCCGGGCCTGAATCCGTACTGAAAGGAAGTTCGTATCATGACCAGCCTTATCGTCGTGGGCGCCCTCGCCCTGTTCGTCCTGATCACCGTGTTCAAGGGGGTGCGTATCGTGCCCCAAGGCGAGGAGTGGATCGTCGAGCGCCTTGGCCGCTACAACAACACCCTCAAACCCGGCCTGAACATCGTCATTCCGTACGTGGACGTGGTCGCCTACCGCCTGCCCACCAAAGACATCATCCTCGATGTGCAAGAGCAGGAAATCATCACCAAGGACAACGCGGTGATCGTCGCCAACGCCTTGTGCTTCGCCAAGGTAGTCGACCCGCAGAAGGCCTCGTACGGCGTACAGAACTTCTCCTTCGCCGTCACCAGCCTGACCATGACCTCGCTGCGCGCCATCGTCGGTGCCATGGACCTGGACGAAGCCTTGTCCAGCCGTGAGCAGATCAAGGCCCGCCTGCGCGAGGCGATGTCCGAGCAGACCGAAGACTGGGGCGTGACCGTGCGCTCGGTCGAGATCCAGGACATCAAGCCGTCCGAGAACATGCAACTGGCCATGGAACGCCAGGCCGCTGCCGAGCGTGAACGTAAAGCCGACGTCACCCGTGCCGAGGGTGCCAAGCAGGCTGCGATCCTCGAAGCTGAAGCACGCCTGCAATCCGCCAAGCTGGACGCCGAGGCGCAGATCAACCTGGCCGAGGCGTCGGCACGGGCGATTTCGCTGGTCAAGGAGGCCGTGGGCAACGAGACCGTGCCGGCCATGTACCTGCTGGGCGAGCGCTACATCGGCGCGATGGAGAACCTGGCCAGCAGCAGCAATGCCAAAGTCGTGGTGTTGCCTGCAGACCTGCAAGAGACCGTGCGCGGCCTGATGGGCCGCAACAAGCCCTGAGTTAGCGGGCCAAGCTTGCCCCGCGAAGGGGCCGCAAAGCGGCCCCAGCCCCTCCCCACCTGCGTCACTTCACCGCACCCCGCCTTTTTTACCTATACTGCGCCTTACAATACCCACCACGATTCCTGACCGGATCTCTCCATGCCCCCACGTCGGCACATTGCCTGGATAGCCTGCCTAGCAGTGCTGTTCAACCTGCTGGCCATGCCGCTGTCTTCTGCCGCGCCCAAGGGCCCGGCCGAGCAGTTGCTGTGGGGGGCTTTCTGTTCCAGCATGGCCAACAAGGCCAAGGTCGACGTCCAGGCCCTGGCCAAGATCGACCTCGGCCCGCAAAGCGACGACAGCGCCAGCATGATGAACTGCTGGTGCTGCTCGGGTGCCGCACCGCTGCTGGCCTTGCCCGGCTACCCGCCGCAGCTGCACAACCCGCCGACACTGCACGCCGGGCACCTGCCGCTGCTTGCCGACTACCAACCCACGCCGCGCCAGCTATGGCCCGCGCTCAACCCCCGTGCCTCCCCTCTGGTCTGAGTTGCTCACGCTGTCCGCCTGAACCTGAACAGATCGGAGACTCACCATGCTCAAGCAAGCCCTCGTCGTGGCCGCCCTGCTGCTGCCCAGCGCCTTCGCCACTGCCCACGAATACACCGTGGGCAACCTGCACATCGCGCACCCCTGGTCGCTGCAACTGCCCCCCAACGCGCCCAACGTCGCCGCGTATTTCGTCGTGCACAACAATGGCCAGGCCGATGACCGCCTGCTGAGTGTCGACAGCCCCATCAGCGATGACGCCCAGTTGCACGAGCATGCCATGACGGCCAGCGGCACCATGAAGATGCAACAGGTGCCCAGCGTGGTAGTACCCGCCGGCAAGGATGTGACCTTCGCCCCCAGCGCCTACCACGTGATGCTGATGCAGCCCAAGGACCGCAGCCTGCTCAGCGACGGCAAGCGTTTCCCGTTGACCCTGCACTTCGAGAAGGCCGGTGATGTCACGGTCGAAGTCGCCGTGCAGAAAGAGGCGCCCTCGGGCCAGCCCCAGGCTCACGAACACGCGCACTGAACATTAGCTGACAGGCACTCGCCATGAGCCTGCCGCGCAACAGCATCAGCCGTACCCCCCGCCCTGAACGCAGGTGCGTTGGGGGCGGCTGGCTGAGCCTGTTCGCCATGTGGATGATCTTCATCGGCCCGCTGGTTTCCCAGTCGATGCCGATGGACCACCACGCCGGCATGAACATGCCGACGGGCATGTCGATGGCCCCCGAGCACGCGCAGAGCGTGGACTCGCACCACAGCCATGATGGCCATGGCGGCGATGGCCAACTGCATGTGATGTGGGAAAAGTGCGGCTACTGCAGCCTGCTGTTCAACTGCCCCGCACTGCCGCAAACCCTCAGCCCGCTCAGTGCCGGCGTAGCAGTCCCCTCCACTCACCTTCTTGCAACCACGCGCCAGGGGCATGCCCGGCAGGCTGTATTCCCGGGTGCGCGCAGCCGCGCGCCGCCTTCCTCGATCAGCGTCTGAAAACACATTGTCCGCACGGAGCCAGGAGGCTTCGCGCTCACTCATGACTGATCGACTGGAATCATTATGTCTGGCTGCACCCCTGTTTTTGCCCTGTCCCTGCGCGGGGCCATCGCCGCCGTCTGCGGTTCGCTGATCGCGCCCATGGCCCTGGCCAGCGACCTCGGCCACGCCGAGCACGCGCATGCCGCCCCCGAGCTGAGCCCGACGGTGATCACCGCCGTGGCGCCCAGCTCGCCGCTGACCGTGGTCACCAACCCGAAGGACCCACGCCAGCCGGTACCGGCCAGCGACGGTGCCGATTACCTCAAGACCATCCCCGGTTTCTCGGCAATCCGCTCCGGCGGCACCAACGGTGACCCCGTGTTGCGCGGCATGTTCGGTTCACGCCTGAACATCCTCACCAATGGCGGCGTGATGCTGGGCGCCTGCCCCAACCGCATGGATGCACCGACGTCGTATATATCACCCGAAACCTACGACCGCCTGACCGTGATCAAAGGCCCGCAAAGCGTGATCTGGGGCCCTGGCGGCTCGGCCGGTACCATCCTCTTCGAACGCGAACCGGAAAAATTCGGCACCCTGGGCAGCCGCGTCAACGCCAGCCTGCTGGCCGGCTCCAATGGCCGCTTCGACAAGGTACTGGACGCCGCCGCCGGCAACAGCCAGGCCTATGCCCGCTTCGTCGGCAACCAGTCGCGCTCGGACGACTACCATGACGGCAACGATGACACCGTGCCGTCGCGCTGGGACAAATGGAACGGCGATGTCACCCTCGGCTGGACCCCCGACCAGGACACCCTGCTGGAACTCACCGCCGGCAAGGGCGACGGCGAAGCACGCTATGCCGGGCGCGGCATGGACGGCTCGCAGTTCAAGCGTGAAAGCCTGGGGCTGCGGTTCGAGAAGTCCAACCTCGGCGACGTGCTCGACAAGGTCGAGGCGCAGGTCTACTACAACTACGCCGACCACGTGATGGACAACTACAGCCTGCGTACCCCCTCCGGCAGCGGCATGATGGGCATGCCCATGGTCAGCAACGTCGACCGCCGCACCATGGGCGCCCGGGTCAAGGCGACCTGGCGCTGGGCCGATGTGCAACTGGTCAGCGGCATCGATGCGCAGACCAACGAGCATCGCCAGCGCGGCGGCATGGGCGTCGATGCGCACAAGGGCCAGGCCTGGACCAAGGACGCCGACTTCCATAACTACGGTGCCTTCAGCGAGCTGACCTGGTACGTCAGCGACGCAGACCGGCTGATCAGCGGCGCCCGCCTGGACCGTGCCTCGGCCCGTGACTTGCGCAAAGGCAGCGCCACTGTAGGCGACACCCGCGCCGATACCTTGCCCAGCGGTTTCGTGCGCTACGAGCACGACCTGGCGGCCATTTCCGCTACCACCTACATCGGCCTGGGCCATGCCCAGCGCTTCCCCGACTACTGGGAACTGTTCTCGCCCAAGCAAGCGCCGGCCGGTGCTGCCAACGCCTTCGACGGCATCAAGCCAGAGAAGACCACCCAGCTCGACTTCGGCATCCAGTACCGCGACGAACGCCTGGAGGCCTGGGCCTCGGGGTATGTCGGGCAGATCCGCGACTACATTCTGTTCGACTACCGCACCGGCATGATGGGCATGAGCACCTCCCAGGCCCAGAACATCGACGCGCGCATCATGGGCGGCGAATTGGGCGCGGCCTACAAGCTCAGCGAAAACTGGAAAGCCGACGCTACCCTGGCCTACGCTTGGGGCAAGAACAGCAGTGATGGCAAAGCGCTACCGCAAATGCCGCCCCTGGAGAGTCGCCTGGGCCTGACCTACAGCCGCGACGTCTGGAGTGTCGGCGCCCTGTGGCGGCTGGTGGCCGCGCAAAACCGCATCGCCGAGAACCAAGGCAATGTGGTGGGCAAGGACTACGACAAGAGCGCTGGCTTCGGCGTGTTCTCGCTCAATGGTGCCTACAAGGTGAACAACAACCTCAAGCTCAGCGCAGGGGTCGACAACCTGTTCGACAAAACCTACGCCGAGCACTTGAACCTGGCCGGGAACGCCGGGTTCGGCTACCCGGCCACAGACCCACAGCCGGTGAACGAGCCAGGCAGGACCTTCTGGACCAAGGTCGACTTCAGCTTCTGACAACAACAATGGGCGCGGCTGCGGTCGCGCCCCTCACCTGGTCAAACAGGAGGTTCCCATGCGCGGAACACGCATCTCTTTCTACAACCTGGCCTGGCGTTGGCATTTTTACGCGGGGCTGTTCGTCGCCCCGTTCATGATCCTGCTGGCGATCACCGGGATCATCTACCTGTTCAAACCGCAGCTCGACCCGCTGCTGTACCGCGACCTGATGGTGGTCGAAGCCGGCCATCATCGACAGCCTGCCGACACCCTGCTGGCCGAGGTGCACAAGGCTTATCCACAAGGCCATGTCGGCCAGTACCTGCCGCCGCTGGATGCCGAGCGCAGCGCGCAGTTCGTGGTGCATGACGGCGGGCGCGAATTGAACGTGTTCGTCGACCCCTACAGTGGCAAGCTGCTCGGCGAGCAGGATGGCAAACAGAACCTGCAGGCGGTTGCCCGTGCCCTGCACGGCGAGCTGATGGTCGGCACGGTCGGTGATCGCCTGGTCGAGCTGGCGGCGGGCTGGGGCATCGTGCTGGTGGTGTCGGGCCTGTATCTGTGGTGGCCACGCGGGCGCAACAGCGCCGGCGTGCTGTGGCCGCGGTTTTCCGCACGCGGTCGGCTGTTATGGCGTGACCTGCATACGGTGACCGGGTTCTGGGGCTCGGCCCTGTTGCTGCTGATGTTGCTCAGTGGCATGACCTGGACGGGCATGTGGGGCAAGCAGTACGCCGACTTATGGAACCGTTTTCCCGCCGCGATGTGGAACGACGTGCCCAAGTCCGACCAGCAGGCCCGCGAGCTCAACAGCGCCCACCGCCAGACCGTGCCCTGGGCGGTGGAGAACACCCCCATGCCGCAGTCCGGCGCCCATGCCGAACATGCCGGGCACCACATGATGTCGAACGCCCCGGCAGCGCCGCAAGTGAGCTTGCAGCAGGTCGAGGACATCGCCACTTCGCGTCAGGTCGAGCCGGGCTACAGCATTACCTTGCCGACCACGGCCGACGGCGTGTTCACCGTTGCGGTGTTCGCCGACGACCCGCGCAACGACGCCACCCTGCATGTCGATCAGTACACCGGCAAGGTGCTGGCCGACGTGCGCTGGCAGGACTACAGCCCGGTCGCCCGGGCTACCGAGCTGGGCGTGATGCTGCATGAAGGCAAGATGTTCGGGGCGTTGAACCAGATCATCATCTTTGTGGTGTGCCTGATGATTCTGCTGGGGTCGGTCAGTGGCTTGGTGATGTGGTGGAAGCGCCGGCCAACGGGCGGGCTGGGTGTGCCGCCGCTGCGCCATGACCTGCCGCGCTGGAAGACGGCGGTCGGGGTGATGGTCGTGCTGGGGGTGATGTTCCCGCTGGTGGGGGTGTCGATGGTAGTGATGTGGCTGGTCGACAGCCTGGTGGTGCGCCGCCGGGTACTGGCCCAGGCTTGAGGCCTGCGGGGCCGCAAAGCGGCCCCCTGCAACCCATGAATCGTGTCGATCTGTCGCGCCCCGAATTGGGACGCCCGTGTTAGCCTACTTGGCTTTCACAAAAAAAGACTGACCCTCAATGGAATGCAGCCAATGACCCGGACCTCTTCCCCTCCCGCTGAAGAGCAGCATCTGCAGCGCAACCTGACCAACCGCCACATCCAGCTCATCGCCATCGGCGGCGCGATCGGCACTGGCCTGTTCATGGGCTCGGGCAAGACCATCAGCCTTGCCGGCCCATCGATCATCTTCGTCTACATGATCATCGGCTTCATGCTGTTCTTCGTCATGCGCGCCATGGGCGAACTGTTGCTGTCGAACCTCAGCTACAAGTCGTTCATCGACTTCTCCGCCGACCTGCTGGGCCCCTGGGCCGGCTACTTCACCGGCTGGACCTACTGGTTCTGCTGGGTGGTCACCGGCATCGCCGATGTGGTGGCGATCGCCGCCTACACGCAATTCTGGTTCCCGGAACTGCCACAGTGGATACCCGCGCTGACCTGCGTGGCGGTGCTGCTGTCGTTGAACCTGGTGACCGTGAAGATGTTCGGCGAACTCGAGTTCTGGTTCGCCCTGATCAAGATCGTCGCCATCCTCGGCCTGGTTGCCACCGGCCTGTACATGGTCATCAGCGGCTTCGAGTCGCCGAGCGCGCGCACCGCGCAGCTGGCCAACCTGTGGAACGACGGCGGCATGTTCCCCAATGGCCTGATGGGCTTCTTCGCCGGCTTCCAGATCGCCGTGTTCGCCTTCGTCGGTATCGAATTGGTCGGCACCACTGCCGCCGAAGCGAAAAACCCAGAGCGCACCCTGCCCCGGGCGATCAACTCGATCCCGATCCGTATCATCGTGTTCTACGTGCTGGCACTGCTCGCGATCATGGCCGTGACCCCGTGGCGCGACGTGGTACCGGGCAAGAGCCCATTCGTCGAACTGTTCGTCCTGGCCGGCCTGCCGGCAGCGGCCAGCATCATCAATTTCGTGGTGCTGACCTCGGCGGCCTCGTCGGCCAACAGCGGCGTGTTTTCCACCAGCCGCATGCTCTACGGCCTGGCCCAGGAAGGTGACGCGCCGAAGGCACTGGAGAAACTGTCGCGCCGCGCGGTACCGGCCAACGGCCTGTACTTCTCCTGTACCTGCCTGTTGCTGGGCGCGGTGCTGATCTACCTGATTCCTGACGTGGTCGAGGCGTTTACCCTGATCACTACGGTTTCGGCGGTGCTGTTCATGTTCGTCTGGACGCTGATCCTGCTGTCGTACTTGAAGTACCGCAAAACCCGCGCAGCGCTGCACCAGGCTTCGAAGTACAAGATGCCCGGCGGGCGCTTCATGTGCTACGTGTGCCTGGTGTTCTTCGCCTTCATTCTGGTGCTGCTGAGCCTTGAAGCAGACACCCGCTCCGCGCTTGTCGTCACGCCGATCTGGTTTGTGCTGTTGGCGGTCACCTATCAATCTGTGCGCAGTCAACGCCGTCCGCGGACGTCAGTTCGCAATACCTGATGAAGACAGGGGCTGCTCTCGGCCCCTGTGCTTGCTCATGCTTAGCGACGCACGGCCATGGTGACCAGAATAGGGACTGACCAGGTGGAATTGTCGACGTCCAGAGCCTTCAGCTCTACCGTGCCGTTGTACCAACCCGCTGGAAGCTGAAGGTTGTCCTCGACTTCGTAGGAGAGAATCAGCGTCATGGCCCCCCCACTGTCAGGGTGGCACAGCTGATAGCTGTTCATCGTCGTGGTCTGTGGACACCCCGACATGTGTCGTAGTGCGCGGAAGTTGACGGGATGCTGCCGCCCGTCGGCGCCCTGCAACTTGACGGTTAATGTTGTGACACCTTGCCCACCGTAAACCAGGGAGATCGGGCCAACTTCGGTAGAAAGCGCCACTACGCCCACGCGACGCCTCGCATTACCGGCCGGGAGGGTAACCTGCGCAGCTCCCTGTGTGGACACGTAGATAAGTCGCTCACCGGCCAATGCTGGGCTATAGCTGCTGAGCCGACCAGCCTGCTCGCGCCAGAGCCTAGCCATGTCGGCCGTTTTCGCGTCACCAATAACGCGGCCGTCGACGCTAATGTCGGGCGTCGAATAATAAGGCCGGCTGTTGCCACAGAGGTTGGTGGTAAAGCCACCTCCGGCATCGAAGCCGTGTCTGTAGTTGTCCCCAGCGGCGGGGTAACAGTGGGCACCGCCAACGTTGTGGCCCATTTCGTGTTTGAACGGCGAAGTCCCATGGATGGAATTGACACTTGAATACCCAGGTCTGTAGGCCCAGCCGCCGGCGTCCCCGCCTACCGAGAAGCCGACGTTGATGTCATGCCGGTAACTGGAGCGCAGCGCCGTCAGTCGCTGCTGCCACGTCGACAGCCCTGCGGTAGTCACCGGAATATCTTCTTGAGTGACGAGAACCCCCGCTAGGCGCAACTCGATGTTTCTGACTGCGGAATTGCGCAAGCTCAAATTGACCCACTCCATCTGGCCAAGCGCAAAAGCATATGGGTCGACTTCTCTTGCGGCCAATGCCTGGGTGGTGAAACCGACCAACGCGTCCACGTAAGTGACAGCACCGGGCGCCGGTAGCGCGGAGGGTCTTGTTTCTTGCGGCTTGTCCTCGACAGTGTCTAGCTGCAGTGGATCGAACTCGACATCAGGCGTGAAAGTTCGCTTGCCTGAGGCATCCACCTGCAGCAGCCCACGATTGCCTTCGCGGTCAACGAAGACGGTCACGGCGCCATCGGGTGCGCGGATCACCACCATGGCGCCGCTTACCCCCTGCTTGCCGAGAAGATTGCCGCTTTGCACGCTGTAACCGCTTGCCTGCTGCTGCAATGCGCCTGGCTCGAACCGGCTGTCTCCGATCTGATCAGCGTAGACATCAGCGGAAACCGGCACTGGCGCCTCGACGCTTGAAACCTGTGCGCAACCGGTAGTGGCGAGGACCCACGACAGCGCGCAAGTCCCTGCAATAACCTTGTAGAGGGGGTTCAGTGGCATAACTCAGAGCTCCTTCGTTGAGCACAGAATAAACACTGCCTCAGTGTGTAAGGCGTGCGCAAAATCGGCTACTGACAGAATTATCAGGTCCTCGGCAACAACGCCCCAACTTGAAGCATGCTCTGCACCGCCTTCCCATCGCAGTGCACAGCCACCCCGATCTACCACTGTAAACCCCGTTCCAGAGCCATCCGATGGTTCGGCACACCCCTTGCAACGCCCCTCCCGCTTGGCCAACACCAAAAAAAACCAGCGGAGAGAGCACATGAAGCGTCGCAGTCTGATCAAGGCCTTTACCCTCAGCGCATCGATTGCGGCGATGGGCCTTAGCTGGAGCATCCAGGCCGCCGAGACCATCAAGGTCGGCATCCTGCATTCGCTGTCGGGGACCATGGCCATTTCCGAGACCTCGCTCAAGGACATGGCGCTGATGACCATCGACGAGATCAACGCCAAGGGTGGGGTGAATGGCAAGATGCTCGAACCGGTGGTGGTCGACCCGGCATCCAACTGGCCGCTGTTCGCCGAGAAAAGCCGCCAGCTGCTTACCCAGGACAAGGTTGCCGTGGTGTTCGGTTGTTGGACATCGGTGTCGCGCAAGTCGGTGCTGCCGGTGTTCGAAGAGCTCAACGGCCTGCTGTTCTACCCCGTGCAATACGAAGGCGAAGAGATGTCGCCGAATGTCTTCTACACCGGCGCCGCGCCCAACCAGCAGGCCATCCCGGCCGTGGAATACGTGATGAGCGAAGAAGGCGGCAGCGCCAAGCGCTTCTTCCTGCTGGGCACCGACTACGTCTACCCGCGCACCACCAACAAGATCCTGCGTGCCTTCCTGCACAGCAAAGGCGTGGCCGACAAGGACATCGAAGAGGTCTACACCCCGTTCGGCCATGCCGATTACCAGACCATCGTCGCCAACATCAAGAAGTTCTCTGCCGGCGGTAAAACTGCTGTCATCTCTACCGTCAACGGCGACTCCAACGTGCCGTTCTACAAAGAGCTGGCCAACCAGGGCCTGAAGGCCACCGACGTGCCAGTGGTAGCCTTCTCGGTGGGTGAAGAAGAACTGCGTGGCATCGACACCAAGCCGTTGGTGGGCCACCTGGCGGCGTGGAACTACTTCGAATCGGTGGATAACCCGGTGAACCAGAAGTTCGTCGCCGACTGGAAGGCCTACGCCAAGGCCAAGAACCTGCCCGGCGCCGACAAGGCGGTGACCAACGACCCGATGGAAGCCACCTATGTGGGCATCCACATGTGGGCGCAGGCGGCGGAAAAAGCCAAGTCCACCGAGGTCGACAAAGTGCGCGAAGCCTTGGCTGGGCAGAGCTTCAAGGCACCGTCCGGCTTCACCCTGACCATGGACAAGACCAACCACCACCTGCACAAGCCGGTGATGATCGGCGAGATCCAGGATGACGGGCAGTTCAGCGTGGTCTGGGAGACCGAGCAGCCACTGCGGGCACAGCCTTGGAGCCCGTTCATTCCGGGTAACGACAAGCGCCCTGATTACGCAGTGAAAGGTAACTGAGTGCACTGGGGCTGCTGTGCAGCCCATTCGCGGGACAAGCCCGCTCCCACAGGTCTTGAGAACAGCCTCGAGCCTGTGGGAGCGGGCTTGCCCCGCGAAGCATCCACACTGATTTCCAGGATTGCCCGCATGCTCAGACTCCTGCTCATCTTGCTCCTTATGCTGCCCCTGGCATCCCAGGCCAGCGAGGGCGAATTCTTCCTCAGCGCCAAGCCCGCCGAACAGGCTCGCCTGCTCGAAGGCTGGGCGGCGCAACCCGATGCCGCGCGCCTGGCGCTGCTGGCAAACCTGCGCCAAGGCCGCATCGCCGAAGGCGACACCCGCAAGGTGCGCCTGAACAACCGCCTGCGTGGCCTGATCGACAACGCCCTGGCCAGCCACCAGTTGCTCAGCGACAACAGCGACGCGCGCCTGGCCGCCGCCCAGCAACTGCAGAAGAGCGCGCAACCGGCGCAGATGGCCTTCCTCGACCGGCGCTTCGCCAACGAAGCGGACCCTGCCGTACACGCCGCCCTCGGCCTTGCCCTGGCCAACCTGCAGTTGGGCGCCAGCGAGCCTGCGGTACGCCTGGCCGCCGTGCGCCTGCTCGGCGAGACCGGCGACCCGGTCGCCCGCACCCGCCTGGAGGCGCTGCTGCAGCCCGGCGTCGAAAGCGATGCCGGCGTGCGTACCGCTGCCGAAACCAGCCTGGCCCAGGTCAAACGCAAGCTGCTGGTTGGCGAGCTGCTGGGCCAGGCGTTCAGCGGCCTGTCGCTGGGGTCGATCCTGCTGCTGGCGGCGCTGGGCCTGGCGATCACCTTCGGCCTGCTCGGGGTGATCAACATGGCCCACGGTGAAATGCTGATGCTCGGTGCCTACAGCACCTACATGGTCCAGGTGCTGCTGCAGCGCTACGCCCCGGGCGCCATCGAGTTCTACCCGCTGATCGCCCTGCCGGTGGCGTTCGCCGTCAGCGCCGGGGTCGGCATGGCGCTGGAGCGCACGGTGATCCGCCACCTGTACGGCCGCCCGCTGGAAACCCTGCTGGCGACCTGGGGTATCAGCCTGATCCTGATCCAGGCCATCCGCCTGATCTTCGGCGCGCAGAACGTCGAAGTGAGCAACCCGGCGTGGCTGTCCGGTGGTGTCCAACTGCTGCCGAACCTGGTGTTGCCGTACAACCGCCTGGTGATCATCGGCTTCGCCCTCGCCGTGGTGCTGCTGACCTGGCTGCTGCTCAACCGCACGCGGCTCGGCCTGAACGTGCGCGCGGTGACGCAGAACCGCAACATGGCCGCCTGCTGTGGCGTGTCCACCGGGCGCGTCGACATGCTCGCCTTCGGCCTCGGCTCCGGTATCGCCGGGCTCGGTGGCGTGGCCCTGAGCCAGGTCGGCAACGTCGGCCCGGACCTGGGCCAAAGCTATATCATCGACTCGTTCCTGGTGGTGGTACTCGGCGGTGTCGGGCAACTGGCCGGCAGCCTCTGGGCCGCCTTCGGCCTAGGCATCGCCAACAAGCTGCTGGAGCCGCAGATCGGCGCGGTGCTTGGCAAGATCCTCATCCTTGCGTTGATCATTCTGTTCATCCAGAAGCGCCCGCAAGGCCTGTTCGCCCTCAAGGGACGGGTAATCGACTGATGAACCAGCCACTGCTTGTCACCGCTTCGCAAAAAGCCGGGCCGCGCCTGTCGCTGGCCATCGGCACTGTCGTCGTGCTGTTGCTGCTGGCACTACCACTGCTGTCGTTGCTGCCGGCCGACCATGCCCTGCAGGTCTCGGCCTACACGCTGACACTGGTCGGCAAGATACTCTGCTACGCCATCGTCGCCCTGGCCCTGGACCTGGTCTGGGGCTATGCCGGGCTGCTGTCGCTCGGCCACGGGCTGTTCTTCGCCCTCGGCGGCTACGCCATGGGCATGTACCTGATGCGCCAGGCCGCCGGCGATGGCCTGCCGGGTTTCATGACCTTCCTGTCGTGGACCGAGCTGCCCTGGTACTGGGCCGGCACCCAGCATTTTGCCTGGGCCCTGTGCCTGGTGGTGCTGGCGCCTGGGCTGCTGGCGCTGGTGTTCGGCTTTTTCGCCTTCCGCTCGCGGATCAAGGGCGTTTACTTCTCGATCATGACCCAGGCCCTGACCTTTGCCGGCATGCTGCTGTTCTTTCGCAACGAGACCGGGTTTGGCGGCAACAACGGCTTTACCAGCTTCCGCACCATTCTGGGCTTTGACATTGCCGCGCAAGGCACACGGGCCGTGCTGTTTCTGCTGACTGTCGGCCTGTTGCTGGCCAGCCTGTACCTGTGCTGGCGCCTGACCACCAGCAAGTTCGGCCGGCTGCTCACTGCCGTGCGCGACGCCGAGAACCGCCTGATGTTCTGCGGTTACGACCCGCGCGGCTTCAAACTGCTGGTGTGGGTGCTGAGCGCCGTGCTGTGCGGCCTGGCCGGCGCGCTGTATGTGCCCCAGGTGGGCATCATCAACCCCAGCGAAATGTCGCCGACCAATTCCATCGAAGCCGCTGTCTGGGTCGCCCTGGGCGGGCGTGGCACGTTGATTGGCCCGCTGCTGGGCGCAGGCCTGGTCAATGGCATGAAGAGCTGGTTCACCGTGGCGTTCCCCGAGTACTGGCTGTTCTTCCTCGGTGCGCTGTTCATTCTGGTCACTCTGTACCTGCCCAAAGGCGTGGTGGGCCTGCTGAAGAAAAGGAGCCAGCCATGAGAGGCGTGCCCCCGGTTCATCCCGAGTTCATGCTGGAGCCGGTGTTCGACACCCTTGGCGCCAGCCGCGACGCCATCGGCCTCGGCCAGAGCCGCAAGGCCGGCCTCGATATCCGCCACGGCACGGTGCTGAGCCTGGAAGACATCAGCGTCAGCTTCGATGGGTTCAAGGCGCTGAATGGTTTGAACCTGTACATCGGCGTCGGCGAACTGCGCTGCATCATCGGCCCCAACGGCGCCGGCAAGACCACGATGATGGACGTGATCACCGGCAAGACCCGCCCCGACAGCGGCAGCGCCTTTTTCGGCGACACCCTCGACCTGACCCGCATGAGCGAATACCAGATCGCCCAGGCCGGGGTCGGCCGCAAGTTCCAGAAGCCCACGGTGTTCGAGGCGCTGACGGTGTTCGAGAACCTGGAGCTGGCGCTGAAGGCCGACAAGTCGGTGTGGGCCAGCCTGGCCGCGCGCTTGAGCGGCGAGCAACGACAGCGCATCGAACACGTGCTGGCCACCCTGCGCCTGCTACCGCTGGCGCAGCGCCAGGCAGGGTTGCTGTCCCACGGCCAGAAGCAGTTTCTGGAGATCGGCATGCTGCTGGTACAGGAGCCGCAACTGCTGTTGCTCGACGAGCCGGTGGCGGGCATGACCGATGCCGAAACCGAGTTCACCGCAGAGCTGTTCAAGGGGCTGGCCGGCACGCATTCGCTGATGGTGGTGGAGCACGACATGGGGTTTGTCGGCAGCATTGCCGACCATGTGACGGTGCTGCACCAAGGCAGCGTGCTGGCGGAGGGCTCGCTGGCGCAGGTGCAGGCGGATGAGCGGGTGGTCGAGGTTTATCTGGGCCGATGATCCTCACAGCCAGCGCACAAACTTCCAGGGACATGACATGCTGAAAATCGACACACTGCACCAATACTACGGCGGCAGCCACATCCTGCGCGGCCTGTCCTTCGAGGCCAAGGTCGGCGAGGTCACGTGCCTGCTGGGCCGCAACGGCGTGGGCAAGACCACCCTGCTGCGCTGCCTGATGGGCCTGGTCGCAGCCCGCGAAGGCAGCGTCGAATGGGAAGGCAAGCCGATCACCATGCTCAAGCCCCAGCAACGGGTGCAGGCCGGTATCGCCTACGTGCCCCAAGGCCGCGAAATCTTCGCGCGGCTGACCGTGGAGGAGAACCTGTTGATGGGCCTGTCGCGCTTCCCCGCCCGCGAGGCCCGTGAAGTGCCCGCCTTCATCTACGAACTGTTCCCGGTACTGGAACAGATGAAACAGCGCCGCGGCGGCGACCTGTCCGGCGGCCAGCAACAGCAGTTGGCCATTGGCCGCGCCTTGGCCAGCCGCCCGCGCCTGTTGATACTCGACGAGCCCACCGAAGGTATCCAGCCTTCGGTGATCAAGGAAATCGGCGCGGTCATCCGGCGCCTGGCCCAACGTGGCGACATGGCCATCCTGCTGGTGGAGCAGTTCTACGACTTCGCCGAAGAACTGGCCGACCAGTACCTGGTGATGGCCCGCGGCGAGATCATTCAGCGTGGGCGCGGGGATAACATGCAGGCAGAAGGTGTACGCGGGCTGGTAACCATTTAATCTGCGCCCATCGACCTTGTGAGACGCTGCAATGAGCCACGAAATCCGCGACGCCTTGCCCGCCGATGTACCGGGCATCCTCGACATCTACAATGACGCCGTGCGCAACACCACGGCGATCTGGAACGAAACACCCGTCGACCTGGGCAACCGCCAGGCCTGGTTCGAGGCCCGTGCGCAGCAGGGCTACCCGATTCTGGTGGCGGTGGATGAGAGCGGCGTGCTGGGTTATGCGTCGTTTGGCGACTGGCGGCCGTTCGAGGGCTTTCGCAATACCGTGGAGCATTCGGTGTACATCCGCGGCGACCAGCGCGGCAAGGGCCTGGGGCCGCTGTTGATGGGCGCATTGGTGGAACGCGCGCGGGGTTGCGGCAAGCACGTGATGGTGGCGGCCATCGAAAGCGGCAACGCGGCGTCGGTACGCCTGCATGAGCGGCTGGGGTTCGTGGTGACCGGGCAGATGCCGCAGGTGGGGGTGAAGTTCGGCCGCTGGCTGGACCTGACGTTCATGCAGCTGATGCTGCACCCGGGGGCTGAGCCGGCCTGAACGTGAGGGTGCCGGTGCGGGCCCCTTCGCGGGGCAAGCCCGCTCCCACAGGGACCTCACAGTCCTTGATTGTGCTGTAACTGTGGGAGCGGGCTTGCCCCGCGAAGGGGCCCGCACTGGCCTCATCCCAGTTGGGTGAACCTGCCCAAGCGCTGTTTCAGCATGTTGTTCTCACTGCGCAGCTGCTGCACTTCCTGCAACAGCTCCAGCGCCAGCGCCACGCCTTCCCACTCCAGTTCCAACTCCTGGTGCAGCTTCGCCGCGCGCTTGGCCAAAAGCGGCGCCTGATCGTCGAACAACCAGTCCTCAGGCGTTCGCCCAGAGGGTTCGACGATGCCGTGCTCGACTATTTCGATCACGTAGTCCGCCGTAATGTCGGCTTCCTGGCAGAGGGTGCGCATGTCCAGTTGAACGATCAGGGTGCTGCTCATGATCACTTACTCCATTGTGCCCTCGGGTTGAACGCGGCCTTCTCGGAAAGCTTGGCCCACAGTTCACGGGTCGACTCGTCGGATGCAGTCGGCATGACCACCTTGAGCTGCGCATAGAGGTTGCCGCGCTCGCCCTGCTTGTTGGCCAGGCCCTTGCCCGGTACGCGCAGGCGCTGGCCGCTCTGGCTGTCGGGACGGATGGTCAGGTTGATCTTGCCGTCCAGGGTCGGCACCGCCACCTTGGCGCCCAGTGCCGCCTCCCACGGTGCCAGTGGCACGGTGATGATCAGGTCATGGCCTTCGACATCGAACAGCGGGTGCGGTGCCATGCGGATGGTCAGGAACAGGTCGCCGTTGGGCCCGCCGCCACTGCCCGGCGCACCCTGGCCCTTGAGGCGAATGCGCTCGCCGTCGGTCACCCCGGCGGGGATCTTGACGTTCAGGGTCTTGGTGGTGAACCCGGTGCGCTGCCCGGCGGCATTGGTCTGCGGCACCTGGAAGCTGATCTGCTTGGACTCCTTGCTCAGGGTCTCTTCAAGGAATACCGCCAGTTCCAACTCCACGTCCTGCCCTCGCCTGCCTGCGCTGCGCTGTTGCCGGGCGCCGCCAAAGGGGTTGCCCCCCCGCGCGCCAAAAATCGAGCTGAAGAAGTCGGAGAAGTCACCGCCTTCGAAACCACCGCCCGCACCACCGCCGCGGTTTTCCCAGCCCGGCGGCGCCTGGAACGGCCGGCCATGTTGGCCACCGTACTTGCGGATTTCGTCGAATTCGGCACGTTTCTGCGCGTCACCGAGCACTTCATAGGCCTCGTTGGCCTCTTTGAACTTGTCCTCGGCGTCGCGCTCCTTGCTGACATCGGGGTGATACTTGCGTGCCAGCTTGCGGTAGGCGGCCTTGATCGCCTTTTCGTCCGCCGTGGGCTCTACGCCAAGTATCTTGTAATAGTCTTTGAAGTCCATTTATGGATCACCAATGTGAATTTGCGTGTTGCCACTGAAGATAGGGGTCAAGCATAGCCTTTCAAGGGCCGCTTGGGATTGCTGTATGGCAGACGACTGGTCTTGATTCTGTTGCCAACTGGCATAAACTGCGCGGCCGTTTTGCCTCCGGAAACCTTTTTCCCATGTCTGACGTATCCCCGGCCCGTGCCCTTGGCATCGACTTTGGCACCTCCAACTCCACGGTCGGCTGGCACCGCCCTGGCCTTGAGTCGCTGATTGCCTTGGAAGACGGCAAGATCACCTTGCCTTCGGTGGTCTTCTTCAACATCGAGGAGCGTCGCCCGGTGTATGGCCGCCTGGCGCTGCACGAGTACCTGGAAGGCTACGAAGGCCGCCTGATGCGCTCGCTCAAGAGCCTGCTCGGCTCCAAGCTGATCAAGCACGACACCAGCGTGCTGGGCAGCGCCTTGCCGTTCAAGGACTTGCTGGGCATGTTCATCGGCGAACTGAAAAAGCGCGCCGAAACCGCCGCCGAGCGCAGCTTCGACCAGGTCGTGCTGGGCCGCCCGGTGTTCTTCGTCGATGAAGACCCGGCCGCCGACCAGGAAGCCGAAGACACCCTGGCCGACGTGGCGCGCAAGATCGGCTTCAAGGACGTGTCGTTCCAGTACGAACCGATTGCCGCAGCCTTCGACTACGAGTCGAGCATCAGCCGTGAAGAGCTGGTACTGATCGTCGATATCGGCGGGGGTACCTCCGACTTTACCCTGATCCGCCTGTCGCCCGAGCGCCACCTGGTGGCCGAACGCCAAAGCGATATCCTCGCCACCGGTGGCGTGCACATCGGCGGTACCGATTTCGACAAGCAGCTGAGCCTGCAGGGCGTGATGCCGTTGTTCGGCTATGGCAGCCGGATGAAGAGCGGTGCGTTGATGCCGACCAGCTACCACCTCAACCTGGCCACCTGGCACACCATCAACGCCTTGTACTCGCAGAAGTCGCAGCTGGCCCTGGGCAACATGCGTTACGACATCGAGGACACCCTCGGTATCGACCGCCTGTTCCAGCTGATCGAACAGCGCGCCGGCCACTGGCTGGCGATGGAAGTGGAAGCCAGCAAGATCGAGCTGACCGAACAGGACAGCCGCCGCATCGACCTGCGCCGTGTCGAGCCTGAGCTGACCGCCGAGCTGACCCGTGCGGTGTTCGAAGAAGCGATCGATAGCCTGCTGGAGCGCGTGCGCGGCAGTGTCAGCGAGCTGCTGAACAAGGCCGGTGTGAGCGAAGGGCAAGTGGATACGGTGTTCTTTACCGGGGGGTCCAGCGGGATTCCGGCGCTGCGTAACAGCGTGGCGGCGATGTTGCCCAATGCACGGCATGTGGAAGGCAACATCTTTGGCAGCATTGGCAGCGGGTTGGCGATCGAGGCACGCAAACGCTACGGCGTTATCTGAACGATCTTGGGGCCGCAAAGCGGCCCCAAGATCTCAGCTCAAACCAGTTCCACTCGCTTCAGCTCGCTCTTCAGATACGCATAGTAGATCGGCCCCGCCACCACCCCCGGCAAGCCGAATGCCGCCTCGAACACCAGCATCGCCAGCAGCAGTTCCCACGACTTGGCACTGATCTGCCCACCCACGATCCGCGCGTTGAGGAAGTACTCGACCTTGTGGATGACGATCAGATACCCCAACGCCGCCAGCGCCACCCAGATCGACAATGACAACCCGACGATGGTGATCAGGGTGTTGGACATCAGGTTGCCGATCACCGGCAGCAGCCCAAGCAGGAAGGTCAGCACGATCAGCGTCTTGGTCAGCGGCAGGTGCACTCCGAACATCGGCAGCACCACGGCCAGGAAGATGCCGGTGAAGGTGGTGTTGAGCAGCGAAATCTTGATCTGCGCGAAGACAATGTTGCGAAACGCCTGCACCAGCAGGCTCAAGCGTTCGAACAAGGCTGCGGCCAACGGTTTGCGCCGAGAAATGTCGGGGATACGCTGCAAGGCCACGATGGCGCCGAGGATCATGCCGATCAGCAAGGTGACGAACATGTGCGCCATGCCCTTGCCTACCAGTTGCAGCTCGCCCAGGTGGCTTTTGAGCCAGTCGCCGATGGCCACCTTGAACTCGGCGGCACTGGCCGGCAGGTAGCCTTCGATGAACGGCGGCAGTTGCCCACGGGCCCGCTCGACCAAGGCCATGAACTTGTCCAGCGAAGCCCCGGGGTTCTCCGCCTCGTGCAGCAGGAAGCTGAATGCGCCGGCAATCAGCAGGGTCAGAGTAATGACCACCAACGTGCCGAGCAGGGCCACGGCCAGCCAGCGGGCGCGCTGCCCGGCGATCAGTGGCTGCAACCGCGGCGTCAGCATGTTGACCAGTTCGAACACCAGCAAACCGGCAAGCAGGCTCGGCAGCAACTTCAGGGGCAGCGCCAGCAACAGGCCGGCAAACACGATGATCCAACTGGCCAGGGTGATCTGGCGGGGGGTGAAGGTCATACAGCCTCAGGGGCAGACAACGGAAAAGACCCGCAGTCTGCCAGCCTTCGCCCTACAGGCATAGGCGCAGGTCATTTCTTCTTCAGGCAGTCGCTCATGTACGCCTTGCGCTCGTCACCCTTGAGTGCCTTGGTGCTGGCGTCGGCGTTGCAGGTCTTCATCTTTTCCTGCTGGGTTGCAGGTACGCTCTTCTTCAGGCAGTTGCTCATGAACGCCTTGCGTTCATCGCCCTTGAGCGCCTTGGCGCTGGCGTCGGCGTTGCACGAGGTCATCTTTTCCTGTTGCGCAGTGGCGGCGAACCCCTGTGCGCTGAACAATACAGCCAACACCAGCAATGGCATTTGCAGCAGCTTCATGGAGTGGTCTCCTTGTCTCCGCGCCCGATGCACGGTGGTGCCACTGAGTGTAGACAAGATTTTTTACACTCATTTCAGCCGCCAGCCCGCGCCTGACGCCGGTACTGCTCCGGTGTGCAATTGGCCTGGCGCTGGAACATGGCGATGAAGGCCGAGGCGCTGCTGTAGCCGAGGTCGAAGGCAATGGCCTGGATCGGCAAGCCTGCCTCCAGCATCTCGATGGCACGCAGAAAGCGCAGGCGCAGGCGCCACTCGCCAAAACCGATGCCCAGTTCGCGGATGAACTGGCGGGCCAGGGTACGTTCGCTGACATGCACCTGCCGCGCCCAATCGGCCAGCGGGCGATTGTCGCCCGGGGCACGGCTCAAGCCATCGAGCACCTGGCCCAGGCCCTCGCTGCGGGCGAAGGGCAAGTAGCAGGTCTGGGTCGGCGCCAGCAGCAACTGGTCGAGCAGCACCTGCACCAGGCGCTGGTCGCGTTCGTCCTGCGCCACGTTCAGGTCACGCCGGGCGAAGTCGCCGAGGATGGCCTTGAGGATGTCGCTGATGACCAGGCTGCACGGCTGCTGCGGCAACCCGGTGCACAAGCTGCGGTCCAGGTAGAGCGAGCGGTAGACGATGGCCTGGGGGTTGTAACAGCCATGCTCGATGCCCGGTGGCACCCACACGGCGTAGTGCGGCGGCGAGAGGAAGCGCTGGCCTTCGACATCCAGGTGCATGACACCGTGGGCCGCGTAGTTCAGCTGGCCCCAGGCGTGGCGGTGGGGGGCGCTGTGGGTATCGGCGCCGAACTCGTCGTGGCGCAAGTACACCGGCGCCGGGAGCCGGTCGAAACCAGGGATGTCGAGGTATTTGCGCGGCATGCTGTCTGCTTTGAAGGGCGGATTGTCTGGATACAAGTATAGGCTTGCGGACAGACAACGGATAATGCCGGGCAACCTGGGCCTGCTACGCAGCAGCCCAAAATTCCTGGTCTAACCCAGAGTTGCACCTTTATGAATTACCTGTTCCCCCTCACCGCCATCCTTATCTGGGCCGGCAACACCGTGGTCACCAAGCTGTCGGCCGGTGCCATCCACCCCGCCGAGATCGGCTTCTACCGCTGGCTGCTGGCCGGCCTGCTGTTCACCCCCTTCCTGCTGCCCGCCGTGTGGCGCAACCGTGCAGCCATCCGCCCGCACCTGGGCAAGGTGTTCGTCCTCGGCGTGCTGGGCATGGCGTTGTACCAGAGCCTGGCGTACTTCGCCGCCAGCATCACCAGCGCCACCAACATGGGCATCATCCTCTCGCTGATGCCATTGATGTCGCTGGCGCTGTCGATTGCCTGGCTCGGCCAGCGCCTGACCTTCGGCGCCCTGGTCGGGGCCCTGGTGTCGTTTTTCGGCGTGCTTGAAGTGGTCAGCGCAGGCCAACCCGGGGCCTTGCTGGAACAGGGCCTGAACAGCGGCGACCTGCTGATGCTGGTGGCCACCCTGGCCTATGCGCTGTACAGCTTCCTGCTGAAAAAATGGCAATTGCGCCTGCCGCCCTTGCAGTTGCTGTACCTGCAGGTGCTGGTGGCCATCGTCGTGTTGCTGCCGCTGTTCCTGCTGTCGGACAAGACCGGCCTGAATGCCCACAACGTCGGCCTGGTGCTGTACGCCTGCGTGCTGGCCTCGATGATCGCCCCGCTGGTGTGGATGCAGGCCGTGCACCGCCTGGGGCCAAGCCGCACCACGCTGTTCTTCAACCTGCTGCCCTTGGTCACCGCGCTGATCGCCGCTGGTGTGCTCGATGAACAGCTGGCCAGCTACCACCTGATCGGCGGCCTGTTGACCCTGCTGGGGGTGATCCTGGCCGAGCGCTGGACCACACCCGTACGCCGCAGCCTTACAGCCCCGCAGCCTTGAGCCGGACGGCGTGCTCGGTGAACAGGCGCACCGGCTCGGCGCCCTTGCCCACGGCGCCGAGCGACTGGTTGACGATGTCCAGGTGGTCGAGCGGGTAGTCGTCGCCGATCACCTGCCCCAGGTGCGAGCTGAAGCGCCCGACCATGCCATCGCAATGGCCCTTTTCCTTGACGAAACTGCGGGCGAACAGGCGGCAGAAGCGGTTGCTGCCGTCAAAGCGGTTGCGCCCCTGGTCGGTCAGTCCGGGCTGCAAGGTGCCTGACCAGGAGTAGTAGCGTACGCCGTTGACCTCTGCCGGCCCTTCGCCGCCCCAGGTGTCGGGCAGGCCCTGTGGATAAGCCTGGTTGAACAGCGCCACCCCGGCACTGGTCAGCGCCTGGTGCGAGGCGTGCACGTCGATGGGCAATGGCTCGCGGCGCCAGCCGGTTTCCAGCCACACCAGCAGCACCGCCAGGCCGTGCAGCGCGCCTTTGAGGATACGCCCCTGCGGCGAGTCGCCCGGCGCCGTACGGTGCAGGTGGTCGGCCAGTTCCGAGCCATGGTTGGGCCCCGCCACGGACGTCACCGAGGCCACCCGCTCAGGCCGTTTGGCCGCGGCATTGCGCGCGTCCAAGGCGCCCTGGCTGTGGCCAATCAGGTTGACCTTGTCGGCACCGGTGCGCTGGCAGATGGCTTCGATGATCCCCAGCAACTGTTCACCCCGCACCTCACTGGCGTGCAACGGCGAGACTTGCACGGGGAACACCTGCGCCCCGCCCTTGCGCAGGGCCGGCACGATGCCGAACCAGTAGGGGTAGAGCAGCACCCGGACGAAACCGAGCATGCCCGGCACCAGCACCAGTGGGTATCGCGTGGCCAACTCCTGCGGCATAGCCCCTGCCCCTTTGCGTGGTCGACCGGCCAACACTACAGCGGCCTGGATGACCATCGCAATCGAACTCCTGGCGCGCCGTGCGGTTCCAAACCAAACAGACCCTGAGCAAGGAGCGGGACCATGTACAAACAGACCCTGGCAATCCTTCTGGCCAGCGCAACACTTGCCGCTTGCGGCAGCCGACCGGAGAACCCGGTGGACTACGTTACCTACCGTGACGAGCCGCTGGTCAAGCAAGTGGAGCACGGCATGACCATGCAGAAAGTGATCGCCATTGGTGGCAGCCCATCCAATGCGATCGACCTGCCCCACGGCGGCACCTGCAACGACTACATCCTCAACCGCGACGGCAAGCAACAGGCGTACTACGTGCGCTTCGACGCCACCGGCCATGTCGATGCCAAGGGCTTCAAAACTTGCAAGCAACGAGAAGAGGACAGCGAAGCCGTACCCGGCGCGTGAGCCTACGCAACACCTTGACCACCCGTCCTGATCTTTTTGGAGATAACCATGAGCAACGTTGAACTGACCGATGTGCAAACCCTGCGCGAACGTGCCCGCCAGCACGTCGAGCAAGGCGCCGTGACCGAGGGCTACCATGCCGACCGCCAAGAGATCCTGCGCCTGCTCAACGAGTCGCTGGCCACCGAGCTGGTCTGCGTGCTGCGCTACAAGCGCCACTACTTCATGGCCAGCGGGATCAAGGCGAGCGTGGCGGCCGAAGAGTTTCTGGAGCATGCCAACCAGGAAGCCGAGCACGCCGACAAGCTGGCCGAGCGGATCGTGCAGTTGGGCGGCGAACCGGACTTCAACCCCGACAACCTGACCAAGAACTCCCATGCCCAATATGTGGCGGGCAATAACCTGAAAGAAATGGTGCTGGAAGACCTGGTGGCCGAGCGAATTGCGATCGACAGCTACCGCGAGATCATTCAGTACATTGGTGACAAGGACCCGACCACGCGGCGCATCTTCGAAGACATCCTGGCGCAGGAAGAAGAGCACGCAGACGATATGTCCGATCTGTTGCAAGGTTTGTAATCGAAAGGGGGCTGCCTGCAGCCCATTCGCGGCACAAGGCCGCTCCCACAAGTATTGCTCGGTGTTGTGGGAGCGGCCTTGTGCCGCGAATGGGCCGCAGAGCGGTCCCTTACATTATTTCTTGCCTTTGACCGCCGCCGGCGCCTTGCCCGCCTTCATCTGCTGCAACAACGGCGTGCACTGGTTCGGTTCGTCCCCACTGCTAGGCGCAATCAGTGCCAGCAGCCCCGCCGCGGGGCCCGCAACCACCCCCAAGGCCACCATCCCCGCCCCGCGCAAGGCCAGCGGCACCGCCTGCACACCCGCACTCGGCTTGGCAAACGGCCCGCGTACATACAGCGGCGAACGCAGCGAGAACAGCCGCAGCCCCTTCGACTCCGGGGTCACCTTCAGGTCCAGCTGCTCACTGGCAAAATTCGCCGTGCCGTTGATGTAGATGATCGCGTTCTCGGTATCGAAGATGAACAGGCGTGTGCTCGCCAGCCCATCCTTGATCCCGACGTCGGCCGCCGCGCAGTTGATCTGCACATCCTCGTCACCGAACAACTTGCCAACCACGTAGTTGCCCACGTTGAGGCCGGCAATTTCCATCAGGCTGCGGCTGATCGCGCCATCGTTGATCAGCATGCGCAGGTCGCCATTGGCCGTCCCCAGCAGCGCCGCCACCGAGTTGCCGCGGCCGGTGATGTCGGCATCGCCGTTGAGTTCGCCGAAGCTGGTCTGCATCGGCGCGAAGGTGGGGAACAGTTGCTTGAGCTTGAAGCCCCGCGCGGTCAACTGCGCCCGCCCCTGCAACGGTACGCTGCGGCCATCGAGGCGGATCCTGGAGGCCAGGTTGCCACCGGCCACGCCAAAGCGCAGCGGCTCCAAGCGCAGCAGGCCGTCTTCGAGGATCACGTGGGCAGACAGGTCGTTGAACGGCAACTGCTCGCTGTGGACGATGCGCTTGCCGGCAAACTCGACGTCGGCGTCCATGGCGCGCCAGCGTTCGGTGCGGAACTCCTCGACCGGCAATACCTTGCCCGTCGGCTGCTTGCTGGCGCCCCCGCGAGCCTTCTGCTCGGCGTTGGAGTCGGCACCGATCAGCGGCGCGAGGTCCTTGAACAGCAGCTGGTTGGAGACCAGCTTGCCGGAGAGCTTGGGCCGCGGCTGGCTGGCCACGAAGGCCAGGTCGCCGTGGATGTCGCTGTCGCCGATCTTGCCGTTGAACCCCTGGTAATTGAAGGTCGCACCTTGCGCGGCATGCAGGTTGGCAGTGAGGTGGCCATCAGTGGCGTAGGCCGGGGTGTCCGGCAGGGTCACGCCGGTCAGCGGGTAGAGGTTGCCCAGGCTCTTGCCGGACAGGCGCAGGCGCAGGTCCAGGGCGCCCAGGTTACGCGGGTCGGTCAGGGTGCCGGCGAGCACCACGTGGGTGTCGGCGATGCGCACGTCAGCCTGCAACGGGAACGGTTGGCTGGCGTCCTGCAGCGCCAGCAGGCCACCGATCTTGCCGGTGCCGGACACCGGCTGCCCTTTGTAGCGGCCCTGGGCCTTGAGGCCGAAGGCATAGTCCTGGGCGCCCGCCGTTTTCTCGGCCCGCGCCTTGCCGACGATGTCGCTGTAGGGTATCGGCTTGCCCAGCGGGTCGATCTGTACCTTCATGCTGGTCTTCAGGGTCTGGTCATCAAGGCTGACATTGCCTTGGTCAAAACCGATGGCACCGATGTCCAGCTGCCATTTCGAGGGTTCTGCGTTTTCATCCTTGGGGCCGAAGTCGAAGGTCCAGTTGGCACGGCCATCGGCCAGTCGAGTCAGGCTGGCGGTGGGCTTGGTCAGGTTGATGCGGGGGATGACGATCTGCTGGAACACCAGTGGCAGTGGCGCCAGGCGGAACTCGACACGCTCGAGGGCGACCATTTTCGGTTCCTTGAGCCAGTCTGGGTTGCCCAGGGTCAAGTCCTCGGCAATGAAGTGCGGCCACGGCACCCACGCCCGCCAACCGCCTTCTTCGGGCTCGGTACGCCACTGCACCGCAAGGTTGCCATTGATTGCGAAAGGCCGATGCAGGGCCTCGGAAACCTTCTCGTTGAGCAACGGCTTGACGCGGTTCCAGTCGAAGGTGGCGATTACCACCACCAGTATCGCCAACAGGGTCAACAGGGTGGCAAGGGTCCAGACAAGGATTCTGGCGGGTCGCGTCATTGCGTGATTCTCCTGACGGCATGGCACAAAGCGGGCACCGGTGGCACTCATTAACTCGGACTGATGAAAACCCGCTGGGTTTTATCGGTGGCGCCATGATAACGAAGTTTTTCCTGGCGCCTTGCTCAGCATTTGGTCTGGGCAACGGCGTTGCGTTACCTGGCAAAGATGAAGGCCAAAAGCCACCAAGCATGTCGAAACAACCGTGCTAGAGCCTCCAAAAAGCTCTATCAATGCTGTCGATTGTTACCATTATCCTTATGAACTTTTCTCTGGCGTTACCGGGCGTAGCATTGGCTTCGTACCCACTTTCCAGCCCCCCAGAGGAGCAACTACTCATGAAACGCCACCTGCTGACCCTGACCCTGTCGATCCTTGCTGCCAACGCCTTCGCCCTGCCGGCTGCTGACCAGCACCTGACCGCCGAATCGCGCCCCAGCGCCGCTGAAATCGCCCAGCCCCTGAAAACGGTTACCGAAGGTGGTTCGGACCGCCTGATCGAACGCACTGGCCGCGTCGCCGAAGGTGGCTCGGACCGCCTGATCGAACGCACTGGCCGCGTCGCCGAAGGTGGCTCGGACCGCTTGATCGAACGCACTGGCCGGGTAGCCGAAGGCGGTTCGGACCGCTTGATCGAACGCTCCGGCCGAGTGGCCGAAGGTGGCTCGGATCGCCTGGTTGAACTCAGCCGTGTGAGCTGATCGCCATGGCCGAAAATAACAACCTGCGGCACAATGCCTGCTCACCTCCAAGCCCGGTCCATTGACCGGGCTTCGTTTTATTATCTAGAGTGCCCTGCCTCGACCGACACAGAACCCTGACCCATGCTGCCGCGTGCCGAACAGAAGCTACAGACCCGCCAGGCCCTGCTCGATGCCGCCTGCCAGCTGATGGAGAGTGGCCGTGGTTTCGGCAGCATCAGCCTGCGCGAAGTGGCGAAAACGGCAGGTATCGTACCCACCGGTTTCTACCGGCATTTTCCCGATATGGACGCCCTGGGCCTGGCTCTGGTGGCCGAGGTCGATACCACCTTCCGCCAGACCATCCGTCTGGTGCGCCAGAACGAATTCGAGTTTGGCGGCATCACCGACGCCTCGGTGCGCATCTTCCTCGACGTGGTCGCCGCCCACCGGGCGCAGTTCCTGTTCCTGGCCCGTGAGCAATACGGTGGCTCGCAGGCGGTACGCCAGGCGATTGCCCGCCTGCGCCAGGACATCAGTGACGACCTGGCCACCGACCTTGCGCGCATGAAACGCTGGCAGCACCTGGACGGTGCAGCACTGGCGGTGATGGCCGACCTGGTCGTGAAGACGGTATTTGCCACACTGCCCGAGCTGATCGACAACCCTGATTCAGGTTATCCACAGGCGCTGTCCGCGCAGGAAAAGATCACCCAACAGCTGCGCTTCATCTTCGTCGGCGCGCGGCACTGGCAAGGCCTGGGTAACCCGGGCTGAAGCGCAGTTCTGCTACCATGGCGCACTGCCCGATTGTGACGAGCGCATTCATGTCCGACCCCCGCCCCACTCCGCCCGAACTGGCCCGCTTCAACCAGCACTTTGCCGAGCTTATCGTGCCGCTGTGGCAAGGCCCGGGCTGGAACGTCGAAATGGCCCTGCCCTTCGAGGCCCTCGATGCCCAGCACCGGCCGTTGCCGGTTCAGCGCTATCGAGCGATGGCCTGCGCGCGCCAGCTGTACCTGTTCAGCAGCCGCATCGAGCAGCCGGGCGCGGCAGAGCGGGCAGCGGCGTTGTTCCGCTCGCTGCAGCGGCATTTCCACGATGCCGAGCACGGCGGCTGGTTCTACAGCATCGATGCCGAAGGCAAGCCACTCGACCGGCGCAAGGACCTCTACACCCACGCGTTCATCGTGTTTGCCTGCGCGCATTACTGGGGCAAGGTCCGCGACAGCCTGGTGGAGTCTGCGCTGAACGCTGCCCTGGCAATCGTCAGCACGCAGTTCGCCCGCGACGACGGCCTGTACGAGGCCAGCCTCGCTGAAGACTGGGCCGACCTTGGCAGTGGCCCGCTGCAGAACCCCCAGATGCACTTGGCCGAAGCCTTCCTGCAGGTGCTTGCCGTGCGTGAAGATGCCAGCGTGCAGCAGGCACTGCTGCAGTTGTGCGATGCCCTGCTGGCACAGTTCATCGAACCGCAGCACGGCTTGATGCTGGAAAAACCACGCGATGCTGTGGATAACTGGTTCGAACCGGGGCATCAGTTCGAATGGTTCTACCTGCTCGACACCTCGCCACTGTTACGCGGCACCCCGCTGCATGGCGCCATTGCCCGGGCGTTCGATTATGCCGAGCAGTGCGGGGTAAAGGATTCGGCGGTCTTGGCAATGCTGGCTGTGGACGGCAAGGTCATCGATGCCACCCAGCGGATCTGGGCCCAGGCGGAGTACCTGCGGGCGCTGGCGTTGCGCTCAGGCAACGAAACCAAGCTTGCGGCGCAGTTGCAGGCGATGACGCAGCGGTTCCTGCATGACGGCGGCTGGTATGAATGCCGGGACGGCGAAGGCGCTGTCAGCCGGCATGACATGCCTTCGACTACGCCTTATCACTTGGCGACCTGCCTGGCAGGGCTGCAGCGCTTGGAATGACCTGACATTTTTACCAGTTTCGGTTCTCAAGACGCGTTGATAGCGTAAAGGCTCCCCTAACGAGGAGTTCAGTCATGGGCAACGAAATTCTGAAGGCTCACTTTCAAACTGAAATTGAGGCTACCGGTAAGGACATCGCGGCTTCCAAGCTTGAGAAGAACAAGCTGCTGCATGAGCGAAAGCTTGGTTTGCTTGCAAGCCTTTTGAGGTATGTCGAGGGGCAGCCGAGTAGAGAAGATGCCATGCTCGCTGATGTCGTCAACGATATGCTGCAAGCCCTGCAACTTCTGAACCCCAACGAGACTTTCCGAGACAACTGAAGGCCTGCGGCAGCATGGGCACGCCCGGGGATGCTGATCAGCCCTTGGGCGACCGGTCGATCGAGAACCCTGCCCAGTCCTGGCTCACCGGCATCAGCTCCAGGCTGTTGATGTTGATGTGCGCAGGCTGGTTGAGGATCCAGAAGATGGTCTCGGCAATATCCTGCGGCTGGATCGGCTCTGCACCCGCGTAGGTGGCGTCGTACTTGGCCTGGTCGCCACCGAAACGCACCAACGAGAACTCGCTCTCGCACAGCCCCGGCTCGATGTTGCTGACGCGCACGCCAGTGCCGCGCAGGTCGCAGCGCAGGCTCAGGGAAAACTGCCCGACAAACGCCTTGGTGCCGCCATACACGTTGCTGCCCGGGTACGGGTAATTGCCCGCCACCGAACCTACGTTGAGGATCGACGCGCCGCGGCCGTGTGCGATCAACCGAGGCAGCAGCAGGCGCGTGGTGTAGATCAGGCCCTTGATGTTGGTGTCGACCATGGTTTCCCAGTCGTCCAGGCTGCAGTTCTGCGCCGCATCGACGCCCAGCGCCAGGCCTGCGTTGTTGACCAGGCCGCGCAGCTTCTCAAAACCGGGCGGCAGCGTGGCGATGGCATGTTCCATGGCGTTGCGGTCGCGCACATCCAGGACCAGCCCGTGCACGTCGGTCTTGGCCGACAGTTCGGCACACAGGGCGTCCAGGCGCTCTTTACGCCGGCCAGTGAGGATCAGCTTCCAGCCGGCCTCGGCGAAACGTCGGGCGGTAGCTTCACCGAAACCGGAAGTCGCGCCAGTGATGAATACGGTGGACGTCATGCTCTGTTCCTCGCTGTGGATTAATTTCGGCAGGGGGTTGCAGCATGCCTTCGTGCTACGCAGGCAGCAAGCCATTGAGGCAACTGATCAAATATTGACCATATTGGCGAAAGCCCCGTTGCAGAGGGCCTGGCGTCATGTATGCGCATGTTATCCACAAGGCTTTCCCCACAGATTGGGGGCAACTTGTCGGGGTAGCGGAACCCTTTCAGCGTTCCAGGGTCGGTGGATATCGTTTTAGTGATGGCGCAAGGCTTTAAACCATGCCGCTTGCAGCGGTATGTCCAAGGGTTTTGCACAGAGTTATACACAGGTGCTCAAAGCGATTACACACAGCTGCATGTGGGTAAAAACCCCTGAAAAATCATCCACAAGGGCAAACCGATCAAAAAACGATCAGATGCCTGCAGGCCTCGACAGCAAAGGGCTACAGCGAGGTGCACCCATGTTTTCCACAGGCAGCTCCACATTATCCGTGGGTAAAACAAGGCTGTGGAAACAATGGCCTAGGCTGGAGTTGTGTGGAGGCCTGGGAGCGATGTGCAGCAAGTTGTCCACATTTACAGCGGGGGCTGCTTTGCAGCCCCCGAATCAACTCAGTGCCCGCCCAGATAGGCGCTACGCACCTCTTCATTCACCAACAACTCTTGCCCCGTCCCGGTCATGCGGATTTCTCCGTTGACCATCACATACGCCCGGTCCGACAGTTTCAGCGCATGGTTGGCGTTCTGCTCCACCAGGAAAATGGTCATGCCGGTCTTGGCCAGCTCACGCAAGGTGGCGAAGATCTGCTTGACCACAATCGGCGCCAGCCCCAGCGACGGCTCATCGAGCAGCAGCAACTTCGGCCGGCTCATCAGCGCACGGGCGATGGCGAGCATCTGCTGCTCGCCCCCCGACATGGTCATCGCCCGCTGGGTACGCCGCTCCTTCAACCGCGGGAACAGTTCGTACATGCGCTCCATGTCCTCCTTGGCATATTTGTCGCCAATCGGGATGGTGCCCATCATCAGGTTTTCTTCGACGGTCATGTCGGGGAATACCCGCCGCCCTTCCGGCGACTGGGCAATGCCGTTGGAGGCGATGTAGTGCGACGACTTGCGGGTGATGTCGGTGCCGCGGTACACGATGTGCCCCGACGCGGCGCGCGGCTGGCCGAAAATCGACATCAGCAGGGTCGACTTGCCGGCACCGTTGGCGCCGATCAGGCTCACCGTCTCGCCCTCGTTGATGTGCATCGACACCTTCTTCAGCGCCTGGATCGGCCCGTAGAACACATCCAGGTCCTTGAGCTCGAGAATGGGTGCACTCATACCAGTTCCTCTTCGTCTGCACCCAGGTAGGCGGCAATCACCGTCGGGTTGTTGCGGATTTCCTGTGGCGCGCCTTCGGCGATCACGTTGCCATGGTCGAGCACGACGATGTGGTCGGAGATGCTCATGACCATGCCCATGTCGTGTTCGATCAGCACCACGGTGATGTCGTGCTCGTCGCGCAGCACGCGGATCATGCCACTCAGGGCCTCGGTTTCCTGCGGGTTGAGGCCGGCAGCCGGTTCGTCCAGGCAGATGATCTTCGGCCGCGTGCACATGGCCCGGGCAATTTCCAGGCGCCGCTGCTGGCCGTACGACAACTCACCGGCCAGGCGGTTGGCGCAATCGACCAGATCGACCACCTCCAGCCAGTAGAACGCATGGTCCAGGGCATCGCTCTCGGCCTTGCGGTAGGCCTTGGTGTTGAGCACCCCGGCCAGCAGGTTGCGGTTGACCCACATGTGCTGGGCCACCAGCAGGTTTTCCACCACCGACATTTCCTTGAACAAGCGAATGTTCTGAAAAGTCCGGGCAAGGCCTGCCCGGTTCACCAGGTGGGTGCCGCCGAACATCTTGTAGTACAGGCGGTTGGCAAAGCGTGCGGGCGATATGAAGTCGGCCGCCTGGAAGCGCTCGCCGAGCAACTGGATGACGTTGGTTTGACTGCCGCGCACGTTCAGTTCGATGCGCCCGCCGCTGGCCTTGTAGAAGCCTGTGAGGCAGTTGAACACCGTGGTCTTGCCGGCACCATTGGGGCCGATCAGGGCAAAGATCTGATTGCGCCGGACCTTGAGGCTGACATCGCTGAGCGCCTTGATGCCGCCAAACTGCATCATCAGGTTGTCGACCGAAAGAATGATTTCGTCGCTCATGGCGCCACTCCTTTACGCGGAACCACACCGGTACGGCTGATGCGGATCAGCCCACGCGGTCGCCAGATCATCATCAGCACCATCAGCACGCCGAACAGCAGCACGCGGTACTCGGAGAAGCTGCGCAGCAGCTCCGGGGCCACAGTCAGCACGAACGCTGCGATCACTACGCCCACCGTCGAACCCATACCGCCCAGTACCACGATGGCAAGGATCAGCGCCGACTCGAAGAAGGTGAACGACGACGGGTTGACGAAGCCCTGGTACGTGGCGAAAAACACACCAGCAATGCCCGCAGTAGATGCCCCGAGGGTGAAGGCCGAGAGCTTGACCAGCACGTGATTCAGGCCCATCGAGCGGCAGGCGATCTCGTCTTCACGCAGCGCTTCCCAGGCGCGACCGACTGGCATACGGGTCAACCGGTGCTTGATGTACAGCACCGCCAGCACCACCAGGAACAATACGGCGTAGATGAACACGAACTTGAGGTTGGCGTTGTAATCGAAGCCGAAGAACTCGTGGATCGGCACCCCGCCATCCTTGGCTCGACGGCCGAACTCCAGGCCGAAGAAGGTTGGCGACGGCGCCGGCATGCCGTTCGGCCCGCCGGTGAACGACAACCAGTTGTTCAATACCAGACGGATGATCTCGCCAAAGCCCAGGGTCACGATCGCCAGGTAGTCACCGTGCATGCGCAACACCGGGAAGCCGAGTATGCACCCTGCCAGCGCTGCGGCGATGGCCGCCAGCGGCAGCACGCTCCAGAAGCCCAGGCCCAGGTACTGGTAGCCCAACGCCAGGCCATAAGCGCCAATGGCATAGAACGCCACGTACCCCAGGTCGAGCAGGCCGGCCAGGCCGACCACGATGTTGAGCCCTAGGCCCAGCAATACGTAGATCAGGCCGAGGATGACCACGGTCAGCAGGTACTTGTTGGCAAAGATCGGGAAGACGATGGCGATCACGATCAGCGCCGGGATGATGTAGCGCAGGCGTGACTTGTAGTTCGGCGCGTTCACATGCACGCCCGAGCCACCACTGTCGAAGCCTTGCAGCATGCGCCGTCCAGCGCCGCTCTGCAGGTACAGGCTGAGCAGGAAGCGCCCGACCATTACACCACCGACCAGCCACGCCACGCGGCGGGGTTCGGCATTGAAGGTGTAGCCGTCGAGCACCACGCCGACGACCGGGCCAAAGACAATGAGCGCCAGCAGGCCGGCGACGAAGGTCTCCAGCAGGCTGCGTTTGAGGTCGAAACCGTTGGTTTCGGAAACAGGGGCAGTTTTGGCAGTGGACATGTTCACACCTTAGCCACGAGCGGGCGACCCAGCAGGCCTTGGGGACGGAAGATGAGGATCAGCACCAGCAGCGAGAAGCTGAACACGTCCTTGTAGTCGGAGTTGATCAGGCCAGAGAACAGCGACTCGGAAATGCCCAGGATGATGCCGCCAAGCATGGCCCCCGGGAGCGAGCCGATGCCGCCCAGTACCGCCGCCGTGAACGCCTTGATGCCGATGATGAAGCCGGCGTAGAAGTCGAAGGTGCCGTAGTTCATGGTGATCAGCACGCCCGCCAGGGCGGCCATTACCGCACCGATGACGAACACGTAGGAAATCACCCGGTCGGTGTTGATGCCCAGGATCGAGGCCATCTTGCGGTCTTGCTGCGTGGCGCGGCACATGCGGCCGAGCTTGGTGAACTTGATCACGTAGGTGAGCAGGCCCATGCCTACGAACGCGGCAATCAGGATGAAGATCTTGGTGTAGGTCAGTTGCACGAAGCCGGTGCCGACTTCGATGCGCATGGCGCCTTCCAGCAGGGTCGGCACGCCTTGCTGGCGAGCGCCCTGGCTGATCTGAGCGTAGTTCTGCAGGATCAGCGAAATACCGATGGCACTGATCAGCGGTGCCAGGCGGGTGGAGTTGCGCAGGGGCTTGTAAGCGATGCGTTCGATGGTAAAGCCATAAACGCCCGTGACGACGACGGTGAACAACAGCGTGCCCAGCATGAGCAGCGGGAACGACTCGACGCCGAAATAGGCCAGCAATGCCAGGCTGATTGCCGCGAGGTACGCGGAAATCATATACACCTCGCCGTGCGCGAAGTTGATCATGCCGATAATGCCATAGACCATTGTGTAGCCGATGGCGATCAGGCCATAGACCGACCCGAGGGTCAGGCCGTTGACCAGTTGCTGCAGGAAAATACCATCCATAACGCAATCTCACCTGAGTGAGACTGCACAAGTACCGACCACGGCAGGTCCCGGATGAAGCGGCCCTCGCAGCGCAGAACTGTGCAGATCTCCGAATAAAGACAGGTACCGCAGGGGCATTGGCCCGGGCGCGTGCCCGGGCTGGCTGCCGTTATTATTTTTGTTTTTCCAGCTGGTGGTACTTGCCGTCCTTGTTCCACTGGTAGACCACGTAGTCGGACACAGTCAGGTCGCCCTTGCTGTCCCACTTTTTATCGCCCATGACGGTCTTGACCGTGTTGGCCTTGAGCCATGTGGCAGCGTCTTCGCCCTTGTTCGATTTGGCACCATTGAACGCGGCGGCCAGCGCTTGAAGCGAGGCATAGGCGTACAGGGTGTAACCTTCAGGCTCGGTACCGTTCTTGCGGAACTCTTCCACGACGGCTTTGCTGTCGGGCAGCAGACGTGGGTCGGCGCCGAAGGTCATGTACACGCCGTCGACATTTGGGGCGCCGCCTGCGGTGGTTACCAGTTCGTCAGTGACGATGCCGTCATCGGACATGAACCTGACGTCCTTCAGGCCCTGCTCGCGCATTTGACGTACCAGTGGCCCGGCCTCCGGGTGCAGGCCGCCGAAATAGACCACATCGGCACCGGTAGAGCGAATCTTGGTCACCAACGCGCTGAAGTCTTTCTCGCCACGGGTCAGGCCTTCGTACAGCACAGGCTTGACGCCGCGCTTCTCCAACTGCGCCTTGGTCGCATCGGCCAGGCCCTGACCATAGGTGTCCTTGTCGTGCACGACGGCAACCTTCTTGCCCTTGAGCACATCGACGATATAGTCACCGGCCACGATGCCCTGCTGGTCGTCACGGCCACACATGCGGAACATGGCGTTCAGGCCGCGCTCGGTCACTTGCGGGTTGGTCGAGCCCGGGGTAATGGCGATGATGCCCGCTTCGTCATACACCTCGGACGCCGGGATGGTGTTCGAAGAGCAGAAGTGGCCCACCACGCCGATCACCTTGTCCTGATCGGCCAGGCGGTTGGCCACGGCCACGGCCTGCTTCGGTTCGCAAGCATCATCACCCGCCACCAAGACGATCTTCTCACCGTTGATGCCACCGGCTTTGTTGATCACGTCGGCTGCCGCCTGGGCACCTTTCATGTACTGCTCGCCAAACGCTGCGTTGGCACCGGTCATCGGGCCCGCGACGCCGATCTTTACGTCGGCCTGAACATACGAAGAAACACCCAGTGCCGTAGCTACGGCCAGTGCCAGGAAACCTTTCTTGTAAAACGTCTGCGACATGAGGTGGTGCTCCTAGAGTTTTTTTTGGTTGGCACTACAACTTCTCAACCCTGTGCTCTGAGCAAGGGCCGTGCCATTGGTTTTGTCTTCCGGGAAAACACACTGTGAAGGTCGCCAGCAGGCGACCGACGGCCTTTTCTTTATTGAGCGTGCAACCGTCTGCCCTGCGGCAGGCGCCACCACACGTACAGACAAGTAGCAACCGTCGAGTGCCATCATTGCAACCCTGGCAAGTGTTTACGTGCAACCGCCCTGTAACAGCGGACGTCACCGAAGTGCACACCGCTGGTGCGCGACTGCTACAGGCAGCACCGTTTGAAGGCTAGCTGGTGCACGGAAAAACACCTGTTTTGCCGGTGCTGGCCTCTTCGCGGATAAACCCGCCCCACTGCCAGCCAGTTCATCGCGATACCTGTGGCACAATGGCCGCCATTCGCCGCTTCTGGAGCCACCCTTGATGAGCGAAAGCGCATTCGCCGAGCGCATCGTGCTCAACCTGCTCGACACCGACTTCTACAAACTCACCATGATGCAGGGCGTGCTGCACAACTACCCGGACGCCGACGTGGAATGGGAATTCCGCTGCCGCAACGGTGAAGACCTGCGCCCTTACCTCGGCGAGATCCGCAACCAGCTCGAACGGCTCAGCGAGCTGACCCTGGATGACGGCCAACTGGCCTTCCTCGAACGTATCAGCTTCCTCAAGCCCGACTTCCTGCGCTTTCTGCGGCTATTCCGCTTCAACTTGCGCTACGTGCGCATCGGCATCGAAAACGATCAGCTGTACCTGCGCCTGCGTGGCCCCTGGCTGCATGTGATCCTCTTCGAAGTGCCCTTGCTGGCCATGATCAGCGAAGTGCGCAACCGCCACCTGCACCCGCACATGCGCCTGGCCGAAGCCCGTGACCAGCTCTACCGCAAGTTCGACTGGCTGCGTGCGCATGCCAGCGAAGATGAGCTGGCCGATCTGCAGGTGGCCGACTTCGGCACCCGTCGGCGCTTCTCCAGCCGCGTGCAGGAAGAGGTGGTACGGGTACTGCGCGATGACTTCCCGGCCCGCTTCGTCGGCACCAGCAACGTCGACCTGGCATGGAAACTGGATATCAAGCCCCTGGGCACCATGGCCCATGAATGGTTCATGGCCCATCAACAGCTTGGGCCGCGGCTGATCGACAGCCAGATCGCCGCGCTGGACTGCTGGGTGCGCGAGTACCGCGGCCTGCTGGGTATCGCCCTGACCGACTGCATCACCATGGACGCCTTCCTCAACGACTTCGATCTGTACTTCGCCAAGCTGTTCGACGGCCTGCGCCACGATTCGGGCGAGCCGGTGGCCTGGGCGGAAAAGGCCATCGCCCATTACCAGAAGCTGGGCATCGACCCCATGACCAAGACCCTGGTGTTTTCCGACGGCCTCAACCTGACCCGCTCGCTGGAAATCTTCCGCGCCCTGCGCGGGCGCATCAACGTCAGTTTCGGCATCGGCACCAACCTGACCTGCGACATCCCGGGTGTGGCACCGATGAACATCGTGCTTAAAATGACCGACTGCAACGGCTCGCCGGTGGCGAAAATCTCCGACGAGGCGGCCAAGACCCAATGCCGCGACGAAAACTTCGTTGCCTACATGCGCCACGTTTTCAAAATCCCCAGCAAGGAGTAACCCATGCAAGCCGTTCAGCGAGAGATTGCCCAAGCGCTCAAGGTGCAGCCGCCGTTCGCCGATGCTGCCGCGCTCGACCAGGAAGTGGCCCGGCGCGTGGCGTTCATCAAGGGCTGCCTGGCCAATGCCCGGCTCAAGACGTTGGTACTGGGCATCAGCGGCGGCGTCGATTCCTTGACCGCCGCCCTGCTCGCCCAGCGCGCGATCAACGAGCTGCGTGCCGAAACGGGCGATGCGGCCTACCGCTTCATTGCCGTGCGCCTGCCCTATCAGGTGCAGCACGACGAGCACGACGCCCAGGCTTGCCTGGAGGTGATCAACGCCGATGAAGTGCACACCGTCGACATCGCACCCGCCGTGCGTGCACTGGCGGCCGAAACCGAGGCGTTGCAAGGGGGTTCGCCGACCCTGGTTGACTTCGTTGTCGGCAATATCAAGGCACGCACGCGCATGGTCGCGCAGTACACGATCGCCGGCGCGCGCGCGGGCCTGGTGATCGGTACCGACCATGCGGCCGAAGCGGTGATGGGCTTCTTTACCAAATTTGGTGATGGCGCGTGCGATCTGGCGCCGCTGAGCGGGCTAGTGAAGCACCAGGTGCGGGCGATTGCACGCAGCTTCGGTGCGCCGGAATCGCTGGTGGAGAAGGTCCCGACAGCGGACCTGGAAGACCTGGCGCCGGGCAAGCCGGACGAGGCGTCACATGGCGTGACCTACCAGCAGATCGATGCGTTCCTGCAGGGTGAGCCAGTCGAGCAGGAAGCGTTCGACATCATCGTCGCCACCTACCGCAAGACCCAGCACAAGCGCGAACTGCCGTTCGCCCCGTAAAAGCTTCGCGGGGCAAGTCGGATCGCCGCACCGCCGCCCCCACTGGCATCAGGCCTGTGGGAGCGGCGGTGCGGCGATCCGACTTGCCCCGCGAATGGAGGGCAAAGCCCTCCCCTCTACGCCATCGTCATTACTTGACGACGACCTTGCCCTTCATCATCGAGATGTGGCCCGGGAAGGTGCAGAAGAAGCTGTAGTCGCCGCCGGCTTCCAGCTTGGTAGCGTCGAATTTGACTTCGGTTTCTTTCTCTGGCGCGCCGATCATCTTGGTGTGAGCGATGATGCCGGCGTTGTCGGCCTTGATGTAGTCCTTATCCAGGCCTTGAGTCATGCCTTCGGTGGCAATGCCCTGCATGTCGGCAGTCTTGCTGATCACCAGGTTATGGCCCATGACGTTCTTCGGCAGGTTGCCGGAATGGGTCAGTTTGACGGTGAATTCCTTGCAGCTCTTGTCGACGGTGATTTCCTTGGTATTGAAGGACATCTGGTCGGTCGAGTCGACAGTTACCGAGCACTCGGCGGCGAAGACAGAGGCGCTGGCGAGGGTCAGCAGGGATACCGCTACAGCTTTCGCAAACATCATGAATCTCCTTGGCAGGGTTTTATCAATTGCGAGACTGCCTGAAACCGTTCAGCCCCTTGCTGATATGGGTCAAGGGGGTGTCAAGTGGCCAGTCAGTTGAATTGTTCAATGGATTGTATACAACCAATCTAAGGGCACATCATGCCCTTTTAATAGACGATGGGACAACCTCTCATTTAGGAGCAATACCAAATGCCCATGTCCAGCTTTCTGAACAGCCTGCTCGCCGCCTACGCCCAGGGTGCCACTGGCGCCGTCTGCGAATTCTCCCGGCCGGAGTGAAAGCGGCCTTGGAACTGCCAGGCAGGCGCCGTACCCTGTCACCCTGAGTGACTGGAGATGAGCAATGCCTGTACGTTCCGTTTGTGTCTTCTGCGGCGCCAGCATCGGCGCCAACCCTGCCTACCGTGAAGCGGCCGTCGCCCTTGGCCAGGCCATCGCCCGGCGCGGCCTGACCCTGGTCTATGGCGGTGGCGCGGTCGGCTTGATGGGCATCGTCGCCGACGCTGCCATGGCCGCAGGTGGCGAAGTGGTCGGGATCATCCCGCAAAGCCTGCTGGACGCCGAGGTCGGCCACAAAGGCCTGACCCGCCTGGAAGTGGTCGATGGCATGCATGCGCGCAAGGCACGCATGGCCGAACTCAGCGATGCGTTCATTGCACTGCCGGGTGGCCTGGGTACGCTGGAGGAGTTGTTTGAGGTGTGGACCTGGGGGCAACTGGGCTATCACGCCAAGCCGCTGGGCCTGCTCGATGTCAATGGCTTCTATGAAAAGCTGGGCGGGTTCCTCGACCATATCGTCGAAGAAGGTTTCGTGCGGCCGCAGCATCGGGCCATGTTGCTGCTGGGTCAGCAGCCGGATGCGCTGCTGGACGGGATGAACGAGTTCGTCGCGCCGGTGGTGCCGAAGTGGGTCGACAAGCAGCCTGATTGAGCTTGGCATTTTGGGGCTGCTTTGCAGCCCCGCAATGAATCACTCAGCGCGGAATGACAGGCTGACGCGGCTTCTTGCCAGCCTTGCCGCCCTTGGCCGCTTCTTTACGCTCCTTGGCCGCCTGCTGGTTGCGGGCAAACGCATCGGCCTTGGCCTTCTCACGCTTGTCCCACGGCTTGCTGCCATCGCTGCCGCGCGGTGGCAGGCCGGTGTGCTGGGTCAGGATCTTCTGTTCCTTGGCCACCTTGTGGCTGCCAGCTGGGGTCGAGTTCTTGCGCCGGGCACTCTGGTAGCTGTCGGACTGCGGCTGGTGCAACGGGATCAGCTGGTGCTTGCCCGGCCCGATAAGGTCGGCGCGGCCCATGCGCTCCAGCGCCTCGCGCAGCATTGGCCAGCCCTTCGGATCGTGATAGCGCAAGAACGCCTTGTGCAGACGGCGCTGCTCATCGCTCTTGACGATCTCGACCCCTTCGCTCTTGTAGGTCACCTTGCGCAGCGGGTTCTTGCCCGAGTGGTACATCGCCGTGGCCGACGCCATTGGCGACGGGTAGAACGCCTGCACCTGGTCGGCGCGGAAGCCGTTGCCCTTGAGCCACAAGGCCAGGTTCATCATGTCTTCGTCGGTGGTGCCCGGGTGCGCGGCGATGAAGTACGGGATCAGGTACTGCTCCTTGCCCGCCTCTTTCGAGTACTTCTCGAACATGCGCTTGAAGCGGTCATAGGAACCGATACCCGGCTTCATCATCTTGTCCAGCGGGCCACGCTCGGTGTGCTCCGGGGCAATCTTCAGGTAGCCGCCCACGTGGTGGGTAACCAGCTCCTTGACGTACTCCGGCGATTCCACCGCCAGGTCGTAGCGCAGGCCCGAGGCGATCAGGATCTTCTTCACGCCCGGCAAGGCACGCGCCTTGCGGTACAGCTCGATCAGCGAGCTGTGGTCGGTGTTGAGGTTCTCGCAGATACCCGGGAACACGCACGACGGCTTGCGGCAGTGCTTCTCGATCTCGTGGCTCTTGCAGGCGATGCGGTACATGTTGGCGGTCGGGCCGCCGAGGTCGGAGACCACGCCGGTGAAGCCTGGCACCTTGTCACGCATCTCCTCGATCTCGTGCAGGATCGATTCGTGGGAGCGGTTCTGGATGATCCGCCCTTCGTGCTCGGTGATCGAGCAGAAGGTGCAGCCACCAAAGCAGCCGCGCATGATGTTCACCGAGAAGCGAATCATCTCGTAGGCCGGGATGCGCTCCTTGCCATAGGCCGGGTGCGGGACACGCGCGTAGGGCATGCCGAACACGTAGTCCATTTCTTCGGTGGTCATGGGGATGGGTGGTGGGTTGAACCACACATCCACTTCGCCATGTTTCTGCACCAGGGCGCGGGCGTTGCCAGGGTTGGTTTCCAGGTGCAGCACGCGGTTGGCGTGGGCGTACAGCACCGGGTCGTTACGCACTTTTTCGAACGACGGCAGGCGAATCACCGACTTGTCACGGGTCATGCCCGGGCTGTCGAGAATCTGCACCACTTTGGCTTCGTTCGGGTCTTCCACGTCGCCCTTGGCCTGTTCGATGGCGCAGGCCTGGGTGTCCTGGGTGTTGACGTAGGGGTTGATGATCTTGTCGACCCGGCCTGGGCGGTCGATGCGGGTGGAGTCGATCTCGAACCAACCCTGGGGCGTGTCACGGCGCACGAACGCGGTACCGCGCACGTCGGTGATGTGCTCGATGCTCTCGCCCTGGGACAGGCGCTGGGCGACTTCGACGATCGCCCGCTCGGCGTTACCATACAAAAGGATGTCGGCACTGGCGTCGATCAGGATCGAATGGCGCACCTTGTCCTGCCAGTAATCGTAATGGGCGATACGGCGCAGCGAGGCCTCGATGCCACCGAGCACGATCGGCACGTGCTTGTAGGCCTCCTTGCAACGCTGGCTGTACACCAGGCTGGCGCGGTCTGGGCGCTTGCCGGCCATGCCGCCAGGGGTGTAGGCGTCGTCGGAACGGATCTTCTTGTCCGCGGTGTAGCGGTTGATCATCGAGTCCATGTTGCCGGCCGCGACGCCGAAGAACAGGTTTGGCTCGCCCAGCTTCATGAAGTCTTCTTTGGACTGCCAGTTCGGCTGGGCGATGATGCCAACCCGAAAGCCCTGGGCTTCCAGCAGGCGGCCGATGATGGCCATGCCGAACGACGCGTGGTCGACGTAGGCGTCCCCGGTCACGATGATGATGTCGCAGGAATCCCAGCCGAGCTGATCCATCTCCTCCCTGCTCATGGGCAGGAACGGTGCTGGCCCGAAGCATTCGGCCCAGTACTTGGGATAGTCGTAGAGTGGTTTGGCTGCTTGCATGTCAGTGACCGGTTCTGGTGTTCAGGGAAATCGCGGGCGCGGAATATAGCACAAATTTTGATCAAATCCGACGGTGGTTGTCGGATTCATTTGCAACACGAATAACCCCGTGGGGCCGGGCAAGCCCGACCCACAGGGTTGTTATTCGTCGTCGTCGAAGTTGTACATGCCAGGCGCAAGGTTCTCGAAGCGGGTGTACTTGCCGATGAAGGCCAGGCGGATGAAACCGATGGGGCCGTTACGCTGTTTACCGATGATGATTTCGGCAATGCCCTTGTGCTCGGTCTCCGGGTGATACACCTCGTCACGGTAAACGAACATGATCACGTCGGCGTCCTGCTCGATTGCACCGGATTCACGCAAGTCGGAGTTCACCGGGCGCTTGTTCGGCCGCTGCTCCAGGGAGCGGTTGAGCTGCGACAGGGCGATGACCGGGCAGTTGAATTCCTTGGCCAGGGCCTTGAGCGAGCGGGAGATCTCGGAAATCTCGTTGGTCCGGTTGTCACCGGAAGAGCCCGGAATCTGCATCAACTGCAGGTAGTCGACCATGATCATGCCGATCTCACCGTGCTCCCGAGCCAGGCGGCGGGTACGCGCACGCATTTCCGACGGGCTGATGCCAGCGGTATCGTCGATGAACAGCTTGCGGTCGTTGAGCAGGTTGACCGCCGAGGTCAGGCGTGGCCAGTCGTCGTCGTCGAGTTGGCCGGAACGCACCTTGGTCTGGTCGATGCGCCCGAGCGACGAGAGCATACGCATGATCAGCGATTCGCCTGGCATCTCGAGGGAGAACACCAGCACCGCCTTGTCGCTGCGCAGCACGGCGTTTTCCACCAGGTTCATGGCGAAGGTGGTCTTGCCCATCGACGGACGGCCGGCAACGATGATCAGGTCGGCCGCCTGCAGGCCGCTGGTCTTCCCATCCAGGTCGGTGTAACCGGTGGAAATACCGGTAATGTCGCTGTCAGAGTTGAACAGCGTGTCGATACGGTCGATGGCCTTGGTCAACAGCTCGTTGACCCCCACCGGGCCGCCGGTCTTCGGCCGCGCCTCGGCGATCTGGAAGATCTGCCGCTCGGCGTCGTCGAGGATTTCTTCGGCGTTGCGCCCTTGTGGATTGAAGGCGTTGTCGGCGATATCGGTGCTGATGCTGATCAGCTGTCGCAGCGTGGCCCGCTCGCGAATGATCGCGGCATAGGCCTTGATGTTGGCCACCGACGGGGTGTTCTTGGCCAACTCCGCCAGGTAGGCGAGGCCACCGACTTGCGACGACACGCCCTCCTTGTCCAACTGCTCGTGCAACGTGACCACGTCGAACGGGTGGTTCAGGTCGACCAGCTTGTGGATGGCGCGGAAGATCAGGCGGTGGTCATGCCGATAGAAATCGCCATCCGAGACCTGATCCAGTACCCGCTCCCAGGCGTTGTTGTCCAGCATCAGGCCACCGAGCACGGCCTGTTCGGCCTCGATGGAATGCGGCGGCACCTTTAGGGCTGCGGTTTGCAGGTCGAGCTGTTCGGAGGAGGTGATCTCGTTCATGGCCACGAAAGAATTCTGGGGGACGAAAAAGACAAAGGGCACGGCCTGTAGAAGACAGGACCGTGCCCGATGTTAACCGGCTGGGCCGCGGACGGCCAGCCAGTCAGCGCAGCTTAGGCAGCTACGACAACCACGCGTACGGTGGCTTCAACGTCGCTGTGCAGGTGCACGGCTACGTCGTATTCGCCAACCTGACGGATGGTGCCGTTCGGCAGACGCACTTCAGCTTTGGCCACTTCAACGCCGGAGGCGGTCAGGGCGTCAGCGATGTCGTGGGTGCCGATCGAACCGAACAGCTTGCCTTCGTCGCCAGCGGTGGCAGTGATGGTCACTTCCAGCTCGGCCAGTTGGGCAGCGCGGCTTTCAGCCGACGTTTTACGGTCAGCAGCTGCTTTTTCCAGCTCGGCGCGACGCTCTTCGAACGCAGCCAGGTTGGCGGCGTTGGCAACGGTGGCCTTGCCGAATGGCAGCAGGAAGTTACGGCCGTAACCAGCCTTAACTTTTACTTTGTCGCCCAGGTTGCCCAGGTTAGCGACTTTTTCCAGCAGGATCAGTTCCATTTGGTAAAACCTCTTAACTTTTAACCTTCACCGTTCGCGGAGTCATTCCCCTCAGGGGACTTGCGACCGCGAAAATCAATCAGGCTGTCGACAATGGCCAAAACCACGAGCAACGGATAAATCAGCTGCATGATCAGCGGCAGCGTCACGTACATGCCCACCAGCCAGAAACCAGCCAGTCGGCCCTGTGCCACCAGCCCATGCATCAAGGCGATGCCGGCCAGGACGAGCACCAGGCTGGATGCAGAGGCCAGGACGATAAACTGCGGCCCGATGAACGGACCCAGCACCATCACTGCCACCAGCGTCAGCATGGTGACCCGCGGCAACTTCAGGGCGCGAAACTCGCGACCGAAGCCTCCAGGGTTGTACAACGCAGCCTGCCAATACCGCGCCAGCATCAAAGCCAGCACACTGAACAGCTGCAGCATCACCGCCGTTGAAGCGACCAGCACAGGGCCGATCAGCTCACCGGGGATCACCGGTTTGCCTTCGATTTGTGGCAGGGCTTGTACAAGCGCCTTGGCCAACACCTCGAAGGTTTCACGCAGTACCGTGTCCAGGATGAGGCTGTAGACCAACCCCAGCACAACACTGGACATCAACACCCGGCTCCAGGAATGCCCGGCACGCAACAAGGCGGCCAGCCCCAGCGTCCCCAACAGCACCAGCAAGGTGCTTGGGTCGCCAAAGGCCCAGATGGCCACCGCCGGCAAAAGCCCGAACGCGATGACCGTTGAAGCATCCTTGAACCCGCGCCGCAGAAGCACGAGGCTCCCGGCAGCGGCACTCAACCAGAACAACAGCGGTAACACTGCACTGATGACCACCACCAGGGTGGCCTGCACACGACCGCGCATGATGAAATCAGCTAACGCTCGCATGCTTTATCCCTTACTGCTTGTCGACGACCCGGTCTCAGCGGCCGTGGCTGTCGGTGTAGGGCAGCAGGGCCAGGAAGCGGGCGCGCTTGATAGCGGTAGCCAGCTGACGCTGATAACGAGCTTTGGTACCGGTGATACGGCTTGGAACGATCTTGCCGGTTTCGGATACGTAAGCTTTCAGGGTGTTGAGATCTTTGAAGTCGATCTCTTTCACGTCTTCAGCAGTGAAGCGGCAGAATTTACGACGACGGAAGAAACGTGCCATGTAATAGGCTCCTCAAAAGGTCCGTGGATTACTCGTCAGCGTTATCGCTGGAGTCGCTGTCATTGCTGTCATCGCCTTCGGCGGAGTCAGAATGCTCAGGACGCTCACGACGCTCACGGCGCTCGCTGCGGTTCTCTTCTGCCTTGAGCATCTCGGACTGACCGGTTACGGCTTCGTCGCGACGGATGACCAGGTTACGGATCACGGCATCGTTGTAGCGGAAGTTGTCTTCCAGCTCGGCCAGGGCCTTGCCGGTGCACTCAACGTTCAGCATCACGTAGTGAGCCTTGTGAACATTGTTGATTGCATAGGCCAGTTGACGACGGCCCCAGTCTTCCAGGCGGTGGATCTTGCCACCATCTTCTTCGATCAGCTTGGTGTAACGCTCAACCATGCCGCCGACTTGCTCGCTCTGGTCCGGGTGAACCAGAAAGATGATTTCGTAATGACGCATGAATGCTCCTTACGGGTTAGTAGTCTGCCAGAACGCTGGTCAGACAAGGAGTGAATGACACTGTATGTCTTGCCATGGAGGGGAGGCACATAAGCGCCTGCCAGCTCGGCAAGGGGCGCAATTGTAGAGAAGGCGTGGCGCACAAGCAAGGTGATTGGCGATTATTTGAACAGCCGGAAACATATTTTGCCTGCACCAACCCTTCGCGGGGCAAGCCCGCTCCCACAGGCCAACTGCAGCCTCAGCCATTGCAGTAATCCTGTGGGAGCGGGCTTGCCCCGCGAAGAGGCCAGCACAGACTGAATATCAGCGCTTGGCTTGACGCTGGCGCACGGCCTCGAACAGGCAAACGCCGGTCGCGACCGAGACGTTCAGGCTGCTGACGCTACCGCCCATCGGCAACTTCACCAGGAAATCGCAATGCTCACGGGTCAGTCGGCGCATGCCCTTGCCTTCTGCCCCCATGATCATCACCAAAGGCCCGGTCAGGTCCTGCTGGTAAATCTCCTGCTCGGCCTCGCCGGCAGTGCCGACCACCCACAGGCCACGCTGCTGGAGCTTTTCAAGGGTACGCGCGAGGTTGGTCACGGCCACCAGCGGGATCACCTCCGCAGCGCCACAGGCCACCTTGCGCACCACCGGCGTCAGGGTCGCCGACTTGTCCTTGGGCACCACCACCGCCGTGGCACCGGCGGCATCGGCGGTGCGCAGGCAGGCGCCGAGGTTGTGCGGGTCGGTGACACCGTCCAGCACCAGGATCAGCGGCGGCGTTTCGGTGCGCTCAAGCAACTCTTCGAGCATCAACTCGCCCCACACCTGGCTCGGGCTGACCTCGGCGACCACGCCCTGGTGCACGCCTTCGACCCAGGCATCCAGCTCACGGCGCTCGGCCTGGCCGACCGCCACACGGTTTTCCGCGGCCAGCTCCAGCAGCTTCTGCAGGCGGGGCTCGCTACGCCCCTCCGACAGCCAGACCTGCTTGACCCGCTTGGGGTGGTGCTGCAACAACGCCTGCACGGCGTGTACGCCGTAGATCTTTTCCAGCTGACTCATGACTTGCTCTTGCTCTTGCGGGGCGCACCGGACTTCGGCGGGCCTTTGCGATGCTTGGTCGGCTTGCCGGATGGCTTGCCAGCCTTCTCCGACTTGCTGCCGGCAGTGCTGCGCGCGTCGGTCATCAACGCCTTCTTCATCTCGCGGCTTTTGCGCACCTCAGCATTACGCTGCACGGCATCTTTCGGGAAGTAAGCCTCGGAAGCCTCGCTCTTGCGGCTGCGCGGCTTGGGCGTGGCTTTCGCTTCGGTGGCCGGTTGCTGCTGCTCGGGCTTGCCGTCGGTTGGCGCTGCACCGCGCTGCTTGCGACCGATCGGGCCGCTGAGGGTCTTCTCGGAGACTTCGAAGTCGATCTTGCGCTCGTCCAGGTCGACGCGCATGACCTTGACTTCGATGGTGTCGCCCAGGCGGAAGCTGCGCCCGGTACGCTCGCCGGACAGGCGATGGTGGACCGGGTCGAAGTGGTAGTAGTCACCCGGCAGCGCACTGACGTGCACCAGGCCTTCCACGTAGATGTCGGTCAGCTCGACAAACAACCCGAAGCCGGTCACCGCAGTGATCACGCCTGGGAAGGTCTCGCCCACGCGGTCTTTCATGTATTCGCACTTGAGCCAGTTGACCACGTCGCGGGTCGCTTCGTCGGCGCGACGCTCGGTCATCGAGCACTGCTCGCCAAGCTGTTCCAGGGTGTTCTCGTCGTACGGGTAGATACGCGCCTTGGGAATGCTCATGGCACCCGCACGCTTGACGTGCGGGGTATCGACCTTGGAACGGATGATGCTGCGAATGGCGCGGTGCACCAGCAGGTCCGGGTAACGGCGAATCGGCGAGGTGAAGTGGGTGTACGCCTCGTAATTCAGGCCGAAGTGGCCATTGTTGTCGGTGCTGTACACCGCCTGGCTCAGCGAACGCAGCATCACGGTCTGGATCAGGTGGAAGTCCGGGCGCTCGGCGATGCTCGCCAGCAGTGCCTGGTAATCCTTCGGCGACGGGTCCTTGCCCTTGTGCAGCGACAAGCCCAGCTCACCGAGGAAGGCGCGCAGTTTTTCCAGGCGCTCCGGCGGCGGGCCGTCGTGAACGCGGTACAGGGCCGGCACGCCGTGCTTTTGCAGGAACTCGGCGGTGGCCACGTTGGCCGCCAGCATGCATTCTTCGATCAGCTTGTGCGCATCGTTGCGCACGGTCGGACGGATTTCGGCGATCTTGCGCTGGTCACCGAAGACGATGCGGGTTTCCTGGGTCTCGAAGTCGATCGCACCGCGGGTGTGGCGCGCGTCCAGCAGCACCTTGTAGAGCGCATACAGGCTCTTGAGGTCAGGCAGGACTTCCTTGTACTGCTCGCGCAGCGCCTTGCCTTCACGGGTGCGGGAATGCTCGAGCATGCTGCTGACCTTGTTGTAGGTCAGGCGGGCATGGGAGTGGATCACGCCTTCGTAGAACTGGTAGTCGACCATCTGGCCGGCTTTGTTGATGGTCATCTCGCAGACCATGGCCAGGCGATCGACGTGCGGGTTCAGCGAGCACAGGCCGTTGGACAGCTCCTCCGGAAGCATCGGCACCACGCGTTCGGGGAAATACACCGAGTTGCCGCGCTGCTGGGCTTCGACGTCCAGGGCAGAACCCAGGCGCACGTAGCTGGAAACGTCGGCGATCGCCACATACAGGCGCCATCCGCCCGAGAACATGCGCAGCTTGCCCAGTGGCTCGCAATAGACCGCGTCGTCGAAGTCGCGGGCATCTTCGCCGTCGATGGTGACGAAAGGCAGGTGGCGCAGGTCGATGCGCTTTTCCTTGTCCTTGTCTTCCACTTCGGAGCGGAACTTGCGCGCTTCCTTGACCACATCGTCGGGCCAGACGTGCGGAATGTCGTAGCTGCGCAGGGCGACGTCGATTTCCATGCCCGGCGCCATGTAGTTGCCGATCACCTCGACCACATCACCCTGCGGCTGGAAGCGCGGGGTTGGCCAGTGGGTGATTTTGATCTCGACGAACTGGCCGATCTTGGCGCCGCCATTGCGACCGGCGGTCACCAGCACTTCCTGCTGGATCTTCGGGTTGTCCGGCGTCACGTAGCCGATACCGCCCTCTTCGAAGTAACGCCCGACCACGCTTTCGTGGGCACGGGAGATGACTTCTACCAGTACACCTTCACGGCGGCCACGGCGGTCGGTGCCGGAGACACGCGCCAGGGCGCGGTCGCCGTCGAACACCAGACGCATCTGCGAAGGGCTGAGGAACAGGTCGTCGCTCTTGTCATCGGGGATGAGGAAGCCAAAACCATCGCGATGGCCGGAAACGCGGCCACAGATCAGGTCCAGCTTGTCTACCGGGGCATAGGTGCCGCGCCGGGTATAGATAAGCTGGCCATCGCGCTCCATGGCACGCAGACGGCGGCGCAGGGCTTCAATCTGGTCTTCCTCGTACAGACCGAATTCTGCCGCCAGCTCCTCGCGGGCGGCCGGCTCGCCGCGATCGGCAAGACGCTGGAGGATCAGCTCACGGCTGGGGATAGGGTTGTCGTATTTTTCCGCTTCGCGAGCGGCCTCGGGATCGAGGGATTGCCAATCGGCCATCAGAAGGGGTTCACCTTGGGGTATATAGATAGGAATTCTGGCATAGGCGTATTGAAACCGGAAATGTCAGCCTTGGACAGCCCCCCAGCAATGAGTCGAGGAAGTCGTAATAGGGCTGAAGAATCAACAAGTTGAATTTTTTGAAATTTTTTTCTACCAGGGGCTTTACAGCCTACAGGACCGTCCGTATAGTGCGCACCACAACGACGGACAGACGACGTTGTAGTTGAGATGAAACGCGATGTAAAGCATCATGTGACCTCGACGAAATGTGTGCCCAGGTGGCGGAATTGGTAGACGCGCTGGTTTCAGGTATCAGTGACCGCAAGGTCGTGGAAGTTCGAGTCTTCTCCTGGGCACCAAGTATTATCAAGTAATAGATGACCAAGGATCTATTACTACTGTGTGAAAGCGAACGATAGTCGCCTTCATCAGACGATGTAAAGCTTTGCCCAGGTGGCGGAATTGGTAGACGCGCTGGTTTCAGGTATCAGTGACCGCAAGGTCGTGGAAGTTCGAGTCTTCTCCTGGGCACCATACAAAAACCCACTAGCTTGCTAGTGGGTTTTTTCTTGCCTGCGTTTTCTGTTTCCCCTCCCCTTTGCGCACGACACCCTCGCGCACTCCACCACTCGACGATCGTCTCGCGATGAATTTCTTGTCACCCGGCCACCTGAGAAACGATTTCGTTTACCATTGTTTCCAAATATGTAGCCGTAAGCGAGGAAGTACCCGCATGACGATCCGTCCGCAACCGCTGATGCGCACCCTGGCCGCCGCTGTACTGAGCCTGGTGATCGGCGCGCCGGCCGCCATGGCAGACGCACCGGTAACACTGACCCTGTACAACGGGCAGCACAAGGAAATCGGCGACGCCATCGCCAAGGCCTACGAGGCCAAGACTGGCATTCACATCAATATCCGCAAGGGCAGCAGCAACCAGCTGGCCAGCCAGATCATCGAAGAAGGCGAGCGCTCGCCGGCCGATGTCATCTACACCGAAGAGTCGCCGCCGCTGAACAACCTGGGCGAACTGGGCCTGCTGGCGAAGATCGACGACGCCACCTTGAACATGCTTCCCAAGGAATACGTGGCTGCCAACGGCACCTGGATGGGCGTTACCGCGCGTACCCGCGTCGTGGTGTTCAACCCCAAGCAAATCGATGAGAAAGACCTGCCGCAATCGGTAATGGACTTCGCCAACCCTGAGTGGGATGGCCGCGTCGGCTTCGTACCGACCAGCGGTGCCTTCCAGGAACAGGCCGTGGCCATTCTGAAGATGCACGGGCGTGACGCTGCCGAAGAGTGGCTGACCGGCCTGAAAGCCTTCGGCAAGACCTACACCAACAACATGGTGGCGCTCAAGGCCGTGGAAAAAGGCGAAGTCGCCGCCGTGCTGGTGAACAACTACTACTGGTATGCCCTTGAGCGTGAGCGCGGCAAGCTGGACTCCAAGCTGTACTACCTGGCCGACGGCGATGCCGGTGGCCTGGTGACCATCTCTGGCGCCGCCGCAGTCAAGGCCAGCAAGCACCCCAAGGAAGCCCAGGCCCTGCTCAACTGGATGGCCAGCGAAGAAGGCCAGCGCGTGATCACCCAGACCACCGCCGAATACCCACTGCACAAGGGCATGGTGTCCGACCGTGGCTTGAAGCCGTTCGAAGAGCTGCGCCCGCCGAAGATCTCGCCGGCCGACCTTGGCAACGCCGAGGAAGCGCTGGAGCTTGAACGTGAGGTCGGCCTGCTCTGATGACCGCCGCCCTGTCCGAGCCGGTGCCGGTACGCTTCGTACCGCGCCGCAAGCGCCCCTCGATCTGGGTGGTGCTGCCTGTGCTGTTTCTGGTGGCGATGAGCCTGCTGCCGCTGGCGTATGTCGCCCTCAAGGCCTGGGAAGCAGGCTGGCGAGAGGCCCTGCATCTGCTCTGGCGCCCGTTCGTCTGGGGCCTGATGCGCAACACCCTGATGCTCATGTTCGGGGTGACGCTGGTGTGCATGGTGGTCGGGCTGGCCCTGGCCTGGCTGCTCGAACGCAGCAACCTGGCGGGCCGTCGGCTGTGGGGCGTAGTGCTGTGCTTGCCGTTCGCAGTGCCCTCGTTCGTCAGCAGCTTTACCTGGGTATCGCTGAGCTCGGACTTCGAAGGCCTCGGCGGGGCCATCCTGGTCATGGCCCTGTCCAAGTATCCCCTGGTGTTCCTTCCAGTGGCCGCCACCCTGCGCAACGTCGACACCTCGCTTGAAGAGTCGGCACGCACGCTGGGCTGCAGCCGCTGGGGGGTGTTCGTCAAGGTGACCCTGCCGCTGCTGTGGCCATCGATGCTGGGCGGCGCGCTGCTGATTGCCCTGCACATGCTGGTGGAATTTGGCGCCTTGTCGATTCTTGGCCTGCAGACCTTCACCACGGCTATCTACCAGCAGTTCGAGCTGGAGTTCAGCAACGCCAACGCTGCCATGCTCTCGGCCGTGCTGCTGGCGCTGTGCCTGATCATGCTGTGGCTGGAGCTGCGGGTGCGCGGCAAGGCCCGCCATGTGCGCATCGGCCAAGGCGTGGCGCGCCGCGCGCAACCGGTGCGCCTGCGCGGCTGGGCGCCGTTGGCGCAGCTGTTCTGCGTGGCCCTGGCGGTACTGGGCAGCGGCATCCCACTGGCGATGCTCGGCTACTGGCTGAGTGTCGGCTCGTCGGCAGCGTTCCCGGTGGCGGAAATCTCCAAAGCGCTGCTCACGTCGCTGTCGGTGTCGCTTGGCGGCGCGGGCTTGTGCGTGTTGCTGGCACTGCCGATCAGCTTCCTGGTGGTGCGCTACAAAGGCCGCCTGGCGATCTGGGCCGAACGCCTGCCCTACCTGCTGCATGCCCTGCCGGGCCTGGTGATCGCGCTGACCCTGGTGTTCTTCGCCTTGCACTATGTGCCGGCGCTGTACCAGACCACTGCCCTGTTGTTGCTGGCCTACGGGTTGCTGTTCCTGCCGCTGGCCCAGGCCCCGGTACGCACCGCCTTGAACAAGGCCTCGCCCACCCTCGAAGAGGCCGCGCGCACCCTGGGCGCCAGCAGCTTCACGGCGTTTTGCCGGGTGACGCTGCCGATCATCTTCCCAGCCTTGGCGGCGGCGTTCGCGCTGGTGTTCCTCGATGCCATGAAGGAGCTGACCGCTACCCTGCTACTCAGCCCGACCGGCATGACCACCCTGGCCACCGAGGTCTGGGCACATACCGCCAACGTCGAGTTTGCAGCGGCGGCGCCTTATGCAGCGCTGCTGATCGTGGTGTCGGGGTTGCCGGTGTATTTGCTGACGACGCGGATGTATTTGAACAAGGCGTGATGTGTACGCCTTGAGTCATTGATCGCAGCATAAATCGAGCGCCGCCCGCGCGGCGCTTCGCGGGACAAGCCCGCTCCCACATCCGTTTCGGGCCAGTGAGTCCTGTTATATAGGCGCGCGCCCCCTTGCTTGTACGGCGCGATATTGAGCCGGGCGCCAAGGGGTCGCGCGCCAATGCCCCAGGAATAACTGGCCCGAAACGGATGTGGGAGCGGGCTTGTCCCGCGAAGCGCCGCGCGGGCGGCGCTCGATCTGATAGGCGCAGAAAGACGCCCGGCGAACACAAGCTCCCCCACTCATCTCAAGCCCTGAACTGCCCCAGGCTAGCCCGTAACTGCGCCGCCAGGTCATCCAGCACCTTGCTGCTGGCCGTAGTCTGCATCACCACCTCAGCCGAACGTTCAGCCTGGGCATGGATGGTCTCCACCCGCCCGCGCACCGCCTGCGCCCCATGCGCCTGCTGTTCTGCCGCGCGGGTCGCCAGCCCGATCGCCGCATGCACCTGCTCCACCGCCACCTGCACCGACTGCTGGCGGCGCTCGTTCTCGCGCAGCACCAACAACCCTTCACTGGCCTTGAGCCCCGCCTGGCTGATGGTTGCCACCGCCTCCTTGGCGCCTTTTTGCAGCGCGGCAATATGCGCCTGGATATCCCCCGTCGAGCTTTGCGTCTTGCTGGCCAGCGCACGCACCTCATCGGCCACCACGGCAAACCCACGCCCGGTCTCCCCGGCCCGCGCTGCTTCAATTGCCGCGTTCAACGCCAGCAGGTTGGTCTGTTCGGCAATGCCGTGGATCACCGTCAGTACCACCTCGATCTGCTCACTCTGCTTGGCCAGCCGTTCGATCACATGGGAGCCGGTCTCCACCTGCCCTGCCAAGCTCTCGATCAAACCGGCGAGCTGGGTCGAGGTGCGGCTGTTCTCATCCGTCGCCTGGCGGATGTCCACTACTTGCTGCAAGGCCGACTGCATGGCGTGGCTCTCGGCCTGCGCCTCATCGGCCATGCTCGACAGATCACGCAGGCTGGCAGCCACTTCATCCCGTTGCAGCGCAGCAGCGGCATCGGCGCCGGCATTGCGCTGGGCCATGGCACCAATCTCGACGCCGGTACGCTGCGCCACCTCGCCGGCTTCACGCACAATGGGCTGCAGCTTGTCGACGAAGCGGTTGACCGCCGAAGCCATGTCGCCGATCTCGTCGCGGCTGTCGAGGCTGACGCGCTTGGTCAGGTCGCCTTCGCCAGCGGCCAGATCGTTCAGGGCATCGATCAACAGGCGCAGCTTGCTGAGCACGCGGCGACCCAGCACCACCGCCACCACCAGCAACACACCAAGGCCCACCAGCACCAGGCCCAGGCCAATGCGCCAACGCAGTTCGGCAGCGGCTTCGCGCACGGTCTGCGCGGTATTGGCCTGCATGGCGGTGGCACTGCTCTGCGCCGTTTCCAGGCGTTCACGCAGGGCCTTGCCACTGTCGGCGGCGGCGCCATTGAGGCTATCACCCACCAGTTGCTCACCACTGGCGATCAAGGCAGCAAAACGCTGGTCAAGGGCCGCCAGCTCCTGATCGACGCCGGCAGTGGAAACACCCATCAGCACCTTGCCAATTTCCGCACCATTCGGGTTGATCGACGCCTCGACGAAATACACCGCCGGGTCGCGGCGCGCCGCCTCGATGACCTTGTCCAGCGCCCGCTCGCCCTGCCCCTTCTCCATCAACGCCTGGTTGATCGGGTTTTGCCGGTTGAGGTAGCGGGTCAGGTGCTGGCCCTGGGCGTCGTCGTAGACCACGAACAGCACATTGGGGTTGCGCTGGGCACGCCGGGCGAAATCGGAGAGCACCGGCACGTCGTTGTCCCAGATCGCCCGCGGCGCCACCGAGGCCAGCAGCTCGGCCATGTCGTTGGCGGAATCCTTGAGGTTCTTTTCCAGGGTCGTGCGCAGTTGCTGCTGCTCGTTCTGCAGGCGCGTGGACAACCCCGCGCTCAGACGCTGACGCGTGCTGCTGGAGAGGCTGTCGAGGCCCGAGCGCACCTCCTGCCCGGCCTGCTCCAGCTCGCTGGCAAGCTTGCGGCTGTCGGTACCCAGGCGCTCGCCAAGGTCAGCCTCCAGGGCGGTGACGGTGCTTCGGGTCAGCGCAACGGCCACCAGTACCTGCACCAAAAGGGCGATACCAAGGGCAACAAACACAGGCCGCAAAAGGCGGCTTCGTAACAGTGAGAGGATGGCAGACACGGTGTAACCCTCGTGTTTACTGGCGCCACTATTTTGATGGCATCTACAGAAACTTCTTACAGCAAGGGTTATGCCGGGAACAGCAGGGATATGCGCCAAGGTCTAGCAGCCCAGGCCTACAAACAAAAACGCCGCGATCCCTTGCGGGGTCGCGGCGTCAGATCAGCCTGGAAAGCGGATCAGGCGAACGGATGACGCAGCACGATGGTCTCGTTGCGGTCCGGGCCGGTGGAGATGATGTCGATCGGCGCGCCGGTCAGCTCCTCGATACGCTTGATGTAAGCGCGAGCAGCTTCTGGCAACTCTTCCAGGGTCTTGGCACCCAGGGTCGACTCGCTCCAGCCTGGCATCTCTTCGTACACCGGCTCCAGGCCGATGTAGCTGTCGGCATCGGAAGGCGCGTCGATGACAGCACCGTTCTCGTTCTTGTAGCCAACGCAGATGTTGATGGTTTCCAGGCCGTCCAGTACGTCCAGCTTGGTCAGGCAGATACCCGAGATGCTGTTGACGTCGATGGCGCGACGCAGGATGACGGCATCGAACCAGCCGCAGCGACGGGCACGGCCGGTGGTCGAACCGAACTCATGACCACGCTTGGCCAGGGTAGCGCCAGTCTCGTCGAACAATTCGGTCGGGAACGGGCCGGAACCGACACGGGTGGTGTAGGCCTTGGTGATACCGAGGATGTAGTCCAGGTACATCGGGCCAACGCCGGAGCCGGTCGAGATACCGCCAGCGGTGGTGTTGGAGCTGGTGACGTACGGGTAGGTACCGTGGTCGATGTCCAGCAGCGAGCCCTGGGCGCCTTCGAACATGATGTCCTTGCCGGCGCGGCGCAGGTTGTGCAGCTCGGCGGTGACGTCGAGCATCATCGGCTTGAGCTGCTCGGCGTAGGCCATGCACTCGTCCAGGGTCTGCTGGAAGTCGATGGCCGGCTCTTTGTAGTAGTTCACCAGCTGGAAGTTGTGGTAGTCCAGCAGCTCACCGAGCTTGGCGGCGAAACGCTCACGGTGGAACAGGTCACCGACGCGCAGGCCACGGCGTGCGACCTTGTCTTCGTATGCTGGGCCGATACCACGGCCGGTGGTGCCGATCTTGGCTTCGCCACGGGCTTTCTCGCGGGCCTGGTCCAGGGCCACGTGGTACGACAGGATCAGCGGCGCAGCCGGGCTGATGCGCAGGCGCTCGCGCACCGGTACGCCCTTCTCTTCCAGCTTGGTGATTTCACGCATCAGGGCATCTGGAGCAACGACCACGCCGTTGCCGATCAGGCACTGAACGCCTTCACGCAGGATGCCGGACGGAATCAGGTGCAAAACGGTTTTTTCACCGTTGATCACCAGGGTGTGGCCCGCGTTGTGGCCACCCTGGTAGCGCACTACGGCGGCAGCATGTTCGGTCAGCAGATCGACGATCTTGCCTTTGCCCTCATCACCCCACTGGGTGCCCAGGACGACGACATTCTTACCCATTACATTGGTCCTCATTCACGCAAACTTGGTTGCCGGCCTACTGCCGACGCAGAAACTCACTGGGTCAGCGGCAGAACCTGCCAGCGCCCGTCTTGCTGAATCAATTGCCGATCACAATCCGCCTCGAGAGCAGCACTCAACGGCTGGCCAGGCAAAGCCTGGACCACACGCTGGCCCTCGTTGCGCAACTGGCAGACCTGCTGCCAGAGGGCCGCGTCGCCACTGTCAGGCATCCAGATGCCGCCAGTTGGCAATACGACCTCCGCTCGCCCCAGTGTGACCAGGGTCTTCAAATCCGTGGAGAATCCGGTGGCCGGGCGTGCCCGGCCAAAATCGGCGCCGATGTCGTCATAGCGACCGCCCTGAGCGATCGATTGACCTTCGCCCGGCACGAACACAGCGAACACCACGCCGGTGTGGTAGTTGTAGCCACGCAGCTCGCCCAAGTCGAAGTACAGCGGCAGGTCCGGGTAGCGCGACGCCAGGCGATCGGCGATCGCCAGCAGGTCGTCCAGCGCTGCCAGCACGCTGGCCGGGGCACGGCCCAGGCGCACGCGGGCTTCGGCCAGCACTTCACGGCCACCACACAGCTCGACCAGGGCACGCAGCATGTTGCCCAGGTCTTTAGGCAGGTCGGCAGTCAGTGCCTGCACTTCATCGACCGACTTGCGCTGCAGAGCATCGAACAGCTGCTGCTCGACTGCACCCGACAGCCCGGCGGCACGCGCCAGGCCGCGGTAGATGCCGACATGGCCAAGGTCCATGTGCACATCCGCGACGTCGGTCAGTTGCAGCGTGGCGAGCATCAGGCTGATGACTTCGACATCGCTGGTGGGGCTGGCATCGCCGTACAGCTCGGCGCCCAGCTGGATCGGGCTGCGCGAGGTCGACAGTGCACGCGGCTGGGCGTGCAGCACGCTGCCGGCATAGCACAGGCGGCTCGGGCCTTCACGGCGCAGGGTGTGGGCGTCGATACGCGCCACCTGCGGGGTGAAGTCGGCACGGAAGCCCATCAGGCGTCCGGACTGCGGGTCGACCACCTTGAAGGTGCGCTGATCCAGGTCCTGGCCGGCGCCGGTAAGCAGCGACTCCAGGTACTCGATATGCGGGGTGACAACCAGTTCGTAGCCCCAACTCTGGAACAGGTCCAACACCTGGCGACGCGCGATCTCGATGCGCGCAGCCTCAGGTGGCAGTACTTCCTCGATGCCATCTGGCAGCAGCCAGCGGTCTACCGTTGCCATTACGCCATTTCCCCTCTGGTCCGGGCGGCCTGCCTGTGGCGAGCCGTCAGTAAAGCAGGTATCGGCGCACAGCAGCGGGCAGCACTGATCCCAGCGCAGCCACCGTACCCAATACCCTCGAATTGCCTTGCGACCTGACCAAACCGTCAACTGGCCGTGTGCCAATCAACCTTGCAGACGCAAAAAAGCCGGGAAATTTCCCGGCTGCCTCATCATACACCCCTTTTCATTCAGGATGCACCCCGCCTGGTGTTTTAGCTGCCAGGCGGGGCGTTACCCCAATGAAAACGGGCTCAGAGCATCAAGGCTTGCTCTTGTCCAGGTAGCGGAAGAACTCGTTCTTCGGGTCCAGGACCAGCACGTCGCTCTTGCTGGAGAAGCTTTCGCGGTACGCCTGCAGGCTACGGTGGAACGCATAGAAATCAGCGTCCTGGGTGTAGGCCTTGGCGTAGATGGCGGCCGCCTGGGCGTCACCGTCACCGCGGGTTTCTTCAGCTTCACGGTAGGCTTCGGCCAGCAGTACACGGCGCTGACGGTCGGCATCCGCACGGATACCCTCGGCCAGCTCGTTACCTTTGGCGCGATGCTCGCGAGCCTCACGTTCACGCTCGGTGCTCATACGGTCGAACACGCTGCGGTTGACTTCCTTCGGCAGGTCGATGGCCTTGACGCGAACGTCGACCACCTCGATACCCAGCTCCTTGTTGGCCATGCGGTTCAGCGAAGCGGTGATGTCAGCCATCAACGCGTCACGCTCACCGGATACCACTTCGTGCAGGGTACGTTTACCGAACTGGTCACGCAGGCCGCTTTCCAGACGACGCGACAGACGTTCGTCGGCGATCTGCTTGAGGCCGGACGTGGCGGTGTAGAAGCGCTCGGCATCCTTGACGCGCCACTTGGCGTAGGCGTCGACCATGACCGCTTTCTTCTCCAGGGTCAGGAACCGCTGGGTCGGAGCATCAAGGGTCATCAGACGGGCGTCGAACTTGCGCACCTGGTTCACATAAGGAACCTTCACATGCAGGCCTGGCTGGACATCCGCCTGGACCACACGGCCGAATTGCAGCAGCACGGCGCGTTCGGTCTGCGAGACGATGTAGAAGCAGTTCCAGGCCACGACGGCCAGCACCACAGCGGCGATCAGGGCGATCAGCGATCTATTGCTCATCAGCGGCTCTCCCTAGTGCGCAGCGGCTGTTGTTGCTGTTGCAGGTCCTGCGCCGCACGCGCGGCCGCATCGTTGACCGACGCAGACACGCTGCTGGTCGGTGCGGACGTGTTGCGGCTGCCTTCGACCATCTTGTCCAGCGGCAGGTAGAGCAGGTTGTTCTGCCCGTCCTTGGTTGCCACCATGACCTTGCTCGAATTGCTGTAGACCTCTTGCATGGTTTCGAGGTACAGACGTTGACGGGTCACGTCAGGTGCCTTGTGGTACTCGGTAACCAGCTTGGTGAAGCGGTCGGCCTCACCCTTGGCGCGGGCAATCACTTCGTCGCGGTAACCGTTGGCATCCTCGATGATGCGCTGGGCCTGACCACGGGCTTCCGGCACCACGCCATTGGCGTAGGACTCGGCCTGGTTGCGGGCACGCTGCTCATCTTCGCGGGCGCGGATCACGTCGTCGAAGGCTTCCTGCACTTCGCGCGGGGCTGCCGCGCTCTGTACGTTGACCTGGGTGACGGTGATACCGGTGCGGTAGTTGTCGAGGAAGCGCTGCAGGCGCTCGCGGATGTCCACGGCCATCTGCTCACGGCCTTCGGTCAGCACCTGGTCCATCGAGGTGGAACCCACCACGTGGCGCAGGGCACTGTCGGTCGCATGCTGCAGGCTCACCTCTGGCTGGTCGACGTTGAGCACGAAGTCCTGCAGGTTGGTGATCTTGTACTGGACGGTCAGCGGCACCTCGACGATGTTCTCGTCTTCGGTCAGCATTTGCCCCTGCTTGGTGTAGGCACGCTCACGCGTGACGTTTTCCAGGTACTTGCGATCGATCGGCGGGAAGTAGATGTTCAGGCCGGGACCTACTGTCTCGTAGTACTTGCCGAAGCGCAGCACAACGGCTTGCTCCTGCTCGTCCACCACGTACACGGCACTGTACAGCCAGATAGCCGCCAGCACCGCCAGGCCAATGCCCAGCAGGCCGTAGCCGCCACCCCTGCCGACATTGCGGTCACCGCCGCCACGTTTCTTGCCGCTGCCGAACATGCCGTTCAGGCTGTCCTGCAGTTTGCGGAAGGCCTCGTCCAGATCCGGCGGACCTTTCTTGTCACCACCGCCGCCACCGCCACCACGGCGGCCGCCCCAGGGATCCTGATTGTTCGAGTTGCCACCCGGCTCGTTCCAAGCCATAGCGCTCTCCATCTGATAAAGCAAAGACGCGCCCACGGCGCGCCGTCCAATGCTACAGAATGCCTGTCACTGCTGCCCGGCGACCTCGACGAGCATTTATTGCAAAGTGTGTTGCTCGACAAACACTTGCGGCTCCATGCCTTCGCGGCTGACCAGACGATTCAACTCGACCCTGGGCAGTCGCACGCTCAGCAGGCTGCGCCCTTCTTCATCATGCTCTTCACTCTGCACCGCCCCCAAGGCAAAGAATTGCGCGCGCAAGCGGGCAAAACGCTGCTCCAGGCACAGGGTGCCGACAAACAGATCATCCCCCAGCAACTCGGCAATCGCCTGGCCAACCAGCTCCAGGCCACGCCCGTCTCGTGCCGATACCCAGACCCGCTCCGGCTTGCCATCGGCATCGCGCTGGATCTGCGGCTCGACATCTTCAAGCAGGTCGAGTTTGTTATACACCTCAAGGATCGGCAAGCCTTCGGCGCCGATCTCGCCCAATACCGCCAGAACCTGTTCGATCTGCTCCATGCGGTCGGGCTCATGCGCATCGATCACATGCAGCAGCAGGTCGGAGTTGCTCGACTCTTCGAGCGTAGCCCGAAAAGCCTCGACCAGCTTGTGCGGCAGGTGGCGAATGAAGCCGACAGTGTCGGCCAGCACGATTGGCCCAAGGTCATCCAGCTCGAGCCGGCGCAAGGTCGGGTCGAGGGTGGCGAAGAGCTGGTCGGCGGCGTAGACGTCGGATTGAGTCAGGGCGTTGAACAGGGTGGACTTGCCGGCGTTGGTGTAACCCACCAGCGAGACCGACGGCAGCTCGGCGCGGCGTCGGCCGCGACGGGCCTGTTCGCGCTGGCTACGCACTTTTTCAAGGCGTGCCTTGATCTGTCGCAGGCGCACCCGCAGCAGGCGGCGGTCGGTTTCCAGCTGGGTTTCACCCGGACCGCGCAGGCCGATACCGCCTTTTTGCCGCTCAAGGTGCGTCCAGCCGCGTACCAGCCGCGTGCTCATGTGCTCGAGCTGGGCCAGTTCGACCTGCAGCTTGCCTTCATGGGTACGCGCCCGCTGGGCGAAGATATCGAGAATCAGCCCGGTGCGATCAAGCACGCGACACTCGAAGACACGTTCGAGGTTGCGCTCCTGGCTGGGCGTGAGGGTGTGATTGAAAATCACCAGGTCGACCTCATCGGCTTTGACCCGGTCGCGCAATTCTTCGACCTTGCCGCTGCCAATCAGGTATTTGGCCGTAGGCTGATGCCGTGACACGGTCACCAGCGAGACGATGTCCGCCCCGGCCGACAAAGCCAACTCCTGAAACTCCTGCGGGTCTTCGCGCGCCTCAGGGTTCTGTCCTTCCAAGTGAACGAGCAGCGCCCGCTCACCACCACCGTGGCGCTCAAAGAACAATGCAGGCTCCTATCAGGCGTTGCCTGGCTCGCTGTCACCGTGTTCGGAATCGGACGGGCTTGGCAGGCGAACCGGACGCGCAGGCACCACAGTCGAAATGGCGTGCTTGTACACCATCTGGCTGACGGTGTTCTTCAGCAGCACAACGAACTGGTCAAACGATTCGATCGAGCCCTGCAGCTTGATCCCGTTGACCAGGTAGATGGAAACCGGAACCTTTTCTTTTCTCAAAGTGTTCAAGTAAGGGTCTTGTAGCGAATGCCCTTTTGACATATGCCGCACTCCTGTAAGGATAAATAATAGAAATTCAAGAAAATCGATAAATTAGGCCGCCCCTTCGCAAGAATAGACGGCAATTAGCAGGGACTCAGCTCAATATGGAGACGCTTCCCAGGTATTTCAAGGTGCGGGACAGATTGTCGCAGGCCAGGCTGTCGAGCCAGTGGACGTCGGACCAACCGCGCAACCAGGTGAACTGTCGCTTGGCCAGCTGGCGAGTGGCAATGATACCGCGCTCTCGCATCTCATTCTCACTTAGCCTGCCATCCAGGTAGTCCCAGACCTGCCTGTACCCCACAGCCCGTATAGACGGCAACCCGGCGTGCAAGTCACTTCTGGCTCGCAGCGATCGGACCTCGTCGATGAAGCCCTGTTCCAGCATCTGCGAAAATCGTAACGCAATTCGCTGATGCAAAATGTGACGATCTGTAGGAGCAATCGCCAAACCCGCGACAGTATAGGGCAAATGTCCGTCAGCGCCTGCGTCTGCGCCGCGACTTTCCGCGTATTGACGCTGGCGATGAGCCGTCATGCTCTCGCCACTGACCCGGTAAACCTCAAGCGCACGTATCAGCCGCTGCGGGTCATTCGGATGGATGCGCGCCGCCGATTCCGGGTCCACTTCGGCCAGCTGACGGTGCAATTCGGCCAGGCCCAGTTCACGCGCCTGGGCTTCCAGCTCGGCACGCACGCTGGCGTCGGCCGGCGGCATGTCCGCCAGGCCATCGATCAAGGCTTTGTAATACAGCATGGTACCGCCGACCAGCAGCGGGATCTTGCCGCGCGCAGTGATTTCGGCCATGGCCTGCAAGGCATCGGTGCAAAAATGTGCGGCGGAGTAGCTTTCGGCCGGGTCGAGAATGTCGATCAAACGGTGTGGGTGAGCCGCAAGCAGCTCTTTGGAAGGCTTGGCGGTACCGATGTCCATCCCGCGGTAGACCAGCGCCGAATCGACACTGATCAGCTCGCAGGGCAGGGCCTTGGTCAGCTCGATGGCCAGGTCGGTCTTGCCGGCCGCCGTCGGGCCCATGAGGAATATTGCTGGGGGCTTGCCGCTCATGTCATCGACCGCGCAGGAAAAGTTTGTCCAGATCGTCCAGGCCCATTTGGGTCCAGGTCGGGCGGCCATGATTGCACTGGCCGCTGCGCTCGGTGCTTTCCATGTCGCGCAGCAGTGCGTTCATCTCGGGGATGGCCAGGCGCCGGTTGGCGCGCACGGCGCCGTGGCAGGCCATGGTGCCGAGCAATTCGTTGAGGTGCGCCTGAATGCGGTCGCTGGTGCCGTATTCCATCAGGTCGGCGAGCACATCCTGTACCAGGCGGTTGGCCTCGGCCTGCTTGAGCAACGCCGGGATCTGCCGGATCGCCAAAGTCTCGGGGCCCAGGCGCTGCAGCTCGAAGCCCAGGCGCTGGAACCACTGGGCGTGTTCCTCGGCGCAGTCAGCTTCGCGCTGGCTCATCGCTAGCGATTCGGGCACCAGCAGTGGCTGACCGCTCAAGCCTTCGCTGGCCATGGCCACCTTGAGCCGCTCGTACATGATCCGCTCATGCGCAGCGTGCATGTCCACCAGCACCAGGCCGACGGCGTTCTCGGCCAGAATATAGATGCCCTTGAGCTGGGCCAGGGCGTAGCCCAGCGGTGGAATATCACCCTGGCTTTCGGGCAGCGACGACGGCGTCTCGGCGACGTCGGCCAGCGGCTTGTAGAACTCGCGATAGACGGCTTGCGACTCGGCTGCCGGCAACGGCTGGGACGGGCGCGGGCTGTACTGGGACTGATAGCCCGCGCCACTGCCACCATTGGAAATCGAAAACTGAGGTGCCCGAGGCTGTTCGAGCACCGGCGAGGCCAGGCGCATCTCACCCTGAGGCCCGAATTCACCGGCCTGTTGGCCACTGGGGCGAACGATTTCGGCAACGGCGGCGGGCGCGGCCAACTGGTCTTCCGGGCGCACATCGGCCAGGGCACGGTGCAAGGTACCGTAAAGGAAGTCGTGCACCGAACGCCCTTCGCGAAAGCGCACTTCGTGCTTGGTCGGGTGCACGTTGACGTCGACGCCGTTAGGCTCAAGCTCCAGGAACAGCACGAAGGTCGGGTGCCGACCGTTGAACAGCACGTCCCGGTACGCCTGGCGCACAGCGTGGGCCACCAGCTTGTCGCGCACCGCCCGGCCGTTGACGAAGAAGTACTGCAGGTCGGCCTGGCTACGCGAGAAGGTCGGCAGCCCTACCCAGCCCCACAGGCGTAGGCCGTTGCGCTCGACATCGATGGGCAGCGCCTGCTCCATGAAGCCAGGCCCGCAAATGGCGCCGACCCGCCGCGCACGCGCGGTTTCATCATGGGCCTCGTGCAGGCTGAGGATGCTCTTGCCGTTGTGGCGCAGGTGGAAGCCGACATCGAAGCGGGCAAGGGCCAGGCGGCGGATGACTTCCTGCAGGTGGTCGAATTCGGTCTTCTCGGCCTTGAGGAACTTGCGCCGCGCCGGGGTGTTGAAGAACAGGTCGCGCACCTCGACCGATGTACCGACCGGGTGCGCGGCAGGCTGCACGCGCGGGGTCATGTCGCGGCCTTCGGTCTCGACCTGCCAGGCCTCGCCGGCACTGGCCGTGCGTGACGTCAGGGTCAGGCGCGCCACCGAGCTGATCGAGGCCAGGGCCTCCCCCCTGAAACCGAGGCTCAGCACGCCTTCGAGGTCTTCCAGCTCGCGGATCTTGCTGGTGGCGTGACGGGCCAGGGCCAACGGCAGGTCGTCGGCGGAGATCCCGCCGCCATCGTCGCGCACGCGCAGCAACTTGACCCCACCCTGCTCGACTTCGACATCGATGCGCCGGGCACCGGAGTCGAGGCTGTTCTCCAGCAGCTCCTTGGCCACCGAAGCCGGGCGCTCGACCACCTCCCCGGCGGCAATCTGGTTAGCCAGCCGCGGGCTTAGCAGCTGGATGCGCGAGCCACCATTCATTGCTGCGAAGCCAGGGTGGTGGCTGGCACATCGAGACGCTGGCCGACCTTCAGCTCATCGGTCTTGAGGCTGTTGGTGCTGCGCAAGCTGGCCACACTGACCTGATAGCGAACCGCAAGCATGGCCAGGGTTTCGCCAGGGCGCACGGTGTGCTCACGCGGGCCGGCAGCGATCTTGCCGGTATCACGCAGCCAGGCGATGTAGGTGCCGGGCGGCGGATTCTGCTGGAAGAACTGCCGCACGCCGGTGTGGATCGAGCGGGCCAGGGCCTGCTGGTGGCTGCGGGTAGCCAGTTTGGCCGCCTCGTTAGCGTTGGAGATAAACCCTGTTTCAACGAGGATCGACGGAATATCTGGCGACTTCAACACCATGAAGCCCGCCTGTTCCACCCGCTGCTTGTGCAGGGAAGTGACGCGGCCCATGTTGCCCAGTACCTTCTGCCCGACATTGAGGCTGGAGCTGAGGGTGGCGGTCATCGACAGGTCGAGCAACACGCCAGCCAGCATGCGGTCCTTGTCGTCGAGGCTGACGTTGCCGGCACCGCCGATCAGGTCGGAGCGGTTTTCCGTGTCGGCCAGCCAGCGCGCGGTCTCGGACGTGGCGCCACGATCGGACAGGGCGAATACCGACGCACCGAAGGCGGCCCTGGATGGCGCGGCGTCGGCGTGGATCGAGACGAACAGGTCGGCGCCCTTCTTGCGGGCGATCTCGGTGCGTTTGCGCAACGGGATGAAATAGTCACCGGTACGGGTCAGCTCGGCGCGGAAGCCCTTCTCGCTGTTGATCTGGCGCTGCAGTTCCTTGGCGATCTGCAGCACGATGTCTTTTTCGTGCTGCCCGCGCGAGCCAGAGGCGCCCGGGTCTTCACCGCCGTGACCGGCATCGATGGCGACCACGATGTCACGCTTGCCACTAGGCACCGGTGGCAGCTTGATGGCCGGTTGGGCCGGGCTCACCGGCACGGCCGGCGTGGTCGCAGGCGTTTGTACTGGCACAGGCGGTGGGGTCGGCGCGCTGGCGGCGACGGCATCGGCCTCCTGGTCGTACAGGTCGACCACCAGGCGGTTACCGTACTGGGCATTGGGCGCGAGGGTGAAGCTCTTGGGTGTGACCGACTTTTTCAGGTCGACCACCACGCGCAGGTCGGTAGGCGTGCGCTGGGCCGAACGCACGCTGCTGATCGGTGTATTGGACGTGGCCACGTTCAACGGCGCGGCCAGGGTCGCGCCATTGATGTCGATGACCAGGCGATCAGGTGCGCTGAGGGTGAAGACGCTGTGCTGCACGGGGCCAGACAGGTCGAAGACCAGCCGCGTGTTGTCCGGCGCGCGCCACAGGCGCACGCTCTTGACTTGTGTGACGGCCAGAGCCTCAACGGTCACCGTTGTCAGCAGCAGACCAACGATGGCGACCAGTGCGCGTATGCGCATACCTACCCCACTTTCTGTTTTTAGTGTTTGCCCAGTGCCACGCACCAGGCCTCGCCGCGAGCCCCCTGCGGCGAAAGGTTCAGCGAGCGTCCGCGCGCTTGGGGGCTTATGGTAATGGTCAGGTCAGGCTTTGGCAAAACGCCCGCACCCTTTTCTGGCCACTCGAACAGGCACAACGCATCGCCATCGAAGTAGTCACGAATGCCCATGTACTCCAACTCCTCCGGATCGACCAGGCGATACAGGTCGAAATGGAAAGCGCGCACGTCTCCGATCTCGTAAGGCTCGACCACGGTGAAGGTCGGGCTCTTGACTGCACCAGTATGGCCCAGGCCGCGGATCAGGCCACGCGAGAGCGTGGTCTTGCCAGCCCCCAGGTCACCTTCGAGAAAAATCACGCCGTGACCGCCGGTCACTTCGGCAAGCCGCGCACCAAACGCGACCATGGCCGCTTCATCGGCCAAAAACAAGGTTAAGCCAGACACGCAGAATGCTCCTCCAACAACTCACGAATGACCGGCGCCAGATCACTGGCTGCCAAGCCTCTACCCTTGACGCCCAGGCGCTCGCCCGCACAGGCATGCAGCCAGACACCCAGGCAGGCCGCCGGCCAGGCCGCCATGCCCTGAGCCAGCAGCGCCGCCAGCACGCCGGTGAGGACGTCGCCCAGACCAGCACCGGCCATGGCCGGGTGGCCACGGTCACAGCGCGCCAGTTGCCCACCAGGGTCGGCCACCAGGGTGCCGGCGCCCTTGAGCACGCAGACGCTGGCATAGCGGCGGGCGAGCTTGCGAGCAGCGCCCGGTCGGTCGGCCTGAACGGCCTCGGTGGAAATCCCCAGCAACCGCGCCGCCTCCCCAGGGTGCGGGGTCAGGATGCTGCCACTGGGCAGGGCCAGCGGCGTGCGCGCCAGCAAGTTCAACGCATCGGCATCCCACACCTGCGGGCGCGCGGCATTGGCCACTGCCGACAGCAGGCTGCGGCCCCATGCGCCCTGCCCCAGCCCCGGGCCGACCACCAGCACCGAGGCGCGCTCCAGCACGCCCATCAACTGATTGGCCGAACTCACGCCCAGGCACATGGTTTCTGGCAGGCGGGCCAGGCTCGCACCGACATGTTCCGGCCGCGTTGCCACGCTGACCAGGCCCGCGCCACAGCGCAGCGCCGCCTCGGCACTGAGCAGCACCGCGCCGCCGGTACCGAGGTCGCCACCGACCACCAGCACATGGCCAAAGTCACCTTTATGGGCATGCGCCTGCCTTGCCGGCAGGTGCGCGACGGTCACGCTACTGAGCAGTTGCGGGGCACTACCTGGGTGTTTGGTCTGGGGCATGGGGTCAAAGGCTCCAATGTCTGGCAGAATTATACGCACCTGAGCCCGTATTGCCTTGCCCATCCATGTCCGCTTGCACACTTGACCTCGCCGCACTGGCCCAATCGATCAAGAATTGGGGCCGAGAACTCGGTTTTGCCCACGTCGGCATCGCCGGTGTGGACCTTGGCGAGCACGAACAGCACCTGCAACGCTGGCTCGACGCTGGCTACCAGGGCGAAATGGAGTACCTGGCCGCTCACGACGGCAAGCGTGCCCACCCTGACCAGTTGATCCCCGGCACGGTACGGGTGGTGTCGCTGCGCATGGACTACTTGCCAGGCGACACGCAGATGGCGCAACGCCTGGCCCAGCCAGAAAAGGCCTACGTATCGCGCTACGCCCTTGGCCGCGACTACCACAAGCTGGTGCGCAAACGCGTGCAGCACCTGGCCGATCGCATCCAGGAAGACATTGGCCCGTTCGGTTACCGGGCGTTCGTCGACAGCGCCCCGGTGCTGGAAAAGGCGATTGCCGAGCAAGCTGGGCTGGGTTGGATCGGCAAGAACACCCTGCTGCTCAATCGCAAGGCCGGTAGCTACTTCTTCCTTGCCGAGCTGTTCGTCGACCTGCCGCTGCCGGTGGACGAAGCACATACCAGCGAGCACTGCGGGCGCTGCCAGGCGTGCCTGGACATCTGCCCGACCCAGGCCTTTGTCGGCCCCTATGTGCTGGATGCCAGGCGCTGCATCTCGTACCTGACCATCGAGCTGAAGGGTGCGATTCCCGTCGAGTTGCGTTCGATGATGGGCAATCGAGTGTTCGGCTGCGATGACTGCCAGATCGTCTGCCCGTGGAACCGCTTTGCCCGGCCCACCCAGGAGAGTGACTTCCAACCCCGGCATGGGCTGGAGAATGCCGAGTTGGCCGAGATGTTCCTGTGGGATGAAAAGACTTTTTTGCGCAAGACCGAAGGCGGGCCATTGCGGCGGGCGGGGTATGAACGCTGGCTGCGAAACCTGGCGGTGGGGTTGGGCAATGCCCCTTCGACGATTCCGGTGCTGGAGGCCTTGAAGGCCCGACGGGATGACCCGTCGGCACTGGTGCGTGAGCATGTCGAGTGGGCGCTGGCGCGTCACGGACAGGTGTAGGCGGGGTCAGGCGGGCGAGGCCCCTCACTGCTGGTCGTTGTAATGAAACTTGGGCATTTCCCAATGAAACCTGATCGCCAGCAAACGCAGCAGAAACCCGCCAAACAAGGTCAGCAACGTCGCCTGCTCCGCCGGCAGCTGAAAGTGCACGCAGCCCAGATAGAACCATGCCGCCGCAAACGACACGCTGGCATACAGCTCCCGGCGGAACACCAGCGGGATGTCGTTACAGAAGATATCGCGCAAGATCCCACCGAATACCCCGGTGATTACCCCGCTGATCGACGCCACCAGCATGCCCTGCCCCATCTCCAGCGCCGTCATGCAACCGATCAAGGTAAACGCCACCAACCCCAGGGCATCGAGCACCAGGAACAATGAACGCAGGCGGCGCATCATCGGTGCGATGAAAATCGTCAGCAGTGCCGCACAGCTGGTCAGTACCAGGTACTCCGGGTGCTTGACCCAGGTCAGCGGGTAGTGCCCAAGCAGCACGTCACGCACCGAGCCACCGCCCAGGGCGGTGACGCAGGCAATCAGCACCACGCCAAACCAGTCCATGCCGCGGCGGCCGGCAGACAAGGCACCGGTCATGGCTTCAGCGGTGATGGCAATGAGGTAGAGCATCAACAACATGGTGCGAGTCCGTGCGAGAAAGGCGCGCAGTCTAACCAGTTGCCCGAGGCACCAAAAGAGGGCGCAGACACAATATCTGCGCCCTTTCAGCTCACACCTTGATGAAGTGCTCGCGGTAGTGGCGCAACTCGGCGATCGACTCGCGGATATCGTCCAGCGCCAGGTGGGTGCCGCCCTTCTTGAAGCTGTCGCGAACATTCGGCGCCCAGCGTGCGGCCAGCTCCTTGAGGGTCGAGACGTCGAGGTTGCGGTAATGGAAGTAGTTTTCCAGGTTGCGCATATGGCGATAAAGGAAACGGCGGTCCTGGCAGATGCTGTTGCCGCAGATGGGCGACTTGCCTTTGGGCACCCACTGCTCGAGGAAGGCGATCGTCTGCGCCTCGGCCTCGGCCATGCTGACGCGGCTTTCGCGCACACGCTGGGTCAGGCCCGAGCCGCCGTGGGTACGGGTGTTCCACTCGTCCATGCGCGCCAGCACTTCGTCACTGTGGTGAATGGCGATCACCGGGCCTTCGGCCAGGGTGTTCAGATCGCTGTCGGTGACAATCGTGGCCATCTCGATGATGACGTCGCTGTCCGGATCCAGGCCGGTCATTTCCAGGTCGATCCAGATCAGGTTCTGTGGGTTGTGCATGCAGGGGCTCCTCGTATAGGCCGTCATAGTAGCCTAGCGGGGGCGGCCGGCGCATGCGCGGCGCAAAGGTAAGCCCAATGGTCGAGCGCCCGGCGTGCTAAACTGCCTGCCGTTTTCAATCTGTCCCAGCACGGAACCTTCATGGCCAAACGCCAGCTCAATCGTCGCCAAAACTGGCGTATCGAAAAAATCCAGAACGAGCGCGCCGCTCGCGCCGCCAAACGCGAGCAGCACACGCTGCATGAACTGGAGGGCGGCGACCTGGGGCCAGAACAACTGGGCCTGGTGATTGCCCACTTTGGTGTGCAGGTCGAGGTCGAGGCCCAGGACGGCGATACGGCCGGCCAGGTGTTCCGTTGCCACCTGCGGGCCAACCTGCCTGCACTGGTCACAGGCGACCGTGTGGTCTGGCGTGCAGGTAACCAAGGCATCGGCGTGATCGTCGCGCAGATGCCGCGCAGCACCGAACTGTGCCGGCCGAACAACCACGGCCAGCTCAAGCCGGTGGCGGCCAACGTCGACCTGATCGTGATCGTCTTCGCGCCAGCGCCCGAGCCACACCCGAACCTGATCGACCGCTACCTGGTAGCCGCCGAGCATGCCGGCATCCGTCCGCTGCTGCTGCTGAACAAGGCCGACCTGATCAACGACGAGAACGGCCCGGCCCTGCATGCGCTGCTCGAAGTCTATCGCGACCTCGGCTACCCCTTGCTGGAGGTTTCAGCCCACCAGGGTGATGGCATGCAACGCCTGCAGCAGATGCTGGACGGGCACATCAGCGTATTCGTCGGCCAGTCGGGCGTGGGCAAGTCGTCCCTGGTCAACAGCCTGCTGCCTGCCGCCGACACCCGCGTCGGTGACCTGTCCGAGTGGTCGGGCCAGGGCACGCACACCACCACTACCGCGCGCCTGTACCACTTCCCCAACGGCGGCGACCTGATCGACTCGCCGGGCATTCGCGAATTTGGCCTGGGCCATGTCAGCCGCGATGACGTGGAAGACGGTTTCATCGAGTTTCGCGACCTGTTCGGCACCTGCCGCTTCCGCGATTGCAAACATGACCGCGAGCCAGGCTGCGCACTGCTCCAGGCCTTGGACGATGGCCGTATCAAGCAGCAGCGCATGAACAGCTACCGCTCGATCATCGCCAGCCTGCCGGAAGACAGCTACTGATTAGCCTTTATTGTAGGAAGTATTACCGGGGCATGTAGGACTGCTCCGGTTTTACCGTCATCTATTGCCCCTTCTACTGCTTTCGCTGATGGTCATGCCTTCTATCAGGGAGGGCAACCGCCATGCCGGTTCTTATCAGCTACCGCCACGAAGAGCGGCTCGATGCGTTCATCCTCAATGAGCGCCTGCTGCTCGAAGGCATCGCCACCCAAGTGGTACAGCTTGACAGCGAAGGGCATACCCGCGATGACCTGCATGGCAGTTTTTGCCAGCAGATGAGCGATGCTACTCATTGGGTCGGGGTGCTGCCCGCCGACGCTGCCGAAGACTGGTGGACTGCTTGGCTGCTTGGGGCTGCGGCAATGGCCTGCCGGCGGATCAGCTTCTATCGCAAAGGGCCCGCGCCACTACCGGAATGCCTGGGCAGGTGGCCGTGCATGCGTGAGCGGGCGCATATCGACCTGTTCGTGCGGGCCTATCATGACGAGCGCACGTTCGAGCGGGCCATGACACTGCCGCCAGGGCGAGGGTTGGGTGCTGACAGGGATAATGCCGATTTCTTTCATGCCGATCTCAAGGCCAAGATCCGCCGAGGGTTTTGAGGGCCATGTGATGGCTGGCACCGGCTTCGCCGGTGCTCGCGGGGCAAGCCCGCCCCCACAGAGGCACAGCTATCAATGCGATAACTGTTTGTCTATCGGAGCGGCTGCGCGAGGGGTTACTGCTCTTTGGCGTCGTCCAGCTTCAGCGCCCCATCTTCGAAGATGTTCAGCTTCTCGCGCAGCTCACGCGGCTGCATCGGTGCCTGCTCGGCCTCTGGTACAGCCGGGGCCGAGGCGCCCGGTGCGGTGTCGGCAGGTGCTGCTGGCTCGGCCGGCGGCGTTTCGGGCGCTGCCTGTTCACCCTCGATGTTGCGCTGGGCCTTCTTGGTCAGCACGATGATGTCGATGCGCCGGTTGACCGGGTTGAACGGGTCCTTGCGGTCGAACAACGACGACGAGGCGTAACCCACCACCCGGGCCACTTGCTCGTCCGGATAGCCGCCAGCGACCAGCGCGCGCCGCGCCGCGTTGGCACGGTTGGCCGACAGTTCCCAGTTGCCGAACTCACCGGTGCCAGCAAACGGCTTGGCATCAGTGTGGCCACTGATGCTGATCTTGTTCGGCACCGCCTTGATGGTGTCGGCCATGGCCAGCAGGATGTCCTCGAAATACGGCTGCAAGCGCGCACTGCCGATGTCGAACATCGGCCGGTTCTCGGCATCCATGATCTGGATACGCAAGCCGTCCTGAGTGATCTCGAACAGAATCTGGTCCTTGAACTTCTGCAGTTGCGGGTTTTCCTCGACCTTGTTCTGCAGCTCCTGCAGCAACAACTCGAGGCGCTCGCGTTCGACCTGCTCGGCCATGGTCTCGACCTGGTCCTTGCTCAGCTGAACGCTGGATTCAGGCGTCGGTTCGGACTTCACTTCAGGGTTGATAGTCTTCTCCGGTGCCATCTCGGGCGAACCGCCCAGGTCGATGACGTAGGGCGTGCCACTCTCGGAAAAGCCGATCGGGTCCTTGAAATAGCCGGCAATGGCGATCTTCTGCTCAGGCGTGGCTGTGGACAACAGCCAGAGCACCAGGAAAAACGCCATCATCGCCGTGGCGAAGTCGGCAAAGGCGATTTTCCAGGCGCCGCCATGGTGGCCGCCGCCGAAGCGCTTGACGCGCTTGATGATTATCGGCTGATTGTTCTCCATGACTCAGCGACCGCGAACCGCTTGTTCCAGCTCGGCAAAACTTGGGCGATGCTTGGGGTAAAGCACCTTGCGACCGAACTCGACAGCCAGGGACGGTGGCATGCCCGAGGCCGACGCGACCAGCGAGGCCTTGATCGACTCGTACAGGTTGATCTCTTCCTTGGCATCGTGCTCCAGGCACTTGGCCAACGGGCCGAAGAAGCCATAGGCCGCCAGGATACCGAAGAAGGTACCGACCAGTGCCGCACCCACGTGCATGCCGATGGCCGCCTGGTCGCCCTCGCCGAGCGAGGCCATGGTCACCACGATGCCGAGTACCGCCGCAACGATACCGAAGCCCGGCATGCCGTCGGCAATGCCGTTCACCGCATGGGAGGGGTGTTCGAGCTCTTCCTTCATGCTCAGCAGCTCCATGTCGAACAAGCCTTCGAGCTCGTGCGGGGCCATGTTGCCGGTGGACATGATGCGCAAGTAGTCGCAGACGAACGCGGTCATGCGCTCATCAGCCAGTACGGTGGGGTACTTGGCGAAGATGGGGCTGGCCGCGGCGTCCTCGATATCACTCTCGATGGCCATCATGCCTTCACGACGGCTCTTGTTGAGGATCTCGTACACCAGGCCCAGCACCTCCAGGTAATAGGCGTGGGTGAAGCGCGAGCCGAACATCTTCATCGACTTCTTGATGACGTGCATAGTCATGTGGCCAGGGTTGGCCTGCAAGAATGCACCGAAGGCCGCACCGCCGATGATCAGTACTTCGAACGGCTGGATCAGCGCCGCGATCTTGCCGTGGGAGAGCACGTATCCGCCGAGCACGCTCGCGAATACGACGATGATGCCGATAATTTTAGCCATAGGTTCAAAGCACTTGCTGTCGTGGTCAGGGTGAGAGACGGGAGCTTTAAAACTCTTCTTCTACTTATCGGCAGAACTGCGCCAGACTATAGCCACTCAAAGCGAAAAGCCAGTTCGGACTGATGTCAAAATGCCAATTGAAACCAAGGTGCCCGCTCAGCCGCCACGTACGTTAGAGGCCTGGGTAAAGCTGCTGGAGAGTGTTCGCATACCTGTGCCGAAACAGAGTTACGACCGGGTATTGGCGGCCATAAACGACAGCCGCCGCTCCCTGCGCGATATCGCCGAACTGATGCAGGATAGCCCGGCACTGGTGCTTTCGGTCATGCGTGAGGCCAATCACCCGGCCAACGCCAGCCAGGCCGAGCCCGCCGAGAGCCTGGAAATTGCCCTGAACCGGCTGGGCCTGACGCGTATCGAGCAGTTGCTCAAGCGCCTGCCCTCGCTGCCAGCCGACGAGGTCCCGCCGGTACTGGGCCAGTTCCAGCTGATCAGCCAGCACGCCTCGCAGCAGGCCAGCGGCCTGTTCGCCAGCCGCCTGGCGCGCTTGTGGCAAGAAATCCACTGGGGCAGCCTGCTGTTCCTCGCCCCACTCTGGCCGCTGGCACTGGCCTACCCGAAGCTGCTCGACACCTGGGAGCTGCGGGTTATCCACAAGGGTGAGAAAGCCGCCGAGGTGGAGCAGGAACTGTTCGGTGTGCGCATCATGGCGCTGTGCCAGACCATGGCCGAGTACTGGCGCCTGCCGCAATGGGTGACCCAGGGCTACCGCATGCTGCTGGATGAACGCGAGCAACTGGCGCAGGTGTTCAACATTGCCCGCGATCAGGACGTGCTGAGCCAGCAACACCGCCTGGATGAGGAGCCCGGCCTGCGCCGCTGGTTCAACCAGCCGGCCAATACCGCGCTGCTGGCCAACGGCCTGGCCCTGGCGGCGCAGGTGGGCTGGGACAACCCGCACCTGCTGCGCTGGCAGTTGCTGACCGCGCTGTACCTGCAGACGTCGCTGGATGACGTGCAGCAGCAGGTTCACCAACAAGCGGCGGCCAGCGCCCGGCGCCATGCCCACCAGGCACTGTTCCACCCGGCCGAAGCGCTGATCTGGCCCTGGCAGCAACGCCGCCCGCACCCAGGCATGCTGGCGCCACCGCCGCCCAGCAGTGAAGAACTGAACCGCTGGCGCACGCTGTGCCAGGACCTGCTGGCGCAGCCAAGCCCGTTCACCAATACCGTGCACCTGGCCACCCAGGCCCGCGAGGCCCTGCTGGCCTGCGGCATGCAGCGCATCATGCTGCTGACCCTAGACAAGGCGACCGACTACCTGCGCGTACAGCAGACCGCCGGCCTGCCCAAGGAAGCCGCTGCCATGGCCTTGCAAGTGCCGCAAAGCAAGCTGCTGCAAAAACTGATGAGCAAGGCCGGGCAACTGCGCCTGACCCCGGAAAACCACGGCCAGTTCTCGGCCCTGCTGCCTGCACCGCTGCGCGCGCTCTTTCGGAGCGAGCACCTGCTGCTGCGCTCGCTGGCAGTCAACGACCAGGTCATGATGCTGGCGGTGGCCGACCAAGGCGGCAACCCTCTGGCCGATATCAGCGTGCAAGCCTTTGGTAAAACCGCGCAATGCATCGAGCGCGCGCTGTCCGTGTTTGCCAACCGCAAGGGCTGAGCCTTGCGCTACAATCGCCCCTCTTTCCACACTGGAGACCGTGGATGACTGACTTTTCCGGCCTGCCCCTGGTGATCGAAGCCGCGGATCTCTTGCCGCGCCTGGGTTCGCCGCACTTGATCCTGGTCGACTTGAGCAGCGCGAACCGTTATGTCAGCGGGCACGTCCCCGGCGCCCGCTTCGTCGAAGGCAAGCGCACTCAGCTGGGCCTGCCACCAGCGCCGGGCCTGCTGCCGGCACTGGCCGACCTGGAAAAACTGTTCAGCGAGCTCGGTCATCGCGACGATGCCGTCTACGTGGTCTATGACGATGAAGGCGGCGGCTGGGCCGGGCGCTTCATCTGGTTGCTCGACGTGATCGGCCACAAGGCCTACCACTACCTCAATGGCGGCATTCAGGCCTGGCCGGCGGACACGCTCTCCACCGACGTGCCGGCCAGCGGCAATGCCACCGTGCGCCTGCAGGTGCACAGTGAGCCAACGGCCACCCGCGAATACCTGCAAAGCCGCCTGGGCGCCGATGACCTGGTCATCTGGGACGCCCGCGGCCCGCTGGAGTACAGCGGCGAGAAGGTGCTGGCAGCCAAAGGCGGCCACATCCCCGGCGCGGTCAACTTCGAGTGGACGGCCGGCATGGACCTCAACGACCACTTGCGCATCCGCAACGACATCGCCGAAGTCCTGCAAAAGCTGGGCATCACGCCCGACAAGGAAGTGATCACCCATTGTCAGAGCCACCGCCGCTCCGGTTTCACCTACCTGGTGGCCAAAGCCCTCGGTTACCCACGCGTCAAGGCCTACGCTGGCTCGTGGAGCGAATGGGGCAACCACCCGGACACGCCTGTTGAAGTTTAAGGAACCTGCATGAAATCCCGTTTGTTCATCATCAGCCAGTACCTGCTGCCGCACCACCTGCTGTCGCGGCTGGCCGGCTGCATTGCCGAGTGCCGTGCACGCTGGTTCAAAAACGCCTTCACCGCCTGGTTTGCCAAGCGCTACCAGGTGAACATGTCCGAGGCCCTGGTCGAGGACTTGAGCGCTTACGAACACTTCAACGCGTTCTTCACCCGTGCCTTGAAGCCCGGCGCCCGTCCGCTGGACGAAACCCCCGGCGCCATCCTGTGCCCAGCCGACGGTGCTGTCAGCCAGCTTGGCCCGATCGAGCACGGCCGCATCTTCCAGGCCAAGGGCCACGGCTACAGCGCCCTGGAGCTGCTGGGTGGCGACCCGGCCCTGGCCGCGCCGTTCATGGGCGGCGAATTCGCCACCATTTACCTGTCGCCGAAGGATTACCACCGCGTGCACATGCCGCTGGCCGGCACCCTGCGCGAGATGGTGTACGTACCGGGCCGCCTGTTCTCGGTGAACCAGACCACGGCCGAAAACGTGCCCGAGCTGTTTGCCCGTAACGAGCGCGTCGTCTGCCTGTTCGACACCGAACGCGGCCCGATGGCCGTGGTGCTGGTAGGTGCGATGATCGTTGCTTCGATCGAGACGGTCTGGGCCGGCCTGGTAACGCCGCCCAAGCGTGAGTTGAAGACCTTCCGTTACGACGAAGCCAGCCGTGCGCCGATCCACCTGGAAAAAGGTGCCGAGCTGGGCCGCTTCAAACTGGGCTCGACCGCCATCGTGCTGTTCGGGCCAGAGCAGGTGAAGTGGGCTGAAAGCCTGGGTGCGGGGTCGGCAGTGCGCATGGGCCAGCAGTTGGCAGCGCCTGCGCAGGCTTGATCACCTTGTAGAAGCTGGGGCTGCTGTGCAGCCCCGGTCGTTCAGATCAACCGCGCGCGTCGCGATCGCGCAGGCCCAACAGGTACAGCACCCCATCCAGCCCCAGGGTGGAAATCGCCTGCTTGGCCGATTGACGCACCAGCGGCTTGGCGCGGAAGGCCACGCCCAGGCCGGCCAGCGACAACATTGGCAGGTCGTTGGCGCCATCCCCCACGGCGATGGTCTGGTCCAGTTGCAAGCCCTCTTCGCTGGCCAGTTGCTGCAGCAGTTCAGCCTTGCGCTGAGCATCGACAATCGGCTCCACGGCAACGCCGGTCACCTTGCCGTCGACCACTTCCAGCTCATTGGCGAACACATAGTCGATACCCAGGCGCGCCTGCACCTGCTTGGCGAAGTACGTGAAGCCACCGGACAGGATCGCAGTCTTGTAACCCAGGCGCTTGAGCTCGGCGAACAGGTTCTCGGCACCTTCGGTCAGGCGCAGCGACGCACCGATCTCATCCAGCACCCCTACATCCAGGCCTTTGAGCAACGCCATGCGCTCCTTGAAGCTGGCGCGGAAGTCCAGCTCGCCACGCATCGCCCGCTCGGTGATCGCTGCCACCTGCTCGCCAACGCCAGCGGCCTTGGCCAGCTCGTCGATGACTTCGGCCTCGATCAGGGTCGAGTCCATGTCGAATACCGCCAGGCGGCGGTTGCGACGGAACAAGTCGTCCTTCTGGAAAGCGATGTCGACACTCAAGGCTTCTGCCAGGGCGAAGAAGTCTGCGCGCAACGCCTGAGCATCGCTCGGCACGCCGCGCACGGAGATCTCGATGGCCGCCTTGCCCTTCTCGGTCTCGGCATCCAGCCCCACGCGGGCAGACAGCCGTTCGATGCGCTCGATGGTCAGGCCGTACTGGCTGATGACCGCACTGACGCGCTGCAACTGCTCAGGGGTGATCTTGCGGCTGAGCAGGGTGACGATATGACGCGCCTCACCGTGGCCATCGGCCCAATGCTGGTAATCCGCCTCGGAAATCGGCGTGTAACGGGCCTGCAGATTCAGTTCGTGGGCCTTGGCCTGCACGCTTTGCAGCAGGCGAGTGGCCACTTCGTTGTCCGGGATATCGACCAGAATGCCGAACGACAACGTGCCGTGCATGACGGCCAGGCCGATGTCGAGAATGCTCACACCGCCCTGCAGCAGGACGCCAGTGATGGCCGCAGTGAGACCTGGACGGTCTTCACCTGTGATGTTGATCAGGACGATTTCGCGCAAGACCGGACTCCGACTTCGATGAAAAATGCGCATTCTACCGATTTTCAGTGACCATCGGGCGCGAACGATGCTTTGCCGACAAAACCGGTGTCGCTATACTGCCCCACACTTTTATGCCATTAAGAGCCGAGCGCTGTGAACCGGCCCACCCCCGTCAAGCCAGACAACTTCTTCCTGATGATCTATCGTGCCCTGAGTCAACGTCGCGTCCCTCTGGCGCTACGCATCGCCTGCACCAACATATTCCTGGTGGCACTGGCACTGGTCATCTATGCCTGTGTGATGGGCCTGCAGTTCAAGCAGGCCATGCACGAGCAGGCCGACGCGCTCGGCCAGAGCCTGACCACGCAGACGGCCACGTCGGCCACCGAGCTGTTGGTGTCCAACGACATCCTCAGCCTCAACGTGCTGCTGGGCAACCTGGTGAAAAACCCGCTGGTGGCCCATGCGGCCATCTACAGCGTGGACAACCGCATCCTCGCCGAGGCTGGCCAGCGTCCGCGCAATAGCCTGCTGGGTGAAGCCGAAGGCCTGTACCAGACCAAGATCACCTTCCAGGACGTCACGGCCGGGCAACTGCGCATCAGCCTGGACATGAGCCAGTTCCAGCAGCCGATGCTGATCAGCCTGCAGAGCATGGGCATCCTCGCCGCCATCCTGCTGGCCCTGGCGCTGAGCCTGAGCCTGCGCCAGGCACGCCATATCACCACACCGCTGCTGCAGTTGCGGGTGTGGCTGCGCGACCCGCAGCCCTATACGCCGGCCACCGACCGCCAGGACGAGATCGGCGATATTGCCCGCCAGCTGCATACTCGCCTCGCTCCGCCGCCGCCACCTGAGCCAGAGCCGGAAGAAGAGGACGACGAAGACGACTTCGACGACCTGCACGATCACGCGCCGGCCCCTAAGACTGCGCCGCGCGCCAAGGTTGTCGCCCAGGTTGACGAAGAGGACGACGATGCCTTTGCCGGGCTGCTGGACAACGACGAAAGCGCGCCCAAGCCTGTGCCATACGATTCGGACGAGCCGCAGAACAGCGCCGTACTGGCCGTTCAGCTCGGCTCCCAGGAGCAACTGCGCCGTCTGCCGCGCACGCGCCTGACCGAATTGCTCGAGCGCTACCGCGACTGCCTGGAACAGGCCGCTTCGCTGTATGAGGGTGAAACCCACACGCTTAACGACGGCAGCACCCTGGTGCTGTTCCACAGCCGCGACTGTGGCGAGGACTACCTGACCAACGCGATCTGCTGTGGCGAGTTACTGCGTGCGCTGGGCCATGCCTTGCAGATCGAAGTGGCCGACAGCGGCATTACCCTGCAACTGCAGCTGGGCCTGGCGCTGGGTAATGACCTGCAAGGGTTGGAGCTGGTTGACCTGCTGATGGCCGAAAAAGCCCAGGATGCCCTGGCGCTGTCGCAGCACAGCCGTAACCTGCTGCTGGTGGAGCGCCAGATCAGTGATGACGCGCTGATCCGTCAACGCGCGCGGATCCGCCCGATTGCCAGCCCGGAAGGCGCTTGCTGTGTAGAGCGGTTGATGGAGCCGTATCCGTCGATGCTGGAGCGGCAATTGGCGCGGATGCACGAGCGCCGGGCCTGACACAAAGGCCGCCTTGCCGGGGCGCCGGACCGGTCGGAAAGGGCTGCGCAGCGCCCCTTGTAGGAGCGGCCTTGCGTCGCGAAAGGGGCGCGCAGCGGCCCTTGTAGGAGCGGCCTTGCGTCGCGAAAGGGGCGCGCAGCGGCCCTTGTAGGAGCGGCCTTGCGTCGCGAAAGGGGCGCGCAGCGGCCCCAGCAATAGTGGCGTCGACGCTGAAATCTGGGGCCGCTGCGCAGCCCTTTTCGCGACGCAAGGCCGCTCCTACAAAGGCCCGCGCAGCTGATACAAAAAAGCCCGCATCGATGCGGGCTTTTTTGTATCAGGCGGAACCATCAGAACCGATAGACTTCCATATCGGTACGAATCGGCGAAGCCATCGGGATCTTGGACTTCTCGGGTGCCTTCTTGACCTGTACCGGCGCAGCGGGCTTCTTCGGCGCCTCTTCGGCAATGGCTGGCTGATTGGCCAGCGGCTTGACCGCCGTGCTCAGCTGTTCGGCCAGCTTTTGCAGCAGTTGCCCTTGAGCCTGCACCTGCGACGCTTCGCTGCCCTCATGCTGCTGCTCAAGGTGAACGATGCGGTTGTCACGCACATGGCCACGACGGTCGAGCAGGCGCCATTGGGCGTCCAGAATCGCCGGTTGGTCCTTGCCCGAGTCCAGGCGGGTAATCGACAGCAACACTTGCACGTCCGGGCTGAAACCGGTGGTCGCCGGGGCCAGCACCACGCGCTGGCTGTCCAGGCGCCAGGCCAGCTGGCGAACCAGCAACTGGTCAATGTCCGACGAGAGGCTGCCGGCCCAACGACCGTCGGTCGCCGAACTCAGGCTGCCATCGGCCTGACGCTGCAGGAACGTCTCGCGTTGCAGGTAATCGGCAACCGATACCGGGCCCAGCACCACGGCCATGCCCGCGCTTTGCGACGGCTGGCCAGGATCACCGCTGTCGAGCTGGTACAAGGCCACAGGCTGATGCATGCTGCATCCGCCCAGCCCCAGAAGGCCCGTCATCAACAGCGCAAATGGAAGGCGCAGAAGTTTCATCATCCCATCCAGGCGGTCGCCACAGGCAGACCGCAGTGATACTCATGTAGATTCAATCGGGCACACGGCCACGCCGGCACCGCAAGGGCCATATCATCCGCGAAATAGCTGTCCGACTCCAGCATTTCTGCCCGGAACGGCCCTGAAATTGCCGTTCCAGACATTTCAGCAGCTTACGCCGGGCCTTCCACCTGCAACCCATCGACGCGCTGGAAGCCGCGTGGCAGCTTGCTGCCGCGCCGGCCCCGTTCGCCCTTGTAGTGCTCCAGATCGTCCGCTTTCAGCGATAGCGTACGCTTGCCGGCTTGCAATACAAGGGTTGCGCCTTCAGGGATTACCGCAAGGTCGGTGACAAATTCTTCACGACTGGCCACCCGATCACCAGGCACGCCGATGATCTTGTTGCCCTTGCCTTTGCCCAACTGTGGCAAGTCGCTGACCTTGAACACCAGCAGCCGGCCCTCGGTGGTGACCGCCGCCAGCCAGTCCTGCTCGCGGTTGGCCACCGGGCGCGGGGTCATGACCTTGGCGCCGTTGGGCAGGCTGAGCAGGCCTTTGCCGGCCTTGTTCTTGGCCTGCAGGTCTTCGCCCTTGACCACGAAGCCGTAACCGGCATCCGACGCCACCACATACAGCGCATCGTCCTCAGGTAGCAGCACGCACTCGAAGGTCGCCCCAGGTGGCGGCGCCAGGCGGCCCGTCAGCGGCTCGCCCTGCCCCCGCGCAGACGGCAAGGTATGCGCGGCCACCGAGTAACTGCGGCCGGTGGAGTCGATCAATACGGCAAACTGGTTGGAGCGCCCGGCGGCTGCGGCCTTGAAGCCATCGCCAGCTTTGTACGAAAGGCCGGTGGCGTCGATGTCGTGGCCCTTGGCGCAGCGCACCCAGCCCTTTTCCGACAGCACAACGGTGACCGGCTCGGTCGGCATCAGCTCGTTTTCCGACAGCGCCTTGGCTTCTGCACGCTCGACGATCGGCGAGCGGCGGTCGTCGCCGTAGGTTTCGGCGTCCTTGATCAGCTCGCTGCGCACCAGCTTGCGCAGCTTGGCGTCGCTGCCGAGCAGGGCCTGCAGCTTGGCCTGCTCCTTGAGCAGCTCGTCCTGCTCGCCGCGAATTTTCATCTCTTCAAGGCGCGCCAGCTGTCGCAGGCGGGTCTCGAGGATGTAGTCAGCCTGGATTTCGGTCAGCTCGAAACGCTCGATCAGCGCCTGCTTGGGATGCTCCTCGGTGCGGATGATATGAATCACTTCATCCAGGTTGAGGAAGGCAGTCAGCAAGCCTTCGAGCAGGTGCAGGCGCCTCTGCACCTTGTCCAGGCGGTGCTGCAGGCGGCGCCGGACGGTGTTGGTACGAAACTCCAGCCACTCCAGCAACAGTGCCCGCAGGTTCTTCAACTGCGGCCGGCCGTCCAGGCCGATGATGTTGACGTTGACCCGGTAGCTGCTTTCCAGGTCGGTGGTGGCGAACAGGTGCTGCATCAGCTCGTCGGCATCCACCCGGTTGGAGCGCGGGATGATGACGATACGGCACGGGTTCTCGTGGTCCGACTCGTCACGCAGGTCGGCCACCATCGGCAGCTTCTTGGCCTGCATCTGTGCGGCGATCTGCTCCAGCACCTTGGCCCCGGAGACCTGATGCGGCAGTGCGGTGACCACCACGTCGCCATCTTCGACGCGATAAACGGCACGCATGCGGATCGAGCCGCGGCCGCTTTCGTAGATCTTCAGGATCTCGGCGCGGGGCGTGATGATTTCGGCTTCGGTCGGGTAGTCCGGGCCCTGGATATGCTCGCACAACTGCTCGATGGTAGCCTTGGGCTCGTCCAGCAGGCGCACGCAGGCACTGGCCACTTCACGCAGGTTGTGCGGCGGCACGTCGGTGGCCATGCCCACGGCGATGCCGGTGGTGCCGTTGAGCAGGATGTTGGGCAGGCGCGCCGGCAGTACTGCGGGCTCCTGCAGGGTGCCGTCGAAGTTCGGCACCCAGTCCACGGTGCCCTGGCCCACTTCGTTGAGCAACACTTCGGCGTAGCGCGACAGGCGCGCCTCGGTGTAACGCATGGCAGCGAACGACTTCGGATCGTCCGGTGCACCCCAGTTGCCCTGGCCATCGACCAGGGTGTAGCGGTAGCTGAACGGCTGCGCCATCAACACCATGGCTTCGTAGCAGGCCGAGTCGCCGTGGGGGTGGAACTTGCCGAGCACGTCACCGACGGTACGCGCCGACTTCTTGTGCTTGGCATCGGCATCGAGCCCCAACTCGCTCATGGCGTAGATGATGCGTCGCTGCACCGGCTTCAGGCCGTCGCCGATGTGCGGCAGGGCCCGGTCCATGATCACGTACATGGAGTAGTTGAGGTAGGCCTGTTCGGTGAAGTCAGCCAGCGAGCGGCGTTCGACGCCGTCGAGGCTGAGTTCCAGTGGGTCGCTCATGCGGGCCTCGTCATTTCAGGTTCTGGCGCAACAGCATGGTGCCGCCGCGCTGGGTAAATTCAAGTTGTTTCAGGGCGCTCATGCCCAGCAGCACGGTCTGGCCGTCCAGGCCTGGCACCACGGTTGCACGCACGCCCTGTAAACGGATATCGCCCAGTTGCAGGGTATTCAAGCGGGTGCGGTAGCCTTCGGTGCGGCCATTTGCGGTGCTGAGCAGCACCGGGCTGCCTCGCGCCAGGTCCAGCTCGCTGGCCAGGGCCTCGGGGATCGCCACGTCGGTGGCCCCGGTGTCGAGCATGAAATGCACCGCCTGGCCATTGATCGCGCCATTCACCACAAAATGCCCCTGGCCATTGCTCAGCAGGCGCACCTCGATAAAGCCTTCGCCGTGCTCGGAACGCACCTGGGCATTGGGATTGCGCTGGCTATCTTCCCATTGACCGAAAAAGCGCGTGGCAAGGAACAGCGCCGCCGCCCAGGCGACGATCATCAGTACCTTGCCAGCACGCTTGCCCGGTGCCTGGCTCATGGTTTGGCGCTCCAACCGCCCTCTGGCGCTTCGAAGCGCCAGACAATCGGCCGCACCTGGCCATCGGCGCGGCGGCCATTGTTGTTGTCCAGGCCAATCCAGGCGCCTTTGGCGTCGATCACCAGGGCTTCTGCCAGGCCGAACGGCTGATCATAGCGGCGAGCATCCACCAGCGCATCGGCGGCAAACGACCAGCAACGCTCGACCTTGCCGCTGTCGGCGTCGCGGCGACAGATGCGGTAGGCGTTACGCTCAAGGGTAAACAGCTTGCCCTCGAACCAGGCCAGGTCGGCGAAGTCACGCGACAGCGCGCGCGCGTTGGGCATCTGCGGCGGTTGCATCTCGACCCCGGCCTCGCTCAGCAGCACGCAACTGCGCCCGCACGTCCACACCGATTGCTGGCGCTCGATCGCCACCAGCCCCCGGCGCTCGCGCTCGGCGGCAAGCCAGATGCGGTCGCCCGCCGGGTTGATCGCCAAGCCTTCGAACAAGGCATTGAAGTTCAGCAGCATGCCGCTGGCCCGGGCCTGTCGTACCATGGCCGGGTCGATCTTCAACCAGTCCGGCTCGCCTTCGACGGGGACCTGCAAGACAGCAGCGTGGGCCTCACTGACCAGGTAAAGGTTACCGGCCTGGTCACAGGTGATGCCTTCGAAGTCCAGCTCACCACCGCGGACATAGGACGCCGCCCAGTTGCGCGACTTCAGCCCCCACGGCAAACCGCTCTCCGGTACCGGCGCAGGGATGAAGGTCAGCGGTTGGGCACGCCACACGGCATTTTGTTGATCGAACCGGTAAACGCGGTCGTCGTCACGGTCGGAAACGCCCCATAGCGCACCTCGGCACTGGGCCAGGCCAGACAGGTTGCCGCCGCGCATACCCTCGATCGGGTGCTCGGCGGCCATCTTCAACTGCGGCCAGTTGCCCGCCAAACTCGGCAAGGCAAACAGTGCAAGGCAAGCGGCAAGTAGCAGCCGAATCAAACCATGACCTCGGCCAGGTTGCCTTTGGTTTCCAGCCAGCTCTTGCGATCACCGGCACGCTTCTTGGCCAGCAGCTTGTCCATCAGCTCGCAGGTGGCCTCGACGTCTTCCAGGGTCAGCTGCACCAGGCGCCGGGTATTCGGGTCCATGGTGGTTTCGCGCAGCTGTGGCGGGTTCATCTCGCCCAGCCCTTTGAAGCGCGTGACTTGCGGCTTGCCGCGCTTCTTCTCGGCCACCAGGCGGTCGAGGATGCCATCACGCTCGGCTTCGTCGAGGGCGTAGTAGATTTCCTTGCCCAGGTCGATGCGGTAGAGCGGCGGCATGGCCACGTAGACATGACCGGCCTCCACCAGGGGGCGGAAGTGCTGAACGAACAGCGCGCACAGCAAGGTGGCGATGTGCAAGCCGTCGGAGTCGGCGTCGGCGAGGATGCAGATCTTGCCATAGCGCAGTTGCGACAGGTCGGCGGCGCCGGGGTCGACGCCGATGGCCACGGCAATGTTGTGCACCTCCTGGCTGGCCAGGACTTCACCGCCGTCCACTTCCCAGGTGTTGAGGATCTTGCCGCGCAGCGGCAGGATCGCCTGGAACTCTTTGTCCCGCGCCTGCTTGGCCGAGCCACCGGCCGAGTCACCCTCGACCAGGAACAGCTCGGCGCGCATCGGGTCCTGGCCTGCGCAATCCGCCAGCTTGCCTGGCAGCGCCGGGCCCTGGGTGATGCGTTTGCGTTCGACCTTCTTGCTGGCCTTGAGGCGACGGCCGGCGTTGCTGATGGCCAGTTCAGCCAACTGCATGCCCAGCTCGGGGTGTGCGTTGAGCCACAGGCTGAAGGCGTCCTTGACCACACCAGAAACAAACGCGGCCGCCTCACGGGACGACAGGCGCTCTTTGGTCTGCCCGGAGAACTGCGGCTCCTGCATCTTCATCGAAAGCACGAAGGTGATGCGCTCCCAGACGTCTTCCGGCGCCAGCTTGACGCCGCGCGGCAGCAGGTTGCGGAATTCGCAGAACTCGCGCATGGCGTCCAGCAGGCCCTGGCGCAGGCCGTTGACGTGGGTGCCGCCCTGGGCGGTGGGGATCAGGTTGACGTAGCTTTCCTGAACGCTGTCACCGCCCTCGGGCAGCCACAGCAAGGCCCAGTCCACGGCTTCCTTGTTGCCAGCCAGGCTGCCGCAGAACGGCTCGTCCGGCAGGCGCAGGTACTCGCTGACCGAGTCGACCAGGTAGGAACGCAGGCCGTCCTCGTAGTGCCACTCGACCTTCTCGCCGCTGCCCTTGTCCTCGAAGCTGACCAGCAGGCCCGGGCACAGAACGGCCTTGGCCTTGAGCACATGCTTGAGGCGGCTGATGGAGAATTTAGGCGAATCGAAATACTTCGGGTCGGGGCTGAAGTACACGCTGGTGCCGGTATTGCGCTTGCCGACCGAGCCGACCACTTCCAGTTCACTGGCCTTGAAACCATCGGCGAAGGTCATCTGGTACTCGTTGCCGTCACGCTTGACGCGCACGCGCACCTGGGTCGACAGGGCGTTGACCACCGAAATACCGACGCCGTGCAGGCCGCCGGAGAACTGGTAGTTCTTGTTGGAGAACTTGCCGCCCGCGTGCAGCTTGGTAAGGATCAGCTCGACCCCGGACACGCCTTCTTCCGGGTGAATGTCCACCGGCATGCCGCGGCCGTCGTCGCTGACTTCCAGCGAGTGGTCGGCGTGGAGGATGACCTGCACCGAACGGGCGTGACCGGCCAGGGCTTCGTCGACGCTGTTGTCGATGACCTCCTGGGCCAAGTGGTTCGGTCGGCTGGTATCGGTGTACATGCCCGGTCGCTTGCGGACCGGATCAAGGCCCGAGAGGACTTCGATGGCGTCTGCGTTATAGGCGCTAGCGCTGGGATTGGCCATGGGGTCTCGTCGTCAGTCAGGTGAATGCAAAAGGTCAGAGTACAAAAGTCAGAGCACAGAAAAGTCGAGCGCCGCATGCAAACTCGGGGCAACACCGGCGAAGGCCAGCATCGCCGGCAAGTGCTCGACGAAGCCCTGGAAGCTGTGGTCGCCACCGGCCTGGATACGCAGGGCACAAGCACGGTAATAGCGCTCGGCGTGGCGATAGTCCAGGGTTTCATCGGCGGTCTGCAACCACACTTGATAGCGGTTGGCATCCACGGGGGCGGGCACTTCCAGCTCGGCCAGGGCCTGCACGTGATCGTGAGTCAGCTCCCAGGCCTCATCGGTGTAAAGGTTGCGCTGGGTGCCGAGGTAGCCATCGAACAACCGATGCGGTGCCACTGCCGGGTTGATCAGCAGGGCCTTGAGGCCATGGCGCTCGGCCAGATAGGTGGCATAGTAGCCGCCGAGCGAACTGCCGACCAGCAGGGGCGCGCCCAACTCGGCAATAGCGCCTTGCAGTTGGGCAATGGCCTGGCGCGGGTGATGGTGCAAGGCCGGTACGCGCAATCGCTCGGACAACCCCAGCTGCTGCATGACGGCCTCGAGCTGGCGCGCCTTCTTCGACAGCGGCGAGCTGTTGAAGCCATGGATATAGAGGATGGAACCCGACATGCTGCCCCCGGAATCTGTGGCTTCGCGCCCAATCTGGCAGGCGCAGGGACGCGCAGTGTAGCGCGTTCGCCGGGTTTTGACGCAGCGGCGGGGTTTTCGCAACAATTTCTTCGGCAACCTGAAGGGCCGCTGCGCAGCAGCCCCAAGGTCGTCAATACCCCGGGCTGTCGAAGTCCAGCTTCACGTCGAAGTCCCGCGCCCGCTCTACACCAGTCTCCAACCGCCCGTCGGCGTGCAGACGCAGCCAGCGGTAGCCCGGCTGTTCCTCGCTCACCTTGAAGTCCTCGCTGTGCGCCGCGAACTGAATGCAGGTAGACGGCGTGGCCAGCAAGCGCAACCCCTCGCGCATTTCATCCCACGGCTGGTGGACATGCCCCCAAAGCAGCCCGCGCACCTGTGGATAACGTTCAACGATGCCGAACAGCGCCTGGGCATTGCGCAGGCCGATCGGGGCGATCCAGGCGCAGCCGATGTCCACCGGCTGATGATGGAAGCACACCAGGCAATGGCGCTCGCCCGCTGTCTTCAATGCACCCTCAAGCAGGCTCAGCTGAGCCTCTTCGAGCAGGCCATGGGTCGCGCCGGCCACCGCAGAATCGAGCATCACGATGCGCCAGCCACCGATATCGGTAACCGCTTGCACCAGGTCCGTGCCTTGCGCGATGTCGGCCATCACCCTGGCTTCGTCATGGTTACCCGGCAACCAGCGCGTCGCCACGCCAAACCCTGCGGTCAACTCGCGGAACGCTTCATACGACGCCACGCTGGCGTCCTGGGAAAGGTCCCCCGTGCACAGCAGCAGGTCGATGGCCGGTTGCTCGCGCTGCACCTGGGCAACCACATGGCGCAGGCTGTCCCGGGTATTGAGACCCAGCAGGGTGCCGGCCGGGTCGGCGAACAGGTGGGCATCGGTGAGTTGCACCACATGCACGGGGCGGGTTGGGTCTAGGTGCGGCAACGGCCGTCTCCTCGAACGGATTCAGCACGAATTATGGCTGTGCAACGGGTGCGAGCAAACACCCGAAGCCGACGCACATCACATTTCAGCGAACGCTTGCCAATTCGTGACCACAGGCCAGGCAGTGGCTCAGCCACTCGCCGAGGAACAGGTTGAGCTGCGCCTTTTCATCGGGCTGGTGCATGCCTGCATTGGGGTACGGGTAGATACTGCGCAGGCGCCGCGCGTGCTCGGCGCTGACCACCTCGGCCATGCGCGCATCGTGGTACACCTGAACCTCCAGGTGCGGCACTGGCAGCCACGGCAAGCTGTGCTCCTGGCGCACGTGCAGCGTGGTGGTATACGGGCAGGCCAGCACCACATCGAGCACCAGCACACCGAGCATCTGATCGCCTTGGGTCATACCGATACGACGCGAGCTCTGGGTGGTGCGCATGTCAGGCAACAAGCGCATCAAGCGGGCGTAGTTGGCCTCGCAGGCTGCTTGCAGCCCGACCAGGTCGACCCGATATCGCTCGCGCAGCAGGTTCACTTCCACATACCTCGAACTTCGTCTCTGTTGAGCGCCAGCCATTGCAGGCCAATGATCGTCGCAGCGTTGCAGATACGGCCGTCACGCACCGCCTGCAAGGCATCTTCGAACGACCAGACGCGCACTCGGATGTCCTCGCCCTCTTCTTCCAGGCCATGCAGGCCGCCCGCGCCCTCGCTGGTGCAACGCCCAAGGAACAGATGGACGTATTCGTCACTGCCACCGGGCGACGGGAAGTAGCGGGTCATCGGCCACAAGGCGCTGAAGGTCAAACCGGCCTCTTCTTCTGCCTCGCGGTGTGCAACCTCTTCAGGCTGCTCGTCCTTGTCGATCAGCCCGGCGACCATCTCGATCAGCCACGGGTTGGCGACCTTGTCGAGCGCGCCGACACGAAACTGCTCGATCAACACCACTTCATCGCGTAGCGGGTCATAAGGCAGCACACAGACCGCATCATGACGCACGAACAGTTCGCGGCTGATCTCGCGGCCCATGCCCCCGGCAAACAGTTCGTGACGCAGGTGCACCTTGTCGAGCTTGTAGAAGCCCTGGAAGCAGTTGGCCCGCTTGACGATCTCGACCGCCTTGGGGACTGAATTGAGCGTGTCTGACATAGAAATCCTCGTTACCTCATTTACCGCTTCGCGCCATCCTACTCCGCCTGCCGGCCTCTTTCATCCGTTTCCAGCAACCGTTCGCGCACTCGGGACAGCGCGCCTTCTGTCTGTTAGCTTAGTGGCGAACTGAAGGCCGCGCCGACGGTCAAAGGCCGACTTTTCCCTGTTCTGCAAGGATCATCATGACACTTGTCAAACTGACTTCCGTGGCCGTGCTGGCACTGGCCCTGGGTGCCTGCCAGAGCCTGTTCACGCCTAATTACCGGGCACCGCTCGAGGTCAAGCGTGACGCCTGGGAGCACGTCAAACCCGGCTGCAGCGAAAGCGACTGCCCCCTGGTGAACATCGACACCATTCACTTCCCGGCCCTGCCCAAGCTCGACGGCATCGTCGAACAGCGCCTGCTGCAACTGACCGAAGACAACCAGCGTGGCGCCGCGCCAACCACCTTGCAGGCGTACGAGCAGCAGTACCTGGCCAGCGCCGACAAGCGCAACAGCAGCTACCTGCAGGCCAAGGTACGCGAGCAGCATGACGGACTGGTGATCATCGAACTGTCCAGCTACCTGGACAGCGGGGGTGCCCACGGCATGCCGGGGCGTGGCTTCATCAACTATTCGCGCAAACTGGACAAAGTCCTGACCCTGCAGGACATGCTGGTGCCAGGCCAGGAAGAGACCTTCTGGAAAACCGTCGAAGAGTCGCACCGCGCGTGGATGATCAGCGTGGGCATGGACAAGGACGCCGAATTCATCAAGACCTGGCCCTTCAAGAAGTCGCCGCACGTCGCCCTGACGTACGGCGCGGTGGTGGTCAAGTATGAGGTCTATGCCATCGCGCCCTACTCCATGGGCCACGTCGAGCTGAAGATCCCCTACCCGCGCCTGAACGGCGTGATCAAGCCTGAGCTGTTTCCCGGCCGCGGCTGAAGCTCAGTAGCGCATGCAGCACACCTGCCAGCACCAGCGCTGGCAGGGTCGCACCCAGGTCCGGCGCTTGCGCGGCGATCAGATGATAAGCCGCCACCCCCGCGGCCCAGGCCAGCAACGCCTGCCAGTGCAAGCCATCGACCTGCGCCGGCAAGCGGCGGCGGCGGATCACGTAGTGGTCCATCAGCACCACGCCGAACAGCGGTGCGAACACCGAACCGATCAGCAGCAGGAAGTTTTCGTACTGGGCCAGCGGCGCCAGCAGGGCGATCAGGGTGCACAGCACGCCGATGGCCAGCGCCAGGTGCTCGACCTTCAGTGGCAAAAGCACACCGGTTGAAACCGCTGCCGAATGGATGTCGGCGAAGGCCTTTTCCGACTCGTCCAGCAGAATGAGCAGCAGCGGAATACCCATGCCGGCGCCAGCCAGGGCCAGCAGCAGGGCATTGACTTCGCCGCTGGCGGCAAAGGCCAGGGTGTAGGCCACGCCCAGGCTCATCAGCCAGGTGTTGCCGATAAAGTACCCAACTACCGTGCCGCCGAACACATGCTTGCCATTGCGGGCGAAGCGCGAGTAGTCGGCGATCAACGGCAACCAGGACAGCGGCATGGCGATGACGATGTCAAAACCCACCGCCAGCGACATAGAGCCATCCCCGGCGCGGCTCCACAGCTCAGCCAGGTCGGCCTTGGCAAACAGGTTCCAGGTCAGCCACAGGCAAGCGCCCATCAACAACCAGATACCCCAGGCGCGCAGCACCTTGCGCACGAAAGCCAGTGGCCCGCTGACTGCCAACACAGTGGCCAGCGCACCGAAGCACAGGGTCCACAGCACCGGGCTGTTCCAGGCACTGTCTTCACCGAAGGCCCGCGCGCCCAGCAGGCTGGCGGCATCGCGCATGACGATGATCTCGAAGGCGCCCCAACCGACCAGTTGCAGCAGGTTGAGCAGTGCCGGCAAACGCGCGCCATGGCTGCCCAGGCTCAGGCGCAGGGTGCCCATGGCGGACAGGCCGGTGTCGCTGCCGATAACCCCGGCGGCCCCTAGCAACAGCACACCCACACCGGTGCCCAGCGCGATGGCCAGTACCGCGCCGGCAAGGCCCAGGCCTGGGGCCAGCATGGCGCCGACCTGCAGCACCATCAGGCCGATGCCGAGGGAGAACCACAGCGCGAACAGGTCACGTGCGCCAAAGATGCGTTGCGGGGTGGGGACCGGGTGGTCGGGGGAGAATTGGCTGGGGGTGGTCATGCTTGCAGACACTCGGCATTAAAGGAGGTTGAACACGGTCGCTGTAGGAGCGGCCTTGCGTCGCGAAAGGGGCGCGAAGCGGCCCCCCGGTTTCAGCTTCGCCGCTGATCGTGCCGGGGCCGCTTCGCGCCCCTTTTCGCGACGCAAGGCCGCTCCTACAGAGGGCAGTTTTGCAGTCAGACTTTTTTGTACAGCTGGCTGCCTTCCTGGCGGAACCGCTCGGCCTGCTCACGCATGCCATCTGCAACCGTCACGTCCACGGTTTCGATCTTGGCGGCGTATTCACGCACTTCCTGGGTGATCTTCATCGAGCAGAACTTCGGCCCGCACATCGAACAGAAGTGCGCGACCTTGGCCGACTCCTTGGGCAGGGTTTCGTCGTGGTAGGCGCGAGCGGTGTCTGGGTCCAGGCCAAGGTTGAACTGGTCTTCCCAACGGAACTCGAAACGCGCCTTGGACAAGGCGTTGTCACGAATCTGCGCGCCCGGGTGGCCCTTGGCAAGGTCGGCGGCATGGGCGGCGATCTTGTAGGTGATGATGCCGGTCTTGACGTCGTCCTTGTTCGGCAGGCCCAGGTGCTCCTTGGGCGTCACGTAGCAGAGCATGGCGCAACCGAACCAGCCGATCATCGCCGCGCCGATACCCGAGGTGATGTGGTCGTAACCCGGCGCAATGTCGGTGGTCAGCGGGCCGAGGGTGTAGAACGGCGCCTCGTCGCAGCATTCCAGCTGCTTGTCCATGTTCTCCTTGATCAACTGCATCGGCACGTGGCCTGGGCCTTCGATCATGCACTGCACGTCGTGCTTCCAGGCGATCTTGGTCAGTTCGCCTAGGGTTTCCAGCTCACCGAACTGTGCAGCGTCGTTGGCGTCGGCAATCGAGCCCGGGCGCAGGCCGTCGCCCAGCGAGAAGCTGACGTCGTAGGCCTTCATGATTTCGCAGATTTCGTCGAAGTGGGTGTACAGGAAGTTTTCCTGATGATGCGCCAGGCACCACTTGGCCATGATCGAGCCACCCCGGCTGACGATGCCGGTGACGCGCTTGGCGGTCAGCGGTACATACCGCAGCAGCACGCCGGCATGGATGGTGAAGTAGTCCACGCCCTGCTCGGCCTGCTCGATCAGGGTGTCGCGGAACAGCTCCCAGGTCAGGTCTTCGGCGACGCCGCCGACTTTTTCCAGGGCTTGGTAGATCGGCACGGTACCGATCGGCACCGGCGAGTTACGGATGATCCACTCGCGGGTTTCGTGAATGTGCTTGCCGGTGGACAGGTCCATGACCGTGTCCGAGCCCCAGCGAATGCCCCAGGTCAACTTGGCCACTTCTTCCTCGATCGAGGACCCCAGCGCACTGTTGCCGATGTTGCCGTTGATCTTCACCAGGAAGTTGCGGCCGATGATCATCGGTTCCAGCTCGGTGTGGTTGATGTTGGCCGGGATGATCGCGCGGCCGCGGGCGATTTCTTCGCGGACGAATTCGGGGGTGATTTCTTTCGGGATATTGGCGCCGAAGCTGTGGCCGGCGTGCTGCTGGTCGAGCAGGCCGGCAGCGCGGGCTTCCTGCAGCTTCATGTTCTCGCGGATGGCCACGTATTCCATCTCGGCGGTGATGATGCCCTGGCGGGCGTAGTGCATCTGCGAGACGTTGACGCCAGCCTTGGCGCGGCGCGGGTTGCGCACGTGGTTGAAGCGCAGCTTGGCCAGCTCTGCATCGTTCAGGCGCTGTTGGCCGAAGTTCGAGGTCAGGCCGCCCAGGCGTTCGGTGTCGCCGCGGGCGTCGATCCAGGCCGAACGGACGTCGGCCAGGCCCTTGCGCACGTCGATGATGACGTCAGGGTCGGTGTAAGGGCCGGAAGTGTCGTAGACCAGCACCGGGGCATTGGTTTCGCCGCCGAAGTCGGTCGGGGTGTCGTGCAGGCTGATTTCGCGCATGGGCACGCGGATGTCCGGGCGAGAGCCCTCGACATAGACCTTGCGCGAACGGGGGAACGGTTGCACGGACTGCTGATCGACTTGTGCCGATTCGCTGAGGTTGATCGTTTTTTCTTGTTTGCTCATCACGGGCTCTCCAGACAGCTTCCTAGCGGATGGAATGTCGGGGAGAACCTGAAAGACGCGGACGCACCCAGAGATGGATGCAGTGCCGGACATGGGGGTGCCTTGCGCTTTTTACAGCGGCGACAATCCCGGACCTGGCACAAGAGGCTCACCGGGAAAGCGAGCAATCTTGTTCCCTACGCAGGCGCTAACCTGATCAGGTTCAACGGGATCCGGAACTTCCGATCTCAGCCTTTGCAACAAGGCACCCCGACAAGAACATGCGCAGTCTAGACTGGAGTGGCCGGCAAAGCCAAGCGGGTAAATGCGGGGATGATGAAAGGCGCACTGGGCGATTGTTGCCGGGGGCGCATGGCACTACACTGGCCCATCGCTCGATACTCAACAGTTCAGTAATTAATTTTCGTACAAGGATTGCCTCTATGCTGCGCAAACTCTCACTGGCGATAGCCGTGTCTTGTGCGTCCAACGGAGTGGTCTGGGCAGCGGATGTGCCCATGACGGTGAAGACCGACCTGGTCAGCGTCTACCAGGAGGCGGTCGACAACAACGCCGACCTTGCAGCGGCCCGCGCCGATTATGGCGCCCGCCGCGAGGTGGTACCGCAGGCCCGCGCCGGCCTGCTGCCGAACCTGTCGGCCGGTGCCGAAATGTTGAACACCCGTACCAAGCTCGACGAACCGTCGATGACTTCCAACCGCAGCGGCAACGCCTGGAGTGCGACCCTGGCGCAGCCGGTGTTCCGTGCCGACCGCTGGTTCCAGTTGCAGGCCGCCGAGGCGGTCAACGAGCAGGCAGCGCTTGAGCTGTCGGCCACCGAGCAGAACCTCATTCTACAGACGGCGCAAAACTATTTTGCGGTGCTGCGCGCCCAGGACAACCTGGCCGCGACCAAGGCTGAAGAATCAGCCTTCAAGCGCCAGCTCGACCAGTCCAACGAGCGTTTCGACGTGGGCCTTTCCGACAAGACCGACGTCTTGCAGTCCCAGGCCAGCTACGACACCGCCCGCGCCAACCGGATCATCGCCGAGCGCCAGGTACAGGATGCCTTCGAAGCCCTGGTGACCCTGACCAACCGCGAGTACGCGTCGATCCAGGGCGTTGTCCACACCCTGCCGATTCAGGTGCCCACGCCCAACGATGCCAAAGCCTGGGTCGAGACCGCCGGGCGGCAGAACCTCAACCTGCTGGCGACCAACTACGCCGTCAACGCCGCTGAAGAAACCCTGCGCCAGCGCAAGGCCGGCCATGCCCCGACCCTGGATGCGGTGGCCAAGTACCAAAAGGGTGACAACGACAGCCTCGGCTTCACCAACCCTTCGCAGCTGGGCGTGCGTTACAGCGGCGACGTCGAGCAGACCAGCATCGGCCTGCAGCTGAATATTCCGATCTACAGCGGCGGCCTGACCAGTTCGCAAGTGCGCGAGGCCTACCAGCGCCTGAGCCAGAGCGAGCAACAGCGCGAAAGCCTGCGCCGCCAGGTGGTAGAGAACACGCGCAACCTGCACCGTGCGGTGAATACCGATGTGGAACAGGTGCAGGCGCGCAAGCAGTCGATCATTTCCAACCAGAGCGCGCTGGAAGCCACCGAAATCGGCTACCAGGTCGGTACCCGCAACATCGTCGACGTGCTCGACGCCCAACGCCAGCTGTACACCTCGGTGCGTGACTACAACAACAGCCGCTATGACTACATTCTCGACAACCTGAGCCTCAAGCAAGCGGCCGGCACCCTGAGCCCGCAAGACCTGCAGGACCTGGGGCGGTATCTGAAACCGGACTACAACCCGGACAAGGACTTCCTGCCACCAGACCTGGCGGCAGCTGCAGCGAAGAACTTCGAACGCAGGCCTTGAGATGGGTAGGGCTTCTTCGCGGGTAAAACCGCGAGGAAGCCAGAACCAGAATCAGCGAATAAGCGCACCCAGCCCATCCAGCAACCGCTGCAAGGCCCCCTGATTGGCCTGCATCACCGCCCTGCCCGCCTCGCCCATGCGCTGACGATCCTGCGGCAATTCGATCAGCCGCCGTACCGCCTCGGCCAGCCCTTCGACATCCTCGACCTGCTGCAACGCCCCGGCTGCCTTCAGCATCGCGCTGATTTCAAGGAAGTTGAACACATGTGGCCCCATGATCACCGGCAATGCCAGCGCTGCCGGTTCCAGCGGGTTGTGCCCGCCAGTGGCGACCAGGCTGCCGCCGACGAAGGCGATGTCGGCCAGTGCATAGAGGAACAGCAACTCGCCCATGGTATCGCCGAGCAGTACGCGGGTCTGGCCATCGACTGCGGCACCGGTTGAACGGCGCACGGTGGCGAACTGCTCGGCACACAGGGCATGCACCGAGTTGAACCGCTCAGGGTGGCGAGGCACCAGTATCAGCAGGGCATCGCCGTGCACCTGCAGCAACGCCCGATGGGCCTGCAGGATCAAGGCATCCTCACCTTCATGGGTGCTGGCGGCGATCCACACCGGGCGCTGGCTTGCGCCCCATTGCTCGCGCAGCGCCCTGGCGCGCGGCAGCAGTTGGTCATCGACCTTCAGGTCGAACTTGATCGAACCGGTCACCTGCACACACGCAGGCAGCGCGCCCAGGTTGCGAAAGCGCTGCGCTTCGGTGTCGGTTTGCACCGCGATCAGGCTCATCTCGGCGAGCATCGGCCGGGTCAGCTTGGCGAAACGCGCATAACCACGGGCGGAGCGCTCGGACAACCGGGCATTGGCCAGCGCCACCGGGATGCCCCGCTTGGCACACTGGTGGATGTGGTTAGGCCACAACTCGGTTTCCATGATGATGCCCAGCTTCGGCTGCACATGGTCGAGAAAACGCCCGGCGGCCCATGGCAGGTCGTAGGGCAGGTAGCAATGCTGCACGCGCGGTTCGTCGGCAAACATGGCGCGAATGCGTTCGGAACCGGTCGGGGTCATGCAGGTAAGCGTGATCGGCAGGCCTGGGTAGGCCTTGAGCAGCGCCCGCACCATGGGTGCGGCGGCGATGCTTTCACCCACCGACACGGCATGCACCCAGATGCCGCCCCGCTGCATGGCCGGCAGGTTGAAGGCGAAGCGCTCGCCGATGCGCTGGCCGTAGGCCGGTGCCTTGCGCGCCCGCAGGAACAGGCGCAGCGCAACCAGTGGCAGGCCCAGGTGAAACAGCAAGGTATAGAGAGTTCTGTTCATGGCGGCGAAGTTTACCCGATCGCGCGCAGGTGCACCGCAAAGCGCTCGGCCAGCCATTGCGCGGCCGGCCCCAACGGCTCGTCACGGCGCCAGGCCAGCTCGACGACCAGCGCCGGCGGCCGCCACTCGCTGGCAAGCTCGACCATTTGCGCCTGGTAGGTGGGGTACTGCACCACATGCCGGGGCAGCCAGGCCCAACCCAGGCCGCGCATCAGCAGTTCAGCCATGGCGTAGAAGCTGTCGGCACGCCAGACCTGCGGGCTGATCGCTTCGCCGCCGGGGTAGCCACTCTGCTGCGGGGTGATCAATAACTGCCGGTGGCGTGCCAACTGCTGGCGGCTGACCCTTGCCTGCTGCGCGAGCGGATGGCCGACCGCGCACACCGTGACCATTTCCACACTGCCCAGGGCACGACGCTCCAGCGACGCCGGCATGCTTTCATGATGAAAAAACAGGCCAAGGTCGGCGCGCCGCTCCACCAGCTTGCGCGCCACATCACCCTGGGCGGCGCTGGCCAGTTGCACGTCCAGGTACGGGTAGCGGCTGGCCAGCTCGTCCAGGCTGTCGATGACGGGCTGATAAGGCATCGCCTCGTCCTGGGCGACCCGCAACAGGGCTTCCTGCCCGCGCATCAGGGCCAAGGCGCGCCCGTCCAGGCGCTCGCATTGGCGCAGCAATTCACGGGCGTCCTCCAGCAGCGCGGTGCCGTTTTCGGTCAGCTTGGGCTGGCGGCCGCTGCTGCGTTCGAACAGGGTTACGCCCAGGTCCGCCTCCAGCAGGGCGATGGCGTTGCTCACCGCCGACTGGGCCTTGCGCTGTTCACGGGCAACGGCGGAGAACGAGCGCAGTTCAACAACGCGCACGAAGGTGCGTAGTTGCTCGAGGTTCCACTGTTCGGCCATCAACCTATCTCCATGGGTGATAGGTAATGACTTTAACCCATCCAGGCAACGTCTAGAATGCCCGACCAGTCACCGGAGAACCGCCATGAACGCCTACACCTACCTTGCCATCGCCATCTGCGCCGAAGTCATCGCCACTGCCTCCATGAAAGCGGTGAAGGGGTTCAGCACGCCTCTGCCGTTGCTGCTGATGGTGGTCGGCTACGGCATCGCGTTCTGGATGCTGACCCTGGTGGTGCGCAGCATTCCGGTGGGGATCGCCTATGCCATCTGGTCGGGGCTGGGCATTGTGCTGATCAGCGTGGCGGCACTGGTGATCTATGGGCAGAAGCTGGATGTACCGGCAATGCTGGGCATGGCGATGATCGTCGGTGGGGTGGTGGTGATTCAGCTGTTCTCGAAGACTGCCGGGCATTGATACGGGCTGTATACTTGCCAGCTGTCCCAGTCTTCGAGGTACCGCCATGCCAACCGCCATTTCCACTGACGTACTGATCGTCGGCGCCGGGGTCGCAGGCCTCTGGCTCAATGCCCGGTTGCGCCGTCAGGGCTTTTCGACCGTGCTGGTGGAGCGCGCCAGCCTCGGTGGCGAGCAGACCATCAAGTCTCAGGGCATCATCCACGGCGGCACCAAGTACGCCCTGCACGGCGCCCTGACCGGCGCCTCGGAAGCCATCGCCGACATGCCGCGGCGCTGGCGGGAGGCTTTGGCGGGCAATGGCGAACTGCCGCTGGGCAACACCCGCCTGCTGTCCGAGGCACACTACCTGTGGTCCCCCGGCACCCTGGCCGGCAACCTCACCAGTTTCTTCGCCAGCAAGGCCGTGCGCGGCCGGGTCGATCAGGTCAAGGGCGAGCAACTGCCGCCGGCCCTGCAGGACCGCGCCTTCAAGGGCAAGGTCTATCGCCTGGCGGAACTGGTCATCGACGTGCCCAGCCTGCTGGCCAACCTGGCCGAACTGGCCGGCGACAGCCTGCTCGCCGGCGAGCGCATCGAACCCCTGCGTGACGGCGATGAGCTGGTGGGTTTGCGCGTGGACGACCGTGAAATCCGCGCGCAGCGTATCGTGCTCAGCGCCGGCGCCGGCACCGAAGACCTGTTGCATGCGCTGGGCCTGAGCCAGCCGGCCATGCAGCGCCGCCCCTTGCACATGGTCATGGCCAAGGGGCCGAACCTCAAGCCGCTGTATGCGCACTGCCTGGGCGGCGGGCCCAAGCCACGGGTCACCATTACCACCCACCCGGCGGCCGATGGCCAGTGGGTCTGGTACCTCGGCGGCGACCTGGCCGAGGCCGATGGCGTGGCCCGCGAGCCGGCCGCGCAGATTGCCGCGGCGCAAAAGGAAATCGCCAACCTGCTGCCCTGGGTCGACCAAGGTCAGGTCCGCTGGGCAACCCTGCGCGTGGATCGCGCCGAGCCCGCGCAGTCGGGCCTGGTGCGCCCGGACAACGCCTTTATCGCCGACCAGCAACGCCTGCTGGTGGGCTGGCCGACCAAGCTGGCGCTGGCCCCGGACTTCAGCGACCGGGTAATCGCCATGTTTGAACGCGACGGCATCCGCCCAGGCGCCCAGGCCGACCTCAGTGGACTGCCGCGCCCTGCGCTGGGCGTGCCTGCCTGGGAGCGACTGCTGCCATGAGCCTGCCGACCCTGCACGACTTCCATCGCCCCCTGGGCAGTACCGGCCTCAAGGTCTCGCCCCTGGGCCTGGGCACGGTCAAGCTTGGCCGCGACCAAGGCGTGAAATACCCCACCGGCTTCACCATCCCCGATGATGACGAAGCCCGCATGCTGCTGGCCCAGGCCCGCGAACTGGGCATCAACCTGATCGACACCGCGCCGGCCTATGGCCGCAGTGAAGAGCGCCTTGGCCCGCTGCTGCGCGGCCAGCGTGATGCGTGGGTGATCGTCAGCAAGGTCGGTGAAGAGTTCGACAACGGCAGCTCGCACTTCGACTTCAGCGCCGCCCACACCCGCCGCTCAGTGGAGCGCAGCCTGCGCCGCCTGGAAACCGACCACATCGAGCTGGTGCTGGTGCATTCCGACGGTAATGACCTGGCGATCCTCGAGCAGCAGGAGGTCTACCAGACACTTGCGGCCCTTAAGCAAGAAGGCAAGATCCTTGGCTTCGGGCTGTCGGGCAAGACCGTCGCAGGTGGCCTCAAGGCCTTGGAACAGGGCGACTGCGCCATGGTCACCTATAACCTGAACGAGCAGGCAGAACGCCCGGTGCTGGACTACGCTGCCGAACACGGCAAGGCGATCCTGGTGAAGAAGGCCCTGGCCAGCGGGCACATCTGCCTGGCACCCGGGGTCGACCCGGTGCAGGCCAGCTTCGAGCTGCTGTTTTCCCGCCCGGGCGTCAGCAGTGCTATCGTCGGCACCATCAATCCGTTGCACCTGGCCCATAACGTGGCCACCGTCGCCCGAATTCTGGGCCAGCATTGAGCCGCCCTCGCGGGCGTCCGACAGGAGGAGGAACCTCGTGCCGCGAACGCTGATCCGCAAGAACCCGAGCAACTTCAAGACACTGCCGCTGCATGTCGAGGCCACCGCCGAAGGCCTGGTTTACCAAAGCATCGGCATGCCGCTGAACTTCGCCCAGACCCAACAGCGGCGCCGTGCCATCCAGCTGCCCGACACGCAGCGCTTCGTGGCCGAGCTTGCCAACCTGGGTGTCTCGGTACGCCTGACCCTGCACTGGCAAAACCGTGACTACTGGGTATTGGTCCGTCAGCGGCGCCAGGACCGCGGCGACGTGGTGCTGAAGCTGATTTCTGGCTACGTCCCCGCCCAAGAACTCAACTTGCCGCTGCACACCGCCGTGCAGGAAGTGGCCGAAGAATGCCTGCTGGAAACCCCGGAAGGCTGGCTGGGTGGGCGTTTCAATGACACCTGGCTGCCGGCCCCCTACGCCGCCGCTCTGCACTACCGCGAAGCGCTGCCGTTTGTGCTGACGCCGGAGTCTGGTGCCGCACGGCCGGTGCACTGCGCCAACCTGATGCTGCTCGAACGGCCACGGGCCTATGTGCACTTGCCGACCGCCTCGTTGCAGCTCATCTATGACATGCGCCTGCAGGTGCCCAGGGACGCCAAGAAGCTCAGCCTGTTCCATGTCGATGAACGCCTGGAAGGCGACCAGTTGGTGGCCCGGCTCAATCGCAAACGGCCGGACCTGTACCTGATGCCCTTGAAGGACGGGCAACCGTTGGCCGAACTCTACACGCTGAAAAAGGACGAGCTGGTGCCGGCGAGCACACGCGGGCTGTACCTGGCCGAGAGCTTTGCCCGGCAAGAAGGTTGGGTGGTCAGGGATGAGCGGATTCGCTGGCGGGATTGGGTGAAGCAGCAAGGGTTGGTGGAGGCCAAGCCCGGGCGGGCTTCACATCTGCAGCGGTTTGGCGACAAGGCGCGGGCATTGCTGGCCAAGGCGCGGACTTCGTTGCACAAGTAACACTGGGGCCGCAACGCGGCCCCAGTTACATCAGTTTTTGCGGATCTTCTCGACAATGGCTGTGGTCGAGCTGTTCTCGACGAGCCCCAGCACCTTCACGGTGCCGCCATAGGCCTTGACGATGTCGGCACCCACCACCTGGTCGATGCCATAGTCGCCGCCCTTGACCAGCACATCCGGCTTGACCTGGCTCAGCAGGTTTTCCGGCGTACCCTCGGGGAAGCTGATCACCCAATCCACCGCCCCCAGCCCTGCCAGCACCGCCATGCGGCGGTCGACGCTGTTGATCGGGCGGCCCGGGCCTTTCAGGCGGCTGACCGACGCATCGTCGTTGACCGCGACGATCAGCCGGTCGCCCTGGGCACGCGCCTGCTCCAGGTAGGTGACATGGCCGGCATGCAGAATGTCGAAGCAGCCGTTGGTGAAGACGATCTTCTCGTTGTGCGCACGCGCATCATCGATCGCCAGCAGCAACTGCTCGAGGCCCAGCACCCCGCGCTCGGAGCCCTCTTCGCGCTGGATCGCCCGGCGCAGCTCAGGGGCGCTGATGGCGGCGGTACCCAGCTTGCCGACCACGATACCCGCCGCCAGATTGGCCAGGGCCACCGCGTGCGGCAGGTCTTCACCGGCCGCGATGGCCGCCGCGAGGGTGGAGATCACCGTGTCGCCGGCACCGGTGACATCGAACACTTCGCGGGCGCGGGCCGGCAGGTGCAGTGCGGGGTGGCCCGTACGCAACAAGGTCATGCCGTGCTCGCCACGGGTCACCAGCAAGGCGCCAAGGTCCAGGTCCAGCAGCAACTGCAGGCCTTTGGCGACCAGCTCTGCCTCATCGGCGCAACGGCCAACGATGGTTTCGAACTCGCTGAGGTTCGGGGTGATCAGGCTGGCGCCGCGGTAAATGGAGAAATCCTTGCCCTTGGGGTCGGCCAATACTGGAATACCCTTGGCGCGTGCAGCCTGGATCAGGCTCTGGTGGTTCTTCAGCGCGCCTTTGCCATAGTCGGACAACACCAGCACCTTGACGCCATCGAGCAGGCTGTCGACCTCCGTACCCAGCGAGAGCGGGTCGGTGGCGAACGGTTCTTCGAAATCGATACGCAGCAGCTGCTGGTGGCGGCTCATGACCCGCAGCTTGACGATGGTCGGCTGGTGCGCGATGCGCTGGAACACCGAGCGCACGCCCGCAGCTTGCAGGCTGTTGGCCAGGCTGTCGGCCGCCTCGTCCTGGCCGGTAACACCGATCAGCGACGCGGGCGCACCCAGGGCGGCGATGTTCAAGGCAACGTTGGCCGCGCCGCCGGGGCGATCCTCGATCTGATCGACCTTGACCACCGGGACTGGCGCTTCAGGCGAGATACGCGAAGTACCGCCATGCCAGTAGCGGTCGAGCATGACATCGCCGACCACCAGTACCGGGGCTTGATCGAAACGCGGCATGGACAACTTCATGGGCAACCCATATGAAAATAATGAACAGGGGCAGGATATTAGCACAGGGCAAGCGACGGCTTTACGGCCAGATCGGGCCCTTGAAAATTCCGGTGACAATCGGGGCCGGCACGGCCCCGATCAAAGAGGTTCAGGTGATATCGGCCTTGGCCGGCTCATCCAGGCCCATGGCATGCAGGCGGGCATAATGGCCATTAGCCTGAAGCAGCTCGGCATGGGTGCCACGCTCGACCAGGCGGCCCTGGTCCATGACCAGGATCATGTCGGCCTTTTCGATAGTCGACAGGCGGTGGGCGATCACCAACGTGGTACGGCCCTCCATCACATGGTCCAGTGCCGCCTGGATGTGCCGCTCGGACTCGGTATCCAGCGCCGAGGTCGCCTCGTCGAGAATCAACAACGGCGCGTCCTTGAGCAGCGCCCGAGCAATGGCCAGGCGTTGGCGCTGGCCACCGGAGAGCAGCACGCCGTTCTCGCCGACCTCGGTGTCGAAGCCCTTCGGCAGCTTGTCGACGAACTCCTTGGCGTAGGCATCTGCAGCCGCAGCCTCGATGTGTTCACGCGGCGCACCGGCCAGGTCACCGTAGGCAATGTTGTTGGCGACGGTGTCGTTGAACAAGGTGACGTGCTGGGTAACCTGGGAAACATGGCGACGCAAGTTGCGCAGGCGATAGTTTTCGATCTCCACGCCATCGAGCAGAATCTGCCCCTTGTCGTGGTGATAGAAACGTGGAATCAATGCCGCCAGGGTCGACTTGCCACTGCCAGAGCGGCCCACCAGGGCGATCATCTGCCCCGGCTCGGCGACGAAGCTGATGTCGCTCAACACCTCACGGTCGGTGCCTGGGTAGGTGAAGCTGAGATCACGCACTTCCAGACGGCCTTCGACCTTTGCCTTCTCGATGGTGCCGCTGTCCACTTCAGGCTCTTCGTCGAGCTGCTCGAAGATGCTTTCTGCGCCTGCCAGGCCTTTCTGGATGGTCGAACTGACTTCGGAAAGCTGGCGAATCGGTTTCGGCAACAAGCCCGCTGCGGTGATGTAGGCCACCAGGTCACCGGCGGTGGAGTCACCACGGAGGTACAGCACCAGGAACATCAAGGCGGCCATGGCGCTGTAGATCACCAGCTGCAGCATCGGCGTGTACAGCGAGCCGGTCTTGGTCATGCGCAGCTGCTTGTCGGTGTTGCTCTGGCTGGCGCGGCCAAAGCGCTGCTGTTCGTAGGCCTCGCCACCAAAGCTGCGCACCACGCGATAACCCTGGATGGTCTCGGAGGCGACGTGGGTCACATCCCCCATGGCCACCTGGATTTTCTTGCTCTGCTTGCGGAATTTCTTGCTGGCGACGCTGACCATCACCGCGATCACCGGCAGGATGGCAACCATGACCAGGGTCAGGTGCCAGTTCATCCACAGCAGGTAGGCAAACAGGAAGACAACCGTCAGGCCCTCGCGGATCACCACCTTGATCGCATCGGTCGCGGCACCGGTGACCATGGTCACGTTGAAGGTGATGCGCGAGATCAGATGGCCCGAGTTGTGGTTGTCGAAGTAGCGGTTGGGCAGCACCAGCAATTTGTTGAACAACTCGACCCGCAGGTCATGCACCAGGCACAACGACACTTTGGCCAGGAAGTAGTTGCCCAGGAACGAGCCCAACCCCTGCCAGGCCGCGATCAGGATGATCAGCAGTGGCACCGCCTGCAGCAACTGCAGGTCGCGCAGGTAGGGCACGGTAGGGAACAACACCGCTTGCGGATTGCTCAGGCCATCGACGAAATACTTGAGAATGCCGGCCAGCATTGGCTGGGTCGAGGCGAAGATCACGAAACCGACGATGCTCAACAGGAAAATGCCGGCATAGGGTTTCACGTAGCTCAACAGCCGGAAGTAGATCTTCAGGCTGGAGGTGTGCTCCGCGGTTCGCGGTGTTTCGGCCATCATCGAGCTCGCTGTTCAGGTTGAACCGGAAATTTTACCACAGGCTTCATTTTCGGCACGCCCCCAGGGCAACAACATGGCCAGGCCGACCGGCAACCAGCTGATGAACCACTCCGCACGCGGCGTACCGGTCAGGCTGGCGGCATCGAACTGCATGGCCAGGGTCGAGTAGACCCAGAAGCACAAGAGTACCTTGCCGAACAGTGTGGCACGGGCCCGGACGATTTCACCGAGGGTGTACAGCCACACGGTCACCCACAGCAGCATGCCGGGCAGGCCCATTTCCACCGCAACGTGGGTGAACATGTTGTGGGTATGGTCGAAGTGCTTGCCGACTGCGCTCACATCGTACCCAGCGCCCAGGCCCAGGCCTGTCCAAGGATGGGCGGCAATCATGTCCACCACCGCATGGAAAATCTCCGGCCGGTAGGACGAGCCGCGCTTGGCGATCAGGTCGTACATCACATAGAACGCAGCGCCCGTGGCGATGACCGCCAGGATCGAGAACACCCGGCTGTGACGATCACGGAACCACAGCGGCGCCATCACCACCGTGATCACCAGGGCCAGGATCGCCCCGCGGCTCTGGCTGAGCACTGCAAACGCGCCCAGGCAGGCCAGCGCTGCCAGCCACAGCAACTGCATGCCACGCTTTTGCGGCGGCTCGTACAACAGGAACAGCGCGGCGGCCCCGACCACATAGGCACCCAGAATGGGGTGTGATATTTCGCCGATGCCTGCCAGCCGGGCCAGCAGCGATTTGCCCTGCAACCCGTAGAAGTTGATGATCGACACCAGCGCGGCGAAGGCCAAAAGGCCACTCCCCAGCAGCAACAACTGGCGGATCCGGGCCAGCCCCAGCTGGGCCAGCAACGGGAACGCCATCAGGAAGACCAGAATGTAGATCAGGCGCTTGATTTCACGCCCCGGCTCTTCGGCCGGCGACCAGGCCAGGCTCAACCCGCTCCAGGCCAGCAGCAACAAGATACTGCCCCACAATGCCGGCTGACGCCGCCAGGCCTGGGCAAACACCTGCCGGGCAGACCACGCCAGCACGAGCGTCGGTAACCACAAAAACAACACCAGCCCTTGCTGGTAGATCTTGTTGCTGGGCGCCAATGCAATTGCCGCCAGGAACCAGACCAGACCCAAACCTAACCAGGCCCGAGCCCAGCGTTTTTCATACAACATCCTTTTCCCCCGATGAATCAAAGACACCATCCATGGTGCTACCGCATTATTTTCGGCATTATTGCCGGTCATTTTGCTCGCCAGACGACAAGGCTCTATTCATGCAATGCTCCCGGCTCACCCAGATCGACTTCGATCAGCTGACACTAGGCGCACAGGTGCTAGAGGCAGACAGCCATGGCGCCAAAGTCTACCTGCTCAAGGATGGTAATTTCCTTAAGGTTTTTCGCCGTAAGCGATTGATTTCATCTGCCCTGTTGCGCCCCTACTCGCAGCGCTTCGTCGACAACGCCGCGCGCCTGGCGCAATTGGGCATTCCCACCCTCGAGGTGATCAGCCAGCACAAACTCGACCTGCCCGGCAGAACCGCGGTGCTGTATCGCCCGCTGCCCGGGCGGACCCTGCTGCAGATGTCGCGCGACGCCGACTTCAGCTGGGACACCTATCTGCCGCGATTGATCGAACTCATACGCCAGTTGCACCGCGCGGGTGTCTACTTCCGCTCACTGCACCTGGGCAATGTCGTGGTCACCCCCGATCAGCGCCTGGGGTTGATTGATGTGGCCGACATGCGGTTCCTGCGCCCGCCGTTATCTGCCCGCATGATTCGTCGCAACGTGCAGCACATGGTGCGCTACATCGAGCGGGAGAACCTGGGTGACCAGTTCCCCCTCGCCGACTTCGAGGCAGCCCTGCTGGCCCGCTGAGGGTCAACCTCGCAGCAGGTTTTGCGAGCCATTCTGGAAGGCTTGCCAGGCCTGCTCCGGCGCCAGTGCCTGGCGTTGTCGGGCGGCCACGGCTGCGGCGTCTGGCAGGCTGCAGCGCGCTATCGCCTCGGCCCAGGCATGCTCATCGGCAATGGGCAGGTAGCCACCGGTGTCCAGCAACTGCTCACGGAACACCAGCAGGTCACTGCACACCACCGGCACGTCGGCCATCACCGCCTCTTGCACCACCAGCCCCAGGCCCTCCGAACGCGAAGGCACCAGTAGCCAGTCAAATGCCCGGTACAGCCGCTGCAGGTCTTCACGATGGCCGCACAGATGGACCTGCCCGGCCAGGCCCAGTTCGTCGATGCGCGCTTGCAGCACGGCATGCAGAGGGCCTTCACCAATGATTGCCATCTGCAGATCGGGCTTGTCGACAACGGCCTTGGCAAACGCCTCGATCAGCATTTCAAAGCCCTTGCTTTCGACCAGCCGCCCCACCGCACCGAGCACCTGGCCGTTGCCTGGCCGCAACGCCAGTGCCTGCCTGGCCTGCTCGCGGCTCAACAGCGTTTCGACGAAGGCCCGAGGGTCGAGCGCCATGCGCAGGGTCTGTACCGGCCGCCCAAGGTCATGCTCCAGGGCTTCGGCAAGCGTGTGCGAAACCGCTGCGATGCTCAAGCGCTCGGCGGGCAATGCCCGCAACAGGCGGATATCACTCGCCGTCAGGCGCGTCTTGCCGTGGAACAGTACCTTGGCACGCACCTCGGGAATCTGCTGCAGCAGCGGCAGCACCAGCCTTGCCACGCCGACACCGTCGAGCAGCACGATCTCGGCCTGGGCCTCGGCCAGCGCCTTGCGCAGGCGCATGCGCAGCCACGGCCGCAGCAGGCGCCACAGGTGCCGGCCCTTGAGCGCACGCGGCGGCATGTGCCACTCCCGGGTCGAGCCGAGCCCACAGCACAGCCCGCTGCCCAACAGCAGCCAGTTGCTGATCCTGGCATCGGGCCCGGCGTGGGACAGCACCTGTCGGTGAACCTTGTGGATGGACATGTACGGCGAACCGCCTGCCCACATCATATTGACGATGTTCATGGGGTTAGCGCCCCTCTCCCGCTCAAAGTCAGGTGGGACTGCGACTTCATTGAACAAAAATGGTGATACCCATGCCGATCACGGCACCTGCCACCAGCGTCAATGCCAGCTTTATCCGATCACGTTGACGACGTTTGGCCTTGCGCTCCACTTCTATGGGCAAGGTCACGTGATTACCAAATCCTGTGTGCAATACTGCATCACCCTCCAAGGTGACCGCTGTCAGATTTAACTCAGCATAACGACGGGAAAGCGCCTTTTCTCCAGCATAGGCGGCAAATGGTGCACAGCGCTGATAATCGCTCAAACGACGCAGGCCGGGGTTGAGCGAAAACGCTTGCCACTCCGCTTTTTCGGAAAGCAGTGGGTAGCAAGGCACGCCCGCGATCACCTGACGGTCGCCCAGGTGGATGTAAGGGCTGTGCACGGACAGGTCATGGGCATGGCTGCGCAGCCAGACCTGCAGGAGGTTGGGGCTGACCTCCAGGATCGCCCGGGAATCTTCGACAAAGCCCTGCCGGTAGAAATGCCAGTCATCCTCGCAATGGAAGATGTAAGGCGTCTTGACGTGGCTGTAAGCCAGGTCGATCGACGGCAGCTGGCCCAGCTTCGGCCGATTGACGAACACCTTGCAATGCGGTTTCCAGTGCTCTGGCACTGCCCCATGCACGGCATCGTCACCGGAATCTTCGGTGATGAAGACTTCGCGAATGGGCGCGGTGTTGTAGCGATCGAAACTCTCAAGGGTGTCTTTGAGCAGATCGAACCGCCCACAGCTGGTCACGACCAGCGTGACATCACTCTCATTTGAAAAGCGCACCGGACTCCCTCCGCATTGCGACAATCGACTTCCAGCACCCGCTCCGTAGGCACGAAAGTGCTTTATTAAATGCCCAGTTTCAGACGTAGCCGCTGCCAGGCAGACAACGGCGGATGAGGCCTGAGCGCAGGGCGCATGTGGTCGACGATGCTACGTCCAACTTCACCGAAACTGAAACGAGAAACCGCCAGATGGCGGCCATTTTCAGCAATCCGCTGGGCCAGCGCAGGGTCGGCGCGCAAACTGCGCAGCTTTTCCTGGAGGGTCGGGATGCTGTCATAGAACACCACGTTGTGCATGTCCTGCAGGCCCAGGGCGCGGTTTTCTTCCTCGCCCTGGTCGAACGCCAGCAACACACAGCCACAGGCCATGGCCTCGAAGTTCTTGATCATGTACTCGCCCATGCCGACATCGGCACTGACGAAGAAACGAATACGGTTGAGCGTGTTGCAATAGTCCTCACCCGACTTGGTGCGGGTCACCACCAGGTTCTCGACCCGCCCCAACTCGTCCAGCAGCGCCTTGCGCCCGCTGTAGGCAACGCTGTTGGTACTGCCGACGAACGCCAGGTCGATATCGCGCTCACGTTCCTGGTCGGTCAGCAGCTGCTCATCGTAGCCCTTGGGCACGAATACCGCGTCAAAGCCTTCCTGGCGCAGGCGCTCGCTGACCATGTAGCCCGAACTGATCACCCGCGCCCACGGCAGTTTGCGGTAATGCGCGCTGAACTTGCCGGTGTACTTGCAGGGGATGTAGTTCTGGTAGGCGTCATGTTCGAGGATGACCAGGTTTGGCACCGTCTGGATGAACGCCACTTGGCGGATTTCCTGCTTGAAGCGCAGGAAGAACACGATGCGGTCGTAACGCTCCACCTGCACTTCACGCTTGAAGTAGCGGCGCAGGTTACGCTGGTCTTCACTGGTCAGCCAGCGCAGGTCACATTCGCAGTTGGCCGCGACGCCATCGTACAGGCGGTCGAGGATCGCCCGCTGTTCCTTCTGCACCAGAAATAAGACTTTCATTGCTTTCCTTGGGCGCGCTGCGCCATCGCGGTCAACCATGGGCATTGTTTACAGCTCACGGCGCCAGAACAGTTCATGCCGGCGCACAGCCTTGCGGAAGAATTCGTTTTCGCCATAGGGCGACGGCCTGCGCCCGGCAAGCCAGCGTTGCAACAACCGCCGCAGGCGGCGTTTGAACGGCGCGGGAGGCTGCAGGTCGTGCATCATGCCCAGGGCCATGGCTTTGTCGTGCTGGGTCGGCACGTCCAGCACCAGCGAGCACGGTGCCCACGGCTGCTCGGCACTCAGTTGTGGTGGCAAGGCCACACCGTCGCCGCTGTCACCCATCGGCCAGCGGTCGTTGTCATGCAGGTGGTTGGCGTAGCACAGCAGCGTTTGCGGCTGCCACGCTAGGCCTTGCAGGGCTTCCAGCACGGCCGCCTGGGCACAGACATGATCGGGGTGCGGGTCGAGTTGCGGGTGCGGCATGACCAGCACCTCGGGCTTGGCCATTGCCAACAGCGCACGCAGGTCGGCCAGCAGGTTGTGCCAGGTCGGCGCACCGTCATTGTCGGCCGGCAGCGGGAACGGATTGAACTGGCGGAACGGGCGGATATCAGCCATGTCGGCTTCGCGTGAAGCCGCCGGTACATCTGGCGCGGCCTGCATGGCGGGCAGTTGCAGGCAGAAGTAGCCCAACTGCACGCAGCGCGATTGCGGCACGCCAGCCCAGCGCGGCACGGCAATGCTGTCCCAGGCGCGCAAGCGCCCTTTCAGGCGTGCCGCCTGGGCCTTGCCCAGGCCCATTTTCTGATAGTGCTCGGCTTCGATCTCGCCGGCAGTCAGGGTGACCACCCAGGTTTCGTCAGCCTGGCTGTACAGCCCATAAGCCGCCAGCTCGGCATCATCGGCATGCGGCGCAATCACCATGACGCGGCGGCGCTGCAACTCGACGCTGGGGGTTATCCACAGGCGCGGTTCGCCCTGCAGCTGGCAATGGCGGCCACGCACACGCAGCGTGCCGGCCTTGAGCGGCAAGGCCATGCCGGTCAGGTTCAGGAAGCGCACCCCGTTGACGCCGCGCTCGAAGGTTTGCCGATCACTCAGCGCATCCGCAGAAAGCTCCACCCGCGGGTCGAGAAAGCGCCCCAGCCAGGTGCTCTTTATCCGCAGTTCCAGGACGAGGGTCTCGTCACCTTGCAGTGTCGCATCGGCCTGCAGCAGCCCACCCTGCAGGCTGACCGCCGCCGCGCGGGTTTGCTCACCGAAGTTGTAGGCGTAATCCTCGCCGGGTGCGTAGAACAAGTGATCGGCGAACCAGGCCTCATGGGCGGCCCAGACCAACGGCAGCAGCAAGAGCGGCAGCCACCACCAGGCCAGTACCCCCAGCGCGATCAGTGCGACCAGGCCGGCAAGCAGGCCCAGGCGCTTGTTGCGCCGATGGTGCTTGAGCAATTGCTGCTTGCGGCTCACGCCTGGAACACCGGCACGGGGTTGCACCAGCGATCCTTGTACTCGCGGTCGGCACGGCCGAACGAGAACCGCAGTGGCTTGTTACGTGCGCGGGCGTCTTCCCAGGCTGCCTGGGTGTTGAGGAAGCTCAGCACGCTACCGGGGCTGAATGCCTTGGTCTCGGGGTCGACGCCGCCGTTGACGTACTCGACGCTGATCCACTCGGGCGCTTCGACCCGGTACACCAGCTGAATCGCGATCGGTTTGTCGTCCAGCAGCAGCACCGAACCGATCAGCAGCTCGCGTAAACGCTCGAGCACCTCGGCCAGGCGCTCGGCGCCGGTAGCCGGGAAGCCCCAGCGGCGCTGGAACAGGTCACGGTACATGGCGGCTATCTGGCCGGCGTCGAAGTCACTAATCGGCCGCACCACCCCGCCCGCCTCTTCCAGCAGGCGCAACTCGCGGCGCTGGTTGTAGCGGAACTTCTTAGACAGGTCTTCATGAGCGCGGGCCATGGCCAACTGCTCGGTCTGTGCCTTGAGGCCGGTAAAACGACCCTGATTCAGCTCGGACAGGTAACGCGCGGCATGGCGCAGCGGCGCGCTGGCATCGGCGGCGGCCGGCAGGATGATCTCGGCATTGCCCAGGTCGAACAGGCCCTTCTTGCCCGCGCGCTTGAGCACGTCCTTGGACAGCGCCAGGTGGCGCCCCCAAGTCGGAATCGCCGCTTTCAACTCGCCGTCTTGCAGCCATCCCAGGTAGCGCACGGGGATCTGCGCCAGCTCAGCCAACTGCTCGACCACCCGCGGATGGGTGGCAACGCTGCCACCAAACCGCGCCCAAGCCTCGGCATACGCCTTGGCGTCGATGACTTGCCAGCCGCGCTCGCGGAAGGCTTGAATACGATTAAGCATCACGCCTTCGCCACCAAGGCACGCACCTGCGGCAGTTGCCAGAAGGCTTCGCGTACCGCCGAGTCAGAGAAGCGCTGGTGCAGGCGTTGCAGCATGTGCTCGGCGCACGCCTCGCGCTGCTGGTCGTCTAGCGCGGCCATGTGCTTCAGGCCTTGAGCCAGCTGCGCATTATCGCCAAGGGGGAACAGCACACCCACACCCTCGACCACTTCGCGTGCCCCACCACAGGCCGTGGCCAGCAGTGGTACGCCCGCGACCATGGCTTCGAGCAGGACCATGCCGAACGGCTCATGATCGGAACTCAGGGCAAACACATCGAACGCCTTGAAATAGCGCCGCGCGTCCGGCACCTGGCCGAGGAAATCCACCTGGCCGGCAATGCCGAGCTCGGCCGCCAATGCCTTGAGTTGGGCTTCGAGGCGGCCTTTACCCAGAATCGCCAGGCGCGCGCCTGCGGGAAGCCCCGGCAGCGCTTCGGCAAAACCACGCAACAGCGTGGCCTGGTCCTTGTCCGGGTGCAGGCGCCCGACATTGCCGACAATCCACGCCTGAGGGTCCAGGCCAAGAGCCTGGCGCGCCGCTTCACGCGGCACCAATGCCGCTTGCAGGGCCTGGATATCGATACGGTTGTACAGGGTCTGGATGCGTTCGGCCGGCCACTGCGGCAGGCAACGGCGCATGTCGTCACGCACCGCATCCGAAACACCCAGCAGGCTCAGGCGCTTGCTGAACAGGTTGGCAAACAGCCGCCGCCCCTTGCGCTGATAGTCGCCAAAGGCATGGTGCACGCCGATTACCGGTAGGCCGGTACCCAGCAATGCCACATAGATCGGCTTGAACCGGTGGGCGATGCAGAAACTGAAATTGCGCTCGGCAGCAATCCGCCGCAAGGCGCGGATGGCGCCTAGCTTCAGGCCACGCACAGCCTTGGAGCTGAACTCCAGAAACAGCACCTCGTCCGACGCGCAGCCCGCCGCAACCTGCGGGTCGGCGGCGCCGGTGAGAAATACCGTGGTGACCTGGTAGCCACGCCCCTGAAACAGGCTGGCGTACTGACGGGCACAGTCCAGGAACGGCCCGTCATAGCCATGGCAGAACTGCAGGATGCGCGGTTCAGAGCGGCTGGTCATACGCGGCCGCGCCGTCCTTCACTACCAGGATGTCTTCCATGATCAGGTACTGCAGGTCCGAGCCAAAGAACATGTTCAAGGCATCGGTCGGCGAGCAGATCATCGGTTCACCACGGCGGTTCAGCGAGGTGTTCAGCGAGACGCCGTTGCCGGTCAGGTTTTCCAGCGCCTTCATCATGTCGTAGTAGCGCGGGTTGTACTCGCGCTTCAGCACCTGGGCACGCGAAGTGCCGTCCTCGTGGACCACTTCCGGCACACGGGTTTTCCACTCTTCAGCCACTTCGAAGGTGAAGGTCATGAAGGGCGCCGGGTGGTCGACCTTGATCATTTGCGGCGCGACGGTGTCGAGCATCGACGGGCAGAAAGGCCTCCAGCGCTCGCGGAACTTGATCTGGTGGTTGATGCGGTCAGCCACGCCTTCGACGCTCGGGCAACCGATGATCGAACGACCGCCCAGGGCGCGCGGGCCGAACTCCATGCGGCCCTGGAACCAGGCCACCGGGTTGCCGTCGACCATGATCTTGGCGATCTGCTCTGGCATGTTGTCGAGCTTGCGCCACTTCGGCTGGTCCGGGTGACGGGCGCAGGCGGCGATCACGTCCTCGTTGGAGTACGACGGGCCGAGGTAGACATGTTCCATCTTCTCGACCGGCACGCCACGGGCGTGGGAAACATAAGCAGCAGCACCCACCGCAGTACCGGCGTCACCGGATGCCGGCTGGACGAACAGCTCCTTCACATCCGGGCGGGCGATGATCTTCTGGTTGAGCTTGACGTTCAGCGCGCAGCCGCCGGCGAAAGCCAGCTTGCCAGTCTGCTTCAAGGTGTCGCCCAGGTAATGGTCGATCATCTGCAGGGCCAACTTTTCGAACAGCGCCTGCATGCTGGCTGCGTAGTGGATGTACGGCTCGTCGGCAATGTCGCCTTCGCGCTTGGGGCCCAGCCATTCGATCAGCTTCGGCGAGAAGTAGAAGCCCTTGCCCTTCTCTTTATAGCGGCGCAGGCCGATGACGTTGGCGTATTCGGTGTTGATCACCAACTCGCCGTTCTCGAAGCTGGCCAGGCGCGAGAAGTCATACTTGCTGGCATCGCCGTACGGCGCCATGCCCATGACCTTGAACTCGCCGTCGAGCATCTCGAAACCGAGGAACTCGGTGATCGCGCCATACAGGCCGCCCAGGGAGTCCGGATCGAAGAACTCCTTGATCTTGTGGATCTTGCCGTTTTCGCCGTAGCCGAAGAAGGTGGTGGCGTACTCGCCCTTACCGTCGATGCCGAGGATCGCGGTTTTTTCCTTGAAGCCCGAGCAGTGGTAGGCGCTGGAGGCGTGGGCCAGGTGGTGCTCGACCGGCTCGATCTTGACCTTTTTCGGGTCGAAACCCAATTGCTCCAGGCACCAGACGATCTTCTTGCGGTAGCGCTTGTAGCGGCGGTTGCCCATCAGGATCGCGTCGAGGGCGCGGTCCGGGGCGTACCAGTAACGCTTGGCATAGTGCCAGCGGGCTTTGCCGAACAGGCTGATCGGGGCAAACGGAATGGCTACCACGTCGACGTCGGACGGTTTGATGCCCGCCTGCTCCAGGCAGAACTTCGCCGACTCGTAGGGCATGCGGTTCTTCGCATGCTTGTCACGCACGAAGCGCTCTTCTTCGGCGGCGGCAATCAGCTTGCCGTCAATGTACAGGGCCGCGGAAGGGTCATGGCTAAGGGCGCCGGACAGGCCAAGAATCGTCAATGCCAAGGGATTAGCCTCTTCATTCGGTAGAGATGCGCCAGCGGCCTTGTGGGCGGATGGCGGCTAAAGGGCGGGATTATAACGCAAACAACAAGGACACACCGCCCCTTGTAGGCGCCTGGTTATTCGGCGATCAGCCAGTCCATCCGGTAGCTGCCAGCGGTTTGCGCCAGCTCTTTGGCCAACCACGGCAGCAGCTCGTGGAGCTCTTCTTCCAGCCCCCACGGCGGGTTGGCAATGGCCAGGCCAGAGCCATTGAGCCCCTGCGGGCTGTCCTGGTGGTGCACGTACAACTCGACACGCAACAGCTTGGGCGCGCCGGTGCTGGTCAGGTCCTGATAAAAGCGGGTCAGCGAGCGCTGATCCTTGATCGGGTACCAGATGGCCGCGACAGTCTGGCGCATGCGCCCGATTGCCTCTTTCATCGAGTTGGTGCAGCGCTTGAGCTCATCGGCCTGCTCGAACGGCGGGTCGATCAGCATGATCGCGCGTTTTTCCTGCACCGGCAGCAGGGCACGCGGCACATGCCAGCCCTCGCCCAGGTGCACGAATACGCGCGGGTCCTTCTTCATGTTCTCTTTGAGCAGCGGCCCGTCTTCGGGGTGCTTCTCGTTGAGCAGGGCGCGGTCCTGCTGACGCATCAGGCGGCGGGCGAGCTCTGGCGAGCCTGGGTAGTAACGCAGTTCGCCATCGGCATTGAGCCGCTTGATGATGCGCAGGTAATCGCCGGCCATGGCCGGCAGGTCGTCGCGATTCCACAGCCGGGCAACGCCCTCGAGGTATTCACCGGTGCGGGTCGCCTGGTCGCCCTGCAAGTCATACAGTCCAAGGCCTGCGTGGGTGTCGATATAGGCGAACGGCTGCTCCTTGCGCGACATCAGGGCGATGAGGCGGGTCAGCACGATGTGCTTGAGGACGTCGGCGTGGTTGCCGGCGTGGAAGGCGTGACGATAATTCATGGCAACTCCTGCGGGGGTGGCAAGTTTACCTTGCCTTGCAGGCGGAGTCAGGCCTGGCTGTCGATCAGCGGCGCCCGCGAAGCAGGCACCGCTCATTCAACAGGTATTACTTGTCGGCGTGATACGCCGCGTCGGCCGTCTCGAAGCGCTGCACCATCGCTTGCGATGGGCTGCCCAGCTTGCTCACCAGAATGATGGCGATGCTGCCCAACAGGAAGCCCGGGATGATTTCGTACAGGCCCCAGACATCGATCTGCTTCCACACGATCACGGTCAGCGCACCCACCACGATACCGGCCAGGGCACCGTTACGGGTCATGCCCTTCCACAGCACCGAGATCAGCACCACCGGACCAAAGGCAGCACCGAAGCCTGCCCAGGCATAAGCCACCAGGCCCAGTACACGGTTGTCCGGGTCGGCTGCCATGGCGATGGCGATCAGCGCCACGGCCAGCACCATCAGGCGGCCGATCCAGACCAGCTCGCGCTGCGAGGCATTCTTGCGCAGGAAGGCTTTATAGAAGTCTTCGGTCAAGGCACTGGAGCAAACCAGCAACTGGCAGCTCAGGGTGCTCATCACCGCCGCCAGGATGGCCGACAGCAGCACACCGGCGATCCATGGGTTGAACAGGATCTTCGCCAGCTCGATGAACACGCGCTCGCGGTTCTCGGTGACCGGGCCTGCCAGGTCAGGGTGCGCCGAGAAGTAGGCGATGCCGAAGAAGCCCACGGCGCAGGTGCCAGCCAGGCACAGGATCATCCAGGTCATGGAGATGCGGCGTGCCTTGGCGATCGACTTGACCGAATCGGCGGCCATGAAGCGCGCCAGGATGTGCGGCTGCCCGAAGTAACCCAGGCCCCAGCCCATCAGCGAGATGATGCCGACGAAGGTTGCACCTTTGAGCATGTCGAAGTTGGCCGGGTTCTGCGCCTCGATGGCCAGGAAGGTGGTGTCGACGCCACCGGTGGAGATCAGCACGATGATCGGGGTAAGGATCAGCGCGAAGATCATCAGCGATGCCTGCACGGTATCGGTCCAGCTCACCGCCAGGAAGCCACCGACGAAGGTGTAGGCGATGGTCGCCGCAGCACCGGCCCACAGCGCGGTTTCATACGGCATGCCGAACGTGCTTTCGAACAGACGAGCACCGGCCACGATGCCAGAGGCGCAATAGATGGTGAAGAACACCAGGATGACGATGGCCGAGATGATCCGCAGCAGGCCGCTTTGGTCTTCGAAACGGCTGGCGAAGTAGTCCGGCAGCGTCAGTGCATCGCCGTTGTGCTCGGTCTGCACCCGCAGGCGGCCGGCAACGAACAGCCAGTTCAGGTAGGCACCAACGGTCAGGCCGATGGCGATCCAGGCTTCGGAAAGGCCCGAGAAGTAGATGGCGCCCGGCAGGCCCATCAACAGCCAGCCGCTCATGTCGGAGGCACCGGCGGAAAGCGCGGTAACCACACTGCCCAAGCTGCGCCCGCCAAGGATATAGTCGGAAAGGTTATTGGTGGCGCGATAGGCGGCGAAGCCGATCAGCACCATTGCCGCGATGTAGATCACGAAGGTGATCGTTAGTGGATTGCCCATGCGTGTGCCCTGGCGTTTGTTTTTATTTCATGCACAACCACAACGAGGTGGTTGCACCCAGGCGACGAATCCTATGCAACAACACAAACGAGGTGCAACCATTTTTCTTCCTGTAGTTGCACCTACTTATGCATTTTCAGTTATTGCCTACTTTTTGCTCCTTTTTGGAGCAAAAACCGCGTTTTTCAGATTAAAACGCACCATAAACAACCCTTTATTACGTGTAGGAATGTTCGCCGGACGAGTTGCACCTTTTCTGCCAAAAAAACGGGTTGCACCTGGTTGCACCCGAATTGCCCTACAGATACTCTTGGCGTCAGCTTAGGCCACAACCGTGGCAATAACGAGGATAAGAAATGGCGACGACCACCCTTGGGGTCAAACTTGATGACCCTACCCGTGAGCGACTCAAAGCAGCTGCGCAGTCCATCGACCGCACGCCGCACTGGTTGATCAAGCAAGCGATCTTCAACTACCTGGAGAAGCTCGAGGGTGGCGCCACCCTGACCGAACTGAACGGTCAGGCCAGCAACCTGGCCGACGACGCGGGCGAAATCCAGCCCGACCATGCTCACCAGTGCTTCCTTGAGTTCGCCGAGAGCATCCTGCCGCAATCGGTCCTGCGTTCGGCCATCACTGCCGCCTATCGCCGCCCCGAGCAGGAAGTCATCCCGATGCTGCTGGAGCAGGCTCGCCTGAGTGCGCCGCTGGCAGAGGCCACCAACAAACTGGCCGCCGGCATCGCCGAGAAACTGCGCAACCAGAAGAGCGCAGGCGGGCGTGCCGGCATCGTCCAAGGGCTGCTGCAAGAGTTCTCGCTGTCGTCCCAGGAAGGCGTGGCGCTGATGTGCCTGGCCGAAGCCTTGCTGCGCATCCCCGACAAAGGCACCCGTGACGCGCTGATCCGCGACAAGATCAGCAACGGCAACTGGCAGCCGCACCTGGGCAACAGCCCGTCGCTGTTCGTCAACGCCGCCACCTGGGGGCTGTTGCTGACCGGCAAGCTGGTGTCTACCCATAATGAGTCTGGCCTGACCTCGTCGCTTACCCGCATCATCGGCAAAAGCGGCGAGCCGATGATCCGCAAGGGCGTCGACATGGCGATGCGCCTGATGGGCGAGCAGTTTGTCACCGGCGAAACCATCGCCGAAGCCCTGGCCAACGCCAGCCGTTTCGAGGCCAAGGGTTTCCGTTATTCCTACGACATGCTCGGCGAAGCTGCACTGACCGAGCACGACGCCCAGAAGTACCTGGCGTCCTACGAGCAGGCCATCCACTCGATCGGCAAAGCCTCCCATGGCCGCGGCATCTATGAAGGCCCAGGCATCTCGATCAAGCTGTCGGCGCTGCACCCACGCTACAGCCGCGCCCAGTACGAGCGCGTGATGGAAGAGCTGTACCCGCGCCTGCTGTCGCTGACCCTGCTGGCCAAGCAATACGACATCGGCCTGAACATCGACGCCGAAGAGGCCGACCGCCTGGAGCTGTCGCTCGACCTGCTCGAGCGCCTGTGCTTCGAACCTTCGCTGGCTGGCTGGAACGGCATTGGTTTCGTTATCCAGGCCTACCAGAAGCGCTGCCCGTACGTCATCGACTATGTCATCGACCTGGCCAAGCGCAGCCGCCACCGCCTGATGATCCGCCTGGTGAAAGGCGCCTATTGGGACAGCGAGATCAAGCGCGCCCAGGTTGAAGGCCTGGAAGGCTACCCAGTCTATACCCGCAAGGTGTACACCGACGTTTCCTACGTTGCCTGTGCACGCAAGCTGCTGGCAGTACCCGAAGCCATCTACCCGCAGTTCGCCACGCACAACGCCCACACCCTATCGGCCATCTACCACATCGCCGGCCAGAACTATTACCCAGGCCAGTACGAGTTCCAGTGCCTGCACGGCATGGGCGAGCCACTGTACGAACAAGTGGTCGGCAAGATCTCCGAAGGCAAGCTGAACCGCCCGTGCCGCGTGTACGCGCCGGTCGGCACCCACGAAACCCTGCTGGCCTACCTGGTCCGCCGCTTGCTGGAAAACGGCGCCAACACCTCGTTCGTCAACCGCATTGCCGACCATTCCATTTCCATCCAGGAACTGGTCGCCGACCCGGTCGCCAGCATCGAGCGCATGGGTACCCAGGAAGGCAGCCTCGGCCTGCCGCACCCGCGCATTCCGCTGCCGCGTGAGCTGTATGGCAGCGAGCGGGCCAACTCGGCCGGTATCGACATGGCCAACGAACACCGCCTGGCGTCGCTGTCCTGCGCCATGCTGGCCACCGCCCATAACGACTGGAAAGCCACCCCGCTGCTGGCCTGCGCCGCCAGTGAAGCAGCCGTAGCACCGGTACTGAACCCGGCAGACCACCGCGACGTGGTCGGCCATGTTCAGGAAGCCACCGTTGCCGACGTCGACAACGCCATCCAGTGCGCACTCAACGCCGCGCCGATCTGGCAGGCCACCCCGCCCGCCGAGCGCGCTGCGATCCTTGAGCGCACCGCCGACCTGATGGAAGCCGAGATCCAGCCGCTGATGGGCCTGCTCATCCGCGAAGCCGGCAAGACCTTCGCCAACGCCATCGCCGAAGTGCGCGAGGCCGTGGACTTCCTGCGCTACTACGCGGTGCAGGCACGCAACGACTTCAGCAACGACGCCCACCGCCCGCTGGGCCCGGTGGTCTGCATCAGCCCGTGGAACTTCCCACTGGCGATCTTCACCGGCCAGGTGGCCGCTGCCCTGGCGGCCGGTAACCCGGTCTTGGCCAAGCCTGCCGAACAGACCCCGCTGATCGCGGCCCAGGCCGTGCGCCTGCTGCTTGAGGCCGGCATTCCCGAAGGCGTCCTGCAACTGCTGCCAGGCCGTGGCGAGACCGTGGGTGCTGGCCTGGTCGGTGACGAGCGCGTCAAAGGCGTGATGTTCACCGGCTCCACCGAAGTCGCCCGTCTGCTGCAGCGCAACGTCGCCGGGCGCCTGGACAACCAGGGCCGGCCGATCCCGCTGATCGCCGAAACCGGCGGCCAGAACGCGATGATCGTCGACTCCTCGGCGCTGACCGAGCAGGTGGTGATCGACGTGGTGTCCTCGGCCTTCGACAGCGCCGGCCAGCGTTGCTCGGCCCTGCGCGTACTGTGCCTGCAGGAAGATTCTGCCGACCGCGTGATCGAAATGCTCAAGGGTGCCATGGCCGAAAACCGCCTGGGCAACCCGGACCGCCTGGCCGTGGACATTGGCCCGGTGATTGACGCCGAAGCCAAGGCGGGTATTGAAAAACACATCCAGGGCATGCGTGAAAAAGGCCGCTCGGTGTACCAGGTCGCCATCGCCGATGCTGGCGAGGTCAAGCGCGGCACCTTCGTCATGCCGACCCTGATCGAGCTGGACAGCTTCGATGAGCTCAAGCGCGAGATCTTCGGCCCGGTGCTGCACGTGGTGCGCTACAACCGCCGCAACCTCGACCAGTTGATCGAGCAGATCAACAACTCCGGCTACGGCCTGACCCTCGGCGTGCACACCCGCATCGACGAGACCATTGCCAAGGTGGTGGAGAACGCCAACGCCGGCAACATGTACGTCAACCGCAACATCGTTGGTGCGGTGGTGGGCGTGCAGCCGTTCGGTGGTGAAGGCCTGTCTGGTACCGGCCCGAAAGCTGGTGGCCCGCTGTACCTGTACCGCCTGCTGTCGACCCGCCCGGCTGACGCGATTGGCCGTCACTTCCAGCTTCAGGATGGCGAAGGCAAGCCGGACCGCACCCTGCACGAGCAGTTGATCAAGCCGCTGCACAGTCTCAAGGCCTGGGCCGAGAGCAACCAACAGGCCGACCTGGCCGCGCTGTGCACACAGTTCGCCGGCCAGTCGCAGAGCGGCATCGCCCGCCTGCTGCCAGGGCCTACCGGCGAGCGCAACAGCTACACCATCCTGCCGCGCGAGCACGTGCTGTGCCTGGCGGACAACGAGGCTGACCTGCTGGCGCAGTTTGCCGCGGTGCTGGCCGTTGGCAGCTCGGCGGTGTGGGTGGATGGCGAGCCAGGCAAAGGCCTGCGCGGCCGCCTGCCGAAGGAGCTGCAGGGCAAGGTCAAGCTGGTGGCAGACTGGAACAAGGATGACGTGGCGTTCGATGCCGTGATCCACCATGGTGACTCGGACCAGCTGCGTGGCGTTTGCCAGCAGGTGGCCAAGCGCGCCGGGGCGATCGTCGGGGTGCACGGGTTGTCCAGCGGGGATCATCAGATTGCGCTGGAGCGCTTGGTGATCGAGCGGGCGGTGAGTGTGAATACCGCTGCTGCTGGCGGTAATGCCAGCTTGATGACCATTGGTTGATAGCTGACGGTTGGTGAAGAAGGAGAGCTTAGGCTCTCCTTTTTTTTATGGGTTTGGTGTTACGGCCACCAGGTGCATGCCACTGGCTTCTCGGGCGCGCTCAAGATCGAGCGCCGCCCGCGCGGCGCATCGCGACGCAAGGCCGCTCCTACATTTGTTTCGGGCCAATTATTCCTGAGGTATTGGCGCGCGGCTCCTTGGTGTTCGCCTCGATATTGCGTCGTGCGAACAAGGCGGTCGCGCGCAAATGCCATAGGCCTCACTGGCCCGAAACAAATGTAGGAGCGAGCAGGCTCGCGATGCGCCGCGCGGGCGGCGCTCGATCTCAGGACCAGCAAATACGTCACGGCTAGCGCCTGCCCGCCCCCACACCTTCTAAACCCATATCACCCCCACCTATTAACCTGTCTCCCACCCCTATTTCAATCCTAGACTCGGTCCAACCCCGCCCAAGGACCGCCCCGATGCCCGAGACCCTGCTCAGCCCCCGCAACCTCGCCTTCGAACTCTACGAAGTGCTCGACGCCGAAGCCCTGACCCAGCGCCCGCGCTTCGCCGAGCACAGCCGCGAAACCTTCGACGCGGCCCTGACCACCGCCCGCACCATCGCCGAAAAGTACTTCGCGCCCCACAACCGCAAGGCCGACGAAAACGAGCCGCGCTATGTGGACGGCCGCGCCGAGCTGATCCCGGAGGTCAAACCGGCAGTCGATGCCTTCCTCGATGCGGGGTTTCTCAACGCCAACCGCGACTTCGAAGCCGGCGGCATGCAGCTGCCCAGCCTGGTCTCGCAAGCCTGCTTCGCCCACTTCCAGGCTGCCAACGCCGGCACTACGGCCTACCCGTTCCTGACCATGGGCGCGGCCAACCTGATCGAAAGCTTCGGCAGCGAGGAGCAAAAGCGCCTGTTCCTGCAGCCGATGATCGAAGGCCGCTACTTCGGCACCATGGCCCTGACCGAACCGCATGCCGGGTCTTCACTGGCCGATATCCGCACCCGCGCCGAACCCGCCGGCGATGGCAGCTACCGGCTCAAGGGCAACAAAATCTTCATCTCCGGCGGCGACCACGAACTGTCGGAAAACATCGTGCACATGGTCCTGGCCAAGCTGCCGGACGCACCGCCCGGCGTGAAGGGGATCTCGCTGTTCATCGTGCCCAAGTACCTGGTCAACCAGGACGGCAGCCGCAGTGAACGCAACGACGTGCTGCTGGCCGGCCTGTTCCACAAGATGGGCTGGCGCGGCACCACCTCTACCGCGCTCAACTTCGGTGACAACGGCCAGTGCGTCGGCTACCTGGTCGGCCAGCCGCACCAGGGCCTGGCCTGCATGTTCCAGATGATGAACGAGGCACGTATCGGCGTCGGCATGGGCGCGGTGATGCTCGGTTATGCCGGCTACCTGTATTCGCTGGAGTACGCCCGCCAACGGCCGCAGGGGCGCCTGCCAGACAGCAAGGACCCGCAGAGCCCCGCCGTCCCTATCATTGGGCACAGCGACGTGAAGCGCATGCTGCTGACCCAAAAAGCCTACGTGGAAGGCGCCTTCGACCTGGGCCTGTACGCTGCGCGCCTGTTCGACGACACCCAGACCGCCGACGACCAGAGCTCTCGGCAACAGGCCCAGACACTGCTCGACCTGCTGACCCCGATCGTCAAATCCTGGCCGTCGGCGTACTGCCTCAAAGCTAACGAACTGGCCATCCAGATCCTCGGCGGGCACGGCTACACCCGCGAATACCCGGTCGAGCAGTATTACCGCGACAACCGCCTGAACCCGATCCACGAGGGCACTGAGGGCATCCAGTCACTCGACCTGCTCGGCCGCAAACTGGCGCAACACAACGGCGCCGGGCTCAAGCAACTGATCCGCCTGATCGCCAGCACGGCCGAGCGCGCCAGCCACCACCCCGGCCTCGACACCCTGCGCCAGCCACTGGAGCAACTGGTCAATCGCCTGCAAGCCGTCACCCTCGCCCTGCTGGGCGATCTCGCCCAAGGCAAGGTCAATGCCGCCCTGGCCAACTCGGCCCTGTACCTGAAGGCGTTCGGCCATTGCGTGATCGGTTGGCGCTGGCTGGAGCAAGCCCTCCACGCTGAACTGGGCCTGCTCAAGGGCAATGCCGCAGACCGCGACTTCTACCAGGGCAAACTGCAGGCCGCCCGTTATTTCCTCACCTGGGAAGTGCCTGGCTGCCATAATGAGCTGGCATTGCTCGAGGCCCGCGACGATACGTGCCTGAGCATGCAAGAGGAGTGGTTCTAGGGGGAGCCACCACTGACTCGGAGGTTCCCGCATGTTCGATTCCAGCGCCCTGCTGCGCCAGCGCTTCGCCGCGCTGCGCAGCACGGCGGAGTTGTTTTCCCTGCGCCATGTGAAACAGTCGCACCAGGCGCTGTCGGTGCGCCGCAATGTGGCCGAGCCACCGTTCTTCAGCCAGGACGAGGGCGCCATGCTCACCGTGCGGGTCAATGGCGTGGAGGCTTATGCAGCCACCGCAGACCTGTCCCAGCACGGCCTGCAACAGGCACTCGAACGCGCCGAAGCCCTGGCCCGGCAGATCGCCGGGCATAGCCTGCTGGACCTGCGCGAGCAACCGGTGACCAGCGCGCGCCACGACCACGTTTCGCCCCACTTCGATCAACCCTTGCCCAGCCTTGCCGACTGCCTCGGCCTGCTCGCCGCCGAATCGGCCAGCGTGCCCAAGGACAGCCGCCTGGTGGACTGGCAGGCCGGCCTGGGCATGAGCGTGGTCGAGCAAACCTACCTCAACTCTGCCGGCGCCGAACTGCGCCACGCCCAGCGTTTCCTGTTCCCAGGCCTGAGCGTGACCGCCAGCGACGGCCAGGACAGCCAGAGCCGCAGCCTGGGCCGTGACAACTTCGGCCAGCAGGGCGGTTTCGAGATCGTCGAGCGCTGTGGCCTGGTCAGCGCCGCCAGTCGCGTCGCCGACGAAGCGCTGCAACTGTTGCTGGCACCCAATACACCCAGCGGCCCGCGCGACCTGCTGCTGATGCCCGACCAGATGATGCTGCAGATTCACGAGTCCATCGGCCACCCACTGGAGATGGACCGCATTCTCGGCGACGAGCGCAACTACGCCGGCACCAGCTTCGTCAAAGCCAGCGACTTCGGCCACCTGCAATACGGCTCGGCGCTGCTCAACGTGACCTTCGACCCGACCATCGGCGAAGAGCTGGCCAGCTACAGCTACGACGATGACGGCACCCAGGCCAGCAAGCAATTCCTGATCCGCGACGGCTTGCTGTTGCGCCCGCTGGGCGGCGCCCTGTCGCAGTTCCGCTCGGGCCTGGACGGCGTGGCCAACAGCCGTGCCTGTGGCTGGAACCGCGCACCGATCGACCGCATGGCCAACCTCAACATCGAGCCAGGCGACCGCTCGCTGGCACAATTGGTCAAGGGCATCGAGCACGGCATCCTGATGCGCACCAACCGCTCGTGGTCCATCGACGATGCACGCAACAAGTTCCAGTTCGGCTGCGAGTGGGGCCAACTGATCGAGAACGGCGAACTCAAGGGCGTCGTCAAAAACCCCAACTACCGCGGCATCTCGGCGCAGTTCTGGCGCAACCTGTCGGCAGTCGGCGACCGCAGCACCTTCCAGGTGCTGGGCACGCCCAACTGCGGCAAAGGCGAACCCAACCAGGTGGTACGGGTCGGCCACGCCTCGCCGGCCTGCGTGTTCCGCCAGATCGACGTATTCGGAGGCGACGCCTGATGAGCGCCACACCCCAGCAACGCTTCGAAACCCTGCTTGGCGCCCTGCGCGATACCCTTCAGGTGGGCGAGCAGTTCACCCTTGGTTACAGCGCCGAACAGTCGCAGTTCATCCGCTTCAACCACGCCCTGGTGCGCCAGGCCGGCGAGGTCAGCCAGGCCAGCGTGCAATTGCGCCTGATGCGTGACGGCCGCCAGGCCGAGCAGCAGATCACCCTCGGCGATGATGCCGTGCTGGACCGCACGCGCCTGGCCGATGCCCTCAACCAACTGCGCCAGACCCTGCCGCTGTTGCCGGTCGACCCCTACCTGCGCCTGGACGATACCCCATGGCACAGCCATAGCCAGCAGGATCACCCGCTGCCGGAGCTGGATGAGGTCCTTGCCCTGATCGAACGTGAAGCCGGCGACCTGGACTTGGTCGGCATCTATGCCGCCGGGCCGATCTGTCGCGGTTTCGCCAACTCGTTCGGCGCCTTCGGCTGGCACCAGGCCAACAGTTTCAACATGGACTGGAGCCTGTTCCACAGCAACGGCCAAGCAGTGAAAGCCAACTATGCCGGGCAGGTGTGGCACGCCGACGACTTCACCGCCCGCCTGCGCCAGGCCCGCGAACAGCTGGCCTTCCTCGGCCGCCCGGCGATTACCTTGAAGCCGGGCAGCTACCGCGCCTACCTGGCGCCTGCGGCCATGGACGAGATTGCCGGCATGCTGTGCTGGGGCGGTTTTTCCGCGCAGGCGCTGGCCACCGGCAACAGCGCCCTGCAACGCCTGTACAACGGCGATGCCCGCTTGAGCCCGCTGGCCAGCTTCGACGAGCAGATCAGCGGCTCGCTGAGCCCGGCGTTCTCGGATGAGGGTTCACCACGCCTCGATGTGCCGCTGATCACCCAAGGCCAGGCCGTGCAGCGTTTGATCAGCGCGCGTAGCGCGGCCGAGTTCGCACTGCAGGCCAATGGCGCCGACAGCTACGAGTCGCCCTGCGCCTTGAGCCTGGCGCCGGGCAACCTGGCCAGTGAGGCGATCCTCGAACGGCTTGGCACCGGGCTGTATATCAGCAACCTGTGGTACCTGAACTACTCGGACCTGCCAGCGGCGCGCATGACCGGCCTGACCCGCTTTGCCACCTTCTGGGTAGAGAATGGTGAGATTCAGGGGCCGGTGAGCACCATGCGCTTCGATGACAGCCTGTACAGCCTGCTGGGCAACCAACTGGAAGACCTGACCCGCGAGCGCGAGATGATCCTTTCCACCAGTACCTATGGACAGCGCAGTACCGGGTCGAGTCATTTGCCGGGGGCTCTGGTCAAAGGCCTTACCCTGACATTGTGATTGGCGTTGCTGGCCTCTTCGCGGGGCAAGCCCGCTCCCACACATAGCCGCCGCTTCTGGTGGCTGCGCGGTACTTGTGGGAGCGGGCTTGCCCCGCGAAGAGGCCGGTACTGACAAACGAGGACGTCATGCCCGAACGCACCCCGCTCGACCCCGTCACCGCCCGCTGGATCCCGTGGGTAGTGGCCATCGCTTTCTTCATGCAGTCCCTGGACGGCACCATCCTCAACACCGCGCTGCCGGCCATGGCCCGCTCGCTGGAAGAGGACCCGCTGCGCATGCAAGGCGTGATCATCGCCTATATGCTCACCGTGGCCTTGCTGATACCCGCCTCCGGCTGGATCGCCGACCGCTTCGGCACCAAGCGCATCTTCTTCAGCGCCATCCTGTTGTTCAGCTTTGGCTCGCTGCTGTGCGCGGCCGCCAACAGCCTGGGCTTTCTGATCCTGGCGCGGGTCGTGCAGGGCCTGGGCGGCGCGCTGATGCTGCCGGTCGGGCGGCTGGTGGTGCTGCGCGCCTATCCACGCACCGAACTGGTGCGCATCATGAGTTTCATCACCATCCCCGGCCTGCTCGGCCCTCTGCTCGGCCCTACGGTCGGCGGCTGGCTGGTAGAGATCCTCAGCTGGCACTGGATCTTCCTGCTCAACCTGCCGGTGGGCGCCATCGGTTGTTATGCCGTGTGGAAGTTCATCCCCGACCTGCGCGGTGCCGAGCGCACCAGCTTCGATGGCCCGGGTTTTCTGCTGTTCGGCGCGGCGATGGTGCTGATCACCATCGCCATGGAAGGCTTGGGTGAGCTGCACTTGCCACACCTGCGGGTAATGTTGCTGCTGTTCGCCGGCATGGCCTGCCTGGCCGCGTACTGGCTGCGTGCCGGGCGCGACCCAGAGCCGCTGTTCTCACCCAGCCTGTTCCGTGTACGCACCTTTGCCATCGGCATCCTCGGCAACCTGTTCGCCCGCCTGGGCAGCGGTGCCCTGCCCTTCCTGGTGCCCTTGCTGTTGCAGGTGGCGCTAGGCTATTCGCCGGCCCAGGCCGGCATGAGCATGATCCCGCTGGCAGCGGCGGCGATGCTCGCCAAGTCCATCGCCCGGCCGCTGATCGAGCGCCTTGGCTACCGCATCATCCTCACCGGCAACACCCTGCTGCTGGGGCTGCTGCTGGCCAGCCTTGGGCTGATCGACGAACAGACCCCCTACGCCGTACTGCTGATACACCTGGGCCTGCTCGGCGCGGTCAACTCCATGCAGTTCACGGCCATGAACACGGTGACCCTGATCGACCTCGACGATGCCAGCGCCAGCAGCGGCAACAGCCTGCTGTCGGTGGTCGCCCAGCTGGCCCTTAGCCTGGGCGTGGCCTGCGCCGGGGCATTGCTCGGCGGCTTCACCGCCGCGGGCAGTGCCGAAGGCGTGGAAAGCACCTTGGGGGCGTTCCAGCTGACCTTCGTCACCATCGGCATCATGTCGATGCTGGCAGCGGCGATCTTCCTGCAACTGGCGCCGACAGACGGAAGGCGTGCCCGTCGTCCGGAACAACACATGGAGTCGTAGGGCGAATGGCCACGAGGCTGGTAGACTGTGCGGCATTTTTCGCTTCGCTACACAGGCCCGCCTCGTGACCACCGAAACCACCGCCTTTGCCACTCTGCCGCTGTCCGCCGCCATGCTGGCCAACCTGGACGCCCTCGGCTACGCCTCGATGACGCCGATCCAGGCCCAGAGCCTGCCGGTCATCCTCAGGGGCCAGGACCTGATCGCCCAGGCCAAGACCGGCAGCGGCAAGACCGCTGCGTTCGGCATCGGCCTGCTGAACCCGATCAACCCGCGTTACTTCGGTTGCCAGGCACTGGTGCTGTGCCCGACCCGCGAGCTCGCTGACCAGGTCGCCAAAGAGCTGCGCCGCCTGGCCCGTGCCGAGGACAACATCAAGATCCTGACCCTGTGCGGCGGCGTCTCGCTCGGCCCGCAGATTGCCTCGCTGGAGCACGGTGCGCACATCATCGTCGGCACCCCGGGGCGCATCCAGCAGCACCTGGAAAAGGGCACGCTGGTACTCGACGGGCTCAACACTCTGGTGCTGGACGAAGCCGACCGCATGCTCGACATGGGCTTCTTCGACGCCATCGCCAGCATCATCGGCAAGACCCCGGCGCGTCGCCAGACCCTGCTGTTCTCGGCCACCTACCCGGCCGGCATCGAGCAACTGGCCGCAGACTTCATGCGCAAGCCGCAGCAGGTCAAGGTCGAGAGCCTGCACACCGACAACCAGATCGAACAACGCTTCATCGAAATCGACGCGCAGCAGCGCCTGGATGCGGTGACCCGCGTGCTCGGCCACTACCGCCCGCAATCGTGCGTGGCGTTCTGCTTCACCAAGCAGCAGTGCGAAGACGTGGTCGCCCACCTCACCGCCAAAGGTATCGTCGCCCAGGCCCTGCACGGTGACCTCGAACAGCGCGACCGCGACCAGGTGCTGGCGATGTTCGCCAACCGCAGCAGCTCGGTGCTGGTGGCGACCGACGTGGCCGCACGCGGCCTGGACATCGACGGCCTGGACATGGTGCTCAACGTCGAACTGGCGCGGGATGCCGAAATCCATGTGCACCGTGTCGGCCGCACCGGCCGTGCGGGTGAGAAAGGCGTTGCGGTCAGCCTGGTGGCCCCGGCCGAAGGGCATCGCGCCCAGGCCATCGAGGCACTGCAGAAGAGCCCGTTGCGCTGGGACCAGCTCGACAGCCTGAAAAACAAGGGCGGTGAGCCGCTGCTGCCGGTGATGAGCACCTTGTGCATCGCTGCCGGGCGCAAGGACAAGCTGCGCCCGGGTGACATCCTGGGTGCACTGACCGGTGATGCCGGCATCCCGGGCAAGCAGGTGGGCAAGATCGCCATCTTCGACTTCCAGGCCTTTGTGGCGGTGGAGCGAGCACTGGCCAAGCAGGCCATGCAGCGGCTGAACAGCGGCAAGATCAAGGGCCGCGTTCTGAAAGTTCGTATTCTCTGAAATCCTTTGGGGCCGCTTTGCGGCCCGTTCGCGACACAAGGCCGCTCCTACAGGGGCATGCATATCCCTGCCGCAGCCCAGCAATCTCCAAGAGGTACCCCGTGCATTCCACCGACGTGATCATCCTCGGCGCCGGCGCCGCCGGCCTGATGTGCGCCCAGCTCAGCGCCCGCCGTGGCCGCCGGGTGCTGCTGCTCGACCACGCTAACAAGCCAGGCAAGAAGATCCTCATGTCCGGCGGCGGGCGCTGCAACTTCACCAACATGTACACCGAGCCGGCCAACTTCCTCTCGCACAACGCGCATTTCTGCAAGTCGGCCCTGGCCCGCTACACCCAGTGGGACTTCATCGAGCTGGTGGCCAAGCACGGTGTGCCCTACCACGAGAAAAAGCTCGGCCAGCTGTTCTGCGACAACAAGGCCAGCGACATCCTCAACATGCTGCTGGCCGAGTGCGACGAAGCCGGTGCCGAGTTGCGCATGGACACCAGCATCTCGCACATCGAAAAGACCGAAACCGGCTACCTGCTGCAGACCAGTGCCGGGCAGTTCGCCTGCCAGTCGCTGGTGATCGCCACCGGCGGCCTGTCGATCCCGACCCTGGGCGCCAGCGGTTTCGGCTACCAGGTGGCTCGCCAGTTCGGCCACACCCTGCTGCCGACCCGCGCCGGGCTGGTGCCCTTCACCATCACCGAGCCCCAACTCAAGGCACTGTGCACAGAACTGTCGGGCACCTCGCTGGACTGCACCGCCAGCTGCAACGGCACCCATTTCCGCGAAAACCTGCTGTTTACTCACCGCGGCCTGAGTGGCCCGGCGATCCTGCAGATTTCTTCGTTCTGGGAGGCGGGCGACACGGTGGAGATCAACCTGCTGCCCGACCGTGACGCCCTGACCTGGCTGCAACAGCAGCAGGCCGAGCGCGCCAATGCAGAGCTCAAGACCGTGCTCGGCGAGGTGTTCACCCGCAAGCTGGCCAACCTCTTGGCCGAGCAGTGGTTCGAATCGAAGCCGATGAAGCAGTACACCCCGGCCGAACTGACGCAGATCGCCGACAAACTGGCGGCCTGGCAGGTCGTACCTGCCGGCACCGAGGGCTATCGCACCGCCGAAGTGACCCTAGGCGGCGTGGATACCCGCGAGGTGTCGTCCAAGACCATGGAGTCGCTCAAGAGCCCAGGGTTGTACTTCATTGGCGAGGTGCTGGATGTGACCGGCCACCTGGGCGGGTTCAATTTCCAGTGGGCGTGGGCATCGGCTAACGCAGCGGCACAGTTCGTGTAGAGTAGAATCCATTCAGCAGCACGGAACGCTTCTTGCTGGTCCGTGCGGCAATGTATTCATTCGATCACAGCCCAAGGCCATCATGTCATCGAGCTCGTTCCGTCAGTCACTGCGTCGCCTGTGGGGCCAAGACAAGTTCAGCTATAGCATCCGGGTAACGGTCGCCCTCACCGGCAGCATGGCCTTGTGCTGGTACCAGGATGAAATGGCCCTGCTGATCCCGTTGTTCCTGGGCATCATCGCCAGCGCACTGGCCGAGACCGACGACAGTTGGCAGGGCCGTCTCAGTGCCCTGGCCGTGACCCTGGTGTGCTTTGCCATCGCTGCCCTGGCCGTGGAGCTGCTGTTCCCCTACCCGTGGGTGTTCGCCATTGCCCTGGCCCTGGCGGCGTTCGGCCTGACCATGCTGGGCGCCTTGGGCGAGCGCTATGGCGCAATCGCCTCGGCAACGCTGATCACGGCGGTGTACACCATGATCGGCGTGGACCAACGCGGCGGCCTGGTCACCGACTTCTGGCACGAGCCGATGCTGCTGGTGGCGGGCGCAGCCTGGTACGGCCTGCTGTCGGTGCTGTGGCAGGCGCTGTTCTCCAACCAGCCGGTACAGCAAAGCCTGGCCAAGCTGTTTTTCGAGCTGGGGCGCTACCTCAAGCTCAAGGCCAACCTGTTCGAGCCGATCCGCCACCACGACCTGGAGGCCCGGCGCCTGGAACTGGCCCAGCAAAACGGCAAGGTGGTCGCGGCGCTCAACGCCGCCAAGGAAATCATCCTGCACCGGGTCGGCAACAGCCAGCCAAATTCCAAGGTCAGCCGCTACCTGAAGCTGTACTTCCTGGCCCAGGACATCCACGAGCGGGTGAGCGCCTCGCACTACCCCTACAACGCACTGGCCGAAGCGTTCTTCCACAGCGACGTGATGTTCCGCTGCCAGCGCCTGCTGCGCCATCAAGGCTCGGCCTGCCAAGACCTGGCGCGCTCGATCCGCATGCGTCAGCCGTTTGTCCTCGACAGCCGATTTGCCGACACCCTGGAAGACCTCAACGCCTCCTTGGAGCACCTGCGCAACCAGAACAACCCAGCCTGGCGCAGCCTGCTGCGCTCGCTGCGGGCCCTGGCGGCCAACCTGGCCACCCTGGACCGCCTGCTGGGTGCCGCCAGCAACCCGGACAGCCTGGCCGATGCCAGTGACAGCAGTCTGCTCGACCGTTCGCCACGCTCCCTGAAGGACGTCTGGAGCCGCCTGCGCACCCAGCTCACACCCACCTCGCTACTGTTCCGCCATGCCTTGCGCCTGCCCTTGGCACTGTCGATCGGCTACGGCATGGTGCACCTGATCCACCCCACCCAGGGCTACTGGATCATCCTCACCACACTGTTCGTCTGCCAACCCAACTACGGTGCCACCCGGCGCAAGCTGGTGCAGCGGATTTTCGGCACGGCCATCGGCCTGACGGTTGGCTGGGCGCTGTTCGACCTGTTCCCCAACCCGATCATCCAGTCGATGTTCGCCGTGGTCGCCGGGGTGGTGTTCTTCGTCAACCGGACTACCCGTTACACCCTGGCCACGGCGGCGATCACCTTGATGGTGCTGTTCTGCTTCAACCAGATCGGCGACGGCTACGGCCTGTTCCTGCCGCGCCTGTTCGATACTCTGGTGGGCAGCCTGATCGCCATTCTGGCGGTGTTCCTGTTCCTGCCCGACTGGCAAGGCCGGCGCCTGAACAAGGCGTTGGCCAACACCTTGGCCTGCGCCAGCGTGTACCTGCGCCAGATCATGCAGCAGTATGCTCATGGCAAGCGCGACGACCTCGCCTACCGCCTGGCTCGGCGCAACGCCCACAACGCCGATGCAGCGCTGTCCACCACGCTGGCGAACATGCTCATGGAGCCAGGGCACTTCCGTAAGGAGGCGGACGTCGGCTTCCGCTTCCTGGTGTTGTCGCACACCCTGCTCAGCTACCTCTCGGGGCTGGGCGCGCACCGTGATACCGCCCTGCCGGCGGAGGTTCAGGAGCAATTGATCGAGGGCGCCGGGCAAAGCCTGGCCAACAGCCTGGACGAAATCGCCAACGGCCTGGCAGCGCGGCTACCGGTCGCCATCCACAGTGATGCCGAAGAGGCGCTGGCCAACGACCTGGAGCAGATGCCGGAAGAGCTGGATGAACATCAGCGGCTGGTGCAGACCCAACTGGCGCTGATCTGCCGGCAACTGGCACCGTTGCGCACGCTGGCGGCGCACCTGGTCAAGGAAAGCCCTACGGGCTGAGTGCTTTGTGGCCTGGGTCAAAAACCATGCTGGCGCAGCAGGCGCGCATAGCTGCCATCCGCCTTCATCGCCGCTATCGCCTGCTCGAAACGTTCGACGATCTGCTGGTGCTGGGGGTGCTTAAGGCTGACCAGAATATGCAGGCTGTTCTCCCCCAGAGGCGGCTCGACCATCTCCACGCCATCGCGCACCGCCTGCGGTTCACGTTGCAGGTTGTAACGGGCCACGTATTCATCCTCCACCGCCAGGTTCACCCGGCCGGCCGCCAGCATGCGCACGGCCGACGAGAAGTTGCGCACCGCTACCTTGTGCAAGCGGGTGTCGCTGTCGAACTCGGGTGAATAGGCATAATCGCGCACCACGGCGATGCTGTAGGGGTACAAGTCGGACGGCTGCTGGTAGGCGAAGGCCTCACCCTTGCGTTTGAGCAGGTGAATCTTGTTGTTCAGATAAGCGTTGGAAAAATGCCCGATGCGTGTACGTGAGTCGTTGTACCAGGCATTGATCAACACGTCGTAGCGCCCTTCGCTGACGCCCATCAAGGCCCGTGCCCATGGCGCCTCCTCAAACCCGCTGGCGTAGCCGGCCCGGGTCAGTGCCGTGGTAACGATGCTGGTCGCCAAACCGCCGCCCGGCATGCTTGCATCGGTGAACGGTGGCCATTTGTCTGCCACCAGCCGCAGCTTGTCTTCACCCAGGGCTGGCGCAGCCAGCAGGGCTGCCAGCAATCCCAGAACACCAAGCAGTGGCCGCATGCTCAAGTCCTTTTGCAATGGAGGGCGCACACTGTGTAGGCGGCCTTTGCCGCGACTGCGGATGAGAGTACACAAAGCCGTGGCTCACGGCAGCGGGCAATAGTGTCATTTTGCCTCTATTTTGGCCGAGACACGCAGGCAATGCCCTGCAGCAATCATCCACTCGTCCACAGCCACAGGATTTGCGATGATCGACGGCCCATTCAAGGAGTTCGCCAATGTCTATCGACTGGCTCTGCAAGCACCACACCGACCTGAGCAAGGACCAGCTCTACGCCATCCTGCAATTGCGCACCGAAGTGTTCGTGGTCGAGCAGCGCTGCAGTTACCAGGAAGTCGATGGCCAGGACCTGACCGGCGATACCCTGCACTTGATGGCGTGGCAGGACGACAAGCTGGTGGCCTACCTGCGCCTGCTCGACCCGCAATCCCAGGGGGGTGATGTGGTGATCGGGCGCGTGGTGACCTCACCGGCGGCGCGTGGGCTGAAGCTTGGGCATGCGTTGCTGCTGAAAGGGCTGGAGGCTGCCGAGCATTGCTGGCCGGGGACGCCGGTGTATCTGTCGGCGCAGGCGCATCTGCAAGGGTTTTACGCAGGGCATGGGTTCGAAGCGGTTGGCGAGCAATACCTGGAGGATGACATACCGCACATCGGCATGCGTAAGGGCTGAGAAAGCCGGGGGCGCTTTGCGCCCCCACAATCACCGATACCCCAGCACTTCTCGGATTTGCCGCAAATGCTGGATGATCCACTGCTTGTCGATCGCGCCCCAGTCATGAATGCGGTAGTGCCCGGCATGATTGCGCGCGCCCTCCTGCTGCTCGAACTCGCAGATGATATCCAGGTCGGCCAGGGCGGCGATGGTGTCCTGGGCGGTGCGCCGTGGCATGCCGGTGGCCTCCATCAGGGCCGGCACGCTGGTCGCAGTCTGGCTGTCGATCAGCCAGGCCACGTACAGGCGCCGGTAGAAGCTGCTCTTGGTCTTGCTCACTTCCATGCTGCGTGGTCCTTAACAGTTGCCCGGCAGCTCCCGATAGGTCAGGTAGACGCGCAGGTCGAATTCCAGTTGGTGGTAGTCCGGCTCCATGTGCTGACAGAGCTGGTAAAACGCCTTGCTATGGTCGCGCTCACGCAGGTGCGCCAGCTCGTGCACCACGATCATGCGCAGAAACTGCGGCGCGGCCTCCTTGAACAAGGAGGCGATGCGGATTTCCTTCTTCGCCTTGAGCTTGCCACCCTGAACCCGCGATACCGCCGTGTTGAGCCCCAGGGCACGGTGGGTCAGGTCGAGGCGGTTGTCGAACAGCACCTTGTCCAGGCCGGGCGCGCTGCGCAGGTACTGCTGGCGCAAGTCCTGGGCATAACTGTACAACGCCTTGTCGCTCTGCACGTCATGGCGGTCGGAGTAGCGACGCTGCAGGTAGTCCCCCAGGCGGTCGCTGTCGATCATCTGCCGTACCTGCTCCTGCAGGTGTGGCGGGTAGGCTTGCAAGTAACGTAATACGGTCATGGCACTGCATTCGGCGGGGCGAATGGCGATTCTAGCCAATCATGGCCGGGGCCAGGAGAAAATCGCCGGGAAGCCGCTGGCATCCGCCGCCGTCATCGGGTGTGCAACCAGAAACCCCTGCACGTAGGCACAGCCATTGGCCTTGAGCCAGTCGGCCTGGGCCGGGGTTTCCACGCCTTCGGCTATCACCGTGATGCGGTAGTCGGCGCACAAGCCGATCACACTGCGCACCAGCGCGGCGTCTACCGCAGAGCCCGGCAAGCGCGCAACCAGGTGGCGGTCGAGCTTGAGGGTGTCGATCGGCAAGTCACGTAGCATGCGCAACGAGCAGTCACCGGCGCCAAAATCATCCAGCGCCACCCGCACGCCCAGTTCGCGCAGCCGGTGTATCTGCTTCACGGCCGCGTCGATGTTGTACATCAACGACGTCTCTGCCACCTCGACCTCTAGCTGCGCCGGGTCCAGCTGGTAGTCCTGGATCACCCGCTGCAGCTCCTCGACCAGGCCCGGCATGACGAACTGAGCGCGGCTCAGGCTGATGCCCAGCACCAGCCCCTGGGCAAAACGTTCGCACCAGGCCTGGCGCTGGGCCGCGCCCTGGCGGTAGATCCAGCTGGCCAGGCGGTTGATCAGCCGCGCCTCTTCCAGCAAGGGGATGAACAGCCCCGGGGGCACATCGCCAACACTGGGGTGCTGCCAGCGCAGCAACGCCTCGAAACCGCGCAAGTGGCCGTCGGCGAAAGCCACCTGGGGCTGATACACCAGGCTGAAATCGTGCTGCTCGATAGCGGCGCGCACGCTGTCTTCGAGCATCAGCCGTGAGCGCGCCCGGCCGTTGAGCTCCTGGTCATAGAAGCGATACTGCTGACGCCCGGCCTGCTTGGCCGCATACATCGCCGCATCCGCAGCCCGCAACAGGCCTTCGACAGTTGCGCCACAGTCAGGAAAGGTGGCGATGCCAATGCTGACGCCAAGGCATACATCCAGCCCTTCTATCTGCTGGCTGATCGAAACGCGCTCGAGCAGTCGCTCGGCGTAACGCCCGGCCTGCTCGGGGTACGGCAGGCTGTCGAACAACGCCGTGAACTCGTCACCGCCCATCCGCGCCAATAACGCCTCGCTGCCCAGGCAGTCCTTGAGCTGTTCTGCCACCCAGCGCAGCACGCGATCGCCCGCCTCATGGCCCAATGAGTCGTTGATCCGCTTGAAGCCATCCAGGTCCATGTACATCAGCGCCTGGGCCTTGTCCGAACGCTCGTTGCGCAGCAGCACGCCCTCGGCAGACTGATAGAAGCCGCGGCGGTTGAGCAGGCCGGTGAGTGGGTCGGTCACCGCCTGGTACTCAAGCTGTTGGTGCAGGTTGCGCACCACCGACATGTCCAGCACCGTCACCACCATCGCCTGCTGATCGGCTGGCAACGGCGCACAGGACAGCGCGACCGGCACCAGTTGGCCACCCAGGGTGCGCAACTGCGCATCGTGCACGCGAAAGATCTGCCGCCCCAGGTAGGCCTGGTAGAAGTCCGACTCGTTCCACAGATTGGCATTGGCCATCTGCACCAGGTCAAGCAACTGGGCGCCCTGCAATTGCTCCACCGCAGCGGCCAGCAAGCGTGAAATGGCCGGGTTGGCGAAACTGATGGTACCTGCGGCATTCACCACCAGAATGCCTTCGGCAGCGTTCTCCAGGATCGAGGCGTTGAATGCCCTCGCCGCTTCCAGCTCGCGGCTCAGGCGTTGCAGCATGCGCCGGTTACGCTGCTGGTCGAGCAGGGCCTGGACCTTGGGCTTGAGAATTTGCGGGTCGAACGGCTTGAACATGTAGTCCACGGCGCCACTGGCGTAACCCTTGAGCACAGCGGCATCGGACTGCTCGTTGGCGGTGAGGAAAATGATCGGGGTCAGCCGTGTACGCTGGCTGCCGCGCATTAGCCGGGCGACTTCGAAGCCGTCCATTTCCGGCATTTGTACATCCAGCAAAACCAGGTCGACGTCGTGCTCGAGCAAGGCGCTCAGGGCTTCTGTCCCTGAACTGGCAGTCAACACTTGCCAATCCTGCCGGGCCAGCAAGGCCCGCATGCTGATGAGATTTTCGGGGTAATCGTCTACTACCAGCAGAACCGAGCTGCCATCCACTGGCTGAGGTTGAGGGTGAGCGCCATCCATGCTGCTTCTCTATTTGTGACCGACTTCACATCGCGGTTGGATCCGATAACTACTCTAGACCCGAGTTTGTAACAAGCAATGCAATCAGAACGCTATCAGTGCCTAAACTGTACGGTAGCCGACTAACGGTTGCTCTGCGGTGAATATCTGCGCGCTTGAGCGCAGGCATAAAAAAACCCGCATCGCTGCGGGTTTTTCAGTGCGGCCTGCGAATCAGTTGACCTTGGCGGCCAACTCACCTTTCAGGTAGCGCTGGTACATGCCGTCCAGGGAGATCGGTTTGATCTTGGAGGCATTGCCGGCAGTACCGAAGGCTTCGTAACGGGCGATGCACACGTCACGCATGGCCTTGACGGTTTCACCGAAGAACTTGCGCGGGTCGAACTCACTTGGATTCTGCGCCATCAGGCGACGCATGGCACCGGTGGACGCCAGACGCAGGTCGGTGTCGATGTTGACCTTGCGCACGCCGTGCTTGATGCCTTCGACGATCTCTTCGACCGGTACACCGTAGGTCTCTTTGATGTCGCCGCCGTACTGGTTGATGATCGCCAGCCACTCTTGTGGCACCGAGGACGAACCGTGCATGACCAGGTGGGTGTTGGGGATGCGCTTGTGGATTTCCTTGATGCGGTCGATCGCCAACACGTCACCGGTAGGTGGCTTGGTGAACTTGTACGCACCGTGGCTGGTACCGATGGCGATGGCCAGGGCATCGACCTGGGTCTTCTTGACGAAGTCGGCCGCTTCTTCCGGGTCGGTCAGCATCTGGCTGTGGTCCAGCACGCCTTCGGCGCCGATACCGTCTTCTTCACCGGCCATGCCGGTTTCCAGCGAACCCAGGCAGCCCAGCTCGCCTTCTACCGAAACGCCACAGGCGTGTGCCATGGCAACGGTCTGCTGGGTAACGCGGACGTTGTACTCATAGTCGGTCGGGGTCTTGCCGTCTTCGCCCAGCGAGCCGTCCATCATCACCGAGCTGAAGCCCAGCTGGATCGAACGCTGGCACACGTCAGGGCTGGTGCCGTGGTCCTGGTGCATGCACACCGGGATGTGCGGGAATTCTTCGATGGCGGCCAGGATCAGGTGACGCAGGAAGGGCGCGCCGGCGTACTTGCGGGCACCGGCCGAAGCCTGGACGATCACGGGGGAATCGGTCTTGTCGGCCGCTTCCATGATGGCGCGCATCTGCTCGAGGTTGTTGACGTTGAAAGCTGGAACGCCGTAACCGAACTCGGCGGCGTGGTCCAGCATCTGGCGCATGCTAATGAGTGCCATTGTGTATCTCTCTCCCGACAAGCGTCGTTTGTTTCGTGCAAGCCTGCCGCAGGGGCGGTTGCTGTTCAAGTAGTGTGGGCCACCATGGCGGCCCGGCCAGTCACGGTGCCTTGCAGCCCCGCCCAATCAGATCGTTGGTTGCCACCCAGTACACCAGGCCTTCTTCGCCCTTGGTGTGGAAGGCCAGCACGCCATCGCTGTACATCGCCCCCGACGCGCTCGGCTCGGACTTGAGCCGGTAGACCTGGTCGCCGCCACCGAGGCGGACGTCGACCGAGTCCTGCTGCGGGTCAGCGAAGCGCCACAGCACCTCGGTCTGGCTGTCACAGACCCAACGGGTCCAGTCGTCTGCCGGGGCGGGTTGCGCCGGCTGCAGCAGTGAGCATCCTGCCAGTGTCGCCAGGGCCATCAAGGCCATCAGCGCTTTCATTACGTATCCTCTAGATGACCACACAACGGTCGCTTGGTTGCCTGCTCCGACGAAGCGCATCGGTTCAAGGGCAGCCTGGAGCCTTGCGCTGGTGGTCTTCGTCATACTTCTCCAGGCCTTCAGGGCCCACGCGCTTGTTGATGACCGGTACGGTTTCGGCCTGCCACTCGGACTGGTAGCAACCGCCCTTGGGCGGCTGCGCCGGGTCATCGTCCGAAGAGGGGCTGCCGGAGCAGGCGCTCAGCAGGCCGGCCAGGATCATCACAGGCAATTGCTTGACCATCAGGTCGCTCCCTTTGCCAGGCGCCGCCATTGTCAGGCTTTAGCCCGCTCTTCCAGGATCGCCACAGCCGGCAGTACCTTGCCCTCGACGAACTCGAGGAAGGCACCACCACCGGTAGAAATGTAGGAGATTTCCTTGCTGACGCCATATTTGTCGATCGCCGCGAGGGTGTCACCGCCACCGGCGATGGAGAACGCAGGGCTTTCGGCGATGGCCTTGGCCAGCACCTTGGTGCCATTGCCGAACTGGTCGAACTCGAACACGCCGACTGGGCCGTTCCACAGGATGGTCTTCGACGACTTCAGCAGCTCGGCGAAGTTGGCTGCAGTCTGTGGGCCGATGTCCAGGATCATGTCGTCAGCGGCAACGTCGGCGATAGCCTTGACGGTGGCTTCAGCGTTTTCGGCGAATTCCTTGGCGACCACCACGTCGACTGGCAGCGGTACGCTGACCTTGGCGGCGATGGCTTTTGCGGTGTCGAGCAGGTCAGGCTCATACAGCGACTTGCCCACAGGGTGACCAGCAGCGGCCAGGAAAGTGTTGGCAATACCGCCACCTACGATCAGTTGGTCGCAGACGCTGCTCAGGCTGTTCAGCACGTCCAGCTTGGTGGAAACCTTGGAGCCGGCAACGATGGCCGCCATTGGCTTGGCCGGGGCCTTCAGGGCCTTGCCCAGGGCGTCCAGCTCGGCAGCCAGCAGTGGGCCAGCAGCGGCAACCTTGGCGAACTTGGCCACGCCATGGGTCGAACCCTCGGCGCGGTGGGCAGTACCAAAGGCGTCCATCACGAACACGTCGCACAGGGCAGCGTATTGCTGCGCCAGTTCGTCGGCGTTCTTTTTCTCGCCCTTGTTGAAGCGCACGTTCTCGAACAGCACCAGGTCACCGGCCTTGACCTCGACACCGGCCAGGTAGTCGGCGACCAGCGGCACGTCGCGGCCCAGGGCCTTGCTCAGGTACTCGGCGACCGGCTTAAGGCTGTTTTCGGCCGAGAATTCACCTTCGGTAGGGCGGCCCAGGTGCGAGCAGACCATTACCGCCGCACCCTTCTCCAGGGCCAGCTTGATGGTCGGCAGCGCAGCCAGGATACGCGCGTCGCTGGTTACCACACCGTCCTTCACAGGCACGTTGAGGTCTTCGCGGATCAGTACGCGTTTACCTTGCAGGTCGAGGTCGGTCATCTTCAACACGGTCATGAATGCAGTCCTTCAGGGCTGTTTGTTGCGGGTTGGGTGAACGACGTGCAGAAAGTGTTCGGCGACGTCGAGCATACGGTTGGCGAACCCCCATTCGTTATCGAACCAGGCCAGCAGGTTCACCAGGCGGGGGCCGGAAACACGGGTCTGGCTGGCATCGACGATCGCCGAATGCGGGTCGTGGTTGAAATCACAGCTGGCATGGGGCAGCTCGGTGTAGGCCAGCAATCCTTTGAGCGGGCCTTCCAGCGCTGCCTCGCGCAGCACCCGGTTGACCTCGGCGGCACTGGTGTCGCGGGCGGTCTGCAGGGTGATGTCCAGGCACGACACGTTGACGGTCGGCACGCGTACCGCTTTGGCCTGGATTCGCCCGGCAAGTTCCGGCAGCAACCGCTCGATGCCCCGTGCCAGCCCGGTGGACACCGGGATCACCGACTGAAACGCCGAACGCGTGCGGCGCAGGTCTTCGTGGTGGTAGGCGTCGATCACCGGCTGGTCGTTCATCGCCGAGTGGATGGTGGTGATCTGCACGTATTCGATGCCGAACGCCTGGTCCAGCACGCGCAACAGCGGCACGCCGCAGTTGGTGGTGCACGACGCGTTGGACACCAGGCGCTCGCTGCCGGTCAGGCACGCCTGGTTGATGCCGTAGACCACCGTGGCATCCACGTCCGCCTCGCTGGCCATGGGCTGCGAGAACAGCACGCGTGGCGCGCCGGCATCCAGAAAACGCTGGCCATCGGCGCGGGTGTTGTAAGCGCCGGAGCACTCCAGCACCAGGTCGATGCCCAGGGCGGCCCAGTCGATGCCTTCCGGGGTGGCACTGCGCATTACCTTCACGCAGTCACCATTGATATGCAGACAATCGCCGTCGACCTTCACCTCACCGGGGAAACGCCCGTGGGTGGAGTCGAAGCGTGTCAGGTATTCAAGGCTGGCCTGATCGGCCAGGTCGTTCAGCGCGACAATCTCGAAACCGGCCTTCGCCCCCCGCTCGAACAACGCGCGCAGGACACAGCGGCCGATGCGGCCATAACCGTTGAGTGCAACTTTGTAGGGACGCGGGTGGGACATAGGTAGCTCTTGAACTCCGGCGGTTGAACGGAGCCGCCATGCGGCCCATTCGCGGCACAAGGCCGCTCCCACAGGGTACTGCGGTTTATGCAGATCCTGTGGGAGCGGCCTTGTGCCGCGAATGAGGGCCTGCGGCCCTCACTTTGCCTGTATCAGTCTTCCAGCAGCTCTTCGGCGGTACCCAGGATGTTCTCCAGGGTGAAGCCGAACTCTTCGAACAGGGCAGAGGCCGGGGCCGACTCACCGTAGGTGGTCATGCCGATGATACGACCTTCCAGGCCGACGTACTTGTACCAGAAGTCGGCATGGGCAGCTTCGATGGCGATGCGCGCGCCCACTTCCAGTGGCAGTACCGACTGCTTGTAGGCAGCGTCCTGGGCATCGAACACGCTGGTGCACGGCATGGAGACCACGCGGACCTTGCGGCCCTGCTCGGTCAGCTTGTCGAAGGCCTGAACCGCCAGGCCCACTTCGGAACCGGTGGCAATCAGAATCAGCTCAGGCTCGCCAGCGCAGTCCTTGAGGATGTAGCCACCGCGGCTGATGTCGGCGATCTGCTGGGCGTCGCGGTCCTGGTGCTGCAGGTTCTGGCGCGAGAAGATCAGCGCCGATGGGCCGTCGTTGCGCTCCAGGGCGTTTTTCCAGGACACGGCCGCTTCGACCGCGTCGGCTGGGCGCCAGGTGTCCAGGTTCGGCGTGCTGCGCAGGCTGGTCAGCTGCTCGATCGGCTGGTGAGTCGGGCCGTCTTCGCCCAGGCCGATGGAGTCGTGGGTGTAGACGTGGATCACGCGCTGCTTCATCAGGGCCGACATGCGCACTGCATTGCGGGCGTATTCCATGAACATCAGGAAGGTCGCGCCGTAAGGCACCAGGCCGCCGTGCAGGGCAACGCCGTTCATGATCGCGGTCATGCCGAACTCGCGCACGCCGTAGTACACGTAGTTGCCGCTGGCGTCATGGGCTTCGACGCCCTTGCAGCCTTTCCACAGGGTCAAGTTGGAACCGGCCAGGTCAGCCGAGCCGCCGAGGAACTCAGGCAGCAGCGGGCCGAAAGCGTTCAGGGCATTCTGGCTGGCCTTGCGGCTGGCGATAGTCTCGCCTTTGGCAGCGACTTCATTGATGTAGGCCTGGGCCTTTTCCGAGAAGTCGGCCGGCAGCTCGCCGCTGTCACGGCGCTTGAACTCGGCAGCCAGCTCCGGATGCGCCTTGGCGTAGGCGTCGAAGCGCTGGTTCCACTCGGCCTCAGCCTTGGCACCGGCGGCCTTGGCGTCCCACTCGGCATAGATGTCGGCCGGGATTTCGAACGGGCCGTGGTTCCAGTTCAGTGCTTTGCGGGCCAGGGCGATTTCGTCGTTGCCCAGCGGGGCACCGTGGCAGTCTTCCTTGCCCTGCTTGTTCGGCGAGCCGAAGCCGATGATGGTCTTGCAGCAGATCAGGGTCGGCTGCTCGCTCTTGCGCGCGGTCTCGATCGCCATCTTGATTTCTTCGGCATCGTGGCCGTCGACGTTGCGGATCACCTGCCAGTTGTAGGCTTCGAAACGCTTGGGCGTGTCATCGGTGAACCAGCCTTCGACTTCACCGTCGATGGAGATGCCGTTGTCGTCGTAGAACGCGATCAGCTTGCCCAGGCCCAGGGTGCCAGCCAAAGCGGCGACTTCGTGGGAGATGCCTTCCATCATGCAGCCGTCGCCGAGGAACACGTAAGTGTTGTGGTCGACGATGTTGTGGCCGTCACGGTTGAACTGCGCGCCCAACACTTTCTCGGCCAGGGCAAAGCCCACGGCGTTGGCCAGGCCTTGGCCCAACGGGCCGGTGGTGGTCTCGACACCCGGGGTGTAGCCGTATTCCGGGTGGCCCGGGGTACGGCTGTGCAACTGGCGGAAGGCCTTGAGGTCGTCGATCGACAGGTCGTAGCCGGTCAGGTGCAGCAGCGAGTAGATCAGCATCGAGCCGTGGCCGTTGGACAGCACGAAGCGGTCACGGTCGGCGAAGCTCGGGTTGCTCGGGTTGTGCTTCAGATAGTCGCGCCAAAGCACTTCGGCGATATCCGCCATGCCCATAGGGGCACCTGGGTGGCCGCTGTTGGCCTTTTGCACGGCATCCATGCTGAGTGCACGAATGGCGTTGGCACGTTCACGACGGCTGGGCATCGCTGATCTCCTGGGGCTTGAATAAGTAGTGAAACGAAAAAAGGCGGCCATTTTCGCCCACTGGGGGGGCTGGGGGCAAACATTAAAGCTGCGAGCGGCAAGCTTTAAGCTGCAAGCGAAAGCAGACCCGCGCGCGGAACGCTCTATTCTTGCAGCTTGAGCCTTGCGGCTTGCAGCTCATCGCCAATATCAAAACTTTTTGATATTGGTCTTGCGGGGGCAACGATGCCTGTCTAGACTGCCGCCCCATGAACCTCCGTGCGCAATCGATCCCCGAGCGAAGCGACACACTGGCTGCCCTGTGCAAAGCCAGTGGCGATGCGCTGCGCCTGAATGTCTTGCGTGCGCTGGCCAGCGATTCATTTGGCGTGCTGGAATTGGCGCAAATCTTCGACATCGGCCAGTCCGGCATGAGCCATCACCTCAAGGTACTGGCCCAGGCCGAGCTGGTGGCTACCCGCCGCGAAGGCAACGCCATCTTCTACCGCCGCGCCCTGCCCGACAGCCTGCGCCTTGGCGGGCGCCTGCACACGGCGCTGCTCGAGGAGGTCGACGACCTGACCTTGCCACCGGCGGTACAGGCACGTATCGCCCAGGTGCAGCAGCGCCGTGCGGCCACCAGCCAGGACTTCTTCCAGCGCGTGGAAGAAAAATTCCGCGCCCAGCAAGACCTGATCGCCGGCCTGCCGCAGTACCGCGAAAGCCTGCTGGCCATGCTCGACAAACTGAATTTTGGCCCGGCTGCCAGTGCACTGGAGGTAGGCCCCGGCGACGGCGGCTTCCTGCCGGACCTGGCGCGGCGCTTCGGCACGGTGACCGCGCTGGACAACAGCCCGACCATGCTCGAGCTGGCCCGCCAGGTCTGCCAGCGTGAAGGCCTGGACAATGTGAACCTGCAGTTGGCCGATGCACTGGATGCAACGGATGTGGCAGCCGACTGCGTTGTGCTGAACATGGTCCTGCACCATTTCAGCGACCCGGCCCTGGCCCTGCGCCTGCTGGCCAAACGGGTGAAAGCGGGCGGCAGCCTGCTGGTCACCGAACTGTGCAGCCATGACCAGGGGTGGGCGCGGGATGCCTGCGGCGACCTCTGGCTGGGCTTCGAACAGGACGACCTGGCCCGTTGGGCCAACGTTGCCGGGCTGGTCCCCGGGGACAGCCTCTACGTGGGCTTGCGTAACGGTTTCCAGATACAGGTCCGCCACTTTCAGCGGGCGACTGGCGACATACACCATCGGTAAATTTTAGGAACCCTTCGAGATGAGCGAATACTCCCTTTTCACCTCCGAGTCCGTGTCCGAAGGGCATCCGGACAAGATCGCCGACCAGATTTCGGACGCTGTCCTTGATGCCATCATCGCTCAGGACAAATACGCCCGCGTAGCCTGCGAAACCCTGGTCAAGACCGGTGTCGCCATCATCGCCGGCGAAGTGTCCACTTCCGCCTGGGTCGACCTCGAAGAGCTGGTACGCAAGGTCATCATCGACATCGGCTACAACAGCTCCGACGTCGGCTTCGACGGCGCCACCTGCGCCGTGATGAACATCATCGGCAAGCAGTCGGTAGACATCGCCCAAGGCGTCGACCGCTCCAAGCCGGAAGACCAGGGCGCTGGCGACCAGGGCCTGATGTTCGGCTACGCCAGCAACGAAACCGACGTGCTGATGCCGGCGCCGATCTGCTTCTCGCACCGACTGGTCGAGCGCCAGGCCGAAGCGCGCAAGTCCAAGCTGCTGCCGTGGCTGCGCCCGGACGCCAAGTCGCAGGTCACCTGCCGCTACGAAAACGGCAAGGTGGTCGGTATCGATGCCGTCGTCCTGTCCACCCAGCACAACCCTGAGGTGTCGCAAAAAGACCTGCAGGAAGCGGTGATGGAGCTGATCGTCAAGCACACCCTGCCGGCCGAGCTGCTGCACAAGGGCACCCAGTACCACATCAACCCGACCGGCAACTTCATCATCGGTGGCCCGGTGGGTGACTGCGGCCTGACTGGCCGCAAGATCATCGTCGACTCCTACGGCGGCATGGCCCGTCACGGTGGTGGCGCGTTCTCCGGCAAGGACCCGTCCAAGGTCGACCGTTCGGCCGCCTATGCCGGCCGCTACGTGGCCAAGAACATCGTTGCTGCCGGCCTGGCCGAGCGCTGCGAGATCCAGGTGTCCTACGCCATCGGCGTGGCCCAGCCGACGTCCATCTCGATCAACACCTTCGGTACCGGCAAGGTCTCGGACGAGAAGATCGTACAGCTGGTGCGCGAGTGCTTCGACCTGCGCCCGTACGCCATCACCAAGATGCTCGACCTGCTGCACCCGATGTACCAGGAAACCGCTGCCTACGGCCACTTCGGCCGCACGCCACAGCAGAAGACTGTCGGCGACGACACCTTCACCACCTTCACCTGGGAGCGCACCGACCGCGCCCAGTCGCTGCGTGACGCTGCCGGGCTGTAATTTTCCTACAGCGGTAAACGAAAGCCCCTGCCGAGCGATCGGCAGGGGCTTTTGCTTTTCAGGTTTTCGCCGTGAGCGTTGTGACATATCGACTGACAACTGCTCACAGCAACCAGCGCGCTACCTGCCTAGGCTGAAGGCTCCTCCCGCCATGCAAGGATGCTGGCCATGTCGTTCATACTGCTATTTGCACTGCTGCTCTCACTGCAGGCCTCGCTGGCAAAGGCCGCCTCATGCCCCGACTGGCCCATGCAACAAGCCGAAACCGAAGTTGCCCACCTGCGCGACACACTTGCCCAATGGGATGACCACTACCACCGCCAGGGCATCGCGCTGGTGGCAGATGAGCTGTATGACCAAAGCCGACAACGCCTGCACCACTTGCAGCAATGTTTCGGCCTGCTGGCAGGACTTGACCCCCTGGCGACGGCACGTGGCCCGGTTCCCCACCCCATCCCGCATACCGGCGTCGACAAGCTCGCCGACGAGCAGGCCGTTGGCCGCTGGATGGCTGGCAAGACGGGCCTGTGGATACAGCCCAAGGTCGATGGCGTGGCGGTCTCCGCTCGCTATCGGCAGGGGCAGCTGGTGCAGTTGCTGAGCCGCGGTGATGGGGTGCAAGGGCACGACTGGAGTCGCCACATCCCTCGGCTCGGCGCCATCTCGCGGCAGCTGCCCCAAGCGCGCGACCTGGTGCTGCAAGGTGAGCTGTACCTGCGCCTGGACGCACATATCCAAGCCCAGGCTGGCAGCGCCAATGCGCGCGGGACCGTGGCCGGGCTGCTCGCCCGCAAGCAGTTCAGCGTGGAACAAGGGGCCGGCATCGGCCTGTTCGTCTGGGACTGGCCACAAGGCCCCGTTAGCCAGGCCGAACGGGTCTCGCAACTGGCGCAACTGGGCTTCCCCGACAGCCAGCGCTACAGCATCGCGATCGACTCCGCCACCCAAGCCGCGCACTGGCGCCAGCACTGGTACCGCTCACCCCTGCCCTTCGCCACCGATGGCGTGATTCTGCGCCAGGGTACGCGGCCGCCCGCCGAGCGCTGGCAGGCCAAGGCCCCTTACTGGCTCGCAGCCTGGAAACACCCTTACGCCCAAGCCCTGGCAGACGTGCGCGAAGTTAGCTTGCGGGTCGGCCGCACCGGGAGGATCACACCGGTGCTGCAGCTTCAACCGGTCAAACTGGACGACCGGCTGATCACCCAGGTAAGCCTGGGGTCACTGGCCCGCTGGCAGCACCTCGACATTGCCCCGGGTGACCAGGTGGCAATCAGCCTGGCAGGGCTGACCATCCCGCGTTTCGAGCGCGTGGTGCATCGCGCGGCCGTGCGCCAACCGGTGGAGGTGCCGCCGCCAGGGCGCTATCACCCGCACAGTTGCTGGCACGCAGGCGATGGCTGCAACGAGCAGTTCATCGCACGGCTCACATGGCTCAGTGGCAAGCAGGGGCTGGCCATGCCACGCACCGGGCCAGGTACGTGGCGGCGCCTGGTCGATGCGGGGGTGGTTACCTCGATGACTGACTGGCTGCACCTCGATGCCCAGCGCCTGAGTGAGGTGCCAGGTATCAGCGAAGCGACGGCCGCACAGCTGGTGAACAGCTTCGAGGGCGCGCGGTCACAACCCTTTGCCCGATGGCTGCGGGCGCTTGGCGTACCCGCCCCCGGCGGCATGCAACTGGAAGGTGAGTGGGCCCAGCTATCCTTGCGTACTGCCGGTGACTGGCGAGCATTGCCGGGTATCGGCGCCGTACGCGCGCATCAGCTTGAGGCGTTTTTCATGGCCAACGAGGTTCGAGCCATCGCAGTGCGGTTGAACGAGGCCGGCGTCAACGCATTCCAATTCAGCGACAAAGCCCCCGCGCAATGAATTATTACCAAAATCCATGTAGGGAAAGTCTGAATATCGACCAGAAAAAACCAACAAGGGTTTCTAAATAGGCAAAACCAAGGCAGGATTTCCCCCAACTTTTCTGCCCGCCCCGTTCAGGAGGCTTTTCATGAAACGTATTTCGACTCTTTTCCTGCTCGCAACCCTTGGTCTGACCGCTGGCGCCGTGCAGGCCGCCCAGCCGGATGCCGGCCTGACCGGCTGCGACGCCAAACGCAGCGCCATCGAAAACCAGCTGAAGATTGCCCGTGAACATGGCAACAGCGACCAGGTCGCGGGGCTCGAGCAGGCATTGGAAGGCGTAAAAAACTGCACCGATAACAGCCTGCGCAAAGAGCGCGAACAAAAAGTGCTCGATGCACGTCATGAAGTCGCACAGCGCGAAAAAGACCTGAAGAAAGCCGAGAAAAAAGGCGACGCCGAAAAGATAAACAAGCGTAAAGACAAGCTCGCAGAGTCCAGGAAGGAACTGCAGGAAGCAGTGGACGAACTGGACCGCTGACAGGCCCTGCTTATGCTGCCTGCCCTGGCTCCATCAGCGGTTTCCCGGTGATGGAGCCAGGGCATTTACCCTCAATGATTGCGAAACTCGGTATGACAGGCCTTGCATGCTGCCTCGACCTTGTCCATCGGCCCTTTCAATTGCGCAGCGTCCAGCGGCTGGCCCCGAGTCGCATCGACCAGCTCGCCAGTCACGCCCTCCAGTTGCCGGGCAAGGTCATGGAAGCGCGCCTGACGCTCCCACACCTCTGCTCGTGCACTGCTGTCGCCGCCATCGCGCACCTGCGGGAAGTGCTGCCACGGCTGCTGCGACAGGGTGTCGAGCTTCACGGCCCCCTCGGCAAACTTCACCCCGTCGAAGGGCAAACGACCGCGCAACATGCCGCCCAGGTCTTCGCTGGCCTTGAGCATGTCCTTGAAGATCACCTTACGCTTGCCCAACGGCGAATTCGGGTCAACACGGTCACAGGCATTCAGGGCCAGGGCTGCGAGCAGAACAACGGTCAATCGCTTGAACATCACGGTCACTACGGCCTACGAAAATGGGCAGCCAGTATCGCTGCCCAGGGGCCAAACACCAATAGCCACATAAAAAACAGGGGCGAATATTCATCTTCGCCCGTGACAGGAAGCCCCACATGAAATCTGCCCTGCGCCACCTGGCCTGGACACTCCCGGCGCTGGCCCTGCTGGCCGGCTGCAACGGCGGCGAAAGCGCCAAGCCAGAGCCCCATGCCATTGCCACCTATGCCAACGCCACCTGGCAGGACCTGCCCAGCGTCAGCGACGCCGACCTGGTTGCCGGCTTCCACGCGTGGCGTAATGGTTGCGAGAAGCTCAAGCGCGACACAGTCTGGGCCGCCACCTGCGAGGCCGCTGCCAGCGTGCCCGACGATGCCCTGCAGATACGCGCTTTCCTGCAGCAGAACCTGCAGGTCTATGGCCTGCGCTCGGCCGAAAACAATGCCAACGGCCTGATCACCGGTTACTACGAGCCGGTCTACCCCGGCAGCCTGAAGCCTACCGAGGCCAACCACGTCGCAGTTTACGGCGTGCCCGACGACATGATCGTGGTCGACTTGGCCAGCGTGTACCCAGAGCTCAAGGGCAAGCGCTTGCGTGGGCGCCTGGACGGCCGCGTGCTCAAGCCTTACGACACCGCCGAGGTGATCAACCGTGAGGGCGTCAAGGCACCGGTGCTGGCCTGGCTGACCGACCCGATGGACCTGCAGTTCCTGCAGATCCAGGGTTCGGGCCGGGTACAACTGGAAGATGGCCGCCAACTGCGCCTGGGCTACGCCGACCAGAACGGCCACCCCTATCGGCCGATAGGCCGCTGGCTGGTGGAGCAGGGCCAATTGAAGAAGGAAGAGGTGAGCATGGGCGCCATTCACGCCTGGGCCCAGGCCAACCCACAGCGAGTACCGGAATTGCTCGCCAGCAACCCCAGCTACGTGTTTTTCAGCACCCGCCCCGACAGCAACGAAGGCCCGCGCGGCTCGCTCAATGTGCCATTGACGGCCGGGTACAGTGTGGCAATCGACCGCAAGGTGATTCCGCTGGGCAGCCTGCTCTGGTTGTCGACCACGCGCCCGGACGGTACGCCGGTGGTGCGGCCGGTAGGCGCTCAGGATACGGGCGGAGCCATTGCTGGCGAAGTGCGTGCGGACCTGTTCTGGGGCACCGGGCCTGAGGCAGGCGAGCTGGCCGGTAACATGAAGCAGCAGGGGCAGATCTGGATGTTGTGGCCCAAAGGCAAACCGCTGCCTGAAGTGCCGAAAGTCCTTTGATACGGTGCTGAATGCTTCGCGGATAAAACCGCCCCCACAGGGATCGCAATGGCCCCTGTGGGGGCGGGTTTACCCGCGAAAAGAGCGACGATTCAGGCCGAAACGACGAAGAACGACACGATCAGCGCCAACCCGGCAAACCACACCAGCGAGCGCAACGCCGCCCAGTCCGCCAGGTAGCAGATGATGTAGAGCAGCCGACTGGTGATGTACATCACGCCCAGCACGTCCTGCGTCACTTGTTCGGCATTGCCGACGATATCGGCCACCAGCACGGCCGCCGCAAATGCCGGAAACGCCTCGTAGCTGTTCTGCTGCGCGGCGTGGGCACGGCGCGGCAGGCCCGATAGCGTATCGAGGAAGGCGCGCGGGTCGTGATTGTCCTTGAGGCCGAAACGGCCACTGCTCACCTTGGCGATCAACGCACAAAGCGGCGGCAGTGCCAGCGCGATCAGGATGCACCACAGGGCAACGGTCATGGACAGGACTCCTTGTTCAATAATCGGGTTAGAGCTTCATTACCAGCATGCCTGCCAGCACCAGCCCGCAAGCTAGGAGTCTTGGCCCGCCAAAAGGTTCTTTGAGGTAGCGCATGCCAAACAGCACCACCAGAATTACGCTCAACTCTCGCAACGCTGCCGCTTCAGCCACCGACCCCAAGTGCATGGCCCACAGCACCAGGGCATAACTGAACAACACGCAAAACCCTACGGCCAACCCCAGCCGCCATTGGGTTCGCCAGAACAGCACGAAGGGTGCCCGCCGCGCCACACTGGCCAGCAGCGGGAAGGGCCAGGCGCTGAGCAAGGTCAGCCATACCAGGTAGTCCCACGGCTTGCCCCACAGCCGCACCGCCTGCCCATCGAACCAGGTGTAGCAACCGATGCACAGGCCAATCAGCGCCACTACCGGCAACATCGACCACGGCAGGCGATCACCCCCTCCCCCCTGCCAGAGCAGGCATGCCATGCCGCAAGGGATGAGCAGGATGCCGATGATCTGCTGCTGGCTCAGTGACTCCCCGGCAAACGCCAGGGTCAGCCCCAGCACCACCAACGGCGACAAGCCACGCATCAGAGGATAGACCAGCCCCAGGTCACCGACCCGATAGGCCTGGATCAGCAGGAAACGGTACAGCTGCTCAGCCAGCGCCGAGGCGATCAGCCAGGGCCAGATTTCAGCGGGGGGCACCTCGACGAAGGCGACGGCGAGCACTGCGAAGGCCAGTGCGACGGTGTCCATGCTGGCGATCACCAACAGGCGCTCGCCGCTGAATTTGATCAGGGTGTTCCAGGTCGCATGCAGCAAGGCGGCGACCAGTACCAGGGAAGTTGCCAACACGCCGTGAGGTCCTTGTGACGTTATTGAGGCCTGAATATATCGCCTTCAGAAGGGCGCAGTCTGGCATTTGCATGGCGAAAGTGCCTCAGCGCTTTGACATCGAGTGCCGCGCGGGCGGCGCTCGATCTCCCAGGCGCAAAAAGCCCTAAAGGCATGCACCTGACAGCCCCAATACGCCCTAAACCCAACACATCCGGAACGATTCCAACAATTCCGGTCAAATCGTGTGTCCCGAACCCCTCGCCAGGTCATCAAAGAACTGCCCGAGCCATTCGGGTACGACTTGGAAGCCACTGTTACAGGATTCGGGATGCTTGAATTAGTTGCCGCGTTTATCTGCCTCACCACCCTCCTCACCTACGTCAACTACCGCTTCATCGGCCTGCCACCCGCCATTGGCGTGATGGTCACCGCGTTATTGTTCTCCCTGATGCTGCAGGGCCTGAGCCTGATCGGCTTCCCTGGCCTGGAAGAACGCGTCGAAGGCCTGATGAACCAGATCGACTTCAACGATTTGCTGATGCACTGGATGCTGGCGTTCCTGCTGTTCGCCGGCGCCTTGCACGTCAACCTCTCGGACCTGCGCAGCTATCGCTGGCCGATCGGCCTGCTGGCCACTATCGGCGTGCTGATCGCAACCGTGGTCATCGGCTACCTGTCGCATTGGGTGTTCGCGATGTTCGGCTGGCAGGTGCCGCTGATCTATTGCCTGCTGTTCGGCGCGCTGATTTCGCCCACCGACCCGATTGCCGTGCTCGGCGCATTGCGTACCGCCAATGCATCCAAGCCACTGAAAACCACCATCGTCGGCGAATCGCTGTTCAACGATGGCACCGCAGTCGTGGTGTTCACCGTGCTGCTGGGCATCATCCAGCTGGGCGAAACCCCCAGTGCCTACGACACGGCGGTGCTGTTCGCCCGTGAGGCCATTGGCGGCGTGGTATTCGGCGGCCTGATCGGCTACGCCACCTACCGCATGATCAAGAGCATCGAACAGTACCAAGTCGAGGTCATGCTGACCCTGGCACTGGTCATCGGTGGCTCGGCGATGTGCTACGAGCTGCACGTCTCGGCGCCGATCGCCATGGTGGTGGCCGGCCTGATCATCGGCAACATGGGGCGCAACCTGGCGATGAACGATATGACCCGTCGCTACATGGACGGTTTCTGGGAGTTGATCGATGACATGCTCAACGCCTTGCTGTTCGCGCTGATCGGCCTGGAGCTTCTGCTGCTGCCGTTCAACTGGATGCACCTGGCGGCCGGTAGCGTGCTGGCGTTTGCGGTACTGCTGTCGCGGCTGTTGACCGTGGCCCCGGCAATCGTGCTGCTGCGGCGCTGGCGCCCGGTCCCCAAAGGCACTGTGCGGGTGCTGACCTGGGGTGGTTTGCGCGGTGGGGTTTCGGTGGCCCTGGCGCTGTCGCTGCCGCTGGGCGAAGAGCGTGACCTGCTGCTGTCGATCACCTATATCGTGGTGCTGTCGTCGATCCTGGTGCAGGGGCTGAGCATCGGCCGCGTGGTGCGCAAGGTCAGCGCCCAACCCTGAAAAACCACGGGGCCGCTTTGCGGCCCCCGGGTTTTCACTCCACCGCAGAATCCGGGAACTGGTCCTGCACGTACTTGATCTCGGTCCGCCCATGCGCCGCTGGCTGGCCATCTTCACCCAAGTTGACGAAGACCATCTTGTCGACCGTCAGGATGCTCTTGCGGGTGATCTTGTTACGCACCTCGCACTTGAGGGTGATCGAGGTACGGCCAAACTCGGTTGCGGTAATACCCAGCTCGATGATGTCGCCCTGGCGCGATGCACTGACGAAGTTGATCTCCGACATGTACTTGGTCACCACACGCTGGTTGCCCAGCTGAACGATGGCGTAGATGGCCGCCTCCTCGTCGATCCAGCGCAACAGGCTGCCACCGAACAGGGTGCCATTGGGGTTGAGGTCTTCGGGTTTTACCCATTTGCGGGTGTGAAAGTTCATCTGTACTCCTGACCTGCTTGGCTAACGTGTACTCATGATGGCAGAGCCGCCGTCACCGCTCCATTGAACATCGACTATCGTCTCGATTAATCGACAGAAAACCTTGGGCGAAGGTCCCGGTCACGGCTATAATCTGTGCCGTTTTACATGGCCACCCGCCGCGGGGCCATGCCCGCCACCTGTCCGAGGGGCGCTGCAGCAGGCTAGGCCTGTCAGGCTCGGATGGGGCGTTGTCCGCTTCTGCGGACGCTCAACGCACAACGGCGCCCATTCGCACACTACGAATGGAGGCTCTCATGAGCGCTGTAAACACGCCTGCTGGTTTTACCGATTTCAAAGTCGCTGACATCTCCCTGGCCGCCTGGGGCCGTCGCGAAACCATCATCGCCGAATCGGAAATGCCTGCACTGATGGGCCTGCGCCGTAAGTATCTCGCCGAGCAACCGCTCAAGGGCGCGAAGATCCTGGGCTGCATCCACATGACCATTCAGACCGCCGTGCTGATCGAAACCCTGGTTGCCCTGGGTGCCGAGGTGCGCTGGTCGTCCTGCAACATCTTCTCCACCCAGGACCAGGCCGCTGCCTCCATCGCCGCCGCCGGTATCCCTGTGTTCGCCTGGAAAGGTGAAACCGAGGAAGAGTACGAGTGGTGCCTGGAGCAGACCATCCTCAAGGATGGCCAGCCATGGGACGCCAACATGATCCTCGACGACGGCGGCGACCTGACCGAGCTGCTGCACAAGAAATACCCGGCCGTGCTGGACCGCGTCCACGGTGTGACAGAAGAAACCACCACCGGCGTGCACCGCCTGCTGGACATGCTGGCCAAGGGCGAGCTGAAAGTCCCGGCGATCAACGTCAACGACTCGGTCACCAAGAGCAAGAACGACAACAAGTACGGCTGCCGTCACAGCTTGAACGACGCCATCAAGCGCGGCACCGACCACCTGCTGTCGGGCAAGCAAGCCCTGGTGATCGGCTACGGTGACGTGGGCAAGGGCTCGGCCCAGTCCCTGCGTCAGGAAGGCATGATCGTCAAGGTCACCGAAGTCGACCCGATCTGCGCCATGCAGGCATGCATGGACGGCTTCGAGCTGGTCTCGCCGTTCATCGACGGCATCAACGATGGCAGCGAAGCCAGCATCGACAAGGCCCTGCTGGGCAAGATCGACCTGATCGTCACCACCACCGGTAACGTCAACGTCTGCGACGCCAACATGCTCAAGGCCCTGAAAAAGCGCGCCGTGGTGTGCAACATCGGCCACTTCGACAACGAGATCGACACCGCCTTCATGCGCAAGCACTGGGCCTGGGAAGAGGTCAAGCCGCAGGTACACAAGATTCACCGTACCGGCGCTGGCGATTTCGACCCGCAAAACGACGACTACCTGATCCTGCTGGCCGAAGGCCGCCTGGTGAACCTGGGTAACGCCACCGGTCACCCAAGCCGCATCATGGACGGTTCGTTCGCCAACCAGGTGCTGGCCCAGATCTTCCTGTTCGAGCAGAAGTACGCCGACCTGTCGGCCGAGAAGAAAGCCGAGCGCCTGACCGTTGAAGTGCTGCCCAAGAAACTCGACGAAGAAGTGGCCCTGGAAATGGTCCGCGGCTTCGGCGGCGTCGTCACCAAACTGACCGCGCAGCAAGCCGAATACATCGGTGTGACTGTCGAAGGCCCGTTCAAGCCGCACGCCTACCGCTACTGATAAGCGGCAAGCTTGAAGCTGCAAGCGGCAAGAAAAGGCGCCCCGTGCCGCTGTCGCTTGTGGTTCATGCACTAACGATCTTGAACGATGCCAAGCCAGATCGGCCATCACCGATCTGGCTTTTACTTGCAGCTTGCCGCTAGCAGCTTGCTGCTTGAGGAAAGAGTGATGTCACAAGAACGCCGCTACAGCTTCGAATTCTTCCCGACCAAGACCGATGCCGGTCACGAAAAGCTGATGGGCGTTGCCCGCCAGCTGGCCACCTACAACCCGGACTTCTTCTCCTGCACCTACGGTGCCGGCGGCTCTACTCGCGACCGCACGCTGAACACCGTGCTGCAGCTGGAAAGTGAAGTGAAGGTACCTGCAGCGCCGCACCTGTCGTGCGTTGGCGATAGCAAAGAAGAGCTGCGCAGCCTGCTGGCCGAATATAAGGCAGCGGGCATCAAGCGTATCGTCGCCCTGCGCGGCGACCTGCCCTCGGGCATGGGCATGGCCAGCGGCGAGCTGCGCTATGCCAGCGACCTGGTCGAGTTCATCCGCCAGGAAACCGGTGATCACTTCCACCTGGAAGTGGCCGCCTACCCCGAGATGCACCCGCAGGCGCGCAACTTCGAGATCGACCTTGCCAACTTCGTGCACAAGGTCAAAGCCGGTGCCGACAGCGCCATCACCCAGTATTTCTTCAACGCCGACAGCTATTTCTATTTTGTCGAGCGTGCGCAGAAACTGGGCGTCGAGATCCCGGTGGTGCCCGGCATCATGCCGATCACCAACTACAGCAAGCTGGCACGCTTCTCCGACGCCTGTGGCGCCGAGATCCCGCGCTGGATCCGCAAGCAACTGGAAGCCTATGCCGACGACACCGCCAGTATCCAGGCATTCGGCGAAGAAGTGATCACCCGCATGTGCGAACAGCTGCTGCAAGGCGGCGCACCGGGCCTGCACTTCTATACGTTGAACCAGGCCGAAGCGAGCCTCGCGATCTGGAACAACCTGAAGCTGCCTCGCTGAAACTTCTTGGCAATATCTGCTTAAGAAATGATTAAGGCTTTGGTCATAGACTAAGGCCTTATTTATTTTCGGGTTAAACAGGTCTTGCCTGACATGCAGCATCCCCAGCCATCGCGCCCTCAGCTCGTCTACCTGGCTTTCGGCCCGGCCACCTACCATCAGGAAGCCTGCTTCAGCATCGTCAGTGCCCTTGCCCACCTGGGCCGGTCGGCAGACGAGGCCCTGGACATCCAGGTCTACACCGACAACCCAGCGCCGTATGCCAAGCTGCCGGTCACGGTGCATCTGCTCGACGAAGCCACGCGCACAGCGTGGAATGCGCCCCACGGTTATCACTTTCGCAGCAAGCACGTGCTGCTCCGCCAGGTACTCGAGCAGCACCCACTGGCCATACTGATCGATACCGACACCTTCTTCCGGCAATCGCCGATGCGCCTGTTCGAGCGCGTCAAGCCCGGCCAACTGCTGTGCAACGCCATCGGTGGCCGCTACGGCGCCAACCAGAAGTGCCTGCTGTACAAGAACCTGCTGGCCGTTCTCCAGAGCCGAGGCCTGGCCGATTGCCAGATGCCGCTGATCAACTCTGGCGTGATCGGGCTCAGCGCCGAAGACGCGCCGACCCTGGACCACTCCATCGCCATGATGGACGAGTTCTACCCACTGGCCCGCGAGGCTTACACCCTGGAGGAGTTCTGCCTGGCGGTGGCGGCCTACCGCAGGCTGAAGGTGGCCGAATGCACCGACGTCATTCACCACTACTGGAGCCGCAAAGCCCAGTTTCGCGCCAAGATCCAGGCCTGGCTACGCAAGCACGGCGATGCGCCGCTTTGCGAGGCGGCGCTGGCCGATGTCGCACGGGTCAACGATCAACTGCCACGGCCGCCAACCCTGCACCGTTTGGGCTACAAGGCACTGAGCCTGACCCTGCCCCGAAACGAGCGGCAGTTTGCCCGCGAATTGCTTTACGGCAGCTACCCCTACCCCAATGAATTCGACCGCGCCTGTGCATCGGCCTGGTGGGACAAAGCCTTGGAAAACTTCAATGCGCGCCACGGCCGCATCGAGCCCGAGCAGTTGCGCCAGTGTCTGCGCCACCCGGGCTTGCGCCTGTCGCTGGGGGCGCGGCGCAAGGATATCGAAGCGCACCTGTTAAGCTCGGCGCAGGCCTGAACAGCCTCCTCTTACTGGCCTTGAGCAGGCCGAGCGCGTAATCTGCGGCCCATGTCCGCCATCATCCGCCTCTTCTGGATCCTGCTGCTCGCCTGCCTGAGCCCGTTGGCCCTGGCCGAACGCTTGCGCCTGGTGTCCGACGACTGGGCGCCATATGTCTACCAGCAGAAAGGCCAGCCCCGAGGTATCGATTACGAGGTCACCACCCAGGTCTTCAAGCGCTTGGGTGTAGAGGTGGAATGGCAATTTCTGCCCTGGAAGCGCTGCCTGGCGATGATCGAGCAAGGGCTGGCGGACGGTATTGTCGATATCTTTCAGATCGACGCGCGCAGGCCTTTTCTGATCTACCCGTCGGAGCCCATGTCGGATGTCGAGTTCGTGCTGTTTCAGGCCCGCAGCCGTCGGCACGCAGTGACCGGCCTGAATGACCTCGCTGGCCTCAGCGTAGGCACATCGCCCGGCTATATCTACGGCTCGGCCTTCAACGACTCGCCCCGTTTCCGACGCGAAGCAGCCCCCACCCATGAAGCCAACTTCGGCAAGTTGATGCTTGGCCGTATCGATCTGCTGATTACCGACCGCAGGGTTGGCCGCTACCTGATGCGTCAACTGGGCCTGGAACAGCAGGTCGAAGAACTGCCGCTGCTGATCAGCCGACAGACGCAGTACCTGGGGCTGACCCGTAAACCTGGGCGCGAAGCATTGGCCCAGGCGTTCGCTGAAGAATTGCAGCGCTTCAAGCAAGAACCCGCCTATGCCGCCATCAACAACCGTTACACAGGCGACATCGGAAACATTCTCAACGCCGTTGAGCAGCAGGAAAGCAGCACGCCGCGATAGCTCTGTTATACTCGGGCCTTCCCGCCAGGCTTACGCCCGGACGCTCGGCCTAGCAACAGGCATCCCGATCGGCATCGACGCCCTACCGCGTCAGCCCTCCGCTTCCTGGATGTGCAGTGAAAGCCAAGCTGGACCGGACGCGATCGCATCTCACCGATGCCCGTCGCGCCAGGCAGAACATCCCAACGGGCCCAGCCCACACGAGAACAGGATCGCCCATGTCCTTTGCTTCCCTCGGTCTCTCCGAGGCTCTTGTCCGCGCTATCGAGGCTGCGGGCTATACCCAGCCGACTCCGGTGCAACAGCGGGCTGTTCCCGCCGTGTTGCAAGGCCGCGATCTGATGGTCGCCGCACAGACAGGTACTGGTAAAACCGGCGGTTTTGCCTTGCCGATCCTCGAGCGCCTGTTCCCCGGTGGCCACCCCGACAAGTCGCAGCGCCATGGCCCACGCCAGCCCCGCGTATTGGTCCTGACCCCGACCCGCGAACTGGCGGCCCAGGTGCATGACAGCTTCAAGGTCTATGCTCGTGACCTGCCACTGGTCAGCGCCTGCATCTTCGGCGGTGTCGGCATGAACCCGCAGATCCAGGCCATCGCCAAAGGTGTCGACGTCCTGGTGGCGTGCCCTGGTCGCCTGCTCGACCTGGCCGGTCAAGGCAAGGTTGACCTGTCCCATGTAGAAATTCTGGTCCTCGATGAAGCCGACCGCATGCTCGACATGGGCTTCATCCACGACGTCAAGAAGGTCCTCGCCCGACTGCCGACCAAGCGCCAGAACCTGCTGTTCTCGGCCACCTTCTCCAAAGACATCACCGACCTGGCCGACAAGCTCCTGCACAACCCGGAGCGCATCGAAGTCACGCCGCCCAACACCACGGTCGAACGCATCGAGCAGCGCATCTACCGCCTGCCCGCCAGCCACAAGCGTGCACTGCTGGCACACCTGATCACCCTGGGTGCCTGGGAACAGGTATTGGTGTTCACCCGTACCAAGCACGGCGCCAACCGCCTGGCCGAGTACCTGGAAAAGCACGGCCTGACCGCCGCCGCCATCCACGGCAACAAGAGCCAGAACGCTCGCACCAAAGCCCTGGCCGACTTCAAGGCCAATGCCGTACGGGTGCTGGTTGCCACCGACATCGCCGCCCGCGGCCTGGACATTGATCAGTTGCCCCACGTGGTCAACTTCGAGCTGCCCAATGTCGAAGAAGATTACGTGCACCGTATCGGCCGTACTGGCCGTGCAGGCCGTTCGGGTGAGGCTATTTCCCTGGTCTCGCCAGACGAAGAGAAGCTGCTCAAGAGCATCGAGCGGGTCACCAAGCAGAAGATTGCCGATGGCGACCTGATGGGCTTTGATGCAAGCCAGGTGGAAGCCGAGAAGCCTGAAGTACGCGAACGCCCGCAGAACACCGGCCGTGGCGGTCGCAACCAGCCACGCGGCGAAGGCGGCAAAGACGCCAACGGTGGCCGCAAGGACAAAGGCAAGGATAAAGGCAAGGCCAAGCAGCCCGCTGCCGACAAGCCTGCCGAGAAGGAAAGGTCCGGCGACAAGCCGCAGCAGCGCAAGCCGCGTGACAACAAGCCACGCCAGCAGCAAGCCAGCCAGAACAGCACACCCAAAGCGCCATCTGACCGTGCGCCGGATGAGTTCCTGGATGACGAAGTCGACAACTTCGGCAACCGCGCCGACTACGTCAGCCCGTACCAGGGCAAGAACCAAGGGCGTAACCGTCGTCCTGGTGGTGGTGGCGCTGGTACTGGCGCAGGCCAAAGCCAAGGTGCTGCCCAGCGCAGCAACGGTGGTGGCGGTGGCCAAGCTCGCAATGGCGCCCAGCCACGCAGCACCAGCGGCGAGAAGCGCCCGCCGCGCAACAACAACGGTGGCGGTGCACGCCGTGATGGCGGTGGCGGTGGCGGTGGCCGCGGTCGCCCGGCTCGCGATGATGCTGCCCGTCAGGAACCTGCAGTACGCAGCTCGCGTGAGCCGCAGAACCAGCCGGTGATCATCCGCAAGGAATCCAAGCTCGACCGTTACCCGACGCCTGAGCAACTGGACGATCTGCCAAGCCGCCCACGTGGCGAGCGCCCGGCGCTGCTGACTCGCAACCGCTGATCGTAAAAAGCTGGGGCCGCTGCGCGGCCCTTTCACGGCAAAAGGCCGCTCTGTGTAGGAGCGGCCTCGTGTCGCGAAAGGGCCGCACAGCGGCCCCAGCTTTTTCAGCTACAACACATTACTTCTGCTTCACGCCTTCAAGGCTGATATCCAGGTCCACGGTCTGCGAAGTCGCGCCTGGCCCCTTGATGCCAAAGTCATTCAGGTTCAGCGTCGTGGTGGCGTTGAAGCCAGCACGCTCGCCACCCCATGGGTCCTTGCCTTCACCGTTGAAGGTGGCTTTGAAGGTGACCGGCTTGGTCACGCCGTGCAGGGTCAGGTCACCGGTCACGTCAGCGGTCTTGTCACCGGTCGATTTGACGGCAGTGGAAACAAACTTGGCGTCTGCAAACTTGCCCACATCGAGGAAGTCTTTGCTGGCGATGTGCTTGTCACGCTCGGCGTGGTTGGACCACAGGCTGGCAGTCTTCACGTCGACGCTGATCTTGCTCGCTTCAGGCTTGGCGCTGTCCCAAGTGAAGTTGCCGTCGAAGTCCTTGAAAGTACCGTGGATGAAGCTGTAGCCCAGGTGGCTGATCTTCCAGTCGACGAACGCGTGCTGGCCTTCCTTGTCGATCTTGTACTCGGCGGCCATGGCGCCAGCGGAGAACAGTGCAGTACCGAGCGCCAGAGCGGCAAAAGTCTTTTTCAACATCCTTTCTATTCCTTGCAATTGAGGTTGAGAGTCAAGCTTTGCGGCCCAGCATACGGGTCAGGGTCGCGTCACGGTCGATGAAATGGTGTTTCAATGCGGCCAGGCCATGAAGCACGGCAAAAATCACCAGGCCCCAGGCCAGCCAAAGATGAATCACACCAGCCAGGTCCGCCTGATCGGGCAGGTCGCTGACCAGTGCCGGTACTTCGAACAGACCGAATACCGGAATACCGACGCCGTCGGCGGTGGAGATCAGGTAACCGGCGATCATCACCGCGAACAGCCCCACGTACAGTGCCAGATGGCCCAGTTTGGCGGCCACGCGGGTGAGTGCCCCGTGGTTGGCCGGCGCCGGCGGTGGCGGGCTGATGAAACGCCAGATCAGACGCAGCAGCATCACACCCAGCAGCATCAGGCCGATGCTTTTGTGCAAGTCCGGGCCGGCTTTGCGCCAAGGGTCGTAGTAGTCCAGACCGACCATCCACAGCCCCAGGCCGAATAGGCCGAAGACTGCCAGCGCTACACCCCAGTGCAGGATGATGCTGACCACGCCGTAGCGAGAAGGTGAATTGCGCAGTTGCATGTTGGCGTGTTTCCCCGTGAAAGCTGTGCACAGACTAACGCGTAACGTATCGAATAAAAGCGGAAAAAATTGCTTCGGATTATCGAGAAATCCGATATGTATTGTGTAAGCTTCCCATTAAGGAAACATTAACGATAGTTGGATTAACGCGGGCCGCCAGTGCCGGCCCTTAAGCCGGCACTGGGAGGAGGTCAGCCTGCCTTGGCCTGGGTATCGGCCACTGGCTTCTTGGCCGGCGCCGATTTTGCCGTGGCCTTTTTAGCCTCGACAGGCTTGTGCGCCTGTTTTGCCGCCGGCTTGTGTGCTGGCGCATGCTTGGCAGGGGTTACCTGGGTTGCGGCGGGCTTGGCGGCAGCAGGCTTGGCCGCCTCTTGCTTGGCCTCAACTGCCGGTGCAACGGGGGTTGGCGCAGCAGGCGCCGGTGCCACTTCGTCGGCCTTGGCAAGCGGCTCGGCTTTCACCTCAGGCTTGTCAGCCCCGCCAAACAGGCGCGAGAAGAACCCTGGCTTGTCCTGCTTGGCCTCATCTTTCAGCGGCTCGGCCTTGGCGGGGGCTTTTTCAGACTTGTCGGTCTTGCCGGACCCGCCACCGAACATGTTCGAGAAGAACCCGCCCTTGTCCTTGGCCGCAGCAGCACCTGCTGCGGCTGCGGCCGCAACCGGCACAGCCTTGGCGGGGTCGAATGACTTGCCGGCCAACAGGTCCTGTGCCTGGCTGGCCGCACGTTGGCCGCTGCGCAGAGCGCCTTCCAGGGTGCCAGGGTAGAGGGCGTCGGTATGCTCGCCGGCAAAGGTGATGCGCTGCACCGGGCGCTCCCACAGGCGCCAGTACTTGCTGATCTGCCCCGGGCCATAGGCCAGGTAGGCGCCGCCCATACCGGCGTCGGTGCTGTAGCGCTTGACCTCGTAGCCGGTGAACGAGCCCCGGGCCTGTGGATAAAACGCGTGCAGGCGGATCAACACCTGGTCGACCATCTGCTTGTCACCGAACGCCTGCAACAGGCGGGCGTTGTCGCCGGACAGGTTGATCACCACGTTGGCGCCGCCTTTGAGTGCCGGTTCGATCCACAGCATGCCCAGGCCGGCGTTGCTGAAGATTTCGCCAGACATGCGCGCCCGGCTTTCCCACACCGGCTTCTTGAACTTGAGCATCAGCTGGTCGCGCCAGCCATAGTTGGTGCCCTTGATCGCCGCCAGGTGCTGGTTGTCCAGGCCCGGGGTCATCTGGATCTTGGCCAGGGCGCGCAGGGGCACAGCCATGACCAGGTAATCGGCCTGGTAGCCCACGCTGCCCACCTTGACCGTGACGCCGTCCTTGTCCTGGACGATGGCGGTGACCGGCGAGCTGGTCTTGATAGTCTTCAGCTGTTTGACAAAAGCCTGAGCCAGTACCGGGCTGCCACCGGGCAGGCGCGCGGCGCGCAGGTCACGGTCACTGACACCCCGATACACGCGATTCTGCTGGGCGAAGTACAGCAGCGACAGGCGTGACGGCTCATCGTAGCGGCTACGGATCTGCTGGTTGACCAGCTGACGCGCGGTGGCTGGCAGTTGCAGCTTGTCGAGCCAGGTGGAAACGTTGATCTGGTCGAGCGCGAACAATGTGCTGGTCGCCTGGGGGTTCAGCGGGTCGTCGATCGACCGGGCCAGGTCATCGAGGGTTTTCTCATAGCGCTTGAGCGCCTCGGCGGTGGCGGGCTGCTTGGTGGCCAGGTCGGTGGCACTGAAGTATTCACCGTCGATCAGGTAACCCGGCGTGCGCACGAACTCCGGCGCAGGCAGTGTTTCAAGCTTGAAACGGTCGAGGTACTGGTTGAGCACCGGCTGCGCCTTGGCATTGCCGATCCACTCGCTGGTCGCCAGGCCCGAGCGGCCGCCCATGCCCGACTTGGCTTCCAGCAGCGTCACCTGCCAGCCCTTGCTCTGCAGCTCGTAGGCTGCGGTAAGGCCCGCCAGGCCGCCACCCACGACGATGGCCGTGGGCGTTTTGTCCTTCGCCAGCGCGGCGCCGCTGGACACACCGATCAATACCAACGCGCACAGGCGCACCCAAGCAGCAGCCATGTTGGCGAACTCCGAGTCAGACGTTTCAGAAAAAAAGGGAGGCAGAAATGCCCCGAGACAGATGCGTTAAGAATACGTCAGGTCTGCCAACCCTGCCACCACAGCGACATCAAGTCCTTTTGGCAACTGACATTTTTGTCAGTAGCCAGCTCGCACCACGGCAGGTAATGCTGACGCGAATGGCCAAGCGCCCGCCAGGAGGGCCTGCAGATGATCTTCGAGGAGTGTTTCACTCACGTCGCACGGCAATTTCTCTGGCACAAACAAACCTTGTGCACGGCATCTGGCCTGAGTATTCGCGCCAACAGCACATCCTGGACGGGCTTTCACGAAGCGTTCAGGGGCGACGATGGCACGGAACTGGTAATTGGCGAAAACAGCGATGTGGATATCACCTTCGCCCAAGAGGTCGAATGCTTGCGACTGGAGTACTACGTGGTCAGCGACTTCCTTTGTGACGACCTGCACATGCTGTTCGATGCCGAAGGCCACGATTACGACCTGGCTGCTCCCGCGCCACGCAACTTCTACTGGATCACGATCGAAGGCAGCGGTTTTACTGACCTGATGCCCGGCCCCATCTCCACACAACCCTATCACCAGGTCATCGACGGGCCTTTCCGGCGTCTGACCATTTCCACCTCGCAGGCCGGCACCGTACATATTCGCAAGCTCGAATGGACCGGCACCCAGCGTCATTGATGAGCAGCGGTTGTCCTGCCCGGCAGCTTTGCTTAGGCTTACGCGGTCCAAGCCAGCAGTGCAGCCAGGAGAAGTACCCATGGGCCTCAACGATCAGTGGATGCAACGTGACCTTAAGGTCCTGTGGCACCCCTGCACCCAGATGAAAGACCACGAGCAGTTGCCGCTGATCCCGATCAAGCGCGGTGAAGGCGTGTGGCTGGAAGACTTCGAAGGCAAACGCTACCTGGACGCCGTGAGCAGTTGGTGGGTCAACGTGTTTGGCCATGCCAACCCGCGCATCAACCAGCGCATCAAGGACCAGGTCGACCAGCTGGAACACGTGATCCTGGCCGGCTTCAGCCACCAGCCGGTAATCGAGCTGTCCGAACGCCTGGTCGCCATGACCCCGGCGGGGCTGGACCGGGTGTTCTACGCCGACAACGGCTCGTCCTGCATCGAAGTCGCACTGAAGATGAGCTTCCATTACTGGCAGAACATCGGCAAACCCGAGAAGAAACGCTTTGTCACCCTCACCAACAGCTACCACGGCGAAACCATTGCCGCGATGTCGGTGGGCGACGTGCCGCTGTTTACCGAAACCTACAAGGCGCTGCTGCTCGATACCATCAAGGTGCCCAGCCCGGATTGCTACCTGCGCCCCGACGGCATGAGCTGGGAAGAACACTCGCGCAACCTGTTCCAGGCCATGGAGCAGACCCTGGCCGAACACCACGCCAGCATCAGCGCGGTCATCATCGAGCCGCTGATCCAAGGCGCGGGCGGCATGCGCATGTACCACCCGATCTACCTCAAGCTGCTGCGCGAAGCCTGTGACCGCTACGGCGTGCACTTGATCCACGACGAAATCGCCGTGGGCTTTGGCCGCACCGGGACGATGTTCGCCTGCGAACAGGCGGGTATCCGTCCAGATTTCCTGTGCCTGTCCAAGGCACTGACCGGGGGTTACCTGCCGCTGGCGGCGTGCCTGACCACCGACACCGTGTACCAGGCCTTCTACGACGACTACCCGACGCTGCGCGCGTTCCTCCACTCGCACAGCTACACCGGCAACCCGCTGGCGTGCGCCGCCGCGCTGGCGACGCTGGATATTTTCGCGCAGGACAACGTGATCGAGGCCAACAAGCCCCTGGCCGCACGCATGGCCACGGCCACCGCGCACCTGGCCGATCACCCGCATGTGGCCGAGATCCGCCAGACCGGCATGGCCCTGGCCATCGAGATGGTCCAGGACAAAGCTGGCAAGGTCGCCTACCCCTGGCAGGAACGCCGTGGCTTGAAGGTCTTCGAGCACGCCCTGACCCGTGGCGCCTTGCTGCGCCCGCTGGGCAGCGTGGTGTACTTCCTGCCGCCGTACGTGATCACGCCCGAGCAGATCGACTTCCTTGCCGAGGTGGCCGGTGAAGGCATCGACATCGCCACGCGAGACAGCGTCAGCGTGGCGGTGCCGGCCAACTTCCACCCCGATTTCCGCGACCCGGGCTAACCCAACACCACGCATTCCCTGGTAGGAGCGGCCTTGCGTCGCGAAAGGGGCGCGCAGCGGCCCCGGCGATATTTGTTGCGCCACAGAACCTGGGGCCGCTGCGCGCCCCTTTCGCGACGCAAGGCCGCTCCTACAAGGGTCGATGACTTCTTCACTTCCTGAGCTTAACCATGAGACTGTCCCGCTTCTTCATCGACGCCCCCCTGAGCCTTGGCGAGCATGACTTGCCCGAGGCCCAGGCCCATTACATCGGCCGCGTGCTGCGCATGGCCCCGGGCGATGCCGTGCAACTGTTCGACGGCAGCGGCCAGGAGTTTCGCGGCCAGTTGCTCGAAGTCGGCAAGAAAACCGTGCGCGTAGCACTGGACCAGACCCTAGCCGGCCAGGCCGAATCGCCGCTGCACATCCACCTCGGCCAGGGCTTGTCCCGTGGCGAACGGATGGATTGGGCGATCCAGAAAGCCACCGAACTGGGCGCCAATGAAATTACCCCGATCGTCAGCGAACGCTGTGAAGTCCGCCTGAAAGACGAACGCGCCGACAAACGCCTGGCCCACTGGCGCCAGGTGGCCATCAGTGCGTGCGAACAGTGCGGCCGGTCGAGCGTGCCGGTGATTCACTCGCCGGTGACACTGGCCGAATGGGTCAAGCACACCGAGGCCGACCTGAAACTGGTGCTGCACCCGGTGGCCGAACCGCTGACCAGCCACGCCACGCCGTCACGCCTGGCCTTCTTGATTGGCCCTGAAGGTGGCCTGAACGACGCCGAAGTCGACCAGGCCAAGGCCGCCGGCTTCCACGCCGCCCGCCTCGGCCCACGCGTGCTGCGCACCGAAACCGCGCCAGTGGTGGCGTTGTCGGTGGCACAGCAGTTGTGGGGCGACTTTTAACCCAGCGCCTAGCGCACGTAGAACGACACGGCAATGAAGTGCATCACACTGCCTGCTATCACGAACAGGTGCCAGATGCCGTGCCAGTGTCGAAAACGGCTGTCGAAGGCAAAGAAGATGATGCCCACCGTGTAGAACACGCCGCCGGCCGCCAGCCAGGCGAAGCCGGCGGTGCCGAGGCTGCGCAGTAGCGGGTCGACCGCCACCAGGACGATCCAGCCCATCACCGCATAGATGATGATGGACAGCACCCGCGCCTCGGAGCGGGGCTTGATCTCCTGCAGCATGCCGATTACCGCCAGCCCCCACACCACCCCGAACAGGCTCCAGCCCCAGGGCCCGCGCAAGCTGACCAGGCAGAATGGCGTATAGCTGCCGGCGATCAGCAGGTAGATCGACAGGTGATCGAGCTTGCGCATGATCACCTTCGCCCGCCCGCGCGTGCTGTGGTAGAGGGTGGAGATGCTGTACAGCAGCAGCAGCGTGCCGCCGTAGATGGAGAAACTGACGATCTTCCAGGGGTCGCCCTGCAGGCCCGCGACGACGATCAGCCAGATGGCACCTATGCAGGCCAGGACGGCACCGACCAGGTGGGTCCAGGCGTTGAAGCGTTCACCGTAATACATGCAAACACAGACCTCCTTTGGCGGGCTGGGTTCCTGAGGTGTTCCGTTCGTCCCTCTTCGCGGGGCAAGCCCGCTCCCTCAGGTTGGACAAAATGCTGTGCCTGTGGGCGCGGGCTTGCCCCGCGAAGAGGCCCGATCAAACGCCCTATTATCCAGGCTCAGGTTGCAATTGCGCGTCACGCACCAAGCGCTCCAGCGCCACCAGGTCCGGCACCCGCGCCACCTGCTCGCCCACCTGCACCGCTGCCAACTCCAGGCTGCCCAGCGCCACGTCCACGTAATTGAGCTGGCTGTCGAGCTTGCACGAACGCGGGATGTCCTGCAGCAGTACCGCCAGGTAACGCAGCCCGGTATCGCCCAGCGCATTGAGCACCACGATACGTGCCCGCTCACCACACGGGGTATCCCCCCCGCACGCCGCCTCGAAACCGATCAGCGGCAACCGTTGCTGGCGCCAGTCTATCCAGCCCAGGTGCCAGGCAGGCTCGCCACGCTGACACAGCAGGTTGCGCTGGGCGATCAGTTCGGCCACGGCAACATTGGGCAAGACCAAAGTCCGGTCGCCCAAGGGCAGCAACAGGCCGGTCAGGCTGCTGCGCTGGCTGGAGATAAGTTCAAGCATGGGCCTGGCTCCAATGGGCGATGCTCTGCAACAACACAGACTCTTGATAAGGCTTGCCCAGGTACTCGTTGACACCGATGGCCATGGCACGGTCGCGGTGCTTCTGCCCTGTGCGTGAGGTAATCATGATGATCGGCAAGCCCTTCAGGCGCTCGTCACGGCGGATGCGCGTGGCCACCTCGAAACCGTCCATGCGCGGCATCTCGATATCCAGCAGCAACACATCGGGGCGATGCTCTTCCAGCTGCGCCATGGCATCGACCCCGTCCTTGGCCGTCAGTACGTTCATGCCATGACGCTCCAGCAGCCGGCTGGTGACCTTGCGTACCGTCACCGAATCGTCCACCACCATCACCAGCAGTGCCCGTCGCGGCGCCGGGCCGAACAGCTGGCGCTGCGCGTCGCCACCACCCGGCAGGCGCGCCAGGCGCCTTTGCTGACCACGCAACTGGCCAAGCAGGTCGAGAATCAGCACCACCCGGCCGTCACCCAGCAAGGTCGCCCCAGACAACCCGGCAACCGCTGCGAATTGTGGGCCGAGGCTCTTCACCACGATCTCGCGGCTAGGCGACAGGCTGTCGGCCTGGATCGCGAACGACTGTTCCTGGGAATGCACCAGCAGCACTGGCAGCGGCACGCTCTGGCCAAGCAGGCTGGGCCGTGGCAACCCTTGCAGCAGCTCACCCAGGTAGCGCAACGCGTAGGTGTGGCCCGCGTAGACGTACTGCGGGGTATCCAGCTGGTAACAGGCCGCCAGCTCCGCCGGCGGCACGCGGACGATGCCCTCGATGGTATTGAGCGGGATCGCGTATTGGTCCTCGCCCAGGTGCACCATCAGCGCACGGTTGATCGACACGGTGAACGGCAGCCGGATCAAAAAGCGCGCGCCCTTGCCCTGGGCCGACTCGATGGTCATCGAGCCGCCCAACTGTTTGACCTCTTCGTGCACCACGTCCATGCCCAGGCCACGCCCGGAGATCTGGGTGATCTTCTCGGCGGTGGAGAAACCGGGGCGCAGAATGAACTGCAACACCTCGTGGTCGCTCAAGTGCGCCTGCGGGTCCAGCAGGCCACGCTTGATCGCCTTGCGCCGCACCGCCTCCAACGGCACGCCGGCGCCGTCGTCGGTCATCTCGATGACAATGTCGGCGCCTTCGTGCAACAGGTTCAGGTGAATCGTGCCGTGCTCCGGCTTACCCGCCGCCAGGCGCGCTTCGCGGCTTTCCAGGCCATGGTCTACAGCGTTGCGCAGCATGTGCTCCAGGGGCGCCACCATGCGTTCGAGCACGCTGCGGTCCAGCTCGCCCTCGGCATTGCCGACCACCAGCTCGACCTGCTTGCCCAGCTCACTGGCAACCTGGCGCACCACGCGCTGCAAGCGCGGCACCAAGCGTTCGAACGGCACCATCAGGGTGGCGGTCAGGCCTTCTTGCAACTGGCTGTTCACCCGCGCCTGCTGCTGCAACAGGCTATAGGCCTCCTGTGCCCGCTGGGCCAGGGTTTCCTTCAGGTCGAGCAGGTCGGACGCCGACTCGAACAAGGCCCGTGACAGCTGCTGCAACTGCGAGTGGCGGTCCATTTCCAGCGGGTCGAAGTCGTCGTAGGCGTCGCCCTCGAACGCCTGCCGGCTGGAGATTCGCCCCTGGGTCTCGACGTCCAGGCGCAGCAGCTGGTCGCGCATGCGCTCCAGGGTGGTTTCCATTTCGTTGAGGGTGAATTGGGCATCGTTGACCTGCTGCTCGATGCGGCCACGGATGACCGAATGCTCACCGGCCAGGTTGCCCAGGTCGTCGAGCAGTTCGGCATCGACCTTGACCATGTCACCCGCCACCCGCTCCGGTGCCGCCACGGGCGCCTCGAGGGCCGTAGCCTCCTGCGGCCCCTGGCCCGCGGCGCTGTCGGTCAGGGCCGCGCTGCTGAAGTTGCGGATGTAGTCGATCAGCGCCGTGGCCGCGTGCAGCGGCTGCCCCAGGCGCACGGCATCGAGCATGTGCGCCAGGCGGTCATGGCAATTCTGCAACAGGGCAAACAGGGGCGGGCTCGGCGGCAGGCGGCCGGCGGCGAGCAGTTCGTACAGAAATTCCAGTTCGTGGGCCAGGTCGCCGATGGCGGCGATCTCGACCATGCGCGCGCCCCCTTTGAGGGTGTGCAGGTCGCGCAGCAGGTTTTCCACCTCGACGCTGTTGCGCGGGTCAGCCTGCCAGCGCGCCAAGGCCGCCGCAGCGCTCTCGACGATGTCCGAGCTTTCTTCCAGAAAGACGTCCAGCAGCTCCTTGTCGCCTGGGCTGTCAGGCTCCTCGGCCGACACGTCGCCTGCAGCCGGCAGCAACGCAGGGCGCGACAGCCCCAAGCCAAGCTCCATGTCGGGGTGCAGCGGCGTGACCGAATCGATACCTACCAGGCCGGTGGCGTCCGGGGCCAGGGCCTGCGCCAACAGGCTGCGCAAGCTGTCGACCAGTGCTGGCCGGGACGAAATTTCTTGCCCTGCGGCCACTTCGTCGAGCATGTCGAGCAGGGCTTCGTGGCCCGATTGCGCGTGGGCGAAAAAGCGCGGGTCGGCGGCCAGGCTGCCCTCCTCCACGGCGCCATAGACATCGAGCAGGGCCTCGCAGACGTCGTCCATCTGCCACAGGTCGGCCAGGTGCGCCGCATGGCCAAGGCTGGTCAGCTCATCGAGCAGGGTATCCAGGGGCCCGCGTTGGCCCGGCTGCTCCTGCCAACGCGACAGCAACGACTCGGCGTCGAGCAGAATGTCCATGGCCTGGGCCAGGAAGCTGGCGGTCTGCTGCGGGTCGCGCTTGCTGCGCCGCGCATGCTGGGCATCTTCATGCAGGCTGGCCAGGCGCACATCCACCGCCTGGCCGACCTGTTCGATCAAATCGCCAGCGCCGGGGATGGCCGCCAGCGGCGTGCTGTCCAGTTGTGCCAGCCCCAAGTGGAACAGTGAACGCCCCGCTTCCAGCCATTCGAGCTCGGCCACTTGCAGGGGCAACTGGTGGCCCTTGTACTCGCGCGCCAGGCGGTCGAACGCGGTGGCCAGCTCGGCGACCGGCATCACCCCGGCCATCGCAGCACTGCCCTTGAGCGTATGCAGGGCACGCTGCAGGCTGTCGCTGACCGGCGTGTCCTGGCCTTCGGCGCCCTGCAAAAATGCCTCAAGGCTGTCCAGGTGGCCGTGCGCCTCGTTGCGGAAGATATCCAGCAATTGTGGGTCGAGGCCATCGATGTCGGCGGCGGGTGGCGCATCGTTTTCGGCCAGCGCGTGCAGATGCCCGGCCAGTTGCTCGATTTCGGTCAGTTGCGGCAACTGCCCGGCAGCAAAGTCGGACAACAGGTCCGGCAGGTGCACGAACGCCTGCTGCAAGGCCACCACCCCTTCCGGGGTAAGCACGATACGGCCTTCGAGCATGCGGTTGAGCAAGTGCTCCGCGCCCCAGGCCAGTTCCGCCACCGCCTCGGCATGCACCATTCGGCCGCTGCCCTTGAGCGTATGCAGCGCGCGGCGCACCTCCAGCAAGGCATCGCGCTGCTGGTTGTCGGCTCGCCAGCGCAACCAGTGGCGTTCGATTTCCGGCAGCAGCTCACCCGCTTCTTCCAGGAACACTTCGCGCAGCTCGTCATCGATGCCGTCGCCGTTGTCGTCCAGGCCGAGGCCCGTTTCGCTGACCAGGCACGTCACGCCCAGCGCCGCCAGGCTGACACGCGCCATGTCGATGAAGGGCTGGCCATCGGCCAGCGGGTCGGCCACCCGCCATTGCAGATAGCACTCGGCAGCGCTCAGGGCGTCGGCCAGGTGTGCCAGCTCATCGGCCGGTGGTTCGACGTCCAGGTGCTGCAACCAGCGCTGCACGTAGCTCGCGCACCCGGCAAAGACCTCGGCTGGCCCGGGCAGCATCAGCATCGCCAACGCCCCGCGCACCTGCTGCAGCAACCCCGGCAGCGGCTGCAGGCGTTGCCGCGGCCAATCGGATTCCAGGCAATCACCGATCAAGTCCTTGGCCTGCTGCAAGACCGCCAGCGACTCGCTCAGCACCAACTGGCGGATCTCGGCCAGGTCCGAGCCCGGCATGCCGCCCTGGCCGCTTTCTTCCAGCGGGCCGACCATGCCATTGAGCGTCGCCTCCACATACAACAGGGCACCCGCCACATCCATCAATACCGCGTCATCCACCGAGCCCTCGCCCGGTGCCAGGGCCTGCAGCGCCAGCACCTGGTCGATGATCACCCGCCGCGGCTGCTGGAAGCCCAGTACCGCCAGGGTGTCGGCGACATGGCGCAAGGGGGCGAGCAAGGCTTGCGATTGTTCACTGTGCGGCAGGCCGCCACGCACGAACTGGTCCAGGCGCTCCTTGATACGCATCAGGTCGTCGCACAGCGCGCTCACCACCGAGCGCAAGGCATCGCGACCGGGCCCGGCCTGCATCTGCTCCCGCCAGTTGCCCAGCGACAGGTCGAGGTTGGCCAAATCGTCGGAACCGGCAAAGCGCTGCGCCGTGCCGCTGATCAGGCTGGCCTGGGCCAGGGGCTCCACGCCACGGCAGGCGCGCAGTTGGTTGAGCAACGGCAGCATCACCAACGGCAGGTCGTGGCGGGCGCCGCGCAGCCGCTCCAGGTACGACGGCAGTTGCTCCAGGCCTCGGAACAATGCCCCCAGGCAGTCACCCCGAGGGCTGACTTGGCCCTCGGCCAAGGCCCGGGCGAACAGCTCCAGCTCTTCGGCCAGGCGCGTCGCGCCGCGCAGTTCGAGCATGCGCAGGCAACCGTGCACCTGGTGCAGGTTGTCGACCACGAACGCCAGCATGGACAAGTCGCCCGGCTCGCCGGCAAAGCGCTCCAGGGCCTGTCGCGCCTGGCCCAGGCAGTCGAGGATGGCGGCCTTGGTCCAGGCCAGCGCTACCGTTTCGTGGCGCTCGGGGCTTACAGCAGCAGAAGCCATGGGCATTCCTCAGCGCGGCTCGGCGGGTGCCGGCAGGGTAAAACCAGAGACCGACCGGCGCATTTCGCTGGCCATGCGTGCCAGGTGGCGGATGCTGTCGGCCGTGGCGCCAGACCCTGCCGATGTCTGTGCGGTGATCTGCTGGATGACCGCCATGGTGTGGGAAATCTGCCCGGCAGAGGACGTCTGCAACTGGGCCGCGTCGGAAATACTGTGGATCAGTTCGGCCAGGGTCTGTGACACCCCTTCGATTTCCGCCAGCGCCACCCCGGCATCCTGGGCCAGGCGCGCGCCGCGTACCACTTCGGCGGTGGTCTGCTCCATGGAGATCACCGCCTCGTTGGTATCGGCCTGAATGGTCCGTACCAGCGCTTCGATCTGTCGCGTGGCCGACGACGACCGTTCGGCCAGCCGCTGCACCTCGTCGGCAACCACCGCAAACCCGCGCCCGGCTTCACCGGCCAGCGACGCCTGGATCGCCGCGTTGAGGGCGAGGATATTGGTCTGGTCGGCAATGTCGTCGATCAGGCTGACGATGTCGCCGATCTCCTGGGAAGATTCCCCCAGGCGCTTGATCCGTTTGGCGGTGTCCTGGATCTGCTCGCGAATGTTGTCCATACCGTTGATGGTGTTGTGCACCACCTCGTTGCCCTTGTTGGCAATCGCCACCGAGCGCTCGGCCACCTTGGCCGACTCGTACGCATGCGCCGAAACCCGGTCGATCGACTCGACCATGTCGCCCACCGCCTCGGACGCCTCGCTGATCTGCTCGGCCTGGTGTTCGGACGCCTTGGCCAGCTGGCGGGCGGTGTTCTGCGTGTCCTGCACGGCAGCGGCCACCTGTACGGCGCTGTGGTTGATGGTGGCGACCAGGTCGCGTAGCTGGTCGACCGAATAGTTGATCGAGTCGGCGATGGCGCCAGTGAAGTCCTCGGTAACCGACACGGTCACGGTCAGGTCGCCATCGGCCAGCTCTTCGATTTCGTCGAGCAGGCGCATGATCGCCTGCTGGTTGCGTTCGTTCTTTTCCGCCGTCTCGCGCAACTGCCGGTTGGTGGTGCGCACCATGACCAGGCCGATCAGGATGATCGAGGCCAGCGCCAACAGGCCCAGGGCGTAGCCACCGACGGTATCGAGGGTGCGCCCGCCGGCCAGGTTCTCGAAGCTGTTGGCCAAGTGCGAGGCCTCATCGAGCAGGGTCTGCGACAGGCTGAAGATGTTGCCCGCCGCTTCGCGCACGCGGAACAGCTCAGGCGATGTTTCGAGGATTTCGTCAACCGAGCCTGCGACGAACTGGAACAGCTCGGCGATTTCGGCCAGCCGCGCCCGCGCATCGGCGTCCTCGACGCGGGTCACCTGGATGGCCGGGTTGCCGCCGAGCATGCCCTCGAGCACCTGGCCAAAGCGCCCGGCATCGCGGCCGAAGGCGTCGGCGGCCTGGGCCGCGGTGTCATCACCGGCCAGCACGGTATTGACCGAGCCGAGGATGCGTTCGGCCAGCAGCAACTGACGCTGGGCCACCACCACCTGGTTGGCCGGGGCGCCGCTCTGCAGCAGGATCTCGACCACTTTTTCGTATTCGACCTGCAATTGCGGCACGGTCTCGGCAAGGGTCGCGGCCACCTGGTGCAGGGACAACACCGTCTGCTCACTGGCCAGAATGGTATCGGTGTTCTTGCGCAGGTTCTCCCAGTCCTGGCGCACCGCCTCCATCTCATCGCGCACCGTGACTGGCGCCGCCGGCAGGCCGGTGGACTTGTCGCCTTCACGCAGGTAGCTCCAGCGCCGTTCGAAATCGTTGCGTGCATCCGACAGCAGCTTGAACGCCAAGGCCTTGCCGGCCGCCGCCTCGGTGGCGTTCTTGGCAATGCGCTGGGACAACACGCGAAGCTCGCCGGCATGGCCGATGTACTGCTTGTCGTAGTTGGACTGGGTGCTCAGGTAGGCAAAATTGGCGAACAGCAGGATGATCGACAGGATCAGGATCAGAAACAGCACGGTGATCTGCGCGATGCTGCGCGTGCGCGGAGCCATGGGCGTTGCGGTAGCACGGGTGGCGGGGTTGTTCACGTTCGCAGGTCCTATAACGCCACATCGAGAAAGCCCGGCGCCTGGGCCAGGGCGAAGGGGCTGAAGATCGCCCAGTTGCGTTCACGCGGGAAGTGCCCCTGCACGAAGCGGGCAGCCGCGCGGATCAATGGCTGCGGCGGTGACAGTTCCAGGCTGCTCAGGGCAAAGTGCTGCAGGCCCAGCACCTCGTCCACCAGCAGGCCGACGAACAAGTCTTCGTGGTCGAGCACCAGCACCCGCCGCTGCTTGCCGGGCGCCGCCGGGCCGAGCCCGAAGAAACTGCTCAGGTCCATGACCGGCAACAACCGCCCGCGCAGGTTGGCCACCCCGCAGACCCAGGGTTGCACCCCCGGCACACGGCTGCTGCGCGGCTCGCGCAGCACTTCGGCGACTTCGCCCATGGGCGCGACGAACCATTGCCCGGCGATGCGAAAGCCGATCCCGCTCCACTGCTGCAGGCGGGTGTCCTGCGGGGGTTGGTCCGCCACCAGCAGGCGGCAGCGCCGGTCGATGTCCAGCAACAACTCGAAGGCGGTCAGCGACGCGCCCTGCGGGCGGGTGGTCAACCCCCCAGCACTGCGTTGAGCTTGGCGATCAGCGCGTCCTCTTCGACCGGTTTGGTCAAAAAGTCGCGAGCGCCCTGGCGGGTGGCCCAGATGCGGTCGGTTTCCTGGTCCTTGGTGGTGACCACGATCACCGGGATGGCACTGGTTTCCAAGTCTTTGCTCAACTGGCGGGTGGCCTGGAAGCCGTTCATGCCGGGCATGACGATGTCCATCAGCACCGCGTCGGGCTTTTCCTGACGCGCCAGGGCCACGCCGTCGGCACCGTTGTTGGCCTTGAGCACCTCGTAACCGTGCTTTTCCAGCCATTCGGTCAATCTGTACATCTCTGTCGGCGAGTCGTCGACAATCAGAACTCGGGCCATGCTGTTTCCCCATCAGGAAAGAAAGACCGCGCCATGGCGGACGCGGTCAGGGTGCGTGTTGTTGGTGTTCGGCAAAACCGGGCACATGGGCCCTGATCGCATCGAGCAGTTCTTCCTTGCTGAACGGCTTGGTGAGGAACTGGTCGGACCCCACCACCCGCCCGCGGGCCTTGTCGAACAGGCCGTCGCGCGACGACAGGAGAATCACCGGTATGTCCTTGAAGGCACTGTTGTGCTTGATCACGGCGCAGGTCTGGTAACCGTCCAGGCGCGGCATCAGCACATCGACGAAGATGATCTGTGGCTGGTGGTCGACGATCTTGGACAGGGCATCGAAGCCATCGCTGGCGGTAATCACCTCGCAACCCGCTTCGCCGAGCAACATCTGCGCGGTACGGCGGATCGTGCGTGAGTCGTCGATCACCATCACCTTCAGGGGTTGTTCCATAGACGCCTACCAATAGGAATGAAGCTGCAAGTTGCAAGCGGCAAGCTACAAGAACAGCGGCTCGGCGCATGGATGCTGTTTTCTTGAGGCTCGTAGCTTAAGGCTTGCAGCTGCATTTTTAGCATACTCCGGGTGGCCATTCCATCTGCTGCGCCCCTTGACCATCGGCGCTCCCGGCGCCACCCTGAGCCACTTTTCTTTCGATCCATCGCGGCTGCACGCCGCCAAAGAGGAACCACCCATGAGCGTTCGCCTCGGCATTGTCATGGACCCCATCGCGTCCATCTCCTACAAGAAGGACAGTTCGCTGGCCATGCTGCTGGCCGCCCAGGCACGCGGCTGGAGCCTGTTCTACATGGAACAGCGCGACCTGTACCAGGGCGAAGGCAAAGCGCGTGCGCGGATGCGCCCACTGAAGGTATTCGCCGACCCGGCTCGCTGGTACGAACTGGGCGAGGAGCAGGACAGCACCCTGGCCGAGCTGGACGTGATCCTGATGCGCAAGGACCCACCGTTCGACATGGAGTTCGTCTACAGCACCTACCTGCTGGAGCAGGCCGAGGCCGACGGCGTGCTGGTGGTCAACCGCCCGCAAAGCCTGCGCGACTGCAACGAAAAGCTGTTCGCTACGCTGTTCCCGCAGTGCACGCCACCGACTCTGGTCAGCCGCCGCCCGGACATCATTCGTGAGTTCGCCGCCCAGCATGGCGATGTAATCCTCAAGCCGCTGGACGGCATGGGCGGCACCTCGATCTTCCGCCACCGGGTCGGCGACCCCAACCTGTCGGTGATCCTCGAAACCCTGACCGCGCTGGGCGCGCAGCAGATCATGGCGCAGGCCTACCTGCCGGCGATCAAGGACGGCGACAAGCGCATCCTGATGATCGACGGCGAGCCGGTGCCCTACTGCCTGGCGCGCATCCCGGCCAGCGGCGAAACCCGTGGCAACCTGGCCGCCGGTGGCCGTGGCGAAGCGCGCCCGCTGAGCGAGCGTGACCGCTGGATCGCAGCCCAGGTCGGCCCGACCTTGCGCGAGAAAGGCCTGCTGTTCGTCGGCCTGGACGTGATTGGCGACTACCTCACCGAAATCAACGTCACCAGCCCGACCTGCATCCGCGAGATCGACAACGCCTTCGGCACCGATATCGGCGGGCAATTGATGGACGCCATTGATCGCCAGCTGAAGGCGCGCTGACCGGCAACGCGCGGCATAAACCCAGAGTGGGGTATGATGCGGGTCCCTTTTACCTGACCCGCTGCCCCGCCCTGCGGTTGCTGGATACCTGATGACGCTGCCCGCTGACATCCCCTCCGACCTGCTGCCACCCCGCGTTCGCCCGGTGGACCGGCTTGGCTTTACCTTGTTTCTGGCTGCCCTGGTGCACCTGGCGCTGATCCTTGGGGTCGGCTTCAGCGTGGTCAAACCTGCCGAAATCCGCCACACCATGGACATCACCCTGGCCACCTTCAAAAGCGAGAAAGCGCCCGAGAAGGCTGACTACCAGGCCCAGGACAACCAGCAAGGCAGCGGTACCCTGGAGAAGAAGGCGGTGCCCAAGACCACCGAGGTCGCCCCCTTCCAGGACAGCAAGATCAACAAGGTCACGCCGCCGCCTGCAGCCAGGCCCGAAGTGGTGCCGCCGCCCACGCCCGAGAAGTCGGCGGTGGTGACCCAGGCCGCCAAGCCTCATAAAGTCGAGCCCAAGCCCAAGGAAAGCAAGGCGCAGCCCAAGCCGGCAACGCCGACGCCCGATTTCGACAGCTCGCAGCTATCCAGCCAGATCGCCAGCCTTGAAGCGGAGCTGTCCAACGAACAGCAGTTGTACGCCAAGCGCCCGCGCATCCATCGCCTCAATGCGGCCTCGACCATGCGCGACAAGGGCGCCTGGTACAAGGAAGAGTGGCGCAAGAAGGTTGAGCGGGTGGGCAACCTGAATTACCCCGACGAAGCGCGGCGCCAGCAAATCTACGGCAACCTGCGCATGATGGTGTCGATCAACCGCGATGGCTCGCTCTACGAGGTGCTGGTGCTGGAGTCGTCCGGGCAAGCGGTGCTGGACCAGGCCGCGCAACGCATCGTCAGGCTGGCGGCGCCGTTTGCGCCCTTTACCGGCGACCTGGCCGAATATGACCGGCTGGAGATCATTCGTACCTGGCGGTTTGCCCGTGGGGACCGGTTGTCCAGTAATTGATTTACGCCTGTGCCGGCCCTTGCGCGGAGCAAGCACAGGCGACACAAACCACCTTGTCAGCCTCGCCACCTGGCGCCACACTATCCCCCATGAAAACCCTCGCCCCGAGCTACCTCAAGCATCAGTTCCTGATCGCCATGCCACACATGGCCGATCCGAACTTTGCCCAGACCCTCACGTACATCGTCGAGCACAACGCCAATGGCGCCATGGGCCTGGTGGTCAACCGACCGCAGGAGCTCAACCTGGGCGACATCCTCGAGCAGTTGCGCCCGGACGACGAACCGCCGGCCAGCACCTTGCACGTGCCGATCTACCAAGGTGGCCCGGTGCAGACCGATCGCGGTTTCGTGCTGCACTCCAGCGAGTGCACCTACCAGGCCACCGTCGAGCTGCAGGGCCTGTCGTTGTCCACCTCACAGGATGTGCTGTTTGCCATCGCCGAAGGCGTCGGGCCGCAAAACAGCCTGATCACCCTGGGCTACGCCGGCTGGGAAGCAGGCCAACTGGAAGCGGAGCTGGCCGACAATGCCTGGCTCAACTGCCCGTTCGACGCCGACATCATCTTCGGCCTTGCCAGCGACCAGCGCCTGAACGCCGCGGCCGCCAGCCTTGGCATCAACCTCAGCCTGCTGACCAGCCAGGCGGGCCACGCCTGATGGCCGAACTACGCCTGCTGCTGGGCTTTGACTACGGCACCAAACAGATCGGCGTGGCCGTTGGCCAGGTCATCACGGGCCAAGCCCGCGAGCTGTGCACCCTGAAGGCGCAAAACGGTGTGCCGGACTGGGCCCAGGTGGAAAAACTGGTCGCCGAATGGAAACCCGACGCCATCGTCGTCGGCCTGCCGTTGAACATGGACGGCACGCCGAGTGAAATGAGCGCGCGCGCCGAGAAGTTCGCCCGGCGCCTGAACGGCCGCTTCAACCTGCCCGTGCACACCCACGACGAACGCCTGACTACCTTCGAGGCCAAGGGCGAACGCCTGAGCCGAGGCGGCCAGCGCGGCAGCTACCGCGACAACCCGGTCGACGCCATTGCCGCCGCCCTGCTGCTGCAAGGCTGGCTGGAGGCCAACACCTGATCATCTTTGCCGCCGGGCCAAGCCGGCGGCCCCCGAGGAGCACGCAATGAGCCTACCCAATCCCGCCGATCTGATCCGGCAGATGGCTGTCGACCTTCGCGCCCACCTGGCCCGCCGTGCTATCACCGAGCCGCGCTTCATCGGCATCCGCACGGGCGGCGTCTGGGTCGCCCAGGCGCTGCAGGAAGAAATGGGCGATACCAGCCCCATGGGCACCCTGGATGTGTCGTTCTACCGTGATGACTTCAGCCAGAACGGCCTGCACCCGCAGGTGCGCCCGTCCGACCTGCCATTCGAAATCGAAGGCCAGCACCTGGTGCTGATCGACGACGTGCTGATGAGCGGCCGCACCATTCGCGCCGCGCTCAACGAACTGTTCGATTACGGCCGTCCGGCCAGCGTCACCCTGGTCTGCCTGCTCGACCTTGACGCCGGTGAACTGCCGATTCGTCCCAATGTGCTCGGTGCCACCCTGTCGCTGGCGGCCCATGAACGGGTAAAATTGACCGGACCCGCACCGCTCGCCCTCGAGCGACAGGACCTCGCCTCCGCTTCCGCCCTTTAAGAGTCCCCCGCGATGACGCCAATCGACGCCAAGCGCCCGCTGCAGCTCAATGATCAGGGCCAGCTGCGCCACTTTCTCTCGCTCGACGGTTTGCCCCGCGAACTGCTGACCGAGATCCTCGACACCGCCGACTCCTTCCTGGAAGTCGGTGCCCGGGCCGTGAAAAAAGTCCCGTTGCTGCGCGGCAAGACCGTGTGCAACGTGTTCTTCGAAAACTCGACCCGCACCCGTACCACCTTCGAACTGGCCGCGCAGCGCCTGTCGGCCGACGTGATCAGCCTCAACGTGTCGACCTCCTCGACCAGCAAGGGCGAAACCCTGTTCGACACCCTGCGCAACCTGGAAGCGATGGCCGCCGACATGTTCGTCGTGCGCCATTCCGACTCGGGCGCCGCGCACTTCATCGCCGAACACGTGTGCCCTGACGTTGCCGTGATCAACGGCGGCGATGGCCGCCATGCGCACCCGACCCAGGGCATGCTCGACATGCTGGCCATCCGCCGGCACAAGGGCAGCTTCGAGAACCTCTCCGTGGCCATCGTCGGCGACATCCTGCATTCGCGCGTGGCCCGCTCCGACATGCTCGCGCTCAAGGCGCTGGGCTGCCCGGACATCCGCGTGATCGGCCCGAAAACCCTGATCCCGATCGGCATCGAGCAATACGGCGTGAAGGTGTACACCGACCTCGCCGAAGGCCTCAAAGACGTCGATGTGGTGATCATGCTGCGCCTGCAGCGTGAGCGCATGGCCGGCGGCCTGCTGCCCAGCGAGGGCGAGTTCTACCGCCTGTTCGGCCTGACCACCGCGCGCCTGGCCGGCGCCAAGCCCGATGCCATCGTCATGCACCCTGGCCCGATCAACCGCGGCGTGGAGATCGAATCGGCGGTGGCCGACGGCAAGCACTCGGTGATCCTCAACCAAGTGACGTACGGCATCGCCGTGCGCATGGCCGTGCTGTCCATGGCCATGAGCGGGCAAAACACGCAACGCCAACTCGACCAGGAGAACGCCCTGTGAGCATCAGCATTCTTGGCGCCCGGGTCATCGACCCCAACAGCGGCCTGGACCAGGTCACCGACCTGCACCTGGATGGCGGCCGCATTGCCGCGATCGGCGCGGCACCGGCCGGTTTCAGCGCCAGCCGCACGATCCAGGCCGAGGGCCTGATCGCAGCACCTGGCCTGGTCGACCTCGACGTGGCCCTGCGCGAGCCGGGCTACAGCCGCAAGGGCAGCATCGCCAGCGAAACCCGCGCCGCCGTGGCCGGTGGCGTGACCAGCCTGTGCTGCCCACCGCAGACCAAACCGGTACTGGACACCTCGGCCGTGGCCGAGCTGATCCTCGACCGCGCCCGCGAAGCCGGCAACAGCAAGGTCTACCCGATCGGCGCCCTGACCAAGGGCCTGGAAGGCGAACAGCTGGCCGAGCTGGTGGCCCTGCGCGACACCGGTTGCGTGGCCTTCGGCAATGGCCTCAAGGAAATCCCCAACAACCGCACCCTGGCCCGTGCCCTGGAGTACGCCGCCACGTTCGACCTGACCGTGGTGTTCCACTCCCAGGACCGTGACCTGTCCCAGGGCGGCCTGGCCCATGAGGGCGCAATGGCCAGCTTCCTCGGCCTGCCCGGCATCCCCGAGACTGCCGAGACCGTGGCCCTGGCACGCAACCTGCTGCTGGTCGAACAGTCCGGCGTGCGCGCGCACTTCACCCAGATCACCAGTGCCCGCGGCGCGCGGCTGATCGCCCAGGCGCAGGAGCTGGGCCTGCCGGTTACCGCCGACGTGGCGCTGTATCAGCTGATTCTCACCGACCAGTCGCTGCGCGAGTTCTCCAGCCTGTACCACGTGCAGCCACCGCTGCGCACCGCCGCCGACCGTGACGGCCTGCGCGCGGCGGTCAAGTCGGGCGTGATCCAGGCGATTTCCAGCCATCACCAGCCCCATGAGCGCGATGCCAAGCTGGCCCCGTTCGGCGCCACGGAGCCGGGTATCAGCAGCGTCGAAGTGCTGCTGCCACTGGCCATGACCCTGGTCGAGGACGGCCTGCTCGACCTGCCGACCTTGCTCGCGCGCCTGAGCAGCGGCCCGGCTGCCGCCATGCGCCTGCCGGCAGGTGAGCTGAAGGTCGGTGGCGCAGCGGATTTGGTGCTGTTCGACCCGAAAGCCTCGACGGTCGCCGGCGAGCAATGGCTCTCGCGTGGCGAGAACTGCCCGTTCATCGGCCACTGCCTGCCAGGGGCGGTGCGTTATACCTTGGTCGATGGGCACGTCTGCCACGAAGCCTGACCACCAGCTGTAAGCCTCAAGCTGCAAGCCACAAGAAAAAGCAGGCATGGCGCCGACGCGCTTTTTCTTGCAGCTTGCAGCTTGCAGCTGGTCGCTAATGGTTGAAATCCTTCCCCCCACCCCCATATGAGTCTGCATCAGGCACTTTCGCCCCGCTGCGTGGAGACTCTCCCCTTGACCACCATCGTTTCTGTCCGCCGTAACGGCAAAGTCGTCATGGGCGGCGACGGCCAGGTTTCCCTCGGCAACACCGTGATGAAAGGCAACGCCAAAAAGGTCCGTCGCCTGTACCACGGCCAGGTCATTGCCGGGTTCGCCGGCGCCACCGCCGATGCGTTCACCCTGTTCGAGCGTTTTGAAGGGCAACTGGAAAAACACCAGGGCCACCTGGTCCGTGCCGCCGTCGAGCTGGCCAAGGAATGGCGTACCGACCGCTCCCTGAGCCGTCTGGAGGCCATGCTGGCCGTGGCCAACAAGGACGCCTCGCTGATCATCACCGGCAACGGCGATGTGGTCGAACCCGAAGACGGCCTGATCGCCATGGGTTCCGGTGGCGCCTACGCCCAGGCAGCAGCCCGTGCCCTGCTGAACAAGACCGACCTCTCGGCCCGCGAAATCGCCGAGACTGCCCTGAACATCGCTGGTGACATCTGCGTGTTCACCAACCATAACCTGACCATCGAGGAGCAGGACCTGGCCGACTGATCAGTTGTTTTGGCGTCCCGCCCGCGGCGGGACTTTTCCACACTGATTGCTCTGCTCGAGGACCATTTTCATCATGTCCATGACCCCCCGCGAAATCGTTCACGAACTGAACCGCCACATCATCGGCCAGGACGACGCCAAGCGCGCCGTGGCCATCGCCCTGCGCAACCGCTGGCGGCGCATGCAGCTGCCGGCCGAGCTGCGTGCCGAGGTGACGCCGAAGAACATCCTGATGATCGGCCCCACCGGTGTCGGCAAGACCGAAATCGCCCGCCGCCTGGCCAAGCTGGCCAACGCGCCGTTCATCAAGGTCGAAGCGACCAAGTTCACCGAAGTCGGCTATGTAGGCCGTGACGTCGAATCGATCATCCGCGACCTTGCCGATGCCGCGCTGAAGATGCTCCGCGAGCAGGAGATCATCCGCGTGCGCCACCGCGCCGAAGATGCCGCCGAAGACCGCATCCTCGACGCGCTGCTGCCGCAGGCGCGGGTCACCAATTTCAGCGAGGAAGCCGCGCAGACCAGCAGCGATTCAAACACTCGCCAACTGTTCCGCAAGCGCCTGCGCGAAGGCCAGCTGGACGACAAGGAAATCGAGATCGAAGTGGCGGATGCCGTGGGCGTCGAGATTGCCGCGCCGCCTGGCATGGAAGAGATGACCAACCAGTTGCAGAACCTGTTCGCCAACATGGGCAAGGGCAAGCGCAAGGCGCGCAAGCTCAAGGTCAAGGAAGCGCTGAAGATGGTCCGCGAGGAAGAAGCGGGCCGCCTGGTCAACGAAGAAGAGCTCAAGGCCAAGGCCCTGGAAGCGGTTGAACAGCACGGTATCGTGTTCATCGACGAAATCGACAAAGTGGCCAAGCGCGGCAACGTCGGCGGCGCCGATGTGTCCCGCGAGGGCGTTCAGCGCGACCTGCTGCCGCTGATCGAAGGCTGCACCGTCAACACCAAACTGGGCATGGTCAAGACCGACCATATCCTGTTCATCGCTTCGGGTGCGTTCCACCTGAGCAAACCGAGCGACCTGGTGCCTGAGCTGCAGGGCCGTTTGCCGATCCGTGTCGAACTCAAGGCTCTGACCCCGGAAGACTTCGAGCGCATCCTGCAAGAACCGCACGCTTCGCTGACCGAGCAGTACCAGGCGTTGCTCAAGACCGAAGGGCTGAACATCGAGTTCCTTACCGACGGTATCAAGCGCCTGGCCGAAATTGCCTACCAGGTCAACGAGAAGACCGAGAACATCGGTGCCCGCCGCCTGCACACCCTGCTCGAGCGCCTGCTCGAAGAGGTGTCGTTCAGTGCCGGTGACCTGGCCAGCACGCACGACGAAGCGCCGATCCAGATCGATGCCGGGTATGTGAACAGCCACCTGGGTGAGCTGGCGCAGAACGAAGACCTGTCGCGCTACATCCTGTAAGCGGCAAGCCTTGAGCTGCAAGCGACAAGCTGTTCAGTGTCGCTTGCAGCACCGCGAGACATGATTTTTCCGCGATGGCTTGAATATCACTTCTTGTAGCTTGAAGCTTGTAGCTTATCGCTCAGAAGAGATTCAGCCCATGGCCCGCCTGCCCACCGCCATCAACCTGCACAAAGCCTCCAAGACCTTGAGCCTGACCTACGGCCCAGACGAGGTCTACCACCTGCCCGCCGAATTCCTGCGCGTGCACTCGCCTTCCGCCGAGGTCCAGGGCCACGGCAACCCCATCCTGCAAGTCGGCAAGATCAACGTCGGCCTCGCCGGCCTCGAACCCGCCGGCCAATATGCACTGAAACTGACCTTCGACGACGGCCATGACAGCGGCCTGTTCACCTGGGAGTACCTGGAACAGCTGTGCCTGCGCCAGGCGCAACTGTGGGCCGAGTACCTCGACGCGTTGCATCAGGCCGGAAAGTCCCGCGATCCGGCCGAATCCGTTGTGAAACTCATGCTCTAGCTCAAGCCGCCTGCGGTTTAGAGCGCATTTTCTAATCTCATCTGCTTGAATGCCCTACAGACAGCTCAGTGACGAGCTGTCTTGCGCATTACATGAAAGTCGGGTAACCAATGGAGCTGGCAAGGTCCCTGCATTGTCTTCAAGGCAACCAGGACCAGGCCGGTATGTAGAGGTCGCGAGCGAAAGCAGGCTGTCTTCACACGCAGAACTCCCCGCAGCTCATCACCCCATGCAACCGGCCCGCAGCACCGCTGTTCCTTATCACTGGTCACCCGAGTAGCAGTACCGGGCTCTGGACTGTGCACCCCGCCACAGGCAACCGGTACTCGTCTCTGGACAACGGAGCGTCGTAGATGAGTAACAAGAACAACGATGAGTTGCAGCGGCAGGCCTCGGAGAACACCCTGGGGCTGAACCCGGTCATCGGCATCCGCCGCAAGGACCTGCTGAGTTCGGCACGCACCGTGCTGCGCCAGGCCGTGCGCCAACCGCTGCACAGCGCCAAGCACGTGGCGCACTTCGGCCTGGAGCTGAAGAACGTGCTGCTGGGCAAGTCCAGCCTGACGCCCGAAAGCGACGACCGTCGCTTCAACGACCCCGCCTGGAGCAACAACCCCCTTTACCGCCGCTACCTGCAAACCTACCTGGCCTGGCGCAAAGAACTGCACGAATGGATCGGCAGCAGCGACCTGTCGCCCCAGGACATCAGCCGTGGCCAGTTCGTCATCAACCTGATGACCGAAGCCATGGCGCCGACCAACACCTTGTCCAACCCGGCGGCGGTCAAACGCTTCTTCGAAACCGGTGGCAAGAGCCTGCTCGATGGCCTGTCCAACATGGCCAAGGACATGGTCAACAACGGTGGCATGCCCAGTCAGGTCAACATGGACGCCTTCGAGGTGGGCAAGAACCTGGGCACCAGTGACGGCGCCGTGGTGTACCGCAACGACGTGCTCGAGCTGATCCAGTACAGCCCCATCACCGAACAGGTGCATGCGCGGCCGCTGCTGGTGGTGCCGCCACAGATCAACAAGTTCTATGTATTCGACCTGAGCCCGGAAAAGAGCCTGGCGCGCTTCTGCCTGCGCGCCCAGCAGCAGACCTTCATCATCAGCTGGCGCAACCCGACCAAGGCCCAGCGTGAATGGGGCCTTTCGACCTACATCGATGCGCTCAAGGAAGCGGTCGACGCGGTGCTGGCGATTACCGGCAGCAAAGACCTGAACATGCTCGGCGCCTGCTCCGGCGGCATCACCTGCACCGCGCTGGTGGGCCATTACGCCGCCCTTGGCGAGAAGAAGGTCAATGCCCTGACCCTGCTGGTGAGCGTGCTGGACACCACAATGGACACCCAAGTCGCGCTGTTTGTCGACGAGCAGACCCTCGAAGCCGCCAAGCGCCACTCCTACCAGGCCGGCGTGCTGGAAGGCAGCGAGATGGCCAAGGTGTTCGCCTGGATGCGCCCCAATGACCTGATTTGGAACTACTGGGTCAACAACTACCTGCTGGGCAACGAGCCACCGGTGTTCGACATCCTGTTCTGGAACAACGACACCACGCGCCTGCCGGCCGCCTTCCATGGCGACCTGATCGAGATGTTCAAAAGTAACCCGCTGACCCGCCCCGGTGCACTGGAAGTGTGCGGCACCCCGATCGACCTGAAGCAGGTCACGTGCGACATCTACAGCCTTGCTGGCACCAACGACCACATCACCCCGTGGCCATCCTGCTACCGCTCGGCGCACCTGTTTGGCGGCAAGATCGAGTTCGTGTTGTCCAACAGCGGCCATATCCAGAGCATCCTCAACCCGCCGGGCAACCCCAAGGCACGCTTCATGACCGGCGCCGATCGCCCGGGCGACGCGGCGGCCTGGCAGGAGAACGCCACCAAGCATGCCGACTCGTGGTGGCTGCACTGGCAGAGCTGGCTGGGCGAGCGTGCCGGCGAGCTGAAAAAAGCGCCGACCCGCCTCGGCAACCGCGCCTATGCCGCAGGCGAGGCATCACCGGGCACCTACGTTCACGAACGTTGAGTTGCAGCGCCGTGGCCACCTGCGGGTGACCACGGTGTTTACTTCACCACAGAGCCACGCGCATGCCGCAACCCTATATCTTCAGGACCGTCGAACTGGACCAGCAGTCCATCCGCACTGCCGTGCGCCCTGGCAAGCCGCATTTGACGCCGCTGCTGATCTTCAACGGCATCGGCGCCAACCTGGAGCTGGTGTTCCCGTTCATCGAAGCACTGGACCCGGACCTGGAAGTCATCGCCTTCGACGTACCGGGCGTGGGCGGCTCGTCCACGCCGCGCCAGCCCTACCGCTTTCCGGGGCTGGCCAAGCTGACGGCACGCATGCTCGACTACCTCGATTATGGCCAGGTCAATGTGATTGGCGTGTCCTGGGGCGGCGCGCTGGCCCAGCAATTCGCCCACGACTACCCCGAGCGCTGCAAGAAGCTGGTGCTGGCAGCCACGGCTGCGGGCGCGGTAATGGTGCCGGGCAAGCCCAAGGTGCTGTGGATGATGGCCAGCCCCCGGCGCTACATCCAGCCCTCCCATGTGATCCGCATCGCCCCGCTGATCTACGGCGGCGGCTTTCGCCGCGACCCGGACCTGGCCATGCACCACGCATCCAAGGTGCGTTCCGGCGGCAAGCTGGGCTACTACTGGCAACTGTTCGCAGGGCTAGGCTGGACCAGCATTCACTGGCTGCACAAGATCCAACAGCCCACGCTGGTGCTGGCAGGCGATGACGACCCGTTGATCCCGCTGATCAACATGCGCCTGCTGGCCTGGCGGATTCCCAATGCCCAGCTACACATTATCGACGACGGCCATCTGTTTCTGATCACCCGGGCCGAGGCCGTCGCCCCGATCATCATGAAGTTCCTTCAGCAAGAGCGTCAGCGCGCAGTCATGCACCCTCGCCCGGCTTCGGGCGTGTAGGCGCGGGTTTGCCTGCGATGGGCATCAGGCGCAAGGGTCAAGACCAGGGAGTGTTGCCATGAAAGACAAACCGGCCAAAGGAACGCCAACGCTTCCCGCCACCAGCATGAACGTGCAGAACGCCATGCTCGGCCTGCGCGGCCGCGATTTGATATCCACCCTGCGCAGCGTCGGCCGCCACGGGCTGCGTAACCCGCTGCACACCGCCCGCCACCTGCTGGCCCTGAGCGGCCAACTCGGCCGGGTGATGCTCGGCGACACGCCCTACCAGCCAAACCCGCGCGACACGCGCTTCAGCGACCCGACATGGAGCCAGAACCCGCTGTACCGGCGTGGCCTGCAAGCCTACCTGGCCTGGCAGAAGCAGACCCGCCTGTGGATCGAGGAAAGCCACCTGGACGCCGATGACCGGGCCCGTGCGCAGTTCCTGTTCACCCTGATCAACGACGCCCTGGCGCCCAGCAACTCGCTGCTCAACCCGCTGGCGGTGAAGGAGCTGCTCAATACCGGCGGCCAGAGCCTGCTGCGTGGCGCCGCGCACCTACTCGACGATCTGCGCCACAACGACGGCCTGCCTCGCCAGGTCGACGAGCGCGCCTTCGAGGTGGGCGGCAATGTGGCGGCAACCCCAGGCGCCGTGGTGTTTCGCAACGAGTTGCTGGAGCTGATCCAGTACCAGCCGATGAGTGAAAAGCAGCACACCCGCCCCCTGCTGGTGGTGCCGCCGCAAATCAACAAGTTCTACATCTTCGACCTGAGCGCGACCAACAGTTTCGTCCAGTACATGCTCAAGAATGGCCTGCAGGTGTTCATGGTCAGCTGGCGCAACCCCGATCCACGGCACCGCGAGTGGGGCCTGTCCAGCTACGTTCAGGCCCTGGAAGAAGCGCTCAATGCCTGCCGCAGCATCAGCGGCAACCGCGACCCCAACCTGATGGGCGCCTGCGCCGGCGGCCTGACCATGGCGGCGCTGCAAGGCCACCTGCAAGCCAAGCACCAGCTGCGCCGGGTACGCAGCGCCACGTACCTGGTCAGCCTGCTCGACAGCAAGTTCGAAAGCCCTGCCAGCCTGTTCGCCGACGAGCAGACCCTCGAGGCGGCCAAGCGCCGCTCCTACCAGCGCGGCGTGCTGGACGGCGCCGAGGTGGCGCGCATCTTCGCCTGGATGCGGCCCAACGACCTGATCTGGAACTACTGGGTCAACAACTACCTGCTCGGCAAGACCCCGCCAGCCTTCGACATTCTCTACTGGAACGCCGACAGCACGCGCCTGCCCGCCGCACTGCATGGCGACCTGCTCGACTTCTTCAAGCTCAACCCACTGACCCACCCGGCGGGCCTGGAAGTCTGCGGCACGCCCATCGACCTCAAACAGGTCGACCTCGACAGCTTCACCGTGGCCGGCAGCAACGACCACATCACCCCCTGGGACGCCGTGTATCGCTCGGCCCTGTTGCTGGGCGGCGAACGGCGCTTTGTACTGGCCAACAGCGGGCATATCCAGAGCATCATCAACCCACCCGGCAACCCCAAGGCCTATTACCTGGCCAACCCCAAGCTGTCGAGCGACCCGCGCGCGTGGTTCCACGACGCCCAACGTAGCGAGGGCAGTTGGTGGCCCTTGTGGCTGGAGTGGGTCACACCCCGTTCCGGCCCACTGAAGGCGCCACGCACCGAGCTTGGTAATGCAACCTATCCGCCGCTGGGCCCTGCGCCAGGCACCTATGTCCTGACCCGATGAGCACACCGCCTGGATGAAAACTCGCGACCGTATCCTTGAATGCGCCCTGCAGCTGTTCAACCAGCAGGGCGAACCGAACGTCTCGACCCTGGAGATCGCCAACGAGCTGGGCATCAGCCCTGGCAACCTGTACTACCACTTCCATGGCAAGGAGCCTGTGGTGCTGGGCCTGTTCGAGCGCTTCGAAGAGGCGCTGATGCCTCTGCTCGACCCGCCCCTGGAGGTGCGCCTGGATGCCGAGGACTACTGGCTGTTTCTGCACCTGATCGTCGAACGCATGGCCCAGTACCGTTTCCTGTTCCAGGACTTGTCGAACCTGACCGGGCGCCTGCCCAAGCTGGCCCGTGGCATGCGCAGCCTGATCAACGCGCTCAAGCGCACCCTTGCCGCGTTGCTCGCCAGCCTCAAGGGCCAGGGGCAGGTGGTAAGCGAGACCCAGGCACTGGGGCAACTGGTGGAGCAGATCACCCTGACGCTGATGTTCTCGCTGGATTACCAGCGCGTGCTGGGGCGCGAGGGGGATGTGGGGATTGTCGTGTATCAGGTGATGATGCTGGTGGCACCGCACCTGCAGCCCCCGGCAAGGGCGGCGGCGGAGCAGTTGGCGGTGAGGTACCTGGAGGGGTAAAGCTGTTCAATCGGCAGTGGCTTCTTCGCGGGGCAAGCCCGCGAAAAAGCCACGCAGTATCAGGCTTCGGTAACTGCGCTCACCGGTGCCGACGGTGTATTGCTGGCCGGTGCCGCGCTTGGCGCTGGCGCTGCGGTGGCAGCGGGTGCGGCGCTGGTGGCCGGTGTTGCCGGTTTGGCCGCAGCCGGTTTGGCCGGGGCCTTCTTCACCGCAGGTTTCTTCGCTGCAGCAGGCTTGGCTGCAACAGACTTGGCAGCCGGTTTTGCCGCCGGCTTGGCAGCGGCAACCTTGGCTGCGGGTTTGGCCGCGGGTTTGGCCGCAGCAACCTTGGCCGCAGGCTTGGCAGCAGCGGTTTTAGCAGCCGGTTTGGCAGGCGCCTTGGCCAACGGCTTGGCCGCAGTCTTGCTCGCAGCAGCTTTGCTCGCAGCAGCCTTGGAAACCGGCGTGACCGAAGCACCGGTCAGCTTCTCGATCTGCTTGGTCAGGCTGTCTACCTGCTGGTGCAGGGCCTTGATCTCGTTGCGGCTAGGTACGCCCAGGCGCGAGATGGCGCTGTTCAGGCGCTTGTCGAAGGCTTCTTCGAGCTCGCTCCACTTGCCCAGCGCACGGTCCTTCACGCCAGACACCCGCGAGGTGGTCGAAGACTTGGCGGTTTCGGCGACATCTTCAGCGGTCTTCCTGGCCTGCTTCTCGGCCTTCTCGCCGTCTTTCACCAACGTGTCGAACAGCTTCGGGCCGTCCTGGTCGATCTTCGAATAGATACCCAGCCCGGCCAGCCAGATCTTGCGGGAGTACTTCTCGATCCCGCCGACCCAGGAGCTGCTTTCTTTATCGGAATTCTTCTTGCCAGCCATCCTGCTCTCCTTATGGTTTGTGCGCGACGCGCTCAAGCAGCTCGTGCAGCTGTTCAAGCTTGATGGACAACGCCTCAACGTCATGTTTAGACGGAATGCCGAGGCGATTCAAGGCGCGACCAACCCGTGCGTCGAAAGCTTTTTCGATCTTGTCCAGTTGAACTTCGACCTTGCCGCGTACGCGGCTGACTTCCTGGGTCGCTTCGTCGATCTGGGTATTGGCGGCATCGAGCTCTTTGTCGATGCGTTTCTTGCCACGTTTTTCAACGCCTTCGCCGGCCTTGACCAGCTCGCTGAAGTACTCGGAACCTTCCTGGCCGACGCGGGCGTAAGCGCCGATACCTGCCAGCCAGATCTTGCGCGCGTAGCCGCGCACCTCGCCCAGGGTGCCCAGGGCGTCGTCCTTTTTCTTCACATTCACTTTGGCCATGCTCTGTACCTCATGCTCATGAGTGGAGAGGAACCGCCCATGGAGGTTGGGCTTGAGCATAAGGTAGTGGGCCAAATTAGAATCTTCACCCTAAGCTCGGCGCTTACGTATCTACCACCACGGCCCCTGGAAAGCGGACAAGCATGCAGCTCCCATCCGACTGGAGCGCTCCTGACATGCCCCCCGCCGCCCCCCTTGGTCATCTCTCCTTCAGGCACCTGGTTGCTGCCTGCTTTGCCGAACGCCCCAGCTTGCGTAGCGTCATGGCCAGGGCCGCCTTCGAAGCGCTGGCAGACCGTTACCCCTGGATTCGCAGCAACCACCCGCAGCTCCAGTCTCTCGAAGGCATGACCATCCTCCCCGCGCAAGCAGGCGATGGCTCAGTCGGGCAGCGTGATCTGGTCGAGACGTTGCTCGAGCACTTCCTGAGCAGCAGCCCCATGGCCCTGGCCGCCACCGACCAGCTCAGCCTGTCGCCGCCCGAGGTTTTTCGCCCACAGCCGCAAGCCCCCGTCATTGAACTGCGCATGGCTGAGGTGAACCAGGTATTCGACGAGGTGCTGGCAACCCTCATCGAAACGTTCCAACACGCGCAGGCCAGCTTCTGGTGTGGGCGCGATGGCGACTCGGATGTGTCCCGCTTGCGCTGGCTGGAGCAGGTGCTCAAGGCCGCGTTGCTCAATGCGATCGAGCGCATGGGCCTGAACGAGGACGAGAAGAACCTGTTGTACGGGTTGGTCGCCGAAGACAACGCCACCCCTGCCGTGCAGGGCCTGCAGGTATCGCTTCAGCAGCAAAGTGTCGAGCATCGGCTGGTATCGGCGGACCTGCTGGTGATCGCGGAGCGCGATGAGCGTCGCCTGGTGCTCTGGTGCCAGCCATCAGGCACTGTACGTCGCTTCGACGACCTCGCCGAGTTCGCCTGCGCGCTGCGCGACGCGCTGGCCGACCGCTATGATTTCGACACACTCTCTTGGGCCTGCGAACCGGTTAACGGCTGCGCCTTCCGCTACCAGGCCAGCCAGTTGCTCAACGCTGCCCTGCAGAACATCGAGCGCGTGCAGCTTTACCCGATCGCCCAGGCGCGTGAGCTGGAAAGCCTTTACAGCCAACTCAGCGACCCCTCCTCTGCGTTCACCGACGCCGGCAGCACCGACCAGCAGGCGCCCGCCATCCCCCTGCCGGGCTGGCTTGCCCAGGCCAGTGCCACCGACCGTTTCCGCTACCACATGGCAATGCTGGCATTGTCCTCGCGTCAAGCGTTGGCAAAGGGCACGCCGGCGCTTGCTGATCTCGAGGACCTTCAGCACTACACCGCCCGGCGCCTGCGAGAACAGATGCACGCGGACCACCCAGACAAAACAAGCGTGGACCCCGACCACCTGCTCATCACGATCTCGCAGGTCGTCGAGGCATCGTCCAACGGGCCGGCCCGCCTGGAACCCCTTGAAACCATCACCCTTACCGAACTGGCTATCGCGCGCTTGCAGCCGAGCCAGCATGAAGTGGCCTCGGCCGTAACCATGGACAGCACCCAGGCCGCCGAGGGTTGGCTGACCCTCGACTACATCAACGGGCTGGTACACACGCTCGACGTCGGGGGTCAGTACCCCCTGTACCTCCATGCCCGGCTGCAAGACCCGACTGATCGAGTCAAGCGCATCCAGGGCTTCGCCAGGCAATGGCGCAGCACCCTGCTGTTTGACGCGCTGCAAGCCAAGATCGAGGGGCATCTGAGTGAGCGTGCATGCCAGGCACTGGCTGAATTCTGCGATGACTCGACAGCTGCCGCGACCGCGATAAAAGTGGCCCCTCTGGCCTTCAACTGTGCAGCGGGCGCCACCAAGGCGAACCGGGTACGTGGCATGTTTCTGATCGAGGTTGTACAGACCCGGTCCTGGATACTCTACTGCCCTCTTGGCGCAAGCCGAAGCTTGCACGAGTACGCCAGCCAGGCGCAGCTCATGGCCAGCATCCGTGCCGCCGGTGAGTTGCAACGAAATATTCTGGCCTGGCTGGATGATGCTGACCGCCCGATCTACGAAAACGATGGTTTCACCCTCCCCCACTTGCACCCTCACCTGTCCGAACTGGCAGATCTGCTGGGGCCCGGCACAATGATGAGCGACCATGCCCTGGAGCAGTTGCGTGCGCCGGCCAGTCTGGCCTTCAAGGCGTGGGCAGACGACTTGGACAGCCAACTGCTCGAGGCACATGCCGAGGCGATGTTGCTGCTGGCCTCACGGCAGAGTGTCTCCAATGCCCAACAGCGCTGGGCGATGGTCATCCAACTGGGCTGGCTCGCGTTCAACACGGTCACCGTGCTGCTGCGCGGGCCTGCGGCGACAGTAGCCTGGCTGGTCTCGGCGTTTATCAGCGTGAAAGCCGACCTGGCAGCACTGTCCCAGGGCAGCCTTGAGGAAAAGGCCCTGGCCTGCTCCGACCTGTTGTTCAGTATCGCCATGCTATTGGTGCATACGCCTGCCACGGCGCGCCCTGAAACGAGCCCGCCCGGGCAAACCGGGGTGCACCTGGGTGGGCCTTTGCCTCGGCAAGCGGGCAGCGCGACGCCACAGGAACAGCCTCAGGCCAGAGACTGGCTCCCCCCCACAGAACACGCTATGCCCACGACGTTCAGGGTGAGCGCCTGGAGCGACAACCAACGCCTGGGCAATTTGCCCGACGCAGCACGCAGCGCCCTGCTCGAACTGCGCGCCAACGTTGACCTGCATGGGCTGGCTGCACAGCCGCAAGGACGCCTGCGCGGGCTCTACAACATCGACGGGCGCTATTACGTGAAGCTGGGAGCCGCCACCTACGAAGTCGAAGAGAGCTGGTCGGGGGTTCGCATCATCGGGCCCGACACCAGCAAAGGCGACTGGGCGGCGCAGGGGGGCGAATGGGATGGCTACCTCATCGTCGGCCGCGAGCGCAGCAGAGGGCCGTGGCTGACCCGCTGGAACGGCGAATGGGCGATCGATTTGCGGCTGGCGGGCGGCATGCCCAGGTCGCGCAAGACGATGCTCGATGAAAATCGACGGGCAATGGTTGCCTTGCAGGAAAACCGCAAACGCAACGACGACGAACTGGTGAAGAACGAGCGCTTCATTGAACGCTACCTGACGCTGACCCAAGCCTACGACAATGCCGCAGCGGCATTCAGGCAGACGGTGAAACAGTACCCGGGCGTGGCCCGCAACGAGCTACCCGAAGCACTGCAGACGCAGTTGCGCACGCTTCAGACCATGCGCAACGAGGCCCAGCCACACCTGCAGATACTGTCACTGACGTACGAAAAACAGGTCAACTTGCTAACCTCGCAAATCGAGCTGTTTGGCCAAATGAGCGAGCCCCGATTCGCCAGGTTCGACCCAAACAGCAGATCGGCTTACGCCCGCGGCCAGTGGTCGGAGCAACTGCTCGAAACGGACGTGCATCTTTATCACCGTTTGCTCGACCTGACCGACTATGACGTCCTCAAGCAACAGTCCGAGCAATTGGCCAGGCTACCCTTTGGTGAAGAACAGGGGCTGCTGTACCTTGCCTACCGCGATAACGTGGAAGCTGCCCACGCCACCCACAAGCGCTTGCTGGCGGTCAGTGAACGCCTCGACCAGAACCTCGCCCAAGCCCTGGCCGACACCAGCCTGCAGTTCGAAGGCAAGCAGGCAAAGCTTGAGGAGGTCATCGGCCAACGCCACTTTTCAACCGTCATCATGCGCGCTCAGTTACTCGCCGACCTGGCCCAGCTGAGTGTCGACAGAGATCAACTCACCCGTGAAAACTTCAACGAGCTGCTGCGCATGCAGGCAGCGCTGCGCAACCCTGGCTTCCAAGCGGCATTGCTAAGCCATGACGGCCTGGCCGCGGCAAACTTGCCCGCCGAGGAACAGGCAGAAATCCTCGGCACTGCATTGCGTGAATACGAGACATCGCTGGGTAAAGCCAACTACTTGTTGTCATTGAACGAGCCAGCACTGAACGCTGCACGCGTGGAGCAATACATCAGCCAGTTGACGGCCTTGAAGTCATCGGCCGAGCATGACCTGAACAACGCGCTGCGCGCCGGTGAAAGCGGTGAGCCGGCGCAAGCCCGCCAGATGACTTACCGAGGGCGGCCAGGCAAACGCAAGCTGATCCGCACCACGCAAGGCAGAACGATCCTGGCCGAACAGGCTCAGGACAACGGCGTGGCGACGCAGAACGACCCATTGACCCAGCAGACCATTGAGTACCAGCAGCGCAGCGATCAGTGGGAACAACTCCCCAGCATCGCCACCCCTCGCAGCAATGCCTACTTGCGCCAGGTCGGCACCAGCCTGCTCGCGCAGAAAGCCGACAAGCTTGCCCTGATCGCCCGCTACTCGAAGGAACCCAATAGCCTGGCAGACCTGATGGACTGGCAGATTCAGGACATGGCCGACATCGCCCGTCAACTGACGGCCGGGCCAGCCGACGGCCAGGCCCTGGCGGTGCAGCTGAACGAAGCCGTCGCGCAGTTGCAGGCAGAAAAGCGCCGCTTGCTAACCGATGCCTACTTCAACACCCAACACCCGGACAGCACGGCTCTGCGCTACCTGCATCAGGAGGGCCATATCGAGATCGCACTGGCCAAGACGCGCAAACGGCTCAAGCAAAACGACTACCTGGATGTGTATGCCATCCATCGCATACAACCCAGGCAGAAACTCTGGGAAGCGCACTTTCACTACACCAGTGCCCAAGCCGCGCCGCGTGAGTTCGCCAAAGGCCACTTGAAATTCTGGGAGCCACGGGCGATGAACCGAGACGAGCGCCTGCAGCGCTCACACGACTCGGCAGAGCGGATAAACATCTACCGGGGCGATTTGCGCCTTGAGCAGATCGATGGGGTGATCCCGTTCCCGTCCGTCTGAAAACCGCTCGGGTCAGGCCAGCGCCTTGTCCAGCGCCCGCTCGATCTCGCCCTTGATGGTGCCGCTCATCATCGACAGCATCATGCCCAGTTTCAGCTCGACGCGGATGCTGTCGTCACCGATGTGCACGCTGCCGTTGGCGCCACTGCGTGCCACGTCGACGCGGTCGCCGTTCCAGGTGGCCTTGAGGTCATATTCGCGGCTCAGCTTGTCCACCAGCGCTTCGGCCTTGGCGCGAGCGGCCTCGCGGCCAAGGGAGTGTTTGCGTTCGACGCTGATCTGGGTCATGCGGGTGTTCCTGAATATGAAGACATAATCGGCATTATGCCCGCCCCTGCCCCCCGGCACACCCCGCCAAGACAAATCCGCCCGTTCGCCCTAGAATGGCGGTAATTTTTTCCGGTGAAGCGATATGAACGACCAGCGCAAAGGCGAACACGCCGAACCCACCACCCATTTTGGCTACCAGGACGTCCCCGAGAGCCAGAAAGCCAAGAAAGTCGCCGAGGTGTTCCACTCGGTGGCGGCCAAGTACGACCTGATGAACGACGTGCTTTCCGGCGGCATGCACCGCCTGTGGAAGCGCTTCACCATCGAGCTGTCGGGCGTGCGCAGCGGCAACCGCGTGCTGGACATTGCCGGCGGTACCGGTGACCTGGCCGCCAAGTTCTCGCGGCTGGTCGGCCCGACCGGGCAGGTAGTGCTGGCCGACATCAACGAGTCGATGCTCAAGGTTGGCCGTGACCGCCTGCTCGACCGTGGCGTGGCGGGCAACATCGAGTTCGTCCAGGCCGACGCCGAGAAGCTGCCGTTCCCGGACAACCACTTCGACTGCGTGACCATCGCCTTCGGCCTGCGCAACGTCACCCACAAGGACGAAGCCATCCGCTCGATGCTGCGCGTGCTCAAGCCGGGCGGGCGCCTGTTGATCCTCGAATTCTCCAAGCCGACCAGCAAGCTGATGTCCAAGGCCTATGACGCGTACTCGTTCGCCTTCATGCCACTGGCCGGCAAGCTGATCACCAACGACTCGGAAAGCTACCGCTACCTGGCCGAATCGATCCGCATGCACCCCGACCAGGAAACCCTCAAGGCCATGATGGTCGACGCCGGCTTCGACCGCGTCACCTACCACAACATGACCAGCGGCATCGTCGCCGTACACCGGGGAATCAAGCCCTGATGCTGCTGGCCGGGCTGCTCGCCAGCGTCGAACATGGCCTGAACCGCGTCCTGCGCATGGACAGCACGGCATTGCCGCGGCTGGCTGCGCTCGAAGGCAAGGTCATCGAGATCGATTGCCGTCAGCCGGCCCTGCAGGTGTTCATCCTGCCCGATGAAGACGGCCTGATGCTGGCCGCGCACTGGGAAGGCGAGGTCGACTGCAGCCTGCGCGCCCCCGCTGGCAGCCTGGCGCAACTGGCCTTGGCCAGGGACAAGACCGCCGTGTTGCACAGCCCGCAGGTCGAACTGCATGGCGACAGCGCCGTACTGCTCGACCTGTTCGGCGTGTTGCAGGACCTGGAGCTGGACTGGGAGCACGAACTGCAGCGTTGGCTCGGCCCGGTCGCCACCGCGCTGCTGGCAGGCCACATCCGCCTGCGTGCGCGCTGGACCCGCCAAGGCCTGACGCGCTTCAGCCAGAACCTCTCCGAGTACCTGGCCGAAGAGTCCCGCACCCTGGTCGGCAAACGCGAAGCCGAAGCCGCCTTCAGCGAGCTCGATGCCTTGAAGGTCGATACAGAACGCTTAGAGGCGCGCCTGCTGCGCCTCTCCCGATCCCTTGATACCAGCGATAACGCATGAAGCTGCTCGCCGTCCGCCGTCTCTTTCGCATCCAGCGTGTGGTGATCCGCTACCGCCTCGATGACCTGCTGTTCGACCTGCCCCTGCCCTGGTGGCTGATGAGCCTGCGCCTGCTGATGCCCTGGCGCTGGCTGCCGCGCACGCCCTCCGCGCTCAGCCGTGGCGCGCGCCTGCGCCTGGCGCTGCAGGACCTGGGGCCGATCTTCATCAAGTTCGGCCAGCTGCTGTCCACCCGCCGCGACCTGCTGCCCACCGACATCGCCGACGAACTGATGCTGCTGCAAGACCGCGTGCCGCCGTTCGACCCGAAAAAGGCCGTGGCATTGATCGAGGAGCAGCTCGGCGCCAAGGTCGGTGAGGTGTTCAGCCGTTTCGACGTCGAACCGCTGGCCTCGGCCTCGGTGGCCCAGGTACACGCCGCGCGCCTGAAGAGCGGCGAAGAAGTCGTGGTCAAGGTGGTACGCCCGGGCCTCAAACCGATCATTGCCCAGGACCTGGCCTGGCTGTTCCTGATCGCCAAGGGCGCCGAGCGGGTGTCTGCCGACGCTCGCCGCCTGCACCCGGTCGAAGTGGTCAACGATTACGAAAAGACCATCTACGACGAACTCGACCTGCTCCGCGAGGCGGCCAACGCCAGCCAGTTGCGGCGCAACTTCGAGGGCTCCGAGCTGATGTACGTGCCCCAGGTCTACTGGGACCTGTGCCGGCCCAAGGTGCTGGTGATGGAGCGCATCTACGGCGTGCCGGTCACCGACATGGCAACCCTGGCCGACCAGCGTACCGACATGAAGCTGCTGGCCGAGCGCGGTGTGGAGGTGTTCTTCACCCAGGTGTTCCGTGACAGCTTCTTCCATGCCGACATGCACCCCGGCAACATTTTCGTCAGCACGGTAAAGCCGTGGAGCCCGCAGTACATCGCCATCGACTGCGGCATCGTCGGCAGCCTCACCGCAGAGGACCAGGACTACCTGGCGCGCAACCTGATCGCCTTCTTCAAGCGTGATTACCGCCGCGTCGCGCAACTGCACATCGATTCGGGCTGGGTGCCGGCGCACACCAAGGTCAATGAGTTCGAAGCCGCGATCCGTACCGTGTGCGAGCCGATCTTCGAAAAACCGTTGAAAGACATTTCCTTCGGCCAGGTGCTGATGCGCCTGTTCCAGACCGCCCGGCGCTTCAACATGGAGGTCCAGCCGCAACTGGTGTTGCTGCAGAAGACCCTGCTCAACATCGAGGGCCTGGGCCGCCAGTTGTACCCCGACCTGGACCTGTGGAGCACCGCCAAACCGTTTCTGGAACGCTGGATGCGCGAGCGCTACAGCCCAAAGGCCATGGTCGGCAACCTGTACAGCCAGGCCGAGCAACTGCCGCACCTGGCCGGCATGACCCGCGACCTGCTCGAACGCCTGTCGCAACCGCACCTGCACGACCCGCAACTGCCCCAGCGGCGCCGCCAGGGCGACCGCTGGGCACTGCGCCTGCTCGGCGCCGGCCTGCTCGGCGGTGGCGCGGTACTGGCCGCAGGTGCCGCCGAGGCCGCCAGCCTGGCCGCCCCGGCCGCCTGGCCGGCATGGCTGATGCTGGCCGCTGGCCTTTACCTGATCGTGCGCCAATAGCCAGCCGCGCCTCTGGCTGGCACACTAGCGCAAAGGGCCCGGCACAGGAGCGGGTCCGTTTTGGAGTCGACGATGAAAGACTGGCTGGACGAGATCAAGTGGAACAGCGATGGCCTGGTACCGGCCATTGCCCAGGACCACAAGACCGGACGCGTGCTGATGATGGCCTGGATGAACCGCGAATCCCTGGCCCTGACTGCCGCCGAGCAACGCGCCATCTACTGGTCGCGCTCGCGTGGCAAACTGTGGCGCAAGGGCGAGGAGTCCGGCCATGTACAGAAATTGCACGAAATGCGCCTGGACTGTGATGCCGACGTGATCATCCTGATGGTCGAGCAACTGGGCCATATCGCCTGCCATACCGGCCGCGAAAGCTGCTTCTACCGCGTCTACGAAGACGGCCAATGGCAAACCGTCGACCCGGTCCTGAAGGACCCGGACGCCATCTATAGCGCAGGACACTGACATGAGCGACACCCTCAACCGCCTGGCCGAAGTGCTTGAACAACGCAAGCACGCGGCGCCCGACAGCTCCTACGTGGCAAGCCTGCATCACAAGGGCCTGAACAAGATCCTCGAGAAGCTCGGCGAAGAGTCCATCGAGACGATCATTGCCGCCAAGGATGCTGCGATCAGCAAGGATTACAGCGATGTCATCTATGAAACCGCCGACCTGTGGTTTCATAGCATGGTGATGCTCAGCGCGTTGGGGCAGCATCCACAGGCCGTGCTCGATGAACTGGAGCGCCGTTTCGGGCTTTCCGGGCATGACGAGAAGGCTGCGCGTCAACCTTCCGCCTGACTGAATAGAATTCTAGGAGAGCAACATGGGTATCTTTGACTGGAAACACTGGATTGTACTGCTGGTGGTGGTAGTGCTGGTGTTCGGCACCAAGAAGCTGAAAAACTTCGGCAGCGACCTCGGCGAGTCGATCAAGGGCTTTCGCAAGGCCATGAGCGACGAAGAGAACAAGCCGGCCGAGCAGACGCCGCCGCCTGCACAGCCCGTTCCGCCAGTGCAGAACACTGCCCAGCAGGCCCAGGGCCACACCATCGAGGGCCAGGCCCAGCCGGTCCAAGAGCCACAGCGGAAAGACTGACCCATGTTCGGCATCAGTTTCAGTGAGCTGCTGCTCGTCGGCCTCGTCGCCCTGCTGGTGCTCGGCCCCGAGCGCCTGCCCGGCGCCGCGCGTACGGCCGGGCTGTGGATCGGGCGCCTCAAGCGCAGCTTCAACAGCATCAAGATGGAAGTCGAGCGCGAGATCGGCGCCGACGATATCCGTCGGCAGCTGCACAACGAGCACATCCTGCACATGGAAGAGGAAGCCCGGCGCATCCTCAACCCGCAGACGCCACCGGTGCAGCCACCGGTCACCACGGCCACGGTGCAACCTCCCGCAGGGCTCGAAGCTACGCCAGACGCCACGCCTGCCGCCCCGGCCGCACCCTCTGAACCGCCACAACCGCCGCGAGCCCCATGAGCGAAAATCCGGAACACGACCAGCCCATGCCGCTGGTCTCGCACCTGACCGAACTGCGCACTCGCCTGCTGCGTTGTGTCGCCGTCATCTTCCTGATCTTTGCCGGGTTGTTCTCCTTCGCCCAGCAGATCTACACCCTGGTCTCGGCGCCGCTGCGCGACCACCTGCCGGCCAATGCGACGATGATCGCCACCGACGTGGCCTCGCCGTTCCTCACGCCGTTCAAGTTGACCATGATCGTGTCGTTGTTCCTGGCGATCCCGTTCATTCTTCAACAGATCTGGGGCTTCATCGCACCCGGGCTGTACCGCCATGAAAAACGCATCGCCATTCCGCTGCTGGTGTCGAGCATCTTCCTGTTCTACGCCGGCATGGCCTTCGCCTATTTCCTGGTGTTCCCGCTGATTTTCGGCTTCTTCGCCAGCGCCACACCGGAAGGCGTGTCGATGATGACCGACATCGCCAGCTACCTCGACTTCGTCATGACCCTGTTCTTCGCCTTTGGCGTCGCCTTCGAGATCCCGGTGGCCGTGGTGTTGCTGGTGTGGATCGGCGTGGTCGACGTGAAGTACCTGAAGAAGGTTCGCCCTTACGTGATCATCGGCTGCTTCGTGGTCGGCATGGTCCTGACCCCGCCGGACATCTTCTCCCAGACCTTGCTGGCAGTGCCCATGTGGCTGTTGTTCGAGGTCGGTGTGCTGTGTGGCAGCCTGATCCGCAAGCGCAGCGAGCACGATGAAGCCGCAAACGATCACAACGACCAACCCCCTGCGACGCAACCGTGAACCTGCTGTTACTCGAACAAGCCGATTTCATCGCAGCCGACCGCGTGGTCCTGGCCGACCGGCGTTTCACCCACATGCAGGAGATTCACCGGGTGGCGGTGGGCGATAGCCTGCGCGTCGGGCAGGTCAACGGGTTGATGGGCCGCGCCACCGTGGTGCGCCTGGAAGGCCATGAAGCGGAACTGCAAGTGGGCTTCGACCAGCCGCCGCCAGCCAAGCTGCCGCTGACCCTGGTGCTGGCGGTGCCGCGGCCGAAAATGCTGCGCCGGCTGTTCCAGACCGTCGCCACCCTGGGTGTCGAGCGCCTGATCCTGGTGAACAGCTACAAGGTCGAGAAGAGTTTCTGGCAAACGCCTTTCCTTAACCCCGAAAGCATTCGCGAAAACCTCATCCTGGGCCTGGAGCAGGCCCGCGACACGGTGTTGCCCGAGGTGATCATCGAGAAGCGCTTCAAGCCGTTCGTCGAAGACCGCCTGCCGGCCATCGCCGAAGGCACCTTGGGCCTGGTGGGCCACCCCGGCCCCTACCCTGCCTGCCCGCGGGCCGTCGAGCAAGCGGTGACCCTGGCCATCGGCCCTGAGGGTGGCTGGATCCCCTATGAAGTCGAGCTGCTGGGCAAGGCTGGCCTTGCGCCTGTGCAACTGGGTGAGCGCATCCTGCGCGTGGAGACTGCCGTAATCGCGCTGTTATCGCGTATTTTCTGACGCAATCGTCAGGCTTTTCACCCATCAAGTTTCTCTCTCCCGGGCCGATGCCTTGGCAACACAATAATTAACCGTGCTGCCAAGTTACCGGGGAGTCGAACATGTACCGATGGTTAGCCCACGTGCTGGGAAATGTAAGCGTCAATCGCAAGCTGGGGTTGGGCTTCGGCCTGGTACTGCTACTGACCCTGGCCATTACCCTGACCGGCTGGCACGGCCTGGACAGCGTCATCGACCGCGGCGACAAGCTGGGTAATATCTCGGTGATCCAGCAATACACCCAGGAACTGCGCATCGCCCGCCAGCATTACCAGCGCGACCGCAATGACGCCGCTGTGGCCGAGCTGGAAAAGGCCCTGGCCAATCTTGATCGCCAGGTGCAGCTGATGCTGGGCCAGATCGAACTCCCCGCCGACCGCCAGCGCCTCGAACAGCAGCGCGAGGCCGTGCGCATCTATCAACAAGCGTTCAACGACCTGAAACAGGCCGGCCAGCGCCGCGAGGCCAGCCGTGCCGTGCTTGGCGACAGCGCCGACAAGGCCGTCGAGCTGGTCGGCCGGGTCAAGCGGGGCCTGCTGCAGGGCGGCGATATCAGCCAATACCAGTATGCGGTGGACGTCAGCGCACTGCTGCAACAAGCGCGCTTCCAGGTCCGTGGCTATACCTACAGCGGCGATGCGCAGTACCAGCAGACCGCACTGAAGGCCATCGACCAGGCCCTGGCCGAACTCAAGGCGCTGCCGGCCAAGGTGCCCGCCGAACATGCCGCCAGCCTCGACGATGCCGCCACCGCCCTGGCCGGCTACCGTGACGCGGTCAACCAGTTCGGCAGTGCGCAGGCTGCCAGCGAGCAGGCGCTGCAACACATGGCCGACCAAGGCTCGGTGCTGCTGCAGACCAGCCAGACGATGACCACCTCACAGACGGCAGTGCGCAACGCCGGTGCCAGCCAGGCCAAGACCCTACTCGCCGCCGCCACCGCCCTGGCCCTGGCGCTGGGCCTGCTGGCGGCCTGGGCCATCACCCGGCAGATCATCATCCCACTGCGCCAGACCCTGAACGCTGCCGAGCGCGTGGCCAGTGGCGACCTGAGCCAGGACTTGCCGGTACAACGCCGCGACGAACTGGGCCAGTTGCAGGCCAGCATGCAGCGCATGACCCAGGGCCTGCGTGAGTTGATCGGCGGCATCGGCGACGGTGTCACGCAGATCGCCAGCGCCGCCGAGGAACTGTCGGCGGTGACCGAGCAGACCAGCGCCGGGGTCAACAACCAGAAGGTAGAAACCGACCAGGTGGCGACGGCCATGAACCAGATGACCGCCACCGTGCACGAGGTGGCACGCAATGCCGAACAGGCCTCGGAAGCCGCGTTGATGGCCGACCAACAAGCCCGCGAGGGTGATCGGGTGGTGGGTGAGGCGGTGGCCCAGATCGAGCGCCTGGCCTCTGAGGTGGCCAACTCCAGCGAAGCGATGAACCAGCTCAAGGCCGAGAGCGACAAGATCGGCAGCGTGCTCGATGTGATCAAATCGGTGGCCCAGCAGACCAACCTGCTGGCCCTCAACGCGGCGATCGAGGCAGCACGGGCCGGCGAGGCCGGGCGTGGCTTTGCCGTAGTCGCCGACGAAGTGCGCAGCCTGGCCCAGCGTACGCAGCAGTCGACCGAAGAAATCGAAGAACTGATTGCCGGCTTGCAAAGCGGCACGCAACGTGTGGCCAGCGTGATGGACAACAGCCGCCAGCTGACCGACAGCAGTGTCGAGCTGACCCGCCGCGCCGGGGGCTCTCTGGAGACCATCACCCGTACCGTGTCGTCGATCCAGGCGATGAACCAGCAGATTGCCACGGCGGCGGAAGAACAGAGCGCGGTGGCCGAGGAGATCAACCGCAGCGTGATGAATGTGCGGGATATCTCCGATCAGACCTCGGCGGCCAGTGAAGAGACGGCCAGCTCCAGTGTGGAACTGGCGCGGTTAGGCACGCACCTGCAAGGGCTGGTAGGGCGGTTCAGGCTCTGATCGTGCAAGGCCTGCGGGCGTGGTGTAGGAGCGGCCTTGCGTCGCGATCGGGGCGCGTAGCGCCCCCAGCACTCTCTGCGGCGAAGCTGAAAAACCAGGGCCGCTACGCGCCCCGTTCGCGACGCAAGGCCGCTCCTACACAAGCGTCGCGGCGGGCCTGCAGAAATTCATACAGTCTTTGCTGAATTTTCCTACGGGATTATCAGGTCAAGTCCTACGCCTCCGCGGCCGATGGGCAGGGGTGTCATGCCGGCATTGCGCCGGCATGCCCTCTCTCAAACGGACGGAGACACATCATGCTCGGCTACCTCAACCGCAGGCTCGGCAACGTCGGTGTCGGCGCCAAGCTTGCCCTCGGCTTCGCCGTGGTCTTGCTGCTTACCCTGGCCACCACCCTCAGCGGCTGGCGCGCGCTGGATGGCGCTATCACCCGCTCGGAACAACTCAGTGAAATCGGCCTGATCAACGACCTGGTCAAGGACCTGCGCGCAGAGCGCATCACCTATCGCGTGCTCGGCGACGACGCCAGCAAGTCGCGCATCATGCGCATCCTCGACCAGCTCGAAGGCATGCTGACCACCCTGCAGCAACGCAGCCATGTCGATGATTCACGCCAGATGCTCACCCAGAAGCTGCAATTGTTGCAGCGCCTGCGCGACGACTTCGCCGAACTGCAGCGCACGGTCGCACAGCGGCACGCGCTGCGCGAGGCCATGCAGGCGCAGGAGCAGAAACTCAACGACGTCATCGACGAACTGCAGACCCAGGCCTTGCTGAAGATGCCTGCCGACAGCCAGCAAAGCGGCGTGCTGGGCCTGATGGATACCCTCAGCCGTCACGTCGACGGCGCCAACCAGCAGAGCCTGGTACCCGCCTATACCTTCTCGCCCGTCGAGGGTTTCGCCAAAGTCGGCGATGGCGCACTTGACGCCGCCGACAGCAGCCTTGGCCAGTTGCTCAAGGGGCTTGCGCCCCTGGGCCTGCCGCGCACGCTGACGGAACAGCCCGGTGTCGAGTTGGCCAAGTACCGCACCAGCCTGGACCAGTACCGTAGCGCCGCCGTGCGGGTCGAGCAGTTGCAAGGCAACATGGAAAACATGGGTGATGAGTTAAGCGCCGTCAGCGTGGAGTTGGGCGAGCGCAAGGTCGAGCAACGCGACAGCGAGGCCCTGGCAGCCCGCTCGTTGCTGACCAGCGTGGCCGTGCTGGCGCTGGTGGTGGGGGTCATCGCCGGCTGGCTGATCACCCTGCAGATTACCCAGCCGCTGCGCCAGACACTGGCCGTGGCCGCGCGTATCAGCAAGGGCGACCTGAGCCAGGTCGAGCCGGTGCTGCGCCGTGACGAGATGGGCCAGTTGCAGTCCAGCATGCGCGACATGACCTTGAGCCTGCGCGAGCTCATCGGCGGCATCGACCAAGGTGTCGGCCACCTGTCACAGGCGGCCACGCAACTGGCCGCCAGCAGTGAGGACACCAAGCTGCGCATCAACCAGCAACGCGAGGAAACCGACCAGGTGGCCACCGCCATGAACCAGATGAGCGCGACCGTGCAAGAGGTGGCGCAGAACGCCGAACAAGCATCGCTGGCCGCAACCAATGCCGACCAGCAGGCGCAGGTGGGCGATCAGGTGGTGGCCGAAGCCATCAGCTGCATCGAGCAACTGGCTGGGCAGATGGACGATTGCCTGGCAGCCATGCAGCATCTGGCGGGCGAAAGCCAGCGCATCGGCAGCATCCTCGATGTGATCAAGTCGGTGTCCGAACAAACCAACCTGCTGGCCTTGAACGCAGCGATCGAAGCAGCCCGGGCCGGTGAAGCCGGGCGTGGTTTTGCGGTGGTCGCCGATGAGGTACGCGGGCTGGCGCAACGGACCCAGCAGTCGACCGAGGAGATCGAACAACTGATCGAAAGCCTGCACAGCGGCACAGACGAGGTCACGCACCTGCTCGACAACAGCAAGCGCCTGACCGAGCAGAGTGTCGAGCTGAGCCGCAAGGCAGGGCATGCGCTGGGGCAGATCACCGATACGGTGTCGAGTATCCAGGGCATGAACCAGCAGATTGCCACGGCCAGCGAAGAGCAGAGCGTGGTGGCCGAGCAGATCAACCGCAGTGTGCTGAATGTGCGCGATGTGTCTGACCAGACCAGTGCGGCCAGTGAACAGACGGCGGCTTCGAGTGGCGAGCTGGAGCAACTGGGGCGGCAATTGCGGGGGATGGTCGGGCGATTCAGCCTTTGAGATTGCCGGGGGCGCAATGCGCCCCCAAGCGGTTACAGCACCTGGCGCAAGAACGCCTGCGCTCGCGGGTCCTTCGGCGTATCAAAGAACTGCGCCGGCGAGGCATCTTCCAGCAACTTGCCATGGTCGAAGAACAGCACCCGGTCAGCCACTTCCCGGGCAAAGCCCATCTCGTGGGTAACGCAGACCATGGTCATGCCTTCCTGAGCCAGGGTCTTCATCACATCCAGCACTTCGCCGACCATTTCCGGGTCGAGCGCCGAGGTCGGTTCGTCGAACAGCATCACCTTCGGCTCCATGGCCAAGGCACGGGCAATCGCCACGCGCTGCTGCTGGCCGCCGGACAACCGCGACGGGTACTCGTTGGCCTTCTGCGCGATACCGACCTTCTCCAGCAGGGCCCGGGCCTTGGCCTCACGCTCGGCCTTGCCGCGCTTGCGCACCACCTTCTGCGCCAGGCACAGGTTCTCCAGCACGGTCATGTGCGGGAACAGGTTGAAATGCTGGAACACCATGCCGACTTCGCGGCGGTAGGCGTTGATGTCGGTCTTCGGGTCGGCCAGTTGCAGGCCGTCGATGGCCACATGGCCTTCGTCGAAATGCTCCAGGCCGTTGAGGCAGCGCAGGAAGGTCGACTTGCCCGAACCCGACGGGCCAAGCACCACCACCACTTCGGCCTTGGCTACACGCGTGGTGACATTGTCTACCGCGCGAACCACTTGGCCGCGGGTGTCGAAGACTTTTACCAGGTCACGGACTTCAATCACTTTGCGCAAGCCTCCGCTCAAGCCGGCTGGCCAGGTGCGACAGCGGCAGGTTGATCAGCAGGTACAGGCCTGCCACGCAGAACCAGATCTCGAAGGTCGAGAACGAGGTGGTGATGGCCTCGCGGCCGCTCTTGGTCAGTTCGGTAATGGCGATCACCGAGACCAGCGAGGTGTCCTTGACCAGGCTGATGAACTGGCCGGCCAACGGCGGCAGCACGCGTTTGAAGGCCTGGGGCAGGATCACATGGCGCATCGACTGGCTGGCGTTCAAGCCCAGCGAGCGGGCCGCCTCGTTCTGGCCGCGGGCGATCGACTGCACACCGGCGCGGACGATCTCGGCCACATAGGCCCCGGTGAACAGCGCCAGCGCCGCAACCCCGGCGAATTCGCGGGACAGGTTGAGCACGGTGCCGATGAAGAAGTAGAAGATGAAGATCTGTACCAGCAGCGGTGTGCCCCGCACCAGTTCGACGTACACCGTCGACAAGTCACGCAGGGTCGGGTTGTTCGATAACCGGCACAGGCCCGCGAACAGGCCGATCACCAGGCCCAGGGCGCCCGACACCACCGACAACCACAGCGTGGTCCACAGGCCCCACGCCAACGGGCCAGCCGCCCAGTGGCGGGTCACACCGACCTGGTCGCCTTCGGCGACGTCATCGCCACGGCTCAATTGCAGGCTGTTGCTGTCCACATCGAGCACCTGCTCAACGCCGTCTTCGCCCTTGAGCGAGACGCGGGCGGTGTCACCGGAGATGACGATGTCCTGCACGGTGCCATTGCTGGCGGCGCGCTGGGCGTCTTCGGCCTGGTAGGCAAAATACTGAGGGACGCGGTTCCAGCGCCATTCATAGGACATCAACGAGGTGGCCAGATACAGACTGACCGCCAGGCCAACCAGCACCAGCGCAGTCAGCGCGTGCCAGGGCCACTGGGCTTTCTTGTGTTTGATCACGGGGTTACTCCAGAAAGCGGCAAGCCGCAAGCTACAAGCTGCAAGGAAAACCAGACCGCGTATTGGCCCACCTTCTCTTGCAGCTTGCAGCTTGCGGCTTGAAGCTACTTCTTATTCCATTTCCTTCAGCCAGTCCTTGTTCTTGAACCACTTGTCGTGGATACGATCGTAGGTCCCGTCATGCTTGATCTGGTGCAGGAAGTTGTTGATGAAGTTGATGCTGTCGTAGTCGCCTTTCTTCAGGCCGAATGCCAGCGGCTCGTAGGTGAAGGGTTCTTCGAGGAACAGCAGCTTGCCAGCGCCGGCCTTCTCCACCGCCACCACGTTGTAGGGTGCATCGTAGACGAAGGCGTCGGCCTTGCCGTTGACCACATCCATCACCGCTTCCTGCTCGTTGTCGTAGCCGTGGTACTTGGCTTTGGCGATCAACTTCTTGGAAACCATCTCGCCGGTGGTACCGAGCTTGGAGGTGATGCGGTACTTCTCGTTGTTCAGGTCTTTGTAGGTCTTGATCTCGCCCGCCAGGTCCTTGCGGATCAGCAAGGTCTGGCCGACCACGATGAAGGGTTCGCTGAAGTTCAGGCGCAGGTTGCGTTCCTGGGTCAGGGTCATGCCGCTGCCGATCATGTCGAACTTGTTGGTCAGCAGGGCCGGGATGATGCCGTCATAGGCGGTGGAGACGGTCTCCAGCTTGACGCCCATGGACTTGGCCATGGCTTTGAGGATATCGACCTCGAAGCCGATGATCTCGCCACGCTTGTTGGTCATCTGGAACGGCATGTAGGTTGGGTCCATGCCCACTTTCAGGGTGCCGCGCTTGACCGCGTCTTCGATGGCGCCAGCCTGGGCTGCCGAGACGGCGACCAGGGCGGTAACACCGACCAGCAGTCGCGAAAGGTATTTCTTGATCATCACCAAGTCCCCTAGCAAGAAAAGAAGCAAATCTTATTGTTGGCACGGCCGTACTGGCCGAAGTGTCTATCGGAGACGGATGCTAACGCATGGCGGCTCAGGGACCTAGCGCCGGGGGGGACTTTGTTGGCCAAAATCGATTGCATGGCCGGTCTGAAGCTTCGCGGGGCAAGCCCGCTCCCACAGGGACAGCACAGCATTGAAGCACTGTGAAGTCGCAGTGGGGGCGGGCTTGCCCCGCGAATGCTATGGATCAGGCGCCGACGAGTGCCGGCTGGCCTTCATTCTCTGGATGCAACGGCAACAACGGCGAATGCGGGTCGTTGTTGATCGAAGCACGCCACACATCGATCCAGGCAGCGTTGTGCTCGGCCCAGACCCGATCATGCAGGCGCGCCAAGGCGACCGGGTCGCTCAGCAAGGCCAGGCGGGTATTCAGGTCCAGCCCCTGCGGCCCAACGTCCAGCGCCTTGGCCACACGCTCGGCACGCAGCGCTTCGATCGCTGCAGCCTGGCCGTGGCGAGCCGTCGCCATGGCGCAGGCCAGGGCATTCTGCCGCGGGTCGACCACTGCCCGCACAAAACCGTCGTGCAGGGCATGCCAACGGTTCTCGTGGGTGTACTGGTCAGTAGCCAGCAGCTCCTGCGGCGTTGCGTATTCCTCAGGGATCAGGAACAGCTTCTCGTCCTTGGCCGCCAGGCCCAGGCGGGTGCGGCTGGAGATCACCGACACCGGGATCGACAGCACCAGCGAACCCACGATCGGCGCCAACCACCACAGGAAGCTCGGGTTCAGCCAGGCAACCAGCGCTGCCCAGGCAAAGCCCAGCAGGGTCTGCGGGCCATGGCGGCGCACGGCCTCGCTCCACGGCGTGGAGTCGTCGTCACGCTGCGGCGAGTTCCAGGTCGCGGCCCAGCCGAGGAACGCGGCCAGCACGAAGCGGGTGTGGAAGATCATCCGGACCGGCGCCAGCAGCATGGAGAACAGCATCTCCATCAGCATCGACAGGGTGACCTTGATACGCCCGCCAAACTCGGTGGCGCCCTTGGCCCAGATCAGGATGATGCTCAGCAGCTTGGGCAGGAACAGCAGCACGATGGTGGTGGAGAACAGCGCAACGGCTTTTTCCGGGTGCCACTGAGGCCACAGCGGGTAAAGCTGGTACGGTTCGATGAAGTATTGCGGCTCCATCAGCGTGTTGGTCGCCAGCAGCGCGGTCGACAGCACCAGGAAGAAGAACCACAACGGCGCCGACAGGTACGACATCACGCCGGTGAGGAACACCGCACGGTGCACCGGGTGCATGCCCTTGACCAGGAACAGGCGGAAGTTCATCAGGTTGCCGTGGCACCAGCGGCGGTCACGCTTGAGCTCGTCGAGCAGGTTCGGCGGCAACTCTTCGTAACTACCCGGCAGGTCATAGGCGATCCACACGCCCCAGCCGGCACGGCGCATCAGCGCGGCTTCGACGAAGTCGTGGGAGAGGATGGCACCGGCGAAGGCGCCCTTGCCCGGCAACGGCGCCAGGGCGCAGTGCTCGATGAACGGCTTCATGCGGATGATCGCGTTGTGGCCCCAGTAGTGCGACTCGCCCAGCTGCCAGAAGTGCAGGCCGGCGGTGAACAGCGGGCCGTACACACGGGTGGCGAATTGCTGCATGCGCGCATACAGGGTGTCCATGCCGGACGCCTTGGGCGCGGTCTGGATGATGCCGGCGTCCGGGTTGGCCTCCATCAGGCGCACCAGGCTGCTCAGGCACTCGCCGCTCATGACGCTGTCGGCGTCGAGCACGACCATGTACTTGTACTCGCCGCCCCAGCGACGGCAGAAGTCGTCGAGGTTGCCGCTCTTGCGCTTCACCCGGCGCCGACGGCGGCGATAGAAGATGCGGCCGAAGCCCTTGGTTTCGCGGCACACGTCCAGCCAGGCCTGTTGCTCGGCGACGGCAATGTCGGTGTCGTTGGTGTCGCTGAGCACGAAGAAGTCGAAACGGTCGAGGTTGCCGCTGGCGGCTACCGATTCGAACGTCGCCCTCAGGCCTGCGAACACCCGCGGCACATCTTCGTTGCAGATGGGCATGACCAGCGCGGTACGTGCCTCGGGCGCGATCGGCTCACTGCCGGCACTGCTGCCGGAAATGCGGTACTTGTCGCGCCCGGTGAGCAGCTCAAGGAAGCCCATCAGCGCCGTCCAGAAGCCCGCCGACACCCAACAGAACAGGATGCCGAAGAGAATCAGGATGGAGGTCTGCAGGGCATACGGCCACACCTGCACGACGGTTTCCCACAGCGACTGGTTGACGATCTCGTCGAGGTCGACGAACGACCAGCCCTGATACGGCAAGATGCCCTTCATGTACCAGCCGGCGACGATGGTCTGGCCGATCATCAGGGTCAGCAAAATATAGCGGCGGATCGAACCAACCGTGCGCCAGCGGGCCTTGGGCAGCTCGCGCTGCTCTGGCTGCGGCGCGTTGGTGCGCCCGGTCATGCGCCGCCACATGCGGATCAGCACGTTGGTGCGCCATGGCTCGGGCACCACGCGGGTGCGCTTGATCGGCGGTGCGATTTTCAGGCACAGCCGGCCGCTGCCGTCGACGCCGAGCATTTCGGCTTCTTCAAGCTCGGCGGCGCTGCCCACGGTCAGCCGCGGGCCCACCGAAGCCTGCACGGCCTCGGCGGCGTTGGCGGCCGGGTTGGCCGCCAGGCGTTGGTGCAGCTCACCGAACGAGGTGCAGCTGGCGAGTTCCGCGCGCTGCTCATCGCTCAGTGGGAGGTGGGCCAGGTATTCGCCAAGCGATTCCGGCCTTGCGCTTGAGTTACTCATCGGCAGGCAACTGATAGCTCCAGGTCTCGGTCAGCACTTGTTCGGTGGTGGCCGGGGTCCCGTTGGTGGACGCCGCGTCGGCGGCAGGTTGTTCGGCCTTGGCGTTTTTCTCGGCCTTGGCGTGCTTGGCAGCGGCCTTGTCCTGCTTGGCGTCCTTGGTAGCAGGCTTGGCGGGTTCGACAGGCACGTCGCGAACCAGCGCAGCGCGCATTTCCGTCGATTTGTTGGCTTCCTTGACCTTCAGCCGCAGGGTCAGGCGCCAGCCCTTGCTCTCTGGGTTATAGCGCAGGTTGTTCTCGACCACCTCGGCATTGTCGCCGACGCTGATCTGGCTGCGTACTGCGGTGTCTTCCGGCAGGGCGGCCAGGTTGGCACCTGCGAAGTCGACGATGAACGCCACGCTGCCATCAGGCTGACGAATCAGGTTGGACTGTTTGACGTCACCGGTGGAGCGCAGGGTCTGGGTGACCGAGGCCACGTCCTGGGCCTGGAACTGGGCCTCGTTGATGGTCCAGTGCAGGCGGTAGTCGTACTCGAACGGCTTGCCAGGCTCTGGCAGGGCCTCGGGGCTCCAGAACGCCACGATGTTGTCGTTGGTCTCGTCGGCGGTCGGGATTTCAACCAGGTCGACGGTGCCCTTGCCCCAGTCGCCCTTGGGCTCGATCCAGGCGCTTGGACGCTTCTGGTAGTTGTCGTCGAGGTCTTCATAGTCCTTGAAGTCGCGATGACGCTGCATCAGGCCGAAACCACGCGGGTTCTCGACGCTGAAGTTGCTGACAGCCAGGTGTTTCGGGTTGTTCAGCGGGCGCCACAGCCACTCGCCGTTACCGGCATGGATCGACAGGCCTTCGGAATCGTGCAGGGCCGGGCGGTAGTTCATGACCTTGGACGGCTGGTTAGGGCCGAACAGGTACATGCTGGTGAGCGGTGCGATGCCCAGGCGGCTGACGTGGTCACGCAGGTAGACCCGCGACTTGACGTCGACCACGGTGTCGCTGCCCGGACGCAGGGTCAGTTTGTAGGCACCGGTGGAGCGCGGCGAGTCCAGCAGGGCATAGATCACCAGGTGCTTGTCGGCAGGCTTTGGCTTCTCGACCCAGAACTCGGTGAACCGCGGGAACTCTTCACCCGACGGCAGCGCGGTGTCGATGGCCAGGCCACGGGCCGACAGGCCATATACATGGCCCTTGCCGACCACGCGGAAGTAGCTGGCGCCAAGCAGGGTCATGATCTCGTCCTGCTTGTCGGCCTTGTTGATCGGGTAAAGCACGCGGAAACCGGCATAGCCCAGGTTCTTGGTGGTTTCCGGGTCGTGCGGCACGTCACCGAACTCGAAACGGCTCGGGTCGTACTTGATTTCCTCGACCTTGGAGGCGGTCACTTCGTTGATTTTCACCGGGGTGTCGAAATGCATGCCCTGGTGATAGAAGGACAGCTTGAAGGGGGTCTTGTCCTTGGCCCACTCGGCCTTTTCCTGCAGGAAGTGAATCTTCTGGTAGTCGGCGAACTTCATGTCGCGGAAGACTGCCGGCAGATTGCTCTTCGGTGCTTCGTACTTCTGGCCGGCCAGATCCTTTGCCTTGGCTGCAACATCGTCAAGATTGAATGCCCACAGCTGGCCCGCGCTCATCAGGCCGACCAGTGCCACGCTGGCCATCAGGGCCTTGCGTAGCCGAATGCCGGGGATTCTTGATGCTTTATGGGGACTAACAATCACGAGCAACCCTCGCCGAAAACAGATCATGAAACCAACGGCCAGCTACAAATGCCGGGTTGGCGAGCACTGTTCGGACCCCGTAAGGGCGCAATGATTCCCCAAACGGATCCAGACAATACTCGAGTCAGAGTGAAACGAACCTGCGAACGCAGGTCCATGCAGCGCGCGATTATCCAGCAGGTCGCGTGACAACGCATCAGGCTGGACTAACTATTTATCGTACAAAACCCCTTGTTTTCCTACAAACAAGGGGTTTTTTAGCCTCACATTTGTAACATAAATGTTACGGGGCCATCATTGACCAGTTGCACCTGCATGTCTGCGCCAAATCGCCCACTCGCCACATCGGCGTGCTTGCCCTTCGCCTGTTCTAAAAGATAGTCGAACAGCTCGGCGCCGAGGGCCGGTGGCGCCGCCGTCGAGAAGCTCGGCCGCATGCCGTTGCGGGTATCTGCCGCCAGCGTGAACTGGGACACCAGCAACAAACCGCCGCCGACATCCTTGAGCGACAGGTTCATCTTGCCCTGCTCATCGCTGAACACCCGATAGTTAAGCAGCTTGTGCAGCAGCTTATCGGCCGATTCGCGGGAATCTTCAGGCTCGACCGCCACCAACACCAACAGGCCATGGTCGATGGCACCGACGACCTCCCCGGCAACCTCTACCCGTGCGCCACGCACACGCTGTAGCAGCCCCCTCACGCTTCTTCCAGGGGCAGGTCGAGCAGGCGACGGGCCATCTGCTCGGCAGCGCGCACCAGGGCATCGGTGATGCCCGGCTCAGAGGCCGCGTGGCCAGCATCGCGAATGACCTTCAGCTCGCTGTTGGGCCAGGCCTGGTGCAGCGCCCAGGCGTTGTCCAGCGGGCAGATCACATCGTAGCGGCCATGCACGATCACCGCCGGCAGGTGGGCGATCTTCGGCATGTCGCGGATCAGCTGGTCCGGCTTGAGGAAGGCATTGTTCATGAAATAGTGGCATTCGATGCGGGCAATCGACAGCGCGCGCTGCGGCTCGGAGAAGCGGTCGACCACCAGCGGGTTGGGGCGCAGCGTAGCGGTGCGGCCCTCCCAGGTGGACCAGGCCTTGGCGGCGTGCATCTGGGCGATCTGGTCGTTGCCGGTCAGGCGCTTGTGGAAGGCCTTGACCAGGTCACCGCGCTCTTCAGGCGGGATCGGTGCAATGTAGTCCTGCCAGTAGTCGGGGAACAGGCGGCTGGCGCCTTCCTGGTAGAACCACTCGATCTCCTGCGGGCGGCACAGGAAGATGCCGCGCAGGATCAGGCCATGCACGCGCTCAGGGTGGGTCTGGGCGTAGGCCAGGGCCAGGGTCGACCCCCACGAACCACCAAAAAGCACCCACTTGTCGATGCCCAGGTGCTTGCGGATACGCTCCAGGTCCTCGACCAGGTGCCAGGTGGTGTTGTTCTCCAGGCTCGCGTGCGGCGTGGAGCGGCCACAGCCACGCTGGTCGAAGGTGATGATACGGTACAGGTTGGGGTCGAAGTAGCAACGGCTCTGGGCATCACAACCGGCACCCGGGCCACCGTGGATGAACACCACCGGCAGACCTTCAGGCGAGCCGCTTTCATCGACATACAGCACATGCGGCGCTTCCACGGCCAGATCGTGCCGGGCGTAGGGTTTGATCTGCGGGTAGAGGGTCTGCATTGCGCACTCCGTGTGAGGATTAAGTCTGCCGTTTGGCATCATAAACCTGAATTGCGCTTAGAGCATGTGTCTGTGCTCAGATCATGTTATGCACATGCCACAGGCCACGCTGGCTAGCCTCGCTGCTTTATCAAGCGAGGCTAGCCAATGACTCACCTTCCCGACGCCAGCGATGACACTTCCCATCCTCAGGCCCTGATCGAGGGTAAAATCCCAGCCTGGATGGTCAGTACCACGCCTGCCACTCATCAGCACATGCGCACAGCACTGAACACCCCAGCCCCCTGGTTTGCCAAGGCTTGCCAGGAGCAACCGGCTGATGCCCGCAAGCTGGCCAGGGAATATGAGGCCTATAGGCACGCCAGCAGCGACGCAAACGCACTGTTCAAAGCCCTTCCCGACCTGGAGACATTCGCCAGGGAACAGCTGACCTCGGCCATCGAAGCGCGCTTCGGCCTGGCGCTGGATGTCACCCGGACCTACCTGTTCAACGCCGGCAAGGCCGAAGCCTATCAGGCAAGCATGGGTGCAGACCCGTTCACCGCTGCCCAGCGGGCGTTCAAGCTGGCCACCCAGAGCCTGCTGCATTGCGCCCTGCAAAATTTTGAAGCGGCCGAAGCCGAGCCTGGCGGTCTCGATGGCCAGACGTTGAAGTCCGTGGTGCTCGACAGCAATCAGTTCCTGGCGCATCTGCCCACCGGCAACCCGGTTCAGATAGCCCCGCAGGCTTTTGCCTCCTTAGTCCGCGAGCTGGACATCGGCGGCCAGTATCAGGCGTTGCTCGCTGCCGTCTACCAGCCGGACTCCGGGGGTGATGGCGCAGCGGTAAGCGAGACGCTTGGCAAGGCTGAGCAATGCGCCTTTCGCCTCGAGCTGCACAGGGCCTACCTGAGCAACATGCTTGACCTGCCCCTGTATGAGGCCTTGTTGAAGCTCATCCGGGGCGACGAGGTGCACTACCTGGAAAGCCCCATGCGGTGGGCGTTCCTCAAGCTGTTCGACGTGTCGGTGACCGGCGCGCTGGTGATCGGCGTGGTGCCTTTTCCCGAGTTGTTTCTGAGCTACGATACAACTCGCCTTCCGTACAAGAACGTCCTGGTAACCTATCTGCCGGGCGCGCCAGTGCCGCTGAAAGTGCACAGCACTGTTCTTGAAGTTCAAGTGCACTTGCGCGAGCAACTGTGGGCAATGCAGATCCGCCATCTGCAGCAGGGCGTACCTGCCCGCGACAGCGCCACCTTCATGGAAAAACTACGCGACTGCCTGCAACCGGTAGATTGGAGCCGTGTGCAGCCATCCCCGACGCACCAGGGTGAGCTGACCAACCGCGTACGTGACCCCGAAGCATGGGTAGCGGTGACGCTGCAGCCCTTCAACCGCTCGCTGCTCGACGAACTGGTCAGCCAGAAACGCCAACGGCGCATGGACGATGCCTCGTACCATGCCGTTTCAACGGCCCAGGAAGATCAAAAAACCACCGAAAAGCGCAGGGCCTACTTTGCCCAACTGGCATTGGGCGCTTTGAACCTCGGTGCCTTCGTCGTGCCTGGCCTGGGCCAGTTGATGCTTGGTCTGTCACTGATTCAACTCAGCTACGAGGTTTTCGAGGGCATCGAGAACTGGGCCGACGGCGATCGTGAGCAAGCGCTCGACTACCTGATGGACATCGTCGAGAACGTCGCACTCACCGCAGTGGCCGTGGCAACAGGCGCGGCCGATGGCACCCCGGCCGTCGAGAAGATACCCGTGGACATGCCCTCGTTCATCGAGGAGCTCGAGCCTGTGGTCATGCCCGATGGCGGTAGCCGTCTGTGGTTACCGGACGCCCGGCCGTTCGCCCATGACACCGTGCTGCCGGCTGGCCTGCAGGCGGATGAGTTCGGCCTGTATCACCATGATGGCAAGGCCTGGTTGGCAATCGAAGGCAACACCTACTCCGTCACGCAGGCGCCTGGCAGCACTGAATACCGCCTTGTGCACCCCAGCAAGGCACTCAGCTATGAACCACCGCTGCGCCACAACGGTGCTGGCGCCTGGCTGCTCCCCGCAGACCGGCCCGAGCAATGGCCAGAACTGCCCTTGTTCAGGCGCGCTGGCCACCTTGGCGCGCATTTCGACGATGAGACTGCACTGCGTATCCTGCGCGTAAGTGGCACGCAGGAGGATGTGCTGCGCAGGGCGCTGTGCGACAGTCAGCGCTTACCCGCGCAGTTGGAAGACACCCTGTCGCGCTTCAAGCTCTATCAGGCACTTGAGCAACGCCCTGAATTGGCTGAGCCGAACGTGCTCCACAGCGAATTCGAGAGGCACTATCGAGCGCTGCCCACGCCCCGGATGCCCGGCGCCGAAGTGATCCAATCTCGCTACCCACAGCTTCCAGCGCCCCTCACCGAAGAGTTGTTGCGCCATGCCAGCCCCTCCGAACGGGCTGAGCTGGCCCACGGCAAAGTCCCCACCCGGCTCGCCGAAGAGGTTCGTTGCCTTGCGCAGCAGGTCAGGCTGAACCGCGCCTACGAAGGGCTCTACCTGGAGAGCGTGCGTAACTGGGACAGCGATGTACTGGTCTTGCACACCCTGGAGCAGCTCCCCGGCTGGTCAACCGAGACCCCCATCACCGTTGAGCAGCGTCAGCGCTCGCCCGCCCAGGTCGCCAGCATCGGCGCCAGCGAAGTACCCGCGACCACGTTGATCATCAGCGCACGTGCGGGTTACGTGGTCATGGACAGTACCCGGCCCGACGATCTGCTTTCGGTGCACAGCTCATTGCCCGGAGCGCTGTTCGAAGTGTTGACTGCCGAGCAACGTGAGGCGCTGGGTGTTGAGGATGAGCAGGCGCTCAGACGCAGGGTTCAACAAGCGCCTCTGTTGCCCCGCGCGGCATTGCGCAAGGTCCTCGGCATGCAGAGCGTGCGCCCGGGCTTTCGCTCGCCAATGCGCCTGGCAGATGGTCGCTTGGGTTACCCGCTGGGTGGCAATCGCCCGCGCGTTGCCAGCATCTCGAGGCAAACATTGCTCAATTCAATACGCCAGATTGGCCAATACGCCCCCATTCCTCGCCCCGCCGAACAGACCCTGGCAGCGCTGGAAAACAGAAACCTGACCCGCGCCCAGATCGATGACATGCTCAGCGTGCTGCTGGAGCAACGCAACCAGCTGCAAAGCCGCCTGGCTGACTGGCGCCAGCTGGCCGCACGGATGCCCCATCAGCCCCCGGATGACTTCGAGCGGTTGATGAACGCCATTTCCCAGCACTGGTATGACCGCGCATTCCTGACCGCCAGCGATGCCGTCGGGCCGCTTCGCCTTGAACGCCTGTCCTTGGCGCAGTTTCCGCTCGAACTGCCTGAATTTTTCAGCGCCAGCGTCACGGACCTGCAACTGATAGAAACGTCACCCGAAAACTATGAAGGCTGGAACCAGCACGGCCCGCAACTGGACAGCCTGACGCGACAGTTCGCAAACCTGAGGTCGCTGGAGATCAGCCGGAACTACCGGCCTGAAGGGACGCCTTCCGCCCTGCAGTTCAGCCTGCCGATGATCGCCCAGCGGCTACCGGCGCTCGAATCGCTCAGCCTGACCAACCAGAATATCTCGCTGTCCTCGACTGACATCGACAGCCTGGCAGGGCTCACTCAGCTGCGACGCCTGGACCTGAGCGGCAACCGGTTTTCCGAGCATTACCCCCCGCGCTTCAACGAGCTGACACTGGACTACCTGGGCCTGGACAACATGGCACTGGATCATTGGCCAGAGGGGGTGGGGTTCAATACCCTGACCCAGGTGCATCACATTGGCCTGCGCAACAACCACATCAGGATCCTCCCGCACTTTCTGCGGGATAACCACATCAATATTGCCGAGCACGCGCTGGTCTCGATGCAGGGCAATCCGCTCTTCGAGGATGAGGTGAGGCGCGTGATGCTGAGCGAAGATGGCCGCGCCTCCCGCTTCGAAATGGACCAGCCTGAAGACGTCAGAGCGCGCCTGGCCGCCCAATTGGCACAACGCCAACAGCTACGCGACGCCATCGACAACTATGTAAACGCCTCCAGTTCGGCCGCCCCTGTCAGCCAGGCGGTCATGGCGGCCAGGACCCGTATCGCAGCAGCACTGAACGAGTTCTGGCATAACCAGGAGATAGGGCTGACGCGCGCGGCATTGCGCCTGAACGATGTTGACCTGGAGCATTTCCCGAGACGCTTGCCTGCCTTTTTCACCGCGCAGGTACATAACCTGGCGCTTGATCGCGTCAGCGGCTCAACCGCACAGTTCGATGCATTGCTGAGCCGGTTGGCACGGGTGACGCGCCTGACGATCGACGAATACCAGCACGCCGAGCAAACGTTGCCTTCTGCCCTTCTGCGCTTGCCTGGGTTGACCGACATTGCCCTGCGCCAGTCAGACCTGCTGATCGACCAGCAGGTGCTCGACACCCTGGGCGGTCTGCCCAACCTCAATTCACTGGACCTCACGGGCAACCGCATGGGGACGATCACACACGCGCCGCAGGCGTTGCAAACGATTCGCCGCCTCGACCTGAACAGCATGGCCCTGGACCAGTGGCCGGCCTGGGTAGACGGCCTGCTGCCCCTGGAGATGCTGGACCTGAGTGATAACCAGCTCACCGAACTGCCAGAGCACATCCTGGCCAACCTGGATAACGACTTCCCCATCAGCTCGATTCTGTTGTTCAGTAACCCGCTGACGGACGAAGCCGTCATGCGCGCCCGTGCCTCTTCCGACAGCCAGCGCAGCTATACCTTTGCCATCGACCTGTCCGACAGCATGAGCGAGTCATCGGGAGAGGGCGGGATGGGCGGCCACCACCACTTACCCTTCCTGGATCCAATGGCTGATGCACCCAATGTGGAAAACTGGCTGCTCGCGACGGACCTCGAAAACGAAGCACTGCGGGACAGCTGGGAGACACTCCAGGGTTCAGGTGAAGCCGAGCATCTTCTGGCGCTGGTCGGTCGCCTGCGCAACGCGGCCCCGTACCAGAACGGCAAGACCCGCGTGTCATTCTGCCAACGTGTGCGCAAGGTGCTGGTCAGTGCAGTGGTCAACACGCAAGACCTTGCGTTGTTCAACCTTCAGGCCAGGGAAGCACTGGTGCAGGACAATGGCGACCAGACCTGCCACGACGGCGCGCTGCTGGTATTCCAGAACATCGAACTGTACATCGCCAACCAGCGCCTGCAGATCGATGCGGCAGATACCGAGGGTAACCTTTATCGGGAACTGCGCCGCCTGTATCGCTTGCAGGCCCTGGATGAGGTTGCCCAAAGCGAGGCGGCCAACCGGGATGAAGCGGAGGTTCGCCTCACCTACCGTCGTGAACTGAATGCCCCGCTTGAACTGGGCCTACCCAACGACACCTTGCGCTACGCGATCAATGCCAATATCGATGAGTTGGCGTATGCCGAGCTGGAAGTGCAGCGTCGCGAGCTGGCGGAGGATTTCCTGAATTTTGCCGCCGCCAACCCGCGCTGGGTCCAGTACTTGCGCCAAGCCTATGCCGACCGTTTTGCAGACATCGAGCACACGTACCAGACCCAGGTATCCGAACTACCGGACCAATACCCTGACAGGCCCCTCTCTTCGTTGGCAGAAGAGTTCGAGGCATTGGAGCGCAACAGGCAAACACGCGAGTTACGCCTGATTCGCGAACTCACATCGTTTGCAGACCCTGATCGCAAGCCCCGTTCATCGACCGAGTAGGCAGCCACTCGCCTGGGCGGCCACTGTGTGCAGTCCGCCCCCCTGCGCTCACTTCCCGTAGCGTTGCACGCCCCAGGCCAGCACGCTTTCGAGCAAACGCCGCAGCACGGCCTGGGTCGGTTGCGCCAGGTCTTCGCGATAGGCGAACGGCTCGCTTTCTTCCATGTACGTGCTTTGCGCCAGCTCCAACTGCACCGCATGGATATGGTTGGCAGGGTTGCCATAGTGGCGGGTGATATGGCCGCCCTTGAAACGCCCGTTGAGTACATGGCTGTAAGCCGGCGCTTCGGCGCACACGCCCGCAAGCAACTGCGCCAGCTCAGGATCGCAGCTGGCGCCGTTGAAAGTCCCAAGGTTGAAATCCGGAAGCTTGCCGTCGAACAGGTGCGGGATCAGCGAGCGAATCGAGTGGGCGTCCCACAGCAACGCATAGCCGAACTGCTCACGCAGGCGGGCCAGCTCCTGGCTGATCGTGTCGTGATACGGCCGCCAGATCTGCTCCAGGTAGGTCGCGCGCTCTTCGGCAGAGGGCACCTGCCCTTCTTTGAACAAGGGCTGCCCTTCGAACAGCGTGGCCGGATACAAGCCGGTGGTTGCCCCGACGTACAACGGCTTATCGTCGTCGGGCCGGTTGAGGTCGATGACGAAACGCGAATACTCCGCCGCCACCACGCTGGCGCCCAGTTCACGGGCAAAATCGTAGAGCTGCGGAATGTGCCAGTCGGTGTCAGGCAAGCTGCGCGCCTGGTCGACCAGGCCCTCGCGCACCGCTGGGGTCAGTTGCAGGCCTGCGTGGGGCATGCTGATCAGCAGGGGTAAACGGCCCTGGTGAAAACTCAGTACCTTGTTCATTTCGCCTCGCTCAGTTGAGTATCTCGTGGCCCTTGCGCACCACACGCTTGGGCAGGTCGCCACCCAGCCAGTAGGCCAGGTCGGCGGGGCGCTCGATCTGCCAGGCGACAAAGTCCGCCACCTTGCCGGCTTCCAGCGTGCCATGGCTGTCGCCAAGGCCTAGCGCCGTGGCGGCATGGGTGGTCACACCGGCCAGGGCTTCTTCCGGGGTCATGCGGAACAGCGTGCAGCCCATGTTCAGCATCAGGCGCAGCGACAACCCCGGCGAGGTGCCCGGGTTGAGGTCGCTGGCCAGGGCAATCTTCACACCGTGACGGCGCAGGGCGTCCATCGGCGGCAATTGGGTTTCGCGCAGGAAATAGAAGGCGCCCGGCAGCAGCACGGCGACCGTGCCGGCCGCGGCCATGGCAATGGCGTCTTCCTCAGTCATGAATTCCAGGTGGTCGGCCGACAATGCTTGGTAGCGCGCCGCCAGGCTCGAGCCGTGCAGCGACGACAGCTGTTCGGCGTGCAGCTTCACCGGCAGGCCCAGCTCATGCGCCTTGATGAATACCCGCTCGACCTGGGCCGGGGAGAACGCAAGGTGTTCGCAGAACGCATCCACCGCATCCACCAGCCCTTCTGCGGCCAGGGCAGGCAGCATCTCGTCGCAGATGTGCGCAATGTAGTCGTCGGCCCTGCCGGCGTACTCCGGCGGCAGGGCGTGGGCGGCCAGGCAGGTGGCGCGCACGGCAAGCGGCAACTCGTCGGCCAGGCGCCGTGCCACGCGCAGCATCTTGCGCTCGTTGGCCAGGTCCAGGCCATAGCCGGACTTGACCTCGAGGGTGGTCACGCCATCACGCATCAACGCCTGAACCCGCTGGCGGGCACTGGCGAACAGCTCATCCTCGCTGGCCGCACGGGTGGCCCGCACGGTACTGGCGATGCCGCCGCCTTGCGCGGCGATTTCGGCATAGCTCACGCCCTGCAGACGCTGCTCGAACTCGCCGCTGCGGTTGCCGCCAAACACCGCGTGAGTGTGGCAGTCGATCAGCCCGGGGGTGACCCAGGCATTGCCCAGGTTCACCGTGCGCTCCACTTCGACCGGCCGCAGCGCGCTGCGTGGGCCGATCCATTCGATCAGCCCGTCGCAGGTGACGATCGCCGCGTCCTCGATGATCGAGTAACGGCCGTCGACCATGGTTGCCACATGGCAGTGCTGCCAGAGGGTTCTCATTTGCAATCTCCTGTACTAGCGGTGCAGCTCGGCCTGCGCCTGGGCCGCTTTGCCCTGCCCTGCCCGCGGCTTGCACCACAGCAGGTAGGACGCGACCAGGAACACCACCCAGACCACACCCACCAGCAAGGCTGCCTGAGTGTCCGGGAAGTAACCGAGCACGCCAAAGATGAACACCATGAACGCGATGGCCATGGCTGGGCCATAGGGCCAGAACGGTACCGGGAACTTCAGCTGGGCGGCTTCCTCGCGGCTCATGCTGCGGCGCATGGCCACCTGGGTGAGCAGGATCATCAACCACACCCACACGGTGGCGAAGGTGGCGATCGAGGCAATCAGCAGGAACACGTTTTCGGGGATCAGGTAGTTGAGCACCACGCCGATCAGCAGCGCCGCGCCCATCACCACCACGGTCATCCAAGGCACACCGTGCCGGGACAGCTTGCTGAACCCGCGTGGCGCGTGGCCTTGCTGGGCCAGGCCGTACATCATGCGGCCCGCGCCGAAAATGTCGCTGTTGATGGCCGAAATGGCAGCGGAAATCACCACGACGTTGAGCACTGCCGCCGCCGAACCAATCCCCAGGTTGCTGAAGATCTGCACGAACGGGCTGCCTTCGCTGCCGATTTGCGGCCACGGGTACAGGCACATCAGCACGAACAGGGTCAGCACGTAGAACAGCAGGATACGCAGCGGCACGGCATTGATGGCCTTGGGAATGACCCGTTGTGGGTCCTTGGCCTCACCGGCAGTGACGCCGATGATTTCGATACCACCGAAGGCGAACATGACCACTGCGAAGGAGGCGATCAGGCCACCGACACCATTAGGCATGAAGCCGCCGTGCTCGACCAGGTTGCTCAACCCGACCGCATGCCCGGTGCCGACCTGGCTGAAGCCGAAGGCCATGATGCCGAGGCCGGCAAGGATCATCGCGACGATGGCGCCGACCTTGAGCAGCGACAGCCAGAATTCCATCTCGCCGAACACCTTGACGTTGCACAGGTTCAGGCCGCCGATCAGGAAGACGATGCCCAGCACCCAGATCCAGCGGGCCACTTCAGGGAACCAGAAGCCCATGTAGATACCGAAGGCCGTCACGTCGGCGATGGCGACGATGACCATCTCGAAGGCGTAGGTCCAACCGAGGATGAAGCCGGCCATGGGGCCGAGGTAGGTGGTGGCGTAGTGCCCGAAGGAGCCGGCGACCGGGTTGTGCACGGCCATCTCGCCAAGGGCGCGCATGACCATGAACACGGCGGCGCCGCCGATCAGGTAGGCCAGCAGCACTGCTGGGCCGGCCATCTGGATGGCCGAGGCAGAACCGTAGAAAAGCCCGGTACCGATAGCGGAGCCGAGCGCCATGAAACGGATGTGTCGGGCCGACAGCCCGCGCTTAAGACCTTGAGCTTGTTGCATGTCACGTCCTAATTTTGTTTTTGTGGTCGTGAGATCGAGGGGCCGCGTTGCAGCCCTTTCACGGGTCAAGCCCGCCCCCAACAGGTTCAGCTCTGTGTGGGCGCGGGCTTGCCCCGCGAATGGGCCGCAAGGCGGCCCCAGAGGCATCACAGGCTAGGCAGAACCCCAGCTGGCAGCAGCCCGCTCAGGCTGCCTTTAGCCAGCAGCTCGACGGCCTTCTCGATATCCGGCGCAAAGAACCGGTCGCGGTCGTAGTGCGGCACTTCGCTGCGCAGCGCTCGGCGTGCCTGCTCCAGCTTGGCCGAGGTCTTCAGCCCCTTGCGCAGGTCCAGGCCCTGGCAGGCGCCCAGCCATTCGATGGCCAGCACGCCACGGGTGTTCTCGGCCATTTCCCACAAGCGCTTGCCGGCGGCCGGGGCCATCGACACGTGGTCTTCCTGGTTGGCCGAAGTGGGCAGGCTGTCGACGCTGTGAGGGTGCGACAGGGCCTTGTTCTCGCTGGCCAATGCGGCAGCGGTCACCTGGGCAATCATGAAGCCAGAGTTGACCCCACCGTTTTCCACCAGGAACGGCGGCAGCTGGGACATGTGCTTGTCCATCATCAGCGAGATGCGGCGCTCGCTGAGCGAGCCGATTTCGGCGATGGCCAGGGCCAAGTTGTCAGCGGCCATGGCCACCGGTTCGGCGTGGAAGTTGCCGCCCGAGATCACGTCGCCTTCGGCAGCGAACACCAGCGGGTTGTCCGACACCGCGTTGGCCTCGACGCCGAGCACTTCGGCAGCCTGGCGCAACTGGGTCAGGCAGGCGCCCATGACCTGCGGCTGGCAGCGCAGCGAGTACGGGTCCTGGACCTTGTCGCAGTTCTTGTGCGACTGCGACACTTCGCTGGACTCGCCCAGCAGGTCGCGGAAGCAGGCGGCGGTGTCGATCTGGCCACGCTGGCCACGCACGGCATGCACCCGTGCATCGAACGGCGAACGCGAGCCCAGCGCCGCTTCCACGGTCAGGCCACCGCAGGCAATGGCGGCGGCGTACAGGTCTTCGGCGTAGAACAGCCCGCGCAAGGCGTAGGCCGAGGAGGCCTGGGTGCCGTTGAGCAGGGCCAGGCCCTCTTTGGCGGCCAGGGTCAGTGGCTCCAGGCCGGCAACGGCCAGCGCTTCAGTGGCCGACAGCCATTGGCCCTGGTAACGCGCCTTGCCTTCGCCGAGCAGCACCAGCGACATGTGCGCCAGCGGTGCCAAGTCGCCGGACGCACCGACCGAGCCTTTGAGCGGAATGTGTGGGTAGACTTCGGCGTTGACCAGGGCGATCAGCGCATCGATCACCTTGCGGCGAATGCCAGAGAAACCACGGCTGAGGCTGTTGATCTTGAGCACCATGATCAGCCGCACCAGGTCGTCGTCCAGCGGCGCGCCGATGCCGGCGGCGTGGGACAGCACCAGCGAACGCTGCAGGTTTTCCAGGTCATGGCTGGCAATGCGGGTCGAAGCCAGCAGGCCGAAACCGGTGTTGATGCCGTAGGCGGTACGGTCTTCGGCAAGAATCTGTTCGACGCAGGCAACGCTGTCGTTGATCGGCTGGTCGGCGCTGGCATCCAGGCGCAGGCGCACGGGTGCGGCGTGGATCGCGCGCAGCTGGGCCAGGGTCAGGGTGCCAGGCTTGAGGGTCAGTTCGGTCACTTCGCTACTCCATTCTGTCGGGGCCCGCAGGCCCCTTCTTGTTGTTCAGTATCACTCAAAGTGCAGCGATCAGCCCGTGATCATTGGCAGGTCAAGGCCTTGCTCTTTGGCGCAGTCGACGGCGATGTCGTAGCCGGCGTCGGCGTGGCGCATGACACCGGTGGCCGGGTCGTTGGTCAGCACGCGGGCGATGCGCTCGGCGGCTTCATCGGTGCCGTCACAGACGATGACCATGCCCGAATGCTGCGAGAAGCCCATGCCTACACCGCCGCCGTGGTGCAGCGAAACCCAGGTGGCGCCGCTGGCGGTGTTGAGCAGGGCGTTGAGCAGCGGCCAGTCGGAGACAGCGTCGGAGCCGTCACGCATGGCTTCGGTTTCACGGTTGGGGCTCGATACCGAACCGGAGTCCAGGTGGTCGCGGCCGATGACGATCGGCGCCGACAGCTCGCCGCTGCGTACCATTTCGTTGAACGCCAGGCCCAGTTTGGCGCGAAGGCCCAGGCCGACCCAGCAGATACGCGCTGGCAGGCCCTGGAAGCTGATGCGCTCGCGGGCCATGTCCAGCCAGCGGTGCAGGTGGGCGTCGTCGGGGATCAGTTCTTTGACCTTGGCATCGGTCTTGTAGATGTCGTCGGCCTCACCAGACAGCGCGGCCCAGCGGAACGGACCCACGCCGCGGCAGAACAGCGGGCGGATATAGGCCGGCACGAAGCCAGGGAAGTCGAAGGCGTTGGCCACGCCCTCTTCCTTGGCCATCTGGCGAATGTTGTTGCCGTAGTCGAAGGTCGGGATGCCTTGCTTCTGGAAGTCGAGCATGGCTTGCACGTGCACGGCCATGGACTGCTTGGCGGCCTTGACCACGGCAGCCGGTTCGGTCTGCGCACGGTCGCGGTACTGCTCCCAGGTCCAGCCGGCCGGCAGGTAGCCGTTAAGCGGGTCGTGGGCGCTGGTCTGGTCGGTGACCATGTCTGGGCGCACGCCACGTTTGACCAGCTCCGGCAGCACTTCAGCGGCGTTGCCGTGCAGGGCGATGGAGATGGCCTTGCCTTCGGCGGTGTACTTGGCGATGCGCGCCAGGGCGTCGTCGAGGTCGGTGGCCTGCTCGTCGACATAGCGGGTTTCGAGGCGGAAATCGATGCGGCTCTGCTGACATTCGATGTTCAGCGAGCAGGCACCGGCCAGGGTCGCGGCCAGTGGCTGGGCACCGCCCATGCCGCCCAGGCCTGCGGTCAGTACCCACTTGCCTTTGAGGCTGCCACCGTAGTGCTGGCGGCCGGCTTCGACGAAGGTTTCATAGGTACCCTGGACGATGCCCTGGCTACCGATGTAGATCCAGCTGCCGGCGGTCATCTGGCCGTACATGGCCAGGCCCTTGGCATCCAGTTCGTTGAAGTGTTCCCAGTTGGCCCAGTGCGGCACCAGGTTGGAGTTGGCGATCAGCACGCGCGGGGCGTTGCTGTGGGTCTTGAACACGCCGACCGGCTTGCCCGACTGCACCAGCAGGGTTTCGTCGTCTTCCAGGCGGGTCAGGGTCTCGACGATCTTGTCGTAGCAGGCCCAGTTGCGGGCGGCCCGGCCGATACCGCCGTAGACCACCAGCTCCTTGGGGTTTTCCGCGACCTGCGGATCGAGGTTGTTCATCAGCATGCGCAGCGGCGCTTCAGTCAGCCAGCTTTTGGCGGTCAGCTTGTTGCCACGTGGGGCACGGATTTCAACGTCACGGTATTTGTTGTTGTCGGTCACGGGAAGGGTCCTCTGCGGTCGTCCGCGGGCAGATGTGTCGTGGGCAATATACAAACACACCTTTACTTGTATGTACAAGCATGGACAACCAAAATAATTGGACCTCTGCGCTGGTAACCAGAAAAAGCTGGGGCCGCGTTGCGGCCCCGGCTATCTCAACGTGAAATCAGTTCGATCAGGCAAAACCGCCCCTGAACCTCCAACCCCACCAGCGCGTCGTTACCCTCAAGCCGCAAGCAGTCATGCAACCCCAGCCGCTGCACCTCACCCCCTGCCAACTGCACCTCGACCTGATTGCTGGCGGCGAACAACAACACCGTCGACGCCGAACTGAACAGCCGGGTGGTGCCATCGAACCACTGCAAGCGCGCGCGATAGCGCTGTGGCGAGTAGATCAGGTTGAAATCACGAATCGCCCCACCCAGCAGCTTGCAACTGACCTGGCTCTCGCCTGCGAAGGCAAACGCGTCGTATGGCAACAGCGGCCGGCTGGCCTGCCCGTCGACCAGCAGGCGCATGCCATCGCCCTGCAGCACCGTGATGATCCGCTGGTAACCGGCGAACGACGAGAAACCGCCAGACTCTTCGATATCGGCAATCGACAGGCGCCAGCCGAACCCTTCGAGGCCTTCGCCGCTGTCGCGGGTGATTTCCTCGGTGAAGCCGCCCCCGTTCTTCCACGGCATGCGCGGGTAGCCCTGCGCACGCAACACCTGCAATTGGCTCATTTGCTGAATCGTCCTTCCAGGCGATGACGGGAACCGGGGTGGATCAACCGCGCGGCTGTGACCGGCTGGCGGCCGGACCAGGTGCGGCGGCGAATCAGCAGGCAAGGCTCGCCCCGCTCGATCTGCAGCAGCTGGCACTCGTGCGGCTCGGCCAGAATCGCCTCGACCACGTGCTCACCCTCGGTCAGCGGTGCGACCTGGGACAGGTAGGCGTATGGCGTTTGCCGGGTGAAGTCCTGCTTGAGGTAATCGGGCGCGATCGCCGCATTGACGTAGCGGTCCTCGATTTGCACCGGTATGCCATTTTCGTAATGCACGATCAGCGAATGGAACACCCGCTGGCCTTCGCGCATGTCCAGCGCCAGGGCACGCTCGGAGCCGGCGGCCTCCTCGGCGAGGATGACCACCTGGCAGCTATGCTGGTGGCCACGCCCGGCAATCTCGTCGGCGATGTTGTTGACTTCGAACAGCGCCGAACGGCTCTTGGGTTCGGCGACGAAGGTACCGACCCCTTGCATGCGCACCAACAGCCCTTCGGCCGTGAGCTCACGCAGGGCGCGGTTGATGGTCATGCGGCTGAAGCCCAGTTGGCTGACCAGCTCGCTTTCTGAAGGGACCCGGTGATGGGGCGGCCAGCTGCCGTTGTCGATCTGCTGGATGATCATCTGTTTGACCCGCGCGTACAGCGGCGCCGGGCCCTCGCCCATCTGGGCAACCAGCGCGGAGACAGGAGGTGTCGGCACGGCGTTGGATCCTTGTGCGATTGAATGAGCGGTAGCTTGCCGCAGTTTACCCGGCAGGCAAACACCTGTATATGTATATACAAGTTAACAATAACAGGATTTCACCGATGTCCGCCTACTTCGCCGAACGCGCCCTGCTGCCCAATGGCTGGGCCAGCAATGTCCGAATCGAGGTCGCCAGCGATGGCAACATGACCCGCATCGAGCCCGGCGCTTCGGCCGACGGTGCCGAACGGCTGGCCGGGCCGCTGCTACCCGGCATGCCCAACCTGCACTCGCATGCCTTCCAACGGGCGATGGCAGGGTTGGCGGAAGTGGCGGGCAACCCCAACGACAGCTTCTGGACCTGGCGCGACCTGATGTATCGCCTGGTTGGCCAGATCACCCCAGAGCAGTTGCAGGTCATCGCCCGCCAGCTGTATATCGAGATGCTCAAGGCCGGCTACACCTCGGTGGCCGAATTCCACTATGTGCACCACGACTCGGCAGGCAAGGCCTACGCCGACCCCGCCGAGCTGTCCCGGCGCATCAGCGCCGCAGCAGCCAGCAGCGGCATTGGCCTGACCTTGCTGCCCGTGCTGTACAGCCACGCAGGCTTCGGCGGCCAGGCGCCCACCGAAGGGCAACGGCGTTTCATCAACTCTACCGAGCAGTACCTGCGCCTGCAGGAACAACTCGCGCCACTGCTGGGCGCGCAGCCGGCACAGCAACTGGGCCTGTGCTTCCACTCGCTGCGCGCAGTCACCCCAAGGCAGATCGCCAGCGTGCTGGAAGCCGGCAACCCAAATAGCCCGGTGCATATCCACATTGCCGAACAACAGAAGGAAGTCGACGATTGCCTGGCCTGGAGTGGCCTGCGCCCGTTGCAGTGGCTGTACGAGCATGTCGAGGTGGACGCGCGCTGGTGCCTGGTTCACGCCACCCACGCCGAAACCGATGAAGTTGCCACCATGGCCCGCAGTGGTGCGGTCGCGGGGCTGTGCCTGACCACCGAGGCCAACCTGGGCGACGGTATCTTCCCGGCGGTGGATTACCTGGCGCAAGGTGGGCGCATGGGCATTGGCTCGGACAGCCATGTGTCGCTCAGCGTGGTGGAAGAACTGCGCTGGCTGGAGTATGGCCAGCGCTTACGCGATCAGCGGCGCAACCGGCTGTACCGCGGTGACCAGCCGATGGTCGGGCGCACGCTGTATGACGCAGCCTTGAGCGGCGGTGCCCAGGCGCTTGGCCAGGCGGTCGGTGAACTGGCGGTGGGCAAACGGGCCGACTGGCTGGTGCTCGATGGTCAAGACCCGTACATCGCCACGGCAGATGGCGATGCCATTCTCAATCGCTGGTTGTTCGCAGGCGGCGACCGCCAGGTGCGCGATGTGATGGTCAACGGCCAGTGGGTCGTGCGCCAGGGGCGGCATGCCCAGGAAGGGGAAAGCGCACAGGCGTTTGTCGAGGTCTTGCGCCAACTGCTGGGTTGACCGTGTGTGTGTAGGAGCGGCCTTGCGTCGCGAAAAGGGCCGCAAAGCGGCCCCATCGATACCAGCGGCGACGCTAAAGCCTGGGGCCGCTGGCGCGCCCCTTTCGCGACGCAAGGCCGCTCCTACACACACCACCACATGCAAGCGCGTGCGGGGTCAATGGCTCTTGACGATCTGCTGGTCAGCCGTGCGCCAGATCAGCCGGCTGGTGTCATAACCCTGCTGCCGCGCCTTGGACAGCAAACTCTCGCGCTGCCAGGCCGGCAGGCTTGGCGTGCGCGACAAGATCCACAGGTACTTGCGGTCCGGGCTGCCGACGATCGCCGTGTGGTAACGCTCGTCCACGTAGAGAATCCAGTACTCACCCCTGGCCACGCCCGGTACCAGGCGGGTGAACCAGTTGTCGAACTCGACCCACAGCTTGTCGGTATGCCCAGGCTCCTGGATGTTGGCATGCCCTTCTGCGCGCAACCATTCATCACCCAGGGTACGGCAGCGGTTGAGCACGCCGTAGGAGCCGTCAGATTTGAGGTTGTAGTGGGCCTCGGACTGCTCGCAGCCTTGCTGATAGCGCATCGGCAAGCGCGCCAGCTCATACCATTTGCCCTGGTAGCGCTTGAGGTCGACGTTACCGGCGGTTTTCGGTGCCAGCGGGTCATGCGCAGAGCTGGCGCAGCCGCCCAGCAGCATCACCAGGCATAACCCCAGCAGCAGGTGCAGACGCCTCATTTAAGGCCCTGCCCTGAATACATCAGCACCTTGTCAGCCGCGTACTGCACGCTGATGAAGCTCTTCTCGTCCCCCCAGGTACAGCTGCTCATGCCCAGCGCGCCAGAGCACTCGGCAGGCGTGCCGAGCAGTTGCTCGACCTCGGCCTTGTTCATGCCGGCCTTGAGCTTGGAATAGTTTTCCTGGTTGATCTTGCTGCACGCGGTCAGAACGACGCACAAGGACAACAGGGCGAGGGAACGCAACGACATGAGGACACTCCTGGACAGGGGATACAGGCGAGTGGCCTGCAGTGACCTTCGACGAGAAAATCCCTCCCTGGTTCCCTGCCCTCCCCCCTTTCCACCTACACCATTGGTCGGGTAGCCAATGGCGGCGTAAAAAAAACCGCCGCTGCGGGTGCAGGGGCGGTTTTTTGCTACGTCAGGGCTGCGTGGCAGGCCGATGAATCTCAGAACCTGGACCCAGGCTCCAGCAAAAAGTCCATCTCTTCACTGGTACTCGGCCGTTCCAGCATCAGGTTGCGGTGCGGGAAGCGCCCGAACCGGGCAATCACCCGCTGGTGCTGCTCGGCATAGTCGAGGAACCCCTCGAACAAGCGCCGATGGGCCTCGGGCTGCTCGTCCAGCAGTACCTGGTAACGCTCGACGCACAGGTTCTGCCAGTCCAGCACCTCGGCATGCTCCAGCACCAGCAGCACAAACACTCGCTGGATCGGCAGCAGCTGGTAATCCCAGCCTTTCTGCAGGCCCTGCATGGCCACCACCTGGGCACGCCGGTCGCCCTCGAAGGCGCGCGACGTGTCGCGGTGGATCATGCGCGGCAGCTGGTCCAGCAGGATCAGCAGGCCGAGCCAGCCTTGCGGGCTCTGCTGCCACTCGTCGAGCCCACCCGCCAGGGCATGCTCGACAAGCTCGCCAAACAGCGCCTGAGCTTCGGCATCGTGATGCTTGCCGAACCACAGCGTGCTCTTCTCGTCAGCCACGGCCTGGGGGCTGGTGCCCCAACCGAACCACCACTCCAACAACGGCTGCCAAGGTGCGAGCATGACTTACTCCTTGTGATACGCGGTGACGCGCTCGACCTCTTCCTTCGAGCCCAGAATGACCGACACGCGCTCGTGCAGGCTTTGTGGCTGAATGTCGAGGATACGATCGTAACCATTGGTGGATGCGCCGCCAGCCTGTTCGATGATGAACGACATCGGGTTGGCCTCGTACATCAGGCGCAGCTTGCCCGGCTTGCTCGGGTCGCGAGCGTCGCGCGGGTACATGAACAGACCGCCACGGGTCAGGATGCGGTGCACGTCGGCTACCATCGAGGCGATCCAGCGCATGTTGTAGTTCTTTTTCAGCGGGCCAGTCTCACCGGCCAGCAGCTCATCGACGTAGCGCTGCACCGGGGCTTCCCAGTGACGCTGGTTGGACATGTTGATGGCGAACTCGGCGGTGGTTGCCGGTACCTGGATGTTCTCGTGAGTCAGCACGAAGCTGCCCAGCTCACGGTCCAGGGTGAAGCCCTTGACGCCATTGCCCAGGGTCAGGATCAGCATGGTCTGCGGGCCGTAGATGGCATAACCGGCGGCGACCTGCTCGGTGCCTGGCTGCAGGAAGGCGTTTTCGTTGAGGGTTTCGTTCTGGCTCAGGTACTCGTTGGGGCAACGCAGTACCGAGAAGATGGTGCCGACCGAGACGTTGACGTCGATGTTCGACGAACCGTCCAGTGGGTCGAAGACCAGCAGGTAGGCGCCTTTAGGGTACTTGCCCGGGATCTGGTAGGCGTTGTCCATTTCTTCGGAAGCCATGCCGGCCAGGTGGCCGCCCCACTCGTTGGCCTCCAGCAGGATATCGTTGGAGATCACGTCGAGCTTCTTCTGCACTTCACCTTGAACGTTCTCGGTGCCCATGCTGCCCAGTACGCCGCCCAGGGCGCCTTTGGACACGTGGTGGCTGATCTCTTTGCACGCGCGCGCCACCACTTCGATCAGGAAGCGCAGATCGGCAGGGGTATTGTTGCTGCGGGTCTGCTCAATCAGATAGCGACTCAGGGTAACGCGGGACATGTATGGCTCCGAAATGGAAAGGGGGAGAAAAACCCCCGCAGTTTACAGGGAGAGTGCGATGCTAGCGAGCAATGAGACTCGCCTGGGCTGTCTGACGGCACAATAGGTCGGTAGTTCAGCCGTGGCCAGGCCGGCTGTCGAGTGGGGCCGCTATGCGGCCCTGGTAAGTCAGTCCAGTGCTTTCCAGATGTCGGTGGCATACTCGCGAATGGTTCGGTCCGACGAGAACCACCCCATCCGCGCCGTGTTCAGCACCGCCATGCGCCACCATTCCTGCGGCGTGTGCCACAGCTCATCGACCCGCCGCTGGGCATCCCAGTAGGCGTCGAAATCGGCGCACACCAGGAAACGGTCATAGGCCACCAACCCGTCGATCAGCCCGGTATAACGCGAAGGGTCATCGGGCGAGAACACCCCGCTGCGAATGGCCTGGAGCACATCGTTCAAGCGATTGGACGCCGCAATCGCTGCACTGGCGCCAAAGTCTCCGGCGCGCCGGCGCGCCTCGACCTGCTGCGCCGTGAGGCCGAAGATGAACATGTTGTCGGCCCCCACCTGCTCGCACATCTCGACGTTGGCGCCGTCCAGGGTGCCGATGGTCAGCGCGCCATTGAGGCCGAACTTCATGTTGCTGGTGCCTGACGCCTCGTAACCTGCCGTGGAGATCTGCTCGGACAAGTCTGCCGCCGGGATGATGCTTTCGGCCAGGCTGACGTTGTAGTTGGGCAGGAATACCACTTTCAGCAGGCCACGCACGGTGGGGTCGTTGTTGACCACACGGGCGATGTCGTTGGCCAGCTTGATGATCAGCTTGGCCTGGTGGTAGCTGGCCGCAGCCTTGCCGGCAAAGATCTTCACCCGTGGTACCCAATTGGTACCGGGGTCGTTGCGAATGGCCTGATACAGCGCCACGGTGTGCAGCAGGTTGAGCAACTGGCGCTTGTACTCGTGGATGCGCTTGACCTGCACATCGAACATCGCCTCGGGGTTCACCGTAACGCCGATACGGTCCTGGATGATGCTGGCCAGGGCGCGCTTGCTGTGCAGGCGCTGGGCGGCGAACTGCTTGCGGAAGCTGCTTTTGTCAGCAAAGGGCACGAGGTTGGCCAGCAGCCCTTCAGGGTCATCCTTGAGCTCGGGCCCAAGCGCCTCGACCAGCATCTCGGTCAGTGGCGGGTTGGACTGGAACAGCCAGCGCCTGAAGGTGATGCCGTTGGTCTTGTTGTTGATCCGCTGCGGGTACAGCTTGTGCAGCTCGGCGAACACCGTGCTCTTCATCAGCTGGCTGTGCAGTGCCGACACACCGTTGACACTGTGCGAGCCGAGAAACGCCAGGTTGCCCATGCGCACCCGGCGGCCGTTGTCTTCTTCGATCAGCGACACGGCCCGCAACACGTCGAAGTCGTGCAGCCCTTTCGCGCGCAGGGCGTCGATATGGTAGGCGTTGATCAGGTAGATGATCTGCATGTGCCGCGGCAGCATGCGCTCCATCAGCGCCACCGGCCAGGTTTCCAGTGCCTCCGGCAGCAAGGTGTGGTTGGTGTAGGCCAGCGTGCCGACGGTCAGCTCCCAGGCAGTATCCCAAGGCACTTCGTGCTGGTCGACCAGCAGCCGCATCAACTCGGCCACGGCGATCGAGGGGTGGGTATCGTTGAGCTGAATGGCCGCGGCATCGGGCAGGTTGAGCAGGCTGTCATGCATGTTCAGGTGGCGGCGCAGCAAGTCCTGCAGCGAAGCCGAAACGAAGAAGTACTCCTGGCGCAGGCGCAGCTCCTGCCCGGCTTCGGTACTGTCGGCCGGGTACAGCACGCGCGAAATGCTCTCGGCGCGCGCCACTTCGGCGACCGCACCCAGGTGGTCACCGGCGTTGAAGCGCTCCAGGTGCAGCTCCTCGAGCGCCCGCGCCCGCCACAGGCGCAAGGTATTGACGCTGGCGCCACGCCAGCCGACCACCGGCGTGTCATAGGCCACCGCCCGCACCGTCTCGCCGGGCGACCACACCTGCCGTTGCTGGCCTTGGGGGTCCTGCACGGTCTCGACGCTGCCGCCGAAACTGATCGGGTAGATCACCTCGGCGCGCTCGAACTCCCAGGGGTTGCCGAAGTCCAGCCAGTTCTCGGTCTGCTCCTGCTGCCAACCATCGACCACCGCCTGGCGAAACAGGCCGTGCTCGTAACGGATACCGTAGCCATGGGCGGCAATGCCCAGGGTCGACATGCTTTCCATGAAGCAAGCCGCCAGGCGCCCCAAGCCACCATTGCCCAGTGCGGCATCCGGCTCCAGCAGGCGGATGCGCTCCAGGTCGACGTCCAGGCCGTCGAGGGCTTCGCGGGCGATGTCGAGCAAACCCAGGTTGCTCAGGCTGTCATACAGCAGCCGCCCGATGAGAAATTCCAGGGAAAGGTAATAGACCCGTTTCTGACTGCGCCTGTAGGCCTGACGGGTATGGTCCATCCAGTGATCGACCATGTGATCACGCGCCGCCAGGGCAATGGCTTCGAACCAGTCATGGTCGAAGGCATGCTCGGGGTCCTTGCCGACCGCGTAGGTCAGCTTATCCAGCACAGCGGCGCGAAAATCGGCCACCTCGGCGTCACGTGCTTTGGGTTCCTGGGACATGCGGCATCCTCGGGCAAGTAGACGAATACGGAGGGAGATTGATGAGACTAGACCCTTCGACAGGGACTGACAGTACCTGTTCGCAGTTTTCATGCCTGATGAAGGAATCAGGCAAAAGGTTGTTCACAAATTGAACAACTCCGGTATGATCGCGCGCCCCAAGACCGTGATTCACCCCCATAACGATGAAAACGACCCTGATTGCCGCGGCCGAAGTCGACCGCCTGGAAACCTGGCAACGCTATGCCAGCCACATGTGCGGTGGCTGCCACTCGACCTGCTGCACGCTGCCCGTGGAAGTGAAGATCAAGGATCTGATCCGCATCGGCGTGGTCGACGAGTTCGAAAAAGACGAACCACCGAAAAACGTGGCCAAACGCCTGCAGAAGGAAGGCATCATCGAGCGCTTCAACCAGAAGTCGGGCATCTTCACCCTGACCCGGATGAGCAACGATGACTGCATGTATCTGGACCGCAAGAGCCGGCTGTGCACCATTTATGACAAGCGGCCAGATACCTGCCGCAACCACCCCAAGGTCGGGCCACGGCCTGGGTACTGTGCTTACAAACCGAAGGTGGTCGGCCGTTGACGATCCCAGAGAGACTGAATAGAATTTGAGCCGTCTCGATGTACACGGAGCTTCCTTTGGAAGTGTCTAGACGCCGCCACCTGGTTCCGGCCGTGCCGGTTGATGAGAGAAATCTCTAAGGGCATCCGCGATACGACCCCCTTTATTGGGGGTTTCGTATTTCTACAGGCAGCTATCGCCTTACTGGTCGTCGAATCGGCTCACCTCTCAGCTTCTTCACCATCAATAGCCAACCTTTTATTTTTTCATGTCGCTTGAGCCGCATTGGACGACTGGAAGGGTGGCCAGGGTCGCGTATGTAGGCGCTTTCAACGTGTGCGTAGGTGTAACAGGCTCCAGGTGACCCCACCCACATCAAACCGGCCGCGTGCCAAGTGCTCTTTCCATCCCTTGCCCTTCATCATTTGCCCCATGAAATAATTCAAAAGGCAGCGTACTGGGGGGGTGTGCTATTGCCAAAAACTCCTTAGTAAGCAATTACTTCCAGTGAAACATGGTGAAAAAGACAAAAAAAACGCCCCCGGCCTTTCGACCGGGGGCGTTTTCATTCAGCCAGAGCTAACTCAGCTGTTTTTGGCTTTCTTGGCAGCGCGGGTACGCTCGCTTTCATCCAGGATCTTCTTGCGAAGACGGATGGACTTCGGCGTTACTTCGCACAGCTCGTCTTCCTGGATGTATTCCAGAGCCTGTTCCAGGGTGAAGCGAACAGGTGGAACCAGAGCGATGACTTCGTCTTTACCCGAAGCACGCATGTTGTCGAGCTTCTTGCCCTTGGTAGGGTTGACGCCCAGGTCGTTGTCGCGGCTGTTCTGGCCGACGATCTGACCGTTGTAGATCTCTTGACCGTGCTCGACGAACAGCTTGCCACGCGCCTGCAGGGTTTCCAGCGAGTAGGTCAGCGCTTTGCCGGTTTCGACCGAAACCAGTACGCCGTTCTGACGGCCGGACATGTGGCCGGACTTCACGGTGTCGTAGCGATCAAAGATCGAAGTCAGGATGCCTGCGCCGTTGGTCAGGGTCAGGAACTGGTTACGGAAACCGATCAGACCACGCGCCGGGATGTTGTATTCAAGGCGTACACGGCCTTTGCCATCCGGGACCATGTTGGTCAGGTCGCCTTTACGCAGACCCATCTCTTCCATGACCTTGCCCTGCGATTCTTCAGGGATGTCGATGGTGACGTTCTCGAACGGCTCTTGCTTGACGCCGTCTACTTCGCGAATGATGACTTCCGGGCGGCCCAGGGCCAGTTCGAAGCCTTCGCGACGCATGGTTTCGATCAGTACCGAGAGGTGCAGCTCGCCACGGCCCGAGACCTTGAACTTGTCTGGGGAGTCGGTTTCTTCAACGCGCAGGGCAACGTTGTACAGCAGCTCTTTGTCCAGACGGTCCTTGATGTTACGGCTGGTGACGAACTTGCCTTCCTTGCCGCAGAACGGCGAGTCGTTGACCTGGAAGGTCATCGAAACGGTAGGCTCGTCAACGGTCAGCGGCTTCATCGCCTCAACGGCAGTCGGGTCGCACAGGGTGTCGGAGATGAACAGCTCGTCGAAACCGCTGATGCAGACGATGTCGCCAGCTTGGGCTTCTTCGACGTCGACGCGGTGCAGACCGTGGTGGCCCATCAGCTTGAGGATACGGCCGTTACGCTTCTTGCCGTCGGCGTCGATGGCGACAACCGGGGTGTTAGGCTTGACGCGACCACGGGCGATACGGCCAACACCGATCACACCCAGGAAGCTGTTGTAGTCCAGTGCGGAGATCTGCATCTGGAACGGGCCGTCACGGTCAACAGCTGGCGCTGGAACGTGGTCGACGACAGCCTGGTACAGGGCAGTCATGTCTTCGCCCATTTCGGCGTGGTCCAGACCGGCAATGCCGTTCAGGGCCGAGGCGTAGACCACTTTGAAGTCCAGCTGCTCGTCGGTAGCGCCGAGGTTGTCGAACAGGTCGAAGATCTGGTCCAGAACCCAGTCAGGACGCGCGCCCGGACGGTCGACCTTGTTGATCACGACGATCGGCTTCAGGCCGGCTTCGAAGGCCTTCTTGGTCACGAAGCGGGTTTGCGGCATAGGGCCGTCCTGGGCGTCGACCAGCAGCAGCACGGAGTCGACCATCGACATTACACGCTCAACCTCGCCACCGAAGTCGGCGTGGCCGGGGGTGTCGACGATGTTGATGTGGTAGCCGTTCCAGTTGATGGCGGTGTTTTTCGCCAGAATGGTAATACCGCGCTCTTTTTCCTGGTCGTTGGAGTCCATGACGCGCTCGTCGTTGAGCTCGTTACGCTCCAGAGTGCCGGACTGACGCAGGAGTTTGTCGACCAACGTGGTTTTACCATGGTCAACGTGGGCGATGATGGCGATGTTACGCAGATTTTCGATCACAAGTGTATCTCGATCAGAGGATTCGGTTGCCGCCTAGTCTAGGCGACCAATATGTAAGGTATAAGGCTCAGCAGGGCCGGCGGTCGGGAGGGCGATGGCGGATGCTGCCGCCATACAGCCCTGGCGTCTTATGCCGGACGATAAACACGCACATTGGCATGTCCCTCACTGAGCAGGTGGTGTGCGTGCAGACGGCTCATCACACCCTTGTCGCAATACAGCAGGTACTGGCGAGTTTCATCCAGCTGCTTGAAGCGACTATTGATTGCATAAAACGGCATCACCTGAACTTCGACGCCCTCGATCACCAAGGGTTCGTCTTCCTGTGCATCGGGGTGACGGATGTCGATGACGATCTGGCCAGGCAGCGCTTCGCGAACTTCTTCTACCTCGATGTCTTTGCCCAGCTCGTCGATCACGTGGTCGATCGAGATGAACTTGGCGCGTTCGAGGGCGCGCTCCAGCACGGCCATGTCGAATTGCTTTTCTTCATGCTCCATGCGGTGGCGCTTGGCGTGGGTGGTCGGGTTTACCGAGATCACGCCGCAGTATTCAGGCATGTGCTTGGCGAAATCGGCGGTGCCGATTTCGGTGGCTTGGTCGATGATGTCCTGCTTGTGGCTGGCCAGCAGCGGGCGCAGTACCAGCTTGTCGGTCGCCGAGTCGATGATCGACAGGTTCGGCAAGGTCTGGCTGGAGACCTGGGAAATCGCCTCGCCGGTGACCAGCGCTTCGATCTGCAGGCGGTCGGCCATATGGGCAGCGCCGCGCAACATCATGCGCTTGAGGGTCACGCCCATGTAGCTGTTGTCGACCTTGTTGAGAATCTCGCCGACCACTTCTTCAAACGGCACGCTGATGAACAGCACGCGCTGGCTGCTGCCGTACTTCTTCCACAGGTAGTGGGCCACTTCCATCACGCCCAGCTCGTGGGCACGGCCGCCGAGGTTGAAGAAGCAGAAGTGGGTCATCAGGCCACGGCGCATCATCTGGTAGGCCGCCACGGTGGAATCGAAGCCACCCGACATCAGTACCAGGGTTTGCTCCAGGGCGCCCAGCGGGTAGCCGCCGATGCCCTGGTGCTGGTTGTGGATCACGTACAGGCGCTGGTTGCGGATTTCGATGCGCACCAGGACTTCCGGGTTCTTCAGCTCGATGCCGGCGGCGCCGCACTGCTGGCGCAGCTGGCTGCCGACGTAGCGGTCGACGTCCATCGAAGTGAAGTCATGGTGGCCGCCGCGCTTGCAGCGCACGGCAAAGTGCTTGCCCGCGAGCAGATGACCGAAGTGCTGCTTGCACTTCTCGACGATGTCGTCGAAGTCGCCGAGCGGGTATTCCTCTACCTGCAGGAAGTGGGTGATACCCGGGGTGCAGGTGAGGCGCTCGATCATCTCGCGCTGGACCTTTTCGTCCTCGACGCGGGTGACCACTTCGAGATTATCCCAGACACCATCGACCGCGAGCTCAGGATCGAGATCCTTGAGCACGTTGCGGATGTTCTTGCCGAGCTGACGGATGAAGCGCTTGCGCACCGGCCGGCTCTTGATGGTGATTTCTGGGAAGACTTTGACGATAAGTTTCATTGGTTAACAGCGCGCGCAGGGCCTGCCGAAAATGAGGGGCGCGAATTATAGCGGAAATTGCTCAGGATTTGACCAACTTTTGTACAGAAGGTTTGCCGATGTGGCCAGAGTCAGTATTTGCGCCGCCTGCCCCGGGCCTTTCGCGGGTACACCTACCCCCGCAGGGGTGGATTTGGCCTGTGGCAGCGGCTTTACCCGTCAACAGGCCCTCAAACAAAGCACCACCCTCCAGCAGCGCACCAACATGGTGCAACAAGATGTTTTCTTGCCTCTAATGGGTGCGTTTTTCAGTCATCAACCCTAAGTTAATGCCCGCAAACGCCCCCTTTTATCCCGCCCTCGCCATTTTCGGGCACTGGCATGCAATTTGCTCCCTTGTGAGGCAGGTAAGCTTGGCCGACTATCCGCGCCCGGCAACACCCCTTTTTCCAGGGCAGCGGCCCACCGCGCTCTAGACCATCCGGAGGACAACATGTCGAAGTCGGTTCAACTCATCAAAGATCATGACGTCAAGTGGATTGATCTGCGTTTCACGGACACCAAAGGCATTCAGCACCACGTGACCATGCCAGCGCGTGACGCTCTGGACGAAGACTTCTTCGAAGTCGGCAAGATGTTCGACGGTTCCTCCATCGCTGGCTGGAAAGGCATCGAAGCTTCCGACATGATCCTGATGCCGGTCGACGACACCGCCGTGCTGGACCCGTTCACCGAAGAGCCGACCCTGATCATCACCTGCGACATCGTCGACCCGTCGAGCATGCAGGGCTACGATCGCGACCCGCGCGGCATCGCCAAGCGCGCCGAAGAGTACCTCAAGAGCACCGGCATCGGTGACACCGTATTCGCAGGCCCGGAGCCTGAGTTCTTCATCTTCGACGAAGTGAAGTTCCACTCGGACATCTCCGGCTCGATGTTCAAGATCTTCTCCGAGCAAGGCTCGTGGATGACCGGCGCTGACGTGGAAGGCGGCAACAAAGGCCACCGTCCAGGCGTGAAAGGCGGCTACTTCCCAGTCCCGCCGTTCGACCACGACCACGAAATCCGTACTGCCATGTGCAACGCACTGGAAGAAATGGGCCAGACCGTTGAAGTTCACCACCACGAAGTGGCGACTGCCGGCCAGAACGAAATCGGCGTCAAGTTCAACACCCTGGTGAAGAAAGCTGACGAAGTACAGGCCCTGAAATACGTCGTGCACAACGTTGCCGACGCTTACGGCCGTACCGCCACCTTCATGCCTAAGCCGCTGTACGGCGACAACGGCTCGGGCATGCACGTACACATGTCGATCTGGAAAGACGGCAAGAACACCTTCTCGGGTGAAGGCTATGCCGGCCTGTCCGACACCGCCCTGTACTTCATCGGCGGTATCATCAAGCACGGTAAGGCCCTGAACGGCTTCACCAACCCGTCGACCAACTCCTACAAGCGTCTGGTCCCAGGTTTCGAAGCCCCGGTCATGCTGGCCTACTCGGCGCGCAACCGTTCCGCCTCGATCCGCATTCCTTACGTCGGCAGCCCGAAGGCCCGTCGTATCGAAGCGCGCTTCCCGGACCCATCGGCCAACCCGTACCTGGCCTTCGCGGCCCTGCTGATGGCTGGCCTGGACGGCATCCAGAACAAGATCCACCCAGGCGATGCTGCCGACAAGAACCTGTACGACCTGCCGCCTGAAGAGGCCAAGGACATCCCGCAGGTTTGTGGCAGCCTGAAAGAAGCCCTGGAAGAGCTGGACAAAGGCCGTGCGTTCCTGACCAAGGGCGGCGTGTTCTCCGACGACTTCATCGATGCCTTCATCGAGCTGAAGAGCGAAGAAGAGATCAAGGTCCGTACCTTCGTACACCCGCTGGAATATGAGCTGTACTACAGCTGCTGATCTGATTGGCGCCTGGCGCCGATGACATCACCAAGACGGCCTCCTTCGGGAGGCCGTTTTTGTTTATCGCTGGCCAAATCAGACACCTCCTACAAGCAGAACCTGACCGACTACGCACAATCAAGTCTCCATCAATAAGGAGAACACCATGCGCCTTGTCATCCCTTCGCTCTGCTGCTCGCTCGTACTCCTCGGCTGCAGCGTTGCCACGCCCTCCCAACCTGAATTCCACCCACTGCTTGCCCATATCGAGCACCGCCTGGACCTGGCAAGCTCGGTTGCGCGGCACAAGTGGGATCACCACTTGCCGGTAGAGGCGCCTGAACGCGAAAGACAGGTCATCACCCGTGTTCGTCAACACGCTGACAGCTATGACATCAATGCTGATCGTGCCGCCGCCTTCTTCAACGACCAGATAGAGGCCAACAAACTCATTCAGTACGCTTTGCTCGACCGCTGGACCCTACGGGGACAAAGGCCGCCAACTGAGGCCCTGGACCTGATTGATCAACTGCGCCCACGCCTGGACAAACTGCAGGCCACCCTGCTGTTCGAACTGGGCCGATTTGACCGACACCCCCCGGCCGATTGCGCGCGCAAACTTGCTGATGCCTTGATCAGCCATACCAACGACCCGTTACGCCACCTGGCCATGGTTCGCGCTACCGGGCAGCTGTGCCCTAAACGCTGAACACAGCAATGCTCTATATTGGTGCATAACAGCTACGAGTGCTCTGTCCTGCGGCCCAAAACGGGTCGTAATGAGCGCTCGAACAGCGCTTTCTGGTCCGAATAAGCGCAAACCCAGGGCTTTCTCAGGTAAATCCGCTTCTTTTCGGAGCCTTGGTTTGTTTCTTGCATTTCTTGAAAGCACAGAGTCTCGCATCAGCGGATCCACAGCGCGCCCAGCTCTGGCCACTTCTGCCAGGCAAGCGCAAAAAGAGGTCAACGACGCCTTATGACCATCAGCGATGCACAGCACCGTCTGCTTCTGGACAACCTGACCACTGCCACGCTCCTGCTCAATGCCGAGCTGCGCCTGGAGTACATGAACCCGGCCGCGGAAATGCTGTTGGCCGTCAGCGGCCAGCGCAGCCACGGGCAGTTCATCAGCGAGTTGTTCACCGAATCGACAGAAGCGCTCAGCTCATTGCGCCAAGCGGTCGAGCAGGCGCACCCGTTCACCAAGCGCGAAGCGCAACTGACCTCGCTGACCGGGCAGACCATCACCGTCGATTACGCCGTCACCCCCATTCTGCACCAGGGCCAGACCCTACTGCTGCTGGAGGTGCACCCGCGCGACCGGCTGCTGCGCATCACCAAGGAAGAGGCCCAGCTGAGCAAGCAGGAAACCACCAAAATGCTGGTGCGTGGCCTGGCACACGAAATCAAGAACCCACTCGGCGGCATCCGCGGCGCGGCGCAACTGTTGGCCCGCGAGCTACCCGAAGACGGCCTGCGCGACTACACCAACGTGATCATCGAAGAAGCCGACCGGCTGCGTAACCTGGTCGACCGCATGCTCGGCTCGAACAAGCTGCCCTCGCTGGCCATGACCAACATTCACGAAGTGCTGGAGCGGGTCTGCAGCCTGGTGGAGGCCGAAAGCCAGGGGTGCATCACATTGGTGCGCGACTATGACCCGAGCCTGCCGGATGTGCTGATCGACCGCGAGCAGATGATCCAGGCGGTGCTCAACATCGTGCGCAACGCCATGCAGGCGATCAGCTCGCAGAACGAGCTGCGCCTGGGCCGCATCACCTTGCGCAGCCGTGCCCTGCGCCAGTTCACCATCGGCCACGTGCGGCATCGCTTGGTGGCACGGGTCGAGATCATCGACAACGGCCCGGGCATCCCGTCGGAACTGCAAGACACCCTCTTCTATCCCATGGTCAGTGGCCGCCCGGACGGTACCGGGCTGGGCCTGGCCATCACCCAGAACATCATCAGCCAGCACCAGGGCTTGATCGAATGTGAAAGCCATGCAGGCCACACCGCCTTTTCGATCTACCTGCCTCTGGAACAAGGAGCCACCGCCTCATGAGCCGAAGTGAAACCGTATGGATCGTCGACGATGATCGCTCCATCCGCTGGGTCCTGGAAAAAGCCCTGCAACAAGAAGGCATGACCACCCAGAGCTTCGACAGCGCCGATGGCGTCATGGGCCGCCTGGCACGCCAGCAACCGGATGTGATCATTTCCGATATCCGCATGCCCGGTACCAGTGGCCTCGATCTGCTGGCCCAGATTCGCGAGCAGCACCCGCGCCTGCCGGTCATCATCATGACCGCCCATTCCGACCTCGACAGCGCCGTGGCCTCCTACCAGGGCGGTGCCTTCGAATACCTGCCCAAACCGTTCGACGTCGACGAGGCGGTGTCGCTGGTCAAGCGCGCCAATCAGCATGCCCAGGAGCAGCAAGGCCTGGATGTACCGCAGGCCTTGGCCCGCACGCCGGAGATCATCGGCGAAGCGCCGGCGATGCAGGAGGTGTTCCGCGCGATCGGGCGCCTGAGCCACTCCAACATCACGGTACTGATCAACGGCGAGTCCGGCACCGGCAAGGAGCTGGTGGCCCATGCGCTGCACCGGCACAGCCCGCGTGCGGCGTCACCGTTCATTGCCCTGAACATGGCAGCCATCCCCAAGGACCTGATGGAGTCCGAGCTGTTCGGCCACGAGAAAGGGGCCTTCACCGGTGCCGCCAACCTGCGCCGCGGCCGCTTCGAGCAGGCCGATGGCGGCACGCTGTTTCTCGACGAGATCGGCGACATGCCCGCCGATACCCAGACCCGCCTGCTGCGGGTACTGGCCGATGGCGAGTTTTACCGGGTTGGCGGCCACGTGCCGGTCAAGGTCGATGTGCGCATCATTGCCGCCACCCACCAGAACCTGGAATCGCTGGTGCAGGCGGGCAAGTTCCGCGAGGACTTGTTCCACCGCCTCAACGTGATCCGCATTCATATACCGCGCCTGGCCGACCGCCGCGAAGACATCCCCGCCCTCGCCCGCCACTTCCTCGCCCGCGCGGCCCAGGAGCTGGCCGTGGAGCCGAAGCTGCTGAAGCCGGAGACCGAAGAGTTCATCCGCAACCTGCCGTGGCCGGGCAACGTGCGGCAGATGGAAAACACCTGCCGCTGGATCACCGTGATGGCCTCCAGCCGTGAAGTGCTGATTGGTGACCTGCCGCCAGAGCTACTGAACCTGCCGCAGGACGCGGCCCCCGTGACCAATTGGGAGCAGGCGCTGCGCCAGTGGGCCGACCAGGCATTGGCCCGGGGCCAGACCAATCTGCTCGACAGTGCGGTGCCCAGCTTTGAACGGATCATGATCGAGACCGCGCTCAAGCATACCGCCGGGCGGCGCAGGGATGCGGCGCTTCTGCTGGGCTGGGGGCGCAATACCTTGACGCGCAAGATCAAGGAGCTGGGGATGAATGTCGCCGGCGGAGATGATGACGACAGCGAAGAGCATTGAGTCATAGGTAGGCCATGACATCCGGGGGCTGCTTTGCAGCCCCCAACATTTTAAGCCCCATGCACCGATCCTGTGCCCCCTGCACCGCCCGAAGGCACAAAACCCCTCAAAACTTGGCAAAAAAGCCCTGAAAGCCAATGTTTCCGGGTTTTGCAAAACTGGCACGCCCCCTGCAATAAGTACTGTATCTCCCAGTTTCGGGGTCCTCGGTACAGGCAGGCCGGGAAAACCCCACTTTTATTTGCAGCAGCGCAAGTTTTGGGGACCCTGGTACAGGCAGGCCGGGACATCCCCTCTTTTATTCGTGCAGCCTCACCTGCACACGCCAACGCCCAGCGTCCTCTGCACCGGCCCATTCACCGTGCAGGGGGCGCGCGGCAACCACCGTCAGCAACAAGCCTTCCTCGCTTTTCTGCACGCGCCAGCCGACCGGTTTGCCCTGCAGGTACAATTGCCCTCGCTGGGCCTTGCCCTGGGCCTCGAACAGCACCGCAACCGTCCCTTCAACGTTTTCGCCGTGCAGCTTGGGTTCTTCGTTGAACCACAGGTCGAGCCCGTCCTGCACCACCACGACCTGCTCCAGCACCCGCTCATCAGGGGTGGTCAGGCGGCCGATCATCAGGCCCACCATCAGGCCGACAATGGCCAGCGAAAGCATTACCCGCGGGAAGGCCTTCGAACGCAGGTCCGGTTCAGGGGTAGAATGCTCGTCATCTTCACGCCTGGAGCCGTGCATGTTTCACGTCATCCTTTTTCAACCAGAAATTCCGCCGAATACCGGCAACATCATTCGCCTGTGCGCCAACAGCGGTTGCGACCTGCACCTGATCGAGCCCATCAGCTTCGAGCTGGATGACAAGCGCCTGCGCAGGGCGGGGCTGGACTACCACGAGTATGCCACGCTCAAGCGCCACGAGAGCCTGGCTGGATGCCTGGAAAGCCTGGGCAACCCTCGGCTGTTCGCCTTCACCACCAAGGGCTCGCACCCCTTCCATGAAGTCACCTACCAGCCGGGCGATGCCTTCCTGTTTGGCCCTGAAAGCCGTGGGCTGCCGGCCGAGGTGCTGGACAGCCTGCCCGCCGAGCAGCGCCTGCGCCTGCCAATGCGGCCGGGGTGCCGCAGCCTGAACCTGTCCAACACCGTGGCGGTTACGGTGTATGAGGCGTGGCGCCAGAATGGGTTTGCCGGGAGCTGATCCATCGCCTGTGCCGGCCTCTTGGCGGATAAACCCGCTCACACAAAAAAGGCGACCTCGAAGGTCGCCTTTTTACAACCGGGCAGCGTTACTGAACGGTCGGAGTTTCGCCAGTTTCCTGCATACGCTGCAGCTCTTGCGCGTACAGGGCGTCGAAGTTGACCGGGGACAGCATCAGTGCCGGGAACGAACCACGGGTCACCAGGCTGTCCAGGGTCTCACGGGCGTAAGGGAACAGGATGTTCGGGCAGAACGCGCCGAGGGTGTGGCTCATCGAAGCCGCGTCGAGGTTGGCGATCAGGAAGATGCCGGCCTGCTGCACTTCGGCGATGAAGGCCACTTCGTCACCGTTCTTGACGGTAACCGACAGGGTCAGCACCACCTCGTGGAAGTCGCCTTCCAGGGCTTTCTGCTTGGTGTTCAGGTCCAGCGCAACGCTCGGCTCCCACTGCTGGCGGAAGATCTGCGGGCTTTTCGGGGCCTCGAACGACAGGTCACGCACGTAGATACGCTGCAGCGAGAACTGAGGGCTGTTGTCTTCGGCAGCTGCGCCGTTGGTCTGTTGGTCAGTCATGGCAGATCCTTATCCTAATGTTTTTGAATGCAGTGCAAATCAGGCCGCCAGCAGCGCGTCGAGCTTGCCCGCGCGCTCCAGGGCATAGAGGTCATCGCATCCACCGACATGGGTACTGCCGATCCAGATCTGCGGCACCGAAGTACGGCCGGCCTTCTGACTCATTTCGGCACGAACCTGCGGCTTGCCATCGACCTTGATTTCCTCGAACGCAATGCCCTTGCTCTCGAGCAGGTACTTGGCGCGCATGCAGTAGGGGCAGTAGTCGCTGGAATAAACGATGACGGGCTTCATATCACTTCACCAGGGGCAGGTTATCGGCTTTCCAGCTGGAAACGCCACCGCTCAGCTTGGCAGCGGTGAAACCAGCCTTGAGCAGTTCGCGGCAGAGCGTGCCGGACTGCTGGCCCATCGCATCGACGATGATCAGGGTCTTCTCTTTGTGTTTTTCCAGCTCGGCCATGCGGCTGACCAGTTTGTCTTGCGGGATGTTCACCGCACCGACGATGTGGCCCGCGGCATACTCCTTGGAGGTGCGGATGTCGATGACCAAGGCCTTGTCGGCGTTGACCAGGGCAGTCAGCTGGCCATTGCTCAGGCTCTGGCCGCCACGGCGGACTTCATTGATGAGCAACAGGACCAGCAGAACAACGAAGATCGCAACCAGGATGTAGTGATCTGTCGCGAATTGAATCAGGTGAGCAACCATCAGCGGTGTTCCAGGCGATTGAAAATGCCGGCCAGTATACACAGCCCCCCAGTGCCACCAAAGCCCGACCGGCCGGCCGGAAAAGCACCTTGGCCCTGTCAGCGTGGCCGCGCCGGTCGGGGGATAGGACGAATATTCGCCGCTGATGGCGCATTTGCCCTAAAATGCGTGTCTTTATCATCTTTGAACAACCGTGAGTTTGATTGATGACGAGTACGCCCAAACCCCTGGTCCTGATCATCCTGGATGGATTCGGCCACAGCGAAAGCCCCGAATACAACGCCATCTTTGCCGCCAACACACCGGTCTATGACCGCCTGCGCGCCACACGGCCGCATGGCCTGATTTCCGGTTCAGGCATGGATGTGGGCCTGCCGGACGGGCAGATGGGCAACTCCGAAGTCGGCCACATGAACCTCGGTGCCGGCCGTGTCGTCTACCAGGACTTCACCCGCGTCACCAAGGCCATTCGTGATGGCGAGTTCTTCAGCAACCCGGTGCTCACCGGCGCGGTGGACAAGGCGGCCGGTGCTGGCAAAGCCGTGCACATCCTCGGCCTGTTGTCCGACGGTGGCGTGCACAGCCACCAGGACCACCTGATTGCCATGGCCGAACTGGCCGCACAGCGTGGCGCCGAAAAAATCTACCTGCACGCCTTCCTCGACGGCCGCGATACGCCGCCACGCAGCGCGCAGTCGTCCATCGAACTGCTCGACACAACCTTTGCCAAGCTCGGCAAGGGCCGCATCGCCAGCCTCATCGGCCGCTACTTCGCGATGGACCGCGACAACCGCTGGGACCGCGTCGCCGCTGCCTACAACCTGATCGTCGACAGCGTTGCCGACTACACGGCAGAAACCGCCCTCGCCGGCCTGGAAGCCGCCTACGCCCGTGAAGAGAACGACGAATTCGTCAAAGCCACGCGCATTGGCGAGGCAGTCAAGGTCGAAGACGGCGACGCGGTGATCTTCATGAACTTCCGCGCTGACCGCGCCCGCGAACTGTCGCGTGCCTTCGTCGAGCCGGACTTCAACGAGTTCCCCCGGGCGCGCCTGCCGAAGATGGCGGCCTATATCGGCCTGACCCAGTACTCGGCAAAAATCCCGGCCCCAGCCGCCTTCGCCCCCTCCAGCCTGAACAACGTACTGGGCGAGTACCTGGCCAAGAACGGCAAGACCCAGCTGCGCATCGCCGAGACCGAGAAGTACGCGCACGTCACGTTCTTCTTCTCCGGTGGCCGCGAAGAGCCGTTCGAAGGCGAAGAGCGCATCCTCATCCCATCGCCGAAGGTCGCCACCTATGACTTGCAGCCGGAGATGAACGCGCCTGTAGTCACCGACCGTATCGTCGAAGCCATCGAGCAGCAGCGTTACGACGTGATCGTGGTCAACTACGCCAACGGCGACATGGTCGGCCACACCGGCGTGTTCGAGGCTGCGGTCAAGGCGGTCGAAGCGCTGGATACCTGTGTCGGGCGTATCGTCGAGGCGCTGGAAAAGGTCGACGGTGAGGCACTGATCACCGCCGACCATGGCAACGTCGAACAGATGGAAGACGAATGCACCGGCCAGGCGCACACCGCCCACACCACCGAGCCGGTACCGTTCATCTATGTTGGCAAGCGCAAGCTCAAGGTTCGCGAAGGCGGCGTGCTGGCCGACGTGGCGCCGACCATGCTGCAACTGCTGGGGCTGGAAAAGCCTGTGGAAATGACCGGCACGTCGATTCTGGTCGATGCCTGATCGGTGTATCGGGGCCGCTTTGCAGCCCCTTTACCGATGAATTCCAGACAAACGCCTCGCCGCATCTGCCGCGAGGCGTTTTTTTTGCAGGCCCGCGCGGGCATACTAGGCCAGTCTCCATCCCTGGTACGCCCAACCCCATGCTTCGCGCCCTGATCCTACTCGCCCTGTCTTGCCTGCTCAGCCCGGCGTTCGCCGATGAGCGTGCGCAGACCCAGCAACAACTGGACGCCACCCGCCAGGACATCGCCGAGCTCAAAAAGATGCTGGGCAAGCTCCAGGAAGAGAAGTCGGGCGTGCAGAAAGACCTCAAGTCCACCGAGACCGACATCGGCGATCTCGAAAAGCAGGTGGAGGCACTGCAACAAGAACTAAAAAAGACCGAGGGCGAGCTGGAGCGCCTTGATACCGAGAAAAAAAAACTCCAGAGCGCCCGCGTTGAACAACAGCGACTGATCGCCATCCAGGCCCGTTCCGCCTACCAGAACGGCCGCGAGGAATACCTCAAGCTGCTGCTCAACCAGCAGAACCCCGAGAAATTCGCCCGCACCCTGACCTATTACGATTACCTGAGCAAGGCGCGCCTGGAACAACTGCGCACCTTCAACGAGACCCTGCGCCAACTGGCCAATGTCGAACAGGACATCGGCCGCCAGCAAGCGCAGTTGCTGGCCCAGCGCGGCGACCTCGACAGCCGCCGCCAGGCGCTCGAAACCGAACGCAGCAAGCGCCAGCAAGTACTGGCCAAGCTCAACAGCGACATGAAAGACCGCGACCAGAAGCTGCAGGCCCGCGAGCAGGACCAGGCCGACCTTGGCAAAGTCCTCAAGACCATCGAGGAAACCCTGGCGCGCCAGGCCCGCGAAGCCGAGGAAGCGCGCAAGAAAGCCCTGCTGGCCCAGCAGGAGGCGGAAAAACGCCGCCAACAGGAAGCCCTGGCTGCCGCCGCCGCACGCAACGATGCCCGCGAAGCCGCAGAGCCACCGAAAAAAGCCCGCACCACCCTTGGCCCGATAGTGTCCAGCGATGGCGCAAACTACGGCGGCGCATTTTCTGCTGCGCGGGGAAAACTTCCGTGGCCCGTCAATGGTCGATTGCTGGCACGCTTCGGCGATGCACGCGGCAGTGACGCCCGCGCCAAATGGGACGGGGTGATGATCAGCGCCAACCCAGGCACTCAAGTACGCGCCGTACACGGCGGCCGTGTGGTGTTTGCCGACTGGTTGCGCGGTGCTGGACTTCTGGTCATTCTCGACCATGGTAATGGTTACCTGAGCCTGTACGGTCACAACCAGAGCCTGCTCAAGAGCGCCGGCGACATCGTCAAGGCCGGCGACGCCATTTCCACCGTGGGTGACAGCGGTGGCCAGGACAGCGCAGGCTTGTACTTCGCCATCCGCCAGCAGGGCCGGCCTACCGACCCTTCACAGTGGTGCAGAGGTTAGGGTTGCAACCCAATTCACCTTTTTACGGCGTAGCCTGAATGCTGCGCCGATGCTCCTCAAGGAGCGCCTACAGGATCAGGAGTTCGTTCGACATGCTGCACTCGCCTCGTCTCACCCAGCTGGCCCTGTCCATCGCCCTGGCGGTCGGTGCGCCCCTGGCCACTGCCGCAGAGCCGGCCAAGCCAGCCGCGGTGCCGGCCACCGAGGTGACGGCCAAGGCGCCGCTGCCGCTGGAGGAGCTGCGCACCTTCGCCGAGGTCATGGACCGCATCAAGGCCGCCTATGTGGAGCCTGTGGACGACAAGACCCTGCTGGAAAACGCCATCAAGGGGATGCTCAGCAACCTGGACCCGCACTCGGCCTACCTTGGCCCCGAAGACTTCCAGGAGCTGCAAGAAAGCACCAGCGGCGAATTCGGTGGCCTGGGCATAGAAGTTGGCCAGGAAGACGGCTTCATCAAGGTGGTCTCGCCTATCGATGACACCCCAGCGTCGCGGGCCGGTGTGCAGGCCGGTGACCTGATCGTCAAGATCAACGGCGCACCGACTCGGGGCCAGACCATGACCGAAGCGGTCGACAAGATGCGCGGCAAGATCGGCGAGAAGATCACCCTGACCCTGGTCCGTGACGGCGGTAACCCGTTCGACGTGACCCTCGCCCGCGCGGTGATCCAGGTCAAGAGCGTGAAGAGCCAACTGCTGGAAAACGACTACGGCTACATCCGTATCACCCAGTTCCAGGTCAAGACCGGTGACGAAGTGGGCAAGGCCCTGGCCAAGCTGCGCAAGGACAACGGCAAGAAATTGCGCGGCGTGGTGCTCGACCTGCGCAACAACCCCGGCGGCGTGCTGCAGTCGGCGGTAGAAGTGGCCGACCACTTCCTGACCAAGGGCCTGATCGTCTACACCAAAGGCCGTATCGCCAACTCCGAACTGCGCTTCTCTGCCGACCCGGCCGATGCCAGTGAAGGCGTACCGCTGGTGGTGCTGATCAACGGCGGCAGCGCTTCGGCTTCGGAAATCGTCGCCGGCGCCCTGCAAGACCAGAAACGTGCGGTGCTGATGGGCACCGACAGCTTCGGCAAAGGCTCGGTGCAAACCGTGCTGCCGCTGGCCAACGATCGCGCCCTGAAGCTCACCACCGCACTGTATTACACCCCTAATGGCCGTTCGATCCAGGCCCAGGGCATCGTGCCCGACATCGAGGTGCGCCCGGCCAAGCTCACCGCCGAGGTCGACACCGACAACTTCAAGGAAGCCGACCTGCAGGGCCACCTGGGCAACGGCAACGGCGGCGCCGACCGCCCGACCGGCAGCAGCAAGCGCAAGGAACGCCCGCAGGATGATGACTTCCAGCTGAGCCAGGCGCTGAGCCTGCTCAAGGGCCTGAACATCACCTCGGGCAAATGATCCAGCCGATGCGCTATCTGCTGTGTCTGCTGTTCTGTGTGTTGGCTGGCGTCGCCCAAGCGGCGCCGACCAACAAGGCCTACATGAGCATCATCATCGACGACCTGGGCCAAAGCAGCGAGCGCGACCACCGCACGCTTGCCCTGCCCGGCCCGGTCACGATGGCGATCATGCCCGACACCCCGCACGCCACCGACTTCGCCCGCCAGGCGCACAAGGCCGGCAAGACGGTGATCCTGCACATGCCCATGGATCCTGCCACCGGCCCATACGCCTGGCACCCCGGCCTGCCGCTGCCCGAACTGGCCAGCCGCCTGGATGCGGCCCTGGCCAAGGTGCCTTACGCCGCCGGCATCAACAACCACATGGGCAGCCGAATGACGGCCCAGCGGGACCCGATGACCTGGCTGATGGGTGAACTGCAACGGCGGCATCTGTTCTTCGTCGATAGCCGTACCAGTGCAGCCACCGTGGCAGCGGCCCAGGCGCAGGCCGTTGGCCTGGCGCACGTTTCGCGTGACGTATTCCTCGATGACGAGCGCTCCGTGGAGGCAATCGACCGCCAGTTGCGCCAGGGGGTTGAGCTTGCACGGCGGCAAGGCTCAGCCGTGTTGATCGGCCACCCCTACCCCCAGACACTGCAGGTGCTGGAACGCGAACTGCCCCGGCTGAAGGCTGAAGGCATCGTGCTGATCGGCCTTACGCAGATGATCGCCGAGCGTGGCAACCAGGCCATGCCTGCCCACGGCAAGCATGGCCGTTACAGCAACCGCTGAGCCCCTCAATCGAACGGGATGATACCGCTCGCCTGCTCCAGGGTCAGCTTGCCGCGGTGTACACGAACGCTCGCGGCAGCTTCTTCGCGTCCACTCATACGGCGCTGGCTCCAGGTTTTCAGGTGGCCCTGGGTAAAGTCCCGGGCAAGCGCATCAGCTGAGCGCATATGAAAATGCGCCACCCACAATGGCCGCCCCGACGTTGCTCCAGGTTGCGCCAGACGCATGATCTTGTACTCATCGAAGGTGCTGCCATTGCTCATGACTTGCCTGGGGCTGACATATTCCACCTTGAGCAAGCGTTGCTCATGCAAGAACCGCAATGCTTCAGCGCTGGGGTAGTGTGTATTGGTGTAAAGCGTGGTCAGCTTGAGGTTCTTCTCCGCTCGAAGCCGGTCCGAGGCCGCTTCCAGGCTTTTTATCAAGGCGGGGTTTGCGCCCTCCTCACCCAGCGATGTCGCCGCGCGGCCGAGCTTGTCTATCTGGCGTTCGAACAACCGCGCCAGCCGAGGGCCCTTGAGGTCGTTGTCGATGTACGCTTGCGCCTTGAGGCTCAGCTCGTCGTTTTCGTCCAGCAGGGTCTGCACGCGCATGGCTGTATCAACGGGCTCTGCCTGCGATTCGAGCGGAACCTGCTCAGCCACACGCTCTCGCCACTGGCCATGCTCCCAGTCGAAAATGGCCAGTACGACGCCGCTGAAAGGGTCACGCACCTCAAGCACTTTTTGCCCGTCGTCATCGCGCTCGGTACCGATGAGTGTTTGCCCCTCGGCGTTTCGCACTACCCGTTGCGGCTCGCTCGAAACAAGGTAGGCCGCCCGCTTCGGCGGCACGTTTGCGCCTTCCTGTTCTTTGATGGCCTCGACCAGGCGGCGACCGGCATCGAGCTTCAGTTTTTCCAGCTGGGTGCGGTACCGGTCGGTCATCGAGACTTCGACCAGCGCCCCACCATCACTGCGAATGCGTGCGCTGTTGACCAACGCCTCGGCATACTCGTCCCACGCTTCCTGAAGGATGACAACCCGGTCTTCCACCGGCAGGTTGGCGAAATCGAGCTCGCCATGAGCGCCGGCCGCATTGCGCAAGGCAGCCCCGGTAAGCTCCTCCCTGAACCGGGCTACTTTGCGCTGGCCGGTGGTGACGTCCAGGTGCAGCGCCAGATTCGCTAGGTTCATCGCCTGATGGAAACGGAACTGCACTGTGCTGAATTTGCGCAGCGCAATGAGTGAGTCAACGGTGCGACTGTGCATTTCAATGGGGCTGCTGATTACCAGATCGCCAGGCGCACCCGGCAACAGCTCGTCCAGGCGCTCGTAGGCGGCGAGTATGCGGTCTTGAAGGCCCACTACATATTCGAGTCTACGACGCAATGCTCGATAGGGCTCGAGCACCTGCAGCAGCGGCTGCCCATCGAGCCTGGCTTGCATGCGATCCAGCCCTGGGTAATCCGCCAGGTTCCACAACTCATTGAGGATGAAATCGCTGTTACGGATCTGATTGATCAGAACAGTGCGCCGCTGCTGTGAAATGACCTCTTCCCAACCGCTCCGAGCGCTGGCGAACTTGGGTTCGAACAGGGTTTCAAGAACACTTTGTATGGCTGTGTCACTTTGAACAGCCTCTTCGAGGTACCCGACCGCCTCTTCGCGCTTACTGACGATTTGTGCCTCCCACTCAGCGATACGCACAGCGTACTGACCGATGAGAGCTTGGGACGCTTCCCGCTCACCGTCACTGACAGCGGCGTCCACCCTGGCCTGTGCCCTTGCGCGCAAGGTCTTGAGCTGGGTGAGTTTGTGTTGCAGTTCCGTGATTTCAGTTCCAACCGTTCCAAACTGCGCCGTCGCACTGTTCACCTTGCCATTGAGGTTGTCGGCAAACTCCCTCAGTTTATCAAAGCGCCGGGCCAGTTGCGCTCGCGTGTCGCCCCGCCTCATTCCGCCAACCAGGCGTAACGCAGTATCCACTCGCCAAACACCCAGCGTACAGGCCAGCCATGGCCCATACCCGCCTTTAGAGTCGATCACTCGCACACCGTCCGGGCCCACTTCAACGGGGTAAGCATCACCCCCCATGGCCGCGTAGAGTCTACCTTGGACTCGATACAAACCTTCAGCATCGCCACTTGCCTGCAAGTTCGACTCATCCAGTGCTATGTCCACCCGCATGGCCCGCAGCGCCTGCCGCTGCGCAGGCGGCAGCCAGTTGAACCCGTGGTTGCCGCGCCAGCTCAAGTCAAGCTGACGCCCAGGCAGCGCTGCCAGCGCACCAATCGCCGCTTCGGCTTCAGTGGCAGGCGCCACCGACACTTCGGCAAATGCCCCGCGTTGCGCGGCAGGGCCTTCGAACTGGTCTGCGCCGGGGGGCTGCCCGGCCACACCAAGCTGCAGACTGGGTTGCCGCGCATGCAGCAACACCATCCCCAGGTTCAGCAGCAAGTCAGCGATGGCGGCGGAGCGGTCGAATTCCCCCCCCTGCTCGAGGGCCAACAGGTCGTTTTCCAGCGACGTCAGCAGTTGTACCAGCCACGCCACGCTGGCCACCGGGCCGCGCAGCGCCAGGGTGGCCAGGTCAAACAGCAGCCAAGCGCCCTGGCACAGGGTTTGCCAACGGCGCTCTGCATTGGAGGTGGATTGCATGTCAGCCAACTCGACGAGCAGGTCGCGGTTGGCGTTGTAGAGTTTGTCGTCGATATCGCTGCCCCACAGCTGCGGATCGATGACGGGTGGCTCAGGCTTCTCAGGCAGGCTGAAAGGGTCCGGCCCCAGACTCGTGACATGTGGTTCGCGGAACCCACCATGGTCATAGATAGAGCGAACCTGGGGGTCCAGCCAATCCAGAATGCTCACTTGCAACAAGGGGGACTGTTGGATGTGCTCCAGCAACGCCGCCAGGCTTGCGTATTCCCGCAGCGTGTCCTGCCTGTACAAAGGGCGATAGAACAGCACCCGCGACGGCTCGACGCAGAACAGCAAATACATGCCACGCACGTTGTCATGTTGCCCAGAGTGAGGCTGGCGCCTGAATGCCAGCGGCATCAGGACCATGCGCGGGGTTTGCGGGTCGACATGGCCAGCGCAGAAATCAACCACACACTGCAAGCCGGCATCCGTGAGCTTGCCTTCAAGCTTGCTGGTCAGCGCGCTGAACCGCAGGGCGCTGCGCCATTCCCGGCCAAATCGCCTGACGCGCTGTGCACGCTGCAGCGGGTCGTCCAGTTGGCGGGCAACGTACGCCGGGTAATTGCCACCGATATCGACCTGGCTCACCAACTGATTGGCTGCGTCGGCATCCAGCCAGGCAGGTACGTCTGCACCGTTGGCGCACCGGATACGCAGCACCGAGGCACCCCCGAGTGCACCGAGGTTGCCGATGGCGAATTCGGTGAGGGTCTTCTCGCCTTCGAGTACCACCGGCTCGCCGCCCCCTGTGCCCGTTCCGGCGCCACCCGGTACCCCACGGGCCACGAAGAACTGCAATATCAGATCGTCCGGGGATGTGTGATCGGCGTGGGCCAGGCGCATCTGCTCGCTCAGGCGCTGACGGGTGTAGTCGGCCAGGCCCTGGATGCCATCCAAGGCTGGGATACTCTCAGCGTCGAGCTGGTCGAGCGCAAGCTGCAGCAAGCCCGCGTGATAAGCCATGCTGTCATCACCGTCGCTCAGCGACAAGCCAGGCGGAGCCTCGACCGCCGGGGTATCGTCGGGGTAACGGTCGAACCACTGTGCGGGGTCGCTCATCTGAGCAAACAGCCGCTCAAGTGCCGCGACATCGGCCAACTGCCCATAGCGCACCCTGTCGACCTGAGTGAACAGCGTCTCGAGCAGCAGCCCGACTTGCTGAGCGAATACATTGCCCTCGACCGGGTAGCGTTGCCATGACAGGCCATCGAAGCTGTAGCGCTGTGCAAGCTCGTCACGCAGGGCAAGGGCGAACGCGGCCAAGGATGGAAAACCTCGCACATTGCCAGAAGGGGCGCACCACAACACGACCTGCCGTTCGTCCCATTCGCCGGTGATCAGCAGATGGCACAGCGTCTCATCCCAATACCCGGAGCCCGTCGTCAGCCGGGTTTGCACGAAGCTCACCGCCGGTTGGTCACGACCGCCCCGTATCAGGTCACGGACGCAGTCTTGCTCTTGCGCATCCAGGCCTTGTAACGGCAGGCCGCGCAGCAGAGCTGTTTTCAACAGCAACTGCAGCCACTCATCACGGCTTGCACCGCTGCTGCCCTGGCTGCGCCAATAGTCGAGCTGCGCCTGGCAAAAGTGCTGCGGCAGTTGTTCGATCAGGTCATTGATAGGGCCCGTCAAGCCACTGAGCTGCCGGGTGTCGAACGCGCTGTCGGAACCGGCGAACCGGTACGGATCGACCAAACCGAGGTTATGGTGGCGCCCATCGACAGGCTCCAGGTCGACCGAGTTGGTCTGGAGCATGGCCTGCAGCACCCTGTCGACCAGCGGCTCAGTGGACCAGTAAGGTGTGGAAGGATCAGGGCTGTCCAACATCAGCGCGTCGGCAGACGGCAAGGTAGGCTCGACGACTGCCAGCCACGGCAGCTCACTCAGCAACAGCGTGAGCAGTTGCTCGCTGACGACCTGACGCAGGGTCGGACGGTCGCCGAACTGCAGGGCAGCGGCGCGTTTGAAATCGAATGTCGAAGTGTCGGAACTGGACATGTCCAGGGCCTCCTGGTGGATGGACCAGAAGCCTTGCGCGAACGCCTGCGGTAGCGGTGCTACTTATTACATGCACAAAGGCAACAGGCCCTGCTTATCGGGCAGGGCCTGTTGCAACCGCATCAGCTGTACACACGCCCCAACAACTGGCGGTGGCTTTCGAACTGGTCCAGCACATCACGCACGATCTGTTCCGGGACAAAGCCCATCAGGTCGTACTCCTGGCTGCCATCATGCAGGTAGACCTCGGCACGGTAGAAGCGCTGGCGCACTTCCGGCTCACCCTCGACCGGGGCCTCGCTCGGCGCGGCCATGTAGCCGTCCAGGCTTACTTCGTAGACGAAGGGGTTGCCCTCTTCCATCATCACCCGCAGGCCCATGGTGTTGCGAGACTGGCCAACCCGGGACTCCACTTCGAAGCCCAACGTACGCAGCTGCTCGGCCGCTTCTTTCAAGGCCGGGCTGACCTGCTTGTCCATGAAGCGCTGTACCACCGCCTGGGTTGGCTGCAGGTCCAGCTGGGTCAGCCGCTCGCTGAAGCCGCGGCGGCCACGGGCGGCCAATTGGGCGCGCTCCTGCTCGACGGCGACGTCCTGCTTCATGGCCTTGTACAAGCCGAACATGAACAGCACCAACACCACCGAGAACGGCAGGCCGGCCAGCACCACCATGGTCTGCATGGCTTCGAAGTTGCCGGCGAACAGCAGGCCGATGGTGACCAGGGTGATGATCACCGACCAGAACACCACCATCCAGTGCGGGGCGTCTTCATCGACCTTGCCGCCTTTGCACGACAGGTTGGCCATCATCACCGCACCGGAGTCGGCCGGGGTGAGGAACAGCACGAAGCCGACGAATACCGCCACGCCGATCACGATCTTGGCCGCCGGGAAGTATTCCAGCAGTTGGTAGATCGACATCGACGGCTGTTCAAGGGCTGTCTTGCCCAGCTCCACGGCGCCCTGGTTGATCACCAGGTCCAGCGCGGTGTTGCCGAAGATCGACAGCCAGGCCAAGGTGAAGCCCAACGGGATCAGCAGCACGCCGCTGACCAGCTGGCGCACAGTGCGGCCCTTGGAGATACGGGCAATGAACATGCCGACGAACGGGCCCCAGGAAATCCACCAGGCCCAGTAGAACACGGTCCACAGGCCCAGCCAGCGCTCGGATTTACCAGCCTCGCCTTCGTAGACGTACAGGTCGAAGGTTTTCAGCACGATGCCGTTGAGGTAGTCGCCGACGTTCTGCACGAAGCCGTTGAGCAGGTGCAGGGTCTCGCCACCCAGCAGCACGAAGATCAGCAGGCCGCTGAACAGCATGATGTTCAGGTTGGACAGACGGCGGATGCCGTTCTCCACGCCCGATACCGCCGCCACGGTGGCAACGCCGGCCATCACCAGGATCACCATCAGCAGGTTGGTCTGGCTGTGCTCCATGCCGAACAGGTATTCCAGGCCCGAAGAGACCTGCATCGAACCGATACCCAGGTTGGTCACCAGGCCCAGCAAGGTGACGAACATGCCGAAGATGTCCACGGCATTGCCGGCAGCGCCCTTGACCCAACGCTCGCCGACCAGCGGGTACAGCGCCGAGCGCAGTGCCAGCGGCTGGTTGTGGCGGTAGGCGAAGTAGCCCACGGCCAGGCCGACCAGGGCGTAGATCGCCCAGCCGTGCAGGCCCCAATGCAGGAAGGTCAGCTGCAGGCCCTGGCGCGCGGCCTCGAGGCTGGCAGGGGTGCCTTCTGGCGGGTTGAAGTAGTGGTCCAGGGGCTCGGAGGCGCCGAAGTACAGCAGCGAAATACCGATACCGGACGAAAACAGCATGCCGGCCCAGGCGCCGTAGCTGAAGTCGGGCTGGTCATCCTTGCCGCCAAGCTTGAGCTTGCCGTAGTCGGAGAACGCCAGGTAGACGACGAACAGCAGGTAACCGCAGATCACCAGCATGTAGTACCAGCCGAAGGTGCGCGTCAGCCATTTCTGGGCCACGCCCAGCACTTGGCCTGCGGTTTCGGGTACAGCGATAAGCAAGGCAGTCAACGCAAGGATCAGCAGCGCCGAGGTGTAGAACACCACGCTGTTGACCCGGACCCTCTCGGCGGGGGGGTTGGTAAGGGAGGCAGAACTCATTGCACGAATGCTCCGGGCAGTACGGCTATGGAGGCTAATCAGTGTTTTCCCGAGCAATTGGTGGAATACCCCCACTGCATCAGGTGTTATAAAAGCACCCTGGAAACCGTGATCCCGAATCGAATCGTTGCAAAAAAAACAGACTCAGGCCCGCTCCAAGGGCCCTGCGCGCGGCCTTTGACCGCTCGGCAGAATCTGCATTTCGCATCGCTCATGCCCGTCAACGCCTTGTATTCCGGGGGTTACACGATTTTCCTGGGGTGTCGATTCGTGCTGCCTGGCTGCCCTCAAAGGGTGTCAATGGCACAAATTGTCGCAGAGCTTATTCTTTATTGATTGAACGTTCAATCAAAACAAAATAGACTGGCCTTCGCCGAGTCAGCCGCCCGTCGTCTGCTCGCAGGCCTGAGGAGATAGCAAGATGCCCAAGGTCGGTATGCAACCCATCCGCCGCCAGCAGTTGATCGAAGCCACCTTGTTGGCGGTCGATCAGGTCGGACTGGGGGACGCCAGCATTGCGCTGATTGCCCGGTTGGCCGGGGTGTCGAACGGCATCATCAGTCACTACTTTCGGGACAAGAACGGCCTGATCGCAGCGACGATGGGTTACATCATGAGCATGCTCAACGAAGGCGTTGCAGCGCGGCGCCAGGCACTGACGGACGACAGCCCGCGTGCCCACCTGAAAGTGATCATCGAAGGTAACTTCGATGCCAGCCAGGTGAACGGCCCGGCAATGAAAACCTGGTTGGCCTTCTGGGCTTCCAGCATGCACCAGCCCGACTTGCACAGGTTGCAGCGGATCAACGATCACCGCTTGTATTCCAACCTCTGCTGTCAGTTCCGCCGCGTCCTGCCGCTTTACCATGCGCGCAAGGCAGCCCGCGGGCTGGCGGCCCTGATCGACGGCCTGTGGCTGCGAGGCGCCCTGTCGGGAGATGCTTTCGACACAGACCAGGCGATACGAATCGCTTACGAATACATGGATCTACAACTGGCTAAACAGCAGACCCTGGGCACAATCGACCAGGCCTCTGAACAACCGCGCACGGCGATTGCCAAACAGGCAGGCGCGTGACGCAGTAGCCAACCACACACTGCACTTGCGAGGACACTATGGCCCGTTTCGGAACGCAAAAACTCTACATTGATGGCGGTTATGTCGACGCTGGCAGCGATGCCACTTTCGAAGCCATCAACCCGGCTACCGGCGAAGTCCTCGCCCATGTGCAGCGCGCCACTCAGGCCGACGTCGAAAAAGCCGTCGAAAGCGCCGAACGCGGCCAGAAAGTCTGGGCAGCGATGACCGCCATGCAGCGCTCGCGCATCCTGCGCCGCGCCGTCGACATCCTGCGCGAGCGCAACGATGAGCTGGCCCAGCTGGAAACCCTGGACACCGGCAAGTCGTACTCCGAAACCCGTTACGTCGACATCGTCACCGGCGCCGACGTGCTGGAGTACTACGCAGGCCTGGTTCCGGCCATCGAAGGCGAGCAGATCCCGCTGCGTGAAAGCTCCTTCGTCTATACCCGCCGCGAGCCGCTGGGTGTGACCGTGGGTATCGGCGCCTGGAACTACCCGATCCAGATCGCCCTGTGGAAGTCCGCGCCAGCCCTGGCCGCCGGCAACGCGATGATCTTCAAGCCTTCGGAAGTCACCTCGCTGACCACCCTGAAACTGGCCGAGATCTACACCGCAGCGGGCCTGCCTGACGGCGTGTTCAACGTCCTGACCGGCAGCGGCCGCGAAGTCGGCACCTGGCTGACCGAACACCCGCGCATCGAAAAAGTTTCCTTCACCGGCGGCACCACCACCGGCAAGAAAGTCATGGCCAGCGCCTCGAGCTCGTCGCTCAAGGAAGTCACCATGGAACTGGGCGGCAAGTCGCCACTGATCATCTGCGCCGACGCCGACCTGGACAAGGCCGCCGACATCGCCATGATGGCCAACTTCTACAGCTCCGGTCAGGTGTGCACCAACGGCACCCGCGTGTTCATCCCTGCCCCGATGAAAGCCGCCTTCGAAGCCAAGATCGCCGAGCGCGTTGCCCGCATCCGTGTAGGTAACCCGGAAGACGAGAACACCAACTTCGGCCCGCTGGTCAGCTTCCAGCACATGGAAAGCGTGCTGGGCTACATCGCCAAGGGTAAAGAGCAAGGTGCCCGCGTGCTGTGTGGCGGTGAGCGTCTGACCGAGGGTGATTTCGCCAAGGGCGCTTTCGTCGCTCCGACCGTGTTCACCGATTGCACCGACGACATGACCATCGTCAAGGAAGAAATCTTCGGCCCAGTGATGAGCATCCTCAGCTACGAGACCGAAGAAGAAGTCATCCGCCGCGCCAACGACACCGAATACGGCCTTGCCGCTGGCGTGTGCACCAACGACATCACCCGTGCCCACCGCATCATCCACAAGCTCGAAGCCGGCATCTGCTGGATCAACGCCTGGGGTGAATCGCCGGCCGAAATGCCGGTCGGTGGCTACAAGCAGTCGGGCGTTGGCCGTGAAAACGGCGTCAGCTCGCTGGCTCAATACACTCGCATCAAGTCGGTCCAGGTCGAGCTGGGCGGCTACAACTCGGTTTTCTAAACCCTGTCTAGCCACGCCCGTGCCGCCGTGCACGGGCGTCCCCGCTCCCTGATCACCGCCAAACGAGGGTACTTTCATGTCCCAAGAATTCGATTACATCATCGTCGGCGCAGGTTCGGCCGGTAACACCCTGGCCACGCGCCTGACCGAAGACGCCAGCGTCACCGTGCTGCTGCTCGAAGCCGGTGGCCCCGACTACCGCTTCGACTTCCGCACCCAGATGCCGGCCGCCTTGGCGTTCCCGCTGCAGGGCCGTCGCTACAACTGGGCGTACGAGACTGACCCGGAGCCGCACATGGACGGCCGCCGCATGGAATGTGGCCGCGGCAAGGGCCTGGGTGGCTCCTCGCTGATCAACGGCATGTGCTACATCCGCGGCAACGCCATGGACTTCGACGGCTGGGCTGAACTGCCAGGCCTTGAGGACTGGACGTACCTGGACTGCCTGCCGTACTTCCGCAAGGCAGAAACCCGCGATATCGGCCCTAACGACTACCACGGCGGCGAAGGCCCGGTCAGCGTCGCCACGCCCAAGGCTGGCAACAACCCGCTGTTCCACGCCATGGTCGAGGCCGGCGTGCAGGCCGGTTACCCGCGCACCGAAGACCTCAACGGCTATCAGCAGGAAGGCTTCGGCCCGATGGACCGTTCGGTGACCAAGAACGGCCGCCGCTCGAGCACCGCCCGCGGCTACCTGGACCAGGCCAAGAAGCGCCCGAACCTGACCATTGTTACCCACGCCCTGAGCGACCGCATCCTGTTCGACGGCAAGCGCGCCGTTGGCGTGACCTACCTGGTCGGCGACAGCGAAGAGCGCGTCGAAGCCCGCGCCCGCAAGGAAGTCATCGTCAGCTCCGGCGCCATCGCCTCGCCGCAACTGCTGCAGCGCTCTGGTGTTGGCCCGCGCGCCCTGCTGGAAAGCCTCGACATCCCGGTGGTGCACGACCTGCCGGGCGTCGGCGAAAACCTGCAGGACCACCTTGAGCTGTACCTGCAGTACGCCTGCACCCAGCCGGTGTCGCTGTACCCGTCGCTGCTGTGGTGGAACCAGCCGGCCATTGGTGCCGAGTGGCTGTTCAACGGCACCGGCATCGGCGCCAGCAACCAGTTCGAGGCCGGTGGTTTCATCCGTACCCGTCCTGAGTTCAAATGGCCGAACATCCAGTACCACTTCCTGCCGGTAGCGATCAATTACAACGGCTCCAACGGCGTCAAGGAACATGGCTTCCAGGCGCACATGGGTTCGATGCGCTCGCCAAGCCGTGGCCGCATCCAGGCCAAGTCGAAAGACCCACGCCAGCACCCGAGCATCCTGTTCAACTACATGGCCACCGAGCAGGACTGGCAGGAATTCCGTGACGGCATCCGCCTGACCCGCGAAATCATGGCCCAGCCGGCGCTGGACCCATACCGTGGTCGCGAGATCAGCCCGGGCGCGCACGTGCAGACGGACGAAGAGCTGGACACGTTCATCCGCGAGCACGCCGAAACCGCCTTCCACCCGTCCTGCTCGTGCAAGATGGGCACCGACGACATGGCGGTGGTCGATGGCGAAGGCCGCGTGCACGGCATGCAGGGCCTGCGTGTGGTCGATGCGTCGATCATGCCGATCATCATCACCGGCAACCTCAACGCCACCACGATCATGATCGCCGAGAAAATCTCGGACAAGATCCGCAACCGCAAGCCATTGGCGCGCAGCACTGCCAAGTACTACGTGGCTAACGGTGCGCCGGTCAAAGGCAAGCCGATGCGTGAAGTGAAGCAGGGCTGACCTGCACTGGCCTCTTCGCGGGGCAAGCCCGCTCCCACAGGAACCACCTATCCCTGTGGGAGCGGGCTTGCCCCGCGAAGAGGCCCACCCTGGCAGTACAAGAAAAGGCACCCACCGCGGTGCCTTTTCTACATCTGCAGAAACGCTTTACATGCTGCCAATTCATCAGGTTAGAATCGATTGGCACGCGACCTGCTAGTCATCAACGCTATCGAGTCTTCTTCCCCGCGTTTCCCGGAGTACTGCCTTTGGATGCCAGCACCATCAACAGCCTGTTTCTGATCGGCGCTTTGCTGGTGGGTGCAAGTATCCTGGTCAGTTCACTGTCGTCACGCCTGGGTATCCCTATTCTGGTCATCATCCTCGCCGTCGGCATGGTCGCAGGCGTGGACGGTGGCGGCATCATCTTCAACAACTACCCGACCGCGTACCTGGTGGGCAACCTGGCCCTGGCGGTGATCCTGCTCGACGGCGGCTTGCGCACGCGTGTGGCCAGTTTCCGCGTGGCGTTGTGGCCGGCCTTGTCGCTGGCCACCGTCGGCGTGATGATCACCACCGCCCTCACCGGCCTGGTCGCGGCCTGGCTGTTCGACCTGAGCCTGATCCAGGGCCTGTTGATCGGCGCCATCGTCGGCTCCACCGACGCCGCAGCAGTGTTCTCGCTGCTGGGTGGCAAAGGGCTGAACGAACGGGTCACGGCCACGCTGGAGATCGAGTCGGGCAGCAACGACCCGATGGCGGTGTTCCTCACCGTCACCCTGATCGAGATGATTGCCAGCGGCCAGACCGGCCTGCACTGGAGCCTGCTGGGCCACCTGCTGCGCGAGTTCGGTATCGGCGGCCTGCTGGGCCTGGGCGGCGGCTGGCTGATGCTGCAGTTGGTCAACCGCATCAACCTGGCCGGCGGCTTGTACCCGATTCTGGTCGTGGCCGGCGGCCTGGTGGTGTTCTCGCTGACCAACGCCCTGCATGGTAGCGGCTTCCTTGCCGTGTACCTGTGCGGCCTGGTGCTGGGCAACAAGCCGATCCGCAGCCGCCATGGCATCCTGCACATGCTCGACGGCATGGCCTGGCTGGCGCAGATCGGCATGTTCCTGGTGCTGGGCCTGCTGGTCACACCCCACGACCTGCTACCCATCGCCTTGCCCGCCTTGGGCCTGGCCCTGTGGATGATCCTGATCGCCCGGCCGCTGTCGGTGGTTGCCGCACTGCTGCCGTTCAAGGCCTTCCACGGTCGCGAAAAGGGCTTCATTTCCTGGGTCGGCCTGCGCGGTGCGGTACCGATCATTCTGGCGGTGTTCCCGCTGATGGCCGGGCTGCCGGATGCACAGCTGTTCTTCAACCTGGCGTTCTTCATCGTGCTGGTGTCACTGCTGGTGCAGGGCACCAGCCTGCCGTGGATGGCCAAGCTGCTGAAGGTCACCGTACCGCCAGACCCTGCGCCCATCTCACGCTCTGCGCTGGAAGTGCACATCACCAGCGAGTGGGAGCTGTTCGTCTACCGCCTGGGGGCGGAAAAATGGTGCATCGGCGCTGCCCTGCGCGAGCTGAAGATGCCTGAGGGCACCCGTATCGCCGCGCTGTTCCGTGGCGAGCAACTGCTGCACCCATCGGGCAGTACCGTGCTGGAAGTCGGCGACATGCTTTGCGTGATCGGCCACGAACATAACTTGCCCGCGCTGGGCAAGCTGTTCAGCCAGGCGCCGCAACGTGGCCTGGACCTGCGCTTCTTCGGCGACTTCGTGCTTGAAGGCGATGCCGAACTCGGCGCCGTGGCGGCGCTTTATGGCCTGAAACTTGACGGCCTGGACGCGAAAATGCCGCTGGCGCAGTTCATCCGACAGAAGGTCGGAGGCGCTCCAGTAGTAGGCGACCAGGTCGAATGGCATGGCACGATCTGGACCGTGGCGACCATGGACGGGAACAATGTGCAGAAAGTGGGCGTCAGATTCCCCGAAGGAACGCGACCCGGACCAGGATTGTTCCTCTAAACTGCGATTCTGCCCCGATCCACAATGTAGTCTGCCTATGTCCCTGCGCGTGTACCTTCGCACAGCCCTACTCGGGTTGTGCCTGTCCTTCTCGTTCGCGGCCACCGCGAACGCCGCGGCCGAAGCGCCGACCACTGCCAGCATCCAGCACAGCCTCGACAAGATTGCCGAGCGCAAGCTGCCCGAGGCCGATCAAAAGGCCCTGCAGCAGGTGCTGGAGCAAACCCTGAGCCTGCTTGCCAGCAAGGAAGACAGCGAGAAGAAGCTGGCCGCGCTCAAGCAACAGTTGGCCGGCGCGCCGAAAGAAGCCAACGACAGCCAGAAAGAACTGGCCAGGCTCAAGGACAGCAAGCCGCAACCGGTCGCCCAGCGCTACGCCACCCTCACGGTGCCGCAGCTTGAGCAACTGCTCAGCGAGCGCAGCACCCTGCAGGGTGAGCTGCAAAAGGCGCTGTCCGAAGCCAACAGCCTGATCATCAATTCCCAGACCCGCCCAGAGCGCGCCCAAGCCGAGATCAGCAACAGCCAGGCCCGCACCCAGCAGATCAACAACAACCTCAAGTCGGGCAAGGACAACGGCAAGGCGCTCAACGCCGACCAACGCAACCAGCTCAACGCCGAGCTGGCCTCGCTCAACGCGTTGACCCTGCTGCGCCGTCAGGAGCTGGCCGGCAACAGCCTGCTGCAAGACCTTGGCAGTGCCCGACACGACCTGCTGATCGAGCGCGCGGCGCGCCTGGAGCAGGAAATCCAGGACCTGCAAACGCTGATCAACGACAAGCGCCTGGCCCAGTCCCAGGAGGCCGTCACCCAGCAGTCGATCGAAGCCCAGAAGGCCGGCGGCAGCAGCCTGCTGGCCAGCGAAAGCACGATCAACCTCAAGCTTTCCGACTACCTGCTCAAAAGCACCGATCGCCTCAACGAACTGACCCAGCAGAACCTGCGCACCAAGCAGCAGCTCGACAGCCTGACCCAGGCCGACCAGGCGCTGGACGAGCAGATCAACGTGCTCAAGGGCAGCCTGCTGCTGTCCAAGATCCTCTACAAGCAGAAGCAGACCCTGCCGCACCTGAAGGTCGACCGCGACCTGGCCGACCAGATCGCCGACACCCGCCTGTACCAGTTCGAGATCAACCAGCAGCGCGAGCAGATGAGCAGCCCGGTCACCTATGTCGACAAGCTGCTGGCCAACCAACCGCCGGAAGACGTCACCCCGCCACTGCGCAAAGCGCTGCTGGAAGTGGCGATCACCCGCAGCGACCTGCTGGAGCGCCTCAACCGCGAACTCTCGGCCCTGCTCAACGAATCGATCACCCTGCAGCTCAACCAGAAGCAACTGCTGGGCACCGCCCAAGGCCTGCGCACCACCCTCGACGAGCAGATGTTCTGGATCCCCAGCAACAAGCCGCTGGACTGGGACTGGCTGCGCTACGTCCCTGAGCGGTTCGCCGACCAGGTCGCCAGCCTGCCCTGGGGCTCGGGCATCAAGGAACTGGCCGACGGCCTCAGCCAGCGACCGTTGCTGTTCCTGCCGCTGCTGCTGGTGATCGGCGGCCTGCTGTGGCGGCGCAAGTACCTGTATCAACGGCTCGGCAAGGTGCACCAGGACATCGGCCACTTCCGCCGGGACAGCCAGTGGCACACGCCCCAGGCGATCCTGATCAATATCCTCCTGGCGATGCCGGTGAGCCTGGGCCTGGCGCTGTGCAGCTATGCCTTGCAGATCGACGCCCGCGGGCAGAATGCCAACCTGGGCGCCGCGCTCTGGCAACTGGCCCAGGCCTGGCTGGTGTTCTACACCGCCTACCGCATCCTGGCGCCTGGCGGCGTGGCGGAAATCCACTTCCGCTGGCACAAGCCCCAGGTCGAGTTCCTGCGCGGCTGGGTGCGCAGGCTTGGCACCGTGGTGCTGGCACTGGTCGGCGTGGTGGCGGTGGCCGAACATCAACCTTCGGCGCTGGCTGATGACGTGCTCGGCATCGGCGTAGTGCTGACCTGCTACGCGCTGATGGCCTGGCTGCTCAGCCGCCTGCTGCTGAGCAGCCCGGCGCATCGCGACACCTCGCTGTTCCGCCGGGCGGTCGGGGTGGCGTTCACGGCCCTGCCCATCGCCTTGTTCGTAGCGGTGTGCTTCGGTTACTACTACACCGCCCTCAAGCTCACCGACCGGCTGATCTACACCCTCTACCTGCTGATGTTCTGGCTGGTGATCGAGGCTGCCTTTGTCCGTGGCCTGTCTGTGGCCGCGCGGCGCCTGGCCTACCAGCGCGCCCTGAGCAAACGTGCAGCGGCCAAGGAAGGGCTGGATGGCGAAGTGATCACCGAAGAGCCGACGCTGGACATCGAACAGGTCAACCAGCAGTCGCTGCGCCTTATCCGCCTGGCCTTGCTCGGCGGCTTCATCGCCGGCCTGTACTGGGTATGGTCGGACCTGATCTCGGTGTTCGCCTACCTCAACAACTTCACCTTGTACGAATACACCAGCGGCACCGGCGCGGCCGCCAGCATGGTGCCGATCAGCCTCGGCGACCTGCTTGGCGCGCTGGTGATCGTCGGCATCACCTTCGCCCTGGCCGGTAACTTGCCAGGTTTGCTGGAGGTGCTGGTGCTGTCGCGCCTGAACCTTGCACAGGGCAGTGCCTACGCCACCACCACGCTGCTGTCGTACACCATCGTCGGTATCGGCATCGTCAGCACCCTGTCGACCCTGGGGGTCAGCTGGGACAAGCTGCAATGGCTGGTGGCGGCGCTGTCGGTCGGCCTGGGCTTCGGCATGCAGGAGATCTTCGCCAACTTCATCTCCGGCATCATGATCCTGTTCGAGCGCCCGGTGCGCATCGGCGACACCATCACCATCGGCAACCTGTCCGGCACGGTGAGCAAGATCCGCATCCGCGCCACCACCATCACCGACTTCGACCGCAAGGACATCATCGTCCCCAACAAGACCTTCATCACCGGCCAGTTGATCAACTGGTCGCTGACCGACACGGTTACCCGGGTGACGCTGAAACTGGGCATCGACTACGGCTCCGACCTGGACCTGGTGCGCGACCTGCTGCTCAAGGGCGCCCACGAGAACCCAAGGGTGCTCAAGGACCCAGAGCCGATCGTGTACTTCCTGAACTTCGGCGAAAGCTCGCTGGACCACGAACTGCGCATGCACGTGCGTGACCTGGGGGACCGCAACCCGACCCTGGACGAGATCAACCGCTACATCAACCGCGAGTTCAAGGCGCACAACATCAAGATCTCGGTGCGCCAGGTCGAGGTGTTCCTGATGGACACGAAGGGCGGCAAGCAGCAGCTGGTGCCCGTGGAACAGCCGAAATCGGATGGCACTGCGCAGGCCTGAGTGGGCTCGAATGCTTTATTCTGTGCTGAACCCCAGGAGCAGCCCGTGAAAGCCCTCGACCAACTCACCTTCGACAACCGCTTCGCCCGCCTGGGCGATGCGTTCTCTACCCAGGTCCTGCCCGAGCCCATCGCAGACCCACGCCTGGTGGTGGCAAGCGCGTCGGCCATGGCCCTGCTCGACCTGGACCCAGCCCAGGCCGAATCGCCCTTGTTCGCCGAAGTGTTCAGCGGCCAGAAACTCTGGGAAGAGGCCGACCCACGCGCGATGGTCTACTCCGGCCACCAGTTCGGCTCCTACAACCCGCGCCTGGGCGATGGCCGCGGCCTGCTGCTGGCCGAGGTGCTCAACGAGGCGGGCGAACACTGGGACCTGCACCTCAAGGGCGCCGGCCAGACGCCGTACTCACGCATGGGCGACGGCCGTGCCGTGCTTCGCTCGTCGATCCGCGAGTTTCTTGCCTCCGAAGCCCTGTATGCCTTGGGCATCCCGACCAGCCGGGCGCTGTGCGTGATCGGCTCCAGCACCCCGGTCTGGCGCGAAACCCAAGAGAGCGCCGCCATGCTCACCCGCCTGGCGCAGAGCCACGTGCGCTTCGGCCATTTCGAATACTTCTACTACACCAAGCAGCCGGAACAGCAGCGCGTGCTGATCGACCATGTGCTGGAACAGCACTACCCCGAATGCCGCGAGGCCGAACAGCCCTACCTGGCCATGTTCCGCACCATCGTCGAGCGCAACGCCGAGCTGATCGCCCGCTGGCAAGCCTATGGGTTCTGCCACGGCGTGATGAACACCGACAACATGTCGATCCTGGGCATCACCTTCGATTTCGGCCCCTATGCCTTCCTCGACGACTTCGACGCCAACTTCATCTGTAACCATTCCGATGATCGCGGCCGTTACAGCTACAGCAACCAGGTGCCGATTGCCCACTGGAACCTCAGTGCGCTGGCCCAGGCACTGACCACGGTGATCGAGGTGGAACCGCTGAAGGAAGCGCTGGGGCTGTTCCTGCCGCTGTACCAGGCGCATTACCTGGACCTCATGCGCCGCCGCCTGGGGCTGACCAGCGCCGAAGACGAAGACATGGCCTTGGTCGAGCGCCTGCTGCAGTGCATGCAAAAGGGGGGCGTGGATTACACCCTGTTCTTCCGCAAGCTGGGCGACCAGCCACTGGCCGAGGCACTGCAGGTGGTGCGTGACGATTTCATCGATTTGGCGGGTTTTGATGCCTGGTGCGTGGATTACCTGGCCCGTTGTCAGCGCGAGGCAGGCAATGAACAAGGACGCCGTGAGCGCATGCATGCGGTGAACCCGCTGTATGTGCTGCGCAACTACCTGGCGCAGAAGGCCATCGAAGCGGCTGAAGCAGGCGACTACAGTGAGGTGCGGCGGCTGCATCAGGTACTGAGCCGGCCGTTCGACGAGCAGGCCGGGATGCAGGCCTATGCCCAGCGGCCGCCTGAGTGGGGCAAGCATCTGGAGATCAGCTGTTCTTCGTGATCCGGGGGCCGGCGCACGGCCCCCAAAATTCCAAAGGAAACCCAAATGACCGATCCACTGCTGATCCCCTGCCCCCACTGCAACGGCCTCAACCGCCTGCCCGCCACACGCCTGAGCGACGCCCCAAAATGCGGCCGCTGCAAACAGGAGGTGCTGCTCAGCCAGCCCTTCGAACTGACCGAAGCCAGCTACGCCAGCCAGGTCAAAGGCGACCTGCCGCTGCTGGTGGACGTCTGGGCCGACTGGTGCGGCCCGTGCAAATCGTTCGCCCCCACCTTCGAACAGGCGGCCCGCCAGTTGAGCGGGCGCTGCCGCTTGGCCAAGCTGGACAGCGAAGCCAACCGCAACCTGGCAGGGCAATTGGGCATCCGCTCGATCCCTAGCCTGATCCTGTTCAAGAACGGTCGAGAAGTCAGTCGCCAGGCTGGGGCGTTTCCGCTGCAGTCGTTGCTGGAGTGGCTACGCAGCCAGGGGGTTTAATTTCAAGCGTTTGCTAGAAGAGACTCGTAGGGAATACGAAGGCCATCATGCAGGCGCTTAATCATGGATAGACTGAGCCCGCGCTTTCCATTCAAGATTTCTGAAACCCGCCCGCTTGAGCCTATGAAGGGTTCAAGATCCCGTGGCGTAAGACCTTGTTGGTCCATGCAAAATTTGATGGCCTCGATGGGATTGGCGGGGTGAATCGGATAGTGCTTGTTTTCGTACACTTCGATCAGTGCCACAAGTACTTCCATTTCATCAGCTTCTGGGGTGCCCGCCTCTGCCTGAAAAATAGCTTCGAGTCGCTGAAATGCTTCTCGAAGATCGTCATCATTGCGTATCGGCTTAATATTCACAGATTGTCTCCACGTCAATCTCGTCATAGCGCTTGTGCGTACCGACGAACTTCACCCAGGCAATACCGGCTCGATACTGCATCTCGACCACTAGTCGGTACTTGTTTCCTCCGATGTTGAAGACCACGCGGTTATTGCCACATACGCTGGCATTGCCTATCTGATCCTTTACATCTTGTGGTGTTCGCCAGATGGCTTTGATCGCCATATCGTGCCAGCTTTCCAAGGGGGCCTTGGCATCGTCATGCCCAGGTAATTCCCAAAATTTCACCAAGGTGCTTTTGGCAATGACACGCATCCAAGCAAATCTCCCGTTTTGGGAGATTATGCTCGGCAACGAGGGAACGTGCAAGGACTGGGAGTGACGCCTACTCGCTGCGCTCTAGCAAATCGTGCAACTCGACAAACTGCTGGGTCAGCTTGTGCCGTGGCTCCAGGTGAATCAACGGCAAGCTGGCGTGGTGCGACTCGCGCATCTTCACCGAGCTGCTCAGGTACACCGGTAGCACCGGCAAACCCTCGGCCAGCAGCTCGTCGAGCATCTGCTGCGGCAGGCTGGCGCGGGACTGGAACTGGTTGACCACGATGCCTTCGACCATCAGGTCTTCGTTGTGATCGTCCTTGAGCTCTTCGATTTCGGCCAGCAGGCCGTAGAGCGCCTGACGCGAGAAGCTGTCACAGTCGAAGGGTATCAGCACACGATCCGCCGCGATCAACGCAGATACCGCATAGAAATTGAGCGCAGGCGGCGTATCGATGTAGATCCGTTCGTAATCCTCATCCAGCTCGTCGAGCAACTTACGCAGCTTGTTGATCTTGTGCTTGGCTTCGAGCTTGGGCTGCAGGTCGGCCAGCTCGGAAGTCGCCGTGACCACATGCAGGTTGTCGAACGGTGTTTCGTAGATATCGACTTTGTTCTTCTTGCTGAAGGGCCCGCTGGACAGGCTTTGCTTGAAGAAGTCGGCGATCCCCATGGGGATATCTTCACCCGTCAGGCCGGTGAGGTACTGAGTCGAGTTTGCCTGGGCATCCAGGTCGATCAACAAGGTCCGGTAACCTTCGCTGGCGCTGACCGCCGCCAGATTACAAGCGATGCTCGACTTGCCCACGCCACCTTTCTGATTGAACACCACGCGACGCATGAGAGACCTCCGTGTATCAACGAATGCCCGAGTATGTGGCGCCTCGGCAGCTAAGGCCAGTGGCAATTGTCGGGCGAAGATGGCCAGCCATTCACCTCACCACACTTGCCCGGTCAACAGCTCGGCGAAGGCCTTGGCCATCGCCGAGCCCCCGCGCTCACGCTGCACCAGCCACACTGCCGTCGTCGCGCCTTCGTCCAGCAGCGTGCGATACACCACACCCTCGATGCGCATGCGCTGGAACGACGCCGGTAGCACCGACACCCCCAAGCCCGCCGACACCAACCCGATGATGGTCATCGCTTCGCCCGCCTCCTGGGCAAAATGCGGGCTGAACCCCGCGTGGCGCGCCAGGCTGAGCAATTGCGCATGCAGCCCGCTGCCATAGCTGCGCGGGAAGAACACGAACGGCTCCGGTGCCAGGGAGGCCATGTGCACCCCCTGCTCGGTACCCACGGCCAATGGATGCGAGGCATTGATCACCGCCACCAACGGTTCGCGAAACAGCTCGGTCGCCACCAGCCCTTCCGGCAATGGCATGGGCCGCATCAACCCCACTTCGATCGACTCGTCGAAAACCGCTTCGGCAACATCGCGGCTGCTCATTTCCTTGAGGTTGAGGTGCACCGCCGGAAAACGCTGGCGAAAAGCATGGATGGCCTTGGGGATCTTCGACGTGAACGGTGCCGACGAGGTAAAGCCGATCTTCATCTCGCCCAGCTCACCCAATTGCGCACGCCGGGCCACGTCGGCCGCCTTTTCGACTTGCGCCAGCACTTGGCGGGCTTCTTCCAGAAACAACCGCCCCGCCTCACTCAGTTCGACCCGACGGTTGGTACGCTCGAACAGGCGAGCCCCCAGTTCCTGCTCCAGCGCCTGGATCTGCTGGCTCAAGGGCGGCTGCGAAATGCCCAGCTGCTGGGCCGCACGGCCAAAGTGCAGCTCTTCAGCCACGGCGATGAAGTAACGCAGATGGCGCAGTTCCATAATCGGCTCCAAACAAGTCGTAGAACGTCTTAAATAGGTCGAACAATATATTGGATGTAATCATTAGCCAGCTATATGCTTTTTTCATTGCGCCAGAGGTACCCGCCCGTGAAAACTGCTGTAGCCCCCCTACCCGCCGACCCAGAACCTGCCCCCCTGAACGACATGTGGATCGAAAAAGGCACCCCCGCCTTCATGAAGACTGTGCTGGCCCTGTTCAGCGGCGGCTTCGCCACCTTCGCCCTGCTTTACTGCGTGCAGCCGATGATGCCGCTGTTGTCGCAGGAGTTTTCCATCAACGCGGCCCAGAGCAGCCTGGTGTTGTCGGTTTCGACCGCAATGCTGGCGTTCGGCCTGTTGATCACCGGGCCGATCTCTGACCGCATCGGCCGCAAGCCGGTGATGGTCTTTGCGCTGGTCTGTGCGGCCCTGTCGACCCTGGCCAGTGCGGTGATGCCGACCTGGGAAGCCGTACTGGCGACGCGAGCACTGGTCGGCCTGTCGCTGAGCGGCCTGGCGGCAGTGGCGATGACTTACCTGAGCGAAGAGATCCACCCGCAGCACATCGGCCTGGCCATGGGCTTGTACATTGGTGGCAACGCCATCGGCGGCATGAGCGGGCGGCTGATCACCGGGGTGCTGATAGACTTCGTCAGCTGGCACACGGCGATGCTGACCATCGGCGGCCTGGCCTTGGTCGCGGCGCTGGTGTTCTGGAAGGTATTGCCCGAATCGCGCAACTTCCGCCCGCAGGCCGCGAACCCGCGTAGCCTGCTGAATGGCTTCGTCATGCACTTCAAGGACGCCGGGCTGCCTTGGCTGTTCCTTGAGGCGTTTCTGCTGATGGGGGCCTTCGTCACGCTGTTCAACTACATCGGCTACCGCTTGCTGGCAGGGCCTTACCACATGAACCAGGCGTTGGTCGGCCTGCTGTCGGTGGTGTACCTGTCGGGTATCTACAGCTCTGCGCAGGTGGGCGCGCTGGCCGACAAGCTGGGGCGGCGCAAGGTGTTCTGGGTCAGTATCGTGGTGATGGCCAGCGGCTTGTTGATGACATTGGCCAGCCCGCTGCTGATGGTGATCCTCGGCATGCTGGTGTTCACCTTCGGCTTCTTCGGCGCGCACTCGGTGGCCAGCAGCTGGATCGGGCGACGGGCATTGAAGGCCAAGGGGCAGGCATCGTCGCTGTACCTGTTCAGCTATTACGCGGGGTCGAGTGTGGCGGGGACGGCGGGCGGGGTGTTCTGGCACCAGTGGGGCTGGAACGGGATCGGGTTGTTCATCGGTGGCTTGCTGACGATAGCGTTGCTGGTGGCATGGCACCTGAGCAAGTTGGCGCCTAAGACACCTTGAACAAGGGGCCGCCTTGCGGCCCCGAAATCGTGGATCAGTTGACGATCTCGACAATATCCACATCCATTTCACGGCTCATCAGGTGCTTCTCCACCTCGCCGGTCAGCTTGACCTTGGTCTTGTCATTGAATGGGGTCGGTGGCAGGTCTTCATCGTCGATTTCGACGGTGATGGTGCCGGTGTTGTCCTTGAACTCGTACTTGTCGTCGTTGTTGACCTTCTTGGTCACATACCCCTGCAGCACCACCGGTGTGTCATCTGCGGCATCGTTTGCAGCCGCCACGGTAGTCACCGACTGGGCACCCGGGCCGGTATAGCTGGCCGCCAGGGCAGCGGTGCTGAACAGGGGAGCGAGGATCAGAGCAAGGTAACGGATTTTCATGAGGATCAGGTCCTGTTTCGGTTTCGATGGGACCAGATTAACGACGATCGCTGAACTCAAACTTAATGCAACAAAAAACCCGGCATCAAGGCCGGGTTCTTTGTTGCAGCTGCATCAGATCACTGGTGGTACTGCGCCGACAGCTCATGCACGGCGTTGATGAACACACCGGCGTGCTCCGGGTCGACCTCAGGCGTAATGCCATGGCCGAGGTTGAACACGTGGCCAGTGCCCTTGCCATAGCTGGCCAGAATGCGCGCCACTTCCTTGCGGATGGCCTCAGGCTTGGCGTACAGCACGGTCGGGTCCATGTTGCCTTGCAGCGCAACCTTGTCACCGACACGGCGGCGGGCATCACCGATGTCGCAGGTCCAGTCCAGGCCCAGCGCATCTGCACCCGCTTCGGCAATGCTCTCCAGCCACAGGCCACCGTTTTTGGTGAACATGATGACCGGCACCTTGCGCCCATCGTGCTCACGGATCAGGCCGCTGACGATCTTGCGCATGTAGGCCAGGGAGAACTCCTGGTAAGCCGCCGCCGACAGGTTGCCACCCCAAGTGTCGAAGATCTGCACCGCCTGTGCGCCGGCCAGGATCTGGCCGTTGAGGTAGCTGGTGACCGACTGGGCCAGCTTGTCCAGCAGCAGGTGCAGGGCCTCTGGGTTGTCGTAGGCCATGGCCTTGGTCTTGCGGAAGTCCTTGGACGAGCCGCCTTCGACCATGTAGGTGGCCAAGGTCCAGGGGCTGCCGGAGAAGCCGATCAGCGGCACGCGGCCGTTGAGCTCGCGGCGGATGGTGCTGACCGCGTCCATCACGTAGCCCAGGTCTTTTTGCGGGTCGGGAATCGGCAACGCTTCGATGTCGGCCGGAGTGCTGATCACCTTCTTGAAACGCGGGCCTTCGCCGGTCTCGAAGTACAGGCCCAGGCCCATGGCGTCGGGGATGGTGAGGATGTCCGAGAAGAGGATCGCCGCGTCCAGCGGGTAGCGGTCCAGCGGCTGCAGGGTGACCTCGCAGGCGAACTGCGGGTTCATGCACAGGCTCATGAAGTCACCGGCCTTGGCGCGGCTGGCGCGGTATTCCGGCAGGTAGCGGCCGGCCTGGCGCATCATCCACACTGGGGTGACGTCTACGGGTTGCTTGAGCAGTGCACGCAGGAAACGATCGTTCTTCAGGGCAGTCATGTCGGCATCCGGCAAAAAAGTGCGGGCATTTTCTCAGACGCCAGCACAAAAGGCACGGCCAAGGCCATGCGTTTTGTCTATTGGGTGCCGTGGATCAAGCAATTTTGTATACAAAATATGCCAAGGGCTGCTTTGCAGCCCCCGCAATCGGTCAGACTTCGAGGTAGTCCAGAATACCTTCAGCCGCTGTACGGCCTTCGAAAATGGCCGTTACCACCAGGTCCGAACCCCGCACCATGTCGCCACCGGCAAACACTTTAGGGTTGCTGGTCTGGTGCTTGAACTTACCTTTCTCCGGTGCTACCACGCGGCCCTGGCTGTCCATCTGGATGCCAAACTGCTCGAACCACGGCGCCGGGCTCGGGCGGAAGCCGAAGGCGATCACCACGGCGTCAGCCGGCAGGATCTCTTCGGAGCCCGGGATCGGCTCAGGGCTGCGACGGCCACGGGCATCCGGCTCGCCGAGACGGGTCTCGACCACTTTGACGCCTTCGACCTTGTCCTCGCCGACAATGGCGATCGGCTGACGGTTGTAGAGGAACTTCACGCCTTCTTCCTTGGCGTTCTTCACCTCTTTGCGCGAGCCCGGCATGTTGGCCTCGTCACGGCGGTAGGCACAGGTCACCGACTTGGCGCCCTGGCGAATCGAAGTGCGGTTGCAGTCCATCGCGGTGTCACCACCGCCCAGTACCACGACCTTCTTGCCCTGCATGTCGACGAAATCTTCAGGCGACTTTTCGAAGCCCAAGTTGCGGTTGACGTTGGCGATCAAGAAATCCAGCGCGTCATGCACCCCCGGCAGGTCCTCACCCGGGAAGCCGCCCTTCATGTAGGTGTAGGTGCCCATGCCCATGAACACGGCATCGTACTCGGCGAGCAGTTGCTCCAGGGTGATGTCCTTGCCCACCTCGGTGTTCAGGCGGAACTCGATGCCCATGCCGGTGAAGACTTCGCGGCGATTGCTCAGCACGGTCTTTTCCAGCTTGAATTCGGGAATGCCGAAGGTCAGCAAGCCGCCGATTTCCGGGTTGCGATCGAACACAACCGGGGTCACACCGGCACGTACCAGCACGTCAGCGCAGCCCAGACCAGCTGGGCCGGCACCGATGATGGCAACACGCTTGCCGGTCGGCTTGACCTTGGACATGTCCGGGCGCCAGCCCATGGCGAAGGCGGTGTCGGTGATGTACTTCTCCACCGAGCCGATGGTCACCGCGCCAAAACCGTCGTTCAGGGTGCAGGCACCCTCGCACAGACGGTCCTGCGGGCATACCCGGCCGCACACCTCAGGCAGGGTGTTGGTCTGGTGCGACAGCTCGGCCGCCGCCAGGATGTTGCCTTCGGAAACCAGCTTCAACCAGTTGGGGATGAAGTTGTGCACCGGGCACTTCCACTCGCAATACGGGTTACCGCAGCCCAGGCAGCGGTGCGCCTGCTCCACGGACTGCTGCGGCTTGAAGGGCTCGTAGATTTCGACGAACTCTTTCTTGCGCTGGCGCAGCAGCTTTTTCTTCGGGTCTTTACGCCCCACTTCGATGAACTGGAAGTCGTTGTTCAGACGTTCAGCCATTTTTCAAAACCTCTTTACCGCAGTCGCAAGCTAGAAGCTGCAAGCTGCAAGTCGATCACTTGGGTCCGGCAAGCCTCGCACTGCATTACCTGCAGCTTGAGGCTTGCCACTTGCAGTTGTTGTTACTGCGGGTTGGCGCGGGTGCTGGACAGCAGTTGCTTGAGGGTGGCCGCCTTGGGCTTGACCAACCAGAAGCGACGCACGTAGTCGTCCAGGTTTTCCGAGAGCTCACGCCCCCACTCGCTGCCGGTCTCGTCCACGTACTCGGCAAGGACCCGCGCCAGGTGGCTGCGGTAGGCCTCCATCGCTTCACCACTGATGCGCTGGATTTCCACCAGTTCATGGTTGAGCTTGTCGACGAAGCTGTTGTCCATGTCGAGCACGTAGGCGAAGCCGCCCGTCATGCCAGAACCGAAGTTGTAACCGGTCTTGCCCAGGACGCAGACAAAGCCGCCGGTCATGTATTCACAGCAGTGATCGCCAGTGCCCTCGACAACAGCGTGAGCGCCAGAGTTACGCACAGCGAAGCGCTCGCCCGCGGTACCGGCGGCAAACAGCTTGCCGCCAGTGGCGCCGTACAGGCAGGTGTTGCCGACGATGGCGCTGTGCTGGGTTTCGAACGGGCTGCCGGCAGGTGGCACGATGGTGACCTTGCCACCGGTCATGCCCTTGCCGACGTAGTCGTTGGCGTCGCCTTCCAGGTGCAGGTTCAGGCCACCGGCGTTCCACACGCCGAAGCTCTGGCCCGCAGTGCCCTTGAAGCGGAAGGTGATCGGCGCGGCGGCCATGCCCTGGTTGCCGTGCAGGCGGGCGATCTCACCAGAGATACGCGCGCCGATGGAACGGTCGCAGTTGCAGATGTCGAGGCTGAACTCGCCACCGGACTGGTCGCGGATCGCCGACATGGCCATCTCGACCATCTTCTCGGCAAGCTCGCCCTTGTCGAACGGCGGGTTCTTGTCGACTTCGCAGAACTGCGGCTTGTCCGCCGGAATGTGCGAGCTGCCCAGCAGTGGCGACAGGTCCAGGTACTGCTGGCGCTCGGTGTCGCCTGGCAGTATGTCGAGCAGGTCGGTGCGGCCGATCAGCTCGCCCAGGCTGCGCACGCCCAGCTTGGCCAGCCACTCGCGGGTTTCTTCGGCGACGAAGGTGAAGAAGTTGATCACCATGTCGACGGTGCCGATGTAGTGGTCCTTGCGCAGCTTGTCGTTCTGGGTGGCTACGCCGGTGGCGCAGTTGTTCAGGTGGCAGATACGCAGGTACTTGCAGCCCAGGGCAATCATCGGTGCGGTGCCGAAGCCGAAGCTCTCGGCGCCGAGGATGGCGGCCTTGATCACGTCCAGGCCGGTTTTCAGGCCACCGTCGGTCTGTACCCGCACCTTGCCGCGCAGGTCGTTGCCGCGCAGGGTCTGGTGGGTTTCGGCAAGGCCGAGTTCCCACGGCGCGCCGGCGTACTTGATGGAGGTCAACGGCGAAGCGCCGGTACCGCCGTCGTAGCCGGAGATGGTGATCAGGTCGGCATAGGCCTTGGCCACGCCTGCAGCGATGGTGCCAACGCCTGCCTCGGCCACCAGCTTGACCGAAACCAGCGCCTGCGGGTTGACCTGCTTGAGGTCGTAGATCAGCTGGGCCAAGTCTTCGATCGAGTAGATGTCGTGGTGCGGCGGTGGCGAGATCAGGGTCACACCCGGTACCGCGTAGCGCAGCTTGGCGATCAGGCCGTTGACCTTGCCGCCTGGCAGCTGGCCACCTTCGCCCGGCTTGGCGCCCTGGGCCACCTTGATCTGCAGCACTTCGGCGTTGACCAGGTATTCCGGGGTGACGCCGAAGCGGCCGGTGGCCACTTGCTTGATCTTGGAGCTGCGCACCGTGCCGTAGCGCGACGGGTCTTCACCGCCCTCGCCGGAGTTCGAGCGCGCGCCCAGGCGGTTCATGGCCTCGGCCAGCGCCTCGTGGGCTTCTGGTGACAATGCGCCCAGCGAGATACCGGCGGAATCGAAGCGCTTGAGGATGGCCTCCAACGGCTCGATCTGCTCGATCGCCAGCGGCTGGTCAGCCACTTTGACCTTGAGCAGGTCGCGGATCATCGACACCGGGCGCTGGTCGACCAGCGAGGTGTATTCCTTGAACTTGGCGTAGTCGCCCTGCTGCACAGCGGCCTGCAGGGTGTTGACCACGTCCGGGTTGTAGGCGTGGTATTCGCCACCGTGGACGAACTTGAGCAGGCCACCTTGCTGGATCGGCTTGCGCGCGCTCCAGGCTTCGGCAGCAAGCAGCTTCTGGTCGCTTTCCAAGTCTTCGAAACGCGCACCCTTGATGCGGCTCGATACACCCTTGAAGCTCAGGCCGACCACGTCTTCGGCCAGGCCGATGGCTTCGAACAGCTGCGCACCGCGGTACGAAGCGATGGTGGAGATGCCCATCTTCGACAGGATCTTCAGCAAGCCCTTGGAGATGCCTTTGCGGTAGTACTTGAACACCTCGTCCAGGTCGCCCAGCACTTCGCCGGTGCGAATCAGGTCGGCCAGCACTTCATAGGCCAGGTACGGGTAAACGGCCGAGGCACCGAAGCCCAGCAGCACGGCAAAGTGGTGCGGGTCACGGGCAGTGGCGGTTTCGACCAGGATGTTGCTGTCGCAACGCAGGCCTTGTTCGGTCAGGCGGTGGTGCACCGCACCCACGGCGAGCGAAGCGTGCACCGGCAATTTGCCCGGGGCGATGTAGCGGTCGCTCAGTACCAGTTGGGTCTTGCCGCCGCGCACCGCTTCTTCAGCCTGGTCGGCGATGTTGCGGATAGCCGCTTCCAGGCCGACACCTTGCTCGTAGTTGAGGTCGATCAGCTGGCGGTCGAAGCCTTCGCGCTCCAGGTTCATCAACGAGCGCCACTTGGCAGGCGAGATCACCGGCGAGCTGAGGATCACTCGCGAAGCGTGCTCCGGCGACTCTTGGAAGATATTGCGCTCGGCGCCCAGGCAGATTTCCAGCGACATGACGATCGCTTCGCGCAGCGGGTCGATCGGCGGGTTGGTCACCTGGGCGAACTGCTGGCGGAAGAAGTCGTACGGCGAACGCACGCGCTGCGACAGCACGGCCATCGGCGTGTCGTCACCCATCGAGCCGACCGCTTCCTGGCCCTGCTCACCCAGCGGGCGCAGTACCTGGTCACGCTCTTCGAAGGTGACCTGGAACATCTTCATGTACTGCTTGAGCTGGTCAGCGTCGTAGCTGGCCGCGCCCTGGTCGTCGGTAAGGGTCGCCTGGATGCGCGTGGCATGCTGACGCAACCAGCGCTTGTACGGGTGGCGCGACTTCAGCCGGTTGTCGATGGCGTCGGTATCGAGGATCTGGCCGGTTTCGGTGTCCACCGCGAAGATCTGGCCCGGGCCGACACGGCCCTTGGCGATCACCTCTTCAGGCTGGTAGCCCCATACGCCGATTTCCGAGGCGATGGTGATGTAGCCGTTGGTGGTGGTTACCCAGCGCGCCGGGCGCAGGCCGTTGCGGTCGAGCAGGCACACCGCGTGGCGGCCTTCGGTCATGACGATACCGGCCGGGCCATCCCACGGCTCCATGTGCATGGAGTTGTATTCGTAGAAGGCGCGCAGGTCGGCGTCCATGGTCTCGACGTTCTGCCAGGCCGGCGGTACCAGCATGCGCACGCCGCGGAACAGGTCGATGCCACCGGTGACCATCAGTTCGAGCATGTTGTCCATGCTCGACGAGTCGGAACCGACGCGGTTGACCAGCGGGCCGAGTTCTTCGAGGTCCGGGATCTGGTCATTGGCAAACTTGGTGCGACGGGCCATGGCCCAGTTGCGGTTGCCGGTGATGGTGTTGATCTCGCCGTTGTGGGCGAGGAAGCGGAACGGCTGCGCCAGCGGCCATTTCGGCAGCGTGTTGGTGGAGAAGCGCTGGTGGAACACGCAGATCGCTGTCTGCAGGCGCGGGTCATCCAGGTCTGGATAGAACGCCGCGAGATCGCGCGGCATCATCAGGCCTTTGTAGATGATGGTCTTGTGCGAGAAGCTGCAGATGTAGTGGTCGGTGTCGTGGGCGTTGGCCACGGACGAGCGACGACGGGCACTGAACAGCTTGATGGCGAATGCCTGATCGCTCAGGCCTTCACCGCCGATGAACACCTGCTCGATCTGCGGCAGGCGCTCCAGGGCCAGGCGACCGAGCACGCTGGTGTCGATCGGGACCTTGCGCCAGCCAACCAGCGTGAGGCCGGCGGCGAGGATTTCGCGGTCCATGTTGGCGCGGGCAGCTTCTGCTTTGACCGGGTCCTGGTTGAAGAACACCATGCCGACGGCGTACTGCTTGGGCAGTTCGACGGCAAAATGCTCCTGGGCCACGGCCCGCAGGAACTGATCGGGCTTCTGCATGAGCAGACCACAACCGTCACCGGTCTTGCCGTCGGCGTTGATACCGCCGCGGTGGGTCATGCACGTCAGCGCCTGCATGGCGGTTTGCAGAAGGTGGTGGCTCGGTTCGCCCGTCATATGGGCGATCAGGCCAAAACCACAGTTGTCCTTGAATTCTTCGGGATGGTACAGACCTGTTTTCATAGACACTTTCTCACCAGGTTCACCTCTCAACGGAGGTAAATCTCTTTTTTAACAACCACTTACCATCCACGCCGATCAAATGCCAGCTTTTTTGCGGTGGCCATGGAAAACCATTGTTGCACAGCGACAGCGATGCCCACAAATTTTCATGTCTCACCATTGAAAATTTATGTCGCAATTTTGAATGTTTTTGCGCCATGCGCCGTGATAGCGGCTTGACTGGAGTCTGAAGCGTTTCAGCCATGACTGCAAGAGAGGCTTGTGGCCGGCAGTCTGGGACAGAAAAGCCTGCCGCGCTCAGGCGCAGCAGGCTAGACGAAAAGTCAGGATTCGCTCAGCAACTGGGCGGCGGGGTGTTGCCGCCCGGCAGGTATCAGCGGGCCGAGGCCAGCTCTTGTTGGACGCTGGCGACGGTACGTGGCCAAGGTTTACCAGCCTGGACCTTCGCTGGCAAGTTCTTGATTGCCGCAACCGCTGCGTCGCGGTTGGCGAAGCTGCCGTAAGTTACGACGTACAGCGGCTTGCCCTGCAGGTTTTTCTTGAAGTAGCGATAGTCGCCACCCTGGGCCTTGACGAACGCCTGGGCCGAGGCTTCAGAGCTGGTACCGAGGATCTGCACCACATAATTGCCCGGTTTCTGGCCTGCATACCAACCCCCACCGGCGCTGCCACTGGCGACTGGTTTTTCGGCAGGTTTGGCGGCCGGCTTGGCACTAGCGACCTGGGTCGGCGCCGGGGCAGGCTTGGCAGGTGCAACCGGTTTAGCAGGCTGGGTTGCAACGGGTTTTGGCGCAGGCGCAACCGGCTGAACCGGGGCACTGGCGATTGGCTGCGCGGGTACCGGGGCCGGGCCAGCCGGCACACCTTGCGGTGGCGCGATGGTGGTCACGGTCGGCGGGTTGCCAGGCTGCAGTGCGGTATTGCCCGCCGGGCTGCCTTCTTCGCCATCACCCATGCCAGCGGCCTGGGCCAGTGGCTCGCGCATCACCGGTTGCGACTGACCTACCAACGGCAGTGGCATCGGCTGGGACGAGCCGGAGAATTCGATGGCCGGGTTGCCATTATTGGCCTGGGCAGCACCTGGCTGGCCTTCACCGAGGGGCAACTGAGCCTGGGCGGCCGGCACCTCGGCAGGTGCCTTGTCGCCTTTCTTGGGCATGAGAACCGCGGCAGCAACGGCGACCACGACCACTGCGGACAGCGCGAGCACGTGTTTCTTAGGCATTTTCAACCCCATGGATGGTCGCTTGGCCGTCGAACGGCTGGCGATCATGGCTTCGATCAAAGTGTCACGGGCAACCTGGTTGATAGTGCCAGGCCAACCGTCGGAGTGCTCATGGATATCGACGATCTGTTCACGGGTGAACACCTCGATGCCCCGGCCGGCGCCATCCAGACGCTGCTCCAGGTACTCGCGGGTCTCTTCTTCGCTGTAGGGGGCGAGTTCGATGACGTGGAAACGTTCTTCCTCGATGCTGAGCTCATCCAACCCGGCAATCAGCGACGATTCGCCGAACAGGAACACGTGCGGGCGCCCTTCCGGAACACCCGCCGCCAGTTCCAGCAACGCTTGGAGTGCCGACTCGTCGAGTTGTTCCGCATCATCCACCAGCAAATACACTTCCTGCCCGGTCAGCGCCAGTTGCACCACCTTGGACAAGATAGCCTGGACCTCAGGCTGGGCGACTTCCAGCGACTGCGCGACCTGGCCAAGCACACTGGCCGCATCGCTGGCGCCACGGGCGGAAACCACCACGCTCTGCACCGACTGCTTGTTGGTGCTGGCCACCAGGGCCTGGCGCAGCAGGGTCTTGCCGCTGCCCAGGGGGCCGGTGACAACCAGCATCAACTGGCTGTAACGCGCCAGGTGGTGCAGCTGGCCCAGCACCGGCTTGCGCTGGGCAGGGAAGAACTTGAAACCGGGCACGCGGGGCGCGAACGGATCGTGGCTCAACTGGTAATGGTCGAGAAAGGCCTCATCGGCATGCAAACTGGTCATTGCGCTGTCACAACCTCAAAGCTGGGCCACGATCGCGCGGTAATCCGCCGACAGCGTGGCCTGAAGAATCTCTTTCGGATAGTCGTCGGTGATCACGGCCTCGCCCATCTGGCGCAACAGCACCAGACGCAGACGACCGTCGAGCACCTTCTTGTCGACCGCCATATGCTCCATGAAATGCGCCGGGGTCATTTCCTGTGGTGGCACCACCGGCAAACCTGCGTCCTGCAACAGGCGGATTGCGCGATCACGCTCGGCCTGGTCGATCCAGCCAAGGCGCATGGACATTTCCAGGGCCATCACCGTGCCCGCCGACACGGCTTCGCCATGCAGCCAGACACCGTAGCCCATGTGGGTTTCGATGGCGTGCCCAAAGGTATGCCCAAGGTTCAGGGTCGCCCGCACGCCAGATTCACGCTCGTCGGCGCCGACCACGGCAGCCTTGGCCGCGCAGGAGCGGCTGATGGCTTCGGTCAGGGCCGCAGAATCCAGGGCACGCAGGGCATTCATATTGTCCTCGAGCCAACCGAGGAAAGGCTTGTCGCAGATCAGACCGTACTTGATCACTTCGGCCAGGCCTGCGGACAGTTCACGCGCTGGCAGGGTCTTGAGGCTGGTGGTATCGATCAGCACTGCGTTGGGCTGGTAGAAGGCACCGACCATGTTCTTGCCCAACGGGTGGTTGATGCCGGTCTTGCCACCGACCGAGGAATCGACCTGGGACAACAGGGTAGTCGGCACCTGGATGAAATCGACGCCGCGCTGGTAACAGGCTGCGGCAAAGCCGGCCATGTCGCCGATCACGCCGCCACCGAGGGCTACCACCGTGGTGCGGCGGTCGTGTCGCGCGGTGAGCAAGCCATCGAAGATCAGCTGCAGCGTTTCCCAGTTCTTGTAGGCTTCGCCATCCGGCAACACCACGGGCAACACTGAATACGCACCCAGGGTCTTGGCCAGGCGTTCGAGGTACAGAGGCGCGACGGTTTCATTGGAAACGATGGCGACCTGCCGCCCGGCAATATGCGGCGCCAGCAGCTCAGGCTGGTCCAGCAGGCCTTCGCCAATGTAGATCGGGTAGCTACGCTCGCCCAGGTCGACCTTTAGTGTCTGCATGTATCCCCACAATGTACTTGGGTGCGGCGCCGTTTGGGCGACGCACGCGGTAAGTTGAACCTCGCCTCGGCGCTGGTGGCCGAGAATAGTCCCGGCTTATCGGGGCGGCAACTGCTGCAAGCGCTCGAGAATATCGATCACCACCATGCGCGGTGGCCGCTCATCGGTTTCAACGACCAGGTCGGCGATCTCGCGGTAGAGCGGATCGCGGGCTTCGAGCAGGGCGCGAAGGGTCGCTTCCGGGTTGGCGGTGCGCAACAGCGGGCGATTGCGATCGCGTGCGGTACGACCGACCTGCTGCTCCACCGAGGCATGCAGGTAGATGACCCGGCCACCCTGGTACAACGCCTGACGGTTGGCATCACGCATGACCGCGCCGCCACCCGTGGCCAGCACCACGCCGTCGAGCGCGCAGAGCTCGGCGATCATCGCCTGCTCACGGTCACGGAAGCCCGGCTCGCCTTCCTTGTCGAAGATCCACGGGATGTTGGCGCCGCATCGCAGTTCGATTTCCTTGTCGGAATCCTTGAACAGCAGGCGCAGCTCTTTGGCCAAGAGGCGTCCAATGGTGCTTTTACCAGCGCCCATGGGCCCCACAAGTATCAAATTTCGCACAGAATCAACGACTCACAGCAATCGCCTGGTCACTCATGATACGCGGAGTCAGGAAGACCAGCAGCTCGGATTTTTTCTCTTGTAATACATCGCGTCGAAACAGCCGCCCAACATACGGCAGATCGCCGAAAAATGGCACCTTGTCGACCACATTGTTTTGCGTGGTCGAGTAGACGCCACCGATCACGATCGTCTCGCCGTCGGCCACGCGAACCTTGGCATTGACCTCGTTCTTGCGGATCGGCGGTACGTTGTTCAAGGCATTGACGTAATCAGGCTCGTCCTTGGTCACCCTGACGGTCATGATGACCTTGTTGTCCGGGGTGATTTGCGGGGTGACTTCGAGCGACAGCGAAGCCTCGCGAAACGACACCGAAGTGGCGCCGCTCTTGCTGGTTTCCTGGTAAGGCACTTCAGTGCCCTTGAGGATCCTGGCGGTTTCCTTGTCGGCCGTGACCACCTTCGGCTGCGAGATGATTTCGCCATTGCCGCTCTTCTCCATGGCACTGAGTTCAAGGTCGAGCAAGATGCCCCCGCGCAGCACACCCAGGCCCACACTGGAGCCGGCACGCTCCACGCCAAGGTCGACGAACAGCTCCTTGCCTGGCCGCACGCGCTCATCGTACAAAGGCCCACCCCAACGCACCCCTAGGCTCTTTTCGTAATCGACGCTGGCCTCGACAATACGCGCCTCGATCGCCACCTGGCGCACCGGCACATCCAGCTGCGCCACCAGTTGGCGTAGCTCGTCCAGGCGATCGGCGGGTTGGTAGGCCACCAGGGTGTTGGTGCGCGCATCGACGCTCAAACCGCCTCGCCCGGTCAGGATGCCGTCGTCCGCCAGTGTCGCCAGCAGCAGTTGCGCGAGCGCTGAAGCTTCGGCGTGATGGATCGGCATCAGCTCACGCTGCAGGGGTTGCAACTGGGCATCCAGCACCTGGCCCATGCGGGCGTCGAGCGACTGCCCGGCAAGCTCGGCCGCTGGCGCCACCAGCAGCACATTACCCTCTTCGCGACGGGCCAGGCCCTTGCTGCGCAGCACCAGATCAAGCGCCTGGTCCCAGGGCACATCCTGAAGCCGCAGGGTGATATTGCCCTGCACCGCGTCGCTGGCGACCAGGTTCACACCGGCGTAGTCCGCCAGCACCTGCAACACCGCGCGCACCTGCACATCCTGAAAGTTCAGCGACAGTGGCTCACCCCGATAGGGCATTGCCGACGCCAGCGGGATCGCCAAGACCCACGCCACCATCCATTTCCAGAGCTTCTTCATGCGGGTCCGGGACCTCCTTGTCCAGGGCTTTTCGGAGCGTGAGTATCGCGGTGCGTTCTTGCCAGGCATTGGCCATGAACCAACGTTCGCGCACTTCGACCTGCCGCTCGTCGACACGCACCACAACACCTTCATCGCGCCCCAGCCGATCACCTGGGCGCACGCGATACAGCCGCCCTGCGGACAGCAGCAGGGCTTCATGCGCTGTGCCACGTGCCAGGCTGCCGACCATTTCCAACTGTGCCAAGGGCACGCCCCCCAGTTCGCCGGGCGGCATTCGCGCCGCACCAGAGGCGAACGGGTCGAGCAAAGGCGGCATGGCCGCTGCCCTGGCGGGCAAGTCCGCCAGTGACGCGGGCGCCGGAGGCGCCGCATCGGCATGGTAGGCATGAACCCTCAGGCGCAAGCGCAACACGGTAGGCCGCCCCTCGGCTTGATGCAGGCTCATGTCTTCGACGCGCAGCAGCCGCGCCTGGCCCAGCCAGTCATCCAGCCAAAGGCGCAACGCCGTGTATCGCCCCACCACGTGCACATCCAGGGGGGTGGTTCGGTAATCGGCCTGGCTCACTTCGTCATGTATGTCTAGCCGCTCGAACAACAGGCCATATTCATGCCCCGAGGCCGCCAGGGCATCGAGCAAGTCACTCATGCGCTGCCCTGCCGAAAGCTGCCACCGGGCGAGCTGCAATGCCTGCCGCGCGGCAGCCAGAGAACCCTCTGCGCGCGCCAGCTCAACTACCTGCGCCGCCTTGGCCGCATGTGCCTCATTCAACTGCTTATGCTGGGCAGTTACCTGCGCTTGAGCCTGCCGAAGCTCCGGCAGGCGGACTGCACACCCTAGCGCCAACACCAGCACACCCAGCAGGAACGAAGCGCCCCACCGGAAGCGGCGGGACCGCTCGACCCTTGCTTGCCAACGCATCCACCACGCTGCACTCACGACCAGAACGCCGACACGCGCGCAGTCAGGACGAACTCGTCACCCGAAGGCAGGTGCTTCACATGCTTGAGTGCCAGGCCTTGCAACACTGCGGAGCGTTCGAGGTCGCGCATGAACTGGGCGACCACGGCGCCGGATGCGGCCACACCGGTGACGTGCAAACGGCCGTGCGCAAGCGTTAGCTCAGTGAGCTGCAAGCCTGCGGGCAACGCGGCCTCCACATCTGCGAGCAAGGCAGGCAGTACCCCCTGATCGGCCCTCAGGCGGGCCAGGGCCGCAACCTGCGCCTGGGTGGCATCGTGGTCGGCACGCACGTCGGTGTGCTGCTCCAGCTGCTTGCCCAGCAGCGCCAGCGCAGACTGGTGGCTGGCATTGCTCGTCGCTTGCTGCTGGGCGCGCTGGCGTGCCAGTTGGTCAATCAGCATCACGCAACAAAGCGCCAGGATTGCACTGCCAAGCAACATCCACTGGAAGCGCCGAAGCATCGAGCGGCGCTGCCGCTCGCGCCAAGGTAATAGGTTCAGACGCATCATGGGCGCATGCCCCCTGAGGCCAAGGCGCATGCCAGCAGCATGCCGCCGTCTTCCGGCGCCAGCCCCGCACGCAGCGGCAGTTGCCGACAGGGCAGGTTCACCGCTTCACTCAGGCCTTCAAGCCACCCCTGCTCAATCACCGAGCTGCTGACGACCAGCAAGCACTTCTGCTGGGCTTCGCCCGCCAAATGCGCATGCAATTGGGCAGGCATTTGCCCGAGGTGCAACTCGCGGCGCTGCGCTGGCACGCCCTGTTGCCAGCAATGCAACGTCGCACCTTGCGCCTCCAGGCGTAACAAGGCCGAGCCCGCAAGCTCGCTCTGCGGCAACATTCGCTGCAACGCGACGCTGTCGACTTCCATCACCTCCAGCTGCAGCCCGGCGGCATCAAGCAGGGCTTCAATCGGCTCCAATGAGCGCTGGCGACAGGCAGCCACCATGACATCCAGGCAGCCGGCCTGGTCCTTGGAAGGGCCAAGCACCTGAAAGTCCAAGGCCAGATCCTCCAGCGCAAAGGGGAACAGGCGATCGGCATCGGCCAGCAACTGCGCTTCCATGTCCGCCTCACTCTGGCCTGCCGGTAACTGGCAAGGCTTGCAGATCACCTGATTTGCCGGCAGCGCTAGCGCCGCCCGCCGCTGCCGAATGCCGCTGCGCCTGCAGGCACGCTGCAAGGCACCTACCACGCGCACAGGGTCGCTTGCCCAGTCACCGCCACTGTAGGGTTCATACGGTTCGTGCGCCCAGGCCGCGACCTGGCAACGCCCATTGCGCTGCCGCAGCTGCACAACCCGAACCGAATCGGAGGCAATTTCCACCCCCATCAATGAACCGGCATCCATGCCGAAACGTCCAAGCATCACTGCTCCTTTGCTGTATGCCGCAAACCCGCGTCAACACTAGGCCTGCGCGGCCGAACGGATCGACGGGCCGCCTGGCCGGTCACCCGGCGAGGCGAAAAAATGCTTATAATGCCCAGCGTTTTTGGTCCGCTGGACCCGTACGCAATTCACTTATCAACCTGGACGCCCAAAAGCCTTGATACGTCTGCTGAAGTTCTTCTGGTGGTCTTCCGTCGCAGTCATTAGCGCGCTCGTACTCGGTGTGAGCGGTGCGTTTCTGTATCTTAGCCCTAGCCTGCCCTCGGTCGAGTCACTCAGAAGCATCCAGTTGCAGATCCCCCTCAGGGTGTACAGCAGCGACGGCAAGCTGATTGCCGAGTTCGGCGAAATGCGCCGCTCGCCGATCCGCTTCGCGGAAATCCCCCCACAATTTATCCAGGCGCTTCTGTCAGCCGAGGACGACAACTTCCTCAATCACTATGGCGTCGACCCCAGCAGCCTGATGCGCGCGGCCACTCAGTTGGTCAAAACCGGTCATATCCAGACCGGTGGCAGCACCATCACGATGCAGGTGGCGAAGAACTTCTTCCTGACCAGCGAACGCAGCTTCTCGCGCAAGACCAACGAAATCCTCCTGGCCCTGCAGATCGAACGTGAGCTGACCAAGGACGAAATCCTCGAGCTGTACGTGAACAAGATCTACCTGGGCAACCGGGCGTACGGCATCGATGCGGCCGCACAGGTCTACTACGGCAAGTCGATCCGCGACGTGAGCCTGGCGCAGATGGCAATGATCGCCGGCCTGCCCAAGGCTCCTTCGCGCTTCAACCCGCTGGCCAACCCGGTGCGCGCCAAAGAGCGCCGCGACTGGATCCTGGGCCGCATGTACAAGCTCGGCAAGATTGACCAGGCCAGCTACCAGACCGCCCTGGCCGAACCGCTCAACGCCAGCTACCACGTGCCGACCCCCGAGGTGAACGCCCCGTACATCGCTGAAATGGCCCGCGCCGAGATGGTCGGCCGCTATGGCAGCGATGCCTACACCGAAGGCTTCCGTGTCACCACGACCGTGCCGAGCGACATGCAGGAGATGGCCAACAAAGCCATTCTCGGCGGCCTTTCCGACTACGACGAACGCCACGGCTACCGCGGCCCCGATGCGCGCTTCCCGGGCAAGACCCACGCAGCCTGGCTGCTGGAGCTGGGCAAGCAGCGCACCCTGGGCGGCCTTGAGCCGGCCATCGTCACCCAGGTCGACAAGGCCGGGCTTACGGTGCTGACCCGTAGCGGCCAAGAAGAAACCGTCGCCTGGGACACCATGAAGTGGGCGCGCCCGTTCCTCAATAGCAACTCCCAGGGCCGCACACCGCAGAGCCCGGCAGATGTTGCACAGGTCGGCGACCTGGTGCGCCTGCAACGCCTGGATGACGGCACGCTCAAGTTCAGCCAGGTGCCGGGCGCACAGAGCGCGCTGGTCACCCTCGACCCTTACAACGGCGCTATCCGTGCCCTGGTCGGCGGCTTCTCGTTCGAGCAGAGCAACTACAACCGCGCCATGCAGGCCAAGCGCCAACCCGGTTCGAGCTTCAAGCCTTTCATCTATAGCGCGGCACTGGACAGCGGCTACACCGCCGCCAGCCTGGTCAACGATGCGCCGATCGTGTTCGTCGACGAGTACCTGGACAAGGTCTGGCGACCGAAGAACGACACCAACACCTTCCTCGGCCCGATCCGCATGCGCGAGGCGCTGTACAAGTCGCGCAACCTGGTATCGATCCGCCTGCTGCAGGCAATGGGCGTGGACCGCACCATCGACTACATCGCCAAGTTCGGCTTCAACAAGCAGGACCTGCCCCGCAACCTGTCGCTGGCACTGGGCACGGCTACCCTGACCCCGATGGAGATCGCCACTGGCTGGAGCACTTTTGCCAACGGCGGCTACAAGATCACCCCCTACCTGATCGATCGCATCGAGAGCCGCAACGGCGAGACACTGTTCACCGCCAACCCGGCCCGTGTACCTCAAGGTGCCGAGGACCAGGCCGGCCTTGCCGCGCCTGAACAGCCGATCAGCACCGTAGCGATGCCGGGCGAGGCGCCAGCCGCCTTTGGCCAGGTCACACCGGCGCCACAAGTGCCGGCAGTGGCTGAGCAGATCATCGACGGGCGCACCAGCTACATCCTCACCAGCATGCTGCAGGACGTGATCAAACGCGGCACCGGCCGCCGTGCACTGGCCCTGGGCCGCACCGACCTGGCGGGCAAGACCGGTACCACCAACGAGTCCAAGGATGCCTGGTTCTCCGGCTACAACGCCGATTACGTGACCACGGTATGGGTCGGTTTCGACCAACCCGAAACCCTGGGCCGTCGTGAATACGGTGGCACAGCGGCACTGCCGATCTGGATGAGCTTCATGGGCGCCGCGCTCAAGGACAAGCCCAACCACGCCCCTGCGGAGCCGGAAGGCATCCTCAGCCTGCGGGTTGACCCGGTCAGCGGTCGCGCCGCCTCGCCGAGCACGCCCAACGCCTATTTCGAGCTGTTCAAGGCTGAAGACTCGCCGCCGTCGGTGGATGAGCTGGGCAACGGTGCGGCACCGGGCAGCCCGCTGCCGGCAGATGAAGCGGCGCCGATGGATCTGTTCTAAAAGCGCAGTGCTGTCTTGAGGTTTGAGTGGGCGCGTAAATCGAGCGCCGCCCGCGCGGCGCCCAATTTCGCAGCCGACAAAAGTGTGGTGACGAATCCCACTGCCCCTACGCCTCCAAGACAAAAAAAGCCCCGACTCTCACGAGCCGGGGCTTTCTTGTGTGGCTACGACCAGAATCAGCCGTTGAACACTTCATCCACGCTGTTCAGCGGGTAGTGCTTCGGATACGGCAGGGTCGCCACGCCGGATTCGATGGCTGCCTTGGCAACGGCATCGGAAACGACGGTGATCAGACGGGCATCCAGAGGCTTCGGAATGATGTACTCACGGCCGAACTCCAGGCCTTCGACGCCGTAGGCTTCGCAGACTTCCTTCGGCACCGGCAGCTTGGCCAGGTCTTTCAGGGCGATGGCGGCGGCGATCTTCATTTCTTCGTTGATGCGCTTGGCGCGAACGTCCAGGGCACCACGGAAGATGAACGGGAAGCCCAGTACGTTGTTGACCTGGTTCGGGTAGTCGGAACGACCGGTGGCCATGATCACATCGTTGCGAGTGGCGTGAGCCAGCTCTGGCGAGATTTCCGGATCGGGGTTCGAGCAGGCGAACACGATCGGGTTGGCCGCCATCGACTTCAGGCCTTCTGCGCTCAGCAGGTTCGGGCCGGACAGGCCAACGAACACGTCGGCACCGTTCAGGGCGTCAGCCAGGGTGCGCTTGTCGGTTGCGTGGGCGAACTGCGCCTTGTACTGGTTCAGGTCGTCGCGGCCAGCGTGAATCACGCCGCTGCGGTCGATCATGTAGATGTTTTCGACCTTGGCACCCATGCTGACCAGCAGCTTCATGCACGAGATGGCGGCAGCGCCGGCACCCAGGCAGACGATCTTGGCTTCTTCCAGCTTCTTGCCCGCGATTTCCAGGGCGTTGATCATGCCGGCGGCGGTAACGATCGCGGTGCCGTGCTGGTCATCGTGGAAGACCGGGATGTCGCACTGTTCGATCAGGGTGCGCTCGATTTCGAAGCACTCGGGTGCCTTGATGTCTTCGAGGTTGATGCCACCAAAAGTGATCGAAATGCGGCGAACGGTGTCGATGAAGGCTTGCGGGCTCTCCGACTCGACTTCGATGTCGAACACATCGATACCGGCGAAACGCTTGAACAGAACACCCTTGCCTTCCATGACCGGCTTCGAGGCCAGTGGGCCCAGGTCACCCAGACCGAGGATGGCGGTACCATCAGAGATCACCGCAACCAGGTTGCCCTTGCCGGTGTACTTGTAGGCCAGCTCTGGATCACGGCCGATTTCGCGCACGGGTTCGGCAACACCTGGGCTGTAAGCCAGGGCGAGGTCGCGGGCGGTGGCGGTGGGCTTGGAGAGCTCGACGCTCAGTTTCCCCGGACGAGGTTGAGCGTGATATTCGAGAGCGGCGGTTTTCAGGTCTGACATGGTGGGCATTCCGCTATTTACTGTTCTGACGGACCGCCGAGGATACGCAAAGAGCCGGGGAGTCACAAGACTGGTCGGTCACTTGTGTCAAGGCCTTTAGCCTACGACTTTACGCTATAACCCACGGGGCATAAGACTGACAGTGTGTACAATCCAATAGCGAAATGTCTACATCTTTTCAGCCTGAAATGCGTTCCAACATGCTCGGATCGGTCAATGGCAACACCCAGCGTCGCTGCCCAGGCTGCAGGCCGCCCTTGCGGGAACGATCCAGCACCCAGCCACGTGCCTCGACCTGGCGTCCTTTGAGGTTATCGAAGAAGCTGGGCGGGAAGTTGCGTTGCAGACGAGCGGGAACCTGCAGCACCACGGTGGAATCCAGCGTCAGCCAGACGCCGCCGCGATTACGCTCGACACCTTGAATGCGGCCACCGATGACAGCGAAGCCGGACTGCCGGACATCCCTCGCGCGCACCACCGGCGAACTGCGCCACAGGCCGATACCCGCCTTGCGCGCGACTTGCTCGGCCAGTTGCTGGCAACCCACCAAGCGCACATTGGGGGCAACGGCGACGCGGTAGCCAAGCCCCTCGCTGAGCAGCTGTGCTTCAAGATTGTAGCCATTGCGGCCGTAGATATGTGCCAGCGTGCGGCCGTATTTGTCTTTGGCCTCGGCACCCGGCACCAGCCCGACACGCCCGTCGCTGGCCTTGACCAAGGCCTGCAGCCGCCGCTTGGCGGCCTCGGCATAGGGCTCGCTGGTGCGCCCCTTGCGCCCGATCTCCGGGGCATTGATGCCGATCATGCGTACACTGCGGCCATCGGTCAGGCGCAAGGTATCGCCATCCACCACCTGCCGCACCGCCACGGGCTGCGGGTTGGCCGGCAGCGGGCAGAACGCCAGGGCCGGCAAATGCCAGATCACGGCCACAAAAAAAGCGCCCACAAGGGGCGCTTTTTTTTGCAACAGCGCGAAACCCGAGGGATTCGCCATGCGCATTATTACTTCTTGGCACCGAACATGCCGAAGCGATCGGCAAACTTCTGTACGCGACCACCGGTGTCCAGGACTTTCTGCTTACCGGTGTAGAACGGGTGGCACAGGTTGCAAACGTCGATCGCCAGGGTGCTACCCAGGGTCGAACGGCTTTCAAACTTGTTGCCGCAGCTGCAGGTGACTGCAACTACTTCGTAGTTCGGATGAATATTTGCTTTCATGGTCACTTCCTCGAGCTGCGTGCCGCCACCCAACACCAATTGTTGAATACCGCACGTAATTAGGCGGCGAATAATACCAGAGCCCAGCTTCAGCGCAAGTTGTCGCTTGCACCGACTGTCGTCTGCTAGGCTCGCCAGTCTTTGAAACGCCCTTGCGAGACCTTCCGCGTGTCCGATGTCATCCTGCGCCTTGCCCTGCCCTCCCCGCTGCGTCGCCTTTTCGACTACAGGGCACCGGCGAGCATGGCGCGCCAGCCCCTCACGCCCGGCATGCGCATTCGCGTGCCCTTCGGGCGCCGCGAGATGATCGGGGTGCTGGTGGAAGTGTGCGACCAGAGCGAAGTGCCCGCCGACAAGCTCAAACCGGCCACCGCACTGCTGGACCCGGTGTCGCCGCTGCCACCCGCCTTGTTCAAGCTGTGCTTATGGACCGCCCAGTACTACCAGCACAGCCTGGGCGACACCCTGAACTGGGCGTTGCCGACCTTGCTGCGCCAGGGTGAACCGGCAGAGATGCGCCAGGAACGGTTCTGGCATGTGGCCGCTGATGCCCGCCACGATGACCCGCGTATCGCCCGCGCCCCACGCCAGCGCGATGCGCTGAAGACTCTGGCGCAGCATCCACACGGCGTGGCGCACAGCCTTCTGGGCAAGCTCAACCTGAACAAGGACAGCCTCGACCTGCTGCTGGCCAAGGAACTGGTCACGGTCGAAGTTCGCCGCCACTTGCCGACCCCGCGCCACGAGCACTGGCTGGCGCAGCCCGAACTGCCGCTCAATGAAGAACAGCGCAACGCCTTCGACGCGGTATGCACGGGGTTCGGCAGTTTCAATGCCTTCCTTCTGGCCGGGGTGACCGGCAGCGGCAAGACCGAGGTCTACCTGCAGCTGATCCGCGAAACACTCGAGGCCGGTAAGCAGGCACTGGTACTGATCCCGGAAATCAACCTGGGCCCGCAGACCCTCGCGCGCTTCGAGCAGCGCTTCAACGCCCGCATTGCCTTGTTGCACTCGGCCGTCGGCGACCGCGAACGCTTGGATGCCTGGCTGGCCGCCCGTGATGGCGAGGCAGACATCATCATCGGTACCCGCTCGGCGCTGTTCACGCCGATGAAAAACCCCGGCCTGATCATCATCGACGAAGAACACGACGGCTCTTATAAGCAGCAGGAAGGCCTGCGCTACCACGCCCGCGACCTGGCCTTGGTGCGCGCCCACCAGGAGAACATCCCGATCCTGCTCGGCTCGGCCACGCCTTCGCTGGAGACCCTGCACAACGCCCAGACCGGCCGTTACACCTTGCTACGCATGAACCACCGCGCCGGCGGCGCCCGCCCGCCGCGCATGCTGCGCCTGGATGTGAAAAGCCTGCCACTGGACAGCGGCATCAGCGGCCCGTTGCAGCAGGCCATCCGCCAAACCCTGGAAGCGGGCCAGCAAGTGCTGGTGTTCCTCAACCGCCGCGGCTTTGCCCCGACGTTGCTGTGCCACGATTGCGGCTGGTTGTCCGAATGCCCTCGCTGCGATGCACGCATGACCGTGCACCAACGTTCCGGCGTGCTGCGCTGCCACCACTGCGGCTATGACGAACGCCTGCCGCACCAGTGCCCGCAGTGCAACCACGTCGACCTGCGCCCGGTGGGCGCGGGCACCGAACGGGCCGAAGAGCGCCTCAAGGTGCTGTTCCCGGACTACCCGATCCTGCGCGTAGACCGTGACAGCACGGCGCGCAAAGACGCCATGCACAACCTGTTCGGCACCATCCAGCGCGGCCAGCCGAGCATCCTGGTGGGCACCCAGATGCTCGCCAAGGGGCACCACTTCCCACGGGTGACCCTGGTGGCCATCCTTGACGCCGACGGCGGGCTGTTCTCGGGCGATTTCCGCGCCAGCGAGCGCATGGCGCAATTGATCGTGCAGGTGGCCGGGCGCGCCGGGCGTGCAGAAGAGCCCGGCAAGGTCATCATCCAGACCCATCTGGCCGACCACCCGTTGCTGGTACAGCTGACCGAACAAGGCTATTTCGCCTTCGCCGAACAGGCCCTGGACGAGCGCCGCGCGGCCGGCCTGCCGCCCTTTTCGCACCTCGCCCTGCTGCGCGCCGAGGCGCACAAACCGGGCCAGGCCGAGGGTTTTCTCGACGAAGCCTGCAGCGCGGCAGAGCGCCTGGTGACCGAACAGCAGCTCCCAGGCATTGAACTGTTGGGCCCCGTACCGGCTCCGATGGAGCGCCGAGCGGGCCGCTTCCGCGCCCAACTGTTGATACAGGCCAATACCCGGGCACCTCTGCATCGACTGATCAGTGCCTGGTTGCTAGTGTTGGAGCAGATGCCGAGCGGCCGGCAGGTTCGCTGGTCCCTGGATGTGGACCCGGTAGACCTTTACTGACAGCCCGAACCTTGGCAAAGGTTGGCAACCCGCTCTCGGCAACGGATAATGCCCAGTTTTTCCACCTGCGCATCGAAGCGCTCCACCGCGCTTGCGGTCGAAAAGAGAACCCCATGAAAGACACCATTCGCCAGCTGATCCAGCAAGCCCTCACCCAACTCGTCACCGACGGTGTGCTGCCTGAAGGGCTGTCGCCGGCGATCCAGGTGGAAAACGCCCGGGACAAGACCCACGGCGATTTCGCCAGCAACATCGCGATGATGCTGGCCAAACCGGCCGGCATGAAGCCACGCGACCTGGCAGAAAAGCTGATCACCGCGCTGCCGGCCAGTGACGACATCAGCAAGGTCGAGATCGCCGGCCCGGGCTTCCTGAACTTCTTCCAGAACACCAGTGCCCTGGCCAACCGCCTGGACGCCGCCCTGGCCGACGACCACCTGGGTGTGCGCAAGGCCGGTGCCAGCGAGAAGGTGGTGATCGACCTGTCGGCACCCAACCTGGCCAAGGAGATGCACGTCGGCCACCTGCGCTCGACCATCATCGGCGACAGCGTCGCACGGGTACTGGAGTTTCTTGGCGACCAGGTCGTGCGCCAGAACCACGTGGGCGACTGGGGTACCCAGTTCGGCATGCTGATGGCCTACCTGCAGGAAAACCCGATCACCAGCGACGAGCTGTCGGACCTGGAGAACTTCTATCGTGCGGCGAAGAAGCGCTTCGATGAATCCGAAGAATTCGCCACCCGTGCCCGTGGCCTGGTGGTCAAGCTGCAAGCCGGTGACCCTGAGTGCCTGGCGCTGTGGACCCGCTTCAAGGACATTTCGCTGTCCCACTGCCAGAAAACCTACGAGCTGCTCAACGTCAAACTGACCATGGCCGACGTCATGGGCGAAAGCGCCTACAACGACGACCTGGCCAACGTGGTCGCCGACCTCAAGGCCAAGGGCCTGCTGGTCGAGGACCAGGGCGCGCAGTGCGTGTTCCTCGAAGAATTCAAGAACAGCGAAGGCGAGCCCCTGCCGGTGATCGTGCAGAAGGCCGACGGTGGCTACCTGTACGCCACCACTGACCTGGCGGCGGTGCGTTACCGCAGCAATGTGCTCAAGGCCGACCGCGCCCTGTACTTTGTCGACCAGCGCCAGGCCCTGCACTTCAACCAGGTGTTCGAAGTGGCGCGCCGCGCCGGCTTCGTCGGCCACCCGATGCAGATGGAGCACATGGGCTTCGGCACCATGAACGGCGCCGATGGCCGCCCGTTCAAGACCCGCGACGGCGGCACCGTGAAGCTGATCGACCTGCTCACCGAGGCCAAGGAGCGTGCGTACGCCCTGGTCAAGGAGAAGAACCCGAGCCTGTCCGAAGACGAACTGCGCCACATCGGTGAAGTGGTCGGCATCGGCGCGGTCAAGTATGCCGACCTGTCCAAGCACCGGACCAGCGACTACAGCTTCAACTTCGAGCTGATGCTCAACTTCGAAGGCAATACCGCGCCTTACCTGCTGTATGCCTACACCCGCGTGGCGGGCGTGTTCCGCAAGCTGGGCAAGGGCTTCGACGAGGTCGATGGCCAGATCGTGCTGCAGGCCGAGAAGGAACAGGACCTTGCCGCGCGCCTGGCGCAGTTTGGCGAAGTGCTCAACAGCGTGGCCGACAAGGGCACTCCGCACGTGCTGTGCAGCTACCTGTACGACCTGGCGGGCCTGTTCTCGAGCTTCTACGAGAACTGCCCGATCCTCGCTGCCGACACCCCAGAGCAGCAACAAAGCCGCCTGCGCCTGGCCGCACTGACCGGTCGCACCCTCAAGCAAGGTCTGGAACTGCTCGGCCTGGAAACCCTGGAGCGCATGTAAGTTGGCTGCCAAGAAAAAACCTGCTCCAAAGCGCGGCGCCAGCCGCCAACAGGCGCCGGCCAAACAGCCGATTCCCGGCTGGGTATGGCTGGCGGTCGGGCTGACCGTAGGCGCGTTCATCGTCTTTCTGATGAAGCTGGAACCGGGTGGCGGTGACATTACGCGCACCAAGCCGGAGCAGCAGAAACCGGAAAAGGCCGCCGAAACCAGCAAGACCACAGCGACCACCCCGCAGCAGCCGGTGAAGCCGAAGTACGACTTCTACACCCTGCTGCCGGAGTCCGAAGTCATCGTGCCGCCGGAAGCGGTACCCGAGAAAACCCCACCGGTACCGGCCCAGCCGGTGACACCGGTTACCCCGGCGGAAGCGGCGAAGATCGACACGGCGCGGGCCCAGGCTGCACTGCTGGGCCAGACGCCACCCCCTGCACCGCCGGTGATCAAGCCAGCGGCGACCACCCAGTTCTTCCTGCAGGCCGGCTCGTTCCGCAAGCAGGCTGACGCCGACAAGGTCCGCGCGCAGATCATTCTGCTGGGCCAGTCGGTGAAGGTGGAGTCGGGCACGGTCAAGGACGAGACCTGGTACCGCGTGCTGGTCGGGCCGTTCAGCAATCGTGAACAGCTGACCGGGGCGCAGAAGCAGCTTGCCGGCGCTGGGTTCAGCAACCTGCTGTTGCAACAGCGCCAGACCCGCCAGTAACCAGAAGGCCTTGCCGCAGTGATGCGCCAAGGCCTTTTTCTTACCCTTTTTTCGTACGCTCAGCGCCGGTCGCTGTTGGCTTCGGAGATCTGGCTGTTCAGGGTCCAGAAGTCGTACAGCACGCCGACCAGGAACAGGCCACCGGTAAAGAAGTAGATGATCGCGGTGACCCATTTACCTTGGTACAGGCGATGCACGCCGAAGATGCCCAGGAACGTCAGCAGAATCCAGGCGATGTTGTAGTCGATTCGGCCAGCCCGGAAGCGCAAGTCAGCCTCGCGGTCCATCGCGGGAATCAGGAACAGGTCGATCAGCCAACCGATGCCCAACAAGCCCAGGGTGAAGAACCAAAGGGTGCCGGTGATCGGCTTGCCATAGTAGAAGCGGTGCGAGCCGGTGAAGCCAAAAATCCACAACAGGTAACCGATGACCTTGCTGTGGGTGTCGTGAAGCGGTTCACTCTGTTGATAACTGTTCATTCATAGCCCTCGTGGGTTATCCGAAAATTTTCTAAGAAAAAATGTGACTTTCTCGTTGCTGGCCGACGTATGGCACCCTGCCAATCGACCAACGGATCAAAAATTGATCAAAAAGCTGTTATAAAGTTGCGCGCCCAACACATAACTATTCATAAAGAGCTTCATCTATGCCGCCTTTACTCAAGACATGGCTGACCCTCTGTCTATTATTACCCTTGGCCGCCCACGCCACCAATCGTGAGCAACGTCTTCCCAATGGTTTCACCGGCTATACCACCAATGCCTCGGTGAAACACGCGCCGGCCAAGCACACCACGCTGCGCGCGCGCCCGAACAATGCCGCCAGCAGCCGCAGCGCGCCGGTGGCTGCCATGTCGCCGAAGCAGAGCAGCGATGTGCTCAGCCGCGCGGTCAATGTGCTCGGTACGCCCTATGTCTGGGGCGGCAGCAGCCCGAAGAAGGGCTTCGACTGCAGCGGGCTGGTCAAATACGCCTTCAACGACGTGGCCGACGTCGACCTGCCGCGCACCTCCAATGCCATGGCCCAAGGCCACGGCGTGAAGGTAGCCAAGGGCGACCTCAAGCCGGGTGATCTGATCTTCTTCAACATCAAGAGCCGCCGGGTGAACCACGTTGCCATCTACCTGGGCAACGATCGCTTCATCCATGCACCGCGCCGCGGCAAGCGGGTGAGCATCGACAACCTGAGCAAGCCTTACTGGCAGAAGCACTATGTCGTGGCCAAGCGCGTATTGCCGAAAGAGCAGCAACTGGCGTTGGCCAAGCGCTGATCAAGCTTTGTGTGAATGTGTAGGAGCGGCCTTGCGTCGCGAAAGGGCCGCAGCGCGGCCCCGACGATCTTTGATGCGAAGCTGAAAACCTGGGGCCGCGCTGCGGCCCTTTCGCGACGCAAGGCCGCTCCTACAAGGTTTCGGTCAATCCTTTAGCGTGCAGCTCACGCAACGCCGCCTCCATCGTCCGCATGCCCGCCGCGGCTCCCGACTGCATCACCGACTGCAACTGCGCCAGCCGCCCCTCACGGATCAGGTTACGCACCGCCGTGTTGGCCACCAGCACTTCCCGCGCCGCAACACGGCCGCCGCCCACGCGCTTGACCAGCACCTGCGCCACCACCACCCGCAACGACTCGGCCAGCATCGCCCGCACCAGTGGCTTTTCCTCGGCAGCAAAGACCTCGACCAATCGGTCGATGCTATTGATGGCCGAACGGGTGTGCACCGTCGCCAGCACCAGGTGCCCCGTCTCCGCCGCCCGCAACGCCAGGCGTATGGTCTGCAGATCACGCAACTCACCAATCACGATCACATCCGGGTCCTGACGCAGCGCACTGCGCAGCCCCTGAGCGAACCCGCCACAATGGCGGCCAATTTCGCGCTGATTGACCAGGCTGCGCTGGCTGCTGTGGATAACTTCGATAGGGTCTTCCAGCGTGATGATATGCACAGGCCGTTCGCGGTTGAGTTGATCGAGCAGCGCCGCCAAGGTGCTGGACTTGCCGCTGCCGGTTGGCCCGCCCACCAGAACCAGGCCATCGGTACACTGCGCAACAGCTAGAAACACTTCGCCCAGGTCGAGTTCATCGAGCGTCGCTATGCGTTTCGGGATCACGCGAAAGGTTGCCGCCAGGCCGTTCAACTGGCGAAACAGGTTCAGGCGAAAGCGGCCCAGCGCTGGCAGTTGCAACGCGACGTCCAGCTCATCACCCTGTGCCCATTGCTGGCACTGCTCATCCGCCAGCAAGGGTGTCATCGCATCGCTCAGGGCCGCCGACAGCAGTGGCGGCGCGTCCATGCGTTGCAGCTCGCCATCAAGGCGCAGCATCGGTACCTGGCCTGCAGCCAGGTGCAGGTCCGAAGCCCCCGCTTCCACGGCACGGGCCAACAGGTCGGTCACATCCATGAGACTCCCCAAAGGCGATCAAGCAGGTAGAATGCCGCAGACCCTATCGCCGCCGGCATCGATCCATGTCCACCATAGCAGACAACCTATCCGCCCTCGCCGCCCGCATCGCCAGCGCCGCACAGGCCGCCGGGCGGGACCCGGCCAGCATCCAGTTGCTGGCGGTGAGCAAGACCAAGCCCGCCAGCGCTATCCGTGAAATCCACGCCGCAGGCGTGCGCGATGTCGGCGAGAACTACCTGCAGGAAGCGCTGACCAAGCAGCAGGCATTGGGCGACTTGCCCTTGATCTGGCACTTCATCGGCCCCATTCAGTCGAACAAGACCAAAGCCATTGCCGAGCATTTCGACTGGGTGCATTCCGTGGACCGCCTGAAGATCGCCCAACGCCTCTCGGAGCAGCGCCCTGCCGCACTGGGGCCGCTGAACATCTGCCTGCAGGTGAATGTCAGTGGCGAAGACAGCAAGTCCGGCTGCGCCCCTGCCGACCTTCCGGCATTGGCCAAGGCGGTCGCCAGCCTGCCCAATCTGCGCCTGCGTGGGCTGATGGCGATCCCTGAACCTAGCGATGAGCGTGCCGTGCAGGAGGCCGCGTTCGCCACCCTGCGCGAGCTTCAGCAAGGTCTGGACCTTGGCCTGGACACCTTGTCCATGGGCATGAGCCACGACCTGGAGGCGGCGATCGCCCAGGGAGCGACCTGGGTACGTATCGGCACCGCCCTGTTCGGCGCCCGCGATTACGGGCCCGTCTGATTCCATGCTTTACTCACTCTTTCCCACAAGGACCTGACATGAGCAAGACACGTATTGCCTTTATCGGCGCCGGCAACATGGCCGCCAGCCTGATCGGCGGCCTGCGTGCCCAGGGCCTGGAGGCTTCGCAGATCCGCGCCAGCGACCCGGGCGCCGAGACCCGCACCCGCATCCAGGCCGAGCACGGCATCGAAACCTTCGAAGACAACGCCCAGGCAATCGCCGGTGCCGACGTGATCGTGCTGGCGGTCAAGCCGCAGGTCATGAAGGACGTCTGCCAGGCCCTGCAAGCCCACCTGCAGGAAGGCCAACTGATCGTTTCCATCGCCGCCGGCATCACCTGCGCCAGCCTGCAAAGCTGGATTGGCCCACGCCCGGTGGTGCGCTGCATGCCCAACACGCCAGCGTTGCTGCGCCAAGGCGTCAGCGGCCTGTATGCCACCGAGCAAGTCAGCACGGCACAACGCCAGCAGGCCGAGCAACTGCTGTCTGCCGTGGGCACCGCCCTGTGGCTTGATCAAGAGCAGCAACTGGACGCTGTGACCGCCGTTTCCGGCAGCGGCCCGGCGTACTTCTTCCTGTTGATCGAGGCCATGACCGCCGCCGGCGAAAAACTCGGCCTGCCCCGCGAAACCGCCTCCCAGCTGACCCTGCAGACCGCTTTGGGCGCTGCGCGCATGGCCGTTGCCAGCGATGTAGACGCTGCCGAACTGCGCCGCCGCGTCACCTCGCCAGCCGGCACCACCGAAGCTGCGATCAAGTCGTTCCAGGCCAGCGGCTTCGAAGCCATCGTCGAGCAGGCGCTGCAGGCCGCAGCGACGCGGTCCGCCGAGCTGGCCGAACAACTGGGCAAATAAGGAGCTCTAGATGAATGCACTGTCAGGCGCCGCGATTTTCGTGGTGCAAACCCTGGTCAGCCTGTACCTGGTGATCGTCCTGTTGCGCTTCGTACTGCAACTGGTCAAGGCCAACTTCTACAACCCGCTGTGCCAGTTCACGGTGCGCGCCACCCAGCCGCTGCTCAAGCCGATCCGCCGCGTCATCCCCAGCATCGGCGGCCTGGACACCTCGTCCCTGCTGCTGGCGGTGATCATTCAGGCGCTGCTGATGGCCTTCGTGCTGATGGTCACCTATGGCACCTTCGGTGATGTGCTGCACCTGTTGATGTGGGCCATCATCGGCATCACCTCGCTGTTCCTGAAGATCTTCTGGGTCGCGATGATCGTCATGGTGATCGTCTCGTGGGTCGCACCCAACAGCCACAACCCGGCTGCTGAGCTTGCGTACCAGATCAGCGAACCGGTACTGGCTCCGTTCCGTCGCCTGGTGCCAAACCTGGGCGGCATGGACATCTCGCCGATCTTCGCCTTCCTGGCCATTCAGGTCATTCAGTCGTTCGTCATGCCTCCGCTTGCCGCCTATGCGGGCATGCCGCAAGAGCTGTGGCGGATGATCTGACACCCTCCTTGGCCATCGGCGCCTTCTGCGGCAAGCCATTGCTTGCCGCAGGGGGTAGCGCTCTTTAGACTTACGCCTCCGTCAAGCGTGAGCAGGGTCGATGTCCACTGTCCTTCCCGAAGATTCCGTCGGTCTGGTTACACCGCAAACAGCCCGGTTCGAAGAGCCGCTGGCACTGGCCTGTGGCCGCTCCCTGGCCAGCTACGAGCTGGTCTATGAGACCTATGGCACCCTGAACGCCAGCGCGAGCAATGCCGTGCTGATCTGCCATGCCTTGTCCGGCCACCACCATGCCGCGGGCTACCATGCCGAAACCGACCGCAAGCCAGGTTGGTGGGACAGCTGCATCGGCCCCGGCAAGCCGATCGACACCAACCGTTTCTTCGTGGTCAGCCTGAACAACCTCGGCGGCTGCAATGGCAGCACCGGCCCCAGCAGCCTCAACCCGGCCACCGGCAAGCCCTATGGTGCCGACTTCCCGGTGCTGACCGTGGAAGACTGGGTGCACAGCCAGGTGCGCCTGGCCGACCGCCTGGGCATTGGCCAGTGGGCCGCGATCGTGGGCGGAAGCCTCGGCGGCATGCAGGCGCTGCAATGGACCATCACCTACCCCGACCGGGTGCGGCACTGCGTCGATATCGCCTCGGCGCCCAAGCTGTCGGCGCAGAACATCGCCTTCAACGAAGTGGCCCGCCAGGCCATCCTCACCGACCCGGAATTCCACGGTGGTTCTTTCCAGGACCAGGGCGTGATCCCCAAGCGCGGGTTGATGTTGGCGCGCATGGTGGGCCATATCACCTACCTGTCCGATGATTCGATGGGTGAAAAATTCGGCCGTGAGCTCAAGAGCGACAAGCTCAACTACGACTTCCACAGCGTCGAGTTCCAGGTCGAAAGCTACCTGCGCTATCAGGGCGAGGAGTTTTCCGGCCGTTTCGACGCCAATACCTACCTGCTGATGACCAAGGCGCTGGATTACTTCGACCCCGCGGCGGCCCACGGGGGCGACCTTGCCGCCACCCTCGCCGGCGTCACGGCAGACTACTGCATCATGTCGTTCACCACCGACTGGCGCTTCTCGCCGGCACGTTCCCGCGAGATCGTCGACGCACTGATGGCCGCACGCAAGAACGTCTGTTACCTGGAGATCGACTCGCCCTACGGGCACGATGCCTTCCTGATCCCCACACCTCGCTACATGCAGGGTTTCTCGAACTACATGAACCGCATCGCCATCTGAGGACAGCATGAGAGCCGATCTGGAAATCATCCACGACTGGATTCCCGCCGGCAGCCGGGTACTCGACCTGGGCTGCGGCAGTGGCGAACTGCTGGCCTCGCTGCGTGACCGCAAGCAGGTCACCGGTTACGGCCTGGAGATCGACCCCGACAACATCGCCGCGTGCGTGGCCAAGGGCGTCAACGTCATCGAGCAGGACCTGGACCAGGGCCTGGGCAACTTCGCCAGCAACAGCTTCGACGTGGTGATCATGACCCAGGCCCTGCAGGCCGTGGAGTACCCCGACCGCATCCTCGACGAGATGCTGCGCGTGGGCCGTCAATGCATCATCACCTTCCCCAACTTCGGCCACTGGCGCTGCCGTTGGTACCTGGCGACCAAAGGCCGCATGCCGGTTTCGGACTTCATGCCGTATACCTGGTACAACACGCCGAACATCCACTTCTGCACCTTCGCCGACTTCGAAGAGCTGTGCCACGAGCGCCATGCCAAGGTCCTTGACCGCCTGGCCGTCGACCACTTGCACCGTAATGGGTGGGGCGGCCGGCTATGGCCTAATCTTCTAGGTGAGATCGGCATCTATCGCGTCAGCAGCCCTGGCCTGCAGGAGCACCAGCTCGCGGTTTGACGCCCACTGGAGGAATCGCACCATGCGTCGCCTGACCCTGTTCCTGATCAGCCTGTGCCTGGCCCTGCCCGTACTGGCTGCCGATGCCGCCCGTCCCGAGCGCAAGGAAGTGTTTGGCGACGTGACGGTACACTACAGCGCGTTCACCTCGAGCATGCTGACACCAGAGGTGGCCGCAGCCACGGGCCTGGTGCGCAGCAAGAACCAGGGCGTGCTCAACATTGCCGTGCTCAAGGCCAACAAGCCGGCCATGGCGGTCGTCAGCGGCACGGTGAAGGACCTGACCGGGCGCAGTAGCCCGCTGTCCTTCAAGCAGATCAACGAACAGGGCGCGGTGTACTACATCGCCCAGTTCAAGATCGAACAGCCCGAAACCGTGACCTTCGACCTCAATGTCGAAACCGGCGGCATCAGTAACTCTCTCAGCTTCAACCAGGAAGTGTTCCCAGGCGAATGATGAATTTCCAGCAACTCGTATTGGCCAGCCACAATGCCGGCAAACTCAAGGAACTCCAGGCCATGCTCGGAGCCTCCGTACAGCTGCGCTCGATCGGCGAATTCAGCCAGGTCGAGCCAGAGGAAACCGGCCTGTCGTTCGTCGAGAACGCCATTCTCAAGGCACGCAATGCCGCGCGCATCTCTGGCCTGCCGGCACTGGCCGACGACTCGGGCCTGGCAGTCGACTACCTGGGTGGTGCGCCGGGCATCTACTCCGCACGCTATGCCGATGGCAAGGGTGATGCGGCGAACAATGCCAAGCTGCTGGAGGCCTTGAAAGAGGTGCCTGAGGCTGAGCGTGGCGCGCAGTTCGTCTGTGTGCTGGCGCTGGTGCGTCACGCCGACGACCCACTGCCAATCCTGTGCGAAGGCCTGTGGCACGGGCGCATCATGTTCGAAGCCAGCGGCGAGCACGGCTTTGGCTACGACCCGCTGTTCTGGGTACCGGAGCGCAATTGCTCGAGCGCGGACCTCGCCCCGGTCGACAAGAACCAGCTCAGCCACCGCGCCCGCGCCATGGCCCTGCTGCGTCAACGCCTGGGCCTGGCATGATCGAAACGTTGTCCACCCAGCCGTTCCCGAGGGGGGCGGCGGGTTTCGCCGTGCTGCCGCCCTTGGCGTTGTACATCCACATCCCGTGGTGCGTGCGCAAGTGCCCTTATTGCGACTTCAACTCCCACGCGGCTGGCCCCGAGCTGCCTGAAGAGGCGTACGTCGACGCCCTGCTGACCGACCTCGATCAAGAGCTTGTAGCCGTGCAGGGGCGCCCGATCAGCTCGATCTTCTTCGGTGGCGGCACGCCGAGCCTGTTCAGCGCCAATGCGCTCGGCCGCCTGCTGCGCGGTGTTGAACAGCGCATCCCGTTCGCACCAGACATCGAAATCACCCTGGAGGCCAACCCAGGCACGTTCGAGCAGGAGAAATTCAAGGCGTACCGGCAAACCGGCATCAACCGCCTGTCCATCGGCGTGCAAAGCTTCCAGCCCGCCAAACTCGAGGCGCTCGGGCGCATTCACAATGGCGACGAAGCAATCCGCGCTGCGGGCATGGCCCGCGCCGCAGGGTTCGACAACTTCAACATGGACTTGATGCACGGCCTGCCCGAGCAGTCGCTGGACGATGCCCTGGGTGACCTGCGCCAAGCCATCGAGCTGGGGCCAACCCACTTGTCCTGGTACCAGCTGACCGTAGAGCCCAACACGGTGTTCTGGAACCAGCCCCCCGAGCTGCCCGAAGACGACATCCTCTGGGACATCCAGGAGGCGGGGCAGGCGCTGATGGCCGAGCACGGCTACCGCCAGTACGAGGTTTCCGCCTATGCCCAGCCAGGCCGTGCAGCCAAGCACAACCTCAACTACTGGCGCTTTGGTGATTTCATCGGTATCGGTGCCGGCGCCCACGGCAAGCTGACCCTCGCCGACGGGCGCATCCTGCGCACCTGGAAAACCCGCCTGCCCAAGGACTACCTGAACCTGGCCAAGCCGTTCAAGGCCGGTGAAAAGCTGCTGCCGGCCGAAGAATTGCCCTTCGAATTCCTGATGAATGCCTTGCGCCTGACCGATGGCGTGGAAGCCGAACTGTTTACCCTGCGCACCGGCCTGCCGCTGGCACAGCTGGTCGAGGCACGGCGTGCCGCCGAACAAAAAGGCCTTTTGCAGGTCGAACCGGATCGATTGGTGGCCACGCCACGCGGCCAGTTGTTCCTCAATGACCTGCTGCAGTATTTCTTGACCTAAGGATGACCCATGGATCTGGTACTTGATCTGCTCGCGACGGTTTCCCGCTGGAGCCGCAGCAACCTGTCGGAGATTTCGCTGGCCTTGGTAGGCTGCCTGCTGGTGCTGTTCGGCACCGATATCAAAGCCTGGGCCGAGCAACGCATCGGCAGCTTGGCGGGCGCGCTGCGCGTGCCAGTGATGGCCTTGCTGGTGATGATCGGCAGCGGTGCGGCGCTGATCTATGCCACGCCATGGGTGGTGAAAGGGCTGAGCCAGTTCAATAACTATGCGCTGGCACCGGTGCTGCTGGTGGTGCTGGTGTTGATCGGCGTGGTGGCTGATCGGCGGGGTTGATTTACGCCTGCAGAGCTGCATCTACTCTGTGGAAGCGGAGACTCCGTCCTCTCGCTTTCATAAAAAAAAGCCGCCTCTCTCAAGGCGGTTTTTTTTTGCCTGCATTTCTGCAAGCGCTGCGGTTCAATCGGCTAAATCAGCTGATCAATCCACCTTTTCGAACTTCAAATCCCAAACGCCATGCCCCAAGCGCTCACCACGGCGCTCGAACTTGGTGATCGGCCGCTCTTGCGGACGCGGCACATAGGCGCCGTCCGCCGCCTGGTTACGGTAACCCGGCGCAGCGCTCATCACTTCCAGCATGTACTCGGCATACGGCTCCCAGTCGGTCGCCATGTGGAACACGCCACCGGGCTTGAGCTTGCGGCGCACCAGCTCGGCGAACTCCAGCTGGACGATGCGGCGTTTGTGATGGCGTGCCTTGTGCCAAGGGTCCGGGAAGAACAGCATCAGCCGGTCGAGGCTGTTGTCGGCCACGCAGCGGTTCAGCACTTCGATGGCATCGCAATCGTACACCCGCAGGTTCTTCAGGCCCTGGGTCAACACGCCATTGAGCAGCGCGCCAACACCCGGACGGTGTACTTCGACACCGATGAAGTCCAGTTCAGGGGCGGCAGCCGCCATCTCCAGCAGGGAGTGGCCCATACCGAAACCGATCTCCAGGGTGCGCGGCGCAGCGCGGCCGAACACCTGGTCGTAGTCCACCGGGCTGTCGGCCAGGGGCAGGATGAACTGTGGGCCACCCTGGTCCAGGCCGCGTTGCTGGCCTTCGGTCATGCGACCGGCGCGCATCACGAAACTCTTGATACGGCGGTGTGGGCGCTCTTCGCCTTCGGCGGTGGTCGGCGTTTCTTGCGATTCAGTCATCAGGAGCTCTTACTTGATCAGACCATCCAGCGGCGAAGAGGCGCTGGCATAGAGTTTCTTCGGCATGCGGCCGGCCAGGTAGGCCATGCGACCTGCCACGATGGCGTGCTTCATGGCTTCGGCCATCAGCACCGGTTGCTGGGCGTGGGCGATGGCCGAGTTCATCAGCACCGCCTCGCAACCCATTTCCATGGCGATGGTGGCATCGGAGGCGGTACCCACGCCGGCATCGACCAGCACCGGCACCTTGGATTCTTCCAGGATGATCTGCAGGTTGTAGGGGTTGCAGATGCCCAGGCCGGTACCGATCAGGCCTGCCAGCGGCATGACCGCAATGCAGCCGACTTCGGCCAGCTGACGGGCGATGATCGGGTCGTCGCTGGTGTATACCATCACGTCGAAACCGTCCTTGACCAGTACTTCAGCGGCCTTGAGGGTCTCGATCACGTTGGGGAACAACGTCTTCTGGTCGGCCAGGACTTCCAGCTTGACCAGGTTGTGGCCATCGAGCAGTTCACGGGCCAGGCGGCAGGTGCGCACGGCTTCGACCGCGTCGTAGCAGCCAGCGGTGTTCGGCAGGATGGTGTAACGGTCTGGCGGCAGTACGTCGAGCAGGTTCGGCTCGCCCGGGTTCTGGCCGATGTTGGTACGACGCACAGCGACGGTGACGATCTCGGCACCCGAGGCCTCGATGGCCAGGCGGGTTTCTTCCATGTCACGGTATTTGCCGGTGCCGACCAGCAGGCGCGACTGGAAAGTGCGCCCGGCCAGGGTAAAGGGCTTGTCGCTACGAACGTTGCTCATCGTTGTTCCTCGGGAAAAGGTTACTGGGCTTGCATGTGAACCGCCGAGCTGTAATCAGCCGCCGCCGATGGCGTGGACCACTTCGACCTGGTCGCCGTCGTTCAGCTGCGTGCTGTCATGCAGGCTACGCGGCACGATGTCCAGGTTCAGTTCCACGGCTACCCGGCGCCCGGTGAGTTCCAGGCGGGTCAGCAGGGCCGCGACGCTTTCGCCAGCGGGCAGTTCGTAAGGTTCACCGTTCAGTTGAATGCGCATGCGCACGGCCACCGTTGTTCTTTGGGGCCCGCATTCTAGCGCTGAACAACCCTTGAACCCAAGGGCGGTGCACGCCATTAGTCGCGATTGTGGACCGCTCGGTCAGCCCAGCCGCCAGGCTGCCAGGCCCAGGCACAACCAACCGGCCAGGAAGCACAGCCCGCCAATGGGCGTGATGATGCCGAGCTTGCTTACACCCGTCAGGGTCAGCAGGTACAGGCTACCGGAGAACAGTACGATACCCAGCGCGAACAGACCGCCGGCCCAGCCGACCAGGCGCCCAGGCAAGTGCGCCGCAAGCACGGCAACACCGAAAATCGCCAGGGCATGCACCAGTTGGTAGGTAACCCCGGTATGAAAGATGGCCAGGTAATCTGCCGTAAGGCGGTTTTTCAGCCCGTGCGCGGCAAATGCGCCCAAGGCCACACCGGTAAAGCCGAAAAAGGCGGCAAGCATCAGGAAGCTGCGAAGCATGGGAGGACTCCTACTATCGGGTCTGTATAATGGCCCCTTCCACCTGCCCGGCCAAGCCATCGACATGCTGCCATCCCTTATCCGCCGCCTCACCCGCGCCCTGCTCTGGTTCGCTGCCGGCAGTATCGTGCTGGTGCTGGTGTTTCGCTGGGTACCGCCACCCGGCACGGCGTTGATGGCCGAGCGCAAGGTGCAGTCCTGGGTGAGTGGCGAGCCAATCGACCTGCAGCGCGACTGGCAACCGTGGGAGAACATCGCCGATGACCTGAAGGTGGCGGTCATTGCCGGTGAAGACCAGAAGTTCGCCAGCCATTGGGGCTTTGACATCCCGGCCATTCAGGCAGCGCTGGCTTATAACGAACGTGGTGGCAACATTCGTGGGGCCAGTACCTTGACCCAACAGGTGGCCAAGAACCTGTTCCTGTGGTCGGGCCGCAGCTGGTTCCGCAAGGGCCTGGAGGCGTGGTTTACCGCGCTGATCGAGCTGTTCTGGTCGAAAGAGCGGATCCTCGAGGTTTACCTCAACAGCGCCGAATGGGGCAATGGGGTGTTTGGCGCCCAGGCTGCCGCGCGCTACCACTTCGGTGTCGATGCCAGCCGCCTCAGCCGCCAGCAGGCCGCGCAGTTGGCTGCCGTGCTGCCCAGCCCGATCAAGTGGAGCGCCAGCCGGCCCAGCGCCTATGTGGCCAATCGGGCGGGTTGGATCCGGCGGCAGATGAGCCAGCTGGGCGGGCCTAGCTACCTGATGCAGCTGGATGCCTCGCGCAAACTCTGATTATCCGGGGCTGCAGTGCAGCCCCAGAAGCCCATAAAAAAGCCGCACCCCTCACAGGGCACGGCTTTTCATCCAGCAAGGCGCGAATCAGGCCGCGATCAACGCCTTGACCTTGTTCATTGCGTTCTTTTCCAACTGCCGAATACGCTCGGCCGAAACGCTGTACTTGTCCGCCAGCTCGTGCAAGGTCGCCTTCTCTTCAGCCAACCAGCGCTGGTAGAGGATGTCACGGCTACGCTCGTCCAGGCCTTGCAACGCTTCGTGCAGGTTGCTGGTGGAGTTGTCACTCCAGTCGGCATCCTCCAGCTGTACCGCCGGATCGTAGCGGTGGTCTTCCAGATAATGCGCTGGCGACTGGAAAGCGCTGTCGTCGTCGGCTTCCGCCGCCGGGTCAAAGGCCATGTCCTGACCACTCAGCCGGCTTTCCATCTCACGCACTTCACGGGGTTCAACGCCAAGGCTTTCAGCCACGCGATGGACTTCATCGTTGTTCAGCCAGGCCAGACGCTTCTTCTGGCTGCGCAGGTTGAAGAACAGTTTGCGCTGGGCCTTGGTGGTAGCCACCTTGACGATGCGCCAGTTACGCAGGATGAATTCGTGGATTTCTGCCTTGATCCAGTGCACGGCAAAGGACACCAGGCGCACCCCCATCTCAGGGTTGAAGCGCTTGACGGCCTTCATCAAGCCGACGTTGCCTTCCTGAATCAGGTCGGCCTGGGCCAGGCCATAGCCTGCATAGCTACGGGCGATATGTACGACGAAACGCAGGTGGGCCATCACCATTTGCCGAGCGGCCTCAAGATCCTGCTCATAATAGAGACGCTCGGCCAGATCACGCTCCTGCTCGACCGTCAGCAGCGGGATGCTGTTGACCGTGTGCACATAGGCTTCCAGGTTTGCACCGGGTACCAAGGCATAGGCAGGTTGCAACGATGTGGTCATTCAAGAACCTCCGACTTACTAGACTCGCGCCTTGTGGGCACTGCCAACATTGACCGGAAACCGATGAACAAGTTCCCAAAACGGTAATAAAGTCAATGCTGGCACGGGAAAAACTATCGAGGCGCTAGCTCGTTCAAGTGGCGAGCGACCGCGATCCATGCACCGATATACCCTAACAGCACCGCTCCGATCAAGAGCGACAGACCATCGGACGCCGGCACGCCGCCAAGGGCGAAGTCACTGCCGTACAAGCCGGACAGCCCGACAACCGCCTGGTTCAGCCAGTTCAGGCCGAACGCCAGGATACCCCAGGCCAAGAAACCCGCACCCAGGCCGTACAAGGCACCCATGTACAGGAAAGGCCGGCGCACGTAGCTGTCGGTGCCGCCTACCAGCTTGATGACTTCGATCTCGGTGCGGCGGTTTTCAATATGTAGACGAATTGTGTTACCGATTACTAACAGCAACGCAGAAATCAGCATGACCGCCAACCCGAAGACAAAGCGGTCACCCAACTTGAGGATCGCCGCCAGGCGTTCGACCCATACCAAGTCCAGCTGTGCCACTTCGACCTTGGGCAGCTCCGATAGGCGCTGACGTAATGCCTCCAGCGCGGGCTTATCGACCTCGCTCGGGGTCACCACCACCACGCCAGGCAGCGGGTTTTCGGGGAGTTCACGCAAGGCCTCGCCCAGCCCGGACTGCTGCTGGAACTCTTCCAGCGCCTGGTCGCGGCTGACATACAACGCATCGGCCACCCCGGGCATGCGCTTGATCTCGTCACGCAGGGCCTCGCCTTCCTTGCTGCCAGCGTCAAGCTTCAGGTATAGCGAAATCTGCGCGGCGCGCTGCCAGGACCCGCCGAGCTTCTCGACGTTCTTCAGCAGCAACGACAGGCCCATGGGCATGCTCAAGGCCACGGCCATGACCAGGCAGGTAAAGAAGCTGCCGATCGGCTGCTTGCCGAGGCGACGCAAGCTGTCGGCCATGCTTGCCCGGTGGCTCTCCAGCCAGGCATGCAGCAAGGTGCGAAAGTCCGGGCCGTCATCGTCGTCGCGTTTTTTCTTTCCAGGCTGCGGGTCAGCGGGTTTCGGCGCAACCCGCTCGGAAACCTTCGGCGTACGTGTAGTGCTCATTGCCCGGCCTCCCCATCGCCGATCAGACGGCCGCGCTGCAGCGTCAGCATGCGGTGGCGCATGCGCGCGATCAGTGCCAGGTCGTGGCTGGCGATCAATACCGTGGTGCCCAGGCGGTTGATGTCCTCGAACACGCCCATGATCTCCGCGGCCAGGCGCGGGTCAAGGTTGCCGGTGGGTTCGTCGGCCAGCAACAGGGCTGGCTGATGGACGATGGCCCGCGCAATACCCACCCGCTGCTGCTGCCCCGTGGACAGGTCCGCCGGGAACAGCTCGCCCTTGTCGGCCAGCGACACACGCTCCAGCGCCGAATCCACGCGTTTGGTGATCTCGGCCTTGGACAAACCGAGGATCTGCAGCGGCAAGGCGATGTTGTTGAACACCGTGCGATCGAACAGCAACTGGTGGTTCTGGAACACCACACCGATCTGCCGACGCAGGAAGGGGATCTGCGCATTGCTGATCTGGCCCAGGTCCTGCCCTGCCAGCAGCAGCTTGCCGCTGGTCGGGCGTTCCATGGCCAGCAGCAAACGCAACAAAGTGCTCTTACCGGCACCCGAGTGCCCGGTGACGAACAGGAATTCGCCCCGGCGCGCCCGGAAACTCAGCTCATGCAAGCCTACATGGCCATTGGGATAGCGCTTGGCGACCTGTTCGAATCGGATCATGGATGCTCTCGCTCGGCGAACAGCGCCTTGACGAACGGCTCGGCTTCAAAGGTGCGCAGGTCGTCGATACCTTCGCCGACACCGATGAAACGGATCGGGATGCTGAATTGCTTGGCCAGGGCGAAGATCACCCCGCCCTTGGCGGTGCCGTCCAGCTTGGTCAGCGCCAGGCCAGTCAGCTCGACGCTCTGGTTGAAGTACTTGGCCTGGCTGATGGCGTTCTGGCCGGTACCGGCGTCGAGCACCAGCAGCACCTCGTGAGGCGCCTCGGCGTCGAGCTTGCCGATGACCCGGCGAACCTTCTTCAGCTCTTCCATCAAGTTGTCCTTGGTGTGCAGACGGCCGGCCGTGTCGGCGATCAGCACATCGACGCCACGGGCCTTGGCGGCCTGCACGGCATCGAAGATCACCGAGGCGGAGTCGGCACCGGTGTGCTGGGCGATCACCGGGATCTGGTTACGCTCGCCCCAGACCTGCAACTGCTCAACGGCCGCAGCGCGGAAAGTGTCGCCCGCGGCCAGCATGACCTTCTTGCCCTCCAACTGCAGCTTCTTGGCCATCTTGCCGATGGTGGTGGTCTTGCCAGCGCCGTTCACGCCGACCACCAGGATCACGTAGGGCTTGTTCTGCGCCTGGACCTTCAGCGGCTGCTCGACCGGGCGCAGCAGCGCGGCCAGTTCTTCCTGCAGCGACTTGTACAACGCATCGGCATCGGCCAGTTGCTTGCGGGCAACCTTCTGGGTCAGGTTCTGGACAATGGCCGAGGTCGCTTCGACGCCGACGTCGGCGGTCAGCAGGCGGGTTTCGATCTCGTCGAGCAGGTCATCATCGATAACCTTCTTGCCCATGAACAGGCTGGCCATGCCTTCGCCGATGCTGGCACTGGTCTTGGACAGGCCTTGCTTGAGGCGGGCGAAGAAGCCGGGCTTGGACTGTTCGGTGGCGACCGGTACGGCAACCGGTTCAGCTTCGACCGGGGCAGGCGCTGCGACTACCGGGCGTTCAGGGATCGCTGGCGGGGCGATAGGCTCCAGGTCCGGCACCAGGGCCACGGGCTCTTCGGCGACCGGCAGCACCAGGTTGCTGACAGGCGGTTCTGCGCCGCGAACTACCGGGGCTTCAGGGGCTTGCACCAGCGGCGAAGGGCTTTCGACCGGTGTGGCGGCTTGCGGATTCGCGGGCAAGCCCGCACCTGCCGCTGGCTGCTCGGGCTCGGGGGCCTTGAAGGCAGCAGGCGGCAGCGCAGGCTGAGGCACCTCGGGAGCAACCGGGGCCAAAGGCGCGAGCGGCGGCGCTTCAGGCAGCTCGACGGCAGGCTGCGGCGCTACCGGTTCAGCAGACTGTGGCTCGGGCGTTTGCGGCTGTTCGGCGACAGGTTGCTGCGGCTTCTTGCGAAACCAGCTGAACAGGCCTTTCTTTTCGCCAGACTCGGCCGGCGCTTTTTTGTCGTCGTTGGAACCAAACATGGAGGACGGCTATCTCAGGGTAGCGATGCGCCAGCAATGGCGCATCGGGAATTCTCTATACGCAGAACAGACTATCTTGAAGCCGGCTGGTTCATGCGCAACGTTTTGTCTTAGTGTCCTGCGGGCCAGAACGGCGACAGGCATGGTCGCCAGGCAACCGGATCAGTATCCTAGCACCTCCTGGCCCGCCGACGCTAAACCCTGCGGGCCGCCGAACAGGTTAAACACCGTATGAATGCTCTAGCCCGCCGCGCCGCTGGCCTGTTGCTCGGCACGCTCTGCCTGCCGCTCGCGGCCTTCGCCGCCGATGTGCAACCGACTCACGAATTCATCCTCGACAATGGCCTCAAGGTGATCGTGCGCGAAGACCACCGCGCACCGGTCGTGGTCTCGCAGATCTGGTACAAGGTTGGCTCCAGCTACGAGACCCCGGGCCAGACCGGCCTGTCCCACGCCCTGGAACACATGATGTTCAAGGGTAGCGCCAAAGTCGGCCCCGGCGAGGGCTCGCGCATCCTGCGGGACCTGGGCGCCGAAGAAAACGCCTTCACCAGCGACGATTACACGGCCTACTACCAGGTGCTGGCCCGCGACCGCCTGCCAGTGGCCCTGGAACTCGAAGCCGACCGCCTGGCCAGCCTACGCCTGCCCGCCGACGAGTTCAGCCGCGAAATCGAAGTGATCAAGGAAGAGCGCCGCCTGCGCACCGATGATCAGCCCAACTCGAAAGCATTCGAGCTGTTCCGCGCCATGGCCTACCCGGCCAGTGGCTATCACACCCCGACCATCGGCTGGATGGCCGACCTCGAACGCATGAAGGTCGAGGAGCTGCGGCACTGGTACGAATCCTGGTACGCGCCCAACAACGCCACCCTGGTGGTGGTCGGCGATGTCACCGTCGACGAGGTCAAGGGCCTGGCGCAAAAGTACTTCGCCGGCATTCCCAAACGCGCGGTCCCGCCAGCCAAGCTGCCGCTGGAGCTGGCCGAGCCAGGCCAGCGCCAACTGACCCTGCACGTGCGCACGCAGTTGCCAAGCCTGATCTACGGCTTCAACGTACCCGGCCTGGCGACCACCCAGGAGCCGAGCACGGTGCACGCCCTGCGCCTGATCTCGGCCTTGCTCGACGGCGGCTACAGTGCCCGCATGCCGGCCCGCCTGGAGCGCGGTCAGGAGCTGGTGGCCGGGGCGTCGTCCAGCTACAACGCCTTCACCCGTGGTGACAGCCTGTTCCTGATCTCGGCCACGCCGAACGTGCAGAAGCAGAAAACCCTGGCAGACGTGGAAAAGGGCATCTGGCAACTGCTCGAAGAGCTCAAGACCACGCCCCCTAGCGCCGAGGAGCTCGAACGCGTGCGCGCCCAGGTGATCGCCGGCCTGGTCTACGATCGCGACTCCATCAGCAGCCAAGCCACCACCATCGGCCAGCTGGAGACCGTGGGCCTGTCCTGGAAGCTGATCGACAGCGAACTGGACGAGCTCAAGCGCGTGACCCCGCAAGACATCCAGAACGCTGCGCGCACCTACTTCACCCGCGAACGCCTGAGCGTTGCCCATGTACTGCCCGAGGAGTCCGCTCATGAGTGATCGTCGCGCACCACGCCTCACCCTGCTGGCTACGGGCATCCGCGCCCTTACGCTGGCGGCAGTGCTGGCGGCCCCGGCCCTGGCCGACAACGCGCCGAAGGCCGACAGCACTGCGGCCCGCCCGGCCAATACCCTGCAGTCACTGGCCGAGCTGGATGGCAAGGCGCCCAGCCGGCGCCAGCTGAACATCCAGAACTGGACCACCGCCGAAGGCGCCCGGGTGCTGTTCGTCGAAGCCCGCGAACTGCCGATGTTCGACCTGCGCGTCACATTCGCCGCCGGTAGCAGCCAGGACGGCGCCACGCCAGGCCTGGCCGCCTTGACCAACGCCATGCTCAACGAGGGCGTGGCAGGCAAGGACGTGACCGCCATTGCCGAAGGCTTCGAAGGCCTCGGCGCAGACTTCGGCAACGGCTCGTACCGCGACATGGCCGTGGCCTCGCTGCGCAGCCTGAGCACCCAGGACAAGCGCGAACCGGCGCTCAAACTGTTCGCCGAGGTCGCCGGCAAGCCCACGTTCCCGGAGGACGCCCTCAAGCGCATCAAGAACCAGATGCTGGCCGGCTTCGAATACGAGAAGCAGAACCCCGGCAAGATCGCTGGCAAGGCGCTGTTCGGCAAGCTCTACGGCGACCATCCCTACGCTCACCCGAGCGACGGCACCGCCGAAAGCATCAACGGTATCACCCTGGCACAGCTGCGCGCCTTCCATGCCAAGGCCTACACCGCCGGCAATGCGGTCATCGCCCTGGTCGGCGACCTCAGCCGCGCCGAAGCCGAAGCCATTGCCGCCCAGGTTTCCGCCGGCCTGCCCAAGGGCCCGGCGCTGGCGGCACCGGCCCAGCCCGCTGAGCCCAAGGCGGGCCTGACCCACATTGACTTCCCGTCCAAACAGACCCACCTGATGCTGGCTGAACTGGGTATCGACCGTCAGGACCCAGACTGGCCAGCCCTGTCGCTGGGCAACCAGATCCTTGGCGGTGGCGCGTTCGGCACCCGCCTGATGAGTGAAGTACGTGAAAAGCGCGGCCTCACCTACGGCGTCTACTCGGTGTTCAGCCCGATGCAGGTGCGCGGCCCGTTCATGATCAACCTGCAAACCCGCGCCGAACTCAGCGAAGGCACACTCAAGCTGGTCCAGGACATTCTTGCCGACTACCTGAAAAGCGGCCCGACCCAGCAAGAGCTGGACGACGCCAAGCGCGAGCTGGCCGGCAGCTTCCCGCTGTCCAATGCCAGCAACGCCAGTATCGTCGGCCAACTGGGGGCCATCGGCTTCTACAACCTGCCGCTGACCTGGCTCGAGGACTTCATGCAGCAGTCCCAGGCCCTTACCGTCGAACAGGTCAAGGCCGCCATGAACAAACATCTGTCAGCCGATAAACTGGTGATCGTCACCGCTGGCCCCAAGGTGCCGCAAAAACCGCTGCCAGCCCCCACTGACAAGCCCGCCGAGCAACCGCCCGGCGTACCGGAGCACTAATGCCAAGATCCACCCCTCCCGCCCGCCCTCAAACGGGCCAAAGCAAGGGCCAGGGCCACCTGCGCATCATCGCCGGCGAGTGGCGCAGCCGCCGCCTGGCGGTGCCTGAAGGCGACGGCCTGCGGCCAACGCCTGACCGCGTGCGCGAAACCGTGTTCAACTGGCTTGCGCCTTACATCGAAGGCGCCCGGGTGCTGGATGCCTTTACCGGCAGCGGTGCTCTGGTGCTCGAAGCCTTGTCTCGCGGCGCCGAAGATGCCGTGGCCCTGGACAGCAATCCAGCCGCCATCAGCAACCTCAAGGACAACCTCGAGCTGCTGCGCTGCCCACGCGGGCAGATCCTGCAGACCGACGCGCTGCGCTACCTGCAAAACCCGGCCAAGCAGCAGTTCGACGTCGTGTTCCTCGACCCGCCTTTCCATCAGGACCTGCTGGCCAACACCTGCAACCTGCTGGAGCAGAACCAGTGGCTGCGTGAACAGGCGTGGATCTACACCGAAAGCGAGACCGCGCCCTCGGCCTTGCAAATGCCCGGTAACTGGCGCCTGCACCGCGAGAAAAAGACCGGCCAGGTGCATTACGCGCTTTGGCAGCGCGGCTGACCGCCCGACTGCACGCCGGTTTACCGTGTTGGCGTAATTAGTTACAGCACAGTAACCGGCGCCATGGCTGAAGCTGCTCCTTCGTTTCTTGCAGGAGCACTTGCGTCATGTCCGAACACCCGTTGCGCGGTGTTGCCAGGAACAACAGCCTGGCCGCGCTACTCACCAATACCACCTATCAGCGGCAAGCGGATGACCACCTGAATACCTACATCGAGCGCTTGACCCAGCTAACCCCGGAGGTGGTCCGCGAAGTCATGCAACGCAGGTTCGACCAGACGCGCCAGGTGCTTGTCAGCGTCGGCCCGCTGGTGAACCAACAACCGCTGCCGGCTCTCGACCAATAGCGCAGGTACAGGGGCAGCGTTTCATGGCACTCTAGGCAGGCACATCACGAGTCGCCCAGCATGCCCAGCCTCACTGCCCATTTTCGCCCGGCCGTCGGCCTGTCCAATCCGCACCTGCAAACCTTGTGGGGCCCGCTCTGGCGCAAGCTGCCAGCGCTGGAGCGCGACCGCGAACGGCTGTGGCTGGCCGATGGCGATTTCATCGACCTCGACTGGCATGGCCCGCACCAGGCGGATGCGCCGCTGGTGCTGGTGCTGCACGGGCTGACCGGGTCTTCCCACTCGCCTTACGTCAAAGGCTTGCAGCAAGCCCTGCAGGGCCGCGGCTGGGCAAGCGTGGCGGTGAACTGGCGCGGTTGTTCGGGCGAGCCGAACCTGCTGCCGCGCAGCTACCACTCCGGCGCCAGCGAGGACCTGGCAGAAATCGTCGCGCACCTGCGCGCCCAGCGCCCATTGGCGCCACTTTATGCTGTGGGTTATTCGTTGGGTGGCAATGTGCTGCTCAAATACCTGGGCGAAAGCGGCTCGGCCAGCCAGCTGGAGGCTGCGGTCGCGGTGTCGGTGCCGTTTCGCCTGGACCAGTGTGCCGACCGTATCGGCCAGGGTTTTTCGAAGGTCTACCAGGCCCATTTCATGCGCGAGATGCTGGCCTATGTACAGCTCAAGCAGCGCCACTTCCATGAGAAGGGCGAACACGAGCGGCTAGCAGCCCTGCAACGGCTCGGGCCCCTGACCAAACTGCGCACCTTCTGGGACTTCGACGGCAGGGTCACTGCGCCGCTCAATGGTTTCAACGATGCGCACGACTACTACCGCCGCTCATCGAGCCGCTTCTTCTTGGGCGAGAACCGCACGCCGACCCTGATCATCCACGCCAGCGACGATCCATTCGTGTCCAGCCACAGCTTGCCCTTGGCCAGCGAACTGGCAGCGCAGACGCAGTTTGAACTGCACAATCGCGGTGGCCATGTGGGTTTTGTCGATGGCAGCCTGCGCAACCCGGGGTATTACCTGGAACGGCGGATTCCGCAGTGGCTGGTAGAAGGCGCGTAGCAGCAGCCCGGGTCAATCCCCGGTCGCCACCCCACGCGCCGGATCATTGATCCACTCGCTCCACGACCCTGCATACAGCCGCCCCAGCGGATAGCCCGCCAGTGCCAGGGCAAACAGATTGTGGCAAGCCGTCACCCCCGATCCGCAGTAGGCCACCAACTGCTCTGGCGAGCGCCCCGCCAACTTTTCGGCAAACCGTTGCTTGAGTGCGTCGGCCGGTAGAAAACGCCCGTCGGCCCCCAGGTTGTCGGTAAACGCCGCGCACTGCGCACCAGGAATGTGCCCAGCAACCGGGTCGATCGGCTCGACTTCACCGCGAAAGCGCGGCAAGCCTCTGGCGTCGATCAACGTCAGCCCCGCATCGCCCAGGTGCTTGGCCAAGTGCTCGGCATCGATCAGCAACGTGTTATCCGGCTCACCTGTGAACGTACCCTTGTACTTGGGGGGTGGGTCCAGGCTCAACGGCAGGTGCGCTGCATGCCATGCCTTGAGGCCGCCATCGAGGATCGACACGCCACTGCGCTTGCCCAGCCAGGCCAGCAACCACCAGGCGCGGGCGGCAAATGCACCGGGGCCGTCGTCGTAGAGCACCACCTGGCTGTCATCGTCCAGCCCCCACTCGCGCAGGCGCTCAACCAGCCGCCCCGCATCCGGTAATGGGTGGCGCCCCGTGCGTCCCTTGCTTACCGGGCCACTGAGGTCGCGCTCAAGGTCGGCGAAGTGGGCCCCGGCAATATGCCCCTCGGCATAGCTGCGTTGGCCATAGTCCACATCCTCGAGGGCAAAGCGGCAGTCGAGAATCACCAGATCGGGCGAGCCCAGACGCTCGGCCAACTGTTGCGGGGTGATCAATTGCGCAAGGGGCATGACTATCTCCTGATCGATGGCACTCGTGCCCTGGTTTACAGTTCCAGGGCCTGGTTGAACGGTACATGGAATTCCTGGCACAGCGCGTCCACGGCATTGCGGGCGTCAACGGTGACGAAGCCGAGCTCCAGCACCAGTACCTGATAGACGCCGCGCTTGAAGGCTTCTTCACCCAGGTGCGCGGAGTGCTCACGCGTGGTGCTGAGAAAACGCACCCATGACGTCAGCACGATCCAGGCGTTGATGGTCAGCGACTCGATCTGCGCCGGCGCCATGGCCAGGATCCCCGCGTCGACAAAGCCCCGGTAGATCGCCTGGCCCTGGCGCAGGCAGCGCTCGGAAAACCGCCGATAGCGCGCGGCCAGCTCGGGGTCGCTGTCCAGCAGGTGTTCCAGGTCGCGGTGCAGGAAGCGGTAGTTCCACATCGCCGCGAGCAGGGCCTTGAGGTAGAAACGCTTGTCTTCCACCGTTGCGGCTCGCCCTTGAGGCGGGCGCAGAAAACTGTCCACCAGCGCTTCGTACTGGCTGAACAACAGGGCGATGATCGCCTGCTTGTTGGGGAAGTGGTAATAGAGGTTGCCGGGCGAGATTTCCATGTGCGCGGCAATATGGTTGGTGCTGACGCTACGTTCGCCCTGCTGGTTGAACAGCTCCAGGCTGTTCTGCACGATGCGCTCTCGGGTCTTCATGCGCGGGGCCATGCTCAGCTCCCAGTCTGCGGGCCTTGGTCAAAGGGTCATCTTACGGCTTATCCGCTGTGGAATGCACCGCTCGAACCCCAGGAAAAATTCGCACCATGGTACCGATTAGAGTATAGGCTCTAGCAACTCCCTCGCCCGGACTCGCGCCGATATGACCTCGCCCGTTGCCTTGCCTCCTGTGCATTCCGACCTCGACCTGACGGCGAGGTTCGCCGCTCAACGCCAGGCTTTTGCCGGCAACCCCACGCCACCGGCGGCGCAGCGCCGCCAGTGGCTGAAGAGCCTGCGCGAGGCACTACTGGTGGGCCAGGCGCAACTGATCGAAGCCATCGACCAGGACTTTGACGGGCGTAGTGCCGACGAGACCTTGCTGGCTGAACTGCTGCCCTCGATCCAGGGCCTGCGACACGCCGAAAGGCATTTGCAACGCTGGATGCGCCCCAGCCGGCGCCGCGTAGGCCTGGCCTTCCAGCCCGCCAGCGGGCAGGTGCACTACCAACCCTTGGGGGTCGTCGGCATCATCGTGCCGTGGAACTACCCGTTGTTTCTCGCCATCGGCCCGCTGACCTGCGCCCTGGCAGCGGGCAACCGGGTCATGCTAAAGCTCAGCGAAGCAACGCCGGCCAGTGCCCAGGCACTCAAGCAGTTGCTGGCGCGCGTGTACCCCGAAGACCTGGTCAGTGTGGTGCTGGGTGAGGTCGAGGTTGGCCAGGCTTTTGCTCGCCTGCCGTTCGACCACCTGCTGTTCACCGGCGCTACCAGCGTGGGCCGCCAGGTCATGCTGGCTGCGGCCCACAACCTGACCCCGGTGACCCTGGAACTGGGCGGCAAATCGCCGGCCATCGTCTCGGCCAGCGTGCCGCTGGACAGCGCGGCCGAGCGCATTGCCTTCGGCAAGACCCTGAACGCCGGCCAGACCTGCGTAGCCCCCGATTACGTGCTGGTGCCGCGCGAACGGCTGCAGGCCTTCAGTGACGCCTACCAGCTCGCCGTTCGCCGCCTGTACCCACATATCGCCGACAACCCCGACTACACCGCCATCATCAACCCGCGGCAGCTGCAGCGCCTGCAGCACCTGCTGGACGACGCCCGCGACCAAGGCGCCGAGGTGCTCGACCTGTACCCTGGCGAACCCCGCCAGGGGCGACGCCTGCCCCCTCACCTGCTGCTAGGGGTGAACGATGGCATGCAGGTGATGCAGGACGAAATTTTCGGCCCGCTGTTGCCGCTGGTGCCCTATGACACCCTCGACCAAGCCTTGGCCTACATCAACCAGCGCCCACGCCCCCTGGCCCTCTACTACTTCGGCTACGAGCGCAGCGAGCAGGAGCATGTACTGCGCCACACCCACTCCGGTGGCGTGTGCCTGAACGACACCCTGCTGCATGTCGCCCAGGACGACCTGCCCTTTGGCGGCATAGGGCCTTCCGGGATGGGGCACTACCACGGCCACGACGGCTTCCTGACCTTCAGCAAAGCCAAGGCGGTGCTGGCCAAGCAACGCCTGAACGCTGCCCGGCTGATCTACCCGCCTTACGGCAAGGCCTTGCAGCGCCTGGTCTACAAGCTGTTCATCCGCTGAGCCCTGGCCCATGCAGCGCCGCGACCTGCTCCGTTTCAGCCTGGGAGCCAGTGCCTTCCTCGCCACCACCAGCCTGGTCGGCTGCACGGCGCAGTCGCCCGCAACCGGCTATCGGGCACTGCGCGACGACGACCTGCCCCTGCTGAGCGCGCTGATCCCGGTGGTGCTTGCCGGCACCCAGGCCGTCGATGGGCTGGTGCTGCACAGCCTTGATCACAAACTGGCGGCGCTGTCGCCAGAGATGCTCAAGCTCACCCGGCAATTGTTCGACGTGCTCAGCCTGCCGCTGACCCGTGGCCCCCTGACCGGTATCTGGGGCGCCTGGCAGCAAGCCAGCGCCGAGCAGATCAACGCGTTTCTGCAACGCTGGCAGGGCAGCTCGCTGAACCTGCTGCGCATGGGCCATGCGTCGCTGCTGCAACTGCTGCTGATGGCCTGGTACGAACGCCCGGAAGCCTGGGCGGCCTGCGGCTACCCAGGGCCACCGAAGATCTGACCACAACAAGAGCACCGCCAATGCCTGTAATCGACCCGTTTCGCCAAGGCCTCGAACGCGGCTGGATCACCCACGACGGCTCGCGCCTGGCGAATGATCTGACCCTGCAAGCGGACATCGCCGTGATCGGCAGCGGCGCGGGCGGCGCCACCAGTGCGCAGTTGCTCAGCGCCGCCGGGTTCAAGGTATTGCTGATCGAAGAAGGCCCACTGAAGACCAGCAGCGACTTCCACCTGCTGGAGAGCGAAGCTTACGCGAGCCTATATCAGGAGGGCTTGGGGCGGATGAGCAAGGATGGCGCCATCACCATTCTGCAGGGCCGCGCCGTGGGCGGCACCACGCTGGTCAACTGGACTTCGAGCTTTCGCACACCGCCACAGACCCTGGCCCATTGGGCCCAGGAGCACCAGGTCAGCGGTTTGAGCAACGAAGCATTAGCCCCCTGGTTCGAACGCATCGAACAGCAGTTGGGCATCAGCCCCTGGGCCTTGCCGCCAAATGCCAACAACGAAGTGCTGCGCCGTGGCTGCGAACAGCTCGGCTATCGTTGGGCGGTGATACCGCGCAATGTGCGCGGTTGCTGGAACCTTGGCTATTGCGGCATGGGCTGCCCGGTCAATGCCAAGCAGTCGATGCTGGTGACCAGCATACCGGCCACCCTCGACCACGGTGGCGAGCTGCTGTACCTGGCCCGGGCAGAGCGCTTCGAGCACGACGGCGAACGCATCGCCGGGTTGCAGTGCAGCGCCCTGGACGCCAACGGGATAAACACCACCGGCAAGCAGATCAGCGTGCGCGCCCGGCACTACATTTTGGCGGGAGGCGGTATCAACAGCCCGGCGCTGTTGCTGCGCTCCAACGCTCCCGACCCGCACGCGCGCCTGGGCAAACGCACTTTCCTGCACCTGGTCAACTTCAGCGCGGCACGTTTCAACGCACGCATCGACCCCTATTACGGCGCCCCGCAATCGATCTACAGCGACCATTTTCAATGGGTGGGCGGCAGCGACGGCCCGATCGGCTACAAACTCGAAGTGCCGCCTCTGCACCCTGCCCTGGCCAGCACCCTGCTGGGCGGGCATGGCAACGACAATGCCCAGCGCATGGCCGAGCTGCCGCACACCCACGTGATGCTGGCGTTGCTGCGCGATGGCTTCCACCCCCAAAGCCAGGGAGGCGCCGTCGAGCTGCGCGGCGATGGCTCACCGGTGCTGGATTACCCGGTCAACGATTACCTGCGCGACGGTTTGCGTCGCGCCTACCGCAGCATGGCGCACATCCAGTTTGCCGCCGGTGCCACGCGGGTACTGCCGGTGCACGGCGATGCCCGCTACGCCAGCAGCCTGAGTGAAGCCCTGACGATGATCGACGAGCTGTCACTGGCGCCGTACCGCACACGCCTGGGCAGCGCCCATGTGATGGGCGGCTGCGCCCTCGGTGAAGACCCGCGCCAGGCGGTGTGCAACAGCTTGGGCCAGCACCACCAACTGGAAAACCTGTCGATTCACGACGGCTCGCTGTTCCCCACCAGCATCGGCGCCAACCCGCAATTATCGGTTTACGCCCTCAGCGCAAAGCTCACCGATGCCCTGATCACCCGCCTGGCACACAACGCATGACAACAAATGCACCCACTGTCTATAGTGCCATCAGCCGGCCGCACGACTTGGCCGGGCGCAATCGCTGCGCTACCATCCGACTCCCCAACGCACTCCAGCCAGGATGACGCGATGAACCGAGTGTTGTACCCGGGTACTTTCGACCCCATTACCAAGGGCCATGGCGATCTGGTCGAGCGCGCCTCGCGGCTGTTCGACCATGTGATTATCGCGGTGGCGGCCAGCCCCAAGAAAAACCCCCTGTTCCCGCTGGAACAACGGGTGGCGCTGGCCCGTGAGGTCACCAAGCACCTGCCCAATGTCGAAGTCATCGGCTTCTCTTCCCTGTTGGCGCATTTCGCCAAGGAACAGGGCGCCAACGTCTTCCTGCGTGGCCTGCGTGCGGTGTCCGACTTCGAGTACGAGTTCCAGCTGGCGAACATGAACCGGCAACTGGCCCCCGATGTCGAGAGCCTGTTCCTGACGCCTTCGGAGCGCTATTCGTTTATTTCCTCGACGTTGGTCAGGGAAATCGCGGCATTGGGCGGCGATATCAGCAAGTTCGTCCACCCCGTGGTGGCAGAGGCGCTGACCGAACGCTTCAAGAAGTAACGCCTGATCGCCTGAATATCGCGCCCGCGTGCACTGCGGGCGCGAATGCGGCACAATTGTGCCCATTGCGTTGAACATGCCCGGGCGGTGAGCCCCGGCCGGAGTCCCCATGTCCCTGATCATCACCGACGATTGCATCAACTGCGACGTCTGCGAACCCGAGTGCCCGAACGAGGCCATCTCCCAAGGCGAAGAGATCTACGTGATCGACCCTAACCTGTGCACTCAGTGCGTGGGCCACTACGACGAGCCGCAGTGCCAGCAGGTCTGCCCGGTCGACTGCATCCCGCTGGATGAAGCGCACCCGGAGACCGAAGAGCAACTGATGGCCAAGTATCGTCTGATCACTGGCAAGGCCTGAGCCCTGCGAATGGGCCGCCAAGCGGCCCCGATTCAGCGCTGGCAGCGCGGGCAGAACACACTGGCCCGTTGCCCAAGCTTCACCTCGCGCAAGGTCGTGCCACACAGCTTGCACGGCATGCCACCCCGCCCGTAGACGTACAGCTCCTGCTGGAAGTACCCCGGCTGCCCATCCCCGCCAATGAAGTCGCGCAAGGTCGTGCCGCCTTGCTCGATGGCCGCCGCCAGCACCCGCTTGATCTCGATGGCCAGCTTCAGATACCGCGCCCGCGATATACCGCCTGCCTCCCGGCGTGGGTCGATGCCTGCGGCAAACAACGCTTCGGTGGCGTAGATGTTGCCCACACCGACCACGATCGCGTTGTCCATGATGAACGGCTTGACCGCCATCGAGCGCCCGCGCGACAGCTGGAACAGGCGTTCACCGTCGAACAGGTCGGTCAGCGGCTCTGGCCCCAGACGCAGCAGCAGCTCGTGGTTGAGCGGGTCGAGGCTCCAGAGCATGGCGCCGAAACGGCGCGGGTCGGTGTAGCGCAGCATCAGCCCCGACTCCAGCTCGATGTCGACATGCTCGTGCTTGGCCGCCGGCAAGCCCAGCTCGACCAGGCGCAAATTACCCGACATGCCCAAATGGCTGATCAAGGTGCCGACCTCGGCATTGATCAACAGGTACTTGGCGCGCCGCTCGACGCTGACGATACGCTGCCCCGACAGGCGCACATCCAGGTCTTCGGGGATCGGCCAGCGCAGGCGCCGGTCACGCACCACCACGCGGCTGACCCGCTGGCCTTCCAGGTGGGGCGCGATGCCGCGCCGGGTGGTTTCTACTTCGGGTAGTTCCGGCATGTGTCAGTGCCCGCCCAGCTCTCGGATATTCTGCTTGAGGTTTTCGAAGTCGTAGTCCGACAAGCCAATGTAGTCGAGCACCAGCGGCCCCACCACCTCCCACTCGTGGTCAACGCTCTGGCTGCCCAGCACGCGGTAGGACGCGCAGATGTGCTCGGCCATCTTCAGCACCGCCAGCAGGTTTTTCAGCTGGCTCTGGGTATTGCGCGAAGACTCGTCGCGGAACACCGCCAAGGCATTGTGGTGGTTGGCGATGGCCGCAGTGAGGTGCTCGGGCAGACGCCAGGACTTGGCGGTGAAATACCCCACTACCGAGTGGTTGGTATTGAACGCACGGTTTTCCGTATCGACCACACGGGTTTCGCCGTCGGCCTTGGCGTAGGCCTCTTCCAGCACCTCCATGTAGTTGGGGAAGCGCTTGAGCATCAGCGGCACGCCGCAATCATGGAACAGCCCAAGGGTGTAGGCCTCGTCCGCCGACTGCATGCCGGTGCGCTTGGCCAGGGTCAGGCAGGTCATTGCCACATCCTGCGCGGTGTCCCAGAAGCGGTTCAGGGTGACGATGGTTTCGTCGCTCATTTCGCCTTTGATCGACTGGGCGTTGATCAAGTTGATGATCGAACGGCTGCCCAGCAGGTTCACCGCACGCTGGATCGAGCCAATTTTGTTGGAGAGGCCGAAATGCGGGGAGTTGACCAGCTTGAGCAAGGCGCCGGACAAGCCCGGGTCCTGGGAAATCAGCTTGGCGATGGTTTCCAGATCTGGGTCAGGCATGTACTGCTCGAACTGCAGGTCAACCATGATCTGCGGTTGCGGCGGGATGGTAATGCCTTGCAAGGCTTGCTGGATCTGTTCGGCGCTGAGTTCTTGGGACATGCGTACACACTCGTTGAGGACGGCGAATTCTAACACCGGATCGTCTGGCTTTACGGCTGGCCAGCACTTTGTCGCGCCCAGCACCGCAGCAAGGGCCAACACGGTATACTCCCGCTCTTTTTTCCCGGAGCGACGTCATGTCCCTGCCCAGCCTTCGCCTCAAAGCCAATGCCGACCGCCGCCTGCGCGCTGGCCACCTGTGGGTCTACAGCAATGAAGTCGACGTCGCCGCGACCCCGCTGCAAGGCTTGCAGGCCGGCCAGCAGGCGGTCCTCGAGGCCGCCAACGGCAAGCCGCTGGGCATCGTGGCGCTGAGCCCGAACAACCTGATCTGCGCGCGCCTGCTGTCGCGCGACGTCAAGCTGCCACTGGACAAGTCGCTGCTGGTGCACCGCCTCAACGTCGCCCTGTCGCTGCGTGAGCGCCTGTTCGACAAGCCGTGCTACCGCCTGGTCTACGGCGACTCCGACCTGCTCCCAGGCCTGGTGGTCGACCGTTTCTTCGACATCCTCGTGGTTCAACTGGCCTCGGCCACCATGGAGCTGCACAAGGACGACGTGATCGCCGCCCTGATCCAGGTGCTCAAGCCAAGCGGCATTCTGTTCAAGAACGATTCCGCCGCGCGTGATGCCGAAGGCCTGCAGCGCTACGTCGAAACCGTTTACGGCGAAGTGCCGGACTGGGTTGCACTGGAAGAGAACGGCGTGCAATTCGAGGCCCCGGTACGTGAAGGGCAAAAGACCGGCTGGTTCTATGACCACCGCATGAACCGCGCGCGCCTGGCCCCCTACGTCAAAGGCAAACGCGTGCTCGACCTGTTCAGCTACATCGGTGGCTGGGGCGTGCAGGCCGGCGCATTTGGCGCCAGCGAAGTGTTCTGTGTGGATGCCTCGGGCTTCGCCCTGGACGGCGTCGAGCGCAACGCCGCACTCAACGGCATCAGCGAGAAACTGACCTGCATCGAAGGTGACGTGTTCGAGGCCCTGCGCGAGCTGAAGGCCGCCGAAGAGCGCTTCGACGTGATCATTGCCGACCCACCCGCGTTCATCAAGCGCAAGAAAGACCTGAAAAACGGCGAAGCGGCCTACCGCCGCCTCAACGAACAGGCCATGCGCATGCTCAACAAGGACGGCATCCTGGTCAGCGCCTCGTGCTCCATGCACCTGCCCGAAGATGACCTGAACAACATCCTGCTGACCAGCGCCCGTCACCTGGATCGCAATCTGCAACTGCTCGAGCGCGGCGGCCAAGGCCCGGACCACCCGGTGCACCCGGCCATTGCCGAAACCCGCTACATCAAGAGCATTACCTGCCGGTTGCTGCCAAACAGCTGATGCACTGCCCTGGGGCCGCCTTGCGGCCCCAAAGGCACATCAGATCCCCAGCACGTACGAAGCAATCCCGAAATACACCAGCACCCCCGCCGCATCGGCAATCGACGTCACCAACGGCCCGCTGGCAGTCGCCGGGTCGAGCTTGAGCTTGGTGAACATGAACGGCAGGCTCATGCCGATCAGGCTACCCAGCAACACGATCACCAGCATGCTGCTGGCAACGATGATGGCCACGTCCACCCCACCGCGCAACGCACCCAGCGATGCCACCGCCACCGCCATGGTGGCCCCCAGCGCCAACGCCACACCGCACTCGCGCCCCAGCATCCGCAGCCAGTCACGCATCACCACCTCGCCCGTCGCCAGGCCCCGCACCATCAAGGTCGCCGACTGCGCCCCGGCATTGCCACCGCTGTCCACCAACAGCGGCAGGAAGAACACCAGCACGATATGCGCGGCAATGGTCTCTTCGAACGCGGCGATGCCCGCCCCCGAAAACAGGTTGCCGAACACCAGCAGCACCAGCCACAACACCCGCTTGCGGTACAACAGGCTGACCGTGGCATCCCGCAGGTTGCCCACGTGGTTGGTGATGGATGCGCCCTTGTGGAAGTCCTCGGTGGCCTCATCGACCACCACGTCGAGCGCATCGTCGCACGTCACCAGCCCCACCAGACGCCCGCCCTCGTCCAGCACCGGCACGGCCAGCAGGTCGTGCTGGCGTATCAGGCGGGCCACCTCTTCCTGGCGGGTCGCGGTACACACGCAGATGACCTTGTGCACCATGATCTGCTCGATCGGCTGCTCGGGGGCGGCCAGGATCAACTCGCGCAAGGACAAGGTACCGCGCAGGTTGCGCTGCTCATCGAGGACATAGGACTGATAGATCGTTTCGGCATCGGCGGCCTCGCGGCGCAGCATGTCGATGGCCTGGCTGGCAGTGAGGCCGGCATCGAGGCACGAGTATTCGCTGGTCATCAGGTAACCGGCCGTGCCTTCGCGGTAGCCGTGCGGGTGCAGCAGGTCGTCGCGACGCGCCTGGGCGGCCTGGCGCAGGTCGAGGGGGGAAACGCAGAGATCGGAAGAGTGTTGCATGAGGTTCTCCAGGCGCCGACGCAGGCACCTGCAAACCTCAGCCACACGGGCTCAAGCCTTCGCAGGCCCTGGCGACGACGCGCTCAGTGCCAATTTACGAGTTCGGTATGAACTGAAACTGGGAAGGTCCATTGAGGGTGTATCTCGTGAAGCCGCACATGCGGCGGGCGGATCATAGTCAGCCTGGGCCGGCAGGTCAGCCCTTGAAGCGCCGTTTCGGAAGGGTCCTACAAACTACCGGCTATTCGGCCAAAGCCACCGCCCAGACACATCGCCATTCCCTCGCCGCGCCAGCGGTGTAGAATCGGGCTATTCATCGCCAGTCATCCCCGGCGGGTTTATGAGCTCTGGTCGAGCACGCGGCGATCCCGTGGTGTCTTCGGCCCCATCCGTGCCAGTGGCAACCGGCCTAAGGCGCATAGGACAAGAGAAGCTCACTCCCCTTTTTGTGACCTGATTAAGCCGCCAGGAGCGCTTCATGCCTGATTATCGTTCCAAGACTTCCACCCATGGCCGCAACATGGCCGGCGCTCGTGCCCTGTGGCGCGCCACCGGGATGAAGGACGAAGATTTCAAGAAACCGATCATTGCCATCGCCAACTCGTTCACCCAGTTCGTCCCGGGCCACGTGCACCTGAAGGACCTGGGCCAGCTGGTTGCCCGTGAGATCGAGCGCGCCGGTGGCGTGGCCAAGGAATTCAACACCATCGCGGTCGACGACGGCATCGCCATGGGCCACGACGGCATGCTGTACTCGCTGCCTAGCCGCGAGATCATCGCCGACGCCGTGGAATACATGGTCAACGCCCACTGCGCCGACGCCATCGTCTGCATCTCCAACTGCGACAAGATCACCCCCGGCATGCTGATGGCCGCCCTGCGCCTGAACATCCCGGTGATCTTCGTCTCCGGCGGCCCAATGGAAGCCGGCAAGACCAAGCTGGCCAGCCACGGCCTGGACCTGGTCGACGCGATGGTCATCGCCGCCGACTCCTCGGCCTCCGACGAGAAGGTCGCCGAATACGAGCGCAGCGCCTGCCCGACGTGCGGTTCGTGTTCCGGCATGTTCACCGCCAACTCGATGAACTGCCTGACCGAGGCACTGGGCCTGGCCCTGCCGGGCAACGGTTCGACCCTGGCCACCCACTCCGACCGCGAGCAGCTGTTCCTCACGGCTGGCCGCACCATCGTCGAGCTGTGCAAGCGCTACTACGGTGAGAACGACGCGTCGGTGCTGCCGCGCAGCATCGCCAACTTCAAGGCGTTCGAAAACGCCATGATGCTCGACATCGCCATGGGCGGTTCGACCAACACCATCCTGCACCTGCTGGCCGCGGCCCAGGAAGGCGAGGTGGCGTTCGACCTGCGTGACATCGACCGCCTGTCGCGCGTGGTGCCGCAGCTGTGCAAGGTGGCGCCGAATATCCAGAAGTACCACATGGAAGACGTGCACCGCGCCGGCGGCATCTTCAGCATCCTCGGCTCGCTGGCCCGTGGCGGCCTGCTGCACACCGACCTGCCGACCGTGCACAGCCGCAGCATGGAAGAAGCCATCGCCAAGTGGGACATCACCCAGACCGACGACGAAGCGGTACACACCTTCTTCAAGGCCGGCCCGGCGGGCATCCCGACCCAGACCGCGTTCAGCCAGTCGACCCGCTGGGAAACCCTCGACGACGACCGTGAAAACGGCTGCATCCGCAGCTTCGAGCACGCTTACTCGCAAGAGGGCGGCCTGGCCGTGCTGTACGGCAACATCGCCCTCGACGGTTGCGTGGTAAAAACCGCCGGTGTCGACGAGTCGATCCACGTGTTCGAAGGCAGCGCGAAGATCTTCGAGAGCCAGGACAGCGCCGTGCGCGGCATCCTCGCCGACGAAGTGAAGGCTGGCGATATCGTGATCATTCGCTACGAAGGCCCGAAAGGCGGCCCGGGCATGCAGGAGATGCTCTACCCGACGTCGTACCTGAAGTCCAAAGGCCTGGGCAAGGCCTGCGCCCTGCTCACAGACGGTCGCTTCTCGGGCGGTACCTCAGGCCTGTCGATCGGCCACGCCTCGCCGGAAGCCGCCGCTGGCGGCGCCATTGGCCTGGTGCGCGACGGCGACAAGGTATTGATCGACATCCCCAACCGTTCGATCAACCTGCTGGTCAGCGACGAAGAGCTGGCTGAGCGCCGCGTCGAGCAGGACAAGAAAGGCTGGAAACCTGTTGAAGTGCGCCCGCGCAAGGTGACCACTGCCCTCAAGGCCTACGCCCTGCTGGCGACCAGTGCCGACAAGGGTGCGGTACGCAACAAGGCGATGCTCGACGGGCTGTAAGGCTTTTCAGCGTTCGAAAAACCGGCGCCCTGTGCGCCGGTTTTTTTATGCCTGAAGGATCAAAGGCCAGCGCCGAGCGACGAGAGCAACTACCTTGCTTACAAGTCTGCGCCGCCCCTGGCAACACATTGGCGCAACTGCGCCAGCAGCAGGGCAACCGAGCGTTTCGGTTTCGCCGCCGCTGTCAGCACAAACTGCGCATGGGGCAAGGGCGGCAGCGTTGGCACTTCCAGCAGCCCTGCGGCCAGGGCGGCCGTGCGAGTGACCGGTGTTACCCCAAGACCGCCGCTCACGGCTGTCATCAAGCCTCCGGCACTTGGGCTCTGGCAGACGATACGCCATTGCCGCCCCGCGCGCGCCAGCGCCTCGATGGCAGCAGCCCGATAGGGGCACTGGTCAGAAAACACGGCCAAGGGAACAGCGGTGGACTCATCATCTGCAAGCAGCGCCAGCGGCCCTCTCGCCCAGACCAGCGGCTCGGACCACAACACCTCACCAGGCTCATCACCGTTGCAGCGGCTACCCAAGACAAAATCCAGCCCACCGGACTGCACCAGCGGGAGCAACTCCCCGGTCAGGCCGACTTTCAGCACAAGCTCAGTATCCGGGTGAGCGACCGAGAATCGGCGCAGGCAGTCGATCACCGGCGCCTTGACCATCTCCTCGCTCAAGCCCACAAGCACCGTGCCTGAAACCCGCCGCCCCACACCAAGGCTTGCACGGGCATCGTCATGCAGCGCCAGGATGGTGCGGGCATAGCCTGCCAACCGCGCACCTGCTGGCGTCAGGCTGACCGAGCGGGTGGTGCGCTCCAGCAATTTTTGCCCGGCTTCGCTCTCGAGCCGCCGAATGTGCGCGCTGATCGCCGATTGCGTCAGGTGCAGCCGTTCGGCAGCACGGGTAAAACCACCGCTGTCGGCAACGGCAAGCAGGCTACGCAGAAGGACAGTATCGAACACGGATTGATCACCTATCTCACTCAATGAACCGAGCATACGTCATTTCTATAATGGATCATCCTCAATCACACTTTTGCGCAGCCCGCCTGTGCGTTCAAGCACCAGCGGACATGTCATCAACGCTGCCAAGGAGAAGCACCCGTGGTTGAACGTGTCTTGTATGTGTGCGCCTCACCGAGAGGAGAGCGCTCGGTTTCCGCTCAGATTGCCGAAGTCTTTCTGTCGGCGCTGGCAGAGCGCAAAGCCATAGAGGTTGACCGCCTGGACCCTTGGGAATGCGCGCTGCCCGAGGTGGATGGCGACCTGCTTGCGGCCAAGTACGCAGGGCTTGCCGATGCCCCGCTTTCACCCGCGCAAACCGCTGCATGGGCCCAGATCACAGCGCTCGCCAAACGCTTCCATCGGGCGGATACGTTGCTGTTCAGCGTGCCGCTGTGGAATTTCGGCATACCGTACAAGCTCAAGCACCTGATTGACGCGATTTCGCACAAGGGCGTTCTGTTCACCTTCGACGAGCAAGGCTTGAACGGCATGCTGGGCGGGCGCCGGGCGGTGGCCATCTACACCCGCGGACTGGGGTATGGCCCCGACTCGCAAACGCCCGACCAGGCGTTTGGCCTGGAAAAACCCTTCCTCGATGCGTGGTTCCGCTTTGTCGGCATCAACCGGGTGCACAGCATCGTGGCCGAACAAACGCTAAGCCCTGCGGGCGCCAGCGTCCGTGCCAGCGCCCTCGTAGAAGTGAGCTTGCTGGCGCGCAACATCGATCAGGCACAGGCCCGCACCATCATCGTCGGCCGCAGCGGCTGAGGTGCGCCCCGTTACTGGATCTGCTCCGGCGTGACGATCACCCAGTTCTTGTCAGCCGTCACCGGCAGCCCTTCCTTGGCCTGGGCGGCTGCATGCTTGGCGATCATCCCGTTGAGTTGGTCCATGTACTTGGCCTTGCGGTTTATCCACAGGTGGATGCCCCCCTTGCCCACATCCACGCCGTGGAACTGCATGTAACCATCGCTGGTCGGCGTGTCGCCGCCGACCAATACTGGTTTCTTCCATTCATCGATGTAGGTGAGGATCGCCGCCTGCTTGCCTGCCATCCACGTTGCCGGTGTCCACAGGTACGGCGTCAGTTCGAGGCCTTCATTGGCCTTGGGGTCATAGTGGCCGGCGCCAATCTGCTTGCGCGCCGTGGTCAGCTGGCCGCTGGCGCGGTCTTTGAGCAGCAGGCTGACACCAATGACATTCTGCGGCTTCACGTTGTAGCCGTACTTCGGGTCGGACGCGACCATGCGTACCAGTTCTTCGGAGGCGGCAGAAATTACATACACCTCGATGCCATTCTCCATCAGCTTGTTGAACAGCTCGGCCTGGCCGGCGAAGACCTTGGGCGGCTGCACCTCGATGGCCTTGACCTGGTCACCTTCGAAGTAGGTGCTGGGCACGGGCTTGCCCGAGGCCATCAAGGCATCGACCTGGGCCTTCAGCTCTTTCAGGGTAAAGCCCGAGAACACTTGGGCCACCCACGGGTAGCAGACCATGTCGTCGATTTCGCACAGGCGGTAGTAGTAACTGAACAGGCTTTCCTTGTGCTCGGCCGTGTCCTTGAACGGGATCAACTTCAACGAAGGGTCGAGCTTGTCGCGAGTCAGCAGGCCCTGGTTCTCCATGAACGGCAGCAGCGCCTCTTCAAGGTCGTAGCGGTAGCTGGTGTTGTCCATGTCGAACACCGCGTAGTTACCTTTGTTGGCGTTGGCGGCGATCATGCTGTCGAGCTGTTTGCCGGCCTCGGCGGGCCAGTGCTTGAGTTCGGTGGCCCAGGCCTGGACACTGAACAGCAGGGAAAGACCGACGGCGAAGGCTTTCGGAGCAAGCTGCATGTACGAATCTCCTGAAATGACCAGGCAACGCTAGCCCAACATCCCGCACCCGCCAGCCCTGACAACGACGCCCAGGCAGCTTGAAACGTCGTGTTCATTGCTTTTTGCGACACGCCGTTATTCCATTAACGACTAAGCAAATTCCATTTGGGTATAAATTCGTTTGTTTTCAGGCTGTTAGCATTTCCGTTCGCAATCGCTCACAGAGGCGATGCCTCTTCTGTTCTTGTTGGAGCTTCAATGAACCTGCCGCTGTCACTCAACCTGCTGGCGTTCCTGGCCCTGTTGCTGGGCCTGGCACAAACCCGCCATACCCAATGGAGCCTGGCCAAGAAAGTCTTGCTGGGCCTGGTGCTGGGCGTGGTATTCGGTTTGGTCCTGCACACGATCTATGGCGCAGGCCACCCGGTACTGAAAGCCACCATCGCCTGGCTCGACCTGGTCGGCAACGGCTACGTCGGCCTGTTGCAGATGATCGTCATGCCGCTGATCTTCGCTTCGATCCTCAGCGCGGTGGCGCGCCTGCACAATGCCTCCTCGCTCGGGCGCATCAGCGTGCTGAGCATCGGTACCCTGCTGCTGACCACGGCCATCGCCGCGTTGATCGGCATCGTCCTGACCAACCTGTTCGGCCTCACTGCCGACGGCCTGGTGGCGGGCGTGCAGGAAAGCGCCCGGCTGCAAGCGATCCACAGTGACTACGCGGGCAAGGTCGCCGACCTCAATATCCCGCAGTTGCTGCTGTCGTTCATCCCCAGCAACCCAGTGGGCGACCTGGCGCGGGCCAAGCCGACTTCGATCATCAGCGTGGTGATCTTCGCCGTATTCGTCGGCCTGGCCGCCCTGCAACTGATCAAGGACGATGCCGAAAAAGGCGAGCGCGCCCTGTCGGCCATCGACACCCTGCAGGCCTGGGTGATGCGCCTGGTACGCGTGGTGATGAAGCTTACCCCCTATGGCGTGCTGGCCTTGATGACCAAGGTGGTGGCCAGCTCCAACCTGGACGACATCCTCAAGTTGGGCAGCTTTGTGGTGGTGTCGTACATCGGCCTGGGGCTGATGTTCGTGGTGCATGCCATCATCCTGGCTGCGACCGGGGTAAGCCCGCTGCGCTTCTTCCGCAAAGTGTGGCCGGTGCTGACGTTCGCCTTCACCAGCCGCTCCAGCGCAGCCAGCATCCCACTGAATATCGAAGCACAGACCCGCCGCCTGGGCGTGCCGCAATCGATCGCCAGCTTCAGCGCCTCGTTCGGCACCACCATTGGCCAGAACGGTTGCGCTGGGCTGTACCCGGCGATGCTGGCGGTGATGGTTGCCCCGGCGGTTGGTATCGACACCTTTGACCCGCTGTGGATCGCGACCCTGGTCGCCATCGTCACCCTGAGCTCGGCCGGGGTTGCCGGGGTTGGCGGCGGTGCCACCTTCGCCGCGCTGATCGTGCTGCCGGCCATGGGCTTGCCGGTCGAGTTGGTGGCGCTGCTGATTTCGGTGGAGCCGCTGATCGATATGGGGCGAACGGCCCTGAACGTGAATGGTTCGATGACGGCTGGGGTGGTTACCAGCCAGCTGTTGAAAGAGACCGACAAAGGTGTGCTGGCCGATGATCAGCATGCAGAGTTGAGCCATAGCTGAGATGGCTAGGGGCTGCATCGCAGCCCCACACTCTCAAAGCCTTTCCCAAACGTCGAAATGGTAAGCCGGCCCAGCCCCTTCAGGCGCCTGCGGCTCACTCGATACCCGCCGCCACTGGTGCTCGTCGAACGCCGGGAACCAGGCATCGCCCTCAGGCGATAGCTCCACACGGGTCAGGTACATGCGGCTCACCAGCCCCTTCTCCAGCGCCTGCCCATACAGTTGCGCACCGCCAATCAGCATCAACTCATCGACGCCCTGCTCGCGCGCCCACTGGTCAGCCCGCACCAGCGCAGCTTCCAGTGACGCAAACACCTCGGCGCCAGGCAGTTGCAGCCCCGGCTGGCGGCTGACCACGATATTCAACCGCCCCGGCAATGGCCGGCCCAGCGAGTCCCAGGTCTTGCGCCCCATGATGATGGGCTTGCCCAGGGTCGTGGCCTTGAAGTACTTGAAGTCCCCCGGCAGGTGCCAGGGCATGGAATTGTCGATGCCGATCACGCGGTTCTCGGCGAGGGCCGCGATCAGGCTGAGAGGGAGTGTGCTAGTCATGCTGGCGAGGATAGCAAACCCGCCGTGGGTTATGCTTCTGCCCTGACCTGTGCAATGGAAGACCTTGTGACTGGATCGACGCCACTGGATAAACGCTGGCTCACCGAAGCGGTGCGCCTGCGCGAGGAACACGCCGGCCCCCTGGAAGACCAGGAGGCCAACCGCCGCGCCCGCCAAGTCGGCGGCGACCTGGCGGCCCGTATCGAGACCCGTGCGCTGTTCCTGGCCGAACGCGACGGCATGGCGACTGCCCTGCGGCACTGGAAACAGGGCGCACGCCTGGCACTGCTGGCCCTGCTGATCGTCGCTGCCTTCAGCGGCGCGGGCCTGGCCTTCGCGGCCCTGGGGGACGGCCAACGCCCGGTGAATGTGTTCTGGGCGCTGGGCAGCCTGCTTGGGCTGAACCTGCTGATGTTGCTGGGCTGGGCGATCGGCCTGGGCCTGAGCGGCGAACACGGCGCAGGCCTGGGCCGCCTGTGGCTGTGGCTGAGCGAACGCTTTGCCCGCGATGCCAAGGCCGCGCACCTTGCGCCGGCGCTGCTGGTGCTGCTGCAGCGCCAGCGGCTGAACCGCTGGCTGCTGGGCGTGCTGGTGCACGGCTTGTGGCTGCTGGCGATGAGCACAGCGCTGGGCATGCTCGTGGTCCTGCTGGCTACCCGGCGCTATGGCTTTGTCTGGGAAACCACCCTGCTCGCCGCCGAACCGTTCATCCATCTGACCCAGGCGCTCGGCGCCCTGCCTTCGCTGCTGGGCTTTGCGGTGCCGGACGAAACCCTGATCCGCGCCAGCGGCGACACGCTGCCGGCCCTGGACCTGGCGCGCCAGGCGTGGGCCAGCTGGCTGCTCGGCGTGGTGCTGGTGTATGGCCTGCTGCCGCGCCTGCTGTTGGCCGGGTTGTGCCTGTGGCGCTGGCGCCAGGGCCGCGCGCGCCTGGCGCTGGACCTCAGCCTGCCCGGCTACGCAGCCCTGCGCGAAAGCCTGATGCCCCGCAGCGAACGCATCGGTGTACAGGATGCCGCGCCCGAAACCTTGCCCCACTTCGCTGCCGGCCAACTGGAAAGCGGCAGCAGCGGTGCCCTGCTGGTCGGCCTGGAGCTGGACGACCAGCGCCCCTGGCCGCCCGCCCTGCCCAGGAACGTGACCGATGCCGGTGTGCTCGATAGCCGCGAGTCACGCAACAAGCTGCTCGAACAACTGAGCCGCTTTCCGCCTGCGCGCCTGGCCATCGCCTGCGACCCGCGCCGCTCCCCCGACCGCGGCAGCCTGGCGCTGCTCGCCGAACTGGCACGCAATGCCGGCGCCACCCGTATCTGGTTGCTGCAGGCGGCGCCAGGTCAAGCCCTGGATGCCGAGCGCCTGGGCGACTGGCACGAAGCCCTGGACCGTCTCGGCCTGCCCCACGCCGACACCTCGCCCCTGACCTGGCTGGAGCATGGCCATGACTGAGCCGCTGAAACTGGCCGTGGTCGGCCATACCAACGTTGGCAAGACCTCACTGCTGCGCACCTTGACCCGCGATGTGGGCTTTGGCGAGGTGTCTCACCGCCCCAGCACCACGCGCCATGTGGAAGGGGCGCGCCTGTCGGTGGACGGCGAGCCGTTGCTGGAGCTGTACGATACCCCCGGCCTGGAGGACGCCATCGCCCTGCTCGACTACCTTGAGCGGCTGGAGCGCCCGGGCGAGCGCCTGGACGGCCCGGCCCGTCTGGCGCGCTTCCTTCAGGGCAGCGAGGCGCGCCAGCGCTTCGAGCAGGAGGCCAAGGTGCTGCGCCAGTTGCTGGCCAGCAATGCTGGCCTGTATGTGATCGATGCCCGCGAACCGGTGCTGGCCAAGTACCGCGACGAGCTGGAAGTGCTGGCCAGCTGTGGCAAGCCCCTGCTGCCGGTGCTCAACTTCGTAGCCAGCAGCCAGCACCGCGAGCCCGAATGGCGTGAAGCCCTCGCCCGCCTTGGCTTGCACGCCTTGGTGCGGTTCGACAGCGTGGCGCCGCCGGAAGACGGCGAACGCCGCTTGTACGAAAGCCTGGCCTTGCTGCTGGAAGACGCTCGCCCTGCCCTGCAACGGCTGATCGACGACCAGCAGGCGCAACGCCAGGCCCGCCACCACAGCGGTAAACGCCTGATCGCCGAGCTGCTGCTCGATTGCGCCGCCTGCCGGCGCAGCGTGGTGGCCGAGCCTGCTGCCGAAGCCAAGGCCATCGAAGCGCTGCGCCAGGACGTGCGCCAGCGCGAGCAGCGCTGTGTCGAGGCGCTGCTCAAGCTGTACGCCTTCCGCCGTGAGGACGCCCATGCCAGCGATTTGCCGTTGCTGGACGGGCGCTGGGGCGATGACCTGTTCAACCCCGAGACCTTGAAGCTGCTGGGTGTGCGCCTGGGCAGTGGCGTTGCGGCGGGTGCTGCGGCGGGTGCCGGGGTCGACCTGCTGGTCGGCGGCCTCACCCTTGGCGCCGCCGCCCTGGCCGGGGCCATCGCCGGCGGAGCGCTACAGACGGCACGCAATTATGGGTCGCGGTTGATGGGCAAGCTCAAGGGCCAGCGCGAGCTGACCGTCGACGATACGGTGTTGCGGCTGTTGGCGCTGCGCCAGCAGCAGTTGATGGTGGCCCTGGACAATCGCGGGCATGCGGCGCAAGACAGCATTCGCCTGGGCGAACTGGATGAGAAGGCCTGGCGCGAGGGCAAGTTGCCTGAGGCCTTGATCAAGGCGCGGGCGCATCCGCAATGGTCGACGCTGAACCCAGGGGCACGGGTGAATCAGGCAGAACGGCAGGAGCAGTTGGAGGCGTTGGTTTTGCAGATTTGAGTGTTGTGAGTGGGCGGGAGGTGCATACCTTGAGGGGTGTAGCGCCTCAAGGCATGCACCTCCCAGCCCCTACGCCCTCACTGCTGCGCCACCTTCTCCGATTTGCCGTCATAGCGCTTGCGCCACTCGGCAAGAATCTCGTCGCGGTGCTTCGAAGCCCAGGCAAAGTCGTTCTTGATCAGACGCTGCTCGTAATCCGCTGGCAACTCGGTCTGCGGCTTGGCAATCCCCGGTGCAGCCAGCACCGCGAAGTTCTCCTTGTACAACTCCATCGCCGCGGGGCTGGCCGAGAAGTCAGCCAGCCGCCTGGCCGCATCGGCCTTTGGCGTGCCCTTGATCACTGCCGTCGCCTCGATCTCCCAGCCCAGCCCCTCTTTCGGCAGCACGATGTCCAGCGGCGCCCCCTGGCGCTTGAGCTGCACGGCCGGGTATTCGAACGAGATACCAATCGGGAACTCGCCCGCCGCCGCCAACTTGCACGGCTTGGAACCCGAATGAACGTACTGGCCGATGTTCTGGTGCAAGGCGTCCATATAGGCCCACCCCTGCGGCTCGCCAAAGGTCTGCAGCCAGGCACTGACATCCAGGAAGCCGGTACCGGACGAGGCCGGGTTAGGCATGACGATCTTGCCCTTGTATTCAGGCTTGGCCAGGTCCTGCCAGCTTACCGGCTTGCTCAGGCCCTGCTTTTCGGCCTCGATGGTGTTGAAGCAGATGGTCGCGGCCCAGACGTCCATGCCCACCCACGCCGGCGGGTTGGCGGCGTCGCGGTAGTTCGCCGAAATCTTGCCCAGGTCCTTGGGCGCATAGGCGTCGAGCATGCCGTTCTGGTCGAGGATGGCCAGGCTGGACGCCGCCAAGCCCCAGACCGCATCGGCCTGCGGGCGGTCTTTCTCGGCCAGCAGTTTGGCGGTGATGATGCCGGTGGAGTCGCGTACCCACTTGATCTCGATGTCTGGGTTGGCCTTTTCGAAGGCCTGCTTGTAGGTCTTGAGCTGCTCGGCTTCCAGCGCGGTATAGACCGTCAGCTGGGTCTCGGCGGCCGAAGCCTGCAGGCTGAACACGGCAGAAACGGCAGCGGCAAGTGCAAGGTGCTTGAACATGGTGGGGTTCCTTACAGGTCAGGCGGTCGCGGCGCGTTGGCGCCAGGCTTGGGAGCGGCGCAGCAGGCCGCGCGAGGCTGCGGCCAGCAGCAGTGAAGCGCTGGCACTGGTCAGCAGAATCAGGGTCGACATGGCGGCGGCACCGCCGACGTTGCCCGCGTCGTCCATGTTCAACACGGCGACGGCGGCAAGGATGGTGTCGGGGCTGTATAGGAAGATCGCCGCCGACACGGTGGTCATCGCCGAGACGAACAGGTAGCGAATGATGTCCAGCAGCGCCGGCAGGCAGATCGGCACCGTCACCCGCAGGAAGTGCCGGTACAAGGGCGCCTTGAGCGACAACGCGGCGGCCTCGAACTCGCCGTCGAGCTGGCGCAGGGCGGTGGTGGCGGTCATCTGCGCGGTGGTCAGATAATGGGCGATGGTGCAGATGACCAGCAGCCCCATGCTGCCGTACAGCACATGCAGCGGGTTGCCGCTGAGGTTGAAGAAGAACACGTAGCCCAGGCCCAGCACCAGGCCCGGCACTGCCATGGGGATGAAGCTGAGCAAGCGCAGCGCCTGGTTGAGCAGGCGTTGGCCCTGGGTCTTCTCCATCAGGTAGGCACCGCTGAAGATCACGACGCTGCCGATCAGCGCCGTGCCGATCGCCATGGTCACGCTGTTGCGGTAGGCCAGCCAGCCGCCACCGGCAGTGTCCTCGAACATGTAGTGCTTGAGCGACAGCGAGAGGTTATAGGGCCAGAACGTGACCAGCGACGAGTACACGGCCATGCCGATCACCAGCAACAGGGCCGCGCAGACCAGTACGACGATGGCCAGGAAGCAGGCATCGCGGCGGCGCGAGGGCTTGGGCTCGAACACTTGCGCACGTCCACTCATGGCCTCGCCCTGGCGTCGGCGCAACCAGGCATCGACGGCAAAACTCAACAGTGCCGGCAGCAGCAAGACCATGCCGATCAGTGCGCCGCGGCCAAACTGCTGCTGGCCCACGACAGCTTTGTAGGCTTCCAGGGCCAGCACCTGATAGTCGCCGCCGACCACGACCGGGACGCCGAAGTCAGTGATGGTCAGGGTGAACACCAGGCAGAAGGCCGCGAACACTGCCTGGCGTGTGGCAGGCCAGGTAATGCTGGAAAACGCCCGCCAAGGCCCGGCCCCCATGCTGGAAGCAGCGTCGAACAGGCGTGCATCGGCCAGCGACAGGGCTGACAGCAGAATCATCAGCGCATGCGGGAAGGTGTAGATGGCCTCGCCCAGCACGATCCCCCAGAAGCCGTAGATGTTGTCGCTCAGCAGCCCGCGCAGCAGGCCCTGGTTGCCGAACAGGTAGACCAGCGCAATGGCCGGCAGCATCGACGGCGCCAGCAGCGGCAGCAACGAGATACCCCGCCACAGGCCCTTGGCCGGGATCAGGGTGCGCTGCAAGGCGTAGGCGAACAGGTACGCCAGCGGTACCACGATGGCGGCAACGGTGAGTGCCACCGACAGGCTATTGCCGAGCAGCCAGTGGAAGCCCTCGCTGGTGAACAGTTCACGCGCTGCCGCCAGGCCGCCACCCTGGCCAGCCTCACCGCTGAAGCCGCGCCAGAAGATCGCCAGCAGCGGCATCAACACGGCCAGCACCAGCAACATCAGCAGCAACCACTTGCCACCGACGACGAACAATCGGTCACCGCGGGCGACGCCACGTTCGGACGCAGCCTTGGCCTGGGCCAGCGGCAGGGACATTGGCGCGACCATCTCAGGCAAACACCTGCAGGCTCTGCGGTGGCAGCGCCACCCAGATGTCCTGCGAGCCCAGTCGCGGCATGGCCTCGGGGGCCAGTTCGGCCAGCAATGCATGGCCGGGCAGGTCTTTGAGTTCGAAGCTCATGCGGCAGCGGTTGCCGAGGAACGTGATCTCGCGGACCTTGGCCGCAAACAGGTTTTCTTCGTGCACCACCGGGTTGACGGTGATCGCCTCCGGCCGGCAGAACAGCCGGCCGCTGCTGGCTCGCGCCGAGCCGGGGGTCAGGCGCATGCGCATGCCACCGACCTGGGCCTGGTTGTCACTGCTGCGCTGAAACGGCAGCCAGTTACCCTGGCCCACGAACTCGGCCACAAAGGGCGTGGCAGGCTGGTCGTAGATTTCCTGCGGTGTGGCGTACTGCTCGACCTGGCCGTTGTTCATCACCGCGATGCGGTCGGCCATCAGCATGGCCTCGTCCTGGTTGTGGGTGACCATCAAAGTGGTGATACCCAACTGGCGTTGCAGTTGGCGCAGCTCGGTGCACAGGTGCTCGCGAACCCGCGCATCCAGCGCCGACATCGGCTCATCCAGCAGCAACAACGAAGGTGCCGGCGCCAGGGCACGCGCCAGGGCCACACGCTGCTGCTGGCCGCCAGAAAGCTGGCCGGGGTACTTTTTTTCGCTACCGGACAGGCCAACCAGCTGGAGCATTTCAACCACCCGCTGGCGCGCTTGCTCACGGCCACTGCTCATCAGGCCGTAGGCGATGTTGGCTTCGACGGTGAGGTTGGGAAACAGCGCGTAGGACTGGAACAGGATGCCGTAGTCCCGGGCTTGGGGTGGCAGCTCGGAGATGTCGCGCTCACCGATGTACAGCTCGCCGCGGTCCTGGCGTTCGAGGCCGGCGATGCAGCGCAACAACGTGGTCTTGCCGCAACCGGATGGGCCGAGCAGGCACACCAGCTCGCCCGCGGCGATGTCCAGGGAGACATCGTTAAGCGCCGTGAAGGCGCCGAAGCGCTTGTGGATATTGCGCACTTTCATTTGTGCGCCCGAGGTGGCGTTGTTCATGGCAGGGCCTCATCGAAGAGATGGGGCCATGCTAGGAAGCCTGTGCGACGGTTCTGTGGCGTTCAGGCAAAAGCTGGCGATAGTGGTATAGGCAGATTTTGTATCTGCATCACTGACCTAGAACTGTGAACCGGCCACTTCTTGTGCAACCCCCAGAAACGCTGCAGGCAAACGCGCCTGGCGCCGCTCCTTCAGGCAGTACAGGTATTCATGCATCAGCGGCGCCCCCTCCAGCACCAACACCCGTAATTCGGGGTTGTGCGGCACTTCATGTCGGGCGATCACACTGATGCCGATGTTGCGCAACACCGCCTCACGGATCGACTCGCGGCTGCCGATTTCCAGCAATGTTGCGGCCTTGACGCCCGCCTCCTGCAGCATCTGCTCGGTCAGCTTGCGCGTGGTCGAGCCCTGCTCGCGCATCAACAGGCAATGCCCGGCCACCACGTCGATGGACACCGCCTGGCGATGGGCCAACGGATGGTTACGGTGTACCGCCACCACCAGCGGGTCGGTGCCCAGCACGCGGCGCACCAGGCGTGCATCCTCCAGCAGTTGCGACGAGGCAGCGATATCGACCCGGTAGTCTTCGAGCATTTCCAGCACTTGCTGCGAGTTGCCGATCTCCACCGTCACATCCACCTGGGGCAGGCGCTCACGGAAGATCTTCACCAGGTCGAGAATGTAGTAAGGCGCAGTGGCCGCGATGCGCAGGCTGCCCTGGGCCTGGCCACTGTTGCGCAGTTCGAACTCGATGTCGGCCTCTTGCTGCAGCAGCGCCTTGACCATCGGCAGCAGGCGCACGCCCTCCTCGCTCAGCACCAGGCGCCGCCCGCCACGGTAGAACAGCTCCACCGCGTACTGGGCTTCGAGGTTGCGGATCTGCGTGGTCACCGTGGGCTGGCTGAGCCCGAGCTTCTTCGCCGCCAGGGTGATGCTGCCCAGGCGGGCCACCATGTAGAAGGCTTTGAGCTCGGAACTCTGCATGCACGTCCTCTATCTGCGCAAAAGGCGCAAGCCGTTGAACACCACCAGCAGGCTCACGCCCATGTCGGCAAACACTGCCATCCACAAGGTGGCCATGCCGGCAAAGGTGATCGCCAGGAAAATCGCCTTGATGCCCAGGGCCAGAATGATGTTCTGCCTGAGAATCGCCGCACTTTGGCGCGACAGCCTGACGAAGGCCGGGATTTTGCGCAAGTCGTCGTCCATCAACGCCACATCGGCCGTCTCGATGGCGGTGTCGGTACCAGCAGCGGCCATGGCAAAGCCGATTTCGGCACGGGCCAGGGCCGGCGCATCGTTGATACCGTCGCCGACCATGCCCACCCGATGGCCCTGGCTGTACAGCGCTTCGATGGTCTTGAGCTTGTCGTCCGGCAACAGGTTGCCTTCGGCGCGATCGATGCCGACCTGGGCGGCGATGGCCTCGGCGGTATGGGGATTATCACCGGTCAGCATGACCGTCTTGATACCCAGCTCATGCAGCTCGGCGATGGCCTGGCGACTGCTTTGCTTGACCGTGTCGGCCACGGCGAACAACGCCAGCGGGCCGCTGCGGTCGAGCAGCAAGACCACGGTCTTGCCCTGACGCTCCAGTGCATCCAGCTGCGCCTCCAGCGCCGGCGAGCACAGGCCCAGCTCCTCCACCAGGCGGTGATTACCCAGGTGGTAGACCTCGCCCTCGATCACCCCGCGCACACCACGCCCGGCCAGGGCGGCGAAATCGCCCACCTCGCTCAAGGCCAGCCCTTGTGCCTTGCCGAACTGGGCAATGGCACGCGACACCGGGTGGTCCGAACGCTCACCCAGGCTGGCAGCCAAGGCTTGGGCACGGCCTTCGAACAGAGGCTCCAGCACCTTGGCGTCGGTCTGCACCGGCTTGCCGTGGGTGAGGGTGCCCGTCTTGTCGAGGGCCAGGTAATCCAGCTTGCGCCCGCCCTCCAGATAAACCCCGCCTTTGATCAGGATGCCCTTGCGCGCCGCTGCGGCCAGGCCACTGACGATGGTAACCGGGGTAGAAATGACCAGTGCACACGGGCAGGCCACCACCAGCAGCACCAGCGCACGGTAGACCCAGTCGAACCAGGCGCCAGCCAGGAACAGCGGCGGGATCAGCGCCACGGCCAAGGCCAGGGCAAAGACCACCGGGGTGTAGATACGCGAGAACTGATCGACGAAGCGTTGGGTGGGCGCACGGGCGCCTTGGGCCTCCTCGACAGCCTTGATGATGCGCGCCAGCGTCGATTGCCCAGCGGCGGCAGTTACGCGGTACTCCAGGGCACCGGCCTGGTTGATGGTGCCGGCGAACAGCTTGTCACCCATGGCCTTTTCCACAGGCAGGCTTTCACCGGTGATCGGCGCCTGATCGACGCTGGATTGCCCGCTGGTGACTTCACCGTCCAGGCCGATGCGCTCACCTGGCCGTACCCGCACCTGGGCACCGATGGCCACCTCACGCACCTCCACTTCACGCCACTGGCCATCGGCCTGCTGTACCGTCGCCATGTCGGGGGTGAGTTGCATCAGGCCGCTGATGGCATTGCGGGCCCGGTCCAGGGAGCGCGCCTCGATCAACTCGGCGATCGTGAACAGCACCATCACCATGGCCGCTTCCGGCCACTGGCCGATCAACACCGCGCCGGTCACGGCAATGCTCATCAAGGCGTTGATGTTGAGGTTGCGGTTTTTCAGGGCGATCCAGCCCTTCTTGTAGGTGCCCAGGCCGCAACCCAGGATTGCCGCCAAGGCCAGCGCGGCCACCAGCCACTCAGGCGCCAGCCCGGTGAAATGCACCACTTCCGCGGCAATGGCGGCAACAGCGGACAACCCCAGCGGCCACCAGCGGGTCTTGCTTGGCGAGGCGCTGGCGGCCGTTGCCGCGTCCCCTTCAATGAGGGGTTCGGCATTCATGCCCAGGCTGTCGATGGCCCGTTCGATCTCGGCGGTGCCGCCCAGCGTGTGACGCACGCCAAGTACGCGGTTGATCAGGTTGAATTCCAACTGCTCGATGCCCGCCAGCTTGCCCAGCTTGTCCTGGATCAGCGTTTGCTCGGTGGGGCAGTCCATGGCCTCGATACGGAAGCGGCTGAGCTGTGCGTCGCCGCTGGCTTTTTCGCTCAACTGCACCAACGCCGGGGCGGCGGCGCTACCGCAGCAGCTGTGGGCGTGGTGGTCATGCTTGTGGTGGGGGCTGGCAGGCTGGTTCATTGGGTCATCCTTAAAGTGAGCCTGTTGCCAAGTGAACACCCTGTAGCCACTATAGGGTCAAGCCATCCGCTGGAGATTTCGCGATGAAGATTGGAGAACTGGCAAAAGCCACCGATTGTGCCGTGGAAACCATCCGCTATTACGAGCGTGAGCAGCTGTTGCCAGAGCCGGCGCGCACCGACGGCAATTACCGGCTCTACACCCAAGCCCACGTCGAGCGGCTGACCTTTATCCGCAACTGCCGCACCCTGGACATGACCCTGGACGAGATCCGCAGCCTGCTACGCCTGCGCGACAGCCCCGAAGGGTCGTGCGGCAGCGTCAATGCGTTGATCGATGAGCATATCGCCCATGTGCAGGCGCGGATCGATGGGTTGGTGGCGTTGCAGGAGCAGTTGATGGAACTGCGGCAGCGGTGCAATGCGCAAGGGAATGAGTGCGCGATCTTGCAGCAACTGGAGGTGAACGGGGCGGTATCGTTGCCGGAAGGTGAGCATTCGCATGTGGGACGAAGCCACGGGCATTGAGCATGCTGGGGGTGCTTTGCCCCCCAGCAATTGCGAAGGTTAAACCGCCATCGGCGCCGTCATCGGCGCATGGTGCTCATACCCTTCCAGGCTGAAATCACTCGGCTCGATCTGCTCCAGCCACTGCGGCTCATACTTGCCGGTCTCGGCAAACGCTGGCACGCGGTCGCTGATCACCAGCTTCGGCGCTTGCAGCGGCTCGCGTTTGAGCTGTTCGTTGAGCATGTCCAGGTGGTTCTCATACACATGGGCATCGCCAATGAAATACGTGAACCAGCGCGGCGTGTAGCCGGTCAGGCGGCCGAACAGCGACAGCAAAGCCGCGCCCTCGGTGAGGTTGAACGGCGTGCCCAGGCCCAGGTCGTTGGAGCGAATGTACAGGGTCAGGGAAATTTCCCGAGTCTCGGCATTCGGGTGGAACTGGTACAGCAGGTGGCACGGCGGCAGGGCCATTTCATCCAGCTGGGCGCAGTTCCAGCCGTGGAACAGGATGCGCCGGCTGCCCGGGTCGTTGGCGATGGTGTCCAGGCACTGGCGCACCTGGTCGATGGCCTTGTACAGGATGACAAAGGCCTGGCCGTCTTCCTCGTCCTGGGCAATCTTGCGGAACCCCTGCTTTTCAGCCATTTCGATGGCCGCCGGGTTGCTCAGCGGTACACGCTTGTAGCCCGGCCACTGGCGCCACTGAACGCCGTAGATCTCACCCAGGTCGTCATGCCCCTGGCGGAACGGGTTGGCCAGCCACTGGGCGTTTTCGTTGGCGTTCTGGTCCCAGACCTTGCAGCCCAGGTCGCGGAATTCACCGGCGTTCTTCACGCCACGCAGAAAACCGACCATCTCGCCGATGGCCGACTTGAACGCCAGCTTGCGCGTGGTGATGGCCGGAAAGCCCTTCTGCAGGTCGAAGCGCAGCATGGCGCCCGGCAGGCTGATGGTGCGGATGCCGGTGCGGTTTTCCTGCAGGGTGCCGTTTTCGATGACGTCACGGACCAGGTCAAGATACTGTTTCATGGCTTACCTGTAGCAAGAACGGCAGGGGGATCGCCCCTGCCGTCGGGAATCAGATGGCGGGTGTCGCCGTGGGTTTGCGATTATAAGCCCACCAGATCAATCCGAGGCCGGCCAGAATCATCGGGATGCAGAGTATCTGACCCATGGTCAGCCAGCCCCAGGCGATGTAGCCCAGCTGGGCATCGGGTACCCGGACGAATTCGACGATGAAGCGGAAGATGCCGTAGAACAGCGCGAACATCCCGGAGACCGCCATGGTTGGCCGCGGCTTGCGCGAATACAGCCAGAGAATCAGGAACAGCGCCACGCCTTCCAGGGCGAACTGGTACAGCTGCGACGGGTGGCGTGGCAGTTGCTCAGGGTCGCTGAACGGCGGGAACACCATTGCCCACGGCACGTCGGTGGCCTTGCCCCACAGCTCGGCATTGATGAAGTTGCCGATACGCCCGGCGCCCAGGCCGATCGGTACCATCGGCGCGACGAAGTCCATCAGCTCGAAGAAGGTCTTGTTGTTGCGCTTGCCGAACCACAACGCCGCCAGCATCACGCCGATGAAGCCGCCATGGAACGACATGCCGCCCTTCCACACCTCGAAAATCAGCGTCGGGTTGGCCAGGTAGGCGTGCAGGTCATAGAACAGCACGTAGCCCAGGCGACCGCCGACGATCACCCCCATCGACAACCAGAACACCAGGTCGGACAGCTTTTCACGGGACCAGGTGGGGTCGAAGCGGTTCAGCCGACGCGAGGCGAGCAGCCAGGCGCCGCCAATACCGACCAGGTACATCAGGCCGTACCAGTGGATTTTCAGTGGCCCGAGGGCCACGGCCACGGGGTCTATCTGCGGGTAAGGCAGCATGGATATTCCTCTAGTTTCAAATCAGCGAGCTAAATCAAAAAGCTGAGGCCGACGCAGAACAGCAACGCGGCGAACAGACGCTTGAGCAGGCGTGGCGACAGCTTGTGCGCCAGGCGCGCGCCGAAGCGGGCGAAAAACATGCTGGTCACGGCGATGCCGAGCAGCGCTGGCAGGTACACGTAACCCAGGCTGTGCGCCGGCAGGTGCTGTTGGTGCCAGCCCAGCCACATGAAGCTCAGGGCACTGGCCAGGGCAATCGGCAGGCCACAGGCCGAGGACGTTGCCACCGCCTGCTGCATGGGCAGGCTGCGCCAGGTCAGGAACGGCACGGTCAACGAGCCGCCACCGATACCGAAGATCGCCGAAGCCCAGCCAATCACCCCGCCTGCTGCGGTCAGCGCGGGCTTGCCAGGGATGCCGCGGCTGGCCTTGGGCTTGAGGTCCAGGGCCATTTGCGCGGCGATGATCAGGGCGAACACACCGATGATCTTCTGCAGCAGCGGGCCCTGGATCAAGGATGCGGTCTTGGCGCCGACGCCGGCGCCGAGCAGGATGCCCACGGTCATCCAGGCGAAGATCGGCCATTGCACCGCTCCACGGCGATGGTGCTCGAGCACCGCATTGATCGAGGTGAAAATGATGGTTGCCAACGAAGTGCCGACTGCCAGGTGGGTCAATACCGAAGGGTCGAAGCCCTGCAAGGTGAAGCTGAACACCAGTACCGGCACGATGATGATGCCACCGCCCACGCCGAACAGCCCGGCCAGCACGCCAGCGCATGCGCCTAACAGCAGATAGAGTACGAACTCCATTCGTTGCCCCTGAGCAAATCAATCCGGCATGGTAACGGAAGCCGGGCTCGAGGCTCTAGTGAACTTCGTGACAGGATGGATCAGCACCGCCGCAGTGGGTACAGTGGCACAAAACACAGAGGCCCAACCGATGTGCCTGATCGTATTCGCCTGGCGGCCGGGGCATGCCCTGCCGCTGATCGTGGCGGCCAACCGCGACGAGTTCTATGCCCGCCCCACGCAGGCCCTGGCGGCCTGGGAGGATGCGCCTGGGGTGTATGCCGGACGTGACCTGGAGGCCGGCGGCACGTGGCTCGGCGTGGGGCCGCAGGGGCGCTTCGCTGCGCTGACCAACATTCGCGACCCTGGGCAGGCGCTTGGCGTGCGTTCCCGTGGGGAGCTGGTGGCGGCGTTTCTGCAGGGTGAGCTTGGCGTTGAAGCGTATCTGGACCAGGTGGCCAGCCGCAGCAGCCAGTATTCGGGGTTCAACCTGCTGGTGGGCGATGGTACGCAGCTGGGGTATCTGCACGCTCGAGACGCGGCGCCGCGTTTGCTGGAGGCTGGGGTGTACGGGCTTTCCAATGCCGGGCTGGATACGCCGTGGCCCAAGCTGGTCAAGGCGCGCGACGGCCTGGAACGGTTGCTGGGCTCAGCTGACCCGCAGCGTTTGCTGGCGTTGCTGGCCGATGGCGAGACGGCGCCTGAGGCTGAGCTGCCGGAGACTGGCGTGGGGGTAGCGACCGAGAAGCTGCTGTCGAGTGTGTTTATTGCCAGCCAGAATTATGGAACGCGGGCCAGTACGGTGCTGATCGTGGATGATCAGGGTGAAAGGCGGCTTATCGAACGCAGTTTCGGGCCGTTTGGGGGGCATTTGGGGGAAGTTGAGGTAATGGTCTGATAGAAGTGTTTCGGCAGTACCGGCCCCTTCGCGGGGCAGGTATCAGAGGGTCTTGTTGGCACCAGGCCCGATCATCCGCGCCAGCCCAAGGTTCTTCAACGCCAGCTGCAACGAGCTGTGGATAACCTGCGGGTTGTCATGGCTCATGGCATCGGTCAGCAGTTCCTTGGCCTTGCTCATGTTGATCTGGCGCAGCATCCACTTCACCTTGGGCAGGTTGGTGGCGTTCATCGATAGGCTGTCGAAGCCCATGGCCATCAACAGTACCGCCGCCGCCGGGTCACCGGCCATCTCACCGCAGATGCTCACCGGCTTGCCCTCGCCGTGGGCATCGCGCACCACGGTATTGAGCGCCTGCAGCACCGCCGGGTGCAGGTAGTCGTACAGGTCGGCGACCCGTGGGTTGTTACGGTCGACTGCCAGCAGGTATTGGGTCAGGTCGTTGGAACCGACCGACAGGAAGTCGACCTGCCGCGCCAGCTCCTTGGTCTGGTACACCGCCGCGGGGATTTCGACCATCACCCCAACCGGCGGCATCGGCACATCGGTGCCTTCGTCACGCACCTCGCCCCAGGCGCGGTGAATCAGGTGCAGGGCTTCTTCCAGCTCATGGATGCCGGAAATCATCGGCAGCAGGATACGCAGGTTGTTCAGGCCTTCGCTGGCCTTGAGCATCGCGCGGGTCTGGACCAGGAAGATTTCCGGGTGGTCGAGGGTGACGCGGATGCCGCGCCAACCCAGGAAGGGGTTTTCTTCCTTGATCGGGAAGTAGGACAGCGCCTTGTCCCCGCCGATATCCAGGGTACGCATGGTCACCGGCAGCGGGTGAAAGGCCGCCAGTTGCTCACGGTAGATCGCCAGCTGCTCTTTCTCGCTGGGGAAGCGCTGATTAATCATGAACGGCACTTCGGTGCGGTACAGGCCTACCCCTTCGGCGCCGCGCTGCTGGGCACGTGCGACGTCGGCCAGCAGGCCGGTGTTGACCCACAGCGGCATACGGTGGCCGTCGGGGGTGATGCAAGGCAGCTCACGCAGTGCATCCAGGCCCTGCGCCAGCTGGCGCTCCTCCTCGACCACTTCGCTGTACTGCTTGCGCAGCACGTCGCTGGGGTTGGTGAACACCTCACCCTTGTAACCGTCGACGATCAGCTCGATGCCGTCGACCTTCGAATACGGCAGGTCGACCAGGCCCATCACCGTGGGGATACCCATGGCACGGGCCAGGATAGCGACGTGGGAGTTGCCCGAGCCCAGTACCGAAACCAGGCCGACCAGCTTGCCTTCAGGCACTTCGCCGAGCATCGCCGGGGTCAGTTCTTCGCTGACCAGGATGGTGTTGTCGGCGTACACCAGCGACTGCGAGCGTGCCTCCTGCAGGTAGGCCAGCAGTCGGCGGCCAAGGTCCTTGACGTCCGAAGCCCGCTCACGCAGGTAGTCGTCGTCCATCAGTTCGAAGCGGTTGACGTGTTCGCCGACCACCTGGCGCAACGCGCCCTGGGCCCACTGGCCGGTCTTGATGACCTCGGTCACTTCGCCACCCAGGGCGGCGTCCTCGAGCATCATCAGGTACACGTCGAACAAGGCGCGCTCTTCGGGGCGCAGCTGGGTGGCCAGCTTTGCCGACAGCTTGCGCATGTCGGCGCGCACGCCTTCAAGGGCGTTCTGGAACAGCTTGAGTTCAGCGTCGATGTCTTCGACGGTCTTGTCTGGCACCACTTCGAGGTCGGCCGGCGGCAGCATCACCACCGCACGCCCCACGGCAGCGCCTGGCGAGCCCGGCACACCGACGAAGCGAGCTTCCTGGATGCCCTTGCCCTGGCGGCCCAGGCCACGAATCGAGCCAGTCGCCTCGGCATGGGCGATAACCCCGGCGAGCTGGGCGCTCATGGTGACCAGGAAGGCTTCTTCGCCCTCATCGAACTGGCGGCGCTCCTTCTGCTGGATGACCAATACCCCAACCACACGACGGTGGTGAATGATCGGCGCACCCAGGAAGGAGGCGAATTTTTCTTCACCGGTTTCGGCAAAGTAGCGATAACGCGGGTGATCGGCGGCGTTTTCCAGGTTCAGCGGCTCTTCCCGGGTACCGACCAGGCCGACCAGGCCCTCGTTGGGGGCCATGCTGACCTTGCCGATCGAACGCTTGTTCAGGCCCTCGGAGGCCATCAGCACGAAGCGGTTGGTTTCCGGGTCGAGCAGATAGACCGAGCAGACCTGGCTGCCCATGGCCTCCTTGACGCGCAAGACAATGATCCCCAACGCCGTCTTGAGATCTTTGGCGGAGTTCACTTCCTGGACGATCTTGCGCAGCGTATTGAGCATGGCTCGGGGTCGAACTCCGTCGTCAGTCGCGCGTCAGCAGACGCGGTGCTAGCTCTTTCAGGGCGCGACGGTAGACCTCGCGCTTGAATGTCACAACCTGGCCCAGCGGGTACCAATAGCTGACCCAGCGCCAGCCGTCGAACTCCGGCTTGCCCGTCAGGTCCATCCGTACCCTTTGTTCATTGCTGACCAGACGCAGCAGAAACCACTTCTGTTTCTGGCCGATGCACAGCGGCTGGCTGTGCGTACGCACCAGACGCTGGGGTAAACGATAACGCAACCAGCCGCGGGTGCAGGCAAGAATTTCCACATCATCGCGTTCAAGGCCAACTTCTTCGTTCAGCTCGCGGTACAGGGCATCTTCCGGCGTCTCGTCAGGGTTGATACCACCCTGGGGGAATTGCCAGGCATCCTGGTTGATCCGTCGAGCCCATAGCACCTGCCCGGCATCATTCGTGAGAATGATCCCGACATTGGGGCGAAAACCATCCGGGTCGATCACGGCAGCAACCTCGCAAACGCATGTCACCGCATTGTTCCACAAAGCCTGCGAGCGCAGCAACGCGCCCGCCAAGCTTATGTGCAGCGAGGTGAAAACTCCGTATTCTGCGGGCCTACCCTGTGGCTGATGCGAGTGAACGCGATGCGCCTGGCTTTATTCGACCTGGACAATACCCTCCTCGGTGGCGACAGCGACCATGCCTGGGGTGACTATCTGTGCGAACGCGGCATCCTCGACCCGGTTGCCTACAAACAACGCAACGATGCCTTCTACCAGGACTACCTGCACGGCACCCTGGACCTGCAGGCCTACCTGGCCTTTTCCATGGAGATTCTCGCGGCAACGCCTACGGCCCAGCTCGACGCGTGGCACCGCGATTTCATGCGCGACTGCATCGAGCCGATCATCCTGCCCAAGGCCCTGGCATTGCTGCAGCAGCACCGCGAAGCGGGCGACAAACTGGTAATCATCACTGCCACCAACCGTTTCGTGACCGCGCCGATTGCCCGCCGTCTGGGCGTGCGCACCCTGCTGGCGACCGAATGCGAAACCCGTGATGGCCGGTTTACCGGGCGCAGTACCGATATACCGTGTTTCCGTGAAGGCAAGGTGACGAGGTTGCAGCGCTGGATGCTGGAAAACGACTATGACCTGGCAGACAGCTATTTCTATAGCGATTCGATGAATGACTTGCCGTTGCTGCAGCAGGTGACTCACCCGGTGGCAGTGGACCCGGACCCTAACCTGCAGGCGGAGGCGCAGCAGCGCGGGTGGCCGGTAATTTCGCTGAGGGATTGATGTTTTTCTGTGTCGGCCGCTTGGCGGATACCTGCGAAGCGGCCGGCAGCTTCAGACCGGCTTGGCGCCCATCAGCCCGGCAATCGACAGGAAGCACACCCCGCTGAACACCGCCAAGGCCAAGGTAAACCGCAACCCCACCACCTCAGCCTTGCGCAGCCGGTTCAAGCGCACCAGCAACCACCACACCGCCAATGCCCCGAAGGTATAGATGACGCTGGAGGCCAGCACCCAGGTCTGCCCCAGCGGCCAGCCTACCAGGTGCACCAGCCACCAGCCCGTGAACGGCATGCTCACCAGGCACAGGCCCATGACCAGCCAGACGAACACCAGCGGCCGCCGCAGCAATTTGCCGTAAGCCTCGCCATCGCCCAGCCTGCGGGCGCGAACCGTCCAGATCGCCAGGCCCAGCGCGCCCAGAAGCAGCAGCGCGGTGGCGAGGATGTGCAAGGTTTTGAGTGTGGTCAGATGTTCCATGTTTCGATTGTCCTTGTGCAGGCCGTCAGCCCCAGCTTAGCCGCTCAGCCCAGAAACAGCCGGTAAGCCGGGTTCTCGGTCTCGTCCCAATACGGGTAGCCGATTTTCGCCAAGGCCGCCGGCACCAGGTGGCGCTCGTCCTCTGGCACCTGCAGCCCCGCCACCACACGCCCGTCGGCCGCGCCGTGGTTACGGTAGTGGAACATCGAGATATTCCAGCGCCCGCCCAGTTTGTTGAGGAAGTTGAACAACGCACCCGGACGCTCCGGGAACTCGAAGCGCAGCACGATCTCATCACTGGCACCGGCCGAATGGCCACCGACCATGTGCCGGATGTGCAGCTTGGCCAGTTCGTTGTCGGTCAGGTCGGTGACCGGGAAGCCCTGCTCGATCAACTGCTGCACCAGCACCGCGCGCGGGTCGTTGTCCGGGTGGGTTTGCACGCCGACGAAGATATGCGCCTCGTCGGAGGTGTGCTTGCGGTAGTTGAATTCGGTGATCTGGCGTTTGCCGATCGCTTCGCAGAAGGCCTTGAAGCTGCCAGGGCGCTCGGGGATGGTGACGGCGATGATCGCCTCGCGCTTCTCGCCCAGTTCGGCCCGCTCGGCCACATGGCGCAGGCGATCGAAGTTCACGTTGGCGCCCGAATCGATGGCGACCAGGGTCTGGCCGGTCACGCCGTACAGCTCGACATACTTCTTGATGCCGGCAACACCCAGCGCCCCGGCAGGCTCGGTGATCGAGCGGGTATCGTCGTAGATATCCTTGATTGCTGCGCAGATCTCATCAGTACTGACGGTAACCACCTCATCCACGTGCAGGCGGCAAATATCGAACGTGTGCTGGCCGATCTGCGCCACCGCCACACCGTCGGCGAACAGCCCGACCTGCGGCAGCACCACGCGCTCGCCCGCAGCCATGGCGGCCTGCAAGCAGTTGGAGTCGTCCGGCTCGACGCCGATCACCTTGATTTCCGGGCGCAGGTACTTCACGTAGGCAGCGATACCGGCGATCAGGCCGCCGCCACCGACCGGCACGAAGATCGCGTCCAGCCGGCCTGGGTGCTGACGCAGGATTTCCATGGCCACGGTGCCCTGGCCGGCGATGGTGTGCGGGTCATCATAAGGGTGGATATAGACGAAGCCCTTTTCGTCGACCAGCTTCAGCGAGTAGGCCAGCGCCTCGGGGAACGAGTCGCCATGCAGCACCACCTTGCCGCCACGCGAACGCACGCCTTCGATCTTGATCTCCGGGGTGGTCTTGGGCATCACGATCGTGGCCTTGATACCCAGCTCGCGGGCCGCCAGGGCCAGGCCCTGGGCATGGTTGCCGGCCGAAGCGGTGACCACACCGCGGGCCAGTTCTTCCGGGCTCAATTGCGCCAGCTTGTTGTACGCCCCACGGATCTTGAACGAGAACACCGGTTGCAGGTCTTCACGCTTGAGCAAAATCTGGTTGCCCAGGCGCTTGCTCAGCTGCCCGGCGCTTTGCAGCGGGGTTTCGACAGCGACGTCGTAGACGCGCGAGGTGAGGATCTTCTTGACGTACTGTTCGAGCATCGGGAAAGCATCACTGGCCGCAGGACAAGGGCTGCGAGTCTACCCCAGCGCTACGTCGGGCGACCACAGCAAAGCCGCGCAAGCCGTTATACTAAGCCCCTTTGAAACCTCCCCCGCCCCTCTCGGAGCCCGCATGACCCAGGACCAACTCAAACAGGCCGTCGCCCAGGCCGCTGTCGACTTCATTCTGCCCAAGCTGGATGAAAAGAGCGTTGTCGGCGTCGGTACCGGTTCGACCGCCAACTTCTTCATCGACGCCCTGGCTCAGCACAAGACCGCCTTCGATGGCGCGGTCGCCAGCTCCGAGGCCACTGCCCAGCGTCTGAAGGGCCATGGCATCCCGGTCTACGAGCTGAACAGCGTCAGCGAGCTGGAGTTCTATGTCGACGGTGCCGACGAGAGCGACGCGCACCTGAACCTGATCAAAGGCGGTGGCGCGGCCCTGACCCGCGAGAAGATCGTCGCGGCCGTGGCCAAGACCTTCATCTGCATCGCCGATGCCAGCAAGCTGGTGCCGGTGCTGGGCGCCTTCCCGCTGCCGGTCGAAGTGATCCCGATGGCCCGCAGCCACGTGGCGCGCCAGCTGGTCAAACTGGGCGGTGACCCGGTGTACCGTGAAGGCGTGCTGACCGACAACGGCAACGTGATCCTGGATGTGTACAACCTGCAGATCACCAACCCGGTCGAGCTGGAAGCGCAGATCAATGCGATCGTCGGCGTGGTCACCAACGGCCTGTTCGCGGCACGTCCGGCAGACCTGCTGCTACTGGGCACCGCTGAAGGCGTGCAGAGCCTGAAGGCCGAGTAACCCCTCCTTCGCGGGGCAAGTCGGATCGCCGAACCGCCGCGCCCATAGATCCCCGCCTTTTCAATCCAGCGGGGGCGTCTGTGGGGCGGGCTTTGCCCCGCGAAGCGGCCCTCAAGGCCATTCAATCTGCCGGCTGTTTGAACACATAGAACAGGTTCGGCTCACTGACCAGGTAAATGGTCCCGGCTTCGTCCATGGCGATCCCTTCCGCCTGCGGCACCGTCTGTTTCAACCCCTGGTACCCCTTGCGCAACGACAGGGTGCTCAGCGGCCTGCCCTTCACGTCGAGCTCCAGCACCAGCCGCGATTCGTCCGACAACGCCAGCAGGTGGCCGCTGCGTTCATCGAACTGCAAACTGGACAGATCCCGTACGAACAAACGCGAATCACGCTTGCGATCCTGCACCACATTCACGGCATAAGGCTGCTCTGGGTTTTCATGCGGGAAGCCATGCACTTCGTAGATCAGCATCGGGTCACGCTCCTTGGCCACGAACAAGCGCTTACCGGCCGAGTCGTAAGCCAACCCCTCGAAGCCCTTGTTGCCGTTCAGGCCAATGCCCAGGGTCAACTGCTCGGCATCGCCGGCATCGAGGAACAGCGTGTCGTCATCAAGGCGCACGCGAATCAGCCGCTGCTGGCGTTCATCGGTGATCACATAGCTGTTGGGCCCCACGTACTCCACCGCTTCCGGGTCGCCGAAGCCGGTCAGCGGCACCCGCCGCAGGATGCGGCCGTCCAGCGACAGCTCGATCAGCTCCGAGCGTGCATTGGTGACGGTGAACAGGGTCTTGCGGTCGGGGTCGTAGGTCAGGGCCGAAATGTCGTCATCCAGCCCCTCGACAGGCTGCGCCTCGACCACTACCCGATAGCGGTCCAGGCCAATGCCTTGTTCGGCAGGCTGCCACCAGGTCTTGAGGTTGAACCAGCCCCGCTCGAACAAGCGAAACTCTTGCCCGGCCCAACCGAGCAAGAGCAGGCCAATGAAGGCTGGGATCAGTGACAGGCGAAGAAAACGACGCATTTGAGGCAGACTCGACGAAGGGGTGACGAATCTAACCACGAACAACTGAACTAAAGCTTAATGCCATCATCCGAAAAATCAGATGATCGTGTCAGTTTTTCTTGAAACGATAGAAAAGCGCCGGCTCGCTGACCATGTACAGGTTGCCCTTGTCGTCCATGGCCACGCCTTCGGCACGCGGAATGGTGTCTTCAAGGCCGTTGAAACCACCCAGCAAGGTCATGAAGCTCACTTGCTGGCCCTGCTCATCCAGCTCCAGCAACATGTTGGAGTCTGCCGACAGCACCAGCAGGTGCCCGGTACGCGGGTCCACGCCAAGGGCCGAAAGGTTGCGCAGGTCGAGTTCATCACTGGGCAGCGGCTGTTTGTCGCCCTTGAGCGGGCTCCGGCCATCGGTACTCCAGGTGTATAGCTTGGGCGGGCGCTCTTCGCCGATCACCAGGCGTTGGCGCAAAGGGTCCCAGGCCACAGCTTCGAAGCCCTTGTTGCTCTTCACCGACTTGCCCAGGTCGTAGCTTGGGAAATCGCCGTGGTTGAGCGCTGTGGTGTGCGCATCCACCTTGACCACGGTCAGGTCGTGCAGCCGCTCGTCGACGATCGCCAGGTGCCCACCCTCCATCACCGCCACCCCTTCCGGGTTGTTCCAGCCGTGCAGCGGGATCTGGCGCAGCACATTGCCGTCCAGGCTCAGCTCGACCAGGAACGGGTTCTTGCCCATGACGGCGAACAGGGTGCGGGTTTGCGGGTTGAAGGCGATGTCCGAGGCTTCGTCATCGTCCATGCCCGGCAGAGGTTTGGCGTCGATATCGACCTGGTAGGCCGGCAACCACACGCTCTCGCTCTGCTCGGCCGTGCTTTCAAAGCTTTCCTGGACCCACAGCGCCCCGCGGTCATCCCAGTGCATGGCCACGGCGACGCCATAGCCGATGACCGCAGCAACTGCCAGGCCAAAGGGCCAGCGCAGGTAGAAGCGTCGCTTGGGCTTTGCAGAAACGGGGGCGCCGGAAGGCAATGCCATGCAGAGTTATCCTGGGTGAATGGGCGAAGGTTTGCGCATTATCCAGATGCCGTGTGAAAAAACGGTAAAAACCCGCCAGATTACATCGGTGTGTGTAGGAGCGGCCTTGCCGGGGCGCCGGACCGGTCGGAAAGGGGTGCGAAGCAGCCCCGGGATATTGGCGGCGACGCTGAAATCGAGGGGCCGCTTTGCGGCCCGTTCGCGACGCAAGGCCGCTCCTACACAAGGCGGTGCCAGGTTAGAGCACCCGGCTTTCGAAGCGGCTGACACCCGGCAGTTCCAGCACCAGCTCATCACCGACATTGAACGGGCCTACGCCAGCGGGTGTACCGGTCAGAATCACGTCACCGGCCTGCAGCGAGAAATGCGCAGCGATGTGCTGGATGATCGGCACGATCGGGTTGAGCATCATCGCGCTGGTGCCGTCCTGCACCACTTCGCCATTGAGGGTCAGGCGCACCGGGATGTCGGTCACGTCCTCGAAACTGGACGCCGAAACGAACGGCGGCAGCACGCAGGCGCCGTCGAAGCTCTTGCTCAGCTCCCACGGCAGGCCCTTTTCCTTGAGCTTGGCCTGCACGTCGCGCAGGGTCAGGTCGAGCGCCGGGGCGAAACCGGAGATGGCGTCGAGCACCTCCTCTTCGGTCGGGCGGGTGGACAGCGGCTTGCCAATCAGCACGGCGATCTCGGCCTCGTAGTGCACGACACCACGGTCGGTCGGGATCTTGAAACCACCTTCCAGCGGCACCACGCAGCTACCCGGCTTGATGAACAGCAACGGCTCGCTGGGGATGGGGTTGTCCAGTTCCTTGGCATGCTCGGCATAGTTGCGGCCGATGCACACCACCTTGCCCATCGGGAAGTGAATGCGCGTGCCGTCTACGTACTGGTGCTGGTAACTCATGGCCGACTCCTCTGGATACTGCTTTTTATACGGGTGCGAAGATCTTACCCGGATTCATGATGCCGTTAGGGTCGAAGACGGCCTTTATTGCCTTCATGCAGGCGATTTCTTCGGGCGAGCGGCTGTAGCCCAGGTAGTCGCGCTTGGTCATGCCCACACCATGCTCGGCGGAGATCGAGCCGTTGTAGCGCTGGACGATTTCGAACACCCACTTGTTGACCTTGGCGCACGAGGCAAAGAAGTCATCCTTGCTCATGGCGTCGGGCTTGAGGATGTTCAGGTGCAGGTTGCCGTCGCCGATATGGCCGTACCAGACCACTTCGTAGTCCGGATAATGCTCTGCGACGATGGCGTCGATATCACGCAGGAACGCGGGCACTTTCGACACAGTGACGGAAATGTCGTTCTTGTACGGTGTCCAGTGCGAGATGGTTTCGGACAAGTACTCGCGCAGCTTCCACAGGTTTTTTAGCTGGGTTTCGCTCTGGCTCATCACCCCGTCCAGCACCCAGCCTTGCTCGACGCAGTGCTCGAAGGTAGCCAAGGCTTCGTTGGCGACCTCCTCGGTACTGGCCTCGAACTCCAGCAGCGCATAGAACGGGCAATCGGTCTCGAACGGCGCCGGCACGTCGCCACGGCCCATGATCTTGGCCAGGCCCTTGTCGGAGAAGAACTCGAAGGCGGTCAGGTCGAGCTTGCCCTGGAAGGCATGCAGCACCGGCATGATCGAGTCGAAGTCCGGCGTGCCCAGCACCATGGCGGTTAGGTTGCGCGGGGCGCGGTCCAAGCGCATGGTCGCCTCGACCACGAAGCCCAGCGTGCCCTCGGCGCCAATGAACAGCTGGCGCAGGTCGTAGCCGGTGGCGTTCTTGATCAGGTCTTTGTTCAGTTCCAGCAGCTCGCCCTTGCCGGTGACCACTTTCAGCCCGGCCACCCAGTTGCGGGTCATGCCGTAACGAATGACCTTGATCCCGCCGGCATTGGTACCGATGTTGCCGCCAATCTGGCTGGAGCCGCTGGAGGCGAAGTCCACCGGGTAATACAGGCCCTGTTCTTCGGCATAGGCCTGCAGCTGCCGAGTGATCACCCCTGGCTGGCAGACCACGGTGCGGTCGAAGGCATTGAAATCGAGAATCTGGTTCATGTAGTCGAAGGCGACCACGACTTCACCATTGGCGGCCACTGCGCCACCGGAAAGCCCGGTGCGCCCACCAGATGGCACCAAGGCCACCTTGTGCGCATTGGCCCAGCGCACAATCGCCTGCACTTGCTCGACAGTCTTGGGCAACACAATGGCAGTCGGCGCGGGCGGGTAATGCTTGGTCCAGTCCTTGCCATAGGCTTCGAGGGAAGCCGCGTCGGTCAGGACCTTGCCAGGGTCGACAAGGGTCATCAGTTCATCAATAACAGCGGGGTGCTTCATCGCTGGAACTCTCGACTTATTCATAGTCACCCTGAGCACTCTTCACCTGTCGGGATAAGCTCAGATTGTGTCGCGTATGCTAGCATAGCCCTCCCGCTGTTCATGCTAAGGCCGATGCCGCGCCTAGCATCACCCCTCGCCATTTTTTCTCCGGGATACAGGTTTACGCAGATGAGCAAGACTTCTCTCGACAAGAGCAAGATCCGGTTCCTTCTTCTTGAAGGTGTGCACCAGAACGCGGTCGATACCCTCAAGGCTGCCGGCTACACCAACATCGAATACCTCACTGGTTCGTTGCCGGAAGCCGAGCTGAAGGAAAAGATCGCCGATGCCCACTTCATCGGCATCCGTTCGCGCACGCAACTGACCGAAGAGATCTTCGACTGCGCGAAGAAGCTGGTCGCGGTTGGCTGCTTCTGCATCGGTACCAACCAGGTCGACCTGGAAGCGGCCCGCGAGCGCGGTATCGCCGTGTTCAACGCACCGTACTCCAACACCCGTTCGGTGGCCGAGCTGGTGCTGGCCGAAGCCATCCTGCTGCTGCGCGGCATCCCTGAGAAGAACGCTTCCTGCCACCGTGGCGGCTGGATCAAGAGCGCGGCCAATTCCTTCGAGATCCGCGGCAAAAAGCTGGGCATCGTCGGCTACGGCTCGATCGGCACCCAACTGTCGGTCCTGGCCGAGAACCTGGGCATGCAGGTCTACTTCTTCGACCCGCTGACCAAGCTGCCGCTGGGCAACGCTGTACAGGTCGCCAGCCTGCACGAGCTGCTGGGCCTGGCCGATATCGTGTCGCTGCACGTGCCTGAGCTGCCATCCACCCAGTGGATGATCGGCGAGAAGGAAATCCGCGCGATGAAGAAGGGTTCGATCCTGATCAACGCCGCCCGCGGCACCGTGGTCGAGCTGGATCACCTGGCCGCCGCGATCAAGGACAAGCACCTGATCGGCGCCGCCATCGACGTATTCCCGGTCGAGCCGCGCTCCAACGACGAAGAGTTCGAAAGCCCGCTGCGCGGCCTGGACAACGTGATCCTGACCCCGCACATCGGTGGTTCCACCGCAGAGGCCCAGGCCAACATCGGCCTGGAAGTTGCCGAGAAGCTGGTCAAGTACAGCGACAACGGTACTTCGGTGTCTTCGGTCAACTTCCCGGAAGTTGCCCTGCCGGCGCACCCAGGCAAACACCGCCTGCTGCACATCCACGAAAACATCCCAGGCGTGCTCAGCGAGATCAACAAGGTCTTCGCCGAGAACGGCATCAACATCTCCGGTCAGTTCCTGCAGACCAACGAGAAAGTGGGTTACGTGGTAATCGACGTCGACGCCGAATACTCGGACCTGGCGCAGGAGAAGCTGCAGCACGTCAAGGGCACCATCCGCTCCCGCGTACTGTTCTAAGTTTCACTGCATCATGAAAAAGGGAGGCCCTGGTGGCCTCCCTTTTTCGTTTGGATCCTGGGCCTGCTGCGCAGGCCTTTTTCACTCTTTCACAGTGACAGTGACCTTCTTCGATTCAACGCTCGGCTTGAACGGCACGTGATACTGGTCACCCAGCACCAGCTGCAAGGTGTGCTTACCCGGCGTCAGGGTAATGGTCGCCTCGGTCTGTGCCTTGCCGAAGTGCAGCACTTGCGGGCCGGCCGGCAGCGGCGCGTTGTTCTCCGGCATCAGGCTGGTTGGCAGCGGCATGTCGGCCACCGGCTGCTTGTCGACATCCACCAGCAAATGGTGATGCCCGGTATGCGGGGTCTGGTCACCCGCAGGTTTTAGCCCCATGCCCTCGATGCCGAACTTGACGGTGAAGGTCTTGTCGACCGTAGCGCCATCGGCGGGGGAAACGATGAAGACCTTGGCATCCTTGGGCGGCTCCTGGCTCTTCAGGGCATCCGCAGCACTGGCGAACACCGAGGCCCCCATCAGCAGACCGGCTACGGCAGCACGCGAAAATAGGCTGTTCATTCACTTCTCCTGTGATTCACTTATTGACCGCCACCTGCAAACGATCGGCGGCGGTAGTTCACCATAGCCCACAAAGAGAAATATTTCAGTTAGGGTTAAACCTCGCCAAGGCTTCAAGGTCATAGGCTGCGCTCGACCACGACGAGGAAGAAAGTCGTGGCGAAAGTTATTCATTTGCCAAAGGATAAAGGGGCATTACATGCGTTCGACCATAGGTGTACTGCTGGCAGTACTGATCACGCCATTGGCTCAAGCCGAGCTGATCGACGAAATCGCCGACCGGGGCGAACTGCGCATTGCCGTGCAGGCCGACAACTCGCCGTATGCGTTCAAGGAAAACGACCACCTGACGGGCTTTGAAATCGACTTCGGCCAAGCGTTGGCCAACCAACTGGACCTGCGTGCCGAGTTCATCGAAACACCTGCGGCCGAAGTGCTGCCAGGTGTCGAAAGTGGCAAGTACGACATCACCCTGACCCCGTCGGACAACGCGCCCAAAGCCGATACACCGTTCGACCTGAGCCAGCCTTTTGGCGAGAAAAAGCTGGTCATCCCGTTCCAGAAGGACAACCCGGCATTCGAGAGCGCGGTGAACAACGCCTTGCAGCGCCTCAAGGACAGCGGGCGCACGGCGGAGCTTGAGCAGAAGTGGTTCAAGGGTGTACAGGAGACGGCTGCAGGCCAGTGACCGCGCCTACACGTTCGCCAGTGCCTGCTGCGCTTCATCCAGCTCCAGCTCACTGAACACCAGCACCCCCTCGCGCCGCAGCAAGGCCGTGGTCACCCCTTCCCCCGGCACCTTCACCCCACTGAAGGTGCCATCGTAGGTCAGGCGATTACCACACGAGGGGCTGCCGGACTTGAGCACCGCGACCCGAATCCCGTGCCGGCGCACCAGCGCCAATGCCAGTTGAGCACCCGCCAGGAAGGCGTCGCTGACGTCCTCACCGGTTACCGTCAACACCTGTGCCTGGCCGTCGAGCACCTCGCCGCCCTGTCCGCCGGGGATCTCCGCAGGCGGGCGCGGGGTCGGCAGGCCGCCGGCCACTTCCGGGCACAACGGCACCACCCGCCCTTCGCCCTGCCAGCACTGCAACAGGCCCGGGTGGCCACTGGCGCGGCCGTCATAGCGCACCGGCTGCCCCAGCAGGCAAGCGCTGACCAGTACCTTCGGCAGCTCAGAACGGGTCATTGCCACGCCTGCGGAACCAGCCGGTCAATGACAGGCGCTCACGCCCGGCCGGCAACACCTCATGGGGCACATCGCCCGCCAGAAACACCACCAGGCAGCCGGCCACAGGCTGCACATCGTGCTCGACACCATTGGCCAGGAACATGCGTAACTGGCCGCCATCCTGCGGCTGCCAACCCTCGTTCAGGTAGAACACCGCCGAGACCATGCGCCGGTCATCGTCACGGAAGCGATCCAGGTGACGGCGGTAGAACGCCCCTGGTGGGTACAGGGCGAAATGGCATTCGAAGTCTTCCAGGCCGAGAAACAGCCCCTGGTTGATGGCCAGGCGCAGCTGGTCCATGGCTGCCAGGTACTGGTCGCAGGCTGCGGCCTGGCCGGGGTCGATCCACTGGATCTGGTCGCCGCGGATCGCCTCGCGTACCTCCTGTGAAGCCCCGCGCCCGACCCCAGCCGGGTTGAGTTCGCCTTCGGCATCACGGCGTCGGCACTCGGCCGCCAGCGCGCGCACCAGGTCGGCAGGCAGAAAGAGCGCCTGCTGGGACCAGCCATGGGTGGCCAGATCGTCGACGACGGCCGCAAGCATCGGGTGTTCAGGGGAGGTGTGCATGGCGCGCATCATATCCATTAGCCCTGCACTCGCACAGCGCCACTTGGCTGAGAAGCGCGCAGGTATCTCGACAAACCGACGCTGGGACAAGGACAATGGCAGCCTGCCGACAGGAGTCCTGAATGCGCCGTCTGTTTTCCCTGATTCTGCTGATGATCTGCGCCATGCCTGTCTGGGCAGACAACCTGGATCAACTGTACAAGGCCGCCGGCTGGCCCGACCAGCGCGCCCACTTCAACGATGCCCTGAGCGCCGCCCAGGAACGCTATCGCAACAGCCTGCCGCCTGCGGTCTACCAAGCGCTGGTCAACAACAGCAATCAGCGCTTCCAGGCCCAGGCCGTGGACCGTCGTGCCCAGGCGCAACTGCGCGCCACCCTGAACAACCCCGCACCCGCGCTGGCCTTCTTCCAGTCGCCGCTGGGCCGCAAGGTGGTGGCCGCCGAACTGCAGGCCACGCGCAAGGACCAATTGGCCAAGCATGCCAAGGGCCTGCCGAAGATCCAGGCCAGCGACGACCGCTTGCTGCTCATCGGCCACTTGGCCCAGGCGTTGCCAGCCCGCGAAGCGGGTGCCGAAGTCAGCCTGGCGATTGCCGGCGTCGCCGCCGACAGCCTCAGCTCGATGATCCCCGGCCTGTTCGGCGGCGGTCAGGCCCAGGGCCTGCTCGACGGCCAGCGCCAGCGGCTGATGAACCAGATCGGCGAAGACCTCAACAATACCCTGCTGTATGTCTACCGCGACTTGTCCGACGCCGAGCTTGAAGCGTTTGCCACCTTCGCCGAATCGGCCGAAGGCAAGGCGTATTACCAGGCGGCACTGGCGGCGGTGCGCGCGGGGCTGGCGGTGGGCCAGAGCGCTGCCGACCTCAAGTGATCAGCCAAGGCGCTGGTCGATGAAGGCGAAGTAACGCTGGCGAATGCCGGGCAGTTCATTGGCCAGGTGGTGCCGCGCGTCGGGCAGCATCAGGATCTGCGGCTCGGTGAACTTGGCCTTGAGCACTTCGAGGTTGTAGGGCCAGTCTACCGTGCCATCCGCCTCACCCTGCACGATCAAGGGCCGCCGCGTGCTGCGTGGCGCCGCTTCTATGCGCTTGACCCAGGCGATCAGTGCACCGACCCATGCGGTCGGGAGGCGGCGCGGTTGCAGCGGGTCGGCCTCCAGGAACGTCAGGAATGCCGGGTCATTGGTGTTCTCACTGAACCGCCGTTCGATACCGTTGACGAAATGGCGCAGCACACAGTAGCTGAACTTCGACCACCGCCAGGCACTGGGCCGCACCAGCGGTGCAAGCAGAATCACCTGTCCGTCGGCCGGGCTTTGCTCGCCCCGGTGCAACAGGTGGTCGACCACGATGGCGCCACCCGTACTCTGCCCGCACAGGTGCCAAGGGCGCGGCAGGTCCAGCCTGCGTGCTTGCTCGAACAGCGTATCGAGCACCTGCTGATACAGCGAGAAGTCACTGATGCTGGCCCGCTCACCACTGGACAGGCCATGCCCGGGCAAGTCGCAGCTGATCACCGCGTAGCCCTGGCCCAGCGCCCACTCGATCACATGCCGGTAGAGGCCCATGTGGTCGTAATAGCCATGCAGCAGGAATATGGTGGCCACCGGCTGCGGCGGTAGCCAGACTTGCCCAACCACATCGAACCCGGCCGCCTGGAAGCCACCCAGCCAGCGCTGTACAGGCAGATCCAGGCCGTAGAAATGCTGGTAATCCCGACCCTGCGCCGACAACGGCTGGCGATCGGTCAAGGGCGCCAGGCTGGCGCGCAGCAGGTCGGGGAGTAAGGCAGCGGGCATTGGGTACATCCAGAGCGAAGCGAGTATTGATCTGTGATATTCAGCTCTGAGCCTCAACGTGGCAAGCTTGATCACTTACCAATACCTGGCATCGGTCCTTGTAGGAGCGGCCTTGCGTCGCGAACGGGGTGCGGAGCAGCCCCAGGATTTCAGCTTCGCCGCCAACATTGCTGGGGCTGCTCCGCACCCCGTTCGCGACGCAAGGCCGCTCCTACAAAGGCCCGCGGACACCCTCATGAATTCTCGCGCCATCAAGCTGCTTGCCCTGTTGCTCTGCATCCTCACCCTGTGGCTGGCCTACGACGCCTTCCAGGCCCGCTACCTGCGCCCGTTCGACAACCAGACCACCCTGTTCGACGGCAGCCAACTGCAACTGCCCCCCCAACTGGCCGGCCCCGGGCCGATCCGCGTCGTGCACTTCTGGGACCCGGCCTGCCCGTGCAATGTCGGTAACCAGCAACACCTGGGCGACCTGGTCAGCCAGTTCACAGGGCAGGGCGTCACTTTCCATGTGTTGCAAAAGCCCGGCAGCCACGGCCAGCTACCGGCGAACCTCACTGCCCTCAAGCCCCTCGCCAGCCTTCCTGGCAGCGAACACCTGCCCGCCTCCCCGGCCGTGGCCATCTGGGACCGGCAAGGCCACCTGGCCTACTTCGGCCCCTACAGCGAGGGCGCGGTGTGCAACGCCAGCAACAGCTTCATCGAGCCGATTATCAAGGCGTTGCTGGACGGCCGCCCAGTGACCGCCTCCAACACCCTGGCGGTGGGTTGCTACTGCCCTTGGGGCGCCTGACGCACCCGCGCCGGGTTACCCACCACCACCGCACCCGCGGGCACATCGCGCGTCACCACGCTGCCCGCGCCGACCACCGCGTTGTCGCCAATGGTCACCCCCGGCAGGATGATCGCCCCGCCGCCAATCCACACATTGTTGCCGAGGGTCACCGGCCGACCGCTTTCAAGGCCGGTGCGGCGCAGCTCAGGGTCCAATGGGTGGTCGGCGGTGTAGATCTGCACCGCCGGGCCAATCTGGCAATCGTCGCCGATGTGCACCGGCAGCACATCGAGGATCACGCAGTTGAAGTTCATGAACGTATTGCTGCCAACGTTGATGTTGTAGCCATAGTCGCAATAGAACGGCGGGCGGATCACCGTGCCTTCGCCGGCTTGGCCAAAGTGCTCGGCCAGCAGGCTGTGACGTGCGTCGTTGAGCAGTTCGAAGCTGTTGTTGTAGCGATGCATCCAGTGCTTGTTGGCAATCTGCTCGGCCTGCAGCTCGGGGCAGCCTGCGTGGTAGAGCTGGCCGCTGAGCATTTTCTGTTTTTCGCTGAGGGACATGGAAACTCCTTTCGAGGGCTATGCTCTGTTCGCGAATCCGTCGATGATCGGACCACAGTTTCCGTTCGAATGCACAAGGAGTCTCGATGAAGCGCAGCCTGACCCTGTTGGCCGTGGTGATCGCCGTGGCCGCTGGCGCCGGTTACTGGTACGTGCACGGCAAGCTGCCACAACGCGAGGGCGAGGTGCTGATCGCCGGCCTGCAGGCGCCGGTCAGTGTGCGCTATGACGCGCGCGGCGTGCCGCACCTGCAGGCGCAGAACGAACAGGACCTGTATCGCGCCTTGGGCTACGTGCATGTCCAGGACCGGTTGTTCCAGATGGAAATCATGCGCCGCCTGGCCCGAGGCGAGCTGGCCGAGGTGCTCGGCGACAAACTGCTGCCCACCGATACCCTGTTCCGCAGCCTGCGCATCCGCGATCAGGCGGCACTGATGGTGCAGCGGCTGGACCGTCAATCGCCCGCCTGGCAGGCCTTGCAAGCCTACCTTGAAGGCATCGACAGCTGGCAGGCCAGCCACCCCAAGCCAATCGAATTCGACCTGCTGGGCATTACCCCACGTCCGTTCACTGCCGAAGACACCCTCAGCATCGCCGGCTACCTGGCCTACAGTTTCGCCGCCGCGTTCCGTACCGAGCCGGCACTGACCTACATCCGCGACCAGCTTGGTCCGCAGTACCTGAAGATCTTCGACCTCGACTGGCAGCCCGAGGGTGCCTTGGCTAGCCCCTTGGCCGCCGCCGACTGGCGCAGCCTGGAGGCACTTGCCCGGCTCAGCCATGACGCCCTGAACGACGCCGGTATCCCGCAGTTCGAAGGCAGCAACGCCTGGGCCGTTTCCGGCAGCCGTACCCGCAGCGGCAAGCCCCTGCTGGCCGGTGACCCGCACATCAGTTTCGCAGTGCCGGCGGTGTGGTACGAGGCCGAACTTTCGGCGCCTGGGTTCAACCTCTACGGCTACTTCCAGGCCCTGAACCCCTTCGCACTACTCGGGCACAACCGCGACTTCGGCTGGAGCCTGACCATGTTCCAGAACGATGACGTCGACCTGATCGCCGAACGGACCAACCCCGCCAACAGCGACCAGGTGATGATCGACGGCACATGGCAAACACTGGAAAAGACTGAACAGACCATCGCCGTCAAAGGCGAGGCTCCGGTCACCATCAGCCTGCGCCGCTCGCCCCACGGCCCGATCGTCAACGAGGTGCTGGGCGCAAGCGCCGGGACCACGCCGGTGGCCATGTGGTGGGCCTTTCTTGAAACCGAAAACCCGATTCTCGACGGGTTCTACCAGCTCAACCGTGCCGACACCCTGGGCAATATGCGCGAGGCCGCCGCTAAGGTTCAGGCGCCTGGGCTGAACTTCGTCTGGGCCAATGCCCGTGGCGATATCGGCTGGTGGGCAGCGGCACAACTGCCGATCCGCCCGCAAGGCGTCAACCCGACGTTCATCCTCGATGGCGCCAGCCCGCAGGCGGACAAGCTCGGTTTCTACCCCTTCAGTGCCAACCCTCAGCAAGAGAACCCGGCACGCGGCTACATCGTTTCGGCCAACTATCAGCCGCCCTCGGCCGTGCCCGTCCCGGGCTACTACAACTTGCCGGACCGCGGCCGCCAGCTCGACCGCCACCTGGCCAACCCTGACGTGAAGTGGGACACCCAGAACAGCCAGGCCTTGCAGCTGGACACCACCAGCGATTATGGCCCGCGCACCCTTGCCCCGTTGCTGGCGACGCTGCGCGCGGTGGCCGAGGGCGACGAGGAAAAAGAGCTGGTCGAGCAACTGGCCGCCTGGGCCGGTGACTACCCCCTGGACTCGACCAGCGCGACGCTGTTCAACCAGTTTCTCTATGAACTGGCATTCGCTGCCCTGCATGACGAACTGGGCGACACCTGGTTCCCGGTGCTGATCAGCACCCGTGCCATCGATGCCGCCCTGCCCCGCCTGGCAGCGGATGCCGCGTCGCCCTGGTGGAGCACCCGAGGTGCCAACGAACGTACCGACCGTGCGGCAATCGTGCGCATCGCCTGGCAGAAGAGCCTGAAGCACCTGCGCGATACCCTGGGCAGCGACCCGGCCAGTTGGCAATGGGGCAAGGCCCATACCTTGACCCATAACCATCCGCTCGGCGTGAAAAAGCCGCTGAACCTGCTGTTCAACGTCGGCCCGTTTGCCGCGCCAGGCACGCATGAGGTGCCCAACAATCTGTCGGCGAAGATCGGGCCGGCGCCATGGCCGGTGACTTATGGGCCTTCGACGCGAAGGCTGATCGACTTTGCCGATACGGGGCAGGCATTGACGAGCAACCCGGTTGGGCAAAGTGGCGTGCCGTTTGACCAGCATTATGCGGACCAGGCCAAGGGCTATATCGAGGGGCAGTATCAGAAGGCACAGATGGGAGTGATACCGGCGCAGAGCACCTTGAGATTGCTGCCGGCTGAGTAAGGGCTGCTGCGCAGCCCATTCGCGGGGCAAGCCCGCTCCCACAGGATTGGCACTGGAACACAGGTGTGTGCAGTACCTGGACCGTGTGGGAGGGCTACAACCGGATCAGAACGCCGGCAGTACCGCACCGCTGTATTTCTTGGCGATGAATTCCTTCACTTCCGGGCTGGTCAGAGCCTTGGCCAGCTTCTGGATGGCGTCGCTGTCCTTGTTGTCCGGGCGAGCCACCAGGAAGTTCACGTAAGGCGAATCGGCACCTTCGATCACCAGCGCATCCTTGGCCGGGTTCAGGCCGGCTTCCAGGGCGTAGTTGGTGTTGATCATGTCCAAGTCAACCTGATCCAGCACACGCGGCAGCATGGCCGATTCCAGCTCGCGGAATTTCAGATTCTTCGGGTTCGTGGCGATGTCTTTCGGGGTGGCCAAGGCATTTTTCGGATCTTTCAGTGTGATCAGGCCAGCCTTCTGCAGCAGCAGCAGGGCACGGCCGCTGTTGCTGCCCTCGTTAGGGATGGCAACGGTGGCGCCTTCCTTCAGCTCGCTCAGGCTTTTGACCTTCTTCGAGTAGCCACCGAACGGTTCGACGTGCACGCCGACCACGGTTTCCAGGTGGGTGCCTTTGCCCTCGTTGAAGTTCTGCAGGTACGGCAGGGTCTGGAAGTAGTTGGCGTCCAGACGCTTCTGGTCAACCTGCACGTTGGGCTGCACGTAGTCGGTGAAGACTTTGATCTGCAGGTCTACGCCTTCCTTGGCCAGGGTCGGCTTGATCAGCTCGAGAATCTCGGCATGCGGCACCGGGGTGGCAGCCACCACCAGTTTTTCGGCGGCATTGGCCAGGCCAGCGAGCGACAGGGCGGCGGCCAGGGCAGTGGTCAGCAGGGTCTTCTTCATGGTGGTCCTTGTTCTGAATCTGGGCCATCGGCGATGGCGAAGTCGTGTGCCCTGCCCCGTGTGGGGTGGGCGTGAAGCGGACAATACCGAGATTTCTTATACCGCAACAATATCTTTTAATTAGCTGCTTATTCCAAAAACAAACTGCCATCACCGCCTTTGCTTATGAGCGCTGTCTAACACGCAGGGTTGGGCAGGTCGAGGTCCTCCGGCTGGATCTCTTCGCTGTCATTCACCAGCAGGGCGAAGTGGATGACGTTCTCCAGCTCGCGGGTGTTGCCGGGCCAGGCATGGGCTTCCAGCACCTGCTGGGCCGCGTCGCTGATCAGCGGCACAGAGCGTTGCAGGCGGGCGGTGTAGATACCCACAAAGTACTCGGCCAACGGCAGAATATCGCCACGGCGCTCGCGTAAGGGGGGCAGTTCCAGCGCGCCCTCGCGCAGGTACTGGTACAGGCGCTCATTAAACCTGCCAGCCTTCACCACCCGCGCCAGGTCGATGCTGGTCGCCGCCACCAGGCGCACATCCACAGGCTGAGGCTGCTGCGCGCCGACGCGGGTCACTTCGCGGTTTTCCAGCGCGGCCAGCAGCTTGCCTTGGATCTCCAGCGGCAAGTCGGCTATCTCGTCCAGGTACAGGGTGCCGCCGTTGGCCGAACCGAACCACCCGGCGCGGCTGCTGGCAGTGCCGCTGTGGGCACCAGCGCTGTAGCCGAACAATTCGGCGTCGGCGTAGGTCGGGCTGATGGCCGCGCAGTTGACCGACACGAACAGCCCGCTGCGGTCACTGGCGCGATGAATCTGCCGCGCCAGCAACTCCTTGCCGGTACCGGTCTCGCCACGAATCAGCACAGGCAAGGGCAGTGGCGCCAGGCGTTCGAGGTCTTGGCGAAGCTGTTGCGAACGGGGGTCGATGAACACCAGGGCCTTGGCACGAATGCTCAGCGGGCTCTTGTCCAGCTCGGGGAAGGTCAGCAGCGGCTGGCCAAACGGGTTTTGAAAGGTCATGACGAACTCCCGCCCCAGGCCTTCGATGGCCGGGCGTCAGGCTAACGGTAATCAGTAGGGGCGATCAGGCGCGGCGCAGTGCGCGCTGCTCGACCCGGCTCTGCAGGCGATACAGGTAGGCGAAGCCTTGTTCCCAGCGCTCGTGGCCGGACTTGACGTTGATGTGCCCGGCATTGGTCAGCAACCCCGCTTCAGCACCCCAGGCCTGGGCCAGGTGCAGTGCACGCGGCACGCTCACTGCCGGGTCGTTGTCGGAGCTGACCACCTGGCTTGGGAACGGCAGCGCCTGCATCGGGATCGGCGCGAAGTTGCGCAGAGCCGGCGCGCAGGTCGGCCGCTCGACATCCGCAGGCGCCACCAGCAGCGCGCCACGCACTTGGCGCAGCAACGCCGGGCTGGCCTCGGCAGCCCAGTGGGCGACGGTGATGCAGCCCAGGCTGTGGGCGATGAGGATCACCGGCGAGCGTTCGGCGGTAATCGCCTGCTCCAGGGCCTGCACCCAATCGCGCCGTTGCGGGGTCAGCCAGTCGAGCTGCTCTACCCGGGCGCTGTTGGGCAGGGTGCGCTGCCAGTGACTCTGCCAATGGTTGTCTGGCGATCCTTGCCAGCCCGGCACAATCAGGTAACGAATAGACTCATTGCGCATGGGGACGCCTCCAGTAAGTTTGCGTGCTTGGAGACCAGTATAGGGAGGCAGTTATATTCGTAAAGGAATAAGAAGCTATTTATTAATAACTTAAATTCATTTACAGAGCGACTGAGATGGGGATGGTGTGATGGCGTCGTGGTGCCTGGCTCAGGGGTTGCGGCGCTCGATCTGACAGGCGCTAAAAATTCACTGGCGAGCTCCTTGTCGCCAAAATGCATTCTCAACCAAAAAAAAGGGCCAACCCCTGCCAAGAGATGTGGCCCATAAGCGCTCATAGAGCGTACTTGCCTGAAGAGGGTTGCCGGGTATCAGCGCGCGGTGATCACCGCCAGCTTGCTGATGCCCGCACGTTCGATCGCCGCCATGGCACGCGCGACTTCGCCGTAGTTCACGCCGTCGTCGGCCTGCAATTGCACACGCACTTGCGCGTCCTTGGCCTTGGCCGCCTTGAGGTTGGTCTCCAGCAGGTCCGGCTGGATCTCGTCCTTGTTGATGAACAACTTGCCGGCCCCGTCGATGCTCACCACCAGCGGGTCCTTCTGCTCCACCGGGGCCACCGCCTCGGTCTTGGGCAGGTTGATGGGGATGGCGTTGGTCAGCAGTGGCGCGGTGACGATGAACACCACCAGCAGCACCAGCATGACATCCACCAGCGGCGTGACGTTGATTTCACTGAGGACTTCGTCGCTGTCCTGGGTCGAAAAGGCCATGTCAGGACGCCTCCTTCACTGGCTGGGTAAACCCGGCCTGGGCCTTGTGCACCGCCGGGTGCACCAGTACCCGGAAGGCACTCTTCTGCGCCAGGCTGTAGAAGTCATGGGCGAAGTCGTCGAGGTCTGCGGCGGTCAGCTTGAGGCGACGCAGGAAGTAGTTGTAGACCAGCACCGCAGGCACCGCGACCGCAATACCCACACCCGTGGCCACCAGCGCCGCGCCGATAGGCCCAGCCACGGTTTCGAGGCTGGCAGAACCTGCCGCACTGATGCCCTTGAGCGCTTCCATGATGCCCCACACGGTGCCGAACAAGCCGATGAAGGGCGAGGTACTGCCGATACTGGCGACCACGGCCAGGCCGGTTTCCAGCGAACGGCGCTCGCGCACGATCTGCTGGCGCAGGGCGCGCTCGAGGCGGTCCTGGTGATTGATGGCGTGGCTGAGGTCGTTGGCCTGGGTGGTATCGCCCACGGCAATGGCGGCATAGCCGGACTGCGCGACGCGAGCGGCCGGGCCAGGCAGCTCGTGGCTGATTTCGGCGGCCGAGTCCAGGCTCGAGGCGGCCCAGAATTGCTGGTGGAAGCGTTTGTCCTGGTGCTTCAGCCGCACGAACTGCACGACCTTGACCAGGGCGAGGCCCCAGGTGACGACGGAGAAGCCGACCAGCAGCCAGATGACTGCGCTTTCAACGGATTCGAGGGGGGATGCCAACAGGCTCATGATGATGTCTTCCTATGTTCTGCTGATGCGTTGAAAAGAGTTATCGAAGCTTGAAGTCGATCGGCACGCTGACCCAGCCGGTCTGGGCCACGTCGCCTTGCTTGGCAGGGACGAAGCTCCAGCGCTTGACCGCCGCCAGCGCAGCGGCGTCCAGGGCATCGCGGCCGCTGCTCTTCTGCACCTGGATCTGCCCTGGCTTGCCGCTGGGCAGTACCTCGACACGCAGCAGCACGGTGCCTTCCCAACCGCGGCGCTGAGCCATCTGCGGGTACTCCGGCGCCGGGTTCTTCAAATACGCAGCGTTGGCCGAAGCCGGCGTCACCGGGGCCGGCGCGTGTGGCGCGGGGGCTGGCGGCGCGGGGGCTGCCACCGGTGCAGGCGGCGGTGCCTCGACCGGTTTCGGCTGCGGCTTGGGTGGTTGCTTGACCACAGGCTTGGGCACCGGTTTTGGCTTGGGCTTGGGCTTGGCTGCCAGCTCGTCGACTACCGGCGGCGGCGGTGGTGGCTCGACCACCGGCGGCGCGGGGGCGGGGGGTGGCGGCTCGACCACGGGCGGCGCCGGCGCGGCGAACTCGATGGTCATGGGCGGCACCTGCGGCGGCACCACTGGCAGCTCAGGCGTCGGTGCCTGGCTGACCCAGTAGGCGGCGGCGCCATGCAGCGCCAGCACCAGCAACGCCAACGCCAACTTGTCGCGGCGCTTCAGGCCGCTGGTAGGCGTGCGTTGCAGGCGCTGCTGGCCAAGCGGAAGACGAAGCGTGCGTCCAAGCTCGACCAGGTCGCCGGATGCCGGGCGCCATGGCTGGTCGTAGGCCCTGACGGCCGTCTGGACATTACCCATTGATCAAACTCCTGGGGTCTCGATTCAGGTGTGTGGCTGAATCATCGGGGCCAGAGGCTTATCTCTTAAAGTAATATTTAAAATTATGGTTAGAACCATATTGAATATTAAAAAGCATGTTCTCTAGCAAAGCCTCGCGCCTCAAGGGCTGTAGAGGCGTCAGAAAAAGACGATGCATTCAGGGCATATAAAATATTCGCGTTAGGCATCAGATTGTTGCGAGGGCTTCGCAGCCTCAGCAATCCATCAGGCATAAAAAACCCGGGACCATGCCCGGGTTCTTCGTTCACTGACAGATCAGATATCCGCCACCTTCTGCCAGACCTTCGGCCTGAAGAACAGCGTCTCCCCCCGCGCCAGGCCAGTCAGGCTATCGTGGTCCTTGACCACCTCAGCTTCGATCAGCTCGCTCTGCCCTTCCACCTTCAACGTCACCCGGGTCGTCGCGCCCAGCGGGCGAATGTCGCGCACCTCGGCGGCGTGATGCCCCTCGGTCTCATGCCGCGACAGCGACACCTCGTGGGGGCGGAACAGCACATGGTTCCCTTCGCTCAAGGCCAGGCGGTTGGAGTCACCCAGGAAGTGATAAACGAAGTCGTTGGCCGGCTGCTCGTACACCTCACCCGGCGAACCGATCTGCTCGATCACGCCCTTGTTCATCACCACGATGCGGTCCGCTACTTCCATGGCCTCTTCCTGGTCATGGGTCACGAACACCGAGGTCAGGTTGATGTCCTCGTGCAGGCGCGCCAGCCAGCGGCGCAGCTCTTTACGCACCTTGGCATCCAGGGCACCGAACGGCTCATCGAGCAACAGCACCTTGGGCTCCACCGCCAAGGCGCGAGCCAGGGCGATACGCTGGCGCTGGCCACCGGAAAGCTGCTCGGGGTAACGGTCGGAGAGCCAGTCGAGCTGCACCATGTTCAGCAGCTCATGCACTTTCTCGGCAATTTTGCTCTCGCTCGGGCGCTCGCCCTTGGGCTTCATGCGCAGGCCGAAAGCGACGTTGTCGAACACGCTCATATGGCGGAACAGCGCGTAATGCTGGAATACGAACCCGACGTTGCGATCACGCACGTCGTGGCCAGACACATCCTCGCCGTGAAACACGATGCTGCCGTCATCCGGCGTTTCCAGCCCGGCGATGATGCGCAGCAGGGTGGTCTTGCCGCAGCCGGACGGGCCGAGCAAGGCCACCAGCTCACCGCTGTGGATATCCAGGTTGATGTTGTCCAGGGCCTGGAAGCTGTTGAAGCGCTTGCTGACGTTACGAACTTCGATCGACATGAATTATTCCTCCGCAGCGCTGTGGCGCAGGCGGTTAATACGGTTCTCGCTCCACTGCTTGAGCAGCAGGATGAAGAGCGCCAGGATCAGCAACAGGCTGGCCACGCTGAAGGCCGCGACGTGGTTGTACTCGTTGTAGAGGATCTCCACGTGCAGCGGCAAGGTGTTGGTGACGCCGCGGATATGGCCCGACACCACCGACACCGCGCCGAACTCACCCATGGCTCGCGCGGTACACAGCACCACGCCGTAGATCAGGCCCCACTTGATGTTCGGCAGGGTCACGTGCCAGAACATCTGCCAGCCATTGGCACCGAGCAGGCGCGCGGCCTCTTCTTCCTGGGTGCCCTGCTCCTGCATCAGCGGGATCAGTTCACGGGCCACGAACGGCACGGTGACGAAGATGGTGGCCAGCACGATGCCCGGTAAGGCAAAGACGATCTGGATATCGTGGTCCTGCAGCCATGGCCCGAAGAAGCCTTGGGCGCCGAACATCAGCACGTAGACCAGGCCGGCGATCACCGGCGACACCGAGAACGGCAGGTCGATCAGGGTGACCAGCACGCTCTTGCCGCGGAAGGTGTACTTGCTTACGCACCACGCGGCGCTGACGCCGAACACCAGGTTCAGCGGTACCGAAATGGCCACCGCCAGCAAGGTCAGCCTGAGCGCAGACAGCGCATCAGGCTCGAAAATCGCTTCGAAGAAGGTGCCAAACCCGTTCTTCAAAGCCTGCGACACCACGATCACCAGCGGCAGCAGCAGGAACAGCGCGAACACCAGCCAGCCAAGGCCGATCAGAATACGCCGCGAGGTGGCGCTGCCACGCCGGGCAGCATTGGCGGCGGCAGTAGCGCTCAGGGATGAACTAGACATAGCCGGCCTCCTTCAAGGGGTTTCGATACGGCGCTGCAGCAGGTTGATCAGCAGCAGCAGAATGAAGGAAACCACCAGCATCAACACGCCGATGGCGGTCGCGCCGGTGTAGTCGTACTGGTCGAGCTTGACCATGATCAGCAGCGGCAGGATCTCGGTCTTCATCGGCATGTTGCCGGCAATGAAGATCACCGAACCATACTCACCCACCCCGCGGGCGAAGGCCAGGGCAAAACCGGTCAGCCAGGCGGGCAGCAGTGCTGGCGCCAGTATATGGCGGAACACCTGTAGCGGTTTCGCGCCCAGGCAGGCGGCGGCCTCTTCCACTTCACGCGGGATGTCGGCCAGTACCGGCTGCACCGTGCGCACCACGAATGGCAGCGTGACGAAGGTGAGCGCCAGGGTGATGCCCAGCGGCGTGTAGGCAATCTTGAAGCCCAGGTCAGTGGCGAACTGGCCAACCCAGCCCGCCGGGGCGTACAGGGCAGTCAGGGCGATACCGGCAACGGCAGTCGGCAGGGCGAATGGCAGGTCGATCATCGCGTCGATGATCTTGCGCCCGGGGAAGGTGTAGCGCACCAGCACCCAGGCCAGCAGGGTGCCGATCACGCCATTGATGATGGCGGCGAACAGGGCGGTGCCGAAACTCAGCTTGAGCGCGGCGATCACCCGCGGCGCGCTGATGATGGTCCAGAACTGCTCCCAGGTCAGCTGCGCGGCATGCACGAACATCGCGGCCAGCGGTATCAGCACAATCAGGCTGAGGTACACCAAGGTGTAGCCCAGCGTCAGCCCGAAGCCGGGTATGACGGGGGAAATACGACGTGACATAAATATCCCTGGTTGAACGCACGAAGCCCGGCGGTTAAGCCGGGCCCGTGCAGGCTACTGAAGGGTGTTGCTCCCGCAGGCGCAGAATTACTGGGCCTGATAGATCTGGTCGAACACACCGCCGTCGTTGAAGAACTTCGGTTGCGCAGTTTTCCAGCCACCGAAGTCCTTGTCGATGGTTACCAGGTCCAGTTTCGGGAATTGCTTGCCGAATTCGGCAGCGACCTTCTCGTCACGTGGGCGGTAGAAGTTCTCGGCGGCAATCTTCTGGCCAGCCGGGCTGTACAGGTGCTTGAGGTATTCGGTGGCAATTGCGGTATTGCCCTTCTTCTCGGCGTTCTTGTCGACCACGGCCACCGGTGGCTCGGCCAGGATCGACAGCGAAGGCACGACGATTTCGAACTTGTCGGCGCCACCGTCTTCCTTCAGCGCCAGGAAGGCTTCGTTTTCCCAGGCCAGCAGGACGTCGCCCTGGCCGTTGTTGACGAAGGTGATGGTCGAGCCACGGGCGCCGGTATCCAGCACTGGCACGTGCTTGAACAGCTCTTGCACATAGGCCTTGGCCTTGTCTTCGCTACCACCGGTCTTCAGGCCGTAGGCCCAGGCGGCAAGGAAGTTCCAGCGTGCGCCGCCGGAGGTTTTCGGGTTCGGGGTGATGACCGAAACGTCTTTTTTGATCAGATCGCCCCAGTCCTTGATGCCTTTCGGGTTGCCCTTGCGCACCAAGAACACGATGGTCGAGGTGTACGGGGTGCTGGCGTCCGGCAGGCGGGTCTGCCAGTTGTCCGGCAGGGTCTTGCCGAGCTTGGCGATTTCGTCGATGTCGCCGGCCAGGGCCAAGGTCACCACGTCGGCGCGCAGGCCATCGATCACGGCACGGCCCTGTTTGCCCGAGCCACCGTGGGATTGCTGGATCTTCACCTTGTCGTCCGGGTGGGACTGCTGCCAGTGCTTGATGAATTCGGCGTTGTACTGTTGGTACAACTCACGGGTCGGGTCATAGGACACGTTCAGCAGTTCGTAGTCCTTGGCGATTGCGGAACCGGCAAAAACAGCACTGGCCAGGGCGGCGAGCGCATAACGGCGGATGGACATGGTGAAGCTCCCGATTGGCATTTTTCTAATTTTTTGAAGGTGTGGCGCGATCAGCCGGACTTGTTGCCGGGCTGTTGCAGGCGGAACTTCTCCTTGCGCTCGATCTGGACGACCTGAGCGTTGTGCACGGTAATCTCCACCGCACCGAAGCGCAGATCGCGCAAGGCGCTCTGGATCTCACGCAGAATGGTGGCTTCGTCCTGACCGTCGATGCTACGCAGAGATGCACTCATGCTCGTTCTCCTTGGAGTGAGGGTGCCGGGCAGAGATTTGAAGGGGGTTTGCGCCTGGCTTGAGGGCAATAGTAGTGAGGCGCGGATATTCTTAAAAATACTGTTTAAGAATGTTTATATAACCATTTTAAAAAGACCCTGCGGGCGCGGGTTTAGCCGCGCCCACAGGGTTCGGTGTAGCGCTTCAGTTTTGTTTTTGCGGCTCGCGGATCTTGTACCAGGCCACATACAGGGCCGGCAGGAACAGCAAGGTCAGCAACGTCGCGACGATGATGCCGCCGATCATGGCATAGGCCATCGGCCCCCAGAACACCTCTCGGGCAATGGGGATCATGCCCAGGCTGGCTGCCGCCGCAGTCAACAAGATCGGCCGCCGCCGATGGTTGGTGGCCTCCACCACCGCATCCCATGGCGAGAACCCCTGCGCTTCGAACTCGTCGATCTGGGTCACCAGGATCACCGAGTTGCGAATGATGATGCCGGCCAGGGCGAGAATCCCGAGAATCGCCACAAAGCCCATCGGCGTACCGGTCGGCACCAGCGCCAGCACCACACCGATCAGCCCCAGCGGCGCCACGCTGACCACCAGGAACAGCTTCTGCACGCTGTGCAGCTGGATCATCAGGAAGGTCGCCATGAGGAACAGCATCAGCGGGATGACCTTGGCGATCGGGCCTTGGGCTTTGCTGCTCTCCTCCACCGTACCGCCCGTGGCCACTTCGTAGCCGACCGGCAACTGGCTGGCGAACTCATCGATCTTCGGCTTCAGTTGGGCCACCAGGTCGGTGGGCTGGATGTCGCCGTTGACCGAGGCCTTGATGGTGATGGTCGGCTTGCGGTCACGGCGCCACACCAGCGGCTGCTCCAGTTCGTAGCGCACGGTGGCGAAGGCCAGCAGCGGTATCGAGGTGCCACTTGGGGTGACGATCTGCAGGTTCTGCAGTGTGTCCGGCGAACCCCGCTCGCTGTCCACGGCACGGGCGACCACGTCCACCAGGTAGATATTGTCGTTGACCTCGGTCACAGGTGCGCCGCTGACGATGCTGTTCATCACGTTCGCCACGTCTTCGGACGACAGCCCCAGCTGGCGTGCCTTGTCCTGGGCGATTTCGATCCGCAGCACCTTACCGGGCTCGTTCCAGTCGTAGATCATCTCGCCGATGTGCTCGTTGGCATCGAGCAGCGTGGCCAGGTCGATCGCATGCTTGCGCACCTGGTCGATGTCCTTGCCGCTGACGCGGTACTGGATCGGCCGGCCCACCGGCGGGCCCATCTCCAGCGACTGCACGTTGGTGCCGATGCCGACGAACTCTTCATGCAGCAGTTTCTGCAGGCGCACCATCATGCCTGCACGCTCCTCGAAGCCTTTGCTGACGATGACCAGCTGGGCGTAGTACGGGTTCTGCAGTTGCTGGTCCAGGGGCAGGTAGAAGCGGATTGCGCCCTGGCCGATATAGGTGCTCCAGCGCACCAGGTCCGGGTCGTCCTTGATTCTCGCCTCCAGGCGGTCGACCACCTTGCGCGTCTCCTCGATCGAGGCGTTTTGCGGCAAGTTGAGATCGACGAGGATTTCCGGGCGATCGGACGACGGGAAGAACTGGTTTTGCACAAAGCGCATGCAGAACAACGCCAGGACGAACAATACGATGGTACCGATGATGGTCAGCCATCTGTTGCGCATACACCACAGCAAACCGCCTTCGAACGCCCGCCCTAAGCGGCCAGGCTCGGCGTCGTGGGCCTTGAGCTTGTCAATCTTGAGAATATGCACGCCCAGCACCGGCGCAAAGAACACCGCCACCACCCAGGACACGATCAGTGCCACGGCGATCACTGCGAACAGGGTATAGGTGTACTCGCCGGCAGAACTGGCATTGAGGCCGATCGGCACGAAGCCGGCCACGGTCACCAAGGTGCCGGTGAGCATGGGGAATGCCGTGGAGGTGTAGGCAAAGGTAGCCGCCTGCTCCTTGCTCTCGCCCATTTCCAGCCGTGTGACCATCACCTCGACGGTAATCATCGCATCGTCCACCAGCAGCCCCAGGGCGATGATCAGCGCACCCAGCGAGATCCGCTGCATGGTGATGCCGCTGTATTCCATGAACACAAAGACCATGGCCAGCACCAGCGGGATCGAGCAGGCCACCACCAGCCCGGCGCGCACGCCCAGGCTGACGAAGCTCACCGCCAGCACGATCACCACCGCCTCGAACAAGGCGCTGGTAAAACCGCCCACCGCGTCCTTGACCACCACCGACTGGTCGGACACGGTGTGCACACCCACGCCCACTGGCAGGTCGCTGACGATGCTGTCCATCTTCTGCTTCAGCGCAGCGCCGAACACTTGAATGTTGCCGCCGGCCTTCATGCCGATCGCCAGGCCAATGGCAGTCTGGCCGTTGTAGCGGAACATCGGCGCAGGCGGGTCGACGTAGCCGCGCTCGATATCGGCGATATCGGCCAGGCGGAAGAAGCGGTCATTGATCCGCAGGTTGACGGTTTGCAGGTCTTTCTCGGAGGCGAACTGCCCGGTAGTACGTACCGAGATGCGCTCTGGCCCGGCTTCGATCACCCCGGCCGGGGTCACCGCGTTCTGTTGCTGCAGCGCCTGCATGACTTGGCGCTGGTCGATGCCCAGGGCCGCCAGCTTGCGGGTGGAGAACTTCAGGTACAGCACTTCGTCCTGGGTGCCGACCAGTTCGATCTTGCCGATATTGGGTACTTCACGCACCTCGGCGCGGGCCTGCTCCACATAGTCGCGCAACTGGCGCAGGGTCAGGCCGTCGGCGGTAAAGGCGTAGATGGAGCCAAACACGTCGCCGAATTCGTCGTTGAAGCCCGGCCCCTGGATGCCTTGGGGGAATTCGCCGCGAATGTCCTGGATCTTCTTGCGCACCTGATACCAGATGTCCGGGATGTCGGCGGCCTTGGTGGTGTCGCGCAGGTAGACGTAGACGGTGGACTCGCCGGGGCGTGTGTAGCTTTTGGTGTAGTCGAGGGAGTCGAGCTCTTCGAGCTTCTTCTCGATGCGGTCGGTGACCTGGTAAAGGGTCTCGTCCTGCGTCGCACCGGGCCAGCGGGTCTGGATCACCATGGTCTTGATGGTGAACGACGGGTCTTCCTCACGACCCAGGTTGAAATAGGAAAAAATCCCCATCAACAAACCGACGAACATCAGGTACCAGACGAAGGACTGGTGGCGCAGCGCCCATTCGGACAGGTTGAAGCTTCCTTTCATTGCGCGTCCTCGTCGAAGGTAACTTTCTGGCCGGGCTTGAGGCTGTTCACACCAGCGGTAACCACGCGCTCGCCGGGTTGTACGCCGGCGCTCAACATGAAGCTGTCGCTGGTGCGTTCGGTCAGCGTGACGTCACGGGTGGCGACTGTTTTCTGTTGGGGGTCGATCACCCAGACCTGGGTTTTGCCATCACGCTCAAGCAGCGCGCTCAGGGGCAGTTCACTGCGCGGGGTGATCGCCGAGGTCAGGGTCACGCTGATCGCCGTGCCCAGGTGGAACGCGTCCGGGGTGCTAGCCAGGGTCAGCCGGGCACGCCGGGTGCGCGTGGCAGCGTCGGCCTGGGGCTCCAGCTCGCGCAGGGTGGCGGTGGTGTTGATGCTGGTATCCAGCTGCGAGGCAACGGTGAACGTAAGGTCCTTGGTCAATGCTTCGGCAATGTTTATGGGCAAGTCGATGACCGCTTCCTTGACGTCTGGTCGGGCCAGGGTGACCACGGCCTGCCCGGCCGTGACGGTCTGCCCGGCTTCGGCCTGCCAGGCGGTGATCACGGCCGCATGGTCGCTGCGCAGGGTGCTGTAGTCGAGCTGATCGCGAGCCTGGCTGACCGCCGAGCGCGCCTGTTCCAGGCTGGCACCGGTGGTTTTCAGGTCGGTCTGGGCAATATCCAGCTGGGCCTGGGCGCCAACGCCGCGGTCATACAACTGCTGCTGACGACGTGCGTTGGCCTGGGCGTTGATCCACTGCGCCTGAACCCTGGCGAGGTCGCCCTCGGCCGCGCGCAGCTGGTTCTGCTGGTCGGTCGGGTCAAGGGTGGCCAAGGTATCGCCGGGTTTCACCTGGGCGCCGACATCCAGCCAACGCCGGGCGATGCGCCCGGAGACGCGAAAACCCAGGGTACTTTCAAAACGCGCCTGGATGGCGCCGGCGAAGCGGCCCAGCTGCGACTGCGCCTGCGCCTCGACCAGGGTCGACAGCACAGGGCGCACGGCTTCGGGTTGCTGTTCTTCACTGCCACAGGCGCTCAACAACAGCCCTGCCGCGCCTATCAGCATTAGACGTTTCATGGCGCGGCGCCTCCATCCTGAGCATCGACTTTTTCAACCTGCATGCCCGGATGCAAGAGCTGACCACCGCCGACCACAACCGTTTCGCCACCTTTGATGCCTTGGGCGACGACGACCTTGCCGGTGAGGTAGCGCGTGACCTGCACTTTGCGCAGCTCGACCTTGTCGCCCTCGCCCACCACCCACACTGCCGGCTCATGCAAGGCCTTGGTCAGTGCCGCCCAAGGTAACTCGATGCTCGGTCGCCCCTGAGCATTGGCCGTGGCGGTGACCGGCGAGCCCAATTGCATGCCCGGCGGCACGTTGCGCAAGGCCACCTTGACCTGCACCGTGCCGCTCTGCGCCGACACCGTCGGGGTGATTTCGCGGACAAAACCCTGGGCCTGAACCTTGGGGTCATCGAGCAGGCTGACGACCACTCCGGCATCGCTTGGCGGTGCCACCAGCAGCGATTCATAGACATTGAACACCGCGTCGCGGTCGCCATCGCGGGCCAGGCCGAAGATCGGCATGGTCGCCTGCACCACCTGGCCGACTTCGGCCTGGCGCTCGGTGATCACGCCATCGGCCTCGGACACCAGCGCGGTATAGCTCAACTGCTCCCGGGCATTGGCCAGCTGTGCCTGAGCGGCCTTGAGCGCGCTCTGGTTGCTGCGCAGCGCCGCTTCGGCAGAGTCGTACTCGCTCTGGCTGGTATAGCCTTTGGGCAACAGTTTTTGCTGGCGCACGAAGGCGGCGGCCGTCTGTGTCACACGCGCCTGGGCGGCGAACACTTCAGCCTTGGCCGAGTCGACGTTGTTCTGCAAGTCTTTGGGGTCGAGCCGCGCCAGTACCTGGTTGGCCTTGACGTGATCGCCCACATCGACACTGCGTGAAATGATCTTGCCGCCCACACGGAACGACAAATCGGTTTGTACCCGTGCCTGCACGTCGCCGGTCAGGGTGACCCTGGCAGCGAAGTCAGTGGGTTGTACTTGTAGCACGCCGACCCGAGGCAGTTCCGGGCTCGAGACTTCCCTCTCGCACCCCGACAACATAAACAGCAACCCCAGGCAGACGACCGACAGAAGACGCCTCAACGTCATGCGGGCTCCTTGCTTGCGCGCAAATGGTTCGAGGAATGCGACTGTTAGCGTAGTTCAGGGTTCAGCAAACAGCGATACTGCCTGTTCGCCCGCACACGGAAGCGCCCCATGCTCACGACTCTGGCCATTGCCAACTACCGCTCGATCAACCAGTTGGTGATGCCGCTGGGTCGGCTGAACCTGATTACCGGCGCCAATGGCAGCGGCAAGTCCAACCTGTACAAGGCCCTGCGCCTGCTGGCCGAGACAGCGCGCGGCGGGGTGGTCAATGCCTTGGCCGCCGAGGGTGGGCTGGAATCCACGTTCCATGCCGGGCCCGAAAAACTCAGCCGGCGCATGCTCAAGGGCGAGGTGCCGGTGCAAGGTGGGCCGCGCCAGCAGGTACGGCGCCTGAAAATGGGCTTCACCGACGAAGATTTCGGTTATGCCATTGGCCTTGGGCTGCCGGAGCCAAGCCAGTCGAAGTTTTCCCTGGACCCGCAGATCAAGCATGAAGCGATCTGGGCGGGCCCGGTCTGCCGCCCCGCCAGCCTGCTGGTGGAGCGCAGCGCGGCCATGGTGCGCGCCCGCGAGGGGCGCCAGTGGCAGGTCATGAGCCAGCACATGACCGAGTTCGACAGCCTGTTCGACCAGGTCGGTAGCGTGCAGGGTTCACCTGAAGTGCTGCACCTGCGTGAGCAGATCCGCAGCTGGCGCTTTTATGATCACTTCCGTACCGACCCCGAGGCACCGGCACGCCAAGCGCGCCTTGGCACCCGCACGCCTGTGCTGCACCACGATGGCCGGGACCTGGCGGCGGCGTTGCAGACCATCAAGGAGATCGGCGATTTCGAGGCGCTGCAGGCGGCGGTCAGCGATGCCTTCCCTGGCTCACAGGTGGGCATCGAGGCGACACCGGGTGGCTTGTTCAGCCTGCGCTTTCAGCAGGCAGGGCTGTTGCGGCCGTTGAGTGCCGCCGAGCTGTCCGACGGCACCTTGCGTTACCTGCTGCTGGTGGCAGCCCTGCTGACGCCCCGCCCACCGAGCATGATGGTGCTCAACGAACCGGAGACCAGCTTGCATCCGGACTTGCTACCGGCGCTGGCGCGGCTGATCCGGCGGGCTTCGCAGCAGTGCCAGGTGTGGGTGGTATCGCATGCCCCGCGGTTGGTGGCGGCGCTGGAAGAGGATGAGGGGTGCAATGCCATAAGGCTGACGAAAGAGCTGGGGCAGACTGTGATCGTCGGGCAGGGGATGCTGGATGAGCCGGCTTGGCATTGGCCGGATTGAGGGGCCGCGAAGCGGCCCCAAACCGGGTCAGGCCGACGCTGCAGCAGCCGTCGGGCGCTTGACCTGTGGCTGCGACACGTTCGCCGCTGCACCTTCCTCGATTGCTTGCTGAATCGCCTTGCGACGACGCTCTTCAGCACGGCGGCTGAAGAACCAGACCATGAACGTCACCAGCGACACCGACAGCAGGATCAAACTGGCCACGGCGTTGATCTCAGGCTTCACGCCCAGGCGCACCGCCGAGAACACTTCCATCGGCAAGGTGGTCGAGCCAGGCCCGGACACGAAGCTGGCCAGCACCAGGTCGTCCAGCGACAGCGCGAACGACATCATGCCGCCCGCCGCCAGCGAAGGCGCAATCATCGGGATGGTGATCAGGAAGAACACCTTCCACGGCTTGGCACCCAGGTCCATCGCCGCTTCCTCGATCGACAGGTCCAGCTCACGCAGCCGCGCCGACACCACCACCGCCACATACGCCGCACAGAACGTGGTGTGGGCGATCCAGATGGTGACGATGCCACGCTCCTGCGGCCAGCCGATCATCTGCGCCATGGCCACGAACAGCAGCAACAGCGACAGACCAGTGATCACCTCAGGCATGACCAGCGGCGCGGTGACCAGGCCACCGAACAGCGTACGGCCCTTGAAGCGAGTGACCCGGGTCAGCACGAAGGCCGCCAGGGTACCCAACGCCACCGCCGCCACCGCCGTGTAGCAGGCGATCTCCAGCGAGCGCATCACCGACCCCATCAACTGGGTGTTGTCGAGCAAGCCGACGTACCACTTCACCGACCAGCCACCCCACACCGTCACCAGCTTGGAGGCGTTGAACGAGTAGATCACCAGGATCAGCATCGGCAGGTAGATGAACAGCAAGCCGAGCACCAGCATCAGCTTGGAGAAACTGAAACGCTTCATGCCCTGCCCTCCATCTCTTTGGCCTGGCTGCGGTTGAACAGCAGGATGGGCACGATCAGGATCGCCAGCATCACCACCGCCAGCGCGGACGCCACCGGCCAGTCACGGTTGTTGAAGAACTCTTGCCACAGCACCTTACCGATCATCAGGGTTTCCGGGCCGCCCAGCAGTTCCGGGATCACGAACTCACCCACCACCGGGATGAACACCAGCATGCAGCCGGCGATGATGCCGTTCTTGGACAGCGGCACGGTGATCTTCCAGAAGCTGTTGAAGGTGCTAGAACCCAGGTCCGATGCAGCTTCCAACAGGCTCGGGTCATGCTTCACCAGGTTGGCGTACAGCGGCAGGATCATGAACGGCAGGTACGAATAGACCACGCCGATATACACCGCCAGGTTGGTGTTGAGGATCTGCAACGGCTGGTCGATCAGCCCCAGCCACATCAGGAAGCTGTTGAGCAGCCCGTTGTTGCTGAGGATGCCCATCCAGGCGTAGACGCGGATCAGGATCGCCGTCCAGGTCGGCATCATGATCAGCAGCAACAGCACGGTCTGCGACTCTTTGCGGGCATTGGCGATGGAATAGGCCATCGGGTAGCCGATCAACAGGCACAGCAGGGTGCTGATGAAGGCCATCTTCAACGAGCCGAGGTAGGCCGAGATGTACAGCTCGTCCTCGGTCAACAGCCCGTAGTTGGCCAGGTTGAGCACCAACTGGATCTTGTCTTCGACGTAGCTGTAGATCTCGGTATACGGCGGGATCGCCACGTCGGCTTCAGCAAAGCTGATCTTCAACACGATGAAGAACGGCAGCATGAAGAACAGGAACAGCCAGATGAACGGCACACCGATCACCAGGTGCCGCCCCTCAGGGATCAAGCGCTGGAAGGCTCGCTTGAGCTTGCGCAGTTTCATGACCGCAGTACCACGCCGCTGTCGTCTTCCCACCACACGTACACTTCATCGCCCCAGGTCGGACGCGTGCCCTGGCGCTCGGCGTTGGCCACGAACGACTGGACGATCTTGCCGCTCGGCAGCTCGACGTAGAACACCGAGTGGCCGCCCAGGTAGGCGATGTCGTGGACCTTGCCGCGCGACCAGTTGTGCTCGCAGGTCGGCTGCTGGGTAGTGACCAGCATTTTTTCCGGGCGCAGCGCGTAGGTAATGTGTTTGTCTTCGACCGACGTGGTGATGCCGTGGCCGACGTAGATCTTGCGCTCCAGCTCAGGGCTGGCAATGATCGCGTGGCCTTCGGCGTCGTCGACCACATCACCTTCGAACAGGTTGACGTTGCCGATGAATTCGCACACCAGGCGGCTGGTCGGGGTCTCGTAGATGTCCACCGGCGAGCCAATCTGGGCGATCCAGCCCAGGTGCATGATGGCGATACGCTGGGCCATGGTCATGGCCTCTTCCTGGTCGTGGGTCACCATCACGCAGGTCACACCCACGCGTTCGATGATCTCCACCAGCTCCAACTGCATCTGCGAGCGCAGCTTCTTGTCCAGGGCGCCCATCGGCTCATCGAGCAACAGCAGCTTCGGCCGTTTGGCCAGCGAGCGGGCCAGGGCCACACGTTGGCGCTGGCCGCCAGACAGCTGGTGCGGCTTGCGCTTGGCGTACTGGGTCATGTGCACCAGCTTGAGCATCTCGGCCACGCGGGCGTCGACGTCGGCCTTGGGCAACTTGTCCTGCTGCAGGCCGAAGGCGATGTTCTGCGCCACGGTCATGTGCGGGAACAGCGCGTAGGACTGGAACATCATGTTGATCGGCCGCTCGTAGGGCGGCATGTCGGTGATGTCGACGCCGTCGAGCAGGATCCGCCCTTCGCTCGGCCGTTCGAAACCGGCCAGCATACGCAGCAAGGTCGATTTGCCGGAACCGGAGCCACCCAGCAGGGCGAAGATCTCGCCCTTGCGGATTTCCAGGGACACATCGTCCACAGCTACCGTTTCGTCGAACTTTTTCGTGACCCGGTCGATCTTGACCAGCACCTGCTTGGGTTGCTGGCCACCCTCGAGGGCTTTCTTATAGGCACCGGAGGCAACTGCCATGAGTGAAACTCCCAACAAGATTTGTGTGCCCGCGCAACCTGTTCTGCAGAGGGCCGCGGCGGGCCTGGATTGTTACTTGCCCGACTTGACCTTGGTCCAGCTACGGGTCATCAGACGTTGCACCTTGGGTGGCAACTCAGCGTTGACGAACATCTTGTCCAGCACTTCCTGCGGTGGGTAAACCGCGGCGTCAGTCCTCACGGCCTGGTCCATCAGGTCGCCAGCCTTGGGGTTCGGGTTGGCGTAACCGACGTAATCACTGACCTGGGCGATAACCTCAGGTTTCAGCAAATAGTTGATGAAGGCATGGGCCTCTTTGACGTTCTTGGCGTCCTTGGGGATCGCCAGTACATCGAACCAGAGGTTGCCGCCTTCCTTGGGAATCGCATAAGCCAAGTTCACACCCTTCTTGGCTTCTTCCGCACGGGCCTTGGCCTGGAAGATATCGCCCGAGAAGCCCGCCGCGACGCAGATGTCGCCGTTGGCCAGGTCGGTGATGTACTTGGACGAGTGGAAGTAGGTCACGTACGGGCGTACCGCCAGCAGCTTCTTCTCGGCCTTTTTATAGTCGTCGGGGTTGCTGCTGTTGGGGTCCAGCCCCATGTAGTTGAGCACCGCCGGGAGCATTTCGTCCGCCGAGTCGAGGAAGGCAACACCACACGTGGAGAGCTTTTTCATGTTCTCGGGTTCGAACAACACAGCCCAGGAATCGATAGTGTCGACGCCCAGCGCAGCCTTGACCTTTTCTACGTTGTAACCAATGCCGTTGGTGCCCCACAGGTAAGGCACGGCGTACTGGTTGCCCGGGTCATTCTTCTCGAGGCGCTTCATCAGCGCCGGGTCCAGGTTGGCATAATTGGGCAGCAGGTTCTTGTCGAGCTTCTGGAACGCGCCCGCCTTGATCTGCTTGCCGAGGAAATGGTTGGACGGCACGACGACGTCATAACCGGTGTTACCGGCCAGCAGCTTGCCTTCCAGTGTTTCGTTGGAATCGAAAACGTCCTGCACGGGCTTGATACCCGTTGCCTTCTCGAAGTCCGCGAGTGTGGTTGGGCCGATGTAATCGGACCAGTTGTAGAAATGCACCGTAGGCGCCGCTTGGACGCTGCATGCCAGCGTCAGGCCCGCTCCAGCCATCAAGGCCTTGCGTAATACAGAAATAGACAAGTGGGTGGTCCTCACAATCAGTGCATGGGTAGCGGCAATGTGGCCGCACACGCAAAACCGGCGCGCAACTTACCTTCGCAGCTTCGATGCCGCAATCAACAATTGCCTTTCACTGCCTCTGAGCCGGTAAAGCCCGGCCCAGAGGTGTCGCATCAGGCTTATTTGCCCGACTTGATCTTGGTCCAGCTGCGGGTGATGTCGCGCTGGGCGGCCTTCTCTGGCGCTTTGATGGCGTACAGTTGCGCCTTCACTGCATCAGACGGGTAGATGGCCGGGTCGCTGGTGATGTCCTTGTCGACGAACTCGGTCGCCGCCATGTTGCCGTTCGGGAAACGCACGGCGTTGGTGATGGCGGCCATCACTTTCGGCTGCAGCAGGTATTCCATGAACGTGTAGGCAGCTTCGACGTTTTCGGCGTCTTTCGGAATGGCGACCATGTCATAGAAGGTGCCGGCACCTTCCTTCGGAATGACATAGCTCAGCTTGACCTTGTCGCCGGCCTCGTGGGCACGGGCCTTGGACTGCTCCAGGTCACCCGAGTAACCCACAGCCACGCAGATGTTGCCGTTGGCGAGGTCAGAGATGTACTTGGAGGAATGGAAGTAGGTAATCGACGGACGAATCTTCAGGAACAGATCTTCCGCGGCTTTCAGGTCTTCTTTCTTGGTGCTGTCGCTCGGCTTGCCCAGGAAATGCAACGCGGCCGGGATCATCTCGGTCGGTGCATCGAGGAAGCTCACGCCACAGCTTTTGAGTTTTTCGATGTTCTCAGGCTTGAACACGACGTCCCACGATTCGATCTTGTCGACGCCCAGCGCGGCCTTGACCTTCTCTGGGTTGTAACCGATACCGATGGAGCCCCACATGTAGGGGAAGGCGAATTTGTTGCCTGGGTCGCTGGCATCGCCAACAGCCTTGAGCAGGGCTGGGTCGAGGTTTTTCCAGCTTGGCAGCTTGGAGCGGTCCAGCTCCTGGTAGACGCCGGCCTTGATCTGCTTGGCCAGGAAGTTGTTGGACGGCACGACGATGTCATAGCCCGACTTGCCTGCCAGCAACTTGGCTTCGAGGGTCTCGTTGCTGTCGAAGACGTCATAGACGACCTTGATGCCGGTCTCTTTCTCGAAATTGGCCACGGTGTCCGGGGCGATGTAGTCCGACCAGTTGTACACGTGCAGTACTTTGTCATCAGCCTGAACAGCGGTCGCCATGGCACCCATCAGGGCGGCGGCCAGCAACGTCTTGCCCATTTTCTTCATGCGTCATGCTCCAGATTTTTTTTGATTAGCCATCCGTTCAGCTGCCAGGTCCCGCAGTACACGCGCTGGGCGACTGAAACAGTCGCTAGTCTGGCAAGTTACAAGGCGCTGTTTCAAGGAAAGCAGCCCCTTGTAACCAACTAATGTCACAACGCTAGCCTAGCAGGTGCTCATCTGATCGCTTCGAGGGTCAGGTCCAGGCACTTGCGCGCCTTTTCCACCAGCTCGTCGATCTCTGCATGGCTGATCACCAGCGGTGGCGCGATGATCATGGTGTCACCCACCGCACGCATGATCAGGCCGTTCTCGAAGCAGAAGTTGCGGCAGATCATGCCCACGCCCTTGCCTTCGTAACGGCTGCGGGTCGCCTTGTCCTTGACCAGCTCGATCGCGCCGAGCAGGCCCAGGCCGCGCACCTCACCCACCAGCGGGTGGTCTTGCAGCTCACGCAAACGCTTTTGCAAATACGGTGCCGCTTCGTTGCGTGCCTGCTCGACAATGTGCTCGTCGCGCAGGATGCGCAGGTTTTCCAGGCCTACTGCGGCCGCTACCGGGTGGCCCGAATAGGTGAAGCCGTGGTTGAAATCGCCGCCTTCGCTGATCACCTTGGCCACAGTGTCACGCACGATCACACCGCCCATGGGGATGTAACCGGAGGTCAGGCCCTTGGCGATGGTCATCAGGTCGGGCTTGAGGTCGTAGTAGTCGGAGCCGAACCACTCGCCGGTGCGGCCGAAGCCGCAGATGACTTCGTCGGCAACGAACAGGATGTCGTACTTGGCGAGGATCTCCTTGACCTTCGGCCAGTACGTTTCTGGCGGGATGATCACCCCGCCCGCGCCCTGGATCGGCTCGGCGATGAAGGCCGCGACGTTGTCTTCGCCGACTTCGAGGATTTTTTTCTCCAGTTGCTCGGCGGCCCACACCCCGAACGCGTCCGGGCTCATGTCCCCGCCCTCACCGAACCAGTACGGCTGCGGGATGTGCACAATGCCCGGGATCGGCAGGCCGCCCTGCTCGTGCATGCCACTCATGCCACCCAGGCACGCACCGGCGAAGGTGGAGCCGTGGTAGCCGTTGATGCGGCCGATGATGGTCTGCTTGTGCGGTTTACCCTTCAGTGCCCAGTAGTGACGGACCATGCGCAGCACGGTGTCGTTGCCTTCGGAGCCGGAGCCGGTGAAGAACACATGGCTCATGCCTTCAGGCGCCACGTCGGTGATCGCCTTGGCCAGCTCCAATGCCGGCGGGTGCGCGGTCTGGAAAAACAGGTTGTAGTACGGCAGCTCGCGCATCTGCTTTTCGGCAGCCTGCACCAGCTCTTCGCGGCCATACCCCACCGCAACGCACCACAGGCCGGCCATGCCGTCGAGGATCTTGTTGCCCTCGCTGTCCCACAAATGCACGCCCTGGGCCTTGGTAATGATGCGCGGCCCCTTCTCCTTCAGCTGTTTGTAGTCGCTGAAGGGCGCGAGGTGATGCTCGCCGCTCAGGGTTTGCCATTCACGGGTTTGCGGGTTTTTGACGCTCATGTGCTTCTCCGTTATCCGACAGCCGCGCTCCTGCGGCACCAGGGTTGATCAGACTGCAAACAGCAGGAACTCACGTTCCCAGGAACTGATGACGCGTTTGAAGTTTTCGTGTTCGGCGCGTTTGGTGGCGACGTAGCCGGTGATGAACTTCTTGCCCAGGTACTGCACCAGCGCACGGCTGACTTCCATGCGTTCCAGGGCGTCTTCGATGGTCAGTGGCAGGCGCAGGTTGCGGCGTTCGTAACCACGGCCCTGCACCGGCGCGCTGGCCTCGATGCCTTCGACCATGCCGATGTAGCCGCACAGCAGGCTGGCGGCGATGGCCAGGTAAGGGTTGGCATCGGCGCCCGGCAGGCGGTTTTCGACCCGGCGGTTCTGCGGCCCGGCATCCGGCACGCGCAGGCCGACGGTACGGTTTTCCTCGCCCCACTCGACGTTCACCGGCGCCGATGTGTCGGGCAGGAAGCGGCGGAACGAGTTGACGTTGGGGGCGAACAGCGGCAGCGCCTCGGGGATGAACTTCTGCAGGCCACCGATGTGGTGCAGGAACAGCTCGCTCATGCTGCCGTCTTCGTTACTGAAGATGTTCTTGCCGGTGGCCGCGTCGATCACGCTCTGGTGCAGGTGCATGGCACTGCCAGGCTCGCCGGTCATGGGCTTGGCCATGAAGGTCGCGGCCACATTGTGCTTGAGCGCGGCCTCGCGCATGGTGCGTTTGAACACCAGGATCTGGTCGGCCAGGTGCAGCGCGTTGCCGTGACGGAAGTTGATTTCCATCTGCGCCGTGCCGTCTTCGTGGATCAGCGTGTCGAGGTCCAGCTTCTGCAGTTCGCACCAGTCATAGACATCCTCGAACAGCGGGTCGAATTCGTTGGCGGCTTCGATCGAGAACGACTGGCGGCCGGTTTCCGGGCGCCCCGAGCGGCCTACCGGCGGCTGCAGCGGGAAGTCCGGGTCTTCGCTACGCTTGGTCAGGTAGAACTCCATCTCGGGCGCGACAATCGGCTGCCAGCCTTTGTCGGCGTAGAGCTTGAGCACTTTCTTCAAGACGTTGCGCGGCGACAGTTCGACCGGGTTGCCCTTCTTGTCGTAGGTGTCGTGGATCACCTGCGCTGTCGGCTCGATGGCCCAGGGCACCAGGAACACGGCGTCTTCGTCGGGGCGGCAGATCATGTCGATGTCGGCCGGGTCGAGCAGTTCGTAATAGATGTCGTCGTCGACGTAGTCACCCGTCACGGTCTGCAGCAGCACGCTCTCGGGCAGGCGCATGCCTTTTTCGGCGATGAACTTGTTGGTCGGCGAGATCTTGCCGCGCGTGATACCAGTGAGGTCGCTGATCATGCATTCGACTTCAGTGATCTTGTGCTCTTTCAACCAATCGGTGAGCTGGTCGAGGTTGTTACTCATAAATACCTCAGGAGGTAAGGTGGTCCGCGCATTGATTCTGGATGGAGAAGATTGCTAAAGCAAAAACCCCCACGCACGAGCACAGTGGATACACTGAAACCAAGCGTGTCCGTAATGAGTTTGAAGGGCAGGAAGGCGAATCGAGTAGCGCAACGCCGCTACGGGGGAAGGTCCGGGTGCGCCAAGCGTCAATTATTGCGGCCAGGGCGGCCACACCGTTGACGGTGCGTTCATGAACGACAGGGGTACCCGACTGCACTGCGCAGGCAGCGCTTTCAGGTCGCGACAAGCGGACCATATGACCCTCGTATTATTGTGTTTTGGGTTGTGACCGAGCTTAGCCTTGTTCATTTTTTTACACAACACCTCCGTAAAAAATAAAACACGGCAAGCTTGAGATAGCCCTTTGAGCGGTAAATAGCGGATAATGGCACGCCCCGATATGCAGCAAATCTGCCGTAGATGTGCCATTTCAGGGCATCATGGGGTTGGCTTGACATCAGTATGGCTTTTCGATTGACTGGTCCTGCAAGCCCCCCTTGATTGATATTTTTAACAACAAAGGTGTTGCATCATGTCGGTACCCCCGCGTGCCGTTCAGCTTAACGAAGCGAACGCGTTCCTTAAGGAACATCCTGAGGTTCTCTACGTTGACCTTCTGATTGCAGATATGAATGGTGTGGTGCGCGGCAAGCGCATAGAGCGCACCAGCCTCCACAAGGTTTACGAGAAAGGCATCAACCTGCCGGCCTCCCTCTTCGCCCTGGACATCAACGGTTCCACCGTCGAGAGCACTGGGCTTGGCCTGGACATCGGCGATGCTGACCGCATCTGCTATCCAATCCCCGACACGCTGTGCAACGAGCCGTGGCAGAAACGCCCCACCGCACAGCTGCTCATGACCATGCACGAGATCGAAGGCGAGCCCTTCTTCGCCGACCCTCGTGAAGTGTTGCGTCAGGTTGTCAGCAAGTTCGACGACATGGGCCTGACCATCTGCGCCGCGTTCGAGCTGGAGTTCTACCTGATCGACCAGGAGAACGTGAACGGCCGCCCGCAACCACCCCGCTCGCCGATCTCGGGCAAGCGCCCACAGTCGACCCAGGTGTACCTGATCGACGACCTCGACGAATACGCCGACTGCCTGCAGGACATCCTCGAGGGTGCCAAAGAGCAGGGTATTCCGGCCGACGCCATCGTCAAGGAAAGCGCCCCGGCGCAGTTCGAAGTCAACCTGCACCACGTCCCCGACCCGCTCAAGGCCTGTGACTACGCGGTGCTGCTCAAGCGCTTGATCAAGAACATCGCCTACGACCATGAAATGGACACCACCTTCATGGCCAAGCCCTACCCGGGCCAGGCAGGCAACGGCCTGCACGTACACATCTCCGTGCTGGACAAAGATGGCAACAACATCTTCACCAGCGAGGATCCCGAGCAGAACGCCGCGCTACGTCACGCTGTCGGCGGTGTGCTCGAGACCCTGCCCGCGTCCATGGCGTTCCTTTGCCCGAACGTCAACTCGTACCGTCGCTTTGGCGCGCAGTTCTATGTGCCGAACGCACCGAGTTGGGGCCTGGACAACCGCACCGTGGCCCTGCGCGTGCCGACCGGTTCTGCCGATGCCGTGCGCCTCGAGCACCGGGTAGCCGGCGCCGATGCCAACCCGTACCTGATGATGGCGGCCGTACTGGCCGGCGTGCACCACGGCCTGACCAACAAGGTCGAGCCCGGCGCGCCAATCGAAGGCAACTCGTACGAGCAGCTGGATCAGAGCCTGCCGAACAACCTGCGCGATGCCCTGCGTGAGCTGGACGACAGCGAGATCCTCAACAAGTACATCGATCCGAAGTACATCGACATCTTCGTCGCGTGCAAGGAAAGCGAGCTGGAGGAGTTCGAGCATTCGATCTCCGACCTCGAGTACAACTGGTACCTGCATACCGTGTAACTGAAAACGCCGCCCATCAGGGCGGCGTTTTTCATTGAGGCCGAGGCAGGCTTACAGCGACTTTTCGAAAATCTTCGAATTGCGCTGATAGTTGTACAGCGAAGCCCGCGCCGCCGGCAGCCGCTCCACGCCACTTGGCGCAAAGCCACGCTCGCGGAACCAGTGCGCAGTGCGCGTCGTCAGCACGAACAGCGTATTCAAACCCATCTGCCGTGCCCGGCTCTCGATGCGTTCAAGCAGCTCATCGCCGCGCCCACCATGCCGGTACTCCGGGTTCACCGCCAGGCACGCCAGCTCCCCCGCCTCGGAATCGGCAATCGGGTACAGCGCCGCACACGCGATGATCATGCCCTCGCGCTCGACCACGCTGAACTGCTCGATTTCCCGCTCCAGCACCTCGCGCGAACGGCGCACCAGGATGCCTTGCTCTTCCAGCGGGCTGATCAGCTCCAACAGGCCGCCGACATCTTCGATGGTTGCCTCACGCACGACCTCGAACTGCTCCTGGGACACCAGCGTACCGCCACCCCCGCGGGTGAACAGCTCGGTCAGCAGCGCACCGTCTTCGGCATAACTGACGATATGGCTGCGCGCCACGCCGCCCTTGCAGGCCTCGGCGGCAGCATCCAGCAGCTCCCCCTGATAGTCGCTGCCCAGGCGCAGCAGATGCGGGGCCACCTGCTGCGGGCGCAGCTCACGCACCAGCTTGCCCTGTTCATCCAGCAGCCCCGGCTCGGCGCCGAACAGCAGCAGTTTGTCAGCACCCAGCTCGATGGCCGCGCGGGTGGCCACGTCTTCGCAGGCCAGGTTGAAGATTTCACCCGTGGGCGAGTACCCCAACGGCGACAGCAGCACGATGGAGCGCTCGTCGAGCAAGCGGCTGATGCCTTTGCGGTCGACCCGGCGCACTTCGCCGGTGTGGTGGTAGTCCACGCCTTCGAGCACACCGATGGGCCGGGCAGTGACCAGGTTGCCGGACGCCACGCGCAGGCGCGAGCCCTGCATCGGCGAAGCGGCGATGTCCATCGACAAGCGGGCCTCGATGGCCAGGCGCAGGGCACCCACAGCATCGATCACGCAATCCAGCGTGGCCGCATCGGTAATGCGCAGGCTGCGGTGGTAGTGCGGAGTCAGGCCGCGCTCGGCCAGGCGGCTCTCGATCTGCGGGCGCGAGCCATGCACCAGCACCAGCCGCACGCCCAGGCTGTGCAGCAGCACCAGGTCGTGGACGATGTTGCCGAAATTAGGGTGCTCCACCCCGTCGCCGGGGAGCATGACCACAAAGGTGCAGTCGCGATGGGCATTGATGTACGGGGAAGCATGACGCAGCCAGTTGACGTAATCGGGCATGACAGGGCCTGTGGATAAGTGGACGGAGAACGGCGATACAGGGGGCGTTCAAGATCATCGTCGGAACAGGCTTGCGGTCACGCGCGGTCTCCTCTAGGCAGGAACGAATCAGCTCAATGGACGTTTAGTGCAGGCAATAGTGCCGGATCAGGTCACGCAATAGACGCACGGTAGGCTCGATTCGTGACATTTCAAGGTACTCGCCAGGCTGGTGGGCACAGGCGATGTCGCCAGGGCCCAGCACGATGGTCTGGCAGCCCAGCTGCTGAAGATAAGGCGCTTCGGTGCCGAACGCTACCGCTTCGGCGCGATGACCGGTCAGGCGCTCGGCCACGTGCACCAGCTCGGCGTCCGCAGCCTCCTCGAACGGGGGCACTTCAGGGAACAGCGGCGCATAGTCGATGCGCACCTCATAACGTTCCGCCAGCGGTACCAGCTTCTGGCGAATCGCCGCACGCAACTGCTCTGCATCCATCCCCGGCAGCGGCCGCAGGTCGAATTCCAGTGCACACTGGCCACAAATGCGGTTGGGGTTGTCGCCGCCATGGATGCAGCCGAAGTTCATCGTTGGCGTAGGCACGGTGAACTGTGGGTTGCGGTACGCCTGCTGCCATTGCCCGCGCAACTGCATCAGCTCGCCCATCACCGCGTGCATGGCTTCCATTGCGCTGCGCCCGAGGCTTGGGTCCGACGAATGGCCGCTGCGGCCCAAGATGTCGATGCGGTCCATGAGGATGCCCTTGTGCATGCGGATCGGCCGCAGGCCGGTGGGCTCGCCGATTACCGCTGCGCGGCCCAGCGGCTGGCCGGCCTCGGCCAGGGCGCGGGCGCCGGACATGGAACTTTCTTCGTCGCAGGTGGCGAGAATCAGCAGTGGCTGCTTGAAGTCGTGCTCCAGCAACGGCAGCACGGCCTCGATGACCAGGGGGAAGAAGCCCTTCATGTCGCAGCTGCCCAGGCCGACCCAGCGGCCATCGATTTCGGTCAGCTTCAGCGGGTCGCTCGACCACAGCTGCTCGTCGAAGGGCACGGTATCGCTGTGCCCCGCCAGCACCAGGCCACCCGGGCCAGTGCCACGGCTGGCCAGCAGGTTGAACTTGCCGGGGCTGACCTGCTGGATGTCGCACGTGAAACCCAGGTCGCCCAACCAGCCGGCCAGCAGGTCGATGACCTGGCGGTTGGACTGGTCCAGCGCAGGCTGGGTACAACTGACCGAAGGCGCGGCGATCAAAGCGGCGAACTGGTCTTTCAGCGTCGGCAACGGCATGCCCGTACTCCTCGGAAGCGTTGCCCATCATAGGACCATCTGCCGTCTGGAATAAACCGTTGGCGGCCGACTGCTGTAGACTCTGTTGCCAACGAGCCCCTCCTTCGAGCCAGCGATGCACAAAGAAACCGAACTCAAGCTCCGCGCCAGCCGCGAGACCCTTGCCGCCCTGCGCGAGCACCCCTTGCTGAAAAAGCGCAACAAGTCCGGTTGGCAGACCCGCGAACTGCTCAACCAGTACTTCGACACCCCGGAGCGTGACCTTTCCGCTGCCCGCGTGGCCCTGCGCCTGCGCCGCGATGGCGAGGCGATCATCCAGACCTTGAAGTGCCGTGGCCAAAGCGTGGCCGGGCTGTCCGAGCGCAACGAGTACGAGTGGCAGCTGGACAAGGTCAAGCTCGACCTGAAAAAACTCGACGCCACCTGCTGGCCCGAGCAGTTGGCCGCGCTCGACAAGAAAACCATCAAGCCGCTGTTCACCACCGACTTCACCCGCGAATTCGCGGAAATCGCCTGGGGCCGTGGCAAGAGCAAAGTCGTGATCGAGGCCGCGCTGGACCAAGGCTTCGTGATCGCTGGCAAGCGCAAGGAAGAAATCTGCGAGCTGGAGCTCGAGCTGCGCGAAGGTGCGCCTGAAGCCCTGCTGGAGCTGGCCGCCGAGCTCGCCGCCAGCCTGCCGTTGATGCCCTGCGACATCAGCAAGGCCGAGCGTGGCTACCGCCTGCTGGAGCCCGAAAGCTATGAGCTGGGCTTGCCGCACACCGAGCTGGACGCCGAAATGGCCGTGGACGATGCCTACGCCGCCCTCGCCTGGCAGCTGTTGGCCAGCAGCCAGCGCCTGGCCGAGCAATATCGCCACAATGGCCACTGGCGCCTGTTGCAGGACTGGGTCGAGTGCCTGGCCGAGTTGCGCGCACTGACCAGCAGCCTGGGCCAGGCGGCACCGCGCCCGTCCACCCGCGCCCTGCGCAGCAGCCTCGACGCATTGCTCGAAGACTGGCGCCCGCTGGTGCAGGCCGGTAACGATGACGAAGACATCCGCCGCGCCGCGCCCGAGCAGTTTGCCGAAGAGCTCGAAGACGTGCGTTGGGGTCAGTTCTCCCTGGAAACCTCGCGCTGGCTGCTGGCCCGTGGCTGGACCGCCGAACGCAAAGGCCGTGGCGAACGCCAGGGCAATGCGCAGCTGGCCAGCTGGATGGCCCATCTGCTGGGCGAAGAAGGCCGTGCCCTGAAGCTGCCGCTGTACACCCAGCGCCCGGAAGACCTGGCCGAACAGCTGCCGCGCATCGAACAGTTGCTGGCCTGGCTGCACCATGCCCGCCAGGTGCTCGAAGCACCGCAAATGGACCGCCTGTACGGCGACCTGAAAAAACTGCACGAGCTGGCCGAGCTGCCGCTGTCGGAAGAGCCCGACGAGCTGCTTGAAGCCCGTATCGAACAGGCCCGCGCCGTTGATCAGAGCCGCGGCTGGAAGCACCTGCTCAAGCCCTGACGACACGGCCCTTGTAGGAGCGGCCTTGCGTCGCGAAAGGGTCGCGCAGCGGCCCCAAGATCTCCAAAGCAGCACAGATCTTAAGGCCGCTCCTGCAAAAATCACGAAAATCTACCTCAGCGACCCAGTGGCAGGCTCGTCGTGGACTTGATCTCCGAAAGCGCCACAATCGAATTGACCTCCTGAATCCCCGGCACATTCGACAGCTTTTCAAAGAAGAACCGCTCGTACGCCTCGATGTCCGAGGTAACGATGCGCAGCAGGAAGTCCACCGACCCCATCAGCACATAGCACTCCAGCACCTCCGGGAACCCCCGAATCGCCTCGGTGAACTCGGTAAAATTCGAGCGCCCGTGCGCGTTCAGCTTCACCTCGGCGAAGATCTGCGTGTTCAAGCCGATTTTCTTGCGGTCGAGCAAGGTCACCTGCCCGCGTATCACCCCCTCCTCCTTGAGCCGCTGAATACGCCGCCAGCAAGGCGATTGCGACAACCCGACACGCTCGGCAATCTGTGCGCTGGACAGCGAAGCGTCCTCCTGAAGCAGTTCGAGGATGCGCCGATCATAGGCGTCCAGCTCGCTGTGCATGAATAATCCCCCAAAACCATATAATCAGAATTGAACGATCTGCCATTCCAGCAAATCGATGGAATCATAGCGAAAAAATACCCGCCGCAACGTGCAAGAATTTCTCCCACATTCGCGGAGACCAGCATGAACGCACTGCCACGTACCGACGCCTGGGCCGCCAGCAACGCCCACAGCACCGTGCACTACCGCCTGCAGGCCGAGGCCGAGCCCGACAGCCTGTGCCGGGTGCTCAACCTGTTTGCCTTGCAGTTTCTGACCCCGCACCACGTGCAGGTCAGCCAACAGGAGGACTGGCTCGATATCGAAATCGGCATTGGCGGGCTGAGCTGGCACCGGGCCGAGGTCATTGCGCAAAAATTGCGCAACCTGGTGTGCGTGGGTGACGTGAGCCTGGCGAACCTTGCGCGCGTGGAGCTGGCGGTGGTCTGAGCCCGCTTCTTTTGTTCATGTCGCAAGATCCCGAAACCCTTTGCCAGCAGACAGCTCACCGCACCCGGCTAGCCTTCATCAGGACTCCCCACCTGGCAAGGACGCCAACATGCATACCCCCGGCAAGCAAGCACTCGACCTCAACCGCCTGCTCCAGGCTCTGCTGACCGAGCAGCACCTGGACGCCAGCGACACCCTGCTGGTACTTGAGCAGGCCGCCGCACGCCCGGCCTGCCACCCACTGGAACTGATCGCCGGCCCTGGTCTTGAAGACCGCATGCACCCCGGCCAGCCGCTGGACTTGGACCACCTCTGTCAGTGGCTGGCCGATAAGGTCGGCCAGCCCTTTGTGCGCATCGACCCGATGCAACTGGACATGTCCCAGGTCAGCGGGCTGATCTCCCCGGCGTTCGCCCAGCGCCATGGCATCCTCGTCGTGGCCGCCGACGCCTCGGCCGTCACCGTGGCCAGCGCCCAGCCTTATCAGGATGACTGGCAGGCAGACCTGGCCCGCAGCCTCGGCAGGCCGATCCGTCGGGTGCTGGCAAGCCCGTTGCAGATCCGCCAGCTGGGGCAATCGTTCTTGCGCCTGGCCCAGTCGGTACAGGGTGCGCAACACCAGCAGCCGGCCAGCCTGGGAGAGCTCGAACACCTGCTGGAACTGGGCAAACGCCAGGCCGAGGCCAATGCCGACGATGCGCATATCGTGCACATCGTCGACTGGCTGCTGCAGTACGCCCTCGAACAACGCGCCAGCGATATCCACCTGGAGCCCCGCCGCGAACAGGGGCAACTGCGGTACCGCATAGACGGCCTGCTGCACACCGTCTACGCCTTTCCCGCAGGCGTGACCCTGGCGCTGGTCAGCCGCCTCAAACACCTGGGGCGTATGGATGTAGCGGAGAAACGCCGGCCACAAGACGGTCGCCTGCAAAGCCGCCTGCCGGGCGGCGGCGAGGTGGAGCTGCGCCTGTCGACCCTACCGACGCCGTTTGGCGAAAAACTGGTGTTGCGCCTGTTCGACCCGCAACAACTGCATGAAGGCTTCGACCGCCTGGGCCTCGAAGGGCAGCAGCTGGAGCAATGGCGGGCGCTGCTGCGCCACCGCCAAGGCATCATCCTGGTAACGGGCCCCACCGGTTCCGGCAAGACCAGCACGCTCTACGCCAGCCTCAAACTGCTGGCCACCCCGCAAATCAACCTGTGCACCATCGAAGACCCGATCGAACGGCTGGAACCGGCGTTCAACCAGTTGCAAGTGCAGCCGGCCCTGGGCCTGTGCTTCGCCAACGGCGTGCGGGCGATGCTGCGCCAGGACCCGGACATCATCATGATCGGCGAGATCCGTGACCGTGAAACCGCCCTGGTGGCCGTACAGGCAGCCCTCACCGGGCACCTGGTGCTGTCGACCCTGCACACCAACGATGCCTGCGCTGCGATCACCCGCCTGCAGGAACTGGGCGTAGCCGACTACCTGATCAAGGCAACGCTGATCGGGGTCATGGCGCAACGGCTGATTCGTACCCTTTGCGGCGATTGCCAGGGTTGTGCCTCGGCGGCCAGCGGCCAGCCCTGCCGTACCTGTCGTGGTACCGGATTTCACGGTCGCACGGGCCTGTTCGAACTGTTGATACCCAGCGAAAACTTGCGCGCGCAGATAGGCCCGCACACCGACCTTGCACACTTGCGGCGCCAGGCACTGACGGAAGGCTTGCTGGACCTGCGCCGCTGCGGGGAGGCGAAAGTGGCCTGCGGGCTGACCCGCGCAGAGGAAGTGCTACGGGCCTGCTCCTGAGCGAAAATCCCTTGTATTCAAGGAACTTGCCTCCTTTGCCACGATCAAACCGCGCATCTTCAACCCTCACCCTTCGAGGTGTTTCAACATGCGTCTCAAAACCGCCATCGCGACCGCTGCCTTGCTTTCGCTGCCAATGGGCTCCGCCATGGCCGATACCTTCTGGCGTAACGTGATTTCTTCGGGTGCGACCACCGCGTCCACCTACCTGACCTCCAAGGATCACAAGCTGGTACTGGCCGCGCAGGAAGACGCTGGCAGCTTCGTGGCCAGCGAAGGCGCCATTCGTGGGCCGTTCCTGGAGTCTGCGCTGCGCCAGGTGCGCACCGAAAACCCAGGCATGCAAGCCAGCGACATGGAACTGGCCAATGCCATTCTGGCCAAGAACGCAGTAGCCGAGTAAATAATCGGGGGGCCAAGCCTCCCGAAACTCAGCGATAAGCCTCCACCGGCACACACGCGCAGAACAAGTTCCTGTCTCCATACACATTGTCGACCCGGTTCACCGCTGGCCAATACTTGTGCTGGCGTACGTGAGCACTGGGGGCGATGCCCTGCTCCAGGCTGTACGGCCTGTTCCACGCTGCCAACACATCGGCCAAGGTGTGCGGCGCATGCTTGAGCGGGTTGTCTTCGGCCGGCCAGTTGCCCTCCTGCACCTGGGCGATTTCTGCACGGATCGCCAGCATCGCCTCGACGAAACGGTCCAGCTCGGCCTTGGACTCACTCTCGGTCGGCTCGACCATCAGCGTGCCCGGTACCGGGAATGACATGGTCGGGGCATGGAAGCCGTAGTCCATCAAACGTTTGGCCACGTCCTCCTCACTGATGCCGGTCTGTGCCTTGAGCGGGCGCAGGTCGAGGATGCATTCGTGGGCCACACGCTGGTTACGCCCGCGGTAGAGCACCGGGAACGCCCCGGCAAGCTGGCTGGCCAGGTAGTTGGCCGAGAGTATCGCCACCTCGCTGGCATCGGCCAGTTGCGGGCCCATCATGGCGATGTACATCCAGCTGATCGGCAGAATGCTCGCACTGCCCCAGGGCGCGGCACTGACCGCGCTGTTGTTCGGGTCCAGGCCGGGTACCGGTACCACCGGGTGGCTGGCGACAAAGGGCTTGAGGTGGGCGCGGATGCCGATTGGGCCCATGCCGGGGCCGCCGCCGCCATGGGGGATGCAGAAGGTCTTGTGCAGGTTCATGTGCGAGACGTCGGCGCCGATGTCTGCGGGCCGTGCCAGGCCGACCTGGGCATTGAGGTTGGCACCGTCCATGTACACCTGGCCACCGTGCTGGTGCACCACGTCGCAGATTTCGCGGATACCCTCTTCGTACACCCCATGGGTCGAGGGGTAGGTGACCATCAGGCAGGACAACCGATCCCCTGCCGCCTGGGCCTTGACCTTGAGGTCCGTGAGGTCGACGTTGCCGTCTTCGTCGCAATCGACGATCACCACGTCCATGCCGGCCATTTGCGCCGAGGCCGGGTTGGTGCCGTGGGCCGAGGATGGAATCAGGCACAGCGTACGCTGCGGCTGATGGCGACTGCGGTGGTAGCGGGTGATGGCCATGAGGCCGGCGTATTCGCCCTGGGCCCCGGAGTTGGGCTGCATGCAAATGGCGTCAAAGCCCGTGATCGCGCACAACCAGCTCTCCAGCTCGTCGATCATCGCTTTGTAGCCAACCGCCTGGGCAGCAGGCGCAAAGGGATGAAGCTGGGCGAAGCCGGGCCAGGTGATGGGGATCATCTCGCTGGTGGCGTTGAGCTTCATGGTGCAGGAGCCCAGCGGGATCATCGACTGGTTCAGCGCCAGGTCCTTGTTTTCCAGCTGCTTGAGGTAGCGCAGCATCTCGGTTTCACTGTGGTGCAGGTTGAAGACCGGGTGCGCGAGGAACGGCGTGCGCCGCACCAGCCCCGCTGGTATGCCTTCGGGCAGCGCCAGTTGGTCGAGCGTCGCGATGTCCAGGCCGTGGTCGACCCCCAGGAAAACATCGAACAGGCGCAACACGGTCTGTTCGCTGCAGGTTTCGTCCAGGCTCACGCCCAGGTGCCCACGCCCGAGGATGCGCAGGTTGATCTGCGCGTGCTCGGCACTTTCGATGATCGCCGCCTGCGCGCCGCCCACCTCCAGCGTCAGGGTGTCGAAAAAATGCTGGTTGAGCCGCTTGATGCCCTTGGCTTCCAGGCCGGCCGCCAGGATAAAGGTCAGCCGATGCACGCGCTGGGCAATGCGCTGCAAGCCCTCTGGGCCATGGTAGACGGCATAGAAGCCGGCGATATTGGCCAGCAGTACCTGGGCCGTGCAGATGTTGGAGTTGGCCTTCTCACGGCGGATGTGCTGCTCGCGGGTCTGCAGGGCCATGCGCAGCGCGGTATTGCCACGGGCATCGCGTGACACACCGATGATGCGCCCCGGCATGGCCCGCTTGAAGTCGTCACGGCAGGCAAAATAGGCCGCGTGTGGCCCGCCGTAGCCCATCGGTACGCCAAAGCGCTGGGTCGAGCCCAGCACCACATCGGCGCCCAGCTCACCGGGCGGCGCCAGCACCACCAGGCTGAGCAGGTCGGCGGCAACGCAGGCCAAGGCTTGCTGGCTGTGCAACTGGTCGATCAATGGGCGCAGGTCGCGCACCTCGCCATGGGTGTCCGGGTATTGCAGCAAAGCGCCGAATACCGAGTGCTTGGCCAGGTTATCCACAGCGTCGACGATCAGTTCGAAGCCGAACCCCTCGGCGCGGGTTTTCAGTACCGAGAGGGTTTGCGGGTGGCAGTGCTCGTCGGCGAAGAAGGCGTTGCTCTTGTTACGTGCCACGCGCTTGGCCAAGGCCATCGCCTCGGCGGCGGCGGTGGCTTCGTCGAGCAGCGAGGCGTTGGCCAGGGCCAGGCCGGTCAGGTCGATGACCATCTGCTGAAAGTTGAGCAGGGCTTCCAGCCGGCCTTGGGCGATTTCTGGCTGATAAGGCGTATAGGCGGTGTACCAGCCTGGGTTTTCCAGCACGTTGCGCAGGATGACAGTTGGCGTGACGGTGCCGTGGTAGCCCATGCCGATGAGGCTGGTCCTGACCTGATTCTGCTCGGCGTAACCGGCGAGCTTGGCCAGTGCGGCCTGTTCATCCAGGGCCGGCGGCAGGTCGAGTGGGCGATTGAGGCGGATCCCTGGCGGGACCGTCTGCTCGATCAGCTCGCTGCGGCTGGCAACACCCAGCGCGCTGAGCATGGCCTGCTGCTCCGAGGCATCGGGGCCAAGGTGGCGACGCAGGAAAGGGTTGAGCTCTTGCAGTTGATGCAGGGACGGCGACTGGGACATGACGACGCTCTCTTCCTAGACCAGGCCTCATGGAGACTTATAAGTCTAGGAAGGATTGCCGATTGTGCGGAGAAACTTGCTTTTGCCGCACCATTGCCGGGCGGCGCATTGCGCCCCCCGGCTTGATCAGTTACTCGCCGATCGCAGCCTGATAAGCCGCAGCATCCAGCAGCTTGTCCAGTTCAGCTTTGTCGCTTGGCTGCAGTTTGAAGATCCACGCCCCATAAGGTTCTGCGTTCAACAGCTCCGGATTGTCTGCCAGCGCGTCGTTGACCGCGATCACTTCGCCAGCGATCGGGGCGTAGATGTCGGAAGCCGCCTTGACCGATTCGACCACGCCTGCGGCATCGCCTTGGGCAAACACCTTGCCGACTTCCGCCAGTTCGACGAACACGACGTCACCCAAGGCTTCCTGTGCATGGTCGCTGATGCCAACGGTCACTGTGCCGTCGCTTTCCAGGCGCGCCCACTCGTGGCTTTCGGCAAAACGCAGATCGGCGGGGATATTGCTCATGTCTTGAATTCCTCGATTGGCTCAGCGGTCGGCCCGCCGGTTAATAATTGTTCAAATCAGGATTTTGCCGTGGCGCACGAAGGTCGGTTTGACCACCCGCACCGGGTACCACTTGCCGCGAATCTCGACCTCGGCGCGGTCGCCGGTAGCCATGGGTACACGCGCCAGGGCAATGGATTTGCTCAGCGTAGGAGAGAAACTACCACTGGTGATCTCACCTTCGCCAATACCGGTAACACGAACCACCTGATGGGCACGCAGAACGCCGCGTTCTTCCAGCACCAGGCCAACCAGTTTTTCCTTCACACCCTGCTCGATTTCCGCCAACAGGCCAGTGCGGCCGATGAATTCGCGCGCAGCCGGCTCCCAGGCGATGCTCCAGCCCAGGTTGGAGGTCAGCGGGGTGTGGGCTTCGTCGATGTCCTGGCCGTAGAGGTTCATGCCGGCTTCCAGACGCAGGGTATCGCGGGCTCCCAGGCCACTGGGGGCGATGCCAGCCCCCACCAGGTCGTTGAAGAAGGCCACGGCCTGGTCACCCGGGAGGATGATCTCCAGGCCGTCCTCACCGGTATAACCGGTACGGGCAATGAACCAGTCGCCTTCGGCGATACCTTCGAACGGGCGCAGCTCGCGGATCAGCGCGGCGCGCGAGGGGCTCAGCAAGGCGGCCACCTTTTCACGGGCGTGGGGGCCTTGGATGGCGAGGATGGCGAGGTCCGGGCGAACCTGAACATCCACCTCGAAGCCTGCACGCTGCGCATGCAGCCAGCCAAGCACCTTTTCGCGGGTGGCGGCGTTGGTCACCAGGCGATAGCCGCCTTCGGTACGGTAGGCGATAAGGTCGTCGATAACCCCGCCCTGCGCGTTCAGCAGTGGGCTGTACAGCGCCTTGCCAATACCCGCGAGACGTGCGACGTCGTTGGCCAGCAAACGCTGCAACCAGGCAAAGGCATCACGGCCCGTGACGTCAATGACGGTCATGTGAGAGACATCGAAGACCCCGCAGTCACTGCGCACCTGATGGTGCTCCTCGACTTGCGAGCCATAGTGCAGGGGCATGTCCCAGCCGCCAAAATCGACCGTCTTGGCGCCGAGCGCCAGGTGCAGGTCATACAGAAGCGTGCGCTGTCCCATGGGTTTCTCCTTCCGGGCGTGGCGAAGCGGCGGCGGTCGATGACGTTGGGTCGTCAGCTCTTCTTGTAGGACCCGCCGCGCGAATGCCGCGCATTGTAGCCGCATGGGCGCAGGCTGGCACCCTTAGTGTCTGTGACCGGGGCGCCGAGCCGAACGGCGGATCAGCCCGATGACCGGCAGCAGCCCCACCAGTACCAGGGTCAAGGCAGGCAGCGAGGCGCGCGCCCACTCCCCCTCGCTGGTCATCTCGAACACCCGTACCGCCAAGGTGTCCCAGCCGAACGGACGCATCAGCAAGGTAGCCGGCATTTCCTTCAACACATCGACGAATACCAGCAGGGCCGCACTCAGTGCACCGGGCACCAACAACGGCAGATACACCCTGAAAAACAATCCCACGCCGCCGACGCCCAGGCTGCGCGACGCTTCAGGCAACGAGGGCCGGATACGCTCCAGGCTGCCTTCCAGCGGCCCGTAGGCCACGGCGATGAAGCGCACCAGGTAGGCCAGCAGCAAGGCCGCGAGGCTACCCAGCAGCAAGGGCTTGCCAGCGCCGCCCAGCCACGTGGAGAGCGGCACCACCAGTTGGTTATCGAGGTAACTGAAGGCCAGCATGATCGACACCGCCAGCACTGAGCCTGGCAAGGCATAACCAAGGTTGGCCAGGCCGACCCCAGCGCGGATGCCAGCCGTCGGCGCCTGGCGTCGGGCAAATGCCAGCAGCAGCGCCACGCTCACCGTGATCAATGCCGCCATGCCGCCCAGGTACAAGGTGTGCAGCACCAGGCCGACATAGCGATCGTCCAGGTCATGCCGCCCGCGCTGCCAGAACCACACCAGCAATTGCAGCAGCGGTATGACGAAGGCGCAGGCGAACACCAGCAGGCACCAGCCGCTGGCCAGCAGCGCCTTTGCCCCGCGCAGGTGATAGAGCGCTTGCCCACGCGGCCGCTCGTTGCCGGTACGGCTGGCGCCGCGCGCACGGCGCTCGCCGTAGAGCACCAGCATCACCGCCAACAGCAGCAGGCTGGCCAACTGCGCGGCGCTGGACAGGCTGAAGAAGCCGTACCAGGTCTTGTAGATGGCCGTGGTGAAGGTATCGAAATTGAACACTGCCACTGCACCGAAATCAGCCAGGGTTTCCATCAACGCCAGGGCGATACCGGCACCGATGGCCGGGCGCGCCATGGGCAACGCCACGCGCCAGAACGCCTGCAGCGGCGACAGCCCCAGTACCCGGGCCGCCTCCATCAGGCCCCGGCCCTGCGCCAGAAAGGCCGTGCGCGCAAGCAGGTAGACATAGGGGTAGAACACCAGCACCAACACGATAACCACTCCACCCGTGGAGCGTACGCGGGGCAGGCGCATCGGCCCGAAGGCTTCACGCAAGGCGCTTTGCACGGGGCCGGCAAAGTCCAGCAGGCCGACGAAGACGAATGCCAGCACGTAGGCGGGGATGGCGAACGGCAGCATCAGCGCCCAGTCCAGCCAGCGCCGGCCGGGGAATTCGCAGAGGCTGGTGAGCCAGGCCAGGCTGACACCCAGGACAGTGACGCCGATGCCTACGCCCAGCACCAGGGTCAGGGTGTTGCCGAGCAGGCGGCTCATCTGGGTGTCGAGCAGGTGCGACCAGATCTGCTGGTCGATCGACTGCCACGACAGCAACAGGACGCTCAGGGGCAGGAGCACCAGGGCAGCGATCAGGGCGACCGGGAGGTACCAGCGGCGTTGGGGGGTGTGGGGCAAGGCTCAAGTCTCGAAGGCGATGGCGACCGCTGCGCGGTCGTTCGCGGGTAAACCCGCTCCTACAGGTACGGTGCCGCCGCTTGGGCTGCGCTGCACCTGTGGGAGCGGGCTTGCCCCGCGAAAGGGCCCTTGCAGGCCCCGCAAGGATAAAGCCTGGCGCTTAGTTCCAGCCAGCCCGGTCCATCAACCGAATCGCTTCTGCCTGGCGCTTGCCCGCGATCTCGACCGGAATGCTGTCAGCTTTGAAGCTGCCCCAGGCTGCAACCTCGTCCGACGGTTTGACCTTCGGGTTGGCCGGGAACTCCTGGTTGATGTCGGCGAACAGCTTCTGCGCGTCTTCGCCGGTCATCCACTCGACCAGCTTTTTCGCAGCCTCTGGGTGCGGAGCATGCTTGGTCAGGCCGATGCCCGACAGGTTCACGTGTACGCCACGGTCACCCTGGTTGGGCCAGAAGATCTTCACCGGCAACGCGGGGTTTTGCTTGTGCAGGCGCCCGTAGTAGTAAGTGTTGACCACGCCCACATCGCACTGGCCGGCCTCGATGGCCTGGATCACGGCGTTGTCATCGGAGAACACGTCGGTGGACAGGTTGTTGACCCAGCCTTTGACGATCTCTTCGGTCTTCGCCTCGCCGTGGTTCTCGATCAGTGTGGCGGTCAGCGACTGGTTGTAGACCTTCTTCGCGGTGCGCAGGCACAGGCGGCCTTCCCACTGCTTGTCGGCCAGGGCTTCGTAGGTGCTCAGCTGTTCGGGTTTGACCCGGTCGGTGGCATAGATGATGGTCCGGGCGCGCAGGCTCAGGCCGGTCCAGTCATGGGACGAGGCACGGTACTGCGCCGGGATGTTCTGGTCGATGATGTCGGACTTGATCGGCTGCAGGATGCCCATCTGTTCGGCCTGCCAGAGGTTACCGGCATCGACGGTCAGCAGTAGGTCGGCCACACCGTTCTCGCCCTCGGCCTTGATGCGTTGCATCAACGGGGCTTCCTTGTCGGTGATGAACTTGATCTTGACCCCGGTCTTGGCGGTGTAAGCATCGAACACCGGCTTGATCAGCTCGTCGATGCGCGAGGAGTACACCACCACTTCCTCCGCTGCCTGGGCAGTGCCGCCGAACAGGGTCAGGGCCAGGGCGGCCAGTAGGGGCTTGCGTGGCAACATGGAAAGCACTCCTCGGATCGTATGAGAGGCGCAAATGGTAGTGAATCCCATTTTGTCACTCACCCTTGGAGCCGTTACCGGATGTTGCAGGGGCCGCAAGGCGGACCCGTAGGCTCAAGGCCTGGCCAACGCCGGCAGGTCCCCGCTCAACCCCAGTGCCTGGCGCACGAACAACGCCTTGGCCTCCGGCATCTGCTCCACCAGCTTCAAGCCACTGTTGCGCAACCAGCGCAACGGCAGTGGGTTGGCCTGGAACAGCCGCTCGAAACCCTCCATCGCCGCCATCAGCCCCAGGTTGTGCGGCATGCGCCGCCGCTCATAGCGGCTCAGCACCTTCACATCCGCCAGCCGTTCGCCTCGCTCGCAGGCATTGACCAGCACCTCGGCCAGCACAGCGGCGTCGAGGAAGCCCAGGTTGACGCCCTGGCCAGCCAACGGGTGAATGGTGTGCGCGGCATCGCCAATCAAAGCCAGCCCTTCATCCACATAGCGCTTGGCGTGGCGCTGGCGCAGCGGCACGCAGACGCGCGGGTCTGCCTGCAGGACTTCACCCAGGCGCCCCTCGAAGGCCCGTTCCAGGGCCTTGAGGAAGGCCGGCTCATCCAGCGCCATCAACTGCTCGGCATGCTCCGGCGTGGTCGACCAGACAATCGAGCACCAGTCCTGCTGGCCATCGCGCGTCAGCGGCAGGAACGCCAGCGGGCCGTCGTCGGTGAAGCGCTGCCAGGCCGTGGACTGGTGCCCCGCGCTGCAACGTACGCTGGTGACGATGGCGTGATGCAGGTAGTCCCACTCGCGGGTTTCGCAACCGGTCAGGCGGCGCACCGCCGAGTTGGCGCCATCAGCCGCCACCACCAACGGCGCACGCAGCTGGCGGCCGTCGGCCAGGGTCAGCAGCCATTCGTCACCGGAGCGGCGCAGTTGCTCCAGCCGCGCATTGGGCAGCAAGCCGATGTCGCTGTCATGCAGACGCTCCAGCAGGCCATCCTGCACCACCCGGTTCTCGACAATGTGGCCGAGTACCTGAGCGTGCACGCTGGCCGCCGAGAAGTGGATCTGGCCCGTGCCGCTGCCATCCCACACGTGCATGTCGGTGTACGGCGTGGCCCGCCGCCGGGCGATACCGTCCCAGGCGCCAAGGCGCTCGAGAATGCGCTGGCTGGCCGCCGACAGGGCACTGACACGCGGCTCGAACGCGGCCTCGTTATCGTAGGGTTTGACCGACAGCGGGCTGCCGTCGAGCAGGAGAATGTCCAGGCCACTGTGGCGCAACGCCAAGGCCAGGGCGCTGCCGACCATACCGGCACCGACAATCAACAGATCTGCGCGCATTTCCATGCCTTACGCCTGCCTCGCTTGCGGCTTGAGCCGCACGTATAGGGTTTTGTCGACCCGCGCCACCAGCTCGCCGGCAGCGTCGCGGATATCCACCTGCAAACGCGGCAGGCACTTCTTGCCGGTGGCGGTCTGCTGGCGGATCTCGTCCAGCAGGGCGTCATCGAGGTGGAACTCGGCGTACACCGGGCCTTTGCCCGGCGAGATGAAATCGATGCTCGCCGCCTTGTCCCAGACGATGTATTCACGCCCCAACTGCTCGATCAGCAGCAACATGTAGAACGGATCGACCATCGAGTAGAGGCTGCCGCCGAACTGGGTACCGACGTAATTGCGGTTCCAGCGCGTGAGCTTCATGCATACCTTGACGCTGCGCATGTCCGGGCTGATGTGCTGCACACGGATACCGGCGCCCAGGTACGGTGGGTAGAGGTTCAACAACCAGCGCAACATACGGGCCCGGCGCGCCAGCCTGCGCGGATTGCTCATGCCTGGCCTCGCGGGTCGGGGCGCGTACCCAGGCCCATGGCCTGGCGGGCAAACCAGCTTTTCGCCGGGGGCAACAGGTCGAGGCCGAGCAGGCCGATGTTGCGCCCTGCGGCCAACAACGGCTGGTTGCTGCCGAACAGGCGCGTAACCTGGTCGGAAAAGCCGATGGTCAGGGCCTGATCCAGGCGCTGACGCTGGTGATAGACGCGCAAGGTAGCCAGGTCTCCGGGTTGCTGCGGGCCCGCCAGCAGCGCTTCGGCCAGTGCCTGAACGTCACGCAGCGACAGGTTGAAGCCCTGGCCGGCAATGGGGTGCAGGCTGTGCGCGGCGTTGCCCAGCACCACCAGGTGCGGGCGTACCTGCTCGTCGGCTTCGACCAATGCCAGCGGGTACAGATGCCTTGCCCCCACCTGGCGCAATGCGCCGAGGCGATAGCCGAAGGCGTCCTGCAGCTCGCGCAGGAAGCTGCGCTCATCGATTTCGGCCAGCCGCTGCGCGTCCATGCCCTGACGGGTCCAGACCAACGCACAGCGGTTTTCCGGCAACGGCAGCAGCGCCATCGGGCCTGCCTCGGTGAAGCGCTCGAACGCCTGGCCGCGATGGGCCTCGCCAGGCGTGATGTTGGCGATCAAGGCGCTTTGCTCATAGGGCGTGCGGCGCACATGAATGCCCAGTTGCTCACGCAGGCCGGAGCGGCCGCCATCGGCCAGCACCGCCAGGTCGCAGTCCAGGCTGGTGTCGTCATCCAGCTGCAGACGGTAACCGCCTTCGATGGCGTGCATTGCCCGCACCTCGGCGGGGCAACGCCAGCTCACCACGTCACTGTCGAGCCCCTGCCACAGGCACTGGCCAAGCCAGGCGTTCTCGACCACGTAGCCGAGCGCTGGCACGCCCTCCTCGACGGCATCCAGGCGCGTGGCGCCGAACCGGCCGCGGTCGGATACCTGAATCTGCCGGATCGGTTCGGCGCGTTGGCCGATGGCCTGCCACAGCCCCAAGTGCTGGTAGATCTGTTGTGTGCCAAACGACAGCGCCGAGGAGCGCGCATCGTAGCTGGGCTGGAAGTTGTCGCCAGGCGCGAACGGCTCGATCAGCAGGATCTTCCAGCCGCGCGCCTTGGCCCCGGCTTGCAGGGCCAAGGCCAGGCTCGCGCCGACCAGGCCGCCGCCGATGATCGCCAGGTTTACTCGATTCATGCCGCGTCCTTGCGCGCAGCCTGCATCAGCGCCTCGATCTCGGTGACCGTGCGCGGCACGCCGGAGGTCAGAATTTCACAGCCTTGCCTGGTCACTACCACGTCGTCCTCGATCCTTATGCCGATGCCGCGCCACTTCTTCGCCACCGCCTGGTTGTCGGCGGCAATGTAGATGCCCGGCTCGACGGTCAGCGCCATGCCGGGCTCCAGCACGCGCCACTGACCGCCCACCTTGTACTCGCCCACATCGTGCACATCCATGCCCAGCCAGTGCCCGGCGCGGTGCATGTAGAAGGCGCGGTAGGCTTCGCTTTCGATCAGCCCCTGCACATCGCCCTTGAGCAGCCCCAGTGCCACCAGGCCCTCGGTGATGACCTGCACGGTCGCCTCGTGGGCGTGGTTCCAGTGCTTGCCGGGGGCGATTTCGGCGAAGGCCGCAGCCTGGGCCTTGAGCACCAGCTCGTAGATGGCCTTCTGCTCGGGCGAGAAACGCCCGCTGACCGGGAATGTGCGGGTGATGTCGCTGGCATAGCAGTCGATTTCGCAGCCCGCATCGATCAACACCAGGTCGCCATCCTTGAGCGGGGCGTCGTTCTGCTGATAGTGCAGGATGCAGCCATTGCGCCCGGCGGCGACGATCGAGCCGTAGGCCGGCATTTTCGCCCCGCCCTTGCGGAACTCGTAATCCAGCTCGGCTTCCAGGCTGTACTCGTGCAGCCCGGCCCGGCATGCCTGCATGGCACGCACGTGGGCGCGAGCGGAAATTTCTGCGGCAGCGCGCATCACTTTCACTTCCGCCGCCGATTTATACAGGCGCATGTCATGCAGCAGATGATCCAGCGCAACGAACTCGTTCGGCGGCTGGGCACCAAGGCGCGCCTTGGAGCGGATCACGTTGATCCAGTCCATCAGCCGGCGGTCGAACTCGGGGTTGCTGCCCATGGCGCTGTAGACCCGCTCGCGGCCTTCGATAAGGCCCGGCAGGATCTCGTCGATGTCGGTGATCGGGAAGGCATCGTCGGCGCCGAAATCACGCACCGCACCTTCCTGGCCGGCGCGCAGCCCTTCCCATTGCTCGCGCTCGGGGTTGCGCTCGCGGCAGAACAGCACGTACTCGCCATGTTCCCGGCCGGGGATAAGCGCGATGACAGCCTCAGGCTCCGGGAAGCCGCTGAGGTACTGGAAGTCGCTGTCCTGGCGGTACACGTGCTCGACGTCGCGGTTGCGAATGGCAACTGCGGCGGCGGGCAGGATGGCGATGCTATTGGGGACCATCTGCGCCATCAGCGCCTTGCGCCGACGGGCATACTCGGCCTTGGGAATGTGGCTCATGGGCAGACTACCCCCGGTTGATCAGTGCAACGATGGCTTGGACGCGGGTGCGGCCGGCTTGGCCAGCTCGGAGAACAGCAGCAGCGGCGCTACGCGCAGGTATTCCATGACTTCCATGTAGTCGCTCTCGCCGTCTTCAGACTCTTCGAGGGCTTCTTGCACCTGCGAGATGGCAACCAGGTCCTGCAGCACGTCCTTGGCCTCGGTGGAAAGCTCCTTGCCACCTGCGTTCAGGCCGAAGCCGGTGATGAAGCCCTGGCACCACTGGCCCAGCGCCGCAGCGCGGTCGGCCAGCGCGGCGTCATCGGTGGGCAGCAGCAGGACGATGGCCATGTCATCGCTGGTCAGCTCGCCCTTGACCATCTCCTGCAGGCCGATCAGGGCATTGCGGACAGTATCACCGGGTTCGTTTTCCAGCAGTTGGGCGGCGTCGGCCAGCCAGGCGTCGGCATCGAAGCCGGCACCGGCGCAACTGCGCCCGACCAGCAAGCCGTGCAGCTCGGCAGGAGTGACAGGGTGGCCATTGCTGGAAAGCAGCATGGCGAAGGCGATGTAGGGCGATTGGGTATTGGGCATGGGCAACTAGGCGCCAGACGGCGCAATGACTAGAATGGAGACCTTGTATCCTAGCACCGGCAGGCGCGCCAAGACCATCGGCACTGGCCGTCGCGGGCCAGGGAGAGGCATCATCGCCAGGTGACTGAACGACGGAGCGATTCGAGTGCAACCCACGCAAGAGAACGACCTGCAAGCGCTGATGAGCCGATTCGAGTTGCTGATCGAACGTGTCGAGCAACTAAAACGGCAAAATGCACTCCTAGTAGCTCAGGAAAAGTCCTGGCGCGAAGAGCGCGCCCACCTCATCGAAAAGAACGAGATCGCAAGGCGCAAGGTCGAGTCGATGATTTTACGCCTCAAGGCTCTGGAGCAAGACTCATGAGTTCAAGCAATAGCGTCACCGTGCAGATCCTCGACAAGGAATACTCGATCATCTGCCCGCCGGAAGAGCGCAACAACCTGGTCAGCGCGGCGCGCTACCTGGACGGCAAGATGCGCGAGATCCGCAGCAGCGGCAAGGTGATTGGTGCCGACCGCATCGCGGTGATGGCGGCGTTGAACATTACCCACGAGATGCTGCACCGCCAGGAAGAGCGTACCGATGCACCCGCCGCTGGCACCAACCGCGAACAGGTGCGCGAGCTGCTGGATCGGGTCGATAAGGCTTTGTCCGACGACACGGATACCAAAATCGGCTGAGATTGGTATACTGGCGCCACTCCCTGGGGGATGCGCCAGTCGGTTATGTCCCTGAGCCGATACGCACAACCACGGGGGTTGCACGCTGGGGCCGGTGTGCATGTCCGCTCGACGGAAAGCCTTAACGCCCCCTGCAATCTCCACCTTGAACTTTCGGGTTCAAGGGCTACACCGATAGCGGTCCTATCGGGGAGCCTTATTTCTCTTGCCTGCATTTGCTGCGGGCAGACTCCACACCAGTAGCGACAACTGGGAACGCCCGTGCCATGACCGACACCGCGCCGCCTACCCGCCCCCAGCTCCGTCGCCTGCTGCGCAATGCCCGCCGCGCACTGACGCCTGCCCAGCAGCGCCAGGCCGCCCTCGGCCTGTACCGCCAGTTGGCGCAAGACCCGCTGTTCCGCCGCGCCCGGCACATTGCCTTGTACTTGCCCAACGACGGCGAAATAGACCCATACCTACTACTGCGCGAAGCCCAGCGACGCGGCAAGCGCACCTACCTGCCGGTACTGCACGCCTGGCCGCGCACGCGCATGGTGTTTCAGCGTTTCGAGCAGGGTGAAAAACTCAAGCGCAATCGCTTCCGTATTCCAGAGCCACTGACCGACCGCAAACGCCAACGCCCGATCTGGTCCCTGGACCTGATCCTGCTGCCGCTGGTGGGCTTCGATGAAGTGGGTGGGCGCCTGGGCATGGGCGGGGGGTTCTATGACCGCAGCCTGGCCTACCAGGCGCGCCGCAAGACCTGGAAAAAGCCCTTGCTGCTGGGGCTGGCGCATGAATGCCAGAAGGTCGAGCGGCTGGCGCAGGCCAGCTGGGATGTACCCTTGCAGGGGACGGTCTCGGACTGCGACTGGTACCTGGCGCCGAGCTGAGCGGCGCCAGCGAAGGGCATCAACGTGGTGGCTGGCTGGCGTCGACTGGCATCTGATAGGCGGTATCCAGCTTGCGCTCCCAGAACCCCTGCGCATAACCGGTAGTGACCACACCCAGGCCAAAAATGAACACCAGGATCCACAGAAGATCCGGCTTTTTGCGTTGATTCATCGAAGATTGCCCCCCAGGCAAACTGTTCCGGCTTGGCGATTTTCTGGGTATCGCCAGCGCATCTCGCTTTAAACGGGGCGCATTTTCCGACAACCTGCGTCTACACGCAAACATTGACGCCAACCGGCTGTCGGTTTCGTGCAACAGGTTATTTCAAACCTTTTCAGGAGCAGCATCCATGGCCTATTGGCTGATGAAATCCGAGCCCGACGAGCTTTCGATCGAAGGCCTTGGCCGCCTGGGCGAAACACGCTGGGACGGCGTGCGCAATTACCAGGCGCGCAACTTCCTGCGGGCCATGAGCGTGGGCGACACGTTCTTCTTCTACCATTCCAGCTGCCCGCAGCCGGGCATTGCCGGCATCGCGCGGATCACGCGGGCAGCCTACCCGGACCCAACCGCACTGGACCCAGAGAGCCCCTATCACGACCCCAAGGCCACGGCCGAGAAAAACCCGTGGAGCGCCGTAGATGTGGCGCACGTGCAGACCCTGCCCAAGGTGCTGGAGCTGGGCTGGCTCAAGCAACAGGCTGCCCTTGCCGAACTGCCGCTGGTACAGAAAGGCAGCCGCCTGTCGGTGATGCCGGTGACCCCCGAGCAATGGGCGGCGATTGTCGCGCTGAGCTGAAGGTGCGCTATGGTCATGGGGTTTGACCGATATCAACACGCCATGGATAGCCACACGCCACGATAGGGGCGTGCATTGAGCAGGATGCTGACTGATGAATCGATATGCCCCCAGGGTCTTCGCCACCGCGTTGATCGCCTTACTGGCGACCGCTGCAGGGCTGGGTTACTGGAAGTCGCTGCACGACCAATTGCCGGAAGGCTTGAGCATGGGCAACGGCCGTCTCGAGGCGACCGAAGTGCAGATTGCCAGCAAGGTCCCCGGGCGCTTGGCCGAAGTGCGGGTCGACGAAGGCGACAAGGTTGTCCGCGGCCAGCTGCTGGCCCGTATCGACACCCGTACCATGGAGGCCCAACGCAACCAGGCCGAGGCCGAAGTGCTGCGCGCGCGGGAAAACTACGCGGCAGCCCAGGCCAGCGTGCAACTGCGCCAAAGTGAACTGCTGCTGGCTGGCCAGGAGCTCAAGCGCGTGCGCGAAATCTTCCAGCGCAAGTACGCCAGCCAGCAGTTGCTCGACCAGCAACAGGCCCGCTTCGACACGGCCAACGCGGCAGTTGTCGCGGCACGTGCCCAGCTGGCGGCAGTCAAGGCCGCCATCGGCGCCGCCCAAGCCCAGGTGGCGCAGCTCACCAGCGAGATCGACGACAGCAGCCTGCGCGCGCCCATCGACGGCATCATCCAGCTGCGCCTGGCCGAACCGGGTGAGGTGTTGGGTGCTGGCGGCCGGGTACTGATGCTGATCGACCCGAGCGACCAGTACATGAACCTCTACCTGCCGGCCTCCACCAGCGGCCGGCTGACCGTTGGCGATCAGGCACGCATTGTCCTCGACGCCTTGCCAGAGCAGGCCTTGCCGGCGAAGGTGGCCTTTGTTGCGGCCAAGGCACAGTTCACCCCGAAACAGGTCGAAACCCGTGACGAACGGCAGAAGCTGGTGTTTCGCGTCAAACTGCGCCTGATCGACCCAAGCGCCGTGCCTCAAGCCAAGCCGGGCATGCCGGGTGCTGGCTACGTGCGCACGGCTGATGTGGACTGGCCGGCCAACCTGCAATGAACGCGCCGGCACTGCTGGCCGAGGGTATCAGCCACCGCTATGGCGGCCTGGTCGCCTTGCACACGCTGGGCTTCAGCCTGCCTGCAGGCACGCGCTGTGCACTGATTGGCCCCGACGGGGCCGGCAAATCGACCCTGCTCGGGCTGATCGCCGGCGTGAAGCGCCTGCAACAGGGTGAGCTGCAGGTGCTCGGCGGCTCGATCCGTCAGCGCCGCCATCGCGCGGCGCTGTACCCAAAAGTGGCGTTCATGCCGCAAGGGCTGGGCAACAACCTGTATCCCGAACTGTCGATCAGCGAGAACATTCGTTTTTTTGCCACCCTGTTTGGCCTTGGCCGTGATGAATGCGACCAGCGCATGGCCAACCTGCTACAAGCCACCGACCTGCAACGTTTCGCCGAGCGCCCGGCCGGCAAGCTGTCGGGGGGCATGAAGCAGAAGCTGGGCCTGTGCTGCGCGTTGATCCACGAGCCTGACCTGCTGATCCTCGACGAACCCACCACCGGGGTCGACCCCCTGTCGCGCCGGCGCTTCTGGGAGCTGGTCGAGCAGGTACGTGCGCAACGCCCGCAATTGACGCTGCTGGTGGCCACCGCCTATATGGAAGAGGCCGAGCAGTTCGAGCACTGCCTGATGCTCGATGGCGGCCAGCTGATTGCCGCAGGCCCCAGCCAGGTACTGGCCGCCGTCACGCCCAGCGGCAAGCTGGACGACGCCTTTACCCATTACCAGGGCGCAGGCAGCACGCAACACGCACCCTTGAGCATCCCGCCACGCCCGACCAATGACGGCCCGGTTGCCATCGAGGCGCACGACCTGACCCTGCGCTTTGGCGATTTCACTGCAGTGAACAAGGTCAGCTTCGCCATTGGCCGTGGGGAAATTTTCGGCTTCCTGGGTTCCAACGGCTGCGGCAAGACCACCACCATGAAAGTGCTCACCGGCCTGATGCCCGCCACCGAGGGCAGCGCCACCCTGCTCGGCCGCCCGGTGGATGCCAGCGACCTGGCCACGCGCAAGCGGGTGGGGTTCATGTCGCAGAGTTTCTCGCTGTATGGCGAACTCAGCACCCGCCAGAACCTGACGCTGCATGCCCGCCTGTTTGACCTGCCCAAGGCCGAAAGTGCGCAGCGCATCAGCGAACTGATCGAACGCTTCGACCTGGGCAGCTTCGCCGACCAGCCGTCAGGCGCCCTGCCCCTTGGCCTGCGCCAGCGCCTGTCGCTGGCGGTCGCGGTGCTGCATCGCCCTGAAGTGCTGATCCTCGACGAGCCGACTTCTGGCGTCGACCCTGCCGCCCGGGACGACTTCTGGCGGCTGCTGGTGGAATTGTCCCGCGAGCAGGGCGTGACCATTTTCCTCTCCACCCACTTCATGAACGAAGCCCAGCGCTGCGACCGCATTTCGCTGATGCACGCCGGCCGGGTGCTGGCCTGCGACACACCCGACGCCCTGCAGCGCCATTACGCCGGCAACACCCTGGAAGACGCCTTCGTCCGCTGCCTGGAACAGGCCCAGGAGGCCGGCCCCCAGGCCCCGGGCAACGCGGTACTGGAGCAGGCAGCAGCGACCACATTGCCGTTGCGCCAGGGCTTCAGCCTGCGCCGCCTGTTGGCGGTGGCCAGCCGGGAGGGCAAGGAGTTGCTGCGTGACAGGGTGCGCCTGGCCTTTGCCCTGCTCGGCGCCGTGTTCATGATGGTGATCTTCGGCTACGGCATCTCGCTGGATGTGGAGAACCTCGCCTTCGCCGTCCACGACCAGGATCAGAGCCCGCAGAGCCGCGCCTACCTCGAGGCCTTTCGCGGGTCGCGCTATTTCGCCGAACAGGCGCCGATCCGGGATACTCGCGAGATGCACCAGCGCTTGCAGCGCTCCGAAATCAAACTGGCGCTGGAGATCCCACCGGGGTTTGGCCGCGACCTGCACGCCGGGCGCCAGCCGGTCGTGGCGGCCTGGCTGGACGGCGGCATGCCGTTTCGTGCGGAAACCAGCCGTAACTACGTGGAAGCCGTGCACCAGGCGAACCTCGAACAGCTTGCCGCCTACAGCCCGCAACCGGTGCAGCGCCAGGAACCGGTGCGCCTGGAAACACGCTTTCGCTACAACCAGGATGTGGTCAGCGTGAATGCCATCGGCCCCGGGGTGATGGCGCTGATCCTGGCCTTCATACCAGCCATGCTCACCGCCCTGGGCATTGTCCGCGAGAAAGAGCTCGGCTCCATTACCAACTTCTACGCCACGCCCCTCACCCGCCTGGAGTTCCTGCTGGGCAAACAGCTGCCCTACCTGGCCGTGAGCCTGGTCAACCTGGCGTTGCTGGTGGCGATGAACCGCTGGCTGTTCGCCGTGCCGCTAAAGGGCAGCGTGCTGGCCCTGGCCTGTGGCGGCGTGGCCTACCTGTTGGCCACCACCAGCCTGGGCTTGCTGATTTCGGCGTTCACCCGCACCCAGATCGCGGCCATTCTGGGCACCATGATCATCACCAGCTTGCCGACCATTCAGTTTTCCGGGCTGATCGTGCCGCGCTCGTCGCTCGACGGCGCTGCGGCGGTGATGGGCCAGCTGTTCCCGGCCGGGTATTTCCTCGACATCGCGGTCGGCACCTTCACCAAAGCGCTGGGCCTGCGCGAGCTGTGGCCGCAGTGCCTGATCCTGCTGAGTTTCTTTGCCGTATTCACCGGCCTGAGCCTGATCATGCTCAAGAAGCAGGAGGCCTGACATGTCGCGCTTGAACCACACCCTGCGCCTGGGCCTGAAAGAACTCACCAGCCTGCGCCATGACAGCGTGCTGCTGCTGTTTCTGCTTTATGCCTTTAGCGTGGCGATCTACATGCCTGCGGCCGGCTCGGTGATCGGCGTGCACAACGCCAGTGTCGCCGTGGTCGACGAAGACCACAGCCTGCTCTCGCGCAAACTCACCGAGTCGCTGCAACCGCCCGAGTTCCAGCCTGCCGTGCCTCTGCCTCCGGACCGCCTGGACCAGGCCATGGACAGTGGCCAGTACACCTTCGTGATCAATGTGCCGGTAAATTTCCAGAGCGACCTGCTGGCCGGGCGGTCGCCGGAGCTGCAGATCAACGTCGACGCCACGGCCATGAGCCAGGCCTTCATGGGTGCCGGCTACATCGGCCGGATCTTCGAACGTGAGCTGCTCGACTATACCCAGCGCACCACCACGCAGAGCCCGGTGCTGATCAACCCCAAGGCATTGTTCAACCCCAACCTTGAGGGCGGCTGGTTTCTGGCGGTGATCCAGATCATCAACAACATCACGATTCTGGCGATCATCCTCACCGGCACCGCGTTGTTGCGTGAACGCGAACACGGCACGCTCGATCACTTGCTGGTGCTGCCGTTGACCGCGCTGGAAATCATGCTGGCGAAAATCGCCAGCAACGCACTGGTGGTGGTGCTTTGCACCTGGATCTCGCTGATCGTGGTGGTCAAGGGCGCCCTCGGCGTGCCGTTGTCCGGCTCCATGGGGCTGTTTCTGGGCGTGACGGCGCTGTACCTGTTCGCCAGCACCGCGCTGGGCATCTTTCTGGCCACCCTGGCGCGTTCGACGCCTCAGTTCGGCCTGCTGGCGATCCCGGTGATCATCCCGATGCTGTTGCTGTCGGGCGGCAGCACGCCGCTGGACAGCATGCCGCAGTGGTTGCAATGGGTGATGCAAGGTTCGCCGTCGACGCATTTCGTCAGCCTCGGCGCCGCGATTCTGTTCCGCGACGCCGGCTTGGCCGTGGTATGGCCAGATATCCTGGCCCTGGCCGTGATCGGCCTGGTGTTCTTCAGCGTGGCACTGGCGCGCTTTCGGCGCAGCCTGGCCTCTTGATCACTGCACGATCAGGTTGTTGAACAGCAGGTCTTCGACAATCGGCTTGCCCTCTTCCGCTTCCATTACCTGCTGCACCTGCTTGAGGGCTTCCTGGCGCAGTTGCTCCTTGGCCTCGACGTTGCTCATCTTGTCTACCGTCTGCTGGGTGAACAGCGCCACCAGCTGGTTACGGATCAGCGGCTCATGATGCTTCACCGCCTTGGCGGCCTCATCACCGGTCACGCGCAGGGCCACGTCAGCCTTGTAGACGCGCAGCTTGGGGCCACCGTCGAGCGCGTAGTTACCGACAAAGGGTGGGCTCAGGGTGATGTAGGCGACTTTTGGCTGCCCTTCCTTGGCCTCTTCGGCCATGGCCGCCACTGGCAGCATCAGGGCCAGCACCATCAAGATCCACGCTTTCACGAATTCGCTCCTCAATACAATTGGCGCCAGCTTACCCAGCACACCGCTCAAACCCAAGCCCAGGCTTATGCCGGCCCATCAGGGTGGGCCATGCTCGTTGACCCGGCAGGTGGCCCTCCTACACTTATCGGCCATTACCCGCAAAGGAATAGCCCCGATGAAAGCTGTGTTGTGCAAAACCCTGGGTCCGGCGCGCGACCTGGTACTGGAAGACGTCGCCAGCCCCGTGCCGAAGAAGAACGAGCTCCTGCTGGAGGTACAGGCCGCAGGCGTCAACTTCCCGGACACCCTGATCATCGAAGGTAAATACCAGTTTCAGCCACCGCTGCCGTTTTCCCCGGGCAGCGAAGCAGCGGGGGTGGTCGCCGCAGTCGGCGAAAAGGCCGGGGCGTTCAAGGTCGGCGACCGGGTCATGGCGCTGACGGGCTGGGGTGCGTTCGCCGAGCAGGTCGCGGTGCCCTTCTACAACGTGATGCCGATCCCCGAAAGCATGGACTTCACGACCGCTGCCGCCTTTGGCATGACCTACGGCACCTCGATGCATGCACTCAAGCAGCGCGGCCAACTGCGGCCCGGTGAAACCCTGCTGGTGCTGGGGGCGTCTGGCGGTGTGGGCCTGGCGGCAGTGGAAATAGGCAAGGCCATGGGCGCCCGGGTGATCGCCGCGGCCAGTAGCGCTGAAAAACTGGCTGTGGCCAAGGCTGCCGGGGCCGACGAGCTGATTGACTACAGCCAGGCCAGCCTCAAGGACGAGATAAAGCGCCTGACCGGCGGCCAGGGCGCGGACGTGATCTACGACCCGGTGGGCGGCGAGCTGTTCGACCAGGCCGTGCGCGGGCTGGCCTGGAATGGACGGTTACTGGTGGTCGGGTTTGCCAGCGGCACCATCCCACAGATGGCGGCGAACCTGGTGCTGCTCAAGGGCGCTGCGGTGCTGGGGGTGTTCTGGGGGGCGTTTGCACAGCGTCAGCCGGAGGACAATGCGGCGAACTTCAGCCAGCTGTTTGCCTGGCATGCCGAAGGCAAACTGAAACCGTTGGTGTCGAAGACTTATCCACTGGCCGAGGCTGGGGCGGCTATCGAGCAATTGGGGCAGAGGAAGGCGGTGGGTAAGTTGGTGGTGCTAACCCGATAAGGCATCACAACTGGGTTGGCAGCACCGGCCTCTTCGCGGGGCAAGCCCGCTCCCACAACCTGAAGACCGCAGAGAACCTGAGCAACTGTCTTGCTCAAACTTCGCGCAGGTTATGGCAGCGCCTGAACCGCGCCTCCAGGTTGCGATCCGGCATCTGGTGAGTGCGCAATGCGTTCAAGGTCTGCTCCACGTACTCGCGCGTGGTGCCATACCGCCCCTTGGCACTGGCAAGGATCTGGCTGAGCAGCGTATCTGGCAGATTCCCCGCATAGCACGGCAAGTGGCGCTCCAGCACAAAACCCAAGGCCTGCACCTTGCTGCCATCCCCCAACCGGCAACTGAGCCAGTGCGGGCGGTAGGCCGGGTAAGGCATCTCCCTCTGCCACAGCGCCATCAGCGAATCATCCAGGTTGCTTTCATCCAGCCGATAGGCAAAACCGCTGCACGACCCGCCACGGTCCAGGCCGAACACCAGGCCCGGTATTTCCGGCGTGCCACGGTGCTCGTGCGACCACAGGTACAGCCCACGGTGGTACCCATGCACCCGCGCCCGCTGACGCTCAACCGAACTGCACTCCGGGCGCCAGATCAACGAGCCATAGGCAAACAACCACACCGGCCCGCCTTCATGGCGTGACATGGTCGTGTGCATGGAGTTGATCAATTGCTCGCGGGTCAATTGCTGGCCGAAATCGAGCGCCGGAGGGTAAGAACTATTCCAGGATAACTGTTGAAGTGCCGACATAAGCTGCCGCCATTATTCCCCGTGAACTACAGTCGTAGCGAGCGTCGCTGTGTGCCAGGGCCTGCGCCCCGCACCCAAGGTATCTGGATTAACCTTAGGATATAAACAGGCCAATACTCAAGCCCCGCAGCTAAAGTTTCACGCGAACTTCCGACGGTTGGAGCGCATTGTTTCAAGCCGGGTGAAAGTTATTAGCCAAGGCGGTAACAATTACCGCCTTATACCCAGTGGTTCAAACTTCGGTTATTAGCCACGCGGCGCGTAGGCAAATACATCCGCGCGCATGCGGTGCGCATCCATGCCCGCCTCGACCAGCGCATCGAGGGTGGCATAGACCATGTTGGGCGAGCCGCTGGCATACACATGCACGGTATTGAGGTCAGCGATGTCTTCGCAAACCGCCTCGTGCAGCATGCCGCACCGGCCTTCCCACCCGCACAGGTCACTGACGACCTTGTGCAGGAACAGGTTGGGCAAGTGCTGCCATTGGTCCCAGTGCTCGATCTGGTAGAAATCCTCGGGCCGGCGCACACCCCAATACAGGTGTACCGGATGCTTGAAACCCTGGGCGCGGCAGTGCTCGACCAGGCTGTGCATCTGGCCCATCCCCGTACCGGCAGCGATCAGCACCAGCGGGCCGTCTGGCAGCTCGGCCAGGTGCGCATCGCCGAACGGCAGTTCGATACGTGCCAGGCGATCGCGCTGCAATTGCTCGATCAACTGCAGTGCGCTGGGTTCACGCGCCAGCACGTGCAGCTCCAGCTCACGCCCACCGTGGGGGGCCGAGGCCAGGGAGAACGCCGCCTGCTTGCCGCCTTCACGCTCGATCATCAGATACTGCCCGGCGTGATAACGCGGCGGCTTGCCCGCAGGCGCACGCAGGCGCACGCGCCAGACGTCGCCCCCGACGTCGACGCATTCGCTCACGCTGCACGCCAGCTTGCGCACTGGCAGCTCGCCCAGGGCGAGCACACCATCCCAGAGCAACACGCAATCCTCCAGCGGTTCGGCAATGCAGGTGAACAGCTCGCCATGGTCGCGTACTTCGCCGTTCTGGCGGACGCTCCCTTCTACCAGCAAAGCGGCGCAGACATGGCAATTGCCATTGCGGCAGCTGTTGGGGCAGTCATAGCCCAGCCGCCGCGCTCCATCCAGGATCCGTTCCCCGGGTTCGAGCGCCAGCACTGCCCCGGACGGCTGCAACGTTACCTGCATCAATCTATTCCCAACTGATCCCACAGCTCATCGATACGGCGGGTGACGGCTTCGTCCTTGACGATGACCCGCCCCCATTCGCGTGTAGTCTCGCCCGGCCACTTGTGGGTGGCATCCAGGCCCATCTTCGATCCCAACCCCGACACCGGCGACGCGAAGTCCAGGTAGTCGATCGGGGTGTTGTCGATCATCACCGTATCACGCTTGGGGTCCATGCGCGTGGTGATGGCCCAGATCACGTCATTCCAGTCGCGGGCGTTGATGTCGTCGTCGGTGACGATAACAAACTTGGTGTACATGAACTGTCGCAGGAACGACCACACCCCCAGCATCACGCGCTTGGCGTGGCCTGGGTACTGCTTTTTCATGGTCACCACCGCCATGCGGTACGAACAACCTTCCGGCGGCAGGTAGAAGTCGACGATCTCCGGGAACTGCTTCTGCAGGATCGGCACGAACACTTCGTTCAGCGCCACCCCGAGAATGGCCGGCTCATCGGGCGGGCGGCCGGTGTAGGTGCTGTGGTAGATCGGTTTCTGCCGGTGGGTGATGCGCTCGACCGTGAACACCGGGAAGCTGTCCACTTCGTTGTAGTAACCGGTGTGGTCGCCATAGGGGCCCTCGGGCGCCATTTCGCCAGGGTGGATCACCCCTTCGAGGATGATCTCGGCGGTGGCCGGTACCTGCAGGTTGCTGCCACGGCACTTGACCAGCTCGGTGCGGTTGCCACGCAGCAGGCCGGCGAAGGCGTACTCGGACAGGGTATCCGGCACGGGTGTCACCGCCCCAAGAATGGTCGCCGGGTCTGCGCCCAGCGCCACGGCAACCGGGAACGGCTGGCCGGGGTGCTTCTCGCACCATTCGCGGTAGTCCAGCGCGCCACCGCGGTGGCTCAGCCAGCGCATGATGACCTTGTTGCGGCCGATGACCTGCTGGCGGTAGATGCCCAGGTTCTGGCGGTCCTTGTTGGGGCCGCGGGTCACGGTCAGGCCCCAGGTGATCAGCGGCGCCACATCGCCTGGCCAGCAATGCTGGATCGGCAGCTGGCCGAGGTCGACGTCGTCACCTTCGACCACCACCTCCTGGCACACGGCATCCTTGACCACCTTGGGCGCCATCGACACGACCTTCTTGAAGATCGGCAGTTTCGACCAGGCGTCCTTCAGGCCCTTCGGCGGCTCGGGCTCCTTGAGAAAGGCCAGCAACTTGCCGATTTCGCGCAGTTCTTCGACCGACTCGGCGCCCATGCCCATGGCCACCCGTTCTGGCGTACCGAACAGGTTGCCCAGCACCGGGATGTCGTAGCCGGTGGGCTTCTCGAACAGCAACGCCGGGCCCTTGGCACGCAGGGTGCGGTCGCAGACCTCGGTCATTTCCAGGACGGGAGAAATCGGAACCTGGATGCGCTTGAGTTCGCCGCGCTGTTCCAGGCCACGGATGAAGTCGCGCAAGTCGCGATACTGCATGCAGGAGCCTCGTGTTGGCCGTATCGGTCGGGGTGCAGAGTGTAGCGCCTAAGAGGGCAAAATGGCCAAGGGAGTCTGGGCCGCGCACAGTCTCACCGACTCTGGATACCCGGCACGCGATGTAACCTGGGCCGCACTCCGGGTGGGTCAACCACCGTGGTGCTGTTCACTACTATGCGAGACCACCTTAGACAGCCCTATTCCGAGTGCTTGCAGCACCTTCAATACGGTGGATAACCTTGGGTCACCGTCCGCTGACAACGCCCGATAGAGATTGGGGCGAGCAAGCCCGGTGGCCAGCGCAAGATTACCCATGCCGCCACGCGCTTCAGCCACACGCCGGACTGCCGTCAGAAAACCTGCAGCGCCACCAGGCTCATCGATTTCCTCAAGCGCCACGGAGAGGTAATCGATGGCGAAGGCTTCGTCGTTACGGAGCATTTCGAGGACACTTTCTTCATGCGAGCGCGTGCCGGTCATAGCTTTACCTTTTGCCTGTGCCAAAGCGCCTTGGCTTGGTCGATATCTGCCTGCTGCCTGTCTTTCGAGCCGCCGCCGAGCAGGAAAATAATCTTCCGCCCATGAGTGGCGTAGTAGATGCGGTAGCCTGGCCCAAAATCCAGTTTCATCTCGAACACGCCATCACCCACTGGCTCGGTCGCGCCGAAATGGCCCTGCTCTGCTCGGTCCACTCGCGTGGTAATTCGTGCTTTCGCCCTTGTGTCGCGAATGGTGTTTAACCATGCCTGGTAGAGATCCACGCCGTTGACGGATAGAACGTGATGAACTGTGTACATCCACACTGTACCTTATAAAAGACAATCCATGTCGAATTATCACCCGCCCGGTCGTTTGGGCTCGATACGGCGCAAGGCAAGATACCTTCAGTGGCCGCAGGCAGCATGGTGGCCTGCGTTCAGGGGGCTGGCTAACGATCTTTTGTGACAAGCAGCAAAAAGCCGGGTTTCCCCGGCTTTTTGTATGATGCAGCGAAGCTTACTTGCGCTTCATCGACAAGAAGAACTCGTCGTTGGTCTTGGTCTGCTTGAGCTTGTCGACCAGGAACTCGATGGCGGCGATTTCGTCCATCGGGTGCAGCAGCTTGCGCAGGATCCACATGCGCTGCAGTTCGTCGTCGGCAGTCAGCAGCTCTTCACGGCGGGTGCCGGAGCGGTTGATGTTGATGGCCGGGAACACACGCTTCTCGGCGATGCGACGGTCCAGGGGCAGCTCCATGTTGCCGGTACCCTTGAACTCTTCGTAGATCACTTCGTCCATCTTCGAGCCGGTTTCAACCAGCGCGGTGGCGATGATGGTCAGCGAGCCGCCTTCCTCGATGTTACGTGCGGCACCGAAGAAGCGCTTCGGCTTCTCCAGGGCATGGGCGTCGACACCACCGGTGAGGACCTTGCCGGAGCTCGGGATCACGGTGTTGTAGGCACGCGCCAGGCGGGTGATGGAGTCGAGCAGGATGACCACATCCTTCTTGTGTTCGACCAGGCGCTTGGCCTTCTCGATCACCATTTCGGCAACCTGCACGTGGCGGGTCGGCGGCTCGTCGAAGGTCGAGGCAACCACTTCGCCGCGCACGGTGCGCTGCATTTCGGTCACTTCTTCCGGGCGCTCGTCGATCAGCAGGACGATCAGGTGGCACTCGGGGTTGTTCCGGGTGATGTTCGCCGCGATGTTCTGCAGCATGATCGTTTTACCCGCTTTCGGCGGGGCGACGATCAGGCCACGCTGGCCCTTGCCGATCGGTGCACACAGGTCGATGACACGGCCGGTCAAGTCTTCGGTGGAACCGTTGCCGGCTTCCATCTTCAGACGCTTGTTGGGGAACAGCGGCGTCAGGTTTTCGAACAGGATCTTGTTCTTCGCGTTTTCAGGGCGATCGAAGTTGATCGTGTCGACCTTCAGCAGGGCGAAGTAACGCTCCCCTTCCTTCGGCGGGCGGATCTTGCCGACGATGGTGTCGCCGGTACGCAGGTTGAAACGGCGGATCTGGCTGGGCGAGACGTAGATGTCGTCGGGGCCGGCCAGGTAGGACGCATCAGCCGAACGCAGGAAACCGAAACCATCCTGGAGAATCTCCAGCACGCCGTCACCCGAAATCTCTTCGCCGCTTTTCGCGTGCTTTTTCAGCAGGGCGAAAATCACGTCCTGTTTGCGCGAACGGGCCATGTTTTCGATGCCCATCTGTTCGGCCATTTCCAGCAGATCGGTAATCGGCTTTTGCTTGAGTTCAGTCAGGTTCATAAGGGGAGTGACGTAATCATGTATGAAGGGAGGATTAAGCTTCTGGCTTAATGAAGCCGCGCCGCTAGAAGGCGATAGGATCGCGCACAGATTCTAATTAGGAGTGCGTCGGCGACGGCGTGCAGGGGGCACTGGAGAAGCAGTGCGAGGCCGAATGTAACACTTGCTTTTTTCGACGTCTAGTGGGTTGGAAAAGAAAAGCCCCGGTTTTTCCGGGGCTTTTTCACATCACAGGTGGGCGTCGAGGAACGCGGCCAATTGCGATTTGGACAGTGCGCCGACCTTGGTGGCCTCGACGTTGCCGTTCTTGAACAGCATCAGCGTTGGGATGCCACGCACGCCGTGCTTGGCGGGGGTTTCCTGGTTCTCGTCGATGTTCAGCTTGGCGACGGTCAGTTTGCCCTCGTAAGTGCTGGCGATGTCGTCCAGGACTGGAGCGATCATTTTGCATGGGCCGCACCATTCAGCCCAGTAGTCGACCAGCACCGGGCCTTGAGCCTGCAGTACGGTGGCTTCGAAGTCCGCGTCGGTGACGTGTTTGATCAGATCGCTGCTCATGGATATCTCCAGGGTCGTAAGCAAAAAAACGTGACCCATGATAGCCGCAGAGGCTGGCTACAGGAAGTCACAGACGATTGAGTGTAACTATAGTTGTGCAAGACGCCGCGAATCGAAAACTGTCATACGTGTGTCATAACATCGAATGGCACATTGCCTTGCATCAAGCCTTGGCGTGCCACGCGTTGGCGACAGCCCCGTATCGTGGCACGATTGCCAGGTTAACGACCGAGAACATCCAGATCATGCCGCATACCAACGCGAAGAACCTGTCTCTGATCGCCGCCATCGACCTTGGCTCCAACAGTTTTCACATGGTCGTGGCCAAGGCCCACCACACCGAGATCCGCATTCTCGAACGGCTGGGGGAAAAGGTTCAGCTGGCCGCCGGCATCGACGAAGAGCGCAAGCTCAGCGAAGAAGCCATGCAACGAGGCCTCGATTGCCTCAAGCGCTTCGCCCAGTTGATCAACGGCCTGCCTGCGGGCGCCGTGCGCATCGTTGGCACCAACGCACTGCGCGAAGCGCGCAACCGTAACGAATTCATCCAGCGCGCCGAGGCCATTCTCGGCCACCCGGTGGAGGTGATTTCCGGCCGTGAGGAAGCCCGCCTGATCTACCTGGGCGTCTCCCACACCCTGGCCGACAATCCGGGCAAGCGCCTGGTCGCCGACATTGGCGGCGGCAGTACCGAGTTCATCATCGGCCAGCGTTTCGAGCCGCTGCTGCGCGAGAGCCTGCAGATGGGCTGCGTCAGTTTTACCCAGCGCTACTTCCGCGACGGCAAGATCACCCCGGCGCGCTATGCCCAGGCCTACACCGCCGCACGCCTGGAACTGATGAGCATCGAAAACGCCCTGCACCGCCTGACCTGGGACGAAGCCATCGGCTCGTCCGGCACCATTCGTGCCATCGGCGCAGCCATCAAGGCCAGTGGCCTGGGCAATGGCGAGGTCAACGCCGAGGGGCTGGCGTGGGTCAAACGCAAGCTGTTCAAGCTGGGTGAGGTCGACAAGATCGACTTCGACGGGGTCAAGCCAGACCGGCGCACTATCTTCCCGGCTGGCCTTGCGATTCTCGAGGCGATCTTCGATGCCCTCGAGCTGCAACGCATGGATCACTGCGACGGCGCCCTGCGCGAAGGCGTGCTGTTCGACCTGCTTGGCCGCCATCATCACGAAGACGTGCGCGAGCGCACCCTCAACTCATTGATGGAGCGCTACCACGTTGACCAAGGCCAGGCCGCGCGCGTCGAGCGCAAGGCATTGCATGCCTTCGACCAAGTGGCCAAAGCCTGGAAGCTGGAAGACGGAAATTGGCGCGATCTTCTGGGTTGGGCGGCGAAAGTGCACGAAGTTGGGCTGGACATTGCCCACTACCACTACCACAAGCACGGCGCCTACCTGATCGAACATTCCGACCTGTCAGGCTTCTCCCGCGAGGACCAGCAGATGATGGCCCTGCTGGTGCGCGGCCATCGCCGCAACATCCCCAGAGACAAATTCGCCGAGTTCGGCGATGAAGGCGTGCAGCTGATTCGCCTGTGCGTGCTGCTGCGCTTCGCCATCCTGTTCCACCACATTCGTGGTACCCAACAGATGCCGAAAGTGCAGCTGCAAGCCGGCGACAACAGCCTCGAAGTGGTCTTCCCGCAGGGTTGGCTGGAGCAACACCAGCTGACCCAGGCCGACTTCGCCAACGAGGCGGAGTGGCTAGCCCGGGTCGGTTTCGTCCTCAGCGTACGTTGAGCACCGGGTTGCTCAGGCGCTCCAGCAGGGTCGCCTGGGCACTGCGCGGGTTCTGGTTGCCGGTCGGGGTGCTGCGCACGTAGCGCCCGTCCGACTGCAGCGTCCAGGCATGGGTGTTGTCGGTCAGGTAGCTTTCCAGCTCCTTCTTCACCCGCAGCAACAGCTTCTTGCCTTCGACGGGGAAGCACGTCTCGACGCGCTTGTCGAGGTTGCGTTCCATCCAGTCGGCACTGGACAGGTAGATCTGCTCCTCGCCACCATTGAGGAAGTAGAACACCCGGGTGTGCTCCAGGAAGCGGCCAATGATCGAGCGCACGTGAATGTTGTGCGAAACCCCCGCAATGCCTGGCCGCAGGCAGCACATGCCGCGCACCACCAGGTCGATGCGCACGCCGGACTGGCTGGCCTTGTACAGCGCCTTGATGACCTTGGCGTCGGTCAGCGAGTTGAACTTGGCGATGATGTGCGCAGGCTTGCCTTCGAGCGCGAACTGGGTCTCGCGCGCAATCATGTCGAGCATGCCCTTCTTCAGGGTGAACGGCGCGTGCAGCAGCTTCTTCATGCGCAGGGTCTTGCCCATGCCGATCAACTGGCTGAACAACTTGCCGACGTCTTCGGTCAGAGCGTCGTCGGACGTCAGCAGGCTGTAGTCGGTGTACAGACGGGCGTTGCCGGCGTGGTAGTTACCGGTGCCCAGGTGCGCATAACGCACGATTTCACCGTGCTCGCGGCGCAGGATCAACATCATCTTGGCGTGGGTCTTGAACCCGACCACACCGTAGATCACCACCGCACCCGCAGCTTGCAGGCGGCTGGCCATCTGCAGGTTGGACTCTTCGTCGAAGCGCGCGCGCAATTCGATCACCGCAGTGACCTCCTTGCCGTTACGGGCGGCGTCCACCAGCGCGTCGACGATCTCAGAGTTGGCACCGGAGCGGTACAGGGTCTGGCGCACGGCGAGCACATGCGGGTCCTTGGCAGCCTGGCGCAGCAGGTCGACCACCGGCGTGAAGGACTCGAACGGGTGCATCAGCAGGATGTCCTGCTTGCTGATCACGCTGAAGATGTTGTCGGCGTTCACCAGCAGCTTGGGGATCGCCGGGGTGAACGGCGTGTATTGCAGCTGCGGGTGGCTGTCGAGGCCGGTGATGCTGAACAGGCGGGTAAGGTTGACCGGGCCGTTGACCTGGTACAGCTCGCTCTCGCTCAGGCTGAACTGTTTTAGCAGGTAATCCGAAAGGTGTTTCGGGCAGGTATCAGCCACCTCGAGGCGCACGGCGTCACCATAGCGGCGCGAGAACAGCTCGCCGCGCAGGGCGCGAGCCAGGTCGTCGACCTCTTCGGAGTCCAGCGCCAGGTCAGCGTTACGGGTCAGGCGGAACTGGTAGCAGCCCTTGACCTTCATGCCCTGGAACAGGTCGTCGGCGTGAGCGTGAATCATCGACGACAGGAACACGTAGTTGGCACCCGGGCCACCGACCTCTTCAGGCACCCGGATGACCCGCGGCAACAGGCGTGGCGCCGGGATGATCGCCAGGCCCGAGTCGCGGCCGAAGGCATCGACGCCTTCGAGCTCGACGATGAAGTTGAGGCTCTTGTTCACCAGCAAAGGGAACGGGTGGGTCGGGTCGAGGCCGATCGGGGTGATGATCGGGGCGATCTCGTCGCGGAAGAAGCGCCGCACCCAGGTCTTGAGCTTGGGCGTCCAGTGACGGCGGCGGATAAAGCGGATGTGGTGCTTTTCCAGCTCCGGCAGCAGCACATCGTTGAGGATGGCGTACTGGCGGTCCACCTCGGAGTGCACCAGCTCGCTGATGCGCGCCAGCGCCTGGTGCGGCTGCAGCCCGTCGGCACCGGCCTGTTCGCGGGCGAAGTTGATCTGCTTCTTGAGGCCGGCGACGCGGATCTCGAAGAACTCGTCGAGGTTGCTGGAGAAGATCAGCAGGAATTTCAGGCGTTCGAGCAGCGGGTAGCTCTCGTCCAGCGCCTGCTCCAGTACCCGAATGTTGAACTGCAGCTGCGACAGCTCGCGATGAATGTACAGGCTGCTGTCGTCAAGGCCGGGGACGGCGATCGCTGGTGCCGGCGCAGGGGCCGGTGCCGCAGCCTCGACCACCGGCGCAGGTTCTGGCTCGGGCTCTGGCGCCGGCGGCAGGTCTGGCGGGGTCTGCACCATCTCTTCGGGGACGGCCTGGGCGTCCTTGATCGCGACAGGGGTGAGCACTTCATTATTCATCTGGACGTTCCTGGAGGACGTTAACGCCCTATCATCAATTGAGCGGGACGATAAGCGGCCATTATGACGCCTGTGTTACACCCACTGGCAAGCCTGCGACTTGTGGCCGAAGGCATTGTCCTTGTAGGAAATGTTCACGTCGAGACACATTTGGACACTTTCATCCACGCGCGCGAAGGGGTAGGCTGCGCGTTCATTTCGCCAGCACCTCAGAAAATGCTTCAACAATTCCTGCAGGATTTCGGCTACTTCGCCCTTTTTCTAGGCACCTTCTTTGAAGGCGAGACCATCCTGGTGCTTGCGGGTTTTCTCGCGTTCCGCGGCTACATGGACATCAAGCTGGTGTGCCTGGTGGCCTTCCTGGGCAGCTATGCTGGCGACCAACTGTGGTACTTCATGGGCCGTCGCCATGGGCGCAAGATTCTGGCACGCAAGCCGCGCTGGCAGGCCATGGGTGATCGGGCGCTGGACCACATCCGCCGCCACCCCGACATCTGGGTGCTGAGTTTTCGCTTCGTCTATGGCCTGCGCACGGTGATGCCGGTGGCCATTGGCCTGTCGGGCTATCCGCCGCGCCGCTACCTGCTGCTCAACGGCCTCGGCGCCGCCATCTGGGCGTTGGCCCTGGGTGCTGCGGCCTATCACTTCGGCGCTATCCTCGAAGGCCTGCTGGGTAATGTGAAGCGATACGAGCTATGGGTGCTCGGCGGCCTGCTGCTGCTTGGCGCCCTGCTCTGGCTGCGCCGGCGCTTTCGCACCATGCGCGCCGAGCGCAAGGCGGCCGCACTGGGCCAAGCCGCAGACGCTGAGCAGGCTGTAGACCAGGAGCAGGAACCACCCCAGCGGCGTGATCAGCGCTAAACCCAGTGCGCCAGCCAGGTACAGCGCTGGCGCATTCGACAGCAACCGCAGCCACTCCAGGCGCCTGGCCCATGGCCGATTCTCAAGCAGCGTGCCGAGCACGAACAGGCCCACGGCCATGACCGACCAGCCCAGCACCAGGGCGGCGCCCGGCACGCGCTCTGCCACTTCCATCAAGTAGCTGCCCAAGGCCACGTAGACGACGAACTGCACCGCTACGTAGGCCTGCTGCGCCCGCCCCAGGGCTACCTCGAACTTGCGAAACAGCGCCAGGTCCGGTTTGGTCTGCGGATAGCGCCCCGCGACATCGGCCGGGCGCCAGCCCGTGGGCATGAACCAGATCCGCAGCTTGTCCCACACGCGCTGGGTACGCCGGGCATCGTTCCACAGCTGGGCATAGAACTGCAGGTTGGCCCACAACGGGTTCCAGCTGGCCAGTGGCGTGGTCACCCCGAATACCACCGGCTCGTCCGGGTCTTCTTCCTTGAACGTGCCGAACAGGCGGTCCCAGAGAATGAACACGCCGCCGTAATTGCGATCCAAGTAAACAGGATTTTGCGCATGGTGGACGCGATGGTTGGATGGCGTGATCAGTATCCACTCGAGCCAGCCAAGCTTGGGAATGTGCCGGGTATGCACCCAGAACTGGTACAGCAGGTTCAGCGACGCCACGGTGATGAACACCAGCGGCGGCACGCCGACCAGCGCCAACGGCAGGTAGAAGACCCACGCAAAGATGAACCCGCTGCTGGTCTGGCGCAGCGCCGTGGTGAGGTTGTACTCCTCGCTCTGGTGGTGCACCGAATGAGCTGCCCACAGCACGTTGCGCTCATGCCCCAGGCGGTGCAGCCAGTAGTAGCAGAAGTCGTAAAGCACAAAGGCCAGCACCCACACCCACCACGCCTGTTGCGGCAGGCGCAACAACGCCAGGTGCTCCCAGGCCAGGGCATAGGTCACCAGCCCTACACCTTTGGTCAGCAGGCCGGTACTGGTCGACAAGGCGCCCGTACTCAGGCTGTTGATCGAGTCGGCCAAGGTGAAATTGCGCTGGCCGCGCACGCGGTCGGCCACCAGTTCGGCGGCAATCAATACGAAGAAGAACGGCACGGCCAGCAGTATCAGGTCCATGGCAACGACCTCAGGCGTTATCCACCAAGATTAGGCCGCAACTGCGGGAACCCCTATGGCTACATCTGCCAAACTAGAGGACATTTAGCGCCTCGACACTGGAGTAATGAGCATGACAAAAAAAGTAGCGGTGATTCTTTCAGGCTGTGGCGTGTATGACGGCGCCGAAATCCACGAAAGCGTGATCACCCTGCTGCGCCTCGACCAGCGCGGGGCGCAGGTGCAGTGCTTTGCGCCGAACATCGCGCAGATGCATGTGATCGATCACCTGACCGGCGAGCCAATGCCCGAGTCGCGCAATGTACTGGTGGAGTCGGCGCGTATCGCCCGCGGTGAGGTCAAGGACATCCGCGAAGCCAATGTCGAAGACTTCGACGCACTGATCGTGCCCGGTGGTTTTGGCGCGGCAAAAAACCTGTCCAACTTTGCCGTCGAAGGCGCCAACTGCAGCGTCAACCCGGACGTGCTGGCCCTGGCCGAAGCCTTTGCCGACGCCTGCAAGCCGGTCGGGCTGATCTGCATCTCGCCAGCGCTGGCAGCGAAAATCTATGGCCCGGGTGTGGTCTGCACCATCGGCAACGATGCCGGTACCGCTGCAGCAGTGGAAAAAATGGGCGGCAAGCATGAAGAATGCGATGTGCACGATATCGTCGAAGACACCCAGCGCAAGCTGGTGACGACCCCGGCATACATGGTGGCGAAGTCGATAAGCGAGGCGGCGGGCGGGATCTACAAGCTGGTGGATCGCGTGCTGGAACTGACCCACGAGAACGACCAGTAACCCCCCGGCCTGCACCCTCTTTGTAGGAGCGGCCTTGCGTCGCGAGAGGGTCGCGGAGCGGCCCCGGGTTTTCGGGTGCCAGCAAGAACGTAGGGGGCCGCTCCGCGCCCCTTTCCGACCGGTCCGGCGCCCCGGCAAGGCCGCTCCTACAAAAACCAGAACCCGCGCGCGTCAGGGGCCCTTGGACAAGCGCGCGATGATGCGGTCCAGTGCATTGGCGAACGCCTGTTTCTCCCGCTCGCCATAAGGCGCCTGCCCTCCTCCAACCTGCCCGTGCTCGCGCAATTCGGTGAACAGGTTGCGCGCCGCCAGCCGATCACCCATGTTGCGCTCGTCAAACTCACGCCCCCGTGGGTCCAGCGCCGCCACGCCTTTCTTGACCAGCCGATCGGCCAGCGGCACGTCGCTGCAGATCACCAGTTCGCCAGGCGCGGCGTTGTCGACCAGGTAATCATCAGCCGCATCCATGCCGCTGGGCACCACGATCAGCCGCACACAGGCAAAGGCCGGCTTGCTTTGCGCCTGGCCCGCCACCATCACCACCTCGAGTTTGCGCTTGAGGGCAAACTTGACGATCAAGTCCTTGGCCGGCTTGGGGCAGGCGTCGGCATCGATCCATACACGCATCGGGAAACACCTCTAAATCAGCGAGACTACGCTCATGCCTCACATCATGCCCGATGCGTGGCAAAAGCTGGAGCTGCCTGGCCTGCACAAGGCATACCGGTGCTTGAAAAATGGCGTCAACAATCCATTTAGCGCTTATCCGAGTGCGTCACTCAGGCTAAACTCGCCGCAGCCCCACTGGCCTGCCCCGAGTGTGCAATGAACCACCCCCACGAAATCCGCCCCGACCTGGACGAAGGCATCGACCGCAAGGTCCTGGCGACATTGCGGGCGCGGTTCCTGCAGCTCAATCAAGGCCGTTTGCAGCGTGCGAGAGAGGGGCTGTCGACGCGCCAGCAGCAGGTACTGACGTTGTTGCCGCTGCTGTTCCACGTCAATCACCCGCTGCTGCCCGGCTATGTCTCGAGCAGCACCCCTGCCGGGGTGGCCGGCTTCGAGCCTGGCGCAGAACGGGTCGCCGAAGCCCAGCGCCTGGCACGCTCGTTTGCCTACAAGGCTCGCCAGGGGCACGCACCGCGCCCGATCCATGGGCTGTTCCTGATGGGCAGCCTTGGCTCCCTGGCCCAGGCCGAACTGAGCGACATGGACTTCTGGGTCTGCCACGCGCCTGACCTGGGCGACAGCCAGCTGGACGAGCTTCGGCGCAAATGCCAGTTGCTGGAAACCTGGGCCGCCAGCCTGGGGGCCGAGGCACACTTCTTTTTGATCGACCCACAAGGCTTTGCTCAAGGCGAGCGGGATGGCCAGCTCGGCTCCGACGACTGTGGCACCACCCAGCATTACCTGCTGCTCGACGAGTTCTATCGCACCGCTATCTGGTTGGCCGGGCGTACGCCCCTGTGGTGGCTGGTGCCGGTGTATGAAGAGCACAACTACAAGGCCTACGCCCAGACCTTGCTCAGCAAGCGCTTCATCCGCAGCCAGGACGTGCTCGACCTTGGCAACTTGGCGCATATCCCGCCCGGCGAGTTCGTCGGTGCTGGGCTGTGGCAGCTGTTCAAGGGCATCGACTCGCCTTACAAATCGCTGCTCAAGCTGCTGTTGACCGAAGCCTACGCCAGTGAGCACCCCGCCGTACGCTGCCTGAGCCTGGACTACAAGCAAGCGGTGTTCGCCAACCAGCTCGACCTCGACGCGCTGGACCCCTACGTGATGGTCTACCGGCGCATCGAGCAGTACCTGCACCAACGCGGCGAGCCGGTACGCCTCGAACGGGTAAGGCGCAGCCTGTACCTGAAGGTGAACAAGAAACTCAGCGACCAGGTGCGCGGCAACGGTTGGCAGCGCCAGCTGCTGCAGCGCCTGGCAGACGAATGGGGCTGGGACGAGCGCCAACTGGCCCTGCTCGATAGCCGCAGCCAATGGAAAGTCGGCCAGGTGGCCGTCGAGCGCCGCGAACTGGTGGCCGAACTGAACCACAGCTACCGCTTCCTCAGCCAGTTCGCCCAGACCCGCAACGCCAGCAGCCGCGCCGACCAGCGTGACCTCAATGTACTGGGGCGGCGCCTGTATGCCGCCTTCGAACGCCGAGCCGGCAAGACCGAGGTGATCAACCCGGGGATTGCCCCGGACCTGGCCGAGGGCACCCTCACCCTGGTCCAGGCCCCCAATCGCAAGGAGCCCGGCAGCCATCACTGGGAACTGTACACAGGCAACCTGAGCACCCACGAAGTGGAGCACTTCAGCCCGATCAAACGCTGCCGCGAACTGCTCGAACTACTGACCTGGGCCCATCGCAATGGCGTGATCGACAGCAGCACGCGCTTCGCCCTGCACCCTGGTGCCAGCGATCTCAGGGAGCTCGAACTGTTCAACCTGCTGGGCAGCCTGCAGCAGGCCATCGACCTGCCGCTGCCCACCGTCAGCGAAGTCCGCCTGCTGCAGCCCAGCGTGGCCGACGACATCCTGTTGCTGGTCAACGTCGGCGTCGACCCACTGCGCCACCACCGCGACCTGAACATCCTGATGACCACCGAGCGCACCGACTCGTTGAGCTACGCCGGCGTGCGCGAAAACCTGGTGCTGACGCTCGACCAGGTCACCCTCAACAGCTGGAGCGAGGTGCTGGTGCAGCGCTACGACGGCGAGCACGCGCTGCTGCGCTGCCTGCGCGACTACCTCAACAGCCTCGGCCAGCGTGGCCATCGCCCACGGCTGCGGGTGCGCTGCTTCTGCCACAACCGCGCGCAGGCCATCGAACAGCGGGTCGAGGACATTTTCGCCACGGTGCAACGGCTGCTCGACCAGGGTGCCAAGCACCGCTACGTGCTGCAGGTGGCCCAGCACACCCACGTGCTGGAGCTTCTGCCCGGCCAGGTCAGCCTGGCGACCCTGGGCGACCATGAGGCCGTGCTGGACTGCCTGAGCGAAGAGCGCAGCGTCTACAGCCCGCTGCACCTGGACGCCAATGCCCTGCAGGACCACGACCTGCCACTGGTACTGGAGCGCGGCCGGCCCGCTTGCATCCAGGTGTTCTATCGCCTGTTGGGTGACTGGGCCGACCTGTATGTGCTGGATGAGTACAACGCGTTGTGGCAGCAACGCTTGCCACTGCAGGATGAAGCCCACTTGCTGCTGCCGCTGCAACGCTTTTTGCGCTCGGTGCTGATGCGCCGCGATGCGCAACTGCCGCTCGACAGCCTGGGGGCGGCTTCGCTGGATATCCGCTATGGGCAGTTGCTGCCTTCAGGCACAGGCAAGGCCCGCAGCATCGAGCCGCGCCTGGCGCCGGTGGACGGCAGCGACCAGCCTTTCTATGAGGTCCAGGCCATCATTCAGGCCGGGGCAGCGGGCGCTGTGCAGGTCACCTTGTACTGTGACCAACAGGAGTTTTCCGAACTGGATCATGGTGACCAGCTGTACGCAGTGGTCGCGCGGCAGATCATCGGCCAACGGCGCAATGCCGGGCATTACCGCTGCTACATCACCGACCTGGATTTGTCCGAGCTACTGGGGGACGAGCTGGGGGCGACCGTATTGTATCTGCGCTACAAGCGGGAGCTGGAGCAGGCGTTGAACGAGGGGTTGGAGCAGGTGCAGGCGCTGGGTTTCTGAATAGTAGGGGGCGCTTTGCGCCCCCAAAGGCTCACAGGTCGAAATCACCCGCCGCTTCCGGCTGGTACTCAACCGCCACCAGCTTCAGTTTCAGCGTCTTGCCGCCGGGCGCCGGCCAGTCGATCTGCTCGCCCACCGTCAGGCCCAGCAATGCGCAACCAATTGGCGCCAGGATCGAGACCTTGCCTTCGCCGCCGGCATCCTTTGGATACACCAGGGTCAGGTGGTAATCCTTGCCACTGGCCTCTTCACGGCAGTGCACGCGCGAGTTCATGGTCACCACGCCGGCCGGTACTTCCTCATGACCGACAACCTTCTCAGCGCGGTCCAGCTCGTCCTGCAGGGCGAGCACACCCGGCGTACTTTCGTCGAGGCTGTCGATCAGACGCTCCAGACGTTGTACGTCCAATCGGGTGAGGGTGAGGGAAGGCTTGGTGCTCATGATCCAGTCAGACTCCATTGAACAGGCGGTTTTCTGTGGGCAAATAAAGCAAAACCCCGCCCAAGGGCGGGGTTTGTGAATGCTTTGGCGTCACCGACGCATAACCCGACACTACCACAGCCGGGCAAATACTCAAGCCCGCGCGCGCAAGGCCTCGGCTTCCTGGCAGATCTGCCGGCGCCGCTGGTCATCTGCAGAGCGCCATTCGCGGATGTGCTCCACATGGCGATGACAGCCGGTGCAGACGCGCTGCTCGTCCAGGCGGCAGACACTGATGCACGGCGATTTCACGGCGGTGCTGACATTGCTGTAAAGCGGCTTGGGCGGCCGCGGCTGCTCACTCATCTCAGATCTCGTCGAAGTCCAGCTTCTCGCCGGCGCGCTCCCAGACGATGCGTTCAAGCATCTCGCCGAGCAGCTCGTCGGTCTTCTCGCAGGTCCACTTCTTGCTCTCTTCATCGTAGTCGAAGTGGAAACCCCCGGACTTGTCAGCCAGCCACAACTGGCGCAGCGGCTCCTGACGGCTGAAGATCAGCTGGCTGCCGTTGTCGAACTTGATGGTCAGGACGCCGGCGGAGTTTTCCATGTCCAGGTCCAAGTCGCTGTCGTCGAACAGGTCTTCCAGCGCCTGTTGGGTCGCGTCGACCAGATCATGGAAACGCGCTTCGCTCAAACTCATTGCAGGAACCTCGAAATTGGCTGCGTGACAGGCAAGCCGGGCAAGATACGGGCGCTTGGCGCTGAATGCAAAGATTAGCCATTGAAGGCGGTAAGAATAGCCCGCCCGGCGGACCGGCCCTTGCATAGGCAATCCGCCGGTCGCTCGGTATACTCGGGCGCAATACTGCATATTTCAAAGGATTTCACCCAATGAAGCGCCTGATTTCCTCCCTCGCGGCGCTGGTCGCTGTTGCCTGCCTCGTTTCTGCCTGCGGCCAGAAAGGCCCCCTCTACCTGCCGGAAGACGGCAAGGACGGCAAGGACACCCGCAAATCGCACCAGCACCAGCCCAAAGCCAAGCCGGCCCAGACGCAAGAACAGCAGCCCGAGCTGCAATCCGAGCCCGAGCAGTCGCCAGCGCAGTAAGGAAATCAGATGAACGCTTTCAACTACCGCGACGGTGAACTGTTTGCGGAAGGCGTGGCCCTGTCGGCCATCGCCGAACGCTTCGGCACCCCCACCTACGTGTACTCGCGCGCCCACATCGAGGCCCAGTACCGCAGCTATGCCGACGCGCTGGACGGCATTTCCAGCCTGGTCTGCTTTGCCGTCAAGGCCAACTCCAACTTGGGCGTGCTGAACGTCCTGGCGCGCCTGGGCGCAGGCTTCGACATCGTCTCCGGCGGTGAACTGGAGCGCGTACTGGCCGCTGGCGGGCGCGCGGATCGCGTGGTGTTCTCGGGTGTCGGCAAAACCCGCGAAGACATGCGCCGCGCCCTCGAAGTCGGCGTGCACTGCTTCAACGTCGAGTCCACCGACGAGCTTGAGCGCCTGCAGGTGGTGGCTGCCGAGATGGGCAAAGTCGCCCCGGTCTCGCTGCGGGTCAACCCGGACGTCGATGCCGGTACCCACCCGTACATCTCCACCGGCCTCAAAGAAAACAAGTTCGGCATCGCCATCGCTGACGCCGAAGCCATCTACGTGCGCGCCGCGCAGCTGCCGAACCTGGACGTGGTCGGTGTCGACTGCCACATCGGTTCGCAGTTGACCACCGTCGAACCGTTCCTCGATGCCCTCGACCGCCTGCTGGACCTGGTCGACCGCCTCGCCGACTGCGGCATCCACCTGCGCCACCTGGACCTGGGTGGCGGCGTAGGCGTGCGCTACCGCGATGAAGAGCCGCCTTTGGTGGCCGACTACATCAAGGCCATCCGCGAACGCGTCGGCGACCGCGACCTGGCCCTGGTATTCGAGCCAGGCCGCTACATCGTGGCCAACGCCGGTGTCCTGCTGACCCGTGTCGAGTACCTCAAGCACACCGAACACAAGGACTTCGCCATCATCGATGCGGCGATGAACGACCTGATCCGCCCGGCCCTGTACCAGGCCTGGATGGGCGTCAGCGCGGTTACCCCACGCGAAGGCCAGGGCCGCGCCTATGACCTGGTCGGGCCGATCTGCGAAACCGGCGACTTCATCGCCAAGGACCGCGAGCTGAACCTGGCCGAAGGCGATCTGCTGGCCGTGCAGTCTGCCGGCGCCTATGGTTTTGTCATGAGCTCGAACTACAACACCCGTGGCCGCTGCGCCGAAATCCTGGTCGACGGCGACCAGGCATTCGAAGTGCGCCGCCGCGAGACCATCGCCGAACTGTATGCTGGCGAAAGCCTGCTGCCGGAGTGAGCCCATGCTGCTGCGTTTCACCAAGATGCATGGGCTGGGCAATGACTTCATGGTCCTCGACCTGGTCAGCCAGCACGCACATATCCAGCCCAAGCATGCCAAGCAATGGGGCGACCGCCATACCGGCATCGGTTTCGACCAGTTGCTGATCGTCGAGGCGCCGAACAATCCGGAAGTGGACTTCCGCTACCGGATTTTCAACGCCGACGGCTCCGAGGTCGAGCAGTGCGGCAACGGCGCGCGCTGCTTCGCCCGCTTCGTGCTGGACAAACGCCTGACCGCGAAAAAACGCATCCGCGTGGAAACCAAAAGCGGCATCATCGAGCTGGACGTGCAGAACGACGGCCAGGTGAGTGTCGACATGGGCCCTCCGCGCCTGGTGCCGGCCGAAATCCCCTTCGTCGCCGACGAGCAGGCATTGAGTTACCCACTGGAAGTCGACGGCGAGGTCTATTCGATCGCCGCAGTGTCCATGGGCAACCCACATGCCGTGCTGCGTGTCGATGACGTACATACTGCGCCCGTGCACGCACTGGGCCCGAAGATCGAAAACCATCCGCGCTTCCCGCAGCGGGTCAACGCTGGTTTCATCCAGGTCATCGACCGTCACCGTGCCAACCTGCGGGTCTGGGAACGCGGCGCGGGCGAAACCCAGGCCTGCGGCACCGGCGCCTGCGCCGCGGCCGTGGCGGCTATCAGCCAGGGCTGGATGGACTCACCGGTCAGCCTTGACCTGCCGGGTGGCCGCCTGCACATCGAATGGGCCGGTCCCGGCAAGCCCGTGCTGATGACCGGCCCGGCCGTACGCGTCTACGAAGGACAGGTTCGTCTCTAAGTGAGTAACCGCCATGACCGATCAGCCCAAGGTTGTACCCCAGCAATCCAGTGACCTCGATGCCGAGGCGGTGGTCGCGTACCTGCGTGCCCACCCGACCTTCTTCGCCGAACACGACGAGTTGCTGGTCGAGCAGCGCATCCCCCACCAGCGCGGCGACAGCGTGTCGCTGGTGGAGCGTCAGCTCAAGCTGCTGCGCGATCGCAACATCGAGATGCGCCATCGCCTGTCGCAACTGATGGACGTGGCGCGTGACAACGACCGGCTGTTCGACAAGACCCGCCGGCTGATCCTCGACCTGCTCGATGCCGGCAGCCTGGAAGAAGTGGTGATGGCGGTCGAAGACAGCCTGCGCCAGGAGTTTCAGGTGCCCTTCGTCAGCCTGATCTTGTTCGGCGATAACGTCGCTCCGGTGGGCCGCTGGGTCAGCAATGCCGAGGCACACCAGGCCATCGGTGGCCTGCTGGGGGGCGGCAAGACCGTCAGCGGTAACCTGCGCGAACACGAACTGGCCTTCCTGTTTGGTGAAGAAGAGCGACGCGAGGTCGGCTCCAGTGCTGTTGCAGCACTCGAATATCAAGGGCTGCACGGTGTACTGGCAATCGGCAGCCGCGACCCGCAGCACTACAAGAGCAGCGTCGGCACGCTGTTCCTCGGCTACATTGCCGAAGTGCTCGGCCGCGTCGTCCCACGCGTGACCCAGACCCTGCGCCAGGTGCGCTGATGGACCGCCAGCTGGAAGCTTATTGCGCGCACCTGCGCAATGAGCGCCAGGTGTCCGAACACACCCTGCTGGCCTATCGCCGCGACCTCGACAAGGTCGTCGCGTATTGCAACGAACACGGCATTGCCGGCTGGCAAGCGTTGCAAATCCAGCAATTGCGCCAACTGATCGCCCGTCAGCACCATCAGGGGCAGTCCTCGCGCAGCCTGGCGCGCCTGCTTTCAGCGGTACGCGGGCTGTACCGTTACCTGAACCGTGAAGGGCTGTGCCAGCACGACCCGGCCAACGGCCTGTCTGCGCCCAAAGGCGAACGGCGCCTGCCCAAGACGCTGGATACCGACCGTGCCCTGCAACTGCTCGACGGCGGTGTCGACGACGACTTCATTGCCCGGCGCGACCAGGCCATCCTCGAACTGTTCTATTCATCAGGCCTGCGCCTGTCCGAGCTGACCGGCCTGGACCTCGAATACCTCGACCTCGCCGCCGGGCTGGTGCAGGTGCTTGGCAAGGGCGGCAAGGCACGCGTGCTGCCGGTCGGGCGCAAGGCACGCGAGGCGCTGCAGGCCTGGTTGCGCCTGCGCGGCATCGGCGGCCCGCGCGACAGCGCCGTGTTCATTACCCGCCAGGGCAATCGCCTGAGCCCGCGGGCCATCCAGATGCGCGTGAAGGCGGCCGGCGAGCGCGAGCTGGGCCAGCACCTGCACCCGCACATGCTTCGCCATTCCTTCGCCAGCCATGTGCTGGAATCGTCCCAGGACCTGCGAGCGGTGCAGGAGATGCTCGGCCATGCCGACATCAGCACCACGCAGATCTACACCCACCTGGACTTCCAGCACCTGGCCGCGGTGTACGACAGCGCCCACCCTCGGGCCAAACGCAGCAAAGGCACAGACTCATGAGCATCAAGCTGATCACCTTCGACCTCGATGACACCTTGTGGGACACCGCGCCGGTCATTGCCAGCGCTGAAGTCGTCCTGCGCGACTGGCTCGAAGCCAACGCACCGATCCTGGGCGGCGTACCGGTCGAGCACCTGTTCACCCTCCGCGAGCGCCTGGTGCAGGCCGAACCGGGCCTCAAGCACCGTATCAGCGCCTTGCGTAGGCGGGTGCTGTGCCATGCCCTGGAAGAGGTCGGTTACAGCGAAAAGCACGCCCAGGCGCTTGCCAACGAAGGCTTTGAAGTGTTCCTGCATGCCCGGCACCAGGTGGAAATTTTCCCTGAAGTGCAGCCTGTGCTGGAAATCCTGCGCCATCAATACACCCTGGGCGTGGTCACCAACGGCAATGCCGATGTGAGCCGCCTGGGCCTGGCGGACTACTTCCGCTTCGCCCTGTGCGCCGAGGATCTGGGGATCGGCAAGCCGGACCCGGCGCCGTTCCTCGAGGCGCTGAAACGTGGCGAGGTCGAGGCCGGCGCGGCGGTGCATGTGGGTGACCACCCTGGCGACGACATCGCCGGCGCCCAGCGTGCCGGGTTGCGTGCCGTATGGTTCAACCCGCAAGGCAAGCCCTGGGCCGGTGAGCGGGCGCCGGATGCAGAGATTCAGCGCCTCTCGCAACTGCCTGAAGTGATAGCACGCTGGCGCTGACAGCCGATACCTTCTCAACGCCGCACAGACCTGTGTAGGAGCGCATTCATGGCGCACAAAAAAGCCCGCAGCGACGGCGGGCTTTTTTGCATGCAACCACTCAGATAGGGCGGCTGCCGTATTTGTTGTCCGGCTTCTTGGGCGGATCGGCGACCACGTTGGCCTCCACTTCCTGCACCTTGCCACCGCGCGAAAGGAATTCTTCCATCGCTTTGGCCAGGGCATCACGCTCCTTCTGCTTGGCTTCCAAGCTCGGCATCTCGTCTACCGAGACAGCGGCCTTGGACTTGCCTTTGGCAGTGGGCGCGGGGCTATCGTCTTCGCCGGAGTCTTCCGCTACGTCATCAGCCGCAGCTTCCAGACCCTCATCAGCCTCATCATCATCGCCTACTTCGAGGTCGTCGTTTTCCAGATCATCGTCGCTCATGTTCTACCTCATGACTTGCGAAAAGCAGGTTAGTTATAGACCAGTGCAGCCGTAGACCGGCAGCCACCAGTGAAAATTCAACTGGCCGTGGGTTGGCCACTGCCTTGGGCATGCACCTCCTGATGGGAGGGTTTGTACCCTGCAGGCCCTGCTCCTGGCAGGGCCTGACGAAATCCTTGAGCCATCTGCTGGCCACGCGCTAATGGCAAGCCTAGCAAAGGCTGGGGGCGCCTGCGGACTGCATGTCCAACACCCTTCGGCGCGCATTCTAGCGCGCCCGTAGAAAAAGCAAAGCGCCATAAACGCCCATCATCTTGTAAGTTTTCCGCCTGCGTCGCGAACGTGGCGGATAAACCGTTTGCTGTGCGGGAAAAGGCAAAAATCAGGCGAAAAAATGCCCGGCGAACCGGGCAAGATTTTCCAGCGTCGCAGTTACAGGTTGTAGCCGCGTTCGTTGTGCTGAGCCAGGTCGAGGCCGACCGACTCTTCTTCTTCGTTGACCCGCAGCCCCATCACCACGTCCAGTACCTTGAGAATCACGTAGGTAACGATGGCGGTGTAGACCACGGTGAAAATCACGCCCTTGGCCTGGATCCAGACCTGCATGCCGATATCGGTCACAGCGCCGAAACCGCCCAGGGCTGGTGCTGCGAACACACCGGTCAGGATGGCGCCGACGATACCGCCGATGCCGTGCACGCCGAAGGCGTCCAGCGAGTCGTCATAGCCCAGCTTGCGCTTGAGGGTGGTGGCGCAGAAGTAGCAGATCACGCCAGACGCCAAGCCAATCACCAGGGCGCCCATCGGGCCCACGGTACCGGCAGCCGGGGTGATGGCGACCAGACCGGCGACCACACCCGAGGCGATGCCCAGGGCACTCGGTTTGCCGTGGCCGATCCACTCGGCGAACATCCAGCCCAGCGCCGCAGCAGCGGTGGCGATCTGGGTCACCAGCATGGCCATGCCGGCAGTGCCGTTGGCAGCGGCGGCGGAACCGGCGTTGAAGCCGAACCAACCGATCCACAGCATTGCCGCGCCCATCAGGGTGTAGCCCAGGTTGTGCGGGGCCATCGGCGTGGTCGGGTAGCCCTTGCGCTTGCCCAGTACCAGGCAGCACACCAGGCCCGCGATACCGGCGTTGATGTGCACCACGGTGCCGCCAGCGAAGTCCAGCACGCCCCAGTCCCACATCAGCGCGCCATCACCGCTCCAGACCATGTGCGCGATCGGCGCATACACCAGGGTGAACCAGATGCCCATGAACACCAGCATCGCGGAGAACTTCATGCGCTCGGCGAAGGCACCGACGATCAGCGCCGGGGTAATGATGGCGAAGGTCATCTGGAAGGTGATGAACACAGCCTCAGGGAACAGCGCGGTGGCCGAAGTGAGGCTGTCGGGGGTGACACCGCTGAGAAACGCCTTGGAGAAGCCACCGACGAAGGAATTGAAGTTGAGCACGCCCTTTTCCATACCCGTGGTATCGAAGGCCATGCTGTAGCCGTAGACGACCCAGAGAATGCTCATCAGACCGGTGATCGCGAAGCACTGCATCATCACCGAGAGCACGTTCTTGGAACGCACCATACCGCCATAGAACAGGGCCAGGCCCGGGATGGTCATGAACAGCACCAGCGCCGTAGCGGTCAACATCCAGGCAGTGTCGCCGGAGTTCAGCGCTGGGGCAGCTTCCTCTGCCAGGGCAAGCCCGGGCATTACGAGGGACAATAGGGCTCCTAGCCCTGCGATCTTACGCAGAGTCATGTTGTTTTCTCCTGGGGCGTTGGGTTTGGTGAGGCTTTTTTTGTTACTTAGATCGCGTCGGTATCGGTTTCGCCGGTACGGATGCGGATCGCCTGCTCCAGATTCACCACGAAGATCTTGCCGTCACCGATCTTGCCGGTGTTGGCAGCCTTGGTGATGGCTTCGATCACCCGATCAAGGTCCTTGTCGTCGATGGCGACGTCGATCTTCACCTTGGGCAGGAAGTCGACCACGTATTCAGCACCGCGATACAACTCGGTGTGGCCCTTCTGCCGACCGAAGCCTTTGACTTCAGTGACGGTGATGCCCTGCACGCCGATTTCCGACAGCGACTCGCGCACGTCGTCCAGCTTGAACGGCTTGATGATGGCTGTGACTAGCTTCATGAAACTCTCTCCCGATTTGGTGGACTTGCCCCAGGAAAACAAACCCGTCTCAAGTCTAAGCGCAGCGGTTGGCTTTGTAACGCGTCGTCGGCATCCGGCTCCGCGTGCGCACTGCCTGGTCACAAGGAACTGCATCAGTGCATGGCTCGTACAGGTCTTTGCAGAAACCTTGCCAGTTCCACTAAACCACCAGAAAACAGTGAGTTGCTTGAAGGCGTCGGCGTTGGCCAGTCGCCAGCATCAAAAAGATGCACGATTTCGGTGCGCTACCCGTCGGCGTCTTGCTCGAAAAATGTGCAAGGCTCACCCGCTCCTGCCCTCAAAACAGTGTTTTGCTGCGTGCTACACTGCGGGTCATTTTTCAGATTCAGTGGACAGCCGAACATGCTCGCGCCCAAAGCCCTCCTCGACGCCCTGAGCGACCAGGCCTCGCGCCTTTTCAGCAGCGATTCCGCCCAGCCTCGCGCCGAACTCGAAAGCCAGTTCAAGGTGCTGATGCAGGGCGCCTTCAGCAAGCTGGACCTGGTCAGCCGCGAAGAATTCGACAGCCAGATGGTCGTCCTCGCCCGCACCCGCGCTCGCCTGGAAGCCCTGGAGAAACAGGTCGCCGAGCTGGAAGCACGGATGGCGCCACCTCAGGCATAAGGTTCAGGCCGATGCCTGCAATCGCCCTTCGCCCGGGTTGCCCGATTTAGGCGGCAACTCGCTGGCATGCAGCGTCCCCCGAAACAAAGCGGCACCGCACAAGGTGAACAGTGTTTTCACCCGGTTGTGCGAGTTGAGTATCTCGGCCTGGATATGCTCGATGTCGTTGTCCGCCGGCTGCAACGCCACTGCGCGGTTGATCCACTCGATGGCCGCGAAGCGGCTTTGCTTGCGTGTGCCATGCCCCTGCATCCAGGCCAGCCCCAGCTCTGCGCTGGCACGGGCGGCAATCCAATCGTCCGGGTGCTCGACCAGGCCAAGCAAGTAGTCGACGGCCTCGGCCTGCTCCTGCGGCTCGCCAAACTGCCGCAGCAGAATACCCAGTTGCAGCCGCGCACCGGCAGCGGTCTGCGCACTGCCCAACGCATCGTTCAATAGCCGCCTCACTGCCAGCATGGCACTTCGGTCGCTCAAGGCTTCGGCACTTTGCATACGCCGGCATGCCAAGGTGTATTTGGCCACCTTGCAGCCAGCCTGCACCGCGCGCAGCAGCCAGTATTCGGCCGCATCCGCGTCCAGGTAGTGCCCAGGGGTGTTGGCCAGTGCACCGCGATGCAGGTGATGAAGGCTCAGCGCAGCGTCTGGCAGGCTCAGATCGGCACAGCGTTCATAAAGGAAATAGGCGGCCTCTTGCTGATTGGCAGACCAGAGCAGACGTGGCACTTCGAGCACATCGAAATCCGGCCGCTGGCGGCCAAGTTGCCGCTTCACCGCACGCTGCGACCAAATACGTGCCTGCTCAGGCGAACATGCAAACCCCCAGCGCCCAAACGCATGCCCCACCGCCCGCAGCGCACAGGCAGCCGGGTGCGAACCGCTCTCGCACAGCCGCTCGATCGCGCTACGAAATGCCTGCTGGTCATCGTCCATGCCGTGGAACAGCATGAGGCAGACAAAACTACGAAAGGGCTGGCCGATACTCGGGACAAAGCCCAGGTCAGGGTAAAGGTTCACACAGACGGCAAAATCGCGCAGCGCGCCCGTGTAGTCCTGCAGGGCACAACCACGCAAGGCACCACGCCATGCCAGCAAGGTGGCGCGCTCCCTAGGCCTGAGCGCACGCAGCGACCACCCCTTGAACACCTGCTGCCAGGCAGCGATCGACTGCACCTGGCCGGCATGCGGCAGTTCGAGCTGGTCCTCGATAGCCAGCCAGCGCAGCGCATTGCGCTGCTCCTCTCGCCATCCTTCACACAGCATGCCACCAGCCAATCCGTCGATTGCCGCGTAACTGCCGCCCCAACGGGGCAGCAGGTAGATGGCATGCGCCTGAATCGCTTCAAAACAGCCGGGGAAAGCACCCAGCGCATGCTGCAGCCAATAGTGCTGCGCGGCTTCTCGCCCATGCACGGCACGTTTGCCCAGGCACGCCGGCAAGGTCTGTGGCACTTGGGCCAGGGGTAGCAGGCCGTATTTCACCAGCAGCGGCGCCGCAGCCTCCTGCACCTCCACATCCGCGTGAGCGCTCGGGCTGAAGCGTGCCGGCTGGCCGTCGAACAGTTCGCGCAACCAACCTGGCTCGGCAAACTGAGCGCTGAGCCGCAGCATGCCGATGGCCGCCGCCACCGGCTGCGCCGAGCGCCCCATGGCACGCAACAGGTGCGCGGCGCCGAGCTCGCAAACCTGCTCGGCCGCCAACTGCTGCTCGGCACTGAGGGGCTCGGCATTGGCACTGTCGTGGATATCGCAGGCGCGACTGAAACAATGCAAGCCCATCACCACCTGAGGGTGGTAGGCCTTGGGGCAGGCGTCGATCCAGGCCTTTAGAACCTGCGTCAGGGCCTTGTCGCCCTGGCAGTCCCAATCGACCAGCATGTGCCCTTCGACGGCCTCCAGGTAGGCAGGAAACTCGCCGGGTGGCGACTGTCGCCAGCGCACTTCGAGGATGTCGAAGTAGCGGTTGAGTTCAACGAATGCACTGGCCTGCACCAATTCTCGGATTGCCTGGCGAGTGCGAGTGAGCGTTTGCACGGAGCAATACCTCAAGTCCATTTGTGGGAAGCGGCGCTGCCATCCCATGGCAAGCGCAGTAGCCTTTCAACACTAAGCCATACCCTGGATCTGCGCAAAGTTATTGGATCCATTTTTGTCAGATTGTATGAAAAACCAGGGGAAATCCCTGACCTGAAAAACCAGGACGCACACTTCTTGCGCTGATTGCCACTCCCCCCGCTAACCTTGCCCAAGCCGCAGGAAGCGGCCCTTTTCAGCGACAACGGAGCGTCCATGTCACTTGCCCTCGTCCACAGCCGCGCCCAGGTAGGCGTGCAGGCACCGGCGGTCAGCGTCGAAACCCACCTGGCCAACGGGCTCCCCCACCTCACCCTGGTCGGCCTGCCCGAAACCACGGTCAAGGAAAGCAAAGACCGGGTGCGCAGTGCCATCGTCAACTCAGGCCTGGACTACCCGGCAAGGCGCATCACCCAGAACCTGGCGCCCGCCGACCTGCCCAAGGATGGCGGGCGCTATGACCTGGCCATTGCCCTGGGCATTCTGGCCGCCAGTGGCCAGGTCCCGGTGGCCCCCCTCTGCGACATCGAGTGCCTGGGCGAGCTGGCGCTGTCCGGGCAACTGCGCCCTGTGCAGGGCGTGTTGCCGGCGGCGCTGGCGGCAAGGGATGCGGGTCGGGCATTGGTGGTACCACGCGAAAACGCCGAAGAAGCCAGCCTTGCAGGTGGGCTGGTGGTGTATGCCATCGGGCACCTGCTGGAACTGGTCGCCCACCTGAACGGCCAGGTACCGTTAGCGCCCTATGCCGCCAATGGCCTGGTATTGAACAGCCGGCCCTACCCCGACCTCAGCGAGGTACAGGGCCAGGTGGCGGCCAAGCGTGCATTGCTGCTGGCCGCAGCCGGGGCGCACAACCTGTTGTTCACCGGCCCGCCCGGCACTGGCAAGACCTTGCTCGCCAGCCGCTTGCCAGGGCTGTTGCCGCCGCTGGACGAGCGCGAGGCGCTGGAGGTGGCGGCCATTCAGTCGGTCAGCGGCCATGCGCCGCTGAACAGCTGGCCACAGCGCCCTTTCCGCCACCCGCACCACTCGGCCTCAGGCCCTGCACTGGTGGGCGGCTGTAAAACACATTATTAAATGAGAAAACCAAAAAAATATGATAAATTCCATTTTTAAATGAGAATTTTCGTAGGATCGGGGTGGAATTTGTAGAGGCGCTAGCAGAAGATGCTGATGTATGGGAAATCCTCGGTGTGCGTGAGGTGAGCTTTCGCGGGAATGATCCTAAATCTGTAACCCTCGAGTTTTTCTGCTTTTCCCAGAAAAGCAAGCGTTCATACAAGCGCAAAGTGAAGAACTTTCATTTGCCATTCTTTGCTTTGATGCACATATTTCCTGGCTCTCTCTGGCAACACGGCCGACAAATAAGTAAAAATATTCGATATAAAAAGATGGCTACAATCTACCCATGCCATTCACAAGAGATCGTTTGCCACGATTTGCTTACGACTGAAGACATAAAATCTCTAATCTCTCGCTCGAAATCCCCCCATAGTTCCTTCATACGTCTGAACAGCCATTTACTGTGTAAAGACCCTCACGACAGGACAGTGCGATTACCTTGCGCAGAGATAATACGCCACTTTTTGTGTCCAACGCGAAGATTTGCAAAAGCGATAATAAATGGGGAGTTTGATATATTTACTACTCCAGACCACGCAGATCGCTCCGCAGCAAGCCTTATGACAAATGAGATCAAGGTAACAAAATTCTTGCAAAGCACACCTGAAGGTCTAAGGGCTGCACGCTACCCATACAAAATGCTAAAAACAACCAGAATCTGTAACGCAATCAATCGACAAAATTCTCCGGTACTTCTTCGCGCGCTTCTCCCGACATGGAAGGAGATCAGGCTCAGAATCTCTATTTATTGCGATGACGGTGGCGATACAAACGTCGTACAATTGCATCGAACTACACGAATCATGGAAATACCAAGTAAGGTTTTTCGGCCCATCAATTCAAATACTCGCACAGCTTAATTAACTCGCAACCTTGCAATTAAGAGATGGATGTTAAGGGAGGGAAGGAATTGAACTATAGAATTATAGAATACTGTCGCAACTGGCACTCGAATTCTGACCTTGCCGGTGACATTGGAGAAAGAGCAAAATTGTCGCAGATTTCTAAAAACTCATAAATGCCGTTACTCTTGAAAATTAAAACTCTCGCAGCCTGTTACCAAACGGCTTCCATGGGGTTTTGCAGCCACGGCTACCAATGTTCACAAGTTTTTCTCACTCCCGTATCCTTAGCATCCCGAAACGCTCCTGCCTTGCAATTCATTTGTGAAGGTCGGCAAAGGGTCGATAGGTGTCGTTCGTGAATGGCAGTTATCGACTTAAAAAGACGCTCGCACGGTCATCGCGTCCTTCGCAAACGAAGGCATTAACCTCGGATTCCTGCGCTGGTTACCAGGAACGGACCTAGCTTCGCCTCCCGCATTGATTACATCAGGCGAATCTCGCTCGTCCCGCTCAATAGACTGCCCGCCTCATGAAGGCCGTGGGCAGCGGCCAGTTCAAGCGCCTAGAACTATGGCGGTGGCGCAGCTATCTACAGCTGCCCTCGCTTACCTCCAGGGATCTGGGAGCAGGATTTCCTCTCGTCCTCCATCGATTTCCATGCTTAGTACTGCTCCGAGGGTGTTCGCCACGGCCTCCCAGTATGCAGCTTTAGCTTTGTACTGCTCAACATCTCTCCAACCACCCCGCTCTGCGCTCAGTGCAGCAACTGCGAAGGTAGATGATCGTTCACAAGCAGCCCCGTATGCGGCCAATAAGTGGCGATTCTGGGGCGTATCCGGCCACTGTTGATCCTGCTCGAAGTCCGATCTGCTGATTGCATGAGTGCGTCCTGCCAAGGATAAGGTCGACATCTCACTACTCCTTCCATGTGTGCATTGGGACGGCTTCCAATGCTCTCCTTACAGCCAAGTACACGATCCCAGGATTTCTAGCGCCGCCTGTCTCAGCGGTGGTTGGTAAGGGTCTTCCTGAAGCTTTATGAGATGGCAAGTATCGGGGGCGATTTTAGGAATGATGCTCTGCCGTTCAGCTCGAACTAAAGCTCTCTGCGAGCCTTTGCCGGCCGATTCAGAGCCGCGGGGAGCCCTCGTCAAGGGTGACAATATTTAAGCTTTTCTAAAGGTTTGGTCAGATATCATCAGTTAGGATGCAAAGTAATAACGATAGCGTAGGAACTCGTAAGTATGAAAAGCACCGTCGCTGCTGCGATCCTTTCACTGATGGTTTGCTCGGCAGGCGCCGCAGAGATTTCTGGGGCCGTGGGAGCCACAAGCCAGGGAGGCATCACTGCCCGAGTTGGTGTGGGATTTGGTTGGGACAAAAGCTGGTTTGAGTCAGAGACTGGTCGACTCACGGGCTATTGGGACGCTGGTTACACTTATTGGGAAGCAGGCGATGCGGGCGGAGGAGCTCACTCGCTGTCCTTTACACCCGTGTTCGTCTACGAATTCGGTAACGGCAACATCAAGCCGTTCGTGGAAGCAGGCATCGGTGTAGCAGCCTTCTCAGGAGCCTCTGCTGGCGACCAAAAATTCGGTTCGGCTTTTAACTTCGAAGATCGCATCGGCGCAGGTGTGAAAATCGGTGAAGCCCAGCGGGTAGGCATCCGCGCAATTCACTACTCCAACGCCGGCATTCAACAACCGAACGACGGTATCGAGTCTTACGCGCTGTTCTACAGCCATCAAATCTAAAGGTACTGATTCGGTGCCAGCCACCTGAACAGAAAAGCCCCGGCTCGCTGCAGGGGCTTTTGCATTGTGTGAACAAGACCGCACCTAGTAAAGGCCGGTTTTATGCAGCTTTCAGACTTGCCTTTCCTGAGACCCGGGCTTTCATGTTGGACAGGACAGCATCGACGCTGAGCACACCACCGCCAAATGCTGCAATCTGCAACAAGCCGCCTGCGATGGAGATGTTCTTGAAGAAGTTGATGAACTGACCTTGGTCCGCCAAGTTGTTATGGAAGGCCAACGCTGCCATCACGGTGAACAGCGCCATAACCACAGCGACGATGCGCGTTTGAAACCCGATGATTAGCAATGTTGCGAGTCCGAGCTCAACGCCCAATGCCGCCAGGTAGCTGAGGACTGGGAACGGCAGGCCGCTCGATTCGATGTAGGCGATAGTGCCTTCGGGCGAGGCCAGTTTACTGAAGCCGCTAAGTAAGAACAGGACGGCCAGCAGCACTCGGCCCAAAATTGCAGCTTTATCTTTCAGAGATTTCATTTCGTTGCTCCTAATTTAACTTTTTTGCCGAGTTGGCTTCAGATGGCGAAATCATAAAAGTAGTACGCTCCCGCAACAATACGGCGATTTTCAATTTGACTGTTTCGAAATCAGCGACAATCGACTAGACCAGAAGCTCCACACCCGCCAGTCAGCCCACAGTTCAGACTGCGCTCTAACTCGCCTTCCAGAGCGAGAACCAGCTGTAAATCGCGGTTACCTTTCTCGGGATGAGTAAATCCTGTTGCAGGACCTGAAATAGCCCCAAAAAAAACCGCGACTCCCAATGCATCCTATGCAGTATGAGTCGCGGCCCAAAGGGAGGACGTAATGGAGTGACCAAGCAGATTCTCGATTAGGGGGAAGACTCTGCTTGGTCGGGGCTTGGAGCCCGAGGATCAACACTATCGATTTGAAACCTGGGGGTATCGACAAAGGATAGTGAAAAGGAGATCACGCCTCTGTCCTCCAAATGCAACAAAAAGCCTTAAGTTGCGAGATAAGATTACGGCAGGTTGAGGATCGGTTCTTGCATAGGCGTGCTGTACTGTGCAGACGCAATGCTAGTAGGCCGCACGTTTGCGAGATGCCCCCTCTAAATCTCGCTCAGTTGAAACCCTGATCAGGTGCAAGTCAGTGGGAAGACTCGATCAATCAGCTCCGAACTGTTGACGGTACTGGTTAGGGCTCACTCCGATACGCTCACAGAACACCTTCCGCATGTACTTGGCGGTGCAAAAACCACATCGAGTCGCGATGGTTTTAAGAGGGAGGTTTGTACCCTCAAGCAGCCTCCGCGCATGGTCAATTCGAGCGTTCTGTACGAATTGCATCGGGGTCATGCCAGCTTCCCGCTGAAACGATCTGGCGAAGTTTCTCGAGCTCATAGCGACCATGTCAGCCATCGACTGGACCGAATACATTTGTTCGATGTGATCGACAACGTAGGCTTGAACCCTAGCTACAGGTGAGCCATCTCGGGTCACTGAGGCCAGCAGAGGACCAAATTGGGTCTGGCCTCCCTGCCGCTTCATAACGACCAACAAGACCTTAGCCACCTCCAAGGCGAGTTCTTTCCCATGGTCTTCAGCGACGATCGCCAGCGCCATGTCGATCCCAGCTGTGATTCCCCCTGAGGTGATCAGATTGCGGTCAACAACATAGATCTGCTCACTCTCGACCTTTGCCTCAGGGTGTCGTTGAGCCAATCTGCCGATATAGTTCCAGTGGGTAGTACAGCGATAGCCATCAAGGAGACCTGCTTTGCCCAGCAGGAACGCCCCTGTGCAAATGGCACCAAAACGCTTGGCGTTTCGCGTCGCTTCGGGAAGCCACTCTTGAATGACAGGATGAGGATCGTCGTAAGCCCCTGGGCCACCGGGTACGAGCAGCAGATCCACATCCTTCGGCGCTTGGTCCAATGCAAAATCTGCTTTAACTTGAAGCCCACAAGAGCTTCGGATTAACCCGTTTTCAACCCCTAGCGTCAGCATGCGATACCGTCTTTCCTCAGGAAGGAAACGGTTTGCCACTGCAAATGCATCCATTGGCCCAGTGATATCTAGCATCAAAACGCCATCAAACAATACCATGGCTATCGTTTTGGCTGTCTCGTCTTCTTGCATGTTACGCCGCCTGCATGGGAGCCGTTGGAATACAGTTCCAACCTTGGAATTGAGTGATGGATTCAATGCGGCGGTAGGAAATCGCAGAGCCCGCATTAGGCCTAAAATACCACCTATTCATGCGGAAATGACCTGATTGTCTCTGTGGGAATGTCAGATCATGCGTGGTACGTGCCGCACACTGGCATGATCAGCCTTCGACGCAGCCAGGCTTGCCATTCACCAATGGGGCGCGCCTAGCTATATCCGTCGAACTGTTTTTAATAAGTCTTAAGAACTCCCTAAGGACTTTGCTAAAGGACAGTAGCCAAACTCTCCAGTACTGAAATGGAGAGTCGCTATGAGATATCAAGAAGCCGTTCGGTCTGAATCGACCAACCATCGACACATCCAATTACTCGTTGGAATCGATGAGGCGCTTCTTCGAATCAAGCCAACCGAATTTGCTTCACAGCGTCTAGCTCCAGTGACGGAATGCCCTGGGGAAAACGAAAAAATAGCTAATCCCGGCTCCCTCGCACCGCATCACCTACGGCGGGCAACTGAGCTATTGCTGGCTAACTTGAGCGGGCCCATGGGGATCATTGACATCGCCCACGCCTGCAACCTAACTCGCAGCCATTTTTCGCGTGCCTTCAAGCTCAGCACAGGGGTGTCGCCGATCGAGTGGCGCTTGAAAGCTCGCCTAGAGAAGGCCAAGGAATTGCTCACTACCTCGCTAACCCTTACCGAAGTGGGGCTAGAAGCAGGGTTCTGTGATCAAGCGCATTTCACTAAAGCCTTCACACGCTTGGCGGGGACTACTCCGAAAAAATGGCGTGCCGAAATGGCAATTGAATCAATTTGATACATCTATTAAAGGCCAATTACACCTCGGTATATATCCCTCGGGACAATAGCGAGAAGAGTCGATTGCTGAAATTATAAAGATCCTCGTGACTGAGCGAGGGTTCAATTTTTTGCCGCATTGGCGATATCACATAGAGGTGAACATGGGTGCCCACGAAGAAATCGTGACGCTTGTCATCAAGCACCGGGTCAACCCTGGTCACGAGGCAGCCTATGAGACGTGGTTGAAGAAAACAGTGAACGTCGCCAGCCGACGCGAAGGTCACCTGGGTGCTGACATTCACCGAGACAACCATGGTGGGCTGCAGGTCTTCACCTGTGTGCTGCGCTTTTGCTCGACAGACGTAATGCAGTCCTGGCTCGACTCAGCAGAGCGGCGCGAATTGGTGCAGGAAGCGCTGCCTATGCTGGCAGACGGGGATCAGACAGAAGTCACTGCAGGCAGCGAGTTCTGGTTTGCACCGGCCGCTGAAAGCCAGCAGCAACCCCCTCGCTGGAAGCAAGCGGTTATCTCCTTCCTGGTGATTCTGCCTCTGAGTTTGATTGTTCCGAAGCTTTGGATACCAGTGCTCAGCCTGCATCCATTTTGGGCCAGCTACCTGGGCAGCAACATCGTTATCACAGCAACAATCGTAACGCTGGTTGTGTATCTCTGTATGCCTGCAGCGATGCGTCTGTTTGCCCCATGGCTCAGCCAATCATCTAGCAACACCTACCACCAAAAGTGAAATTCGGATGGCCTGCGCCGGATCACCTCCGGCTGTGTTGTAACGGTCTAAATCCAACAGTACATCTAGAGGGAGTATGCCGCAGCTGGAGGCTCAAGCTCACCAGTGCGCTGCCCGATGAGGATTCCAAGCTCACGGCCATGAAGAGGCTCGACTCTCCAAAGTGCGTGTCAGCGATTTCTAAGGTTTCTGGGGCGCCATCTGCTGCTCCTGCTTCGCGTTCTAACAAACCGCAATTTTCATCCCACCCACCAAAGGTGCATTACCATGAGCAATCCAGATTACAAGCGCTTGAACAAAGATGACGCGGTAGTACTGCTGGTTGACCACCAGACCGGCCTCATCTCGCTTGTGCAGGACTTCTCGCCAAACGAGTTCAAGAACAACGTTCTGGCCCTGGGTGACCTGGCTAAATTCTTCGGCCTGCCAACCATCCTGACCACCAGCTTCGAACAGGGCCCGAACGGGCCGCTCGTTCCTGAGCTGAAGGAAATGTTCCCGGACGCTCCGTACATCGCGCGCCCTGGCCAGATCAACGCGTGGGATAACGAAGACTTCGTTAAAGCCATCAAAGCTACCGGCCGCAAGCAACTGATCATCGCTGGCGTGGTAACTGACGTCTGCGTTGCTTTCCCGACTCTGTCTGCCCTGGCTGAAGGCTTCGAAGTATTCGTCGTTACCGACGCTTCCGGCACCTTCAACGAAACCGTACAACAGGCTGCGTGGGTTCGCATGACCCAAGCCGGCGCTCAGATGATGAACTGGTTCTCGGTTGCCTGTGAGCTGCACCGCGACTGGCGCAACGACATCGAGGGCCTGGGCAACCTGCTGTCCCAGCGCATTCCTAACTACCGCAACCTGATGAACAGCTACGCTGCCCTGACAGCTAAGTAATCACCGGCAGATGCGAAAAGCCTGCAGAAACGCAGGCTTTTTTGCTTTACATGGTACTGGCTCTGCAGCAAATCACCCCTGGATGCTGCGAGGCAGCGTGAAGCGAATACGGCATCCGCCACATGGCGAAGCTTCCGCATGCAAGCTACCACCGTGCGCGCGTACTACTGAATTGCAAATGGCCAACCCCATCCCAAGGCCATGATCCTTGGTGGTATAAAACGCACCAAAAATCTTCTCCCTTTCATCAGCAGGAATTCCAGGGCCATTATCGTCAACGCTCACCTCAACCACATCGTTCAAAGTGCGCGAAGTGATTCGCAGCGCTCCATCGCCAGTCCTGAAGCCGGATAACGCTTCAAGGCCGTTGTTTATGAGGTTGTAGATCAATTGTTGAATCTGGACCTGGTCGGCCATGACTGGCTCGATCGCATTGAGGTTGGTGTCGAGCTTCACACCCTGTTTTAAGACTTCCGACGAGGTCAATCGGATTACCTCAAGAATGATGTCATCCAGGCGAGTCACCTTCAGTTGAGCATTTGTTTGCTTAGCGAGCGCGCGAAGAGCCCGGACGATACCAGCAGCCCGTTCACTGTCAGCGCGGATATCTTCCAAGCCTGCAATCGCTTCATCCATGTTGGGCGTGCCTCGTTTTAGCCAGCGCAAACTCGCAGCAGCATTCGATGCGATGCCCAGCAGCGGTTGGCTAATCTCATGTGCAATAGAGGCGGATAGCTCACCCATTACTTGCATGTGAGCGCTACGTGCCAGCTCTGCTCGTGAGCGTCTTAGCTCCTCCTCCATCTGAGCCTTGATCTGATTATCCTCGGCCAGCCGGGTAAAGAATTTCGCAGCCTGGAGTGAAACCGCGGCTTGCGAAGCAAGAATTTCCAGCATGGCCAGACGCTGAGAGCCGAAGAGATTAGGTACCAGTCGGTTTTCCAGATATACCAATCCAATCAACACGCCTTGTTTGACCAGCGGCAAGCAAAGAACCGAGCGGGCGTTGCGCTGCTGCAGTTCACTCCTGAATGCATCGGGGCATTCCAGCAGAGCATCATGCAGCACCAGATTGGTCTTGGTACGCATGGTAGCGTTCAGGACTGACACCGGAGCCTGAATCAAAAATTTCTGGCAGTTCTCCATCGTGACTTTGAGCCCGTCATCAGTGATGTCGGCAAGCGCAGCCATTTGGAACTCCGCGCCACTTACAATCAGCAATGCACCATGGTCAGCGCCGGAGTGCTGCATCAAATGGCTCATCAGCGTTTCAATGAGCCGCTCAAGGAGCACCTCTTCTGAAAGCGCTCTCGCGGCCTCAATACCGACCTCCAGATCCAGATTGGCTTGGGAGGCAGTCCTGAAGGTTTCCTGGACTGGTTGAATCCGCAGGAACGGATGCAGCGTCTCTAGCTGTCGAACTTTTCCGTTGGCCCCCCAGATGTGGAAGCAGTCTCGAGCTACGCGTAGATGCAGATTCGCACCAGAAATTAGACCGCTAGGGATACACACTTCAGCAAGCTGTTCGTGGGCAAGAGCTTGCTCGTGGAGGAAGCCGGCCGCAGTAGCTGCGATTTGGGCTTGGTCGAAGCAGCGAATCGCTACGAGCCCATCGCCGTTCAGTTTGGCAATGACGCCTTCGATCAGCAAAAGCTTATTGCGGAATGTGACGGGATTGAGGGCCGCCCAGTTAGCAAAGCGGTCGCGGTTTTTATGCAGCGTTTCGAGTTTCGATTCAGTTGTGCCTGGGGCCTCTGGGCTACCCAAAGCCAAACTGTAAAACAGGTAGAAATCAGAAAGGTTGATGTGCGCCGGTGCCGACCAGGCCACCGTTTGGGCTGCTTGGAAGCGGCGGACAGCGTACGCGATGTTACCCAAGTAGAAGGCAGACATCCCCGCGTAGAGTGAGCAGAAGAAATGAGTGGTCTTGGACGAGAATGCCCCCTCAATCGCCTCGTAAAGCACAGATTCAGTGGAATCCAACTCAGCCGCTAGCCTAGGCGGGCATCCATCAGAAAGGTCATGAACGAAGCGCTCCTGCGCGACCAGAATTCTCTCGACGTCGGCGTAATTGTATTGGCGAACCACCTTGAGGCCGCGGTCGATCACCTTGGCAACCTCCTGCAGATGATCGCCCATGATCAACGAATCAGAAACCAGGTGGTTGCATGCGTAGCAAGCCATTGCTAAGTCGCCGCTGAGGTGCCCTGTATCGAATGCCTCTGAAGCTTTCTGCTTGGCATACTCCATCGGGGCCGTCCAAGCGCTTACCTGATCAAGCGCAACCAGAGCCCCAGTGAGATCAGCCTCAAACCCATAGCGTTCGATCATTTTGATGGCGACTAAGCAACACGAATACCCGTCGTGATACTCGCCGAACCGCTCAGCGATCATGACTCCATACCAGGACAGACCATAAGTACTGCCAGGTGCAATGCCGTACTGAAGTGAGAGCTCAATGATCTTGGCAAGGTGCAAGAATCGGATATCGTCCTCAACGAAGAATGATGAACCGAGAGTAGAGAGGAGCTCGATGGCAGCCTCGGCTTCTGGGTCCGCGATTCTCGGTAGAGACTCCAATCCAAACAATCCGCGCTGGCTGATCAGCTTCTGAAGCTTGGCGTGCTCGGCAGCAGCGAGATCGGGATGGATTCCGCGGGGTATCCTAATTCCAAGCTCTGCGAGTCCTTCGAGCGCTTCGTCGATTGCAGATTCATAATCCGAGTGAAGGGTGAGGAGCTTGGCTTTAAGTTTGCGCCCCCGAGCGCGCTCAATCACATTGCCCGCACGGCGCATGCACTCTGCAATTTTTTGTTCAGCACTGACCATTTCCGATAGCTGCATGTCGCATTCAGCGGCTTGATACATAATCGCGAACGAGAACTTGCTTCGGAGGTCATCGGAGCTGCTCGACTGCTGTAATTGCTCGGCCGATACAAGGTAACCCGCCGCCTGATCGAACGCTGCCGCATCACGCGCTCGCGCAGCCGCTTCAAGAAGCAACGTGATGAAGTCCTCAGCCTGGTCTGCCTGATACGCACCTTTTTCTGACAGATGCACCTGATTGGCAATTTCGAAGGTGGCTTGAGGAAGCTCATCTCGCCAAAGTTTATGCATGCTGATGGCAATTTCTGCGTGCTGCTTCGGCCGCTGCGCCGGCGGAGTCAAGTCGTATGCTGCTTCAAGCACACGGTCGTGAGTAAAGAGAATGCCCCCCTGGTCCAATGAAACGAAACCGGCGCTGCTCAGACTTTGAAGTCGAGTACTTAATAGCTCTGGATCAATCTTGGCCAGTGCTGCCAGCAGCACCTCATCGCATTTCCCTCCCACAGCAGCAATAAGCCGAAGGATCTCATGGTGTGTGGGCGGCAGCCGCCGCAACCGCTGGATCATAAGATCGGCCACGTTATCCGCATAGCGGTGCTGCGCGACTGCCTCTAGAGACCACGTCCAGCCCATCTGATTACTGTCGAATTCGACCAGCTTGTCTTCGATCATCACCTTCAAGATCTGGTTGACGAAGAAGGGGTTGCCGGCGGTTTTCTCATGAACGAGCTTGGCGACTTCGACGACGCTCTCGCCCGGGGTATGGAATCGTTGAGCGATCAGCGCTGTCACTGCCTCTACCGAAAGGGGGGGAAGTGAAATGTGATAGGAAAGAATCGAGCAAGCGCCCAATTGCAGAAGGCTCGAGTCCAATACCTGCAATGCGTTCTGGTCTTCTGTACGGAAGGCCAGCACCAGAAGCGTGTTGCGCAGCGGCCGGGAGAGATACTCCCTCAGCAAGCAATGGGTTGAGTCATCAGCCCACTGCATGTCATCAAGAAAAATCACCAACGGCTTGCCTGGCGTGCCGAAGAATTCCAAGAAATCTAGAATCGCCCTGTTCTCTCTTTCAAGCGCGAGCCGCGTAGGCTTTTCAGGGAGTTCGGCCATCGGGCCGATGATGAGCTTCAAGTAAGGGGCTAGCTTCGCGAGTAGCTTGCCACGGCCTTTGAGTCGGCTCGTGATATCAGCTCGGATTGAGTCGAGGTCACTGCTGTTTTTGACCAGCAGCTGGGTAGTCAGAGATCCCAGGATCTCTCTCCATGGGCCATACGGAATCGCCTGGTCAGAGGTGTTGCACTTCCCTGCGGCCCAGTAGCTTTCCGTATGCGCACGTAGCGACGAGATCACCAAAGAGGACTTTCCGCTACCGGCAGGACCAGAAACGGTTAGCACGCGAGGACCGCTGTCGCGCCGCAAGACACGAAGGGTGCTTTCTACCTTCGCCTGTTCTTCACCTCGACCAAACAAAACATCGCCGCCCATCGATGTGACATCGGCAGTCCCCAGGACGAACGAGGATATATGCAGATTTCCTAACCACTGACGCAGACAGTGCTCGAGGTCTACTGCCAACGCTTTAGCTGACTGATACCGTGCGTTCGGCTCTTTGGCCAAGGCCTTGAGCAGAATGTCACTCACCATGGGAGGAACGTCAGTTTTGATCTCGGCAGGTGGCTTGGCCTGCACGCCTGCGTGCAGTTGTCGCCAATGCGATTTGTCCCGGCCCTCTAGAGGCAATTCACCAACCAGCAATTGGTACAGCGCTGCACCCAACGCGTAGATGTCGCTTCGCTGATCAGTTAAGGACCCATGCGGACACACCTGCTCTGGAGCAAGGTAGTTCCAGTGATCTGTTGTGGCGCTTTCCGTGTTGATCAGCTCCAGCGTGTCGGCCCTGAAACAGCTGAGTCTGACCGAGTCGTCATCCCTCACAACGATATGCTGAGCTTGCAGAGAACCGTGCGTTACTCCCTTCTCGTGAGCAAGAACCAGAGACTTTGAGGCGTTAGCGGCTAGACGGAGGAAACGCTCATGAGATACGCCTCCTGCGCTCACCAAGTCTTTAAAGGTTAGGTCGCTCGACGGCGGATAGATCATCAATGGTCCCTCCGCGGAACGGACGAACCCCACCGGAAGGATGGCCCAGTCGGGCTCTAGTCGGATGCGGTAGTCTCGCTCGAGCCGCTGACAAGCGGCAGGAGATTCAATCGGTGCACGAACTGCTATCCAGACCTTGGAGGTCTCTGGATCAAAGAAATCACAATAAGTGAGCTCACCCTCATGCCTCCGAAGAGAAACGCTGCATCGATTCAGCCAATCCTCATCAAGCATTATTTCTTCGCGCAAAAGCATGTGAGGGAGACGTTCTTCTAGCATCGTGCCACCATTAATGAACCATTCATTTCGTTCCGCGGTCGAGTATACGCACGGCGTTGTGGTTGTAGGACGACACTGGTAGGTTTGGCTGAATGAGATCCCCTGATGACCGTCAAGTGCCCCTAAGGGGGTTTACACTATGGCGGTGGTTACAGGTGCAGATGGCAATTCATAAATGAATACTATCCCCTGGCATAATTGTATTAAGGAAAGATTAAGCTTACGGTCGCGTGGTCTTGCTCCGGCCGACGTCGGTTAATCAAAAATGTTGAGAACATCATGATCCGATTAGGCAACGCGACAATTTACCTAGAGCGCCGGGAAGCATTCCTAAACGGCAAGCCGGTCCGCATCGGCGGCCGTGCATTTGACATCCTCGCCGCCCTCATCAGCGCGAAAGGTCGGATCGTTGAGAAGGATGATCTGATCAACCAGGTATGGCCTGACACCGTCGTTGAAGAAAACAATCTTCAGGTGCAGATCTCCACGCTCCGTAAAACGTTTGGTTCTCAAGAGCTGATCCAGACTGTGCCGCGGCGTGGATACCGCCTGTCAGCTGAGATTGATATCGATGAGACACCACTGCATCGGGATGAAATAATCCTGCCGACCGAGACAGGTTCGGCTTTGGATGTGTCTAGCGTGAGGGTTTTCGTCATCGACGACGACGTTTCAGTCAGCGGCGCGCTGTCCCGCTTGCTGCGCGCTGAAGATATTCCACACACGCTTTTTGGATCTGCTGAAGAGTTTCTGAACGCTAAATGGGAAAGCCCATACGCGTGTATTTTGCTCGACATTAACTTGCCGGATAAGAGTGGCTTGGATCTGCAAGAGGCCTTGAGGAAAATTAAGGCACCTTGGCCAATCATATTCATGACCGGTAACGGCACAATTCAAATGACTGTACGGGCAATGAAGGCAGGAGCTCGGGAGTTCCTGACGAAACCATTTGATGATGGACACCTACTTGATGTGCTGGCAGGTGTACGTCAAAAAGCAGTAGAGAGCGGTGATGCATATCTTTACATGAAAACGGCAATCGAGAAGTACGCCAGACTGACAAGCCGTGAAAAGGAGGTTTATTCGCTAGTGGTGAGCGGCCTGACCCACAAAGAAATATCCAAAGAGATAGGCACTAGCGAAGTTACAACGAAGGTCCATAAAAAGAATATCATGTTAAAGATGCAGTCGAGATCAATAATAGAATTGGTATCGATGTACAACACGATCAAATTGAACCGCCATCCTGAGGATCAGGAACCTGCATGAATAGACACTCTGAGTGCGGAGCATTCAGTCCTAATACGTCAGATTTGATTGTCGTCTGCATCGTTGACGATGACTCATCCGTACGAAGGAGCCTTTCGAACCTGCTGCGCTCTGCCGGCTTTGACACCTTGTCCTTCGCGTCTGGGGAAGATTTTCTTGCCTCGCCGCAAGCACTCGGTGCAGGTTGTGCTTTGCTCGACTTGAAGATGCAGGGGCTGTCTGGTGCGGATGTCCAGAGAGAACTCATTCGCCTGGATAACCCATTGCCGGTGATCTGCATGTCCGCACACTGGGACGATAGTGCTCTGTCGGAGTCGATTCGCCAGGGAGCCGTTGCCTGTTTGTCTAAGCCCTTTACTGAAGAAGCACTGCTCGATGCTGTCGATGAAGCCACGAAGGGCACCAAGCACTGAGCCGTAATCCGCAGTTGACCTCTGTTCTCAGAGCACAGCTCTGCAATAAATATGACCGATGGCTAGATACCCTCATAGGCTCATCCGTTACTCCCAGAGCTGAAAATGGCTAGCCTCCGAATCCTTTGCATTTCTGCTGCACTCTTGAGTGCAAACATCTCCTGGGGCAAACGAGAGGCTGTGACCCTCACCCCAGTTCCAGCATGGGCTGTATACGAGTGCCGTTGAATCATCTTTGCTCGAATGCGCCAGTCCAGCGCCTCCACATCTCGATAAGGTCCGATCGGCTTTCAGGCCGAGACTTGTGGCGAAACCTAGCTGCAAACGAAAACAGCCCGTGCATATCCGCAGGGGCTGTTATGGGGGCGCCGTCGAAAAAATTAGGACAGGGTTCGCTGAGGCGCCTTGTGCACCATGGTGTAGGCGTAGTCAACGCCCATGCCATATGCACCACTGTGTTCCCGGACCAGGTCCATGACCGGCTGGTAGGTGTCCTTGTGAGCCCAGTCACGCTGATACTCGAGCAGAACCTGCTGCCAGGTCACCGGAATTGCGCCGGCCTGAATCATGCGCTGCACCGACATGTCATGAGCCTCTTGGGTGGTACCGCCCGATGCGTCGGTGACTATGTACACCTCGTAGCCAGCTTCCATGGCTTCCAGTGCTGGGAAGGTCAAGCAGACCTCGGTCCACAGCGCCGCCATGATCAGTTTCTTGCGGCCGGTGGCCTTCACAGCTTCTACCAGCTTGGCGTCTTCCCAGCTGTTCATCGAGGTGCGTTCGATGGGCTGAGCACCTGGGTTCACCGCCAGCAGCTCCGGCCAGATGTAGCCGCTGAAGCTCTCGGTTTCGACCGAGGTGTAGATGGTCGGAACGTTGAAGATCTTGGCGGCTTTGGCCAGACCAACAGTGTTGTTCTTCAGCGTCTGACGGTCGATCGACTGAACACCGAAAGCCATTTGCGGCTGGTGGTCGATCAGGATCAGAGCGGAGTTGGATGGGTTCAGCAGTTCACGTTTGGACATGGTCGTAATCTCTTCAGAAAGGTTGAAAGCATTGAGTTTTAAAAGGGTCACCGCTCTGAGCCGGTGGCGTTTGTCTGCGGTATGGGTGCCATTCTGAAGTTGGTGCTGACTCAAGACAATTAGGCAAAAACAAGAATCATTGATTCAAAAAAAGGGACAATTTCGTGGATCGAATTGAATGCATGCGGACCTTCATCGCCACCGTAGACGCGAGCGGATTTACCGCCGCGGCTAGGATTCTGCATGTGCCACGTTCAAAGGTGAGTAAGCAAATCCAAGCTCTGGAAGAAGCGCTTGGCGTTCAGCTGTTGCACCGTACGACGCGAAGCCTGCATCTGACTGAAGCCGGTTGCGAGTACTACGAAGCGTGCCGAGAAGTAGTGGCTTCGCTTGAGGAAGCAGAGCAACGAGCACGTAGTGGCTTGGCAGAGGTTCAAGGCGTTCTGCGTGTAAACGCCCCAATGTCCTTTGGGCTGTGTCGCCTAGGCCCATTGCTGCCTCAGTTTCATGCCCTCTACCCCAAGGTGGAGCTGCAGCTTGTATTGAGTGATCAGCAGGTCGACCCTATCAAAGGGGGATTCGACGTGACGATCCGAATTGCGAGCCTTACGGACTCATCGCTTGTTGCCCGGCATCTCTCCCCGGCACCTAGGGTGTTGGTCGCGTCGCCAGGATACTTGGCACAGCATGGGGTTCCAGAAACCCCCAAAGATCTTGCGTGTCACCAATGCCTAAACTACGGCTACCTACAAAGTGGGGCTAGCTTGCAGTTGTGCAATGGTAAAGAGACACAGCGGGTACACGTGACGGGGCCTCTGCATGCGAATAACGGCGATCTGCTTGCGCAGGGGGCTGAGGCTGATATGGGGATTGCCTTGCTGCCTCTTTTCATTGTCGAGAAGGCTTTAGCTGAAGGGCGGTTGATCCAGGTCCTGGACGAGTGGGAGGCACCTCCAATCTCGATCAACGCTGTTTATCCAACGGCTCGTCGAGTACCTCTGAAGACGCGAGCGTTTCTGGACTTCCTCGCTGCGGAGCTACGGATTCCCGAGACAGCCGCAGTTCCATAGAAATCAGATAGAGGAATCGCTGAGATTACCTGAAGGGTTTCTGAAGGCAGGCGCAACAAATAAGCGTAAAGCCGTTAGTCTGAGCAAGGTCGTTGCTCAGACTAACGGCTTTACGCATTTCGGTCAGGATAGGTGAAGGCCATGCCTCAACTCAGATGTAACAGACGAACAACCTATCTCTATAAACGGCAGAGCCTTTAAAGCTCTGCCACAAGGTTGCTTGGTGTTATCGCAAGTTCACTTTCAGTTCAGCCGCTGCCTGACGCATTGCGGCCTTGACCGCCGGCACTTGGCTCAACGGATTGAGCAGACCATAATCATGGATCATCCCGTTGTACCGCACCGAAGTCACGGTCACGCCAGCCGCATTCAACTTGCGGGCATACGCTTCACCTTCATCACGCAGTACATCGAACTCGGCTGTTTGGACCAGCGCTGGCGGCAGGCCTTTGAGCTGTTCGCTGCTGGCCCGCAGCGGCGAAGCGTAGATCTGCTCCCGAGCCTTGGCATCGGTGGTGTAGTTGTCCCAGAACCACTTCATCATACCGGTGGTGAGGAAGTGCCCCTCGGCGAACTGCTTGTACGAGCCGGTTTCGAAGCTAGCATCGGTCACCGGCCACAGCAGCAGCTGGAAGCGCAATTTCGGAGTACCGGCCTCTTTGGCCTTGAGCGCGACCACGGCCGCCATGTTGCCGCCGACGCTGTTGCCGGCCACGGCCAGGCGCTTGCCGTCGACGCCGATTTCCTTGCCGTGCTCGGCAACCCACTGGGTCGCGGCGTACGCTTGGTTGATCGCGGTCGGGTAGTGCGCTTCAGGCGACGGGGTGTAGTCCACGTAGACCGCTACCGCACCCGAGCCGACCACCAGGTCACGGATCAGCCGCTGGTGGGTTGGGAAGTCGCCGAGCACCCAGCCGCCGCCGTGGAAGAACATGAACACCGGCAAGTCGCCTTTGACATTGGCCGGGCGCACCACCTGCAGCTTGATCGACTGGCCGTTGGCCTGGATGGTGCGTTCTTTGACCTCGATACCGGACAGGTCGACCTTCACCGAGGCCTGGGCGCCGGTCAGCACCGCACGGGCGTCTTTCGGGCTGAGCTGCTCGAGCGGCTTGCCGCCGCCTTGTTCCAGCGCTTCCAGGAAGGCCTGGGTGTGCTGTTCGACGCCTGGGCTGCCGGCCGCAAAGGCGCTGGACACGGACAGAGCGAGAAGAGAGGCGGTAAGGGTTTTGTGGACAATGTTCATGAGCGAATCCATTTCTTTGCAAGTATTGGTAGTGGGCGTCTTGCCTGGCCTTCAGGGCCATCGCTGCGACTTGTGCGTAGATTAAAGAGATACGCAGATGGGAAAAAGCCGCCAAACATGGTTTCACTGTCGCTTTTAAAGAGACAATCGATAACTACGAAGTCATGCGCCTTGTATTGCGGGGTCTTGGTCGTCTCTGTTGGGGAGGACATACATGAGCTCGGGGGCACGCCGATCTCATCCATGCGGATCACTGGAGAAGCTCAAGAACTCAGTCCAGTGGCATATACAGTTCTAAATGCCTGCCTTGGAAGACGCCCGCCTCGCCGCTAAATACAATCATCTGGAAGAGCAGATAACAGCCAAGCTTCTGATCATCACCGGCTACCAGGAGAAGGATTGCTGCTCTGCAGTATTCGTCGCAAAGAGAGTTTGCGCGCTTGCAGTTGGTGAGCCAGTCAGAACTTCCCAACTGCTCGGGTGCGTTGATTCGCAGAAATCATCCAGGCAGAACACCCCTGTTTTCTCGGGCCGTTAGGCATGACGTCCTTGCCCTGGCGCAGGTACCGGGCAATAAATCGGGGCTGAGCGCTGCACTGACAGCGCCCGGGGTAGTCGATCAGGCTGGATGAATCATTACGTTGATGCGGCGACGTTCGATGACCTTCTGAGCGCCGGGCGCACCGGTGAGCTTGTCGAAAGTGACGGTGGTGTCGGCGTTGACCGAAGGGTTTGGCACGACGCGTATGACCTGATAGGCCTGGCCTTCTTGAGCTTGTGGCTGAAGTTCGACGGTGCCGGCGTCCGGGGTGCTGGCGACCCAGGTTTCTCCGCGGGCCACTGCGAGCCTCGCGGCATAGGTGTCACCGGCCACGCTGTGGAAGGTGCAGCCATCGACGACCTGCGGCTGCGCTGGGCAATGGGCGGCTTTGGCGCCGGGGCGCAGCGGGTTTTCGATGGCGTAGGTGATGGCTTGAGTGTCGGCGAATGCCAGCGAACTGAGAGTGCTTGCCAGTAAGGCGACGGCGATTTTTCCACGCATTGCAGTGCTTCCTTGTGCGCAAATTTGTAATGTATACAGACCGTATAATCCTCCGCAGTTCTGCGTCAACGGTCCGCACAGACCAGCAAGCACTGCCCTAGTCGTATCTATTTTGATAAGGATCCATCGGAATAGGGAATACTCTGAAACGCCGGGAAAGCGTGAACTGGTTATGCACTCCAAGGGCTTGCCCACCGGGGTTTGCTAGCCCTTAAAGAGGTTCATTCCGCCTGTGGCTTTCATGAAGCGAGATCATGTGCCTCTGATGGGTCATGCGATAGTGCGTTTTGCAAAGAGCGCAGGAGTCTTGATGGCCCAGGCTCCTGGACCAGTAATGGCTAGCCCCGCATACAGCACAGCGAACAGCCATGCGAATTGAGCTTCTTCCAAAGTCCATTCAGGATGAACCACCACCAGCGCAATCCCGAGCACGGCGAGTACAGGTAGGCAGGCGAGTCGTGCAAACACGCCAAGGATCAGCAACACCGGGCAAACCACTTCAGCGAACACCGCCATTGCTAGCGTCAGAGTCGCCCCTAAGCCAAATGGATCTTCGATCCGCTGCAGTTCCGTACTCCAGTTGAGCAGTTTCGGAAGGCCGTGAATTTGGAGCAGCAGTAGAGCGGCAGACACGCGTAAAAAAAGCAGGCCGAATGGCACTGAGATGTCAGCCAAGGTCTTTGGCCTGTGTTGAATTTCTGGAGTAGCCATGTCGCGAATCCTCTTTCCTAGATGTTAAAAATCCTTGGATCAGTCATCGCCATACGGCGATGGATCGTTGTTTTCGTTTCGGGCGTGATGCCACAGACAGCTATTTGATAATCGGACGCCGCATCGCCTGCTTCAGCGCAGAGAGCGCGGCTTTGAACGCTAGAAGCGTTAAGACGCCAACACCGATACCTGCCAGTCCGAGCACCAGGTACTCTTTCATGCTGTCAAAGGCGTACAAGATCGGTCCACCGAAGCCAGCACCCAGCGCAAGTGCACTGCTACACCAGAGCAGCGAACCCAAAATGCTGTAGCCAACGAAGTGTGCTTTGGGCATGGCCATTTGACCGGCTAGCAGTGTTGAAACTGCTCCCGCTCCGGGAATGAATTTGGCGAAGACCAACACCACCGGCCCATAACGTAGGTAGGCTTTACGCCCCTGAGCAAAGGCAGCACTCATCTTTGGTGAGCCTCGGCAAATCCTGCGGGTCAGGGCATCGCCGAATCGGGCGCCCATGAAGTACCAGATGCAGTCAGCAAGCAGACAAACGACCAGAGCCATCAAAACGACGAGCCCGGGATCCGGTGATCCATGCTTACTGGCAAATGCCCCCGCAAGAACAAGCGAAGGGTAAGACGGAATGGGTAAGCCAATTTGATCGCCGAATACGTTCAGGGCGAGCAGGACCAACGGGTGATTTACTGCAAAGCTCTCAACAGGACTCATGGCGGCACCTCTTCTGGGCTCGACTGTAGTCGGATCGCTGAAGGCAGGGTGCGACGAGTGAGCGTAAAGCCGTCAGCCTGAGCGCAGTCATGGCTCAGGCTGACGGTTTACGTCTAACGGTCAGGACACCTTACGTTGGGGGGCTTTGTGCACCATGGTGTAGGCGTAGTCGACGCCCATGCCATAGGCACCACTGTGTTCCCGAACCAGGTCCATGACCGTCTGGTAGGTGTCCTTGTGAGCCCAATCACGCTGGTACTCGAGCAGAACCTGCTGCCAGGTCACCGGAATTGCGCCGGCCTGAATCATGCGCTGCACCGACATGTCGTGAGCCTCTTGGGTGGTACCGCCCGATGCGTCGGTGACGATATACACCTCGTAGCCAGCTTCCATGGCTTCCAGTGCTGGGAAGGTCAAGCAGACCTCGGTCCACAGCGCCGCCATGATCAGTTTCTTGCGGCCGGTGGCCTTCACCGCTTCTACCAGCTTGGCGTCTTCCCAGCTGTTCATCGAGGTGCGTTCGATAGGCTGAGCACCTGGGTTCACCGCCAGCAGCTCCGGCCAGATGTAACCGCTGAAGCTCTCGGTTTCGACCGAGGTGTAGATGGTCGGAACGTTGAAGATCTTGGCGGCTTTGGCCAGCCCAACAGTGTTGTTCTTCAGCGTCTGACGGTCGATCGACTGAACACCGAAAGCCATTTGCGGTTGGTGGTCGATCAGGATCAGAGCGGAGTTGGTTGGGTTCAGCAGTTCGCGTTTGGACATGGTCGTAATCTCTTCAGAAGGTTGAAAGCATTGAGTTTTAAAAGGGTCACCGCTCTGTGCCGTTGGCGTTGTCTGCGGTATGGGTGCCATTCTGATTTGTACGACCTATCTGCACAATTACCTCAATCTTGACTTATCTGTTTCCAAAAAAGGGACAGTGGATAAGTTAGATGAGCATTGGCGCCAAAACGCCTGGAGTCTGCGCTCCGAACACAACAGTGTCTTTGATTCGGAATGAAGGAATAACACGCCCCGCCCATGACGCAACCTTGGCTTCAGTGTCCAGCAGTTCCTCACTAAAGGTGTCACTCAGCATGAATTCATGAAAGTCGTTGAAAGACGCCATTTCTCTGCTCAGCAGCTTTTTCATAACGGCCACATCACCGATGTCCTGGCCATGGGAATACAAGGCTGCAAATACGCTTTCTATAAATTGTTGAGCGGACTTCCCGCTGCGCTGCAGCCAGAGCACAGCCGCAAGCGCGGGAAGTACATCCGGAAGTGTGACGATCTTGCTGAACGCCGGTTCGATGCCAAGCTTGCGCATTTCTGCCGCGACGAGTGATTGATGAATTACAGCTTGTGTCCCGAAGCGGCGCTCTAAAAAATCACGGTAGCTCATGCCAGTTGCTGATTGGCTCAGCGAGGAACGGCACGGTTGAAAGCTCACGTCCAGTTGCTTGCCGGCCTGGTTCATCGCGATTACTAGCCGGCGCTCTGCTACCCAACCCCAAGGGTCAAAAAAATCGAACGCTAATATGGGTGGCGGATGCATAATATTTACCCTCAAGAAGACCTTAATCTTAAGGGTACGAAGTTATATACATTGATAGAAGCCATGAGGTGCGCAACAGAGCATTGCGTGTAGTGCTACGCAATGCTGAGCAACTCTTTCATGAATTGCGTGAATGCCTTAATTCGTGTTGATTCGCGGTTAATTGGCAGATAGATGATATTGATCGATGAGTTCACCGACATGGGATTTACCTCATACTCTGGTAGCAAGCGAGTAAGTCGTCCGTGTTGAACATCTTCCGCGACCAGCCAGTCCGCCAATAGCGCTATGCCCTGTCCAGCGACTGCCGCTTGCATGAGAACGTCTGCGTTGTTGCTCTGCATCCGACCCTGAACCGAGACCGGTACGGTCTCGTCATCAACTTCAAAGTGCCAGTCCAGCAGTGGTCCACCGTAATCGAAGCGCATGCATGAATGGTCTGTAAGCTCACCGGGTTGCGTCGGAGTTCCATGCTGCTCCAGGTAGGATGGGCTCGCCACCAGCCAGCGCTGAAAGTGGCCAATGGTGCTGCAGATGACTTCTTCGCTGGATACGGTTGACCCTAGACGGACGCTCAGATCGATCCGGTCTTTGTACAGGTCGACCCTCTCATCGCTGAGATTCAGGCTCACCTCCAACGCTGGATGGGCTGCAAGAAATCGCCCAAGGTGGGGCGAGATCAAGCGCCGTCCAAACTCCACCGGAACGCTAATGCGAAGCTTGCCTTTCGCTTCAGTCCCTCTATCCGTCACCATGCTGTCAGCCGCAGCCAGAGCATCTAGGATGCTCACGGCATTATCGAAATAGGCTTGGCCCAAGTCGGTTGGGCTGTTTCGCCGTGTGCTGCGAGTAATCAGCGTAGTGCCCAGTTCCGACTCCAATGCTGCAACCTGACGCGCCACGGACGATGTCGCCACACCGAGCTTTCTTGCCGCTGCGGAGTAGCCACCGCAACGCACTGTCTCTACAAACATACTCAGGGCAAGAAATTTATCCATATGTCCGACTCTGTTGAAAATCCATGATGTGAGCGGGTGTCGTCACAACTCAGGGTTTCAGGCAGTGTGGATCATAGGCAGATGAACTGGCCCTGAGCTTGGACGGGTGTGCTTGTTCAGCGCTTGCCCATGTGTTTTGCGAGAAACATCACAAGGGCCACTGCAGGGATCACCGCAGCCGTGAAAATGGTCGTGGTCCAGCCAAATCGCTCGTAGAGCGGACTTGCGACCATCGAACCCAATGCCCCACCTACAAAGATACTGGTCATGAACACTGCGTTCAGACGTGCCCGACTATTGGGATCCAAAGCATAGACCTCGCGCTGGCCAAGGACCATGTTCAGCTGGACGGCGAAGTCCAAGGCTATCGCGGCAGCAACCAGTCCCAGATAACCCAGGCCGGGAATACCGCCAATCAGGAGTGCTGCCGGCGCCAATACCAATGCCACCAGGGTGCTCACGTGGCCATGACCGGCATCGGCCAGGCGGCCAGCGATCGGGGCCGCAATGGCACCCACTGCACCGACCAGAGCGAACAGCGCAACCCCGTTCTGACTGAAGCTGTAGTGACGGATCAACTCGATCGGAACGACAGTCCAGAAGAAACTGAAGCTTGCGAACAGCAACCCTTGATATAGCGAGCGCTCCCGGAGAACAGCATATTGCTTGGCCAGACCGAAGACAGAGCCAATCAGGCGACCATAGGTGGTGTGATGGTTCGGGATACGCTTTGGCAACAGTACCGCCACGAGCACAGCAATCACGACCATTAGCACAGCGGCACTGAAGAATACTCCTCTCCAGCCAATGTACTCCGATACGAGGCTCGACACCGGGCGGGCCAGAAGGATCCCGAGTAGCAGACCACTCATGATATTACCCACTACCCGGCCACGACTGCTTTCAGGCGCCATGTGCGCGGCCAACGGTACTAGGATCTGCACGGCAACAGAAGTCAGCCCTATCATCAGTGACGCGACCAGGAACAGCGAAGGCGATTCGGCCAATCCTGCAGCCGCTAGAAACGCACCTACAACCAGGGTAAACCCGATCACCAGGCGCTTGTTTTCCATCAGATCGGCCAAAGGCACCAAGAAAAGCAGACCGGCGGCATAGCCGAACTGGGTCAACGAAACGATCAGGCTGGCGTGTTCTGGAGACAAGCCAATGCTTGGGGCGATGAGCTCAACAATTGGCTGTGCGTAGTAGAGATTTGCAACTACGGCACCACAGCAAAATGCAAGAAAGACCACCAATGCCTTTGATAGCGTCGGTGTTGCGTCGGCATGCACCGACGTTGAAGCAAGTAGATCTGGGCTGCTCGCTGACATGGCGACATCTCCGTATCGGTTGAGATAAATCAGGAGCTAGCCTATGGGTGACGCAGAGTTGTTGGAATACGAACTTCTAGCAATGAACTTATGCAGGTAGCGCAAAACTGCCAGCGTTGCGTGAAGAGCAAAGCTTCCTTGCGCGACGGAGCCATACCCTCAAAAGCCGTGCTCTTTTAGGCTCACGCCATCAACTGATCGGCAACGAATAAGCCGATGTTGAAGATGAGGAGACCTTCAATGAATTCGGCTCAATTAGCGCTTGCCACCTCTATCACCCGCAGCTTTGGGCGTAAGTGGTCGACCTTGGCGACTAGCGAGGTGGCCATCAATGTCACGTAAGAATCTTTGGGTATCAGCCGCAGTTTCGCTTGGTTTAGTAGGGGTGGCTGTAGCGTTCGGACTGATGTGGCGGCCTACAATCGACCCGATTGAACGACCTACTGAATTCGATAGCGCCCAAATCGCTCGTGGCGCCCAGGTTATTACAGCCGGAGACTGTGCGGTTTGCCATACGCGCCCTGGTGGAAAATACCTAGCAGGTGGCCTGCCGCTCGTAACGCCGTTTGGTACGCTCTACAGCACCAACATCACGCCTGATGCTGATACCGGTATCGGAAAGTGGCCGCTGGAGGCCTTCGAACGCGCGATGCGCGACGGGATATCTCGAGATGGGCACTTTCTTTATCCAGCCTTTCCCTACAAGCACTACCGTCTCCTCAGCGACAATGATCTCGCGGACGCCTACGCCTTCCTTATGACCGGGCCACCGGTTTATGAACCTGCAACCCCAAACCGCATGAAGTTTCCCATGAACATCCGCCCTCTGGTCTCGGGGTGGAACCTGATGTTCTTGCGTTCAGAGCCGTTCCCGCCGACGGCGCAAGAATCGCAGCAGTGGAATCGCGGTCGCTACCTTGTTGAAGGCGCAGGCCACTGTGGTGGTTGCCACACTCCATTGAATTTCCTCGGTGCTGAAAAGGACAGCCACGCGCTCTCCGGTAGTGTGGTCGACGGCTGGGAAGCACCTTCCCTGCTTGGTCTGGCCGGCCGCGAGAAACCTTGGACACAAGCACAACTGGTGGGTTACCTGCAGGCCAAGGTCGTGGACAGCCACGGTACGCCGGCCGGCCCGATGCGCCCAGTCAGCCAGGAGCTTGCGCGGCTACCGGTGACCGACGTCGAAGCCATCGCGGCATATTTGCTGAGCTTACCTGCAAGCGATTCCACATCGAACGCAAACAGTGTGCGAACTGCAGTCGCTGAAGAGTCGGCCAGTCTCGGTCGCGACCTTTTCCAAGGAGCCTGTGCCGGATGCCACGGCACAGCGGCCCCCATGCGCAGCATCGACGGCAGGCCTGCGCTGACCGCCACGTCTGCCGTCCAGGCCAGTGAACCAGTCAACTTCATCAAGACCGTGCTGGAAGGCATCGCGCCAACGCCCGGGGAACCGGGTCCTGTGATGCCGCCATTCGCTGCCAGTTTGAACGACCAGCAGCTCACCGCCCTAGCTCAATTCGTTCGCAATCAGGCAAACCCGGCCCAGCCGTGGAGCGATTTGAACGCAACTATTCAGGCTCTGCGCCAGGAGACTCCATGAGCATCGTGAATCTCACAGTCAACGGCCAGGTGCACAGCCTGGATATCGATCCCGACATGCCATTGCTCTATGCCTTGCGCAACCACCTGGAACTCAATGGCGCCAAGTATGGCTGCGGGCTGGGCCAATGCGGGGCATGCACCGTCATCGTCGACGACAAACCGGTGTTTTCATGCTTGACGCCATGCTCTGGCATGGAAGGCCGTAAGGTGCGAACCGTTGAGAGCCTGGGCACTACAGAACGGCTAAGCCCCTTGCAAAAAGCGTTCATAGATACTCAGGCCGCTCAGTGCGGTTACTGCATCGCCGGGATGATCATGCGGGCCCAGGCCTTGCTGGAGAAAAATCCGCAGCCCGCCGTGGACACCATCCGTACCCACATGGCGACTAACCTGTGTCGCTGCGGTACCCATCTTCGCATCATTGAAGCGATTACCCACGTAGTTGAAAACGGTGGACTCCATGTCGTCCAAAACTGAATTCAGCCGCCGCGCATTTCTTCAGGGCAGCAGTCTGCTAATGGCATTCACATTGATGCCAGCAGCTCGCAAAGCCCTTGCCGATACTGAAGTAGATACGCTCGGTACTGTCGTACTTGCCCCGGACCTGCCTGGCAGCTTGCGTACCAATCCTTATCTAGACGCATGGATCAGAGTCAGCGCCGAAGGCATCACTGTGTATACCGGTAAAGTGGAGCTGGGTACTGGGGTAAAGACCGCGCTTCTGCAAATTGCTGCGGAGCGACTGGATGTCGCGCCGGGAGCGGTCAACTTCCTTACGGCTGACACCGCCCTTACGCCAAACGAAGGCTACACCGCCGGCAGCCACACGATCTTCGACAGCGGTACGGCTCTGTTCAACGCCGCCGCGCAGGTTCGCCAGATGCTGATGGAGTCCGCTGCCAGACACTGGAACGTTGATGTCGCATTACTGAAAACAGGTGATGCAATCATCACCGCCCCATCCGGCGCCCGTATGAGTTATGCCGAGGCGGTGGCCGGTGTGGACCTGCATCAGTATGCCCAGACCAGATCTCCAGAATCTTCGCCAGATCAGTTCAAACTCATCGGTCATGCCATTCCACGTCTCGATATTCCTGGAAAGGTCACAGGTACCGCTGCGTTCGTTCAAGACATGCGCTTACCGGGCATGCTCCACGCCCGCGTCATACGCCCACCGCGGCCAGGCAGCAAGCTCAACGGTTTCGATGTGCACGCCATTGAGCGCCTGACGGGCGTAGTAAAAGTAGTCAATGATGGCAACTATCTCGCGGTAGTAGCAAAGGATGAATGGCAAGCCATCAAAGCCATGCGGGCCGGCTACGCGGCAGCAACATGGAGCGGTGGAAACGTCATTCCAGATCAAACCGTTATCCACCAGCTATTACCCAAGCTGCAATCTAAACGCTACCCGATCAAGCATACAGGCGCCTCGACACCCTTCTCTGGAAAGACTTATCGGGCACGCGCCACCAAGCAGTACTTGATGCATGGCTCGATCGGACCATCGTGTGCAGTGGCTTGGTTTAACGACGGTATGCTGACTGTCTGGACGCATACCCAAGGTGTATTCCCGCTGCGTGACGGCATTGCAGAAATGGTAGGCCTGCCGGTAACCGCCGTCCGTTGCATCCACGCTGAGGGATCTGGCTGTTATGGGCACAACGGTGCCGATGACGCCGCAGCGGACGCAGCGCTTATCGCGATGCGACTGCCGGGGGTACCGGTGCGGGTGCAGTGGATGCGTGAGCAGGAAAATCTGTGGGAGCCATACAGTTCGGCCATGATCACCGAGCTCGAAGCCGATCTGGACACAAATGGCCGAATCAATAATTGGAAATACGAGCTATGGACCACGCCGCATAATGAGCGTATCACCAATGCGGGCCGCTTGGTGCCCGCGCGCATGCTCGCCCGGCCCTTCACGTCCACTCCCTCGATTCCTATAGCTCAACCCGAAGGGGATGGCGACCGTAACGCGATCCCTCTGTACGAAACGGGCGCTAGCAATATCGACATGAATTTCATCACTGAAATGCCTTTCCGGACTTCAGCGATGCGCTCGTTGGGAGCGCACATCAATATCTTCGCCATCGAGGCCTGTCTGGAAGAACTGGCTGATCAGGCGGGCGTGGATTCTGTCGAGTTCCGCCTGAACCATCTCAGTGATCCCAGGGCACGAGCTGTCGTCGAGCGAGCGCGGGACGAATTTGGCTGGCCACAACGATCACCCACGCCGGGCACAGGTATTGGCATGGGCTTCGCCCGCTACAAGAACATTATGGGCTACTGCGCGGTCGCCGTGCAGATTCAGGTGCACCCTCAAACCGGTGAAATCGAAATCCAGCGGGTGGTCACGGCGGTGGACGTTGGCCAGATTGTGAATCCCGATGGGCTGCGTAACCAAGTGGAGGGCGGCATCGTTCAGTCAACTAGTTGGACGCTCTACGAAGCGGTCAGTTATGAGGCTGGTGGTGTGCGCAGCTACGACTGGAGCGGCTATCCGATACTTCGTTTCCCGCAGCTTCCAAAGCACGTGGAAGTGCACATGATCGACCAGCCTGGCCAGCCCTTCTTGGGGGCAGCCGAGATCGTGCAGGGTCCAATGGCGGCGGCCCTCGGTAATGCGGTCGCGGATGCTACCGGGCACCGCCGGCTTGCCCTGCCGCTTGCACGGAAGGTGTGAATAAAGCTCTCCGTCGGCGCTCAAGCCGGTTCTTGCAAAGGTAGCGACAGATGCAACATCTTGATGTGACGGTCCTTGAACAGGCGCTAGCTTGGGCTGATGAAGGGAGAAGTGTATGGCTGTGCACGGTCCTCTCCACCTTCGGTTCGGCGCCTAGATCTCCAGGTGCAATGCTGGTGGCAGTCCAGTCCGGAGCGAACAGCGGCTCGTTATCAGGCGGTTGCGTCGAGGAAGAGTTTCTCAATGCGCTCAGCCGTGGCGAGCACTCTGCACCGGCGCAGGTCATCAGCTACGGACGTACTCCTGAAGAGCGAAGCCGCTTGCAGCTGCCATGTGGCGGTAGCCTGGATGTGCTGGTCGAACACAGATACCCAAGTGCAGAGTGGCGCGCCCACTTGAGCCAGTTGCTTGACGCGCTGCGTGGCCAACGTCGACTTACGCGGGTGATCGACTTAGAAGAAGGCCTTTTCAAAGTCAAGTGCCATGCCGAAGGTGCGGAAACCGTAGTCCGTATTGAAAGCCGATTGGAGATAAACCTAGGCCCAGCACTACGATTGTTGCTTGCAGGCGTATCACCAGTCGCCCAGGCATGCGGTCAGTTCGCCAGGGCGCTAGGGTTTGAAGTGATTGCCTGTGACCCGCGAGAAGAAGCGACTTCGATGCCGATCGAGGGCGTCACTGTGATACCAATTCTGCCCTCGATGTTCATCGCCAACGGCGGCTGCCACGAGGCGACCGCTGTCGTAGCGCTTACACATGACCCCAAAATCGATGACCTGGCATTGATGGAGGCGGTGAACACACCGGCCTTCTATATCGGTGCCATGGGATCTCGGCAAACCTCAGAAAAACGTGCTGAGCGGTTACGGCGGATCGGCGGCTTATCGTCTAAAGATGTCGGCCGTCTGCATATGCCCATCGGCCTGGATATCGGCTCCAGGACTCCTGCCGAGATTGCCTTGTCGGTAATGGCCGATGTTCTGCGGGTGTACCGAGGTAAATCCCGAACGGCACTTTGAAACACTCACCCCAAGCTTTGCGATTTGCGCAACGCACTTGCTCTAGGTCGGGTGATTATCAAATTCTGCTTCGAACATTAACCTAAAAGCTCATCACCCGCATTGATATCGCTGCAACTCCATACAGTATTCAGACTTACTTAAAAAGGAACCGAGTAATGACCAGTCATCTGTTCAATCCTATCCGCGTGGGCGCTTTAGAGCTACCTCATCGTATTGCTATGGCACCGCTGACGCGATCACGTGCGGGTCAACCAGACGATGTCCCAACTGCCATGGCTGCTGAGTACTACGGCCAGCGAGCCAGCGCAGCGCTGATCATTACCGAGGCCACGCAAATTTCCCAGCAGGGCCAGGGTTATGCATGGACTCCAGGTATTTACTCGCGTGAACAGATCGAGGCCTGGAAGCGGGTTAGCGATGAGGTACATGAACTGGATGGTCGCATCTTCATGCAACTGTGGCATGTGGGCCGTGTTTCACACAGAAGCTTCCAGCCGGATAAAGGGCTTCCCGTTGCACCAAGCGCCATCGCAGCGCCTGGCAAGACGTTCATCGTCGATGAGCAAGGTAATGGTGTATGGGGCGATGTACCGGTACCGCGCGCACTTGAAACTGAGGAGATTGCCGGGATCATTGATGATTATCGCAACGCTGCGCTCAACGCCATCGCGGCCGGTATGGATGGCATCGAGATCCACGCGGGCAACGGTTATCTGCTCGACCAGTTCATCAACAGCAATAGCAATAAACGCACTGACCCATATGGCGGTTCATACCAGAATCGAGCCCGCTTGCTCTTAGCGATCGTCCAAGCAGTGGCAAACGAGATAGGTGCGGATCGCGTCGGTGTGCGCCTTACTCCAATGGGGCGGTTCATGGGCATGGGCGACGACACGCCTTTCGAAACTTTCACCTACATTGTGGAATCGCTGAACCGGCATGGACTCGCGTATCTGCATTTGGTGGAGCCTGCGGTTGTTGGCACCGTGAAAGACGAGAACTTCGATCCTCGCTGGGACCAAATCATCTTGAAGCTACGAGGTGCCTGGAATGGGGTTTTGGTAATAGCAGGTGGATATGACGCTGTTTCTGCCGAGAAGGCGATTCGAGATGGACGTGCAGACGTGGTAGCTTTCGGCCGGCCATTCTTGGCCAACCCAGACTTACCACGCCGAATCCGAGATGGATTGGAGCTCAATGCATCTGACCCCACGACGTTCTTCGGTGGCAACGAGCGCGGCTACATCGACTATCCAATCCACCCGTAACGGGTTCGGGAACTGGCTGGGCACACCAGCCAGTCCTGCGCATAACATGAGTTTATTTTCCCTAAACTCAGTCATTTGATGGACTGAGAGCTTTCCGCTATTCGCGCACAGCTATCACCAACTCAACTTCCAGCAATCCGCTACTTGGGAGGCCTGCCACTCCCAGTGCCGAGCGAGCATGACGACCACGATCGCCGAACAAATCGATCAGCAGGCGCGAGCCGTGATCTAGGACCTTCGAGTATTGTTCATACCCGGCTTCGGCGTAGACAAAACCGCGTAAATACAGCACCTTCTCGACCTTATCCAGGTCGCCGATGGCCTGTTCCAGCGCGCTCAAAGCGCGCAGCACACAGGTAGTTGCTGCCATTGTTAAAGTTTTTTCGGGAGTGTCGGCACGAACGGGACCGGTTATTACACTATCACCCAAGCGGCATACCTGACCACTGACATAGGCTACACCTCGATGGACAACGACCGGTACGTAATCGCCCTTAGGCTCAGGCGCCTCTGGCAATGTCAGGCCTAAGGCTTGCAGTTTTTCTCGCGGTCTCATGCATGCACCTCCGCTAGGCTAACTGCCCCCCCAAGCCATAGCCCTTGGATCTCCGTGTGGTCATCGCGTCGGAAGCGAAGCGAGATCTCCGATGGACGCCCCATAGCTCGGCCTTGGCGAACATACAGAGGACGCTCGTCAGAACTGACCAAGCCATTTTCTAGTAGTCCGAACGCTAGGGCTGCCGCAGCAATCCCTGTAGCAGCATCCTCGGGATACCCCGACGATTTGGGGAATTGCCTTGCATCGAACTGACGGGCGGCGAGGTCCTTAATGGCGTATGGGTACAAACCGGTCGAACCAATACGCTCGCATAGTTGTTCAATACGGCGATAGTCGGGTTTGAGGCCATCCAACACCGCTACGCTCTTGAGGGGAATGAGGGTCTTCACGCGACTAGTCGAAGCGTTTTGGATTGGAAGTGGAGCGAGCTCGTTGGTGCTAATGCCTAGCACGGACACAATCTCCGCTTCTATGTCCGGTGACGTGAGTACTTCGACATGGCCCTTAGGCTGAGTGATCTCGACCTTGATAGCGCCATCTGGATCATGGCTGACTTGAGCCTGTACCCGCCCGCTCAATGTCCAGAGGTTGAGAAGGTCCTTCTGCAGCAAGCCAAGGTGCTTCAAAAGCCAGACTGCACCGACCGTGGCATGCCCGCACATTTCCATCTCGTGATTGGGCACCCAAAAACGTAAGGCATAATCATAGTCGGAGTCTGCGGGCGGGCTGCAGACAAAGCCGCATTCATGGCCGTAGGTAGTGGCGACGGTCTGCATGTCGAGGTCACTCATGCCGTCGGCGCGAGCGACCGTGGGAGCGAGATTACCGCCGTTTCGTGAGGCCGGGAAAACGTTGATCAAGTGAACTTCGGGGGACATCGTTGCGCTCCTCGCGCCTTCGATATTTGGGGGAAAAACCGCCTCTACGACTGCGTCAGATAGAACAATCGAGAACCAGGGCTGACAGGTTCGGACTTAACGAGAAAGCGAGGCAGGATCGGTCATTCCTGCGATGTCTGGCGCAAGGCGTTGCCATAAGTCGGCGCGGAGCTCAACGTAATGAGGATCTCCGCGCAGTTGCCTGAGGTTGCGCGGCTGAGTCAGCGGGACATCCATGACGTGGTCGATAGTCCCTGGGCACCCGGCGAAGACTACACAGCGGTCAGCAAGCCCAATCGCTTCGTCAACGTCGTGAGTTACGAACAGAACTGTTTTCTTTAACTGCTTGCACAGCCTAAGCAGCTCAGCCTGGAGTGGCAGGCGCATCTCTGCGTCGAGTGCTCTGAAGGGCTCATCCATCAGCAGAGTTTCTGGCTCACTGGCTAAAAGGCGTGCCATAGCTACACGCTTGCGCATGCCACCAGAGAGTTCATTGGGGTAGCTGGAGCCGAAACCGCTCAGCCCAACCAGCGCTAGCAACTCCTCGACGCGTCTGTCGATGTCGCTCTGGGAGCGCAGTCCAATTTCTAGAGGGGCTGCAATATTGCCAGCAACGCTGCGCCAAGGAAGCAAGTGGTCAGTTTGTGTCATGTAGCCGACGCAATTGTTGACGCCTTTGACCGCAGCTCCGCCGTAGTGCAGCACCCCTTCGCTGGGGCCGTACAGTCCCGCAATCATATTCAAGAGGACGGACTTGCCGCACCCAGCGGGGCCAACCAAAGTAACGATCTCACCGCGCTTAATATCCAGCGAAACGCTGTGAACGGCCACGACCTCGTTTCCGTTTACTTTGAAACGCTTCTGCACACCGTCAAAGCTGATGAAGGGCTCACTCTCCATAGCTCCATCCTCCTGTTATTTACAGGGGGCAGAATGCCGGGTAGTGAAAATCGCCGCGCTCGCTATCGGGCCCGATCATGCGCGGGATCGGGCCATGCAAGCTTACCGATTCAAGGTCGAGCTTTGCGGCGAAACTCGTCTGGCGAGCAACCGCGGGCGCGGCGGAACAAGTGGGCCAGGTGTGAAGGCGATTCGAGCCCCAAACTATTGGCGATCTCAAGGACCGACAGCCGAGTATGCAGCAGCAAGTGACTCGCCCGTTCCAGGCGCAATTGCTGTAAATAGGCCAGAACCGATAGCCCGGTATGTTGGGCAAACAAGCGGGTCAGGTGGCGGCGGGAGATATTGAAGGCGGCTGCGAGGTCATCGAGCCCAATGGATCTCTCAATGTTGCCGCCAAGGTAGCGCTGCACATCTCGCACCAGATCAGCACCATGGCGCTCGGTCGAGGATCGTTGCAGGCTGGGTTGGCTGAGAGAAATCGCCAAGCACTCAAGCAGCAGTAGGTGGTTGGTCTGAGTCATCTGCCGGCTTCGATCAATGAAGGGCTCTGGCTGACTGAAGGCTTTTTTCGTCATCAGCAGATGGTTAAGTGGCGCCGAGGCGTGCCAGATGCCGAGAGTTGGCATGCGCAGCAAGCGATTGGCGTCGCCCGAAAGGTCGCGCAGTGCGAAGGCCATGTAGTCCGGGTCGACATAGAACGCCACATGGCTTTGACTCGCGGTCAGTGACGATGAAGAGTGGCTCCACTCTGGTGGTACCAAGACGAACTGCCGATCGACCACCGAGGTAGTGCGGCCGCTCTCTTCGTCCTTAAAACGCAGCAATCCTTGTTCAGGCACCATGAGCATGAACTCATTATGCTCATGCGCTCCGGTTTCGTAGGCCTCCTTGGAATTGAAGACACTGTAGATTTCACGCATTTGGTACACCGTAGGACGCCAGCCTTAGACCGCAATAGTAATCATGCCGAGGTGTTGAAGGAAGCCGTAGGTCTGAGGGCCTCCACGTGGGTTACTTCGTGTCCTAACGACCTGTCGTTGGTGATTGGCTGTGCTTGGTAACGTCCTTGGGCATAACCTTCTGACGAGACGACAGTTAGCCCAAGCAGCTGATCAAATCATCGTTCCTAAAATAGAACGCTAAAGCCAAAAACCACTATCTACCGCTCCTAAGGTGATGGTTTTAATCTTCTCCCATCAACGCGAAACACCCAAATTACTGAAAATTAAAACCCTTAGGAGCTAGCCCCATGACCAAATTCAAATACAACCGCCTGAACAAAGACGACGCCGCCGTTCTGCTGGTCGACCATCAGGCTGGCCTGCTGTCCCTGGTCCGTGACATCGAGCCGGACGCGTTCAAGAACAACGTCCTGGCCCTGGCCGACCTGGCCAAGTTTTTCAACCTGCCGACCATCCTCACCACCAGTTTCGAACAAGGCCCCAACGGCCCGCTGGTACCCGAGCTGAAGGAGCTGTTCCCGGACGCCCCGTACATCGCCCGCCCTGGCCAGATCAACGCCTGGGACAACGAAGACTTCGTCAAGGCGGTGAAGGCCACCGGCAAGAAGCAACTGATCATCGCCGGCGTGGTGACTGAAGTGTGCGTCGCCTTCCCGGCCTTGGCGGCGCTGGAAGAAGAGTTCGACGTGTTCGTGGTGACCGATGCCTCCGGCACCTTCAACGCCATGACCCGCGATGCCGCCCACGACCGCATGAGCCAGGCCGGTGCGCAACTGATGACCTGGTTCGGCGTGGCCTGCGAGCTGCACCGCGACTGGCGCAACGACATCGAAGGCCTGGCAGCGCTGTGCTCCAACCACATCCCGGACTACCGCAACCTGATGACCAGCTACAACGCCTTCAACGCCAATAAGTAAGCCGGGCGCCGGGCACCGCCAGTCGGTGCCCGGCAAGGGCTGCACACCCACCCAATCCTCCGCTCCCTCACGCCGACCGCACATCCATCCAATCACTAGCCAGGCCTTAACCGGCATGCTCCGCAATTGCGCTTACCGCTGCCGCACCCAGACGGAGAACACCATGTCGCAGGACCGCAACGATAAGACCCGTCGCCAGATCCTCGCCACCGGCACCGTGCTCGGTGCCGCCGGCGCACTCTGGTCCGCATTGCCCTTCACCGGCCAGACCGGTTCCGCCCACGCATCTACTCAAGGAGGTTCCATGACCGCCGACCTGATTCTGTTCAACGGCAAGCTTCACACCGTTGACCGCGAAAAGCCCACCGCTACCGCCGTCGCCATCAAAGACGGCCGCTTCATCGCCGTGGGCAACGACGCCGAGGCCATGGCCCACAAGGGCGCTGCCACGCAGATCATCGACCTCAAGCAGCGCACGGTGGTCCCGGGCCTGAACGACTCGCACCTGCACCTGATCCGCGGTGGCCTGAACTACAACCTGGAACTGCGCTGGGAAGGCGTGCCTTCGGTGGCCGATGCCCTGCGCATGCTCAAGGACCAGGCCGCACGCACGCCGACCCCGCAGTGGGTGCGCGTGGTCGGTGGCTGGAACGAATTCCAGTTCGCCGAAAAGCGCATGCCGACCCTGGAAGAAATCAACCAGGCCGCGCCAGACACCCCGGTGTTTCTGCTGCACCTGTACGACCGCGCGCTGCTCAACCGCGCCGCGCTCAAGGCCGTCGGCTACGACAAGACCACCCCGAACCCACCGGGTGGCGAGATCCAGCGTGACAAGTTCGGCAACCCGACCGGCATGCTGATCGCCCGCCCCAACGCGATGATCCTCTACGCCACCTTGGCCAAGGGGCCGAAACTGCCACTGGAATACCAGGTCAACTCCACCCGCCAGTTCATGCGCGAGCTGAACCGCCTGGGCCTGACCAGTGCCATCGATGCTGGCGGCGGCTACCAGAACTTCCCCGATGACTACTCGGTGATCCAGGAGCTGGCCGACAACAACCAGCTGACCGTGCGCATCGCCTACAACCTGTTCACCCAGAAGCCCAAGGAAGAGCTGGACGACTTCCGCAAGTGGACCTCCAGCGTCAAGTTGCACAGCGGCACCGACTTCCTGCGCCACAACGGCGCCGGCGAGATGCTGGTGTTCTCCGCCGCCGACTTCGAGGACTTCCTCGAGCCGCGCCCGGACCTGCCGCAGACCATGGAAGAAGAGCTGGAGCCGGTGGTCCGCCACCTGGTCGAGCAACGCTGGCCGTTCCGCCTGCACGCCACCTACAACGAATCGATCACGCGCATGCTCGACGTGTTCGAGAAGGTCAACCGCGACATCCCGTTCAACGGCCTGCCGTGGTTCTTCGACCACGCCGAAACCATCACCCCGGAGAACATCGAGCGCGTGCGCGCGCTGGGCGGCGGTATCGCCATCCAGGACCGCATGGCCTTCCAGGGTGAATACTTCGTCGACCGTTATGGCGCCAAGGCTGCCGAACAGACCCCGCCGATCAAGCGCATGCTCGAGATGGGCGTGCCGGTGGGTGCCGGTACCGACGCCACTCGAGTGTCCAGCTACAACCCCTGGACTTCGCTGTACTGGCTGGTCAGCGGCAAGACCGTTGGCGGCATGGAGCTGTACAAGGAAGGCCTGGACCGCGAGACCGCGCTGCAGCTGTTCACCCAGGGCAGCGCCTGGTTCTCCAGCGAGCAGGGCAAGAAGGGCCAGATCAAGGTAGGCCAGCTGGCTGACCTGGCGGCACTGTCGCTGGACTTCTTCAGCGTCGATGAAGAAGCGATCAAGGGCATCGAGTCAGTACTGACTATTGTCGATGGCAAGGTTGTATACGGTGCCGGCGAGTTTGATCGCCTCGGCCCACCGCAAGTGCCGGTGCTGCCGGAGTGGTCGCCGGTGGCCAAGGTGCCAGGGCACTGGCGTGTGGGCACGCCGTCATTGGCAGCAGCCGTGCACCAGTGCTCGGGGCCGTGCGGGGTGCATGCGCACAGCCATGACAAGGCACGTAAATCGAGTGTGCCGGTGAATGACTTCCAGGGCTTCTGGGGTGCGCTGGGCTGTTCGTGCTTTGCTTTCTAAGCTGATGTGATGTCGAAGAGAAGGGGCCGCGATGGCCCCTTTTTTACGTCTACCCCAACCTCGATAAGGATGGCCCCTACGCTGAAAGCATGACTTTAGAAACTGCCTTTGAGCGGGTATTCGATGATGAGGTAGATACGGTCAATGTCGTCACCCGCCTGGGCCTGATTGGCTCGGTGACTGACATGGGAGAATGACAGGCTAAGGTCCTTTGCCGCACCCGACTGCACCACATACTTCAGGTCGATATCGCGTTCCCAATGCTTCCCTCCTTGGCTTTGCTGATCGACATAAACATTGCCAGCCGGCGCATGTGATCCGTCAATACCGCGGCCGCTGACGTACCGGCCCATCAGGCTTAAGCCGGGCACACCGAGGGTAGCGAAGTTAAGATCGTAGCGTAGCTGCCATGAACGCTCCCCTGGGCCGTTAAAGTCAGCGTACTTGATCGAGTTGGCCAAGTAGATAGAGTCGCCCCCGACAAAGTCGAATGGGGTATTACCCTCAACCTTCTGGTAGGCCACGCTCAGCGCCTGAGCGCCGAAGCTGTATTTAGCCAGCACGCTGTACGCAAGCGTGTCGATTGCCCCTGCGCTGGCTTTGCCGGTATCGCGGGTCTTGTAAATGTTGCCATCCAAGCGCCAATTACCTTCAGCCATGTTCAGGTTGAGGTAGGCCTGACGCCACGTATCTTCAAGCTCCCCAGCGTACAATGCCCCTCCAAATGGACCCGCCGGCGCGAATGTAGCGCCGGCCAGGCTGATGGCTCGATTTTCAGTGGTTGCGCCATAGCCACTGAAGTCATCATGCGTTGAGCTATTGTCTTGATTGTTGAAGGCAGTGAAACGGCCTGCCTGCAAACGCCAATCGGGAAGATCAGTGTTCTCCAGGAACCAGCCGGTGGCGTATTCAGGGTGCAGGCGTTTGTCGCCTGTGTCGAACACAGGGGTTTCTACCATCATTTCGCCGTAACGCAGCTGAGTGTTGCCCAGACGCAACTTGAGTGCGGCGCCCGCACTGGAATAGTCAGACTCAGCTCGGCCGTCGCTGTCACGCGGCAACAGCCCGGTACCGGCATGGCCACGCCCCCCGTCCAGCTTGAGACCGAGGAACCCGTGGACATCAATACCGACGCCAATAGTGCCCTCGGTAAAGCCTGAGCGGACCTCGCCGATGAAACCTTGAGCCCATTCTTGGCGATAGTTCTGGCCACTTCCGGACGGTGAGCGGAAGTCGCTGTGCAGGAAGTAGTTGCGACTGAGCAGCGACCAGCCAGCTTCCTCGGCCTGGCTGAGCAGCGGGCAAAGGGTGAGCGTAGCGAGCAGGATGCGGCCTGGTCCGTGAGGTGCGCGGATCATGGTGGCTCCGGGTGAGATGATTCGGAACTTTGGAGATCGCTGGGCTTGTGGTCTTGTAACGGTGTGCTAGGTGCTGAGTACGCGGCACAGGTGCATTTTCCCGGTATGCAAGTGTCCAGTAACTAAAAGCCCATCATCAGCAGTGAGGCCGAAGCCAGCTCAGTGCTCATGATGGGCTTTAACGGTATTGCGGGTGCTCGGAGCGGCTCAAATGGCATGGCTGCCGGAAGCTGCCGCGGTTCAATGGCTGCCGGAGCGATGATGCTTGTGTGTTTCAGCCAACAGATGACGGATTTTCACGGGTACACCTTCGGTTTGGAACTTGCGCACTCGGGCTTCAATTTTCAACTCACCACGGGTAACTCGATGGTGATGCCGCAAGTGTTCAAGCCAGGATTCTTCAAAGAAAAACTCCTGCCACAACGTCGGCTCCGAACTGTCCTGCATCAGCCCCCAGGACAACGCACCGTTTCGCTTGCGCATGGTTTCCAGATCTCGAGCAGCCTGGGTGAAAGCCTCTGCGTGGGCAGGATCGATGTGGTACTCGACTGTCACCATCACAGGACCGCGCTCTTTATCCAGCTCCTCGCCGATCAATGGCGTTGGCCAGTGAAGCGAAGGCGCGAGCTCTTCAGCTTCAGTTTCAGGTAGCGCTACTTTGCAGGTAACGAGGGTCGCCAGGGCAAGTCCGCCAGCGGCCAACAGCAGACTCAGAGTGATCGAGGCATGGCTGGCTACGGTCCCCCACAGAAGGCCACCACCCGCCATGGAGCCGAAGAAGACCAGAATGTACACCGACAGTGCCCGGGCTCGCACCCAAGCTGGCACAGAGGTCTGAGCAGCAACCTGCATGTTAGAGAGCACGGCAATCCACGCGGCTCCGCTAATCAGCATCGCAGGCATCAGCACATAGAAACTGCGAACCGATGCGAGCACAAGCAGGAAAACGGCGTACAACAAGCTCGCAATCATGACCATACGGTCCCGGCTGACCCGCTCACGCAGTTTAGGCAGCAGCGTTGCACCACCTACGGCGCCGATACCAATCGCAGCGAGAAGCAAACCGAAGTCGGCCGCGGTACCATGCATCTCGCCACGTACGATCAGTGGCAGCAGTGAAGTGCCGGCACTCGCAAACAGGAAGAAGGCCAGTGCACGAATCAGTACAGTTTGAAGCGGTTTAGAGCTTCGAGCGAATCGCATCCCTGTACGCATTGCGCCGATGAAGCGTTCAGCAGGCAGCAGCGGCTCTTTCACCTCGCGCTTCCACATGAACAACACCAGGATTACACCCGCAAACGAAACAGCGTTGAGTGCGAATGTCAGCCACGGGCCGACCAAGCTCACTACAACACCTGCCAAGGCAGGGCCGATAGCACGCGAGACGTTTATGCCGACACTCGAGATGGCCACCGCATTGGACAGATCTTCCTTTCCAACAAGCTCAGGTGTAAGAGCGCTCCACGCCGGCATCATCAACGCGGTACCAATGCCCAACGCCAAAGTCAGTACCAGAAGCAATGGAACGTTCATCAGCCCTAGCAGCGTGAGGCTTGCCAGTGTCACTGCGACTGCCGACATCCAGAGTTGCACGAGTAGCAGGTAACGCCGTTTATCGACAATGTCAGCCGCAGCTCCAGCTGGAAGAGCCAAGAAGAACATAGGTAGCGAACCCGCCACCTGAATCAGTGCAACATGCAGCGGGCTGGCGGAAAGGGTGGTCATCAACCATCCAGCGCCAACCTCGTGCATCCAAGTGCCGATGTTGGAAGCGATTGTTGCGATCCACAACATGCGGAAGGTGGCATTACGCAAGGGGCTCCAAGCGCCAGATGTTGATGTGCTCATTCCATTGCTGCCTTTAACAAAATTGGTTTGATCCAGGTCGGTAACCTGGGGCGTCATAGCGAAGCCATGCACACCCTAGGGAGCGAGCACGACTCATCCAGCTAGCATCGGGCCGGCCAGAATCAGTTTGTGGGGTGGTTGAGGTCTTAAGGGTGTGAGTGCCAAATTCGGCATTCCTTGAACCATCAATAGGCCTGCTTTCTTACCCCTCGTCGAGGAGAGGCAAGACAGCCATCCTGTTGCATGTGTTAAGGCATGCGGGGCAGCTCATTAGGTCGCAGATCAAACACGAGCACTTCTGCATCACGGCCATTGGAGAGCTCGATCACCTGCTCTTTCCTCATCCGAACACCGTCCCCTTCGCGGAGCAACTGGCCATTCAACTCGATGCGCCCACGAGCTACGTGCACATATGCATGACGGTTGTCCGCCAGAGTCAGAGTGGCATGCTCATCGCCGTCGAAGAGGCCCGCATAAACTCGCGCGTCTTGGCGAACCTGGAGCGATCCCTGCTTGCCATCTGGCGAAATGATCAAACGGAGCTTGCCGCGCTTTTCATCATCACTGAAATGCTGCTGCTGATAACGGGGAGTCGCGCCACGTACATTGGGCACAATCCAGATCTGCAGGAAGTGAACCGGCTGCGCTTTGCTGTGGTTGAACTCGCTGTGAGCTACACCACTGCCTGCGCTCATGAGCTGCACGTCCCCAGGTTTAATTACCGACCCGGTACCCAGGGTGTCTTTGTGCTCCAGGGCGCCTTCGAGGACATAGGAAAAAATCTCCATGTCACGGTGAGGATGCTGGCCGAAACCTTTGCCTGCGATCACCTGGTCATCATTGATGACCAGAAGGTCAGAAAAGCCTTGCTCGTCAGGATCCCAGTAATTGGCGAATGAGAAGGTATGGGATGACTTCAACCAGCCATGATTGGCGCGGCCACGTTCATCAGCGTTACGGACAGTGATCATGATTCTTCTCCTTGAGGCGACGGCGCCTCCATGTGATGAACCAACTTTACTGTCAAAATCTGAGCACAAAAAGACGTGTTAAATAGAATCTCTGTCTCGCAAAAAGGGACAATTTGACAGAAAGTATCTGTGCTCTAGGTGAACCTGGCTGGAGCCTCGATGACGAGGCCGACAACTTCAACTCTTAGCTATCTCTCTCCGGAAGCAAATCTGTGATGAGTGCGGAAGGCAGCTATGGGTCCAGGCTGTGTGAAAACGCCAGCGATTATCTAACCTTCTGATCGTCGAGATCGTGGCGGTGACGATCATGAAGCGATTCATTGAAGGTGAGTCTCGGACGCAAGTCACGTTGCTGCCGGAGTGCCTGGACGATTACATCACCGATGAAAACTCAGTTCGGGTAGTCGACGTCTTCGTGGATGAACTCGACCTTGGAGCACTCGGATTCGAAGGTGTCGATCCTGCGACAACGGGCCGTCCGGCTTCTGACGCGGCCCATATAGCACTGTAAACGTCTTTTTCGCTGGGTAAGGTTATTCGCGCTCTCGCCTGCTGATTCCAAAGGCAGTCAGCTCGACTATGGGTTTCGATGTATTTACTGCGTTTTCACACAGCCTGGGTCGAAAGCGGACATCAACGCCCATACGATCTTCCACGCACTCATCTCTCAGTGAATGGTTCCTCTGCCACGTCCAAAGGCCCTCATTTGGTAGTCAGTAACAGCCTGAAACAGCGACTCGGCAATCAAGCGCAACCGTTCCACCTCGCTTGCAGGCGCGCCAGTATCCAATGCTTCGTGGTAGAGCCGCATTGCCTCTACTGCCGCGGTGTAGCATTGGTGATCAGGTGGCAAAATTTTAGGCGTATTGGACATCAGTGCCTCGATTTCAGTGACCCGACGCGGACAGAATTCCGGCCTCCAGTAACTGGAAATCCACCACATCGAAATACAAGGAGTCCGCCAATAATTTGAGGCGCTCAGCTCCTCGGGGGAAGCCCCGCCATCCTGACCGTTTCGAAGAACCTTCATAGCTTCAAGGGTTTCGCGCAGCAGCTCCCCTGCTTTGGCCATGTCTTCTATCGACTTAATGCTGCCCTGGTTGGAGGTTTCTCGAATGAGCAACTGAAGCTAGGACTAACTTGTTTGCGCAGAATATTGGAGGTCCCTTCGCCGCGTTTATCGCAGCGGCCTGGCACCAGAAATTGTCTTTGATTACGAAGGCTCAGGAAAGGGCTGGAGCTGACTGTTTGACTGCCGCCTGCAGCGCCAAAACCTGTAAACACGACTGGAACGCAAGGAGACTAAGCATAGCGTGGTGACCGTGTGAATACCAAGGCTAGGTCGCGACGTATTTGTTTGAGCTTGGATCTTTCAACGCCAGCAGGCACGAACTGGAACACGTCGGCATGGCGCGTATTATCCGCAAGGCTGGTATCGTAGACAGCCATCACTGCCTGATCATAAGGAGTGACACCGGTCTCAATGGTTCTCAGCATGCGCACGTCATCGCATTTTGCTGTCACGACCCCAAGATAGGATCGCTCAGGCTTTTCCGGTGCACGATTCGCATTGAACGACTCGATCATAGCAGCGCCGATTTCATTGGTTTCGGCGTCAGGTACGTCGACGTCGCTGCGCTGACATGACAAGCCAAAAGTCGCACAGTCCGCAAAAAAAGCGGCCGTTAGCTCACCTTTTTCATCAATGTGGATGGGTGAGAACACGAACCTATGCAGAAATTCGTTACCTGCAACTACGCCAGGAGAATGACCGCTTACGGATTCCACTTGGCAGAACCCACCCGGATACGCCTCATCGATCATTTCTGATCGTTTTTTGCTCTCCGGGCCGTCCTCGGGCAGGCCGTCAAAAAAATTACGACACGACATTTCAAATGGATGCCAAATACGCTGCAAATTTTTGATCGATTGTGGGTGTGGTCACTGGGATATCATCCGCACCAACCCTAATGCCCGGAGCGTTGAAAATATAGTGGTACGTACCGTCCCCAGGGAACGACGCTTCCAGATAGCCATCTGACGTCTCCCAGAACAAGGACACCTCACCGTCCGAAGCGAGCATTGGGCTAGGTACCGGAAGGTTCTCTGGCAATGAGCTCAAAAACACCCGTGCGTCGACGATAGAATCCCTGTTGGCTGGCTCTGCGCAGTAACCATCCCAACCTTCTTTCAACGATTTATAGCTATCAAGTTTCCTGCGAAGCTTTTGCATCGCAGATTCCTTGGCTCCTACCAGGCTGGCGGGCACATTAATCGAATCGTATGACAGCTCAAGGTATGAGGCAGGTGTCTGCTTGCCAAGCCCGCATGCAATCCCAGACGCTAGGTTTTCCAGCTCAAAGGCCTGTGATTCGGACGTTGCACTATAGAAATCGAATTCGTTCTCGAAGTGAGCAAGAAGCGCCATCATACCGTCCTCCCTGAATCGAGCTTAATGATCTTCTGTGCCTGGTCAGTAAGCAATTTCCGCATGACTGTCTTGTTTACCTGGTGCATATATTCATACGCACCCGCGAGCAGTGGCGAGAGATCGCCCTCTTGGTCAACTATCTCCAGGACCGCGCTAGCGTCGTAGCGGTGGATGGTCTGGATCTGAACAATCGACGATTCTCGGTCAGGTGAGCAGTTGACGCCAATGTTCACGTTGTTGAGAAGACGGCCCTCGATTCCGAAATCTGGCTGTGTAAAGAAGCCATGGTGGGAATGGAATTCGTGCTCAAGCTCGCAGAAATTTCGAACCAGATATGGGGAATCCAACGCGAACAAGTCTACCAAGGTTCGATTGCCGTTATCGGCAAAATAGACGCGGAACTCATCCAGATACTGCAACGTGAAGGCGGAAGTCCTCACTTCATGCGTGATCAGCCAAGCAGACAGCTTATGGAGAACCTCGCTGATGCTAGTACGCACCGCTTCCCAGCGCGTGTACTCACCGCAAACGATCGACATTTTGCTGGGCTCCACGCTCAGTCCAAGCGAAATCTCGCCTCGCTCGTTGAAACGCTCAAATTTACAGCCAACCAGTTTTTCTTCCGTAGCAAGGGACTTCCCTTCCACGATCGTCATTTTCTGACTTTTTTGCTGGGCGACCTTTGGAAGCAGTGCCTTCAGGTCGTCGTGGATTGAACCCTTGCTCAGTTCCATGACCGCCGACACAGGCAGAGGCGTGCCAAACGTGAAGATAAACAGCACGTTACGGATCGCGTTACCGATCTGGTCATTGTAAGGAACAATCGTTGCAGTCATGTCTCGCTTCTTAGCCAGGTTTGGTCAAGGCGCCTAGTGTCAAAATGCTATCACTCAGGCCTTTGGAATGGAAGGTGATCACAGGATAGACCCATTACCGGATTGCGGTGTTCCTTCCCCAGAGAGAACAGCTATCCCCTGTGCCGGAGGAGTCGGGCAGGTCATCGATCGTGAGTAACCGCAATCCCAAGCGCAGCGCTCGGGTGGTCGCAATGGTATCCCAGTGTGTGTGTGTGCGTAAGCTGGTAACGGGATGGAATCACGATAAAACAAATAAAAACGACAGAATGATATGGCCGTTCCTGCCCGATTGGTCCAGCGCTGGCATCTGACGCCTCCATTTGATGGTCGACTGGAGATGGGGATGAGTTTGTGCGTTTTGACACAGCCATCATCTGTCGCGCGCATGCGATATGAGCACGCGGAACCGCTGCTCCTCGACGACAGTCCATTTCCCAAATGCACTGGCTCGTCGAAGGGCAGAGCCGCTCGGCGCAAGGTCTGTATTGGCCAGGCGATCAATACAAGAGAAGCTGGTGGGCTTTAGGCGGTGATACAGCGTGCAACCAGAAGATCGTCGATGTAGATTTGAGTTCACGGTGTAGCTGGGTGCGATGGTAAGGCATCATAGTGAAACAAGCTGAACTACTGGGCGGGTCAAACGATGGCGGAAATCGGAAAGCTGACTGAGCTGCAGTGTGCAGTGGGACTGCGCGCAGCAATTCGAATCATCGACGGATGGCAAGCCACCCAAAATCAAGCATGCAAAATCCTTCGGATCTCAGCATCGACCTACCGGCGCGCGCGCCGAGCGGGCGGCTTCGCTCCAAGACTTGATCGGGATCAACAGCAGCGTCTGGGGCTGGTCCTCGGCATCCATTCCGCGCTTCGAACAGTCTTCGATAACCCTGAGAATGTTCGTGGCTTTCCTCGATTCCAAAATGAAAACCTTTTTTTCGAAGGTAGATCGCCGCTAGAAGTTATCAGCCAGGGCGACATGATCTCGCTATACGAAACCTTTCGGCGGATTGAGCAAATGCAGCTGGGAACTTAATAATTTCATAGAAAGCTTAGAGCGACCATGAATGATCGCCGCGCAATTGACCTCTATGCTCAATTCCTAGCGCATTAAGCACACGTGAGTCCTCTGGCGATAATTCAGGCTTCCATTTTGTCAGACGGACGAAACATGACGGGTAGCATGATCCCGCTCTAAGAAAGCGCTGCCGACTTGTCGCATGAGCTGTCCAACTCGATCAGAAAAAGGAGAGTCTTCCCGCCCATCCGTTTTTCGTGACCTACCAATCGCCGATAGGAATGATCGAGACGAGTGCTAGAAGTGGCTCCGGATTGGTACGTGACCAAGCCTGATACTGTATGTCATTCAACGCGCACTGCGTCGCAACCGGTCGAAACCTTTGCGCCGCTTGTACGTACACGGACACATTCAAGCCTGCCTCAATGGCCCGTGATACCTGACGGTGCCAATAATAGTTCCCGTTACCAAATATCTCGCCGTCAGCGAGCAGTAGGTCGTAGTGCTGGGCAATGTAGCCGAAAAATACCTTCTGCGAGATATCGCGTAAGGCTAGAGAATGAGGGTTGCTTGCAGATCGCCACACTCGATTGCGTACCGCGGGGCGGTTACCAGTTTCCGGTATACACACGATTATGGCCTTAACGTAATAGGCTACGGACAACTGGGCATCATCGATCAAAGCGATTTCGAATTCAGTGTTGCCGAGGGTTTTCAGCCGGTCATCAACACGGATCAACCGGTACCCAGGCTGAGCAACATATCCCGCCAGCTCGCTAATCTCCCGCATTTCTTCAGCTCCCGTGAGAGCTGCGTAAAGAGCGGCATTTTCTGCAGTGCGAGCGAGGCGCTTCCACTCCACGGCGCATTGATCAATGGCAGGGGTCATAGCGGTTTCTCAGTGAGAGCGGTATTGCAGTCACCATCAACGCTATCGGAAGTCCCAAGACTCTACAACCGTTCGCAACGAACTGAGCCTCGGGGCCTATCATCCTCAGCGATTAACAACCTTGATGGGCACGCGCAGAGGCAGTGGCGTATTGATCCAGTTCCTCTGCGCGAGCGCGCGCATGCCTGCAGCACGTACGCGCAGATCGCCATCGAGCGACCGTACGGTGACGATGATGTGCACCGGCAAGGCTTCCGTGAGCGCAGGTTCGTAGGCACGCAAAAGTGCAGACGCCTGCAACCCCCAGACATTACCAGCTACCCCTCGTGGGAAGGCCTTACGATGGACCTTCACCGGAGACCATTTACTGCCGCTTGAGATTTGTGCGCTTTCATAGCCGCTTTGGCCTTCCTCGCTCTCCATCGGCACTTTGCCGGTGATGTTGTCGCCTTCAATCGTGCCGAAGCTCAACTCAACGTTTGCTCGTACGTACTCGCTTCCTGCGTTAGGGTCCAGGGGCGGCGCGTAAACGGCAGTCATGATGATCTCGCCCCGGAATTTCCCGTCCTCGATCAGGACATCTGGCATGGGATAAGGCGACTTTCTCCAGCGCATATTTCCAGGCACCAGATTCGCTTGGAAAACCAGGGTGAAGCCGTCGTCCGAATCATAGAGGGCCCTCAAGACATCATCGGGGCGACCAGCCCCAAAATACCGACGCTGGTAGGAGTCATAGTCCGGTGACGCCAGTTGTGCCGAATGGATCATGAGCGCCTTGACCAGCGATGGCGAGGGGCTGGGGTTGGGACGCCCCGCCAGAGCCTGCCAAGCATGGGCAGCCATGCATGAAGCCAACGGCGCGGCATAGCTTGTGCCGAACGAGGAGTACAGGTGTCCCTGCGGAGCCAGGACTTTGAGACTCGATGTACCCGCGGCCCAAGGGGCGTGGACACCACCGCCCACATGAGCTAGGTCTGGCTTAGGTGTGAACACAGGGCCAGGACCACAGCGTGAATAAGGGGCCGGATGCCCGGCTGCGGTTAGGCCGTCGATAGCATCAATATGCGCGACCGAAGCCACTGTCAGAGAGCGCACGGACTCACCGGGTGTGGAAATCCTGTCCTTGAGTGCCGCTGGAGCCGGCCAATTACGACGGGGAAGGTCGTTGTAATTTCCCGCTGCCACAACGAAGAGAACCTGATACTTGTCGCTCAGCTCATCAAGCGTCATAGACAGGTCGCTAAAGTTGCTTTCGTCGCATGGATCCCCACCAACGGACAGGTTCCAGATTTTCACGTCAGGCCGTCGACGTACGGCCTCCTGCAGACGCAGCTCCAGATCGCTCATGTGGGAGCCAGTTGCCTCAAGCGCGCAGACGTCATGTATGAAAGCCGGAGTCGTCGGAATCCATGAATGTTTGTCGTTATAGAAAGAGCCCGCAGCGATCAGCGAGGCCACCGCAGTGCCATGCTCGTAGTTGGTGTCTGGCGGGAGGACGTAGGTGTCGCGTGACTTCACGAACGACGCAATCGGCGATCGGTCTTTGCTGACGCCAGTGTCGAACACCGCCACGGTCGGCAACTCTACTTCCTGAACAGAAGCTTGAGTGGCACTTTTACCGCTTTGGGGGACAACGACCGTGTTCCTCGGACTATAGAACGGCTCGGCGTAGATGGTACGAATGCCCGGCAAGTCCAGCAGCACATCAAGCCCGCTGTCGCCGACACCGTCCAGGTCCTGAACGGCAATGATGGGTAGGCCACGGCCTTGAGCGATCTCGATAAACGGAAGTGAAAGCGACTTCAGCGCGACCAAAATGGACTGATAGTTGAGCTCGTTCAGGCTGTCCTGCTGATACTGAAACAGCCTCATGACAGCTCGACCGTATTCAAGCAACTGCTGGCTACCCTCAGGGTTTCGACGCTTACGATCCCAGGGTTCGATCGACTCAATCGCGCTTAGATTGCAGCGGATGGCCTGGGTATTCCGCTTGAGAATGACTCGATTGAACTGGGTCAAGCTGTTGGCAGAAGCACCGACTAGCATCTCATCGATCCTGGCATGACCAGCCGGTTCCAATTCAGCCTCTTGGGCAAGCTGAACAGGCCGGTGGCTTTTGGCGATGCCGGTATCTCGGAGCTTGAGGACCAAGTGCGAGAGCGCTTGGGGATGAAGCATTTGCTCGTGAGAAAGTGCAGTGGAGGCTTGAGTCAGTGCTTTCGAAAGAGCGACGCGGTATGCCTCATCGACGACTACGAGCTCTTTGCCGCCGCCTCCACCAGCCCGCTCAATCGAAGAGAGATCTTTTGCCTGAAACGGAATGTGTATGAAAGGGTTCTCAACCCTCGCATTCAACGACTCCCGAGCGGGTACATTCTTGCGAGCCACTGCCGATCTCCTCCTTGAGGATCTTTCTTATTTGCCTAGTCGACAGGTCGTACAGTCTTCCAAGCGTCCTCAGAGAGAAGTACCTGGGCGCCCATCCATTAAGCCACCGAATTTCTAACTCGACAGTAGATAGCACTCGGCCAGCACCTAGCGCAAGATTCAAACCCAGGCGGCGAAGAAGTTCGTCCTCATCAATGGCTGACTGATTCGAAAGAACGACCGATCGCTTGGTGTCGAGGCATACCTGCTCGATATTAGCCCCGGTTATCCCCTTCGAGACCTTGGCTAGGTTGTCCAGATCCAAAGTTTCCGAACTGAATGGCTCCAAGTATTGCTTCCAAAGCAATTTGCGCAGGTATCCATCCGGCTCAGCCATGGGAATGCGGAAGCTGAAGCGACGCCAGATAGCAGGATCGAGTAGCTGGTCATGGTTGGTAGCCGCCACGATGATGGTACTCTCCGGGACCGCATCGATGTTCTGCAACAACGAAATCACCACACGCTGCAGCTCTCCGACATCCCTCTCGTTGCCGCGGGCACCGGCCAACGCATCGAACTCATCCAGGAAGAGGACGCATGGCTGCTGCTGCGAATACTCGAACACCCGCCGCAGATTTCGGCTGGTCTGGCCAAGGAGGCTGCTCACCAAGGTGTCACAACGCACTGTCAGCAAAGGCAGCTCCAAGTGCGCAGCGACATAACGCGCAAGCCTGGTTTTACCGGTACCTGGTGGGCCATAAGTCAGAAGCCGGCTGGCCGTCGCAGCTCCCACACGCGCCAAATCGTCAAACCGGCGAATATTGGCCAGAAACTCATCCACTCGGCTCGCTACCGCGCTCGAAAGCAGCAGCGACTCCTTGTCCAGCGTGGGACGACTCACATCCACCGTGTGCAAATGACTTTCGCCATCGGTGGGCAAGTTAGAGAAGCTGAAACCATTGGCGGCATCCTGGGCGGTTGCAAGCGCAGTGGGTGCACGTGCCAGTCGCTCTCTAATCATGCGCGCCTGGCGTTTGTCGCCATCGCTTTCAAGCTTGTCGGCCAGAAGGCCGGCATAGTTCGAAGCCATGCTGGCATTCGCCTTGAGGGCCCCATCGAGGATCTTCAAGATTTCAGAGAGGTATTCCACGGAATGATTCGCTCACGGGGTAAACTGTTTCGGAATTGCGCAAGAGTGTAGCGCATTAGGCAGAAATCGTTACGCTTTTATACATTAGTGATTCGCATAGATCCTGCCCATTTTGAGCTTCCCATCCCGCTCTGTGCCGTGAAGCCTCACGTACTGGAGCTTTGAACATTTGTACCTTTGGTAGACAGCGGCATACGGCATTCATGACAATCCCGCGCCTCGCCAGAGACCAGCGCGGCACGACACGACAGTGACTTCACATCAGCCACGCGAAAGAACCCAGTCATGCACTACCTCATCGACGGCCAACCTTTTTATTGCCCCCAATGCGGCAAACCTATTGCCCCCCGGCTTCGTGGCTGGGAAGCCCAAGACCGGTTCCACAACAGCGATCACCCTTTCTCCTGTGACTGCAATGCACGCTATCTCATCGCCAATCAAGCCGTGAATAGCGCATTCGATGATGGAGAGGCAGAAGACGGCAGCACAGACCGCCGTCGGGAAGCCGAAACAGAACTGCTCTCTGAGTTGCACGTCATCCTCGGCGCGCTGGATGCCCCGGCCACAGTGCTAGAACAGGTGTTAGCGGCGATCGACGGCGAAGAATTACCTCACCCGACATTAATTCCCTTTGAGAGAGACCAATGAGCAGTATTCAGTGGTATGCAGTGTCCAACCCCGATGGAAAGCGCTCTCCCGAATGGCGACGCTCATTTGGGGTGAGTGACATGGGAGTCGTGTTCGTCCCAGCGGCGATGGCTGGAGATGAAACCGAGATGAATGTGATGCTCTGCGCCTGCGGCGATGGACAGAGCACTGCGGTGCACCTGGATCATCACTTTGTGCCGAGCGGTTGGCTGAAAACAGAGTTCCCCAAGCACGTTGAACTTATCGAGCTAATAGAAGGCTACGCGCGTGATCTCCCAGCCGAAATATCCATGTAGTAGGAACGACTGGCTGTACGAGGCCTGGTGAGGCAGTTGCCTCGCGTTACACTTCTGGCCCTGGAGTGGCACTCCTGAGCGGCCTCAACCGAATCACGCCGTCGACCACTTCAATACTGAGCTCGTCGCCTACACCAACACCGACTGCCTGGAGCATTTCGTCAGGGATATCGATGATCAGGTCACCGGTGCCGTCTTTCGGGTCTTGGCATTTAACCGTCGTACGATTGACTTGAGGCCTGCCTACGACTGACATCATCACTTCTCCTGTCGGAAACTACAGGGATCGAGGGAAGCATGGCATGGGGCCCGTGGTCCCGGACAAGCGCTTGGTGCTTCGGGCTGACATTCTTTCCACTGTACAAATGCCCTGCGGGCGAAATCCCTCTTCAAGCCTAGCAAAGCACCGAGAGATGAGCCGGAGACGGCCATCCCAGCACCCTGCAGATAGCTAGCTGCAGATGCGACCTCCTCAAGGGGGGGGAGGTACGGACGGGTATCAAGATATTGGTCCACCTCCATGCGCAACCAGTACGGCATTGTCGAGAATGAGTCTGTAAGGCGTGAGCGAGTGAGCTTCGCCCGGCTGCAAGTATCATGAAAGAGCGCTGGCCAATGGACCAAAAGGGCCGCTGCGGCGTGTAGCAAAGCGTATCGCACCTCCAGTGACTGATACTCAAAATCTAAATGTGCCACCGGGGCAATTTCTATCCCGATAGTCCCGCTCAACGCGGCGCGCAATCGTCCGCCGTGTCTTCCGCATAGCAAGCCTAGAAGGACTCGAAGGCCTGTAAAAAATGACAGACTCAGCGGCAGCCGTCGGAAGAAGCCGTTCCATTCTCCAAGCTGAACCGCACGGGTGATGGTGAGGAGCATCCGGCCGGCGGCCTTGTCTGCGCAGCCCGTGAGCCTGGGCTGGGTATCGCCTAATCTGAAATCGCATTTGCTACAGATGCTCAAGGCACTTCCGGCGATTAGTTTCGCGCGACCTATCCCGTGCTGATGGAAGACTACCGGCGCCCCACAAGAGGGGCACGTCTGCTCCAGAAAGCAATCATGCGCTGTGCACACAGTAGAGAGTGCTAAACGCCAGTGGCGCCGATAATACGGTGCCGGATCGAGCCTTAGGCAGATGGGACAGAACTGTATGCCCGCCCTACGACGGATGCGATGATAAAGCCCGGTGGGGAGCAGAAATGGGACATCTCCACTGACGAAAAAATGTTCAAAAATAAATCCCTCGTAGCAGCCCAAGGTCAAGCCTCTTAGCTCCTCGACCGGCCGCCCCGTCGCGGCGGATAAGCAGTCGAACAGAGCTGACGGAGGATGGCGATCAGAATCGCGATTCCAGATAGCCGCCCTGTACCCCAGCAGATTGGAGTAAAAAGTGTGCAACGCAAAACCATTAGCAAAAGCCAGCCGCACCATCCAAGAGGTCAGAAGCTCATCCGACAACGGCTGTGGATGGATTGGGAGCATATGCTAGATCCTCGATGCCATTCGCGTCCTATCACTGGGTGAGAGATACCCACACTCGTTCATTACCTCCGCTGTGATTTTTTCCTCACCAGACTCAATTGCGTACTCTGCCGCGGCGTTGAGCAACAGCGAGAGCTCCCCTATGTAACCTTCACACATGGCCAAAGCCTTAGCTGCCAAGGGCCGCTCATGCAACGCCGACTGCTGCCGCAATGGCAGCAACCGTTCGAAAGACATCAAGAGCTGCAGGAATTCCTTGTTCATTTCCCACTTGGGTAGAAACTCCGGAGGAAACCGGTTCTGGATCTGCGGATCGATGCTGACTGCACGGAGCAGATCACCAGTGCCGCAACCTACTATGGATATTTGAAGTTCATTACCCAAGTATTTCAACATATTCAGAGACTGCTGCTGCCTTACGGACGTACCTGCGAGCATGTTGTGAAGATCATCAATAACGAGAACCTTGAGTTGAATTTCCCTCAAAATCTTTATAACCCGCATGCGCTTAGCATTGGTAGATGATGCAGGATCCTTCTCAAAAAGCTTCCCAAGTATTTCCGAATAGATGCTGGCCTCCGTCGGGCTCGGAGGGGTTTCTATTTTAAGCACTGGACAGACGATGTGCTCACCACTCGGATTTTCGTCGGGCAAATTGCGCCCTACGAATTTATCAACCAAGTTTGATTTGCCGTTATTAGTATTACCTACGACGAGCATGTTAGGCATGCGTGTTTGCCGCGGATGTACGAGCAAACGGTCGAGCTTTTTGAGGATGGCATTAGCTTGTGGATACCCGATCCATCGTCGTTTGGCAATCCATAGACTTCGCGCCTCCGCATCCTGCTCAACGAGTTTGAGGGCTTCAGGGTGTAGATATTGATAGCTTGTCATGGATCACCCCAACTCTATGTCGTCAAACGGCGTGATCACATCGTCGAACGGATCTAAGTCCTCCGAAACTTCGACGCGGGAATCAGCCTTAGATATCTGATGCACACCCAAAGATTGTCTGCGCCTTTGAGCATTCCGAAGACTCCTCTTTTCTCTGGTCCGTTGAGCCTTGGCTAACCGCGTACTTTCAATAGCATTTTCCTCAATTTTTCGCATCAACGTTACCCCGTGAAAAATCTTGTCCTCATCGGGCTCATTATTAGGATCGTTTTTTATACGCTTCAGCGCGGCCTTGAGTTCCCAATAACTGATCGCTGGCCGAGCACTATTCAGGTATGGGATCGGAACGTAGGTTTTTGTGTCTGGATCTAGGAAGTGAACAACACTGATATCTCTAGGATCGTATGCAAAGATAAATTTTTTGACTTTGCTTGTTTCCTGATCTATCGCTTTTATCCATTTACGCAAAACTGGCGCGTAGTAATGGATGTAGTTAACCAGCGCGCCAGTCTGCTGTATGGTTCTTTCGAGGTATGGCGTAAAATCCAGGCGGAAAGTCTCCTCATCCTCGATCCTAGCTGGTAGTCCAACCCCAAGCTGTGTATCCGATCCATACACGAGCTGAGCGAATTTCTTTATAGGAGGAATACCACCATTACCTGAATGCTTAGCATTATGGTAAGAGTAAACAAAGAAAATTGTGAACCAAAGCTCCAACTCATCCAAGGTTAAGCACGCTTTTTGTTCCGAGTTGTAATCGGCCTTGGCTTTGACGTTTGAAAAGGTCGTCCCTTCCAACGTATGACATTCAGTCATAAAGGTCCGGAAAGCCCGCTCTACATGTGGACCATAGTTCGGCTGATGCCTAGGCCTGTATTCTAAAACAATATCATGCAGCGCACATGCTCGTTGCAGCATCGTGCCACGGAATTCTTTTGCATTATCCACATGGATTTTAGCCATTTTTCCATGAATCGGCCATTCAGCGAGAATATCCCTCTTAGCTAGCCAGTTGGATTTTTCTTGTACAGCATGCGCGATACACAGACCTGCCGAAAGCGCGCTGGGCGGATCCAGTGTCAGACAAAATCCAGTCACCATCTTTGTAGCAACATCAATGGCTATCGTAAGGTATGGCCTGCCTATGGGTAAGCGGTGTTGTTCATCAACTATGATTACATCTACCGGAGTGTGATCGATTTGTACAACCGCGTTTGGATAATGGCCACCTGGAAACTCACCCACCGAGGGAAGTATATTATCACGGTAGGCTTTTGAACCATGTCGCCTCTTGACTTTAACACCATTTTCAATATTACTAACTCGCCCGTAAATAGTATTCAGATGCGGTTCGGGCAAGCCGCGAGATTTACAAACTTCTCTAATACGTGTGTGCAGCTGAGTGACATTTCGCCGTTCTTTTTTAAGATAGTACGTCTCTATTTGCTCATCTATGACGTCTTGGACCTCTTTGGGTAAGCGCCCTTGACCTTTATCGAAGCGAGTAGACTTGGATAGGGAAGATACAAGATTTGTTTTTTCAAATCGCTTTAGCCACCTATAGATGGTGGGTACACTCTTACCCGAGCGCTCCGCAGCATTCTTGACGTCCTCCACACTTCGACGCCCCTGCAGCAGCGGTTTGATGATTGCAAACCGCTCAAGTGTCTCATCCCAAGCCGCGCGATCCTGGGTTAAATGAGATGAATCCCTCACCGAGTCGACTTCGGGACTGGATTTAAGGTCCGCACAGCGCACCACCTCGATCGAGGAATCCTCAATTCTTCGAATTACCGCCTCGATCAGACCTTTGAGCTCAACAACAATCGAAGCCGAATCTCTCCAGTAGACCAACTGGCCTGGTCTGATGGTTTTCATTTCAATTCCTCCCCAATCGAGAGCACGCTCGTCATACTTAACGGGATATTCAGGTCACAACAAACGACGCCATTGGCGATCAGGTGCCACAAGACAGGGATAAGCTCACCGCGCTGTTTGGGATCAGGGGCAAGCATCCCAAGGAGGTTGCTCACACTGATGAAGCTGCAGCTTTCAAACACACCCACGACCTGGGCGCGCTGGAGGGGGCCAGGCTCTCGGTTTAGAAATGGCCACAGAAATTTGACGTTATCCAGATACGGCGTGCGGATTTCCCGCTCCGTGTAGACCTCAAAACGCCACCCGCGCTGAGCGCAGTACGATTTTGCCGCACGAAACTTGGGCAGCAGGTTTCGCCATTGCTCGCGAAAATTTGCTCGGTATTTGACCTCATAGAGAATTGGCTCCTGTGATAAGGCCGATTCCTGGAAGGTGATGAGGCCGTCGGGGGTGTACGACCGGTCTTCACCTGTATTGCCCTTGTATTCGATCTTAACGGGCTGGGGCAGGAAGCTGCTGACGCGGCGATCGAAGCGGACAAGCTCCATTAGGTCGCGCTCAAGAGTCGATTCGAACCGACCCATAAGCGGTACGATGCCTGTGACGCTACGGCCGCTAACGCCGATGCTACGGACCGGCAAAGTGGGCAGAGCTTTCTTCATTCTCATTGATCTCTAGAAGCTAGCCGTATTTTCTCATTTTACGATGTGTTTTACAGCGGCAGCAGCCGGCCACAGCCGGGCGAAATCACCCTGGCTCATCATGGTGTGCTGTTTCTCGATGAGTTGCCGGAATTCGAGCGGCGCGTGCTGGAGGTACTGCGCGAACCGCTCGAGTCCGGCGAGATCGTGATTGCCAGGGCGCGGGACAAAGTGCGCTTCCCGGCGCGTTTTCAGCTGGTGGCGGCGATGAACCCCTGCCCTTGCGGCTACCTCGGCGACCCGAGCGGCCGCTGCCGCTGCAGCACCGACCAGGTCCAGCGTTATCGCAACAAGCTGTCGGGGCCGCTGCTGGACCGCATTGACCTGCACCTGACCGTGGCGCGCGAAACCACCACGCTGAACAACCAACCCAGCGGCGACACCAGCGCTGCGGTCGCCGAGCGGGTGGCCGAGGCGCGCGACCTGCAGCAACGTCGGCAAGGGTGCGCCAATGCGTTTCTCGACCTCAACGGTTTGCGCAGCCATTGCCTGCTGGAGGCGGCCGACCAGGCTTGGCTGGAGACTGCCTGCGAGCGATTGAACTTGTCATTGCGCGCTGCCCATCGGCTGCTGAAAGTGGCGCGCACGCTGGCGGACCTGGAGGGCGTGGCGTCGATTGCCCGAGGGCATCTGGGCGAGGCGTTGCAGTATCGGCCTGGTAGCTGACACGGGCTTGGGTTTTGGGGGCCGCTTTGCGGCCCATCGCGACGCAAGGCCGCTCCTACAGGTCGGTCATTGCGGCCTGTACCGCCGCCAGCAACGCCTCTTCGGAAAACGGTTTGGCCAGGTAGGCGACCGCCCCCTGGCGCAGCGACGCTTCTAGCGTCGTATCATCCCAATGCGCCGACATGCAGATCACCGGCAAACGCCAGCCCAAGTGTGCCAGCTCCCGCAGCACTTCCAGCCCAGTCAGCCCGGGCATCCTCAGATCGAGCAACGCGCACCCGGCGTCACGCGCCAGCGTCGAGGCCAGAAACTCTTCGCCCGACCCGAACAGCAGTGCGCCAAAGCCTGTCGCCCGCAGCAGGTTGGCCAGGCTTTTACGTACAGACGCATCGTCATCGACGATGCACACCCACACCCTGTCGTTTGCCCCCTGTGGCTTCATGCGGCGCCCTGGCCCTCGACACGCGCCTCTAGCACGTTGTGCATGGCCACCAGTTCGACCAGCGAGCGGGACTGCAACTTGTTCATGATGTTCTTCTTGTGCACCTTGGTCGTCACCTCGCTGGTGCCGATCTCCTTGGCAATCTGTTTGTGCGACAACCCGCTGACCACCAGCGCGAACACCTGGCGCTCGCGTTGCGTGAGCCGCCCGTACTTTTCCCGAACCTGCCGAGCATGCCGCCACGTGCGCCCGGCCGCCAGCGCGCGGGCACGCAGTGCCGTCAGCAATGCCAGCAACTGCGCTTCATCAAAAGGCTTGGTCAGAAACTCCACCGCACCTGCACGCATGGCCTGAACAGTCATGGGGATGGTGCCGTGGCCGGTCATGAACACGACCGGCCATGGCAGGTCGAGCCGACGTAATATCGCCTGCAGCTCCAGCCCACTGGCCTCAGGCAGGTTCATGTCCAGCAACAAGCAGGCACAGGGCACGTGCGAATCGGCTTCAAGCAGCGCCTCAGCCGAGGCGTACAGCCGATGCAAAATGCCGTGCGAGCGCAACAGCCGGCCCAGGGCATTGAGCACCGAAGGGTCGTCATCTACCACCAGCACGGGCACGGCCGAGCAGTCACCCGCTGCGTCAGCGGTATCGAGGTCGACAGGTCGCAACGCGCGCCCAATGTCCTTCGCCGGTAGGTCGAGCGCGACTTCAGCCGCCAGCCGATAGCCCCGGCGAGGCACGGTCTGGATCAGGCCGCGGTCGCCAAACGCCTTGCGCAACAAAGAGATCTGCACCTGCAGGTTGTTGTCCTCGACCACGGTGCCGGCCCAGACCTGGCTGAACAGCTCGTCCTTGCCGACCACCCGGCCTTTGGCGCGAATCAGCGTCGCCAGCACTTCGAAGGCGCGCCCGCCCAACGTAATCGGCTTGCCGTCGAGAAACGCTTCTCGTCGCTCCAGCGACACCTGGGCATTGCCAAATCGGATCATGGTCGTCTCGAATCTCACGGGTCCGGGCGGTTGCGCAGCCCCATGCAATCTAGGCCACCGTCCACATTCATACAATTATCCCGAGGGATAGGTCGGCCCTTGGACTATACAAGCACCCGCCGCAGCCGAGGGGGCGATAACGGTCAAGATGGTTCCCGTTCCTGCCAAGCCGTCTGGCCCGGGCATGCGCACGGTGCTCGCTGCGTATACTCGCGCCCTTGGATGTCGTTAGCAGGGGGTGCTTGATGCTCGATGAACGCCTCGCTTGCAGGCCCATCGATTATGACCCGTCGATCGACGAGGGCTGGTTGAACCGGTGCGACATCACGCGCCTGGGGCAGGAAGGTGATCTGACCTACTTCCGCCTGCGTGACCCCGGCACAGGTCAGTCGTGGCTCGCCGTACGCGCGCCCCTTGAGTCGCCTGCTGCCTGCCAGCACCTGGAGCGCGCTTATCGTCTGCGCCTCGACCCACAGTGGGCGGTGATCCCCTCGGCCTATCTGCGTTCGGCCGAAGGGCCGCTGCTGGTCTATCCGGCGGGCCGCTCGGTCGCCGACCTGATTGCCCAAGGCCCCGCAGCGCTCCCCAGCTTCCTCGACATCGCCGTCAACGCCGCCTCGGCACTGGCGCTGGCACACGAAAGCAATGTTCTGCACGGTGCCTTGCAGCCCGCGCACATCTGCGTGCAACACGCGCATCGGGTCAGGCTTGGCTGTTTCTGCGCCGATGTGCCGGCGTTGATCAGCGAACCAGGCACCCCCCTCGGCACCTGGAGCTACCTGGCACCGGAACAGATCTGCCCACACGGCTCCAGCTGCGATCAACGCAGCGATATCTATGCGCTCGGCGCCATCCTGTACCAGCTGTTGCTGGGCGAGCTGCCGCTGGCCGGGCGCGACAAACCGCACTGGCGCCAGCTGCATGCCGGCGTTCAACCGCGGGCGGCCATCGACGTCGACAACCGGGTACCGCAGCCGCTCAGCCGCATCCTCGCCAAGGCCCTGGCCAAAGAGCCCGATGCCCGCTACCAGACTGCCCGCGCGCTGGCGGTCGACCTTGGCCATTGTCAGCGGCAGTGGCGTGCGGGCCAGGCCATCGCAGATTTCCAACCCGGCAGCGCCGACCCCCTTTCCCCCAGCCACGACCGCCTCTATGGCCGCTCTGCCGAGCAGAAGGTCATCACCCTGCTGCTCAAGGCACTGCGCCGGGACAGCACATCCCAGGCCCTGTTCATCAAAGGCGCCACGGGCATGGGCAAGTCGAGCCTGGTTCAGGCGGCACTCAAGGGCAGCGCCGAGGGATACTGGGCCAGCGGCACGTGCAACAGCCTGGAGCGAGCGGTGCCCTACGGGCCCTGGATCGAAATCCTCGGGTCACTGACCACCCAACTGCTGGCCAAGAACAGTGATGACCTGGAGCTGCTACGCCGTGAAATTCTGCGGCGCATCAAAGGCCGTGGCCGGCTGCTCGGCAAGTTGGCCCCGGACCTCAAGCTGGTGATCGGCCCCACGGCCGAGCTCCCCGACAAACCCACGCGGCTGGCACTGCAAAAAGAACTGCGCGCCGTGGTCGAGTTCCTGCAGGTGTTCAGCCGCCCCGGGCGCCCATTGGCACTGTTTTTCGATGACATGCAATGGGCCGACGACGCCACGCAGCACCTGCTGGACGAACTGCTTGAGCAAGCCCCCGGCAACCTGCTGCTGATTTTCGCCCGGCGCAGCGACGCAGCACCCGACAGCAAGCCCTGTGTGCCCCCTGTGTCCATCCGCAGCACCACGCTCGACCTTCGCCCCCTTACTGTCGGCGCGGTGATGGAGATGATCGGCGAACGCTACCACGCCGCACCTGAGGCCGCGCTGCAACTCGCCGAGCTGGTGCACGCCAAGACCGCTGGCAACCCGTTCTTCATTCACCAGATCCTCGGGGCGATGGTCGAGGACCGCTTGTTCACCTTCGACACCCAGACCATGCGCTGGTCCTGGTCACTGTCGGCGGTGGCGCAACACCGCTATGCCGACAACGTCGCCGACCTGATGGTCCATCGCCTGGCGCGCCTGCCCTCGGCCCAGCGCGATGTGCTGCGCGTGGCCAGCGCGGCGGGTGGCCGATGCGATGAGCCACTGCTGCGCAGCATGCTGCCACTGCCCGCCACGCACCTGGCCGAACAGCTCAAAGCCTTGATTGCCGCAGGTTTCCTGCTGCCGGGGCAAAAGGGCCTGAGGTTTTCCCATGATCGCGTACTGCAAGCCGCCTACGCACTCACGCCCTCACGAGAGCGGCCGGCCTTGCATGCGCACATTGCCCACGCCATGCGCGAAGCCTGGCAGGCGACGCTGCACGAGGCCGTGTTCGAGATCGCCAACCAGGTACAACGGGCCAGCCCGCGAGCATTCGAGGCCTGCGACTGCGAGGTGTTTGTGCTGCTACTGCAAGAAGCTGCGCTGAGGGCGCGTGACAGCGCCGCCTACGAGCAGACGGCCGGCTACCTGCATGCCGCCGACGAACTGTTGCGCCTGAGCGCTGCACCTGGCACCCAGGCAACCCATGCGCTTGCCATCGCCTGCCTGGCGGCGGAGTGCGACATGCAATTGTCGCGGATGCCGCAGGCCGAAGCCCGCATCCGCGAATGCCACCTGCGTGCGCAATCGGCTTTGGACAAGGCGCGTGTCTGCAAGCTTGAGGCCCGCTTACATACCCTGCGCTCGGATTACCCGACGGCCATCGCCTGCGCCATCAGTGGCCTTGAGCTGCTGGGCGTCACGCTGGTACAGGGTTCCAACCCCGATCTGGTCGAGGCCGCCTATGGCCGCGTGCATGCCCTGATCGAAGACAAGGGTCAGCACTGCCTAGAGTCGCTGCCCAAAACCGACTCGGAAGAAGTGGCCGTGGCGATCGCGTTGCTGGCGACGCTGTCGTCATCGTTTTTCGTCAAGGACGATATCTGTTTTCTGCACCTTGCCAAGATCATGGAGCTGTCGTTGCTGCACGGCGTGGCCCCTGGCAGCACCTATGGTCTGGCCTGGTTCGGTGTGATGGCTGCCGAACGCTTTGGCGCCTACCACGATGGCCATGCCTACTGCCTGGCGGCGCTCAAGCTGATCGAACGGCACGCTTTCGAGGCGGACCTGACCAGCGCCCTGCTTGCCCTGGACCAGGTCAGCGCCTGGACCGCCCCCATGGAGTACGCCCGACGCACGGCACTGGAGGCGCTCGACTCGACGCGCCTGAGCGGCGACCTGGCGATGGCCTGCTATGCCCGCAATCACCTGGTTTCCGACTCGCTGTTCATGGGCCACCATTTGCAGGAAGTCGGCGGCGAAGTGGCGCAAGGTTTGCTCACCGTTCGCGGCTACGGCTACAGCGATGTCGAACATATCCTCCTGGCCCAGCAGGCATTCGTCGCCGCCATGATCGGCAGCGGCGGCAGGAGCGGCCTTGCCTCGCGGTCGGCGTGCGAAGCGCCTGCCGACGCCACCGTACACGCCATAAAATCCTGCACAACATTGTTCTTCAAGCACCTCTTCACTGGCATGTCGGCCTTCTACCTGGGCGACATCAAACAGGCTGTACGCCAACTCGCCAGCGCCGGCAGCCATGCCTGGGCCGCCCCCGCCCACATCAACCTGGCCGACTACCACCTGTTCTGCGGCCTGACCCTGGGCAGCCCAGAGGCCCCCGGCACCGCGATGGGCAAATTGGCCGCACTGCACGAACTGCGCGAACGCTTCGCGGCATGGTCGGGCTTCAACCCGGTCACCTTCCGCAGCAAGCTGCTGCTGATCGAGGGTGTGATTGCCAAGCTCAGCGGTGACGGCCTATCCGCCATCCGCTGCTTCGACCAGGCCCAGATCGCAGCTACGGCCGCCGGGTTCATCCATGAGCAGGCCCTCGCCCACGAGCAACTGGCCGAAGTGTGCATCCCCAGCGGGTTGATCTCCGGTGCCAACCTGCACCTGCGTATAGCCCGCGACTGCTTCCACATCTGGGGCGCCACGGGCAAGGTACGCCAGCTCGAAACCCTGCACCCCTTCCTGCGCACTCAGCCCGTGCAGGAGACCTACCGCTCTGCCAGCCAGGCCCGGCTGGACTTGGAAGTCGGCCTCGAGGCCGCGCGCGCATTGTCCGAAGAAGTGCTGCTGGAGGGCCTGATCGAAACCCTGATGGGGCACCTGACCCAGCACTCCGGTGCCGATCACGGCGCCTTGCTGATCGTCAGCGGCGCCGAGTTCCAGATGGCTGCGCTGGCCTACATCGACGACGCCGGTTTACAAGTGCGCATGGACAACTGCCAGAAGTTCATGACCCAGGCCCCGCTGTCGATCATCAACGCCACCCTGCGCACCAAGAAGCCACTGGTGCTCAACGATGCCCAGTGCGACTGCCCGGAAGCCTTCCGCCAGGAACTGCACGCGCGCAACGCCCGCTCGGTGCTGTGCCTTCCGCTGCTGCTGCAAGGCGTGCTTATCGGCCTGGTCTACCTGGAAAACCGCCTGGTGCCCAATTTGTTTGGCAAGCAGCGCCTGGCCATGCTCGAGATCCTCGCTTCGCAGGCTGCAGTGTCGCTGCAAACCGCCAAGTTCTATACCCGCCTGGCCGAAGACAATCAAAGCCGTGCGCAGATGGAAGCCGAGCTGCGTCGCTCACGGGCAGAGCTTGCGCGCAGTGCGCACCTGCAGGTGATGAACGAGTTGTCGGCCTCTATCGCCCACGAGATCAGCCAGCCGCTGCTGGGTATCGCCGCCAATGCCTCGGCCAGCCTTCGCTGGCTGAAACGCGACCAGCCCGACCTGCAGGAAGCCATCGATGGCCTGGAGGATATCCGCAGAGACAGCGAGCGCGCGGCCAACATCGTTCGCGCGCTGCGTTCGCTGGCCAAACAGTCGCCGATGCAGTGCAAGGCGGTGAAGCTTGATGCGCTGATCCTGGAAGTGGTGCGCCTGACGTCCTCGGAGGCCTTGAAATGCGGCGTGAACGTGCAAACCCGGTTGCAAGCGGCGACGAGCATGATGGCTGACCCGGTACAGTTGCAGCAGTTGATCTACAACTTGCTCACTAACGCTCTGGAAGCACTGGCGGGGTTTCGCAACGACGGCGTATTGCGGATCACCTGTGCCGTTGTCGAGGACGAGGTGGAGATCTGTGTCGACGACAATGGGCCGGGCATTGCGCCAGAGGAACTGGAACGCGTGTTTGGCGCCTTCTACACCACCAAGAGCGGTGGGCTGGGAATGGGGCTGGCGATATGCAGCTCGGTGATTCAGGCCCATGGCGGGCAGCTGCAGGCGCAGGCGTCAGAGCTGGGCGGGTGCAGGATTCGGGTAACTGTGCCGGTTCGGGCAGGCGATTGAAGCCTGTGTAGCCTGGTGCGGCCTTTTCGCGGGTAAGTCGGATCGCCGCACCGCCGCGAAGAGGCCCGAGCAGGCTTACATCAACGCGCGCTCAACACCGCATAACTGTTCATCAGGTTGCGGTAGTTGGGGATTCGCTGGGACAGCAGATTACCCAGCCCTTCGATATCGTTGCGCCAGTCGCGGTGCAGCTCACAGGCCACCGAGAACCAGTTCATCATCTGCGCGCCTGCCTGGGTCATACGCACCCACGCAGCCTGCTGTACGGTCTCGTTGAAGGTACCGGACGCGTCGGTGACCACGAACACTTCAAAGCCTTCGGCCAGCGCCGACAAGGTCGGGAATGCCACGCACACGTCAGTCACCACACCGGCGATGATCAGTTGCTTGCGGCCTGTCGCCTTGATCGCCTTGACGAAGTCTTCGTTGTCCCATGCGTTGATCTGGCCTGGGCGGGCAATGTACGGCGCGTCCGGGAACATCTCTTTCAGCTCGGGTACCAGTGGGCCGTTCGGGCCTTGCTCGAAGCTGGTGGTGAGGATGGTCGGCAGGCCGAAGAACTTGGCCAGGTCGCCCAGGGCCAGTACGTTGTTCTTGAACTCGTTGGGTGAGAAGTCCTGTACCAGCGAGATCAGGCCGGTCTGGTGATCGACCAGCAGCACCACGGCGTCGTCTTTGTTCAGGCGCTTGTAATCGGGTTGGCTCATGGGGTTTCTCCTTGGATGATTTGGGCTTGGAAAACGGGGGCGGTACTATCCGGAGGTGGTATACCAACGGATAAACATGGTTTAAGAATGAGCGCCGGACGCGGCGTTCTGGCTGGTCCGCCGCCATGCCTTGGGCGGCTGGCCGACCAGGCGGCTGAACGCCCGGGTGAAATGTGACTGGTCGCAGAAACCACATTCGAGGCTGACATGGGTGATCGGCACCTCGGTGACCAGCAACCGCTTGGCCTTCTCCATGCGCGCCAGCAGGCGCCAGGCCTGGGGCGACAAGCCGGTGTTGACCTTGAACGCGCGAGAAAAGTGGCTGCGGGTGAGGTTGCACAGGCCAGCGATCTCGATGATCGACAAGGGGCTGTGCAGCATCAGTTCCTTGGCCTGGCGCAGGCGTGCAGGGGTCAGCGCGCCCGGCGCCTGTGAGGTACTGCAGATCGTCAGAGGGCTCATGGCGACTCTCCTGTTCAATGAGGAAAGTCTCGCCCCGAGGACATGACAAAGTCCTGAGCCAAACCTGAATAGTTCTTAATTGTGCATTGCTGGCCCTGGCCGCTATACCGATACCTTAAGATGCGCGCCTGTTCAGCTTCACGCCGCCAGCGGCGGCCCGTACTAAAGGCGAAAGTGGTATGCAGGAAAATCGCGCTCACCGCACCGTGGCGATGGTGCTGTTCAATGATGTGCTGTTGCTGGATGTCACCGGCCCCATGGATGCCTTTGCCATTGCCAACCGCTTCTTGCCCGCCGAGCGGCGATACCGGCTGATCACGTTGGCCGACGGCGATGGGGTGGTGCGCGGCTCATGCGGGCTGAGGGTCATCGCTGACCTGCGCCTTGAGGCGCTGCCGGAAGCCGTCGACCTGTTGCTGGTACCCGGAGGCCCAGGCGCCTACGACGTTGCGCTGCCGGGGCTCGAGCACTGGCTGACGCAGGCCGTGCGTGGGGCCAAGCGTTTCGGCGCGATCTGCACTGGCGTGTTCTTGCTGGGCCGGGCGGGGCTGCTTGGCGGTTATCGCTGTACCACCCACTGGAACTACGTCGAGCGGCTGGCGCGGGCCTTCCCTGAGGCGAAAGTCGAAACCGAACAGATCTATGTGATCGACCGCTGCCTGATCACCTCGGGCGGGATCACGGCAGGTATCGACCTGGCCCTGGCCGTAGTTGCCGAAGACCATGGCAAGGCACTGGCGCTGGAAGTGGCCAAAGTGCTGCTGGTCGCGCGCCATCGCCAGGGCGGGCAGACACCTTACGGGCCGTTGCTGGCGGCCGTGCCGCGCGACGACTCGCCGACCGCGCGGGTGCAGGCCTATATCGTCGACCATATCGACCAGCCGTTTACCGTGCGCAAGATGGCCGACCTGGTGGCGATGAGCAGCCGCAATTTTGCCCGGACCTTCCAGCGCGAGGTCGGCATCACCCCGCTGCAGTACCTGCAGAATGCGCGTATCGATCAGGCACGCAAAGTGCTCGAGGGCAGCGACCTGCCGTTGAAGGTGGTGGCAGCACAGTGTGGGTTTGGCAGTGATCGGCATATGCGCAAGGTGTTTTGCGAGCGCATCGGCATGACACCAGCGCAGTACCGGGCGCAGTTTGGTGGCGGCTGACAGATACACGTGTGGAGGATCATCACTGTCCCGCCTGGCGAGACAATGTTTCTCCTTCCAGCCAGATTGTCTAACACCCCCTCCACCTCCAGAATTGTCCGCCACACTGTTCTAACGCTGCCCCGGCAGCTCATGGAGTTCGAGCCAATGCCACACGAAGGCAGCCTTCTGCAAACCGCGGTGATCTTCCTCTTCGCCGCCGTCCTTGCCGTCCCCTTGGCCAAGCGCCTGCAACTGGGCGCGGTGATCGGCTACCTGCTGGCTGGCGTGGCCATCGGCCCGCAGGCGCTGGGGCTGATCCGCGATACCGAGAGCGTCGCGCACATTTCTGAACTGGGCGTTGTTCTGCTGCTGTTCATCATCGGCCTGGAGCTGTCACCCAAACGCTTGTGGCTGATGCGCAAGTCAGTGTTCGGCGTGGGGGCTGCGCAGGTGTTGCTGACCGGTGCGGTGATCGGCGCCATCGCCCTGTTTGGCTTTGCCCAGTCATTGCCGGCGGCCCTGGTACTGGGCCTGGGCCTGGCGCTGTCATCGACCGCCCTCGGCCTGCAGAGCCTGGCCGAAAGCAAGCAGCTGAACGCGCCGCACGGTCGCCTCGCGTTCGCCATTCTGCTGTTTCAGGACATCGCGGCCATCCCGCTGATCGCCCTGGTCCCGCTGCTGGCCGCCAGCGGTCCGGATACCAGTCACGGTGACAGCCTCGAACATGCACTAAAGGTATTCGCCAGTATCGCCGTGGTCATCGTCGGCGGCCGTTACCTGCTGCGCCCGGTGTTTCGCATCGTCGCCCGTACCGGCCTGCCGGAGGTTTCCACCGCCACCGCGCTGCTGGTGGTGATCGGTACCGCCTGGCTGATGGAAGAGGCCGGCATTTCCATGGCCCTGGGCGCCTTCCTCGCCGGCCTGTTGCTGGCCGACTCGGAGTACCGCCACGAGCTGGAGTCGCAGATCGAACCGTTCAAGGGGCTGCTGCTGGGGCTGTTCTTCATCAGTGTCGGCATGGGCGCCAACCTGAGCCTGCTGCTGGAAATGCCGCTGGTGCTGTTGGGCCTGACCCTGCTGCTGATCGCGGTCAAGCTGACCTTGCTGATCGTGGTCGGCCGACTGGCCGGCGGCCTCAACAGCGCCAGCGCCCTGCGCCTGGGGATGGTGCTGGCGGCGGGTGGCGAGTTCGCCTTCGTGGTGTTCAAGCTGGGCAAGGACCAGGGCTTGTTCGACACCCAGACCTACGACCTGCTGATGATGACCATCACCCTGTCGATGGCCCTCACCCCCCTGCTGATGCTCGGCTGCGCCCGCGCCCTCAAGCGCCCGCAGCCGCAGCGTGAAGTGCCGGAGCAGTACAAGCAGATCCAGACCGACGCCCCGCGTGTGGTCATCGTCGGCATGGGCCGCATGGGGCAGATCGTCTCGCGCATCCTGCGCGCCCAGAAGATCCCCTTCATCGCCCTGGAAACTTCGGTGGACGCCATCGAGATGACCCGCATGTTCGAGCAGGCTCCAGTGTTCTACGGCGACCCCTTGCGCGCCGAGGTGTTGCATGCGGCCAAGGTGGGCGAGGCCGAGTACTTCGTCATCACCACCGACGACCCGGAAGTCACCACCCGCACGGCGGAGCGGGTCAAGCGCCTGTACCCGCACCTGAAAGTGCTGGCCCGCGCGCGTAACCGCCAGCATGTGCACAAGCTGATCGATGTAGGCGCCGAGCCGATTCGCGAGACGTTCTATTCGAGCCTGGAGATGACCCGCCGTGCGCTGGTGGGGTTAGGGTTGAGTGATGAACAAGCGGCGGATCGCATCGCCCGGTTTACCCAACACGACGAAGAAGTGCTGGTAGCCCAAGGGCAGGTGCGTGATGACCGGGCCAAGGTGATGCAGACAGCCAAGGAAGCGCGGGTGGAACTGGAGCGGTTGTTTGATTCGGATGCGGATTGAGTTGTGGATTGAGGCTTGGAGCGCTCGCCGTTAGGTGATTTGTCGCCATAGAGATCGAGCGCCGCGCGGGCGGCGCTCGACTTCATAGGCCTTGAACGCCTATCGACAGGCGCCTAGAAGCCATTAACCAGCCCCACAGATTAAACCGTTAAACTGCGAAACTGCCCTTACCGTTCCACCCGGAGAACGATCATTGGAAGACCTCAACTCCCTCTACTACTTCACCCAGGTAGTGGAGCACGGCGGTTTCGCCCCGGCAGGTCGCGCGCTGGACATGCCCAAGTCCAAGCTCAGCCGGCGTATCGCAGACCTTGAAGAGCGTCTTGGCGTACGCCTGCTGCACCGCACCAGCCGGCATTGCTCGCTGACCGAAATCGGCCAGGCCTACTACAACCGTTGCCTGGCCATGCGCGTGGAGGCCGAGGGCGCGGCGGAGATCATCGAACGCAACCGCAGCGAGCCGCGCGGGCTGGTGCGCATCAGCTGCCCGACCACCCTGCTCAACTCCTGGGTCGGGCCGATGCTGACGCGCTACATGCTCAAGTACCCGCAGGTAGAGCTGTTCATCGAAAGTACCAACCGCCGCGTCGACCTGCTGCATGAAGGCTTCGACGTGGCGCTGCGCGTGCGCTTTCCGCCGCTGGAAAACACCGACATGGTGATGAAGGTGCTGAGCAACAGTACCCAGTGCCTGGTCGGCCAGCCGCAATACCGGGAGCAACTGCCCAAGGGCTTCGACCCGCAGATGCTCGGCCAGCTGCCCAGCGTGCACTGGGGCAGCGCCCAACGTGAGTACCAGTGGGAGCTGTTCCAAGGGGAAGACCAAAGCCACAGCATCGTGATCCCGCACACACCGCGCATGGTCACCGACGACCTGTTTGCCTTGCGCCATTTCGTGGTGGCCGGTGTGGGCATTGCGCACCTGCCCCGGGTAGCCGTGCGCGAGGACCTGGCCGAGGGCCGGCTGGTGGAGCTGTTGCCGGGCTGGCACCCGCGCTGCGGCATCGTGCATGCGATCTTCCCGTCGCGACGCGGCTTGCTGCCGTCGGTGCGGTCGCTGATCGATCACCTGGCCGAGGAGTTCGCCATCAGCGACATGGCCTGAATCTGTACTGCCCTTTCGCGGGTTTACCCGCGAAAGCACACCTTTACAAGACCCTCGCCTGCGCTTGCTCCACAGTCCTGGATCATCCATCCCGGAGCCCCCATGATCCGCGCCACTCACGGCCCCGGCCGCGCCCTGCTCGCCACCCTCGCCCTCTGCCCCGCGCTCAGCCAGGCAGAAGAACCCGGCTGGTCGCTGCTCAGCCGCAACTACTTCCTGCACAGCGACTTCCGCTCGCCTTCCGGCAGCGGCCAGAACTACCGTCAGGAATGGGCGCAAGGCTTCATCGGTGAAATCCGCTCGGGGTTCACCGAAGGCACTGTGGGTGTCGGCATCGATGCCCATGGCTTTCTCGGCCTCAAGCTCGACGGTGGCCGCGGCCATGCCGGTACCGGGCTGCTGCCGCGTGACAGCGATGGCCGTGCCGAGTCCGACTATTCCAGCGCCGGCGCCGCCATCAAGCTGCGCCTGGGCAATACCCTGCTGCGCTATGGCGAGATGACCGTCGAGACACCCGTGTTCGATACCGGCGACAAACGCCTGCACCCCGAATACGCCACCGGCTGGTTGCTGGAGAACACCGCCCTGCCCGGCTGGCGCCTGGAGGCCGGACGCTTTACCGCGTTCAACAACCAGGACAACAGCTCGACCCACGACGATTTTACAGGCTACGGCGCCACCACCCATGGCCGCGCCATCAGCCTGGCCGGCGCCACGTTCGCAGCCGATGGCCCGTTCGGCGGCGCGCTGTACGCCAGCCAACTGCAAGACACCTGGCGCCAGGCCTACCTCAATCTCAACCTGGCCGAAGGCAGTTGGCGCCTGGACGGCAACCTCTACAAGAGCCGTAATACCGGCAACGCCAGCGCCGGCGCCATCGACACCCTTGCCTTCAGCTTGGCGGGCAAGTACAGCTTCGGTGCCCAGGCCCTGACCCTCGCCTACCAGAAGGTCGAAGGCGACACCCCCTTCGACTTCGTCGCTGGCGACTCGATCTACCTGGCCAACTCGATCAAGTACGCCGACTTCAACGGCCCGGGCGAGCGCTCATGGCAGCTGCGCTATGACCTCGACTTCGCCACCCTTGGCATGCCCGGCCTGAGCCTGATGGGCCGCTACGTCAGTGGCCGCGGGGTCGACGGCACGCATGCCCCGGCAAGCGGCGCCTACGCGGCGCAACAGGGCCAGGGCGGGCGCCACTGGGAACGCGATATCGACCTCAGGTATGTGGTGCAGTCCGGCGTCGCCAAAGACCTCAGCCTGGCGCTTTCCCACGTCACCCATCGCGCCAACCAAGCCCAGGCGGGCGACGATATCGACCGCCTCTACCTGATCATCGAATACCCACTCAAAGGCAGCTTCTGAACTGAGCCGATAATTCACTCAAGCAAAAAAAGGGGCCTCTGCAGGCCCCTTCTTCACATCAACTCAGAACGCGAAGCACGAACAACCCAGCGCCCCCCAGAACCCTTGGAAATCGTTCACCGGCACGCTGGAATGCCGCGCCTTTTCATGGCTGTGCGCATGCACCCCACACGGGCCGCTGCACTGGTGCACCGCTGCGGCCAGCGATGGCGTACCCACCCGCCAGTGCCCCGGCACCTTGGCCACCGGCGACCATTCCGGCAGTACTGGCACCTGCGGCGGGCCGAGCCTGTCGAACTCGCCGGCGCCGTACACGACCTTGCCATCGACGAGGGTCAGCACCGACTCGATGCCCTTGATCGCCTCTTCATCGACACTGAAGAAGTCCAGCGACAACGCCGCCAGGTCGGCCAGCTGGCCCACCTTGATCTGGCCTTTCTTGCCCTGCTCACTGGAGAACCAGGCGCTGCCCTGAGTGAACAACTGCAGCGCGGTGTCGCGGCTCAGGCCTTCCGGGTACAGCGCCATGCCGCCAACGGTCTTGCCGCTGACCAACCAATACAACGAAGTCCACGGGTTGTAGCTGGAGACGCGGGTTGCGTCGGTACCGGCCCCGACCGGCACACCCATGTCGAGCATGCGCTGGATCGGCGGTGTCTTTTCGGCTGCCTTGGCACCGTAGCGGTCGACGAAGTATTCACCCTGGAAGGCCATACGGTCCTGGATGGCGATGCCCCCGCCCAGGGCGCGCACGCGCTCGATGTTTTCCGGGGTGATGGTTTCGGCATGGTCGAAGAACCACGGCAGGCCGTTGAACGGAATGTCCCGGTTAACCTTTTCGAACACATCGAGCATGCGCGTGATCGATTCGTTGTAAGTAGCGTGCAGGCGGAACGGCCAGCGCTGCTCGACCAGGTGGCGCACCACCGGCTCCAGCTCTTCTTCCATGGTTTGCGGCAAGTCCGGCCGCGGCTCAAGGAAGTCCTCGAAGTCGGCGGCGGAGAACACCAGCATCTCACCCGCGCCGTTATGGCGCAGGAAGTCCGTGCCGCTGTGAAGCTTCACGCTCGACGTCCACTTCTTGAAGTCGTCGAGTTCTTCCTTAGGCTTCTGGGTGAACAGGTTGTAGGCGATGCGCACGGTCAACTGGCCCTTGTCAGCCAGCTCCTGGATCACCGAATAGTCGTCGGGGAAGTTCTGGTAGCCACCCCCGGCGTCGATGGCGCTGGTCAGGCCCAGACGGTTGAGCTCACGCATGAACTGGCGGGTCGAGTTGACCTGGTATTCCAGCGGCAGCTTCGGCCCCTTGGCCAGGGTAGCGTAGAGGATCATCGCGTTAGGGCGGGCGATGAGCATGCCGGTCGGCTCGCCGAATTTGTTGCGCTGGATCTCGCCACCTGGCGGGTTCGGCGTGTCCTTGGTGTAGCCCACGGCCTTGAGCGCAGCGCGGTTGAGCAGTGCGCGGTCGTACAGGTGCAGCAGGAACACCGGGGTATCGGGCGCGGCCTGGTTGATTTCTTCCAAGGTCGGCATGCGCTTTTCAGCGAACTGGAATTCGTTCCAGCCACCGACCACACGCACCCACTGCGGGGTTGGGGTACGGGCGGCCTGGTCTTTGAGCATGCGCAGGGCATCGGCTACCGACGGTACGCCTTCCCAACGCAGCTCCAGGTTGTAGTTCAGGCCACCACGGATCAAGTGCAGGTGGGAGTCGTTCAGGCCCGGGATGACAGTACGCTGCTTGAGGTCGATGATCTGCGTGGCGGCGCTTTTGTGGGCCATGGCGTCGGCGTCACTGCCGACGGCAATGAAGCGGCCGTCCTTGATGGCAACGGCGGTGGCGGTGGGCTTCTCACGGTCAACGGTGTGCAGTTTGCCGTTGAACAGGATGAGGTCGGCGGTCATGGAGCCTCCTTGGGTGGATGCATGGGCGGAACCGGCGGAGCCGGCGAAGGGCAATGCGGACCAGAGCGCGCCAGCAGCACCGAGCACGGTGCTGGTGGCGAGGAACTGGCGACGGCTCTTGTCGTTGGGGTCCTGGGACATGGTCTTCTCCGTCTGGGTGCGGCGGCGGCAAGCGCAACTGCGGAGCATGCCGGTTCGTGCCTGGCCAAGGCTTGGATGGATGTGCGGTGGGTGGGTGAAGGTTAGCCTTGATCAGCTTTTGTGCAGCGGCCGGCCTCGGCGCGAGGCGGCCGCTGGATTTTCACCGGTTCAAGAACGCCAGCAGGTCTTCGTTCAGCTGCTGCGTATGCGTCACGGCAAAGCCATGCGGCGCGCCTTCATACACCTTCAACTCGGCACCGCGGATCAACTCGGCAGCCTTCTTGCCGGTGGTCTCGAACGGCACGATCTGGTCCGCGTCACCGTGGATAACCAAGGTAGGCACCTCGATCTTGGCCATGTCGGGGCGGAAGTCGGTCTCGGAAAACGCGCTCACGCAATCCAGTGTGCCCTTGATCGAGGCCAGCAGCGCGATGTTCAGGGTTTGCGTCAGCACACCCTGGGACACTTGCTGGCCTTGGTTCAAACCATAGAACGGCGTGGCGAAATCAGCGATGAACTGCGCCCGGTCCGCACGCAGCCCTGCCTGAATGCCTTCGAACACCGATGCATCGACCCCTTCTGGGTTGTCATCACGCTTGCCGAACACCGGCGTCACCGCGCCCAGCAGCACTAGCCCGGCAACTCGCTCGTTGCCATGGCGGGCGATATAACGGCTGACATCGCCGCCGCCCATGGAGAAGCCCACCAGGGTCACTTCACGCAGGTCGAGGTGCTCGATCAACTGGGCGATGTCATCGGCAAAGGTATCGTAGTCGTAACCATTCCACGGTTGGCTCGACCGGCCGAAGCCACGGCGGTCGAACGCGATGGCGCGGTAGCCGCGGCTGGCCAGGAACTCCATCTGCGCGTCCCACATGTCGGCATCCAACGGCCAACCGTGGCTGAACAGCACGGGCTTGCCGCTGCCCCAGTCCTTGAAATAGAGCGAAGTGCCGTCGCGGGTTACGAGTGTGCTCATGTCGGTATCTCCTTGAAAGTCTTTTGGGGTGGGGGGTGGAGCTGGCTCAGCCACGCAGCCAGTTGGCGCAGCGGCGGGTTACCCACGGCATGATGTAGAACACCACGGGCAGGATGACGAACAGGTTGACGATCAGGTTGCCGGTGATCGGGCCGCCCAGCTGCGGGACGCGGGCGAACAACGGCGCCAGCAGTTGCGGGATGATCATGGTCATCGGGCAGATCACCAGGTAGGTCAGCAGTGCCTGCTTCCAGCGCGGCGGTTGCTTCGCGGTGGTGCTCGGCGGGGTGAACCAGAACTCCGGGTCGTCGTGGACCTGGGTGTTGTCACCCTCCTCCAGCAACGGCAGCACCTGGCTGACCAGCGTCTGGCGCTCGGTGGAGTTGACCCAGGCCTGCAACAGGCTGGCGTCGCTGAAGCGCACCACGGTGGTGAAGTGGCGGCCACCGTCTTCCGGGCGGATCACGTTGACATCGAGGTGGCCGGGTTGGCGGCGTGCGGCGCTGACCGTGTGCTTGAGCCACGCTTCGTAGCCTGCCAATGCTTCGGCACGAACCTTGTGCTGGATGACCAGGGTAACCACGTTGCGGTTGTCTTGGAGTGCGGTGTTCATCGGCGTTCCTTGGGATGAGCTGGCCCGCATCCACTGTGCAACGGCGAACGGGCGGAAGATTGCATGGGTGTGCTGCCCTTGCCGGGCACCGACTGGCGGTGCCCGGGGGCGTGGCGGGTTACTTGCCGGCGTTGAAGGCGTTGTAGCTGCTCATCAGGTTGCGGTAGTCCGGGATGTGGTTGGAACACAGCGCCGCCAGGCCTTCGACATCGTTGCGCCAGTCGCGGTGCAGCTCACAGGCCACGCCGAACCAGGTCATCAGTTGCGCACCGGCACGGCTCATGCGGTCATGGGCGGCGTCGCGGGTCATGGCGTTGAAGGTGCCGGACGCATCGGTCACCACGAACACCTCGAACTCTTCTTCCAGGGCTGCCAGGGCCGGGAAGGCTACGCACACCTCAGTCACGACACCGGCGATGATCAGTTGCTTCTTGCCGGTGGCCTTCACGGCCTTGACGAAGTCTTCGTTGTCCCAGGCGTTGATCTGGCCTGGGCGGGCGATGTAGGGCGCGTCCGGGAACAGCGCTTTCAGCTCGGGTACCAGCGGGCCGTTGGGGCCTTGCTCGAAGCTGGTGGTGAGGATGGTTGGCAGGTTGAAGAACTTGGCCAGGTCGGCCAGGGCCAGCACGTTGTTCTTGAAGGCGTCCGGCTCGATGTCACGCACCAGGGACAGCAGGCCAGCCTGGTGGTCGACCAACAGCACGGCTGCGTCGTCTTTGTTCAGGCGGTTGTATTTGAATGGGGTCATGGTCGTTGCTCCTAAGGGTTTTGATCTTCAGTGATTTGGGTGTTTCGCGTTGATGGGAGAAGATTAAAACCATCACCTATGGAGCGGTAGATAGCTGTTTTTGGCTTTAGCGTTCTATTTTGTGAACGATTAGTTGGCAATGGATTTGCTGGCTTGTTTGCGTAGCGGCCTCAGCATTCTGAAATGCCAGCAATGTCCTACTGCGATGTCAGTCATTACCTGCGAAACCGCGTCGCATCGGGAAATCCCCTACGAACTGTGTCGATTCCCTTCTGATTGTTCGCGCTCTGCCCGCTCCCTAGGCTTGTCGAGCCCTATCGCTTCAGCCCTCCGCTTGTCACCAGGTACCTCCTTGACCGTCACTACCCCACCCGCAAAAATCACTGAGAAAGGGTGTCAGCGCACTTGGCTGGATATGGGGCTACCCGATCTCAGGTCACTTCACCGTGAGATGCGTGCTCAAGCTATCGAGGAGATTGCTGCAGCGGACTCCCATGACGATGCTATCGAACTGGTCGCTCAGCACTTCGGCTTTAGCGACTCACCTATCGCCTTTGTGGTTCTCAAGACGCCCTTGGGAGGTGTTCAGGTTCGGCGCAGCTGTATCTGTCACATCGTCGAAAAAAGGCAGGATGCCCGGGAACGTTATGCCCAAGTAGCCTTGGATACCTTGACCGGGCCGTTTGAAGTGTGGAGTGTCGCCTATACCAACGACACACATAGATTGGCATTTATCAGGGTCTATGAGACCAAGCGACAGATGCTGGTGATCGTGACGCTCGAGAGCGGAAAAATGCTGTGGAATTTTATGCAGTGCGACGCGAAAGCGTTGAACAAGCATCGCCATGGCGAGCTGCTCTTCAAACGCTATGCGTTTCTGCCGAACAAAGAAAAGGGCCACTGTAACCAGTAGCCCTGAAAGAGGTGCTTGATATTCATATACACACCCTCAAGCCGGGGTGTGGAGGTCTCACCCTGCGCTGATGATTCAGCCATCGACGGGGTTCCTACGCCAGTTACTGCCGCTGAATGGCAACTGGTTTCGCGCTCAGGTAAAACGCTACCACAGTCCTTGGACAAGTCAACAGGCGACCAGGGTGAGCGCAGCCGGACAACATTGCCTGGCGAACCAACCTGCTCTATTACTACCCACAGCCCTCCCCTCATCCCGAGACCACCATGCTGGCCTTTATCCAGTCTTCCCCGTTGCTGCTCGGCTGCGCCCTGATTCTGCTCGACCTCGTGCTCTGGCAACTGATCCCCCTCCAGCGCCGGGCCTGGCGTATCGGCGCGCGGCTGGTGATCTTCCTGCTGTTCAGCTCGGTGCTGCTGGCCGCCGGCATGAGCCCGTTGCAACCACCGCCATGGCCCGAGGATGTGTCGCGCAACCTGATGGCCACGGTGCTGACGATCGGCTGGTGGCTGTTCGGCGCGCGCACGGTGACGGTGGTGTTCGGCCTGCTGCTGGTGGCGCGCGGCAGCCATGGCGGGCGGTTGCTGCAGGATGTGCTGGGGGCGCTGATATTCCTGGCGGCGGTGGTGGCGGCGGCAGGCTACGTAATGCAGCTGCCGGTGAAGGGGCTGCTGGCCACCTCCGGGGTGATGGCCATCGTTATCGGCCTGGCATTGCAAAGCACCTTGGCCGATGTGTTCAGCGGCATCGTGCTGAACACCACACGGCCCTATCAGATCGGCGATGCGATCTCCATCGATGGCACCGAAGGCAAGGTACTGGACATCGACTGGCGCGCCACCCGCCTGCTGACCGGGTCCGGCAGCCTGGCGGTGATCCCCAACTCGGTCGCGGCCAAGGCCAAGCTGCTCAACCACAGCCGCCCGGCCGATGTGCACGGTGTATCGATCAGCGTGGTGGTGCCGGCCAAGGTGCGGCCGAAGCGGGTATTCGATGCGCTGGAAAAGGCCTTGCAGGGCACCCGCGCGATACTGGCCTCGCCCAAGCCGAAAGTCACGGTGAAGGCCTCGAGCCTGGAATCGGTGGAATACGAGGCCAGTGGTTTCATTGCCGACATGGGCGGCAAGACCGAAGCGCGCAATCAGCTGTTCGACCTGGCCCACCGGCACCTTGAGGCCAGTGGCGTGATGTGGAACGTCGACCTGGCCATGCCGCCACGCAGCCGCCAGCGCGAAGTACTGGACGAGGTGCGGGTGTTCCGCTCGCTGAGCGATGACGAACGCGATGCGCTGAGCCAGCGCATGACCGCGGTAGAGTACCTGGCCGACCAGGTGATCCTGGGGGTGGGCGAACGCTCGGAGCATCTGTTGGTGATTGGCAGCGGCGTGGTTTCGGCGTCAGTCCGCGACGGCGACAAGTTGCTGGAGGCTGGGCGCATGGGGCCTGGGGAGGTACTGGGAATCGAGGGCATCCTCGACGAGGACGACGGCTTCGCTGAATTCCGCACGCTGACCAGCTGCGTGCTTTACCGCATCGACAAGGAACAGGTGAAGAGCTGCCTGGTGCAGCGCGGCGAGGTGCAGACGGCGTTGAGCAAGTTGCAGCGGTTCCGGCGCCAGAGCCGGGAATCGCTACTGCTGCAGAAGCCGACCCTGATCAAGAAGGGCGGCTTCCTCAGTTGGTTGCACAAATGACCTGGGGCCCCTGAATTGGCGCTGATTGTAGGAGCGGCCTTGCGTCGCGAAAGGGCAGCGCAGCGGCCCCAAGTTCTGTGGCGCAGCAAAAATCGCCGGGGCCGCTGCGCGACCCTTTCGCGACGCAAGGCCGCTCCTACAGAACCGTACCAGTACCTTACAGCACCACTCTCAAGCACTGCCCCGCGTGGTACAGCGAGAACCCGGACTCATAGAACGCCGTGCGCAACGACGGCGCACTCACCCCGGTCATCGGCGAGAACGGAATCGGCAAGCTGTCCGCCTCACCCTTGAGCAGGAACTCGGCAAACGCCCGGCCGATCACGGTCCCGGTGGTGTTGCCGCGCCCGTTGTAACCGGTCACCGCGACCAACCCAGGCGCCGGCTCGAACAGCCGCATCAGGTGGTCGGGGGTGAAATCGATGCAGCCAGTCCAGTGCATCTCCCACTCGACCTTGCCCAGCTCCGGGTAGTAATGGCTCTGGATCCGGTCCGCCCAACTGCGCACGAACCAGGCCGGCTTGTTGTCGACCCGGCCCAGGCTGCCCAGCAGCAGGCGGCCCTGGTCGTCACGGCGGATGCTGCTGAGCACAGTGCGGGTGTCCCAGGAGCCTTGGCCATGCGGCAGCACCTTGTCGGCGGCGGCGCCCTGCAGCGGCTTGGACGCCACCTGGTAGTAGTAACCGCGGAAGAACTGCTTCTGCAGGTTGCTCCAGTCGCCTTCAGTGTAGGCACCGGTGGACATCACCACCTTGTCGGCGCGCACCGAGCCGCGCGCGGTCTTCACTCGCCAGCCATCACCCTCGCGCTCCAGGCCCTCGACGGACGACTGCTGGAACACTTTGCCACCCAGGCGCGAGACCGCAGCGGCCAGGCCTTGGGTGTAACCCATGGGGTTGATGGTGCCGGCGCGGCGGTCGAGCAGCGCGGCGGAAATTTTGTTGGTACCGCAGTATTCCTGGCATTGGGCGCCGGTCAGCAGCTCCACATCAGCCCCTCGCCGGCTCCACTGTTCATGGCGGGCTTCGAGGTCGGCGATGCCGGTGGCGTTGTGCGCCATGTGCAGCGTGCCTTTGTGCTGGGCCTGGCAGTCGATGCCAAGGCGCTCGATCATGGCGAAGACCTCGCCGGGTGCCTCGCCGAGCACCTTGTTCAAGCGGCTGCCCTGCTTCTGGCCGAGGGTCGCCTCGACATCGTCGGGGCGGATCCAGGTGCCTGCGTTGACCAGGCCGACGTTACGCCCGGAGCCTCCGTGGCCGATTTGCCAGGCTTCCAGCAGGATCACCGACTTGCCCTGCTCCAGCAGGTGGATAGCTGCGGACAGGCCGGTGATGCCGCCACCGATGACACAGACATCGGCCTTGTGCTCACCGGCCAGGGCCTGGGCGGCGACGGTGGGTTTGCTGACGAATTCCCACAAGCATTGTTGACGCAGTTCGGACATGGCCGGCTCCAGCAGTGTTGTTCTTATTGCGGGTGCATCTCGTGTTTTGGCGCCGCTTTGCGGCCCATTCGCAGGCAAGCCCGCTCCCACAGAGATCGCGTTGTGTGCATGATTTCTGTGGGAGCGGGCTTGCCCCGCGAACCGGGGGCATCGCCCCCGGCCATGCAGCATCAGTCGAACACGATACCCTGCGCCAGCGGCAGCTCGCGCGAGTAGTTGACGGTGTTGGTCTGGCGACGCATGTAGCCTTTCCAGGCATCCGAACCGGACTCACGGCCACCGCCGGTCTCCTTCTCGCCACCAAACGCACCGCCGATCTCGGCGCCGCTGGTGCCGATGTTGACGTTGGCGATGCCGCAGTCGCTGCCCGAGGCACTCTGGAAGCGCTCGGCTTCACGGAGGTCGGTGGTGAAGATGCACGAGGACAGGCCCTGTGGCACTTCGTTGTTCAGGCGCAGGGCCTCTTCGAAGTCGTCGTAGGCCAGCACGTACAGGATCGGCGCGAAGGTTTCGTGGCGCACTACGTCGCTCTGGGCCGGCATCTCGGCGATGGCCGGGGATACGTAGTAGGCGTTCGGGTACTGGTCAGCCAGCTGACGCTCGCCGCCAAACACCTGGCCGCCTTCGTCGCGGGCCTTGGCCAGCGCGCCCTGCATGGCATCGAACGACAGCTTGTCGATCAGCGGGCCCACCAGGTTGTCCTTGCGTGGGTCACCGATACGCACCTTGGCGTAGGCGGCTTTGACGCGGGCAACCACTTCATCCTTGATCGAACGGTGCACGATCAGGCGGCGCAAGGTGGTGCAACGCTGGCCGGCAGTGCCGACGGCCGAGAACAGGATGCCACGCACGGCCAGGTCCAGGTCCGCGCTCGGTGCCAGGATCATGGCGTTGTTGCCACCCAGTTCGAGGATGCTGCGGCCAAAGCGGGCAGCGACACGTGGGCCGACTTCACGGCCCATGCGGGTACTGCCGGTAGCGCTGACCAGCGGCACACGCGGGTCGTCGACCATGGCTTCGCCCGCTTCACGGCCACCGATGACCAGTTGCGCCAGGCCAGCCGGTGCATCGCCAAAGGCTTTCAGGGCTTTTTCGAACAGCGCCTGGCAGGCCAGGGCGGTCAGTGGGGTCTTTTCCGACGGCTTCCACACCACCGAGTTACCGGCCACCAGGGCCAGTGCGGTGTTCCAGGCCCAGACGGCCACCGGGAAGTTGAAGGCGCTGATTACGCCAACCACGCCCAGCGGGTGCCAGCTTTCACGCATGTGGTGGCCCGGGCGCTCGGAGGCGATGGTCAGGCCGTACAGTTGACGCGACAGGCCGACGGCGAAGTCGCAGATGTCGATCATTTCCTGGACTTCGCCCAGGCCTTCCTGGGTAATCTTGCCGGCTTCGATCGAAACCAGCTCGCCGAGGTCGGCCTTGTGCTCACGCAGCACTTCGCCGAACAGGCGGACCAGCTCGCCACGGCGTGGGGCCGGTACGCTGCGCCAGGCTTCGAAGGCGCTGTGGGCCTGATCGATGCGGGCGATGGTCTCGGCCTTGCCGAGCAGCTTCACCGAGGCGATCTGGCTGCCGTCGATCGGCGTGTGAACAGGGTAGTCGCCCTGGGTGTAAGCCTCGGCGGCAACGCCAAGACGCTCGAGCAATCCAGCAACCATTGGTGCATCTCCTACATCGGTGATGGGGTGGAAAAATGATGTGGATCAGTATTAATCCGATCACACCAGTGCAACAAACGACCTTTATTCCGCATATCATTCCGTCAGGTAATGATTTGAGCCGCAGAGACCGCTATGTCCAAACGCCTGGTGCCCTCCATGACCGCCCTGCAGTGCTTTGAAGCCGCAGCCCGTCATTTAAGCTTCACCCGTGCCGCCGAAGAGCTGCACCTGACCCAGAGCGCGGTCAGCAAGCAGGTGGCGCAGCTCGAAGACATGCTGCGCCACCACCTGTTTCTGCGCATTCGCCGCCGCCTGCAACTGACGCCAGCCGGCAGCCTGTACCTGGCCGAGGTCAACAAGATCCTCACCCAGGTCGACATCTCCAGCCGCTACGTCCTGACCTATGGCGAGCAGACCGAGATATTGAAGGTAGCCACTCAACCGAGTTTTGGCGTGCGCTGGTTGATCCCCCACCTCAAGGGGTTTGGCAAACGCCACAGCAATATCCACCTGGACATCCGCAACGAGATGGAGCCGTTCGCCTTGCTGCAAGGCTCGGCGGACGTGGTGTTCTTCTATGGGCAGGGCACCTGGCCGGGGGCGACCTGCATAGAGCTGTTCCGCGAAGAGGTGGTACCGGTATGCGCGCCGGAGCTTTTGGCCGGGCGGGCGCTGGCCGATGCGGGAGAGTTGGCCGAACTGGTGCTGCTGCAGAGCACATCGCGGCCGGAAGCGTGGCATGAGTGGTTTCTCGAACTGGGGCTGCACAGTGTCAGCAGCTACCACGGGCCGCGGTTCGATACCTTCTACATGGCCTTGAGCGCCGCGCAGGCGGGGTGTGGGGTGGCGTTGGTGCCGCAGTACCTAGTGGCCAAGGAATTGAATGAAGGGAGCCTGGTCATTCCGTGGAATCATGCGATGCGCAGTACTGGGGCGCATTACCTGGCGTATGCCGAGCATGCAGCGGAAGTGCCCAAGGTGCGGGCGTTGGTGGAGTGGGTGCGCGAGCAGTTGCAGCGTTGAGCGTGCCGGGGCCGCTTTGCGGCCCTTAGGTCGATCAAAAAAGGAATGACACACCCACTTTTTTTCGCTTGTGAGCCATGTGCATTCCCAGCTTTCATGTAAGCGTCCGAACCTAACCAGGAAGCTAGCGATGCCCGCCCACGATTTCGTCAGCCCAGACAGCATCCGCGCGCAGTTCTCTGCCGCCATGTCGCTCATGTACAAACAGGAAGTACCGCTGTATGGCACGTTGCTGGAGCTGGTGAGCGAAATCAACCAGCAGGTCATGGCCCAGCAACCCAAAGTGGCCGAAGCGCTGCGCTGGACCGGCGAAATCGAACGCCTGGACCAGGAGCGCCACGGCGCCATCCGTGTCGGCACCGCCGAAGAGCTGGCCACCATCGCCAAACTGTTCGCAGTGATGGGCATGGAGCCCGTCGGCTACTACGACCTCAGCTCGGCGGGCGTACCGGTGCACTCCACGGCATTTCGCGCCGTGCACGAGCAATCGCTGCATGTCAGCCCGTTCCGCGTGTTCACCTCGTTGCTGCGCCTGGAACTGATCGACAACCCACAGCTGCGTGAGCTGGCGCAGGGCATCCTGGCCAAACGCGAGATCTTCACCCCGCGCGTGCTTGAACTGATCGAGCAGTGCGAACGTGACGGCGGCCTGAGCGCGGCCGACGCCGAAGCCTTCGTACAGGAAGCGTTGCACACCTTCCGCTGGCACCACGACGCCACGGTAACCGCCGAGCAGTACCAGCAACTGCACGACCAGCACCGTTTGATCGCCGATGTGGTTGCCTTCAAAGGCCCGCACATCAACCACCTCACCCCGCGCACCCTGGACATCGACGCGATCCAGGTCGGCATGCCGGCCAAGGGCATCCCGCCAAAAGCCGTGGTCGAAGGCCCGCCCACCCGTCGTCACCCGATCCTGCTGCGCCAGACCAGCTTCAAGGCACTGCAGGAGAAGGTCGCCTTCTGTGACCAGCAAGGCAGCGAGGGCAGCCACACCGCACGTTTCGGCGAGATCGAACAGCGCGGTGCGGCGCTGACGCCGAAGGGCCGCCAGCTTTACGACAAGTTGCTTGATGCCACGCGCGCGGCCTTGGGCGGTGCCCCCGCCGAAGCCAATGCCGAGCGTTACAAGGCACTGTTGAGCCAGACCTTCGCGGAGTTCCCGGATGACCTGGCGCAGATGCGCGAGCAAGGCCTGGCGTACTTCCGTTACTTTGCCACCGAAAAAGGCCTGGCCGCACGCGATCAGCGCGAGCGCCCGACCACCCTGCAGGGGCTGATCGAAGCAGGGCATGTACACTACGAGGCGCTGGTGTATGAAGACTTCCTGCCGGTGAGCGCGGCAGGGATCTTCCAGTCCAACCTGGGCGATGATGCGCAGGCAGACTATGGCAGCAACGCTAACCGTGAGGCCTTCGAGGCCGCACTGGGGCTGAAGGTGCAGGATGAACTGGCCTTGTATGCGCAAAGCGAGCGCCGCTCGTTGCAGGCCTGTGCGCAGGCGTTGAACCTGGGCTCGATGTAAGGCTCAGGGGTGCATTGGGTCGCGCTGCGGCCCAATCGCCGGCAGGATTTCCACCTTCGGCAGGTCCATGGCCGCCACCTCGTCGTGCAGAAACGCGCTCAACCGCCGCAGCCGCTCGCCGCCCGGCCGGGTACGCGGCCACACCAGGTAATAGTCCATGCCGCTGGGTACCGCCGTCGGCCAGGGCAGGCTCAGGCGCTTCTGCGCCACATCCTCGGCCACCATCAGCAAATCGCCCATGGATATCCCATAGCCACGCGCCGCCGCGATCATGCCCAACTCCAGGGTGTCGAACACCTGGCCGCCCTTGAGCGAGACCTTGTCGCCAAGCCCCATGCGCTGCAGCCACTCTCGCCAGTCGCGCTTGTCCACCGTCGGGTGCAACAACTCGAAGCAGGCCAGCCGATGCTCGTCCCACGGTGCTTCGTCGAGCAGGTCGGGTGCGCCCACTGGGATCAGCAGTTCGGGAAACAACCGGCGCACCTCCCAATGTGCCGGGAACACGCCATCGCTGAGCAACACTGCGCAATCGAAAGGCTCCTGGTTGAAATCGACATGGTCGACGTCCATCCAGGCACTGGTCAGTTGCACTTCATTACCCGGCTGCAGGTGACGAAAGCGGCTCAGGCGCGCCAGCAACCAGCGCATGGTCAGGGTAGAGGGCGCTTTCATGCGCAGGATGTCATCTTCACCGCGCAAGGTATCGCACGCCCGCTCCAGCGCAGTGAAGCCTTCGCGCACGCCGGGCAGCAATAGCCTTGCCGCTTCGGTCAGTTGCAGGCTGCGGCCGCTGCGCACGAACAAGCGGCAGGCGAAGTGCTGCTCAAGGGTGCGTATATGGCGGCTGACAGCACTCTGGGTAATGGACAGCTCTTCGCCGGCGCGGGTGAAGGAGCTCAGCCGGGCAGCGGCTTCGAATGCGCGCAAGGCATACAACGGAGGGAGCTGACGAGACATGAGGCACCTGCCATACGGGGCTGTGAAACCGATCGACCGCAGCATATACCCATGAGTCAGACTCATGCCAATGATCGCTTTTATCCTTTTGTGCAAAGTTGACCAAAGCCTCAGACTCGCCCCTTGCTCACAGAATCAGGAAGAAGGACTACTCACATGCATGTAGCGCCCACCACCGAACTCAAGGCTTTGCTGCGCCTGGCCGGGCCGCTGATCGCCTCGCAGTTGGCGCACATGCTGATGGTGCTGACCGACACCCTGATGATGGCCCGCATCAGCCCACAAGCACTGGCCGGCGGTGGCCTGGGCGCTGCCAGCTACTCGTTCGTGTCGATTTTCTGCCTGGGCGTGATCGCCGCTGTCGGCACGCTGGTGGCCATCCGCAAGGGCGCCAACGACATCGAAGGCGTCACCCGCCTGGCCCAGAACGGCTTGTGGCTGGCCTGGGGCCTGGCGCTGGTCGCGGCGCTGGCGCTGTGGAACCTGGAGCCGGTATTGCTGATGTTCGGCCAGCAGCCGGACAACGTCGCCTCGGCAGCCGAGTTTCTCACCCTGCTGCCGCTGGCCCTGCCCAGCTACCTGACCTTCATGGCCTTGCGCGGGTTCACCAGCGCCCTCGGCCGCTCGACGCCGGTGATGGTCATCAGCGTGATTGGCACGGTGCTCAACTACCTGCTCAACGTCGCGATGATCGAAGGCATGTTCGGCCTGCCCAAGCTGGGCCTGATGGGCATCGGCCTGGTCACTGCGGTGGTGTCGATGGGCATGGCCATTGCCCTGGCACTGTACATCCGCTGGCATTCGGCCTATGCCGCCTACCCGCTGCGCAAGGGCCTGTCGCGCCCTTCGCTGCCGGCCCTGCGCGAGTTGTGGCGGTTGGGCCTGCCGATTGGCGGCACGTACATGGTCGAGGTCGGCCTGTTTGCCTTTGCCGCGCTGTGCATGGGCGTGCTCGGCAGCACGGAACTGGCGGCGCATCAGATCGCGCTGCAGATCGTTTCGACGGCGTTCATGGTGCCCACCGGGCTGTCCTATGCCGTGACCATGCGCGTGGGCTTGTACTACGGCGGCGGCAACCTGCTCGCCGCCCGCAGCGCAGGCCGGGTGGGCATCGGTTTCGGCGGGATGATCATGTTCGCCTTCGCCGCGCTGTTCTGGCTGTTGCCGGATGCCTTGGTGGGGTTGTTCATCGACCGCGACGACCCGGCGTTCGCGGCCATCTACCACTTGGCCGTGCAACTGGTGATGGTGGCGGCGTGGTTCGAACTGTTCGATGGCATGCAGACCATCGCCATGGGCTCGATCCGTGGTTTGAAGGATGCCAAGACCACCTTCCTGATCGGGCTGTGCTGCTATTGGCTAGTGGGCGCACCCAGCGCCTGGCTGTTCGCCTTCAACCTGGGTGGCGGCGCGGTCGGGATCTGGTGGGGGCTGGCGCTGGGGCTGGCCTGCGCGGCAGTGGCGCTGACCTTTGGCTTTGAATGGCGGATGAAGCGGTTGCTGCGCAAGGCTGGGGCTGGCAGCCAGGCAGCGGTGTCGGCCTGAATGCCCGGGGGGGGCGCTTTGCCCTCCCCGGCTATTTCACACGCTGACCAGGTGCGGCTTGCCACTTTCCTGCAAAAACGCCATCAACTCCCCTACCGGCAGCGGCTTGCTGACCAGAAACCCCTGCACCTGGTCACAGCCGAACTCACGCAGCAAGGCCATCTGTGCCTCGCTCTCGACCCCCTCGGCCACCACTTCAAGGTTGAGGTTGTGCGCCAGGTTGATCATCGCGTGCACCAGCTTGCGGTTCTCTTCGCGCATTTCCATTTCGGCAACAAAGCTGCGATCGACCTTGAGCAACGCGATCGGCAGGCTGTTCAAGTGCACGAACGATGAGAACCCCGTGCCGAAATCATCCAGGGAAAACCGCACGCCCAGGCGCCCCAGGGCATCCATGGTCTGGCGTACCAGCTCGTTGCGACGCATGACCGCCGTCTCGGTCAGCTCGAACTCCAGCCAGCGGGCATCGACCCCGTGTTCGATGATCAACCGGCTCAGGGTCGTCAGTAGCTGGCTGTCCTGAAACTGGCGAAAGCTCAGGTTCACCGCCATGTGCAACGGCGCCAGGCCATGCTCGCACAGCGCCTGCATGTCACGCAGCGCGCGCGATATCACCCAGTAGCCCAACGGCACGATCAGCCCGCTCTGCTCGGCCAGCGGCACGAACTCGCTGGGCGGCAACAGGCCGCGTTCGGCATGGCGCCAGCGCACCAACGCCTCCAGGCCGACAATACGCCCATCGGCCAGGTTCAGCCGTGGCTGGTAGTGCAGCTCCAGCTCGTCACGGCGCAGGGCCCGGCGCAGCTCGCTTTCCAGGTCGGCAAGGCTGCGGGCGTTGCAGTTGATGCGTTCATTGAAGACATGAAAGGTACAGCCTTGGCTGCCCTTGGCCTGGCGCATGGCGATATGCGCATGCCACATCAGGGGGTCGGCACCGCTCTGCGCGCGGGCATGCGCCAGGCCCAGGCTGCAGCCGAGCAGCAGGCTTTCGCCGTCGATCCAGTAGGGCTCGGCCAAGGCCTCGATGATGCGTTCGGCCATCCACTCGGCCCGGTTCGGGTCACGGCGGGTATCGATCAGCAGGGCGAATTCGTCGCTGCCCAGTCGCGCCACCAGGTCACCGGCCTCCAGTTGCTGCTTGAGCCGCACCACCACCTGCAGGATAAGGCGGTCGCCGCTCTGGTGGCCGAGGGCGTCGTTGACGTGGCGGAAGTTGTCCAGGTCGAGGTGGCCGAGGGCCAGGCCACGGCCATCACCTTCTGCCAGGCGCGCCGTCAGCAAGGCCTGAAACCCCTGGCGGTTGGCGATGCCGGTCAGTGGGTCCTGCTCGGCCAGGCGTTGCAAGGTGGCCACCAGCACGCCGCGCTCGCGCACATGGCGCAGCGAGCGGCGCAAGGTATCAGCATTGAGATGGTCGCGCACCAGCCAGTCGCTGACCCCGCCGGGCGCCACCTCCGGCTCGTGATCGAGCAGCACGATGGTGGGCAGTTCGCAGCGCCCAGGGGCAGGCTGCAGGGCCGGTGTGGCCAGGACCACGGCCTGGCGGTCATGGCTGAACAGGCTGTCGACCGACTCCCAGTCAGGTGCGGTCAACAACACTGCGCTGCCGCCAAGGGCCTGCACGCACTCACGCAACAGCACGGCCCATTCCGGCTCATCAGCCAACAGCAGCAAACGCAGAGGTTCGACAGGCGTGGACAAGCGGGCTCCTTAGGGCTTGGACGGGGCAGCGGCAGAGGCCAGGTATGCTACTGCATTAATGAAAATGATTTCCATTTTTAGACATGTACACCCCGACGCATTTTGTCGTGCATCCTGCGCGAAACCAGGCCAACCGGCAAATACGATTTTTTCAATGAATAGCATGAGCCTAACTAATGCTTATGCGCAGACAAAAGTCTGACTCAGACGTCAGACGGTCGCGCCATAACCGGCCCATGCCTGTTAGAATGCGCGGCTATTTTCTGGCGACCCCCGGTTTCTAGCATGTCCCGACTCAATCCCCGGCAACAGGAAGCCCGAGACTACGTTGGCGGCCCTCTTTTGGTGCTCGCCGGTGCAGGTTCCGGCAAGACCAGCGTGATCACGCGCAAGATTGCCCACCTCATCCAGAACTGCGGCATCCGTGCCCAGTACATCGTGGCGATGACCTTCACCAACAAGGCCGCACGCGAGATGAAAGAGCGGGTCGCCACCCTGCTGCGGCCGGGGGAAGGCCGCGGCCTGACCGTGTGCACCTTCCACAACCTGGGCTTGAACATCATCCGCAAGGAGCATGAGCGCCTGGGCTACAAGCCTGGTTTTTCGATCTTCGACGAGTCCGACATCAAGGCACTGCTGTCGGACATCATGCAGAAAGAGTATTCCGGCGACGACGGCATCGACGAGATCAAGAACATGATCGGTGCCTGGAAGAACGACTTGATCCTCCCCCCCGAGGCCCTGGAAAAGGCTCGCAACCCGCGCGAGCAGACCGCCGCCATCGTCTATACCCACTACCAGCGCACGCTCAAGGCGTTCAACGCGGTGGACTTCGACGACCTGATCCTGCAGCCGGTCAAGCTGTTCCAGGAACACCCCGAGGTGCTGGAGCGCTGGCAGAACCGCGTGCGCTACCTGCTGGTCGATGAATACCAGGACACCAACGCCAGCCAGTACCTGCTGGTGAAAATGCTGATCGGCATGCGCAACCAGTTCACCGTGGTCGGCGACGACGACCAGTCGATCTACGCCTGGCGCGGCGCGCGGCCCGAGAACCTGATGCTGCTCAAGGAGGACTACCCCTCCCTTAAAATCGTCATGCTGGAGCAGAACTACCGCTCCACCAGCCGCATCCTGCGCTGCGCCAACGTGCTGATCGCCAACAACCCACACGCGTTCGAAAAGCAGCTGTGGAGCGAGATGGGCGTGGGCGACGAGATCCGTGTGATCCGTTGCAAGAACGAGGAAGCCGAGGCCGAACGGGTGGCCATGGAAATCCTCACCCTGCACCTGCGCACCAACCGCCCGTACAGCGACTTCGCCATCCTCTACCGCGGCAACTACCAGGCCAAGCTGATCGAACTCAAGCTGCAGCACCACCAGGTGCCGTATCGCCTGTCCGGCGGCAACAGCTTCTTCGGCCGCCAGGAGGTCAAGGACCTCATGGCCTACCTGCGCCTGCTGGTGAACCCCGACGACGACAACGCCTACCTGCGGGTCATCAATGTGCCGCGCCGGGAAATCGGCTCCACGACCCTGGAAAAGCTCGGTAACTATTCGACCGAACGCGGTATCTCGATGTACGCCGCCAGCGAGGAGATGGGCCTGGGCGAGCACCTGGACGCCCGTTACACCGAGCGCCTGCAGCGCTTCAAGCATTGGCTGGACGGTGTGCGCCACAAGGTGGCGCTGGACGACCCGATCGCCGCGCTGCACGAAATGATCCGCGACATCGACTACGAGAACTGGATCCGCCAGCAAACCGCCAGCGACAAGGCGGCGGAGTTCCGTATCAGCAACGTCTGGTTCCTGGTCGAAGCGCTGAAAAACACCCTCGAGAAGGACGAAGAGGGTGACATGACCATCGAGGACGCCATCGGCAAGCTGGTGCTGCGCGACATGCTCGAGCGCCAGCAGGAAGAGGAAGAAAACGCCGAAGGCGTGCAGATGATGACCCTGCATGCCTCCAAGGGGCTGGAATTCCCTTACGTGTTCATCATGGGCATGGAAGAAGAGATCCTCCCGCACCGCTCCAGCATCGAAGCCGACACCATCGAAGAAGAACGCCGCCTGGCCTACGTGGGCATCACCCGCGCGCGCCAGACCCTGGCCTTCACCTTTGCGGCCAAGCGCAAGCAGTACGGCGAGATCATCGACTGCACACCGAGCCGGTTCCTCGACGAACTGCCGCCGGACGACCTGGCCTGGGAAGGCCTGGACGATGCGCCAGTCGAAGTCAAAGCTGCGCGTGGCAACAACGCACTGGCCGATATTCGGGCGATGCTCAAACGCTGATCAACCCTTACTCTTTAACCGTTGCCGCTGTTGCGGCCACCTTTGCTACATCGAGGAAAACCACAGTGGAAGCACTGCATCAGAAGATTCGCGAAGAAGGCATCGTGCTTTCCGATCAGGTTCTCAAAGTCGACGCGTTTCTCAACCACCAGATCGACCCTGCGCTGATGCAGCTGATCGGTGACGAGTTCGCCCGCCTGTTCGCCGACGCCGGCGTGACCAAGATCGTCACCATCGAAGCCTCGGGCATTGCCCCGGCGGTGATGACGGGCCTGAAGCTGGGCGTGCCGGTGATCTTTGCGCGCAAGCACCAGTCGCTGACGCTGACCGAGAACCTGCTGACTGCCTCGGTGTACTCCTTCACCAAGCAGACCGAGAACACCGTGGCCATCTCGCCGCGCCATCTCAACAGCAGCGACCGCGTGCTGGTGATCGATGACTTCCTGGCCAACGGCAAGGCGTCGCAGGCACTGATCTCGATCATCAAGCAGGCTGGCGCCACGGTGGCTGGGCTGGGTATCGTCATCGAGAAGTCGTTCCAGGGCGGCCGTGCCGAGCTGGACAGCCAGGGCTACCGCGTTGAATCGCTGGCGCGGGTGAAGTCGCTGGCAGGTGGTGTGGTCAGCTTCATCGAGTGATCGCCGTTGGGGCCGCTCCTACAGGTGAAGCAGATCGCGCGAGCCTGTAGGAGCGGCCTTGCGTCGCGAAAGGGCCGCTCTGCGGCCCCGACAATTATCGGGTCGCCGCCAAACCCGCCAGCAATAACCGCTGATAGATTTCTTCCTTCAGCCCTTGGGGATCCCCCAACCCCATGCGCGCCAACTGCGCCGCATACCCCTCCGGCCCCGGCGCATCCAGCGCTGCCTTGCCCAGCCCCAGTACCTCGCTCAACCTGAACTTGCTCTTCAGCCAGTTCAACGCCCGCAGCAAGTCACGCTCTTCGGCCGTGAAATCGGTGCCCAGCGGATACTCCGGAAACAGCCCTGCATGGCGCGCCCGGATGGCCTCAAGGCGCTCTGGCGTGTTGTCGGTAAAGCGTGCTTCCAGCTGGAAATCCCTGGCCAACTTGCCGGCCTTCTTGGCCTGTTCGATCAGCTCGCCCTGGAACCTCGAATCACTGACCGCCAACAACCGTGCAATCACTTCACTGTCGGTCTGCCCGCGCAGGTCGGCGATGCCGTACTCGGTCACCACGATATCGCGCAGGTGCCTGGGGATGGTGCAGTGGCCGTAGGCCCACAGCAGGTTCGAGCTGACCTCGCCCGCCGCCTCGCGCCAGCTACGTAACAGCAGTATCGATCGCCCGCCCTCCAGCGCGTGGCCTTGGGCGACGAAGTTGTACTGCCCGCCCACGCCGCTGAGCACACGGCCATCCTCCAGCTGGTCGGCCACCCCCGCGCCCAGCAGGGTCATGGTGAATACCGTATTGATGAACCGCGCATCCCGGCGCTGGCGGCGCTTCAGTTCTTCCTGGCCATACAGCTCATTGATGAAACTGATACGCGTCATGGCAAACCGTGCGCGCTGCTCCAGCGGCATGTCCCGCAAGCGTTGGTAGAACGCCCGTGGGCCGAGGAAAAACCCGCCATGCACCAGTACGCCCTGCTCGTCTGCCGGGCGCCGCACCACGCCCGCCTCGGCCAGCGCCAGCAGGCCGTTGACGAACATTTCGCTGCATCCGTAGAGGCCTTGGGCGAAGGCATCCAGCCCCCCTTCCCGCTGGATCAGGGTTTGCCAAGGGCCAACATCCAGTTCATCCATCAATGCCCGATAGCCCGCATTGTCGCCCTGGCGCGCTAACAGCGCAGCGGCCACGGCATCGCCCATGGCGCCGATGCCTATCTGCAAGGTGCCGCCATCACGCACCAGGGTGCTGGCGTGCAGGCCGATGCAATGGTCCTGGGTGGTGACCGGCATGTTCGGCGTGGAGAACAGCCGGCGTTGCTCCACCTCATCGATCAGCAGGTCGAATGCGTCGATGCTCAGCTCCGAGTCACCCGGCATGTAGGGCAGCTCGGCATGCACCTGGCCCAGCATGAGAATGGTTTCACCGGCCGCGCGGCGCTTGGCGATCATCGGCAGCAGGTCGAGGGTGATGTCGGGGTTACAGGCCAAGCTCAGGTGCACGGGCTTTTCTGGCGTGGCGGCCACCAGCTGGGCAATCAGGTTAAGGCCCTTGGCGTTGATGTCACGGGCGGCGTGGCTGTAGTTGCTGCTGACGTAGTCCTGCTGGGCGCTCTCGCTGTGCAGCAGGCTGCCGGGCTGCATGAAGAACTGCTCGACGCGGATGTTCGGCGGCAGTTGGTCGTTGCGCAGGTCGGCGAGGTAGGTGAGGTCTTCGTAATCGGCGAACACACGCTCGATGAAGGGTTCGAGGAAGCGCCGCTGCAGGCCGTCGCCCAAGGGTGGACGGCCAAGGGACAAGGCGGTGTAGATCGTCAGCTGGCGCTCGGGCAGTTCGCGCACTCGGGCGTACAGCGCATTGACGAAGGCGTTGGGTTTGCCAAGGCCCAGCGGCAGGCCCATGTGAATGTGGGCCGGCAGGCGCGACAGCGCCTGGTCGACTGCCTGATCGATGGAGCAGAGGTGCATCTTGGCCTCCTGAGTCTTCCATGGGGTCAGGGGTTGGACATGGGGTTCAGCGGGTTGGTTGCCGGCACTGGCTGCACATATACAAAGCCCGCCATCAAAGGCGGGCCTCATGCAATTGAGCGGCTGCTTACAACCCCGACATCTTCTTGATCGCACCCATCAGGTCATCATCCGAGCAATCGGCACAGGTGCCCTTCGGCGGCATGGCATTGATACCGGTAATGGCCTTGGCCAGGATGCCATCCAGGCCGCCCTGGTGGTCGGCACGTTCCTTCCACGCGGCGGTATCGCCGATTTTCGGCGCGCCCAGCAAGCCGGTGCCATGGCAGGCATTGCAGTGCTTGGCGATGATGTCGTCCGGCGTCTTGGCAGCGCCGCCAGCTGCCGCAGTGGCAACCTCCATGCCCTTGCACTCCTGGCCCTGGACGCACACCTGGCCCACCGGCTCTAGGCGCTTGGCGATGTCGTCATTGGTTGCAGCGGTTGCGCTCATTGCCCAGAGGGCGAATACGGCTGCTGGTACAGCCAGCATCTTCTTGATTTGGTTCACGCGTACACCCTCATGGTGGCTAATCACGCTCGCGGCCACGGATCGGCGAGCGTTGAAAAGTATAGCGGGAACCCAGAGGCCGTGAAACGACCCCACACAGGAAAGGGGTATTGCCGAAACAATGCACTGCGCTGGATCAAAAGTTTGAAGGCGTCGCGGCGCTGATCAACCGGGCAGGTTCCTTGAAGGGGTTGCGAAAGCGGTGCGGGCGGGTACTTTCGAAGTAGTAGCTGTCGCCCTCTTCGAGGATGAAAATCTCGTTGCCGACCACCAGCTCAAGCCGCCCTTCAAGCAGGATGCCGGTCTCTTCACCGTCGTGGGTAAGCATCTCGGCACCGGTGTCGGCACCCGGTGGGTAGACCTCGGTGAGAAACGCAATGGCGCGGTTGGGGTGCGACTTGCCCACCAGCTTCATGGTCACCGCACCGTCCGAGATGTCGATCAGCTCATGGGCCTTGTAGACGACCTGCGTAGGGCTCTCGGCGGCCAGTTCGACCGAAAAGAACTCGACCATGGACATCGGAATGCCGCTCAGCACCTTGCGCAGCGAACTGATCGAAGGGCTGACGCTGTTTTTCTCGATCATCGAGATGGTGCTGTTGGTGACACCCGCGCGCTTGGCGAGCTCACGTTGTGACAGGCCCTTGAGCTTGCGGATGGCTTGCAGTCGTTCGCCGACGTCCAAAGCTGGAGCCTCCTGAAACGGGTAGAGAGGGGGGTGAATGTGAACGATATCATGGCAATGCCGTTCAGTATTTACAACACACCACCCTGCAACCTGTCCGCTTCAGCGTCTTATTCGTCGCACCTACTCACCACAGTAGTCCCTCGGCACCCGCTTGAGGTTGCAGAAGATCTGGTACGGAATGGTGCCGGCATGGGCAGCCACCTCGCTGGCCAGCACCTGCTTGCCCCACAGCTCCACCGGGCTGCCCACGGTAGCCTCGGGCACATCGGTCAGGTCGATGCACAGCATGTCCATCGACACCCGGCCAATCAGCTGGCTGCGCTTGCCCGCGACCATCACCGGGGTGCCATTGGGCGCCTGGCGCGGGTAGCCATCGGCATAGCCCATGGCGACCACGCCGACGCGGGTCGGCCGCGTGCCGATGAACTTGGCGCCGTAGCCCACCGGCTCGCCGGCCGGCAGCTCGCGCACGCTGATGACCCGCGATTGCAGGGTCATCACCGGTTGCAGGCGCTCAGCCTCGGCCTGGGCGACTTCGAAGGGGGTGGCGCCATACAGCATGAGGCCCGGGCGCACCCAGTCGCCACCCGCCTGTGGCCACGCCAGCACCCCGGGCGAGTTGCGCAAGCTGCACTCGGCAGCCAGCCCCTGGCGCGCGGCCTCGAACACCGAGATCTGCTCGGCGGTGGCGTCGGCGTCCAGTTCGTCGGCACGGGCGAAGTGGCTCATCAATACGATGCGCAGGACGCTGCCAGTAGCCAGCAGGCGCTGATACGCCTCGTGATAATCCTTGGGGTGCAGGCCGACGCGGTGCATGCCGCTGTCGAGCTTCAGCCAGACGGTCAGCGGCTTGTGCACCTGGGTCTTTTCGATTGCTTCAAGCTGCCACAGCGAATGCACCACGCACCACAGGTCGTGCTCGGCGATCAGGGCCAGTTCGCTGGCCTCGAAGAAGCCTTCGAGCAACAGCACAGGCGCCTTGATGCCAGCTGCGCGCAGCTCTAGCGCTTCTTCGATGCAGGCCACGGCAAAGCCATCGGCTTCGGCCTCCAGTGCCAGGGCGCAACGCACCGCGCCGTGGCCGTAGGCATCGGCCTTGATCACGGCAAGGGCTTTGGCGCCGGTCAGTTCACGGGCAAGGCGGTAGTTGTGGCGCAGGGCCTGGAGGTCGATCAGGGCGCGGGCGGGACGCATGGCGGCATGCCTTATGGTGGTTCAGTTTAATAACGGTGTTTGCCTCTTCGCAGGTAACCCCGCGAAGAGGCCAGCGCAGGCCTTCAAATCATTGATGCACGGGCGCGGTCTGGCCTTGCTTGGTGGCTTCCCGGCTGTTGCCATAACGGGAAATATCCAGGCCTTCGGCACTGATCTGCGGCTTCTTGCGCGCAATCAGGTCTGCCAGCAGGCGACCCGAACCGCACGCCATGGTCCAACCCAAGGTCCCGTGACCGGTGTTCAGGAACAGGTTACGGAACGCAGTGGCACCCACGATCGGTGTACCGTCCGGGGTCGCCGGGCGCAGGCCGGTCCAGAAACTGGCTTGGCTCAGGTCACCGCCGCGAGGATAAAGGTCGTTGACGATCATCTCCAGCGTTTCGCGTCGACGCGGGTTCAGCGACAGGTCAAAACCGGCGATCTCAGCCATGCCGCCGACGCGGATGCGGTTGTCGAAACGGGTGATGGCGACCTTGTAGGTTTCATCGAGAATGGTCGAGGTCGGCGCCATGTCGGCGTTGGTGATCGGCACCGTCAGCGAGTAACCCTTGAGCGGGTAGACCGGCGCCTTGATACCCAGCGGCTTGAGCATCTGCGGCGAATAGCTGCCCAGGGCCAGCACGTAGCGGTCGGCGGTTTCCAGCTTGCCGTCGATCCACACGCCATTGATGCGGTCGCCGGCGAAGTCCAGGCGCTGGATGTCCTGGCCGAAGCGGAACTCCACACCCAGCTTCAGCGCCATGTCGGCAAGCTTGGTGGTGAACAGCTGGCAGTCGCCGGTCTGGTCGTTGGGCAGGCGCAGGGCACCGGCCAGAATGTCTTTTACCCCGGCCAGGGCCGGTTCGACGCGGGCGATGCCGTCGCGGTCGAGCAGTTCATAAGGCACACCGGACTGCTCGAGCACGGCGATGTCTTTGGCGGCGGCATCGACCTGCGCCTGGGTGCGGAACAACTGGGTGGTGCCCAGGGTGCGGGCTTCATAAGCGATGCCGGTTTCGGCACGCAGCTCGTCGAGGCAATCACGGCTGTACTCGGACAGACGCACCATGCGTTCCTTGTTCACCGCATAACGGCTGGCGGTGCAGTTGCGCAGCATCTGTGCCATCCACAGGTACTGGTCAACGTCGCCGGTCAGCTTGATGGCCAGGGGCGCGTGGCGTTCGAGCAACCACTTGATGGCCTTGAGCGGTACACCCGGGGCGGCCCAGGGCGAGGCATAGCCGGGCGAGATCTGGCCTGCGTTGGCGAAGCTGGTTTCCATGGCTACCGCCGGCTGGCGGTCGACCACCGTCACTTCGTAACCTTGCCGGGCCAGATAATAGGCACTGGCGGTTCCGATCACACCGCTACCAAGTACCAGAACTCGCATTGTTGATCCCTCGCACGCGGCGCACCGCTGTCTTTTGTTGAAATGGCATGGATGCGCGCAGTATAAAAATTACAGACCAGTGCAATTCACTATATAAAAGCCTATATTTGGCGAGAATTCTCGGCAATATTGCCTTTCACGGAGGGGCATCCCCTATGAGAACCCAGCACCAGAGCAAGCGTGAACTGGACAAGATCGACCGCAACATACTGCGGATCCTGCAGAATGACGGGCGTATTTCCTTCACCGAACTGGGCGAGAAAGTTGGGCTTTCCACCACCCCTTGCACCGAGCGCGTCCGCCGCCTGGAACGCGAGGGCATCATCATGGGCTACAACGCCCGGCTCAATCCGCAGCACCTGAAGGGCAGCTTGCTGGTGTTCGTCGAAATCAGCCTGGACTACAAGTCTGGCGACACCTTCGAGGAGTTTCGGCGTGCGGTGCTCAAGCTGCCCCATGTGCTGGAGTGCCACCTGGTTTCGGGCGATTTCGACTACCTGGTAAAGGCGCGTATTTCGGAGATGGCGTCGTACCGCAAGCTGCTGGGCGACATCCTGCTGAAGCTGCCGCACGTGCGCGAGTCGAAGAGCTACATCGTGATGGAAGAGGTGAAGGAGAGCCTCTGCCTGCCGATTCCGGACTGACGCTAGACCAGCACCTGGCGGGTGGTGGCAATGAATTGATGAACGAGCTGCTCGGCCTCGGGCTCGATCATCTGCTCCGGGCCACGGCCGCGCGGGCAGGCCATGCGTGGGGTGGTGCCGAACAGGCGGCAGATCATCGGGCGCTCTTCATACACTGTGCAGCCGTTGGGGCCCAAGTGCACGCAGTCCAGGTGCTGCAGCGCAGCGGCTTGCTCGGCCTCGGTCTTGCGCGGCAGGCGAGCCATTTCTTCGGCCGAGGTGGTGACCGGGCCGCAGCAGTCGTGGCAGCCGGGCTCGCACTCGAAAGAAGGGATGAGTTCGCGCAGGAAGTGAATCTTGTGGCGGTTGCAGGACATGGCGGGTACAGAGCAAGAAGGTGGGGTGAATTATAGGCCCATTGCACCGGCCCTGTGGGCGCAGCTTTAACCGCGAACGCGGACGCGGCTCTCGCCTTGTTGCCCACCTTCCGACCCCAGCTTATCCTCCCTCCTCTGCCCAAAAGCCCAGGACCTACCCCATGATTCATAGCGCGCAGCACGCCGCTTCCTATTACGCCGCCAGCAGCGCGCCACACGCCGATCATGCCTTCCTGCAAGGCGAGCACAGCGCCGACGTGTGCATCATTGGCGGTGGCTATTCAGGCCTTAACACCGCCATCGAACTGGCTGAACGTGGCCTCTCGGTGATCCTGCTGGAAGCCCGCAAGCTCGGCTGGGGCGCTAGCGGGCGCAACGGCGGGCAATTGATCCGCGGTGTCGGCCATGGCCTGGAGCAGTTCCTCCCGGTGATCGGCGAGGAAGGCGTGCGCAGCATGAAGCTGATGGGCCTGGAGGCCGTGGAGATCGTCCGCGAGCGGGTCGAGCGCCACAACATCGCCTGCGACCTGACCTGGGGCTACTGCGACCTGGCCAACAAACCTGGCGAGCTGCAAGGCTTTGCCGAAGAAGCCGAAGCATTGCGCAGCCTGGGGTATCGCCACGCGCTGCGTCTGGTGGCGAAAGACGATATTCACAGCGTGGTCGGCTCCGACCGCTATGTGGGCGGCCTGATCGACATGGGCTCGGGCCACCTGCACCCGCTCAACCTGGCCCTCGGCGAAGCGGCCGTGGCCAGCCGCCTTGGCGTGCGGCTGTTCGAGCAGTCAGAGGTCACGCGCATCGAGTACGGCCCCGAAGTCAAGGTACACACCGCTCAAGGCCGGGTCCGTGCCAAGACGTTGGTACTGTGCTGCAACGCCTACCACAATGGCCTCAATCGCGAGCTGGGCGGCAAGGTGCTACCCGCCGGCAGCTACATCATCGCCACCGAGCCCCTGGGCGACGCGCGTGCCCGCGCGCTGCTGCCGCAGAACATGGCCGTGTGCGACCAGCGCGTGGCGCTGGATTACTACCGGCTGTCTGCCGACCAGCGGCTGCTGTTCGGCGGTGCCTGCCACTATTCCGGCCGCGACCCGCAAGACATTGCCGCCTACATGCGGCCAAAGATGCTCAAGGTATTCCCGCAGTTGGCCGATGTGCGCATCGAGTTCCAATGGGGCGGCATGATTGGCATCGGGGCCAACCGCCTGCCACAGATCGGGCGTTTGGCCAGCCAGCCGAACGTCTACTACGCCCAGGCCTATTCCGGCCATGGGCTCAACGCCACCCACCTTGCAGGGCGCCTGCTTGGCGAGGCCATCAGCGGCCAGCAGAGCGGGCGCTTCGACCTGTTCGCCAAGGTGCCGCACATCACCTTCCCTGGCGGCAAGCACCTGCGCTCGCCACTGCTGGCATTGGGGATGCTCTGGCACCGGCTCAAGGAATTGGTTTAGGTGATGTGAGGCGGAGCATGCCTTGAGGGTGATAGTGGCGCGCAAATCGAGCGCCACCATCACCCTCAAGCCATGCACCACGTAGCCCTCAATCAATCCCTCCAAAATGGCTTACGCCCCTCTTCTCGGGCCTGCTCCCAGCTCAGCCCGACATCGCGCAATTCATCATCGGTCAGTTGCAACAAGGCCCTGCGGGTGTGCCAGCGGTGCAGCATCAGCCCCCAACGGCTCAGGCCTGCCGGCGCATTGAAGACCTTGGCGTGCTGCCCGGTTTCCAGCTCCTTGGCCATCAGTTGCAAGCGCACATCGCTCATGCCACCCATCGCTGCGTTCTCCCGCTCAGTTGATACCGTGAAGCAAGCATGCGCGTCGGCACTGATGACAATACAGATCCAATAGCGGCTTATTATTCCCATACAGAATTGGCGAATCGACGGGTGAATGCTGTATTTTCAGCGCAACTGTACTGGTCGCTGCAGCTCAGCGGCGCTGGAGTATGCCGTGACGCTTTACCTCAACCTCGCCGAGTTGCTCGGCGCCCGTATCGAACAGGGCCTGTATCGCCCCGGCCAGCGCCTGCCCTCGGTGCGTGCCCTGAGCGTGGAGCACGGGGTCAGCCTGAGCACCGTGCAACAGGCCTACCGCATGCTCGAAGACAGCGGCATGGTCTCGCCGCGGCCCAAATCCGGCTATTTCGTCAGCGAAGGCCGCCACCTCCCTGCCCTGCCCGCCGTCAGCCGCCCGGCCCAGCGCCCCGTGGACATCTCCCAGTGGGAGCAGGTGCTGGAACTGGTCCGCAGCACCCCACGCCAGGATGTGATGCAGCTGGGGCGCGGCATGCCCGACATCAACAGCCCGACCCTTAAGCCGCTGCTGCGCAGCCTCGCCCAGCTGAGCCGGCGCCAGGACATGCCCGGCCTCTACTACGACAACATCCATGGCAACCTGGCCCTGCGCGAGCAGATCGCCCGCCTGACGCTGGACTCCGGCTGCCGCCTGAGCCCGGCGGACCTGGTGGTGACCACCGGCTGCCATGAGGCGCTGTCCTGCAGCATTCGCGCCGTGTGCGAGCCAGGCGACATTGTTGCGGTCGACTCGCCCAGCTTTCATGGCGCCATGCAAACCCTCAAGGGCCTGGGCATGAAGGCGCTGGAGATCCCCACCGACCCGGTCACCGGCATCAGCCTCGAAGCACTGGAACTGGCCCTGGAGCAGTGGCCGATCAAGCTCATCCAGATCACCCCGAGCTGCAACAACCCACTGGGTTACATCATGCCCGAGGCACGCAAGAAGGCCTTGCTCAGCCTGGCCCAGCGCTATGACGTGGCCATTCTCGAAGACGATGTGTACGGCGACCTGGCCTACACCTACCCGCGCCCGCGCACCCTCAAGTCGTTCGACGACGACGGCCGTGTATTGCTGTGCAGTTCGTTCTCCAAGACCTTGGCACCCGGCCTGCGCATCGGCTGGGTAGCGCCGGGGCGTTACCTGGAGCGGGTGCTGCACATGAAGTACATCAGCACCGGCAGCACCGCCAGCCAGCCCCAGCTGGCCATCGCCGACTTCATCAAAGCCGGCCATTACCAGCCTCACGTGCGGCGCATGCGCAGCCAGTACCAACGCAGCCGCGACCTGATGAGCGACTGGGTGACCCGTTACTTCCCGCCGGGCACGCGTGTCAGTCGGCCCCAGGGTGGCTTCATGCTGTGGGTCGAACTGCCCGAACATTTCGACACGCTGCGGCTGAACCGCGCTTTACTGGAGCAAGGTGTACAGATCGCGGTCGGCAGCATTTTCTCGGCCTCGGGCAAGTTCCGTCACTGCTTGCGCATGAACTTCGCGGCCCTGCCTACGCCGTCAATCGAGGCCGCCGTGCGCAAAGTGGGTGAAACCGCCCTTCGTCTACTGGATCAGGACGACGCCTGCGCGTAACTTTGCGCCGCCCACCATGGTCCAACCCCTTAGGCCTTTGCTGTACAGGACACGCTTACCTTGAGATTGCAGCGAGCTCTGCCGCTTCTGCTGACGCTATTGTGCGGCCTCGCAGGCTGCGCAAGCGTCGACATCCCCCGCGAAGTCAGCCAGGCGCTGCCGGCCAAAGACTCAGCTTTCGGCCGCTCGGTGCTGCGCCAGGCTGCGCCCTACGAGGGCCGTTCGGGCTTTCGTTTGCTGCCCAACAGCAACGAGGCGTTTCGCGCGCGCGCCGAGCTGATCCGCAACGCCCAGGCCAGCATCGACCTGCAGTACTACATCGTTCATGACGGCCTCAGCACCCGTGCGCTGGTCCATGAACTGTTGCGTGCCGCCGACCGCGGCGTGCGCGTGCGCATTCTGCTCGACGACACCACCAGCGACGGCCTGGACACCATCATGGGTACCCTCGACGCCCACCCGAACATCCAGATTCGCGTCTTCAACCCGCTGCACCTGGGGCGTAGCACCGGGGTGACGCGTGCGGTAGGCCGCTTGTTCAACCTGTCGCGCCAGCACCGGCGCATGCACAACAAGCTGTTCCTGGTGGACAACAGCATGGCCATCGTCGGCGGGCGCAACCTGGGCGACGAATACTTCGATGCCGAACCCAACCTCAACTTCACCGACATCGACCTGCTGGGCGTGGGCCCGGTGGCCGAACAACTTGGCCACAGTTTCGACCAGTACTGGAACAGCGCCCTGAGCCGCCCCATCGGCGATTTCCTCTGGCGCCAGCCCGATGCCCACGACCTGCACGCCAGCCGCCATCGCCTGGAAGTTTCCCTGGCCGAGGCGCGTACGCGACGCAAGGCCTTGTATGACCGCTTGATGGCCTACCAGTCGCAGCCGCGCCTGGATGTGTGGCGCAACGAGTTGATCTGGGCGCACAGCCAGGCCCTGTGGGATGCGCCGAGCAAGGTCCTGGCCAATGACGAGCCAGACCCGCAACTGTTGCTGACCCAGCAACTGGCCCCCGACCTGAACAACGTTCGCCACGAGCTGATCCTGGTGTCGGCGTATTTCGTGCCCGGTGAATCGGGCTTGCTGTACCTGACCCACAACGCCGATGCCGGCATCTCGGTCAAACTGCTGACCAACTCGCTGGAAGCGACCGACGTACCTGCGGTGCACGGCGGCTATGCGCCGTATCGCCGGGCGCTGCTCGAACATGGCGTGAAGCTGTATGAATTACGCCGCCAGCCGGGTGACCCGAGTGCCGGGCGGTTGAGCTTCCATGGCGGTTCGGATTCGAGCCTGCACAGCAAGGCGATCGTGTTCGACCGGCGCAAGACCTTCATCGGTTCGTTCAACTTCGACCCGCGATCGGTGCTGTGGAATACCGAAGTCGGTGTGCTGGTGGACAGCCCGGAACTGGCCGAATACACGCGCGCGCTGGCGGTGCAGGGTATGGCCCCGGCGCTGAGCTACCAGCCGCAGTTGCGGGGTGACAAACTGGTGTGGGTGACTGAAGAAGACGGCAAGCAGCGGATACTGACGTCCGAGCCTGGCGGGATGTGGCGACGGTTCAACGCCTGGGTCAGCAAGGCCGTCGGCCTTGAAAAGATGCTGTGATCGCAGCCCTTTAGGCGCCGCCCGACCGTTCAGAAAGGGCCGCAAAGCGGCCCCATACATGCTCAAGCCGAAGCCGGCTCGAAAGCCCCCCGCCGCCGAATCAACACCACCAACCCCGCCGCCCCCACAGCCATCAGCAACGGCAACGCATGCCCGCTGATCCACTGGCTCCCGGCCCCCGCCAAGAGCGGCCCAAGCAGGCAACCAATGCCCCACAACTGCGCCACGTGGGCATTGGCCCGCACCAGCGCATCATCCCGATAGCGCTCGCCGATCAACACCAGCGACAAGGTGAACAGGCCACCGGCACTGGCCCCGAACAGCACCCACAGCGGCCAGATCACCGGCGTGTGCAGCAACAGCGGTATCGCCAGGCTTGAGCACAGCAAGGTCACCGCACAACCGCTGAACAGGGTGCGCCGCGACATGCGGTCGGCCAATGCGCCGATGGGTAATTGCAGCACCGCATCGCCCACCACCACGGTGCTCACCATGAACAGTGCAATCTCGGTAGTGAACCCTTGCTGCAGGCAGTAGACCGGCAGCAAGGTCAGGATCATCGCCTCGAACGAAGCGAACAGGGCAATCGCCCAGGCGATCACCGGCAGGCGCCGGCAGAAGGCGAACAGGTCGCGGAAAGTGACGCTGTACGCTTCGGTGGTAGGCGCCCCGCCGCGCCCCAACAGCACCAGGGGTGCCAGCAACAGCAAGGCGGTCGCGGCCCAGAAACCGAAATCGTCGTCCGAGCCGAGAAAGCCCAGCACCAATGGCCCGGCCAGTTGGCTCAAGGCATAGCTGCTGCCATACAGCGCCACCAGCCGGCCCCGCCATTGCTCGACCACCAGCTGGTTGATCCAGCTTTCGCCAAGGATGAACACCACGGTCAGGGACATGCCGATCAGCAGGCGCAGAGCCAGCCAGAGCGGGTAGCTGGGCAGCAGCGCCAGCAGGCCGATCGACAGCGCACCGCCCCACAGGCACAGGCGCATCGCCGAGGGCACGCCGACCCACCCGGCCAGGCGGCTGGCCAGGCTGGCGCCCAGCAATACGCCCAAGGCAGGCATCGCGGCCATGACGCCGATGGCAAAACTGCCGTAGCCCCACCCGTCCAGGCGCAGGGACACCAGCGGCATGCTCACGCCGAGCGCCAGGCCGACACTGAGTACGGATGCCAGTACGGCGAAGTAGGTGCCCCAGCGCATGTGTTCTTCCTGTTGGATTTTCTTGGGCCCACTCGCGGAACAAGCCCGCTCCCACAAGCTCATCACCGAGATTCTGAAATCAGTGGTGAGCCTGTGGGAGCGGGCTTGCCCCGCGAATGGGCCGCAGCGCGGCCCCAGCGATTTACAGCTTGATCCAGGTCGCCTTCAGCTCGGTGTACTTCTCCAGCGCATGCAGCGACTTGTCACGGCCGTTGCCCGACTGCTTGAAGCCGCCGAACGGTGCGGTCATGTCGCCGCCGTCGTACTGGTTGACCCAGACACTGCCAGCGCGCACGGCACGGGCGGTCTTGTGGGCCTTGGAGATGTCCGAGGTCCAGATGCCGGCGGCCAGGCCATACGGCGTGTCGTTGGCGATGGCGATGGCTTCTTCGGCAGTGTCGAAGGTAATCACCGACAATACTGGGCCAAAGATCTCTTCCTGGGCGATCTTCATGGCGTTGGTCACGCCGTCGAAGATGGTCGGCTCGACGTAGGTGCCGCCGGTCTCTTCGAGGATGCGCTTGCCACCAGCCAGCAGTTTGGCGCCGTCCTTGTGGCCGGCGTCGATGTACGACAGCACGGTGTTCATCTGCTGGGTGTCGACCAGCGCGCCGACGGTGGTCTGCGGGTCCAGTGGGTTGCCAGGCTTCCAGCCTTTGAGGGCCTCGACCACCATAGGCAGGAAGGTATCCTTGATCGAACGCTCGACCAGCAGGCGCGAGCCTGCGGTGCAGACTTCGCCCTGGTTGAAGGCGATGGCGCTGGCGGCGGCTTCGGCGGCAGCTTGCAGGTCTGGCGCGTCGGCGAAGACGATATTCGGGCTCTTGCCACCGGCTTCCAGCCAGATACGCTTCATGTTCGATTCGCCAGCGTAGATCATCAGTTGCTTGGCGATCTTGGTCGAACCGGTGAACACCAGCGTGTCGACATCCATGTGCAGGGCCAGGGCCTTGCCTACTGTGTGGCCGTAGCCTGGCAGCACGTTCAGCACACCGGCCGGGATGCCGGCTTCGATGGCCAGCTGGGCGATGCGGATGGCGGTCAGTGGCGATTTTTCGGACGGCTTCAGGACTACCGAGTTACCGGTGGCCAGGGCTGGGCCGAGCTTCCAGCATGCCATCAGCAGCGGGAAGTTCCACGGCACGATGGCGCCGACCACACCCACCGGCTCACGGGTTACCAGGCCGAGCTGGTCATGCGGCGTCGGCGCGACTTCGTCGTAAACCTTGTCGATAGCTTCGGCATTCCAGTGCAGGGCTTGTGCCGCACCTGGGACGTCGATGCTCGAGGAATCGCCGATCGGCTTGCCCATGTCCAGGGTTTCAAGCAGCGCCAGCTCTTCGACGTTCTTGCGCAGCAGGTCGGCGAAGCGGATCAGCTTGGCTTTGCGCTTGGCCGGCGCCAGGCGCGACCAGACACCGGAATCGAAGGTGGCGCGGGCGTTCTCGACAGCACGGTTGGCGTCGGCCAGGTCGCAGCTGGCGACCTTGGCCAGGAAGCGTCCGTCGACCGGGCTCAGGCACTCGAAGGTTTCACCGGAGGCGGCGTCGGTGTATTCGCCGTTGATGAAGGCACGGCCTTCGATCTTCAGTTGCTGGGCACGTTGTTCCCAGTCCGCACGAGTCAGGGTGGTCATACGAAACTCCTCCTCTTGTTTAGGTGCAACGCCGCACTGAGGACTCACTGGCGTTGTCAGAAATTCTGGCCGGGCGACGAGCGCACACGGGCAAGCGATACCCTAAACCAGGCCGTGTAAACTATCAATATATTTGACACGAAAGGCCTAAACGCCTACTGATGTTCATTTTATTAAACAACAACAGGAGCCGCACCATGAGCATCGCCAGCATCATCGACTTCGCCCAGGTTCTTACCGAGGCCGAACGCTACCGCCCGGCGGCAGAGAAAATCCTCAAAGGCGAGCCGGACCAGGCCGTCTACAACCACTACGCCAGCCCGTGCGGCCAGTTCGCCGCGGGCGTCTGGGAAGGTGAAGTCGGCCAGTGGACGGTCAACTACACCGAACACGAGTACTGCGAGATCGTGCTGGGTGTTTCGGTGCTGCGTGACCAGGACGGCGGCGCCAAGACCCTGCGTGCCGGTGATCGGTTCGTCATCCCGGCAGGCTTCAAGGGCACCTGGGAAGTGCTGGAGCCTTGCCGCAAGATCTATGTAATGTTCGAGCAGAAATAACTATGTAACACAGCCGGCCAGCTGGCATGCGTGAGGATGGCCCTGCCCACACCGGGCCATTTACTTCAGAAGGATACCAAGCATGAACAACGATGAAGCCTTGCAAGCCCTCGCCCATCTGGTCGATACGCCTTACGAGCCTGGGGTTAAAGCCACCATCAGCGCACTCACCGGCCGCACTCGTGTGGTAGGCCCCAATGAGATGTCCACCCTCGAATACGATATCAACCGGGTGCACATCAGGACCGATGCCAACGGCCTGATTAAGGGGTTCAGCTTCGGCTGACCGAGCGAAGGCCATAAAAAAACCCGCATCCTTTCGGATGCGGGTTTTTTTTCAGGTCGCCGATCAATTACTTGATCTTGGCTTCCTTGTACACCACGTGCTTACGAACAACCGGATCATATTTCTTGATCTCGATTTTGTCCGGGGTGGTGCGCTTGTTCTTGTCGGTGGTGTAGAAGTGGCCGGTACCGGCACTCGAAACCAGACGGATCAATTCACGCATGATGTTCTCCCTTAAACCTTGGCGCCAGCTTTACGGATGTCAACCAGAACGGCGTCGATGCCGCGCTTGTCGATGATACGCATGCCCTTGGCGGAAACACGCAGACGCACGAAACGCTTCTCGGACTCAACCCAGAAACGGTGGTGCTGCAGGTTCGGCAGGAAACGACGACGGGTTTTGTTGTTTGCGTGGGAAATGTTGTTCCCGGTTACTGGACCCTTACCAGTAACTTGACAGACTCTCGACATGACTCAGCCCTCTAAAACCACATGCCCAACCCGGCATGGGTTGGCCGCTTAATCTCTCAGTCTTTGGCGCCAGGCGCCGTGATTCTGGAGGTCTTATCGACCGGATCCGCTGATGCGACAGGCCGAGCCCCTAGAAAAGAGCGCTGCTTTATACCAGAAAGACTCGGCTGCAACAACATATGATGAATATTGACACGACGCCGAGTGCGCCGGGGCAGCATAGCGGCAGGCCCCGTCAGGCGTCGACCACTCGTCGCCGAATTTGTAAAAAAGGGTGTGGTCATTTGCAGGCGGGCGCACTAGGGTAGGACGTTTCCAGACTGCACTGGCAGATGGGCCACTGACAGCCAAGGAGTCACGATGCGTGCCGCCGCCCTTTCCCTCTTGTTCACCTCACTGTTTACCGCAGGCGTCACCCAGGCAGCCGCGCTGAGTGTTTGCAGCGAAGCCAGCCCCGAAGGTTTCGACGTGGTCCAGTACAACTCGCTGACCACCACCAACGCCTCGGCCGACGTGCTGATGAACCGCCTGGTGGAGTTCGATGCGGCCCAGGGCAAGGTAGTACCCAGCCTGGCGGCGAGCTGGACGGTGTCGGCCGACGGCCTGATCTACGATTTCAAGCTGCGCGATGACGTGAAGTTTCACACCACTGCCTACTTCAAACCGTCCCGCGCGCTGAACGCCGACGATGTGCTGTTCAGCTTCCAGCGCATGCTCTACCCGGCCCACGCCTGGCACAAGACCGCCCCGGGCGGTTACCCGCACGCACAATCGCTGCAACTGGGCAACCTGATCAAGTCGATCGACGCCCCTGAACCGCAGACCGTGCGCTTCACCCTGGCCCACCCGGATGCCACGTTCCTGGCCACCCTGAGCATGGGCTTTGCCTCGATCTATTCTGCCGAATATGCCGACAAGCTGCTCAAGGCAGGTACCCCGGAAAAGCTCAACAGCCAGCCGATCGGCACCGGGCCGTTCGTCTTCCAGCGCTTCCAGAAGGACGCCGTGGTGCGCTACCGCGCCAACCCCGACTACTTCGCTGGCAAGCCTGGCGTCGACCCGCTGATCTTCGCCATCACCACCGATGCCAACGTGCGCCTGCAGAAGCTCAAGCGCAACGAATGCCAGGTCGCCCTGTCGCCCAAACCGCTGGATATCGCTGAAGCCAGCAAGGATGGCAGCCTCCAGGTCGCCAGCACGCCGGCGTTCATGACCGCCTTCGTCGCCATCAACAGCGCACACCCGCCGCTGGACAAGCCAGAGGTGCGCCAGGCCATCAACCTGGCCTTCGACAAGCAGGCCTACCTCAAGGCCGTGTTCGAAGGCACCGCGACGGCCGCCAACGGCCCCTACCCGCCCAACACCTGGAGCTACGCCAAGGACCTGCCTGGCTACCCCATGGACCTGAAAAAGGCCAAGGCCCTGCTGACCAAAGCAGGCCTGCCAGAGGGCTTCAGCACCACGATCTGGACCCGCCCGTCGGGCAGCCTGCTCAACCCCAACCCCAGCCTTGGGGCGCAGATGCTGCAAGCCGACCTGGGCAAGATCGGCATCAAGGCCGAGATCCGGGTGATCGAATGGGGCGAGCTGATCCGCCGCGCCAAGGCCGGCGAGCATGATTTGCTGTTCATGGGCTGGGCGGGTGACAACGGTGACCCGGATAACTTCCTCAGCCCGCAGTTTTCCTGTGCTGCAGTGAAATCAGGGACCAACTTCGCGCGGTTCTGCGACAGCCGCCTTGACCAGTTGATCAATGCTGGCCGCACCACCAACGACCAGAGCGTGCGCAGCCGCTTGTACCAGCAGGCGCAGACGTTGATCCAGCAGCAGGCACTGTGGGTGCCGCTGGCGCACCCCACGGCGGCCACCTTGCTGCGCCAGGGGGTCGAGGGGTACCAGGTGAGCCCGTTCGGGCGGTTGGATTTCAGCAAGGTTTCGGTGACCCGCTGAGGGTGCAACTGCCTGTGCCGACCTCTTCGCGGGTCAAGCCCGCTCCCACCGGGATGTCACTGCCCTTGAGAACAGTGAAGTACCTGTGGGAGCGGGCTTGACCCGCGAAGAGGCCGGCACATGCACCGCAGCACCTAGGCAACGATCCACCCCTGTTCCACCATCGACAACGGCTCGCCGTCACCCACGATGACGTGGTCCAGCACTCGCACATCGATCAGCCCTAGCGCTCGCTTGAGCGCTAGCGTCATGTGCACATCATCCTGGCTTGGCTCGCTGTTGCCCGACGGATGGTTGTGGCACAAGATCATTGCCGCCGCGTTGTGCAGCAACGCCCGGCGCACCACTTCCCGCGGATAGATACTGGCCCGGTCGATCGTGCCCCTGAACAGGATTTCGAACGCCAGCGGCCGATGTTTGGTATCCAGAAACAAACACCCAAACACCTCACTGGCCTCATGCCGCAGCATGGCCTTGAGGTAACGCCGCACCGCCACCGGGCTTTCCAGCGCAGGCGTGCGCTCGATACCCTCATCCAGGTAACGCCGGCCAATCTCCAGCAAGGCCTGCAACTGGGCGTACTTCACGGGGCCGAGGCCAGGCTCGCGCAAAACGGCTTGGCGATCGGCATCGAGCAACTGCCTCAGGCCACCAAAGCGCACCAGCAACCCTCGCGCCAGGTCCATCACATTACGCCCAGCAACCCCCGAACCCAGCAGCACAGCCACCAGCTCGGCATCCGACAACACCGCTACGCCACGCGACAGCAGCTTCTCCCTCGGCCGCTCTTCAGCCGGCCATTCCCTGATACTCATCCCTGCTCCTTGGTCCTGCTGCGGCACGTTTGGGCCCTGTGTTAATCTAGTTCGCCTCGTACATGCGACGTTCTGCCGCAGGCAGTTCTTGTCGCCGCCCGCTTTCACTGGAAAAAGGCAAAAGCCTATGCAGCGGCTGTATCACAAGCGCATCGTTCTCGGCGTCGGTGGCGGCATTGCCGCCTACAAAAGCGCCGAGCTGATCCGCCGACTCCTGGAGCACGGCGCGCAGGTGCGCGTCGTCATGACCCGTGGCGGTGCAGAGTTCATCACCCCGCTGACCCTGCAGGCGTTGTCCGGCCACCCGGTGCACATGGACCTGCTCGACCCCGCCGCCGAAGCGGCCATGGGCCATATCGAGCTGGCCAAGTGGGCCGACCTGGTGCTCATCGCCCCCGCCACTGCCGACCTGATGGCGCGCATGGCCCAAGGCATGGCAGACGACCTGCTGACCACCCTGATACTGGCCACCGACGCCACCGTTGCCGTGGCCCCGGCCATGAACCAGGCCATGTGGCGCGACCCGGCCACCCAGGCCAATCTCGACCTGCTCAAAAGCCGCGGCATCCAGGTATTCGGCCCGGCTTCCGGCAGCCAGGCCTGTGGCGACGTAGGCCTTGGCCGCATGCTGGAAGCCACCGACCTGGCCTGGTGCGCCGCCGAAAGCTTCAAGCGCCAAACGCTGACCGGCAAACACGTGCTGATCACCGCCGGCCCGACCCAGGAAAACATCGACCCGGTGCGCTACATCACCAATCATAGCTCCGGGAAGATGGGCTTCGCCCTGGCCGAAGCGGCCGCCGAGGCCGGTGCTCGGGTGACCCTCGTCACCGGCCCGGTGCACCTGCCCACGCCCGACCGGGTCAACCGGATCGACGTGGTCAGCGCGCGCGACATGCTCGCGGCCTGTGAAGCGGCCATGCCCTGCGACCTGTTCATTGCCTCGGCGGCCGTCGCGGACTACCGGCCAGAGGTCGTTGCTGCGCAAAAACTCAAGAAAGATCCTACGACCGGCGACGGCATGCTGCTGCAGATGGTGCGCAATCCCGATATCCTTGCAACCATTGCTGGCCGTAGCGACCGCCCGTTCAGTGTCGGCTTCGCCGCCGAGACCGAACACCTGCTCGATTACGCCACGCGCAAGCTCAAGGACAAGAACCTCGACCTGATCGTCGCCAATGATGTGGCCAACCCCAGCATCGGCTTCAACAGCGAAGAAAACGCCTTGACCGTGATCGATCGCCAGCAGCACCAGACCCTCTTTGCGCAGACCAGCAAGGGCAAGATCGCCCGGCAACTGGTCGCCTTCATCGCCGAACGGCTCAACCAGGTTCAATAAGTTACATGCACGCTCTTCAAGCCAAGATCCTCGACCCACGCCTGGGCACCGAATTCCCCCTGCCGCAGTACGCCACCCCGGGTTCCGCCGGGCTGGACCTGCGCGCCCTGCTCAAGGAGGACACTGTCCTCGAGCCAGGCCAGACCCTGCTGATCCCCACCGGCCTGTCGATCTACATCGGCGACCCGGGCCTGGCGGCCATGATCCTGCCGCGCTCGGGCCTGGGCCATAAGCACGGCATCGTGCTGGGCAACCTGGTCGGCCTGATCGACTCGGACTACCAGGGCGAGCTGATGGTGTCGTGCTGGAACCGCGGCAACACCCCATTCACCATCGCCATTGGCGAGCGCATCGCCCAATTGGTGCTGGTGCCGGTGGTGCAGGCGCATTTCGACATCGTCGAGGCCTTCGACGAAAGCCAGCGTGGCACTGGCGGCTTCGGCCACTCCGGCAGCCACTGAGCCGACAGCTGACCGTTCAGGCCAAGGATGGCGAACTCTCTGGCGAAACCACCGTCCAAGCGTTCAGTTTGCGCCTGCCCAGACAGCCTTTGACTAATGGAGCTTCCAGAGATGAACGAAATGGCCCAGCTGGTCCCCGCACTGCCGGACAGCATTTTCCGCGCTTATGACATTCGCGGCGTGGTCGGCAAAACCCTCCACGCCGAAACCGCCTACTGGATCGGCCGCGCCATCGGCGCCCAGACCCTCGCCCAGGGCGAGCCACAGATCGCTGTCGGCCGCGATGGCCGCCTGTCTGGCCCAATGCTGGTCGAGCAGTTGATCAAAGGCCTGGCCGACGCCGGTTGCCAGGTCAGCGACGTCGGCCTGGTGCCGACCCCGGCGCTGTATTACGCCGCCAACGTGCTGGCCGGCAAATCGGGTGTGATGCTGACTGGCAGCCACAACCCATCGGACTACAACGGCTTCAAGATCGTCATCGCCGGTGACACCCTGGCCAACGAACAGATCCAAGCCCTGCTGACCCGCCTGAAAACCAACGACCTGACCCGTGCCGAAGGCAGCGTGCAGAAGGTCGAGATTCTCGAGCGCTACTACCAGCAGATCATCGCCGACGTGAAGCTTTCGAAAAAGCTCAAGGTGGTGGTGGACTGCGGCAACGGCGCGGCCGGCGTTATCGCCCCGCAACTGATCGAAGCACTCGGCTGCGAAGTCGTCCCGCTGTTCTGCGAGGTCGACGGCAACTTCCCCAACCACCACCCAGACCCTGGCAAACCAGAAAACCTCGAAGACCTGATCGCCAAGGTCAAGCAGACCGGTGCCGACATCGGCCTGGCCTTCGACGGCGACGGCGACCGCGTGGGCGTGGTGAGCAACACCGGCACCATCGTCTACCCCGACCGCCTGCTGATGCTGTTTGCCCAGGACGTGCTGTCGCGCAACCCGGGCGCCGAGATCATCTTCGACGTCAAATGCACCCGTCGCCTGACCCCGCTGATCGAACAGCATGGCGGCCGCGCGCTGATGTGGAAGACCGGCCATTCGCTGATCAAGAAGAAGATGAAAGAGACTGGCTCGTTGCTGGCTGGCGAGATGAGCGGGCACATTTTCATCAAGGAGCGCTGGTACGGTTTCGACGACGGCATCTACAGTGCCGCGCGCCTGCTGGAGATCCTCAGCAAGGCCGATCAGGACGCCGAAAGCCTGTTCGCGGCGTTCCCGAACGATATTTCCACGCCGGAAATCAATATTGATGTGACCGACGAGGGTAAATTCAGCATCATTGATGCACTGCAACGCGACGCCGACTGGGGCGCGGCCAACCTGACCACCATCGACGGTGTGCGGGTCGACTACGACCACGGCTGGGGCCTGGTACGCGCCTCCAACACCACACCGGTGCTGGTGCTGCGTTTCGAGGCCGACAGCGACGCCGAATTGCAACGTATCAAGGATGTTTTCCGCGCCCAGTTGCTGCGGGTTGCCCCTGAGCTGCAACTGCCGTTCTGACCGACTATCTGTTCCTTACAGGAGCCCTGCATGACCCTCGATCGCGATGCCGCTTCCCATGTAGCCGAAGTTTTGTCCGAAGCACTGCCTTACATCCGCCGCTTTGTCGGCAAGACCCTGGTGATCAAGTACGGCGGCAACGCGATGGAGAGCGAGGAGCTCAAGACCGGCTTCGCCCGTGACATCGTGCTGATGAAGGCTGTGGGCATCAACCCGGTGGTGGTCCACGGTGGTGGCCCGCAGATCGGCGACCTGCTCAAGCGCCTGTCGATCGAAAGCCACTTCATCGACGGCATGCGCGTCACCGACTCGGCGACCATGGACGTGGTGGAGATGGTGCTGGGTGGCCAGGTCAACAAGGATATCGTCAACCTGATCAACCGCCACGGCGGCAGCGCCATCGGCCTGACCGGCAAGGACGCGGAACTGATCCGCGCCAAGAAGCTGACCGTAAGCCGCCAGACGCCAGAGATGACCACCCCGGAAATCATCGACATCGGCCATGTCGGCGAAGTCGTGAGCGTGAACACCGACCTGCTGAACATGCTCGTCAAGGGCGACTTCATCCCGGTGATCGCGCCGATCGGCGTCGGTGCCAATGGTGAGTCGTACAACATCAACGCCGACCTGGTGGCAGGCAAGGTGGCCGAGGCGCTGAAAGCCGAGAAGCTGATGCTGCTGACCAACATCGCCGGCCTGATGGACAAGCAGGGCCAGGTCCTGACCGGCCTGACCACCGAGCAGGTCAACGAACTGATCGCCGACGGCACCATCTACGGCGGCATGCTGCCGAAGATCAAGTGCGCACTGGATGCGGTGCAAGGTGGCGTGAACAGCTCGCACATCATCGACGGCCGCGTGCCCAATGCGGTGCTGCTGGAGATCTTCACCGACAGCGGTGTGGGCACGTTGATCACCAATCGCAAGCCACGCTGATTCATCAAGCGGCCAGTTCAGGCAGGCACCAAAAAGGCGACCCGCAAAGGTCGCCTTTTTTTGTGCGCTCAGGTGCCTAGAAGCTGTAGCGGGCAGTCAGTTTCACATTGCGCGGGTCGCCGTAGATGTCGTACGGGCTGTAGGCGCCATTGGCCACACTGCTGTAGTAGGTACGGTCGAACAGATTGTTGAGGTTGACCTGTAGGTCCAGTTGCTCGCTGGCCTGGTAGCCTGCCACCAGGCCGACCACCGTGTACGAGCCCTGCTGGTTTTGCCAGGCAGTGGCGCCGGCACCACCCGAGGTGCGGATGCGGCTCTGCTGGTAGATGTCACCGCCCACACGCCAGCGCTGCAACTCACCCGGCAGGGTGTAGATCGTCGACAGCTTGAACAGCTGGCGTGGTTTGGTGCGGTCGAAGTCCTCACCCTCCCGGGCTTTGTTGGCGTCGCTGACGTATTTCGTCTGGGTGTAGGTGTAGCCGGCGGCCAGTTGCCAGTTGTCGGCCAGGGCGCCCTGGATTTCAAGGTCGATGCCCTTGCTGCGGACCAGCCCGGCAGCCTCGTAGCAGGCGCTGGCGGGGCCCGCCCCGCAACCTTTGGCGTCAGGCAGCTCCTGGGCACGGTTTTTCTGGTCGATCTGAAACACCGCTATGCTGGCGTTCAGCGCACCACCAAAGTACTCGCCCTTGATACCCACTTCGTAGTTCTCACCCATTACCGGGTCAAGCACTTTGCTGTCCAGGCCTTTGCTGGTCTGCGGCTTGAAGATATCGGTGTAGCTTGCGTAGACCGAGTGGTGGGTGTCCACGTCGTAGACCAGGCCGGCATAGCGGGTCAGGTTGCGCGTGATCTTGTAGTTGTTCTCACTGCTTTTGCTGTCGTCGAACGCGTACCAGTCGACGCGGCCGCCGAGAATCAACGACAGCGGCTCGCTCAAGCGCAACCGGGTGCTGGCATAGACGCTGTCCTGGGTGGTGGTTTCGGGAAGGCCGTTAGGGCCAATGACGTAATCGGGCTTGGCATGCCCACGAGGGTTCCACTCGAAGGGATTGATGCCAGCGTCGATGTAGGCGCTCCAGGCCTTGCCAGAGCGGTAATCCAGCTGGCGCTTGCTGACGCCCAGGGTCACGTCATGCTGTTGACCGAGCAACTGGAAGGGGCCGCTGAGCGCCAGGTCATAGCCGGTTTCCTTCTGTTCCATGGCCTCTGTCCACAGGTAATGGCGATCGTATTCCCAGACCGAAGAGGCCAGCACATCGGTGTCGGTCTTCGACTGCATGGCTGCCAGGCGCAGCGACCAGTCGTTGGCGAAGCCGTGCTCCAGGGTGGCGAAATAGCCGGTGGTGCGATCGTCCGAATACTCCCAGTCATGGCCGAGGAAGGTGTCGCGCGGCAGCCCCAGATGGCCACCGCCACGGGCCATGGGCAACCCGCCCCAGATATAGTTGGTGTGGTTCTTCTGCCGGTAGGCACCGAGCGTCAGGGTGGTGCTTTCGCTCAGGTCGGCGTCGACCACGCCGTAGAACAGCTCATGGTCACTCTCCACCGCGTCACGGAAGCTCTTGGCGTCCTGCCGCGAGACCACGGTACGTGCGCGCAGGGTGCCGCTTTCATTGAGCGGACCGCCGACGTCCAGCGTGCCGGTGTAATCGTCCCAGCTACCGGCACTGCCGGTGAGCGTGGCCTGAAATTGGTGAGTCGGGCGCTTGCGCACCAGGTTGATGGCGCCACCGGGGTTGCCGGCGCCCTGGGCCAGCCCGGTGGCACCGCGCACGATCTCCACCCGGTCATACATGGCCAGGTTGGCTTCCCCGCTGGGCAGGTAGGTCAGGAAGCTGGTAGGAAAACCGTCGTACATGATGCTGTCGACGTTGAAACCGCGGGCGCTGAACGAGGGCCGCCCTGCACCGCCGGAGTTACTGAGAAAAATGCCCGGCGCACTTTTGACCACATCGCTGATGCTGTTCATGGCCTTGTCGTCCATACGCTTGCGCGTGACCACACTGACCGACTGCGGCGTTTCGCGCAGGCTCAAGGGCAGTTTGGTGGCCGTCTGCATGGCCCCGGTGGTATAGGAGCCGCTGTGCTCGGTAGTCGCCGCCAGGCCTTGGCCGGTAATGTTGGTCGCGCTCAGCTCCAGGCCTGTGCCAGCCGTTGCCTGCGGCGTCAGCAGGTAAAGGCCATTACCTTGCGGCGAGGCTTGCAGACCGGTGCCTTGCAGCAATTGCTGCAGGCCGCCCTGCACGCTGGTGGCGCCATTCAGGCCAGGGCTGCGCAACCCCTCCACCAGGCCCGGCTCGATGGGCAGGGTGATGCCTGCCTGGCTGGCGAAGTCAGAGAGGGCACTGCTGAGGTTACCGGCCGGCACCTGATAGGCACGGTTCTGCCGCGCGCCTTGCTCGGCGGCCTGCAGCGATGCCGCAGCCAGGCCGCCGCCCGCGATGATCAGACCCAGTGCGGCAGCGTGTACTGCCCGCGCCAGTGGTTGAATGCCCTGCGTCGTCGCCATGTGTTCGCCCCTGCCCTGTAAAAGTGATGTGTTTATGGGAGGGACACGCAGCTTGAGAAAAACACGACACGCATTCTGTTCACGCGTTCGCACGCGCGGTGAGGGTGACCCAGTAGGGCGTGCGGTAGAGCACGTTCACCGGTAGGGTCTGGCTCAGGGCGCGAAGAACCTGATCGGTGTCGCGCAACTGGAAGGCGCCGGAAATCAGCAGCCCGGCCACTGCCGGATCGCAGCGCAGCAGGCCAGGTCGATAGCGGCCGAGCTCGTTGATGAAGTCATCGAGGCGCATCTTTTCTGCGCGCAGCACCTGGCTCAACCAATCGAGACGATCTTTCGCCAGCACCATGGGCGGCTGCGCAGCCCGGCTGTTGACGTGCGTCTGTAAGCCGGCCGCCAGGAGCATCAGGCCCTCATCGCCCGGTGACCGCCGCGGGCGCACCCGGGCAGCGCCCTCCAGGGCGGCAAGGTAAGTGCTGTGGGGGTACTGACGCAGCACAAAGCGGCTGCCGAGCAGGGCAATTTCCGCTTCGTCGGTGTCGACGATGAACGGCCGCCCGGCATGCTCATGGGGTACTTCGACGAGCATCTCGCCGGCGATGAGGCGCACGCGTCGAACATGCTCGTCATAGGCGATATCCACGGCGCTGCCGGTGTTCAGGCGAATCTGCCCGCCATCGGGCAACTGCAGGGAGCGTTGCTCCCCCGTGGCCGTGCGCTCGTCCGCCTGCCACTCGCGCCACGGCAGCCCGCGGTATGTCGCGAGGCCTACGGGGGCGGCGGCGATCAGCAACGCCAGGGTCTTGAGCACCTGCCGCCGCTCCAGGCTGCGTGGGCGCTCCAGCGCCACCCGCCCGGCACTGCCGGCAAGCTGCTGGGCTCGACCGCCAAACCTTTCGGCCAGTTGCCAGGCCCGTTCGTGATCCACGTGCCGCGCCCGCCACTCGGCGCCGGCGGCATGCTCGGCGGCGCCGGCGCTGCTGTTCTGCAAGCGTACAAACCATTGGGCCGCTTCACGGGCGATGCGGCGGTCGATGGGCGTATCACTCATGCTGCGCGCCCTGGCTGGCGAGCACGATGCACTCTTCAAAGGCCCGCGCAAGGTGGCGCTGCACCGAGCGCACGCTGAGATTGAGGCGGTTGGCGATCTCTTCCTGGGTATAACCCTCCAGCTGCGCCATCAGGAACGCCTGGCGGGCTTTGGCGGGCAACAGGGCAAGGACCTGGTCGATTTCGTCGAGGGCTTCGAGCACCAGCGCTTGTTGTTCCAGCGACGGAGCGAGGTCTTCTGGCGTTTGCGCCAGCGCGGCCAGGTAGGCCTGCTCCAGCGAGCGGCGACGGTAGAAGTTGAGGGCCAGGCGATTGGCGATGGTGGCCAGATAGGCGCGCGGTGTCGTGCAGTTCAGCGGCTCGCCCGGCGCTCTGCAGAGCAGCCGCACGAACGTGTCCTGGGCCAGATCCGCCGCATCGGCGGCGCTGCCCAAGCGCTTGCGCAGCCAGCCCTGCAGCCAGCCGTGGTGGTGACTGTAGAGCTGGTCGATGGCCTGATGCCGAGGGTGGTTTGCCGAAGAAGTGTGCTGCACGGGAGGCTACAGATGTGAATGAGAATTCGTCTCATCATATCAGCATAAACTTGGCCCCGTACACGTGCAGGGTCAGCCTTCGGTATAGCAACGTCAGGCGGCCTTACTGCCGCCTGAACACGGCGCTTTTTCAGATGCCGTACTGCGCCCGATAGGCCTCGACTGCCGGCAGGTGCTGCTTGAGCTGCGGGTCGTCCGCCAGGAACTCCAGCACCTGGGTCAGCGAAACGATGCTGACCACCGGGATACCGAAGTCACGCTCCACTTCCTGGATTGCCGAAAGCTCGCCATTGCCGCGTTCTTCGCGGTTCAGGGCGATCAGTACGCCAGCGGCCTTGGCCTGCTGGGCATTGATGATCTGCATGACCTCGCGGATGGCGGTGCCGGCGGTGATCACGTCGTCGATGATCAGTACCTCACCGGCCAAGGGTGCGCCTACCAGGCTGCCGCCTTCGCCGTGATCCTTGGCTTCTTTACGGTTGAAGCACCACGGCACATCGAGCTGATGCTGGTCGGCAAGGGCCACGGCGGTAGTCGCCGCCAGGGGGATACCCTTGTAAGCCGGGCCGAACAGCACATCGAAGGGGATCTTGCTGTCGACGATGGCTGCGGCGTAGCAACGCCCCAACTGCGCCAATGCAGAACCTGTGTTGAACAGGCCGGCATTGAAGAAGTACGGGCTGGTACGCCCCGATTTCAGGGTGAATTCACCGAAGCGCAGAACGCCGCGGTCGATGGCAAAACGAATGAAGTCGCGCTGATACGGCTGCATGGAAAGTCCCGGACACCACGGATTTAGCTAAATGAGTTGAGCTCGGGTATCATACACGCACGAGATTTTTGGGGCCATTTATGCGGATCATCAGTGTGAACGTAAATGGCATTCAGGCTGCGGCCGAGCGTGGATTGCTCAGCTGGCTACAAGCCCAGAATGCCGACGTCATCTGCCTTCAGGATACCCGCGCCTCGGCCTTTGAACTCGACGACCCAGCTTTCCAGCTCGATGGCTATTTCCTTTATGCCTGCGACGCGGAGGTGCCCGCCCAAGGTGGCGTGGCCCTTTACTCGCGCATGCAGCCCAAGGCAGTCATCACCGGCCTGGGCTTCGAGACAGCCGACCGTTACGGGCGTTACCTGCAAGCAGATTTCGACAAAGTCAGTATTGCCAGCCTGCTGCTGCCTTCGGGCATGAACGGCGACGAAGACTTGAACCAGAAGTTCAAGTTGATGGACGACTTCGCCAAGTACCTGGATAAACAGCGGCGCAAGCGGCGCGAGTACATCTATTGCGGCTCGTTCTACGTGGCGCAGCAGAAGCTCGACATCAAGAACTGGCGCGACAGCCAGCAAACGCCTGGCTTCCTGGCGCCGGAGCGTGCCTGGATGGACGCGATCACCGGCGAGATGGGCTACGTGGATGCCCTGCGTGAAGTCAGCCGTGAAGGCGACCAGTACAGCTGGTGGCCGGACAACGAACAGGCCGAGATGCTCAACCTGGGCTACCGGTTCGACTACCAGATCCTCACCCCGGGCCTGCGCCGCTTCGTGCGTAACGCCCGCCTGCCGCGTCAGCCGCGCTTCTCGCAGCATGCGCCGCTGATCGTGGACTATGACTGGACGTTGACCATCTGAGTTGTATTCAGATACGAAAAAGCCGACATCAGTGTCGGCTTTTTCGTATCTACAGAAACAGTCAGTCGGCCAAGGCAGCCTGCTGCAGTTCGAAGATCTCGTTCATGCCCTTCTGCGCCACGGCGAGCATGGCATTCAAGTCTTCAGGCTGGAACGGCGCGCCTTCTGCGGTGCCCTGTACTTCGATGAAACCACCGGCGCTGGTCATGACCACGTTCAGGTCGGTCTCGGCGGCGGAGTCTTCCAGGTAATCCAGGTCGAGCACTGCAGCGCCCTGGTACATGCCCACGGAAACCGCAGCGATCATGTGCTTGAGCGGGTTGCCGGCCTTGAGGCCGCCACGCTTCTTGATCACCGCCAGGGCGTCGCACAGGGCGACCATGGCACCGGTGATCGACGCGGTGCGGGTGCCACCGTCGGCCTGGATCACGTCGCAGTCGATGTACAGGGTGATGTCACCCAGCTTGCTCATGTCCAGTGCGGCGCGCAGCGAGCGGCCGATCAGGCGCTGGATTTCCAGGGTGCGGCCACCCTGCTTGCCACGGCTGGCTTCGCGCTGGTTACGCTCGCCGGTGGAGCGCGGCAGCATGCCGTATTCGGCTGTCAGCCAGCCTTGGCCCTGGCCTTTGAGGAAGCGGGGAACACCATTCTCCACGCTGACCGTGCAGATGACCTTGGTGTCACCGAACTCGACCAGTACCGACCCTTCGGCGTGCTTGGTGTAGTTGCGGGTGATGCGGATCGAGCGGAGCTGATCGGCGGCGCGACCACTTGGACGTTTCATCTGGGATACCTGTACTGGGACTTGAATCTGCCGAGCATTATAGAGCTCACGGCCCCGGGAGGACATGCCTATTGTCGCTGCCCTGACGGCCTGTCGCCTTTTCCCATTGTTCATTTCCAGCTCTGTAACATGGCTGGATTGGGCGCCGAGCCCCCACTGCGCTACAATCCTGCGCCTTGCAGCCGAGAGGCTCCCCCCGTTCATTCATCTACGCGAGGTACTCCCCATGGTGCACAGCATGACCGCTTTTGCTCGTGTCGAGCGCGCCGGCAGCCAAGGCACCCTGGTCTGGGAACTGCGCTCGGTCAACCACCGCTACCTGGAACCGCACCTGCGCCTGGCCGAGGCCCTGCGCGACCTCGAAGGCGCAGTCCGTGAAGGCCTGCGCCAAGGGCTGTCGCGTGGCAAGGTGGAATGCACCTTGCGCCTCAACGAAGACAGCACCGGCAAGCCGCTCAAGGTCGACCGCGAGCGCGCGGCGCAACTGGTCGCCGCCGCCGAAGAGGTCGCAGGCCTGATCAAGCAACCGGCACCGCTGAACCCGCTGGAAGTGCTGTCGTGGCCGGGTGTACTGGTCGCTGACGCCAGCGACCCCCAGGCCCTGAACGCCGAAGCCATGGCGCTGTTCGACGAAGCGCTGGCCGAGCTCAAGGCCGGGCGCCTGCGTGAAGGCCAGGAGCTGGCCCGGCTGATCAACGAGCGCCTGGACAACATGGCCAGCGAGGTCACCACCCTGCGCGCCCTGGTGCCGCAGATGCTGGCCGCCCAGCGGCAGAAGATCCTCGACCGCTTCGGCGACATGCAGGCCGAACTCGACCCGCAGCGCCTGGAGCAAGAGATGGTGCTGCTGGCGCAGAAGAGCGACGTCGCCGAAGAGCTCGACCGCCTCAGCACCCACGTCACCGAAGTGCGTCGCGTGCTCAAGTCGGGCGGTGCAGCTGGCCGGCGCCTGGACTTCCTGATGCAGGAACTCAACCGCGAGGCCAATACCCTAGGCTCCAAGGCTTTCGACCCGCGCAGCACGCAAGCGGCGGTCAACCTCAAGGTATTGATCGAACAGATGCGTGAACAAGTACAGAACATCGAGTAAGGCCACCCCGACCATGAATCACAGCAGCGGCACCCTCTACATCGTTTCGGCACCCTCGGGTGCCGGCAAGACCAGCCTGGTCACTGCCCTGACCCAGGACGACCCGCAAATCCGCGTCTCGGTTTCGCACACCACCCGCGCCATGCGCCCGGGCGAGCAGCACGGGGTGAACTACCACTTCGTCGTGCACGAAACATTCAAGGCGCTGATCGAGCAAGGCGACTTCCTCGAGCATGCCGAGGTGTTCGGCAACTTCTACGGCACCTCGCGCAGCGCGCTGCAGCACACCCTCGACCAGGGTTACGACCTGATCCTGGAGATCGACTGGCAGGGTGCTCAGCAGGTGCGCAAACTGATGCCCGAGGCACTGTCGGTGTTCATCCTGCCGCCGAGCCAGGAAGCCCTGCGCCAGCGGCTGGATGGCCGTGGCCAGGACAGCGAGGCGATCATCGCCGGGCGCATGAAGGAAGCGGTCAGCGAGATGGAGCATTACGACGAGTACGATTACCTGATCATCAATGATGACTTCGGCGTCGCGCTGGCGGAGTTGAAGGCGGTGTTCGTTGCCAACCGGTTGCTGCTCAAGAAGCAGCAACAGCGCAACGGCGCATTGCTGAAGCAGTTGGTCGGCTGAAAACGAATGGGGCCGCTTAGCGGCCCCATTTGCTTAGTCCTGCAGTGGCAGCGTCGCCTGCTGACGCAAGGTGGCCCCCAGGAAGTACGCCGGCGCCCGCAGGCGCGACAGCATCATCAGCCCGATGCCGAGCACCGAAATGATCGCGGCAATCACGAACACCAGCCCCAACCCGCCCACATGCGAGCCGCTGCCGAAGTCTGGCGAGGCGCTGTCGATGGCGGTACGCGCGAAGATCACCGACAAGATCACCCCACCTACCAGCGGGCACAGGCCGCGCATGATGAAATGGCGCAGGCTGTCGAACAGGCTGCCGCGGAAATACCAGACGCAGGCAAACGCGGTCAGCGAATAGTAGAAGCAGATCATCATGCCCAGGGCAGTGATGGTATCCGCCAGCACGTTCTCGCTCAGGGTACGCATGGTCACGTAGAACAGGCCAGCGGCAAGGCCTGCGCAGATGGTGGCGTAGCGCGGCGTTTGCGAGCGCGGGCAGACACTGGCGAACTTCTGCGGTACCGCACCGTAGTAACCCATGGCCAACAGGGTGCGCGCCGGCGCCACGAAGGTCGACTGCAGCGACGCTGCGGTGCTGGCCAGCACGGCGATGGACATCAGGATCGCCAGCGGCCCCATGACCGGGCCGGCCAGGTGAGCAAAGACGTTCTCCTGGATGCGCGGGTTGTTCAGGCCCAGGCCCGTTTCGCTGATACCGGCAAACTGCAGTGTGGCGATGGCGGTGAACAGGTACAGGCCGAGGATCAACATCACCGTCCAGGTGGCGGCCTTGCCCGGCACCTCTTCGCTGCCTACCGACTCTTCGCTGACGGTCAGGCACGTGTCCCAGCCCCAGAAGATGAAGATCGACAACGACAGCCCTGCGGCAAACGCCGAGAACGACTCGACGCCGAACGGATTGAACCAGGCGAAATCGAACGCCAGCGGTGGCGGCGCGGTGGTGCCCCCGAAGGCAGCGAAGGCAAACCCGATCAGCACCAGTAACTGCAGGGCCACCAGGCCATACTGCACCGTCATGGTGGTGGCTATGCCGCGACAACAGATCCACACCGCCAGGGCAATGAACACGCAGCAAGTGGCGATATTGATCAGCAGGTTGTCTGCCAAGGCAGCCAGGCCATGGTTGCCCGTGATCTGACCGAGGAACAGATAGAAGAAATCGACCGCCACGCCCGCCAGGTTCGACAGCACGATGGTGGTGGCGACCACCAGCCCCCAGCCACCGATCCAGCCGATCATCGGGCCGAAGGCACGCGCCGACCAGGTGAACGAAGTGCCGCTGTCCGGCTCTGCCGAGTTCAACTCGCGATAGCCGAGGGCGACCAGCAGCATCGGCAGGAAGCCGACGATGAATACCGCTGGCAGGTGGGCACCCACCTCTCGCACGGTAGGGCCAAGCGCGCCGGTCAGGGTATAGACCGGGGCGATGGTGGAAATGCCCAGCACCACGCTGGCCAGCAAGCCCAGGCGACCTTTGGCCAAGCCCTTGCTGCGCTGGGTGTTGCCCGCGTCGGCCGCCACATCGGGTGGGCGGCCGGCTTCTGTGTAATCGCTCATGAGTATTTGCCGTAAATTTTGGAATTGTTTTCACAGGCCTTGCGCGCAAGGCCCGCTTTCACTCATTGAAAGCTTGCAGCGGGGGTGAGTCATCCGAGACTTTCGGCTGACGTCAGCATGCCTTGTGGCGCACACCCTCCCGTGCAGCATGGGCAATACAGGCCTCGCGAAACGCCTGGAAAAGGCGCAGGGAGACCGGGTTTTCGGCGAAACGCCATTCAGGGTGCCACTGCACACCAAGCACGAAGCCCGGCGCATCCGGCATCGACACCGCTTCGATCAGGCCATCCGGGGCCCGTGCCTCGACGCGCAGCCCGGGGGCCAGGCGATCGATGCCCTGGCTGTGCAACGAGTTGACCTCGAATTGCGCAGCCAGGCCCAGGCGCTCGAACAACCCGCCAGGCTCGATGCCGACAGGGTGACGAGGGCCGTATTGCACCTCCAGGGGTGCGTCCTCAGGTTCGCGGTGGTCGAGGTAGCCAGGCAGCGCTTGCACACGCTGGTGCAGGGTGCCGCCAAGGGCCACGTTCAATTCCTGGAAACCACGGCAGATGCAAAACACCGGCACACCGGCGGCAATCGCTGCCTGCAGCAGCGGCAAGGTCAGGCGATCGCGCGCGCGATCATGCCGGGTACCCTCCGCGCTGGGGGCGCCATTGTAATGATGCGGCTCGATATTTGAAGGCGAGCCGGTAAAAAGAATGCCGTCGAGCCGGGCCAGCAACCCAGGGGTATCACTGCCCCCGTCGCGAGCCGGCAGAATCACCGGCAGCCCGGCAAAGCCGGCCGCCTCGACATACTTGTCGCCCACCGTGTGCGACGAGTTCTTCCCCACCTGCTGGCGGCAGGCGCTGATACCGATCAAAGGGACCGCATTTGCGCTCATGGGCTTACACCGTGTGCAGGTACCAGTTGTACTCGAGGTCGGAGATCGACACTTCAAACTCTGCCAGCTCGCTTTCCTTGCAGGCGACGAAGATATCGATGTAGTCCGGGCTGATGTATTGGTTGAGCACTTCGCTGTCATCCAGCGCACGCAGGGCATCGCGCAGGTTGTTCGGCAGCGTCTGCTCCAGCTGCTCGTACGAATTGCCCTCGATCGGCTCGCCCGGCTCGACCTTGTTGGTCAGGCCGTGGTGAATGCCGGCGAGAATGGCCGCGAGCATCAGGTACGGGTTGGCGTCGGCACCGGCCACGCGGTGCTCGATGCGCACGTTTTCGCTGCTGTCGGTCGGCACACGAACCGCCACGGTGCGGTTGTCCAGGCCCCAGCTTGGCGCATTGGGGACGTAGAACTGCGCGCCGAAGCGGCGGTAGGAGTTGACGTTCGGGCAGAGGAAGGCCATCGACGCCGGCATCGTCTCCAGCACGCCACCGATGGCGTGGCGCAGCTCGTCGCTTTGCAGCGGGTCGGTGTTGGCGAAGATGTTCTTGCCGGTTTTCTTGTCCAGCAGCGAGATATGCACGTGCAGGCCGTTGCCCGCCTGCCCTGGGTAGGGCTTGGCCATGAAGGTGGTGTCCATTTCATGGTCGTAGGCAACGTTCTTGATCAGGCGCTTGAGCAGGATCGCGTAGTCGCAGGCCTTCAGCGGGTCGGCAACGTGGTGCAGGTTGACCTCGAACTGCGCCGGGGCGCTTTCCTTGACGATGGCGTCGGCAGGCAGGTCCTGCTCCTTGGCCGCTTCGAGCATGTCTTGCAGGCAGTCGGCATATTCGTCGAGGTCGTCGATCAGGTACACCTGGGTCGACTGCGGGCGCTTGCCGGAAATCGGCGAGCGCGGCGGCTGTGGGCGGCCGTTGAGGTTGTCCTGGTCGATCAGGTAGAACTCGAGTTCGAATGCGGCACAGATATCCAGGCCCAGGTCATCGAACTTGCTCACCACCTGGCGCAGCACTTCGCGCGGGTCGGCGAAGAACGGCTGGCCTTCGATTTCGTGCATGGTCATCAGCAACTGCGCGGTGGGGCGTTTCTGCCACGGCTCGTTGCACAGCGAGCCGGGGATGGGGTAACAGATGCGGTCGGCATCGCCGATATCCAGGCCCAGGCCCGTGCTTTCAACGGTCGAGCCGTTGATGTCGAGGGCAAACAGGGACGCCGGCAGGTTGATGCCTTTCTCGTACACCTTGTGCAGGCTGGCCCGCTCGATGCGCTTGCCACGTACCACGCCGTTCATGTCGGAGATCAGCAGATCGACGTACTGAGTGTCTGGATGGGCCTGGAGGAAGTCTTTCATCTCGCTGGAAGAACTGGCGCACGGAGTGACCGACGTCATGGTGTACATCCTTTGATTTGCTGCGGCGATGTGGGGATACGGCTGGCGCCTCACGGGCGACGATGGTTGCAGCTGTTGTTTTTTTCACTTTCCCATCGTGGGGATTGGTTGCCCGACCGGGCGCATTGATTCCCAGGGGCGGTTCCACTATAAAATGGCCTCAACGCAACAGACATTGGCATTTCGGCAAGCAGAGCGTGCACCAATGCAATATCAGATTACCCATGCCGACCTCTCCCTGGTCCTGGCCCTGGAACGTGGCCGCTCCCTGGCAAAGGCTGCCGAACTGCTCAAAGTCGATGTTTCGACGGTGTTCCGTTCGATCCGCCGGCTGGAGTCGGCACTGGGCACGGCACTGTTCGTCAAGAGCCGTAAAGGCTACCTGCCGACCGACACGGCGCAGGCCTTGGCGGAGCAGGCCGAGCGCGCCGAGCAGGCGCTGGAGGCCGCACGCATCGCCATGACCAGTGGCGAGCAGGTAGTCAGCGGTACCGTTCGTCTGACGTGCACCGAGGCAGTGATGCACAGCCTGCTGTTGCCGGCATTGGCCGAATTCATGCCCAACTACCCGGCCTTGTCGCTGGAAATGGGCACTTCCAATACCTTCGCCAACCTCAGCCGGCGCGATGCCGACATTGCCCTGCGCCTGACCAACACGCCACCGGAGCACCTGGTCGGCCGCTGCCTGGGTTCGACTTCCTATGTGATCTGCGGCCAGCCGCAGTGGCGCGAGCGCCTGAACGAGGCGGCCAACAGCGTGCCGTGGATCGCACCGGACGATTCGATGCAGGACCACCCCACCGTGGTCTGGCGCAACCAGCAATACCCCGGGCTGAGCCCGCGTTACCAGTGCAGCGGCATGTCGACCATCGCGCAGCTGGTCAGCACCGGGTTGGGCGTGGCGGCGTTACCCGATTACATGGTGCACGCCTTGCCAGGCGTCGATGCGCTGAGCGGGCCGCTGGCCGGTTGCGACACCCAGCTGTGGCTGCTGACCCGGCCCGATTGCCGGGCATTGCGCTCGGTGCAGACGCTGTTCGAAGAACTGACCCCACGGTTGCGCGGCGCGATGTTGTGAGATACAAGATCAGGGTGTCTGTTGCGGCCCTTTGGCGGGCAAAGCCGTTACCACAGGGAGCGCTATGATCCGCACCCGGCAAAACATCGCTTCCCTATTGGCTGGTGATTTTTTAAACTATTGAGTCCGCCTGCCCAAATTGGGCTGCACGCCTACCGCATTTGCTACTGAGGAAGACCATGGCCCGCGTAACTGTTGAAGACTGCCTGGAACACGTGGATAACCGTTTTGAGCTGGTCATGCTCTCGACCAAGCGCGCCCGTCAGCTGGCGACCGGCGGCAAAGAGCCACGCGTAGCGTGGGAAAACGACAAGCCGACCGTTGTTGCCCTGCGTGAAATCGCCGAAGGCATCGTCACCAACGAGTTCATCGCCGCTGAAGAGATCGTCACCGAGGATCCGGTCTTCGCCGCGTTCGAGGACGAGTCCAACGAGGCTGTCTGATTGATGCCAGGTCGACGTCGCGCGGCACAAGGCCCTCTTCCTCTGCAAGAGGTGAACCCATGCCGGGTATAGAAGCCTTAGCCGAACGGCTGTCGACCTACCTGGGCCCCGAACAGGTCAACCTGGTTCGTCGCGCCTATTTCTACGCCGAACAGGCCCACGATGGGCAGCGCCGCCGCAGCGGCGAGCCCTACGTGACCCACCCGCTGGCCGTGGCCAGCATCCTCGCCGACATGCACATGGACCATCAGAGCCTGATGGCGGCCATGCTGCACGATGTGATCGAAGACACCGGCATCGCCAAGGAAGCCCTCAGCCAGCAGTTTGGCGAGACGGTCGCCGAGCTGGTCGATGGGGTCAGCAAGCTGACCCAGATGAACTTCGAGACCAAGGCCGAGGCGCAGGCCGAGAACTTCCAGAAGATGGCCATGGCCATGGCCCGCGATATCCGCGTGATCCTGGTCAAGCTGGCCGACCGCCTGCACAACATGCGCACGCTGGAAGTGCTGTCTGGCGAAAAACGCCGACGCATCGCCAAGGAAACCCTCGAAATCTACGCGCCCATCGCCAACCGGCTGGGCATGCACACCGTGCGCGTCGAATTCGAAGACCTCGGCTTCAAGGCCATGCACCCGATGCGCTCGTCGCTGATCCACCGGGCGGTCAAGAGCGCCCGCGGCAACCGCAAAGAGATCGTCGCCAAGATCGAACAGTCGCTGGCCAACTGCCTGGCCGCCGACGGTATCGAGGGCGAGGTCAGCGGCCGGCAAAAACACCTTTATGGCATCTACAAGAAGATGCGCGGCAAGCGCCGCGCCTTCAACGAGATCATGGACGTGTACGCCTTCCGCATCATCGTCGACAAGGTCGACACCTGCTACCGCGTGCTCGGCGCCGTGCACAACCTGTACAAACCGCTGCCCGGTCGCTTCAAGGACTACATCGCGATCCCCAAGGCGAACGGCTATCAGTCGTTGCACACCACGCTGTTCGGCATGCATGGCGTGCCCATCGAAATCCAGATCCGCACCCGCGAGATGGAAGAGATGGCCAACAACGGCATCGCCGCGCACTGGCTGTACAAGTCCAACGACGACGAACAGCCCAAAGGCAGCCACGCCCGTGCCCGTCAGTGGGTCAAGGGTATCCTCGAGCTGCAGCAGCGTGCGGGCAACTCGCTGGAATTCATCGAGAGCGTGAAGATCGACCTGTTCCCGGACGAGGTCTACGTGTTCACGCCAAAAGGCCGCATCATGGAGCTGCCCAAAGGCTCCACGGCCGTCGACTTTGCCTACGCGGTACACACCGACGTTGGCAACAGTTGCATCGCATGCCGCATCAACCGCCGCCTGGCGCCACTGTCGGAGCCCCTGCAGAGCGGCTCGACGGTAGAAATCGTCAGCGCGCCGGGCGCCCGGCCGAACCCGGCCTGGCTCAACTTCGTGGTCACCGGCAAGGCGCGCACGCACATCCGCCACGCGCTCAAACAACAGCGCCGCTCCGAGTCCATCAGCCTCGGCGAGCGCTTGCTGAACAAGGTACTGACCGGTTTCGACAGCAGCCTCGAAAAAATCCCGCAGGAGCGCATTCAGGCGATTCTCGCCGAATACCGCCTGGAGCTGATCGAAGACCTGCTCGAAGACATCGGCCTGGGCAACCGCATGGCCTATGTAGTCGCCCGCCGCCTGCTGTCGGCCGAAGGCGAGCAACTGCCGGCGCCGGAAGGCCCGCTGGCGATTCGCGGCACCGAAGGCCTGGTACTCAGCTACGCCAAGTGCTGCACGCCGATCCCTGGTGACCCGATTGTCGGCCACCTGTCGGCGGGCAAAGGCATGGTCGTGCACCTGGAGAACTGCCGCAACATCAGTGAAATTCGCCACAACCCGGAGAAGTGCGTGCAGCTTTCCTGGGCCAAGGACATCGCGGGCGAATTCAACGTCGAGCTGCGCGTCGAGCTGGAGCACCAACGCGGCCTGATCGCCCTGCTGGCCAGCAGCGTCAATGCCGCCGACGGCAATATCGAGAAGATCAGCATGGACGAACGCGACGGCCGTATCAGCGTGGTCCAACTGGTGGTCAGCGTGCACGACCGCGTGCACCTGGCGCGTGTGATCAAGAAGCTGCGTACCTTGACCGGTGTGGTCCGCATCACCCGCATGCGTACGTAGTCCGCCAACCGCAAGGAGTCATCATGAGCAAGTCCGTCATTACCAGCGACAAAGCCCCCGCCGCTATCGGTACCTACTCGCAAGCGATCAAGGCCGGCAACACCGTCTACATGTCGGGCCAGATCCCGCTGGACCCAAAAACCATGGAACTGGTCGAAGGCTTCGAAGCCCAGACCGTCCAGGTCTTCGAGAACCTCAAGGCCGTGGCTGAAGCCGCTGGCGGTTCGTTCAAGGACATCGTCAAGCTGAACATCTTCCTCACCGACCTGAGCCACTTCGCCAAGGTCAACGAGGTGATGGGCCGCTACTTCGAACAGCCTTACCCAGCCCGCGCCGCGATTGGCGTTGCCGCGCTGCCGAAAGGCTCGCAGGTCGAGATGGACGCGATCCTGGTCATCGAGTGATGCCCCCGGTGACGGGCGCTCTGCCCGTCACGCTCTCTCCCCAAGGTTACCCACCATGCGTCAAGCACTGCCCCTCGCGCTGGCAGCCCTGCTTTTGAGCGGTTGCGCCAGTCATAAACCCGAAGACTTCAACGGCACCTGGATCAACCAGGATGCCATCAAAGCCGCCGTCAAGGGTGGCAGCCTGCGTCAGGCCCTGAATGAGCATGGCCCGGTGTTCGAGTGGAAACTCGATATTGCCGACCAGCAGGCCAGCTTCAGCAATGGTTTTGAGGCCGCCGATGGCCAGCTGAGCGCCACTGAAAAGCAGTGGCAGGCCAGCTTCCAGGGCGGGCAGACCGAGCAGCTTGAGCTGGATGGTGACGAGCTGAAAACCACTGACCAATCCGGTGCCAAGCAGACCTTCGTGCGCGCCAAGCAGCCGGGCAATGCGCCCCTGGGTGGCAGCTTCGAGAAGGCGCTTTATCAGGCTTACCTGGGCGGCGACTGGAAGATCGTCGAAGGCCAGGGCCAAGGTAGCGTGGTGCGTTTCGCCGATAACGGCGGCGTGACCGGCCTGCCCGGCCCGGACCGTTTCGCCCTGTGCCTGGCGGGCGATTGCGCGACCATGGGTGGCAGCAACGACAGCCTGTGGCTGGAGCGCAAGCAACGTGGTGCGCCGTTCATTCTCAAGCGTGATGGCGACAAGCTGGAGATTTTCCAGGCGGTGAACCGTGCACAGCCGGACGAGATGCCTGCATTGGCAGCCGGTTCTCGTCAGTGGGTGCTTGAGAAGAACTGAAGCCATTCGCGGCCCTGCCGGCCGCGGACCGGTCGGAAAGGGCCGCGAAGCGGCCCCAGGCCGTCAGCCTTTCCCTTGCAGAATGGCCGCATACCCTTCCTTGTAGCTCGGATATGCCGGCACCCAGCCCAATGCCCGCACGCGGGCATTGCTGCAGCGCTTGCTGCCGGTACGGCGCACACGCTGCTCATCCGACCACTCGGTAACCCCCATGTACCCGCGCAACCAGGCCACCACATCGGCCAGCGGCGCCGGGTCGTCATCGACACCTATATAGCAATCGTCCAGCGCCACGCCGTCGGCATCCGCCTGCAGCAGGAAGGCCAGCAGGCTGGCTGCATCCTCGGCATGGATGCGGTTGCCATACAGCGGCGGCTGCTCGGCCACACGATACCCCTGGCGTACCTGGCTCAACAGCCACTCACGGCCCGGCCCGTAGATACCGGTCAAACGCACCACGCTTGCCGGGATACCACTGGCCAGCGCCAGGCGCTCGGCTTCAAGCATTACGCGCCCGGAGTACCCTTCAGGCTCAGTGGCCGCCGTCTCATCGATCCACTCACCCTCTTGTTGCGCAAACACGCTGCTGCTGGACACGAACAACAGCCGTCGCGGGTGCTGCCCACGCGCTGCTAGCCATGCCAGCACATGGCGCAGGCCGTCGACATAGGCGGCCTGATACCCCGCCTCATCGTGCTGGCTGGCCGCCACGCAATACACCAGATAATCCGGCGCACGCTGCGGCCACGCTGCGGGGATGGCCGCATCGGACAGGTCGGCAGCCACCGGCACAACGCCCTCGGGCAGTTGCGCGATCGAGCGGCGCAAGCCGCTCACCTGCCAGCCACGGGCAAGCAATTGCCGGGCAAGCCGGCCACCTACATCACCACAACCTACGACCATTACGGACAGGTCCAACATCTCAAAACTCCCTAGACCAGTGGATCAAACCAGCCACGCTACACGATGGGCGGCTAGACGATAGGCGAAAAAAGCAACGAGATTACTTTTGTTAACAAGAATTACTTGCAATAATGGCGCCCCTATCTGTTCTCGGCCGCTCTCGAGGCCTTGGAGAACGTTCACTCTTTTTCTTCATCAGGTCCGGCTAGCATGACACGTACTCAACCCTCCGCTTCGCCAACCCCGTCGCGCGCCTGGCGTGCCATCGCCGCGCTGATGTTCAGCCTGGTGCTGGCCCCAGTGGCCATGGCCGATGAGCCAACCGCCAACGCCAGCACACCTGCTGCCGCTGCCGCCCCCGCTACTCCCGCCGCCGCCCCGGCCCCGGCCGCTGATGGCTCGGCGCCCGCTGCCGACGCGCCTGCCGCAGCCCCGGTCGATGCACCGGTCGCCGTAGACCCGGGCGTCGAAGCACTGGTCGAGGATACTACCCTGGGCATGGCCCACGACCTGTCGCCATGGGGCATGTACAAGAACGCCGACATCGTGGTGAAGATCGTCATGATCGGCCTGGCCATCGCCTCGATCATCACTTGGACCATCTGGATCGCCAAAGGCTTCGAGCTGATGGGCGCCAAGCGTCGTCTGCGCGGCGAAATCGCACAGCTGAAGAAGTCCGCCAGCCTCAAGGAGGCCAGCGAGGTCTCCAACAAGGAAGGCACCCTGGCCCACACCCTCGTCCACGATGCCCTCGAAGAAATGCGCCTGTCGGCCAACACGCGTGAAAAAGAAGGCATCAAGGAACGCGTTGCCTTTCGCCTGGAGCGCCTGGTCGCCGCCAGCGGCCGCAACATGAGCAGCGGCACCGGCGTACTGGCGACCATCGGTTCCACCGCACCCTTCGTCGGTCTGTTCGGCACCGTATGGGGCATCATGAACAGCTTCATCGGCATCGCCAAGACCCAGACCACCAACCTGGCAGTCGTTGCCCCCGGCATCGCCGAAGCCCTGCTGGCAACAGCCCTGGGCCTGGTTGCGGCAATCCCGGCCGTGGTCATCTACAACGTCTTCGCCCGCTCCATTGCCGGCTACAAGGCTCAGGTGTCCGACGCTTCTGCTCAGGTGCTGCTGCTGGTCAGCCGTGACCTGGACCACCAAGGCAGCGAGCGCGCCGCCCCGCACATGGTGAAAGTGGGGTAAGCCATGGGCCTGCATCTCAACGAAGGTGGCGACGACCTCGCCGAAAACCACGAAATCAACGTTACGCCGTTCATCGACGTCATGTTGGTACTGCTGATCATCTTCATGGTGGCGGCGCCCTTGGCAACGGTCGACATCAAGGTCGACCTGCCAGCCTCGACCGCCAAGCCGGCGCCGAGGCCCGAGAAACCCGTGTTCGTCAGCGTCAAGGCCGACCAGAAGCTGTATGTCGGCGACGATCAGGTACCTGCACCCGCGCAACTTGGCGCGATGCTCGACGCCAAGACCAAGGGCGACAAGGAAACGACCATCTTCTTCCAGGCCGACAAGGGCGTGGATTACGGTGACCTGATGGAAGTGATGAACAACATGCGCGCGGCCGGCTACCTCAAAGTCGGTCTGGTAGGTCTCGAGACGGCAGCCAAGAAATGACGAAGACGCGGCACAATCTGGCGCGTTACAGCGGCAGCCTGGCACTTGTGCTGGGTGTCCATGCCGTCGCTGTGCTGCTCACGCTCAACTGGTCGGTGCCTCAGGCCATCGAGCTGCCGCCGGCAGCGATGATGGTCGAGCTGGCACCGTTGCCGGAGCCTGCGCCACCACCTCCTCCCAAAGCCGCCCCACAGCCGCCGGCACCGGTCGAAGAACTGCCGTTGCCCAAGCTGGTGGAAGCGCCTAAACCCAAGATCGCCATCGCCAAGCCGCCCAAGCCGAAGGCCAAGCCACAGCCGCCCAAGCCTGAGAAAAAGCCTGAGCCGCCGAAGGAAGCACCTCCGACCGAGGAGGTGGTGGATGCACCGCCAAGCAATACGCCGCCCCAGAAGTCCGCAGCACCGGCACCGAGCATCGCGTCCAACAGCAACGCCCTGCCTACCTGGCAGAGTGACTTGCTGCGCCACCTGGCCAAGTACAAGCGCTATCCGGAAGACGCGCGTCGTCGCGGCCTGCAGGGCATCAACCGCCTGCGTTTCGTGGTCGATGCCGAAGGCAAGGTAGTGTCGTACGCCATGGCGGGTGGTTCGGGGAGTGCAGCACTGGACCGCGCAACGCTGGAGATGATCCGTCGCGCCGGCACGGTACCCAAGCCGCCACCGGAGTTGCTGAACAACGGCACGATCGAAGTCGTGGCGCCGTTCGTCTACTCGCTGGACCGCCGCTGAGACTTTTGTTTCTGTCACAAATCGGCAAGTCTGATAACGTGCGTCTATCGATTGCAGCCGCTATGCTGGGCTCGCAACTTCATGGACGCACGTTATGACCCTCACAGAATTACGCTACATCGTCACACTCGCCCAGGAACAGCATTTCGGCCACGCGGCCGAACGTTGCCACGTGAGCCAGCCGACCCTGTCGGTCGGTGTGAAGAAGCTCGAGGACGAGCTTGGCGTGCTGATCTTCGAGCGCAGCAAGAGCGCGGTTCGCCTGACCCCGGTCGGTGAAAGCATCGTTGCCCAGGCGCAGAAGGTACTGGAACAGGCCCAGGGCATCCGTGAGCTGGCCCAGGCCGGCAAGAACCAGCTGACCGCCCCGCTCAAGGTCGGTGCCATCTATACCGTCGGCCCTTATCTCTTCCCGCACCTGATCCCGCAATTGCACCGCGTGGCACCACAGATGCCGCTGTACATCGAAGAGAACTTCACCCACGTACTGCGCGAAAAGCTGCGCAACGGCGAACTGGACGCGGTGATCATCGCCCTGCCGTTCAACGAAGCCGACGTGCTGACCCTGCCGCTGTACGATGAGCCATTCTGCGCCTTGATGCCCGCCGATCACCCGTGGACGGCGAAAAAAACCATCGATACCGCCATGCTCAACGACAAGAGCCTGCTGCTGCTGGGCGAAGGCCACTGTTTCCGCGACCAGGTCCTGGAAGCCTGCCCGACCCTGAACAAGGGCGGTGAAGGCGCCCGGCACACCACGGTGGAGTCGAGCTCGCTGGAAACCATTCGCCACATGGTTGCCTCGGGCCTTGGCGTCTCGATCCTGCCGCTGTCGGCTGTGCACAGCCACCACTACGCGCCGGGCGTCATCGAAGTGCGCCCACTGACTGCACCGGCACCGTTCCGTACCGTAGCCATTGCCTGGCGTGCCAGCTTCCCGCGGCCCAAGGCAATCGAGATCCTCGCCGACTCGATCCGCCTCTGCTCGGTCGCCAAACCCTCTGCGGAACAGCCGGCCTGAGTCATGAGTGAGCTGTCGAAGGTCCCGGTCACGGTGCTCAAGGGCGTGGGCGATGCCATGGCGGAAAAACTCGCCAAGGTCGGCCTGGAGAACCTGCAGGACCTATTGTTCCACTTGCCGCTGCGCTACCAGGACCGCACCCGCGTGGTGCCCATCGGCGCCCTGCGCCCAGGCCAGGACGCGGTCATCGAAGGGGTGGTCAGTGGCGCTGACGTGACCATGGGCAAGCGCCGCAGCCTGGTGGTGCGCCTGGGTGATGGCAGCGGAGTGCTGAGCCTGCGCTTCTATCACTTCAGCAACGCGCAGAAAGAAGGCCTGAAACGCGGCACGCACCTGCGCTGCTATGGCGAAGCACGCCCTGGCGCCTCTGGCCTGGAGATTTATCACCCGGAGTACCGGGCGCTGAACGGCGACGAGCCTCCACCCCCGGTAGAACAGACCCTGACGCCGATCTACCCGACCACCGAAGGCCTTACCCAGCAACGTCTGCGCCTGCTCTGCCAACAGAGCCTGGGCATGCTTGGCCCGCGCAGCCTGCCAGACTGGCTGCCCGATGAGCTGGCCCGGGACTACCAGCTGGCACCGCTGGACGACGCCATCCGTTATCTGCACAACCCGCCGGCCGATGCCGACCTCGACGAGCTTGCCGAAGGCCAGCATTGGGCTCAGCACCGCCTGGCCTTCGAGGAACTGCTGACCCATCAGCTGTCGCAGCAACGGCTGCGCGAGAGCCTGCGCAGCCTGCGTGCCCCCGTGCTACCCAAGGCCAGCCGGTTGCCGGCGCAGTACCTGGCCAACCTGGGTTTCAAGCCGACCGGTGCCCAGCAGCGTGTGGCCAACGAAATTGCCTACGACCTTGCCCAGGCCGAGCCGATGATGCGCCTGGTACAGGGCGATGTCGGTGCCGGCAAGACGGTGGTCGCTGCACTGGCGGCGCTGCAAGCGCTGGAGGCCGGTTACCAGGTGGCGTTGATGGCGCCCACCGAGATCCTCGCCGAACAGCACTACATCACCTTCAAGCGCTGGCTCGAACCGCTGGGCATCGAGGTGGCATGGCTGGCTGGCAAGCTCAAAGGCAAGGCCCGCGCCAGTTCACTGGAGCAGATCGCCAACGGCGCACCGATGGTGGTGGGCACCCATGCGCTGTTTCAGGAAGAGGTCAAATTCAAGCACCTGGCCCTGGCGATCATCGATGAACAGCACCGATTCGGCGTGCAGCAACGCCTGGCCCTGCGCAAGAAAGGCGTGGCCGGCGAGCTTTGCCCGCACCAGCTGATCATGACCGCCACGCCGATCCCGCGGACCTTGGCGATGAGCGCCTACGCCGACCTCGATACCTCGGTCCTCGACGAGTTGCCACCCGGGCGTACCCCCGTTAACACCGTGCTGGTGGCCGACAGCCGCCGCTTCGAGGTGGTCGAGCGGGTACGCGCCGCCTGTGCCGAAGGGCGCCAGGCCTACTGGGTGTGCACCTTGATCGAAGAATCCGAAGAGCTCACCTGCCAGGCGGCCGAGAGCACCTATGAGGAGCTTGGCAGCGCCCTGGGCGAGCTGCGGGTCGGCCTTATCCACGGGCGCATGAAGCCTGCGGAAAAGGCCGAGATCATGGCGCAGTTCAAGGCCGCAGAGCTGCAGCTGCTGATCGCGACCACGGTCATCGAGGTGGGCGTGGACGTGCCCAATGCCAGCCTGATGATCATCGAGAACCCCGAGCGCCTGGGCCTGGCCCAGCTCCACCAGCTACGCGGCCGGGTAGGCCGGGGCAGCGCTGCAAGCCATTGCGTGTTGCTGTATCACCCGCCGCTGTCGCAGATCGGCCGCGAACGCCTGGGGATCATGCGCGAAACCAACGATGGCTTCATCATCGCCGAAAAAGACCTGGAACTGCGCGGCCCTGGCGAGATGCTGGGGACCCGCCAGACCGGTCTGCTACAGTTCAAGGTCGCTGACCTGATGCGCGATGCCGACCTGCTGCCGGCCGTGCGTGATGCCGCCCAAGCCCTGATCGCGCGCTGGCCGGACCACGTCAGCCCGCTGCTTGACCGCTGGCTGCGCCATGGCCAGCAATATGGCCAAGTGTGACGCCAGTCCCAGAATGGATCCAGATTTGCGGCGGGACTGGTTATACTTCGCGTTTAAAAGAACGAGTGGATACGGACCATGACTGAAGTTGCCCTGGACACCGCAACCCCACACGCCCCCTCTGTCATCAGGCTGCTGCTCGATAAGGTGGGCGTCACCTACCGCGAAGTGGTCGAGCATGCGCAATTGCCCGCCGCCTCGCGGGTGCAGGCGGTCTTGCTCGACGACGAAATCGGCGCCCTGATGGTGTTGTTCCCACAGAGCCAGCTGCTTGACCTCAATCGGCTGGGCGAGCTGACCGGTCGCAAGCTGACGGCGGTATCGGTGCCACGGCTCAAGCAGATGCTCGACAAGCACCACCTCAAGCGCCTGCCGGGCATTCCGGCGCTGACCAGCTCGCCGTGCCAATACGAAAAAAGCCTGCTCGACTGCGAGACCGTGCTGATTCAGTCCGGTGAAGCCGGCCTGCTGCTGGAGATCGACCGCGCGAACTTCAAGCGCATGCTCACCAAGGCCAGCGCCAGCAGCTTTGGCCAGGAGGTCAAGGCCATCAGCCCTAACCTCGACCGGCCGCATGACGACCCTCACGAGATCAGCCAGGCCGTCCAGGCCTTCACAGCACGCCGCATCCAGAAGCGCCTTGAAGAAACCATCGAAATCCCGCCCTTGGCCGACACCGCGCAGAAGATCATCAAGCTGCGCGTAGACCCCAACGCCAGCATCGATGACATTACCGGCGTGGTCGAGACCGACCCGGCACTGGCTGCCCAGGTAGTGAGTTGGGCGGCATCGCCCTACTACGCCTCACCCGGCAAGATCCGCTCGGTGGAAGACGCCATCGTGCGCGTGCTGGGCTTCGATCTGGTGATCAACCTGGCCCTTGGGCTAGCCCTGGGCAAGACCCTGAGCCTGCCCAAAGACCACCCGCAGCAAGCCACACCGTACTGGCAACAGTCGATCTACACCGCAGCCATCATCGAGGGCCTGACCCGCGCCATGCCGCGGGCAGAACGCCCCGAAGCTGGCCTGACCTACCTGGCCGGGCTGCTGCACAACTTTGGCTACCTGCTGCTGGCGCATGTGTTCCCGCCCCACTTCTCGCTGATCTGCCGCCATTTGGAGGTCAACCCGCACCTGTGCCACACCTACGTGGAACAACACCTGCTGGGTATCAACCGTGAACAGATCGGCGCCTGGCTGATGAAGCTGTGGGACATGCCCGAAGAGCTCTCGACTGCGCTGCGCTTCCAGCACGACCCGTCCTATGACGGCGACTACGCGGCATTCCCCAACCTGGTATGCCTGGCGACGCGCCTGCTGCGTTCGCGCGGCATTGGCTCGGGGCCACAGGAGGAAGTACCCGATGAGCTGCTGGAGCGGCTGGGGGTAACGCGGGAAAAGGCCGAGGATGTGGTGAACAAGGTGCTGGAGGCAGAGACTTTGCTGCGCGAACTGGCTTCGCAGTTCCACGCCCCGCATTGATGCATATTGGCCCTGTGTGGGCGGGTTAACCCGCCCACACAGGGCATGCGACCTCAGCGCTTCTTCTTCGGCTTCAGGTATTTCATCAAGCCCTGGAACCACATCACCAGCGCCGGATTGCCTTTGATCTGGATGTTCTTGTCCTGAATCCCCTGCATGAAGGCCAGCTGCTTGTTGCCCGCCTGCAGCGTGGCGAACCCGTAAGCGGCATCCTTGAAGGCAATGGCGAAGGCCGGCTGTGGGTGTACGCCACCTTTGCTGCTGATGCGTTCGTCACTGACGATGAAGTGTCGGGCGATTTTGCCGTCCAGAGTCTGCATCTGGAAAACCAGGTCCTTGTCCTTGAGCTGCTGCTTGAACGCCGGGTTGTTACGGCTGGCCCTGGCCATCAACAGCCCCATGGCCCAGAGAAGAAAGCGGAACTTCATCAACGCGCCTCGAATAAAAAATGACTGAGTCGCGCAGTTTATCCTCTTCTCGAACGATTTACGCAAGTTCGCAACATATCCCCACACAAAGCACAACGGGCACCCTAGGGCGCCCGTTTGGCTGACACTGGGGGATGTCAGGTGTGGATCATTTGACTTTCTTGGCCGGCTTGGCAGTCGTGTTGACGCTGTCGCGCAGGTTTTTGCCAGGCTTGAAGGCTACCGTGTTGCTGGCCTTGATCTTTACCGGCTCGCCGGTCTGTGGGTTCTTGCCGGTACGCGCGCCGCGGTGACGTTTTTCAAAGGTGCCGAAACCGACCAGGGTTACGGTGTCCTTGTCCAGGGCACCCGTGATGCTGTCGAGAATCGCATTCAGCACCACGTTGGCCTTTTCCTTGGTCAGATCGGCCTTATCGGCGATGACAGCGGCGAGTTCTGGTTTGCGCATGGTAAAGCCTCTTTGACGGGATTTTTTGTTGTTATGCCGTGCTGCCTCTGGGGGCAGCGCTCAAGGCACCGCAGGCTCTAATCTGCGGCAGACGGAAGTGAGAATGGCACGCCCACCGAGGCCGCGCCAGTATCTGGGCGGCCATTGTGTGGGCAACAACAGGGTAAATCCGACAGAACGACGTCTATTTAGGCCATTACAGGCGGTAACTGGCGATTCAGGGCCAGCTTCTCCATGACTGCCGCACCGGTCAGGGCATAGCCCAGCAGCGTGCCGTCGGCATCGTGGCACAGCACCTTGAGGTCACTGCCCTGCCCTTGCACCTGCCAATTGCCTTCACGCCCTTGCGGTGGCGGCGAGACAACCAGCGGGCACGCCGGGGTCTTCACGGTGATCGGCATCGGGCCGTAGCTGACGGCCGTGGGGTTGCCCGCCAGGGTCTGCGCCAAGGCCCGGGCACAGCTCATCAGCGGCATGACATAAAGCAGGTTGATGCCATCGACCTCGGCACAGTCACCCAGGGCGTAGATGTTGTCGTGGGAGGTTTGCAACTGGCGGTCCACAGCCACGCCGCGGTTGATCTTGAGGCCGGCGGCAGCGGCCAGATCGGTACGTGGGCGCAGGCCGATAGCCGACACCACCAAGTCACAGGCGATCACGCTGCCGTCCGACAAATGCGCTTCAAGGCCTTCAGCCACACGCTGCAGACGCGTCAGCACCGGGCCCAGGTGAAAGCGCACGCCAAGCCCTTCGAGCCCGGCCTGCACGGCGGCGGCGGCGGCTGGGTGCAACAGGGTCGGCATGACCTGTTCGCACGGGGCCACCACATCGACCTTGAGCCCGCCCAGGCTCATGTCATTGGCAAACTCACAGCCGATCAGCCCGGCCCCCAGCACCAGCACGCGCTGTTTGCCGGCAGCGGCGGCGCGAAAGCGTGCGTAATCCTCCAGGTCATTGATCGGGAAAACCTGCCCGCCAGCATCGCCCTCGATCGGCACCTGCACGGTCTGGGCCCCCCAGGCCAGTACCAGGTCGCGATAGGCCACAGCCTCTTCGCCGATCCACAGGCGCTTGTGCCCGGGGTCGATACCGCTGATGCGCGTGTGGGTGCGGATTTCGGCCTTGAGCTGCTCGGCCATCGCACCCGGCTCGGCCATGCACAGCCCATCGGCATCCTTGAGCTTGGCGAAGCCCGTGGAGAGCATGGGTTTGGAGTAGGAACGACCATCGTCGGCGGTAATCAACAGCAGCGGCGTCTCGCCATCGAGCTTGCGAAATTCACGGGCCAGGTTGTAACCGGCCAGGCCAGTACCGATGATGACTACAGGGGACGTCATGTCGTGCTTTCCTCAGTTGAAACAGGGTTGTGATCAGCCAATCTCGATCATTTCGAAGTCGCTCTTGCCCACGCCGCAGTCGGGGCACAGCCAGTCCTGCGGCACATCTTCCCAGCGGGTACCGGGCTCAATGCCGTCATCCGGCCAGCCTTCGGCTTCGTTGTAGATCAGGCCACAGACAATACATTGCCACTTCTTCATGGGTACGCGGTTCCTCGGTTCAGGCGTTGTGTCGCTGCTGATGGGCTTTTCGCGGGCAAGCCGCACATAGGGCCATCGCGCAATCTTTGGGGCTTTTTACTGGCCCTGCCAGCAGTATGCAAGCAGTCGGGGCAACATGCTAAGCTCGCCGCCTCTCTGGCTGTAACAAGCATACCGACGTGTCGTACGAATCCCCGCAAGCAGCCGCTGTCGCGTGGCTGGCGTATTCACAGCTGGCGACCAAGCTCGACCAGCCGACCCTGGGCTGGCTGTTCGACGAGGGCTCGCTGACTCGCCGCCTCACCCACCTGTCCCGCGAGCACTTCTGCGTGACCCCGCTGCATGAAGGCTGGCAGACCCTGCGCGGTGACGAGTGCCAGGCGCTGGGCATTGCGCCCGGGGCACAAGGCTGGGTGCGCGAAGTCTACCTGCGCGGCCATGGCCAGCCCTGGGTATTCGCCCGCAGCGTGGCCAGCCGCAGCGCCCTGGAGCGCGGCGGCCTGGACCTCGAGACCCTGGGCAGCCGCTCGCTGGGCGAGTTGCTGTTCTGTGATCAGGCATTCATTCGCCACCCAATCGAGGTGTGCAGTTATCCACAGGCCTGGTTGCCGGCCGAAGCCGCGCACGACGGGCTCTGGGGCCGCCGCTCACGTTTCGAACGGGACGGCCTGGACCTGCTGGTGGCCGAGGTATTCCTGCCAGCCTTGTGGCAAGCGGCCAAGGAGGAAACCCGCTGATGTACCTGCAATTGCTCAAGTCGCTCAACCGCTGGCACCCGCGCGCCTGGGACTTTGTCCAGCTAAGCCGCATGGACCGCCCGATCGGTATCTACCTGCTGCTGTGGCCTACCCTGTCGGCGGTGTGGATTGCCGGGCAAGGTTCGCCGACCCTGGCCAACGTGCTGATCTTCGGCCTTGGCGTTGTGCTGATGCGCGCCGCAGGTTGCTGCATCAATGACTTTGCCGACCGCAAGGTCGATGGCCACGTCAAACGCACCGCCGACCGCCCCCTGGCCAGCGGCCGGGTCAAGCCACGCGAGGCGCTGGCGCTGTTCGCGATCCTGGTCGCGGTAAGTTTTCTGCTGGTGCTGTGCACCAACAGCCGCACGGTCTGGCTGTCGTTCGGGGCGGTAGCCCTGGCGTTCTGCTATCCATTCATGAAGCGCTACACCTATTACCCGCAGGTGGTGCTGGGCGCCGCGTATTCCTGGGGCATCCCCATGGCCTTCACGGCGGCCGGGGGCGAGCTGCCGGCCAGCGCCTGGCTGCTGTACATCGCCAACCTGCTGTGGACCGTGGGCTATGACACCTATTACGCCATGGTCGATCGCGACGATGACCTGAAGATCGGTGTGAAGTCGACGGCTATCCTGTTCGGCGAAGCGGATCGGGTGATCATCCTGACCTTGCAGCTGCTGTCGTTGGGCTGCCTGCTGCTGGCGGGGAGCCGCTTCGAGCTGGGCGGCTGGTTCCACCTGGGGCTGCTGGCGGCTGCCGTGTGCTTTGCCTGGGAGTTCTGGTCGACACGCAAACTGGACCGGGATTCATGCTTCAAGGCGTTTTTGCACAATCACTGGGCGGGGCTGCTGGTCTTCATTGGCGTTGTCCTGGACTACGCGCTGCGCTGACAGTCAATACAGACCCTGTGGGAGCGGGTCTAACCGCTTCCACAGGGTCATGCAAAGTGCCTCAAGGCTTGGCGACGTGCCAGACGTCTTTCACGCCATCACCGGTCATGTCACCGGCTTTCTTGTCCTTGATGAAGGTATACAGTGGCTTGCCGTCATAGGCCCACTGCATCGAACCATCATCGCGCTTGATCTGCGTCCACTTGCCTTCATTCTTTTCGTTTGCCTGGGCCGCCAACGGTGGCCAGTTTTTCGCGCACTCACCATTGCACATCGACTTGCCGCCAGAATCTTTGTCGAAGGTATACAGCGTCATCTCTGTTTTAGGCGTGACCAACATGCCGTTCATTTCCTTGGCCTGATGGTGGGCCGACGCTACCCCCGGCAGCGCCAGTGCAGCGAAAAGGGCCATCCAGTTCAGCGTGTGTCGTGTCATTGGAATCACCATGTATTCGGGGGTGGAAAGAGTTCGACTAACCGCCACAGCGGCCCCTTGAAGCCTAGCCCAGTCATGCAATGTCGCCATAACAGCCAATGTCCTGTCACACAGCTGCAATAATTCCGTTATCTAATGCGGGCCAGACACGATTTTCCAGGAGAGGTTTTGAGCATGGTTGGCAGGAACATTCTGATCGTCGACGACGAAGCGCCTATTCGCGAGATGATCGCCGTTGCATTGGAAATGGCCGGCTACGACTGCCTGGAAGCAGAAAACTCCCAGCAGGCCCACGCGATCATCGTCGACCGCAAGCCTGACCTGATCCTGCTCGACTGGATGCTGCCGGGCACCTCGGGTATCGAGCTGGCCCGCCGCCTGAAGCGTGACGAGCTGACCGGGGACATCCCGATCATCATGCTCACTGCCAAGGGTGAGGAGGACAACAAGATCCAGGGCCTGGAAGTGGGTGCCGACGACTACATCACCAAACCGTTCTCACCGCGCGAACTGGTCGCCCGCCTGAAGGCCGTGCTGCGTCGCACCGGCCCGAGCGACAGCGAGGCACCGATTGAAGTGGGCGGCCTGCTGCTCGACCCGATCAGTCACCGCGTGACCATCGACGGCAAGCCCGCCGAGATGGGCCCCACCGAATACCGCCTGCTGCAGTTCTTCATGACCCACCAGGAGCGCGCCTACACCCGTGGCCAGCTGCTCGACCAGGTCTGGGGCGGCAACGTCTATGTCGAGGAGCGTACCGTCGACGTGCACATCCGCCGCCTGCGCAAGGCGCTGGGTGAAGCTTACGAAAATCTGGTACAAACCGTCCGCGGCACTGGCTACCGCTTCTCGACCAAGAGCTGACAAGCCTGCACGCCTGGCTGCACGTCGTTGTACAAGGACCGTCAATTGAACCAGAACTGGCACGCGACCCTGATTCGCCACCTGCTGCTGCTGATCACTGTCTGCCTGGTCGGCGGGCTGGTCAGCGGCTATTACGGCTGGAGCCTGGCCATCGGCCTGGCGCTGTACCTGGGTTGGACCCTCAAGCAACTGCTGCGCCTGCATGACTGGCTGCGCAACCACCAACCCGACGAGGCGCCACCCGACGGTTACGGCCTGTGGGGCGAAGTGTTCGACAGCATCTATCACCTGCAACGTCGCGACCAACGCGTGCGCGGCCGCCTGCAGGCAGTGATCGACCGGGTCCAGGAGTCCACTGCCGCGCTGCGCGATGCGGTGATCATGCTCGACAGCGACGGCAACCTGGAGTGGTGGAACCGCGCCGCAGAAACCCTGCTGGGCTTCAAGACCCCGCAGGACGGCGGCCAGCAGGTGACCAACCTGGTACGCCACCCGCGCTTCAAGGAGTACTTCGAAGCGGAAAACTACGTCGAGCCGCTGGAAATCCCCTCGCCGATCAATGACCGTATGCGCGTGCAACTGCACATCACTCGCTACGGCAACAACGAGCACCTGATGCTGGTACGCGACGTCACCCGCATCCACCAGCTTGAACAGATGCGCAAGGACTTCGTCGCCAACGTTTCCCACGAGCTGCGGACACCGCTTACGGTGATTACCGGCTACCTGGAAACCCTGCTGGACAACGTCGAGGACGTGAACCCGCGCTGGCGCCGGGCCCTGCAGCAGATGAGCCAGCAAGGCTCGCGCATGCAGACCCTGCTCAACGACCTGTTGCTGCTGGCCAAGCTGGAAGCCACCGACTACCCCTCCGACAACCTGCCAGTGCCAGTCGATGCCCTGCTGCAGTCGATCAAGGGTGATGCCCAGGCGCTGTCCGGGCCGCGCAACCAGCGCATCAGCCTGGAGGCCACACCCGGCGTGTGCCTCAAGGGCAGCGAGGCCGAGCTGCGCAGTGCGTTCTCCAACCTGGTGTTCAACGCGGTCAAGTACACCCCGGACGAGGGCAGCATTCGCATCCGCTGGTGGGCCGATGCGCACGGCGCACACCTGAGCGTGCAGGATTCTGGCATTGGTATCGATGCCAAGCATTTGCCGCGATTGACCGAGCGGTTTTACCGGGTCGACTCCAGCCGGGCGTCCAATACCGGGGGCACAGGGCTGGGCCTGGCGATCGTCAAGCATGTGCTGTTGCGCCATCGAGGGCGGTTGGAGATCAGCAGTGTGCCGGGGCATGGGAGCACCTTCACCTGCCATTTTGCACCAGCACAATTGGCTAACGGCAAGGGTTGAGTGGGCTGCCCAACAGCCCCATCACGTCCATCACCCTTTGCTTTTGCGGCTTCAACCGCTACATTGGATCCCCTGTGCCAGCCTGTGCTGGCACTTTTTTTCTCCATTCCCCAAAGACGGACCCCGTAAAAAATCCATCATGGACCCTTCCCCTGGTATCAGCCTCACCTCGTTATTCGCCGATTTCGGCATGATCATCTTTGCCTTGCTCCTGGTACTGCTCAACGGCTTCTTCGTAGCCGCCGAGTTCGCCATGGTCAAGCTGCGCTCCACCCGCGTCGATTCCATCGCCGAACTGCACGGCTGGCGTGGCAGCATCCTGCGCAAGGTACACAATCAGCTGGACGCCTACCTGTCCGCCTGCCAGCTGGGCATCACCCTCGCCTCGCTGGGCCTGGGCTGGGTCGGTGAGCCGGCCTTCGCCCACCTGCTGGAGCCGCTGCTGGCCTACTTGGGCGTCGACACGCCGGAGCTGATCAAGGGCATTTCGTTCTTCGTCGCCTTCTTCGTCATCTCTTACCTGCACATCGTGGTCGGTGAGCTGGCGCCCAAGTCCTGGGCGATCCGCAAGCCCGAGCTGCTGTCGCTGTGGACGGCAGTGCCGCTGTACGTGTTCTACTGGGCCATGTACCCGGCCATCTACCTGCTCAATGCCAGCGCCAACACCATCCTGCGCATTGCCGGCCAGGGCGAACCTGGCCCGCACCACGAGCATCACTACAGCCGCGAAGAGCTCAAGCTGATCCTGCACTCCAGCCGCGGCCAGGACCCGAGCGACCAAGGCATGCGCGTGCTGGCCTCGGCGGTGGAAATGGGCGAGCTGGAGGTGGTCGACTGGGCCAACTCCCGCGAGGACATGGTCAGCATCGACGCCCACGCCCCGCTCAAGCAGATCCTGGCACTGCTGCGCCGCCACAAGTTCAGCCGTTACCCGGTGTACGACGCCGAGCGCGAAGAGTTCACCGGTTTGCTGCACATCAAGGACCTGCTGCTGGAGCTGGCCGAGCTCGACCACCTGCCCGAAACCATCGACCTCGAAGACCTGGCCCGGCCGCTGGAGCGCGTCTCCCGGCATATGCCGCTGTCGCAGCTGCTGGAGCAGTTCCGCAAGGGCGGTGCGCATTTCGTGCTGGTGGAAGAAGCCGATGGCAAGGTGATCGGTTACCTGACCATGGAAGACGTGCTGGAAGTGCTGGTGGGCGATATTCAGGACGAACACCGCAAGACCGAGCGCGGCATCCTCGCCTACCAGCCGGGCAAGCTGCTGGTGCGCGGTGACACGCCGCTGTTCAAGGTCGAGCGCCTGCTGGGTATTGACCTTGACCACATCGAGGCCGAAACCCTGGCTGGGCTGATCTATGAAACCCTCAAGCGCGTGCCTGAGGAAGAGGAAGTGCTGGAGGTCGAAGGCCTGCGCATCATCATCAAGAAGATGAAAGGGCCGAAGATCGTCCTGGCCAAGGTGCTGAAGCTGGATTGACCTCAGGCGGGGCCGCCTTCCGGCCCCAGCCCGCTCAAGGGTTGCCGGCGGTGAAGTCCGGCAACCCGCTGATTGGCCTGTCGAACTGATACGGTATCGACTCCAGCGCCAAGCCCACGTTGCGCTGCACCACAAAATGCAGGTGCGGCCCGCTGCTGTTGCCGGTATTGCCCGACTTGGCCAGCATCTGCCCCTGTTTGACCCGCTGCCCCTCGCCCACCACCACCGAACCGCGCATCAGGTGCAGGTACACGCCCATGGTGCCGTCCGCGTGCAGCACCCTGACGAAATTGCCCGAGGGGTTGCTGCCGCGCCCGGTCTGGCTGTTCTCGACCCTCACCACCACGCCTTCGCGCGCGGCAACGATGGTGGTGCCTTCAGGCATGGCGATGTCCATGGCGTAGCGCCCTTTGGGGCCGAAGTGGCTGAAACGGCCGTTGGGCCCCTGGCTCACCCGGAATGGCCCGCCAAGCCAGGGGAAGGCGTAGCGAAAGCCCTGCGGCCGCAGCCCTGGGTCGCCCATGGCTTGCAGCAGCGTCGAGCGGTAACCCAGCAACGTACCGGGGCGGCCCCTGAGCACGCTGAGCATCTGCGTTGAACGCCCTGGCAGCACCCTGCGCACGATACGGGGGGCATTGCCGCCCTGCGCGTTTATCAGCTTGTCCAGGTGCAACTCGACCTGCACCGGCACGTGCGACTCATTGCGCGCAGAAAAGCTGACGCCACCCTGGAAGACGACCGCGTTGAGCCGCACCTGGCTTTCCTGGTACTCGACCATGGATTCGCGCAGCTCCAGTGGCTTGGCGCCGGGGCCTGGGCGGTCGGAATAGGCCGCTACACCGTCGGCATCGGTGATCGGGTAGAGGGTCACGCCCAGGCTCGACGCCGAGGCCATGAGCAATGCACAGAACAGCAGCAGGCGGGCGGGCATGATAGTGGCTTTTTGACAGGTATGATCTGTCGAAGCCTAGCAGCGGCTTTTGCGGTGAGTATGACAGTTGGTCGGATGGTGATCGTCCGCTGTGGCAGCGGCCTTGCGTCGCGCAAGGCCGCACGCACCCACAGGAGGGCAGTGGCTATCAGGCGCCGGGCGTGAAGTGCTTTTGCGCGGTGCCGCGAGCAATCAGCCGCGACAGGTAATCGAGCTTCTGCGCATCCTGATCGACGAACTTGAACGTCAGCTGCAGCCAGTCGCTATCGGGCCTGGGCTCCAGCGCCGCGATGGCATGCAGGTAACCGTTCAGCCGCGCAACTTCGGCGTTTTCGCCCTGCTCCAGGTCCAGTACTGCACCCTCTAGCACTTGCGGCAGCGCTTCGCTGCGGCGTACCACCAACAGCGCTTCCTTCAGGCTCAATGCCTTGATCACGCAAGGCTGAATCCCGCTGGCCAAGCGCAGCTGGCCTTGGCCACGGCCAGACGGTGCGGTTGTGGCTGGCGCAGGTGCCTTCGCCAAAGGCTTCACCGGCGCTGGCGCAGGTGCCGCAACCTTGGCCGCCTGAGGGTTGCCGCCGGTCAAAGCACTCAAGGAGTCATTGGCAAACGCCGAATTCACCCGCGCAGGCCCGGTTGCCATCAGGCTGTCGAGCTTGCCGATCTTGGCCAAGGCCTTCTTCACCTTGGTCAGCAACTGCTCATTGGTGAACGGTTTGCCGACGAAGTCGGAAACCCCCGCCTGAATGGCCTGGATCACGTTCTCCTTGTCACCACGGCTGGTCACCATGATGAACTGCAGGCTCTTCAACGCAGGCTGCTGGCGGCACCAGCTGAGCAGCTCAAGGCCAGACATTTCCGGCATTTCCCAGTCGCACAGGACCAGGTCGAACGGCTCCTTGCCCAACATGGCCATGGCCTTGCGACCGTTGACCGCATCGTCGATGACCATGCCGGGAAAGGCATTGCGCAGGCATTTCCTGACCAGGTCGCGGATGAACGGGGCGTCGTCCACGACCAGTACATTGACTTTACTCATCGATACTCCTCTTGAATCCCGACTAGCCTACCGGCAAGCAATGGCCATTTGCCACAGCTGCGCGTGTAGCGGGACTTCTTCACACCGTTCGCGGGTGCCTGGTGGCTGCTCGACCGCAAACGAAAACGCCCGGCCTAGGCCGGGCGTTGATGCTCGGGAGCAGTACTATTTATCGTCCGGTTCAGCCGGAACATTAGCGCTTTCAGCCTCTTCGACGGGGGTGCCCTGCACTTCCGCCTTCATGCGCTTGAGGCCCATGTGGCGGACGTCGGTGCCGCGTACCAGGTAAATCACCAGCTCGGAGATGTTGCGCGCGTGGTCGCCGATGCGCTCCAGCGAACGCAAGGCCCAGATGACGCTGAGCACCCGCGAGATCGAACGCGGGTCTTCCATCATGTAGGTCACCAGCTCACGCAGGGCGGTCTTGTACTCGCGGTCGATGGTCTTGTCGTACTGTGCCACCGACAGTGCCAGGTCGGCGTCGAAGCGGGCAAAGGCATCCAAGGCATCGCGGACCATGTTGCGCACCTGGTCGCCAATGTGGCGCACCTCGACGTAGCCGCGTGGCGACTCGCCCTCTTCGCACAGCTGGATGGCACGACGGGCGATCTTGGTCGACTCGTCGCCGATGCGCTCCAGGTCGATCACCGACTTGGAGATGCTGATGATCAGCCGCAGGTCGGAGGCCGCCGGCTGGCGGCGGGCAAGGATGCGTACGCACTCCTCGTCGATGTTGCGCTCCATCTGGTTGATCTGCTCATCGACCTCGCGCACTTGCTGGGCCAGGCCCGAGTCGGCCTCGATCAGAGCAGTAACCGCGTCGTTGACCTGTTTCTCGACCAGGCCGCCCATGGCCAGAAGGTGGCTGCGCACCTCTTCAAGCTCGGCGTTGAACTGCTGGGAGATGTGATGCGTAAGGCTTTCTTTGTTGATCATCGTTTCGCTCCGCGAAAAAGCTGCAAGCCTCAAGCCGCAAGCTTCAAGTCGTTCGTGTTATCCCTTGGCCCCCGGCCTGCGGCTGGCAGACCGGCTAGCCGTAGCGACCGGTGATGTAGTCTTCGGTCTGCTTCTTCGCCGGGTTGGTGAACAGGGTATCGGTATCCCCGAATTCGACCAGTTTGCCCATGTACATGAACGCGGTGTAGTCCGAAACGCGCGCCGCCTGTTGCATGTTGTGGGTCACGATGACGATGGTGTATTTGGATTTCAATTCGTAGATCAGTTCTTCGACCTTCAGCGTCGAGATCGGGTCCAGTGCCGAGCACGGTTCGTCGAGCAGCAGCACTTCCGGCTCCACGGCAATGGTACGGGCGATCACCAGACGCTGCTGCTGGCCACCGGACAGGCCCAGGGCCGAGTCATGCAGGCGGTCCTTCACCTCGTCCCACAGGGCAGCGCCCTTGAGGGCCCATTCGACCGCTTCGTCGAGGGTGCGCTTCTTGTTGATGCCTTGGATGCGCAGGCCGTAGACGACGTTCTCGTAGATGGTCTTGGGGAACGGGTTCGGCTTCTGGAACACCATCCCCACACGACGGCGCAGCTCGGCCACGTCCTCGCCCTTGCGGTAGATGTTGGTGCCATACAGGTTGATGGCGCCCTCCACGCGGCAACCGTCAACCAGGTCGTTCATGCGGTTGAAGGTACGCAGCAGGGTCGACTTGCCGCAGCCGGACGGGCCGATGAAGGCGGTCACGCGCTGCTTGGGGATATTCATGCTGACGTCGAACAAGGCTTGCTTGTCGCCGTAGTACAGGCTCAGGCCCGGTACTTCGATGGCCACGGTCTCTTCGGCCAGGCGCAGGCTCTGCTTGTCGCGGCCCAGGGCAGACATGTCGATGCCGTGGGTATGGGATTCGTGCTGCATGGTCTCACTCCGTTTGTAGCTGCAAGCTTTAAGCTGCAAGCTGCAATTTAGGGCAAAGCGGCACTCCTTTTGGAGCTTGCCGCTTGTGGCTTAAAGCTTCAATCAGTGGTCGAGGGCCTTGTACTTCTCGCGCAGGTGGTTACGGATCCACACTGCCGAGAGGTTGAGGGTGGCGATCACCAGCACCAGCAACAACGCGGTGGCGTACACCAGCGGCCGGGCGGCCTCGACGTTCGGGCTCTGGAAGCCGACGTCATAAATGTGGAAGCCCAGGTGCATGATCTTCTGGTCCAGGTGCAGGTACGGGTAGTTGCCATCGAGCGGCAACGACGGTGCCAGTTTCACCACACCCACCAGCATCAACGGCGCCACTTCACCCGCAGCACGGGCCACGGCGAGAATCATGCCGGTCATCATGGCCGGGCTGGCCATTGGCAGGACGATCTTCCACAGTGTCTCGGCCTTGGTCGCGCCCAGGGCCAGGGAGCCCTCGCGCACGGTACGTGGGATACGCGCCAGCCCTTCTTCGGTGGCCACGATCACCACCGGCACCGCCAGCAGCGCCAAGGTCAGCGAGGCCCACAGCAGGCCCGGGGTACCCAGGGTCGGTGCCGGCAACGATTCGGGGAAGAACAGCCGGTCGATCGAGCCACCCAGCACATAAACGAAGAAGCCCAGGCCGAATACGCCGTAGACGATCGCCGGTACGCCTGCCAGGTTGTTCACTGCAATGCGGATCAGGCGGGTCACCGGGCCCTGTTTGGCGTATTCGCGCAGGTACACTGCAGCCAGCACGCCGAACGGGGTCACGATCACCGCCATGATCAGGGTCATCATCACGGTACCGAAGATGGCCGGGAAGATCCCGCCTTCGGTGTTGGCTTCGCGTGGGTCGTCGCTGAGGAACTCCCAGACCTTGGCAAAGTAGGTACCCATCTTGGTCAGGCCGGACATGCCGTTCGGCTGAATGGCGTGCACCACCTTGCTCAGGTTGATCTCCACTTCACGGCCGTTGCCGTCGCGCGCCACCAGGCTGTCGCGGGAGAAGGCCTGATGCAGGCCGCTGAGGCGGTCTTCGATGGCCTTGTAGCGGCTGTTCAGCTCGGCACGCTCGGCGTCCATGTCGGCCTGGGCGGCGGCGTCAAGCTTGCCGTCCAGTTCCAGCTTGCGGCTGTGCAGGCGCAGGCGCTCCAGGCCATGGTTGATGGCGCCGATGTCTTTTTTCTCGAGTTGCTGCAGCTCGCCGTTGAGCTGGTTGGCGCGCTTGAGGCGGGCCTGCAGCTCGTTCCAGGCGGCAGGGCCCTCGGCAACCACGCGGCCTTGTTCCTTGACGCTGACCAGGTAGCCGTAGAAGTTGCCCCACTCGCGACGTTCCAGCGCCATCAGGTCGGCCGGGCGTTGCTCGTCGACCAGCCACTCGCCCACCACCCAGGAGAAGTCACTGCCGTTGAGGTCGCGGTTACCGACCTTGATCAGCTCACGGGTCATGAACTCCGGGCCCTGCTCAGGTACCGGCAAGCCGGCACCTTTGAGGCGGGCACGGGGCACCTCTTCTTTTTGCACCACTTCGCCGATGACGACGTGATCAGCCTGGCCCGGCACCTTGTAGGTGGCCTGGATCAGGTCGGCCGGCCAGAAGTGGCCCAGGCCGCGCACGGCGATGACCGACAGCAGGCCGATGGTCATGATCACCGCCATGGCAACCGCGCCACCGCTGATCCAGACGCCAGGGGCGCCGCTCTTGAACCAGCCTTTGAGGGAATCCTTTTTCACGGATCTCTACCTTTCTATCAAAGCGACGAGTATTTCTTGCGCAGACGCTGGCGAATCAGCTCGGCCAAGGTGTTCATGACGAAGGTGAACATCAGCAGCACGAGTGCCGCCAGGAACAGCACGCGATAGTGGCTGCCACCGACTTCCGACTCCGGCATTTCCACCGCCACGTTAGCGGCCAGGGTGCGCATGCCTTCGAACAGGTTCATCTCCATCACCGGGGTGTTGCCGGTGGCCATGAGCACGATCATGGTCTCGCCCACCGCACGGCCCATGCCGATCATCAGCGCCGAGAAGATACCCGGGCTGGCGGTGAGGATGACCACGCGGGTCAGGGTCTGCCACGGCGTCGCACCCAGGGCCAGGGAGCCCAGGGTCAGGCTGCGTGGCACGCTGAACACGGCGTCTTCGGCAATCGAGTAGATGTTCGGGATGACCGCGAAGCCCATGGCGATACCGACCACCAGGGCGTTGCGCTGGTCGTAGGTGATGCCCAGGTCATTGGTGATCCACAGGCGCATGTCGCCGCCGAAGAACCAGGTTTCCAGGTAAGGGCTCATGGTCAGGGCGAACCAGCCGGTGAACAGGATCACCGGGATCAGGATCGCCGCTTCCCAGCCATCCGGGACGCGCAGGCGGAACGACTCGGGCAGGCGGCTCCAGGTGAAACCGGCCAGCAGGATGCCGAACGGCATCAGCAGGAACAGGCTGAACACACCCGGCAGGTGGCCTTCCAGGTACGGCGCCAGGAACAGGCCGGCGAAGAAGCCAAGGATCACCGTTGGCATCGCTTCCATCAGCTCGATCACCGGCTTGACCTTGCGGCGCATGCCCGGGGCCATGAAGTAGGCGGTGTAGATGGCGGCGGCAATGGCCAGCGGGGCTGCCAGGATCATCGCGTAGAACGCAGCCTTCAAGGTACCGAAGGTCAGCGGCGACAGGCTCAGCTTGGGCTCGAAGTCGGTGTTCGACGCGGTCGACTGCCAGACGTACTTGGGCTCGTCATAGTTCTCGTACCAGACCTTGCCCCACAGCGCGCTGAAGGAGACTTCCGGGTGCGGGTTCTTGAGGCTCAGCGGCAACAGCTTGCCACCTTCCTCGATGATGATGCGGTTGGCACGCGGCGACAGGGCCAGGATGCCAGCACCCTCTGCAGCCGGCTCGACCAGCAAGGTGCGGTGCGCGGTGCTGTGGAACACACCGAGCTTGCCGTCGGCGTCGAGGGCGATGAAGCCCTTGCGGCGCTCTTCGGCATCGATCTGGACGACCGGCGCGCTGCCCATCTGGAAGCTGCGGATCAACTTGAAGCGCGACTCGCCATCGGGGTCACGGGCCATGAACCACTGGCTCAAACCACCCTTGGAGTCACCGAAGATCAGCGAGATACCGCCGACCAGCTGGCCACTGGCCGTGATCTCGGCATTGCCATCTTCCAGCAGCTTGTAGCGGCCGTTGAGGCTTTTGTCGCGCAGGCTGAAGACGTCGGCGGTGGCACGGCCGTTGACCACATACAGCCACTGCTGACGCGGGTCGATGTAGATGGCCTTGACCGGCTCGGTCATCTGCGGCAGGTCGATACGGCTCTGCTCGCTGGTGACCTCACCGGTCATCATGTTCTCTTCGCGGGTCAGCTGGGTGACCTGCAGGTGCGAACCGGTGGAGCCCGCCAGCATCAGGTTTTCGCCGTTGACGTTGACGCTCACGTGCTCCAGCGCGCGGCCCTGGTCGTCAAGCACGAACGCGTCCTTGCCGTAGGGGTAGTCGATGCCTGGGCTGATGGTTTTCTTGTTGTCCGGGTAGGTGATCTTGTAGGTGTGGTGGAACACCAGCGCCTGACCATTGGACAGCCCCAGCACAACCAGCGGGCTACCCGGCTGATCGGTGCTGATCGAACTCACCTGGGTACCTGCCGGCAGCGGCAGGTCGACGCGCTGCAGCTCGGCACCGGTCTTGGTGTCGAAGAACAGCGCCTGGCCCTTGTCGGAAACCCGCATGCCCACCAGGTTCTGCTCTTCAAGCGCGATCATCAGCGGCTTGCCGGCATCCTGTTGCAGCCAGGTCGGCTCCAGGGCCTTCTTGCTGGTCAGTTCGGCGCCCTGGAACAGCGGCAGCACCACGTAGGCCAGGTAGAAGAAAATCAGGGTAATTGCCGCCAAGACGGCAAGCCCGCCCACCAGTACATACCAGCGGGTCAGGCGGTCCTTGAGCGCACGCATGCGGCGCTTGCGTTGCAACTCCGGCGTATTGAAATCAATCCGCACGGGTTGGGAATTTTGGGTCATGGTGGAGTTGGCCAGATCATTCATGCGCACACCCTAGCGGTCCCGTATGACAAAAACATGACAATGCAGTGACGCAAGAAAGCCCGACGCGCAGGGATCCTGGCTTCGGACTGAGAATTCGTGGAGGAGGCCGGGCATCGGTACCGGCCTCTTCCTCAGTTACTTACTTCTTTGCAACGTTACCGGCGTGGGACAGGCCCAGGTCAGCCAGGGTCTTGTCGACCACTTTGGCAGGCAGCGGGATGTAGCCATCCTTCACCACGACCTGCTGGCCAGCTTGCGACAGCACCAGCTTGATGAACTCGGCGTCCAGCGGGGCCAGAGGCTTGTTCGGGGCCTTGTTGACGTAGACGTACAGGAAGCGCGACAGCGGGTACGTACCGTTCAGGGCGTTGGCTTCGTTGTCTTCGACGAACTCGCCGCCTTCTTTCTTGGCCAGGGCGACGGTCTTGACGCTGGCGGTCTTGTAGCCGATACCCGAGTAGCCGATGCCGTTCAGCGAGGAGCTGATCGACTGCACGACCGAAGCCGAACCAGGCTGTTCGTTGACGTTAGGCTTGAAGTCGCCTTTGCACAGGGCTTCTTCCTTGAAGTAACCGTAGGTGCCCGATACCGAGTTACGGCCGAACAGCTGCACTGGCTTGTTGGCCAGGTCGCCGGTCACGCCCAGGTCACCCCAGGTTTTGACATCGGCCTTGGCGCCGCACAGGCGGGTGGACGAGAAGATCGCATCGACCTGCGCCATGGTCAGGCCCTTGATCGGGTTGTCCTTGTGCACGAAGACTGCCAGGGCGTCTACGGCAACCGGGATGGCGGTTGGCTTGTAGCCGTACTTCTGCTCGAAGGCCTGCAGCTCGACGTCTTTCATCTTGCGGCTCATCGGGCCCAGGTTGGCTGTGCCTTCGGTCAGCGCGGGTGGCGCGGTGGAGGAGCCGGCGGCCTGGATCTGGATGTTTACGTTGGGGTATTCCTTCTTGTAGGCCTCGGCCCACAGCGTCATCAGGTTCGCCAGGGTGTCGGAGCCAACGCTGGAGAGGTTGCCCGATACACCGGTGGTTTTGGTGTAGGTCGGGATTGCTGGGTCGACAGCGGCTACCGCATTGGCGGTGGCAACGCCAGCGGCGGCAAAGGTAAGGGCCGCCATCAAACGCTTCAGTTTCATGCCTTGCTCCTAGCAGGAATATTGGGGGTGTTGGATGGATCGGGCCCAAGTATCTGCAGGCCGCATGAATACGATATGACTTCAATATGACAATTGGATGAAAGGCCATCACCGGTTGTCCGGGATGGCCTTTTCAAAATGTTGCTGGGCGAGGCGGCCACACCGGATGCCACTGCGGCAGACACTACAGAGGCGCTTCGGCACGTGCTGAGATGTTACCTGTGGGAGCGGGCTTGCCCCGCGAATGGGGGCACGCGGTGCCTGGCACCGGCTTCGCCGGTATTCGCGGGGCAAGCCCGCTCCCACCAGAGCCCATTACTCAATCAATGACGTGGAAGTTGCTCCATGGGGCAATTTCTTGTTCGAGATAATTGCACCCGCAGAAATTTCACTCATTAACGCTTGTTGGCGAAGAGATATAGCCCTACCACCAGCCCGACGGCACACAGCCCCGCCACATAATAAGCCGGCGCCATTGGGCTGACCTTCAACAGCGCGGTTACCACCATCGGCGTCAATCCACCGAAGATGGCGTAGGCCATGTTGTAGGAGAACGACAAGCCGCTGAAACGCACCACCGGCGGGAAGGCCTTGACCATCACGTAGGGCACGGCGCCGACGATACCGACGCACAGACCGGTCAGCGCATACAGCGGGAACAACAGGTCGGGGCGGGTTGGCAGGCTGTGGTAGAAGGTCCAGGAGCTGGCCAGCAGCAGCAGGCTGCCAACGATGAATACGCGCCCGGCGCCGAAGCGGTCGGCCAGGCGGCCGGCAGCGATGCAGCCGAGGCTGAGCAGGACGATGGCCAGGCTGTTGGCCTTGAGCGAGTCGGTCGGGCTGACCTGATAGAAGCTCTGCAGCAGCGCCGGTGTCATCAGGATCACCACCACGATGCCGGCCGACAGCAGCCAGGTCAGCAGCATCGACAGGACGATCGCGCCACGGTGGTCACGCAGCACCGCACGCAGGGGCAACTCTTCGGCCAGGGCCTTGCGCTGCTGCATCTCGGCGAACACCGGGGTTTCGTGCAACCAGCGGCGCAGGTACACCGAGAACAGGCCGAACACCCCCCCCAGCAGGAACGGGATACGCCAAGCGTAATCGGCCACTTCGCCAGGGGTATAGACACTGTTGATCAGCGTGGCGACCAGCGAGCCGAGCAAGATGCCCGAAGTCAGGCCGGCCGTCAGCGTGCCGCAGGCGTAACCGGTATTGCGTGCAGGGACGTGCTCGGAGACGAACACCCAGGCCCCCGGCACCTCACCGCCAATCGCCGCGCCCTGGATCACGCGCATCAACAGCAGCAAGATCGGCGCCCACAGGCCGATCTGTGCATAAGTGGGCAACAGGCCCATGATCAGGGTCGGCAGGGCCATCATGAAGATGCTCAGGGTGAACATCTTCTTGCGCCCCAGCAGGTCGCCGAAGTGCGCCATGACGATGCCACCCAGTGGCCGCGCCAGGTAGCCGGCAGCGAAAATGCCGAAGGTCTGCATCAGGCGTAGCCATTCAGGCATGTCGGCCGGGAAGAACAGCTTGCCGACCACCGTGGCGAAGAACACGAAGATGATGAAGTCGTAGAACTCCAGGGCACCGCCCAGTGCGGACAATGAAAGGGTCTTGTAGTCGCTGCGGGTCAGCGGCCGCGAAGGCTGCTCGATACTGCTCGGCACGGAGGTCATCGGTCTTTCTCTTGTAGGTCATGCAGGCCGCTGGGTGCGCGACTTCTGGATTGGTAGACGGGCGAAGATAGCAAATTGCCGAGCCGCGCCGAAAGCGATACAAAATCCATACAGATATTCATGAATGCGCGGTCGTCGCTGGCCGTTATGCTCTATATACTGGCCATTCGTAGGAAAAGGTTGCTCCTAGCGTGGGATGTTGTGCGAAAACGCCGGTCTTTATGTCAGGCGGTTTCGCAGAGTTTCCCTACGGCCGCCCAGTGAAACGAAATCGGCGTAGTATGTTTCCAGCTGAATCGTTTACCCGGCCTTTGCGCCACACCAACGAAAAGCGTCACGGGTCAGAGGCCCCATCGCATGATTGAGCTCGAACAAGAAGATCCAATCCCGCAAGGCGACCTGGCCTTGCAGATCACCGCACTCCCTCGTGAGACCAACGGCTTCGGCGACATCTTTGGCGGCTGGCTGGTTGCCCAGATGGACCTGGCCGGCACCGCCATGGCCAGCCGCGTCGCTGGCGGCCGTGTGGCCACGGTGGCCATCGACCGCATGGCCTTCCTGGTCCCGGTAGCCGTGGGCGCGCAGCTGTCGTTCTATACCCAGACCCTGGAGATCGGCCGCAGCTCGATCCAGATGATGGTCGAAGTCTGGAGCGACGACCCGCTGTCCAGCGAATGGCGCAAGGTGACCGAAGCGGTCTTCGTGTTCGTCGCCATCGATGGCAGTGGCCGCACCCGCTCTGTGCCTCGTCGCTAAGCCCGGCCAGCGGTAAACTCATTGCATGTGCCCGGGTCCAAGGCCCACTGGCAATCAATGAGACGAACGTAATGGCTACCTTCAAGGTCGACACCGAGCAACACGGCGAACTCAACTGCTGGCGCATCACCAGCGAGCAGGCCGAACTACTGATCGCCCAGCAGGGCGCGCAGATCCTCAGCTACCAGCGTGTGGGCGAGCCGCCGCTGCTGTGGCTGAGCGATCAGGCCATTTTCCGCCAGGGCAAATCGGTACGCGCCGGTGTACCGGTGTGCTGGCCCTGGTTTGGCAACCTGCAGCGCAACCCCCAGGCCGTGCAGGCCATGTACCGCGGCGAGCAAGCGCCCGCCCACGGCCTGGCGCGCGCGCGTGACTGGCAGTTGCTGGGTATCGAGGAAGTGGGCGATGGCCTGCGCATCGAGTTCGAACTGCCCGAAGCCCAGGGCGACCTGCCCGGCTGGCCCCATGATGTGCAGCTGAAACTGGTGGTGGAACTCGGCGAGCGCCTGGCGCTGAGCCTGACCAGCCGCAACATGGGCAATACCCCTGTCACCCTCAGCCAGGCCCTGCACAGCTACTTTGCGGTGAGCGATGTGCGCCAGGCGCGGGTCGAAGGGGTCGAGGGGCTGGGCTATATCGAGACCCTGGCTGACTGGGAACAGCGCCAGCAGCAAGGGCCGCTGGGGTTTGCCGGGGAGACCGACCGAATTTACCTCGCCACCCCGCAAACCCTGAGCATTGTCGACCCGCATTGGCAGCGGCGGATTACCTTGACCAGCAGCGGCTCACGCTCGGCGGTGATCTGGAACCCGTGGACCGAGCGGGCCCGGGAGCTGGCGGACATGGCCGATGACGGATGGCAGCGGATGCTGTGCATCGAGACGGCCAATGTGTGGGATGACGTGGTGGAGCTGAGGCCTGGGGCGACTTGCTCGCTGAGTGTCAGTATCGGCAGTGAAGCCATCTGAGCCTTGCGGTGACTTTGCCGGCCTCTTCGCGGGGCAAGTCGGATCGCCGCACCGCCGCTCCCACAGGATCATCATAGGTACCGAGCATTACGGGACCTGTGGGAGCGGCGGTGCGGCGATCCGACTTGCCCCGCGAGGAGGCCGGTACAGGCAACCTCAGAGATCAGCTTCTTCCACCACCCTCACCTTCTGCGCATCCAGGGCATAGGCTGCATCGGCCAGGTCGTTGCTGACCTTCTCCACCTTCAACGCCCCGCTGACCCACAGCGGCGTGTAGATATCATCAATCTTCAGCCCCTTCGGATAACGCACCAGCACCAGCTGGTTCGGTGGCGGTGGCGGCACATGGATGCACGCGCCAGGGTATGGCACCAGGAAGAACAAGGTGCTGTTGCCCTTGGCATCGCTTTCCAGCGGCACCGGGTAGCCGCCCAGGCGGATATCCTTGCCGTTCATGGCCGCCACGGTCTTGGTCGAGTACATCACCGCCGGCAAGCCCTTGCTCTGCTTGAGGCCGCCTTTGTCGGTGAAGGTGCCTAGGGCCTCCGGCGAGTCGTGATCGATTTCGGGCATCTGTTCGAGAGCCTTCTGGTCCGACTTGGGCATCAGCTCCAGCCAGTCGGTTTCAGGCAGCTCGGCACGGGCCAGGGTGCTGGCCAGAAGCAAGGGGATGAGAAAAAAGGCACGCATGGCAATGCTCGGCAACTCGGATGAATTGCCGGGCATTCTAAACGGTATTCAGCGCTTTCTGATCAATCCGTAGATCACCAGAAGGACGACGGCACCGACCAGTGCCCCCAAGAAACCTGCCGCCTGCCCGGCCTGATAAATGCCCAGCGCCTGGCCGCCGTAGGTGGCGAGCAAGGAGCCTGCGATACCCAGCAGGATGGTCATGATCCAGCCCATGCTGTCGTCCCCTGGCTTGATGAAACGCGCCAGCAGCCCGACGATAAGGCCTATGAAGATGGTCCCGATGATGCCCATGGCAATCCCTCTGCAGTGAAAATGGAACAAGCCAAAGCCTAGACAGCGCTTTGACTTGTTGCCATTTCAGAGGGCAGGTAGCACGCAGAAGTTCGATCAGCTGGCGATCAAAGCCTCTACCTCGGCGATCTTGCGCTCGAGGGTGGCCATGTCATGGCAGCGCAGGGTGGCATGGCCAACCTTGCGCCCGACCTTGAAAGCCTTGCCGTAGTGGTGCAGGTGGCAGTCGCCGATGGCAACCACCTTGTCCACCGCTGGCACTTCGCCGATGAAGTTGAGCATGGCGCTCTCACCGACCTTGGCGGTTGAACCCAACGGCAGGCCGGCCACGGCACGCAGGTGGTTCTCGAACTGGCTGCACTCGGCGCCTTCGATGGTCCAGTGCCCGGAATTGTGCACACGCGGGGCGATTTCGTTGGCCTTCAGGCCACCGTCAACTTCGAAGAACTCGAAGGCCATCACGCCCACGTAGTCCAGCTGCTGCAGCACGCGGCCGACGTAGTCTTCGGCCAGGGCCTGCAGCGGGTGCGCTGCGCTGGCCACCGACAGGCGCAGGATGCCGCTGTCGTGGGTGTTGTGCACCAACGGATAGAAGCGGGTTTCACCGTCGCGGCCACGCACGGCCACCAGCGAGACTTCGCCGGTGAACGGCACGAAGCCTTCCAGCAGGCAGGGCACGCTGCCCAGCTCGGCGAAGGTATCGACCACGTCTTCAGCGCTGCGCAAGACCTTCTGACCCTTGCCGTCGTAGCCCAGGGTGCGGGTCTTGAGCACGGCCGGCAGGCCGATGCTGGCGACTGCCGCGTCCAGGTCGGCCTGGGAGAGAATGTCGGCGAAGGCCGGGGTGGGGATGCCCAGGTCGCGGAACATGCTCTTCTCGAACAGCCGGTCACGGGCAATGCGCAGTGCCTCGGCACTGGGGTAGACCGGGACGAACTGCGAGAGAAACGCTACGGTCTCGGCCGGAACGCTTTCGAACTCGAAGGTCACCAGGTCGACTTCGTCGGCCAGCTGGCGCAGATGGTCCTGGTCACCGTAGTCGGCGCGCAGGTGCTCGCCCAGCGGCGCGGCGCAAGCATCAGGTGCCGGGTCGAGGAAAGCGAAGTTCATGCCCAGCGGAGTACCCGCCAGAGCCAGCATGCGGCCGAGCTGGCCACCACCGATTACACCGATCTTCATGGGGTCAGCCTCAAGCCTGGCGCGGGTCTGGATTGTCCAGCACGGTGTCGGTCTGTTCCGTGCGGAACTGCTTGAGCGCCGCGTGGTACTGCGGGTACTTGGCGCCCAGGATGCTCGCCGACAGCAGTGCAGCGTTGATCGCGCCAGCCCGGCCGATGGCCAGGGTCGCGACCGGTACGCCGGCAGGCATCTGCACGATCGACAGCAGCGAATCGACGCCCGACAGCATCGACGACTGGACCGGCACGCCCAGCACCGGCAGGTGGGTCTTGGCGGCGCACATGCCTGGCAGGTGGGCTGCGCCACCGGCACCGGCGATGATCACCTCGATGCCACGGCCTTCGGCCTCTTCGGCATACTGGAACAGCAGATCCGGAGTACGGTGGGCGGAAACCACCTTCACTTCGTAGGGAATGCCGAGTTTTTCCAGCATATCGGCGGTGTGGCTAAGGGTGGACCAATCGGACTTGGAGCCCATGATCACGCCAACCAGTGCACTCATCGTCGAGCCTCTTCGCTTGTGCGCCCTTGGGCGCGTCAAAAAACAACAAGCCACGCGGGACGACCGGCGTGGCTTGTTTGCTGATCAGGACCGGAGCTATCCGGTCGAAAGGCCGCGCAGTATACCGTAACCCAGGGCGATGCTGGCACCCCCGGCGACCAACTGTCGGCCCTATTTTTCGGGGCTTTGGCTGACTTTTGGGTCAACCGCCGCTGCACCTTCGAGCTTGCGCCACAGCAAGCGCACGTTGGCCTTGCGCACCAGGGCGCAGCGGTACAGGCGGATTTCCAGGGGGACATGCCATTGGCTGCCACCACAGATCGCCAGCTCGCCCCGTTCCAGCTCGCCGCGCATCGACAGGCGTGGCACCCAGGCGATGCCCATGCCTTCCAGCGCCATGCTCTTGAGGCTGTCGGCCATGGCGGTTTCATAAACGGTGGTGTAGCGCAGGTTGCGCTGGCGCAGCAGCAGGTTGACCGACCGGCCGAGGAAGGCGCCGGCGGTATAGGCCAGCAGCGGCACACTGCCCTCGCCTTCCAGGTCGAACAATGGCTGCCCGCCGGCATCGACGGCACACACCGGCAACATTTCGGTGTTGCCCATGTGCAGCGAGGGGAAGATTTCGGCGTCCATCTGCAGCGCGGCGTCGGGGTCATAGAAGGCCAGCATCAGGTCGCAACCCCCTTCACGCAGGGCATGCACCGCATCCCCGACGTTAGTCGCAACCAGGCGGGTGGCGATGTTCAAGCCATCGTTGCGCAACTGGGCAACCCACCGCGGGAAGAACCCCGAGGCCAAGGAGTGTGCTGCTGCCACCTGGACAACTTCGCCCTGGCCACCTTCAAGGTGATGCAAATGGCGCAGAATTTCGCCCAACTGGTCGACAACGGTACGCGCCGTGACCAGAAAAAGCTGCCCGGCCTCGGTCAGCTCAATCGGCGTGCGGGAACGGTTCACCAGCTGCAGGCCCAAGGCTGCTTCCAGGCTGCGAATACGTCGACTGAAGGCCGGTTGAGTGACGAAACGCCGTTCTGCCGCCTGCGAAAAACTGCGGGTGGCGGCCAGCGCGCTGAAGTCTTCCAGCCATTTGCTTTCCAGGTTCACGAAGCACATCTCCCGGCATGCACCAAAATGGAACACGCTCGAATGTCAATTGGCGTCACATGAAACACTATGCCGTTTGTGCATAGGTTAGCGTGCAATAGCATTGGCCGCAAAATCCTCTTCAGGCCTAGGATTAGCGCCATTCCGGCATGTGCCGGGTCAAATTCGAGATGATATACATCATGTCTTCCGCTGCATCGTTCCGCGTCGAAAAAGATCTGCTGGGTACCCTTGAAGTTCCTGCTGATGCCTACTACGGCATCCAGACCCTGCGCGCTGCCAACAACTTCCACCTCTCCGGTGTTCCGCTGTCGCACTACCCGAAACTGGTAGTCGGCCTGGCGATGGTCAAGCAGGCAGCTGCTGACGCCAACCGAGAGCTGGGGCACCTGAGCGATGCCAAGCACGCCGCCATCAGCGCCGCTTGCGGACGACTGATCAAGGGCGACTACCACGAGCAGTTCGTGGTGGACATGATTCAAGGCGGTGCTGGTACCTCTACCAACATGAACGCCAACGAAGTCATCGCCAACATTGCGCTGGAGGCCATGGGCCACCAGAAGGGTGAGTACCAGTACCTGCACCCGAACAACGACGTGAACATGGCGCAGTCGACCAACGACGCCTACCCGACCGCTATTCGTCTGGGTCTGCTGTTGGGTCATGACGCCCTGCTCGCCAGCCTCGACAGCCTGATCCAGGCCTTCGCTGCCAAGGGCAAGGAATTCGACCACGTACTGAAGATGGGCCGCACCCAGCTGCAGGACGCCGTGCCGATGACCCTGGGCCAGGAATTCCGCGCCTTCGCCACCACCATGACCGAAGACCTCAACCGTCTGCGTTCGCTGGCGCCAGAGCTGCTGACCGAAATCAACCTGGGTGGTACCGCCATCGGTACCGGCATCAACGCCGACCCTGGTTACCAGATGCTGGCCGTTCAGCGCCTGGCGACCATCAGCGGCCAGCCGCTGGTACCGGCTGCCGACCTGATCGAAGCCACCTCCGACATGGGCGCCTTCGTGCTGTTCTCCGGCATGCTCAAGCGTACCGCGGTCAAGCTGTCGAAGATCTGCAATGACCTGCGCCTGCTGTCCAGCGGCCCGCGTACCGGCATCAACGAGATCAACCTGCCAGCGCGTCAGCCAGGCAGCTCGATCATGCCAGGCAAGGTCAACCCGGTTATCCCGGAAGCCGTCAACCAGGTGGCCTTCGCCATCATGGGCAACGACCTGGCCCTGACCGTCGCCGCCGAAGGTGGCCAGCTGCAGCTGAACGTGATGGAGCCGCTGATCGCCTACAAGATCTTCGATTCGATCCGCCTGCTCCAGCGCGCCATGGACATGCTGCGCGAGCACTGCATCGTCGGTATCACTGCCAACGAACAGCGCTGCCGTGAACTGGTCGAGCACTCGATCGGCCTGGTCACCGCCCTGAACCCTTACATCGGCTACGAAAACGCCACCCGTATCGCCCGCGTTGCCCTGGAAACAGGCCGCGGTGTGCTGGAACTGGTGCGCGAAGAGAAGCTGCTGGACGAAGAGATGCTCAACGACATCCTGCGTCCGGAAAACATGATCGCACCGCGTCTGGTTCCGCTGAAGGCGTAACCGACCGCTTCACCTGTCTCACCAGGTCGAGGGACTAGACACCTCTCAACCTTTCAAAGGCCCGAGCGCATGCTTCGGGCCTTTTTTTGCCTGCGCGTTTCGAGCCGCCGTGCAACCTGCGCATCCCGGCACACAACTTGCTCCATAATGCATCCCACCCAACGGGATACCGAGCATGCTGCACAGCCACCTGACCACCCTCAACGCGGTTTCGCTGATCCTCAACGTCTTCCAGGCAGAGGGTTGCGAGGCGGCGGCCTTGCTGGCCGGCAGCGGCATCGGCCCGGCGGACCTGGGGCATGCCGACGCACGCATCACCACCCAGCAAGAGCTGCAAGTGTGTGCCAATGCCGTTGCCCGGCGTGAAGACATCGGCCTGGAGCTGGGCCAGCGCATGCATGTGTCGTGCTATGGCATGCTCGGTTACGCCCTGCTCTCCAGTGCCACTTTGGGTGACGCCCTGCGCCTGGCACTGCGCTTTCCGGCACTGCTGGGAACAGTCTTCGAGCTACGCCTGATCGACGATGGCCAGCGCGTCTGGCTCAGCGCCAGCGACTACCGTGACAGCCCCGCGCTGACCGCCTTCAACGCCGAGTTCTGCCTGGTCTCGCTGAAAGTGATCTGCGACGACCTGCTTGGCCGTCCACTGCCGCTGCTCGGCACCCGTTTCGAACATGCCCGGCCGGGCTACCACAGCCTATATACCCGTGCCTTCCAGTGCCCGATCGGCTTCGCTGCCGAGGACAACGCCTTTGCCTTCGAACGGCGTTGGCTGGACATGCCGCTACCGTTGGCCGACCCCATCACCCACAAAGCCATGGGCGAGCGCTGCCGGCGCCTGAACCTGGAGTTCACAGGGCGCCAGGCCTGGCTCGGGCGAATTCGCCAACTACTGGCCCAACAACTGGATGCAGCACCCGGGCTTGAGGGCCTGGCGCGGCAGATGAACTGCTCATCGCGGACCTTGCGCCGGCACCTGCAGGCACTGGGCAGCAGTTATCAACAGTTGCTCGATGAACTGCGCTTCGAGCGGGCCAAGCAGTTGCTGGCCGATGAGCACATGCCGATCTACCACATTGCCGAAACCTTGGGGTTCAGCGAAACGGCCAGCTTCCGCCATGCCTTCCAACGCTGGAGCGGAGTGGCGCCTAGCCATTTTCGCGGGTAAGCCCGCAAAAGTGGCCAGCGAGCTTGGCCACATCGATCCCCTTTTGGCCGTTTGCGTCGTTCTCCCTGGCAGGGCCTGCACTGAAAATGGGCCCACGCCAGTTCAACCGGAGAACAACAATGCTGACGATCTATTCCGATGACCACCGCCTGCACCACGGCCGCTGCGAGCTGATCGACGGCAAGCTGATGCCCTGCTTCGAAATGCCCTCGCGCGCCGACCATGTGCTCGATCAAGTGAACAAACGCCAACTCGGCGATGTACAGGGCCCAACCGACTTCGGCCGTGCACCGCTGCTGCGAATCCACAGCGCCGATTACCTGGACTTCTTCGAGGGCGCCTGGGCGCGCTGGGCCGCACTGGGCCACGACGGCGACCTGCTGCCCTTCACCTGGCCAGCCCGCACCCTGCGCCAGGTGAAACCCACCGGCCTGCATGGTGAACTCGGCTACTACAGCTTCGACGCAGGCGCACCGATCACCGCCGGTACCTGGCAGGCTGCCTACAGCGCCGCCCAGGTCGCACTCACCGCCCAGGCGGCGATCCAGCAAGGCGCCCATTCGGCATTCGCCCTGTGTCGCCCACCAGGGCATCATGCCGCCGCCGAAGTCATGGGCGGCTACTGCTACCTCAACAATGCCGCCATCGCCGCCCAGGCCTTCCTTGACCAGGGCCGCCGCAGAGTCGCCATCCTCGACGTCGACTACCACCACGGCAACGGCACCCAGGACATCTTCTACGCCCGCAACGATGTGTTGTTTGCCTCGATTCATGGCGATCCGCAAGCCGAGTTCCCGTTCTTCCTCGGTTACGCCGACGAAACCGGCGAAGGGGCCGGCGAAGGCTGCAACATCAACTACCCTTTGCCGGCCGGCAGTGACTGGGCAGCCTGGAGCGCCGCACTGGAGGACGCCTGCCAGCGCATCGCCGACTACGACGCCGATGTGCTGGTGATCTCGCTGGGCGTGGACACCTTCAAGGACGACCCTATCTCGCAGTTCAAGCTGGACAGCCCGGACTACCTGGCGATGGGCAAGCGCATCGCCCAGCTCGGCAAGCCGACCCTGTTCGTGATGGAAGGCGGCTACGCTGTGGAAGAAATCGGTATCAACGCGGTCAATGTGCTGGAAGGCTTCCAGCACGCCCAGCCAGGAGCCCGGTAATGGCCCGACTCAAGCGTCTGCTCGCCCCGTTAATCGCTGCCACCCTGTTCACCGGTGCCCTGCAGGCCCAGGCCGAGCAGCGTACCTTGCGCGTCTACAACTGGTTCGACTACATCACCCCGCAGACCTTGGTCGACTTCCAGAAAGACAGCGGCGTGAAGCTGATCTACGACATTTTCGACACCAACGAGGCGCTGGAAGCCAAACTGCTTACCGGTAACTCCGGCTATGACGTGGTGGTGCCGTCCAACGTGTTCCTGGCCAAGCAGATCGAAGCCGGTGTGTTCCAGCCGCTGGACCGCAGCAAGCTGCCGAACTGGCAACACCTGGACCCGGCCCTGATGAAGCTGATCGAAGCCAACGACCCCGGCAACACGTTTGCCGTGCCCTACATGTACGGCACCGTGCTGATTGGCTTTAACCCGGCGAAGGTCAAGGCGGCGCTCGGTGAAAACGCACCCGTGGACAGCTGGGACCTGATCTTCAAGGAAGAGAACATCGCCAAGCTCAAGCAGTGTGGCGTTGCCCTGCTCGATTCGCCTTCCGAGATTATGCCGCTGGCCCTGAAGTACCTGGGGCTGGACCCCAACAGCGCAAAGCCCGACGACTACAAGAAGGCCGAGGCGCTGTTGCTTAAGATTCGCCCGCACATCACCTACTTCCACTCTTCCAAATACATGGCCGACATCGCCAATGGCGATATCTGCGTGGCGGTGGGCTACAGCGGCAGCTTCTCGCAAGCCGCCAATCGGGCTCACGATGCGAAGAACGGCGTGGTGGTCGACATGCGCCTGCCCAAGGAAGGCGCGCCGATCTGGTTCGACATGCTGGCGATTCCGAAAAACGCCGCCAACCCGCAAGAGGCTCACACGTTCATCAACTACCTGCTGCGCCCCGAGGTGATAGCGCCGATCAGCGACTTTGTCGGGTACCCGAACCCGAACAAGGACGCGACCGACAAGGTCAGCCCAGCGATTCGCAATAACCCCAACCTGTACCCGACGGCAGAGGCGATGGCCAAGCTGTACACCCTCAAACCACTGCCACGTGATGCCGAACGGGCACGCACCAGAGCCTGGACCCGCATCAAGTCCGGCACCTGAGCCGTGGCGGGGTCGCTAGGCGGCCCCGCTCACTTTTTCCAGGCCCGGCGCAAGCGCATCAGCGCATTGGCAATGTCGGCCTCCGGCACTGCGGCAAACCCCAGCACCAACCCCGCACGGTTATCCACAGCCACCTGGCTGTCCTCCAGCCAATAGCTACTCAGCGGATTTACCTCAACCCCTACCGCTTCTGCCGTGGCGACCAGTTCTTGCTCGCGCGCAAAGTTATCCACATCCACCTTCACATGCAGCCCCGCCGCGACTTCCGGCATACCACCCAACCCAGGCACATCCAGCGGCCAACCAGCCTTGAGTACATTGCGCCGGCTCAACGCCGCCCGGCGCATACGCCGGATGTGGCGCTGGAAATGCCCCTGGGCCATGAACTCGGCCATCACGCACTGGCTGCCCACTTCCGAATGCCGCATGGCCAGCGCCCGCCCTTGGCTGAACGCCTGTACCAAGCGCGCAGGCAACACCAGGTAGCCCAGACGCAACGCGGGAAAGGCAATTTTGCCGAACGTGCCGACGTACAGCACCCGCCCCTGTCGGTCCAGCGCCGCCAGCGGTGCCAATGGTGCACCGCTGTAGCGGTACTCCCCATCGTAATCGTCTTCGATGATCCAGCCATCGTTGCGCTCGGCCCAGGCCAGCAATGCCAGGCGTCGCGCCAGGCTCATGGTCACCCCGGTGGGGTACTGATGCGCCGGCGTGACGTAGGCCAGGCGGCAGTCCGCCAGTTGTACGAGGCGCTCACAGTCCATGCCCTCTTCATCCACCGGTACGCCCATCACCTTGCCCCCTGCCACGGCAAAGGTATGCCCAGCGGCCCGATAGCCAGGGTTTTCCACAGCTACCCCCTCGCCAGGCTGCAACAGCAACTGTGCACAAAGGCTGATGGCCTGCTGTGCACCACTGGTGATCACAATTTGTTCAGCCGTGCACGAAAGGCCCCGTGAACGCCGCAGATAGGCCGCGATCAGCTCGCGAAGCTGCAGCTCACCCGCCGGGTCACCGTAACCCAGCTGCGCAGGGTCCGGGTTACGCCAGAAAGCCGCTTGCAGCTTGGCCCACACGTCAAACGGGAACAGATCGAAGGCCGGGATGCCGACCCTGAACGCACGTGGAGCGCCACTTCTAGGAACGGGCAAGTGGTTACTTTTCAGACGCTCAAGCGCCTCGCTGGAGCGCTCAGAGCTGGATAAATCCTCAGCATTTTCTAAAGAAAATGTGGATAACCCTGTTGATAACCCTAGGGATAACCCTGTGGACAGTTGTGTGGATAGTTTTTCAAGCTGAATCACATAGGTGCCGTCGCCCACCCGGCTTTCGATATACCCCTCGGCATACAACTGGTCATAGGCACGCACCACGCTGTTGCGCGACAGCGCCAGTATCGCCGCCAAGTCACGGCTGGCCGGCAATCGCGTACCACTGCTCAGGCGCCCATCCAACACCCGCGCACGCAAGGCCTGGTAGAGCTGCTGGCTGAGCCCGCGGCGGCGGTCGAGCACGATGCCAGCCGGGTCGAAAGGCAATATGAGGGGGCGCTTGTTCACCGTATTGGACCTATCAAATCAGCCATAAATGGATCTTACACAGAACCAATAGCCTGCCTAGGATGGAGCCATTCGACAAGGAACCCGCCATGTACAACAGCAAGCCCCACCAGGAACATGACCTAGCACGCCTGCACCGGCACATGGCCGATACGCGCCTCGCCGTCCTCATCAGCCACGGTGAACACGGCTTGCAGGCGACCCACCTGCCCGTCCTGGTCGACACCCAGCAAGGCGAGTTTGGCACGGTCTACGCGCACCTGGCCCGGGCCAACGTTCAGTGGCAAGACCTGCAGCAAGGCGCTGAAGCGCTGCTGGTGTTCCCCGGTGCCGACGCCTATGTCAGCCCGAGCTATTACCCCAGCAAGGCCGACAACCCCAAGGTGGTCCCCACCTGGAACTACCTGGCGGTGCACGCCTATGGCCCAGTCGAAGTCATCCACGAGGCCGAGCCGCTGCTGCAGATCGTCAGCCGCCTGACCGAGCGCCATGAGCACGGCCGCAGCGAACCCTGGAAAGTGTCCGACGCCCCCAGCGACTACCTTGAAGGCATGCTCCGCGCCATTGTCGGCATTCGCCTGCCGATCACGCGCCTGCAAGGGGCCCGCAAGCTCAGCCAGAACCGTTCGGCCGAGGACATCGCCGGGGTGCGTCAAAGCCTCGGCGACAGTGCTGACTACCAGGACAACCAACTTGCAGCGCACATGCGCCAACTCTGAAGGAAAAGCCCATGCCCAGCGTCACTCTGCGCCCCGTCAGCGCCAACGACCATCCCGCCTGGCTTGCCCTGTGGCAGGCTTACCTGCGCTTCTATGAGACCGAATTGCCCGAAGCGGTCAGCACCAGTACCTGGCAGCGCCTGCTGGACAGCCACGAGCCGACCCACTCTGCCCTGGCCTGGGTCGATGGCAAGGCAGTGGGGATGGTCAACTGGATCTACCATCGTTCCAACTGGAGCATCGAGAACTCGTGCTACCTGCAGGACCTCTATGTGGATGGCACGCAACGCGGCCTGGGCATCGGTCGCCAGCTGATCGAGCATGTCTACGCCACCGCCAAGGCTGCCGGCTGTGCCAAGGTGCACTGGCTGACCCACGAAACCAACGCCACCGCCATCAGCCTGTACCAGCAGGTTGCCGAGCGGCCGGGCTTCATTCAATTCCGCAAAGGGTTGTAGGCACGACATGACCGACGCACTGAACTGGAAACCCGCCAAGGCACCCACGACAGACACCATCGAGGGCCGCTTCATCCGCCTTGAAAAACTCGACCCGGCACGTCACGGCGACGACCTGTGGAACGTCTTGCAAGGCCCGCAAGCCGACCCGGCCCTGTGGGATTACCTGCCCTATGGCCCATTCCCCGAACGCGGCGCCTTCGACCGTTGGCTGCAAGGCCATGCCGCCAGCCTTGATCCGTTGTTCTACACCGTTATCGACCGCCCAACCGGCCAGGCCCAAGGCATTCTCAGCCTGATGTCGATCGTGCCCGACCATGGCCGCATCGAGATCGGCCACATCGCCTTCGGCGCCGCCATGCAGCGCACGCCAAAGGGGACCGAAGCGGTATACCTGCTGGGCAAGCTGGGTTTCGAGCTGGGCAACCGCAGGCTCGAGTGGAAGTGCAACAACGCCAATGCCCGCTCCAAGCGCGCGGCGCAGCGGTTCGGCTTTGTCTATGAGGGGGTGTTCCGCAAGCACCTGGTGGTCAAGGACCACAACCGGGATACCGCGTGGTACTCGATCACCGATGACGAGTGGCCAACGGTAGCGGCGGGGTTCGAGCGCTGGTTGAGTGCCGACAACCAACGCCCTGAAGGGCAAGCCAGGACGCTGGAAGCTTGCCGCAACGCGTGATCAGGCCAGCTTGGCCCTGAGTTCTGCAATGTGCTCCGGGCCGATACCACAGCAACCGCCGAGCAGGCTGGCACCGCGTTGGCGCCAGCTGCTGGCCCAGCTCAGATAACCCGGCGGGTCGAGGTCTTCGCGCAGCTCATCCAGGCCATCGTTGGCGGTGGCGTCCTTGGGTTGCGGGGGGAAGGCATTGGCGTAAGCGCCAATGGCGATGTCCACGCCCAAGCGCTCGAAGGCCTGGCGCGCAACATCCAGCGCAGCACCGATCACTTCGGGCTGGCTGCAGTTGAACAACAACGCGCTGACGCCCAGCTCGGCAATCGCTTCGGCTGCCGCGGCAACGGTCTGCCCGGAGCGCAGGCGCGGCACGTCCACGACGCCTTCATCTTCAAGGGTGAACGACACCCAGAACGGCCTGCCGTCCTGCGGCAGGTGCGAGCTGATGGCCCGCACTTCTTCAATCGAGCTCTGGGTTTCGGCCAACCACAGGTCCACATAAGGCGCCAGCCCTGCCAGTAGCGGTGTCAGTACTTCGCTGACCCGCTCCGGCTGATACAGGTCCGGGCGGTAAGAGCCGAACAGCGGCGGCAACGACCCGGCAACACGAACAGGTACAGCAGCCGCATCGGCTGCGGCACGGGCCAGTTGCCCTGCCGTTGCGGCCAATGCGCGCCCTTCCTGGGCGAAGCGCGCTTCCCCAATATGGAACGGCACAACCGCATAGCTGTTGCTGGTGATGACCTGCGCCCCGGCCTCGATATACGCCGCATGCACCGCCACCACCGCTTCAGGTGCTTCGCTCAAGGCCAACGCTGACCATTCGGGCTGCCGGAACGGCGCACCACGACGCTGCAGCTCTCGCCCCATACCGCCATCCAGAATTACCAGCGATTGTTCGCCCATATGCCTATCACTTATATGTTTATAAATAAAATTCATTAGTGTGTAACTTGTTATAACTATTAAATACCCGACACGGATTGTCCAACAACTTTTTCAGGTACCTCCATGCGCTTGCTTCCCTTGCTCGGCACCGGCCTCATCGCCCTGTGTGCCACCACTCAGGCCTTCGCAGGTGCCACGCTGGACCGAGTGCAAGCGCGCAAGGAAATGGTCAACGTGCTGATGGAAAGCTATCCGCCGTTCTCGTTTCTGAACGATCAGAACCAGCTGGATGGTTTCGACGTGGATGTGGCCAAGGCCGTCGCCGACAAGCTGGGCGTCAAGCTGCGCCTGGAAACACCCTCCTGGGATGTGATTGCCGCAGGGCGCTGGAGCGGCCGTTATGACCTTTGTGTGTGCTCCATGACCCCAAGCAAGGCGCGCGCCGAGGTGTTTGATTTCCCGGTGGAGTACTACGCCTCGCCTGCGGTGATCGTGGTCAACGCCAAGGACGAACGCATCCATTCGGCCAAAGACCTGGACGGCCTGAAGGTCGGCCTGACCAGCGCCTCGAGCTACGAGAGCTACTTGAACAAGAACCTGGTCATCGAGGGTGATGAGGACAAGAAGATCGACTATCCCTTCGAGATGGTGCAGATCGCCCCTTATGACACTGACAACGTCGCCTTCCAGGACCTGGGCCTGGGCGCAGGTGTGCGCCTGGATGCCATCCTGACCAACCTGGTCACCGCCCAGCCGCGCCTGGATCAGGACAAGCGCTTCAAATTGGCCGGTGCGCCGCTGTACGAAGAACCCAATTCGGTGGCGATTGAAAAAGGCGACCCCGAGTGGGATGCCAAGCTGCGTCAGGTATTCGCCGAGCTGAAGGCCGATGGCACCTTGGCCAAGCTGTCACAGAAATGGATCGGCGCCGATATCAGTAAATGAATGCTCAACAACCTGCCCCGCGTCCCGCCGTCAAAGCGTCGGGCACACAACTGTTCGGCTTTCGCACACGCCTGTATCTGACCTGGGTCGGGTTGTTTGTGCTGTTTGCGGCGTTCTTCCTCAGCTTTGACTTGAAGTTTTCGATCATTGTCGAAAAATTCCCGTATCTGGCGGGGTTCAAGCTGGGGCCGAATGGCTTTTTGCAAGGCGCGGCACTGACCCTGTTCCTGTGCCTGTGCTCGATAGTGGTTTCCGTGGCACTGGGCTTCGCCGCCGCGCTGGCACGGCTGTCGAGCAGCGCGGTGCTGTTGGGCATCGCCAGCTTCTACACGTCGTTTTTCCGTGGCACGCCACTGCTGATCCAGATCCTGCTGATCTACCTGGGCCTGCCGCAGCTGGGCGTGGTCCCTGGGGCCATCAGCGCCGGCATCATTGCCCTGTCGCTGAACTATGGCGCCTACCTCAGCGAAATTTTCCGCGCCGGCATCCTCGGTGTGGCGCCTGGGCAACGTCAGGCGGCAATGGCCCTGGGCCTTCGCCCTGCGCAGATCTTCTGGCACGTCACCCTGCCCCAGGCCATGCGCACCATCATCCCGCCGAGCGCGAACCAGTTCATTTCGATGCTCAAGGATTCATCGCTGATTTCGGTGATGGGCGTGTGGGAAGTGATGTTCCTGGCCCAGTCCTACGGCCGCTCCAGCTACCGCTACCTGGAGATGCTGACGACTGCGGCGGTGATCTACTGGGTGCTGTCGATTCTGCTGGAGCTGGTGCAGGCCAAGCTGGAAAGGCACTTTGGCAAGGGCTATCAGCAGTGAGGGTCAGGTGATCTGACGCTGGCGCCTGACCACACCTATCTGCAAGCCGAACGGGCGAAGTACCGCATTCATTGATTTGAGGGTAGGGTTCCCCTCGCCCCGTTCGTTCAGTCGTTCTGAACGCTAAAAATATGCATTAAAATGCACATTTTTGACAATTATCTTCAATAATATGCAATCTAATGCATAAAAAAGGGGAGCATCCGCTCCCCAGAGGTAAACCGCTAGTTAAACGAAGGTTTCCATCAACCTTCGATCTCGATCAGGATCTCGCCCGGCGTCACGCGGTCGCCCTTGGCCACGTGGATGGCCACGACCTTGCCGGCGATGGCCGCCTGCACTTCGGTCTCCATCTTCATGGCTTCGGTGATCAGCACGGCCTGGCCGGCCTTGACCATGTCACCTTCCTTGACCAGTACATCGACGATGTTGCCTGGCATGGTGGTACTGACGTGGCCTGGGTCGGTGGCTTGCTTGCGCTTGCTGCCGCCACCGCCGACGAACTCGTTGAGCGGCTCGAACACCACTTCTTCCGGCATGCCGTCGATCGACAGGTAGAAGTGACGCTTGCCCTCTGCCTTGACGCCCACACCGGTGATGTCGACGCGATAGGTTTCGCCGTGCACGTCGATGACGAACTCGGTCGGTACGCCTTCGCCGCCGGGTGCGGCGATGGCCCCGGCTTCAGGGATCGGCAAGAGGGCTTCCGGGGTCAGGGTGCCGGCTTCGCGTTCCTCAAGGAACTTGCGCCCGATGTCCGGGAACATGGCGAAGGTCAACACGTCTTCTTCGCAGCGGGCCAAGGCGCCGATGTCGCCACGCAGCTTGGTCATTTCTGGCTTGAGCAGGTCGGCCGGGCGCACGTCGATTACTTCTTCGCTGCCGATCGCCTGGCGGCGCAGTTGTTCGTTGACCACGCCTGGGGCCTTGCCATAACCGCCTTGCAGGTACAGCTTCACCTCGTTGGTGATGGTCTTGTAGCGCTCGCCGGCCAACACGTTGAAGAACGCCTGGGTGCCGACGATCTGCGAGGTCGGGGTTACCAGCGGTGGGAAGCCGAGGTCTTCACGCACGCGCGGGATTTCCGCCAGCACTTCGTTCATGCGGTTGAGGGCGCCCTGCTCCTTGAGCTGGTTGGCCAGGTTGGAAATCATGCCGCCCGGTACCTGGTTGACCTGTACTCGGGTATCCACCGCTGTGAATTCGCTTTCGAACTGGTGGTACTTCTTGCGCACGGCGTAGAAGTACAGGCCGATTTCCTGCAGCAGTTCCAGGTCCAGGCCGGTGTCGAACTCGCTGCCCTTGAGCGCGGCGACCATCGACTCGGTGCCCGGGTGGCTGGTGCCCCAGGCGAAGCTGGAGATTGCCGTATCGATATGATCGGCGCCGTTTTCCACGGCCTTGAGCTGGCACATGGCAGCCAGGCCAGCGGTGTCGTGGGAGTGGATGAACACCGGCAGCGACTGCTCGGCTTTCAGCGCCTTGACCAGCTCGCCCGTGGCATAGGGGGTCAGCAGGCCGGCCATGTCCTTGATCGCCACCGAGTCGCAACCCATGGCTTCCATCTGCTTGGCCTGGTTAACGAAGGCTTCGATGGTGTGCACCGGGCTGGTGGTGTAGGCGATGGTGCCCTGGGCGTGCTTGCCGGCGGCCTTGACCGCTTCAATGGCCACGCGCAGGTTACGCACATCGTTCATCGCGTCGAAAACACGGAAGACGTCGATGCCGTTGACCGCAGCCTTGGCGACAAAGGCCTTGACCACGTCATCGCTGTAGTGGCGGTAGCCCAGCAGGTTCTGGCCGCGCAACAGCATTTGCAGGCGGGTGTTGGGCAGTGCGGCGCGCAGTTTGCGCAGGCGCTCCCACGGGTCTTCCTTGAGGAAGCGCACGCAGGCATCGAAGGTGGCGCCACCCCAGACTTCCAGCGACCAGTAGCCGACCTTGTCGAGCTTGTCGCAGATCGGCAGCATGTCTTCGGTACGCATGCGGGTGGCCAGCAGGGACTGGTGGGCGTCGCGCAGGATCGTGTCGGTTACGTGAATTTTCTTGGACATTGTTATCTCCTCATAGCGGCAAGCTTCAAGCTACAAGCACCAAGAAAAGCTGGTCTGCTTTTACTTGTAGCTTGCCGCTTACAGCTTGCAGCTGCATTCATAGGCCTGCGTGGGCGGCGATGGCGGCGGCGATGGCCAGGGCCAGCTCTTCGGGTTTGCGCTTGATCGAGTAGTTGGTCAGTTCAGGGTGGCTTTCGACGAAGCTGGTGTTGAACTGGCCGCTACGGAATTCCGGGTTGCGCAGGATTTCCTGGTAATACGCAGCAGTGGTCTTCACCCCCTGCACGCGCATGTCGTCCAGGGCCCGCAGGCCGCGGTCCATGGCTTCTTCCCAGGTCAACGCCCAGACCACCAGCTTCAGGCACATGGAGTCATAGAAGGGCGGAATGGTATAGCCGGTGTAGATCGCCGTGTCGGTGCGCACGCCTGGGCCGCCGGGTGCGTAATAGCGGGTGATCTTGCCGAAGCTGGGCAGGAAGTTGTTCTTCGGGTCTTCAGCGTTGATACGGAACTGCAGCGCGTAGCCGCGGTGCTGGATGTCTTCCTGCTTGACCGACAGCGGCAGGCCCGAAGCGATGCGGATCTGCTCGCGAACGATGTCCAGGCCGGTGATTTCTTCGGTGATGGTGTGTTCCACCTGCACCCGGGTGTTCATCTCCATGAAGTACACCTCGCCATCGGCGAGCAAGAACTCCACGGTACCGGCGTTTTCGTAATTCACGGCCTTGGCTGCACGCACCGCGAGGTCGCCGATGTAGGCGCGCTGCTCGGGAGTCAGCTGAGGGCTCGGGGCAATCTCGATGAGCTTCTGGTTGCGGCGCTGGATCGAGCAATCGCGCTCGAACAGGTGCACCACGCTGCCAAAGCTGTCACCCAGGATCTGCGCCTCGATGTGCTTGGGGTTGACGATGCACTTTTCCAGAAACACTTCCGCAGAGCCAAAAGCCTTGGTGGCCTCGGAGATCACGCGGGGGAAGTTCTGTTCCAGTTCTTCACGGCTGTTGCAACGGCGAATGCCGCGGCCGCCACCGCCGGAAGTGGCCTTGAGCATCACCGGATAGCCGATGCGGTCACCTTCGCTCAGGGCTTCATGGATATCGGCAACGTTGCCTTCGGTGCCCGGTGTGACCGGTACGCCGGCCTTGATCATGGCGCGGCGCGCTTCGGTCTTGTCGCCCATGCGGCGAATGACTTCGGCAGCCGGGCCGATGAACTTGATCCCGCGCTGGGCGCAGATCTCTGCCAGTTCAGCGTTTTCCGACAAGAAACCGTAACCTGGGTGCAGGGCATCACAACCGGTTTCGACAGCGAGGTTCACCAGCTTGCGCGGGTTCAGGTAACCGGCCAGTGGCTCGGCTCCGATGCTGTGGGCCTCGTCAGCGCGCTTGACGTGCAGCGCATGACGGTCGGCGTCGGAATAGATCGCTACCGAGCGTATGCCCATCTCGGCGCAGGCACGCACGATGCGGACTGCGATTTCACCTCGGTTGGCGATCAGGATTTTTTTTATCACTGGAGTCTTCCCAAAGCCGTAGGAACAGTCGAGCCGGTTCTACCGGTCGGCGCGTGACCAGACGTTGCTGGCCAGTCGCACATTCACCCTAGCGCTGTAGGTCGATAAACAAAAATCAATATTTGTTAGGGGCAGTATTAGCAAAAGCTTATAGTGCCGTAACAAGGTTTTGCCGGAGCCGCGACAAAAATGCGTAAGTCCTTGATGCGTATGACTTTGCGTCAATTGCAGATCTTCAATGAGGTGTGCGATTTACGCTCCTACAGCCGTGCAGCCGAGGAAATGGCGCTCACGCAACCCGCCGTTAGTCTACAGATTCGCCAGCTCGAAGAGCTTATCGGCCAGCCGCTGTTCGAGTACGTCGGCAAGAAGCTTTACCTGACCGAGGCAGCCGAAGCCCTGCAACGTGCCAGCCGGGATATCTTTGGCCGCCTGGAAAGCCTCGACATGCAACTGTCGGACATGCAGGGCTCACTGCAAGGGCAGTTGAAACTGGCGATCGAGTCCAGTGCCAAGTACTTCGTGCCACACCTGTTCGCCGCCTTCAAGCAGCGCCACCCGGAGGTCAACCTGACGCTCACGGTGGTCAACCGCGCCCAGGCGATCCGGCGCCTTTCGGACAACCGTGACGATTTGATCATCATGTCGATGGTGCCGCAGGACATGGGGCTGGAATTCCTGCCGTTTCTGAACAATCCGATCGTCGCCGTGGCCCCGCCGGATCATCCGCTGTGCAAGCTCGACCACCTGCGCCTGCAAGACCTTGAGCCTCATACGCTGCTGGTCCGCGAACAAGGTTCGGGTACGCGCAAGGCTTGTGAGGAATACTTCAAGGACAAACGCGTGCACTTCACCCAGACCCTCGAAGTGGCATCGGCAGATGCCCAGCGCGAATGCGTGATCGCCGGCTTGGGCATTGCCCTGCTGACCCGCCATGCCTTGAACATGGAGCTGGCCGCGGGCGTGCTCAAAGAGTTGCCGGTGGAGGAACTGCCGCTTTACCGCAGTTGGTGCGTGGTACAGGCCAAGGCCAAGCGGCAGTCGCCGGTGGCCCTGGCATTCTTGGCGTTCATCCGCAGCGAACGGGTGCTGATCAGCGCGATTGTTGAGCGTTTTTCGGGGAAGATGCTGCCGAAGTCTGCCACACCGTGAGCGCTTGCAGCTCAGGGTAGTCAACCAAGTCACGAAGCAATTGACGCTGGTCGCAGTAGCTTTCGATAGCGCGGCGATACTCCATCCGGCGCTGATCCTTTTCCTGCTGCTTGCGAGCCTTGGCGTTGGGTTGGTACGTACCGTCGAAGTCACGAGCCATTGCCTGTCTCCCAGTTAGGATGCGGGAGTTTCAGACTGGCTTCGGGAGTTTACGGTTTTGCGCCAGGGCGGTTACAAAATGGTGAATTTTGCTTGCCTGCGCAGGCGATGAGGCCCGCGCAGGCGCCGCAAGTCAATCGTCGGTGGCTTTGATTGACTTGGGCGATAGGCGCAGGCTGCGCAAGCTGCGCTTCACGCTCTTGAGGTGGTTGACCAGGCTCGGTCCACGCGCCATGGCAACACCCATGGCCAGCACATCGATCACCACCAGGTGGGCGATACGCGAGGTCAGCGGCGTATAGATTTCGGTGTCTTCATGCACATCGATGGCCAGGTTGACGGTCGAAAGCTCGGCCAAGGGGGTGGCGCTCGGGCACAGGGTAATCAGGTTGGCGCCACTCTCACGCACCAGGTTGGCGGTAATCAGCAGGTCTTTGGAACGGCCCGACTGGGAGATGCACACCGCCACGTCGCCCGGCTTCAAGGTGACCGCCGACATGGCCTGCATGTGCGGGTCGGAATAGGCCGCCGCGCTGAGCAGCAGGCGGAAGAACTTGTGCTGGGCATCGGCAGCCACCGCGCCCGATGCGCCAAAGCCATAAAACTCTACCCGCTGCGCCTGGGCCATGGCGCTCACGGCCTGCTGCAGCGCTTGTGGATCGAGGTGCTCGCGCACCTCCATCAGCGTATGCAAGGTAGTGTCGAAGATCTTCAGGCTGTAATCGGCTACCGAGTCGTCTTCATGGATCGCGAACTGCCCAAAGCTGGCCCCGGCGGCCAGGCTTTGCGCGAGTTTCAGCTTGAGGTCCTGAAAGCCTGAACAGCCAATCGCCCGGCAGAAACGTACGATGGTCGGTTCACTGATACCCACGTTGTGCGCCAGGTCGGCCATCGAGCTGTGCATGACGGCAGCCGGGTCTAGCAGCACGTGGTCGGCTACTTTCAGTTCCGATTTGCGCAGCAGGTGGCGCGATTGGGCGATATGTTGCAACAGATTCACGGGCTGGACTCGGTTATGATCGGCTGGCCGGGATGTAGCTTTCTTGTAGTTATACTACATGGGCGCCAACCCGCCCAGTTAAACGAACGTGGAGAGTGGTGGTTTGACTATTCCTTGCGACATTCTGGTCTTCGGTGGCACCGGCGATCTGGCCTTGCACAAATTGCTCCCGGCGCTCTATCACCTGTTTCGCGAGGCTCGTCTGAACAACGCGGTGCGGATCATCGCTCTGGCGCGGCGCAACCTGCCACGTAACGACTACCTGAAGCTCGCCGAGCGCCACTGCCGGGCGCAGATCGCGCGCAACGACTTCGACGAAGAGGTCTGGCAACGGTTCTCCGCCCGGCTCGACTACTTCCCCATGGACGCCTCGCAGAGTGCCGATTTCGGCCGGCTGGCTCGCTACCTCGGCGAGCCCGGCGGGCTGACCCGCATCTTCTACCTGGCCACCGCCCCCAACCTGTTCGTGCCCATCGCCAACCACCTGCGCATCGCCGGCCTGGCCGACCCCGAAGCCCGTATCGTGCTGGAAAAGCCGATCGGCCATTCCCTGGCGTCCGCCACAGCCATCAACGAGGCGATCGGAGCGGTGTTCGAAGAAGCCCAGGTGTTCCGTATCGACCACTACCTGGGCAAGGAGACGGTGCAGAACCTGATGGCCCTGCGCTTCGCCAACGCCCTGCTGGAGCCGGTATGGCGCAACAGCCAGGTCGACCACGTACAGATCAGCGTCTGCGAAACCCTGGGTGTTGAGAACCGCGGCGGCTACTACGACCGCGCCGGCGCGACCCGCGACATGCTGCAGAACCACCTGCTGCAGTTGCTGTGCCTGGTGGCCATGGAGCCGCCGGCGCAGTTCGAGGCCGAGGCCGTGCGCGACGAGAAAGTGAAGATTCTGCGGGCGCTCAAGCCGATCTGCGGCCAGGACGTGCAGGACAAGACCGTGCGCGGGCAGTACGGTGCAGGGCACATCGGCGGCCAGGAAGTACCCGCTTACTATTTCGAGAAGGACGTGGACAACGACAGCGACACCGAAACCTTCGTGGCCGTGCACGCTCACGTCGATAACTGGCGCTGGGCCGGGGTGCCGTTCTACCTGCGCACCGGCAAGCGCATGGCGCGCCGCTCGTCGCAGATCGTCATTCAGTTCAAGCCCGTGCCGCATGAGCTGTTCAACGGCGGCCAGGTCAACCAGCTGCTGATTCAGCTACAGCCGCAAGAGCGCATCAGCCTGCGCATGATGACCAAGAGCCCAGGCAAGGGCATGCGCCTGGAGCCGGTCGACCTGGACCTGAACCTGGCCCAGGTATTCGGCCAGACCCGCCGCTGGGAAGCCTATGAGCGCCTGCTGCTGGACGTGCTGGAAGGTGATTCGACGCTGTTCATGCGCCGCGATGAAGTCGAAGCGGCCTGGGCCTGGATAGACCCGATCATCAAAGGCTGGGAAGAGCACTTTCAGGCCCCGCGCCATTACGCCGCCGGGAGTAACGGGCCGGAGCAGGCCAACAGCCTGCTGGCCAGGCACGGCAGCCATTGGCATGGCTGAAAGCCTGCCCGATCCCATTACCCCTTTGGAGCAGAGACAGTAGCGCTGCGCCTGCTGGCGCACACCTCAAACTGCAAAGGGATCCATCATGAGCAAAATCGAAAACCTCTATGCGTACAACAGCGAAGTACCAGGCGAACCGGTCTGCTTCGAAGTTCAGGGAACAGTGACCGTTGCTCACCCAGGCATCGAACCGGTTCTGGTGGCGCCCAAGATTCGCCACAAAGGTGGCTGGGAAGTGCTTCAGCTGAAACTGGAGGACAAGGGGGGCATCAACCCGCAGGTCCTGACCCAGAAGCCGGTATTCTTCAGGCGCGAAGGCGGGACTTCGTGGAAGCGGCTGGAGATCATTCACGCCGAAGGTTCGCAAATGGTCGAGATCGGCCACCGGGTAGCACTCAACTGAGTCTGGCAGGGTGCTGTAGGCCAATCCGGATGAGCGACAGCACGTAAAGGTGGAAATTCATACAGTAGGCGTTTGCCCCGTAACCAGCCTGCCCCTAGAATGGCCGGATGCGCACAGACGACCTCTCCCTCCTGCTGAACTCCCTCAATGACGCCCAACGCCAGGCCGTAGCCGCCTCGCTCGGGCGTCAACTGGTGCTTGCCGGCGCCGGTTCCGGTAAAACCCGCGTGCTGGTGCACCGCATCGCCTGGCTGATCCAGGTCGAGCAGGCCTCGCCGCATTCGATCTTGTCGGTGACCTTCACCAACAAGGCTGCGGCAGAAATGCGCCAGCGCATCGAGCAGTTGCTGGGGATAAACCCGGCCGGCATGTGGGTGGGCACGTTCCACGGCCTGGCCCATCGCTTGCTGCGGGCTCACTGGCAGGAAGCCCGGCTGGTGCAGAACTTCCAAATTCTCGACAGCGACGACCAACAGCGCCTGGTCAAGCGGGTGATGCGCGAGCTCGGCCTGGATGAACAAAAGTGGCCGGCACGCCAGGCTCAATGGTTCATCAACGGCCAGAAAGACGAAGGCTTGCGCCCTCAGCATATCCAGGCCGGCGGTGACCTGTTCCTGTCGACCATGCGCGATGTCTATACCGCCTACGAACAGGCCTGCGAACGCGCTGGGGTCATCGACTTCTCCGAACTGCTGCTGCGCGCCCTCGACCTGTGGCGCGATCACCCCGGGCTGCTGGAGCACTATCAGCGCCGCTTCAGCCATGTGCTGGTGGATGAGTTCCAGGACACCAACGCCGTGCAGTACGCCTGGTTGCGCCTGCTCGCGCGCGGCGGCCAGAGCCTGATGGCGGTGGGCGACGATGACCAGTCGATCTATGGCTGGCGCGGCGCCAAGATCGAGAACATCCACCAGTACACGGCCGACTTCCCAGACGCCGAAATGATCCGCCTGGAGCAGAACTACCGCTCCACCGGCGGCATCCTCAAGGCGGCCAACGCCCTGATCGCCAACAACAGCGGGCGCCTGGGCAAAGAACTGTGGACCGACATGGGCGAAGGCGAGCCGCTGACCCTGTACGCGGCCTACAACGAACACGATGAAGCGCGCTATGTGGTAGAAACCATCGAGAGCCTGGTCAAGCAAGGCAATGCGCGCAACGAAATCGCTATTCTGTATCGTTCCAACGCCCAGTCGCGGGTGCTGGAAGAAGCCCTGTTGCGCGAACGCATCCCCTACCGCATCTATGGCGGCCAGCGCTTCTTCGAACGTGCCGAAATCAAGAACGCCATGGCCTACCTGCGCCTGCTCGAAGGCCGTGGCAACGATGCGGCGCTGGAGCGGGTAATCAACGTGCCGCCGCGCGGTATCGGCGAAAAAACCGTCGAAGCCATTCGCGATCACGCCCGCCACAGCCAGCTGTCGATGTGGGAAGCCATGTGCCAGCTGCTCGCCGCCAAGGCCCTCAAGGGCCGTGCTGCCAGTGCGTTGGGTGCCTTCATCGAACTGATCGAGGGGTTGGCCACCAAGGTCGTGGACATGCCGCTGCATACCATGACCCAGACCACCATCGAACAGTCCGGCCTGATCAACTATCACCAGGAAGAAAAGGGTGAAAAGGGCCAGGCACGGGTGGAAAACCTTGAGGAACTGGTCAGCGCAGCGCGCAACTTCGAGGCCGGCGACGAAGACGCCGACCTCTCGCCGCTCTCGGCCTTCCTCGGCCACGCCTCGCTCGAAGCGGGCGACGCCCAGGCCGATGAACATGAAGACAGCATCCAGCTGATGACCTTGCACAGCGCCAAAGGCCTGGAATTCCCCTATGTGTTCCTGGTGGGCATGGAAGAAGGGCTGTTCCCGCACAAGATGAGCCTGGAAGAGCCTGGCCGCCTGGAAGAGGAACGCCGCCTGGCCTATGTGGGCATTACCCGTGCCATGCGCCAGCTGGTCATGACCTATGCCGAAACACGTCGCCTGTATGGCAGCGAGACCTACAATAAAGTGTCGCGTTTCGTACGCGAGATTCCGCCAGGTCTGGTTCAGGAAGTGCGCTTGTCCAACAGTGTCAGCCGCCCGTTCGGCGGCGCGAAGGTCGCCACCAGCAACCTGTTCGCCAATGCCAATATTCCGCAGACCGCCTTCAACCTCGGCCAGCGCGTGCAACATGCGGTGTTTGGCGAGGGGGTGATACTCAACTTCGAGGGCTCTGGCGCCCAGGCACGGGTACAGGTGAACTTTGCCGAAGGCAGCAAGTGGCTGATGCTGGGGTATGCCAAGCTGGAGGCCATCTGAGGCTGTACGCGGGCAGCCCCGCGTACAGGCGGTTACAGGCACGCTTGTAACATTCAGGCAAAAGCTCGAAACATTATGTCGCTGGTCATGTGCCCGGGAACCTGTGCACCATGACGCGCGTGCAATCCACAACAGGGGATATCCCACTTATGCAACGTTTTCTTAGCATCGCTCTGGCGCTCTGCGTCGGCTTGACGCTGAGCCTGGACGCCAGCGCCAAGCGTTTCGGCGGCGGCAAGAGCTCGGGCTCCGCGCCTATTCACCAGACCCGCCAGGCCACGCCAACCACGCCTGCCGCCGCGCCGACCGCACCTGGCCGTGCGCCGGCCGCCGCCAGCGGTGCTTCGCGCTGGCTGGGCCCACTGGCCGGCCTCGCCGCCGGTGGCCTGCTGGCCTCCATGTTCATGGGGGACGGCTTCCAAGGCATGCAGATCATGGACTTCCTGATCATGGGCCTGATCGCGTTTCTGGTGTTCCGCTTCATTGCCGCGCGTCGCCGCCAGCAGCAGCCGCAAATGGCCGCACCTGGCCATGCGCCGTTCCAGCGTGAAGCTCACGGCCAGCCTGCCCAGCCGTCGGTCTTCGGTGGTTCGGCCGCACCTGCTGCCGCAGCCGCTCCGGTGATCAAAGCGCCGGCCTGGTTCAATGAGCAAAGCTTCCTGACCGCCGCGCAAAGCCACTTCCAGTCGCTGCAGCAGCACTGGGATGCCAACGAGATGGACAAGATCGCCGAGTTCGTCACGCCGCAGATGCTCGAGTTCCTCAAGCGCGAGCGCGCCGAGTTGGGTGATGGCTTCCAGGCTACCTACATCGACAACCTCGAAGTACAGCTGGATGGTGTCGATGATCGCGCCGACCGTACCGACGCCACCCTGACCTTCCGTGGCGTGTCGAAGACCTCGCGCTTCGACCAGGGCGAAGTGTTCAGCGAAAGCTGGCACATGGTTCGCGCCCAGGGCGAGAACCAGCCTTGGCTGGTCGCCGGTATCCGTCAAAACGGTTAACCGACACGCGTTGTACAAAAACCCCGGGCTCTGTCCCGGGGTTTTTGCTTTTGCCACAGCGGCCTACTAGGGTATAACGCGCAGCGTTGTCATCAAGGTCAGAGGAAGTGAACCGTGGAAGAAGTGATCGAACAACTCCGTGAAGCCAATGAGCCGGTACCGGTGCCCTTGGAGCTTCCCGATGAAGATCAGCTGGTGGAAGTCGAAGAACAGCTGTTCATCAACATTCCCTTTGTGTTCAAGGAGTTCCTGCTGACCGTCAGTGATGTGGTCTACGGCTCGCTCGAACCGGTCACGATCACCGACCCGCAATCGCATACCTACCTGCCGGACGTTGCATCCAATGCCTGGGATGCTGGCGTGCCACGCGACCTGATCCCGATTTGCCAGGACGGTGATAACTATTACTGCGTCGAGGAAGACGGCACGGTTGTGCTGTGGGATGCCGAAGACGAGATCGTGGGTGAAGACAGCTGGGAATCGGTGTGGCACTGGGCGCGGGACGTGTGGCTGGAAAGCTGATCGCGCGCCTACAAGTCGCCAGGCCTTCTACGCCTGGCGACATCGCTACCGCTCCATCCCCTCGGGCGACGGTGAAATCTTGCGCAGTGAGCCTTGCTGCCTCAATGCGTATTCTCGCGGCTGTTCTCCAGCGTCTCCAGCAAGGCAATCTGCATGCGGGTATGCACGCGGATGAACCAACGCCACAGCAACGCCACCACCACCGCCGCCACTACCGCAATCACCAGCAGCAGTTCACTGGTGGGCAGGATGCTGGCCGATAGCGCCGACAGCAGCAGGAAGATCACCAGCAACGACAGCAGCGGGATCACCTCGGCGATCACCCGCCGCACTCGCTGGGTATGGCGCCCCGCCATTTCAGGCTTAACGCCCATTTCCGCCAGCAGCATCGACAGCGCCTTGAGCTTGCGATACGCCGCAATCAGGAAGGGCAGCGACAGCAGCAACGCCGCGCCCCAGATCATCGCCTTTTGCTGGCTGACATCGGCGACCCACTCGCTGAGCCAATTGCCAATGCGCCCGGCAAAGTAGCCCCCGCTGAAGAAGATGGCGATCACCAGCGCCAGGTTGACGCCAACCTGCAACAGGATGCGCCGGATCATCGCCGCAAGCACGGCACCCTCGCCCTGCGGCTGGATGTTGCGCAACCACTCGCCATACAGCGACAGCACACGCGCCAGACGGCTGGGCACCACCTTGCCAAGTTTCAGCGAGAGCGGGTCGGCCGCACGGATCAGGTAAGGCGTCAGCAGCGTGGTGATTGCCGAAACCGCCACGGCCACCGGGTAGAGGAAATCGCTGGTTACCTGCAGCGTCATGCCCAGCGCAGCGATGATGAAAGAGAACTCGCCAATCTGGGAAAGCCCCATGCCTACCCGCAGCGAAGTGCGGCCGTCATTACCGGCGATAAACGCTCCCATGCCACAGGACAACATCTTGCCCAGCACTACCGCCACGGTGATGACCACGATCGGCCAGGCGTAGTCGATCAGTACTTGAGGGTCGATCATCAGGCCGATGGCGACAAAGAAGATGGCGCTGAACAGATCGCGTACCGGTTCGATCAGCCGTTCGATCTTCAGCAGTTGACGCGACTCGGCCATGATCGCGCCAATCAGGAAGGCACCAAGGACCATGCTGTATTCCAGCTTCACCACCAGCAGGCAGAAACCGAAACACAGGCCCAACACGGTGATCAGCAACATTTCGTTGCTTTCGAATTTCGCCACATATGCCAGCAAACGCGGCACCAGCAAAATGCCGATGACCAGCGCGACGATCATGAACAGCGACAGTTTGCCGACCGTGGAAAACACCTCGCCAGAGCTGACCGTGCCGCTGACGGCGATGCCCGACAGCAAGGCGATGATGCCGATACCCAGAATGTCCTCGACGATCAGCACGCCGAAAATCAGCTGGGCGAAGCGCTCGTTCTTCATCTTCAGGTCGTTGAGTGCCTTGACGATGATGGTCGTCGAGGAGATGGCCAGGATGGCGCCGAGGAACAACGCGTCCATGGTGTTCCAGCCAAACCAGCGACCGATCTCGAAACCGATCCAGATCATCAGCACGATTTCCAGGAACGCCGCGATAAACGCCGTGGCACCGACCTTGAACAGCTTGCGCAGGCTGAACTCAAGGCCCAGGCAGAACATCAGGAAGATCACCCCCAGCTCGGCCAGGGTCTTGATGGTGTCTTCGTCGTGGATCAGGCCAAATGGCGGAGTGTGCGGGCCGATGATGAAGCCGGCGACGATGTAGCCCAGCACCACGGGCTGCTTGAGCCGGTGGAAAATAATCGTGACCACCCCGGCTACCAGCATGATCACTGCCAGGTCCTGGATGAAGCTGATGGCATGCATGGCGCGATACTCCTTTTCTCGATGCCCGGGCAGACCGCTCCTCTGCCAAGGCAAACCGAGCGAGCAGCAAGTACATACTGTATTGAATGCAGGAAAGCCCATGTTGCATGGGCGTACTCAGGTTAACATCGCACCCCGCGGCTTAACGTCGGTGCAATATGTAGAAACAGATCGGCAGGTTAAGCGCTGCCGATGGCGTGATCAGCGTGACGACGGAGCGTCAGCCAACGTCCCGTACCAGGAAGGCAAACTCAAAGAGGGGAAACAGAAGTGTCAGCAGATACCCGCCCCGATTCAGCGCAACCACACCGTGAGCACACTATGGAACCTGGAAACGCCCAGCTGAGCATGACCGTCCTGATGACCCCGGACATGGCCAACTTCTCCGGCAACGTGCACGGCGGCACCCTGCTCAAGTACCTGGATGAAGTGGCCTATGCCTGCGCCAGCCGTTATGCCGGCAGCTACGTGGTGACCTTGTCGGTCGACCAGGTGATTTTCCGCGAACCCGTGCACGTCGGCGAACTGGTGACATTCCTTGCGTCGGTCAACTACACCGGCAACACCTCGATGGAGGTGGGCATCAAGGTGGTGACCGAGAACATTCGCGAACGCTCCGTGCGTCACTCCAACAGCTGCTTCTTCACCATGGTGGCAGTCGACGACAGCCGCCGCCCGGTAGCGGTGCCGCCGCGCCAGCCCCACAGCAGCGAGGAAAAGCGCCGGTTCCTACAGGGCCAGCAGCGCCGGCAGATCCGCCAAGAGCTGGAAAAGCGCTACCAGGACCTGAAAACCGACGCCAACTAGTACGCCAGGCGCTGCGCCTCGAAGCGCACGCGCGGGTGGGCGATGCGATCCTGGGCCCGCACCAGCTGCAACTCGTAGGTGGCGCTGGCCTGGGTTTCGAGCAGTACTTCATGTACCGCAGCGCCAGCGTACTCGAACGCCTGCAGCCAGTTGTCCCCCAGCAACACACGGGCCAGAAACAGGCCCGAAGTCAGGTCGCCCACCCCCACCGGTTGACGCGGAAATGCCAGCAGCGGGCGACGCAGGTGCCAGCTTTGCTCGGCCGTCACCAGCAGCATCTCGAACTGGTCTTCGGCGCGCCCCGGGTAGGCCAGGTGCTTGACCACGACGACCTGCGGCCCACGCGCGAGCAGGCTGCGCGCCATCTGCACGCAATCTTCCAGCGACTGTGCGCGGCGGCCACAGAAGCTGTCCAGCTCCAACTGGTTAGGGCAAAGGATGTCCGCCTTGGCGGCCGCCTCCTCCAGCAGAAACTCGCTGACCTCCTGCGGCACGATGCAGCCTTTCTCAGCGTGGCCCATGACCGGGTCGCACAGGTACAACGCCTTGGGGTTCACCGCCTTGATGCGTTCGACACCAGCCAGGATCGCCCGCCCTTGTTCAGCACTGCCCAGGTAGCCAGACAGCACCGCATCGCAGTGGCCCAGTTCGCCGATGTTGGAAATACCTTCCACCAACGCAGGAATTTGCGCGGGAGCAAGCACTTCGCCAGCCCACTGGCCATACTGAGTATGATTGGAGAACTGCACGGTATTGAGCGGCCAGACATTGACCCCGATACGCTGCATGGGAAACACCGCGGCGCTGTTGCCGGCGTGGCCGAACACCACGTGGGACTGGATGGCGAGCAGGTGCGGGGTACGTTTCATGCGGGAGATTTCCAAAGCTGTTTCAAGGATTGTGCGCAGCGCAGTATGAACTCGATTGCCACCTGTACGACAGGCCAGGGACGCAGTTAAGCTGGTTCGACCTGTTTGGAGCATATGCAAATGTTGACCCTGGAGAATGTCTTCGTCCTGATGCTGGTAGCCACGGCAGGCGCCTGGTTGTGGCATAACCATGGGCTGCGCGAAAAAGCCTTGGAGCGGGTCAAGCAGCATTGCGCCAAGCTCGACCTCGAACTGCTGGACGATGCCGTCGCCCTCAAGCGCCTCGGCTTTGTTCGTGATGCCAACGGCAAGAAGCGCCTGGCGCGGATCTACGCCTTCGAGTTCACCGTCACCGGCGAGCAACGCCACCCAGGCACGGTGACCCAGTTCGGTGCCCACAGCGTGCAGATCGAACTGGCGCCCTACCCGTTCGAGATCAAGACGCCGCCGCGCACCGACAATGTCATCGAGATGCAGCAGTGGCGCCAAGAGCATAACCGCTGGCGCAACTGATCAGACGCCAAGGCATTCCCTCAAACCGGCCTGCAGAGCCGGTTGCGGTTGAGCTTGAGCAAAAATCAGCTCGATGCGCGTATCTCTGCGCCAGTCGCTCGGCTGCCAGTCCGGCAGCACGCCCTCAAGCCCATTGAATGATTGCCAGCCTTGCGCAGTGTGGATAACTCCCTTGGCGCGGAGCCATGGCCAGCCGTGTAAAAACGCCCGAATCCGCTGTGGATAAAACTGTCGACTCGGATGCCAGCGCCAGCCAATACTCCAGCCCCCCTCACCTTGTTGCACCAGGCAGATAGGCTCATCGGGCCTATTCCATAGGGCTGCGGGGGTATTTCCAAGATTGTCGACAATCCTGTTATCCACATATTCAGTGGAAATAGCCCCTGTGGATGAAACGGGAAGCACCGAAAGTGGCAGGTTTCCGTGGCTGGCCCATAGGATATCTTTTTCATTAAATTTCTTAGTTATCAACAACCTATGATATTCATCCACAGCCTCTGATTTGTTGAAAACCACAGCCTTGGCAGCATCAAAAGCCTGCAGTTGAGCCTCAGGCAGGGCCTCTCCCCGTGCCATTTTCTGTGCGTCCACAACCATCAAAAGCGGCTGGATTGTCAGCACTCCTGCCCAAGGGGCCTGCTTGAGTTGGGCGAGTAGCTGCAAGGGATGGCCGAGGCCGGAGGGCTCGATGAACAGCCGATCAGGCCGAGACTTGCGCAGCAACCGGCCCAAGCCAACCTGAAACGGCATGCCGTTGACACAGCACAGGCAGCCCCCTGCGACCTCGCCGATGGCAATGCCGTCTTCATCGCGGCTGAGTAGCGCAGCGTCGAGCCCCACCAGGCCAAATTCGTTGATCAACACGGCCCAACGTTCGTCAGGCGGGCGCTGCGCCAGCAAATGGCGGATCAATGTGGTCTTGCCGGCGCCCAGTGGGCCGGCAATCACGTGGGTAGGAATGTTCTGCAACATGGCATGACTTCGGGCTGGAGGTAGGCCTCACTATGCGCCGTCACGCCAACCAGTCAAGGCTCAGCAGCAAGCGCCGTTGGTGCCCGGATGGCGAGCGATGCACCAGCCCGGCGCCCTCATTGCCTCGCCATTTTTCGCCTTTGAGAACGGCCACATCGCCCGCCTGCAGCCGTTGAATGTTATCCACAGCAGGCATTGCCTGGTGCAGTTCACGCCGGCCTATCGCACCTTCCTGCAGCCATTCACTGCCCGGCCCCGCGTAGCTTGTGAGCAAGCGCAGCGGCACGTGGTCCACATGAAAGCGCGGGCACATCGGTGCATCCAGCACGCGCAGGCGCAAGCCCAACCGTCGTGCGCCGAGCAGGCAGGTATAGGCGGCCACCAGCCAGGCCACGTCGGCGACAAAGCTCTCATAACCCTGCAAGTCTGCGGTTTCATGCAACAAGCCCGGTAACGCCGGTGCCTGCTGTTCGTCCACATCGACTACCCGCTGGTCAGCCAGGGGTTGATCAAGGCTGACGACCAGCTGGGCGAAATCCTCCAGTTGAGCCGGCATGCGCCGACGCCATACCGCCAGGTTCACACTGTCCTGCAGAACTTCGGTCAGTACTTGCGGCGAGTCACCCGACACCTGAAAGATATCCACAGGCTTGTGTGCGACGATCATGCTGCCGCCTCCTCGTGCCAAGGACCGAACGGATCTGGCAAGCGCAGCCAGCCCATCGGCCCCAGGCCCATTTCTTCATCCGTCAACAGGCATGATTGCAGCTCTGTGGATAACTTTTCGAAGTCAATATTCTGCCCGATGAACACCAGCTCCTGGCGGCAGTCACCGCTCTCGACGGCCCAGTTTTTCAGTATTGCCGCCGTGTTATCCACATCCTGTGGCCACTGTTCACGCGGCACGAATCGCCACCAGCGGCCAGCCATGCCATGGCGCATCATGCCACCTGCCTGCGACCAGCTGCCGGCCTCTTGATACTTGCTGGCCAACCAGAAAAAACCTTTCGAGCGCAGCAGCCTACCGTTGGTCCAAGGGGTGTGGATAAAGTCGAAAAAGCGCTGTGGATGAAGCGGACGCCGAGCCTGCCATGTGCTGGCGGCGATGCCGTATTCTTCGGTTTCCGGTACGTGCTCGCCGCGCAACTCCTGCAACCAGCCGGGCGCCTGCGCGGCTTGGTCGAAGTCGAACAGGCCGGTATCGAGGATACGCGCCAGCGGTACCTCGCCCATGACCATGGGCACGATCTGCGCCCTGGCGTTGAGGCTGCGCAGAATAGCGATCAGCTCTTCCCGTTCGTGCTGGCCGATCAGGTCGATCTTGCTCAACAGCAGCACATCGGCGAACTCGACCTGTTCGATCAGCAGGTCGCTGATCGAACGCTCATCGTCCTCACCCAGGGTTTCGCCACGGCTGGCCAGGCTGTCTGCCGCCTGATAGTCGCGAAGAAAGTTCAGGCCATCGACCACGGTGACCATCGTATCGAGGCGCGCCATGTCGGAGAGGCTACGGCCTTGCTCGTCGCGAAAGGTAAACGTCTCGGCCACCGGCAACGGTTCCGAGATCCCGGTGGACTCGATCAGCAGGTAATCGAAGCGCCCCTCCTCAGCCAACCGCGCAACCTCCTCGAGCAGGTCTTCACGCAGCGTGCAACAGATGCACCCATTGCTCATCTCCACCAGCTTTTCTTCAGCACGGTTGAGGCTGACGTTGCGCTGAACCTCGCTGGCATCAATGTTGATTTCACTCATGTCGTTGACGATCACCGCGACTCGCAGGTTGTCGCGGTTACGCAGCACATGGTTCAGCAGGGTGCTCTTGCCGGCACCAAGGAAGCCGGACAGAACGGTAACGGGGAGACGGTTGGACATGGCGAAACCTCTTCAGGCGAAGGCATTCGAAACGATGCATTGCATAATGTTATAAAGTAACAATACAATTTCGCCAAGCTGTTCTCGTCGGATGAATGCGCCCCGGAGATGAAATATGAAGCCGTCGCGTGCGGTGTTATTGCTATTGCTGGTTGTGCCATCGGTACTGTCGGCTATGCCACAGGGCAACCCGTTGGCGCTGTGCACCCGCAGCGCAACCCTGTTGGCCTGCCAGGACGGCAAGGGCAGTTACTACAGCGTGCGCACCGAAGGCAGCACGTTTTATCTACGTGGGTACGACTACGAAAGCCGCCGTTTGTGGGCACAAACCAACAGCCGCTACGGCACGTTGACCTTCTACACCGGCCTGGCAAGCGATGGCGAAGCGTGGGTGGGCTATAGCCGCCGCATCGGATGGACCACCTTGAACCGTGTTTCCAGCTCCAGCGGGCAGCGCTTCAACCTGCACTGCAGCTTGCTCGGCGGTTGCCGCTGATCGCCTTTTCATTTGGAATTACCCATGACCCAGCTCAAGCTTCCCGATATCGCCAGCCAAGCCCAGCAGCACGCCTTACCGCTGGACTGGGTGGGCATGTGTGGCATTGACTTGCCAGTGCAATTCGAGGGCCGTATCGCCGCAGCCAAGGTCGACGCAGGTGTCAGCCTGGTGGACGGCAGCTCACGCGGCATCCACATGTCGCGCCTTTACCTGGCACTTGAATCACTGGAAGGTCAGCCACTCACCGCGCTGGTTATTCGTCAGCTATTGGCTGATTTTCTGAACAGCCATGAAGGGCTCTCCTCTGCGGCCTACCTACGCGTGTCCTTCGACCACCTGCTTAAACGGCCGGCCTTGGTCAGCCCGTTGGCAGGCTGGAAAAGCTATCCAGTAACTCTCGATGCACGCATAGAAAGTGAGATGTTCCACGTGGAACTATTTGTTTCCGTGCCCTACTCATCCACATGCCCTTGTTCGGCTGCGCTTGCAAGGCAGCTGATTCAACAACAATTCCAGGCGGATTTTGCCGAGCAGCAGGTGGATAAGGACAGGGTGATGGCGTGGCTTGGTAGCAGCCAGGGCATCGTGGCGACGCCCCATAGTCAGCGCAGTAGCGCGCAAATTCACGTGCGCTTGAAAAGCAACGTGCTGGAGCTGCCGGTGACCGACTTGATCAACCGTGTGGAGGCCAGCCTGGGAACTGCCGTGCAAACTGCGGTCAAGCGTGCAGATGAACAAGCGTTCGCGTTGGCCAACGGACAGAACTTGATGTTCTGCGAAGACGCCGCACGACGGTTGCACCAGTCGTTACGACAATTGAAATGGGCCACTGCCTTCAAGCTGCGCGTGGAACATGCAGAGAGCCTGCATGCCCACGACGCAGTCGCCACCAGCCAATGGCAGTGGCAAATCAGCTACGCGGTTTGACCGCCCCGCAGTCATTGCTGAGCCAGACCGCACGGGTGTTCATGCTGCCTTGCTGCTGCACACCCGACGCATTGAACGTACCGCTGACCTGGGTGGTGAACTCTCTGTCACTCAGAAAGGTAGCCTGGCCAGTGCCCTGGGCCTTGGGGCAACTGAACTGGAACTTCCATACGTTGCCAGTGCGGTCGGTAATCTGCTGCGTGCAGCCCGACTTAGGGTCTTGCAGCGGAATATCATTGGTTGCCACCTGCTCTGGCGTCAGGCACGAGCGCACCCCATTACCCCCCACTGTCACCCCTTGCTTGGCCAACACGCCCTCCATCATGGCGCGCTGCTCCGGCGGCAGGTTCTTCAATTGGCCGAGCATGAACGCCATGTCGGGTAACGGCTTGCCATCGACCTGCATGTTGCTGGTGGTCAGCTCCCACAAGCCGGGCTGCAACATCTGTGCATGCACCAACGGGCTGCTCAGGCCAAGGGCCAACGCCAACAGTGGCAGACGAATCTTCATGGGCAAACGCTCCTGGAATAAACCGGCCAACGGGCCGGGCTGAGCCTTAGACGCCAAATCCACCTGCAGGTTGCAAGCCGGACCGGGAACGTGTTCTGTTACCCACAGTGTACTCGGCAAGCAGGATGCATATGGATTACCACAGCCCCTACTTCTTCGGTTATGTGCTCGGCCTGATTCACCTGTTGGGCATCATCGCCGCACTGCATGCAGTGTTCACCGTGCGTACCGCCCAAGGTGCGATTGCCTGGGCCATGCCACTGGTCTTCATTCCCTACCTGACCTTGATCCCCTACCTGATCTTCGGCGCTCGCTCTTTCTATGCCTACATCAAGGCACGGCGCCAGGCCAACCAGGAAATGCACGTGGCCATGGCCAACCTCAACTGGCGCCCATGGGTAGAAGAGGCGCTCACCGCCCGCGAGTCCGAAAGCTATGCTGCGTTGCGTGCCATGCCAAAGCTCGGACGCATGCCCTGCCTGGCGAACAACCAGGTAAAGCTGTTGATCGATGGTAAAGCGACGTTCGATGCCATCTTCACCGCAATCAATCAAGCCCGCGAAGTGGTGCTGGTACAGTTTTTCATCATTCACGACGACAACCTGGGCAAAGCGCTACAGCAGTTACTGCTGCGCAAAGCGGCCGAAGGGGTGAAAGTGTTCGTCCTCTTCGACCGGGTCGGTAGCCATGCTTTGCCGGCAAGCTATAGCCAGGTGCTGCGAGCGGGTGGTGTGGAGATTCATGCCTTCGCCACGCGCCGTGGCTGGTTCAACCGCTTTCAGGTGAACTTCCGTAACCACCGCAAGATCGTGGTGGTGGATGGCCTGGTCGGTTTCATTGGCGGGCACAATGTGGGTGATGAGTACCTGGGTGCGCATCCGCAACTGTCGCCTTGGCGAGATACCCACGTGCAAATCGGTGGGCCCGTGCTGGCCTGCTTGCAGGAGTCGTTCGCCGAGGACTGGTATTGGGCAACCCGCCAACTGCCACCGTTGATCCTGCCCGACACCTACCCGGAGAACGGCGTACTGTGCCAGGCGCTTGCCAGCGGGCCAGCGGATCCGCAGGAAACCTGCTCGCTGTTCTTCCTTGAAGCGATCCATTCGGCTACGCGTCGGGTGTGGATCACCAGCCCCTACTTCATCCCCGATGAGGCTGTGTTCGCCGCCTTGCGCTTGGCGGTGCTGCGGGGGGTGGATGTTCGCATCCTGATTCCGTCACGGCCCGACCACCGGATCGTCTATGCCGCCTCCAGCCTGTTTGCCTTCGAAGCGGTACGCGCCGGTGTGCGCATGTTCCGCTACCAGCCAGGCTTTCTGCATCAGAAGGTGGTGCTGGTGGATGACGATGTGAGCGCGATCGGCAGTGCCAACCTGGACAACCGTTCGTTCCGCCTGAACTTCGAGATCACCTTGCTGACGGTGGACCGTGCATTTGCCGATCAGGTGCAAACCATGTTGGCCAACGACTTCGAGCAGGCTCGGGAGATTACTGCGGAGGACAGCCTGGATACCCATCGCCTGCAACAACTTGGGATGCGGATTGCTCGGTTGATCTCGCCGATTCTTTAACAGGCACTAATAACCAGGGGCCGCATAGCGGCCCCTGGCATGTGTGGTCGAACGTGAAACACTCAGCCTAGCGGTACAAATCCTCACGGGTCCATGGCAGGTCATGGCGGCCATCGGCATAAGGTTTCACGGCCAATATCTGGTGCAGGTTGATCCAGCCCTTCTCGAAGGCGTAGGCACAACCGGCCAGGTACAGCCGCCAGATGCGCAGGGTCTTTTCCGGCACCATGGCCGCCGCACGATGCAGCTGGTTTTCCAGGTTCTCACTCCAGTGGTGCAAGGTCTTGGCGTAATGCAGGCGCAGGCTTTCTACATCGACGACCTCAAGCCCCGCCTCACAAATGCTGGCGCTGATCATCGACAGATGCGGCAGCTCGCCGTGGGGGAAGACATAACGGTCGATGAACTCCCCCGCCCCCCGCCCTACCGGTCGCCCATCCACATGCTTGGCGGTGATGCCGTGGTTCATGACCAGGCCACCTTCACGCACCGCACCGAACAGCTTCTGGCAATACAAAGGCAGGTTGGCATGCCCGACATGTTCGAACATGCCGACACTGACCACCTTGTCGAAACGGCCATCCTGGGGCAGGTCTCGGTAGTCGAGAATCTGCAGGTCGACCTGCCCGGCCAGCCCCTCTTCCTTCACCCGCTCACGGGCCAGCTTGAGCTGCTCCTTGCTCAAGGTAATACCGAATACCTTGGCCCCATACTCACGTGCGGCAAAGCGTGACAGGCCGCCCCAGCCACAGCCCACATCCAGCAGGTAGTCACCCGCCTGCAGGCGCAGCTTGCGGCACAGGTGGTCGAACTTGTCCTGTTGGGCCTGGGCCAGCGTGTTGTCCGGCTCACGGAAGTAACCACAGGAGTAGACCATGTCCGGGTCCAACCACAACTGGTAGAACGCATTGGACAGGTCGTAGTGATAGGAAATGGCTTCGGCGTCGGTGTCCTTGTCATGGGCAATACGCTGTGGCGTCGTGTCGTCATCGTCACTCAGCAGGGCCTCGCTGAGTACGTCGCACACGCGAATAACCTCGCCGATATCGCCCTCGAGCTCCAGCTTGCCTTCAACGAAGGCCTCACCCAGCTCGTTAAGGCTTGGGTGGGTGAACTGGCTGATCAGCTGAGGCTCCTTGATCAGGATCGTCACTTGCGGGCTCGGCCCAAGATCGAACTCGTTGCCGTCCCACAACTTCAGACGCAAAGGTAAATGCAGGCTCTGCAACGCAGGTGGAAGTTGCGCAAGCATCAATGACCCTCCCTTCAGGTAACGGGGCGCCACGCCTCATAAATTCGGACGCCACGGAATCAGGGTAGTTCATAGCTGCAGATTTTGGGCTAAACGCGACGATGGTCTAGAACCAACCGACATGAAAAACACGCAGATTGTATACAATTCTAAGCACACAGACTAACCTTGTGCCCCTCTCGCGCTTCTTCATCCTGGAGTGGAACCCATGAAATCCTATGACGTGGTGATCATCGGCGGTGGCCCTGGCGGCTATAACGCGGCAATCCGTGCAGGCCAGCTGGGCCTGAGTGTTGCCTGTGTAGAAGGCCGCTCGACCCTGGGCGGCACCTGCCTCAATGTTGGCTGCATGCCATCCAAGGCGCTGCTGCATGCATCCGAGCTGTACGAGGCCGCCAGCGGCGATGAATTTGCCCACCTCGGCATCGAAGTGAAGCCGACCTTGAACCTCGCCCAGATGATGAAACAGAAGGACGAGAGCGTGACCGGCCTGACCAAGGGCATCGAGTACCTGTTCCGTAAGAACAAGGTTGACTGGGTCAAGGGCTGGGGCAGGCTGGATGGCGTTGGCAAGGTCGTGGTCAAGGCCGAAGACGGCAGCGAAACCACGCTGCAGGCCAAGGACATTGTCATTGCCACCGGCTCAGAACCCACACCCCTGCCAGGCGTGACCATCGACAACCAACGCATCATCGACTCGACCGGTGCACTGTCCCTGCCCCGGGTTCCCAAGCACCTGATCGTCATCGGCGCCGGCGTGATCGGCCTGGAGCTGGGTTCGATCTGGCGCCGCCTGGGCAGCCAGGTCACCGTCATCGAATACCTCGACCGCATCTGCCCGGGCACCGATGAAGAAACCGCCAAGACCCTGCAAAAGGCCCTGGCCAAGCAAGGCATGAGCTTCAAGCTCGGCAGCAAGGTGACACAAGCCACGCCGTCGGCCGATGGCGTCAGCCTGACCCTGGAGCCCGCCGCCGGTGGCGACGCACAAACCCTGCAAGCCGACTATGTGCTGGTGGCCATCGGCCGCCGCCCGTACACCCAGGGCCTGAACCTGGAAAGCGTGGGCCTTTCGACCGACAAGCGCGGCATGCTGAGCAATGACCACCACCGCAGTGCGGTGCCCGGCATCTGGGTGGTCGGCGATGTCACCTCTGGCCCAATGCTCGCGCACAAGGCCGAAGATGAAGCGGTATCGTGCATCGAGCGCATCGCCGGCAAGGCCCATGAGGTCAACTACAACCTCATCCCCGGCGTCATCTATACCCGCCCGGAACTGGCCAGTGTGGGCAAGACCGAAGAACAGCTCAAGGCCGAAGGGCGCGCCTACAAGGTCGGCAAGTTCCCCTTCAGCGCCAACAGCCGCGCCAAGATCAACCACGAGACCGAAGGCTTCGCCAAGGTCATTGCCGATGCCAACACCGATGAAGTACTGGGCGTGCACCTGGTGGGCCCGAGCGTTAGCGAAATGATCGGCGAGTTCTGCGTAGCCATGGAGTTTTCGGCTTCGGCAGAAGACATCGCCCTCACCTGCCACCCACACCCGACCCGCTCCGAGGCCTTGCGCCAGGCGGCGATGAATGTGGACGGGATGGCAATGCAGATCTGACAGATCGCGCTCAGGCAATGCGACCCCGGCATTGCCTGGCACTCTTCGCTATCCACATTTGCCCACCCAAAAGGAATCTATTTCTTAAATGGAATGATATTCCGATATCCGTGTGATAGGTTTGTGCTGCAACGCTGGCGCGGCATACCCACGGAGAACTCAATGTCCCAATTGTTGATACCCAGCCCTACAGGCAATACCCGAATCTTTGCGGTCGTAGGTGACCCGGTAAAGCAAGTGAAGGCCCCGCAGCTGCTCAACAAGGTATTCGCTGAGCAAGCTGTGGACGCGGTGATGATTGCAGTGCATGCCCGGCCTGAACAGCTCGCGACGGTAATACGCGGCCTACAAGCGATGGAAAATTTCTCGGGCATGCTGATCACCATTCCTCACAAGTTTGCCGCTCGCGAATTTGCCGATGAGGTCAGCCTTGCCGTCCAGGTCTCCGGCAGCACCAACGCATTGCGGCGCAACGAACAAGGCGTATGGGAAGCTGACAACTTCGACGGGACAGGGTTTGTCCTGGGCCTGCAGCGCAAGGGGTACGCGCTGGCCGGCAAGCGTGTCGTACTGGCCGGAGGTGGGGGTGCGGGAAGTTCGATTGCTGTCGCATTACTGCAAGCAGGAATCGGCCAGTTATCTCTGCAAGAACCGGATACCGTCAAAGCCGATGCACTGCTCTCCAGGCTGGACCAACATTGGCCGGGGCGATGTGAGGTCGCTCAGCGCCAGCACCTCGGGCTAGCCGATATCGTTATCAACGCAACGCCGTTAGGGCTCTCGGATGAAGACCCGCTTCCTGTTGATCTGGCTGCCCTGGCCCCCAGAACGCTGGTGGCAGACATCATCATGCAACCCGTTGAGACTCGCCTGCTAAGCGAGGCGCAAGCGCTGGGGCACCCTGTGCATCCAGGCAGCTACATGCTGAGTGAGCAATTGGGCTGCTACAGGAAGTTTTTCAGCATCTGAGGCCTTAACAGCGTGCACATAACCCCTGATTGGCGGCCCCTGTACGCTGGCGTCAATATAGGCATCCCTTTCTTTTGCAACGCGTCATGGGTAGCCTTCAATGCATTTTCTACGGGAGCTCATCTCTCACACATCAAGGAACAACTATGAGCAATGCGCTGGAACGCGGCCTGCACGCTATTGAGCTATTGGCCGGGAAACGCACCGGGCTGCCTCTTCAGCAAGTTGCCGAAGCCTTGGACATTCCGCCGAGCGCCACTCACCGCATGCTTAATTGCTTGGTTGAACAAGGTTTTGTGCGCCAAGACCCTCAGCACGGTAATTATGTTCTCGCCCTCAAGGTGGTATCGCTTGCACTGAAGCACCTGTCCCAGAGCGACATCGTCGACCTCGCCAAACCGATCCTTGAACGCCTTGCCCGTGTGTCTGGCGAACTGGTGCGTTTGAGCATTGTCGATGGCGACAACCTGGTGTGGATCTCCAAGGCGCAAGGCACGCGCTCCGGGCTTCGCTACGACCCTGATGCCGGTGCCGAAGCCAAACTCTGCTGTACAGCATCGGGGCTTGCGTGGTTGAGCTGTCTGAGTGACGAACGCGCGCTGGAGCTGGTTTACCGTCAAGGCCTGGCCAAAGCCGGTGAATATGGGCCCAACGCGGCGACTACGATCGACCAGCTGCTTAAACACCTGCAGCTCGCACGTGATCAAGGCTATGCGTCAGTTGACGAGAGTTTTGAAATTGGCGCGGCGGCGATGGCTATCGCAATCCTCGATTCGCAGCGACACGTCATCGGCGTGATCAGCATAGCCGGCCCAAGCGTTCGCTTGACCCAAGAGCGTATGCAGGCTCTCAAAGCGGCATTGTTCGAGGCCGCCGAAGAAATCACCGCAATCAGTCTGGACAGTCTTCCCAAGCTGTCGATGATGACCTCCCGGATCACCGATCAGACCGGCTGATCGGACCACCGATCGAACGCGGCCTGTCGTCCGACGTGGCCGCCTCCTCTCCTCAAGCCCTGCTGTCGAATGCGTCAAGCCAAGCGCGCTGACTCCTGCCGATCAAAATCATAAATGGAATGCTTTTTACTTTTGGAATGGCCTTCCATTTATGATAGTGTCATCACCGCCCACTGAGAAAGCCTGGTGTTCTGCAAAAGATGCCGCTGCCAGAAAGGCGTTCTGATAAAAACAAAAACAGGAGTCATCTATGTCGAGTTCTCCCAACCTTGATGTCAGCACCTTCATGGACGCTAGAAAAATGAGCGCCAGGCAATGGCTGGTGCTGTTTCTGGGCTTCATGGTGCTTGTCTTTGATGGGTTCGATACGACCTCGATCGGTTTCATAGCACCCGCGCTGGTCGACGACTGGGGCTTGCAGCGACATGACCTTGGGCCCGTGATGATGAGCGGCCTGCTCGGGCTGGCCTTCGGCTCATTGACTGCCGGATCGTTGGCAGATCGTTTTGGCCGCAGGCCTGTCATCATCGGTTCAGTGCTGCTGTTCGGCCTGTGGAGCCTAGCTTCGGCCTGGGCCACCGGGGTCGTCAGCCTGACAGTGCTGCGGTTTCTGACCGGGGTCGGTCTGGGTGCATCAATGCCGAATACCGCGACACTGATTTCCGAATTTGCACCCAAGCGTTACCGCTCTCATATGGTCTCTTTCATCTACTGCGGTTTCGCCTTTGGCGCGGCCCTGGGTGGCCTGGGCAGTGAGTGGCTGATCGCCCATTTTGGCTGGCGATCGGTATTGGTGGTCGGCGGTGTGCTGCCCATTGCCTTTGCGCTCCTGCTGCTTTTCAGCCTGCCGGAGTCCATCCGCTTTTTGGCCCAGAACAGTGCGTTGAAGGAACGACTGATCAAGGAGATCAACAAAGTTGCCCCTGGCTTGGCCAACGCCCGTACCCGATTTCATATCAGCGAAGCGTCGATCAAACAGGCTGGCAAGGTCAGCGCGTTGTTCGCGTCCGGTTATAGCCTCGGTACCTGCATGATCTGGATCACGCTGTTCATGGGCTTGCTGACCATGTACTTGCTGTCGAGCTGGCTGCCGCTGCTGACCCGCGATGCCGGTCTTAGCATGGGCGATGCGGCACTGCTGGGCTCGTTGCTGCAAATTGGCGGCATGCTGGGCAACTTTACCGTCGGCATGAAGATGGACCGCTGGGATCACCATAAAGTGGTCGGCATTACGGTGTTCTGCGGTGGCGCCTGCGCGGTGCTAATCGCGCTGCAGCAGCCGACGATGCAGGTTCTCTGCCCGCTGATCCTGTTGCTGGGCTACTTCCTCAATGGCGTCAACGTCGGTGGCTATGCGTTGGCAGCCGCTTTCTACCCAACCCAGATCCGTGCCACCGGGGTGTGCTGGGCAACCGGCATCGGTCGCCTGGGCGCTATCAGCGGCGCCGGGATCGGCGCACTCATGCTGGCTGCCCAATGGGATTTCAGCCAGGTCTTCTTGTTCCTCGCCATCCCTTCCTTGCTCGGGGTCACGGCGCTATGGGTCAAAGGCCGTCAGCACAGAACGTCGGCGATTCCCACCCCAGCCAACTGAATTCCAGCGCGCTTAACCCCCTCTCCGGAGACCTGCCATGCAAGCTAGCTATTCCATCGCCCAACTGACCGCTCTCGATTTCAGCCCGCCCGAAATTATCGAACTGGCTGCCCGCACCGGCTATGACCAGGCTGGCGTGCGGTTGTTACCCGTCGCGCCAGGGGCCGTCGCCTATCCACTGATGGATGACGCACGCATGCTGCGTGAAACGCTCGCACGGATGAACGACACCGGCGTGAAGGTCTTCGATCTGGAATTGATACGCCTCGATGCCCAATTCGATCTGCAACGCTACCTGCCGTTTTTCGAGGTTGGTGCGCAGCTAGGGGCCAAGGCGGTACTGGTAGCCGGCGACGATCCGGAGCAAGGCCGACTTGTAGAGCACTACGCTCGGCTATGCGACGCAATGCAACCCTTCGGCCTCTCAGCAGACCTCGAATTCATGCCGTGGACGGCCGTCAATGACCTGGCCAGTGCTCTGCATATTGTGGAACAGGCCGATCGAGCCAACGGCGGCATCCTGGTAGACGCCCTGCATTTTGATCGTTCAGACAGCCGCTTCGAGGATTTGCAGCGAATCCCAGCGCAGTGGCTGCACTACGCACAAATATGCGACGGCCCTGCGATGCGCCCCGACACCCATGAGGGACTGATCCAGGCGGCGCGCTGCGGGCGTTTGCTACCAGGGGAAGGTGACATCGATCTGGCCAGGATATGGCGCAGCCTGGCAGCCGCGGTTCCGGTCAGTGTCGAGATCCCGAATGACCGCAGGGTAGCGCAAGTGGGGGTAGAGGCTTGGGCCCGAGAGGCGTTGGCGGCAGCCAAGGCAATCATTGAGCCGCTGTAAATCATTGACGCTGACCAAGCCCACTACACCAGGAGACCTCTTGATGCTTACCGACACTTCCCTGCACACCACGGTGGACTGCGATGTCCTGATCATCGGCTCTGGTGCAGCCGGGCTTAGCGCAGCCGTGACCGCCGCGTGGCATGGTCAGCGGGTGATCGTGGTCGAGAAGGATGAGGTGTTCGGCGGTGCCACCGCCTGGTCGGGTGGCTGGATGTGGGTGCCGTGCAATCCGTTGGCTCAGCGCGCCGGGATCATTGAGGACCGCTCGCTGCCACGCACCTACCTTGAACATGAATTGGGTGACCACTTCGACCCGACCATGATCGATGCCTTTCTCGAAGCAGCGCCCAACATGGTCTCCTTTTTTGAGCGCCATACCGCTTTGCAATTCGCCGACGGTAACGCAATTGCTGATATCCACGGGGATACGCCAGGCGCCGGCACCGGCGGTCGGTCGGTGATCGCCGCCCCTTACAATGCCTACGCGGTAGGCAAACTGCTAAAGCGGCTGCGCAAGACGATGCGCGAAACCTCGTTCATGGGCATGCCGATCATGGCCGGCCGTGACCTGACTGCCTTCCTCACCCTGACACGCTCCTGGCGTTCGCTGCTGCACGTGACCCAACGCTTGGGCAAACACTTGATCGACCTTGCACTCAAGGGGCGCGCCATGCACCTCGTCAACGGCGTCGCCTTGATCGCCCGCCTGGCCAAGTCAGCCGAAGACCTTGGCGTACAGCTCTGGGAGTCAGCGCCGGCCACTGAACTGATCCATGAACACGACCGGGTCGTCGGCGCCGTGGTCGAAACAGCAAAAGGCCGTATCGCCATTCGGGCACGCAAAGGTGTGGTGCTGGCTGCAGGTGGCTTTGCCAATGACATCGAACGACGCAAGGCACTGTTCCCGCGCACGCCAACGGGCCATGAACATCTGGCGTTACCGCCTCTGGGCGTCAATGGCGATGGTTTGCGCCTGGGCGAGAGCGTCGGCGGCCAGGTCGCTGAAGACCTGGCCAGTGCCGCCGCTTGGGCGCCCGTTTCTCGAGTACCTTACAAGGACGGTAGCGCCGGCCACTTCCCGCATATCATCGAACGCGGCAAGCCCGGCATCATCGGCGTCCTCGCCAACGGCCAACGGTTCGTCAACGAAGCCAATGGCTACTATGACTATGTTGCCGCCATGGTCGCGGCCGCACCCGGCACCGAGGTCGCGTCCTGGTTGATCTGCACCCGCGCGTTTCAGCGGCGTTATGGGCTGGGCGTTTCCCGGCCTTTCCCACTGCCCGTTGAGCCATTCATCCGCTCGGGTTACCTGAAAACTGGCCACTCCATCGAGGCGTTGGCCTTGGCGTGCGGGATCGACCCCGCGGGCCTGAGCCAGACTGTGACCGAGTACAACCGCCACGCCCGCAACGGTGAAGACCCCCAGTTCGGTCGCGGCACTACGCCCTACAACCGCAAGCAGGGTGATGCGCAGCACGCGCCAAATCCTTGCGTCGCGCCAATCGAGCAGGGCCCTTTCTATGCGGTGAAGGTCGAGGCAGGCTGCTTCGGCACCTTCGCAGGCCTCAAGACCAATGCCCATGCGCAAGTCCTCAACACTGACGGGCAGCCGATCGCAGGCCTTTATTCAGCGGGGTCCGACATGGCCAGCATCATGGGCGGGCACTACCCGGCCGGCGGAATCAACCTGGGGCCAGCCGCAACCTTCGGCTATATCGCCGGGCGCCACCTGGCTGGCGCCACAGCCTACGAATAACGCCCGGCCTACAGGCCTTGATCCTCGAGGGATCCCCCATGTCGTTTGCTTCCAAGCCCTTCGCCCTTACCACTCAGGAGAACGTACGATGAGCACCATCACCCCCCTTCCCCCACGCTGGGACCAGGAAGTCGACCTGTTGGTGTTCGGCGCAGGCACCGCAGGCATGACTACCGCGTTGATGGCCAAGCACCACGGGCTGGACGTGCTGCTGTGTGAAAAAACCGCTGCCGTGGGCGGCATCAGTGCGACCTCAGGCGGTACCACCTGGGTACCCGGCACCACCCAGAGCCAGCGCGCCGGAGTACCGGACAGCGTGGCAGATGCTGCAACCTTCCTTAAGGCGGTGGTCGGTGAGCGCGGTGGTGAAGCCTTACGCGAAGCCTTTCTGACCAGCGGGCCGCAGGCAATTGACGAGTTGGAGCGCATCAGCGAAGTCAAATTCGTGGCCGCCGCCGCCCACCCCGACTATGTCAGCGGCCCAGGAGCAGCGTTCGGTGGCCGCGCCCTGGCACCGCTCGCGTTCGACGCCCGGCTACTGGGGAAAGATTTCGCCCGCGTACGGCCTCCACGCCCAGAGTTCATGGGGCTGGGCGGCATGATGGTGCCCCGCGCCGACCTGGACGCGCTGCTGTCGCCCTTTGCCTCGTTGAAAAACCTGAGCCGTACCCTGAGCGTTGTCGGCCGCTATTGCATCGACCGCCTGAGCCACCCCCGTGGCACCAACCTGGTGATGGGTAACGCCTTGGTTGCCCGCCTGTTCTACAGCCTGCGCCAGCGCAACGTTACCATTCGTTTTGAAACGCCCTTGCACGACTTGATCCAGGAGAACGGCAAGGTGGTGGGCGCTGTGGTGCTGCACAATGGCCAGCCCCAGCGCATCCGCGCCCGCCGAGGCGTGGTGATGGCCACCGGCGGCGTGACCCGCCACCCGACATTGCGCAAGCAACTGTTCCCGGCCGCGGCCCAACCCCTTTCACTGGCGCCCTTGACCCATACCGGCGACGGCATCGATCGCGCGCTGAAGGCTAACGCCCAGCTCGACAACGGCCATGACAGCCCCGGTCTATGGATGCCCTGCTCGATCCGCACAAGCAAGGACGGCTACCAGGCCGTCTGGCCACACATCCTGCTAGACCGTGCCAAGCCAGGGCTGATCGCAGTCAACCGCCGGGGCCTGCGCTTCGTCAATGAGTCGGACTCCTACCACGACTTCGTCATGGGCATGCTCGCCGATGGCAGCCCCACCGCCCACCTGATCTGCGATGAAGCCTTCTTGCGCCGCTATGGCCTGGGCCTGGTGATGCCGCTGCGCACCGCCGCCAACATCGCCAGCTTCGTCAAGGCCGGCTATCTGGTCAAAGCCAGCACGCTGGCTGAGCTTGCCAGCAAGCTCAAGATCGATGCCGAGGGGCTCGCAACCACGGTCAACACCTACAACGCCTCCGCCGCACACGGTGAAGACCCGGCATTCAACCGTGGCAGCAGCCCCATGAACCGTCACAATGGCGACCCACAGCAAACACCCAACCCCTGCGTGCGCCCGCTGGGCGAGGGGCCTTACTATGCCGTCACCGTACAACCCGCCGACCTCGCCTGCAGCGCAGGCTTGAGCGGCAACGCCGACGGCCAGGTGCTGGACACCCAAGGCCAGGTGATCGAGGGGCTATACGCCTGCGGTAATGACCTGGCCTCGATCTTTCGCGGCACCTACCCTGGCCCAGGTACCACCCTGGGGCCTGCGATTGTGTTCGGCTGGCGGGTGGCCCGGCATGCGGCGGGGTTGGAGGGTGCCAAGAGGGGCATGCCCGGTGCGCTCCACAGCCGTGACGCTCACGGGTCGAGCGGGGTGCCCGGACAAGGCGTCAAAAGCAGCACACCCGGAGCATGGGGCAACGATTTCAATGAGTAAGGGTGCGACATGCTCATGACCTCAAATAGACCGAATATTGACTCTCTTGGATAGTTCTTGCGCCGACTCTTTGCGCTCGGAGTAGCGGTCTACCAAATAATTCTGGCGATCACGCAGCAGCAGCGTGAACTTGGTCAGTTCCTCCATCACGTCGACCAGTCGATCGTAGAAAGAAGACGGCTTCATGCGCCCGGCTTCATCGAACTCCAGGAAGGCTTTCGGCACCGACGACTGGTTCGGGATGGTAAACATACGCATCCAGCGGCCAAGCACGCGCAGTTGGTTCACCACGTTAAATGACTGCGAGCCTCCACACACCTGCATCACCGCGAGGGTCTTGCCCTGGGTTGGGCGAACGGCGCCCATGGCCAGCGGTACCCAATCGATCTGCGCCTTGAAGACAGCACTCATTGAGCCGTGACGCTCGGGCGAGCACCACACCTGGCCTTCGGACCATTGCATCAGCTCGCGGAGTTCCAGCACCTTCTCGTGGGAGTCCGGAGCGTCATCCGGCAGCGGCAGGCCGGAAGGGTCGAAGATACGGGTTTCGGCGCCGAACTCTTCCAGCAGGCGCGCAGCTTCCTCAACCATCAAGCGGCTGAATGAGCGTTCGCGGGTCGATCCGTACAGCAGCAGGATGCGCGGTTTGTGCGTGGAAGGATCCTTCGGCGCCAGCCGCTCCAGCGACGGCAAATCAATCAGTTCTGGTTGGACATTTGGCAGGTGGTCGTTCATTTCGGTCTCCATTGATCCAGGGCCTACAGGGCGCCAATACGGGCAAGTTCGCCTTTCAGTTCGTCCTGGCTCAGTTGCGAGAGAGGCAGCGCAATGAAGGCGCGCACGCGCTCATCGATCTTCGCAAGTGTGGTCTGGAAGGCTTCTTCGATTTCGGCCTCACTCCCGATGACCGCCGAAGGGTCGGCCAGACCCCAGTGGGCTTTGAGCGATGGACCGAAGAAGATCGGGCAGGCTTCGCCGGCAGCGCGGTCGCACACGGTGACAACGATGTCGGGAGGAGAGCTCTCGAAGGCATCCGAGGCCTTGCTTGCAAGACCAGCGGTGGGGATACCGGCGGCTTCCAAGGTTTTCAGTGCCCGCTCATTGACCTTGCCGCTTGGGAAGCTGCCCGAGCTCACAGCGTCCATACCCTCGGGGGCCCGGTGATTGAACAGCGCCTCGGACAGGATGCTGCGGCAGCTGTTGTGGGTGCACATGAACAGGACTTTCATCAGGTATCTCCGGTTCAAAAACTCAAGCGGATGGCCAATGCGGCCAAGGTGGCAAGCAGGATCGGCAGCGTCAGGACGATGCCGGTGCGCAAGTAGTAACCCCAGGTGATGACGATGTTCTTGCGGGCCAGCACGTGCAGCCACAGCAAGGTGGCCAGGCTGCCGATGGGGGTGATTTTCGGACCGAGGTCACAGCCGATGACGTTGGCGTAGATCATGGCCTCGCGCACGATGCCGGTGGCCTCAGCGGAATGGATCGACAAGGCCCCTACCAGCACAGTGGGCATGTTATTCATGACCGACGACAGGCCAGCGGCGAGCAACCCCGTGCCGAGGGATGCGCCCCAGATCCCGTAGCCGGCGAAGACATTGAGGATCTGCGTCAGGTAGTCGGTGAGGCCGGCGTTACGCAGGCCATAAACCACGAGGTACATGCCAAGCGAGAACACCACGACCTGCCAAGGCGCGTCCTTGAGAACCTTGCGGGTAGAAATTACGTGCCCGCGGGCGGCGATCAGGTAGAGGATCAGCGCACAGGCAGCAGCGATGGCGCTGATCGGAACGCCCAGCGGCTCGATGGCGAAAAAGCTGACCAGCAACAGCGCAAGCACCCACCAGCCGGCAACGAACGTCGCCTTGTCGCGGATAGCGGCTTCGGGAGCCTTGAGTTGGTCGAGTTCATAGGTACGCGGCAGGTCCTTGCGGAAGAACCACAGCAGCATTCCCAGGGTGGCGGCGATGCTGATCAGGTTCACCGGCACCATGACCGAGGCGTATTCGCTGAAGCCAATGCCAAAGTAGTCGGCGGAGACGATGTTCACCAGGTTGGAAACCACCAGCGGAAGGCTCGCGGTATCGGCGATGAAGCCCGCCGCCATGACGAATGCCAGCGTCGCCGCCGGGGAGAAGCGCAGGGCCAGCAGCATGGCGATGACGATCGGGGTCAGGATCAGTGCCGCACCGTCGTTAGCGAACAGCGCCGAGACGGCGGCGCCCAGCAGGATGATGAAGGCGAACAGCTTGCGGCTGCTGCCGCTGCCCCAGCGGGCCACGTGCAATGCCGCCCACTCGAAGAACCCCGCCTCATCCAGCAGCAGGCTGATGATGATGACGGCGATAAAAGTTGCGGTGGCGTTCCACACGATCTGCCAGACCACTGGAATATCGGACAGGCTCACGACGCCAGCCAGCAGCGCCACGACAGCTCCTAGAGCTGCACTCCAGCCCACGCCTAAGCCCTTGGGCTGCCAGATGACGAGAACGATCGTCACCAGAAAAATCAGAAATGCGATCAGCATGACGACAACTCAATCAGCGAAGGGAAGTATCAAGCACAAGCAACAGGGCTCTGCGGCCGCTCGCCCATTTCGGCAAGGCGCAACGCATCGGGGCTCAACCATTGCTGGTTCGCATCGACCACTCCCTTCAGCATCGCGTCCACCCACTGCGGCAGTTCGGGGTGCAGTCGGTAGTACACCCATTGACCCTTGCGGCGATCCATCAGGAGTCCAGCCTCGCGCAACTGGGCCAAATGCCGCGAGATCTTCGGCTGGCTCAGCTCCAGCGCGTGGGTAAGTTCGCAGACACAGAGTTCGCCTTCGCGGGCGATCAGCAGGGTCATCCGGGCCCGAGTGTCATCAGCCAGGCATTTGAAAACGACGGGGGGAGTCAGTGTTTCCCGCATGTGACCTCCTGGGGAATGCGTGTACGACTAATATCTGGAGATCCGAATATATGCCTATTCGAATATGTGGTAAACCAGATATTCACAATCGCCGCGCCTTACGGGACGTCATAAAACAGGAAATAGCCCGCGCTCTGGGCCCTAAGGAAGTGGTCGGACTCGTCTGATTCGCTCACGGGTTGTCGGACCGGCCCAGCGAAAGTCAGGGATCGGTACCCTGCTGCTCAGAGCACTTGAGCGAATAGCGGAAGCTGACGGTGCCCAGAGATTCATGACCCTGAACGGCAAGGGGCATCAGAGAACGCCAGATCTAGGTAGGGAGGGGTGAAGCGGGGAGGAGGGTGAAGCGCCCGATGAAGGGAAGCGAGCGCTTCCCTCTACCGGCAACAGTTTCAATTGTTCGACAACAGTTCTAATGCAACGAAACCACCATCGCCATTAAACGCTGCGGCTTACTCGACTGTCACCGATTTCGCCAGGTTACGCGGCTGGTCAACGTCGGTACCCTTGAGCACGGCGACGTAGTACGACAGCAGCTGCAGCGGAATGGTGTACAGGATCGGCGCCAGGGCGTCCGCGATGTGCGGCACCTTGATCACGTGGGTGCCTTCACCGTTGGTCATGCCAGCGTGCTCGTCGGCGAACACCACCAGCTCACCGCCACGGGCACGTACTTCCTGCAGGTTGGACTTGAGCTTCTCCAGCAGTTCGTTGTTCGGCGCCACGGTGACCACCGGCATGTCGTTATCCACAAGCGCCAGCGGGCCGTGCTTCAGCTCGCCCGCCGGGTAGGCTTCGGCGTGGATGTAGGAGATCTCCTTGAGCTTGAGGGCACCTTCCATCGCCACCGGGTACTGGGCGCCACGGCCCAAGAACAGGGTGTGGTGCTTGTCGGCGAACAGTTCGGCGATCTTCTCGACAGTCGCGTCCATGGCCAGTGCCTCGCCCAGGCGGGTCGGCAGGCGGCGCAACTCTTCAACCAGCTCGGCTTCCACACCGGCTTCGAGGGTACCGCGCACCTGGCCCAGGGCCAGGGTCAGCAGCATCAGCGAAACCAGCTGGGTGGTGAATGCCTTGGTCGAGGCAACACCGATCTCCGGGCCGGCCAGGGTCAGCAGGGTCAGGTCGGATTCGCGCACCAGCGAGCTGATGCCGACGTTGCAGATGGCCAGGCTGCCGAGGAAGCCCAGCTCCTTGGCATTGCGCAGGGCGGCCAGGGTGTCGGCGGTCTCACCGGATTGCGAGATCGAGACGAACAGGGTGTCTGGCTGGACCACGACCTTGCGGTAGCGGAACTCGCTGGCCACTTCGACCTGGCAAGGGATGCCGGCCAGGCTTTCGAGCCAGTAACGGGCAACCATGCCGGCGTGGTAGCTGGTACCGCAAGCGACGATCTGCACATTGCGAACCTTGGCAAACAGTTCGGCGGCATTCGGGCCGAAGGCCTGGACCAGCACATTGTCCTTGCCCAGGCGGCCTTCCAGCGTGCGCTGGACCACGCTTGGCTGCTCGTGGATTTCCTTGAGCATGAAGTGACGGTAGGTACCTTTGTCGGCCGCCTCAGCGCCTTCGTGGTACTGCACGGTTTCACGCTGGACCTTGGTGCCGGCCTGGTCCCAGATGCTGACTTGGTCACGGCGGATCTCGGCGATGTCGCCTTCTTCCAGGTACATGAAACGGTCGGTGACCTGGCGCAGGGCCAACTGGTCCGAAGCCAGGAAGTTCTCACCAAGGCCGAGGCCGATCACCAGCGGGCTACCGCTGCGAGCGGCTACCAGGCGGTCTGGCTGTTTGGCACTGATCACGGCCAGGCCATAGGCACCGTGCAGGCGCTTCACAGCGGCCTTCAGCGCATCGGTCAGGTCCGGGACAGTCTTGAGCGTGTGGTGGATCAGGTGAACGATGACTTCGGTATCGGTCTGCGAAGTGAATACGTAGCCGAGCTCTTTCAGCTCTTCACGCAGCTCTTCGTGGTTTTCGATGATGCCGTTGTGCACGACCGCCACTTCACTGGCCGAAAAGTGTGGGTGGGCGTTGCCTTCGGTGGGCGCACCATGGGTGGCCCAACGGGTGTGGGCGATGCCCAGCTGGCCGGTGAGAGGGTCGGCGGCGACGGCGGCTTCCAGCTCGCTGACTTTACCGATACGGCGGCGACGCTCCAGCTCACCTTGCTGGCTGAAGACAGCCAGGCCGGCACTGTCGTACCCGCGGTATTCGAGGCGCTTGAGGCCTTCGATCAGAATGGCGGTAATATTACGCTCGGCTACGGCACCAACGATTCCACACATGGTTATTGCTCCTGGCTGATCGCGGCGCAAATCAGGTTGATGCCGCGGGCTTGAATGTGTTCGCGTGCCGCTGCGGGCAGGCGTTCGTCTGTAATAAGGGTATTCACGCTGCCCCAGGGCAGCTCGAGGTTAGGGATCTTGCGCCCCACCTTGTCGGACTCGACCATCACGATCACTTCCCGGGCCACCTCGGCCATGACTCGGCTCAGACCAAGCAGCTCGTTGAAGGTGGTGGTACCCCGGTTGAGGTCGATGCCATCGGCACCGATGAACAGCTGGTCGAAATCGTAGGAACGCAACACCTGCTCGGCCACCTGCCCCTGGAACGACTCGGAGTGCGGGTCCCAGGTGCCGCCGGTCATCAGCAACACCGGCTCATGCTCCAGGTCGCTGATGGCGCGGGCCACGTTCAATGAGTTGGTCATTACCACCAGGCCCGGTTGGCGGCCCAATTCAGGGATCATCGCAGCAGTGGTGCTGCCGCTGTCGATGATGATCCGCGCATGTTCGCGGATACGCCCTACAGCAGCGCGGGCAATGGCCTTCTTGTAAGCGGACACGGGCTGGGTAGGTTCGCCGAGCAACTCTTGCGGCACCGGCACCGCACCGCCGTAGCGTCGCAATAGCAGGCCATTGGTTTCCAGGGCTGCAAGGTCCTTGCGAATGGTGACTTCTGACGTTTCGAAGCGCTTGGCCAACGCGTCCACACTCACCTCGCCCTGCTCGCTGAGCATGGCCAGGATGTTGTGCCGGCGTTGGGGGGTGTTACGTTTCGACATGAGCGCTTAAGTTTCGATTCGAAAGATAATGGTTGCAATCAAAACCTAAGACGCTCGTTTCGTCAAGCGCCATGAACTGTGGATAAGTCTGTTGTCGTCCGCTGACGCGGCCCTTTCGCTACCCTCCAGGTGGCGCGTATCCCTGTAGGAGCGGCCTCGCGTCGCGAAAGGAGGGCAAAGCACTCCCAGCTTTCCAACAGCCCAAAAAAAACCGACCCATTCACACAGGTCGGCTTTCGATCGAAACAACTGTGTATAACTCAGCTCTTCTTGATCTTCTCCGGCCGCTTCCAGCCGTCGATGTTGCGCTGGCGCGCACGGCCCACAGCAAGCTGCCCTGCTTCAACAGTCTGGGTGATGGTCGAGCCTGCCGCAGTAGTAGCACCAGCCTGGATATCCACAGGCGCCACCAACGAGTTGTTCGAGCCGATGAACACGTCTTCGCCCATCACCGTCTTGAACTTGTTGGCGCCATCGTAGTTGCAGGTGATGGTGCCAGCGCCGATGTTGGTGCGCGCACCGATTTCGGCATCGCCCAGGTAGCTCAGGTGGCCGGCCTTGGCGCCCTCACCCAGGTGAGCATTTTTCAGTTCGACAAAGTTACCCACATGGGCCTTGGCATCCAGCACGCTGCCCGGGCGCAGGCGCGCGAACGGGCCAGCATCGCTACCCTCGCCCATCACCGCACCTTCGATGTGGCTGTTGGCCTTGACCACCGCACCCTTGCGCAGGGTGCTGTTCTTGATCACGCAGTTGGGGCCGATTTCTACATCGTCCTCGATCACTACCTGGCCTTCGAGGATCACGTTGATGTCGATCAGCACATCACGGCCTACGGTCACTTCACCGCGCACATCGAACCGCGCCGGGTCGCGCAGGGTGACACCCTGCGCCATCAGGCGGCGGCCTGCGCGCAACTGATAGTGGCGCTCCAGCTCGGACAGCTGGCGACGATCGTTGGCGCCCTGCACTTCCATCGGGTCATGGGGCTGCTCGGTCGCTACCACCAGGCCGTCGGACACCGCCATAGCGATGACATCCGTCAGGTAGTACTCGCCCTGGGCATTGTTGTTCGACAAACGGCTCATCCAGTCCGCCAGGCGCGCGGCAGGCAGGGCCAGAATACCGGTGTTGCCTTCCTTGATCGCTTTCTGCGCGTCGTTGGCATCCTTGTGCTCAACGATCGCCGTTACCTTGCCCTGCTCGTCACGCACGATACGGCCATAGCCGGTCGGGTCTTCGAGGGTGACCGTGAGCAGCCCCAGTTGCTGGTCGTTGGCCTTGGCCAACAGACGCTGCAAGGTCTCCACTTCGATCAACGGCACATCGCCGTACAGCACCAGCACGGTATCTGCGGTCAACGCCGGCAGCGCCTGAGCCACGGCATGGCCTGTACCCAGCTGCTTGTCCTGCATGACGAAGTTCAGGTCGTCAGCTGCCAGGCGCTCTCGTACCTGCTCGGCACCGTGGCCAATGACCACGTGGATGCCTTGCGGCTGAAGCTGGCGCGCGCTGTGGATAACATGGCCGAGCATGGAGTTGCCGGCAACCGGGTGTAGTACCTTGGGCAGCGCCGAGCGCATGCGGGTACCTTGGCCGGCGGCGAGAATAACGATATCGAGTGACATTACTGGCTACCAATCCTGGGCGGTCAGTGAAATGACCGGGGGGGAAATCAAAAAAAGAAAAAGGGTAGCCGAGGCTACCCTTTTACTCAATCGCAACAGAAGTCATCAGCCGTGGCCGATTACTTGCCTTTGCGCATTTGCTGGACGGTACGCAGCTGAGCTGCGGCCTCGGCCAGACGTGCGGCGGCGGCGCCGTAGTCGAAGTCCGCGCCTTTCGTATTCAGGGCGTTCTCGGCAGCCTTGAGGGCTTCCTGAGCCTGCGCTTCATCCAGGTCTGCAGCACGTTGCACGGTATCGGCAAGCACCTTGACCATGTTCGGCTGAACCTCGAGGAAACCACCAGAGATGTAGAACACCTCTTGTGCGCCACCCTGCTTGGTCAGCGTGATCGGACCTGGCTTCAGATTGGTGATCAGCGGCGCGTGGCCTGGAGCGATACCAAGATCACCCAGGTTACCGTGCGCAACCACCATCTCGACCAGACCGGAGAAAATTTCTCCTTCCGCGCTGACGATATCGCAATGGACTGTCATAGCCATCTGCTTGCCTCAACCTGATAGCGCCCCTTGCGGGGCGCAGGAATTACAGTTTCTTGGCTTTCTCGATCGCTTCGTCGATGCTGCCGACCATGTAGAACGCTTGTTCTGGCAGGTGGTCGTAGTCACCTTTGAGGATGCCGCTGAAGCCAGCGATGGTGTCTTTCAGGGAAACGTACTTGCCTGGCGAACCGGTGAAGACTTCGGCCACGAAGAACGGCTGCGACAGGAAGCGCTGGATCTTACGAGCGCGGGCTACCAGTTGCTTGTCGGTCTCGGACAGTTCGTCCATACCCAGGATCGCAATGATGTCCTTCAGCTCTTTGTAGCGCTGCAGAACATACTGAACGCCACGAGCGGTGTCGTAGTGCTCGTTGCCGATCACGTTCGGGTCCAGCTGGCGCGAAGTCGAGTCCAGTGGATCGACCGCTGGGTAGATACCCAGGGAGGCGATGTCACGGGACAGAACGACGGTGGCGTCCAAGTGGGCGAAGGTGGTCGCTGGCGACGGGTCGGTCAAGTCGTCCGCAGGTACGTATACGGCCTGGACGGAGGTGATCGAACCTTCCTTGGTGGAGGTGATGCGCTCTTGCAGAACGCCCATCTCTTCAGCCAGGGTCGGCTGGTAACCTACTGCCGAAGGCATACGGCCCAGCAGTGCGGATACTTCGGTACCGGCCAGGGTGTAACGATAGATGTTGTCGACGAACAGCAGAACGTCGTTACCTTCGTCACGGAACTTCTCAGCCATGGTCAGGCCGGTCAGCGCTACGCGCAGACGGTTTCCTGGTGGCTCGTTCATCTGACCGTAGACCAGCGCTACTTTGTCGAGAACGTTGGAGTCCTTCATCTCGTGGTAGAAGTCGTTACCCTCACGAGTACGCTCACCCACACCAGCGAACACGGAGTAACCGCTGTGTTCCATGGCGATGTTACGGATCAGTTCCATCATGTTTACGGTCTTGCCGACACCGGCACCACCGAACAGACCAACCTTACCACCCTTGGCGAACGGGCAAACCAGGTCGATAACCTTGATGCCGGTTTCCAGCAGGTCGTTGCCGCCTGCCTGGTCAGCGAACGAAGGCGCTGGCTGGTGGATACCGCGACGCTCTTCTTCACCGATCGGGCCGGCTTCGTCGATCGGGTTGCCCAGTACGTCCATGATACGGCCGAGAGTGGCCTTACCAACAGGAACGGAAATGGCAGCACCGGTGTCGACGACATCCAGACCGCGCTTCAAGCCTTCGGTGGAGCCCATCGCAATGGTACGAACCACGCCGTCGCCCAGCTGCTGCTGAACTTCGAGGGTGGTTTCCGCGCCTTGTACTTTCAGCGCGTTGTATACACTCGGCACGACGTCACGTGGGAATTCCACGTCGATGACGGCGCCGATGATTTGAACGATACGTCCGCTACTCATAGCTGGATCCTCTGAATATGTGAACCGTTAAACCGCGGCAGCGCCGCCGACGATTTCCGAGATCTCCTGGGTGATCGCAGCCTGACGCGCCTTGTTGTAGATCAATTGCAGCTCTTTGATCAAATCACCGGCGTTATCTGTGGCGTTTTTCATGGCGATCATCCGGGCCGCTTGTTCAGCAGCGTTGTTCTCGACCACCGCCTGGTATACCTGCGACTCCACGTAACGCACCATCAAGCCGTCCAGCAGCTCTTTTGCGTCGGGTTCGTACAGGTAGTCCCAGTGGTGCTTGAGTTCCTGATCCGGGGTTGCCACCAACGGTACCAATTGCTCGACCGTTGGCTTCTGGGTCATGGTGTTGATGAACTTGTTCGAAACCACCGAGAGGCGATCGATACGGCCGTCCATGTAGGCGTCCAGCATCACTTTGACGGAGCCGATCAGATCGTTGATCGATGGCTCTTCGCCCAAGTGGCTGATCGCTGCTACGACGTTGCCGCCAAAGATGCGGAAGAAAGTCGCACCCTTGCTGCCAATCACGCACAGGTCGATTTCCACGCCCTGTTCGCGGTTTGCGCTCATGTCCTTGACCAGGGCCTTGAACAGGTTGGTATTCAAGCCACCGCACAGACCACGGTCACTGCTCACCACGATATAACCGGCGCGCTTTACAGGGCGCTCGATCATGAACGGGTGGCGGTATTCCGGGTTGGCGTTGGCCAGATGACCGATCACCTGGCGGATACGCTCCGCGTAAGGACGGCTAGCAGCCATGCGCATTTGTGCCCTGCGCATCTTGCTGACCGCCACTTTCTCCATGGCGCTGGTAATTTTTTGCGTGCTTTTGATGCTCGCAATCTTACTGCGAATCTCTTTTGCGCCTGCCATGTATCACCTATCAGGTTAGCAAGCGGGGGCCAGGGCCCCCGCTGCGGCTTACCAGGTCTGGGTGGCCTTGAACTTCTCGATACCGGCTTTCAGGCCTGCGTCGATTTCGTCGTTGAAGTCACCCTTCACGTTGATCTTCGCCATCAGTTCAGCGTGATCACGGTTGAAGAAGGCGATCAGTGCTTGCTCGAAGCTGCCGATCTTGGAGACTTCTACGTCGGTCAGGAAGCCACGCTCAGCGGCGTACAGCGACAGGGCCATGTCCGCGATGGACATCGGCGCGTACTGCTTCTGCTTCATCAGCTCGGTAACGCGCTGACCATGCTCCAGCTGCTTGCGGGTCGCTTCGTCCAGATCGGACGCGAACTGGGCGAATGCAGCCAGTTCACGGTACTGAGCCAGCGCGGTACGAATACCACCGGACAGCTTCTTGATGATCTTGGTCTGAGCGGCACCACCTACGCGGGATACCGAAACACCGGCGTTCACTGCAGGGCGGATGCCCGAGTTGAACATGGCCGATTCCAGGAAGATCTGACCGTCGGTGATCGAGATCACGTTGGTCGGAACGAACGCGGAAACGTCGCCAGCCTGGGTTTCGATGATCGGCAGCGCGGTCAGGGAACCGGTTTTACCAGTCACAGCACCGTTGGTGAACTTCTCGACGTACTCTTCCGAAACGCGCGATGCACGCTCCAGCAGACGGGAGTGGAGATAGAACACGTCGCCTGGGTATGCTTCGCGTCCTGGTGGACGGCGCAGCAGCAGGGAGATCTGACGGTAGGCAACAGCCTGCTTGGACAGGTCATCGTAAACGATCAGTGCGTCTTCACCGCGGTCACGGAAGAACTCGCCCATGGTGCAACCGGCGTATGGCGCCAGGAATTGCAGTGCGGCGGATTCCGAAGCACTGGCAACAACCACGATGGTGTTGGCCAGGGCGCCGTTTTCTTCCAGCTTGCGAACGATGTTGGCGACGGTGGAACGCTTCTGGCCGACAGCAACATAAACACAGAAAATACCGGAGTCTTTCTGGTTGATGATGGCGTCGATGGCCATGGCGGTCTTGCCGATCTGACGGTCACCGATGATCAGCTCACGCTGGCCACGGCCGACAGGGATCATGGCGTCGACAGATTTGTAGCCAGTCTGTACAGGCTGGTCTACCGACTTACGCCAGATCACGCCTGGAGCAACTTTCTCGACCGCGTCGGTCTGGGTGTTGCCCAGAGGACCTTTGCCGTCGATCGGGTTGCCCAGTGCGTCGACGACGCGACCCAGCAGTTCCTTACCAACTGGAACTTCCAGGATGCGGCCGGTGCACTTGGCGCTCATGCCTTCGGCGAGGGTGTCGTAGGCACCCAGGATCACTGCACCTACGGAGTCTTGCTCCAGGTTCAGTGCCATGCCGTAGACGCCGCCAGGGAACTCGATCATTTCGCCGTACATGACGTCGGCCAGACCGTGGATCCGCACGATACCGTCGGAAACCGAAACGACGGTACCTTCGTTACGGGCTTGGGAGCTCACATCGAGGTTGTCGATGCGGCCCTTGATGATTTCACTAATTTCGGAAGGATTGAGTTGCTGCATTGCTCTGCTGCCCCTTCAAACTCAAGATTTCAATGCTTCGGCCAGTTTCGCGATTTTGCCGCGAACAGAGCCATCGATTACCAGGTCACCAGCGCGGATGACGACGCCGCCAATCAGGCTGGCATCCTCCGACGCGTGCAGGCGCACTTCCTGGCCTAACCGTGCACTGAGAACCTTGGCGAGTTTGTCTTGCTGTTCTTGGTTCAACGCGAAGGCACTGGTGACTTCCACGTCCACGGATTTCTCTTGCTCGGCCTTGTACAGGTCGAACAGAGCGGCAATCTCCGGCAGAAGCAGGAGACGGTCATTTTCCGCGGCAACATGAATGAAATTCTGTGCCTGTGCATTGAACTTGTCACCGCACACGTCAATGAACGTGGCGGCCTTTTCTGCGCTCGTCAGTCGCGGGGCCTTGAGCAGGCGCTGCATGGTGTCGTCTTGCGACACCGCAGCAGCCAGGCCGAGCATGGCTGACCAATTGGCCAGTTGCTGATGGGCCTGGGCATGCTCAAAGGCAGCCTTAGCGTAAGGTCGGGCCAACGTGGTCAGTTCTGCCATGATCGCCCTCGCTTAAATTTCAGCGGCCAGTTTGTTAACCAGCTCCGCATGCGCGTTTTGATCGATTGTGGCGCCAAGGATCTTTTCAGCACCGCCAACGGCCAGGGCACCCACTTGGGCACGCAGGGCGTCTTTAGCGCTGTTCAGTTCCTGTTCGATCTCGGCCAGAGCCTGAGCCTTCACACGGTCAGCTTCGACGCGGGCCTGATCACGGGCTTCCTCGACAAGCTGAGCAGCGCGTTTCTTGCTTTGCTCAATGATTTCGGCTGCCTGTGCTTTAGCTTCACGCAGTTGCTGACCCGCTTTCTCTTGGGCCAGCTCCAGGTCGCGAGCTGCGCGGTTGGCAGCGTCCAAGCCGTCGGCAATCTTCTTTTGACGCTCTTGCAGAGCAGTGATGACCGGAGGCCATACGTACTTCATGCAGAAGAGTACAAAAATCAGGAAAGCAACGGATTGGCCAATCAGGGTTGCATTAATGTTCACGCCAACACCTCGCTCGGTCTTAATTCATCACAGCACATCAACTCGTTGTGACGAGTGATTAGCCGGCGATCTGACCAACGAAGGGGTTCGCGAAGGTGAAGAACAGAGCAATACCAACACCGATCATGGTTACGGCGTCGAGCAGACCGGCAACGATGAACATTTTGACCTGCAGCATCGGAACCATTTCTGGTTGACGAGCAGCGCCTTCCAGGAATTTGCCGCCCAGCAGGCCGAAACCAATGGCGGTACCCAGAGCACCCAGGCCGATCAGCAGAGCAACAGCGATAGCGGTCAGACCAACTACAGTTTCCATCTTTCCTCCCGACTTTTACGTCGTATTGGTTAGGTTTTTAGTTTGAAGCGGTAAAACAAATCGTGAGTACAGCTGCCCTTGCGGACTTTTTAAGCCCTCCCCCCGTACCGGCGGGGAAGGCTATCAGACACGCCAGGCGGTCTTAATGGTTATCTTCGTGCGCCATCGACAGGTAGACGATGGTCAGCATCATGAAGATGAAAGCTTGCAGGGTGATGATCAGGATGTGGAACACAGCCCACGCCCATTGCAGCACCACACCCAGGCCGCTCAGCCACAGCAGGCCCGAGCCGAACATGACGGCGATCAGGATGAACACCAGCTCACCGGCGTACATGTTGCCGAACAGACGCAGTGCCAGCGAGATCGGCTTGGCGATCAGGGTGACGAATTCCAGCAGGAAGTTCACCGGGATCAGCAGGGCTTGAACGAAGATGTTCTTGCTGCCGAACGGGTGCAGGGTCAGCTCACCGATGAAGCCGCCCAGGCCCTTGACCTTGATGCTGTAGAAGATGATCAGGGCAAACACGCTGAAGGCCATGGCCAGGGTCGCGTTCGGGTCGGTAGTCGACACGGCGCGGAACGGAATGTGCGGATCACCGGAGATCAGGATGGCCAGCTGAGGAATCCAGTCGACCGGTACCAGGTCGACGGCGTTCATCAGGAATACCCAGACGAAGATGGTCAGTGCCAGCGGAGCGATCACCGGGCTACGGCCGTGGAAGGAGTCCTTCACGCTGCCGTTGACGAAGTCGACCATCACTTCGACGAAGTTCTGCAGGCCGCCGGGTTGGCCGGAGGTCGCCTTCTTCGCCGCCATGCGGAAGATGAACAGGAAGATCAGACCCAGCGCAACGGACCAACCCAGGGTGTCCAGGTGGAACGCCCAGAAGCCCATTGCCTTGGCTTCTGCAGCCGAATGGGCAAAGCCCCAGCTGCCGTCTGGTAGTTGACCGTAGGTCAGGTTCTGCAAGTGGTGCTGGATATAGCCCGAAGCGGTTTCTGCTGCCATGGTTGCCTCAAACGCCCTAAGGTCTCGAAAGTCTTTTATTCATTAGCAGTGGCGCGAACCAGCTGACCATTAGGGTCAGCAGGAAGACGCCGAATACTGCTAACGGCGCCAATGGCTTCACTCCTGCGAAGGTCAATGCAAACAGCACTGCCGTCAAAATCATTTTGCCTGCCTCGCCAGCGTAGAACGACTTGACGATGGCCTGCGCTGCCCGGGCTCCGCTAAAGCGAAACGCCTTCCAGGCGAAATACACATTGGGTAGCCAGGCAATCAAACCTCCGCAGAGACCTGAATATCCACTGACCGCCCCTTTCCACTGCCACACCACCAAGGTTGCCAGCAGAAGTACTACACATTGAGTCAACAGTACCGGAAAAACCGCCCAGCGATGGAAAGGCAAGCGGTTTGGCGTGCGGATTTCCATCACAACTGCTCCTCGGAAGTCGACCAACAAGTCAGCTATGACTTGGCATAATTTGTGCCGACAAAATGCGCGCAGAGTATAGGGGTGGATTAACCCCTATTCAACTCTTCGGTAGTGATTTCCGACTGCGCGCTACAACAGGAATTGTTTCAGCGGATGTGAGCAAGGACGCCTTGCAACTCGTCAAGCGAGTTATAGCGAATAACCAACTGCCCTTTGCCCTTGTTCCCATGACGGATCTGCACGGCCGAGCCCAGGCGCTCTGCGAGCCGCTGTTCAAGGCGTGCGATATCCGGATCAGGTTTGCTCGGTTCGACCGGATCAGGCTTGTCACTGAGCCACTGACGTACCAGTGCCTCGGTTTGGCGCACGGTGAGGCCACGTGCGACAACATGACGCGCCCCCTCCTCCTGACGATTCTCTTCAAGGCCGAGCAAAGCGCGAGCATGACCCATCTCCAGGTCGCCATGGGCGAGCATGGTCTTGATCGCTTCAGGCAGCGTGATCAGGCGCAACAGGTTGGCCACGGTAACCCGCGACTTGCCAATGGCATCGGCCACCTGCTGCTGGGTCAGTTCGAACTCCTGCTGCAGGCGCTGCAGGGCGAGGGCCTCTTCCAGCGGGTTGAGGTCTTCGCGTTGGATGTTCTCGATCAGCGCCATCGCGATGGCCGCTTCGTCCGCCACTTCACGGACCATGGCCGGCACGGTGTCCAGGCCAGCCTGCTGGGTGGCGCGCCAGCGGCGCTCACCGGCGATGATCTCGTAGCGGTTGTCGCCCACCGGGCGAACCACGATCGGCTGCATCACGCCATGGGTGCGAATCGAGTGCGCGAGTTCTTCCAGCGCCACCGGGTCCATGTCGCGACGCGGCTGGTACTTGCCACGCTGGATCAGCTCGACCGGCAGGTGTTGCAGTTCCTTCTGGTCAATCTTGACAGCCTGCTCTTCGAGCGCGCTGACGGAAGGACCACTGAGCAGAGCATCCAACCCACGTCCGAGACCTCGTTTCTTAACGGCCATACGGATTCCTTAAGTTGTTTGTGCAGTGCGTGATGGACGGCGCTGACGGCGCACCAGTTCCCCGGCCAGGGCCAGATAAGCCAGCGCACCACGCGACTGCTTGTCGTAGGCCAGGGCCGGCATGCCGAAGCTCGGGGCCTCGGCCAGGCGAATGTTGCGCGGGATGACCGTGTCGTACAGCTGCTCGCCGAAGTGCTCCTTGAGCTGGGCCGAAACATCGTTGTTCAGGCTCAGGCGCGGATCGAACATGGTCCGCAGCAGGCCTTCGATCTTCAGCTCCGGGTTCAGCCGGGCGGCAATGCGCTTGATGTTATCCACAAGGTCGCTGAGGCCTTCCAGTGCGTAGTACTCGCACTGCATGGGGATGATCACCCCATCGGAAGCCACCAACGCGTTGAGGGTCAGCATCGACAACGACGGCGGGCAGTCGATGAGAATGAAGTCGTAGTTCTCGCGGATCGGCGCCAGGGCGTTGCGCAGGCGGCTTTCCTTGACCTGCATTTCCAGCAGCACCACTTCGGCGGCGGTCAGGTCACGGTTGGCCGGCAACAGCTGGAAACCACCGTGCTCGGAGTAATGCATGGCCTGAGCCAGGTCACATTCCCCGATCAGCAAGTCGTATACCGAGTGCTCGAGCTCGTGCTTGTCGACACCGCTGCCCATGGTGGCGTTGCCTTGCGGATCGAGGTCGATCAGCAGCACACGACGTTTGGTCGCGGCCAGCGATGCCGCGAGATTGATACAGGTGGTGGTCTTGCCCACACCACCTTTCTGGTTCGCGATTGCGAATACCTTAGCCATTGATGCGCGTGTTCCCAGTCATGCCTTGCGGCGCAGTATCAGCAGATGGCGCTGGCCCTGGCAACCTGGAACGGTCAGGGCCTGCTCGCTTTCCACTGTGAAGTCTGCGGGCAATGCTACCAGTTCATCGGCAGGATGCAGCCCCTTCATTGCAAGCCATTGCGTCCCGGTGTCGCCCAGATGGCGGGTCCAGTTGGTGAAGTTCTCCATGCTGCTGAAGGCACGCGAGATGATTCCGCTGAACGGTTGCGCCGGTTTGAAGGCTTCAACCCGGCTGTGGATAACCTGCAGGTTGTCCAGCTTGAGCTCCATTTTCACCTGGGTCAGGAAGCGGGTCTTCTTGCCGTTGCTGTCCAGCACCGTCACCCGCTTGTGCGGGTGCAGGATAGCCAAGGGAATGCCCGGCATGCCACCCCCGCTGCCGACATCCAGCCAGTTATCGCGCTCGCTGTGGATAAACGACATGACGCTGAGGCTGTCGAGCAGGTGCCGGGAAACCATCTCGTCCGGATCGCGCACGGCAGTGAGGTTGTAGGCCTTGTTCCATTTGATCAACAGGGCCAGGTAGCCCAGTAGCATCGTGTGCTGCTGCGCGCTCAGCTCGATGCCGAGCTGGCGCGCGCCTGTGGACAATTCTTCGGCGTGTTGCGGGGTGACCAGGGAACTCAAGCGCTTTGCTCCAATTCGCGGCCTGCGCCGCGTTTTTTCAGATGAATCAGCAGCAGCGAAATGGCCGCTGGCGTCACACCAGGAATACGCGAAGCCTGGCCCAGCGTCTCGGGACGGGTCTGGCCGAGCTTGCCCTGGATCTCCTTGGACAGGCCGGAAATCGTGGTGTAGTCGATATCCACAGGCAGGCGGGTATCTTCACTGGCGCGCAGACGGGCGATCTCGTCCTGCTGGCGGTCGATGTAGCCCGCGTACTTGGTCTTGATCTCGACCTGTTCGGCAACCTGTGGGTCGATGGCATCCCCCCCGGTAGCCTCGATCAGGCCGGCGTAATCCACTTCTGGCCGTGCCAACAGGTTGAGCAGGCTGTATTCGTGGCTCAACGGCGTACCGAACTTATCCACAACCGCCTGCCCCTGCGGGGTATTAGGGCGAACCCAGGTCGACTTGAGGCGCTGTTCCTCACGCTCGATGCCATCACGCTTGGTGCAGAACGCCGCCCAACGCTGGTCATCGATCAGGCCCAGTTCACGGCCTTTCTCGGTCAGACGCAAGTCGGCGTTGTCCTCGCGCAGGATCAGCCGGTATTCGGCACGCGAGGTGAACATGCGGTACGGCTCCTGGGTACCCAGGGTGATCAGGTCGTCGACCAGTACGCCGATGTACGCCTCGTCGCGGCGCGGGCACCAGCTTTCGCGGCCTTGCGCACGCAGCGCAGCGTTGGTACCGGCCAGCAGGCCTTGCGCACCGGCTTCTTCGTAACCGGTGGTGCCGTTGATCTGGCCGGCGAAGAACAGGCCGCCGATGACTTTGGTCTCGAGGCTGTACTTCAGGTCACGCGGGTCGAAGTAGTCGTACTCGATGGCATAACCCGGGCGCACGATGTGGGCGTTTTCCATGCCGCGGATCGAACGCACCAGCTCCAGCTGCACATCGAACGGCAGCGAAGTCGAAATACCGTTGGGGTACAGCTCATGGGTGGTCAGGCCTTCCGGCTCGATGAACACCTGGTGGCTTTCCTTGTCGGCGAAGCGATGGATCTTGTCTTCGATCGACGGGCAGTAGCGCGGGCCGACGCCTTCGATCACACCAGAGTACATCGGCGAACGGTCGAGGTTCGAGGCGATGATCTCGTGGGTACGTGCGTTGGTGTGGGTGATCCAGCAGCTCACCTGGCGCGGGTGCATCTGGGCATTGCCCATGAACGACATGACCGGGATCGGTGTGTCGCCCGGTTGTTCGGTCATCACCGAGAAGTCCACCGAGCGGCCATCGATACGTGGCGGGGTACCGGTTTTCAGTCGGCCGACGCGCAGCGGCAGTTCACGCATGCGGTGTGCCAGCGCGATCGAGGGCGGATCGCCGGCGCGGCCGCCGGAATGGTTTTGCAACCCGATGTGGATAAGCCCACCGAGGAAGGTACCGGTAGTCAGCACCACGGATTCGGCGAAGAACCGCAGGCCCATCTGGGTTACCACGCCTTTGACCTGGTCCTGTTCGACGATCAGGTCGTCGCAGGACTGCTGGAATATCCACAGGTTTGGCTGGTTTTCCAGGATTTCGCGAACCACTGCCTTGTAGATGGCGCGGTCAGCTTGCGCTCGGGTGGCGCGTACGGCCGGGCCTTTGCGGTTGTTCAACACGCGGAACTGAATGCCGCTCTTGTCGGTGGCCAGCGCCATGGCGCCGCCGAGCGCATCGATCTCTTTGACCAGATGGCTTTTGCCAATACCGCCAATCGCGGGGTTGCAGCTCATGTGACCGAGGGTTTCCACGTTGTGGGTCAGCAGCAGGGTTTTGACACCCATGCGTGCAGACGCAAGCGCAGCCTCGGTACCGGCATGGCCGCCGCCGATGACGATCACTTCAAAACGGGAAGGGAAATCCACCACGCACCTCGTGCCTGTTTTTGCGAATAGAGAAGGTAAGCCGACAAGTATAGGGACTTACCCCCTTGCAAAGGAACCGTTTGCGCAAAATTTGATCAGGCTGTGGATGAGTGGCAAACAACAGAAATCAAAGAATAAGAATTTAAAAAGCTTTGTTTTTATGTTTATTCTTATGCACACACCTTTCTGTGGATAAGGTTACACAGGCCTTATCTGGCGCTGTGTACAGAGAAATTAAACCCTGTTATTCAAGTGCCATGAGGGCTATGGATAACGTCATTTAACCTGTGGATTAAATGCCTATTTACCCACAGGCCGGTTTTTCCTCAAGAAAAAGAGTGGGTTATCAAGAGACCTGAAGGTGGGTTATCCCCAGGGTACAGGCGCACCTATTTTCACCTGTGGATGAAAAAAACCAGGATCTGGACGGCCTTCTTGGCCAACGCACAGCCAGTGAGGTGACTGACGAGCAAAAAAAAACCGCTCCCGAAGGAGCGGCCTGGTGTCGCCAATGGCCTTGTGAAGGCCTGTGGATTACTTGCCGATGCAGAAACTGGAGAAGATACGCCCCAGCAGGTCATCCGAGCTGAACGCCCCTGTGATCTCTCCCAGGGCGTGCTGAGCCTGGCGCAGGTCCTCTGCCAGCAGTTCACCGGCGCCAGCCAGGGTCAGCTGCGCACGGCCATGCTCCAGGTGATCGCTGGCCTGGCGCAGGGCATCCAAGTGGCGCCGGCGGGCACTGAAACCGCTCTCTGCAGTCTGTTCGTAGCCCATGCAGGCCTTGAGGTGGTCACGCAGCAGCTGCAAGCCGCTATCGTCATCCTTGGCGCTGAGGGTGATAGTCACATGGCCGTCGTCACACTGCTCCAGGCCCACGGGTTCACCGCTGAGGTCGGCCTTGTTACGGATCAACGTGACGTTGCCAGGGTCCGGGCGCTGATCGAGGAACTCCGGCCAGAGGGCGAAGGGATCGCTGGCTTCGGGTGCCGTGGAGTCGACCACCAGCAATACACGATCAGCTTCGCCAATGGCCTTGAGCGCCCGCTCGACACCTATCTTTTCCACATGGTCATCGGTATCACGCAGGCCTGCGGTGTCCACCACGTGCAACGGCATGCCGTCGATGTGGATATGTTCACGCAGGATATCCCGGGTGGTGCCGGCGATGTCGGTGACGATGGCCGCTTCGCGACCGGCAAGGCGGTTCAGCAGGCTGGATTTACCCGCATTCGGGCGGCCGGCGATCACCACCGTCATACCATCGCGCAGCAGCGCGCCCTGCCCGGCTTCGCGTTGTACTGTGGACAACTCGCTGCGCACGGTATCCAGCATCGACAGCACGTGGCCATCGGCGAGGAAGTCGATCTCCTCCTCCGGGAAGTCGATCGCCGCCTCCACGTAGATGCGCAAGGCGATCAGCGCCTCGGTGAGGCTGTGCACACGCTTGGAGAACTCCCCCTGCAGCGAGCGCAAGGCATTGCGCGCCGCCTGGCTGGAGCTGGCCTCGATAAGGTCGGCGATCGCCTCGGCTTGTGCCAGGTCGAGCTTGTCGTTGAGAAACGCACGCTCGCTGAACTCACCCGGGCGGGCCAGCCGGCAACCGAGTTGTACACAGCGCTGCAGCAGCATGTCCAGGACCACAGGCCCGCCATGCCCCTGGAGCTCGAGCACATCTTCACCGGTGAACGAGTTGGGCCCTGGGAAGTACAAGGCGATGCCTTCGTCCAGCACCAGGCCCTGGTCATCGCGAAACGGCCCGTAATGGGCGTGGCGAGGCGTCAGGGTACGGCCGGTGATGAGCTGGCCTGCCTGGGCAGCCAACGGGCCGGACAACCTGACAATGCCCACGCCTCCGCGGCCCTGGGCGGTAGCGATGGCGGCGATGGTCTCACGCACAGTGTTCATGCTCGAAAGCCTCTACGACAAAAAACGACAGATAGCAAAAACGCCCCACTAGGGGGCGTTTTTATTCACAGACTAGCAGCCCGTCAAGCAGCAGCTTTCTTGCTCGCTGCTTCGATACGGCGGGTGATGTACCACTGCTGGGAAATCGACAAGCAGTTGTTCACAACCCAGTACAGCACCAGACCAGCCGGGAACCACAGGAAGAAGAAGGTGAAGATGATTGGCATCATTTTCATGACCTTCGCCTGCATCGGGTCCGGCGGCGTCGGGTTCAGACGCTGCTGAATGAACATGGTGGCGCCCATGATGATCGGCAGGATGAAGAACGGATCCTTGATCGACAGGTCAGTGATCCACAGCATCCATGGGGCCTGGCGCATCTCGACGCTTTCCAGCAGTACCCAGTACAGGGCCAGGAATACCGGCATCTGAACCAGGATCGGCAAGCAGCCACCCAGCGGGTTGATCTTCTCTTTCTTGTACAGCTCCATCATCGCCTGGGACATCTTCTGGCGATCATCGCCGAAGCGTTCCTTCAGCGCGGCAAGCTTTGGCGCCACGGCACGCATGCGCGCCATCGAGCGGTAGCTGGCAGCCGACAGCGGGAAGAACAGGCCTTTGATGAGCATGGTCAGCACGATGATCGACCAGCCCCAGTTACCCAGCAGGCTGTGGATATGTTGCAGCAGCCAGAAGATCGGCTGGGCAATGAACCACAGGAAGCCGTAGTCGACGGTCAGTTCCAGGCCTGGGGACAACTCCTTGAGCTTGGATTGGATCTTCGGGCCGGCGTACAGCATGGCGCTGGTTTCGACCTTGCCGCCAGCAGGGACGCTGATGGCCGGGCCGGTGTAACCGATGATGTAGTTGCCTTGGCTGTCCTTGCGGGTCTGGACAACGTTGTTGTCAGACTTGGCCGGGATCCAGGCGGTTACGAAGTAGTGCTGCAGCCAGGCGACCCAGCCGCCGGACACATTTTCTTTCAAACTACCTTTGTCGATGTCTTTCATCGACACTTTCTTGTACGGCTCGGCAGCTGTCCACAGGGCGGCGCCCAGGTAGGTGGCGGTGCCGGTTGCCGTGCTCGAAGACGGATCGCCACTGGCGTCACGCTTGAGCTGGGCAAACATGTTGCCGCTCCAGGGCTGTGCGCTCTGGTTGTCGATCAGGTAGCTGACAGTCAGGTCGTACTCACCGCGCTTGAAGCTGAAGCGCTTGATGTAGTTCACACCGTTGTCGCTGAACTTCAGGTCGACCACCAGTTGTTCCTGGCCATCGGCCAGCTGGTAGCTGCGCTGCTCGGCCGCGTACAGCGGGCGACCAGTGGAACGGGCGTCCGGGCCGTTGGCGCCGGTCAGGCCGCTCTGGGCCAGGTACACACGCTCGCCGCCATTGTCGAACAGCTGGAACGGAATGTTCGGGTGGTCCTGACGGCGTGGGTACTTCGGCAGGTTCAGCTGGACGATGTCACCACCGACCGGGTCGATAGCCAGTTCCAGAACATCGGTCTTGACCCGGACCAGATCCTTGCTGAGTGCGACCGGTGCCAGTTCGGCAGGGCTCGATTCGGCGTTGGCGCTCGGTACATCGGCGCTGGCACCGTTGTTACCGGCCGGCACGCCATCGGGCAAGCCCGGAGCAACAGTGCTGGCAGCAGTATTCTGAGTCGGCAGGGCAGCTTGGCCGTAGTCATCGTTCCACTTCAGGACCATGACGTAGGACACGACTGCCAGCGCGGCGATCAGGATCGTGCGTTTAATATCCATGATTACTCGGCTATCGAAGAAGTTCGGGAGGAAGGAGCGGGTGGAACGGGGTCGAAACCGCCGTCGTTCCACGGATGACAACGCCCCAGGCGACGAACGGCCAGCCACCCACCACGCCAGAGGCCATGGTTTTCGATGGCTTCGTAAGCGTAACAGGAGCAGCTGGGGAAGAAACGACAGTGATTGGCCATCAGTGGACTGATGGCATAACGGTAAAACTGGATCGGAACGAGTGCCAGTTTACGCATCTTGGCTGTCTACCCCTGCGGAATCGGCGCTAACCGCTGGAGATGGCCGGCTGCGCGCCAGGCGTTTCCAGAGCTTGCCAAAGTGTTGATGCAATTCCGGGTTTTCTACCTCACCCAATCCCTTGCGCGCGACGATCACGATGTCCAGGCCAGCGAGTATCTGCTGGTTCAGACGAAAGGAATCGCGCATCAAGCGCTTGAGGCGATTGCGTTGAACGGCGAGCTTGACGCTCTTCTTGCCAATCACCAGGCCAAGGCGTGGATGATCGAGGCCGTTCTCGCGAGCAAGGATCAGCAGGTTTTTCCCTGGAACCTTGCCGGTTGGGGAGTCGAAGACCGCTTTGAAATGTCGGGGTGTAAGCAGTCGCTTTTCCCGACTGAAGTCCTGACTCACCACCTGTGCCGAAAAATCAAATGGCCAGACGCTTACGGCCTTTGGCACGACGACGCGACAGAACAGCGCGGCCGTTCTTGGTAGCCATACGAGCACGGAAACCGTGAGTGCGCGCGCGCTTGATGGTGCTTGGTTGGAAAGTACGTTTCATGGCGTGTTACCTGGGTTTGTCGACGACGGCCGGGATGGCCCCCTTTTTAAGAGACCGGCGATTCTAGAGAAAGCAAGGCAATAGGTCAATTTCCAACCAGTCATTCCTTATAGACGGCGTGATGCGTTTGCTCGGCCAGCGGTTGCCCAGACACGAGCCATTCGGGATCCCCCCACCGTGGATAACATGATAAAAAAGAAGAGACATTTAAAAAGCTTTCTTAAAGAACTTATAAATCTTAAGTGGATAACTTTCTGTGGATAACATCCTACAGCCCAGAAAAATCGGGCTGTACAGAGTTTTGAAACCCTGTCGGTATCCGGTGCTGCGCTTGTGCTGCGCCTGCGTAGAATCTGTGTATAAAAGCGCGCTTTATCCACAGTCGAATTATCCACAGATTTCGACCCAGGGTTGTGCATAGCCCTCAGGTACTGTTATCCACAGGGTTTATGCACAGCTGTATAAAGACGTTTTGGTCGATAAATGGCTGTTTTGCCATGACTCCTAACGTATCCACATGTGGATAACTGATCGCTCGACCGGTACAATGGCGGTTTGCTTTTGCCTCATCCGGCTTTCAAACTCAGGGGATATCCGTGTCAGTGGAACTTTGGCAGCAGTGCGTGGAGCTTCTGCGCGATGAACTGCCTGCCCAGCAATTCAACACCTGGATCCGTCCGCTACAGGTCGAAGCCGAAGGCGACGAGTTGCGCGTCTATGCGCCTAACCGTTTCGTTCTCGATTGGGTCAATGAAAAGTACCTGGGTCGTCTGCTCGAACTGTTGGGTGAAAACGGCAGCGGCATTGCACCTGCCCTTTCCTTATTAATAGGCAGTCGTCGCAGTTCGGCGCCGCGTGCCGCCCCCAATGCGCCTGTCAGTGCCGCTGTGGCTGCTTCGCTGGCACAGACCCAGGTACACAAGGTTGCGCCCGCTGTTGTGTCGGCAGAACCTGCCGCTGCACCGGTAGAGCCTGTGCTGGTCAACGAGGTGGCTGAGCCGTCGTCGCGCGACAGCTTCGATGCC